>NC_013595.1 GCF_000024865.1 Streptosporangium roseum DSM 43021 | reverse complement strand
TATCCGCGTGTCTCCGGTTTGACCTGGGACACGCGTTCCCCGTAACGTACGACGGTCGGCTTGCCACGCGACGGCTATTTCGCATGCCCCGCTTCCGGCAAGCCAGCCATCGTCGAGCGTCCCCATGTGCTGGGGATGCGTCTCAAGCCTGGAGCCCACTCGTGAGCAAGCGTACTTTCCAGCCGAACAACCGTCGTCGCGCCAAGACCCACGGCTTCCGGCTGCGCATGCGCACCCGCGCCGGTCGCGCCATCCTGGCCGCCCGCCGCCGCAAGGGCCGCGTCGAGCTCTCCGCCTGACGCATCCGTTGCGCCCGGTCCGCCGGGCCAAGGCAGCGTTCCGTCGCCCGTCGGCCGTGATGTCGGCGGGCGATAGCCGTACCTGCCCAGGGTCAGACAAGGTCCTCTCGTGTTGCCGTCCGGGTCCCGCATGCGTCGGGGCGAGGAGTTCGCCAACGCGGTCAGAAAGGGAAGCCGTGCAGGCCGTCCCACCCTGGTCGCGCACTTGAGCGTGCGCGCGGAGGCGGACGAGCCGCCCTTGGTGGGATTTGTGGTGAGCCGCGCTGTGGGAGGTGCGGTTATCCGAAATCGAGTCAAACGTCAGTTGAGACACCTCATCCGGGACCGTCTTCACCGTCTCCCGAGAGGTAGCCTGCTGGTTGTACGCGCCAATCCACCGGCCGCGTCCGCGCGAAGCGAGCGCCTTGCCGCCGAACTCGACGTCGCGCTGGATCGTTTACTCAGGCGGCGAGAGCCTTCCAAGGCTCACATGGATGGGCGATGATGACGGCGCAGCAGATCGCCGGAGTTTCTCCGGCTGCCAGGATCCTGATGGCTCCGATCCGGTTCTACCGGGCCTTTGTGAGCCCTCTGCTGGGTCCCCGTTGCCGTTTCCATCCTTCGTGCAGCGCCTACGGCCTTGAGGCCATGGCCGTCCACGGTGCGCTGCGCGGCACATGGTTGACGATCCGGAGAATCGGGCGTTGCCACCCATTCCATCCCGGAGGTTTTGACCCGGTGCCCCCACGCCCGGTCCGGTCCGACGAAACGCAAGGGAGCTAGCTCGGTGGAGCTGTCCTGGCTGAACTGGCTGTATACAGCCGTCGCCCAAGTCATCACCTGGATTCACCAGGGTTATAGCAGCTTCCTCGCCCCTGACAGCGGGCTGACCTGGGCGCTGACCATCATCACCCTGACGGTGCTGATGCGGCTGCTGATCTTCCCTCTCTTCCTCAAGCAGATGCGCTCGTCGAAGAAGATGCAGGAGCTGGCGCCGAAGGTTCAAGAACTGCGCAAGCGTTACAAGAACGACAAGCAGCGCATGAACCAGGAGGTCATGGCGCTGTACCAGGGGCAGGGAGCCAACCCGCTCGGCGGCTGTCTGCCGATCGTGGCCCAGTTCCCCATCTTCATCTCGATGTTCACCGTGCTGCAGGCGATGGCCAACGGCCAGCTCAAGTTCGGCATGACGCAGCATCTCGTCGACAGCGCCCGTGCGGCGCACATCTTCGGCGCGCCCCTGCCGGCGACGTTCTGGACCAGCTCGGCCGACATCATCAAGCTGGGTGCCGACCCGGTCGTCACCAAGGTCGTTCTCGCGATCTTCGTGGCGATCAGCTCGCTGACCACCTTCCTCACCGTCCGGCAGAGCGTGACCCGCTCGATGGCCCAGATGCCGGACAACCCGATGGCCCAGCAGCAGAAGATCCTGATGTACATCTCGCCGCTGTTCGCCATCTTCTCGCTGAACTTCCCCCTCGGCCTGATCCTCTACTGGGTCACCACCAACCTCTGGACCCTCGGGCAGCAGCACTGGTTCTACAGCCGCAACCCCTCCCCGGTGGCCGACGCCAAGGGCAACATGGTCATGCCCGAGCCCAAGCCGAGCCTGCTGAGCAAGGTCAGGAAGACCGCTCCCGAGCCAGAGGCGCCTCCTGCGGCACCGGAGCCCAAGCCGATCCGCCAGCAGCCGACCCGCCAGCCCCGCAGCAAGCGGACGGGTAGCAAGAAGTCCTGACGACATCCCCGACAGCACGAAGGAGTGGCCGGACGTGACCGAGGCCGAGGCCGAAAAGGAGACCGTGAAAGCGGCTCCTGATCTCGCTGCGCTGGAGCAGGAAGGCGAGATCGCGGCGGACTACGTCGAGGGTCTGCTCGACATCGCCGACATCGACGGTGACATCGACATGGACGTCGAAGGCGATCGCGCCGTGGTGTCGGTCGTGGACATCAAGGGCGGCGACCTCGTGGGCCCCAACGGCGAGGTGCTGGAGGCGATCCAGGAGCTGACCCGGCTCGCCGTCCACCGCCAGACGGGCGAGCGCTCGCGGCTGATGCTGGACATCGGCGGTTACCGCGACCGCCGCCGGACGGAGCTGCGCGAGCTTGGCACCAAGATCGCCGCGGACGTCAAGCGCGACGGCGAGCCCAAGTCGTTGCAGCCGATGACCCCGTTCGAGCGCAAGATCGTGCACGACGCGGTCGCAGCGGCGGGTCTGCGGAGCGAGTCCGAGGGCGAGGAGCCCCGTCGCTTCGTAGTGATCCTGCCCGTATAGCGGCATAACGGACGGAGACTGGCCGTCGCCCCCGGTTTCCCGGGGGCGGCGGCCTTTTTCGTGGCCTGCCCTTGTGCGCCGCCACGGAACGGGCCGTTAGCCTTAGAAAATCCTGACCCAGACAGTTCCGAGGAAGAGTGAGCGTCGAGTGAGCGAGCAGATCCCCGAGCCGCCCGAGGTTGCGCGCGAGGTGTTCACCGGCGACGCATGGTCCAGAGCGGAGACGTTCGCGGAGTTGCTGGCCGGCCCGGGAGTGGTGCGCGGACTGCTCGGCCCCCGCGAGGTGCCCCGCATCTGGGACCGTCACCTGCTCAACTGCGCCGTGGTCGCCGAGGCCGTCCCCGCCGACGTGCGGCTGGTGGACATCGGCTCGGGAGCCGGCCTGCCCGGCCTGGTGCTGGCGATCGTACGGCCGGACATCACGGTCACCCTTCTGGAGCCGCTCCTGCGCCGGACGGTGTTCCTTGAGGAGTGCGTGGAGGCCCTGAAGCTCGACAACGTCGAGGTGCTGCGCGGCCGGGCCGAGGAGTTCGCGGGCAGGCGCGAGTTCGACGTGGCCTCCGCGCGCGCGGTGGCGCCGCTCGAACGGTTGCTGAAGTGGTCGCTGCCGCTGCTGCGCGAGGGGGGCGAGCTCCTCGCGATGAAGGGAGAGCGGGCAGCGGAGGAGCTGGCGGACGCCGAGGGGCAATTGCGGTCCAGTGGGGTGCTGGCTGCCGAGCTTGTATCGGTCGGGCACGGTAAGGTCGAGCCGCCTGCAACTCTCATCCGAGTGGTCGCCGGTCGGGCCCCCGAGGGAGCGCGGCAGACCTCTCGCCGGAAGGATCGTGAATCGCGATCGAAGCGACCACGACGCCAGTAGACAGACCGAGCAAAGCGAGTACGAGGCCAGTGAATGACCGTGGAAGTGCGATCGTCGGCGCAGCGGGCGGTCTCGGCTGGCCGGAGAATCCTGTCGCCTTGCCCCATGGACGCTCCTCTGGCCTGGGCTGGCCGGCATCGGCTCCCGCCCCCGTAGTCAGGCCGGCTGAAAGGACGACGACCGTGACCCAGACCCCCCTTAATCCCGGCGACTCGCCGCTGGTACGAGAGGCACTCAGCTCAGTGGTTTCACGTGAAACATCGGCCCAGACGACTACGGCCTCCCCTGGAGGCTCCACGGGAACCCGGGATGGGGACTGGCCCCGTCCTCCCAAGACACGCATCTTCACCGTCGCCAACCAGAAGGGCGGTGTGGGCAAGACCACCACTTCGGTGAACCTGGCGGCGGCGCTGTCGATGCACGGCCAGCGGGTGCTCGTGGTCGATCTCGACCCGCAGGGCAACGCCTCGACGGCGCTGTCCATCGAGCACCGCGGCGATGTGCCCGACATGTACAAGGTCCTGGTGGAGGACGTGCCTCTGGTGGAGGTCGTCAAGGAGGTCCCGGACATGCCCGGCCTCTACTGCGCTCCCGCCACGATCGACCTGGCCGGTGCCGAGATCGAGCTGGTCTCCATGGTCGCGCGTGAGGCCCGCCTGCAGCGCGCGCTGGGCGCGTACAAGGCGACCGAGTTCGACTACGTCTTCATCGACTGCCCTCCCTCGCTCGGCCTGCTGACCGTCAACGCGCTGATGGCCGCGACCGAGCTGCTGGTCCCCATCCAGTGCGAGTACTACGCGCTGGAAGGCCTCGGGCAGTTGCTCAGGAACGTGGACCTCGTCCGTGCCCATCTGAACCCGGCGCTCGACATGTCCACCATCCTGCTGACGATGTACGACGGGCGGACCCGGCTGGCCTCCCAGGTCGCCGAGGAGGTCCGGTCCCACTTCGGCGACACCGTGCTGACCACCCTGATCCCCCGTAGCGTGCGCGTCTCCGAGGCGCCGAGCTACGGCCAGTCGGTCATGACCTACGACCCGGGTTCCAGCGGTGCGATGGCCTACATGGACGCAGCCCGTGAGATGGCCTACCGAGGCGCGGCCGTGTGAGCGTCGAAAGTTTCGCGGCCGTCACTGCCGCGGAGATGACTGAGGGTGGAACCTTGAGCCTCGGGAGGGGCAGTGAGTAAGCAGCCGAGAGGGATGGGCGGCAGGGGGCTGGCGGCGCTCATCCCGGGCCCGCCCGTGGTGCAGAGCGCCGCACCGTCGGCGACCGCGACGATGGTCGCGCCGGAGCCCGCGGTGCAGCAGCAGCCGTCCCCTCAGCCGGTGGCGGGTGCGTATTTCCTTGAGATCCCGATCGAGAGGATCGAGCGCAATCCGCGCCAGCCCAGAACCGTCTTCGACGGCGAGGCCCTGAAGGAACTCGCCGACTCGATCACCGAGGTCGGTCTGCTCCAGCCCATCGTCGTCCGCGCCACGGGCAAGGACAGCTACGAGCTCATCATGGGAGAGCGCCGCTGGCGTGCCTCCAAACTCGCGGGCCTCAAGGAGATCCCCGCGATCGTCCGGAGCACCCAGGAGGACAAGCTCCTCCTGGACGCGCTCATCGAGAACCTCCAGCGCGAGCAGCTCAACCCCCTGGAGGAGGCGGCGGCCTACCGGCAGCTGCTCGACGACTTCGGCGCCACCCACGAGCAGCTCGCCGTCCGTGTCGGCCGCTCCCGTACCCACGTGACCAACACCCTGCGCCTGCTCAAACTGCCCCCCCGAGTCCAGCTCCGCGTCTCGGCCGGCACGATCACCGCCGGGCACGCGCGGGCCCTGCTGGCCCTGGACGACCCCGCGGCGCAGGAACGCCTCGCCGCCCGGATCGTGGCCGAGCTGCTGTCGGTCCGCGCGGTCGAGGAGATCGTGGCGATGGGCGACGCGCAGGCGGCACCGGCGCCTGCGCCGAAGGCTCCCCGGGCGAAGCCGGACGAGGAGCCCGCTCTCCGCCATCTGGCCGACCGCCTCTCCGACCGTTTCGAGACCCGGGTGAAGGTGGACTTCGGCCGCCGGAAGGGCCGCATCGTGGTGGAGTTCGCGACCATCGACGACCTGGAGCGCATCATCGGGACCATGGCTCCGGGATCCATGCAGCCGGCGGAGGAGTAGTCACCTCACGCATGAGTAGACACCCACGGGCGGTCTCCCTGTTTCACGTGAAACAGGGAGACCGCTTCCGTTTTACCCCGGGGGTTGAACCGGAGACTGCGCGTCGCGCGCCCAGGAAGGTGCCTGGCCGTCCGTATGCCCGTTGGGCGGATGTCTCTCCGGTCAGACAGCTCGGGCGCCACCGTGTCGGGCGCGGGTGATAGTACGGGGGTGATCGATACGTTTGACGGTCGCTACGGCCCGTCTCCTCGATGATCGTGAGAAAGGTGATGCGATGAGCTACGCGGAGGTCAACGGGCTGTCCCTGTACTTCGAGGAGCACGGTTCCGGCGAGCCCCTGGTGCTGCTGCACGGTGGTATCGGCGCGGGCGAGATGTTCGCGCCCATCCTGCCGGCGCTGGCGGAGAGGCGGCGGGTCATCCTGGTAGATCTGCAGGGCCACGGGCGCACGGCGGATGTCGACCGCCCGCTGCGTCCGGAGCTGATGGCCGACGACATCGTCGCTCTGATCAAGCACCTCGGCCTGGCACGGGCCGACATGATGGGCTACTCCCTGGGAGCGGATGTCGCCCTGCGCGCCACGGTCCAGCACCCCCATGCCGTCCGTCGACTTGTGCTCGTCTCCACCCCGTTCAAGCGGGCTGGATGGCATCCGGAGGTCGTGGCGGCGATGGACCGGATGAGCGCCGAGACCGCCGAGGCGATGAAGCACTCCCCGATCTACGAGCTCTACTCCCGGCTCGCGCCGAGGCCGCAGGACTGGCCGGTGCTGATCGGCAAGATAGCCGAGCTGAAGAAGCAGGACTACGACTGGTCTGCCGAGATATCGTCCATCACCGCTCCGGCCCTGCTGGTCTTCGGTGACGCTGACGCGGTACGCCCCGAGCACATGATGGAGTTCTACGGGCTGCTGGGCGGAGGGCTGCGGGACGCGGGATGGGACGGGGCAGGCCGCTCGATCGCCCGGCTGGCGGTCCTGCCCGGCGCCACGCACTACGACATCCTGACGGCACCCGGGCTGGCTGCCACAGTCCTGCCGTTCCTGGATTCATGACCGAGTCGGTGGGGAGCGTCGCGGCGGTGCCGAGATTGATGCGCCCGCGCTTGCCGGAGCGGGCCGGACAGGACGACTCCCAAGTCCCGCCGCTCCGACTCGCGGATTCACCGGAGCGCCCCGGCCATACTCGCTCGCGCCCTCCTCACCCTCGCTCCCTCCGTTCCGAGTGCGCACACCCTCCGTTCTGAGCGCGCAAGTCTGGAGAGGGCGCCGCTGTTTCACGTGAAACAGCGGCGCGTGGAAGGCTGAGCTCTCTGCACTGACCGCACCTCCCCGGGGAAGACCCGATTGGTCATGTGGAATCCAGCCCGCCCGGAAGGTCAGCGCCCCTGCTCCGAAGGTGGACGCCAGGAGGACGGGCGACTGTTTCACGTGAAACGTAGCGCGCGAAGGCGAGACCTCCATGTCGGAGGCATCGACCAGACCGAGGAGTCGCCGTTTCCCGTAAAGCCATGACCCGCCCGGAAGCGGCGCCCTCTGTCCACACAAAGCGCGGCTCGTCTGGAAGCCGGACCCTCTGATTCAGGAACGCGGCCCGCCTGGAAGCTGTGCCTCTGTTCACACGGAGCCTGGACCGCTTGGAAGTCGAGCCTGTGGTTCACATGAAGCACAGCCCGTTTACGGAGCCAGAGCTCCCGTCCGCGTGGAGCGCGGACCGCCCGCAAGCCGGGCCCTCTGGTTCACGCCGAGCCCTCTGGTTCACGTGGAGCACGGCCCGTCTGGAAGCTAGGGCTCCTGTCCGCGTGGAGCGCGGACCGCCCGCAAGCCGGACTCTCTGGTTCACGCCGGGCCCTCTGTTTCACGCCGAGCCCTCTGGTTCACGTGGAGTAGGACCCGTCTGGAGCTGGAGCTTCCGTCTGCGCGGAGCATGGTCCGCCCGCAAGCCGGGCCCTCTGTTTCACGTGAAACGTGGATTCGCCGTGTGGTGATCGCTGGTCCGTCCGCTCCGGGGGCGGCGACCTTCTCTTCTGCCGATGGCCTCACCCGAGGAGCTCCGGTTAGCCGTCGATCGCCGCGCGGACAGCGAGGTGGATGTCGGAGATGAACGTGTTGACGTGCTCGGGCGTGGTGTCGAAGGACGTCACCCACCGCACCACGTTCTCGTCCGCGTCCCAGACGTGGAAGAGGTAACGCTGCTGGAGCTCCGCGATCGCCTTCTCCGGGAGAGCTGGGAAGACGGCGTTGGACTGGACGGGATAGCGGAGCGAGAGGCCGGGGAGGTCGGCGACGCCGTCGGCCAGCCGGTGGGCCATCGCGTTGGCATGAGCGGCGTTCTCACGCCAGAGGTCACCGGTGAGGAGCGCAGTCAGCTGAGCGGAGACGAAGCGCATCTTGGAGGCGAGCTGCATGCCCTGCTTGCGGAGGAACAGCGCCGGAGCGTCCAGCTCGGGGTTGAGGATGACGAGCGCCTCCGCGCCCATGGCGCCGTTCTTGGTCCCGCCGAAGCTGAACAGGTCCACCCCCACGTCGGTGGTGAGCGCACGCATCGAGCAGTTGAGCTCGGCCGCCGCGTTGGCCAGGCGAGCACCGTCCATGTGGAGGAAGAGACCACGGGCGTGAGCGAACTCCGCCAGGTCGGCGATCTCGTCGGCGGTGTAGCAGGTACCGCACTCGGTCACCTGGGAGATGGAGATGACGCGAGGCTGGGAGCGCTGCGTGTTGCCCAGTGCGGAGAGCTGGCCGCGGATGTCGTCCACAGTGATCTTGCCGTTGCCCGTGGGAAGGGGGATCAGCTTGGTGCCGAGCACGCGTTCCACGGCACCGCATTCGTTGCTGTTGATGTGGGCGGTGTCAGGGCAGAGCACGGCGTCGTAGGGACGCAGCACGAGGCCCAGCCCCACCACGTTGGCGCCGGTGCCGTTGAACATGGGGTAGACGGTCGCCTGGGCGCCGAACTCGGCGCGGAAGGCGTCCTCTGCCGCCCGGGTCCAGATGTCATCCCCGTAGGCAGGGGCGTCTCCGGTATTGGCCTCGACGACGGCGGCGAGCACCGCGGGGTGCACGCCCGCGTGGTTGTCGCTGGCGAAGCTCTTGGGGAAGGGAGTGGGAGTCAGCACAGGACCAGCCTAGGTGAGCGGCCCTCGCCGCCGATCTACACACTGGACGCGCCCGCCGTACGCACACCGGGGCCTGCCGTACGCGCACCGGGTGGGTCCGCCATACGCAGCCGGTGGGTCCGCTGTGCGTGCGCCGTGGGCGTGTGTGCCAGGGCGTCCGCTGTGCGTGTGCCGGGTGGGCGTGTGTGCCAGGGCATCCGTTGTGCGTGCGCCGAGCGCGCTCGCCGTCCTCGCCGTATGGATTCGCCGTGCCCGCTCGCCGTCCCCGCTGTATGGATTCGCCGTGCCCGCTCGCCGTCCTCGCCGTATGAATCCGCCGTGCCCATCGTAGGTCCGCCGCGCATGCACCTGGCGCGTCCGCCGTACGCACCGGGTGCGTGTCTGTCGTATGCGCACCCGGTGCGCTCTGCCGGGTGCGCCGAGGGCGTCCGGCGTATGGGTCTGCCGGGTGCACCGGGGGCGCGGCGTACGGGTTCGGCGTGTCCCTCGGGGGCGGCGCGTCCCTTCCGTAGATCGTGGGCGATCCGGGGACGTGGGGTCAGGCGGCGCCGCGGGCGGCGGCCTGCTCCAGCAGGACGCGGCAGAGGGTGCCGAGGTCGTCGCCGGCGGCCTCGACGGCCATCGGGAGAAGGGAGGTCTCGGTCATGCCGGGGGCGACGTTGACCTCAAGGAAATGGGGGAGGCCGTCCCCGTCGACGATGAGGTCGGTGCGGGAGATGTCACGGAGGCCGAGGGCGGTGTGCGCGGTCACGGCCATCTCGGCGCAGGCGGCGGCGGCCTCGGGGGACAGGCGGGCTGGGGCGAAGAACTCGGTGTGGCCGGCGGTGTAGCGGGCCGCGTAGTCATAGACGCCCTTGTCGGGAACGATCTCCACGGGGGGCAGGGCCATCGGGCCGCCGCCGAGATCGACCACGGAGACGGCCACCTCGACACCCTCGATGCAGCGTTCGATCAGCGCGGTGTCACCGTAGGCGAAGCAGCCGACCATGGCGGCGGGGAGGTCCTCGGCGGCACGGACGATCGACGCGCCGAGCGCGGAGCCGCCGCGGGAGGGCTTGACGAACAGGGGGAGACCGAGGCGCTCCACGATGCGGGTCAGCACCGTGGAGGCGCCGAGGTCGTGGAAGGTCTCCTTGGGGAGCGTCACCGAGTCGGGGGTGCGCAGCCCGACGGAGCGGACGACCGTCTTGGCGGTGGGCTTGTCGAAGGCCACCCGGCAGGCGTCGGGGCCGGCGCCGACATAGGGGACGGAGAGGAGTTCGAGCACCGAGCGGATGGCGCCGTCCTCACCGGCCCCGCCGTGAAGGGTGACGAAGACCGCGTCCGGCGGGTCGGCGAGTATGGAGGGCACGAGCGAGGCGTCGGTGTCACGGGTCTCCACGACGATCCCCGCCGTGCGCAGCACCTCGCTCACCCGGCGGCCGGAGCGGAGGGACACCTCCCGCTCGTAAGACAGTCCGCCTGCCAGGACGAGCACGTAGCCCAGATCACTCACCCGAAATACCTCTCTTTGCTGCCCGCGCCGAGCCAATGAGGGGCTCTCACCACGACCGGGGTGTTCGCCGCACAACGACGCCGGAAATCACCGTACGGCAACTCGCCGCGTCGGTGTGCACCCGAGTGATCCCATGTCGGCAGGCGCCTCCGCCTGGAGGCGCCTGCCGGGGAAGGTGTCAGGCGAGATCCGGCCCCGGGGTGTCCACTCCGATGTGGTCGGGAGAGGAGCCGGTGCCGAACGTGTCGCGCAGCCGCAGCTCCTGCTCGATCACTCCGGCCAGGCGGCGGACGCCTTCGCGGATGCGGTCGGGCTCCGGGTAGCAGTAGGACAGCCGCATGTGCCGCGCACCGCCGCCGTCGGCGTAGAAGCCGGTGCCCGGGACGAAGGCCACCCGCTCGGAGACCGCGCGTGGCAGGAGCGCCTTGGAGTCGAGCCCCTCGGGCAGGGTGGCCCAGACGAAGAAACCGCCGCTGGGGCGGGTCCAGGTGAAGTCGGCGGGCATGAGGGCCTCAAGCGAGCTGAGCATGGCGTCCCGCCGCTCGCGATAGAGCTCCCGGAAGGTCTTGATCTGCTCACGCCACGGCTGGGTGGCGAGGTACTGCCCGACGGCGAGCTGGGTGAAGGAGGAGTGGGACAGGACCGCAGACTCCATCGCGAGCACCAGCTTGTCGCGGATGGCGTGCGGGGCCAGCGCCCAGCCGACCCGGAAACCGGGGGCCAGGGTCTTGGAGAACGAGCCGAGGTAGACCACGCCGTCGGCGTTGTCGGCGCGCAGCGCCCGCATGGGCTCACCGTCGAAGCCGAGCATGCCGTACGGGTTGTCCTCGACGATCAGCACGTCGGCTCGCTGGCAGATGTCCAGCACCTGCTGCCTGCGCGCCACGTTGAGCGTCACTCCGGCGGGGTTCTGGAAGGTGGGGATGGTGTACAGGAACTTGATCGGGCTGCCCGCGGTCTTGAGGGCGTAGATGGTCTGGGCGAGCGACTCGGGGATGATCCCCTCGTCGTCCATGGCGATGTGGATGACCTTGGCCTGGTAGGCGGAGAAGGTGCCCAGCGCGCCCACGTAGGAGGGCCCCTCGGCGAGGATGACGTCGCCGGGGTCGATGAAGATGCGGGTGATCAGGTCGAGTGCCTGCTGCGAACCGACGGTCACCACGACGTCGTCGGCGTTGGCCTCGATCCCCTCCATGCGCATGACGTCGCAGATCTGCTCGCGCAGGTGCGGGTCGCCCTGGCCGGAGCCGTACTGCAGGGCGACCGGGCCCCGGCGGGCCACCAGATCGGCGACGAGCTCCCCCACGGTGTCGAGGGGGAGTGCCGTGACGTACGGCATGCCACCGGCGAGCGAGACCACCTCGGGCCTCGACGCGACGGCGAAAAGAGCTCGAACCTCGGAGGCGACCATCCCGGTAGCTCGTGCGGCGTACCGGTCGACGTAGGCGTCGATGCGGGAGCCTTGGGCCGCGACGGTCTGACCGTGATCTGACTCTTGGGGCACGGTCCACCTCCTAGATTATGTGGAGCACAAGGTGCTCATGCTTAGAGAAACCAGGGTACGTCAGTGGCTATTGTCGTCTGCGTGGGGGGACGGGACACCCTGAAACCAGGGCCCTCACTGAGCTACGATGCCAGCTGGAGACGCCGTTTTCGCGCGTTTTTCGCCATGGCTTGCACTCGTCTCGCCAGGATTGGGGCCAACAGGTGTCGCGTCGGCTGGCAAACGTCACACTCGACAATCTCGACGACCTGCCGCGCCGTTGCCGCCGGTGCGTCTTCTGGGAGCTGGATCCCGTGAACGGGAACCGGGCCGTCGAGGTCGGTGATCCGGGGCTGGAGAAAGAGGCCTGGATCTCGTCCACCCTGCTGGAGTGGGGGAGCTGCGGCAAGATCGTCTATGTGGACGGCGTGGCGGCCGGTTTCGTGCTCTACGCGCCGCCGCACTACGTGCCGCGCTCGGTGGCCTTCCCGACCTCGCCGGTCAGCGCCGACGCCGTGCTGCTGATGACCGCGCACATCGTCCCCGAGTTCTCCGGCGGTGGCCTGGGCCGGATGCTGGTCCAGGGCGTGGCCAAGGATCTGACCCGGCGCGGGGTGCGGGCGATCGAGGCGTTCGGCGACCTGAAGTGGGAGCAGCCGGGGGCGTGCCTGATGCCCGCCGACTACCTGCTCTCCGTGGGGTTCAAGACGGTCCGGCCGCATCTGCGCTTCCCCCGGCTCCGCCTTGAGCTCAAGACCGCCGTGTCGTGGCGGGAGGACGTCGAGGTGGCGCTGGAGAGACTGCTGGGCTCAATGAGCCCTGAGAGAGCGCTACGGCCCGTCTGACGGCCCCGGGCTCCCGGGCCCGCGGCTCCGCCCGGAGAGGCGCTATGGCTCATCTGGGCCTGGTATGGACTCCCTTTGGAGGACGCGCGAAAGCCCCCTGCCGTCGGGCGAGGGGGCTTTCACTGGGTGGGTGTGCCGCTCGGAAGCGGGTGGTACGGCGTGCGCCGTGGGGTGCGCGGGCCGCAGGGGGCCTAGATGATGCCCTCGAGCTCGCGGAGCAGCATGGCCTTCGGCTTGGCGCCGATGATCTGCTTCACGACCTCTCCGTTCTTATAGACGTTCAGGGTCGGAATCTGGAGTACGCCGTAATTGCCGGCAGTTGACGGGTTCTCGTCGACGTTCAGCTTGACGATGGTCAGCTTGTCGGCCTGCTCGTTCGCGATCTCCTCCAGGATCGGCGCGACCTGGCGGCAGGGGCCGCACCACTCGGCCCAGAAGTCGACGATGACGGGCTTGTCGCTCTTGAGGACGTCGGCGTCGAAGCTGGCGTCGGTCACGTTCTTGATGGCGCCCAAGGTTCCTGCTCTCCCTATCCGATGGTGCTGTTGGTGTCAGTTGTCGTCGTGGTCGCTCAGCCAGCGCTCGGCGTCGAGCGAGGCGGCGGTGCCGGTGCCCGCGGCGGTGATCGCCTGGCGGTAGGTGTGGTCGACGACGTCGCCGGCGGCGAAGACACCGTCAAGGTTGGTCCGCGTGGAGGGGGAGTCGACCTTGATGTAGCCCTCGTCGTCGAGCTCCACCTGGCCCTTGACGAGCTCGGTGCGGGGGTCGTGGCCGATCGCGATGAACAGGCCGGTGGCCGGGAGCTCGCTCTCCTCGCCGGTCTTGAGGTTGCGCAGGCGGACCCCGGAGACCTTGGACTCGCCCAGGACGTCGGCGACCTCGCTGTCCCAGACGAAACGGATCTTCTCGTTGGCGAACGCGCGGTCCTGCATGATCTTGCTGGCGCGCAGCTCGTCGCGGCGGTGCACGACGGTCACCGAGCCGGCGAACCGGGTGAGGAAGATGGCCTCCTCCATGGCGGTGTCGCCGCCGCCGACGACCACGATGTCCTGGCCGCGGAAGAAGAAGCCGTCGCAGGTGGCGCACCAGGAGACGCCGTGGCCGGACAGGCGCTTCTCGTTGGGCACGCCCAGCTCGCGGTAGCCGGAGCCCATGGCCAGGATGACGGCCTTGGCGTGGTAGGTGTCGGTGGCGGTCCTGACGACCTTGGGGGTGACGGTCAGGTCGACCTCGACCACGTCGTCGGCGATCAGCTCGGCGCCGAACCGCTCGGCCTGCTTGCGCATGTTGTCCATGAGGTCGGGGCCCATGATGCCGTCGGGGAAGCCGGGGAAGTTCTCCACCTCGGTGGTGTTCATCAGCGCGCCGCCGGCGGTGACCGAACCCTCGAAGATCAAGGGCTTGAGGTCGGCACGCGCAGAGTACACAGCCGACGTGTAACCGGCGGGACCCGATCCGATGATGATCACATTCCGGACGTCCATCACTGCTGCGCCTCTCCCTTTGTCATTGCCAGTGGCGTCAACAGATCCTAGGCGGCGGTGATTCCCGGCTGAGACGAGAAGGCCCGGCATGGACGAATCCATGCCGGGCTTCTTCTTGGATGGGGGCTCCCGGTGATCAGTTCCAGCTTGCGAGAGCAGGCTTGCGCAGGTTCTCACACTGCAGGCCCACGACGTGGACGCGCACCGAGTTCTTCTTCTTGTTCTGCCAGAAGACCATGATGTTGGCGTCCTGACCGTTGTAGAGGCCCTGGTCCACCGCGAACGGCGACTTCCCGACCTTGGCGGAGACCTGCTGGACGCACTGTTCGAGCTTGGCGCCCGCACTCATGTCCTTGGCGTCCACGATCTGCGCCGGGCCGATGTAGTCGAGCAGCGAGCCGCTGAGCTCCTGTTCGGTGTAGTTCCAGTTGCTGTCGGTCAGCTTGTAGCCCTGGCCGACGGCGATGGCCGACGGGGCGGTCGGCTGACCGCGCTCCACACCGGGTGCGGAGAGCACGCCGCTCGTCACCACGGTCCCGCCGACCACGGCGGCCAGCACTCCCGCCGCCGCGACGGGCATGGCCCACCGGCGCCGTCGCGTGGCCTGACGCCGCTTGGCCGGAATGACCGGAGTGACGGTGCCGTCGTCGCCGACGACTCCGAGCCGTGTCACCGGCTCCGGCTCAGGCTCCGGCTCGGGAAGAGAGGTCCTCTCCCACGGCGCGTCGCGCATTATGTCGTCCCAGGCCGGTGCTTCCACCAGGCCTACTCCACCTCCACGGAAGCTTTCGGCCTCTGCGGCCAGCGCGCGGTCGATCCTGAGTGCGACTCCCATCGGCATGGCCGGGGTAGGCGTCGCTGACAGCACCTCACGGACCGCTGCGAGGTCGGCAAGGCTCTCGCCACAGGGATCGCAGATCGCGAGATGCTCGCGTACCTGCAGGGCCGTGGCGGCGTCAAGAAGACCTTCGGCCAGCTCGGCCAAGATCTCCAGGTCGTAGTGCGTATCACCCGTCACGAAGTTCTGCTCCCTTCGCGGATGAGACGCGAGACAGGTCTGATCGGTTCCGTAAGTGCGAAAGAATTGGCGCGAGTTTCGCGCGTCCACGCGCGCATCGGCTCTTCACGGTGCCGCTCGGCACCTCCAGGACCTGGGCGGCGTCCTCGACGGAGTAGCCCATCATGTCCACGAGCACCAGCGCGGCCCGCTGGTCGGCGGGGAGCAGCTTGAGCGCGGCCGAGACCTCCATGGAGACCTCGCGCTCGGCTGTCTGGTCGAGCACCGGGGTGTCGCGTTCGGCGGCCTCGACGAGCTCGTCGTCGGCGACCGGGCGCACGGACTTCCGGCGCATGCGGTCCAGGCAGGCGTTCACCACGATGCGGTGCAGCCACGTGGTGACGGCCGCCTCGCCGCGGAAGCTGTCGGCCTTGCGATAGGCCGAGACGAAGGCGTCCTGTACGGCGTCGGCCGCCTCGTCGGGGTCGCCCAGCGTGCGAAGGGCGACCGCCCACATGCGGTCTCGATGTCGCTTGACTATTTCACTGAAAGCGTGCGGATCCCCGGCGATGTGCCGGGTCAGCAGATCGGCGTCGGACACTGCTGCCCGCGCCATCTGCTGTTCCGCCGCTGGCGGGGTCTCGGGTGGGGAATTCACAAGGAGAGTCCTGCTGCCGGTCCGGGGAGAACACCACTACGTGATAGATGGTGCCACGAAATCTCCCATGATCGTCAACGAGACGGGTAAAACCCAGCAAATCGCCCCGGTGTCACTTCGCGGCGAGGACCTTGACGTCGATCACGGTGCCACGGTATTTGCCCTGGTAGGTGGGCATCTTGGTGAACCAGATCAGGACGTGTCTGCCCTTCTTCGGAGACTCGGCGGTGAAGATCTTCTTGCCGGAGGCCTCGGCGGACTTGCCGATCACGGTCATGTTCTTCAGGTCCTGGGAGTCGCCGACCCTGATCTCCGCGGAGCCGCCGGAGCCGCTGCCGAAGTCGACCGACACCTGCTTCACCGGCACGCTCTGGTCCAGGGTGAGCATCAGGCCGACACCGTCCTTCAGCCGGCCGAAGTCCTCGGAGTTGTAGGACTCGGAGTGCCAGTCGGTGGAGGGCTTTCCGTCCACCGCGTAGAGGGCGAGCTCGCCCCGCTCGTCGCCGCCGCCCAGGGGGTCGAAGCCGGTGGCGGAGGCGGGCTTCACCTCGCGGGTGGCGGTGGCCGCGGTCGGCGTGGGTGTGGGCGTCCCCTCCGCGATCGGGGTGCCGGCGTTGCCGATGCTGCGGCCGAGCGTCCAGGCGCCCAGGCCGACGGCCACCATCACCAGCAGCACGACCATGGTCATGGCCACCTTGTTGAGCATTCCGCCGCCGCCCGCCTGACGCGGCGGCTGCTGGTGGTGGTGGTGCTGCGGAGGGGCGGGAGTGCTGGGGTGCTGGGGCGCCGAGGTGTCGAGGCCCTCCGAGCGGGAGGACGCCACCGGGAGCGGGGGCGGGGGCGCCACGTGCATGGGGGTGGGCCGGGGCACCGAGGCGAGGGCTTCGGCGACCCCCTCCGGGGTCGTCAGCGGTTCGAGCCCGCGCCTGCTCTCCGGCAGCAGCACCCGGCAGGTGATGGTGTCGAGGTAGCCGGGGACGCCCGCGGTGACCTGGCGCGGTGAGCAGAAGTGGCCGTCGTCCATGGGGGCGGCGGGCAGGCCGCTCTCCTGCTCGTCACCCGGCCAGTGGCCCGTCAGCCCGGCGTACAGCAGGCGGCCGAGGCCTTCGGCGTCGGTCCGGGCCGGGTCGTCGCTCGTCACGTCGGCCAGGACGGCGTCGACTCCCACGCCGAGCAGCTTGACCGTGCTGCCCGCCGTCCACACCAGGTGGTCGGGGGTCAGGCACAGGTGGGCCTGGTCCGCCTCGTGCGCGTGGGCCAGCGCCTCGGCGGCCTCCGCGACCAGCGCGGCGGCCCGCTCGGGGTCCAGCGGCCCTGAGGTGATCATGTCGGTGAGGGTCTCGCCGCTCACCCACTCGCTGACGACGTAGGAGTGACCGTCGTCCTCGGTGGCGTCGAAGACCTGGGTCAGCCGCGGGTCGGTCAGCCTGCTGGCCGCCCGGGCGGCCGTGACGACCTCGTTGAGGCGGGGGAAGTCGGGGTCGAAGGTGTGCACGGCGACGGGCCGGGCGAGCACCTCGTCGATGGCCTTCCAGAGCGTGGCCCCACCGGACTCGTGGACGCGGTCCTCAAGCCGGAAACGCTCGGCAAGCTTGGTGCCGGGCTCGACGGCGGAGGAACTCATGAGCTCTCCGTAACTGAGAACACGCCAGCGTCTTGCCGGGTTGACACATCAGGACACATCACGCGATGCCGGGTGGATCCGCCCACGCCCTCCTGCTTCCATTAGCCGCATGTCGTCACACGCGTCGCACCATGGTAGTCCCGCGCCGGTTCCGCCCGTGTTCTGCTTGTCAGACGCTTGGGACAAGTCTTGGGGTTACCGGCCTACCCTGCCCGCAACCATTCCAACGACCGAACTGACTTCCGGGATACGCATCCGGTGCGCGATGACCAGGTAGAGCACCATACCGAGACCGCCGCCCGCGGCCAGCATGATGGCCGCGCTGAGCGGGTTCAGGTCGGTCAGCTCCTGGGTGAGCCACAACACACCCAGCGCGGCCGCCGCGGCCGGAAGCGCGGCCATGTACATCCGGGACAGCCCGGCGGCCACGACGCGCCCCTGCAGGCCACGCACGCGGCGGCTGGCGAGCGCCCAGGCCACCCCGGTGCCCGCGATATAGGAGACGGTGAGCGCGAAGGCCAGGCCCATGACGACGTATCGGGCGGGCAGGACGGCCGAGGCGAGGAAGCTGAGCGCGATGCTCACCGCCGTGTTGCCCGCCCCGATGAAGACGGGGGTCCGGGTGTCGCCGAAGGCGTAGAAGACACGCAACAGGAGCTGGAAGATCGAGAACGGCACCAGCGCCAGGCCGAAGACCTGGAGTACGTTGCCTATGTAGACGGCGTCGTCGGGGTTGTTGTTGCCCCAGGAGTAGATCATCACGGTCACGGCCGGACCCAGCACCATCAACAGCAGCCCGGCGGGCACGAGCAGCGACGCCACCAGACGCACGCCTGAGGAGAACTCCTCGCGGATGGAGTCCAGATCGCCCTCGGCGGCCGACCGGCTCATCCGGGGCAGCATCGCGGTGATCACCGAGACCGCGATGATCCCGTAGGGGAGTTGGAACAGCTGGAAGGCTTGCGCGTACGCCGTGTTGCCGGCCCCCGCGGCCTTGGCGCCCGCCCCGGAGGCGATGTTGGTGGTGACCAGGAAGCCGAGCTGGGTGACGCTCACGTAGACGAGGGTCCAGGAGCCGGTGCGGACCATCTCGCCCAGTCCGGCCTCACGCAGGTCGAACCGGGGCCGGAAACGGAAGCCCACCTTGTGCAGCGAGACCATCAGCACCAGGCACTGGACCACGATCCCGGCGGTGGTGCCGAGCCCCAGGAGGGCGAGGTCGGCTTCGCTCACCGTGCCGACGTCCGCGCCCGCGCTGCCCGCCTTCAGGTAGTAAAGGACCAAGACGGCGATCATCACGACGTTGTTCAGCACCGGTGCCCACATCGGAGCGGCGAACCGGTCGCGGGTGTTGAGGATCGCCCCGGCGAGCGCCCCGATGCCGAAGAAGGCGATCTGGGGAAGGACGAACTGGGCCAGGGTGACCGCGACCTCGATCCGCCGGGGGCTCCAGTCCGAGGTGTAGAGGCCGATCAGCGGCCGGGCGAGCAGCACCGCGACCACGGTCAGCAGCGTCAGTGTGATCGTGCCCACGGTCATCAGCCGCTGCTCGTAGGCCCGCCCGCCGTCGATGTCGCTCTTCTGCCGCCGCACGATCATCGGCACGACGACGCTGCTCAGGATCCCGCCGATGAGGAAGTCGAACAGGATGAACGGGATCGCGTTGGCGACGGTGTAGGCGTCGCCCATCTGCGCGCTGCCGAGCGCGGCCACGAGCACCGCCGAGCGGATGAAACCCGTGACGCGGGAGACCATCGTCCCCGCAGCCATGATCGCGCTCGCACGCAGGACCCTGCTCATGCGTTTTCCTCCGCTAGGTCGCTAGGTGCTCAGGACTCGGTGCCGGCCGGCGCGCTCGCGCGCCTCGGGGGTACGGTCGCCGCCGAGGCGCGGCGGGTCCCCCTGCGGCGCAGGACGCGCATGACCACGGCCGCCAGCATCACCAGCAGGGCCGCTCCGACGATCACCAGCGCGATCCCGGTGTAACCGGTGGTCCGTACCGTCAGCTCCACGGGCTTGCCGTAATTCCGGCCGTCCGCCGTGGTGAGCTGGACCGTCACGGTGGTCTGCCCGCTGGCCGTCGTCGTGGCGGTCATCGGGACCCGGATGGTCCGGTTCTGACCGCCGCGGAGCACGATCGGGTCGTCCCGGGCCTCGTAGGGCTCGATCTTCAGCAGGTCGGGCTGGTCGGAGGTCACCTTGAGCCGGACCGTGACCTGGTTGGCGTCGACGTCCTGGCCCAGCCCGTTGTGGACGGTGATCGGCACGTCGCCGTTCTTGCCGGCGAGCGTGCGGATCTGGGTCTGCCCGGTGCCGGTGATGGAGATCTTCCCGATCCGGGCGTCGACCGCGGTCCCGACCTGCTTGACGTACGGCGTCGCGGTCTCGGCCCTGTCCCGCCAGGCGGAGGAGGCGAGCCGGAGCACCGCCAGGTCGAACACGTCGAGGTCCTGCTCCGTGGTCACCGCGGCCGTCAGGTCGGCGCGCGCGGCGACCCGCTTGACGCTGCCCACGTACGGCTTGGCGAGCTCCTTGCGCCGGTCCTGGTCGGTGTAGGTCAGGCCGGTGCGGGGCGTGGGGGCGCCCTTGCCCCGCTTGATCGCGTCGAGCGTGGCCGGGGCGAGCCACGGCAGGGTGGCGGCCGTCTTCGCCAGGCCGGTCACGTAGGCCGGGTCCGGGTCCCAGCGCCGGGGCGGGACGCCGACGACCGTCCTGGCCGTGGTGACGGGCTCGGAGCTGATCATCGCGGTCTCCGCGATGAACCGCTGGCGGTTCAGCAGGGCCGCGCCGGGGGCGGAGGTCTCGGCCCCGATGATCTCGCCCAGCACCGTGTCGGTGACCAGCGCGGTGATCGGGCCGTTCACGCTCTCCACGGTCGCCGAGGCGTCCGGGGTGGTGACCGGAGGGATCGCCGGCGGCAGGTTCAGCGGGTTCAGCAGGACGGTGGCGACGTCGCCGGTGGACAGCAGGTCCAGGCCGTCGTAGTCGATCAGGCCGTTCACCGGCCAGTTCACGTCGGTCAGGACGTCACGGCCGAGGGTCTCCCTGGCGACGATCTTGGCCGCGTCGATCCCGGTCTCGGTGACGTCGTCGACGCCGTTGTGGGCCAGGGCGGCCACGTCGGGGTCGCCGTAGGGGGTCGCCACGACCGGAGGCTTGGCGAGAGCCGTACGGAGGTCGCCGAGCCACTTGGCGGCCGCGGCGTTCGCCGGGCGGTTCTCGCTCTTGTCCTTGGTCCTGAGCGTGTAGGCCCTGCCCAGCGCCCGCACGTCGTCGAGGAGGGCGGGGTCGACCACCCAGGTGAGCCCCTTGGCCGAGGCGGTGTCCCGGGCGATCTCCAGGAGGTTGCCGAGGCGCTTGCCGTCGGCCAGGGCCCCGGGCAGGCCGTCGCTGACGAAGGTGCGGTCGTCGGCCCGGCGGGGCTGGTCGATGAGCGGCAGGACCATGGCGAGCCTGGTGCGCGGCACCTTGACGTCCTTGGGCATGTAGGCCACGAAGGTGCGCTGGACGGCGAGCTGCTGGCCGACGGGGTCGAGCACCTCGACCATGACCGGGTAGACGCCGAACCGGGTCAGGCCCAGCTGCTGCGGCGTGGAGACGAACTCCCACGGCGCCTTGGCGGAGGGCGCGACCTGCGGGACGCTGAGCTGGTTCCAGGTGGTCGGCTGGAGCCCCTGGCCGCTCTGGTAGGCCGCCATGTCGGCGCGCCCGGCGAACGGCTGGGAGGAGTAGCGCATCCGGATCCGCAGGTTGGCGAGCGCCTCGGTGCCGGTGTTGGTGAAGGACCCGGAGATCTTGATCTCGGTGGTCGGCTCACGGGGCACGTCGGGGCTGATCGTCTCCACCACGAGTTGGGGGCTCTGGCGGCTCGCCATGGTGGTCTGGGCGTTCGCCGTAGCCGGAAGCACCACGGCCGCGGGAAGAAGCAGCGTGGTGGTGAGCACGGCGAGCAGCGCGGCCTTGTTGATCACATGCCGGCCATGGGTCGAGTACGGCGCACGCCCGTAATGCTATGGCCTATCCAGCGAGGGGAAAGGTCGCAGGCTCCCTCCGTGACCGGGAATGGACTAGGTCAATGGTCTTCCCAGAGACAAGTGTGAGCAGGTGGTCGGCGCGTATCCGCAGTGCCGTGTGACGCTCTCCCGTGGGTGTGTGGACAACCTGCCCGGTTCCGGCGAGCCGCTCGTCGACCAGCACGGTCAGCCCGTCGGGGAGCAGCAGCGGGCAGATCAGCCCGGCGGCGTAGTCGGTGACGGAGTTCACCGTGAAGGCCGTGGCGGGACGGACCCGGCGGGCGCCCAGGGTGCCGCCGATCACGCCGGGCCGGGGAGGCGAGTCGACGGAGGTGACGACCGCGACGGGCTCGCGGCCGATCCGGGTCATGACCTCGAAGACTGTGACTTGCACGCAGGTCGCCGGGCTCGCGGACAGCAGCTCCGGCAGTTCGTCGACGCATGTCATCGCGCGCGGAAGGCGTACGATCTCATGGTGGACCTGGTGTGCGAGGAGCCAGCGGTGGATCGCGAGGGCGTCCTTCATGTATGTGCTCCTTGCCTCGACGCACGGCCCCCGACGGTCTCCTGACTGACCGTAACCTGGTGATCGCGTCAGGTGTATCCCCAGAGGGGAACATGTTCCGTAACCGAAGGACCTACCCGGCTTGTCCCTTTCAAATCTGTCTGAGAGCCAGCGGCACGGCATGAGCGAGCTGTTCCGAAAGATCGCCCCCGTGGCCGACGAACTCGGCGAACTGTTCTCCGCCAGGGGATACCAGATCGCCCTGGTGGGTGGCTCCGTCCGCGACGTCCTCCTCGGCAGGATCGGCAACGACCTCGACCTGACGACGGACGCGCGTCCGGAGACGGTCCTGGAGCTGATCCGCGACTGGGCCGACTCCATCTGGACGATCGGCATCGACTTCGGCACGGTCGGCGTGCGCAAGGGCAACTGGCTGCTGGAGATCACCACCTACCGCAGCGAGTCCTACGACCCCAAGTCGCGCAAGCCCGACGTGGTCTACGGCGACACGCTGGAGGGCGACCTCGCCCGGCGTGACTTCGCGGTCAACGCGATGGCGCTGCGCCTGCCGTCCCGCGAGTTCGTGGACCCGCACGGCGGCCTCGACGACCTGCACGCCAAGGTGCTGCGCACCCCCGCCCTCCCCGAGCGGTCCTTCGACGACGACCCGCTGCGGATGCTCCGCGCCGCCCGGTTCGCCAGCCAGCTCGCCTTCACCGTCGATCCGGCCGCGTTCGCCGCGATGACCGCGATGGCCGAGCGGATCGAGATCGTCTCCGCCGAGCGGATCCGCGACGAGCTGAACAAGCTGATCTGCGGCGACCACCCCCGCGAGGGGCTCAAGGTCCTCGTCGACTCCGGACTCGCCTCCCACGTCCTGCCCGAACTGCCCAAGCTCCGCCTGGAGATCGACGAGCACCACCGGCACAAGGACGTCTACGAGCACACGCTGATCGTGCTGGAGCAGGCGATCGACCTGGAGGAGAACGGCCCCGACCGCATCCTGCGCTGGGCGGCGCTCCTGCACGACGTGGGCAAGCCCAAGACCCGCCGCCACGAGCCCGGCGGCCGGGTCTCCTTCCACCACCACGAGATGGTCGGCGCGCAGCTCGCCAAGAAGCGGATGTCGGAGCTGAAGTTCCCCAAGGACGTGGTGGCCGACGTGTCCCGCCTGGTGGAGCTGCACCTGCGCTTCCACGGGTACGGCACCGGCGAGTGGACCGACTCGGCCGTGCGCCGCTACGTCCGCGACGGCGGGCCCCTGCTCGAACGCCTGCACAAGCTGACCCGTGCCGACTGCACCACGCGCAACAAGCGCAAGGCCCAGGCGCTGTCGCGGACCTACGACCAGCTTGAGGAGCGCATCGCCCGGCTGGCCGACGAGGAGGAGCTGGGGAAGATCCGTCCCGAGCTCGACGGCAACGAGATCCAGGCGCTCCTCGGCGTCCCCCCGGGCCCGGTCATCGGCCGCGCCTACAAGTTCCTCCTGGACATGCGCCTGGACAAGGGCGTCATCGGCAAGGAGGCGGCGACCGAGGCCCTGCGCCAGTGGGCCCACGAGAACGGCCTCCCCCCTGAGTGACATCGCGGACCTGGACCGCGAGCACGTCTGGCACCCCTACGCGGCCCTGCCGCCGCGGGGGCCCGTGCACGTGGTCTCCAGGGCCGAGGGGGTACGGCTGACGCTCGCGGACGGGCGGGAGCTGGTCGACGGGATGTCGTCCTGGTGGGCGGCGATCCACGGCTACAACCACCCCAGGCTCAACCGGGCCCTGAAGGACCAGGCCGGGAACATGGCGCACGTCATGTTCGGCGGGCTCACCCACGAGCCCGCCGTACGGCTGGCGCACACGCTGGCCACCATGACCGGGCTGCCGAAGGTGTTCCTCGCCGACTCGGGCTCGGTGGCCGTCGAGGTCGCGATCAAGATGGCCTTCCAGCTCACCGGCAAGAGCCGCCTCTTCACGGTCAGGGGCGGCTACCACGGCGACACCTTCGGGGCGATGGCCGTCTGCGACCCGGTCAACGGCATGCACCACCTGTTCTCCGGCGCGCTGGCCGGGCACGTTTTCGCCGGACGGCCGCCGGCCGAGTTCGACGAGGGCTACGCGGCCCGGCTGGACGAGATGGTCGCCGGGCACGCCCACGAGCTGGCGGCGATCATCGTGGAGCCGGTCGTCCAGGGGGCGGGCGGCATGCACTTCTACCACCCCGCCTACCTGCGCCGGCTCCGCGAGCTGGCCGACGAGCACGGCATCCTGCTGATCGCCGACGAGATCGCCACCGGGTTCGGCCGGACGGGGGAGCTGTTCGGCTGCGACCACGCCGGGGTCAGGCCGGACATCATGTGCCTGGGCAAGGCGCTGACCGGCGGCTACATGTCGCTGGCCGCGACGCTGTGCACCGAGCGGGTGGCCGAGGGCGTCGGCGTGCTGATGCACGGGCCGACCTTCATGGGCAACCCGCTGGCCGCCGCCGTCGCGGGCGCCTCCCTGGAGCTGCTGCGGGAGCGCCCGTGGCGCGAGGAGGTCGGGCGGATCGAGGCCGGGCTCGTGCGGGGCCTGGCGGAGGCCGCGGACGCCCCCGGCGTGAAGGACGTGCGGGTGCTCGGCGCGATCGGGGTCATCGAGACCCACGAGCCCGTCGACGTCGCGGCGGTCCAGGACGTCGTCATGCGGCACGGGGTCTGGCTGCGCCCGTTCAACCGGCTGATCTACACGATGCCGCCCTACTCGGTCGGCGACGACCTGGAGAGGATCACGACGGCGATGACGGCAGCGGCTCGGGCGCTCGGGCCGGCGTGAGCACCCGGTAGAGCAGCGCGCCGCCCAGGTAGCCGGCGGTGATGAGGACCAGCACCGCCATCGACCGGCCGTCGGCCGGCAGCAGCGCCGCGGCCAGGGTAGCGGCCAGCACGTAGGTGCCGTTGAAGAGCATGTCGTAGATCGAGAAGGCCCGGCCGAGGTAGGCGTCCTCGACGTCCCGCTGGACGCTGGTGTCCGCACAGATCTTGATGCTCTGCCCGGCGATGCCGAGCACGAAGCCGCCGGCCGCGAAGCCCCACTGCTGGAACGGCGCGCAGAGCGCGAACGTCAGCACCCCGGCGCCGGCGAGCATGCCCTGCACCCACCGCTCGATGCCGAAGCGCTCGGTGGCCCACGGCGTGACCAGGATGGCCAGGGCGTAGCCGACCCCCGAGGTGGCGACCACGATGGAGACCGCGTTCAGCGCGTCCTCGGCGCTGTCGGCGAAGTAGTAGCGCGACAACAGCACCAGCATCGCCGTGCACATGCCGTACACGAACCGGTGGGTGGCCATCGCCCCCATCGCGGCGGCGGCGGCCCGGTGGTGGACGAGGTGCCGGGCGCCGTCGGCCAGGCCGCTCAGCACGTGGCGCACGGCGGCGCGGGCCTGCGGCCGGTCCGGGTCGTAGGCCGGGCCGAGCAGCTTCCTGCCCATGGTCCTGGCGATCAGCGCGCTGAGGCCGAAGACGAGGCCGGAGGCGACCAGCAGCACCGCCGTGCCCCGGTGGTCCGAGCCGAAGACCATCCGCAGCAGGTAGCCCGCGCCCACGCCCACGAAGGTCAGCACGGTGCCGGAGGTGGGGGTGACCGCGTTGGCCACCATCAGCCGGTCGGCCGGGACGACGTGCGGGAGCGAGGCGCCCAGCGCGGCGAGGAAGAAGCGGTTGACCCCGAGGACGGCGAGCGCGGCGGTGTAGAAGAGCGCGTCGGGGGCGCCGGTGGCGACGAGGGCGGCGGCCACCAGCAGCAGCGCCCCGCGGACCAGCGGCGCGATCACCAGGATCTGCCGCCGGGACCAGCGGTCGATGAACACTCCCACGAAGGGGCCCAGGATCGAGTACGGCAGCAGCAGCACCGCCAGGCCGGCGGCGATCTGGACGGCGCTGGTGCTCTTCTCCGGGCTGAAGAAGGCGAATCCGGCTACGGCGAACTGGAAGATCCCGTCGGAGAACTGTGAGACCAGGCGGGTGCTGAACAGCCGCCGGAAGTCCCGACCATCCAGGACAACGCGTAGATCGGATACGAATGACACGGGCTCAGCCTACGCTCGACCGCCCCTGCGGAGACATCGGGAACATCCCTGAGATACGTGGGGGGGACACTTCCACACCTTTCATGATCTAACGCTGATCAGGCATGACGGGCCGACATGGTCACGTACTCTCGGTCGGGTGACGCCTCAAGAACACGTCGTGCTCGTCGACGCCGAGGGAAACGCGATCGGCACGGCCCCCAAGGCCGTGGTGCACGGTCCGGAAACCCCCCTCCATCTCGCCTTCTCCAGCTACGTGTTCGACGGGCAGGGCCGGGTGCTCCTCACCCGCAGGGCATCGCACAAGATCACCTGGCCCGGCGTGTGGACCAACAGCTGCTGCGGCCACCCGCTGCCCGGCGAGCCGATGGCGGAGGCGGTGACCCGCCGGCTCTCCCACGAGCTGGGGCTGAGCGCCGGCGGCGTCGACCTGCTGCTGCCGCGCTTCTCCTACCGAGCGGTCATGGACAGCGGGATCGTCGAGCACGAGCTCTGCCCGGTCTACCGGGTGGTCGTCGGGTCCGACGCCGCGCCCAACCCCGACGAGGTCGACGACGTGCGCTGGATGCCGTGGAAGGAGTTCGTCGACGGGGTGCTCGCCCATCGCCTGGCCGTCTCCCCGTGGTGCCGCGAGCAGCTCCCCCAGCTGGTCGAGCTCGGAGCCGACCCCCTCGGCTGGCCGGTCGCCGACCCCGCCGAGCTCCCCGCCGCCGCCCGCTGACCACGGATCGTCCGACCACGGATCGTCCGGGAACAGGCCCTTGAACGCGGGCCCTCGACCACGGGCCCTCGAACGCGGAGAGCCCCCCGCCCGGTGGGCGGGGGGCTCCTCACAGTCGGGCGCTCAGCGCTCGACCTCGCCGCGGATGTACTTCTCCACGTACTCACGGGCCTCGTCGTCGGAGTACTGCTCCGGCGGGGACTTCATGAAGTAGGAGGAGGCCGACAGGATCGGCCCGGCGATGCCCCGGTCGAGGGCGATCTTCGCGGCGCGGACCGCGTCGATGATGATGCCGGCGGAGTTGGGGGAGTCCCAGACCTCCAGCTTGTACTCCAGGTTCAGCGGGGTGTCGCCGAAGGACCTGCCCTCCAGGCGGACGTAGGCCCACTTGCGGTCGTCGAGCCACGGCACGTGGTCCGACGGGCCGATGTGCACGTCGGCCTTGCCCATCTCGTGCGGGATCTGGGAGGTGACGGACTGGGTCTTGGAGATCTTCTTGGACTGCAGGCGCTTGCGCTCCAGCATGTTCATGAAGTCCATGTTGCCGCCGAAGTTCAGCTGGTAGGTGCGGAGCAGCTCGACCCCGCGGTCCTCGAACAGCTTGGCCATCACGCGGTGCGTGATGGTCGCGCCGACCTGGGACTTGATGTCGTCGCCGATGATCGGGACGCCGGCGTCGGTGAACTTCTGGGCCCACACCGGGTCGGAGGCGATGAACACCGGCAGCGCGTTGACGAACGCGACCTTGGCGTCGAGGGCGCACTGGGCGTAGAAGCGGTCGGCTTCCTCCGACCCGACGGGCAGATACGAGACCAGGACGTCGACCTTGCTGTCCTTGAGGACCTGCACGACGTCGACCGGGGCCTCGTCCGACTCCTCGATCATGTCCCGGTAGAACTCGCCGAGGCCGTCGAAGGTGTGGCCACGCTGCACGGTCACGCCCAGCGGCGGCACGTCACAGATCTTGATGGTGTTGTTCTCCGAGGCCACGATCGCCTCGGACAGGTCACGCCCGACCTTCTTCGCGTCGACGTCGAAAGCCGCGACGAACTCGACGTCACCGACGTGGTACTCGCCGAACTTGACGTGCATCAGGCCCGGCACCCGGGCGCCGGGGTCGGCGTCCCTGTAGTAGTGCACGCCCTGCACGAGCGACGTGGCACAGTTGCCTACACCGACAATGGCTACGCGCACCGAACCCATGGCACTCGCTCCCCTTGTTCTGAGTGGTCATTTGTCTTCCGGGACGGCATGCCGTCCCGTGTTATCTGCTCCGGGCGCGGGCGCCCGGGATGTTCCTTCTTGCGTGGACTGCCGCTCTTCGTCGGCTGAGGAGCTCCGTCGCTCGGTGGCGATCAGCTCATTCAACCAGCGCACTTCGCGTTCGACCGACTCCAGACCGTGACGCTGCAGCTCGAGGGTGTAGCTGTCGAGCCGTTCCCGTGTGCGGGCGAGGGCCGTCCGGACGCCGTCGAGGCGTTCTTCCAGCCGGCTCCGGCGTCCTTCGAGGATGCGCAGGCGCACCTCGGCCTCGGTGTGCCTGAAGAAGGCGAAATGGACTCCGAAGCTCTCGTCCTCCCAGGCGGACGGGCCGGCCTGGGTGAGCAACTCCTGGAGCCGCTCCTTACCCTCCGCGGTCAGCTTGTAGACGATCTTCGACCGGCGGCCGGTGAGCGTTATGGGGCTCTCGGCGGGGGCAGAGGCCGTGTCGGACGCGCTGTCCTCCACGATGAGCCCGTCGGTCAGCAGCTGGCGGAGGCAGGGGTAGAGCGAACCGTAGGAGAACGCTCGGAACATGCCGAGGAGAGCGTTGAGCCGTTTGCGCAGCTCATAGCCGTGTAACGGGGTCTCGTGCAGCGACCCGAGCACGGCGAGCTCCAGTACGCCGCCCCGTCCACTGGCCACTGGAAACCACCACCTCTCGCGTCGATGTATCGAGCCGATACATCTTGAGGATACGTCGAACCAACATATCTCTGCAATTAACGACTTTCCCAAGAGGTTGGGCGCAAACAGTAAAAAGCCGTAGTGTGACGCCTATGTGGTCGCAGCGGACGGTAGTGGGCCGTGGCCCCCGCACGCTCGGGACCGCCTTCCGATACGGGGAATCCCGCGCTCAGGCGGGAGAGGTCTGCCAAGGTTGTTCTCGGAACCACCCGCCGGTCTCGTCCGTCCCCGGGATTGGAGATCCACCCGAAGAAGTCGGCTACCAGTCAGCCAAGGCGACGAGATCTTCCGTGATCTGGAGGTAATCTCCCCGCCAGCACGCCGCCGTAGACCCCGATGACCGAACGAGGACGCGTGAGTAACAGCCACAGCCATGACCCGGAGCCGGACGGACGCCAGCAGCGCCCGGACGCGTCGGCTCCCCAGGGACGGCGCCGTCGCTCAAGCCCAGGCGCCGCTCCCCGTGCAGTTCCCCCGTCCCAGCCCTCCCAAACCGGTGACGCGGCCTGGAATACGCCCCAGGCGCAGGGACGGTCGCAGGGCGTAGGACCGGACCCTCGGGACTTCGGACGGGCGCCGCAGGGCGCCGGGCGTGACCCCCGGGAGACCGGCCGGGCGCCGCAGGGCGCCGGGTACGGTCCCGGGGAGGGCGGAATGCGCAGGCGCGACCCCGACCCGGCCCCCGGCCGCCGTCCCGAGGCCGCCTTCGAGGACACCCAGGCCATGCTCGCCGCCCAGGCGAGGAGCGAGCGCTCCCCGGGCTCCGGTCCCGGCGGGCGGAGCAGGCGCGGCCGGGCCGGGCGCGCCGTCGCGGCGGAGGACACCGTGGTCTCCGGCGGTCCCGGCGGTCCCGGCGGTCCCGGCGGACGCGGCGGACGCGGACCGGGCGGCCGCGGTCCCGGCGACGGCGACGGCGACGACGAGCCCGACAGCCGGGGATGGAAGCGTTTCGTCCCCAGCTGGAAGATCGTGCTGGCGAGCTTCACGGTCGTCACCGCGGGTGTCTTCGGCATGATCGCGGTCGGCTACGCCAACACGCCCGTCCCCTCGGCCACGGACAAGCAGGACAGCGTGGACGACCAGGGCAGCGTCATCTACTACAGCGACAAGACCCCGCTCGCCCGCCTCGGCGTCAAACGGACGCTGGTGACGATCGACAAGATCCCGCGGCACGTCCAGGACGCGGTGATCGCCGCGGAGAACCGCAGCTTCCGCGAGGACAACGGCATCGACTTCAAGGGCATGGCCAGGTCGCTGTGGAGCACCGTGAGCGGCGAGCAGGTCCAGGGCGCCTCGACCATCACCCAGCAGATGGCCCGTAACTACTACGACGGCCTCAGCCAGGAGCGGTCGATCCAGCGGAAGGTCAAGGAGATCTTCGTCGCGATCAAGCTGGACAAGGAGATCAGCAAAGAGGAGATCCTGACCCAGTATCTCAACACCATCTACTTCGGACGGGGCGCCCACGGCATCCAGGCCGCGGCGCAGGCGTTCTTCAACAAGGACGTCGACAAGCTGACCCCGGAGATGGCGGCCTACCTCGCCGGCCGCATCCAGAACCCCGACGCGTTCGACCGCGCCGAGAACGCCAAGAACCTGGCCTCCACCCAGGAGCGCTACGACTACGTGATCAAGGGCATGGCCCAGATCGACCCGGCCAAGTACGGCTCGCTGCCCGCCAAGTCCCCCACGGCCCCCAAGCGGATCGCCGTCCGCAACAAGGACTACTACGCGGGCATCAAGGGATACATGATCACCGAGGTGCTCCGGGAGCTCAAGCGCAAGGGCATCAGCCAGGAGGACGTCGAGCGGGGCGGCTACAAGATCTACTCCACGTTCGACAAGCGCCTGATGCTGGCGGCCAAGAAGGCGGTCCAGGAGAACACCTCCGGCCTCTCCTCCGAGATCCACACCGGCCTCGCGGCCGTGGATCCCCGCAACGGGCGGGTCGTCGCCTTCTACGGGGGGCCCAACTTCCTCAAGCGCGAGTGGAACGACGCGTTCATGTCCGAGAAGCAGGCGGCGTCGGCGTTCAAGCCCTACGTGCTGGCCGCCTGGCTGGAGGCCGGCAACAGCCTCAACAGCTACCTGCTGGGCAAGGGCCCTATCAAGGCGCCGGGCACCAACGACATCAAGAACTCCCACGACATCCCCGGCGGCTCGGTCAACACCATCAGGGCCACCGCCGAGTCCGTCAACACGGCGTTCGTGCAGATGGGCATGGAGGTCGGCCTGGAGGAGGTCGTCAAGATCGCGGCCGGGGCGGGCATCGGCGAGGACAACCTCCAGAAGACCGTGAAGGACCACGCCTTCGCCCTCACCATCGGCTCCGGCCCGGTCACCCCGGTCCAGCAGGCCGGCGGTTACTCGATCTTCGCCAACGAGGGCAAGCACTTCGAGAACCACGTCGTGATCAAGGTCGTCGACCGCGACAAGACGGTGGTCCTCCCGGAGAGCACCCAGCACACCCAGGTCATCAGCCCCGACAGCGCGGCCGACGCAATCGTCGCCCTGGAGCAGGTCGTCAAGGACCCCCGGGGCACCGGCAGGGCCGCGGCCCTCTACGACCGGCCGGTGGCGGGCAAGACCGGCACCAACGACGAGAACAAGGAAGCGTGGTTCGTCGGGTTCACCCCGCAGCTGTCCACCGCCGTCGGCATGTACCGGCAGGACAAGAAGACGAACGCCGAGGAGTCGCTGGGCGCCGAGATCCAGGGCGCCACGTATCCCACCCGGGTGTGGCACGCCTTCATGGCGGAGGCGATGAAGGGCAAGGAGGTCATCCCCTTCCCGCCGCGCGCCAACGTCGGCACGGACAACAACATCGTCCCCAAGCCCACCCCGACGCCGACCCCGTCGCCCACGCCGGACCCGTTCGGCACCGAGGACCCGGGCGACGACGGCATCCCCGAAGACCTCGGGGACCAGCAGCCCTCGCCTGACGACCAGGGCTGCCTGCCCGGCGACATCACCTGTGACTCCACGGGGGACGACACCGGCTTCCCGGACGAGAACGGCGACGGCGGCGGCGACGGCGGCGGCGGCGACATCGGCAGCAACGGCGGCGCCCCCGCCGCGGTCGCGCCGGACCCCAGGGGCAGACCGTCCGGGCAGCGTCCCTGATGAAGAGCCTCCAGTCGCCGCTGAACACGGTGTCCGGCCTCGGGACGCGCGCGGTCCCGTACATCCCCCTGGCCCTGTTCGCGGGGCTGGGGGCGCTGCTCTCCTACCTGTGGAAGTGGCCCTGCCGCTTCGGCGGGGCGTGGAACCACGGGACCCTGCAGTTCACGAACTTCTGTTACACCGACATCTATCCGCTGTGGTGGAACGAGAAGCTCAACGAGGGCAAGGTCCCCTACTTCGACTACCCGGTCGAATACCCCGTCGGCATCGGCGGGATCATGGAGTTCTTCCGCCGCATCGTCACGCCCATGAGCGATCCCGGGACGGCGTTCTACGACCTGACCGTGATCCTGATGGCCCTCTGCCTGGTCGTCGGCGTGCTGCTGATGGCCGCGCTGGCCGGACCGGCCCGGCGCTGGGACGCGCTCTGGTACGCCCTCGCCCCCGCGCTGATCCTCACCGCCTACATCAACTGGGACCTGGCCGCCAACGCCCTGGCGCTGGGCGCGCTGCTCGCCTGGTCCAAGCGGCGGCAGTGGCTGGCGGGCGTCCTGCTCGGCCTGGCGATCGCCACGAAGTTCTACCCGCTGATGTTCCTGGGCCCGCTGTTCCTGCTGACGCTGCGCACCGGCAAGTGGGTGCCGTTCCTCAAGACGGTCGGCGGCGCGGCCGGGATCTGGCTCCTCGTCAACGTGCCGATCATGCTGACCGCCTTCGACGGGTGGAAGCGGTTCTACGTCTTCAGCCAGGAGCGCCCGGCCGACTGGGGCTCGATCTGGTACTTCTTCAACCAGAAGCAGTGGCCGATCCTCGGCGACGCCGACCGGCTCGACACGCTGGGCATCCTCGCGCTGGGCGCCTTCTGCCTGGCGATCGCGGTGCTCACGGTGACCGCCCGGACCCGGCCCCGGCTGATGCAGCTGTGCTTCCTCACCCTGGCCGCGTTCATGCTGACCAACAAGGTGTGGTCGCCGCAGTACGTGCTCTGGCTGATCCCCTTCGCGGTGCTGTCCCGGCCCAACTGGAAGGCGATCGCGCTCTGGCAGGTCGCCGAGTGCTGGTACTTCTTCGCGATCTGGCTCTACCTGGTCGGCATCCAGCCCGGCAACGAGGCGCTGGGCATCTCCGGCGACACCTACTTCACCGCCGTGTGGGGCCGGGCGATCACCATCCTGATCATGATGGCCCTCGTCGTGCGCGACATCCTCAAGCCGGACAAGGACGTGATCCGGCAGGCCGGGATCGACGATCAGGCCGGCGGCGTCTTCGACGGGGCCCCCGACCGGTTCCGCATCGCGCTCTCCTGACCCCCGGCCGGTCTCCGGCCACGGCTCCCGGCCGGTCTCCACGGCCTCCACGGATCCGGTACGGCACGCACGCCGTACCGGATCCGTGCTGTCGGGAGGGGGCGGCCGTCCGGAAGTGGTCAACCTCATGACCTTTCCGGCTGGCCTCAAGACATGATGATCCGCCACAATTCCACCGTATGACCACCCCCCTGGAACCTCCGCGCGACACCGCGATGGAGGCGTTGACGCTCTGGCTGAGCTCCCGGTTGGGAATCGTCGTCCTCGCGGTCGTGGGGGCCGGGGCCATGTCGGGGGGAGATACCGTTGCGCCGTTCCTGGAGCGCTGGAAGCACTGGGACACCCAGCTCCTCATCACCATCGCCGAGCACGGCTACGGCGGCGACCCCGCCGCCGCCGAGCCGGACAAGGGGCTGCCCGCGTTCTTCCCCGGCATGCCGCTGACGCTCCGCGCGGTGCACACGTTCGTGGGCGACTGGACGCTCGCCGGGCTGCTCATCTCCTTCGTGGCGGGCGCCGTCGCGATGGTGGCGCTGGCCAGGCTCGCCGAGTTCGAGGGACCGCCGGGAGCCGGGTGGCGCGCGGTGCTGGCGCTGCTGCTCTGGCCGATGTCGGTGTTCCTGTTCACCGGCTACAGCGAGGCGCTGTTCCTGGCCTTCGCGATCCCGGCCTGGCTGGCGGCGCGCCAGGGGCGCTGGTCACTGGCCGCCGGTCTCGCGGCGGGGGCCTCCTGCATGCGGATCACCGGCCTGTTCCTGGCCCTCGCCCTGATCGTGGAGTTCTTCACCCGGCGGCAGGCCGTACGGCAGGCGGCGTGGCTGGTGCTGCCGTTCGTGCCGCTGGTGCTCTACTCCGCCTACCACTACAGCCTCAGCGGCGACTGGCTGGCGTGGAAGCACGCACAGGAGGCCGGGTGGGGGCGGCACCTGGTGTGGCCGTGGGAGTCGCTGATCACGACGTGGAACTCGGCCATGGGGGAGGGAAGGTTCGCCTGGGCGTTCCGGCTGGAGATCGCCGGGGCGGTCGTCGGGATCGGGCTCGTGCTGGTCCTGCTCTACCTGCGGCGATGGAGCGAGTTCGTCTACGTGGGTCTCCAGGTGGGCGCCCTGATCTGCTCCGCCTACTACCTGTCGATCCCGCGCTCGGCGCTGCTGTGGTGGCCGCTGTTCCTGCTCATCGCGCGGACGGGCACCCCGGGCGCGCGCTGGAGACAGTGGGTGATCCTCGTCTACGCGCTGGTGGTCGGCCCGTTGATGGTGCTCAACACGCTGACTTTCATGGATGGTGCCTGGGTGGGGTGACTCTCCTTACCCATTCTTGGCACGGAGTAATCCAGAAAAGTTATCCACAGGCTGTGGATCAAACGCTCTTGCTGATCAGAGGCTCTTTCTGAGGAGAGAGATGTCCTCGGCCTGGCCCTCGAACGGCGTCTCCACCACGATCGGCGCCCCGGCGCTCCGGCAGACCGAGAGGATCAGCTCGGTGTCGATCCGGCCCGCGCCGAGGTTGGCGTGCCGGTCGGCACCGGACCCCGCGGCGTCGCGCGAGTCGTTGCAGTGGACCAGGTCGATCCGGCCGGTGATGGCCATGATCCGCTCGACCACGTCGGCCAGTTCCTCACCGGCCGCGTGCGCGTGGCAGGTGTCCAGACAGAAACCCACGTCGAAGCCGTCGAGGGCGTCCCACAGCCGGGCGATGCGCTCCAGCTTGCGGGCCATCGCGTTGCCGCCTCCCGCGGTGTTCTCGATGAGCACCGGGACCTCGTGCTCCTCCAGGCGCTCGAACACCTTGCGCCAGTTGTCGAAGCCCTTCTGCGGGTCGTCGCCGGCGCCGACGTGGCCGCCGTGGACGATCAGGCCCTTGGCGCCCAGCTCGGCCGCCGCGGCGAGGTTGGAGCTCAGCAGCTTGCGGCTGGGGATGCGGATCCGGTTGTTGGCGGTGGCCACGTTGATCACGTAGGGCGCGTGGATGTAGACGTCCACGCCGGAGTCCCTGATCTCCGGGGTCTTCTCGCCGATGACCGGGCCCTTCCAGCCCTGCGGGTCGCCGAGGAAGAACTGCGCGACCTCGGCGTCGCGCGCCCTGGCGTGGGTCAGCGGGTCGTCCTGGTCGACATGGGCTCCGATACGCGGCATGTGTTCGAGCCTAGCCGTTTCGAGCCGCCTTTCACGGGCAGTCGCACGGCGCGCCCCGATGCCCGCTACCCCCCGCGGGCCGAACGCAAGGAGTCGAAGTGGCTTACTACCGCAGAGGGATCAGCCTGATCGGCCTGATCTACATCCTGATCGGTCTCTACGTGGCCTGGGTCTACGACTACATCACCCCCAAGCTCCTGAAGGACGTCGCCGAGGCACTGCTGGCGGTCTTCCTGTGGTTCCTCGTCCTGCTCGGCGTGGACCTGCGGCTGGGCGGTTAGCCGCCCGGGAGTGGCCTTCGGCCGTCGGGGCTCTACGGGTAGAAACCACCGTGGTAGATGCCGAAGGCCACACCCACGAACGAGGCCACGATGCCCACGATGTTCAGTGAGCGCTCGGCCGTCGTCGCCGAGACGTACTGCGAGTAGAAACCTCCGACGAACCCCACCGTCCCCAGCCACGCCCCGATCGCGTGCGCGCCGGGGAAGAACGCGGACACGAAGGCGATCAACCCGCAGGCGAGCGTGACGACACTCAGGACGTTCTCGACGGGGTGCCGTCGCCCGTCGCTGTTCAGTCGCAGCCGGGACGGCCGGCCCCCGGTGGAACGAAACACGTGCGGCATGGCTCACCACCCCCGTCCTCCCATGGTAGGGAGGTTCCCGGCGAGGTGACGGCCCAACCCTTGACCGGCTGGTAGGCTGGCACGGCTACGTTTCATGGGCGTGTTATGACCCGCCCTCCACCACGGCCGCCGAAATGGGCGACCGCGGTGAAGACGTCAGCGTCCTCCTGTCACGGCACGGTGTCGTGACCGCAAGAGTCCAGAGGAGGTTGGAAGCCAGCATGCGTCGTTACGAAATGATGGTCATTCTCGACCCTTCGCTCGATGAGCGTACGGTGGCCCCTTCCCTCGACCAGTTCCTCACGGTCGTCCGCAATGACGGCGGCAGCGTGGAGAAGGTCGACGTGTGGGGTCGTCGTCGGCTGTCCTACGACATCGACAAGAAGCCCGAGGGCATCTACGCCGTCATCGACCTGACCGCTGAGCCCGCCACGGTCAAGGAGCTCGACCGGCAGATGAACCTCAACGAGGGCATCCTGCGGACCAAGGTCCTCCGTCCGGACGTGCACTAACCCCCGGCATTTTGTCGGGCGGCAGCCGTACTCTGAGCCGATAACCAGCTAAGGCCGCAGGAAGGGCAGCGCTAGCCATGGCAGCAGGCGACACCACCATCACCATCGTCGGCAACCTCGTCGACGATCCGGAGCTGCGGTTCACCCCTACGGGGCAGGCTGTGGCCCGGTTCCGCATCGCATCCACTCCGCGGTTTCTGGACAAGACGACCAACGAGTGGAAAGACGGCGAAGGCCTCTTCCTGACCTGCAACGTCTGGCGACAGGCGGCGGAGAACGTCGCCGAGAGCCTCCAGCGCGGCATGCGGGTCATCGTTCAGGGACGGCTCCGCCAGCGGTCTTACGAGACCAAGGAAGGCGAGAAGCGCACCGTCTACGAGGTCGAGGTCGACGAGGTCGGCCCCTCCCTGAAGAACGCGACCGCCAAGGTCAACAAGACCGCCCGTCAGGGCGGCGGTGGCGGCGGCTTCGGCGGCGGCCCGGCCAACGACCCGTGGGCCTCCGCGGCGCCCGCCGCCCCCCAGGGCGGCGGATTCGGCGGCGGTAACAACTACGGCGGCGGTGGCGGTGGCGGCGGCAACTTCGGTGGCGGCCAGCAGCAGGGTGGCGGCAACTTCGGTGGCGGCGACTTCAGCGACGAACCGCCCTTCTAGGTCGATCCTTCCAGGTCGGTACGGCCGTCCTCCGGGACGGCCGAAGATCGCATCCTGAAATCCAGTCCATATCCGCAGCGACCATTCCCGCCTCACGGCGGGGCTCTGAAAGGAGCACCACGATGGCCAAGCCGGCACTGCGCAAGCCTAAGAAGAAGGTTTGCCTGTTCTGCCATGACAAGATCTCCTACGTCGACTACAAGGACACGGCGCTGCTTCGGAAGTTCATCTCCGACCGCGGCAAGATCCGTGCCCGCCGGGTGACGGGCAACTGCACCCAGCACCAGCGTGACGTGGCGACCGCTATCAAGAACGCTCGTGAGATGGCGCTCCTGCCGTACATGAGCACCGCGCGCTAAGGAGGTCGGACAGATGAAGCTCATTCTCACCAGTGAGGTCACCGGCCTCGGCGCCCCCGGCGACATCGTCGAGGTCAAGAGCGGCTACGGCCGCAACTACCTGCTCCCCCGCGGCTTCGCGATCCTGTGGACGCGCGGCGGCGAGAAGCAGATCTCCTCGATCAAGAAGGCTCGCGACGCCCGCGAGATCCGCGACCTGGGCACCGCCCAGGAGGTCGCGGGCCAGCTCAAGTCCCTGAAGGTGGTCCTGAAGACGAAGGCCGGCGACTCCGGCCGTCTCTTCGGCTCCATCACCACGGGCGACGTCGCCGATGCCGTCAAGGCCGCCGGCGGCCCCCTGCTCGACCGCCGTCGCATCGAGATCGCGCCCGCGATCAAGAGCCTCGGCTCCCACCGGGTCAGCGTCAAGCTGCACCCGGAGGTCTCCGCGGCCCTCGACATCGAGGTTGTCGCGGCCTGACCGGTCACGCATCATGAGGGCTCTTCTCCGTCCGCGGGGGAGAGCCCTCATCCGTATGGCGAGACGGTGTCACTCGGGGTCACCGCACATACGTAGAATTCGTGAGTCGTTGCTTGATTCTGGAGGTTTGTCATGGTCCGTCCTTCGATGCTGCTCGCGCTCGGCGCCCTCGCGGTGGCCGCCGTAGCATGTGCGCCGGCCTCGGAAACGGCGGTCAAGGCAGCCCCCTCCGCCCCGGCCACCTGCGCCAAGGACCAGCTCACGCTGAAGACCCCGGGCAAGCTGACCATCGGCACCGACAAGCCCGCCTACGAGCCGTGGTTCAAGGACGACGACCCGGCCAACGGCAAGGGCTTCGAGAGCGCGGTGGCCCACGCCGTCGCCAAGCAGCTCGGCTTCGAGAGCGGCGAGGTGGCCTGGGCCACGGTGAAGTTCGACACCGCGTTCGCCCCCGGCGCCAAGCAGTTCGACTTCGACCTCAACCAGGTCTCCGTGACCCCTGACCGGGCCAAGGTCGTCGACTTCAGCAAGGGCTACTACACGGTCAAGCAGGCCGTGGTCGCGCTGGACGGCTCCAAGGCCGCCTCCGCGACGGACCTGGCCGCCCTCAAGGACGCCAAGATCGGCGTGCAGGTCGGCACCACCTCGCTGCAGGCGGTCAAGGACGTCATCAAGCCGGCGGCCGAGCCGAACGTCTACAACGAGCAGATCGACGCGGTGAACGCGCTGAAGAACAAGCAGGTCGACGCGGTGGTGGTGGACCTGCCCACCGCCTTCTACGTGACCGCCGCCCAGGTCGAGAACTCCAAGATCGTCGGCCAGTTCGGCGCCGCCTCCGGCACGCCCGAGGTCTTCGGCGCGGTCTTCGAGAAGGGCAGCCCGCTGGTGGGCTGCGTGAACGAGGCGATCGACAAGCTGACCTCCTCCGGCGAGCTCGCCAAGATCGAGACCGAATGGCTCGGCTCGGCCGCGGGTGCCCCGGAGCTGAAGTGACCGGGACGGGCGCACCGGCCACCGGCATGTCCCCGGCGCGGGCGGCGTTCCACGGACGGGACGCCGTCACCCGGCGGAGAACGGTGATCGCGTGACGGCCCACGCGGCCTGGGTGAAGAGCGAGCGGCAGGCGGAGCGGGAGCGACTCCGAAGGCAGAGGTCGATCCGGTCGAGTTCGATCGCGACCGCCTCGACGATCCTGCTGATCGTCCTGCTCGTCTGGCTCTTCACCAACTCGCCCGGCTGGCCCCGGGTCCAGGAGACGTTCTTCAACCCCGAGCAGTTCGTGAAGGCGCTGCCGGACGTTCTGAGCGGCTTCCTGCTGAACATCAAGATCTTCCTGATCGCCGAGCCGCTGATCCTGATCGTGGGCCTGCTGGTCGCGCTGGCGCGCAACCTCAAGGCACCGGTGTTCTTCCCGCTGCGTGCCCTCGCGGTGGCCTACACCGATGTCTTCCGCGGCGTGCCCACGATCCTGGTCATCTACCTCGTCGGCTTCGGCCTGCCCGCGCTCGGCCTGCAGGGCATGCCGACGGATCTGGCGACGCTGGGCGTCATCGCGCTCACCCTGTCCTACGGGGCCTACGTGGCGGAGGTGTTCCGGGCGGGCATCGACTCGGTGCATCCGAGCCAGTGGGCCGCGGCCCGCTCCCTCGGGCTGAGCCACGGCAGGACCATGCGGTACGTGGTGGTGCCGCAGGCCGCGCGCCGGGTGGTGCCGCCGCTGCTCAACGACTTCGTCTCGCTGCAGAAGGACACCGCGCTGGTCGCCACGATCGGCCCGCTGGAGGCCCTGCGCCAGGCGCAGATCCACGCCGCCAGCACCTTCAACTACACGCCCTATCTGGCGGCGGCGCTGCTGTTCATCCTGCTCACCATCCCCATGGCCCGCTTCACCGACTACCTGGCGGCCCGCTCGCAGCGGCGGCGGGGCCAGTGAGCGCGCGCGCCGGACGGGCCGGCGGGTACGGCGGTGGGTACGGCGCGCGGCCCGGCGGGCACGACGGCCCCGGTTCACGGCCCGGCGAGCCGCCAGTCGAGGAGAACCCATGAGCCTGCTGACCATCGAGGGCGTCTGGAAGAACTACCACGGCCACAGCGTGCTGCGCGGTGTCGACCTGTCGGTCGAGGCGCACGAGGTGGTCTGCCTGATCGGCGCCTCCGGCTCGGGCAAGTCCACGCTGCTGCGCTGCGTGAACCTGCTGGAGACCGTGGACGACGGTGTGATCTACCTGGACGGCGACGAGATCACCGACGTCCGGGTCGACGCCGACGAGGCGCGCAGGCGCATGGGCATCGTGTTCCAGGCCTTCAACCTCTTCCCGCACATGACCGTGCTGGACAACATCACGCTGGCCCCGCGCAAGGTGCACAGGGTCGGCCGCGGACAGGCCGAGAAGGAGGCCCGCGAGCTGCTGGCCAGGTTCGGCCTGGCGGACAAGGCCGGGGCCTACCCCGACCGGCTCTCCGGCGGTCAGCAGCAGCGCGTCGCCATCATCCGGGCCCTCGCCACCCGGCCCAGCCTGATGCTGCTGGACGAGGTCACCTCGGCGCTGGACCCGGCCCTGGTCAAGGAGGTGCTTGAGATCATCCGGGAGCTCAAGGCGGGCGGGATGACCATGATCCTGACCACCCACGAGATGGGCTTCTGCCGGGAGATCGCCGACACCGTCTGCTTCCTGGACGGCGGAGTGCTCCTGGAACGCGGCACCCCCGAGCAGATCTTCACCGATCCCCGGGAGCCCCGGACCCGGGAGTTCCTGCGGAGCGTGCTCGACAGCCGGCGGCTGTAGGGTCTCAGCGGCGGTGCCGGCCGCGGGTCTCGGCGCCGAGGGGGGCGGCCGCCGGCCGGACTCCGGCGAGCACGCTGTTGCGCCTGCCGTACAGCAGGTAGACCAGCATGCCGAGGGCCATCCAGGCGGCGAAGTACAGCCAGGTGATGACCTGCAGGTTCACCAGCAGCCACAGGCAGGCGAGGATCGAGGCGATCGGCACGCCGGGGGAGAGCGGGACCCGGAAGCCGCGGGGCAGGTCCGGCATCGTCCGCCGCATCCTGATCACCCCGGCGGCCACGGCGATGAAGACGAACAGGGTGCCGATCACGACCAGCGGTTCGAGCGTCAGCACCGGTACGAACTCGGCCAGCAGGATCGCCACCCCGCCGATGAGCAGGGTGACCCTGGTCGGGCTGTGGTAGCTCCGGTTGATCCTGGCCAGCGAGCGGGGGAACAGCCCGTCCCGGGCCATGGCGAACATCACCCGGGTCAGGCCGACGAGCAGCACCAGGACGACCGTGGTGAGGCCGAGGACCGCGCCGATGTTGATGATGTGCGCCATGAAGCCCTCCTCCGCCTGGCGGAAGGCGTTGGCGAGCGGAGCCTTGGAGCTCATCTTGTCGTAGGGGGTCATGCCGACCATCACCAGCGCGACCGCGATGTAGATGATCGTGGTGATCACCAGGCTGCGGATGATGCCCTTCGGGATCGACCGGGGGGCGTCCTCGGCCTCCTCGGCCGCGGTGGCCACGATGTCGAACCCGATGTAGGCGAAGGCGATGACCGCCGAGGCGGCGAAGATGCCGAACCAGCCGAACGCGCCCGTCTGGCCGAACAGGACGCCGAGCAGCGGGGAGTTCAGGGTGTCGTCGGCCGGCCCGGCGGGGACCGCCGGGACGGGGATGGTGGAGAGGTTCCGCTGGTCGAAGTGGGCGGCGCCGACCACGATGACCGCGCCGACGGCCAGCAGCTTGGCGACCACGATGATCCACAGGGTGCGCAGGCCGACCCGGGCGCCCAGCGCCACCACGGCCGTCAGCACCACCAGGATGAACAGCGCGAACAGGTCGAACCCCTCGGCCTGGCCGGTGATCTTCGCCAGGAGGTCCGGGAGGCGCACGCCGAGGTCGGCGAGCATCTGGGCGGCGTAGAGGGACCAGGCGCGGGCCACCACCGCGGTGGCGAGCAGCAGCTCCATCACCAGCGCCCAGCCGACGAGCCAGGCCCACACCTCACCGAAGATGACGTAGGTGAAGGTGTAGGCGCTGCCCGAGGTCGGCATGGCCGACGACAGCTCGGCGAAGCAGAAGGCCACGAGCAGGCTGGTGATACCGGCGATCATGAAGGAGAGGATCACGCCGGGGCCGGCCATGGTGGCCGCCTGCCGGCCGGCGACGCTGAAGATGCCCGCACCGATCATGACACCGACGCCCAGGACGACGAGGTCCGTACGGCCGTAGGCCTTGGGGAGACCGTGGCGCGCGCCGGTCCATCGGTTCGTGACCTCGGTGGGCGGCAGGCGGCGTAAGATCGATAAGGATGTACCTTCGGGCACGGCGCAACCCAATCATCATGGGTGGAACACCTTCATAGCGGACGTGTTCACAGTGCCGCAGGGGGTTGCGTCGTACAAGAGGTAGCCGATCACGTGGTGGACACCGCCAGATCACGCACCGATCACCAACCACGCCCTGCCGTACGCGCGCGTTCCCAGAGTGACCAGCCGGGCCGTCATCCACACCCCCAGCGCCAGCCAGAGCGCGGTCAGGCCGCCGCCGGCGAGGACCACCAGCAGCGCGGCGGGCAGGTAGGCGAGCGTCGTCCACATGCTCGCCCAGGCGAGATAGCGCTGGTCGCCGGCGCCGATCAGCACCCCGTCCAGGACGAAGACCACCCCGGCGATCGGCTGCAGGGCCGCGATCACCCACATCAGGTCGAGCAGCTCCCCGGCCATCGCCGGACCGGCGTCGAACAGACCGGGCACGAACGGCCTGGCCACGACCACGGCGAGCCCCAGCACCACGCCCGAGCCGATCCCCCACATGACCATCCGCCAGGTCGCCGTCCGGGTCCCGGCGACGTCACCCGCGCCCAGGGTGCGGCCGGTGATGGCCTGCCCGGCGATGGCGATCGCGTCCAGGGCGAAGGCCAGCAGGGTCCAGATCCTGACGGCGACCGTGTGCGCCTCGATCTGGTCGTCCCCCATGCGGGTGGCCACGGTCGCCGCGATGGTCATCACCACCTGCATGCACGCCGTACGGATGACCAGGGCGACCCCGGCGGAGCCCGCGGCCCTGATGCCCGCCAGATCCGGCCTGAGCGGCGCTCTGTGCCGCCCGAAGACCAGGACGAGATAGACCGCGGCGGCGAGCGACTGGGCCAGCACCGTGCCCCAGGCCGAGCCCGCGACACCCCAGCCCATGCCCAGGACGAACACCAGGTTGAGCACCGCGTTGAGCGCGAAGGAGCCGACGGACACCAGCAGCGGGGTCGCGGTGTCCTGCATGCCGCGCAGCACGCCGGTCCCGGCCAGGACGAGCAGCATGGCCGGGACGCCCAGCAGGCTGATCCGCAGGTAGGTCACCGCCTGCCGGGCGAGCTCGCCCTCGGCGCCGATCAGGTGGACGAGCGAGGGCGCGAGCGGCCACACCACCGCGATGATCGCCAGGCCGACCCCGGCGGCCAGCCAGAGGCCGTCCACCCCCTGCCGCATCGCCCGCCGGGTGTTGCCCGCGCCGATCTGCCGGGCCACCGCCGCCGTCGTGCCGTAGGCCAGGAACACGCACAATCCCACCAGGACACTCAGCACGGTGCTCGCCACCCCCAGCGCGCCGAGCGCGGGGGCGGGCAGGTGGCTGACGATGACGGAGTCCGTCAGCAGGAACAGCGGCTCGGCGACCAGTGCTCCGAAGGCCGGTACGGCCAGCCGGAGGATCTGCCTGTCATGTTCGCGGCCGGCTCTGGGGGTAAGAGGCACCCATCTATTGTGCCTCTTACCTGTGGGTCGGCTCCCCTAGGGATCAACGGGACGGGACATGCCATGTGAGCATAGTCTCGGCGTGTCGTCCCAACTTTCTTTCCTCCACAGGCAGTGGATGACGTTTTTGCTGGTCAGGCGGCCCTGTGGGCCTACAGAAAAGAGTTATCCACAGAACTGTCCCCAGGCTGCCCCCGCCCCTGGGGAAGAACTGGCCACCTTATCCACACCCCTGTCTACAGGTCGCGTTGCCACTTGGTCCGGGGAGCGAGGAAACTGTCAGACTGGGCGGCTAAAAATGGGGATAGCGTAACTGTGTTCGAAAGAGGGGGTGTGCGGTGAGCATCGCGGAGCCACCGGTCTTCGAGCCGGGATTCGAGCGCACCCCACCGAACAACATCGAGGCGGAGCAGTCCGTCCTCGGTGGCATGCTGCTGTCCAAGGACGCCATCGCCGACGTCGTCGAGATCCTGCGCTCCGACGACTTCTACCGTCCGGCCCACCAGATCATCTACGACATCATCACCGACCTCTACGGCCGGGGCGACCCCGCCGACGCCGTCACCATCTTCGACGAGCTGCAGAAGCGCGGCGAGGTCGCCCGGGTCGGCGGCGGCGCTTACCTCCACACCCTGACCGCCGTCGTGCCCACCGCGGCCAACGCCGGCTACTACGCGCGGATCGTCCGCGAGCAGGCCATCCTCCGCCGGCTGATCGAGGCCGGCACCCGCATCGTCTCCTTCGGGTACGGCGGGCAGGACGAGGAGGTCGACGACCTCGTCGACCGCGCCCAGGCCGAGATCTACAAGGTCACCGAGCGCCGCACCTCCGAGGACTACGTCCCCCTGGCCGACATCATGCCCGGCGCCCTCGACGAGCTGGAGGCCATCGGCGGCCGGGGCGGCCAGATGGTCGGCGTCCCCACGGGCTTCCAGGACCTCGACTCCCTCACCAACGGCCTCCACCCCGGCCAGATGATCGTCGTAGCCGCCCGCCCGGCCATCGGCAAGTCGACTTTGGGGCTGGATTTCGCCAGATCTGCCGCTATCAAGCACGGTATGACCACTGTCGTGTTCTCGCTGGAAATGTCGCGTAATGAGATCACGATGCGTCTGCTGTCCGCCGAGGCTCGGGTGGCGCTGCACAACATGCGTTCGGGCACCATGACCGACGACGACTGGGCCAAGCTGGCCCGGCGGATGGGCGAGGTGGCCGAGGCGCCGCTGTTCATCGACGACTCGCCCAACATGTCGATGATGGAGATCCGGGCCAAGTGCCGCCGTCTCAAGCAGCGCAACGACCTGCGCTTCGTCATCATCGACTACCTGCAGCTCATGTCCTCGCCGAAGAAGACCGAGAGCCGCCAGAACGAGGTCTCCGAGATCTCCCGGGCCATCAAGCTCCTCGCCAAGGAGCTGGAGGTCCCGGTCATCGCGATCTCCCAGCTCAACCGTGGTCCCGAGCAGCGGACCGACAAGCGCCCCATGGTCAGCGACCTCCGCGAATCGGGCAGCATCGAGCAGGACGCCGACATGGTCATCCTGCTCCACAGGGAAGACGCGTACGAGCGTGAGTCGCCCCGTGCGGGCGAGGCCGACCTGATCGTGGCCAAGCACCGTAACGGCCCCACCGCCACGGTCACAGTGGCCTTCCAGGGCCACTACAGCCGCTTCGTCGACATGGCTCCCCACTAGAGCCTGTCCTGCGGGGGCCCGTTCTCCGTGGCCGGTTCCCATCGGCCGTGGACACCGGGGCGGACGAAGATCTGATGCTCGTCGATCAGCCCGAGCTCGGTACTGGGGCGGACGAAGATCTGGTGCTCGTCGATCAGCCCGAGCTCGGCGAGGAACCCGGCGAGGGTGCTGCCGCCGAACAGCGGCAGGTCGGCGCGGGCTCCGGAGCTGTTCACGAGTGGCTGGACCTGCGGCAGGCAGGCGGATGCACTGATCGTTTCCCGTGAGCGGGATGATCGTTTCCCGCGTGTGACGGCCTCTCGAACGGCATGCGTTGTCCCCTGAGACCGGCTGAGGTTTTCCGCACCCTCGAAACGGCCATGAGCCTCATGGTGGCCATACCCTGATCATTCCTAGTCTCTTGGACATGACGGAATGGCTGGTTGAACTGATGGAAGCCCTCGGCGCGCCGGGGGCCGGGATCGCGATCGCGCTGGAGAACCTCTTCCCGCCCCTCCCGAGCGAGGTGATCCTGCCGCTGGCCGGCTTCGCCGCCTCCCAGGGCGAGATGGACCTGCTCGGCGTGCTGCTGTGGACGACCGCCGGTTCGGTGATCGGGGCGCTGGCGCTGTACTGGGTGGGCGCGTTGCTCGGCCGTGAGCGCACGCTGGCCCTGGCCGCCTGGATCCCGCTGCTGAAGGTCTCCGACATCGCCAAGACCGAAGCGTGGTTCCTCAAGCACGGGCGCAAGACGGTGTTCTTCGGCCGGATGATCCCGATCTTCCGTAGCTTGATCTCCGTTCCCGCCGGGGTGGAGCGCATGCCCCTGGGGGTCTTCACGCTGCTGACCACGGCCGGCAGCCTCATCTGGAACACGATCTTCGTGTTGGCCGGCTACGCCCTGGGTGAGAACTGGTCGCTGGTGGAGACCTACGTCGGCATGGGCACCAACGCGGTCATCGCCACCGTGCTGCTGGCTGTGCTGGTCTTCGCGGGCGTGCGGCTGGGTGAACGGCGCAAGGGGCGGCATGCGCTTCGCGGTTGAGAGCGCAAGGGGCGGCATGCGCTTCGCGGTCAGGAAACGCCGGAACCGGCTGTGGCAGCGCACCACGCGCGGATACAGTCAGCCGCGGTCGAACACGTGAGCGATAACCAGGCTCGCGCCTTTGGCCGTCACTCACCGCCGGGAGGGCGGAGCCCGCGTCACCCGGAACGGGATCGCGGGCTGGGGCGTGGAAACCCGCGTAAACGGGGCCGGAAGGTGAACCGCCAAGCAACAGCGTCGCGACCGTGCGCAGAGCCGCACGGTTGGGATGGCTGGAATCCCCCGGATTCATCCGTGGGGAGCGCTTCAAGAACACCGCGAGCTGTGCGAGACCGTTGGAATCGGCCCCTGAGGTCTCCGTCGAAGCCGGAACGCTTCACTTGGGGTGCGGCCGGAATACGAGCGAAGAGACTGTCATGGACAGTCTCTTCGCTCGTATTCCGGCCCCGGTCGCCAGGCGAGCCGATGTGGTCCCGTCAGTCGGTGCCGGACTCCATCGCGGCGCGGTCGAGCATCGCGTCTTCATCGGAGACCGTGCCGCGTGAGGCGATGGCCTCGGCGCCGCCCTGCGGCATCGCGCCGATCAGTCCGGTCGAGGCCGCCTGGGCGGCACCGATGAGCGCGGGGTGGGTGGTGCCGACCATGCCGAGGCTGGCGTACTGCTCAAGCTTGGCGCGCGAGTCGGCGATGTCGAGGTTGCGCATGGTGAGCTGGCCGATCCGGTCCACCGGACCGAACGCCGAGTCCTCGGTGCGCTCCATCGACAGCTTGTCCGGGTGGTAGCTGAAGGCCGGGCCGGAGGTGTCCAGGATCGAGTAGTCCTCACCGCGCCGCAGCCGCAGCGTCACCTCGCCGATGACCGCCGTGCCGACCCAGCGCTGCAGCGACTCGCGCAGCATCAGCGCCTGCGGGTCGAGCCAGCGGCCCTCGTACATCAGCCGGCCGAGCCGCCGTCCCTCGTTGTGGTAGCTCGCCAGGGTGTCCTCGTTGTGGATCGCGTTGACCAGCCGTTCGTACGCCGCGTGCAGCAACGCCATCCCGGGGGCCTCGTAGATGCCGCGGCTCTTGGCCTCGATCACCCGGTTCTCGATCTGGTCCGACATGCCCATGCCATGCCGTCCGCCGATCGTGTTCGCCTCCATCACCAGGTCGACCGGGGTGGCGAACTCCTTGCCGTTGATCGTCACCGGGCGGCCCTGGTCGAAGCCGATGGTCACGTCCTCGGTCGCGATCTCGACCGCGGGGTCCCAGAACCGCACGCCCATGATCGGGTCCACGGTCTCGATACCGGTGTCGAGGTGCTCCAGGGTCTTGGCCTCGTGGGTGGCGCCCCAGATGTTGGCGTCGGTCGAGTAGGCCTTCTCGGTGCTGTCACGGTAGGGCAGGTCGTGGGCGAGCAGCCACTCCGACATCTCCTTGCGGCCGCCGAGCTCGGACACGAAGTCCGCGTCCAGCCAGGGCTTGTAGATGCGCAGGTGGGGGTTTGCGAGCAGGCCGTACCGGTAGAACCGCTCGATGTCGTTGCCCTTGAACGTCGAGCCGTCGCCCCAGATCTGTACGTCGTCCTCGATCATCGCCCGGACCAGCAGGGTCCCGGTGACGGCACGGCCGAGCGGCGTGGTGTTGAAGTAGGTGCGCCCGGCCGAGCGGATGTGGAACGCGCCGCAGGTGAGCGCGGCCAGGCCCTCCTCGACCAGTGCCGCGCGGCAGTCGACCAGGCGCGCGACCTCGGCACCGTACGCCAGCGCGCGGCCGGGCACCGAGGCGATGTCGGGCTCGTCGTACTGGCCGATGTCGGCGGTGTAGGTGCACGGGACGGCACCCTTGTCGCGCATCCACGCGACGGCGACCGAGGTGTCGAGGCCGCCCGAGAAGGCGATGCCGACGCGTTCGCCGGTCGGCAGGGAGGTGAGAACCTTGGACATGAGACAAGAGTATGCATTGCGGCGCATGATCATGCAAAACTTTGATGGGCTCGCCCGAGATTTGGCGGCTCATGACGCGTTTCTTGACGGCATTCCGGCCCTGGTCCCGTGATTCCGGCCCCGGTTCCATGATTCCGGCCCCCGGTCCCGTGGGGGGCCGGGGGCGATGACGGGGAGGGGGCCTATGCCCCGGAGGAGGTGATGCCGCCGTGGAGCACCAGGGCCCAGACGAGGCAGCCGAACGCGGCGGTGGACGTCAGCGCGCGGATGAGGTTCCAGCGGTTCCACGTCGCCTCGAATGCCTCGCGCACCGCCGCGAGGTCGGTGATGCCGTCGGGCTCTCCGGCCGCGGCGAGCTGGTTGTTGAGCGGCACGTTGACGGCGGCGGTGATGGCGAACGTCATCCCGTACAGCACGAGGGCGGCCACGATCCAGGGCAGCACGGAGCGGCCGTCCCCGCGCAGGTGAAGCGCTCCCGCCAGGGCGATCAGCGCCAGCGCGCCCATGAAGGGGATGAGGAACCAGCCGTTGAGGATCTTCACGTTGATCCACTGCATCGCGCTGACGAAGGTCCGGTCGTCCGTCCGGCCCAGGCCGAGCATGACCGCGCAGCTGAACGCGTAGAACAGGCCCGCGATGAGCCCCGTGGTCAGTGTGGACGCGACCAGTGCGGTGCTCCGGAACAACTCGAACATCCCATCCTCCGTTACGGAAATCCAATGTGCTGTGGTCACGGACACCGGGCGTGCCCCCGTGGGATCCCGCCCGGTGTCCGTGGACTGCGGGTCTCTCAGCCGTTCCAGACGCCGGTGGCCGCCGCGTCCCGCGCGTAGTCGGCGAAATCCCGGGGCTCCCTGCCCAGGACGCGCCGGACGCCGTCGGTCAGATGGGCGTTGCGGCCGTCCAGGACCTTGGTGAACAGCTCGGTCAGCATCGTTGCCTCCTCGGCCGGTACGCCGTGCTCCACGAGCGCGTCCGCGTACTCTTCGGCGGAGACCGGTACGTACCGTACCTCCCGGTCTGCCGCCTTGGCGATCTCTCCGGCGGCGTCGGCGAAGGTCAGCAGCCGGGGGCCGGTCAGCTCATATATCCGGCCCGCGTGCCCGTCCTGGGTCAGCGCCGCGACCGCGACGTCCGCGATGTCCTCGACGTCGACGAACGGCTCCGCCACGTTCCCGGCGGGCAGCGCCACCACGCCGCTGAGCACCGGCTCCAGCAGGTAGTGCTCGCTGAAGTTCTGGTTGAACCAGCTCGCCCGCAGGATCGTCCACTCGGCGCCGGACTCCTGGACCGTCCGCTCGCAGGCCCGGGCCTCTTCCTCGCCCCGGCCGGACAGCAGGACGAGCCGCCGGACGCCGCTGCCGGCCGCCAGCGCGGCGAAGGAGCCGATCGAGGCGGCGGCACCGGGGGCGGCCAGGTCCGGGTAGTACGTCACGTACACCGACTCAACGTCCCACAGCGCGGGTGCCCACGTGGCCCGGTCCTCCCAGTCGAACGGGGGCGTGCCCGAGCGGGAGCCGGCCCGCACCGGCAGGCCGCGAGCGGCGAGCCGCTCCACCACGCGGCGGCCGGTCTTGCCCGTTCCGCCGAGGACCAGCGTCGTTCCCTGTCGCGTGTTCTCTGTCATGCCACAAGTGAAGCGCCGATGGGATGAGACGGTCCATGGCCGAAAGTCGCAAAACCATGTTTATGCGTCTAAGGTCAAGCATATGGACGTACTCGCGGGTCTCCTGGACGGGCCGAGGGCCCGAGGAGCGTTCCTGCTGCGATCGATCTTGAACCCGCCCTGGTCCCTGCGGATCCAGGACCGGGCGCCGCTCACCCTGGTGGCCATGATGCGGGGCCAGGCGTGGGTGATCCCCGACCACGGTGACGCGGTGCGGCTGCATCCCGGGGACGTCGCGATCATGCGCGGCCCGGATCCGTACACGGTCGCCGACGACCCGGCCACCCCGCCCCAGGTGGTGATCCAGCCCGGGCAGCACTGCACCACCCCGGAGGGTGAGCCCCTGGCCCAGGAGATGGCTCTGGGCGTCCGCACCTGGGGCAACAGCCCGGACGGCTCGACGATGATGATCACCGGCACCTACCAGATGCACGGAGAGATCAGCCGGCGGCTGCTCGCGGCGCTGCCCGCGCTGCTGGTCCTGCCCGAGGACGCCTGGGACTGCCCGCTGATCCCGCTGCTCGGCGACGAGATCGTCAAGGATGAGCCGGGCCAGGAGGCCGTGCTCGACCGGCTGCTCGACCTGCTGCTCATCGCGGTCCTGCGGGCCTGGTTCTCCCGCCCGGAGGCGGAGGCCCCGGCCTGGTACCGCGCCCACAGCGACCCCGTGGTGGGCCGGGCCCTGCGGATGCTCCACAACAACCCGGCCCACCCCTGGACCGTGGCCGCGCTGGCGGCCGGGACCGGAGTCTCCCGCGCGTCGCTGGCGCGTCGCTTCACCGATCTGGTCGGCGAGTCGCCCATGGCGTTCCTCACCGGCTGGCGGCTGGCCATGGCCGCCGACCTGCTCCGCGAGACCGACGCCACCATCGGCGCGGTGGCCCGGCAGGTCGGCTACGGCAGCTCCTTCGCGCTCAGCACCGCCTTCAAACGCGTGCTCGGGGTCAGCCCGCAGGAGCACCGCGCCATGTGAGGGCGCGGGAGGGCCGGGCCGCCTCGCCGTACGGGGTCAGCGGACCAGGCGCATGTGGGTGGTGAGGCGGCCGTCGTCGAAGACGTGCATGGCGATCTGGGGCGGGAGGTCGAAGTCGCGGGGGTCCGGCGAGGCGTACTCCTGGGGGAGCAGCGCGGTGGAGACGACCCCCGGGGCGACGATCAGGGGCAGGCCGGCGAAGGTGGTGCTCGCCGGGGTGTGGGCGTGACCGGCCAGCACGGCGACCACCTGGGGGTGCCGCCGCAGGACCCCCTCCAGCCGCTCCGGCTCCCGGAGCCCGATGGTGTCCACGTAGGGGATGCCCAGCGCCACCGCCGGGTGGTGCATGCCCACGATGACCGGGGTGGCGGGGGACTCGGCGAGCACGGCCTCCAGCCAGGCGATCGTCTCGTCCTCCAGGACACCCTCCGGCCGTCCGGGGATGCTGGAGTCGCACAGGGCCACGGTCAGGCCGTCGAGCCGCAGGACCTGGTTGACCGGGCCGTCGCCGTCCTGGCCGAGAAGGACCTCGCGGAAGGCCGGGCGGACGTCGTGGTTGCCCGGGCAGAGCACCGTCGGGTAACGCGAGGTCAGCAGCTCGCGTGCGGTTCCGTACTCCTCGGCCGTGCCGTGGTCGGCGATGTCGCCGGTCACGATGACGGCGTCCAGCGGGCCCGGCAGCTCCTCCAGGTGTCGCATGACGGCCCGCGCCCGCTCGACGCTGCGGGGGGAGCCGCCGATATGAATGTCACTCACATGCGCCAGTGTCAGCATGCTCCACAGGGTGGCACGCGCCGCGCTCCTCCCGCTCGCCCGGTACGGCCCACCGGGGCCGTACGGGACGGGACGTCAAAGGGCGGATCGGGATGTCAGGGGAGCAGGACGAGGCGCCCGCGGAGGCCGCCCGCGGCGAGGCGCTCGTGGGCGGCCGCGGCCTCGGCGAGCGGGAGGGCGCCGGCCACCCTGAGGGTCAGCCGGCCCTCGTCCGCCAGCCGGGCGAGCTCGGCCAGCCGGGCCCCGTCGGCGCGGATCCAGACGTTGGCCACCCGGGTGCCGCGCAGCGGGACGGGCGCCGCGCCGCCGAGCACGGCCACGAGGGAGCCGCCGTTGCGCACCGCGGTGAGCGTGGCCGTGCCGACCGCGGCGGCGTCGATCGCGCCGTGCGTCCCACCCGGCACCAGCTCCCGTACGGCGGAGCCCAGCTCGGCGTCGCGGGGTACGAAGAACTCCGCGCCGAGGCTCCGGACGAGCTCCTCGTCCCCGGCACCCGCCACGGCGACCACCCGGAGCCCGCGTGTCACGGCCAGCTCGACGGCGTAGCCGCCCACCCCGCCCGCCGCCCCGGTCACCAGCAGGGTCTGGCCCGTGGTCAGGCCGGCGAGGTCCAGGGCCTGGTCGGCGGTGAGGCCGTTGAGTGGAAGCGTGGCCGCCTGCTCCGGGGTGGCGCGGGCGGGCGCGGGGGCCACCGCGCCGGCGTCCAGCACGATCTGCTCGGCGTAGGCGCCGAGGGGGAGGTCGAGCCGGTCGGCCAGGCCGATCACCCGGTCGCCCGGGGCGAACCCGGTGACCCCGGCGCCGATCTCCTCGACCACCCCGGCCACGTCCCAGCCGACCCCGTGGACCTCGCGCCGCTCCGCCAGGCCGGCCTCGACGAGCAGTCCGGTCCGGACCGCCACGTCGACGGGGTTGACGCCCGCCGCCTCCACCCTTATCCGCACCTGACCGGCGCCCGTCCCGGGGACCGGCACCTCCTCGATCTCCAGGACCTCGGGTCCGCCGAACGAACGGACCACCACTGCGCGCATCGCCGCCTCCATGACTTCTGATCGGATGGCAACGAACCTATGGAGTGTTACTCTCTATCGGGAAGTACGTACCTGGAAGTGCGTACCGCACCGGAAGGGGCGCCATGGCCACCGAGACGGCCGCACAGCGGCGAGACGGCGCGCGGGCCGCCTATGACGCCTACCTGGCGGCCTGCCCGGCCAGGGAACTGCTCGACACGATCAGCGACAAGTGGGTCAGCCTGATCCTGAACGCGCTGTCGGACGGACCGCTGCGCTACAGCGACCTGGGCCGGGTCATCGCCGGTGTCAGCCAGAAGATGCTCACCCAGACCCTGCGCGGCATGGAGCGCGACGGCCTGGTCTCCCGCACGGTCACCCCTTCGGTGCCGGTCCGCGTCGACTACGCCCTCACCGATCTCGGCCGCGGGCTCCAGCCGGTCATGCTGGCCATCAAGACATGGGCCGAGAGCAACATCGAGCGGGTCCACGGCGCCCGCCAGGCCTACGACAGCCGGTCCTAGCCGCGCGGGCTGTCGCCCCGGGGGTCGAGGGGGCGTTCGAAGAAGGTCTCCAGCACGACCACGGTCCGGGTGCCGGTGACCCCGGGGACCTCGTACAGGCGCCTGAGCACGGCCTGCAGGTCCTCGGTGCTGGAGGTGCGCACCTTGACCAGCAGGGTCGCGGCCCCGGCGACGATGTGGGCCTCCTCGATCCAGGGCAGCGCGGCGAGCGCGGCGGCGGTCTCCTCGCCGCCCATCCACGCGTTGGCGTCGATCATCACGAAGGCCGCCACGCCCTTGCCGACTGCAGCCGGATCGACGTCCACCGAGGTCCGCCTGATCACGCCACGCAGGCGGAGCTTGCGCACGCGCTCGTGGGTGGCCCCGCTGGACAGGCCCACGGCCTCGCCGAGCGCGGCGTAGGACTGGGTGGCGTCGGCCTGGAGCAGGGCGAGGAGTTCGCGGTCGATGTTGTCCACGATGGTTCATCGTAGCGCCGAACATCAATCGAAGAACGCGGGGATTGACCGAATGCCATACTGTCCTCTTAGGTAAAGACAGAATGAGATCCTAAGGATGGGGACGATGGAGACGATCGAAGCGCGTTTCGAGACGCTGGACGACCGGTTCAAGGCCTGCCGGGGTGACGATCGCGTCGAACGGCTCCACACGGGTTGCCGCTGGGCCGAGGGCCCGGCCTACTTCCCGGCGGGCCGTTTCCTGGTCTGGAGCGACATCCCCAACGACCGGATGCTCCGCTGGGACGAGATGACCGGCGCGGTCGGCCCGTTCCGGCAGCCCGCCGGCTACACCAACGGCCACACCGTCGACCGCGAGGGGCGGCTGGTCTCCTGCGAGCAGGGCAACCGCCGGGTCACCAGGACCGAGCACGACGGCTCCGTCACGGTGATCGCCGACCGCTGGGAGGGCAGGCGGCTCAACAGCCCCAACGACGTGGTGGTGAAGTCGGACGGGTCGATCTGGTTCACCGACCCGTCCTACGGGATCGACACCGACTACGAGGGCCACCGCGCGGAGAGCGAGATCGGGGCCTGCCACGTCTACCGCGTGGACCCGGCCACCGGGGAGGTCCGGGCAGTGGCCGAGGACTTCGTCCGCCCCAACGGGCTGGCCTTCTCCACCGACGAGTCCACGCTCTACGTCGTCGACACCAGGATCAACCACATCCGGGCGTTCGGCGTGAACGAGGACGGCACGCTCTCGGGCGGACAGGTGCTCGCCACCTGCGACTCGGGCGTCTTCGACGGCATCCGTGTGGACACCGCCGGACGGATCTGGGCCGCGGCCGGGGACGGCGTGCACTGCTTCGACCCCGACGGCACGCTGATCGGCAAGATCCACATTCCCGAGACCGTGTCCAACCTCTGCTTCGGCGGCCTCAAGCGCAACCAGCTGTTCATCACGGCCACGGCCTCGGTCTACACCATCCTGCTCACCGTGAACGGCGCCGCCCGGCCCTCGTAGGCCGGAGCCGGACGGCGGGGGGCGCCGGCCGCGAGGTGGCGCGGGGTCAGGCCGTGGAGCCGCCGTCCACCACGATGTCGCTGCCGACGACGAAGCCGGCGTCCTCGGAGGCGAGCCAGAGGACGGTGCCGGTGATCTCGTCGAGGGAGCCGACCCGGCCGATCGGGAGCTGCCCCTTCACGCGGGCCGCCCGGTCGGCCTCCGTCTCGCCCGGGCGCATGGACATCGAGGTGTCGTGCGGGCCGGGGCTGATCGCGTTGATCCGGATGCCCCGGCCGATGTACTCCAGCGCCGCGGTGCGCGTCAGCGCCGTCACCCCGGCCTTGGACGCGGCGTAGGCGCCGAATCCGGGGATGCGCTTGTGCGTCCCGATCTGCGAGCTGAAGTTGACGATGACCCCGCCGCCGGCGGCCAGCATCGCCGGGATCTGGTGCTTCATCGACAGGAAGATCCCGTTCAGGTTGATGTCGATCACCTGGGCGAAGTCGTCCTCGGGCTGGTCGGCGACCTGGCCCATGGCGAGCACGCCGGCGTTGTTGATCGCGATGTCCAGCCTGCCGTACCGCTCCACGATCCGGCCCACCAGGCCGGCGACCGAGGCGGAGTCGGAGACGTCCACGGTCAGCGCGGCGGCCCGGCCGCCCTCGGCCTCGATCAGCTTCACGGTCTGGTCGAGCGCCTCCTGCCCCCGCGCGGCCACCACCACCTGCGCGCCCCGGCGGGCAAACCCCTGCGCGACGGCCCGGCCGATGCCCGACCCGCCCCCGGTCACCAGAACTACCTTGTCCTGAAATTTCATGACTGCTCCAAAAAATAGATTGATCAGTCCAGAATCGTGAGCGCCTGGGCGGCGGCGTCACGCAGGCGATCCGGATCCGGCAGCCCCTTGGCAGTCAGCCGCAGCCCCTGCAGGAAGACCAGCAGGAACCGGGCCAGCGCCCTCGGGTCGCGGCCCCCGGCCAGCTCCCCCTGTGCCTGGGCCCGGATGAGCGCCGAGGTCAGCGCGGTCTCCAGCGCGGTCCATTCGGCGTCCACGAACCGGGCCACCGTGTCGTCGCCGGGAAGCATCTCCCCGGCCGCGTTCACGATCATGCAACCGCGTCGCCGCTGGTCATGGATGGAATCCTCGGTGTAGAGCTCGACCAGCCCCCGTACGGCCGGCAGCGCGGGCCCCGGCTGCGACAGCATCACCACCGGCGACGGCTCCCTGGTCTCCCGGTAGCGCCGCAGGGACTTCATGTAGAGCTCGTGCTTGCCGCCGAACGTGGCGTACAGGCTCGCCCTGCCGATCCCCAGGTGCTCCACCAGGTCGGTCACGGAGGTCGCCTCGTAGCCGCGCTCCCAGAACAGCTCCAGCGCCGCCCGGAGCGCGACGTCCGGATCGAACGCCTTCGTCCTCGCCATGGGCACACCATAGAACAAACTGGAATGATCAATCAAATAAGGTGCGGCGCCCCCTCGGGGTGGGCCGTACCGGGCGGGAGGCTACTCCCACCGGAACAGCCGCGCGGCCAGCACGCCGGTGACGAGCACGGTCGCGGCCATCACCACCAGGTGCAGCGGCTGGGGTGCGTGACCCGCCCACGTGTCGCGGAGCGCCTGGGCGAACGGCGCCATCGGCAGGAAGTCGCCGATCCGCTGCGCCAGGTCCGGCAGCAACTCCCGGGGGATCCACATGCCCGCCAGGAAGAGCAGCGGGAACATCAGGAGCGAGCCGATGCCCGGCGCGGACTTGGCGCTGGGCGCCACGGCGGCGATCAGCAGGCCGAGGCCGAACATCGAGGCGCTGCCGAGCAGGAACACGCCCGCGAACGCCAGGAGACTCCTGGGCACGGCCACGCCGAGGACGAGGTTGCCCAGGCCGATCAGCAGGGCGGTCGCGATGACCGCCACCGCGATGTTGTTCACCACCTGGGCGACCAGCAGCCGGACCGGCCGGACCGGGGTGGTCGACATCCGGCGCAGCACGCCGCTCTCCCGGTAGGCCACCAGGGTGGCCGGCAGCGCGGTCAGCGCCATCGTCACCACCGACAGCACCACCATCATGCCGGGGAGCTGGGTGTCGATCACCCGTTGCCCGCCCAGGGCGGGATCCGCCGTCTGGAAGCCGGGGATGCTGCCCAGCCCGAGCAGGAGCGCCAGGGGAAGCAGGATCGCGAAGATCGGACCGCCCGGCTCCCGCAGGAAGAGCTTCGCCTCGGTCAGGATCATCTTGTTCATCAAATCTCCTTGAGCGTGGATACCCCCGCCCTCGGGCAGGGGAGAAAACGCGGTGCGGCGGCGCGCGATTCGGTAACGTGTTCGGCGGCGGCGATAACCAAGCCGTCTGCGTGATCGGCACTACCCTCGCCGCCGGGCCGGCGGAGAGGTGAAACGCCTGTGGAGCTGGTGTAAGACCTCAATGGAGATCCTTCCGGGCGGGCGACCGGCGGTGAAGCAGGAAGTCTCACGGGCGACCGTGGGAAGCCCCTCCCTCCACGGAGGGGAGGAGGTCAAGCGGAGATCTTCTTTCCGGTGAGAGCGAGGAATGCGTCGTCGAGGGTGGCCTGCTCCACCCGCAGGTCGGCGGGGACGGCCCCGGCCGCGGCCACCGCGGTGGTGACCGCGAGGAGCAGGTCGCCGGTGCCGGTGACCTCGACCTGGCCGCCGTCGCGGCTCACCCCGGTCACCTCGGGCAGGGCGCTGAGCACCGAGTCGTCGAACGCGCCGGAGGGCCGGAACCGGACGCGCTGCTGACCGCCAACCCGGGAGATCAGCCCGGACGGGCTGTCCACGGCGACCACCCGGCCGGAGTCGATCACCGCCAGCCGGTCGCAGAGCCGCTCCGCCTCCTCCATGAAGTGGGTGACCAGCACGATCGTCACGCCGTCCGCGCGGACCTGCTCGATGAGCTCCCAGGTGTCCCGGCGGGCCTGCGGATCGAGGCCGGTGGTCAGCTCGTCCAGGATCGCCACGCGAGGGCTGCCGATCAGCGCGAGCGCGATGGACAGCCGTTGCTGCTGGCCGCCGGAGAGCTTGCCGTAGGGGGTGTCCCGCTTGCCGGCGAGCCCGACCCGCTCCATCAGCGCGCCCTGGTCCGCGGGCGTCCGGTAGAAGGAGGCGTAGAGGTCCAGCGCCTCCCAGACCTTGATCTTCGCGGGCAGCGCGGCGCTCTGCAGCTGGACGCCGAGCCGCTCCTTGAGTTCGGTGCCGCTCAGGCCGCCGAGCACCTTCACGGTGCCGGAGTCGGGTGTGCGCAGGCCGGCGACGCATTCGACGGTCGTCGTCTTGCCCGCGCCGTTGGGGCCGAGGACGCCGAATATCTCGCCCTCCTCGACGGTGAACGACACATCGTCCACCGCGAGGTGATCGCGGTACCGCTTGCGGAGGTTGTCGACCTCGATGACCTTCATGCCGACGACCCTAGGAAGCCCGCGGGCCGCGCAGAATCCGTCTGGGCACCCGGCGGGGGTGTGGCTACCTCCACCCCGGTACGGCCTCCAGCGTCATTGGTAGGGTGCGGGCGGATGGGCGAGACTCCATGTCATGAGGCGACATGTGGTGGCGATCGGCCATGCCCTGGCACTGGGGCTGCTGGCCCTGACGGACATCGTCCTCGTCGGTCTGTCCCTGGTCACCGCCATGCTGACGGGGCTAGGGATGATCTTCTTCTTCACCCCGATGGTCACCCTGATCAGGCGCCGCACCATGCTCACCAGGGAGCTCACCGGCCGGTGGCTGGGCACGCCGGTGGCACCGTCCTACCTGCCGCCCCCGCCCCCGCCCCGGCCCCAGCCCGACGGCTGGTACCGGCACGAGCGCCAGCTCTACAAGACGCCGCGGTGGCCCGAGTGGAACAACCGCTGGAAGTGGCTGTTCACCGACCCGGCCACCTGGCGGGACGGGCTCTGGCTGCTTCTGAACCCGGTGCTCGCCGGGACGTTCCTGCTGATGCCCTTCGTCGTGGCCGGCTGCTTCCTGGCGGCGCCGTGGTACCCGAACCCGGTCGGCACGCCCGCGGCGGCGGTGGTGGCCCTCGCCGCGGTGGTCGCGATGCCCTGGCTGCTGCGCGGCTACGGGTGGTGGAACCACCTGATGCTGTCGCCCACGGCGAGGGCCGTGCTGGCCGGCCGGGTCCAGCGGCTCGACCGGGTCCGCCTGGAGGCGGCGGACTCCCAGGCGGCCGAGCTGCGGCGGATCGAGCGCGACCTGCACGACGGGGCCCAGGCCAGGCTCGTCGCCATCGGGATGACGCTCGGCGCGGTCGAGGAGCTGATGGACAGGGACCCGGAGGCGGCCAAGGCCCTGCTGGCCAAGGCGCGCGAGGCCTCGTCCACGGCGCTCACCGAGCTGCGCGGCCTGGTCCGGGGCATCCACCCGCCGGTCCTGGCCGAACGCGGCCTCGGCGACGCCGTACGGGCCCTGGCGCTGGACAGCCCGATGAAGGTCACGGTCACCGTCGACCTGAAGACGCGTCCGGACTCGCCCGTCGAGTCGGCCGCCTACTTCTCGATCAGCGAGCTGCTCACCAACGCCGCCCGGCACGGCGGCGCCGACCGCGTGTGGATCGACATCAGCGGGCAGGGCCGGACCCTGCGCGTCACCGTCACCGACGACGGCTCGGGCGGCGCCGATCCCTCGCGGGGCAGCGGCCTGCGCGGCATCGAGCGGCGGCTGGCGGCCTTCGACGGGGTGCTCGCGATCAGCAGCCCGCCGGAGGGGCCGACCACGGCCGTCATCGACCTGCCGGACGCGCTGACCTGGGCCGAGCCGGAGGTCAGCGTGCCGATGCCGCGGTGGAAGCTCGTCGTCGTCGGTCTGGGCTGGGGCCTCGGATGGCTCCCGCTGTTCCCCCAGGGGCTGATCACGATGGTCGCCAAGATCGTCGGTGCCGACGCGTTCAGCTGGTTCCTCGCGCTCTACCTGCCCGAGCCGTGGCAGTGGCCGATGATCGTCTTCAACATCCTGCTGGGCCTCGGCATGTACGGCGTGGCCCTGGCCCTTCCCATCGCGCATGCGCGCCGGCACTCGATGACGGAGACCACCATACGCAGTCTAAAGTTGGACCGATGAGCCCGAGAGTCGTCATCGCCGAAGATCTCTACCTGCTCAGGGACGGCCTGGTCCATCTGCTCCAGGCGCACGGCTTCGAGGTCGTCGCGGCGGTCGAGTCCGGTCCCGAGCTGCTGAAGGCGCTGACCGACGAGCGGCCCGACGTCGCCGTGGTGGACGTACGGCTCCCGCCCACGTTCACCGACGAGGGGCTCCAGGCGGCGCTGGCCGCCCGCAGGGCCGTTCCCGGCCTGCCGGTGCTCGTGCTCTCCCAGCACGTCGAGCAGCTCTACGCGCGCGAGCTGCTGGCCGACGGCTCGGGGGCGATCGGCTACCTCCTCAAGGACCGGGTGTTCAACGCCGAGCAGTTCGTCGACGCGGTCCGCCGCGTCGCCGCCGGAGGCACCGCGATGGACCCCGAGGTGATCGCCAAGCTCCTGGCCAGCACCGCCCGGCACGAGCCGCTCGGCGCGCTGACCCCGCGTGAGCGCGAGGTGCTGGAGCTGATGGCCGGGGGCCGTTCCAACGCCGCCATCTCCCAGCGCCTGTTCCTCAGCGAGAGCGCGGTCGGCAAGCACACGGCCAGCATCTTCGGCAAGCTCGGCCTCGCCCCGTCCGACGACGACAACCGCCGCGTCCTGGCCGTCCTGACCTACCTCAACGCGGCCCGCTCCCAGCCGTAGCCGCCTTCCGGACCGCCCGCCGGCCGCGCCCGACCGGCGACGCGGAGGCGCCGGCCTTCTCCAGGGAGGCTCTTCCCGTCTCTGTCAGCCGCCCCTCCCGCACGCGAGGGCGTTGGGCCGGATCGACATCTCGGAGGTCGCCCGGTCCGCCCCTCCCGCACGCGCGCGAGGACGTCAGGCGCGCTGGATCAGCCCGGTCTCGTAGGCCGTGATGACCGCCTGGACCCGGTCGCGCAGGCCGAGCTTGGTCAGTACGTTGCTCACGTGGGTCTTGACCGTGTGCTCGCTGACCACCATCGTGGCCGCGATCTCGGCGTTGGACAGGCCGCGGCCGAGGAGTTCGAGGGTCTCGCGTTCCCGGGCAGTCAGCATGTCGAGCGCGGCCGCCGGCGCCGGGGGCCTGGCCCGCCTGCGCACCATGTCGTCGATCAGCCGCCGGGTCACCGACGGCGCGAGCAGCGACTCGCCGCCGGCCACCACCCGGACCGCCTGCACCAGGTCGTCGCGGCGCACGTCCTTCAGCAGGAACCCGCTGGCCCCGGCGTGCAGCGCGTCGTAGACGTAGTCGTCCTGGTCGAACGTGGTCAGCATGAGCACCTTGGTGTCCGTCTCCTCGCAGACCACCCGGGCAGCCGCGATGCCGTCCATCCTGGGCATCCTGATGTCCAGGAGCAGCAGGTCGGGACGGTGCTCGCGGACCGCGGCGACCGCCTCGGCCCCGTCGCCGGCCTCGGCCACGACGGCGATGTCCGGCTGGGCGTCCAGGATCATGGAGAATCCGCCCCTGACCAGCTCCTGATCGTCGGCCACCACCACACGGATGCTCATCACCCAACCGCCTTTCGGTCTTCCCGGAGCTGGGCCGGTAAACGAGGGACCTCGCATGTCTGACCATATTGGTCAGCGCCTCCGGAAAGTCCCGGCGGGCCGCGCTCTCCGTCCGGCCCAGGGTCTATCCCCCGGCCGGGGCGCGGCCGGCCACGGCCCTCCTCCGGCGCTGGCCTGTCCCGCTCTCCGCCCGGCCCGGGGTCTATCCCCCTAGCCACGGCCCTCCTCCGGCGCCGGCCGGCCCGCCCCGCTCTCCGCCCGGCCCAGGGGCCCTCTTCCGGCGCCGGACTGCCTGCTCCGCTCTTCCGGTACCGGACAGTCCGTCCCTCCGATCACACCGGCCCCCGGGGCCTCACCCGCACGAGGCATATGGGGCGGCTCGGAGGTTCTTGTCGGTCCCACCGGCTACCGTTCTGTTGACGTACGGCTCCCGCGCGTGGGGGTGCCGTTCAGGACGAAGGGATGATCAGGTGAAGTTCCAGGTTAACCGTGATGTCCTGGCCGACGCGGTGGCCTGGGTCGCCCGGGCGCTGCCGAACCGTCCGGCCCTCCCCGTGCTCTCCGGGCTGCTCCTGGAGGCCGGCGACGACCTCGTGCTGTCGGCCTTCGACTACGACGTCTCCGCCCGCGCCTCGATCGAGGCCGACGTGGCGGAGCCAGGCCGGGTGCTGATCCCCGGCCGGATCCTCGCGGAGATCACCCGGAGCCTGCCCGCCGAGCCGGTGGAGATCGTCACCAGCGGCTCCGAGGCGGTGCTGACCTGTGGCAGCGCCGAATTCGGCCTGCTCACCATGCCGGTGGAAGACTTTCCGACCCTGCCGTCCATGCCACCGAAGATCGGCGCGGTCGGCGGCGGCGTCTTCGCGAGCGCGGTCGGTCAGGTGGCGCCCGCGGCCAGCCGTGACGAGAGCCTCCCCATGCTGACCGGCATCCGGATCGACATCTCCGGCGAGACCGTGGCCATGGCCGCCACCGACCGCTACCGCATCGCGGCGAGGGAGTTCGGCTGGCGCCCCGAGGAGCCCGGCGCCGCGGCCGCGGCCATGGTGCCCGCCCGGGTGCTCGTCGAGGTGGCCAGATCGCTGCGCGGCGGCGAGGTGTCGATGGCGCTGGGCGACGGTGTCGCGGGCTTCGAGAGCGTCGGCCGGAGCACCACGGTCCGCCTGCTCGACGAGCAGTTCATCGACTACCGCTCGCGGCTGTCCGACGACTGGTCGATCCGGGCCGACCTCCGGGTGGCCCCGTTCATCGACGCGATCAAGCGCGTCGCGCTGGTCGCCGAGCGCAACACCGCGATCCGGCTGTCGTTCAGCCAGGGACAGGTGCTCATCCAGGCGGGCGGCGGCGACATCGGCCGCGGCACCGAGGTCATGGAGGCGGAGCTGTCCGGCGACGGCATCCAGATCGCCTTCCAGTCCCAGTTCCTGCTGGACGGCCTGGCCGGGGTCGAGACCGAGTTCGTCCGGCTCAACATGGAGTCCCCCAGCCGGCCGGCCCTCATCACCGAGGTCCCCGGTGACGCCGACCCCGCCTTCCGCTACCTCGTGATGTCCCTGCGCCTCACCTGACCGAGTCCCGCCCGATGTGCGAAAGGGCCCGCTCCTTGAGGGAGCGGGCCCTTTCGCACATCGGGGGTCTTCGCTGTCGATCAAGTCCGACCGTCGGCAGCGCTCGTGGTCGACACAGCTAGGGGGAGAGCTCCTGAGCCTCGGTCAGGGCGATCAGGATGTGCTCCATGCACGCGTGACCGGCGCGTTCGGCGGCGGCCACGTCGCCGGCCGCGATGGCGCGGGCGATGGCCTCGTGCGGGATGTAGGTGCTGTTGAGCGAGGTGCCCGCAGCGGTGATGCTCGCCCGCAGGGCGGCCGAGAAGTCCTCGTAGAGGTCGATCAGGACCAGGTTGTGGGTGGCCTGGACGACCGCGATGTGGAAGGCCAGGTCGGCCTCGACGAACGCGTTGGGCTCGCCGATCTCCCAGGCCCGCTCCCGTTCGGCCAGGGCGGTTTCGATGCGGACGATGTCGGCGTCGCTGCGCCTCGTCGCGGCCAGCCTGGCGGCCTCCACCTCCAGCGCACGCCGTACTTCCAGGATCTCCAACTGCTCGGCGGTGCGCAGCCGCCGCAGCATGGCACCCGACAGTTCGCTGGTGGCGCGGACGTACGTGCCGTCGCCCTGACGGCACTCCAGCAGGCCCGCGTGAGTGAGCGCTCTCACCGCCTCGCGCACGGTGTTACGTCCGACCCCGAGCTGTTCGGCGAGCACGGTCTCGGTGGGAATCTTCGCGTGCATCTGCCAGGAGTTCGAAGTGATCTGCTCTTTGAGCTGATCGATCACCTGGTCGACGAGGGACGCTCGCTGCGCCGTACGCAGACTCACAGTCCGCCTCCTCCGGGGAAACCAATCATCCTATGAGTCAATGACTGGTCGACCCTAATTATTCCGGAGGCAGAAAAACAAATCCAGAGGCCTGGTGAGCGAGTTGTTTTACCGAACCAGCGCCGAATCGACCGTCACACCAACCATCGCACTACGCACTCCGGCGGCTTCAAGCGCCTTACGGTATGCGCTCGCCTGCTCCTCGCCGGCACCGACCCGGCTGTACAGGTCGCCGAGCTCGCGCCAGACCCGTGCGATCTCCCGGTCGGGGCTGGAGGCCCCGGACCGCAGGTCGTCGAGCAGCCCGCGGGCGCTGTGCAGGATGGTCGTGACATCGCCTTCGCCGCGGGTGAGCGCGACCTGGGCGAGCACCAGGTGTGCGGTGGCCGCCGTGGCGCCGATCCGGCCGCTCAGCGCGTCGAGGGCGGACCCGGCCAGGTCGGCCGCGCCGTCCGGATCGCCGCTTCTGAGCTGGACGTAGGCGAGCACCACCAGGCTCTTGGCGTGGTCGTTCACCCTGTCGGGGAACGCGCCGAAGACCTCGCTCGCGGCGGTCGCGAGCTGGTGGGCCTCCTCAAGCGAGTCCTCGCCCTGGGAGGCGGTGAAGCGCGACCAGTCCATCGCGATGCGGGCCAGCCGGAAGGCCATCCGCGTCGGACGTCCGGTCGCGATCGCGTCGTCGGCGAGGCGGACGGCCAGCGCCGAGTCCTCGCCCTCGGCCGCGGTGATGCTGGCCTGCCAGAGGGAGTGGATCTCGGCGGTGCGGTTGACCGCGGCCGGAACGCCGTTGACCGACAGGAGGTGCCGGACGTAGGACAGGCCCGGGGAGTGCGGCCCGCGGGAGATCTCGGTCTCCATCAGGGAGGCGGCCAGATCCACGGCGATCTCACCCTGGGCCAGGGCCAGCCGGTTCACCTGGGTGAGGGCGTGCGTGGCCAGGTCATGGGCGCGCAGCGCGTCGCCGGCGCGCTGGTAGCAGCGGCTCAGCGCCACCGTCAGCGGCAGGTCGGCCAGCCGTTCGGGGTGGGCGGCCGCCTCGCGCCGGAGCCGTTCGAACGCCTCCACCGCCGGGCCGATCCTGCCCTGGGACTCCAGGGCGCGGGCTCGGCCGAACCGCGCGTGCGCGGCCAGCATGGCGTTCTCCTCGCCGGCGACCTTGACGATCTCGCCGAACCGCTCGGCGGCGGCGGACGGGTCGCCGTGCTGCAGCTCCAGCTCCGCGTGGCGCAGGCCCAGCTCGGTGTCGATCCGCTGGCGCGGCTCGATCCCGTGCAGCAGGAACTCGGTGGTGCACCCCAGCCGTTCGGCGAGAAGGCGCGCGACCACCGGAGTCGGCGTGCGCTTGCCGGACTCGATGAGGGAGACATAACTGTCGGAGAGGTCAGGCCCTGCTAGCTGGGCCTGAGACATGCGCCTACTCAGCCGCAGTCCGCGGACGCGGTCACCGATGGTTCCCTGACTCGGCATCTGATCTCTCAGGGCGGGGGATGGTCAATGTTCCCGCCATGATTGCATGAAGCAGTCGAATCGGGTAACCCCGCGCGAAAAATCCATCAGACGGACTCTTCTCTAGCCCCATGTCATAAAGGACGCGGGGGGACTAATCATCCGAGTCGTTGCCTCCGGGGAACAGCATCTGGCAGACCTCAAGGTAGAGGGTCTCGGGATAGGGGATATAGGTCACCGTCGACAAAGCCTGATCTTGACCGGCCGATTCCAGGACGAACTCGCCGTAACCCAGCATCCGGCCGAGCAGGGAGCGCTGGAAGCTCATGTCCGTCACCTTGCCGAGCGGCATCATCGCGACCTTGCGCGTGATGAGCCCCGTGGTGAGCAGCATGCGCTTGGACGTGACCACGAAGTAGTCGACCGACCACTCCGCCACCTTCCACACGAAGCGGATCAGCAGCAGGAGCCATGCCCACCAGACGATGACGAGCGCGCCGCCACCGCCCTGGTCGCCGAACCACTTGCTGAGCAGACCGGCGAGAATCAGGCCGCCGAAGACCTCGGCGACGGGGCGGAGCAGTACGGCCGGGTGGCGCCGCACCATGATGACCTGGTGTTCGTGGGGGAGTAGGTAGCGGTTGACCGACGAGGGAGCTGAGTCCCCGTGGGTCACAAGTCTCATGACAGATGGGAAACGAACTGGGCCAGGGAATTGGCCGCGGTGTATACCGTGTCCATGGCACCCCTCACTGCGTTCGCGGCGTCACCTGGTCGTGTGAACAGGAAAAACGCTACGAAGGCTGCTCCGCCATACGTTAGAACTTTCTTGACCTGCACTGCGGCCTCCTACTACCACTGACCCACTGCACCCGCCGTATACATTACCCACGCCATAGGCGAGGTAAAGCGCATCAACCCATTACGGTCTCGGCCCGTCCCGAAGACCTGGTGGGACTGATGTGATATCCGTCACCCGCGTTCGCTCGCGACCAGCGCGAGGACCTCGAGGTGTTTGCGGGCGATCCGCTCGACCAGCCCGGGATGGGCGTGGCCGGTGACCTCCAGCGCGCCGTAGTGCGCCGCCTCTATGCAGCGGGTCACGGTGGTCGCCGGGTGTACTTCGGAAAACTCATCCCGCAACGCGGCGCTGACGTCCTCGTAGGGGTCCGGTTCCGGGTCCGGGATGATTCGCTCGCTCATGGTTCTCCCTGGTGTGCGCCCACGGCCGCCATGGGCCGGGGACACAGAAGAGATGTCTTCGTCACTATCGGTACCCACATAAGCACACCGTGTAACGGAGAAACGGCGAAACGACTCTCCCTTGGGGAGGAAGATTACTCAGACGACCCCGTAAAGCCGGTCGCCGGCGTCGCCGAGACCCGGAACGATGTAGCCGTGCTCGTTCAGCCGCTCGTCCAGAGCCGCGGTCACCAGGCGGATCGGCCTGCCGGTGCCCGCGAAGACCTCGTCCATGTAGGCGATGCCCTCGGGGGCGGCCAGCAGGCACAGCGCGGTCACGTCGTCGGCGCCGCGCTCGAAGAGGAACTCGATCGCCGCGGCCAGGGTGCCGCCGGTGGCCAGCATCGGGTCGACCACGTAGACCTGCCGGCCCGAAAGGTCGTCGGGCAGCCGGGTGGCGTAGGTCTCCGCCTTCAGGGTCGACTCGTTGCGGATCATCCCGAGGAAACCGACCTCGGCCGTCGGCAGCAGCCGGGTCATGCCGTCCAGCATGCCCAGGCCGGCCCGGAGGATGGGGACCACCAGCGGGTACGGCTGGGCCAGCCGCACGCCCCGGGCGGGGGCGACGGGGGTGTTCACCGTCACATCGGTGGTGCGGACCTGGCGGGTCGCCTCGTAGGCGAGCAACGTCACCAATTCGTCGGCGAGGCGCCGGAAGGTGGGCGAATCCGTGTTCACATCCCGCAGCACGGTCAGCTTGTGGGCCACCAGCGGGTGGTCAACGACCAGGGTCTCCATGGGCGCCAACGGTATCTCGGATGGCAGCTCAGGAGATAACAGCCCACAGACGTGTGACACCGCCCGCTCGCGCGGATTTGATCACAATTTGGTCGGAGGGGCGTACGGTGATGAGCTGGTTCTGAAAGCATTGACTTCCGTAGAGAATGCATCGGTGGGGATGGCCATGTCAGACGAAGACTCGCTGGACTTTGCCATCGTGGTCTATCGCGAGGACGACATCTGGGAGGCGGAGACGCTCCCGGTGGCGCTCACCTCGGATCTCGACGGCCTGATTCACGCTCTGCGCCAGCAGCCGAGCATGAACGGAACGATTGGCCTGGTCGCCGTGGGGGATGAGTTCTTCGTGGCGTTACGGGTGTTCGGTGAGCGGGTGGAGGTCTTCCTCTCCGACATCGCCGCGTCCTGGGACTTCCCTCTCGCGCAGCAGGCGCTGGAATACCTCGACGTGCCGGTCCCCGACGAGGACGAGCTCGACGCGATCCTCCAGGACGAGGAGACGGCGCTCCCCGCCGGGGATCTGTCGATCTTCGCCGACCTGGGCCTCGACGAGATGGAGCTCGGCATCCTCTCCGGGGACATCGACCTGCTCCCCGAGGACGTGCTGTCCAGCATCGCCGCGCGGCTGGGATTCTCCGAGCCGTTCGAACGCGCCATCGACTCGGTGTTCGGCTGACCTCGGGAGATCGGCCATGGCCTCCAGACCATCCGGAAACAGCGTGTTCTCGGCAGCCTTCGTCCGCACCGCGGACGGATGGAACGGCGCGGAGGTCGATCTCAGCGCCGCCGAGATAGCCGACGACCTGGGCGACGCCGTCCAGGAGCATCTCGGGCTCAGCGGCGACGAGCTGGCCCTGCTCTGCGTGGAGGTGGAGGACGAGTGGTTCGCGATCGTCCGTTACCAGGGCGACCTGGAGCCCCGCGCGTTCCTGTCCGACGCCCAGGCCGGGCTCTCCGACCAGCTCGGCGAGCTCTTCACCGAGCTGGCCGGCGTCGCGCCGGACAAGGACACCCCCGATCTGGGCGTACGGCCCGCGGGTGACTTCGAGCTCCTGAGCGACCTCGGCATGAGTCCCGAGGAGCTCATCGAGCTCAGCATGGAGGAGGGCGTGCTCCCCGCGGACACGCTCTCGGTGATCGCCGAGAGGCTCGCCTTCGCGGAAGAGCTCGACCGGCTGCGGTGACGGACTACGTCCCGGAGATGCGGCTCGCCCTGGCACAGGCCGCGGCGGCCGGCGCCCGCGGTGAGGTCCCGGTCGGCGCGGTCGTCCTCGGCCCGGACGGATCCGTGCTGGCGCGGGCCGGAAACGACCGGGAGTCCCTGAACGACCCCACCGCGCACGCCGAGGTCCTCGCCCTGAGGGAGGCCGCGCGGGCCCGCGGGGAGTGGCGGCTGACCGGCTGCACGCTGGTGGTCACGCTGGAGCCCTGCACGATGTGCGCGGGAGCCTCGGTGCTGGCCAGGGTCGACCGCATCGTCTACGGCGCCACGGACGCCAAGGGCGGAGCCGCCGGCTCGCTCTGGGACGTGGTGCGGGACCGTCGCCTCAACCACCGGCCCGAGGTCGTCATGGGCGTGCTGGCCGAGGAGTGCGCCGGCGTTCTCACCGAGTTCTTCACCGTCCGCCGGATGCGCGAGCAATAGCGGTTATCCGGTAAGCTGCTCGGCGGTGGTGTCGCCTAGTGGCCGAGGGCGCACGCCTCGAAAGCGTGTGATGGGGCAACTCATCCGTGGGTTCAAATCCCACCACCACCGCCACCGAAAAGGCCTCCGGCCCCGTCGAACGGGGCGGAGGTCTTTCGCATTTCCACGCCTTCCACCTCTCGAAGTCCTCCGCGCGCCGGGGCCTCTCGCGTGCCGGGGCGCCGGAGCACGGGCGCGCCCCGCGGGCGACGCCGCCCGGAGCACCGCCGGAGAGAGCCACCCACACGTCCTCGCCCGGCCGCGTCGGCCGCGGGGATGGGGCGCCCGTTCCCGCCACGGACAGTGGAAGGGCCCCCGGGGCACCGGGAGCCCTTCCACCGTTCTCAGCCCTCGGAGGGGAGTTCCAGGACGCGCGCGTGCAGGACCGAGCGCTGGTGCAGGGCCGAGCGCAGCGCGCGGTGCAGGCCGTCCTCAAGATAGAGATCACCGCGCCACTGCACCACGTGCGGGAACAGGTCGCCGTAGAACGTGGAGTCCTTCGCGAGCAGGGAGTGCAGGTCGAGCACCGCTTTGGTGGTGATCAGCGTGTCGAGCCGGACCTGTCGCGGCGGTATCTGCGCCCACTCGCGATGCGAGAGGCCGTGCTCGGGGTAGGGCCGTCCATCACCGATCAGCTTGAAGATCACACTATGTAGTTTAGGAGAGATTCGGACCCTTTGCCTTCCGGGCGGCTCTCATCGCAGGTCAGCGGCCTCTTTCAGATGCCACCGGCGAAGGTGTCGCACCGGTTGGGGTCGCCGCTCTCATAGCCGGTGGTGAACCACTTGACGCGCTGCGCCGACGTTCCATGGGTGAAGCCGTCGGGGTTGACCCGGCCCTGGGTCCGCTCCTGGATGCTGTCGTCGCCCACGGCCGAGGCCGCGCTGAGCGCCTCGTCGATGTCCGTTTTGGTGAAGGGCTTCTCGAACAGGCCGGTCTCGTAGGCGTTCTTGGCCCAGGCGCCGGCGTAGCAGTCGGCCTGAAGCTCCAGCCGGACCGAGCCGCTCTCGGGACCCTGCCGGTCGCCTTCCGCCCTGGCGTTGGTGCCGAGCAGGTTCTGCACGTGGTGGCCGTACTCGTGCCCGATGACGTAGGCCTGGGCGAACGGCCCGCCCTTGGCGCCGAACCTGCTCTCAAGCTGCTTGAAGAACGACAGGTCGAGGTAGACCGTGCGGTCGGCCGGGCAGTAGAAGGGGCCGACCGAGGAGTCGGCCGCGCCGCAGGCCGTGTTGACCTGCTGGGAGAACATGACGGTCTTGGCCGGCTCGTAGTTCTGCGCGACCTTGGGCCAGTAGTCCTGGATGCTGTTGACCACGCCGACCACCCGGCACTCCTCGTTCTGGTCGGCGTCCTGCCCGGTCTTGCACTGGGCGCTCAGATCGGAGCCGGGGCCCACCGGAGCGGGGTCGCCGCCGGTGATGTCTCCGGGGTTGATCCCGAATATCAGCGCCACGATGAGCGCGAGGATCCCTGCCGCGCCGCCGCCGACCGCGAGCCCGCCACCGGGGATCCTGCCCCGGCCGCGGCTCTCGACCTGCGAGCTGTCCAGCTGGGCATCGTCCTTGAAATCCATCGCCGACGTCCCTTCGATCCGCTAGGACCCTCCGACTGCCCTCAGAAGGGCTGGACATGCCGGTGGGTTCGGATACCCCCGGAGGAGACGTGGCAGGGCGCTGTGGCTCGCCGATCCGGCGGCCGGCGGCGGACCGCGTGTCCGGCACCGTCCCGCCCGGCCTCGCCCGGCCGTGCCCTGACGGCCCGGCGGGCCCCTCCCCGTTGGCTGTCTCAGACATTCCCCGGACGGCTCCGTCTACGCCACGGTACGGCGACGGCTCCGAAGGCGGAGGACACGGCCCTGGTCGTGGCCTAGCCGAACCTCTTCTCCGCTTCCTCGTACTTCAGGAGACGCTCCTGCTCCTGGTTGCGCGGCTCCCATAGATCCTCCTCGGTTCTACTGTCGTTCATAAGGTTCCTATTGCGGTCCGGCCATAGCTCGTCAATCCTCGTGCGGGACTCGACGAGGGTCTGGTCGGTGATGAGCAGACCGGGCAGATCTTGCGCGATGCGCTTGGGCATGCCCTCGTAGAGGGTCATGAACTCCCGGTTCGGTTCCTCGAGGAAGGCGCGGGTCCGGCTGTCGGGGGTGCCACCGAAATCCAAGAGCTCGCGCCGGCCGCTGCGGTCCGGATCCGCCCCGCGGTCGAAGTTACGCCTGCACCAGTCAAGGAGATCCGCGTACCGGCTGGTCGCCGCGGCCAGGCCGCCCGCGACGACAGCCAGGGCGGTCGCGTTCCCGTAGATCTGCCGCAGCGCTGTCTGGGCGTTGTCCGCGGCCGCGCCACGCCACGGCGAATCCCGCAGGTCCTGAGCCCGGCTCTGCAGTGCCCTGACCAGTTCGATCAGCGCGTCGGTGGCCTGTCTGAAGTGCAGGGAGTTGTCATGGAAGCGCTTGTCGGGAGAGAAGTCCTCCTTCGCCTTCTCCGCGGTCATGTCGCCGACGCCGTAGTCGACCTCCTCGGAAAGCTCCAGTGACAGACTGCTCTTGGGATAATCCTTGCTCGGGGTATTGAAGAGCCTGCTTCTGGGCGAGTTGCCCCCCAGCATTGCGGCGATCCGCTCCTCGAACCTGGACCTGGCGATGTCGCCGAGCAGTGGCTCTTCTAAAAGATCATATCGCTGGGCGCACTGCTCGATCAGTAGCCCGGCCATCGCCGCCTCCGCGTACAGATCCGCCCAGAAGTGGGAGAACGCGTCACCGGCGTAGTAGAGCAGCTGGCCGATAGCCCCGGGTAATCTCCAGTTGAGCGACAAGTAGAAGTGATCGGGGTATTGGGCGAAATATTTGTCGTTGCCCGCAGAGATGCCGATTTTGACGAGGCCGAGGGCGGCCGCCCGCACTCCGGCACGGTCGATCTCGTAGCCGTCGCTGTGCTCGTTTCCGAGGCCCGGCCAGTATCCGGGGGACTTGGGGACGGCGTCCCACTGGGACAGCAGTTCGGCGGAAGTGGGGCTCGGATCACGCATGTCAGCCTCCGAAGATCAAACTCGGACGGCCACACTATGGACATGCCGGATGTGCGGGCAACCGTCGGCCAGGGCTGGAACGCCGAAGGGCCGTGCCGCAGATCGCGGCACGGCCCTTCCGGACTGGCGGAGGATAGGAGATTCGAACTCCTGAGGGGTTGCCCCCAACACGCTTTCCAAGCGTGCGCCCTAGGCCAACTAGGCGAATCCTCCGTGGAGAAGCTTACCGAACTTTCAGGAGTGTGCAGACCATGTTTTCGGGACCCCGAGCACTCCGTTCAGAGGCTAGACTGTGCCAGGACCCCTCGCGCGGCGTCATCCTGTGAACCTCCCCAGGGCCGGAAGGCAGCAAGGATAAGCAGGCTCTGGCGGGTGTGCGAGGGGTCTCTTCGTTTCAGGCCCCTCGCAGGTGGGAGCGTCGCATGAGTCTTGCGCTCTACCGCAAGTACCGGCCCGGGACCTTCGCGGAGGTCAAGGGACAGGAGCACGTCACCGAGCCGCTGCGGCAGGCGCTGCGGAGTGGCCGGATCAACCACGCCTACCTGTTCAGCGGGCCCCGGGGATGTGGCAAGACCTCCAGCGCCCGGATCCTGGCCCGCTCCCTCAACTGTGAGAAGGGCCCCACCCCCGACCCGTGCGGGGAGTGCGAGTCCTGCGTGGCGCTGGCCCCCACCGGCCCCGGCCACCTCGACGTCATCGAGATCGACGCCGCCTCGCACGGTGGCGTGGACGACGCCCGCGACCTGCGCGAGCGGGCCTTCTTCGCGCCCGTGTCGGCGCGCTTCAAGATCTACATCATCGACGAGGCGCACATGGTGACCCGCGAGGGTTTCAACGCGCTGCTCAAGCTCGTCGAGGAGCCTCCTCCGCACCTGAAGTTCGTCTTCGCGACCACCGAGCCCGAGAAGGTCATCGGGACGATCAAGTCCCGGACCCACCACTACCCGTTCCGGCTGATCCCGCCCACGGCGCTGCGCACCCTCATGGAGGAGATCCTCACCTCCGAGAAGGTCCCGTTCGAGCCCGCCGCGCTGCCGCTGGTGGTCCGGGCGGGCGCCGGGTCGGCCCGTGACTCGCTGTCGATCCTCGACCAGCTGTTCGCCGGGTCGGACGAGGCGGGCATCACCTACGCCCGCGCGGTCTCCCTGCTGGGCTACACCGACGGCGACCTGCTCGACGACGTGATCGCCGCCTTCGCCGCCCGCGACGGCGCGCAGGTGTTCCAGGCCGTGAACCGGGTGATCGAAGGGGGGCACGACCCCCGCCGGTTCGCCATGGACCTGCTGGAGCGCTTCCGCGACCTGGTGATCCTGGCCAACGTGCCGGAGGCCGCCGGCAGCGGGCTGCTCGACAGGCCCGCCGACGAGCTGGAGCGGCTCCAGGCGCAGGCCGTCTCGATGGGACCGGCCGAGCTGACCCGAGCCGCGGAGATCTTCAACGCGGGCCTGACCGAGATGCGCGGGGCGGCCTCGCCCCGGCTGCTGCTCGAACTGATGTGCGCCAGGACGCTGCTCCCCGGAGCCGCGCAGGGCGAGGCCGCGCTGCTGAGCAGGCTGGAGCGGCTGGAGAAGGGCGGCGTCACGGCGGTCCCCGCGGCCTACGCGGCGCCGGCTCCGGTGATCCACGCGGCCCCCGCCCCGGGTGCCCCCGCTCCGGTGGTCCAGGCGGTGGCGCCCCAGGCCCCGCCGCCCGTGCCGCCTGCCGCGGGTACGGCTCCCGCCGCTCCCGCCGAGCAGTCCCGCCCCCAGGGGGACGGCGACTGGCCCGTCGCGGCCCGCCCCGGCGCTCCGGCACCCGAACCCCAGGCCCAGCAGGCACCCGCCGCTCCGGCCGCCGCGCCGGTCTCCGGGGCCGGTGGTGGAGCCGTCCAGCAGGCATGGCCGCAGGTGCTCGGGGTGCTCAAGCAGCGCAGCATCGTCGTCTGGGCGAACGTCAACACCAACGCCCAGGTCATCGGGGTCGAGGGCAAGGTCGTCACCCTCGGGTTCACCCAGGTCGGCGCGATGCGGAACTTCACCGGCGGGGGCAAGGACGCGGTGGTCGCCGCGGCGCTGCAGGACGTGCTGGGCGGCAACTGGAAGGTCGAGGCCGTCGTCTCCGGCGGCGGGGGGCCCGCCCCCTCCGGCGGCGCCCGTCCTCCGGCCGGACCGCCCCAGAGCCCGCCCCCGCCGCGTCAGGACCCCGCCCCCAGGGCGGAGCCCGCGCCGGCCCCGGCCGCCCCGGCGACTCCGGCCGCCCTGGCGACTCCGGTAGCCCCGGCGGCTCCTGCCGTCCAGGAGTCCCCGGCCCGTCAGGCTCCGCCCGCCACTGACGAGTCCTGGCCGGACGCGCCGCTCCCGGACGATCCCGGTTCGCCCCCCGCCCCGAGCCCCGGCCTCGCCGCCGCCCGCTCGGCGGCCAGGGCCGCCGCCCAGTCGGGTCCCAGGGCCGCCGCGGGCGGCAAGCCGGCCTGGCCGGACGCGGTGCCCGGCCGCAAGCCCGCCGTCGAGACCGACGAGGTCGACCCGCTCAACGACGCCGACGCCGACGTCGACGCGCTCACCGGAATGGCCCTGCTCCAGCGCGAGCTCGGCGGCCAGATCATCGGAGAGATCGACCACACCTGACGGATGTCCCACCAGCCGGGGTTTAGCGCCCGTCCCTGGGGAACACGTGCTCACGCCAGTACAAGACCTGGCCGGAACCCCGTAGGCTCGTGACGACTGATGTCACGGACGAGGAGCACACGACGGTGAACCCAGGGGATGTCAACCTGCAGCAGCTGCTGGAGCAGGCACAGCTCATGCAGCAGCAGCTTGTGAGCGCCCAGCAGGAGCTGAACGACGCGGAGGTCGAAGGCTCGGCGGGCGGCGGACTTGTCGTGGCCACGGTCAACGGCGGAGGCGAACTGCTCGAACTGAAGATCAGTTCTGATGCGGTCGACCCCGGTGACCCCCAGGAGACGGCCGACACCATCGCCGACCTGGTCATCGCCGCGATCCGGGATGCGGTGCGCGCCGCCGCCGACCTCCAGCAGGAGAAACTCGGTCCACTCGCACAGGGGCTGGGAGGCGGGAGCGGGCTCGGCCAGCTGCCCGGTTTCTGAGTCATGTACGAAGGGGTCGTCCAGAACCTGATCGACGAGCTGGGGATGCTCCCTGGCGTCGGTCCCAAGAGCGCGCAGCGGATCGCGTTCCACCTGCTGGCCGCCGAGCCGACCGACGTGAAGCGGCTCGCCCACGCCCTGCTCGAGGTCAAGGAGAAGGTCCGCTTCTGCCGGGTCTGCGGGAACGTCGCGGCCGAGGAGGAGTGCCGGATCTGCCGTGACGTCCGGCGCGATCCCCACGTGATCTGCGTCGTCGAGGAGTCCAAGGACGTGGTCGCGATCGAGAAGACCCGCGAGTTCCGGGGCCGCTACCACGTGCTCGGCGGGGCGATCAGCCCGATCGACGGAGTCGGCCCCGACGACCTCCGGATCCGCGAACTGATGACACGCCTGGCCGACGGCCAGGTGACCGAGCTGATCCTCGCCACCGACCCCAACCTGGAGGGGGAGGCGACGGCGACCTATCTCGCCCGTCTGGTGAAGCCGATGGGACTGAAAGTCACACGACTGGCCAGCGGCCTGCCCGTGGGCGGTGACCTCGAATATGCCGATGAGGTCACCTTGGGCCGCGCGTTCGAAGGAAGGAGGCTGCTGGATGTCTGACGCATGGGGTGCTCTCGCGGAACGGATCGCCGAGCACGCGGAGAACTACATCGACGGCCTGACCCGGCTGGCCGGTGGCGAGGGCGGAGACGCCATCCTGCCGCTGCTGCTGGTGGAGGTGGCACAGGTCAGCTCGGCGGGCGCGCAGCTCGGCGCCAGCCAGGACGTGATCCTGTCCGGCAACTGGGAGCCGCACCTGAGTGAGGACCCGGACGTCGACGTCGTCCGCACGACCCTCGCCGAGCGGCTGGGCCCGGTGGACGACTACGCCGAGGTCTTCGATCCCTACAAGGACACCGCGGTCACGCCGTACCGGCTGTCGGACGACCTGACCGCCGTGGCCGCCGATCTCATCCACGGTCTCCGGCACTATCAGGCGGGCCGCCCGCTGGAGGCTCTGTGGTGGTGGCAGTACTCCTACTTCAACACCTGGGGCAACCACGCCGGGGCGGCGATGCGGGCCCTCCAGGCACTTGTCGCGCACACCCGTCTCGATGTGGCAGAAGAGCGCACAATGGTGTGATTGTCCACATGCTGGGCTGGATCAGGGGTGATCTACCAGAGCGCCAGTAGACTGTGAGCTCCACAGCCCTAGATTGCTTCGGAGACATCTCGTGGCGCTCGTTGTTCAGAAGTACGGTGGTTCGTCCGTCGCCGACGCGTCCTGCATCAAGCGGGTCGCCCAGCGGATCGTCGCGACGAAAAAAGCCGGCAACGACGTCGTGGTGATCGTCTCGGCGATGGGCGACACCACCGACGAGCTGCTGGATCTCGCCCAGCAGGTCTCGCCGCTGCCGCCGGGCCGCGAGCTCGACATGCTGCTGACCTCCGGTGAGCGCATCTCGATGGCGCTGCTGGCGATGGCGATCGCCAACCTGGGGCAGGAGGCGCGCTCGTTCACCGGCTCCCAGGCCGGGGTGATCACCGACTCGTCCCACGGCCGCGCGCGCATCATCGACGTCACGCCCGGCCGGATCCGCGGAGCCCTCGACAGCGGCCAGATCGCGATCGTGGCCGGGTTCCAGGGCGTCTCCCAGGACACCAAGGACATCACCACGCTCGGCCGGGGCGGCTCGGACACGACCGCCGTCGCACTCGCCGCCGCTCTGAGCGCGGACGTGTGCGAGATCTACACCGATGTGGACGGCATCTTCACCGCCGATCCCCGCATCGTCCCGGTGGCCCGCAAGATCCCTCAGATCTCCTACGAGGAGATGATGGAGATGGCGGCCTGCGGTGCGAAGATCCTGCACCTGCGCTGCGTGGAGTACGCTCGCCGTTTCAACGTGCCGATCCACGTCAGAAGCTCGTTCAGCACCAAGGAAGGCACGTGGGTCGTCTCCGACCCCGACAGTGAAGGAACAGAGATGGAGCAGCCCATCATCTCCGGCGTCGCGCACGACCGGAGCGAGGCCAAGATCACCGTTGTCGGGGTGCCCGACAAGGTCGGCGAGGCTGCCACGATCTTCAAAACGCTGGCCGACGCCGAAGTCAACATCGACATGATCGTGCAGAACGTGTCGGCGGCGGCGACCGGTCGGACGGACATCTCCTTCACGCTGCCCACGAGCGACGGCTCCACGGCACTCACCGCACTGAAGAAGATCCAGGAGCGCATCGGGTTCGAGTCGCTGCTCTTCGACGACCAGATCGGAAAGGTCTCGCTGATCGGCGCGGGCATGCGCTCGCACCCCGGCGTCACCGCGACGTTCTTCGCCGCCATCGCCGACGCGGGCGTGAACATCGAGATGATCTCCACCTCGGAGATCCGCATCTCGGTGATCGTCGGGCAGGACGAGGTGGACTCGGCGGTCACCGCCGCGCACCGCGCGTTCAATCTCGACGCCGACCAGGTTGAAGCCGTGATCTACGGAGGTACCGGCCGATGAGCCGCAGGCCCACCCTTGCTCTGATCGGTGCGACCGGTGCCGTCGGCACCGTCATGCGCGACATCATCTCCACCAGGGAGGACGTCTACGGCGAGATCAAGCTCGTCGCGTCCGCCCGGTCGGCCGGAAAGATCCTGCGGGTCCGCGGGGAGGACCTGGTCGTCCAGGAGCTGACCCCCGAGGTCTTCGACGGCGTCGACATCGCGATCTTCGACGTGCCGGACGAGGTCTCCGCGGTCTGGGTGCCGGTCGCCGCCGAGCGCGGCGCGGTCGCCATCGACAAGTCGGGCACCTTCCGGATGAACCCCGAGGTCCCGCTGGTCGTGCCGGAGGTCAACCCCGAGGCCGCGCGCAACCGGCCGCTGGGCGTCATCTCCACCCCCAACTGCACCACGCTGTCGATGATGGCCGCGATGGGCGCGCTCCACGAGCAGTACAACCTGCGCGAGCTGGTGGTCGCCTCCTACCAGGCGGTATCTGGCGCCGGCGTGGCCGGTTCGGCCCGTCTCTACGACGAGGTCGAGGCCCTCGCGGGCGACCGGACGGTCGGGCAGACCGCCGGTGACGTGCGCAAGGTCCTGCAGAACAAGCTCGGCGAGGCCGAGTCGCCGTTCCCGGCGCCGGTGGCGTTCAACGTCGTGCCGTGGGCGGGGTCGCTCAAGGACGGCGGCTGGGCCTCCGAGGAGATCAAGCTCCGCAACGAGTCCCGGAAGATCCTCGGGATCGACGACCTGAAGGTCTCGGCGACCTGCGTCCGCGTGCCGGTGATCACCACCCACTCGCTGGCCGTGCACGCGACCTTCGAGCGTGAGATCACCGTCGCCGACGCGCACCGGATCCTGGAGGCCGCGCCGAGCGTGGTCGTCATGGACGACCCGGCCAACGGCGTCTTCCCGACCCCGGCCGACGTCGTCGGCACGGACCCGACCTACGTGGGCCGCGTCCGCCAGGCGCTCGACTTCCCGAACACCCTGGACCTGTTCGTCTGTGGTGACAACCTCCGCAAGGGCGCGGCCCTGAACGCGGCCGAGATCGCCGAGCTGGTCGCGGCCGAGTTCGCGTAGCCGCCTCTCCGCCCCACGGCGGAATCCGCCTTCCGGCCGTACGGCGGCGCAGGTCGCCGCCGTACGGCCTTCGCGTGGAAGCCCTCGTACGGCCTTCGCGCCGGACGCCGCCGTACGGCTCCCGTCCGGATGGCCGAGCCGCGGCCTCCGGTCCGGACATCGCCTGGCGGCTCCTCCGGAAGCTGTCGCCCGACCGGCCCATGGCGGTGCCCGCCGTACGGACTCCGGCCTGGGGGCGCCGTGCGGGGCGCGCCGGTGTGCCAGGGGGTGGCGGTTCCGGCTGGGCGGCCGGGGAAGGCAGGGGGGATCTTCCGGGTGTCCGCGTGGTCCGTGGAGGCCGCGGGTGTCAGCGGAAGAGGATGTCCCAGTGATCGGACTCGCGGGCGTACACGGTCCCCGAGTCCCGATAAAGGGCGGCTCCGTCACCGCGGACGCCGTCGAAGGCGTGCTCGCGCGTGATGTAGCGGTTGATGCAGTTGTTGGGCGTGATGTCCAGCTTGTAGCCCCGGTGATGGCTGTAGCGGCCGGGAGCGTGGCCGACCTCGGTACCCCCGGTGACGACGACCTGGCAGCCGCTGCGGCGCTTCAGCGCGATCACGTCGGCCACGGTGGCGGCCCGCACCGCCTCCAGCGAGGTGCAGGTCCTCACGCTGCGGTTGGTGCATCCCCCGGACGACTTCCAGCGCAGACCGGCCGCCCGGAGCTGCTGTGCGGCCTGCACGTGGCCGATCCGGATCGGCTGTATCGGGTGGCTGGACTTCGCCGCCGCCTCCGTCCTCGACGTGGTTCCCGCCTCCGTGCCCGCTTTCGCCTCCGTGCCCGCTTTCGCCTCCGTCCCCGTCTTCGCGCCTGTCTGTGCCTCCGTCCCCGTCTTCGCCTCTGTCCGCGTCGCCGCCTCCGTCCGGGGCGCGGCCGCCTGCCCGTACGGGCTCCGGGCGGTGGCCAGGACGTCGGCGTCGTAGGTCCCGGTGACCGCGGTCCGGACCTCGGCGGGCCGGATCGCCGGGGCCGGCTCCGGGGCCGTCACGGCGGCCGGCGAGCGCGGCCCGTCGGCCGCGGCGGCGGCATGCGAGGCCGGTGCGACGAGCGATATCTGCAGAGCGAGCAGTGCTCCGGCGGTGAGCCGCGCACGCCTCTGTTTACAGGGACGTGTCCCCATCGTTTTATCCCTTGTGACGGGAGCCCTCCCACCAGAAGGATCAATCCCACATTGGAACCGGTATGACCCCTCTGGGATGCCGGATTTTGCCCTGGAGTGGTGATCATCGTGAGTCGCGATGACCTAACGGCGTCATGGGTCGTACAGTGACGAACGTGTCCGAGCCGACCCAGAGAAGTAGGGGATCAGACAAGACCCGCGAAACCATCGTGGAGACGGCCTTGCGGTTGTTCCGCGAGCGCGGATACGAGGCCACCACCATGCGGGCCATCGCCGCCGAGGCGGGGGTCTCGGTGGGCAACGCCTACTACTACTTCGCCTCCAAGGAAGCCCTGATCCAGGCGTATTACGACCGGGCGCAGGCCGAGCACGAGGCCGCCTGCGAGGAGCTGCTGGCCACCGAGCGGGCCTTCGCGCCGCGACTGGGCGGGGTGCTGCGGGAGTGGGTGCGCGTCTCCGAGCCCTACCACGAGTTCGCGGTGAAGTTCTTCAAGCACGCGGCGGAGCCGAGCAACCCCCTCAGCCCGTTCAGCGCCGAATCGTCGCCCGCCCGGGATTCGGCGATCGCGATCTACCGCAGGGTGGTGGAGGGGTCGGCGGACCGGATGGACGCCGAGCTCAGGGCCGAGCTGCCCGAGCTGCTCTGGCTGATGTCGATGGGGGTCGTGCTGTTCTGGGTGCACGACACCTCGGAGGGGTGCCTGCGGACCTACCGGTTCATCGAGCTCAGCGTGCCGCTGGTGGACCGGCTGGTCGGCCTCTCCCATCTGCCGGGCCTGCGGGGGATCGCCCGGGACTTCATCGCGGGGGTTCACGAACTTCGCGCGTGACGTCCTGGCGAACCACGAGAATTCGAGTAACGAACACATTACCCTCGGTAGTTGCTTTGGTGACGAGTTCGAGGGAGTCTCATGGGCTGGGTAACCATGCTGGTCGTGGCGGCTGTCGCGATCATGCTGATCGCGCTTCTCGTGCTCAGGCGGAGGGGCAAGGCGGACGAGGGCGGCGGTTCCGCGTCGGTGGACTTCTCCGCCAACCTCGCCCTCGCCGTCTACCTGCTGGTGCTGGCCTACGCCGCGGTGCTCTGCCGGGACGCGCTCTCGACGGCGCAGACCGACGTCCAGGCCGAGGCGGAGACCCTCACCGAGATGTACTGGTCGGTGGCGCCGATCCCCGAGGCCGCGCCGATCCGGGCCCAGATCCGGGACTACGCCGCCAAGAGCGTCGATCTCGACTGGCCGCTGATGGCCGAGGGGCAGCTCTCCCCGATCCCCACGCGGATGCTCGAGGACATGCGGGCGGCCACGATCCGGCTGCGGCCCGTCGGCGAGGAGAGCAAGAGCCTCCAGCAGGACGCGCTCAGCCATGTCTCCGAGGTCGCCCACGCCCGCGCCATCCGCGCCGACGACGCCGACGCGGGCCTGGAGAGCATCTTCGTGATCTCGATGATCGTCTCCGGGCTGCTGGTGATCGCGCTGCCCTGGACGCTCGGGGCGAAGCCCACGTTCCCGTCGGTCGTCGGCGACGCCGTCAGGGTGGGCGTGGTCGTCGTCGGCATCGGGTTCATCATGCTGATCAGCCACCCCTTCACCGGGCTGGGCTCGGTCGGGCCCGACGCCTTCAAGGCGGCGCAGAAGCAGTACGACCAGATCGACGACCGGTTCCCGGTGACGGCGCCGGCGCCGGTGGCGGCGGAGTAGCGGACTCTCCGGTCACCTGGAAGCCCGTCGGCGGAACGTCCGCCGGCGGGCTTCCGCGTCCGCTATCTGCGCGCCCTGCCGTTCAGTGCGGCGACGGCGGTGACCGAGATCACTCCGGTGAAGACGACCAGGATGATCAGCCTGCGGTCGGTGCCACGGCGCCGTTCGGCGAAGCGGTCGAGCACCAGCTGCCGCTGCACGATGCCGGGGGAGGCGGACGGCACGACCGGCCGGGGGGTGGGAGTGGGGGTGGGGGTCGGTGTGGGGACGGCCTCCGGCGGGACGGCGGCCTGGTGGGGCCGGGGCCTCGGCTGCGGGGGAGGCTCGACGGGCCGGACCACGGGGGGCCGGGGGGTGGGCGGTTTCGGGGGTGTCGGCGTGGGGGGCGGGGGCGTCGTCGGATACGGCGGCTCGGGCGCGGTGGGGTATCCCGGGCCGGGATACCCCGGCTCCGACGGATAGTCCGGCTCGGGCTCCGGATCCTCCTCGGGCTCGGGGGCACCGGCCTCCGGCGCGGTCCTGAGGGCCGCCCTGGGGGTGGCGGCGGGCGCCGGTGCGGGATGGAGCGGGGCCAGGCCCGCGCACACCCGCACGGCGATCCTGGGCAGCGGTCCGCCGATCTCGGCCGCCAGGCAGTGTCCGGGGGGATCGCCCCGGTCGTCGGCGGCCGCCGGGGCGCCGGCGGACCCGGCCGCCACGGACGCGGCCGTGCATGCCGCCACGACCGCCGCGCCGAGTATTCCCTGTCGTCGTCTCACGCGCCGCTTCATCGTCACCCAAACGTTCTAACACCTGACGCATGGTGATGATGGGGTAAGTGGGGATGCGGTAAAGATCGTTCCCTGTTTGCATACCGTCCGGTTGGTATGGTCGGCCTATTGACGACCCCCCGATCGGGTACGGCAAGCTACATCAGAATGTCGTTCTAGACGGCGACCACGGACACGGAGGCGCGGATGGCTACGGGCGCACGCTGGGGGATGACGGTCCCCTTCTACGACCGCACACTGGCCGAGTCCCGGGAGCTGGTGGCCGAGCTGCCCGCGCTCGGCTACACCGACGTCTGGTCCGCCGAGGTCAACGGCGTCGACGGCTTCGTGCCGCTGGCCCTGGCCGCCGAATGGGCCCCCGGCGTACGGCTCGGCAGCGCGATCGTCCCGGTCTCCACCCGGGGGCCCGGCCTGCTGGCCATGTCGGCCGCCACCCTCGCCGACCTCGCCCCGGAGCGGTTCGTCCTGGGCATCGGAGCCTCCTCCCCGGCCATCGTCGAGCGGTGGAACGCCGGCGAGTTCGTCAAGCCGTTCGCCAGGACCAGAGACACCCTGCGTTTCCTGAAGAAGGCCCTCGCGGGGGAGAAGGTCACCGAGAGGTACGAGACGTTCGAGGTCAAGGGGTTCAGGCTGGAGCGCGCCCCCAAGGTCCCGCCGAAGATCGTGCTCGCCGCGCTGCGGCCCCGCATGCTCCGGCTGGCCGCCGAGGAGGCCGACGGCGCGATCACCAACTGGCTCTCGCCGCAGGACGTCCGCAAGGTCAGGTCCGAGATCGGGCCGGACACCGAGCTGATCGCCCGGCTGTTCGTGTGCGTCAGCGAGGACGCGGAGAAGGTGCGGGAGCTCGGCCGGCGGATGCTCGCGGGCTACCTGACCGTCCCGGTCTACGCGGCCTTCCACGAGTGGCTGGGACGCGGTGAGGTGCTGCGGCCGATGCACGAGGCCTGGGCCGCCGGCGACCGGCAGACGGCTCTCAGGGCCATCCCCGACGAGGTCGTGGACGCGCTCATCGTGCACGGCGACGCGGCGACGTGCCGGGCCAGGATCCGCCAGTACGTGGACAACGGGCTGACCACCCCGGTGCTCGCCCCCATCCCCGGGGGTGGGGTCCCGATCTCGCAGGCCGTACGGGACCTGGCTCCCACGGGGGAATGACGCGGTGCGCCGCGGGAACCTCGCCCGGAGGGCACGCGTTATATCGTGAGGCGGCAGGGTAGAGGGCCGCCAGACCACGGTGCTCCCGAGGAGGTTCTCCCATGGCGAAGGCGGCGCGTGCGGCACAGGCCTGGCGGACGTACAAGAACGTGACGGAGCCGGGCTCCCCCGGCCTCGGCGCCCGCCTGCGGGCGATCCCGAAGCTGATCGGCGCGGTGATGCGCGGGCAGTATCCCGGCATGGGCAAGAGCAAGCTGGCCATGATGGGCCTCGGCGTGCTCTACATCCTCTCGCCGGTCGACATCGTCCCTGACTTCCTGGTGCTCGTCGGCGTGGCGGACGACTTCGGCGTCTTCCTCTGGCTGATGGGCTCGCTGCTCGGGGAGAGCGGCCGCTACGTCGACTGGGAGCGTAAGCAGGTCAGAGCTTTTCCATCCTGAGCCAGGCCCGGGAGGGCAGCGGGTGGCCGAACAGGCGGGCGGCGTTGCCGTAGGCCACCCTGGCGATGTCGGCGGGCGGCAGGCTGCCCAGGTTGGTCGCGACGGCCTTCTGCGTGTCGGGCCAGGTGGAGTCGGAGTGCGGGTAGCCGCTCTCCAGCAGGACGTGCTCCAGGCCCACGGCGAGGCGCACCCCTGACAGGGCGTGGTCGTTGAGCGTGCCGAAGAAGAAGTTGCGGCGCAGGACCTCGCTGGGCTTCAGCCCGCCCTCCCAGGACGCCTCGCCCGCCACCGGATGGTCCAGGGCGTAGTCGGCCCGTTCGGCCAGCATCGGCAGCCAGCCCACGCCACCCTCCACGATCAGGATCCGGAGCGCGGGGAAGCGCAGCGGCACGCCCGACCAGAGCCAGTCGGCACAGGCGAACATGGCGCTCGCCGGCATCAGCGTGGTGATCGCCTCGATCGGGGTGTCCGGGGAGGGCACCGGGGCCCAGGAGCCCGCGCCGGCGTGCAGGCAGACCACGGTGCCCGTCTCCTCGCAGGCCTGGAAGAACGGGTCCCAGTGGTCGCTGTGGATGGACGGCAGGCGCAGCCGCGTGGGGAACTCGGGGAAGAGGACCGCCTTGAAACCGCGGGCCGCGTTGTCCCGGATCTCCTTGGCCGCGGTCTCGGGGTCGGTCAGCCAGGGGAGCTGCAGGGCGATGATCCGCTCTGGGTAGGTGCCCGCCCAGACGTCGACGTGCCAGTCGTTCCACGCCCGCAGGACCGAAAGGCCCAGCTCCTGGTCGCGGGTCTTGGCGAAGACCATCCCGGACTGCCCGGCCAGCATGCCGGGGAAGCAGAGCGCGGCCCAGAGGCCGGCCCGGTCCATGTCCTCGATCCGGGCCTCGATGTCGTGGCAGCCCGGCCGCATGTGCTCGAACCGCACCGGGTCGAGCGTCCACTGCTCACGCGGCAGGCCGGCGCCCACGTCGAGCCCGGCGCACGGGTAGGTGGCCCCGCCGTAGCGCCAGACCTGGTGGCCCGAGTCGGTCTCCACCACCTTGGGGGCGAGATCGGCGTACTTCTCGGGGAGCCGGTCCTCGAACATGTCGGGCGGTTCGATCAAGTGATCATCGGCTGAAATGATCACATAGTCCCGCCGCCTGGGCTCGGGGTCGGGCAGCAGCGGCGTAGTCACGCGGTAAACCGTACGTCGCTGGCATAACACTCATCAAGCTGCGAGGTCTCCGCTTGGTATCTCTGTCCGCCTCGGATGGGCCCCGGGGCCACCGTCGGGGGAATGGCAGCGGCCCCGGGGGGCGGACCCGCCTGGAGGGTGCTGCTCTCGGCGGGCCCTGACACGTGCCCCTACCCGGAGATCGTCCGAATATCGGGATTTTCCAAAAGACGATTCCGAAGAACGGTCAAGACCTCTCCGTCCGGCGGCGGGGGTATGCAAAAAGCGGTATCAGGACGGCCATCGTCAAAGCCTGTCCATGAGGTAGTAAAGAGAGTGTGGCCGCTGATCTCGGCGAGGTGAAGGACGGCTGGCGGATCGCCGGGCTCGTCGTCCGGATCGCGCTGCTGCTGATCCTGCTCTCGGGGGCTCTGGTCACCGCGCTGAGCTTCGCCCCCTCCCAGCGGACGCTGGGCGAGTTCCGGGCCGCCGTGGCCGCCGGCCGGGTCTCCGCCATCACCTACCGGACGGGAGGCGAGAAGCGGCAGCTCTACGAGCTGCGATGGTCGGAGGGGCCGCTGGCCTGGCACGGGATCGGCACGGTGCCGGTCCGCGACGGCCCCCGGAGCTACACCGTCGCGGAGTTCACACGCGACATCGCCGGAGTCTCCGCCGACGTGACCCAGCTGAGGGGCCACTCCGGCGACGGAGGGATCATCCCCGACTGGCCGTTCCAGATGCCCGTACGCGGCTGGGCGGTCTGGACCGGCGTGGCCTGGTCGGTCACTTCCCTGATCATGCTCGCCTCGGTGCCCCGGCTGGGCAACCGATGGGCGTGGTTCTGGCTGTTCACCGTCGGGCAGGTCGGCGCGATCGTCTTCCTGCTGCTCGAACCCCGGCCGCTCTGGTCCGGGGCCGGGGAACGGCCCGTGCCGCGAGGCAGGCTGACCGGCGCGCAGGGATGTCTGGTCTCGATCGGCCTGGGCCTCCTCGCCGTGGCCGGCGCGACGGGGGTGGGCCGGCTCGCGGGCCTCGTCCTGGGTTAGCCGGCGGCGGTGCGGCGGCCTCTCCCGGTCGGCGGATCAGGCCTCGACGGGCTGTTCCTGCCCCCGCTTGGCCTCCTCGGCCCTGATGTCGGCGGCCTCCCTGCGGATCAGCAGCGCCCAGCCGCCGATCGCGATCCCGATGAACAGCCACCACTGCACGCCGTACGCCAGGTTGAGCCCGCCGCCCGCGCCGACCTCGGGCTCGGGCACCGGCGCGGGTGCCGCGGCGGCCGCGGGCGACTGCTCGGTCAGCTCCACGTATCCGCCCAGGAGCCGGTACGGCAGGCCCCGGCCGATCGTCTCGGTGTTGATCAGCAGGACCTGTCCCGCGGGAAGGCCCTCCCGGTCGCGGATGCCCGAGGACTCCTCGGTCTCGCTCGGACGTAGCCGGCCGGTGACAGTCACCTGACCCGTGCTCGGCGCGGGGACCTCGGGAGGGGCGTCGGCGGTGGCGCCCGCCTTGACCCAGCCCCGGTTCACCAGCACGCCCTGGCCGTTTCCGGTGTCCAGCGGGGTGAGAACGTAGAAGCCGACCACGCTGTCCTGGGTGCGGCGGCGGACCAGGAGCTGGTGGGCCGGGTCGAAGGTCCCCGTGGCGGTCACGGAATGGTATTTGTCCTGCGGGCGCACGCTCCCGCCCGGCGTGGTCAGCCTCTCCACGGGCACCGGCGGGGCGGCGAGGTTTCCGGTGATCTGGTGGCTGCTGGTGGACCGCACCTCGTAACGCCCGAACTGCCACTGGCCCAGGAACACGAAGGCGGGGATGACCAGCAGGACCACCACGTGAAGGGCGAGCCATCGAGGAGTCAGAAGGAACCGGTACACGCTCCCAAGGGTAGGCACCACGGGCACCGCCCTGTCCTCCGAGTAGGTCTTTCGCCGTAGTAGGGTGCCCCGAAGCGCTCGATCGTCGGAGTCATGGAAAGTCTGCCGGACACTCCGGATATCCCACGCGGTCGGGCGGATCCGTCCCCCGGAACGTTCCATGATCTCCGGAGCCCGCGCCTGATGACTCTGCTCCTGTCGCCCCCCGTGGCTCCGATCGCACTGCCCCGCCTCGGGGCGATGCTGCGGCACGCCGCCCCCCGGGTGCTGGAGGGGATGATCCTCCCGGTCGCCGTCTTCTACGCCGGGATGGTCCTGTTCGGCCTGTACGGCGCGCTGGCCGTGGCGGTGGCCTGGGTCTACGGCGGGATCGCCTGGCGGCTGGTCAAGCGCAGGCCGGTGCCCGGCACGGTGATGCTGGCCGCGGGGACGATCACGGTCAGGGCGGTGCTGGCCGGCGCGACGGGGAGCCCGGTCCTGTTCTTCCTGCAGCCCTGCCTCGGCGTCTTCTGCGCGAGCATGGGCTTCCTGTGCACCGCGACGCTGCGGCGGCCGCTGGCGCAGCGGGTGGCGACCGACCTGGTCCCGCTCCCCGAGCACCTGCTGGATCATCCCCGGATGCGCCGCTTCTTCGTGTGGCAGTCGGTGCTGTGGGGCTGCGCGCAGCTCCTCAACGCGCTGCTGAGCCTGTGGTTGCTGCTCAGCCAGCCCCTGGAGACCTACCTGTTCGTGCGGACCGCGGCGGTCGCGGTGCTGCTCGGCGGCGCGGCGCTGATCTCGGTGCTCAGCCTCCGGCACTGCCTGCGCGCGCTGCAGCGCTGAGGCGGGCGCCTGGACCGGGGCGCGGGGTGACCTCGCGGGGGCCGGCGACCTCGTGGCCCTCGGCGCAGCGGAAGTGCTGCTCGACGGCGGCTCCGCAGTCGCGGTGGGTGAGGAGCACCGGCGCGCCCTCCTGGTCGGCGAGATGCCGGTCGCCCCAGTGCATCAGCGCGATCAGGGCCGGATAGAGGTCCAGTCCCATCTGCGTCAGCCGGTATTCGTCCCGCCGGCGCTGGCCGGGCTCGCGGTAGGGGACCTTGCGGAGCAGTCCCTCCTCCACCAGGCGGGTCAGCCGGGCGCTGAGCACCTGTCTGGGCGCCCCCGTGGCGGCCTGCATGTCGGCGAACCGGCGCACCCCGCTGAACGCCTCCCTGAGCACGAGGAACGTCCACTTCTCGCCGACGATGGCCAGGGCGCGCTCGATGGAACAGTTTTCCGCCCGGAAGGGCATGTTGCCGAGGGCCGCCTCACTCATGTCCGCATCGTAGGTCGCCATGGCACCTCCTCCAACGCCATCTAAGTCTAGTTGACAGACTCAGGTGTCCGGCGGGACTCTAAGTCCATGATGCGAACTCAGCTTGCGCGGTCGCGCCGCGACCCGGTGCGGGCACTGCTCGGCGACGGCGTCGAGATCCGGCCGGCGCGGGCGGACGACGAGGAGCGGATCCGCCGCTTCCTCGCGGGACTGTCGCCGCGCACGCAGACGCTGCGGTTCTTCACCGGGGTGCACCGCCCGAGCGCGAGCCTGGTCAGGTCGCTGCTCGCGATGGACGAGCGGCGAGACGTGCTGCTCGCCGTACACGGGGAGGCCGTCGTCGGCCACGCGATGAGCTTCAAAGGGGGGCAGGCCGACGTCGAGATCGCCCTGGTGGTGGCCGACGAGTGGCAGGGGCGCGGGGTCGGCTCCCGGCTCGCCCGGAGACTGCTCCGCCGGGCCTCCGTCGCCGGGGCCCGGACGCTGGGGATGGACGTGCTCGGCGACAACCGCATGGTGCTGTCGATGGTCCGCAGGGCGTGGCCGGAGGCGACCATGAAGGCCTCTGCCGGGGCCGTCGAGGTCACCGCGACGGTGGATCCGTGACCCCCGGCCCGGCGGTGACGGCGGACCCGGGGCGCCGTGAGCCGGGCGGGAGACATCCTCGCGGCGGGGGCGTTATGATCGACGCGGCCTGAGGCGTCTCCGCGGTATTTGCGGAACAAGGTTCTGTTGCCGCACCATTGGCCTTGTGAAGAGTGCCAAGAACGGACGCGACGGCCGTACCCGGATCGTCGAGGGTGCCCTGCGTCGATTCAGCCAGGACGGTGTCTCGGCCACCACGCTGGCCAGCCTCCGCGAGGAGAGCGGCGTCAGCGTGGGGAGTTTTTACCACCACTTCGCCAGCAAGGAGCACGTCTTCGGCGTGCTCTACGCCGACACCCTCCGGATGTACCAGGAGGCGTTCCTCGCCGAGCTGCGGCGCCACGAGGGCGCCCGCGAGGGCATCGAGGCCATCGTCGCGCTGCACATGGCCTGGTGCGGGGAGAACCGCGAGCGGGCTCACCTGCTGATCAGCGAGCGGCCGCCCAAGCGTGACGAGCCGGGCGGCACCGAGGTGTCGGATTCGCGGCGGGCGTTCTTCAAGCAGGTCTCCGACTGGTGGCGCCCCCACATGAAGGACGGCCTGCTCCAGCCTGTCCACCCGACCATGTGCTACGTGCTCTGGCTGGGCCCCGCCAACGAGATGTGCCGCCTGTGGTTCGCCGGGGCCCACCACCCCACGCAGGAGGAGATAGCAGGCCTCTGCGAGGCCGCCTGGCAGGGCCTGCGCCAGCAGCCCGCCTGATCCCGCCTGATCCCGCCTCCACGCGGACGTCACGGGCGGCGGGAGGCTCGCGGGGCGTCGGCGGCGCGGAGGTCCGGAGGCTCGCGGGGCGCCGGCGGCGTGGAGGTTCGCCAGGCCGCCGGGACCGCCGCCCGAGGGCTCCGGCCCGGGTCGCGGGGGCTCCTCCGGGCCGGAGCGGTCTCAGTGTGCTCCCACCAGCCCGCGCAGCCGGGTGGGGACCCGCCAGACCTCCTCGTCCAGCGAGATGTCCAGCCGCAGGTCCTGGCGCCGGCGTCGCAGGCCGGGCACGCGCACCCGGTCGCTGACGTCGAACCTGCCGTGCCGGGGGTAGCCGAATCCCAGCTCTCCGGGGAGGACCCGCAGCTCGTCCCGGTTGCCGCACCGGGGGCAGGTCCAGGCGACCAGGTCCATCCCGCGGTGGTAGTCGTGGCAGGCGCGGAAATACTCATCAGGGCGGAAACGGGACTCACAGGCGAAGCATGGGATCAACATGGCGGATCCTTTGGAGCAGGTGACGCGGTTATATATGGCGGCCATAAAGAATTACCGCTCCGTGCTTGAGGTCCGCTTGCAGAACGCTTACGTCGGTCTGTAACAGTCTCATCACTCTGAGCATCGAGAGTCGCTCTTGGTCCTGAGAGGGCGCTGGGGTCGCTGATGCAAAAATGGCCCGGTGAACGATCTGCCTGACCGGCTCAGAGAGCTGCTGCTCGACGCCGGCTACACCATCGACGGCGTCCGCGAGCGCCTCGGCGAGGTCGCCGCCACCGCGCTCTCCCGCGAGGAGACGGTGCCCGCCCTGCGCGCCACCCGCGACGGAGACCTCCTCGGCACGCTGATCCGGCTGTGGTGGCTCGGCGTGCCGGTGGACGCCCCCGCCGGCCTCCCGGTGGCCGATCTGGCCGCCGCGGGCCTGGTGACCGCGGAGGCCGGCCGGATCGCCTCCACGGTCCACCTGCAGCCCTGGGAGACGGGCGGCTACGTCGTCTCCGACCGCAAGGTCAGGCCCGGCGACCCCGCCCTCCGCAAGGACCACGTCGTCGGCGCGGGCGGGGCCTCGGCGAACCTGGCCCAGCTGGCCTCCCGCCGCCCGGTGGAGCGCGCCCTCGACCTCGGCACCGGGTGCGGGGTCCAGGTGCTGCACCTGGCGGACCGGGCCCGGGAGATCGTGGCCACCGACGTCAACCCCCGCGCGCTCGAACTGGCCCGGCTGAGCTGGGCGCTGTCCGGGATCAAGGGGGTGGACGCCCGGCAGGGCTCCCTGTTCGACCCCGTCGCGGACGACCGCTTCGACCTGATCGTCTCCAACCCGCCGTTCGTGATCTCTCCCGGCGGCCGGTTCACCTACCGGGAGTCCGGCTTCGAGGCCGACGGCTTCTGTCGCGACCTCGTACGGCTGGCCCCCCGCTTCCTCGCCCCCGCCGGCACCTGCCAGCTCCTGGCCAACTGGCTGCACGTCGACGGGGAGGACTGGCGGGACCGGGTGGGCGGATGGCTGACCGGCACCGGCTGCGACGGCTGGGTGGTGCAGCGGGACGTGCAGGACCCGGCCGAATACGTGGAGCTGTGGCTGCGGGACGCCGCGGAGCAGGGCACCTCCCGCTACCGCGAGCTCTACGACGACTGGCTCGGCTGGTTCGCGTCCATGAACGTCACCGGGGTCGGCTTCGGCTGGATCACCATGCACGACTCCGGCAGCCTCGACCCGGTCGTGCGGGTGGAGGAGTTCGGCCAGCGGGTGGAGCTCCCGGTCGGCGGATACGTGGACGGGGTGCTCGACTCGATCGCCCGGGCGCACCGGCTGGCCGACGCGGAGCTGCCGGGCGCCCGGCTCGCGCTGGCCGACGGCGTGCTGGAGGAGCGGATCGGCCCGCCCGGGGCCGAGGACCCGGCGAGGATCATCCTCAGGCAGACCCGGGGGCTGCGCCGTACCGCACAGGTGGGGACCGTGGAGGCGGCTCTCGCCGGGGTCTGCGACGGCGAATATCCACTGGACCCGCTGCTCGCCGCGATCGCCGAGCTGACCGGGGAAAACCCTGATGACCTGCGGGCGAAGGCCCTCGAAGCGCTCCGTCCGCTGATTGCCGAAGGGTTTTTCAACATATCCACAGGGTGATCCTCCACAGGCTGTGGATATCTTTGCCGATCGGTTGTTGATCGGATGTTGAGCGCCGGGGAGCAGGCTCTGGCTGTGGGCACGGACCCGGGGGGGATGGGACCGTGTCGAGTCCGGCCGGTCGTCAACGTGAGGCGGCCGGCCACCGGGTGACGCACCGGATAACCGGGCCCCCTACGCGTCACCCGGTGGTCTGACGGCCGGCCGGGCACCCACATCCGACCTTCAGGCTCAGAGCGACGGGAACTCCGGTGATCAACCACTTTTGGATGACGCGTCTCGACGACGACTTGTACGACGGACTCGGGTCAGTTGCCGACGTGATCACGATCGAGCAGGGCGCGCAGGTCCGCGGCTTCGGGGGCGCCGAGCCTGACGAAGATGTCATGGGCGCGTTCGAGGCAGTCGTGGCTGCGGCCCGTGCTGCCGAGCCCGGCGAGCGCCCTGCCTAGCACCCACAGGGACAGCGCCTCGCCGTACGGATGACCGATCTCGCGGCTGACCGTCAGGGCCTGCTCCGCGTGGCGGGTCGCGTCGGAGAACCGGCCGGCGGTGATGAACGTCTCGGCCAGCCGGGAGCAGACCCGCTGCTCCCACACCCGCTGCTTGCTGGCCCGGAAGAAGGCCAGGCACTCGGCGTGATGGTGGACCGCCTCGTTGAGCCGCCCGACCCGCGACAGGATCATCCCCAGGTGGTAGCGGGCCCTGGCGGTGCCGGCGCTGAAGCCGAGCTCGATGAAGACGGCCAGGCCCTGCTCCGCGGCGGCGATCGCCTCCTCCTGCTGGCCCAGGAACAGGTGGTCACGGGCGGAGTAGCTGAGCGTCAGCGCCTCGCCGCCCCGCGCCCCGACCTCCCTGAACACCCTGCGCGCCGAGTCGAACCAGGCCAGCGCCTCCACGTGGCGGCGCTGACGCCCGGCCACGACGGCCAGCGCGTTCATCGCCTCGCCGGTGACGATCCGGTCGCCCCCGGCGGCCAGGTCCAGCGACGCCCGGAACTCGCTCTCCGCCTCGGCCAGCCGGTTGGCGTTGAACAGCACCCTGCCCAGCACGTAGCGGCAGCGCAGCTCGCTGGAGGTGCCGCCGAGCCGCCGGGCGGCGGCCAGCACCTCCTTGGCCCGCTGGTCGAACTCCCGGGCGTGGCTGCCCGACTCCAGCAGCGGCTCCATGGCGAGCAGCAGGTCGGCGCCGGGCAGCAGGGCCCCGGCCTCCTCGGCGCCGCTCGCCTGGGCGATCGACGCGAACAGCGCCTCCGCCTCGACCGACAGCCAGGCCACGGCCTCGTCGGCGGAGCCGAACGCGTGACCCGGCCCGGCCGCCGCGAGCTGGTCGGCGACCGTGCTGCCCTCGTAGGCGAGCCGGTGCGCCGACCGCGCGGAGGCCAGGTAGAAGTCGAGCAGCCGGCGCAGCGCGGGCGCCCCCTCCCCGCCCCGCCCCGCGCCCCCCTCGGCCCGTTCGCCGGTACGGCGGGCGAAGAGCTTGAGCAGGTCATGGAAGCGGTAGCGGCCGGGGGCGGGAGCCTCCAGCAGGCTGGCGTCCACCAGGGACTCCAGGATGTCCTCGGTGTCCATCGGGCTCAGCGCGAGCAGCGCGGAGGCGGCCCCGGCCGAGATGTCCGGGCCGCCCGGCAGGGAGAGCAGCCGGAACGCCCGCGCCTGCGCCGGGCTGAGCTGTCCGTAACCGAGGGCGAAGGTCGCCTCCACCGCGAGGTTGCCCACGCGCATCTCGTCGAGGCGGCGGCGCTCGTCGGCCAGCCGGGGCACCAGCGAGGCGACCGTCCAGGAGGCCCGGGCGGCCAGGCGCGCCGCCACGATCCGCACCGCGAGCGGCAGGAAGCCGCAGGCTGCGACGACGTCCATGGCGGCGGCACGCTCCGCGGCCACCCGTTCGGCGCCGGCGACCGTGCCGAACAGGGTCAGCGCCTCCTCCGGCTCCATGACGTCCAGGTCGACCAGCCGGGCCGCGGCCAGGTCGGCGAGCTTGCCGCGGCTGGTCACGATCGCCGCACAGCCGGTCGACCCCGGCAGCAGGTGGCTGACCTGGGCGGCGTCCCTGGCGTTGTCGAGCAGCACCAGCATCCGCCGGTCGGTCAGGAGCGAGCGGAACAGTGCCGACCGCTCGGCCAGGCCGTCCGGGATGATGTCGGCGGGCAGGCCGAGGGCGCGCAGGAACGCCGCCAGCACGGACTCGGGCGCGACCGGCTCCTCGCCGTATCCGCGCAGGTCGGCGTAGAGCTGGCCGTCGGGGAACAGGTCGTGCAGGGCGTGGGCGACGTGCACCGCCAGGGTCGTCTTGCCGACGCCCCCGATGCCGGAGATGGCGGCCACCGGCACGCCGTCGCCGCTGCCCTGGGTGGACAGCAGGGTGCACAGCCGGGCGATGATCTGGCGGCGGCCCGTGAAGTCGTTCACCGCCGCGGGGAGCTGCGCCGGGCGCGGCAGCTCGGGAGCGCCGGGCTCGGGGGCCTCCGGCTGCCGGGCGGGCTCCGGGGGGTCGGCGGGCGCGAGCCGTACCGGGGCGGCGGCGGGCGAGGCGGGGGCGAGGCTCGGATCGCCGGTGAGGATGCGCTGGTGCAGGGCGGCCAGGTCGGGTCCCGGCTCGATGCCGAGCTCCTCGATCAGCGCGTTACGGGTGTCGGCGAAGGTCGCGAGCGCGTCCGCCTGCCGCCCGCACCGGTAGTAGGCCAGCATCAGCTGGGCGCGGAGCCGCTCGCGGAGCGGGTGGTCGGCGGTCAGCGCGATCAGCTCGGAGACGACGTCGGCGTGCCGGCCCAGCTCCAGGTCCAGGTCCATCAGGGTCTCCAGCACGCTCATCCGGCGCTCGACGAGCCGGTCGCGCTGATGCTCGGCATAGGGGCCGACGGCCCCGGCCAGCGGCTCACCGGTGCACAGCGCCAGGCTCGCGCGCAGGCTCTCGGCGGCCCCGGCGCGGTCTCCGGCGCGTCGGGCGGCCTCGGCCTCCTGGACGCCCCGATCGAACAGGGTCAGGTCCAGGACGCCGCCGAGCCGCAGCGCGTAGCCCCGGCCCACCGAGATGAGCAGCTCGGGGCGGGTGCGAGGGGATCTGCCGGGCTCCAGCACGGCCCGCAGCCGGGAGACGTAGGTGCGCAGCGCGCCGAGCGCGCGCGGCGGGGCGTCCTCCCCCCAGACCGCGTCGATCATCTCGGCCGGGGTGACCGCCCGGCTCTCGCGCAGGAGCAGCATCGCCAGAATGGAACGTTGCAGGGGGGTGCCCAGATCGAGTTCGGTGCCGTCACGCCATGCCTGTACAGGGCCGAGCACGGCGAAGCGCAACCCGTCTTCGCTGCCGTGAACAGCCATTTCTTTGATCTCCGTCTTAATGGAAAGTTTTGTGGCCAATGATAGATCCTCGGTTGCTTAGTCCATAGATGGCTACTCACTCGTTAACCGAAGCGTTGATTGGCCGTTAATCGGGCGTTGAGCCCTGAGCGTGATGCTGAGGGCTGTCGGGCATGGCGCCATACGGGGGCTGTCATGCCCGACATGTCAGTAGATTGCAGGTGCCGATCAGGCGTTGATAAAGGCGCTGTAAGCGTGGTGCAGGCGGCTCGGCCTATCAATGAGCCATGGCTCCTCGACCAGGAAAAAAGGAGTCGCTCCCACCCTCAAGGAGAACCACCATGCGCCGCACGACCCGCACCCTTCTGGGCCTCGCCGCCGCCACCGCCGTCATCGCGGCCGGCGCCCCGGTCCTGGCCACCTCCGCCTCGGCCGCCACGGTCACCGCGAGCACGACCGCCGCGAGCGACTACGACTACTGGGGCTACGACTACTCCAAGTACTACGACGACTCCCGCGCCAAGGCCAAGGGGCGCACGTGGGTCGACCGCTTCGACAGGGTCCACATCGAGGGCAGGCTCTACGACAAGTACTCGCCGAGCTGGCTCTGCGGCTACGTCCAGGTCAAGTTCGAGAACGCCGACGGCGACGAGACCTACTACTGGGCCAAGAAGTGCGGCTCCAGCGGCTACCAGCCCTTCCACTTCCGGCAGGCCGACGTCGACAACGTCCAGGTCCGGGTCTGCTACTGGGACAACAACCAGGCCAAGAGGAAGCTCTGCGGCAAGTGGGACTACGTCTACGAGGTCGACGGCGGGGACGAGGACGACGAGTAACCGTCCGCCGGACGAACATCAGGCCCGCCCGGAGTCCCGGGCGGGCCTTTAGTTCCATGAGGTCATCGAAGTGACGGGGTCGCCTCTACGCGGCTTCGAACAGGCCGAGCCGCGCGTGGAGCCGTTCTCGTACGAGCGGCCATTCCGAACTGAGGATCGAGTAATAGGCGGTATCTCGGACCGTGTCGTCGGCGCCTCGGGTCTCCGCCCGGCGCACACCGTCAAGGTGTGCGCCGAGGGCCTCGATGGCGGCCCGGGAGCGTACGTTCCGTACGTCGGCCTTGAGTGTGATGCGGTGGACCTGCCAGGTCTCGAAGGCGAGGGAGAGCATCAGATACTTGCTCTCCCGGTTGACACCCGTGCCCTGGGCCGAAGCGGCCAGCCAGGTGTAACCGATGTCCGCCACGGACGGGACCTCGCCCACCGCACCATGTGCACCCGGCGGCCAGGGCATGGGCCCCTGCCAGTACTCCAGGTTCATGAGACGGGTGGCACCGACGACGCGGTCGGTGTGCAGCCACCGGATGGCGAAGGGCATCGTGCGGCCCTCCGCCTGCTCAGCCAGAGTGGCCTCCACGTAGGAGACCATCTCGCCCCGGCCACGGGGAACGCGAGTGAAGGCGTAAGTAGAACGGTCTTCACTCGCCGCGGCGACGAGGTCGTCGACGGCCGCGAGGCTGAGCGGTTCCAGGCGCACGGAGCGCCCGGACAGGGTGACAAAAGCGGGCATGAGCACATGATGAGGGCTCCCCGAGATGCCTGACGCCAAATGACACGGGACATCTTGGTGAGCATCCAGGAAAATGCCTGTCTCCCTGGCGCGTGGAGCACAAAAGCCCAGGTCAGCCACGCGAATGTTATCTCAGGCGCTTCCGGCGCCAGAGTAAAGTTTCCCCCAAGGGCGGCTCCCGGCGATCACCCCGCCGCCGGGGTCGGGACCAGGGCGGCGCGCACGAGCCGGCCAGGTGCGTGCCGGGCCGTGTTCAGGCCGGTCAGAGCCTCGCTCAGGTGGTCCAGCGAGGCCGAGATCCAGGGCAGTTCGAGAGGGTCGGCGGCGCCCAGCGCGGCCAGCCGCCGCTCGGTCGTCTCGCCGTACAGGAGGCTGGTCGCCACCCGCACCCGCAGGGCCCTGGGATCGTCGCCGAAGGCGTGCCCGGGGAGCACCCCGACGCCGTGCCTGTCGAGCAGGTCGGCGGTCAGCTCGGCGGAGGTCGCGTAGGCGAGCCCGGTGAAGTCGGGGTAGAGGTAGAAGCCGCCCTGCGGCGCGTCCACCCGCACGCCCGCCCGGACGAACCTCTCGTACACCGCCCGCGCCACCGTGCCGTGCAGCCGCCGGCTCTCGTCGATCCGCTCGACGAGCTCGGCGGGCTCGGTGTAGGCGTAGGCCGCTGCCTGCTGGACCGGAGCCGCCGGGCTGGACCAGATCTCGCTGGCCACGGCGAGCAGCCGGTCGCGCAGCTCCACGGACGGGAGCCGGGCGACGCCGATGCGCCAGCCGCCGAGGGCGAGGCTCTTGCTGAGCCCGCTGGTGATCACGGTCCGCTCGGGGGCCAGCTCGGCCGGGCTGAGGAAGCCCGCGGCGGTGTCGTGGACGAGATCGCGGTAGATCTCGTCGGAGATGATGGTGAGGTCGAGGTCGCGGGCGACCTCGGTGATCCGCCTGATCGTGCGGGCGGCGGCCAGCGTGCCGCTGGGGTTGTCGGGCAGTGTGACCAGCAGCGAGCGCACGTCGCGCCCCTGGGACCGCGCGTGCAGGACCGCGGAGACGACACGCTCGGGGTCCGGCACCCCTCCCTCGCCGGGGGGTGCCGGGACGAGCAGGGGCCGCGCCCCGACCAGATCCGCCTGGGCGGCGTAGCTGACCCAGCTCGGCATCGGCAGCACGATGTCGCCGCCGATCGCAAGCAGCAGGCCGTAGAGCAGGGACTTGCTTCCGGGGCCGCAGACCACCAGCTCGGGGTCGGTGGGCAGGCCCCGACGGTGCCAGTATCCGGCTGCCGCCTCACGCAGCGCGGCCGCTCCGGCGACCGGTCCGTATCCGTTGTGCTCGGACGCGGCGATCAGCCGTTCGCGCAGCGCCGGATGAACGGGCAGACCGGCCTCGCCGAAGGCCAGGTGCAGCACGCGCTCACCGGCGCGCCGTCTTCGTTCGATGTCCTCGTTGGCCGCCAGTGTGGCGGAGAGCGTCACGTTCATGGGGAGTCCTCTCGCTCATTGCGGAACGTTCCCAAGCGTGGTGGGCTACAGGCATCAGGACAAGCTTTGGTTGTTGTGGGTAGGCATAAGGAAGTCTGATGCTTGATTTGCGGCGTTTGGCGCTGATCTGCGAGTTTGCCCGCCGGGGAAGTATCGCGGCCACCGCCGCCGTTCTCGGCTACAGTCCCTCGGCGGTCTCCCAGCAACTGGCGGCGCTGGAGCGGGAGGCGGGAGCGGTGCTGCTCGACCGGACCGCCCGCAGCGCCGAGCTGACCGACGCCGGGCGCCGCCTGGTCCAGCACGCCGAACGCATCCTGTCGATGGTCGAGACCGCCGAGTCCGACCTGTCGGCCCAGGCGGCGACCCCCGCGGGCCGGGTCACCGTCACCGCCTTCCCCACCGCCGCGGTCGCCTTCGCGCCCGCCCTGGCCCGGACGCTGCGCCGCCACACCGCGCTGACCCTGCGGATGGGGCAGGGGCGCTCCGGGCGCGGGATGCGCGAGGTCCAGTCGGGCGAGGTGGACATCGCCCTGGTGGACGACTGGTACGGCCGGGTGCGCGAGTCCGACACGTTGCGGGTCTTCCCGCTGCTGCACGATCCGCTGGTGCTCGTGGTGCCGCGCAAGCACCGCCTGGCATCCCTGGACGAGCCCGTGGACCTGCGTGAGCTCCGCGACGAGCCGTGGATGGCCACCCCGGACGGCGAGCCCTCCCGGCTGGCCGTGGACAGCCTGCTGGCCGACGTCGGCGGCGCCCTGCCGGTGCCGTGGGAGTTCGAGGGCCTGGGCACCATCCTCGGCCTGGTCGCCAAGGGCATCGGCATCGCGGCCGTCCCCGCCCTGGCGCTGGCCTCCGGGGTGCGCGGCATCGTCGTCCGCGAGTTCCCCGGCGCCCCGGTCGGCCGCGACGTCCACGCCGTCGCCCGCGCCTCCAGCGTCCACCGCCCCGCCGTCTCCGTCACCCTGCGCGCCGTCCACGTCGCAGCCCGGCTCCTCGCCGCCGACCTCGCGGCGGTGGAGCTCGCGGCCCGGTAACCTCGGGGCGTGCCTCCCTCCTATGCGCTTGAGCGACTGCTGTCGGCCGACGGGACGAAGCTGGTGGCCGGGGTCGACGAGGTCGGGCGAGGGGCCTGGGCCGGACCGGTGGCGGTCTGCGCGGTCGTCACGGACCTGTCGGAGCCGCCCGCGGGGCTGACCGACTCCAAGATGCTCAGCCCGGCCCGCCGCACCTCCATGGTCGCCGAGATCACCGGCTGGGCGGCCGGGATCGGCTACGGCGAGGCGTCACACGAGGAGATCGACGCGCTCGGCATGACCGAGGCCCTGCGCCGGGCGGCCGGACGGGCGCTGGCCGGGCTCCCGGTCCGGCCCGACGCGGTCATCCTCGACGGCAAGCACGACTACCTGGGCGCGCCGTGGCCGGTCCGCTGCGAGATCAAGGGCGACCTGTCCTGCGTCTCCGTGGCCGCCGCCTCGGTGATCGCCAAGGTCCGCCGGGACGCCTACATGGCCTCTCTCGGCCTGGAGGAGTACGGCTTCGCCGACAACGCCGGCTACCCGTCGCCGGTCCACCAGGCGGCGCTGGCCTCGCTCGGGCCGACCGCGCACCACCGCCTGTCCTGGTCTTACCTGGACGACCTGCCCCGCTGGCGCCACCTCAAGAAGCACCGCAACCCGCTCGCCGGAGAGGGACAGCTCGGCCTCTTCGGGTAGGGGCCGCGGCGTCCGGCCGGAACGGTGATCTGACCTTTCCCGTTCCCTTGCGCCGTTCCAAAGTACTCACTATGCGCATCGGTGTCTTTCTGGTCGTGGCGGGATTCCCGGGCAGGAGGCCGGGGGAGGTGTTGCGGGACACGGTGGAGGCGGTCGCCGCCGCCGAGGACGCGGGGTTCGACGACGCGTGGATCGCCGAGCACCACTTCATGTCGTACGGCGTGTGCCCGTCGGCGGTGACGCTGGCCGGTGTGGCGCTGGGCCGTACCTCCAGGATCCGGATCGGCACGGCGGTGAGCGTGCTGTCGACGCGGCATCCGGTCGACCTGGCCGAGCAGGCGGCCGTCCTCGACCAGGTCTCGGGAGGGCGGTTCACGCTCGGCGTCGGCAGGGGCGGGCCGTGGGTGGACCTGGAGGTGTTCGGGACGGGGCTGGCGCGCTTCGAGCACGGTTTCGCCGAGTCGCTGGATCTGCTCTGCGCGGCCCTGGGCCGGGAGACGGTCACGGCGGACGGGGAGTTCTTCCGCTTCAGGGAGGTGCCCATGGTGCCCGCCGTCCGGCTCCGGCCGGTCGTCGCCTGCACCTCGCCGGAGACCGTGACGCTCGCGGCCGAGCGCGGCCTGCCGATGCTGCTCGGCATGCACATCGGCGACGGGGAGAAGGCCGCCATGCTCCGGCGCTACCGGCGGACGGCCGTACGGCCGCCGGCCGCCGGCGGGCCGGAAGGCCGAAAGGCCGGAGCGGCGGGCCCGTCCCTTCCCGGGCACGTGGCGGCGGTCGTGGGATACGTGGGCGACTCGACGGCGCAGGCAGTCAAGGAGCTGCGGGAGGCCATGCCGCGGTGGCTGGAGCCGGGGCTCGCGGGGTATGTGCCGGTGGACGGCCGGGCACGGCCGCGGCGCGACATCCCGGCATATGTGGATTTCCTCTGCGACGCGCACCCGGTCGGCTCACCCGGCCACTGCGTCGAGAGGATCACGCGGACCGCGGAGGTCACCGGGCTGAGACACCTGATGCTCATGGTCGAGGGCGCGGGCGACCAGGCCCGCACCCTCGAGAACATCCGGCGGCTCGGGGCCGAGGTGCTGCCCCGGGTCCGCGATCGCCTCCCTAGCAGTCGACGAGCTCCGGCGTCTGGTTGAGGATCTGGGACCTGGCGGTGACGAACTCCGCGTGGGCCTTGGTGGCCGACGGGTCGAAGACCGCGACCCGGTGGCAGTTCTGGAAGGCCAGCCTCACCCCGAAGTGCCGCTCCAGGGCGCCGCGCATGGCGTCGCTGGCGAGACAGCGCAGGAGCTGGCCCCGGGCGGCCTCGTCCGGCGGGGGAACGGTGTTGTCGGTGAACTCCGCGCCGCTGTGATCGCGCTGCCGGACCAGCTCGCTGATCACCGACCAGGCGTAGGGCAGGGAGTCGCGGACGCAGGCGACGAACGCCGCGTCGTCCACCTCACCGGCTTCCGCCAGGTCGAGAAGATCCTTCGAAACGGTCAGCGACATGCTGCGTTCTCCTCTCAGAAGGGGATCATTCAGACATTAGGGTGGGCCCGGCGGCCGCTCCATCTAGCGTGAGAGCGACACTCGCGTGGGCCCGAAGACGAAGCCGGGGTCGATCTGGGCGGCGAGATCCTCGCCGGTGGCCCTGTTCGCCCAGGCCTCGGCGTTCTTGAGATGGAACTGCACGGCCTGGCGGCCGAACCGGGCCCAGTCCTTCTCCTGGGCGTCCAGATGCCTCAGCATCCTGCCCAGCGCCTCGACGTTGGCCGGCTCCAGATCCTCCAGGTGGAAGGCGCGCCCCTGCTCCATCGCCCGCACCGCCGCCGAGTGCTCCACGCACACCAGCAGATCCTCGCCCACATGCTCACGCAGGAACTCCACATCCCGCGGGCCGTGCACCTTGTTGCCCACCACCGCCACCGCCACCCCGAAGTCGGCCGCGTAGTCGCGGTACTGGCGGTAGACCCCCACCCCCTGCCGGGTCGGCTCGGCCACCAGGAACGTCAGGTCGAAACGGGTGAACAGCCCCGAGGCGAAGGAGTCGGCCCCCGCGGTCATGTCCACCACCACATACTCCCCCGCCCCGTCGACCAGGTGGTTGAGATACAGCTCCACCGCGCCGACCTTGGAGTGGTAGCAGGCCACCCCCAGATCGTCGTCGGCGAACGGGCCGGTGACCATCAGCCGCGGACCGGCCGGGGTGGCCACCGCGTGCCGGGCGTGGATGGGATCGCCCGGCTCCTCCAGATCCAGCAGCCGCGAGCCGCGCCCCGGCGGCGTGGTCTTGACCATCGCCGCCGCCGAGGAGACGCGCGGGTTGTCGCCCCGCAGGTAGTCCTTGATCTCGCTCAGGTGCGCGCCCATCGGCCGGGGCAGCGCGCCCTCCTCCACCCCCAGCGCCATGCCCAGGTGCTGGTTGATGTCGGCGTCGATCGCGACGACCGGCCCGCCCCGCACCGCGGTGTATCTCGCGAACAGCGCCGACAGCGTCGTCTTGCCGCTGCCGCCCTTACCGACGAATGCCACCCTCACGACGACGATCCAATCTGATTATGAAAACCATTGCAAGTTCCGAGGGTGATTATCATGCCACGGTCGGTGAGCGCGCGTGGCGGGTATGGCGGGGAAGAGGACGGGGGCGGCCGATGGCATGGCTGATATTGGTGATATCGGGGGCGATGGAGACGGCTTGGGCGATTGCTCTGGAGAAATCCGAAGGATTCTCCAAGCCGATGCCCACCACGATCTTCGTGCTGACGCTGGTCCTGAGCATGGCCGGGCTCGGCTACGCCCTGAAGTTCATCCCCGTCGGCACCGCCTACGCGGTGTGGGTCGGGATCGGCGCGGTCGGCACGGCGGCCGTCGGCATGATCTGGCTCGGCGAGTCCTCGTCGGCTGCCCGGATCGTGTGCCTGTCGCTGGTCGTGGCCGGAGTCGTCGGCCTGAAGGTGTTCCACTGACCGCCGCCGGCCCCGCCGCTCCTCCGGCCCGTCACCGACGTGCTCCACGGGTGGGCCCATCGACCGGTGGCGACACCGTACCCGCTCTCAGCCTCGGGACTTGCCCGTCTGGTCGTGGGCCGGCCGGCGGGCCCGGTCGAGATACCACTCGCCCCACTCGTCGAGCAGCAGGACGATTTTCTCCAGGCTTCTGCCGGCCTCGGTCAGGGAGTACTCGACCTTGGGCGGCACCTCGCGGTAGACCGTCCGGGTGACCAGCCCGTCGGCCTCCAGTTCGCGGAGCTGCCGGGTCAGCATCCGCTGGGTGACGCCGTGCATCGCGCGCATCAGTTCACCGAAGCGGTGTGTCCTGTCGAGGAGCTTGCGCAGGATCGCCAGCTTCCAGCGGCCGCCGAGTATCTCCATGGCCACTTCGACCGTGCAGTGCTCGGGGATCTCGTCGAGGTCGCTGCGCATGCCGCTCACCTCCATAGGTATACAGATCGGCACTACGGCACAGAAAATACCGTACTTGCTGTCCGGTCACCATGGAACCAGGCTGGCGGCATGACCCTCGACGAGACGGCCGATCCGCGTGCCGCCGCCCGCCCCCGCGGGCATCCGCGCAGGTGGGCGACGTTGGCCGTACTGTGCACGAGCTTGCTGCTGGTCGGCATCGACCTGACCGTGCTGCACGTGGCCGTGCCCGGCATCACCCGGCACCTGATGCCGGAGGCCGCGGAACTGCTGTGGATCGTGGACGTCTACTCGCTGACCGTGGCGGCGCTGCTGGTGACGTTCGGAACGCTGGGGGACCGCCTGGGGCGGAAGCGGATGCTGTCGGCGGGCTTCGCCGTGTTCGGGACCGCCTCGGCCGCCGCCGCGTTCTCCGGTACGGCGGCGCAGCTCATCGGTGCCCGGATGCTGCTCGGCGTGGGCGCGGCGATGATTATGGCATCCACCGTGGCCGTCATCAGGTCGGTGTTCCCCGACGCCCGCGAGCGCGCGGTCGCCATCGGGCTGTGGACGGCGGCCCACAGCGTGGGCGCCACGATCGGCCCCCTCGTCGGCGGCGCCTTGGTGGAGCGGTGGTGGTGGGGTGCGGTCTTCCTGGTCAACGTGCCGGTGGTGGCCGTCGTCCTGGTGGCCGGCCACCGGTTGATCCCCGAGTCCAGGGACCCGGCGCCGCGCCGCTGGGACGCGCAGGGTGCCGTCCTGTCCATCGCCGGCCTGGCCCTGGCGGTCTACGCGTTGAAGCGGCTGGGCGGCGACGGAGCCGTTGTAACGGCCGTTCTGGGGACGGCGGGGATCGCGCTGCTGGCGGCGTTCGTCGTCCGGCAGCGGCGGGCGTCCCAGCCGCTGCTCGACCTGTCGCTGTTCGCCGACCGCCGCTTCCGCGTCGCCACCCTCGGCGTGCTCGGCTGCTTCGGCTGCTACACCGCGCTGCTGTTCTTCCTCACCCAGTGGCTCCAGCTCGTCGCCGGCCACTCACCGGTGAGCGCCGGGCTGATGCTCGCGCCGCTGGCGGCGGCCAACGCGGCCGGGGCGGTGGCGGCGCCCTGGCTGGCCGGCCGCACAGGGCACCGAGTGGCCGTAACCGCCTCGCTGGCCGTCTTCGCCGCGGCGCTCGCCGTACTGGCGGGGTACACAGGCGCGCCGGTCGCGGTGCTGGTCGCGGTGCTGGTCGTGTCGGGCGCGGGAGCGGGCGTGGTGATGACCCTTGGCGCGGACATCATCATGTCGGCGGCGCGGCCGGAGCGGGCGGGGGAGGCCGCCGCGATCCAGGAGACGTCCTTCGAGCTCGGTGCCGGGCTGGGGATCGCCGTCCTCGGCACCGCCCTCGCCGCCACGTACCGGGCCGTGCTGCCCGCCGTACCCGGGCTCCGTCCCGAGGAGGGCGCTGCCGCGCGCGAGTCGCTCGGCGCGGCCACCGCGGTCGCGGCGCGGCTGGACCACGCGAACGCCGCCGTCCTGCTCCGGGCCACCAGGAACGCCTTCGACCAGGGCTTCACCGTGGTCATGGGCATCGCCGCGGCGGTCCTCGTGGCGACGGCGGTGCTGTCGGCGGTGCTGCTGCGCGGCGGGGCACGCCGGGGAGCGTAGCCCGGAGGATCCGCCTCTCGCGCGCCCCGCCACCCACACGGCGCTCGCCGCCCCCTGTGCACGTGGACGCCACCGGCACCCGGGTGCGTCGGTGGGATCGCTCGAACACCGACACCAACCAGAGGTCCGTGATCGACGACGGCATGATCAAGGCCGATTCCAGCACGCCGGCGGGCCGGCCCGCGATCAAGGGTGCGCGGCCGTTTTGCGGTGGTGAGAGGCGCGGGCTTTGGCGCGGTTCCCGCAGATGTCCATTGAGCACCAGGTCCGGCGCCGATTGCGGGAGCAGTCATAGTAGGCCCACCGGCAGCTCGGCTCCCGGCAGGCCTTGAGCCGCGTCCATGTGCCGGCCGCCACGGCATCGGCGACGATGGCGAGCAGCCCGGCCAGCGCCGCGTCGACCGGCACCCGGGTGCGGGCCACCAGCCGGGGTGGAAGGGCGGTCACGTCGAGCATCAGCGGGAAGTCACGCGCGAGTTCGGTGAGTTCGGCTCGGGCAGCGGGGTCGAGGCCGTCCGGGCGCGGGCTGGAGACCGGTTCGGCGTTGTTCTCGGCGATCAGCGCGCGCAGTCCCTCGCGTATCCATTCGGCACGATCGCGCTGCTCAGCGCTCACAGCCGCGTCGCCAGGCATCAGATCGCGGGCGTGCAGCCACTCCGCCAGCTGCTGCGGAGTTCCGATGTCGTCGCCGTCCCTGCGGCGGGTGTTGATGAACTCCTCGATCACACGCAGCGGCATCGGCGCCGTTCCAGCGGCGAGATTGTCCGGCACGGACCCGGCAGTGCGCTCGTTCGCCATATCTCAAAGTCTAACCATCCATTTGATATGGTAGGTTACCTAACCAGCATAGCTACTACGTCGGTTAGATCGGAAAGGCCCACCCTTGAGCGTCAGCATCGGCAACATCTGTATCGACACGAATGACCTGGCAGGCGGCACCGCCTTCTGGCAGGCGGTCACCGGATACCAGGTGGCTTCCTCGGACGAGGGGACCACCTACCTGGAGGACTCGGGCAAGAGCGGTGTGGGCCTGTCCCTGCAGGCCGTGGCCGAAGGCCGGGCGGGCAAGAACCGGCTGCACCTGGACCTGTTCGCCGATGACCTGGCGGGCGAGGTCGACCGGATTCGGGCGCTCGGCGCGACCGAGGTGCAACGGTTCGACGCCGACGGCTGGGTCGTGCTGGCCGACCCCGAGGGCAACCAGTTCTGCGTCGTCGCCGCGTAGACACGCCCGGAACTCGCGACGCCGGTTTCCCGCCACCACAGGAGCGACAGCTATGGCCTCCGTGCAGAAAGAGATCATCATCGATGCCGACCCCGCGGACGTGTGGGCGATCATCGGTGACTTCACCGACGGGCCCGTCCGGATGGCGCCGGGCCTGGTGACCGACAGCCGGCTCGACGGGCCGGACATCAGGGTCGTCACGTTCGCCGACGGAACCGTGGCGCGTGAGCGGCTCATCGCGCTCGACGACGAGACGCGTCGGCTCGCCTTCTCCGTCGTCGGTGGCACCATGCAGCCGACACACGACAACGCCTCGATGCAGGTCGCCCCCCACGGGGACGGCCGCAGCCGGTTCGTATGGATCCACGACGTGCAACCGGACGACCTCGCCATCCCGATGGAGGCCGTAATGGACCACGGTCTGCGCATCTTCAAGCAGACGGCGGAGGCCTCCGGCTAGCACCTCCCGGGCGCCGCCCGCTCCGCCGCCCTACTTCCCCCTGGTGGCGGGGGCCACCGAGTCACATCTCACGGCCTGCCTCGCGGTGGTGGCCGAACCCGGGCGTTTCCACGTCGTCACCGTCGTGAAGTATCACCGCTGGACCGGGCCGGTCTACTTCAACGCGATCCGCCCCTTTCACCACCTGGTCGTACTGGGCATGGCCAGGGCGGGCGTCAGGAAGCGCGTCCTTGGTGATGTGGGCGAGGGTGATCTCGGTGAGTAGCGTCTCCTCGTGCTCGCGCAGCAGGCTCCACACGTCGGCCAGGGGGCCCGCGACCCCCGGGTAGCCGCCGTGCTGGGAATGCTCGGGATTGCCCTCGACCACCATGATCACGTCGGCCAGGGTGATCTCCTCGGCGGGCCGGGCCAGCCAGTAGCCCCCGTCGGGGCCGCGCTGGCTGTGGATGAGCCCGGCCCGCCGTAGCTGCAACAGGATGTTGTCCAGGAACCTCCGGGGGATGTTCTGCGACACCGCGATCTTCTCGGCGGGCACGGGGCCGGGCGGCGCGGCGGCCAGTTCGGTGGCGGCTCGCAGCGCGTACTGGGTTCTGGCGGAGATCCGCATATCGTCAGTTGCGCACCTGCTGGAGACCCCAGCGGCGGCGCAGAGAGTTGTCGGCCGTCTCGAACAGCAGGTCCACCCCGATGCCGATGATCAGAATCACGATCATGGTGGCGAGCAGGCCGGCCGAGTCGGCGAGCTCGCGGTCGTAGTAGAGCCGCTCGCCCAGCGAGGACTGGTGGGCGATGATGACCACCAGCTCACCGGCCATCAGCGAGCGCCAGGCGAAGGCCCAGCCCTGCTTGAGCCCGGCGAGGAACGACGGCAGCGACGCCGGCAGGATCACGTGGCGGTAGAGCTGGAGGCGGCGGAAGCCGAGCACGTGCCCGGCGCGCAGCAGGATCGGCGGCGTGTAGTCCACCCCGCCGATCAGGCCGTTCGCGATGGACGGCGCGGCGCCGAGGATGACCACGAAGGTGATCGCGCTCTCGGTCAGCCCGAACAGCAGGATGGCCAGCGGGAACCAGGCGATCGACGGCATGGTCTGCAGGCCGGTGATCAGTGAGCCGAAGGCGGCCCGGAGCACCCGGATCCGGGACACCAGGGCGCCCAGGACCAGCCCGACCAGCACCGACACGGCGAAGCCGGTCACCGCGCGGCGCATCGTCACACCGATGGCCTCCCAGTATTCGCCGCTGGTCAGGCGGTCTGCGAGGACCGGGACCACCTCGGAGGGCCCGGCGAAGACGTAGTCCGGCCAGAAGCCGGCCCACACCACGGCCTGCCAGATCGCCAGCACCATGCCGACCGCCAGGGCCATCGGCCAGACGCGGCCCCAGATCCGGGGGGCGAGCCCGCCGCGCGTGCCACCGCCCAGCTCCAGCGCGTCGAGCCCGGCGAGCTGCCGGGCATGGATGTCGGGGGTTGCCTGGTCAACTGCCATGGCGCATGACCTCCTCGCGCAGGCGGCCGGTTATGGTTCCGGCGATCTTGGCCACCTCGGCCGAGTCGGTGTGGCGGGGACGGTCGAGCGTGACCGGGAAGTCCTCGACGACCCGGCCGGGGCGGCTGCTGAGCAGGATCACCCGGTCGCCGAGCCGTACGGCCTCGCGGACGTTGTGGGTGACGAACAGCACGCTGAGCCCGCGCTCCCGCCAGATCCGCTCCAGCTCGTCGTGGAGCAGGTCGCGGGTCATCGCGTCGAGCGCGCCGAACGGCTCGTCCATCAGCAGCACGTCCGCGTCCTGGGCGAGCGCGCGGGCCAGGGACACCCGCTGGCGCATGCCGCCCGACAGCTCGTGCGGGCGCTTGTCGCCGAAGCCGCCCAGGTGGACGATCTCCAGGAACTCCGCGGCCCTGGCCTGGCGCTCGCGCTTGGCCACGCCCTGGACCCGCATCGCCATCTCGACGTTCGCCGAGACGGTGAGCCAGGGGAACAGCGCGGGCTCCTGGAACATCATGGCGATCCTGCGGCCCTCGGTGCCGATCCGGCCGGCCGTGGGGCTGTCGAGTCCGGCGACCAGCGAGAGCAGGGTGCTCTTGCCGCAGCCGGAGGCGCCGAGCATGCAGACGAACTCGCCCTGCCCGACGGAGAGGGAGACGTTGTCGAGGGCCAGGAGGCCGTTCCTGCCCTGGCCGTAGATCTTGGAGACGCCGTCCAGCCGGACCGCGGGCTCGGGGCCCTCGGTCCGGCTGTCCGCCCGCTCCCGGAGCGGAGCTGTCATTTGCTCTCCTACTGGATACGGATCGGGCGGTTACCTGTCGGCGACCGCGGTCTCGCCCTTGGCCTTGAGGATCTCGTTGAGGGCGTTCAGGTCGTAGATGCCGTTCAGGTCGACCGGCTGGAGCAACCCGATCTTGACCGCGTGATCCGCGCTGCCCACCAGCGAGGAGGCGATCGGGTCGTTGGTGAAGGTGATGTTCTTGAACACGCTGTCCAGCACCTCTTGCTTGAGCGGCTTGCCGCTCAGCTTCTCCAGCGCGCTGTTGACGGTCTTGGCGGAGCCGGCCGGGTCGGCGTTGATCGCGGCGTTGGCCTCGACGTGCCCCTCAAGGAGCTGCTTGACCGTCTCGGGGTGCTGGGCGGCGAACTCCTGGCGGACGATCAGGTGAGTGATGACGAACTGCTTGTCCGGCCAGAGGTCGCGCTCGTCGACGAGGATCTTGCCCTTGCTCTCCTGGACCAGGCGGCTGGCGAACGGCTCGGGCACCCAGGCGCCGTCGATGTCGCCGGTGGCGAAGGTCTGCAGGGTCTGGGAGTTCTCCTGCGGGAGGATGTTGACGTCACCGCCGCCCTTGGTGTCGGTCTTCAGCCCCTTCTCCTGCAGCCAGTAGCGCAGGGCCACGTCCTGGGTGTTGCCGAGCTGCGGCGTGGCGATCTTCTTGCCCTTGAGGTCCTCGACCCCGTTGATCTCGGGCTTGACGACGAGGTAGACACCGCCGGAGGCCGAACCGGCGATGATCTTGATTGCCTTGCCCTTGGACTTGGCCCAGGCGTTGATGGCCGGGTTGGGGCCGATGTAGGTGGCGTCGATCGCGCCCGAGAAGACCGCCTCGATCGCGGCGGGGCCGGCGTTGAAGGTGCTGGTCTTGAGCTTGGTGGCGCCGAGGTGCTTGGCGAAGAAGCCCTTCTCGACGCCGACCAGTGCCGTGGAGTGGGTGATGTTGGGGAAGTATCCGAGCCGGACCTCCGCGAGCTTGTCCCCACCGCCGGCGGAGGCCGCCGTCCCCGCCGTCTCCGTGCCCCCGCAGGCGGTCGCCAAGGTCGTGAGCGCCAGTGCGGCCAGTGCGGCCACCACCCCGCGAACCCTGCGAGCGTTCATGACTACTCCCTAATTCCTACTAAATAAGTCGGTTAGGTGTATATAAGAGCCTAGTATGCCTACCGGTCAAGTAGGAATCATAGGGAACGGTCCATCGTTACCGCTCTGTGCTCTTTCGTGTGGAGTCCGTGACCTCGCCGGCGGGTGCCTTGGTCTGGCCCTGTCCATCGGGGGAGCGCCCGGGGAGGTCCATCGGGACGCGCCCCGGGAGGTCCATCGGGGAGCGCCCGGGAAACCGGAGGCGCGCCGGCGGGGCGATCACCGGAGAGGCGCGAGACGTGTCGCGGAGAGGGGTCGGTGGCGCCCGCGGCCGCCGATCCCGGCGGCGCACAGGGAACACCGGCGTCAGTTGCAGGCGAGGTCGAGGTTGACGGCCTCCTGGGCCGGGTCCTTGCGGGCGTGCTTGGCACGGCCCGAAGGGGCGGAGGAGTCGGCGGACGACTTCGCCAGGATGGTGCTGACCTTGTGCTTGATCAGGCGGTAGTCGGGGTCACCGGTGTTGATCAGCGGAGGGACGAACTGGAAGCTCTTGATCTTGGATTTCTTCACCTTGTCCGACAGGTCGATCAGGTTCGGCAGCAGCCCCTGCGGGATGTCGGTGGAGACGGCGCGCAGCGCGACGTCGGCCAGCTTCTCGAAGCTCCTCAGCACCGTCACCGGATCGGCCTGCTTGGCGACGGCGTTCATCAGGCACTTCTGCCTGCCCATCCGGACGTAGTCGTCGCTGTAGGTGCGGGCCCGGCCGAACCAGAGCGCCTCCTCACCCGACAGCTTGCGGGTGCCCGCCCGGATCAGGCCCTCGTTCTGCCTGCCGTACACGATGGGCTCCTTGACGGTGACCTTCACCCCGCCCATCGCGTCGATGATCTGGGCGAAGCCGCTCATGTCGACCATCGCGTAGTGGGTGATGTCGAGCCCGGTGATGTCGCTGATCGTCTTCTTGAGCAGTGTCGGGCCGCGCTGGCCCTTGGGGGTGCCCGGGACCATGTCGGGGTAGTCCTCGGCGTACTGGAAGACCTCGTTGAGCAGGCCCGGGGTGTAGGGCGGTTCGCCTCCGAAGCCGTAGGGGAAGCGGTCCCGGGGCGGGCCCGCCGGCATCGGGACGTGCTCCAGGTTCCTCGGCAGGCTGAACAGCACGGTGTCGCCGGTCCCGGTGTCGACGCTGGCGACGGTCATGCTGTCGGTGCGGACGCCGGGCCTGCTGGGCGCCGCGTCGGCGCCGATCAGCAGGATGTTGACCCGGTCGCGGCCCCGCCACGGATCCACCGGGATCGGGGCGGTGTTCGCGGTGAACACCGAGGTGACCACGTGCTGGGAGACGAAGGCCAGGCGGGCCGCGTAGACCATCGGGGCGATCACCAGCGCGCACAGCAGGCCGACCGCGAGAGCCGAGAGGTAGCGGGCGGGGCCGGTCAGCGTCTCCGGGCGGACCAGCTGGTAGGACCGGATGACCACGGCCACGGTGACGGCGGCGAAAAGCAGGGCGCCCAGCGCGAAGGTCCACAGCCAGCTCGGCTGCACGGCGAGGGAGAGCAGTTCCGGCTTGGTCTTGAACAGGGTGGCCACGATCGCCGCGACGAGAGTCACGTAGATCCCCATCAGGAGGGCGCCGGTCACGCGCCGGCCCACCCACAGGTGTGCCAGACCCCACAGAGCGGCTGAACCCAGCGTCAGCGCCAGGCTCGATCCGACGCTCAGGCCACCCCGTTTACCTGCCATCTTTCTAACATCTCCCGTTCATCGAATTCACGTGTCACAGGTTAGTAACGGTTTTCGGATGAATGGGCTATGTGGCTGTGCGACGCGCTGAGAAGTCCAGGTCAAGCTTCGGTGAGCGAAGCCTGTCGTTTCGGGCGATCACTGATCTCCAAATCGCGGTCAAAAAGGATATCCAGCGGGTTTTACCAGGTGGGGATGGGGATTCCCAGATAAGGCCGGGGAGGGGGATCCTGTGCGGGCAGTGTTCAGCGTGATCCTGATCGTCCTCGGCTGCGTCCTCGCTCCGCCCGCCCTCGTCGGATTCTGGGTGGCGGCCGACCTCGCCGACACCGACAGCTATGTCAAGGACGTGGCCCCGCTGGCGAACCATCCGGACGTCCAGGACGCCGTCGTGGACCGCGTCACCGGCGCGATCGCCAGGCCGCTGCGGAAACGGACGCTGTCGCCCGCCGAAGACCTCGTCCACACGCTGGTGCAGGCGGTCGTCAGTGGCAAGGACTTCCCCGTCGTCTGGGAGGACGTCAACCGGATGGCGCACCGGCAGCTCATCGCGATCCTGTCGGGTGGGGACGGGCGCATGCCACCGGTGCGGGACGACACCGTCAGGCTCGACCTCACCCCGGTGTACAACCTGGTCAAGGATCAGGTGAACAGCCTGGTCCAGGAGGAGCTGGGAGGTCCCCTCCCCGACCTGCGCCCCATGTTCGAACTGTTCTCCTCAGCCGACCTGGCCAGGGCGCGGACCGCCTACACCTGGCTGATCAGGCTGAAATGGGTGCTGCCGTTCCTGTCCCTCGCCCTCCTCGCGGCGGGGGTGCTGCTGGCACGCGACCGGGGGAGGGCGTTGACGGGCGCCGGACTCGGCCTGGCCGCGAGCATGTTCCTCCTGGCCGCCGCCCTGGCCGTGATCCGCGACGTCTACCTGCCCGACTACGTCGGCCCCGCGATGCCGGAGGCCGCCGCGACCGCCGTCTTCGACGCGCTGACCGGGTCCCTGCGGGCCGGTCTGCGCGTGATCTTCGCGGTCGGTCTGGTCGTGGCCGGGGTGGCCTTCTTCGCGTGCTGCCGGAAGCGGGCCTCCCGCGATCACCAGCCGGCCGCGCCCGCGAACGACGTCGCCGCCGGCTGAAAGCCCAGCCGGTCGCGGGCGGCGGTGATGTCGAGGGTCCGCTCCACCGCCAGGTGGCCCGCGGCGTAGCGGGTGAGCCGGGGCGGACGCGGACGCCGGAGCAGCCGGAACGCGGTCTCGGCGGCGAAGGCGAGGGGCTCGACCAGCCCGAGGGGCAGATAGTACGGCTCGGCGTCGACGCCTCGTTCCTCCAGGATCGAACGGAGGGCGTCGTCGAGGACGACCGGTTCGGCGTCGGTCACGTTGAAGACGCCGTGCCCGACGGGACCGGCGGCGGCGAGCAGGCAAGCCTGGACCAGGTTGTCCACCGAGGTCAGGCTGACCCGCTGGCGGCCGTCGCCCACCGCGAGGAGTCGCCCTCCCCGGACCGCCCCCAGGACCCGGGGGAGCAGGGTCGTGTCCCCCCTGCCGTAGACGGCGTGCGGCCGCAGCACGAGCGCCCCCTGCAGGACCCTCTCCGCGGCGGCCTTCGCGGCGCCGTAGGCGTTGACGTATCGGCCCACCGGGGCCATGTCCTCGGTGGCCATCACGGTCGGCCGGAAGGGGTCGTAGACGCTGGCCGTGCTCACATGCACGAACCTGGCCCCGGGGAAGGCCGCGGCCGCGTTGCGGGTCCCGTCCACGTTGGCCGCCCAGACGTCCTCCGCCGGCCCCCAGTCCGTGACGCTCCCGGCGCAGTGGATCACCACGTCCACCTCCGGCAGCTCCGGCCTGCCTCCCAGGAGATCCCACGGCGTGTACGGCGCGCCGCCCACATGCCCGCGCTCCACCGAGGGCCGCCTGCCGAAGGCGGAGACCCGCCACCCCTCGTTCACGGCCGCGCGGCAGACCGCCCCGCCCACGAACCCCGAAGCCCCTGTCACCCCGACTCTCAGCACGGCCCGTCCCCGCCTCCGCGGAGGCTCCCGGGGCCGGGCCGTCCCGGAGGGCGGCCGGATCCCGGCGCTCCGGCCCTGCTCCCGCCCGGCCCCGGCGCTCCGGCCCTGCTCCCGCCCGGCCCCGGCGCTCCGGCTCTGCTTCCGCCCGGCCCCGGCGCGCCTGCCGGGTCTCCCGCTCTGCTCCCGTCCGGTCCCGGCGCCGGCACGCCGGCCGGATCTTCCGGCCGCTCAGGCACGGCGGGTCACCAGGTCACGGAGGGCGGCGCGGTCGAGTTTGTCGGCGCGGCCGGAACGGGGGAAGGCGTCGAGGGGTTCGACGCGGTCGGGGAGGGCCGCGGCGTCGATGATCGCCGGAAGGGCCTTCCTCAGCAGGCCCTCGTCGTAGCCGTCGGTGGGGATGACGGCCAGCACGACCTCCTCGTCCCCGGTCTCGGGGTCGGCGAGCCCGACGATCGCCGCCTCGGCCACTCCGGGCAGCGCGGCCACCGCCGGTTCGTAGAGGCCGGGGTAGATGTTCACCCCGTCGCGGAGGATCATGTCCTTCTTCCGGCCGAGCAGGACGAGCCGGCCCTCCTCGACCCGGACCAGGTCCCCCGTCGCGATCTCCTCCAGCGGCTCCTCGCCCAGATACCGCCGGGCGAGATGGGGCCCGGAGACGAACAGCTCGCCGTCGTCCGCGATCCGGACGCCGACCCCCGGCAGGGGCGCGCCGAGCAGGTCCCCCTCTGCCTGGGCCAGCTTCTCCCGCGCCGAGGCGATCGCGATCGGCAGCGCCTCGGTCATCGCGTAGACCGACAGCACCTCGGGCCCGGACTCGATCGCCCGGCGCAGTACGGCCGGGGGCGCGGGGGCCGCTCCGAGCAGCAGGTAGCGCAGGGTCTCGGGGAGCCGGGGCGTCCGGCGGAGCAACCTGTCCAGATGCACCGGGACGGCGAAGGTGTGGGTGGCCCCCCTGGCGGCCATCTCCTCGGCGGGGTCCCCGCCTCCGGGCAGCGACCAGGTGGCGCCGGCCAGGAGCGCCGGCAGCCCCAGCATGAGCTGGTCGGTGTGCACGACGTCGCCGGGGCCCAGCGGGAACGCGCTCCGGAAAAGCGCCAGCCCCGCCGCCAGGGATCCCCGGGTGTGCACCACGCCTCGCGGTCGCGCGGTGGTCCCCGAAGTGAAGATCACCGCCGCTGGCTGATCTGCTGAAATTTCGGATATGTCCGGCGCGCCAGCGCCGGTCATATCCGGGCCGGTGGTGCCGGTCATATCCGGGCCGGTGGTGCCGGATATGACCGGGCTGGTGGTGCCGGTCATATCCGGGCCGGTGGTGCCGGATACATCCGGGCCGGTGGTGCCAGTCGTATCCGGTTTGATGGTGCCGGTCGCGTCCGGGGTGGCGGCGGCACCGGGCGATCGGAGGATCCGTGACAGCCGCAGGGCCCGCCGGGGGACGCCGGGCAGCCAGGGACCTGTGTAGAGGTGGCGGACGGGCCGGCCGGGAAGGGGATCGCGGAGGTTCGGCAGGAGCAGGCCGCGGCGGCGGGCCAGGCCCTTGAGCGGGCCGCTCAGGGTGTAGAGCAGGGACTCGGCGACCACCCACCGGGGCCGGGTGGCGGTCATGCGGGCGGTGAGCACCTCGGGGGCCAGTCCGGGGTCGGCGAGCACGAGCGTCCCGCCCGCGGCCACCGCCCCCAGGGCCAGCACCACCGCGTCCACTCCCGGCCGTACCGCGAACAGCACCCCGTCCCCGGGCTGCAGCCCGTCCTCCGTTCCCGGTGGTGTCGCGAGCAGCACCCCGTCCCCGGGCTGTAGTCCGTTCTCCGTTCCCGGTGGTGCCGGGAATGGCACCCCGTCCCCGGGCTGTAGTCCGTTCTCCGTTCCCGGTGGTGTCGCGAGCAGCGCGCCGTCCCCGGGCTGCAGTCCGTTCTCCGTTCCCGGTGGTGTCGCGAACAGCACCCCGTCCCCGGGCTGCAGCCCGGCCTCCGTACCGGCCTGGCCCTCGGGACCGTGCCGGGGGCCGGAGCCGGGGGCGGGGCGCGGACGTCCGGTCATGGCGGCGCGGACGGCCTCCACCCGGCGGGCCAGCTCGCCATAGGTGATCGCGCGGCCGCGGCCGTCGACGATGGCGGTCCGTTCGGGCTCCCGGCCGGCGGTGGCCATGATGCCGCCGATGATGTCGTCGCTCATGCCGCGGTGATCCACAGGTGTTCGTAGGTGGGGATGAGGACTCCTCTTGCCGCGCGCCGCCGTACGACGCGCACGTGGTGGGAGAGCAGGACCGTGGCGACCGCCCGGATCTCGGCCAGGGCCAGCGGGTAGCCGATGCAGAAGTGCGGGCCGGCGCCGAACCAGAGCCGGCGCAGCTCGGGCGGGTGCCTGCGGGAAGGGTCGAACGGGCCGTATGCCCGGGCGCAGTTGTGGGTCACGATCAGCACCCTGTCGCCGGGCCGTACCGCCACCCGGCCGATCCGCGCGGCGGAGTCCACCGAGCGCAGCATCATCGGCGTCGGCGTGGTGATCCGCATGGCCTCCTCGATCATCTGGTCCAGGTCGCCGACCCGCGTCCGATGGTCGTGCAGGAGGGCGATGAGCCGGGGCACGAAGGTGGCGACGGTCTCGGTGCCGGTCAGGAAGAACGCGCCGGCCGCGCCCCTGGCCTCGGCCGCCGACAGCCCCTGCGCCCGCATCCGGCCCATCACGGTGGACTCGTCCCCGGCCTCGTAGGCGGCCTGGGCGATGTCTCCGATCTTGTCCAGCACCTGCCGGGCGATCACCACCTGCCGGTCCCGCAGCCGCCGGGACCTCAGCGAGACCATCGAGACGACCCGCTCCCCGTCCGCGAACAGCTCGCGGGCACGGGCCTCGGAGACCTCGCCCAGCCCGATCACCCGGCAGATCACCGCGCCGGCCATCACCCGCATGGCGTCGACCAGGTCGACGGTCTCGCCGCGCCCCAGCCGTGCGGAGAGGTCCGCCAGCGGCTCCCGCAGCACGTCGGCGACCAGCGCCGAGACATAGGCGGGGGTGAACAGCGGCATCAGTTTCCGGCGCAGCGCGAGGTGGCCGGGGCCCTCCATGTTGAGCAGCACCGACGGGCCGAGCACCGGCGTCCACAGGTCGCCGGGCGATCCGGGGCCGTCCTTGCGGAAGCGCTCGTCGGTGAGTACGGCGCGCGCGGTGACGGCGTCGTTGACCACGACCCCCAGCCCGGGGACGCGGACCACCGGGCCGAGGCGGGCCAGCAGCCGCATGAGCGGGTAGACGAAGGGGTGCGCGGCCAGGTAGAGCCGTGCCTCGTGGTTCACCGGATATCGATCACTTCGGGCTGGTAGCGATGGTCGGCGTACCAGGCCAGGGTGCCCGCCAGGCCGTACGCCCGCAGGCGCCGGACCGAGCCGAAGACGACCACGTCGCGGCGCGAGCCGTAGGCGGAGGTGAGCTTGCGGACCCGGTTGACCAGGGCCCGGTCCTCGTGGACTTCCTCGATGGCGGTTCTCGGGAAACCTCCGGCCCGCTCGTAGAGCGCGGCGGTGATGGCCAGGGTCGCGCCGGGCATCATCACGTACGGCCCGAGATACTCCGGCGACCGGTTGCCCGGCCGGTAGCGGCCGAACGTCGCGGCCACGTCCACCACGAACGGGATGAACCGCCGCTCCCAGAACTTCAGCGGGAACTCGTCGGTCCGGGGCACGAGCCGGCCGCCCACCATCTCCAGCCCGTCGCCGAACGCGCGCCGGATGTTGCGCACCCAGTCGGGGCGGGGCAGGCAGTCGGCGTCGGTCCTGGCCAGATGGGTCGCGCCGTGCGCGATGGCATGGCGCATCCCGGTGTCGGAGGCGGCGCCGGTGCCCTTCCGGGTCTCGGTGATCACCTCGACACCGTGCCGCCGGACGATCTCGGCGGTGTCGTCGGTGCTCGCGTTGTCCACCACGACCAGGGTGAAGTCACGGTCGTCCTGCCCGGCCAGCGCCCGGAGCGTCGCCTCGATGCCCGCGGCCTCGTTGTAGGCCGGAACGATCACCCAGAGGTTCATCACATCTCCGCCAGCATCACGCCCGTGCTGATCCCGCCGCCCAGGCCGAGCAGGGCGACCCGGTCACCCGGCTCCCACCCGCCCAGCGCGAGCTGGAGCGGCAGCGTGGTCGAGGCGCAGTTGCCGTGGTCGGGCAGGCTGACCACGAGCTTCTCCTCGGGGATGTCCAGCACCTGCGCGAGGAAGCGCAGGTACGGCAGCGCCACCTGGTGCACCGCCACGACGGCGAAGTCGTCCCAGCTCAGGCCGGTGCGCTTGAGCGCGTTGAGGAAGATGTCCGGGCCGATCCGCTCGAACGCCTCCTTCAGCCGCCGCCCGTCGCCCCGGAAGTAGGAGTACTCGGGGTCGCGCGGATGCGCCGAGCCGCCTCCCGGCAGCGTGCCGATCGCCCACGCGGTGGAGTCGGCCGAGAAGTCGCGGTAGAAAATGCCACGTTCCAAATCCGTGGTGACCAGCACCGCGGCCCCGGTGTCCGACAGCGTGTATCCGGCGAAGGAGTCCACGAACTGCGCCCTGTCCCTGACCCGCCACCGGATCGCCCGTGAGGGGACCTCACCCGAGCAGACCAGCACCTTGCGGTGCGCGCCGGACAGGATCAGCGCCTCGGCGATCTGGATCCCGTTGAGCACGCTGTTGCAGGCGTTCTTGACGTCGAACACCGGGCAGGACAGGCCGAGCTTGGCTGCCACGATGTGCGCGGTCGCGGGCTCGACCATGTCCTGCGAGGCCGAGGCGAAGATCATCAGATCGGCGCCGGCGTGGTCGAGCTTGCGTGCGGCCTCCACCGCCAGGTCGGATGCCTGCTGATCGTCGCGGGCGACGTACCGTGACCGGATTCCCGTCAACCGCTCGACCACACCTTGGTAGGGCACGTATCCCTCGATCCGCTGCTCCACCTCCGCGCTGGTCAGCGTCCGTTCCGGCAGATACGTCGCGACGCCCGTGATCCGGGCTCTCATCGCTCCCCCTATATGCGGTCAATTCTCCCCATGTCCGCGCAATGTATCGAAAAGACCGGAAATTGTCCTGGTCATGACAGCGGAATGAGGCCGATGCGCATCAGGGTGTCGATGTAACGGCGCAGTTCGACGGGATCGTCCAGATCGGTCGTCAGGCTGGGCGTGGTGATGAGGGAGAGGATGAGCCGTACTCCCCACTCGACCACCACGTCGATCCTGACGTCGGTGGCTCCCGCGCGGGCGAAGGCCCGTCGCAGCGCGGGAGCCGTCGCGTCGACCGCCAGGCGCATCAGCGGCCCGGCGTCGACCGTGAACCGGGGGAGCACCACCTCCGGCTGCTCCAGGAGCATCTTGCGCAGCAGGGGATGGTGCCGGGCATAGGTGACGCTGAACGCCACGATCTCGGCGAGCTGCTCCCTGATCGGGCTGGGCCGTTCGAGCAGGGGGCGCGCGATGTCGAGGAAGCGGCCGACCTCCCGGTGCAGGAGCGCGTCCAGGATGGCCTGCTGGTCCCCGACGTGCTTGTAGACCGTGGGGCGCGAGACCGCGGCCCGTTCGGCGATGAGCCGGTGGATCCGGGCGCTCAACCCGATCTCGAGGAAGCACTCCTCGGCGGCGTCGAGGATCCGCCCCCGGATGTCCTCTTCACTCATCGGGTCCTGCTCCTGTCGCGGTCATGAGGGGTTGGGGTGATCGTACCCGTGGGCCTGTATGTGAGATCGGACACAACTTACGAATGCCGGTGAAATGTAAACGAAAGGTGTTGACCGGCGGCCATCGGCGATTTACGTTTCAGGCGAAAATGTAAATCGCCGGTTGGGAGAATCCTCGTGACGATCGCGCCCCCGGACCGCGAGCAGACCGCCGAACGGCTGCTGCGCACCTCGGCCAAGCACTCCTACGACCCGCTGACCGAGATCGACTGGGAGGCCCCGCTCGCCGAGGGACGCCCCTTCGCCCCGCCGCACCGCTCCTCCCTGTACGGCACGGCGCTGTGGGAGGAGCTCGGCGAGGAGCGGCGGATCGAGCTGACCAGGCACGAGACGGCCAGCATCGCGAGCGTCGGCGTCTGGTTCGAGTGCCTGCTCATCCGGGTGCTCATGAGGCACATCTACGACCAGGACCCCACGACCAAGCACGTCCAGTACGCGCTGACCGAGATCGGCGACGAGACCCGGCACTCCGTGATGTTCGCCCGGATGATCGACAAGTTCGGGTGCCCGGCCTACGGCCCCGACCGCGTCGCCCGCCTGCTCGGACGGTCGGTGGTGCTGGTGCTCCGGCAGATCTCCGGGTTCGCCGGGGCGCTCTTCGTGGAGGAGGTCCTCGACGCGCTGCAGCGCGAGGCCATGGCGGACGAGACGCTGCAGCCCCTGTCCCGCCAGGTCTCCCGGATCCACGTGGTCGAGGAGGCCCGGCACATCCGTTACGCCAAGCAGGAGCTCGCCCGCCAGTGGACCGCGGCCGGGCCGTTCGCCCGCGCCTACCACCGGCTGGTCCTCGGCGGCGCCGTCTACCTCGCGACGACCCGCCTGGTCCACCCCGGCGTCTACGCCGCCGTCGGGCTCGACCCGCGGCGGGCCCGGCGGGTCGCCGCCCGCAACCCGCACTACCGGGAGACCCTCGCGTGGGCGGCGGGCAAGGTGGTGGCCGAGCTGGGCGGGCTGGGGATGATCAAGGGGCCGGGCAGGCGCCTGTGGCGCCGGGCCGGGCTCCTGCCAGAGGCTGACCTGCGGAGTCGCGATCTCCTGGTATGAGCTGATCTCCGGCGGGTAGCCGGTGCCGCCATGAGCGATGTTCGGACGGGGACGGTGACCACGAAGGTCCCCGCGCGGTTGGACCGGCTGCCATGGTCACGGTGGCACTGGATGATCATCATCGGCCTCGGGACCGTGTGGATCCTCGACGGCCTCGAAGTGACGATCATCGGCAACCTCTCGGCCCAGCTGGCCAAGGACGGCAGCGGGCTGGAGATCACCCAGACCCAGGTGGCCGGTACGGCGGCGGCCCTCTACGTGGCCGGAGCGTGCCTCGGAGCGCTGTTCTTCGGCTGGCTCACCGACAGGTTCGGCCGCAAGAAGCTGTTCATCATCACGATGATCGTCTACCTGGTCGCCACCGCGGCGACCGCGCTGTCGTTCTCCGCGTGGTGGTTCTTCCTGTTCCGCTTCCTGACCGGGTTCGGCATCGGCGGGGAGTACGCCGCGATCAACTCCGCCATCGACGAGCTGATCCCGAGCCGCCACCGGGGCCGGATCGACATCATCATCAACGGCAGCTACTGGCTCGGCGCCGCCGGCGGCGCGCTGCTGACCGTCCCGCTGCTGAACAACTTCGCGGTGAACGTGGGCTGGCGCATCGCGTTCGGCCTGGGCGTGGTCCTGGGCCTGGGCATCCTCCTCGTCCGGCGGCACGTGCCCGAGAGCCCGCGCTGGCTGTTCATCCACGGCCGGGACCGGGAGGCCGAGGAACTGGTCGACGGCATCGAGGAGGAGGTCGAGCGGGAGAAGGGCGTCCGGCTGGAGGAGCCCTCGCAGTCCATGACCATCCACCAGCGCAGGTCGATCGGCTTCGGCCGGATCGCGCACACCATGGTCGCCCGCTACCCCAAGCGCACGATCCTCGGCTTCTCGCTCTTCATCGGGCAGGCGTTCCTCTACAACGCCATCACCTTCGGGTACGCCCAGATCCTGTCGACCTTCTTTAAGATCGACACCAGCACGGGCTACTACTTCGCCGTCATCGCCGTGGGCAACTTCCTCGGCCCGCTGCTGCTCGGGCGGCTGTTCGACACCGTCGGCCGGGTGCCCATGATCTCCGGCACCTACATCGGATCCGGGGTGCTGCTGCTCGGCACGGCCTGGCTGTTCAACCAGGGCGTGCTGACCGCGGTCACGCTGACCGCCTGCTGGTGCGTCGTGCTCTTCTTCGCCTCGGCCGGGGCGAGCGCGGCCTACCTGACCGTCAGCGAGATCTTCCCGATGGAGACCCGGGCCATGGCCATCGCGTTCTTCTACGCGATCGGCACCTTCGTCGGCGGCATCGCCGGTCCGCTGGTCTTCGCCAACCTCGTGGAGAGCGGCAGGCCGGGCGACACCGCGCTGGCCTTCTCCATCGGCGCGGTCCTCATGATCGCGGCCGGGCTGGTGGAGATGTTCCTCGGCGTCAAGGCCGAAGGCAGGAGCCTGGAGGACATCGCCGAACCGCTGAGCGCCGCGTCGCCCTGAGGGCTCCGGGCATCGGCCTCACCGTGCTCGTGCCGTGCGCCGGGGCCTTTTCCGTGATCGATCACCGTCGCGGTGGCGCGACTTGTGAGATCCGCCGTCGGAACGGGTAGCTTGATACGATAGTCATTATCATTTGAGCACCTGTTCAGGAGTTTGTCCCATGGATGTCCTCGCCGGTCTGGACGCGTGCACGACCATGGAGCCGGATGAGGGGAGGGTGGCGGCGGCACGCGACCGGCTCGTCACCCCGGAGGAGGCGACCCAGCTCGCCGACCTGTTCCGCCTGCTGGGGGACCCGACCCGGGCGCAGCTCCTGTACGCCCTGCTCGAAGCCGGTGAGCTGTGCGTCTGCGACCTCACCGAGACGGTGGAGGTCAGCGACACCGCCGTGTCGCATGCGCTCAGGCTGCTGCGGACGGCGGGCATCGTGGCCAGCCGCCGGGCCGGGCGGATGATCTACTACCGTCTCGCCGACGTCCACGTGCGGATGCTCCTCGACCTCAGCCGCGAGCACCTCCGTCACGGCTGACCCGTCACGGCCGTCGGGGCGCGCGCGGACCGGGTACGGCTCAGGCTCTGAACCCCCCCGAACCCGAACCCGCCCTTGAATCCGACCCCGAACCCACCTCCGACCCCGAACCCGGCGCAGGCCCCGGGCCGGCGCGGAGGCTCAGGCCTCGACCAGGGTCAGATCGGGCTCTGCCGACCGGAACGTGCGACGGTAGGCCATCGGTGAGACGCCGACGGCCGCCTGCATGTGCTGCCGGAGGGAGGTGGCGGTGCCGAAACCGGCCCGCTCGGCGACACCGTCCACCGGCAGGTCACTGGCCTCCAGCAGGCGGCGGGCAAGCTCCAGCCGCTGCAGGATGAGCCACTGGCCCGGACTGACCCCCATCTCGTCGCGGAAGCGCCGGGTGAAGGTGCGCCGGCTCATCCGGGCGTGGTCGGCCAGCTCGGTGAGGGGGAGCGGCAGGTGCAGGCGCTCCAGCGCCCAGGCCCTGGTCGCCGAGGTGGTGGCGGTGGACCGCTCGGGGATCGGGCGCTCGATGAACTGGGCCTGGCCGCCGTCGCGCCACGGCGGGACGACGCACCGCCGGGCCACGTGGTTGGCGGCCTCGCTGCCGTGGTCCCGGCGGACGATGTGCAGGCACAGGTCGACCCCGGCGGCCACGCCGGCCGAGGTCAGCACGTCCCCGTCGTCCACGAACAGCACGTTGGGGTTGACGTTGACCTGGGGGAACCGCTTCTGGAAGTGCTCGGCACTGCTCCAGTGGGTGGTCGCCGGGCGGCCGTCGAGCAGCCCGGCCGCCGCGAGGACGTAGGCGGCGGTGCAGATCGAGACCAGGCGGGTGCCCGGCCGGATGCGGGCGATCGCCCGGGCCAGCGGCTCGGGGAGCCGTCCCTCCGCGGAGATCTGGCCGAGCGCGTGGGTGGCCGGGATCACCACGGTGTCCGCGGTGGCCAGGGCCTCGGCTCCGTGCTCCACCGCGATCGAGAAGTCGGAGTCGGTGCGGACGGGGCCGCCGTCGACGGTGCAGGTGATCACCTCGTAGAGCGGCTCACCGTTCTGGCCCTTCGCCACCCCGAAGACCCGCGCCGGGATGCCCAGCTCGAAGGGGATGACACCGTCCAGGGCGAGCACGACGATCCTGTGCATGGCTGGATCCTTTCACACAATGGATTCGAGCCACTTTCACCAGGGGTTAATGTCGGGATTGATTCTTTACGATGTCCGACATGGCTTTCCTGGAGCGCCGGGGTATTCATCGCCATGTGATCAAATATCTGGTGGGAACGGTGGTTGTGGCCGTTGGCCTGCTGGGGCTCCCGGCTCCGGTGTCGGCCAAGGGGCGGACCCTGCGTCCCGGTGACTACGCGAAGATCGTGGAGCGGTTGCAACGACGACTGCAGGAACTGAACTTCTCCCCGGGCCTGGTGAACGGCTACTACGGCGCGGAGACCCAGGTCGCGGTCTGGGCCTTTCAGAAGTCGCAGGGGCTGATGGCCAAGGACGAGGTCGGACCGGAGACCTGGCGGGCGCTCGCCCATCCGCACTGGGCGCCGCCGCTCGTCTCCGCGGGACGGCCCCGGCGGGTCGAGATCGACCTGCGCCGCCAGCTTCTCACCGTCTACCGCCACAACCGCCCGATGCTCATCTCCCACGTCTCCACCGGCAGCGGGACGTATTTCTGCCAGTACGGCAACAGCTCCAGCGCGCTCACCCCGGCGGGTGACTTCCGCGTCGCCCAGCGTGAGCGGCACCGGGCGGAGGATCCGCCGGCGACGATGTACGAGACGCTCTCCTTCGTGAGGGAGCCCGTCAGCGGCTTCACCGGCGCCGTCAGGAGCGGTCTCACCAGTGGCTTCACGGGCGGGTTCAAGCGCGGCCCCGGCGGGGCGGTGGAGGCGGGAGACCGGAAGGGCGGGGATCGGGCACTCCCGGACCGCCCGGACCGTCCGGCCGTGGATCCGGCCGTGAACCCGGTCCGTGAGCCCGGGGTGGGGCGTCCCGCCCGGCCGGTGCTCTCGATGGAGTCGGCCCGCCCGGTCCGTGAGCCTGGCGTGGGGCGTCCCGCCCGGCCGGTGCTCTCGACGGAGTCGGCCCGCCCGGTCCGGTTCGCCCGGCAGGACCACCCGGATCGCCCGCTCCAACCGGACCATCCTCTTCATCCGCTCTACCGGAGCGCTCCGTTCCATCAGGTCCGGCCGGCTCTGTCGGTCTCCCCGACGCCGGTCCCTCCGGAGCCGTCCGTGTCCCCGACACCGCCGCTGCGCCCCGTCTCCGGGTGCGCCCGGGTTCCGGAGCACATCGCCGAGCGGCTCTTCCACATGGTCGGCGTGGGCGACCCGGTCCACGTCCGGCGCAAGGGCTAGGAGGGCGTAACGGCCAGGACGGTGCGAGGACCACAGGCGGTGCAAGGACCACAGGCGGTGCGCGGGCTACAGGCGGTGCGAGGACCACAGTCGGTGCGAGGACCACGGGTGATGTGAGGCACGGGCGGTGCGAGAACCACAGGCGGTGTGAGGCACGGGCGGTGTGAGGACCGCGGAGGGCGTACGGGCCGCGCGGGGACCACCGCGCCGCGCGCACCGGAACGGCGTGGGAGCTCAGATGGGGCCGCCGGTGGACAGCGGCAGCCTGAGGACCAGCCGGGCGCCGCGGCCGTCGGTGTTGTCGGCCGCGTACAGCCTGCCCCGGTGCGCCGCCGCGATGTCCCTGGCGATGGGCAGCCCCAGCCCCGTCCCCCCGGCGTCGCGGCCGCGGGCGGAGTCCAGGCGGGTGAACCTCTCGAAGACCCGCTCGCGCTGGTCCGGAGGGATGCCGAGCCCGTCGTCGGTGACCTCCAGTACGGCCTCGTCCCCTTCGCTGCCGACGTAGACCTCGACCTCGTCGGCCGCGTGCCGGTCGGCGTTGGCCAGCAGGTTGGTCAGCAGTCGGCTGAGTTGGAGCCTGTTGCCCTGGACCACCACGTCGGGCTTGAGCCGCATGAGGATCTTGTGCCCGGACGGCCGCCGCTTCACCTCGGTGGTGACGAGGTCGGCGAGGTTGATCCACTCGAGTGAGTCCTGCACCCCGGCGTCGAGGCGGGCGAGCATGAGCAGGTCGTCCACGATGGCCTGGAGCCTCTCGGCGTCGGCCAGCGCGGACCGCATCGTCTGCTGCGGATCGTCGCCCTCGGGGTCGGCGAGCGCCAGTTCGAGCTTGGTGCGCAGGCCGGTCAGCGGGGTGCGCAGTTCGTGGGAGGCGTCGGAGGCGAAGCGGCGCTGGCTCTCCAGGGACTGCTCCAGCCGGTCGAGGGTCGCGTTGACGGTCTGGGTGAGCTCTGTCATCTCGTCCGCCCCGTCGGGCACGGTCATCCGGCGGCTGAGATTCGAGGTGCCGGTGATCTCGGCCATCTCCGCGCGGATCCGCTTCACCGGTTCCAGGGTCCGGCCGACGACCCGCCAGGTGCCCCAGCCGAGTATCGTGAGCAGCGCGAGGCTGAAGACGGCCAGTGCCATCTCCAGGATGTGGCCGCCGAGCAGCGGGGGCTGTGGCTCCGCCGCGTAGACCATGACGTTGCCGTAGGGGGATCGGCTGTTCTGGAAACCCACGACGATGAAGCACGCCCGCCCGCCCTCGGGGGATGTCGTACAGGATGTCCCGTCCACCCGGCTGTCGCCGCCGACGGGCCACAGATCGCTGATCGCAGGCTGTCCCTTCGCCTCCGGGCTGGCGGCGACGACGCGGCCTTCGGGGGTGACGACCTGGAGGAAACCGACCCCTCTCGTCGGGAGCGTGCCGGTCGGCGGCATCTTGCTGATGACCTCGTACGTCTGCCGGGCCGCCACGGCCACGGTGCGGGTGGTCTCGTTCAGCACCTTGGCGCGCACACCCAGTGACGTCGCGCACGCCCCGATCCCCAGGACCACCGCGAAGATCATGAGTGCGGTGAACGTCACTCGTCCCCGGATTGAGCGCAGCCATAGCGATGAAGCCACATTTCCCCCTATAAATCCCCCTTCACACACTTATAGGTGGAGGGTATTCATTGGGAAGCAAAGGAGGTCTATGCTCTTATGTCCGTTTAGTCGGACAGGGGGAGTGTGCCGAGCTCGCCGCGGGAGGCGACGCCGAGCTTGGGATAGGCCTTGTAGAGGTGGTGGCCGACCGTGCGCGGGCTCAGGAAGAGCTGGGCCGCGATGTCCCGGTTCGACAGGCCCTGCGCCGCCAGCCGTACGATCTGCAGTTCCTGCGGCGTGAGCCGGGCCAGCAGTCCGGGCGCGGGGGCGGCGGGCGCGGCGGACCCGGTGGCGCTCAGCTCCGCACGTGCCCTCTCCGCCCACGGCGTGGCCTCCAGGCGCTCGAAGGCCTCCAGCGCGGTGCGCAGATGGGCGCGCGCGTCGGCCTTCCTCCGGGTACGGCGGAGCCACTCGCCGTAGAGCAGCTCGGTCCTGGCCCGTTCGAACGGCCTGCCGTCGATCTTCAAAGCCGCGGCGAAATGCTCCTCCGAGTCTTCGAGCAGGGCCCGGCAGCGCAGCACCAGGGCCTCGGCCCACGGCTGCCGCGTGTACTCCGCCCACTCCCGGTAGCGTGCGAAGGCCCCGGCCGCCCGCTCCGGGACGCCGAGCCGTACGGCCGCCTCCACCAGATCGGGCACGCACCGCGTCTCGGACACGTGGTGCCCGCCGGCCATGGGTTCGAGCCGGGAGAGCGCGGCCTCGACCCGGCCGTGGCCGAGGTCGAGCACGCCCAGCGACCAGACCGTCCACCGGGTCCCCGCCGCACCGTCCGCGAGGGCCTCGTCCACCAGCCGGCGGCAGCGCCCGTCGTCGCCCTCGATCGCGGCGAGGTGGGCCAGCAGGCTGTTCGTCTGGCTGACCCACTGCCGCTGCCCGGTGTCGCGCGCGATGCGCAGGCTCTCGGTGGCGGCGGTCAGCGCGTCCCGGTGCCGTCCCTGGAAGAGCTCGGTCTCGGCGAGGAAGAAGAGCAGCGTCGGCAGCGCCCCGATGTCGCCCAGCGACCGGGCCTCGGCGATCAGCGACGCGGCGGTCTCGCGGACCTCTCCGTCCTGCCCGGCCGCCAGCCCGAACCCGCAGACCTGGACCAGGTCGCGCGGGCCGTCCGCCCCCGCCCGCCGGGCCTCGGCGACCACCTCCGCCAGCGACGGCGGGGCCTCCCGCCGGGACAGGACCGCCGTGACGAATCCGATGACCGGCGCGAGCGGGTCGTCGCCGGGGAGACCCAGGGCGTCGAGCCTGGCCGCCGTGCGGTCGAGCTCGGGCGCGCCGATGTACCAGGCGGCGTGCAGCGCCTGCATCAGCATCCGTGCCGCACCGGCGCCGTCGACCATCGCGGCGCCGTCGAGCAGCGCCTCGTGCGCGGTGTGCAGCGACCCGCGCAGGAAGTCGGCGGTCGCCCGCACGTGCGTGAGCCGTGCCCGGAGCGCCGGCTCCCCGGCCGCGCCGTCCTCCTCCCCGGTCAGCGCGGCGAGCCGGCGGCCGCCCTTCTCGGCGAGCGCCCCGGCCCGGTCCAGCTCGCCGGCCCAGGCAGCCGTCTCCGCGGCCAGCGTCAGCCGCCGTGCCTGGGATCCGGGCCGCGTGCTGAGCCGGGCCGCCCGCTCGTAGGCGCTGGCCGCGGCGGCGTAACCGCTGCGGCCGCTCGCCCGCGCGGCGGTCCGCTCCAGCTCGGCGGCCACCTCCTCGTCCGGGCCGGTCGCGGCCATGGCCAGGTGCCAGGCGCGCCGGTCGGCGTCGTCGGGGCCGTCGAGCACGGCGGCCAGCGCCTTGTGCACGGCCAGGCGCAGGCTGGGCGGGATCCCCTGGTAGACGGCGGCCCGGACCAGGGGGTGCCGGAACGTCATGGTCCCCTCGCCGACCCTGACCAGGTCGGCGCTCTCCGCCGGATGGAGGTCCTCAAGGAAGTCGCCGAACCCGGCCGCGGCCCGCAGCACGACGCCCAGGTCGCCGGTGTCCTCGGCCGCGGCCACCGCCAGCAGGCCCTGTGTCGCCTCGGGCAGCCGCCTGACCTGTCCCAGGAAGGCGTCCTGCACCCGGCTGGTGAGCGGCAGCGCCGTACCGTCGGCGGGCGCCGCGGCGGGCAGCTCGATCAGCGCGAGCGGGTTGCCCCGCGCCTCGGCCAGCACGCGGTAGCGCACGATCGGGCTGACACCGGTGCCCAGCAACGCCGAGGCGGCCGAGGCGTCGAGGCCTCTCACCGGCAGCTCCGCCATCCCCGGCGCGGTGAAGGGCTCCCGCGCGGCGAGGATCAGCGCGACCCCCTCGGCGTCCAGCCGCCGCGCGGCGAACAGCAGCGCGTCGGTCGAGGCCCGGTCCAGCCACTGCGCGTCGTCCACCAGCACCAGCAGCGGGCCGTCCTCGGCCAGCTCCGACAGCAGGGAGAGCACGGCCAGGCCGACCAGCAACCGGTCCCCGGACTCCACGGAGGCCAGCCCGAAGGCGGCCCGCAGGGCCCGCTCCTGCTGCTCGGGCAGCGCCCCGGCCCGGTCGAACACCGGCCGCAGCAGCAGGTGCAGCCCGGCGAACGGCAGCTCGGCCTCCGACTCCACCCCGGTGCCGCGGATCACCCGCAGGTCCCCGGCGGCGGCGGCCGCATAGTCCAGCAGAGCGGTCTTGCCGATCCCCGGCTCGCCCCGGACGAGCAGGGCGCCGCTCCGGCCCGCACGGGAGTCCGCCAGCAGCCGGTCGATGACGGCCTGCTCGGCGGCTCTTCCATGCAACATGCCTCGAACCCTACTCAAAGGGGATGATCAGGCGCCTGCGCAGGAGTCGTGGGTGGCGTCGAAGCCGTTGAGGTCGGCGGCGTCGTCCTGACGGGGCGGCTTGAGGCCCTTCCAGTCGTCGCCGATGGTCAGGACGAGCCGCGCCGTGGTCGCCCGGGGGACGGGCCTGCCGCTGGAGGCGAGCAGGTCACGGGTGAGGGTCGGCGCCCCGGCCGCGCCGTTGGGCGAGTAGGCGATGGTGGTCTTCGGGTACGGCTTGCGCGGCGCGTCGCCGATCTTGGCGATGTGGTAGCCCCGTTCCTCAAGCCTGACGGCCACCAGGGAGGCCAGGCCCGAACGGGTGGTCCCGTTGCGCACCTCGACCTGGATCTTCGACCGGGGCACCCTGGACTGGCCGCCCTTGACCCCGGAACCGGTGACCGCCCTGTCCTGGGCGACGATCTGGAACAGCTTCCTGCTCTGCGGCCCGACCCACTCCACCCGGCCGGGATAGGTGACCGAGTAGCGCCAGGGGGTGGTGATGAAGTGGATCTGCCCGGCGGCCAGGCCCTGGGCGCTGGTCGCCAGGTCCTTCATGACGAGGGGGGTGAGCCCGGGGTCGGTCGTGACCGACTTGGTGGCCGCGTCGAGGAAGCCGAACAGCTTCCCGGGGTCGGTGAGCGTCTCGCCGCTCATCACCTTCTTGACCATGGACGCGATGAACATCTGCTGCCGCTGGATGCGCCCGATGTCGGAGCCGTCGCCCAGGCTGTAGCGGGCCCGGACGTAGCCCAGGGCCTGCTCGCCCTTGAGCGTCTGCCGGCCCGCGGGGAGGGTCAGCAGGGCCTTCTTGTCGTGGACCGGTTCGGGCAGGCAGACCTCGACGCCGCCGACCGCGTCGACCATGCCCTTGAACCCGGTGAAGTCGACCTTCACGAAGTGGTCGATGTGGATGCCGGTGAGCGACTCGACGGTCTTCCAGGTGCAGGTGATCCCGCCGGAGTTGAACGACTCGTTGATCATGCCCAGGTGCGGCCGCTGGCCGGGGAGCCCCTGCCTGGCCCGGCACTCGGGGAGCTGGACCATCGAGTCCCGGGGGAAGCTGACGACCATCGCGTTGTCCCGCTTCGGCGAGATGTGCGCCAGCATGATCGTGTCGGTCCGCTCGCCGGGGAACCTGCCGTACTTGGCGTTCTTGCCGCTGCGCTGGTCCGATCCGACGACCAGGACGTTCAGCGCCTTGGTGGCGACCTTGGCCGGACGGGGGCCCAGATCCTCCGGCGTGACGTCGACGTGCTTGACGTTGCCGGTCAGCTTGACGTAGACCCCGCCCACCGTCGCCGCCACCGCGACCACGACGACGGTGACCGCGGCCACCAGCCACCACAGCCACCTGCGGCGGCGCCGGGCGGGACGCTGCTCCACGGGCTTGGAGGGTGCGTCGGTCAACCCGCTGCTCACGTGACTCCCGAGGGGATGGGCCAGGGCGTGCACCCATGGCTGAGGAGCCGGATTCCGGCCGTCGCCGAGTGTACTAATCCCCCGTAAAGGGCGGATAAGAACCCGTGGCACGCTCCTGCTCATCGGAGCGTGCCGGAGAGGGACGGCCGGCGCGCTCCTGCTCACCGGGCCGTCCCGGGAAGGGGCGGCCGGTGCGGACCTCGCCGCCGGGCCACCGCGCGCCTGTCCGTTTCCCGGCCCCTGTTACGATCCGCCGATGATTATCCGCGATGGCAGTCTCGATGATGTTCCGGCGGTTCTGGGGATGTTCGACAGCGCGGTGGCCTGGCTGACCGCGCGGGGCCGCACCGGTCAGTGGGGCAGCGAGCCGTTCTCCGCCATTCCCGCCCGCGTCGAGCGGGCGACCTCCTGGGCGGCCTCCGGTGGGATGCGCATCGCCGAGATCGACGGCGAGCCCGCCGGATGCCTGGTCCTCGGGCCCGCGATGGAGTACGTCACCCCGGCCCCCGAGCCGGAGCTGTACGTCCGGGTGCTGGTCATCGACCAGCGGTTCCACGGCCGCGGCGTCGGCTCCGTGCTCCTGGAACGCGCCCGCGCCGAGGCGGTGGAGCTGGGGGTCTCGCTGCTCAGGGTCGACTGCTACGCCGGCGACGACGGCCGGCTGGTGGAGTACTACGAGAGCCAGGGCTTCACCAGGACCGAGACCTTCAAGGTCGAGGAGTGGCCCGGCCAGATCCTGGAGATGCGCCTGCCCGCCGGGACCGCCTGACCTCGGACGGGCCGCGCCGGGACCACTTGACCTCAAGTGCACTGGAGGTTGCACGGTGGTCATCGTGGGCCGTCGATCCGATCGGTCCGCCGGAGGGTGATCGGTCGCGGATCGGTCCGTCGTGGATCGGCCCGCCGGGGACCGATCCGTCAGGGAGGCCGTCGTGCTCGACGTCGCAGTGATCATCGCAAGCACCCGGGAGGGCGGTTTCGGGACGACGGTGGGGCAGTGGTTCCTGGAGCAGACCGCGCGACGGGCCGACCTGAACGTGGACGTGATCGCCCTGGGCCGGACGGCGCTGCCGCCGCTCCAGCCCGCGCGCTCCGGTGACACCGGGGACGAGGCCCGCGCGCTCGCCGCGAGGGTCGGCGCCGCCGACGGCTTCGTCGTGATCACTCCGGAGTACAACCACGGCTACCCCGCCGCGCTGAAGCTGGCCATCGACTCGGTCCGGCACGAATGGGCGGCCAAGCCGGTCGGTTTCGTCTCGTACGGCGGGCGCTCCGGCGGCCTGCGGGCGGTGGAACAGCTCCGCCTGGTCTTCGCCGAGCTGCACGTGGTCTCCCTGCGCGACACCGTGAGCTTCCACCAGACGGACGCTCACTTCGACGCGGCGGGCCGGCCGGTCGAGCCGGACGGCGTCAACGGCGCGGCCAAGGTCATGCTCGACCAGCTCACCTGGTGGGCGACCACCCTGCGGGAGGGACGGGCGGCCCGGCCGTACGTCCGCTGAGCGTCTTGTGTGGGGGCCGTCACACGGATGAAATCGCGAAAGGAGAAGATTAGATAGTTATTTATCGCGATTTGGGGGATCTGTGGTCGGCGCTCTCGATCATCGCTACCGGGGCGAGCACCCCATCCGTACACTCGCCTACCTCTTCCGGGAAGACCGCCTCAAGCTGCTCGTCGCGGTCTTCGCCTTCCTGGTCAAGCACAGTCCCACCTGGCTGCTGCCGCTGATCACCGCCAACGTCGTCGACATCGTGGTCGGCCACCGCCCGATCACCGAGCTGTGGATCAACACGGCCGTGCTGCTCGTCCTGCTCCTCCTCAACTACCCCTTCCACCTGCTCTACGTCCGCTGCCTGCACGGCGCCATCCGGCGGATGGGCATGGGCCTGCGCTCCGCGCTCTGCCGGCGGATGCAGCAGCTCTCCATCGGCTACCACTCCCGGGTCAGCGCCGCCGTACTCCAGACCAAGGTCATCCGGGATGTCGAGAGCGTGGAGCAGACCACCCAGCAGGCCGGCGACATGGGCCTGTCGGCCCTCACCATGCTGGCCGGCGGCCTGGTGGTGATCGCCCTGCGGGTGCCCGCCGCGATCCCGGTCTTCCTGGTGGTCGTGCCCGCCGCCGCGTTCCTGGTGATGCGGATGCGGACCCGGCTGAGGGAGGACAACGAGAGCTTCCGCCGGGAGGTCGAGAAGCTCTCCACCCGCGTCAGCGAGATGACCACCCTCATCCCGATCACCCGCGCGCACGGCCTGGAACAGGACGCGCTGCACCGCGTCGACGGCACCCTGACCAGGGTGCTGCGCAAGGGGCTCCGGCTCGACCTGCTCAACGGCAGCTTCGGCGCGCTCGCCTGGATCCTGCTCAACGCGCTCGGCGTCGCCTTCCTGGCCGGCTCCGCGCTCGTCGCCTACTACCAGGTCATCCCCATCACCGCCGGTGACGTGGTCATGCTGACCAGCTTCTTCGCCACCCTCACCTCCGCGGTCACCTCCCTGCTCAGCCTGACCCCGGTGATCAGCAGGGGACTGGCGTCGGTGCGGTCGATCGGCGAGGTGCTCCAGGCCCCCGACCTGGAGCACAACGGCGGCAAGGACGAGGTCGTGTCCGTCCGCGGCGAGGTGGAGTTCCGCGACGTCGAGTTCGCCTACGGCGAGCACGGTGCGGACGGCGACGCCCCCGCGGTCACCGGCTTCAGCCTCACGGCGGTTCCCGGCGAGACGATCGCCCTGGTCGGCCCCTCGGGCGCGGGCAAGTCGACCGTGCTCAACCTCGTCATCGGCTTCCTGCGGCCCACCTCAGGCCGGATCCTGCTCGACGGCCGCGACATGGAGACCCTGGACATGCGCACCTACCGGAGATTCCTGTCGGTCGTGCCACAGGAGTCCATCCTGTTCGAGGGCACCATCAGGGAGAACGTCACCTACGGCATGGCCGACGTCCCCGAGGACCGGGTACGGCAGGCGCTCCGGGACGCCAACGCGCTGGAGTTCATCGACCGGCTGCCCGACGGGCTCGACACGGTCGTGGGAGAGCGGGGAGCCCGCCTCTCCGGCGGGCAGAAGCAGCGCCTGGCCATCGCCCGCGCCCTGATCCGCGACCCGCGCGTGCTGATCCTGGACGAGGCGACCTCCGCCCTGGACAACCGGTCGGAGGCGCTCATCCAGGAGGCGCTGGCCCGCCTGGTCGCCGGGCGCACGGTCCTCGTCGTCGCCCACCGGCTGTCGACCATCCGCGGCGCCGACCGGATCGTGGTCATGCGCGACGGCGGGATCGAGGAAGTGGGCACCCACGAGGAACTGATGCGGATGCGCGGCGTCTACGCCGGGCTGCAGAGCGCCTAGGAAGGCCCGTCAGGGCGCGGGACCGGGATCCCGTGCCCTCCCCGGACTGCCGGGACCGGCCCTCCCTGGACTGCCGGGACCGCTCACCCCGCGCCGCCTGCCGCGCCGCCGGAGTCCAGCGGATAGATGCGGAGCCAGTCGACCTCCATCCAGGCCTCTCCCGGGCTGCCGTGACCGGGGAACCAGTCCAGCTGCAGGCAGGCCGACATCGGACTCCGGGTGGACCTGGACGAACGGAACCACTCCCGGCCGTCGAGATAGCCGACGACCCCGCCGGGGCCGTTCTCCACGGCGTAGGTGTGCCAGGTGGTCATGTCGACCTCGGAGTAGGACTGCTCCTCTCCTTGAGGGGTCTCCAGGTAGAAGTTCGCCCGCCACTTGCCGGGACGGTCCATGACCCCCAGGAAGTCGATCTCCTCGCGGGTGGCGCTGTGCACACCCCCGCCGCCGCCGTCCGGCCACAGCAGGGCGATGGGGTGGTAGGAGTCCGCCCCCTCGTACATGCGGACGCGGGTCTCCCAGCGCCCGTACACCTGGCTGTGCCTGCTGCCCAGCCCGGCCGTGGTGCCGTCGGCGCGGCCGTACAGGTAGAGCGATCCGTTGCCGATGAAGAGCTGGTCGGGGGAGCGGCGGCCCTGGTTGTCGTGCCCGGCCGAGTCGTAGATCACCCAGTCGGCCGGATCGGGCTGGTCGTCGAACTCCGCACACCAGGCCGGCGTTCCCCAGCCGTGGACGTCGGCGGCACTGGCTCCGCCGGTCGAGTCGGCCGAGCCGGTGGGGGCGGTCGAATCGGTGGAGCCGGTCGGAGCGGTTTCATCGGTCGAAACGGACGGATCGGTGTCGTCGGCGAGGTCAGCCGGGTCAGCGAGGTCGGCGAGGTCGGCCGGGCCCGCTGGGTCGGCGAGGTCCGCGAGGTCGGCCGGGTCAGCGAGGTCTGCGGGGTCGGCGGGGCCCGCAAGGTCGGCGAGCTCAGCCGGTTCGGCCGAGTCGGCCGAGTCGGCCGAACCGGCCGGATCGGCCGGATCGGCCAGCCTGGCCGGGGCGCCCAGGTCGGTCGAGTCGGCCGAGGAGGAGCAGGCCGCTGTCGCCGTGGTGCCGGACGTCACCTCGCCCCGGACGGCCACGGTGCCGGAGACCACCTCGCCCTGGGCGGCGCCCAGGGTGCTCACCGTCAGCATGACGATCATGCTCAACACCGCCAGGCGCACATGCGACCGGGAGATCATGACTGTTGCTCCCAGGATTTCGCACAGAGGGTCGAGGGACTGAAACTCCAGCAGCCCGCGCGGACCGGCGCCGGAGCCCACCAGGCGGACGCGTCCGGCGCGAGGGCCGGGCGGGTGGGCGGAGGCGCGAAGGCCCACAGGGGCGCGACCGGCCTGGCCGCCGTCGGAACGGCGGCGGACGGCTCCAGGGTACGGCTGCGCCACGGCGCGAGGCTCCAGCACAAGGGGTCCTGGGGCCCGCAGAAGTCGGCGGCGGAGACGCGCGCCAGCGGCGGCACCGGAAGGACGATCCGGGCCGGCGGGGACGAGGACGGCAACGCCTCAAGCGGCTGGAGCGTCTCGGGCACCTCCGTCGGCTGCTCGGCGGGGGTGTCCGGAACGAGGGTCGTGCTCGGGCTAGCCGTGGGCCGTACCGTCTCCGCCGGCGTCGCAGGGTCCGGGGGAGCGGGCTCCTGCGCCGGGGAGGTGGTACGGGGCGCCGAGGTGGCCGTGGTGCCGGTGGTCGGGCTCGGTGCCGGTTTGGCGTTCTCCTTCGGTGGCGCCGGCTTGGACGTGGGGCGCGGGGTGGCCGGCCGGGAGGTCGCGTGTTCCTTGCCGGTGGTCGGCTTCGCGGCGGGCCGGGTAGCCTCCTCCCGCGGGCCGGGGCCCGGCGTGCCCGTATGCGAGGACGTGGGCTCGGCGCCGGCGGTGCTGCTCTGCGTCGGGGTGGGGCCGGGTTCGGCGGCGGGTCCGTCGCTCTTGGCCGGGTCCGGCGGGTCGCTCTTGGCCGGAGCCGCTGTCTCGACGGGGCCGGGAGATTTCGCTCGGGACGCCTTCGGGGCGGACTTCTTCGAGCGGGACGAGGTGCTCTCGCTCGGGGAGCGCCTGTGGGCCTGCGGCTTCGAGGTGCGTTCGGGGGCGTGATCCCGTTGCTTGCCGGAGGAGCGGGGCGCGGGACTCTCCTCCGCTTCCGGTTCGGGATCCTTCTCGTCTCCCTGTTCCGGCTCGGACTCGGGCTCCTCCTCGCCCTCCTGCGGAGGCCGGTCCGCGTCGTCCGGCGGAGCCTCTCCGGGCCCGTCAGGCTCGGTGCCGGGCGGGTTCCCCGTACGTTCGGACGGGCGCTCGGACCCCGACGGCGGCGGCTCCCCGGCCGCGACGGGAGGGTCGACCACCGGTGCCGTCGTCGGTGCGGCGTCGGAGACCCGGTGGTCCGCCATGGCGGACCACGGCTGGGCGACGATCGCGCCGGTCGTCGCCGACACCCCTGCCAGGAGGAGGCCGGAGACCAGGGTGACGCGCCGGGACGGGCTGCGTGGGGGCATGACGGTCTCCTCGATCTACGGGGTGGGCTCGGGGCCGGAGAGGGGCTTCCAGCCCGCGGCGGTGAACTCGGCGGTGCCGGGCAGGGCCACCTCGGGCAGCGCGGCCGGGACGGGATCGGGGATGTTGACCCAGTCACCGCGGCCCCCGCCGCGCATGCCGGAGTGCCACGCCATGAGCAGGCTCATGGCGTACGGGCTGGAGTAGGTCGGATCGGTGTCCTGCACGCCTTTGGTCGCGGTCACCTGGACCAGGACGGAGACCTGGACCCGATCCTCGGCGCGGGCCCGCCACTGGACCCCGATCGTCCTGGTCCGCATGGCGGCTCCGTCGGGAAGTTTTCCGGCCCTGGGGAGGCCGAAGGTCTCGCGCCAGCCGGCGACCGCCGCCCGCGCGCCGGCCCGGGCAGCCTCCTGCTGCTCCGGCGGGGCGTACAGGACCGCCGCCTCCTCGGCCTGCTCGGCGTCCAGCGTCCACGCCGCCTCCAGCGTGGCGGCGGCCGCCGATACCGCTCCCAGCTCGTTGTGGGGGAACCCGACGGGATAGCCGGCCTCCCCCTTGTAGTCGGAGGGCGGGGCGAGCGTGACCGTGCCTGCGGTGAGGTCCGTGGTCCGGACGGTCGAGGTGATGGGGTCGGGCCGCAGGAGATGCCATCCGCCGATCGCCAGGAGGATCGCCCCCACGATGGAGACGACCACGATGAGCATCCGCCGGGAGTTGTGGTGCGGGGGGCCCAGATCCCAGTCGAGCACGGGATCCTCGGCGGCAGGGCCCATCAGTTGCTCCGGTCGGGACGCAGGCCGAACGCCTGACCGGCGGCGGCCGCCAGGCGCAGGTACGCGCCCCGGGTGGTGGGCCGCAGACGGACCAGGTCCACCTCCGCGCCCTCCTTGAGGTGCGGGTCGTAGGGGACGCGGATCACGGCGCGGCAGCGGGCGCCGAAATGGCGCTCCAGCAGCGCGACGTCCACGTCCGACTTGGGTTCCACGGCGTTCAGCACGACGATGGCGTTCCTGACCAGGTCCGCGTACCCATGGGCGGTGAGCCAGTCCAACGTCGCGGCGGCCGAGCTCGCCCCGTCCACCGCCACCAGGCTGACCAGCACGATCTGGTCGGCCAGTTCCAGCGTCGCCCCCATGGCCCCGTGGAGCAGCCCGGTCCCGCAGTCGGTGATGCAGATCGAGTAGTAGCGCTCGATGAGCCCGGCGACCGTGCGGTAGTCCTCCGCGTTGAACGCCTCGCTCACGGCCGGGTCGGTGTCGGAGGCGAGGACCTCCAGCCGTGCGGGCGACTGGGAGGTGAAGGCGCGCGCGTCGGCGTAGCGGACGATGTGGGGGGCTTCGGCGAGCAGGGTGCGGATGGTCGCGGCCGTCTCGGACTTGACCTTGATGCCGAGGGTCCCCCGGTCGGGGTTGGCGTCGATCGCGATGACCCGGTCTCCTCGCAGGGAGGCCAGGGTGTTGCCCAGGGCGACGGTCGTCGTGGTCTTCCCGACCCCGCCCTTGAGGCTCATGACCGCGATCCGGTGGTGGCCGCTCGCCACGGGGGTCTGGGCCAGGGCCATCAGCGTGCGGCGCTCCACCTCCGAGGCCGACTCGGACGGGATCACCCGCCCGCCGGAGAGCTGCCAGACGAGGCGCCGCCACCCGCCGGAGGGCTCGGGCCGCCGGTTGATGAGCAGGTGTTCGGCGGTGAGCGGGACCGTCTCCTGGAACTGCTCCGCCGGGCCGGACGACGAGCTCTGGATATGGGGGGACGTGTCCGTCATGGCCAAGGTCCTTTCGGAGAACTTTCACAGAGCAGGTAGGACGGGGCTGTCAGCAGGTGCTCCAGCGCACCGTCGTGGTGATCGAGTCGTCGGGTCCGTGGACGGTCAGGGGGGCGGTGACAGAGGACGGGACGCCGCACCAGTGGCGGATCCGATGGGCGCGCAGGACGATCACATCGGTGCGCCCCTGCTTCAGCGTGCCGCTGGACGGGGTCACCGACAGCCCTGGTGCCGTTATCCGCCAGTCCAGGGAGGCTCCTGAGACGGTGAGGATCAGGCTGCCCTGGCCGAACTCGTCCAGCGTGATCACGGGGGGGATCCGCAGCCGTCCGGCGAGCTCGCCCTGGGCGACCTGGGGGGCGTCACCGGTCGCGGTGGCCTGGCTGGCGGAGGACTGCAGGGAACCGGCCGGTCTCTCGACGCCGATGGCGGGCCCCAGGAGGTTCATTCCCGTCAGGGTGCCCGCCGCGCCCGCGACCACGATGATGACGATTTTTATGGTCGTGCTCCGGACCCGTTCCCCGGCCCACGCGAGCGCCTCCATGAACCGGACCCCGGGGCCGAACCGCACCCCTTCCGGCCCGTCGGCCGGTTCGGCGCGGGCCTGGATCACGGGCGCCCGCGCGTCACGGGCCCTGCGGGCGGCGTTCTTGCCGGTGACCGCGGGGATGGCGGGGTTGGTGGCGGTCCCGTCGTCGGCGGCGAGGACCTCACGCGCCCACGCCTGGGAGAGCAGCGCGTCATAAAGAGGGGTGTCCTGCCCGGACACGGGCGGAGCGGACAGCGGGCCGGCCGGGCGAGCGGGCGGGGAGGGGGAGGCGGCGCGGTCCGGCAGCACGGGACGGTACGGGAGCGTGGAGCGGTCCGACCGTTCCGTGCGGTCCGGACGGTCCGGACGGTCCGGACCGTCCGCGTGGTCCGAACGGTCCGGGCGGGCCGGGCGGCCCGGATGTTTCGAACGGTCCGGATGGTCCGTCCGGTCGGGCCGGGTTGAACGGTCCGCGCGTTCCGGGCGGTCAGGGCGGTCCGCGTGGTCGGAGCGGGCGAGGCGGCGCGTTGTGGAACGGTCCGGGCGGACGGGGAGATACGGGAGGGTCGAGCGGTCCGGTCGCGCCGGCCGTCCGGTCCGTATCGCCCGGCCGGGCTGGGTCTCCTCCTGCGAGGTCGGACGCGGGCCGGGATCCGGTACTCCGGCGGGCGCGGTGCCGCTTCCAGGGAGGGGCGGCTCCGCGGCGGGCGGGAGCGAGTCCAGGAGCCGCTTCCGCACCTCGGCGGTGAGAGGCGCGATCCGCGGATGGGAGATCATCTGCGGGACCGTGTAGCGGATGTTGATCGGCCGCGTGCACACGGAGCACGTGATCATGTGGGACAGCAGGTCTGTGCGGGCGCTGTCGAACTCGGCGGGGGGAAGCGTCCGCTGTTCCCCCGCCTCGCCGGTCTCGTCGGCCTCGCCGGGTCCGCTGAGGCCGCCGGGGAACAGGGCGTCGACCAGCGGGGAGAGGTCCGGGCAGGTGTGCCGGCCGTGTTCGATGGCGTCCAGCCCGCTCACGAGCGTCTCGATCAGGTCCTGGGTGCGCGTCGCGAGCCGGCCGACCTCGTCCACCGGCATCGCCAGCATGTGGGAGAGATCCAGGGGGGCCAGCTCGTGGCGGTACATCAGCCTGAGCGTCTCGGTGCCCAGCGGGTCGACGATCGTCCAGACGCGTTCGATCAGCCGGGCGTCCGGCATGCCCGGCCCGGCTTCCGGGACGTACTGCTCCCGGTAGCCGGGGGCGGCGCGGCAGTCGCGCCGCAGTACGGCCAGCAACTGCCCCCGGGGCGTGATGCCCTTGGCCGCCGGCTGGGCCAGGCAGGCCGCCAGCGCGGAGGCGACCGCCGCCGACACCCGGTCAGGGGTGAGGTGGTAGGCGGCGTAGTCCATCAGGTGCGCGCCGTGCTCGCCCACCCAGGTCGTCCCCTGGCCGGGACCGAGCACGGCACGCCCAGCTCCGGGGGAGCTGCTCATTGGTCGTTGTATCCGAACGGGTCCGGCTGGACCTGGCCGGTGCCAGGCTGGACCTGGCCGGTGTCGGGCCGGACCTGGCGGGTGTCAGGCCGGATCTGCTGGGTGTCCGGCTGGACCTGGCCGGTTCCGGGCTGGACCTGGCGGGTGTCCGGCTGGACCTGGCGGGTGTCAGGCCGGATCTGGCGGGTGTCGGGCTGGACCTGGCCGGTGTCCGGCTCGACCTGGCTGGTGCCGGCCGGCGCGGGCGGCAGGGTGGAGGGATCCGTCACCACGAGCTCCAGGTTCCGCTCGGGCAGGCCGGTGAACTTGGTCCAGTTGCTGACCTCCCCGGGCGCCGGCTCCGCGTAGAGCCAGCGGATGAAGGCGGGCCACTGGCACGAGTCGCGGGGGATGGCCGGGCTGCCGCTCTGGGGCGCATCCAGCTTCTGAAGCTCGGCGGCCGAGTAGTTCCGGCACGGGGGAGTGCCCGGCGGGGCGATGTTGAGGTCCCATACGCCGTTCTCATCCGTGTAGCGCATGTTCCTGTCCAGTCCCAGGGCCTCCTGGGCCCGCCGCAGCAGCTCCGGGTCCTGGAAGATCGGCAGGGAGTCGCCGTTCTCGGTGATCTCCCCGTTCGGAGCGGACGGCTGGGCGGTTGGCAGCACGGTTGCGTCGGGAGTCTGGGACGGGTTCTGGTCCGGCGAGGGAAGCTGCGTGTCCGGGGCCGGAGTGGGGAGCTGCGTGTCCGGGGAGGGCGTGACGGGGCTTGAGGGCTGGGCCGGCGGGAGGGTGCCCGAAGGGGTGGGGTTCCCCGGACGGTGGGGGTTCCGCTTCCTGTGGGTGTGCGAAGGTCTCGGGGTCGCCGTCGGCCGGCTCGGCTCCGCGGTGCCCGGAGGCGTGGTGGTCGCGGTGGGCTTGGCCGTGTTCGGAGGGGGCGTGGGCTGGACGGCGCTGGGGGACGCCTCCGGCCGGGGGGTCCCCGAAGGCGGTGCGGACTTGGGAGTCGGCTCCTTCGGAGCGGTGTTGACGTCACGTTTCTTCTCGGCCTGCGCCGCGGGCTTCTCGACCAGGCTGCCGCTCTCCGAGATGTCGCCGGCGATCTTCTTCGTCTGCGTCGGGGAGGGCGCGGAGCGGACCGGTCTCGCCGGAGGTGGTTGCGCCGCCGTACGTGGGGGGGCCGGATCGGGCTGCGCCGCCGTGCGGCGGGTGGCCGGGGCGGGTTGCGCCGCCGTCGAGCGGCGGGGTTCCGGGGCCGAGGAGGCCTTCTTGGGCGGTGCCGACCCCGTGCTCCTGGGATTTCCCGGCCGCTGCAGGGGGGCGGCGGCGCCGGCCAGGACCGCGGGAAGGGCGACGCACCCCGCCGCGCCGCCGCCGACCGCGTGCCCGTCGGCGGTGGCGGTCAGGCAGAGCCGGGGGTCCTTGGACTCCTTCTTCGCGATCGTGCTGCCCTCGTCGGCGCCGGAGAGAGGGACGCCTTGATCCCTGTCGGCCGCTCCTCGGGACTTCCACGCCCGCTCGCCGTCGGCCAGGTGATAGGTGCCCGCCGCCAGGCGCAGCACCTGCCCCTCGTCGGGATGGGAACGGGAGGCGATGACGGTTCCCAGCCCGGCGCCGGCCCCGAACACGCCGATTGCGATGCTTACAGTGATCACCGTCGCGCGTGAGGCCTTACGTGAGGGTGTCATCATGGATGTTCCTCTTCTTCCAGGGGGTGTCAGTCGCCGTGGCTCTCCAGGACATCGCTCCACTCACCCAGCACGCGGACGGGCTCAGTGGAACCGGCGGGGGGGACATGGGCTACGTACATGCGTCCGTAGGTCGCGCTCACCGAGCGGGTGAAGGACCTGTTCTCGGTGCGGACGGCGGCCGAACCCTTCAGGGTGACCTTCGCACCCACGCGCTGAGCCTTGCGCGCGTCGGTCGAGCGGGCGGCATACCAGATCAGTGCGCCCCCGTCACTGGTCCTCAGCGCGCGCACCGGGCCCTCCGGCAGATAGGAGAGCCTGAGGGTCCAGCCGGCCTCCTCCAGCTGGGCGCGCTCCTGCTGCCAGAACGTCACGGTGTCGCTCGTCCACGGTCCGTCGGCGAACGCCGGGTCCAGCTCGGCGTTCTCCATGCTCGCCAGGTGGGCACGGGCGATCTGGCGCGGGGTCGCGAGCAGTCCGGGGGCGTTCTCGGGCAGGCTCGTGGCGTAGCCGTCGGAGTCGGTTTCGATCTTGGGGAACCGGGCGGGAGTGGCGCGCGTGTCGGCCGCGGAGGCCACCAGCCGCCATCCGGCGGGGGTGGAGCTCATCACGTCGGTGATCCGGGCGACTCCCGGATCGTAGGAGACCGCCACGAACCAGTCGGGGCTGCCCTCGACATGGCGGGGGACCCACACCTTCGGGTTGGGCCATATCCCTGACGCCACCGACGTGCCCTCCAGCCGGGCGGTCTTGAAGCTCGCCCGTGTCATCTCCAGTGCCAGCCCGTGCTCCAGTTTCCCCATCGCGCCGTGGTTCAGCGCGGCCTGAGCCGCCGACAGGCCTCGCTGGTAGCGGCCGTGGATGCGGTACACCTGCTGGACGGAGAGCTGGGACGCGCGGGCTCTGGCCGAGGGGCCGACCGTGGGAGGGGCCGTGGGAGGGACCGTGACCCTCGCCCCTTCCGTGGAGGCCTCCTTCGCCTGGGAGGACGGTCCGGCCGTGCTCCCGCCGTCCGGCGCCGAGGGGGCCGGCGTGGCCCTGACTTCCGGGGCCGGCGCCGAGGGGGCGGGTGTGCTCCTGCCCACGGGGGCCGGGAGGGAGGGGGCCGGTGTGCTCCTGCCCTCCGGCGGGGAGGGGGCGGGTGTGCTCCTGCCCGCCGGGGCCGGGGCGGAGGGCGTCGGCGTCGACGGCGGGGGGACAATCGTCCCCCAGCCGGTGTCGGAGGGCTGGGGGGTGGGATTCGCGACCAGGGCCTGGGGTTCGGTGTGGTCTCTCGTGGCGAGCCAGAGCCCGACTCCGGCGAAGATCGATAAAATCGCCCCGGACAGAATGAGCTTCCGCCAATCGAATGCGGCGAGTCGCTCGGGGTGCCAGTCTGGCGACTGATCCGATTCGCGCTCGGGGGAAGCGCCACCGCGGCCAGAGGGCCCAGCCTGCCTATCTGGGAAATCTGATGCACGCCATGACATAGGTCCAAATATTAGACTGACCGTGATCTATTGGGAAGGTAAAGGGGCTGAGTAATTGGCACTTATGGCTATTGGTTTATAAATAATACATAAGCCATGATAGGGTCTGTCCGAAATCGGTCCCGCGCCGACCTGTGGTTGTGGTGCTAACAGGCTATATCTGGACTTCTCCAGAGATTTCCATGCATCCTGTGCTCTCGATCGGTCTTCCGTCTTTCCTGTTGATCTGTTATTTCCCCGGAGCGGGGTTGATGTTCGCCTCATGTTGAGTTTCCGGTTCCCCGGCCGGGTGTCAAGAGGGCGGATCGCGCCGGCGGAATCGTTTTCGTGGAGCGGATTGCCGCAGGCGCTTGCCGAAGTCCGATATGAATGGCCTTCATGTATTCCTTCCCCTCGGTAGCGCGCCTGGGGCGGGGAATAGGGACACCGTCTTTCTGGGCAGCACGTGTGCTCGAACCCGGGTTTCGGACACCCCGCTCGCCTGTCGCGGCACACGGGGACCGGATGGGAGCGGAGTAGTCTGGAAGACGGCGCCGAGCCACTGCGCGGCGCACACTCCGCCCGAACGGCAGATCGATGGCGAACAGCGAGCCCACGTGCGAGCTCCACCTCCGAATGGCCGGACAGGCCCACGACCTGATGCTGCGCCTGCACGGCGACCCACCCACCGAGGACGATCTGGCGGGATGGATGCAGAAGGGGTCGGTGGTCCGGCTTGAGGTCTCCGAGCAGGGCAGTCACCAGACGGCGCACGGCATGCTGGTGAACTTCAGCGGTGTCGTCTTCGCCTGGCTCGTCCCCTTCAGGTCCGGTAGAGGGGTGAGTTTCTAGGACCGGGGAATCGGCCGGCGGGTGCCCGGGGCGGCTATCGGGCCGCGACGGGCCCGTCCTGGGCTCTGCCCTGGTCGTCCAGGTCCACCTCGGCGATCACCTTGGGGACGCCGCGCAGGGTGGGCAGCGCGGCCACCGCGAGGAGGGCCAGCAGGACCGCGCCGGTCATCACGGTCATCTGCATGCTGTCGACGAACGTCTGCCGGGCGGTCTCGGTGACCGTCCCCGCCAGCCGCGCGGGCAGGGCGGCGGCGGTCTCCAGTGCTCCGCCGAGCGACTCCCTGATCTGGTCCGCCGCATCGGCGGGCACCTCGGCCGGGAGCCGCAGGTTGTTGCGGTAGGCGCCGTTCAGCACGCTCCCGAGTACGGCGATGCCCAGCGCTCCGCCCATCTCCTGGGCGGTCTCCGCGATCGCGGACGCCGCGCCCGCGCGCTCCCTCGGGACCGAGGCGAGGATGGTGTCGTTGGTGACGGCGAAGGTGAATCCGGTCCCCATGGAGGTGATGATCATCGCGGTCATCATGTACGCGTAGCCCGTGTCCATGTCCACCTGGCCGTACATGACGAATCCGGCGGCGCTCAGCCCCAGCCCGAAGGCGACGACCCGTGCCCGGCCGAGGGCGGTGACCAGCGGGGACGCCAGTGCCCCGCCCACCGCCGCGCCCAGCCCGCCGGGCAGGCCGGCGAGTCCCGACACGAGAGGCGACCAGCCCAGGACGAGCTGGAAGTACTGGGCGAAGGCGAGCGACGCGGCGAGCATCGAGAAGATGCACACGACGTTGGCCCCGACCGCCCCGGAGAAGGCCCGGTGGCCGAAGAGCCGGACGTCGATGAGGGGCTCCGCCAGCCGGGTCTGCCGCCGGGTGAACAGGACGAGCGAGACGAGGCCGGCGACGGCCGCCACCCAGACGCCGGCCCCGGCGACGCCGTCGTGGGCCGCCGTCTTGAGGGCGTAGATGACGGCGATGACGCCGACGACGGAGAGCGGCACGCTCACCAGGTCGAGCCGCCCCGGCCGGGGGTTGCGCGACTCGGGCAGCACGACGGATCCGACGACGACGATCAGCACGGCGACCGGCACGTTGACGAGGAAGACGGAGCCCCACCAGAAGGAGTTGAGAAGCGCCCCGCCGACCACGGGACCGAGGGCGAAGCCCAGCGCGGAGACGCTGCTCCAGATGCCGACCGCGGTGGTCCGCTCCCCGGGGTCGGTGAAGGCGTTTCTGATCATCGACAGGGTCGACGGCATGATGGTGGCGCCGGCGACGCCGAGCAGCGCCCGTGCCACGATGAGCCACTCCGGCGTCGGCGCGTAGGCCGTCAGGGCGGAGACGGCCCCGAAGGCCGTCATGCCGATGAGCAGCAGCCGTCTCCGCCCGATCCGGTCGCCGACGTTGCCCATGGTGACCAGGAGCCCGGCCAGCGCGAAGCCGTACACGTCGACGATCCACAGGAACTGGGGGGCCGAGGGACGCATCTCCTCGACCAGTTTGGGTGCGGCCTGGTGCAGCACCGTCAGGTCGATGGCGAGCAGCAGCATGGCGAGGCAGGCGATCACCAGCGTGCCCCACTTGCGGGGTGAGGGAACAGTCATGCACGGAGCTTCGACGACCGTGTTGACGGGGCGCTGACCGAACGCTGACGGTGCGGCGGGTCCGGCCCGGTCCGGTCCGGGCTGTGGGTGCGCGGGGGCGGCGGCCATGACATGCCGCCGCCCGGCGCGGGCGGTCCTACCCCTGTCTCAGCAGCGGCCGGTACTCGCCGGGGAGCTGGGCGATCGTGTCGTGGTACTCCTTCTCCCCGATGGCTTCGCGCAGCACCGCGAACACGGCTCGCACGTCCCTGGTCGCGTCCCCCCGGGTGACCCCGGCGCGGCCGGCGACATCGTGCAGGAAGACGTCGGGCGACAGCGGCACCGCCCCGCCGCGGCTGCGGGCCCCGCCCCGTCGCAGGGCGGGACGGAACCGCAGGGGCAGCAGCGGCACCAGGTCGGCGGCCCGGCCCGCGGACAGCCGCAGGCCGAGCATGTCCAGCACCGCCTCCGTGGCGCGGTGCGCGTGGTCGCGATCGGTCGCGGCGAGCTCCGCGACGCGGTCGAGGAACTCGTCGCAGGAGAGGTTGCCCGCGAACGGCGGCTCGTCCTCGGCCGGCGGGGGTGCCGCCGCCGTCGCGGTGTCCATGAGCGGATAGAAGTCCTTGTGCAGCTCGGAGCGGAGGTCCTCGAACTCGTCGGGGCCCACCGCCCTCCACAGCGCGGCGAGCACGCCGCGCGCCTGCTCCGCGGCGGTCCCGGCGTCGACCCCGGTGTGCTCGGCGACGCGCCGGACGAACTCGTCGACGTGGAACCTCTCGGGAGGGCCGTCGGGTTCGAGGCACGGGCGCAGCGGCTCCGGCAGGCGTTCGCCGAGATCCCTGGCCTCGCCGGGAGTCACGCGCCGTGCGAGCAGCCGGAGGGTCAGGCAGGCGACGCTCTCCGCCTCCTCGCCCGAGATGTCGGCGACCTGCTCGACGATCGTGATGAACTCCTGGTAATCCATGGTGTCCTGCCTCGGCCGCGGGGCGGCTGTCAGAGAGGGCGGCCGACGGTGGCGGCCGGTTTCACTGAATCCGGGGGCCGCAGGGGCCTGCGCCCGTACCGGCGTGGGCGGCGGGCCACCGCAGGGACCACGGCGACGGGATCGTCCACCGGCGCGCACGACCATCCTTCATGCCGAGGTCGTGCGGCACTCCATCCAGTTAACTCCCCCGTCTGAGGCGGGGGCAAGTGCGCCGGAACCGCCGCTGACCTGCCATCCTGTCCCGGCGCCGGGCTCCGGAGGTGCCCGGTCAGCCGCCCGGTACGGCGGAGGCCCCGGCCCGGTCGCGAATCGCTTCCGGTCCGGGGCCGCCAGATGCCGCCGATCGATCTGTCGCCCCCACGGTCACCCGCGGTGCGGCGGATCCTCTATCGGACGTGGCGCCTGCCGTACAGGCTCACGGTCAGGATCACGCCGACCGCCGCGAGACCGATCTGGATGAGCAGCTCGATCCAGTCGATGCCGCTGGTCGCGGCCACGCCCAGGGCGCCCGCGATGGCGGTGCCGATGAGTGCGGCGACGATGCCGATCACGATGGTCAGCCAGATCGGAATGTTCTGCTTGCCCGGGACCACCAGACGGCCCAGGGCCCCGATGATGACTCCGATGACGATGGCGGTGATGATGCCGGTAACCGTCATGTTCACGCTCCCTGTAGGTCGGCTGACAGGCGAGTGCCCCGGGAAAGGGGGCTGACACGTAACAGATCGGTTGCGGTCCGCCCGGCGGCGTCAGCCGAGCTTGCCGAAGAACTCGCGGATGTCGCCCACCAGCAGCTCAGGCTGCTCCAGGGAGAGGAAGTTGCCGCCGCGCTCGAACTCGGTCCAGTGGGTGATGTTGCTGTCGCGCTCGGCGAAGCGGCGGATGGCGACGTCGGTGGAGAGCGCGACGGCCACTCCGGTGGGGACGGTTCCGCGCTCCTTGGGCGCCCACGCGCTCGGGTCGTGGGCCATCTCGTAGTAGAGGCTGGCCGAGGAGCCCGCGGTGCCGGTGAACCAGTAGACGCTGACGTTGGTCAGCAGGTGGTCGCGGCCCACGGCGTCCTCGGGCAGCTCGGCGGCCGCGTCGGTCCACTCCTTGAACTTCTCCGTGATCCAGGCGAGCTGCCCGACCGGCGAGTCGTGCAGGCCGTAGGCGAGGGTCTGCGGGCGGGTGGACTGGAGGACGTTGAAGCCCATCATGTCGTCACGGAAGTTCTGCAGCCGGGCCAGGCGCTCCTGCTCGCCCTCGGTGAGGCCGGCGAAGTCGGCAGGGTCCTCGGAGGGGAAGGTGACCAGGCCGTTGAGGTGGATGCCGATGACATGATCGGGTGCCTGGCGGCCCATCTCGATCCCGATCCAGGCACCGCCGCCGCCACCCTGCACGCCGTAGCGGTCGTAGCCGAGGCGGGCCATCAGCTCGACGAACGCGCCGGCGATCTTGCCGGTGTTCCAGCCGGGACCGCTGAGCGGGCCGGAGAAGCCGACACCCGGGGTCGAGGTGACGATCACGTGAAAGTCCTGCGACAGCGGTTCGATGACGTCGGCGAACTGCGTGAACGAGCCCGGCCAGTCGTGCATGAGCAGCAGCGGCGTGGCGTCGGGGTTGGCCGAGCGCACGTGCACGAAGTGGATGTCCTGCCCGTCGATCTCGGTGATGAACTGCGGGAACTCGTTCAGGCGGGCCTCGGCCCCGCGCCAGTCGTAGCCGCCGGCCCAGTAGTCGGCGAGTCCCTTCAGGTAGTCCACCGGCACACCCCGGCTCCAGCCGGCGCCGGGGATCTCGCCGCTCCAGCGGGTGCGGGCGAGGCGCTCACGAAGGTCGTCGACGTCGGCCTGGGAGATCTCGATACGGAAGGGGCGGATCTCGGTGCTCATGGATGTTCCCTTCGAAGCGGTCTGTGCTGACTCCAGTCTAGCAGAACGGAACACTTCATTCCACAACTTTGGGACCTGTCCGGGCGGTGGTGGCGGTAGGGAAGCTGTCGCGGAGGGGTTCCTCCGGAGGGTTGGTCGACGGGGTCCGGGGCTGTGTACGCGAGGTCTCGGATGTCCGCCGGGGCCACGTCCAGTGGCGCCGTCTCGCATCTCGGGGGCTTTTCCGGAACCGTGAGTGCCCGGGGGGAAAGCGGGCGGGTGTCGATCCGTGTCAAGATCGAGTAATCTATACTAAACCGGTGGGTTGTGTCCGGTATGCTGGATGTGGATTAAGCTCGCGGTGCGGCAGCAGTGGGTAAATCCGGCAGCAGCCAGGAGGAGGCGTCTTTCGTGTGCGCTACCACGCAGCTCCAAGGCTTCCTGGACCGACTGGGCTGGTCGCCCGAGCAACTCGCGCGAGAGATCAACCATGTCCGCGGCAGCGAGGGCGTCAGTCCGAAGGCGCCCTATCACTGGCTCAGAGGGGCTTTCCCACGCCGCGACATACCTCACGCGGTGGCCAAAGTCCTGTCCGAACGTCTCGGTGAGCCGATCGACGTCAGCATGATCTGGCCTGACCGATTCATGTCAAGCCTCCCCTCCCGGGTGATCGAACCTTCCGGCGGCACCCCGGGCGTTTCCCCGGACCATTCCGATCTCACGCCTTTGATCAGGGATTCCTGCGACTCGATCAGGCTGGCCAGGCGCGTCTCGGTGACCAACATGGACGAGGCCGCCCTGGAACGGGTGGACAGCGAGCTCTCGGCCATCTCCGTCTCGTATTTCCACGTGCCGCCGGGCTCGCTCATCCACCGGGCGGTTCTCCTGCGCGACCGCATCGCCACGTCCCTGGCAGGGCCCCAGCGGCCCTCCCAGAAGCGGAAACTGCTCTCGCTCGGAGCCAGGAGCTGCGCGCTGCTCGCGTGGATGGCCGACGACCTCGGCGATCCGCGGGCCGCCCAGAACCACGCCTCGGCCGCGTGGGAGCTGGCGGAGCTGGCCGACCATCATGAGGCGCGGCGCTGGGTCCGCCTCACGCAGGCCAGGCAGGCCTTCTGGATGGGCGACCACATGGAGGCGGCGCAGCGCACCGCCGAGGGGCTGACGTACGGGGCGGACGACGGCCTCGACGCCTTCCTCAAGCTCCTGCGGGCCCGGTCGTGGGCCGCCATCGGGCTGGAGAAGGAGGCCCAGCACGCGATATCCGGCTGGATGGACATGCATCGTGACCTCCCCGCGCGAGAGGGCGGCCTTTTCGTGCTGCAGAAGGACAGGCAGTCCTATCTCGTCGGGGCCACCTACCTCGCGCTGAACCAGCCGGACCGGGCGCTGCAGGAGTTCCGCGGCTTCTTCGACCACTTCGAGGCGCTCGCGCCGAACCAGCGCTTCTACGGCGTGGAGGCCCTCACCCGCATAGACGCCTTCCGCGCCCACCTGCGGTACGGAGAGGTCGACGAGGCGGCCGGGGCGGTCGGGCCCGTCTTCGACCTGAAGCCCGAAAAGCTCATCCACATGATCCGCGTCGCGCTGCGGGAGGCACTCGGCGAGATCGGGCGGCACTCGGGCGCGGACCCTCGCCTCCGGGTCCTCGCCGGCCGGATGGAGAGACTCCTGTCCCACACCCCCGCGATGCGCTGACACCCCGCGGCACGCCGGCGACGTCCGTCGTAGCGCGCCGCCCGGGGGGCTCCTCGTCTCGCCGTCGCGAGGAGACCCCCGAGCACATGCCGTCCCGGCTGCACCCCGGGACGGCGTGCGCGTCCGGGCCGCGGTGATCAGCCGATCGCCCTCGTCACCGGTGCGAACAGCCGGGCGCGGTCGCCGGGAGGGTCGTCGCCGTAGACCATGACCGTCGTGCCGCCCGCTTCCCGGAGGCCGTGCTCCTCCAGCCAGGCCCGCAGCTTCGGCCGGTGGCCGTAGAGGTCGATCCGTACCGGGCCCTCGATGGCCGGGGCCAGGCCGGACAGCAGGGCCGCCGCGGTGTCCGAGTCCTCGGCGATCACCGGCCCGACGACGGGGCCGTCGACCCCGCGCCAGACGCCCGCGACCCCGCGGACGCCCGCCGGCCCTCCGACCAGCCGGATCTGCTCGGCGGCCGCGAACAGGTAGGCGAACACCCCGGTACGGCGGGCACCGAAGACCTCGGCGTCCAGGGCGACGATCTCCGGGAGGTCGGATGGCTCCGCCTCCCGGGACCACCGTCCCGGCTGATCGTCCGGACGCAGGTACCCGGCGTACCTGGTGCACGTGCCGGTCGCCCGGAAGCCGAGGCCCTCGTACATCTGCTGGCCGTACTCGGTCGCGGTCAGCCAGACGCTCGCGGTCCCGGCGCGCTCCGTCGCGTATCTCATCAGCAGCGCGCCGAGACCGCGGCGGCCGTGCCGGTGCGCGACCAGCAGGCCGCCGAGGTTGGCCAGCCTGTCGCCGTACCGGGCCAGCGCGATCACCGCGGCCAGCCCTCCGCCGGGATCGTCGATCCCGTACACCTCGCCGAAGGCGAACAGCAGATCCCACGCGCGGTACTCGGCGGGCCAGCCGCGGTCCTGCGCCAGGGCGAGGCAGCCGGCGAAATCCTCATAGCCCAGCCGCCGGACCGTCTCCTGCGGGGCCGTCACGGTACGCGGCCCACGACCGACGCCACCACGCCGAACCACTCGGCCATGTGCGGGCCGTCCTCGGCCTCCAGGAACCGCTCGACCTCCTCCGCGGTGACATATCCCTTGCGCACCAGGGTCGGCCCCGTCTGCCGGATCGTCGGGCGGATCCACTCGTGGAGCTGCTCGCCCCACCCCTCCCAGCCCGCGAGCGAGGGCGTCAGCTGCACGCTGACGTCCGTGAGCCCCAGCCGGGCGATGAGCCCGGGCAGGCGCCGGGTCCAGCGCATGTCGCCGCCCTGTGAGTTCATCTGCTCGACGATCGCCCGCAGGACCCCGCCCCACTCCGGATGGGCCGTGTCGTCGGAGGGGAACCAGTAGCCGTCCACGATCGCCAGCCATCCGCCCGGCGCCAGCCAGTCGACGAAACGGGCCAGTACCTCCTCGCGCTCGGGCAGGTGCTTGAGCACGGAGCGGGCATGGATGAGGTCGAAGGAGCCCTTGGGGAAATCCTCCTCGCGGATGTCGAAGGTGCGCACCGTCAGGTTGGGCGCACGCTCCCCGTCGAGGTAGCGCGGGTCGATGTCCGCCGAGACCACGCTCCCGCCCGGGTAGCGGTCGGCGAGCCAGTAGGACATGGAACCCGCTCCCGAGGCCATGTCCAGGCACCGCGGGGTGGAGCCGAGCGGGAGTTTCTCGATGGCCGCGATGCTCAGCGGGTCCAGGGCGTTCTCCAGCAGCTGGAGCCGTCGCAGTTCGGTGGGGATGTCCTTGCTCAGGACGCCTTCACCGTAGGGATCGTGTCTCATGTTCAACCCTTTTCTGCCGTGGGAGGCCCGGCTCCGTGCCGCGAGAGGCCGGAGCCGGTCCCGCGAAGATCACACCTGACTGTGCGGCTGGTACTCCAGGGCCGTGATGCCCCAGCTGAAGCCCATGGCGCTGGTGGCGAGCAGGATCAGGTCGCCGGGGCGCAGCCTGCCGTCGTCCATCAGCCCGCGGAGCGCGATCATGGTGTCCGCCCCGCCCATGTGACCCAGCCGGTCGTAGTTGAAGACGCTGCGATCCGCCGGGATGCCGGTCTCCCGCAGGAGTCGCTCGTGCATGGCGCGGTCACCCTGGTTGATCAGGAAGAAGGCCACGTCCGGCACCTCCCTGCCGAGCGCGCCCAGCGTCTGGCCGATGAGCGAGGTGAAGTTCTCCACGTAGGCCGCGGCGAGCCCGCTGCGGTGCCCGCCGCGGCGGATCACGACCCGGTCCGGCCGGTGCTCGCCGACGTAGTAGTCCGACCAGCTCGGATCGGTCCGCATGGCCGAGTGCAGCACCTCGAACGCGTAGCCGTCGCGCGCCAGGAGCACCGCCGCGGCGGCGTCTCCCAGGTTGAACAGCGCCTTCGAGGCGGGGTCGCCGTAGTCGACCATCGTGCCCAGGCGGTCACCGATGAGCACCAGCGCATACCCGGCGCCGCCCGCCGCGATCCGGTCCAGCCCGACCTGGATCGCCGTCATCCCGGCGTTGCAGAAGTTGGCGATCTCGAAGCAGTGGGCGCGCTCGACGCCGAGTTCGGCGGCCACCCTGGCCGCCGGTGACCAGAACGGGACGTCCCATTCGCCGGAGCCGGCGAATATCACCTGCCGGATGGCGGCGGGCTCCACCTGCGTGCGCTTCAGGACCGCTCTGGCCGCTTCGAGCGTCAGCTCCCACGACCGCTCGCCCGGACCGAGGACCGGGAAGTCCCTGGTGTGGGTGATCTCCAGGATGTCGGGGATCGGGACGCCCGACAGGGTGGACATGTGCTGCGCGCTGACACGCGAAACCGGGAAGGCGACCTCGAGGCCGGCTATTCCGCCCACGGCTACTCGGCTTCGATGCTGACTCGGTGCACGGTCCGCGAGACGCCGGGCTCGACGTCGGTCGCGGCGTGCAGGGTCGTGGCGGTCTTCCACACCACGAGGTCCTTGGGGGTCCAGCGGTGGGTGTAGACGTGCTCCGGGTCCTGGATGAGGCTGTCGAGCAAGGCGAAGAAGGCCGCGTTCTCGTTGGCGTCGAAGCCCTGCACCGAGTCCAGGTATTCGGGGGCGCCGTACAGGTAGGTCCTCTTGCTGAAGGGGTCCTGCCGCACCAGCGGGTGCTCGACCTTCGGGTGCTTCTCTTCGATCCAGGCCTTGTACTCGGCCGTCGACAGTCCCACGTGCTCGCTGCGGATGCGCAGGCGCTTGACCACGGTGTGCCATGCCCTGCGGTCGTCGATCTTCTTCTTCCAGTCGCCGGGCAGGCGGTCGTAGACGTCGACGGCGCTGGCGAACAGGGTGTGGCCGCTGGTCTGCGGGACGTTCACGCCGTGCAGCATGGTGTACTCGGCGGGCTTCGCCACGAAGGACGAGTCCTGGTGCCAGAAGTTGCCGACCCGGGCCACGCCGATGGACTTGTTGTTCCGCACCTCGTTGGAGGAGATCATGATCTCCGGCAGCTCGGGGTAGCGGTACTGCTCCAGAACGAAGGGGATCGGCTTGCCGATGCGGGCCGCCAGGCCCACCTGCTGTCCCGGAGTCAGCTCGATACCGCGGATGATCACCAGTTCGCGCTGGTGGAGCGTGTCGACGAACTCGTCGAGAACGTCGTCCTTCTGCAGGTCCTCATAGGTGACGCCGATCAGTTCGGTGCCGATGGAGGGGATGAGGTCGATCTTGTCCACTGCCGTCTCCTTGACTCACGCGCGAGCGAGGCACGATTCCAGGGCGTATGCGAAGTACTCGATCTGGTCGCCGGTCCGATACGGGGCGACGGTGACGCGCAGCCGCTCCGTCCCGAGGGGAACGGACGGGAAGTTGATCGGCTGGACGTAGATGAGGTGGTCCTCCAGGAGGAGGTCGGCCACCTTCCTGACCCGGTCGCCGCCGGGCACCATCACCGGGATGATGTGGTGCTCCCCGTCGATGAACGGGATGTCCGCCGACCGCAGAGCGGCTTTCATCCGGAGTGAGTTGTCGGTCAGCGCCCGGCGCAGGTCGGTGCCGTGCCGTACGAGTTCGAGGCCCTTCAGCGTGGCGTCCATGCACGCCTGCGGAAGGGAGGTCGTGAAGATGAAGCCGGGCGCGTAGGAGCGCACGTAGTCCAGGGCCGCGTCGGGGCCCGCGACGTATCCGCCGACCGTCCCGATGGCCTTGCCGAAGACGCCCTGGACGAAGGTCGGCCGGGTCTCCCCGATCTCCTCGCAGATCCCCGCGCCGGTCGGGCCCTTGACCCCGATGGCGTGGGTCTCGTCCAGGTAGGTCAGGGCGTTGTACTTCTGCGCCAGGTCGCATATCGCGCTGATCGGGGACGCGTCGGCGTCCATCGAGTACACCGACTCGAACACGATCATCTTGGGCCGCGACTCGTCGTACTCGGCCAGGCAGCGTTCGAGCCCGACCAGGTCGTTATGTGGAAATATCCGTTTTTCGCATCGCGCTCGGCGGATCCCCTCGATCAGGGAGCGGTGGTTGTTCTCGTCCGAGAGGACAACCATGTCCGGCACCGCCGACAGCAGCACGCTGAGCGTCTCGAAGTTCGCCACGTAGCCGCTGGAGAAGATGAGCGCGCGCTCCTTCCCGTGCCAGCCGGCCAGCTCCGACTCCAGCGCGACGTGCGTGGTGCTCGTGCCGCCGATGTTGCGCGAGCCGCCCATGCTGGTGCCGTGCAACGCGGTCGACTCGATCTGCGCCCTGATGAGATCCGGGTGCTGGCTCAGGCCGAGATAATCGTTGCTGCACCACACCTGGACCTCTTCCCCCAGACGCAGTGTCTGGCCCGGGCTGGCCGCCATGTGCGCGGTGGGGAGGTAATGCCGGTACAGGCCGTTGCTTTTCAGCTCCCGGAGCTTGTTCTCAATGGTTTCGAAGACGTGGGGCCGGGTGGAGACTTTTGTGAGCATGCGTATCCTTCGCTGATTGTCCTTCGCCTTCACCGCAGTCGAATTCGTCGCTGAGGAAATCGGGCGAACATTGTCGGAGTCGGGCTCGCTGGGGCTGGCGAACGCATGTGACCGGACAGCGTTGGAACAGGGCCCTGGCCGGGAGGACCGATGATCTGCGAGACGATGCGGGCGTACGGATCCTCGGCACGGAGCCCGCCGCGCGGGAGGACCGCCGTGCCGTGGTGCGTCGGAGGAAGGCCGGGGTGCGTCGGACGTGTGCCGTGGTGCGTCGGAAGATCGGAAGAGGGGTGCCGGGGCTGTCGCCTGTGTCGGGAGGGGATCGCCGGGGGCGTCGCCTCTGTGTCGGGAGAGGGCGGCCGGGGGTCGCCGCCTGTGTCGGAAGAGGACTAGCGGGGGCCGTCGCCCTGGGAGGACGCCGGCACCGGCTCGCCGCCTTCCGCGACGAGGTCACCCCGTCGCCCGGCGCGCCTGCCGCGCGTCTCCAGCGCGCCGGACGCGACGGTCAGCGCGAGCGCGGCGGCCGCCATGATCGCGCCGATCCAGTTGGGTGAGGTGTAACCGAGGCCGGCGTCGATGCTCAGGCCCCCGAGGTAGGCACCCAGGGCGATGCCGACGTTGGAGGCGGAGACCGTGACCACCGCCGCGAGGGTCGGCGCCCCCTCGGCCTTGCTGATCACCCGTGTCATCAGCCCCGGGACGGTGGCGAACCCGGCGACGCCCAGCAGCGCGAAGGTGATCGCCGCCGGCACCTGGTAGCCGGCGGTGAAGGTGAACACGGCCAGCACGACCGTGAGCGCGGCCAGCGCGGTGGCGAGGGTGGGGATCAGCGCGCGGTCCGCGTAACGGCCGCCGAGCGTGTTTCCCACGACCAGCCCGATGCCGAAGAGGGCGAGCAGCGGGGTGAGCGCCTCCTCCGAATATCCGGTCACCTCGGTCAGCATCGGCGCGACGTAGGTGAAGGAGGCGAACAGCGCGCCGAGGCTCAGCGCCGTCATGGCCAGCGCGAGTCCCACCTGCGGCCGGCGGAAGACCGCCAGCTCCCGGCCCACCCGGGCGTCCGCCTGGGAGGGCTGCCGGGGGATCAGCCGGGCGATGCCGGCCAGGCCGACCAGCCCGATGCCGACGAGCATCCAGAAGGTGACACGCCACCCGAAGTTCTGCCCGACCCAGGTTCCCAGGGGCGCCCCGACGACGTTGGCGGCCGCGCCCCCGGTGAAGACCATCGCGATCGCGCGGGCCTTCCTGCTGTCGTCGACCAGGTCGGCGGCCACGACGGAGGCGACCCCGAGGAAGGCGCCGTGGCAGATCGCGGTCGTGACGCGTCCCAGCATCAGCAGCGCGTAGCCGGGCGCCAGGGCCGACAGCAGGTTGCCGAGGATGAAGATCAACATCAGGATGAGGAGCATGCTCTTGCGGGGCATGCGTATGCCGGCCGCGACCAGCAGCGGTCCCCCCACGACGACGCCCAGCGCGTATCCGGAGATGAGGAAGCCGGCTGTCGTGATGCTGACCGACAGATCGCCGGCGACATTGGGGAGCAGTCCCATGACCACGAACTCGGTGGTCCCGATCCCGAAAGAACTCAACGTGAGCGCGAGCAGGGCAAGCGGCATCCCAGCGGACTCCTTCGATACGTTGCTGAATGACGAGCGCCGGATATCACGGAGACGGGCGGTGTGATCCGGGCACGTGAAGAAAGAGAGAACGAACGCTGCTTTTACCGGAAAATCTCACTCGGGCGCGGAGTCGATAAGGCCGCTCGGCCATATCGATTTCCTGCCGGCTCATGCAGATCACTCTTGAATAAGTGAACCTCACCCCCGCAGTTCCGTGCAATCTGCACAGCGGTCAGTTTGGTCAGAATGGGGTCAGCTTGGTCAGAACTGTTAACTTCGAGTTTTCATGACCACGCCACCCCGGAGGGGCCGGGCGTTCAGCGCTCCGCGGCGGGGGGCTCGGCCCGCAGCAGTTCGGTGAACAGCCTCTCCCACAGCGGGGTGACGGCCTCGGGAGCGTAGTCCCGCGCGGTCCGTACGGCCGCGGCGCCCATCCGCCGCCGCAGCTCCCGGTCGGCGATGAGGCGGCTGACCGCCGCCGCCAGCGCGTCGACGTCCTGGGGCGGCACGAGCAGCCCGTCGATCCCGTCGGTGATGACGTCGCGCGGACCGGTCGGGCAGTCGAAGGCGACGACCGGCAGCGCGTGCGACATCGCCTCGATCATCACCATCGGCAGCCCCTCGAACCGGGAGCTGAGCACGTACAGCGAGGCATGGGCCAGCTCCTCGTCCAGCCGGTCACTGCGCCCCATCAGGGTGACGTTGTCGGCGAGCCGGTGCTCCTTGACGAGAGCGCGCAGCGCGGCCTTCTTCGGGCCGGTGCCATAGATGCGCAGCCGCCAGTCCGGATGGTGGTGCACGACCTGCTTGAACGCCGGGATGAGCAGGTCGAACCCCTTCTGGGCGACGAGCCGCCCGGCGGCGATCACGAGCCGGTTCTCCTGCCGCGACGGCGCCTGGTCGAGGGGGTGGACCGCGTTCGGGATCCGCACGACCGGGGTGCCGGGCAGCAGCGCCTGGTAGTCCCTGCGGTCGGTCCCGGTGAGCACCGCGACCGCGTCCAGCCGGCCGTAGTGGCGGGCGATCTCCCTGCGGACGCTTTCGGGGTGGGTGGCCAGGTTCATGTGCTCCTGCGCGATCCGCACCACGCTCGCGGGAGTACGGCGGGCGGAGATGAGGTTCAGCGCCGGGCGGGTGGTGACCAGGATGCCGTCCTCCAGCGCGGAGACGTAGTCGATGACGGCCCTCTCCACCCGCTCGGTGAAGTAGGACGCCGCGAACTCGCCGTGGGGCACGATCTTCCCGCGGACCCGCCGCCAGACCCTGCGCCCCAGCGAGTCGGCGCGCACACCGCCGCGCTGGTCCGTCAGCGCGGTGACCTCGACGCGCGGGTCGACGCGGAACCGGGGGGCGTCGCGGCGCCGTACCGCGCTGACGATCTCGACGTCGTGCCCGGCGGCGGCCATCGCGTTGGCCTGGTTGACCACGGTGCGGATCGTGCCGCCCATCCCGTAGGCGTGCAGGAGCATGTACCGGATCTTCATGAGTCCGCCAGGTAACCCCAGGTGACGGACATCGGCCGCAGGATCTCGGGGATCTGGTCGGACGCCGGGAGGTCGCGTCCGCGCTGCACGACCCCTGACTGGATCTTGTCCTTCCAGTCGCCCAGGCCTTTCTGGATCACCGCCTGCTCGCCGTAGGCGAGCATCCCGGGTTCCCACGGGACGTCGAGGAAGTCGCAGACGCGCCGGGTCTCGGTCTCCGGGTCCCCGGTCAGGTCCTCGTAGCGGACCGTCAGGCCGGGGAGGGCGCGCCGGGCCCGCTGCACGGCCTTCATGTAGCGCAGGGCGTCGGCGGCGGCCTCCTGCGGTGTCCGCCGGTCCGGGGCGGCCTCGTGCCAGGACCTCGCGACGGAGGCGGGGTGGCGCAGCAGGAAGACGAAGCGGGCGTCGGGCCAGCAGGTGGCGATGCGCTCGAAGGCGAAGGCGTTGGCCGGGGTCTTGTCCACGACGAAGGACTTACCGCTGCGTACCAGCTCCCGGTGGAGCACGCGGTCCCACAGCAGGTGCTCCAGGTCGGCCCGGTTGTGGCCGAGGGCGTCCATCGCCTTCTCGGACAGCGAGGTGCCGAAGCCCACGGTCAACCGGCGTACGTGCAGCTCGTGCGGGGCGTGCAGCATCGAGTGGGCGTTGAGCACCGCCCGCAGCAGCGTGGAGCCGGACCTGACCGGAGAGAGGATGAAGATCGGCGCGGTCAGCAGCCGATCCGCCACCGGGTCGGCCGGTGGCCGGATCGGATCCCTCTCCTCACCGGCAGGAGCCGCGGCGGACGTGGACCCGGCTTTCCCTACCCGGTTGAGCTGGAATCCGGTGAACCTGACCAGGGCGTTGTTGACCGTACGCTGCCAGTTCATGCCGAGGGAGGTTACTCATCTTTCCTGGCAGTTCACTGTGTGTTCAAGTCAACACCGTGCGAGCAGGCGGCTCGCACGCCTGCCGGCCCCGGCCTGGCCGGCTGCCGGCGGCGGTTCTCGCGTGGTCCGGCTACCATTCTCGCGTGGTCCGGCTACCAGCGGTTACGGGCCTCCTCCGCCCAGCCGACCAGGCCGTCGAGGTCGACCCACGTGCCGTCGTCGGTCCGCGCCCGCCCGGAGAAATGACCGAAGCACTGGTGCGTCTCGTTGCCCACCACGCCGAGGTTGGTGCGCGCCACCTTCTCGTGGAAGGGGTGGAACTCCACCTCGACCCGTGAACCGGTGATCCGCCACGGACGCAGCCAGTCCGTCCGGTCGTAGCTCCAGGCCAGCTCATCGCCGATCTTGTGCAGCCGCCCGTCCACGAACAGCGCGTTCTCCGTCATGCCGGTGCCGTCGGTCCACTTCCCGCCGAGCTGGATCGCCCTGCCGTGCCCGCTGCCCGCGGCCCAGTTCCAGGTGATCGAGTACGGCCACTTGCCGCGGCCGTGGTCGAGCACCGCGAACGAGTCCGTCTCACTGACCGCGTACTCGCCGGACTCCAGCCGGATCCGCCCGCGCACCGGGCGCCCGACGTCCTTGACCGTGTACTGGAACCGGCGAGGCCCCCAGGGGACCACCACGCCGAGCGACTCGTGCCCCTCCGGCAGCGGCACGTCGAGATCCACCTCGACGCCGGGCGCGACGGCGCGCAGCGAGGTGCCCTCGGGACGCTGGTCGATGTCGATCATCACGCCGCCGCCGCGGACGGACGCCCGCCCGGCGCCGCTGCGCTCCGGCAGTACGGCGCCGCGTGCCAGCGGCACCACGACGTCCTTGACGGTCTCCACGCCGGTGGCGCGGTCCAGCACGTAGACGCCGTGCAGCCCCGCGTAGTCCAACGACGACGCCACGAGCCCGACCACGTGGCTCGGGGTGACGATCCCCCAGTACTCCCAGCGCTTGTCCCGCCCCCAGCCGCGCAGGTTCGCCCGGTGCAGCGGACGCCGCGTCCAGCCCACCGCCCCCGGATTGAGCTGCCCGTCCGGAAGACACAGGTCAACGGGGACGGTGATCTCCCCTTCGTGGGTCAACATAGCCAGAGGGTAGCGGCCCGAGATCGTCATGGCGCGGCAGGGCGGCCCATCCGGCCGGGGACACGAGCCCGCCGCCCGGCTCACGCCGCCGATGAGGGTGGCCCCGCCAGTGCCAGCCTTGACCCGGCCTTCCTCGGCGGCGCCCGCCCCGGCAGGTTGGTGGCCATGACTTCCGGCCAGGCAAGGAGCCAAGCGTGCAGGTGATGATCCGTTACAAGGTGAGGAGCGATCAGGTGGAACGGAACCTGGAGCTGCTCCACGCCGTGTACGAGGAGCTGGCGTCGGTCCGGCCGGAGGGCATGCGCCACGCCAGCTTCCAGCTCGAAGACGAGGTCAGTTTCGTGGACTTCGCGGTGTTCGACGGGCCTGGACCGGGGCCGCTGCCGCTGCTGAAGGCGTTCCAGCGCTTCCGGACGACCCTCGACGCGCGATGCGACGAACTCCCGGTCCTGACCGATCTCCACCAGGCCGGCTCGTATCGATTTCACTGACGCCTTTCACTGACATGCCTTTCACTGACATGCCTTTCACCGACATGTCTTTCGCGGACACGCGTTCCACCGACGCGCCGATTTCGCCAACGCGCCGATTTCGCCGACAGGCCACGCCGGTCGGCAGAAGGAGAAATGACAGATGATCCGTATCGCCGTCATCGTCGGAAGCACCCGTCCCGGACGGCGGGGAGAGACCGTGGCCCGATGGGTCGCCGAGGTCGCCGGCCGGCATGCCGCCGTCGCGGCCGGTGAGGCGACGGTCGAGGTGGTCGATCTGGCCGAGTACGGGCTGCCGCTGCTGGACGAGCCCGTGCCCGCCGCATTCGGTCAGTACCGCAACGCGCACACCGTGAGGTGGGCCACGACGATCGACTCGTTCGACGGGTTCGTGTTCGTGACCCCGGAGTACAACCACTCCGTCCCCGCCGCGCTGAAGAACGCGATCGACTTCCTGTACGCGGAGTGGAACGACAAGGCGGCCGGATTCGTCGGCTACGGGATACAGGGAGGGATCCGCGCGGTGGAGCACCTACGGCTGACGCTGGCCGAGGTGAAGATCGCCGGCGTGCAGACCCAGGTCGCGCTGTCGATGTTCACCGACTTCGAGTTCACCGACTCCGCCGACCCCGCCGAACCCGGAGTGTGCTCCCCGGCTGAGCACCAGGAGGCGACTCTGAACACTATGCTCAGCGAGGTCGTCACCTGGTCCCGGGCCCTCAAGCCGCTGCGTGCCACCGCGACCGCCGTCCCGCAGACGGTGCCGGCATGACGCGCGGGGCCCCTTCCCCACACCGGACCGCATCATGCCTCCGAGCCGCCGCACGCCTCCATACCGTCCCGTGAGCCGAGCTGTCGCGTGTCTCCGAGCCACCCCGTGAGCCGCGCCGTACGTCGACTGCCGTGTCCCGTCGACTAAGGAGCCGGCCGATGGGCGGGCGAGAATGCCTGGTAAGGGGGGCGGTGGTGGACCGGGCGAGGCAGGGCGGGCGCCGATGAGCCCCGGAAGCGGGTAGTGATCAGGGGTTTTCCTTGATCTGTTGGGATTGGCGGTCCATAGCGCCGCCAATCCCAACAGATCAAGGAAAACCCCTGCACCGCCCCCTCCCCCGGCCCGCGCAGCGGGGAGCACTCCGTACGGCGCCGCACGAAAGGGCGGCCCCCGGCCACCCCACCCACCCTCGCCGCGCCTTTGACCTTCCACCCCGTATGGCGCCGCACAGATGGACACCCCTGACCGGAACGCAGGTGGACGGGCACCATTACCGCCACCCGCCGCCGGCGGAACCCGTCCACCACATCCATGGACGCAACCCGCAGGCCCGCCGGGGTGTGGCAGTAGACATCGAGACATGTCACCTATCGTGATAGGTGATCATCCCGCTGTCACGGGGCGAGAATCCCGCGGAGCCGGCCTTTCTTCCTTCGATCTGCCTTCCAGTCAAACAAAAGTCCTGACCACCTGATCAGGCGGCCAGGACCCCCTGGCTACTACCGTGTGTCCGAGTAGATGCATGCTCGCAGGAACAGGCGTAGTCGCGGTACCAGCCGGGCATGCTGATCGCCATGGGACGAATCGCTGGGTTGGCTATGGTCCTCGGCGGCGTGATGTTTTTCGGGTTAGCCATAATCCCTGGCTTGTTAGGCGTGATCTTCGGTGGTAACCATGTCCTGAAGGCGGACAGCGTGCACAACTTCCTGTACGCCCTCCAACAGGGCCACATCCACACGTGCGGGAACCCAACGGTCAATCCCCCACACGTCGTCATCGACGAGAAGGCAAGCACGCAGTTCGCCGCGAAACTCGGCGCCCAAGACTGCGAGCAGGCGCTACAACTGGCCAAGCAGAAGCTCCAAGGCGTGAATATCGAGGAGATCTCACTCGACCTGGTCGACGACAGAGGCGAGGACTATATGCGAGAAACCCGCTTCGATCTCGGCCCCAACCCGCTCGGCATCGAGTGGGTGTACGGACGGGATGACTCCATCGCGTTGAAGCCGTACATCACAGAGATCGGCTGATCTGTCAGCCTCTACCCGTAGCCTCTCCTCGTGTCCGCCGCTGTCCCGCCTCGCCCACCTCTGGTGATGCTCGACTCCCGCATGGCGTGGCTACGCGCGTGGCGCAGGGGCGAAGCGCAGTGGATGGCGCTGGTGTTCTACGCCGAGGACGACGGCCACCGGTGCTACGTCGTCGAGCGTTGGCTTACAAAGGACCAGGTCGCCAAGGTCGATGGTGAGAACTACAGCGCCGTCCCGATCCTCCGCACCCCCATCGGCGACGACTGACCCCCCTCATGCTCGGGCAGGCGGCTTGATTCTGCGGCCGGTGTCCCGCCCGAACCACTGGGGAGGCCAGCGTGCACCAGCTCACCTCCCACGTGCGGGGATGGTCCCCACGGTTCCGGCATCTGCTTCGGCGTGCGTGAGTCGGCCCCGCGTCTGCGGGGATGGTTTCCGCTTGTTCGTGGCGTACGTGCGGATGCCGTCGCCGACCCCGTGGTGATCGCCGGATGGATCCGGGAGGAGCAGGCCCGGAGGACGGAGGCCGTGAGCAGGATCCGCTGGATGCCGCGGGTCCGTGAGCGGAAGCTCGGCCGGGATCAGCCGGCGTCCGTCATGCGGGAGCTCGGTGACGCGGTCCAAGTGCTCGCCCAGGCGGGTCCGCTGCGGAAGGCGAAGATCTACGCAGAACTGGATCTGCGGCTCGTCTATCACCCGAGAAACCGAAAGGTCCTGGTTACCACTGGTGGTAACCAGGACCTTATAGGTCAAGAGTTTGTGTCCGAGGGGGGACTTGAACCCCCATGCCCCGCAAAGGGCACTAGCACCTCAAGCTAGCGCGTCTGCCTATTCCGCCACCCGGACTTGGTGCCTGCACGCGGGACCGTCATCCCGCGTCGGCGGACTCAGGTTAGCAAACTCTTGAGCTCGCGTCATATCGGTAAGCGACCCGGCCCCGCGGGGATGTCCGCGGGCGCCCGGCGGCGGCAGGATGGAGGCGCAAGCCGTACCAAACCGAAGGAGTCGACATGACCGCGCTCAATGGCGAGGACGAGGTCGCCGGGCTGTGCCGTGACCTGATCCGGATCGACTCGACCAACGCGGGCGACAACTCCGGCCCCGGCGAGCGGGCCGCCGCCGAGTACGTGGCCGGCAAGCTGGCGGAGGTCGGGCTGGAGCCGCAGATCCTGGAGTCGGACAGCCGCAGGGCGAACGTGATCGCCCGCATCGAGGGGGAGGACTCCTCCCGCGACGCACTGCTGCTCCACGGCCATCTCGACGTCGTCCCGTTCGACGCCGACGACTGGACCCATCACCCGCTCAGCGGGGAGGTCGCCGACGGGTGCGTCTGGGGACGCGGCGCGGTCGACATGAAGAACATGGACGCGATGATCCTCGCGGTCGTCCGGCAGCGGCTCAGCGAGGGGCGCCGCCCGCCGCGGGACGTGGTGCTGGCGTTCACCGCCGACGAGGAGGCCGGCGGCACCTACGGCGCCCAGTGGCTGGCCGACAAGCACAAGGACCTGTTCGACGGGTGCACCGAGGCGATCGGGGAGGTCGGCGGGTTCAGCGTCTCCATCGACGAGGCCCGCAGGCTCTATCTCATCGAGGCGGCCGAGAAGGGCATCGCCTGGATGCGGCTGACCGCCAGCGGCCGGGCCGGGCACGGCTCCATGCTCAACGGCGAGAACGCGATCACCGAGCTGGCCGAGGCGGTCGGCCGCATCGGGCGTTACGAGTGGCCGGTACGGCTCACGCAGACGGTCAGGGCCTTCCTCACCGAGACCTCCAGGGCGCTGGAGCTCGAACTCGACCTGGACGACGCCGAGGCGACCGTGGCCAAGCTCGGGCCGCTGGCCCGGATGATCGGCGCCACGCTGCGCAACACCGCCAACCCCACCATGCTGCAGGGCGGCTACAAGGCCAACGTGATCCCGCAGGCCGCGACCGCGCACGTGGACGGCCGTTTCCTGCCCGGACACGAGGAAGAGTTCTTCCAGACGATCGACGAGCTGCTCGGCCCCAACGTGACCAGGGAGTTCGTCTACCACGACATCGCCGTCGAGACCGGTTTCGACGGGCCGCTGGTGCGGGCGATGGCCGACGCGCTGGTCGCCGAGGACCCGGGGGCGCTCGCCGTGCCGTACACCCTGTCGGGCGGCACGGACCTGAAGGCGTTCAGCCGGCTGGGCATGCGCGGTTTCGGGTTTGCGCCGCTGAAGCTCCCAGCGGACTTGGACTTCTCCGGAATGTTCCATGGGGTGGACGAGCGGGTGCCGGTGGATTCGCTCCGGTTCGGGGTCCGGGTGCTTGACCGCTTCCTGGACGGTTGCTGAGACATTCCCTGGAAACTCATTGCACTGACTCGTCGTAGTGCTAGCGTAACTCTCCGTTGAGGGGTTGGGTCATGCGACAAGCGGCCCACCCGGGAGCTTTGGGGAGGTCACGTGGCACGGATGCCGCAGGGGCAGTGGAGGGCGTTCTCGCCCGCTGCCCAGCGCGTGCCCGTGGCCGTTCCCACCGATGGCGCGATCTTCGCCTGGGCTGACCGGATGGCGCGGTTCGCGGCCGGCACCCGGCGGATCGTCAGGCGGGTCTTCGCGATCGGCGGCCTGCTGGCCGCCGGTTGGTTGCTCGCAGTCGTCTTCGGGCTCCTCGGCGCCGCTCCGGCGGCCGCGGACACCACCGCGGCGACGGGAGTGGCGCACTCCGACGCGCCCGACTCGGCCGCTTCCGGATCGGCCCTCCGGGCCGATGTCTTCCCCACGGACAGCGGCGGGCTGTCGGCGACAGGAAACGCCGAAGCCATGGCCGGGCGAGGTGTGGACGGGCTCACCAGCCAGTCGAAGCCGGTATCCCCGGCACCCGCCACCGTCGACCACAGCTCTGGCGCCGACGGGTTCGTGCCTCAGAGCGGCGGTGGATCCGGCCTCTCCGGGCCGGGTGTGGGGGACGTCTCGCGGTTCGTCTACGACCCGCGGTTGATGGCGCAGCGCGCCCCGCTGGCGTGCGTGCTCCCCCCTGTCGTCCGCACAGCGGCGGACGACCCTTCCTTCTCTCCTGACTGACTCCGCCCCCTGAACCGGCCTCGTCCTCCATTCGGACCCGCCGGTCGCGGAGCGTCTCCCAGCCCCCGTCTTCAGGGCTTTGGTCCCCATCTCCAGGGGAGCCGCCCTGTTCATGACGGTGAGCAATCTCCCATCCCTCGTGACGGCCGCCGGGGCCTCCGCTGTGCGGGCTCTCGTCAGGACCTCGCATGGCCTCGCACGCCGGCCACGAGATGTCAGGTATCCCCCCAAGAACCGCAAGGAGCGTCAATCATGCGTACGTGGGTTAAGAGCACAACCCCCGCGGCACTGCTCGCGCTGGGTGTCATGACCCTCGGCAGCGGTACGGCTTTCGCGGACACCTCCGGCGACAACTCCGTCGGAGGCGGCAACCAGGTCAACATCCCGATCTCCCTGCCGATCGACATCAGCGGCAACGCCGTCGGCGTCGTCGGCGACGCGGCTGCGGGCTCCAAGGGCGGCGCCTCCGTCGAGAACACCGGCGGCAACGGCATCCCCGGTCAGACCTCCGGCCGGGGCAGCGTCCTGGGTGGCAACCAGGTGAACGCCCCGATCACCGCTCCGATCAACGCCTGCGGCAACGCGCTGTCCCTGTTCGGCAGCTCCGAGGCGGGCTGCAAGGGCGGCGCGTCGGTCCGGAACAACGGCCGGGGCGGGGCCGGCGGCAACCGCACCAGTGGTGACCACAGTGTCCTGGGCGGCAACCAGGTCGTCGCCCCGATCACCGCCCCGATCAACATCTGCGGCAACTCGGTCGCGATCCTCGGCAAGGCGTTCTCCGGCTGCAGGGGCGGCGCCGAGGTGACCGATGGCGGCCGGCCCGGCAAGCCGGGTAAGCCCGGCCGTTCGGGCAAGCCCGGCTACCCGGGCGGGCACGGCGGGCACGGCGGCTGGCGTCCGGGCTCGACCGGCAACGACACCGACGGCCGATTCGGCGCCGGCAGCGGCAACCAGGTGATCGCCCCGATCACCGCCCCGATCACCGCGTGCGGCAACGCGGTCGGCAACGCCTCGGCGGGCTGCGAGGGCGGCGCCTCGGTCAAGAACGGCGGCGGCGGGGCGGGTGGCAACCGTACGTCGGGCAGGTCCGGTGTGCTGGCCGGTAACCAGGTGGTGGCGCCGATCACCGCTCCGATCAACGTCTGCGGCAACGCCGTCGCCGTCCTCGGCAAGGCCTTCGCCGGGTGCAAGGGCGGCGCCTCGGTCAACAACGGCGGTGCCGGGGCAGGTGGCAACCGTACGTCGGGCAGGTCCGGTGTGCTGGCCGGTAACCAGGTGGTGGCGCCGATCACCGCTCCGATCAACATCTGCGGCAACGCCGTCGCCGTCCTGGGTGACGCCGCGGCGGGCTGCCTGGGAGGCTCCCACGTCGGCAGGCCGGGCGGCGGCGGGCACCACGACTACGGCCACTGGGCCCAGCGGGTCGGCGCCCGCAAGAACAGCGGCCTGGTGCCCGCGCTCCCCGTCGTCCCCGCCCTCGGCGCCGGTGGCATCGCCCAGCCGGGCCAGCGCGCGCACGGCGCCGACCTCCCGCAGTTCCCCCTCGTCGGTGAGGCGCAGGACGTGGCCGGCCTGCCCGGGGCCCCGGCCGTGCCCGGCACTCCGGCGACCGCCCAGAGCGCGGGGCGGAAGGCGGACTCGCCGCTGACCCCCGCGACGGACCTGGTCTCCTCGACCCCGATCGGCGGCGCCCTCCCCGTGGGCGACCTCGGCCTGATGAGCGCCGCCCAGCCCGCCGGGGTGACCGGGATGAACCCCGGTTCGCTGGCGGCCCTGCTGGCCGGCGTCATGGCCGCAGCCTCCGCGACGCTTTTCGCGACCACCCGCCGCGTCCGCTTCGGCAGGAAGTAAGCGAGAAGTAAGACAGTAGTAACTCTTCAGCCATGTCCCCTCAGATCCACTGGGGGAGGCGCATAGACGCTTCGCATGTGGCGAGGGATGGTGGCGCGGCCCAGGGCCGTGTTCTCCCTCGTACTGCGAGGCAGAGAAGCTTTGCCCGTTCCGGGGGCGCGGCCCGGGGCGGGCAAAGCCATGTCCGGGCACGGATGCTGTGACCGGTGTCACGGGGGCCTGCTCAGAGTCACATCGTCCTGGTCACACGTATGATCTTGCGACGCAGCCGGACGTCCCGGCGGCCGTCGGGATACAGTCGCAGGCGGTCGAGTTCCCAGTCACCGTATTCTGCATGTTCGGTCAGGATCTGCCGAGCGGCGTCCCTGGAGGTGCCACGCGGAAGATGGAGAACCAAGTAGGAGTAGTCGAGCACAGCGATTAGTCTCCGAGGGTGGGCTGGGGGACGTCGGCACTCATAGGGCTTTATTGTGCGTCCTTGCGGCTTTCCTTGGGAGTGTGCCCGATCCAGATCGGGTAACCCGAGGGGAAGAAAACGGGGAAACCAATGCGAACAGCGAGGTAGGAAGCAGCGTGCCAGCCAAGAACGGCAACGCCGGCGGAACCCGCCTGGTGATCGTCGAGTCGCCTTCCAAGGCGAAGACCATCGCTGGGTACCTCGGCCGCGGCTACGTCGTGGAGTCCAGCATCGGGCATATTCGCGATCTCCCCGAGAAGGCCGACGACATCCCCGAGAAGTACAAGGGTGAGTCGTGGGCCCGCCTGGGCGTCAACGTGAATAGCGAGTTCGAGCCGCTCTATGTCGTCAACCACGACAAGAAGGCGCAGGTGAGCAAGCTCAAGCAGCTGCTCAAGGACGCCGACGAGCTCTACCTCGCCACTGACGAGGACCGGGAGGGCGAGGCGATCGCCTGGCACCTGCGCGAGGTGCTCAACCCCAAGGTGCCGGTTCACCGCATGGTGTTCCACGAGATCACCCCGCGGGCGATCCAGGAGGCGGTGGCCAACCCGCGTGCCCTGAACCTGCGGCTGGTCGACGCCCAGGAGACCCGGCGCATCCTCGACCGTCTCTACGGCTACGAGGTCAGCCCGGTCCTGTGGAAGAAGGTCAAGCCCCGCCTGTCCGCCGGTCGCGTGCAGTCGGTGGCGACCCGGCTGGTCGTGGAGCGCGAGCGCGAGCGGCTGGCGTTCACCAGCGCGAGTTACTGGGACCTGCAGGCGCTGTTCGACACCGGTCGCGACGAGGCGCCGCGCGAGTTCACCGCCACGCTGACCGGCGTGGGCGGCAAGCGCGTCGCCCAGGGGCGTGACTTCGCGAGCAACGGCAGGCTCAAGAGCGCCGATGTGGTCCACCTGGACGAGCAGGCGGCGCGGGCCCTGGCCGGGCGGCTGAGCGGCACGGCCTACAAGGTCAACTCGGTCGAGCGCAAGCCGTACACCCGCAAGCCGTACGCGCCGTTCCGGACGACCACGCTGCAGCAGGAGGCCAGCCGGAAGCTGGGCTTCTCCGCGAAGTCGACCATGCAGGTCGCCCAGCGCCTGTACGAGAACGGCTTCATCACCTACATGCGTACCGACAGCATCACGCTGTCGGAGACCGCCGTCGCCGCCGCGCGCAGCCAGGCCATCAAGCTGTACGGCGCGGCGTACGTGCCCGACAAGCCGCGCGCCTACGCCAGCAAGGTGAAGAACGCGCAGGAGGCGCACGAGGCGATCCGCCCCTCGGGTGAGGAGTTCCGCACGCCGGGCGAGACCGGGCTGAGCGGCGACATGTTCCGGCTGTACGAGCTGATCTGGCAGCGGACCGTCGCCTCGCAGATGAAGGACGCGGTCGGGGAGTCGGTCACCGTCAAGGTGGGCGGCACCTCCAGCTCCGGCGAGCAGGTCGAGTTCGGCGCCACCGGCCGGACCATCACCTTCCACGGCTTCCTCAAGGCCTACGTCGAGGGCGCGGACGACCCGTCCACCGACCGTGACGACTCCGAGAAGCGCCTGCCGAACCTGGACGAGGGCGACCGTCTCACCGCGGCCGAGCTCAACGTGCTCTCGCACGCCACCAAGCCGCCCGCGCGCTATACCGAGGCCTCGCTCATCAAGGAGCTGGAGGACCGGGAGATCGGCCGTCCCTCGACCTACGCGTCGATCATCGGAACGATCCTGGACCGCGGTTACGTGTTCAAGAAGGGCACGGCCCTGGTGCCGTCCTTCCTGGCGTTCGCGGTGGTCAACCTGCTGGAGCAGCACTTCGGCCACCTCGTCGACTACGACTTCACGGCCGACATGGAGAAGGTCCTCGACGACATCGCCAACGACCGGGCGGAGCGGGTGCCCGAGTTGCGCCGCTTCTACTTCGGCGAGGAGGGCGACGAGGGCCTGAAGGAGATGGTGACCGATCTCGGCGAGATCGACGCCAAGGAGATCAGCTCCTTCTCGATCCGGGGCACCGACATCATGATCCGGGTGGGCCGTTACGGTCCCTACCTGGACCGCGAGGGCGCCCGGGTGAACGTGCCCGAGGACCTGGCGCCCGACGAGCTCACGGCCGAGCGGGCCGAGGAGCTGTTCTCGCGTCCCACGGGCGACCGGGAGCTGGGCAGGGACCCGGTCACCGGTCACATGATCGTGGCCAAGGACGGCCGTTACGGCCCCTACGTGACCGAGGTCCTCCCCGAGGAGCCGCCGCCGGCCGAGGGGAAGAAGAAGGCGAAGAAGGCCGACGCGCCCAAGCCGCGCACGGGGTCGCTGCTGAAGTCGATGTCCCTGGACACCATCACCGTCGAGGACGCGCTGAAGCTGCTGTCGCTGCCCAGGAAGCTCGGCGAGATCGACGGCCAGGAGGTCACGGCGCAGAACGGCAGGTTCGGGCCCTACGTGAAGAAGGGCACCGACTCGCGCTCCCTGGCGTCGGAGGAGGAGATGTTCACCGTCACGCTGGAGCAGGCCAAGGAGCTGTTCGCGCAGCCCAAGGCCCGGGGCAGGCGTGCCGCCGCCGCGCCTCCGCTGCGTGAGCTCGGCGAGGATCCCGTCTCCAAGAAGCCGATCGTGGTCAAGGAGGGCCGCTTCGGCCCGTACGTGACCGATGGCGAGACCAACGCCTCCCTGCGCAAGGGCGACGAGGTCGAGCAGATCACCACCGAGCGCGCCGCCGAGCTCCTCGCCGACCGCCGCGCCCGCGGCCCGGCGCCCAAGCGGCCCACCCGCCCCAAGGCCAAGGCGAAGGCCTGAGGGCTCCTCCCGGAGCCTCCTGAGTCGCTGAGAGTCTCCTCAGGGACTCGGGAGATCCGGGGAACGCATCCGCCGTCCCGGGCGTTCTTCGGAACGCGCCGGGTACGGCGGGCGGGCGTGGGAGAGGTGGCGGTGACGGTCGTGGGCTTCGTGTCGCTGATCGTGGGGGTCGTGGCGCTGGTCCACTACTACCTCTGGCGCCGTCTGATCCGTGCCACCACGGCCGAGGGCCGGACCCGCCGGGTGCTGACCTGGATCCTGGCCGGTCTCGCCGTGCTCGTCCCGGTGACGCTCGTCGGCTCCCGGAGCGAGTGGGGGCACTTCCTGGCCTGGCCGGGGTTCTTCTGGATCGCGGTGATGTTCTACCTGGCGGTCTTCCTGGTGCTGCTGGAGATCCCCCGCGCCCTGGCCCTGCTGGTGCTGCGCCGTTCCGAGCGTCGCCGGACCCGCGCCGCCCTGACCGCCCCGCCGCCCGAGCCCGTGTCGCTGCCCGAGCCCGTGTCGGTGTCCGAGCCCGTGCCCGAGCCCGTGTCGGTGTCCGGTGACGCCGCTACCGGAGACGCCCCCTCCCGGGGCGCCACCCGGCTGTCCGTCGAGGATCCGCCCGCCGCCCTCGCCGCGCCGGCGCCGCCGGCGGCCGGTCCCGGGGATGGGGCCGGCAGCCCGGCCGGAGCCGGGCCGGAGGCGATCGGCCGCAGGCTTTTCATCGCCCGTACGGCCGCCGCCGTCGCCGGGGTGGGGGCGCTGGCCACGGTCGGGAACGGCGTCAGGACCGCCCTCGGCGACCCGGTGATCGAGTCGGTCCGGGTCGCGCTGCCCAAGCTGGACCCGCGTCTCAGCGGCCTGCGGTTCGCCGTCGTCAGCGACATCCACCTCGGCCCGCTCACCGGCACGGCGCACGCCGAGCGCATCGTCCGCATGGTCAACTCGCTGGAGGCCGACGTGGTCGCCATCGTCGGGGACCTGGTCGACGGCACGGTGGCCCAGCTCGGCACGGTGGCCAGGCCGTTGAGGGGTCTCGAATCCCGTTACGGCACCTACTTCGTCACCGGCAACCACGAGTACTACACCGCCAACGGTCCCGGGGAGTGGATCGAGGAGCTCCGCCACCTCGGTGTCCGCCCGCTCCAGAACGAGCGCGTCGAGATCGCCCACGGGGGTGCCGTGCTGGACCTCGCGGGGGTCAACGACGTCGCGGGAGGCCCCGCCGGAGACGGTCCCGACTTCGAGCGGGCGCTCGGCGGCCGCGACCGTTCCCGGTCCACGGTCCTCCTCGCCCACCAGCCGGTCCAGGCGCATCAGGCCGCCGCGCACGGCGTCGACCTGCAGCTCTCCGGCCACACGCACGGCGGGCAGATGGTCCCCTTCAACCTGGTCGTCCCGCTGCAGCAGCCGGTCGTCTCCGGTCTCGGCGAGGTGGACGGCACCCAGGTCTACGTCACCCGGGGCGCCGGTTTCTGGGGGCCGCCCGTCCGGGTCGGGGCTCCCCCCGAGATCACCCTTCTGGAGCTTCGCGGCGAGGGGGCGTAGCGAGGGAGGGGGCACAGGCAGGCGGGTGACGAGGACTTCTCCCCGCGGGCGCCGCCTGCGGGGGATTTTCGCGAATGCCACCTGCGGGGGACAGACCGCACGTATTACCCTCATGCGATAAGCAGCCGGGCATATCTGTCGGGCTCATGTTTTCCCCAGCCCAGCGAGCACCTGGATACGCTGACACCATGACCACCCCTGGCCGGAACACCGCGCGCCGCAAGCCCCCCAACGTGCTGGCCAACGCTCCGTTCCGCAAGCTCTGGACGGCCATGTCGCTGTGCAGCCTCGGAGACTGGCTGAACATCATCGCGTTGACCGCGCTTGCCGGAAACCTCACCAGCGGAGCCGGATACAAGGCCCAGAGCCTGGCCATCGGCGGCGTCTTCGTCGCGAAGATGCTCCCGGCCATCCTGCTGGGCCCCCTCGCGGGCGCGTTCGCCGACCGGTTCGACCGCCGGCTGACCATGTTCTTCTCCGACCTGCTGCGCTTCGCGCTGGTCCTGTCGATCCCGCTGATCGGCAGCTACCAGTGGGTGATCATCGCCACATTCCTGGTCGAGTGCGTCAACCTCTTCTGGGTCCCCGCCAAGGACGCCACGGTGCCGAACCTGGTGCCCAAGGAGCGGCTGGAGGAGGCCAACCAGCTCAACCTCCTGGTCACGTACGGCACCGCCCCGGTCGCCGCGCTCCTGTTCGCCGTGCTGTCGGTGGCCGACGACGCCCTGGGCAGGTTCGTCCCGTACTTCGCCGACCGTGACACCTACCTGGCGCTGTTCATCAACGCCATCGCGTACCTGGTGTCGGCCTTCATCATCTTCACGCTCAAGGACATCTCGAAGACCGGCGCGACGGCCACCGCGATCTCCACGCCGTCGGTGCTGCGGCAGATCATCGACGGCTGGCGCTTCGTCGGCGGCAACCGGCTGATCCGGGGCCTGGTCATCGGCATGCTCGGCGCGTTCGCCGCCGGCGGCACGGTGGTCGGTGTGGCCAAGATCTACGTGGTGGCGTTGCAGGGTGGCGACGCGGCCTACGGCGTGGTGTTCGGCGCGGTCTTCGTCGGCATGGCCTCCGGCATGTTCTTCGGGCCCAGGCTGCTGCGGGAGCTGTCCCGGCGGCGGCTGTTCGGGCTGTCGATCGTCGTGGCCGGGGTGGTGCTCGCCGCGATCGCGCTCATCCACAACCTGGTGATCGTCGTCATGCTCACCGTGGTGCTGGGGGCGTGCGCCGGGATCGCCTGGATCATCGGCTACACCATGATCGGGCTGGAGGTGGAGGACAACCTGCGGGGCCGTACGTTCTCCTTCCTGCAGTCGCTCGCCCGGGTCACCCTGCTGCTGGTGGTCGCGGTCGCGCCGACGCTGGCGGGCCTGTTCGGCAGGCACGAGGTCAGGCTCGGCGGGGAGACGGTCTACCGGTTCGACGGCTCCAACCTGGTGCTGCTGATCGGCGCGCTGCTCGCGGTGATCGTCGGTCTCCTCGCGCTGCGGCACATGGACGACCGCAAGGGCGTGCCGATCGTCTCCGACCTGGTCGCGGCGGCGCGCGGCGAGCGGTTCGCGCCCGAGGAGACCGAGCAGCCACGCGGGATGTTCATCGCGTTCGAGGGCGGCGAGGGCTCGGGCAAGACCACGCAGTCCAGGTTGCTCGCGATCTGGCTCCGGGACCAGGGCTTCGACGTCGTGCAGACCCGGGAGCCGGGCTCGACCAAGGTGGGCATGCGGCTGCGCGCCATCCTGCTGGACGCCGTCCACCAGGGGCTGTCGGCGCGGTCGGAGGCGCTGCTGTACGCGGCCGACCGGGCCGAGCACGTGGAGAAGGTCATCCGTCCGGCGCTCTACCGGGGGTCGATGGTGATCTCCGACCGCTACGTGGACTCCTCGCTGGCCTACCAAGGGGCCGGGCGGGCCCTGGAGCCCGGCGACGTGGCCAGGATCAACGCCTGGGCCACCGGCGGGCTCGTCCCCGACCTGACCGTGCTCATCGACACCCCGCCGTCCGTCGGCCTGACCCGGCTGGGCGGGGCCGCCGACCGGATCGAGTCCGAGCCGCTGGAGTTCCACGAGCGGGTGCGCCGCGAGTTCCGCTCGCTGGCCGCCGCCGCCCCGGAACGCTACCTGGTCGTCGACGGGACCCTCGCCCAGGAGCAGATCTCCCTGCTCATCCATGACCGGGTCCGCGAGGTGCTGCCCGACCCGGTGCCGGAGGAGTCGGAGGACGCCACCGGGACCATCCCCGTCATCCGCGACTGACACCGGCGGTAGGTTGAGGGCGTGGGAGTCTTCGATGACCTTGTGGGGCAGGAGCGGGCTGCGGTGGCGCTCCGCCGGGCCGCCGAAGGGGCCGCCGAGATGCTGGCCGGAGGCTCCGGCGCGGGGATGACCCACGCGTGGCTGTTCACCGGGCCGCCCGGGTCCGGCCGGGAGGAGGCGGCACGGGCGTTCGCGGCCGCGCTGTTCTGCCCCGACCAGGGGTGTGGCCACTGCGACATGTGCCATCAGGTGGCGATCGGCTCCCACCCGGACCTGGAGGTCGTCCGCACCGAGGGTCTCTCCTACGGCATCAAGGAGACCCGTCAGCTCATCCTCCGGGCGGCCGGGGCTCCGACGCTGGGGCGCTGGAGGGTCGTTCTGTTCGAGGGCGCCGACCGGATGCCGGAGCGCGCCTCCAACGCGCTGCTGAAGGCGATCGAGGAGCCGCCGCCCAAGACGGTCTGGCTGCTCTGCACGCCCTCGCCCGCGGACCTGGTCATCACCATCCGGTCGCGCTGCCGGGTGGTCACCCTGGTCACCCCGCCCACGGCGGCGGTCGCCCACGCACTGGTGACCCGCGACAACATTCCGCCGGACATGGCGGAGTTCGTCGCGCGGGCCACCCAGGGGCATCTGGCGCGGGCGCGGCGGCTGGCGCTGGACCCGGAGATGCGCGCGCGCCGCGAGGCCGTGCTCTCCATCCCCCGCTCGCTCATCGGGGTCGGGGAGTGCGTCATCGCTGCGGAGCGGTTGGTGGACACCGCCAAGAAGGAGGCCGACGCGGTCTCCTCGGCGTTGGACGAGGGGGAGACCGCCGAGCTCCGCAAGATCTACGGCGAGGGCTCCTCGGGGAAAGGGCTGAACAAGGGCCTGATCCGGGGTGGGGCAGGGGCGATCAAGGATCTGGAGAAGCTCCAGAAGTCCCGGGCCACCCGGACCCAGCGTGACGTCATCGACGCGGCACTGCTCGACCTGGTGGCGTTCTACCGCGACGTGCTGGCCATGCAGTTCGGCGCGCACGTGGAGCTGGCCAACGAGGACCGCCGGGCCGACCTGGAAGGCCTGGCCCGTTCCTCCGGCCCGGAGGACACGCTGCGCAGGATCGACGCGATCATGCGCTGCCGCGAGCGGCTGGCCGCCAACGTCAACCCGCAGATGGCCGTCGAGGCGATGACCATCTCGCTGCACCGGCCCCGACTCTGATCCGACCGGTGTTCCCGGGTAGCCCGGCGGTGTCTCCGCGTCCCCGGGTCATGTCCGCGTCTCCCGGTCATGCGGGCCGGGACAGGGGACCGGGGGAGCCCGGAGCCCGCTGAGACGGTCGGCTCCCCGGCGGTGACGCCTCGGGTGAGCGCCTCGTCGCCGAGCGAGGAGCGGAGTCCGGGTGGTCGGCTCGGGCCGCTGCCGGGTGCTCACCGGTTCCCCGGAGGCCGGTGACGCGCGGGGAAGGCCGGTGACGCGCGGGGTCTGGGAATCGGCCGGCGAGGAGATGCGGGCCGTCATGACCCGGCTACTCTCATCCGCTTTTTTCCCGTTAATGGAACCAATCGCAGCTAATGCCACTCAAAGGATGAGTGTGGATCGTTAGAATTCCCAGCGAATTTCCATGCATTCGTTATAAATCTATCGGACAGTGTCCTGCTCTACGGGGATGAGCAGGAAGACCGGGGGACTTTTGAGGAGCATCGAAGCACGTCAAGAGGTGATGGCGCCGGGGGTCAGGCGAGCTGTCACCAGCCGGGTGGACAACCACGACGTGCTGAGGATCGAATGGCCGGAGCCGGTGGACGGGAAGATCGTTCTACGGCACGTGGAGACAGGGGAGGAGCGCGAGGGCACCGATCTCGCCGGGCTGCGGCCCGGCATCTGGACGGTGTCGCACCGGGACGAGCCCCTCGCCACCGACGATCCGGGATTCTCGATGGACGGGCTGCTCGCCTACGCCGAGACGCCTCGCGACCGGGAGATCCGGGCGTTCCGGACCTCCCTCGGCACCCTCGCGCTGACCGTCCGCGACGTCGAACCGTACGTCGAGGTGACCGCCGTGGTCTCCGACGACGGCGTGATCGAGATCGACGGCGTGATCGCGTACGGCGAGCCGATCGAGGGGGCGGCCAGTCTCGTGGCCGTGGCCAGGAAGGGCCCGGAGCCGGTGAGCGGTGCGGCGCTCTTCCGGGGGCGCCGCTTCGAAGGGGTCCTCCAGATCGAGCCGATGGCCCGGACGCAGGTGAGGCGGCGGGTCTTCTGGGACCTCCACGCCGAGGTCGCCGGGGTACGGCTGCCGCTGGCGGCCCGTCTTGACGACATCACCGACAAGAAGACCAAAGTACGTTTCCCCGCCCAGCGCGTGGGACAGGTGAGGGTCCGGCCGTACTACACCGACACCGACAGCCTCGCCGTCGCGCTCACCTTCGAGGAGGAGACCTCATGAAGATCTCCTTCCTGATCCTCAACGCCTACGGCATGGGGGGGACGATCCGGGCCACCTTCGACCTCGCCACCGAGATGGCCGAGCGGCACGACGTCGAGGTGATCAGCGTCTTCCAGCACACCGACCTGCCCTTCCTGCCGCTGGGATCCAAGGTCAGGCTGCGTTCGCTGGTGGACCTGCGGGAGGGGGCCAGGGTCCGCTGGCCGTACACGAAAAAGGCGGAGCGGCTGGGCGAGCAGCCGAGCGAGCTGATCCACCCCGAGGAGCGCGCCTACGCCTCCTTCAGCGCCTGGAGCGACGACGTGCTCCGGCGCGAGCTGCGGCGGCTCCGCACCGACGTGCTGATCACCACCCGCGCCGGGCTGAACATCATGGCCGCCCGCTTCGCCCGCAGGCGGGTCGTCACGATCGCCCAGGAACACCTGCACTTCGAGGCCCACCAGCCCGGCATCTTCGAGGAGATCCGGCAGTGGTACCCGAAGCTGGACGCGATCGTCACCCTCACCGAGGCCGACGAGCAGGACTACCGGACCATGCTCGACGGGGCGCGGACGCGGGTCTACACCATCGGCAACGGGCTGGCCGGAGGGCCGCGCCCCCGCTCCAGGCAGGACAACAGGATCGTGCTGGCCGCCGGGCGGCTGGTGCCGGTCAAGGGGTACGACCGGCTGCTGAAGGCGTTCGCCCAGGTGGTCCGGGAGCGCCCGGACTGGAAACTGCGGATCTACGGCGAGGGCCGGATCAGCGACAAGCTGGTCAAGCTGGCCGTCAAGCTGCGCCTGCACAACAACGTCACGTTCATGGGCCCGACCGGCGACATCGAGGGCGAGCTGGCAAAGGCATCCATCCACGCGGTCAGCTCCCGGTTCGAGGGCTTCGGCATGACCATCATCGAGGCGTTCGCGTGCGGGGTGCCGGTGGTCAGCTTCGACTGTCCCCGAGGACCTCGCGAGATCATCACCCCCGGTCACGACGGGGTGCTGGTCCCGCCCGACGACGTGGACGCCCTGGCCGGCGGGCTGCTCAAGATGATCGACGACGAGGAGGGCCGTCACCGGATGGCGGTCAACGCGCTGGAGACGGCCAGGCGCTACGACATCTCCATGATCGTGGAACGGTGGGAGAAGTCCTTCGCCGAGCTCGTGTGAAACTCGTGGGCCGGGTGGAGCAGCGGGCGGCCCGGCCCGGCGTCTCTGTTACGTGACCATGTCATTGTCGGGGACCACCCCAGATCCCGAAATCGAGATGCTCTCCCATGGAGAGCCCCTGGCCAGGGACCGCGTCGACGTCGCGGCGTTGTTCGCCGACCACCACCTCGGGCTGGTGCGGCTGGCGCTGCTCATGGTGGGGGACCAGGCCACGGCCGAGGATGTGGTGCAGGAGGCGTTCACCCGCACGCACGCGGGACGGCACCGCCTGCGCGATCCCCGGCGCGCGCTGACCTACATCCGCTCGGCGGTGCTCAACGGCTCCCGTTCCGTGCTGCGGCGCCGGGCGGTGGCGTTCCGGCGGGCCGTGCCGTACGAGCCGCCCGTCTGGTCCGCCGAACACGCCGCACTGCTCGGCGAGGAGCGCCGCGAGGTACTGGTGGCCCTGCGCGCGCTACCGGGGCGGCAGCGCGAGGCGCTGACGCTCCGCTACTACCTCGACCTGTCCGACCTGGAGATCGCCGAGACCATGGGGATCGGTGCCGGCACGGCCCGGTCCACCATCGCGCGCGGGCTGGCAGCCCTCGCCCGCAAGCTTGGGGAGGAATCTTGAACGCCACCGAGAACCGCCTGCGCGAGGCCCTGTCGGCCGCCGCCATGACCGCCGTTGACGTCCGCCCGCTGACCGCTCCGGCCCGCCGCCGGTCCCGGGTGCCTCTCCGTGTCACCGCCGTCGCCCTGGCCGCTGCCGCGACGGCCTTCGGAGTCGTACGGCTTGTCACACCCTCCCCGGCTGCTCCGATGTCGCAGGGGGAGAGCATCGTCGCGATGTCCATGAGCGGCGAAGCGCCCGGAGGGAGGGCCGAGGTCTCGGTCTTCCTCTGCAAGGACAAGGATCCCTTCCCCTCCTGCGAGGGCGGGAAGATCACCGAGACGGAGAAGGAGAACCTCGTACGGATGCTGGAGGCCCGGCCCGAGGTGAAGAGCGTCACCTTCGAGGATCAGCAGACGGCCTGGGAGAACTTCCTGCAGCAGAACCAGGATGATCCCCAGCTGATCAACGCAATAGTTCCGAAGGACATGCCCGAGTCCTTCCGGGTCAGGACAGGGGAAGGGGCGAACTCCCTGGCCGTGACCCGGGCCGCGCACGAGCTGCCCGGCGTGGCCAACGTCGTCGACATGCCCTGCCTTCTTGAGCGCGCCTCCCTGTGGGGGATCGTCAAGAGCAACCTTCCATGGTCCGATGACGGGGAGCAGTGCCACTTGACGGGCAGGGGAAGGTGAGCTCCTCCTGCTGAGGGCGATGCGGGGGCACGGCCCACCTTCGCCGGCTTCCGTATCTGGCGCCGGAGCATCTGGTGCCGGAGTGCCTGGGGCGGGAGCCCACGCCCCAGGCCTCCGCATCGGAGCGCCGGCGCGGGAGCCCGTGTCCGGCTTCCGCGCGGGGAACAGGGCCGCTGCTCTGATGCGGGAACCCACGGGAACGCCTGCGACGCGTAGTGTGGCTCCGTGGGCGCTTAGCCGTACCCCCAGCAGCTTTGGAGCCACATGAGCATGATCATGGCCGTGAGCTTCACCCGTTACGGCCGGCTGTACTACCTCGATCCGGGCGAGCACAGTCCCAAGGTCGGCGACAGGGTGCTCGTGCCCACCGACGCCGGGCCGGAGGTGGCCGAGTGCGTGTGGGCGCCGCAGTGGACGAGCGAGGAGGTCGGCGGCCTGCCGCTGTGCGCGGGCATCGCGGATGAGGAGCACCTGGCCCGCGACGAGGGCAACAAGCGGCGGCGCGCGGAGGCCCGCAGCGTCTCCAAGCGCCTGATCAAGCGGCACGAGCTGCCCATGAAGGTCGTCGGCGTCGACTACCTCGACTCCGACAACGTCTACACCGTCTACTTCTCGGCCCCTCACCGCGTCGACTTCCGCGCCCTCGTCCGCGACCTGGCCCGCAACCTGCGCGCCCGGGTGGAGCTGCGCCAGATCGGCCCCCGCGACGAGGCCCGCCTGCAGGGCGGCATCGGCCCCTGCGGCCGTGACCTGTGCTGCGCCACCTTCCTCAAGGACTTCGAGCCGGTCTCCGTGCGCATGGCCAAGGATCAGGACCTGCCGGTCAACCCGCTGCGCATCGCGGGGGCGTGCGGGCGGCTGATGTGCTGCCTCAAATACGAGCACCCGCTCTACGTCAACGCGAACAGCAAGATGCCCCGCGTCGGCCTCAAGGTCGACACCCCCGAGGGCCCGGGGACCGTCGTAGGGCGCAACGTCCCCTCGGACTCGGTGACGGTCCGGCTGGACGAGGGCGGGCGGCGCTGCGCCTGCCCCTCCGCTTCGGTCTGCTCCCCGCGCAAGCAGCACGACACGATGTACGGCGAGGCGCCGACGGCCGCCGACGCCTCCCCGGAGGAGTAGGCGGCGCAGCCGGCGGGCGCGATCCCGGTCCCGGTCGTACGGCTCAGCATGGCTCAGCCGATGGGTATCGGTTGAGCCGTCTGAGCCGTGTGCGTACGCGGCTCAGAGGGCGGATGCCGTTCCGGCCGTGTGCCGCAGCAGCGTACGCAGGATCTCCTCCGCATGGGTCCACAGCAGCGCGCCGCCGGCGTCGGGCACGAGATGGCGGCGCGCGGACGGGATGCGGCCGGCCAGGGTGGCGCCGTGATCGGGGGAGTGGACCGTGCTGGTGTCCTGCCGGCCGTACCAGAGGTCGACCGGCACGGTGATGCCCGCGGGGTCGAACGGCCAGCGTCCCATGGCCAGAACGGTGTCCCGGGCGTATCCGGCCGGGCCCTGGGAGAACGCCTCGTCCATGGCGCGGCGGAAGGCCCGTTCGAACGAGGGCTGCAGGTAGACCTCGCGGTCGAGGTCGGGGCTCCCGGCGATGATCATTTCCCAGAGCGCATCGGGGCTGCCGAATCCGGCGAAGGACGCCTCGGCGCGGGCCGGGTCGGCCGCCACGGAGTCGACCAGGAAGCGCACCTCCGGCTCCAGGGCGTCGGCGAACTCCGGCGCGGCCAGCTCGTCCCCGCCGGAGACGATCGCCGCTCCTATCGCGACGCCGGCCGCCGCGCAGGCGAGGGCGTAGGGCGCTCCCTGGGAGAACCCGACGACCGTCAGGCCCTCCAACCCGCGCGCCGCGGTGAGGTGGCGGACGTCATCCGCCCAGCCGTCCAGTGTCCGGCCGGGCGCGGGGCCGGAGGCTCCCAGCCCCGGGCGGTCCACCGACACGAGACGGACTCCGAGAGCGTCGACGACGTCCGTGCCGAACCCCAGCCACCGGCTCGTGGCCGCACCGGGGCACAGCAGCACCGGGCTGCCGTCCTGTGGCCCCCACTCCGCCCAGCCCAGCAGCCGGCCGTCGGGAAGCCTGCTCTCTCCGAGCCGGACCGGGTCTTCGACACTCATCTGCATGACCGGAATTGTCGCTGGCGGGCGCGGGGAACGCACGCCGTTTTCCGCCCATGGCGGACGGACCTGGCGGTTCGCGAGATGGATCGTGAAGTATCTCCGCGTCAGGACCGGGTGCGGGAGCGGGCGGACATGGGGGCACGGGCATGGCGATGATCCGGATCGGTGGCACGGAGTTCGGCTTTGACGAGGCCGGTAGCGGGCCGGCGGTCGTGCTGGTGCACGCCGGCTGCGCGGACAGGCGGATGTGGGATCACCAGTTCCGGACGCTGTCCGAGAGGTATCGGGTGATCCGCTATGACTGGCGCGGGTACGGCGAATCCGGTGACGCGACCGGCGAGTTCGCCCACCACGAGGACCTGCTGGCGTTGCTGGACGCCTTCGGGGTGGACCGTGCCGTCCTGGTGGGCAGCTCGGACGGCGGCAAGATCTCGCTGGACGCCGCGCTCACCGCGCCCGAGCGGGTCACCGCGCTCACCCTGGTCGCCCCCGGGCTCTCCGGGTACGAATGGCCGCCGTCGATGCCGGCGCGGTACCGGGAGCGGGTGCACGGCGTGATCGGGGTCGACCGGCTCCGGAGCTATCGCGCCGGCGAGGTGGAGACCGTCGACGCGGCGGAGCTGGAGGCGTACTCCGAGGCCGAGACGGAGTTCCTGGTGGCCGGGCCCGGCCGTACCCGCGACGACCTCGCTCCCCAGGTGTGGGAGCTGGCGCTGAAGATGGACCGCCTGCTGAACGAGCGGTCGTGGACCGGGCCGCACGGCAGCGAGCGTGACCTGTGGCCGCCGGCGAAGGGGCGGCTCGCCGAGATCGAGGTGCCGACCCTGGTGGTCACCGGGACGGCCGACGTGCCGGAGATCCTGGAGGTGTCGGACCTGCTGGCGAGGGAGATCAGGAAGGCCCGCCGGGTCGAGTTCCCGGAGACCGGCCACCTGCCGCCGCTGGAGCGTCCGGCGGAGTTCACCGCCGCCCTGCTCGACTTCCTGGCGACCCTTTAGCGGTTCCCCGGGTGATTGTTGGCGGTTCCCCAGGTCAGAAGTCTCCCTGGTTGGGAGGTGGCCTCGGAGTGGGAGGTCGCGTGGTCCCGGAGGGCCCTCGGCGCTTCTCGGAGAGCTCCCGGCGCATCCCCGGACATCTCTCCGCCCAGGGCCGTCATGCCTGCGGCCGGGCGGGTGGGGTGGCGGATCGATCGACCAGTCCGCCGTGGATCAGTGGATTCGTCCTCGGTGAGGATTTCGGGGAGGCGGGCGTAGGATTCCCACGGAATACGATCTGCCGCCGCCCCCCGAAAGGCACAGCGTGAGATTCCGCCGTACGGTCGCCGCCCTCGTGGCGCTGGTTCTCTCCGCGACGGCCTGCACCGGTGTCGACCGGGCGGGCACCGCGCTCGACTGGACGAGCTGCGGTGACGGGTTCGAATGCGCCAAGCTGGGCGTTCCGCTCGACCACGACAGGCCCGACGGCGAGCGGATCCAGATCAGCGTGATCCGGCTCCCCGCCTCGGGAGAGCGGATCGGCTCCATCCTCGTCAACCCCGGCGGCCCCGGCGGCTCCGGGATCGGATACGCGCGCAGCGCGCGTTCGGTGCTGAGTGAGGCCGTGCGGGCCCGGTTCGACGTGGTGGGATTCGACCCGCGCGGGGTCGGCGAGTCCTCACCCGTCCGGTGCCTGTCGTCGAGCGAGCTGGACGCCTATCTCAGCCTCGACGGCTCCCCCGACTCGCCCGCCGAGGTCGCCGCGCTGGAGGAGGGCTCGCGGCGGTTCGCCGCCGGATGCCAGTCCCGCTCGGGCAAGCTGCTGCCACACGTCGGCACGGCCGACGCGGCACGGGACATGGACCTGCTCCGCGCGGCCCTCGGGGACAAGGGGCTCACCTACCTCGGCAAGTCGTACGGCACGCAGCTCGGCGCGGTCTACGCCGACCTCTTCCCCGGCCGCGTCCGCGCCCTCGTCCTGGACGGCGCGGTGGACTCCTCGCTCGCCCCGCTGGAGCTGAACGCCACCCAGGCCCGCGGCTTCGAGGTCGCTCTCGACGCCTTCCTCGAAGACTGCTTCACCGCCGCGGACTGTCCCTTCGAAGGCCCGGTGAAACCGGCCCGTGAGGAGCTCGGGGCCCTGCTCCGCAGGACGGACCAGGAGCCCCTGGCCAACAAGAGCGGCGACGGCCGCCGGATCAGCGAGGCGTGGACCACCCTTGGCCTGATCACCCCCCTCTACGACCGGCATGCGTGGCCGGTCCTCCGTCAGGCGCTCAACGAGGCGTCGAAGGGGGACGGGACCACGCTCCTGCGCATGGCCGACCTGCTGATCGACCGCCGTGAGGGCGGCACGTACTCCAACCAGACGGAAGCCAACATGGCCGTCAACTGCGTCGACGGTCGCTTCCCCGCCACCTCCGCCGCCCTCGCCGAGGCCGCCCGCGACTCCGCCGGCGACGCGCCGCTGTTCGGCCCCTCTGTCATGTGGTCGTCGCTGCCCTGCGTTTACTGGCCGGCCAAGGCGACGTCCCAGGAGAAGGTCGACGCCCCCGGTGCCGCCCCCATCATGGTCGTCGGCACCGAACGCGACCCGGCCACGCCGTACGAGTGGGCCGAGGCCCTTGCCGACCAGCTCTCCTCCGGGGTGCTGGTCGGCTTCGACGGCGACGGGCACACCGCGTACCTGACCGGCTCGGCATGCGTGGACCGCCTGGTCGACGACTACCTGATCAACCTGGCGGTGCCCAAGGACGGAGTCCACTGCCCCAAGATCGGTTGATTCGGGGGCGCAGAAAGCCCTCGGGAGCCTGTAGACTGCCGTAGGCCGTGCGAAACATGCACGGCACGCCGCCTTAGCTCAGTCGGCCAGAGCACTTCACTCGTAATGAAGGGGTCTGGGGTTCGATTCCCCAAGGCGGCTCCCAGGTCAGAGGCCCTCACCGGTTCCCGGTGGGGGCCTTTTGCTAACACCCGTGCTAACAGGGTCGTGGATCCGATGGCTTCGCCCGCGGCCGGGTGCGTGTTTGGGAATCGATCAGCTTTCGACATCCGAAGACCATGGCGTTCAGAAACACGGGCCGCCCGGAATGGTGCGCCGCTCGCACAGTGAGCACCAAACCTCCCCCGGCTGCAGCAGTTCGGCCACCTCGTTGAGCAACGACTCCTTGATCTGGTTCAGGGTTGTGGCGTCTTGGCTGAAGCAACGGGCCACCCACATGCCATGATCCTTTGTCCACCAGTTGTTGAGGCAGAGGTGCACAGCGGACGCTCCGTCGAGCCACCACAGGTCCGTCGGCCCTGAGGCCTCATCGACCCGGGGCGGAAGGTCCGCGCCTACCAGGGGCGGGATCTTTCCCCGCGGGATGGCCAGCTCCAGCGTCAGATGCGGCCAGCGGTGGACGGTCAGAAGCAGGGCGTGCGCCTCAAGCCGCTGGTCGACACTCCGGTGGAGGATCCTGAGCGGCTTGCCGGCGAGGGTCATCCCGGTACGGCCGTCCAGCAGGACCTCCACGCTATCCGTCCAGTCACCGTCCATGATTCCGAAGAACGCCCATCCCTGAGCCGTCCAGTGGACCCTCGCATCGCCATCCAGCCCGTACTTCATCCCGTTGGGTTTCAAAGCCGGACACCACAGTCCGCCGTACCGCTGCTCGAAGGCAATCATCGCCTCAACGGCTGCAGCGGGAGCCTCGGCCTCGATCCCGGCATGGTCAACGGTGCAGGCGGTCCGTTCGATCCAGTCCACGGGCGTCGGGTCATGCCAGCGTGCGTCCTCGTGAAGGAAGGTGTGGAGACGAGGCGATATCGAGCGGTCAGTTCGTATGTGCACACCTCAACGTAAAGTTTCTGAGCCTGCACCAGGGACGAAGGCCGGGCCGTCCCCGGCCACTGGGAAGGCGACCTGATCATCGGCAGGAACCAGAGGTCCCAGATCGGCACCCTGATGGAGCGTGCATCCCGATACGTCCTGCTTGTTCACCTGCCCCAGGACCGCACCGCGGAGACCGTCCAGAACGCCCTGACCGTCACCATGGCCACTCTGCCCACCGAACTCAAACGCTCCCTCGCCTGGGACCAGGGCGCGGAAACGGCGCTGCACCACCAGTTCACGGTGGCCGCCGACCTGCCCGTCTACTTCTGCGGCCCCCACTCGCCCTGGCAGCGCGGCTCCAACGAAAACACCAGCGGAAGCGGTTGGTCATCGGCCGTTCGAGATCTCCCATACCGGAGGTGCCGACCTCCAGTCCCCAGGTGCGGAGGAAGAAGGAGCCGGAGGAGAAGCACAACCGGCCGTCAGCCCGATGCCAGTGGTCCGAACTGGTGGCCACGACCTGCCGAACTCTTCGGGCAGGATCGAGCGCCCGGTCTCCTCGCGAAGGTCGCGATCATCGGTGAACCTCACCCCAGAAACTGCCGCGCGCCACGCAGCCTGGTCCGGAGCCGCCGCTGAGTCATGCCGCACTCCAAGCGCACATCTATCGGGCCGGGCATGTTGGTGTCTGCTCGCCGGCCTGAGGGCAATCGGTCCGCGTCGAGTCCATCACGTCGGGCGATGAGCAGCCCCAGCTCGTATCGGCTTACCGCGTCGGTCCCAGCGACATGGTGGATGCCGTGATACTCGGATACGGCAAGTTCGAGGAGCGCCGCAGCGAGATCGGCGACATGCACGGGACATCGCACGTCGTCGGTGAACAGCATTCCTCTCGCCCTGCCGGTGGCCAGTGAATGCACCAGCGCCTCGTGCGGAGAATCACCGTCACCAATGATCAGAGATGTCCGGGCTGTCACCGCGGTTGGTGCGATCGCGTTCACTGCTGTCTCGGCAGCGGCTTTAGCCGCACCGTACGGGCTGATCGGGTCAGGGACGCATGTCTCGTCATAGCGGATCGCGGCACCGGAGAAGACCGCGTCGCTGGACACATGGACCAGGCGCCCGCCTGCCGCAGAGGCGGCGAGCGCCACGTTCGCGGCTCCAATCGCCGTGGTCGCCCAATCTGTCTGCCGGAACGCAGCGTTAATGACCACCTCTGGCCGAAATGTGCTGATCAGCGCGTCGACGTCCTCTCGTCGGCGCACATCGAGCGGCAACCATTCAACACTTGCGGTCTTGCCTGATCGGGTCAGGTAGGTCGCAGCCACCTCATGCCGGGCCACCAGACACTGCCGAGCGAGTTCGCCGCCGAGAAAACCACTGCCACCGACGATGAGGAATCTCATGGCCGGTCACCATAGTTGGTCAGTCGCTCTGAAGCCGCCGCGTTCACGTCCCGGGACATGGTGCTCATACTCATCGGCACCTCGAAGCCGGTTGATCATCAATCGGTGTCCGGACCGACACGTACGTGGTGCTGCTTCACGGGTTCCGGCACACATTCCGGATGCTGTTGGTGATCTTCCTTGTGTCTGGTGTTCCCGTTGGCTTCGTGGTTCTCTAAAGGTGACCTCTCCGCACCGCTCTGTAGTCACTGTATGGAGGTGGACGGGTGTCGATGGGCGGGGATACCGGCCGGGTGATCCCGGCGGAGACGGTCCGTGCGGCCTGGGCGGCCAATCCTTCTGGAACTCCGGCGATGTGGATCCGGGACCGGCTCGCGGGAGTGTTCGGCGAGAAGGACTTCGTCGGCTGGTTTCCCGCTGATGGGCGGCGTGGATTGTCGCCGGTGGTGTTGGCGCTGGTCAGCGTGTTGCAGTTCGCGGAGAACCTGACCGATCGGCAGGCGGCGCTGGCGGTGCGATGCCGGATCGACTGGAAGTACTGCCTCGGGCTGGAGCTGACGGATCCGGGGTTCGACCACTCTGTGCTCTCGGAGTTCCGAGATCGGATGGCCCAAGACGATCGGGCGGACCGACTGCTGGCGGTGATGGTGCAACGGCTGGTCGAGGCGGGGCTGGTCAAGCAGCGGGGCCGGGTCCGGACCGATTCCACGCATGTGCTGGCCGCGGTCCGCAAGCTCAACCGCGTCGAGTTGGTCGGGGAGACGCTGCGGGTCGCGCTGGAGGAACTCGCCGCCGCCGATGAACCCTGGCTGGCCGCCCTGATCACCCCGGAGTGGGCCAGCCGCTATGGCCGGCCGGTCCGCTATGACCGGCTGCCGCGCGGCAAGGATGATCTGGCCGCGCACGTGCTGCAGATCGGCCAGGACGGGATGACGGTCCTGGAGGCGGTGCATGCGGCCGGGGCGTCGCGTCGGCTGCGGGATCTGCCGGGGGTGCAGGTACTGCGTCAGGTATGGGTGCAGCAGTACTGGACAGACTCCTACGGTGATCTGGCCTGGCGAGCCGCCAAGTCCAGCCGGGACCGGCAGAGCCGCCACGGCCGGCCGCGTCGGTCATCCGGCGAGGAAAGCGGCCAACAGCCGGACCCGGCACGGGTGCCATGGTCCGGGATCGAGATCGTCAGTCCGCACGATCCCGAAGCCCGGTACTGCCGCAAGGAAGGAAAAACGACCACGAAAGCTGAGTGGGTCGGCTACCGGGATCATCAGAGCGAGACCTGCGACGACAATGTTCCCAACGTGATCGTTCACGTCCTCACCCGCCCGGCGCCGGTCCAGGACATCGATGCCGTGGACGACATCCACGCGGGCCTGGCCGCCAGCGGCTTGACCCCGGCCGAGCATCTCCTCGACAGCGGATACGTCACCCCGGACGTCATCCACCACACCGCCCAGCAGTGGGGCGTCGCTCTGATCGGGCCAGTTCGAGCCGACCCGCGAGGCCGCCACGGGTTCACCAAGGAAGACTTCCACGTCAACTGGGACGATCACACCGTCACCTGCCCGCGCGGGGTGACCAGCCCGCCCTTCAAACCCACCCTCGGCGATGGCAAGCCTCGCCTGTCGGTGCTGTTCCCCCGCGCGGCCTGCCGGGCCTGCCCAGACCGCCAGGCCTGCACCGGTGACGCCAACGGCAAGGGTCGCCACCTCACCCTGCTGCCCGAGCCGCTGCAGCAGATCCAGACCCGCAATCGCGCCGACCAGCACACCGAACCTTGGAAGGCCCGCTACGCCCTGCGCGCCGGCTGCGAGGCCACCGTCTCCGAAACCACCCGCGCCCACGGCCTACGCAATTGCCGCTACAAAGGCCTCGCCAAAACCCACGTCCAGCACGTCCTGACCGCGGCCGGCACCAACGTCATCCGCCTCGCCGACTGCTACACCCCCGGCATCATCCCCGACCGACCGCCACGTCCGATCAGCCCGTTCCAACAACTCTGCCGACGGCTGGCCGCCCAGACCCCAGAATGACATCGAAGATCACCAACAGCATCCATTCCGTGAGACCAGCGGGGCTGGACGATCGACGGGCGCCCGGCTGGGCGATCAACGCAGATCAGGGCGGTTCACTCGCAGGACGGGCGGAGCCCTCCATGAAATGTGTGCCGGAAGGGTGTCACGGCGTCGGGTGGGTGAGCAGGCTGGTGTGAGCTACGAAGGCGTCCAGGAGGCCTGGGCGATACTGCATCCGCTTGAGCCGTGTGCGGATAGGACTGCCGAGTTGGGCAAGGGGCAGGCGGCCGGATCGCTCGGCACGCTGTGTCGGCTGACCGGCCTCACTGTGTCGCGGTGACGATGCAGCGGCGCAGCTCCTCGACCGCCTCAGGGACGCCCTCGACCGTCACGCCGCTCGGCTCGCCGGCACCCTCCCGGTTCCACACCCAGCGCAGCACGGCTGTCGGCGGGCCGCTCACGGTCACGTCGGCCGCGTCGTCGCCGGCGCCGTCTTCGACGGCGAACAGCCCCGGGCCGGTCCGCACCCGCCACGCCGCGCCGTCGGTCCGCACCGTGTACGTCCGGCCCGGCGAGCCGGCCAGGATGTCGGTGAAGTAGTCGCCCCACTCGGCGACGCTGTATGCCACGAAGACCTTGAGCAGCTCGTCGATGCCGTCGATGGCGAGGTCCGCCGGGACCGGCGTGACCGGCTGCCCGGTGCCGAGCTCGGCGTCGATGCGGTGGATGACCGTCTCCTGCGCCATCCGCCGGATCCAGAAGCCGACGGTCTGATCCGGGGTGTACCAGGAGCCGGCCGGATCCCCCGGCTTGCGGGCGCCGAACTCGTCGAGCAGTTCGGCGTACGCCCGGTCGAGCAGCGCGAACGGCTCCTCGTCCGCGAGCTCCCTCGGCGGCCACGGGTCGGGCTCGGCGCCCTCGCGCATGGCCAGAGTCTTGTGCAGGTACACCTCGCCGATGTGACGGGTCAGGTCGGCTACGGTCCAGCCGGGACAGCTCGGCACCGCCGCGGTGGGGTCGGTCGGCACGACGGCCCGCAGGCGGCCGAAGTCGGCTGCGAGGCAGTCGAAGAATCGGGGGTATTCCATACCGCACAGTTCAGCACACGCTCACGGCTCGGTCGGCCGGCCTGTCCTTACCTACGGACCTAAGGGTGCCGGCCACGACGAAGACGGTGACCATCGCGGCCAGGCCGCCGAACACCGAGGCGAGGGCGACCAGTTTGCTGCCTTCGGCCATCACCGCGGGGTTCTCGGCCTGGCCGCGTTCGTCGCCGGTCAGCACGGAGAGCAGATGACCAGCCGTGATCGGTGACCTTGGTACCGGCCTGCCTGTCGTCGTCGCGGGCCACCGCGGCCGGAAACGACACATCCGCCGCCGTGCCGGTGACACCGGGCACCGATGTGATCTGCCCGGCCAGTGCACATTTCGTGGCCGGCCGTATCGGCGGGGCCGGAACGTTCTTCCCGGTACGGGTGACGCCGGCCGTACCGGGAGGAGCCAGCCGTACCGGGTGACGCCGGCCGTACCGGGAAGAAAGGGCTCCGGCCTGATCAGGCGAGCAGGTTGTAGGAGAGCGCCACCGAGAGGTAGGCGCCTGCGGCCAGCACGATGGCCGTGTGGTGGGTCCTGCCCGCCCAGCCCCACCAGCCCCTGAGCCAGGCGAGCACGGTGACCGCCAGCGAGGCGGTGGTCGCGAGGGCCGCGAGCACCGGCAGCGTCCGGATGGCCGACAGCAGCGGGGAGCCGCCGAGGAAGAAGTCGGCCTGGTTGCCCTCGAAGTTGGCGAACATCGCCGCGAGGGAGGCGGCGGATGCCGTGACGAGCACCGCCGCGGTCCAGCCCGGCAGCCCCGCCAGGCGCGGACCGTGGGCCGGCCGGTGACGCGCCCGCCTGACGACGAGCACGACGGGCCAGGCCAGCGCGGACAGCAGCAGGACGGCCAGGCTCACGCCGAGCACGCCGAGATGCAGGGTGGGCAGCTGGTACCAGGCCAGGCGCTCCAGCGGTCCCGTGGGGTTCTCGGTGGCCAGCAGGCCGTCCTCGGTGAACTGGATCTTCCGGTAGCCGTTCTTCTCCTGGAAGAGTCCCGGCGAGATCTGCACCCACTGCCTGGACTCGGCCGCCCCGAGCGCGACCGCGCCCGTGGTCGTCAGGATGCCGTCCTGGCCCGCGGTCACGGTCACGGCGCTCATGAGCGCGCTGAGCTTGCCGAGGTCGGCGGTGTCCGCCGCCTGGGCGGACCGGTAGGTACCGGCGAACCTGGCGACGTCGGGCAACGTGCCCGACGCGCCGGCAGCGGGCGGGGAGGAGGGGGCGAACCTGTCGGCGAAGGCGTTCACGAGATCCCACGCGGAGTCGGGGCCGCCCTTCCCGCTGCCGTTGTAGGAGGCGTAGAGGCCGAGGCCGCGCTCGGGGATCAGCGCCATGATCGCGAAGTAGCCGGGGATGTTGCCCCGGTGCACGACGAGGCGCAGGCCGTTCCTGGTGTACTCCTGGAAGCCGTATCCCATGCCTGAGGTGCCCTCGGCGTTGGCGAACCTGCGCCCCTGCATCAGATGGACGCTCTCCGGCTTCAGGATCGGGCTGCCGCCGTTCAGCTGGGCCCGCATGAAGGCGGCCATGTCGGTCGCGCTGGAGCGGAAACCGGCGCCGTGCGGCGGCATGTGCCCGTACTTCGCCCCCTCGGCCCGGACCTGGCGGCCGTTCAGCAGCCGGTAACCGGTGGCCAGAGCCCTGGCGACGGGCTCGGGTCCGGGCTGGGCCATGGTCGTGTGCGTCATGCCGAGAGGCCGCAGGATGTTCTCCTGCACGTAACTGTGGAAGGGCAGGCCGGACCGTAGCTCGACCAGGTAGCCGGCCAGGCCCATGCCGTAGTTGGAGTACACGGCCCGCTCGCCGGGCGGGCGGATCCTGCTCGGCTGGTGGTCGGCCAGATGGGCGCCCAGCCTGTGCACCTGCTGCGGGCTCGCCGCCCCCGTGCCGTAGTCGCCGGCGGCGAAGCCGGCCGTGTGGGTCAGCAGGTGGGCCATGGTGACGGGTTTGCCCGGATAGGCATTGTCAATCTTGAAGTCGGTGAGATAGCCGTTCACGTCGGCGTCGAGGTCGATGCGGCCCTTCTCGACCAGCTGCATCACGGCGGTCGCGGTGATCAGCTTGGCGACCGACGCGGGGGCGAAGACGGTCTGCTCGGCGTCCACGGGGCGCCCGGTGTCCACATCGGCCACGCCGTACCCCTGGGCGAAGACCTGGCGACCGCCGGAGACCACGGCGATCGCGGCGCCGGGGATCTGGTGCTTCTCCAGCTGCGCGGGCACGAAGGCGTCGGCGAAGGCCCGCGCCTCCCGGGCGGGATCGGCTGTGGACGCGGCGGCGGGGGTGCCCACCGTGAGACAGGCCGCGGCGACGGTGAGCGAGCCGACCAGGGCGCGCCAGCGTGATGGTTTGCGTTGGAGCAGCATGAGCTGCTCTCCTTTCTCTGGAAGCACGTACGCGTCAAAGGCACGCCGTTCAGGCGTGGTCGTGCGGTTTCCGCTCCGGGGGCGAGTTGCCGCTCGCCCCCGGAGACCTCACTTCTCAGCTGCGGGTCATTCGACGCTCCGTAGGAGCTGTTCCACCGCCGCGACCCTGTTGGTCAGTTCCGCGAGCCTGGCCTGCACCTGTTCCTGCTGCTGGACGGCCTGCTCGGCGAGCTCGCGGTTCTTGGCCAGCTCGGCGGCGAGCACCTCGGTGCGGTGTCGTTCGAACCTGAAGTAGAACGAGATGCACCCCGTGACGGCACCGGCCAGGATCAGCATGACCGTGATGGGGATCACGATGGAACCGATATCGATCACTGCGGGGTCTCCTGCACGTGGCTGGGTCCTTCCTCGTTGTCCGCGCGAAGAGCCGCGAGGACGGTGTCGACCGTCAGAGTGAGCTCGAAGGGCGACAGCTCGATGTACTTCATGGCCTTGCCGTCGGAGGACAGCTCCAGCCGGCCTGCGACCAGCTGTGCCTTCTCCAGCCGCTCGAGATGCATGTAAAGCAGCGGACGGGACACGCCGAGCCGCCGGGCCAGCTCGCTGACGTGAACACGCCCCCCTGCCAGCTCGGCGATGATCCGCAGCCGGAGTGGATGTCCGACCGCGGCGAGCACGTTCAGCAACTCTTCACTGGTCACATGCCGTCCTCAGCAGGTTGCGTTTTCACCTGTCAGGTGAGTCTTACAGGTGAAAGTGAGAGCGTCAACCGAGTGGGGCGCGTGGGTACCAATCGTGCTGCCCCCGCTGTCCCCGCAGCCCCCCGCTCGTCCTGGCGTCTCTCCGGCCGTAGCGGCGGGGCCGGTGGCCCAGGGGCTCAGCACCTGAAGGAAGCCGTAAGTAATCCGTAAACGGGTGCTGCCAAGCTGAAGGCACATCACAACGGCGGGCCGGACAGGCCCGCCACCCCTTGAGGAGCAGGCCATGAGCAAGGTTGTCGCAGTCATCTACATCTCGATGGACGGCGTCGTGGAGGCGCCCGCCTGGACCGGGCCGTTCTGGAACGACGACCACGGCAAGTTCCAGGCCGGCCAGCTCTCCCAGAGCCGTGCCCTGCTCCTCGGCCGCGTCACTTACGACGGCATGTCCGAGGCCTGGCCGGCGATGGAGGCGGCCGGCGAGGACGTGGGCGAGATGAACAGCATCCCGAAGCACGTGGCCTCCACCACGCTCAAGGAGCCCACGTGGAACGCCACCGTCATCGAAGGCGACGTCGCCGAGGAAGTCGCCAAGTTGAAGGCCGAGGACGGCAAGGACATCCTCATCTACGGCAGCGGCGATCTGGTCAACTACCTGATCAAGCATGACCTCATCGACGAGCTCAAGCTCTTTCTCCACCCGGTCATCGTCGGCGAGGGCAAGCGCCTGTTCTCCGACGGCATCGACACCAAGACCTGGCAGCTCGCCGGCACCCACACCTTCGGTTCCGGCGCCATCGTCCTGGACTACCGCCCGGCAGCCCAGCGGGAGGCGTAGGCGCGAGGCACGCCGTGCCGCCCACCGTGGAGGCGGGGTGTCGCGGGCGATGCGACCCGCCGCCGCGGAAGAGCCGGTCACCTCCCAGGCCGGGACGGTACGGCAGCGGCCCCGGCCGACTGTCCGATCACCGGCGCGGCCCCCCCGTCCGGGAGGGCCGCCGGGCTCGTCAGCCGGAGACGCCGAGGAAGAAGGCGACCGGGATCAGGGCGACGGTCAGGGCGACGGCCCACCACCTGGGGAGGGGGGCCTCCTTCAGGACTGCGACACCGAGCGGCACGAGCGCGAGGGCCAGGCCGAGGAGGGCTGCCAGTGAGATCGGGTCGCCGCTGCCCTTGAGCACGCCCAGCGGCAGTCCCGCCGCGAGGGCGAGAGCCGCGCAGCGCGTGATGCCGGCTGGGCCGGCGCCGAGGGCCCTGGCGCGGAAGGCGCCGACGGCGAGCACGATCCAGCCGGTCATGATGAAGACGTTGACCGCCTTGAAGACGTGGAAAGCGCCGTAGGTGTCGCTGACGGCCTTCTGCGCCGCCTCCAGGCCGAGGGTGTCCACCATCTGGAAGGCCAGGTGGCTGACTCCCGCGTGGAAGACGCGGCCGGACAGGCCGAGCACCACCAGTGTGATCCCCCACCTGGCCCAGCCGGGGTGGGAGACGCCGATCCTGCGGGACAGAGAGGTCGCCGCGGGCCACAGGAGCACGGTTCCCGTGGCGAAGAGGCCGTAGGAAAGGGCCATCCGCCCCGGCTGAGCGGCGTAGGCGGCCAGCTGGCCGGGGAAGAAGTCGTTCGCCTCGATCCGCGCCAGCACCCCCGCCAGGAGCAGCAGCGGCCCGAGGATCAGGCTGACGCCCTCGACCCATGGCCCGGGGAGCGTCGTACGGTCGGGTGAGGAGGCCCGTGGGGGTCCGGTGATCGCCATGTGGATCATTGAACCGGCGGTGGTTCGCGGGCACATGGGCGCTGAAGCGAGAGTCGGGGGTATACCTGGCACTACCTCCCGCGGCCAGGACCGTGTGGACGTGCCGCCCGCCGGTAGACCCGGGCCAGGGCACCGAGGGTGCGGGTGAGCTGTTCACGCAGTCCGGCGGGCAGTGCGGTCATGAGCTTGAGCCGCGCGGTCATGAGCTTGAGCCGCGCGGTCATGAGCTTGAGCCGCGCGGTCATGAGCTTGAGCCGCGCGGCTATGAGCATGAGCCGTGCGGCGGGCACGACGGCGCCCAGCCCCAGGTCGGCGGCCGCCGCGGGCAGTCCGGTGAGGAACAGCGACGCGGCGTCGCCGGTGGGAGGAACGCCTCACACCCCTTATAAAGTGCGAATTATGCCTCTGCTTCTCTCCGTGAACCTCGCCCACCTGCACTCCGCCGACTACACCGATGCCGACTTCACCGGGATCGACAAGCGTCCTGTGGAGGGGCCGGTCGCCGTGGCCGCCCCAGGCCCGATGGGTACGGCGGGCAGCGGTGTCGCGGGAGACGTGGTGTACGACCTCCGCGACCACGGCGGCGACCACCAGGCGGTGTACGCCTTCGCCCGTGAGGACCTCGACACCTGGCAGAAGGAGCTGGGGCGCGAGCTGTCCAACGGGGTCTTCGGGGAGAACCTCACCACCTCAGGTCTTGACGTCAACGGCGCCCTGATCGGTGAGCGGTGGCGGATCGGGGCGGACCTGGTCCTGGAGGTCACCTCGGCCCGCATCCCGTGCCGCACGTTCGCGGGCTGGCTGGACGAGAAGGGATGGGTGAAGAGGTTCACGCAGGCCGCGATGCCCGGCGCCTACCTCCGCGTCATCGAGCCGGGAGAGATCCAGGCGGGTGACGGCATCGAGGTCGTCTTCCGGCCCGCCCACGAGGTGACGGTCGGGTTCCTCTTCCGCGCGCTGACGACCGAGCCCGGACTGCTGCCGCGGGTGCCCGACGCCGGCGACGCGCTCAACCCCACCTACGCGGCGAAGGTGCACAGGCGGCTGGCAGGGCGGTCCCGGGAAGTCTGATCCGCGTCACCCCCCGCAGGCGGTTCCGGGAGGCCTGATCCGGGCCGTCCCGACGGGTGCCCGGGGCACGGATCCGGCCGCCTCCGCCTCCGCCTCATGCCGAGGTGGGAGCGGCTCACTACTTGTGGCGCTGGTAGTAGCGCGCCACCCGGACCCGGTTGCCGCACAGCTCGGGAGAGCACCAGCGCCGCCGGGGATGGGCGGGCAGGAAGAGCATGCGGCAGCCGGGCCCCTCGCATCCGCGTACCGATGCGATCGGCCCGGACAGCAGGTCGATCGCCGCGCCCGCGAGTGTCGCGACCAGCGTGGACCGGTAGTCGCCCGCGCGTCCGGCGCTGACGACCAGCCGGTTGTCCTCCCAGCTCAGAGTCCGATACGGCGGGGCCAGCCGGTCGGCTCCGCTCAGCGCGCGCAGCGCCGGGGCCGGAGGCTCGGCCCCTCGTCGCAGGTGGTCGACCACCGTGCCGACGATCTCGCGCAGGTCCAGGACGGCCACCAGGTCGGCGTCGGTCAGGTCCGCTCCGGGCTGGGGAAGACGGGGTGCCTGCGCTCGCAGCCATGCCCGTAGCGCGTCCACCGTCGTCAGGTGGTCCACGGGCCCGTCGGGGGAGTTGCCGAGGGTGTTGAGCAGGTCGAGCGCGACCGGTTCGCCGGTCAGCGGGAGGTCCATGTTTCTAATGGTATGAGATCGATTGACACGTTAGAAGTCGGCGGGCTATAACTAATGCATCTTCTAGGGAAAGAAGCATGTGAGATGGATGTGCCAAACGTTGCCCACCGGTCGGTGGACGTGGACGGGGTCCGCGTCTTCTACCGGGAGGCGGGCCCCCGCGACGCGCCCACGCTGCTCCTGCTGCACGGCTTCCCGTCCGCGTCCCACCAGTTCGCCCGGTTGATCGACGCCCTCGGCACCCGTTACCACCTGGTCGCGCCGGACTACCCCGGCTTCGGGCACAGCGAGGCGCCGGCCGGGTTCGGCTACTCCTTCGACCGCCTCGCCGACGTGGTCGAGGGGTTCGTGGACAGGCTCGGGCTGGACCGGTTCGTGCTCTACGCGTTCGACTTCGGGGCGCCGGTGGGGTTCCGCCTGGCCGTACGGCGTCCGGAGTGGATCGCGGGCCTGGTCGTGCAGAACGGCAACGTCTACGAGGAGGGGCTGAGCGAGGCGGCGCGGGGGTTCGTCGCCCTGGGGCCGGGCGAGGAGGAGCAGGTGCTCCCGCTGCTGACCCTGGAGGCCACCAGGGGGCAGTACGAGGGCGGCGCGTCCGATCCCGCCGCGATCGCCCCCGACGGATGGACCCTCGACCAGCACTTCCTCGACCTGCCGGGCCGCAAGGAGATCCAGATCGACCTGGCGTTCGACTACAAGAGCAATGTCGCGCTCTACCCCGAGTGGCAGGCGTGGCTGCGTGAACACCGGCCGCCGACCCTGATCGTGTGGGGACGGAACGACCCCTTCTTCGTGGAGGAGGGGGCGCGGGCTTTCCTCAAGGATGTGCCGGGAGCGGAGTTGCACCTGTTCGACACCGGGCATTTCGCACTCGAAGAGAAGTTGCCACAGATCGCCCCCCTGATCGCCGACTTCCTCGAGCGTGCCGGAGAGGGCAGCAAATGAAGATCGCAGTCGTCGGGGCCGGCGGGCACATCGGCTCCGCCGTCGTCCGTGAGGCCCGCGAGCGCGGCCACGAGGTCACGGCCGTCGCCAGGGACGCCTCTCGGCGGCCCTGACGCCCGGATCACGCTCCCGGACTTCGCCGCCGCCCTCGTCGACACGCTGGCGAAGGGCTCATCCGTCCGGGAGCGCTTCACCGCCGGCTACTGGCCGCCCATGTTGGCCGACATCCGGCTCAGCACATCGATCGTGGCCCGGTACTCCTCGACGCTGATGCCGTCGGTGAGCCGGGCGCGGGTGGCGGTCACCTTCCCGAGCAGGTCCGCGTGCGCGCGGGCCCCCGCCTCGGTGAGGGAGAGCTCCCCGTCGCCGTCGAGCCAGCCGCGCTCGCGCAGCTCCCGGGCGAGGGGACGCAGGGACGGCTGCTCGGCGGTGAGGAAGGGGCTGAGCTCGGCGTCGATGCTCTCGACCGTGCTGGGCTCCCTGGCGACGACGTTCATCACCTGCCAGTGGCGGCGGGTCAGGTGCTCCTCGGTGAGGAGCTTCTCGAAGGACGACTCGGCCAGTTCGTGGAGGTGTTTGATCCAGTAGCCGATCGGCCGCCGCTGACCGGTGATCTCGGAGACTTCCATGGTGCCGCCCTTCGCGGAATCTATATGTACTTTGACAATAACATGTATTTATACATGTATTATCGGGACATGGAAGACTCTCAGGCGGTCGCCGCCGTCGAACGGGCGATGGTGGCGATCCGGCGCAGCCAGAGCCGCCGCGCGATCCAGCGCGTCGCCGGCGACACCCGGATCGACCCCGCGCTGTTCGGCGTGATCGACGCGGTGGAGGAGGGCCCCGGGGCGGCGACGGTCGGCTCCGTCGCCGACCGCATGGGCATCGATCAGCCCCGCGCCAGCCGCCTGGTGGCCCGTGCCGTCGACGCCGGGCTGTTGCGGCGGGTGGCCGACCCCGAGGACGGCCGCCGCAGCACCCTGGAGCTCACCGGCCCGGGTGTCGAGCAGGCCGACCGGGTCCACCGGTTCCGGCGCGAGATCTTCGGTACGGCGATGCGCGACTGGCCGGAGCACGACCAGCGGGAGTTCGCCCGCCTGCTCGGAGCCTTCGTGGGAGCGCTGGGGCGGCGCTACCGGGGCGAATGAGACACCCGCATGGACCGGCCACTACGGCGCCGTCGTCCGGTTCCCGTCCTGCGGGGAGAAGATGAACCCGGGGTGCTCGCGGTTGAGCCGCTCGACATCGGCGGCCGAGAGCCGTATGTACAGCCCGTCGGGGACATCGATCATCAAGTCTCTTCCCTCGCCGTGGAAGACGAGGCTGGTGGCGCATCGGTAGTACGTGGTCTCGGTGCTCGCCTCCAGGTTGCGTTCGCGGATGTTGCTGTTCCGCGACCCTGTCTCCTCACCGGACCCCCGTCCTCCGCCGGTACCGAGGATGCCCACGGTGCTCTCGGAGGTCGGGCCGGCGGACAGGCCCACGTGGCCCTCTCGTTCCCTGCTGTCGCTGTGGCCATGGCCGGTGCTCGTCATCGTCTGGCTGTACACGCGTTGTTTGATCGACGCCTCGGCGACCGGTTCGGCACGCAGGACCTGGAGTCCGACCTTCCCGAGACCGGGGATCACATACTCGTGCGCGAGCAGCGCCTTCAGGTTGGCGCGCGTCGCCCTCGGGCTGCCGGCCTCGTCGAGGAGCATGCCGAGCGGACGGCTGAGCTCGTATCCGAGGGGGCGGTCGGACAGCCGGGGCACCGGTCCCTGAAGTTTCGGCGGCAGGGCGGCGACCGGGGCCCACTGCTCGATCAGGAGGGCCGCCGGAACGGTGACCTGGTTGGCGACCTCGCCCAGCGTCGCGTTCACGGCGAGGGGGGTGACAGGCCTCGACCAGCGTGGCGCCTCGCCTGTGACGACCGTCTGCGCCGTAACCGGTGTGCCCTCGGCGACCGGCACGGTGACGTGTTCGGGCACGATCAGGCGGAGCTCGCCGTCCGCCACCCCGGTGGACGTGGATGCCGGATGACGCCTGTCCCAGAACCTCTCGGCCGCGTCGTTGCCGGTCAGCTCCGCCCATTTGTGCAGGGCGCCGCGGACCCCGCGGGCCAGATGCTCCAGGCCGGGCGGCGGCTCCTGACTGCGCACCACCTCGATCTCGTACCGGACGGGGTGGGTGAACTCGTGTGAAAGGTCGTAGGTCTGAACCCGGTTGATCTCCTTCACGTTGTCGTTGCGGACGTGCGAGGTTCCGGAGTCGGAGATGCTCCTGGCCGACATCTCGGCTCCGCCGATGGTGCTTTCGGCATACCTGCCGTAGCGCGCGAGCGCTCTGGCTCCATGGCTGGAACCGGCCTCGTGCATGGTGCCGGCGCCGCTGAGGTTCTCACTGCGGAGCATGAGCTTGACGTCGGGACGTTCCGCGGTGTGCGCGCCGTCCAGCACCACGGCCTTGACCCGGACCCCTACGTAGTCGGTGAGACCACGGCCACGCTCGACGGGGATCCAGGTCGTCACTCCGGTACGGAGCGACAGCAGGTTCGCCGACAGGGCCTGCTCGTTGTACTGGGAACGCAGGGCCTCCATGACCGGGCCTGTCGTGAGCTCCTCGCCTTCGAACAGGATCCGCTGCTTGTGGAAGATCTTGACGAGCTCCGGGAGCACCTTCCCCGCGGCGAGATGCTCGACGTGCGCCGAGCTCATCGCCAGTTCGGGGGAGACGTAGGCGCGGGGCGCCGGCACGACGGCCTCGGCGGGGGCGGGCCCCTCCAGTCCGAGGTGCCGCGCCATCCGGTCCGGCGTCATGAAGTCCATGATCTTGTTCACCCGGAGGCCGGTGGTCTGGCCCTGCTCGACCGAGCTGCCCTTCCACCGGATCGGGGTCACCTCCACGACCAGATCGCCGCGGTACCAGTGTGAGTCGGCGCCGTAGGTGGCGCGGGCGACGTCCGCGCCACCGGCATAGGCGCTCTCGTTCGAGGCCCGCCCGGCTGAGAAGGTCGCCGCGGCCATCGCCACGAGTTTGTGCTCGGTCCCGCCTTCCCCGGAATCGCCCAGGGTGGAGCGCGTTCCGATCATCGCCTGCGCCTCCAGGCCCCTGGTGTCGCCCTTGCCGGTGATGACCCTGGAGCTCGCGTTCGTGTAATGCTCGTACTCCACCTCCGAGCCCGACCTGGTGTGTTCCAGCCCGGCGATGCCGACCTTCACGCGCAGCGCCTGGTTCCAGCCCCCGTGTTCGGGCAGTTCGATCGTCATGCCGTCCGGAGAGGTGAGCAACCCGATGTTCGCCTCCAGATAGGAGGACCGGGTGAGCTCCAGGATCTCGGCCGGAACGTCTCGACGCCCCTCCGGCGACGGCAGTCCGGTCCACTCGGCGTGCGCCCTGGCCACCTCCAGGGCCAGGTCGGGCATGGCTCCGAAGCGGATGATGCCGGCGGGATGCCCGGTGAGGTCGAGCATGTCGCCGGGACGGCGGTCCAGGGGCTCGATGCGGCCCACACCCGCCACGTCCTGCGCGCTCACCGGCTGCTCCGGCACATGCTGGTGAGGCACCACGATCTCCGCCGTGCCGCCGTCCACCCGCCAGGAGACGTCCACGGCCTCCTCGCCCTTCTTCGTGACACGCAGTTCCACCTCGATGGGGACCGCCCGTTTGAACACGGTGACCGTGCCTTCGGTCTCGGTCCGGCGGTAGACACTGTGACCGGACGCGAAGGCCGTCCTGTCGGTGGATCCCGTCATCGCCCTGACCAGCATCTTGGGGAAGTCGATTCCCAACTTGGGAAGCTTGATCCCGAATATCTCTTTCACGTCCACTTTGAGGCGCAGGTTGCCGGAGAGCTCGAAACCGGCCGCCTTGACGGTCGTCCATCCGGTGTTCAGCGCGGCCCCCACGGTCCTGCGGTCGTTCACCGTCAGGGGATATTCTTCGGCCCCGTGCAGCGCGTCGAGGGTGCCGCGGGCCGAAACCTCGATGTGGTGGCCACTGACCGTGGTCCTGTAGTCGATCCCGGTCAGGAGATGGGTGAGGTCGGATTCCAGGGCGGGACGGCCGAAATGGGCGTCGAGATCCCGGAGGACCTGCCGTAGCGCGGCCGGTGGAAGGTCGGGCGCGGCCTCGGGGAGGGCGGCGCGGATTCCCGTGACGAGGTGCTCGCTTCCCGTCACACGGGCCGGTGTGCCCAGCCCGGGTCCACGTCCGGCGGCCAGCATCAACGGCTCCTGCGGATGGGGCTCGTACGCCGCGCGCGGGCCCTCACCGTGCGGCTGGACGGATCCGGTGTGCGGGATGGCGAACTCCTCCCGCACCTCCGCGAGCTCGTTCCGCAACCCGTCGAGCTGATCCCGAACGTTGGCGAATTCCTCCCGTACGGGGGTCAGCTCCTCGCCGAAGATGTCACGCTCGAACCGATCCGCCTCGCGCACCGGTAGCGCCATCTCCATACGCACGTCGACATCGAAGGAGTTCAGGTTCTCCGAGGTGACATGGAGCCGTACTACCGCGTCATAGAGAACGATGTCAGCCTTTTCAAGGAAATTTACCTTCGTTACGTCTGTATCAGATGCCCCTATAGAGTGGTTCTTTCCGATTCGGGCATTGGCGCCGGCCCTTACGACGATCTTGTCGGAGTGGCCTACGTCGATCTTCAAGCCGACCAGACCGTTGACCGTGTCGCCTTCCTGTGCCGTCGAGCCCGTGGCCGTACGCCGCCCCAGGTCGTCGCGGAGGCGCGTCTCGATCGGCATCTCCCTGCTCCCCGGCCTGTTCCCCGTCACGGGCTCCATGCGCAGGACAGTGGAGGTGACGTGGAAGGCGTCTTCGGTGGAGTGCAGCCGAGAGGTCTTGTACCGCACCGCCTCGGAGGTGAATCCGCTTGTCAGCAGCCATTGGCTGCGGTTCTTCATCGCCTGCTCGCTGTGCGCGGTGGACATGAGGTGATCGACGATCTTGACGACCTGGTGCGACGGCACGCCCGCCTCCACCAGCCGGCGCTGCACCTCCAGCGCCAACGGCCTGGTGTCCACCGCGGTGACGAGAACGCCGTGGTCCGGTATTCTCCGGGCCGCAGCGGGCGGGACCTCGTGCCGGGGGAGAGCCGGCGGCCCGTCGTTGCCGGTGAGCTGCCCCGTGCGGCGGAAGTCGGAGGGGAAGGGCACGACCACGGACAGGTCGGGAACGCCGGCGCCGTACGGTATCTCCGATCCGTTCCGGTAGATCCCGAACGACAGCCCGGCGTCGAAGAAGTCGTGCTGGTAGGCGACCTGCTTGCGGCCGCTCATGACATCGACGCTCCTCGTGTCGCTCGCGCGGGACGAATGCCTGACCCCTACGCCGGGCAGTGCGAGTGCCTCCACCTCATCCGTGGTGTCCCACATCTTCGCGACGCCGGTGGTCCGTGTTGAATTGCGGCTTACGGACCCTCTGCTCTCCACGCCGTCACCGCCGAAGGAGACGGGATAGGGGCGCGGGCCGTCCGGCGTCTGGGCGGGGGAGAAGTCGCGCATCGCCGGCTTCAGATACACCACATCGTCGCCGACGCTCAGCGCCGCACCCCTCTGCAGCAGATCGGTCCACTTCTCCCGATCGGCGTTGGACAGCTGGTCGGCGAGCCACGTCTTGATCTTGGTGCGGATCTCAGGGCTGAGATCGCCCGGAATGCCGTCCACCCACTTCTGCGCCGCGTCTGCGGGATCCGCCGGGATCCGGACCTCATGCAGCGCTGTCTCTCCGACGGCGCCGATCTCAACGTATCGGGGCGGATTGATCGTGGGCGGCTGGGCCGGCGGAACCGTCGCCACGACACCCGGCCTCCCGGAATTCCCTGTTGTGGGCACGGGATCGCCGGAGGGCCGCTCCTGCCGGGCGGAAGGAAGGTCACCGGTGGGAACGGAACGGACGGGTGGTCTCTCCGGCGTGATCAGCTGGACCGCGTTGCCCTGGCCCTGGTTGATGAGCTCATCGATGCTCGGGCGCGGGGCGGGTGAGATGCCGGTGCGTCCGGGACCGTGTGGCGGGCTCTGCGGAGCGCCTGGCGTTTCCCTCTGCCCGTCCCCGGAGCCCGGAGCGGACCGATCCGCCACAGCAGCGGTGTCCGTCTGGGTCTGGTCGTCATGGGGCACCGGTGGCACCGAGGGGTGCAGCAGCGGGGGAGCCGGACGGACCGGAGCGGCGGCCTGGTGCGGCGCGGCGGTGGCTTCTCCGGTCCGGTCGCCCGGGAGGTCCACCTCGTTCGGCTGTCTGGGGGTCGCGGCGGTGGCTTCTCCGGTCCGGTCGCCCGGGAGGTCCACCTCGTTCGGCTGTCTGGGGGACGTGGCGGTGCCGTGCGCCGTGTCACCGGGAGCGGCGGGCGGCGGCGAATCCTGGCGCCGCACGACCTCGCCCACGATCGTCTGTCCCGTACCGGCCGGCCGGTCGCCGGAGCCGTTGGGCCTCCCTCCGGAACCCTCCCCTTCCCCGGAGCCACTCCTTCCCGGGCCGCCGTCGCCTCGGGGTGCCGGGGTGGGCGTGCCGGCCGGGTAAACCACGGTGCCGGCGTCGATGCGCACCGGATCGGGCCGCGACTCGGCCGGTGGGGCATGCCGCGTCACCGTGCTCGCGGACTCCGGGCGGCCGCCGTCCGGGGCGGGCCCGGCATGGTTCATCTGAACGGGAGACGGGTCCGTGACGCCGGCCAGCGTCGTGTGCGACGGCTGGATGACGGCCCCGTGCCCGGCCGGCGTCGTGTGCGATGTCTGATGAGCGCTGGGCGCCGGATCCGCGGGGCGTACCGCCTCGCCGGTGTGCGGGAAGGCGGAGGGGCCGCCGCTGCCGGGGGACGGCGTGCCGTACGAGCCGGACCGGTCCCCGGCGGGGGACCCGCCGAGTTCGGCGACGGCGGCCATCGGGTGATAGGAGACGCGTGCGCCGGCCGGGACGTCGAGGCCTCCCACGACTCCGGAGACGAAGCTGTAGAACAGATGGGACGAATCGAGCTGGCCGCTCATCGCGAGCCCGGGAGCACTGCCCACGGTGCCCGCGACGCCGCCCATCAGGGCGCGCCCGTACAGGGCCTGGCCGAACGCGGCCACCTTCTCCCGCAGGGCCAGCTCGGCGCTCGACGCGACGTATCGCACTTCCCGCGCGAGCAGGCGGCTGAGGCCGAAGTCCATCCCGGTGAACACCGCGCCGGTGAGGGCGCCGCTGCCCGTGGACAGCAGGAGCGAGCCGACGTCATAGTGCTCCCGGTGCCCCCAATCTTTCTGCGCGGTCTGCACGGCGAGGTCCAGGCCGCCCATGATTGCGGCGAACCTCCGCATGTTGGCGAGCATCTGGCGCTTCAGCTCGTCGATCGACATCTTCGTGAGCAGGGTCCGCTCGTAGATCGCGGCGAGGACGCCCGGGCCGTTGACGTAGATCCACACCAGCAGGCGCGCGATGGCGAGGGCGAGCAGCGCCAGCGACGCGTAGATCATCCACTGGGTGTGCTCCATCTGCACGCCGTACTCACGGAGGTTCGCGGCCTCCGCCCGGATCGAGTCCTCCAGCCGCTTCAGCAGCGCCTTACCCGAGACGTCGCCTTGGGGAGCCTCCTGGGAGAGCTCCGCCAGCACCGCCTGAAGGGCGTTCTTCGCCTCCCCCTTCCACCCGGGGCCGCGCAGGGAGGCGAGCAGTCTGTCGACGTCCTCGGCCTCGATCCGGGAGATCATGACCGCGATCTGGTCCAGCGCGTCCGCCTCGCGCATGATCCGGTCGACGTCGGCCTTGGGGAACGCCCCTCCGGCCAGAGCCGGTGCCACGCTTCTGACCAGGTCGGGAACGAAGTCGAGATTCAGCCCCATCAGACAGTGTGCTGCCGCTCGGGCGAGGTGGCGGGCGCCGTCGTCATGGGCGCTCTCCGCGACCCTTCGGACGCGGCGACATGGCCTGCGCCAGGAAGGACGGGAAGTCGACGCCCTCGCCGAGCAGGTCTTCGAAGGGGAGGTCCGCCGGCGCGAGCGGCCGCACGGCTTCCTTCAGCTCGCCGGAGACCGTCCGGGTGGCCAAGCCGATCTGCTCGATGAGCGAGGCGGCCAGTTCCGACGGGGACAGTTTCCGGTAGACCCGCGGATCAAATTCGATCTTGCGTACGTCCCCGCGCGCCCCCACGGTGACGGTCACCATGCCATCCTCCGACGTGGCCGAGGCGGACATGTCCCGGGCCTTCTCGTGCATGTCCTGAACCTGCCCGGTCTGCCGGTTCACCTCCTTGACGAGCTTTTCGAGCACCGTCCAAGGCTCGTCCATGCTCACGCTGACACCCCCATGAGACGATTCACTCCTGTCTCGATCACATCAGGATTATCGTCTGCACCTGGAAGCGCACCACGGTCCTCACGTTAACTCCTGGTGGCACCCTTGTTAACTTTCGATTGCCGTAAACGGTGGTATCCATGGCCACTCGCGCCTGACCAGCTCATTGACAAGATGAGCCGGAAGCACTCCGGCGGTCACGCCGTGGTCTATCTCTCATTTTCTGATCATCCGCGTATGGTGCCGGCCTCATCGCTCGCCCGGTAGTTGGCGGAGGCCGCCCTGACGTTGGGTTCCTGCGCGCCCACCGCCTTTTTCAACAGGTCCAGGGCCTCACCGATGGCGGCCAGCCGACTCCCGCCCGACTGCCAGTAGGCGTGAGCGAACTCGTCGTCGCCGAGCGCGGCCCGCGTGGACGCCATGACCTCTTCGAAACGGTCGTGCACGGTGAAGAGCTTGACGGCCGTATCACGGATCCCGCCGGCCAGACCGTGCAGCTGGTCGGTGCTGTAGCTGAAGCCGTCGGATTCCATGAGCCAACCTTAATGATCGGTTCGGATATGAGAAGGGTCGGCCCGGGTTCTTCGAGGAATCGGACCGCGACCGGGGGCGGCGCAGTGGGAGCAGCAGGGATGGAGCCGCCCTCATAGATGCATAGTGTTACGAATCCCCAGCATGTTTTTACGCTCCGCAAAACCGGGTGCGGATGGTTCGCTTCGGTGTTCCGGTGGCCTGCTCGGAGCTTCTGGCGGGCCGTCTGACGGTGGAGGAGTTCGCGATGGCCATACGTGTCGTCGACGATCTCGGCGTGACGGTCCACCCGATCGGCGCCGACCATCTGGAACGGGCCGGTCCGGCGGTACGTCTGACGCTGCGCATGTACGACGCCGTCTTCGCCCGGCCGGCGCTCGACAGGATATGACCCCCTCCTCGTAGGACAGGTCCCCCCACGCGATCAACAGTGGCACATGTCGTGGTCGGTCAGTCCACTTGCAAGCTGTGACCCTCATGAACCCCAGTGGTTTGACCAACCTGATACGAGCTTCGTCTTTTCCAGCGGCGCAGGCCGCCATCTACCCGGTAGCGGTGATCCTGCGCCCGGCCGGAACAGGGTCGTACACTGCGGTTATGAGCGCGATGCGTGAGGAACTCCATCTGCTGGTGGACGAGTTGCCGGAGAGCCGGGTGTTGCCGGTGCTCGCGCTCGTCAGGGAGAACGTGTCGTCATCCCGTCGGAGGGAGAAGGCTGCGGTGGCTCTGGAAGCCATCCGTAACCGGATGCGAGGGGTGACCGGGGTAGACGAGGAGTTGGACCGGCTCCGGGACGAGTCGCGTGGCTGACGCCTACATCGTTGACACCGGCGTCTTCCTTCGCTGGTTCGTCGATCAGCCCGGGTTCGAGCATGCCCGCGAGGTTCAGGAGGCATTCCTGGACGATCTCGTCGAGTTGGAGACAGCGGACTTCGCCCGGATCGAGGTGGCCGGAGTGCTGCGGAAGAAGGGGTTTCTGACGGGCCGCCTGACGGCGGAGGAGTTCGCGATGGCGGTACGCGTTATCGACGATCTCGGTGTGACGGTTCATCCGATCGGTGCCGACCATCTGGAGCGGGCTGCCGGTCTGGCCGTACGGCTGACGTTGCGCATGTATGACGCCGTCTTCGCCCAGCTGGCACTTGACCGGGGAGTTCCCCTGCTCACGACGGATGCCAAGCTCTGTCACGCGGTCGAAGGCGTGGTGAAGACCGAACTGCTCCGAGGCGTGGGAGGGATCTGACCTCGCCCGGCCACCGAGGCCGATCGCGAACCCGGTGCCTCGTTGGCCACGCTCCGGTCCGGTGTGAACGCACGGTGCCGGGACGGTGGAAATCGAAATGCCCAAAAGGTAGGTGGGCAGGTACCCTGCGCGAGGACCTAGGAAGGGAATCGTCGTGGGACACGTAGAGGTCGGCCATCTGACGTACGTACTGCCGGATGGGCGGCCGTTGCTGGACGATGTGTCCTTCCGGATCGGTGAAGGGGTCAAGGCCGCGCTCGTCGGGCCCAACGGGGCGGGCAAGACGACGTTGATGCGGCTGATCGCCGGGGACCTGCAGCCGGTCGAGGGGAGTGTCGCCAGCTCCGGCGGGCTGGGGATCATGCGCCAGTTCATCGGCAGCATCCGCGACGGGCGGACGGTGCACGACCTGCTGGTCAGCGTCGCCCCGCAGCGCGTACGGCAGGCGGCCGAGCGGCTGGACGCCGCCGAGCTGGTGATGATGGAGCGCGAGGACGAGAAGGCCCAGATGCGCTACGCGCAGGCCATCACGGACTACACCGACGCGGGCGGCTACGACATCGAGGTGCTCTGGGACACCTGCGCGATGGCCGCGCTCGGCATGCCGTACGACGACTGCAAATACCGCGAGGTCAACACGTTGTCGGGCGGTGAGCAGAAGCGGCTGGTGCTGGAGGCACTGCTGCGGGGGCCGGACCAGACGCTGCTGCTGGACGAGCCGGACAACTACCTGGACGTGCCGGGCAAGCTCTGGCTGGAGCAGGCGCTGCGCGAGACGCCCAAGACAGTGGTGCTGGTCAGCCACGACAGGCAGCTCCTGGCCAACGCGGCCGACCGGATCGTCACCGTCGAGTCGGGCAACATCTGGATCCACGGTGGCGGGTTCGGCACCTACGCCCAGGCCCGCAAGGATCGCAGCGAGCGCCTCGACGAGCTGAAGAAGCGCTGGGACGAGGAGCACGCCAAGATCAAGCGGCTGGTCCTCATGCTCAAGCAGAAGGCCAAATACATGGACACCATGGCCGCCGCCTACCACTCGGCCCAGACCCGGCTGCGCAGGTTCGAGGAGGCCGGGCCGCCGGAGGCGGCGCCCAGGGAGCAGCTCATCAGCATGCGGCTCAAGGGCGGCCGGACCGCCAAGCGGGCGGTGATCTGCGAGAGCCTGGAGCTCACCGGCCTGATGAAGCCGTTCGACCTGGAGATCTGGTACGGCGAGCGGGTCGCGGTGCTGGGATCCAACGGCTCCGGCAAGTCACACTTCCTGCGCCTGATCGCCGGTGAGGACGTCCGGCACACCGGCGTGGCCAGGCTCGGCTCCCGGGTCGTCCCCGGCCACTTCGCGCAGACCCACGCCCGCCCGGAGCTCGTCGGCCGGACTCCCTGCGAGATCGTCATGACCGAGCACGCCCGGCTGAAGAACGAGGCGATGAAGGCGCTGTCCCGCTACGAGCTGGCCGGGACCATCGCCGAGCAGCGGTTCGAGACGCTGTCCGGCGGGCAGCAGGCGCGGCTGCAGATCCTGCTGCTCGAACTGTCCGGCACGACGCTGCTGCTGCTGGACGAGCCGACCGACAACCTCGACCTGGCCAGCGCCGAAGCGCTGCAGGAGGGGCTGAACGCCTTCGACGGCACCGTGGTCGCGGTCACCCACGACCGCTGGTTCGCCGACGACTTCGACCGTTATCTCGTCTTCGGTTCGGATGGAAAGGTATACGAATCCCCCGAACCGGTCTGGGATGAGACGAGGGTAGTGCGCCAGCGTTAAAGAGTCCGCCCGACCTGGGCGTGTCTGCTGGAGAGGGGCGCGTTCGCGGGTTATCACCACTAGGTGACGTACAGCACCCGAATCGTCGGCGCTCTCGCGCTGCTCCTTCTTGCCGGATGCTCCTCATCCCCCGAGAAGGAGCAGGCCGCCTCGCTCAAGCCGCTCTCGGTGAAGGAGGAGACCTCCTCCATCCTCAAGGGAGACGACGGATATGTGGTGAACTGGGCGGGGGTGCTGGTCAACAGCAACCCCTGGCACTTCGGCGAGCACGTGGTGGCCACGGTGATCGCCAAGGACGCCAAGGGCAAGGAGGTCGTCCGGCTGGAACAGCCGCTGGACGCCGTGCCGCCGGCCGGGTCGCTCTCCTTCACCGGCCAGGTGGTCGCCGTGGAGAAGCCGTCCCAGGTGAGCATCCAGTACCGCCCGGCCCAGTGGCGCCAGGCGGCCCGGATCGTCTCGGCCTTCCGGCCGTTCCCCGTCTCCGACGTGCTGACCGAGCGCAGGGACGACGGCTACCTGATCACCGGGTACGTCGGCACGCCGTACCGGCTGCCGGCCAGCAGCCTGGCGGTCACCGCGCTCCTGCGCGACAAGAACGGCAAGCTGCTCGGCGGCGGGAGCACGTTCGTGGACGACGTCCGCGCGAACGGCAAGCGCCGGTTCATCCTGAACATCGAGAGCGTCCGGGACACCAGCAAGATCGCCAAGGCCGAGCTGGTCGCGCGGACCTGGGGATCGAGCAGCCGCCCCTACGAGGAACTGGCCCTGGGGGGCATCGCCCCGCCGCACAGGGCCAAGCCGACCACGGCGCCGTTCGCCAGGGACCGGGGCAGGCAGGTCGCGCCCGCCGGCGACGTCCGGCCGTAACCGTGCCCTCCATGCGTGCCGTACGGCGTGGCGGGCCGGGCGTGCCGGCCGCCGGAAGGTGAGCCGCAGTTCCCGGCCGTGGCGGAGGGCCCTGACGGCCTCGCCGGCCCTGGCCCTGCTCCTGGCGTCGGGCTGCGGCCACGCCCCGGGGGCGCCGGGCGCCCCGGCGCTGCCGCGGCCCAGTGTCGCGGTGGTGTCCACTCCCTCGTCGACCCCCTACATGTCGATGACGCTCGTCCCGACGCCGGTGCCGAGCCCGCCCCCGGTCCCGCCGCAGCCGAAGGTGCTGGTCGTCGGGCTGGACGGGGTGCGCCGCGACCGGCTTCTCGCCGCGAGGGCGGTGCACTTCCGGCAGCTCATGCGGGCGGGGACCTTCCTCACCGGCCAGTTGGAGGTGCTGAAGAAGGTCCGCTCCAGCAGCGGTCCGGGATGGTCGACCGTGCTGACCGGGGTGGCGCCGGGGAAGCACGGCGTGCACAACAACTCCTTTGAAGGCCGTCAGTTCACGAAATATCCGGACTTTCTCACGCGGCTGGAGAGGATCCGGCCGAGCCTGCACACCGCGGCCGTGACCGGCTGGCGCTACCTGATGGACATCGGGGCGGTCGGCGCCCTGGTCGACTGGCACGCCACCAGCCATCTCAAGCCATACAAGATCGGCGACAAGGACGCCTTCATCATCGACAGGATGACCGACCTCCTCCGCACCAGCCAGGTCGACATCGCGTTCATGCACCTTGAGGTCACCGACGCGGTCGCCCACCGGTCGGGAGTGCTCGGCCCCGCCTACCGCCGGGCGATCGAGACGGTGGACGGCTACCTCGGCCGGCTGTTCGGCGCCATCCGCGCCAGGCGCACCTTCGCCGCGGAGAGATGGACGATCATCGTCACCACCGATCACGGCCACCGGGACGAGGGGGGCCACGGGGGCGTCTCCCCGAAGGAGCGGAGCATCTTCGTGCTCGCCGCCGGGCCGGGGATCGCCCAGGGAGTGCGGAGCGGGGGAGCCCGCCAGGTGGATGTGGCGGCCACTGTCTTCGCCCAGCTCGGTATCCCTCTCCCCGGAAGTCTCGACGGGAGATCGATCAGCGCGGTCCGGGGTGAGAAATAACCATTCATCAAGGTTTATGAGGCCATGCCGTACGGCGTTTTTTACCCACGAGGGTGACCGTATGGACACAGCTCCCGTCAACGCACGGAAATCACTGGAACTGTTAGTTACCAAACCTTTACCGTCTGTCACATGAATGACAGCGTTCTGGTCGAAGCCCTCCGCGCGCGGGAGGCGGGTGCCCTCACCGCGCTCTACGACCTGCATGCCGAGGGCCTCTACAGATACTGCTGGTTCATGCTGGGCGGCCCCGACGGCGCGCAGGTGGCGCTCCGCGACACCCTGATCGCGGCCGAGGCCCACGTCCACGCGCTCGCCGACCCCGGCCGGCTGGCGGCGTGGCTGTACGCACTCGCTCGGGGGGAGTGCGTACGGCGGCGCCCGGCGGCCGCGCCGGCACCGGCCTCGGTGGCGGGCCCGGTGCCCGCCGAGAACGGCGACGCGGGCCTGCGGGTCATGGCCCGGAACGCCACCGGGAGCCTGTCGCCCGGCGAGCGCGAGGTCCTTGAGCTGGTCTCCCGGCACGGCCTGTCCGTCGCCGACCTCGCCGCGGTGCTGGGCGTCTCGGCCAGGCGCGCCGGCGCGATGTACGGATCGGCGCGGGACCGGCTGCGCGACCTGGTCACCGTGGAGGTCCTCGCCCGCAAGGGGCCGCACGACTGCGCGAGCCGGGCACGGCTGCCGGCCGGTTTCACGGGCGAGCTCACGCCCGGCACGCGTGAGCGGATGATCCGCCACGTGAGCCGCTGCGACACCTGCGCGCCCCACCGGGCCGGGCAGGTCTCGGCGGCGAAGGTCTTCGACCTGCTGCCCGGCGTCGCGCTGCCGGAGACGCTGCGCGTGCGGGTGATGAGCGGCTTCGCCGACCCCGAGCTCGTCCCCTACCGGCAGTACGTCGCCCGCAGGACGGGACTCCTGGACGCCGCCGGGTTTCCCGTCGAGAGGGTTCGCGGGCACCGCCGCAGGTCTCGTGCGGCGATCGCTGCGGCGGCCGCGGTCGCGGCGGTGGCCGCGATGGCTCTGATCTCCCTCCAGGCCGCCATGACGTCCGGCGGGCCGCCCGCCGGCACCGCGCCGGGCGCGTCGCCGGCGACCGGCGGGCTGCCGGGCATCCGCCCGCCGCGGAGTCCGGAGCCGCGGGACACCCCGACGGCTCCGGAGTCCCGCTACGAGGGGTCCTCCGCCTATCCGATCGGGCCGGCCCCGCTGATCGGCTCCATCGGGCCGGCCCTGCCGGTCGCCGTCACCAGGCCCGAGCCCATGCCTGACCGGCGCGTTCCGGGACCCGTCCCGGCGCCCACGTCGACCGGCGGGCCGCCGGACCGGCCCGGTGGACCGACGGCGGGTCCCGCGGGGCCCTCCTGGCCCCAGGAGCCCGCGCCGGTGCTCTCTGGTCCTCCCCGGCCGGGAGCGTGGGAAAGGCCTGCTGCTCCCCGGCTGGGAACGTGGGAAAGGCCCGGTCCGCCACGCGGCCACCAGGGGATCAGGCCGCCCCGCCGCTGCCGTCCCACCCCGGGGCCGCCCCCCGCGGCTCCCCGGCCCGTGCCCACCCCCGCCGTGCCGAGCCCGGCCAGGCCCACGCCGCCTTCCACGACCGCCAGGCCTGCTCCCACGGCCCCGAAGCCTCCCAGGCCCGCTCCCACGACCGCCAAGCCTGCCCCTACGGCCCCCAGGCCCGCTCCCACGACCGCCAAGCCTGCCCCTACGGCCCCCAGGCCCGCTCCCACGACCGCCAAGCCTGCCCCTACGGCCCCCAGGCCCGCTCCCACGACCGCCAAGCCTGCTCCCACGGCCCCGAAACCTGCCCCTGCGACCGCCAAACCTGTTCCCACGACCGCCAAGCCTGCTCCCGCGCCTCCGCGGCCGGTCCCCGCGGACCGGCCCACCGGGGGGCCGCCCGCCGTGCCCGCCGCTTCCCCTGCCCGGCCCGTCGACCCGCCCGCGTCAACGGAGAGGCCGGCGGCCGAGTCCGCCGGGCCGCCGTCCGGCGCGCCCTCGGGGGCAGGGGCGGAGGCGTGACCCGGAGCCGTTCCTGCCGATATTGATTACGTTACGTGAGTTACATGTGTGCGAAGAGTGACTAAGGGGAATCTTGAGCTAGATCATTGTCACGGAACGACATGTAGCGATACGCGGCGATTCAGGAGGTGGGCACATGCAGTCTGTCGAGAGGTGCTGTCGCGCCGGTGCGGTGGTGGCGGGCCTGGCCTGCTGCCTGATCACGTGCACGGCCGTCCCGGCCGTCGCCATGCGGGACAGGGTGGGGCCATCCGCCGAGGAGGTCGCCAGGGCCCGGTCCAAGGCCGGTGAACGGAGTAAACAGCTCGGCGAGACCACAGTCCTGCTCACCAAGGCCCGGGCGGAGCTCGGCGAGCTGAGCGGCCGGGCCAGGAAGCTGACCGAGATCTACGAGGCCGAGCGCGCCAAGGCGGCCCGGGCCGAGGAGCTCCTCCGGGAGGCGAGGGAGCGGGCCGGGGCCGTCTGGGCGGAGCGGGGCCATGAGGCGGCGGCTGTGATCCCTGTCCGGGGAGACGGCGGGACGCTCTGGAACAACCCTGCCCAGGGAGGTGGGGCGGCCGCGGTCCCCGCTCAGGCGGGTGGAGCGGTCATGATCCCTCGCCAGGGTGATGGCGGGATGGTCGCGGTCCCCGCTCAGGAGGCCGCGACCGCCCTCAAGACCCGGCCGGAGACCGCTGAGACGGATGTCATCCGGGCGGAGGCCGCCGAGGAGGCCGTCCAGGCGGGGAGCACCGAGAAGGGGCCCGTCCAGACGGGGCACACCGAGAAGGAGCCCGTCCAGGCGCGGAGCACCGAGCCGGGGGCCGTCCGGGGGGAGGCCACCGAGAGGGAGCCCGCCCAGATGGGGAGCACTGAGAGGGAGCCTGTCCAGGCGAGGAGCACCGAGAGGGAGCCCGTCCAGGCGGGGGCCGCTGAGACGGGGGCCGCCAAGACGGGGGCCGCCGAGACGGGGGCCGTCGGAGCGGGGAATGTCCAGGTACGGGCTGCCGAGACGGGGAGCGCCGAGACGGGGAGTGCCCGGGGGGAGGCCGTTGAGGCGGAGGCCGCCTGCGATGAGCGGCGGGAGGCGGCGGAACGGGCGGCCGGGGCGAAGAAGGCCGCCGAGGAGGCCGTGGCCAGGCAGGTCGCCGAGACCCGGCGGATCGAGGCCGACAGGGCGCGGCTGGACAAGCAGGTGAAGGCGGAGACGATCGCCGCCGACCGGCTCGCCGGCAAGCGGGTGGCCGTACTCAAGTGGACCAGGGTCGCGAAGCAGCGCGCCCGGCAGGGCAATCGCCAGAGCGCGGCGGTGGCACGGAAGAGGGCGCGGTTCGTGGCGGCCAGAGGGACGGTGCCGACCTGGCCGCTGAACACGACCTGGCAGTCCGCGCGGGGCGACATCGCCGCCGACTGGGCGCTCACCCAGCTCGACAAGCCCTACCTGTGGGCGGCCACGGGGCCCCGCAGCTACGACTGCTCAGGCCTGACCATGCAGGCGTGGGCGCGGGCCGGGGTCAGGCTCGACCACTGGACGGGCACCCAGTGGACCTCGGGGCGGCACGTCCAGCTCAGCCAGGTCCGCCGGGGCGACCTGCTGTTCTTCGGGCGGATCACCCGCAATCCAGGCGACATCTCCCATGTGGGGATCTACATCGGCAGGGGGCTGATGGTGCACGCCCCGCAGACCGGGGACGTGGTTCGGGTCGCGCCGATATGGCGCAGGGACCTCGTCGGCGCGACCCGTCCGGACTGACGCTCAGTGCTGGTTGTCCTTCTCGCGCCTGATGGAGCGGACGATCTCCTCCTCGGCCTCGACCCGGCCGACCCAGTTGGCGCCCTCGACGGACTTGCCGGGCTCCAGGTCCTTGTAGACCTCGAAGAAGTGCTGGATCTCCAGGCGGTCGAACTCCGGCACGTGGTGGATGTCGCGGATGTGCTCCATCCGGGGGTCCGTGGCGGGAACGCACAGGACCTTGTCGTCGCCGCCCTTCTCATCGGTCATGCGGAACATGCCGACCGCGCGGCACTTGATCAGGCAGCCGGGGAAGGTCGGCTCCTGGAGCAGCACCAGGGCGTCGAGGGGGTCGCCGTCCTCACCGAGGGTGTTCTCGATGAAGCCGTAGTCGGCGGGGTACTGCGTGGAGGTGAAGAGCATCCGGTCGAGCCTGATCCGCCCGGACTCGTGGTCCACCTCATACTTGTTCCGTTGCCCCTTGGGAATCTCAACGAGAACGTCGAACTCCACCGCTTTTTCCTCCGCTCAAGCCCCCCGGGCACCCCCGGCCGGGCATTAGTGTCTCGTAAGCGTTAATACCTGTTGGATACCGATTGATGAGAGGTCGGCGACGTCATGCGGCGTGAGCGGTGGGTGGCCTTGGTCACTCTCGTCTTGCTGCAGATTTTCGTCGTCGCGGCCGGCGCCCACCTGCTGACCAGCGGTCTGCTGGTCGAGAAGGCGCCCGGATCGGCCGCTCCGGCGGAGCCGCCTCCCGTCCCGGTCATCACCGCGAGTCCGGTGCTGGCCGCGGGGGGGAACGGACCTCTCCCGGCCAAGAGTACTTTGGCGGGGCGGCTCACCGAGGCGTTGGGGGACCCCGCACTGGGCGGGAACGTCGGAGCCGTGGTTCTCGACGCCGAGACCGGCGCCACGTTGTTCGGCAGCGGAGCCGACGGCGGCGTCACCCCGGCCTCCACCACGAAGCTGGTCACCTCGGTCGCCTCGCTGGCCTCGCTGGGGCCTGACGCCAGGTTGAGCACCCGCGTGGTCCGGGGCTCCTCGCCGGGTTCGATCGTCCTGGTCGGCGGCGGCGACCCCACCCTGACGGCCCGCAAGCCGTCCGCGGTCCCCGCCTACCCCCAGCCGGCCTCGCTCGCCTCCCTCGCCCTGCGTACGGCCAGGGCCCTGAAGGCGGCCGGGACCACCAAGGTGACGGTGGCCTACGACGACGGTCTCTACACCGGGCCGACCATCTCCCGGACGTGGAAGCCCAACTACGTGCCCGACGGCGAGGCAGCCCCCGTCACGGCGCTCATGGTCGACGAGGGCAGGGTCGCCCCGGGCATCCGCCAGCGGGTCGCCGACCCCTCCCGCGCGGCGCACGGCGCGTTCGTCTCGATGCTGTCGAAGCAGGGCATCGCGGTCTCCAGATCCGCCCGCCGGGTCAAGGCCCCGGCCGGCGCCCAGGAGATCGCCCGCGTCGACTCCGCCCCGGTCTACGCGCTGGTCGAGCGGGCGCTGACGCTGAGCGACAACGACCTGTCGGAGGCCCTGGCCAGGCAGGTGGCGATCAAGGAGGGCAGGCCCGCCTCCTTCGACGGAGCGGCGGCGGCCGTCCACCAGGTGCTGACCCGACTGAAGGCGGCCGAGGGCGTGCGGGTCTTCGACGGCAGCGGGCTGTCGCCCCGGAACCGCATCACCCCCATGGGCCTGGCCCGTCTGATCGCGGTGGCGGCCTCCCCGGCGAATCCCCGCCTGCACCCGATCGTCAGCGGCATGCCCATCGCCGGGTTCAGCGGCACCCTCGGTCACCGGTTCGGCAGGATCCACTCTGCCTACGGGCTGATCCGCGCCAAGACCGGCACCCTCAACGGGGTCAGCACACTGGCGGGTATGACCACCACCAGGGCCGGCCGGCTGGTGACTTTCGCCTTCATGGCGGACGACATCCCCGCGGGCAGGAACGCCGAGGCGGCCCTCGACAGACTCGCCGCCACGGTGGCCGCGAGCTGACCGCGGGCTCGGGGCGCGCGGCCGGGAAGGAGACCGCGTACGGTGGACGGTATGCAGGTGATCGACTGGGACCTTGCCGTAGCGACCGGAACGCGCCTGGTGCGCCCCGGGCCGCAAGTGAGCCGAGAGGAGGCCCGGCAGGCGGTCGCGGAGCTGCGACAGCTATCCCGTGAGGCCGAAGGGCACGTCCGGGAGTTCACCCGGATCGACACCGAGACCGCGCCGCAACCGGCCACGATCGTCGACCGGTCCGGCTGGATCAAGGCCAACGTCGAGGGCTTCCGGGTGGTCCTGGAGCCGCTGACCGAGCGGATGGCCGCGCGCAGGGACCAGACGCCGGCGATCGTGAGCGCGGTGGGCTCGCGCATCACCGGGGTCGAGGTCGGCGCGGTGCTGGCCTTCCTCGCCTCCCGCGTTCTCGGGCAGTACGAACTGTTCCTCCCGCCCGACCCCTCGGGCCGGGAGGCCATCGGCCGGCTCACCCTGGTCGCGCCCAACATCGTGCACGCCGAGCAGGAGCTCGGCGTCCACCCCCGCGACTTCCGTCTCTGGGTCTGCCTGCACGAGGAGACCCACCGGGTGCAGTTCACCGGTGTCCCCTGGCTGCGGGAGTACATCCGCTCCCAGATGACCGAGTTCCTGCTCGCCTCCGACATGGACCTGCCCACCCTCCTGGAGCGGCTCCGCTCGGCCGCCGACGCGGTCGCCGACGCCGTCCGGGGCGGCGAGGGCAACCTGATCGACGCGATCCAGACCCCCGAGCAGAAGGAGATCCTCGACCGGCTCACCGCGGTGATGACCCTGGTCGAGGGCCACGGCGACTACGTCATGGACGCGGTCGGCCCCTCGGTGGTCCCCTCGGTCGCCGACATCCGGGCCAAGTTCCACCACCGCCGTGAGGGAGGGTCCCGCCTCGACCGGACGGTCCGCAAGCTGCTCGGCGTCGACCTCAAGATGAAGCAGTACGCCCAGGGCTCCGGCTTCGTCCGCACCGTCGTCGACCAGGTGGGCATGGACGGCTTCAACAAGGTCTGGACCTCCGCGGAGACCCTCCCGACCCAGGAGGAGATCGCCCACCCCGACCGCTGGATCGCCAGGGTGATCGGCACCCCGGCCCTTCCCGTCGCCGGGGCCGACGGTGTCACGGATCTCCGGAGAACCGGGACCGACGACGGTGACGCCGCCCGTCCCGAGACCAGGATCGAAGGGGAGAACGAGACCGGGGACGAGGCCGACGGCACCACGGGCTGACCGGAGGCCGGACAATGGCGGCATGGGTCCGCCTCCCGCCGTCGCCGACGTCCGCCGTGCCGTACGGCATGCCCTGGACGACCTGGAGCCAGGCGATCTCGTGCTGGTCGCGTGCAGCGGCGGCGCCGACTCCCTGGCGCTCGCGGCCGGGCTGGGGTTCGTGGCGCCCCGCGCCGGGCTCAGTGCCGGGCTGCTGACCGTCGACCACGGTCTGCAGGAGGGCTCCCCGGACCGGGCCGCCGGCGTCGTACGGCTCGCGCCCGCCTTCGGGCTCGACCCCGCCGAGGCGCTGAGCGTCTCGGTCGGCACCTCGGGAGGGCCCGAGGCGGCCGCGAGGGAGGCGAGGTACGCCGCGCTGTCGGAGGCCGCGGTGCGGCTCGGGGCGGCGGCCGTGCTTCTCGGGCACACCAGGGACGACCAGGCCGAGACCGTCCTGCTCCGGCTGGCCCGGGGGAGCGGGACGCGGTCGCTGGCGGGGATGCCGGCGCGGGCGGGGCTCTACCGGCGTCCGCTGCTGGAGCTCGGCCGGCGGACGACCGTGGCGGCCTGCGCGGCGCTCGGGCTGTCGCCGTGGGACGACCCGCACAACCTCGATCCCCGCTACACCCGGGTCCGGGTCCGCGAGCGGCTGCTGCCCGCCTTCGAGGACGAGCTGGGCCCGGGGGTCGCCGAGGCGCTCGCCCGGACCGCCGACCTGTGCCGGGACGACGCCGACGCGCTCGACGGCTGGGCCGACGCGGTCTACGCGCGGGCGGTCGTCTCCGATTCCGCTCTAAGCGATATCGGAGCGGTGACGGTGGCCGTACCGGAGGTGGAGGACGTGCCGGCCGCGGTGCGGCGGCGGGTGTTGCGCCGGGCGGCGATCGAGGCCGGAGCCCCGCCGGGCACGCTCGCCGCGTTTCACATCCTCCAGGTGGACCGTCTGGTCACCGACTGGCGGGGCCAGCGGCGCGTGGAGGTCCCCGGGGGGGTGGGAGCGGTCCGGCGGTATGGCACCCTGATATTCGCCAGACAGCCAGCAAGCCCCGTCTCGTAAGGAAATCCCAGGTGGACGCAGCCGACATGGGCAAGGACCTCTCGAAGGTCCTCATCCCGGAGGAAGAGCTCCAGGCAAAGATCAAGGAGCTCGCGAGCCGGATCGACGAGGATTACGCGGGCAAGGACCTGCTGATCGTGGGAGTGCTCAAGGGGGCGGTCATGGTCATGGCCGACCTGGCCAGAGCCCTGCATGTGCCGGTCCAGATGGACTGGATGGCCGTCTCCTCCTACGGCGCGGGCACCAAGTCCTCGGGCGTCGTGCGCGTGCTCAAGGACCTCGACACCGACATCGCCGGCCGTCACGTGCTGGTCGTCGAGGACATCATCGACTCCGGCCTGACCCTGTCGTGGCTGGTGCACAACCTGAAGTCACGCAATCCCGCCTCGGTCGAGATCTGCGCCGCGCTGCGGAAGCCGGACGCGGTCAAGGTGCCGATCGATGTGAAATACATCGGCTTCGACATTCCCAATGAGTTCGTCATCGGTTATGGGCTCGACTACGCGGAGCGATACCGCAACCTTCCCTTCATCGGGACCCTCGCCCCGCATGTGTATGGAGCGGGCTGAAAAAGTACGCCCTGCGCGAAGCGCGCCCCTCCAGGGGGCCGACATTGCTCATAGCGGCGGGGAACACCGGGCTACTTGACGTACGTTGGTAGGGCAAAGCCGGTACCGCCCGGGCAGTTACTCTGCGCGGCACGCCGGTGTACCTTCGGACACCAAAGAGATGACCTTTCGGGGTGTCTCTGGGGAGTCAGTTGGAGCGGTTAGGGATACCGCGAACCCCGGGTTCGCCCGGGGTGTCAGGCCTTGGTCAGGAAGGGACGGGCCCGCCGGGGTTCCGCATCGGATGGATCTCAAGCGATTTACACGTGGGCCACTGCTGTGGATCCTGGGCATCGTCGTGCTGCTCCTGCTCGTCACCACGATGTGGAGCGGCGACGGCAACTACGAGAAGGCCGACACTTCGAAGATCATTAGTTGGATCGACGAAGGCAAGGTCTCCAACGCGAAGATCATCGACAAGGACCAGCGCATCGAGGTCACTCTGACCGACAAGAAGCGCTACTACTCCTCGTGGGTGACCGGGCAGGGTGTCCAGCTCGCAGACAAGCTCGAAGCCGCCGAGAACAGCGGCAAGCTCACCGGCGGCTACACCGTCGACGTGCCGAAGGAGAACTTCCTCCTCGGCCTCCTGGTGAGCTTCCTGCCGATCGTCATCATCGTGCTGATCTTCCTGTTCATCATGAACCAGATGCAGGGCGGCGGCTCCCGGGTGATGAACTTCGGCAAGTCGAAGGCCAAACTCATCACCAAGGACACCCCGAAGACCACCTTCGCCGACGTCGCGGGCGCGGACGAGGCCATCGAGGAGCTCCAGGAGATCAAGGAGTTCCTGCAGGCCCCGGCCAAGTTCCAGGCGATCGGCGCGAAGATCCCCAAGGGCGTCCTGCTCTACGGCCCGCCCGGAACCGGCAAGACCCTGCTCGCCAGGGCCGTCGCCGGCGAGGCCGGGGTGCCGTTCTACTCGATCTCCGGTTCCGACTTCGTCGAGATGTTCGTCGGTGTCGGCGCCTCGCGAGTCCGCGACCTGTTCGAGCAGGCCAAGGCGAACGCGCCGGCGATCATCTTCATCGACGAGATCGACGCGGTGGGCCGTCACCGCGGCGCCGGTCTCGGCGGTGGTCACGACGAGCGCGAGCAGACGCTGAACCAGCTCCTCGTCGAGATGGACGGCTTCGACGTCAAGGGCGGCGTGATCCTGATCGCCGCGACCAACCGGCCCGACATCCTGGACCCGGCACTGCTGCGTCCGGGACGTTTCGACCGCCAGGTCACCGTCGACCGTCCCGACCTGGAGGGCCGTAAGGGCATCCTCAAGGTGCACGGCCGCGGCAAGCCGTTCGCCGAGGGCGTCGAGCTCGACATCATCGCCCGCCGGACGCCCGGTTTCACCGGTGCCGACCTGGCGAACGTGATCAACGAGGCCGCGCTGCTCACCGCCCGCGCGGACCAGAAGCTGATCACGATGGAGATGCTCGAGGAGTCCATCGACCGCGTGATGGCCGGTCCGGAGCGCAAGACCCGCGTCATGTCGGACCAGGAGAAGAAGATCATCGCGTACCACGAGGGTGGTCACGCCCTGGTCGCGCACGCGCTGCCCAACTCCGACCCGGTCCACAAGATCACGATCCTGTCCCGCGGCCGCGCCCTCGGTTACACGATGACGCTGCCGATGGAGGACAAGTTCCTGGCGACCCGCTCGGAGATGCTGGACCAGCTCGCGATGCTGCTGGGCGGGCGCACGGCGGAGGAGCTCGTCTTCCACGAGCCCACCACCGGTGCCTCCAACGACATCGAGAAGGCCACCTCCATCGCCCGCCGCATGGTCACCGAGTACGGCATGAGCGAGCAGCTCGGCGCGCGGAAGTTCGGCAGCGGCAACGCCGAGGTCTTCCTCGGCCGTGAGATGGGTCACGAGCGCGACTACTCCGAGAAGATCGCCTCCACGATCGACGAGGAGGTGCGCCGCCTGATCGAGGCCGGCCACGACCAGGCCTGGGAGATCCTCGTCGAATACCGCGACGTGCTCGACAACCTGGTGCTCGAACTCATGGAGAAGGAGACGCTCTCCCGCGACATGGTGCTGCAGATCTTCGCGCCGGTGGTCGTCAAGGAGAAGCGCCCCTCCTACTCCGGCTACGGCAAGCGGCTCCCCTCGGACCGCCCGCCGATCCTGACCCCGAAGGAGCAGTCCGGCAACGGCGCGCTCCCCGCGGGCGCGGGTCACGTCGACTCCGTGCCCAGGGACGGGAACTGAGTGTGAGTGTGAAGCCGTTGCAGGTCGATTCGGCCCGGATCGAGAAAGCCGTCCGCGAGATCCTGATCGCGCTCGGTGAGGATCCGGACCGGGACGGCCTGCAGGACACCCCGGCCCGCGTCGCCCGCGCCTACGCGGAGCAGTTCGCCGGGCTGGGGCAGTCCCCGGAAGACGTACTGACCACGGTCTTCGACGTCGACCACGACGAGATGGTGCTCGTGCGCGACATCGAGGTCTACTCGACCTGCGAGCACCACCTGGTGCCGTTCCACGGTGTCGCCCACGTCGGTTACATCCCGAACGAGAAGGGTCAGGTCACCGGCCTGTCCAAGCTCGCCCGCCTCGTCGACGTCTACGCCCGCCGCCCCCAGGTCCAGGAGCGGATGACCTCCCAGATCGCCGACGCGCTCATGAGCGTGCTGGAGCCCCGCGGGGTCATCGTCGTCATCGAGTGCGAGCACCTCTGCATGACCATGCGAGGTGTCCGCAAGCCCGGTGCCAAGACCATCACCTCGGCTGTGCGCGGTGATTTCCGCAACAGCGACAAGACGCGCGCCGAAGCGATGGCGCTCATCCTCCGCTGATCCCCGCTCCTTGCCCGCAGATATCCCGCCTTGTTCGGGCCGCCACGGCGGCCTGAACAAGGTTTCTGTTTTGGGGCCGGGTTCGAAAGCCCTCCAATCCTGCTTTGCTCGGGCTAATATCTCCACACTTGCCAAGGTCCGGCATGCTCCGAACTCCTGATCCGAATGCTCTCCGATCGGTTGACCGGGACAGATGCGGCCCAACCGGGGAGATGATCGCCAGAAATGTCACCGATTGTCCACGCCGGTCCGTCGCTCCGGCGGCCGCCGTCCCGGCCCGGCCGGTCACTGTGACAGTTGTCACGTCCGAGCGGCCGTGGCCCGCGCGGGGCGTCACCGGACGGCGCCCGCCGAGGGCGGGGGCCGGCGGAGCCCGGCGGAGCTTCAGGATCTGTGCGGAGGAGAACATGGCCGGCGGATGCCCCGATCGGCGGCTGTCCGCCCCGGGATGGACGGGCTGCTTCGTTATGGCACAAGCTGGACCCGCGAGATGGGCGAAGAGTGGACTACGCCTAGGCTTGTCCGCATGACTACGTGGAGTGTGCCGGGGATGCCCGACGAGGGCCGATGCCTGGTGATGGGCGTGGTCAACGTGACCCCCGACTCGTTCTCCGACGGCGGGCGGTGGTTCGACCCGGCGACGGCCGTACGGCACGGCCTGGAGCTGGTCGAGCAGGGCGCCGACATCGTCGACGTGGGCGGGGAGTCCACCAGGCCCGGCGCGGCGAGGGTGTCGCTCGAAGAGGAGCTGGCCAGGGTCGAGCCGGTCATCAGGGAGCTGAGCCGGGAGGGTGTCACGGTCAGCGTCGACACCATGCGGGCCGAGGTCGCCCAGGCGGCCGTGGCGGCCGGGGCGAAGCTGGTCAACGACGTCAGCGGCGGCCTCGCGGATCCGGCGATGCCGCGCGTCGTCGCCGAGTCCGGAGTGCCGTACGTGGTGATGCACTGGCGGGGCCACAGCCACGCCATGAACAGCAGGGCGGTCTACGGCGACGTCGTGACCGAGGTGCGGGAGGAGCTCTCCAAACGGGTCTCCTCCGTGCTGGCCGAGGGGGTGGCCGACAATCAGATCGTGCTCGACCCGGGCTTGGGCTTCTCCAAGAACCCCGAACACAACTGGGCTCTGCTCGCGGGGCTGGACCAGCTCGCTGAGCTGGGCTACCCGATGATCATCGGGGCCTCGCGGAAGCGTTTCCTGGGCCGGCTCCTCGCGGACCCGGACGGCACCCCGCGTCCTTTCAGTCGCAGTGATGACGCCACGCTCGCCGTGACCGCCCTCGTCGCACAGGCGGGGGCATGGTGTGTGCGCGTGCATGACGTACGCCCGAACGCGGACGCCGTCCGTGTGGCTGCCGCAGTTCAGGGAGCGAGAGCATGAGCGTCGACACCACCGCCGTCGAGACGGTCAACCAGGCGTTCTACACCGCGATCGAGAACGCCGACCTCGACAGGATGACCGAGATCTGGGCCGAGGACGTCGACGGCGAGCAGGTGAGCTGCGTGCACCCGGGATGGCCGATCGTGAACGGCCGCCAGGAGGTGCTGCGCTCCTGGGCGCTCATCATGGCCAACACCCCCTACATCCAGTTCGTGCTGACCGACGTCCGCGTCATGGTCCTGGGTGACGTGGCCATCCTCACCTGCGAGGAGAACATCCTCACCGCGGGAGACGAGGGCGACTCCAGCTTCGCCGCGGGCAAGGTCGTGGCGAGCAACACCTTCATCAGGACGGAGTCGGGGTGGCGGCTCTGGCTGCACCACGGCTCACCGGTGCTGCAGGGCGACGAAGACGAGGAAGAGGAAGCCGCGTGACCGACCGGATCAGTGTGAAGGGCCTGCGGGCGCGAGGACGGCACGGCGTGCTGGCCGCCGAGCGCGAGCTCGGCCAGGAGTTCGTCGTCGACGCCACGCTCTTCCTCGACACGGCGCCCGCGGCGGCCGGAGACGACCTGACCAAAACCGTGCACTACGGCGAGCTCGCCCAGGACCTGGTGAAGGTCGTGGAGGGCGAGCCGGTCAATCTGATCGAGACCCTGGCCCAGCGCCTGGCGGATGTCTGCCTGGCCCGCGAGCAGGTGCTGTCGGCGGAGGTGAGCGTGCACAAGCCGGCCGCGCCGATCCCACTGCCGTTCGACGACGTGGTCGTGACGATCACCCGGAGCCGGGGATGAAGGTCGTGCTGGCGCTCGGCAGCAACCTGGGCGACCGGTTCGACACGCTGCAGGGCGCGCTCGACTCGCTCTTCGACGCGCCGGGCCTCGAATTCGTCGCGGTGTCGCCGGTCTACGAGACCGACCCGTTCGGCGGCCCCGAGCAGGGGCCCTACCTCAACGCGGTGGTGATCGCGCATAGCACCCTGGAACCCAGGACGCTCCTCGATCGTGCTCAAGGTGTGGAGAACGCCTTCGGCCGGGTCCGGGCAGAGCGCTGGGGAGCGCGCACCCTGGACGTCGACCTGATCACCGTGGGGGACGTCGTCTCCGACGACCCCGAGCTGACGCTGCCGCACCCCCGGGCACACGAGCGCGCGTTCGTGCTGGTGCCGTGGTCGCGGGCCGACCCGGACGCGGTCCTGTCCGGTCGCCGGGTCGACGACCTGCTGGCCGCGCTGGACCAGGACTACGTACGGCTCCGCGCCGACCTGACGCTGCAGAGGCCCATTTGAAGCCGACCCGCCCCGGCGTGCTCGTCGGTCTCCTCATCGTGTTCGCGATCATCACCTGGGCACTGCTGAAGCCCCTCTACTCGTCCCTGCCGACCGTGCCGTGGACCGCGATCCCCACGGTGCTCCTGCTGGCCGTCGGCGAGATCTACAGCGGATGGATGACCAAGGCCCGGATCGAGCGCAGGGGCGACACCAAGCCCGTCGAACCGCTGGCCGTGGCCCGGCTCGCGGCCCTGGCCAAGGCCTCCGCGTACGGCGGGGCGATCTTCGGCGGAATCTTCGCCGGATTCACCCTCTACACCGCCGAGCTGCTGGAGCAGGGCGTGCCGCGCCGCGACTTCCTCATCACCGGCGGCTCGTTCGTCGTCTGCGTGCTGCTGGTGTGCGCCGCCCTCTACCTGGAGTACTGCTGCAAGGTGCCGAAGGACTCCTCGGAGGAGGACCGCTAGTCCGCCCGCGCGGGGGTCACTTGTCGATGTCGCCCACGACGAAGAACATCGACCCGAGGATGGCCACCATGTCGGCGAGCAGCTGGCCCGGCAGCATCTCGCGCAGCACCTGGACGTTGTTGTAGGAGGCCGAGCGGAGCTTCATCCGCCACGGGGTCTTCTCGCCGCGGGAGACCAGGTAGTAGCCGTTGATGCCGAGCGGGTTCTCGGTCCAGGCGTAGGTGTGGCCCTCGGGGACCTTGAGCACCTTGGGCAGGCGCTGGTTGACGGGCCCCTGCGGCAGCTCCCGGAGCCGCTCCAGGCAGGCGTCGGCCAGGTCCAGGGAGACCTTCACCTGCTCCAGGAGCACCTCGAACCGGGCGCGGCAGTCTCCGGCCGACCGGGTCACGACCCGCACCGGCAGCTCGCCGTAGGCGAGGTAGGGCTCGTCCCTGCGCAGGTCGATGTCCACCCCCGAGGCACGGGCGATGGGGCCGCTCACGCCGTACTGCATGATCGTCTCGCGGTCCAGCACGCCCACCCCGACCGTGCGGGCCAGGAAGATCTCGTTCCCGGCGACCAGGTTCTCGATGTCGGGCAGCCGCCGCCGCACGTCCGCGACGGCGCGCGAGGCCCGGCCGCTCCACCCCTCGGGCACGTCCTCCTTGAGGCCGCCGACCCGGTTGAACATGTAGTGCATCCGGCCGCCGGAGATCTCCTCCATCACGGCCTGGAGGGTCTCGCGCTCCCGGAACGCGTAGAAGACCGGGGTGATCGCGCCGAGCTCCAGCGGGTAGGAGCCGAGGAACATCAGGTGGCTGAGGACCCGGTTGAGCTCGGCCAGCAGGGTGCGCATCCAGACGGCCCGGACGGGCACCTCCATGCCGAGCATCCGCTCCACCGCGAGCACGACGCCCAGCTCGTTGGCGAACGCCGACAGCCAGTCGTGCCGGTTGGCCAGCACGATGATCTGCCGGTAGTCGCGCACCTCGAACAGCTTCTCCGCGCCGCGGTGCATGTAGCCCACGATCGGCTCGGCCGCGCTGATCCGCTCCCCGTCCAGCGTGAGCCGCAGCCGCAGCACCCCGTGCGTGGACGGATGCTGCGGCCCGATGTTGAGGACCATGTCCTCGGTCGCGAGCTCCTTGCCGCGCACTCCGTGCACGGCGTCCGCTCCGGCGCCGATCCCTACGCTGATCTCCCGGGGCGCGCCTGCGGCACGACGCTCAGTCATAAGGCCATGCTGTCACGTCAGTCCCGGTTGAGGAGATCCCGCAGAGCGGTGACCAGACGGTCGACGTGCTCCTCGGTGGTGCCGATCCCGATGGAGGCGCGGACGGCGGAGGCGGTGACGTCGTCGCAGCCGCCGTCCTTGGCGCCGAGGAGGTGGCGGACGAAGGGGTGGGCGCAGAACTTGCCGTCGCGCACGCCGATGCCGTACTCGCCGGACAGGACCTCGGCGACCTCGCGGGCGGTGAAGCCGTCCACCACGAAGGAGACGATGCCGACGCGGGGGTGGTCGGGGCCCCACAGGGAGAGCTCGTGGACGCCCTCGATGCCGGCGAGCCCGGCGCGGAGGCGGCCGATGAGACGCTCCTCCTCGCGGATCAGGGCGCTCCAGCCGGTGGCGCTCAGCGCGTCGCAGGCGGCGGCCAGGGCGATGGCGCCCAGGACGTTCGGGGTGCCGGCCTCGTGGCGGGCCTCGGGGTCGGTGTGCCACTCGGTCTCGTCGTCGTTGACGGCCTTCACCGCGCCGCCGCCCCGCAGGTACGGCTCCGCCGCCGCCAGCCAGTCCGTCCGGCCGATCAGGGCGCCCGTGCCGAAGGGGGCGTAGAGCTTGTGGCCGGAGAAGACCACGTAGTCCAGGTCCAGCGCGGTCAGGTTGAGACGGCGGTGCGGGACGAGCTGGGCGGCGTCGACGAGGATGCGGGCGCCGTGGCGGTGGGCGATGTGGGCCAGGGCGGCGATCGGCCAGAGCTCGCCGGTGACGTTGGAGGCGGCGGTCACCACCAGCAGCTTGGGGCCGTCGATCCCGGCCAGCGCCTCGTCGGCGGCGCGGACCGCCTCGCCGGGGAAGGCGGGGGGCGCCAGCCGTACGGCGTCGGCCCAGGGCAGGAGCGAGGCGTGGTGCTCGGTGTCGAAGACCACGGCGGTGGTCCCCTCGGGCAGGCTGCGGGCCAGCAGGTTGGTGGCGTCGGTGGTGTTCCGGGTGAAGATCACCGAGTCGTCGGGGCGCGCCCCGACGAAGGCGCGGACCGTGTGCCGGGCCTGCTCGTAGCGGGCGGTGGTGAGCTGGGAAGCGTATCCGGCGCCGCGGTGGACGCTGGAGTAGGCCGGGAGCGCGGCGGCGACGGCGGCGCTCACCGGCTCCAGACAGGGCGCGCTGGCGGCGTAGTCGAGGTTGGCGTAGGGGACGAGCCTGCCGCCCTTGACCGGGACCTCAAGGTCCGAGCCGAGCACGGCGGGGATCCGCCGGCCCCCGGAGGCGCGGGTCGCCGGGACGGTCACGGCTGCGGTGGTGGTGGCGGAGGTGAAGATCGTCAGTGCGGACACGCCGAGGCTCCCTAAGAGGTCATCGGACCCCAAGCCGTGGCGTTGGTGCGTGGAGCCCGCGCTTGCCCGGCACACATCGCGCCGGACCAGGTCCTCACCCGGGGCACCCCGCCGCGGACGCGAGGGTTGCCGGCCAGCGAGCCGGGGCTTGTCACTGGCACTCATGACCTACAGCGGAACTATAACCGACACCCGGCCGGGCTCCGCAAGTCTCCAAAATGCGCAGATGTGATCCCGGTTCAGGAACTCCTGGAGGTGCTCACCCGTCTAGGCAGTGACCCCGCAACGCCTGCTGAAGGAGTGAACGATGGATTGGGTGACCAACCCGGAGATCTGGATAGGGTTTGTCACCCTTGTCGGTCTGGAGATCGTGCTCGGCATCGACAACATCATCTTCATCTCGATCCTGGCGGGGAAGCTCCCGCCGGAGCAGCGGGACAAGGCGCGCAAGCTGGGCCTCCTCGCCGCCCTGCTGAGCCGGCTCGCGCTGCTGCTGGCGCTGTCGTGGGTGGTGAAACTCACATCACCCCTGTTCGAGGTCTTCGACCAGCCGGTCTCGGGGCGCGACCTGATCCTGATCTTCGGCGGTCTCTTCCTGCTGGGCAAGAGCGTCTTCGAGATGCACGACAGCCTTGAGGGCAAGTCGGGTCACGCCAGCGGCAAGGTCGCCGCCTCCTTCACCTCGGTGATCCTCCAGATCATGGTCCTGGACATCGTGTTCTCCCTCGACTCGGTGATCACCGCGGTCGGCATGGTCGACGAGCTCGGCGTCATGGTCGCGGCCGTCGTCGTCTCGGTCGTCGTGATGCTCTTCGCCTCCGGCCCGATCAGCCGCTTCGTGGACAAGCACCCGAGCATCAAGATGCTCGCCCTGTCGTTCCTGGTCCTGATCGGGGTGGTGCTCATCGCCGAGGGCTTCGAGCAGCACATCTCCAAGGGCTACATCTACTTCGCGATGGCGTTCTCGCTCGCCGTGGAGCTGCTGAACATCCGGCTGCGCAGCAAGTCCAACGGGGAGAAGCCGGTCGAGCTGCACCAGCGTTACGAGGCGGACAAGCAGACTGAGTCCTAAGTCAACATTACGATGTTGACGTGCGCTTTGATCCTTGGAATCCGGAATTCGTCGCCCATCCCTATGACGTCTACGAGGAGCTGAGGCGGGAGCGGCCGGTCAGCTTCTTCGAGCCGACCGGCCAGTGGCTGATCGCCCGGCACGCCGACGTCAACGCGCTGCTGCGCGACCGCAGACTCGGCCGCTCCTACCTGCACGTGGCCACGCACCAGGAGTTCGGCAGGCCGGACGACCCCGGGTTCCAGGACCCGTTCTGGCGGGTGGTCAGGGCCGGGATGCTCGACGTCGAGCCGCCGGTCCACACCCGGCTCCGGCGGCTGGTGTCCAAGGCGTTCACCCCGCGCATGGTCGAGGCGCTCCGCCCCAAGGTCGCCCGGATCGCCGGGGAGCTGGTGGACCGGTTCGCCGAGCGCGGCGGGGGAGACCTGATCGCCGAGGTGGCCGAGCCGCTCCCGGTGACCGTGATCGCCGAGATGCTCGGCGTGCCCGAGGCCGACCGGCACCTGCTGCGGCCCTGGTCGGCCGACATCTGCGGGATGTACGAGCTCAACCCCTCGGTCGAGGCCCAGCACACCGCCGTGCGCGCGGCCGAGGAGTTCTCCGGCTACCTCGTCGAACTGGCCCGCGCCCGCCGGGCCGACCCCGGCGACGACCTGATCAGCGCGCTGGCCCTGGTGGCCGACGAGGGCGACAAGCTCACCGAGGAGGAGCTGGTCGGCACCTGCGTGCTGCTGCTCAACGCCGGGCACGAGGCCACCGTCAACGTCACCGGCAACGGCTGGTGGTCGCTGTTCCGCAACCCGGCCGAGCTGGAGCGGCTCCGCGCCGACCACGGCCTGCTCCCCACGGCGATCGAGGAGCTGATGCGGTGGGACACCCCGTTGCAGATGTTCGAACGCTGGGTCCTTGAGGACATCACGGTGGGCGGGGTGGACATCCCGCGCGGCACGGAGGTGGCGCTGCTGTTCGGCTCGGCCAACCGCGACCCCGGGGTGTTCGCCGACCCCGACCGCCTGGACGTCGGCCGGGTGGACAACCCGCACATCTCCTTCGGCGCGGGCATCCACTTCTGCCTGGGCGCGCCGCTGGCCAGGATCGAGCTGATCGAGTCGTTCGGCGCGCTGCTGCGCAGGGCGCCGAAGCTGGAGCTGACCGCCGAGCCCTCGTGGGGACCGGGCTACATCATCCGGGGGCTCACCTCCCTCGACGTGCGGGTCTGACCCTGGGGTGAGGGTCTGAACCGGCCGCTCGCCCCCGAGCTCTTCGGGGGCGAGCCGCCCGGACGCTCTGGGCGGGCGCGCGGACCGGGGCGCCGGCCGTACGTGCGCGCCGGTGGCGCGGTCGGTCAGAGAGCGGTCGGTCAGGGAGCGGTCGGTCAGAAATGGGCGATGACGCGCCGGGCGGGGCCGTCCACGGTCACCAGCCCGCCGTACGGCAGGACCCACTGGGGATCGGTGTGCCCGAAGTCGACGCCGAACACCGCCATGGCCTCGGGACTGTAGTGGTCAAGCGCCCGAAGGATCGCCTCGCGCTGCTCGGCGCGGTAGCCGTCCCGCTCGTCGGACGCGGTGCGGCGCTGCAGGCTGCTGGCTTTGGCCGTGCCGACGAGGATGGCCGGGAACTGCGCGAGCAGCCCGCGTTCGCCCGCGTTGCGCAACATGTGGAACACCTCCGGGGCCGAGGGCATCTCCTCGGAGGTCTCCAGCAGCAGCACGCAGCCGGCATAGTCCTCGACCGGACGGATCCATCGGTCCGCGGCCAGGTTCCAGTGCAGGATCTCCAGATTGCCGCCCCAGGTGGGGGCGGTGACGACCCGGTCGGGCCGGTGCCAGGTCCAGCCGGGGCTGGGCCGGGTCGGCGCCGCGCGGTTCAACGACGCGGGATCGCCCCAGTCGAGCTCGTCCTCGCTGAACACCTCGACCGGATGCAGCTCCATGTCCCCGCCGGTCAGCAGCGCCGCCCGCAGCGAACCGGCCGACACCGGGTGCAGACCGCCACCGCGGCCGAGGTGCACCATCGTCGATCCGCCGTGATAGCCCGCCACGCCGAGGTTCCACAGCCAGTTGAGCAGGTTGGTGTTGTCGCTGTAGCCGACGAACGGCTTGGGGTCGGCGGTGACCACGGCGGGATCCAGGAAGGGCAGCACGCCGAGCTGGTCGTCCCCGCCGATCGTGGCCAGCACCGCGCGGATGCCCGGGTCGGCGAACGCGTCCATCAGATCGGCCGCCCGATCCCGCGCCGTGGCGCCCAACCGGCGGGTCGTCGGATATTCCACGGGCTCCAGCCCGAACTCGTCGCGGAGCCGCCGCATCGCCAGCTCGTGCACGGCCGGGAACATCCCCGGCGCCGCGAAGGAGGGCGACACCACCGCCACCCGGTCTCCGGCCGTCAGCTTCGGGGGGAGAGTCAGATCAGGACGCATGTCCTCATCTAACCGGGTTGCGCAACCGGAAAATTCGACCGGGCCACGCACCTGGGAACGATGCTCTCCTCAGAGGTGTGTCTGTGACAGCCAGCCGAATCCGCCGAGCCCCTCGACGGCGATCAGTTCGGCCTCCTCGGAGGCCCTGGCCAGGGCGCGGAGATAGCCGCGCGGGTCGCTGCGGGCCTGCTCGACGGGCGGGCGAGCCCCGGTGACGCCGAGGGCGCGCAGCGCCTGCCGCTGCGTGGTCAGGGCTGTCGTGGCGGCCCCGGCACGCTCTCCGGCGGCCGCGCAGGCGTCCAGGGCCACGTGCGCGGTGATGTCGCACGATCCGTCCGGCACGGGTGCGACGGCCGCCCCGTCACGGTAACCGGCCAGCGTCCCGCACGGCGGGCGGTCGTCCACAGGGTGTGCGTAGTCGATCGCGACCGCACGCCCGCGGGCCAGCCGTACGATCACCGATGCCCAGGCCTCGTCGCGTGGCCTGCCGATCTCGGCCCGCTCGCCCGCCGCCCGCATCGGCCACCAGCGGGCCAGCCAGGCCAGGTCGGCGGCCTGCGGCCTGTCTCCGAGCCGTTCCGCGCCGTTCGACGGGTCGACCAGGACCAGCCGGGGGCCGTCTGCCGTCTGCTCGGCGATGTCCACGGGCACGTTGTCCAGCCACTCGTTGGCGATCACGAGCCCGTGGATCCCGTCCGGCACGGACGCCGTCCACCCGATCTCCTCCGGCAGCCGGGCGGGCCGGTGGGCCAGGTCCACCCCGGTCACCCGCAGCCGGGAGCGGAGGCCGGGCGGTGCGGCGGCGAGCACGCCGGACGCCAGGAGGCCCTCGCCCGCGCCGATGTCCACCAGGTCGATCACCGGCGGGGCGCCGAGTGCGTCGTCCACCGCGACGAGCTCGCGCAGCACCGCCTCGGCGAAGACAGGGGAGGCGCCGACCGAGGTCCGGAAGTGCCCCGAGGGGCGCTCCCGCAGGTAGAAGCCGTTGTCGCCGTAGAGCGCATGCTCCATCGCGTCGCGCCAGGTGAGCCACACGTCAACAGACGCTACAGCGCCCGGCCCGCTCACCTGAGGAGTACGGCTCAGGTCGCCTCATGACCGGCCGGATGCCCGGCCGAAGGGGACAGGCGCCCGTCGCCGTCCGCCGATTCACGCCGTGACGTGGCTGGAACGGCTCGGCCCGTTACGCTGGTCACCTGGGCAAGGAGCCCAGGCGGTCGAAGGACGGGACGTCGTGACTCCTCCACTCCCTGAAGGGAGTGGCTTCTCGCTCTCCTCAGCCGAGGTGGGCGACGGACAAGCCCTACCCGTTTCGGATGAAAGAACGCTGATGAAGCGATTCCCCTGGCGGATAACCCCGGCAGTTCGCTCGCTAGATCTGATGGGCATCTGATGGACACACGTGATCGCCCGGCACGGCTGGCCGTCGGAGTGGTCGGCGCGGGCCGGGTCGGCTCGGCACTCGGCGCCGCGCTCGCGCGAGCGGGCCATCGAGTCGTCGCCGCGAGCGGGGTCTCCGACTCCTCCAGGGAACGAGCGGCGGAGCGGCTCGGCCTGACACCCACCCGCCCCGAGGACGTGGTGTCGAAATCCGACCTCATCCTCCTGACGGTCCCCGACGACGTCCTGCCCGACCTGGTCTCCGGCCTGGTCGGCACCGGCGCCGACCTGCGGGGCAAGCTGGTGGCCCACACCAGCGGCGCGTACGGCCTGGCGGTGCTGAACCCGGCGATCAAGGCGGGGGCGCTCCCGCTGGCCCTCCACCCGGTGATGACCTTCACCGGCAGGGACGACGACCTCCGCCGGCTCGTCGGCATCTCCTACGGCGTCACCGCGCCCGACCCGCTCCGCCCGGTGGCCGAGGCGCTGGTCATCGAGATGGAGGGCGAGCCGGTCTGGATCGAGGACGAGGACCGGGCGCTCTACCACGCGGCCCTGGCGGGAGCGGCCAACCACATGGTGACGCTCGTCGCGGAGTCCTCCGAGCTGCTGGAGAAGATCGGCGTGGAGCAGCCGGGCCGGATGCTCGGCCCGCTGCTGGGCGCCGCCCTGGAGAACGTGCTGCGGCTCGGCATCGCCGGGCTGACCGGCCCGGTGGTGCGCGGAGACGCGGGGACCGTCCGCAAGCACGTGGACGCGCTGATCCTGGCCGCCCCCGAGGCCGCGGACGCCTATGTGGCCCTCGCTAGGCTCACGGCGGACCGGGCGCTGGCGGCCGGGCTGCTCAAGCCCGAGGCCGCCGAGCGCCTCCTGGACGCCCTGGGAGGCAACATATGGACGTGATCGTGGCGGGTGACCGCGCCGAGCTGGCCGAGGCGAGGCGGGCCCTGGGGATCGGCGGGCCGGCATCCCCGGGGAAGGCCGCCCTGGCGCTGGTGCCGACCATGGGCGCGCTGCACGAGGGGCACCGTTCGCTCATGCGGCTGGCCGGCGAGCACGCCGAGCACGTGGCCGTGAGCATCTTCGTGAACCCGCTGCAGTTCGGCCCCGGCGAGGACTTCTCCCGCTATCCCCGCACGTTCGACGACGACCTGGAGGTCTGCGCCGCGGAGGGCGTGAGCATGGTGTTCGCCCCCGCCGCCGAGGACATGTATCTGCCGGACCGGCAGGTCGGCGTCTCGGCGGGGAAGATGGGCGCGGTCGTCGAGGGGGCGTTCCGGCCGGGGCACCTCGACGGCGTGCTGACCGTGGTGCTCAAGCTGTTCAACCTGGTCCGGCCGGACGTGGCGGTGTTCGGGCAGAAGGACGCCCAGCAGCTCGCGATGATCCGCCGGATGGTCGCCGACCTCGACCTGCCGATCTCCGTCGTCGGGGCGCCCACGATCAGGGAGGCCGACGGCCTGGCGCTGTCCAGCCGCAACCGCTACCTGTCCCCGCAGGACCGCCAGGCGGCGCTGGCCCTGTCCCGGGCCCTGTTCGCGGGGGCCGGGCAGCGGACCCCGGGGGAGATCCGGCGGGTCGCGCGTGCCGTGCTGGCGGAGGAGCCCTCGGTGGCCGTCGACTACCTGGTCCTGGTGGACCCGGCGACCTTCGCGGAGGTCGGCGAGGGCCACACGGGCGAGGCGATCCTCGCCGTGGCCGCAAGGGTCGGCTCGACCAGGCTGATCGACAACGTGACGATCGGCCTCTAGGGACAGCCGGGCTTCAGGGACGGCGGGTCTTCAGAGGTGACCGGGCTTCAGAGGTGACCGGGCTTCAGCGGTGGCCGGGCTTCAGGGACGGCCGGCACCGAGACCGGCTTTCAGCGGTGACCGGGCTTCGGGGGTTCGGGGGCGGAAGCACTGCGGCGTTTCCGGGGTGTCGGATATATTCCGCGCAGGCGTGCACGCCACCAGGCGGCGCGACCGAGTGAGAGGTGATCGACACATGCTCCGCACCATGCTCACGTCCAAGATCCATCGTGCCACCGTCACCCAGGCCGACCTGCACTACGTGGGATCGCTGACCGTCGACGAGGATCTGCTGGACGCGGCGGGCCTGCTCCCCGGCGAACAGGTCCACGTGGTGGACATCGACAACGGCGCCCGGCTGGTGACCTACACGATCGCGGGCCCCCGCGGTTCCGGGATCATCGGCATCAACGGCGCGGCCGCCCGCCTCGTCCACCAGGGCGACCTGGTGATCATCATCGCGTACGGCCAGCTCGACGACGCCGAGGCGCGGACCTTCCGGCCCAGGGTCGTCCACGTCGACGGTGGCAACCGGATCGTCGAGCTCGGCCACGACCCCGCCTCGGCCCCGGAGCCCGTCACCGATCTCCTGCGCGGTGACGTGCTCCACCGGCCGGCGGGCTGAGAGCCTTTTTCGCGGGGAGACGCGTGGGCGGCGGAGCGGAGGGCCCTCCAGCGCCTCTCAACCCCTCCCACCGCCCGTATGCGGACGGGCTCCGTCAGTACACCGGCTCGCCGGAGTCCAGAGGCCGGTTGTAAGTGATCATGGAATCCCAGTAGTCGCTGCCGTCCTTGAGCCCATCACCCTTGTAGGCGCTCTTCGCGTCTTCGCTACGGGGGGTGGGGACGATGGTCTCGATCTCTGCGGGAAGCATGTCGTAGGCGGCTTTCACGTACTGGTTGAGGTCGCGCAGGTAGTCGCGGGCGCGGTCGTGCGCGCCGCCGCCCGACGGGAGCAGCCAGTCCGGCAGGTCGTCGTCGAACTCCCAGTCGCCCAGCTTGACCACGGATTCGAAGTTCACCTGATATCGGTGGATCACGTTGGCCAGCCAGATGATCGTTTCGCCGGTCGTGCCGACAGAGTGGGCCAGCGCCCTGGCGGTGGCGTGCACCTTGCGGAAGGCGTCCAGGGCGAGTTCGGCCGGCTCGCCCCGCCAGGCGCCGGCCAGCTGCCTGGCGTGCTCCTCGACGAGGGACTGCAGGCTGGTCAACCACGTGGCCAGATCGGCGCACGCGCAGCCCTTGCGCAGCATGCTCGTCACATCGATGCTGGACAGCATGGACTTGATCTTGGGCGCGTCATAGTCCGAGACGTCGTCCCCTGGCCACCCCTCCTTCGTGGGCGAGGTCTGGTGGCGGACGCCTGCGCCGTTGACGGTGTATCGCAGCACGGAGATGTTCTTGTCGAAGACGCTGTCGGCCATGGCGTAGTTCGCCGAGGTCGCGAAGATCATGTTGCCGAAGCTGTCGTAACTCTCCAGGGCGAACTGGGTTCCGTCCGTGACACGGCCGCCGATGAGCCCCAGCGTCCACTGGAGTGCCCTGAACGCAGTCCAGTCCAGCCAGGCCAGGGAGTCGAGCTCCGTGATCATGTCGAGGTGGCCGACCTCGACGGCCATGTCCCTCCAGGGCTTCAGGGCGGAGGATTCGTAGCCGCGCGCGCCGTCCACCTCCATCGTGATCGCGTCACCGACCTTCCTGAGGCCGGCGGTGTCGACGTCGATGTCCGTGTGGGGGGAGGGCCACGAGCGGGAGAGCTCGGGCCCGCCGTCCCACTCTCGCCACTGTTGCGATTCTGGTTCACGCGTCACGGCGACGCCTCCGCTGCGATGGGTTGGGGATGATCATCGACTACATGCATGTTATGTAGGGCGGTTGCGTGCATGTCAACGACAGGTGAATAAAGATCAAGAAAATCACGAGTCCTGGAAGTGGCCGGCCCGACGTCGCAGATCTTCGAACATGCGCCCCAGGGAGTCCCGGTGGCCGCGGCGGGCTCTCGGCCCGCGCCCCCGCGACCCGCCGGCGGATGAGGTCGCCGCCCACCGGCCTCGCCGGGGAACGGACTCGACAGGGCCCCCGGGGAAGAAGCACGACGGCGCGCACGTTATCGTCAGGTTGACGAAATGAAGCCTCTCAACCCCCGCGAGGAGACGGTCATGGCGATCCCTGCCATTCCCCAGAGGTTGACCGCGCCCGCCCCGGGCTGGACGGTCGAGGCCGACGTGGTCGTGGTGGGATCCGGCATCGCGGGGCTGACCCTGGCGCTGCGGTACGCCGGTCTCGACCCCGAGGCGAAGGTCCTGGTCGTCACCAAGGACGTGCTGTCGTCGGGATCCACCCGCTGGGCGCAGGGCGGGATCGCCGCCGTGCTCGACCCGCAGGACACCCCGGCCGAGCACCTGTCCGACACGCTCGTCGCGGGGGTCGGCCTCTGCGACGAGGAGGCCGTACGGGTCCTGGTGACCGAGGGGCCCGGTGCGCTGCGCGGGCTGATCGCGGCGGGCGCCCGGTTCGACACCGACGACTCGGGAGAGCTCCAGCTCACCCGGGAGGGCGGCCACCGGCGCAACCGCATCGTGCACGCGGGCGGGGACGCCACCGGCGCGGAGGTGCAGCGGGCGCTCGTCCAGGCCCTCCGGGAGTCGTCGATCGAGGTGATCGAGCACGCGCTCGTGCTCGACCTCCTGAAGGACGCCGGCGGCCGGGCCGCCGGGGTGACCCTGCACGTCATGGGCGAGGGCGAGCGCGACGGCGTGGGCGCGGTCAGGGCCGGGGCCGTGGTGCTGGCCACCGGTGGCATGGGCCAGGTCTACGCGGCCACCACCAACCCCGTCGTCTCGACCGGAGACGGGGTGGCGCTGGCGCTGAGGGCCGGCGCCGTCGTCAGGGACCTGGAGTTCGTCCAGTTCCACCCGACCGTGCTCTGGCTCGGCGAGGACTCCACCGGCCAGCAGCCGCTGATCTCCGAGGCGGTCCGCGGCGAGGGCGCGGTGCTGGTCGACGCCGAGGGCGTCCGCTTCATGAAGGACGTCCACGAGCTCGCCGACCTCGCGCCCCGCGACGTCGTGGCCAAGGCGATCATGCGGCGGATGCGCGAGACCGGCGCCGACCACATGTATCTCGACGCCCGTCACTTCGGCGAGGAGAAGTGGCGCACCCGCTTCCCGACGATTCACGCGGTCTGCCGGGAACACGGCATCGACCCGGTCACCCAGCCCATCCCGGTCGCCCCGGCCGCCCACTACGCCAGCGGTGGCGTCCGTGCCGACCTGCACGGCCGTACCAGCGTGCCGGGCCTGTACGCCTGCGGCGAGGTGGCCTGCACCGGCGTGCACGGCGCCAACCGGCTGGCCTCGAACTCGCTGCTCGAAGGCCTGGTCTTCGCCGAGCGGATCGCCGCCGACATCCACGCCGTACGGCGGGCCGCATCCCCGGCCGCCGTACGGCCCGCGCCGGGCGAGCCGGCGGCCGACGACCGGCCCACCGGCCTGGTCGACCCCAGGGCCAGGCCCAGGATCCAGGGGCACATGAGCCGGGGGGCGAGCGTGCTGCGCGGCCAGGACTCCCTGAACGAGGTCGCCAGGGCGCTGGTGAGCACCCGGTGGACCCCGGTGGCGGTCGAGCCGTGCACCGAGTCATGGGAGGCGACCAACCTGCTGACGGTCGCGTCGGCACTGGTGGAGGCCGCCCGTAATCGCGAGGAGACCCGCGGGTCGCACTGGCGCGAGGACTTCCCCGAACGGAACGATGCCTGGTGGCTGGGCCACCTCGACGTGACTCTGACAGCGGAGGGAATGACCATGACGTACGTGCCGCACGGACAGCGCGCGACCGTGCTACCGCCCCGGGTGGAGACGGACCTGATCGAGGCGGGGCTCGACCCTGCCACGGTGACGGCCCTCTTCAGGGTCGCCGAGGACGAGGACCTCCAGGCCCCGGGCGACGTCACCAGCCTCGCCACCATCCCGGCCGGGCAGACCGACACCGCCGACGTGGTGGCCCGCGCGGACGGGGTGGTCTCCGGGCTCGCCGTCGCCGAAGGCGCGTTCTCCCACCTCAGCCAGGGCCGCCTCACGGCCGAGCGGCTGGTCAAGGACGGCGAGCGCGTCACCCGGGGCGACGTGCTGATGACCGTCACCGGCCCCACGCGGGACCTGCTGACCGCCGAGCGGACCGCGCTCAACCTGCTCACCCACCTGTCCGGCATCGCGACCCTCACCGACCGCTGGGTCCGGGCGGTGGAGGGGACCGGGGCGCGGATCAGGGACAGCCGCAAGACGCTGCCCGGGCTGCGGGCCCTGGAGAAGTACGCCGTGCGGTGCGGGGGCGGGGCCAATCACCGCATGTCGCTTTCGGACGCGGCGCTGATCAAGGACAATCACGTGGTGGCCGCGGGTGGGGTGGCCGAGGCGTTCCGGGCGGTGCGCGACGCCTACCCCGGCCTGCCGATCGAGGTCGAGGTCGATCGGATCGACCAGATCGAGCCGGTGCTCGCCGAGGGAGCCGAGGAGATCCTGTTGGACAATTTCACCGTGGACGACCTGGTGCTGGCCGTACGGCTGGTGGACGGCAGGGCGCGGCTGGAGTCCAGCGGCGGGCTGACCCTGGACACCGCCCGTGATGTGGCCGAAACAGGCGTTGACTACCTTGCGGTGGGTGCGCTCACCCACTCGGCGCCGGCTCTTGACATCGCATTGGACCTTCGGGGGAATTGATGCTGCTCGCCATCGACGTCGGTAACACGCACACCGTTCTCGGCCTGTTCGAGGGCGACGAGGTCATCGAGCACTGGCGGATCGCCACCGACGCCCGGCGCACGGCCGACGAGATAGCCGTCGTGCTGCAGGGGCTGCTCGGGCAGTCGCCGCTGCTGAAAGGCGCCGACGTCGACGGCATAGCGCTCTGCTCCACGGTGCCGTCGGTGCTCAACGAGATGCGCGAGATGTGCCGCCGCTACTACGGCGACGTCACCGCGGTGATCGTCGAGCCCGGCATCCGGACCGGGGTGCCGGTCAGGATGGACAACCCGAAGGAGGTCGGCAGCGACCGGATCGTCAACGCGCTGGCGGCCATCCAGCTGTACGGCGGGCCGTGCATCATCGTCGACTTCGGCACCGCGACCTCCTTCGACGCGGTCTCCGCCAAGGGCGAGTACATCGGCGCGGTGACGGCCCCCGGCATCGAGATCTCGGTGGACGCGCTGGCCGCGGCCGGGGCGCAGCTGCACAAGGTGGAGCTGATCCGGCCCCGGTCGGTGATCGCCAAGAACACGGTCGAGGCGCTCCAGTCGGGCATCATCTACGGGTTCGCCGGCCAGGTCGACGGGATCGTCGAGCGGATGGCGGCCGAGCTGGCCGACGACCCGGACGACGTCACCGTCGTCGCGACCGGCAGCGCGGCGCCGCTCGTGGTCAGCGAGGCGCGCTCGATCGACGTGCACGAGCCGTGGCTCACACTGATCGGTCTCCGGCTGATCTATCACCGCAACACCGCTTAGCACGGACATCGGTAACCTTGCCCTGTGACCGATGAAGTGACGAACCCAGCCGAGGATCTGCCCGAGCAGATGCGCGTGCGCCGGGAGAAGCTCGACCGCCTCCGTTCCGAGGGCGTCGACCCCTACCCGGTGAATTTCCCGCGCACCGCGACCAACGGCGAGATCCGTGAGAAATACGCCGATCTCGCCGCTGACACCGCGACCGGCGACCGGGTCGGCGTCACCGGACGGGTCATGCTGTCCAGGACCGGAGGCAAGCTCTGCTTCGCCACGATCCGGGACGGCTCCGCCGACCTCCAGGTCATGATCTCCCTGGACAAGGTGGGCGAGGAGTCCCTGGCGGCGTGGAAGCGCGACGTCGACCTCGGCGACCACGTCGGCATCGAGGGCGAGGTCATCACCTCCCGCCGGGGCGAGCTGTCCATCCTCGCCGACCGCTGGGCGATCACCTCCAAGTGCCTGCGCCCGCTGCCGGAGAAGCACGCCGGGCTCACCGACCCCGAGGCGCGGGTCCGCCAGCGCTACCTGGACCTCATCGTCAACGACGAGGCGCGGAAGATGGCCTACACCCGTAGCGCCGTCGTGCGGGCGATGCGTGACTTCTGGCACGGTGAGGGCTACCTCGAGGTCGAGACGCCGATGCTCCAGCCGATCCACGGCGGCGCGACGGCCCGGCCGTTCAAGACCCACATCAACGCCTACAGCATGGAGCTCTACCTCCGCATCGCGATCGAGCTCTACCTCAAGCGGCTCGTGGTGGGCGGCATCGAGAAGGTCTTCGAGATCAACCGCAACTTCCGCAACGAGGGCGCGGATGCCACCCACAACCCCGAGTTCACCATGCTCGAGGCCTACGGCACGTATCTCGACTACAACGACATGGCCGACCTGACCCAGCGGATGATCCAGAGCGCGGTCGTGGCCGCGCTCGGCCACTCCGTGGTGACCCACGAGGGCCAGGAGATCGACCTGGGCCTGCCGGAGTGGCCGAGGATCACCCTCTACGGGTCGGTCTCGGAGGCGCTGGGCGAGGAGATCACCACCGAGACGCCGCTGGAGCACGTCCGCAAGCACGCCGACGCGCACGAGATCCACTGGGACCCGAAGTGGGGCCAGGGCAAGCTCGTCCAGGAGATCTTCGAGGCGCTCGTCGAGCACACCCTCATCCAGCCCACGTTCGTCATGGACTATCCGCTGGAGACCTCCCCGCTGACCCGCCAGCATCGGGACAACCCGCTCCTCACCGAGAAGTGGGACCTGATCGGCTTCGGCACCGAGCTCGGCACCGCCTACTCGGAGCTGGTCGACCCGGTCGAGCAGCGCCGCCGCCTCACCGAGCAGTCCCTGCTCGCCGCGGGCGGCGACCCCGAGGCCATGCAGCTTGACGAGGACTTCCTGACCGCCCTGGAATACGCGATGCCGCCCACCGGTGGCATGGGGCTCGGCGTGGACCGTCTCGTCATGGCCTTCACCGGCAAGAACATCCGCGAGACCATCCTGTTCCCGCTGGTCAAGCCGGCGGGCTGAGCCCGCGGGCAGCCGGTGCCGCGCGGCGGGAGACTCAGCTCTCCCCGCCGGGCGGCACCGACTTCCCACGCCGTGCCTCCGTACGGCGGTGCCGGGCCGGTCCGGCCGGACCCGGGTGCCGCCGTCGGAGGACGGCGGCACGAGCGCGTCCGCGCGGCGTGCGCCCACGGCGTGCGCTCACGCCTCCGCGGAGCCCGCGCACCGGGTGGCCGCGCTCCCACGGAGCCCGTACGGCGCGCGGGCGGAACGGGGGCGGAGGGACACTCCCCTGGAGGCCGGCGGCCCTTCAGGTGCCTCATGGCGGGTCTCCCGGCGTTGCCCACGGCCGGTCTCCCGGCGCGTCCGGTGCCCACGGCGGGTCTCCCGGCGCGTCCGGTGCCCATGACGGGTCTCCCGGCCCTTCAGTGCCTCACGGTGGCTCTCCCGGCGTGTCCGGTGCTTAGGGCGGGTCTCCCGGCGTGTTCACGAGGACCTCCCGGCGTGCTTACGGCCGGCCTCCCGGCATGCCGGCCGCGGGGGCTGCGGCGGGTTGGCGGCCGCCGGTCCGGGAGGGTGGGCGAGTCCGGCCGTAAGCCAGCGCAGCGCCTCGGCGAACAGTTCGGACGGCACCGCGGCGCGGTCGACGCGGCGCTGCGTGACGAGCCCTTCGAGGAGCCCGATGATCGCGGTCGAGACGGCGACCGGGTCGTGCGCGGCGCAGTGCGGGGCCACCAGGCGGGCGACGGCCGTACGGGGAGCCCGCCAGTGGGCCGCCAGACGGTCGAGCAATTCCGGACGGGTCAGCGCGTAGCGCAGAAACTCCATTTCCAGTGTGCTCCATACCGTGTGGCGATCGGCGATCTCGGCCAGATACTCACCGAGCGCGGCGAAAACGGTCTGGTCCTCCTCCCATTGGGAGGCGATTTCCTCGACGCTGTCAAGGCGGTGGGCGGCGTGCTCGTCGAAGAGAGTGAGGAACAACTCATCTTTCCCGGCGAAATGGGAGTAGAGGGCACCGACCGTGTGGCCCGCCCTGGAGGCGATCTCGTCGACGGAGGCCCCAGCGAAACCTTGTTCTGCGATGACTTCGGCGGCCGCGGCCAGCAGGCGGTTGCGGGTGCGCGCCTTGGCTTGGCCGCGACTTAACCGCAAAGGCACCGACATATCATGAGTACTTCACGTAGCGCCCGCTATGTCAATAGCGCTCGCCGCCTCTATGAAGAGGGGAACTTGACGACCTTTGAACAAGGCGTTTACCGTTCCTGACGGGCGACATTGATATCCAACATACTCACGCCTGAGTTCCAGTGCGGGGGGAGCGACTCTAGATGGCATATCCAGAAGTGGATTCCCGTCGCGGCGACAGCCTCCTGGGCATGGGCGAGATCGGTCTCAGTGACGAAGATCTCGTGCTCCTGGCAGAGCTTGCCAAGGGCGTCACCGTGGACCGGGTGGGTCGTCGCCTCGACATCAGCGGCCGGACCGTCCGGCGCAGGCTCCGCGGAATCTGCGACCGCATCGGCGTCGCCACGGCGATCGAAGCCGTGGCCTGGGCGGCTCGCCGCCGCCTGATCTAGCCGCGGGGTCCGTCGCCCGGTCTGTCCTGGTCGCGCGCTCCGCCGCGGTCCGACCGGATCGGGTGGTCCGCGGTCTGTCGTGGCCGCGTGGTCCGTCGCACTCCGATCCGATCGGACGGTCCACCGTCCGGTCTGGTCGGGCGGACCTTCGCCCGTCTGACCGGACGGTCCGCCCGTCTGATCGGGCGGGCCTTCGCCCTCCGGTTCAGTCCGCGACCCGCACGCCACCGGCGAAGGGCCGGTTGTCGATCGAGGCGATGTGGATGACGTCGCCGGTCCGGGGCGCGTGGACCATCAGGCCGGCGCCGATGTAGATGCCGACGTGGTGCAGGTCGTTGTAGAAGAAGACGAGGTCACCGGGGCGCAGCTCGTCCCTGGAGATGTGGGTGCCCGCGGTCCACTGGTCACCGGTGTAGTGCGGCAGGCTGATGCCGACCTTCTGGTAGGCCCACATGACCAGGCCGGAGCAGTCGAAGGAGTTGGGGCCCTCGGCGCCCCAGACATACGGCTTGAGCTGCTGGGAGAGTGCCCAGCGGGCGGCCTCGGCGGCCTTGCCGCTGCCGACGATCGGCACGCTGATCTTCACCCGGCTGCCCCGGCTGTTGGACTTGGCCCGGCTGCGCACCTCGCTGAACAGGTCGCTCTCGACCTTGTCGACGAGCCCTTCGATCTTGGTGCGCTTGGTGCCGATCTCCGACAGGAGGTCCTTGACCTCGGTGGTCCGGGCCTTGGCGCTGGCCTGCGCCCGCTCGGCGGCCTCGATCGCCCGGGCGACCTGGGCGACCTCCTCGCTCTGCTGCTGCTGGAGGGCGTAGTTCGTGGTGGCCTGGTCGAGGAAGGTGTCGGGATCGGTCGGCTGGCTGAAGACCATGGCGGCGCCCAGACCTCCCGACATGTAGGAGCTCTGCGCGAGGAGGGTGGCCTTGGCGCGCCGGGACGCCAGCTCGGACTCGCTGACGGCGAGGGTCTTCTTGGCGCTCGCGGCGGCGCGCTGCGCCTGCTTGAGCTTGACGCGCTCGCCGTTGTACTGCTCGGTGAGCGTTTCGATGTCGGTGTGCAGCTTCTCGACCTGCTTGGCCAGCTCCGGAAGGCTGGGCTTCGGGTCGGCGGTGGCCGCGACGACAGGGGTGCCGAGGGTCAGGGAGGCGAAGGCCAGTCCGATGAGCGCCATCCGGCGGGTGAGTCCACGCGGGGCGTGTTCTCGACGGCGGGCATGTCTGCCCGTGTTTTTCCCCCCACGGTCACGCGTGCGCTTCACCAACAGGCTCCTCTCTCGGCCGCCTACCGGGTTAGCTGACGGGTTCGGGCCGGAGGTAGCCCTACCGAGGGTGCGGGGGCACCTCGGATTCACCCCAGGGGACTAAAGGGTGGGTCCCCGGTTCCCCGGGTCCGGGGATTCGGCGGTTCAGCGCTTTAACGTCGCTGACATCGAGCACGGACATTAGTGCAATTGGAGGTTCATGCTCAACCAGAACTACAAACTCGGTAGAGCTTTCACAACCGGAATGTCACAAGAAGATCACACATCTCCATGATCAACATGTGCATTACGCTGGTTTTATGTGCTCTCGGTCAAGGGGAGGTGGAGGTCTTCGCAGCTCCAGGACCATGCGAAAGGCGAGTTTTGGCCCGTCACCGGCGCCCGCGGCCCAGCGTCATGGCGTGACTACCATCTGTCATCTGTTGGCCGTGGGGCGTGAGTTAAGGGTGAGCCGTAATTCGCGCGTGCCGAGGACGTACGCTGATCGGTTATGGAGCAGGTTGCGGAGCATTCCCCCACCCCGGCCGTTCGCGACACCGAGATCGCGGGACGACGCGCAGTGGCCGGGGGCGGAGACGTGGACGCGGAACGGGACCCGCGGGACCGCCCGGCGGACGCGGCGGAGGCCGCGGCCGAGATCACGGTACGGCGCGCCCGCACTCCGGACGTGCGCGCCATCCGGCGGCTCGTCGACACCTACGGGGGAGCCGGCCCGCGCCTTCTGGAGAAGGCCACGGTCACCCTGTACGAGGACATCCAGGAATTCTGGGTGGCCGAGCGGGCGGGCGCCGTCGTGGGCTGCGGGGCGCTGCACGTGCTCTGGGAGGACCTCGCCGAGATCCGCACCGTCGCCGTCGACCCCGCCTGCCGAGGGCTGGGCATCGGCCACCGGATCGTCTCGGAGCTCATCCGCACCGCCGGCGGGCTCGGGCTCCGGCGGGTCTTCTGCCTCACTTTCGAGGTCGGCTTCTTCGCCCGGCACGGCTTCCGTGAGATCCAGGGCACGCCCGTCGCACCGGAGGTCTACGCCGAACTTCTCGCCTCATATGACGAGGGCGTCGCGGAGTTCCTCGACCTGGAGCACGTCAAGCCGAACACCTTGGGAAACACCCGAATGCTGCTCCACCTGACCCGGGATCGCGACTGACGTGACCTTGACGGTTACCGATCAGAAAGATGACTGTTGATACCTATGTCGATACCTTGTGCTGCAGCAAGCATGTGAGTCTCACGTATGCCACATGCGCCGTCGAAGTAGTGAGGTGACGCGGTGAGCACCGGACAGCCGCCGTATCAGGATGATCCCGACCGCGATCGCACACCGTCGGGGCAGCCAGAGTACGGACAGCACAATGCGGGTCGAGCCCCTGGCGAACATGACCCTGACATGACAATTGTGGGATATCGATCGGAGACCTCACAGCCGCACACCGGTCCGGGCCAGACCCAGCCCGGTTACGGGCAGCAGGGGTACGGCCAGCAGCCGGGTTACGGGCAGCAGCAGGGCTACGGTCAGCAGGGGACCGGCGCCTACGGGCAGCAGCCGGCCTACGGCCAGCAGCCCTCCCAGGAGCAGTCCCCCTACGGCCAGCCTTCCCAAGAGCAGTCGCCTTACGGGCAGCAGGCCTCCCAGCCGGGCTACGGCCAGCAGCCGGGTTACGGGCAGCAGCAGGGCTACGGTCAGCAGGGGACCGGCGCCTACGGGCAGCAGCCGGCCTACGGCCAGCAGCCCTCCCAGGAGCAGTCCCCCTACGGCCAGCAGGCCTCCCAGCCGGGTTACGGGCAGCAGCAGGGCTACGGTCAGCAGGGGACCGGCGCCTACGGGCAGCAGCCGGCCTACGGCCAGCAGCCCTCCCAGGAGCAGTCCCCCTACGGCCAGCCTTCCCAGGAGCAGTCGCCTTACGGTCAGCAGCCTTCCCAGGAGCAGTCGCCCTACGGGCAGCAGGCCTCCCAGCCGGGTTACGGCCAGCAGCAGGGTTACGGTCAGCAGGGGACCGGCGCCTACGGGCAGCAGCCGGCCTACGGCCAGCAGCCCTCCCAGGAGCAGTCCCCCTACGGCCAGCCCTCCCAGCCGGGCTACGGCCAGCAGCAGGCCTACGGTCAGCAGCAGGCGTACGGCCAGCAGCAGGCGTACGGCCAGCAGCAGGCCTACGGCCAGCAGGTCCCCGCCTACGGCCAGGGGTACGCGCCGCAGGGCGCGATGCCCCCGGGTGTGCCCGCGCCGCTCGCGGAGTGGTGGCAGCGTCTGGTGGCCCGCATCATCGACCTCCTGATCGTCGGCATCCCCGCGGGCATCCTCGGCTTCGTGGTCTCGCTGCCGTTCGCGCCGTCGTTCGATCCGGCAACCTACGCCGTCAGCGGCAGCGCCGCCCTCTCGACGCTGGTGAGCTCGCTCATCATCGCTCTGGCCCTCATCGGCTACGAGATCTTCATGCTGGGGCGCAACGGCACCACGCTCGGCAAGCAGATCATGGGCATCAGGGTCGTCCGGCTGGGTGGCCAGCTCGCCGGCGGCATCGACACGGGCAGCGCGGCCAAGCGGGCCCTCGTGCTGTTCGGCTCCTACATCATCAACGCGTTCGCCGGCCTCCTGGGCTGGCTCGGCCTGCTGGTGAATTTCGTGGTGGGCATTTTCCTGCTGGTGGACGTGCTGTGGCCGTTGTGGGACAAGCCCCTGCAGCAGGCTCTGCACGACAAGGTGGCCGGGACGGTCGTCGTCAAGACCAAGTAGTTCCGTGAATATCGGGGCCGGCGGGATGAACCGCCGGTCCCGATTTCATGCGCGGGTGAGAAAAACAGGCGTCGTAACGGTGTTCGGCCGCAGTGCGATGGAAGCGCAAACCCATACGCGCCGCCGGGAGGAACGTTATGGCAGCCTCCCCGGGCCCCGCCGCCGACAATCCCGGTCAACCGGCGCCCCCATCGCCCGCGAGAGGCTATGAGAGGCCAATGGGCGGCCGGTCGCCGCCGCCGAGAGTTCCCGGACCGGCGGCCGAATGGCGGGAGCGCCCGCCCGCCGTCATCGCCGGCGGTTCCGTCTCCGTGACGCTCTACCGGATTCTCTCCTTCTACGCGCGCCTTCCGCACCCGTCTTCTCGGCCCGCCTTCTACGCCGCCTTCCGGGCCATCCGTCCGGTGGGCGAAGGCGTTCTCGCCGATCCGGGGCCGGGCTCCGCGGTGTTGCCGGGGTTGTTGGCACGCCTGATCGCGTTTGGTGGTTATACGGGCTACGACTATGTCCCGCATGCCGGAGGCGGACGTACTCTTGGTAAGAAAGCGATGAAGATCCGCCTTGTTCCCTACGATGGTGTTGCGCCGCGAGCCGCCGGCCCGATGAAGCGGGCAGCTCTCCAACCGGGTGTTCTCATCACGGCGGGCATTCCGTGGTGAAGCTCGGGGAAGCGGTCCTCGGCTCCGGGGTAAGTCCGTTCGTCCTTGTCCACAGGCTCTTTGAGCAGGGGCTTCGCGGCCGGATGGCGGGGGCGCGGGGTTCCGGGACCCGGAGCGGCATTGGTTTTCCGGCAAAGTTGATCATCGCGTGATCGCTCTGTCGGTTTTTTCCGAGCAGCTTTACGGAGTGCAACCGGTAAGACGGCTGGAGAGAAGCATTAAGGTAGTGAAGGGCCGACATGGCCGCCCCGGTGACGTGCGCTGCTCGACGGTGACGCTATGGTCATGTGTGGGTGGATCCAGAGTGATCGAGCGAGCCCCCGGCGCGGCCGGGGATGCCGCCGCCAAAAATTCCATGGTCCCCAGAATGTCATCCCCGGTACGGAGCGAGGACGAATGAGCGACGTATTGTCCGCGTTGATACCTCCAGCGGTCGTCGGCGGGGCCTTCATCTACGGAGTGGTCAAGCTTCTTCGTAGTGAAGCCGCCGGCCGCCGTCCGGCAAAACGGCGGGATCGGGCTGAGTCGCAGAACAGCTGATCCACTCGCCGTCTGGGTTCCCGGCGAGAATCGCCGGGCTCCCGGAATTGCCGCTCTCCGATTGCGGGTATATGTTTAGCTAGCGAATGAAACAATACTCCGCGAAAGGATTGCGTAGATGGCCAAGCAGATCCAGGAGATTCTCATCGACGACCTCGATGGGGGCGAGGCCAATGAGACTGTCGCCTTCGCGATTGACGGCACCAGCTATGAGATTGACCTGAGTGACGTAAACGCGAAGAAGCTCCGCGACTCCCTGTCGCCTTTCGTGCAGAGTGCTCGCCGTTCCGGCGCGCTGGCCCCTCGTCGCCGCCGTGCAGGTGGCGCCCGGGCACTGACGCGGGAGAAGAGCGCCGACATCCGGGCATGGGCGAAGTCGCACGGCCTTAATGTCAGCGAGCGCGGTCGAATCGCCTCCAAGATCGTCGAGCAGTACGAAGCGGCTCACTAGATCGTTGAATCATGCGGTTATGGCGGCCACGGTGGGGTCCGGTGGCGGCCATGACCGCATGACGCGTTTGAGTGGCCGATAAACGTCGTTCGCTTGCGGCGTATCGGGAACATCCCACCCCCTGTAAGTAGTTGGATGGAGGGTGAACGCCCTGCTCTCGGGGAACGTCTTCTGCATAGAGCGGTCGCCGGGTCGGGGCTACCATGCGGGATGACAGGGCCCGGACATCCCGGACCTGCCTGACCGCTCTGTGAGGAGCGACGAGATGTTCGAGAGGTTCACCGACCGCGCACGGCGGGTTGTCGTCCTGGCTCAAGAAGAGGCCCGGATGCTCAACCACAACTACATCGGTACGGAGCACATCCTTCTTGGTCTGATCCACGAAGGTGAAGGCGTTGCCGCCAAGGCTCTGGAGAGCCTCGGCATCAGTCTTGAAGGTGTGCGTCAGCAGGTCGAGGAGATCATCGGCCAGGGACAGTCTGCGCCGTCGGGGCACATTCCCTTCACCCCGCGCGCGAAGAAGGTCCTTGAGCTGTCGCTCCGCGAGGCCTTGCAGCTGGGACACAACTACATCGGCACCGAGCACATCCTGCTCGGCCTCATCCGTGAGGGCGAGGGCGTCGCCGCCCAGGTGCTGGTGAAGCTGGGCGCGGATCTCAACCGCGTGCGGCAGCAGGTCATCCAGTTGCTCCACGGCTACCAGGGCAAGGAGCCGGCCGCCGCGGGCGGCCCGCAGGAGGCCGCGCCGTCGACCTCCCTTGTGCTGGACCAGTTCGGCCGCAACCTGACGCAGGCCGCCCGTGAGGGCAAGCTCGACCCGGTCATCGGCCGGGAGAAGGAGATCGAGCGGGTCATGCAGGTCCTCTCCAGGAGGACCAAGAACAACCCCGTCCTGGTGGGTGAGCCCGGTGTCGGCAAGACCGCCGTCGTCGAAGGGCTGTCCCAGAAGATCGTCAAGGGCGAGGTCCCGGAGACGCTCAAGGACAAGCAGCTCTACACCCTGGACCTGGGCGCGCTGGTGGCGGGCTCCCGCTACCGCGGTGACTTCGAGGAGCGCCTGAAGAAGGTCCTCAAGGAGATCCGCACCCGTGGCGACATCATCCTGTTCATCGACGAGCTCCACACACTCGTCGGTGCGGGTGCCGCCGAGGGCGCGATCGACGCCGCCAGCATCCTCAAGCCGATGCTGGCCCGCGGTGAGCTGCAGACCATCGGGGCGACCACCCTCGACGAGTACCGCAAGCACCTGGAGAAGGACGCCGCGCTCGAGCGCCGCTTCCAGCCGATCCAGGTGGCCGAGCCCAGCCTCAGCCACACGATCGAGATCCTCAAGGGCCTGCGCGACCGTTACGAGGCGCACCACCGGGTCTCCATCACCGACGGCGCCCTCGTGGCCGCCGCGCAGCTCGCCGACCGCTACATCAGCGACCGGTTCCTGCCCGACAAGGCGATCGACCTCATCGACGAGGCCGGCTCGCGCATGCGCATCCGCCGCATGACCGCGCCGCCGGACCTGCGTGAGTACGACGAGAAGATCGCCAACGTGCGGCGCGACAAGGAGTCCGCGATCGACGCGCAGGACTTCGAGAAGGCCGCCGCGCTGCGCGACCAGGAGAAGCAGCTCCAGCTCAAGCGCGAGCGCCGCGAGAAGGAGTGGAAGGCCGGCGACATGGACGTCGTCGCCGAGGTCACCGAGGAGCTCATCGCCGAGGTCCTCGCCACGGCCACCGGCATCCCGGTCTTCAAGCTCACCGAGGAGGAGTCCCAGCGACTGCTCCGCATGGAGGACGAGCTGCACAAGCGGATCATCGGCCAGGACGACGCCATCAAGGGTCTGTCCCGCTCGATCCGCCGTACGCGCGCCGGTCTGAAGGACCCGCGCCGTCCGGGTGGCTCGTTCATCTTCGCCGGTCCGTCCGGTGTCGGTAAGACCGAGCTCTCCAAGGCGCTGGCCGAGTTCCTGTTCGGGGACGAGGACGCGCTGATCATGCTGGACATGTCCGAGTTCATGGAGAAGCACACCGTCTCCCGGCTCTTCGGCTCTCCTCCCGGCTACGTCGGATACGAGGAGGGTGGCCAGCTCACCGAGAAGGTGCGGCGCAAGCCGTTCTCCGTGGTCCTCTTCGACGAGATCGAGAAGGCCCACCCCGACATCTTCAACTCGCTGCTGCAGATCCTGGAGGACGGTCGCCTGACCGACGCCCAGGGCCGCGTGGTGGACTTCAAGAACACCGTCATCATCATGACGACCAACCTCGGCACCCGCGACATCTCCAAGGGGCAGGGCGTCGGGTTCGCGAAGTCCAACGACACCGAGTCGAACTACGACCGGATGAAGTCCAAGGTCCAGGAGGAGCTCAAGCAGCACTTCCGGCCCGAGTTCCTCAACCGTGTCGACGACATCGTGGTCTTCCACCAGCTCACGCCGAAGGAGATCATCAAGATCGTGGACCTGATGCTCGCGCAGGTGGGCGAGCGTCTGAAGGACCGCGACATGGGTCTGGAGGTCACCCAGGACGCCAAGCAGTTGCTGGCCGACCGTGGCTACGACCCGGTGATGGGCGCCCGTCCGCTCCGCCGCACCATCCAGCGTGAGCTGGAGGACTCGCTGTCGGAGAAGATCCTGTACGGCGAGCTCCGTCCCGGTCAGATCGTCAAGATCAGCATCGAGGGCGAAGGCGACAACGCGAAGTTCGTCTTCGTGGGTGAGGCCGCGCCTGCCGACCAGGTTCCGGACTCGGCGGCCGCCATCGCGGAGCCGATCCAGAACTAGTTCCACAGGTAAAGAGAGACCCCGCCGTGAGGAGATTCACGGCGGGGTCTACTCATTTGTTATGCAATAAGGTATGCCGCCACCATAGGTAGTACTACACTCTGTAGAGTGAATCCGGCTCATCTCACCGAAGTGATCCACAAGTCGTACTGATTGCGGTGAGGGCGCCCCCGAGGTCAGCCCAGCGACGTACCGAGGAATCCACTCCGGGAGTGACGCGGAGATCGGTGCCCGTGCGGGATGCTCGGCGGGCCGGGCCGAGTTCCCGGCAGGGACGGCCTGTTGACCCATGACGCCACAACCACCGGCGTAGGGCAATCGAGGTCGCTTACACGGAGCACGCCTGGGAGGCATCGGATGCGTTTGCGGCACGAGGACGGGACGCTCGTTCACCTGTCCTACAACGCGGGCGTACATCCCGCTGAGGACCTGGAGAACCTGATAGCGCACCTGACCCGATACGCGGTCCCGGTGCGCAAGCGGCTCGGCGTGGAGCGGATGGGCGTGGGCCTCTGGCTCTCCCCGAGCGTCGCCGACCATCTCACCGCCGACCGGATCGAGCTGGTGCGCCTGCGCCGTTCCCTTGAGGAGCGCGGCCTGGAGGTCGTCAGCCTCAACGGCACCGGCGGGCGCAACCAGGACGCCCCCGGCCCCGACTGGGCGAAGCCCGAGCGTTACCGCTACACGATGGCGCTGGCCAAGATCCTCGCCTTCCTGCTGCCGGAGGACGTCCGGTTCGGAAGCATCTCCACCATTCCCATCGGCTGGCGCCGCGACTGGCCGGCCGACCTGCACGCGATCGCCTCGCGCCGCCTGGAGCGCCTCTCCCGCGAGCTGCGCGGCCTCTACAGCGTCACCGGAAAGACGATCAGGGTCGGCTTCGAGCCGTGGCCCGGCTGCGTGCTGGAGACCACCAAGCAGGCACTGGAGCGGGTTGGCGACATCGACTCCGACCACCTCGGGGTCTGCCTGGACGCCTGCCACCTCGCCGGCGGCTCGGAGGAGCCCGGAGCCGCCCTGCGCGGCCTCGCGGCCGCCGGTGCCCCCGTGGTGAAGCTCGGCCACGTCCACAACCATGTGAGCGAGACCCGCCACGAGCTGCCGAGCACCCGCTCGGTCCTGGAGGACACCCTCACCGCCATGCTCTCCGGCGCGGTGAACGGCACCGCCCACATCGAGGTCGAGACCCACGACCTGGCCGTGCCGCTGCGGACCAGGGGCCCCGGCGCTCTGGTCGACATGCTCGCCGAGGAGCTCGACTGGGCCCGCACCAACCTCACCGCACTCGGCCTGCGCCTGGCCGCCTGAGCCACTCTCGGAGCCGCGCCGGGCGGTGGGCCGGACCCCTTCCCCTCGCGGACCGCTCACCCCGGAAGGCGGTAGGTGCCGTCGTCGAGGACCTCGGCCAGGCCGTCGGCGATCAGGCCGTCGAGGGCGCGCTCCCGCTGCGGGGCGATGTCCCAGACCACGTCGAGGGCGTCTTTGGGGACGGGGCCGTGAGCCTGGCGCAGGACGGCCAGGAGGCGGCCGCGGCACTGGCGGTCGGTTCCGGCGTAGGTCTGCCCCTTGCGGGCGGGGCCGTCGTAGGCCGGCTTGCCGGCCAGGCGCCAGGCGCACAGGTCGCCGATCGGGCAGTCGGCGCACCGGGGCGCGCGTGCCGTACAGACCAGAGCGCCCAGCTCCATGACGGCGACCGCCCATACGGGGGCGTCGTCGGCGCCTGGGAGCAGTGACTCGGCGAGCCGGCGCTCGGCGGACGTGGTGGCCTTCGGGGGATACTCCTCGCCCCGTACGGCCCGTGCCAGGACCCGGCGGACGTTGGTGTCGAGAACGGCGTGGCGGCCCTTGAAGGCGAAACTGGCCACCGCGGCCGCGGTGTACTCGCCGATGCCGGGGAGCGTCAGCAGGGTGGCGTGGTCGGAGGGGACCTCGCCGCCGTGGTGGTCGGTGATCGCCCGTGCGCAGGCGTGCAGGTTGAGGGCTCGGCGCGGGTAGCCCAGCCGGCCCCAGTGGCGTACGGCCTCACCGGGGGGCTCCTCGGCGAGGGCGGCGGCCGTGGGCCAGCGCTCCATCCACTCGGTCCAGACGGGCAGCACCCGGACCACCGGTGTCTGCTGCAGCATGATCTCGCTGACCAGGATCGACCAGGGGGAGGCGCCGGGGGTGCGCCAGGGGAGATCGCGGGCGCTCTCGGCATACCAGTCGAGAACGGGTTCCAGCAGGAGGTTCGACTCGGGCACCTCTCGACGATAGTGCCGAGCCGGAGCCTTTCCCTCCTCTTCGCCGGCTGAAACGGCAGGGGTAGCGGCGGGTCGTCCCTCATCACTCATGAGAAATCTTCATACTGTGTGTATGGATCCGGACACTTTCCGTAGCGATATAGGGGTGGACGTCTACTGGCGGCGTCGGATGGCCGCGCTCGTCGGTGTGCTCGTGGTGGTCGCCGTCGTGGCCTGGGCCTGCTCGTCGAGTGGGCCGGAGGACACGTCGAAGGTGCAGGCCCAGCTCGGCGGGTCGCCCACACCGGATCCGATAGTGACCGTGCTGCCCACGGTGACGGTCACCCCTTCGCCGAGCCCGACGACGACTTCCGGATCGGCCAAGGCGGCAGTCAGGGCCAAGCGGCCCGGCGACGCCTGCGAGTCTCCCGACCTCGTGCTGAACATGCAGGGCCAGGGCGACGTCTACGCGCCGGGCAGCCGGCCCCGGTTCATCCTGACGCTGGTGAACATCGGCAAGGTGACGTGCACGGCCGACGTCGGACCTCGGGCGATGGAGGTCCGCATCACCTCCGGCAGCGACCGGGTCTGGTCGTCGGCCGACTGCGTCAGCGGCGAGATCGACGACATCCGCAAGCTCGACCGCGGCATCCCGTACGTCCGGGAGATCCAGTGGGACCGCCGCCGGTCCGGCGGCGACTGCACGGCCGAGCGTGACGACGCCCTGGCGGGCACCTATGTGGCCGTGGTCCGCGGTCCGGGTCTGAAGAGCCGCAGGACCGTCTTCCACCTCCGTTAGGCCTTGCTCAAAGCGCTAGACGTAGCGCTCCAGGATGGAGGACTCGGCCAGCCGGGAGAGGCCCTCGCGGATGTGACGGGCCCTCGCCTCGCCGACCCCGCCCACCTCCTGAAGGTCGCCGATGCTGGCGGCCAGCAGTTTCTGCAGGCTGCCGAACTGGTCGACCAGCCGGTCGACCACCGTGCCCGGGAGGCGGGGGACCTTGGCCAGCAGGCGGTAGCCCCGGGGGCTCACCGGGCTGTCCAGGGCGTCGTTGCCCGAGTGGCCGAGAACCTGGGCGACGACGGAGAGGTCGAGCAGGTCGCTGGAGGACAGCTGGTCGAGATCGTGCAGGGCCTCGGCGAACTTGCGGGGACGACGGCCCGCCATCGGCAGGTAGTCGCGCACGATCAGCTCGCGGTCGGTCTCGGTCCCGGCCACCAGCTCGTCGAACTGCAGGGACAGCAGACGGCCGTCGGTGCCGAGCTCGACGACGTAACCGGCGATCTCCTCGGAGATGCGCCGGACCATCTCCAGCCGCTGGGCGACCACCGCGATGTCGCGGACCGTCACCAGATCCTCGATCTCCAGAGCCGACAGCGTGCCGGAGACCTCGTCCAGGCGGAGCTTGTAGCGCTCAAGGGTGGCCAGGGCCTGGTTGGCCCTGGAGAGGATCGCCGCCGACTCCTCCAGCACGTAGCGGAAGCCGTCCAGGTAGAGGGCGATGATCCGCATGGACTTGCTGAGGGAGATGACGGGCACGGACGTCTGCACCGCCACCCGCTGGGCGGTGCGGTGCCGGGTGCCCGACTCGTCGGTGGGGATGGACGGGTCGGGCATCAGGTGCACGGCCGCGCGCACGATCCTGAGGTCGCCCGCGTTCAGCACGATGGCGCCGTCCATCTTGGCGAGCTCGCGCAGCCGCGTCGCGGAGAACTCGACGTCCAGTTCGAACCCGCCGCTGCAGATCTCCTCGACCGTGCTGTCATGGCCCAGGACGATCAGACCGCCTGTGTGGCCGCGAAGGATGCGTTCGAGGCCGTCGCGTAGCGCGGTGCCCGGAGCGACCGCGGCGAGGACGGCCCTGCGACGCTCGTCGAGCCCTTTGTAGTTTGCTGGCACATGACCCCCGTGGTCTGCGTATCACGCTCAGCTTACCGGCGGAGGCCCCGGGAAGGCCGGAATCGCCGGATGGTCGCCTCTAGGTGACGTGGGTGAGGGCGTCCCAGACGTTGTCCGCCTCGACGACGTCGAAACCCGGCAGGAAGTTCGTGCTCCGGCCGCCGACCGGGACCAGGGAGCGTTCGCCGTTCTTTCTCTTGCCCGCGTCGAGGGAGCCGGCCGGGACCAGGGCGCGGGTGAAGCCCAGCCGTGCCGCCTCCGACAGGCGGCGGCGCACGTCGCGGACCGGGCGCAGCTCCCCGGCCAGGCCCACCTCGCCCATCACGACCAGCCCGGGGGGCAGCGCCTTGTCTCCGGCGGCGCTGGCCACCGCGAGCATCACCGACAGGTCCACCGCCGGATCGCTGAGCTTGATGCCGCCCACGGTCGCGGTGAACACGTCGCATCCGCCGAGCTTGGCGTTGAGCCGCCGCTCCAGCACGGCCAGCACCATCGTCACCCGGTAGGTGTCGAGCCCGGAGGAGGAGCGGCGCGGCTGCTGGGCCTCGGTCCGCGCGACCAGGGCCTGGACCTCGGCGGGCAGCGGCCGGGTGCCCTCCAGGGTGACCGTGACGCACGTGCCGGGCACCGGCTCGGCGCGGTGGGAGACGAACAGGCCGCTGGCGTCGGCGATCCCCTCGATGCCGCCCTCGTGCAGGTCGAAGCAGCCGACCTCGTCGACGGGGCCGTACCGGTTCTTGATCGCGCGGACCATGCGGAGCCGGGAGTGCCGGTCGCCCTCGAAGTGGAGCACGACGTCGACCAGGTGTTCGAGTGTCCGAGGGCCGGCGATCGAGCCCTCCTTGGTGACGTGGCCGACCAGCACCGTGGACATGCCCCGCTCCTTGGCCAGCCGGACCAGGTTGCCGGCGACCTCCCTGACCTGGGTGACCCCGCCGGGCACCCCGGTCGCCTGGGCGGAACCGATCGTCTGCACCGAGTCGACGATGAGCAGGTCCGGCTGGACCTTCTCCACGTGGGCCACCAGCGCGCTGAGGTCGGTCTCGGCCGCGAGGTAGAGCTGGTCCTGGATCGCGCCGATCCGGTCGGCCCTGACCCGCACCTGGGCGGCCGACTCCTCGCCCGTGATGTAGAGCACGGTCTGCTGCCGGGCGATCTTGGCCGCGGCCTCCAGCAGGAGCGTGGACTTGCCGATGCCCGGCTCCCCGGCCAGCAGCACGACGGCGCCCGGCACGAGGCCGCCGCCGAGCACCCGGTCGAGCTCGGGCACGCCGGTGCCGCGCGCGTGCGCCACCTCGGCCTTGACCTGCCCGATCGGGACGGCGGGGGCCGACACCGCTCCGGCGGAGGCGACGTTCACGCCACCGCGGGCCGTCTCCTCCTCGACAGTGCCCCAGGCCTGGCACTCGCCGCAGCGGCCCACCCATTTGGCGGTCTGCCAACCGCACTCACCACAGCGATAGCCGACCTTCTTAGCCATGGCGGCACGTTACCGGTCCCGACCGACAACTTTCACCCGGTACGGCCCGCGCCGAGCCGTGCCGGGAGCGGCTCGCCCGGTTCCACCGGCCCGGGGTCGTCTCGCGCCGGCTCTGCATCAGCCCGCCGCCCGGGGCCCGCCCGAGCGGTTCCGCAGGAGCCGGGGCCCACCCGGGGCAGCCCGAGCGGTTCCGCGGGAGCCGGGGCCCGCCTGAGCGGTTCCGTGGGTTCTGCGGGCCGCCCTGTCTGCGGGTTCTGCGGCCCGCCTAGATGTGGTCTTCGAGGTCGGCGAGGAGCATGCGCTTGGGCTTGGCGCCGACGATCTGCTGGACCACTTCGCCGCCCTTGTAGAGGTTGAGCGTCGGCAGGCCCATGACGCCGTAGCGGGCCGCGATCTCCTGGTGCTCGTCGTAGTTGAGCTTGGCGATCGTGACGCGGTCGCCGTGCTCGGCCTCGATCTGCTCCAGGATCGGCGCGATCATCCGGCACGGCGGGCACCACTCGGCCCAGAAGTCGACCAGGACGGGCTTGTCGCTCTGGAGCACCTGCTCGGCGAAGTTCTCGGCGGTCAAAGTGATCATGATCATCTCTGCTTTCTCAGTACGCATCCGTGACAGGACTCGGTCAGCTGGCCGGCCACCTCGGCCCGCCGGGCGAGCAGCGTGCGGATCTCGTCGTCGATCTCGGCCAGCTTGCGCCGGTAGACCGCCACCGACTCCGGGCAGGACCCGCCCGAGGCGTGTCCCGCCCGCAGGCACGCCACGAACGGCCGGGCGTCCTCCAGGGTGAACCCGACGCCGAGCAGCGACCTGATCTCGGTGACGAGCTTGAGGTCCGCCTCGCCGTACTCCCGGTAGCCGTTGGCCTTCCGCCCTGCCGTGATCAGCCCCTGCTGCTCGTAGTAGCGCAGCGCGCGGGTGCTGACCCCGGCCCGTCTCGCGAGCTCACCGATCCGCATCCGTCCTCCTTACGGCTTCACGCTAAACGTTGACATCAACGACAAGGTCAAGCGATTCCGGAGGGCTTTTCATCCTTGCTGCCCGACTGCTGGACCGGCGGGCGGTCAGTACAGCTTCCAGCGCAGGAGGTTGGGGTAGGCGAGCTCCAGCCCGGGGGTCTCGGCGATGGCCCGGTCGGCGATCGCGGGGGAGAACTCGATGCGGAGCACCGCCTCCAGGTCGGCGCGGCGCTCGAAGGACATGCGCAGGTCGAGGGGGCGGCTCTGCCAGCCCTGGCGGCTCCAGAACTCCTCGACGGACCTGGCCGAGTGGGTGGGGACGGACTGGCTGAACCAGCGGCCGAAGGCGCCGCGGGTGGCGTCGAGGTCGATCACGAAGGCCGCGCCGCCCCGCCGTACCACCCGGGAGAGCTCGGCCAGGCCCGGCTCGCAGCCGGGGCCGAAGAAGTAGGCCCAGCGGGCGACGGCGACGTCCACCGAGGCGTCGGGCAGCGGGAGGGCCTGGGCGGTGGCCGCGTGGACCTCGACGTCGGGCAGCGGCCGGCAGCGGCGCCTGGCCAGCTCGACGAGGTCGCCGTGCGGCTCGACGCCGATCACCCGGGCGGCGGTGGCCGACAGGGAGGGCAGGTGGTAGCCGCTGCCGCAGCCGATGTCGAGGACCGTCGCGCCGTCCCACGGCCGGATGGCGGCCATCGCCGCGTCGGCCAGCCCGTCGGGGTCGACCGCCCGGTTCTCCAGCTCGTAGATGTGAGGGGTGTTCCAGATGTTCGGGCTGGGAATGGCGCCCTGCATGAACCGCGGCATGTCCTCACCGTAACGGTGTGATCTCCGCTGCATCAGCGAGGGCGGACTCCACTCATCCGCTGTCCCGCTTAGGCTGGCATCGTGAGTGAGCGAAGCGAGCGGGCCTGCGGGCACGGCGGCGTCCGCTCACGCGAACTCCAGCCGGAGGCGAGGAAGCCGTATGAGCGTTATCCGAGTACCTAGTGCGAAGATCGCGCTGTCCACCGCGTCCGTCTACCCGGAGCGCACGCCGGACGCCTTCGAGCTGGCCGCGCGGCTGGGATACGACGGCGTCGAGATCATGGTGGGCGCCGACCCCGTGAGCCAGGACATCGACGTCCTGGAGCGGCTGTCGGACCACTACGGGCTGCCCATCCTGGCCATCCACGCGCCGTGCCTGCTGGTGACCCAGCGGGTGTGGGGCAAGGACCCGTGGGCCAAGCTCCAGCGGGCGCAGCGGGCCGCCGAGCGGGTGGGCGCAAGGACGGTCGTGGTGCATCCGCCGTTCCGCTGGCAGCGCGACTACGCGCGCGACTTCGAGGTCGGCCTGGCCAGGATGCGGGAGGAGACCGACGTGGTCTTCGCCGTGGAGAACATGTTCCCGCTGAAGGCCCGGGGCAACGAGGTCGTGCCCTACTCGCCGGACTGGAACCCGGTCGACTACGACTTCCCGCAGGTGACGCTGGACCTGTCGCACACGGCGGTGTCCGGGGTCGACGCGATGGAGATGTTCACCAAGCTCGGTGACCGGCTTGCCCACCTGCACCTGGCCGACGGCGTCGGGGTGGCCAACAAGGACGAGCACCTGGTCCCCGGCCGGGGCGGCCAGCCGTGCGCGCCGATCCTGGAGCGCATGGCGGGCAACGGCTACGACGGCCTGGTCGTGCTGGAGATCAACACGCGCAAGGCCGCCAGCCGTACGGAGCGGATCGACGACCTCGCCGAGGCGCTGGCCTTCGCGCGCCTGCACCTCGCCACGTCCTCCAGCGTGTGAGCGGAGGAGCGGCGATGAGCGTACGACCTCCGGACGGACGGCCCGCGGGCGCCACGGCAGAACAAGACGGCAGAACAAATCGGTGAGTGAACGACCTGTGAGCGAACGACCCGCGGACGACGCGGGAGAACGACCGGCGAGCGGGCGGCCCGCGGGCGAGCGGCCCGAGAGCGGCAGGAGGCGTCCCGGGCGCAGGCCCGGGTCGGCGGACACGCGCGGGCAGATCCTCGCGGCCGCCCGCGAGACCTTCTCGGAGAAGGGGTTCGACAAGGCGACCATCCGGGGCATCGCCCGCCAGGCGGGGGTGGACCCGGCGCTGGTCCATCACTACTTCGCGAGCAAGGAGGGGATGTTCGTCGCGGCCATGGAGCTGCCGGTCAACCCCGACGAGGTCATTCCGATGATCATGAACGGGCCGCGCGAGGAGATCGGCGAGCGGCTGACCCGGTTCGTCCTGACGATGACCTCGGAGGCCGGGGCCCGCCAGCCCGTGCTGGCGCTGGTCCGCACCGCGATGACCAACGACCGGGTGGTCTCGATGGTCCGCGAGTTCCTCACGCACGCGATCGTGAACCGGGTCGCGGAGGGCCTCGGGATTCCGGCGATCCGGATGGAGGTGGCCTTCGCCCAGCTCTTCGGGGTGGTCCTGATGCGCTACGTCGTCAAGCTGGAGCCGCTCGCCTCGGCCGAGATCGAGGAGCTGGTGGAGCTGCTCGCCCCCACGATCCAGCGCTATCTCGACGGATCCTGACGGCGCCGGCGGGCGGATCCCGGGGGCTCCCTGGTGGACGGATCCCCGCGGATCCCCGCGGGCCCAGGCGGGCGCCGGCAGGCGGATCCCGGCGGTGACATGTGTGCAGAGCATTGTTCTGGGCATCGAAGTGACCATATGGTGACCACGTTCGCCACGGGTCGCGGCCGGAGAACATGTTACCCATCGGTAGGATTTGTGGCGACCCGTCGTCACCGTGGATGACCGGCGGTCGTACGCTGGCAGCCAACGCCGTCTGTGGGAGGACCCGTGCTCTGGGTAGCGATCATCGGGCTGGTCATGACAGCCGTCGCGGTCGCGCTTGCCGCGCGCCGTGTGCTGTTCCTCTACCAGCTCGCCACCGTCGGGCCGCCCGCGCCCGAGCGGATCGAATACGCCAAGAACAATGTGGGCGACGAGATCAAGGCCCAGCTCGTCGAGGTCTTCGGGCAGAAGAAGCTGCTCAAGTGGACGGCCTCGGGCACCGCGCACTTCTTCGTCATGTGGGCGTTCTTCATCCTGGCGACCGTCTACCTGGAGGCCTACGGCTCGCTGATCCAGGGTGCGATCACCGGCACGCCCGACTTCCACATCCCGCTCATCGGGACCTGGGCCGTCCTGGGCTTCCTGCAGGACTTCATCGCGGTCGCGGCCCTGATCGGCCTGATCGCCTTCGCGGTCATCAGGATCAAGAACTCGCCCAAGAAGCTCGGCCGCAGGTCCCGCTTCTCCGGCTCGCATCTCGGCGGCGCCTGGCTCGTCCTCTTCATGATCTTCAACGTGATCTGGACGATGTTCCTCTTCCGCGGCGCGGCGTTCAACACCGGCAACCTCCCCTACGCGTCGGGGGCGTTCGCCTCCGAGGCCACCGCCGCCCTGCTGCGTCCGATGGGCGCCTCGGCCAACGAGGCCCTGGAGCACGTCGGGCTGCTCCTGCACATCGGCGTCATGCTGGTGTTCCTGGTCATCGTGGTGAACTCCAAGCACCTGCACATCTTCACCGCGCCGCTGAACGTGATGTTCTCCCGCCGCCCGGACGGCAACGGCCCCGCCCAGCCGATGCGGATCGACGGCAAGGTCGTCGACTTCGAGGACGAGGACCTCGACGGCGACAGGCTGGGGCGCGGCAAGATCGAGGACACCACCTGGAAGGGTTTCCTCGACTTCTACACCTGCACCGAGTGCGGTCGCTGCCAGTCGCAGTGCCCGGCCTGGAACACCGACAAGCCGCTGTCGCCGAAGATGCTCATCCTCGACCAGCGCGACCACGCCTTCAAGGTCGCCCCGTACCTGACGGCCACCCAGGACCAGCGCGCCGACCTGCACGAGGACGTGCTGGCCCTGCTGGACAAGCCCCTGGTCGGCGAGGACGGCGTCATCCATCCGGACGTGCTGTGGTCCTGCACCAACTGCGGTGCCTGCGTCGAGCAGTGCCCGGTGGACATCGAGCACATCGACCACATCCTCGACATGCGCCGCTACCAGGTGATGGTGGAGTCGAACTTCCCGTCCGAGGCCGGCGTCATGGTCAAGAACCTTGAGAACAAGGGCAACCCGTGGGGGATGTCCGAGATGAAGCGGGCCGACTGGATCGAGGAGCTCGCCGGGCGCGAGGTCGACCCGATCGAGGTCCAGCTCATCGACGAGAAGATGCCCGAGGACACCGAATACCTGTTCTGGGTCGGCTGTGCCGGAGCCCTGGAGGACCGGGCCAAGAAGACCACCAAGGCGGTCGCGGAGCTGCTGCACGTGGCGGGGGTGAAGTTCGCGGTGCTCGGCCCGATGGAGGCCTGCACCGGCGACCCGGCCCGCCGCCTGGGCATGGAGTACCTCTTCGACATGCTGGCCAAGCAGAACATCGAGACGCTGAACGAGGCCGGGGTCAAGAAGATCGTCGCCACCTGCCCGCACTGCTTCAACACCCTCGCCAACGAGTATCCGCAGCTCGGCGGGACCTACGAGGTCGTCCACCACACCCAGCTCCTGGCCAAGCTGGTGGACGAGGGCAAGCTGGTCCCGGTCACGCCGATCGAGGAGAAGATCACCTACCACGACCCGTGCTTCCTCGGCCGCCACAACAAGGTGTACTCCCAGCCCCGCGACATCATGGCCAAGGTCCCGGGCGTGCAGGCCCAGGAGATGCACCGCCACAAGGAGCGCGGGTTCTGCTGCGGCGCCGGCGGCGCGCGGATGTGGATGGAGGAGCGGCTCGGCAAGCGCATCAACACCGAGCGCGTGGACGAGGCGCTGACCACCGACCCCGACACCATCTCCACCGCCTGCCCGTTCTGCCTGGTCATGTTGGGCGACTCGATCAACGAGAAGAAGAACACGGGCGAGGCGAAGGAGACGCTGGAGGTCGTGGACGTCTCCCAGCTTCTGATCAAGTCCATCAAGGGACAGCCCGTCGAGGCGTCCTGAATCCGGGTCATGCACGGTCCGCTTTGCGGACCGTGCATGACAATCGGTAAAGATGTTGAGAAAAGGACGTTAGGTCCGAAACTCTTCCTGTCGATTACGGAAAAATCACGGTAACCTCAACGTCGCGTAGCTCATTGACGGGGAGGGAGCTGACGATGCATGTCGTCGTCACGGATGCCGAGGTCACTCTGGCCGACGTCCTCTCGCTCCGCCTGTCCCTCCGCGGGTCGCTCGCGGGCGGCGCCGAACTGATCCTGCGTCACCGGGTCACCGCCGTCGAGCGCACGGTGGCGCTGGGCACCCCCGGAGCGGAGGCGCGCGACGCGACGCTCGCGGTCTCGCTGGTGCCGCTGGCCCTCACCCCCGGCCGCTGGGACGTCCACCTGAAACAGGAGGGGACGCGCACCCGGCTGCGGAGCGTCGATCCCGGCTTCTCCCTCGACCACCTCGACACCTACGCGCTGAGCCGCCGGACCCTGGCCTACCGGGCCTACCGGACGCGCGGCGGCTTCCTGGCACTGAAGGTCGACGAGGCCGAGCCCGCCGCGGAGGTCCGCGCGGTCTGGTTCCGGGAGGGCCGTTTCGAGGTCACCGGGCTGCTGGCCTTCACCGGCCTCGACGACGACGAGTCCCGGCACGAGGCGCGGCTCGCGCTCCGCCGCAACCACCCCGACGCCGAGCTGACCGCCGTCGCGACGGTCCAGGGGGTGCGCTTCCACGCCGCACTCTCCCTGTGCGACGTGCTGGCCGCCGCGCCCGAGCAGTCCGGCACCTGGGAGCCCTCCCTGGAAGTGGACGGCCTGGCCGCTCCGCTCCGCCTGGGTTCCCGGCTGGACGACGTCGACGGCAAGCGCCGCCGCCTGCACTACCCGGCCGAGGAGATCGACGGGGTGCCGATCCGGCCCCGCTACACAGCGGACGACGAGCTCAGGATCGAGGTCGGCGGGTGAGGATCTGCCTGCTTGTCCCCTCCGTCTACGGCATGCGGGGTGATGTCCGGTCGGTCGTCAACCTCGCGGGGGAGCTGGCCGAACGCCACCAGGTCGAGATCATCAGCGTCCGGCGCCACCGGGAGCGGCCGTTCTTCCCGGTGGAGCCGGAGGTGACGCTGTCCTGGCTGGTCGACGCCCAGCCCGGCGTGCGGCACCTGCTGCCGCAGGGGCAGATGCGCACCGAGGTCGCGCTGTGGCGGCGGCTGCGCGCGCTCAAGGCCGATGTGATCATCAGCACCAGGCCGGGGCTGAGCGTCCAGGTGGCCAGGCACGCGCCCCGCGACGCCGTACGGATCGCCCGGGAGTGGGGCCGCCCGCCGGTGCCCGGACCGATCAAGAGGTTCTACCCCCGCCTGGACGCGGTCGCCACGGCCACCGAGAGGAGCCGTCAGGAGTGGGACGACCTGCTGGCGGGCGGCATCGAGGTCGGGCTGATCCCGGACGCGCTCCCCGCCGGTCCCTGGCCTCGCTCGCGGATGGACAACCGCATCGTCGCGGCGGGCGGACGCTTGGTGCCGGGGAAGGCCTACGACCGGCTGATCCGCGCGTTCGCCACCATCGCCGGCAGGCGTCCCGACTGGCGGCTGCGCCTGTACGGCGGCGGCCCGGAGGACAGGCGCCTGCGCGACCTGGTCCAGGACCTGAACCTGCACAACCACGTCTACTTCATGGGCACGACCTCCGATCTGACCGGCGAGTTCGCCAAGGCGTCGATCGTGGCGACGACCTCCCGGACCGAGGTGCTCGGGATGACCGTGATCGAGGCGATGGCCAGCGGGGTGCCGGTGATCGGCTTCGACAGCCCGAGGGGGCCGGGCGAGTTCGTGACCGACGGCCGCAGCGGGGTCCTGGTCCCCGAGGGCGGGGACGAGATCGAGGCGTACGCGTCGGCGCTGCTCGCGCTCATCGACGACGAGCGCCGGCGCCGGGAGCTCGCGGCCGGGGCGCTGGGGGCCGCGGCGGCCCATTCGGCGCCTTCTGTGGCCGAGCAGTGGGAGAAACTGATCGCGGCTACCTCCCGCTGAGCCTCGCCCGGGTACCGTTGGGGCATGCATGGGTACAGCGGAGACAAGCAGGCTTATCTGACCCGGCTGCGGCGGATCGAGGGGCAGATCAGGGGCCTGCAGCGGATGGTCGAAGAGGATGCCTACTGCATCGACGTGCTGACACAGGTGTCAGCCGCCACGCGGGCGCTCCAGGCGGTGGCGCTCGGCCTGCTGGAGGACCACGTCAGGCACTGCGTCGCCGACGCGATCAGCACCGGCGGCCCCGAGGCGGAGGAGAAGGTCAAGGAGGCCTCGGCGGCGATCGCCCGGCTCGTCCGTTCGTGACTAGTCACCGGACCATCTTTCCGAACCACGTCCCGGACCCCTGTCGAGGAGTCCGGGACTAGGTCGTCTGGACGGTTCTCTCATCGGCTTCAGCAGATCGCCGAAGCACTCAATCCGAGCGCGTTGTCGAGCTCCGCCAAGGTGAGTGGCCGTTCGCTGATGGCGACGGCGGTAAGCACCTCGGCATAGAGCGCGATCTCGTCCAACGCGACACGGTCGTGGACCCTAGAGTCCAGGTCGTCGTGCCCCACCGCGTCGTCCTTCCTTCCGCAGCCCACACCCACTTCGAGGTTACGGCGGGCGGTCTTGCGTGCCCATGGCCCATCGGGACCATTCCTTCCGGCACGGTCCCGCCCTCAGAAGGATCATTTCCCGATGGGGAGATCACGATTCAGGCAATCAGCCGATGCGTGGGGGGATACAGGGATATAAGGAGAGTAAGGAGAAAATAACTCCATTTGTGGTTTAAGTATGCTGGCCCGTGTCAGAAGTGGCGGGGGAAGGTTCCTGATATGCCGGGGATCGGGTCGTCCCGCTCGTGTGTCAGGCGATGCACGACCGCCGAGGCTGTGGCGAACCCCCGGTCCGGCACCGTGGTCCCGCTCAGGCGGCACCACGCGAGCCCGGTGGCGTAGGCGGCGCCCAGCAGGGCCGCCGCCGAGGCCCGGTCCGGCGGGTGGAGCGCGGAGTGCAGCTCGCCCGAGCGCGGCCAGCAGCCCCGCAGCGGGTGCGACGGGTCGGTGAGCACCACATGGAGGATGTGCCGCAGCTCCGGATCCAGCCACGGGTAGAGCACGTCGGCCGCCCTGGGCGCGGACGCCGCCAGGTCGGCCGCGAGGAGCGAGGCCGCCACCGCCCGGGGGTCGGCGCCCTTCGGGACGAGGAACCCCAGTGCCTGGACCAGGTCGTAGAGCGCGTGCTGGAAGTGCTCCCCCGGGGAGGAGTCCGGCAGCGTCACATGGGGCGGGCAGCGCGACAGCCACGCCTGCCGTACGGCGTCGTCGCCGTAGTGGGCGACGGCAGGGTCGGGGCCGGTACGGCGGAGCACCGGCTCGATCATGGTCAGCAGGGCCTCGGCCCGGGGGCGGAACCGCCGGTCGCCGCGGACCGCGTCGGCGGTGTCGGCCATCAGCGCGACCAGCCGGAGGCCCGCCTCGGGGTGACCCGCCCGGACCCGCTCGCCGTACAGCGCCACGAGGTCGTCCAGCGAGGCGGCGGGCAGCCAGCGGACCCACTCGTCACCGGGGAGCGGGCGGGCCAGGAACTCCCCGAACATCGACAGCAGCACCTCGTTGCCGTCGAACGCCGGGGCGTAGGCACACCACATGAGCGTGCCCCAGACCGCCGCGACCGGGCTGGCGACCTCCCTGGCGAAGAGGTCGGAGAACGGCCCGGTGAGCGGGAAGTCCTCCCTGCGCCTGCCACGCTGGGCGATGACCAGCTCGCGGACCCGCTCGGTGATCTCGGGGGGCACGTCCGGGCCGACGAACCCCTGGACCGACCCCCGGTCCGAGGTGAAGTCGGGGCCGCCCGGGACCAGCTGAGGCGAGATCATCGAGGTGACCTGGACCACCTGGGCCGCCGCCCGGAGACCCGGGTCGGCCGGTGGCGCGGCCAGGTGCCAGCGACCGTCCGCGGGATCCTGCCGGTACCACCGGGCGTGCGCGCCGAACAGCCAGCGTCCGCCGTCCGGGGTGGCCAGGGTGCGCAGCGCGACGGCCTGGGCGCGCGCGGGCAGCGCGAGCGTCGCCCACCGATGGTCGGCGACCATGGAGCGCACGTCGCTCTCGATGGCGTCGAAACAGTCCCACTGCCGCACGGCGGTCATGTTACCCATGCGCTCCCGGCACGTCAGCGATCCGTACCCGCGTCGCCCGTGACGGGGACGGCCGCCCGGTGCCGCGCCGCCTTGGCCATGTAGTTGCCGGGGGTGCGGGCGAAGGAGGCGCGGTCGTCGTCGGTGAGCTCGCGGACGATCCTTCCGGGCACGCCCGCGACGAGCACCCCGGCCGGGATCTTCTTGCCCGGCCCCACCAGGGCGCCGGCCGCGACGAGCGAGCCCGCGCCGATCCGGGCCCCGCCGAGCACGATCGCGCCGATGCCGACGAGCGCGCCGGTCTCCACGTGGGCGCCGTGCACCATGGCCTTGTGGCCCAGGCTGACCCGGGGTTCCAGCACGGCGGGTTCGCGGGGGTCGGCGTGCAGGCAGCACAGGTCCTGGATGTTGCACTCCTCGCCGACCTCGATGAGCTCGTCGTCACCGCGGAGGACCGAGCCGTACCAGACGTTGGCGGCACGGCCGAGGCGTACCCGGCCGACGACCACCGCGCCGGGTGCTATGTAGGCTTCTGGGTGGATCTGGGGGGTCGCGCCACCGTCGAGGGTGGCGATGTAGGGGCTGGTGTCCATGGGATTGATGTTACGGTGAGTGAGCTTGTCCGATATTTCCGCAAGCAGGTCGGGCGTTCCGGTTGCGGACTTGGACAGTAAGCAGGAAAGTCGTCTCCTGACGTCTCCTTTCCCGCCACACAACCTCCACGGGCAGCGCTATGACAAATCAGCACGAGAGCTTTCCCGATCTGATGCATGAGGACTCGTTCGAGGTCGTCATGCGCGGCTACAACCGTCGCCAGGTTCACGACTACATGAATCGCAACCGCCACCAGATCCGCGATCTGGAGGAACGGCTCGCGCGGGCGATCGAGCAGGCCGAGCGGGGCCGCATCGAGCTGTCCGAGGCCCGGCGGAGGCTCTCCGACGCCCCGCAAGACTACGACGAACTCGGCCAGCGGCTCAGCCAGATCCTGAAGCTGGGCGAGGAGGAGGCGGCCTCCAAGAAGCAGGTCGCCGACGCCGAGGCCAGCAAGCTGCGCGAGGACGCCTCCGAGGAGGCCCACCGGCTGGTCAACTCGGCCCTGGAACGGGCCGAGGGCATAATGAACGCCGCCCAGCAGGAGGCCGAGCGCCGGGTCGCCGAGGCCACCGCCGCCGCCGAGCACATGCTCGCCCAGGCCGGCGGGGACGCCGAGGAGACCCTCAACGCGGCGCGTACGGAGTCCGAGGAGACCCTGCGCGGCGCCCGCGCCGAGGCCGACCGGATGGTCACCTCGGCCAGGAGCGAGGCGGAGCGGACGATCGAGAGCGCTCGGGCCGAGGCGGAGTCCACCCTGGGCAGCGCCCGGGCCGAGGCGGAGTCCACCGTGTCCTCCGCCGCCGCCGAGGCCCACGCTATGCTGACGGCCGCCCAGCAGCGCTCCACGGTCCTGGACGAGACCACCGGCCGCCGGGTCTCCTACCTCACCGACACCCACCGCGAGGTCATGCGCCGCCTCAACGAGATGGGCGCCGTGCTGGGGGACCTGATCCACCGCGAGAACGCCGCCGGAGCCCTGATCGACGAGGGCTCCGTGCTCCCTCAGTTTCCCGTCCAGACCGCCCCCGCGGCCGTCCCGGCGGACGGCGCTCCGGCCGAGGTGACGGTCGTGTCCGGCCACGGGCCCGAGCTCGGGGCCGACCAGGGGTCCGGACCCGAGGCCGAGGCCGATGTCGAGTCCGACGTCGAGGCCGTCCGGGTGATCGTGGACGACGAGCACGAGGGCCGCGACGACCACTTCGACGACGACCGCCGTGCCGAGACCTTCGACGACACCGACGTGCACCTGGGCCGGGCCGCCAAGGAGAACGACGAGTACGCCGCCCGGAAGTGACGGCCGTGTCCGCCGCGGGCGGAGCCGCCGACATTCCACAGCCCCGCGGCCGCTGACATCAAGCGGAAGCCCCCGCCCCCGATAGGGTCGGGGGCTTCCGCGATTGGGGGCCCGGCGCCGGAGCCGCGCGAGATCCGCTGACCCGGGCACCGGGCGGCTACCAGGAACCCCTTCCGTCGGAACGGTCCTGTTGTTCGCGTAACTGCTCTCGCAGTCCTTCCGGTTCGTCCGCGTCGATGGTCATCGCGCAGCCGAGGTCACGCTGGGCGGGGGTCAGCGGGTGGTGGCGGGTAGCCCACCACCGACCCGCGTCGCTCCGCCAGATCGTCCAGTCGGGGAACTCCCGGGCGATTTCCGCCAGATGCCGGTCGAATGACATCTATGCACCTTCCCCGCGCCCAGGTCCGTCTGTGTGACGCTCCACCTCCGAAGGTGAGGCACTTCTCTAGAGAAATCAATGATCGTAGGAGACAGGTCAACCTATCGGTTGACGGATGGCCTTGATCTATGAGTCGAAATCGTATTGAAGTACATAAGAGGCGGCGTCGAGGATCATCTCGTTGACCTCGACCGGGAGGCCGGTCGAGGTGTAGGCGATCCGGCCGATCACGATGACGGGGGTGCCGGCCGGCAGGTCGAGCTGGACGGTCTCGTGCGGATGGGGCATGCGGGCGCGCACCTCTTCGCTGAAGCGCGCGGGGGCGTGGCCGAGGTCGCCCAGGCGCGCGTAGACGCCTCCCGGGCCGGTGTCGTGCTGTGTGATGGCGGTGTTCTCCACCAGGGTGGCGGGGAAGTGGGAGACCGAGAGCTGAACCGGCCTGCCGTCCACCGAGTAGCGTCGCCGCCGTACCCACACCTCGGCGCTGTTCAGGACCCGGGCCACGGCGTCCTCGGCGACCTCCCTGTCGATGTTCACGTCGTCCACGGTGTAGGGGCGGCCTCTGGTGTCGGAGTCCCAGATCGCCTGGCCCTGTCCCCACTGGTCATGCGAGAGTCGCCGGGAACCGTGCCGCCTGATCGGCCGGAACTGGCGGACGTAGACTCCTGAGCCGCGCTTGGGCACGGCCAGTCCTTCATTGATGAGCACGGACAGGGCCTGCCTGGCGGTGGCACGGGCTATGCCGTACTGCGCCATCAGGGCGTTCTCGCCCGGAAGCCGGTCCCCGTCTCGGAGATCGCCGGACAGGATCGCTTCGCGAAGCCCGTCGGCGATGCGCCGATAGATCGGGGGCTCGGGAGGTACCGGGGATTGCTGCACGTTTGATCACCCTCTGTCACCAACCGGGTTTGGCGTCTCCAGAGAACTTGCCCCGTCTTGTCCACGATCGCACAGATGCAGAGGTTGGTTCCGTGCTTCTTTTGAGCGGAACGTACCCGTGTGGCGATCTCCGGGGGTTTTCCCGGTCCGTTACCGTGGAACGGTCCTATCCACTATTCGCCGCGCCCACCACCGGCGTGTGACGGCCGCGGCCAGTACGGCACCCGCTGTGTTGACCAGCACATCGTCGACGGAGCTCACCCGGCCCAGGCGCAGGCCGTACTGGAGGAGTTCGACGGCGAGTGACGCGGCCGCCGCCACGGCGGCGACCCTGACGAGTGAGGCGGAGCGCGCCGAGCGGACCGGGAGGAGCGCGCCGAGCGCGGCGAAGACCAGCAGGTTCCCGCTGACCTGCACGAACGCCGTCTCGCCCGGCCCCTGAAGCACCGTCCACAGATCCCTGAGCGGGACGAGGCTGAGGCCGCTGGTGCCCGTCCCCGGGGTGAGGATCATCCAGATCCAGGGGGCGGTGCCGGCCACCATGCCGACGTCGGCGACGGCCGTGCGGACGGGGAAGGGGTGGCCGCCGCGGATGCGGTGGAGGGCGAGGAGGCGGGCGGTGATGAGGGCCGGCGGAACCGCCAGAACCGCCGCGATGACGATGTTTCCCCATACATGCCACACCTGATGCATGGGGCAATGATGCCGGGGTCGGCCGCCCGCCGGACGGCTTCCGGGGCTACGGGAAGGTGACCTCCAAGCAAGGGCCCCAGTAAGAGGACCCTCCCGCGTCCCCGGCCGCCGAGGCCGGCGCTCCTCTCCCACGGTCGAGGCCCGAATCATGAGCCCGCGTCCCCGGCCGCCGAGACCGGTGCCCTCCTCACGCGGGGCGCCGTGCGGCCTCGCCTCCCACGCCCCCGGCGCCGGGCTCAACCGAGGTGACGTCTGAGGAACTCCACGGCGCGCGCCCAGGCGACCGGCGCGGCCTCGGCGTCGTAGAACTGCGGGGCCTCGTGGTTGAGGAAGGCGTGTCCGGCCTTCTCGGCGACGTGCGTCTCGATGCCCGGCCGTCCCGCCGCGGCCTCCTCCACCTTGGCGACCCGCTCGCGGGGGATGTAGGGGTCCGAGCCGCCGAACACGAACAGGACCGGGGAAGTGATCTTCTCCATCAAGCCCGTGGCGTCCGGTACCGCGGAGCCGTAGAACGACAGCACCGCGTCCACTTCGACGGTGGCCGCGAGGAGGTAGCCGATCGAGCCACCCAGGCAGAATCCGAGCACCGCGGCCCCGCCCCCGGCCTCGGGCAGCGCCTTCAGGTGCGCCAGCGCCAGGGCCGAGTCGGCCACGCCATGCGGGACGTCGAACTCGGCGGCCATCTTCAACGACGCAGCCAGCCCGGCCTCGTCGTGGTCGGCCACCCAGTTGGGCCGCAGCCGCCAGAACAGGTCGGGCGCGCCGACGACGTACCCGAGCCCCGCCAGGTCCTCGGCGACCTTCCGGATGTATGGGCCGACCCCCCAGATCTCCGGGATCAGCAGGACGACCGGTCCGCGTCCCCTCTCCGGCAGCCACAGATGCAGGTCGAACGAGCCGTCGGCGACGGTGACCGTCTCGGTGCGGGCTTCCATGGATCCTCCCTGAGGACTGATCGGATTGGACGATCAGTGAACCGCATACCCACTGGGACGGAAGAGTTGCGACCTCTCCGCAGAGGTTCGAGAGGCCGGCCGCGCCGGGCCGTCTCCATCCCACCCGTGAGGCGAGTACTCCGCTGAAGCGCCCGATGCCCGCCCCCGCCCGGTCCGTTCCACAGGAATCGGGAGACCCGTCACAGAGAAGCGAAAATGTCGATGATCAGTGTCTAGAGATCCGTGCCGTTCACCGGATATCTGACGCGAGTCCGGCGCAGACCGTTGTGGCTGACCGCGAAAACGAAGGGCTCGGTCACCCGCCTTACTGCGTTGATGATCCGGGACTCGTTGCTGAGGAAGAGGTCGGCCATCTCCCTGCCGACGCATCGGCCTTCGCGAGAGCAAAGATGCGCGCACCGCTCATATAGATGACTCGGGCCTCGACGAGGTTGTAGGTGATGGCCAGGTCCTTGCAGAGCAAGACATCGCCTCGGAGGGTCGCCTCCTCGATCCACTGCGTATCGGCGATTCGCTGGGATTCGTCCTTGCCGTATCGCTCATCCATGGTCTCCAGGACCCACCCGGCTTCGCGGAGGGCGTTGGGGACGATGCGTGAACCCAGCCCACGATCGAGGAAGAAGGTCAGCCCGGACGTCCGTGCCTCGACTGCCACCGTCCGGACCTCACGCGGCCTGCGGGAGAAGCGCCTCGACCTCGTTCAGTTGCAGGTCGTAGTCCTCTGCGACCTCTCCGGCCCCCTCTCCCGCTCGCAGGCGACTGAGGACGTCGGCCACCCGGATGCCTCGACGCGTCAGGGTCGGCTGCCCGCCGTTGATCCATGGGTCCACGGTCACGTCCACCCGTCCGTAACCGGGGAGGTGGATCACCTTCATCCAGCCGTCCTGGTAGGTGACGCGTCGCAGGTAGTCACGCACGACCGGACGGAAGACCTGCTGCCCGCTGCGCGCCACGACCAGTCCGTCCACCGCCTCCCGCTCGGCCGGGTCGTCGGTGTGCTCCTTGAAGTCCCACAGCACCTCGGCCCCGTCCGTCATCAGGCGCTCACTGGCGAGTGCCTGCTCCAGGCCGATGTTCTCCTCCAGCCAGCGGATCGCGGGGCGGATGCGCTGCATCGGAACCTTCGCGCTGCGGAAGGCGGCGAGCATGTAGGCCTCGGCGAGTCCGACGAATGGCACCGTCGCCCCGTGAGCTCCAGCGGTGGTCACCAGTGGTTCGGCGGCCACGACTGGCTGGTCGATGCGTTTGTAGACGTATCCGACGGCCCAGTTGCGGAAGGTCTGGCGAGGAACGTCGATCAGATCCGCTGCCTGCCCTTTGGTGTAAAGAGGGGTGACATAGCGGAAGTCGCTGATCAACCCAGCCCCCGGGCCGGCGTCCAGTGTTGCCACGATGCCACCTCCTTTGATCTCAGCGTAGAGAAAACGCAGGCTGTGCGCACACGATCCATGCCAGGTGTCACCGCGGTTCACAACCGCCTGTTCGGCCTCGCCGAGGAAGCGGGAGATTCGGCACCGTGGCCGGCGGCGATCGCATCGATGTGGTGCGCGAGCTCGAAGTCCTTGACTGTGAGGCGGTTCCCAGCGTCGTGAGTGGTGATCACGAAGCGGATCCGTTGCCAGGTGATGTGAACGTCGGGGTGGTGGCCGACCTCCCGGGCCTTGGCCGCGACGTACATCGCCATGTGCACACACTCGTGATACGTGTGTGTGAAGGTGCGGGCAATGGCGTGGTCCTCGCGCTCCCATCCCGGTAGCCCGGCCAGATGGGCGGCGATTTCCTTTTCGGACAACGGCTGCGGGAGCATCGGCATCTCCACGTCGATGGGTCAGGCGAACTGAGAGATGATCTCAGCCAATTCCCGGCCAGGGGCGGTATCTGCCCAGGAGGTCGCTCGTCGCGGAATGGCTTGGAGTTCCTGACGCAGCCTCGTCGATCCGGTGCCGTCGACAATCGACGCAGTGGCTGACGCGATCTGGACAACCCGTTCCGGTTCAGGGATCGCGGCCAGAGCACTTGCCTGGCGCGCCCAGAACACACCGTTGTCGCGTCGTGCCGACTCCGGTGCCGTGCCGAGGATCCCCGTGTCCGAGTGTTTCAGCTGGTCATGATCTCCTGCTCCCGGCCGACGCCTTCGTTAATCGGTGGGCTGGTGGTATGACAGCTCGTAGAGGTGGCCACCCTTGATCAGAACTGAGACTTCCACCGGTCGGTCGGCATCGCTGTAGATCACTCGAAACTGCCGGAACACCGGCACCTCGGTCGGCAAGTCCAACCCTTCGACTTCTTCTGTCGTGGGCTGGCGAGCAGATACGCGATCCTGGAAGTGCCGCTGCGGGAATCCAAGATCGGTCAATGCCTGGGGCGCACCTCCGCGGATCTTTTCTCGACCTGCCAGAGGACTCCCAGCGGCGATGCTGAGCGGGTAGTAGGACCACGACAGTTCAACCGGATCGCCGTCGTGCAGCAGTAGCCGGTGACGCATGATGACCAACTCGCCGTCATCGAGCGCGAGCGCTGCGGCGACGTCAGCTGGCGGCTCCAACTCGCTGACCTGGAGCAGTTCGTAGGTGTAGCCGCGCGGCGTAGGAGCCTTGTAGGCGGTGGCCTCGACGACAAGAGACTGCTTGTCGCGTACATAGACCCCCTTACCTGCGTAGCCACGCACGGACCCCTCATCCTTCAGTGCCTGTAGAGCGCGCTGGATCGTCGCATTGGCTGCGTTGAAGCGTGCGACCAGGTGTGGAGTGGAAGGCAACTGCTCACCGGCCTTCAATACGCCGGACATGATCTGGGCACGCAGTTCCGCTGCGATCTGCTGATGCCTGGGACGAGGGTCCAGCCGCCTTGCCAAGATTGTTGAGCCTCCCATCACATGATCATTTTGTAACGCAGTTCGCGGCCATCGGCGATCATCGTCATCACGGTGGCTTCAATTGGCGCGCCGTTGTCGGTTCGCAGAATCCTGGTAAGGACCAAGACCCACTCCTCCGGCTGAATCTCGAGCAGCTGTCGCTCTTGATCTGTCGCGGGGCGTGCCCTGACGCCCTCCTCTGTCTCGCGCGGCTCATGGCCGAGTTTGGCGAGCATGGTGATGGCTCCGCCAGGGATCTTGCGCGTCTCGGCGAGCGGCGTGCCACTGGCGATCGCCACAGGGTAGTAGGAGTCGGTGAGCTCTATCGGCCGTCCGTCCAGCAACACCAGCCGACGTCTGACGACCGCGACGTCTCCCTGGCTGAGGTTGAGTGCCTGGGCGACCTCGCGTGGTGGCTGAACCTCGCATACTTCGCGAAGTTGATGCGTACCGACGTGACCGCGCTGAGCGGCCTCCTCGGCCCACGCATCTGGTTCTCCTGATTTCCGTGGTCGCACATAGGGCGCAGAGACGCTGCTCCAGGTGGTGTCCGCCATGCGCTCCTCCCTCGACTGCGAAGGCCTCTGGCAGCCCACCGTACCTGTTGGGCGGCATGACCTGCCGATCAAGAGGTCCGCACCTCTGACGGTAACAGTCTTGATGCCTTTCGTGAATCGCAGTATGGTTACCCAGTGTTATGAATCATACGGGTCTCTATGTAGTCGGGGTTGGTGCTTCGGTGCCGCTCCGAGCACGAGACGGGCCCGTCACGACGTTTGCGCCGTCGGACGGGCCCTTGATTAGGAAGTGAGTCCTGAGTCATGACCAACCCTGGTGCTCCGGTCCTCGATCGGCATCTGACGATCGGCTGCGGCTGCTTCGTCGACGCCCTGCCCTTGCCGATGGGCTGCGCCGTCTGCGGGCATGCCCCTTATGCGTACGGCTGCCCCGGTCGGGCCGCCGATCACGAGTACGCGCAGCCCTCCGGCACGCTGATGGCCACGCGTCTGGAGGCCCGCCGTACCGGGACGCGCCACCTGCCCGCCTTCGAGTCGCCCGCGACCGTGGCCCCGGCCGAGACGATTCCGCTGGTGCCCGCGCGGCCCCGCCCCGAGCAGGCCCCGATCATCACGCCCGCCGTACCGGCGCCTGTGCCCAGGCGGGTGCTGCGCCCCGTGCGACGCCCGGCCTGCATGCCCCGGCCCGCCGTCGTCTCCTGGCGCGGAGGTGGGCGTCGGCCGATGCCCTGCGGTGCGCGCGGCGTCGGCGCCGCTTCGCGCCCACGGCCGTTCCTCTCGTACGGCGGGCTCCAGACACTTCTTCCTCACCCCACAAAGCGGACCTATCCGGCGTTTGCCACGATCGGACGGGTCCTTGATCGGCTGGAGGTCCGATCCATGGAGGATGCTGGATCCACAACGCCCGAGCCCGCGATCCCCGGCTGGCGGGTGATCTGTAGCGACGCCGGACGCTACTGGGCCAGCCGGGAGAAGCCCTTCCCTGGGAAGACCTCATGGGGCCGGCCCCCTTTCCGCACGGTGGACGCCGATACCTTCGACGATCTACGTGTCGAGGTCGAGCGGCAGGAGAGCGCCGCCCAGGAGGCAGCCGGGCAGGTGGCATCGTGATCCGGCGACGACCCGCCCGCGCTCCCGGACGGCACCGCGACGGACGGCACCCCACCACCGTCCCTCGCCGCGTGTGGGATCACGAGGCTCGGGCCGAGGCCGAACCGGCTGGACCGGGCGTGGCCGGGCTGGACCGTCCTGTACGGCACCGGCAGCCGCCGCTTCTACGCCATGGCGGTCTGGCCGACGGTGGAGGCGCTGATCGTCTCCGATCGCAGCCCCGAAGGGGTGGAAGCACAGATGCGAGAGGCGGAGACGGCCGGAGTCAAATACATGATCACTCACTCCTCGCCCGAAGCGCTCGGCTCGGCACTCGCCGTCCAGGTCGAGCTGGTGCACCGGGCGCAGGTCCGGCAGAACCTCACCCCATGCGCTGGCGCGGCGGCACGGAGCGCCCCCGTCCCGTGCCGCCGCGCCGTCCCATCCCGCGAGCGGCGGTGCACGACCAGGGGCCGCTCGCGGGGCAGACGTGACCACACGAACGCCGGGCTGGGCGGATCCGCGAATGCAGGTCACGCCGTCACCCCGGCCGGGGAGTGTGAGGGGCCGGAAGGCCCCTCGCCTGGGGTTTGGGGCGAAGCCCCAAGGACACACAGCCTGAGCGCGAACCGCGCGTAGCGCGAAGACTCGGCGAGGCCCGTCGGGCGGGCTGGGCCGGATCCGCCGATCCGGCCGCTCGGCCCGTCCGACCTGCCCGCCGGAGTGGTCAGATGGTCCTGGCCAGGGCGCGGGAGATGCCCAGGGCCGCGGCCTTGACGACGGGGGCCAGGCGGGTGGGCTGGAACCGGGCCAGGGGGACGGAGACGGACAGGGCGGCGACCGCCATGCCGTCGCTGAACACCGGGGCGGCGATGCAGGCTCCGCCGAGCTGGGCCTCCTCGCGTTCGTAGGCCAGGCCCGCCGCCTGGATCTGGCCGATGGTCTCCTCAAGGCGCTGCGGGTCCACGATCGAGTGGGGGGTCAGGCGGCGCAGGGGACGGCCGAGGACCTCGTCGATCAGGTCGGGGCCGGAGTAGGCCAGCAGGGCCTTGCCGATCCCGGTGCAGGTCAGGGGGAGCCGGCCGCCGACGCGGGAGGGCAGGGCGAAGGTCTCCTGGCCGCGGATCTTCTCGACGTAGACGACGTCCAGTCCGTCGCGCACGCCCAGGTGCACGGTCTCGTGGGTGGCCTCGTAGAGGTCGTGCATGAAAGGCAGCGCCGCATGTCTCAGATCCCGTTCGAGGGGCACGATGCAACCAAGCTCGAAGAGGCGGCGGCCGAGGTAGTAGCCGTCCTCGCGGCGGGCTATCGCGCCGATCTCGGTGAGCTCGGTGAGCAGCCGGAAGGCGGTGGTCTTGGGCAGGTGGCAGCGTTCGGCGACGTCGGCCAGGCGGAGAGGGCCTCCCGTGGGGCGGAACGAGTCGAGCACGAGCCAGGACTTCTCCAGGACCGAGAGGCGGTCGGGGTTCCGTTTCACGGAACGCATTGTTGCCGATAAACCACCTCCACCTCTATACCCGTACTTAGTGACCAAGAGGGGTCCTACCCTGAGGAGAAGTCTTGTCTGACCAGGTGACCCACTTCATCGGTGGGGTGCCGGTCGCCGAGGGCGCGACGTTCGCCACGTACGACCCGGTGACCGGCCAGCCGGTCCGCCGGGTCCACGAGGCGGACCGAGCCGTCGTCGACCGGGCGGTCGCCGCCGCCCGCGCGGCCCTGCCGAGATGGGCGGCGCTGCCGGTGGAGGAACGGGCCGCCTGGATGCGCCGTCTCGCCGACGCGATCGAGGAGCGGTTCGAGGAGCTGGTGGCCGCGGAGATCGCCGACACCGGCAAGTCGATCACGCAGACCCGCACGCTGGACATCCCGCGGGGCGCGGCCAACTTCCGGTCCTTCGCCGAGATCGCGGCCCAGCGCCCGGAGAGCGCGTTCCACCTGCGGGACGTGCTGAGCTACACCGTGCGCAGGCCGCTGGGCGTGGTCGCGGTGATCGTGCCGTGGAACCTGCCGTTCCTGCTGGCGACCTGGAAGATCGGCCCCTCGCTCGTGGCGGGCAACACCATCGTGGTCAAGCCCTCGGAGCACACGCCGGGCTCGGTCGCGGTGCTGGCGGAGATCGCCGCCTCGGTCGGGTTGCCGCCCGGCGTCCTCAACGTCGTGCACGGGTTCGGCGGCGGCTCCACCGGCCAGTTCCTGGTGGAGCACCCGGGCGTGGACGCGGTCACCTTCACCGGCGAGAGCCGTACCGGATCGACGATCATGAAGAGCGTGGCGGACCGGGTCAAGCCGGTCTCGTTCGAGCTGGGCGGCAAGAACGCCGGGCTGGTCTTCGCCGACGCCGACCTGGACGCGGCCGTCGAGGGGAGCGTGCGCTCGGTCTTCACCAACGGCGGCCAGGTCTGTCTGTGCACCGAGCGGCTCTACGTGGAGCGGCCCGTCTTCGAGGAGTTCACCGCGAGGCTGGCCGAGCGGGCGGGGCGGCTGAAGTTCGGGCGCCCCGCCGACGAGGACACCACGATGATGCCGATGATCTCGGCCGAGCACCGGGACAAGGTGCTCTCCTACTACGAGCTGGCCAAGGACGAGGGGGCCGAGATCCGGGCGGGCGGCGGCGTGCCGCGCTTCGGCGACGACCGCGACGGCGGCTACTACGTCGAGCCGACCGTGCTGACCGGGCTCTCGCGCGACTCCCGGGTGAACCGGGAGGAGATCTTCGGCCCGGTCTGCCACATCATGCCGTTCGACACCGAGACCGAGGCCGTCGAGCTGGCCAACGACAGCGAGTACGGCCTGGCGGCGACGGTCTGGACCTCCAGCCTGAACCGGGCCCACCGGGTCGCCCGGTCGCTGGAGGCCGGACTGGTCTGGGTCAACACCTGGTACCTGCGGGACCTGCGCACCCCGTTCGGCGGGGTGAAGCTGTCGGGCATCGGCCGCGAGGGCGGCACGCACTCGCTGGACTTCTACTCCGAACCCACCACGATCACGATCAAGCTGGAGCCAGGACATGACTGAGTGGAGCGAGGCCACCGACGTGCTCGTCGAGGCGGCCGACCGGTTGTTGGAGGCGGCGAGGAGCGGCAAACCCTGCCCACCGGTGCGGGAGACGCTGCCGGGCCGGACCGCCGAGACCGGCTACGCCGTACAGGAGATCAACACCAGGCGGGCGCTGCACGACGGACGGCGGCTGGTCGGGCGGAAGGTCGGCCTGACCTCCCAGGCGGTCCAGCGCCAGCTCGGCGTGGACCAGCCGGACTTCGGCATGCTCTTCGCGGACATGGCCTTCCTCGACGGCCTGCCCATTCCGACCGGCCGTTTCCTGCAGCCCAGGGCCGAGGCCGAGATCGCGCTGGTCCTCAAGGGCGACCTGGTGGGCGGCCCCTTCACGGTGGCCGAGGTCATCCGGGCGGTCGACTTCGCGCTGCCCGCGATCGAGATCGTGGACAGCCGGATCGCGGGGTGGGACATCACGCTCGTGGACACCGTCGCCGACAACGCCTCCAGCGGCGCCTTCGTCCTGGGCAACACGCCCGTCCCGCTCACCGGCCTGGACCTGCGCCTGGCCGGGATGACCATGACCCGGCGCGGTCAGGAGGTGTCCACCGGCGCGGGCGCGGCCTGCCTGGGGCACCCGCTCAACGCCGCCGTCTGGCTGGCCAACGCGCTGGGCGGCAGGGACTTCCCGCTGCGCGCCGGGGACATCGTGCTCACCGGCGCGCTCGGCCCGGTGGTGGCCGTCGAGCCCGGCGACGTGTTCGAGGTCGTCATCGACGGCCTCGGCTCGGTGCGGGCGGTCTTCTCATGACCCACGACGAGCCCGGCAGGGACGCACGACGGGTCAAGATCGCGATCATCGGCTCCGGGAACATCGGCACCGACCTGATGTTCAAGGCGCTGCTGTCCAAGCGGGTCGAGGTCGTCGCCATGGCGGGAATCGACCCCGATTCCGACGGCCTCGCCCGCGCCCGCCGGCGTGGGGTGGCGACCACCCACGAGGGGGTCGAGGGCCTGGTCGGGCTGCCGGGGTTCGCCGGCGTGGACGTCGTCCTCGACGCGACCTCGGCGAAGGCGCACCTCCACAACGACCGGGTGCTCAGGGAGCACGGCAAGCGGGTCATCGACCTGACCCCCGCCGCCGTCGGGCCCTACGTGGTGCCTCCGGTCAACCTGGACGCCCATCTCGCCGAGCGGAACCTCAACATGGTCACCTGCGGCGGGCAGGCGACGATCCCGATCGTGGCGGCGGTGGCCTCGCAGGTCCCCGTCCGCTACGCCGAGATCGTCGCCTCGATCGCCTCCAGGTCGGCCGGCCCCGGCACCCGCGCCAACATCGACGAGTTCACCGAGACGACCTCCCGGGCGATCGAGGAGGTCGGCGGGGCCGCCAGGGGAAAGGCGATCATCGTCCTCAACCCGGCCGAGCCGCCGCTGATCATGCGTGACACGGTCTACTGCCTGGTCGGCGACTGCGACGAGGCCGCCGTGGCGGGAGCCGTGCGGGCCATGGTGGAGAGGGTCCGCGACTACGTGCCCGGCTACCGGCTCAAGCAGGACGTGCAGTTCGAGAGGATCCCGGAGGGGGAGCCGCTGCCCGACGGAGGGCGGGGCGGCGGGACCAAGGTGAGCGTCTTCCTGGAGGTGGAGGGCGCGGCCCACTACCTGCCCGCCTACGCGGGGAACCTGGACATCATGACGTCGGCCGCGCTGCGCACCGCCGAACGGCTGGTCGACCTGCCGGACCGTACCGGACAGACTGTGGACACGGGGGTGCGCGCGTGAGGCTCTACGTCCAGGACGTGACGTTGCGGGACGGCATGCACGCCATCCGGCACCGCTACACCACGGCCCAGGCCGCCGAGATCGCCGCCGCGCTGGACGCCGCCGGTGTGGCGGCCATCGAGATCGCCCACGGCGACGGACTCGCCGGGGGCAGTTTCAACTACGGCGCGGGCGCGCACACCGACGACGAGTGGATCGAGGCGGTCGCGGGAGCCGTACGGCGGGCGCGGCTGACGACGCTGCTGCTGCCCGGCATCGGCACCATCCACGACCTCAGGCGCGCCCACGCGCTCGGCGTGACCTCGGTCCGGGTCGCCACCCACTGCACCGAGGCCGACATCTCCGCCCAGCACATCGCCACCGCGCGCGAGCTCGGCATGGACGTCGCGGGCTTCCTGATGATGTCCCACATGGCGCCGGCCGACGAGCTGGCGCGGCAGGCCAAGCTCATGGAGTCGTACGGCGCGCAGTGCGTCTACGTGACCGACTCCGGCGGCCGGCTGACCATGGACGGGGTCCGGGAGCGGGTCCGCGCCTACCGCTCGGTGCTCGACGAGGGCACCGAGATCGGCATCCACGCCCACCACAACCTGGGGCTGGGCGTGGCGAACTCGGTCGTGGCCGTGGAGAACGGCACCTACCGGGTGGACGCCTCCCTCGCCGGGATGGGCGCGGGCGCGGGCAACTGCCCGATCGAGGTGTTCGTCGCGGTGGCCGACCTGATGGGCTGGGAGCACGGCTGTGACCTGCATGCCCTGATGGACGCGGCAGACGACCTGATCAGGCCGCTGCAGGACCGGCCGGTCCGGGTGGACCGGGAGACGCTGACGCTGGGCTACGCCGGGGTCTACTCCAGCTTCCTGCGGCACGCCGAGGCGGCGTCGGCGCGCTACGGGGTCGACACCCGGACCATCCTGACCGAGGCGGGCCGCCGCCGGATGGTCGGCGGCCAGGAGGACATGATCGTGGACATCGCACTGGACCTGGCACGCGCAGGGGGAACCCCGTGACCGACATCCACAAGCTCGCCGCCGTGCTGGACGAGGCCGCGCGCACCGCCCGCGCGGTGCCGCAGCCCGAGCAGGGCTACGACGTGGCCGCCGCCTACCGGGTCCAGGAGGAGCTGCTCCGGCTCCGGTTGGCGCGGGGCGACCGGCTGTCGGGGGTGAAGCTGGGCTTCACCAGCGAGGGCAAGCGCCGCCAGATGGGCGTGCATGACGTGATCTTCGGCCGCGTTCCGGAGTCGTCGGCCATCCTTGACGGCTCATACGCCGATATATCGGGCTACATCCATCCCCGTGTCGAGCCGGAGGTCGTCTACCTGATCGGCCGCCGCATCGCCACGGTCGCCGACGCCCTCGCGCCCGGCGCCATCGCCGCGGTCGCCCCCGGCATCGAGGTCATCGACTCGCGCTACGAGAACTTCCGGTTCTCCCTGCCGGACGTGATCGCCGACAACACCTCGGCCGCCGGATACGTGGTCGGCCCGTGGCAGCCCTACGATTCCGCCCGATGGAACCTCGGCGTCGTCTTCGAGATCGACGGCCGTCCCGTCCAGACCGGGTCCACCGGTGCCATCCTGGGAGACCCGCGCCGGGCCGTCGCGGAGGCCGCGCGCCTCGCCGGGGCGCACGGGGTGGTCATGGAGCCCGGGTGGATCCTGCTCGCCGGCGCCGCCACGCCCGCCGAGCCGCTGGCCCCCGGAGCCCACGTCAGGGCGGAGATCCGGCACCTGGGCTCGGTCTCCTTCACCGCGGACGGGGGGCAGTCGTGACCGACGGAATCGTCATCAGGGGAAAGGCCACCCCGCGCGGGAGGTTCCCGCACGTCAAGCGGGCCGGAGACTTCATCTACGTGTCCGGCACCAGCTCCCGCAGGCCGGACAACACGATCGCCGGAGCCGCGGCCGACGAGTTCGGCACGGTCACGCTCGACATCGCCGAGCAGACCCGGGCCGTGATAGAGAACATCGGCGACATCCTCAAGGCGGCCGGGGCCGACCTGAGCGATCTCGTCCAGATCACCGCCTACCTGGTGAACATGAACGACTTCGGCGGCTACAACGCGGTCTACGCGGAGTACTTCGACGAGGCCGGTCCGACCCGCACCACCGTGGCCGTCCACCAACTGCCCCACCCCCACCTGCTCATCGAGATTCAGGCCGTGGCCCACCGACCGGAGGAGCGACAGTGATCCCCCCCATCGACTTCAACAAGTGGATCGACGAGCACGCCCACCTGCTCAAGCCGCCGGTGGGCAACAAGATCATTTTTGAGGACTCCAGCGACCTCATCGTGATGGTCGTCGGCGGCCCGAACGCGCGGACCGACTTCCACGTCGATCCGTACGAGGAGCTCTTCTACCAGGTCCGCGGCAACATGCACATCAACGTCATGACGCCCGAGGGGCCGGACACCGTCCACGTCCGCGAGGGCCAGATGTGGCTGCTCCCGCCGAACATGCCGCACTCGCCGCAGCGTCCCGAGGAGGGCTCGGTCGGCTTCCTGGTGGAGCGGATCAGGCCGGAGGGGGTGCTGGAGAAGTTCCGGTGGTACTGCCAGGAGTGCAGCGCCGTGGTCCACCAGGTCGAACTCCAGGTCCGCGACATCGTGGCCGACCTGCCGCCGATCTTCCAGTCCTTCTACGACGACGAGAAGGCCCGCACCTGCGACGACTGCGGCGCGCTCCACCCGGGCAAGGGATAACCCTTGATCATTGATGTTCACACGCACTACGTCCCCAAGGGCTGGCCGGACCTCGGCTGGCCGGGGGCGCCCCGGCTCCGGGTGGAGTCCGAGCGGGAGGCCATGATCCTGCTCGGCGACCGGGAGTTCCGCCGGATCCAGGACGACTGCTGGAACCTCCCGGCCCGCCTGGAGCAGATGGACGCCGACGGGGTGGACGTCCAGGTCGTCTCGCCGACGCCGGTGTTCTTCTCCTACGAACGCCCGGCGGCGCAGGCCGCGGGCGTCGCCCGGGTCTTCAACGACCTGGCTCTGGAGATCTGCGCGTCCGAGCGGCTGGTGCCGTTCTGCCAGGTGCCGCTCCAGGACCCCGACCTGGCCTGCGCCGAGCTGGACCGCTGCCTGGCCGCCGGGCACGCGGGCGTCGAGATCGGCAACCACGTCGGGGACCGCGACCTCGACGACGAGGGGATCGTCCAGTTCCTCCAGCACTGCGCCTCGGTGGGCGCGCCCGTCTTCGTCCACCCGTGGGACATGCCGGGCGGTCCCCGGCTGCAGCGCTGGATGGCCCAGTGGCTGGTCGGCATGCCCGCCGAGACGCACCTGTCGGTGCTCGCCCTGATCCTGGGCGGCGTCTTCGACCGGGTGCCGGACTCCCTGAGGATCTGCTTCGCGCACGGTGGCGGCTCGTTCGCCTTCTGGCTCGGCCGCTTCGAGAACGCCTGGCGCCGCCGTAACGACCTCGTCGGGGTCTCGGAGTTCCCGCCCTCCGCCTACCTGGAGCGCTTCAGCGTGGACTCGGTCGTGTTCGACGAGCGGGCGCTGCGGCTGCTGGTGGACACGATGGGGGAGGACCGCGTCATGCTCGGGTCCGACTTCCCCTACCCGCTGGGCGAGTCACCGGCGGGATCGCTGATCCGGGGGGCGAGGTTCCTCACCGACGACGCCCGCGCCAAGCTGCTCGGCGGCAACGCCGCCCGGTTCCTCGGCCGGTGACCCCGTGCTGTCGCTGCACCGGGTGACGATGTGCTTCGGCACGGTCAAGGCGGTGGACGGGATGGACCTGGCGATCCGCCGGGGCGAGCGCCGCGGGCTGGTCGGACCGCCCGGGTCCGGCAAGTCCACGGTGATGCGGCTCATCGCCGGGGTGATCCGGCCGACCGGGGGCCGCGTCGAGTACGACGGGCACGACGTCACCGACCTGTCGGAGAGCCGCCGGCCCGGCATCGCCAGGATCTTCCAGCACGGCACCGCCGTGGCCGGGCTGACCTGCGTGGAGCACGTGGCGATGGCACTGGGCGCGCACGGTCGCGGAGGGTTGCCCGTCCCGTCCCCGCCGGACCGGCGGCACGCCCTGACGGTCGAGGTGCTCGACCTGCTCCGGGCCGCCGGTCTCGCCGGGGAGGCCGGCGAGGCGACCGACCGGTTGCCGCCGGGGGCCCGCCGCAGGCTGGAGATCGCCGTGGCGCTGGCCTCGCGGCCCCGGCTGCTGCTGCTGGACGAGCCGATGGCCGGGATGACCGCCGAGGAGCGCGTCCGTTTCGCGGACCTGCTCCGAGGGCTGCCCGCCGGGCTGACCGTGGTGCTGACCGGCTGTGACCGGGACGCCGTGGCGGCCGTTTCCTCCCACGTCACCACGCTCGAACGGCCCGAGCAGATCACGGTCCCCGCCTGGCGGGTCCGGCGCCGTCCGGCCCGCCATGTCGAGCGGAAGTTCCATGTCCCGGAACCGCCCGATGCTCTGACCTTTGCGGATGCCGGATGATGGAGGGGTTGGTAAGCACCTAACCGGGAGATGATTCGTGACCATCAGCCGCGCGGACTGCGTCGCCCTCGACGCGGACGATCCCCTCAAGCACCTCAGGGACGAGTTCGTCCTGCCCGACGGAACGATCTATCTGGTCGGGAACTCGCTCGGCGCGATGCCCAGAGCGGCCGCGGCCGCCACGGCACGGGTCGTGGAAGAGGAGTGGGGCCGGCAACTGGTCGGCGGCTGGAACTCCGCCGGCTGGTTCGACCTGCCGCTGACCACCGGTGACCGCCTGGCCCCGCTGATCGGCGCGGGTCCCGGACAGGTCGTGGTGGGCGAGAGCACCTCGATCGCCATCGTCAAGGCGGTCTCGGCGGCCATGGGCCTCCGCCCCGGCCGCCGGGTGATCATCTCCGACCTGGCCAACTTCCCGACCGACCGCTACATGGTCGAGGGCCTCGTCAAGGCGCTGGGCGGCTACGAGGTGCGCGACATCGGGGTCCTCGACGAGGTGCTGGGGGACGACGTCGCCTGCGTGCTGATGTCGGAGGTGGACTACCGGACCGGAGAGCGCCACGACACCGCGGCGGTGACCGCGAAGGTCCAGGCGGCGGGCGCGTTGATGATCTGGGACCTGTGCCACAGCGCCGGCGCCTTCCAGGTCGACATGTCGGCGGCCGACTTCGCGGTCGGCTGCACCTACAAATACCTCAACGCCGGCCCGGGGGCCCCGGCGTTCGTCTACGTCAACCCGCGGCACCACGCCCGGGCCGAGCACATGCTGACCGGCTGGCACGGCCACGCGGCGCCGTTCGCGTTCGAGCCGGGCTACCGCCCCGCCGAGGGCATCCGGCGCTTCACCGTGAGCACCCCGCACGTGCTGTCCTACGCCCCGCTCAACGCGTCGCTGGACATCTGGGAACGGGTGGACCTGGGACAGGTCCGGGCCAAGAGCGTGGCCCTGACCTCGCTCTTCATCGACCTGGCCGAGGAGCTCCGCGCGCCGTACGGGGTCGAGCTGGTCACCCCCAGGGACCCGGAGCGTCGCGGCAGCCAGGTCAGCCTCCGCCACCCCGACGGTTACCCGGTCATGCGCGCGCTGATCGACCGCGGCGTCCACGGGGACTTCCGCGCCCCCGACATCCTGCGCTTCGGCTTCGCCCCGCTCTACATCCGGTTCGCCGACGTCTACGACGCGGTCGCCACGCTGACCGAGGTGCTGGAGAAGGAGCACTGGCGCGACGAGCGGTACCAGCGGCGCCTGGCCGTCACCTGAGTGCCGGCGTTCCGTGAGATGGAACCCTTCCGGTTCCATCTCACGGAACGGGGCGTGGCCTGGAGGGGGACGGAACCGAAAGCCTGAGGGCGTTCCTCCCTTTCCTGTGAAAGGTCGCGCCATGCGCCACTTCCTCCGGCATGCCCTGATCACCTCCGGCGTCGCGGGTCTCGTCCTCGCCTCCGGTACGGCGGTGCGGGCAGCGGCCCCCGACGATCCGAACATCCCCTCCGTCTGCGGCGACCGCCGCCCGGCCGACCCCCAGGCCGGCACGTACGGCATGCAGCTCGACGGCACCTTCCGGCACCCCTCCCTGACCCCGGCCGGCGAGGAGCGCTTCTCCTTCCCCGGCGGCGCCCAGGACCTGTTCGGGAAGACCAAGGGCTACGACCCGAAGTCCTACCTAGAGGGTCCGATCAAGCTGGAGGCCGCCTACCGGGGCGCCGAGTTCACCCCGGACTACTTCCACAGCTGGCAGAACATCGTCGACTTCGACGGCCGCCGCTACCTGTTCCAGTACGACCGGAGCGAGGGCCGCGTCTACGACGTGACCGACGTCAAGAAGGTCAAGATCGTCGAGTCGCTCAGCCGCAACGACATCAAGGCCGAGTACGGCGAGAACGTCGAGCTCAAGGACGGCAAGGACTGGAAGGCCCACGACTACTGGGGCGCCTCCACCATCCAGTGGAACGCCAGGCTCGACGCCTACGTCATGGTCCAGAGCTTCGAGCAGAAGCGCCAGGTGGGCGAGCTGGGCGACTCGGTGGAGCACTCCAAGTTCCGCAACGCCGAGGGTGTCAGGAAGCTCCGTGAGACCACGAGCTTCAAGGGCTTCAAGGTCTACCAGCTCAACGGCCCGCGCAAGAAGGACTGGAAGCTGCTGGCCACCGTCACCACCGACGGCTCGGCGGACAACCCGCTGAACGCGCCGGTCGACGGGCCGCAGCAGGGCTCGGGCTCGCTGGACGTGCCGTACTGGACCGGCGGCAAGTACATGTTCGTCGCCGCCGCGCCGCTGGACACCTGGAGCAACACCGAGGTGCCCACCTACCTGTACTCGGCCGGCTACCAGGCCTACGACATGTCCGACCCGGCCAAGCCGAAGAAGATCGGTGAGTGGCACAGGAAGGGCCAGCTCGCCGGCGAGTCCGCCGACTACGCCAAGAACCCGCGCTGCGGCAACCAGACCTCCTGGATGGGCGCGCGCATGCCGCTGTTCATCCCCAAGCCGGTCGAGGAGGGCGGCAAGTACGGCTTCGCGGCCCTGGGCGGCTACGGCCTGTCGGTGCTGGACATCTCCAACCCCGCCAAGATGAACGAGGTCGCCCACCTGGACCTGCCCATGTCGGTCGGCGGCACCGAGGCGGACAACGTGGACGTCTCCCAGTTCGAGAAGACCGGCATGATCTACGTCTCCGGCTACCCGCTGGGCGAGGACTGCCACGAGCCCTACAAGGACATCTTCCAGATCGACGTCCGCAACCCGGCCAAGCCCCGCATCGTCGGCGCCCTGCCCCGGCCCGAGCCCGCCGCGGCGGCCCCGTTCGGCGACTACTGCCAGCGCGGCGGCAGCTTCGGCCCCAAGCGCTCGGGCTACTACACCTCACCCGGGGAGCCCAAGCAGGGCCTGCTGCCGTACGCGTTCTACAACGCGGGCGTGCAGTTCTTCGACACCCGCGACCCGAAGCACCCGAAGATCGTCGCGCAGTTCGTCCCGGCGGGCTTCGCCAAGGGCGTGCCCGACTACGCCCTGGGCAACCAGACCCACGGCACCTACGTCGAGTGGGACCGCAAGATCGCCTGGGTCTTCACCAACGACGGCATCTACGCGATCTCCTCGAAGAAGCTGCTCGGCACCCCGAACCTGGGCAAGCCGGCCAAGCCGTTCCGCACCAGCGCCCGGTGACGCCTCACCCGGCCGGGGGGATCCCCCCTCTCCCGGCCGGGTGACCGCGGGATCTCCCCGGATGCAGGGGATGAGCGCGCCCACAAGGCACTTCGCGCCATCCGATGCTCAGGGAGACCCCGGTTCCATGCCGGCGACCTTCGCGGTCCCGGCCGGCGGCTCTACTTGTCGGACAGCCTGCGGCCCTTGTACATCGGGTGCCTGGTCTCCCAGTACCTCCAGCCCTCCACCCGCGCGGGGACGCTCGCGATCCCGGTGACGACCCTGTGCGTGCTGCAGTCGGTGAGCTGGCGCCACTGGGAGAAGCCGATCCGGTAGCCGAAGACGCGGTACCACATGTTGCCGTACATGCCGTCGCTGATCTCCTGCGTGTACTCGTGCCCGGCCTCGATGATGAGCTCCTCGGCGAGCAGGGGGTTCACGTTGTTGCGCAGCCGGCGGATCAGGTTTTTCGTGTCCACGGCGTCGGTGGCGTTCGTGTCGGCGGTGGTCGTGCCGGCGGCGTCCGGGGCGGGGGTGGTGGTGGTGCTCCTGCTCCTGCTCCTGGCCCTGTCCCTGTTGATCTCGGAGCCCTTCTCCCTTTCGATCTCGACCTCGAAGTAGACGCGGTGCTGCCGCCTGACCGTCGCCGTCATCGAGCCGCCGGGGCCGTCGATGAAGTGGGTGCGGGGGATGAAGAAGTTCCTGGGCTCGAAGTCGTGGAACCTGAAGAAGTTCCTGGGCGAGCACTTCCTGTCGGCCTCATCCCTGATCGAGTGATTAAAGGGGACCGGAGGGGGACTGGGGGTGGAGGGGCGGGTCGTGGCGGCGGCCAGGCTCCCCTGGGACGGTGAGGTGACGGCGGAGGCGGAGACGGTGGCGGTGAGAGCGATGGAGAGCGATCCGGCCAGGGTCAACGCCATCGCCCCCTTGGACGGACGGCGCCTGTTCGGCCGGGTGTGCGCGGCCGTGGCGTTCATTCGGGGATTGGGCGTGAACATGGAGATACCGTTCCTTTCGGAACGCGGCCCGCGGCCGCGACTAACTCGCTGGCCGGAATGCGGCCCATACTCGCCCGTTGAGTAACTCAACGTGACAGTAAGGATGCTTACAGTCGTGGATGAGGGCCTTGTGATGCCACGCCGCCCCGGAGTCCCCTAAAAAGGGAAAGGGCGGGTGAAAAGGTTTCTATGCCGAGTCGTCCGGCATTCTGCGGTCTGATCTGGCCGGAAACGTCCGGTGTGGCGGCGGAGAGAACCTCACGCCGTTTCTCCACGGGGTCGATCGCGCACGGGGGCTCCGGCAGCCGCGCGCCACCGGTCGAGGACCCGGTCGATGGCCGTCCGGATCCGGTCCCTGGCCTCGGCGCGGGGCACCCCCGCCATCAGCAGCCGGTCGTAGTCGGTGTCGAGGTGCCGCACCGAGGCGACCACCGCCAGCGTGATCGCGTTCGTGTCGAACACCTTGGCGGCGGCGGTACGGCCCACCCGGCCGCTACCCCGCTGGCCGGCGTGCCGGGCGATCTCCTCGGCACGCTCGGGCGGGCAGCCGGGGAACATCCGGGTGATCTCCATGGCCATCCCGGCCTGGAACTCCACGTCCTCGCCGGCCCGCCGCTCCCGGTCCCGCTCGCGGCGGCGCAGCCGTACCTCCTCGTCGGCCAGGCACTGCTCCTCGGCCAGCGCCAGCGCGGCCTCCTCGACGAGGATGCCCCGCCGCTCGTAGCGCTTGCGGCGCGGGTTGAGCCTGACCACGACGGCGGCCAGCCCGCTCTCCTTCTTCGCCCGCCGGCTGAGAGCCGCGTCGCCCGAGGGCAGGAAGACGAGGTGGTCCATGTCCGCGCAGGTCAGGCAGTGCGGCCCGGCGCTCTCCATGATCAGATAAGGGCCGGTGTCACCGCAGCCCGCGCACTGCCAGGCCTGCTGCTCCACCACCACCAGGTCGGGAGCCTTGCTCTGCCGCTCGGCGAGCTGCCGCCGCCGGGCCTCGCTCATGTCCGGCGAGATCCAGTGGACCCGGAAGGCGCTGTCGTCCCCACCGGCGACGAACCGCAGCTCTCCCCGGTCCCGGCCGCCGGACACGTAGGCGGTCTCGCTCGGGGTGAGCCCCTTGGCCAGTGCCCAGCGCCGGAGCGCGGCCACCGCGTCGGCCATCTTGGCGCCGTCGACGGCCGAGAGCTCCTCCAGCGCGGCCACCCGGCCCTGCCGCCACGTGTCCACGTGCCGGGTGTGCAGCCAGCGGATCCCGGTCAGCACGTCGATCGCGGTGACGTATTTCCGCTGCGCGAGCGCGGCCTCCGCCGCCTCCACGATCCGGCGCTCAAGTCTGCTCACCCCATCAGCTTGCCGTACCGGGCGCGCTCACGTACCCGGCGTGCTCGGGCACCGGTACGGCGAGGCGGCACGCCCACGTTCCGGCGACGCTCCCGGCCGTGCTCCCGGCGACGCTCCCGGCCGTGCTCCCGGCGACGCTCCCGGCCGTGAGCACGGGCGCGCTCCCGGCGGCGCTCACGGGCGCGGGATGTTCCGCAGGTTCGCCCTGGCCATGTCGATCATGCGTCCCACCCCGCCGGTCAGCACGACCTTCCCCGCCCCCAGAGCGAACCCCTTGACCTGCTTGGCGGTGATGCGCGGCGGCATGGAGAGCACGTCGGGGTCGGTGACCACGTCCACCAGGTACGGCCCCGGCGCCGCGAAGGCGGTGGCCAGCGCCTCCCGGACCTGCGCGGGCTTCTCCACCCGGACCGACCCCAGCCCGATCGCGGCGGCGATCGCCGCGTAGTCGACGGGCGCGACGTCGGTGCCGAAGTCGGGCAGCCCGTCGACCAGCATCTCCAGCTTCACCATGCCGAGCGAGGAGTTGTTGAACACCACGATCTTGACGGGCAGGTCGTACATCCGGGCGGTGAGGAGCTCGCCCATGAGCATGCCGAGCCCGCCGTCGCCGGAGAGCGAGACGACCTGCCGCCCGCGGCCGGCGAGCTGCGCGCCGATGGCGTGCGGGAGCGCGTTGGCCATGCTCCCGTGCTTGAAGGAGCCGATCACCCTGCGGCGGCCGTTGGGAGTGAGATAGCGCGCCGCCCAGACGTTGCACATGCCGGTGTCAACGGTGAACACCGCGTCGTCGGCGGCGAGCTCGTCCACGACGCTCGCCACGTACTCCGGATGGATCGGTGTGTGGTGCTCGATGTCGCGGGTGTAGGCGTTCACGACGTTGTCCAGCGTCTTCACGTGCTTGGACAGCATCTTGTCGAGGTAGCGCCGGTCCGTCTTCTGCGCGACCTGGGGCAGCACCGCGAGCAGCGTCTCGCGGACGTCGCCGTGCACGGCCAGCTCCAGCGGGGTCCTGCGGCCCAGCTGCGCGGGGTCGTGGTCGATCTGGACCGTCCGCCTGCCCGGCAGGAAGTCGTCGTAGGGGAAGTCGGTGCCGAGCAGCACCACCAGGTCGGCCTCGTGCATGGCCTCGTAACACGCGCCGTAGCCGAGCAGCCCGCTCATCCCCACGTCGTACGGGTTGTCGTACTGGATCCACTCCTTGCCGCGCAGCGCGTGCCCGACCGGGGCCAGCGTGCGGGCGGCCAGTGACATGACCTCCTCGTGCGCGCGGCGCACCCCGGCGCCGCAGAACAGCATCACCTTCTCCGCGCTGTTCAGCGCCGTGGCCAGCTCCGCCACCTGGTCGGAAAGGGGCCGGATCGTGCCCTGCCGGGTGAGGAACTCGTGGGTGCCGGTGCCGCGCGCGGCCGGCAGGTCCGCCACGTCGCCGGGGAGCACCACGACCGCGACGCCGCTGTGGCCGATCGCGTGCTGGACGGCGATGCGCAGCACCCGGGGCATCTGCTCGGCGCTGCTGATCATCTCGCAGTAGCCGCTGCAGTCCACGAACTGGCGGTCCGGGTGGGTCTCCTGGAAGAACCCCGTGCCGATCTGCGCGCTGGAGATGTGCGAGGCAAGGGCGAGCACCGGGGCGCCGCTCCGGTGGGCGTCGTAGAGCCCCTGGACCAGGTGCGTGTTACCGGGTCCGCAGCTCCCCGCGCAGACCGCCAGGCGGCCGGTGATCTGCGCCTCGGCCGCGGCGGCGAACGCCCCCGCCTCCTCGTTGCGCACGTGCACCCACTCGATGCCGCCGGTCTTGCGGATCGCGTCCACGACCGGGTTCAGGCTGTCGCCCACCACCCCGTAGACCCGCTCCACCCCGGCCTGGCGCAACACCTCGACGAACTGCTCCGCAACGGTGCCCATGGTCCCCCCTCGCCTATCGCGTCATCGGGGTACCTCACCGGATTTCGCCGAGTCACTCCCCCGGGAGGGGGCCGATCGGCCGGTGGGAGAGCTCACCACGCCGATCCGTCCGCATGGGCAAAGCCGCCCGCCCCGGGTGGTCAACGCCTAGCATGCGAGGGCAAGATCATACGTTTCTCAGGAAGGGAAGTGCGTGACCGGGCAGAGCTCTGCGATCACGTCCGAATACGTCTTCGACAACGACGGGGCCCACTCCGCCGACCAGCACCGGTATCTGGCCGAACTCCTCGACCCCCTGACCTCCGAACGGCTTGGGCAGACCGGCGTCACCGACGGCTGGAACTGCCTGGAGATCGGAGCGGGGGGCGGCAGCGTGGCCCTGTGGCTGGCCGAGCGGGTGGCACCGACCGGCCGTGTGCTGGCCACCGACATCAAGCCCGGCCTCATCCCCGCCCGTCCCGGGCTCACCGTCGTCAGGCACGACATCGTCGACGACCCGCTGCCTCCGGACGAGTTCGACCTGATCCACGCACGGCTCGTGCTGAGCCATCTGCCGGAGCGGCAGCGGGTGCTGGAGCGTCTGCGCGCCGCGCTGCGGCCGGGGGGCTGGCTCCAGGTCGACGAGATCGACATCAGCAACTGGTCGCCGCTGCTCACCCCCGACCGGGGGGCGCGGGAGCTGTACGAGACCTACATCGCCGCCATGGCCCGGGTGCTGGGCGCCGCCGGCAGCGATCCGACCTGGGGCGCATCCGCCGCGCAGGCGATGAGCGAGGCGGGCCTGGTCGACGTCGACCCCGAGTGCCGGATCGAGGTGTGGGGTCCGGGCTCCGCCGGGATCGGCCTGCTCACCAGCAACAGCCTCCACCTGGAGGAGCGCTTCCTGGAGGCGGGCATGACCAGGACCCAGCTCGGGGACGTCCGGGCGGTCATGGCGGACCCGGGATTCAGGGCGGTCTCGTTCACCGTCCACTCGGTCCTCGCACGCAGGAGCCTGTGACCTGCGAACGTCCGCGAATCCGGCGTCGGACGGCAGGAGTCGCCGGCGGCGTACGGCGTGCGGGCGGCCGGCGCGGCCGGCGCGTCCGCCCGACGTGCAGGATGCCCCGTCCGGCATGACGGCATGTGACGCCTTAGGGTGGTCGCCGTGCAGGAATGGGAGCCGGCGAACACGTTCGAAGAGTATCTGGGGTCGGCGTTCGCGGCCGGTGATCTCGTCCTCTGCCTGAGCATGCTGCGGCATGCGGAATTCGCGCTGCCGATCACTCCGGCCGCCGCGGAGGGTCACGAGCCGGCCGTCTGGCCGGTCGAGGCCGACGACGAGCGGACCTGGCTGCTGGTCTACACCTCGATCGAGGCGATGCGGACCGGGACCGGCGGCGCCGTCCGGCACTGCCGGGTCGTCACGCTGCCCGAGCTGGCGGCCGCCTGGCCTGACCTGCGCTGGGGGCTGGCGGTCAATCCCGGCCTTCCAGTCCATTTCTTCCTGGAGTCCGGCGCGGTGGCCAGGCTCGCGGTGCCGTCGCTGGCCCAGGACCGCGAGGCCGAGCCGGAGTCCGGAGTGGCGATCGTGCAGAAGTTGCTCCGGCCCCGTGACGTCCACGCCTACCTCGCCGACGGCGGGTCCCGGGTCTCCGGTTACTGCCACCACGCTCTGGACGTCGCGCATATCGCGACTCCGACCGTGCTGGTGGACGCGCTGGGGCAGTCCGCCGACGAGATGGTGACCGAGGAGGGGTCCGTCGTCATCCTGCGGTGGTACGCGGTCGGGCCGGACCTCTACCGCACCCCGTACGGCGGCCTCGACGAGGAGACCATGGCCGCGGTGGGCGGGTGGGTGATCGAGGAACCGCCGTTCATCGGCATGGGGCTGGTGCCCAACGTCGACCAGCTGATCCGCGAGTACAAGGTCGACGGGGTCGAGCTGCCGTACGGTGCCGAGATCTGCGAGCTGACCATCGAGGGGGTGGAGCGCAGGCACGCGATGTACAACGGTGATCTCGGGCGGTGGATGCCGATCCAGGACGCGCCGGCCGGTGCTCCCGACCGGGGGCGTGGATCGGAGGGCCACCCGTGACGAGGCGGCACTCCTACCGGGCACGCTGGCGGGGGGCCGAGTATCCCTCCGCCCTCGACCAGCATCCGGACCGGCTGTGGATCAGGCTGCGGAGCCCCGAGCCGGCGGAGGGCTTCGAGGAGCAGGCGCCGGGCTGCTACGTCCGGCCGGTGCCGGCCGAGGACTGCCAGGCGGTCTACTCCGTCACGACGGTCGGCGAGTGGCGCGGCGCGGCGTGCCAGATCTGCGACGAGCGTGACGGCGAGCTGCTCGTCGAGTACATCGGCGGGCTGGTGCCGGTCGCTCTCGGACTCGGGATGGAGCGGGTCGAGCGGGGTGTCTACCGGCGCTGGGTCCCGGGTCACGAGGTGGACGGGGTCCGCGAGAACGTCGTGCTACTGGCCCTGTGACGGCACCCCGGTCACCGAGAAGAATCGGGGGAGAGCATGGCGTTATGTCACAATTTGGCCGGGTAGGCCGATGTGTGATCTTTTGTCCCGATTAGTGGAGAAACTAGCTCTTGCAGAAGATCGTTCGGGAGTGTCAAAATGCCAGGAAGTTAACTACAGGTGTTTCCTGTGTTAAATCGGGGTCGCGTGGTGCTGCTGGGTGAACCCGTCGGCGTTGCGAGGGGGCGGCGTGGAGCAGTTCGAGCCGGTGGACGTGGCGGGCATGCGGGCCTACGCCGACGAGTTGCGGACCACCTTCAAGCGACTGCAGGACGAGGCTCCGGCGCTGCACGAGGAGGCGCGAGCCGTACAGGTGACGGAGAAGTCGCCCGACGGGCTGATATCGGCGACGGTCGGTGCGCGCGGTGACCTCGTCCGGCTCGACATCGACCCGCGCATCTACCGCAAACCGGACGCCCGCCAGCTGGCCGACTCCATCGCGGAGACCATCCACCGCGCCGCGGCCAAGGCCCAGGAACGGGTCATCGAGCTCTTCGAACCGCTGGTCCCCGGCGACCAGATGAAGGCGCACCTGGAGGGAGACCTCCAGGGCGTGCTGGAGCAGATGGCGAACCAGCTGCTCGGGAAGAGGTGACCGGCCATGCCCAACGACTTCGACCGCGTCGACATCGACATCGACCCCGCGGTGGCCGCCGAGCTCAGCCAGTGGGACCGGGTGGCGTCTGACCTCCATGCGATGTGGAAGGAGAAGATAGCCAAGATCCAGCAGCTCAACAACCCCTCGACCTGGGGCGCCGACACCCCGGGTCTGGCGTTCCAGGCGTCGTACTACCAGGGCGGCTCCCTTTTCCAGATGATCATTAATGGCGGCCAGATCATCGCCGATGTCGTCGCGGAGCCGGCACGGATCCGCAAGGCCGTCGCGAACTCCCTCACCACGGACCATGACCAGGGCCTGATGATGAACAACCTTCAAGCTTAGGGAACACGACCAGACGCTGAGCCGCTCTCCTCGCAGCCGGCGGGATGAGGGCGCGTGAGCACGCCGGCCGGCCGGCGTGCGCCCGACGGACGACGGAAGCCAAAACGGGGGCGACGTGAGCGGCAGCACGAGTTCCAGCACGAGTTCCAGCAACACCTCCGTCGTCTCCGGCGGGTATCTCGCCGAGGATCCCGGCGACGGCTTCGCCACCGATGTCACACCCGCGTGGGGCGAGAGCCTGCCGGCCTGGGCCGACACCCTGATCGCGCTGCTCTCCGCCGGCCAGATGTGGCCCGACGGCAGCGAGAGCACGCAGTGGCGGCTGCGGACGCTCTGGCACGAGCTGGCTCAGGGCCTGGACGCCCACGTCGAGGAGGGCGTCCCGGTAATCGACAGGACCCTGCAGAAGTGGGACGCGCCCCCGACGGACAACTCCGTCGCGAATCTCGAATCCCTTTACTCGCCGGACTCGGGCGTCCCCGTCCTGAAGGAGAACGCCTCCGCCTACGCCGCCAAGCTCGGCAACTTCGCACTGGAGACGCAGTACTCCAAGCTCTCGATCAACGTGGCGTTCTGGATCTCGTTGATCGCGATCTCCATCGGGCTCGTCGCCGTCTTCTTCACCGGGGGACTGGCCGCCCGGCTCATCGTGCTCATCGCCAAGAAAACGCGCTGGGACATCGACACGATCCTCCGGCGGCTCGCCGCGGCGGCCGGACGCTCGGCCGGGGCCAGGGCAGTCCTCCCGGCCGCCCAGCGGGTCGCGGCTGCGAGTAACGCTTCCACCCGGACGATCCTCAGCAGTGCCGGCAGGAAAGCCCTCGTGGTGGAGACCGTCGAGGAGAGCACCGAAGAAGGCGTCATCGAAGGAAAGGCCCAGGGTGACCAGATAAAGCTCGGAACCCGGGACAGGTATGACTCGCGGAGAATCATAGACGCGACGATAGGCGGGGCCGTGGGCGGGATCGTCGGCATGAAGGCCGCTCCGGGGGTGTCCAGAATGTTCGGCCGCGGCATGGCCTCCAGGGGATTCCCCGGCCGGACACTTCAGGGCATCACGCAGGCCGGCGTGGTCAACATCATCGCCTCGGCCGCCGGAGGCGTGGTCGTCGGCCTGGGCCACGGCCGGCTCACGCTCCCGACGGGGGAGAGCAGCATCGGCGCGTTCGCCGGCGCCGCCGGCCGGTACGGCTCGCTCAGCCCGTTCAACGGGGCAGTCATCCAGGCCGTCCGTACGCCCGTCACGACGTTCCAGAGCGGCCTCGCCGCCTCCTTCGCCTCCTATGACGCGACCACGGCGGCGAACACCACCAACCTCGCGACCGCGACCACCCCCCCGCCCGATCCCGCCTCCTCGGAGTCGTCCCCAAGCGGCGCATCCCCGGCGGGAACGCCGCCCACCGGAGGCGGCCCGACGGTGGCCGGCGGAGCTCGGAGCACGAACGGCCAGGCGGCGCCCGGGGGACAGGCCGCGCCGGCCAAGTCCGCGCCGGCCGCGGCCACGCAGGGGGCCCCGGCCGGATCGACGTCTGCGGGGCAGACCGCGTCCGGTCCGTCCGCGCAGGGTGGGCAGACGGGGGCGAACCCGTCGGGTCCAGGTACGGCCGCGCAGGGCAGCCAGGGCGGGCCCGCGCAGGGTGGGCAGAGTAGCCAGACCGGGTCCGCGCAGGGTGGTCAGGCCGCGTCCGCGCAGGGTGGTCAGACGGGGTCGAACCCGTCGGGTCCGGGTACGGCCGCGCAGGGCAGCCAGGGCGGGCCCGCGCAGGGTGCGCAGGGCAGCCAGGCCGGGTCCGCGCAGGGTAACCAGACCGGGTCCGCACCTGTCGGGCAGGGCACGCCCGGTCAATCCGCGCCGGCCGCGCCGGATCCGTCGGCGTCGGGTGCGCAGGGAAGCCAGAGCGGGGCCGCGCAGGGTAGCCAGGCTGCGCCTGCGGGGCAGAGCGCGCCCGGTCCGTCCGCGCAGACCGCGTCGGCCGCGCCGGATCCGTCGGGGGCGGGTACGGCCACGCAGGAAAGTCAGACCGGGGCCTCCGGGCAGAGCGCGCCCGGTCCTTCCGCGCAGACAGCGCCGGTGCAGAGCGGAGGGCCCGTTCCGGTCACGGCCACGCAGGGGGCCGCGACCACGCAGAGCGCTCCGGCCACGCAGACCAACACGGCCACGCAGAGCGCTCCGGCCACGCAGGGTGGGCAGAGCACGGCAAGCTCCCCGACCACGACGGAGCTCGCCCAATCGGCGATGGCCGAGGTCATGGACATACTGACACCGGATGCCCAGCTGATGGCGGGCGGCAGCCTCCGGCTGCCCAGGCCGGACGGAAGCACCGTCCATCTCCCCGCCGCCCCCCTCCGCCTCGTGCGGGAACGGCTGGAGACCCGGGCCGCCGACGGTGCCGGCCCGCACCGGCTCCGTGCGGAGGCGGCCGCCTGGCTGGGCATCGAGATCGCCCGTGCCGCAGACAGGCCGCGGCTGGAAGGTGCGATCCAGGCGCTCCACTGGCTGGCCGAGGCGTCTCCCGAGACCGGCGACGCGGCCCTGCGGGTGGCCACGGAAATAGTCATGGACAACCCGACCGGCGTGGACCGCTCCGAGCTGACCGCGCGCGCGGGCCGGTTCGCGGACACGCTGGTCGCCGCCGCGAACGAGCCGGTGAGTACGCCGGTGGACGAGCACGGAGCACTCCGTCCGGGACGACAGGTCGAAACGGCCGAGGAGATCGCCCGGAAGGTCGAGGAGATCAGGGCCGAACTGGCCGGGAAGGCGTCGAAGCCGGCCGGGTCGTCCAGCCTGTCGCGGCCTTCCCGGCTCACCGAGCTGTCCAAGCAGGTGCGGGAGCTGACCGCGTCCTTGTCGGACGCCGAGACCGGCCTGAAGGAACGGGAGAAGGCCAAGAACGACGGCGCGAGGGCGGCCGAGAAGAGCGCCCGCGACACCGTCAAGAAGGTGAAGAAGGCCGAGGAGGCGGAGCGGAAGGGCGAGAAGCTACCGGGAGAGCGTGACCGCAGGGCGCCGGAGCGGCGCCGCCAGGCCCGCGCGGAAGCCCTGCTCAGTCGCGAGGAAGCGGCACGCGACCGGAGGATCGCCCACAGGTACGGCGAGGCCGCCGACCAGGCCAAGGCCGCGCGTGAGGCATTCAAGAGCGCGTCCGACGCGATGAGGCGGCTGGCCGCGGAGTCGCGGCCGGGTCCGGCCGCCGCCTTGGCAGCCGAGGTCGCCGGGCTCGTGCGCGAGGCGAACTCCCGGCTCGCCGAATACCAGGAGGCGCTGAAGAAGGCGCTGCCGCCGAAGGCGGGGCAGGCCGCGGGCTTCCCGGCCGGGGACCTGCCGTACCTGACCGCTCTGACCGAGAGGATCAACAAGACCCTGGCCCGAGAGAAGATCGCCTACAGATTCACCGCCGCCGAACTGGAGGGCAAGCTGCGGGCGGAGTTCCACCAGCTCGTGTCCGGCGATGGAGCGGTCCTGAGGGTGGGGGACGGCCGCGACGCCGAGATCAGGGTCAAGCTGCGACTGAGCGACCTCGTGGAGGTCCTCGCCCCGGAGGTGCTGGCCTCCGAGCTGATGCTCGGCCGTATGCGGCAGGGGAACCAGGCGGTGTCGGTCAGCATCGGCGCCAACACCGGCACGGCGGCGGGCGTCGACGTGCCGGGACTGATCGGAAGCCTGATCAAGATGCTGCCGGAGCACAACGCGCTGCGTACGTCGCTTGAGACGGTGCTGCCCTACGTCTCGCTTGAGGGCGGGGTGAGCCATGGTTCCGGGGAGTCGAACAGCGGCAAGGCCACCTCCTACGTCACGGGCGGCGGGGTCACGGACAACCGGGGCACTTCGACGAAGTTCAGCGCGGACGCCCTGCTGGAGGTCGAGATCCGCACCCCGAAGAAGAAGGGGGAGCAGGGGGAGCAGGGGTGGCGGTCGGCCGGGCGGGTCACCGAGGGCTCCCCCGGCGACGCGACGCACGCCGAGGTGTGGATCTCCCACGCCCACATCGAGCACGGCCCCGAGAAGACCGTCCAGCTCCGCTTCGACCAGGGGAAGACGCCGCCGCTCCCGGAGGCGGTCCAGGTCATCAGCATGACGGGCCTGGAGGAGGCCAACACGAAGCTGCTGGCGGAGCTGGGGCCCGAGCTCGCCGCGATGGGCAGCATGGCCCAGCACGAGATCCGCACCATGGTCGTCGAGGAGCTGCCGAACAACCTGCCGAAGCTGGTCAACAACCCGGACGGGATCCGGCGGACCATCACCGCCGACGGGGGGGCCGTGGTGGAGATCCAGGCCAAGGCGGAGCTCAGATGGATACCGGCGGCGAACGGGCAGGTGGAGCTGGACGCGAGTGCGATGGGGACGCCCAGCACCAAGCAGCTCGGGGAGAAGCTGGGCGTCTCGTTCTCCGAGGTGTCGGGAGGGCGGGGGGACAACCGGTCGTGGAACGCGAACGCCGGGGCGGGCGTCAAGTTCGGCGGCAAGGCGTTCAATCCGGAGATCGGCCCGTTCGACATGGCGGACCACAAGGGGCTGTCGGCGAAGGCCGGCGCCAACGGTTCCTACGGAAGGTCGCGCTCCGGCGGGATGAACGTGGGCGGCACGTCGATCGTGCCGATCGTGGGACGCGAGTCCGGGCACAACCAGGCCGGCACGTTCAAGGTGGTGACCACGTTCACCGTGACGGTCCACGGTGAGAGCAAGCCGCGTGCCCCGATCACCGAGACACTGGACGTGACGGCGCAGATGCCGGAGACGGACGCGTACAACGCGGGGTTCCCGGTCGACGAGGCGATGATCCAGCGCGACATCGACGGTTCCCCGACGTTCCGGGACGACCTGGTGCCCGAGCCGCCGCCCGGCAGGAAGGACGAGCCGGCGTCCTGGCAGGGAGAAGGCCCGCACCAGGTCCGCACGATCGGCATGGGGCACGCGGAGGTGCTGACCGACCTCGCCGACATGCGGCGCAAGACGAAGGAGTATCTGCGCGGGATAGGCATGTCCGACCCGGACGTCATGGCCGACGTGGACGAGCAGCTGTCCGAGCTGCGGCTGGGGACCGACTTCAACCAGCTCGTCAAGGACGGAATCCTCGTCCGCGTCACGGACAAGCGGAGCGGTCGGCGGCCGCAGCAGGCGGTCCTGCGCGTCCGGGTCCCCCGGGAGTGGGGCAACATCGGTTACGTCGGGCACGGGACCGCCAAGACAGTGGTCACGCTGTACATCGGATCCGACACCGGGTCGAGCTCAAGCGGCATGTCGACCTCCGGATCGGGGGGTGTCGCGGCCGGCGCAGAATTCAAGTCGGGTGACGGGGAGAGCAAGTTCTCCGGCGACGGGGGCTACGGCAGGAACGGGGGCCGGAGCTCCGGCGACAACGAGGGCCTCACCACCAACAACGTGCTCCTGGCGGAAGGTCGCACGACTACGGCGGAGAGCAAGGAGACGGCCAGGATCCTGATCGACCACCTGAAGGGTGACGAGACGGTGAGAGTCGCCTCCGAGGATGTGCGGGTGGTGCATCGGATGCCCGCCGGCATGCTCGCCGCAGCCGGCTCCACAGGGCCCTCGGCCACGTTCCAGACCCCCGGGAAACTCCTGGACAGGGCCAGGCCGTGGGCGGTGGACCTGGGCGTCGGCACCGACGTCCTCAACGAGCTCGCCAAGAAGATGGGCATCCCGCGGGACAGCGAGGCCTACTACGCCATCGCCCAGTTCCTGAGCGACTCCAGCCTCCTGTCCCACACCCAGTTCCTGCAGACCCCGTACGACATCGAGTTCGTCGTGGAGTCGGCGGGGGCCCGGCCACGCCGCTGGTCGGTGTCGATCTCCGGCGAGGTGGGCGACTCGCGGCACATCACCACCGGCGAGATGGTGGACGGCGACATCAACCTCACGCTGGGCAGCCACGGCACGTCCTCCGGCAAGCGCAGCGGCGGGGGGCTGAACGGCTCCGTCGGGGGAGGCGTCAGCCAGGCCGAGAACCCCACGACCGGCGGGGGCGCCGGAGGGTCCCGGTCGACGAGCCGTTCCACCTCGACCGGGAGGCTGCCGATCTCGGGACTGGAGACGCTGGGCATCGACGTCGGCGACCAGGCCCTGTTCGCCGCGGGACTGACCACCACCGTCACCGTCACCGAGGTGGGCACGGGAAAGACCGAGACGGTCACGGCGGCCGACGGCACATACATGTACCTGAAGCCCGAACGCGACGTGTTGCACATGTACGCGCGGGGGGAGATGCCGCTGCCGCTGGACGAGGTGGCCGACGCGGTGGAACGGTTCCTGTACGGCCACCTGACGCTCCGGCGGGAGACGCAGGCACTCCTGGTCGAGCGCTACCTCCGGGACATGAAGGCCGCCCGTCTCTCCGGCGCCGAGCTCGGGCTGGCCGCCGAGCACACGCCTAAGGTGCTGTTCGACCGGCTCATGGTGCTGTTCGGCAACCACAACCCCGACATCCCGAAGGAGGGGGGCCTCGGCCGGCGACTGGCCGTCCTGCTGGCCAGCGAACGCCGTCGAGCGGCGACTCCGGACCTGGTGGAGCTCGCGGAATCCGTCCGGAAGAAGCTGGGGCAGTCCCTGCCCACGGAGATCATCCTGCGTTACGGGAAGGACGGCCCGGAGACCGATCTGCACCGCGCGATACTCGACGCCATCGAGGTCTACGCGCCGGGCCTCCTGCGCACGAATCCGGTGCTGCGGCGCGGCCTGTTCAGCGGCTTCGCCGGCCGCAACTGGCTGGGCGGGAAGCTCAGCAACATGCTGAGCAGGGCCGGATTCGTCTATTCCCCGACGGTGCGAGCCGATCTGGGGAACGGCACGATTCCTCCCGTCCGGGTGCAGATGGACTTCGGAGACGGGCCGGTGGAGCTGATCGCCCACCACACCGACCAGGGCATAATCATCCAGCGCTATATCTACAACCAGCTCACCGTGTCCGAGTCGTCCGGCACGACGTACGGGGGCAACCTCGGCGTCAACGGTTCGGTGGGGAGCGCCGACATCAATGTCGGCACGTCGGGCTCGGGAGACGTCAGCTACAGCCACTCCGGCTCCGCCTCCAGGACAAAGCAGCTGACCGAGCTGCAGCGGATCTTCAACTTCGGTGTGGACGAGGTCCGCCACGCCCTCAACGCCACCATCACGGTCGGGGACGAGAACGGCGCCCGCCCGCCCGTCGTGGTCAAGCTGGAAGGGCAGATGACCCGGCTGGTGGCGTCGGATCTGGTGCAGCCGGAGCAGTCGCAACGGGTCCCCGACCCCCGGCCGGTGAAGCTGCCGAAGTTCTTCATGGTGGACGGAGTGGAGGTCGACGGGCTGCCGGAGGCCGTCCAGGCAGTACTGGCCGACGACAGGCTGCTCGGGAAGGAGGGGGCCCGGGAGGTGCTGGAGACGCTGGAGCGCGACCTGTCGCAGATGCGCCAGGCCGCCAGCTTCCGGCAGATGCTCACGCCTGAGGGGTCCATGACGATCCGCTTCACCGACCCGAGGAAGCCGGGCAAGGTGGTGGAGCTGACCCTGCGGGTCCGGCCGCAGGACATGCACGTCACCGTCACCGGCCGCAAGAACACCGAGATCGGCTGGGTGAACCGGATCCAGCACATCAGCGAGCGGGTCGTCATCTGGAGCCGGAAGCTCTCCATCGGCAAGGTCTCGCGGTTCTTCGGGCTGAGCAGGTCGAAGTCCAAGGGGTGGTCGATCTCCGTGCAGTCCTCGGTCAGCGGCGGGAACCGCACCGAGATCAGCGTCTTCCAGAAGGGCACCGCCGCCAGCGTCGAGGTGCCGGTGGTGTTCGACGTCACGGCCGAGGTGACGACCGTGAAGCGCGGCAGGGTCGAGACCGGCCTGCGGATCGAGGCGCGGGACGCCGCGACCGGCCAGGCCGACATCACCATGTTCGAGCGCGACCTGCGGCAGACCGAAGCCGGGCGCGGCGCCGAAGGCCGGCGACGGTGGGGCTGGAACCTCGGCGATCCGGCGGTCACCCGCACCACAGGCACCACCGAGCGCCCCGGCTGGCGGGCGCGGTGGCGGAGCGGGCCGCCGGCGGCGACCGCCCCCTCGCTCGACCTGGACACGCTGACCACCCAGGCGACGGACGCCGCGACGGCCGAGGGGAAGGCCGGAGTCGGCATCACTCCCGACGTCCTGCACCGGAAGATCGTCGAGACGGCACGGGAGAGCCTGGCCGGCCGCTGGACGCCCGGCACGCCGATCCCGATCACCGCCACGGCGAGCGCCCCGGGACAGATGGGCCCGGTGACCCAGGCCCGGCTGCTGGCACGCGGACTGCGCACCGACGTCCTCATCGAGCTGCGCGAGCCCGACGGCACCGTGCACCGTTACCGCGCCACCCCCAAGGGCAAGCTGTACAGCGAGGTGCCCGACGGCGGGTTCGCCTCGGCGTTCGCCACGCTCCATCCCGACCTGGTGACCCTCGCCGACCAGGCCGGTGTGAACCTGCGCGTGCTGCACAACGGCTCGCCGGAGGAGGGAGACTTCGCCGGGCGGGTCCGCGAGGCGCTGACCGCCACCGCGCCCGCCGCTCCGTCCACTGCGCCCGCCGCCGCTCCGTCCGCTCCGTCCACCGCGCCCGCCGCCGTGCCGCAGAGCCCCGCCGGCCCGGCGGCGCCGCAGCAGCCGAGCACGGCACGGCCGAGCGGCAGCACCTTCCAGCCGGGCGCCACGGGCTCGGTGCCGGCGCGGGCGGCGTCCGCGCCGCGCCAGGGCGTGATCCGCCGCTTCCTGCTGGCACCCCTGACCGGCACGAGCAGCGAGTACGTGTCGGCACGGTACAACGAGTACCGGCATCTGGCGGAGCGGTGGCAGAAGGCGGACACGGCCATCCGCTCCTTGGAGCAACAGCTCAGTGCCCCGGGGCAGGGGCGCACCGCTTTGGAGGAGCAGCTCGACGCCCTGGCGAAACGGCGCGACGCCTTGGCGCAGCAGCTCAACGAGGTGGCGGAGGACCTGCGCGAGCGCGGTCAGGTCCCGCCGGTGCCGCCGTGGGAGGCCGGGCCGCAGACGGGGCCGGGTGGCGCGCTGGCGAGCCTCCTCAACCGGTCCGACGGCGAGACCCTCCCGCCCAGCCACTGGGAATCCCAGTTCTGGGACCGGATGCGCCGGCTCTCCAACACCACCGGCCTGCCGGAGGAGGAAGCGGAGGAGCCGTGCCTCTGCCCGCCCGGCGAGCCGTGCGTCTGCGGGCGGCGACCGCAGGTGCCCGGCCCGCGGTCCGGCACCCCGTCCCCGTCCCCGTCCCCGACTCCGTCTCCGGCTTCGCCGTCCCCGTCGCCCTCCCCGAGCGGCGACTCGCCGTCGGCGAAGCCGTCACAGCCGGAGAAGGCGGAGAACTCGCTGTCCGCGGACGGCCATACCGTCACCACCGGCCCGGACAGCACGCTGTGGGAGATCGCCGAGGAAGCCTATGGCGACGGCCGCTACTGGAAGGACATCTGGGAGCGCAACCGGGAGAAGATCGGGTCTGACCCCGGGGCCCTGCCGGTCGACCTGGAGCTGGTCGTCCCGGACCGCCCGAAGTCGCGGTGATCGACCTCGCGGCCCGTCCGCGCCCGGTCGCGGGCGGGCCCGTCCAGTTCGGCGCCGGCGGGAGAGCCGGCCGGGAGAGGGGATTGCGATGCCGTTTCCGGTGACGCGCAGCGGGGACGAGGCGCATCTCTACCTCGACCTGCACCCGTGCTCGTGCGGTTCGGCCGGTACGGCCTGGGAGAGCGCGCCGGGGAGCGTCGACGGGGAGCCGGTCGCCCGTTACTCCGGCACGTGCCCGGACTGCGACGCGGAGCGGGAGTTCCTGTTCGGCCTGCCGGAACGCGAGGTGCCGGCCGTACGGTTCCCCACGTTCGGCGGCCCGGAGCCGTCGCAGTTGCTGGATGCCGGGGAGTGGATGTGGGTGGCCGACCTGACGGCGGGCAACGTTCCGGCCGACGAGCCGCGCGAGGCGGAGCAGGCGCTGACGATCGCGACGGCGGCGGTCGAGGAAGTGATCAAGTTCATCCCCCCGGGGGAGGACGAGGTGCCCGAGCGCGCGTTCTGGTCCGACCGCGGGCGGCGCGTGCGCGGCGCCGAGCCGTCTCGGTTCGTCCTCGACCGGTTGCTGGTCGTCCGGAACACCTACCGGGACGCCGCCGCCGCCATCCGGTAGCGGACCGGGCCGTTCTCCGGAGACCGCCATCCGGTAGCGGACCCGGCGGCGCTCCCGGCCGTCCTCGGAGACCGCCACCGGTCACGCCCCTGACGACGGACCGCCGCCGCCCCGCCTCGGACGCCGTACGGCCCGCGCCCGTGACGCGCGGGCCGTACGGCGGGCGGGTGTTCAGGGACTGGGAACGGTGTCCACCCAGGCGGTCGAGGCAAACCGGTAGCCGGTGACCCGGTTCAGCACCTCGGCGGGGGCGACGACCTCGTTCTTGGAGTGGTAGAACCAGTCGACCTGCTGGACGTAGCCGCGCTGGGCCGAGCTGCCGACCAGGCCGCCGCTGATGAACCAGAGGTTGAAGTTGACCGACTGCGCTGTCTCCGGATAGTAGACGCCGCCGTGCTCGGCGAAGAGGGCGCCGTCGATGTAGTACCTGATCCGGCCGCCGGAGACCTGCAGGACCAGGTCGTGCCAGCCCGCGTAGCTCTGCCGGACCTCGTTGTGGACGTTCACCGCCTCCCAGGGCTCGTTGCGGTAGGTCTCCCACGACGTGGCGTACATGATGTTGCCGGGCTCGCCCCAGCCGCCGTTGGGCAGATACTCGAAGTCCTGCTCGCTGTAGTCCGGGTCCATGTCGAAGGCCAGGGGGGTGATCGTGAAGAAGGTCTGCACGATGTGGTCCCCGTCCGGACCGCTCACCGGGGCGTCGGAGAACTTCACCCGGGCCGCGTAGGTGCCTTCGAGGAACTTGCGCTGGTGCAGCACCTCCGACTGCCGGGTGCCCGCCCCGGTGCCGTCGGTGTCGGCCCTGAGCTGCAGTGCCTTGTTCGCGCCGGAGACCGTCGGGAAGGTGACGTTCTCCTTGGGCCAGGTGGCGCCGGGCACGCCGGGGCCGCCGCTGTTGGTCCGCACGGTCCAGTGGTGGGCGGTGAGGGCCGGGTCGTCCGAGGTGCCGTAGGTGAAGTCGTCGAACACCACCCCGCCGCCCCCGGGGTTGGTGGGCGTGACCGTGGGGGTCGGCGACGGGGACGGGTCGCCTCCCGTGGGCGCGGTACCCCAGACGAGGGCGCCGTTCCGGTGGACGGTGACCCTGGTCCAGTCGCCGTAGGTCGTGCGGGCCGGACCGAAGGAGTGGTCGTCGCTCTGCGTGATCCGCTGCCAGTCGGACCGGTGGAAGCGCAGTTGCAGGTCACCGGTCCGCGCCCCGGCCGCCAGGTTCCCGGAGGTGAAGCCCACCTCCAGGTAGCGGTCGGCGGTGGCCGTACCGGGCGCGATCGTGCCGAAGGTCCCGGTGACCGTGGAGCAGGAGACCACCGCCCAGGAGCAGGCGAAGCGGTACTGCGACGCGCCGGGGTCGGCCTTGAAGTAGTAACGGATTCTCACGCCGCTCAGCGGCACGGCCGAGGCGCCGTCGTTGACCAGGTCGAACCAGGGCTCGACCTGGTCGGCGGTCCCTCCGGCGGCGCTCGTCCTGTACTGCAGCCGCAGCGACTGCTGGGCGCTGGCCGGGCCGGCGGCCACACCGATCAGCGTGAGCAGCATGGCGGACACCAGCCCGCCGAGTAACACCTTTGCGCGCACTCTCTTTCCTTTCCTGGTTGCTCCCCGAGACCTGGTTGCCCCTCCGGGATTCACGGACGGGCGGGATTCATGGACGGGCGGGATTCATGGGACGAGCGGGCCGACGCGGACGCCCCGGGCGCTCAGCCGGGCGAGGTGGGCGTCGAGCCGCAGGAGGAAGTCGGGATAGTCGCCGGGCGATCCCCAGGCGACCTCCGCGAAGGCGCACATCCGGGGGAAGGCCATGTACTCGACCTGCTCGGGGGTGGGCATGTATTCGGTCCAGAGCTGGCACTGGACGCCGCGCGCGGCCGGGTCGGGCGCGAAGGCGTAGGTGTCGGCCAGGGTGAGGACGCGTTCCTGGGCGGGCGGGTGGCCCGGGTCGGCCGACGGGCGGTAGTCGAAGTAGGTCCGCGTGTGCGGCGCCAGGATGACGTCGTTGTCTCCCCGGTCGGCCTGCTCGTCCCGCCACACCATGACGGTCGTGCCGGGGGTGGGCTCGCGGTCGGGCTCGTCCCAGCAGACCAGCTCGCGCGAGTGGCTCTCCAGGTGGGAGGCCATCCGGCCGATGAACCAGGCGCACGCGTCCCGCGGTCGCAGCCCCAGCTCCGCCAGCCGCCGCCGCGCCCCGGGGCTGCGCTCCCACTCGGTGACGGGACACTCGTCGCCGCCGACGTGCACGTACCTGCCCGGGAACAGCCCGACGACCTCGTCGAGCACGTCCTGGCAGAAGCGGATCGTGGACTCCTCCAGGTTCAGGACGTGCTCGCTGATCCCCCACTCCGACCAGACCTGCAGGTCCCGGGAGGGATCGTTGCCCAGCAGGGGGTAGGCGGCGACGGCGGCCTGGGCGTGGCCGGGCATCTCGATCTCGGGCACCACGGTGACGAACCGGTCGGCCGCGTAAGCGACGATCTCGCGGATGTCGTCGTGCGTGTAGAACCCGCCGCGCCGCGCGCCCACCTCCGTGAGCCGGGGATGGCGCTTGATCTCCAGCCGCCAGCCCTGGTCGTCGGTCAGGTGCAGGTGCAGGACGTTGAGCTTGTGCTCGGCGAGCAGGTCGATGAGGCGCAGCACGAACGCCTTGGGCATGAAGTGGCGGGCGACGTCGAGCATGACCCCGCGCCAGGCGAACCTCGGCCGGTCCTCGATCGTCCCGTACGGCACCAGCGGCCCGAGCTGGGAGAGGGTCTTCGAACCGTAGAACCGGCCGGCCGGTCCTCCGGCGGTCAGCTCGACGCCCCCGGGGGTGACGTCGAGGCGGTAGCCCTCCTCGCCGAGGGACGGGTCGTCGGGCGCCAGCCGTAGGTCGTCCGGCCGGAACGCGGCGGAGCCCCCGAGGACGGCCTGTTCCTGCGGCCGCGGAATGATCACGTTGTTCTTCCCTTCACGGCGCCCGCCGGGGCGCGCTCTGACGGAGGCGAGAGGACATGGGCGGAACGGGCGGTGCCCGCTCACCCCTTGACGGCGCCGGCGATCATCCCTGAGGTGACCCGGCGCTGCAGGACCAGGAAGACGAGCAGCACCGGGAGCATGAAGAGGGTGGAGGCGGCCATGGTGGCGCCCCAGTCGGTGCCGAAGACGTTGCTGAAGGAGGAGAGCCAGACGGGCAGGGTCCGGTCGTCCTGGTTCTTGATGATCAGCGCGTTGGCGAAGGCGAACTCGTTCCAGGCGGTGATGAAGCCGAACAGCGAGGTGGACATCAGGCCGGGGGCGAGCAGAGGCAGGACCACCCGGCGGAAGGCCGCCGTCCGGCCGCAGCCGTCCATCTGCGCGGCCTCCTCCAGCTCCGCCGGGATCGCGGCGAGGAAGCCGCGCAGGGTCACGATGGTGAACGGCAGCGTGGTCATGAAGTAGACCAGGGTGAGCATCGACAGCCTGTCGAGCATGCCGGTGTCACGGGCGATGATGAACATCGACACCAGCAGCGCCTCCCAGGGCGCCATCTGGGCGATGAAGACCATCAGGATGAACCCCCGCCGCCCCCGCCAGCGCATCCGGGCCACCGCGAACGCGGCGAGCAGCGCGACCGCCAGGGCCAGCAGCACCGCGCCGACGGTGACGGTGAGGCTGTTGCGCCAGAACGTCCAGAAGCCGTCCGCGCTGACCGCGGTCGCGAAGTGCTCCAGGGTGGGGTGGGCGGGCCAGAAGCCCGGGGTCCGCGCCTGGATGTCCCGGGTGGGCTTGAACGCGGTCAGCACCATCCAGTAGACGGGGAAGACCGAGACGGCCAGGACGGTCAGGGCGGCGAGGTTCAGCGGCACGCGGCGCAGCCGGCGGCCGGGCGTCGGGGCGGTCACAGCTGCTCTCCTTCGTGCTTGAGCATCCGCCGGAGATGGGTGATCAGGACGGCGACGAGGATCAGTACGGTCAGGGTGGAGATCGCGGAGCCGAGGTCGTACTTGTGGAGTGACTGCGCGACCTGGAACGCGTAGACGGGCAGGGTGGTGGTCGCCCCTCCCGGGCCGCCCCGGCTGATCGCCCAGATCTGGGCGAAGCACTTGAACACCCAGATCACCTCCAGGGAGGCGATCAGCCCGAACAGCGGCCGCAGGATCGGGAAGGTGACGTCGGCGAAGACCTGCCGCCCGGTCGCCCCGTCGATCCGCGCCGCCTCGTACAGCTCGGCGGGGATCGTGGTCAGGCCCGCGTAGAGGGTGAGCGCGGCGAAGGGCACGGACTGCCAGACGACCAGGGCGACGAGGATGACGAAGGTGGAGGTGCCGTCGGCGAACCAGGTGTAGTCCCGGAACGACTCGAATCCGAGGGTGACCAGCAGCCAGTTGACCACCCCCAGCCGGGACTGGAAGAGCCACTGGAAGATCGTGGTGGCGGCGAGGACCGGGGTCGCCCAGGTGAGCACCAGACCGCTCATCACGGCCAGGCGCATCCTCCGCCGCAGGCGGGTGATCATCAGTGCGACCGCCGTGGAGATCACCATGATCAGGACGACGTTGACGGCCGTCCAGACGAGGGTCCTGCGGACCACGGCCCAGAACTCCGGGCTGCCGAGCACCTCCCGGTAGTTGTCCAGGCCGACGAGCGCCGCCCCGCCCCGGATCAGCTCGCCGGTCCGGAAGTGCTGGAAGGAGATGACGACGCTGCGGATCAGCGGATACAGGAGCAGGTAGGCGGTGCCCGCCAGGGTGGGGGTGATCAGCAGGTACGGCCACAGGGCGGTCGGCCGGCGCGGGCGCGCGCGGAGCCGCGGCGCGGGCACGGGGGCGTCCTGCTCGTGGGCGCGCCGCCGGGTCGGGGTCTGGGAGGCAGCGGGCATGGCACTCCTCGGGTGGGAGCCGGCGGGGACGGGGGTGGGGCGGCGGGAGCGGCCGGGGGACGGGGGACCGGCGCCGATCGGCGGGGGCGGGACGGCCGGTGCGGGCGGTCCGGGCCCGCGCCGGGGGTCAGGACGTGGTGTTCAGGATCTCGGCGATGCTCTGGTCGGCCTTGCCCGCCTCGACGGCGGGGTCGCCGCCGGTGAGCACCTTCGTGAGGTACTCCTTGATCAGGTTCTTGGCCTCGACCGCGGCCCAGTTGGGGGAGTTGGGGGTGGCGTGCCCGTTGGCGGCGCCCGCGGCCATCGCGGCGGCCGCCTCGTCGCCGTCCAGGACGCCCGCGAAGGAGACCCGGTTGGGCACGTAGCGCATCTCCCTGGCCATGTCGGTCTGGAACCTCTCGCCGGTCAGCGCCTTGACGACCTCGTAGGCCGCCTCCTGGTTCTTCGAGGCCTCCGGGATGATCAGGTCGGAGCCGCCGGTGAACACCGCGCCCGGCCGGTCGGCGGACTTGCCGGGGATCGGGAAGAAACCGAGCTTGCCCTTCAGCTCCGGGTTGGCCTTCTCGATGGCGGTCGCGCCGCCGGGCGCGGCGATGAGCTGGGCGACGTCGCCCTTGGCGAAGACGTCGAACTGCGGCGGCCTGGCCTCGTCGGAGTCCTTGGGACCCTCGCCCAGCGCCTGCAAGGACGCGTAGAACCGGACGCCGGCCAGTGCCTGGGGAGTGCCCAGCCCGCCCTTCCAGGTGCCACCCTGGTTGACCGCGAGGTCGCCTCCCTCGTCCCAGATGAACCCCGCGAGGGTGTACCAGTTCTGTCCGGGCAGGTAGATGCCCTGGTCGCCGCCCTTGTCGAGCTTGGCCGTGACCTCCAGCCACTCCTGCCGGGTCCTGGGCGGAGCGGTGATCCCGGCCTTGGCGAACAGGTCCTTGTTGTAGATGACGACGCGGTTGGCGGCGTACCAGGGGATGCCGTACTGGCGTCCGTCGACCTTGCCGGGTTCGGCCAGTCCGGGCAGCCAGTCGCCGCCGCCGAGGTCGGCCACCTTGTCGGTGAGGTCCTTCACCCCGCCGCTGGCGGCGTACTCGGCGACCTGGGTGTTCCCGACCTCGATGACGTCCGGGGCGTCGTTGCTGGCCAGGGCGCTGGTCACCTTCTGGCCGATGCCGTCCCACTCCTGGATCTGGATGTCGAGGGTGGTGCCGGGGTGGGAGGCCCGGAAACCGGTGCGGAAGCGGTCGAGAACCGCGTCGGAGAAGCTGTCCCTCATGATCCACACGGTCAGGCCGGTGGAGCTCCGGCCGGTGCCGGTGGAGGCGGAGGGCTCGGAGGAGCCGCACGCGGTGAGGCAGGCGGCGAGCGTCAGCACTGCCGCGGTGGCATGGAGGCGGTACCCCATCGGTACTCCCAGAGGTCAGTTATTGGTAAGTAATTGGCCTGCTCCGCATAGGGTGGCTCTAACCAGTTGTGCCGTCAAGGCCCCTTCTTGAACGGCCTTCTCCGGATGAGTGGTAACAAACAGGTAAGATCTTGGTAAGGTGAAGGCGTGACGCTAAACATGAGGTCCGGGCTCAAGCGCGACCGGGTGCGCGACGTCCTGCTCGACTTCATCGCCGACATGAAGCCGGGTGAGGCGATCCCCTCCGAGCGGGATCTCTGCAAGGAGCTCGGCGTCTCCCGGCCCACGGTGCGCGCGGCGATCGACGACCTGGTCAGGTCGGGCCTGCTGGTCCGCGAGCACGGGCGCGGCACGTTCACCGGCCCCCACCGGGTCACCCAGGCGCTCGCCTCGACGACCGGCAACTCGTTCTACGCGCCACCGGCGGAGGGCACCTGGCTCAGCCGGATCCTGGACTTCGGCTCCGCCCCCGCCGGCGCGCGGCTCGCCACCCGTCTCCAGCTCTCTCCCGCCGACCCCGTCCTGCGGGTCGTACGGCTGCGCGTCGTCGACGACGAACCCATGGCGATCGAGCGCATCCACCTGCCGCACGCCCTGGTGGACGGCCTGCTCCCGGCCGACATGGAGTCGGGATCGTTCTACCGGCTCCTGCGGGAACGGTTCGACGTCGACGTCCGCACGGCCGTGCAGACCATAGAGCCCACCGTCACCGACGAGACCGAGGCCGCCCTGCTGCACGTGCCCCAGCACGCCCCGGCCCTGCTCTTCGAGCGCACCACCCGCGACGCCGGCGGCCGGATCGTCGAGTTCACCCGCTCCATCTACCGGGGCGACCGCTACCGCGTCACCTCCGAGCTGTCCTTCAACGCCGATTCCGGCTGAGCCTCGCGACCCGCGGCGTCACGCCCGTCACGGCGCCCGCCGGGACGCGCGGCGGTGCTCCCCGGCGGACGGGCCCGCACTCTGGCGCGAACGGCGATACTCGCCGGGCGTCTGACCGCACCAGGTGCGGAAGGCGAGGTGGAAGCCGACGCCGGACCGGTAGCCGACGCGTTCGGAGACGCGGTTCTGCGCCAGCGTCGTCTCGGTCAGCAACCGTGCCGCCTCCTGCATCCGGCGGCCGGTCAGATGGCGCATCGGCGGCTCGCCGACGAGATCGCGGAAGGTCGCGGCGAAGGCCGACCGTGACAGCCCGGCCTCCGCCGCCAGCGACTCCAGCGTCCATGGTTCGGCGAACCGGCTGTGTACGGCCAGCAGCGCCCTGCTGATCGCCGGGTGGCGCAGCGCGCGCAGCACCGGCTCGCCGAACGTGAGCTCGCTGAGCACGGCGCGCAGGGCGAGCACGAACGTCAGCTCGAACGCCCGTAGCGCCACCAGCCCCGCCCCGGGCTCGCCGTCCGCCCACTCGCAGGTCAGCCCCCGCAGCGTGTCGGCCAGCAGCGGCTGCCTCTCCAGCATCGGCCGGTCGAGCACGAACACCGCGGGCAGCGCCCGGTACAGCGGGGCCGTGGCGGCTCCGTCGTAGTGCAGGCCGCCGCACAGCATGGTCGTGACCGGCCCCGGGCCGTCGATCTCGACGGTGCGCACGGTGCCGGGCCGCCGTCCGGGGAGGAGCCCGGACAGCGGGACGGTGGGGCGGCCGGGCCGGTCGGCGAGCCGGTGCGCGCTGCCGTGGGGGAAGACGGCCAGGTCGCCGGCGCGCAGCCGGATCGGCCCCGCCGCCTCGGGCAGCTCCACCGTGCACTCGCCTTCCTGCACGTAGTGCAGAATCGCGCAGTGCTCGCTCTCGCCCGCCACGCCCCAGGGCGCCCGCGCCGACCAGCGGCTCTGGAAGACGCCGTGCAGGCGCAGCGGGGCGAGCAGCTCGCTCAGCAGGTCTCCGTCGCACTCCACGGACGATCCTTAAGCATCAAGAGACAAATGTATATCGATCGTATCGAACCGGAGCACGCAGACTGGTCTCCGATCCACCGAATCCCCAGTGACGGAGTGCGTGATGACATCGATCGAGCGGCAGCGGCACCTTGTGGTCGGTGCGGCGGGAGCACAGGGCGGCGCCGTCGCCCGGCGGTTGCTGGCGCGGGGCCACCGCGTGCGCGGGCTGACCCGCTCGGCGGAGGGCCGCGACCGCCTCCCGGAAGGGGTGGAACCCTTCGTCGCCGACCTCGGCGACCCCGAGCAGGCCAAGGCGGCCTTCGCGGGCACGACGCACGCCTCGGTCCTGCTGCCCATGATCTACGAGCCGGAGCGGGTCGCCTCCTACGTGCGCAACGTCGCCGACGCGGCGCTCGCCTCCGGCCTGCGGCGCCTGGTGTTCAACACCGGCAACCGGCTGCCGGAGGCCGTGACGGGGGTGGCGGCGTTCGAGACCAGGCGGGCCGCCGCGACCGCGATGCTCGGCTCGGGCGTGCCCACCGTCGTCCTGCGTCCGCCGATCTACCTCGACAACCTCTGCGCGCCCTGGGTGGCGGGGCCGCTCGTCCACGACGGCGTGCTGCGCTACCCGCTGCCCGCCCGCTCCCCGGTCGCGTGGCTCAGCCACGACGACCTCGCCGCGGCGACGGTGGCCGCCCTCACCCGGGACGGCCTGGCCGGCACCGTCCTGGACCTCGGCGGTCCCGACACGGTGACCGGCCCGGAACTGGCCGCGGCCTTCACCGCTGAGCTGGGCCACCGGGTCGACTACGCCGCCCAGGACCCCGCCGGGTTCGAGGCGGGTCTGGCCCACGCGCTCGGCGCCCCGGCTGCGGCCGGCGTGGCCTCGACCTACCGGTGGATCGCCGGCGCCGGCGAGACCCTGTACGGCGTGGACCGCCAGGCGGTGGAGGAGACGCTGGGCATCAGGCTCACGCCCCTGCGCACCTGGATCGCCGCCCGCCCCTGGCGCCTCCTCGCCGGGACCGCCCGATGACCGGGCCACACGAGGCGGCGGGCGGTACGGCGCGCGGGACGGTCGCCGGGAGCGTTCACGGGACGGACGCCGGGGGCGTTCGGGAGGCGGCGGACGGGAGGTCCCGCGAGGCGGATGCCGGGAGCGTTCGGGAGGCGGCGGACGGGAGGTCCCGCGAGGCGGACGTCGCGGCGGCCTGCCGGGCGGAGATCGTCCGGCTGCACGAGGTCATCGAACGCTGGCTGTCGGGGAGAGCGCCGCGCACCGCCGAGGAGTTCGACGCCTTCGCCGGGTCACTCCTGCCGGGCTTCACGCTCAGCGGGCCGGACGGCCCGTCGCTGACCCGCGATCAGGTGCTGGCCTGGGTCGAGGCCGAGCACGGCCGTACGCCGGGGATCGAGATACGGATCCGCGAGGTGGAGCTGGTGGCGGCGGACGGCTCGCTGCTCGTGGCCGCCTACCAGGAGTGGCAGCGCGGTACGGGCGCGGACCGGAATCGCCGCTCCACCGCGGTGTTCCTGCGCGATCCGGCGGCTCCGCACGGACTGCGCTGGCGGCACCTGCACGAGACATGGATGCCCGGGACATGGATGTCCGAGACCCCGGCACCCCCGTCTGGTTGATTGTCACGGGCCCGCCCGACGGGGCGCCGATCGACATGGTCGGAGGTTTCCCGGCGCCGGCGTGGCCCGAGGGGAGCCGGGCAGGTCAAAGGCCATGGACCGGCGAATGTCACGATTTCAATATCACGCTGCCGTTGCCGCGATATATCGGATCTATCACCGTATTCGCCGCAAACTTGCCTGTAGCGCTGATTCCCCGGAACGTGCGTACATCGGGGCGCGATGAATGCACGGAAGCCGGGTTCCGCGCGGAGACGGACACCGTTGGCCTTCCGGCATGTGTTCGGCGGACCGCCCCGGCTGGTCGCGGCCTTCGGCGCGATCCCGCTCGCCGCCACGACACCCGTCAGGCTGACCTGTACGCCACCTCCGTGGCGGACGGGGGCGTCCGCCGGACGCGGAAGAGTGCGGTGATCGGGACCGCCGAGGCCGTGATCGAAAGCGGCTCGGAGCCGCTGGGCGCCGGATCCCGGCTGATGGCGTGCGGTGCCGGACGGGTCACGGCCGGTTCCGGAGAGGCCGGCGGGGCGGGCAGGGCGAGTGTGGCGAGGCCGATCCGCTCCCGCTGTCCGGCCGGGTGGGGAGGTCGCGGTGGGAGCGTCCCCTGTGCCGGTCGCGCCCGGCCGGGCATGAAACCTCGATCATGGTATAGGTAAAGCCGTACCATCGCGCCATGCTCAAACCTCCCTTCGACGCCGCCGAGCTCACCGTCGGCCAGCTCGCCGCGCGCTCGGGCGTCGCGGTCACCGCCCTGCACTTCTACGAGGACAAGGGCCTCATCCACAGCCGCAGGACCGCGGGCAACCAGCGCCGCTACCCCCGCGAGACCCTGCGCCGGGTCGCCTTCATCCGCGTGGCGCACCGGGTCGGCATCCCGCTGCGCATGGTCGCCGAGGCTCTGGCGGAGCTGCCCGAGGGCCGGACTCCCACCCGCGCCGACTGGTCCCGCCTGTCCGCCGGATGGCGTGCCGAACTCGACGTCCGCATCGACCGGCTCACCCGCCTGCGTGACGATCTGTCGGACTGCATCGGCTGCGGCTGCCTGTCCGTCGACCGGTGCGTCCTGAGCAATCCCGACGACCGGCTCGGCGACGAGGGGGCCGGTCCGCGCCGCCTGCTCGGCGAACGGCTCCCGGGCGAGAGCCGGCACGGGCCCGCCTGACGTCGCCGCTCCCCGGGAGCGGCGGGAAAACCGGGCTCCCTGTCAAATTCCGGGCTGGCAGGAAGTGGTTGCCGGTGGACAACTTGATGCCTCCGAGCCGTCTGGTCCATGGAGGGCGGAGAACGCAGAGTTATTTGTGTGAGGACATATGAACAGCTCTGCAAAGGAGTCAGGAAATGACAAACGCAGTCGCCTATCCAGCCCGCCCGAATGTTGCCGAAAAACTGTCGGACATACTTTCTTCCCGTGCCCCGTCCTGTGATGTGGAATGGGCGGACCGCACCCGTCCGGGCCAGTTCAACCATGAGGGGGACTCCACGCCTCACATCGCTCTCAACTCCGACGAACCCGGAATTCGAGGCCTGTTCAAATACCGGCCGGATGCGGCTTTCCCGCTGAACGGGCTGGTGGAGGTGCTGCTGTTCCGGGAGAACTCCCTGTCGCGTGGGGAGCGGGAGCTGATCGCCACATATGTTTCGGCGCTGAACGAGTGCAGGTTCTGTTTCTTCACCCACGCGGCCATCGCGGCCGCGCATCTTCCCGAGGGGATGACACTGGTGGAGCAGGTACGCGCGGACCTGGACGCGGCACCGGTCTCGGAGAAAATGAGGGCGTTGCTGGTCATCGCGGCCGCGGTCCAGCAGGGCGGGAAGAAGGTCTCCAGGGCGGACGTCGACGCCGCCCGGGCGGCGGGTGCGACGGACATGGAGATCCACGACACGGTGCTGATCGCGGCGGCGTTCTGCATGTACAACCGCTACGTCGACGGCCTGGGCACGATCGCCACCGATGATCCCGCGCACTACGCCGTGCGCGCTCAGCGGAGCGACGGCTACCTGGCGGTGCTGACCGACGCGCTGAGCCAGGGCTGACGGCGGCGCCGGCGGGTGCGCGCCCGCATCCGGGACGGAGACGGGGAAGGAGCCGGAGAAGAACGGAGGAGAGCCGGGGAGGATATGCCGGCTGTGTGGCAGGCCCCACCACCACGGAGGTTCTCGGCGCAGATCGGATTGTGCGGAAAACAGCCGACTGGCGGTAGGGCCTGCTGTGATCGACCGATAGCCGGTATCAGCGCCGAATGGTCACCGGGATGGAGCGGGAATGGCGCATCCTGTTTACTCGAAGAACGCGTCGATGTTGTAAAGGTCCTGCGGGTAGCTCCAGCGTTCGCTGATCTTGCCGTCGGTGATGCGGAACACGTGGACACCGCGGTCGTCCAACTGCCGGCCGGCGCGCTCTCCGTGGACGCGGACCGTCACCACGGTGCGGTCCTCGCCGGGGATGATGGAATCGGGCTCGAAGCGGACCGAACCGTCGGTCATTTCGGTGAACTTCGCGAGATAGCCCAGCACCTGGTCTTTCCCGCGATATTCACCGGCCAGAGGGCCTCGGCCCGGAACATGGAAGACAACCTCGTCGGCGAGCAGGTTGTCACGGACGTGATCCAAGTCTCCCTTGGCGAGCGCGTCGTAGCTGTCACGGGCAAGGGTGATTTTGGGATCTTCAGACACGAATGTCCTCCTTGCGGTAGCTGATGGGTATTTGCGCGCATTGGTGACGCTAGCTTGGCTGGCACGGGCGGACAAGGGAGTGAGGACACACTTACCGTGGAGCTATATGGCCGTGACTGGACCAGTCAATGGCCGATGGCCGCCGAATAATGTGTTGTCCGGATCCTAATAATGCGATGTCCGGAAAGGGGCCGTTGACAGCCGTACGCCAATGTGGCGATCATGAGCATTTGTCGGATGATTTGTGCGCTAAGGCGGCGTGAGAGATGCCTTCGTCTCGCCGGTAAGGGAACATCTATGCCCCACATCACGCTCAACTCGGACGCGCCGGGAATCCGGGGCCTGTTCATGTTCCGCCCGGAGACCGCCCGTCCACTGAACGAGCTGGTGGAGGTGCTGCTCCGGCAGGAGAGCACCCTGTCGCGCGGGGAGCGGGAACTGATCGCCGCTTACGTGTCGGCGCTGAACGAGTGCCGATACTGCTTCTCCTCGCACGCCGCCTACGCGGCCGCGCAGCTGCCCGAGGGGATGGCGCTGGTGGAGCAGGTCCGTGCGGATCTCGGGGCCGCGCCGGTCTCGGAGAAGCTGAGGGCACTGCTGGCCATCGCGGCCGCGGTCCAGCAGAGCGGGCAGAAGGTCTCCGAGCAGGAGATCGCCGCCGCCCGCGAGACGGGCGCGACGGATCTGGAGATCCACGACACGGTGCTGATCGCGGCGGCGTTCTGCATGTTCAACCGCTACGTCGACGGCCTGGCCACGATCGCCCCCGACGACCCGGCCTCCTACACCGCACGGGCACAGCGGATCGTCTCAGACGGTTACCTGGCGTTGCTGGCCGAATCGCAGCGCCAGACCTGAGGGTCCGCATCGGGGAACGCACGCCTGTGCCCTTGAGAGGCGCCGAGAAGACCACACGCCGATCACCCGGCGGACCCGACCACCGCGGAGGACACCCATGGCGAGCCACTCAGGCGCGTTACCGGCCAGAACAGGCCCGATCGGTTCGATGAACACCGACTACCACCGGATCGGCGTGAACGCCTTCCTGGTGATCGTGCTGGCGCACTGGGCCGAGCACGTGACGCAGGCCGTACAGATCTATGTCATGGGCTGGCCGGTCCCGGAGGCGCGCGGGGTGCTCGGGCTGCCGTTCCCGTGGCTGGTGACATCCGAGTGGATGCACTACGGCTACGCGCTGGTCATGCTCGCCGGGCTGATCCTGCTCCGGAAGGGCTTCACCGGTCGCGCCCGCACCTGGTGGAACATCTCCCTGGGCATCCAGGCCTGGCACCACCTGGAGCATCTGCTGCTGCTCGGCCAGGCGCTCACCGGGCTCCACCTGATGGGCAAGCCGGTGCCGACCAGCATGATCCAGCTCCTGGTGCCCCGCGTCGAGCTGCACCTGTTCTACAACGCGATCGTGTTCGCGCCCATGGTGGTCGCCATGTGGCTGCACCGCAGGCCGAATGAGACCGAACGGGCAGCCATGAATTGCCGCTGTGCCACTGTCGCGGCCTGAGCGATGTGATCTCCTGAGACCGTTGCCCCGTGAGGCGGGAGCCGCCGGTAGCGCCGTCGGCTCCCACAGGGCGCGGCCCCCGCACCTGGGGAGTCTGACCGGACGGGACCGCTCACGCCGTGCGTGAGGCGTCCCGCGTTCCCGACCGCACGAGGAGTGCCCTTGCCACCCACCGCCCTGACCACCGACGCCCCCGGCACCGCCGGCCACATGGACCTGCCGGCCGGGACGGAGCGTCGAGGCCGATGACGACGGGATCCGGCGAGCACATCCACCGTTACCTGATCATCGGGGCCGGACCCGGCGGTCTGCAGATCAGCTACTTCCTGCAGCGTGCCGGCGCCGACTACCTCACCCTGGAGCGGGAGGCCGAGCCGGGAGGCTTCTTCCGCCACTACCCGCGCCACCGCAGGCTGATCTCGCTGAACAAGGTCCACACGGGTGAGAAGGATCCGGAGATCGCCCTGCGCTGGGACTGGAACTCCCTGCTCAACGACGCGCCCGGCCTGCTGTTCCCCCGCTACTCGCAGGAGTACTTCCCCTCCCCGGAGGACCTGCTGCGCTACCTGGCCGACTTCCAGCGGGAGCACGAGCTCAACGTGCGCTTCTCCACCGCCGTCGACCGGGTCGAGAAGGTGGACGGGGTCTTCGTCGTGCACACCGCGGGCGAGGTGTTCCGCGCCGAATGCCTGATCATGGCGACGGGCTGGGGCGGGCCCAACATCCCCGACATCCCGGGGATCGAGCTGGCTGTCGGATATGAGGACATGTCGACCGCCCCGGAGGATTTCACCGACAAGCGGGTGCTGATCATCGGCAAGGGCAACTCGGCGTTCGAGACCGCCCAGGCCATTCTCGGCCATGCCGCCGTCGTCCACCTGGCCAGCCCGCGTCCGGTCCGGTTCGCGTGGACGAGCAAACACCCCGGCGACGTGCGCGGCCAGTACGGCGCGCTGCTGGACAGCTACTGGTTCAAGACCCTGCACGGCGTGCTGGAATGCCAGATCGACCGGCTCTGGCGGGAGGGCGACCGGTTCAAGGCGGAGATCACCTACACCCTCGCCGAGGGCGAGCAGGCACTGCTGGAGTACGACACGGTGCTGCGATGCACCGGCTTCACCATGAGCACCGCCCTCTTCGACGACTCCTGCCGGCCCGAACTCGCCCCGAACGGGCGGATCCCGGCGATCGGCCCCGACTTCCAGTCGACGAACGTCGACGGCCTGTACTTCGCCGGCACCCTGATGCAGGGCCGCGACTTCAAGGGCGCGTCCTCGGCGTTCATCGACGGGTTCCGCTACAACCTGCGCACCCTGGCCCGCCTGCTCGACGAACGGTACGGACAGGTCCCGCTCGACCACCGGCTGCTGCCGGTCGACGCCGACCAGCTGACCGCCACCATGCTGGAGCGGGTGAACTACAGCTCGGCGCTGTGGACCCAGTTCGAATACCTGTGTGACGTGTACGTGGTCGACCAGGCCACCGGCCGGATCCGGCACTACGCGGACCTGCCGGAGGACTACGCGGTCGACCGGTTCGCGGAGCATCCCCTGTACTTCACCCTCACCCTGCGGTGGGGGCGCGGCGACTACGGTGACGTGTTCGCCATTCAGCGGCACCCGACCCCCGACCGGGCACACGAGAGCGCCTTCCTCCACCCCGTCGTCCGGGCCTGGAACCATCGCGAGATGGTCGCCGAACAGCACCTGCTGGAGGACCTGCTCGCCGTGTGGCGTCACCCGGTCCGGCACGTGCAGCCGCTACGCGCGTTCCTGACCTCCCGGCTCACGCCCCCGGCGGAGGCGCCGGACTCCGCTCAGCCCCACATCCCCGAGCCCTCCTGATCCACCAGATGCCCGATCAGGTGGTCGACCACGTCGGCGGGCCGCCCACGGCGATCGTGGGCCGCCCGCTGACGCGCCGCCCCGCTGCCGGCGGCGCGCAGCCGCTTCAGCCGCGCGGTCACCGTCTCCAGGTCGCCGGTCCGCTCCAGGGACGGGCCGATGTGCCGCAGCAGCGCCTCGCACAGCTCGGCGGCGGGGGCCAGGCGGCCGGTGAGCGGGTCGATCCCCTGTCCCTCCAGGCCGTCACGGGCCGCCTGCCAGTAGGCGGCCCGTAGCAGCTCGGCCGACAGGCGCGGGCCGGGGTCACCGGAGTCCACCCGCTCCAGCGACACCACCACCAGTGCCCGCACCACGGCCGCGAGCAGCGCGGACTCCTCGGCGGTGGCCGGCACGTCGGTCACCCGGACCTCCAGCGTCGGCAGCCGCGCCGAGGGCCGGATGTCCCAGAAGATCGTCCCCGGGTCCACCAGCACCCCGGCCCCGGTCAGCGTGCCGATCAGCTCCTCGAACTCGGCCAGGGAGGCGAAGTACGGCGGCGGCCCGGCCACCGGCCACTTCCCCCAGCTCAGCGTCCGCCAGCTCGCGTATCCGGTGTCACGGCCCGCCCAGAACGGGGAGTTGGCCATCAGCGCGATGAGCACCGGCAACCACGGCCGCAGGTGGTTGCTGACCAGCACCGCCCGCTCGCGGTCGGGCAGGTGCACGTGGACGTGTCCCGCGCAGATGCTCTGCTCGTCGTGGAGCGCCCGGTAGGTGTCGATCCCCACGTCGTAACGCGGGTGGTCGGTGATCGGCGGCGGGACGACCTCGCCCAGCACCGGCGTGCCCGAGGCGACCACCGCCAGCCCTCCGGCCCGAGCCGCGGCGGCCATCGCCGACCGCATCCGCCGTAGCCGTCCCTCCAGCTCGGAGATGTCGGCGCACGGCGGCGTCTTGGCCTCCACCTGGAACCTGGTGATCTCCGTGCTCACCTGCTCGCCCAGCTCGGCGGCGGCACGCTCCACCACCCCGGCCGCCTCCGGCGCCACCGCCCGCGTCGACGGGTCGACGACCAGATACTCCTCCTCGACCCCCACCAGGGGGCAGAGCGCGTCGAAGGTCGGTGGATCCGATGCGTCCACGGTCGCCGTCATCCCTACTCCCGCCCGGGGCAGATCGCCCGTGTCCGGTGGCGTTCCTACCGACGTCACGCTACCTATTCGATCTTGTTTCCGCGGGCGTAAAACGGCATCTCTCCCAGAAGATCATCACGATTCGGGGCGCCGGAGGGCGGGGGCCGGACCGGCGGACGAGACACGGCTTCCGCGGGAGTGCGCCGGGGCCGTGAGCGTCAGGCCGAGAAGCGCGCGACCCACTCGCGGGCTCCGGGGAGAATCTCCTCCACCGGGGGGATGCCCGGAAGCCGGCGCCGGCTGATCAAGATCCGGTGAGGGGCCGGGCTGTTAGCCTTGCTCCTGTGCCGGGCAGAGAACACGACAGCGGAGCGAAGCGGGGCAGTCGCGCCAGGACGCGCGGGCCCCTCGCGGCCGCGCCGCCTCCCGCACAGGCCACCCGGCCCGGGCGGGTGCCGAAGGTCACCGCCCGCAACGCGCTCTTCCAGCAGTGGCAGGCCCTGCTGACCAACCGCACCAAGCGCCAGCGCACCGGGGAGTTCCTCATCCACGGCGTGCGGCCCATCACGCTGGCCGTCGAGCACGGCTGGCCGCTGCGCACCCTGCTGTACCCGGCCGGCCAGCGGCTGTCGGCGTGGGCGCGGCGCCTGATCGACGACAGCGGCGTCCCGCTCGCCGAGGTCGCCCCCGAGCTGCTGTGGGAGCTGGGCGAGCGGGAGTCGGAGACGCCCGAGCTGATCGCGGTCGGGGCGCTGCTCCCCGACGACCTCGACCGGCTGCGGCCGGGGCCGGGCTTCCTGGGAGTGGCCTTCGACCGCCCCGGCAATCCGGGCAACATCGGCACGCTGGTGCGTTCGGCCGACGCCTTCGGCGCCGCGGGCCTGATCGTGACCGGTCACGCCGCCGACGTCTACGATCCCAAGTCGGTGCGGGCGAGCACCGGATCGCTGTTCAGCCTGCCGGTGGTGCGCCGGCCCTCGCCGGACGACGTGCTCGACTGGGTCGGCGCGCAGCGCGACGGGGGGCTGCCGATCAGGATCGTGGGCACCGACGAGAGCGGCTCGACGCCGATCTCCGGGTGCGACCTCACCGTCCCCACCCTGCTGGTGGTCGGCAACGAGACCGCGGGCATGAGCGCGCGCTGGCGTGAGATGTGCGACGAGGTCGTGCGGATCCCGATGGGGGGTGCCGCCAGCTCGCTCAACGCGGCCTCGGCCGGCACCCTCGTGCTGTACGAGGCCGCCCGGCAGCGCGGCTTTCCCGCCACGATCCAGTGATCCCGCCCGCGCCCACCCGGCTGACCGGACGGGACGGACCTGTGCCGCCGGTCTGCGCCGGGTGAGGACCTCCGACGGTCACGAACGGGTCTTCCGCGCGCCGACGGCGTGTTCGAAGAGGTCGGCCAGCTCGCGGGCGTGCGCTTCGAGATCGTGCTCGGGGTGCGCGGACCAGTAGGCGAACATGTTGTCCATGGCCGCCAGGTGGCTGACGGCCATGACGCGGACGTCGAACGGCCTGAACTCGCCGCTCTGCTGTCCGAGGCGGTAGATGTGCTCCAGCGACTGGAACAGCTCCTCGCTCGCGGCGACCCCGTAGCGGGGCCTGCCGTCCGGCAGGCGCAGGTTGGAGAAGATCTCGCCCAGCGCCTTGACCTGGGCGCGGTGCTCGCGCATGTGCTGGGCACCGGCGATGATCTGGGTCCTGAGCAGCGCGGTCGCGGTCTCCTGGCCCTCCATCCTGGCCAGGATGTATCGCACGGTGTCGGCGTAGACCTGGCTGACCACCTCCTCCATCAGCTCGTCCTTGCCGGTGAAGTGGTAGGAGATGACGCCCTTGCTGATCCCCGCGTGTTCGGCGATGCGGGCCAGTGAGGCGCCGGCGAACCCGTGCTCGGCGATCACCTCTATGGCGGAGGCGACGATCTGCGCCCGGCGGGCCGTCTCGATGAACGACCTCGAATTTTGGCCCACTGGATTATTTTCTGGCCGCATGGAAAAAATCTAACAGGTCCGGCCAGACGGCTGCGGGCCCGGCACGCCTGCCGGACGGTCGATGCCGGGCGAGGCCTTCCCCGGCGGGCCGCCGGGGCGGACTTCCGATCGTGGCGGCTCGCTACACTCGCGGGCCATGACGACGATCGATGAGTTGGTCCGCCTTGTGCCGCCGCCCACGGAACCGGTCGATGCGCGGGGCGACTGGAGTGAGGTCGAGGCCGCCCTCGGGCTTGAGCTGCCCGCTGACTTCAAGACGCTCGTCGAGCGATACGGGCGCGGCCAGTTCGTTGACCTCATCACGCCGCTGACCCCGTTCGGCGCTCACGACCTGCTGATCCAGCGCGCTCAGCAGCTGCTTGGCAGGGAGAGGTCTTTCCGTGAGAAGTATCCCGACGAATGCCCCTACCCCTTCTACCCGGAACCCGGTGGGCTGCTGGAGTGGGCCGGCACCGACAACGGTGATTCGCTCTGCTGGCTGACCGAGGGAGAACCGGACAGCTGGCGCGTCGTGGTCTGGAATCCGCGCAGCGTCGCCTACGACGCGCATGACATCGGCGCGGTGGAGTTCCTCCACGGCTGGCTGAGCGGGCGGATCACCACGCCGATATTGCCCGGCGAGGTCGAGGCGTCGCCGTGGTTCGAGCCGTTTCTCGAGCGCGAACACGTCTACATCAGGCTGTCCGAGAGCGAGTCGCCCTACCACGAGCGGCTGCGGATCCTGCGTGACGCGCTCGCGCCCACGGCGGACCGAGGCAGCTACAGCGACGAAGACGATCACGGCGACGAGGACGATGCCCGGCAGGACCACTTCGCCGCCACGGACCTCGGCTGGCTGCTGACCTACGAGACGGTCTACGGCCACCAGATCCGGGTCGCCTTCCCGCCCGGAGACGGAGAGAGGGCTCGCGTCGCCCTGTTCGACGCGGCCCGCCGTATGGGCTGCCAGGTGTTGTCGACGACGACGCGCCTCGGAGAGCCTGTCTGGACCTGAGCGGCGGGGCGGCCGTCGACGGGCGGGCCGGCCTGTTCGGCGCGCCCCTGCTCGGCGCGATGTCCAGCCGATACGTCGCCGGGAGCCGGCCGCCGGCCATGATGCCGGCCGGCCGGCTCGTCCGGCACCTCCCCGCACGCTGGACGCCGCCCTGTCCGGCTGAGCGAGGACCGGGTCAGGCCGCCGTCAGCCGGATGATCTCGCGGGGCCGTACCTCGCGCTCGTCGTAGGCCAGATCGAGGCCGGCCGCCTGCACGGCGACCAGGGAGGCGGCGAAGGCCTCCTCCGACTCCCACTGCACGATGGAGGTCACCGCGTCGTCGGTCTGCCAGCATTCGGCCGACAGGCACCCGGGCGTGCTCCGGAACACCTCGGCGACCTGGTGCACGCGTGCGACGAACTCCTTCCGGTGCGAGGCGTGCGGGTAGTGGTGTGCGATCATCCCGACCTTCATGCTGCGCTCCTCTGCCATCCGCGTCCGATCATGTGAATCAGGGCCGGGTCCACGATCAGGTGGCGGAAAGGCCTGATCGCGGCCATGTAGGCCCTGCCGAACAGCCCGTTCGGCTTGACGAGCACGGCCATCTGCCCGCGGTAGCCGCCGCGGGAGTCGGGCACCCAGCCGATGTGCATGACGGTGTGCACGGTCTTGTTGGCCAGTTCCGTCACCCACTCGTTGTCGGTCAGGTAGACCGAGGTGAGCGGCACGGCGATGGGGTCCGGTACGGTCGGGCCGTCGCGCAGGTCGGCAGGGAGCCGGTTGCGCAGCGTCTCCACCCGCGCGCCGAGGCCGGCGTCCGGCCGGTCCCAGCCGAACAGCCTGCCGATCTTCCAGCGCAGCGCGAACAGGCTCCGAGCGGCGCCGGAGAAGTGGCCCTGGCCGGTGACCATCTGCCGCACCAGCCGCTGGAGGTCGTCGGGGCCGCCGGGGGTGGGCAACTCCCAGACGTCCTCAAGCCGGAAGTCGGGTGTCAGGGTGTGGATTCGCCAGGGGCGTGAGGTGTGGGCGGTGTCCGGGAGTCTCATGAGCGGGCGGCCTCCCATTCGGCCATCAGGGCGAACAGCGCGAACCTGTCGAGCACGGGCTGCTCGGGATCGATCTCCCGGTAGCGCCGGTAGATGTTGACCACGATCCGCTCGGCGTCCAGCCAGGAGGCGTAGTCGGCCAGGTCGGCGGCGAACGCCGCCTCTCGCAGGTTCAGGCCCTTGGCGTGGGCGAGGTCGGCCTGCTCGACGACGTGGGCGAGGTAGGCGCGCACGGCGCGGATCCCGTCCGGGTCCGTCACCGGGCCGTGGCCGGGGACGACGGTCGGCGCGTCCAGGGCGAGCATCGTGTCGCAGGCGGAGATCCAGTTGGCGATGGGGCCGCTCCACACGATCGGCGTGCATCCGATGAACAGCAGGTCGCCGGCGAACAGCACGCCCGCGTCCGGTACGTGGACCACCGTGTCGGCCTCGGTGTGGGCCGGCCCGAGGTCGAGCAGGCGCACCTCGCGGCCGCCCACGTCGAGGGTGAGCCGCCGCTGGAAGGTCTGGTCAGGCTCGCGCAGGCGGATGCCCCCGAAGTCGAAGCCGCCGAAGCGCTCGCGCATGTACGGCGTGAGCACCGGCCCGAGGTCCATCACCTGCAGCGCCGCCGTCAGCTCCGGCGGCATCTCGGTGCGCATCCCATGCGCGGTCCCCTCGGCGGTGATCACGCGCACCTGGGCGGGCAGGAGCCCGCCGCCGTGGGTGTGGTCGCCGTCGGCGTGGGTGAGCACGGCGTGGGTCAGCGGGTGCCGATCGGTGACGACCCGCATGCCGTCCAGCATCTCCCCGGTCAGTGACAGGTCGTAGAGGGTGTCGACCAGCAGGGACGCACCCTCGCCCGTGACCAGGCCCGCGTTGCTCCTGCCGTAGCCGCCGTCGGGTAGCAGCCACGCCCAGACGCCCTCGCCGACCTGGTGGAGCCCCGCCGTGTACGGCAGGGCGGAGGGGGCCGGGTTGCGGCGCGGTCGTCGTGGTCCGGCGGCGGGATCGGGCCGGGCGGCCAGCGGGTACGGTGCGGCCGAAGCCCGCGCGGTCTGCCGGATCTCGCCCAGTCCCTCGGCGCTCAGCCGTACCACGTCGCCGTCCTTGAGCCAGCCGGGGAAGGCGGCCAGGTCGGCGAAGCTGAGGTGCTCGATGAGGCAGCAGCCGGGCACGGTGCCGGAGCCGAAGACGTCGCCCGGCTGGAGCTCGGCGCCGCGGGAGGCGTAGGAGATCACCTCGCCGAAGGACCAGTCCATCGCGTCGGCGCGGCCTTCGCCGACGGTGACGCCGTTGACCTCGGCGCGCACCGCGACGGCGAGGCCGGCGGGCAGCTCGTCGGGGGTGACGAGCCAGGGGCCGAGCGTGGTCGCCCCGTCCTTGCCCTTCGCCTGGCCGATCTTGAGCTGGCTCTCCAGGCCCTGCAGGTCGCGGGCGCTCCAGTCGCACATCAGGGTGTAGCCGGCGATGTGCTCCTCGGCCTGCTCGGGGGTCAGGTCGCGGCCCGCGGTGCCGATCACCGCGCCGATCTCCAGCTCGAAGTCGAACCATGCGCTGCCCGGCGAGATGGGTACGTCGTCGTGGGGTCCGATGACGGTGGCGGGGTTGGCGAAGTAGAAAGCCGGGATCTGGTACCAGGTGGGCTCCAGGTCCCCCGTGCCACCGGTGGCTTTCAGGCAGCCGCGCATGTGGTCGAGGAAGCACAGGCAGTCCCGGATGGACGGGGGCCTGGGGATGGGGGCCCGCACCATGACGTCGGACAGCGGCACGACCTCGTCCGGTTCGGCGAGCGCCTGCTCGCCCGCCTGCCGCAGCCCGGAGCCGAGCAGTCCGAGCAGGGTCGTCCCCGGGGGAAAGGCGTGGATCAGGTCGCCGTCGAGGACGCCGGCACGGTCACCGTCCTCGGCGGCATAGGTCACGAAGCGCACATCAACCTCCTGTGTTGGCCAACATAGAATATGATTGTTAGCACAAGGGGGGTGGCGTGACAACACGACGAGAGCAGACCAGCACCGAGAGCCGCGAGCTGATCCTCACCGCGGCGGCGCAGCTGTTCGCCGAGAAGGGCTACCGGCAGACGACCTTCATCGACGTCGCGGAACGCTCCGGGATCAGCCGGGGCTCCATCCCGTGGCACTTCGGCAACAAGGAGGGCCTGCTGCTGGCCGTGCTCGAACACTCGGTGGAGATGGTCCGCGCCGGCCTCGCCGAGGTGCCCGAGGAGGTGGAAGACGGCCTTGCGCGTTTCGAGGAGGGCTTCAGTGCCCTGTTCGCGCGGCCGACCACCAAGCTCTTCGTCACGCTGCTGGTGGAGGCGCTGGAGCCCGGCTCGCCGATCCACGGCCGCTACGTCGAGATCCACAACACCCTGCGCGACCACTGGAAGCGCTGGCTGGAACGACTGCCCCTGCCACCCGGGCTGACCGCCGAGGCGCTGGCCGTCACGATCGTCGGCGCCGGAATCGGCATCCACCAGCAGTGGCTGCTGGCGCCCGAGCGGGTCGACGCCGAGCAGGCGCTGGCCGCACTCCGTGCGATGACGGCCGGACTGCTGTCGGCCGGATGATCACCTCCGCACGTGGGAAGCCGATCCTCCGCCCGCGGGATGAGTGGCACCCGGGACAGACGTGATCCTCGCAGAAGCCGGCCCGTGACCCCGTTCGAGGAGAACCCGTGACCGCTCACGCCATGACGGTGACATCGACGGGTACGGCGTCTCCTGGCCGCCGAGCGGAGATCGGCCTGCGCCAGGCGAGCCGAGGGCGGTAGCGGATTGATGATCGCGCATTGACGGGATGCCTGGTTCGTGTGATCTTAGGGTCAGCGCTGAGCTCCGTCCTTGCGCCGATCTCCGAACGGGAGAACGACGTATCACAGATCTCAGCGACAAGTGCCGTTCCTTGAGAGGCGGTTTGTCGTGCCCGCTGTTCTGGCTGGTCTCGTTGCAGTGACTCCGTGGCTCGTGGGTGTCTTCGCCTGCTGTCTGCTCGGAACATATGTCGTAGCGGTTCTGACGGCTCTTCTGCATTCCGATCCGAAACGCCGAGCCGATGCGAGAGCGGTTCTTGATCGGCATGCCTTCACAGTGCTGCACCGGAAAAAGAACTGACGGTCGTGCGGTCCTGCACGTGCGTGGTCGTCCAGCCACACGTGTGCTTGATCGTCGCTCAGTGTCGACGAGTATGGAGATGAAGACTGGCCATGGACGGTCTCCGGGACCGTCCAGAGCCGTTCACCGCGCCGCTCGTCATGGCTCCGGCCGTTCGGATCCGTCCGGCTCGGTTCATGTTGACCGACGTGCTCAGTGAATACCCAGGCGCCTTCGTTGTACGTGAGTCCCGTGGCGAACTTGTCACGGAGCCGCTGGCCGAGCCCGGGAACGACAGGTGGCGGATCGGCGGTCGCCAACGGCCGAAGTGCGGATGCCGCTGCTTCGTTCATCCGAACGGTGAGCACCGTGGCACGCTACCGGCCCCGATGCCAGGCCACCAGCCGGGAAGATCGCGGTCCGCGCCATGCCGATCTGCTGCGCCACAGGCCAAAGGCCGTCCGCCTGGCTCAACGCCGGAGTCCATGCGTCAGAGGCGGCGGAGCGGGCGGGGCACGGGGTGGACGTGCTTCTCAAGGTCTACGCCGGTGGTCCTATTCCGCGTATGTTCCGGGTCTTCACCAATGCGAACCGTCATGCGAGTTCGTCGTGCCAGTCCGGAGGCGTAATCGTCCCGGAAAGCCAGTCACGCCGGAGGATCGCATAACCGATCGAGTCATGGCGTGTGCCATCCGGAGCCGGCCACGCCTCCCGGTAGTGCGACTCCTTCGCATAACCGTTCTTGCGAAAGGTCGCTCGCATCGCCTGGTTGTCCTGGCGCGTCGTGCCCTCGATCCTCACGATGCCGGGCAGCTCCGTGAACAGATAGCCGGTCAGCCAGGCCACCGCCTCCGTGCCGACGCCTCGCCCTCGCCAAGCCCGCCCTATCCGCAGGTCGAACATGGGCGTGTCATCGGTGAGGTCCTGAAGTTTGACCAGCCCCGCGCGCTCACCGTTTACGAGCACCTAGAACGTCCTTGTCTCCTCGCTGTCATAAAGGCCTTCGGCGGCCCGGCGCCGGACCGTCTCCCTGTCCTGTGTTCCCACGTGGTACGGCCACTCTTCCCCCGCCAGGAAATCGGCGAGCACTTCCACATCGCCGGGTGAGAACCTCAAGAACTCAATGCTCATCCCTTGATCGTCTCGGTCGGCCATGTGGCGGTCAAACACATTTCCGCCCGCCCCGGGTAGCGAGAGGTCACTGAGGAGAGACCCACATCCGGCTGAGCCGAGGTCGCGGCCGCCGAATCAGACGCTCTGAAGGGTTGTGAAACGAGGTGAACGATCGCAATCAAGCCGCACTGTCAGCTTGGGAATCATCCACTGACCTTGCCGCTCTGAGACGGGTCATCGGTGGCGTCCGTGGAGCTCAGCACGAGTGCAACAACCAGCCGCGTGATCAAGGCCGGTAGGCGTCAGACAGCGGCAGATAGGAGCTGAAGTGGTCGACCACGATGTCTGCCACGGCCTCCGCATCGTCGAGCCCATCAACCTCAAGGACTCGTATGCCCAGGCGGCCAGCGGAGCGGGCGGCCTCGTCGGCGACGAGGCGGTCTCGGGCGAGTCGGTTGCGCTGTGCTCGATCAGGGTCGCTGACCGCGTGATCGACGGCGGTGGCACGGGGCAGCTCGCGGAGCTGACGCTCACGGAATTCCTCGCTCGGCACCATAACGATCATTCGACGGGGTGAGTCGATGATGGGGGCGACCAGTTCGGGACGTAGTCCCCAACCTTCGGCGATGATGGGTCGCCCCGATACCAGGCCGCGCAGGTCGTCCAGAGCCCACTCGAACCGCATGGGGAAGCCGGCCAGGGTCTCGTCGGCCATCTCTTGAGGGCTGGTGTTCACCCAGACACTGTCCGGGGCGGGGTCTGCGATGGGCTCGCCAAGTCGCGCTCGGCGTGCGATCCGACGGTCATTGTGTGCACGCGCGTCGTGATAGTCGTAGTGGTACGCGGTCAGCCCGTACCGGATGGCCAGCAGCCTGGCGACGGTGGATTTGCCGGCCCACTGGCCACCTCCGATCCATAGGGCGCTGCGCAAAGTGCCGAGCGGATCCCAGACCTCACTACCTGTAGCGTTCACGGTTACAGCCTGACGGCGTACAGACCGAAGAAACAGTCTTGTTCTGCCTGCCTGGCCGGAAGATGATCGTAGAGAGGGGAAGCGGCACACTCTCCGCTCGCAACTTGTCGAACGCCTCTGGCGCCGCAGCGCCTCCTGCCCCTTGAGTGTCCACCTGCAATCCGCCGGTCCAGGGTTCCAGCTCGGAGATCAGCCACGTCGCTCGGTGACCCACGGGTGAGGAACGAATCCTGGCTCAACGCCGGAGTCCACGCACCAGAGGTGGCGGAGCGGGCGGGGCACGGGGTGGACGTGCTTCTCAAGGTCTACGCCACGTGCGTCGACGGGCAGTGTGAGATGGCGAACAAGCGGATCCTGGAAGCGCTCACGACGTGACATCCCTGACAACGGAACGGGCAGGACTCCGGGTAGCTCTCGGGGTCCTTCGTCGTGTCGGCTCCCGCGCCCTCGGAACCGTTCCGCGCGCTTCCGGAACTCCCTTGCTGACCTGGGGAAACGCCGTTGGTCCCATTCCGCGTATATTCCGGGACCACTGGCGGACAGCTGCATTCGACTGCATGTGCCGGTAAAGATCGCCAGGAACGTAGGCCCAGGTCAGAGCCTACGTTCCTGCTCGCGAGTGGTAGGGCGCCTGGGACTCGAACCCAGAACCTACGGATTAAAAGATCGCCCTCGGCCTGTTCCGGATGGTTCAACGCAGGTCGGAGGGCATGCGTGGCCCATCCTGAACGGCTCTGAACAATCCTGCACTGCAACGGGAAATGCAACTGCTCGGCAGGCCGATCACTCCTCTCCCTTGGAGTTCGTAGGCATGGAGTCGTCCTGAGGGACAGCGCTTCGAAACTCTTCGATCAGCGGCCACAGCGGGCTGTCCTTCTGGTTGAAGGTGTCGATATCGATGCGCTGATCTTTGTCGATGATCCTCGCGTTCGACGCGTCGTCCTCCTCGGTCGACTCAGTGACCGATCGACTCACCTTCTCCGGACTGTCGCGACTGGCCAGATGGACTCCGACTACGAGAATCAAAGCAATGCCCGAGAGGACCATCAGCCAGGAGCGCCACGCCCGACCAGCCCTGGACCGCATTGGGTCTTCCATGATCACCTGTCTACTCCGATGCGCACGGCAAGTCTGGCGTTTCACGAACAGGCCGCGAGAGCAGTAAGGGTCTGGCGCCTTGTCGCCAGTTTGGAAGATTTCGACGCGCGACTCTCTGACTTGCCGCACTCCAGGTCCGAGAGCTTTTGGTTCCCGCGAGTTCCCGTCACCCCCTCCTGACCCCTGGCCCTCCTGGCACGTGAGTGGCACGGCTGGGGTGGCTACGGTCTCCAGCCCCGTTGCTCGGTGGGCTGGGGCTGAGGCACGAAGTCCCAGACCTTCGATCGCCCCCAACCCCGGACGGAGATCGGCCATCGTCAGGCGATCGCCAGGGCGGCTCCATAGATTTAGTCTGCAACCGTCAGGCAAAGTGGGTAAAACGCAAGGAGCGAGTAATGACCGGGACGGCCGCACTCGTTGCTCTGGGCTTCTGGCTTGCCATGGGGCTGATCCTGTTCTTCATCATTTATGGGGCCGTGAGGCTAGCGCTCAAGCACGACCGTCGAAGCCGGGGACTCTGACACGGCGAAGATCAGCGCCAGCAGTCGATGCTTTCCGGGCGGCGGTGCGGCCCTGGTACGGCGCAGTGGTTGAGGACGGCGAGTGCATGGTGCGGCGGGCGGCCCGTGGTCCCGCCGCCGGCCGAGACCGGCGCCCACGCCGCACGCTCGGGCGGCGTTCGGGCGGCGGCGCGCCGCGCCGCCGCGCTTGATACCCATAAGAACAATTCGGCAAAGCTCGTGGTATGCATTTAGGCCAGTCGGCGACTCATCAAGTGATCAGGCTGGTGTCAGCCGGGGAGCCGGGTCTCTTCCTCGATTGGGCCGTGGCCAGCGCGTGTGTACTTGCCCCCGCCTTGAAAGCGGACAACCGCAGCAGGTGGTTGAGCACCGGACAGATCTCCGCCCACCGGCTGAGTGCCGTTGACCGTGAGCAGTTGCAGCACAGGGTGGGACTCGTCACCGTTGCGGTGACCGAATCTCCTATGCGCGGCAAAGCGCCCCACACCCCTGTCCGTCATTCCTTCGACAAGACCGGCCGCACCGCCAGGACGCCGGGCATCGGCCCGATGGCGGGGGAAATCGCGCGGGCGAGAGCCGGGTCGGAGAACTTGATGAAGAAGGAACCCGGGTAGGTCTCATCCAACTCGGACTTCGGATCGGAGAGCTTCGCGAGTTTCAGGGCGTGACCGGGGTCTTGGAAGTAAATCGTCTCCACTCCGGGCAGGTCCCGCAGTCGAGCGACGATCGCCGTCTTCTCCCGCTCGGTGACCATCCTCGCCGCTCCCGCGCGCTGGGTCTGCTGACACTTTGATGCGGCCTGGGAGAGGATGTCTTTTCCACATAGAGAGATCTGAGCCTCAGCTCTGCCTGCCCAGAAATTCACCCCTGACCGTGTCACGGTGGAGACCCTCGGCGCCGACCTCATCTTTTCGACCACGGCAGGGAAGTCCTCGGTGCGACGGAGTGTGCCATGCAGGACGTCGCCGGAGAGACCCGAAATCTGCGCTTGCCTGACGTCACCGATCCGTTCGAAGCTTCTGCGCCACTGATCGGACAGATCCTGACCGCTCCGCACCTCGACCGACATCACCTGGGGCAATGCCCGGAGCATGGTCTCGGTTTCCTGTTGTTGCTCAACGGTCGCCGCGGTCAGGCCAGGACATCCACACATGACCACCTCGAAATCTAAGGACGGGGACAGTGCGATATCCGGCGGAGGCTGGGGCAGCCAGGATCGCTCGTACAGATACCAGCCGCCGACCCCGGCCAGGCCGAGCACCACAAGCGCCACGGCGCAGGTAGCCAGCAGCTTGGTATGCGCCGCCACCCAGGGGCCGAGCCCCGGCTCGTGGTCAGGGTCGTCACCGCCAAAGGCCAACTCCTCATATTCCATTCACTCGACTATGTCGACCTTTTCGTGTTCTGGTCAAGGCGTATCGAGGGGCACCACGGTCACGTCCCGGCCTCTGGTGTTGGTAAGGCCGTGCATGCAGATGATGCGTATTCCTACTGGAATACCTGCCTAATCGTTACTTCTCGTGGCCTTCGGGAACGAAACATTTCTACGTTCCGACTGCCTCGCGAGTGAGCCACAACTTGCGGTCTAGCGTGGATACTTCGGGCAGTCTTGGCGACTGTTCATTTCCCTGTTACGGAGACCTGATGCACGAACACATTGAAGTCCGTGTCACTGCCAGCAGCCGCGAGGAGGCGGATCGAATCTGTTCGGCAGTTGTCGGGCAGCGACTGGCCGCTGACTGCCAGATCCTCGCCCCGATCGAGTCCACCTACTGGTGGGCGGGAGAGATCCAGCGCTCTGAGGAGTGGCTGTTGCTGATGAAGACCACCGTTGAGCGTTTCGATGAGCTCGCGCGGCGGGTGCGGGAGTTGCACTCGTATGAGGTGCCGCAGATCGTCGCGGTTCCCGTGGTGGCCGGCACCGCTGACTACCTGGAGTGGATCAGGCGGGAGACGGCCCGAGTGTCCGGCGCGTAGAGACGATGTCGCCGAGCAGGTCCCGGGCGGCCTGGTCCTGCTGGGTGGAAAGGGCCTTCTCCACCGTCGTGAGGTGCTGGAGTCCCCAGGTCGATTCGCCGCGCTGGGCGGCGTCGAGCGCCCGACGGGCGTAGGCGATTCCTTCGGCAACGTCGCCTATCTGGAGCTGGGCCTGGGCGATGTCGGCGTAGATGACGGCCACTTTCTTGTGGTCGGCGTCCTGGGCGACGGCCGACAGCGCGGCCTGGCCGGCCTCGATCACCTGACGTTCGTCGCCGAGTCGTACGTAGGTGGACAGTTGAAAGGCGGCCATGCGGCCGGGGTCGAGGAAGCGGGTCCAGGCGCGTTCGCGGTGGGGTCGTGCTCGACCGTAGGCCTCTTCGGCCTGGTGCAACAGGTCGACGGCGCGGCGGTCACCGAGGGCAGCCAACTCTTCGGCTTCCCTGCTGAGCAGCCATGCCCGGGTGGCGTCGTCGCCCTGGGCGGGGAGGAACTGCTGTGCCTGCCGTACGGCCTCGTAGGCGGTGTGGCCTTCGGCGGCATTGGACCTGTAGGCGTAGGTGCACGCCTGGATGATCGGGTGCCCGCTCTCCTTGGCGGCCAGGGCGGAGACGCGCTCGAATGAGGCGGACTGGCCGGGCTGCTTGAGGTCCCAGGCGATCCAGGAGGCGAGGGTGGCGGCTTCGCCGGCGGTCGCGGCCAGGCGTCGGCGGAAGCGGTCGGGCGGGCCGCTCTGGAGCAGGTTGCTCAGTTCGTTGATGTGGGTGGTGAGCCCTTGGTAGATGGCTCGGGCGGGGAGCACGTACTCCAGGCGGTGGAAGCCGATGGTGCGGGCTTCGAGGCGTTCGATGGTGTCTTCGTCGAGTGTCTGTGGTCCGGTCAGCGCGCGGGACAGGCGCTCCCAGGGGTCGGCGATGGTGGCCGCGGTTTCGGCGGTCATTCCGGCGGCGAGGATGAGCATCGTTCGGCGGTCCATGTGAGAGTCCAGCCTTCCCACAATCCAGGCCAGGGTCAGAACGTCGACGTCCCTCGGAGGCTGGCCAACGGCAACAGCGCTCTCCACGCTAAGCAGGGCACTTGTTGGCGTTCCATCCCGAGACGGGATGACTGAGGCGGGATGGGTAACGGCGTCGATCACTCGTGGTGCCGCCGGCCGGGTAGGGGCCAGGCCCAGGGCCATGCGGGCGGGGTCGGGCATGCGCAGGCCTTGGGCGACGCGCTCGAACACCTCGAAGGAGGTGACTTGGGCGGTCCCCTTCATGATTTAGCTGACCTCGCCCTGGCTGAGATTCACCGCGACGCCGATACGGGTCTTCTGGCAGATCAAGCGGTTCCGTTACCGGCACGGTTGCAAGGACCCGCACGCCTGCGGCGCTCGTCACCACCGCTACCCCTGCCTCAAGGACTGTCCCAAGGCCAAACGCACCTCTGGCCGGCGGCATGTCTGCCTCGTCGCGTGCCGTAAGAACTGCACGAAGCACGGGGGCGCGTGCCCGAAGTTCTGCGCTCCGGACTGCACGAAGCATGCGGTCGCGTGCCCGGATCGTGTCGGGAGCTGGACCTTCACCAAGCCCAAGGGCAAGGGCAAACGGTCCATCGCCCTACCGCCTCCGCTCGTCGCGCTCCTCAAGCTTCATCACGAGGCGCAGAAAGCCGAACGGCAGGCCGCAGGGGACAGATGGAAGGACTGGGACCTCGTGTGGTGCATGTCGGATGGAAGCCCTATCGACGCCGGGGATGACTGGGACGAGTGAAAAGCGATCCTGGAACTCGCCGAGGTGGACAAGGACGCCCGTGTCCATGACGCGCGTCCCACGGCGGCAACCCTCCTGCTGGAACAGGGGGGGACATTCGAGTGATTCAGGTGGTGCTCGGTCATTCGCAACTGACCACGACCAAGCGCTATACCCACATCACGGAGACCCTGGCGAGTGAGGCGGCGGCGCGGATGGGGCGGGCGCTGTGGGACGACTGACGGCCACGTGACGGCAGCGAATGCAACGGAAAATGCAACTGGGCAGGCTTCCCGATCAAGGAGATTGGGAAGTCTGCCCAGTTCAGCGAGGTAGGGCGCCTGGGACTCGAACCCAGAACCTACGGATTAAAAGTCCGCAGCTCTAACCATTGAGCTAACGCCCCGCTGGAGACAGCGTACCGAGGATAGTGTCCACTAACGCCCGTCGCCAGGCCTGCGGGCGATCACCTGTTTACCCAATAGCAGACAGAACGGGGAGTCAGCTCTCATACAGTGGCACTCATGACGAGCTCGGGGCTTGATCCCGCCCGTAGTGGCCACCTGTCCGCGAGGCGGGGGTATGTCGTGGTCGACGTGGAGACCACGGGCTTCTCGCCGGCCAAGGGGGACCGGATCTGCGAGATCGCACTCGTCTCCCTGGACGCCGACGGCACCACCGTCGACGAGTGGCACTCGCTGGTCGATCCCCGTCGCGGCACCGGGGCCGTGCACGTCCACGGCATCACCGAAGCGATGGTCGAGGGCGCGCCGGTGATCGAGGAGGTGCTGGACGAGGTGTGGCAGCGGATCGCCGGGCGGGTCCTGGTGGCTCACAACGTCTCATTCGACCTGCGTTTCCTCAAGGTCCTCCCCGGCAGCCACTGGCTGACCGAGGCCCTGTGCACGCAGCAGCTCGCCCCTGACCTCATCCCCGGCGGGAAGTGGACTCTCGGCGCCTGCTGCCAGCGCGCGGGGATCCCGTTCTCGAACGCCCACGCCGCGCTGGCCGACGCCCGTGCCACCGCCGAGCTGTTCCGCTTCTACCTGGGCCGCGGTCTCTCATGGCATGACTCGCTCGACAGAGCGGCTGAGGCCCCGGACTGGCGTCCCTGCGGCCTGCCCCAGCGGCAGCCCCGGCGGCGGCACGCGCGGTGAAGCGTGCCCCGGTTGACGGGGACGCGCAGCTCGACGGGCGAGGAGGCGTGCCTCAGTGGAAGGCGTCGAGTCCGGTGAGCGCCCTGCCCAGGGTGAGAAGGTGGATCTCCTCCGTCCCCTCGTACGTCAGCACGCTCTCCAGATTGGTCATGTGCCGGATCACCGGATACTCCAGGGTGATGCCGTTGCCGCCGAGGATCGCGCGTGACCGGCGGGCGATGTCCAGGGCGGCGCGGACGTTGGCGAGCTTGCCGAAGCTGACCTGCTGAGGGGTGAGGGTGCCGGCGTCCTTCAGGCGGCCCAGATGGAGGGCGGTGAGCTGGGACTGCCCCAAACCCACGTACATCCAGGCGAGCTTCTCCTGGGTCAACTGGAAGCCGCCGATGGGCTTGCCGAACTGGACGCGGGTCGTGGCGTAGCCGACGGCCGCCTCCAGGCAGGCGCGGGCCGCGCCCACGACGCCCCACAGGATGCCGAAACGGGCCTCGGACAGACACGACAGCGGCCCCTTCAGGCCACGGACCCCAGGGAGTACGGCAGACGCCGGGAGGCGGACGTCGTCGAAGTACAGGGACGAGGTCACCGAGGCCCGCAGTGACATCTTCTTGTGGATCTCCGGCGCAGAGAAACCGGGCGTGTCGGTGGGGACCACGAAGCCGCGGATGCCGTCCTCGGTCTGGGCCCAGACCACGGCGACGTCGGCGATGGAGCCGTTGGTGATCCACATCTTGGCGCCGTTGAGGATCCAGTCGCCGGAGGCGTCCTGTTTGGCGTGGGTGCGCATGTTCGCCGGATCGGAGCCGTGGTCGGGCTCGGTCAGGCCGAAGCAGCCGATCGCCTCACCGGCGGCCATCCGGGGCAGCCACTCCTCCTTCTGCTCCGCGGAGCCGTACTTCCAGATCGGGAACATGGCGAGCGAGCCCTGCACGGAGACGAACGACCGCAGTCCCGAGTCTCCCGCCTCCAGCTCCCGGCAGGCGACGCCGTAGGAGACGGCGTCCAGGCCCGCGCAGCCGTACCCTTCGAGATGCATGCCGAGCACGCCGAGCGAGCCGAGCACCGGACCGAGCTCGCGGGCGGGGAAGACGGCCTCCTCGAACCAGTCGCCCACGTGGGGGAGGATCCTGTCGGCCACGAACGTCTTGACGGTGTCGCGGATGAGGCGCTGCTCCTCGGAGAGCCCGTCGTCGATGCGCAGAAGGTCGTCCATGGGATGTTCCTCTCTCGTCGGCCCCTGTCAGGGTATTGCCGGTGCTCCGGGGAGGGATGTCAGGGTCGTGCCAGGGGGAATCCCGATGTGATGGGGGCTCCGCATTGGGCAGTCTGAATACATGAACGAAAACGACTTCTCGGGCGTCAAGCAGCTCCGCAGGACCAAGGACGGACGGATCATCGCGGGTGTGGCCTCCGGCCTCGGACGCTACATCGGCGTCGACCCCAACATCATCCGCGCGGCCCTCGCCATCGCCACCTTCTTCGGCGGCCTCGGCGTGGGGATCTACGCGATCGGCTGGCTCCTCCTCCCCGACGAGAGCAAGGACAGGTCGATCGTCCAGGATCTGGTCGACAAGAACAAGGACAACCCGGTCTGGCAGGACGCGCGGTCCAAGGCCGAGCAGGGCTGGGCCAAGGCCGAGCAGAGCTGGACCAAGGCGACCACCCAGAACCGGGCGCCGCACCAGCCGGCCCACCAGGGTCCGGCTCCGGAGTATCCGGCCCCGCACGACCAGGCGCCGCGCTACCCCACCCACCAGGACCCGGCTCCGCGGTACTCCGCTCCGGCGGCCCCGCAGAACCCGGCTCCGCAGAACACGGTCCCGCAGGACACGGCTCCGCAGAACGGCGACGAGCCCAAGCCCCAGGCGTGACTCAGACGGTCGCCTCCGCGCGAACCTTCTCGATGATCTCCTTGCAGGACCCGGCCCAGAGAACGGCCAGCGCGGCCGCGACGGACAGACCGGCCGCGCCGGCCATCGCCACCACGTGCGCGGGGTTGAGCACGTCGGCGGCGGCACCTCCGACGAGGATGCCGACGCCCTGAGAGGCCAGCAGGCCCGACTGCACGAGACCGAACGCCAGGCCCCGCCGTTCGGCCGGCACGCACTGCACGAACGCGGCGTTGGCCGCGAGCTGGTAGGCACCGCCGATGCCCGAGAGGAACCACAGGACCAGCACCACGGCGAGTGGCGGCTCCATCGCGCACAGGATCAACGGCGCGCAGGTCAGCATCGCCATCCAGCCCATCGCCCGGAGCCGTTTCGACGGGTTGACGTATCGGCTGAAGAGGAACGCGCCCACGACCGTCCCGGTCGGCATCGAGCCCATCAGCAGGCCGGCGACGAACGAGACCTGCTGCCTGTCGGTGGTCAGGACGTCGGCGTAGGGGGTCGCGATCCCCTCGGGGAGCACGTAGAAGCCGCACAGCCAGGCGAAGAGCACCAGCGTCCGCAACCGGGGGTCGCCGAAGACCAGCCTGGATCCGGCGCGGGTCATGGTCCACATGGAGGGCCGGTCGGTGCCGGTGTCGAGGGGAGCGGGGCGGCGGCGTACTCCCGAGACCAGGATCAGCGCGGAGGCGAGGAACGTGGACGCGTCGAGTGCGAGCGCGCGGTACGGTCCCATCGCCATGATCAAGGCGCCGCCGAGGGCGAAACCCAGCATCTGCGCGCCCTGGTTGGTCATGTTCTGCAGCGCCGAGCCCGCGACATAGCGATCGCCCTTGAGGAGCTCGGGCAGGAGCGCCGCCCTGGCGGCCGAGAACGGGGCGCTGAGCAGCACCACGCAGAAAACCAGCGCGCACAGCACGGCGAACGACGTCCCGGGGATGGCCATGAGCGCGACCAGGACGGCTCGGAGCAGGTCGCAGAAGATCATGATGCGCCGCCGGGCGTAGCGGTCGGCGAGCCCCGCGAGCAGAGGGCCCCCGATGATGGGCGGCAGATAGGTCAGCGCGTAGACCGACGCGGTCGCCAGCGGCGACTCCGTCCGCTGGAACACCAGCACGGACAGCGCCACTCGTGAGAGCTGGTCGCCGAGGAGAGAGAGTGCCTGGCCGATCCAGAGCGCGCGAAACTCCCTGATGGCGATGACCTCGCCGTAGGTCGCTTGGCGCTCGGCCGGGCGGCGGTGCCGCCCGGGTAGCCGGCCGGGCCTGGTGGCCGCCATAGGACTCCGCTGGGCTTAGCAGGCGCATTGACTGTAGGTGTTCGGTGCGTAACCTACGGTGCCCGCTGGAGAGTCGGCGCGCAACTGAAAGCAATCAACCTCATGCAAGCTGTAATTGTAAATTGGGAAATCTCGGGCATGGGGAAGGTCGATATGTAATACGGCTTTGGCTACCAGCCGAGGGTGTGCAGCCTGTCATCGTCGATGCCGAAGTGGTGGGCTATCTCGTGAACCACGGTGATCTGCACCTCTTGCACCACGTCATCCTCGGTTTCGCAGATCGAACAGATCGGGTTGCGGTAGATCTCGATCCGGTCGGGTAACACTCCTGCGTACCAGTCACCGCGCTCGGTGAGTGGTACGCCCGTGTAAAGGCCTAGAAGATCCGGCTCAGGCGGATCGTCCACGACCACCACGACCACGTTGTCCATGACTCTCGTCAGCTCGGGAGGGATCGTGTCCAGTGCGTCGGCCACGAGCTCTTCGAACTTCTCTCTCGAGACCTCGATCACACCTGCCATTGTGCCCCGTGTTTTCGGGTAAGGGGGAGCCGCATGGATTTCACAGACTGGACTCAGAGACTTCGCCGGTTCGCGACGGGGCGCATCTCGCGCGCGGTGGCGGTCCTGCTCGTGGCCGTGGGCGGAGCCTGGCTGGGCATCGCGCTCGGCGGCCCGGTGCGCGCCGCCGTCGGACCCGTCGAGATCGGCATGTCCGCGGAGCCGTCGTGGGCGGGGGAGACCGTCGTGGACGCGCACCCGCTGGGCACGCTCCTGTTCGACACCCACAACGCCCCGGTCGGCCTGCGCATCACCCTGGAGAACATCAACACCACCCGGGCCGGCGCGCTGCTGGAGGATCCCCGGTTCTCCGACCAGCTCCCCGCCCTGCTGGAGAAGGAGCTCAGCGAGGGCGTCAGGACGCTGATCCTGCGCGCCGCCCTCTGCGGCCTGGCGGGCGCCCTCATCGCCTCGCTGATCGTCTTCCACCGCCCGGGCCCGGCCCTGGCGGGCCTGCTGAGCGCCGCCGTCCTGATGACCGGTACGGGCGCCGCCATCGCCCTGACGTTCCGGCCCGACTCGGTGGTGGAGCCGAAATACACCGGCCTGCTCGCCGGGGCGCCTTCCCTGGTCGGCGACGCCGAGTCGATCGTGACCAAGTTCGAGTCCTACCGGGTCCAGCTGGCCAAGCTGGTCAACAACGTCTCCCAGCTGTACGACACGGTCTCGGCCCTGCCGGTCTACGACTCCGATCCCGCGTCGATCCGGGTGCTGCACGTCTCCGACATCCATCTCAGCCCCATCGCGTGGAATCTCATGCACTCGGTCACCGCCCAGTTCAAGATCGACGTGATCGTGGACACCGGCGACCTGACCGACCACGGGACCGGCCCCGAGGACAAGTTCGTCGAGGAGATCGACAGCTTCGGCGTGCCGTACGTCTTCGTCAGGGGCAATCACGACTCCAAGGCCACCCAGCGGGCCGTGGCCAAGCAGAAGGGGGCGGTCGTCCTCGACGACTCCGCCAAGACCGTGGCGGGGCTGCGCATCTACGGCCTGGGCGACCCCCGGTTCACCCCCGACAAGTCCGTGGCCGTCGACTCCGACCCCGAGTCCCTCGCCGCCCTGGGGCGCGCCCACTCCACGCGGCTCGGCCAGGCCTTCGAGCCGGTGGACCTCGTGGCGGTGCACGACCCGACGATCGCCCGGGAGTTCTCCGGCAGGGTCCCGATGATCCTCGCCGGCCACTCCCACGAGCGATCCACCGAACTGCTGCCCTCCGGCACCCGCCTCCTGGTCCAGGGTTCCACCGGCGGCGCCGGCCTGCGCGCCCTGGAACACGACGAGCCGACCCCGGTCGCGGCCTCGGTTCTGTACTTCGATCGCAAGACGCATCGCCTCCAGGCCTGGGACGACATCACCCTGGGAGGGCTCGGAGAGCAGTCGGTTCAGATCGAACGTCACGTTGAGACCGAGCCTGGCCGTACAATTTCTCCTGGGCCAACGTCCGTCCCGTCTCCGACGGGATCGGCCAGCGGCACCACGTCGCCTTAAGCCGGGAAGCCGCTTTGGCATCGGGGCAAAAGTCCCCTATGCTTCAGAGGTCTCCAGCGGAAGACGGCAACGGAACGGAATGAGAATTCCGAGCCCCCATCGTCTAGTGGCCTAGGACACCGCCCTTTCAAGGCGGCGACACGGGTTCGAATCCCGTTGGGGGCACGGCCGGGCAGTCGCTCGCCAGGGAAACGGCAGGTCGCAGACCTCCGAAGAACTGGTAAGCTAAGCAAGGCAAGAAGGACGGAAGCGAAAACTTCCGACCAAGCAAGGTCCTGTAGAGCAGTTTGGAGTGCTCGCCACCCTGTCAAGGTGGAGGTCGCGGGTTCAAGTCCCGTCAGGACCGCTCTGGTAGGTGTTCGATCCACCACCTAGGTCAGGTAGCTCAGTCGGTACGAGCGTCCGCCTGAAAAGCGGAAGGTCGGCGGTTCGACCCCGCCCCTGACCACAGCAGCTGAGCAGGAAAGACGCCCCGAACGATCATCGTTCGGGGCTTTTTTGATCTCCAGTGACAGCAACGCTGACAGCAACGGCTCTGCTGCCCCAATCTCGGATCTCTTGCCGGTGATCTTTCGTGCTCTGGACGATCCTGCCTAGGGACAGGATCATGAGAGTGTGAGCAGGACGGACAGCACGATGCCGCTTTGTTTGCAGGCGCAGGATGGGCGCCGTTTCGGACATGATGTGGGCGGGACCTATTCAGGTATCGGTGAGGACGCCAACCTCGCGGAGCGTAAGGCCCGACAGCGGGTACGACTGGCGCTGTTGCGCGGTGAGGAGCCGGAGCCGACCAGGCACCGTCATTGCGAAAAGTGGCTCTATTAACGAAGCGTCCCGGAGATTCCCCTCCGGGACGCTTCGTTTATGTACGGGAGATGTCAGCCGAGGGCATCACCGAGCTTTCCGAGAGCATTGCGCTTGTCGTCGAGGGAGACATGGGCGTAGATCGTCATGATGACCTCGATGTCGGAGTGTCCGACGATCTCCCGGACGATGTGCGGAGGCACTCCCGGGTCGAGCAAGACGAGCTAGTGCTGTGACCGCGTAGGTTCGCCGGGTTGGTGGTCGTGACGGTTGGATGTGCGGTGACGTCCATTCGACCGCTGGAGGCGCGGTGGCTGAGCCTGTCCGTGTACGCAGCTTGACCGACAAGGAGGGGCGGAAGCTGAAGCAGATCGTGCGCCGGGGCAGCACGAGTTCGGTGCGTTACCGGCGGGCGATGATGCTGCTCGCTTCGGCGGGCGGAAACCGGGTGCCGGTGATCGCCCAGCTGGTCCAGGCCGATGAGGACACCGTGCGCGACGTGATCCACCGCTTCAACGAGATCGGCCTGGCCTGCCTGGACCCTCAGTGGGCGGGAGGCCGTCCCCGCCTGCTCACCCCTGACGACGAGGACTTCGTCATCCGGACGGCCACCACCCGCCCCACCAGGCTCGGCCAGCCCTTCACCCGCTGGTCGATCCGCAAACTCGCCGCCTACCTGCGGGAAGTGCACGGACGTGTCATCCGCATCGGCCGTGAAGCCTTACGGTGCCTGCTCCGGCGCCGCGGCATCACCTTCCAGCGCGCCAAGACATGGAAGGAATCACCCGACCCTCATCGCGACGCCAAGATCGACCGGATCGAGCAGGTTCTGGACCGCTTCCCGGACCGGGTCTTCGCCTTCGACGAGTTCGGGCCGTTGGGGATCCGGCCCACCGCAGGCTCCTGCTGGGCGAAGCAGGGCAAGCCAAACCGGCTGCCGGCGACCTACCGCCGCACCCACGGCGTCACCTACTTCCACGGCTGCTACTCCGTGGGCGACGACCGCCTGTGGGGCGTCAACCGCCGCCGCAAGGGCACCGCCAACACCCTGGCCGCGCTGAAGTCGATCCGTGCCGCCCGACCCGACAGCGCCCCGATCTACATCATCCTGGACAACCTCTCCGCCCACACCGGCGCCGACATCCGCCGCTGGGCGAAGAAGAACAAGGTCGAGCTGTGCTTCACCCCGACCTACGCATCTTGGGCCAACCCGATCGAGGCCCACTTCGGCCCGCTGCGGCAGTTCACCCTGGCCAACTCCCACCACCGCAGCCACCCCACGCAAACCCAGGCACTGCACCGCTACCTGCGCTGGCGCAACGCCAACGCCCGCCACCCCGACGTACTTGCCGCCCAACGCAAGGAACGCGCCCGCATCCGCAGCGAGAAGGGCATCCGCTGGGGCGGACGCCCCCTCAACGCCGCAGCCTGACCGACCGCGAACCGCAGCCCCGGAGTGCCGAAAGGGACAAGTTCACGAGAAGGACAGCGACAGAAGAACGACTCAGGAGGCGGACGGCTCGATCTCCCCCGCAAAGACGATGACCTGGTCGATGAGGCTCCGCCGCAGATGGACGACGTCCGTTCCCGTCAGGCGGGGGCCTCCATCCGGCGTAGTGAAGACCCACTGGTACCGGGCCCACTCGTCAGGCATGTCCACCGCTGAGCAGCGCACCATCGTGCCGGTCCCCGCCGGGTGGCGCCGAATGTCCAGCACGAACCGCTCGACCGCCGCGATTCCTTCGCTGCGACCCAACGGCCCCCAGAAGACCACGTCTGAGGTCAGGGCCTGGGAGAGCAGGGCAGTCACATAGCTGTCGTCCGAGGCGTTAAACGCGGAGATGAACGTGTCGATCGCGGAGCGTGCCGTCTCTTCCTGCATGCCCCAGTAATACCAGCCGTTGCGCGTGCGCTCGTCCCGCGAGCCGCCTTCCGATCACGGTGGACCATCCCGGTCACAGCACTAGACGCCTGGTTGATCAATGGGTGCTTGAGAACGCGCTCACCTGGATCACCGGAGGTCTGGACTACCGCTTCGACAGCCGGTTCCGCGGCCTCATCAAGGCGGCCGAAAATGACTTCGACAGTTTCATGGATGCGATGTCCTACGAGGCGGACCGGATCGCCGACATGGAGTGGTGATGGAGACTGGTCACTCTGCTGTGAGCGAGTGGGTCGATGAGCTCACCGAGCGGATTGCGCAGCAACGACAGCAGATCACGAAACTCCGTGCTGCGAGCGGTGCGAGACGGCGCAATCGGCAGCCTGATCCGCTCGCCTCGGACGCGACGAGGGTGACGGGCCGACTGATGTGACGTTCCCGCGGCGGTCTGGGCTCCCAGCCGGTGCCACTGTCCGATGGGGAACGGTGCCTGCCAGGCGGCGATTGCTCTCGTGGCAGTGACGGTGTCCCGCTCGACTTGCTTCAGTCTGGCTGTGGATCACCGTCAGCTCGTTCAAGAGACGACCGCATCGCGGTGCGCGTGGATGGCTCGGGTCAGGATCCGGTGGACATAGTCGGTATCGGCGGGGGCGTTGTCGATGAGGATGGCGGTGCACAGACCATCGGAGGCGGCGACGAGTGCGGCGATGGCCTCGGGGTCGTCGGTGAGGGTGGCTGCGAGCTCGGCGATGTTCTCCCGCCAACGACGGGCGACGGGCGCCAGTGCCGGGCGGCGAGCCGCCAGGGTGGACAGCTCGCGCTCGGCCAGGGCATGTTCACGGCCGGCACCGGCGGATTCGACGATCAGCTCGGCCAGGTCACGGAGCTTGTCCCCGGGGCCGTCAATGATCTGGCGGATGCGCGTGGTGTAGGTGTCGGCGACGCTGGACAGGGCCGCGACGAGCAGGTCGTCGAGAGTGGCGAAGTAGTAGGTGCTCAGGCTGGTGGTGATGCCGGCCTGTTTGGCGACGGTGCGGTGGGTGACGCCCGCGGCACCGTCCCGCGTGACGATGGCGAGGGTGGCGTCGATGATCTCGGCGCGGCGCTTATTGCCCCGGGCCTTGCGCCCATCGATGTGCTCGCTCTCGCCGTTCATGCTCCCCTCCTGTGCGTTCCAGGGTAGTCGAGCACATCACCGCTGATCCGTTCCGTCGTGCTGATTCTCCCCAAGCGGACGCACGTGCCGTAATGCCGTCAGGCAGAGCACGGCCGCCGCGACGATCGCGACACCGGCCACGGCGGAGGCGATGTTCACCCCGCTGGTGAACATCCGCTGCGCTTCCTGCATCACCTGGGCCGGCACTTGATCGGCGACCGACAGCGCCCCGGAGAGGCTGTCAGTGAGACGCCCCTCGATCTCGGGCGAGACGTCCACAGGAGTGGCCATGCGGGCGGTGTAGAGGGCGGTGGTGAGGCTGCCGAGGACGGCCACGCCGACGGCGATGCCGAGTTCCTGGACGGTCTCGGACATCGCGGCGGCCGATCCGGACTTCGAGGCCGGTGCGGCGCCGACGACCATATCGGTGCCGAGGGCGGCGATCGCGCCGAGGCCGAGGTAGACGAACGCGAACCCGGCCACCACCATCACCGCATCCCCGGTGCCCGCGGTGGCCAGCAGCGCGTAGCCGATCACCGAGAGGCCGAGCATGATCGCCATGACCAGGCCGGGACGCACCCGCCTGGCGATGAGCGGTGCGCCGATCGCCGCGGCGAACATCGCCAGCGCGGGCGGCCCCATCCACAGGCCCGCCGCGAACGGCGTCAGGCCTTCGACGAGCTGGAGGTACTGGGTGACCAGATACATGGTTCCGCCGACCCCGACCAGTCCGATCAGCAGTACGGCCAGCGCCACGGAGAACGCCCGGCTCGTGAACAGCGTGACATCCAAGAGCGGCGAGGCCAGGCCGCGCTGGCGACGCACGAAGACCACCCCGGCCACGATGCCGAGTACAGCGAGGATCACAGTGCTGAGGTCGAGGCCGTACGCTGCGGCGTGCTTGATCGCATAGATCACCGGCAGGATCGCGGCCAGCGACAGGGCGACACTGGCCAGGTCGAGGCGGCCCGCCTGCGGGTCGGCATACTCGGGCAGCAGCGCCCGTGCCCCGGCCAGCACGACGGCCGCGATGGGGACGGCGAGCAGGAACGCCGCTCCCCACCAGAACGTGTCGACCAGAGCGCCGCCGACCACGGGGCCGGCGGCCATGCCCAGGGCGAACATCGTCGCCCAGACCCCGATCGCGACCGCGCGCTGACGCACATCGGTGAACATGTTCGAGATCAGCGACAGCGTCGAGGGCATCAGCGTGGCCCCGGCGACCCCCAGCAGCGCTCGGGCGAGAATCAGCAGCTCGGCACTCGGGGCGAAGGCTGCGAGCACAGAGACTGCGGCGAACGCGGCCATTCCGATCACCAGCAGGCGACGCCGTCCGATCCGGTCACCCAGGGTCCCCATGGTGATGAGGAACCCGGCGATGAAGAACCCGTAGGCGTCCATGATCCACAGCGTCTGCGTCGCCGACGGGTCCAGCGCCTCGGCCATGCTCGGCAAGACCAGATACAGCACGGTGACATCCAGGCCGAGCAGCACCGTCGGCAGCCCCAGCAATCCCAGGCCCGCCCACTCACGCGTTCCCGCACGCCGGGTCGTGACTTCTGGCATGGCGTCCTCCCTCGATGAGATTATTTGAACGATAGTACAACTAGGACTATCGTTCAAACATATGCGAGAAGAGTGGGCACCGGGAGTCTGCGGAGGCTTGGCGCCTGCTCTGGACGTCATGTGCCGGCGGTGTTCCCTTGGCTGAGCGATCACTGCCCGGGGCGCGGCGAAGACGTTCACGCTGATCGTTGCGCGCACTCGTGCGGTTCACTCACCCGTCGCGTCGATCGCCTACGACTGTGTGAAGCTCATCGTCGTCCGGTCGGAGTCTGCGATCCTGCTTGGAAGCCGGCGCCTTGCCGCCGCCCGTGGCCCAGGCCCGGTGCCATCGGTTCGCCGACACGCGGGTGACCCGCAACTCCTTGGCCACCTGCGCATCGGTGCATTCCCGTGCGAACAGCTCCGCCGCGCGCAGCCGTACCCGTTCTCGCCCGGTCCGTTGTGCGGCGGTCAGCCCGCCGCCCTGCGCATACCGCATGACCAGGGCATGCCCACACCGATTCCCTCACGCCACCAAGCCGCCAAACCCCACGAGTTAAAGATCAGTGAGCGGTAGCCGTCCCTGGACAGCTGGGGGACGACAAATGCTGATCTTGCTAACGCGGATGCTGACAACAGGTCTGGACGGTCCTGGACGCCGATGGACTGAGGAGCCTCGTAACGCCCGCTTGGCCAGGCACAGGAGACAGCGGTGGACGGTCCTGGACGATCGTCCCTTGACTCGTAATGGAGTGCTCCGGGGGTAGATGCCGCTCCGGGCCGGAGACCTGTGTCGCGCCCCCGGGGAGCGTTGTCGTCGCCGACGCGATCTTCCGTGCCGAAGAACTCGTCGGCTTCCTGACGCATGCGCTCGTGGTCCACACGCGGTAACCGGCGATGGCGGGCGGTGAGTTCCTCCGCGGTCAGGCGCCGTCTGCGGGCCAGGGGCCGTAGTTCGGCGACCTCGATGCCGTTGCGGGTGATGTGGTAGACCTCGCCCGCCTCGCCCGCCTCGCCCGCCTCCACCGCGTCCATGACGGCCGCGGAGTTGTTGCGGAACTCACGCTGGGTAATCGTCTTCACACATTCAATGTGGCTTCTCGTGTCTCGCTGTGCTGCGCCATGACGGATGGCCGTACGGGGAGAACCAGCCACCATGACGGATGGCCGTACGGGGAGAACCAGCCACCATGGCGGATGGCCGTACGGGGAGAACCAGCCGCCCGCGCGCTCTCGCCAGGCCATGCCCTTCCCCCCGCGGGTAGGCGGGAACAGGGGCCGGTCCCGGGCCCTCGCGTCAGGAGCCGGGACCGGCCGAGGTGACCGGCAGCGCGACGGGGCGGTAGGTCAGGCCGTCGCTCCACGCGACGTCCTCGGCCGGAACGGCCAGCCGAAGCCCCGGCCGTTTGATCACCAGCGCCCTGACGGCCTCGGTGAGCTCCACCCTGGCCAGCGCGGCGGCCAGGCAGCGGTGCGGGCCGTACCCGAAGGCCAGGTGCGGGTGCGGCGGCTGCGCGCCGAAGCGGTGGATGTCGAAGCGCTCCGGCTCGGGGAAGGCGCGGGGGTCGTGGTTGGCGGCGTTGAGGTTGGGCATCACGACCGTCCCGGCTTTCAGGGTGCCGCCCGACAGCTCGACGTCTTCGGTCATCCGGCGCATGAACGCACTGGCCGGCGGCCCGTCGTAGCGCAGGATCTCCTCGGCCGCGGTGGGCGCCAGCTCCGGCTGAGCGACCAGTTCGTCCCACTGCTCGCGGTGGAGCATGAGGCGGAATGCTCCCCTGGACACCATCGAGGCGGTCGTCTCGTGTCCTGCGGTGATCAGCGAGAACACGGTGTTGACCAGCTCGCCCTCGCTCAGCCGGTCCCCGTCGTCGCGGGCCTGCACGAGCAGGTCGATGAGGTCGTCGCCGGGTTCCGCGCGATGGCGGGCCACCAGGTCGCGGGCGTAGGCCATGAACTCGGTGTAGCCCTGGTAGCGGATCTGCTCGGTCGCGGTGGAGGTGGTGAGGAACATGTCCGTCCAGGCCACGAACCGGTCGTAGTCGCCGGGCGGGACGCCGAGCAGCCGGCAGATGACCTGGCCGGGCAGCCGCACCGCGAACGCGTCCACCAGGTCGAACTCCTCTCCCAGCCCGTCGAGCAGTTCACCGGCGATCGCCGCGATCCAGGGCCGCCACGGCTCGGTCTGGCGGGGCGTGAAGGCCCCGTGCATGATCCGCCGGTAGCGGGTGTGTTCCGGCGGGTCCTGGTTGATCAGCGCGTCGGGGTCGTCGTCGATGCCCATACCGCTCACCAGCCGCGGCAGACCGGGCAGGCGCAGGTTGCGGCTGGAGGCCGCCGAGCCCAGCAGGGTCCGCACGTCCTCGTATCTGACGGCCACCGGCACCAGGTCCCCGCTCGGCATGGCGGCCGGGTCCAGTGGCCCCTCCTCGTGGCGTCGCGCGAACTCCGGCGGCGGCGTGCCCAGCGGTCCGGGGACGATGTCCTTGTTCGGGCTGAGTTCGGCGGTCATCGCACCCCTTCCGCTCCGGGCGCCGTACAGGCGGCCCAAGCGGAACGTATGCAGAGGGCTGCCCACGGTCAATGACCGGTTCCGGATACCTTCGGGTGCGGGAAACGGCTGGGGAGGTTCACGCTGGTCCGGGCTCCTGCCGGGACGGTCCGCGACGATACCGGCCGTGGGGGACGACTGGACCGGGAGCACGGTCCGGCATCCCCCGGCACCGTCGCAGCCCGGCACCGTCGCGGACCGCGAGCAGCACGCGTACCGCCGCCGCCCAGGCCGGGCGCCTACTTCGACGCTCCGGTCAGTTCCCTGGATGCCTGCCGTACCTCGGAGCGGCCCAGGCGGCTGGGCCACCATGCCCGCGGGCCCAGATCACGCACCAGCGCCGGGACCAGCAGAGACCGCACCACCAAGGTGTCGAGCAGGACGCCGAAGGCGACGATGAAGGCTATCTGCGCGAGGAAGGCCAGGGGGATCACCACCAGCGCGGCGAAGGTGGCGGCGAGCACGACGCCCGCCGAAGTGATCACCCCGCCGGTGGTGACCAGCCCGCGCAGCACACCCTCGCGCGCCCCGTGGTGCGCGGTCTCCTCGCGCACCCTGGACATGAGGAAGATGTTGTAGTCCACACCCAGCGCGACCAGGAAGACGAAGCCGTACAGCGGCACGGACGCGTCACTGCCGGTGAATCCGAACACGTGCGTGAAGACCAGCGTGGAGACGCCGAGGGTGGCCAGGAAGTTCAGCGCCACGGTGACCACCAGGAGCACGGGCGTCATCAGCGAGCGCAGCAGGACGATCAGGATGAGCAGGATGATCGCCAGGACGACCGGGACGATGAGCAGCGTGTCGTTCTTCGCGGTCTCCGTCGTGTCGTATCGCTGGGCGCTGTACCCGCCGACCATGACGCCGTTCTCCGGGGCGAGCGCGGCGCGCAGGCGCTTGACCGTGTCCTGGGCGGCGTCGCTGTCCGGCGCGTCGCGCAACGTCGCCTCCACCAGCACGCGTCCATCGACGATCTTGGGGGTGTCGCCCGGCCGTCCGCTCTGCGTCACCACCGAGGCGCCGGACACGCCCTCGACGCCGTCGGCCGCCTCCGCCACGGCCGCGGCACGTTCGGCGGGGGCGACGATGACCGCGGGCTGCCCCGAGCCTCCGGGGAAGTGCTCGCCCAGCATCGCCTGTGCCGCCACCGACGGCGCGTCGTTCACGAATGTCTCGTCCAGCGGCACGCCTCTGGCGTTCAGCTGCGGCGCGAAGAGGGCGAGGCCGATGAGGGGCAGGATGGTCGCGATCCAGAGCCGGCGCGGATGGCGGTCGACCAGGGCGGCCACGCGGCCCCAGATCCCGCGGCCCTTGGCGTCGACCGGATGCGGCTTCGCCGGCCACAGGGCGGCACGGCCCAGCAGGACGAGAGCCGCGGGCAGGAAGGTGAGCGCGCTGAGGGCGGCGCACGCGATGCCGATGGCGCCCACCGGGCCGAGCGCGCGGTTGTTGGTCAGGTTGCTGAGCAGCAGCGCGAGCAGGGCCAGGGCCACCGTGGCGGCACTGGCGACGATCGGCTCGAACGAGCGTCGCAGCGCGACGCGGCCCGCGGCGAAGCGGTCGCCGGTCGCGGCCAGCTCCTCCTGGAAGCGGGCGGTCAGCAGCAACGCGTAGTCGGTGGCCGCGCCGATGACCAGGATGAACAGGATGCCCTGCACCTGGCCGTCGACCCGGACGATGTCGCGGTCGGCCAGGAAGTACACCACGGCGCATGCCAGGCCCAGTGCGAAGACCGCGCCGGTGATGATGACGAGAGGCAGCAGCACGCTCCGGTACACCGCCAGCAGGATGATCAACACGGTGATCAGCGCCACCCCGAGCAGCAGGCCGTCGATCCCGGCGAAGGCATCGGACAGGTCGGCCCGGGTGGCCGCCGGTCCCGCGAGCTGAGCCCGCAGGCCGTCGACCGCCACCGCCGAGCCGATCCGGTCCAGGCTCTCCCCGAGCGAGCCCTCAAGGTCGGGGCTGAGCTGGATCACGCCTTGCAGCGCCTGGCCGTCGTCCGATCCGATGGCGGGGCTGGGCGTCCCGACGACGCCCGCCGTGCCGCGCAGCGAGGCGAGCGTCCGGGTCGCCGCGGCGCTCTGCTCGGGAGTGATGGCCTTCCCGTCCGCGGTCCACACCACGATGACCGGCTGCGACTCGCCCTGGCGGAAACCCTCCTGCACCTCCAGCACGCGCGTCGACTCCGCACTCTGCGGCAGGAAAGCGGCCTGGTCGTTGGTGGACACCTCGGTGAGCTTGCCGGCGAACGGCCCCAGCCCTCCGCCGACGGCCAGCCAGACCAGCACCAGCAGCGCCGGGACAAGCCAGCGGATCGGTTGCCGCGCCATGAGATCACCTCTCCGTGATGCCATATAACTCAATAATTGAAATACTCAATTGTTGAGTTAATGTAGCATGGCGGTATGAACGGCGATAACGAGGAGGGCATCGATCTGCAGTCCTTCGCGGTACGACTGCGCCGGATGACCGCCGAGTTCAACCGCATCGCCCACGAGTTCGCCCACGAGCACGGGCTGCACACCACCGACGTCCAGGCCCTCATCAAGATCTTCGACGCTCCGTCGCCGATCACTCCAAGCCGGCTGCGGGAGGAGTTGAACCTCACGTCGGGTGCCATCACCGCGTGCCTCGACCGGCTGGAGCGGGCCGGGCACATCCGCCGGGTCCGCGACGTGCACGACCGGCGCGTGGTCCACCTGCACTACCTCGGCGCGGCGAAGGAACTCGCCGCCGCCTTCTTCCGCCCGCTCGCCCGTGGCACGGACAGCGCCGTGCGGCGTTTCAGCCCGGAGGAGTTGCGCACCGTGGCCGCCTTTCTCGACGCTATGAACGAGGAGCTTGACGCGCTGCGAGCCGCGCCGCGTTCTCCCTGACATTGCTTTCGAGCGCGCGGGTCGAACGGTTGCGTACCGGCATCGACTTCTCTCGGCCTTCATGGCCGTCGGCTGGGGCGGCAGCCGCCGCGTGCCAGGATGGTGCAGCTCGCCGGCGCCCGCGACTGTCCGGCCGGGCCACGGCCGGACAGTGAAGCGGTAGCACCCCCGCCTTCCTAGCCGGAGATGTCCAGGGCGGTGCCATACAGGCGTGACACCCGAAGCCTGATCACCACGCGTCGTTCCTTCACCGCCTGCCTGAGGAACGCCGCCTCCTGTGCCGGGTCCTGGAAACCCGGGGTGAGGGACAGCAACTCCCGGCCGACCGTGTCCCCGGGCTCGGTCGTGGCCTCTGACACCTCCGCATCGCCCTCCGCGACGGCGAACGACCAGATGTCCGGCCCGTTCACGTGCAGCGCGAGGCGGGGATTGTTGCGTACGTGACGCGCCTTGAGGCGGTCGGCCGTCGTGGAGATCCGTACGATCCGCTCGTCTGGATTCCAGTGGTAGAGGACGGTGGACATGTGAGGGTGACCGCTGCGCTTCACGGTCGCCAGCACGCCGAACTGCTGCTCGCTGAGCAGGTTCGCCAGTTCCTCGTCGGTAAGGATCCGCGGCGCGGGGCCGGAGCCCGGCTCGTTCTCGTCCGTGGTGGTGAGCGTGGTCATCTGAATCAATCCCTGTCTACTCTGTGTGGTTGAGCTGGTTGTGGCGGCGGTCAGCCGGTTCAGCGGACCGCCGGCTCGGCGGGGGCCGTGTCCTGGGCGGCTGCGCCCTGTCCGGAGTGGCGCAGCACGAGGAGCGCGACGGCGAAGGCGGCCACGAGCAGGGCGGCGGCGACGCCGAAGGCCAGGTGGTAGCCGCCGGTCAGCGCGGACGCCTCGTCGCTGCCGGCGGACAGCAGCTCATCGGTACGCGAGGCGGCCAGCGTGGACAGCACCGCGACGCCGATGGCCATGCCGATCTGCTGGGTGGTGTTGAACAGCCCGGAGGCCAGGCCCGCGTCGTCGGCCCGGGCGCCGGACATGCCGAGCGTGGTCAACGCCGGGAGCACCAACCCGCCACCCGCGATGAGCAGCATCACCGGGAGCAGGTCGGTGACGTAGTCCGCGTTCACCGGGACGCGGGTGAGCCAGCCCATCGCCCCGAGCAGGAGCGCCAGGCCCGTCAGCAGGACGGCTCGCTCGCCGAAGCGGGTGTTGAGCCGGGCGGAGACGAACAGGGACACGCCGCCGATGGCCACCGCCGCGGGGAGCATCGCCAGGCCGGTGTCGAGCGCGCCGTAGCCGAGCACCTTCTGCATGTAGAGCGCGACGATGATCTGGAAGGCGAACATGGCCGACAGCGTCAGCATCTGGACCAGGTTCGCGCCGGAGACGTTGCGCGAGCGGAAGATCCGCAGGGGCATCAGCGGGGTCTTGGCGGTCGCCTGACGGGCGACGAACGCGGCCAGCAGGGCCAGCGACACCGCGCCGAGGCCGAGGGTGTGTGCCGCGAGCCAGCCGTACTGCTCGATCTTGACCACGGTGTAGATGCCCAGCATCAGCCCGCCGGTGACCAGCACGGCGCCGATGACGTCGGCCCCGGCGGCGAGTCCGGCCCCACGCTCGCCCGGCAGCACCCGGACCGCCAGCGCGATCGTGGCCAGCCCGATCGGCAGGTTGATGAAGAAGATCCAGTGCCAGCTGAGGGCGTCGGTGAGGACCCCGCCCAGGACCTGGCCGATCGAGGCTCCGGCGGCGCCGGTGAAGCTGAAGATGCCGATCGCCTTCGCGCGCTCCCCGGCCTCGGTGAACAACGTCACCAGGATGCCCAGAACGACCGCGGAGGCCATGGCGCTGCCGACGCCCTGCAGGAACCGGGCGGCGATCAGCATGCCGGGGCCGGTGGCCGCTCCGGCCAGCAGCGATGCGGCGGTGAAGACCGCGTTGCCTGCCAGGAACATGGCCTTGCGGCCGATGAGGTCGCCCAGCCGTCCGGCCAGGAGGAGCAGCCCGCCGAAGGCGATCAGATAGGCGTTGACGGTCCAGCTGAGCCCGGCGGGCGAGAAGCCCAGGTCCCGCTGGATGGCCGGCATCGCCACGGTCACGATGCTGCCGTCCAGGATCGTCATCAGCATCGTGGCGGACAGCACGGTGAGCGCCAGCCAGCGCGATCGCGCCGTGCCGGTGCGGGTCGGTCGGAAGGAAAGTGTGGTGTGCGACATGGCCATCTCCTGTCGGAAAGCAACAAGAGTGACCGTAGCAGATAGTTTTGTTGTAGACGATCCCTTATGGATTCATTTTGTGTGCTGCCGTGCCCGCCGGACCCCTTGCGGCGCCTCGGCGGGGGTGGCCAGATGCCCCGTCACCAGGTGGTTCATGGCCCGCACGAGCGCCTCGCCCTCGTTTCCGGGCAGCGCGCCCAGGGCGGCCCTGTGCACGCCGTCGACGATCTCCTGGCTCTGCCGCGCGACCTCCGCGCCCTTCTCGGTGACCGCGATGATCCGGGCCCGCCGGTCCGTCCTGGACGGGCGTCGCTCGGCGAGTCCCGCCTTCTCCAGGGCGTCGACCGTGACCACCATCGTGGTCTTGTCCATGTCGCCGATCTCGGCGAGCTGGATCTGGGTCCGCTCCTCTTCCAGGGCGTGAACCAGCACGCAGTGCATGCGCGCCGTCAGCCCGATCTCGGCGAGCGCAGCCGCCATCCGGGTTCTCAGGACGTGGCCGGCGTGGTCCAACAGGAACGACAGGTCCGGCTGAGTGCGAGCAGGTGCCATGGCGGTCATGCCTCCAGCGTAGCAACTGGTTCCGTTCTGGATTATCCATAAGGAGTCCCATCGAGTCCGTTGGCCTCGCCGATGGCCCCGGTCCGATGGCGGGCCGGTGTCGCGGCGGGGCCGGCCCCGCGTCACGCACACCTGCTTCCAAGGCGCTCCGTCATCCAAGGCCTTCCAAGGCGCTCCGTCTGACATCTGCTTTCAAGACGCTCCGTCTGACACGCCCGACTGCCGCGGTCCTAGAAGTCGCGCCACTCGTCGAACCAGGCGGCCGTCTCGGAGTCCGGGACACCGGCGCGCCGCGCCAGCTCGAAGAACGCGTCCGCGGCCTCCTCTCGTCTGACCGTGTCGATGATCTCGTGGCGTCCGTCGATCGCGTTCAGTTTCTCGACGAGGCCCTGGAGGATCGGCCGCGCGCCGGCCGCCGTGGTGGGATCGCCGGCAGGCAGGCGTTCGATGGCGCGAAGTGCGGACGCGTAGGCCTTGCACGCGGCGGCGCCCGCCCGTCCGTCGTCGTCGGCCCAGTCACGCAGCGGGTTGTCGACATTGGCCGCCAGCCAGGTGTCGGACTTGGCGCCCCGGATGGTCACGCACACGGGCGAGTCCTTGTAGCGGGCCTTGATCGGTTTGACCTGGCTGCGCCGGATCCCTGCGAGGTCCAGGCGGCGCAGGGACGGCGCGGGGAGTGGCAGGGAGGACGAGTCGACGCCGTACGCGTCGGTGAGCCGCAGGGTGTGCAACCGCTGCAATAGGCCCGGGCCGGCGGCGTCCAGCAGCCGGCCGTACGGTCGGGACCACCAGATCTGCAACGACTCCAGATCGGTCAGGGCGCCCAGCGCGGCCATGGACAGGTCGTCTGTCACCCGCAGGTCGAGGTCACGGATCCCATGCAGGCCGCTCGGGACGGGAGCGGGTGAGGTCATGGTGAGCTGGATCCATCGGCCCTCCTCGGCCGCCTCGACAACCTCGGGTGGCTCGGCGGTCAGCCGGAGATCCATCAGGCCGGGCGGGAGACGGAGGTGCCGCAGCCCGGAGCCCCGGATGACGAGCTCGGTCAGGTGCGTCGTGCTCAGATCCACGACGGCCGGTGGGGACTCCCAGATCAGAGACTGGATCATGGGCCGACCGGCGACGGCCTCGGAGAGGCCGCGATCGGCCCCGGACCATCCCAGAGCGGTCAGGCGTGGCAGCGCGTCCAGGCCCGACCAGCGGACCTCCGCGAGATGAGCCGGAAGGTCGAGCCTCGACGTCGTGGCGTCCATGGTCTGCGGCGCATCACCGAGATCGACCACGACCGGGCCTCTGGCGGAGTTCTTGTAGGCCGCCTTGGCCTCCGCGGGCACCTGCAGGGCCCATCGCCTCTGGTGGGCGATCTGCAGCGGCAGGCCTTCCCAGCCACCGAGGGAATCGATCTCGCGCGGGACGTCCGGGTGAATCGGCAGATGTCCGAGCCATACGAAATCAGGCGGTGGGGCATCGGAGCCGTCGATCCTGAGGGCCTCCGGCTCCGCCGACCAGCTGTGGTGGTCGCGGAGCAGGGGACCCGCCGAGGACAGGTCGTCCAGCGTTGGCATCGCGTCGGAGCGCCAGTCGAGCACGCACACCGTCACCCAGCCGTCGGCGTCGATCCCGCTCACCTGGCAGGCGCCGTATCCCCCCAGCGGCAGGAGCACGGCTGCGGTGTCTCCGATCTTCAACATGGCCGGAGGCTAGCAACCGCCCACGACAGGACCGGCCGTCGAACCGGCGGTTGCCGCGCCCGGGAGGCGGAAGGCCGGGGGTCCGGCCCCGGCCCCGGCCGCAACTGGACCGGCGCGCTGGCCGACGCGGACGCGGCGCTGGACCGGCCGGTCCGGGGCGGGGTCGCCGTGGTTCCCGCGCTGGTGGCGCGGGGCCGGATCCGGGCGGCTCGCGGCGAGCCCGAGGCGCCGGCCACGCTGGACGAGGCCGCCCGCCAGGCTCGAACGCACCGGTGAGGTGCAGCGGGTCTGCCCGGTCGCGGCGGCCCGCTCGGAGTGCTTCCTGTGGTACGGCGACGCCGGGCGTGCCGCGGAGGAGGCCCGGCGCGGCCTGGACCTGGCCATGGCGGACGCTACCTGGGATGCCCGATCTGCTTCGAGGCCCGCGCGCTCGACAGGCGGCGGCTCGTCGAGGGCGCGGAGCTGGGCGGCACCGTCCCCATGTGGCAGTGGATCGGCGACGAGGGCGCGACCACCTTCAGCTACTGATGTCCCGGGGGCGTGGACGTGTCTTGAGGGGCGGTGGATGTGTCCCGGGGGGGCGTGGACGTGTCTTGAGGGGCGGTGGATGTGTCCCGGAGGGCGTGGACGTGTCTTGAGGGGCGGTGGACGTGTCCCGGAGGGCGTGGACGTGTCTTGAGGGGCGGTGGATGTGTCCCGGAGGGCGTGGACGTGTCTTGAGGGGCGGTGGACGTGTCCCGGAGGGCGTGGACGTGTCTTGAGGGCCGTGGACGGACTACGCCGTCCCCGCCAGGCGCCGCCGGGTGCGGGACGGCGCCGACGGGGGCAGCGCGGCGAGGATGCCGGCGAGGGTGACCTCGGCAAGGGTGCGTCGCCACGCCTCGTGTGCGTCGGCCATCTTCTCGGCGAGGATGCAGGTGCGGCGGCACTCCTCGGGGGCCAGCGCTCCCCGTCCCTGCTGGCGGATCTCGCGGCACTCATACGGTGGGGACGTGCCGTCGACTGCCTCGACGATCTGCAGGAGCGTGATCTCGGAGGCGGGCCGCGCGAGCCGGAATCCTCCCCGCGGGCCCGTGGTCGCGGCCAGCAGGCCGGCTCTGACGAGCGACTTCAGCTGCTTGGTGAGATAGGCCGCCGGGAGGTCGTAGTACTGCGCGAGCTGTGCCGCCGACGCGCTGGCTCCCGGATCGAGCTGGGCCAGCGTCGTGGCGCAGTGCAGAACCCATTCGGTGCTCACAGGCAGCTTCACGCCCCGAGTCTATCGCAGATATTATGGACCTCTTTAGTCCATGATACTGTCTGCTCGACAGCGAGCAGAAGGAGAGATCATCATGCGGATCGCAGTCGCCGGCGCGACCGGGAACATCGGGGCCCTCACCGTCGCCGTCCTCGAACGGGGCGGGCACGACGTCGTACGCATCAGCCGCTCCCTCGGCGTGGACCTGTCGACCGGTGACGGGCTCGACGACGCCCTGGCCGGTGCCGAGGCGGTCGTCGACGTGACCAACGGGCCGGCGGTCGGCGAGGCCGAGACGGTGGCGTACTTCGGCACCGCCACGCGGAACCTGCTCGCCGCCGAGGAGCGGGCCGGTGTCCGTCACCACGTGCTGCTGTCGATCGTCGGGATCCATCGCGTCGAGGGCAACGCGCACTACGCCGGCAAACGGGAGCAGGAGCGCCTCGTGGCCGCGGGGCCGGTGCCGTGGACGGTCGTCCCGGCCACCCAGTTCCACGACTTCGCCGAGATGGTGGCGGGCTGGACCGAGCAGGACGGTGTCGCCATGATCGCGCCGCTGCTCGTGCAGCCGGTCGCGCCCGCGGACGTGGCCGACATCCTCGCCGAGATCGCGGTGGGCGAGCCGCAGGGATGTTACGCCGATGTCGCCGGGCCCGAGCCGCAGGACCTGGTGGACATGGCCCGGCGCACCAACGAGGCGCGCGGCCGCGCGGTGAGGCTCGTCCCGACGTGGTCGGCAAGGTTCGGCCTGGCGATGGCCGGCAACGTGCTGCTGCCCGGCGAGGGTGCGCGGATCGCGCCGACCACCTTCGACGAGTGGCTCGCGGAACAGCGATAGATCCGCCCCGGGGAGGCGTCACTTCGCAGGGCCGGGCGTTTTCAGAGGGGCCGAGGGTTCTAAATCACGATGACATGCGATAAAAGATCATTTGTCCTTATCATCTCTTTTTGAGGTACATGTGAAGAAGCTCCTTCGACTTCTTGCTACCCCGCTGTTCGCCGCGGCCCTCGTTCTCACCGCCTTCTCCGGCCCTGCCCGCGCCGACGTCCCCCAGAGCGACGCCGAGCTCGCCGCCGAGTGGCAGACCGCTTGGGACACCTACAGGTTCTACGACTCCACACCCCCTCCCCTTCCGGGGTCGGGGCGGAGCCGGGACAAGGCCAGCATCTCAATCGAGATCGACGCCCCGGTGGAACACGTGTTCGCCGCGTATTCGGATATCAACCATCACATCGGCATGCATTCGTTCCTGAAGCGAGTCGTCACCCACGACGACCGGTCTCAGGCCGGCACGCGCACCATCGACTTCACGGCCATCGAGGAGATCCCGTACCAGGGCACGATCGTCACCAGCAAGACACACGCGCAACAGCGCATTGACCACGCCGGCCTCAGGTACGAGACGGACACCTGGTCGCTGCCCGGCGTCGTCACGCACCAGAAAATCGTCTTCAAGGAGCTGGACAACGGGAAGACCGAGGTCACCGAGCGTCTCATCTTCGACGCGGACACCTCGCTGATCGATTTCGTCGTCACGAACGGCGTCGCCTCCCATGAGCAGACGCAGGCGGCCCTCAAGCAGGCGATCGAGAGCGGCGAGCTCTGATCCACCGCCGGGCGGGGCTCGCTCTCCGGACGCGTCCCGCCCGGCACCGCCGCTGTCGCGGTGCTCGCGTCCGGCCGCGACATCGGCGGTGCCGCCGCCGTCGACGAGGTCAGGGATCAGGCGAGCAGGAGCCGGCACCAGGAATCGGCGAGCCATCGCTCGTAATGCTCGCGCGTCCACCGGCGGTCGCGGACGAGAAGAAGGTAGAGCTCGGGGGAGTTGGTCGCCCAGATGACGTCCGCCGCTTCTTCGACCTCGATCCTCAGCCGGCCCGTCGTCGCCAGGTCGGCGGCCAGGAGGCGCATGTTGGCGGCACGCCGTTCCGCGATCTCGTGCCACAGCTCGGCGAGTTCGGGTGAGGCCGGCGCGGCCGTCTGCAGCACGCCGAACAGCGGCCCGAGCCGGGCGTGGATCCGGCTCATCGCGGCCGCGTAGACGGCCAGCTTGCGTGCCGGGTCGGGCTGGGCCCGGATGTCCTTCACGTAGTCGCGCTCCGGAGCGGGCACCGCGTGGTCCTCTCCGGAGATCGCCGCCTCGACGAGGAGGCGGAAGAGCGCGGGTTTGGCGCCGACCGAGGCGTAGACGGTGTCGGTGTTGACCCCGGCGCGCCCGGCGACGGCGGCCATGGTGGTGGTCGCGTAGCCCCGTTCGAGGAACAGCGCGGTGGCCGCGTCGAGGATGGCCTGCCTGGTACGGCCCGCGGTCGCCTGTCGCAGGCTCGTGTCGTAGCGCCTCTTGACGCGTTTGTCGTCAGCGGTCATGCTCGCATTATTGATCCGAGATAGTCTCGGATCAAATTACGGAAGAGCCGCGATGTCGTACGCGTTCACCTACGAAGTCCCGATCGGCCCCGACACCTACGCCCGGATCAAGGACGAGCTGGGCCCCGATTCGCCGCCCGGCATGATCCTTCACCTTGCCCACAACACCGACCAGGGACTGCGCTACGTGGAGGTGTGGGAGTCCAAAGAGGCCTACCTCGATTTCGTGGACAAACGCCTCCATCCGGTCGTCGACCGGGTGGTCACCCAGGCGCTGGGCTTCCGCCCGCCCGAGCCGCCCGTGACGATGCTCGATTTCGTCGACGTCTGGACCGGAGACTCGGCCGCGTAGGACACGACCGCGCCTCCCGGCGCCGTGCCGCCGGGCTGCGCGGCCGCCTCGGCCTCCGGGCCGTCGCACCGGACCGCGCCCGGACCCGCCGTGGCCGTGTTCCCCGCCGGCATGGCAGGCTGAGCCCGTGGACGAGTCGACGCTTCACCCGAAGGTTCTCCCTGCGGCCCGGACCCGCGGGCGGCGCCGCCGGACCGCCGTCTCGCGGGCGGAGGGACGCCGCGGATGAGCGAGCAGGTGGAGCAGGCGGAGCCGGTGGTCTGCTCGGCGAAGGGCTGCCGGGCAGCGGCGTTGTATGCCCTGATCTGGAACAATCCTCGGATTCACCCGCCTGAGCGGGAGAAGACCTGGGTGGCCTGCGAGGAGCACCGCCAGTCGCTCGCCGACTTCCTGGACGCGCGCGGGTTCCTGCGCCGGGTGGAGAGGTTGTAGACACCGTCCCGGCGGCGCCGGCGGTGCACGGACTCCGAAGCGCGCACGCCCTTCCCGGGAGCACATGCGGATTCTCCCGAAGCGCGCACGCCCTTCCCAGGAGCACATGCGGATTCCCCCGAAGCGCGCACGCCCTTCCCGCAAACGCGTGCGGACCGGCTCCGCCCGGCCGGGGTCACCGCTCCGGTGCGGGGGCGAGGCCGACGTCGAAGCGCACCTCGACCTCGTCGCTGAGTTTGAGCGTGCCGAAGAACGCCGAGTAGGGCCGGATCCCCCATCGGGTCTGCGCGATGGCCGCCGAACCGCGTGCGCGGCCCTCGGCCAGCACGCCCTGCACCGTGACGGGCCGGGTGACGCCGACGATGGTGAGCTCGCCCTCGACGCGGAACGACTCCGCGGTCCCGCTGACCCGCGTCGACCGGAACGTGATCGCCGGGTGGCTCTCGACGTGAAGGATCTTCTCCTGGAGGATCCTCTTGATCTCCCGGCGATCGGAGTCGCTGAGCGGCTTCACGCCGCCGGTCCCCTCCCGGACCTCGAACGACCCGGCGTCGGCCTCGACGGTCACCGAGGAGCCGGCCGGGTCGGCGATGTCGATCGTGGCGTCGCCGCGCCAGCGGGTGACCTCGATGGTGAGATCATGACCGGCCTTCGCGCCCAGTCCGGTGCGGGTCGTGTTGACGAGGAGCCGGCCGGACTCGGGCCCCAAGGCATGGCTACCAGCGGTGATGCTCACCATTCCAGGCTAACTCGCATCCGGGGGGAGGGCTCGGGAGAGGATGAAGGAGCCCGAGTGCACGGAGACGGCCGCTCTCTTCGGTCCCGCAGATGCGATGGGGATATGGAGAGCCGCCACGTGATTGCTATGAAATATGGGTATCAGGACCTGAATATGCAAAGGTATGGTGGTCGTTCGTGACGACGTTTCGGATCAGTGAGGCCGCCGCGCTGCTCGGGGTCAGCTCCGACACCGTCCGCCGATGGGTCGACGCGGGTCGGCTTCCGGCCCGCCGGGACGAGCACGGCCACCGGACGGTGGCGGGCGCGGATCTGGCGGCGTTCGCGCGCTCGCAGATCGAGGCGGAGAACGGCTCGGGGCACTCCTCGGCGCGTAACCGCTTCCGCGGGATCGTGACCGAGGTGATCAAGGACGCGGTGATGGCCCAGGTGGAGATCGCCGCCGGGCCGTACCGGGTGGTGTCGCTGATGAGCCGCCAGGCCGCCGACGAGCTGGGCCTGGAGGTGGGGGTGGTGGCGGTCGCCGTGATCAAGTCCACCAACGTCGTCGTGGAGATCCCCGACCGCGTCCGCGCGGTGAGCCAGTAAGGAGCCCCCCTTGTTCAGGCGTCTTTCCCGGTGGACCGTCACGGTCCCGCTCGCCCTCACGCTGGCCGCCGGTCTCTCCGGGTGCGGCGCCGGCCAGGACGCCCCCGGGGCCTCCGCCGCCGGTGGTGAGGCCACGACGTTGACGGTGTTCGCCGCCGCGTCGCTGACCGGCACGTTCGGCGAGCTGGGCAAGACCTTCGAGGCCGCCCACCCGGGTACGTCGGTGACGTTCAACTTCGGTTCCAGCGCCACGCTGGCCCAGCAGATCGTCCAGGGCGCCCCGGCCGACGTGTTCGCCGCCGCCAGCCCCGCCACGATGAAGACCGTCACCGACGCCTCCCTGGCCACCGGCCCGGACGTGTTCGCGCGCAACAAGCTGCAGATCGCCGTCCCGGCCGACAACCCGGCCGGGGTGGACGGCCTGGCGGACCTGGCGGACCCGAAGGTCAAGGTCGCCCTGTGCGCCGCCCAGGTGCCGTGCGGCGCGGCGGCGGTCAAGGCGCTGGACGCGGCCGGGCTCAAGGTCACCCCGGTGACCCTGGAGCAGGACGTCAAGGCCACGCTGACCAAGGTGGCGCTCGGCGAGGTGGACGCCGCCCTGGTCTACAGGACCGACGTGCTCGCCTCCGGCGGCAAGGTCAAGGGCATCGACTTCCCCGAGGCGGACAAGGCGATCAACGACTACCCGGTCGCCGTGCTGTCCAAGGCGCCCTCTTCGGAGCGGGCCGGGCAGTTCGTCGAGCTGGTCCTGTCGCAGCAGGGCAAGGACGTGCTGACCAGGGCCGGCTTCGAAGCTCCCTGAGTGACATGACACCTTTCACGACATCGGCCGGCCGGGACGGCGCGTCGCGCCGCTCCGGCCCGGAGGGCGGTACGGCGGGCCGCCTCCCGTGGGTGCTGGTCCTGCCCGCCGTGCTCGGCCTGGCCTTCCTGGTGCTGCCGCTGGCCGGGCTGCTGGTGCGCGCGCCCTGGTCCACCCTGGCCCGGCGGCTGGCCGAGCCGCAGGTGCTGGAGGCGCTGCGGCTGTCGCTGGTGACCGCGACCCTGGCCACGCTGCTGTGCCTGCTGCTCGGCGTGCCGCTGGCGTGGCTGCTGGCCCGCGTCGCCTTCCCCGGCCGTCGCCTGGCGCGGGCGCTGATCACCGTCCCCCTCGTGCTGCCTCCGGTGGTGGGGGGCGTCGCGCTGCTGCTCGTGCTGGGGCGGCGCGGGCTGATCGGCCAGTGGCTGGATGCCACCTTCGGCATCACCCTGCCGTTCACCACCGCCGGGGTGGTGATCGCCGAGGCGTTCGTCGCCATGCCGTTCCTGGTCATCAGCGTCGAGGGCGCGCTGCGCGCCGCCGACCTGCGGCTGGAGGAGGCCGCCGCCACCCTGGGGGCCTCCCGCTGGGTCATCTTCCGCCGCGTCACCCTGCCCCTGGTCGCGCCGGGCGTCATGGCGGGAGCCGTCCTGTGCTGGGCCCGCGCGCTGGGCGAGTTCGGGGCCACCATCACCTTCGCCGGCAACTTCCCCGGGCAGACCCAGACCATGCCGCTGGCCGTCTACCTCGCCCTGGAGACCGAGCCCGAGGCGGCCATCGTGCTCAGCCTCGTCCTGCTGGCCGTCTCCGTCGCCATCCTGGCCGGTTTGCGCGACAAGTGGACGGCCGGCCCATGACCCTGCGCGCCCGTCTCGTCGTCGCCCGGCCCCGCTTCCGCCTGGACATCGACCTGGAGGTCGCCTCCGGCCAGGTCGTCGCCCTGCTCGGCCCCAACGGCGCGGGCAAGACCACCGCGCTGCGCGCCCTGGCCGGGCTCACCGCCCTGGACGGCGGCCACATCACCCTGGACGGCGACCCGCTGCACACGTTCGCGGCCGAGCGCCGTCCGATCGGCATGGTCTTCCAGGACTACCTGCTCTTCCCGCACCTGTCCGCGCTGGAGAACGTCGCCTTCGGCCCGCGCTGCCACGGCGCCGCCAGAGCCGACGCGCGCCGTACGGCCGCCGCGTGGCTGCGGCGCGTCGGGCTGGCCGAGCACGCGAACGCCCGGCCCCGGCAGCTGTCGGGCGGCCAGGCCCAGCGCGTCGCCCTGGCCCGCGCCCTGGCCGTGGAGCCGCGCCTGCTGCTGCTGGACGAGCCGCTGGCCGCCCTCGACGCCCACACCCGGCTGGAGATCCGCTCCCGGCTCCGCCGCCACCTGGCAGACTTCGACGGCGCCGTCGTCCTGGTCACCCACGACCCGCTGGACGCCATGGTGCTCGCCGACCGGCTGGTGGTCATCGAGAACGGCGCGGTCGTCCAGCAGGGCACCCCGGCCGAGGTGGCCCGCCGCCCGCGCACCGACTACGTCGCCCGCCTGGTCGGCCTCAACCTCTATCGGGGCACCGCCGCCGGTCAGCAGGTCAAGGTCGGCGACATGCTCCTCAGCGTCGCCGACCACCTCGACGGTCCCGCGTTCGTCGCGTTCTCGCCCGCGGCGGTCGCCCTGTACCGCACCCGCCCGGACGGCACCCCGCGCAACCTGTGGCAGGCCCGCATCGAGGGGATCGAACGGCACGGCGACAACGTCCGCATCCACCTGGAGGGGCCGCTCACCGCCTCGGCCGACGTCACCCCCGCCGCCGTGGCCGATCTCGACCTGAGTCCCGGCCAGCGGGTCTGGGCCTCGGTCAAGGCCACCGAGACCCACGCCTACCCCGCGTGAGCCGGTCCCGGCCGCCCCGTCCGGAGAGTCGGCAACCCCATGCGCCGGTCACGCGCGGGCGTTCTCCCGCACGACCGGCGGCCCCCGGTGTATCCGTCGCACCAGAGCACCGCCATTCTCAGCTGATTTTCATGCCGCACAGAGGTTGATCCGAGAAGACGTGGCCAGTCTGAAAGTGACCGGTAAGCACTTCACACTGGACGGATCACGGTGAAATCAGGGAAAACGGAGCTGGCTCTGGCGGCACTCGCCGCCTGTGGCTCACTCACCGCCTGCGGCGGATCGCCGGCGGAGCAGGCGCCCGCCCCCGCGGCGGCCACAAGCGGATCGACCCAGTCCGCGAGGGTGTCGGCGAACACCGCCGGCGAGGCCGAGATCGCCGCCGCGCTCAGAGCCGCCGGCGTGTCCAACCCCGAACGGTGGGCGAAGGAGGTCGTCGAATACCGGCCCTACGCCGTCGATGACAGCGACCTCACCTCGCTGCGCGAGAACCTCGCCAAGTACAACCCGGGCCAGGGCACGGTAGACAAGATCGTATCGGCGTTGACACCTTGAACGGCGGCTCCGTGACCCTGCGCCGTGGTCTCATAGGCCTGACCGTGCTGAGCATCCTGGGCACCGCCTTCGAGCTGGCCACCGAACGCCACTGGCAGACCTGGGAGCAGTGCCTGCCCTGGGGCGCGCTGGTCCTCCTCGCGGCAGGGGTCGTGCTGCCGGCGCTCCACGACTCCCCACGTGTGATCATGGCGGTCCGGTGGCTCGCGTCGGCCGTACTGCTGGTGGCGCTGTTCGGCGTCTACGTCCACGTGGCCGCCAACCACGAGGCGGGCTTCCTCGACCAGGGGAACGCCGGCACGTGGGAGACGCTCCCCGCCCTCTCCCGCTGGTGGTACGCCCTCACCAAGTCGGTGGGGCCCACGCCGCCCCTCGCGCCCGGCATGCTCGCCCAGACCGCGTTCTTGCTGCTGCTGGCCACTCTCGCCCGCCGGACGAGCGGAAGGAGCGGACCGTCCGCGCCGGCTGTCGTCTACCGGTAGTCCCATCCGTCGCAGGGGGATGAGGCGATCCGATGGGAGGGACCTGGATCGCGCACCTACCGGGTCATCGCCTGGTTGCAGCCGCTCCTGGCCCGCTCGGCCGGGCTCAGCCGAGAGAGGCCCGCTCCAGCCAGAAGTCCAGCAGCGCCGCCTCGCCCAGCACCTCCACCCGCTCGCTGTCCGCCGGCAGCCGCCGGTACAGGACCCGCAGGACATCGGTGAGCGGGCCGCGCAGCGCGACGGTGGCCTTCGCGTGGCCGCGACGCCAGGTGAAGCCGTCCGCCCCGAACTCGATGAGCCACTCGGCGTCCAGCTCGGCACCGGTGTCGGTCGCGTGGAGATGGATGCTCCTGCCGGGGCCGCGCAGCTCCGCGAGGCCGGGGGAGCCGCCGGCCTGCTGGCCGCGGAACAGCTCCAGCAGCTCGTCGACGGCGTCGGCCGCCACCTCGGGGGCGAGGGTGTAGCCGGCGCCCACCGCGGCGGCCGCGTCGGCGCGGTGGATCGCCAGGTCATGCAGCCCGCGGCGGACCCAGAAGGCCGTGCTCCCCTGGAACGTCCAGATCCGCGCCTCGGCGTCGGGGCCCGCCTCGCGCAGCGTGCCCGCGTATCGCGCGGCCCCCTCGGCGAGCCAGGCGTCCAGCTCGGCCGGATCGTCGCCGTCCGGTCCCGCCACGCCGGGGACCTGCTTGCCGGGGTCGTCTATGGTCTCCCCGGTCCGGACCGCCGTCTCGCCGGTGCGGAGATTGCCGCCGATGTGCCGGACGAGCCCGGCGAGTGTCCAGCCGGGGCAGGTCGGCACGTCCGCGGACAGGTCGGCTCCCTTCAGGAGCTCCCTGAGCAGGTCGGTCTGAGTGATGATCTCGTCGCAGTAGCGGTCGTGCCCCAGGAGTGCCATGCGCCCACCAATGTCTCGATGATGCTTGCCGTCCCGCCATTCTCCGGGCCTTCCCCGCCCCCGTGAAGGACGGCAGGGCCGATTAGGGGGTGCTGATCGGCGGCGCCGGGGCGGGGGACGGCGGGCTCCCTTCCCCCGGCGGGGCCGGGGACCGGTGAGCGCCGGGGAGCGGCATGCGACCGGCGTCGCACTACTTCGCGATCGCCTCGCGGACGGACGGGACGATCTCCTGGGCCCAGCGGGCCAGGAAGGTGAGGTCGGGGGCGCCGTGGCCGGCGGAGAAGAGCGTGAAGCCCGACGCGCCGTGCTCCAGCACGGCTCCGGTCAGTTCCTCGACCCACTGTCCGACGGAGCCGCCGACCCAGCGGCCGTCGCGGTCGCGGGTGGCGGGCAGCGGCCGGTCGGTGATGCGTCCGGGGAAGTTGAAGACCGTGCGGATCTCGCTCGGATCGCGGCCGACGGCCGCCGCCGCCTCGTCGATGACGGGCCGCGAGGTCCGGTAGCGCTCGCTGAGCCAGTCGGCCGCGTGGCCGGGGATCCAGCCGTCGGCCACGCGGCCGGTGGCGGCCAGGGATTTCGGGCCGACCGATCCGGTCCACACGGGAGGCGCGGCGACGGGAGCGGGCTCGATCTGGTTCACCTGGTAGTGCCTGCCCTGGTAGGTGACCGGAGGGCCGCCGCCCGACAGCAGCTTGACCAGGACGATCGCCTCCTCGAAGGCGTCCACGGCGTCGCCGGCCGTCAGCCGCGGCACCCCCATGTCGGCGATGCGATCCCACAACCCGCCCGCGCCCATGCCGAGCACGATCCGGCCTCCCGACAGCGCCGACAGCGACGTCACGGTCCTGGCCAGCATGGGAGCGGGCCGGGTCGGCAGGTTGGTGACGTTGGCGAAGCCGGCGATGTGCTCCGTACGCCCGAGGATGAAGCCGAGCGCGGCGTAGGCGTCCAGGCGCCCGCCGATGTAGGGATGGTCCGACAGGGTGAAGATGTCAAGCCCGTCCCGGTCGGCCTGCTGGGCCATGCGCAGCAGCTCGGATATGTCGTCGATGCCGGAATGCGCGCCGAAACCGAAGACGATGTCATGTGCGGACAATGCTCTGCCTTTCCGCGAGGAAGTTGAGTTCGTGCCACGAACAATATTAGTTCGTGGCGCGAACTGCAATTCCTTCTCGGGCTCAGCGCGTGTGATCCGGTTCCATGAAGACGACGGGGGCCTTGTTGTCGGTCACGACGCGGCCGAGCAGGGCGGCGAGCGTGTCGTGCTCCTCCGGGGCGAACCCCGAGGTCAGCTCCTCGATGCGGCGGCAGGTCTCGGTGTAGAACTCGTCGGCGAGCTTGGCGCCCTGCCCGGTGAGCGCCACCCTCACCGCACGGTGGTCCTGGGGGTCCGGCTCGCGCTGGACCAGGCCGTTGCGCTCGCTGCGATCGACCAGGCCGCTCAGGCTCGACTTGGCCAGGCCGAGCACCGCGCCCAGTTCGCTCATGCCGTACGGCTGCGCCATCAGGACGCACAGCAGCTGGCCCTGCTGCTGGGTGAGGCCGTACTCGCGGGCGGAATCGGCGTACACGGCATTCACCAGGAACGTGGACCGCACCAGCGCGGCCACTGTCCCGATCCGGCCGTCAACATGCTTGCTCATCGGCCCACGGTAACAAATTCGTGGGACGAACTACCGCTTCCGGGCACAGCCCGATGAGAGCCCGCCCGGACAGCGGTAATCCCTCCCCGCCCATGGGACTTGCGGGAGTTCAGCGCCTGCGGGCGAGGGTGACGCCGTCGCGCACGGGCAGCATCACGGAGTCGACGCGCTCGTCCCCGACGACGGTCTCGTTCATCCGGCGCATGGCCACGTCGGCCTCGTCCTGGAAGGCCGGGTCGAGCACGCGGCCTCCGCGCAGCACGTTGTCGAGGACGATCAGGCCGCCGGGGCGCAGCCGTACGACCAGTTCCTCGTAGTAGAGGGGGTAGCCGACCTTGTCCGCGTCGATGAACGCGAAGTCGACGACCGGCTCGGCGGGGAGTGCCCGCAGGGTCTCGACCGCCGGGGCGATCCGCAGGTCGATCCGGTCGGCCACGCCGGCCCGGTCCCAGTAGCGACGGGCGATCGAGGTCCACTCGTCGCTGACGTCGCAGGCGAGAAGGTGACCGTCCTTGGGCAGGCCCCGGGCGATGCAGATCGACGAGTATCCGGTGAACACTCCTACCTCGACGGCCCGTCGCGCGCCCACCAGCCGGACCAGCATGGTGAGGAACTCGCCCTCGTCGTGGGAGATCTGCATGCCCGCGGAGTCGGGGAAGGCCTCCCGCGTCTCCGCGGCCAGTTCGCGCAGCAGGTCGTCGGCGGGTGTGCAGTGGGAGAGCAGATAGTCGTTCACGGCGGGGTTGACGATGTCCATGTCGTCTCCTTCGGATGTTCTTCTCACGGCGGGGTCGCCGGTCGGCCGCGAGCTCTTCGCGGGGGCGGGGCGCGGGAGGCGGCGGCCGGCGACGCCCCGCACCCCGGCCGGACAGCCCGAGGGTGAACCTTACGGGTCGCCGCTCGACCTCCACCGGGCCGGCGTCCCCGGTCTTCCCGTGGAGCGGCGGCGGCCGTCCCCGGCGGCACCGCCCGGGCACGCGGGCGGAGAATTGCGATGATCCACCATCCGAGCATTTTATGACAACAAATATTGATATATAAGGGAGTGCAAAATATGCATATATCTACATTTGCTCCAGGCGTCCTGGAAAGGATAAAGGAAATCTGGCTATCCGCCGCGCCAGGCGAATGAGGCGATTAGGATTTAACGCGACCGGCGAGGTGAAGGGGGATCATCTCCCGTCCATGATCGTTGTGAAGTTCCGTCGTCGAAATCGTCGAACAGGCAGTGGTCTCCATGGCCGGATCCTCTCCCTCCCCGCCCGGCGACGGCTCGCGAGGGCCGGACGGGGATCCGTCCGGCCTCACCCCCGCGAAGCTCAGGGAGATCGCGCTCACCGCCCTGATCGGCGGCGGCGTCACCGCCCTTTTCACCCTGCTGGTGGAGGGCATGCGGGCACTGGGAACGGGTCTCACCCTGCTCATCAGCGCGGTGATCGGCCTGGCCGTGGCCGTTCTCCTGACCCTGGGCCATTTCTCCAGGTTCCTCCGACGGCTGTTGGAGCCGGTGAAGCGGGTCGTCACGCGCCGCCGTGCCGCGGCGACGGCCGGGACCGGCGGCCCGGATCGGCCGCCGAGCCGGAGACGTCAGCGGCTGGAACGGGCCGTGCTCAGGCTGTCGGCCGGTTACGTCGGCGTCCTGCTCGGCGCCGCCGTCGTCATGGTCCCGTGGGGAGCCGTCAAGGGCGGGGCGTGGCTGAGCCACAGAATCCAGCCCCCGGACTGCGAGCGGCCGCTGGAACTGCGCGTCATCACCGCTCCCGAGAACGTTCTCGCCCTGCGCGAGAGCGTCGCCCTGTTCATCCGGAGCAGGCTGGTGGACGGCTGCGCGCCGTACGCGATCTCGGTGGGGGTCGCGCCGTCGATCGGCGAGCTGGCCTACGCCCTCGGCGACAACTGGTACCGCGACGACGTGCGCCAGGAGGGGGGCGAGCCGTTCCGCCGCCTGTACGGCCCGCGTGCCGACGCCTGGATCGCCACGAGCACCGGTGAGGCCGATCTGGTCTCCGACGAGATGAGGGCGGGTGGCGCCACGCTCCGCATCGGCCCGGCGGTCGCGTCCGACCGCCTGGTGATCGGCATGATCAGCGGGCGGGCCGAGGACATCAGGGAGAGGCTCCCGCTGGAACGGCCCGGCAGTCACAGCCTGCGGGACCTGTGGACCGCCATCCGATCGGAGGCCGGCATGTCGGTGAGCTACCCGCAGCCCGAGCTCTCCACCGCCGGGCTCGCCGCCGTCTCCGACCTCCTGCTCCTCGACGGCGAGGCGGACGGCACGGCGGACGGCGAGGCGGACGATGCGGCGGACGACGTGGTGGATCGGGAACAGCGGGGGATCGTCGCCGAGAGCGTCAGCTCCCTGCTCTGCCAGTTCAAGACCGCGGCTCAGGGAACCGGGGGCGAGAACCTCGCCCGGAGCCTGGCCGTGGTGGTCCCCTTTCACAGCCTCACGGACTACAACAACGGAAGGTTCAACGACCCCCGCTGCCCGGAGGGGGCGTCGAGCGGAAGGAACAAGCTCCGTGAGTTCTCCTCTCCGGGGCTCTCCAGGCTGGACTACCCGTTCGTCACGATCGACTGGCCGAAGGAGCGGAGCGGGGAGCGCGCGGCGGGGCTCGACCTGTTGCGCGGATGGCTGACCACCCACCCGCTCTTCGGCGATGGTGCCGGGGGGAGACCGGAGACCGGAGCGGCGGTGCGCGGCCTGAAGGATCTGAGAGACGCCCAGAACGAGTTCTTCGACCTCCTTCCCCGCGTCGACGCCGAGATCGCCCTCGACGTGTCCGGCTCGATGGCCGCCCCGCCCCGGTCCCTGCTCGTCCGGCTGCGTGAGGCGTTTCCCGACGTCAAGCCCGTGATCACGCCGCGAGACGACCTCACGCTGAGCTCCTTCTCCAGGGTCGGTGGGAAGACCCGGGTCAGGGAGCTCCAGCCGTCGGTGAGCCGTGAGGAGTTCGACGAGCTCACCAAGAGCGTCATCGGCGCGACGGGGCGCGGCTCCGACGCCCCCGTATCGGACATGATCATGAATCTGAACGGGCGTGCCGGGTCACCCGGGCGCGCTCTCGTCGTCGTGACCGACGGAGGCGTATTCGACAACGAGCGGCCGGGAGAGAGCGTCGGCAGGACGCTCGCCCGCGCATCCCACGTCACCGACCTCTACGTCCTGGCCCTCGGCGACAACGGCTGCGACCGCTCTCCCCCGCGGCGCGGGAAATACCGGGCCTGCGTCGAGACCGGCACCGACATGCAACAGGCGCTGAGACATCTGATCTCCAGCATGCGCGGAGAGGCCCGGCGATGAGCGCGATCCGACGCCCGCGTGATCTGCTCCGCCGGTTGGATCCGGCCCAGCGCCGCTGGGGCGGCGCCGGGCTGGTGGCCGGGCTGGCCCTGGCGTCGGTGCTCGTCTCCCTCACCGGGAAGGGCGCCCCGCCCTCCGTCTCCTCCTTCACCGGCTGCGGCGGGCCGAACCGGCTCACCGTGGCGACCGGCGCCGACATCACCGCCGGGAGCTTCCGCCGCGACCTCATCGAGGAGTGGAACCGTACGCACACCACCCAGGTCACCCTGGTGGAGGTGGCCGACCGCACCGACGAGGAGCGGGCCGAGATGGTGGGCCGGGCCCGGCTGGGGAGCTGCGCCTACGACGTGTTCTCCGTGGACGTCGCCTGGATGGCCGAGTTCGCCCGCAGCGGCTACATCCGCCCGTACCCTCTCGAACCTGGAGAGGCCAACCGCTACGTGGACAACGTTCTGAAAGCCGGCCAGGTGGACGGTGTCCAGTACGCGGTGCCCTTCGTCACCGACGTGCCCCTCCTCTTCCACCGTCGTGGCGTACCCGTGCCCGCCACGATGGAGCAGCTCTGGAAATACGCCGCCGAGAACGGCGGATACTCCGTACAGCTCGGCGACTACGAGGGAGGGACGGTCAACCTGCTGGAGGCGATCCGGTCCGCGGGCGGGAGGGTCACCGACGGCGAGCGGATCGTGGTGGACGAGGGAGACTCCGCTGAGGCCGTGCGCGAGGCGCTCTCCCGCTGGCACGCGCTGCTGGAGAAGGGGGTCCTGGCGCGCGGCGCGGAGAACTTCTCCAAGGAAGACACCTTCAGCACCTTCCGGAACGGATTCCTGGAGCGGGGGTCGAAGAACTCCGTGGAGGAGAGCAGCCTCCGGGCGTTCCGCGACGACGACGTCGCCTACATGCGCAACTGGCCGTTCGCGTTCCACCGCCTGGCCACGGACCGTTCGATGTACGACGACCAGGGACGGCTGCGCTTCGGGATGGCCGCGCTACCCGGGACAGGCATGCTCGGCGGGTTCAATCTGGCGATCTCCGCGCATTCCGGCAACCCGGCCAAGGCCAGGACGCTCATCGACTTCCTGACCGGGCACGACGCGCAGATGAAGCTGTTCGCATGCAGCGGATACCCTCCCGTCCTCGAATCCGTCTACGAGGAGTACGCCAGGAATCCGCGCACCTGCGGCCAGTTGCTGGCCGCCTCCGGGACGGCCGCCGACCCCACCGCCGGGAAGGGCACCACGGCCCCGACGGACGGTCCCACCCCCGTGCCCGCCGGCGAGGACACCGAGCTCACCGGCCCCATGCTCCAGGACCTGGCGGCGAAGATCCACCAGGCCCTGCGCACGGCCGAATCGCGTCCGCAATATTCCTATTACGCCACTTTCAGTGAGGTGTTCCGTTCGTGCGCCCGCGCGGTGGTCACCGGCGACCTGCTCGCGAAGGAGCTGGATCTCGCCCGGTTCGCCGACGCCCTGCGCGACGCGCGGCAGGGCAGAGCGCCCGCGGAAACGGTCAGGTCGCTCGCCCACTGCGGGAAACCCGAAGGGCGGCAGGGGCAGTGAGACCAGGGCTGATCCCGTCCCGGACGTTCGATTCCCGCACCGACCGGGAAGGCTAGCCGGTCAAGGGGGGATCGATGTGGAATACAAGGAGTTCGTTCAGACGGTGGCGGAGCGTGCCGGTCTGTCGCGCGAGGAGGCGGCGGATCTCACCCGCGCGACGCTCGGCGCGCTGGGGGACCGGCTGAGCGCGGGGGAGGCCCGCCACCTCGCGCTCCAGCTCCCCGAGCCGCTGCGGGAGTCGCTTCCCGTGAAGGACAAGAGCGAGCAGTTCGGGCTCCACGATTTCGTCGTGCGGGTGAGCAACCGGACCGGCCTGACCGTGCAGGAGGCCACCGGCGGCGTCCGCGCCGTCCTCACGACGCTGCGCGAGACGATCCCCGGCGAGGCCTTCGACCATGTCATGTCCCAGCTCCCCGGTGAGTTCCAGGAGATGGTCGAGTCCACGACCTGACGGTAGAGGGCCGCCCGCGCCGTGCTCACAGCATTTCGAGCGGCCTTCCGCCGAGCGGTGGCGGGAACGCCCCGTCCAGCGACGTGAAGTCGTCCTCGGTGAGGCGGAGGGCGAGGGCCGCGTGGTCCTGCCGGACGTGCTCCCGCGTCCCCGCCTTGGGAATGATGACGACACCGTCCTCGCGCAGCACCCAGGCGAGGGCCACCTGGGCCGGGGTGGCTCCGTGCCGCTCCGCCACGGAACGGAGCGCGGGATGGGTGAGCATCCGGCCCTGCTCGATCGGCGAGTAGGCCATGATCGGCAGGCCCTGCCCGCGGCACCAGGGCATCAGGTCGTACTCGACGCCGCGCCGCATCAGGTTGTAGAGCACCTGGTCGGTCTGTACGGCCTCCCCGCCGGGAAGGGCCACCACCTCTTCCATGTCCGCCACGTCGAAGTTGCTCACGCCCCAGCTCCGGATGCTCCCCCGGCTCACCAGCTCCTCGAAGGCTCCCACGGTCTCCTCCAGCGGCGTGGGGCCCCGCCAGTGCAGCAGGTAGAGATCGAGCCGGTCGGTCCCGAGGCGGCGCAGGCTGCCCTCGCAGGCGGCGATCACGCCCTTGAACGTGGCATGCCGCGGCAGCGCCTTGCTGACCAGGAAGACCTCGTCCCGGTGGCCGGCGATCGCCTCGCCGACGAGCTGCTCCGCCTTGCCGTCGCCGTACATCTCAGCGGTGTCGATCAGCGTCATGCCCAGCTCCAGGCCCAGCCGCAGCGCCGCGATCTCCTCTCCCCGGCGCGAGGGGACCTCGCCCATGCGCCACGTCCCCATGCCGAGAACCGCGACCTCACCGCCGGACGGAAGCTTGGTCATGCGCATGGCGGACCTCCCTAAAGGCCGACTCTCGCTGTCAGGCAGTGCCTTCCGAACCGCGGGCTCAGGTGCATAAAGTCGATGGTATGACGGTCATCATCGGTCTTGCCGGTGCGGGGCGCCGGGCCGCCGAGGCCGAGATCTCCGGTCCGGGTGGCGCCGCCGTGATCGACCGCGTGGCGGCGGCCGGTCCCGACGCGATCGGCACGATGCGCCGGGAGTCCGTGGCAGCGGTCGGGCAGGGCATCCCGTACGGACTGGACGTACGGGACGGCCTCCGCCTGCGGCAGGTGATCGAGGCCGCCGGGACCGGCCTGATCGCCGGCGAGGCCTGAGCGAGATCTCCAGGGAAAGCAGGCCATCCCATGACCCTGGATCCACCGGCGGGCGTGCTCTGCGACGCCTCACCGTTCCCGCCCATCGCGGACTACGGCTTCCTGTCCGACTGCGAGGTCACCGCTCTGGTCGCGCCGAGCGGAAACGTGGAGTGGCTGTGCCTGCCCCGGATGGACTCTCCCAGCGTGTTCGCCGCCATCCTGGACCGGGACGCCGGAGGGTTCCGGATCGGTCCCGCGGACCTCAGGGTGCCGGCCGCGCGCCGCTACCTGCCGGGCACCATGGTGCTGGAGACGAGCTGGGGCACGCCGACCGGCTGGATCATCGTCCGTGACCTGCTGCTCATAGGGCCCTGGCATCACGACGAGGAGCTGTCGAACACGCACAGGCGGGCCCCGACCGACTACGACGCCAGCCACGTGCTGCTGCGCACGGTGCGCTGCGTCAGCGGGGAGGTGCAGATCGCCCTCGACTGCGAGCCGGTGTTCGACTACGGGCGCAGGCCGGCCCACTGGATCTACACGGACCGGGGCTACCACCAGGGCGCCGCCCGGGGAGACGGGGTGAATCTGGAGCTCAAGCTCACCACCGACATGCGACTGGGGTTCGAGGGGTCGCGGGCGACCGCGCGCACCCTGATGAGAGAGGGGGACACCCGCTTCTGCGCGCTGTCGTGGACCGTTCACGAGCCGCCCTACACCTTCGCGGAGGCATACGGACGGCTGGTGTGGACCGCCCACCACTGGCAGCACTGGCTTGCCAGAGGCGACTTCCCCGACCACCCCTGGCGCAGCTTCCTGGAGCGCAGCGCCCTCACCCTCAAGGGCCTGACCTTCGCCCCGACCGGAGCGCTGATCGCGGCGGCGACCACCTCCCTGCCCGAGACACCGGGCGGGGACCGGAACTGGGACTACCGCTACAGCTGGATCCGCGACTCGACCTTCGCCCTCTGGGGCCTCTACACCCTCGGATTCGACTGGGAGGCCGACGACTTCTTCTGGTTCATCGCCGACGTCGCGGAGAGGGACGAGGAGCTTCAGGTCATGTACGGCGTCGACGGCGAGCGTGACCTGGAGGAGCACATCCTCGACTATCTGGACGGCTACGAGGGGGCCAGACCCGTCCGGGTCGGCAACGCCGCCTACAAGCACCACCAGCACGACGTCTGGGGGGCGGTCCTCGACTCCTTCTACATCCACACCCGGTCCCGGGACCGCCTGGACGAGCGGATCTGGCCCATCCTGAAGCGCCAGGTCGACGCCGCCATCAAACACTGGCGGGAGCCCGACCGCGGTATATGGGAGGTGCGCGGCGAGCCCAAGCACTTCACCTCGTCGAAGGTCATGTGCTGGGTGGCGGCCGACCGGGGCGCGCGGCTCGCCCGGCTCCGCCAGGACTTCCACCTGGCCGCGCGCTGGCAGGCGTCCGCCGACGAGATCCACGCCGACGTCTGCGCCAACGGAGTCACCGAGCGGGGGGTCTTCAGGCAGCACTACGGCACCGATGCCCTCGACGCGTCGCTCCTGCTCCTCCCGCTGGTGCACTTCCTGCCGCCCACCGACCCCAGGATCCGCGACACCGTCCTGGCCATCGCCGACGAGCTGACCGTCGACGACCTGGTCATGCGCTACCTGCCGAAGGAGACCGACGACGGCCAGGCCGGGGACGAGGGGACCTTCACGATCTGCTCGTTCTGGCTCGTGTCGGCGTTCACGGAGATCAGGGAGGAGAGCCGTGCCCGCAGGCTCTGCGAGAAGGTCCTCTCCTTCGCCAGCCCCCTCGGTCTCTACGCCGAGGAGATCGACCCCGTCACCGGACGCCACCTGGGGAACTTCCCCCAGGCCTTCACCCATCTCGCCCTCATCAACGCGGTCATCCACATCATCCGGGCCGAACGCGGCTCGCTGACCTCGAAGACATGGCGAACGCCCGCGACGGGATCACTGTGACCGTGCACGACGCGCCGCGCAGCAGTGACTGGGAGACCAGGCCGAGCGGCAGCTCGACCGGGTCGTCCTGCTCGCGGTCGTTGACCACCAGCAGGTCCGCGTGCTCGGCCGCGCTGTGCATCACCGCCGTGTGAGGCCGCGTCTCGATCATGGTCTCCACGTTCACCTGGGGATACTTCTCCTCCCACACCGAGATGGTGCTGTGGAAGCGGGCCGCCAGCGGCCGCGTGTCCTCTAGCCCCTCGGGGCACAGGCAGATCGCCAGCAGCGTGGCGTGCCGCAGCTTCGCCTCCTCGAACGCCGTCCCGAGACCCGACCGCTCCACGTTCGCGCCCTCCACCCCGACCACCACGCGGCCCGTGGCGGGCCGGCCGGACTCCCTGACGACGGCCACCGGGCAGTACGAGTGCGCGGCCAGCTGCATCGCGGTCGAGCCGATCTGCAGCTCCTCGAAGCCGCCCGTTCCGCGCGGCCCGACCGCGACCAGCTCCGCGGTGGACGACTCGCCCACCAGGACGACCGCCGACGACCCCGTCACCAGCTTCCCCCGCACCTCCAACCGGGGCGCCAGGCTGCGCGCGAGGCTCACTCCCGCGTCGAGCACGTGCTGGCCCATCCGCCGTACGGCCTCCAGCGTCTCGGGGGAGACGGGCGGCATGGGATAGGACCACTGCCAGGCATGGCAGACGACCAGGGGAACGAATCGCATCCGGGCCTCGTTGACGCCCCACCGGAGAGCCTGCTGGCTCGCTGTCGAACCGTCGTATCCGGCGACCACCGGCCGCCCGTCATCTGCCTGCATCGCGACCTCTTCCCCCTGCTTCCCCTTGTTCCCCTCATCTCCATAGTTGTCTTGTTCACGGGTGATGGCGAGCGCCACGCCAGGTCAGAGGGCTTCCTTTGGCGTAGGGCATGCGCGCGCGAGTGGCACACGGGCATGCGGACGCGAGCCGTACGACATGCGGACGCGAGCCGTACGGCATGCGCGGGACTCCGGCGGCACGCGTAGGCGGGGTGAGGACCAGGCCGGCCCTCTCGGTGCTCCGGTGGGGGAGGGAAGGCCCGGGGAAGCGTGGTTTCTCCCCGGGAGAGCGTCGGAGCCGCTCCGGCGTGGCGCTCAGAGCCGCTCCGGCGGTGGCTTCGGCGTGGTCCTCAGCGCGCTGCTCCGGCGGTGGCGGTCAGCCGTCCCGGGTGGCCGTCAGAGCCGCTTCAGCAGGCGGCGACGGCGCCAGAGCACCAGGGGCATCGCCCCGGCGACCCCGAGCAGGAACGGCGCCCCACCGCCGATCGCCCCGGCGGCCTGGAGCGCGGGCTGGGAGAAGGTGTCGGGGATCGGGAGCGTGGTGGCGCGGGAGAACGGCCACACGATCACGAAAGCACGGCCGATCACCTGGTCGACCGGGATCGTGCCGCCTCCGGGGTCGCCCTGGTGGGAGCGGGAGTCGTACGACACCGAACGGTGGTCGCCCATCACCCAGAGCCGCCCCTCCGGCACCTTGATCTCGAAGTGCCTGCCCGACGGCTTGTCGTCGGGGTAGATGTAGCTCTCCTCCTCCAGCGGCACCCCGTTGACCGTGATGCGGTCCTTGGCGTCGCAGCACTTCACGACGTCACCCGGCACACCGATGACCCGCTTGATGTAGTCCTTCTCGCCGGGCACCACGCCGAAGACGGTGCCGGCCCAGTTGAAGAACGCCGCGACCGGGTTGGACGGCTCCGGGAGGTCGACCTCCCCCTTCCACGAGTCGACCCCGGAGAAGACCACCACGTCGCCGCGCTCGATGTCACGGGTGTGGTAGACGAGCTTGTTGACCAGGACCCGGTCGTTGACGAGGAGCGTGTTCTCCATCGACTCCGACGGGATGTAGAACGCCTGGATGACGAAGCTCTTTATCAGCAGCGCCAGCAGAAGGGAGACCGCGACCAGCAGGGGGAACTCCAACCAGAACGAGCGCTTCTTCTTGCCGCTCTTGGCCGACTGCTCGATGTCTTCGGCGACCACGTGCACCTCGTCCTCGGTGGGGCGGCGTACGCCGTAGCCCGGTCTTCGCTAGTCAACGCTGACGAGCCTAAATCATTCTCGCCGCCGGCACCCCCCGTTGAGATGCTCAAAGAGCGTGAGGATCGCCACCCGGTGCCGCGGGACGAGAGCGCGCGGATCGGCGGGGAGACGGAGCACGCTCCGCGTGCCCGCCGTCCGGTGGGCGACCGCACCGGCGACCTGTCGCTAGGCTCCGAGGCATGAACCGTCGGATCGTCGCCATAGTGGTGCTTATCGGACTGATCGGGACGAGTGGTCTCGCGGTGGTCGCGTCCTGGGGACTGTCGGGCTGAACCCGCGCCGCCGGCGCCGTGGCACGCCGCCCGCGGGCCGGAGTGAGACGCCGAGCCGCGGCACGGGCTGGAGTGAGACGCCGAGCCGCGGCACGGGCTGGAGTGAGACGCCGAGCCGCGGCACGGGCCGGATGCCGCGGCGGCTCACTCGACGGCCTGGCTCGCTCAGACGTTCACCATCGTGGCCTGGCCGGGGAGGCGCTCCTGCTGCTGCGGCTGCTGTCTCTGCGCCTCGGGCTCCGCGGGAGCCTCCGTGGCGGGCGGGCAGGTGCAGTATCCGTTGGTCACGATCAGGCGCCCTCGCTGCGGCGTGTACGTGCGGGAGTCGCTGGCGAGGAGAACACCTGTGCATGTATGGCAGAGAACGGGTTGGGGGTCCATGGGACGGCTTCCTTCCTGAGGGTAGCCGTCGAACACCGCTGGGTCCGGCCGGCCGGCTGCTCCTGCCCTAAAGAGGAGTCTTCAATCTCTCTATCGGGCCTTTATCTTACTTGATAGCATAGGGTAGTCATTCAATTGCAGATAGTGACAAGCGTGCGTTGTTCCACACCGCCGAATGTAGCCGCCCGGGGACTCGCGTGATCTAAAACCGGATAGGAAGTGGGGGAAAACACCCCTATATCACTGCCGCCCTTTTCTACCGGTTGTGGTTTTTCCCACTCTTTTTCTACCCGGCCCCGCCGCCCCGACGGCCCCGCCGTCCCACGGTCCGCCGCCTTACGCCCCGTCGCCCCGCTGCTTACGCCTCGCCGCCTCGCTGTCTCGCCGCTTCGCGCCTTACGCCCCGTCGCCCCACGCCTCGCGCCCCGTCGCCCCGCTGTCTCGCCGCTTCGCGCCCCACGCCCCGCGCCTCGTGGTCCGTGGCTCGCCGGCTCACGGCTCGCTGTGCGCGTGGGCGAGGATGTCCTCGACCGTCTCGGCGGGCGTCTGGTCCGAGGTGTCGAGCCAGAGGCCGATGCGGGGGGTCTGCCTGCGGAGGATGTGATCGAGCTGCTGGATCGCCCAGGCGTCGTAGGCGTTCTTTCCCCGCGCCGCCTCACGCTCGGCGACAACCTCGGGGCGCGGGGCCAGCACGACCACGGACAGCGGCCGGGTCTTGATCATGGCCACCATCTCGGCCAGGTGCTCGCCGAGGATCACGTCCTGCGCGACGACGGTGAAGCCGGCCCGGGTGTAGCCCTCGCTCACCGTCGCGGTCAGCCGGTGGCGCAGCCGTAGCTGGTCCAGGGCCTCCGGGGAGGGGGTGGGCGTCATGTCCGCCCTGCCGTTGACCACCATGCGCCGGAAGCCGTCGCCGCGCACGTGCACCGACCGCGGCAGCCGTTCCGCCAGCAGTTGCGCGACCGTCGACTTGCCGGACGCCTGGATGCCGGTGATGACAAACACCTTCGCGACCTCCTGTGTTGGGTGGGCGCGACCGGCGCCCGGTCGCGCGGACGGTGCGCTTGATCGCTGACGCGTCCCGTGTTCCGCCGACCGTACCGCCGCACCCTCCGGCCCCCCGCGGATCCGGCCCCGGCGCGCCTCACCGTGGCGGGGCATGCGGCCACCCTGGTGCCCCCGCCACGGCAAGGCGCGGGCACGCGGTCACCTTGTGCGCGGCGCCCGCACGACCTGCGACGGGGACGAGGCCGCCGCGGTGGTCTCCGGAGGATCGAGGAGGAGCCGGCCGCGGCGGAGCGCGCGATCGTGGACCCGGGCGAGGTCCCTATGCCGTGACCTTCTGCTGCACCACCGGCCGTTCCCCGGCCACCGGCCGCCGCCGGAGCAGCGCGTTGGCGGCCACCGCGATGCAGACCGCGCCGAGCAGGAGGCCCCAGCTCACGTCGCTCAGGTGGTGCATCCCGCGGTACATCCGGGAGTAGGCGATCCCCAGCGGGACCGCCAGGCCGACGGCCCACCACAGCACGTTGAGAATCTTGTAGCGGTGGGTGTGGAGGGTCAGCACCAGGGCGACGGCGCAGTAGAACCCGACCGCGGCGCTGGTGTGGCCGGAGGGGAAGCTGGAGGTGGGCGGCGCGGGGTCGAGGTGCTGGACCAAGGGCCGCTTGCGCTGGGAGAAGACGGTCGCCAGCAGGAAGATGGCCGACTGGGAGAACACGGCCAGGAGCAGGAAGATCGACTCGTTCCAGCGCTTGAACGCCAGCCGGAAGACGACGATGAGCACCGCGGTGGCGATGATGATCGTCGGCATGTCCGACAGCTTGGTCATCTTGTCCGTGATGTCGTTCAGGAACGCCGTGCGACCGTCTACCAGCTGCTCGTTGACCCCCTGGTCGTTGGCGATCAGAGTGGTCGTCTGCAGGACCTTGGTGATGAGCAGCCCGACGCTGATCGTCAGGACGGCCATGATGGCGAGTGGCAGCAGGATGAGACGGGCCACGCCCTTGAAATCGACCGACGTTTTAGACATGGCGCCCGAGCTACCCTCGTTTTTACCTTAAGAACACCTCGGGATCCTTACCTTCAGGACGCCTCGGGCTCGACGCCTTCCTTGTGCGGCTCGACAGGCCTGCGCCCCTCGGACCGGCGCCAGCTCTCGAACCCCGCGACGATCCCCGCGACGACCACGACGCCCAGCGCGATCCCCGCGACCACGTCGCTGAACCAGTGGACGCCGAGGGCGACCCGGCTGTAGGCAACGAAGACGGTCAGGACCGCCGCGACGGCCCATGAGGCGAGGCGGGAGGACCAGCTCCGCAGGTAGGGCAGCAGGAGAAGCACGAGGACGCACGTGCCCGTCGCCGCACCCATCGTGTGCCCGGAGGGGAACGAGGCGCCCGGTGCCCATGACACCGGGTCGGGCAGGGCGGGCCGGGCCCGATCGACGATCTCCTTGACCGCCAGGTTCAGCAGGCCGCTGACGGTGATCGTGACGACCGCCCAGACCGCCAGGCGCCGCGCGCCCCGGAACCAGAACCAGGCCGCGGCCATCACCACCAGCGCGCGCCACACGTTCGGGCCGAACACCTCCGTCGCCACGTTGAGGAATCGCGCGTAGCCGGGATTGGCCAGGGCGTACGCATGGAGCCGGTGGGCCACGCTCTCGTCGAAGTCGTTCAGCGGCGCGAAGGAGGACATCACGAAGACCAGCAACAGGATGAACGGCACCGAGAAAAGCGCCACGGCCGCCGTCGCGACCGTGAGCCGCACGCCCAGCCGACGGTCCGAATCATGATGATCTTGACGATCGAGTAGCCTGACCATCGTTTATGGCTACCCCATGGCTGAGGGATATGCCTCAGTTCACCGGCGAGCCTCAGGCGGCGTGTCGGCTCTCCCGCCGGGTGGTCCAGCGCAGCACGTCGCAGTGGCGCCGCTCGGCCTCGGCGAGCGCGGACGCGTCGGTGTAGGAGTCGAGCACGGCCCTCAGGTGCGGCATCTGCTCGGAGACGTCGGCCCACGCCTGCGTGGGGTCGTCGGAGCCGAGCTCGATCAGCGCGTCCAGATGCGCGGCGTAGGCCGTCCACCACTGGCGGCTCAGCTCGGCCAGGAACCCGTCCAGACCGCCGAACTCCCGCTGGATTTCGGACTCCCACCAGGGCGGTACCGTGGTGTTGCCGGTCTCCGCCATATCGCGGAGCACGACATGCACCAAAGTGCGACGCCGACGGACGATGGCGGAACGTGACAAGATGCTCATGTCCCTACCTTGTCGCCCCCAGTTTGCGAAACGCTTAACGATCTATTGACGACAATGTGCGGCCATAGCGCGATAAGCAGGATTGGGAACCGCTTGGCCGGAGTCATCGCACACCACTAGTCTTCAAGCTGCAGTTCATTCCGCCTTGCGTCCGCGGATCTACCTCAACGCGGAGAAAGCCTCTTATGGCCCAAGGTGTCGAATTCCCCCAGCTCGTCAACCGTACTATGAACGCCCTCGCGGTCGAGCTCGGGGCTGACGGCGCGGCCCTGATGCCGGTCGACGACCACGACCGGTTACGCGCGGGCGCCGGACCCGACGACGAGGGCCTGCGGCTGGAGCCGGTGCGGGAGCGGACGGGCTCCGGACCGGCGGTGGGGAGTCTCGCCCGCGGTGCGGACGTGGCGGTCGACGACCTCCGGGCCGCCCGCCCCCTCGGTTCTTCCGCCCTGGCCGGGCGGGTCCCCGGGATCCGCGCGGTGCTGACGGTGCCGCCGCGCGCGGACGACCGGCTGATCGGCACCCCGAATTTCCACGACCGTGACAGCCGTGAATGGCCGCCCGCGAAAGTCCGGGCGGGAGAACGCCTCGGCGAGCTCATGGTGATGGTCATGCGGACCCTCGCCCATAAGACATTCATTCCTGGGCAGTCGTAGTGAGCAAGTCAAGTAACCAGGTCGACGCTGAAAGGCGCCACACATATGACGCACATTGACCCGGAAGCCCTGGTCGCCAGTCTGAGACGGCTTCAGACGACCTCGCCCACGACAGGCATAGTCCATCAGCTTGAGCGGGCTGTGGATGTCGTGGACACGCTTTTCGGCTATTCGGGTGCGGGCCTGATGTTTGCGGAGGAGGGCAAGGATCTGCGCTACTTGGTCGCCACCGACGACCGGGGCCGCAGCCTTGAGGGAGCCCAGCTCCACCTCGGCCAGGGTCCGTGTGTGTCCGCCTACGAAGAGAACACCGCGGTGACCTCGTTCGACGTGCATGTGGATCCGCGCTGGCCGAAGCTCGCCGACCGGCTCCACCCCGAGGTGCGGGCGGTCGCCGGAGTGCCGGTGCGGCTTGGCGGAGACCCTGTGGGCACCTTGAACGTCTACCAGTCCGAGCCCTACAACTGGGATGAGTCGGATATCCAGGCTCTTTACGCCTATGCCGACGTGATCGAGCAACTGCTCACCGCGGCGATGGCGGCCGAGGAGAAGAGCGCCCTGGCCGATCAGCTCCAGTACGCCCTCGACTACCGGGTGATCATCGAGCGGGCCGTCGGCTACCTGATGGGCAAACACGATCTCACCGCCGCCCAGGCCTTCACCGGCCTGCGCAAGCAGGCCCGGGACAGCCGCCGCCGGGTCGCCGACCTCGCGGCTGAGGTGCTCGGTGAGGGGGCCGGCGAATTACGGTGATCAGGGTCGTGCCGCCGGCGGCCGGCACCGACAGGGCGGAGATCTCCGTATACGGCGATCTCGACTCCGTCATCGGTCTCGAGCTGCGACGCGTCGTGGCCGGGCACACCGCCGCGCATCTGGTGCTCGACCTGGCCCACGTGGGTTTCCTCGACTGCGCGGGCGCCAGGGCCCTGCTCTGGGCGGACGGGCACGTGTGCGGCCGGGGTGGTGTGATGGTCATCCGGAACCCCTCCGACCTGGTCCTCCGGCTGCTCCGCCTGCTCCGGTTCGACCGGCATCTGCTGATCCGCCAGTCCGGTGACACGGCCGGGGCGAGCCCCGGCCCGCCGGGGGACTAACCTGATCGGTGATGTATCGATTCGTGTTCACGCAGCTCCTCAGCCGCATCGACCCGGAGGATGCGCACCATCTGACGGTCGGCGCGCTCCGCCTTCTCTCGGTGACGCCCGTGGTCAAGCGGCTCGTCCACCGCCGGCTCGCGCCGCGCGACCCCGCCCTGCGCGTGCAGGCCTTCGGAGTGCACTTCCCCGGCCCCTTCGGGCTGGCGGCGGGCTTCGACAAGGACGCCGGCTGCGTGGAGGCCATGTCCGCACTCGGCTTCAGCCATGTCGAGGTCGGCACGATCACCGCGCACGCCCAGCCCGGAAACGCCAGGCCCCGGCTGTTCCGCCTGGTCAAGGACCGGGCGATCATCAACCGGATGGGCTTCAACAACGCCGGCGCGAGCGCCGCGGCGCGGGCGCTGAGCAGGCCCCGCGGTGTCCCGGCGGTGGTCGGCGTCAACATCGGCAAGACCAAGGTCGTGCCTGAGGCGGAGGCCGTCCACGACTACGTGGCCGGCGCCAAGGAGCTGGCTCCGCTGGCCGACTACCTGGTCGTCAACGTGAGCTCGCCGAACACGCCCGGTCTGCGCAACCTCCAGGCCGTCGAGCTCCTGCGCCCGCTGCTCCAGGGGGTCAAGGAGGTCGCCGACAGCACCCCCAGGCGCACCCCGCTGCTGGTCAAGATCGCCCCCGACCTGGCCGACGACGACGTGGACGCGGTCGCCGACCTGGCCCTCGAACTCGGGCTCGACGGCATCATCGCGACCAACACCACGATCAGCCGCGAGGGCGTCTCCAGCACCGAGCCCGGCGGCCTGTCCGGCCGCCCGCTGAAGGCCCGCTCGCTGGAGGTGCTGCGCAGGCTCCGCGCCCGGGTGGGCGACCGCCTGGTGCTCGTCTCCGTCGGCGGCGTCGAGAACGTGGACGACGTCTGGGAGCGCCTGCTCGCCGGGGCCACCCTGGTCCAGGGCTACAGCGCGCTGATCTACGAGGGCCCCCTCTGGGCCCACCGCATCCATCGCGGGCTCTCCCGGCGCCTGCGCCGTCACGGTGTCAGGGACCTGCGCGAAATCATCGGCCGCACCGCGACCTGAGTAATACCCTAGGCGGGTAACCCTGGACATTGGAGGCGCGATGAGCGTGAGCACATATACCGTCACCGGCATGACCTGCGGCCACTGTGTGAGCTCGGTCAAGGAAGAGGTCGGCGAGGTCCCCGGCGTTACCGGGGTCGACGTCGACCTGCAGAGCGGCCGGGTGGACGTCTCGGGCGACCCCCTCGACGACGCCGCCATCCGCGCCGCCATCGCGGAAGCCGGCTACGAGGTGGCCGGCTGACCGCACGGCCCTGATCCGCGCAGGCCCGTCCACCCTGGCCGCTGTTCCCCGGACGACCCCGTCAACCCTCGTGGGGCCTGCGGGGATTCACATGCTCGGCCGGGTGGAGTCGGCGAGGTGGGTCATCTCCTCCAGGTGCCCCATGACCTCGTCCACCTTGACGACCCCCGGGCGGTGGCGGCGGCGCCCGGTGCCGCCGAGCTGCCAGGGGCGCGGGCCTGCCGGCGGGCGGTACTCGACCCCCAGCGCGTCCAGGCGGCCCAGGTGCCCTTCGAGCCGCTCCCCGAATCCGGGCCCGGCCGAGCCGGACCAGACGACCTCGGCCAGCGCGCAGCCTCGCGGCCAGGCGCGGTAGTCCACCGCCCGGCCGTCGGGCAGGCGCTCGCTCCACAGCTGGAACTGCGCCCCGAGCACGTGCTCCCGCTGCTCGGCCGTCCACGACTCCGGTGCGGGAGCGAAGGTCGCGACGTCCGACACGGTGATCGCGTCGCCGATGGCGAGCGGCTCCTCCTCCGAGGAGGTCTCGGCGTAGTCGAAGTACAGCGGGAAGACCGGTGTCTGCACCACGTCGTGCCCGGCCTCGGCGGCGCGCCGGGCCACGCCCGGCCCGCGCCACGGCATCACGATCGTGTCGGGCCGCAGCATGCCGCTGACGAACGCCTCGTCCCAGACGATCGCCCGGCTGCCCCGCTCGGCCAGCAGGTCCGCCAGCCGGCGCAGGAACCAGGCGTGCAGGCCGCTCAGGCTCTCCAGGCCGAGCTCCTCCTGGAACGCGACGATCTCCGCTGAAGCAGCCCAGTCGTCGAGCACGCACTCGTCCCCGCCGAGGTGCACATAAGGCGTCTCGCCCAGCGCGCCGCGGATCTCGTCGATCACCGAGGTCAGGAAGTCGACCGTCGGGGGGAGCGGGGACAGGATCGCGGGGGAGATGCCCCACCGGTCCAGCACGGGGAAGGGCTCGGGCTCCCGGCCGCCGGTGGCCCGCGCGTCGAGCGAGGGGTAGGCCGCGAGGATCGCCGAGGCGTGTCCCGGCACGTCGATCTCGGGCACGACGGTCACGGCCCTGGCCCGCGCGTAGGCGGCGATCTCCGCGAGGTCGTCCAGCGTGTAGTAGCCGCCGTGCGGCACCTCGTCGTAGACCGGGTCGTCCTTGTGGTGGCTGGTGATCGTGCGCGGCCGGTGCGAGGCCACCTCGTGCAGCCTGGGGGCGACCCGGCTCTCGACCCGCCATCCCTGGTCGTCCACCAGGTGGAGATGGAGCCGGTTCAGCTTGTGCGCCGCCATGAGGTCGACCATCCGCAGCACCTCGCGCTTGGGCAGGAAGTGCCGCGCCACGTCCAGGTGGACGCCGCGCCAGGAGAACCGGGGCGCGTCCTCCACCCGGCCGCACGGAACGGTCCAGCCCGCCTGGGCGACCGTCCGGAACGCCCCATGGGGGAGCAGCTGCCGCAGGGTCTGGCCGGCGTAGAAGGCCCCCGCGCGGTCTCCGGCCGTGATCCGCACGCCGGTGGCCGTCACCTCCAGCGTGTAGGCCTCCGCGTCCAGCGCCGCGTCCCGCTCCACCACGATCGTTCCCGCCTCCGCCGGCCGCGGATCAAGCACGGCGAGCGCGAGCCGTACCCCGTCCACCAGCTCGGCGGGACCGGAGACGGGGGTGCCGGGAGAGAGCGGGAACGAGCCGTCGGCAGGCGCAAAGACAGCGGGACGCGGCAGAAGGTCAGTCATGCCTCAAATAATGCCAAATTGGACTAGACCACGCATTAATTGAGGTATTTCTGCAGCCCGTCGGCGAGGGAGAGCGCCAGCTTCTGCCGGAACGCCGGGTTCTGGAACTTGGCCGCGTCGCCCGGGTTCCTCATGTTGCCGGACTCGACGAAGATCTTGGGAACCGTGGAGAGGTTCAGGCCGCCGAGGTCGTTGCGGAAGCTCAGGGCCTTGCTGCCGATGTAGGTGGAGTACGGCAGGCCGGCGACCGACTTGATGGAGTCGCGGACGTCGAGGCCGAGCCTCCTGGACGAGTCCACCACCGGGTCCACCGGACCGTTGATCTTCTTCGGGATGATCACGTGGAAGCCGTGCCCGGAGGCGGGAGCCCCGTCGGCGTGGACCGAGATCGCCGCGTCCGCCTTGGCCTTGTTGCCGATCGCCGCGCGCTCGGTGATGCACGGGCCCACGCCGGAGTTGCTGGACCTGGTCAGCTTGACCGTCGCGCCGCGCTCCTTGAGGATCTTGGCCAGGCGCTGGGAGACGTCCCAGGTGAAGGCGGCCTCGCTGTAACCGTTGTCGGTGGCGGTGCCGGTGGTGTCGCAGGCCTTCCACTGGGTCAGGACGTTGACCTTCTTGTTGATCTTCGAGGGATGCTTGTAGTTGAGCCCGTTGTGCCCCGGGTCGATGACCACGACCTTGCCGCTCAGCGGCTGGGCCGGGGCGCTCTTGCCCGCCGGGGGAGTGGCCGTGGCGGGCAGCGCCGCCCTGGTGGCCTGGGCCACCGGCTGGGAGGCGGGGCCGTCGTTCCGTGCCGAGCCCGCGGTGGCGCCGCCGACGGTGCCGCCGCAGGCGGCGGCGCTCAGGCCGCACACGACAAGGGCCGCCGCGAATGCTTTGCTGGTCACGTTCATCCCCCTCGAAGGAAATCCGTCAACCACCCAACCTACGCGGCCCGGCGTCGTGACTCGGCCGTTGTCACCAGACGTGTTCCCCCGTCTCCTGCTTCTGCAGGAGTGAGGCGAGTTCCCTGGCGTCCTCGGCGTCCAGGCCCAGGACCACTCGCGGACGCCCCCATGGATGGTCGATCGAATGGGCCACGTAGCTCGCCACGGATTCAGCGCCGGCGTCCCCGTTCCGGCCCCGGGTGGCGCGCCAGTGCGCCCACGCCCTCTCCAGCTCGGCAGCCGCGCGCTGGGCGCAGGACACCAGTTCCGGATCACGCATTGTTACCCCCTCTCGTCACATCTGAGTCAACACCAGGGCTCCGCCGCCATTTCGATGCTTGACCTGTTTTTGACGAGTCCTAGGGGCCGCCTGGGCGTGGTGTAACGCTCCAGGCGACCCCCTACCCCTGGGCGGGGCCGGTGCTGCGCCGTACGACGAGCTGGGGGGTGACCTGGCGCAGGCGCGAGGTCTTTCCCGGGTCGCCGATCCGGTCGCTGAGCAGTGTCGCGGCCGAGCGGCCCATCGCCCGGCGGGGCTGGTCGACGGTGGTCAGCGAGATCGGCTGGGCCCCCGCGAGATGGGTGTTGTCGTACCCGATCACCGAGAGGTCCTCGGGCACCCGCAGGCCCAGCTCGGCCGCCGCGGCGAGCACGCCTATGGCGACCGCGTCGTTGGCGGCGAAGATCGCGGTGGGCCGGGGGTCGCGGGTCAGCAGCTTCCGCGCGGCCAGCGTGCCGCCCTCCTCGGTGCAGTCGCCCTGCTCGACCATGATGTACGGCGCCAGCGCGTGCCTGCGCATCGCGACCAGGTAGCCCTCGCAGCGGAACCGTCCGGACGAGGAGCGGGTGCCCTCGATGTGGGCGATCCGGTGGTGGCCGAGCTCCACCAGGTGGTCGATGGCCAGGCGGGCGCCGAGTTGGTCGTCGTCCACGACGATGTCCACGCCGCCGAGATCGATGTCGCGCTCGCCCACCACGACCGTCGGCGTGTAGCCGGTGGCCTCGATGAGCGTCTCGCTGGTGGGCGCGATGCCGAGCAGCACGAGCCCGTCCACCCGCAGTTCCAGGAACGCCTCGACCGCCTCGTCCTCGAACGCCGGATCCCACTGGCTGTTGCCGATGAGCAGCCGGAGCCCGTCGCCGTGCAGGCTCTCCTGCAGGCCGTCGAGGAACTCGGCGTAGAACGGGTTGTGCAGGTCGGCGACGAGCGCCCCGACCAGATGGGTGCGGCCTTCGACCAGGCTGCGCGCGACCGCGTTGGGCCGGTAGCCGAGTTCTCTGGCCGCCTGTAGCACGGCTTGCCTGCGGTGCTCGCTGACGTGCGGCGAGCCGCGCAGGACAAGCGAGACCAGTGATTTGGAGACACCGGCCCGCTCGGCCACGTTGCGGATCGTGGGCCGTGGGCGTGGTCCGAAGCCGTCCGGCGAGACGGGTTCGGCGAACCCGCGGGCTCGGGTGGCGGTGGTGTTGACCGACGGTCCTGACATGGCTCTCCCCCGGGATGGTGGATGGGCACCTGTCACTCAAAACGATCGAGTTCCGAATGGGGTACGGCTTCCGCCCAAGGGAACTCCGATCTTGACGTCACCGTCGCCGTGGATGGACTCCGATAGTCTGCGGACTGTGGGTTCGACATCCGGAGCCGCCAAGCAGGACAAACCTGCGGCGGAGGGCGCGCGACCGGCGCGGCGCAGGCTCAGCGTGGACCGGCGTCGTGAGGAGCTCATGGCGGCGGCTCTGGAGCTGTTCAGCACGCGCGACGCCGAGGACGTCTCCATCGACGACGTGGCCTCGGCGGCGGGCGCGTCGCGGGCCCTGGTCTACCACTACTTCGGCGGCAAGCAGGAGCTCTACGTCGCCGCGCTGAAGAGCGCCGCGGCCCAGCTGGAGGCGCGGCTGCGGCCCCCCGAGGGCGGCCGCCCGCTCGACGATCTCGCCGGAGGGCTGGCGCGCTACTTCGACTTCGTCGAGGAGCACGCGGCCGGTTTCGCGGCGCTGCTCAAGGGCGGCCCCGCCAACCGCAGCGGCGAGATCGGTGAGATCGTCGACAGCGTCCGGCACCGCCTGTTCCGCCTCATCATGAAACAGATGCGGGTCGACGAGCCGGGGCCCGCGCTCCGCATCACGCTGCGTTCGTGGATCGCCTCCGTCGAGACGGCCGGTCTCGACTGGCTGGAGCACCGGGACATCGAGCGCCCGGCGCTTGAACGCATGCTGGTCGATCAGATGGTGGCGCTGCTCGGAGTGGCCGCGGCTCACGATCCGCAGGTCGAGCAGCTCCTTGAGGGCCTGGTCCGCGAACACGCGCCGTAGCCGGCCGGGTCGCGGAAGGTCGGCGAGGGCCGTACGGGACGATGCCGGGGCGGCGCCGGGCGGGCGACGCCGCTCCCCACAAACAACCCGTGTGGCCTACGCGCTCACGCGGTGGGCGCACACGTGGTTCCCCCCAGGTCCGTGACGGCCCCCGTCTTACTCGGTGCGCTGCTGCGGAATCCCCGCGAGCAGCGCGCGAACCTCGGTCTCCCGGTAGCGGCGGTGCCCACCCAGGGTGCGGATGGACGTCAACTTGCCGGCCTTCGCCCACCGTGTAACGGTCTTGGGATCGACGCGGAACATGGTTGCGACCTCCGCCGGGGTGAGCAGCGGCTCTGCCTCGGGTGTACGAGCTGACATTTGTGCGGCCTCTCCTCCATGTGGACCGGCGACAGCGATCCTGCGACTTGACGCTTGTCACGGATGTCCCCCTATGGCCCCTTGCGTGCGGCTGTTCGGGCCATATGCGGCATCACCCGATGTGACCATACAGCCACGTAGAGCGATTGGCGAGCCTTTGAGTGGCTCATCTCTCTTGTGTACCTGTTGTTGTCACGCTCGGTGATTCTAGCGACACGTTTCGTGGTATCGCAGTGAAAACGGCAAACTACTCAGTTCGTAGACGTGTCGCCGGTCATCGACCGAACTACTTATGCAGGTCAGAGGGATGATTTGCGACTCAGTTTGCTGATTCGAGAAGTTGTATTGATCGCCAACGGAGAATCACCCGCTGGTACATGGCGAAGGCCAACTCTTCCTCGCCGGTTTCCAGACCGGTGATGGCCGCCGCGAGCTCCGCCGCCGACTGGTCGGCCCGGAGCTTCTCGGCGTCCATGAGATGGACGATGCCGCCGTAGTCGAGCTCCACCAGCGAGTGCGGGTGGAACTCCTCCAGCCACCGCGCCACCTCCTCGACCTCGGCGGTCACCGTCACCTCGCCCACCTGCCTGCGGATGATCTGCAGGGCGCGGGCGGCGCGGCGCCGGGCGTGGGCCATGGAGGTGACGTAGATGAGGTTGCGGGTGGTGGTCGTGCCCCCGGGCCCCCGCTGCCCGTCGAGGACCAGCCAGCGCTCGTTGCCGTCGAAGGGAACGAACCACGACGTGGGAACGTGCCATGTCGAGGTCCGGATGTGGGTGCGCAGGGCGGCCGAGCCGCTGCGGCGCTTGAACCTGTCGAAGTCGTCGGCCGTCTGCTCCGCGACGGAGACCGGCACGAACCGCTCCATCAACCGCACCGGCGTCGCCCCGCGGAAGCGCGAGAAGGCCAGCCACGACCGCAGCCTGCTCTGCCAGGGGCAGACGTAGAGCACGTCCTCCACGCGTCTGAGATAGGCGTTGGGGCTCTCCTGGGCGGGCGCCGGGGTGGGCGGAACCCCCAGGAGGCGGAGGACCGCCTCGCCGTGCTCGGCGTGGAGCGCGCTCGCGCGGCGGGGCCGGTCGGCCGCCTCGGCGTAGGCGGCCCACGAGGCGCGTTCCGACGGGGTGAACGCGGTCAGTGGTTCATAGACACGGAGGTACGCGGCATAGGGCAGCACGACCGCATCGTGTCACGAAGGACCTGCTGTTGTCCGGTATCGACCCTGTGTGGGCCGTGGCGTCGCTTGTCGTGTCCCGAGTGCCGGGGTGGCGCCACCTGTCGCGTCTCGGGTAATGAGAACGCGCCGTTCTTCCCATCGTTCCACTCCGAGTTCTGGTTACGCTGAGAGTGATCTCCGCCGCGACGGAGCGGCGGACCTGAACGACCGGGAGTCACCACCGTGACCGACGTCTTCGGGCTGTCCCACAAGGACACCAGCCCCGCAAGCGGCCAAGCCAAGCACGAGCAGGTCATCTTCTGCTCCGACGAGCACAGCGGCCTCCACGCGATCATCGCGATCTACAACACCGCCCTCGGCCCGAGCCTCGGGGGCACCAGGTTCTACCCCTACGAGAACGAGCAGGCCGCACTGGCCGACGTGCTCAACCTCTCGCGGGCGATGGCCTACAAGAACGCCCTGGCCGGACTCGACCTCGGTGGCGGCAAGGCCGTCATCATCGGCGATCCGGCGACCGACAAGAGCGAGGCGCTGCTGCGCGCCTACGGCCGGTTCGTGCAGTCCCTGGGGGGCCGCTACTTCACGGCGTGCGACGTGGGCACCTACAGCGAGGACATGGACATCGTGGCCCGCGAGAGCTCCTACGTGACCGGCCGTACGGTGGCCAACGGCGGAGCGGGCGACTCCTCGATCCTGACCGCCTACGGCGTGTTCCAGGGCATGCGGGCCGCGGCCGAGCACACCTACGGCACGCCGTCGCTGCGCGGCCGGCGGGTCGGCGTCGAGGGCGTGGGCAAGGTGGGCCACCGCCTGGTCGACCACCTCGTCGAGGACGGCGCCGAGGTCGTGCTCTGCGACGTCAGCGAGCAGGCGGTCGAGCGGGTCCGGCGGCGCCACCCTCAGGTCGAGATCGTCGCCGGCAGGCTGGAGCTCACCGGGGCCGACATCGACGTCTACGCTCCCTGCGCGCTAGGCGGGGCGCTGGACGACGACACGGTCGCCCGGCTGCGCGCCACGATCGTCTGCGGCGGGGCCAACAACCAGCTGGCCCACCCGGGAGTGGAGAAGGAGCTCGCCGACCGCGGCATCCTCTACGCCCCCGACTACGTGGTCAACTCCGGCGGAGTCATCCAGGTCGCGGACGAGATCCAGGGGTTCAACATGGACAGGGCCAGAGCAAAGGCGACCCAGATCTACGACACGACTCTCAAGATTTTTGCCGCGGCGGCGGAGGATGGCGTTCCCCCGGCGGTCGCAGCCGATAGGCTAGCCGAACGCAGAATGTCGGAAGTCGGGCGAATTAGGGGCATTTGGCTAGGCCACTAGTCCCTCACGCCCATACGGCGTACCGAGCCGGGCGTAAAACAGGTACGGTTGTAGTCGAACGAGAGCTGACGCCTCAAGTCAGGTGGCGTCAGTGCGTGGTGCGTTAGCGACGAGGGGTCGGGCACGACCCCACACGAGGGGGTCGAGCCAATGGGGCGCGGCCGAGCAAAGGCCAAGCAGGTCAAGGTTGCTCGCCAGCTGAAGTACAACAGCGGTGGCACTGATCTTGAGCGTCTTCGCGACGAGCTCGGAGTCAGAGACGACTCCAACCACAATGACGACGCCGACGACTCCTACGATGAACTGGCGGATCGGTATGCCGATTACGCCGATGACTTCGGCTCCGGAGACGACCGGGACGAAGGGACGCCCGGCCGCCGCTAGGCGAGCTTCAGGTTGTGTGAGCAGGCACCCGGTGGCCGCAGGCCACCGGGTGTTTTCTCCGTGCGCGTCAGCCCGTGACAGCGCTCCGGTGATCCGGGGCGCTGTCCGGCATGTCCGCCCCTGACAGCGGTTTCCGCGGATACGGCGGGACGCCTTCGCCTTCGCGGACGGCCACGCCGTACCGGGTGGTCCCCACCCGCGTCCTGGGGCACCGGCCGGTGACGGCCGGTGCCCTTCCGGCATCGGGCCGCCGGGCTAGCGGTAACGGGCCCGGCCGGTGCCGGGGACGATCTCGCCGAGCACCCAGGCCGGGAGGCCCCGCTCCTTGAGCAGGGCCAGGGCCGGGTCGACGGCGTCCGCCGGGACGATGGCCGCCATGCCCACACCCAGGTTGAAGGTGCGGTCCATGTCGGCCTGGGCTACCTTGCCGTGTCCCGCGAGCACCTCGAAGACGGCGGGAGGGGTCCACGACGAACGGTCCAGCAGCGCGTCCAGCGCCGGCGGCAGGGAACGGGAGAGGTTGCCCTCCAGGCCGCCGCCGGTGATGTGCGCGTACGCGTGGACGTCGATCGAGCGGGCCAGCTCCAGGCAGTCCAGGGAGTAGATCCTGGTCGGCTCCAGCAGCTCTTCGCCCAGGGTCCGGCCGAGCTCGGCGAGCTCGGCCTCCAGGGAGAGCCCGGCGAGCTTGATGATGTGCCGGACCAGCGAGTAGCCGTTGGAGTGCACGCCGGAGGAGGCCAGCGCCAGCACCACGTCGCCCTCGCGCACCCGGTCACGGCCGAGCATCCTGTCGGCCTCCACCACGCCGGTGGCGGCACCCGCGAGGTCGTACTCGCCGGCGCCCATGGCCCCGGGGTGCTCGGCCGTCTCGCCGCCGATCAGAGCGCAGCCCGCCAGGCGGCAGCCCTCGGCGACGCCGCCCACGATCTCGGCGATCCGCTCGGGGACGACCTTCCCGCAGGCGATGTAGTCGGTCATGAACAGCGGCTCGGCGCCGCAGACCACCAGGTCGTCCACGACCATGCCGACCAGGTCGATGCCGATCGTGTCGTGCTTGTCCAGGGCCTGCGCCAGCATGACCTTGGTGCCCACCCCGTCGGTCGAGGTGGTCAGCAGCGGACGGCGGTAGCCCAGCAGGGCCGAGGCGTCGAAGAGACCGGCGAAGCCGCTGGCGTCGTCCACCACCTCGGGCCGCCGGGACCGTGCGACCTTCGACTTCATCAGCTCGACGGCGCGCTCGCCCGCGTCGATGTCCACGCCGGCAGCGGCGTAGCTGGTCATGCGTCCCCCTCACCCGGTCGCACGACCGGGATGCTGTGCTTGCCGGCCCGCCCGGGCGCGGCCTCCCTGGCCTCCGTGCCGCGACGGCTCAAAGCTTGGCCTCCAGGACGTACTTACCCACGTTGTCGCGGTCGATGGCGATCGGGTAGACGCCGTCGAAGCAGGCGCGGCAGAGCCGCTCGGCCGGGATCGTGGTGGCCTGGGTCAGGCCCTCCAGCGAGATGTAGCCGAGGGAGTCGGCCCCGAGAGAGGCGCGGATCTCCTCCACGCTCAGCGAGCCGGCGATCAGCTCGGCCCGGGTGGCGAAGTCGATGCCGTAGAAGCACGGCCAGGAGACCGGAGGGGAGGAGATCCGGACGTGGACCTCCCGGGCACCGGCCTCGCGCAGCATCTTGACGATCGCCCGCTGGGTGTTGCCGCGCACGATCGAGTCGTCCACGACGACCAGGCGCTTGCCCGCGACGACTTCCTTCAGCGGGTTGAGCTTGAGCCGGATGCCGAGCTGGCGGATCGTCTGCGACGGCTGGATGAAGGTCCGGCCGACGTAGGAGTTCTTGACCAGGCCCTGGCCGTACGGGATCCCGCTCTCCTCGGCGTAGCCGACGGCGGCGGGGGTGCCCGACTCGGGCGTCGGGATGACCAGGTCGGCGTCGACCGGATGCTCGCGGGCCAGCACGCGGCCGACCTCGACGCGGGTGGTCTGCACGCCGCGCCCGGCGATCGTGGTGTCGGGGCGGGCCAGGTAGACGTATTCGAACAGGCAGCCCTTGGGCTCGGCCAGCGCGAACCTGCGGGACCGCACGCCGCGCTCGTCGATGGTGATCAGCTCGCCGGGCTCGATCTCGCGGACGAAGGTGGCGCCCACGATGTCCAGGGCGGCGGTCTCGGACGCGACGACCCAGCCGCGCTCCAGCCGGCCCAGCACCATGGGGCGGATGCCCTGCGGGTCACGGGCGGCGTACAGCGTCGTCTCGTCCATGAACACGAGCGAGTAGGCGCCCTTGACCTGGGGCAGGAGCTCGGCGGCCGCGTCGTCGATGGGCTGGCTGCGGTCCTGGGCCAGCAGCGACGTCAGCACCTCGGTGTCGGTGGTCGCCCTCGTCGAACCCGGAGCGAGCCGCCGGGCCAGCTCCGGGGTGTTGATCAGGTTTCCGTTGTGGGCGAGCGCGAGCCCGCCCTCCTCGGTCGAGCTCAGCGTCGGCTGGGCGTTCTCCCAGACGCTCGACCCGGTGGTCGAGTAGCGGCAGTGACCGATGGCCAGGTGGCCGCGGAGGGTCCCGAGCACCGACTCGTCGAAGACCTGGGCCACCAGGCCCATGTCCTTGTAGACGAGGATCCGGCTGCCCTCGCTGACTGCGATGCCCGCGGATTCCTGCCCGCGGTGCTGCAGCGCGTACAGCCCGTAGTAGGTGAGTTTGGAGACTTCTTCCCCAGGGGCCCAGACGCCGAAGACGCCACATGCGTCCTTCGGGGGTCGGTCCTGGGGGTCAAGGTCATGGCTCAGATGGCCGTCGCCCTTCAGCACATGCTTCAGTCTAGGTCGGCCTCTTCGCTGCTTGCACCCCGGGGGCAGATCTGCCCGATGTCCCACTTTGACCGAACAATCGTCGGGGTTTTGCCGTGTCGGCCTGTTTCATCGCAAACAGGCAGGGGAGTGTGAGGTATCCGGCATGCCTACGCGTCGGGAGAACAGACGTGACAACACCTGAGGATCCCAACGAGCCCGGCTCGCGGCGCGAGCCGCGGGACCGGCGATCCGAGCGGGAGGAGGCGGGCCCGGAGCAGTCCTCGGGCGCCTCCGAAGAGGCGGCCGTTCCGAGCGGACCGGACGATTCCGACTCCACGGTCTTCCGCCCGGAGGACCCTTCCACGTGGTCGGCGCCCGATCCCGCCGACCCTCTGCGCTCGTCGTCCGAGCCCACCCCTCCGACCGGCCGGTCCGATCAGCCCCCCGAGCCCCCTTCCGAGCCCTCCGCGAGGCCCGCTGAGCCCGCGCCCCCGACCGGGTGGCCGTCCGAGCCCACGCCCCCTTCCGAGCCCTCCGCGAGGCCCGCTGAGCCCGCGCCCCCTTCCGAGCCCTCCGAGCCCCCTTCCGAGCCAGAGGAGCCCGAGAAGCCCACGCCGGGGTCGCCCGAGCCACGCGGTCCCGGTGAGACCCCGGGCTGGCCGCCGATCTCCACGCCCGAGGAGCCGTCGCTGCCGGGGCATCCGGATGTGCCCACCGCGCCGGAGGTCCCCAGGCCGGTCCAGGCGGATCCGGACACCACCAGCGTTTTCGAGTCCCCGGGCACTCCGGCCGCCGAGGCCCCGCCCCCCTATCCGGTCCCGGGCGGCACGCCTGCCTATCCGGGCTGGGAGAGCGCCTCGGAGACACCGGCCTCAGGCGGCCGGGACGACAGGGACGGCATGGATGTGCCGCCCGGCGCCGCCCAGCCCTCGCGCTACGATCCGCCGACGTCCCCCGAGGGGTTCCCCGCGGCCTCGCACCGGCAGCCCGAGCAGCCCGAGCAGCCCGAGCAGGCCGGGCTCCCCGAGCAGCCCGGTCGGTTTGAGCAGGCCGGGCCCTCCGAGCAGCCCGGTCGGTTTGAGCAGGCCGGGCCCTCCGAGCAGGACAGGCCGTCCGAGCAGGCCGGTCGGCCTGAGCAGGCCGGGCCACCCGAGCAGCCTGGCGGAGGCTTCCAGGCGGAACCGCCGCCGGGACCGGGCGGTCCGTACGGTGGCCCCTCGGCTCCGTACGGCGGCCCCGCGGCCCCGTACGGCGGCCCTTCGGCTCCGTACGGCGAGGCCGCCCCCGGTGCCCACCGCGGGCCGGGCGACGAGGCTCCGACGGAGAACATCTCCGGCGCGGGCCCCTACGGAACCCCTCCCTACACCGGTGCCCACGCGAGCCGGCCGGATGAGCCGCCGCGGCAGCCGCCGTACGCCCCACCGGCCGGCGGTCCGTCCTATCCGTCCTATCCGTCCGAGGGCCCGCCGCAGGGCGGCCTGTCCTACCCGTCGGGCCAGCCGTACCAGGCGGCGCCTCCGGGAGGCGCCTATCCGGGAGGTCCCGGCTATCCGGGCGGCACGCCGTACCCGGCCTATCCGGGTGACGACCGGTCGCGCCAGCAGGGCGGCGGACTCGGCACCACCGCGCTCGTACTCGGCATCGTGAGCCTTTTCCTGCTCGTCGTGTGCGGCCTGGGGGCGCTGACGGCCATCATCGGCCTGATCATCGGCATCGCCGCGGTCGTCAAGAACTCCAACCGCGGCCGCGCCTGGGTGGGCATCGCCCTGAGCGTCCTGACACTGATCATCGCCGTGGTGGTGCTCAGCTGGTTCTACAGCAAGGTGGGCGACTGCCTGAACCTGCCGCCCGAGTTCCAGCAGCGCTGCATCCAGGAGAAGTTCGGCGGGCAGTTCACCACGTCGTGACCGCGGCCGGCCCCGGGACCGCACCCGGGGCCGGCGCGGCACCAGCGGACGGTCCCGTGGACGGCATGGCGGGCACCGGGTCCGGCCCGGCGTCCGGATGGGCGTCTACGTAACCGGCAGGTGATCCGACAGGTCGGCCCGGGCCCCGCTCGCGGAGACCTTCCCGGCCGCCACCGCCTCGGCCCACAGCAGCCGTCCCGTGGCCAGCTCCAGCCAGGTCCGGGCGTCGGTCTCCACCACGTTGGGCGGGGTGCCCCGGGTGTGCCGGGGCCCCTCCACGCACTGCACCGCCGCGTACGGGGGGACGCGCACCTCGACGGTCCGCCCGGGGGCCGCGGTCGCCAGCCGGTCCAGCAGGTGCCGTACGGCGAAGCGCGCGATCTCCCGCTCCGGCCGGATCTGCCGTCCGTAGGCCCGCAGTACCACCGGCACGCACGCCGCCAGCAGCGCCGGAAGGTCTCCGGGCCCGTCGTAGGACGGTTCGTCGAGTGCGATCAGCTGGGCGTCCAGCGCGGCGCGGACCTTGGCGGGGTCGGGCTTGTGAGGTGGCACGGACCCATCATGCCCGCTCGGCGCGCCAAAAGATTGCGACAAATGGTTCATCATGGGGGCAAACGTCGTTCACCCTGGGTTCTACTGGGGCCCGTAGTGTTCCGGCCGGAACGATCGCGCACCCCTTTGGAGGCCCCTGTGGCGAACCTGTCGCCGCGCAGACTGCTCCCGCTGCTCACGAGCCCTCACAAGGGGGGACGGACCGCCCTCACCTGCCGGTTCCGTTGTGGCAACCAGTGCGCCCACGACGTGCTGAACACCAGCGACAACGCCTACTTCGGCGATGTGGTCGCCGAGGCGATGTCCCGCCGCGGCGTGCTGCGCGCCGGCGCCCTCGGCGCCCTCGTGGCAGGTGTGGGCGTCACCACGGCGGTCCCGGCCGCCGCCGACCCGGCCCCGGAGGCGCAGGCCGCCTCCGGCTTCGGTGGTGACCGCCACGGCCGCAGCGGCCTCCGCTTCACCGCCGTCCCGCCGAACACCGACGACAAGGTGACGGTCCCCGAGGGCTACGAGACGGCGCCCGTGGTGCGCTGGGGCGACCCGGTGCTGCCCGGCGCCCCCGCCTTCGACTTCGAGAACCAGACCGCCGCCGCGCAGGCCGCCCAGTTCGGCTACAACTGCGACTTCGTGACGTTCTTCCCACTGGGCCAGCAGCGCGGCCTGCTCTGGGTGAACCACGAGTACACCGACGAGAACCTGATGTTCCGCGGATACAAGAGCGGCGACACCGCGCCGGAGGAGCAGATCAGGATCGCGCTGGCCGCGCACGGCGGTTCGGTGGTCGAGGTCGAGAGGGTGGGGCGCTCGGGCCAGTGGAAGCTGGTCACGCAGGGGCGCCGCCGCTACAACCGGCGTGTCACGGCGCAGACCCCGATGGCGTTCAGCGGCCCGGCCGCGGGCGGCGACCTGCTGAAGACCGCCGCAGACCCGGCGGGCGCCAGGCCGCTCGGCATGCTCAACAACTGCGCCGGCGGCACCACCCCGTGGGGCACGGTGCTGAGCGGTGAGGAGAACTTCAACCAGTACTTCGTCAACGGCAACGGCGTGCCCGAGGCGCAGAAGCCCTTCCTCACCCGGTACGGCGTGAGCGCCACGACCGGCATCCCGAGCGGCAACCGCCGGTTCGACCGGGTGGAGGAGCGGTTCGACCTGGCCAAGCACCCCAACGAGGTCAACAGGTTCGGCTGGATCGTGGAGATCGACCCGTTCGACCCCGACTCCACCCCGGTCAAGCGCACCGCGCTCGGCCGGCTGGCCCACGAAGGCGCCACCACCTCCCTGGCCAAGGACGGCCGCGTCGTGGCCTACATGGGAGACGACTCCCGCTTCGAGTACGTCTACAAGTTCGTCTCCAAGAAGCGCTACATCCCCGGCTTCGACCGGCACAACCGGACGCTGCTGGACGAGGGCACGCTGTACGTGGCCAAGTTCACCGGCGACAGCCCGGCCGCGGAGATCGACGGCACCGGCAAGCTCCCCGCCGACGGCCGGTTCGACGGCTCCGGCGAGTGGATCCCGCTGGTCACCGGCAACGTCTCGCACGTGCCCGGGATGACCGCCCAGGAGGTTCTCGTCTATACCCGCGTGGCGGCCGACAAGGTCGGCGCGACCAAGATGGACCGTCCCGAGGACGTGGAGCGCAACCCGGTCACCGGCGGTGTCTACGTCGCGCTGACCAACAACTCCAACCGGACCCCGGCCCAGGTGGACGAGGCCAACCCGCGCCCGTCGAACAAGCACGGCCACATCCTGGAGATCACCGAGCGCCGTGACGACGCCGGGGCCACGACCTTCGCCTGGTCCCTGCCGCTGGTCTGCGGCGACCCCGAGGACCCGTCGACCTACTTCGGCGGGTTCGACAAGTCCAAGGTCTCGCCGATCTCCTGCCCGGACAACGTCGCCTTCGACGCCGAGGGCAACCTCTGGATCTCCACCGACGGCAACCAGCTCGGCGCCCACGACGGCCTGTTCGCCATGCCGGTCCGCGGCTCCGAGCGCGGCCATCTCCGCCAGTTCCTGAGCGTCCCGGTCGGCGCCGAGACCTGCGGCCCGCTGGTCAGCCCCGACCAGCGCAGCGTCTTCGTGGCCGTCCAGCACCCCGGCGAGACCAACGGCGCCACCCCCGAGGCGCCCACCAGCCACTGGCCCGACGGCGGCACCAGCCAGCCCCGCCCGGCCGTCGTGGTCGCCTGGCACAGGCAGGGCAAGAAGATCGGTTCCTGACCCCGGTGCCGCCCGCGCCGTGACGGGCGCGGGCGGCACGGTCCCGGCTCTCACCCCACCGGTACGGCGGGGCGTTCGGTCTCACGCCACCGGTACGGCGGGGCGCTCGGCGGGGGCCTCCACGTGCTCCGGGGTCCGGGGGATCCGCAGGGCGAACAGGCTGACCGGCACGCCCACCAGCACGATGGCCGCCGCGATGACCAGCGTGGACTGGTAGGCCTCCAGGAAGGCCGTCAGCGGCGTGGCGCCGTCCCGGAGGATCGAGGTCTGCCGGCCGGTGAGGATCGCGCCGAGGACGGTGATCCCGAGCAGGCCGAAGATCTCCCGGGAGACGTTCAGCACGCCCGAGGCCACCCCGGCGCGGCCGGCGGGGAGCGTGCCCAGGATGGCCGTGGTGAGCGGTACCAGCAGCCCGCCGCCCAGCCCGTAGACCAGGAACCACGGCAGCAGTTCCCCGAACGAGGCGCCCTCGCCGATGAAGGAGAGCCCGAACACCGCCGCGGCCATCAGCAGGAGCCCGGCGGCCACGGTCCGCGCGGTCCCGAGCGCGCCGCTGATCCGCGAGGCGACGGCCGCGGTCACCGCCATCACCAGGGCCATGGGCACGAACGAGACCCCGGCCTCCATCGGTGAGAAGCCCAGCGCGTTCTGCAGGTAGAGCGCCGTGAAGAAGTAGATCCCGAACACCCCGAACGACCACAGCCCCATCGAGAGCACGCCCCCGCTGAAGACCCGCGACCGGAACAGCGACAGGTCGATCATCGGCTCCCGGCTCCTGGTCTCGATCACCACGAACGTCACCGCCGCCGCCACCGCGAGCCCGAAGGCGCCCAGGATCTCCGGCGAGGTCCAGCCGGCCCCGTCGCCCTCGATCAGCCCGTACGTCAGCGCGGACAGCGCCAGGCCGGACGTCACCAGTCCGGGGACGTCCAGGCTGTGCCGTACCCGATCCTGCGGGGCCACTCTGATCGCCCACAGGCCGAGTCCGAAGGTCGCGATCCCGATCGGTACGTTGATCAGGTAGATCCACCCCCAGTCCCACCGCTCGCTGATGAACCCGCCGGTCAGCGGGCCGAGGGCCAGGGCCAGCGCGCCGACCGCGCTCCACATGCCGACCGCCGTGGCGCGTTCCCGGGGGTCGGGGAAGATCGAGGTGAGCAGCGCGAGCGCGGTGGGCGTGAGGAACGCGGCGCCGACGCCCTGCAGCGCCCGGGCGGCGATCAGACCCGTGCCGTCCGTGGCCAGACCGGCGGCCAACGACGCCACGGTGAACACGCCGAGACCGATCATGAAGATCCGCCGCCGGCCGAAGACGTCCGCCAGGCGCCCGCCGACCAGCATCAGCCCGGCGAAGACCAGGATGTAGCCGCTCACGATCCACTCCAGCCCCGAGATGCTTACCCCGAGGTCCCGCTGGATCGTCGGCAACGCGACGTTGACCACGTTGTTGTCCAGGTACGTCATGAAAGTGGCCAGCGAGATCGCTCCCAGCGCCCACCACTTGCGGGTAGCCGTCACTCCAACTCCTCTACGTTGTACTTGTACGACGTACATGTACGGTGGATAGTGGAACGTGTACGGCGTATAGTTGTCAAGCGTGATGGGAAAACTGACCCGCGAGGCCGTCGTCGAGCAGGCGCTGGGCATCGGCTCCGCCGAGGGACTGCAGGCGGTGACCATCCGGCGGCTCGCCCAGGAGCTGGGGGTCACCCCGATGGCGCTGTACTGGCACTTCAAGAACAAGGAACAGCTGCTCATCGGCATGGCCGATCACCTGGTCGAGGGGTTCGTGATCACCGAGGACTACGACAGGCCGTGGTGGGAACAGCTCCGCGAGCTTGTCACCGGCCTGGTCAAGGTGCTGCGGCACTACCCGTGCGCGGCGGCCGTGCTGGAGGAGGTGGACCACATGACCGTGCCGAGCTTCCTGCGGGTGTGGGACACCGCGCTCGGCCTGGCCAAGCAGGCGGGGTTCTCCTACGAGGAGAGCTGCCTGATCTCCAAATACCTGCTCCAGGGGGCGATCGCCCTGGCCGCCGGCCCGCTGAACCGCCGCTCCGGCCTGTCGGACCAGGACGCCGCCGAACACCTGCGCGTCAAGCGCCTCGGCCTCCAGTCCCTGCCGCAGGACGTCTACCCGCACATCGTGGAGATGGCCACCCCCCTCTGCGAGGGCGGCACGGCCGAGCTCTACGACACCTTCGGCGTCGACCTGCTGGTGACCGGCATCGAGACCCTGGCGGCCCGCGTCCACCGGGACTGAACACTGCCTCCCCGGGACGCAGCGCCTCCCGGACCCCGCGCCGACCGAGCAATCAGGCGTCTGGTCCCCGGGGCCGCGGCCCCTTAAGTTGATCTACATGACAGATCGCCCGTTTGAGCTCGTCTGCGAGGTCGAGCCGCCGACCCGCCCCGACCTGAAACACGTCCGCCACCAGATCGGCACCCTCAGCAAGGTCGCTCACTCGTTCCTGATCCCGGACAACCACATCGGCCGCGCCACGGTCTCCAGCGTCGCCGTCGCGCACGAGGTGCAGGAGATGGGCGGGCGCAGCATCGCGTGCCTCAACTCCCGCGACCGCAACCTGCTGGGCTTCCGCCGCGACCTGCTCACCGCCGCCGCCTACGGGGTGGACCAGTTCCTGTTCGTCTACGGGGACAAGCCCAACTCGGGCAACCGGACCAGCGACCTCACCGTGCGCTCGATGATCGAGGAGGTGCGCTCCCTCGGGGAGGATCCCGCCTTCGCCCGGACGCCCGCCTTCCGGGTCGGCACCGCCGCCGGGCTGCGCCCGCTGCCCGCCTGGAAACGCGCGGCCGACTTCATGTTCGTCCAGGTCAGCTTCTCCGTCGAGGCGCTGCTCCGGTGGCGCGAGGCCAATCCCGTGGACATGCCGGTCTACGCCGGGGTGATGGTCATCGCCAGCGAGAACCACGCCCGCCGCCTGGCCGACGCGATCCCCGACATCGACATCCCCGCCGGCCTTGTGGAGAGGATCGCGGCCGACCGGCTCGCCGGGGTCGAGGCGGCGTGCGAGCAGGTGCTGCGGATCCGGGACTCGGGCGCGTTCGACGGCGTCCACCTGATCCCGGTGGCCCGCTACCGCGAGGTCGAGGCCCGGTTGAGCGGCGCCCTCTGACCGTCAGTCGAAGAACTGGGCGATCCGGAATCTGCGCACCTGGAGGGGGACGGAGTAGCGGCTGATCACCCGGATTTTCCTGATCCGGGTCTTCTGGTCGATCGTGACCTTCACGCACTTCATGCAGACCTCGTGGTACCCGGGCAGGGCGTAGTAGGAGATCGAGACGGCGCGGCGTCCGAGGCCTCTGTCGGAGAGCCCCAGTCCGACCTCCCGGTAGAGCCGTGTCGAGCCCTTGAGGGTGAACGCGGTGGAGCCGATGATCGCGTGGTTCGCCGCGGTGGGACAGTGCGCGAGTATCCGGACGTTGTTGTTCTGGCGGGGCCACTGGGGCAGGACCCGGAGCGAGGTGCGCTTCTTCCAGCCGTCGGGGCCGGAGCCGCCGGTGACCGACGCCCCGCTCGTGGGCGCGGTGCTCGTGGGTGCGGTGCTCACGGGTGGTGCGGTGCTCGCGGGCGCGGTGCTCACCTGCGGCGTGGGGGAGACCCCGGCCGCCACGCCGGGGCCCATCATGAGGACGGTGGCCGCTCCCATGCCTGCGACGGAACGCATGTGCTCCTCCTGCCGGACGGAGGCCCGGACGTCGGTGGTACGCGCTCGCCGGACGACGGAACGCAGGCGGCGGTGGAGGGCGAGATGCCGGGGACGGCTCGGGTGAGGACATCCGAAACCCGTCCTGACCAGGCTGTCCGTCCTATTATGCCGACCTCGTCGCGCAGCGGCGGGACGCCACGCGGGCGCGGGCCCGCGCCGGCCGCCGATGGCCGTACCCGCCGATGACGGACGGCGGGAGAGCGGACCGGACGCCGGGCCGGGGGACGGACGCCGGTGGATCGCCCCCCGGAGACCTACCGGAGCCGGACCTGTCACCGCGGGCGCCCGTCCCGGTCGAGCGGCCCCCTCCGGGTCCTGGCCAGCACCGACATCAGGGCACCCGCGAGGGCGACGGCGAACAGCACGGTGTAGGTCCTCCGGAAGCCGTCCATGAGCTGGCCCACGGCGACGGGGGACATGCGCGACAGCGTGCCCTCGTAGACCAGGTCGCGTAGCCCGGGACTGACCGAGCTGGTCAGGACGCTCAGGGTGAGGGCGACGCTGAGCACGATCCCGACATTCATGATCATGAGTCGGAAGCCGTTCACCAGGCCGAGGCTCCCGGCGGGCAGCGCGGCCATGACCTGGGTGGTGTTGCCGGTGAGGAAGGTTCCGCTGCCGCAGCCGCACAGGAACAGGCCCGCCCCGATGATCCAGTACGGCGTGGCGGGATCGGTGTTCAGGGCCAGGACGCCGAGCCCCGCCGCGCTCAGCAGCGAGCCCCCGACCGACAGCGCGTAGGGGGAGATCCGGCGCCCGAGCGACCCGGCGGCCGGGGAGGCCAGGGCCATGCCGATCGGGACCGGGAGCACGCCCAGGGCGGCCGTGACGGCGTCGACGCCTCTGGCCGCCTGGAAGTAGAGGGCGGCGAGCAGGATCAGCGCCGCGCGGGCCAGCGCGTTGCAGAACGAGGCGAGGTTGGCGAAGGCCAGCATCCGCTCGCCGAAGAGCCGCACGTTGAGCACGGGGTGTGACGCCCTGCGCTCCACGATGACCAGGACCGGGACGAGGGCCAGTGCGAGGGAGGCGCCGACGATCACGACGGGGCTGGACAGTCCCCGCGACCCCGCCTCGGACATCGCGATGAGCGCGGCCGACAGGGCGGTGAAGACGATCAGGTTGCCGAGCGCGTCCACCGGCTCGCGTGGCCCCCGGGCGACCCGGCGGAGGGTGAACCCGCCCCAGACGAGGGCGATCAGCCCGGCGGGCACGTTCACCCAGAAGATCCACTGCCAGCCGGCGGTCTCGGCGACGAGGCCGCCCAGGGTGGGGCCGGCGAGCTGGGCGACCGACAGGGTGCCGATGTAGACGCCCATGCCCTGGCTGAGCCGGTCGGGCGGGAAGGCGTCGGTGATGATCACGGTCCCGTTCGCCAGGATCATGGCCGCTCCGACGGCCTGCACCGCCCGCATCGCGATCAGGAACCAGACGCCGGGCGAGAGCCCCGCCAGCAGCGACCCCACAGTGAAGAGGGCGAATCCCGCCAGGTAGACCTCCCGGCGCCCGAGCAGGTCGGCCACCCGGCCGAAGAACACCAGGGTCGCGGTGTTGACGAGCAGGAAGGCCAGCAGGATCCACCCGGAGGCGAACGCGTCCGCGTGGAAGTGCCTGACCACCGCGGGAAGCGCCACGTTCAGAGTGCTTCCCGAGACGCCGATCAGCACCAGGCCGAGGCTGGTGACCGAGCAGACCCGCCACGCGTAGCGGAGCCTCGATATGTATTCGGGGGAGCCGGGCAGGTCCTGGGGGAGGGAGACCATGGGCTCCAGTCTGACGTACGCCGTACTTCGCCCCGGAGGGGAGATCGGCCGCCAGGACGGCCGCCCGAAGGTGTCCGGCGACGGAGCACCGGCAGCATGTCGATCAGGCGGGCCACCGACGCGACGGCATCGACAGGGACGCCCGGCTCAGGGGTCCGGGTGAACAGGGCACCTCGTACCGCTCGGCGTCAGTGCTGGCGTCGCAGAGTCCAGAACAGCCAGTTGCCGGTGGCCGCGCACGTGGCCACGTCCCAGCCCTGATCGCCGAGCTCGGAAAGCACCGCGACCAACCGGTCGTAGCTGCCGGAGAATCTGCGTTCGTTGCCCCCGACCATGTTGACCCGGATGGTCTCCTGGTCCCACAACCATTCGACGGTGGCGAACTCGTACTTGAAGATCGCTGCCTCCACTCGGGTCGACCGCCACCGGAAGATGGCATGGCCTCATAGCCTTTTATCATCATCTCGCCCACCACGGGAGCCGTCTGTCCGGCTCCGGCCGCCTGCCGCCGGTATGGAGCGCTCCGGCGGCCGGGTGGTGTCAGCGGGCCCTTCTGCGCAGGCCCTCCAGGTCGTGGATGATCACGCGGCGGCGGCCCGTCTCGATCAGGCCACGGTCCCGGAGCGAGCGCAGCGCCTTGCTGACCGCCTCGCGGGAGGCCCCGGTCCAGCCGGCCAGCTCGTCCTGGGAGAGCGGCAGCGTCACCCGCACGCCGCCGTTGACCGGCTCGCCGTACCGCTCGGCCAGCTCGACCAGCCGGGTCGCCACCCGGCCCGTGGTGTCGAACGCGCCGTACTCGATCCGCTTGCGGTCGGAGTCGCGCATCTTGCCGATCAGCATCTGCATGAGCAGCACCGCGACCCGGCCGTGCTCCCGCAGGTAGCCGGAGAAGTCGCGGATCGCGACGCCCTCGACCGGCTCCAGCGCGGTCACCGTGGCCGACCTCGGCAGGCCGTCCAGGGCGGCGAACTCGCCGAGCAGCGCGCCCGGCCCGCGCACCGCGAGGACGACCTCGGTCCCGGTGGCGGTGTGCGAGGAGACCTTGACCCGGCCGGATGTCAGCAGGAGGACCCAGTCGGCGACATCGCCCTCGGTGCACACCGCCGCGCCCCGGTCCCAGTGCCGGGGCCGCCCGGCGGCGTGCAGCGCCGCGACCTCGTCGGCTGTGAGCAGGGTGACGAACTCGCCCGGTTCGGGAGTGGGACTCACGGGCACCTCCTGGCGATGTCGGCTACGGCTGTACGGCTCTCGCGGGCGTGCGGATCCCTACGACAGACCGGACAGCACGTATGCGTGGACGGGCTTCTCCTTGCCCTTGAGCGCGAGCTCGCCCAGGGAGCGGACCCTGGGGCGGGGGGTTATCAGGTCGAGGGTGCTCTGGCCGATCACGACGGTACCGGGTTCGGCGACGCCTTCCAGCCGGGCGGCCACGTTCACGCAGTCGCCCATCGCGTTGAACCCGCGCAGTTCGGGGCTGCCGATGTTGCCGACCAGCGCGAGCCCGGTGTTGATCCCGATCCTGAACCGGGGGTAGCCCGGGGTTCCGGCGCAGATCTCCTCGGCCGCCTCCTGCATGGCCAGCGCCGCCCTCGCCGCGGCGGCGGCGTGTCCCGGCTGCGGGGCGGGCGCGTTGAACAGCGCCAGCAGCGCGTCCCCCACGAACTGCACGATCGTGCCCCCGTTGCCGAGGATGATGGGCACGGCCGCCGTGTGATAGCGGTTCAGCATCTCGACGATCTCTCCAGGCGTGGCCCGCTCGGAGAAGCTGGTGAAGCCCTTCAGGTCGGCGAAGAGGGCCGTCAGCTCGACCAGCTCGCCGCCGAGCGCCGCCGTCCGCGGGTCGGCCAGCAGGGAGTTCGCCACGTCCGGGGACATGTACTGCCGGAACAGGGTGGACAGCTCCCGGTAGAGCCGGGCGTTCTCCAGGGAGAGGGACAGCTGGCTCGCCAGCGTGGCGGCGAGCGCCTCGTCCTGCGGGGTCCTGCCCACCGGCACCTCCAGCGCCCCGGCGAGCTGTCCCTTCACGGTCAGCGGGTGGACGGCCGTCCTGTCCAGCAGGACGGGCCGGTTCCCCGGGAAGTCGCCGGGGCCGTACTCCCCGGAGCCCATGGCGACCCGCCCCTCCGACACCAGCGTGATGCGCACGTCGCCGTACGCCTGCCGCACGCGGTCCAGGGCCCGGGTCAGCAGCTCGCGCTCGGGCAGTCCCACGCGGGCCTGGTTGCCGGTGTCCACCAGCGCGGCGAGCCGTTCGGACAGCTCCCGCTCGTTGGCCAGCGCCTCGCCGGCCCGGTCGAGCACCGCCGCCTGGCCCTCGGTGAGCCCGAACTTGCCCGCCAGCCGGGTCGCGACCGGGACCCTGCTCTCGGCCCTCCGCCGGATGTGGCCGACGAGCTCCTCCAGGGCGTCCTCGTACTCGGCCCTGATCTTCCGTACGGTCGCCGACAGCGCCACCGAGTCGAACAGCCCCGCGCTGGAGCCCTCCCGCCGGAACTGCAGGTGGGCACTGTAGGCGACGAACACGAAGGCCACGGTCAGCAGCACGTGCCACAGCCACCACGACAGGTGCCAGTTGTGGCGCGACATCCCGGCGATCATCGCCTCGGCGAGCAGGGCGTAGGCGGTGACCAGGCTGACCAGCATGGCGGCGGGGCGCCTGCGGTGGAGCTGGAACATCATCGCGGTCGCCGCCGCGTACAGGGCGACCCCGACCAGCTCGAACCCGCCGAGACCGGCGCCCCGCGGGGGAGCCGGGTCGCTCAGCGCGGTGAGGCCGGGCACCAGCGAGGCGACTCCCCACACGACGAGCAGCGCGACGAGTCCGCCGCGCAGCCAGATCTGCGACCTGAGCACGGCCTGGGCCGTCCGCTCGTTCAGCGGCAGCGCCGAGACGGCCGCGAAGACCGAGGCGATGAGGAGACCGATCGGCTGGGAGAGGTCGAACCCGTAGGTTCCCTTCGCGAGGATGATCCGGGGGGTCGCCAGGCCGTGCATCAGGAAGAAGCCCGCGCTGCTCAGGAAGACCAGCGAGACCAGCAGCAGCCGGGCGTCCGCCCGCCGGGCCGACGCCTGGCCGATCATGGCGCCCAGGACCAGGTTGATCCCCGCCACGGCGATGATCAGCCAGAAATGGCTGGGGTTGTCGTGCCACTCGATGTTCAGGTGGTCGTGGTTGGCCAGCAGCAGCCAGAGTCCCAGCATCGGCAGGGCCAGGTGGATCACCCAGACCACCGCGCGGACCGGCTGGGTCGCCGGCGGGAGATACGGCTCTGACCTGACGCGTCCCTCGGCTGACGTGCTCGTGAGGTCGTTCGTCGACACGGGTGGCCTCCGCGGCTCGGGGAACCCCGGTGGGCTCCCTGTGGCGTCCGCCCACGCCCACCGGGCGGGGTTCCCCCGAACGGACCGATTATCGCGCACCTCGCCGACGCGGGGAGGAATTCGTTCGTCCCCAAACTGTGATGTTTGCCGTGACAACCGTTAGAACGCTCCAAACGTGAAACATCCGACCCACAGAACACACCAGGACCCTGGTGTCGCAGAAAGGAAGCCCAGTGGCTTTCAAGTTGCCGGGCGGACGCACGATCGGTGTCGTGGCCGTCGGAGTACTGGCTGGAACCCTGCTCACGGCGGGCGGTAGCGCTGTCGCGTCGTCGGCCGGTACAGAGGTTCATGCGTGTGTGAACAAGAAGACGCGTTACGCGCGGATCGTCAACGCGACGGCCGCATGCAGGGCGACCGAGACCAGGGTGACCTGGGGCGACGGCGGTAGCCAGTCGCAGGGCGTGAACACCCAGGGCCCGCAGGGACCCGCGGGCAGGAACGGCGCCCAGGGCCCCGCCGGCCAGCAGGGGCCGCAGGGTGACCGTGGCTTCCCGGGCAAGCAGGGTCTGCCGGGCAAGGACGGCCAGAACGGCCTGCCGGGCAAGGACGGTCAGAACGGCCTGCCGGGCAAGCAGGGCGAGCAGGGCGAGCAGGGGCCGCGCGGCCAGGACGGCAAGGACGGTGCTCCCGGGGCGAAGGGCGACACCGGTCCCCGCGGTCTTCCCGGCGAGAAGGGCGACACCGGTCCTCGCGGGCTCCAGGGCGCAGAGGGTGACAAGGGCAGGGACGGCGCTCCCGGGGCGAAGGGTGACACCGGCCCTCGCGGGCTCCAGGGCGTGAAGGGGGACACCGGGCCGCAGGGTCCCAAGGGTGACCCCGGCACGGGCGGCGGCACGCTGAGCGTGCAGACCGCCTACGGCGAGATCGGCCACAACGGCGGTACGGCAAGCTGCAAGGCCAACGAAGTCGCGACCGGCGGCGGTTACTCCCTCAGTGACAGCCGGTACATCGTCACGGCGTCCATGCCCAGCGGGTCGACCAGCTGGAGCGTGAAGATCAGCAAGCTCCCCGGTGACAACGACAACGACAGGAGTCTCAGCGGTGGCGGCGGCTCCAAGGGCACTGTCTACGTGATGTGCGCGAAGAAGGTCTGATCCTCGCCTGAGCCGTACGTGCAGTGAGCGAGGCCCCTCCGGACGGTCGCCGGAGGGGCCTCCTGCCTTCCCGGCTCGATCGATCCGCCGGAACATGGAAAAACCGCCGGAACATGGAAAAAGCCGGAACATGGAAAAAGGGGTACGGCTCGCGTGAGCCGTACCCCTTCCGTGCTGGAGGCGATCAGCCGAAGATGCCCGGCAGGGTCGCCGTGTGGGTCTCCCGGAGCTCGGTGACCGGGACGTCCAGGACGCCCTCCACCGTCAGGGACGTGCCGCCGGTGGTGCCCAGGCCGTAGCAGGGGACCTCGTGGGCGGCGCAGAGCTCGGCGAAGGCCTCGAAGGACTCCGGTGCCACGGTCACCAGCGCGCGAGACGACGACTCGCTGAACAGGCCGACGAACGCGTCCTCACCCGTGAGGGAGACCGTGCAGCCGACCCCCTGGGCGAGGCAGGACTCGGCCAGGGCGATGGCCAGGCCGCCGTCGGACAGGTCGTGGGAGCCGGTCAGCAGGCCGCGGGAGGCGGCCTCGGTCAGGACGAGTCCCAGGGCCCGCTCGGCCTCCAGGTCGGCCTGGGGCGGCAGGCCGCCGAGGTGGCCGTGGGCCACGTGGGCCCATTCGGAGCCGCCGAACTCCTCCTCCGTGTCCCCGAGCAGGATGATCTTCTCGTCCGGGCCGGTGAAGCCGCTGCGCACCCGCTTGGCCACGTCGTCGATCACGCCCAGCACGCCCACGACCGGGGTCGGGTGGATCGGGGTCGACCCCGTCTGGTTGTAGAAGGAGACGTTCCCGCCGGTCACCGGGACGCCCAGGGCCCTGCAGGCGTCGGCGAGGCCACGCGTGGCCTCGGCGAACTGCCACATGACCTCGGGGTCCTCGGGGGAGCCGAAGTTGAGGCAGTCGGTCACCGCGAGCGGCCTGGCGCCGGTCACCGCCACGTTCCGGTAGGCCTCGGCCAGCGCGAGCTGCGCGCCCGCGTACGGGTCGAGCCGGGCGTAGCGGCCGTTGCCGTCCGTCGACAGCGCGATGCCCCGGGTGGTCTCCTCGGCGCCCGGCATGACCTCGCTGATCCGCAGCACGCCGGCGTCGGCGGGCTGGGCGAGCACGGTGTTGCCGCGCACGTAGCGGTCGTACTGGGAGGTCACCCACTCCTTGGAGGCCAGGTTCGGCGAGCCGAGGAGCTCCAGCAGCGTCGCCCGGAGGTCGTCGGGGCGGGCCAGCCGCGCGGGGTCGTCGGCGTTGAGCGCCGCCTGACCGGCCGGCTCGTGGAACGGCCGTTCGTAGACCGGGCCGTCGTCGGCCGCGGTGCCCGGCGGGATGTCCACGATGGTCTCGCCGTACCAGGTCATCACCAGGCGGCCGGAGTCGGTGACCTCACCGATCACGGTCGCCGGGATGTCCCACTTGGTGCAGATCGCCATGAAGGCATCGATGTCGTCGGGCGTGACGACGGCCATCATGCGTTCCTGCGACTCGCTCATCAGGATCTCTTCGGGGCGCAGCGACGGGTCGCGCAGCGGGACCAGGTCCAGCCGGACGTCCATGCCGCCGGTGCCCTTGGCCGCGAGCTCGGTCGTGGCGCAGGAGACGCCGGCCGCGCCGAGGTCCTGGATGCCGACGACCACGTCCGCCTGGTACAGCTCCAGGCAGCACTCGATCAGCAGCTTCTCCATGAACGGGTCGCCCACCTGGACGCTGGGGCGCTTGGTGTGCGACTCGTCCTCGAAGGTGGCGGAGGCCAGGACGGAGGCGCCGCCGATGCCGTCGGGGCCGGTCAGCGCGCCGAACAGCACGACCTTGTTGCCCGGCCCGGGGGCGGTCGCCAGCTTGATCTGGTCCTTGCGGAGCAGGCCCACGCAGAGCGCGTTGACCAGCGGGTTGCCGATGTAGCAGGGGTCGAAGACGACCTCGCCGCCGACGTTGGGCAGGCCCAGGCAGTTGCCGTAGTGGCTGATGCCCTCGACCACGCCGGGCAGCACCCGCCGGGTGTCGTGGGCGTCCGCCGCGCCGAACCGGAGCGCGTCCATCACCGCGATCGGCCGCGCGCCCATCGACATGATGTCGCGGACGATGCCCCCGACACCGGTCGCCGCGCCCTGGTGCGGCTCGACGTAGGACGGGTGGTTGTGCGACTCGATCTTGAAGGTGGCGGCCCAGCCGTCGCCGATGTCCACGACGCCGGCGTTCTCGCCCATGCCGACGAGCAGGGCGTCGGACTCGGGGGCCTTGGTGCCGAACTGGCGCAGGTGCACCTTGGAGGACTTGTAGGAGCAGTGCTCGCTCCACATGACGCTGTAGATGGCCAGCTCGGAACTCGTCGGCCGGCGGCCGAGGATGTCGCGGACCCGGTCGTACTCGTCGGTCTTCATGCCCAGCTCGGCGTACGGCTGGCGCTCGCCGGGGGTGTCCTCGGCCCGCTTGACGGTGTCCAGATGCGCGTCGGGCGCCTGGCCGCCGTGCGTGTCGGCTCGCTCGCTCACAGGTTCACCAGCTTCTTCAGGATGGAGGAGAAGAATCCGCGGCCGTCCGTGCTCGGCGCGCCGGTGAGGTCCTCGACCGCGTGCTCGGGGTGCGGCATGAGGCCGACGATGTTCCCGGCCTCGTTGCGGATGCCCGCGATGTCGTTCAGGGAGCCGTTGGGGTTGCCTCCGACGTAGCGGAAGACGATCTGGCCGTTGCCCTCCAGCGCGCTCAGGGTCGCCTCGTCGGCGACGTAGCGGCCCTCGCCGTGCTTGACCGGCAGCACGATCTCCTGGCCCTCGGTGAAGTCCGACGTCCACGGTGTGGAGGTGTTCTCCACCCGGATGCCCTGGTCGCGGCAGATGTAGTGCAGTCCGGCGTTGCGCATCAGCGCGCCGGGCAGCAGATGGGCCTCACAGAGGATCTGGAAGCCGTTGCAGGTGCCCAGGACGGGGAGCCCGGCCCTGGCGGCGGGGATCAGCTCCTCCATCAGCGGGGCGAATCTGGAGATCGCCCCGCACCGCAGGTAGTCCCCGTAGGAGAACCCGCCTGGCAGGAAGACCGCGTCCACCCCCTTGAGATCGGGATCCGCGTGCCACAGCGGGACGGCTTCGCCGCCTGCGTGACGCACGGCGCGAGCCGCGTCCTGATCGTCAAGAGTTCCGGGAAAAGTGACGACGCCCACGCGGGCAGCACTCATGACAGCGTTCCCCTCCACAAACGAGCACCGCGCCGACGTCTCACACATCGGACGACGGTCTGCGGCGGTGCGCCCAGGCTATCCGCTCCTGGCCGGGAGGTCACACGCGGAGTCGTCCGATCACACAGCTCACCGCCCTGGAACCGGTCCGTGACATGGAGGATCGCACAACGGCGGCGGTGCGGAGGTCTGTACGGCTGCGAGCATCCGGCGCCGGTGCGGAGGTCTATACGGCGGCGAGCATCCGGCGGCGGAGGAAGGCGGCGTCCTCGTCCCAGTCGAGATGCTTGCGCAGATGCACGGTGGTGCCCCGGCCGGGGGTGATGTCGAAGGAGATCTCGTCCACCACGGCCTGCATGATGAGAATGCCCCGGCCGTTCTCGGTGTCCGCCGGGGGGTAGTGCTCGGGCACGCGCAGGAGGCCGTGGCCCCTGTCGATGATGCGGACGTCGCAGCGGCCGTAGCCGATCGCGGCCTCGACCTCGTAGCGGTTGGCGGGGCCACCGTGGCGCACGGCGTTGGCGCACGCCTCGGTGACCGCGAGCAGGATGTCGGACACGCAGCTCTCGGTGACGCCGAGCGAACGCAGCGAGTCGCCCAGGGCTCTGCGGACCATGGGAATGCCGATGGCCTCTCTCGGCAGAGCCAACGAGAACTCGATATCCACCGGATCCCTCCCGGGGCCAGACGTCACCCTGTCAAGGTTTCCCCCCAGAATCCGGGCTAACCGCAAAATAACCTTAATGTTATTTACTGTTGGTCAAGCTGTGGGATTAGGGCATATCCGGAGTGTGATTTACCCGGACGTAAGGAAACTCTCCACGCGATATAGGACGATCTACGACTCCACGGTGACCGTGTAGTTCTCGATCACGGTGTTGGCCAGCAGGGTCTCGGCCATCTTGCGGACCTCGGAAAGCGCGGCCTCGTCGGCGGGACCTTCGAGATCCACCTCGAACCGCTTGCCCTGCCGTACCGCTGAGACACCGGAGAAGCCGAGCCGCGGCAGTGCGCGGGCGATCGCCTGGCCCTGAGCGTCAAGAATCTCGGGCTTCAGCATGACGTCGACGATGACGCGCGCCACGGTGTTCCTCCTGGTTGCAGCGGGGACGGTCCGGCGCCTCAAGCGTAACGGGCTTCTCCGGCAGTTCGTCGCCGGGTCCGGCCGCTCCCCGTGCGAGGGTAAAGACACGAGGGTAAAGAGGGGTTCAGCGGGAACGGGGAGCGTATGGACATCGAGGTAGGTCTTGCGCGCAGGTATGTGACCTCTGCCACGATGTCCACAAACGCAGACGAACCACCACCAGACGGGTCGGATGCGTCGCTAACCGGCCGCACGGTGATGGCGAACCCATCCAGGCGGCCCCGAGCACACAGGAGCGGCACGTGACAGCCGACGCCCCTCATGGTGCGGAAGCACCCCCGGAGCTCGTCCAGTTGCTGACCCCCGAAGGGGAACGGGTCGAGCATCCCGACTACGACATCGACCTGACACCCGAGGAGATCCGCGGCCTCTACCGGGACCTGGTCCTGGTCCGCCGCGTCGATCTGGAGGCCGTGGCCCTGCAGCGCCAGGGCGAGCTGGGCATCTGGGCGTCCCTGCTCGGCCAGGAGGCCGCGCAGATCGGCTCGGGCCGGGCATTGGCCGAGACGGACATGGCCTTCCCGACCTACCGCGAGCACGGTGTGGCATGGTGCCGGGGCGTCGACCCGGTGAACCTGCTCGGCCTGTTCCGCGGCGTCAACCACGGCGGCTGGGATCCGGCCGAGCACAACTTCCACCTGTACACGATCGTGATCGGCAGCCAGACCCTGCACGCGGTCGGCTACGCCATGGGCGTCCAGCGCGACAGCGCCGAGGCCGCCACGATCGTCTACTTCGGGGACGGCGCCACCTCCCAGGGCGACGTGAACGAGTCGTTCATCTGGGCGTCGGTGTTCAACGCGCCCGTGGTGTTCTTCTGCCAGAACAACCAGTGGGCCATCTCCGAGCCCCTGGAGAAGCAGTCCCGCATCCCGCTGTACCGCCGGGCGAGCGGCTTCGGCTTCCCCGGCGTCCGGGTCGACGGCAACGACGTCCTCGCCTGCCTCGCCGTCACCCGCAAGGCGCTCGCCGACGCCAGGTCCGGGCAGGGGCCGATGCTGATCGAGGCCTTCACCTACCGGATGGGCGCGCACACCACCTCCGACGACCCGACCCGTTACCGGGTGGCCGGGGAGCTGGAGGCGTGGAAGCTCAAGGACCCCATCGAGCGGGTCCGCGCCTACATGTTCAAAAACCAGCTCGCCGACCAGGAGTTCTTCGACGCGATCGACGCCGAGGCCGATGATCTGGGCCGGGACGTGCGTAAACGCTGTCTCGCGCTGCCGGATCCCGAGCCGCTGGCCATCTTCGACCACGTCTACGCGGAGCCGCACCGGCTGATGGACGAGGAGCGCGCCCAGTTCGCGGCCTACCTGGAGGGGTTCGAGGGATGAGCACTCTCACGCTGGCGAAGGCACTCAACGAGGGCATGCGCAAGGCCATGGAGGACGACCCCAAGGTCCTCATCATGGGCGAGGACGTGGGCAAGCTCGGTGGCGTGTTCCGCGTCACCGACGGGCTGCAGAAGGACTTCGGCGAGCAGCGGGTCATCGACACGCCGCTGGCCGAGTCGGGCATCATCGGCACGGCGATCGGGCTCGCGCTCCGGGGGTACCGCCCGGTCTGCGAGATCCAGTTCGACGGGTTCGTCTTCCCCGCCGCCGACCAGATCATCACCCAGCTCGCCAAGATGCCGCTGCGGTCGCTGGGGAAGGTGAGGCTGCCGGTCGTGGTGCGGATCCCGTGCGGCGGCGGAATCGGCGCCGTGGAGCACCACAGCGAGTCGCCCGAGGCCTACTTCACCCACACCGCGGGCCTGCGGGTGGTGGCCTGCTCCAACCCCGCCGACGCCTACACGATGATCCAGCAGGCGATCCGGTGCGACGACCCGGTGGTCTTCTTCGAGCCCAAGCGGCGCTACTGGGAGAAGGCCGAGGTGGACACCTCCGCCGCCCCCGACGGCTGGACGCCCTTCGACCAGGCCCAGGTGGTACGGCCGGGCACGGACCTCACCGTGCTGGCGTACGGGCCGATGGTCAAGACCTGCCTGGAGGCGGCGGCGGCGGCCGAGGAGGACGGCCGGTCCCTGGAGGTGGTGGACCTGCGCTCGCTCAACCCGCTGGACATCGCGCGGGTCACCGAGTCGGTCCGCAAGACAGGGCGCTGCGTCGTGGTGCACGAGGCGCCGGTCTACAACGGCTTCGGCGCCGAGGTGGCCGCCCGCGTCACCGAGACCTGCTTCTACAACCTGGAGGCGCCCGTGCTGCGCATCGGCGGGCCGTCCACCCCCTACCCGCCCTCCAGGCTGGAGGACCACTACCTGCCCGACCTGGACCGGGTCCTCGACGCCGTCGACCGCGCGTTCGCGTTCTGAGAGGGAGGAGACGATGAAGCAGTTCAAGCTCCCCGACGTGGGTGAAGGCCTGACCGAGGCGGAGATCGTCCGCTGGCACGTGAAGGCCGGCGACCCCGTCAAGGTCAACCAGATCATCGTGGAGATCGAGACCGCCAAGGCCGTCGTCGAGCTGCCCTGCCCGTTCGAGGGCGTGGTGGCGGCCCTGATGGCCGACGAGGGCGAGACCGTGGACGTCGGCAGGCCGATCATCTCGGTCGACGACGGGACCGGCACGGACCCCGCTCCCTCCGCCGCCCCCGGCCCCGCCCCCGAACGCGGGCAGGCCCTGGCCGAGGACATGGTGCCCGCCCTCCCGAAGGAGGAGCGCCAGCCGGTCCTGGTGGGCTACGGCGTCAAGATGGGCGCGGCCAAACGCCGTCCCCGCAAATCGGCGCCCACCCCGCCCGCGGGCTCGCCGGCTCCGCGGAGCGTCCAGCCGTCCGCGCGGGAGGACGCCGGGCCCGCCGCCGGCGAGGCCGCCGGGCCGTTCACCGGGGAGAGCGCCGCGCCCTCCGTGCGGGAGGACGCCCGGGAGAACGGGACTGCCGCCGGTGCCGCGCCCGCCTCCGGGGGACGCGTCGCGACGCTGGCCAAGCCTCCCGTGCGGAAGCTGGCCAAGGATCTCGGAGTCGACCTGACCACGCTCACCGGGAGCGGCCCGCAGGGCTCGATCACCCGGGACGACGTCCAGTCGGCGGTCGGGGCGGTCTCCGCTCCGGTTGCGGTGCCGGCCGTACGGGCGGGTGAGGAGCGGATCCCGGTCAAGGGTGTGCGCAGGGCGACCGCGCAGGCCATGGTGGCCTCGGCGTTCACCGCGCCGCATGTCACCGAGTTCCTCCAGGTGGACGTCACCGAGACCATGGACGCGGTCGGGCGGCTGCGACGGTTGCCCGACTTCGCCGAGGTCAAGGTGTCGCCGTTGCTCCTGGTGGCGAAGGCGGTGCTCGTCGCCGCGCGCCGGTATCCGATGATCAACTCGGCGTGGGACGAGGCCGCGCAGGAGATCGTGGTCAAGCACTACGTGAACCTGGGCATCGCCGCGGCCACCCCGCGCGGCCTGCTCGTCCCCAACGTCAAGGACGCCCACGCGATGTCCCTCCCGGACCTCGCCAGGGCCCTCGGCGCCCTCGCCGAGACCGCCCGTGCGGGCCGCACCCAGCCCGCCGACATGGCCGGCGGCACGATCACGATCACCAATGTGGGCGTGTTCGGGGTGGACGCGGGCACTCCGATCCTCAACCCCGGGGAGTCGGTCATCCTGGCCTTCGGGCAGGTCAGGGACATGCCGTGGGTGGTGGACGGGCAGATCGTGCCACGCAGGGTCTGCACGCTGGCGCTGTCGTTCGACCACCGGGTCGTGGACGGGGAGCTCGGCTCGCTCTTCCTCCGTGACGTCGGCGCCATGCTGGAGGACCCGCTCCGCATGCTCGCCTGGAACTGAAACCGCAGAAGTCGCGAGCCCGCTCCCCGGAGGGAGCGGGCTCGCGTGGTTCCAGGACGCCCGCGTCCGCCCAGGGCTCCTCCGCCGGTGCTCCGGAGCGCCTTCCCCATTTGGCGTTCATTTACCGACTCGCCGTTTCCAGGTTTCCTTATGGAGAACTTATGAGGTTCGCGGGGGGCTCGGGGCGATCGTCCGGCGCGTTCGGCGATGGCCTTTCATTGGATCAGGGAGACTCTCTCCTGGTGGTTTTCCGGGGCGCGCTTTGAATAACGTCCCCTTGCTTGGGCGTTCCGTGGCCCACCGGTGACAGGTGCGAAGGAGCTGGTCCACCCTCTCCGGGAGGCACATTGGAATGGCCGGTTAAAAGATCTCAAATCCGCGTCGAGCCCGGAGATTGATGCGCATATGGGTGATATTGTCGTAATTGGCAAGTCCGCGAAAGAACGGTCAGAAGGGAAAGTCAATGAGACTGGACAAGTTCTTCCCGGCTAACCGCGCTCCGCTTGGTTGGGGCGGATGCCGTCGTCGTCGTCGCTGCGGATGCGGCGGCGGCTGGGGCGGCGGCTGGGGCGGCGGCTGGTGGTGGTAGCAAAGTCAGACGAGAACCGGCGGGTCACCCGCCGGTTCTCCTTTGCGACCCCCTCGCCGGACGGAGCCGGACCGGTAGGGGACCTCCCGTCCCCGATCGCGCCGGCGGTCTCCATCCGGGACGCCTTCCGGCGGTTCTGGCCCTGCACCCGCGGCGTCCGCAGGTTTTTCGTGGTCGGCGTCGTGCTGGCGATCGTGGCGGCCCTCTGCGAGGTCAGCGCGATCTGGCTGTTCGGGCGCATCACCGACGAGGTCCTCAGCGACCAGAACATGGGAGCGTTCTGGACACCCGCGTTCACCTGGCTCGGCCTCGTGGTCATCGCGGGCCTGGCCTCCTTCGTGGGTTCCTACGCCACGGCCCTGGGCGGGGAGCGCTTCCTGCTGCGGTTACGGGACAGGGTGTTCTCCCACATCCAGACGCTCACCCCCGACTTCTTCGACAACCGCCGGCTGGGCGACCTGATGGCCCGGCTCACCGACGACATCGAAGCCATCGAGGAACTGGTCGGCTCCGGCGTGGTCCGGCTCCTCACGACGGTCGCCAGCGTGGTCTTCTTCGCCGGGGCGGCCTTCTACATCCGGTGGGATCTCGCGCTGGTGACGTTCGCGATGGTCCCGGCGTTCCTGATCGTCTCCAAGGTTTTCGCGTCGAAGTTCAGGACCGTCGCCGCCCGGGAGCGGCTCAGCAACGGAGCCATGAACAGCGTCATCGAGGAGGGCCTGGCCAACCAGTCCCTCGTCCAGGCCTACAACCGCCAGGAGGCCGAGGCGGATCGGCTGCACGCCGAGGGCCACACCTGGCTACGGGCCAACGTGTCCCAGGCCCGGCTGTCCGCGCTGTACGGGCCGGTCGTCCAGGTCATCGAGACCATCTGCCTGCTGGTCGTCATCGGCTTCGGCGCGTGGGAGATCGCGGCCGGCCGGCTCACCATCGGCGGGCTGCTCGCCTTCGCCGCCTACCTCGCCTACCTCTATCCGGCGGTGCAGAGCCTCGGGCAGATCGCGCTCACCGTCTCCGAGGCCGCGGCGGGCTCCGACCGCGTCATCGAGATCCTGCGGACCCGGCCCGCTGTCACCGACCGGGCCGGGGCGGTTCCCATGGCCGGGCGGAGCCGTGGCCGGATCGAGTTCGCCGAGGTCGGCTTCACCTATCCGAACCGGACCAGTCCCACGCTGCGGAATCTGTCCTTCCGCGCGGAGCCGGGCGAACTGATCGTCTGCACCGGGCCCAGTGGCGCGGGCAAATCCACCCTCACCAAACTCCTGCTGCGGTTCTACGACCCCACCGCCGGGCGCATCCTTCTCGACGGAGTCGACATCCGGGACCTGCCGCGCCGGTCGCTGCGCGACAACATCACCATCCTCCAGCAGGAGAACCTGCTCTTCTCCGGGACCGTGCGCGACAACATCGCCTACGGCCGTCCCGGCTCAAGCATGGACGACATCGTCCGGGCCGCCGTCCTGGCGGACGTGCACGACTTCATCGGCACGCTCCCCCGGAAATACGACACGCCCATCGGCCAACGCGGCCGGCTCCTGTCCGGCGGGCAGCGCCAGCGCATCGCCATCGCCCGGGCGATCCTGCGCGACGCCCCGGTGCTCGTGCTCGACGAACCGATGACCGGACTCGACTCCCTCACCGCGGCACGGATCATGGAGCCTCTCCGGCTGCTCATGTCCGGCCGCACGACCATCCTCATCACCCACGATCTCCGCCTCATCCCCGAAACGGCGCACACGATCGTCCTCGGCGACGCGCGGAGCCCGGGCCGTACGGAGGTCAGGCTCTCCAGGCGCCGCAGCGCGGCCCCTCGCCCGGTCTGAGGGCCCGCACCCGACGGGCGCAGGCAGGGAAAGGCGCCCTCCGCCGGACGGGTCCTTCGCCGGACGTGGTTCTCTGTCGGATGGGTGTTTCGTCGGACGTGGTTCTCTGTCGGACGGGTGTTTCGTCGGACATGGTTCCCCGTCGGACGGGTGCTCCGCTGGCCCGGCTCTCCGCCGGACGGGTCCTCCGTCCGGCGGGTTCTCCGTTGAAAACGGCTTTCGGCTGGAACCGCCCTCCGGCGGACCGGGTCTGCCGGAGGCGCTCCCAAAGGCTCGGGAAAACAGGCTCGGGAAAACGCGGTGAGCCCGCTCCCCGAAAGGAGCGGGCTCGCAGCGGAGGCGAATGGACCCGTCCGTTCTCGCCCCAGATGAGGGTCTGCCGGAAAACGTTCCCGGTATCATCCGGCCCGGCCTTTCTCGGCCCGGCCGGATGACAAACGTGTTCTCGCCCCGGCCGCTCGTGGTCCTATGACGGGCGGCGGGCTGTCCGCCTCCGGCCTACCACCAGCCGCCACCCCAGCCGCTGCCCCAACCGCCCCAGCCCCGTCCGCCCCCGCCGCCGCCCCAGCCCCAGCCTCGGCCGCCGCCGCCCCAGCCACAGCCTCCGCCGCAGCGGCAGCAGCGGCGTCTCCAGCAACCGCAACCCGTGACGACGTTCGTGGCCGTGGTGGCGGCCTGGGAGGCCTGGGTCGATACCGCGGGTTTGACCGAGGCCTGTGCGGAACCTGCCACGAGTGCTCCGGCGAAGAGCCCCGCGCCCATCATGCTCGCGATGAACGAGGCGGCAGTTTTGGTTTTCATGCGATCCTCCGGGTTTCACGCGAAGACGGATCCGTCCTCATGGATTGCTGGACAATCCACAGACTGCCGGAGGGGGAGCGATCAAGACACCGCAAAGCACTTATGCTTTGGCAAAGCACCACAGAGCTGTATAAATAAGAAATAAATTACGATATCGGCGCATTTCAGGACAAAGAGTCCTACCCACGCTAAAGGTGATTTAGTCCCCGCCGCCGGGTCTCCGCGGGCGTGGCCGTACGCTGGCTGGGAACTCGAACGAAGGGAAGATCATGTTCCGGCATGTCGTGCTTTTCACCTGGGCCGAAGGGGCCACCGACGAGCAGAAGGCCGCGGTCGCGACCGAGCTCGGCAAGTTGCCGGAGATCATCACGGAGATGCGCGCCTACGCCGTCGGCGCCGACGCGGGCGTGAACCCGGGCAACCACGAGTTCGCGGTCGTCGCGGACTTCGACAGCCTCGACGACTACCTGGTCTACCGTGACCACCCGGCGCACCAGGCCGTGATCGCCGAGCACATCAAGCCGATCCTGGCCTCCCGGGCGGCCGTGCAGTACGCCTTCTAGATGTCCGGAGGGTTGTTCTCGCGGTGCATCAGGCGATCCTCCGACGTCTGCCCGCGCTTGGGGGCCAGTACGACGCTCAACACGATCCCGACGGCGCCGACGATCATGAAGATCAGGCCGATGACGTCGATGTGCACATTCTCGCCCAGGACGTCGGGCTCGATGGCGAAGCGGAGGATGGCGCCGAGCGTGAGAAAGAAGATGCTTACCCCGACACCCATCAAGTCCTCCGGACGCGAGTAATGGTCAGGTAAAGGGAACGTACGTGGGTGGTCATACCCTTTCGGGGGCGATCACACTACTCAGGCGCGTCTTGTCTGCGGCGGTGGGTCCGGCCGAGCCCAGCCAGACCGGGACCCCCAGGGCGTCGGCGACGGCCGCCGGCCAGTCGCCGGCGCCGATGCCGTCGGTGTAGCGGGGGCGCGCCCTCAGCACCCGCCGGGTCAGTTCGGCCTGCGCGCCGAGGTCACCCGCCGTCCCCGCCGCGAGCTCGCCGATGTCGTAGGAGACGCACATCCGCGACACCGGCGCGTCCAGGTGGGTGAGCGCGAGCGCGTCGGCCCCGCCCGCGACCGCCAGCGCGTAACGGTGGGCCACCGCGTCGAAGTGGCCGGCCCGGAAGGGCCCCTGCCATGGCCCCGTCGCGTTGTGGGCCTCGTCGATCTCCAGCGTCGGGTCCTCGGTGACCAGCGGGCCGGGCCCGTGTCGGGGGGTGTAGGTGCGCAGCACGCCCAGCCGTACGGCGGGCACCCCGTCGAGCAGGGCCAGCGCGTTGGCGAAGGTCGTCGTGCTCCAGGTCGTGTAGGGGTGGAAGCCGTGCCACTCGTCGAGCAGCACGCCCTGCGCCCCCTCGAAGACCACCGGACGCCTGCGCAGCAGGGCGGCCGTGAACGTGGAGTCCACGAGGATCACCCGCTCGGCGAACGCCCGGTAGGCCGCGACGCAGTCCTCCACCGGAGGCCCGGTCACCCTCAGCGCCTCGCGGAGCGCGTGCAGCTTGCGCGCGAGCAGTGCCGGGTTCTCGCAGTCGCCGGCGGTCGGCCCGAGACCCGGATGGTCCAGGGCGTAGGCCATGGTCTCGCCGATGCCCATCCCGCACGACCCGTGCCGGTCGTCCCCGCGCGCCAGCTCCCGTGCCCGGCCCGCCGCCACGTGGTACGGCGTGGCGAGCAGGGCGTCCCGATCCACGGTGAGCAGCCCGAACGGGTCGGGCACGCCCAGCTCGCTCAGGTGCGCGGCCTCCGAGGCCAGGGCGAGCGGGTCCACGACCATGAAGCGGGACAGGTGGGTCGGCACCCCCCGGAGCGTCCCCGACCCGAACTGGGCGAACGTGTGGTGCCGCCCGTCGGGAAGGACGACGTTGTGGGCCGCCTGCCCGCCCCCGTTGAACCTGACGACCGCCTGGACGGGCCCCTGGGCGCAGAGCCAGTCCACGACCGTGCCCTTCCCGGCGTCGCCGTACCCGAGGTCGGCCACGATCACGTGCTCGTTCACAGCCGGATCACGCCGCTGTCGCCACCGAGGCCGAGGTCCTCGGCCACCACCAGCGCGCCCCGGTCCAGCCTTGCCAGGGCCTTGCCCACCGCGGCGCCCGCCGTCGAGCCCAGCTCGTCGAGATCGTTCAGCCCCTGGTCCAGGTCGATGGCGTCCTCGCCGAGGCCGACCGTCAGCGCGATCGTCTCGCAGACCGCGTCCAGGTCGTCCAGCTCCAGCACGTTCTGGCCGAGCAGCTCACGCCAGGCGGCCAGTGTCCGCCGGTCGCCGGCGTAGCTGGTCCCGGCGGGGAGGATGTAGTAGACGTCGTACATCCTGGTCAGCTCGGCGACGATCTCCTCGGTCGTGACGTCCCGCGCGAGCCGGTCGCCGATCACCGCGCCGACCTCGCGGCGCTTGACCTTGGGGTAGGGCAGCTCGTCGCCGATGATGAACAGATAGCCCCGGCGTCCGCGCTTCTCGAAGCAGTCGAGCGAGGTGTGCCGGGCCATGAAGTACATCGCCAGCTCGTACGACTCGGTCCGCTGGCCGCCGCCTCCGCCCTCCAGCAGGATCCTGCCGAGGTCCTCGTCCATCCGGTTGTCGGACTCGAACTGGCCGATCTGCAGCGGGGCCCGGTCGCAGGTGGCGTCGCCGATCGCGCCGAAGAGGATCTGCGGGTCGGCCGCGTAGCCCTTGCGGAGCAGCAGGCCGAGCAGGTCGGGAAGCTTGCTCTGGAGCGTGCGGGGCACCCCGCCCATCGAGCCGGTCACGTCGAACAGGACGGCGACGGCCACGGTCTCGGGGTGCTCGTCGGAGTCACGGCTCTCCCGGGCCGCCACGCCGTACGGGTTGAGATCGTCGTGCACGGCGCGCGCGCCGCTGTCGCTGTAGGCGAAGGCGCTGGTGCCCTTGGCGGCGCGGTAGCCCGCGGCGGCGGTGTAGACGTCGGTGGACCAGATTCCGCTTCCCATGGGGGTCTCCTGGGGTCGTCCTTCACAAGTTTTTCTCAAGTAGAGACAATCTCAGTATGAGAATAACTGTGGGCCGCGTCAACCCCTCCGTGTGTTCCGCCCTCTCAGCCTCGGCGGGTCAGCGCTTGAGGCCGTCGAGTATCACGGTGGTCAGATGGTCGTCGACGCGTGCCCCCGGGCGGCAGACGGCCACGTTGAGCAGCTCGACGATCTCGCGCGGCGGGATGTCCGGGCGCAGCGTCCCCTCCTGCTGGGCCTGTCCCAGGAGGTGTTCGAGCCGGGCGTTGACGTCGTGCTCCATCTCCCGCAGCTCGGGGTTCGCCGGCGTGGCGGCCAGCAGCGTCTTGATCAGTGCCAGGGGCAGCTCGACGCACTGCTCCACGATCCGGCGGAGGACCTGCCACCGCGGAGTGTCCTCCGCGACGGCGGCCCGGGTGAACGTCTGGAGCCGGCCCAGTGCGTCGAGGGCGATGGCCTCCAGTAGCGCCTGCCGGTCGGGGAAGTGGCGGTAGAGCGTGCCGACGCCGAGTCCGGCCGCGCGGGCGATCTCCTCCATCGACACGCCCGCCCCGGACTCGGTGAACAGGTCGAGCGCGGTCGTGACGATGAGCTCGCGGTTGCGTCGCGCGTCGGCCCGCACGGAGACCCCTCTCCATCGGATCCCGATCAAACGGAATCACAGGTTCAGATTAGTGTAGCGTGAGCCAACGGAACCGGAAGATCCGCTTCACTTTGGAGGGACCGTGAGGACAGGTCTGTACATCAGCGGCGTCGGGCTGAGCCTGGACGCGATGATCGGGCAGGTGCGCGCCGCGGCGGAGGCCGGGCTCGACAGCGCCTTCTTCAGCCAGCTCACCTCCTGGGACGTGCTCACCGTGCTGGCGCTCAGCGCGCAGCACGTGCCCGGCGTCGACCTGGGGACCGCGGTGGTGCAGACCTACCCCAGGCACCCGCTCGCGCTGGCCGGGCAGGCGCTCACGGCGCAGGCGGCGACCGGCAACCGGCTCACCCTCGGCATCGGGCCGAGCCACCAGCAGATCATCGAGGGGCAGTTCGGCCACTCCTACGACCGGCCCGCCCGGCACGTCCGGGAGTACCTGTCGGCGCTGCGGCCGCTGCTCCGCGGCGAGCACGTCGAATACCGCGGGCAGACCCTCAGCGCGGCGGGGCAGGTCGACGTGCCCGGCGCGGAACCGCCCTCGGTGCTGATCTCCGCGCTCGGACCGGTCATGCTGCGCGTCGCCGGCGAGCTCGCCGACGGGACGGTGACCGTGTGGGCGGGCCCGGAGACCATCGCCGACCACATCGGACCGGGGATCACCCGCGCCGCCTCGGAGGCGGGGCGGCCCGCTCCCCGGATCGTGGCGACCGTCCTGGCAAGCGTCACCGCCGATCCGGACGGTGTCAGGCGGCAGGTGGACGAGCAGGTCGGGTTCGCCGGCCGGTTCCCCAGTTACCGGGCGCTCCTGGACCGTCAAGGCAAGTCCGGCGTGCACGAGACGGTCATCGCGGGGGACGAGGCCGTCGTGGCGCGGGCGTTCCGGCAGTACGCCGAAGCCGGGGCGACGGAACTGCTGGTGAGCCCGCTCGGCGGTGAGCGGGAGCAGGAGCGGACCCTCGAACTCCTCGCCTCCCTGCGCGACGAGACGTAGCGCCCGGCGTGTGGCGGTGGGGTGGCGCCCGGCCGCCGCCTGGCGGCCGGTCCCCGCCGAGGCCGCAGGGGCGGGCCGGCGGGCGGGGGTCACAGGTGGAGGGGCCGGTATTTCCTGGGGCCGTACAGATCGTCGAGCAGTTCGTCGAGCTCGCCGAGGAGTCCCCAGGCGTCGTGGGGCGGACCCGCCAGGCTCCCCCGGACGAAGCGGCGGATCGGGGCCGGGGCGCCGTCGCCCATGAGGGCGGCGACGCAGCGGGTGGCGAGCCGGATGTCGAGGGCCTGGGTCGCCGGTCCTCCGGCGAGGACCTCGGGCGGGTAGTCGTCGCGGTGCCGGGCCACCAGGGCGGTCAGCGGGCTGCCGAGCGGCACCGACTGGCTCCAGTCGACGAGCACCAGGCCGTGGTCGATCGGGTGGACCAGCACGTGGTGCCCGAACACCGCGCCGTGCACCACACCCGCCCGGTGGGCCATCCCGATCGCGACCAGCAGCCGCCGCCAGATCCACGCCACGTCCCTCGGGTCGAGCACCGGCCGCAGCCGGGTGATCTCCGTCAGGCTCATGAAGCCGTCCGGCGCGCGGCTGATCACGTTGGCCTGCCGCTCGACCCCGCCCGAGCGGTGCCGGAAGGAATCCACCAGCCGGGGCACGTACGGCAGGAGCAACGGGTCGCCCTCCCGCGTGACCGTCGCGAGCGCCTGCGCCTCGCGCCTCATCAGGTCGTTGTCCGCGTGACTGCGCGGGAGCTTGAGCAGCGCGTCGTCGTCGCAGCCGTACAGCACGGCCGAGGCGCCGCGCCGGAACACGCCGCCGACCCGGTGGGTCCCCCGCCTGGTGGTGATCACTGTCTCGGTGTCCCGGCCCCGGGCCGCCCACAGCTCCGAGAGCCTGGCGAAGGCCTCGGCGGCGTCCGGTCCGGAGGCGAGGTCGGGGTGGAGCAGCCGCGCCAGCCGCCGGTATGCCCGGTGTGGCGCGTCCCCGCCGAACAGGTCGTCCGGTGTGCGGGCGCCGGACACCAGGGCGACCGCCTCGGCCGTGGTGGTCATCCGGCCTCCCCTTCGCGGGCGGGCCGCAGCAGCGCGGGGTGCAGGAGCCGTGCGTCGCCGGCCCGGTAGAGCCTGGCCCGGGGGCCGCCCCGGGTCCCGCCGCTCTCGGTGGTCTGCCCGGTTCCCTCCACGAATCCGGGCACCGACAGGACCTTGCGGTGGAAGTTGCCCGCGTGCAGCGGCACGCCCCAGACCGTTTCGTAGACGCCGCGCAGTTCGGTGATCGTGAACGTCTCGTCCACGAACGTGGTGGCCAGCGGGGTGTACTCCAGCTTGGCCCGCGCCCGTTCCAGTCCTTCGCCGAGGATGCGGTCGTGGTCGAAGGCCAGCTCCGGCAGCCGGTCGATCCGCCGCCAGGCGGCGTCCGCCGCGTCCGAGCCGGCGCGGGGATCGGGAAGGCGGGGGGCGAAGGCGAGGTAGGAGACCGACACGATCCGCATCCGGGGGTCCCGCCCGGGGGCCCCGTAGCTGGCGAGTTGCTCGATGTGCACGCGTGGGGCGAGACCGGTCTCCTCGGCCAGCTCCCGCGCCGCGGCCTCCGGCAGATCCTCGTCCGGCCGGATGAACCCCCCGGGCAGCGCCCACCGTCCCGCGTGGGGCTGCTCGCCCCGCTCGACCAGCAGCACGTGCAGCGCGCCCTCGCGGATGGTCAGCGCCACCACGTCGACCGTCACCGCGACCGCGGGGAAGGCCCGGGGGTCGTAGCTCGCCAGGAACTCGGAATCGTCCATCGCATGTCCTCCACACCAAGATGTTCTCATTATGAGAATAACAATTCTCGCATGTCAACGTCCCCGGCGGTTCCGGAGGTCGATCGAGCGCTCCTTCCTCCGGAGCATATGGGCCTGGCCAGTATGAATATCCATTTCGATATTTATGGTCCTTCCATATCGATATTGGACATGACATGGACCGCTCTGGTCTGCTCTTCCGGTGAAGATCGAGAGCAAGGAGCCTGGCATGCAGCATTCCTCCGACTCCGCCCGCCGGCGGCGGGTCCGGACGACACTGGGCGTCGCCGTCCTGACGGCGTCCGCGCTGTTCGGCGGGACCGCCGCCCACGGCGCCGCGGGTCCTTCCGGCGGCGGGACCGCCGCCGCCGGGACCGCGGCGGCGCAGTCCGCGGTCCAGCAGCGGACGATCGTCCGGGACGACCTGCAGGCGCTGTTCCGCCAGGCGGGGGTGCGCGGCACGTTCGCCCTCCTGGATGTGAAGACCGGGCAGACCACGGTGGTCGACCGGCGCAGGGCGGAGCAGCGGCTGATCCCCGCGTCCACCTTCAAGGTCCCGCACGCCCTGATCGCGCTGGAGACCGGTGCCGTCAAGGACGAGAACGAGGTGATCCCGTACGGAGGAAAGCCGCAGCCGTTCCCGGAGTGGGAGCAGGACATGAACCTGCGCGACGCGATCCGGGTGTCCAACGTCCCCGTCTTCCAGACGCTCGCCCGGCGGATCGGCGTCAAGCGGGAGAAGCAGTGGGTGAACCGGCTCGGTTACGGCAACCGCCAGATCGGCTCCGTGGTCGACCAGTTCTGGCTTGAGGGCCCGCTGGAGATCTCGGCGACGGAGCAGACCCGCTTCCTGTCGCGGATGGCCCGCGGGCAGCTGCCGGCCTCCCAGCGCAACCAGCGGACGGTGCGCGAGCTGCTGAAGATCGAGGAGAAGGACGGCTACACCCTGTACGCCAAGACCGGCTGGGGCATGTCCACCAAGCCGGGCATCGGCTGGTGGGTGGGCTGGATCGAGCGCGGCGACCGGCTCTACACCTTCGCGCTCAACATCGACGTCAACGCCGACGAGGACACCAAGAAGCGGATCCCGCTCGCCCGCGAGCTGCTGAGCCGCCTCGGCGCACTCCCGGCCGCCTGAGCGGAGCGCCCCCCTCACGCCCGCGGGCCGTACGGCGAGCCGTGAGGCCGTACGGCCCGCGGGCGGGAGAACGGCCGAGGGGCGGCCCTGTGAGACAGGGCCGCCCCTCGGTGTCGCCTGCCGCGGGAGCAGGTGGCCGGGTGGAAAAGGTCAGAAGGCCTCTTCGGGGAGCTCCATCAGGTCCTGGTTGGTGGCGGCCAGCACGCGGCGCTCCGCGGCGAGGCGGGGCAGGACGGTCTGGGCGAAGAACGAGGCCGCGGCGACCTTGCCGGTGTAGAAGGCACTGTCGCGGTCGGAGGAGCCCAGCGCGGTCAGCGCCACCTCGGCCTGGCGCAGGAGCAGCCAGCCGATCACCAGGTCGCCCAGGGAGAGCAGGAACCGGGTGGTGTTGAGGCCGACCTTGTAGACCTCCTCCGGCGCGTCCAGCGAGCCGATGGCCCAGCCCGCCAGGGTGTCGGCCATGGCCTTGACCTCGTCCGCGGCCTCGTCGAGGAGCTTGCGCTCCTCCTTGAGGCGGCCGTTGCCGGCCTCGGAGGCGGCGAAGGCCTTGATGTCGCCGTACAGCGTGCCGAGAGCGACGCCCTGGTTGCGCAGGACCTTGCGGAAGAACAGGTCCAGGCCCTGGATCGCCGTCGTGCCCTCGTAGAGGGAGTCGATCTTGGCGTCCCGGATGTACTGCTCGATCGGGTAGTCCTGCAGGTAGCCCGAGCCGCCCAGGGTCTGCAGCGAGCGGGCCAGCAGCTCGTAGGAGCGCTCGGAGCCGACGCCCTTGACCAGCGGGAGCAGCAGGTCGTTCATCGCCTCGGCGTGCTCGTCCCGGCGGCCCTCGAAGGCCGCGATCTGCACCGCGTCCTGGTAGGTGGCGGTGAGCAGGACCAGGGCCCGCATGCCCTCGGCGTACGACTTCTGGAGCATGAGCTCGCGGCGTACGTCCGGGTGGTGGGCGATGGTCACGCGCGGGGCCGACTTGTCGGCCATCTGGGTGAGGTCGGCGCCCTGCACGCGCGTCCTGGCGTACTCCAGGGCGTTCAGGTAGCCGGTGGAGAGCGTGGCGATCGCCTTGGTGCCCACCATCATCCGGGCGTGCTCGATGATCATGAACATCTGCTTGATGCCCTCGTGCACCTCGCCGATCAGCGTGCCCACGGCCGGGTGCTTCTCGCCGAAGGTGAGCTCGCAGGTCGTGGAGACCTTCAGGCCCATCTTCTTCTCGACGTTGGTGACGTAGACGCCGTTGCGCTCGCCGAGCTCGCCGGTCTCCAGGTCCACGTGGTACTTCGAGACCAGGAACATCGACAGGCCCTTGGTGCCCACGCCGTGCCCCTCGGGACGGGCCAGGACCAGGTGGAAGATGTTGTCGGCCATGTCGTGCTCGGCGCTGGTGATGAAGCGCTTGACGCCCTCGATGTGCCAGGTGCCGTCGTCCTGCCGGACGGCCTTCGCGCGGCCGGCGCCCACGTCGGAACCGGCGTCGGGCTCGGTGAGCACCATGGTGGCGCCCCACTGCTTCTCGATGGCCAGCTCGGCGTAGCGCTTCTGCGCCTCGGTGCCGATCACGTGCATCACGTGGGCGAAGGCCGGGCCGCTGGCGTACATCCAGATCGCAGGGTTCGAGCCGAGGACCATCTCGGCCAGCGCCCAGTTCACGCTGTTGGGCAGGCCGGGGCCGTTCAGCTCGGCGGGCAGGCCGAGGTTGGTCCAGCCGGCGTCACGGTAGGCGGCGAAGGACTTCTTGAAGCCCTCCGGCATCGTCACCGTGCTGGTGACGGGGTCGAAGACCGGGGGCTTGCGGTCGCCCTCCTCGAAGGAGTCGGCCAGCACTCCCGTGGCCAGGCGGTTGACCTCGTCGAGGATGGTCCGCACGACATCTTCGTCAAGGTCGGCGTAGGGGCCCGTGCCCAGGACATCCCGGCGCCCGAACACCTCGAAGAGATTGAACTCCAGGTCACGGATGTTGCTCTTGTAGTGGCCCATGGGGTCTGCTCCTTGAAACCGGGGGAAGCCGGGACTCTGACATACTCGTCAGTAACCTTACCGACAATGCTACCCGCCAGTAACCCCTGGAAAACCGTACTCATAGGACGTTTGTCACACTCCCCGCGGCAAGGTGCGCGTTACGTGACGCTCCCTCTCCGCCCCGTCCTCGTGTCGATCGACCGGCCCGGCGGACTTTCCTAAGCTCGTCCCATGGACGAACAGTGGCGAGCGGATCTCGCGCGATGGGGCATCCCCGACGAGATCGTGGCGCGGGCCCCGGCCAGCCCCTGGGAGCACTCGCCGGCGCGGTTCGCCGAGCGGACCGACCGCGCGCTCGCCGACCCCGAGGGCCCGACCCTGGCCCGGGTCGCCGAGGCGCTTCCGGCCGGAGGGAGCGTGCTGGACGTCGGCGCCGGCACCGGTGCGGCCTCGCTGCCGCTGGCCGGGAGCCTGGGGGAGCTGATCGCGGTGGACTCCTCCGCCGCGATGCTGGCCGAGCTGACCTCCCGCGCGGACAGGCTGGGCGTCCCCACCCGGATCATCCGGGGGCGATGGCCCGACGTCGCGGCCGAGACCCCGGCGGCGGACGTGGCGATCGCCGCCCACGTCGTCTACAACGTGCCCGACCTGGCCGCCTTCCTCACCGAGCTGTCCGGCCACGCCCGCCGCCGGGTCGTCCTGGAGCTCACCGAACGCCATCCGATGAGCTGGCTCAACCCCCTCTGGGAGCACTTCCACGGCCTCGTCCGCCCGGAACGGCCCACGGCCCACGACGTGATCGCCGTGGCCGAGGCGCTCGGCCACGAGGTCCACCAGGAGCGGCGCCTCGCCCCGCTGACCCGCTTCACCACGCTGGAGGAGCTGGGCGAGAGCGCGTGCCGCCGGCTCTGTCTCGGCCGGGACCGGGCCGAGGAGGTCATCGCGGCGGCGGTCGAGCTGGACATGTGGCCGGTGCCGCGTGATCGGTGGTTCACGCTCTGGTGGGAATCGGAATGAGATTTGCTACGCTTCGATAACAGAGCCCCCGGACGGGAGGCTCCCGGACGAGACGCGCCGTACCCGGTCTGAAAAGACGACGCTCCTTTGGAGGGAGCCGTCATGGCCTGGGTCATCATTGTCGTCGCCGGTCTGTTCGAAGTCGCGATGGCGTACTCGCTCAAGATGAGCCACGGATTCTCCGTACCCCTGCCGAGCATCGGGTTCATCGTCTTCGCCGTGCTCAGTTTCGGCCTGCTCGCCATGGGCCTCAAGAGCCTTGAGGTCGGTACGGCCTACGCCGTCTGGACCGGCATCGGCGCGGTCGGCACCGCCTCCCTGGGCATGCTGTTCCTCGGCGACGACGTGTCGTTCCTCAAGATCGCCTCGATCGCCCTCATCCTCGCCGGCGTCGTCGGCCTCAACCTCGCCGGCGGCGGGCACTGAGCCCGCGCCCGTGAGGGCCAAGACGAGTTCCGCGTCCGCCGGGCCGGAGTACGAGAGGGCGCGGTAACCCTTGCCGGAGGGATGTTCTGTCGGACATGCTGCGGGCATGAGCCCCCCGAGTGCGTCCGTGAGCGTCCACGTCTCGGCGCCGCCCGCAGTGGTCTACGGCCTGGTCACCGACATCGCCGACATGGGCGAGTGGAACGTCGAGTGCCGAAGGGCCGACTGGGTCGGGCGGGTCAGGGAGGCGCGGCCCGGGGCGCGGTTCCGGGGGCGCAACAGTAACGGGTGGCGGCACTGGTCCACGCTCTGCACGGTGACCGCCGCCGACCCCGGCCGGGTCTTCGCCTACCACGTCCGCGCCGCCGGCCTGCTGGACGTGGCCCTGTGGCGCTTCGGCATCACGCCCACCGAGGCGGGCTGTCACGTGGAGCAGAGCACCTGGGACACCCGCGGCCCCCTCATGCGTGTCGTCGGCGGGCTCGTCACCGGCGTCCGGGACCGGGCCGCCCACAACGAGGCCAACATGCGGCGGACCCTGGAGGGCCTCAAGAGGGTCGCGGAGCGGCGACCCTGACCTGGCCCGCCGCGAGTATGGGGCGGCGGCCCCGATCAGCCGCCGTGGGGCAGGGAGGACTGTCCTCTCCCCTTGAGGGTCAGGGCCAGCACAGCGGTGATCAGATACACCGCGACACCACCCTGGAGCGCGTCCAGCGCCGCGCCGAACACGCCTTCGTTGTCGACGACGAGCTGCACGGGGTACATGAGCGCGGCGGCGCCGAGCGCGGGGTAGAGGGAGAAGCGCCAGGGGTGGCGCAGGGCCCAGAGGCGGGCCTGCCGGGTCACCCGGTCCGCGATCTTGGGCTTGCCGATCGAGCCGACCGCCGCGATCAGCGTGAACAGGCTGATGCCGAGCGACAGGGCCCAGGTCAGGTCGGCGGTCCCGGGCAGGATCACCCCCATGCCGAAACTGGCGGCCGCGACCGCGCCGCCGGTCACCGCGGCGGCCTTCCACGGCGCCCCGCGCAGAGCCGCTCCGGCGAGGGACATCTCGTCACGTCGAGTCAGTTCGTCGTTCATGACTTCAGAGTGCCCCTTCGGGGCCCTTGTCCACATCGGGGAGCAACCCTGACCCGTCCCTGAGCCCTGCCCCCCGGTAGATTGACCGCCATGTCGGTGAACTTCCGTACCGCCCGTGCCGAGGACGTCCCGCTGATCGTGGCCATGATCGCTGACGACCCGATCGCCGCCGCCCGCCAGGGGGCCTACGGAGACGAGCACCGCGCCGCCTTCGAGGTCATCGACGCCGACCCCAACAACGAGCTGATCGTGGCGGAGCTGGACGGCGAGGTCGTGGGCACCATGCAGCTCACCTACATCCCTGGCATCTCCCGGCGGGGGGCACTCCGGATGCAGATCGAGGCGGTCCGGATCGACTCCGCCCTGCGGGGCCGGGGCCTGGGCCGCCAGATGATGGAGTGGGCGGTCGAGCGGGGCCGGGCCCGAGGCTGCGCGCTGGTCCAGCTCACCACCGACAAGGCCCGCAAGGACGCCCACCGGTTCTACGACTCCCTCGGCTTCGTCGCCTCCCACGAGGGGTACAAGCTCGCGCTGAGCTGATCGGCCGGTCCGCCATCCGTGGGAGAGTAGATCTTCTTGTCCTGCGGCCCCGGCTCCGGGACCTGCTCGAAAGGGAGAGTGATGGGAAGACACGCACTGGGTCTGGGCGCCCTGGCCCTGCTTCTGGCGGCCTGCGGGGGCACGGCCGGCAGCCAGGCCGGGGGACCCACGACCCCTTCCCCCGTTCCGGCCGGCACTTCCGGCACGGCCCCCACCCCTGTCGCGACCCCCACCCCCACCCCCACCGGGGCGAACATCGACGGCTGCGTCACCGAGAAGACAGGGAAGATCTTCGACTACAAGCGCGGCGGCACCACCACCAAGGGCGTGATCATGGGCAAGGGGCCCGTGGGCGTGGTGGTCTCCTACGAGCACCAGGGCAGCGTGTGCGGCTGGCTCCCGCTGGCCGACCGGCTGGTCGCCGCGGGACACCGGGTCCTGCTGTTCGACCGGAACAACACGGCGGCGCCCGAGGAGGACACCGTCGCGATGGCCCAGCGGCTGCGCAAGGCGGGCGCCACGAAGGTGGTCCTGGTCGGCGGGTCGATGGGCGGACGGCTCTCCCTGCTCGCCGCCGGCAAGCTGGACTTCCCGGTGGCCGCGCTCATCAGCGTCTCCGGGACGATCCAGCCGGGGGAGGTGGACGACCTCAGGGCGCCCTTCCTCCAGGTGACCGGGGACGCCGACCCCGACGCCCCGGTCGACATGCTGCAGATCGTCTACAACGAGGCCGTGAAGTCAGCCGACCGCCAGATGCTCGTCCTCCCCGGCCAGGCCCACGCCAGCGAGCTGTTCACCGGCGATCAGGGAGAGAAGGCGCTGCGCGCCGTCACGTCCTTCGTCGAGAAGCACACGGGCTGAGCTCGACCAGGTTGTCGTGGTAGACGGCGCCCCGGCCCATGTCGGCGTCGCGCTCGTCCACCACGGCGTTCACCGTCGCGCCGCCGGGGCTCAGCTTGCGCCAGTGCCCCTTGGTGGAGGCCACCACGCCGGGCCGTACCCTGTCGCTGACCTCCACCACGGCCTCGAACTCGCCGTTGTCGTTGAACACCCGCGCCCGCTGCCCGTCGCTCAGCCCCCGCTGGGCGGCGTCCGCCGGGCTGACCAGGATCAAGGGCCCCTTCGAGCGCCGCAGCAGCTCGGGGTTGTTGCCGAAGGTGGTGTTGAGGAACGTGTGGGAGGCCGGGGTGATCAGCGCCAGCGGGTACGGCCCGCGCTCGGCGGATGCCGTGTGCGAGGGGACGTAGGCCGGCCCCGGACCGAACTCCAGCTTCCCCGAGGGCGTCGGGAAGCCGTCGGCGAAGGGCACGAACGGCTGCGGCACGTTGAGCCGGACCCAGCCCTCCTTGCGCAGCCGGTCGACCGTTACGCCCTCCAGCGACGGGTGCCCCGAGGCGAGCAACTGCTCGGCCAGCTCCAGGTCCGAGTCGTACAGCGACGGCTCGGTCAGGCCCATGTGTCTGGCCAGGCGCCGGAACGTCTCCATGGTGGACAGGCACTCGCCCGGCGGCTCGACGGCGGGCTCGTTCCACATCAGATACATGTGCCCGTAACCGGCGTGCAGGTCGGTGTGCTCGGTCTGCATGGTCGCCGGCAGGACGATGTCGGCGTAGTCCACGGTGTCGGTAGGGAACTGCTCCATCACGACCGTGAACAGGTCCTCGCGCAGCAGCTTCTCGCGGACGCGCTCCTGGGCGGAGGTGGAGCCCATCGGGTTGGCGGCGTACACCCACAGGCACTTCACCGACTCGTCCAGCCCCTCGGCCAGCCGGGTCATCGTGAGCTGCCTGACCGGCGCGGCGAGCAGGTCCTCGCGGCTGTCGATGTTCAGGTGGAAGTAGGCGGTGGTGGAGTAGGCGACCCCGCCGCCGGGGCGGCGCCAGTCGCCGGTCACCCCGGGGATGGCGGCGATCGTGCGCATCGCGGTGCCGCCGCCCGCGTGCCGCTGGATGCCCATCGTGGCCCGGATGCCGGTGGGCCGGGTGTGCGCCAGCCGTACGCCCAGGGCCCGGATGTCGGACTCGGGCAGCCCGGTGATCTCCGCCACGCGCTCCGGCGGGTGGCGCAGGATCTCCGCGCGGAACCCCTCCCAGCCGCTCGTGTGGTTCTCCAGGTAGTCGCGGTCCTCCGCGCCCTCGGAGAGGACCACGTTCAGCAGCCCGAGGGCCAGCGCCGCGTCGGTGCCGGGCCGGATCGGCAGGTGCTCGTCGGCCTGCTCGGCGGTCCGGGTGCGGATCGGGTCGATCGCCACCACGTGCGCCCCGGCCGCGCGGGCTTCCTGGATGAACTTCCACAGGTGGTGCCCGCTGGTCAGCGTGTTGGTGCCCCAGAGCAGGATCAGCTTCGACAGGGCGAACGTCTCGGGGTCCATCCCGCCGGCCGTGCCGTTGGTCCGTGCCAGCCCGATGTTGCCCGCCGTCGAGCAGATGTTCAGGAAGTGCTTGGAGGCGCCGAGCACGTTCCAGAACCGCCGGCCCGCCATGCCCTCGGACCCCTGGACGTAGCCCAGCGTGCCGGTGCCCAGATACGGCCAGATCGCCTCGCCGCCGTGCTCGTCGATGATCCCGCGCAGCCGTACGGAGATCTCCTCCAGGGCCTCGTCCCAGCTGATCCGCTCGAACCGGCCGGACCCCTTGGGGCCGACCCGGCGCATCGGGTGGAGGATGCGGTCGGGCGCCCGGGTGTGCTCAAGGTAGCGGTTGACCTTCACGCAGAGCGCGCCGCGGGTATAGGGGTGGTCGGGGTTGCCGCGCATCTTGACGGCCTCGCCGTCCCGGACGGTCACCACCCACGAGCACGTGTCCGGGCAGTCCAGCGGGCAGGCGCCCAGGACCTGCAGTTCCCCCAGTGACATGTCCCCGACTTTAGCCGTGCCCGGAAAAGCACGGAAAGGAGGGTGCGGCCGGACCGGCCGCACCCTCCTTCCCGCACTCTCCGGCGCCCTCGGCGCGCGGCGCTACATGGGGACACCGCTGTGGTCGTGGTCGTGCCCGCCGCCACCGGTCCCCGGCTGGGTGGAGACGGGGGCGGCGCCGCCGGGCAGGGTGCGGCTGTAGGCGTAGACGAACGCCGCCGTCGCGATCGCGCCGGTGTTCACCGCGAGGGCCTTGTCGTTGACGTTGGCGAGGGTGTCGCACGCCTGGTGGTAGCACTTGTCGTAGGCGACCCCGGCCTCGCCGCCGAACTTGGCGGCCTCCTCGGCGGTCTTGATGCCCTCGGCGCCGGTGAACAGGCCTCCCGAGGGGATGCCGACCCCGATGAAGGGGCCGTAGTCCGAGCGCCCGGTGAAGTCGGTGCCGGTGTACGGCTGGCCGATCGCCGTGAAGTACGACTCGAATAGCTTCTCGATCTTGTCGGAGCCCGCGGGGCCCGCCGGAGCGCCGGTCGCGTCCGAGTTGTCGCCGTCGTAGATCCCGAACACGTGGTTCGGCGAGGCGATCATGTCGAAGTTCAGGTACAGCTTGATCTTCGCCCTCTCCTCGGCGGAGAGATCGGCCACGTAGTGCCGGGAGCCGAGCAGACCCAGCTCCTCGGCCCCCCAGAAGGCGAAGCGGAGCTTGTTCCTGGTGGGCAGGACGCTCGCCTTCAACGCCGTCTCCAGGATGCCCGCGCTGCCGGAGCCGTTGTCGTTGATGCCCGGCCCCTCGGTGACGCTGTCCAGGTGGGCACCGAGCATGACGACCTTGTCCGGGTCCCCCGAGTGGCTCTCGGCCAGGATGTTGCGCGTCTTGCGGTGCGGGTCGCTCTCGGTGGCGGCGGTGAGCGTCACCGTCGTTCCGGCGGCGGCCAGCTCGTTGCCGACGGCGAAGCTGGTGCCGACGACCGGGATGTTCGTGGTGGGGGCGCCGAGCGTGCCGGTCAGCAGGATCCGGCGGTCGTCGGGGCCCTCACCCGCCTGCCCCTCGTTGAAGAGGATCACACCGGAGGCGCCGGCCGCCTGGGCCAGCTCGGCCTTGACCTGGAAGTTGCAGGTACCGCGCTGGACCAGCGCGATGTTGCCGGGGGTGAACCCGGCGAAGTCACTCGCCTCGCAGCCCGAGCTGGAGCTGGGCTCCGGGCTCGGCGGCAGGACCAGGTCCACCCCCTGCACGGCGCCGGTGACGTTCCCCGAGCCGGAGTACGTCATCACCTTGAAGTCCGTGTTGCGAACATAGGTCTTCGCCCCGGGCGAGACACGGTTGAGCACGGTCCTGGTGACCTCGCGGAAGAACGGGAACTCGAACTCCTGCAAGGTGACCTTGTATCCCGCGCCCCGCAGCTTGCCCGCCACATAGGTGACCGAGGCCTCGTGACCCGGGGTGCCCGCGGCGCGGGTGCCTCCGTTGGCGTCGGCGATCTGCTGGAGCTTCTCCACGTGCCGCTTGATGGCCGGGGCCTTGACCGACTGGCTGAACGCCTTGGGGTCGGGGGCGGCGGCGGCCGGGGCGGCGGAGATCACGGGCAGAACCATGGCCGAAGCCGCGGTGATCGCGGTCAGCAGACTCTTGTGAGCGCGTACGCGCATGCAAACTCCTCTGGCACTGGCAAGAGCGGAGCGGAAATCCCCCGTGATCGCGATAGGACGGACGGCAGCAGGAGTAATCGCGATCTTTAACGACCGTCTCCACAATTGTTATCAAGCGGAGTCGAATCAGCGTTCCGGGCGTTCTCCACCCCTACTTGACGGTAGTCGTGTCGTGGGCGTAAGTGCGCGCAGTCGCATCCGATGTCGTCCCCCGGGAGCGGGCGGCCGCCGGGGAGTGGCTATGGTCGGGATACGGGAAAACCACGGCGGCGGGCGGGCTGCAGCGCATGATGATCAGCTTTTCAGGCCGTCGCCCGCCCAGGCCATCATCGCCGCAGGTCCCAGAGTCAATTCTCGATCTCGGATAGGTAGGCGATGTTCGCCAGATCAGTCTCGTCAGGGCTGGCACTCCCCGAGAACCAGGCGTCCAGGATCTCCTCCAGCAGAGGCGCCGACGTCAGCCGCAGGCTGATGGCCAGCACGTTGGCGTCGTTCCAGCGCCCGGCCGCCGTCGCCGCGTCCGCGCACAGGGCCGCCCGGATCCCCGGCACCTTGTTCGCCGCGATCGACGCCCCGGTCCCCGTCCAGCAGCACACGACCGCCTGGTCCGCCGCGCCCGAGATGACATCCTCGGCGGCTCGGGAACAGCATCACGCCCAGTCGGCCCGCTCGTCGGCCAACGCGCCATGGACGATCACCGTGTGCCCTCTTTTCCGGATCTCAGGCATCAGGATGGGAGCTATACCGTCGAGACTGTCGGAGGCGAGTGAGATACGCATGCCTCTGATTGTGGACACTGGAAGAGAAGATCGGTGACGCACCTGTAATGCGGAACGTGCAGAATCGCTGGCGGTGACGAAAATCAGAGAACGCGGCAAAGCTGCGCCCGTTGACGACATGAGGTCGTCGACGGGCGACGATTCCGTCGTGCTCGTCGTCGAGCCACTGCTCCCGCAGCGGATCCGGCGCCCCTCCGACCTTCTGCGCTTCCTGGCCACCCTGCTGGGGCTGGCGGCCGTGGTGCTGCTCGCCCTCGTCGCGCAGAAGACGCTGAACGGCCTCGAAAGCGACGTCATCGACGGCACGAGACGGGCGCCGTTCCTGCTCAGCGGTCTGGTCGGCGTGCTGAGCGGGGCGGCGATGCTGGGCGTCCCCGCCGCCTACGCCATCGAGCGGGTGCTCCACCGCGACGGGCTCCGGGTGGCCGAGGGCCTGTTCGCGGCCATCGCCGGAATGGTGCTGTCCTTCGCGCTCGGCGAGTGGCTGCTCAACGCCGGCCCCGACGACCTGCGGATCCTGCTGACCGGTGACCGTGCCGGGGTCGAACCCCTCAACACGCTGCTCACCTCGGTCATCGCCTACGTCACCGCGGTGCGGATATCCCGCCGCCCCACCTGGCGGGCGGCCCTGTGGAGCGCGGTCGCGCTCAACGCGATCGCCCTCTTCGCCGCCACGGCCGCCACCATCCTCGGCATCGTCGTCTCCATCCTGGTCGGCCTGGCCGTCGGCTACGCCACCCTGTACGGCGTGGGCAGCCCCAACACCCGCCCGCCGGGCAGCGCGATCGTCGCGGCGGTCGCCAAGCTCGGCTTCGTGCCGGTCAGGGCCCGCAGACTCGACGACGACCACCAGAGCAGCCGGCGATACGCCATCGGCCTCAAGGACGGCAGCCGCCTCGACGTCACCGTCCTCGACCGCGACCGCCAGGTCGCCGGACTCCTCTACCGCCTCTGGCGGCGGATCCGGCTCAACTCCGAGACCCGCCGCCGGGCCATCCGCTCCCTCCGCGCCGAGCTGGAGCGCGAAGCCCTGATGGCGTACGCCGCGCAGGCCGCCGGGGCCAGCACGCCCCGGCTCGTCGGCACCAGCGAGATCGGCACCGAGGCCGCGCTGCTCGCCTACGAGCACACCGCCACCCGCGCGCTCGACGACATCCCCGACGAGGAGATCGACGACAACCTGCTCGCCCAGATCTGGGAGCAGGTCCTGCTCCTGCAGGTCCAGCGGCTCGCGCACCGGCGCCTGACCGGCGACAGCATCCACGTCGACGACGAGGGCCGCGTCATCCTCATGGACGCCCGCAGCGGGGAGATCGCCGCCGGCGACCTCCTGCTCCGCCTCGACATCGCCCAGCTGCTCACCTACCTCAGCCTGCGCGTCGGCGCCGAGCGCGCGGTCCGCGCGGCCGCGTCCGTCGCCGGCCCGAACACGCTGGCCGGCGCCCTCCCGCTGCTCCAGCGGATCGCGCTCACCCGCGAGACCAGGGCCGCGCTCAGCAAGGACAAGGAGCTGCTGACCGCGATCCGCGAGCAGATCGTCGAGCTCGAACCCAAAGTCGAGGTCGAGGAGGTCCGCCTGGAGCGCTTCCGCCCGCGGACCCTCATCACCATCATCGCCAGCGCCTTCGCCGCCTACTTCCTGGTCTACTACATCACCCAGATCAACCTGAACATGATCAGCTCGGCCAAGTGGAGCTGGACCGGCGTCGCGCTGGTGGCCTCGATGCTGAGCTACGTCGCGGCCGCGCTGATGCTCAGGGGCTTCGTGCCGGAGAAGCTCCCGCTGGGCCGTACCGTGCTCGTCCAGTTCGCCGGGTCGTTCGTGAAGCTGGTCGCCCCGGCCGCGGTCAGCGGCGTCGCCATCAACACCCGCTACCTGCAGAAGCGCGGCATCCCCCCGGGGCAGGCGGTGGCCAGCGTGGGCGCCTCCCAGCTCATCGGCCTGGGCTTCCACATCACGCTGCTGCTGCTGTTCGCCTACATCACCGGCTCCAGCGCGGCCACCTCGTTCACCCCGTCGCGCACGCTGGTGTTCGTCGTGCTGGCCGTGGCCGTGCTGATGCTGGTCGCCGTGACCGTCCCCCGCCTGCGCCGGATGATCACCTCGCGCATCCGATCGCTGTTCTCCGGGGTCATCCCGCGCCTGCTGGACGTGCTCCAGTCGCCCCGCAAGATCATCGAGGGATTCAGCGGCACCCTGCTGCTGACCATCTTCTTCGTGCTCTGCCTCGACGCCAGCGTCCGCGCCTTCGGCGGCTCCCTCAGCTTCGCCGCCGTCGCCATCGTCTTCCTGGCGGGCAACGCCATCGGCTCCGCCGCCCCCACCCCCGGCGGCCTCGGCGCGGTGGAGGCCGCCCTCATCGGCGGCCTCACCATCTCCGGCCTCCCCGGCGAGGTGGCCACCTCGGCCGTCCTGCTGTTCCGGCTGCTCACCTTCTGGCTGCCGGTCCTGCCCGGTTGGGCCTCGTTCACCTACCTGCAGCGACACGAGGCCCTTTGAGGGGTCAGGCCTCGCTGGAGCGGGCCCAGAGGTTGACGCCCGCCTCGACCGCGTCCTTGTCGATCGCCTCCAGCTCCTCGCCGGTGAAGGACAGGTTCCCCACCGCCCCGAGGCTGTCCTCCAGCTGCCGGACGCTGCTCGCGCCGATCAGCACCGAGGTGACCCGCCGGTCGCGCAGCGCCCACGCCAGCGCCATCTGGGCGAGGGACTGGCCGCGCCGCCGCGCGATCTCGTTGAGCGTGCGGACGTGCCGCATGCTCTCGTCGGTGAGCATCTCCGGGGTGAGGAAGTGCCCCAGCGAGGCCCTCGACCCCTCGGGGACGCCGTCGAGGTAGCGGTCGGTCAGCATCCCCTGCGCCAGCGGCGAGAACGCGATGCAGCCCACGCCCTCCTCCTCCAGGACGTCGAGCAGGCCGCCCTCGATCCACCGGTTCAGCATCGAGTACGACGGCTGGTGGATCAGCAGCGGCGTGCCCATCTCGCGCAGGATCCGGGCGGCCTCGGCGGTGTGCTCCGGCGAGTAGGACGAGATGCCCGCGTAGAGCGCCCTGCCCGACCGGACCGCGTGGTCCAGCGCGCCCATCGTCTCCTCCAGCGGCGTGTCCGGGTCGAACCGGTGGCTGTAGAAGATGTCGACGTAGTCCAGCCCCATCCGCTTCAGCGACTGGTCGAGGCTGGACAGCAGGTATTTCCGCGACCCCCACTCGCCGTACGGCCCGGGCCACATGTCGTATCCGGCCTTGGTGGAGATGACCAGCTCGTCGCGGTATCTCGCGAAGTCCTCCCGGAAGTGCCGGCCGAAGTTGGTCTCCGCCGAGCCGTACGGCGGGCCGTAGTTGTTGGCCAGGTCGAAGTGGGTCACCCCCAGGTCGAAGGCCCTCCTGAGGATGGCCCGCTGGGTGTCGAAGGGCCTGTCGTCGCCGAAGTTGTGCCAGAGCCCCAGGGAGACCGCCGGGAGCTTCAGCCCGCTCTTCCCGACCCTGTTGTACGGCTGGAGCCCGTCGTATCTGCCGTCCGCCGCGATGTAGGTCATCGGGTCACCTTGGCCGTGTCGAGGATCCAGGAGAGGGTGAGGGCCTCCTCGCGCCAGGAGTCGTACCTGCCGCTGCGGCCGCCGTGCCCGGCACCCATCTCCGTCTTGAGGAGGAAGGGGCCGCCGTCCGCGACCTCGCGGAGCTTCGCGATCCACTTGGCGGGCTCGTGGTAGAAGACACGGGTGTCGTTGAGGCTGGTGATGGCGAGGATCGGCGGGTAGACCCGGTCGTCCACGTTCTCGTAGGGCGAGTAGGACTTCATGTACTCGTACACGTCCGCGTTGTGCAGCGGGTCGCCCCACTCGTCCCACTCGATGACCGTCAGGGGCAGCGACGGATCGAGGATCGTGTTCAGCGCGTCCACGAACGGCACCTCGGCGACCACGCCCGCGAAGGTCTCCGGCGAGAGGTTGGTGACCGCGCCCATCAGCAGGCCGCCGGCCGAACCGCCCCTGGCGATGATCGCGCTCGACCGGTTCGCCGCCTTGAGGTGCTCGGCGGCGGCCACGAAGTCGGTGAAGGTGTTCTTCTTCTTCTGGAACTTGCCGTCCTCGTACCAGCGGCGTCCCATCTCACCGCCGCCCCTGACGTGCGCGATGGCGAAGACGAAGCCCCTGTCGAGCAGGCTCAGCCGGGCCACCGAGAACGACGGGTCGATCGAGATCTCGTAGCTGCCGTAGCCGTACAGCACGGTGGGCGCGGGCAGCGCGGTGCCCTTCCTGGCCACGATCGAGATGGGGACCCGGGTGCCGTCGGCGGCGGTGGCCCACTCGCGGAACTGCTCGTAGTCGGCCGGGTCGTAGCCGCCGAGCACGACCTTCTGCTTCAGCAGGATCAGCTCGCGCGCCCGCAGGTCGTAGTCGTAGACCGAGGGCGGAGTGATCATGCTGGTGTAGCCGAGGCGGAGCCGTTCGGTGGTGAACTCCGGGTTACCCGCCGGCGAGACGTCGTAGATCGGCTCAGGGAAGGAGATCTCGTAAGCGGAGTCGAGACGCTCGCTCCGATACGTCCCGGCGTCCCGGGGCAGGATGCGGATGCCGGTGAGGCCGTCCCGGCGGAAGTGCACGACGGTGTGGCTCTGGAAGGCGTCGACGTCGAGCAGCCGGGTGTCCTCGCGGTGCTCGATCAGCGGGGTCCAGTCGCCCGGGGCGTCGAGCGGCGCGGTGGCCAGCTCGAAGTTCTCCGCGTTCCGGTTGTGCAGGACCAGGAAGTGGTCGCCGGCGTGGTCGATGCCGTACTCGACACCGGTCTCGCGCGGCCGGACGAGCCGGAACTCACCCGCCGGGTCGTCCGCCTCAAGGATGCGGACCTCGCTGGTGATCTTGCTTCCGGCGGAGAGCACGAGGTAGCGCTCGCTCCGGCTGAGCCCGATGCCGATCCAGAACCGCTCGTCACCTTCCTCGTGGACGAGCACGTCCTCCTCGGCCGGGGTGCCGATCGTGTGCCGGTGGACCCGGTTGGGCCTCCAGGCCTCGTCGACCGTCGTGTAGAAGAACGCGGTGCCGTCGGCCGACCACGCCCCGCCGTAGAAGATGCCGGGGATCTCGTCGGGGAGGGTCTCCCCCGTGGTGAGGTCCTTCACCTTCAGGGTGAAGCGCTCGTCGCCGGTGAAGTTGACGGAGTAGGCCAGCAGGTCGCCGCCGGGGCTGACCGCGCTGGTGCCGATGGAGAAGAAGTCGCTCTCCCCGGCCAGTTCGTTCCCGTCGAGCAGGATCTGCTCGCCGGGGAGCGACTCGCCCGCCTTCAGCTCCGGGGGAGTCTCACCGTCGGCGGCCACCCGGCACTGAATGCCGTACTGCTTGCCCTCCTCGGTCCGGGAGTAGTACCACCAGCCGTTCTTGCGGGTGGGGACCGAGAGGTCCGTCTCCAGGGTCCGGTCCTTGATCTCCTGGAAGATCGTTTCCTGCAGAGGCTTGAGGTGGGAGGTGGCCTGCTGCGTGTAGGCGTTCTCCGCCTCCAGATATGCGACCGTCTCCGGGTCGTCCTTGACCGTCAGCCACGCGTAGTCATCGACCACGGTGTCCCCGTGGTGCACGCGCTCGCTGGGAACCTTCTTCGCCGTAGGCGGCGTCTGGCTGCTCACCCGGTCGAGTCTATGTTTCCCGCCGGGCCCGGCCCGGGACAGTTCGGCGGGCTTCGCCGTTCCGTCCCGAGCGGTCTTGGAGGACTGCTAATCTTTCGAGGTCGGCAAGGTCCGGCGCAAACCACTCCAATCACTCTGGTGACTTCGGTGTGGCTTGCTCCGTGTTTGCCGGTAATCCCTTTGAAACCAACGGTCCCAAAGATCGGTTCGCAGAGCCGCTCAGAGGCTGGTAAGTTTGAGGGGTTGCCCCGGAAACGGGGTGGTCGGAATTCTGGTAAGTCCAGCTAGATCAAGTCAAGTGGTTCCAAACGGGCCGGTTTGACACGAAAAAGCGGGCCTGAAAGAATAAAGACACAACGGAACGAACGAAACGCCCCGAAGTCGGGACCACGGTCACGGCGACGGAGAACGCGTCCGTTTCTTGAGAACTCAACAGTGTGTTAAAAGCCAGTGCATGAAGCACAACCCCGTCCAACCCATTTTTAGTGGGGGACGGATTCCTTTGGTTGATACATCCGATGCGAATCGGGTGCTTTCAGCTGGGAAAACCTTTCAAACATTGTTTGGAGAGTTTGATCCTGGCTCAGGACGAACGCTGGCGGCGTGCTTAACACATGCAAGTCGAGCGGAAAGGCCCTTCGGGGTACTCGAGCGGCGAACGGGTGAGTAACACGTGAGTAACCTGCCCCTGACTCTGGGATAAGCCCGGGAAACTGGGTCTAATACCGGATACGACCACTTCTCGCATGGGATGGTGGTGGAAAGTTTTTTCGGTTGGGGATGGACTCGCGGCCTATCAGCTTGTTGGTGGGGTAACGGCCTACCAAGGCGACGACGGGTAGCCGGCCTGAGAGGGCGACCGGCCACACTGGGACTGAGACACGGCCCAGACTCCTACGGGAGGCAGCAGTGGGGAATATTGCGCAATGGGCGAAAGCCTGACGCAGCGACGCCGCGTGGGGGATGACGGCCTTCGGGTTGTAAACCTCTTTCAGCAGGGACGAAGTTGACGTGTACCTGCAGAAGAAGCGCCGGCTAACTACGTGCCAGCAGCCGCGGTAATACGTAGGGCGCAAGCGTTGTCCGGAATTATTGGGCGTAAAGAGCTCGTAGGTGGCTTGTCACGTCGGGTGTGAAAGCTTGGGGCTTAACTCCAGGTCTGCATTCGATACGGGCTGGCTAGAGGTAGGTAGGGGAGAACGGAATTCCTGGTGTAGCGGTGAAATGCGCAGATATCAGGAGGAACACCGGTGGCGAAGGCGGTTCTCTGGGCCTTACCTGACGCTGAGGAGCGAAAGCGTGGGGAGCGAACAGGATTAGATACCCTGGTAGTCCACGCTGTAAACGTTGGGCGCTAGGTGTGGGGACCTTCCACGGTTTCCGCGCCGTAGCTAACGCATTAAGCGCCCCGCCTGGGGAGTACGGCCGCAAGGCTAAAACTCAAAGGAATTGACGGGGGCCCGCACAAGCGGCGGAGCATGTTGCTTAATTCGACGCAACGCGAAGAACCTTACCAAGGCTTGACATCGCCCGGAAACACTCAGAGATGGGTGCCTCTTCGGATCGGGTGACAGGTGGTGCATGGCTGTCGTCAGCTCGTGTCGTGAGATGTTGGGTTAAGTCCCGCAACGAGCGCAACCCTTGTTCAATGTTGCCAGCACGCTCCTTCGGGGGTGGTGGGGACTCATTGGAGACTGCCGGGGTCAACTCGGAGGAAGGTGGGGATGACGTCAAGTCATCATGCCCCTTATGTCTTGGGCTGCAAACATGCTACAATGGCCGGTACAGAGGGTTGCGATACCGTGAGGTGGAGCGAATCCCAAAAAGCCGGTCTCAGTTCGGATTGGGGTCTGCAACTCGACCCCATGAAGTCGGAGTCGCTAGTAATCGCAGATCAGCAACGCTGCGGTGAATACGTTCCCGGGCCTTGTACACACCGCCCGTCACGTCACGAAAGTCGGCAACACCCGAAGCCCGTGGCCCAACCAGCTTGTCTGGGGGGAGCGGTCGAAGGTGGGGCTGGCGATTGGGACGAAGTCGTAACAAGGTAGCCGTACCGGAAGGTGCGGCTGGATCACCTCCTTTCTAAGGAGCATCGGTTTCGGCAGGTTCACCTGTGGGTGGCTGTCGGTCCCATGCCGTGTCCGTGGGCGAATGTCTCACGCTCGGCGCGCTCATTAGTGGAGCACTGGCTACTCGGTTCGGCGTGATCGCTGATCGGCTAGTACCGCCCTCTTCGGAGGGAGTGGGAACGGCGGTTTCAGGGGTCATGCGGTTCCGGACACACTGTTGGGTCCTGAGGAAACGGACCGGGCGGGCCCGCTGAGGCGGGTTTGCTGTCTGTTTGACCTCGTGCGGGACCGGCCTTCTGTCAGACCGGCTCATCTTCAGGGTGGGTGTCTGGTGGCGGAGTGGGTTTGGTCGCTGTTTGTTGTTTGAGATTTGCATAGTGGACGCGAGCATCTTTGTGGCCAAGTTTTTTAGGGCACACGGTGGATGCCTTGGCATCAGGAGCCGATGAAGGACGTGGGAGGCTGCGTTAAGCCCCGGGGAGTCGCCAACCTGACTTTGATCCGGGGATGTCCGAATGGGGAAACCTAGCACCAGTCATGTGGTGTTGCCTCCGCCTGAATGTATAGGGCGGTTGGTGGTAACGCGGGGAAGTGAAACATCTCAGTACCCGTAGGAAGAGAAAACAATTTAGTGATTCCGTGAGTAGTGGTGAGCGAAAGCGGAAGAGGCTAAACCGTATGCGTGTGATAGCCGGCAGGCGTTGCGTGTGCGGGGTTGTGGGACCCTCTGGGAGAGGCTGCCGCTTCTCCAAGCAGTGAGAAATCGATGGGATAGCCGAAGTTTCTGGGAAGTTGCGCCGTAGACCGTGAGAGCCGGGTAGGCGAAATCTTGTCGACTGTTTGAGGGGATCCCAAGTAGCACGGGGCCCGAGAAATCCTGTGTGAATCTGCCAGGACCACCTGGTAAGCCTAAATACTCCCTGATGACCGATAGTGAACAAGTACCGTGAGGGAAAGGTGAAAAGCGCCCCGGTGAGGGGTCGTGAAATAGTACCTGAAACCGTGTGCCTACAAGCCGTAGGAGCGTAAACAGGCTTGCCTGTTTGTGATGTGACTGCGTGCCTTTTGAAGAATGAGCCTGCGAGTTATGGTGTGTGGCGAGGTTAACCCGTGTGGGGGAGCCGTAGCGAAAGCGAGTCTGAATAGGGCGTTTGAGTCGCATGCTGTAGACCCGAAGCGGAGTGATCTAGGCATGGGCAGGTTGAAGCGCGGGTAAGACCGCGTGGAGGACCGAACCCACCAGGGTTGAAAACCTGGGGGATGACCTGTGTTTAGGGGTGAAAGGCCAATCAAACTCCGTGATAGCTGGTTCTCCCCGAAATGCATTTAGGTGCAGCGTTGCGTGTTTCTTGCCGGAGGTAGAGCACTGGATGGCTAATGGGCCCGACAAGGTTACTGACGTCAGCCAAACTCCGAATGCCGGTAAGTGAGAGCGCAGCAGTGAGACTGCGGGGGATAAGCTCCGTAGTCGAGAGGGAAACAGCCCAGACCACCGACTAAGGCCCCTAAGCGTGTGCTAAGTGGGAAAGGATGTGGAGTCGCAGTGACAACCAGGAGGTTGGCTTAGAAGCAGCCATCCTTGAAAGAGTGCGTAATAGCTCACTGGTCAAGTGATTCCGCGCCGACAATGTAGCGGGGCTCAAGTACACCGCCGAAGTCGTGGCATTCACGCATTAACCTGGCAGCTTGTCTGTCTAGGTGTGTGGATGGGTAGGGGAGCGTCGTGCGGCCGGCGAAGCAGCAGAGTGATCTAGTTGTGGAGGCCGTGCGAGTGAGAATGCAGGCATGAGTAGCGAATCAGAAGTGAGAAACTTCTGCGCCGGATGACCAAGGGTTCCTGGGCCAGGCTAATCCGCCCAGGGTAAGTCGGGACCTAAGGCGAGGCCGACAGGCGTAGTCGATGGACAACGGGTTGATATTCCCGTACCCGCTACGATGCGCCAATACTGAATCCAGTGATACTAAGGGTCCTTAACTCGGTTGTCCCTTCGGGGACGGCGTCAGAGTGAACGCCTGGCCTGATCTGGTAGTAGGTAAGCGATGGGGTGACGCAGGAAGGTAGCCCAGCCCAGGCGATGGTAGTCCTGGGGTAAGCATGTAGGGAGAGAGGTAGGCAAATCCGCCTCTCATGTATCCTGAGATGTGATGCCGAGCCGATTGTGGCGAAGTGGGTGATCCTATGCTGCCGAGAAAAGCCTCTAGTGAGTGTCGTGGCGGCCCGTACCCGAAACCGACTCAGGTGGTCAGGTAGAGAATACCAAGGCGATCGGGTGAACTGTGGTTAAGGAACTCGGCAAATTGCCCCCGTAACTTCGGGAGAAGGGGGGCCTTCGCTGGTGATGAGTCTTGCACTCGGAGCTGGTGGGGGTCGCAGAGGCCAGGGGGAAGCGACTGTTTACTAAAAACACAGGTCCGTGCGAAGTCGTAAGACGATGTATACGGACTGACGCCTGCCCGGTGCTGGAACGTTAAGGGGACCGGTTAGCCATCTTCGGGTGGCGAAGCTGAGAACTTAAGCGCCAGTAAACGGCGGTGGTAACTATAACCATCCTAAGGTAGCGAAATTCCTTGTCGGGTAAGTTCCGACCTGCACGAATGGCGTAACGACTTCCCCGCTGTCTCAACCGCAGACCCGGCGAAATTGCACTACGAGTAAAGATGCTCGTTACGCGCAGCAGGACGGAAAGACCCCGGGACCTTCACTACAGCTTGACATTGGCGTTTGGAACGTCTTGTGTAGGATAGGTGGGAGACTGTGAAGCTGTCACGCTAGTGGCGGTGGAGTCATTGGTGAAATACCACTCTGGTCGTTTTGAACGTCTAACTTCGGTCCGTGATCCGGATCAGGGACAGTGTCTGGTGGGTAGTTTAACTGGGGCGGTTGCCTCCTAAAGAGTAACGGAGGCGCCCAAAGGTTCCCTCAGCCTGGTTGGCAATCAGGTGTCGAGTGTAAGTGCACAAGGGAGCTTGACTGTGAGACCGACGGGTCGAGCAGGAGCGAAAGCTGGGACTAGTGATCCGGCGGTGGCTTGTGGAAGCGCCGTCGCTCAACGGCTAAAAGGTACCCCGGGGATAACAGGCTGATCTTCCCCAAGAGTCCATATCGACGGGATGGTTTGGCACCTCGATGTCGGCTCGTCGCATCCTGGGGCTGGAGTAGGTCCCAAGGGTTGGGCTGTTCGCCCATTAAAGCGGTACGCGAGCTGGGTTTAGAACGTCGCGAGACAGTTCGGTCCCTATCCGCTGCGCGCGCAGGAGACTTGAAAGGAGCTGTCCCTAGTACGAGAGGACCGGGACGGACGAACCTCTGGTGTGCCAGTTGTTCCGCCAGGAGCACGGCTGGTTGGCTACGTTCGGAAGGGATAACCGCTGAAAGCATCTAAGCGGGAAGCTCGCCTTGAGATGAGGTCTCCCACCACGTGAGTGGGTAAGGCCCCCAATAGACGATTGGGTTGATAGGCCGGAGGTGGAAGCACAGTAATGTGTGGAGCTGACCGGTACTAATAGGCCGAGGACTTGACCACAAAGCTTTTTGCTCGCGTCCACTATGCGATTCTGAAACAGCAGGCACCGTGTGTGTTTGACAGTTTCATAGTGTTACGGCGGTTATGGCGAAGGGGAAACACCCGGTTACATTCCGAACCCGGAAGTTAAGCTCTTCAGCGCCGATGGTACTGCACCGGGGACGGTGTGGGAGAGTAGGTCGCCGCCGGACAATCTTTGGGAAAGGCCACCCTTCGGGGTGGCCTTTTCTGTTTTTCCGGGCTTTTTCCGGCGGGCCTTTTCGGCCGGCGCTTTCCCGTGGCCTCTTTCCGCGGCCTCTTTTCGGGGCCTCTTTCCCGCAGGCTCTTTTGCCGGCGGCCTGCCTGCTCGCTCTGAGCTGGTCCTTGGTGCCGGATCCTGCTCCTCTGTACGGCCGGCCGGAACTCTGCACCCGGTCGGCTACGTTCTTCAGACGTGGAGTTTTCCGGAGAGCACAGTCACCGCATGTCCGCTCAGCTCGACCCGGTCACCTCGCACCGTCGTGTGGATCACACCGCCCCGCTGGGAGAGCTGGGCGCCGACCAGGGAGGCCAAGCCGAGCTTGCCCGTCCAGTAGGGGGCCAGGGCGCAGTGGGCGGAACCGGTCACCGGGTCCTCGTTGACACCGACCCTCGGAGCGAAGAATCGGGAGACGTAGTCGACACCGGGGATCGACGCGGGAGCCGTCACGATGGTCCCCCGGGCATCCACCTTCTCCAGCGCGAGGAAGTCAGGGGAGGCGGCGCGTACGGCCTCCTCGGAGTCGACCTCCACCAGATAGTCCCAGTCGTTCTTGCCGACCCAGACAGGCTCGACCCCCAGCGCCGCCGCCAGACCGTCCGGCGGGCCCGTCTCCTGCAGGACCTTCGCCGGGAAGTCCATGCTGATTAGACCCGTTCCGTCCCTGGTCACGGACAGAATCCCACTCTTTGTTGAGAACTCAAGGGTTTCCGGGGCTGATCCTGTGGAATACAGCACATGTGCCGCGGCCAGGGTGGCGTGCCCGCACAGGGCCACCTCGACCACCGGTGTGAACCAACGGAGCGAATACGGCTCGCCGTCTTCCCCTTCAAGCACGAAGGCCGTCTCGGAGTGCCTCATCTCCGCTGCGATGGACTGCATCCAGGCATCCGGAACCGGATTGTCGAGCAGGCAGACCCCCGCAGGGTTACCCTTGGAAAATTGGTCGGTAAATGAATCGACCGTATAGATACGCATGAAGTAATTTTAACTGATCGACAATATTCGGCCGAAAGCGGGTATGAGGGCCAGGCAAACCAGTGCGCTAGCCGTACAAAGTGGTAATAAGCGTTGGGCGTGTCGCACGGCGAACTTCTGGCCGTCGGTTACCGTCCAAGGTGTAGGACAAGCCGGCTGCGGCGTGGTCCTGAGGAAAGGACGAGCCGATGGGGGCAGTGCGCAAGGTGGCGACCTACCTTGGCCTGGGTGGAGCAGAGGATTACGACGAGTCCTATGACTACGAGGACGAAGTCGAGGGTGAGGGCGAGGACTGGCAGCCCGCTTCGGAGCGTGCGGCCAAGCGCTGGCGTTCGATGAGCGAGCCCTCACGGATCGTGATGCTGACGCCCAGGAAGTACAACGACGCTCCGATCATCGGACGGCACTTCCGTGACGGCCAGACAGTCATCATGGACGTCAACGTCATGAGCACGGCTGAGGCCACCCGGATGGTCGACTTCGCCGCGGGCCTGGCCTACGGCTGCGAGGGGCGCATCGAGCGCATCGCGGAGAAGGTCTTCCTGCTGGCTCCGGCCGAGGTGGAGATCACCACCGGCTGATCCCGTGATACCCGGAACGACAGGGAAGATTGGAACGTGCCTTCCGGCGTTCTGGTCCTTCCTGGACCCGGCGTTCCCGTGTTCCCCGGCTCTGATGTCCCCATGCTCCCCGAATCCGGTCCCCATGTTTCCCGGACCGGTCCCGGCCTCATGCTTTCCGGACCGGTCCCGGCCCCATGCTTTCCGGACCGGTCCCCGTGTCCCCCGGACCTGGCTGTCGTGCTTCCCGAATCCGGTTCCCGGACCGGTCCCGGCCCCATGCTTTCCGGACCGGTCCCCGTGTCCCCCGGACCTGGCTGTCGTGCTTCCCGAATCCGATCCCCATGCTTCCCGGACCTGGTCGCCGTGCTCCCCGGGCCCGGTCCCCATGCTCCCCGGGACTGGTGTTCCTGTCCTACCCGGACCTGGTGTTCCGTGCTTCCCGGACCCGGCGGCCTCCTGCTATCCCGCGCGGGGGCCCCTGCGGAGCACGCGGCTCAGTTCGGCCAGGTCCGAGGTGGCGGTCTGGGCGCGCTTCTCGCTCTCGCGAGCGTATTCGTGCAGGGCCCACACGGCGCCCTCGGCCAGCTCGCGCAGCTCGGCGACCTGTGCGGTGACATATTCGGCGTCTGCCTGCTCGCGCCTGCGGCGGCGCCAGAGCTGGTGGCCCCCCGCTGCGAGCAGGACCACCGCGAGCGCTGTGAGTGGCAGTGGCACCGGGGTGACAAGCGCGGCCACCAGGGCCACCACGCCGAGGGCGAGCAGTACGTAGGCGGGCCAGGGCCGGCCACGGACGGGCACCCCTTCGACGGTGATGCGCTTTTCGGCGGCGGCCAGCGATTCGGCGTCCGGGCCCTCCGGCCGGAGCACCACACGGTGTCCCAGCAGTGGCATGGTGACCGACTGCGGCGGATCGACCTGGGTGGCCTGGACGAGGCGCTCGGCGGCGGTCCGTACGGTCGGCGCGGCCATGTGCAGCGCGATGGCGGCGAGATGCGGGTCGGAGCCGGGCTGCAGGTCGCCGAGCAGGTGACCGGTGAGCGAGTTCATCGGACCCTCGGGGCCACCCGAGCCGATCAGATGGCGCAGCACCGTCAGCGGCTCGCCCTCGGTCCACACGGCGGCGGGCCTGCTCGCGCGGTTGGCCAGCTTCCCGCCGGTCCCCTCCCGGGTCGAAGTGATCTCGATGCAGCGGCCGAGCAGGCGGGTCAGCTGGTCGGCGGCCTGGACGGGCTCGGCCAGCTCGGGTAGCTCGGCGAGCTCGGGGAAGTCGACCAGGGAGGGCGGCACCACCATCGACGGCTCGTGCGGGGTCAGCGCGCTCAGCCACCGGTCGGGCTCGGCCTCCGAGGTGGCGGCCACCGCGTCGAGCTTGCGGAGCACGAAGATCTTGCCTGCGGGGCCGTACGCTCCTCTGGCGGCGGCGAGCCAGAGCGCACGCTGGCCGTGGGTCACCGGACGGTCCACGGCCATCTCGCCGAAGGCGATGCCCAGCCAGGAGGCGTGGATCTGGTCGCCCTGACCCGAGACGGCCAGGGCCAGGCAGAGGAAGAGCGCGGTCCGCTGCCCGTCGAGCTGGGCGGCGCGGCCGAGGGGTTCGAGTGCGTCTTCGCCGCGCATGAGCAGAACGAGTGCCTCGACCGCCGGGGCCAGCCAGTGGTCGGTCGCGTCCGGGAACTCCGGCGGCGTCATGGAGAGGGCCGCGTCGGCGGCCAGGTTCGCCAGGAGTGCCTCGGCGTAGCGGTGCAACTCCGTCCCGACGTGGGAACTCGCGGTCAGGTCGGTGCTCAAGGCAGAGAACTCTCCGAAGTTGTGACCGATGACCGCGCCAGCGTAGTGCGCCTCGGTCATCCCCGTCGGGAGGCGCGCCGAACCCAACTTTGCCGGATGATCGCCTTGATTTGGTGAATCAAGGCGATCATCCGGTGGATAACTCACATGCGCTCGGGAACCGGGACGCCGAGCAGGTCCAGGCCGGTCTCCAGGACGCGCAGGGTGAGCGCGCACAGGGCGAGCCGCGAGGCGCGCGTGGCCGGGTCGACGTCGTCCTTCAGGACGGGACAGTTCTCGTAGAAGGTGGTGAAGACGCTCGCGGTCTCGAACAGGTAGGCGGCGAGCTTGTGCGGCATGGAGCCTTCGGCCACCTCGTCCACGATGGAGCCGAACCCGAGCACCTGCAGGGCCAGGGCGCGCTCGGCCGGGTGGCCGAGCAGGATCGGGCCGGTCGCCGTGGCCGGAGCCACGTCCGCCTTGCGGAAGATGGAGCGGATCCGGGCCGTGGCGTACTGGAGGTAGGGGCCGGTGTTGCCGGTCAGGGCGAGCATGCGGTCGAAGTCGAAGACGTATTCGCTGTCGTGGCTGACCGACAGGTCGGCGTACTTGACCGCCCCCATGCCGACGGCGTGCCCGATCTCGGCGCGCGCGGCATCGTCGTAGTCGCGGCCGGCGAGCACGGCGGCGGCGCGGGTCTCCGCCTCGTCCAGCAGGTCCAGCAGCTTGATGGACTCGCCGCTGCGGGTCTTGAACATCTTGCCGTCGCTGCCAAGCACGCTGCCGATCTGGACGTGCTCGGCCCTGACGTGGTCGGGCAGCCAGCCGGCCATCCTGGCGGAGGCGAACAACATCGACATGTGCAGGGCCTGGGTCGCCCCGATCACGTAGAGGATCCGGTCGACCTTGAGGTCCTGGACGCGGTAGTGGATGGTGGCCATGTCGGTGGTGGCGTAGCCGTACCCGCCGTCGCTCTTGCGGATCATGAACGGCAGCGGCTGGTCCTCGCGGCCGGTGAAGCCGGGCGGGAAGACGCAGAGCGCGCCGTCGCTGACGACGGCGATGCCGCGCTCCTGGAGCTCGTCGCAGACCCGGGCGAGCATGTGGTTGTACATGCTCTCACCGGCGATGTCGTCGTCGGTGAGCGTCACGCCGAGCTGGCTGTAGACCTTGTTGAAGTAGCGGACGGTGGCGTCCATGAAGATGTGCCACAGGCGCATGGTCTCCGGCTCTTCGGCCTGGAGGGTCACCACCCGCGTGCGGGCGCGCTGGTTGAACTCCGGGTCGGTGTCGAACTTGGCGCGGGCCGCCTGGTAGTAGGCGTTGCCCTCACCGGCCTCGAGCTGGGCGACGGCGGTCGCCTCGCCGATGTCCAGCAGGTGCTCGATGAGCATGCCGAACGGGGTGCCCCAGTCGCCCAGGTGGTTCTGCCGGATGACCTTGTTGCCCAGGTGCTCGTGCACGCGGGCCAGGGCGTCGCCGACGATGGTCGTGCGCAGGTGGCCGACGTGCATCTCCTTGGCCGCGTTGGGCGCGGAGTAGTCGATCACGACGGTCTGCGGCGGGGTGGCCTGGGCGACGCCGCTGCGCGGGTCGGCCATGACCTCGGCGGTCTGCTCGGCGATCCAGTCGTCGGAGAGCGTGATGTTCAGGAAGCCGGGACCGCTGACCTCGACGGTGCCGGGGAAGGCGTCACCCTGGGTGCCTTCGGCGCGGCCGGAGAGGTGATCGGCGATCTCCTGGGCGACTTCCCGCGGGGCTCGTCGCAGTCGCTTGCTCAGGCTCATCGCCACGTTCGCCTGGTAGTCGGCGAACTGCGAGGGACGGATCAGCGGGTCTGCGTCGGCGTAATCCGTACCGAAGGCGGCGGCCAGCGCCTGCTGGACGCGCTCGGTGAGGACGAGCTGCGGGTCGGTCATGACTCAAGGGTATCGTTTGACCGGCCCTGACCCGGCGATATGTCGGGTGATCGCATGATCTTGAAAACTGCCGTCAGCGCGGCCACGCCGGCCACCCCGAGCCCGGCCGCGACGAGGTCGTTGCTCAGGTCGCCGGGGGCGAGCGCGAAGAAGTCCCGGGTGAGCGGCGCGGCGAGGGCGAGCGCGAACAGCGCGGCCATGGAGGTCACCAGCGCGACGCGCCACCATACGTACGGCCTGGCGATCAGCACCAGCACCCACCACGTGGTGACGAACAACGTGATCACCGCTGAGGTGCGGTCCTCCTCCAGGGTGGAGGAGCCGGTCTGGGCGGCCCAGTACGACAGGTAGACGGCGATCGCGCAGATGACTCCGGCGGGGACCGCCAGCCGGAGCACGCGTGGCACGAAGCCGGCCCTGGCCCGTTCGCTGCTCGGCGCGAGTGCCAGGAAGAACGCCGGGATGCCGATCGTCAGCGCGTTGACCAGGGTGGAGTGCCGGGGGGCGAACGGGAAGGCGAGCCCGACGACGCCGGTGAGCAGGGACAGGACGATGGCGTAGAAGGTCTTGGTGAGGAAGAGGGTGGAGACGCGCTCGATGTTGGCCAGGACCCGGCGGCCCTCCGCCACCACCGCGGGCAGGCCGGCGAAGTCGTCGTCCATCAGCACGATCTGGGCGACCGACCGGGCGGCGCCGCTGCCCGAGCCCATCGCCACGCCGAGGTCGGCGTCCTTGAGCGCGAGCACGTCGTTGACGCCGTCGCCGGTCATCGCAACCGTGTGACCGCGTGACTGGAGGGCGCCGACGAACGAGCGTTTCTGGTGCGGGGTGACCCGGCCGAAGACGGTGTTGGCGTCCAGGATCTCCGCCAGCTTCCCGGGGTCGTTCTCCGGCAGGACGCGGGCGTCCACCGCGTGGTCCCCGCCGGGGACGCCGAGGGACAGGGCGATGGCCGAGACCGACTCGGGGTTGTCGCCAGAGATGATCTTTATGGTGACGCCCTGCTGGGCGAAGTATCCGAGGGTGGCGGCCGCCTCGGGGCGGATCCGCTGCTTGAGGGCGATGACGGCCGCCGCCTCGACGGGGCCGAGGTCGTCGGGGTCCCGCAGTGAGGCGACCCGGACCAGGGCGAGCACGCGGAGGCCGGTGGCGGCCGTCTCCTCGGCCTCGTCGTACTCCGGGGTGCCCGGGGTGAGCAGGACGTCGGCGGCGCCGAGCACCCAGGCGCCGTGCCCGGCGAACTCCGCCCCGCTCCATTTGCGGGCCGAGGAGAAGGGCACCTTGAGGCCGGTGCTCCAGCCGGGAGGGTCGGGGTATGCGGACCGGACGGCCTGGGCGGTGGGGTTGGGGTCCGGGTCCAGGTGGGCCAGCGCGCTGAGGGCCTCGTCGACGGGCAGGTCGTCGCGGAGCGGGCGCACCCGGTCGAGGCTCATGCCGCCCGCGGTGAGCGTGCCGGTCTTGTCCAGGCAGAGCACGTCCACCCGGGCCAGGACCTCGATGGCGGGCAGCTCCTGGACCAGGCAGCGGCGCCTGCCCAGCCGGATCACCCCGACGGCGAAGGCGATGCTGGTCATCAGGACCAGGCCTTCGGGGATCATGGTGACGATGCCCGCCACCGCGCCGGTGATGGCCTGGCCGAAGTCGCTCGTCCTGCTGACCTGGCTCCAGAGGAGCAGCGCGCCGATCGGGACGATCAGCCAGGTGATGTATTTGATGAACCTGTTGACGCCGGCGCGCAGCTCCGAGTGGGACAGGTTGAACTTGCTGGCCTCGTCGGCGAGCCTGGCCGCGTAGGCGTCGCCGCCCACCTCGGTCGCGACGTACGAGCCGGCGCCGGCGACGACGAAGCTGCCGGAGAGCACCTGGTCGCCGGGGCGCTTGTGGACGGGGTCGGCCTCACCGGTGAGCAGGGACTCGTCCACCTCCAGCCCGTCGGTGCCCACCACCCGGCCGTCGACCTGGAGCTGGTCGCCGGAGGCGAGCAGGATGAGGTCGCCGAGCACGATCCGCCGGGGTGGGATCCAGGTGTCGGCGCCGTCCCGGCGGACCTTGACGGGGGCCTCGTTGACGACGGCGAGGTGGTCCAGGGTGCGTTTGGCGCGGAGCTCCTGGACGATGCCGATCGCCGAGTTGGCCACCACCACCGCGCCGAAGAGCCCGTCCTGCCACTGCCCGAAGATCATGATCAGAATCCACAGGACGCCGATCACCGCGTTGAACAGGGTGAGGACGTTGGCCCGGATGATCGCCGGAAGCGATCTGCTCGACCGGCGCCGGACCACGTTGACCTGGTCCCGCGCCACCCGCTCGGCGACCTCCGCGGTGGTCAGCCCCTGCTCCGCCGGCTGCTCCACGCGTCCCCCCCCCGAGATTCGTGTGGGTCCTCCCACATTACGCGGGGGGTCGCCGGAGGGCGGGGAGCCCGCGCGGACGGGGCCTCGCGGGCGTCGAAAGCCGCGGGGGCCGTCGGAGACCCCTGGACAGTCAAGGGGCCGCGGGGCCGGGAACCGCCGGAGAGAGCCGGCCGTAGGGGCCGAGGGGGCTACCAGAGGCGGTGCGGCCGGGGGCGAGGGGAGCTACCAGAGGCGGTGCGGCCGGGGGGCGGCGGCCAGGCGTTCGCCGATGCGGGTGACCACGCCCTGCCGGGCCAGCCCGGCGGCGAGCACGCAGGCGGCGCTGACCCCTTTGGCCTGTGAGGAGCCGTGGGCGATGACCACGGTGCCGTTGAGTCCGAGCAGCACGGCGCCGCCGTGGACCTCGGGGTCCAGCCGCTGGTTGAGCCCCCTGATGCGTTTTCTCTGCAGCATTCCGCCCAGCCGGGCCGCGCGGCTCTCGCTGATCGTGTCGCGGAGCTCGGCGAAGGCGTAGCGGACGCTGCCCTCCATGGTCTTGAGCGCCACGTTGCCGGTGAAGCCGTCGGTGACGATGACGTCCACCGTCCGGGTGAGCAGGTCGTGCCCCTCGATGTTGCCGGCGAAGTTCAGGCCGGGAGCGGCCGACAGCAGCTCGTGTGCCCGCTTGACGAGCTTGTTGCCCTTCTCCGGCTCGCTGCCGATGGTCAGCAGGCCGATCCTGGGCTCGGCGATCTCCAGGACGGTCTCCGCGTAGGCGGCGCCCAGGTGCGCGAACTGCACCAGCATCTCCGGCTTCACCTCGGCGTTCGCTCCCGCGTCCAGCAGGACGGTGGGGGTGGGCCGGGTGGGCAGGGCGACGGTGATGGCGGGCCTGAGCACGCCGGGCTGGCTGCGGAGCCGGAGCTTGCCGGTGGCCACGATTCCGGCGGTGGATCCGGCGGAGACCACGGCGGAGGCCTCGCCTCGCCGTACGAGATGGCAGGCGACGGCGATGCTGGAGCGGGGGCGGCGGAGGCTGGCGAGGGCGCCCTCGTCCATGGCCAGGGCCTCCTCGGCCCGGATGATCGGGACCTCGGTGAGCGCGTCGTGGACGGAGAGCGCCTCCATGAGGGGGCGGGGGGCACCGACGAGGACGACACGGACCCCGTGTTCTCGCACCGCGTGTACGGCCCCCGCGACGATCTCGTCAGGGGCGTGGTCGCCGCCCATCGCGTCCAAGGCGACCGGCATGGCGCCGGGAGCGTCGGTATCAGGCAAGCGGTCACCTCGTGCGGGATGGTCTGTCCGCATCGTAGGCGGGGTTGGCGCCGGATGGGTCAACCGGGGGGATCAGGACCTGTCGGGGAGATTCCAGTCGGTTCTCTCCCGCGCGACGATGATCTTCCCGAAGGTGGCCCGGCCGACGACGCGGATGACCGGGCCGCCCTCGTCGCCGTGGCCGCCCGAGATGTGCCTCTTGGCGAACAGCGCGCTGACCTCGTCGATGACATGGGCGTTCTCCGGCACCCTGACGATCAGCTTGCCGAAGGAGGAGTTGACCTCAAGGGTGATCTCACGGCCGGGGAGCACCGCGTCGGACAGGTCGACGATCAGCGCGCCGAACGTGGCGTTCAGCGCCGTGTGGCGTCCGGCGATCCAGCGGCCGCCCCGGACGACCTTGCTGAAGACGGCGCGCACCTCATGCCGGACGATGGCGGGCCCGTGGGCCGTGGCGGTGACGTCGGGCAGGTCGTGGGTGATCGGAGCGAGCTCGCCCAGCGTGACGGAGTCGTAGGTGGCCTGCAGCCGGTCGGCGTGTTCGAGGCTGGTCAGACGGCCGGTGGCGAGGGCTTCGGCGAGCACCGCGGCCACGCGGTCGCGGTCGGCGTCGGACGCGCGCATGGCCGGGGCGTGGTGGCCCGGTAAGGCGGGGTCACGGGAGGTCATGAGAAGGATTGTACGGCGATTCGAGATATATCGCGACAGGAACTTACTGGCGAACTTGCCCGAGAGTGGAACCAGCCGTAGGGGTAATTACGTCCGGGTATATAAGCGCCATGACGCGCGACCGGCTGGAGAGGTTTACACGAAGACCGACAAAAAACGGAGGAAAGAATTAGTGATCTTGAAGGAAGGCTCTGCGCGCGGCTTCCGGGCCTACACCGCCAAGCATCTGGACGACCTCCTGCTACGGGCCGGCCTCGGGGACGAGGAGCGGCTCCGGATCAGGGCGGTGGCGACCGTCCTGCCCTTCCGTACCAACGCCTACGTGGTGGATCAGCTCATCGACTGGTCGGCCATCCCCGATGACCCCATATATCGTCTGGTCTTCCCTCAGGCGGACATGCTGCCCGAGCCGGACGTCACCAGACTCGCAGGTCTCCTGCGCGCCGGCGCCCCGAACGCGGAAATCCAGGCGGCGGCACGCGAGGTCAGGATGCGGCTCAACCCGCACCCGGCCGGTCAGCTCGACCTCAACGTCCCGCGCGTCGGCGAGGACCCGATGCCGGGGATGCAGCACAAATATCCGGAGACGGTGCTCTTCTTCCCCAAGCAGGGCCAGACCTGTCACGCGTACTGCACCTACTGCTTCCGGTGGGCGCAGTTCATCGGGGAGCCCGATCTCAAGTTCGCCTCCGACGATGTCGACAACCTCGTCGGCTACCTGAAGAAACACCCCCGGGTGACCAGCGTGCTGTTCACCGGCGGCGATCCCATGATCATGAGTGAGTCGGTGCTCCGCCGCTACCTGGAGCCGCTGCTCGAACTGGAGCAGCTCGAATCCATCCGCATCGGCACCAAGTCGCTGGCCTACTGGCCGCAGCGGTTCGTCTCCGACCCCGATGCCGCCGACACGCTGCGCCTGTTCGCGTCCGTGGTGGACGCGGGCAAGAACCTGGCCTTCATGGCGCACTTCTCGCACCCGAGAGAGATGGAGTCCCCCGTCGCCGAGGCCGCCGTGGCCGGGATCCTCGCCACCGGCGCGGTGATCCGGACCCAGGCGCCGCTGATCAGGACGATCAACGACGACCCCGCGACCTGGTCGTCCATGTGGCGCAGGCAGCTCACCATGGGCATGGTGCCCTACTACATGTTCGTCGAACGGGACACCGGGCCCCAGGACTACTTCGCGGTCCCCCTCGCCCGCGCCCACGAGATCTTCAGGGACGCCTACGCGAGCGTTTCGGGACTGTGCCGCACGGTGCGGGGTCCCTCCATGTCGGCCACGCCCGGCAAGGTCTGCGTGGACGGCGTCGCGGAGATCGCGGGGCAGAAGGTCTTCGTGCTCCACCTCATCCAGGCGCGCGACCCCGAGCTGGTCGGGCGTCCCTTCTTCGCGCGCTACGACCCCACGGCCGCGTGGCTGACCGATCTGCGACCGGCGTTCGCCGACCGCTTCCCCTTCGAATCCTCCGAACTTCCCGAGCTTCCCGAGCTCCCTGAGCTTCTCGGCCCCTCCGACCCCTTCGAGCCGGCGACGGTCCCCCAGCGGCTGTCCGCCTGATCCACACGGTCAAGAAGGTGTGCGGCGACCGGAAAGTCTGACGCCGTGACCGGTGGACTCTCTTTCCCGCCTCTTTCCCGGGTTCCTGTCTCCGGGGCCGCCGAGATGTGCTCCCGGGTGCCGCGGTTTTGCGGCATACGGATTGGCGGACCGTAATCCTTCGCAGGACTATTTCCAGATTTACCGGCCGCGCCGGGCGGGTCCCAGGACCCGCCCGGCGTGTCCATGCTGGGGCTCCAGACTCTGCCGCTGCCGATAATTCGATCATCGTGAATGGGCCGGGGGTCGCTCGGGACGGTGATACAAATGCCGATGCAGCTTCCGGCCGGCGCGTTTCGTGCAGCCCTCCAAATCGCGCCCGCCGGTAATTCGGGGTTTTAGGCCCGCTTTTCTCGCGGTTCCATGAAAGTCAAGCGGGCCGATCACAGTCTGGGAAGGCAATCATGAAGCGATTCATCAAGGCGGCTGTGGCCGTGGCGGCGTTCGGTCTCGCGGCGGCGATCTGCGCCCCCGCCCAGGCCCGGTCGTACGACATCCCCGCCGGGCAGGACGGGACCGACGGTCTCTCCCACGTGCTCGGAGGGCTCACCTTCGGCCTGCTCGATGAGGGGAACGTGCAGCTCGGCAACATGGGTGACCAGGGTCCGGTGTTCGGGATGCGGGATGACCAGGGCCTGCCGAGCAGCATGACGGGCGGCTGGCGGGTCGGCACCGAGCGCCTGTGGTGGACGCTCACGGGCACCGCCGAGGAGCTCGCCGGCACCTCCGCGGTCGATCCCACCCCCGGCGCCTCCGTGGGCGACCCTGCCCCCGGCGCCTCCGTGGGCGACCCTGCCCCCGGCGCCTCCGTGGTCGACCCTGCCCCCGGCACCTCTGTGGTCGACCCTGCCCCCGGCACCTCTGTGGTCGACCCTGCCCCCGGCACCTCCGTAGGCGATCCCGCCCCCGGCACCTCTGTGGTCGACCCTGCTCCTGGCGCCTCCGTGGTCGACCCTGCCCCCGGCAGCCCGCTGGACGGCACCGCGCAGAACGGCCCGTTGCCCGCCGCCCAGGGGTCCCAGAACCTCAGTGACATCTTCGCCGCCGTGCCCGCTACGACCACGTCGGCCGCCGAGACCGCTCAGACCTCCGCCGAGGCGGTCGCGGGACTCAGTGAGAAGCGTGCCGAGATCGGCGGCCTCGTGGACGCGGCGAACCAGGCCGTTCCCCAGGGGGCCGAGCAGGCGGGCACGCTCGCCCCGCTGGTGGGCACCGTGTCTCCGGCCGAGGCCGAGCCGGTCGCCGGGGCCGTCGCCCCGATCGTCCGGTCCGCCGCCGCCGACGAGCTCGCGCCGCTGGTGGGCAACAGCGGAGAGGCGGGCGCCAAGGCCCTCACCGGGGCCGTCCATTCGCTGGCCGACACCACCATGAGCACCACCAGGGTCGCCGCCGAGTAGTCACGGCGACGCACGACGGCGCGCCGCGCCGCGGGGTACGCACGGCGACGCCGCGAGGCATGCGCGGCGACAGCGAGAGACCGGCCGGTGCGCACCGGCCGGTCTCTCGCTGTTTTTCAGAGGCCTGGTCCCCGCACGGTGGTGCGGCGGGCGATCTGGGCCTGAAGTCTGGCCATCTGCCAGTGCAGCTCGATGAGCTGCTCGACGAGCTGGAGACGGGGAATCTCGGACGGGTCCTCTGTGGCCAGGTGGTCGATCGCGGTCGACAGCTCTCGCATCGCGCGCCCCCACTCCATGACGGCTTCCTAAGATCGAAACAACGTTCGAATCATAGCGGAACGCCGATCACGATGTCAGTCGATTGCCCGCCTGAGCGTTCGCGTGTCCCTCAGGTTTCGTACACAGGTGCGATATATCCGCGGGCCAGGGTATGGGCGGTGATGTTGAAGCCCACCACGGCGGGCGGCGTGTCGGCGTCCACGCCGAGCTTGTCCACGTCGAGGGCGTGCACCGCGAAGATGTAGCGGTGCGGCCAGCCGGGCGGCGGGGCCGCGCCGCCGTAGGCGTGGGTGCTGTAGTCGTTGCGGCCGTGCACGCCGGAGTGGGAGCCGGCGGCGCCCGCCCCGGTGGGCAGCTCGGTCACGTCGGCGGGGATGTCGAACAGCAGCCAGTGCCAGAATCCGCTGCCGGTGGGGGCGTCGGGGTCGAAGCACGTCACCGCGTAGCTGAGGGTACCCTCGGGGGCCCCCGACCAGCGCAGGTGCGGGGAGATGTTCTGCCCGGTCGCCCCCCAGTCGTCGAACACCTGGGCCTCGGACATGGTCTCGCCGTCGCGGACGTCGTCGCTCTCGACGGTCAGCGTGGGGACCTGCGGCAGGAAGTCATATGGAATCGGTGGCCGTGGGGACACGATTCACCTCCGGTGGGAGCGTCTTGTCTGTCGCTCTCATCTTGCCCTGCTGCCCGGGGGCGCCGCGGGCGGTGCGGTGGGCGGCCGGGCGGTACGTCGTGATCCGTTGTCGCAGGCGGTCCGACGTGGCCCCGGCGGCGTTCGTGGGCCGTTGTCGCAGGCGGTCCGACGTGGCCCCGGCGGCGTTCGTGGGCGGCCTGGCGACGCGTTGTGGGCCGTCGCCAGGGCGGCGGGGCTGGGGCGCCGTCAGCCGCTGTTGTAGGCGGCGAGCACCGTCTTGGGGTCGCCGTCCATCTTGATCTTGCCCTTGTGCAGCCAGATGACCCGGTTGCAGGTCTCCTCGATCACGTCGAGGTTGTGCGCCACCAGGAAGACCGTGCCGGCCTCGTCGCGCATCTGCTTGATGCGCTCCTGGCTCTTGCGCTTGAAGTCGCGGTCGCCGGTGGCCAGGGCCTCGTCGATGAGCAGCACGTCGTGGGCCTTGGCCGAGGCGATGGCGAAGCGGAGGCGGGCGCCCATGCCGGAGGAGTAGGTCGACATGGGGAACTGCACGAACTCGCCGATGCCGGAGAAGTCGACGATCTCGTCGTACTTCTCCTTCACCTGTGCGGGGTTCATGCCCATCGCGTAGCAGCCCAGCACGATGTTGCGCTCGCCGGTGAGCTCGCGCATCAGCGCGGCGTTGACGCCGAGCAGGGAGGGCTGGCCGTCGGTGTAGACCGCGCCCGAGTGGGGCGGCAGGAGCCCGGCGATGGCGCGCAGCATGGTGGACTTGCCCGAGCCGTTACGGCCGATGATGCCGATGGCGTCGCCGTGGTGGGCCACGAAGGAGACGCCGCGGACGGCGTGGACCTCCTTCATCTGCGGCCTGCCCTGGCGCTTGAGAAGGCGCATGAGGGCGTTGGCGGCGTTGCCCTTCTCGGCCTCGGTGGCCGCGCCGTACACGCGGTAGATGATGTGCAGGTCGTCCACGATGACCGTCGGGGTGCCCGTGCGGCTGTTGCCGACGGGGTCAGGGTTGGGGTACACCCTGACGTCCTTGGTGGGGACGCCGGGTTCCTCAGCCTTCACGCTGGACAGCTCCTCGGTCAACTCAGCCACGGCCGTACTTCTCCTCGGCTCGCCAGAAGTACCAGAAGCCACCGATCAAGGCGAACACCGCCCAGAATATGCAGACGTACCAGATGTACGGCCGGGGGGCATGCGACTCCATGAGCAGGTCGCGCATGAGCTCGATGTAGGCGGCGGCGGGGTTGAAGTACATGATGTCGGCGATCCACTGCCGGACCACGTCTCCCTCGGCGCCCACCACCTTCCCCTGGATGGAGAAGAACACGCCGGAGGCGTAGAGCCAGGTGCGCATGATGAACGGCAGGAGCTGGTTCAGGTCGCGGGCGGTGGAGCCGACGCGGGCCAGGACCAGGCTGGCGCCGACGTTGAACATGGTCTGCAGGAGCAGGGCGACCGGAATGAGCAGCCAGAACCATGTGGGCGCCTCGCCGGTGACGAGCACCAGCGCGACCAGCACGCCCATGGAGATCAGCAGCTGCTGGAACTCCTGGATCGTGTAGGCGAACGGGAGCGCCGCGCGGGGGAAGTGCAGGGCGCGGATCAGCGACAGGTTGCCGGAGATCGACTTGGCGCCGCTGCTCACCGAGCGCTGGGTGTAGGTGAAGACGAACATCCCGGTGATGAGGAAGGCGGGGTAGTTCTGGATCCCCTTGTCCGCGCCCAGGATCAGGCCGAACATCAGCCAGTAGATCCCGGCGTTCATCAGCGGGGTGAGGACCTGCCAGAGCTGGCCCAGGGCTGAGTTGCTGTACTTCGAGACGTTGCGCGAGGTCGCGTACGTCATGACGAAGTGCCGTCGTTCCCACAACTGACGCAGGTAGACGGGCAGACTGGGGCGTGCGATGGCACGCCGAAGTCCGTAACGCTCGGCGAGCTTGGCCAGCGGCTCTTGCCCCTTGTCTGGGGTGCCGTTACTCGGGCCGCCCGCCTGGGCGTCCGCGATCGCGGATTCCGGCTGGCTCATGGCAAGGACTCTATTGGATGCGAGTGGTTGAAGTGCCTACGGCGGTGCTCCGCCGCACACATTGGACGGGATCTCCACCAAGGAGGTTCCAGGGCAATTGTGCGGTTCGCCTGCGAACCTCCGGTCCCCCTGCGACGAGGTCAACGTTAGCCCAGGTGGGGGTCGTACGTGGGCAATGGATGCAAGCACTCCTGACCCAGAGGTATTTTGACGTGACCGTTCCCTCCCTACATGTGCCCATATGTCTGCTTATGGCCTCCCTGGGGGATTGGATCAGTCATGCTGGTAGACGTATGGAGCCGAATCGGCACATGCGTGACCGAACTGCAACATCACAGAGACATCTAGGTGTGGAGCGGTGCGGGATAGTCGCGTCCGACTGGTGTGGCGTCAGCACCTTGGCCGGGATGGCGGGGGACGGGGACCACAACCTCCCCTTCCGGGCTGTCCGGGCTACGGGACCTCGATGGCGACGTCCGCCTGCAAAGGGAGGAATTACTACAATGCGCGTTACTAAGGGCGCACGGATCACCGCCGGCACCGCGCTGCTCGCTCTGGGGCTGGCCGCGTGCGGCAGCCAGGGCTCCACGGGCGGTGGGACGGCCTCCGCCGACCAGCCCGTGCGCATGGAGCTCGGCGAGCCCCAGAAGCTCTTCTACCCCGGTGACACCACCGAGTCCGAGGGCTCCGAGGTGCTGGCCGCCGTCTTCGCTCCGCTGGTGAGCTACGACGAGAACAAGCAGGTCGTCAACGACGTCGCCGAGTCGATCAAGACGACCGACAACAAGACGTGGACGATTGAGCTCAAGCCGGGCTACACCTGGCACAACGACGAGCCGCTGGTCGCGCAGAACTACGTCGACGCGTGGAACTTCGCCGCCAACCAGGACAACGCCCAGGGTGCCAACGGCTTCTTCAGCCGCGTCGAGGGCTGGGCCGACCTGAACCCGGGCGAGGGCAAGACCGTCTCCACCAAGGAGATGAAGGGCCTCAAGGCCGTCGGCGAGAGCACGCTCAAGGTCACCCTGACCAAGCCGTTCTCGCAGTTCAAGACGATGCTGGGCTACACGTCGTTCTACCCGCTGCCCAAGGCCGCCTTCGGTGAGGACGGCAAGGTCACCGAGGCGTACGCCAAGCAGCCGATCGGGCAGGGCTACTTCAAGTTCGACAAGCCCTACAACAAGGGCACCGACCAGGCGATCGACCTGACCCGGTACGACAAGTTCCCCGGGGACAAGCCGAAGTTCGACAAGCTCCAGTTCAAGCTCTACGCCAGCGCCGAGACCGCGTTCAACGACCTGCGCGCGGGCAACCTGGACGTCCACGACTCGCTGCCCCCCTCGGCGATCGCCAGCGCCAAGGCCGAGCTCGGCGAGCGCTACATGGACGAGGCCGACGCCGGCGTCGGCTACATCGGCTTCCCGATGCAGTACAACAAGACCTACGCGAACGTGAAGGTCCGCGAGGCCATCTCCCTGGCCATCGACCGCAAGACGATCGCCGAGACGGTCTTCTCGGGCACCCGCGCCCCGGCCGACGACTTCATCAACCCGCTGCTCGACGGCTACCGTCCGGGCGCCTGCGCGGTCTGCACCTACGACCCGGCCAAGGCCAAGACGCAGTACGCCGACAACGGTGGCCCGAAGACGCTGGAGCTGGGCTACAACTCCGACGGCCCGCACAAGGAGTGGATCGAGGCGGTCGCCAACAACCTCCGCGCCAACCTCGGCGTCCAGGTCACGGTGAAGCCGTTCGAGAAGTTCGCCTCGATCCTCGACGAGCTCGACAAGAAGACCTACGGCGGCATGTTCCGCATGGGCTGGGCGATCGACTACCCGTCCGCGGAGAACTACCTGACCCCGGTCTTCTCCACCGTCGCGATCAAGACCGGCTCCAACTACGCCGGCTGGTCCAACAAGGCGTTCGACGACCTCCTCGCCAAGGGCGACAGCGCCGCGACGCAGGCGCAGGGCCTGAAGTACTACCAGCAGGCCGACGACATCCTGATCAAGGAACTGCCGTACATCCCGGTGTACTTCTACCGGACGAACGCCGCGTTCTCCCAGCATGTCAAGGGCATCAAGATCAACCTCCTCAACCAGGTCGAGTGGGCCCAGGTGGAGAAGGTCGCCTGACGGATGGCTGCGGGCCGGGCGCGTGAGCCCGGCCCCATGGGCTGCCTCCGGGAGCCCCCGCGGCACCGCACACCCCGGCGGTGCCGCGGGGGCGTCCCCGAGGCATGTACGGGAGGCTTGAATGAGCCGTTACATCATCAGGCGCCTGATCCAGGCGATACCTGTCCTGCTGGGCGCCACCCTGCTCATCTACGCCATCGTCTTCGCGCTGCCCGGTGACCCCATCGCGGCGCTGGCGGGCGAGAAGCGGATGGACCCCAACATCGTCACCATCCTGCGGGAGCAGTACCACCTGAACGACCCGTTCCTGGTGCAGTACTGGTACTACCTGTCGGGCCTGTTCGGCGGGGACTTCGGCACCACCTTCGCCGGGGTCCCGGTCACGGACATCATGGCCGGCAAGTTCCAGGTGACCATCAACCTGGCGATGACGGCCCTGGTCATGGAGGCGGTCATCGGAGTCGGCCTCGGCCTCTACGCGGCGCTGCGCCACGGCAGGGCCCAGGACTCCATGGTCCTCGCGTCCACGCTGGTGCTGATCTCCATTCCCACGCTGGTCACCGGTTTCGTGCTCCAGCTGCTCCTGGGGGTCAAGGTCGGCCTCTTCCCCGTCGCGGGCGTCACGGACGGCTGGCGCAGCTACCTGCTGCCCGGCTTCGTGCTCGCCGGGACGTCGATCGCCTACCTCACCCGGCTCACCCGGACCAGCCTCGTGGAGACCCTGCGGGCCGACTACATCCGCACCGCGGTGGCCAAGGGCCTGCCCCGGCGCCGGGTCGTCGGGCGGCACGCGCTGCGCAACGCGCTGATCCCGCTGATCACCTATCTCGGCGCCGACCTCGGCACGCTGATGGGCGGTGCCGTGATCACCGAGACGATCTTCAATCTGCCCGGTATCGGCCAGCAGCTCTTCAGCTCGGTCTACCTGCGCGAACAGTCGGTGGTCGTCGGCATCGTGACCGTGCTGGTGCTGATCTACATCCTGGCCAACCTGGTCGTCGACCTGCTCTACGCCGTGCTCGACCCGAGGATCCGTTATGAGTGACACCCTTGCCCCGGCCGCCAGGCGGGCCCGGCACGGCAAGCCGGCCAGGGCCCCCAAGCCGCCCAAGGCCGCCAGCCTGTGGAGCGACGCCTGGCATGATCTGCGCCGCCGCCCGCTCTTCATCGGCTCGGCAGTCCTTATCGGCATTTTTCTGATCATGTCGGCGTTTCCCTGGCTGTTCACCTCGGTGGACCCGTTCGACGCGGCGAGCTGCCGGCTCGCCGACGCCCGCCAGGGCATGAGCGGCGCCCACTGGTTCGGCACCGACAACCTGGGCTGTGACGTCTACGCCCGCACGATCTACGGCGCCCGCAACTCGATCGTGGTGGGCGTGACGACCACGATCGTCACCGCGCTGGTGGGCGGTCTGCTCGGCCTCGTCGCGGGGTTCAGGGGCGGGACGGTCGACACCCTGTTCTCCCGGATCACCGAGATCTTCTTCGCCATCCCGTCGATCCTCGGCGCCCTGCTCATCCTGGCGGTCTTCCGCACGGGCAACGTCTGGACCGTCATGCTGGCGCTGGCCGTACTGACCTGGCCGATGACCTTCCGCATCATGCGGGCCGCGGTGATCACCGCCAAGAGCCAGGACTACGTGGTCGCGGCCCGGGCGCTCGGCGCCTCCGCGCCCCGGATCATGTTCCGGCACATCCTGCCGAACGCGGTCGCGCCCGTGATCGTGGTCGCCACGATCAACCTGGGCGGCTTCATCGCCGCGGAGGCAGGTCTGTCCTTTTTGGGGGTCGGTTTACGCTCGCCTGATATCTCCTGGGGACTTATGATCTCCGATGCCCGGGAGCGCTTCCTGGAGGCACCGGGACCGCTGCTCTTCCCGGCGCTGTTCCTGAGCCTGACCGTGCTGGCCTTCATCATGTTGGGCGACGCCGTACGCGACGCCCTCGACCCGAAGCTGCGGTAAGGGGGGACCTGTGAAGAAGACGTCAACGTCGGTGTTGCCGGCCGGGGGAGCCCTGGGCGACGAACCCCTGCTCGCCGTCGACGACCTGCACGTGGAGTTCGTCACCAGGCAGGGCGTCGTCAAGGCGGTCAACGGGGTCAGCTACTCGCTGAACCCCGGCGAGACGCTCGCCGTGCTCGGCGAGTCGGGCTCCGGCAAGTCGGTGACCGCTCAGGCGATCATGGGCATCCTCGACATGCCGCCGGCCCGCATCCCCCGGGGGGAGGTCCGTTTCCGGGGCACCGACCTGCTCAGGCTGCCGGAGGAGGCGCGTTCCCAGGTCCGCGGCCAGCGGGTTGCGATGATCTTCCAGGACGCGCTCTCCGCGCTGAACCCGGTGTTCACCGTGGGCTCGCAGATCGGGGAGATGTTCCGGGTGCACCGGGGTGCCTCCCGGCGCGACGCCGAGAAGAAGGCCGTCGAGCTGATGGACCGGGTCCGTATCCCCGGAGCCAGGCAGCGGGTGCACGACTACCCGCACCAGTTCTCCGGCGGCATGCGCCAGCGCATCATGATCGCGATGTCGATCGCGCTCGACCCGGAGGTGCTGATCGCCGACGAGCCGACCACGGCGCTCGACGTGACGGTGCAGGCCCAGATCATGGAACTCCTCGCCGAGCTGCAGCGCGAGAGCAACATGGGCCTGATCCTGATCACCCACGACCTCGGCGTGGTGGCCGACGTGGCCGACAAGATCGCGGTCATGTACGGCGGGCGGATCGTGGAGAACGCCCTCGTGCACGACATCTACCGGGCCCCCGCCCATCCGTACACCAAGGGGCTGCTGGACTCGATCCCCAGGGTGGACCAGAAGGGCCAGGAGCTGTACGCCATCAAGGGCATGCCGCCGAACCTGCTCGCGATGCCCTCGGGCTGTGCTTTCCACCCCCGGTGCCCCTACCGTCAGGACAACTGCGTCACCGAGGCGCCGCCTCTGTACGAGATCGGCCCCACGCGCAGCAGCGCCTGTCACTACTGGAGGGAGGTCCTCGATGGCAGCCACGGGTGAGCCGATCCTTGAGGTCCGCGACCTGGTCAAGCACTTCCCGCTGAACCAGGGCATCATCATGAAGAAGCAGATCGGTGCGATCAAGGCCGTGGACGGGGTCTCCTTCGACCTGCGCCGCGGTGAGACGCTCGGCATCGTGGGCGAGTCCGGCTGTGGCAAGTCCACGCTGGCCAAGCTCCTGATGGCGCTGGAGCGGCCGACCTCCGGCTCCGTGAAGATCAACGGCCGGGAGATCGCCCAGGCCAGGGGCGGCGAGCTCAAGCGGGTCCGCCGCAACATCCAGATGGTCATGCAGGACCCGTACACCTCGCTGAACCCCCGGATGACCGTGGGCGACATCATCGGCGAGCCGTACGAGATCCACCAGGAGGTCGCCCCCAAGGGGGACCGCCGCCGCAAGGTGCAGGAGCTGCTGGAGGTCGTGGGTCTCAACCCCGACCACATCAACCGCTACCCCCACCAGTTCTCCGGTGGCCAGCGCCAGCGCATCGGCATCGCCCGGGGCCTGGCGCTCCAGCCGGAGATCATCGTCTGCGACGAGCCGGTGTCCGCGCTCGACGTCTCGATCCAGGCGCAGGTCATCAACCTGCTGGAGCGGCTGCAGAGCGAGTTCGACCTCGCCTACATCTTCATCGCGCACGACCTGTCGGTGGTCCGCCACATCTCCGACCGGGTAGGCGTGATGTACCTGGGCAAGATGGTCGAGCTGGGCAAGGACACCGAGATCTACGACCGTCCCGCCCACCCCTACACCCAGGCGCTGCTGTCGGCGGTCCCGGTGCCCGACCCGGACGGGCGGGAACGGCGCGAGCGGATCATCCTCCAGGGCGACCCGCCCTCCCCGGCCAACCCGCCGTCGGGATGCCGTTTCCGGACCAGGTGCTGGAAGGCGCAGGACATCTGCGCCGAGCAGGAGCCGCTGCTGCAGATCCGGCCCGGCACCGCGCACGCGAGCGCCTGCCACTTCGCGGAGACCCACGACGTGGTGCACGTCTAGGAGAGAGCGAGCGCGCGGAGGGCCTGAGAGCGGCGGGCCGGAAGCGGGAGAGGCTCGAAGGCGGGAAGGCGACGTCTCCGCGTACGAGAGACGCGGGAGGGCGACGCCTTCGCCCACGAGAAACGCGGGAGGGCGACGCCTCCACACACGAGATGTGGAGGCGTCGCCCTCCTGGCTCACTACAGGATGTCGACCTGCTTACTACAGGATGTCGACGCCGATGCCGCCGATGCCGACGAGGCCGCCGATCCCGACGCCGTGGCCGACCCCGCTGCCGTTGCTGACCACGTTGCCGCTGCCGCCGTAGACGCCCGGACGGATGCCGCCGCTGTAGACGCCACCGCCGTACACGCCGCCGCCGTACACGCCGCCGCCGTAGACGCCGCCGCCGTACGCGTACGCGCCGGCGCAGGGAGAGGCCGCCACGACGGTGTTCGTGCAGCCGCTGTAGACGGCGCCCGTCGGGACCAGGACCGGGGTCGAGACGACGCCGACGCCGCAGCAGTCAGCGGCCTTGGCCGACGACGTGGATGCGGACGCGGCGGCGGCAGGCGCGAGGATGGCGATGCCGACGCACGCGGAAGTGATGAGAAGACGACGAATCATGTGTTTGTTCCCCCCCGTAAGGAAACCGCGGCAGTGTCCGGACTTGGAACGTTCTGTCTGCTCGCGGCTACTCAACGTAACGGGAGCGAGACTATCCACCGACATGCTTTGTAGCGGTGCCGAGATGGTCAGGTTGTGGCAATGATCGAGGAGCCGTGGCCGAACAAACCTTGGTTGGCGGCCAGTCCCGCCCGCGCCCCCGCTACCTGGCGAGGGCCCGCCATGCCCCGTAACTGCCAGGTCAGCTCGCAGACCTGGGCGATGGCCTGGGCGGGGACGGCCTCGCCGAAGGAGGCGAGCCCGCCGGAGGGGTTCACCGGGATCCGGCCGCCGAGCGCGGTGTCCCCGGCACGCAGCAGTTTGTCGGCCTCGCCCGGCGGGCACAGGCCGACGTCCTCGACCCAGTCCAGCTCCAGCGCGGTGGACAGGTCGTAGACCTCGGCGAACGACAGGTCGCCGGGGCCCAGACCCGCCTCCTCGTAGGCGGCGTGGGCGATGGAGGCGCGGAAGGTCCGCTCGGGGGGCGGCACCGCCGCGGTGGAGTCGGTGGCGAAGTTCGGTAGTTCGAGCACGGTGCCGGGGAAGGCGGGCGTCACCGTGGAGACGGCCGCGAGCCGCACCGGGCTGCTCGCGCCGTGGCGGCGGGCGAAGTCGTCCGAGGCCAGCACCAGGGCGGCGCCGCCGTCGGAGGTGGCGCAGATGTCCATCAGCCGCAGCGGGTCGGCCACCATGGGGGAGGCGAGCACCTGTTCGGCGGTGGTGGTCCGGCGGTAGCGGGCGTTGCCGTTCAGGGAGCCGGCGAGGGCGTTCTTGACCTTGACGGCGGCGAAGTCCTCGGCGGTGCTGCCGTACAGGGCCATCCGCCTGCGCGCGTAGAGCGCGAAGTACGCCGGGTTGGTGGCGCCGAGCAGCCGGAACCGGAGCCAGTCGGGGTCGTCCGGGCGGTCGCCGCCCACCGGCTTGAAGAACCCCTTGGGGGTGGAGTCGGCCCCGACGACCAGCGCCACGTCGCAGAGCCCGGCGAGGATCCGGGTACGGGCGATGTCGATGGCCTGCGCGCCCGAGGCGCACGCCGCGTAGCAGGACGCGATCCGTGCGCCGTTCCATCCCATGGCCTGGGCGAACGTCGCGCCGGCGACGAATCCCGGGTAGCCGTTCCTGAGCGTGTCGGCGCCCACCACGAACTGGACGTCGGTCCAGGCCAGGCCCGCGTCGCGCAGCGCGGCCCGGGCGGCGGCCACACCGTACTCGACGAAGGGCCGTCCCCACTTCCCCCAGGGGTGCATCCCCGCACCCAGGATGACGGCGCTCACGGTCTGCCCCACATCCACACCGGCGGGCCGTCGGCGAGCGGGCCCCAGGTCAGCTCCAGCTCCATGCCCACCCGCAGGTCCTCCACGGTCAGGTCCTTGACCTGGCCGAGCACGACGATCCCCTCCTCGGCGAGCTCCACCGCCGCGAGCGTCACCGGGGTGTACGGCTCGGCCGTCACGAACGGCGCGGGAGGCGGGTAGCAGGCGTTGGTGTAGGACCAGACGGTGCCCCGCCGCGAGAGCCGGGTCCCCGCCAGGTCCTCGCCGTCGCAGTGGGGGTTGCGGCAGAAGCCCGTCTGGGGTGGGAAGTAGACGGTCCGGCAGTCGGAGCAGCGGGTGCCGAGCAGATGCGCGGTGCCGTCGTCCACGGTGAACCAGCCGTCGATCACGGGTGCGGTCATAGGGCAAATATTACACAAGCGCTTGTTAGGGAACACCCTGCGGAAGGCCGGGAAACGACTTCGTCCGGCTGAGGGGGCGGGAGACAACCTCACATGACCGAGGGGGCGGGGGACGGCCTCACCCGGACGAGGGGGCGGGGGACAGCCGCACGTGGGCGCCCGGCGGAAGGCCCAGCCGCTGGGAGGCGTCGCCGGAGTTGACCGCCAGCGCGACCAGCCCTGCCGAGTCGGCGAAGGCGACCAGCTCCCCGGGGGGCACCGCGGCGAACGTCTCCCGGAACGGGACCGAGATCTGCCGCCTGCCCAGCCAGACCACCAGCGTGCTGCCCGGCCGCACCCCCAGCGTGAGCAGGTCGGCCGCGGCGACCGAGAGCTGGGTGTTGCCGTAGCGGTCCACCGACAGCACCTCGCCCTCCACCACGCCCTCGCGCACCAGCGAGGTCGGCGCGGGCAGCGAGACCAGCCGCTCCAGCGGGATCTCCGGCCCCAGCTCGGCCAGGCCGCGCCCGACCGCCAGATGCGCCGCCACGGGCGCGAAGACGTCGCGCCCGTGGAAGGTCGGCGAGACCGGTTTCCTGAAGAAGTCCTCGTTGGCCAGCGCGTAGGCCGCCTTCGCGCCGCCGCTGGCGTGGACCGCCCAGGACAGCACGCCGTTGTCGGGGCCGAGGAACACGTGGCTGCCCGCCTCGACCGCCACGGCCCGGCGCGAGCCGCCCCAGGGGTCGACCACGGCGATGTGCACGCCGGAGGGCAGATAGGGGATCGTCTGTGCCAGGATCGCCGCCGCGCGCCGTACGTCCCCGGACGGGACCAGGTGGCACACGTCGATGATCCGGGACTCCGGTGAGATTCCGACGATCACGCCGTGGCAGGCGGCGACGTAGCCGTCCTCCAGGCCGTAGTCGGTGAGAAGGGTGATGACTGAGGTCACATCTGGTGACTGTACGTCTCCGCATCCGTCATGAACAGCCGGAAATGCATGCGTCGTAACCAGCCCGAAATTCCCGACTATCCTGGCAACGGGCCGCGCGTACGCGGTGTGATCGCCGTGTGCCCGACCGAGGAGGACAGCAATGGACACTGCGCCGATCCCCGGTGACAGCGCTGCCCGGGAACCGGCCCCGCGGGCCCTCACGGACAGGGAGCGGGGGCTTCTGGTCTTCGAGCGCCAGTGGTGGCGCCACGCCGGCGCCAAGGAACAGGCCATCCGCGAGACCTTCGACATCTCGGCCACCCGTTACTACCAGCTTCTCGGCGAGCTCATCGACAGGCCCGAGGCGCTCGCCCACGACCCGATGCTGGTCAAGCGTCTGCGCAGGCTCCGCGAGACGCGCCGGCGCGACCGCGCCGCCCGGCGCATGGGCTTGCGCCCCTGATCTGTGGGTACGGCCAGTCAGAGCAGGCAGCCGGGGCGATCCTCTGGGGAGCGAATCACATGGGCCAGGCAGGGCGGCGGAGCCGACGAGAGATCGGGCGAGCATGACCGTGAACACCCCCGACGGGCTGCGGGCGATCCTGGACGACCCCGCCGGGGCCGTGATCGGGCTCGACTTCGACGGCACGCTCTCCCCGATCGTGCCCGACCCCGACTCGGCCAGGATCCACCCGGACGGCCCCGCGGTGCTGGCCAGGCTCGGCGAGCTGGTCGGCGCCGTGGCGATCGTCACCGGCCGCCCGGCCGCCACCGCCGTCGAGTACGGCTCCCTGGCCCGGGTGCCGGGGCTGGTCGTGCTCGGCCACTACGGCCTCGAACGCTGGGAGGCGGGCAGGCTCACCGCGCCCCCCGTCCACCCCGGCCTGGCCCGGGTCCGCGCCGAGCTGCCCCCGCTGATCTCCAGGTTCGACGGGACCCGGTTCGAGGACAAGGAACGGTCGGTGGCCGTGCACACGCGGCAGACCGCCGACCCGCAGGCCGTGCTGGAGGCGCTGCGCGAGCCCGTCGCCAAGCTGGCGGCCGAGGCCGGGCTGACGGTCGAGCCGGGCAAGTTCGTGCTGGAGCTGCGGCCGCCGGGGGTGGACAAGGGAGTGGCGCTGAGCGCCTTCCTGGAGGAGCGGTCGGCGCGGTCGGTGCTCTTCGCCGGGGACGACCTGGGGGATCTGCCGGCCTTCGCGGCCGTGCGGGCGTCCGGGCTACCTGGCGTGACGGTGTTCAGCGGGTCGGCCGAGATCGCCGTGGAGGCCGACATCGTCGTGGACGGGCCCTCCGGGGTGATGAAGCTGCTCGGCTCCATCGCCGATGCCATTGGGCGTTAAGTCGTTGGCAAGTCGGGGCAAGTAGCTTCGCCGCATGAGAAAGACCGCTTACGCCCTCGCCGCGCTGGCCGGCGCCGCCATGCTCGTCACCCCGATGGTCGCCTCCGCCTCGACCTCGTCCGCCTCCGCCACGTCCGCCTCGGCCACGCAGATCCTGTCCTTTCGCGGGATGAACCTGACGATCCCCTCCAGCTGGGGGGTGTATCGCGACGGCGACCGGGTCAAGGTGATAACCGGGGCGTGCGGCAAGCCCTCCGCCGGCTACTTCACCCCGAAGTGCGACGCCTTCTGGCTGTTCGGCCCGAAGGTGATCAAGTACGGGCACGAGGGTTTCTCGGCCTACACGCCCGAGCGGCCCTTCTACCCCGCCAGCGACGTGCAGCGCTGCCCGTTCAACGGCAAGCACGGCCAGGTCCTCGGCAAGGCCACCGTGGCCGGGCTGCGCCAGGTCGGCCCGGGGCACAAGGCCCACTACCGATCCTGGTTCGGCCGGTGCGTGAAGTACGGCAACGGTGAGCAGACCGCGACCTTCGACCAGCGCGAGTGGTTCCTGCCCAAGTCCAAGATCCTCGTGGTGGACGTCTGGAACACTCCCGGCCTGGCGGGCACGCTGAAGCGCGCTACCTGGAGCTGACCAGGATCCCGGTGACGGCCAGCCCGATCAGGACGGGGATCATCAGGAACGCCCGCTGGGTGCCGAACCCGTCGGCCAGCGCGCCCAGCAGGAGCGGTCCCATGGCTACCGCGACGCCGGCGAAGATCGAGGCCGTGGCCGTGGCCTGGTCCAGCCGCCCGCCGGAGGCGTCCAGCACGCGCGACAGGGCCAGCGGGAAGTGCAGCGAGACCCCGAGCCCCGACAGGGCCAGAGCGGCGTAGGAGAGCGCGGGGTCCCGGCTCAGCCAGAAGAGCGCCCATCCGGTGGCGGTGAGCGCCAGGGCGCCGACGAACAGGACGGGGGGCCGTACCCACAGGGCCAGCCGCGCTCCGGCGAAGCGCCCGGCCGCGAGGCCGAGCGTGAACGCGGTCAGCCCCAGCGCCGCCACCGCGCCCGACAGCCCGGTCTGGTCGGCGAGGAGCTTCGCCGCCCACAGGTTGAAGCAGAACTCCAGCGCCACGCAGCAGAACAGCACGGCCCCCGCGGTGTAGAACCGCCAGCCGAACCGGGCCCCGGTCTCCGGGGCGGTGCCGGCTCCGGCGTCCTCGCGTCCGGGCATCCAGACCCGGCCCATGGTCAGCGCGAGCAGCGCGGTCAGGACCGGGGTCAGCAGCAGTGCCGCCCGCCAGCCGAGCGCGGTCTGCGCGGCGAGGCTGATGACGAACGGCGCGGCGACGCCGACGGTCACCCCGACGGCGTTGGCCTCGCTGATCGCCGCCGCGCCCGCCGGGCCGTGGTGGTCGTTGAGCGCGGCCATGCCCGCGTAGAGGGTGATCGACGCCATCCCGCTGGCGACGCCGTACCCGAGGAGGGTGACCGGCAGCGCGGTGCCGGCCACCACCAGCAGCACGCCGGCGTTCATCCCTGCCAGACCCAGCCAGGTGACCGCCCGACGGCCGATCCTCCGGGTCAGCCAGGGGAGGGCGAGCCCGGTGAGGATGCCGCCGATCGCCATCGCGGTGCCGTGCAACCCGGCGACCGCCTGCGACACCCCCTGGTCGACGCGGAGCATCGGGAGGGCGGCGCTGAGGCCGTACAGGTAGGTGGCGAAGGTGCCGAGCTGTAGGTAGATGAGCCAGGTCGCGCGATCACGGGTCAACCGGACGGGCGTGATCGTGGTCACGGGTTCCCTTGGGTGAGGGGAAATGTCAATGGAAACTATCTCATGGCAGGCCAGGCAATCCCAGAGCTCACTTGAGGGCGGCGAGCTGGTCGGAGAACCAGCGGTGCGGGGGGAGCGCGGTGGCCGCGGCGGCCAGGAGGGCGCCCCTGCGGGCGCGTTCCGCCTCGGGCATGACCAGGCCCGCGTGGAGGGCGGCGGCCGTGGCGGAGACGTCGTAGGGGTTGACCAGCAGGGCGTGCTCACCCAGCTCTGCGGCGGCGCCCGCCTCCCGGGACAGGACGAGCGCGCTGTTCGGCGACAGGACGGGGCCCTCCTTGGCCACCAGGTTCATGCCGTCGCGGATCGGGTTGACCAGCAGCACGTCGGCCAGCCGGTAGGCGGCCAGCGAGCGCGGGTAGTCGTCGTGCACGTTGAGGATCACCGGGGCCCAGTCCTCGGTGGCGTACTCGTCCTCGATCTCCTGGGCGCAGCGCTGCACCGCCGCGGTGTATTCGCGGTATTCGGGCAGGTCGTGCCGGGAGGGATAGGCGAAGGCGAGGTGCACGACCCTGCCGTGCCACTCGGGGTGGGCCGACAGGAACTCCCGGTAGGCGGCCAGTCCCCGGACGATGTTCTTGGACAGCTCGGTCCGGTCGATCCGCACGATCAGCCTGCGGTCGCCGACCTGGTCGCGCAGGGCCGTCATGTGCGACTCGACGTCGGGTTCGCGGGCCCGCGCCCAGAGCGCGTCGCCGTCCACCCCGAGGCCGTGCACGCCGATGCGGGTCGTCCGGCCGCCGTGGGTGACGGTGCGGCCGACGCGGTCCACCCCGGCGCCGAGCACCGCCTCGCAGCAGTCCATGAAGGCCCCCGCCCAGCGGGCGGTCAGGAACCCCGCGTGGTCGGCACCCAGGATGCCTTCGAGCAGCTCGATCCCGACGTCGTCGGGGAGCAGGTTGAAATACTCCGGCGGCGCCCACGGGGTGTGCGAGAAGTGGGCCACCCGCAGGTCGGGCCGCTCGCCTCGCAGCATGGCCGGGACCAGGCTCAGGTGGTAGTCCTGCACCATCACCCTCGCCCCGTGCCCGGCCTCCTCGGCCAGCGCCATCGCGAACGCCTCGTTGTAGGCCTGGTAGGACTCCCACTCGCGGCCGAACCTGGCGTCGAACTGCGGCCGGTTGGGGGTGTCGTAGAGGAGGTGGTTGACGAACCAGAGGGTGGAGTTCGCCACCGCGTTGTAGGCCCGGTGGAAGATCGTCGGAGGGATGTCGAGCATCCGTACCGCTCCGGTGTCGTAGCCGGCGTGGTCGAGCCGGCCACCCGGCGCGAGCCGTGCCGCACCCCGGTCGCCGTCGGACAGCGCGGCGCAGACCCAGAGCATGTTGAGGTCTCTGGCCACCTCCGCCAGGCCGGACACCAGGCCGCCGCCTCCCCTGCGCATGCTCAGGGAACCGTCCTCGGAGAGAGTGAAGGAGACGGGGCCACGGTTGGAGGCCACCAGGATCGCGTTCATCAGATCCCCTCGCATAGGGACATGCTTGTCCCGAAGGTTAACCAAACATAACCCTCGACCGTAGGATGTCGAGCGACTGTGACCGCTGATGGGGGCCCGTGATGGCGCTGGACGAGACGACCGAGGAACTGGCCCGGGTGGCCGCCCGAGGTGACCACCGCGCGCTGGGTGAGCTGCTGAAGCGGATCGAACCCGACGTGCTGCGGCACTGCGGGCGCATCCTGCCCTACCGGCAGGACGCCGAGGAGGCCTGCCAGGACACGCTGCTGGCGGTGGCCCGCAACATCGGCCGCTTCGAGGGGCGGGCCCGGTTCACCACGTGGCTGCACATCGTGACCGCCAACTGCGCCCGGACCACCTACCGCTCGCTGAAGCGGCGCTCCGCCGAGCAGAGCTCGGACGAGCTGCCGCTGCAGAGGCCGGACGTCGCCCGGGTGAGCGTGATCGCCGGATCCCGGCTGGACCTGCTCGACGCGATGGAGGCGCTGGAGGCCGACAAGCCCGATCTGGCCCAGGCACTGGTGCTGCGTGACATCTGCCAGCTCGACTACAGCGAGGTGGCCGAGCAGCTCGGCATCCCGCTCGGCACCGCCAAGTCCCGCATCCACCAGGCGCGCAAATACGTCCAGAGCGCGCTGGGCGACGCCTACGGCTTCTGATCCTGACGGGCGGCGGCGAGCCCGGGGAGGGCGAGCCGGTCCATGGTGCTTCTCCGTGGGGAGTCGGGGGTTGGAGATCGTCGTTTGCTTCCGCGGGGAGTCGGGGGTTGAAGATCGTCGTTCGCCTCCGCGGGGAGGCGGAGGCTGGAAATCGTCGTCCGCCTTCGCGGGGAGGCGGGGGTTGGAAATCGTCGTCCGCGTGGCGCGGGGCTTTTGCGGCCTTGATCGGCAAGGGCTGGATTAAGGTGGCGCTGCCCGCATCGTGTGATCAACCAGCGATACGCGGCGTTCTCCCCCCTCATGCCTGCAAAGCCGAGGTCGAGGAGAGGCCCATGTCCCGCAGACATGCCATCACCACGGGATGCGTTCTGACGATCACCGCGCTCACGCTGACGGCCGCCCCGGCGGTCGCCCAACCTCAGACGGTGGAGACCCCGGCGGTCGCGGCCGTACGGCGATCACCGCCGGGCATGATCGAGGCACTCCAGCGCGACCTCGGACTCACCAAGGAGCAGGCCGGGGAACGCCTGGAGAACGAGGCCCGTCTGGCACCGATCGAGGCGCAGGTCCGCGGGCAGCTCGGTGACCGTTTCGGCGGTGCCTGGTATGCGGGGATCACGGCGCGGACCTTGGTGGTGGCCACCACCAGCGCCGACGACATTCCCCGGCTCACGGCGCTGGGCGTCCGGCCCGAGGTCGTCAGCCGGTCGCTGAAGGAACTCCAGGTGATCAAAAAGGAGCTCGACTCGACCCTGGCCACCCGTCCCAATGCCGGGCGGGTGCGCTACGTCGACGTGCGCAACAACAAGGTCGCCGTCCTGTCCTCGGAGTCCGAGGCGACCGAGCACGGTATCGAGGCCGCCGGCGTGGACACGGAGGCGGTGCGGGTGGTGCCGTCCAAGGAGCAGCCCCGGCTCTTCCACGATCTGGTGGGCGGCACGCCTTACTACGTCGGTGTCACGAGTCGCTGCTCGGTCGGGTTCTCGGTGACCCGCGGGACCCAGAACGGCTTCATCAGCGCCGGCCACTGCGGCAAGGTGGGAAATGCCACCGATGGCTTCAACCGGGTCGCGCAGGGCGTCTTCCAGGCGTCGAACTTCCCGGACAGCGATTTCGGCTGGGTGGCCGTCAACGGCAACTGGACGCCCAAGCCGCTGGTGGACAACGGCACGGGCGGCACCGTGACCGTCGCCGGCTCGAAAGAGGCCATCGAGGGGGCCTCGGTCTGCCGGTCCGGCTCCACCACCGACTGGCACTGCGGCATCATCCAGCAGCGCAACGCCAGCATCACCTACCCGCAGGGCACGGTCTTCGAGCTGGTCCGCACCAACGTCTGCGCCGAGTCCGGTGACTCCGGCGGCTCGTTCATCTCCATCGACCAGGCGCAGGGGGTGACCTCCGGTGGTTCCGGCGACTGCACCTCCGGCGGCGTCACCTATTTCCAGCCGATCGGTGAGATCCTCACGACCTACGGCCTGACCCTGGTGACCACCACGGACAGTCCTCCGCCGCCGAGCACGGGGACCTGCACCGGCTACGAGCAGACCGTCACCGGCACCCTGAACAACGGGCAGTTCGTCTACCAGCCGAAAAGCCGTCACTACCGCTCGACCGTCGCCGGTGTGCACGCCGGCTGCCTGGACGCTTACGACGGCGTCGACTTCGACCTCTTCCTCCAGAAATGGAACGGCCGCGGCTGGAACACCGTCGCCACCGCCGACGGCCTGGGGGGTCACAAGAAGATCAGCTATACCGGCACGCCCGGTCACTACCGCTACCGCGTGCTCTCCTCAAGGGGCTTCAGCCCCTACAGCCTGGGCTACAGGGCGCCGCAACCCGCCCCCGCGCCGGGCTGACCGTCCGGACGCGCGAACACGTCCAGGACCCTGACCTCTACGGGATGAGCAGGGGTGTCCGGGGAGGGGCGAGCCGTTCACGCTGCTTCTCCCCGAGGGTTGGAAATCGTCGTCCGCGTGGCGCGGGGCTTTTGCGGCCTTGATCGGCAAGGGCTGGATTAAGGTGGCGCTGCCCGCATCGTGTGATCAACCAGCGATACGCGGCGTTCTCCCCCCTCATGCCTGGAAAGCCGAGGTCGAGGAGAGATCCATGTCCCGCAGACACGTCATCACCACGGGATGCGTTCTGACGATCACCGCGCTCACGCTGACGGCCGCCCCGGCTGTCGCCACATCTCCCATCGTGAGCGCCCCAGCCGTTCCGTCCGCCCGGCAATCACCGCCGGGCATGATCGAGGCACTCCAGCGCGACCTCGGACTCAGTAGACAGGAGGCCGAGGAACGCCTGGCCAACGAGGCCCGTCTGGCACCGATCGAGGCGCAGATCCGCGGGCAGCTCGGTGACCGTTTCGGCGGTGCCTGGTATGCGGGGATCACGGCGCGGACGCTGGTGGTGGCCACCACCAGCGCCGACGACATTCCCCGGCTCACGGCGCTGGGCGTCCGGCCCGAGGTCGTCAGCCGGTCGCTGAAGGAACTCCAGGTGATCAAAAAGGAGCTCGACTCGACCCTGGCCATCCGTCCCCACGCCGGGCGGGTGCGCTACGTCGACGTGCGCAACAACAAGGTCGCCGTCCTGTCCTCGGAGTCCGAGGCGACCGAGCACGACATCGAGGCCATCGGCGTGGACACCGACGGGATACGGGTGGTGCCGTCCAAGGAGCAGCCCCGGCTCTTTCACGACCTGGTGGGCGGCACGCCTTACTACGTCGGTGTCACGAGTCGCTGCTCGGTCGGGTTCTCGGTGACCCGCGGGACCCAGAACGGCTTCATCAGCGCCGGCCACTGCGGCAAGACCGGCGCCAACACCACCGGGTTCAACCGGGTCGCGCAGGGGGTCTTCCAGGCGTCGAACTTCCCGGACAGCGACTTCGGCTGGGTGGCGGTGAACAACGACTGGACGCCCAAGCCGCTGGTGGACAACGGCACGGGCGGCACCGTGACCGTCGCCGGCTCCAAGGAGGCCATCGAGGGAGCCTCGGTCTGCCGGTCCGGCTCCACCACCGACTGGCACTGCGGCACCATCCAGCAGCGCAACGCCAGCATCACCTACCCGCAGGGCACGGTCTTCGAACTGGTCCGCACCAACGTCTGCGCCGAGCCGGGCGACTCCGGCGGCTCGTTCATCTCCATCGACCAGGCGCAGGGGGTGACCTCCGGCGGCTCCGGCGACTGCACCTCCGGCGGTATCACCTATTTCCAGCCGATCGGTGAGATCCTCACGACCTACGGCCTGAGCCTGGTGACCGACAGCACCACCGTCGCGCCGCCGAGTGCGGGGACCTGCACCGGCTACACGCAGACCATCACCGGCACCCTGAACAGGGGGCAGTTCGTCTACCAGCCGAGCAGCCGTCACTACCGCTCGACCGTCGCCGGTGTGCACGCCGGCTGCCTGGACGCCAACGACGGCGTCGACTTCGATCTCTACCTCCAGAAATGGAACGGCCGTAGCTGGGACACCGTCGCCACCGCCGACGATCTGGGGTCGGACAAGAAGATCAGCTACACCGGCACGCCCGGCTACTACCGCTACCGCGTGCTCTCCTCCAGCGGCTCCAGCCCCTACAGCCTGGGCTACAAGTCACCGTGACCCGTCCCCGCCCCGGGCCGACCATCCGGGGAGGCGGGGTTGGAAATCGTCGTCCGCGTGGCGCGGGGCTTTTGCGGCCTTGATCGGCAACGGCTGGATTAAGGTGGCGCTGCCCGCATCGTGTGATCAACCAGCGATACGCGGCGTTCTCCCCCCTCATGCCTGCAAAGCCGAGGTCGAGGAGAGGCCCATGTCCCGCAGACATGCCATCACCACGGGATGCGTTCTGACGATCACCGCGCTCACGCTGACGGCCGCCCCGGCGGTCGCCCAGCCCCGGACGGTGGAGACCTCGGCGGTGGTGGCCGTGAGGCAACCGCCGCCGGGCATGGTCGAGGCACTCCAGCGCGACCTCGGACTCACCAGGGAGCAGGCGCAGACCCGCCTGCTCAACGAGGCCCGCATGAGACCGGTCGAGGCGAAGCTCCGCCGGAGGCTCGGCGCCCGGTTCGGCGGCTCCTGGTTCGCGGGAAGCATCGCGCAGACCCTCGTGGTGGCCACCACCAGCGCCGACGACATTCCCCAGATCCTCGCCGCGGGCGCGCGGGGGGAGGTCGTCGACCGGTCGCTGGCGGAGCTCGACGCGATCAAGGAGAAACTCGACGAGGTCCTGCCCGCGGACCCGCGCGGGGGGAGCGTGCGCTACGTCGACGTGCGGAGCCACAAGGTCGTCGTCCTCGCCGTGGACCCTGCGACGACCGAGGACCTCATCGAAGCCGCCGACGTGGACGCGAGCGTGGTGAGCGTGCTGCCGTCCGATGAGCAACCCCGCCCCCTCTCCGACGTGGTGGGCGGCACGCCTTACTACGTCGGTGTCACGAGTCGCTGCTCGGTCGGCTTCTCGGTGTTGCGCGGGGCCCAGAACGGGTTCGTCAGTGCCGGGCACTGCGGCAAGGTCGGTGCCGCCACCGTCGGGTTCAACCGGGTCGCGCAGGGGGTCTTCCAGGCGTCGAACTTCCCCGAGAGCGATTTCGGCTGGGTGGCGGTGAACGACGACTGGACGCCCAAGCCGCTGGTGGACAACGGCACGGGCGGCACCGTGACCGTCGCCGGCTCCAGAGAGGCGGTCGAGGGTGTCTCGGTCTGCCGGTCCGGTTCCACCACCGGCTGGCACTGCGGCACCATCCAGCAGCGCAACGTCAGCGTCACCTACCCGCAGGGCACGGTCTCCGAGGTGACCCGTACCAATGTCTGCGCCGAGCCGGGCGACTCCGGTGGCTCGTTCATCGCCATCGACCAGGCGCAGGGCGTCACCTCCGGTGGCTCCGGCGACTGCACCTCCGGCGGGGTCACCTACTTCCAGCCGATCGGGGAGATCCTCACGACCTACGGCCTGAGCCTGGTGACCACGGCGGGCAACCCTCCGCCGTTGAGCACGGGGACCTGCACCGGCTACGAGCAGACCATCACCGGCACGCTGAAGAGCGGGCAGTCCGTCTACCAGCCGAAGACCCGTCACTACCGCTCGACCGTCGCCGGTGTGCATGCCGGCTGCCTGGACGCCTACGACGGCGTCGACTTCGACCTCTATCTCCAGAAGTGGAACGGCCATAACTGGGACACCGTCGCCACCGCCGACAGCCCGAGCCCCGACGAGAAGATCAGCTACACCGGCACGCCCGGCCACTACCGCTACCGCGTGCTCTCCTCAAGCGGCTTCAGCCCTTACGTCCTGGGCTACAAGTCGCCGTGACGCTGACTGTCCCGCCCTTCCGCCGTGCTGATCATCGACTGCGCGCCCCGTCCGGTCACGCCTACGGCTTCTGATCCTGACGGGCGGCGGCGAGCCCGGGGAGGGCGAGCCGGTCCACGGTGCTTCTCCCCGGGGAGGCGGGGGTTGGAGATCGTCGTTCGCCTCCGCGGGGGAGGCGGGGGTTGAAGATCGTCGTTCGCCTCCGCGGGGAGGCGGAGGCTGGAAATCGTCGTCCGCCTTCGCGGGGAGGCGGGGTTGGAAATCATCGTCCGCGTGGCGCGGGGCTTTTGCGGCCTTGATCGGCAACGGCTGGATTAAGGTGGCGCTGCCCGCATCGTGTGATCAACCAGCGATACGCGGCGTTCTCCCCCCTCATGCCTGGAAAGCCGAGGTCGAGGAGAGATCCATGTCCCGCAGACACGTCATCACCACGGGATGCGTTCTGACGATCACCGCGCTCACGCTGACGGCCGCCCCGGCTGTCGCCACATCTCCCACCGTGAACACCTCAGTGGTCCTGTCCGCCCGGCAACCGCCGCCGGGCATGATCGAGGCACTCCAGCGCGACCTCGGACTCACCAGGGAGCAGGCGCAGACCCGCCTGCTCAACGAGGCCCGCCTGAGGCCGGTCGAGGCGAAGCTCCGCCGGAGGCTCGGTGACCGGTTCGGCGGCTCCTGGTTCACGGGGATCACCGCACAGGGCCTCGTGGTGGCCACCACCAGCTCCGCCGACATTCCCCAGATCCGCGCCGCGGGCGCGCGGGGGGAGGTCGTCGACCGGTCGATGGCGGAGCTCGACGCGACAGTCGAGGAGGTTGACGCGGCCCTGTCCACCCACCCGAACGGGCGGGTGCGCTATGTCGACGTGAAGGCCAACAAGGTCGTCATCCTGTCCGACGCGCCCTCGGCGACCAGAAGCCTCATCGAAGCCGCCGGTGTGGATCCGGTCGCGGTGCGGGTGGTGCCGTCCGACGAGCAACCCCGCCCCCTCTCCGACCTGCAGGGCGGCACCCCTTACTACATCGGCAGCACGAGTCGCTGCTCGGTCGGCTTCTCGGTGTTGCGCGGGGCCCAGAACGGGTTCGTCAGTGCCGGGCACTGCGGCAAGGTCGGTGCCGCCACCGTCGGGTTCAACCGGGTCGCGCAGGGGGTCTTCCAGGCGTCGAACTTCCCCGAGAGCGATTTCGGCTGGGTGGCGGTGAACGACGACTGGACGCCCAAGCCGCTGGTGGACAACGGCACCGGCGGCACCGTGACCGTCGCCGGCTCGAAAGAGGCCATCGAGGGGGCCTCGGTCTGCCGGTCCGGCTCCACCACCGGCTGGCACTGCGGCACCATCCAGCAGCGCAACGTCAGCGTCACCTACCCGCAGGGCACGGTCTCCGAGGTGACCCGTACCAATGTCTGCGCCGAGCCAGGTGACTCCGGCGGTTCGTTCATCGCCATCGACCAGGCACAAGGGGTCACCTCCGGCGGCTCCGGCGACTGCACCTCCGGCGGGGTCACCTACTTCCAGCCGATCGGGGAGATCCTCACGACCTACGGCCTGAGCCTGGTGACCACCGCGGGCAACCCTCCGCCGTTGAGCACGGGCACCTGCACCGGCTACGAGCAGACCATCACCGGCACCCTGAGCAACGGGCAGTCCGTCTACCAGCCGAACAACCGTCACTACCGCTCGACCGTCGCCGGTGTGCATGCCGGCTGCCTGGACGCCGACGACGGCGTTGATCTTGACCTCTATCTCCAGAAGTGGAACGGCCGCGGCTGGGACACCGTCGCCACCGCCGACAGCCCGAGCCCCGACGAGAAGATCAGCTACACCGGCACGCCCGGCCACTACCGCTACCGCGTGCCCTCCTCGAACGGCTCCAGCCCCTACACCCTGGGCTACAAGGCACCGTAATCCGTTTCCGGACCCCCACCGCGGGAGGCCGGAAGCGCTGGTGGACCTCGTTCGAAATCGTCGTCCGCGTGGCGCGGGGCTTTTGCGGCCTTGACCGGTAACGGCTGGATTAAGGTGGCGTTGCCCACATCGCATGATCAGTCTGTGATGCGAGGCACGCTCCCCCCTCACGCTTGAAAAGCCGAGGTCGAGGAGAGATCCATGCCCAGCAGACACGCCATCACCACGGGATGCGTTCTGACGATCACCGTGCTCACGCTGACGGCCGCCCCGGCTGTCGCCCAGGCCCGGACAGCGGAGGCCCAAGCGGTCGCGGCCGCGAGAAAACCGCCGCCGGGCATGATCGAAGCACTCCAGCGCGACCTCGGACTCACCAGAGAGGAGGCCGAGACCCGTCTGCGCAACGAGGCCCGCATGACACCGATCGAGGAGCGGCTACGCGGGCAGCTCGGCAGCCGGTTCGGCGGCGCCTGGTTCGCGGGAAGCGTCGCGCAGACCCTGGTGGTGGCCACCACCAGCCCCGCCGACATCGCCTTGATCGTCGCCGCGGGCGCCCGTGCCGAGATTGTCACCCGGTCGCTGTCGGACCTCCAGGCGGTCAAGAAGCACATCGACCAGGCGCTGCCCACCCGCCAGGAGACAGGGAGCGTGCGCTACATCGACACGAAGATCAACAAGGTCGTCGTCCTCTCCACGGCGGTCACGACGACCACGAACATCCTGGAGAACGCCGGTGTGGACCCGGTCGCGGTCCGGGTGGTGTCGTCCGACGAGCAACCTCGCCCCCTCGGCGACGTGGTGGGCGGGGAGGCTTACTACATCGGCAGCGCGAGCCGCTGCTCGGTCGGCTTCTCGGTGACCCGCGGGGCCCAGAAGGGCTTCGTCAGCGCCGGGCACTGCGGCAAGGTCGGTGCCACCACCACCGGCGTCAACCGGGCCGCCCAGGGCGTCTTCGAGGGGTCGAGCTTCCCGGGCAGCGACTATGCCTGGGTGGCGGTGAACGGCGACTGGACGCCCAAGCCGCTGGTGAAGAACGGCAGCGGCGGCACCGTGACCGTCGCCGGCTCCAGGGTGGCGGTCGAGGGGGCCTCGGTCTGCCGGTCCGGCTCCACCACCGGCTGGCACTGCGGCACCATCCAGCAGCGTGACACCAGCGTCACCTACCCGCAGGGCACGGTCTCCGAGGTGACCCGCACCACCGTCTGCGCCGAGCCGGGCGACTCCGGTGGCTCGTTCATCGCCATCGACCAGGCGCAGGGCGTCACCTCCGGTGGCTCCGGCGACTGCACCTCCGGCGGGGTCACCTACTTCCAGCCGATCGGGGAGATCCTCGCGACCTACGGCCTGACCCTGGTGACCGACGCCACCACCCCGCCGGGCACGAGTACGCCCCCGGGCACGAGTACGCCGCCCGGCACGGGCACTCCGCCCGGCACCGGCACTCCGCCGGGCACGGGCACCTGCACCGGCTATCCGCAGAGCGTCACCGGCACGCTGAAGAGCGGGCAGTCCGTCTACCAGCCGAACAACCGCTACTACCGCTCGACCGTCACCGGTGTGCACGCCGGCTGCCTGGACGCCAACGACGGCGTCGATTTCGATCTCTACCTCCAGAAGTGGAACGGCCGTAACTGGAGCGTCGTCGCCACCGCCGACAGCCCGAGCCCCGACGAGAAGATCAGCTACACCGGCACGCCCGGCTATTACCGCTACCGCGTGGTCTCGGCGAACGGCTCCAGCCCCTACACCCTGAAGTACAAGGCACCGTAACCCGCTCCCGGCCCCCTCTTCCGCCGCGCCTCCAAGCCGTGCCTCCAAGGTGAAGGTCCGAGGGAGGACGGGGCTCCCGCCGGGCGGGCGATCGTGAGCCTGGCGGGGGCTCCGCCCGCCCGCGGCAGGGACGTACGGCGGTGACCACTTGACCTTGCCGTAGCGTCAACCGCTTCACTCGGGCCATGAAGGCGATCTCGGCACTGTGGCCGGCGGTCCGGCGGCGGGTGGACGTTCCGGAGGACGGCGCGGCGATCGGTTACGACCGGGGGCTGCGCGTGGTCCTGTGGGCGATGGTGGTGACGTCGCCGCTGGAGCTGGTGGTGGTCCATCACCTGCTGCCCTGGGCGTGGGCCCGGTGGGCGCATCTGGCGCTGATGGTGGCCGCCGCGGTCTGGAGCCTCGGTTTCATCGCCTCGCTGTGGGTCTATCCCCACGCCGTGGACGGCGAGCGGCTGCGGATCCGGTTCGGCGGCCTCCTGGACGTCGTGATCCCGGTCCGGCTGATCGAGTCGGTCCGTGCGGAGCGGGTGAGCAAGGGGCAGAGCAAGCTTGCCGAGATGGTGGGGGGGACGCTCTCGGTCGAGGTCGGCGGGATGACGAACCTGGTCGTACGGCTGCGCGAGCCGTACGAGGTGAGCGGGTTCGGACGGGTGCGGGCGGTGCGTTTCACGGCCGACGACCCCGGCGAGGCTGTCCGACAGGTAACACGCTACATCTCGCGGAGTGAGACACCTGGTCAGGATGACCGCAAGGCGAGGTAGAGTGCGTAAGACCTGCTCGTCAGGTTCATAACTGAATATTTGCTCATCCAGAGGGGTGGAGGGACCGGCCCTGCGAAGCCCCGGCAACCCTCCCGGTTCAAGACTCGTTTTTCTGACGAGGTCGGCCGGGACAGGTGCCAATTCCGGTCTGTGACCAGGGTGGTCGCAGACGAAGATGAGGGAAAGGCCTCGCTTCATGGCGCTCGCAAGCACTGAAACCACCACCTCGCTCGGCCGCGTCGAAGACGCGCGGAGCAAGCCCTTCGGTCCCGCCGCAGCCCTGTCCTGTCGCGAATGCGGCGCCCGCTACGACCTCGGCCCCAACTTCGCCTGTATCGAGTGTTTCGGGCCTCTCGAGATCGCCTACGACTTCGGACGGGTGACCCGGGAGCAGATCGCCGAGGGGCCGACGAACATCTGGCGTTACCGCTCGCTGCTGCCCGTCCCGGCGGACGTGGCGGCCAAGCCCAACATGGCGCCCGGCTGGACCAAGCTGGTCAAGGCCGACAACCTCGCCCGCGAGCTGGGCATCCGCTCCCTGCACGTGAAGGACGACTCCGGCAACCCCACGCACTCCTTCAAGGACCGCGTGGTGGCCATTGCCGTCGAGGCGGCCCGCAACTTCGGTTTCCACACCCTCTCCTGCTCCTCCACCGGCAACCTGGCCGGCGCGGTGACCGCGGCCGCCGCCCGGGCCGGTCTGGACGCCTGCGTGTTCATCCCCGCGGACCTGGAGGAGGCCAAGATCGTCATGGCCTCGGTGTACGGCGGCAAGCTCGTCGGCATCGAGGGCACCTACGACGACGTGAACCGCTTCTGCTCCGAGCTCATCGGCGACGAGCTGGGCGACAAGTGGGGCTTCGTCAACGTCAACCTCCGGCCCTACTACGCCGAGGGCTCCAAGACCCTGGCCTACGAGATCGCCGAGCAGCTCGGCTGGCGCATCCCCGACCAGATCGTCATCCCGGTCGCGTCCGGCTCGCAGCTCACGAAGATCGACAAGGCGTTCAAGGAGCTGATCGCGCTCGGGCTCGTCGAGGACAGGCCCTACAAGATCTTCGCCGCCCAGGCCGAGGGGTGCTCCCCGGTCTCCGCCGCCTACAAGGCCGGCCACGACGTGATCAGGCCGGTCAAGCCGGACACCATCGCCAAGTCGCTGGCGATCGGCAACCCGGCCGACGGCCCCTACGTGCTGGACATCGCCCGGCGCACCGGCGGCGCGGTGGAGGACGTCACCGACGCCGAGGTCGTCGACGCGATCCGGCTGCTGGCCAGGACCGAGGGGATCTTCGCCGAGACCGCGGGCGGCGTCACCGTCGGCGTGCTGCGCAAGCTGGTCGCCGAGGGAAAGCTCGACCCGGAGGCCGAGACCGTGGTCCTCAACACCGGCGACGGGCTCAAGACCCTCGACGCCGTGGCGGACCACGCTCGCCCCACCGCCGTCATCCGGCCGTCTCTTGACGCTTTCCGTACGGCTATCGCCTAGAAACTCGTGAAAGGTACTGAATTATGAGCGTTTCTGTGCGGATTCCGACGATTCTCCGGACCTACACCGACGGCTCCGCCGAGGTGACCGGAGAGGGCGAGACCCTGCGGGATGTTCTGCAGAAGCTCGACGCCGACTTCCCCGGCATCGGTGCGCGCATTCTTGATGAAACGGGCAAGATTCGCCGTTTTGTCAACGTCTACGTCGGAGATGAGGACGTCCGTTTCGTGGACAACCTTGACACCGCCACGCCGTCCGGCGTTCAGGTCTCCATCATCCCGGCGGTCGCGGGGGGCTGATCCCCCGGCGCCCACACCGCCTCTCCACGACACCCGCGCGCGGCCTGACCGCGTGCGGGTGTCGTGTTTTGTGACGTCAGCTCATATCTGTGCCACGAGATATGATGCAATTTTTAACCAATTAATCGCACCGTCAAAACTCGTCCCCGGCCCTGAATGCGTACGTAAAGCGGTAGTTCTCAGATTGACTCTGTTGCCCTACGGTGTCCCACAGGTATGGTCGAGAACGATCGACGTAGGCGATGTCTACGCCTCGGAGATTGCGGACTTCGCGCGAGGAATGGGCGATGTCCTCAAGTCCAGTAAGAGGAGTCGGAAGTGGCGCAAGGCACCGTCAAATGGTTCAACGCGGACAAGGGCTACGGCTTCATCGCGGTAGACGGTGGTAAGGATGTGTTCGTCCATTACTCCGCGATCATGATGGATGGCTATCGTGCACTCGAGCAGGGCCAGCGGGTCGAGTTCGAGATCACTCAGGGGCAGAAGGGCCCCCAGGCGGAATCCGTCAGGGCGGTCTGACGCGACCGTTCCATCCATTCGTCGGGAAATGCCGGAAGCTCCCGTGGCAGCGCAGTCCGCGCGGATCTTCCTGCATGTCGGCCCGGCCCGCCGTTCCAACCGGTGGGCCGGGCCTTCGCTCTGAACGCGGCCCCTCGTTCTAAGCTGGACGCAGGTCAGGGCGTCACGGCTTGCACTCGGCAAGGTAGAGTGCTAAACAGTTCGTTGGCACTCCCTGTTGGAGAGTGCCAACCCTGGATCGAGACGATGGGACCCGCCGAACGGAGTCGCGGGTCCACATGCCGTCGCGGGCGTCGGCTCGATCCGGTGCAAGCCACCCTGCGTTTGGGAGGTCTAGCCGTATGGCAGCCAAGATGATCGCGTTTGACGAGGACGCCCGGCGCGGTCTCGAGCGCGGTATGAACCAGCTCGCGGACGCCGTCAAGGTGACCCTCGGCCCCAAGGGCCGTAACGTCGTCCTGGAGAAGAAGTGGGGCGCACCCACGATCACCAACGACGGTGTCTCCATCGCCAAGGAGATCGAGCTCGAGGACCCGTGGGAGAAGATCGGGGCCGAGCTCGTCAAGGAAGTCGCCAAGAAGACCGACGACGTCGCGGGCGACGGCACCACCACCGCCACCGTGCTCGCCCAGGCTCTCGTACGTGAGGGCCTCCGCAACGTCGCCGCCGGCGCCAACCCGATGTCCCTGAAGAAGGGCATCGAGGCCGCCGTCGAGCGCGTCTCCGAGGAGCTCTCCAAGCTGGCCAAGGACGTGGAGACGAAGGCGCAGATCGCCTCCACCGCCTCCATCTCCGCGGGCGACCCGCAGATCGGCGAGATGATCGCCGAGGCGATGGACAAGGTCGGCAAGGAAGGTGTCATCACCGTCGAGGAGAGCAACACCTTCGGCCTGGAGCTTGAGCTCACCGAGGGCATGCGCTTCGACAAGGGCTACATCTCGCCCTACTTCGTCACCGACCCGGAGCGTATGGAGGCCGTCCTCGACGACCCGTACATCCTCGTCGTCAACTCCAAGATCTCCGCCAACAAGGACCTGCTCCCGGTCCTCGACAAGGTCGTGCAGGCCGGCAAGCCGCTGCTGATCATCGCCGAGGACATCGAGGGCGAGGCCCTGGCCACCCTGGTCGTCAACAAGATCCGTGGCCTGTTCCGCTCGGTCGCGGTCAAGGCGCCGGGCTTCGGTGACCGCCGCAAGGCCATGCTGGGCGACATCGGCATCCTGACCGGTGCCCAGGTCATCAGCGAGGACCTCGGCCTCAAGCTGGAGTCCACCACGCTGGACCAGCTCGGCCGCGCCCGCCAGGTCATCGTCACCAAGGACGAGACCACCATCGTCGACGGTGGCGGCGACGCCGAGCAGATCGCCGGCCGGGTCAACCAGATCCGCGCCGAGATCGACAACACCGACTCCGACTACGACCGCGAGAAGCTCCAGGAGCGTCTGGCCAAGCTGGCCGGCGGCGTGGCCGTCATCAAGGCCGGCGCGGCGACCGAGGTCGAGCTCAAGGAGCGCAAGCACCGCATCGAGGACGCCGTTCGCAACGCGAAGGCGGCCGTCGAGGAGGGCATCGTCCCCGGCGGTGGCGTGGCCCTGCTGCAGGCCGGCGCCAAGGCGTTCGACAAGCTGGAGCTGTCCGGCGACGAGGCCACCGGTGCCGCGATCGTGAAGAAGGCTCTTGAGGAGCCGCTGAAGCAGATCGCCGTCAACGCCGGCCTTGAGGGCGGCGTCGTGGTGGAGAAGGTGCGCAACCTCACCCCGGGTGAGGGCCTGAACGCCGCCACCGGCGAGTACGTCAACATGTTCGAGTCGGGCATCATCGACCCGGCCAAGGTGACGCGCTCCGCGCTGCAGAACGCCGCTTCCATCGCGGCGCTCTTCCTCACCACCGAGGCCGTCATCGCCGAGAAGCCCGAGAAGGCCGGAGCCGCTCCCGCCATGCCGGGCGGCGGCGACATGGACTTCTAAGTCCAGGCGCTTTCACAGAAAGAGGCGACCCCGAGGTGCCGGGGCCGCCTCTTTCCGTGTCCGCGGGCTTCCGCTTCCCGCGCCCGCCGGCCTCCGGGCGCGCCGGCGCGGTCGTCCGTCTCCTGCCCGCGTGGGCCCTGTGCCGTCGCTCGCGGCGGATCGTCATGGGTGCCGCGCGGTTGTCCGCCGCCTGCGGATATGGGTGCCGTGCGGTTGTCTGCGCGTGCGGATATGGGCCGCGCGGGGCCGTCGAGCGCATGTCGTCACGGTCATCACGCCGTTGTCCGTCGCGTGTCGCCGTCCACCGTCGAGCGCCTGTCCGCCGAATACCGCCGTTTCATCAGGCGCCGAACGACCGAACAGCATTCTTTTCCATGTGCTCCGCGAGCTGTAAAGAGGCCGTTCCCGTCGGGGCCGCCATGGCCTCTCCGGAAGTCCGGACGGCCGGTCCCGGGTCCTAACTCAGTGCCTTGACCCATCGTGACCACTGGGGCTGCGGTGCATAACCGGCGGCGCTCCAGGCGTGATGCGCCAGGACATTGTCATGGAGGACCATGGCGTCGGCGCGGAACGCGCCGAATTTCGCGAAGCGCTCCTCCGCGGCCCGGATCAGGGCGGTCCCGACCCCCTGGCGGCGGCGGGCGGGGGCGACGGCCAGCCGGTAGAGATGGGCGCGCCAGCCGTCCCAGCCGGCGATCAGCGTGCCGACCGTCTCCCCGCCGATCTCGGCGATGAGGACGGCCTCGGGGTCGCGCTCGACGAGCGCGACCACCTTGGCCGGATCGTCGTGCCGGTCGGTCCCCTCGGCGGCCTCGATCCAGAAGGACAGCAACGCGTCGACGTCCGCAAGCCGTCCGTTTCGCACGGTTATTTCCATGAATCGGAAATTAGCAGAGCAGGGCGGGGAGCTCCCTGGCGTGCAGGACGGTCAGGGAGGTGACCGCGCGGGTCAGGACCACGTAGAGGCGGGCCAGGCCGCGTGGTTCGGCGTCCACGATGTCGGCCGGCTCGACCACGATGACGTGGTCGTACTCAAGGCCCTTGGCCAGGGTCGCCGGGATGACCAGGAGGCGGTGCTCCTCCACCGAGTCGGGGCTCAGCACACGATGGTCCAGCTGGGACAGGCTCTCGGACACCGCCGCGACCGAGGCGTCCGGGACGATGACGCCGATCGAGCCCTCGCGGGAGAGCGCCTCCCGCACCGCCTGCGTCAGGGACGCGGCCGGGTCGGTGGCGGGCCGTACCGACAGGGAGCCCGCACCGGGCCGGAGCGACCGGGGCGCGGCCAGGTCCGGGGCGACGGCGGGCAGCAGCCTGGCGGCGTAGTCGAGCACCTCGCGGGGGACGCGGAAGCCGAGGGTCAGCTCGGTGACCGCGCCGTCCTCGAAGCCCAGGTGGGTGAGGACCTCGTCCCAGGAACGGGCGGACCAGGGAGTCGTGCCCTGGGCGAGGTCGCCCAGCACGGTGGCAGACCCGGTACGGCAGCGCCGGCCGAGGGCGCGCAACTGCATCGCGGACAGGTCCTGGGCCTCGTCCACGACCAGATGTCCCAGCGGGGCGGTCCGCTCGATCAGGTCGCCGAGCTCGTCCATCAGCGCGCCGTCGGCCGCCGACCACTTCGCGGAGCGGTGGGACTTCGCCGGCTTGGCCCACAGGAGCATGGCCTGCTCCGCGGCGGTGAGGTCGTCCTTGGCCGCGGCGGCGAGGAACTCGGGATCGCTGAAGAGCCGGTGGAGCACCTGCTGGGGGGTCAGCTTGGGCCAGACCTGCTCCACGAGCTGCTTGACCGGCTTGGACCGGGCCACCGCGTCCTGGACCCGGTCGTCGGGGGACTCGCCGCGCTGCTCCATCCGGACGAGCACCAGGTGGGCCAGCCGCTGGGCGAGAGCCGCCCGGCCGGGGCCGTAACGCGTGGTCCCGCGCAGTGACGCGACGACCTCGCGGACCTCGTGGTCGGCCACCCGGTAGCGGTTGACGCCCTTGGTGAACAGCACGCCCTCGGTCGGCTTGACGATGTGCATCCACAGGGCGCGCCTGAGCACCGGCGCGATCCTCGCATCGCCCTTGACCGCGCTGACCGCGGGGTCCTCGGGGGCCGAGTGGTCGCCCAGGATCCCGGCGACCGTGGTCTGGTCGACCTTGACCTCGCCCAGCGCGGGGAGCACCGAGGAGATGTAGGACAGGAAGGCCCGGTTGGGCCCGACGATCATCACGCCGGAGCGGGCGAGCTTCTCCCGGTGGGTGAAGAGCAGGTAGGCCGCCCGGTGCAGGCCGACGGCGGTCTTACCGGTGCCGGGGGCTCCCTGGACGCAGACGGTCCGGCCCAGTTCGGAGCGGACGATCTCGTCCTGGTCGGGCTGGATGGTGGCGACGATGTCGCGCATCGGACCGGAGCGGGGCCGCTCGATCTCCTCGGTGAGGATCCTGCTGTGCTGCAGGGCGCCCCCCTGGTCGAGCGGCTCGTCCTCGTAGGCGGTCAGGTCGCCGCCGTGGTAGCCGAACCGGCGGCGGAGCGCGACGTCCATCGGATCGGACGGGCTGGCCTGGTAGAAGGCCCGCGAGACCGGGGCCCGCCAGTCGATCACCAGGGGGCGGCTGCGCTCGTCGTGGACGTGCCTGCGCCCGACGTAGATGGTGCCGGGAAGGTCGTCGTCCACGGCCCGGTCGAGGCGGCCGAAGAACAGCGGGGTGCCGGAGTGGTCGGCGAGCGCCGCCACCCGCTGGTCCAGCAGCGCCTGCAGGATCTGCTGGGAGACCCAGTCTCCGGCGGCGTCGGAGGAGAGGGACTGGGCGTGCTCGCGCATGGCGCGCAGCGCGGCCCTGGAGGCGGCCAGGTGCTCGCGTTCGGCGGCGAGGGTCTCGGCCGGGTCGTCGGTTATGTCGGGGGCCAATTGATGTGCGGGCACGCGGAAGCGCCTCCCATTCGATAAACGGAGGTGGTGGTCATCAGGCAGCGAATCGACTAGCTTACCGGTGGCCTCCACGCGCTCAAAAGGATTAACCGCGGGACCGGACTCCGGGCGCGACGCGGTATACCGAGACCGGGCGGATCCTTCCCGGCATACCGACTGTGGCCGATCCGCTCCGCACCGTGTTCCGAAAGTCGCCGGTCCTTTCCGGCCGAGGGCCGGACGCCCCGTGCCGCCGGAAGGGATTTTCGCCCGTCAGTGGCACGGCATTTCGGTAACCGTACTGACACCCTCCGTGATTCTGTTCCAAAAACGCGAAAAACCCGGGCAAATCCGGTGACTCGCGCAGATCATGGGGGTATGTCGCCAGTGGCCGTCGCGGCCTAGCGAGGGGGTGGTTTCTTTGTCGAAAGCCTGCGGTATTTCGTGGACCTGATTGACACAGATGACGGCGTGTTCGCCTTGTGAGGCTATTCCCCGGCGAGCACGTCGTCCGCGTCGATGATCTGATAGGCGTACCCCTGCTCGGCCAGGAATCGCTGCCGGTGCGCGGCGAAGTCCTGGTCGACGGTGTCCCGGCTGACCACCGAGTAGAAGCGGGCCCCGCCCCCGTCGGCCTTGGGCCGCAGCACCCGGCCGAGCCGCTGGGCCTCCTCCTGGCGTGAGCCGAAGGTGCCCGACACCTGGATGGCCACCGCCGCCTCCGGCAGGTCGATGGAGAAGTTGGCCACCTTGGAGACGACCAGAACCTGGATCTCCTTGTCACGGAACGCCTGGAAAAGCCGCTCCCGCTCCTTGACCTTCGTCTCGCCCTTGATCACCGGTGCGTTCAGGTGCTCGCCGAGCTCGTCGAGCTGGTCGATGTACTGCCCGATGACCAGAACCTGCTCGTCCAGGTGCCGCCGGACCAGCGCCTCGGTCACCCGGCTCTTGGACGGCGTGGTCGCGCAGAACCGGTAGCGCTCCTCGGACTCGGCCATCGCGTAGGCGAGCCGCTCGTCGTCGGTCAGCGTCACCCGGACCTCGACGCAGTCGGCCGGGGCGATCCAGCCCTGGTTCTCCATCTCCTTCCACGGCGCGTCGTAGCGCTTGGGGCCGATCAGGGAGAACACGTCCCCCTCCCGGCCGTCCTCGCGCACGAGCGTCGCGGTCAGCCCCACCCGCCGCCGGGCCTGCAGGTCGGCCGTCATCCGGAAGATCGGCGCGGGCAGCAGGTGCACCTCGTCGTAGACGACCAGGCCCCAGTCGCGGGCGTCGAACAGCTCCAGATGGCGGTAGACGCCCTGCCTGCGGGTCGTCATCACCTGGTAGGTGGCGATGGTGACCGGCCGGATCTCCTTCTTGGTGCCGGTGTATTCGCCGATCTCCTCCTCGGTCAGCGAGGTCCGCTTGATCAGCTCCTGCTTCCACTGGTGAGCCGAGACCGTGTTCGTCACCAGGATCAGCGTCGTGGCCTTGGCGTGCGCCATCGCCGCCGCGCCCACGATCGTCTTGCCCGCGCCGCAGGGGAGCACGACCACGCCCGAGCCGCCGTGCCAGAACGCCTCGGCGGCCTCACGCTGGTAGGTGCGCAGCTCCCAGCCGTCCTCGGTCAGCGTGATCGGGTGGTGCTCGCCGTCGACGTATCCGGCCAGGTCCTCGGCCGGCCAGCCCAGCTTGAGCAGGTACTGCTTGATGTTGCCGCGCTCGCTCGGATGCACCGCCACCGCGTCGGCGCCCAGCCGCTCGCCCAGCAGCGGCTGGATCTTCTTGGAGCGCAGCACCTCCTCCAGCACGGCCCGGTCGGTGCTCGTCAGGACGAGCCCGTGGACGGGATGCTTCTCCAGCCGGAGCCTGCCGTAGCGCGCCATGGTCTCGGCGATGTCCACCAGCAGCGCGTGCGGCACCGGGTAGCGGCTGTAGCCGATCAGCGCGTCGACCACCTGCTCGGCGTCGTGCCCGGCGGCCCGCGCGTTCCACAGGGCCAGCGGGGTGATCCGGTAGGTGTGCACGTGCTCGGGGGCACGCTCCAGCTCGGCGAAGGGCGCGATCGCCTTGCGGCACTCGTCGGCCCTGTCGTGGTCGACTTCGAGCAGCAGGGTTTTGTCGGATTGGACGATCAATGGTCCGTCAGTCAAAGACTTCTCCCTCGTGTACGGCCGGCGAGCCCATGGTCGCACTCGCACGGGGATCTGCCGGTCCGTTCCCGGCTCGACGCCCCCCGCTCCGTATGTCCAACAGAGATAAGCCTCCAGGCAGTCCCCGATCCGCTCGGTCGCCGAAGAGCTGCTCAGCTGCCGAACGCGCCGCTGGTACCCGCGACGATGAGGGCGCCGATGCCCAGGACGAGCAGCCCGACGTTGATGCCGATGCTGATCCAGGTCCACTTGAGGAGGTTTCGGGCGCTCCGGGGGTCGGTCTCGACCTTGCCCAGCGCGATGCCGGCCAGGATGGCTCCGGCGATGCCGCCGAGGCTGACGTAGCAGCTGAGGCCCAGCACGATGCTGATGACGAGCGCGACGATCGCGTGGGTCCGGACGCCGTCGTTGTTCTGTCGCGGCGGGGTGCCGTAGCCGTAGCCCGGCTGGTGCTGCCCGTAGGGCTGCTCGCCGTAACCTTGGCCGTAGCCCGGCTCGCCGTAGCCCTGGCCGTAGCCCTGTCCCTGCTCGCCGTAGCCCGGACCGTAGCCCTGGCCGTAGCCCTGAGCCTGCTGGCCGTAGCCCGGCTGCTGGTAGCCCTGGCCGGGCTGCTGGCCGTACTCGGGCTGCTGGCTGTACCCGGGCTGCTGACCGTACTCGGGCTGCTGGCCGTAGCCGGGCTGTTGGCCGTACCCGGGTTGCTGGCCGTAGCCGGGTGTCTGGCCGGGGCCGGTGCTGTAGGGGCTCTTCCAGTCATCCGGGTTGGTGCTGGGGCCCTCGGGGGTGCCGCTGCTCACTGTGAATCTCTCGCTTCTCTTGAGCCGGGAATATCAAGAAATATCACGATATGGGGCTTGTGCCTTCTACCGCAGGCGGATGGCGGCGGTCGCATCCCGCGAGAATCGGACCGGGGGGAGAGCCCTCGCATCAGGGCGGATGACGCGCCGTGGCCGGGCCGTGGCAGGGGCGGAGAATCCATCGGGGAGCCCCCGTCAGTTGATGTCGGCGATGCCGGTGATGCGGTGCAGGGCGAAGCGGTGCACCGCCGCCCGGGTCTCGTCGTAGGCGGTGAGATAGCCGCCCTCCATCCGGGCGGGCTCCAGGATCCGGCTGGTGGCGTTGCCCTGGGAGTCGAGGTAGCCGATCCAGACCTGGGAGCCCTGCCGGATGGCCTCGCGCAGCGCGACGATGGTGGCGGTCGCGGGGGAACGCGGGACCTGGCCGCCGGGGGCGTCCACGGGCGCCCGGCGTGCCCGGTGCGCGGCGTCGCCCGCGCGGACGGCGCGTACGGCCGCCGCCACGACGTCGGCCTCCAGGCCGTTGAACGTGGCCGAGGAACGGACGAGGGGCTGGCCGTCGGTCCTGCGGACGTCGAGCTGGGTGATGATCACGTCGCCGTCCAGGGACTCGGAGGCCGGGGCGTAGCCCATCGCGCGCAGCGAGTCGACCAGGGTCGGACGGGAGGTCTTGGAGGCGATCACGGTGGGGGCGAGCCGGCGCAGCCGCAGCGGGAGGGCACGCCGGTCGGCCATCACCTCGTCCAGCAGCGAGGGGTCGTCGCACCGCACGTAGGCGCTCGCCGTACCGACGCGCATCCGGCCGTGGCGGCGGGCCACGTCCGTGACCAGGTAGCCGAGCGGCTGCGGGACCGGCGTGGTGGAGTGCCGCTCCAGCATGGCCAGCATCTCGTCGGCGCTCTGCCCCGCGTCCAGCGCCCGCCGGATCGACCGCTCGTCGAACCGGTAGACCGTTGCGCCGCCGGTGGACTCCACCTCGGCCGCCAGCGCCAGCCACCGCCTCAGGTCGCTGGTGAGCGGTCCGGGGGCCACGGCGGTCAGGTCGGCCTGAAGGAGGACGTGGTCGAGCGGCTCGGGCAGCAGCGGGGCCAGGAGGCGGCCCGCCGACATCGTGCGGTCGCAGCCGGGGAGCAGGGCGCGGCCGTGGTCCACGATCGCGCCGAGGCCGGTCACCCCGATCTGCTCCGCCTCGCGCAGCGTGAACTCCACCAGCTGGTCGCGGTGGCCGCCGCGCCGGCGGGGCTGCTCCCAGGCCAGGCGCTCGCGCACCGACTCCAGGGTGGGGGCCAGGCCGGGACCGGCGACGGCGAGCATGCCCAGGGTGGTGGTGCGGACCTCGGCGGCGGCCGAGCGGCGCAGGTCGGGGTGGAGGGCGTTGAGCAGGCGGTCGCGCTCGTCACGCTCGCCGATCACCCCGGGCACCCGGTCCATGGTGAGCCAGGTCGTGGCCAGGACCGTCCAGCGGTCCTCGGTGCCCTTCACCCGCCAGCCGTCATAGGCCGGCGTGGGCAGCCATTCGCCGTCCACCGCGCCGCTGGCGGCCACCAGCCCGGCCGCGTGCGCCACCTCGACGACCAGACCCGTGACCCACTCGGGCAGGTCGAGCAGGCCCGAGGTCCGCTTCAGGTCGCGTACGGCCAGGCCGCCGCTGCGGAGCACGCCGGGAGGGTCGACGCTCCAGCGTTCGCACAGCTCCTCCACCGCGCGGGTGAACGCGAACGCCTGCCCGGCGGCCGTGCGGTCGGTGAGCCCCGGGTCGCGCACGGCGCCGTCGAGCGCGGGAGGGACGGGGGAGAGGTCCCGGTGGATCCGGCCGCCGCGCAGGGCCAGGGCGACCTCGCGGGGCAGGACGACGGTCTCCTCGCCGGTGGCGCCGAGCAGCGCGCGGGAGAGCAGCTGCTCGATCGGCGACTGGGCGGTGGCGGCCCGCACCTCCCGGCGCGCGTTGGGCACCCGGCCGCTTGCGGGCCCCCACGCCAGCTCGTTGAGCGCGGACCGGGCCTGCGGCGAGACCTCCTGGATCAGCCGTCCGACGATTTCCGGGTCGCCGAGCAGCCGGGCGAGGGTCTCCTTGGTGCCGTCGCCGGCGCCGCCGACGTCGTGGACCAGCTCGGCCAGGCGCTCGGCGGGATGGTGCCTGAACACCTCCACCGCCGGCGGGCCGAGCCCGGCGGGCGCTTCGAGGACCTCCCGCACGCCGGGGGCCGGAGCCAGCGCCTTGTCGGGCCCGTAGACCAGGGCCAGGGTCCGCAGCCGCTCGACCGTCTCCCTGAGCGCGGCCTGGAAAGCCGGGTCCGCCGGGCCCTGCAGCGCGCGGGCCATCTGGGCGCGCAGCGTCCGGTGGGCGACCGGCGACGGGAGCACGGCCAGCGTCTCGATGACCGAGAGCGTGAACAGGTCGAGCCGGTCGAGCACGCGACCGATCGCCGACGGGCTGCCCGCCCGCGAGGCCAGCCCTTCCAGGTGTGCCGGGACCGGGGTGATGAGCTCGGGTCGCACGGCGACGAGAGCCCGCAACTGGTCATCGCTCCGGTCGCGCAGCCACTCGGTGAACTCCGTGCTCATTCCGTCAATGGTAGGAGGCCTTACCGACAGAGCGGGGGTCGGGGAAAATTCGTTTTCATATGATCGGCCGAGAATGAGGGGGAGTCGAAGGCCCTCTCCGGTTCAGCCGATCGCCTGGACGGCCGGGCGCGGCAGCAACCCGAGCGCCAGGCGCACCCAGGAGGCGACGAAACGATCCCGCTCCGCGCGTCCGGGCGGCTCGCCCACGATGTCCTGGAAAAGCCGGTAGTGGACCACCGCGCCGCCGAGCACGGCGCCGATCCCGGGCCAGTCGAGGTCGGCTCCGGCGTATTCGGGCTGGGCGCGGAACCAGGTGGTGATCGCGTCGAACATGGGTTGCAGCAGCCCTTCGCGGACGATCGCCACCAGCTCGGGGAACTGGCTCAGGTCGCGGAAGAAGACGCGCGTCAGCTCGCTCTCCTCGCGGACCTTGGCCAGCCCCGCCTTGCACAGGTGCGCCAGGCGCTCCTCGATGTCGACCGAGGGGTCGACGGCGCTCATCTCGGTCAGGGTCTCGGCGATCTGCGTCCGGGTCCGGGCGGCGTGCTCGTTCATCGCCGCCGCCAGTACCTCGTACTTGGACTTGAAGTGCCGGTAGAGCCCCCCGGCGCCGGGGGACAGCCCGGAGGCGGCCTCGATCTCCGCCACCGAGGTCGCCGAGTAGCCGCGTTCGGCGAACAGGCGCAGGGCCTCGTCGATGATCCGCTCGCGCGTCGATCTGGTCATTTCTCTGCCGATACCTCCCCCTTGACCCTATCCAGTGCGGGCCCCGTCGGCTCTCGGCGCGCCGGACCCGGCGCTCGGCGGGCGACGGGGAGGGCCGGACGGGGACGCGCGTGACGGGAGGGCCGGGCCCGCCGCGAGACGGCCGCCGCCCTGCTCGGCGCGGCCGTCCTCCCCGGTGGGCACGTTCTTCCCGAAAGGGTTCCACAGCAGGTGGCGCCGCGTACAGCGGCTCGGGATTACCTCTGTTCCCAGAGATTTGGCATGCTTCGAGGGTTCAGCGGAGCAGACTCTCCGCGAAGCGGATGGGGAGCGGTGAGCGACCGGATGAGCTCGGTGGGGTTCGACCTGGACATGACCCTCGCGGACACGCGCGCCGGCATCGCCGCCGTCTACGACGAGCTGGCGCTGCGCATGGGCGTGTTCATCGACAGCGCGGCGGTGGTGGCCAGGCTGGGGCCGCCGCTGGAGTGGGAGCTGGCCAACTGGCTGCCCCCGGAGGAGATCCCCGCGGCCGTCGCCGTCTTCCGGTCGCTGTACCCCTCGATGGCGGTCCCGGTCACCACCCTCATGCCCGGCGCGCGCGAGGCCGTCGAGGCCGTACGGCGGGCCGGCGGCCGGGTCATCGTGGTGACGGGGAAGAACACCCTCGACGCGACCAGGACGGTCGGATTCCTCGGCCTGGACGTGGACGAGATCGCCGGATCGGTCTTCGGGGCCGCAAAGGGCCCGGCCCTGGCGACTTTCGGCGCGGCGGCCTATGTCGGAGATCATGTCGCCGACATCGAGGCGGCACGGGCGGGCGGCGCCGCCAGCGTGGCGGTGGCGACCGGCCTCTACCCGGCGGGGGATCTGCATGATCACGGAGCCGACGTGGTGCTCGGTGATCTGACCGAGTTCGCCGAGTGGTTCGACGGCTGGCGAACCCCTGCCGCACTGGTGTAATTCAGGCCTGATTAGACGGTCGCCCTCGGCCTCCGCTGGGCATAACCTACATCCATTCCTTTTCACGACAGTCTGAACGAGGTCACCCCTGTGCCGAGTGGCAAGGTCAAGTGGTATGACGCCGACAAGGGTTTCGGCTTCCTCACCCGCGACGACGGCGGTGAGGTCTTCGTGCATTCTTCCGCGCTGCCCGGTGGCGTGGACTCCCTCAAGCCGGGCCAGAAGGTCGAGTTCGGCGTCGCCGAAGGACGCCGTGGCCAGCAGGCGCTCTCGGTCCGCGTGATCGACCAGCCCCCCACGCTCGCCAAGGCCGTCAAGCCCAAGGGCAAGCGCAAGAAGCCGGACGAGATGGTCGTCATCGTGGAAGACCTGATCAAGCTCCTGGACACGGTCTCCACGTCCTACCAGAAGGGCAAGCACCCCGAGGCCGTGCACGCCAAGAAGATCGCCGCCGTGCTCCGCGCCGTGGCCGACGACCTGGACGACTGACCTCCTCCCCGGCGGCTCAGCCGTGGGGGTTGGTCAGCGGCTTGGTCCGCTTCTCCGTCGGGGGATCCTCGCGCCGCACGACCGCGGTCGTCGTTCCCGCGGCATCCGGCCGGCGTCGCTCCCAGGGAGCCGGGGACCGGTCGTCGGGGGTGTCCGCGGGGGCGTCGGAGGCATCGGGAACATCGGGGGCCCCGGCCCGGGCGGCCTGGACCCTGGCGTCCCTCGCGTGGACCCGCCTGCGCCGCCGTACCAGCAGCCAGCCGAGCGAGCCGCCCAGTGCCGCGGCCATCACCGCGAGCCCGGCCGGGCCGGAGGCGAACAGCGACAGCAGCAGGCCGGCCAGCCCGCCGAGCACCCACGCGATCTGCAGGAACGCCTCCACCACGCCGAAGGTGGACGAGCGCACCTCCTCGCCGATCTCGCGCTGCACGATCGCGTCCAGGGCGAGCTTGCCCAGCCCCTGGGCGAACGCGGACACCAGGGCGACGGCCACCACGGTCCACAGGTTGAACACGATCACCGACACCACCGTGGTCACGGCCGACAGCGCCAGCGTCGACAGCACGATCACCTGCGGGGAGCGGCTGCGCACCCAGGAGGCCACCACCGTCCCGGCCAGCCCACCGACTCCGGCCGCCACGGCCAGCACGCCGATCGTGACCGTCGGGGCGAGGCCGGGCAGCTTCCCGTCCTGCACGAGGAAGAGCAGGTAGAAGAGGAGGAACCCCGAGTAGAGGCGGATGGCCACGTTGGCCTTCATCGCCTCGGCGACCACCGGCCCCACGTTCAGCAGGGTGCGCCAGCGGTGCGGACGCCTCTCGCCCTCCTCCAGTTCCTCAAGGTCGGGGGAGTCCACGTGGCGCGGGAGCCGTACGGCCAGGACGCCCTGGAGCAGGAAGAGCACCGTCGCCCCGCGCAGCACCCACTCGGCGCCGAGCCAGGCGCTGGCGCCCGCGCCGATCGGGACCGCGACGCCGGCCGCGACCAGCGCGAACAGGGCGACCCTGGCGTTGGCGGTGACCAGCGCGATGTCGGCGGGCAGCACGTTCGGCATGATCGCCGCACGGGAGACGTTGTAGGCCTTCGACAGCACCAGCACGGCCAGCGCCGCGGGGAAGATGGTGAACACGTCGCCCGGGACGACCGCCGCCGCCATCGCGAAGCAGAGCAGCCCGCGCCCGAACAGGGTGCCCGCCATCACGAAGCGCCGGCCAGAGCGGAACCGGTCGAGGACCGGGCCGACGAACGGCGCGACCACCACGAAGGGGATCATCGTGATCAGCAGGTAGAGCGCGACCTGGCCCCTGGCCTCGTTCACCGGGAGCTTGAACAGGGTCCCGGCCAGGGCCGCGGTGACCAGCGCGTCGCCCGCGCTGTGCGCGGCCGTCAGCTCGATCAGCTGGCCCAGCCCCGTACGGCCCGCGCCCTGGGCGTGGGTCAGCCGCCGCGCGGCCTTGCCGACCCGCTGCGTCCCGCTCGCCGCGCCGCGACCGGCCCGCGCGGTCGCCCGCCCCGTGCTCCTGCCCGCGCGCACCGTGGCCCGTCCCGCCTCGGCGGCCGAGCGGCCGATCAGACGTGAGACCTCGCCCGCCGTCTTTCGCGCTCGTTCCCACCCATTTGCCACGCATCCAGTCTTACCCGATTGGCATCGACTCCATCGCCACGGCACGGGAGCCCCATCCATCACGGACGGGCATCGCCGTTTCACGTCCGCGGGAGAGACCGCCACCGAGCTGCTGAAGTCGGAGGTTTCCGCCTCCGAGGCCCGGTGACGGGCGAATCGTCGGGTGCGGTGGGACGGTACCGGTGCAGTACGCTCCGGGCATAGGTGAGAATGAACTGTGAGTCAGCGCAGCGAGCGAGCCAGAAAGCACAGCGGCCGTCGGGTTGCGAGGCCGACGGAGGAGAACTCGTGAGCCGTACTCGATCCCGCACAGCGCCCCTCGACCCGGCATGCGTCGCCGCCGTCGACCTGGCCCGCTCCGCCATCGAGGAGACCGTCGGGCCCGACCAGGTGGGCGAGCACCTCGGAGTCGAGGGTGAGGGCGAGCGCGTCGTCACCCATTACTTCGCCTGCCTCGACCACGCCTACCGGGGCTGGCGCTGGGCCGTCACCGTCGCCCGGGCCTCCCGCGCGCGCAACGTGACGGTCAGCGAGGTCGTGCTCCTGCCCGGCGCCGGCGCGCTGCTGCCCCCGGAGTGGGTGCCGTGGAGCGAGCGGCTCCGTCCCGGCGACCTCGGGGTGGGCGACCTGCTGCCCACCGCCGCCGACGACGACCGGCTGGCCCCGGGCTTCACCGAGACCGCCGACGACTCCGAGCGCCAAATGATCTTCGAGTACGGCCTCGGCCGGGCCCGGGTGCTCTCCCCGATCGGCCGCGACCGCGCCGTGCGGCGCTGGCACTCCGGCGAGTCCGGCCCGCACACCCCGCTCGCGCACGCCGCCCCCGCGCAGTGTTCGACCTGTGGCTTCTACTGGCCGCTGGCCGGCGCGCTGGGGACCGGCTTCGGTGTCTGCACCAACGAGTACGCCCCCGACGACGGCCGCGTGGTCGCCGCCGACCACGGCTGCGGCGCGCACTCCGAGGCGGCCGTGCTGCCGCACCAGGTCGAGCCGACCTCGCCGATCCTCGACGACCTCGCCTACGACCACCTCCCCGAGGACTCCCCGGAGGCGGACCTGGCCGGTTCCGCTGACCTGGCCGGTTCCGTGGAGGACACCGACACCGAGCCACTGGGTCATTCCTGACCTGACGCTTCTCCCGCAGGCCGCCGGGTCGTCCCTGGTCCGGCCGGCTGCCGTGCGACGTGACCCGCGGGCCCTTCGACCTTTGGACTCATCGCTGTGACTGACATTTTCGGCACCGACCGACTGCGCTCCGCCGTGCTGGCGGCCTGGACGGCCTCACCCGCGCGTTTCCGTGAGGACGCCAACGCCGAGGAGGACTTCGCGCTCGGCGGCTACCGCGACCGGCTGATCGTCGAGCTCGCCCAGAACGCCGCCGACGCCGCGCTCCGCGCGGGGGTGCCCGGACGGCTCCGCCTGTCGCTGCGCGAGGGGGTGCTGTCGGCCGCCAACACCGGCGCCCCGGTGGACGCGGCCGGGATCGAGGGCCTGTCCACGCTCCGTGTCTCCGGCAAGCGCGACGAGTCCGGCATGGCCGGCCGGTTCGGCGTCGGCTTCGCGGCCGTGGTGTCGGTCACCGACGAGCCGGTGATCGGCTCGCTCGGGTCCGGGGTCGTCCGCTGGTCGCGCGACCAGACCACGGCCCTGGTGGCGGCCGAGCCCGCGCTCGCCCGGGAGCTCACCGACCGCGACCGGCACGTGCCGCTGCTGCGCCTGCCGTTCCCCGCGGGCCCGGTGGAGGTTCCCGGCGGGTTCGACACGCTCGTACGGCTGCCGCTGCGTGACAGGGCGGCCGAGGACGCGGTCCGGCGGATGCTGGAGGAGACCGGCCCCGCGCTGCTGCTCGGCCTGCCCGCCCTGGAGTCGATCGAGATCGATGTGGACGGCGAGGTCCGGACGGTCCTGCCGGACGGCTGGAAGGTGGTGTCGGCCTCCGGGCGGTTCGCGCCGGAGCAGGTGGCCGAGCTGTTCGCCGACCGGCCCACCGAGGAGCGGGCCCGGCCCCACTGGCTGGTCCGCTGGGCCGTCCCCGTCGGTGGATCCGCCGACGGGACCTCGGGCGGTGCCCTGGGTGGTCCGCGGGACGGCTCGCCGGGCGGCCCGGACGGGGGCGAGCCCCGGCCGCTGCCCGCGCGGGTGCCGCCCGTGGTGCACGCGCCGACGCCGAGCGACGAACCGCTGGACCTGCCCGCGCTGCTGATCGCCTCGTTCCCGATGGCCACCGACCGGCGGCACGTGGCCATGGGCCCGCTGACCGACTTCCTGGTCGAGCGTGCCGCCGAGGCCTATCTCGAACTGCTCGGCGGGCTGCCCCGCACGCCCAAGCTGCTCGATCTCGTCCCCGGCCTGATGGGCAAGGGCGAGCTCGACGCCCATGTCCGCCGGGCGATCCTGCGCAGGCTCCCCGACACCCCGCTCCTGCCCGCTCTCTCCCCGCCCGCCGACGCCGGGGGCCCGCCCACCGGCGCGGGTGACCCGCCCGCCGCCGGCGCCGACCTGGTGGTGGCGGGCCGGCAGGCGTCCGTGGTCGCGGCCCCGGCCGAGCTGCTGGAGAAGATCGCCGGCATGGTGCCCGGCCTGCTGCCCGCCGGGTGGCCGTCCCGGCACCCCGCCGTCAACGCGCTCGGCGTGAAGCGGGTGGAGCTCGCCGACGTCGTGGACATGCTCTCCGGCGACGCCGTCAAGGACAGGGACCCGGCCTGGTGGCGGTCGCTGTACGAGGTGCTGCCCGCCGACGACCCCGAGGCGCTCGGCGCGCTGCCGGTGCCGCTGGCCGACGGCCGCCTGGTCCGTGGGCCGCGCGGCACGCTGCTGCTGAGCGACGGCTCCACCCTGGACCCGGCTGTGCTCGCCCCGCTCGGGCTGCGCGTCGTCCACCCGGACGCCGCCCACCGGCTGCTGCTGCGGCTCGGCGCGGGCGAGGCGACGCCCCGGACGGTCCTGGAGGACCCGCTGACCCGTGCCGCGGTCGCGCAGTCCCTGGACAGCCCCGAAGCGGAGCCGGTGGCTCAGGCCGTCCTCGCGCTGGTGGAGGCCGCCGGGCTGACCACGGGGGAGGCTCCGTGGCTGTCGGAGCTGGCGCTGCGCGGTGCCGACGGCGAGCTGTACCCTGCCGGTGAGCTGCTCCTGGCCGACGGTTCGCTGGCCGGGCTGCTGGACCAGGAGACGCACTTCGGCACCGCCGCGCCCGAGCTGGTGGAGCGGTACGGTCCCCGGGTGCTGGCCGCGGCCGGAGTGCTCGACGGCTTCGCGGTGGTGAACGACGCCGACGTCATGATCGACCCGGACGAGTGCGACCACGATCTCGACCGTGAGGACGAGTGGCTGGAGGCGGTTCTCGACCTGCTGCCGGAGATGGACGTGCCGCCGGTCGCCAGGGAGTTCTCCGCCATCCGCGACCTGGAGTACGTCGCGGACTGGCCCTCGGCCCTCGCCCTGCTGTCGCGCCCGCCGCTCCGCTCGGTCCTGCACCCCCTGCGGGTCCTGGTCGCGGGCGAGGTCGTGGAGGTGCCCTCCTACACCGCCTGGTGGCTGTCCACCCACCCGGTGCTGGGCGGCAGGCGCCCCACCGAGCTGCGGCTCCCGGCCGGTGACCCCCTGCTGTTCGGCCTGTACGGCGACGCCCCCTCGGGCATCGACGAGGCCGCGCTGGCGATGATCGGCGTCCGGAGCACGCTGCCCGACCTCCTCGCCTCGCACGGCGGTCCCGACGAGCTCCTGGAGCTGCTGGCCGACCCCTCGATCGAGGTGGACCGCGCCCAGCTCCGGGCCCTGTGGGTGGCTCTGGCCGCCGTCGCCCCCGCCCGGGTGGCGCCTCCTCGCGCGGTCCGCGCCGTCCTCGACGGTCAGATCGTCGTCGCCGACGCCGAGGACGGCCACCTGCTGTCCGGTGGGGCCGAGGGCGAGGCGGGCGAGCCGGTCGTGGTCGAAGCGCCGGACCTGCTCCCGCTGGTCGCGGGCCGGCCGCTGATCCTGGCCCCGTTCGACCTGGCCGAGGCGCTGTCGGAGCTGCTCGACCTGCCGCTGGCGGGGGAGGAGGCGGCCGGTGAGGTGACCTCCACGGGCACGGTCCGCGAGGTCCTGCCCGCCGTGCGGTCACTGCTGCCGGGCGCGCCCGCGACCTATGTGGAGCACGACAAGCTGCTCGTGGACGGCGTCCCCGCCGCCTGGCGGTTCTTCGAGGGCACGGTGCACGCCGCGGGCGTGGAGGGTCTGGCCCGCGGGCTCGCGTGGGCGTCGGGCCAGTGGGGTGACCGGCTGGCGGCCGCGGCACTGCTGCGCGACCCGGCCGCGGTGCCGCTGCTGCTCGCCGAGTCCGACCTGGACAGCTGGACCGCCTCGACCGGCTAGTACTCCGGTGACACTTCGAGATCTTGCTGGTGGAGGTCGCGACGTGCGCGGGTATGTCATCGGACACCTCCGCGAGGACGGGGGTCTCATCGTGGACGAGACCGGGTTCCCCGAGAAAGGCACCGGCTAGGAGAGCCGGGTGAAGGACATGGTCATCCAGGGGTGCCAGGTGGTGGTGTCGTCGGTGCGTTCCCAGGTCGCGGACATGGTGGCGCGGTCGTCGGCGATCACGAGGGTGGCGCGTTCGGTGTCGCCGGTGAAGGTCCACACGCCGTCGTCGGCGACGCTCGCCTGCATGGTGACGAAGGCGCCGTGGTTGTCGAAGGAGCGCATGGGATAGGTGCCCGTGGCCGGATCGTAAGGACCGATCATCTCGACGACCTCGACCTGATCATCGCCGACGCGCACGTCGACCCGGTGGAGGAGGAAGAAGCCGCCGGTCAGCCACTCGTAGGTGTCCGACCCGGCGATCTCGATCGCCGGGTCGGACGGATCGGTTGACATCATCTGCCCGTGGGAACGCCAGCGGCCGACCAGAGCGTCGAGGCGCTTGTTCTCGATCAGGGCTATCGGGTTGTGGGCCATGGTGCTCACCTTTCAAAGAGAATGTAAGATATTGCTTAAATACTTACATGAGTTCGGGCGGCAGGCAACCGATGAAGGCGGTGGGTGATGGACGAGGCGTTGCGGGCAGTCGCCGATCCGACGCGTCGCGCGATCCTTGTCCTGGTGCGGGAGGGGGAGGTGTCGGCTGGTGACATTGCCCGCCATTTCCCAGGCATCAGCCGGCCTGCGGTCTCCCAGCACCTGCGGATACTGCTCTCGGCCGGCCTGCTCGACGTCCGCAGGGCGGGCAACCGCCGGTTCTACCGGGTGCGCCGTGAAGGGCTGGCCGAGGCGGCGAGGTTCTTCGAGTCGATGTGGTCGGTGCCGCTCAACCGCCTCAAGCAGCTCGCCGAAGAGGAAGAACGCACATCCGAGGACGTGGGGGGACCACTGTGAGCACCGGCAGCACGATCGAGCAGGCGGTGTGGATCCGGGCCCGGCCGGAAACCGTCTGGCGCCACTTCATCGATCCGGTACGGCTGGCGCGATGGTGGGGCGAGGCCGAGGTGGATCCCCGTCCCGGGGGCGCACTCGTGGTGCGGATGCGGGAAGGCCCGCGTCCGATCATGCGCGGGCAGTTCGTGGAGCTTGTGCCGTACGAGCGAATCGTCTTCACCTTCGGCTGGGAGGCCACCCCCGGCGCGCCCGCCATCCCACCCGGCGCCTCCCGGGTAGAGATCACGCTCATCCCGGAGAATGACGGTGTGAAGCTGACCCTGCGGCACAGCGGCCTGCCGTTCCCCCTGGAGAGGGAGACCGGCAAAGGGTGGGGCCACGCGCTCCGCCGCCTGGCGGAGAAAGCGCCGTCCGAGCCGGCCGCGTGACACCTGCCGGTCATGCCCGTCCATCCCGCCAGGCCACATCCAGCAGATCCTGCACCGGTCACAATGGCGCCGACGCCATCAAGCCACCGCCCAAACGACGCTGCTGCCACTACCGGCACAGATCCCAACCATGATCGCAAAGCGTCACTGGAGTACTGGGGACCCGTCCGTCCGGCTCGTCCCCGTCCGCGGGGGAGCCGTGCGCGGGTCGCATGGAGGGCTGTGCGCGGGAGCCGTACGGCGGTCGCGGCGGCTCGCGGTCAGGGGGCCGGCGGGGTGGGGGAGACGGGCGGGATCGCCGTCGCGGGCTCGACCGACTCCTCGGAGGCGGGCGCCGGGCCCCGGCGGTCGCGGCGCCGGACGAACCACAGTCCGAACAGGCCGCCGCAGATGCCCGACACGCAGGTCCAGATCCACCAGCGGTGCCCGGCATCCGGTTGCGCGATCAGGAGCACGAGCAGGGCGATCGCCCACAGGCCCGTGCCCGCGAGGATCGTGGCCGTGTCGTTGGTCTTCAACGGCCGGAGCTCCGGACGGCGAGGCTGGTTCACGGTTTCCAGCGTAGGCGACGGGCCCTCACTAGCCGCAAAACGCCCCCTGTGAGAGTGCGAATCGATCTCGAAAGCATCACCATCGTGACCTGGGCCTTCCGATAGGTGATGCTCGCTGGCACCCTGCGTCCGTGAGTGACACCAAAACCTCCCAAATAAGCGCACTTGACCGTTTCTTTCACATCTCTGACCGTGGTTCGTCGGTCGGCAGGGAAGTCCGCGGCGGTCTCGCCACCTTCTTCACGATGGCCTACATCGTCGTGCTCAACCCTCTGATCATCGCCACCGCCAAGGACGCGGAGGGCCAGTTCATCGGTGACGGGCTCGTCCCCAACGTGCCGCTGGTCGCGGCCGGCACCGCGCTGGTCGCCGGTCTGCTGAGCATCCTGATGGGCGTCATCGGCAAGGTGCCGTTCGCGATGGCCGCCGGCCTGGGCCTCAACGCCTTCGTCACCTTCGGCATCGCCTCGCAGATGTCGTGGGAGTCGGCCATGGGCCTGGTCTTCCTGGAGGGCGTGATCATCGCGATCCTGGTGCTGACCGGGTTCCGAACGGCCGTTTTCAACGCCATCCCGCCCCAGCTGAAGACCGCGATCAGCGTCGGCATCGGCCTGTTCATCGCCCTGATCGGCTTCGTGGACGCCGGCTTCGTCCGCAAGGCGCCCGCCGTACCGCTGGAGCTCGGCATCGGCGGCAACCTGACGAGCTGGCCGATCTTCGTGTTCGTGGTCGGCGTGCTGACGATCGCCCTGCTGGTGGCCCGGAAGGTGAAGGGCGCCATCCTGATCGGCATCGTCGCGACCACGGTCCTCGCCGTCATCGTCGAGGCCGTCGCCAAGGTCGGCGGCTCGGGGACGCCCGACAGCCCGAACCCGGCGGGCTGGCGGCTCGTCGTGCCGGAGATGCCCAAGGAGATCTTCGGGTTCAGCAACCCGTTCGTGCTGTTCAAGGAGTTCGACCCGTTCGGCGCCTTCGGCTCCGTCTCGGTCATCCTGGCCCTGCTGCTCGTCTTCACCCTGCTGATCACCGACTTCTTCGACACCATGGGCACGGTCGTGGGCGTCGGCGGCCAGGCCAGGCTGGTCAAGGAGGACGGCTCGATGGACAGGACCCGCGAGATCCTGCTCGTCGACTCCATCGGTGCGGCGGTCGGCGGCGCGGCCTCGGTCTCCTCCAACACGACCTACGTCGAGTCGGCGGCGGGCGTCGGGGAGGGCGCGCGCACCGGTCTGGCCAGCGTGGTCACCGGTGTGCTCTTCCTGCTGGCCATCTTCGTCTCGCCGCTGGTCGCCGTCGTCCCCTACGAGGCCGCCGCCCCCGCGCTGGTCATCGTCGGCTTCCTGATGATGACCGCGATCCGCGACATCGACTTCACCGACTACGAGATCGCCATCCCGGCGTTCCTCACGATCGTGCTCATGCCGTTCAGCTACTCCATCGCCAACGGCATCGGCGCCGGGTTCATCAGCTTCGTGCTGATCAAGGTGGTCAAGGGCAAGGCCCGCGAGGTCCACGCCCTGATGTGGGTGGTCGCGGCCCTGTTCGTCGTCTACTTCGCCCTCGGCCCGATCAAGACCCTGCTCGACCTCGGCTGAGCAGCGAGCCCGAGGCCGTCATGGTGGAACTGATCGCCATGACGGCCTTTGACGGGTCATGCAGGCGGTGCGGGTCATCGGAATGTGTATTCGTGCCGGTCGAAGTCGAGGGTCCAGGCGTACTTGTCGAGGAAGGAGTGGGAAAGCAGGCCGTCGATGCGAACGCCCCCGAACGACGCCCAGGGCACACGCCGGGCCGGCGTCGTGGCCACGAACTGGTCGTCCTGACGGAGCGGTCCCAGGCGGATCGGTTCGTCGACGCTGAAGTGCGGGCGGGCCGCGCGAGCCCGGTGCACACCCCAGGAGCGGTATCGCCGCGCGGTCGTGTACAGGCATGCCTGGCGGGGCGGTGAGCCGTCCTCCTGGCCGACGTAGACCAGTCCGGAGTCGATGAAAAAGTTGAGGTCCTGCCGGGTGCCGAAGCCTCCACGGGCGAACATGTAGTGGTCTGCCCACAGGTAGAAGGGGACCCGGGCGACCTCCGGCCGGCCGTCGAGAAGCGCAAGATGGTCGGCCGCCTGCCGTGGGTCGCGGCGTCGTGACAGGAGCAGGCGCCGGCGGGGGTAGTCGACGGTGGTGAGAAACCGCTGCAGGACGTTGGTGCCGATGATGACGAGGTCCTGGTCGTCGCGTAGCGTCGGCATGGCCTCCACCGGCACGTTGGTCAAGACGACGTCGCCGAGCGTCAGTTCCCTGGCCATCCCGGTGTAGAGGTCGGTGCGGGTCGTACCGTGATGATTCTTTCCGCTGGAGATCAGCCGGATGCCCAGTGCGTCGGCGCGCCTGGTTCCCATGACGAGGAACGTGCCGCCGGTGTCGATGTGGGTGCGCACAGGGTGGCCGTCGAGCGTGGCGTCCACGGCGGGCAGGTAGGGCGCCAGCGCGTGATCGGCGAAGGGAAGGACGGTCGCGTGGTCGATCTCGACGCCCAGCGGGTGATCCATCCGCGACACGAGGTCGGGGGGCAGCGGTCGTTTCCTCCGGCGCCGCTGTACGTGCGCGTAGGCCTCAGCCGGCCGGTCCAGATGCAGCAGAGCATGCGCGGCGGGTTCATCCAGTTCCGTGTAGGCCGGATACAGGCGGCGAATGGCCTCGTAGTGGGTCAGCGCCTGCTCGTAGTTTCCGCGCACGTAGCTGGTCAGGAACCGGAGGTGCGCGTGCTGCCGGTGACCGGCATGCGCGGCCAGGCGCTCGGCGTCGTCGATGTCCCCACGCGCCCAAGCCCGCCACGCGGCGCGGGCGGGCGCTCCTTGTGCGTGCCACCGGAGGGAGGTCCAGCTCATTCCCCGGCCTCCCAGGCTGCCTGGTCGCCTCTGGCGCTCAGATCCAGGGCGGCCGCGATGATAGTGAGCAGCGGGACCAGAGCATGGGCGGCGAGCTCGTACTCGCCGCGCCGAGGCTGGATGAGCAGGCCTGCTGCCTGTAGCCCGCGCAGGTGGTGGTAGAGATGTCCGGTGGAAGTCGTCTCACCTAGGGCCTCCTGGAGCTGCGTGCGGGTGCGTGACGTTCCGATCAACGCGGTGAGCAACGCCAGGCGTGCCGGACTTCCGAGGCACTCCAGCATGGTGGCGGTACCCGATTGCTCCGCGCCGATGAGATCGCGAACAGGCCGCTGTTTGGTCCACAGATACTCGCGACCGTCGTGACCGACGGCTCCCGCGTAAGCGATCGCGCCGGTCGCCTCCAACGGGCCGGGAGCCTGTCCGCCGTTGTCGGCACCGCCGATGTGCTCGCGTAGCCGGTCGAGCAACTGCAGGGGCGCGTTGCCGGTCGATCTTCCGGCCGCCTGCTCTTTCGGCCGGGTGGCCGGCGCCGTCTCCAGTCGTTCGACCCGCCGCTCCAAGGCGGCGAGCCGCTGCTCCATCGCGTCCATTCTCACCCTCAGATCACCATCGAGAGGTAATTCCGGAATTACGAAATAGCGTACATATGCTTCTTGCAAGGGTCAACGACCCATACGCGCTCGGCCGGCCATCCGATCTGATGGCGACGTCCACCGCCACGGCAGCGGTGCCGGGTCCGTCGGCTCCGTGCTGATCAAGGTGATCAAGGGCAAGGCCCGCGAGGTCCACGCCCTGATGTGGGTGGTCGCGGTGCTGTTCGCCCTCTCCTTCGCCCTCGGCCCGGTCAAGTCCCTCCTCGGTCTGTGACGCCCGTGACCTGGGTCCGCGAGATCACGGACCCAGGTCATCCCGGAAGGACGGACGGTTCCGTCCTTCCGAAGAGGGAGGGCAGGTCCACCAGGAGCACGTCTCCCCGGCGGCGTGCGATCGTCACGAGGTCGGAGTGAAACCCTTCCAGGGAGAAGATCGCCAGCCGGGTGGAGGTGACGTCATGTCCCTGGCCGCGGAGGATCTCCCGCAGTCGTACGAGCCGTTCCAGGTCTGCGGGGCCCCGCCGTACAAGAGTGGCTTTCGCCTCCCCGATGAGACCCACTGTGGTGCGGTCGGACCTCCGGTCCAGAGCGATGACGTCGATCTCATGTTTGGCCCGTCCGCCTTGATCGTTGATCACTGTCGAGGCGATGGTGTTCGCTCCCCCGCGAAGGGAGGGGGCGGCGTGACGGCGGAGCCACTCGCGTGAGCACTCCTCAAAATGGGGGCCCAGGATACGAGAGACGAAGGTGGGTTGAGATTCACGCCATGCCTGGACAGAGCCGCCCGTCTCGATGAGATCCCGGTTCGGAACGGTGATCAGATTATGGAAGCGGATGATGGGATCCGCGACGGTGATCACCGGGCGTCGCTCCCAGAGCGGATCTGTCGAGTGGTCGAGATAGCCCGAACTCGTCAACATCTCAAGTGGGCGGCCCAGGGATGTGCGATCACGCTCCAGCAGGCCGCCGATTTTCGCTGGACTGGTGGCTCCGCCGGCGACCGCATTGATGATCGCGTAGTGGAGGGCGCTTCCGGTGAACTGCGGGTCTTCCCGTAGCAGATACTCCGCCTCACTGCGGGAGAAGAGAGCCTGACCGGGATTGAGAATCGTGGCGGAGACCCAGGCGTCGAACTCCTGGAGGCTCTGCGGCGAGCGTGAAGAGGTCAGGTTGCGGTAGCCGGGAGATCCGCCGAGTGTGGCGTGCAGTCGCAGAGCGGTCGCGGGATCGTCGACACCCCAGTGCTGTGCGGTGGTGCTCAGGTCGAACGGCTGGAGACGCATGTCGACAGCAGCCCGGCCGCGCAGTGCTTTCGTGCCGGACAGGAGGTTGTTCATCACGGACATGGCCGATCCACAGACGATTACGCGTCCGCCTTCGTGGCCGTGGCCGGTCTGTGAACGGTCATAGAGCAGTTGGATCAGGCCGGGAAGCTCCGGGGAATGCGACATCCAGTAGGGCAGTTCGTCGATGACCAGCAAACCGGAAGCGCCGCGTCGCCGCATGGTCAGGCTGATCGCCGAGTCCAGGAGAGACTCCCAGCCGGCATCGTCTCGGAAGAGGTCGGAGCTGACTCCCGCATACCGCGCGACATCGTCGGCGAACCGCCGCCGCGCGGTCACCGTGCCTTCTTCGGCGACCGCGGAGACATAAAGTCCGTCCATCGAGTCGGCCAGGGCACGGAGGAGGTAGCTCTTGCCGACACGCCGTCGCCCTGACAGGACCCCCAGCCGCAGGTGTGGATCGGGATGCGTCACGAACTCGGTGAGCGCTGCCCATTCGGAGCCGCGAGCCAGTAGATGAGATGGTTTGGTCATAATGACCTCCTATTTTGTATGCTCTGAAGCATACAAAATAGTATTGCCCCTGTGGGTGAAGTTCATGTGCCGGTCCTCTCTGTGGCGGTGTGCATGTCGCCCGGTCCCTCCGTCGCCGACGGCATCGGCGCCGGGTTCATCAGCTTCGTGCTGATCAAGGTGGTCAAGGGCAGGTCCCGTGAGGTCCACGCCCTGATGTGGGTGGTCGCGGTGCTGTTCGCCCTCTCCTTCGCCCTCGGCCCCGTCAAGTCCCTTCTGGGCCTGGCCTGAGCTTTTGCCGGTGAGAGGCCCCTCGTGCCTTTCCTCGTTCACTCGGGGGGCGGGGAAGGGGTATATACACTGGCAGTCGGCCGTATATGTGGAGGCCCTCGTGGCGAAGATCCTGGTGGACGTGGACGAGGAGATGCCGACGGCCACCTCCGGCAGTCAAGGGCTGAGCGCCGCGGATCTTCTCATCGCGGTCACGGCGCGGCACCACGGGCTCAAGGTGCTCCACTACGACCGGGACTTCGTGACGATCGCGAAGGCCGCGGACGTCGAGATCGAGTGGGTCGCCCAGCCGGGGTCGGTGAACTGAACACCTCCGGCCGTGACGTCCCCGCGGGGTCCTGCCTGCGGGGACGTCGCGGTGAGGTTGGGGGATCCCCGCCCGGTCTGCCACGCTGTACGGCCCGCCCCAGGAAAGTTCGGCCCGGAGGGAATCCCGTGAGTTCGTATATAGTTAGCGAAGGTAATGACTTATGCTAACGAAAACCCCCAAGAAGGACCCCGTCGCGAGCCTGCGAAGCGACGCCGGTCTGGCATCGGCACTGCGCGTGTCACTGGCACGACTGAACAGACGCCTGCGCAGGCAGGCCGCGGGACACTCGCTGACCCCCACCCAGCTCGCGACGCTCGCCGCCGTGGAACGGCATTCAGGGATAACCCCCGGCGAATTGGCCGAGCTCGAGAAGGTGCAACCGCCCTCGATGACCCGCGTGATCGCCGGGCTGGAAGAGCGGGAGCTGGTGTCACGTACACCGCACCCGACCGACCGGCGTCAGGTGACCGTGAGCGTGACCGAGCAGGGATCAACCCTGTTGAAGGAGGAGCGCCGCCGCAAGGAGGCGTGGCTGACGCAGCGGTTGAAGGAGCTGACGGCCGAGGAGAGAGCGGTGCTCCGGCAGGCGGCTCCGATACTGGAGAAGCTCAGCCGGATCTAGCCGAACCTGAGGAACCCGGGGCCTCGGCGGTCCCGCAGGACGCCGAGGCGCACGCCACACCGGGTACGGGGCCGGGGTGGCGGGCAAAACTGCGACGGCTCCGCGTCGCGCGCGCCGTACCGGGAAAGACGCTGGGATGGCGGGCAAGGCTGCGGCGACGGCGGGTCGCGCGGGCCGCGGCGGCCAGCGAGCTGCAGGCCGTCGAGACGGGCACCCCACAGGCCGTGCCCGAGGCGCGGGGCGGGATGTTCCGGTCGCTGCGCAACCACAACTACCGGCTGTTCGCGATCGGCGGGGTGGTCTCCAACGTCGGCGGCTGGATGCAGCGCACCGCGCAGGACCTGCTGGTGCTGGACCTGACGAACGGCAGCGCCGTCGCCCTGGGAGTGACCACCGCGCTGCAGTTCCTGCCGCTGCTGCTGTTCGGCCTCTGGGGCGGCATGCTCGCCGACCGCTACCCCAAGCGGCGACTGCTGATGGTCGCCCAGTCGCTCATGGGCGTGCTGGCGCTGACCATGGGTCTGCTCGTCGTGACCGGCAACGCGCAGTTCTGGCACGTCTACGTGATGGCCTTCGTCCTCGGCCTCATCTCCTGTGTCGAGGTGCCCACCCGTCAGTCCTTCGTCGTGGAGATGGTCGGCCGCAAGGACCTGGCCAACGCCGTCGCGCTGAACGCCTCCAGCTTCAACCTGGCCCGCGTGGTCGGTCCGGCCGTCGCGGGCGTGCTGATCTCCGCGCTCGGCGGCACGGGCCCGATGTTCCTGATCAACGCGCTGTCGTTCGTCGCCGTGCTGAGCGGCCTGGCGCTGATGCGCGCCTCGGAGCTGACCGCGCCCGATCCGTTGCCCAGAGCCAAGGGTCAGCTCCGCGAGGGGCTGCGCTACGTGCTGGACCGTCCGGACCTGCTGCTGCCGATACTGCTGGTCGCCTTCGTCTCGCTGTTCACGCAGTCGTTCTCGATGTCCATCGCGCTGATGGCCCGCGGGGTCTTCGGTGCGGGCGCGTCCTCCTTCGGCCTGGCCTCCAGCATGTTCGCGGTGGGCGCGCTGGGCGGTGCGCTCATGGCGGCCCGGCGGGTACGGCCCAGCCGGAAGCTGCTGATCGGCGGCGCGGTGTCGTTCGGACTGTTCCAGATCGCCACCGGCCTGGCCCCGTGGTACCCGCTCTACCTGCTTTTCCTCATCCCCGCCGGGGTCGCGCTGATCTCCATCAACACGGCCGCCAACACCAGCGTGCAGCTCGCGTCCTCGCCGGAGATGCGCGGCCGGGTGATGGGCATCTACGTGCTGGTGTTCACCGGCGGCGCCCCGATCGGCGCGCCGCTGCTCGGCTGGATCTCCGAAATGGGCGGCCCCCGCACGGGGGTCATGATCGGCGGGGTGCTCACCATCGCGGGCACCGGGGCGGCGATAATGCTGACCAGGGTGATCGGCAGGAGGTCGCGTGCGGCTGTTCGTGGGGTTACCGCTGCCGCAGCGGGTGCGTGACGAGCTCGGCCACGCCCTCGAACCCCACCGCGCCGCGTGGCCCGGTCTCCGCTGGCCGGACCCGGAGACCTGGCACGTGACGCTGTCGTTCCTGGGAGAGGTGCCGGAGACGGTGCTGCCCGAGCTGGAGACGCGGCTCGCCCGTGCCGCGTCGCGCTACGCGCCGATGACGCTGTTACTCACCGGCGCGGGCGCCTTCCCCTCGGCACGCCGGGCCCGCGTCTTCTGGACCGACGTGCGCGGCTGCCGCCCCCGGCTCGTCCGGCTGGCCGACTCCCTGGGGGCGGGGGCGCTCCGTGCGGGAGCCGTACACGCCGACCGGCGGCGGCTCCGGCCGCACCTGACCCTGGCCAGGTCCCGCGCCGACGCCGACCTGCAGCGCCTGGTCGAGGACTTCGGGTCGTTCGCCGGAACCGCCTGGGAGGCCGGCTCCGTCCACCTGGTGAGAAGCCATCTGGGAGCCGTGGTCCGCTACGAGACGGTCGCGGAATACCCCCTGGTGACCCCGGCACCCGGTGGACGGAGCTAAGCTCCAGGGCGTGGATCGTCCCCGACGCTGGCTGCTGCCCACGGTGCTCGCACTGCTCGTGCTGCTCGTGGTGATCGGCACCCTGGTCTCATAGCCTGCTACCAGGCGTATTCCTCGGGCGCCGTCTTGAACCCGGGGAAGATCTCGTCGAGGCGGGCGAGGGCCTTGTCGTCCAGCTCGATCTCCAGAGCCCTGGTGGTGCCGTCGAGCTGGTCGAGCGTGCGCGGACCGATGATCGGCGCGGTGACGACCTTCTGGTGGAGCAGCCAGGCCAGGCCCACGTTCGCCGGGTCCTCGCCGAGCTCGTCGCAGAACGCCTCGTACTGCTCGATCTTGTCGCGGTGCTTGTCCAGCTCCTTGACCATGTTCTCCGAGGCGGAGCGGCCCTTGTCGATCTTCCGGAGGATGCCGCCGAGCAGGCCGCCCGCGAGCGGGCTCCACGGGATCAGGCCCAGGCCGTAGTCCTCGGCCGCCGGGATGACCTCAAGCTCGGGCGCCCGGACGATCAGGTTGTAGTGGGACTGCTCGGAGACCAGCCCGAGGCTGTTGCGCCGGGCCGCGGTCTCCTGGGCCTTGGCGATGTGCCAGCCCGCGAAGTTGGACGACCCGACGTAGAGGATCTTGCCCTGCTGCTTGAGGATGTCCATGGCCTCCCAGAACTCTTCGAACGGGGTGCTCCGGTCGACGTGGTGGGCCTGGTACAGGTCGATGTAGTCGGTCTGCATCCGCTGCAGCGACGCGTCGGCGGCGCGGCGGATGTTGAGCGCGGACAGGCGGCCGTCGTTGGGCCAGTCGCCCATGTCGCCGTAGAGCTTCGTGGCGATGACCGTCTTCTCGCGGCGGCCCCCGCCCTTGGCGAACCAGCGCCCGATGATGTTCTCGGTGATGCCCTCACCCTTCTTCCAGCCGTACACGTTGGCTGTGTCGAAGAAGTTGACTCCCAGCTCATGGGCGTGGTCCATGATCGCGAAGGAGTCGTCTTCCGAGGTCACGGGGCCGAAGTTCATCGTGCCCAGGCAGAGGCGGCTGACCTTCAGGCCGGTACGGCCAAGCTGCGTGTAATCCATGCGTCCACCCTATGGACCTGGAGTGCGCTCCAGGCGAGCGGCGCCCTCGACCGCCTCCCGGCGGACGTCCATTAATCGGAAACGGGCCTGTCCTGATATGGCCAAACCGCGAACCCGGGCGGAGCCCCTCTCTGCGGCGTCCCGGATCCTTCCGTCTCCGGAGGCCCGCTTTCGGCAATGCAGGGGTGACCTTGATGTGGACAAGGGGCTTCCACGGCGCCCCCCGCTCCCGCGGTCAGGGCATGATGGCTGGATGGGGAGTAGGCCGGGGAATGTCATGATCCGCGTGCTCGCGGTGGCCGTGCTGGCCGGGACCGCGGTGTTCGCGGGGGCCGGAGCGTGGGCGGACGGCGATTCGCCCTTCTTCACCTTCAAGGACAGGCGGATCACCGAGTCGAGCGGGCTGGCGGTCTCGCCGACGCGCAAGAACGTCTACTACACCCACAACGACAGCTCGGCCGGGCCGGTCTTCTTCGCCGTCGGTTCCAACGGGCGGACCCGCGCGACGTTCACCCTGCAGGGGGCGGCCGCCCGCGACTGGGAGGGGATGGCCGCGTCCCGGGATCCGGAGACCGGGGCGGGGGTGCTCTGGTTCGCCGACATCGGCGACAACTTCGACGGGGCCTGGTCCGACATCTCGGTCTACAAGGTGACGGAGCCCACCACGCTGCGCGACGCCGTCCTGCCCGCCGTGCGCTACCGGTTCCGCTACGAGGACGGCGGGCACAACGCCGAGGGTGTCATGGTGCATCCCCGCACCGGGCGGCTCTACATCGTGAGCAAGGAGTTCGCCGGCTCGGTCTACGCGGCGCCCAGGCGGCTGCGCACCGACAAGGTCAACGTCCTCCGCAAGGTCGGTTCCGCGCCCATCATGGCCACCGACGCCGCCTACGCCCCCGACGGGTCGAGTTTCGTGATCCGCACCTACTTCTCCGCCACGGTCTACCGCGCTCCGGACGACCAACTCGCCCGGGTGTCGATGCCGCCCCTGGAGCAGGCCGAGTCGATCGCCTACACGGCCGACGGCAGGGCGCTGCTGACCGGCAGCGAGGGGGCCGGCAGCCCGGTCTACCGGGTGCCGCTGCCGCCGGAGGTCCTGCGGGAGACGGCCCAGAAGCCCGCCCCCACGCCGACGGCCGGCCGGAGCGCCGGCCGGGACACCACGCTGGTGGCCGACACGAAGGCGGACGAGGACGCCGGGGTGCCGAGCGCGGTCGTGGCCGCCTGGCTGGCGGTCGCGGCGGGCGCCACCGGCATGATCACCTTTATCGCCCGCCGCACCCGTTAGACGCCCCCGGCCCGCACGCCCCCGGCCCACGTGGTGTCTGGTCCGTGCGGCACCCGGTCTGTGTGGTGCCTGGTCCGTGCGGCACCCGATCCGTGTGGCGCCCAGTCCATGTGGTGCTTGGTCCGTTAGGCCCCCGGTCTGTGTGGTGCCTGGTCCACGTGGTGCCTGGTCCGTGCGGCATCCGATCCGTGTGGCGCCCAGTCCATGTGGTGCTTGGTCCACGTGGTGCCTGGTCCGTGCGGCATCCGATCCGTGTGGCGCCCAGTCCGTGCCGCATCCGATCCGCGCGGTATCCGCAGGGTGACCTGGGTAGCACAACGTAACCAAACGGCGACCCGCGCCCGGCATCCTTCATGTCATGCGCGATCAGAGTCCTCCTCCCGGCTCGGGGCTCCCACCGGAAGTGAAATGCCCGGAGTGTGGCGTGGCCGTCGTCGGGGCCCCCGACCGCTGCCCGCATTGCGTGCTGCCCCTGCGAGGACCCGTGGCCGCCGAACTCTGGCAGCTCGACAGGGCACTGGCCGGGCTGCGGGCCCGGGAGACGGAGCTTCTGGTCCGGCGCGACCGGCTGCTCGACCTGCTCCGGTCCGAACGGGGCCACCCGGCCGGGAGCGATCCCGGCGTACGGCCCGCCCCGGCCGGAACGGGTCCCCAACCGGCCCCGGCAGAGCCCCCCGCCCCGGGAGAGCCGGTCTTTCCCGTCCCCGGGCAGCAGGTGCCTCCCGTCCCCGCGCGGTCGGGTTCCTCCGTACCCGCCATGCCGGGGCCTCCCGTCCCCGCGCGGCCGGGTTCCCCCGTGCCTGCCATGCCGGGGCCTCCCGTCCCCGCGCGGTCGGGTTCCTCCGTACCCGCCATGCCGAGACTTCCCGCCCCAGGGCAGCAGGGACCACCGGTGCCGGAGTGGCCGGGTCCTCCCGTCCCCGGGCAGCCGGGGCGTCCCGCCGCCTCGCCACGGCGGGACTTCTCGCCGAAGGCCGTGCAGAACCTGCTGCTCGTGCTCGGCGGCCTGCTGCTGGCCGTCGCGGCCATCGTCTTCACGGTGGTCAGCTGGGGGCAGATCGGCATCGGCGGGCGGGCCGCGATCCTCGCCGGGATCACCGTACTGACCCTCGCGGTGCCGAAGCTCCTGGTGAAGCGAGAACTCGTCGCCACCGCCGAGACCATCGCGGTGCTCGGCGTCGCGCTGCTCTTCCTGGACGGCTACGCGGCCCGGCGGGTCGGCCTGGCCGGGGCCGACCGCGTCGCCGGGCTCGACTACGCCGCCCTGCTGATCGCCCTGATCGCGCTCGTCGTGGCGGGATACTCGCGGCTGCTCCCGCTGAGGCTGCCGCTGCCGATCGCCATCGTGCTCGCCCAGTTCCCGCTCCCGTTGCTGGCCCTGAGCGAGACGGACCCCTGGTTCACCGCCGCTCTCGCGGCGACCGCGGCGGCCGACGCCGCCTTCCTGGTGTTCGGCCACCGCCGGGACAAGCCCGCGACGGTGCCAGGCGATGAGGGGCCGATGGGGTCCGCGGTGCCGGGGGGTGGTGACCTGAGCGGTCCCACGACGGTGCCGGGTGATGAGGGTCCGGCGGGTCCTACGACGGTGCCGGGTAATGCGGGTACGGCGGGTACGGCGGGTCCCGCGGTGGTGCCGGGTAATGCGGGTACGGCGGATCCTGCGACGGTGCCGGGTGGTGCCGGGCCGGGGCGTGGGGCCGGGGTCCGGGTGACGGTGGGACTCTGTTTCGGCGTGGTGTGGACGCTGGGCGTGGGCCACGGATCCCTGAACGCGGCCCTGGAGCTGATGGACTCCGCCCGCGCCGACGACCTGTTAACCGCCTCGATCAAGGGTGTGCTGCTGGTCGTGCTCGCCGTGATCGGCGTGGCCGTCGCGCCCCGGGCGGACCCGGGTCGGCTCAGGGCACTCACGGCGGGGGCGGCGTTCGCGCTGACCGCCGGTCTGGCCGCACCGGTCTGGCCGCTGCTCCCGGCCGGCTGGTGGGCCGTCCCGCACACCGTCGCGGCACTGGCCGTCGCGGTGGCCGCGCTCCGCCTGCCCGGTCTGAACGATCCCCGGGTCCGCTCGGCGGGCGCCGCCTGCGCCGCGATCCTGGCCGCGCTCACCGCGCTCCCGTTCGTCCCTGCGGTGGCTTCCACGCTGCTCACACCGTTCAACCAGCTGGACGGCGTCTGGTCGAGTGTCAACGGGGCCGCCGGAGACCGGTGGATCTCGCCGTTCCCCGAGGGAGTGGTCGTGCTGGGGCTGCTGGCGGTGGCCTCGGCGGCGATGGCCCGCCGGGGACACGCGTCCCTGCGGCCCGTCGCCCTGGCCGTCGGCACGGTAACGGTGGCCGTCACCCCGGTCGCGTCCGGCTGGAGCCACGCGGCGGATCTCGCGGTCCTGCTGGCTCTGGCCGTCACGCTCGTCGCCTGCCTGACCCTGGCCCGGCACCCATGGTGGGCGGGAGCCTTCACGACGGCGGCCGGGTCGGTCGCCGCGCTGGCGGTGGCCACCGCGCTCGCCGAGCGGGCCACCACGTACGCGGCGCTCGCCGTCCTGCTGGCCGCGTGCGGCCTGGCGGTGTTCGCCGCCCGGGTGCCGTGGGCGGCGGCGGCCGCCCTGGTGATGGCCGTACTGGCGGCGACCGGCCTGATCTGGGCGGTGTCCGTCGGGACAGGATGGCAGCCGGTGCGTGAAGGACTCTCGCTGGCCCTGGCGATCGGCGCCCTGCCTGCCGGTCTCCTCGCCCTCCGCCGATGGTCCGTCGCGGCTGGGGTGTCCGCGCCGCACGGGGTGGCTGGGGGATCGGCTGGGGTGTCCGCGCCGCGCGGGGTGGCTGGGGGATCGGCTGGGGGACCCGTGGCCGACGGACCCGTCGCGGGCGGGCCCGCTGTGGAGGTCATGGACGGGCCCGCTGTGGATGGGGCCGCCGTGGACGAGCCCACCGTGGACGAGGCCGTCGTGGATGAGGCCGCTGTGGATGGGGCTGATGATCCTCGGAGGGTGACGGGGCTGGTGCTGGGCGCCGTGCTCGCCGCGCTGGCGCTGCTTCCCGTGCATGCCGCCCTCGCTGAGATCCTCGGGTTCTACCGCCCCCTCGCGCTGCCGTGGGCCCCTCTGCCCGCCTCCGGCGGGCGCCACCCGATCCTCATCGTGATCACGATTCTCGTCACGGCCGCGGCGGTGCTGCTCTCCTGGCAGGTCGCCGGGCGCAAAGGCGTGCTCAGGGCCGGGGCGGTGGCCTGGCCGGTGGCGCTGACGGCCCTGCCCGTCTCGGTGGGCCTGCCGTACGGGCTGGAGGTGGGGCTGTTCGTCGCGGGGATCGGCCCGTCGGCGTGGATGGCCGCGCGGAGCCGTACGGACTGGGCATGGGGCGGGGCGACGGCGCTGTGGGCGGCTTCGATCGCGCTCTCCTGGGCGCTCATGAGCAGGCCCGCCACGTTGGTCGTGCTGCCGGTGACAGCGGTGATCGCGGGAGTGACGGCCTTCCACGGACGGGCGAAGGCCGTACGGGTCGCCGGGGCCGCGCTGGCGACGTCGCTCGCCGGCGGAGAGGCCCTCGCCGCCGGGATGGCGCTGGAGTGGCCGGTACGGCACGCGGCGTTCGGCGTGCTCGCGGTGGCCTGCCTGGCGGCGGCGGTGGCGGGCCGGTTCAGGACGGCGGTGTTCGCGATCGGCGCCGAGACGGCCGGGTACGCCCTCGCGGCCGTGGGCCTGGCGCTCGGTGCCGCCGACCTGCCGCTCGCCGCACTGGCCTGCGCGGTCGCCGGCGTGCTGATGGCCGGTACGGCGCTGCGGCCCGACCGGCGGTGGGCCGGATACGTGGGGACCGGTTTCCTGCTGGTGGCCGCATGGCTGCGGCTGCTCGCCTCCGACATCACCGTCATCGAGGCCTATACAGTGCCGTTCTCGCTGGTCCTGCTGGCGTTCGGCTGGTGGCGGTCCAGGAGCCGCGAGATCTCCTCGTGGGTCGCCTACGGGTCCGGTCTCGCCTCCAGCCTGCTCCCCAGCATGATCGCGATGCTCGCCGGCGCCGGCTGGGTCCGGCCGCTGCTGCTCGGCGCGGTCTCGCTGGCCGTGCTGCTGGCCGGGGCCCGTCTCCGGCTCCAGGCCCCCGCGCTGCTCGGTGGCCTGACCCTGGCGGCCGTCGCCCTGCACGAGCTGGCGCCGTGGATCGCGCAGGTCGTCGTGATGGTGCCGAGATGGGTGCCGATGGCGGCCGGTGGGCTGCTGCTCGTCGTGGTCGGCGCGACCTACGAGGCGAGGCTGGGGGACGTGCGCCGCCTGCGGGCGGTCGTCGGCCGGATGCGGTGAGGTCAGGCGCGCCGGGCCGGGACGGTCCCGGCCCGGCGGCCCGTTCTCACGGCGTCCGGCGGTCTTTGCTCATGGCGTCCGGCGGTCCGGTTTCACAGGATCCGGTGGTCTTTGCTCACGGCGTCCGGCGGTCTTTGCTCACGGCGTCCGGTGGGCCGTTCTCACAGGATCCGGTGATCTTTGCTTACGGCGTCGGGTGGTCCGTTCTCACCGGTATCCGGCGGTCCTTACCCACGGTGCCGGGGCGGGAAGGGCCCACCGGCGGCGCGGCCGCCTGCGTCGGGTACAGGTCGGCGAGCGACCTGGCGAGCGGCCTGGTACGGCGGTAGGCCACGACGACGACCCTGCCGTCGGCGCACGCCCCCCGTTCGTCGCAGGCCTTGACCGGCACCTGGTGGACACCCGGCCTCAGCGCCCTGGCGACCACCGTCCCGTGCGGGCGGACCGTCACGTTCAGCCACGGCACCGGGGCGGTCGCGTTGTAGGTCACCTCTCCGCCCTCGGGGTCCACCGAGGTGAGGGAGCCGTCGAGGATCTGTCCCACCGATCCGGACAGCACCAGGTACGGCACGGTGGGCGGCTGGTTCGGCAACGTGCAGGAGGTCGACACCGAGTCGAGGAAGTTGCCGTAGCTCGGCCGTCCCGTCCCGGACGAGACCGAGACGAACTCCACCCGGGTGACCCGCTGTCCCCGGGGGACGGTGTAGCTGCCGCCGTAGTGGCCCCAGGTGTCGCCACCGTCGGCGATGTCGGGCGAGTCCTGCCCCTCCGGAACCTGCACGACGCCCCCGATGCGGACCCGCATGACGTCCTCGTCGGCCTGGGTCCTGCTCCGCCCCCGGTGCGCCAGGCTCCAGTCGATCGTGGAGCCCGGCACGGTCCGGATGTCCTGGTAGAGGGTGGACACCGAGGTCCCGTTCAGCTCGGCGAACTGGTCGCCGGTGTCCGGCGGGACGGTGAAGTCCATCGGGTCGGCGTGGTTGCCCGCCCCCCAGATCTCGATGAGCCCGTCACGCGACGACGTGCGCCAGCCGGGGACGTCCTTGCGCAGGTGTCCCTGCCCGCGCAGACCGCCGGGCTCCTCGAAGCCCCCGTTCACCACCGCGCACGGCTCCGCCGGGCCGGCCGCGCCGGTCTCCGCGGCGGAGACCGGCCGGGTGGTGAGGACGGAGACGGCGGCGGCGGCCAGTGACGCCGCGACGCCCAGCAGAAGAACACGCAGGGGCATCCGAGCCCCGGCATGTGACCTTTTCATTTGTTTCCCCCGAAACGAATGTCCGCATCGCGATTCCGCGTGCGGGCGTATTAGCGTATTCCCTGCTCGGGGCAGGTAAAGCTTGTCTACATATGGTTACGATCACCAATGAGACGGGGCATTCCTCTTCTCCTCCGGAGAGGATTGCCGTTAACTGTCGACTATGCGCGTCCTGGTGACCGGAGCGTCCGGGTTCGTCGGCTCACACGCGGTTGCCGCACTTGTCGCCGCCGGGCACGAGCCGCTCCTCCTGGTGCGTGATCCGGAGAAGACGAGGAAAGTCCTGGCCGATGTCGGGGTCGACGGCGCGGTCCCCATGCATGAGGCGGATATCCGTGACGCGGAATCCGTACGGAACGCGCTTGAACGGTGTGAGGCGGTCATTCACGCCGCCGCCGAGATCGGGGTCGTCAGCCACGCCGGCGACCTGGCGGGGACGAACGTGGCCGGGCTGAAGAACGTCCTCGGCCAGGCCGCCGCGCTCGGCCTCGACCCGATCGTGCACATCTCCACCGTCGCGGTCTTCGTGCCGCCGGCCGGACCCCTGATCACCGTCGAGAGCCCGCTGTCCGCCCCCAGGAACGCCTACGGCAGGACCAAGGTCTCCGGTGAGCGCTACGCCAGGCGGCTCCAGGAGCGGGGAGAGCCGGTCACCGTCGTCTACCCGGGCGGGGTCGCCGGGCCGTACCAGCCCTCGCTCGACGCGCTCATGGAGGGGCTGCGCGCGGGGCTGGAGCAGGGCTGGCCGATCACCGCGGGCGGCGTCTGCGTCCTCGACGTCCGCGATCTGGCCATCGTGCTCGCCCGTTGTCTGGAGCCGGGGCGCGGGCCGCGCCGATTCATGCTCGGCGGGCACTACCTCACCTGGGCGGAGCTCGCAGACGCCTGCGACGAGGCGACCGGAGGACGCTGCCGCCGCTTCAGGGTCCCCGCCGCCGTGCTGCGCGGCGCGGCGGCCGTGCTCGACGCCGTGAAACGGATCAGGCCGATCGACTACCCGCTGACCAGGGACGCCGCCGAGATGATGGTCACGATGGAGCGGACCTTCGACGCCCCCACTCTGGAGGCGCTCGGCACGAGCCTGCGTCCGGTCCGGGAGACCATCGCCGACTCGCTGCGCTGGCTCGCCGAGGAAGGGCATCTCGCCCCTGGGAAGGCCGGCGTGCCGGCCGGTAAGGTCGCGCGGTGAACATCGGGATCGTCGGTGCGGGAATCGTCGGCCTGGCGGTGGCCAGGGAGGTGGCGCGGACCCGCGGCGCCACGGTGACCGTCCTCGACAAGGAGGACCGCGTCGGAGCCCACCAGACCGGGCACAACAGCGGGGTCGTCCACGCGGGGATCTACTACCAGCCGGGTTCGCTCAAGGCCCGGCTCTGCCGCGAGGGCGTGGCCCTGCTCCGGCAGTACTGCGCGGAGCACCGCATCCCCTACGACGAGGTGGGCAAGCTCGTCGTCGCCTCCACCGCGGCCGAGCGGCCGGGGCTGCGGAAGATCGCCGAGCGCGCCCGCGCCAACCAGGTCCCCGGCATCGCCGAGCTGGACGCGCTGGCGCTGCGCGAGGTCGAGCCGCACACCGTCGGGGTGGCCGCCGTCCACTCCCCGCACACCGCGATCGCCGACTTCCCCGCCGTCGCCCGCCGTCTGGCCCTGGACGTGGAGGAGACGGGCGGTTCGGTGCTGCTCTCCCACCCGGTCCGCGCGCTGCGGGAGACCGCGAGCGGGGTGGAGGTGCTGGCCGGGACGCGCAGGCTGCGCTTCGACCGGCTGATCGTCTGCGCCGGGCTGGGCACCGACACCGTCGCCCGGATGGCCGGGGCCGCAGGCGACGTGCGGATCGTCCCCTTCCGCGGGGAGTACTACGCGCTGGCCGGCGCGTCGAAGGAGCTGGTCCGCGGGCTGATCTACCCGGTGCCCGACCCCCGCTACCCGTTCCTCGGCGTGCACCTGACCCGCAGGATCGACGGCGAGGTTCTGGTCGGCCCCAACGCGGTCATGGCGCTGGCCCTGGAGGGCTACTCCTGGGGTGACGTCGATCTCAGCGACCTGCGCCGGATCCTGGCCTGGGAGGGCACCCGGCGGCTGGCGGCCAGGCACTGGCGGACCGGGGTGCGGGAGGTGCTCGGCTCCATGGCGAAGGGGTCCTTCCTGGCGGCCGCGCGCCGCTACGTGCCCGAGCTCACCAGGGCCGATCTGGTCAGGACCGCCGGGGGAGTCCGGGCCCAGGCCGTGGCCAGGGACGGGAGCATGCTCGACGACTTCGCGATCGACGTGCACGGCCGCGTCACGCTTGTGCGGAACGCCCCCTCGCCGGCGGCGACGTCGAGTTTGGCAATCGCCAGGCATATCGTGGGGTTAACCTCTGTGTTGACCCGTTAACTGCTTTTTCATGTGGGCGAGTGAAGATAAAACCCGTGACCGACTCACCCGAGGCCCGCCTGCTGATCGTCGAGGACGAGCCCAACATCCTCGAACTGCTGGCCGCGAGCCTGCGATTCGCCGGGTTCGGGGTGAACACGGCAGGCAACGGGACGGACGCCGTCGCCGCTGTCCAGCGCCACCGTCCCGATCTCATCGTGCTCGACGTGATGCTGCCCGACATGGATGGGTTCGACGTCGTGCGACGCCTGCGCGGCGGCGGCACCGACACGCCGGTGGTCTTCCTCACCGCGCGTGACGCCACCGAGGACAAGATCCGCGGGCTGACGGCGGGCGGGGACGACTACGTGACCAAGCCGTTCAGCCTGGAGGAGGTCGTGGCCCGGATCCGGGCGGTGCTCCGCCGTACCGGCGCGGGAGACCTGCCGGCCCGGCCGCCCCGGCTCACCTTCGCCGACATCGAGCTCGACGAGGAGAGCCACGAGGTGTGGCGCAGGGGCAGGGCAGTGGCGCTGTCGCCGACGGAGTTCAAGCTCCTGCGTTACTTCATGGCGAACGCCGGCCGGGTGCTGTCCAAGGCCCAGATCCTCGACCACGTGTGGGACTACGACTTCCGGGGCGACGTCGGGATCGTGGAGTCCTACGTCTCCGTGCTCCGCCGGAAGATCGACAACGCGGACCCCCGGCTGATCCACACCCTGCGCGGAGTCGGCTACGTTCTCCGCCTCCCCCCTGTCCCGTGACCATGAACGGGACCCCGCTGCGGGTGAAGCTGATCGCGGTCATCCTGATCCTGCTGGCCATCGCGCTCACCCTCATCGGCATCGGCAGCGTCTCGATCATGCGCGGCTACCTGATCGACCGCGTGGACAGCCAGATGGACCTGACCACCGACGCCACGCTGCGCCGCCTGCACCGCGGAGCCGTCACGCTGATCGGCAAGCCGCTCCCGGCCGACACCAGGCTGGTGCTCCGCAGCGCCAAGGGCGAGACCATCCTCCAGCTCAGCGGCGTCGACGTGGAGGGCAAACCCGCCCTGCAGGTGCCCGTGGACCAGGGGCCCGGATCGTTCGACAGCGGCGAGTGGCGGATCCACGTCGCCCCCCTGGACAACGGCAGGACCCTTCTCGTGGCGGTGGACATGGCCGAGGTCCGGCAGATCGTCGGCCAGCTCGCGCTGGTGGAGCTGCTCGGCGGAGGCGGGCTGATGCTGACACTCGCCGGGGTGGGCGTGGTGATCATACGGCGGAGCCTGCGCCCGCTGGAGGAGATCGAGCGCACCGCGCAGGCCATCGCCGCCGGGGACCTGAGCCGCCGCGTCCCCGACACCGATCCGCGCACCGAGGTCGGACGCCTCGGCCAGTCGCTGAACGGCATGCTCGCCCAGATCGAGACCGCCTTCCGGGCCAGGTCGGAGTCGGAGGCCTCGGCCCGCCGCTCCGAGGAGCGCATGCGCAGGTTCGTCGCCGACGCCTCGCACGAGCTCCGCACGCCGCTGACCTCCATCCGCGGGTTCGCCGAGTTCTACCGGCAGGCGCCCGACATCGACGCCGCGCCGCTGATGCGCCGGGTGGAGTCCGAGGCGGTCCGGATGGGCCTGCTCGTCGACGACCTGCTGATGCTCGCCCGGATGGACCAGCAGCGGCCGGTGGCCATGCGCCCGGTGGACCTGCTCGCCATCGCCGCCGACACCGTCCACGACGCCCGCATCCTCGCCCCGGCCCGCGAGATCACGCTCTCGGTGGACGGCGCCGCGCTCATCGTCTCCGGCGACGAGGTACGGCTCCGCCAGGTCGTGGGCAACCTGATGACGAACGCGCTCACCCACACGCCGGACCGCACCCCCGTGCGCATGACGCTCTCCGCCCGGGACGGCATGGCCGTCATCGAGGTGGCCGACGAAGGGCCGGGACTCGACGCCGAGCAGTGCGAACGCGTCTTCGAGCGGTTCTACCGCGTCGACTCGGCCCGTGGCCGCCGGGCGCCCGAGGACGGCGGCAGCGGTCTCGGCCTGGCCATCGTCGCGGCCATCGTCGACACCCACGGCGGCACGGTCGACGTGGAGTCGGCGCCGGGCGAGGGCTCGACGTTCCGGGTGGCCCTGCCCCTGGCCCCCGAGTACGACTGACCCTGCCAGGACATCCGATCTGCCGGAGATGGCGAACCGCGGCTTCGAGACGCGAGCTTGAGCGGGTGGGAGTCTCCCCTGATCTGCCGGGCTCGGCCGATCCCGGCAGATCAGGGGAGACCGCCGTCAGGCGCCTCCCGGCCAGCCGCTGTCGGGGAATCCTCCGGTGGCCGTGCCGCCGGGGAGCACGACCCGGTCGTTCTCGCGCAGACCCGAGGTGATCTCGACGTACCGGTCGCCGCGGACCCCGGTCCTGACCACGCGCTCGACACCGCCCTGAACGGTGACCACCGAGGCCCCGCCCTTGGACCGCACGGCCTGGGCCGGAAGGTAGAGCGCCTGCTCCGACTCGGCGACGGTCACCCTGACGGTGGCGGTCTGGTCGACCATGAGACCGGCCGGAGCCTCGTCGAACGCGACCGTGACCCCGTATCTCACCAGCCGGTCGGTGGTGGTCGCGGTGGGCGCGATGCGGGTCACCGTACCGGTGTACTCCTCACCCTCCCGGGTGGCCAGAGTGATCGCCGCCCGCTGCCCGAGCTTCAGTTCCCCGATGTCCGACTCGGTGAACAGCGCCTCCACCTGGAGCTCGTCGAGATCGCCGAGAGCGAGGAACGCGCCGGTGCCCACGCTGTCGCCGACCGTCCCGGCGACCGACAGGACGGTGCCGTCCGCGGGAGCGACGATCCGCACACCCGCCAGCTCCTCCCGGGCGTCCGTCAGGTCCGCCTCCGCCCTCTTCACGTCGGCCTCGGCCTGCTCCACGCTGAGCGTCCGCTGCCCGCCGGTGCCGGTGCCGGTGCTCGACCGGCTGGTACCGCCGCTGTCGGTGCTCGGCCGGCTGGTGAGGCCGGTGCCGGCGTTCTGATCGGGACGGAGGCCGGAGCTCTGTGCGGAGCACGCGGTGGACCGCGGTCCGGGAGTCCGGCCGACGGTCGGCTCCGAGCTCGCACCGGGCTTGGCGGTCGGGGTCGCGGCAGGGGTCGGCCTGGCCGGCGAGCTGGGGCCGGAGTGCTCGCCCGGCCGGGTCGTCAGGCTGGGCGCCGGGCCGGGCCGCGTGGGTTCCGCGCTCGCGGGCGGATGGCTCGTGCCCGGCGTGGCGGTGACCGTGGCCGTGGCGGTGACCGTGGCGGTCACGGTCACGGTCGGGGTCGCCGTCACGGTGACGGTCACCGTCGGCGCGGGCTCCGGGGGACCGTCGGTGAGGGTCGGCGTCGGGGTCGGGGTCGGCGTCGGGGACGGCGTCCGCGCCGTACCGGGGGAGTACCGGGCCGGTGCGAACCCGCCGGCCGGGGCCACCGCCACCGGCCGCTCCGATCCGGCCGGCGCGGACGTGCGGGCCGGGCCGGGCGTCCCGGTCGGGCCGGGGGCGCCGTCCGGACCGGTGGTGCGGCTCGGGCCGGCCGTGCCGCTCGGGCCGGGGGTGGCGGTGGGGCGTGCCGGTGACGCCGTGGGTTCGCAGGCCGCCTGCCGGGCGGAGTCGTCCGGCGTCCGGTTCTGCTCCTGGGACTGCCTCTGCTCCTGGGTCTGGGGCTGTGCCGTCGCCGCGTCCCCGGCTCCGTCCAGCGCCTCCCGGGCCGCCGCGAGCTGCGCCTTGGCCGCGGTGTAGCGCTCGCGTGCGGGCGCGGAGCCGATCCTGGCCAGCACGTCGCCCTTGCCGACCTTGTCCCCGGCTCTGACGTAGACCTTCGTGACCGTGCCCGAGCCGCCGAAGGCCAGCTCCCGGGTGCCGTCGTCCACGGTGTTGCCCGCCGCGGACACCTCGGCCGTCACCGTTCCCCGCTTGGCGGAGGCGAGCTCCACCCGGGGCGCCGGGGCCGAGCCGTCGTCAAGCGTGTAGAACACACCCGCACCCACCAGGACGAGGGCGGCCAGAGCGAGTCCTCCCGTCCGCAGGGGCTTCGGGAGCTTGGTCGGTCTCATGACGGATCATCCTGCTCTGTTTGATTCACTCTCTCCTCATAAATACCTGAGGGTTTCCTGCGTATCTCCGGACGTTGTACGCGATCTTCAGCCAACCTTCAGCGGGAGCGAGGGTTGCGTCCAAGGAAAGTCCGCCAAAGTACGACCTTGTGAAGCTGTCGACCAAGCGCAGAGCGCTGATCGTGAACGGGGCACTCGGTGTCCTGTTGCTGGGCGGAGCGGGGGTCGCCTACTCCTCTCTCGGCGGGGAGGCCTCCTCCGCCGCCGGCGCCGCGGTGCGGACCGTGTCGGTGGCCCGGAGCACGGTGGTCGCCTCGGTGTCCGCCTCCGGGGCCGTGGAGAGTGCCAGGGCGCGGTCGCTCGGCTTCGGATCGAGCGGCACGGTGGAGAAGATCTACGTCAAGGTCGGGGACAAGGTCTCCAAAGGACAGCTCCTCGCGCGGCTGGACGACACCTCCGCCCAGGAGAGCCTGGACGCGGCCGCCGCCGCCCTGGACTCCGCAGACGACGACACCTCGACCGCCGCTTCCTACGCCCAGTACGTCAACGCCAGGAATACCTACCGGGCGGCCCGGCGCACCGTGGCGGGCGCCGTCATCAAGGCTCCGTTCGGCGGCACGGTCACGGCCGTCAACGGCACGGTCGGGGGCTCCTCCAGCTCGTCCGGCTCCTCCGGCTCGTCCGGGAGCACGTCGCAGGGCGGCTCGGGGGGTTCCGGTGGCTCCGGTGGTTCCGGCGCCGCGACAGGCGGGTCCAGTGGGTCCGGGGGCTTCATCGAACTTGCCGACACCGGGAAGCTCCAGCTCGTCGGCAGCTTCACCGAGTCCGACATCACCAAGCTCAAGGTCGGCCAGGCGGCCTCGATCCGGTTCGACGCGCTGACCGGCGTCACCGCGGCCGGCAAGGTCACCCAGATCCAGCCGACCGCGGCCACCAGCAACAACGTGGTCCAGTATCCGGTGACGATCTCCTTCACCGAGGTCCCCGACGAGGTCAGGCTCGGCCAGACGGCCACGGTCGAGGTGGTCGTCGAGCAGGCCGAGAACGTGCTCGCCGTCTCCTCCGCGGTGATCACCACGGCGGGTGGCCGGAGCACCGTGACCGTCCTGAGGGACGGCCGGGAGGTGCCCACCCAGGTCGAGGTCGGCGTCAAGGGCGACACGCTCACCGAGATCAAGTCGGGGCTCGGCGAGGGCGACCAGATCGTCCGCCCGGCGGCCACCGGCACCACCCAGCAGCAGGGCGGTGGTCTCCCCGGTCTGGGCGGGGGCGGCGGCCGCGGCGGGGTGGGCGGACCCGGCGGCGGCGGTTTCGGCGGAGGCGGCCGATGACCACCCCGGTCCTGTCGGTCCAGGAGCTCTCGAAGGTGTACGGCGAGGGCGACGCCCAGGTCCGTGCCCTGCGAGGGGTCTCCCTCACCGTCGAGCGGGGCGACTACGTGGCCATCATGGGCGCCTCCGGCTCCGGAAAGTCCACGCTCATGAACATCCTGGGCTGCCTGGACGTGCCGTCCTCCGGCCGCTACCTCATCGACGGCGCCGACGTCGGGGCGCTGGAGGAGCGCCAGCTCGCCGTCCTGCGCAACCGGAAGATCGGCTTCGTCTTCCAGTCGTTCAACCTGATTCCCCGGATGAGCGCGCTCGCCAACGTCGAGCTGCCCATGGCCTACGGCGGGGTGGGCGCGGCCGAGCGGCGCGCCCGCGCCCTGGCGGCCCTGGAGCAGGTCGGCCTGGCCGACCGGGTCCGCCACGAGCCGAACGAGCTCTCCGGCGGGCAGCAGCAGCGGGTGGCCGTGGCCAGGGCGCTGGTCACCGCGCCCTCGCTCCTGCTCGCCGACGAGCCCACGGGGAACCTCGACACCACGTCCACCGGTGACGTGCTGGAGATCCTCGACCGGCTGAGCGCCTCGGGCCGGACAATCGTGATCATCACCCACGAGGACGACGTGGCCGCGCACGCCAAGCGGGTCATACGCCTGGTGGACGGCCAGATCGTCGAGGACCGCCGCCAGGCTCCCGTCGACGGCCCCCCGCCCCGCATGCCGGAGGTTCCCGCGTGAGCTGGTTCGAGATCCTCCGATTCGCCCTCCGCGGGCTCGCGGCCAACAAGCTGCGCAGCTTCCTGACCACGCTGGGCATCCTCATCGGGGTGGGCGCGGTGATCCTGCTGGTCGCCTTCGGCGAGGGCGCCTCGCAGAGCATCCAGCAGAACATCCAGCGGCTCGGTTCCAACACCCTCACCATCTCCGCCTCGTTCTCCGGAGGCGGCTTCGGCGGTGGAGGCGGGGGCGGCGGCGGAGGTGGCCAGGCGGGCGGGCCGCGCACGCAGGCCAGGCAGCTCACGCTGGAGGACGCCAGGGCGCTGGCCGACCGGGAGCAGGCGCCGTCGGTCAGGAGCGTGTCCCCGGTGGTGACCGCGTCCTCGGCCACCGCCGTGCACGAGGGGGCGAGCCACACGATCTCCCAGCTCGTCGGCACCTACCCCAGCTATTTCGAGGCGACGAACAAGCCCGTCACGAGCGGCGCCTACTTCGTCAACGACGACGTGCTCGCCGCCCGGAAGGTCATGGTGATCGGACGGACCGTGGCCGAGGAGCTGTTCGGCACGGCGGATCCCGTCGGCCGGCAGGTCAGCGTCTCCGGAGTGCCGTTCACGGTGGTCGGGGTGCTCAAGGAGCTGGGCTCCTCGGGGATGAAGGACGCCGACGACGTCGCGATCGTGCCGCTGCCCGCCGTACAGCAGAGCCTGACCGGGTTCGGTGCGCTCGGCTCGATCATCGTGCAGGCGACCGGCGCCGACACGACGGGGTCGGCCCAGGCCGAGGTGACGGCCGTCCTGAACCAGCGGCACGACATCACCCCCACGGGCACCGCCGACTACCGCATCCTGAACCAGGCCACCCTCCAGGAGACCGTCAGCTCGACCATCGGCGTCTTCACCGCCCTGCTCGGCGCGGTCGCCGCGATCTCGCTGCTGGTCGGCGGGATCGGCATCACCAACATCATGCTGGTCACCGTCACCGAACGGACCAGGGAGATCGGCATCAGGAAGGCCATCGGGGCGCCCAGGAGCGCCATCCTCGGCCAGTTCCTGCTGGAGGCGACGGTGCTGAGCCTGGTGGGCGGCCTGTCGGGTGTGGCGATCGCGTTCATCGGCACCCGGTTCACGATCGCGGGCATCGAGCCCGTGATCGTGCCGTCCTCGATCGCGCTGGCCCTCGGCGTCTCGGTGGGCATCGGGCTGTTCTTCGGCAGCTACCCGGCCAACCGGGCCGCCAAGCTCCGCCCCATCCAGGCCCTGCGCCACGAGTGACCTGTACGGCTTACGCAAGGAGACAGACATGGGCGGCAACGCGGATGAGACGGCCCCGGCCGGGAGATCGCTGGAGACCTCCCCCTTCGCGGGTGACCTGGAGGACGAGCTGACGGTCCGGCCGCGGCGCGGCCTCTCCACGCTCACGCTGGTGCTGGGCGCGGGGGTGATGCTCGTCGCCGGGGTGGTGGTGGGCATCCAGGCGCAGAAGGCACTGGGCGCCCCGGCGGGGGCGGCGGGAGCCCCGGGCGCGGCGATCCGCCAGGGCGCGGGCCCCGGGGGTTACGGGGGCGGTCCCGGCGGCTACGGGGGGTTCGGCGGCAGGCAGCAGGGCGGCCAGGGCGGTCCGGGGGGCCAGGGCGGTCCGGGCGGTGGAGGTGGTCAGGGCGGGGCGGCCGTCGGCACGGTGGAGCGGGTGGACGGCGGGAAGGTCTACGTCAGGACCATGGACGGGTCGGTCGTCACCGTGAACACCAGCGGCGAGACGGCCGTGCGGATCGCCAAGGAGGGCAAGGTCACCGACCTCAGGCCCGGCGGCACGGTGGTCGTCCAGGGGCCCCGGGCCGAGGACGGTTCGATCACCGCGACCGCGATCAGCGAGGGAGGCGGCCGCCGGTGAGGGTTCCGTCCCCGGGAAACGTTTTCTCAGGAAACGTTCAGCCGGAGCTGAGCTGCGTTCCAGCAGGGTGAGCAAGCCTCATGAATGTGCTGGAGAGAGTCGAGGCCAGGCTGTTGGTCGTGGACGACGAGCCGAACATTCGCGAGCTGCTCTCGGCCAGCCTGCGCAGGTCCGGGTTCGAGGTGGTGACCGCGGCGGACGGCCGGGAGGCCGTGCACTTCGCGGAGCGGATCCGCCCGGATCTCGTCGTGCTGGACGTGATGCTGCCCGACATGGACGGCTTCGCGGTCGCGGGGCGGTTGCGGGAGATGGGCGGGCAGATGCCGGTGGTCTTCCTGACCGCGAGGGACGCGACCGACGACAAGGTCGCGGGCCTGCGCGTGGCCGACGACTACGTGACCAAGCCGTTCAGCCTGGAGGAGGTCCTTGCCCGGATCCGGGCCGTGCTGCGCCGTACGAGAGGGGACCTGGACCTGCCCACCCGTCTCCAGGTCGGTGACCTGGAGCTGGACGAGGAGGCGCACCAGGTGTGGCGCTCGGGCACGCCGGTACGGCTGTCGCCCACCGAGTTCAAGCTGCTGCACTATTTCATGGTCAACACCGGCCGGGTGCTCTCCAAGGCGCAGATCCTTGATCATGTCTGGAACTACGACTTCGGCGGTGACGCCGGGGTCGTCGAGTCCTACGTCTCCTACCTCCGCCGGAAGGTCGACGTTTCTGAGCCGCGACTCATTCACACCCTGCGTGGCGTGGGATATGTCCTGCGGTTACCGCGCGGTGATTGAACTTTCAGCGAACACTCAGCTCCGTCTGACCTGACCCTGAGCTTCGATTGTTCCAATGGGCAGCGCATGACCCCCGATCACCCGCGGTCGCGTGGTGGGTTCGGGCTCGCCTCCAGCTGCGGGGGAGACGAGTCCGGTACGGCCCGCCACGTGTGACGCGGGGCAGGCCCCATCGCTCTACCGAGTTCGCCCCCGTGACCCGGTCGAGCGGTGGGGCAAAATCACGTCTAGAGGCCTTCCTTGCGGGAAGGATCGCTCCTATGAACGGGAGCGACGGTCTGCTTGAGGCGCTGCGAGAGCTACGGCGCCATCTCGGCCTCGACCTGTTCCCGCTCGCGACCGGTGACGTCGGGAGCGACCGCCGGGCGCTGCGCGAGCTGACCGGCCAGCTCGACGACTACCTGATCCCGCGCCTGAGCGCGATCGACGCCCCGCTGCTGGCCGTCGTCGGCGGCTCCACCGGAGCGGGCAAGTCGACCCTGGTGAACTCCCTCGTCGGCGCCGACGTCTCCGAGCCCGGCGTCCTGCGGCCCACCACGCTGGCCCCCACCCTGGTCACCAGCCCCGCCGACCGCGACTGGTTCACCGCCCAGCACGTCCTGCCCGGCCTTCCCCGCGTCACGGGAGAGGGCCGCGGCGAGCCGGGCACGCTCCGGGTGGTCACCGTCCCCGCGCTCCCGCCCGGCCTGGCCCTGCTCGACGCGCCGGACATCGACTCGGTCGTCACCGCCAACCGCGAGCTGGCCGCCCAGCTCCTCGCCGCCGCCGACCTCTGGCTGTTCACCACCACCGCGGCCCGCTACGCCGACGAGGTGCCGTGGGGCTTCCTCCGCTCGGCCAGGGAGCGGAGCACGGCTCTGGCCGTCATCCTGTCGCGGGTCCCGCCGGAGGCCCTGGGCGTGGTGAAGAGGGACCTGACCCGGCTGCTGGAGGCCAACGGGCTGGGCGGGACACGCCTGTTCGAGGTGCCGGAGCTGGTGCTGCCCGAGGAGAACGCCCGGCTGCCGCGCTCGGCGATCGAGCCGGTCGCCGACTGGCTGACCGGCATCGCGGCCGACTCCCAGGCCCGTGCCGCCGTGGTGCGCCAGACCCTGTCCGGCGCGCTGGAGAGCCTCGCCGTCCGCGTCCCCGCCCTCGCCGACGCGGTGGACCGCCAGCACGCCGTGGCCGCCGAGCTGCGCACGATGACGGACGCCGCCTACGCCGGAGGGCTGGCCTCCTTCGACGAGGGCATGCTGGACGGGTCGCTGCTCCGGGGCGAGGTGCTGGCCCGCTGGCAGGACTTCATCGGCACCGGCGACCTGATGCGCTCCCTGGAGGACCGGGTGGGACGGTTCAGGGACCGCCTGGTCGCCCTGTTCACCGGCCGCCCCGCGCCCGAGAGCGAGCTGCGGGTCGCACTGGAGAGCGGGGTGGAGGCGCTGATCAGAGCCTCGGCCGACGGCGCCGCCGAACGCGTGCTGGAGTCGTGGTCGTCGCACCCCTCGGGCCGCGCCCTGCTCCAGGAGACCGGGGTCGCGGAGGCAGGCAGGCTCGGCAGGGCCTCGGCCGACCTGCCCGCGAAGGCGGAGGCGGCGGTGCGGGGCTGGCAGGGATACGTGCTCGGCCTGGTCCGCGAGGAGGGCGCCGACCGGCGGACCACCGCCCGGCTCACCTCCTACGGCGTGAACGGCGCGGGGCTGCTGCTGATGCTCGCGGTGTTCGCCTCCACCGGCGGCCTGACCGGCATCGAGCTCGGCATCGCCGGAGGCACCAGCGTGCTGAGCCAGAAGCTCCTGGAGGCCGTCTTCGGCGACCAGGCCGTCCGCACCCTCACCATCAAGGCCCGCACCGACCTGCGGGCCCGCGTCTCCGTCCTGCTGGGCGCGGAGGCCACCCGCTTCACCTCCCTCCTCGACGCCGTCCAGCCCCCCGAGGACGCCGCCCTCGCCCTCCGCGCCGCCGCGCGCGCCGTACGGGACCACCAGAAGGAGATCCCGGCGGCCGGCCGTCCGGCCGTGCCGCCGGCGGAGGAGCGGCCGGGGCGGCTTCCCGCCACGCCGGTCAGGCTCACGCTCCCGGCCGGCGCCGCGGACGCCGCGCCCGATCCGCTCGATCAGCCCACGGACGCCGTCCCCCGCGGGACCGACCGGGAGAGGGGGGAGAGGTGAAGCTGCTGAAGCGGCGCAGGAGCGCGGTCTCCCTGGACGGCCGGTTGGAGGGCCTGGCGGAGGCCGCCGACCTCGCCGAGGGGCGGCTGGACGCCGACGCGGTGGCCGGGGCGCGTTCCGTGGTCTCCCGCGCCGGGGTACGGCGGAGCCTGTCCATCGACCACACCGCGGTCGCGCTGGCCGGCGCCACCGGCAGCGGCAAGTCCTCGCTGTTCAACCTGCTGTCCGGCACCGCCCTCGCCACGGTGGGGGTCACCCGCCCGACCACCTCGACCGCCCAGGCCGCCCTCTGGAGGGGTGCGGGGTCCGGGCCGCTGCTCGACTGGCTGGACATCCCCCGCCGCCACGAGGTGTCGCCCGCCGGCGCCTGGTCCGGGCCGGAGGCACCGACCGGCCGGGGCGTGGCCGTCACCTCCGGCCCGGGAGCCCGGGTGGGCGACGACGCGGGCGGGCCGGAGGGGCGGGGAGAGCTCGTCGTCCCCGGCCTGGACGGCTGGGCGGAGGGCGACGCGGCCGGGCTGATCCTGCTCGACCTGCCCGATCACGACTCGATCGAGTCGGCGCACCGGCTGGAGGTGGACCGGCTCGTGGAGCTGGTCGACCTGCTGGTGTGGGTGCTCGACCCGCAGAAGTACGCCGACGCGGCCGTGCACGAGCGGTATCTCCGGCCGCTGGCCCGGCACCGGGACGTCATGGTCGTCGTCCTCAACCAGGTCGACCGGCTGACCCCGGCCGCCGCCGAGCGGTGCCTGAAGGATCTGCGGAGACTGCTCGACGAGGACGGGCTGGCCGGGGTGCCGCTGGTCGGCGTCTCGGCGCGCACCGGCGCGGGGCTCCCCGAGCTGGGTTCCCTGCTCGCCTCCCGGGTCGCCGACCGGCGATCCTGGGCGGCCCGCCTGGCCGCCGACGTCGGCACGGCCGCCGACGCGCTCGTCAGGGCGTCCGGCGCGGTGGCGGCGGCGCCGGAGGTGTCCGTGGACGGGCTCGCCGGGCCGCTGACCGACGCGCTGTCGGAGGCGGCCGGGGTGCCGACCGTCGTCGAGGCCGTGGCCAAGGCCCACCGGCACCGGTCGGTCGCCGCCACCGGCTGGCCGCTGACCCGGTGGATGCGCAGGTTCCGGCCCGACCCGCTCCGCCGGCTCCGCCTGGGCACCCCGGCGGAGCGGAGTCCCGGCGGACCCGTGGGCCGGACCTCGATCCCCGTCACGACCGTCGTGCAGCGCTCCCGGATGGACACCGCGATCCGTGAGGCCGCCGGGGCCGCCTCGGCGGGACTGCCCGCGCCGTGGGCGGCGGCCGTACGGCAGGCGGCCCGCTCGCACGGCGACGAGCTGGAGGACGGCCTCGACCGGGCCGTGGCCGCGACCTCGCTCGGTCCGGCCAGGCGGCCCGTGTGGTGGCGGGTGGCCGGGCTGGCGCAGTGGGCGGTGTTCGCCGCCATGCTGGCGGGCGCGCTGTGGCTGATCGGCCTGCTCGGGATGGACTACCTCCGGCTGCCGCAGCCGTACCTGCCGACCGCCGGAGAGCTTCCCTGGCCGACCCTGCTGCTGGCCGGCGGCATCCTGCTCGGGGTGCTGATCGCGCTGCTCTCCCGGGTGGTCGCCTGGCTGGGCGGCCGGCGGAGGGCGCGCGGGGCGGCCAGGGCGCTGCGCGCGAGCATCGGCCAGGTCGCCCGCGAGCTGGTGCTGGAGCCCGTGGCCGGGGAGCTGTCCCGCTACCGCCGGTTCACCGAGGCGATCACGGTGGCCCGGGACGGCGACGGCGGCTGAGCCCCGCCGGGCCGGGTCCCACCGGCGAGCGGCGGACCCGGGGGGCACGGGGCTAACGGAAGCGGACCGGCATGTGCTTGACGCCGTTGATGAAGTCGGAGCGCATGCGGCGGACCGGGCCGGCGAGCTCGGCCGACGGGAAGCGGCGGAGCAGCTCCCGGATCATGCACCTGATCTCCAGGCGGGCCAGTCCCGCGCCCAGGCAGTAGTGGGGCCCGCCGCCGCCGAAGGTCACGTGGTCGTTGGGGGTGCGGCGGATGTCGAAGGTCAGGGGGTCGGCGAAGACGTCCTCGTCGTGGTTGGCCGACATGTAGAACGTGACCACCTTCTCGCCCTCGGCGATGCTCTGGCCGCGGATCTCGGTGTCCCGCGTCGCCGTACGGCGGAAGTTGTGGATCGACGATCCCCAGCGCAGGAACTCCTCGGTCGCCGAGCGCCACAGGACCTCGTCGTCCAGGTTGGCGGCCAGGTCGCGGTAGGTGTCCGGGCGTTCGATCAGCGCGAGCATGGCGTGGGAGATCAGGTTGCGGGTGGTCTCGTTCCCCGCCACGCAGAGCACCACGAAGAACGCGTCGATCTCGTCGCGGCTGAGCCGGTCACCGTCGATCTCGGCCTGGACGAGCGCGGTGATGATGTCGTCGCGGGGAGCCTTGCGCCGCTCCTCGACCAGCCCGTCGCAGTAGCCGAAGATCTCCGCGGCGGCGATCTCGCCGTCCTCGGGGGTGGTACGGAAGTCGGGGTCCTGGAAGCCCACCATGCGGTTGGACCACTCGAAGATCAGATGATGGTCCCGCTCGGGGACGCCGAGCATCTCGCAGATCATCTGCAGCGGGATGTGCTCGGCGACGTCCGTGACGAACTCGACCTCGCCGCCCTTCTCGGCGACCCGGTCGGCGATCCGCTCGCAGCGGGCCTGGACGGTCGCGGCCAGCTTGGCGATCATCCGCGGCGTGAACCCGGCGCTGACCAGCCTGCGGTAGCGGGTCTGCTTGGGCGGGTCCATGTTGAGCAGCATCAGGCTCGCGACGTCGATGAACTCCTGCGTCTGGGTGCGGATGAACGCGGTGCCGATCTCGGTGGACCAGGTGTGCGGGTCACGGCTGACCGCCTTCACGTCGTCATATCTCGTGACGGCCCAGAACCCGGTGTCGCCGGGCACCTCGTGCCAGTGGACGGGCGCCTCGCGGCGCAGGTAGGCGAACTGCCGGTGCGGGACTTCCCGCTCCCAGGTCTCCTCAAGCAGGTTGATCTGCATCTCGTGGGCTCCCTTTCGGCGCGTGTTCGGGGAGTGCGTCGCGGTACGGCCCGGCAGCCCGGTCCGCTGGGACGGGTCCCACGGAACGTGCTCCCCGGGCCGGGTCCGCGGGGGACCCGGCCCTACAGGCCGAGCAGGTCGCGCAGGCTCTCGACGACGGCCTGCGACTCGACCGCGGGGGGATCCAGCCGGTGCTGGATCGCGCAGCCGATGAGCACACCCAGCACCGCGACCGCGGTGTGCTCGGGTGATCTTCGGAGGGACACCCCCGCCAGCTCGGCCCAGTCGGTCAGGCCGTCTGCCAGCAGGGAGCGGATGCCGGCGTACCGCCTGGCGAGGGGGCCGCCGATGTGGGGATCGCGCGCGCCGTGCAGCCACAGCTCCATCTCCAGCAGGAGCCATGACGCACCGCGATTCCCGTCGGTGATCGCTTCGTACACCGCGGCCAGCCGGTCGTCGAGTTCGGTCATCTCCCCGAACCCGGCGAGCAGGTCGGTCGCGGCCTGGTCCTTCCACACCTCCAGCAGGGCCAGCAGCAGGCCCTCCTTGCCGCCGAAGTGGTTGTAGAGGGCACCGGTCGTGCGGTCCGCGGCGGCGCTGACGGCCTCGGCGGACACCGCGTGGAACCCTTTCCTGGCGAACAGGTCGGAGGCGGCGTCGATCAGCCGGGCCCGGGTGTCGGCCCTGCGCTGATCCTGCGTTCTCGTCACTTCCACCTTCAGGAAATATCAGGATTCCTATATATGTCCGTCTCCTGATATTTCCTGGCATGGGATTTCCCGTCAAGAGCTCCTGATGAGACGATCGCCTTCGCCCGGCCGGGGCTGTACGGCGCCGCCGGGAACTGACGGAGCCGTGTGGTGCCGTCGAGAAGTCAACAAGGAGAATCGTGAACCGCAGGACCCTCGATATCGCCGTCCCCCTGGTCTTCGCCGCCGCCATGGCGGTGGCCGTCATGGTCGTCGGAGCCGGCGGGACGGCCGTCCGGGTGGTGGCCGTGGTGGGTGGCATGGGGATCGCGCTGTACTACGCCGCGCTCCGCAAGAACATCAGCCAGTAGCGCGCCCGAAGGGCCGGGCCGCTGGACGCTGTGGATCCTGCCCCTGGGGGAGGATCCACACTGGCTCCATGATGAGCATCGGCGAATTCGCGGAGCTGACCGGGCTGAGCCTGAAGGCCCTGCGCCTCTATGACGAGCAGGACCTGCTGAAGCCGGCCTCGGTCGACCCGTGGTCGCGGCACCGCCGCTACAGCGCGGCCCAGTTCGAGCCGGCGATCCGGCTGAAGGTGCTGCGCGCCGCCGGTGTGCCGCTGGCCGACGCCCCCCGGCTCCTGGCGGACCCGCCCGCCGCCGGGACGCTCGCCGAGCACCGCGCCCGGATGGTCGCGGAGCGGGAGCGCCAGGACGCCGCGCTCGAAACCCTCGACCGGTTGCTGAGCGGCGAGGACCGCCACGAATGGCAGGTGGAGGAGCGTCTGGCCACGCGGCAGCACTGGGCGGGCGTCGTGTGGCCGGTGCCGGGCGACGACGATCCCGCCGCGGAGGTGGACGGTGCGGACGAGCGGGTCAATGAGGCGTTCGCCGCGCTGTGGCGGGCACTGGCGGAGGCCGGCGACACGCCGACCGGGCCGTTCTGGTCGACGCTCCGGGGCGCGTCCGGCAGCGACACCGCGATCGAGCTGGTGTGCTGCTGGCCGATCGCCCGTCCGCTGCCCGCCGGATGGTCGGTGCCGGGATGGACGGTCGAGACCGGCACCGTCGAGGCCGCGCCCGAACTGGTGGTGCGCTGGCGGTTCGAGGACCCGGTGACGGTCGTCGACGGTGTCACGCATCCCGCCGTGCTCGCGCTGCTCGCCGCGGCGGAGGAGCGCGGGCTGGGCGTGGACCTGTCCCGCCTCCGCCAGATCGGGCTGCTGGAGGAGGGGGAGAGCGTGGGGATGGAGGTCGCGATAACGGTGAGCCGATGATCCCGGCGGGTCAGCCGCCCCGGGTGTGGATGATTCCGGCGGGTCAGCCGCCCTGGGTGTAGATGGTCTTCCACCGCGAGCACCATCCGGTCGGCCGGGAGGAGTTGCCCCGGCAGGCCTTCGCCTTGATCTGCAGGACCCCGCCGACGTTCTTGCGGAATGATCCCGATCCCGGGACGCAGTTGTAGTAGGACGCCGTGCGCCAGCGCCCGTTCTGCGCGCTCAGGTAGCGCACGTGGACCCATGAGCAGCCCGACCCCCGGGTGTCCTCCAGCGTGCCGTACACGACGAAACCCGACTGGCCGGCGGCGACCTTGCCACGGGCCTCGGCGTGACCGTCGCCGGAGTAGATCGGGCCCCACCTCCAGACGGAGGGGTCGGCGGCGGCCGAGGCCGGGGTCGAGCCGCCGAGGGTGAGCGCCGCGGCAGCGGTCAGGCCGAGCAGGACGCGGAGACCGGTACGCATGGGGAGAGGCTCCAGACACATAAGCGTTTTCATGACATGTCGATAGATATGCCTCCGCACTTGCAGGCCACTTGGAGATCAACGGCCTACCGGTTCCGGAGCAGTTCAGCGGTGCGATCGGGACCGGACGAGGATGCGCGCCGCCGGTGTCGGGCGCCGCGGTGAACGCGTAGGCGGGCGGGGGGGTGGTGCGATCAGGAGAATCCGCCCTCATAATGTAACAGCGCTGTTGTATCTACGCCGAGAAAGGGACCACGACATGACCGCGAGTTACCCGCCGATCGAGCCGTACGACCACGGAATGCTCGACACCGGCGACGGCAACCTCGTCTACTGGGAGGTCTGCGGCAACCCGGACGGCAAACCCGCCCTCGTCGTCCACGGCGGGCCGGGAGGGGGATGCAGGGCCAGCCACCGCAGCTCCTTCGATCCGGAGCGCTACCGGATCGTCCTGTTCGACCAGCGCAACTGCGGCCGGAGCACGCCGCACGCGAGCGACCCCGCCGCCGACATGAGCCTCAACACCACCGAGCACCTGCTCACCGACATGGAGCGGCTCCGAGAGCACCTCGGCATCAACCGCTGGCTGCTCCACGGCGGCTCCTGGGGGTCCACGCTGATCCTCGCCTACGCCGAGCGCCATCCGGAGCGGGTGACGGAGATCGTCATCCCCGCGGTCACCATGACCCGGCGATCGGAGATCGACTGGCTCTACCGGGGCGTCGGGCGGTTCTTCCCCGAGGAGTGGGAGCGGTTCCGGGACGGCGTCCCCGAGGCGGACCGCGACGGCGACATCGTCGCGGCCTACGCGCGTCTCATGGAGCACCCCGACGCGGAGGTGCGGGAGAAGGCCGCGATCGACTGGGTCACGTGGGAGGACGTGGTGGTCTCCATGGAGCCGAACGGCAAGCCGAACCCCTACAGCGACCGTCCCTCGGCCGACCTGCTGGCGTTAGTCCGGATCTGCGCGCACTACTTCGCGCACGGCGCGTGGCTGGAGGAGGGCATCCTGCTGCGCGAGGCGGGCCGCCTGGCCGGGATCCCCGGTGTCCTGATCCACGGCCGCCTCGATCTGAGCGGCCCGGCCGACACCGCCTGGGAGCTCGCCCGCGCCTGGCCCGGCGCCGAGCTGATCATCGTCGACGACTCGGGACACACGGGCAGCGACACGATGCGCACGCAGGTCCTCGGCGCGATCGACCGGTTCGCCGACCGATGAGCCGAGCTCGGTAACCCGTCAGCGGAGGTCTCCCGGGCGCGGGAGCGGTCGCGCACCGGCGTGACGCGCCGGGCGGGCCGGTCCCGGCCGCCGGGGCCGTCGTCGCCCGGGGGGCCGCCCTCCTCGCGGCGATGGCGAGGCCGGTGGGAGTGGTCGCGTCCCGCCGGGCCCACGCGGTCCGTCTCCGGCGCCGATCATGCGTCAGGGAGCCGCAGGGGCTACGGTCGTCGACGTGAACGCGCATCCCGCCCCCGAACGCCTCGCCTTCGCCGACGCCGACGCGCGTCTGGACGGAGCCCTCTCCGCCTGTTTCCAGGGTGACTACGACACGGCTCGATCCTCGTCGGAGAGTTCCTCGATCGGCTCCGCTCCGGGTTGCCCGTCCTGAACCTGGGACCGAGCACGTCCGGCGAGCCGGGTGCCGGCGCCTGAAGGACGCGCCGGACACGTGGCCACGGCGTACGCCGCACCGCCGACCGGGCCCTGCTCGACCGGCTGCGGCGCGCGCCGCCTTCGGCATCGGGGGTGAGGAACCGGCGGGCAGCCGTTATCGATAAGAACGATCTTGTGCCGGCCTCGTCGCGGTCGAACCCGCGGGGCACGGCCCGGCACAGCGGCGCAGGTTTGATCACGGCGCGATGCCCGGCGGCGGGCGTCGGCCAGGGCGGGGCGAGCCGGTGTGCTCCTTGGATCTGTTCTGAAGTCCACTCGTGTGGACGGATGGTGGACTGGGGTCCTGTTGGTGCCCGGCGTATCCGGGCTGCTCGGGCGGACAGGGCCGAGACGATTCGGTGTCAGTCGTCGATGACCTGGTAGAGCGTGGTCCAGAAGTCGAGGATGGCCCGCGTCGAGTCCGGGTTGGTCGTCCCGACCTGGGTGAGCAGGATTCCGATGAGCTGCTTGTCCGGGTCGCCGTAGGTCGTGGTGCCGGCTCCGCCGTCCCAGCCGAACTGGCCGATGGAGGCGTAGTCGGCGCGGTAAGTGCGCACCGCCATCCCGAAACCCCAGCCGCCGTGCTGCCCCTGGCCGAACGACACATGGACATACTTCTTGGCCAGCGCGGTTCGCAGGGCCGTCTCCTCGGGCGTCATGCGGTTGGTGGTCATCATCTCCACAGCGGGCCGCGACAGGATCCGCTGGCTGCCGTGCATCCCGCCGTTCAGCAGCATCCGGAAGTAGGCGTGGTAGTCATCGACGGTGGAGACCAGCCCACCGCCGCCGGACTGGAACGCCGGAGGCCGGCTGACCCGTCCGCCTGCCGCCTCGTCCCACACGGTGAGCTTCCCAGTCTTCGGGTCGGGGGCGTAGAGGGGCGGCAGCCGGTCGATCTTGCCGGCGGGCACGTGGAAGCCGGTGTCCTTCATACCCAGCGGATCGAAGATGCGTTCGCGCAGAAACGTCTCGAACGGCTGCTTCGTGACCCTGGCGACCAGCACGCCGAGGACATCGTGGCTGATGTTGTACTGCCAGTGCTCCCCGGGCTGGTAAATCAGCGGAAGCGTGCCCAGGCGGCGCATCCACTCATCCGGCTCCAGGGTCGGGACCCCTTCCTGGGGGTAGAGCCCCCGCTCGAAAATAGCGGCCGTGATCGGAAAGCTCAGCACCGTCGGATCGATGCCTAGCCCGAACGTGGCGGTCATCAGGTCCCGCACGGTGATCGGCCGCTGCGCCGGCACGGTGTCGTTCAGCGGGCTGTCGGGCTTCCTCAGTACCTGCCGGTTGGCGAGTTCGGGCAGCCACTGGTCTACCGGGTCGTCCAGCCGCAGCTTGCACTCATCGATCAGGACCATCGCCGCCGCCATCGCGACCGGTTTGGTCGTGGAGGCCATCCGGAAGATCGTCTCCCTGCGCATCGGCGCGCCGCCTTCAGCGCGCATCGTCCCCATCACTTCGACGTGCGTCTGTCCGCCCTGGCTGACCAGCGCGACGAGCCCGGGAATCTTCTTGGACTCGACATGCCGCGCCAGCACCTCGCGCACTCTGCGCATTCCTGCTCTGGAGAAGGAGGTCCCTTTAGAGCTCGGGGCCTTGGGGATCGGGCCAGAGGCCGTCGAGACAGCGGCGGTCGAGACAGCGGTGCTCGCCTCGGCGCTTCCCGACGTGGCCGCGAGAGCACCGGCCGCCAGCGGGACGGCGCCCAACGCTCCGAGGAGCGAGCGGCGAGAAGGTTTGTGGTCAGGCGAAGGATGCGGCGAGTCCATGGGGCCGCTGTTGCTCTTACCCATCATGCATCTCCTTGCGCAGGTGGTCGATCTGCTGAGTCCCGCCCCGGTGCGTCGCTCATGGCTTCGATGAGCGACGCATGGGGGTGGGGTGAGCTCGGCGTGCTCAGGCCTGGTTCGCGCTCTGCCGGACAAGCGGTAGCTGCGCGGGCCGGTATGCCATCAGGCGGCGTCGAGGGCTGCGGTGATCTTGCGGGTCATGTCGGCCAGGGCGGGGCTGGGCTGACCCTGGTGAGTGCAGGCGGCTGCTTCGATGGCGACGATGACGGTGCGGCGGAAGGTGTCGGCCTCTGCCGGATCCTGCTGCTTGAGCAGGCCCATGGCCGCCGTCAGGGCCGGCAGCACCTGGTCGGCGGGTGCGGCTGCGGACTTGCTGTTCAGGCCCTTTGGCGTCTTGGCGAGCACGTGCCCGACCAGGTCGGCTCGCATGCCGCGGCCACGATTCCGTTCACCGTACTGCACGGTGCCCCGGACGTGATCGCCGCGGGCGAGCGACCACAGGGGGCGGCGGGCGGCCGTACGCGGCATCGCCCGTCACCGGCTCGCGGTCACACGTCCCAGGTGACCGGGAGGCTCTTGACCCCGTAGATGTCCGCGGTCTCCGGGCGCAGGGCGACCTCTCCGGCCGGTACGGCCAGGCGCAGCGTGGGGAAGCGGTTGACCAGGGCGGGGAGCGCGACCCGCAGCTCGACGCGGGCCAGCTGCTGGCCCAGGCACTGGTGGATGCCGTGGCTGAAGGCCAGGTGACCGCCGTCCTGCCTGCGCAGGTCGAGCACGTGGGGGTCGGCGAAGCGCTCGGGGTCGCGGTTGGCGGTGGCGTACGACAGGATGACCGTCGTACCGGCCTTGATGGTCTGGCCGCCCACCTCGACGTCCTCCAGCGCCGTCCTCATGGACGTCTTGGCGACGGTCAGATACCGCAGCAGCTCCTCCACGGCCCGGTCGGCGAGCGCGGGCTCGGCGCGCAGCGCGGCCAGCTGCTCCGGGTTCTGCAGCAGCGCGAAGGTGCCCAGCGCCAGCATGTTCGCGGTGGTGTCGAACCCGGCCGACAGCAGGATCAGGGCGATCCCCTGCAGCTCCTCATCGGTCAGGTCGCTGTCGAGCAGGTCGCTGAGCACGTCGTCGGTGGGGTTGGCGCGCTTGGCGGCCACCAGCTCCGCGAGGTACTGCTGGGTCGCGGTGTAGGCCGCGATCAGTTCCTCGTCGCCGACCTCCCCGCCGAGGAACTTGTCGATGTTCTCCTGGAAGAAGCCACGGTCCTCGTACGGCACGCCCAGCAGCTCACAGATGATGATGGAGGGGATGGGCTTGGCGAACGCGGGCACCAGGTCCGCCGACGGCCCGGCCTTCTCCATCGCGTCCAGGTGCTCGGCGGTGACCTGCTCGACGCGCTCGGTGAGCAGCCGCATCCGCCGGACGGTGAACTTGCCCACCAGCGGTTTGCGGTAGCGGCTGTGCTGTGGCTCGTCCATGAGGAGGAACTCGCCGGGCGGAGCCGGAGGGACCTCGATCTCGCCCAGGTCGACCAGCGGGTGGTGGCGCATGAGCTCCCTGCGTGAGCTGAACCGCGGGTCGGCCAGGACCGACCGGACCAGGTCGTAGCCGGTGATCAGCCAGCCCTGGTGTCCGTCGGGGAAGGGGAAGCGGCTGATCGGGCTGTGCTCACGGGCCTGGATCAGCTCCTTGGGCGGGTCGAAGGGGCAGCCGGGCTGACGCGCGGTCGGCATCGCCGTGATGGTGTGTTCCATGGTCGTTCCTCTCATCGGACTGGGATGAAGTCGCGGTAGTACGTGTTCGGTGCGGCTCGAAAGCCACGTTGCACTCAGAACTCTTCAACCGTCTCAAGCGACGGCACGCAATCGCGATGCGCGCCGACAGGCTCGCATGCGACCACCTCGCCGCGATCGGCCTCTCCGCCACGCTGATCCGGATCAGGACGGAGTCGATCGACCCGGCCTAGGCGATCCTGCGGCGGTAGGTGTTCATGGCGAAGATGTAGGCGACGATGAGGAGGCCGACACACCAGGCGAGGGCGATCCAGATGTCGGTGCCGACCGGCTGCTGGGCGAACAGGTCGCGGATGGCGTTGACGATGGAGGTCACCGGCTGGTGCTCGGCGAAGGCGCGCACCGGGCCGGGCATGGTGTCGGTGGGCACGAATGCCGAGCTGAGGAACGGCAGGAAGATGAGCGGGTAGGAGAACGCGCTCGCGCCGTCGACGGTCTTCGCGGTGAGACCGGGGATGACGGCGATCCACGTCAGCGCCAGGGTGAACAGGATCAGGATGCCGGCGACCGCGAGCCACCCCAGCACTCCCGCCCCCGAGCGGAAGCCCATGAGCAGGGCGACGAGCACGACGACCACGAGCGAGATCAGATTGGCGATCAGCGAGGTCAGCACGTGCGCCCACAGCACGGACGAGCGCGCGGTCGGCATGGACTGGAATCGCTCGAAGATGCCGCTCTGCATGTCGGTGAAGAGCCGGAACGCGGTGTAGGCGATGCCCGAGGCAACCGTGATGAGCAGGATGCCGGGCAGCAGGTAGTTCACATACGAATCCGACCCTGTTTTGATCGCGCCGCCGAACACGTAGACGAACATCAGCATCATGGCGACCGGCATGATCGCAGTCGTGACGATGGTGTCCATGCTGCGCGTGATGTGGCGCAGGGACCGTCCCAGCAGGATGGCGGTGTCACCGAGGAAATGCTTGCTCATCGTTGTTCCTTACGCGTCTGTGCCGACAGTGCGGTCATCGCCGGCGTGCCGTCCTTGCCGTCGGCGCCGACGAGGGTGAGGAAGACGTCCTCGAGGGTCGGCTGCTTCTCGACGTATTCGACCTTGGCGGGCGGCAGCAGCTGCTTGAGCTCGGCCAGGGTGCCGTTCACGATGATCCGGCCCTCGTGCAGGATCGCGATCCGGTCGGCGAGCTGCTCGGCCTCGTCCAGATACTGCGTGGTGAGCAGCACCGTCGTACCCCGGTCGGCGAGTTCCCTGACGGTCTGCCACACCTCGATGCGCGCCTGGGGGTCGAGCCCGGTCGTCGGCTCGTCGAGGAAGATGACCGGCGGATTGCCGACGAGGCTCATCGCGATGTCGAGGCGGCGGCGCATGCCACCCGAATACGTCGACGCCTTCCGCGCGCCCGCGTCGGTCAGCGAGAAACGGTCGAGCAGATCATCGGCGATCTTGCCGGGATCCTTGAGGTGCCGCAGCCGGGCGACCAGCACGAGGTTCTCCCGCCCGCTGAGGATCTCGTCGACGGCCGCGAACTGTCCGGTGAGGCTGATGGACTCCCGCACGTCCGCAGCCTGCGTGGCGACGTCGAAGCCGTTGACGCTGGCCGTGCCCGCGTCGGCCTTGAGCAGCGTGGACAGGATTTTCACGGCCGTGGTCTTGCCCGCCCCGTTGGAGCCGAGCAGGGCGAAGATGCTGCCCCGCGCCACGTCGAAGTCCACGCCGCGCAGCACCCGCAGCTCCTTGTACGACTTCTCCAGGCCCTGCACGCGGATCGCAGGCCCCTGGACCTGATTGGCTGTCATCCGGATATCCGTTCTCTGTCTGGTCACTGCTTGTCACCCGTGGCGCGATCGATGGCGTTGCTCAGCCGCTCCCGCTCCCGGCCGATCCAGTGACCAGCCGGGTAGTTGCGGAGAAACGTCTCGGCGAACTCCACCGGGTCCTCCCCGACGACTTCGCGGATCGGGATTCCGTCCGCCGCGCTCTGCTCGAACAGATCGGCGAGATCCTCCAGCATCGTCAGCAGGCTGTCCGCGTCCCCCGGCGCGAAGTACTGCATGTACCGCTGCAGCGCTTCGATCGCCGTGTGGTAGTTCGCGGGAAGCTGCTCCGTACGCGCCTTGAACTGCCGGTAGCGCTTCTTGTCCTCGATCGGCCCGGTGACCATCTCCAGGTACTGCCGGTAGCGGCTCTTCGGCTCATTCGACTCTGCGGCCATGTCTAACTGCCTCCTTGGCGGAGCTGTTCGAGCCGTTCTGCGAGGAAGCTCCAGGTCCTCCAGAACTCTTCGAGATACTCGCGTCCCTGAGCGTTCAGGGAATACACCTTGCGCGGTGGCCCCTTGTCGGACGGGACCTTCTCCACGTCGACGAGGCCGCGCTGCTCGATCCTGACGAGCAGCGCGTAGATGGTGCCTTCGGCGATGTCGGAGAAGCCCTGATCCCGCAGCCACGCCGTGATCTCGTAGCCGTAGGCGGGCCGGCCGGACAGGATCGCCAGGACGATGCCCTCCAGCGTTCCCTTGAGCATCTCCGTCACCTGCTTGCCCATGGAGCACCCCCCCTTTCAGCTATTCAGTGTTATTGACTACTGGTACACGGTAACACTGACTACCGGTATATAGCAACACTTATTAGCTGAGATGCGAGCCGGGACCGCACGCGTGTGAATGCGGTGACCTGATCACTGCTCGTGAGCGAGCCCGCCGCCACCTCCTCGGGGGAAGACGGGCCGCGTCGGCCCGCCGGAGATCTCGATCGCCGGCTCCGCCGCCGCGGACGCGGCGGGATCACCGGCGACCACGAGCGCGGCCGCGAGCGCCGCAATCGCTGAACAGCCATGGCGTCCACCATCGCCGACCGCTCTGATACCGGGCCGTCGCCGTGCTGACGCGGCCGCTGACACGACACCGCGTCTCGCTGGTCGGGCAAACGTGCTGGATATCCGGCGGATGCCACGGCGACCCCCTACGACAACGCGGGCATCCAGATTCCGCCCGGCGATGCCGCCGACGGACCCGCCGCCAGGTTCGAACGCGTCAACGCCGGCAATCCGCGTCGTGATCGCCAAGGAGGGCTCGCCCGCGCCGAGGCCGGAGCCGGCCGGCCCGGCAACCGGCTCGGGACGTCGCCGCGGTTCGGCACAATGACTGATGTGCGAGTCGAATTGCTTGGACCATTCGAAGTCCGGAACCGCGATGGGGCCGTGGTGGAGGTCCCTGGGATTCGGCTGCGCGCGCTGCTGGCCGCACTCGCTCTCGAACCTGGCCGGAGCGTCACGCGTGCGAGGCTGGTGGACTGGATCTGGGGGCAACGGCCGCCCGCGGACGAAGTGAATGCCTTGCAGGCGTTGGTGTCCAGGCTGCGCAGGGTGTTGCCGGACGGTGTCATCGAGGCGGATTCCGGCGGGTATCGGCTGGCCGTGGCCCCTGATGCCGTGGACGTGTGCCGGTTCGAGCACCTGATCGGTCAGGCCCGTGCCGCCGAGCCCGCGGCGCGGGCGGATCTGCTCCGCTCGGCCTTGGCATTGTGGCGTGGTACGGCCATGGCGGACATCGCGCTGCGAGACAGCGATGCGTTCGGCGCTGCGGTCGCGCGTCTGGACGAACTCTACGTCGCCGCGCTCGGGGATCGGGTGGATGCGGACATCCGCCTCGGCCGTGGCTCGGAGCTGGTCTCGGAGCTGACCGAGCTGGTTGCCACGTATCCGCTGCGGGAGGGGTTCGTGGCGGCCTTGATGCGAGCGCTCGCCGAGGCGGGGCGTGGGACCGAGGCGTTGACCCTGTACCAGCGGACGCGCGAGCGGCTCGCTGAGGAGTTGGGCGCCGATCCATCGGCCGAGCTCTCCGCGCTGCACACCGCGCTGCTCCGGGGCGAGCTGGGAGAGCGTGCGGAGAACCGCAGGACGAACCTGCGGGCCGAGCTGACGAGTTTCGTCGGCAAGGACGACGACATCTCCGCGGTCGCCGGTCTGGCCATCAAGCACCGGCTGGTCACCTTGACGGGGGCGGGTGGCTCCGGCAAGACAAGGCTGGCCACGGAGACCGCGCGGACGATGCTCGCCGAGCTGCCGGATGGGGCGTGGCTGATCGAACTGGCCTCGGTGCGGGCGGGCGGTGAGCTGGCGCAGGCCGTCCTTACCGCGATCGGCCTGCGTGACCAGGCGCTGCTCGGTGGCGCGCGGGGCGGGGAACCGATGGACCGGCTCATCACCGCGGTCCGGGAGCGCGCGATCTTGCTGATCCTGGACAACTGCGAGCACATGATCGAGGCGGCCGCGGCTTTCGCGGATCGGCTTCTGGGAGAGTGCCGGAGGCTGCGGATTCTGGCCACGAGCAGGGAACCGCTCGGTATCACCGGGGAGGTGCTGTGGCAGGTCGAGCCGCTCGCGCTGCCCGCGAAGGGAGCGGACGCCTCCGAGTCCGGGTCCTCGCCCGCGGTGCGGCTGCTGCGGGACCGCGCGGATCTGGTGCGCAAGGACATCGGCTCCGACGTGCACACCTTGTCGGCCATGGCGCGGATCTGCCGGGCGCTCGACGGGATGCCGCTGGCGATCGAACTGGCCGCGGCGCGGCTGCGCACCATGTCCATCGATCAGCTGGCCCGTCGGCTCGATGACCGGTTCCGTCTGTTGACCGGCGGCAGCCGTACGGCGCTTCCCCGGCACAAGACGCTGCGCGCGGTCGTGGACTGGAGCTGGGATCTGTTGACCGAGGCCGAACGCGGTGTGCTGCGGCGGCTCTCGGTGTTCTCCGGCGGGGCGAGCCTGGAAGCGGCCGAACAGGTGTGCGGGGACGAGGCGTTCGCCGGGGAGCAGGTGCTCGACCTGCTGACCGCGTTGATCGAGAAGTCGCTGCTGCTCGCCGACGGCGAGGGCACGCCGCGCTACCGGATGCTCAACACCATCAGGGAATACGCGGCGCACCGGCTCGCCGAAGCCGGGGAAACCGAGTCGGCGCACCGGGCGCACCTTGCCTACGTCACCGAGTTGGCCGAGACGGCCGAGCCGCACCTGCGCCGGGCCGAGCAGCTGGAATGGCTGTCCACGCTCGAGGCCGAGCACGACAACATCGGCGCGGCCCTGCGCGGGGCGATCGCCGAGGGATGGGCCCAGGAGGCGATGCGGCTGGTCACGGCCGTGGGCTGGTACTGGTTCCTCAGCGGGCACAGGGCCGAGGGCACCGAATTGAGCATCGCGGCGGCCTCGCTGCACGGTGAGGTGCCCGACGAGGTGCGGGCGATGGCGTACACCCTCGTGACAGTGTTCGTGACCTCCGGGCCCGGCCGCGACCAGTATCAGGCGCGGAAGTGGATCCACGAGGCGCACCGGTTCACCCAGCGCAGCGGGTATCGCAACCCGCTGCTCGGGTTCGTCGCGCCGCTGGAGCGGATGCTGCGGGAGCCGACGGAGTTCCTGTCCGCGTTCGAGCCGCTCATCGCCGACGACGATCCATGGGTGCGCGCGCAGGCCAGGCTCACTCGTGGCCGATTGCGGCTCACGGTCGGCGGCGACGAGACTGACGTGGACGGCGACATCGAGACCGCCCTTGCCGAGTTCCGCACGCTGGGTGACCGGTGGGGGATCTCGTTGGCGCTGACCTACCTGGCCGATCGGCTCGCCATGCGCGGCGAGTTCGCACGTGCGTGTGAGCACTACGAAGAGGCGGTCGCGGCGCTGACCGAGGTAGGCGGGACCGAGGACGTGGTCGGCCTGCGGGCGCGGCAGGCTCAGCTGTACTGGCTGCTCGGCGATGAGCGCTCCAGCACGTCCGCCATGGCCGAAGCACAGCGGTACGCGGGCGGGATCGCCTGGCCGGACACGCTTGCCGACCTGGCGCTTTCGAAGGCACAGCTGGCGCGCTGGCGCGGCGAGCCGGACAAGGCACACCAGCACCTGGCCGCGGCGCGGACAACGCAGGCCGACGCGGAGCCGAACGACTCCTTCCGCGCCAGGACCATGGACCTGTACGGCTACCTCGCCGAGGATCTCGAGCAGGCCCGCGCGCATCGGAGCGAGGCGTTCCGTGCGGCTGTGGAGACGACGTATCCGCCGCTGATCGCCGAGGCGTTGATCGGGATCGCGGATCTCGCGCTGCGCCAGGGACAGCACGAGCAGGCCGCGCGACTGCTCGCGGCGAGCGACGGCGTACGCGGTACGCCGGATCGTTCGCTGCCGGACGTTTCCAGGATCGCCGCGGACACGCGCGATCACCTCGGTGAAACCGTGTTCGCCGAGGCGACCCGTGCCGGTCAGCGGCGGGATTGGCGTGAGCTGGCCGAGATCACGCTCGCTCCGTGAACGACCGGCGCGCCCACAGGTAGCCGATCATGGACGACTCCGTGCCGGAGGACTCCCTGTTCGTGGCCGGCTACTGGATGGACAGAAGTGGGAATCCTGCTCGTCCCCGCCCTCGCATTGGGCGGCGTCGCCGCCCGGTGCACCCTTCGGCCCCGCATCTGATACGGCCTGGCCGGGCGGGGCGGGCCGGGCGTGCCTGGAGGACGGGCGGGTGAGGGCTCAGGCCGAGGTGTGACGCAGTGCCGACGCGGCGTCCTGGAGGATGTCCAGCAGGGGGACGAGCAGGGGGTGACGCTCGGCGCCCCGCCGTACGGCGGCGAAGACGCGCCGCTCAGGGCCCGCGACGGGGCGGATCACCACGCCGGACAGGTCCGCCGCGCGTAGCGCCAGGCGCGGGACCATCGCCACGCCCGCTCCGGCGGCGGCCAGCGCGACCACCGCGCTGAAGTCGTCGGAGGAGTGCGCGAACTCGGGGGTGAACCCCGCGTGCTCGCAGGCCAGCGCGATCACGTCGTGGCAGGGGTTGCCCGGGTAGGGGCCGATCCACGTCTCACCCGCCAGATCCGCGACCGACAGGCCGGGGCCACTCCATGTCTCACCCGTCGGATCCGCGAGCGGCAGGCTGGGACTCCTCCATGTCTCATCCGTCGGATCCGCGAGCGGCAGGCCGGGACCGCCGGTCGCGGGAGTCCCGGGACGGCCCGGGGTGGGGAGGGTGTTCCGGGCGTCCGTGGCGGAGAAGGCGGTCGCGGAGTGGTCCGCGTCCGCCAGGGCTTGGCCCACGTCCGCCGGGATGCGGTCCGCCAGGGCGTGGCCCCGGGGGAGCACCACGTCGAACGGCTCGGAGTAGAGAGGGATGCGCGACAGGCGCCTGTCGTCCTCGGCGGGGGCGCCGCGATACTCCACCGCCACCGCCACGTCCACCACGCCGTCCAGGACCATGGTGAGGCTCTGGTCGCCCTCGGCGTCCAGGACCCGCACCTGGATGCCCGGCTCCTTGTCCCGGAGCGTGCCCACCGCCGGCGCCACGACCAGCCCGATCGCGGTCGCGAAGGAGGCCACCTTCACCTCGCCCGCCGTACCCGTCGTGTAGGCGGCGATGTCGGCCCCGGCCCGCTCCAGCTGGGCGAGCACCTCGTTGGCGTGGCCGAGCAGGATCCGGCCCACGGAGGTCAGCCGCACCCCCCGTCCGTCGCGCTCCAGCAGCCGGTGGCCCACCTCGTGCTCCAGGGCGACGAGCTGCTGGGAGACGGCGGAAGGGGTCAGGTGGAGCGCGGCGGCGGCGGCGGTGACCGTCCGGTGGTCGGCCACCGCGCGCAGGGTTCTGAGCCGCCGCGTGTCTATCACCTGTTCATTCTCGCCGAGGTCACCCGTGAACTCGCCGCGAGGCCGTCCGCGCGCCTCTCGCCGAGATCACCCGCGTGCCTCTCGCCGAGGTCGCCCGCCGGCCTCTCGTCGCGGTCACTTCCTGGCCGCGACGAAGGCGTCCACCGCCCGGTCGACATCCTCGGTGGAGTGGGCGGCCGAGAGCTGGACCCGGATCCGGGCCTTGCCGTGCGGGACCACGGGGTAGGAGAAGCCGATCACGTAGATGCCCTGTTCGAGCAGGCGCTCGGCCATCGCGGAGGCCTCGGCGGCGTCGCCGATCATCACCGGGGCGATGGGGTGGTCGCCGGGCAGGACGTCGAACCCGGCCTCGGTCATCCTGGTGCGGAAGCGCTGGGTGTTGGCGCGCAGCCGCTCGCGGGCCTCGCTGGAGCCGCTGATCAGGTCGAGGACGCGCAGGGAGGCGGCGGCGATCACCGGGGCGAGGGAGTTGGAGAACAGGTAGGGGCGGGAACGCTGGCGGAGCAGCTCGCAGATCTCCCTGCGGGCCGCCACGTAGCCGCCGCTGGCCCCGCCGAGCGCCTTGCCGAGCGTGCCGGTGATGATGTCGACCCGGTCCGTCACGCCGTGCAGCTCGGGAGTGCCCCGGCCGTTCGGGCCGACGAAGCCGACCGCGTGCGAGTCGTCCACCATGACCATGGCGTCGTAGCGTTCGGCCAGGTCGCAGATCTCGTCCAGCGGCGCGACGTAGCCGTCCATGGAGAAGACGCCGTCGGTGACGATCAGCCTGCGCCGGGCGTCGGCGGACTCCTTGAGCCGGGCCTCCAGCTCGGCCATGTCACGGTTGGCGTAGCGCAGGCGGCGGGCCTTGGACAGGCGGATGCCGTCGATGATGCTCGCGTGGTTGAGCGCGTCGGAGATCACCGCGTCGCGGTCGTCGAGCAGCGTCTCGAACACCCCGCCGTTGGCGTCGAAGCACGAGCTGTACAGGACGGTGTCCTCCTGGCCGAGGAAGTCCGACAGCCGAGTCTCCAGCTCCTTGTGCACCTCCTGGGTGCCGCAGATGAAGCGGACGGACGCCATGCCGAAGCCCCAGCGGTCCAGGGCCTCCTTGGCGGCGGCCACCACCTCGGGGTGGTCGGCCAGGCCCAGGTAGTTGTTGGCGCAGAAGTTCAGCACCTCGCCGCCGCCGGAGACGGCGATGCCGGCACGCTGCGGGGTGGTGATGACCCGCTCGGGCTTGAGCAGCCCGGCGGAGGCGATCTCGTCGAGAGTGGCGCGCAGGTCGTCGCGGACGTTGTCGAACATCAGGCGGTCCAATCCAGGATGATCTTGCCGGTCTTGCCGCTGGCGGCGGTGTCGAAGGCCGCGTCGAAGTCGCGGTAGGAGAAGCGGTCGGTGATGACGGGGGAGAGGTCGAGGCCCTTCTCCAGGAGAACGGACATGGCGTACCACGTCTCGTACATCTCCCTGCCGTAGATGCCCTTGAGTGTGATCATCGAGGTCACGATCGTCGCGAAGTCGACCGCGAACTCCTCGGCGGGCAGCCCGAGCATGGCGATCTTCCCGCCGTGCGTCATGTTGGCGATCATGTCGCGGAGTGCCTGCGGATGCCCGGACATCTCCAGGCCCACGTCGAAGCCCTCGTGCATGCCGAGCTCGTGCAGGCTGTCGGCGACCGACCGCTCGGCGACGTTCAGGGCCAGGCTGACGCCGAGCTTGCGGGCCAGCTCCAGCCGCTCGGGGCTGACGTCGGTGATGACCACGTTGCGGGCGCCCACGTGCGTGGCCACGGCGGCGGCCATCAGCCCGATCGGCCCGGCCCCGGTGATCAGCACGTCCTCACCGACCATCGGGAACGCCAGGGCGGTGTGCACGGCGTTGCCGAACGGGTCGAAGATCGCCGCGACGTCGGGGTCGACCGGCACCCGGTGCACCCAGACGTTGGAGGCCGGAAGCGTCACGTACTCGGCGAAGGCGCCGTCCCGGTTGACGCCGAGCCCGACCGTGTTGCGGCACAGGTGCCGCCGCCCGGCCATGCAGTTGCGGCACTTCCCGCAGACCAGGTGTCCCTCGCCGCTGACCAGGTCACCGGCCGCGATGTCCTCCACGCCGGGCGCCACCTCGACGACCTCGCCGCAGAACTCGTGGCCGACGATGAGCGGCGTCCGCAGCGTCTGCTGCGCCCACGCGTCGAAGTTGCGGATGTGCAGATCCGTCCCGCAGATCCCGGTCCGCAGCACCCTGATCAGCACCTCTCCGGGCCCGACGGCCGGCTCCGGCACCTCCGTCAGCCACAGGCCCGGCTCGGCCTTCTCCTTGACCAGCGCTTTCATCACAGATCTCCCCCTCAGCTCCGACCTTACGCACTGTGCCCGGCCGGCTCCGAAGGTGTCCATCGCGGTTTTCTTAACCCCGCCCACAGCGCTGCTTCACGCTCGGCGCGGACATGCGGCACAGGCGCTCCGAAGGGACGCCTGCCCGGATGTCCCGCCGGATCACCTGCGATCGGGAACGGGCCCGGAAGGCCGCCCGCGATCGGGAAGGAGCCGGAAGGCCGCTCGCGATCGGGAGCAGGGCCGCGAGGCCGGCTGTGATCGGAAGCAGGGCCGCGAGGCCGGCTGTGATCGGGAACGGGGTCAGGGGGTCGTGCGGGACGTCCCGGCGGGTTCGGGCTCCCCGGAGTCCTTCGCGTCCCGGCGCCCGGTCACCAGCCTGGCGGCGCGCAGGCCCAGCCAGGCCAGTACGGCCAGCACGGCCACCAGGAGGTATTCGATCGCGGGGATGCGCACGATCTCGTCGGCCCGGTCCATGCCGCGCCCGGCGTAGACGAGGAGGACGGCGCCGGCGTAGACGGCGGCGAGCACCCACCGGACGTTCCGGGAGAGCCCGAGCCCGTGCATCTGGGTGATCACGAAGACCCCGAGGAAGCCGAACAGGAACATCGGCCACGCGCCGTCCGGGCCGCTGCTCATGACCGCGACGAGCGTGCCGTGCACGGCCACCAGGAGCTCCAGGGTCATGGTCCACCACCGGTTCGTGTGGGCCCGGGTCATGAACAGGCTGCCCTGCAACAGGAGCAGGAACATGTAGAAGAAGCCGATCAGGTGCCCGCCGGTGTTCTCCATGGGGTGGTACCAGAAGGTATAGATGGCCGCCCAGCTGAACAGGTAGCCATGGTATTTGCGGGCGAACCCCACCACCTCGGCCGAGATGGGGGCCGGGCGGCCGGCGAAGAGCCCCCGGCGCCCGTTCTCCATCAGCAGGACCACGACCAGGAGGAGGACCACCGACCCCTGCGAGCTGAAGATCGACACGTCCTGGGCGAGCCCGTCGTAGAACAGGTGGGTCTGCAGCGTGTGCAGGACGATGAACCCGAAGTTCACCGCCAGCGCCACGATGTTGATCCGTTGCAGGCCGCTGGTGTGGCGGCGGACCCTGGTCTGGGCGTAGTAGATCAGGCCCCACACCGTGAGCTGGTGCGCCGCGTAGCCGAGCCAGGCCGTCGCCCGGGTCCACACGGTCGGCTCGGGCAGTTTCCAGTAGTACCAGGAGGCGCCCTGGTCGGGCAGGAGCCGGATGCCGTGCAGGCGCTCGCCCAGCAGCCACACCAGTCCGGTCAGGACGGCGCTGGCCACGACACCTCAGAACAGCGCGCGGTGGGATCCCGCCCGGCGAGAAACGTTAAGCATGCTGAGTATTATGCGGTTCCCCGGTCAGCCGGTTTCCGCCGTCCCGCCCTCCCACGCGGCCGGACCCATCGGACCCGCTCTCCCGCACGACCGGACCTGCCTCCCACGCGGCCGGACCCGTCGGACCCGATCTCCCCCGCGGCCGGACCCGCCGGGTCCCGGGCACGGGCCGTACGGCATGCGGGCCGTACGGGGTCAGGAGGTGCGGTGGCGGTTCTCCTGGAGGTCGGCGAGAGGGTCGGCGGTGGCGGCGGCGGGACCGAGCTGGCGGGGGCCCGCGTCGACGTCGGCGGCCTCGGCCACCGCCTCGGCCGCGGCCTGCTCCGCCTGGGCCGTCTCCCTGGCGGCCGCCTCGCTGATCGCGGGGGCCTCGTGGCGGGTCGCCGGCGACTGGGGCAGCGACTCGGTGAAGGCCTTGGAGACGCCCTGGAGGGCGGAGGTGACCTCGCTGGGGATCACCCAGAACGTGTTGCCCTGGCCCTTGGCCAGCTCCGGCAGCACCTGCAGGTACTGGTAGGCCAGCAGCTTGGGGTCCGGGTCGTTGCGGTGGACCGCCTGGAAGACCTCGTCGATGGCCTGGGACTGGCCCTGGGCCTTGAGGATCGCGGCGCTCCGGTCGCCCTCGGCGCGCAGGATCGCGCTCTGCTTGTCACCCTCGGCGGTGAGGATCTGGGACTGCCGCTGGCCCTCGGCGTTGAGGATCGCGGCGCGCTTGTCGCGCTCGGCGCGCATCTGCTTCTCCATCGCCTCCTTGATGCTCTTGGGCGGGTCGATCGCCTTGATCTCCACCCGGTTGACCCTGATGCCCCACTTGCCGGTCGCCTCGTCCAGCACGCCGCGGAGCTGGCTGTTGATCGTGTCGCGCGAGGTGAGCGTCATCTCCAGGTCCAGCGAGCCGACGACGTTGCGCAGGGTGGTGACCGTGAGCTGCTCGACGGCCTGGATGTAGTTGGCGATCTCGTAGGCGGCCGCACGGGGGTCGGTGACCTGGAAGTACAGCACGGTGTCGATCTCCACGACGAGGTTGTCCTCGGTGATCACCGGCTGCGGGCGGAAGGAGACCACCTGCTCGCGGAGGTCGATCATCGGGTAGACCCGGTCGATGTAGGGGATCACGAAGTTCAGGCCCGGCTTGAGGGTGCTGTGGTAGCGGCCGAGCCGCTCCACGTTGCGGGCCCGTGCCTGGGGCACGATGCGGACCGAGCGGACCACGGTCAACACGGCGAACAGGACGACGAGCAGGCCGGCGATCAACAGTGCATCCATGCTCACTCCCGGGGATATACGAGCGCGGTGGCGCCCTCGATCTCGATGACGTCGACGACTGCGCCCGCTGGGATCACCAGCGTCTCGTCGTAGGCCCTGGCCGACCACTCCTCGCCGCCGATCTGCACCCGGCCGTCCCGGCCGGTCACCTCCCGTACCACATAGGCGGGCTTGCCGACGAGGGCCTGGATCCCGAACCGCTGTTTCGAGGACGTCTGCCGGAGCTGGCGCCTGGCGATGGGCCGGACCACGAACACCCCCGCGGCCAGCGCGCCGGTGAACACCAGGAGCTGGAGGGGGACGGGAAGGCCGATGACGGCGGCGAGGCCGGCGAACAGGGCTGCGCCGCCGAGCAGGCCCAGAGCGGTGGTCAGGGTGAAGATCTCGGCGATGCCCAGCACCACCGCGAGAATCAACCAGATCACCCAGTCGTCCATGCTCCGGCCCTCCTGCCTTGTTAAACGTGGCGAATGCCCGGGAGGTTCCTTCCCCTACCGTATGTCGTTATCTGGCGGAGTGTCAGGGGTCATCAGGAGCTGCGGCGGCTCGGCGGCGCGCAGGGCGCTGCCGCCGAGCCACTCCTCCCAGGAACGCTGCCAGTAACCCCAGCCGTTGTCCCAGCGGAGCTCGCGGTCGGTGCCCTGGATGACGACCGGGTCGCCGCGCAGGGAGCTGTCGAAGAACCAGGCGGCCTGGTCGGGCCGGGCGTTGACGCAGCCGTGGCTGACGTTCTGCCTGCCCTGCGCCCACACGTTGTCCTTGGCATGGACGTATTCGCCGCTGTTGGAGATCCGGACCGCGTGGTCGATCATGACGTCGTAGAAGCCGGGGTCGCCCTTCTTGCGGCCGGGGGAGACCATGCGGACCGGGTCGGCCTTGTCCATGGTCAGGTGGATGCCGCTCGTCGTGGTGTATTCCTCGGTGGTGGCCATGCCGGCGCTGATGGCCATCCGCTGGACCGTCCTGCCGTCCCGCATGACCCGCATCTGGTGGGTCCGGGTGTCGATGAAGCTGACCTGCCCCCGGCCGATGGCGAAGGGCACCGTGTGGTCGGCCGTGCCGTAGGTGTCCCTGGACGCGCGGACCCCGGACAGGTGCGCGGTGAAGGAGACCCGCTGCCGGGCCGGCCAGTCACGGCGGGGGCGGTAGACCACCTCGGTGTCGCTCACCCAGTGCCAGGCGCCCTCGACAGGTTTGGTGGAGCGGACCTCCAGGGCCTTCTCGACGGCCGCCCTGTCCTCCACCGGGACGGTGAAGTCCACGATGATCGGCATGCCGACGCCCACGGTCTCGCCCGGCGCGGGGACGACGGAGGCGACCTGGAAGGTCCGGGAGGGTGCGAGCGTGCGGAACCTGCCGTAGGTGGTCGTCGTGGCGCCGTCCCCGCCCGCCGCGGTGACCTTGACGATGTACTCCCGGTCGGGGGTCAGGGTCCAGTCCGAGCGCCAGGTGGAACGGGTGCCGTCGAACCGGCCCGGCACCGGGGCGCCGCCCCCGTAGGCGGTCACCCCGGTCAGCGTGCCCGTGGCGGCCCGGACGACCAGGCCCCGGCCGGTGCCGGCCCGCACGGAGTCCGGGGACGGGGAGATCTTCACTCTCGGCGCCGCCGCCGGATGGTCGCCTCCGGCCACGACCGACGAGCAGCCCGTGATGGCGAGGGGGAGGAGGACGATCGGGAGACATCCCGCGGCGTGCCGCATCTGTTCCTGCCTTCGGGGTCCGTGAACGTTTGCGACCCCACACTAGCGACGGGTGATCATGAGAGCACGCGAAGTCACATGGCGGGCCTATCGTGCGGGCCGGATGGTTCCCGACACCTCGCCCAGGGTGATCACGGTCCCGCCGGGACCGGGAGCGGACGCGGTGATCGTGACGGTGTCGCCGTCCTCCAGGAAGGTCCTGGCCGAGCCGTCGGGCAGTTTGAGCGGTTCGGTGCCGTTCCAGGTCAGCTCGATCAGCGACCCCCGCTCGTCCTGCCCGCCGCCGGAGACCGTGCCGCTGGCGTAGAGGTCCCCGGTGCGCAGGCGGGCGCCGTTGACGGTCATGTGGGCGAGCATCTGGTCGGGCGTCCAGTACATGTCCCGGTACGGCGGGCGGGAGACGACCTCGCCGTTCAGCGAGACCTCCAGCGTCAGGTCGAGGCCCCACGGCTCCCGGCGGCGCAGGTAGTCCAGCGGCTCGGGGTCCTGTGGCCGGCCCGGGAGGCGGGCCTGCGACAGGGCCGCCAGCGGGGTGACCCACGGCGACACCGAGGTGGCGAAGGACTTGCCGAGGAACGGCCCCAGCGGGACGTACTCCCACGCCTGGATGTCCCGGGCACTCCAGTCGTTGACCAGCGTCACGCCGAACACGTGGTCCTCGAACCGGCCGGCCCGCTCGCCGAGGGCCGTCGGCGAGCCGACCACGAAGCCGAGCTCCGCCTCGATGTCCAGTTTGGCCGAGGGGCCGAAGACCCCGGCGCCGCGCTGCCCGGACGGCCGCACGATCGGCGTGCCGGACGCCACGACGGTCCCGGCCCGGCCGTGGTAGCCGACGGGCAGGTGCCGCCAGTTCGGCTTCAGCGGCTCCTCGTCGGGGCGGAACATCCGGCCGAGGTTGGAGGCGTGCTCCAGCGAGCAGTAGAAGTCGACGTAGTCGGCCACCTCGACCGGCAGGTGCAGCGTGACCAGGTCCAGCGGGATCAGGTGCGCCTCGATCGCGGCCCGGTCGGTGCTCAGCTTGTTCTGGATCACCGCCCGGGTGGACTGCCACGCGGCCGAGCCCCTGGCCATGAAGGCGTTGAGCGAACCGGTGGCGAAGACCTCGTCGTGCAGGGCGCCGGCGAGGTCGACCACGTGCTCGCCGTACCGCACGCCGACGCGGGGGGTCTCGCCCTCCTGCCGGGAGAAGACTCCGTAGGGCAGGTGCTCCAGGCCCCAAGACATCACACGTTCTCCTCTACGTCGGCGGTCGTGCCGGTGATCAGGCCGAGGGCCAGCAGGTCCTCGATCGGGGTGCTCGTGCTGCACGAGCCGTACGACACCAGCAGCCTCCTGGCGCGCCCGGCGGTGTCGTCCGGTACGGCCCGCGCCAGCCGTACCAGCTCGCCCACGTCCGTCGAGCGCAGCACCGGCACCGGGTCCCGGCCCTCCACGGCCGCGCAGACCGCCAGGACCAGGTTGAGGAAGCCGTGCCGGTCGGCGCCCAGCGCCGGGTGGAAGTGGCGGACCGCGTTGTGCAGACCCGCGGTCGCCTTGAACGGGATGTCGCGCCCGGCGCAGTAGGTGATGAAGGAGCCAAGGTCCTGGGCGCTGGGGAAGGCGGCCGCGGTCAGCCCGCCGCACCTGATCTTCAGCCCGGTCCCGGGCGGCACGTCCACGGGGAGCTGGGCGGCGGTGACCTCGACGAACTGGCGGGCCGGGAGGTCCAGGGCGACGGCCCGCCCGCCCGGCACCTCGACCAGTTCGACGGCGAGGCCGGCGAGGTCGGCGGGCGACGGGACGTCCGGGGTGTCGAGGATCAGCCCGAGCCTGATCGGGAAGTCCAGGTGGGCGCGGAGCTCCGGCAGGCGGCCGGCCGGGCAGAGGAAGCGGTGGGTGAGCACCGGGCTGCCCCCGGCCAGGTCGGCCCGGTGCCGCCGCAGGGCCTCGGCCATCGGCAGCGCGGTCGGCGGGAACAGCCCGGCGTCGTCGACGAGGGAGTGGAAGAGCGTCATCGTGCCCAGGTCCACGCGTAGGCGGGGTCCTCGACCGACAGCCCGGCGGGGCCCAGGTCGAGCGGGCGGAAGGTGTCGACCATCACGGCCAGCTCGCTCGTCTGGGTGTGCCCCTGCCGTACCGCCTCGATGACGGCCTCGACGGCGCCCGGCTGCGGGCCGTGGGTGAACCCGGCGGGATGCAGCGAGATCGAGCCGACGTCGATGCCCGAGCCCTTGCGCGCGGTGTAGTCGCCGCCCGCGTAGAACATCAGCTCGTCGGAGTCGACGTTGTGGTGGTTGTAGGGGATCGGGACGGCGTCGGGGTGGAAGTCGAGAGGCCGGGGGCAGAACGAGCAGATCACGAAGTTCGGGCCCTCGAAGGTCTGGTGCACCGGCGGCGGGGCGTGGGTGCGCTTCACGATGGGCTCGAAGTCGTTGATGTTGAAGGCGTAGGGGTAGAGGCAGCCGTCCCAGCCGACCACGTCGAAGGGGTGGTTGCGGTAGACCAGCCGGGTCAGCCCGCCGCGCGTGCGGACCAGCACCGGCACCTCCTCGCCCTCGACGGTCAGCGGCTCCTGCGGGGTGCGCAGGTCGCGCTCGCAGTAGGGGGCGTGCTCCAGGAACTGGCCGTATTTGGACAGGTAGCGCTTGGGCGGCCGGATGTGCCCCGCCGCCTCGATCGCGAAGGCCGTGACGCGGCCCCGGGGGACCCAGCGGTGGATCGTCCCGGTGGGGATGACGACGTAGTCGCCCTCGCCGGCCTCGATGGCGCCGTAGGTCGACTCGAACCTGACCTGGCCACTGGCGATGTAGACGCACTCGTCGCCCATGGAGTTGCGGTACAGCTCGCTGGGGGTCTCGCTCGCGGCGTACGACATGCGGACGTCGGCGTTGCCCGCCAGCAGCCCGCGCCCGGTGACCAGGTCGCCGCCCGCCGGCAGGTCCTGGGTGCGGAAGTGGCGCGGGGAGAGGGGCAGGTTGGGGGTCAGCGCCGCAGCCGTCGTGGGCTCCACCGCCTCGGCCTTGATGATCGCCGTGGGGAGGTGGCGATGGTAGAGCAGGGACGAGTCGCTGGAGAACCCCTCCTCGCCCATCAGCTCCTCGGCGTACAGCCCGCCGTCGGGCCGCCGGAACTGCACGTGTCGCTTGCGGGGGATCTCCCCCACGACGCGGTAGTACGGCATCCGCTTCTCCCCAGCCTGTCCGATAAACGGACGTCAGTGTCCTTTATACGAACAACCATCTTTCACCTGCGCGGGGATGTCAACCAGGCGTGGCCGCGGGCCGTGCCGGTTCTCGGCGCATCTGATCCAGTCGCACAAATCTGATCCATGAGGCGATCCGTTCTCAGTGCTGTTGATCCGCTTCCGTTCGAGCGTGCCTGTGCGGTCCGGTCCTTCAAAGCATGGAAAGGACAGTGCAACAACCGCGCCTCAGCTCGCCGCCTGCTTCACCAGCGCACTGATCCGTGCCTCCACCTCGGCCGTCACCTCGGTCAGGGCGAAACCGGCAGCCCACATCGTGCCGTCGTCCAGGTTTGCCTGGTCGCTGAACCCGAGCGTCGCGTAGCGTGTCTTGAACTTGGCCGCGCTCTGGAAGTGGCACACGATCTTGCCGTGCAGTGTGTAGGCGGGCATCCCATACCAGAGCTTCGGCGCGAGGGCTGGGGCGCTGGCGGTGATGACGGCATGGACGCGCTCGGCCAAGATCCGGTCGGATTCCTGCATTTCGGCGATCTTCGCGAGTACGTCCCGCTCGTCCTGCGCCGTCTTGTCGGCACGTGAGCTGCGGCGCGCCGCCTTCTTCTGATCTTGTGCATGGTCCTTCATCGCGGCCCGCTCCTCGGCCGTGAATCCCTGGTAGGTGCTGCTCATGGTGGATTTCTCCTTGAGGATCTTGATTTTCGGGATCTTGAGAAGGGACCTTGTGGTCCTCTGCTCGGGGGCGGTGCCACCGGAGCGTGAAGCCTCGGGCAGGCGGCGTGTCCGGTCGAGGCGTCGGACCGACCAGCTCAGTTGCCGTCGCGCATCAGCTCGCGGTCGGGCGGTTCGCTCTCCTCGCGTCGAGCCCGGATGCGACCTCCCACACGAACCCGTCCGGGTCGGTGAAGGACCTGGCGTCGCTGCCGATCACGATCCGGTGCGATCCGACGCCCTCCTGGGAGACGCCGGAGTCCTTGGCGAGGGCGCGGCGCGGGTAGAGCGCCAGCGTGACGGCCGACGACGGGGTGTCGAACTCGACGTACTTGCCGCCGAAGCTCTTGGCCACGGCCAGGCCGCGCTCGACGTAGAACCGCTTGCTCGCCTTGACGTCCGCGACTCCCAACAGGAGCGCGACCTGATCGACGTGCCGGGCGGCAGGGCCGGTGTCCTTCTTCGTCGAGGACGCGATCTTGCAGATCGTCCCGTCCGGAGCGCGTACGACGCCGCCGTAACCCCAGAACCCCTTCGTGGCGGGCTTCAGCGTCGTGGCGCCGGCGTCGAGGGCGGCGCCGATGAGGGCGTCGACGTTGCCCGGCTGAGAGGCCACGAGGGACAGCGCGAACCCACGGAAGCCGGTCGTCGGCGCATCCGAGGCGCGTACGTTCACGTAGGGGTCCAGACCGAAGGCGTTGTAGAAGGCGTCCGCGGCCGTGGGGTCGGGAACTTCCAGGGTGACGGATGTGAAGGAGGTCATGGCAGGTCCTTTGAGCGAGGTGGGTTCGTTGTCTTGTCGGCGGCCGCTACGCGGCGGGTATGGCAGGGCAGGTCGGCGCTCACCGGTCCTGGATCAGCCCGAGGACGTTGCCGTCGGTGTCGGTGACGGTGGCCGCCAGGCGGCCGCCGCCGACCTCGTGCGCGGCCTCCTTCACGGTGGCTCCCGCGGCGGTCACCTCGGCCAGCTTCGCCTCAATGTCCGGTACGTGCCAGTAGGCCACCGGCGAGGCCATGCCCTGCGGTCCACCGTCCGGCACCAGTCCGATGTGCTGGCCCTCGGCCTCGAAGCCGACGTAGTAGGACGAGTCGGTCTGCGGCGCGATGCCGAGCAGGGCCGCGTACACCGCCTTGGCCTTGGCCAGGTCGGACACGGGGTGCAGCACGGTCTTGATTCCCTGGGGGGAAGAGCCGGTCATGGTCGCTCCTGTGGTCGTGGGTCACATCGACCCGCTGTTTGCGTGTTCACAGCTTCTCTCCCGGCCTGGCGGGTCCACATCCGTGGTGATCACGGAACCCGACCACGGATCGACGGCACGGATCGCGCACGGTGGCCATTGCGGATGATGTGCAGAGAGGATGCGGGAAACTGGGACAGTGGTGACAGAAGTGGAGATCTCGCCTCGGGAAGCCGAGGTGCTGGAACTGGTCGGAGCCCATCTCAGCAACGCCGAGATCGCGGCACGGCTGTGCATCTCGGTGCGTACCGTGGAGAGTCACGTCTCCTCGCTGCTGCGCAAGCTGGAGGTGCCGGACCGGCGGGCGCTCGCCCGGCGCGCGCCCGAGCCTGCCGACGCCGGCCCGTCGCATCCGGCACCGGTTCTGCCGGCCCCGCTGACCTCGTTCGTCGGCCGGGTGAGCGAGCGGATCGAGCTGACCGGCATGCTCAAGGCGCACCGTCAGGTGACCGCGGTCGGTCCCGGCGGAGTGGGCAAGACCCGGCTGGCGTTGGCGGTGGCCGCGGAGGCAGCCGGCGAGTACTCCGACGGGGTGTGGTTCGTCGACCTGGTCCCGGTCACCGATCCGGACCTGATCGCCACTGCGGTCGCCGGTGCGGTCGGCCTCGGCGAGCAGCCCGGTCGCGACATGACCGAGTCCGTGGTCGCCGCGCTGGCCGACCGCCATGCGCTGCTGGTGCTGGACAACTGCGAGCACGTGGTGGACGGGGTGGCGCTGTTTCTTGAGCGGCTGCTGGCGACGTGTCCCCGGGGGGCGGTGCTGGCGACCAGCCGGGCACGGCTGATGGTGCCGTTCGAACGGGTGTATCCGGTCCCGCCGCTGTCGCTGGCCGTTGACGGTGAGTCGGACGCGGTCGCGTTGTTCATGGAGCGGGCGGCGGCGGTGGGCCGGTCGCTGGACCCTGCGCTGCGCGACCAGATCGCCTCGATCTGTGATCGGCTGGATGGGATGGCGCTGGCGATCGAGCTGGCCGCCGCCCGGTGTTCCACGCTCGGGCTGGACGGCATCACCGCCGCCCTGTCGCACCCGCTGCGGATGCTGACCGGCGGCTCCCGTGCCGATGAGCGGCACCGTTCGGTGCGGGGGGCGCTGGACTGGAGCCATGCTTTGCTGGAGCCGGCCGACCGGGCGCTGCTGCGCCGGGTGTCGGTGTTCGTGGCGCCGTTCACCGCCGTGGCGGCGGCGGCGGTGGCCGGGGGTGAGGAAGGCGTCGTCGCCGAGGGACTGGCCCGGCTGGCCGAACAGAGTCTGCTGGTGGTGACGGCGTCCCCGGGCGGTACGGAGTACCGGGCGTTGGAGACCATCCGCCAGTACGGGGTGGAACGGCTGTCCGAGGCCGGTGAGCTGGTCGACGCTCGATCCCGCCACGTCCGCTGGTGCCTGGCCAGGGCCGCCGGTCTGGCAGCGGCACGGGGGGACCGGCGGGCCGGGTTCGACGCGGTGGCGGACGATCTGCGCGCGGCCCTGGCGTGGGCGGCCGGTCAGCCGGAACAGCGCACGGACGCGTACGGTCTCGCCCGGCATCTGGCGGAGCTGACCTTCGTCCGTAACCTGATCGGCGAGTCCCAGGGGCGCTATGAGCAGGCCGCCGCGCTCGCCGACGACCCCGCCGCCGTCGCGTCGATGCTTCGGCATGCCGCGGCCGTGGCCAGCTGCCGGATGCACGGTGATGACATGTACCGCCTGCGCCGCGCGGCCGCGGACGCCGCCCGCCGGTCCGGCGACACCGCCGGCGCCGCCTGTGACCTGGCGACCGTCGCCGCCAACGCCTACCGGTTCTCCGGCAAGTTCGTACGGAAGCTGCCACAGGAAGAGGCGGTCGCGCTCATCACTCAGGCGCGGGAGCTGGGCGGTGACGACCCGGCCGCCCAGGCCGCGGTGGCGCTGGCCGAAGCTGGGCGGGCGCTCACCGAGCTCGGTGCCGCACCGGGCCTGAACGACGACGCGGTTCCCATGACGATCGCACGCGCCGAACGAGCGGTCGAACTCGCTCACCGTACGGATGACCCGCTCGCCGAGTCCGCCGCGCTCGATACGCTCACCTGCGCCCAGAGCTGGGCCGGTGACACGTTCGCCGCCGCCGGCACGGCCCGGCGCCGGATCACACTGCTCTCGTCCACACCGGACACCCCGGCCGGTACCCACGAGCTGATCGAGGCGCTCGGCGAGGCCACCGAGGCCAGCCTCGGCACCGGCGACCTGCCGGGTGCCCGCCGGTGGGCACGGCAACTCGCGGATCATCCCTTGCTGGCGGAAGTCGGCCACCGGGCTACGGGCTGGCTCCTTGTGGCCGACACGTTGGCGGGCAACGTCGAGGAGATACTCACCGGCAGCATCCGGTTCCTCGACGCGTGGCAGCGGGCCGGCAGGCCCGCCATGTCCGTCCTGGGTCCGCCGGCGGCCGCAGTGGCGACGATCCACGGCCTACGCGACGACCAGGATGCCTGGCGCGAATGGAGCGCGGTGCTGAATCAGCTCGACCCCTCACCGGGGAATACCTGCGGCTACGGGGCGGTCTTCGACGCGATGCTCCTGCTCCACCGTGGGCAGGCACCGGAGGCACTGGAGCGGATGGCGCCTGAGCCCGGCGAGGTGTGGCAATGGGTCACCTGGATCTGGCTGCACTGGTACGTGGCGCTGCGCGCCGAAACCGCCGTGCTCGCCAGGAGCTCCGACGCCGGCGACCGTCTGGCCGAGGCTCGGACCATCGTGGCCGGCAACCCGGTCGCCACTGCCATCGTGGAGCGGGCCCAAGCGCTGCTCGACAACGACCAGGAGCGGTTGCTCGCCACGGCAGACGCGTTCGACACCGCCGGCTGCCGCTATCAGTCGGCGCGGACCCTGGTGCTCGCCGGCGGCGACCACGCCGCCCGCGGCGCGGCCGCGCTGGCCGATCTCGGCTTCGCCCCGATGGCCCTGCCCCGGATCACTTCATATGGGAACCGACAAGCCGGATCCGGTCGGCGGCGAGCGGATCCGCCTCGGCGGGGATGAGGCCGCACGTCCTCACCCCGGAAGCTGCCGGCAACCCCGCCGATGGGCTCGACCAGAGGTCAGGGGCGGTAGTGGGGATTGTTCACGTAGTCCCCGAACGTCTCCGTCGCGGCGTCGTAGGGGCGCGCCCCCTTGATGAACCGCCCTTCGACCCCGCCGGGGAACGCCACCTCCTGCTGGTGTCCGGTGCGAAGGGCGGTGCCCATGGTCTGGGAGAGGTCGATCCCGCCCGGCGCGTCCACGTCGTAGAGATATCGCATGGGGAATATGTCCATCGGATTGGACAGCCGGGTGGTGCTGACGAACGCCGACTCCTCGAACCGCAGATGGGATTCGAGATCGGTGTTGTCGGGGCGCCGGGGGTGGAAGCCCGGTCCGAAGACCTCGTCGGGGTGGCGGTCGTCCGCGCGCCGGAGGATGAGCCGGTCGGTGCGCCAGACCGGAGCGGGGGTGATCGCCTTGACGTTGACGTTCCGGTTGGCCGCCGCCCGCAGCGGATCCGGCCGTCCACCGAACCGCATCCGCAGCTGGCTGGGGGGTTTGGCGGCGAGGATGCGGCGGAGCCGGGCCGCGACGCCTCGGGCCAGGGTCCTGCTGAAGAACCGTCCGAGTTCGCGGCGGAAGACGGCCACCGCGCGCTGGGCGAACACCCGCGAGCCGAAGACGGCCGTACGCGCCTGGACGGCGGCCATGCCGAAGGTGAAGGCGGACGCCGCGACGGCCCACGCCAGGATGGCGGCCACGATCCCGGCCGCGACGATGAGGACCTTCTTGAGGATCTCGACGAGGGTGGCGAACCCGTCGTGGGTGTCGGCCAGGGCGTGCAGGGTGGTGGCGAGACTGGACAGGTGCGCGGAGTCGTCGCCTTCGCGGTGGTAGTCGGCCCAGAAGGCGGTGAGCGCGTCGACGTCGTCGCCGGCGTTGTCCGCGGCGGCGAACCGGACGGCGCCCTGCGTGCCCGGGATGACGTCGGCGGTGATCGTGGTGGCACAGGACCGGTAGGCGGTGGCGCATTCGCGCAGCCTGTCCTCGTCCTCGGTGGGCCACGGCACGCCCAGCATCCCGAACGCGGTCTCCAGCCCGGCCGGAAGCATCACCGCCATCGGGCCGCCCCCCGCCCGCCACGCCGCCGTCCGGCCGTCATCTCCCTGACCGGTCCCGTTCGGGACGGCCGGCTCACGGCAGGTGTCATCGGATGGACGGATCCAGATCCTGGACGGTGGCCATGTTGAGCGACTCGGTGGCACGTGCCTGGTCGCCCATCTCCCGGACGCCCGTGCCGGTCATGTCGAGGTTGGCGTGAAGGTGACCGCATGCCTGGGCGAGCGTTTCGTTGATCTGGTCCATGACCATGCCGATGACGCCGATCCCCCATGGAGAGCGTTCGCCGCCGGCGACGGCCTTCAGCAACGCGTCCGTGTGCTGCCCGAACAGATCGACCGGCTCTCGCATGCGCTGCCCGGCACCGCTCAACGACACCTGATCGACCTGCAGCTCGCGCCCCACCGTGCACCCCCGTACGGCTCGCCCTGTCATCAGAAACATGGATTATTGCCTGATGTGATCGATAATTCCTATGAATTATGGCAAATCGCACGATAGTGGTGGGAGAAGGTGTCCGGGGAGGCGGGACAGGGGCCCGCCGATACGGGGGCGGCCCCGCGCTCTCAGGTGGGTTCGGCGGGGGCGGTGTACCGGGCCTCGATGAGCTCGCACACGCGCCTTCTGGTCTCGGCGGCAGACTCTCCGGGAGCCCGTTCGACCCCGGCCACCTCGGCCGCCAGCTCCTCGTCCTTGACCTGTTCCGCCAGCCATCGCGAGTAGTCGCCCCGGCCCAGGTGATAGGTCCACGTGTCGTCGTCGACGCCTTCGGCGAGGCGGCAGAACGCCGTGAGGTTGTCGGCCCGCAGGTTCAGCGCCTCCCGGGGGCCGCGGAAGTAGAAGCTCTTGTCCTCCCCGAGCTCGCCGGTCGCGTACTTGCGGCGGTGCCGGCGGCGCTCCTCCTCGGGCGGGATCAGCTCCACCCGGACCGGCTCGCCGCCGAGCTCCCAGAACAGCAGCTCCCCGGTCGGCAGGTCGGGGAAGTCCCGGTGGGACATGTCCTGGCCGGTGGCGGCGGCGAACGTGCCGAGGATGTCCCCCGGGCGCTCCCCCACCGCGACGACCGCGTTGAGCGCCCGCACGACCGGCTCGCTGACCGCGCCGGGGTGCACGGTGACCAGCAGCAGCCCGCCCATCTCGCCCAGCAGCCCGGCCGGCTGCAGGCCGAAGCCCTCGGGCATCATGTGGTGGGCCTCGTCGACCACCAGCCAGTGCGGGTGCCCCTGGCGGGCGCACAGCGCCGACAGGCGGGGCAGCAACGCCTCGAAGAAGCCCGGCCGGTCGTCGATGGACAGGCCCAGCAGGTTGACCACGACGCTCTGCCGGACGTCCTCCAGCAGCCGGAGCACCTCCTCGCCGGTGGGCGCGCGCCGGGCGTCGCCCAGCACGACCGCGCCCTCGACCCCGTCGGCGTAGTCCCCCTCCGGATCGATCAGGCAGAACTGGTAGCCGGCCCCGGCGACACGCTCCAGCAGCGCGGCGGTGACGGTGGACTTGCCGCTGTGCGAGGGCCCGGCGACCAGCAGCCGCAGGCCGTACGGCGGGACGGACACCTGGCCGGCCGCACCGGTGCCGAGCGGGAGGCGGTGCCGCACGACGTCCACGCCGGCCAGGTCGTCCGCGAGAAGGCGGTCGACCAGCTCGGTGACCCCGGCGCCGTGGTCCCGCCCGGTCACCAGGTCGCAGCGTTCCTTGACGGCGGGGAGCGCGTTGGCCACCGCCACCGCGCACTCGCAGGCCGCCAGGAACGCGTGGTCGTTCTCGGCGTCGCCCACGCCCACCGTGCTGTGCTCCGATATCCCGAGTTCCGCCAGGGCGGCGGCCAGGCCGCTGGCCTTGTTCATCCCCGAGGGCAGGACCATGATCGCGCCCTTGTTGAAGATCACCTGCATCTCCAGGCCGAGGTCGCGGATCGCGTGGAGAACGGTCTCGCCGTTGGGCTCCCAGGTGGCCACGATCACCGAGCCGACACCGAGCGGTTCCACGCCCAGGTCGCGCAGGCGCTCGACGAGCGCGGCGGGCGGCCCCTCGGCCAGGGGCGAGGTCGCCTGCTCCGCGGGCTCCCTGGGGCGGTACAGCACGGCCCCGTTCTCGGCGACGATCCGGTCGAACAGGTCCAGCCGCCCGAAGTCCCGTCTGAGCTCGTCGATCTGCCGGCCGGTGACCAGCAGCAGCCGCCGCCCGGAGCGCACGAGGCGTTCGAGGGCGGCCACGGTGCCGTCGTCGACGTGACCGTCTGCGGCCAGCGTCCCGTCGTAGTCGCATGCCACAGCGTGGTAACGCATACTTCCTCGCCTACCCCCGTCCGGCGATGAGACCATCCCGAACAGGTGAATTCCCGGTCCTCACCGCTGGGCCGCGAGGCCGCCGAAGGCGACGGGGAGGTGCCGGGGGCCGCGCAGGACCGGGTTCTGCCGGTACGGCGGCGGGTCCTCCACGAGCCGCGGGTCCTCCAGCCGCCGGGCGAGCTCGGTCAGCGCGAGCTGCGCCTCCAGCCGGGCGAGGGGCGCGCCGAAGCAGTAGTGGATGCCGTTGCCGAAGCCGAGGTGCTCGTTGTCCCGGCGCAGGGGGTCGAACCGGTCGGGGTCGCGGAAACGCCTGGGGTCCCGGTTGCCGGAGGCCAGAACGAGCCAGATGGGCGCGCCGGCGGGGATGACGGTGCCGGCGATGTCGATGTCGGCGAGGGCGGTGCGCTGGGGCAGCAGCTGCACCGGCGGCTCGTAGCGCAGCAGCTCCTCCACGAGCGGGACGGCCAGGTCGGGGTCGGCCCGCAGCCGCTTGAGCGCCTCCGGGTGGCGCAGCAGCGTGAGCATCCCGTTGGTGATGAGGTTGACGGTGGTCTCGTGGCCGGCGATGAGGAGCAGGACGGCGGTGGTGATCACCTCCACCGGTGACATCAGCCCGTCGGGGCCGTGGTCGGTGACCAGGGCGGAGAGCATGTCGTCGCCGGGCGCGCGGCGGTGCTCCGAGATGAGCCCGGCGAGGTAGGCGCCCAGCTCGGAGCGGGCCTGCTGGGCGACGCGCTGCCGCTCGGCGGGGCCCTCGGCGGGGTTGGGGTCGAGGGCGGCGACGATCGTCTCGGCCCAGCCGTGGAAGAGCGCCTCGTCCTGGTGCGGCACCCCCAGCAGCTTGCAGATCACCATCACGGGGAAGGGGTAGGCGAAGTCCTCGACGATGTCGACCCGGTCCCTGCCCTGGAAGCCGTCGACCAGGCCGGACACCATCCGGGCCAGCTCGCCGCCCATGTCGTGGACCCGCCGGGGGCAGTGCGGCGGCCCGAACGGCCGGGTCGCCAGGCGGCGCAGCCGGTCGTGCTCGGGCGGGTCGAGCCGGAGGAAGCTGGGGGGAAGGGTCGTGTCCTCCTCCGGCGGGAGGACCTCACCCGGCTGGGCGGCGCGGTTGCGCGCGTCGGAGCTGAGCCGCGGGTCGCGGAGCAGGCTGACGATCTCCCAGTAGGTGCTGACAGCGTAGACGCCGTCGTCCTGCCGCGACACCGGCGTCCTGCGGAGCTCGGCGTAGAGAGGGTACGGATCGGCGCGGCTGGCGTAGTCGGTGATCTGGTGCAGCAGGGTTCCCGATGGCATGGCGGAGTCCTTGAACATGGTCGGCCTGGGCGCTCGTCGTCAGGCACGGGCCGGGGTGAAGACGACCCGCCGATCGCTGGGCGAGTAGCCGCTCAGGGTGACGGTGGGGCCGTGGGTGGGCAGGGCGGGGTCCGGGAAGTCGGCCCCGACCGGCCGCAGGCCCTCGGGCCGCCGGTCGACGTTGGTGAAGTCGGGCGGGAACGGCGCGGCCGACTCGATCTGCTCGCGGTAGAAGTCGATCCATCTGGCGTGGTCGAAGGTGACCGCGGCGATGACGCGGCCCTGGTGGCCGTAGGCCGCGGCGAAGCGGTGCTCGGCGAGCGACCCCTGGGTGACGATGATCTCGTCACCCATGGGCGGCACGCCGACGGACTTGATGTTCACCCCGAACTGGGCGGACCAGAAGGCCGGCACCCACAGGTGGGGGCGGCGGTCGGGGCCGCGGCTGATCATGTTGTGGGCGGCGACCTCGGCCTGCGCGACCGCGTTGCCCCAGTGCTCCAGGGAGAGGAACTGGTAGCCGAAGAGCGGGTGCGGGGACCGGGCGACGTCGCCGGCGACGAAGATGTCGTCGGTGACGATGCCGTGCACGTCGAAGGCCCGGCACCCGGCGTCGCAAGCGACGCCCCGCGGGCCGGCGCCGAGCCCGGAACCCGCGAGCCACTCGGTGTTGCGCATCGCCCCGAGCGCGATCACCGCCACGTCGACGTCCAGCGTGCCGCCGTCGGACAGGTGGGCGCGCCTGAGCCGTCCGGCCGGATCGCCTTCGAGCGCGGTCACCGTGATGCAGCAGCGCAGGTCGACACCGTGCTCACGCTGGAGCTCCGCCGCGACCGCGCCGACGACGCCGCCGAGCGCGCCCACGAGGGGGGCCGGGCCGCGCTCGGCGACCGTGACCTCCAGCCCCCGCTCGCGGCAGGCGGAGGCGACCTCGGAGCCGGTGAACCCGGCGCCGACGACCAGCACCCGGCGGGGCCTGGCGGCCAGCCTCCGGTTCAGCCGGGCGGCGTCGTCGCTGGTGCGCAGGACGAAGACGCCGTCAAGGTCGGCCTCCGCGTCCCTCGGCCACGGCCGGGCACGGGTGCCGGTCGCGATCAGCAGGCGGTCGAAGCCGACCTCCTGCCCGTCGGCCAGGCGCACCCGCTTGCCGGTCAGGTCCAGTCCGGCGGCGGCGACCCCGAGCCGCCACTCCGCGTCGATCGCGCGGCGCCGGGGAAGGGCCGTGCCGTCTGCGGGCACCTTGCCGAGCAGGACCTGCTTGGACAGCGGCGGCCGGTCGTACGGCTCGTGCGGCTCGTCTCCGATCATGGTCAGCGACCCCGTGAAGCCCTCCTCGCGCAGGGTCTCCGCGGCCCGCAGGCCCGCCAGGGAGGCGCCGACGACGACCACGCGGCCGTGTCGCCTGAACGCCTTGTCGGACCCGTCAACGGCCATCGGTCCCCGCCCTCTCCAGCGCGATCGGCCGCTCCGGCGTGCCCGGCGCGTCGACCTGGTCGACGAGGATGGCCTGGACCGGGCACGCGGCCGCGGCCCTCATGACCTGCTCGCGCCGGGCCTCGTCGGCGCCGGGGTCGTACATCAGCGCCTCCTCACCGTGCATGGTGAACACGTCCGGCGCGAGGAAGGCGCACTGCGCGTATCCCTGGCACCGGTTGAGATCGACGACGAGCCTCATGAGGACCCTGTCCCTTCGACGGGTTCGGCCATCAAGTGCTGTTCAGCGTAAGCCGCTGACCAGGGAAGATGTCATCCGGAATCGCCGTGTTACGCCTTTTGGCGCTGGCTTTGCCGTGTTCCTCCCGAACGGTGGCCGATCGGTGCCGCCGGTGTGATCGTCCCGACCCGTGATCATCTCTTTGAAGCCCGCGAGTTGATCACTATCGTCGGCTGCGACGGATGCCGGGGGACGTGCTCCAGGGGTTCTGGAGGCCGTACGCCGACTCATGAGATGGGGTGACCGGATGACTGCCGGCGATGGGTTCGCCTATGACGGAAGTGTCTTCAACGAGGTGGCGATGAGCTTGGAGGGCATGGCGGAAAGACTCGGGACGCTGAGGTATTCGGGGGACACGGTCGCTCTCCCCACCTGGGCGCTGGGCGGAGCGGGTGAGTGGCCCGCCCGGCACGAGTACGGGAAGACCTGGGAGGAGCTTGAGCAGGAGTTCAACTACGGCGAGACCGAGGGCACGTCTCTGGCGGAGATGATGCGGAGGACCCGGAAAAGCTACGCCGGGGCCGAAGGTGCGAGTGTCCGCAGGGTGCTCGACGCCGTGACCGAGGCCCGGAACGCGGACCCCGGCGAAGTTTCCTTTTCCTCGGGTTACTCCGATTATGAGATGGAGTCGTTCGCCGAATCCTTGATGAACCCGACCGCACTGTCGTATGGCGCCGGGGTGGCCGCCATGGCTGCGGGCATGGGGGGCCGCGCCATCCATAACTTTACAAAAAGGGAGGAGAGTGCATTTCTCCTCGACAGGAGAAGGGAAATCAATGATACAGCGGAAAAGCGCATAGGCAGAGTCGGCAAATCTATAGTCAGCCATATGGAGGACACTAATTGGACAAACGACCTCGGTGAGAAGGATGCGGCATATCGGAATTCTTTGTACAAAAGGGTGGATGGTCTGCACGCGGAGAGGGAGAGGAGGCTGTCGGAGCTCGCCAAGTACAGTAAGGCCACGCAGGCGAATCTGGCGCGCGCGAAGGCGTTCTCCTGGGCGGCCATGGCCGGTGGGCTCGTCTGGACCGCCATGATCATCCCCTCGGACGAGGACCTCGACCGTGCGGTCGCGGGCTGGGGCGAGCTCGCCTACTACTGCGGAGAGGCGTTCGGGCACGACACCGGCCTGGTCCGCGAGGCCATAACGGCGGCCTGGGCCGGGCCCGCCATGGACGCCGCCGACGCGAGGCTGGTCGAGTTCGTCGCCGCGGGCGTCCATCTGGCCGAGAGGGTGCGCCGCCTGTCCGACGCGCTCTCCGACACGGTCGAGGATCTCGACCGCATCCACAAGGTCGCGCTCGTCTTCTCCGTCGCCAGCCTCGGAGCCATCGCGGGGGCGGGAATCGCGGCGCGGTTCAACCCCGCTCTGCGCCCCTTCGTCGAGCTTCTCGGCGCCAGGCTCTCCGCCGTGACCATCGTCTGCGCGAACATCGCCCCGGCGGCCGCCGCCGCCGCGATCGCCGGGTACCGGGCGTTCGACGCGAGCCGGGCGACGAAGATCGGTGACCGTGAGATCACCGGGTTCCGCCGCTCTTGACCGGGGTCTCGCCGGGCGGGTCCGGGCGGCGGTAGCCGCTCCCCGCCCCCTCGTCGCGGATGGACGGGCGTTCGAACCGGCTGACCCACGCGAACGCGCGCTCGAACGGCCTGTGGGCGCCGGAAGTGGAAGAATTCCAGCGTTTGAACAAGCTTGGGTGTTTTGGTGTTTTATGCCCGATCTAGGCTGGGAGGAGTTCCGGCATGCCAGCCGGTTCCGCTGCCTCAGGAGGAAGCCATGACGAAGTTCATGGACGTCCATCACGGCATGGCGGGCATCACCGACCAGCAGTTCCGTGACGCCCACGACGCCGACCTCGCCATCCAGGCCGAAGAAGGGGTGTCCTTCGAGCACGCGTGGGCGGACCCGGCGGAGGGCGTCATCTACTGCCTGTCGGAGGCGCCCGACGCGGAGGCCGTCCAGCGGGTCCATGAGCGGGCGGGTCATCCGGCCGACGAGATCCACCCCGTGCCGCTGACCGTCTGACCCGGAGCCGGGAGGGCGCGCGTCCGCGCCTCCGTCTGTCTGCCACGGGACCGGTGAGGCGCGCGGCCGTGCCTCCGTCAGGCCAGAGCCGTGGCCAGCTCGGCGGCGGCGGCGGCCACCCGGGGGCCGACGACCTCGGGGTCGAGGGGGGTGAAGGCGACCACTCCCACGGACGCCTCAAGCCAGGGCACGCCGGGGACGGGGGCGGCTATGCCCCGTGCCCCCTCCTGGAGCTGGCCTTCGGTGATCACGTAGTCGGTGCGGCCCTGGCGCAGGGCGAGCACGGCGAGCCCGGCGGCGCCCCTGGCGAGCGGATGGCGGGAGCCTTCGCGGTAGGCGACGTGCATGTCCGTCCAGGAGGGTTCGACCACCGCCACCGCCAGGCCGTCGTCCCCCTCGGCCACGGTGAGGTGCGCGGTCGCGCCGACCTCCTCGGCGAGCCCGCGCAGGGTGGGCAGGGCGCCCTCACGGAGCAGGGGCTGGACGGCGCGCGCCAGCACGAGCACGCCGAAGCCGAGGTGGACGCGGCCGTCCCGGTCGCGGCGGACGAAGCCCTCGCTCTGGAGGGTGGTGAGCAGGCGATAGACCGCCGGGCGGCTCAGTCCGAGCTCGCCCGCGAGCTCGGTGGGAGTGCGGCCGCGGCGGCCGTCGGCGAGCAGGCGGAGCAGGCGGAGGCCGCGTTCCAGCGTCTGCGACGACTCGGCCGGCATCAGGGCACCTGCTGGGCTGGGAGCATGCTCCCGATTATCGACGGTGCCCGCAGTGCGGACGGCGCGCGGACGGCGCGGGGTGGTGGTTCCGCGGGAAACGGCGCGTGGATCGGCGGTCTCGCGGCGAAGGACGGGACGCGGTGTCCGGTGATCGGTGGTCTCGCGGGGAACGGGACGCGGTATGCGGTGGTCGGCGGGCTTGCGGCAGGGGACGGGACGCGGCGTCCGGTGATCGGTGGGCTTGCGGCGGGGAACGGAGATGCCCGACGGTGGGGGAGATCCACAGGGAGATCCACAGAAGGGGGTGGCCCGAGGCATGAAGTCCGTCATCGTGGTCGGAGCGGGGATCTGGGGCACGTCGCTGGCGTTGCGGCTGGCGGAGTCGGGGTGGCGCGTCACGCTGGTCGAGCAGTACCAGCCCGGACATCTGCGGCAGGCGAGCGCCGGGGAGACACGGTTGCTGCGGGCCTCGCACGGGACCGACGACTGGTACGCCCGGATGGCCCGGCGGGCCCGTGAGCTGTGGCGGGATCTCGGCGAGCGGGTCGGCGAGGAGCTGTACGCCGAGACGGGGATGCTCTGGTTCGCGCGGCGGGCGCAGGGGTGGGAGCGGGCGAGCGCCTCGGTTCTGGAGCGGCTCGACATCCCCCACGAGATCTGGGATCCGGCCCGTGCGGCCGCCCTCTTCCCCGACTTCCGCGGGGACGACCTGGAGTTCGTGCTGTGGGAGCCGCAGGCCGGGGTGGTCAGGGCCCGGCGGGCCACCCAGGTGACGGCCCGCCTCGCCCGTGCGGCCGGCGTCACCCTGGTCAGGGGACGGGCCGAGCCGTACGGCGCGGGCGTCCTGGAGCCGTACGACGTGGTGGTCCCGCGCGGGACGGAGGCGTACGGCATGGCGTTCCAGGGGTGGGCGGAGCCGAGCGGTGGGCCCGCGGTCCGGGTCGGGGATGAGGTGCTGCGGGCCGACCGGGTGGTGTGGGCGTGCGGGGCGTGGCTGCCCCGGCTCTTCCCCGGGATGGCCGATCTGCAGGTGACCAAGCAGGACACGGCGCACTTCGCGGTGGCGCCCGGGTGGGACACGCCCGCCTGGGTCGACTACGACGCGTCGGTCTACGGGCACGGTGACCTCGACGGCCTGGGGATGAAGGTGACCTCGGACATCGAGGGCGAGCCGTACGACCCGGAGACCGGGGACCGGCGGATCTCGCCGTCGAGCGAGGAGGCGTCCCGCGCCTACCTGCGCCGCAGGTTCCCGAGCCTGGCCCAGGCGCCGGTGCTGTTCAGCCAGGTCTGCCAGTACACCCTCACGCTCGACGGCGAATGGGTCATCGCCCAGCCGGAGGACGGGGTGTGGCTGCTCGGCGGCGACTCCGGCCACGGGTTCAAGCACGCACCCGCCCTGGCCGAGTACGTCGCCGAGATCCTCGACGGCGCGCGGGAGCCCGAGCCCCGCTTCGGGCTCCACCCGAGGGTCCCCGTCCGGGGCCTGCGGACGAGCGGCCGGACCGACCGGGCGGACCGCTGATCAGTTGTCATGCCGGTAATAACCGGAGGCCCGGAATGTGCAGGTCTTTGGCAAGAATTGCTGGAGTCGCCTGAGTAAGTTGCTAGGTCCCTGTACCTCGGCGAGGGGACCTTGAGGATGAGCGACGCGCTGATCGCCCGGGTTGAGCGGTGGGCGAGGGAGATCCCGGACGCTCCCGCGTACACCTTCCTGGACTACTCCGCCGGACACGACGGGGTGAAGCACACGCTCTCCTGGGCGAAGGCGGATCTCAAGGCGCGGGCGCTGGCCGTACGGCTGCGCGAGGTGACGCTCCCCGGTGACCGGGCGGCGATCCTGGCGCCGCAGGGGCTGGAGTACGTGGTCGCGATGCTCGGGACCATGTACGCCCGGGTGGTCGCGGTGCCGCTGTTCGCACCCGACCTGCCCGGCCACGCCGACCGGCTGATCCGGGCCTACGCCGACGCCGACCCGGTCTGCGTGCTCACCACGACCTCCGCGCTGGACAGCGTCCACGCCTTCCTGGACGGCGGGTCCGCGCCCCGGCCCAAGCAGGTCATCACGCTGGACGCGGTCTCCGACCTGCTCGCCGACGAGTGGGAGCCCGAGCCGATCGGGCTCGGCGACCTGGCCTACCTGCAGTACACCTCCGGCTCGACCCGCGCCCCCGCGGGAGTGGAGATCAGCCACGCCAACTTCACCGCGAACGCCGAGCAGCTCTGGGAGGCCTTCCGGGCCACCCCCCGGGTGTCCACGGCGGCCCTGTGGCTGCCGCTCTTCCACGACATGGGCCTGATCGCCACGATCGCCGCGCCGATGGTGGGCGGAAACCAGGCGGTGTTCATGGACCCGGTCGCGTTCGTCATGCACCCGGTGCGGTGGCTGCGGATGCTCAGCGAGTACGACGACGTGTTCACCGGCGGCCCCAACTTCGCCTTCGAGTACACGGCCGGCCGGGTCACCGACGAGGAGAAGGCCACGCTCGACCTGTCCGGGGTCTCGGTCATGCTCAACGGCGCCGAGCCGCTGCGCGGCAGCACGATCGACCGGTTCTCCGAGACGTTCGCCGCGTGCGGGCTGCGGCCCGAGGCGCACACCCCCGGGTACGGCCTGGCGGAGGCGACGGTGTTCGTCACGGTGATGGACCGGGACCTGCCGGCCCGGGTGACCCTGTTCGACAGGGACGCGCTGACCGCCGGGCGGGCCGTGCCGTACACGGGTGAGGGACGGGTCAGCGACCTGGTCTCCTGCGGGGTGCCGACGGGCCAGCGGGTCGCCATCGTCTCGGAGTCCGGTACGGCGAAGCCGGACGGCGAGGTGGGCGAGATCTGGGTGCAGGGGCCGAACGTGGCGCGGGCCTACTGGCGGGACGAGGAGCGCAGCGCCGAGGTCTTCGGCAACGTGCTCGACGGCGCGGACGGCACCTGGCTGCGGACCGGGGACCTGGGCGTCGTCCACGAGGGCGAGCTCTACATCACCGGGCGGATCAAGGACCTGATCATCGTCGACGGGCGCAACCACTATCCACAGGATGTGGAGGTGACCGTGCAGGAGGCCGACCAGGCCGTCCGCCGGGACCACGTGGCGGCGTTCGCCCTGCCGGGGGAGGAGACCGAGCGGCTGGTCGTGGTGGCCGAGCGGTCCCGCAGGGCCGCCGGGCGCGACCTCGCCGAGGTCACGGCCAACATCCGCGCGGCTGTCGCGAAAAACCATGATCTGCGGCTGCATGACTTCGTGCTGACCGAGGCGGGAGTCGTGCCGCGCACGTCGAGCGGGAAGATCGCCCGCAGGGCGTGCGTACTGGCCTACCTGGACGGCGCGTTCGGCCCCCGGCCCGCCGGGCCCAGGGACGCCGGCGTCTGATGTTCGAGTCGTTCGGGCGGACCGTCTACCGGGCACGCTGGAGCGTGCTGGCGCTGGGGGCGGTGTTCGCGGTCGTCGCCGGATACTTCGGGCTGGGGCTGTTCGGGCGGATGACCGACGGCGGGTTCGACGACCCGGGCGCCGAGTCGACCTCGGCCGCCCAGTGGAGCCGGCAGTGGTTCGGCGGCAGCTCGCCCGACGTGGTGGTCCTCTACACCCACCCGACGTTCGAGGCGAATGACGAGCAGTTCAGGAAGGACGTGCACGCCGCGCTCCGCGACCTGCCCGCCGAGCACGTCACGGGGACGTCCACCTACTGGACGACCAAGGCCGCGGAGCTCGTCTCCGAGGACAGGCACTCCACCTACGCGCTGATCACCCTGCGCGGCGGGCAGCTGACGAAGCAGAGCGGCTACGAGCAGGTCAAGGACCGGCTCAGGACCGCGCCGGCCGGATACACGGTCAAGGTCGGCGGCCCGATCCCGCTGCTCAAGGACCTCAACACGCAGACCGGCGCCGACCTGCAGCAGGCCGAGGCCCTGTCGATGCCGGTGCTGCTCGTCCTGCTCGTGCTGGTCTTCGGCAGCCTGGTCGCCGCCGGGCTGCCGCTGGTCGTCGGGCTGCTGTCGGTGGTCGGCGCGCTCCTGCTGCTCCGGTTGCTGACCGAGGTGACCGACGTCTCGGTCTTCTCGCTGAACGTCGTGACGATGCTCGGCCTGGGCCTGGCCATCGACTACTCGCTGTTCGTGCTGAACGCCTTCCGAGAGGAGATCCGCCGGGGCTCGCCGGTGGAGACGGCCGTCGTGCGGACCATGGCGACGGCCGGCCGCACGGTCGCGTTCTCCGGGCTGACCGTGGCGACCTCGCTCAGCGGCCTGCTGCTGTTCCCGCAGATGTTCCTGCGCTCGATCGGCCTGGGCGCGGCGGCGGTGGTGCTGGTCGCGATGGCGGCCGCGCTGATCGTGCTGCCCGCGCTGCTGGCCGTGCTCGGGCCCCGGGTGGACGCGATCCGGCTCGCGCCGGACTTCGGCAGGCACAAGGGCGGCAGCGGGACCTGGCACGCCATCGCCTCCAGCGTGATGCGCCGCCCGGTGGTCTACCTCGCCGGGGTCGGCGTGGTGCTGTTCGCGCTGGCCGCGCCGTTCGTGCACGTGCGGTTCGGCAGCGTGGACCACCGGGTGCTGCCCGAGCGGTTCGAGAGCCGCCAGGTCGCCGAGGAGATCAACACGGGGTTCGCCAGGAACGCGATGTCGCCGATCGATGTCATCGTGCTCGTCGAGCGCGACCTCGTCGGGCCGATGACCGCGTCGGCGCCCGGCGCGCTCACCTCGGAGGTCGGGACGCGGCTCGGGCCCATCGGGGTCGGCAACTCGGGGATCACCCCGGTCACCGAGGTCGGCCCGCTGGACGTGAAGGCCTTCGTGGAGCGCCTGGAGGCACTCGACCACGTCACCGGGGTGGACGTCACCGGGATCTCGCAGAACAACGGTGCGGTACGGCTGGCGGTCCGCTACGACAAGGACCCGATGTCGGACGAGGCCCGCGCGCTGGTCGAGCGGATCCGCGACCTTTCCCTGGAGCGGAACTTCCAGGACGTGGTCGTCGGCGGCCCCACCGCCGCCCAGCTCGACCTGCAGGCCAGCCTGGAGTCCACCCTGCCGTGGACCGCGCTGGTGGTCTGCCTGATGACGGGCCTGCTGCTGTTCGCCGCGTTCGGCTCGATCCTGCTGCCGATCAAGGCGATCCTGATGAACGTCCTCTCCCTGGGCGCGTCCTTCGGCGTGATCGTCTGGGCCTTCCAGGACGGCAACCTGGCGGACGTCCTCGGCTTCACCCCGACCGGGAGCATCGAGGCGACCATCACCGTGCTGATCCTGGCGGTGGTGTTCGGCCTGTCGATGGACTACGAGCTGTTCCTGCTCAGCCGGGTCCGCGCCGAGTGGCTGAGAACCCGGGACAACACCGCCGCCGTGGCGGTCGGCCTGGAGCGGACCGGCGGGGTCATCACCAGCGCCGCCCTGCTGCTGCTCGTGGTCATCGCGGCGTTCTCCACCGCGGGGATCACCATCGTGAAGATGCTCGGCGTCGGCATGTTCGTGGCCATCGTGGTGGACGCGACGCTGGTCCGGGCGCTGCTGGTGCCCGCGACGATGCGCCTGATGGGCGACGCCAACTGGTGGCTGCCGGGCTTCCTGCGGGGGTTCCACCGGCGCATCGAGATCCGCGAGCACGACGTCCGCGACCACCGCCCCGCCGAGATCGCCCCCACCTACGTCACCGTGGAGCGCGAGGACGCCCCCGGCCGCCGCCGCACCACCCCGGCGCACCGCCTGGAGACCTCCCCGCCGGTGCCGCAGCTCGCCGCCCCCGGACCTCCGCCCCTCGCACCGGCCGTCTCGGCGCGTGTCATCAGGTCCACCCGCGACGGCTCCGACTGGCAGTGGGTCGAGGAGACCGTCCCCGACCCCGCCCCTCCCGCCCGCTCCGCGCCGCCTCCCGCACGCCCCGTCCCGCCTCGCGCGGACCCGGCCCCACCCCGCGCGACCCCCACCCCGCCTCCCTCCCGCCCGGCGCCCGGCGCGACCCCCACCCCGCCTCCCTCCCGCCCGGCGCCCGGCGCGACCCCCACCCCGCCTCCCTCCCGCCCGGCGCCCGGCGCGACCCCCACCTCGCCTTCCTCCCGCCCGGCGCCCGGCGCGACTCCCGTCCCACCTCCCTCCCACCACTCCCCTCCCCCTTCCCGCTCCGCCCCTCCCCGCGTGGACCCGGCTCCCCGTGTGGACCCGGCTCCATCTCGGACCGTCCCGCCGTCACCCGCTCCGGCGCCGGCTCCGCGTCCCCCGCGTCCTTCCCGGCCGGAACCCCGGCCCGCGCCGTCACGGGCGTCGGACTCCCGGCATCAGCAGCACCGGTCGAACCCTTACCCCCTTCCGGGGCTCGACCCCGAGCAGCCGCCACCCGTTCCGGCACCGCCCGCCGGGCCGTCGGAGCGCGAGCCCGCACGGGCACGCAAGGTCAAGAAGGTCATCAAGCCCAACCTGGACGGTCCGGGCTGGCACTGGGCCGAGGAACATGAAGACCCGTCCCCGCCTCAGCCCCTGCTGACCGTCGAGGACGCGGTGGGACCCGCCCGGCACTCCCCGGCGCGCCCCCCGGTCCCCGGCCGTCCCGTCCCCTCGCCCGCCCCGCCTCCGCGGGCCCGCCCGGAGCCCTCTCCCCCCGTCATCCGGGTACGGCTGGAGCCCGATCCCCGTCCGCGCCCCGAGCCTCCCCCCGTCATCCGGGTACGGCCCGAGCCCGCTTCTCCGCTCCGCCCCGAGCCGACTTCTCCGCTCCGCCCCGAGCCGGCTTCTCCACCTCGCCCCGAGCAGCTGCCGCCCGCGCCCCGGGTACGGCCCGAGCTTCCCGCTCCACCGTCCGCGCCCCGGGTGCGGCCGGAGTTGCCGCCTCCCGCCCCGGCCGCCGCGACGCCGGGTCCCACGCCGGGTCCCACGCCGGGTCCCACGGCGGAGACCGGGGACGCCCGCCGCACATGGAGCGCGCCGCCGGTCAGCAGCCATCTGATCGACCAGTTGGAGCCGCTCATCCGGCACGACAACAGGCCGGTCCCGCCGATCGCGGAACCGCCGGCACCCCGCCCGGAGCCACGCCCGGAGCCGCGTCCAGAGTCCCCTCCGGAGTCGCGCTCGGCGCCCTGCCCGGCGCCCCGCCCGGAGCCACGCCCGGAGTCCCGTCCGGAGACGGAGGACGGGACACGGGCGGGTGCGTCCGGCCAGGTCGCGCGGGAGCGGCGGGCCGTACAGGAGCGAGCGGGACAGGAGGGGCAGGGAGCCGGCGGCTGGGTCGCGGTGGGGACCCGCACCACGCGGGTCGTACGGCCCAGACAGGACGGATCCGGCTGGGAGTGGACGGAGGTGCCGGAGTGAGCGATCTCGCCGCGCGGCCCGACGGCACCGCGGCCCGGCCCCGGCCCACCCGGCGCGGCCTGCTGCTGCTGGTCGTCGGCCTGGCCGGGTTCGTGACCACGCTGGACAACACGGTCGTCACGGTCGCCCTGCCCACCTTGCAGACCGAGCTGGGCGCGTCCCTGGCGGCGCTCGAATGGGTCGTCACCGGCTACGTCCTCACCTTCGCGGGCTTCATGCTCGCCGGAGGCCGCCTGGCCGACGTCTACGGCCGCCGCAGGGTCCTCGTCGCCGGGCTCGCGGTCTTCACGGCGGCGTCCCTCGCCGCCGGGCTGGCCACCTCGGCGGGCGTGCTCGTCGCCGCCCGGCTGGTCCAGGGCTGCGGTGCGGCGTTGATCCTGCCCGCGATGCTGGCGGTGGTCTCGGTGGGCAACGACGACCGGCAGCGGTCGACCGGCGTCGCGGTCTGGATGGCCTCGGGGGCGGGCGCGCTCGCCCTGGGACCGGTCGTCGGCGGCTACCTGACCCAGCACTTCCACTGGAGCTGGGTCTTCCTGCTCAACGTCCCCCTCGGCGTTCTCGTCATCGCGCTCGCGGCCGTCGCGGTCCCCGAGTCGCGCGACGCGAGCGCCGCCCGCGTGGACGTCCCGGGGGTCGCGACGTCGGTCGTCGTGCTGTCGGCGGGCACGTTCGCGCTGACCTTCGGGGCCGAGCTGGGGTGGACGTCGCCGGTGATCGTGGCCTCGGGGGCGGTCGGCGTGGTCGCGGCCGCCGTCTTCGTGGCCGTCGAGAGGTTCGGCGCGGACCCGATGGTGGACCTCGCGCTGTTCCGGGCGCGGGCGTTCACCGGCGGGGTGATCGCCCAGGTGCTCTGGGGGCTCGGCGTCAACGGGGTGTTCTTCTTCACGGCGCTGTTCCTGCAGGGCGTCCTCGGCTTCAGCCCGACCATGTCCGGTCTGGCGTTCGTGCCGCTGGCGCTGCTCGTCGTCGCGGTCACGCCGCTGGTGCCGTACGTCGAGCGCCGGCTCGGCGCGGGGCGCACGGTCGCGCTGGGGCTCCTCCTCGTCGCCGGGGGCATGGCCGCCGTCGGGTTCCTGCGCCCCGGCGACGGCTGGGCCGACCTGCTGCCCGCCGTGTGCGTGATCGGGGTCGGCTCGGCACTGACCATGCCGCTCGGCTCGGCGGTGCTGGGGGCCGTTCCGGAGTCCAGGGCGGGAGTGGCGGGGGGAGTGTTCAGCGTGGCGCGCGAGATGTCCGGGCTGTTCGGCATCGCGGTCGTCGGAGTGATCGTCGGCAGCTCCGCGAGCTTCACCGCCGGCTACGCGGCCGGCCTGCTCACCGCCGCCGCCCTGGTCGTCGTGGGGGCCGCGGTGAGCCTGGTGACGCTCCGGTGAGGATCGCGGTCCTGGCGTTCGGGTCGCGGGGGGACACCCAGCCCTGCGTGGCGCTCGGTGCGGGGCTCGCCGCGAGGGGGCACCGGGTCACGGTCGTCGCCGCCGCCCGGTACGGCGGGCTGGTCGAGGAGGCCGGGCTCGGACTCGCCCCCGTGAGCGTCGACCCCCTGAGGATCGTGGAGTCCGAGGAGGGGCAGGCGTGGCTGCGCAGCGGCCCCGCCGGGTTCGCCCGGGGGTTCCGCAGGATCGTGGAGCCGCTCGCCGAGCGGCTGGTCACCGAGGTGGACGCGGCCTGCGCGGGCGCGGACCTGGTGCTCTCGCCCGCGCTGGGCGGCTTCGGCCACCACCTCTCCGAGCGGTACGGCATGCCGTACGCGCTGCTCCACTTCCAGCCCAGCGAGCCCACCGGGGCCTTTCCCAACCCGCTGGTCCCGTTGCGGACCCTCGGCAGGGCGGGCAACCGGGCCAGTTACGCGCTGGTGGAGGGGCTGAGCTGGCTGCTGCTGGGCCGCATGGTGAACCGGCTGCGGAGCAGGGTGTTCACGCTGGGGCCCATGCGGGGGAGCCCCTTCCGCCAGGCGCGTGCCGGCCGGGTGCCGGTGCTGTGCGGGGTGAGCCCCTCGGTCGTCGCGCGCCCGGCGGACTGGCCCGACTACGTGCACCTGACCGGGTTCTGGCCGCTGGAGCGCGCCTGGGCTCCCGGGCCCGAGCTGGAGGCGTTCCTCGGCGCCGGGCCGCCACCGGTCTACGTGGGGTTCGGCAGCATGGTCCCCGCCGACCCGGACGCGATGGCCGCGACGGTGGTGGCGGCGCTGCGCCGGGCCGGGGTCCGGGGAGTTCTGCAGGGCATGCCGTACGGCGGGGCGGAGGACATGTTCGCGGTCGGCGACGCCGACCACGGATGGCTTTTCCCGCGGGTGGCCGCGGTGGTGCATCACGGGGGCGCCGGGACGACGGGAAGCGGGCTGCGGGCGGGGGTCCCGGGGGTGGTCTGCCCCTTCTTCTCCGACCAGCCGTTCTGGGGCGCCCGGGTGGCCCTGCTGGGCGCGGGGCCCGCGCCGCTGCCGGTGCGGAAGGTCACCGCGGAGACGCTGGCCGGGAGAGTGGCGCGCGCCGTACGGGACGGGCGGATCAGGACGGCGGCGGCCCGGCTGGGGGAGCGGATGCGCGCCGAGGACGGGGTGACGCGCGCGTGCGAGGCGCTGGGGCTCTGAGAGGGCGTTCGTTCTGCGAGCTTCCGTGCACAGGGTCGCGTTGACGATCTCTCGCCTGTCGAACCGGTCCGTCGGCCGGTGTCCGGCCGGAGGACCCGCGGCGATGTCGGAGACCGGGTTCACCGCGACTCCGGGAACCGCGGGCCTTCTGCCTGGGGGACGCTGTCGAAGGTCGCCGGATCCAGGAGGTCACTGCACGGCGGCCAGGGTGAATGATCCGATGGCCAGTGCCAGGTAGCCTCCGGGAAAGACGATGTTGTGAAAGACGCGGGCCCGAACGTGGGCCACGACAGCGCCGACGAAGAAGAGCACGAGCCCGGCAGCGGCGGCGAGACCGACGAGCGGCACGCCCAGAAGTCCCAGCAGGAGCCCGACGGCGCCCGCGGCTTTCAGCCATCCGAGCAGGGGGATCCAGGACGGGGACAGGCCCACCTCTGCCGAGTTGGCCAGGACGAACCCCGCTCCGGTGAAGTCGGCGAGGACGATCCCCGCAGTGGCCACGATCGTGACGACCGTGACCATGACGTAGGCGGCGAACATTCCGTCTGACCTCCGTTCAGCCGCGCATGCGGTAGTCGCCCAGAACGTCGAAAGGCTGGGGCGCCGGGGCCGGCCCCACCGCCCACCTGGCCACGGTCGCCTGGAGCCGGCGCGCCTCGGCGAGGCCGGGCAGCGGATTCTCCACGCCGTCGGCGAGCTCCAGCAGAGCGACGAACTCGGTGCCGCCGGCCCTGCGCAGGTAGGCATACCGGATGCCGTCCGGCCGCTGTGCGTCCACGGCGGCGAAGGCCTTCTCGATCGCCTCGACAACCTCGGCGACGCCCTCGTCCGCCACCTGGTACGAGATCATGAAGACAGACACGGCTACTCCCGGAAATAAACAGTGCGGGGGACTGGCGAGCCCGTTGCTCGCTCACGGCATCAAGCCTCTCCGAGGGCCCAGCTTGGCGTCCAATACCTGCATCCATAACCTGACGGCATGGATGTCGACACGCGGCTGTTGCGGTACTTCGCCGTCGTGGCGGAGGAGGGGAACCTGACTCGCGCCGCGGAACGGCTCTTCGTGTCGCAACCGGCGCTCACCAAACAGATCAAGCAACTCGAAAACATGCTCAGCGTGCGGCTGTTCACCCGATCGCGGGCCGGCATGGCTCTCACCGAGCCGGGCCGGATCCTCGCCGAGCAGGTACCCGCCCTGCTGGAGGGCTGGGGCCGGATCCTGCGGGAGACCAAGAACGCGGCCGGCCGGACAGAGCGCGTGTTGCGGATCGGCTACCTGGCCAGCGCCGCCAACGAGGCCACCCAGCACATCATCGCGGAGTTCGCCCGGCTCCGGCCGGACTGGCGAGCGGAGATGCGGCAGGCCACCTGGTCCACCCCGGCCGCCGGACTCGCCTCGGGAGACATCGATGTCGCTCTTGTACGGCTGCCCTTCCCCGGACAGGACGACCTGCGGGTGGAAGTGCTGTTCGCCGAGCCCCGCTGGGTCGCGCTCCCCACGGCGCACCCGCTTGCCACGCGTGAGGTGATCTCCTTCCCCGACCTGTGGGACGAGCCGTTCGTGGCGGCCCCTGCCGCGACGGGGCGCTGGCGGGACTTCTGGCTGGCGACCGACGAACGGGATGGCCATCCCGTCCGTATCGGCGCGGTCGTCGAGCAGCCTGACGACTGGCTCAGCGCGATCGCCAACGGCTACGGCATCGCGCTGGCCCCCCGATCCGCTGCCCGCTTCTACGCCCGCCCCGGCGTCACCTACCGGCCCGTCAACGGCGTCAGCTCCAGCCAGGTCGGCGTGGCCTGGGCACCCGCCGACGACGCCGATCCCGTCATCGGAGACTTCGTCCGCTGCTGCTTGAGCAGCCGGTCGCCGCATGTCGGCGAAAGCGATCATTACGAGGATCGACAGGAGCGGGGGCGAGGCGGTGCCTGATCATCGGCTCGCCGACGACAAGGCCTGAACGGCTCCACCCGAACCAGTCCGCACCGACATGTCGCGGTGCCGGTCAGCGCGTGCCCGTTCCGCCGACTTCACCTAGAAGGGACAGCAGACGCCCGATGGCAGGATGGTCCGCGTTTTCGTATCGAAATACTCCGAATCGTCGGTCCCGACGCGTTCCTGGGGGGCGAGCACCCGGTGCTGTTCGAGTTCGATCCCGGCAAGGCCCGTGCGATCGCGCGTGAGCACCTGTACCCCTACCTGGCCACGCCGTACAACATCGCGAAGTTCCGCCGGCCGGGCTACTCGGAGGAGGAGATCGCGGGCGGCGGTGGTGACCGGCTGGTCGACGTCTTCGCGTGGTGTACTGGCCTGCCACGATGCTCGGGGCGGCTGCGATGGTGATCAGCGGGTTCCACGTCGCGATGGTGCTGCCGGTGCCGCCCGAATGGCTGTAGGCGGTGCGCGAGGCGCTCAAGGCCTGTCCCGTCGCGGGAGGTGGTGCGGCACAACCGGTCTGGCCGGCGGTGAAGGTGCCGTTGCCGCTCGCACCGCTGCCTCAAGGTGTCATCGCCATCATGACAAGGCAGTGCCTCGTCATGATCGCAAGAGGGTCGCTGAGTAACTAGACGATGGTTGGCGGCGGGCCCATGTCCGCGTGGTGGGTGAAGCCGTGATCCATGTCAAAGCTGGTGCCCGCCCCAGCATGATCGAGGCCGAGTGCGAGAGCCGTCTCCGGAAGATCGCTGGAGTTCTGGCCGCCGAAGTCCGTGCCCGGCAGGTGGCCGTGTGACGTGCCGGCACCGCCGAAATGGGGTCCGCCGAAGTCCGTGCCCGGCAGCAATCCTGTCGAAGCCCCATTCGATGCGCCCGCGCCGTCGGTGTCCCCGGGCTGGAGGTCTTCGCGATGCTCGGTCGAGAGCGTCGGCTTGTGCGGGAGTGTGGTGCTGGAACCCGGCTGATCAGCCTTTGGCGGGTCCGGAAAGCCGGTCGCCTGTGGCGGATCCGGGACGATTCTGTATTGATCGTTGACCTCGTCCAACGGGCTTTGCGCGATTCCTGGCCGAGTCGCCGCATCGGCAGGTGCGCCGCCGTCCAGCCCGGGTTGCGCGTGGTGCGGATTGATGGCCTGCCACTCCCTATGAGTGCCCGCGTCGACGGAGACCGGCTGCGTTGGGGTGGCCGCGTCGACGGACACCTGGGTCGCCTGGGTGTGCGGAGGGACAGGCCCGGAGGGGTGTTCGGGTCCGTGCGGGGTCCCGATTTCAGTTGCCGTGTGCGGCGCCTTGGGCTGTTCCCCTGCTGCCTTGTGGAAGTCGTTGGCAGCCGGATATTCCGCCGCGGTGAAGGGTGAGGAGTGATGCCCGGCCGATTGGTGCAAGGTCGCGGTTTCCGACGCGGTGGGCGGTGCCTGCTCCTGCCCCAGCGGCATCTTGCCGGGATGGTCGGCGGGCTGGAGTTCGGTTTCCGGGTGCTTGTCAGGGCCCGAAGCCATCGTCGCTACTCCGTTCTTGTCTGAGGCAGGAGGCTGGACGTCATGTCCACGGTCCTCGGATCGGCAGGCGTTCGGCGGGGATGCGGGATTCGAGGTAGTGGCCGATCCCTTTGACCCGCGCTGGCGTGCCGACACCGGACATTTCGATATAGGTAACGGATGACGCCCCGTTGTCGTTGTAGCGAATCCCCAGCGATGCGGTGTGGGTGAAGTAGGTGCCGAGGGTACGCAAATAGCTGGGCGACTCAACAATCTGGTAATACCAGATGAATTGGACAGTGCGCCTGATAAGCCCTCTTCTTACCTCGACGCCGTATTCGTAGACGTCTGACCCGTTGATCCGGGAGTTCAGCAAAACGGCCGGAATCCCGAGGATGAGGATGATCAGGAGGGCCGTCGTGCCGGCGGCGAGGATCAAGGAGTCTGCCGCCGGCCAGTTCAAGTCGATTCTGCCGTTGTCGAAGACGCGCAGGGGCGAGCCGAGGAAGCCGGTCACGATCCCGGCCGCTCCAGCAAACAAGATCAGCGCTGCCGCCACCTTCGGTACTGCAAAGAAGACGCTGGCGAGTAGGACGAGGAGCGGACCGGAGACGCCGCCCGCGTACGCAATCACCAGGGGGATCGCGGCCACGGTGGCGAGGAGTGCCTTGCCCAGCATGGCGGGGGCGAGGTATCTGGCCTGAAGGCGGAGTCCGGCGATCAATCGGCCGCGGTCGATGGCGCGACGGTCGTCCACCCGTGCGCGCAGCGGCGGCGGGACTTCCTCGCCGGAAGGGAAAGCGTTGGCCGGGTTCGCTGAGCCGTCGGGAGTTGCGCCTGAAGGCGACTGCTCACACTGGCGCAGTCTCGTGCGCGCATCTGAATACTCGGCGATCTCCAGGACGCGCCGGTAGGCGGCGGCGGCTCCCGCCGGGTCGGCGGCGGCCTGCAGGATGCGCCCCAGACGGTAGGCCGCCTCGTAATGCTCGGGCACGGCGTCCAGAACGCGACGCAGGTGGGGAACGGCCTCGGCGGCGCGTCCAAGATCGGTGAGGCACACGACGAGCGCGTAACGCGCGGCGGCATGGTCAGGGTCGCGCCGGAGAATGCCTTCCAGGAGCGTCAGCGCGTCTTGGGACAATCCCTGGCGCCGTAATTCGCTCGCCTGTTCATAGACTATTCGGACATCCTGTTCGGGCTCTTGTGATGGCCCCGATAAAGAGTCCGTGTCCGCTGTATCTCCTTCTCGCACGCCTCATTTTCGACCCGCATAGCTCGCTTTTCAAGGCGATGATGCCAAACAGTGACCGGTGGAATACGCCGGGTGGCTTATCGACATATTTCACCTCCCCTGACCGAACGGGTCGTGTGCCCGCTGGTCAAGCGGCCGGAGCCCCGTGCCGTCTTCGGCGACCTGGTCCGGGCCTTCCTCGGCGAGGTGCCGCGCAGGAACTCCTGGCAGCTGTCCGACCCCATCGGCCATCCGAACGCCAACCGGTTCGAGCACCTGCTCGCCCGCGCGAAACGGTAGGAGTTCCGGGCCGAGCAGCCGAGCGCCGCGCGATCCGCGAGCGCCTGAACAGGTGCCCCCGCCCCGATCGGCCTCCCGAATCTTCTGCCGAGCTCCGTGCACCACACCTGTTGCACCCGCTATCGCCGTCCCGACCCTGCCCCAGAGTGTCGGCCCCTGATCCGTGGCCGGTGCGCCGCCCGCCTCACGGTGCCGGAGATGGACATGATGTGGCCGGAGTCTGACGGTTTCCTGTCAGGGGCTGTTGGGCGAATGGTGATCTCTGTAGAGTGCAAGGCAATCGTTTTGGCTGGCTTTACCGGGGAGTTTCAGGACATGCGATTCACTCTGCGGCGGGCCCTCGCCGTCGGCGCCATGCTCACGGTCCTCGGTGTCGTGACCCCCGCGGTCGCCGCCTACTCGCAGGACGACCCCCGTAGCTGCAACGACCTGATGGGGGCCGACACCCCGGCGTACGTCGTGTGCCACTGGCTGGCCAAGCCGGAGGAGGCCCTGGGCGTCGCGATGTTCTGGTTGAGCGACGACGGGGCCAACCTCAAGGGCGCCAGCCCGTCGGACGGGCAGTTCATCGACTGCTCCGCCCCCGGCAGCTCCTGCCCGGCGCTGGAGGGCGAGGAGATCGGCGGCGACGAGAACTCCCCGTACCCCGAGGGCGCCGAGGACGGCGGAGCCCCCGAGTGCGAAGCCGGCCAGCAGTGTTCGGTCGACGGGACCGGGGAAGGCGGCGACGGCACGCCGCGCCGGTCCGAGCTGAGCGGCTCGGCCACCCCCTCCGCCTCGCCCACCACGACGACGGCCACGCAGAACTTCACCACGTCCGCCCAGGACGTGACCGCGGCGGCGCAGACCCCCGCCGGCCAGGCGGTCACCGCGGCCAAGGCCGCCGGGGTCCGGGTCTGGCTCGACACCGAGCTGGCCGACGACTGGAAGGCGGGCGCCGAGGGCTTCGCTGCGGCCGTCAAGCGGATCGGCGCGCTGGCCGCGCGGCCGGAGGTGGCCGGGATCCGTTTCACCTCGCAGCTCGGCTACAACACGACGTTCAAGACGGACGAGGAGGTCACCGCCTTCGTCACGGCCGCCTCGGCGGCGCTGCGCCAGGCGGCCCCCGGAAAGCGGCTGGGCGCGCACACGGTGGTGCCCGAGCTCGCCTGCGGCGCGGAGGAGGCCTGCAAGACCGAGATGCGCAAGCGCTACCCGCTGGTCGTCCCGGAGAAGGTCGAGTCCCTGCTGAGCGCGGGCCGCGTCGACCAGCTCTCCCTGGACACCGGCCTGCTGTACGGCGGCTACGAGACCTGGAAGATCAACGCCGAGAAGGCCCAGCGCAACCAGTGGATCCAGGTCCGCGCCCGCTCCTGGGACGTCCTGGCCCAGGTGGCCGCCGAGGAGACCGGCCTGGTCGGCCAGGTGACCCCCGAGCAGGTCGCCACCCGCGCCTCCACCCCCGTCATGGACGGCGCCGCCCAGCAGGTGAACCTCTGGACCCGCGTCCAGGACGCCCAGGGCACGGTGAAGCGGCTGACCGCCTGGGACGAGCTGAAGAAGCTCAACCCGATCAAGCGCCGCCTGGCCGCCGTCTACAACCCGACCACCCCCGAGGTGGACGTGGCCGCCGACCTCAAGAAGATCGCCGAGAACTTCAGCCAGGTCTACCTCACCACCGCCTGACCCGGCCCCCGGTCCCGAGATGAGAGGCCCGCACCCTGGAATGCGCCTCGCCGGGTGCGGGCCTCGGCCGTGTGAGCCCTGGCCGTGAGCTGGGGTCGCAGGGCCCGCGGCTGTGAGCCGGGGTCGTAGGGTCCGCGGCCGTGCGCTGCGACTGTGCGGGCCCCGGCCGGGTGAGCTCCGGCCGTGGGCTCCGTGGCCATGTGATTTGCATGGCGAAATTCATGTATATCGCTATGCATCGGCACTGCGCGCTGTTTATTCGGATGGCCGGAGCCGCCTGTCCGCCCCCAATGTTCCCACTGGGGCATATAGGCGCGCCTGAATCCCAACGTAGGCAATCCGGCCTCCGGTGATCTCGGCCGTACCGTGATAACGCCGGGGACCGGCTAAAAGCACGTCAATATTGGCCCGAGTCCGCCTCCGTCCCGGATTCCGCCGGTGCCGAGATTTACCCTGGGAGAGTTTCAGCGTCTGTCGCGACGACCTCCCGCGGTCGGCCATGTCAGGAAAGTGATCGAGCCGGATGGACTCAGAGAGAAGGCGTTCCTAAGTGCGCGCGAATTCACCGAAGGTGCTTGTCGTCGGAGCCGGCGTGAGTGGATTGACGACTGCGCTCTGTCTGGCCAGAGAGGGATTCCGCGTCACCGTGGTCGCGGAGAAATTCGCGCCCGAGATCGTCTCGGTCGTCGCGGGCGCGCTGTGGGAGTGGCCGCCCGCGGTGTGCGGCTACCACCACGACCAGATCTCACTCGCCCGCTCCAAGAACTGGTGCGTCACCTCCTACAGGATGTTCGACGAGCTGGCCAGGGCCAAGGTCCCCGGCGTGGCCATGCGGAGGTCGAACTTCTACTTCGGCCATCCCGTCGAGGAGAGCCCGCACGACCTGCACAAGATGCAGGAGCTCGCGGGGAAGGTGCGCGGTTTCGTCCGGGACCGGTCGCTCGCCGAACGCAACGGCGTCAGCCCCGACTACGGGGTGGTCGACGCGTACTCCCACATGGCACCCATGATCGACACCGATCGGTACATGGTGTGGCTGATGCGGCAGGTCAAAATCCACGGGGTGCGGGTCAAGCGGTACCGGATCGAGGGGCTGCTCGCCGATCGGAGGGCGGAGCTGCTGGACCGCTTCGACGCCGAGGCGATCGTCTGCTGCGCGGGCCTCGGCACCGCCCAGCTCCGCGGCATCGGCATGTATCCCCTGCGCGGCGCGCTGGTGCGGGTCCGCAACGGCGGGGTCCGCGGGCCCCGGATCGACGAGGCCCACTGCGTCTCCCACGTCGAGGGCAGGGACGAGCAGGACATCGTCTTCATCGTGCCGCGCAACCAGAGGCTCCTCGTGCTCGGCGGGCTGGCGGAAAAGGACGAGTGGAGCACGGACATCAATCTGGAGAACCACGGGCCCGTACGGGAGATGTATGAGCGCTGCCTGGCGTTCATGCCCGCACTGCGAAACGCTGAATTGGACCCCGATGAGCCGGTCCGGGTGGGGTTGCGGCCATTCAGGAATGAGAACGTCTGCCTGGAATGGGATGACGAAAGTCAGATCATCTACAATTTCGCGCACGGCGGGGCTGGATTCAGCTTCTCCTGGGGCTGCGCACAGGAGGCCGTCGGCCTGGTGCGTTCAGCCGTGGAGGACCGCAAGTACTCCCACTCCTTCTGATGATTTCTCCCGATAGTGGATGGACGTGACCATGAGAAGAAATTTCCGGTGTTTCCTGATGGTGAACGCGGCCCTCATGCTGACCGCGTGCACGCCCTTCGATATCGCATATACCGGTATCGCGTCGCAGCGCCATTCCGGACACCCGGCGCCGCATCCCGGTGACGCCCCGCATCCCGGCGGCGCCCCCCGTCCGGGTGACACCTCGCATTCCGGACGCGTATCCGGTTCCGGGGGCGTTCCCGCGCGACCGCAGTTCCCCACCCTTCACCCCGGCGACGAGGGAGCCCTGGTGGAGAAGGTCCAGAGCCGTCTCGACCGGCTCGGATTCAAGGCGGGCCCTCCCGGCTCCGAGTACGGCCCCGCTCTGCGCATGGCCGTATGGGCCTTCCAGAAGGCGAACGGCCTGCCCGCCGTCGACCGGGTCGACCCGCCGACCTGGCAGGCGCTCTCCCACCCGGAGCGCGTCAGGCCGCTGGTGCCCTCCGGCGGGTCCGTGAGGGTGGAGATCGACCTGCGCCGCCAGCTGCTCACGGCGTGGAAGGACGGCAAGCCCGCGCTGATCTCCCACATCTCGACCGGTACCGGCAAGCCCTACTGCAAGAACGGCCACTGCGGGGTCGCGGTCACCCCCACCGGCGACTTCCGCGCCTGGTGGCGGACCGCCGGATGGACCACCGGCCCCCTGGGCGAACAGTTCTACACCGTGTACTTCAACGGCGGCATCGGCTTCCACGGCTCCGAGCGGGTCCCGAGGCATCCCGCGTCCCACGGATGCATCCGCGTCCCGCTCCACAACGCCCGGCCCCTTTTCGACATGATCCAGACAGGGCACCAGGTCTACGTCCGCCGGCCCGCGTAGGACGCGGGCCGACCGGGAGCGGGACCGGCCGAGAGCCGGGTCGGCCGGGAGCCGGGCCGGTCGGGAGCAGGACCGGCCGGTGACGGAGCCGGCCGGGAGCCGGGCCGGGACGGGTGGGCCCGGGACGGGGTGTGGCCCGGTGCCTAACGGGAGGCGCCGTCGCCGGAGACGGTGATCGGGGAGCGGTGTTCGAGCAGGCCCCAGAGGTCCTCGTCCTCCTCCTGCGGCGGGGGTGCCTCCTCCGAGGAGGCCTCCAGGCCGAGGGCCGACAGGATCATCGGGAAGGACCGCTTGAACTCGCGGGTCCAGTAGGGCCAGGTGTGGGTGCCGTCCTTGTACAGGTGCAGCACGGGCTTGACGCCGTAGAAGCGGAGCTTGGCGACCAGGTCCCTGGCCGTGTAGGCGGAGAGCGGCTCGCTGAGATGGGCGGGGCTCCACGGCGCCCCGGGCGGGTCGAGCTCGCCGAGCCGGCTGGTCGTGCCGCTGGAGATGTAGAGGCTCATCCCGCGCAGGTTCTTGGCCAGGTAAGCGGGGTCGTTGGCCCGCCACACGTTCCGGTTCCTGATCGGGTCTCCCCACATGGCCTTCGGGTCCTCCCGCTCGGCCGCCTGCGCGTTCATGATGAGCTCGGGGATGCCGGGCAGGCGGGTGGACATGACGCCGCTGTAGGAGCCGGCGAAGCGGAACATCCCGGGGTGCCGCGCGGCGTACTTCATCGCGCCGTAGGCGCCCATGGACAGGCCGGCGACCGCCCGGCGGCCACCGGCCCGGTAGCCGCGCTCCAGCAGGCGGCGCAGCTCGTAGGTGTGGAAGGTCTCCCAGCCGGGCGCGCCGCCCTTGCCGCCGTTGTACCAGTCGGTGTAGTTCCCCGCCCGGCCCGCCTCGGGCATCACGATGATCGCGTCCATGTTCTCGGTCATGGCCGCGATGTCCGTCATCCGGGTCCACGCGGTGTAGTTGTCGGCTCCGCCGTGCAGCATGTAGAGCACCGGCCAGGTGCGCTTGGCCTTCTTCGACCAGCCCCGGGGGACCAGCAGCCGGACCGGCAGCATCGCGTTGACCGAGGGCGACGACACCGTGATGTCGACCATGCGCAGGCCGAACCAGCGCTCCTTCACCACCCGCGCGCCGCCGGGCAGCGCGGCCGGCCAGGGGCCGGACGGGCTCTTGCCGGTCGGCGAGCCCGGGGCGGCGTGCGCGGTCGCCGGCAGCCCGACGAGCAGAGCGGTCGCCAGCACCAGCAAGCCACGTCGAGCAGGTCGCATCGTCTTTCCTCCACCCGGCCTGGAGACAGGGGCCGTGGCAGGCGACCTTAAGCCTGGTCATCGGGGTCCGGCTATGAGTGTTCGCAACGAAATGCGAGAGGGGTTTGAGCTGCCCGAACAAATCCCTGGAAAGGGTGGCCGTTATCACGCTCGTGACAAAACGCGCTGGTGGATTGTGGTCTGTCAGGGCTCCCTTATGCGGATTTGTCTCTGTAAGTTTGCCGATCACCTCGGGTGTTCTTGGGAGTCGCCACGTGGACATGTTCGGCGAAGACGAGATCCGCCGCTTTCTCACGGAACGGATCGCGACCCGCTGCCGTCTGCCCCTCGCGGACGTCGATCCCGACCGCCCCCTGGAGGAGTTCGGGCTGTCCTCCCGGGACGCGGTCGCGGTGGCCGGCGAGCTGGAGGTCCTCCTGGGCCGGGAGCTGGGGCCCACGCTGGTCTGGGAGTACCCCACGGTCAACCGTCTCGCCCGGGGCCTCGCCGCCGGTACGGCCGCCGCCCCGGCCGCCGGCCGGACGGCGGACCCCGACGAGCCGATCGCGGTGATCGGCGTCGGATGCCGTCTCCCGGGGTCCGTGCACGGCCCGGAGGACTTCTGGCGGCTGCTCATGGCGGGCGGCGACGCGGTCGGCCAGGTGCCGGAGGGCCGCTGGGCGGCCTTCGACGACGGATCCCCCCGCACCGCCGAGGCACTGGCCGCGACCACCCGGCACGGCGGTTTCCTGGACGACGTGGCCGGGTTCGACGCCGACTTCTTCGGGATCGTCCCGGGCGAGGCCGAGACCATGGACCCGCAGCAGCGGCTGCTGCTGGAGACGGCATGGGAGGCCCTGGAGCACTCCGGTGCCGCCCCCCGGTCGTTGCGCGGCAGCCGTACCGGGGTGTTCGTCGGCATCTCCGGCAACGAATACGCCCACCTCACCACCGCCGACCCGGCGAAGGTGGACGCCTGGACGGCGACGGGGGCGGCATTCAGCATCGCCGCGAACCGGCTGTCCTACCTGCTCGACCTGCGCGGGCCGAGCCTGTCGGTGGACACCGCCTGCTCCTCCTCGCTGGTCGCCACGGATCTCGCCGTCCGGAGCCTGCGCTCGGGCGACAGCGACCTGGCGCTCGCGGCGGGGGTCAACCTGCTGCTCTCCCCGGTGATCACGATGGCGTTCGACCAGGGCGGCGGGACCGCACCCGACGGGCGCTGCAAGAGCTTCGACGCCTCGGCGGACGGGATGGTCAGGGCCGAGGGGTGCGGCGTCGCCGTGCTGAAGCGGCTGGCCGACGCCCAGCGTGACGGCGACCGGATCCTGGCCGTCGTCCGCGCCACCGCGGTGAACCAGGACGGCCGCTCGAACGGGCTGGTCGCGCCGAACCCCGAAGCCCAGGAGGAGCTTCTCCGCACGGCCTACGCCGGTCTGGAGGGCCCCGGCTACATCGAGGCCCACGGCACCGGCACCTTCCTCGGCGACCCCATCGAGGCCCGCGCCATCGACGCCGCGCTCTGCGGCGGCCGTACCACGCCGCTGCTCATCGGCTCCGCCAAGAGCAACCTCGGCCACCTTGAGGCCGCGGCGGGGATCACCGGCCTGATCAAGACCGTCCTCTCCCTCCACCACGGCGTGATCCCGCCCAGCATCCATTTCCGGCGGCCCAACCCGCACATCCCCTGGGACCGCCTCAAGGTCGTCACCGCCCCCACCCCCTGGCCGGACGGCCTGCCCCGGGCGGGGGTCTCCTCCTTCGGTTTCGGCGGCACCAACGCCCACGTCGTCCTGGAGAGCGCCGTGCCCGCGCCCCCGTCCTCCACCGCCGCGGCCGGCCCGTCCACGGAGCGGTACGGCGAGCGGCACGGCGGGGAGGCCGGGCGCGACCGGGCGGGGGCGAAGGTGTTCCTGCTCACGGACGTGTCCGCCGAGCGGGTCCGGGACCATGCCCGGGTGCTCGCGGACTGGGTCGATTCCAGCACCGCGCCCGACACGGCCGCGCCGGAGAGCGTCGCGCTCGTGGACGTCGCCCACACGCTCGCCCGGCGGGCCGGGCGCGGGCGGGCCGGAGCCGCCGTCGTGGCGAGGGACCGCGGGGAACTGCTGGCCGGGCTGCGGGCCGTACAGGCGGGCGGGGGCGTCACCGGGGCGGCCGTGACCGGCGGGCGGGGGCCGGTGTGGGTGTTCTCCGGCTACGGCTCGCAGTGGGCGGGGATGGGGGCCCGGCTCTACGGCGAGGAACCGGTGTTCGCCGCGATGATCGACGAGCTGGACCCGATGTTCGGCGACGAGGCGGGCATCGGGCTGCGGGAGATCGTCGCCGGAGGGCCGGCGGCCGAGGGCGTGGCCACGGTGCAGCCGGTGATCTTCGCGGTGCAGGTGGCGCTGGCCGAGCTCTGGAGGTCGCACGGGGTGCGGCCCGCGGCGGTCGTCGGGCACTCGATGGGGGAGGTCGCGGCGGCCGTGGTCGCGGGCGGCATCGGGCTGCGGGACGCGGTCCGGGTGATCTGCCGCCGGGCCGCGCTGCTCGGGACGCTGGGCGGCGGCGGGGCGATGGCGGTGCTGGAGGTGGCCGCGGACGAGGTCCCCGGGGATCTGCACGTCGCCGTCCACTCCTCGCCGAGGCAGTGCGTCGTCACCGGCGACCCCGGCCGGGTCGAGGCCTTCGCCGCCGAGGTCGAGGCGCGGGGCCTGCTCGCCCGGGTGCTGACCGCCGAGGGCGCCGGGCACTCGCCCCAGGTCAAGCCGCTCCTGCCGAAGCTCCGCGAGGCGCTGGCCGCCATCGCCGGAGGCAAGCCCGAGATCCCGTTCTACTCGACCGTGTTCGACGACCCCCGCGAGGTCCCCACCTTCGAACCCGCCTACTGGGCCGCCGGGGTCCGCCGTCCGGTGCGCCTGCTCACCGCCCTCCAGGCCGCCGCCGAGGACGGCCACACCGTGTTCACCGAGATCAGCCCGCATCCGGTCCTGGCGGCGGCGCTGCGCGACTCCCTCCCCGCGGGCACGGTGATCACCCACTCCCTCCGCAGGGGGCACGACGAGGAGCTGTACCCCCAGCTCGCCGCCACCGTGATCGCCATGCCCTCGCTGGTCACGTCCTCCTCCGGCCGGCTCGTCGACCTTCCCCCCTCGCCCTGGCGGCACGGGCGCCACTGGTTCTCCGCCCCCCGGCGCACCGCCCTCCCGCCCGGCAGCCACCCGCTGCTCGGCGTGCACGTCGAGAGCCCCGCCGGGCACGTGTGGACCACGACCGTCGACGACCTCTCCGACGCCCCCTGGCGCCTGGACCCCTCGGTCTGGCGGCTGCACGGCCTGCCGGTCCTGCCGCTCGCCGCGGTGGCGGCCCTCGCCCAGGCGGCGGCCGCCGAGATCCGGGGCCGGGCCGAGCTGACCGACGTCACCCTGGACGCGCTGCTGCCCCTGCCCGCCACGATCACCACCACCCTCACCCCGTCCGGCGAGGTCGAGATCGACGCCAAGAACGCCGCCGGCGTCTGGATCCGGTACGGCACCGCGACCGTCGCGTCCGGCCCGTCCCCGGCGGAGGCCGTCCCCAGCCCCGCCGAACTGGCCGAGCGGCTGCGGGACCCCTCGGGGGTGCCGGTGGAGATCGGGCGGCTGGGCGCTGACGGCATCCCGGCCGGCCTGCTGACCAGGGACATCCCGGCCACCGCCGTACCGGTTCCGCTGGCGGGCAAGCTCGTGGCCCGCGTGTGGGAGCGGACGCCAGGTGTCGAGGCCCCGCCGGCGGGGAAGGGGTCCGGTCCACGCCCGGTCCGCGGCTGGCTCATCGTGGCCGGTAAGGGGGATCCGCGGGCCGGGCGTCTCGCCTCCGGCCTCGCCGCCGCCGGGCACGACGTCCACCATCTCGACCTGCCCGGCGTGGCCGCCGCCGGGCCGATGCCCTCCCTGGTCCCCGCCCAGCGCTCCGCGCCCCCGCAGGCCGGGCCGGTCGCGGACCCGCCCGCCCCTCCGCCCGCCCTTCCGGCGGTCGACGAGGTCGTGGTGCTGGTCCCCGGCGGCCTGAACCCGGCCGGAGCCGAGACCCTGTTCCTCGCCGTCACCCGGATCGTCCGCGACCTCGCCGGGACCGGGGCGCGCCTGCGGCTCGTCACCCACCGGGCCCAGGCCGTACTGGCGGGAGAGCCGGGCGACCCCGGCGCCGCCGCGCTGCGCGGCCTCGTCCGGGTCCTCGCCTTCGAGCAGGCGGGGCTGCGTGCCTGCCTGATCGACGCGGACGGCCCGGACGCGCTCCTGGCCGAGCTGGCGGCCGACGCGCCGGACGACGAGGTGGCCTGGCGGGACGGCGTCCGCCACACCGCCCGCCTGTCCGCGGTCCCGGACGACGGTGATCGGCGCCGCGCCGGGGAGCGCACGCCGGTGGTACGGCGAGGCGGGGGCTACCTGATCACCGGCGGGTACGGCGGGCTGGGGCTGGTGGTGGCCCGGTGGCTGGCCGAGCGGGGGGCCGGCCGGATCGTGCTCGGCGGCAGGTCGGGGCCGTCGGACGAGGGGGCCGAGACGATCGGTGAACTGCGGGCGCTGGGTGCCGACGTCCAGGTGGTGACCGGCGACCTGGCCGTGCCGGGGGTGGCCAGGGGACTGGTCGACGCGGTCACGGCCGGCGGGATGCCGCTGCGCGGGGTGGTGCACGCGGCGGGCGTGCTGGACGACCACCTCGTCACCGACGTCGGCCCCGAGGACCTGCACCGGGTCTGGTCGGCCAAGGTCCACGGCGGCCTGGAGCTGCACGAGGCGACCAGGGACGCCGGACTCGACTGGTGGGTGGCGTTCTCCTCGGCGGCGGCACTGCTCGGGTCGCCGGGGCAGGCGGCCTACGCCGGGGCGAACGCCTGGCTGGACGCGCTGTGCGACCTCCGCCGGGCCGAGGGGCTGCCCGGGACGGCGATCAACTGGGGCACGTGGGCCGAGGTCGGCGGGGCGGGCCAGGCGGCGCTGCCCGCGGTCTCGCCCCTCACCCCGGGCGAAGGCGTCGAGGCGCTGGAGGCGCTCCTGGCCCGGGGGACGGCCGCCGCGGGCGTGCTGCGGCTGGACGCGGCGGCGGCGGTCGCCGCCTTCCCCGGCATCGCGCGCATGCCGTACTTCGCGGATCTGGCGGGTGCGGTCGCGAGTGGCGGCGAGTGGGCGAGCGCCGGGGCCCTGGCCTCGATGGAGCCCGGCCAGGCCCTGGAGGCGGTGGTCGCCAAGGTCAGGGAGCGGACGGCCGTCGTGCTGGGATTCGAGGTCGCCTGGCTCCGGGAGAGCACGGTGCTCACCGAGGCGGGCCTCGACTCGCTCGCGGCCACCCGGGTGCGCGGCATGATCGAGCACGACTTCGGGGTGGCCGTGCCCACCGCCCTGCTGCTCCAGGGGGCGACGCTCGGGGACGTCGCCCTGGCGGTGGCCGCCGAGCTGGGCATCCACGGCGCCACCGGCGGGACGCGCCCGGTCGAGCCCAGGGACGCGGCGGAACGGCAGGTCGTCGTGGCCCTCACCCGGATCCTCGGGCGCGAGCCGGGGGTCACCGAGGAGATCCCGGCCGACGCCCTGCCCGTCGTGCTGGACGTCCTCGGCCGGGAGGCCGGCCGGGAGCTGTCCGCCGAGGGCACGCTGACCGGGGCCCGGGTCGCCGACCTGCTCCGGGAGATCGACGAGGAGGAGGCCGTCCGGGGCGTCGTCCGCCCGCTGACCCCGGCGGCCCGCGCGTACCTGGCCGCCCGCCGCGCCGCGCCGCCGACCGGCCCGCCCGCCGCGCCGCCGACCGGCGTGCCCCCGCGCGGGGCGCCGGCGACCGGCGCGCCGGTGCCGGAGGGAGGCGGGCAGGTACCGCTGTTCCTGGGACATCCGGCCGGGGGGACCACGGGGGTGTACTCGCTGCTGGCGGGTGCGCTGGGAGCGGACCGGGTGGTGTTCGGGCTGGAGCGGCTGGACGACGTCGGGGCCGCCGGCGCGGAGGCGGGGGTGAGCGAGCGGGCCGCCCGGTACGTGGCCGAGATCAGGAAGGTGCAGCCGGCGGGGCCGTACCGGGTCGGGGGATGGTCCTTCGGGGGGATCCTGGCGTTCGAGATCGCGCGGCAGCTCGGCGCGGAGAACGTGGAGCTGGTGGCGATGATCGACTCAGGTCTGCCGGACGAGGTGGCGGCGGCGGAGCGGGCGGAGATCGCGGCGAGGAGGTACGCGGACTTCGCCGCCTACCTCGCCCGGACCTACGGGGTGCGCGTCCGGCTGGCCCACGACGAGCTCGCGGGCCTGAGCGAGGCCGCCCAGCTCGCGCTGGTGGAGACGCGCGTCGCCGAGTCGGGGGTGCTGGACCTGCTGGGGGAGGCCATCCTCCGGCACCAGATCACCTCGCACGAGGACACCCGGGCCATCGAGGGTTACCGGGCCGGGACCTACGAGGGCCGCGTGGTGCTCTACCGCTCCACGGACCCGACCCCCTGGGCGGTGGAAGACATCCGATACGCCCACACCGACGACCCCACAAGGGGATTCGGCCCGTTCAGCCCGGAGCTGGAGATCGTCACCATCGCCGGGTCGCACCATCTCAACCTGCTCGACCCGCCCCACGTCGAAGTCATCGCCGCTCACCTTGGAGGCCAGCTATGACACTCGCACAGGCCGTCGTCGACGGTGCCGATCCCGAGGAGCTCGCGCGCCTGGAGGTCCCCACGACCTTCCGGGCCGCCCACACCCGCAAGAACGAGGTCGGCATGTTCGGCCGGAGGCCGCACGGCGTCGACGACGTCGACAAGGACATCACCAAGTCCATCCACGTGGACGACGTGCCGATGCCGGAGCTCGCCCCGGACGAGGTGCTGGTCGCGATCATGGCGAGCGCCATCAACTTCAACACCGTGTGGACGGCCATGTTCGAGCCGATCCCCACGTTCGCGTTCCTGGAGCGGTTCGGGCGCGAGGATCCCCGCCACGACCAGAACTTCCACGTGCTCGGCTCGGACGCCTCCGGGGTGATCGTCCGGATGGGCGCCGCCGTACGGCACTGGAAGATCGGCGACAGGGTCGTCGTCTCACCCGCCTACGTGGACGAGCAGGATCCGATCACCCACGCCGACTCCATGCTCGGCGCCGACCTGCGCGCCTGGGGGTTCGAGACCAACTACGGCGGGCTGGCCGAGTTCGCGGTGGTCAGGGCCACCCAGCTGCTGCCCAAGCCCAAGCACCTGACCTGGGAGGAGGCCGCCTGCAACATGCTGTGCGCCTCCACCGCCTACCGGATGCTGGTCAGCGAGCGCGGCTCCCGGATGAAGCAGGGAGACGTGGTGCTGATCTGGGGCGCGACCGGCGGGCTCGGCGCGTACGCCGTGCAGCTGGTGAAGAACGGCGGCGGCATCCCGGTGGGCGTGGTCAGCTCCGAGGAGAAGGCCGCCCTGCTCCGCCGGATGGGCTGCGAGCACGTCGTGGACCGCTCGCAGTTCGAGCACCTCAACGACGAGAAGGCCTGGCGCAGGCTCGGCGCGGAGGTCCGCCGCCAGGTCGGGGAGGACCCGCACATCGTCTTCGAGCACACCGGCAAGGAGACCTTCGGGGCGTCCGTCTACGTCGCGCGGCGTGGCGGCTCGGTCGTCACCTGCGGATCGTCCAGCGGCTACGCCCACGAGTACGACAACCGGCACCTGTGGATGAAGCTCAAGCGGATCGTCGGCTCCCACGGAGCGAACTACCAGGAATGCCACGAGGTCAACCGGCTGCTCGCGCTGGGCACGCTGCAGCCCACCCTGTCCACGGTCTACCCCCTCGACCAGACCGGCGACGCCGCCCGTGCCGTACAGCTCAACAAGCATGTCGGCAAGGTCGGCGTGCTGGGTCTGGCTCCCGCAGAGGATCTCGGCGTCGAGGACCGGGCGCTCAGGGAGCGCATCGGCGAGGACCGGATCAGGCTGTTCCGGAGCTGACGGACTGCCTGGCGCGCAGGACGATCTCCAGCTCGAACCGGATGTCCGGGTCGCTGAGCTGGTCGCCGTAGAGCTCCTCAAGCTGGCGCAGCCGGTAGCGCACGGTCTGCGGGTGCACGTGGAGCCGGGCGGCGACCTCGCCGGCGCCCCGGCCGTGCCGCAACCACGCCAGCAACGTCTCGGCCAGCCGGTCCTGCTGGCTGGGACGCAGGTGGGCCAGGGGCGCCAGCCGTACCTCGGTGAGGGCGCTGACCAGCTCCTCGTCCTTGAACACGATCAGAGTGGCCATGTGGTCGGAACAGCGGAGCACGCCGCGCTCCTCGGTGAGCACACCGCGCCGGTGCAGGTCCAGCGCCTCGCGGGCCCAGCGCAGCGAGGTCGCGGCGGCGGCCAGCGGTACGGCGGGCCCGACGGCCGCCTTCCAGCCGCGCAGCCCGGCCTCCAGGGTCTGGGCCTGGCCGGGGCCGTTGGGGTCGGGGACGATCAGGCAGGGACCGGGCCGGTCGAGGCCGGACAGCACGTCCGGCGGGAGCGAGGGGGCGCGGTAGCCCCGGGAGTGCTCGTCTAGGGCGACCCCGGCCACGGTCTTGGGCAGCCGCCATCCGGCGGTCTTGGCCAGGTCGGCGATCGCGTCGGGGGAGGCGGCCGGCTGGCTCAGCAGCAGGTCCATCAGCCGGCGGCGGCGGCGCTCGATCTCTCCGGCCGCGCGGGCCCTGGCCTCGTCGAAGCCCTCGGCGGCCGCGTCGGCGAGCTGGTCGAGATAGACGAAGATGGCCTCGCCGAGGTCGTAGAGGTGCTGCGGGGTGAGGCCGAGACGCTCGGACTGCTCGGTCAGCCGCCGCCAGGCCACCCGGGCGCCCAGCCGCATCGCGGTCTGCAGGGGGTCGAGGTTGCGGCCCTCGTTGGCCTCGCCGCGCCCGATGGTGCGGAACACGTCGGGCTCCCACGGCGTGCTGGGGTTCTCGATCCGGTCGACGAACTGGCGAAGGGCCTCGTCCACGGCGAGCCGGATGGCCCTGATGTAGATCTCGTCGGAAGGCCGGGAGTATTCGGGGATCCGTACCGTGATTTCCTTGATCACCTGATCGGCGACCTCGGACAGGCCCGGTCTCAGCAGCCTGGCCACTTCCGCCGGAGCCGATCTCCATAACCGCTGGTCGGACAGCTCGTGAGATCTTCTCTTCCGGTCGCCGAACCCAGTGACAACGAGCCTGGAATCTTCTTTTATCGTCATAGACCCTCCCGTCGGAGTGCGCCTCACATTCTGATCTCATTGACACTTTGAGCAAGTAGCAAACGCTTGTTCTTGTCTCAAATGCAACATGTGGGGCATCCGACGGGAGGGGCCGGGTTATTTGAGGTAGCCGCCGAACTCCTCCAGGGAGATCAGCCCGTCGCCGTCCAGGTCGATCCTGGCGATGGCGGCCTCGGCTGCCTCGGGGGTGATCGGCTGGCCGAGCACCTCCATCAGCCGCGTCATCTCGGTGGCCGAGATCAGGCCGTCACCGTCGACGTCGATAATCTTGAAAGTCGTCGCGTAGTCGTCCGCCACGAGCGCATCCGCCTTCCGGCAGCAGGGAATCAGACGCCAAGCACACTAGCGGGAGGCCGCCCTTCCGAGGAGGGCGCCCTCGGCGCCGGAGGCGTATCCCTGATGCCGGTGCGATCCCGGGCCGGCCGCGGCCGGCCCCCCATTTCCGGCGGGACTCCGCTCGCCTTCTTCCGCGTTCCGCGGGAATCCCGCCTCCTGCGGATCTTCCGGGGGGAATACCGCTCTCCGCGGTGCCCGGCTCCCCGCCTTTCACCGCGACGGCCTCGTCCGGCGGGAGCGGTCCCGCCTGGCCCGCGGACGCCGGGTGACCTCCTGCCGGACGCCCTCCGCCGCACGATCCGGACGGGCCTTCTGCCGGGGCGGGTCCGTGAAGGTCCCGGATCCGGAAGCGCCGGGATCCGGTGTCGGTGTTGCGCGAACATAAGGTGTTTGATGCGGCTATTTACGTGCTAAGCGTATTGGCTTTTATTTGACGATTTGCATTGGCGGACGGCAAAGAAACGCGCGTTTCTCGTCAGGCGCATCAACTGGATTCGAAGGGCATTGTTTCCGGTTGTCCCGGGCCGGTTCAAAAGTATTCTCTCCGGGTTTTCGGTGGATGGAGCGGGAGAGAGAAGACGGTGTGTCTACCCTTATGAAACGCATCCTCGCCGGCGGCGCGCTCGCCGGGGCCGTTCTCGTTCAGATGCCTGCTCCGGCCGGTGCCGGCGTGGCGCCGGCCTGGCCGGCGAACGAGGTGTACGCCCACCAAGAGACAAACAACCCCTACTGCGCCAATTCGGTTGAACTTCCCATTGTAGTGAGTTCTTCCTATCCCCTCTGCACCTCTCTCGTCGGTTTCTGGGAGAATCGCGCCCCCGCCATTCCGCAGTTCAACCAGGGCGGCCCCGCGAAGCCGACCGCAGGCCCGGCTGGGCAGAGCTACATCCCGCTGTGCAAGTGGCTCCATCTGCCGCAGTCCCTCTGTGCGGTTCCGCCGGGTCCCGCCGGCCCGCGTGGACCTGAAGGCCCCGCCGGTCCGCCCGGACCCGAAGGTCCCGCCGGTCCGCGCGGCCTGACCGGAGCGCGAGGCCCTGAGGGTCCTGCTGGTCCTGAGGGTCCTGCTGGTCCTGAGGGTCCTGCTGGTCCGGAGGGTCCTGCTGGTCCTGAGGGTCCTGCTGGTCCGGAGGGTCCTGCTGGTCCTGAGGGTCCTGCTGGTCCGGAGGGTCCTGCTGGTCCTGAGGGTCCTGCTGGTCCGGAGGGTCCTGCTGGTCCGGAGGGTCCTGCTGGTCCTGAGGGTCCTGCTGGTCCTGAAGGCCCCGCTGGTCCGGAGGGTCCTGCTGGTCCTGAAGGCCCCGCTGGTCCTGAAGGCCCCGCTGGTCCGGAGGGTCCTGCTGGTCCTGAAGGCCCCGCTGGTCCGGAGGGTCCTGCCGGTCCTGAAGGCCCCGCTGGTCCCGAGGGTCCTGCCGGTCCTGAAGGCCCCGCTGGTCCCGAGGGTCCTGAGGGCCCCGAAGGTTTCGAGGGGCCGCAGGGCCCCACTGGGCCGGAAGGTCCGCAGGGTCCTGCCGGTCCTGAGGGGCCGCAGGGTCCGGAAGGTCCGCAGGGTCCTGAGGGTCCTGAGGGGCCGCAGGGTCCGGAAGGGCCGCAGGGTCCTCCCGGGTCGTCCACCGAAGCAGCAGAAGAAGTGGTGCGTGTGCCGGTAGGCCGGCCCGTCGTCGTCGGGGTCTTCCCGACCCTCCGGCCCATCCCGACCTTCCACGCCATTCCCACCTTCCACTCCTTCTCGGCCTTCCAGTCCGCTCCGGCCTGCGTGACCTGGTGCTTCTGATCACTGCCAGGGCGAGGTGATCCGGCCTCACCGGCCCGGTGACGGAGTCCGGTGAGTCCGGTGAGATCGCGAAGGCCGGGAGACGGTCGGTGCGGTTGATCGGGACGCGGGTAGTACAGGCGTCCAGCATGTGGAACAGGAAAGGTGCGGGCCATCACCGGCCCGCACCTTTCCTTTCGGTTCCGCCCGATTCCCTAAGCCCCTTAAGGCCCTTAGGGCCAGTCCTTCGGACCGGCTCAGACCACGGCGCCCGATCCCTCGCGGACCCTGGAAGCGCGCTTGCGCGGGGGCTGCGGCGGCGGTGCGGAGCCACGCTTCTCGAACTCGATCGCCAGCGGCGCCGCGACCAGCGCCGATGACAGCGTGCCGACGACGATGCCGATCAGCAGCGCCACCGCGAAGTCGGTCAGCGAGTCACCGCCGAGCACGGCCAGCGCGGCCAGGATGAACAGCGCGCCCAGACCGGTGTTCACCGTACGGGGCACGGTCTGCAGGATCGCGGTCTCGGCCACCTCCGCGAACGGAGTCCTGGGCCGCATCCCCCACAGCTCGCGGACACGGTCGAAGACCACGACCTTGTCGTTGACCGAATAGCCGATCACGGTGAGCATCGCGGCCAGGAAGACCCCGTCCACCGGCTTGCCCAGCCACGCGAACGCGCCGACCACGATGGCCGAGTCCACCACCAGGGCCAGCACCGTCGCCAGCCCGAACGTCCAGCGGAAGCGGAAGGCCAGGTAGACGAGCTGCGCGGCGAGCGCGACGGCCAGCGCGATCAGCGCGTTGCGGCGCAGCTCGTCACCGAGGCTCGGGCCGATGAGCTCGTCGCGCTCCTTGGTGATCTGCCCGGCACCGCTCTCCAGCGCCGCCTCGATCCTCGCCAGGTCGGCGGCGCCGATCTGGCCGGTCCGTACGGAGATGTCCGCGTCCGATGCCTGCACCACCGCGTTCGGGAACCCGGCTTCGCCGACCAGCTCGCGGGCGGCGTCGGCGGTGATCGGGACGCTGGTGGAGTACTCCACCAGCCGGCCGCCGGTGAACTCCACCCCGAAGTTCACCCCCCGCACCGCCACCCCGGCCACCGCCACGACCACCAGAACGCCGGTGACCACGAAGTACACCGTACGGTGGCGCATCAGGCCGGGCTTGCGCGCGTTCAGCCAGGTCCGGACGCGCCCGATGTCGGCCAGGCCGGTCAGCGCCGGCCGCCGCGCCACCGGCCGCCTCGTCACCGCCCACTCGGCCAGCACCCGGGTGATGACCATCGCGGTGACCAGCGAGGCGATCACGCCGATGCTCAACGTGACGCCGAAGCCGCGCACCGGGCCCGAGGCCAGGAAGAACAGCAGCCCCGCCGCGAGCAGGGTGGTGATGTTGGAGTCGGCCACCGCGCTCCAGGCGTTACGGAAGCCCTTCTCCAGCGCGGGCCGGAGCCTCGGCCCGACGGCGTACTCCTCCCGGGCGCGCTCGAAGACCAGCACGTTGGCGTCCACCGCCATGCCGATCGCGAGCACGAAGCCCGCCAGACCCGGCAGGGTGAGCGTGGCGCCGAGCGCCACCAGCGCCGCGTAGGAGATGAGCGCGTAGCAGGCCAGGGCGATGGTGGCGAGGAACCCCACCAGCCGGTAGATCACCACGATGAACAGCGCGGTGAGCAGCACGCCGATGACGGCCGCCTGGGCGCTGGAGGCGATCGCGGCCGCGCCGAGCGTCGGGCCGACGGTCCGCTGCTCGATGATCTCGACGGGGACCGGCAGCGAGCCGCCCTTGATCAGCGCGGCCAGGTCTCCGGCCTCCTCGGCGGTGAAGGAGCCGGTGATCTGGGTGGAGCTGCCAGGCAGGCCCACGTTGCAGGCCACGCCCTCGTTGACCTGGGGCGAGACGACGACCTTGGAGTCGAGCACGATGGCGACCCGCCGTTTCGGGTCGCCCGCCGGGTTGCACGCGGCCTCGCCGGTCAGCCCGGCCCACGCCTTGCGGCCCCCGTCACGCAGGTCCACGGTGACGTACCAGCCGCTGCCCTGCTGGGGATCGGTCCCGGCCTGGGCGTCCTCGACCCCGTCGCCGGTGAGCCGGGCCGGGCCGACGAGCAGCTTGACGCCGTCCTCGTCGGGGATGATCTGCTCTCCCTCCTTCGGCTTGGTCGTCGCGTCCGCCAGGGCGATGACGGGGTGGAAGGTGAGCTGGGCGGTCTTGCCGATGACCTCGGCGGCCTTGGTCGGGTCCTGCAGGCCGGGCAGTTCCACGATGATGCGCCGCTCGCCGGAGCGGGCCAGCGGCGCGTCCGCCACGCCCAGGGCGTCGGCCCGGCGGCGCAGCACCTCAAGGGTGCGGTCGGTGGCCTCGGCGTCGGCCTTGACGGTCGGGGAATCCCTCGTCTCCAGGACGATCTGGGTGCCGCCGCGCAGGTCGAGACCGAGGCGCGGCGTCATTGTCAACGCGATGAACAGGGAGAGGGCGATGACGGCGAACGCCGTCACCGCGCGCACCACGGGGGCACGCGACATGGAAGCCTCCACAGGCTGGGGAAAGTTTTCCGGGTACGGCGAAGCACCCGTAGCGGCCTGGGGGCCGCTGCGAGGTGCTTCAGACGCCTGTGGAGGGGGGCGCCCGGCCGGGCCTGACCAGCAGGGCCGCGAGCGGGCGTGGGTCGTCGTCACCGGCCGGACGCGAGTCGAAGCCCGGGGTGAGGGACAGGTGCCGGTCGTCCGGCGGCCTGGCCGCGGACGGGTGACCGCCCCCGGTGCCGGTCCCGACGGAACCCCCGGTGAAGGCGTGCTGCTCTCCGCCGACGTGAACCTGGCGGGACAGGGGCTGATGCTCCCCGGTGACGGCGGCGACGGCCGTGTGTCCCAGGAGGGCGGTGGCGCCGCCCGCGTTGAGGCCGCCGGAGACGAGCAGCGGGAGGAGGAGGGCGAGCAGCCAGCCGAAGGACGCGCCGCGCCTCGACTGCCGCATGTTCTCCTCCAGGGGTCCGGTCCCACCGTAGCCCTTCCGGCACGGGTGCGGCATATGCCGGCATGACACGGCAGGCGCCCGTCTGCCGGTAAACGGCCCGTGCGCGGGTAGGGCGTCGGCATGCGACTGACCTACACAGCTGACCTGTGGTGGAAGAACGCGGTTGTCTACTGCCTGGACGTCGAGACCTACAAGGACGGCAACGGCGACGGCATCGGGGACTTCCGCGGGCTCACCCAGCAGATCGACCACCTGGACCGGCTCGGGGTGACCTGCATCTGGCTGATGCCGTTCTTCCCGACGCCCAACCGTGACGACGGCTACGACATCACCGACTTCTACTCCGTCGACCCCCGGCTGGGCACCCTCGGCGACTTCGTGGAGTTCATGCGCACCGCCAGGGACCGGGGCATCCGGGTGATCGCCGACTTGGTGGTCAACCACACCTCCGACGAGCACCCCTGGTTCAAGGAGGCGCGCTCCAGCCGGGACTCCGCCAAGCGGGACTGGTACATCTGGAAGGACGACCCCGACCCCGTCGACCCCAAGGACCTCGTCTTCCCTGACAAGGAGGACAGCATCTGGGAACTGGACGAGAAGACGGGCCAGTACTACCTGCACAGCTTCTACCGCTTCCAGCCCGACCTGAACGTGGCGAACCCCGAGGTCCGCGACGAGATCGCGCGCGTCCTCGGATTCTGGATGGAGTTGGGGCTGTCCGGCTTCCGGGTGGACGCGGTGCCGTTCCTGATCGAGGGCATCGGCCCCGATCCGCACGAGTTCCTCGCCGACCTGCGCGCCTTCATGAACCGCCGCGACGGCACCTCGATCCTGCTGGGCGAGGTCAACCTGCCCTATCCGGACCTGATGGAGTACTTCGGCGACGGCAACGGCGACCAGGTCACCATGTGCTTCGACTTCATCGGCATGCAGCGGTTCCACCTGTCGATGGCCCGGCAGAACCCGCAGGCGCTCGCCGAGTCCCTCCGCGAGCGCCCCGCCCCGCCCGACGACTCCCACTGGGCCACCTTCGTCCGCAACCACGACGAGCTGACCCTGGACAAGCTCACCGAAGCCGAGAAGCACGAGGTCTTCGACGCTTTCGGCCCGGACAAGGACATGCAGGTCTACGACCGGGGCCTGCGCCGCCGCCTGCCCCCGATGCTCGGCGGAGACCAGCGCCGTCTCAAGTTGGCCTACAGCGTCCTGTTCTCCCTGCCGGGCACGCCGGTGCTCTTCTACGGAGAGGAGATCGGTCTCGGTGAGAACCTTGAGGCCGAGGGACGGATGGCGGTCCGGATCCCGATGCAGTGGTCCCGCTCCGGCGGCTTCTCACCCGACCCGAAGACCGCCGTGCCGACCCCTGAAGGTGAGTACGGCCCGCGGCACGTCAACGTGGACGACCAGCGCCGCGACCCCGACTCGATGCTCAAATGGATCACCATGCTGGTCGAGCGCTACCGGGAGTCGCCGGAGCTCGCCTGGGGCCGGTACGAGGTGCTGGACGCCGGGGACGAGGCCGTACTGGCCCACCGGGCCGATGCCGAGGGCGGCACCGTGATCGCCGTCCACAACTTCGCCGATCGGGAGGCGGAGGTGGAGCTCGTGCTGCGCGATCTCGACCACTGCGAGGTGCTGACCGACCTGCTGGTGGACGGCACCCTCGATCTGCCCTCCGACGGCCGGGTGAAGTTCGCCCTTGAGCCGTACGGCACCCGCTGGCTGCGCGCGGCCGTCCCCGACGCGCCCCTGGGGAACAGCTCGGCCAAGAGCCACTAGTTCCTGAGCGGGACGTGAGGAGGCCCTCCTCCGTCACGTCCCGCAGGCGGGCACGGACCTCCCGCCGGTCAGGCGGTCACGGACCTCCCGCCGGTCAGGCGGTCACGGACCTCCCGCCGGTCAGGCGGTCGCGTCCCTCTCCGCCTGCCGCGGGCTCTCCGCCTCCCCCGGCCAGGCGAGCATGGCCAGGTCGGCGACGCGTTCCAGGTCCTCGCGGCCGATGCCGTCGCGGGCCTGGACGGACATGCCCTGGATGACGCTCGCGTAGAACACGGCGAGGGCGCCGGTGTCGGTGCCGGACGGCAGCAGGCCCGCGGCCACGTCCCCGTCGACACGCGCCTTGATCGCCGCCTTGGCGTCCTCCCGGAGCCCGCGCATCGCCTCCTGGACGTCGGCCGACTCCGGGCCGCAGTTGACCGCAGCACTGATGATCATGCAGCCCGGCGGGTGCTCCGGGTCGCTGTATTCGGCCGCGGTCTCGCGGAGCAGCCGGGCGATCGCGGCCCTGCCCGTCGGTTCCTCGGCCAGTGCGCGTGTCGAGAAAGTGCCGCGGGTGTGCCGGTACCGCTCGACCACCGTGGCGAACAGCCGCCGTTTGTCGCCGAAGGCGGCGTAGAGGCTGGGCGGGCGGATGCCCATCGCCGCGGTCAGTGAGGCGATCGAGGTCGCCTCGTATCCGTGGCGCCAGAACTCCAGCAGGGCGCTTTCCAGCGCGGTGTCCCGGTCGAAGCTCCGCTGTCTGCTCACACGGACCATTGTATAGCGATCGCTACAGAATACTGCTACGGTCTCTTTCTGTAGCGATCGCTACAGAAAGAGATGGAGGTCGGCGTGAAGACCGCTTCGGTCGTCTCCCCGCCCACCTGCCCGCTTGTCCGGTCCCGGCGCGGTCTTCCGTGCCGGCCCGCCGCCACCGGCGGCTTTCGAACCCCGAAGAGGTTGCCATGCCCACTGTCTCCGTCTCGGCCACCCCCGTCCACTACGACGTCGCGGGGGAGGGGCCGGAGCTCGTGCTCGTCCACGGCACCGGCGGCGACTCGCTGACGAACTTCGGCCACCTCGTCGGCGGGTTCGCCGACCGGCACACAGTGATCACACCCGACTACGCCGGCAGCGGCGGCACCCCGCTGCCCGAGGGCGAGCTCACCCTGGACCTGCTCGTCGACCAGGTCGCCGCCACTTTCGACGGCCCCGCCGACCTCGTGGGGTTCTCGCTCGGCGCGGTCGTGGCGGCGGCGGTGGCCGCCAAGCATCCCGAGCGGATCCGCAGCCTGGTCCTCGTCGCCGGGTGGGCGCACGGCGACGACGACCCTCGGCTCCGGCTCGGCCTGTCCTTCTGGGCGAAGTCGCTGGAGAGTGGTGACTTCGCCGGGGCCGCCTCTCTGCTGGCCTTCAGCCCGGCCTTCATGCGGGGGTGGGGTGAGGAGGGACTGGCCCAGGTCCTCGCGGCCGAGCCTCCGGCGGGAACCGCCCGGCAGATCGCCCTCGACCTGAAGGTCGACATCCGGGACCGGCTCCCGCTGATCACCGCGCCCACCCTGGTCATCGGCAACGCCCAGGACTACCTGGTCCCGGTCGAGCACTCGCGGGAGCTGCACCGCCTGATCCCGGGCAGCCGCTACGCCGAGCTCGACAGCGGCCACGTGGTGGTGCTGGAGCGGCCCGCCGAGCTGACCGGGCTGATCAGGGAGTTCATCGGAACCCTCTGATCACGGCCCCGGGGAGGAGGTCACCCCTCTTCGGAGCCCAGCTCGGTGAAGAGTGTGAGCTGGAGCCCGGCCGGGCCTTCGAGGCGGGAGTTGAGGGAGTTCCACGGGGTCCGGACAGGCTCGGCGATCACCTTGGCCCCGGCTCCGGCGAGCTTGGCGGTGGTGGCGGGCGAGTCGTCCACCTCGAAGGCCACCCGGATGTGCCCGGCCACCCGCTGCCCCACCTCGACCCGGTCGATGAACTCGGCCTGCCCCGGGTCGGCGATCTCCAGCGTGGCCCGGCCCGCCTCCAGGATCGTCACCCGGCCGTCGGGGGAGGCAAAGGCGGCCCGCTCGGGAAGGCCGAGCACGTCGCGGTAGAACCGCAGTGCTTCGTCGTAGTCGGCGGCGGTGACGACCAGGCGCAGTTCACGGACGGTCATGACGGCTCCTCAAGCGATCACGGATGCTGTGCAGGGCACAGCGCGATCACCACATCCGACATTCCCGGCATGGCATCTCATCGTTGACGCACCACGGCCGTCAGGCCCGGGGCGTGTCGCCTCTGTCGCCGGTGGACCACGGCCCGTCGTGGCGCGGGCGCCGCCGGAGCGGGCCGTACGGCGGGCGGGATCACGGCCGATGGGGCCGGTCGTGGCGCGGATCCCTCCGGGTCTTGAGCTTGTCGAGCTGCTGGATCAGGTCCTCGCGGACCTCGGTCAGCGCACTGGAAAGCTCGGGCTCGGTCGAGGTGGCGACCAGCGGCTCGACGCCGGCGAGCCGGCATTCGAGGGTCACCTTCTGCTCGGCCCGGCCCCGGTTCTTGATGCTCAGCCGCAGATCCACCGAGTCGGGAGGATGGGAGCGCAGCCGTTTCCCCAGGGCGGTGAACCGTTCGACGATCTCAGGGCGTTCGTCCTCGGTGAAGCCCGTGCCGAGCGTGAGCCGCTCGCTCAGGACGTCCGCCTGCTCGTCACCCGTGTCTGCCATCGCCCGCACTCCTTCCGTCAAATGTAGTCATAACATTACATTCAGCGACCAAGGTGGCTCTGGCTGGCATCGGGCCGGTCATCCTCGGATGATGCGGCGCGCCGTGCCGGCAGGGCGGGTGGTCGTGACGCCGGCGAAAAGACAGGGGTGGCCCCTGACTTTCGTCAGTATCGACCGCTGGAAACGGGTCAGTACGGTCCGATCATGACCAGAATCGCCCATGGGGTCCTAGCCACTCTGCTTGCCGCCGCGCTGCCGATCGGCGCGGTGACCACGACGTTCGCTGTGCCCGCGGCTGCCGAAAGATCCGCGTCCGTCGCCGAAACCCGGCTCGCGCTGCCCGGCCCGACGGGTCCGAACGCGGTGGGCCGCGACACGCTGCATCTCGTCGACAAGGATCGCCGGGACCCGTGGGTGCCCAAGGCGGGTGCGCGGGAGCTGATGGTGTCGATGTTCTACCCGGCCCACCGGGGATCGGGCCGAGCCGCGTCCTACATGAGCACCGAGGAGGCCCGGCTCCTGCTCAAGTTCCAGAAGCTGGACAGAGCGATCCCCGCGAAGCAGGTGAGCGCCACCCGCACGAACGCGCGCACCGACGCCCGGCCCGCCGCCGGCAAGTATCCGATGGTCGTGTTGTCTCCCGGTTTCACGCTGCCGCGCGCCACCCTCACCTCGGTCGCCGAGGACCTGGCCAGCAGGGGATACGTCGTCGCGGCGGTCGACCATGCCTACGAGTCGTCCGGTACGGCCTTCCCCGGCGGGCGGATGACCACCTGCGTCGCCTGTGAACGGGTCGAGGACGACGACCCGGGCATCGGCGCAGTCGCCAAGGGCCGCGCCAAGGACGTGTCGTTCGTACTCGACGAGCTGACCGGCCGCCATCCGGCCTGGAAGCACGCCAAGATGATCGATCGCAACCGGATCGGCATGGCAGGGCACTCCATCGGCGGCAACAGCGCCGCGCAGACGATGGCGACCGACCGCCGTGTGCGGGCCGGGGTGAACATGGACGGCACGTTCTTCGTCCCCGTGCCCGCCTCCGGTCTGAACGGCCGCCCCTTCATGATGCTCGGTACCGATTCCCTGCATCGACCGGGTGGCGAGGACAAGTCCTGGGCCCGGGACTGGGCGCGCTTGGACGGCTGGAAGCGCTGGCTGACCGTGGCTGATTCGGGGCACTTCACCTTCGTCGATCTGCCGGTGCTCGGCGGCCAGCTCGGCTTGTCCACCCCCGAGGCGCCGCTGTCCGGGAAGCGCTCGGGAGAGATCACGCGTGCCTATGTCGGCGCCTTCTTCGACCTGCACCTGCGAGGTGTCCCGCAGCCCTTGCTCGACGGGCCTTCGACGGCCAATCCCGAGGTCAGGTTCCAGAATCCCTGACCGCGTTCATCCCCGGAAGGCCCGGCCCCGTCGGCCGGGCCTTCCGGGGGCGCGGCGCAGGGGTGGGCGGTGGGCCCAGGTGGCCCACCGCCAGAGCCATTCCAGTGGGCCCTGGCGGTAGCGGCGCAGCCAGAGCGTGGACACCAGCCATTGAAGGACGAGGACGGCTCCCGCGAGCAGGACCACCGTCGCCGATGACCAGCCGTCCGGCGAGCCGCCGATGACATGGGCGGCCACCAGGACGAGGAGCGTGGCGGACAGGTAGTTGGTCAGCGCCATCCGGCCCAGCGGCGCGAAAACCCCCTGCAGCGCCGGCCGGAGCGGCGTTCTGAGCAGGAGCAGCAGGACGCACACGTAGACGCCCGCGATCAGCATCCCCGCGAGGGCGAACCAGAAGCTGAAGGTCGCGTCGCCGATCTGTGTTTCGATCTGCAGCCACAGGGCGGGCACCGCCCCCGCCGTGAAGACCAGGCCGAGTGCGGCCGGAACGCGGACGGAGCGCTCTATCCGGTCGATCACGCCGTACCGGGTCAGCGCCGAGCCCAGCAGGAACAGCCCGGGTACCAGTGACAGACCGTTGCTGCCGAGGCTCAGCGGCGTCGCGATGAGGACGGCGGCGAGCCCCGCGACGACCCGGCGCGGCAGCCAGGTCGAGGGCAGCAGCACCAGTAGGCCGACGACGGCATAGATGGTCAGGATGTCGCCCCGCCACAGCAGGAACATGTGAGCCAGGCCCAGGGCGAGCAGGACCAGGAGTCGGCGCAGCAGGAGCAGCCGCGGGCGGAGGACGTGGCGGCCCGCGGAGTCCAGCAGCAGCGAGAAACCGACGCCGAACAGGAAGGAGAAGATCGGGAAGAAGCGCTGGTCGACGAGCAGGCCCAGCCAGGCGCCGTCCTGAGCAGCCGCTACAGACTGTGTAACCGGTGTGGTGTCGCCCATGTGGGCGATCGGCTTGACGTTGGCGAGCAGGATTCCACACAGGGCGAACCCGCGCAGCACGTCGAGCGCGGCGACACGCGGCCGGCCGGAGGAAGTCGTCGTGGGTTGCCCGAGCCCCGTGGCCTCCGGCGTCGGGGGGCGCGTTTCATGTGACATGGAGCCTCATCCTGCGACCCGCGACCCACTCCTCACATCGACGGAAAGCAGGGAAGAGAACAGTACTTTCGGCCGGTACAGGCCGGCGGGGTCCCTCTCCTAGCCTGGACGCCGTGCCTGTTCCCGATCGGCTCAAGATGGCGGCTGACGCCGGGCTCGGCGTCGTGTTCGCGGCGGCCGTGGCCTTCCAGGCGCACCGGGTCGCCGACAGCTGGGGTGCCGGCTACTGGCTGTTCGGCGCGGCCGTCGGCGCGTCCGTGTGCGTGCTCGCCCTGCTGCGCCGCCGCACCCCGCTGTGGACGGCGGTCGCGGGCCTGACCGTGGTGGCGCTCGCCGTCCTCGCCACCCGCCTCGTCCACCTGCCGGCCGAACCCGGCCCCGCCACGTCCCTGGGGCTGGCGGTGCTCGTCGGCTCCGCGGTCAGGACGCTGCCCGCCCGCACGGCCTGCGTCGTGGCCGCCGCGGGGCCGGCCGTGGCGGCGGGCGGCCTCCTCGCCAACCCCGGCTCGGCGGTGCCGGTGCTGAGCGGTCTGGCCTGGCTCGGCGCCCTGGTGATCGGGCTCGGCCTCCGGCTGCTCGCCGCCCGCCGCCGCACCGTCGCCGAGCGGGTACGGCGTGCCGAGCGCCTTGAGCTGGCCAGGGAACTGCACGACGTCGTCGCCCACCACATCACCAGCATCGTGCTCCAGGCCCAGGCCGCCCAGCTCGTCACCGCCAAGCACCCGGAGAAGACGGCCGGATCCCTCGCCGACATCGAAACCGCGGGTTCCGAGGCCCTGGCCGCCACCCGCCGCGTGGTCGGCCTCCTGCGCGACGCCGTCCCCGCCTCCGCCGGCTGCGAACGGCTGGAGGAGCTGATCGAGGGCTTCCCCGGACCGCGGGCGCACCTGCGGCTGGCCGCCGAGCCGTCCGGCTGGCCGCCAGAGGTGAGCGGCACCGTGTACCGGATCGTGCGGGAGGGGCTGACCAACGTCTCCCGGCACGCCCCGCATGCCCGCGCGGTCACCATCGGTATCACCCAGCACGAGAAGGCCGTCACGGTCGAGGTCGAAGATGACGCCCCGCGGATGTCCGCCCGCCGCTACCGCCGCGCCGGGTACGGCCTCATCGGGATGCGCGAACGCCTCGAAGCCCTCGGCGGCACCCTGAGCGCCGGCCCCCGCCCCGGATCCGGCTGGTCCGTCCGCGCCACCATCCCCACCGGCGAACACCGATGACACCGCCTGCGCCCGCCGGGAAGCGCCGATGCCGAATGATGCCGCCCGTGCCCGTCAGGGAGTGACGATGACCATCCGGGTGCTGCTGGCCGACGACCAGGCGATGATCCGGGCCAGCCTGCGGATCATTCTCGAGGACCAGCCCGACATCACCGTGGTCGCCGAGGCGGGCGACGGTGTCGAAGCGATCGAGCAGGCCCGCAGGACGCGCCCGGACGTGTGCCTGGTGGACATCCAGATGCCCCGCCTCGACGGGATCGAGGTCGCCCGCGCGCTGGCCGACGCCCCACCCAGGGTGGTCATGGTGACCACGTTCGACCTGGACGAGTACGTCTACGGCGCGCTGCGCTGCGGCGCGGCCGGATTCGTACTGAAGGACGCGGGGCCGATCCTGCTGGTCGAGGCCGTGCGGGCCGCATACTCGGGGGACGCGCTCATCTCGCCGACGATCACGCTGCGGTTGCTGCGCCACCTCGCCGATCGCGGAGCCCGGGCCAAGGCCCGCATGCCCGCCCAGCCCCTGACCGCGCGGGAGACCGAGATCGTCCAGGCGATCGCCAGGGGACGCACCAACCAGGAGATCGCCGACGAGCTGTTCATCTCGCTGAGCACGGTCAAGGGGTACGTGTCGGGAATCATGGCCAAGCTCGGCGTACGCAGCCGGGTCAAGATCGTGGCCTGGGCCTGGGAGAGCCGCATGACGGGCACGGGATAACGGCCGGCGACATCAGGGTCGAGCATCGGACGTATGACGTGAGGTGCCCCCGAATCCTCCGTTTTCACGTTGCGTAGCTGTGGTCGAAATGAGGGAGAACGAGTGCGGCTTTGATGATGTCGCCGGTTCTGCCAGGTGGCCTCCGGGGATCCCCGGGCCGTCACTCCTGGTCGTCGAGGAGTCCCGCGTCGTGGACCAGCAGCGCGATCTGGACGCGGTTGTTGAGGCCCAGCTTGGTGAGGATGCCGGAGACGTGGGTCTTGACCGTGGGGACGCTGAGGTGGAGCACGGCGCCGATCTCGGCGTTGGACCTGCCCTGGCCGAGGGCCACGGCGACCTCGCGTTCGCGGGCGTTCAGCAGTGCCAGGCGGTCCCCGGCCCGGGTGCGACGCCGGTCGTGGCCGGAGTCGGCGACCCGGGCGATGAGGCGCCGGGTGACCACCGGGGACAGTACGGGATAGCCCCGGGCCACCTGGCGCACCGCGGTCACGATCTCGTCGGGCGGGGTGTCCTTGAGGAGGAACCCGGCGGCTCCGGCGCGCAGGGCGCGCAGGACGTGGTCGTCGGCGTCGAAGGTGGTCAGCACGATGACCTCCGGCGCCCCCGGGCGGGCGCGCAGGACCTCGGTGGCGGCCAGCCCGTCCATCACGGGCATCCGGATGTCCATCAGGACCACGTCGGGGGCGTGCCGATCGACCAGGGGCAGCACCTGGGTGCCGTCACCGGCCTGGGCGACCACGCGGATGTCGGGAGCGCCGCCCAGCATCATCACCAGGCCGGCGCGGACCAGCGGGTCGTCGTCGACGATGAGCACGCCCACCGTCCACGGCTCTGATGCGGTCATGGCGGCCAGGGTAGCCAGGCCGCCAGCCGCCAGCCACCCGCGGCGGTGGCCCCGTGCTCCAGGCGCCCGTCGGCCAGGGCGACGCGTTCGGCGAGGCCGACGAGGCCCTGACCGGGCCGCGCGTCGTGTGCGGGTACGGCGGCGGCGCCGGGGGCAAGCACGGGCGCGGCGACCTCGGGCACGGGCATGGCGGTGTCGGGCACGGTGGCGTCGTGTGCGGGCGTGCTGGTGGGTGCAGGCGTGGAGGCGGCGGGTGCGGTGTTGCACACCTCGACGGTCACCCCTCGGCCCGGTGCCCCAGCCACGCGCACGCGCACCTCGGACCCGGGGGCGTGCTTGCGGGCGTTGGTCAGGGCTTCCTGCACGATCCGGTAGGCGGTGCGGCCGACCCGGTCGGGGACGGCCCCGGTGAGCTCCTCGCTCAGGTCCACCCGCATCCCGGCCCGTACCGACTCAGCGGCGAGCTGCCGGACGTCGGCGAGGGTGGGCTGGGGCAGCTCGCCGACCGGGGCGCGGAGAACGCCGATGACCTCGCGCAGGTCCTGCAACGCCTGGTGGGCGCTCTCCCGGATCACCTTGGCGGCGCGGGCGACGTCCTCGGCGGGGGCGTCCGGGTGGTACTCCAGCGCGCCGGCGTGCACGCTCAGCAACGACAGCCGGTGGCCGAGCACGTCGTGGATCTCCCGGGCGATCCGCTCGCGGGTGTGGAGCTGCGCCTGCTCGGCACGGAGGTGGGCCTCGATCTCGGCACGGGCCGCGCGGTCACGCAGCGACAGCACGAGCCGGCGCCGGTGATGGATGGACAGGCCCCAGCCGACCGCGGCGCCCTGGACCGTGACGCCCAGCAGCAACAGCAGGACGCCGGGCGTGCCGGGCTCGGGACGGAGCACGACGTATCCGAGCGCGGCGAGCAGGCTCAGCGCGAAGACGGCCGCCGTGGTCCGGGGAGAACGGTGCACCGCGACCGTGAACAGCGCCACCAGCATCGCGCCGGCCACCAGCTCGGAGAACGCCGACAGGGCGACCAGCGTCAGGGCGAGCTCGACCGGCCGGCTGCGGCGCAGCCACAGCGCGGCGCAGCCCAGCGCGCCGGTGAGCTGGTCGAGCCCGAACAGCCAGCTCGGTCCCGGCAGCGGTGGCGCTTCCAGGCGCGTGGCGGACATCAGGACCCCGTAGGCCGCCGCGAGCAGGAACAGGCCGATGTCCACCGCCCAGTCGCGGAGGCCGCGCCGGGGGGCGGTCGCGGATCCGTTCATCTCCGCAGAGCCTATGCCGTGCCGGAGAGGCCGCACCTGTCGTGAGCGGCGGGCGATACCGAAGTCGCGGCGGGCGATACTTTCGCCGGCCGCGACGTCCGGAAGCGGGGACATCGGTCGGGGCGGGGGATCCCGATGCCCGATCCGCCGGAACGGCGGCGGTCCCTACCGTTTCGACCATGCGAGAAATCATCCGGTTCCTGGGGATCGTCATGGTCCTCCAGGGCATCAGCGGGACCATCGACCAGCTGGCCACCCAGCCCGTCTTCGGCCTGTTCCTCAACCTCTTCAACCGTCTCGTCGTCAACCGCCTGGACTTCCTGGCAGGCTACGAGATCTTCGCGAACCTGATCCTGGCGGCTCTGGGGGGCGCCCTGGTCATCGCGGCGAGACGGGCCTAGCCGTCATGGCGCCCGAGGGCACCCCGCCGGAGCCGGGTCCGCGTGCGAGGGTGGCCCCGAGTGCGCATATGCTTCGCATTGCCAGTTCTATGTATTTTGGTGCGACCCAAAGGGAGAAGTTGACCGTGTACAAGGAGTTCGCAGTCGAGGCCGTGGTATGGCTGATCCCCGTCGTCGTGCTGCTCGGCCTGGCCTTCATGATCACTGCGACCTGACCGGAGTCCGGCCGAACACCCGCCAGAGCCACACCTGTGACGCCACCAGCACGGGAGTGATCACCAGCAGTGAGGGAGTGAGCAGGGCGAGGGTCGCCGGGTCGGCCAGATTCTCCGCCAGTGGCAGGCGGGATCCGGCCAGCAGGCAGACCAGTGCCATCCCGCCCGCGGTCAGGGCATAGATCGTGCGCTCGCTCGAAGCTCCGTAGAACCGCCGGGCCCGCTCCCTCGGGCCTCCGGCCAGCCGCAGGCCGGCGAAGGCGAGCCCGTGGGCGCAGAACAGCGCGACGACGGCGGGCACGACGATCGCCGCACCCAGGCCGGTGACGGGCTCCTGACCCATCCCGGGGAGGATGAACCCCCAGCTCAGCACCACCACCCAGCTTCCCGCGGCCACGGCGCCGTCACACCCGCCCCGCCATCCGGCCCGGTCGACCCGGCCGCGCAGCCAGATCCCCGCGTCCCGGACCACCCAGCCGAGCAGCAGCATCACGAACGGCACGTACATCCCGCTGAGCAGCTCCCCCTCCAGCACGGGGAAGGCGCCGACGAGGATCCCGGCCGAGGCGATCAGCCAGACCTCGTTGCCCAGGAAGAACGGCGTGATCGAGGCGAGCACCCGGCCGCGCTCGTCGTCGGAGCGGCCGAGGTAGGGCAGGAGCGCGCCCACCCCCAGGTCCGCGCCCGCGAGGACGAAGTAACCGACGGCGAAGAACGCCAGAAGCGTGATCTCCATGGAGGTCCCTTCAGAAGACCGGGGCCGGCAGCGGCTCGGCGGAGGCGGGGGCCGCGGCGGTGTCCACCGGGCCCTGGCGGGCGTTGCGGGCGAGCAGCCAGGTGTTGACCACGACCAGCAGGCCGAACAGCAGGGTGAAGGCGGCCAGCGAGAACCGGATCGCGCCGGGCGACAGGTCGCTCAGCGCGTCCTCGGTGGTCAGCAGGCCGTATACCGTCCACGGCTGGCGGCCCACCTCCCGGAACACCCAGCCGGCGAGCATGGCGGCGAACGGCAGCGGGATCATCGCGGTGAGCAGCACGTGCCAGATCCGCAGCCGGTGGACCGCCCGGGGGAACAGCGCCAGCAGGGCGCTCAGCCACGCGACCGCCATCATCAGCGCGAAAATGATCATCATGGCGGTGCCGCTGCCCTGCACCAGCCCGGCGGGCGGGATGTAGTCACCCGGTCCGTGCGCGGCGACCATCTCGGCCTGGAGCCGCGCGACCTCCTCCGTCCGGCCGGCGTAGACGGCGATCTTCATCGGCTGCGCCGTGTCGAACTGGGCGCCGCCGAGCGCCGCGGTGGCCATCACCGCGGGCAGGGCGGTGAACACGCCGATCCGCAGCGAACGGCGGAAGAACTCCTGCTCGCCGGTCCCTTTGCGCAGGTGGTGGGCGCTCACCCCGGCCACGAAGAACCCGGCGACCAGGAGCGCGCCGCAGAGGATGTGGCCGAACGCGGTGATCGCCGCCGGGTTGGCGAGCACCGCCGCCGCGTCGGTGAGCCGCAGCACGCCGCCGGCCACCTCGGCGCCGACCGGGTTCTGCAGGAAGCCGTTGGAGACCATGATCCAGTAGGCGGAGGCGTAGGCGGTGAGGGTGACCACCCAGAGCACCCCCAGGTGCGCCCACCGGTTCAGCCGGTCCCAACCGAAGATCCACAACCCCAGGAACGTCGACTCGACGAAGAAGGCGACGAGCGTCTCCATCGCCAGCGAGGCGCCGAGCACGTTGCCCGCGAAGTGCGTCAGCCCGTTCCAGGCCAGGCCGAACTGGAACTCCATCACCAGCCCGGTGACGATCCCCATCGCGTAGTTGATCACGTAGAGCCGCCCCCAGAACCGTGTCATCCGCATGTGCACGGCCGAGCCGGTCAGCGTGGCCCGGGTCTGCATGAGCGCCACCAGGGTGGCCAGGCCGAGGGTGAGGGCGACGAACAGGAAGTGCGCCCCCGCGGTGAGGGCGAACTGCAGGCGGGCGAGGTCGAGCGTCTCCATGCCCTCAGAGTCCCGGTACGGCCGCCGCCCGCGCGTCCCTCCCGGAGCGCATGCGCCGTACTCCAGAAGTTGTGTCCCCGGGCCGTGCGTCTCACCGCGACGCGGCCGCCTCGCCTACGCGGTCGTTTCGCCTATGCGGTCGTTTCGCCTGCACGGCGGCTAACCCATCCACCCCGGGGTGACCACGCCCGCCTCGTAGGCGAGGACCACGAGCTGCGTCCGGTCCCGCGCGTGCAGCTTGGTCATGATCCGGCTCACGTGGGTCTTGGCGGTGGCTGGGCTCAGCACCAGCCTGGCGGCGATCTCGTCGTTGGACAGCCCGCCGGCGACCAGCGTCAGCACCTCGCGCTCGCGCTCGGTCAGCCCGTTGAACTCCGGTCCCGGCTCGGGCCGCTTCACCCGCCCGGCGAACTCCGCGATCAACCGCCGGGTGACCGAGGGCGCGATCAGCGCGTCGCCCCTGGCCACCACCTTGATCCCGTGGATGAGCTCGGCCGGCTCGGTGTCCTTGACCAGGAAGCCGCTGGCCCCGGCGCGCAGCGCGCCGTACACGTAGTCGTCGAGGTCGAAGGTTGTCAGGATGATCACCTTGGTGACGGCCGGCCCGTCGTCGGCGATGATCTGCCGCGCGGCCTCCAGCCCGTTCAGCTCGGGCATCCGGATGTCCATCAGCACCACGTCGGGGCCGAGCTCCCTGGTGAGCTGTACGGCCCGCACCCCGTCGGCCGCCTCCCCGACCACCTCGATGTCGTCCTCGCCCTCCAGGATCGACCGGAAACCGGCGCGGACCAGGGTCTGGTCGTCGGCGAGCAGTACGCGAATCATGAAATTCCTCTCAGGGGGAGCCGTGCGGAGACCCGGAAACCGCCGGTATGGCGGTCACCGGCCTCCAGGGACCCGCCCAGGGCGGTGGCCCGCTCCCGCATACCGATGATCCCGAATCCGGTCTCCGAGCGGGGCCAGGCTCCGGGGCCGTGGTCGTCGATCCGGAGGGTCAGGTCGGCGTCGCCGTACCGGATGACGACCTCGGCGGCGCCGGCGCCCGAGTGGCGGGTGACATTGGTCAGGGCCTCCTGGATGATGCGCACGGCCGCGTGGTCCACCTCGGCGGGCAGGGCCCGGGGCTCGCCGAGGATCTCGATCCGCACGGAGAGCCCGATCCGGTCGGCCAGCTCCCGGATCCGGGCCAGGCTCGGCGCCGGGCCGGTGGGGGAGTCCTCGTCCACCTGCCGCAGCACGCCCAGCGTGGCCCGCAGCTCCCGCAGCGCCTCCTTGCTGGCCTCCTTGATGGTCGCCAGCGCCGTCTCGGCCTGTCCGGGCCGGTCCTTGATCCGGTGCAGCGCGGCCCCGGCCTGCACGTTGATCATCGAGATGTTGTGGCCGAGCGTGTCGTGGAGCTCCCGCGCGATCCGGAGCCGTTCCTCGGCGGCCCTGCGCCGCGCCTCCTCCTCGCGGGTGCGCTCGGCCTCCGCCAGCCGCCGCCCGGCCTCCGCCAGGTAGGCGCGCCGGTTGCGCGACATCCCGCCCATCGCCAGGGTCGCGAACACCCAGCCGCCCAGCAGCAGGAACTGGCTGTCGTCGAGGTGCCGGATCGGGCTGTTCACCTCGCCGAGGGTGACCGCCAGCAGGCCCGCGACCGTGATGGTCGCCGCCGCCGCGAGATGGCCCAGGTCGGCGGCGGTGAACAGGGTGAGGAGCACCGCCAGGAGGATCCATCCGTCCAGGCGCGCCATCGGGTAGTAGAACCCGGCCGCCGCTCCGGCCAGGAGCAGCGCCGAGATCGGGAAGCGGCGGCGGAACACCGCGGCGGCGCACGCCACCGGCGGCATCGTGTAGTCCCAGACGTTGGGCGTCACCTCCGGCCGCAGGACGGCCATGGTGACGGTCCCGGCGAGCACTGTCAGGATCACCAGAACGGTGACCGCGGTCTCGATCGGGATGCGGCGAGGTTCCACGCCCGGCACTTTATCGATCGTTTACCGGGGCCGGATACGGCGGACCGTGCCGGGCCACGGCCCCGGGCCTTCAGCCGCAGCCGCCTTCGGTCACGGGCCTCGGCCTTCGGATCATGGATCACGGGCCTCGGACCTCGGACCTCGGATCACGGCCTTCGGACCTCGGACCTCGGACCACGGACCACGGACACAGGGCAGCGGGTCAGCGTTCGGCGAGGACGATCACCGAGTCCCCGCGGCCGAGGCGGAGCGGGCGAGACTTGTCGGGATTCAGGACGACGCCGAAGTGGGGGGCCTCGTTCACCCGCTCCGCCAGGCGGTAGCCGATCGCGGTCTCGCCCCGGCGACGGGCCGACTCGATCACCGAGGCGAAGCTGACCGGGGCGCCCGGACGGACGTACTGGTCGGCCGGGCGGGGGTAGATCTCCGAGCCTCGGGAGTCGAAGAGGTAGTCGAACACCTCGGCCAGGTGCTGGTTCTCGGCGAGCTGGGCCAGGAGCAGGCCGATCACCGTGTCGCTGATCACGATGTCGTCGGCCTCGGTGACCTCGGCCAGGCTCCGGTTGTTCTCGTCGTGCATCTCGCTGACGATCGAGTAGCGCTCGCCTAGCGAGGTCTGCATGTCGCGGAGCTGCAGGAGGGTCATCAGCGTCCGGGTGTCGGCGTGGCCGGCGGGGAAGCGGTCGTCGGAGAGCACGATCACGTGCTGGTAGACGCCCAGGCCCAGGGACTCCAGCGCGTAGCGGTCGGCGGTGTCGCACTCCTTGACGTTCACCGTGAGGCTGCGCAGCCCCTCGAAGCCGGTCGCGGCGTCGGGATGGTCGGAGGCGATGTCCAGGACGGAGCCGGGGGCGACGTAGCCGTCGAGATAGCGGACGATCTGGGGCCCCCGGCTGTTCCAGTTGAGGACCAGGGTCCGCTCCGGGCCCGGCCTGGTGTGCTCGACCGAGAGAATCGACTCCTCCTGGGCCCCGGGCATGCCGTCGGCCAGGTGGATCAGCGAGTCGTCGTGGGCGATCACGATGACCTCGTCCTCGGCGGAGATCACCGTGTCCATGGGCGGGTTCAGCATGACCCCGCTGCTCCCGCGCAGGCCGATGACCGTGGCGGTCTGGTAGGCGGGCAGGGCGTCGCCGTACGCCATGCCGGTGAGGTCGGGGTCGGAGCGCAGGTAGATCTCGCCGTCGTCGAAGTTGAGCAGGTCCATGCAGACCACGGACATGCCCGACTGCCGTGACGACTGCACGATGAGCCGGGAGGCGGTGTCGTCGGAGTCGACCAGGTGGACGTCCGGGCCGCCGGCCAGCCGGGCGGCGGCCATGTTCGCGGTGCTCGCGATCGCGGCCACCACCGGCGGGTGGTCGCCGGAGCGCTTGGCCAGGGCGAGCAGCGTCTTGATGACGTGGGCGTCGGGGTCGTCGCCCTGCGGGGAGAGCACGACCACCGAGCGGGCCGAGTCCAGGTTCATCAGGTCGAGGTCGGTCGGCTCGGTGGGCCGCCCGGTCCGGCAGACCAGCTTGGTCCTGCCGGTGTCGCCCACGTGCTGGCGGATGTCGTCCTCCATGGCGGGCTTGTCCCTGTCGGCCAGGATCGAGATGACCGACCCCCGCTCGCTCGCGTGCGCCTGGACCAGCTCGGTGATGATCGTGAAAACCTGCTCCGACCAGCCCAGGATCACGATGTGCCCGGTCTCGATGATCCGGGACTTGCCCTTGCGCAGCTCCTCGAACCTGGTCTTGAGGCCGTTGGCGAGCACGCCGACCAGCGCGCTCACGATGAAGAGCCCACCCAGCGACGCGACGAACATCAGCGTGACGAACGGAGCGCTCCCGCTGTCACTGGCGATCTTGCCGGGGCTCAGCGTGCGCATGAGCGACATCCACAGCATTCCGGGGAAGCCGTTGTTCTTGGCCGCCTCGACCGGCGTCAGCCACATGCTCAACACCGTGACCAGCAGGATCAGCCCGAAGGAGATCAGAGCCAGCCAGCCGATCAGGGCTGCCGTGCCTCGCGACATGGTGTTGTCGAACCAGTACCGAACCCGTTCCCGGAACGTCGCCCTGGACACCGGTACCTCCCGTGGGTGAACGTCCGACAAACGATCACACAAAAATTCCATGTCGCTCTGGTGTTCGCAAATCCATGAAACGCGGGCGGGGGAGGTCGCTCCCGGCGAGCGCGGCGTTGACGGCCGGGATGCTGGTCGCCGGTGCTTCGATCACCCGGGCTCCGGTGCCGGGGGTGTGACGGCGGCCTGGTCGCGGGTGCGTGACCCGGCCGGATCGTCCGGCGGAGGGTCTGCCGGCAGCCGGATGACATACCCGGGAAACCACTGCCGGGGACGGAGGCCCAGGGCCGGGAGTCCCGCGACGGCGGGTCTGTGATCGGAGCCGATGACCCCGGCATGGAGCCAAATGTAACCGCAACGTAGTTACATTGACGGGCGTTTGGTCACGTTTGATGTCCGGACCGGCCTCCACTGAGGCTCACATGTGGTGATTGGCGCCTTTTATTGGTGAAAGAGCATTGTCACTGAGTGTGGATCTCCCCTTTAATCGGATCTTGCCAAAGATCGGATGAGGGGCCATGAGTGACGGACATCGCCGGGCACAGACCGCGATCCAGACCATTCTCCGGCTCACCAACCTGCTGATGGCGGGCAAACGCGTGGCCGTCATCGGCGACGAGCCGGAGCTGGCCGCCCGCCTGAGGGCGATGGGCGCCCAGACCCTCCTCACCGACCCGGCGGCGGCCCTTCAGGGACACCGGGTGCTCGCCGAGGACGAGGCGGTGGCGCTCGCCGACCTGGTGATCGGGGCGACCGAGGCGCATCTGCCCCTCCTGCGGGACGGGGCGATCCTGATCCCCGCCGCGCCCCCGGCGGGAGCGTCCGGGACCGGTGAACCGTCCGAGCCCGGTACATCGTCCGGGACCGGTGAACCGTCCGGGACCGGTGAACCGCGCCGGGCCGATGGCGGACCGCCCGCCGGGCCGTCCGGGACCGGCGGTGGAGCGCCCGCCGGGCCGTCCGGGACCGGCGGTGGAGCGTCCGGGACCGGCGGTGTTCTGGCGGGGCTGCCGGGAGTGAGGGTCCGCGACGGGATCACCGGCTACCGGCTCGGTCCCGGCCGCGAGGTGTTCGTGCTGGACATGGCGTGCTAGCCGACATCAGGGACGCCTCGCTCCGGACGCGGGGGCTGGAGCGGATCGCCTGGGCGCGGCGGTCCATGCCGGTGCTGAACGCGATCGCCGGAGAGCTCGACCTGACCGGGCGCACGGTCGGCCTGGTGCTCGTGCTGGAGCCCAAGACCGCGAACCTGGCGCTGACCCTGCGGGACGCCGGGGCGGACGTGATCGTGACCTGCCCGGCGAGCGAGACCGCCGACGACGTCGCCGCCGCCCTCGTGTCCGAGGGCGTCGCCGTGCTCGCCCGCTCGGACGCCTCGCCGGAGCGGGACCGCGACTCCGCGCTGCGCATGCTCCGCGAGGGGCTGGACGTGCTGGCCGACGACGGCTCCAGGGTCGTACGGCTGGCGCACGCCGAGAACCTCCTGGGAGGGCTGATCGGAGCGGCCGAGGAGACGACCAGCGGCCTGCGCCCGCTCCGGGTCATGGCCGACCGGGGCGAGCTGCGGATCCCCGTGCTGGCCGTGAACGACGCCCGCTCGAAATACCTGTTCGACAACGTGCACGGGACCGGCCAGTCCTGCGTGATGGCTGCCCTGGACCTGACCGGGCTCCAGCTCGCCGGCGCCGTCTGCGTGGTCGCGGGCTACGGCTACGTCGGCCAGGGCGTGGCCCGCTACGCCAGGGCGCTCGGCGCCCGGGTCGTCGTGACCGAGGTGGAGCCGTTCGCGGCGCTGCGCGCGCACCACGAGGGGTACGAGGTCCGCCCGCTCCTCGACGCCTGCCCGGACGCCGACCTGGTGTTCTCCGCGACCGGTGTCGCGCACACCGTCACCCGCGAGCACCTGCGGGCCATGAGGCCCGGTGCCGTGGTGGCCGTCGCCGGAGGCGTGCCGGACGAGGTCGAGGCCGGCGACGTGCCGGCCGGCGTCACCGTCCTCGCGGAGGGGGAGTGCGTGAACTGCGCGGCGGCCGAGGGCAACCCGATCGAGATCATGGACCTCTCGCTGGCCGTTCAGGCGCTCGCCGTGGACCACCTGGTCAGGCGGGGGAGCACGATGGCGCCCGCCGTCCACCTCCTGCCCGAAGAGCTGGACGAGCGGGTCGCCCGCCTCAAGCTGCGCGCGCTGGGGATCGGCCTCGACACACCGTCCGCACGCCAGCGCGAGTTCCTGGGAAGAGGCTTGTGATCATCGAAGTGCGGGCCGCCTCGGTCCGCTACCAGACCACCGGCCGGCAGGTGCTCGCCGGAGTGGACCTCGCCGTGGGCCCCGGCGATCTCGCGCTGGTCAGCGGCCCCTCCGGCGGCGGAAAGAGCACGCTGCTCCGGCTGCTCAACGGGCTCATCCCGCACGCCTACCGGGCCGAGGTGACCGGCGAGGTCCTGGTCGGCGGCCGGCCGGTGGCCCGGCAGAGCGTCAGGCAGCTGTCCACCACCGTCGGCACCCTGCTCCAGGACCCCCGCAAGCAGATCGTCGGCACCACCGTGGACTCCGAGCTGGCCTTCGGCCCGGAGAACCTGGGCCTGCCCCGGGCCGAGATCCGCCGCCGGATCGGCGAGGTGGTCGACCGGGTGGGCATCCGGCACCTGCTCGGCAGGGCGACCGCCGAGCTGAGCGGCGGCGAGCTGCAGATGGTCGCGTTCGCCGGAGTGCTGGTGATGCGGCCCCAGGTCGTCCTGGTGGACGAGCCGCTGGCGAACCTCGACCTGGAGGCGAGCCTGCGGCTCATGCGCGAGCTGCGCCGGTTCGTCGACGACGGCGGGGCCGCCGTGGTCGTCGAGCACCGGGTGGAGGAGATCCTCGACTTCGCCCCCACCCAGGTCCTCTACCTGGAGGACGGGCGGAGCGGCTACGCGGGGGACGTGGCCGGTTTCCTGGCGGCCGCGCCCGTGGCCCACGTGAAGCTGCCGTTCGGGACGCTGGTGGACCGGGCCGCCGAGCTTCCCGCCGCGTCCGACGTGTCGCTCGCCCGGACCGGCGGGCCCGCCGTACGGCGGGGCCGGGGCGGGAGCGCGGCGGCGAGGCTGGAGTACCGGGGGGTCGCGCTGGGGTACGCCGGACAGGCCGTGCTGGACGGCGTGGACCTGGCGCTCGGCGCCGGGGAGCGGGTCGCGGTCCTCGGGCGGAACGGGGCGGGGAAGTCCACGCTGCTGCGCGCCGCCGTACGGCTCCTCGAACCGCTGCGCGGCGCCGTCCACGTGGACGGCGAGCCGGTCACCGAGCGTTCGACCCTGGAGCTGGCGACCACGTTCGGATACGTCTTCCAGAACCCCGGCCAGGCCCTGTTCTGCGCGACGGTCGGCGACGAGCTGGCCTTCGGCCCGCGCAATCTCGGCTGGCCGGCCGACGAGATCCGGCGGGTCTCGGAGGACGCGCTGCGCGCGATGCTCCTCGACGACGAGACCGACGTCATGGACCGCTCGCCGCGCACGCTCTCCTTCGGCCAGCAGCGCCGCCTCACCGTCGCCCTGGCCCTGGCCATGCGGCCCCGCACGCTCATCCTCGACGAGCCCACCGCCGGCCAGGACCTGCACGCCACCACGCGGTTCATGGCGCAGGTCATGGCCGCCTCCGAGAGCGTCTACTTCATCACCCACGACGTCGATCTGGCGCTGACCTCGGCCGACCGGATCATCGTCGTCGACGGGGGCCGGGTCGTCGCCGACGCGCCGGCCGCCGAACTGGCCCGCGACGCGGACGTCTGGTCCCGCGCGGGGCTCCGCCAGACCAGCCTGGTCCGGGCCATCCGCGACCACGTCCACGGCGCGGGAGGGATTCCCCACCCGTTCGACCTCGCGCGCCTCATCCCCCACCCGGAAGGAACCCCCCCTTCATGAGTACCGAGGCACTGTCGCCGCGCCACTCCCCGTGGACGATCGACTCCAGGACGGTCGTGTTCGGCGCCGTCGGCGCGGCCCTCTACGCCGTGCTCGGCCTGTTCAGCTTCCTCATCCCCGGAACCCAGAGCGTCACCGTCCGGCCCGCGTTCGCGCTGGTGCCGTTCTTCGGCAAGCGCTTCGGCGTCATCACCGGCTTCTTCGTCGGCTTCGTCGGGAACGTCGTCATCGACCTCATCCAGGGCGCCGGCCTGATCTGGTGGAACTGGAGCGTCGCCAACGGCCTGGTCGGCGCGTTCGCCGCACTGATCTTCACCGCGATCCCGCCGATCTCCAGCGAGACGCTCCGCCACGTCGTCACCGCGCTCGGCGCGTTCGCCGCGACCGCGCTCGGCCTGCTGTTCACCATCACCGACCTCTGGATCCTGGGGATCGACTTCAACACCTTCCTCTTCCTGAACTACCTCCCGGCGCTGCTGGCCAACGGCATCGCGGTCGTCATCCTCGCCCCGGCGCTGGACGCCGCCTGGGAGCCGCTCGCCAAGCGCGCGGGCCTGTAGGGCCGATGGACGTCACGCCACGCTATCTGGGCGCGGGTTCCTTCCTCGCGCGACGTGACCCGCGCGTGCTCCTGCTGGTCCCCGTGCTCTATTTCGTGGCGGTGGCGAACGTCGCCGACCTCCGCGGCATGCTCGTGTGCGCCGCGGTCGCCCTGGTGTACTACCGCGCCGCGGGCATCCCGTGGCGCGGTGTCAGGGCCAACTGGGTCTTCATGCTGACCTTCACCACGTTGCTGGTGGCGGTGAACAGCGTCTTCACCGCGGCGGACACCCGCGTGGGGGCCGGCGAGGCGCTGTTCACCGTCCCGCTCACCGGGACGGAGGTCACCTGGGCCACGCTGTCGTACGCGGGGACCCTGCTGGTCCGCTACGCCTCCCTGGCCATGGTCAGCTTCCCGGTGGCCTTCGCGATCGCCCCGTCCGACCTCGGGGTCGCCCTCGCCCGTCTTCGCCTGTCCCAGCGGCTCGCCTACGGCGTGGACCTGACGTTCCGGTTCCTGCCGTCCACGGTCGCCGCGCTCCGCGAGACCATCGACGCCCAGCGGGTCCGCGGCTACGAGCACAGCCGCAGCCGCAACCCGTTCAGAAAGCTCGCCTCGCTGAAGCCCGTCGTCGTCCCGGTGACGGTGAACGCGCTGATCGACGCCGAGGACACCGCCAACGCCATGGACCTGCGCGGCTTCGGCGCCAAGCACCGCACCTGGATGCGCGAGCTGGCCTTCGGCCGCACCGACTACCTCGTCATGGGCGGGTTCCTCGCGCTCGCCGCGGTGATGACCGCCGCCAAGTTCTTCGGGCCGTTCGGCGAGGTGTGGGCGCCGTGACCGGCCAGGTCCTCGAAAGGACGCGGACGCCGTGACCGGCCGGGGTTTCCAGAGGGGGTGGACGCCGTGACCGGCCGGGGTTTCCGGGGGGCGGACGCCGTGATCCACTCCGCGCCGCTGATCCTGCCGGTCAGCGCGCCTCCCGTCCGTGACGGCGCCCTGGTCGTACGGCGGGGCCGCGTCGCCGCGCTCGGCCCGCGCGCGGAGATCCTGGCCGCGTGGCCGGGCCGGGGGGAGACCCGCTGGGACGGGATGATCGTCGCCGGGCTGGTCAACGCCCACACCCACCTGCAGTACACGCACATGGCCGAGGTGGGGCAGCGCGTCCACGCCTCGTTCGAGGAGTGGTCCACGGCCTTCGACCAGGTCTACTACGGCTCCACGATCGACTGGGCGGCCAGCGCCCGAGACGGTGCCCGGCAGGCGCTGCGGTCGGGGACCACCTCGGCCGCCGACGTCGTCACCGACCTCCCGGCGGCCGGGGCGCTGCGGGAGGCGGGCCTGGGCGGCCTGCCGTACCTGGAGACCCTCGGCGACACCGACGCGAGCTGGGCGGAGTCGGGGCGGGAGCGGTTCCTCGCCATGCTCGACGCGGCGGGGCCGCCGACGGGGGTCTCCCCGCACGCGCCGTACACCCTCGACACCGGGGCACTGAGGGACGTGGCGGAGCTGGCCCGCTCCCGGGGGCTGCGCCGGCACATCCACCTCGCCGAGGGCGCGCACGAGCGGGAGTACACGGTCTCGGGCACCGGGCCGCTGGCCCGGATGGTCAGGGAGCTGGAGTTCGACTTCGCCATCCTGCGCGATGGCGGCACCGGCCTCGGGCCCACCGCGTTCCTGGACGGGCTGGGCGTGCTCGGGCCGGAGTGCCATGTCGCGCACGGCGTCCACCTCGACGCCGACGACCGCGCCCTGCTCCGCGCGCGCGGCACCGCCGTCGCGCTCTGCCCCCGCTCCAACCGGACGGTCGGCATGGAGGGGCCGGACGTGGCCGCGCTGCTCGCCGAGGGCAACCCCATCGCGGTCGGCACCGACTCGCTGTCCTCCTCGCCGTCGCTGGACGTGCTGGCGGACGTGGCGGTGCTGCGCGATCTGGCGGTACGGCAGGGCTACCGGGCCGCCGACCTGGACCGGCGGCTGGTGGAGGCCGCGACGCTCGGCGGGGCCCGTGCCCTGGGGATCGACGGCGGGCTGGCCCCCGGCGGCCCGGCCGACTTCGCGGTCTTCGACGTCTCCGTGGGGCGGGAGCCGTACCGGGTCCTGGTCGAGGAGGGGGAGGGGCGGTGCGTCGCGACGGTCATCGGAGGCGAGATGATGTGGGATCACCAGACAGCGGCTGCCGTTGGGTGTTAATCTCCGATCTTTCGCGCTATTTGTCGATATTGCAGCCATCGATACTGCAGGCATGGAGTCATGGCACCCCGGACCATTCGCTTCAAGCTGTACGCGCTCCTCAGCCTCCCGATCGTGGCGTTCGTCGCGCTGTGGACGTTCGTCACCGGCTACGTCGTCGGGGACTTCTTCGAGCTGCGTCAGGCCACCGCGCTGTATGAGCAGATATCGGCGCCCGCCGGCGCGCTGGCCACCGAGGTGCAGAACGAGCGCAAGCTCTCGGCCGTCGCGCTGAGCAAGGCCACCTCCCAGCCCGAGGAGCTGGCCCAGGTCCGAGAGCTGACCAACAAGGCGGCCGCCGCCTTCCGCCTGCGCGCCACCTCGCTGGAGGCCAGGACGATCACCAGCCCGGAACTGGGCGAGGCGGTCAACCGGGTCATCGGCGAGATAGGCAGGCTGCGCTCCATCCGCAGGGACGTCGACGGGCGCACGGCCAACCGGCTCCAGGCCGTCCAGGCGTTCAGCCGCATCACCGACGCGGTCTACCGGCTCCAGGAGAAGCTCATCACCGTGCCGGAGATCGAGCTCTACCAGCAGGCCATCGGGCTCCAGCGGATCGCCCACGCGCGCGACCTCATGGCCAGGGAGGACTCGCTGATCTCCAGCGCGGCCCTCGCCGGCGCGCTGACCCACGACGAGTACGAGGCGATCGAGGTGATCGCGCCGAACCGGTGGCTGCTGTTCAGCGAGGGCATGGCGGTGCTGGACGGCGAGCTGCGCGGTCCCTTCGAGGCGCTTCTCAGCTCCCCCCGCCACGGGAGGGTCGCCGAGCTCGAAAAGGAGATCATCGAGACCTCGCGGCTCCCCCGGGACCGGAACGCCTGGCAGTCCGCCGCCGCCGAGGTCGGCGACGAGATGGACCAGCTCCTGGTCACGCGGGCCAAGCTGCTGAACGACCGCGCCGACGGCGCGGCGGGCTGGATCATCATGCAGATCGTCATCGCGGGCGGCCTCGGCCTCGCCGCGATCCTGGGCGCGGTGATCCTGTCCGCCAGGCTCGGCCGGGGGCTCGCGCAGGAGCTGGGCGACCTGCGCCTGGCGGCCATGGACCTGGCCGAGATACGGCTGCCGCAGGTCGTCGAGAGGCTCCGCAAGGGCGAGTCCGTGGACGTGGAGGCCGAGGCGCCGCCCATCCCCACGACCGGCACCACTATGGAGATCACCGACGTCGGCCGGGCGTTCTCCAGCGTGCAGCGCACGGCCGTCGAGGCCGCCGTCGGCGAGGCCCGGCTCCGGCAGGGGTTCAACCGGGTCTTCCGCAACCTGGCCCGGCGCAACCAGTCGCTGGTCCACCGCCAGCTCGCCCAGCTCGACGCCATGCAGCGCAAGACCAGCGAGCCGGGAGCGCTGGAGGACCTCTACCGGCTCGACCACCTCACCACCCGCATGCGGCGGCAGTCGGAGGGCCTGGTCATCCTCTCCGGCGCCACGGCCGGCCGCACCTGGCGCACCCCCGTCTCCCTCATGGACGTGGTCCGCGCGGCCGTGGCCGAGGTCGAGGACTACCGGCGGATCATCGTCACTCCCCTGCCGGAGGCCAGGCTGACCGGCTCCGCCACCGCCGACGTCACCCACCTGCTCGCCGAGCTGCTGGAGAACGCGACCGTCTTCTCGCCGCCGAACACCCCGGTGAACGTCCGGGGGGAGATCGTCGGGCGGGGCTTCGTGATCGAGATCGAGGACCGGGGCCTCGGCCTGCAGGACGTGGAGTGCGAGGAGATCAACGAGCGTCTCGCCACCCCGCCGGAGTTCGACGTGGCCGACAGCGAGCAGCTCGGCCTGTTCGTGGTGAGCCAGCTCGCCGCCCGTCACGGCGTCAAGGTCACGCTGGGCCGCTCGCCCTTCGGAGGCACCACGGCGGTCGTGCTCATCCCGCAGACCGTGCTCGCCGAGCCCGAGCCGGAGGGGGCGTCGGCGATGCGAGCTCTCGAATAGCCAGCGCGGCGGCCAGGCAGGCGACCGGGACCACCGGCAGGACATACCGGTGGTCGAAGTCCAGCACCGCCACCGGGCCGGCCAGCAGCGCCGCCGCGACCGCCCACGGCAGCAGCACGGCACGCCGCCGCAGCACCGCGCCCACCGCCCCCACCAGCAGGATCGCGCCGAGCAGCGGGCCGCGCAGGTACGCCGGGTACTGGTAGGCGACCAGGAGGTCCGCGTACGGCCGGACCGAATACAGGCCGCGGATGTCCGGGTCGTACTCCCGCCTCACCTCGTCGATCAGCGGCTGGTCGGGCAGGTCCCAGGATCCCCGCGCGAAGCCGAAGGCCGGGGTGACCCGCCTGGGATGGGCCACCGGGGTCCAGGCGAAGGCGAGCGAGGTGTCCTTCGCCACCTCGCGGAGGTAGTCGAGCGGCTGGGCCGCGATGGCGCGCAGCGCGAAGGAGCGGGCGAGCCCGTTGTGGGAGAACCGGTCGCCGGGGAGCCTGTTGAGCGAGGCCCCGGGGGCCCAGACGTATTCCGAGGCCGCGTCCACGACCGTCCCGTTGGGGCAGAGCCTCGCCTCCTCCGGCGGCGGCTCGATGACCGAGCAGTCGGCGAAGGTCATCGTGCGTGCCCACAGCGCCACCCCGTCGGCGCCGCTGAGGGCGAACCTGCCGTGGTGGTGGCCGTACCACCCCGCGTAGGCGGCCAGCGGCAGGATCCCGGCGATCGCCATGGCCGCCAGGGGGCGCCATCCGACCCGCCGTACGGCCAGCAGGACCAGGACCAGGATGAGCAGGGGCAGCGCGATCGTCCGGGTGAGCGCGGCCGTCGCGAACAGCAGGCCCGCCCCCGTGGCGGCCCGTGCCGACAGCCCCGGCGACCACATCAGGGTGGTGAGCCCGGCGACGACGAGGAAGACGACCTGCGTGTCCGACAGGACGGCGTGTTCGAGCCGGAGGAACGAGGCGTCGAACAGGACGGGCACGGCGGCCAGGGCCGCACCCCAGGCGGGCAGCGACCTGCGGCGGAGCAGGGCGTAGATCATCAGGCCGGTCCCGAGGCCCATCGCGTGCTGGACGGCCGCGATCACCTCCACGCTCTGGAAGGGCCACAGGACCCTCAGCAGGAGCGGGTAGCCGATCGGGTGGAAGGTGGCCGAGGGCCTGAGGTGGACGGCGGTGTCGAGGTAGGTGAAGGAGTCGTACCAGTAGAGCTGGGCGGGGCGGTAGCCCAGCATCGTGACCACGCGGAGGGCCGCGGCCAGCGCGAGGACCACCGCGAAGAGGCGGTGGCCGGTGAGCGCGCGGCGGGTCCGGGGGACCGCCGCGGGACGGACGTCTGTGAGCACGCCGGATCCGATCGTCGTGGGGGAGGTCGTGGATGAACCGGCGCATGCGGAGGAGAACACGCGGCACGGTGGGGAAAGCGCGCACGCGGAGGAGAACGCGTGGCGTGCGGGGGCGGCACCTGGCGGCCGGGACTCCCCGTTCGCCATGCTGGGGGCTCGTGGCGGGTGAGAGGCGGCCGCTCAGGTCGTGCGGGCGGGAAAGGCCGGGGGAGTACGGGTGGCGGAGCGCACCGGAGCCGGGACGCGTGCCGTCAGGCGGAGGACCTGCGGAACGCGTGCCGTCAGGCGGAGGACCTGGACGCGCTCACCGGATGGCGGGCGTGCCCGGCCGGAGCGCGGCCCGGAGGCGAGAACCCCCGCCGCCCGGGTTCAGGACCCCTTGGGGCAGAAGGCGTCCCTGGGCCGGGGGGCGCCGTCCGTCGTGGGGCTGGCCAGAACGCGGGCCTTGCCCGCCGCGCTCATCACGCCGTCGTGGACGTACCAGCCGCCCGGCACCGAGGGCTTCTCGCCCTTCCTGGCGCCGTAGTGGGTGAACTCCGGCTCCACGCCGCGTTGCCGCAGCATCGCCCGCACCTCGTCGACGGTCTTGTTGATGTAGTCGACGCAGTGGAGCGGCTCACCGGGCATGTCGATGCCGGGCGGCATCGTGTAGTACTCGCCGGGACGGGCGGCACGGCCGAGGAAGATTTCCCCTCTCGCCTTGAAGGCCACCGGGACTTTCAGGCCGATCGGGCAGCCCGCGAAGCGGACACAGGAACCCGGCGCCTCGATGGTCCTGATGGAGTCCTGTTGGGGCACCACCCGCCCCTGCCGCAGGTCCTCGATCCCCCCGTTCATCACGAACATCTGGCCGGCCATGCTCGGAGACGTCGGTTCGAGCTGGAGCCTGATGTCGAGGCCGCGGGCGTTGAGCTCGCGTTCGTACAGCTTCGGGGCGGCGTAGAGGTCCTTCACCGTGATGACGTAGTAGTTGCCCTCCCGCTTGATGTCGAGGGCGGCGGCGGCCGGGGCGGTGCCGTAGCCGCCGGGGAGCACCCAGCTCAGGATCACGGCCGCGGCGGCGAGCCCGGCGATGGCCGGCACGGCGAACCGCCGGCGCGGGACGGTCGCCGTGAGCCGACGGGCGATCAGCCCGGGGACGGACCATCGGGAGCGTCCCGGGGCGGGAGCGACGGCCGGGGCCGTGGTGATCTCGTCGAACAGCTCCCTGGCGCCGGGGGTCATGCCCGGTCCGGGGTCGGGGGCGATCCCCGCGACGACGCGGTCGATGTCGTTCATCACAGCTCCCCCTTCGCCAGCGCGATCGCGCGCGAGCCGTACCTGGCCATGTCGAATCCCCGCGAGTCCAGCTCCCTGGCGAGCCGTTTGCGGGCCCGGTGCAGCCGCAGGCGTACGGCGCCGCGCGAGCAGCCCAGCACCTTCGCGATCTCCTCGCTGGTCAGGCCCTCCCAGCTCACCAGGGCGAGCAGCTCGCGGTCGTCGGGGCTCAGCCGCATGAAGGCACGGCGGACCCCGTCGGGGTCCTCTTCCGCGAGGTTCTCGGCCCAGACGGTCAGCTCGGCGCGGAGCCGTACGGCCAGCGCGGTGCGGCGGGTCTCCTCCCGGCGTTTGTTGGCCAGGACCCGCCGGGCGACGCCGTACAGCCAGAGCCGGGCGTCGTGCCCCTCGGGGATGTCCTCCACCCGGCGCCAGGCCGTGGTGAACGTCTCGGCGATCGCGTCCGCCGCGTCGTCGGGGGAGCCGGTGCGCCGCCGTACGTAGGCGAGGAGATCGGGGTAGTGCGCGTCGTAGATCTTCTCGAAGCGCTGCTCGGGATCAGGGGGGCCCACACTGCTCCCTTTCGAAGGGGACTCGTCACCTACACCTGTCCGGACCCGCGCTTCTGTTTCACCCCTTTTCTCTGGCTGTCTCGCGTTTTTTCGCCGGCTGTCGGGACGGTGGCGGGCGCTCAGCCGCTGGAGGCGGCGTGCCAGGCCGTCCTGCCGAAGGCCTCGTCGGACAGGAGCAGGTCGAGGAGGCCGGGGAAGCGGGTGTCGAGGTCGTCGCGGCGGAGGGTGATGTAGAGCTTGCGGCCCGAGGGGCGCTGCCGGATGACGCCGCTCTCTCGCAGCACCCGCCAATGGTGGGTGAGGGTCGATTTGGGCACGTCGGGGACTATCGCGCCGCAGAACCTCTCCTCGCCGGAGGACAGGGCCCGCACGATCGACGCCCGGACCGGGTGGCCGAGCGCGGCCAGCACCGCTTCGAGCTGGAACTGCTCGATGGACGGGTGAAGGACTGTCATAGGGCGATTGTACGGAAGAGTCGAACTTGACGGCGCGACCCGTTTTGTACGACTATTCCGAACAGTTCAACTGTTCGTGTTTCTCGAACAATATGAAGGTGGTCATGCCGTCTCCCTCCCCGTCCCAGCCGCTCACCCGGCGCCGCCATGTCGGCCGGACCCTGGCCCTGCTGGCCTTCGCCCAGCTCATCACCTCGCTCGACTTCAACATCGTCTTCGTCGCCCTCCCCGAGATCGGCCGGGACCTCGGCTTCTCCGCCCACACCCTGCAGTGGGTGACCAGCGTGTACGCGGTCACCTACGGAGGCTTCCTGCTGCTCGGCGGACGGGCGGCCGACCTGCTGGGACGCCGGCGTCTGTTCGTCACGGCCCTGCTGCTGTACGCGGTCTCCTCGCTGGTCGGCGGGCTCGCCGAGAGCTCCGGCCTGCTGGTCGCCGCCCGCGCGGTGCAGGGGCTCGGCGGGGCGCTGCTCTTCCCCGCCACCCTGTCGCTGGTCAACACCCTCTTCGCCGAAGGCCCCGAACGGAACCGGGCGCTGGCGATCTGGAGCGGCGCCGGGGCCAGCGGGCTGTCCCTGGGGGCGCTGCTGGGCGGGGTGCTGACCGACTCCTTCGGCTGGGAGGCGGTCTTCTACGTCAACGTCCCGCTCGCCGGAGGCGCCGCGCTGCTCGCCTACACGCTCATCCCCGCCGACGGCGCGCGGCAGCGGGGCCGCAGCTTCGACCTGCCCGGCGCGGTGACCGTCACCGCCGGGGTCACCCTGCTGGCCTTCGCGCTCATCCAGGGCCCCGAGTCCGGCTGGACCTCGCCGGTCATCCTGGCGGGCTTCGCCCTCGCAGCCGTGCTGCTGGCGGCCTTCCTCGTCATCGAGGCCCGTAGCCGTGACCCCCTCATGCCGCTGCGCCTGCTGGGCAACCGCAGCCTGAGCGGATCGATGGCCATCACCCTGATCTTCGGGGCCACGTTCAACGCCCTGCCGTACTTCCTGACCCTCTACTTCCAGAGCGTCCACGGCTACAGCCCGCTCGTGACAGGGGCGGCCTTCCTCGTGCCGTCCCTCATGATCGCCGCCGGCACCCAGATCGGCGAGCGGATGGCCACCCGGACCGGGATGCGCCTGACCCTGCTCACCGGCATCGTCGCCGGCGCCGCCGGCACCGCCCTGCTCGCCACGGGCATGAGCGCGGGCGGCTCCTACTGGAACGTGCTGCCCGGCATCGTCGTCATGGGGCTCGGTCAGGGCCTGACCTGGACCGGAATGTGGATCGCCGCCGCCTCCGGGGTCGCCGCCGGAGAGCAGGGGGTCGCCTCCGGCGTGGCGTCCACCGCCCTGCAGGTCGGGACCGCGCTCGGCCTGGCCGTGCTCGTCGCGGTCGCCGGCCGGGACGTCACCGGCCTGGCGGGCGAGGCCCTGCTCGGCGAGATCACCGGCGGACTGCGGGCCGCGATCTACGTCGCCGCCGCGGGTATCCTGCTGAGCGCCTTCCTGGCCCTGACCTTCCAGCGCCGCGAGGCGGCAGAGCCCCGGCCCGCGCGCGTGGACGCCTGAGGAGATCCCCATGAGTTCCGACGTTCCGAGCTTCGACGTCGTGGTGGCCGGGGGCGGCCCGGTCGGTATGCTGCTCGCGGCCGAGCTCGCCCTCCAGGGTGTCCGGCCGCTGGTCCTGGAGCGCCTCCCCACCCCGACGGGGGAGTCCAAGGCCGGCACGCTGCACGCCAGGACCGCCCAGAGCCTGAACCGCCGGGGCCTGCTCGACGCGGTGGGACAGTCCTCCTACGGCGGCGTGCGCTTCCACTTCTCCGGCATGTTCGAGCTGGACCTCGGGCCGGCGGCCGGAGAGGGGCCCAGCATCGTCGGCAGCCCGCAGGCGTGGGCCGAGCAGGTGTTCGCCGACCGTGCCACCGGCCTGGGCGCGGAGATCCGGCGGGGGCACGAGGTCACCGGCCTCACCCAGGACGCCGACCACGTCACGCTGACCGTGGAGGGCCCCGCCGGGCCGTACGAGCTGACCGCCCGCTACGTCGTCGGCGCCGACGGCGCCCGCAGCGCCGTGCGCAAGCTGGCGGGCATCCCGTTCACCGGCACCCCGGCGGGCGTCGCCGCGCTGATGGGCGACGTCCGGCTGCTGGACCCCCTCCCCGGCGGCTGGCACCGCACCCCGCGTGGCTGGCTCCTGGTCTGGGGCGGCGGCACACACGGCCACAGCCGGATCAGCACCTACGACTTCCGCGGCCCGCACGCCGACCGGGAGGCGCCGGTGTCCCTGGAGGAGCTGCGGAGCGTGGTCGAGCACATCGCCGGCCACCCGGTCCGGATGGCCGGACCGCGCGGCCTGACCCGGTACGGTGACGCCGCGCTCCAGGCCGAGACCTACCGCCGGGGGCGCGTGCTCGTCGCCGGGGACGCCGCCCACGTGCACTTCCCCTGGGGAGGGCAGGGGCTCAACACCGGGATGGAGGACGCCATGAACCTGGGCTGGAAGCTCGCCGCCCAGGTGCGGGGGTGGGCTCCGGACGGGCTGCTCGACACCTACCACGGCGAGCGGCACCCGGTGGCGGCGCGGGTCCTGTGGAACGTCCGCGCGCAGACCGCCCTGGCCGACCCCGACCCCGGGGTCGATCCCCTGCGGGAGCTGTTCGCCGAGCTCATGCGGCTGGACCAGGTCAACGACCACCTCAGCGCCATGATCAGCGGTACCGCCACGGCCTACGACGTCGGCCACCCCGGCGCCGGCCGGCTCGCCCCGGACACCGAGCTCAAGACCGCCGACGGCGCCATCACCCTGGTGGAACTGCTCCGCGCGGGCAGACCCCTGTTCCTGTGCCCCCCGGACGGAGGCGCGGACGGTGCGGGCCCGGACGGCGGCGAGCGGCCGGCAGACGTTGCGGCGGAGTGGGCCGGCCGGGTGGACACCGTACGGGCGGCGCAGTGCGAGCCGCGGCTCATCCGGCCCGACGGCTACGTCGCCTGGTGCCTCCCCGGTGACGCCGCCACACTCCGGGCCGCGCTCCGCCGCTGGTTCGGCGAGCCGGGCTGAGCCGTGCCGGGGCCGGCCCCGGCTGCTCGCCGATGCGCGGTGGCGGAAGGCGCTGCTGTGCGGCGGTGGAACGCTCCGATGCGTGGCGGTGGGAGGCGCGGCGGAATTGACCGTTGACGGCGGACGACGGCTCGGCGATCGTGAGTGACTGCCGAATGGATCTTCCATTGAGGCCGCAAGGACACTTCTCCTCCGTCATGGTCATAAAGGAGCGTTCATGCCACACATCACGTTGAACACCGACGAGCCGGGGATCCGCGGACTGCTGAGGTTCCGCCCGGAGACGGCCGGCCCGCTGAACGATCTGGCCGAGGTGCTGCTCCGCGGGGAGAGCACCCTGTCGCGCGGGGAGCGCGAACTGATCGCGACGTACGTGTCGGGACTGAACGAGTGCCGGTTCTGCACCTCCTCACATGCGGCCTTCGCCGCCGCGCAGCTGTCGGAGGGAATGGCGCTGGTGGAGCAGGTGCGCGCCGATCCGGACGGCGCGCCCGTCTCGGCCAAACTGAAGGCCCTGCTGGGCATCGCGGCCGCGGTCCAGCAGGGCGGCCGGCAGGTCGGCGACCATCACATCGCCGCGGCCCGGGCGGAGGGCGCGACGGACGTGGAGATCCATGACACGGTGCTGATCGCGGCGGCGTTCTGCATGTTCAACCGCTACGTCGACGGCCTGGCCACGTTCGCGCCCGAGGACCCGGCGGACTACGCGACGGCGGCCGACCGGGTCATCGCGTACGGCTACACGACCACCTCGCCCGTCGCGGAGCCCCGGGGCTGAGGCGCCCGTTCCCTGTCCCGCCCTCCCTCACGGAAGGCGGGACAGGGGCGGAAGAACCCGGCGCGTCAGACGCCCAGAGCCTCGGCGGCGAGCGCGGTCCCCCGTATCCGGGCGGCGATCTTGGCGAAGGCGACCTCGCGGGAGGTGGAGGTGTCGTCGGCGAACGGGGAGAACCCGCAGTCGTCGCAGGTGCCCAGCCGCTCGACCGGGATGTGGCGGGCCGCCTGCAGCACCCGGTCACGCACCTGCTCGGGGGTCTCCACCTGGGGGTCGATCGGATCGGTCACCCCGATGAAGACCCTGGTTTCGGGGCGCAGGTGGGCGCCGATGATGTCCAGCACCCGGGCCGGGTCGGGCTCGCCGGCCAGCTGGACGTAGAAGTTGCCGGCCTGCAGCCGGAGGAGCTGGGGCAGCAGGCCGGCGTAGTCGACGTCGGCGCTGTGGGTGGAGTCCTGGTCGCCGCCGGGGCAGGTGTGCACGCCGATCCGGGCACGCTCGGCCGTGCTGAAGCGCTCCAGCACCTGGTTGTTGAGGGTGATGAAGTCTTCCAGCAGCCCGCCGCTGGGATCGAGCTTGAGCGACAGCCGTCCCTCGGTGAAGTCCAGCTGTACGGCGTGCGCGCCCGCGTCCAGGCAGCCGCGGATGTCGGCCTCGGCCTCGGCGATCAGATCGTCCAGGAAGACCTTGCGGGGGTAGTCGGCGATGCCGGCGGCCGGATAGAGCAGGCTCAGCGCCGACGGGGCGATGACCGCCTGCTTGACCGGCAGGCGGGTGTGGCGCCAGGCTTCCTTCAGATACTCCGCGGCGTGGACGCGGTAGCGGAACGGGCCGGAGGTCAGGTGCGGCAACTGCCGGGTGTGCCCGTCGGCGAACGGAATGACCGCCCCGTCGGGACTGAGGCCCTCCAGCCCGGTGATCGGATAGGTGACGAAGCTGGGTTTGGACTGCTCGCCGTCGACGAGGACCGGGCAGCCGAGCTGCTCCAGTCGCGTGATGGTGTCGGCGACGGCTTCGGCCTGCCGCGCGGCCAGCTCGGCGTCGCTGATCCGGCCTGCGGTGTGGTCGGTCAGCGCGGCCAGCAGCGCGGGGGGACGGGGGATGCTGCCGATCGGTTCGGTAGGGATGCCCATGCGGGGATCGTAGATAACGATCTGTGTCTTATCAATCACTTACGGATATGGAACGCTCTCCGGAACCGGGTTTCGCGGAGGTGGACTCGGCGGGAACGAGCGAGGCGCAGGTGAAGCCCTCGTCGTGATCGGGCTCCAGCACCATCTGCTGGAGCGCGGTCGAGCCCATCGGACGGCGGAAGGTCTCCTGCCTGACGCAGTCGTAGAAGGCGTAGGTCCCCTCGCGCTCGCCGAGCAGCAGCAGGGGCACGCCTCCGCGCATGGGCTTGCCGGTGCCCGGATGGGTGGCGAGCACCCACTGGTCCTGGAAGCCGACCAGGCTCAGCACGAAACTGCTCTGCCCGGTGGCGGCGAGCCTCGTCGCGTCCGCCTCCATCCGCCCGATCAGCGCGAAGCCGAGACCCATGCCGGTGAACGCGGCGATCACGATCTTCATCCCGGCCCGGCCCGTCGGACGGCGCCGCAGCAGCCGGAACGGCACGAGGAAGGAGACGACCCCGATGACGGTCGCCACCAGCACGATCGAGGCGAGGCCGGCGCCGTCGTCGAGATCGAGGTAGCCGAGGAAACCCCAGTACGTCCCGCCGCACCACACCGCGCCGATGACGGCCGCCGCCCAGGGCCGTTCCCGTACGGCACGGGCCAGCCTGACCAGCAGGCCCCGGGTGGCCCTGTCCGCCAGCCAGCCGACCGCCACCAGCGCGCCCAGGACCAGCGTGCCCGCCAGGACCATCAGGACCAGGCACCCGACGAGGCGGCCGAACATGGTCGCCTGGTCGATGCCCGCCTGCTCGGGGCTGACGTTGAAGACTCCGTACACCTGCTGCATGCCGAGATAGAGCAGGGCGTAGAGCGAGATGCCCACCGGGAGCACCACCGAGCCGATGCGCTGCAGCAGGTCGATGACGCTGCTCTCGTCGGCTCTGTCTTGATCATTCATTACTGGCTTTTGTCCTGTGTTGGTGTGAAGCGACCGAGACAGGCTGTCATGTGGCACGCGGCGGACACCTGCCGGGTGCCCCCGGGACGCCGGCCGCGCCGGCCATGGGGATTCGCCGGACGTGGCCAGGCCGTCCGGTGCCCAGCCCGCGCACGCCGAAGCCGGCGGCGGGCGGGGTTGAACGGCCCAGGCTAGGCGGCGTCCGTGCGGTCGCGCGCCGCGATCGCCAGAGCCATGAACTCGCGGAAACGCGCGAACTGCTCCGGGTCCATGCTCAGCCGTACCCCGCCGAGGATCTGGTCGTCGCCGTTCCTGGCACCGAGGCGGACCCTGAACTCGTCGCCACGCGGCTTCACGTCCACCCCGAGAAACGCCACGTGGTATCGGATGCTCTCCGACGACATCCGGCGGAAGATCTCGAAAGTCTTGCCGTCCTGCACCAGGATGTAGTCGCCGAGCTCGAACTCCGCCGCCATGGTTCCTCTTCCGGATCATCGGCAAACCCGGTGCCGACAGTATCCTCCGGCACGCTCCGGCGCGAGGGCGGATTCCCCGCCGGGGGCGGCCCGGACGGGCTTCACGGAAGTTTCGTCCAGGGGCCCGGGGCGTGGTCGTCCTTGGGGATCCACAGCGACGGCTGGAGCTCACGCAGCTTCGGCGTCGCGCCGGGGTCCCAGGGGTATCGGCCGCCGGCGTCGGGCCAGACGACCTCCATGAAGGGCAGCGGAGGCTCCTGGTAGAAGTGCAGCGCCATGCCGAACAGCGATCGGTACCAGCTCGTGTCCACGGCCTTCGTGACGACGGAGTAGTTCCTGATGACGTCGTCCCGCGCCTGGTCGGCGACGAGATGGCGACCGGCGGCGACCCCGTCGGCCAGGGTGTTCAGGCAGTTCTTCATCACCTCGACCCGGAGCCCGAACATCGCCGCCTCGGGCGAGCGGAAGGTGTGCCACAGGCCGACGGTGAACGCCCAGCCGGGCCCGTCCTCGTCCTCCGGGATCAAGATGATTCCCCAGCCGCGTTCCCGGACGTGCCGCATCGTGCTGAGGTCGGCCTCGTCGAGTTCCACGTCGCGCTCGACGCAAAGGAGACAGTGGCATACAGGCTGGTCGAACATGGTATCGAGCGTAGTGGCACGGGTGCGGGCGAGACCGCCGGGCCCGGCGCCGAAGGCCGCTCTCCCACTGTGATGACGCGTTCCGAATGCCGGATGCCGGTCGCCGGTCGCCGGTCGCCGGGTGACGCCGGTCGCCGTCGGGCCGCCGGTCGCCGCCGGAAGGCGCGGGGTCCCGGACGGCTCAGTCGGAGCGCACCTGCAGGCCCAGAAGGGTGGCGATTGTGACGGCCTGCGGGATGTCGATGACCGCGTCCTTCAGCTTGACGGTGAAGGGGTCCAGGGAGGACAGGTCGCTCCCTCGCAGATCGCCGCGGGAGAGGTCGGCACGGTGGAGAGTGGCGCCCGACAGGTCGACCCCCCGCAGCGTGACCCCCGCGCCGCGCGCACCGGTGAGGTCGGCCTCGCGCATCCGTACGTCACGGAAGGAGGCGCTGTGCAGGTCGGCCCCCGGAAGCCCGACGAACGACCAGTCACCGCCCTCGACCTTGAGAAGGTCGAAGGTGCAGTCGTCGAACACGCTGCCGACGAACTTGCAGCCGGTGAAGGCGGCGTCGAAGAACGTGCACCGCTTGAAGGTGCAGTTCGTGAACGCGGTGTCGGAATGCACCGACGCGTTGAACCGGACCCCGCTGAAGGTGCACTCGTGGAAGACCGCGCCCCGGCTCGACGTCTCGGTCATGTCCACGTTGACGAAGGCGACCCGTTCGTGCTTCTGGCCGGACAGGTCCTCGCTGTCCCAGTCCGCGGACCGGATGGTCGTGTGGGTCTCGGGCGCAGGCTCGCCGTACTTGCGCTCAGCCATCACTCATCATGCCTTCCGTGCCGGAATGGAGGTCGCCGCCTCGCGTCCCCTCCCGCCGGGAGTGGTTCCCGTCGTGTCCGGGGCGGCGAGCCGGACTTGTCACGGTAGTGCCCCCCGGTCACTGGTGATGCCTCTCCCCGTCTCCGGGGAGAGCCCGTAGCCCGCCCATCCGGACCGGACCTTTGATCGTCACCGAGTGTGTCAGTGCGACTACGGGGGGAACGGTGAGGGGAGCAGGTCGTGGTGCCCTGAAAGTTCCATGGGGGAAGAGATGGCTGTACGGAGAGCTCGGTGGGCCGCCGTCCCGGTGGCGGTCATGCTGGCGGTCACGCTGGTCGGCGGTTGCGGGGACGCCGGGCAGACCGCTCCGGCGACGTCCCAGGCCGCGGTGCCCGCGCGTCCCGGGGCCACGGGCGCTCCACCGGCGGCGGGCGCCGTCCCGGAGAGCGGCGAGGAATGCCCGGCCACGGGCAACGCCAGGCGGTTCGCCAAGACGCGCTTCGCGTTGCACGCGGGCCTCGCGCTGGGGGCGTTCTACCGCTACATCTACAAGCCGCTGCGGAGCGGCGGCTTCAACGCCGGAGCGGACAAGCGCAAGCGCACTTTCGTGAAGGCGGCCGTGGCAGGCGCCTTCGCCCTCCACGAGCTGAAAGTCGCCAAGCGCTTCGCCACGGCCAATCCGACGTTGTGCAAGGGCGTCCAGGCGGTCAGCGACAGCTTCTCCGAACTCACCGGCAAGCTGAGGAACGGCACGGCCACCGAAGCCGACCTCGAAGCCGGCAAGGACGCCTTCGACGCACTGAAGCAGAACGCCGCCAGGAGCGGCTACGACTTCAAGGAGAGGGAGATCACCGTCCCCAGCACCCGCTGACCTCACCGGCCATGACCGTACGGCTACGCTCCCGGCGAAAGCGGCTACGCCCCTGGTGAATCCGGGACGCCGATGGCCCCGCCGGAACCAGGATGGCCGATATGAGGCTTCTTGTAATGGGTGGAACGCATTTCGTGGGGCGGGCCGTCGTCGAGACGGCGCTGGCACGGGGTGACGAGGTCACCACGCTCAACCGGGGGACGAGCGGGCCCGCCGCGCCGGGGGTGAACGCGGTCATCGCGGACCGGACCGACCCCGAGGCGCTGCGCCGGGCCCTCGGCGACGGGGAGTGGGACGCGGTCGTCGACACCTGGAGCGGGGCGCCGCGCGTGATCGGCGACTCGTGCGGGCTGCTCGCCGATCGGGCCGGTCACTACGGCTACGTGTCCAGCAGGTCGGTCTACCGGTGGCCGATGCCGTTCGGCGCCGACGAGCACGCCCCGACGGTCGACGGCGATCCGGACGACGGCAAGGCCGAGGACTACGCCGTCGCCAAGCGCGGAAGCGAGCTCGCCGTCCTGCGGGCGTTCGGTGACCGGGCCCTGTTCGCCCGCGCCGGACTGGTTCTCGGCCCCTACGAGAACATAGGGCGGCTGCCGTGGTGGCTGCGGCGCATCCAGCGCGGCGGGCAGGTCCTGGCGCCCGGCGACCCCGCCCGGCCGCTCCAGTTGATCGACGCCAGAGACCTGGCGGCGTGGATGCTCGCCGCGGCCGAGCGCGGTCTCGGCGGCGCGTTCAACGCCGTCAGCCGCCCGGGGCACACCACCATGGGTGAGCTGCTCGGAGCGGCGGTGAAGGTGATCGGATCGGACGCCGAGCTGATCTGGACCGCTCCGGAGGTGATCGAGGAGGCGGGTGTCAGCCCGTGGGTGGAGCTGCCGATCTGGCTGCCGGACGACGCCGAGTACGGCGGCATGCACAACGGGGACGTCTCGGCCGCCTACGGCGCGGGTCTCACCTGCCGCCCGGTCCAGGAGACGATCGCCGACACCTGGGCCTGGCTCCAGGCCGAGGGCGACCCGCGGCTCCGATCCGACAGACCTCAGGTCGGGCTCGACCCCGCCAAGGAGAGGCAGGTGCTCGAAAGGTCCGCCTGACACTGACCTTCCGGAACGGATCTCTCTGACACGGACCTTCCGGAACGGATCTCTCTGACACGGACCTTCCGGAACGGGTCCTTGAGACAGGCCTTCCGGAACGGGTCCCTGACACGGGCCTTCCGGAACGGGGCCTTGAGACAGGCCTTCCGGAACGGGTCCCTGACACGGACCTTCCGGAACGGGTCCTTGAGACAGGCCTTCGGAGCGGGGCCCTGAGACGGGCCTCCGGGCCTCCGGGCCGGAAGGTTCCGGGTCTCGGCGGCCCGCTTCTTCTCCCCGCGCGAATCCCGCTCGCAGGTCGGTTATTCCCCGGGCGGTTGCTCTCCGGCCGGTCCGATGGTCGCCACGATGGCCCGCAGTCCCTCCAGCACCTCGGGCCCCGACGGCGACCGCCCGGGGTCGGTCAGCCACTGCACCATCACGCCGGAGAGCAGCGCCAGCTGTACCGAGCCGAGGGTGCGCACGGTGGAGTCCGGGAGCTCGTCCTCCGGGACGCCCCGTAGTATCGCCGCCAGCCCGCTGCGTCCCTCCTTCTGGGAACCGGCCAGATATTCCCGCAGCTCGGAGGAGTGCTCGGCCTGCAGGAGCGCCTCGACGCTGGCGAGCCAGAGCTTCCGGTGCGCGGTGAACGACTCGATCATCTGCGACCACATGGCCTCGTACTGCTCCGCCGGAGAGGAGCCGGGGTCACCGTAGGCGGCCAGCGTGCGCCCGGTCTCGGTGCCCCATTCGTCGATCGCCTGGATGAGCGCCGCGTTCAGCAGTGCCTCTCGGGAGCCGAAGTGGTAGCCGATGGCCGCCATGCTGACCCCTCCGGAAGCGGCCGAGATGTCGCGGACGGTCGTCCGCGCCCACCCCTTCTCCTCCAGGCAGCGCCTGGCACCGGCGAGCAGATCCTCACGATTTCCCATGCCAGGGATGCTACTTCGCCCGCCTGACGCGTCACCCAACTCTAGTACAAGCGTCTTGCGCATATGCATTGCGCAAATGCCCAAATCTTCTGTACCGTCCATGCCAGGCAAGGAACGCGAACAAGACGAAAGAGGCAGACATGGGCCAGGACACCACCGCCGAGACGATCACCCCCGTCCGCGCCGAGCTGGACATCGACGGCCGCCGGCTCTCCTACCTCGACTTCGGCGGCACCGGCCGCCCCCTCGTCGCCCTGCACGGCCACATGTCCGAAGGGGCGGGCTTCGCCGGACTGGCCGCCGCGCTGGCCCCCGAGTGGCGGGTCGTCGCCCCCGACCAGCGCGGCCACGGCGAGTCGGACCGGGCGGACGACTACTCCCGGGAGGGCTACGTCGCCGACGTCGTCGCCCTGCTCGACCACCTCGGCCTCGACCGGGCCGTGGTCCTGGGACACTCGCTCGGCGCCATCAACGCCTACCAGCTCGCCGCCCGCCACCCCGAGCGGGTCGGCGCCCTGGTCAACGCCGAAGGGGCGGTCTCGCTCGGTCTCCACGGCCCCAACCCGCTGGCCTTCGTGCTCGCCCTGCCGTACGAGGCGCCGACGCGGGAGGCGCTGATCGAGGGGCTCGGCCAGGCCGCCCCCTTCTTCGGCGACGCCCTGCGCGAGAACCCCGACGGCACCTGGCGCCTGCCCTTCCACCCCCAGGACATGGTCGACTCCGAGGACCTGGTCCACGGCGACCACTGGGACGACTGGCTGGCCACCACGTGCCCGGCCCTCCTCGTGCGCGGCACCGGGGGAGTCGTCCCCGCCGAGCAGGCTCAGGCCATGGTCGAGCGGCGCCCGGCCACCCGCCTCGCCGAGCTGGCGACCGACCACTTCGTCCACACCGGCGACCCCGAGGGCTTCGCCAAGGTCGTGCGCGAGTTCCTCCGGTCCCTGGACGCCTCCGTGTGACCCGGGCTCCTGCCCGCCGCCGGAACCGGCCGCTGACCTGGACGGACGATCCGTGCCGTCCGGCGGCCGGCGGTGCTTCCCCGCCTGCCCGCCCGGCCCGCGCCCTGGCGTCGCCGAACCATGTATGACACGTCATTCCGTGCGAATGTTGCGCTGCCGAGGTATGGGATGAATCACGGCATCCGAGCCCTTGACCGCGGGCCGCGAGCTGTCACGATGGTCGCCATCCCATGATCGGAGAAGACGTGAACAGATCCTCCCTGGCCGCGGTGTGCGCCGTCGCCGCCCTGCTGTCCTCGTTCGCCGCGCCCGCGACGGCGGACGCCGAGCGCCAGGCGCCGCTCAAGACCGTGTACGGCTGGGCGAAGAGGTCCGGCGACTCGGCGATGATCGTCACGCCGTACCGGGCCACCCGGACCTCGGTCGGCGACGGCCCTGACATCGCGTGGGACCTGAGCAGGAAGAACGGCCGCTCCGTCCGGATCGACTACACCGAGGGGCTGATCTTCCGCCAGGTCAACAAGAAGTGCGGCAGGGCGCCGGCCGGATATCCGTACGACACCGCGGACAAGAACGCCCTTGGCGCCAAGGTGTGCGACCCCATCGACCTGTACAACCGGCTCCGCAAGGGCAGGATGCCGGTGAAGGTCGTCTACGACCCGGCAGGCCCGATGGCCGTCAAGGTCATCGAGCTGGTCCTGCCCTAGCGACGCTCTGACACAGGCTCTCCGGCCGGCGCGGGGACATGGGCTCCCCGGAACGGGGCACTACGGCTTGCGGCCCACCCCGGAGTAGCCGATCGAGGTTTTCTCCGCGCCGATCAGCGGCTGGTCGTCGGGCCGCCAGTCCTTGGGGAACACCAGGCCGGGTTCGACCAGCTCGTAGCCGTCGAAGAACCGGGTGATCTCCGCGTGCGTGCGCAGGCTCAGCGCCGCGGTGGCCCGGTTGTAGACCTCCAGGGCCTCCGGCGTGGTGTCCGGCTTGGCGTCGATGGCGTGGCTGAGAACCAGGTAACTGCCCGGCGCGCTCGCCTCGTACAGCCGCTGGACGATCTCGTAGGCGCCCGCGCCGTCGGGGTTCTCGTCCGGGATGAAATGCAGGATGGCCAGTAACAGGAACGCCACGGGCCGGTCGAAGTCGACGTGGTCATGCAGCTCGGCCAGCAGCGTCTTCGGGTCACGCGCGTCGGCCTGGACAATGGTGATGTTGTCACCGTCCGCCAGCAGCGCCCGGCCGTGCGCGCACACGACGGGGTCGTAGTCCACGTAGATCACACGGGTGTCGGGGGCGATCCCGTGCGCGATCTCATGCGTGTTGCCCTGCGTGGGCAGCCCGGATCCCAGGTCAACGATCTGCCGGACGCCCGACTCGACCAGGTGGCGTACGGCACGCGAGAGGAACGCCCGGTTCTCCCGCGCGGAGTCCCGGGTCTCCGGGAAGAGTTTCAGGATCTGTTCGGCCGCGGCCCGGTCGGCGGCGAAGTTGTCCTTGCCGTCCAGGTAGTAGTCGTACATCCGGGCGACATTGGGCACGTTCGGGTCTACCCCGTCCGGCGCGGCCTGACTGTCCACGCTTCTCCCCGATCCTTCGGTATTCGTCGTTAATTGATCTTAGAGAGACTTTCGCGGTCTTGCGCGGGTAATGCCGGATCGAGATGTGCTTATGTCGGCAGATCCGGTTCGACCGGGAGCCGCAGCGTGAAGACGGCGCCCTCGCCCGGGGTGCTCGCGACGCTCACGGTCCCGTGATGGGCCTCGGCCAGGTTCCGGACGATGGCGAGCCCGAGCCCGCTGCCGCCGGTCCGCCGGTTCCGTGACTTCTCCTCCCGCCAGAACCGGTCGAAGACGCGGGGAAGATGCTCGGGAGCGATGCCGACGCCGGTGTCGGCCACCTCGATCAGGACATGCCCGTCCGCGAGACGGCCGCGCAGGGCGATCCGGCCGCCCGGCGGCGTGTAGTGGACGGCGTTGCTCACCAGGTTCCCCACGGCCTGGCGCAGCCGTACCGGGTCGGCGAGGAGACCGGGGTCGCCGGCGGTGTCGGCCGTCAGGGTGAGGCCGGCGGAGTCGGCGCGGCCACGATGCGCCGTGGCGACCTGGTCGAGCAGGTCGGCCACGTTCACCGGCTCGGGATGCAGCCGCAGCTTGCCCGCGTCCGCGAGAGCCAGCTCCTGCAGGTCGTCGACGATGTGCTGGAGCAGCATGATCTCCTCCACCAGTGAGGCGATCAGCTCGGCGTCCAGCTCCGCGACGCCGTCCTGGGCGGCCTCCATCCAGCCGCGCAGGTTGCTCAGCGGCGTACGGAGCTCGTGGGAGACGTCGCTGACCATGGCCTTGCGCTGCGCCTCCATCCGCTCCAGATGCTCCGACATCCTGTTGAACGCCTCCGACAGCTCGCCCACCTCACCCGTCGCCGTCACCGCGACGCGGGCGGAGCTGTCGCCCTGCCCCATCCGCTGGGCCGCCTCGGTCAGCGCCCGCACCGGCCGGACCAGCCGGGTGGCGACCACGACGCTCACCGCGACCGCGAACAGCAGGACGAGCAGCGCGGTGCCCGCGATGCGCGCCACCCCGGCCGAGGGCAGCTCGGTGGAGGGCGCCTGCGCCGAGGAGCCGAGGTAGAGCAGCGCCGCGGGCGCGACATACGCCCTGAGCTGCTCGCGCCTGGCACTCGCCAGGCAGGCGGAGACGGGCTGCTGGTCGAGGACGCGCGGGACGGCGGCGGGGCGCGGCCCGAAGAGCGTCCAGGACAGGTCGAGGGCGAGCGTGACCTCGTACTTTCCCTGGCCCACCAGACAGCGGTTGACCAGCTGATTGAGCCGGCGCAGCGCCTTGCGCTCGGTCGCGGTGGGGGTGTCGAGCGTCTTCGAGGCGCACGCGGTGGTCGCGGAGGCGTTCTTGCTGGGGATCTCGACGGAGGGACGCCCGGAAGGGGAGAGGACGACGTCGGCCTCCTGCCCGCTGCGGCGCGCGCAGATCACCCCCAGGTTGGCGGCCTTCCGCAGCCGGGACCGTTCCGCGGCGGTGAGCTTGAACGGTCCGACCGCCCGGGGGTCGATGCGGTCCTTGGCCGCTCCCGGCACCAGGGTCACGTCCACCCGCAGCGGATCGACGACCACCGACGGCTTGGCGGGCAGCGGAGTGTCGCTGGAGTCGGCGATCGGCTCGCCGTTCTCGGTGGTGAGCGCGATGCGGCGGCCCGTCTTCCCGGCCAGGTCACGGACCGTCTGGCCGACGCCGTCCCAGCTCGCGTGGGTCGCGCCGTAGCCGAGCAGGGTGTCGTTGATGCGGGTGTCGGTGACCAGGGTCTGGTCCTGCTCCTTGCGGATCGCGCCCGAGGTGCCCTGGCTGGTCAGCCAGGCGGTCGCCGAGATCGAGCAGACGGCCACCAGGACGGAGCTCGCGAGCAGTCGCGTGAGCAGGCTGTGGCGCCGGACCCTCATCCGGAGCCGTCGGTCAGCTTGTAGCCGACGCCGTAGACGGTCAGGATCCGGGTCGGCCTGCGCGGGTCGGGCTCGATCTTCTTCCGCAGGTTCAGCATGTGCACGTCGACCGTGCGCCTGGTGATGAAGCGGTCGAACCCGTGGACCTCCTCCAGGAGCTGCTTGCGGGTGAAGACCCGCTCCGGCTGGGCGGCGAGCGTCTCCAGGATCCGGAACTCGGCGGGCGTGCAGTCCACCGGGCTGCCGGCGACGCTGACCCGGTGGCGCGCGGAGTCGACCAGGAGATCGCCGACCTTCAGCGTCTCCTCGGGATCCCTGGAACGCCGCACCCGCCGCAGCAGCGTGCGGACCCTGGCCATCAGCTCCCGTGGGCTGTAGGGCTTGGTGACGTAGTCGTCGGCCCCCAGGTCGAGGCCGACAAGCAGGTCGTCCTCCGTGGCACGGGCGGTCAGCATGAGCACGGGAACGTCCGACTCCGCGCGGATGACACGGCAGACGTCGAGGCCGTCGGCCTTCGGCATCATCACGTCGAGCACCACGAGATCGGGCTCGCGCCTGCGGGCCTCGTCGATCGCGCTCCGCCCGTCATGCACGACGAGCACCGAGTGGCCTTCCCGCTCCAGATAGCGGCGGACCAGCTCCGCCTGCTTCACGTCATCCTCTGCAACCAGCACATATGCGCACATCGGGACGAGGTTATGTGACCAAGACAGGTCATTGACAGCGACCAAACAGGACCTTCACATTCCTCCGCCAGTCTGCGTCGCGTGAAGTTCAACGGCTATCTCGCAACAGTGGCACTCGTCACCGCGGCCACGCTGACCACCGCGGCCACGCTGACCGGCTGCGCGGCGTCCGGCGCCCAGCCGGCCCCTCCGCGAGCCGCCGCCACCGGCCAGGCGGGAGCAGGAGCGGCGACCGACAGTGCCGGGGCCGGGGCCGGGGCCGGGGCTGGGGCGCCGACCGACAGCGCCGGGGCCGGGGCTGGGGCTGGGGCGGCCACCGGTCACGCCGAAGCGGGGGAGGCCGCGGAGGCCGCCCGCGCGGAGGCCGCCGCCACCGGCCACGCCGGGACAGGGGCCGGCGTGGAGGTGGCGACCGTGCGGGGACCACGGATCGCCGTCTACAAGCGCAAGGGGACGGGCTCGCCCTGGCGCGAGCTCGCGAGCCCCAACGACTACGGCGCCGAGCGGGTCTTCCTCGTGGAGCGCCACGACGGCGAGTGGCTGCGGGTCCTGCTGCCGATCAGACCCAACGGCAGCACGGGCTGGATCAGGACGGGTGACGTCACGCTGACCAGGACCACCCATCGGGTGGAGGTCGACCCCGAGGCGTTCAGGTTCACGGTCTACGACGGGGCCCGCGTCCTGCGCAGCGGAAAGGTGGCGACAGGCCGGGACAACACGCCCACACCTCCCGGCCGCTACTTCTTCACCGAACTGGTGCGCCCACCGGACCCGCGCGGACCGTACGGCGCCTACGCCTTCGGGCTGAGCGGATTCTCCCCGACGCTGAAGAGCTTCGCGGGAGGTCCGGGGCAGCTCGCCATCCACGGGACCGACGACGCGACGGCCATCGGCACGCGAGTCAGCCACGGCTGCGTGCGGGTCGCCAACGTCGACATCACCTGGATGGCCAAGAACCTGGCGATCGGCACCCCGGTCGTCGTGAAGGGCTGAAGCCCTTCGACCACGGAGTACGGCTCGACCACGGAGTACGGCTCACCCACCGAGTACGGCTCGACCACCGGAAACAGCTCAACCACCTATAACAACGAAAGGTGAGACATATGCGTCTCAAGCTCGCACTCGTCGGCGGCGTCGTCGCCCTGGCCCTCGGCGCCGGTCTGGTCGGCACGGCGATGGCCGACGAGCCGGCTCCCACCAAGGGGGACGTCAGCCGGCCCGCTGTCGAACCCGCCAGGTCCGCCTCCCCCCGGCCCGTCCCGGCCGGGGTCCGCGAGGAGCCGGCCCCGGCCGTCAAGAAGCCCGGCGATCCCTCGGTGAGGCTGCCCCGCTACACCGGCTGAACACCGGCGGAAGACGACGGGGGCGTCCGCGACCGGCGGGCGCCCCCGCCGTGCTGATCGAGTCGGTACGACTCCCGGGCAGGTGCCGGCCGTACAGTCCAGACGTGGCGACGCCACCCCTCCAAGCTCGCGCCGCCACGCCCGTCCACCGGGTGAGTCCGGACGATCGCGCCGTCCGGATCCCCCGAGCCTCGTCGACCGGCCACCGGCAGGTCTCATGTACTTCGGAGCCGTCGTCACCCCGGATTGCCCGCCGTACGGCGACCGAGCCCATCTCGTACGGCGGAGCACGGCGGAGAAGCTGAACGGGCGACCGTGTGTGGAAGGAGCGGGAGGGCGCCGGCAGCCGGTCTCCACACCTCGCCGACCTGTAGCCGACCTGTGGGGAACACGCCGGTTGTCCGGAGCTGCGGGGCTCGCGGGCCTTGGCGCCGCGCCCCGAGAGCATTCGCCGGGTTGGTTACACCGAGAGGCCGCGGTCGGCGGGGACCTCGAAGATGATTTCGAGACCGTCCTCTTCGTCCCACTGTTCTCCGACCTCGACGAAACCGAAGCCGGCGATCGTGGCCAGGGACGCCGCATTGTCGGGACTGATCGTCGCCCGCACGGTCCTGACCCCGGGTTCGGCCGCGGCCCGGCGCAGCAACTCGATCAGCATGGCCCGGGCATACCCCTGGCGGCGGAAGTCAGGAGCGACCGAGTAGCCGATCTCGACCATGCCCGCCTCATCGGGCGGTCCGTGAAACCCGGCATGACCGATGACGACGCCTTCCGGCCCGGTCGCCACCTGCCGCACCATCCACCGTGCGTTGCCGGGGTCGGCGGCCATCTGGTCGATCCGGAACCGCCACAGCCACCGTGCGCTGTCGGTCACGAAGTAGTCGGTCAGAGGGACCCCAGCCGTCTCACCGGCCGCGCGCAGGTCCCCGTCGAGCAGAGCGGACATCGCGGTGCCGGACAGCTCGACGAAGCGCACATGCTTCGGGCCGGTGGGGAACGGTGTCCGGCGGCCGGTCTCATCTGTCACCGTGCGGATGCTCGCAGAATGTCCGGCAGAGGTCCAACGGATTTCGGAGCGATCGATCAACCGAGCCTGCTCACGACCAACGGGGTCACGACGACGACCGCGCCGAGCGGCCTCCTCCTGGCGGAGGAGGGAACGGCGGAGGTTGGAGCGCCGGTGGCATGGCGGGTTCCGCTGTGCGGAGGAGGAAACGGACGGACCGCATACCTAGATTCGAGGCATGACGGACGGAGAGCCCGAAGGCTCGCGGGTGGCGCGGCCCCGCAGGCGGTTGCGGCGACTGCTGCTGCGGATCACCACCTGGGGCGCGGGCCTCGCCGTGCTGGTGGCGAGCGCGGGATTCCTCTACGAGACGAACGCCCGGCGGGGCGACGCCGACCACCACAGGCCACCGGGACGGCTGGTCGACGTCGGCGGCCACCGCCTCCACCTGTACTGCACCGGGACGGGCGCTCCCACCGTCGTGCTGGAGACGGGTCTGGCGGAGTCGAGCGCGAGCTGGGAGACGATCCAGCGGCGGCTCTCCACGGGTAACCGGGTGTGCTCCTACGACCGGGCCGGATACGCCTGGAGCGAGGACGGCCCGTCGCCGCGTACGGCGGAGCGCGCCGCCGGGGAGCTGCACACGCTGCTGGCCGCCGCCGGGGAGGCGGGGCCGTACGTCCTCGTCGGGCACTCCTACGGCGGCAACACCGTGCGCGTCTTCGCCGACCGCCGGAGGGACCTGACCGCCGGGCTGGTGCTGATCGACGTCACCGACGAGACGGCCGTCACCGCACTCCAGATCTCCCGGCCGCTGCTCGCCGTCCAGCTCACCGTAAACCAGCTCATCGCCCGTCTCGGCCTGCTCAGGCTGCTGGGCGACGCCCTCGTACCGGCCGAGGCCACCACGACGGCCCGCACTCACGCCCTCGTCGTCTACGGCGACAGGAGCATGGCGGCCGCCCGCGCCGAGTCCTGGGCGTCGGTGGACAGCGCCGCCCAGGTCCGCGCGACGGTCCGCCCGCGAGCGTGGGGCGACCTGCCGGCCGTGGTCATCTCCGCGGGAGGCCAGCCGCCGGAAGTGACCGAGCACGCCAGACGCCTCGCTGCCCTGTCGGCGCGAGGCCGCCTGGTGGTCGCGACCACGACGGAGCACTACGTCCAGAACGCCCAGCCCGACCTCGTCCTCGACGCGATCCACGAGGTCATCGCCGCCCACGGGCGCGGATGACCGTCAGCCGCGGTGGCCACGGTGAAGCGGATGACCGTCAGCGGTGGCGTCCACGGTGAAACAGCGGAAACATCGCCTGGAGCGACTCGGGAGCCGTGCCGTCATCGCGGTGACGGAGCACCGAGGTCTCCCGCGTCGACGTACGGCCGGTGCGATGCTCCGAACCTTGATCTCCGAACCTTGATCACTGACAATGTCCTGCTCTAACGTGCCCTTTTGTGCTCAAACCCCTCTCGCTGCCGGCCGTGGCACTGCTCGCCGCCCTGCTCCTCCCCGGCACGGCCGACGCTCTCACCTCCCCCATCAAGAACGTGCCCGTTCTGACCGACAACAGCCTCTACGGCAGCGGCAAGATCAAACCCTCGGAATGTCCCGGCGGTGCGCTCAGCATCGAGAGTGCCCCAGCCGCGAAGCGCACGATCACCGCGCTGTGGCGCTGCCTGAACACTTCGTGGTCGGCGCATTTCAAGCGTGCCAAGCTGCCCTTCACTCCCGCCAAGCTCGTCGTCCTCACCGAACCGGCGCCGTTCTGCGGAAAAGAATGGAAGAAGGGCTTCCAGTCCTCTTACTGCTCCGGAACGAAGACGGCGGCGGTGCTGGTGGATGAGGAGTACTACCTGCGGACCCGCGAGATCTACCACTTCATGTACATCGCCGCGCTCTACGGCGACCATCTGCAGCAGATCACCGGCATGGCCCGCGGCTTCGCCGCGTTGCCGTACAAGAACAAGGCCGAGAATTTCGAGCGGGAGCGGCGCTGGATGCTCCAGGAGAGCTGCCTGTCGGGAGTCTTCCTGGGGAGCGTCTGGGAGACCGCGGGAGAAGGCAGTGAGGGCTGGCCCGCGATGTTGAAGCTCGTGAAGTCGAATGGCGACTACAGGTCCAAGAAGGACCGCTACTTCGCCAAGGGCAAGAACATCGTCTACTGGCTCGACCGCGGCTTCAAGAGCGGCGACCCCGGCTTCTGCAACACCTGGAAGGCGCCCTCCGCACGCGTCGCCTGACCGCGCGGCGACGCCGCCCTTCATGCTCGCGCCGCCCCGCCGGTTCAGCGGTCTCGTCGGGGAAACCTCCCGGTGTCAGGTCCCCCGGCGGGAGCCTTTTCGATGGGGAGCCTTTCGGCGGGTGAGCCGAGTTCGAACCAGATGACGGTTCCGACGGAATCGCGGTGGAATCCCCATCGGGTGGCGAGGCTGTTGACAAGGGCGAGACCACGGCCACCTGTGTCGTCCGGCCCGGAGTCCCTCGGGCAGGGGATCCGTGAGGAACCGGGGTCCTGCACGGTGATCAGCACGCCGTGGACGACGAAGGCCACCGTGACGAGGAACTCCTGCGGGCCGTCGAACGGACCGGAGGGGTGCTCGACGGCGTTGGTGGCGAGCTCACTGGTGAGAAGCACGGCGTCATCGCGGAGCGGATGGCCCTCCCCGAGTATCCCGGCGACGAAGTTCCGCGCGGACCTGACCTGGTGGGGTGTGGCTCTGAACCGCCGGGAGATCACGAGAGGGCCGGTGGGCGCGTGGCCCGGGAGCTGTCCCTGGTGCGCGGGGCCCGTAGTGTCGTGGGCCGCCGTCCGGGACCGATCAGTGAACACGCCGGCAAGCATGGCCAGGAGTCGCGCCGCCATCGTTGTCTCTCCTCTCCACTGCGATCTCGGTGCTGACACCACTTGATCGCCCCATCCCTGGAACGGCCGTCTCGCGGCCCGTTCTGGAGATGGGGTGTGCCCGCCGTACGCCAAGGGCACCCCACCGGTTGGCATCGAGGTGGAACAGATTCATGTCGCCGCCCCCTTTCCGGCCTTCGGTACGGCTCGCGCCTGCTGGACAGAGAGCGCACCCCCGGCGGCGCTTCGCGCCCGTACGGCACAGCGGCCGTACGGCCGGCCGAGAGCGGAGTCCCCGGCTTCCGGGAACGGACCCGAATGATCCGGACGGCTCCACTAGGGTTGGGCACGGGTCGCACCTCCGGTATGCGATCAAGGCCCTGCCAGCCGACGGGATTCGCCTGGCAGGGCCGTCTTTTTACGGTGTCGACGGCCGCGTCCGCGTCACGGCTGGTGGTCATGGTCCTATCTGGGAGCACCTCAATCGCCAGGTGAAGGCTCACGGACTCGTCAAACAGGGTCACCATGCGCTCCCGGCATCGGCGTGGGCAGCGGATGTGTCTCGCGGAGATCCGCGTACCGGAAAGCGATCCGGCGAGCGGCTCGATCGGGTTCCGTGGCTGGATGCCATGCATAGACAGCACAGCGGCGTTCGGCGTTCCATCCGGCTCGCCACCAGTAGGTGTGCCCATCGCACCACACGACAAGATCGACCCACAGGGACAGAAGCGCCACGCCGTCACCGTGGTGCGCGTCGCCGAGGATGCCCAGCGCCTCAAGCTCCCGCCTGAGCCACTCGATGGCCGTCCCGGCGGTCAGGCGACGGGGATATCGCCCATCACTCGCACCTTTATCGCTACTCACGGTCGGTGACATTATGACCGCGTAAAGGCAGCGACATCAGTGGCGTTGATACTTTGGCGAGGGGAGGAGCCAACCACGCAATGGCGGGTTACTTTGAGGCCATGGCCTACTCAGACCCGGCGGCGGAGAGTGTGGGAACCCGTGTGCGGCGCGCTCGTAAGCGCGCCGGCATCACCCAGAGCGAGCTGGCCCGGCGCGTCAAGCGCGCGCAGTCCTGGGTGTCCGGGATAGAGAACGACAGCATCCCGCTGGACTCCATCGCGCTGATCAACACCCTCGCCCGCACTCTGCGCGTGCACCCCAACGAGCTCACCGCACGTCCTTACCGAGGCGACACCCCGGGTGAGGACCGGGGACATTCGGCGATCTCCGAGATCCGCCGCCACCTGGAGCGCTACGACCTCGACCCGGAGTGGGGCGGCGAGGTGCGAGCACTGCCGGACCTGCGCGCGGCGGTCGAGCGTGTCCATTGGCTTCGGCGGGAGGTTCGTTACGCCGAGTTGGCGGACGAGGTCCCGGCGCTGCTCTCCGAGCTCCAAGCCGCGACGTACCTGTACGAGGGGGCTGACCGGAGCGCGGCCTTCGGTCTGCTCTCCTTCGCGTATCGAGCAGCCGACTCGGTCCTCTACAACCTGGGCTACGCCGACCTGGCCGTGATCACGGCCGACCGGATGCGCTGGGCGGGGGAGCGTGCGGGAGACTTCTACGGTGATGCTGTCTTCGCCTATCTGAGAGTGCGGAACTTATGGGCCAGCACCTCGTGGAACGACGCGCTGGCCGTACTGGACAAGGCAAGCGCGAACATCGAGCGCGAATACACTGCAGGACACCCCGAGGCGCTGGCCGTCTGGGGTGGGCTCCAGCTTCGCGCCGCAATCACCGCGGCCCGTAAGAACGACGCTGACGAGGCGTGGTCACGCCATCGGCTCGCGGCTGAAGCGGTCACCCGCCTTGGCGCTCGTCAGCAGACGAACTACTACCAGCTGTCCACCAACCAGCCCAACATCGACATCCACGGTGTCGCCATAGCCGTCGAACTGGGCGATGGGCCGGGAGCCGTGCAGCGAGCGCAGACGGTCCATCTTCCGAAGGGCCTGCAGGCCAGTCGCGCCGGGTACCACCATCTTGATTACGCCCGGGGGCTGCTGTGGTGCGGCAAGCGCGATGCCGCCGTGGCCGAGCTGGAACGTGCCGAGAAGATCGCCCCGATGCTCGTCCGCAATCACCCGATGGCTCAGCAAGCCGTACGGACCCTCCTGGATCTTGAGCGCTACAGCTACCGGGACCGCATCCGCCGCCTCGGCGTCCGCATGCATATCCTCTAACCAACAGCCCAGGTAGACCATAGAGTCAATCCTTGCGCGATCCGCAAGCCTGCATCACCCCGCGATAGCAGCGCGACGGAACAGGTCGGCGGGCATCTCTTCGTCGAGCCGCCACGTGACGGCCATGGGTTTCTCTCCCCGGTGTTCCACGTACCTAGCCGTGCCGTGGAAGACGAATGGTTCAGGATGGCGGTTCTCGTCTTCTTTACGTTCTCGAGTAAACAGCAGCACATGGCTGCCGTCTCGTTCGTGGTACTGGTAGCGGCGACCAGTGGTTGACTGCGCGCTCGTGCGATGTTGTGATTCCCAGTGGAACAGGTTAGGGGTGAGCGCGAAGTCTCGGTACATGGTCTGTGGCGAGAACTCCTTCTCGTTCTTTTGCAAGGTGACGAAGAGTGCATCGCACTGCGTGGCTGGGATCCACGCGACGCCTTCGCGCATAGTCGATGTCATGGCGCCCCCCAGCGCGGCCCAGCCTAGAGCTGCGAGGATCTCGTCTGCCGAATACCGGGCGTTGACCGCAAGGGGCACCTGGCTTAGTGGCTCAGGCAGAGATTTGGCGACGTGTCGGGGACGTTCTGCGCCGTAAGTGATCACCTGTCGAATCTCTTTGCGTAGCGCAGACTCGGCACGTAGCTGGGCGAGAGCCTCGTCGTAGGTAGCGAAGCCGCCACCGTCACGCCAGAAGGAGAAGAACAGCATACGAACGAAGGCTTGGTCGCGAGGGGAACACTGGGCGTAGAGCGGGCCGTCGGGCCGCAGCAGCCGTACGTACGCCTCTGCTCGCTGCTGATCGTCTACGTGGAGCAGGGCTCGCACGCGACGACCGAGCATCTCCTCCATGGGGGAAGCATCGTTTTTGATGATCCCAGCACGGCGCAGCAGGGAGGTCCAGTAGCGTCGGTTGCGGTAGACATCGTGGATATCGCGCCCGGAGGCTTCGAGGTAGTCGATAAGAGACGTCTCCGCGCAGGAGCGGATCTCCTGGGTGAGCGTGCTGACGGTGGCGCCGAGCTGGACTTGGAGTTCGGCGATCAGGCGATCCTTGGTAACCCGGTCCAGGACAATCTGACACCCCGGTGGTAGCAGCGGGAAGTCCTTATCCACTTCCTGCTTCAGGCGGCCTCGGGTGAACCCTGTTAGCGCATGGAACCGGTTGCCGAACCTGTACTCCTTGCGATGCTGCCCAACGAAATCGAGGACGGTCAGCACATCCTTGTTAGGCGTACGACGCAGCCCACGTCCAAGCTGCTGGAGAAACACCGTGGCGCTCTCAGTCGGACGCAGCAGGAGCAGAGTATTCACGTCGGGGATATCCAGACCCTCGTTGAACAGGTCCACCGCGAAGAGGAACGTGACCTTCCCGTCGCGCAGGGCTAGCAGAGCCGCCCTGCGTTCGGCAGGGTCGGTCGATCCATCCACGGCCAGCGACTTCAGGCCGGCCTTGGTGAAGAACTCGGCCATGAAATGCGCATGCCGTACCGAGACGCAGAAACCTAGGCCACGGACTGCTTGCAAGTCGCTGACCTTGTCCAGCAGTGCGTTGAAGACAAGGCGTGCCCGGTCGCTGTCGCCAGCAAGGGCCTCATCGAGTTCGCGACCGAGGTAAGCGCCGCGTGACCAGGCTACGTGACTGAGATCGGTCTCGTCATTGATCCCGAAATAATGGAACGGGCAGAGCAGGTCGGCGTCTAGCGCGTCCCACAGGCGCAGCTCGGAGGTGATGTGCCGGTCGAAAAATTCGTCTTGGACCCAGGTGCCATCGGCCCGTTCAGGGGTGGCGGTGAGACCGAGAAGCTCTTTCGGCTTGAGGTAGTCGATGATCCGGCGATAGGTGACGGCAGATGCATGGTGGAACTCGTCTATAACGACGACATTAAATTGATCCGCGGCAAAAATATCGATGCCGCGTGAATTGAGGGACTGGACGGAGGCAAACACATGCCGCCAGTGACGGGACTGGTCGTCCCCGACATGCAGTTCACCGAAGTCGGGGGCCGCGAGGACCTGCCGGTAGGTGCGTAGGGCCTGCTGCAGGATCTCTTTGCGATGCGCGACAAACAGCAGAGAAGGTTGTCGGCCTAGTCGCTCTTGCAGGTTACGGTAGTCAAAGGCGGCTACGACCGTCTTGCCAGTTCCGGTGGCAGCCACCAGTAGGTTGCGATGCCGGTCGTGTACGGTGCGTTCAACGTCGAGGTCTCCCAGCATCTCCCGCTGGTGTGGGAAGGGGTGGGGGACCAGCGCGGGGATGTCGAAGATCCGTTCACCTGATGTCGAACGAGACAAAGCCTCATCGAGCCGCTCGCTGTCCGTCGCCGGGTCATACGCCTCGAACTGCTGCCTGTTCCAATAGGAGTCGAAGGTGCCCTCGAACTTGTCCAGTAGTCGAGGAGTGGTCACTGAGGACAAACGGACGTTCCACTCCAAACCGTCCAGCAGAGCGGCACGCGACAGATTTGAACTACCGATGTATGCGGTATCGAAGCCGGTACGGCGGCGTAACAGCCAGGCTTTGGCGTGCAGACGAGTTGAGTTCTGTTCGTAGCTGATCCGGACCTCGGCGCCGAAATCGTTCACGAGCCGGTCCAGCGCTCGCCGCTCGGTTGCGCCCATGTAGGTGGTGGTGATGACGCGCAGTGAGACTCCGCGATCGCGCAACTCATCGAGCTGCTTCTCTAGGACACGGAGCCCGGACCATTTGACGAACGCGCACAACAGGTCTACCCGGTCGGCGCTGGCCAACTCAGTTGCCAGCTCATGAGCCAGGTTCGGATCCTCGCGGGCATTAGTAAGGAGCGTTGCCTCTGATAGTGAGGTCAATGGCCGCTTGGGAGGAAGCGTGCCAGGCGCGTCCTTGATGACTGACAACAGCCTGGTCGGGCCGTCTTCGATATGTTCGGGATTGGCCAGCCGCGCCAAGAGCTGGTTGGCCAGCTCTACCTGCTCGTCGGTGTTCTTGAGCGCAGCCATGGCCCGGGCTGCCGACTCCCCGATGAACCGGCCTAGCAGGTGAGCGACCTCTTCCCCGTCCACCTGGGAGACTTCGACCAGATGACCCGACGTACGCCAAAAAGCCACGCGTCGAGCGAGCTGGCTGGTGAGCAGAGAGTCGTACAGGCCCAGAACGGGTGCATCTTCCATGGCCTGGCGCCTCCTGCTCAAGTCGTCCGAGGAGGCAACCTCCTTGATCGGCGATCAGCGTAACTTCTCCACAGTAGTGATCAAAAAGGTTGAATGTCGTAGATCTCATGAGTTCTCGCGTCCAATGTGCCGAGCGCGGCGATGTTGCACGGATCCGAGATCGATTCACCCTTTCAACCATGGGAGATCAAACTGATCGGTCCCTGACCGCAGCGGACAGTCCATGATTACGGTGCTGAACCTGACTGGGCGCAGCGGAGAGGTGACGAAGGTATTGCGTGTAGCGCCTTGCCGTTGGCTCCTGCACCGGAGGGGCGGCCTGAGCTTCGGCGCGTTTGACTTCGGGCTCACCGGTGACGGCATTCCGGTGTTCCTGGAGTGCAACCCCAACGGCCAGTGGGGATGGCTGGAAGACGCCACCGGGCTGCCCATCGCCGCCGCCATCGCCGCTCTGCTCCTGGAGGACTCGACGTGACTACCCGCGAAACCCCCGGCCTCGCCGTACGGCTCCGCCGTACCCTCGCCGACCGGCTCGCCCGCACCGGTTCCCTACGTGACCCGGCCTGGCGGGACGCGGTCGAGGCCGTACCTCGTGAGCGGTTCCTCGGGTCGACGGTCGCCAGAGTCACCGCGGACGGCGAGTGGGAGGTGATCCACCGTGCGGAGGTCACCGGGGACGAGTGGCTCCACCTGGTCTACCGCGACGAGACCTGGGTGACGCAGATCGACGGGAGCATGGTCGAGGGCGCGCACGGCACTGTCTCCGGAGCGCCAACATCGTCGTCGACACTGCCCGGCCTGGTCGTGCTGATGCTGGAGGCCGCGGGGATCTCCGACGGAGACAAGGTGCTGGAGGTGGGCACTGGCACCGGCTACTCCACCGCGCTGATGTGCCACAGGCTCGGCTCCCACGCCGTGACCTCCGTCGAGTACGACCCGGTGGTGGCCGGCCGGGCCCGTGACGCGCTCACCGTGGCCGGGTACGCGCCGACGCTCGTGACCGGGGACGGCCTGCTGGGATATGACAAGAACGCCGAGTACGACCGGCTGATCGCCACCTGCTCGGTCCGTTCCATCCCGTTCTCGTGGATGTGGCAGGTCCGCGACGGTAGCACGATCACCGCGCCGATGTCCGGGTGGATGGGCGGGTCCGCGTTCGCGCACCTCATGCTCGGTGACGACGGCACCGCGAGCGGGCGGTTCCTGGGGGATGACATCTCCTTCATGACCGCCCGTCCCCACGGCCCGCCGCCGATGCCGTCCGCCTACCTCGTGACCGGGGATGCCAGGGAGAGCCGGGTGGATCCGGGGGTTCTGGACGATCCGGCCGGGCTGTTCGCCGCGCAGTTGGCCGCGCCGTCGGCGGTGAGGTTGGGCGGCGGTGACGAGGTCGTCCTGTGGGACGTGGCCACCGGTTCGCTGGCCGCCACCGGGCTCGATCCGCGAGGCGGGTGGACGGTCCGTCAACGCGGGCCGCTGCGGCTGTGGGACGCGGTCGAGCACGCCGTCGTGACCTGGCAGGCAGCCGGGTCTCCGCACCAGTCGGCGTACGGCCTCACAGTCACCGGGGAGCGTCAGTACGTCTGGCTGGGTGCCCCTGACGGGCCGAGCTGGGACCTTCCCGTCTGAAACCATGTAGTTCAGGTTCGCACCGGGCGCCTTCAGGGTGTCCGTCTTCGCGGGTTTCATGGCTGTTCCCTCTGGGCGTCGTCGTCCGCCTTGGTTCATCTGGTTTCAGAAGAATCGGAGCAACGGACACATCATCGACATCCGACCCGAAAAATATCGGGAAATATCATGCTCCAGCGGCACCTATCGGTCTGGAACAGCAAGTGGGTGCAGGCCGGTCCCCTACCAGTTCACGCCGGGCCATCAGCGGCATTCGACATGGTCCCGGGTCACCACCGATACGCCTGCAACCAGGCACCACAGGGTCAGTTTTCAGGCAGCATCGATAGTGGTGACTGATTCCTCGGTTTCGGGCGAACAATGAGCAGTCCGTCTATATCCTCGATCAAGCGACTTCCAGGATTGGCTAAAACGATTGAGGCAAGATGGTCTCTGTGCGAGAGCAGGAGCAGAACGCTCTGCAGGGTGACTTCGGGGAGGCATGGCTTGAGGTGGTCGCTGCAGGCTGTGGTCTGCTACATGGGCGACCTGCCAGCCTGGACCTGCAGAAGGCAGACGTACAGCTTTTTCTCCGGGGTGTTGAGCAGGGCACATACAACCCGGCTGTTCTCGTTCAGGTCAAGACCACAGTAGATCTCCGCCAACTGTCCGATGGGGACTACAGCTACGACTTAGACATTGAAACCTATGATGTGTTGAGGCGAGATGATCACTCGGTGCGGCGAGTACTCGCTGTCATCGGTGTATCGAAGGATGGTGAGAACGTGCGCCTCCACGCCGATGGAACGCTTCTGGTCGGGCACGGGGCATGGGTCTCGTTAGAGGGACTGCCAACGTCCGACAACGCCAAGACTCAAGTCGTACGTCTCCCGGCCTGCAACACCTTGGACCACCAAGGGCTCCGCCTGATGCTGAGAACCTACGGAGTCCGCAGGTCTACCCCCGTGCCAGATGTTGACGCATGGGGGCTATCGTGAACGGTTCGGGCGATATTCCTGGGGAGGGAACTATGACAGTCCCCGGACTGGCTGCCTTCGTTGATTATCTACAAGGTGCGGGTTGGGCGCTCGATGACAACGACGGTCGGACTATGCTGTGGCGGCCTCATTCGCCCGATACGGAAACAAATATGCAGCTCGTTCTTCCGGTGAGTCAAGAAGTTCGCGACTATGCCGAGCGCATAAATGAAGCGTTGAGAACGCTGGCCTATGTGGAGCGGCGCCTTCCGCAGGAAATAGCCACGGACATGAGTTTTGGTGGTGCGGATAATGTGTCTGTACGCTTGACTCCAAACACTCCGGCCGGAGAGGCTCCGTTGCTTCTGGCGCATTCCGCCATATCTGCGCTACGGAACTATGTGGTTGCGTCGGCTACGGCTCTGGATGCCAACTCACTGGTGTTGCCTCCCCGGCGCCCGCCACGAGCGGAATTATATGCCGCTCAAACTCGAATCTCTACGCAGCCAGGAAGCTTCGTCCTCTCTCTGGCCCTCCCATTGGTAGACACGTATACGGAAACGTCAACGACGCCGGTAATCGGTCAGGAGTCTTTGCTCGAGGTGCCTTCTCGACCTTTTGGCCGTAAAGTGACGAGCAGAATGCTCGCTGCGGCCCAAAGGGCTCAACGCCTCGCGGTGGAAGTCGGTGAAGGGGATAAGCCGCTGTCGTCCTTCGGGCAACCCGGTCAAGAGGTCGCCAATGCCACCGAACTGGAGGCATTGAGCTCCCTGGGAGGGCCGGATCATGATGTTTATCAGATCCGTTTTTCCCAGTCGCCACTCGCCTTGGGACATCGCGAACCTGCACGTTTGAAGATCACGCCTAGCCAGCAGAGAATTTTGGGCGAAGCCGCGGACTTCTTGCGAACAAGGCAGCCAAGGGCTGGCGTCACAGTTATCGGTTTAGTCGTCCGCCTGTTCCGAGAGGGGAAGTTCGGCAAGGGGGAGGTGGTTATACAGGGAGTCGACGACGACACAGGTAATGCGCGAAGGTTCCGCGTTGAGTTGGATGAATCTGAATACAAGCTGGCAGTGCGAGCACATGGAACCGGCCTCGAAGTCACTGCTACCGGCGATCTTGATATCCGTGGAACGCGCCGCTCGCTACGTCGGTTGACCTCCTTCTCGGTGCTGCCTGGAATTGAGGACGATTAGGGGTTCCAGTACTGCATTCTTAGTTCTTGAGGTAGTGGGTCGCTGTGTCTTCGGTAGTGGCTGATGATTGTGCGGACCCTGATTCAGGGCCGGGCGAAGAAGAACGGCCCGTTCAGGGGTGGCGCCTTCTGTTGACGCACTTGAGAACGGAATGCAGAGGCAGATCGGCTTCTTGACGAGGCCGGCTCCTCGCGTGTGTCTGGGAGTGCGAGGAGCCTATGGAGACCGTCCGGAGAGTGGTCCAGGCCGTCAAAGGTGGGTAGATCTGGGCTTCGATATGCTCGGACGGTGAGCTCCGCGAGAACGCTTGTGCTGTGGGACATCGATCACACGTTGGTCAGCATTGACGGGATCGGCAAGGACATCTACGCCGAGGCCTTCCGTCTGGTCACCGGGCAGCCGATGGAGCGGGTCGCGGCCATGGCGGGGCGGACCGATTGGGCGATCACGGTGGAGACGCTCCGAATGCACGGCGTCGAGGTGTCGGATCGGCTGCTGGACTCCTTCGGGGTGGCCCTCGCCGAGGCGTTCGTCGTTCACGAGGCGGCGATCTCGGGGCGGGGCAGGGTCCTGGCCGGAGTACGCGAGGTGCTCGATGTGCTGGCGGGCCGGGCCGATGTGATCCAGTCGGTGCTCACCGGGAACATGGAGCCTCTCGCGATCGGCAAGCTCAGGGCGTTCGGGCTGGAGCACTTCGTGGACTTCGAGGTGGGCGCCTACGGGATGGACCACGAGGACCGTGCCGTGCTGGTGGGCATGGCGCAGAAGCGTGCCGCCCAGAAGTACGGGGAATCCTTCACCACGCACAACACCGTGCTGGTCGGGGACACGCCGAACGACATCCTCGCCGGCCACCTGGGCGGAGCGAGGGTGGTCGCCGTCGCCACCGGCTCCAGCGATGTCCGCGCGCTGAAGGAGGCCGGTGCCGATCTGGTGCTGGAGGACCTCACCGACACGGACGCCGTCGTGCGGGCCGTACTCGTCGCGGCGGATGGGTAGCGCTCGTGACAAAGGCCTATTTCCGAGGCCTCCTCGGAGGGTAGTCGCGGTAGATCACGGGATTCTTCTCGGCTCCGGGGAACACCATGATCAGTAATTGGACTGTGCCGTCAGGGGCGTCGATGTGCTCCTGCGCGGTCTTGCGCCCGCGGACGTGGACGCGGACCCGGTAGCTTCCCGGTCCACCGGCGGCGAGATTGGGAAGCCGTCCGCCCTCGCCGTCCACGATGACCATGACTCCCTTCGCGGTCTCGTAGCCGACCTCGACGACCTGCTCCCACCCCCGGGTCTCCACCGGCGGACGGCGCCGGTAGGCCTCGCCCGTCACGCACGCGTGGCCGATCTCGTCCGCCGCCCAGATGTTCAGCGCGCCGGGCCCGCTTCCGACCAGGTCGGCGATCATGTCACCGACCTCCCCGCCCTCGCTCCCCTCGTCCCACGCGTTGATGTGCCAGAACTCCGTCCACATGGTCGCGCGGACCTGTCGCACCGGCTTGATCCTCGGCCGGTGGCGGGGGTGAGCGGCACAGCTCTTCTCCGCCGCCGCGATGAAGGCGTCGTTCTCCGCCTGCCTTTGCCGCTCTCTTTCCTGCTCCACCTCGGCCACCTTGGGACACAGCCTCGTCAGTGGCCCCACCAGTGAGTTCATCTCACCGATCACTTTCGACACGGCGGGTGCGTTGATGTCGCCCCCGTTCCGTACGGCCAGCTCGCACAGATGGCGGCCGTACGCGAGAAGCTCGCGGTCCGGCAGGTCCGCCAGCTGGGGCACGCCTTCACCGAATGCGCCATCCCGGATCCCGCACAGGAATCCCTTCTCGCGTCCGTCGAGCTCGGATGCGACGCCGTCGCCGAATCCGGCGCAGTCGAGTGTCTGCGAGTCGCTCACCTTCCCGGCCGCGGTGTCGGCCACCGCGCCGATGATGATCATGATCGCGAGCGACACCGCGGTCCCCGTACGGGCGAGGCGGCCTCTCCGGGAGGGGCCCGGAGTGCGGACGGCGAGGAGCACGAGGGCCACGGGGACCAGGTAGTAGAGGTCCATCGTGATGCCCCAGCCCGTCACCTCCAGCGGCCCCCAGCTCTCCATGCACCTGCGATCGGCGGACGCGTCGAGCATGAACAGCAGCGGGGAGGGGAGGTGGCGGACGATCATCACTGTGACGGCGGAGTGGGCGAGGATCCGGCCGAGCCGGGGGCGGCCGGTCCGCTCGCTCAGCAGCCGTCCTCCCCAGGCGAGGGCGATCAGTGGTGCGGACCCGAACCACAGAAGAGGGAAATCCCAGACCGGGTCGAGCAGCGACTGCAGCTGAGAGTCGACCTCGTAACCCGTGCACCGTCCCCAGGAGACCCAGCTGAAAAAGACGCCGCCCTCCGCGCCGGACCACATCGGCGCGACCCGGAAATAGATGTCGGGGGCCACGGTGGTCAGGATCGCCGCCGCCCAGAGAATTGATGATCTTTTGGGCACGAGACGGAAGGCTATAGGGCCTTTATCGCGTCTATTACGGCAACGACGGGTTGTGATGGGATCTTCATTTGTGGTGGCCGATGCGGGCTTCTCGGCGCTGCCGCCCCGCATCGGCTCGGGGAAGCTGTCTCACATCGGCTCGGCGCTGCCGCCTCACATTGGCTCGGGAAAGCCGCCTCACATCGGCTCGGGTGAGCCGGCTGCCGCGGCCCGGGTGTCGACGAGGCGGACCAGCTCCGGAAGAGCCGTGCCCAATGGAGCGTCGACGGCGAGGGCCGCGTATTTGTCGCCGCGGGTCGGGCCCTGGTTGACGATCGCCACGGGGATGCCGAGTTTCGCGGCGTGCAGGACGAACCGGCGGCCTGACATCACCGTCAACGACGACCCGAGAACCAGGAGCAGGCGCGCTCTCTCCACGAGGGCGAAGCACTCGCGCACGCGCTCCGCCGGGACGGTCTCCCCGAAGAAGACCACGTCGGGCTTCAACACCCCTCCGTCGCACGCCCGGCATCCGACCACCTGGAACCCGTCGACCTCCTCATCCCCCAGCTCGACGTCACCGTCCGGGTTGACCGTGGTGGCCCGGGCGCCGAAGTAGGGGTTGGCCCGGGTCAGGCGCTGGTCCAGCTCCTCCCGCGGGCTGGAGTCGCCGCAGTCCAGGCAGATCACGTGGTGCAGGCTGCCGTGCAGTTCGACGACCGCCCGGGCGCCGCCCGCCTGGTGCAGGCCGTCGACGTTCTGCGTCACGACGCCGGCCACCAGGCCCAGCCGTTGGAGGTGCGCGACCGCGTGGTGGCCGCTGTTCGGCGTAGCCCGGGTCATCGCCCGCCATCCGACATAGCTACGGGCCCAGTAACGACGCCTGGCCGCCGGGTCGCCGACGAACGTCTGGTAGGTCATCGGGGTGTGCCGGCGCGAGGCCCCGCTCGGCCCCCGGTAGTCGGGGATCCCCGACTCCGTCGACAGCCCGGCCCCGCTGAGCACCACGACCTCGCCCGCGGCCAGCAGCTTCGCCAGCATGCTCGTACCCTCGTTCACCCCTCCATGCTGCCCCACCACGTGTGCGGGGCGCTCTCCGGCCGCCGTCGAGCACCACGTGTGCGGGGCGGTCTTCGGCCGCCGTCGAGCCGCGCTGCCCCGACCTCTCCGGGGCCGGGTCAGGCATCGGCAGGCCGGGGATCGCAGGCCCGGCTACCCGTGCTCGGCGAGCCAGGCCTGTAGCTCGCGGTGCCGGAACTGGTAGCCGGTACCCGCCACCCGCAGGAGCCCCGCCTGGCACGCCCATTGGCAGAACGCGGCGAACCGCCAGGGCAGCCGCCCGCGCAGGGCGGCGAGCATGATGCCGATCACGTAGTACGCGCCGCTGCTGCCCACGGTGAGCCCGCCCACGAACGCCAATACGAGCCCACCCACGAGCCCGGACCAGAGTCCGATTTCAAGATCGACCCGGAGTCCCATCGGAGGATCGACCACGGCCCCTAGCGCGACCATGAGCCCGAAGCCCACCGCGATCGTGATCACCTCTGACAGGCGATCATCGTCTCTGCTCTCGCCTGGGGGGCTGATGAATCCCTGCGCGGACGTCAAGGAGGTGAGCATGACGAATATGAGCCCGAATATGAATCCGAACGGCCCTCCCACGAGCCCTCCCATGATCCCGAGCACGAGACCGGACGCCAGACCGAACACGAGATCGCGGTGGACGGCCTGCCGAGGGGAGACGAGATCGGCTGACGGGTTCCACGACCCCCGACCGCCCATGAGTCCGAACACGAGCCCGCCGACGGGCCCTCCCACGAGCCCGAAGACGGCCATCACCACGAGCTCGGTCCGTACGGTGCCGAACACGCTTCCGATCGCGGCCAAGCCCACGATCAGGAGTCCGCTCATGAGACCGCCCCCGAGGCCGGCCTGGAGTGCGGGGGCGGAGATGTTCCGCATGGTGACGTGAGGTGCGGGCCATTCGGCGTGGGAGAGGAGGAGGGGGAGGGACGTCATCCCGAGGACGGCACCCATCACCCAGCGAGGGGTCTCGTCAGGCCAAGGGGCGGGCGGGAACGGGATGAGGACGGGGGCGGCGACGGCGACGATGCCGACGAGCAGCGCCGTGGTGTGCAGCAGGCGGGTCAGGTGGCGGCCGCCGATCGGCCACAGCAGATGCGGGACGATGTCGACCTCGGACATGCCGCTGGGGGCGGGGTGGTGCTGCAGATAGCCGGCCTGCCAGCGCAGGTGCCGGGCCAGCGCGGTGAGCCACCGCTCCACCTGCTCAGGGGTGTAGGAGCTACGGCCGCGGGGGGTCAGCGCGGTCGCGGCCGGGATGAAATTGGCCAGCATGCCGCTCTCCAGCCGCTGCCGGGTCTGGGCCGCCGTCTCCGTGCTGTGGTGATCGGTATGCGGGACGAGCTGGGCGGCCTGGCCGGGGTCGTGGTCGATGGCGCTGGTGGCCAGTATCAGCCGCCAGGGCGTGGACAGGAACTCCCGCACGCCCGCATGCCCGGGATGATCGATCCGGTCCAGTACGGCTTGCCAGGCGTGATGCTGGCGGGGCTGGTAGCGGTAGCGCCTGTGCAGGTAGTCGGTGACCTGCTGAACGGTGAGCGGCTGGATGGTGATCTGGCGGGCGTGTTCGAGCAGCAGGCCGCGTTCGAGCAACTGGGTGTGGCGGTCCGGACGGGTGGTCACCACCACCGGGCCGAACACCGCGCCGGTGTAGAAGCGGTTGAGTTCTTCGATCAACGCGGCTGCCCGCACCGGTGCGGCGTCCCGCTTTTCCAGGACGTCCCCCCGTTTTTCCAGGGCGTCTCCCTGGTTCTCCAGGGCGTCCCCCTGGCCGCCCGGCGCCGGGTCACTGCCGGGGGCCGGGCTCCCGCCGCCGGTCTGGACGGGATCGGGGTCCATCTCGTCCAGACCGTCCAGGATCGGGAGGACGGCGTGCTCGGCGACCAGACGCGCGGCCTCCTGACGGGACATGGCGTAGCCGAGGACGAGCTGGTCGGCCAGCCAGTCGGCCGGCGGCCGGCCGGTGGGCCAGGAGGCGGCGCTCAGGCGGACCGCGACCGGTCCGCCGGCGGCGGGGTCGTCGAGGATGGCCTGGTTCAGGTCGATCACCAGTTGGATCGCCAGCATCGTCTTGCCCGATCCCCGCTCCCCGACGATGATCAGACGCTGGTCGGGCAGGGCCGAGAAGTAACCGGCGACGCCGGCCGGGGTGCCCTGTCCGGCGGGTGGTCCGCCGGCGTCGCCCCCGGCCGGGACGGGATCGGTCTCCTGCCAGAACAGCAGCCCCGCCGCCTTCTTCGACACCCATCTCGCCACCGCGCTGCCCTCTGGCTCCCGGCCGTCGCCGTCACGGCCGCGATCAGCGCCGTAGCCGGCGGCCGCGGGATCGGTGTCGTCGAAGGACAGGTCGGCGGCGATGACACCACGCAGCAGTGCGGCCCGCACCTGGCATTCCTGCTGATGGACCTGGCGGGCCAGAGCCACCCGCACCGGCTCCGGCACGGTGGAGCGGCGAGCGGTGACGGAGGGCACCACGATGCTCACCACAGCCAGCGGGAGGCCGATGATCTGGCTGATGTTCGCCACGGTGGCGAGCCAATCGGGACCTCCCGCGGCGACGATGAGGTAGATCGATCCGCTCAGGAGGATCGTGAGCCCGAGCGAGATCAGCCCCAGCCGTGTGGACGCCCGCGACCGCCGCCACAGATTCCGCATGATCGTATGATGATGCGTTCCGCTCCGGCCCGGGATCGAAACGTCTCATTGTGGTTCACGTGTGACACGCTGCCGCGCGGGCGCGTCAGCGGCGGATCCGGTCGGCGTAGGCGCGCAACCGGGCCGCAGCCTCGGCCAGGTCGGCGGAGGCCACCGTACAGGCGGCGATGTGGGCGTTCACGGTCTCCCGCAGCCACTCCGGCGTGGCGCCCTCACCGTCCAGCCGGACGCCGATCTCCCGTAGGCGTTCGGCGCATTCGGCGAGCACGCGGGCGTCGGACCGCAGGACTCCCGCGTGGGCGGCGATCGCTTCGGGGACGGCGGGCATCCGAATACTCCTTCGGCTCAGATGGTCGGGGACGCCGGTCAGGTGGTCCATACGAGGACGTCGGTCAGGTGGTCCGTACGGGGACGCCGGCGGCGCGGAGTGTCTGGTGGGCGACGGTGGACAGGCACAGCAGCGGGCGGGCGCCGTCGAGGCCCAGCTCTCGCAGGTGCCGGGCCATGGGGTGAGCCGTCTGCCCGACGGCCAGCCGTGCCCGTGGCGCGGGATGCGCCCGTCCCCGGCCGCGTGCCTCGACGCAGGACCGCAGCGTGGTGCCCTCGCGGCGGGAGTAGCCGACCAGGTCCCAGGCCTCGGCGGGGATCCCAGGGCCGAGGGGGCCGCGGAAGGTGAGGAGCGTGCCGTCCGGGCCGCCGGCCACGACGCGGGCGGACCTCGCCGTGACTGCGACGTCCAGGGCCGCGACGGACGGCTCGCAGCCCCAGATCTCCGGCGCCACGGCTGACACGGTGTCCGTGTCGACCACGGAGTCGAGGAGAAAGCTGCCGGAGCGCCTGCGGTCCGCTCTCCGGACGAGATCCGGCCAGACCCGGAACGGCCGCGGCCGCCACGGATCGTGCACGACGATCCCGAGCTGGACCTCACGGTAGCCGCCCAGGCTGGTCCGCCGGTTCCAGAACGCGTGGACGGCGACGAGGGCACGCCCCGCGACCTGGACGGCGGGCCCGAGCCCGGTCCCCTCCAGCAGGGACGCCGCCACGCCCGGGTCCGCGGCGAAGTAGGCCGTGAGGGCGGACCCGTCCTGGCATCTGACCGGCAGTTCGAGCGTCCCCCGCGAGGTCACCGCCGGATAGGTCGGCACGGTGAGGAAGGGGAAGCCCTCGGGGTGGGGGTCGCGGTCGAACAGCAGATAGGCCTGCGAGCGGGTGACCGGGCCCCGGTACGGCGTGAGCTGACGGTCGATCCGGTCGCGGGCCTCGGGCAGGTCGTCGGCGATGTTGGCGGTGTAGTGCTCGATGCTGTGGCAGATCGGGAACAGATGGGTCGAGTCGAAGTAGTCGACCACGTACCAGCCGGGATGCAGGTCGAAGCAGCCGCCCGCGCCCTGCCCGTCCAGGGTGGGGATGATGTCGTGCTGGTTGGTGACGCTGGCGATCCACGTCCGCGGGTCGGCGGGTCTCTTGAAGTCGACCGGCGAACCGACGGCCACGGCGTGGGTGACGGTGTAGCGGGCGCAGAATCCCGGGTCCTGCGCCAGGTTCATGATCGCCGCACCGCCCGCGCTGTGCCCGATCAGGGCGATCTCGGCTCCCGGCGGGATGCCGAAGTCGTCGACGGCCTTGATCAGCGCGCGGCTGTAGGGGCCGCTGTCCAGTACGGCGCTGCTGAAGGCGCCGAGCAGATCCTGCGGCGAGTCGTTGTCGGGCCGGCCGGACCGCATGCCGGGCACCTGGACGACGTGGCGCACCACCCCGTCCGGGCCCGCCACACTCTGGATGAGCATCCGCCCGGTCGTGCCGACGGCGCCGATGTTGCGGAGGAAGCCGAGCAACGACCCCTCCGAGCTCAGCCGCGCGGACTCGGCCGGGTCCAGCTCCAGCCGGCGCGCGCCGCCCTCTCCCGTGTCGAGGACCGCTACGGCCCGGTTGCTCAGGCCGATGATCGGATCGGCGCTGGCGTACCCCTTCCCGGTCGCGATCAGCCAGGCGGCGGTGTCGTTGAGCGGGTTCTCGTCCAGCAGGGCCCGCAGGGCGAGGACCTCGCCGAAGACCGGGGCGAGCTCACTGAGCGTGCGTACGGCGCCGCGGTCCTTCAACAGGGCGCGCAGTGCCCGGACCGACTCGATGTCGCGGTCGGCGCCGACCGCTCCGATGAGCCTGCCCAGCAGAGGGTCGTCGGCCAGCTCCGGATGGTCCAGGGTCACGGCGGTGATCCGCAACCGCAGCGAGGTCGCCAGGATGAGGACGGCCAGGCTCTCCACGCCGGTCATGCCGCCGAGCTTGGCCGCGAGACCGCCCAGCCGTCCGCCGGCGACCGCGTATCCGAGCCCCCTCCGATCCGTCACCGCGCGGAGCAGGGCGCGCTGGGCCCGGTATCCCTCCGCCGGGGCGTACGGCAGGGCGCCGAGCACGGCGCCGTCGGTGAGCGCCGCCGTGGCGTGGACGGACGCCTCCCGGATCGCCACCCCGATCTCGGACAGCTCCCGGGCTGCGGCGCGCAGCAGCTTCGCGTCCGCGGCCGGGGCACCTTCGGCCAGGGCGCCCTGGGCGGGGGAACCTCCGGCCGGGGTGTCGCCGGCCGGGGTCTCTCCGGACGGGGCGCTCGCGGCGGGGGGACCTCCGGCCGGGGCGCCTTCGGCTGTGGTGTCCCCGGCCAGAGCGCCTTCGGCGGGGAGATCCCCGGCCGGGGCGCCTTCGGCCGCGGCGTCTCCGGACGGGTCGCCCTCCCCGCGGGCGTCGGAGCGGGGGCGGGTCCCGGAGGCATCCGCGCCGCTCACCGCGCTCCCTGCCGGGTCATGCTCACGAAACGCGGTCGCGGGTCCTCCGGGACGTTGCGGTGGAGCACGTCCGACAGTGTTCGCGTGGTGGCGATGACCTTCATCCCGTGCGGGGAGAAGGTCGCGGCGTTGAACACCCGCGACGCCAGCAGCGGATTGGTCAGCGCCTGCGAGAAGGCGTCAATGGCGATGATCTTCGTCAGGAGCGGCGGCAGCATGGCGTTCGGGGCGCCCGGCTCCTCGGCGAACAGGCCGACGTACAGATCCAGGTCGTCCACGTTCCGGTAGAGCTCGCCGAGCGCCTCGCTCACCCTCGCGTCACCGGAGACCTGGTCGAAGCGGCGCACGCGGGGGAAGCGGCAGTGCTCACGGTAGCTGTTGTAGGGGGCCAGCTTCAGGGCCCGCGATTCGGCGACGCTGGCCACGTCGACCGCCCGCAGCACGGGGTCGGTGTTGAACAGGCCGATGCGCCCCGCGCGCTGCCGGGAGGCGTCCTCGAAGAGCCGGCCCAGGCCCGGCCCGGGGATGAGCGCTCCACCGACCAGGGTCTCCGCCATCGGAAGCTCCCGGTCGCCCACGGCCAGTTTGGAGGGGATCAGGCTGTGCCAGCGGTAGACGAGGTTGAACTCCGCCGAGGCCCAGTTCTCCCGGTGCCAGGGCGCGCGGGCCAGCATGGTGGAGAGCCGCGGATCCAGGGCGAAGCGGAAGTGGTAGGGCGTGATGTGGTTGATGTACTCCTCCACCACCAGTTTGATGAGGAGCACGATGAGGATGTTGCGCGCCGTCTGGAACAGGCGCTCGTCGTCCCAGCGCGGATAGTGGCCTGCCAGCAGGCGCGCCACCCTGTTGTGCTCGCGCAGGAACAGCACCGTGAGCATGGTGAAACCGAGCTGGATGTTGCCGCGGTCGCTGCCCGTCGCGAACAGGGTGTCGCGCTGCGCGTCGGTGAGCTCGTCGAAACGGATCACGCTCAGCGCGGAGAACTCGTCTTTGATCTTGCCGTTCTCGCAGAGCTTGGGAGGGAACTCCGCGCCGTTGACGAGCCGGCTCTTGAGCAGTCCGCCGTCGAACGTCCGGAGGGCGGCGGTCGCCGCCTCGTCGAGCCCGTAGAGCTGGTTCAGGTCGATGTGGTGGTTCGAGCTGTTCTTACGCGGATCCCTGGGGACGTGGGTGTCGCCGCGGAGGAACCCGTCGGTGAACCACTGGGCGAAGTAGGCGAACAGCACGGTGGACCGGGGACACGGGATCATGGCGTCACCCCGGGTGAACAGGTCGGCGGCCTGTTCGGGGGTGGGCCGGCCGCCCTCGGGTCCGGAGACCGGCGGCATGTGACGCCCGCTGAACGTCCGATCGGTCAGCGAGGCCCACGAGGTGTAGTCGGCCATGGTGCTCAGCGGCTCGGGCCGTGGTGGCATCTCGCGGACCGCGTGGTCGATCAGCGAGGCGTTGAGGTGCCGCCGTACGGGCTGGACGCGCTGGGCGAGGTCCCACAGCGGACGTCCGCTGGTCAGGGCCAGGAACCTGAGGCGGTTGGCGGCGCCGTCGGTCGCGATGCTTCGCGCCCGCGCTCTGCTGGGTGCCACCGTCACGCCTCCTGCACGTCTGAGCCGGGACGTCCGTCCGGGCCGAGACCCAGGACGAACCGGTCGGGGAAGATCCCGTGGCTGCGGACGATCGCTCCCTCCGGTGGCGGGAGCACGCGCACGCCGGGGCGGCGGAACAGGCGGCGCACGACCTCGCAGATGACGACTCTGGCGGGGTGCACGCCGAGGCAGGCGTGGTGGCCGTGTCCGAAGTGCAGCTGGAGGTGCTCCGGCCGGTCGAGGCGGAAGTCGTCCGGCTCCTCCACCACGTCCGCGTCGAACATGGCCGAGGCCGGCGCCGCGAGCACGAACGTCCCCGCGGGGATGACCGTCCGGCGCGGGGTGCCGGCGGCGAGGACGTAGTCGCGCTCGCACAGCCGGGGGAGCAGCTTGAAGAACGGGCTGAACCGCAGCGCCTCCCAGACATGGCGATCGAAACGGGCGGGATCCGGGTCGGCGGCGGCGGCGATGGCCTCCGCCCGCACCCGCGGGCGGAGCATGAGCTGCTCCACCGCCTCCACCATGGCCCCCGGCCCGCTCTCCACGAACCCGAGGGGCAGCCCCGCCATGTTGATCAGCAGGCGCTCGTCGTCGAGGCCGACCTCGGCCGGGAGGGTCGTACGGATGAGGCGGCCGAAGACGTCATCGGGCGCCTCGCGCCCCGCCTCCAGGGCGGCCCGGCGTTCGGCGAGCAGGTCGCGCAGGTAGGCCATCATCTCCGCGCCCGCGCGGACCGACCCGGCCTGGATCGCCGGATCGCCCTGGAAGTTGGCGAAGCCGTCGGTGATCACGGCTCTCGTCCACCGCGACAGGGTCTCCGGAGTGGGCCCGGGGAAGCCGAAATACTCCCCGCACACCCGCAGGGTGACATGCCGGAAGAGCTCGCCGACGGCTTCGATCCGCCCTCGCCGCGACGCGGCGTCCAGGGCCTCGTCCGCGATCCGCCCCGCCAGCCCGCGCAGGTCCGCCGCGTCCTGGGGGGCGAGCATGACCTGCATCAGCCCCTTCTCCCGCCAGTTCATCGGCGTCGCGTCCCGGCCCAGCATGAACGGGGCGCCCAGCGCCGCGTCCAGGCGCGGGCCGAAGGCCCGGACCGTGAAGGTCTCCTCCCGGGAGAGCACCTCGACGACGTCGGCGAAACGGGTCACGACGGTGAAGGCCGGTGTGACGAAGATCGGCCGCTGGGTGCGGAGCTCCGCGAAGAGGGCGCGCCAGTCCGTGCGCATCCATTCCCGGACGAGGCCGAACGCGGCGATCGGATCGCGCGCCACGGCCACGTCGTATCGCTCCAGATGGCCGCCCATGGTCGATTGATCAACAGCACCCATGCCGTAGGACCCTCCGCTCCACGCGTGAACCGACCACTGAAGCCATGGCGAACAGAGATCGTCACTTTCCGTAGCCACAATCTAGGCAGGCGATACATTAGCTCAAGATGGCTACTGAATGCATTGTTTTGACTCCAGTAAGTAATTAAGGCATCACTTCCCGGCAACTCCCGCCGTCCGGCCGTCCGGCCGTTCAATGGGTGGCCGGACCGGCCCCGCCGGATCGCACACCAGGCGGTCTTCGCCGACCGCGAGGAGGCAGCGTGACCATCTCGGCCTTCCCGCCGGGTCAGCCGGAGTCAGGCAGGGCCGAGACGGTGGCGGTCACGGCCGGCCGCCGCACCGTCTACCTGGTCGTCCTCGTCGTCCTGCCGGTGCTGACCCTGGCCGCGGCGGTCCCCGCAGCCTGGGGATGGGGGATCGGTCCACGTGACGCGGTCATCGCCGTCGTCATGTATCTGATCAGCATTTTCGGGATCGCGATCGGCTACCACCGGCACTTCACCCATCGTGCCTTCAAGTGCCGCAGGCCACTGCGCATCGCCCTCATGCTGGCCGGCGGCATGGCCCTCGAAGGCCCGGTCACGCTGTGGACGGCCGAGCACCGCCGCCACCACAAGTACGCCGACCGGGCCGGCGACCCGCACTCGCCCTGGCGCTACGGCGACAGCGGCCTGGCCCTGCTGCGCGGCATGGCGCACGCCCACATCGGCTGGTTCTACACCGCGCGCAGCCGTTCCAGCCGGCAGCGCTGGGTGCCGGACCTGATGGCCGATCCGGACGTCCGGCGGTTCGACGCAGCCTACCCGGCCGTCGCGGCGCTGTCGTTCCTGCTGCCCGCCGCGGCGGGAGGGCTGTGGTCGATGTCGTGGACCGGTATGTGGACCGCCCTCTTCTGGGGCGGGCTGGTCCGCTACGCCGTGGTGCACCATGTGACCTGGTCGGTTAACTCCATCGCCCACACCTTCGGCGACCGCCCCTTCAGGACCAGGGACCGGTCGTCCAACGTCCGGTGGGTGGCGTTCCTGACCCTCGGCGAGGGCTGGCACAACTGGCACCACGTCGACCCTGCCTGCGCCCGCCACGGGGTGCTCAGAGGCCAGCTCGACCCGAGCGCCCGGCTGATCCGCTGGTTCGAGCGGGCGGGCTGGGCGTACGGCGTGCGCTGGCCGGACCCCGCGCGCCTGGCCGCCCGCCGCGTCGAGGCGGGACCGGGGACGTCCGGGGCGGGAGCGGGACCGTCCGGGGCGGGACCGGGGACGTCCGCCGGGCGGGATCCCGGGCGGCCGGCGCGAGGCGGGGAAAGAGCGCGAGGCGGGGAAAGGGACGGCGTCCGCCGAGCGCCGCCGCGCGTCTGACCGGGCAGCCGCCGGAGCGGCCCCGGGCGGACCCGCTCCGGCGACCCCGGACGGAGCCGCCGGAGCGGGTCCGTCCGGGGTCGCCGGCCGCGACGGCCTACCCTCGCACCCCCGTCACCTCCTCCCCGCTCACCTCGTCGCCGTCCGGGACCAGGGCGCCGCTGAACTGGGCGGAGTACAGCCGGTGGTAGGCGCCCCGAGCGGCCAGCAGCTCGTCGTGGGTGCCCTGCTCGACGATGCGGCCCCCGTCCATCACCAGGATGAGGTCGGCGTCGCGGATGGTGGACAGGCGGTGGGCGATGACGAAGCTGGTGCGGTCGGAGCGGAGGGCGGCCATCGCGTGCTGGACCAGGACCTCGGTCCGGGTGTCGACCGAGCTGGTGGCCTCGTCGAGGATGAGCAGCGACGGGTCGGCGAGGAAGGCGCGGGCGATGGTCAGGAGCTGTTTCTCTCCGGCGCTGACGTTGTTGCCCTCGTCGTCGATCACGGTGTCGTAGCCGTCGGGCAGGGTGCGGACGAACCGGTCGACGAACGTGGCCCGCGCGGCGGCCTGGAGCTGCTCCTCGGTCGCCCCGGGGTTGCCGTAGGCGATGTTCTCGCGGATGGTGCCGCCGAACAGCCAGGTGTCCTGGAGCACCATGCCGATGTGCGAGCGCAGGTCCTCGCGGCGCATCGCGGTGATGTCGACCCCGTCGAGGGTGATCCGGCCGGCGTCCAGCTCGTAGAAGCGCATGATCAGGTTGACGAGGGTCGTCTTTCCCGCACCGGTCGGGCCGACGATCGCGACCGTGTGCCCGGGCTCGGCCACCAGCGACAGGTCCTCGATGAGGGGCTGCTCCGGGACGTAGCGGAAGGACACCTGCTCGAACTCGACGCGGCCCCGCCGGGCGGTGGGCGGCACCGGGTCGGCGGGGTCCGGGGACTGGTCCTCGGCGTCCAGCAGCTCGAAGACCCGCTCGGCCGACGCCACCCCCGACTGCAGCAGGTTGGCCATCGAGGCGACCTGGGTCAGGGGCTGGGTGAACTGCCGTGAGTACTGGATGAACGCCTGGACGTCACCCAGGCTCATCGACCCGGTGGCGACCCGCAGGCCCCCGACGACGGCGATGGCGACGTAGTTGAGGTTCCCGATGAACATCATCATCGGCATGATGATCCCGGAGACGAACTGGGCGCCGAAGCTGGCCTTGAACAGCTCCTCGTTCCTGTCCCGGAACACCTGCTCGACCTCCGGCTGCCGCCCGAAGACCTTCACCAGCTCGTGGCCGGTGAAGGCCTCCTCGATGTGGGCGTTCAGGGTGCCGGTGTTGGCCCACTGCGCGACGAAGAACTTCTGCGAGCGTTTCGCGATCTGCCCGGTGACGATTATCGACAGCGGGATGGTCACCAGGGCGATCAGCGCGAGCAGCGGCGATATCACGAACATCATCGCCAGCACGCCGATCACGGTCAGCAGCGAGGTCAGCAGCTGGCTCATCGTCTGCTGCAGGGTCTGGGACACGTTGTCGATGTCGTTGGTGACCCGGCTGAGCAGCTCACCGCGCGGCTGGCCGTCGAAGAACTTCAGGGGGAGCCGGTTCAGCTTGTCCTCGACGTCCGCCCGCAGCCGGAACACGCTGCGCTGCACCACGTCGTTGAGCAGGTAACCCTGCAACCAGCTGAAGACCGAAGCCGCGACGTAGAGCGCCAGGGCCCACACCAGGACCGTGCCCAGTGCGCCGAAGTCGATCCCGTGACCGGGCACGACGTCCATCCGTGCGAGCAGGGCGGCGAAGTTGTCGTCGCCCGACGCGCGGGCGGCCTGGACCGCCTGCTCCGTGGTCGTCCCGGCGGGAAGCTGCTTGCCGATCACACCGCTGAAGATCAGGTCCGTCGCGTGGCCGAGGATCTTCGGTCCCACGACGGCGAAAACCACGCTGGTCACGGCGAGGCCGATCACGGCCAGGATCCTCGGGCGTTCGGGGCTCAGCCGCCGCATCAGCCGCCGCAGGGACGGCCCGAAGTTCATCGACTTCTCCGCGGGCATCCCGGCCCCCCCGAAGGGCCCCCGGCCGAAGCCTCCGCCGCCCGCCGGCGGTCGTGTGGTCGTCACGGGCTTGTCGCTCATGCTGCGCTCCCCGCGGTCAGTTGGGACTCGACGATCTCGATGTATGTCGGGCAGGAATCCAGCAGCTCGTCGTGGGTCCCCATGCCGACGATCACTCCGTCGTCGAGGACGATGATCTGGTCGGCGTCGGCGATGGTGGACACCCGCTGGCCGACGATGACGACGGCGGCCTGGGCGGTGTGCGGGCGCAGGGCGGCGCGGAGCCGGGCGTCGGTGGTCAGGTCGAGGGCCGAGAACGAGTCGTCGAACAGGTAGATCTCGGGTCTGCTGACCAGCGCCCTGGCGATCGAGAGCCGCTGCCGCTGCCCGCCGGACACGTTCGTGCCGCCCTGCGTGATGGGGGCCTCAAGGCCCTCGGGCATCGCCTCGACGAAGTCGCGGGCCTGGGCGACCTCCAGCGCCTCCCACAGCTCCTCGTCACTGGCGTCCGGGTTGCCGTAGCGCAGGTTGCTCGCGACGGTGCCGCTGAACAGGTACGGCTTCTGCGGTACCAGGCCGATGCGTGTCCAGAGCATCTGCGGATCGAGGTCGCGGACGTCGACGCCGTCGACCGACACCGTGCCGGAGGTGGCGTCGAACAGCCTGGGCACCAGGGAGACCAGTGTCGTCTTGCCCGCCCCGGTGCTGCCGATGACGGCGGTGGTCTGCCCGGCGGTGACGCGGAAGGAGATGCCGGACAGCACCGGTGCCGCCGCGCCCGGGTAGCGGAACTCGACGTCACGCAGCTCCAGCTCGGCGCGGCCGTGCACCTGCCGTACGGGATCCCGGGGCGGGGTCACCGACGACTCGGTGTCCAGCACCTCGATGATGCGCTCGGCGCAGACCGCGGCTCGCGGGATCATCATCGAGATGAAGGTGGCCATCATCATCGAGGCAAGGATCTGCATCAGATACATGAGGAACGCGGTGAGGGCGCCGACCTGCATCTCGCCGCTGTCCACGCGGCTCGCGCCGAACCACAGTACGGCGACGCTGGAGGCGTTGAGGATCAGCATCACGACGGGGAAGATGAGCGCGGTCAGCCGCCCGACGCGCAGCGAGGTCCCGGTCAGCGCGTCGTTCGCCGCGGCGAACCGGCGGGTCTCCTCGCGTTCCCGGACGAAGGCGCGGACGACCCGGATGCCGGAGAGCTGCTCGCGCAGCACCTGGTTGACCACGTCGATGCGGTCCTGCATCGCCCGGAACTGGGGGACCATGCGCGAGATGATCAGGCCGATCGACACCAGCAGCGCCGGGACGCAGACCAGCATGAGCCAGGACAGGCCGAGGTCCTGCCGCAACGCCATGACGATGCCGCCGACGCCCATGATCGGCGCGGCGACCAGCATCGTGCAGGTCATCACCACGAGCATCTGCACCTGCTGCACGTCGTTGGTGCTGCGGGTGATCAGCGAGGGCGCTCCGAACTGGGCGACCTCCCGGGCGGAGAACCCGCCCACCCGGTGGAAGACGGCCGAGCGGACGTCGCGCCCGAATCCCATCGCCGCGCGGGCGCCGTAGTAGACCGCCGCGATCGAGCAGGCGATCTGCACGAGGGACACGGCCAGCATCCAGCCCCCGGCGGACAGGATGTAGCCGGTGTCGCCGACGGCGACGCCCCGGTCGATGATGTCCGCGTTCAGGCTGGGCAGGTACAGCGAGGCTATGGTGCCGACCAGCTGCAGCACCACCACGGCGGTCAGCGTCGACGAGTAGGGCCGCAGGTAGGTGCGGAGCAGCCGGCTCAGCATGGGGGTTCCCCGCTCGTGGAGTCCGGGTGGAGCGCGTCGTGCCCGGGACGCAGGCGGATGCCGTCCAGCAGCGTGGAGACGATCTCCGTGGGTGATATCGGGTCGTCGGCGACGAACCGGGGATGGCTGAACGCGACGGTCAGCAGCTGCAGCCGGCGCGCGGCCTCGTGCGGCTCGCAGCGCAACTGGTCGCGTCCGGTGTCGATCAGGTCGACGAGCGCCTGCCCGATGAGAACGCCCTGGTCGGATCGGGCGCGGCGGTCGCGGTCCGTCTCGGGGGCTCCGAGGCATCCCAGCGCGTCCAGCAGCCGGAAGACGCGTGCCGTACGCTGCTGCAGGAGCTCGACCGCCGCGACGAGCCGGTCCGGCAGGGGAGCGGTGCGGTCGATGGCCGCCAGGTCCCGCAGGAGCGGGGAGGGGTCGAAGGCGCTGGCCACGGCCGCGCCCACGAGCTCGTCCTTGGTGGTGAAGACCCGGAAGATCGTCCCTTCGGCGACGCCGGCCGCCTGCGCGATCTGCCGGGTGCTCACGTCGGGGCCGTGGGCGAGCACCAGCGACAGGGTTGATTCGATGAGCGCGGCACGCCGTTCGTCCGGTGGGAGGGGAGCCGCGCGCTGGGAGGTCAAGATCACCCGGGTCACCCTAGTACAGGAATGAGTGAGTCGCTCACTCATTTAACTGACCGGTATCCGGCCCGTCCGTACGGCGTCCGCGGTCGCAGCGCCTCCCGGGCCTAGCTTGACCTGCGCGGCCGTTAGGTCGGCGGGGGTGCCGGGTATGGCCCGCCGTACGGGTGAGCGGGTAGGGCCGTCGTGCGGACAGGGAGGTGCGTCCATGGCTCTCGTCGACCGGGAATGCGTCCTGCGGCTGCTGGAGTCACCGGATCCCGACACCGCGCTGGTGTTCGTCCGCGGCGACTGCCTGATCCTGCGGGACGAGGAGATCGACGACGATCACCGGCCGCTGATCATCGTGCGCCGCCGGGACCTGGAGGGGTTCGTCTCCGGGGACACGGTGACGGACCGGGAGCTCGACACGCTGACGGACCGGCTGGACAACATCGCCCGCGACATCGGGGTCTGAGACTCGCCCTCGCGGGGCCTGGAGGGCGGGGCGGCGCCCGGTGGGTCATTCGGGCGTGTGGAATCTCTCGACGCGGGTGTCGTAGAGAGCGCGGGTGGTCTCGATCTCTTCGACGTGCTCCTCGGCCCAGTGGATGAGGAAGCCGACGGTGTCGAGCAGCGTGCGGCCCAGGGGGGTGAGCGTGTAGTCGACGCGGGGCGGCATGACCGGATACATGGTCCGCGAGACGATGCCGTCGCGCTCCAGCCCGCGCAGGGTGACGGTCAGCATGCGCTGGCTGATGCCGTCGATATCGCGTTTGAGCTCGTTGAACCGCTTGGTGCGGTCGCTCAGCTGGGAGATCACGTACAGCGACCACTTGTCCCCGATGCGCTCCAGGATCTCGCGGGCCCGGCAGGCCGCCGGGGTGTGGCCGGAGGGGAGTGCCGGGGTGTGGCCGGAGGGGAGTGACGTCTCCATGGTTCTCTCCAGGTAACTGGGTGAGGTGAAAGTGCCTTCTTGTGCCCTTTGGGGAAGTGTCACCAGGATAGGTGCGGTTCCTTTTCGGAACTGCCCTACCTGAGGGAACCGGCTTACCCCATGTAACTCAAGGAGACACGATGACGACCAAGGCTGTCGAGATCCCGGGCTATGTCGCCGGGACGTGGAGCATCGACCCGGTCCACTCCGAGGTGGGCTTCGTCGTCCGGCATCTCATGATCAGCAAGGTGCGCGGACGCTTCACCGGCTTCGAGGGCCGGATCGTGACCGGCGACGACCCGCTGGAGTCCAGCGTCACCGCGACCGTCGACCTGACCTCGGTCGACACGGGCAACAAGCAGCGGGACGACCACGTCCGCTCCGCCGACTTCTTCGACGTCGACGAGCATCCGGCCATGACCTACCGGTCCGTCGGGATCCGTCCCGACGGGGACGACTTCCTGCTCGACGGCGAGCTCATGCTCAAGGGGGTGACCCGGCCGGTCCCGCTGAAGCTGGAGATCAACGGGTTCGGCCCCGACCCCTTCGCCGCCGACCCCTTCGCCGGTGCCCGTGCCGGGTTCACGGCCACCGGCGAGATCAACCGCATGGACTTCGGCGTCAGCTACAACGGCCCCATCCCCGGCGGAGGCGTGTCACTGAGCGAGAAGGTCCAGATCGTCATCGAGATCCAGGCGGTCCTCCAGACCGCCGTCGCCCCGTGACGACCGGGTGCGGCCGGAGCGGCGGGTGAGCGGTCACCCCCGCTGACGGGAGTGCCACCTGGCCAGAAGCTCGGCCTCCCGGTCCGGGCTGATCGTCGTGGCCGTGGCGAACGAGGCCTCGGACTCGCGGATCTCGCGCACCGACCTGCGGAGGGGGCGCGGGTCGAGCCCGGCCGCGGTCGCGGCGGCCGGGTCCGCGGTGTTGATCTCCCCGCCGCCCTCCGGCCAGAGCGGCAGCGACCGCCCGTCCTCCCCCTCGGCGAGCAGGAACTCCTGCCCGACCCAGGTCAGCGTGGTCCCCGGTGGCCCGACCTCGGCCACGATCGTCTCCAGCATGTCGCCGAAGGAGAACGGCGGGCGCGGGCTGACCGCGTGGAAGGTGCCCGAGTCCGTCTTCTCGACCATGGCGATGATCCAGGTGCCCATGTCACGTCCGTCGATCACCTGGATCGGGTCCGACGGGTCACCCGGGGCCAGGACCTCGCCGCCGCGTGCGATCCGGTTGACCCAGTAGGTGAAGCGGCCCGTGTAGTCGTGCGGGCCGATCACGTAGGTCGGCCGTACGACCAGCGTCCCCGGCCCGAAGCGGTCGACCGCGGCGCGCTCGCAGAGCACCTTCAGGGGCCCGTAGGTCTCGGCGGTGACCGTCTCCGCGACCGGGCCGTCGGGCTCGGACAGCGGCGAGTCCTCGGTGAAGCCCGGCGCCGGCGGGACGGCGTAGACCGCGGTGGTGGAGATGAAGACGTACTGGCCCGTGGAGAGCACCCCGGCCAGGGAGGCGATCTGCGACGGAAGGTAGGCGCTGGCGTCGATCGTCGCGTCCCACCGCCGGTCACGCAGGATGGACAGGTCCTCGTTCCGGTCGGCCCGCAGGTGTTCCGCCTCGGGGAACAGCTCCGGCCCGGTCTGCCCCCGGTGCAGCAGGGAGACCTCGTGCCCGGCCGCCATCGCGGCCTCGGTGATGTGCCGGCCGACGAACCGGGTTCCACCGATGATCAGAATACGCATGTGGGTCATTTTCCTGCATAAGTTGCATCTGGCTCAGACTTATCCTTCATCCCGAGGGCCGTGGTGTGCGGTTGAGCGCATCCTTTTCGCTGTTAAAGGCGACAACGGGTACGTTGGAGGTGTCCATCGTCGACTTCAGGATGGTCACCGTGACGATCTGGCCAGAGGTGAGACCGCGCGGGCCGTCACAGGCCGCCGGACCTGGCTCTTCGACATCCGGAGCCCGCGGGCCGTCCCCCCACGACCTCCACCTCGACCTGACCGGCCCGCCGGTCCGCCTGAAGGTCAGCGGCGACATCGACCGCACGACCAGAAGGCTCTGGGAAGAGGCACTGGACGGCCTGGTCACCCAGGGCGATGACATGCACATCGACCTCGCCGGACTCACGTTCGTCGACGTCCGGGGAACATGGCTGCTGGCCCAGGCCGCCCACAGCCTCCCCACGGGCAAAAAGGTGTTCCTGCACCACGCGCCCTACTGTCTGAGATCCGTACTCGCCTTGATCGGACCGGACTCCTCCCCGATCGAAGTGGAGACGTGATGACCACGACGACGACCACCACGGTGGATCCGTTCGTCCATCCCGCGCTGTTCTACCGCGGGGCCCGGCAGTATCTCGACGGCACCGTGCCGTTCATCCGCGAGGGCCTGGCGGCCGGAGAGCCGGTCGCGGTGGCCGTACCCCCGCAGAACGTGGAGCTGCTGCGGGCCGAGCTCGGCGAGGCGGCCTCCGAGGTGCGCTTCCTCGACATGACGCAGGCCGGTCGCAACCCGGGGCGCATCATCCCCGGCGTCCTGCGTGCCTTCGCCGACCTCCACCCCGCCGGCAGGGTCCGCATCATCGGCGAGCCGATCTGGGCCGGCCGGTCGGTGACGGAGTATCCCGCGTGCGTCCAGCACGAGGCGCTGATCAACCTCGCGTTCTCCGGCCGCGCCGTCACCATCCTGTGCCCCTACGACCTCGACGGGCTGGACCCCTCGGTCATCGAGGAGGCCGAGATGACCCATCCCATCCTCCAGGACGGGAGCGGCCTGCGCACCAGCCCCGCCTACGCGCCCGAACGCATCATCCAGGACTACAACCGGCCGCTGCCCGACCCGCCGGACGCCGCCTCCCTCGGATTCGCCGGCGGCGACCTGGGGCGCGTGCGAGACTTCGTCGTCGGGCACGCCGCCCGCATGGGGCTCTCCGGAGAGCGTCTCGAGGATCTGCGACTGATCGCCAGCGAGCTGGCGGCCAACAGCCTCGACTACGGAGGAGGCTCGGGAACGGTGCGTATTTGGGGCGAGAACGGGCAGGTGGCCATGGACGTCACCGACGCCGGTCACATCCTCGACCCCCTTGCCGGACGCCGGCCGGTCGATCCCCGCCAGCGGGGCTCTCGCGGCCTGCTCGTCACCAACCTGCTCAGCGACCTGGTCCGCATCCACACCAGCCAGGACGGCACCACCATCCGCGTGTATTTCAGCATCTGAACCGTCCGGACCCCCCAACCCTCTGTCAGAGCCCGTGTCGGCCCTTCGCCCGCCACCAGGTTCCCCCAGGCCGATCACGGCCATGCGGAAGGAAGCGATTCTGAGCCCAGGAGATGGACGTCACCTGCTGCCCTCCGGCAGGTCGAACGTCATGGAGACGAGCATCGGGGCCGCGCCGCTTCCCGGAACGATCGACGCGGAGCGCCTCTCCGCCTCCACGGCGGCGGTGCAGGCCGTGCTCGACGTGATGCCCGGATCGGCGAGCTGGTCCGTGCCGATCCGTGACGCCACGGGAACGATCGTCGACCTCCTCATCCAGGCCGTGAGCCCGGAGGCGGAGGACGTCCACGGCCGGCGGGGCGAGGAACTGGTCGGCCTGCGCACCCGGCAGAGTTACCCGTCGGTGGCGGAGACGCCGCTCTGGCAGGCCTACCTGCGGGTGATGGAGACCGGCACGTCCGAGCGGTACAGCCCGTACGAGCACGTCGAGGTCGCCGACGGCGTCCCGCACCGCTCGACCTACGCCATGCGGATCGCCCGTCTCGACGACGGCCTGCTCGTCACCTGGGTCCGCGACGACATCGGGCAGCGGCTGGAGTCCCGTCTCGCCCGCACCGAGCACCTGGGCAACCTCGGCTGGGGACGCTGGAACATGGTCACCGGGGAGATCGTCTGGTCGCCGCAGCTCTACCGCATCCACGGGCGCGACCCGGCGGAGGGCCCCCTCACCATCGAGGCGTACTCCGACCTCGTCCACAGCGAAGACGCGCCGCTCCTCGCGGGGGCGGCGGACATGTGGACGCGCGGTGGCGGACCCCACGAGCTCGAAGTCCGGATCGGGGTGGGAGATTCCCTCCGCCACATCCGCATCTCGGCCGAGGCCACCCTCGACGCGGCGGGCCGGCCCCTGGAGATCCACGGGATCATGCAGGACATCACCGGCTGGCGCCGGGCGGCCGACGAGCTGGCCAGCGTCAGCCGGCGGCTGGAGGAGGAGAACCAGCTCACCGCCCACCTGCAGAAAATCATCATGCCGGTCCAGGACGAGCCCTACACCCTGCCCGGCCTGCGGGTGGCCGCCCGTTACCAGCCCGCCGAGACGGCGGCCTACCTCGGCGGGGACTGGTACCAGGCGATCGGCCTGGACGACGGTGACGTGCTGCTCGCCGTCGGGGACGTGGCCGGCAACGGGCTGGCCGCCGCCTCCGCCATGGCGAAGCTGCGTCACGCGATCACCGCCCTGGCCTTCGCCCATCACGACCCGGCGGAGATCCTCACCGTGCTGAACCGCCTGCTGTGCAAGCTCCGGCCCGACGTGCTGGCCACCGCGCTCGTGGCCCGCTACCGCCCGGCCGACCGCACCCTGCGGTGGACCCACGCCGGTCACCCCCCGATGCTCCTGGCCCGGGGCTCGCACGTGGAGCGCCTGCTCCATCCGGGCGTGCTGCTCGGCGTCTTCGAGGACGCCGCCTACACCTGCGGCACCGTACGGCTCAGGCCCGACGATCTCATGGTGATGTTCACCGACGGGCTCATCGAGAAGCGCGGCAGCGACCTCTACGAAGGTCTGGATCTCATGAGCGCCGCCCTGACCGAGGCCCTCAGGCCGATCTCCCCCGCCTCCCCGGACCGGCTTCCGGCGGTCATGGACGCCATGGTCCCGGCCAACGCGGCCGACGACACCTGCATCCTGGTCACCCAGGTCACCCAGAACGGTGAGATCATGACGCTCCCCCGCCGGGACGGCTGACGCCGGGCCCTCGCCTGGAGACGCCGGGCCCTCGCTTGGAGACGCCGGGCCCTCGCTTGGAGACGCCCGGCCTCCGTCCGGAGGCGTCCGGCCTCGCCTGGAGGCGTCCGTCCTCCGTCCGGAGGCGTCCGCCGCGCCGCGAAAGCCTGCGAGCAGGCCGGCAGCGTGGCGGCCGGCACGTTCACCGGGGCGTAGCCCGTGAGGCCCCGCAGGGGTCACTGCCCGCGGATGCCACTGATCAGCCGGATCAGCTCGGCCCGCAGGGTCTCGGGGTCCTCCACCCGGTCGGAGATGATCCGCTCGGCGGAGTCGCCGGCCAGGAGCGCGGTGTATGTCCGCTCTCCCCGGGGAGTGCGGGTCACCATCACGCGGCGCCGGTCCACCGGGTCGCGCTCCCTGCTGATGTGGCCGTTGCGTTCGAGCCGGTCGAGCACCGGGCGGATCGTCTGCTCCTCGACGTAGGTGCGGGCCGCGAGCTCCCGCTGGGTCCGGGGGCCGTCATCGAGCGCGTTCAGGGTGAGGAACCCCGCGTGGGTGAGGCCACGTTCGGCGAGCACGGCGTTCCACTCACGCTCCACCAGGCGCGCGGCGACCAGGAGGAGGCGGCCGGTCGGCCAGGACGCGTGGTCGTCCATGGAACTCCATCTGCCGGTGCTCGGATGAAACCCTGAGGTCACGCTATCCGAATGAAGCTCAGGGCACTTAGTGCCGGATCGCGAGGGGCAGCCGGGCGAGTGTGACGAGATCATCGGAGACGGCGCGTGGGGAAAGCCGGGCGCGGTGGGCGGGGAAGTCGGGCGCGGCGCGTGGGGAAAGTCGGGCGCGGTGGGCGGGGCCGCCGCTCGGCGGCCGGAGCCGGCCGCTCGCGATCTCGGCGGTGTCCGTGGCCTCCGCCGCCTCCGCGCTCGCTCCGACCCGGGTGCCGGGTCTCTCAAGTGAGCCCGGCGGCCTCGCACGCGACCCGGACGTCCACCGCGCAGATCTCCTGGACCGTCCAGAAGCCGTCCTTGACCACGGTGTCCTTGATGTTGTCCCAGGTGACCACGGTCGGCTGGATGATCTGGGCGGGGATCGAGGACGAGGTCCCGTTGTCCACGGTCCCGCTCCCGCTGCCGCTGCCCGTCACCGGCTTGCCCGACGCGAGATCGACGGCCAGCTGGGCGGCGTTCACGGCCTCCGGCCTGATCGGTTTGTAGACGGTCATCGTCTGGGTGCCCAGCAGGATGCGCTGGATGGCCGCGAGCTCGGCGTCCTGGCCGGTCAGCGGGGTGCCCTTCCTGACCCCGGCGTTCCGCATCGCGAGGGCGACGCCGCCGGCCATGCCGTCGTTGGCCGCGTACACCCCGATGATCCGTTCGGCGCCGAGCTCGGCGAACGCGGCGGCCGCCTCGGTCCCGGCCCGTTCGGGGCTCCAGCCGGGGGTGTCGTACTCCCTGCCGACGATCACCTGGCCGTTGAGGATCGAGTGGACGCCCTTCTTGAAGTCGTCCGCGTTCGGGTCGGACGGCGAGCCGTTGATCATCACGATCGGTCCCCTCCCGGGGTCGCCACCCGCCTTGAGCGCGTCGAGCAGCGCCTGGCCCTGCATCCTGCCGACCTGGATGTTGTCGAAGGAGGTGTAGGCGTCGATCGGCCCGTGGGCCAGCCGGTCGTAGGCGACGACCTTCACCCCCTGGCTGCGGGCGTTGGACACCGACTGCGCGATCGCCCGGGCGTCCACCGGATCCAGGATGATCACCTTGACGTTCTCGTTGAGCATCGCGTCGAACTGCTGCCGCTGCCGGTCGGGGTCGTCGCCGGCGTTGCCGTAGACGACCTGGCACTTGGGGCAGAGTTCGGCGAGGTGCTCGGTGATGTAGGGGCGGTCGAACTTCTCGTAGCGCGCCGTCCGCGACTCCGGCAGCAGCAGGCCGATCTTGAAGCCCCGGTCCACGGCGCCCGTGTCGCCGGCGGAGGCGGAGGCCGCGCCGCCGTCCCCGGCCTGTCCGGTGGTCCCGCAGGCCGCCATCCCGAACGCCATGGCGAGGGCCATCCCGCCCGCCGCCAGACGGGTCACCGCACTCTTCACTCAAACCCCCCAAGTCCTATCTTTGATATCAAAACCGGGCACTCAGCGGCAGCCGTACCCAGCGGCGGGGAACGCGATGCCCGGCGATCTCCGATCGTTGTGAGATCCCGGTCCGGCGGGCGCCCCGCCGGGGAGCGCTTTCCCGGGAGCGGGGCGCGGCGTCCGCGACTTTCAGCGGTACCTCGCCCTCCGGCCGGTACCTCGCCCTCCGACGGCGCCTCGCCCCCTCAGCCGCCTCGCCGGTCGTCGAGCCACACGTCCGTCTGGCGGGTCGTGCTGGTTCTGGGCGACGACTGGGGTGTGGCCCGGGTCTCCGTCACGGTGAAGTTGGCGACCACGTGCCGGTTGTGGAGGAGAAAGCCGATCACACCCGCGATGGCCTCGACGCTGCCGCGGGCGCGGGCGTGGCCGGTCAGGAGGTAGACCAGCGGCGTGGACGGCTGGTCGAGGGCGAAGCGCCGGCCGTGGTGGTGAACGTCCTGAAGGGTCCTGATGGGGATCGGCCGCTCCGTGGTGAACCAGGCGGCGACCTCCCAGAACGGCAGCGCGGGGTCGGGGCTGACCGATTCCTCGTAGCAGGCCACGCAGCCTCGGCGGGCGTCCTGCCCGTGGGGGCACGCCCAGGAGGCGGCGTCGTGTGGCATGCTGCGCTCAGACATGAGCCGACCGTACCTTCCGTATTCCCATGCGGTGGTTCCCGGGGATCAAATGTCCGGCCAGCCGAGGGCCGGTGGCGCCGGGCCTCCCGGTCGCGGCGGCTGCGGTCTCCGCTCCGGCTGCGGTCTCCACTTCGGCGGCGGCGGCGCCACCACCCGCCGCGACCCCGCCCGCCGGGGTCCGGCCGACCGCGATCCCGCCCGTGGAGGTCCTGTACGTGGAAGTCACCGGCCGCTGAGAATCGTCCAGCCGTGGGCGGGGACGAGCGCCGGGTCACCGGAGGCGGGCGCCGTCTCCGATGTCTCCTCCACGGTGAGCCCGCCGGTCTCCAGCGGGAAGAGGCAGGGCTGGTCGTCGGTGTTGAGCAGCGTCACGATCCTGGGGCACGGGTCGTCCGCGCCGGTCGACACCAGCGCGACAGTCCGGTTGGTCAGGTGGTGAGTGGTGGTGTGGGCCCTGACCAGCCACGGATGGCGGCGGCGCAGGCCGATCAGGCGCTGGTGCAGCCGGTGGACGGGCCATCCCAGGGGAGAGAGGGCGTCCGGACGGCCGGGGAAGGCGGGGCGGATGGCGTCGTCCCCGCCTTCCCGTTCCTCCTTGACGCCGCGGAAGGCCTGCTCGTCGCCGTAGTAGACGCTGGGGACGCCGCCCACGGTGAACAGCACGGCGAGCGCGTGGCCCAGGTGCCGCTCATCGGCGAGACGGCTGGCCAGCCTGGTCACGTCGTGGTTGCCGACGAAGGTCAGCGGGGGCGGTACGGCGTCCAGCAGGCTGTTGTGCCGCTCCAGGGTCCAGGCGAGCTCGAAGAAGTTGCCGTCGTTGAGCGAGCTCCAGATCGCCTTCCACAGCTCGTACTGGGTGACCGAGTCGAGGCCGCTCGCCCTGACGTATTCGGCGTAGTCGCCGTGGATCACCTCCCCGACGAACCACGCGTCGGGGTGGCGCGGCCGCACCTGTGCCAGGGCGCTGCGCCAGAAGCCGGCGGGCACCGCGTAGGCCGCGTCGAGACGCCAGCCGGACGCGCCGCGATCCAGCCAGTGGTCCATGACCCGTACGACGTGGTCGAGCACCTCGGGTTCCTCGTGATTGAGGGCCACGAGCCGGTGATGCCCCTCGAAGGTCGCGTAGTCCGGCTCGCCGCCCTCCCCGAACAGCCGGAACCAGCGCACGTAGCGCGGGTCGGGGTCGGCGGCCGTCGCCCGTGCGAACGCCGGGAACCCCCGGCCCACGTGGTTGAACACCCCGTCCAGGACGATCCGCAGGCCACGGTCGCGCGCCGCCGCGACGAGACGATCGAAGTCCTCGTCGTCGCCGAGCCGCGGATCGATCCGGAAATGGTCGACGGTGTCGTAGCCGTGGGTCTCCGCTGCGAATATCGGGCCCAGCAGCAGCCCCGAGCAGCCCAGGTCCACGGCGTAGTCCAGCCAGGGTTCGAGCTGCCGCAGGCGGTGCCGGACCGGCGTCCCAGGAGACGGCGCCGAGCTCTCCGCGCCCGCGAACCCGAGCGGATAGACATGCCAGAAGACCGTGTGGTCCACCCACGACGCCATGTACGCCCCTTACCCCGGCTCTCCGGCGCGAGCCGTACGGCCCGCGGAAACCGGCTACCCCGGATCAGGTAATCCAGCCTGCCCGATCGGGTGCGGCGTATCCTCGGCGGGGACCCGGTCCCGGCCGCCGCGTCGCGCGGACAGCGGGTTACGTCCACGGATGTGGTGTACGGGTTCCACCGGCGACCGGCGACCGGCGACGATAGCGGCCCCGTTCACCTCCACTCCGCCCCAGGGCCGCTCCATCCGTACGGTGCCGCGCGAAAAGGGCGGCCCCGGGCCCACTCCACCACCCCTTGCTGCGCTTTTGACCTGCACCCCGTACGGCGCCGCGCCGGGGGCACGGTGCCGTGCGAGAAACCGCCGCCGGCCGAGAGCTCGAGCCGGGGTGGCGGCCTGCTCGACCGGCTGTTCAGGGCCGGTCGCCGGCCGGTGTGGTCACTCCAGGGGCCAGGGGCGGGCGATGGCGCCCAGCCGGTTCCAGGCGTTGATCACCGTGATCGTCCAGATGAGCTCGGCCAGCTCGGTCTCGGTGAACTCGGCCGCGGCCCGCCCGTACACCTCGTCGGAGACCGGTCCGTCGGTGAGCCGGGTGCCCGCCTCGGTCAGTTCCAGGGCCGCGCGTTCCCGGCCGGTGAAGAACGGCGTCTCCCGCCACACCGGGAGGGCGAACAGCCGCTGCTCGCTCTCGCCACCCTTCCGGGCGTCCCGGGAGTGCATGTCGACGCAGTAGGCGCAGCCGTTGAGCTGCGAGGCGCGCGCCCTGACCAGCTCCAGCAGGGAGGCCTCCAGCCCGGTCTGCCTGGAGGCCGTGTCCAGCGCGTTCATCGCCCGGTTGATGTGCGGGGCGAGCTCGTCCACCGCCAGCCGGACGGTGGAGGGATTCGTCGTGGTCATGTCAGAGACTCTAGGAAAGCAGTGGATCGGCAATAAGATCCAATATCGTGTCAGAATTTTGGACCACTTTCGGCGTCGACCTGTATCTGGAACTCGACCCCGCGACCGGCCGCCGGTCCGGTCTGGAGCACGCCCTGCGCGACGCGGTCCGTGCCGGACGGCTCGCGCCCCGGGCCCGGATGCCCTCGACCCGCAAGCTGGCCATCGAGCTCGGCCTGTCCCGCGGCACGGTGAGCGCCGCCTACGACCAGCTGATCGCCGAGGGCTACCTGACCGCCCGCCGGGGATCCGGCACCACGGTCGCCGACCTCACTCGCCATCCCGCACCGGCGCCGCCGCCGCGGCAGGATGCCGTCGCGCCCCGCTACGACCTGCGGCCGGGCAGCCCCGACGTGGGCACCTTCCCCGCGGAGGCCTGGGTGCGCTCCACCCGCCGCGCGCTCGCCGCGACGTCGGCCGAGGCCTACGACTACGGCGATCCGCGCGGGCGGATCGAACTCCGCGTCGCGCTGGCCGAATACCTGGGACGGACCCGCGGCGTGTTCACGACCCCCGGGCAGATCGTGATCACTTCCGGCTACGTCCAGGGCCTGGCCCTGCTGGCCCGGGTGCTCGGCGACGCCGGGACGGCTGCGATCGCCATGGAGGACCCGGGCCTGGGCTTTCACCGGGAGGTGGTCCGGCGAGCCGGGCCGGCCGTCGTCGCGCTCCCGGTGGACGGCCGCGGTGCCCGTCCCGACCTGCTGCGCGACCACGAGAGGGTGGGCGCGGTCGTGGTGACCCCGGCCCACCAGTATCCGACCGGGGTCACCCTGCACCCGGCCCGCCGCCGCGCCCTCACCGAGTGGGCGCGCACCCACGACGGCCTGATCGTCGAGGACGACTACGACGGCGAGTTCCGCTACGACCGCCAGCCCGTCGGCGCCCTCCAGGGCATGGCACCCGACCACGTCGCCTACCTGGGCAGCGCGTCCAAGACCCTCGGCCCCGCTCTGCGACTGGGCTGGATGGCGCTGCCGCACCGCCTCGTCGAGCCGGTCGTGGACGCCAAGCTGCATCTCGACCATCACACCGAGGCGGTCGGGCAGCTGGCTCTCGCGGACCTGATCACCACGCATGTCTACGACCGGCACATCCGCGCCTGCCGCCTGCACTACCGGCGCCGGCGGGACCTTCTGCTGGCCCGCCTGGGCTCCGTCCCCGGTCTGGCCGTCCACGGCATCGCGGCGGGACTCCACGCGATGGTCACCCTGCCCGCCGCCGGGCCCGGAGAGCAGGAGACACTCGCCCAGGCCTCGGCGCGGGGCGTGGCCCTGGGAAGTCTGGGCGGCCACTGGCACCGTCCCGGCGACCACCCGCCGGCGATCATCGTCGGGTACGGCACGCCGCGCGAGCATGTGTACCCGGCCGCGCTCGACACCCTCGCGGAGGTTCTCACGCAGGCCGGAGCGCCGCTCCGGCCTGCGTGAAGTGAACAGCCGCCCGCCCGGACCCGGTCCATGCCGGACACTGGTTCAGGAGGCGGGGATGCCCCCTCCGGTCAGGAAAGCTCCTTCCAGTCCAGGTAGCCGTCGGCCAGGTCGTGGACGGCGGCGAGGAGACCGAGCCGGTTGGCTCTGACGGCCGGGTCGTCCGCCATGACCAGCACCTCGTCGAAGAACACGGTGACCGGATGGACGACGACAGCCGCCTCGGCGGCGAAGCGCCGCAGGTCGGTCTCCCCGCGCAGGCCCGCGCGGGCCTTCTCCAGGGCGGTGGCCAGTCCCTCCTCCGCCGGGCTGTCGAACAGTCCCGGGTCGTAGCCGGGCGTGGCACCGGCGGGGATGATGCGGCGGATGCGCTGGACCGCGGCTTCGAGCTCCTGGAAGTCCTCGGTACTCAGCAGGGCGGCGAGGTGGTCGAGGGTCTGCTCGGCGCGGACGGGGCTGTCGACGAGGCCGGCGACGGCCCGGATGTTCGCGGCGGGGTGGCCCTGTTCGAGCATGAGCTGCTCGAACCGGCGCCTGACGAAGTCCAGCACCTGGTCGGGCAGGCGGGCGTCCGTGGGGACGGGCTGGTGGCTCGCGGCGATCGCGAGCGCTTCGCGCAGCGTGAGGCCCGCTAGATCGGGGTGGGCGCGCAGGATGTTGATCACTCCGAGGGCCGCCCGCCGGAGCCCGAACGGATCGGAGCTCCCGGTCGGCTCGGAGCCGATCGCGAACAGCCCAGCCAGCAGGTCGAACCGGTCGGCGAGCGCGAGCAGCGCCCCGGGACGGCTCCGCGGCAGCGCGTCGCCCGCCTGGCGCGGAAGCTCCATCTCGTACAGGGCTTCGGCGACCGCCTCCGGCTCGCCGGCCTGGCGCGCGTACTCGCGGGCCATCACGCCGGCGAGGCTGGACAGCTCGATGACGAGCTCGGACCCCAGGTCGAACTTGGCGAGCCGGCCGGCCCGGCGCAGCGTCTCGCCATCGTCCCCGCCGAGCAGTGCCCGCGCGGCCAGGTCTGAGGCGATCGCGTCGATGCGGTCGGCGCGTTCGGCGACCGAACCCAGCCGGGTCTCGAAGGTGAGCCGCGCCAGACGCCGCTTCATCTCGGTGAGCGGGGTCGCGAGGTCGTTGCGCCAGAAGAACCCGGCGTCCTCGTAGCGGGCGCGCAGGACCGCTCCGTTCCCGGCCCGCACCGCGTCGTGGTCGCACGCGCCGTTGGCGATGGTCACGAACCGGTTCAGCAGCCGGCCGTCGCCGTCCAGGACCGGGAAGTAGCGCTGATGCTTCTTCATGACGGTCGTCAGGATCGCCGCCGGAAGCTCCAGGTACTTCTCGTCGAACGTCCCCAGGATCGCGACGGGCGCCTCGACCAGGTTCGTGACCTCGTCCACGAGGGCGCTCTCGGCCTCGAAGTCGATCCTTCCGCCCGCGCCCGCGGCGAGCCGGGCCGCCTGCTCGACGATGTCGTCGCGCCGTACGGCGGCGTCGGGTTCGATCGCGTGGCGGCGCAGCGTCTCCACGTAGCCGGTCGCGGTGCTGAGGGTGATGACGGGTTCGGCGGCGGTGCGGTGCACGCGGCTGGACCTGCCGGAGGCCAGGTCGGCGACCGTGAACGGCACGACCTCCGCGCCCAGCAGCGCGGTGATCCAGCGGATCGGTCGGCTGTAGGACAGGCCCGGCGAGCGCCAGCGCATGTTCTTCTCGGCGCGCAGTCCGGTGACGATCTCCGGCAGGATCGCGGCGAGCACCTCTCCGGCGGGACGGCCGGGGACGTGCTTGACGTATCCCACGTACTCGCCGCCGCCGGCGCTCAGAGGCGCCAGCTCGGCGACGTCGATGCCCTGGCCGCGCGCGAAGCCCTGCGCAGCCTTGGTCGGAGCGCCCTCGGCGTCGTACGCCGCCGACAGGCGCGGACCGCGGACGGTCTGCTCGTCGTCGTCCTCGCGCGGTGCGATGTCCTCGACGAGCGCCACGATGCGCCGCGGCGAGGACATCACGGTGACGGAGCCGTGCCGTAGCCGCGTGGCGGCCAGCTTCTCGGTGAGCGCCTGCCGTACGGCGTCGGCGGCCCGGGTCGTCTCGGCGGGGGGCAGCTCCTCGACGCCGATCTCGAAGGCGAGCGTCTGGTCCGTGCCGGGCCGCGGGCTCTCCGCGGCCGCCGCCTCGGCCGGCGGGACTTCCACGCCGCCGAGCGGGTAGCCGAGCTCGGCGCGGCGCTCCACCCAGAGCTTGGCGACGCTGTGAGCGAGCCTGCGCATCCGGGCGAACGCCTGGGCCCGCTCGGTCGTGGAGATCGCCCCGCGCGAGTCCAGGACGTTGAACGCCTGGGAGCACTTCAGCACGTACGTGTGGGCGGGGACGGGCAGGCGCGCCTCGACCAGCCGGTCGGCCTCCGCCGCGTACGCCTCGAAGAGGCCGCGCTGCGCGGTGACGTCGGCGTCGTCGAGGTAGTAGCGGCTCATCTCGTACTCGGCCTGGCCGAAGGCCTCGCCGTAGGAGATGCCGGGCGCGTAGGCGATGTCCTTGAAGTGGTCCACGCCCTGGAGCGCCATGATGATGCGCTCCATCCCGTAGGTGATCTCTACCGACACCGGGTCCAGTGTCATGCCGCCGGCCTGCTGGAAGTAGGTGAACTGGGTGATCTCCAGGCCGTCCAGCCACACCTCCCAGCCGAGCCCCCACGCCCCGAGCGCCGGGGACGCCCAGTTGTCCTCCACGAAGCGGACGTCATGCCGGTCGATGTCGATGCCCAGAGCCCTGAGGCTGCCGAGGTAGAGCTCCTGCGGGTCGCCCGGCTCGGGCTTGAGGATCACCTGGAACTGGGTGTGCGTCTGCAGCCGGTTCGGGTTGTCGCCGTAACGGGAGTCGTCGGGCCGGACGCTCGGCTCGACGTACGCCACCCGCCACGGCTCGGGCCCCAGCACGCGCAGCGCGGTCGCCGGGTTCAGGGTGCCCGCCCCGACCTCGGTGTTCATGGGCTGCACCACCATGCATCCCTGCTCGGTCCAGTACCGCGTCAGTGCGAGGAGAGCGTCTTGCATGGTGAGCATGGCCAAAACCCCCGGAAATGATTGTCGAACGGCCGTGAGAGCGGGCCTCGGAAGCGGAGCGCCTGACAGGAGCGAGCCGGCGGTTTCCGAATTCTATCCACCAGCTCGAAAGTCGTCGCGCAAGTCTTCCGGAGTCACCGGTGGGATCCGGTGCGGGGGGCTTCTGAGGCGGGGGAGCCGCGGTCGTCTTCACGCGGTCCGGGGTGCCGGTCGTGTCCTTGCCGGCGGCCGCTCGGGTGACGAGGTATCCGTCGGTCGTTCCGAGCTTTTCTTGCCTTCGTCCGGCGGGAAGTGATTATCCGTAATCTTTCGGCCGGTGGTACGGGCGGTTCCGCCGGGGTCTTCCGCTCTTTTTGTCGGCCGGATTTCTTCTGTTATCTCATTTGTTCCGGAGCTGGTTTTCCGGGGTTTTTCAGAGCGTGGTGGTGGCCGCGGAGTCCCAGGTGGTGCCGTCGGTGGAGTCCCACGTGGTGCCGTCGGTGCCGGCCGAGTCCCAGGTGGTGCCGTCCGTGGAGTCCCAGGTGGTGCCGTCGGTGCCGGCGGCGTCCCAGGTGGTGCCCGCGGCGAGCACCGAGGCCGAGTCCCAGGTGGTGCCGTCGGTGGAGTCCCAGGTGGTGCCCGCCATGACCGCGGTGGCCGAGTCCCACGTGGTGCCCGCCGCTGCCGTGACGGCCTGGCCGCCGATGAGGGCGGTGAATCCGATGACGGTCGAAACAATCGCGGCCGAGAACTTGGCGGTGACGTTGAAGCTGATCTGGGAGGCGGTGGAGTTCTTCATTTCTTTTCTCTTTTCTTGAGTGGTTGTTCTCTTCCGGTACAACCAACTCTGCGCCTTTCGCGGCCCGTGGAACAGGCGGATCGGAGTCAGCAAGTTCCCCCCCGGTGGCAGCTTCCTGCCACCGGGCGCCGGACGGCCTCCACGCGGCCGGCGAGGGTGTTCCCGAGTACGGCGAGCGCGGCCCGACTCCCGCCGTGACGGCGAGTCACGGTCCGGTGCGGGCGATCGCCGGAACGGCCATTGATTCGCCGTTGCTCCGAGCGTATGTTCCTCCCAACATTCGAGTACGCCTCATGTTTTGGGGGTTCTCACATGCATGCACGTCTCCGGCGGAAGATCACGGCGGCCTCCGCGCTCGCGATCCTCACGCTGGCATCCCTCGTCGTGCCCGCATCGGCAGCCACTTTCACCACCGACGACTACTGCCTCGGCGAATGCGCGGACATCCTGCCACCCGGCCAGAACGGCAACGCCACCCTGGTCGAGATCCTCGCCAACCAGTCACTGGGCACGATGCCGCGCCACAGCGACGACCAGCTCGGCAAGTACGCCAACCTCCTCTCCGGCTACACCGGGCTGACCGACGACCAGATCACCACGTTCTTCAACGACAGCTCCTTCGGCGTGCCGGCGGGGCAGGTGCAGAGCACCACGAGCCCCCGGCCGGACGTCACGATCGTCCGGGACAAGGCGACCGGTGTCCCGCACATCACCGGGACGACCAGGGAAGGCACGATGTTCGGCGCCGGGTACGCGGGCGCGCAGGACCGCCTGTGGGTGATGGACCTGATGCGGCACGTCGGCCGTGGCGAGCTGACGCCGTTCGCCGGCGGCGCGCCCGGCAACCGCGCGCTGGAACAGAGCGTCTGGCGGAACTCCCCCTACACCGAGGCGGACTTCCAGGCGCAGATCAACCGGCTCAGGACCTCCGGCACCCGGGGCGCGCAGCTCTACGCCGACGTGCAGAACTACGTGAGCGGGGTCAACGCCTACATCGACCGCTGCATGGCGAACCGGAACTGCCCCGGCGAGTACGTCCTGACCGGGCACCTCGACGCGGTCACCAACGCGGGCGGCCCCGAGGACTTCACCATGACCGACCTGATCGCGGTCTCCGGGGTGGTCGGCGGGCTGTTCGGTGGAGGCGGCGGGGCGGAGATGCAGTCCGCGCTGGTACGGGTGGCGGCGCGGGCCAGGTACGGCACGGCGGCCGGCGACCAGGTCTGGGCGGCGTTCCGGGCGCAGAACGACCCGGAGGCCACGCTCACCCTGCACAACGGCCAGAGCTTCCCCTCCGGGAACGCGACCGGCGCCACCGGGACCGTCCTGCCCGACCCGGCGACGGCACCCGTGGACATCACCGAGAACGAGACCGGGTCGGCCACCACCTCGGCCTCACCCTCCCGGGGCCTGCTGGACGGGCTGATCGTCGACAACTCCAAGCCCGGCATGTCCAACGCCGTGGTGGTGTCGGCGGCCAAGTCGGCCTCCGGGCATCCGATCGCGGTGTTCGGCCCGCAGACGGGCTACTTCGCCCCTCAGCTGCTCATGCTGGAGGAGCTCTCCGGACCCGGCATCCGGGCGCGCGGGGCGGCGTTCGCCGGGCTCAACCTCTACGTGCTGCTCGGCCGGGGCACGGACTACGCCTGGAGCGCGACCTCCAGCGGCCAGGACATCACCGACACCTACGCCCTCCAGCTCTGCGAGCCCGGCGGCGGCACGGTGACCACGGCGTCGAACCACTACCTCTACCGGGGCACCTGCACGGCGATGGAGACGCTGAAGAAGACCAACGCGTGGAAGCCCACCACCGCGGACTCCACCGCCGCCGGTTCCTACGACCTCGTGATGAAGCGCACGAAGTACGGCCTGGTCAGCTGGCGTGGCACCGTCAACGGGCAGCCCACCGCCTTCGCCACCCTGCGGTCGACGTACCAGCACGAGGCCGACTCGGCGATCGGGTTCCAGATGTTCAACGAACCCGCCCAGATGGGCGACGCGGCGGCGTTCGCGGCCTCGGCCTCCAAGATCGGGTTCGCGTTCAACTGGTTCTACGTGAACTCCTCCGACGCGGCCTACTTCATGTCGGGCAACACCCCGGTCAGATCCGCGGTGTCCGACCCGAACCTCCCGATGACGGCCGACGCGGCCCACGAGTGGGCGGGCTTCGACCCGGCGACCAACACCGCGACGTACACGGCTCCCGCCGCCCACCCGCAGACGGCCGACCAGGACTACCTGGTCAGCTGGAACAACAAGCAGGCCAAGGACTACGGCGCCGCGGACGGCAACTTCAGCTTCGGGCCGGTTCACCGGGCCGACCTGCTGGACGCCCCGGTCAAGGCGGCCCTGGCAGGATCCGGCAAGCTCGACCGGGCGGGCACCGTCAAGATCATGGCTGAGGCCGCCACAACCGACCTGCGCGGCAGGAAGGTCCTGCCCGACCTGCTCCGAGTGATCAACAGCGCGACCGTGACCGACCCGGCCCTCGCCTCGGCGGTCTCCAAGCTGTCCGCCTGGGCGTCGTCGGGAGCCAGGAGGCTGGAGGCCTCGCCCGGCGGCAAGGCCTACGCGCACGCCGACGCGATCCGCGTGTTCGACGCGTGGTGGCCCAAGCTCGTCCAGGCGGCGTTCAAGCCCAGCCTGGGAGACGGCCTGTACCAGTCGCTGGTCAACGCCCTCCAGATCAACGAATCACCCTCGGGCCACCAGCAGGGCGACGTCTCCAACCTGCCCACCTCCGCGAACGAGGCCCAGACGCACAAGGGCTCGGCGTTCCAGTACGGCTGGTGGGGCTACGTGAGCAAGGACGTCCGGGCCGTGCTCGGCGACCCGGTCTCCGGCCCGCTGCCCGGCAGGCACTGCGGGGGCGGCACGCCGGCGGGCTGCCGTACGGTCCTGCTGAACAGCCTGTCGGCGGCGCTCGCGGAGCCCGCGACGACGACCTACCCGGCGGACGGCGTGTGCGCGGCGGGTGACCAGTGGTGCGCCGACGCCGTCCAGCAGTCGCCGCTCGGCGGGATCAAGCAGTCGCTGATCTCCTGGCAGAACCGGCCGACCTACCAGCAGGTCGTGTCCTTCCCCGCCCACCGGGGCGACAGCGTCACCAACCTGGCGGGCGGGAAGAAGGCGAGCGCGTCCAGCGTCCAGTCCTTCCTCTATCCGGCGGGCAAGGCCGTCGACGGCGACCCGACGACCCGCTGGTCGAGCGCGGCCGGCGACGACCAGTACCTCCAGGTCGACCTCGGATCCGCCATGACCGTGGCCCGGACGGTGCTGCGCTGGGAGTCGGCCTACGGGACCGGCTACTCGATCCAGACATCGTCCGACGGCTCCACCTGGACCACCGTCCACTCCACCACCACCGGGAACGGCGGCGTGGACAACGTGACGTTCAGCCCGACCACCGCCCGTTACGTCCGCATGCGGGGCGTCACGCGCGCGACGTCGTACGGCTACTCCCTCTACGAGCTGGAGGTCTACTCCCGCTGACGGCGGCGGGGCCGCGCTGAGACGCGGAGTTCGCTGACGGCGGCGGGGCCGCGCTGAGGTGCGGCGCCCGGTTACGGCGGCGAGGGCGGATGGAGACGCGGAGCCCGGTTACGGCGGGCGAGCCGGCCGATCGCGGAGCGCGGAGAGTCGCGACCGCGGAGGCCGTGCAGGACGCCGTGACCGGGCGATCCCGGTGACCGCCGCGCTGGCTACACTCCAGTCATGCGCCGAGCAGCCACGATGCCTTTGCGGCGTGCTGTCGGCCTGCTCGCGGGGGTGCCGACCGGCCTGGTCGGGCTGGGATGGACCTGCGTCGCCTGGGCGGTCGGCGCCGGGCGCGCGAGAAGGGTGACGGCCGCCCTGGTCGAGCTGGAGCGCACGCGTCTGGCCGCCTGGTACGACCACCACCCCGGCAGGGGCCGCGGCGGGCACGCCTACCTCCTCCTGCGGGGCCTCCTCGGAGTGCTGGGCGGCTACCTCGCCGTCACGGGCCTGTTCGTGGCCGCCCTCTTCCTGTACGGCGGAGCCGGGCAGCTCGTCTCGGGCGACACGGACCTGATCCCGCTTGAGTTCCCCGGGGTGCGGCTGACGGGCAGTAGCTGGGCGTACGGCATCGTCCTCGGACTGGCCGCCCTGGCGCTGTCCGTCTTGTGGAGCGCCGCGTTGATCGGCATGGAACGCCGCCTGGCCGACCGCTTCGTGGGCCCCGACCGGAACGAGGCCATGGAACGACGGATCGCCGAGCTGACCGCCTCCCGCACCGGCATCGTGCGAGCCGTCGACGACGAGCGCCGCCGGATCGAGCGCGACCTGCACGACGGGGTCCAGCAACGGGGCGTCGCGCTGGCGATGCTGCTGGGACGGGTGCGGCACACCGCCGATCCCGCCCTGATCGACGAGGCGTACGCGGAGTCCCGGCTCCTCCTTGAGGAGCTGCGCAGCGTGGCGTGGCAGGTCTACCCCACCGCCCTCGACACGCTGGGGCTGCAGACCGCGCTGACGGAGGTGGCGGAGCGCTCCGCCGTACCGGTGACCGTCCGCCACGCGCTCCCCGGCCGGCCCGCGCCGGAGATCGAGACGGCCGTCTACTTCGTGGCCAGGGAGGCCATCACCAACGCGAACAAGCACGCCGGAGCACGTACGATCACAGTCGATCTGCGCGCGGGGGAGGGGGAGGTGATCGTGACGATCTCCGACGACGGACGTGGCGGCGCCTCGCCGGGCGGCGGCGGGCTGTCCGGACTGTCGCGGCGGGTGCGGGCGCTCGACGGGACCTTCGACGTGGACAGCCCGCCCGGCGGCCCGACGAAGGTGACCGCGAGGCTGCCGTGCGCCTGATACTCGCCGACGACTCCGTCCTGCTCCGCGAAGGGCTGGCCCGGCTGCTCCAGGACGCCGGGCACGAGGTGACGGCGGCGGTGGGCGACGCCGGCGCGCTCCTGGACGCCGTGGCCGCTCGGCAGCCGGACGTGGCGGTCATCGACGTGCGCATGCCGCCGTCGCACACCGACGAGGGACTGCGGGCCGCGCTGGAGATCCGTGACCGGTGGCCGGGCGTCGGCGTGCTCGTGCTGTCGCAGTACGTCGAGCAGACCTACGCCTCCAAGCTGCTCGCCGGCCCTCCGGAGGGCCTCGGCTACCTGCTCAAGGACCGGGTGTCGGAGGTGGCCGAATTCCTGGACTCCCTGGAGAGGATCGGCTCCGGCGGCACGGTGTTCGACCCCGACGTGGTCCGGCGGCTGCTCGCCCACACCCCGCTGAGCACGCTGACCGCCCGCGAGCGGGCCGTTCTCGAGCACCTGGCCCAGGGCATGGTCAACACCGCGATCGCCGAACGGCTGCACGTGTCGCAGAGCACGGTGGAGAAGCACGTCAACGCCGTCTTCGACAAGCTCGGCCTCGCCCGCACGCCGGGCTACAGCCGCCGGGTCCTGGCGGTCCTCCGCTACCTCGACGGATGAGCCGCGCGACTGACGCGACGGGCGAGCCGTGGGACTATCGCGATGGACGAGCCGTGTGACCACCGCGATGGATGAGCCGCGCGACTGACGCGACGGGCGAGCCGTGTGATCATCGCGACGGGCGAGCCGTGTGACCACCGCGACGGACGAGCCGTGCGATTACCAGCGCCAGGCCCGCGACGGTGGCCGTCACCAGCCAGATCATGAAGGTCGGATAGAGATAGACCACCTGGATCCACATGATGTCGCTCCCCCGGGCGAGGACCCGGAAGATCGGGACGACCGTCACACACAATGCGAGCGGCGCCAGCCAGGGCAGCAGCCGCAACCGCTGCCATCCCGTACGGCGGGCGGCCCACCGCCGGGAGCGGGCCACCCCGCGCGCCGCCAGCCCGATGGTCACCAGGGTCATCAGCGCGAACACGATGTCGGTGACCAGGTAGGGCGAGGAGGGGATCTCCGGCGCCCCTCCCTCGACCATGGCGACCAGGGCGTCCATGAGGGCGCCGCTGTCGGCGAAGGCCATGCCGGTGTTCGCCATCACCGCGACGCCGTACCCGGACACCGGCATCAGCAGCTGCTCGGCGGTGGAGGTGAACAGATCCCCGCCATGCCGCACGACAGGGGTGCCGCGCTCGGTCTCGCCGATCGACCAGCCGAGGGCGTACTCCTCGTCCTGTTCCGAGGGGGTGCGCATCTCCGTGATGCTCGCGGGGGAGAGGATGCCGTTGTTCTGCGCGATCAGCCAGCGTGCCATGTCGTTCGCGCTGCTGAGCACCCCGCCTGACCCGTTGCCGAATCCGGTCGGCTCCGGCAGCGCGACCGCCTGGCCGAGGATGTAGAGATGGCCACGCGCGCTGTCCGGCAGGTCCCGATCGGTGTCGATGGTCGTGCTGTTGCGCATTCCAAGCGGGGCGAACACGTGCGCCCGGAGATAGCCGGCGAACGGCTCGCCGCTCACCACCTCGACGAGCCGCGCGGCGACCTGGTAGTTCGTGTTGTGGTAGCTGAAGACGGTCCCCGGGTCCGCGGCGAGCTCCGCCGTCCTGAGCCGTGCCACGGCGCCTTCCAGCGTGCCGGGCTGGGGCAGGCTTTTCTCACGGAAGGCCGAGTCGGCCATGCCGGACGTCTGGTTGAGCAGCTGCCGTACGGTGATCCTCGCCGCCCGGGGATCCGCCATCGTGAACTCGGGCAGGTAGCCGCGGACCGGCCGGTCGAGGTCCACCTCGCCCTTCTCCACCAACTGCATGACGGCCAGGGAGGTGAAGGACTTGCTGACCGACGCCACGGCCATGGGAGTGTCCGCCGTCACGGGATCGCCCGCAGCCGTCTCGCCGTACCCCGCGGCGTGGATGACCTCCGTCCCCTTGGTGATCGCCACCGCGGCCCCGGGCAACCCTGTCTTCTCGCGGTACTCCGCGACGAACGCGTCGACGGCCGCGGGGGTGACGGCGCCGGTCGGGATGGGGCCGGTCGGCGGCGGGGACGGGACGTCGGCGGCGGCGGGCGGGAGTAAGGCGAAGCAGATCGCGGCAAGAACGTTTCCAAGCATTCGTCGAAGCTAGTTGCGTGGTCTTGCCCGGGACCATTGCGAGATTCCTCCGCGTCTCGTACGGGAATCCGCCACTCCCGCCCCCGGGAGGGCCGCGGCCCCGGCCTGCCCGGCTGATCGCTACCGTGTCGATGGTGAAGTCGCACCGACGCCTGCGGCGGGGCCGCCGTCCCGCGCGGGACACCCGGCCGCCGACGGGGCGGAGCCACCCCTCACCTGTGGGGCTGACCGGTAGGGACGTCCTCGTCGTCGGCTATTTCTCCGCCAGGCAGAAGCGGTACGCCGCGCTGATGGACGAGCTCGCCGACGCGGTGACGGCCCTGGGTGCCCGCGTGGTGGGACGCTCGGTGCAGCGCCGGGGCGTCTCCGGCGGCGGCGTGAAGGCGATGGATCGTCCCTACTCCTCCCGCACGCTGGTCAGCGCGGGCAAGGCGCGCGAGATCGCACGTGCGCGTGAGGAGTCCGGCGCCGGCGCGGTCGTCTTCCTCAATCCGCTGACAGGCCATCAGCGGGACGTCCTCGCGGAGATCCTCGGCTGCCCGGTGCTCAGCTCCATCGACCTGCGGACGTGACCGACGACCGGACAAACTGGTCCCAGCCCGCCAGGCCGTCTCGGAGCAGACACGGACGGACCGGCAAGATCAAGAGAAGGAGAGCGCATCTTGAACTGGACTCTCGAGGTGGTGGTGGTCCCCGTGTCCGACGTGGACCGCGCCAAGGCCTTCTACTCCCAGCAGCTCGGCTTCACCGTGGACCACGACACCAGGGTCGGCGACGGTGCCCGCGTCGTCCAGCTGACCCCTCCGGGGTCGGGCTGCTCGATCGTGGTGGGTGCCGGGGTCGTCCCGGACATGCCGCCGGGCTCGCTCAAGGGCCTGCAGCTGGTGGTCCCCGACATCCACAGGGCACGTGCCCAACTCGTCGAGCGAGGGGTGGAGGTCAGCGAGGTCCAGGTCATGGGCGAGAGCCCGAACGTCGAGAAGGATCCTCTCGACAACGTCGGATTCGTCTTCTTCGAGGACCCGGACGGCAACGGCTGGGCCGTTCAGCAGATATCGGCGCGGGGGTAGTCGCACTGTCCGGCGCACAGCCGGAACCGGCGGCCCGAACGCCTCGGCCGACACCCCGGTGACACCTCGCGATCCTCCGGGGTGAGGTCGCGTGGAGACGGCCACCACGTGATCATTCGGTGCCCGCGAATGAAGATCGCGTGGTGGCCTGCCGGCGACCCGGCTGACCTCCGGAGGAGGGGGCCGTGTCGCGAGGTCGGGGGCGCGAGGGCGCGGGTGTGAAAGCGAGGGCGCGAGGTCAGGGGCCGGTCAGGCGGCGGTCGCCGCGGGTGGTGACCACGAACACCTGCCAGCTGTAGTAGGCGTAGTAGTTCCTGATGTCCTGCTTGATCTGGCGGGCGTGCAGCAGCACCGCGTCGACGTACGCCTGGGAGTGGTTGTAGGCGTACAGCGCGCGCCGGTAGTCGCGCGGTGCCCCCGAGGCGTGCAGGTAGTTGGCCGCGGCGAGCAGGGCGTCGCGGGTGTCCTGGATGTCGCCGCCCATGCCGTAGGCGGCCCACGTTCCCGGCATGAACTGCATGGGCCCCTTGGCGCCGGTGTGGCTCGGTGACCGCACGCGGCCGAACTTGGTCTCGACGAACATGACCGCCGCCAGCACCTCCCACTCGACGCCGAACCTGCGTTCGGCACGCCGGAAGTGGCCGAGCAGGGCGTCCGCGGGCTCGGGCGGCTGGACGCGGAACTTCGCCGCCCCGCTGATGGGCCGGACGAGGGAGCGCAGGTTCCGGCCGGCCGTCACGTTGTCCTTCGCCGGCCCGGCCAGGGCCTTGGGCAGCCTGGTGTAGGTGCGGGAGGCGACCTTCGGGTTGCGGACCAGGTAGCGGTAGATGCGCTGCTGGTGCAGGGCCAGCAGCACCACCGGCTCGGGGGGCTGGCCCTTGCCGGGGTCGCCGTCGCGCACCCACTCGTCGACGGCACGCCGGAGCTGGGCGGTGGTGGTGGTCAGGGAACGGGCCAGCTGCGACGGGTCGGTGGGGATCGCCGCGTCCGGCGTGGGCAGGGCGGGCACCTGGCCGGCGGGTGTCTGGGGTGCGGACTGCTCCGCCGGCGGCGTCGCCGGCTGCTCCGCGGCGGGCCGGGTCGCCGTCTGGCCGGCGGCAGCCGGTGAGGCGGCGCTCGGCGAGGTGGCGCTCGATGTGGCGGCGCAGCCGGAGATCGCAACGGCCAGGCCGACGAGCGAGGCGACCAGCGGCCTTCCGCGCAGCCGGCCTGTGCGCAGGGTCCGGCCTGTGCGCGGCATCCGGTCTGTGCGGCCGTCCGGCGGCCTGCCACCCAAGGCGTCCGGCTCCGCGGGCATCGTCTGCCCGCCCGGCCGGTGGCCCTGCTCCGGTCGTACGATTCCCGCCTGCTGATCGTTCATCGGCCCCAACGTACCCGAGCGGCGACCTCTGAGGCCGTTTTCCCGAGTGACGGCGGCGCGGGGAGAGCTCGCCGTACCGGTGCCGGAACCCGGCCGGCACGTGTCTTCTCCTCGTGAGGAGAGGCGCCGCACGCGACGTGAAGGCGGTACGGCGCGACCTGTTCCGTGAGGACCGGCAAGATCGCTGTCCGGGCGGCGCATACCTGGTGGAAAGGCCGTGGCCGTGGCGCCGGGCTTGCGTGAGGAGGTCGTGGCCGTGGCGCCGGGCTTGCGTGAGGAGGTCGTGGCCGTGGCGCCGGGCTTGCGTGGGCGGCCAGGACGCGCCGGCCCTACTCGTCGGGCACCTGTTCCCCGACGGTGTCGGTGATCCAGGAGCGGTAGTGGGTCACGTCGGTCCAGATGCCGACCCCCGGCTCACCCTTGGGGTTGGTGGAGCAGCCGGCGCCGCCGTCCATGCGGTCCTCCACGTCGTCGCCGTCGCGCGAGGTGGCTCCGATCAGCTCCCACCGGCCGCCCACCCTGCGGATCTGCGGACCTCCGGAGTCGCCGTTGCAGGCGCTGGCCGCACGCCCGTGCTGCTCGCCGGTGCACAGCTCGCTGCCGCGGTTGAGGGAAACGCACCGGTTGTCGGGCACGCGTACGGTGTCGAGTTCCTGCAACCGCCGGGGACCGTTCTTGCAGGTCGGATCGTTCTTGTCCTCGCATGCCATGCCCCAGCCGATGACGCGGCTCGGCTCGCCCACCCGGCCGGGGGCGTCGGCGATGCGGATGGGTTCGAGGTCTACCTGCCGGTCAAGCTGGACCAGCGCGATGTCGTCCTCGAACTGCCCGCTCCGGCCGCGTCCGTCGGGGCCGGGATGGGTGATGACACGCTTCACACTGGTGAGAGCTCCGCCTTCGCCGCGGTCGAGAGAGCCGACCCGTACCTGCGTCCTGCCGGGCTTCATGAGTCCCTTGCAGTGGGCGGCGGTGACAACCCAGTCGGGGGCGATGAGGGAACCGCCGCAGTGGTGGCCGGGCAGCCCTCGCAGCCGGAAGGAGACCATGAACGAGTAGGGCTCCGTCACGGCCCTCCCGCCGATGATGGAGAGGTGGCCTGTGCCCGCTGAGCGGGCTGTGGCCGCGGCGGCCGTTGTGGCGGTGGTCAGTGCGAGCCCGGTGGCCATGAGGGCGGCGAGCACCGCTGATCGTCTGCCAGTTGCCCTGAACACAGATCTCCCATCGGTTGAGGGGTGCGGCTGGGGAGACACCTTGAATGTTCCGCGATTCGATCGCGGTTCTTCGGCGGCGGGCTCGACGGGGGCAGCCGCACTGGCCCAGCTCACCCAACGGCCCGCACCGCGGACTTCCGACAGCGGCGAGCCGGACGGTTCCACGGTGGCCGGGCCGGCGGCGCCCACCGGCTCGACACGCAGCGACACAAGGCTACCTGCGGCTTCTGGTGGAACCGACGTCGATGAGCCAGGCCGTTCCTGGGAACGACCTGGGGAAACGCCTCCAGGGTCGCCTCGGAATGTACCGCGATCATCGGCCTACGGCTGCACACGATCCCTGGGCGAGCACACGCTGGGCCCGGGGCCACCGGTGCCGGCGGACAGGAGGCCGTGGACTCCCCGGCCTTCGCCGAATGGTCCGAATCAGAAGTATTCGGGGCAAATGTGATCCTAATGTCATAAAGATCCGCCATCGTGGAGAAGTGCGAACGTGGCTCAGTGATCAAGCTAGGAAACGGCTGGGCACGTTTGGCCTGATTGCGCCATCCATCGTGCAGTGTGCCGTGGGTGCCGCGCTGGCCTGGATCGTGGCCGTTCACCTGCTCGGCCACGTCCACCCCCTGTTCGCGCCCATCTCCGTGATGATCTGCGTGGGTGTGGGGCTCGGGCGGCGGCTGCGCAGGGTGGCCGAGCTGGTGGTCGGCGTCAGTCTGGGCGTGGGCATCGGCGACCTGCTGGTGTCCTGGATCGGCTCGGGCCCCTGGCAGATGGCGCTCGTGATCGCGCTGGCCATGACCATCGCGGGGCTGCTGAACAGCGGTGAGCTGTTCGTGTCGCAGGTCGGGTCGTCTGCGGTGCTGGTCGCCATGCTGGTGCCGGGCGAGGACGTCGGCGGGCTGGACCGGATGGCAGACGCGCTCACCGGCGGCGTCATCGGCATCGCCGCGGTCGCATTGCTGCCCGCCAGCCCGCTCACCATCGCGGGCAAGCATCTGTCCGGCGTGCTCGACGCCCTCTCCACCGTGCTGGAGCAGGCGGCGGAGGCGATCGAGAAGTGCGACATGGACCTGGCCGCCGAGGCCCTGGAGGGCGGACGCAGGACCCAGACAGCGGTCGAGGAGTTCGAGGCGGCGCTGGAGAACAGCAAGGAGATCATCATGATCTCGCCGCTGCGCTGGCATCACCGGGCCAGACTGACCAGGTACGAGACCGCCGCCGTCCCGGTGGACCTAGCGCTGCGCAACGCGCGGGTGCTGGTCCGCCGTACGCTCGCGGCGCTGGGCGAGGCCAGCCCGCCACCGGCCGCGCTGGCCGAGTCGCTGCGCGAGGTCTCGGAGGCGGCGCTGCTGCTCCAGCTCGAACTGGGGGCCGGGCGCGAACCGATGCTGGCCAGGCAGGCGTTGCTCGCCGTCGCCGCGCGGGAGCGGCCCAGAAACCTGGGCTTCTCCGCGAACGTCACCATCGCGCAGCTGCGCTCCATCGCCGTCGATCTGCTGGAGGCGACCGGGATGGACCACGACGCGGCCTCGGCCGCGCTGACCCCGCTGAACGAGCCGAGCAACGAGAGCCCGCGCGCCTGAGGCCCGAACAGCCCGGAGGGGCAGCGCCGATGACGGCCCGCCGCCCAGCACATCCGAACATCGCATGATCGAGAAGAGACAGGCGTCATCGGACCTGCTGAGGGCCGCTGTGGGACGGAACCGTCCCACGGTTTCAGAGATTGACAGCGATGAGACGCACTTCACACCCGGCTTCCTGTCACACACGACCCGGGCTACCCGGTCAACCGTGTGCAGAGCCCCGACTCATCGCCGTCGTCAACGCCCGCACCCGCATCAAGGTCGTCAACCGGCAGCCCTGAGCACTGCAGGACCGGCCGGTTCGGCCAGGACACGCCCAGACACGGCCGAAGGCAGATCCGGCCATTCCGCATCGGACCGACGTGGCGAGCCGGAGCGAGCCGGCGTGCCCGTAAGGCCCCTGTCCCTCTGCTCCGCCGCCGCGACTTGAAGGAGAAGACGCATGTCCCAACCTCTCCCGTTCGTCATCGACCCCACCGGCGCCGACCGGCATGCTGAATACCAGGCCATGCGGGCTCGCGGCCCGGCCACCCCCGTGGACATCCTCGGCCTGCGCGCCTGGGCGGTCACCGACCCCGCCCTTCTCAAGTCTCTGCTCACCAGCCCCGATGTCTCCAAAAACGGCCGCGCTCACTACCCGGCCTTTCAGCAGACGACCAGCACGTGGCCGCTCGCCCTGTGGATCGAGGTGCAGAGCATGCTCACCGCATACGGCGCCGACCACCGCAGGTTACGGCGGATGGTCGCCCCCGCCTTCAGCGCACGCCGCATCGCCGAGCTGAGGCCGACCATCCAGTCCCTGGTCGCAGAGCTGATCGACGACCTTGCTGCGGTGCCCCCCGGCCAGGTGGTGGACCTGCGCGAGCGGCTGGCCTACCCGCTGCCCATCGCCGTGATCGGCCACCTGATGGGGGTGCCGGAAGACCAGCGGGACGATTTCCGGCAGCTCGTCGACAACGTCTTCGACAGCACGCTCACGCCTGAGCAGGCCAAGGCCAACACCGCACGTCTTTTCGAGACCACCGAGCAGTTGATCGCCACCAAACGCAGCGACCCCGGCGACGACATGACCTCCCTCCTCATCGCGGCACGCGACGAGGAGTCGGACGGCACCGGCCTCACCGACGTCGAACTGCGCGACACGATGATTCTGATGATCAACGCCGGGTACGAAACGACCGTCAACGTCATCGACCAGGCCGTCTTCGCGATGCTGACGTCCCCCGACCAGCTGCACCTCGTCCGTACAGGCCAGGCCGCCTGGGAGGACGTGGTGGAGGAAACCCTTCGCGCCGAGCCCGCCATCAAGTACTTGCCGCTGCGCTTCGCCGTGACCGACATCAGGCTGCCTGACGGACAGGTCATCGCCGCGGGAGACCCCATCCTCGCCGCGTACGGGGCCGCCAATCGTCACCCCGGCTGGCACGGGCCGGATGCCGACACCTTCGACGTCACCCGCAAGGTGAAGGACCACCTGGCGTTCGGCTACGGCGTGCACTTCTGCCTCGGCGCTCCCCTGGCCCGCCTCGAAGTCGCGGAAGCCCTGCGTCAGCTCTTCGAGCGTTTCCCCGCCATGTCACTCGCGGTACCGGCCGACACGTTGCGGCCGGTACCCACCCTCATCAGCAACGGTCACCAGGAACTCCCCGTGCGCCTGCGCGCCGTCGAGTAGCGCGGCCGGCCGTTCGGCGCCGGGCGCGCCGAGCGGGTCAGCGGGGTGCGGCGCCCGGCAAGGGACGGTCCTCAAGGGCGCCGCGGTTCCGCGGGTACTGATCACTGTGTAGTTGCGCGGCGTGGCGATGGAAGGCAGCGCGGCCCGGTTGCCGGAGGAACACACCGTCCTGAAGCCTCGACACCTCCTGGCGTACCCTGCTGCGATCGCAGGCCGAAACCCCGCGGCCTGTGTCACCGCTCATGCATCGCCAATGTCTTGGATAGGATCTGGCGCGCCAAAGCACCAAGCATCGGTGAATCCCAGCGAAGGTGACAGCGTGACAGAGACCGCGCCGCTGCGGGGACGGCATCGCGAGGTGGCGGAGCTGGACGGGCTGGTGGGCCGTGCCCGCGCCGGTCACAGCGGCGCGCTGGTCGTCTCCGGCGAGGCCGGTGTCGGCAAGACCGCGCTCCTGGACCACATGGCGGTGCGCGCCACGACCGACGTCCGAGTCGAGCGCATCGTCGCGTCGGAGTCTGAGATGGAGCTGGCCTACGCCGGCCTGCAGCAGTTGTGCGGGCACATGATGAGCTCGGCCGGGCGCCTGCCTGCCCCGCAGCGCGAGGCGATCGAGGCGGCGTTCGGCCTGCGCCAGGCCGCCGCGCCCAGCCCGTTCCTCGTCGGGCTCGCAGTGCTCGGGCTGCTCACCGAGGCCGCGGGCGACCGGGCGCTGCTCTGCGTCGTCGACGACGCGCAGTGGCTCGACGAGGCGTCGGCGCGCGCTGTCGCGTTCGCCGCCCGGCGGCTCGATGCCGAGGGGATCGCCATCGTGCTCGCCATGCGCACGGCCGGTGAGGCGTTCGCCGGGATCCGGCAGATGGTTGTCGAAGGGGTGGGCGACGACGACGCGCGCGAGATCCTGCGCCTCTCGGCCCCCGGTGGCCTCGACCGGCGGGTACGCGACCAGCTGATCGCGGAGGCGCGCGGCAACCCACTGGCGCTGCGGGAGCTGCCCCGGTCGCTGAGTCCGGCCGAGATCGCCGGCGGGTTCGCTCTCATCGGCTCGATGCCGCTGGAGAGCCGCATCGAGCAGAGCCTGGTCGGGCAGCTCGAGCCGCTGCCCGAGTCGGCGCGCCTCCTGTTGCTGCTGGCGGCCGCGGACCCGACCGGCGATCCCGGGCTGCTGTGGCGTGCGAGCACGGTACTGGGACTGGGCCTGGAGGACTTCGACGCCGCCAGGGACGCCGATGCGCTCGTCGTCGGCACGCGCGTCGGCTTCCGCCACCCGCTCGTGCGGTCGGCGGTCTACCGGTCTGCGTCGCCGCAGGACCGGCGGCGCGTCCACGCCGCGCTGGCCGACGTCACCAGCGTCGATCACGACCCGGATCGCCGGGCATGGCATCGCGCCAGCGCGACGCTGCACCCGGACGAAGAGGTCGCCGCCGGCCTGGAGCGGTCCGCGGTGCGTGCGCGGACCCGCGGCGGCGCGGCCGCCGCCGGTGCGTTCCTGGAGCGGGCGGCGGAGCTGACGCCCGAGCCGGTCCGCCGCGGGCAGCGGCTGATCGCGGCCGCCGAGGCCAAGCACGAGGCGGGCGCGCCCGCAGCCGCCCTGCGCCTGCTCGACACCGCGCGCGACCATCCCCTCACCGCGTTGCAACAGGCGCTCGTCGCCCGGCTGCACGCCCGCGCCGGATACGCGCTGCGGCGCGACAGCAGCGGTGCGCAGCTCCTCCTCGCCGCTGCGCAGGGCCTCGAAGAGCTCGACCCGGTGCTCGCCCGCGACACCTACATGGAGGCGCTGTCGGCCGCGATCTACGGCGGCCGGCTCGGTGACGCCGAGCAGGTGGCCGCCGTCTCGAACGCGGTCCTGGAGGCGACCGCCGGCGAGGAGTCCGACCGTGCGCGGGACCTGATCCTGCGCGGCCAGGCGCTGCTCGCCGCCAAGGGGCAGGAGGCCGCGCTCGAAACCCTGCGCCGGGCGCAGCGCGCGTTCCTCGAACAGGCTCCGGACTCTCTCGAACTGCACTGGATGTGGTTCGCCTCCCGCGCGGCGCAGGACCTCTGGGACGCCCGCGGCCTCCGCACGCTCGCCGATCGGCAGGTCGAGCTCGCCCGCACCGAAGGCGTCGTGACGGTGCTGCCGATCGCCCTGAGCCTGCTGATGGTGGCGCAGACGGTCGACGGCGAGCTGGACGCGGCCGAGGCCTCCTGCGACGAGATCGACGCCATCAAGGACGTCACGGGCCACCCACTGCCGCAGTACGGACGGTTCTTCCTCGCGGCATACCGAGGGCAGGCCGACGAGGCAGAGCGCCTGGCCGAGCGGATCCGGCCCGACGCGCTCGCGCGGGGCGAGGGGTACGGGCTGAGCGCGGTCAACTTCGGGGAGGCCATCCTCTACAACGGCCTGGGGCGCTTCGCCGAGGCGATGACCTCCGGCCGCCGTGAGCTGCCGTACACGCACGAGCTGAGCCACGCGATGCGCACGCTGCTCGAGCTCGTGGAGGCGGCCACACACACCGGCGAGCGGGTGCTCGCCGAGGAGGCGTTCGAGAAACTGGCGGGCGTCACGCGGCCGGTGGGGACCAACTGGGCGCTGGCCGTGCTGACGATGGCAGAGGCGCAGCTGCGCCAAGGCGACGAGGCCCAGGCCCTGTACCGGGACGCGATCGAGCGTTTCGAACGCGAGCGGATTCCGATCATGGTGGGGCGCTGTCGCCTGCTGTCCGGAGAGGAGCTGAGCCGCCAGGGCCGGCACGAGGACGCGCGCGAGCAGCTCCGGGCCGCGTACGAGGTGTTGTCGGGCATCGGCTTGAACGGCTTCGCCGAGCGCGCCGCACGCGAGCTGAGCGCGAGCGGCGAGACCTTGCGCGTGCGCGCGCACGGGACGGCGGCGCGACTCACCGACCAGGAGCTCAATGTGGCGCGCCTCGCACGCGAAGGACTCACGAACCGGGACATCGGCGCGCGGCTGTTCATCAGCGCGCGCACCGCCGAGTACCACCTGCGCAAGGTCTTCATGAAGCTCGGCATCAGGGGACGCGCCGAGCTGAAGGCCGCGCTCGCCGAGCTCGACCAGGCGGCGCCGGGTACCGGACAGCCCATGGGCAGACGAACGGAATGAACATCTTCGGGAACGGGGCGATGATCGGCGTGCGGCGGGGAGGCGGTGATCCCGGCAGGGACACGTCGGTCAGGTCGAAGACCACGTGGTCGCCGGGCCGGCGGACCCGGTTGACGTAGCAGGCCGGCCGCTGCAGCGGCGGCCAGTGGTTGCAGTCGAGCTTGATCACGTGTTCCGCCTGGACGGCCCGGCCCAGTTCGTCGGCGGACTCGACCTGACAGGCGGGGTCGCGTGCGCCCCGGAACACGAGGCCGGGCGCAGTCATCTTCGCCAGCTCGGGTTCCCACTCGCCGCCCATCCGCATCGCGGAGCGGTAGAGCTTGAGAATGCTGTCCTTCATCGGCGCGTCCACGTGCCGCACCATCTCCTCGGCCAGGTCGGCGGGCACCTCGAAGCCGGTGATCAGGTCGTCGGCGTACTCCTCCTTGGTACTGCCGAAGCCGTCCGGACGTGGAGCGCCGAAGCCCGGCAGGTCCCACGCTTCCACATCGCCACGCTTCAGGTGCCGGCGGACGCCCGCCCGGACGCGGTGGGTGCCGGGGACGCCGTGGACCAGGACGATGACGGGCCGCTCGCTCATGAGTGGACCTTTCCGGTGTTCAGGGCGGTCTTGAGGACGTCGATGGCCTGGGCGGTGGCGGTGCGCGCGGCGTGGGTGTCGCGGACGGGGTTGAGCATCATGAAGTCGTGCGGGTGCGGCACCGCCTCGCGCTCGCCCGCGTACAGGCTCTCGTCCACCCGGGATCCGATGAGGCCGGTCCCACCAACGACGATCTTCATTTCCGGGCTTCGGCGACGCCAGCGGTGCTCGCCGCCGCGGCCGGAACCACCGTCACGGAGTCGATCGGCCCGGCGGCCTCGGTACCTACCCACCAGGCCCCAGTCGTCCGGGCCAGGGTGTCGACCAGGCTCTCCCCAGGGCGCGATGGAGGGGCTCAGGAAACGACCGTGATCACAGTGGCATCGCCGGATGCTGCGGTGCGAACGGAGCCGAGATCGTGACCATGCACCTGTTGGAGTCGCACGGAGACCACGCGGAGCAGACCGATGACCGGTCGGTCGGAAGACGGGACGGAGCCGTTTCGGTGTTCGTCAGCGCCGCGCCCCGGCTCTTCGCGATCGGTCTGCGCGTCCTGCAAGACGTGGGCGAGGCCGAGGACGTGGTGCAGGAGACGTGGCTGCGATGGGCCCGCGCCGACCGCTCGGTCGTCATCAGCCCGCCCGCATTCCTTGCGCTGACCACCACCAGGCTCGCCATCAACGTCGTCCAGTCCGCCCGCAGGCGCCACGAGACCTCCGCCGGCCCCTGGCTTCCCGAGACGACGGACCGCTCTGTCAGCCCCGAGACGGCAGCCGAACGACGCGAGGCGGCCGACACCGCGATCCGGCTGCTGCTGGAGAGACTGACCCCCGCCGAACGCGCGGCCTATCTCCTGCGCGTGGCCTTCGACTACCCCTACCGCCGGATCTCCGAGATCCTCCACCTGGGCGAAGACCATGCGCGGCAGCTCGTGCGACGCGCCCGCGATCACCTCGCCACCGAGCGATGCCACCCGGTGAGCGCCACCGCGCACCGGCGCCTCGTACAGACGTTCCTCGCCGCCGCGCAGACCGGCGACCTCGCCGAACTGGAAGAACTGCTCGCCACCGGTATCGCCCGCTAGGTCGTCCGGCGCGGCGAAGCTCGCCCCGCGCAGGGCCGGTGCCGCTCGCCTACCGGGTCTGGTCGCTCGGGCGGATGAGGATCTCGTTGACCGCGACGTGCTCCGGCTGGGTGACCGCGTACACGACAGCGTTGGCGATGTCCTCGGGCTGCAGGGTCCGCATGGAGGCGGCCATGTTCTGCGCGGCGGCCTGCATCACGGGGTCCGTGATGTGGTCGGCCAGTTCGGTGGCGACGAAGCCGGGCTCGACGACCACGACACGCACGCCCTGGGTGGTGACCTCCTGCCGCAGCGCCTCGGAGAAGGCGGTGATGCCGAACTTGGTCGCGGCGTAGGCGCCGTTGCCGGTCGACGCGATCCGGCCCGAGGTCGAGGAGACCTGCACGACGGCGCCCTTGCGCTCCAGCAGGTGCGGCAGCGCCGCGTGGACCATGTACATCGACCCGAGCAGGTTGGTGTCGACCATGCGCGTCCATTCCGCGGTGTCCGCACCCGCGATCGGACCGGCGAGCATCACCCCGGCGTTGTTCACCAGGATGTCCAGGGCGCCGAAGTGCTCGACGGTCTTGGCGACCGCGGCCGTCACCGAATCTTGGTCGGTGACGTCCAGTTCGAGCGCCGGCATCTCGCTGGGCGCCTTGCGCACCAGAGCCTCCAGACCGACCTGCGCCGAGGTGGCCGGTTCCTGTCGCGGCCGCCGGCAGGGCGACGTGAAGCTCGACCGGCCCGGCACGCCGACGTCGTGCCGCACCGCCTCGGTGACCTTGTCCTTCTCTTCCTGCGCCAGGGGCCTGTCGATCGCCTCCCGCCGCTCCGTGACCGACATCCGACGGGACCGGTGCCCACGGCGGTGCCTCCGTCGCCAGTGGCTTGCCGCATGGCCGTACGGGGTGCGGATGGCGGTGGAAGCGGAGGGGAGAGCGCCGTCAGGTGTCGGCTCGGCCGGAAGCACCGACGGCCCGGCTCTGCCGGACGCGGTCCGGCCACGTCCTCGTGCGATCAGCTCGCGACGGCGCCGGAGACCTGCGCACCCGCACGACGGCGACGCTGCCGCGCGTCGACCCGTCCGAGGTGATCTTGGAGGTGGTGTCCCGGAGCCGGCTCAACGCCGTCAATGATCGAGGGACGGCGTGAGGGGCGAAGATCGTGTCGGGGGCGGTCCGCGACTCCCTCCACATGCGGTCCGCGACTCTCTCCACATGGTGGACGCGCATGAGCGTGCTCTGTTCTTCCGCATGGAGCGGCCAGTCGTCGCCGCTGACCTGGCCGAACGCAGTCGCGTGTACTTTATGACAGCTCGGTCGCCGGCACCCTGGGTCCGGAAACTTGGCCTGGCGTGTGTCTTGGGTGTATTCAGAGTCGTGCAATTGGGACAAAGGCCGGAGCGTGGACAACGTAAGCGGGGCGCCCGGCACGGCGAGAACGTCGGGCTGCTCGGGCGGGGGGCGGAGTGTGCTCTCCTCGACCAGCTGATCGCGGCCGTCCGCATGGGGGAGAGCCGCGTGCTCGTGGTCCACGGCGCGCCGGGAGTCGGAAAGTCAGCGCTGCTGGAGTACGCGGAGAACTCGGCGACGGGCATGCGGGTGCTGCGTGCGGTCGGTGTCGAGTCCGAGATGGAATTGGCTTTCGCCGCATTGCATCAGCTGTGTGCGCCGCTGCTGGATCGGCTGGAGAGCCTTCCCACGCCGCAGCGTGATGCGCTCGAGACGGTGTTCGGGATGCGAGAGGGAATGCCGCCCGAACGCTTCCTGGTCGGGCTGGCAGTACTGAGTCTGCTGTCGGACGCCTCGGAGGGGGGTCCCCTGCTCTGTGTGGTCGACGACGCGCAGTGGATGGACCGGTCCTCGGCGCAGGTCCTCGGCTTCGTCGCCCGGCGGCTGCTGGCGGAGTCGGTCGCCCTCGTCTTCGGCTCCCGCCGGCGGGCTCAGGACTTGCTCGGACTACCGGAGCTGGAAGTCACCGGGCTGAAGGCCGCAGACGCACACGCTCTGCTGAGCTCGGTGACACACGTCCGGATCGATCAAGACATCCGCGATCGGTTCGTGGCCGAGACCAGGGGCAACCCGCTTGCCCTGCTGGAGCTGCCACGTGAGCTGGCCGTGACCCAGGTGGCGGGCGGATTCGGTCTCCTGGACGCCGACACGCTGCCGGGCCGGATCGAGCAGAGCTTCCTGACCCGGATCGAAGGCCTGCCCAAGCAGACCCGGTTGCTCTTGCTGATCGCCGCAGCCGAGCCGGTCGGCGACCCCTCGTTGGTGTGGCGTGCCGCCGAACGGCTCGGCGTCACGCCGGCGACGGTCCTGGCGAGCGGGACGGACGGGCTGCTGGAGTTCGACGTACGGGTGATCTTCCGTCACCCGCTCGTGCGGTCGGCCGTGTACGGGTCGGCGAAGGAGGGGGATCGCCGGGCAGTCCATCTCGCACTGGCGGAGGTCACCGACGCGCAGGCCGACCCGGACCGCCGTGCCTGGCACCTCGCGACCGCGACGGCCGCGCCCGACGAGACCGTCGCCGCCGAACTGGAACGGTCTGCCGGCCGAGCACAGGCGCGCGGTGGGCTGGCCGCCGCAGCGGCGTTCCTGCAGCGGTCCGTGGCACTGACCATCGACACCTCGCGGCGCGCCGAACGTGCTTTGACGGCTGCGGACATCAGCCTCCGGGCGGGCGACATCGAAGCCGCGCGCCGATTCGTCGACATCGCCGACCGGGATGCCCAGAGCGAGTTCCAACGCGTGCGAGCCCACCTGGCACGCGGTCACATCACTTTCGCGGCCGGCTTCAACAACGAGGCGCCGCTGATGTTGCTGACAGCCGCGCAGCGGCTGGAGCCCTTCGACATGGACCTGGCGCGGGAGACGTATTTCATCGCCTGGGGTTCCGCGTCATTCGGTGCCGCGAACCGGGACAGCCTCATGGCCATCTCTCGGGCGATGAGGGAACTCCCCTCTCCCGAAGGTCGTCCGCGCGCTCTCGATCTCGTGCTCGAGGGCTACGCGCTGCTCATCACCGACGGCCGGAGCGCCGCGCTTCCCACGTTGCAAAGGGCGAAGACCGCGCTCGCGGACCATCCCGTGCAGGACCTCCTGAAATGGGGCTGGGCGGCCTGTGGCGTGAGCGCGCTCCTCTGGGAGGACCGGATCATGCCCGATATGCCCGCCAGGGCGCTCGAAGAGGTGCGTACGGCCGGCGCCCTGTCCGAGCTTCCCATCTATCTCCACGCGTTGGGGATACCGATCTTGTTGAGCGGAGAATTCGCCGCCGCAGCGGCGCTCGTCGCCGAATCCGAAGCCGTCGCCGATGCGACGGGCGTGCCGATGACGCAGCACACCCAGCTCCTGCTGACGGCAATGCAGGGTAAGGAGGCCGAGGCCGCGGCGCTGATCGCCGCCACGATCGAAGAGGCCGGTGCCAGTGGTCAGTTGAATGGCGTCGCGTCGGCCCACTGGGCGGCCGCGGTCCTCTACAACGGCCTCGCCCGCTACGGGCTCGCGCTACCGGCGGCCCGGGCCACCCAGAGCGCCAACCCGATCGTCTCCCAATGGGCGCTGCCCGAGCTCGTCGAGGCGGCGGCGCGCGTCGGGGACGACACGGCCGCCCGCGGGGCGCTCGAAGGTCTGGCGGACGCGGCGGAACCGTGCGACACGGACTGGGCACAGGGAATCCTGGCTCGCTGCCGCGCGCTGCTGAGCGACGCCGCCGCCGCGGACGACCTCTACCGCGAGGCGATCGAACGGTTGGGCCGGACGATCTTGCGTCCCGAACTGGCGCGCGCTCACCTGCTGTACGGCGAGTGGCTGCGCCGGGACCGTCAGCGGGCCGAGGCACGGGCTCACCTGCGTACCGCGTACGAGATGTTCGTGTCGACCGGGATGGAGGCGTTCGCCGAGCGTGCCCGCCGCGAGCTTCTCGCCACGGGCGAGACCGTCCGCAAGCGCAAGCACGGGGCCTCGACGAGTGACGAGTTGACGGCGCAGGAGAAACAGATCGCGCTGCTCGTGCGGGACGGCCTCTCCAACCCGGAGATCGGGGCTCGTCTCTTCCTGAGCCCGCGTACGGTCGAGTGGCACCTCCGCAAGATCTTCACCAAGCTCAGGATCAGCTCGCGAAGGCAGCTCGGCGACGCCCTGTCCCGCGGAGAGCATCCATGACGCGGTGAAGTTCAGGGAATGAGCCGCCGGCCGCCGTCGACTTCATGCCGCGCAGCCGCTCCCGGCGCTGCTCGCGTCCGTCGCCGGGCCGGCGGACCGGCAGCGGGGTGTTGACGGACCTGGCGGTGTTCGTGTCGTCCTGGGGCGGGGCGAGCTCGGGGGCGGTGTTCGTGTCGTCCTGGGGCGGGGCGAGCTCGGGGGCGGTGTTCGTGTCGTCCTGGGGCGGGGCGAGCTCGGGGGCGGTGTTCGTGTCGTCCTGGATCGAGGCGAGCTCAAGGGCGGCGATCGCCGTGCTGGCAGGTGCGGCGCGGCGGCCGCGATGACCGCAGTGGCCGCGAGACTCAGGCCCATCCCCGGAATGGCAGGCGTGAGCGTCGGTGCCGAACGTCGGCGATCCGCCGGCCCGGACACGGGCGGCGCACCGTTCTGCCTGGTCCGAGGGGCGCGGAAGGCGATCCGCCGGCCCGAACACGGGTGGCGTACTTCCGCGCGACGCGCAGCGATCCCACCAGATGCTCATCGAGCACATTCCGCGACTGATCGACGTCCATCTCGGTGATGGGTGCGTAGACCGAGCCGCCTCCAGCTGACCGGTACGTGGCCTGCCGGCGCGGGCGGTTCGGTGAGGAACCGGTGCGGCCAGGTCACGGGTACGCGCGGCTTCACCTGCCTGGATGTCGTCCACAACGTGCGTCGATGTTCCGTCCGGCAGCCGTGTGGTCACGGTGGCCGTGCACGCCATGTCGTGGGGTGGTCACGGTGACCATGCACTCCATGTCGTGCCTCCAGAGCTGTCAGCCCGTCAGAATCGGGCCGACGGGGGCCGCTCGGACCCGTGGCCGTCCCTGGCCCCGGTTGACCAGTGAGACTCCCTGGTGCGACCCGGCAGCCGGTTGCGCGAGTCTCGTCGTGCCGGCATTCCGTCCGAGAGCAGGAAGACGAGAGCAGGAAGAGCGGTCATGGAAATGAAGCGTGAAGTCGTCGTGCTGCCGGTCTCGGACGTCGACCGCGCCGAGAACTTCTACACGGCGCTGGGCCGGCGGTTCGACACCGGATCTCGCGGCCGCGTACGGCGAGCACGAGGTGCGCAGCGGTGCGAAGGACCCGGACCGGTCGGACCGGCCGGACTGGTACGCCGGCCACATGGCGCGCGAACAGGCCGGAACCGGACTCCCGTCGTGAGCGCGTCCGCCCACCGTGCCGTCACCGTCTCCGGTCGGCGGCAGTTCGAGCCGGTCGAATGCGAGCGCCATGAGCCGTCGCCAGGGCATGTACGGATACATGTCGAGGCCTGCGGGTTCTGCCACAGCGACGTCCTCGCCGCAGAAGGGCGGCGGCCCCACCGCTCGATGCCGATCGTGCCCGGCCACGTGATCGACGGCGTGATCGAGGCCAGCGGCGACGGTGTCGACCCGGGGTGGCGGGTCGGCGAGCGCGCCGGCGTCGGGTTCCCCGGCGGTCATCGGGCGCGTCGATGCCGCCGCCGGTGCAGGGGTTCGGCCGGCATGGCACCTAAAACTCATCAGTAAACGATCTGCGGCGACGCCCGCTTCCGCGTCGTCCTCGACCCGAGGGAATGAGGCAGCCATGTATGACCGGCCGCTAGACGGAGCCGTCGCGCTCGTCACCGGCGCCAGCAGCGGAATCGGCGCCGCGACCGCGCGCCGCCTCGCCCGCGAGGGCGCGGCGGTAGCCCTGGTCGCCCGTCGCCGCAACCGCCTGGACCAGGTCGCGAGCGACATCGCGGAGCTGGGCGGAGAGGCGGCCGTGTTAGAGGTCGACATCACCGAGCCTGAACGCGCCGACGACATGGTGCAGGACACGCTGGAACGGTTCGGGCGCCTGGACATCCTGGTCAACAACGCCGGGATCATGCTGCTCAACTCGGCGCTGCACACCACCATCGAGGAGTGGGATCGGATGATCTCGCTCAACGTGGCTGCACTGTTGCACGTCACACACGCCGCCATCCCGCACCTGATCTACGCGGCGTCCACATCCCCGCGGCAGGTGGCGGATCTGGTGAACGTCGGCTCGACGGCCGGGCGAGTCGCCCGGCCGGGGAGCAGCGTCTACGGCCTGACCAAGTTCGGCCTGAACGCGTTCACCGAATCGCTTCGCCAGGAACTGCTCGGCGAACGCGTCCGGGTCAGCGTGGTGGAGCCCGGCGCCGTGGACACCGAACTGGTGAACCACCTCAGCGACACCACCCGGGACGCGGCCCGCCGACAGATCGACGGCATCGAAGCGTTGCGGCCGGAGGACATCGCGGACGCGATCAGCTACATCGTCACGCGAGAGCGGCGGGTCGCCGTCAACGAGATACTGGTCCGTGCCGGCGACCAAACGTGGTAACTGCGCCTACTCAAGCGCGAGCCTACGGAGGCCGGTGCCGGCGACGTTCGCCATCTCACTGCCGCCAACATGATCTACTTCCGGCGGGTGGCCGTGCTTGGCGAGTAGCCGCTTGATGATGGAGCGGATCTTGGCCTGGACATCGTCTCGGGTTGCCCAGTCGGTCGAGAGATTCTTGCTGACAGCCACAACGAGGTCGCGGGCGATCGCTGCGAGTTTCTGCTCCCGATGAAGGCATCGCCGTCGCCCATGATGCCTTCACGGTGTCGGCCGCTACGGCCGCGAAGACGGCGAGTTCGTCTGCGGCTTCGGCGTGGCGACGTAAGGCTTGTAATGTCTTGCTGGATATGTCGGCAGGACTACCCACAATGATCATCAGGCTGCACAATTCACTGCATGCGTGCATATGTCGGAGTCACTGACGGCAACTGGTATCAGTTCCTTGCAGACCGCCCGGCCTTGACCGAAGCCAACTTCTGGCGCCCGTCGGGAGGTATGCAGTTCCGCGCGCTCAAGTCCGGAGAGCCGTTCTTCTTCAAAACCCATCACGAGGACAAGCGAGTAGTGCGCCGCGGCCCGCATAACCGCGTGGTTGGCGGCGGCTTCTTCGACGCCTTTGAGCCGCTGCCTCTCTCCGAGGCCTGGCAGATATTCGGTGAGGCCAACGGTGCTGCCGACATGGGGCAGATGAGACGGCGGATCAGCCAGTACCGCAAGCAACCTATAGCTGAGGGCGAAGATCCTGTCATCGGCTGCATCTTGCTCCGAGACACTCGCTTCTTCGACCCTCCTGCGTCGGCTCCTCCCGACTTCGCCCCCAACATCGTTCAGGGCAAGGGCTATGACCTGGCCGTTCCCGAGGCCGGCTACTTTCGTGAGCTGGTTGCCCGCCTGCTCGACGGCCGCCACGTCGAGGGCGATCTCACGCAACCATGGCGGCGCGAAGGCCCGGTCTTCGGCGACCCCCGGTTGGTCCCACAGCGCCTCGGGCAGGGGGCTTTTCAAGCAGTCGTCCTCAACGCCTACCACCGGCAATGCGCGATTACCGGCAGCAGGATCCTCCCTGCCCTCCAAGCTGCTCACATCCGCCCGGTCTCCGCCGGCGGTCAGCATCGCCTGGACAACGGCATTCTGTTGCGCTCAGACGTACACACGCTGTTTGATCGTGGCTATCTGGGCATTGATGCGGAGTATCGGCTATGTGTCAGCCCACGCCTGCGAGAACAGTTCGGCGATGGCGACGAGTTCTATCAGCGTGCCGGAGCTGTGATCGCGCTGCCCGATGAGCGGCATGATCGCCCCGATCGGGACGCCTTGGAGTGGCATCTAAGAGAGGTGTTCTTGGCCTCCTGAAGACCGTGCGCGAGACGCTCCCCGGTTTGGCGCAGATCAGGGCGGCGATCGAGACCCGTTCATGGCCGCGGTAGGCCACTTGTAACCCCGGGGTGTGCCCCTTGCAGGCCCAGGTCCTGGCCTTGGGCGGTCTCAGGTTCCGGCCGGACTCGTCGGCGAAGACGAGCCAGGAGTTCCACTGCGAGGCGCCTGAGCGCGGCCTGCTCGACGCGCTCAATGAAGAGTTCGACCAGGAGCGTCCGGAGTTGGTGGAGGCGCTGACCTACTGCGACATGACCACCAGCCCGGGCGGAACTCCCCTCGACGTCGATGACCGGCTGGCGGAGATCCATTCCCGTTACGGTCCTGAGCACCTGGTCAGCCGGTCGATCAGCAACGCGACTCCGTGCATCTCCTCGGCTGTGCGGGCGGTGCAGGCCGCACTGGCTGACGGTGCTCTGCCGGATGGCCGGGACGGCCGCTGACGGCAGGCCGAGTCCAGGACGCCCTGGCGGCCGGCCAACCGGACTCTCGTTTATCGTGGTCATGGCGCCGCGTGCCTGTCCCGCGCGGCATCCCGCACGCGGAGAGCACGCACCCTTCAGCACAGCGAAAGAAACCAACTCATGATCTTCATTGCCGTCAAGTTCACCGTCCGTCCTGAGCGGAGCGAGGAATGGCTCTCGCTCGTTGACGACTTCACTCAGGCCACTCGGCAGGAGCCGGGCAACGTCTTCTTCGAATGGTCCAGGAGCGTCGAGACGCCCCACCAGTTCGTCCTGCTTGAGGCATTCGCCTCATCCGCGGCGGGCGAGGCCCACGTGGGCTCCGAGCACTTCAAGACCGCCATGGCATGGATGCCCGAGGTGATCGCGGAGACGCCGGAGATCATCAACGTCGAGGTGCCCGGCGAGGGCTGGTCGCAAATGGCAGAGCTGACACCGGCCTAGCCGGCTGATGTACGGCCCTGTGGACTCGGCCTGCTTCTCCGATAGCCGCGGCCCTCGGCCGCCTGGCGGATCTTCGCTCCGCCGTACTGGCCACGCGGGATGCACATGGGGCAGGGGCAGGGGAATCTGCCGTGGGCGTCGGGCATGTATCGCCAGCCGGTCACCGGGTTCACGGCGCGGACGCGGTGGAGCTCCTTGGCGGGGATCGCCCGAGGGACGAACACCTCCTATCCCCGGGCGTCTTCGCATCCGGCGATCAGGGCTGCGGCTCGGCGCTGGGAAGCTCCTGATGGGCCCGTCCATAGTGGCCTACGAACACGGGTTCATCGTCAGGCAGTCGGAAGTCGACGGCGGCCATCGTGCGCCGCCCGCCGCGTCGCAGCTCCCGGCTTCACTGGTGGGTGAGCTGGTAGGAGGGCAGGATCGGCAGGCAGAAGACCTCGGCCGTTCCCCTCGTGGTCGCGGCTGCGGGCGCGAACGCCGGCCCGCCGGATCGAGCGGACGTCATCGGCTGAGGTGAGGTGCGTGAACAGGGTCATTGGGCGTGTTCCCCGGATGTCTTCTCCACCATGATCGGCACCTTACGGGCGCCGGCAAGGCGCGGCCACAGGGTTTGGCTCTGGTGCAAAGCCCGTCGGAAGCGGTGCGTTGGCCACCGCAGCGGGTCAGCTCACCCCGCCCACGATGGCCTTGCCCTCTCGTGCCGCCGCCGCGTAGAACGGCCCGAGGTCCTCGAACCCCTCATGAGCGCCCTCTGCCGCGTCCCGTCGAGCGGCGCCGAATCCCCATCCCTCGCCCATCAGGCCCTGCGCGACGGCCGTCACCTGGCCGGGGTCGAGGACGAACGCCGGGCCGTAGCCGAACTCGTAGCCCTCCACGTCGTTCTCACCGGTCTCGCCGGTCGCCGCCGCGAGCCAGGGATAACACTCCTGCCACTGCGCACTCTCATGCTCGGCCTTGGCTCTGCCCTCCGCGATGGCGCTGAGGGTTCGGTAGTCATCTCCGAACATGTCGGTTTCCGGCTGGAAGCCGACGGGCGCCTGCCCGTCATCGAAGAAGATCTCTCCGATCAGATCAGGGTCCGCCTGTACGGACTCCAGCAGCTCGACATCGATCTTCGCCAGGTTCAACCACATCGACATGATCATGAATGGTAGCCGTGCCGGTCGAGGCCGAGATACGCCTGGCGGAGACCTGCTCTCGGTACGGCCCCGAGCACTTGGTCAGCCGGTCGATCACCCAGGCGACCCGTGCATCACCGCGGTCGTGCGCGCCGTACAGGCCGTGTTGAAGCAGCGCTGGAAATCGCTGCCCTGTCCATCTTCATGATGCTGTGCTGCTCAAGAGATACGTATGACGCGCACAGGCCACAACGTCCTGCCGTGGAATCAGTGAGCGCCCCGGGGATGATGCAGCCCAAGTTACCCATTTCCGCGATAAGGGAAGGGGGGCGTATGTAAAACGCCTAGCATTCCTAGGCGTATGCCCTAATGTTCATCGCCATGAAGATTCGTGCGATCATGGTGGCTGTCGGGGCATCCGTCCTGCTCTCCTCCGGTACGACCAGTGCCTACGCATATCCGGTCAACGATGCCCAGGACTTGACCAACAACTCTCTTTACGCCGTCGGTAAGCTCCCCGAGGCGGCATGTGCGGAGAAACCCGCCAAGGGAAAGACGCTGGCCTCGGTCACGAAGCACGTCAACGCGGTCATCTCCTGCTTGAACGACACCTGGGGTTCCTATCTCAAGGAAGCCAGCCTGCCGTTCGTCCCGACCCTGGTGGAGATGAAGGGCACGTACAAGACGGACTGCCGTGGGCGGACGCTGAGCCCGAAGAAATCAGCGGTCTTCTACTGCGGGGGACACGCCAACTTCATCGTGCAGATCCGTTCTGACTGGCTCAAGGCGTCCGACGATGTCCAGATTTTCGCGCAGCTGAGCTCGGCGTACGGCGAGCACGTGCTGAACATGGTCGACATCGCCGAGGCCTACAACGCCCTGCACGCCGACGACGGCACTGAGATGTCCGAACAGCTCCGCCGTTACAACCTGCAGGCGCAGTGCATCAGCGGAGTGACCGCCAAGAGCCTGTGGTCCGCTCTCGGCTACCCCGCCAAGGACGCCAAACGCCTGGCGGAGCTGGCGAAGACCGGGGCGAACAAGAGCAAGATCGACATATTCGGCAAGGGCGCCAACCTGGCCTACTGGTTCAACCGGGGCTACTCCACCGGCAACCCCAAGTCGTGCAACACCTGGACCGCCCCGTCCGGCAAGGTCGCGTAGCCTGCCGCGACCGAATCCTGTCGCCGCCATTTTCCCGTTCGACGGCACGGCTCTCGCTTCGCGGGCGCCGTGCCGGACGTGGATGGGTTATCCGATGTACGGACCGTCGGCCGTACCGGCCAGGTAGTGCCGGATCCGCAGGCGCATCGACCGGTCCATGGTCAGCGAGTCGATCTCGTCGCGAGGCACCCAGCGCACCTCGCGGGACTCGTCGCTCGGGGTTGGCTCGCCGGCTACCGCGCGGCCGGTTAACACGATGGAGAACTCCTGGCGGGCCTCGCCGTCAGAGGTGTAGAGGATCACATGACGAGGGTCGGTGTAGGTGCCGACCAGGCCGGTGATCTCGCAGGTGATGCCGGTCTCCTCCAGCGTCTCCCGGACGGCTGCCTGCGGCAGGGACTCGCCCAGGTCGATCGCGCCGCCGGGCACGGCCCAGTTGTCGTTGTCGCTTCGCTGGATCATGAGAATGTCCCCGGCGTCGTTGGTGACCACGACGTTCATCGAGGGGACGAGGCTGTTGGGCGCGGGCGCCTCAGGGTCGTCGTAGAAGTCGATGCGGCGGGCCATGGCTCAGGACTCTACGGGGGTGGCGCCGGCCCAGACGGCTTCGAAGCTGTCGGTGTAGGTCGAGACCATGTCCCCGCCCGCTATCTTGCGCAGGTGCATGACCGGGGCGTCGGCGGCGAACTTGCCGTAGATGTGGGTGTTGACGAGAAGTTGGTCGTCCCCGCGGTAGATGGAGTTGTACAGGATGGTGTGGTGCAACCGGATCTCGATGCCCTCGACCTGCTGTAGCGGCCGGTAGAGCATCAGGGCCATCCGGGTCTGCGCGGCCATGCCGTCGCCGACGCCTTCGTCCGCGCCGTGCTGGGCGACTTCGAGCGCGTCCGGGTTACCGAGCAGGATACGGACACGCACCCCGGCCTTGGCCTTCTCGGCGAAGGTGCGCATGATGCCGGTGTCCTGGGCGATGAAGATGCCGCTGTAGACCAGTACGCCGATCTCCTCCTGGGCCGCGGAGAACAGACGTCCCCAGGTGTCCTTGGGTACGGCCCAGCGGTGCGGGTAGACGGTGACGAGTTCGCTTCCGGAGACGGCTGCGGCCTGTTTGGGGGTCAGCGCGTCCGGCCATAGGTAGGCCTCTTCCACGCCGAGGAGTTTGGCGACCGCGAATCTGTGTTTTCGGTACGGTATGCGACCTTGGGTGATCCACCGCTCCACGGTCTTGGCGTCGACCCGGACGGCTTCGGCCAGCGCGTCGACGGTGGTGCCGTGTTCGAGGAGGGCTACCCGTAGCCGCTCGTTCGCCATCTCACCTGCCCGTAGAGGGGACGTCCGGGGACTTGGCAATCGTAGACCGGACGTCCTGAACATGTCCCATCCTGTAGTGATCACGTCCTGACTCCTTGTCGCACTCTCGGTATCGCAAGGCACCACCGGCAGCGACCGAGAGGAGAGCCGACAGTGATCAACCACATCAAGCCGATCGACGAGACCCCCATCTGCGAGTGCGGCGCGGCCCTGGAGCAGGGGCGATTCCGCTGCCTCAAGTGCCGGGCCCGGGACCGCTGGACGCGCCGTCGGCTCGCCAGACACTGGACGGCCGCGAGGAACGGGCAGTCCCGGCGTCCGGCCAACCGTCCGCGCGGCATCGTCGAGGCGGGGGTGATCTGGACGTGACCGCGATCCCGTTGATCATCGGCCTCGTGCTCAGTGTGACCGTAGCCGTCGGCTACGTGCTCGTCCTGGTCGGGATGCGCCAGGAGGACCGGCGGATGCGCCTGGGCGACATCCCACCGAGTCGCGCGGCGGGCCTGGCCCGGCGGGTCACCGGCTGCCACGTGCGAGGATGAGGATGCTACTCGCGCTCGGCAAGCCGGGATTCCACCCGTTCCAATCGCGCAGACAGGTCCTGCAGCGTGGCGCGGATCTCGGAGAGCTCATCGGAGGCCGGCGGAGTCGGGGCGGCGTCCTCGCGGACGAAGACGTCCTTGCCCTGCTGGCCGATGACCAGCCCTTCAGCCCGTAGAGAACCCCCACAGCCAGCTTCACCACGCTCAGCGAGGCGTCGTAGGTGGTCGCGAGCTGGGGCGTGGAGGGCAGCGGGTCACCGGGGGCGAGGGACCCGCGTCGTCGACCAGGACACAGGCAAGATCAAGACCGACAAGGACGGTGACAAGGTCTACGAGTCCGTCCTGCTCGCCGAGGACGAGTTCGGCCGGATCGAACTGGTCAAGGTCGGAGGCAAGCAGAAGTCCAAGACCTTCCGAACCAAGGCGCTGGCCAACAACTTCCTGTCCACGCTTCGCCAGGCGGCGAAGCGGGGAAGAGACCTGCGACGTCGTGACCGGACTCCCTGAGTCGATGTCGGGGCCGGAGAAGGACGTTGGTCCGAGCTTCTTGGACTTCGCTCGGTCGTTCATGGCGTCCTGGTGGCTCCACTCGGCGGCGCGGACACGAGAGACCGACACCTATGCCCTTCTCTCCCTGATTCCCGCCTTCGTCAAGAATCTGCCCGGCAAGCCCGCTGACGAGGAGTTGCGGGCCGTCCTCCGGGACTACGCGCTCCTTCCTGAGGGGCGGCGTGGTGACCTGGCGGCGGACTATCTGCCCATGCTGCGCCGGATGGAGGCAGCTTCACTGCCTCTGGCTACTCCGCAGGAGCCCCGCATCGTCAGGACGGCCCTCGACGCGGTGACGCTCACCTTCGATGACAAGGTGGCGTCGGCCAACTCAGTGCGGTGGAAGCGCTCCGTCCTGCATCACCTGATCGAGACCGCGGTTGAGCTGAGGGAACTGCCCTCCAACTCGTTGAATACGATCAAGTGGAAGCTGCCCGAGGCAACAGACGCCGTCGACCCTCGAACCGTGGTCAATCCGGCACAAGCCCAGGCGCTGCTGGCGGTTCTGCCGTCCATCGGGTGGACGCGCGCTCCTCGGATGGCGGCCATGTTCACCTGCATGTACTACGCCGCGCTCTGGCCTGAGGAAGCCTCGGCACTCGGCCGTCAGAACTGCGAGCTGCCGGAACAAGGGTAGGGACGGCTCGCTTCGGAGAAGGCACGTCCGCAGGCGAACAAGCAGTGGACGAACTCGGGGGAGACCCACGACGAACGCGGTCTCAAGCACCAGGCCAGGAACGACACGCGAGACATCCCTATCCCTCCGGCCCTTGTCACCATCCTCCGAGAACGCCTTGTCCGGTACGGCACGGCCGACGACGGCCGGTTTTTTTTCCGGACGAGCAGGGGCCGTCCGTTCTCCTCATCGGCATACTCAGCTGTCTGGCAGGAAGCTCGACGGCTGGCACTCGCCCCTGAACAGGTCGCATCGCCTCTGCCGGCTCGGCCGTACGACCTGCGCCACGCGACCGTCTCGCTCTGGTTGAACGTGGGCGTTCTGGCCACGGAGGTGGTGAAGCGTGCCGGCCACAGCGTTGACGTTCTGCTGCGTGTCTATACCAAGTGCATGGAGGGGCAGCAGCACCGTGCCAACGGGAAGATCGAAGGCGCTCTGGGCGAATGACGGGTAGGTCTAAGGCGACCTGGATGGCTTGCGGTCAAGTCGCTCACGTCCTGTGGACAGGACTGTAGATCACGTTCTCCTGAACCCTCTATTCATCTCGATGACTGAGATGAGGCATCCAAAACAGAAGGCAGTGCGTCACTATGAGAGGGTTCTGGGCGTACGAAGCAGAGGTAGCGAAAAGTTACGATATGTCGGCAGTAACCGGAGATGAGTTGTCCGCCACGTCTGATGTTGGTTAACTCTGGACGTCTTCCAAGACTCTGCTTGCATACTGCATCTGAAGCATTACTGTAAGTGAATAGAACGTTCGCGGGTCTACCCGGCTGGGTTGCCGGGTAGACCACGTGGAACACAGTGACGCAGGCGCCCTCGTCCTGCCAGACATCAGCGGGCGCAGGCATCACCCTCTAGGGCGCGGTCCTGAGATCTTCTCTCGCTAGTGCGGGAGAGATCCAGGGCCGTCGTCGTCTCCGAAGATTACTTCCCAGATGTGCTGGCCCAGTCCACGAAGGAAGCCGCAGCCAATGGCTGCGGCTGTCGGGAGGATCCAGCGGCGAGGTTTTCCCCCATCCGGGTCTTCGGCACCGACGCGGCGGTGCTTGCCCATGAGTACCACCTCCCCTCGGCCATCGGTCCCCGCTGTTCGGGGACGGACAACGACCGGCCAGCTGACCTCTGGCTGAGGCCCGCTCCGACCCGGTCGCCCTTCGGGCGACCAGCTGGTATCGCCCGATGCAAGGCGATGACCATGAGATGGTGAGGAACAGCCTAGCGACGCTGTGCGATAGCCAATACCTCCTGTGGACAAGCCTTTTTGACGCGTCACGCGTTTCGATCTTGATGGAGGTTAGGGCAGTGTGTGTGGCATATGTCACTACCTGCAGGGACAGGAGCGTCGTCTTCTGACGCTCCTGGTCGAAAGAGGTCAGTCTCTTACCAAAAAATCTTGGTGCGCGTGGTCGCATTTTCGGTATCAGTCGGCATGTGAGGGCGGATGGCGGCCGGCTGGTACGCGTTTTAGATCATTTAGTGTCTGGTCGCTGGGGTCGACGGTGTGTTGGACCTCGGCTTGCCGGGCTGCGGTCGGCGTGGAATCCATCCCGCGCATATCCCGCGATCGGCGACTCATGGCTGCACACGGCTGCGTTCGGCGGCCTATCAAGCAAAAGACCTGCGGCGGAGAGGCCGCAGGTCAGATGAGGAATCGCAAGGTCAACAGAGTGCCCCCGGCATGATTCGAACATGCGACACCCGCTTTAGGAGAGCGGCGGCTATTCCGCCCGGATAGGTGACTTGAGCTGGGCAAATAGCCTACGTGGTGTGGGAGATGCGCAAGATCATCCCGCGTATATCCCCAGCCCGGTCATGCGAGCAACTAGGTCATCCGGTGGCAAGCGGACCTGGACCGCAGCGACACATCGCCATGCTCGGCTTCAGCCGGGCAGTTCAAGCTGGGGCAGCTCAAACCGAGCATGCTGGTGCCGAAGTACGGAGTGTCGCTAAACACCCCCTCCAGCCTGTTGGACGCCTTCTTCACTCGCACCGGCCTGCTCCTCACTGCCGGCTCCCTATGAACTCTGACCTTGTCAACCTCTGTAGTGAATTGCTTACGACAGCAGCCTCTGGAGTGACAGGATGTGCCTCATGGTCGTACCCAACAAAGATATCGGCTTCGCCCAGGATCGCATCAGATGCACCCGAGAGTTGGACGGGACGTTCGCACGGTGGGCTCAGCACGAAGCCCAATCTAGATTTGGGCCACAGCCATGGTCTACGGATCTATCTGCAGGACTGGTGGAAGATGCTCAGCCGTTTCTTGATCGTTGCGTAAAGCTGCGCGATCAGGCGCTTGCGCAGCTTGAAGGCTTTCTTGTGGAGACAGACCTGCAAACCTGCGCTGAACTTACAATCATGCTCGGACAGGTGGCCCCTGACCTGAACGCCGTCACCGGAGCATCGAATGCGTTCTCGTCCGAGCTTGAGCTGGTTTCGACTGGCATACGGTCGTATATTCGGACGGGCGCGTTGACGGTGGAGTCTGTGATGGCCTCATACGCAGCGCTTGTCTCTGCGCGTCGCGTGCTCGTGTTTGAGCAGATGACTACCTGGGCGGATCAATTTCTCGACACACGCACCGCTAAAGGTGGAATCGGTTCGCTCTTTCAGACTGAATGGTTATCCCGACGAGGAAAATTTGTCGGAGCGTTCGATTTTCGGTACCTATCGAGGCTCGTTGATAACTTGCGTGCACGTGGTATTGAGGTACCAGACCCTGCTGGTGTCCAACATGCACTCATCGCATTTCTTAATCGATGGCGGCAGGTCTTGTCGCGTTACTGTGATGCCCTACCCGAATCGGCCGTGACGAAAACCGTGATCGGGACGCATGGACTACTGCACGAGGAGCAGCTTGAACTGTCAGAGCTGGAAATCAAGCTACTGTGCAAGGCTCTTCCCGCCTTGTCGTTGAGTGGTGACGCGATTGCTATGGCGGCGCCGCGCGAGCTCTCGGAGGAAGTCCTACAGTGGGTTGACGCGCTTTCGTTGGACAGTTCAGCGCTAAGCGGTGACCGGAAATATGACCTGTACGCCCTATCTCCTCTGCGCGCTTACCCTATCCTCGTCGGTGCAGAAGGATTTATGCTAACATCACCGCACCGCCTAACTGCCGATCTATCCACCTTAACTGATGAGGTATGGGGTCGCAGATATGGAGAACCATATTTTGCCGCGCGCGGGGCGACTGTCGAGGAACTCGCGCTGGAAACGGTCAGGGCGCTGGCGCCGAATGCGAGTGGATTCGCTCAGGGCGTTTATAGCTCGAGGTCTGGCGAAATACGAGGCGAAGTAGACGCTGTCGCCGTGTGGCGAGATGTTTGCATCGTCTTTGAAGGCAAAGGTGGGTTTCTGTCTCTAGCGGCACGGAGAGGTTCTACGGAGGCAGTGCTCGCTGATCTCTTTAACACGATTTCGCATGGTTACTACCAGGCGGCGCGACTAATTAGACTTATATCCGCCGAAAAAGAAGTTGTTCTCCAGGGCGGGCATGGCTCGACTTTCGCCCTTAATCGAAAAAGTCTTCGGAGGGCATATGTGGTTGTGCCAACCGCGGACCATTTTGGCGATATCACTACGAGACTTGAGTTTTTGTGGAGCAACAAAGTGCTCCCCGAAGGCAGCGCGCCGGTCATCATCTCAGTGCAAGATCTAATGCTGCTCTGCGAAGTGCTCGGCGACATGAAGGAATTTGTAGCGTATCTTGATTTCCGGGAGGAGATTCTTCGCAACAGCTGGATAAGCTTCCATGATGAGCGAGAGATTCTCGGTGCTTACGTAGGCGGGCGAGACGCGGTAACGTCTGGCATGCGGCAGCTGCGCGAAAGCGGACTACTTCGAGACTCGAGCCGTATCCATCTGGTTAGCATCAATCCAGTGCAGGAAGAACGCTACCTGACCCCGTGGATCACCCAGAAGTATGGCAAAGACTTGACGGGAGATGATTCTGTACCTGCACCTATCCGGCATACGGAGCAGACCCTTGGCCAACTGAAGCTTGTGTGGGAGAGTACGCAGGACGTGGCAGCGTATACATCTGCAGCAGCGCTATCCCCGGAGATGCTTAAAGGAATCCTTCAGACCGCCGTTCATCCTCGTGGGAGACGCCCCGTCGTAGAGACGCACGACTACATCACGTCTGTCAGCTACCATGGGTTGCTTGGATTGCAGGCAGCACGGCGTCATCCAGATGTCAAGGCCGCGACGCGAGTGGCCCGTTACGTCATCTTTATGGAGCATTCTGGGGCTGGTGCCCGACTATCACATGCGGAACGCGGCCGACGACACGCATGCTTTCGAGAAGGCAAAGTAGGGTTCGCACTTCAATCTCATGTTGCGATCCACGACCCTTGGTTCACCTGGTTCGAGGGCCGGCGGAAAAGGCACTTCGATCGTGTAGTCGTTGCGGCACTTGAAGTCGATGGCCTACCTCGTGACTTGGCGATCGGGGTCGCAAGGTATGGCATCTCAGATCAGGTGCGCGAGCTGGCGAGTCACGGAGTTGCGATCAGTCGTGCTGCTGAGTTGTGGCTCGGCACCATACGGCGGATCGCAACTGACTTCGCGACACCGGTTGATCAACTCGTCATCGATGCTTCCTCTCTTGTCGAAGTGCTGCGGTATGTCGACAGGGGCGGGCTAGCTCACCGAGACGTTAAAACGATCATCGCAGCGGTGGTGGATGGGGCCGAATCAGTCCACGATGTGATTAGGGCGATGAAGCTGCCATCTGAGGTCTCATCAGATGTCGTCTCTGAGGCGGTTGCCGATGTGGCAGCCGCCCATCCAGACGCGGTGGACAAGTTCGCTGCTGGGCATCGGGGGGTCGAAAACTTCCTGATCGGCCAAGTGATGAGACAGCTCGGTGGACGAGCACAAATTGATAGCGTTCGTTCCGCGCTTGTCCGATACGTTGCTCGATAGGGTGCTGCTCGCCGCATGACGGGCTAATGTTCAGAACGGGGAAACCCATGTGGTGCGCGACAGGCCATCGTTAGCACTCTGCTGCAGGGTCGTGCTGTAGAACTCGGTGATCCAGGTGGCAGTCTTCAGGCGCGTTGCGGGCAGGCACTCGTCCGCAACTGCCAGTGCAGCATGCTGGCAGGGATGGCTACCTACCTACCAGATCCATAACGAAATGCGGGGACTAAAGCCTCATACTTTCACAAAACGCCCCATTGGCTGATGCCTAGGTGCAGCGATGGAGTGAGATATCTGAGTTAATGCCGTAGCATCCGCTCACGGCCCATGTGGCCCATGACTTCCGGAGCGATGTGTGCGGAGGGGTGGCGTTCTGATGGACTGCGTTGTGCCGGTGGCCCTTCCCTGCCGATCTGTATCGGAGCACATGGTGTTGATCCACAACTCGCCGGCTCGGAAACCACTCCGCACCGAAGAAGCGTCTCTACACAAGTCACAGACTGCAGTCTTTCACCGGGATTTGGTCGCCTGTGACTAGCCGGTACACGATCTTCGACCTTCTAGGAGCCTCCCAACGTACCCGTTCCCTCGTGGATCCCCGAGTGGTCCGTACCGTTGCCGAGTTTGTCCGCGCTGGCCTCATACCCAGGATGCCAACCGAGGCAGTACTCGCTGCAGCGTGTCTCGGAGATCCGGTGTCAGCCGTTCGACGCCTCACCGACGTCGGCATGTTGCCCGATGAGTTGCCACCAGAGCTGCGCCAAGCCTTGTCAATCCGCTTGTCTCTAGGGACGGCTGAACTAAACACACGAGCGGTTCTTGCGGATCCCAGTCGCGTTGCGGTCTTCCTCGGTCTCCCGGAGGCCCGCAGCGACAAGGCGGAGTCTCTGCCCGCTGGTGCCGCTCCTGCATACGGGCTGTTTCCTCATCAGCGACGCGCGATCTCGAAAGCACGGGCGTTGCTAGGGAAGGGCAGGACCCGTCTTCTGCTGCACATGCCGACAGGGTCTGGGAAGACGCGTACGACCTTGAGCATGGTATGTGACTTTCTTCGAGAGCACGAGGGGCGACCGGTGCTCTGGCTCGCCTCCACGCGCGAGCTTCTTGACCAGGCGGCGCGCGAGTTCCACCGCGCCTGGAGTTCACTGGGTGATCGTGAAGTCCCCATCCTGGCTGCATGGAGCGGACAGGACTGGCGTAGCGAAGACCTGACCGACGGTCTCCTCGTGGCAAGCCTGCAGACGATCTATGCACGCCGGGCCGAGCCTGGGTTACTCCGCGACCTTGGGCGACGGATAGGGCTGATCGTCTTTGATGAAGCTCACCAAGCTATAGCTCCGACCTACCGGCAGGTTGTGCAACAACTGTCCGTGGCGGGGCAGCCGATCACTCCCATCGTGGGTCTAAGTGCCACGCCGGGACGCACATTTGTGGGTTCTCCTGCAGACGACGAACTCGCGGAGTTCTTCGAGCACACCAAGATCGAGCTCGAGACTGCTTCGGATGGCGGTGCAACTGGCCCGGTTGAGTACCTCATACAGCAGGGCTACCTTGCCGAACCTGAGTTCCGCCTACTAGGTGAGCTACCGGACGTGGACGAAGAGCCGTCCGTCGACAGCGATGATCCAGCCGAGCTGGGGATGGATGAGGGCGACTATCTTAAGGAAGTCACTGCGGCAACGCTGCAGTTGGTTAAGGAGTCGCACCGGCGGATCATCGTCTTTGCGGCGTCCGTCGAGTTGGCCCACGTTGTCGCGGCCACATTGAGAGCATCGGGCGTGCTAGCTGACGCTGTCGATGGCACCACAGCACCGGAGATCCGCGACACTGCGATCCGCATGTATAAGGGTGCAGCGCCCGTAGCTCGCGTGTTAGTCAACTACGGTGTACTGACCACAGGGTTCGATGCTCCACAAACGAGCGCGGTCGTGATAGCTCGCCCCACACGCTCACTCGTGTTGTACAGCCAAATGGTCGGTCGTGGTATCCGCGGTCCAAAGGCCGGAGGAAACGCGAAGGCTGTAGTCGTCACCGTTGTCGACCCCTCGGTTCCCGCTTTCGGCTCTATCGCCGCTGCTTTCACGCACTGGGAGGACTTGTGGTAACGCCAGAAACCACGCAAAGGGAAGCACCTCTCCTTTCTGGTTCGCAGACTGTGAAGTCGATCCGAGACACCGGCTACAAAGGCACTGATTATGCCTTGGCTGAACTGATAGACAACTCCTTTCAATGGGGCGATGCCAACACAGTGCTGTTGGTGATCGTGCAACGCAAGGTACAAGGCAAGCAGCGCGCGGCGAAGCGAGTCGATGAGATCTGGGTCATCGACGATGGCGGAGGCATGACGGACGAGGCGCTCAATCTCGCCTTGTCTTTCGGTGGTTCCGGCAAGTACGACGACCGATCCGGCATCGGCCGTTTCGGTATGGGACTGCCACAGGCAAGCGTTTCGCAGTGTAAGCAAACGGACGTGTGGACCTGGCAGAAGTCGCAGCCAGAAAACGCATCGCACACATATCTCGACCTAAAAGAGGTTGAAGATTCGGCGAAGAAGGCAGCGCTGACGGTTCCCTGGCCGACCACCGCCGGGAGCCCGGATTATACCGAAATGCCTGACTGGGTTCGTGACGTCTTTAAAGAACATGCCATTCCTGATACGTCCATGGGGCTGCCGGTCTATAGCGGTACCGCGATCCGGTGGACGAATCTGGATAAGCTGCGTTGGGTACGTGCCGATGCAATGTTCGCGCACACTGAGTACCTTCTAGGTCGGGTCTACCGCCACTTCCTGACCTCAGATACGCGTCGGCGTAGTATCAAGGTCGCCATCATGGAAGGGGACACCTTGGTTGGGCCCGGCGTGTTCCAGGATGTTAGGCCCAACGACCCGCTGTACCTGCAGCCGGCGTCGGAGACCACGCTGGAGTACTGGGAAGCGGCTGCCGAAGATGATAAAGCCCCGCTAATTCACATCACCGACGAGCCGCCTTTCGCGGAGCACTACGGATCCCGCGATTTCGTGATTCAAAGGCCAGACGGGCAAGGCGCCTCGACGGTCCACGCTCGCCTTTCCCTGGCGAGGCCTGAAGCAAGGCCTGGGCGCAACCCCGGCAAGGATACTCACCAAGGACGCCACGCCCGCGACAACTCGGGTATTTCTGTCATGCGGGCTGACCGCGAGTTGGTTCTGGAGAAAACGTTGGCGCAGGAGGCCACGGACCGCTGGTGGGGTGTCGAGGTCGCGTTCGATCCGTGTCTCGACGAGGTTTTCGGCGTCACCAACAACAAGCAGGATGCCCCTTACCTCGGGCAAGCACTACGTCTGGCGCGCGAGCACCATCTGCCCAAGGACGAGGCGATCGAGGAGGGGCTGTTTGACGAGGAGCATCCCATCGCGGAGCTGTACGACATGGCGTATCAGCTCGTCGCTCTCGTTAACCAGATGAAGCAGGAAGGCAAGAGCGAGAAGCAGGCTGCCTCGCGCGCTCGAGGTACGCAACCAGATGTCACGAATGTGGCCTCCAGCGTCAAGCAGAACCGCTCCGCCGTCACTCCCACGCCTGGCGAGACTGACTTCGCTGACACTAAGCCGGATCCCAGCAAGGCGGTCGAAACGATCCAGCAGGCGTTGGAAGAGCAGGATGTGCCGGCAGAGATCCGCAAGCTGATCATTGCCAACTATCAACGCGGAGTTACGGTCCAGGTGATCGAGCGCCCCATGAAGCAAGCAGCAGCCTTCTTCTGGCCCGACGAGGCCCTCAACCTTGAGATCTTGTGTCTCAATAATGCTCACCCGGCCTACGAGAGCCTAATCAGGCCACTCCGCGTCTCGAGCGAGGAGCTCGAGAGGATGACTGAGGATGAAGCGAAGGGCATGCTCGTGCAGAGCGCAGATGCCATGACATGGCTTCTGCTGGCATGGTCCCGCTACGAGAATGAGCACCGGAAGAGCCCGCTCAGCCGGAACATCCAGGAGATTCGCGATGGCTGGGGCCGCCGTCTCGCGGAGTACGTTGAGGACCAGGCCTTCAAGGCAGCCCTGCAATTTGACGGAGAGGATGAGACCCAGGACGGGGAGGGCGGAGCGTGATCCAGTCGGGGTTCGACCCGCAACGCTGCGGTGAACGCCTCCTGGCGCTGACCAGGGATGCGGACGTCCTCACAGTGGTCGCGCCCTTCATTACCGTCTCAGGCATTGAGCCCTTACTATCAACACTTCCTAGCGAGTGCTCGCTGGAAGTGATCACGCGATGGCGACCAGACGAGGTGGCGGCGGGAGTCAGCGACCCGCGCATTTTTGACCTAGTCAGTGGATTTGGTGGAATCGTAGCGCTTCATCCCGTCGTGCATGCGAAGGCTTACATTACGAGCACTCGAGCCTTGGTTGGTTCCGCGAACGTTACTTCCAACGGCCTGGGATGGGGCCGCCCCGGAGCGGTTGAGATCTTGGTTGAGAGTGCAGCAGACGATCCCGCTCTCGTGTCATTGTTAGGCGTGCTAAGAGGGACGTCTGCGGTGGCCACAGAAGCCGATCGCGACGCCGTTCTCGTTGCTGCAGCAACGCTGCCGCCTGCGGTACTCCGGACACCTATCGAGGCAACAGACCGCAGTGACTGGTTGCCCACCTACCGACCTCCCGAAGTCCTCTGGAAGGTATACGCCGGGCAGCGCGAAGAAAGCGTGGCAAACCTCGTACGGCCAGAACTTGCAGCTTTGGGTGTACCAGTCGGACTTTCGACGGAGAAAGAGTTTAATACATACGTGGGAGCCATCCTTCGGCAGGGGTTCACTGGACGGGTCGCACGCGAATGTAGCAACCTGACTACTATGAAGGCAGTCAAGCGGCTCGTCGACCTTTGCGGCGAGATGGGTCATACGGTCGATGATCCTGCCGATTTGTGGGAGACCTTAGCTGCCTGGATCGCTCATTTTCTTCCCAACTATCAGCGCATCTTGGGGGGCACTCGCCTAGTCGGTTGAGCTCGCATGAAATCAGTCGTCCGCTATTTGGGTTCACGCGCCTCTTGTGCTGAGGAGACAACGGTGATGCACTGACTTTAGTGTCGAACTTAGAGATGCGTCTCGTAGGTCAAGAATGGCATGCATCAGGCCAGCTGCTCTTGTCGTACCCGGTTTCGGTGTCAGGGGAAGGCAGCGCCCGAATGTCATGCTTCACCTCCAATCGACCGCCGAACCTCTCAGCCCTCGTATGCCGAAAGCAATAGCGCTGTGTCCTTGTGGTGTGGTCCAGAGGTGTTCTTGGTCACATTGGGATCCGAGTACTCTGATAGTCACAGCTCGGCTGTTCACTCCCTTAACCCGACCTGCTGAAACGTCGGGTCCGTCGTGGTAGAGGAGCGTCGACAAGGTGCCGGTCGTGGGTGAGCGACCGCTTCTGAGCTAGAGATCCACTTTGTTATCTGTGAGGCTGCCCCTGATGTCAGAGGGGTTCGCTAGGATCTCAGAGCACTCCTGGTGGGGCGAGAGCGACCCACAATGGAACCCGCCAGGAGTAGCTAGAGGGAGGCGCAGCGGCATATGGAGCGATACGTGCCGATTGATCCTGATCGCGCGGAAGAGGTGTATCTCGACTACAACGCCACTGCACCTCTGCGTCATGAGGCGCTTGAAGCCATGCTGGACGCGCTGCGAAGCGTCGGTAACGCCTCCAGTGTCCATGCGGCCGGCCGTGATGCAGCCTCGCGCGTCGAGCTAGCGCGTCAACAGCTTGCCCGCTTGCTCGGCTGTGCGCCCGGCGAACTCATCTTCACCTCCGGAGCCACTGAGGCGAACAACCTGGCACTCCGTGCAGGTTACTCGAGCGGCGGGATCCTTGCGACCACTGCCGTTGAACATCCGGCGATCCTTGAGGCGGCGCGTGCCATCACCGCGGATGGTCCCGGCACGCTGGTTGAGCTGCCCGTGGACCGAGACGGCGCGGTCGAGCTGGCGCCTCTGGAAGCGGCGTGCGGTCAGGGCAAGGTGGCGATTGTCTCGGCGATGCTGGCCAACAACGAGACCGGAGTCCTGACCGACCTGGAGCCCATTATCAAACTGGCGCACGAGGCAGGGGCGCTGGTCCACACCGATGCCACACAGTATGTCGGTCGGCTCCCAGTAGATCTGAGCGAACTTGATGTCGACCTAGTGTCGTTGTCGGCTCACAAATTTGGGGGCCCGCAGGGCGTCGGTGCACTATTCGTTCGTCGCGGAGCGTCCGTGCCTCATCGTCCTCTTCTGATCGGAGGTGGTCAGGAGCGGGGCTGGCGCGCAGGAACGCTGAACGTGCCGGGTATCGCAGGACTGGGCGCTGCCGCCGAAGCAGCACGGATTCACCTGCACAATGAATCCACTCGTGTCACTGCTCTACGTGGCGTGCTCGAGGAGGGATTGACTTCTCGTCTGCCCGACTGCCATATCAACGGCGTTCGCTCTCCACGGCTGCCTGGCGTCACGAGCGTCACTCTCGCTGGGCTGCCAGCGGATGCACTTCTGGCCGCAATGCCGGAGATCGCTGCCTCGGATGGCAGCGCCTGCGCCTCGGGTGCCCCCACCCCAAGCCACGTGTTGCTGGCGATGGGGCTTAGTCGACCGGACGCTGATTCCACGCTGCGTTTCTCCTTGGGATACGCCACCATCGAGCACGACGTCGAACGGGCCATAGAAGCAACCGTCCGGGCTGTCGGAGAGGTTCGAACGGCCATGACGGCCACTTCAGAGCCGTCATCGTCGCCTTGAAGCGTAAATAGCCCACCGTTACCCATCGAAAGGATCCAGCACATGTCCGACAGCCGGCTGGCAGAAGCGACAGAGCCGAGATTCGCGCGGCACGAGACCTTCGCTCCTCGCTATGGCTGGCTTTACAAAGCCCACACCGAGATTGTTCGGGACGGTGAGGGCGGCAGCGACATTTTTCACCGGGAGAACGCGCCTGTGCTGCTGGGCGTCGGCCGCAACATGGTGAACGCCATCCGGTTCTGGTCGCAAGCGTTCAAACTCACCCGAGAACACCCACACCCCGATCCCTCGAACCGAGCCTACATCGCCTCCCCGACCTGGAGAGCGGAGTGGCTGCTTGGAAAGAACGGGGCGGACCCCTATTTGGAAGACACGGGGAGCCTGTGGCTGCTGCATTGGTGGCTGTTGTCCAGTGAGCCCGGGGAACAAGGGGCAAAGTGCATGGTGCCCAGCTGGTACGTTATGTTCAACTTGGCCCCGTTCTCCAAAGTCACGACGGCGGAGATGATCACGTTGATCACCCGACACGTGAACGAGAGCTATGCTGAGAACGCTGTTCCAGCCGCCGAGTCGATCAAGCGGGACGTGGACTGCCTCATAAAGATGTACGCCCTCGACCTGGAGCCCAACCCGCAATCGCAGGGCAGCTTCGAAGACCAGCTAATGAGCCCGTTCCGGGAACTCGGCTTGCTGGAAGGTCAAGGGAAGGGCAAGAGCCAGGTCTGGCGATTCACCACCCGATCGCGGGTCAACCTCCCCGCAGCGGTACTGCTCTACGCATGCCTCGACTATGCATCCCATGTCACCGGAGGCAATTCCATCTCGCTTGCACGGCTCGCCAACGAGCCAGGCGCTCCCGGGCGTGCCTTCCGCATGAGAGAACCCGAGCTCATCAAGGTCATCGAACCGTTGGTTGCGGATCAAGGTGACGTGTGGATCACCGACTCGCTAGGCCAGCGGAGCCTGTCCTTTGCGGCTAATCCTCAGGAACTGGCCTGGGAGATCCTCGATCGTCACTATGGTCACGTTAGCCGCCAGGACGGATTTCCCATTGCAGACGAGTGGAAACAGCGCTACCCCGGTCTGAAGCACGCTGGCAAGGGCCGCAAACGTGAGCAGCTATCTGAGCAGCCCGGAGCCCTGGAATTGATCGAGGAGCAGGTGTGACTACGGCCATCAATCCCCTTCCTGGTACTCACGAGGACCGGACCGCCGCTGAGCTTCCCGCAGGTATCACTCTGGTTGGCTCCGAACTACGTTCCACCAACCTTGAGCGTGATGTCCGCGAACCCCACTTGAACTCCCCCTACGTGGGAGCAAGAGCGCTGGACGTTCTCGATCGTGTGGCGAACGCGGTCGCTGACCTCAAGAGGACACGAGCCTGGTCGTTCACTGGCCCCTACGGCTCAGGTAAGTCGACGCTGTCGAACCTACTCGACGCCTTCCTGGGACATGAAACCGCTCGACAGGCCGAGGCTCGGCAAGCTGTGGAGGCCACCAGTCCAGGCCTAGCGGCACGGTTGGAACAGGCACGTGATGACATTGCCCCAGAGGGTTTCCTGGGAGCGGTGGCGACCGCGCGCCGCGAGCCGCTGGCCGCTACCGTGCACCGCGCACTGGCAACCGCGGCGGAACGCAAGTGGGGAAAGCGGCCGCCGAAGGCCGTCGCGCAGGCCCTGCGGACGTGTGCGGAGCGCGAGGTCCCGACGACCGAAGATCTCCTCGATGCGCTCACCGCACTGTGCGACACCGGCCACCCGGTTCTGCTGATCCTCGATGAGTTCGGCAAGTCGCTGGAATATCTCGCCGCCTCCGGCGACTCGGGCAGCGCCGAGAACGACGTGTTCCTGTTGCAGATGCTCGCCGAGAAGGGAGCCGGACGCTCAGGACTGCGGCTGTTCATTTTCACCCTGCAGCACCTGGCGTTCAGTGACTACGCAGCACGATCCAGCCTGATCCAAACCAAGGAGTGGGCCAAGGTCCAAGGTCGCTTCGAGGACATCACCTTCACGCCGAATTTGGGTGATTCCGTCCACCTTCTTCAAAGACGCCTTGACCAGTCCGCCGTCACCGAAGTCGGCCAGCAGCTAATCCGTAGCCAGGCGCAAGCTGCTGCACAAGCCTGGCTTGAGCACGGGCTGGATTCCGTAGTGCATATCTCCCCGGAGATGCTCGCCGATCTCTACCCCTTGCATCCCCTTACGGCTGTGGCAGCACCGCTCCTTGCCTTCCAGATTGGTCAGCATGACCGCAGCCTCGTCGGGTTCCTCACCAACGACGAGCCGAACACGGTCCGTCGCACCATCGATGAGGCATCGACCGACGGACCCGAGCGAGCCTCGACTATACGGCTGCCCCAGCTGTACGACTATTTCTTTGCCTCCGGCCGCACCACCATCCTGGCCTCGGCCAATGCCAGCCGCTGGTTGGAGGTTGACAACCGACTCAACGAGGCGCACGGGCTTCCCCCCGAAGACCGGGACATCCTCAAGACGATCGGCATCTTGAATCTCATCGATGTCGACGGCGTTCTGCGTGCTACCCCGGCGATGATCCAGTTCGCCATGCATGATCCGACAACCGCCGCAGATCCAGAGCGATTCAACATGCTGCAAGGGCGGCTGCAGCATCTCGTCGAAACAGGGTTTCTCACCCATCGGACCTACAGCAATGAGCACCGGGTCTGGCAGGGCACCAACATCGACATCGACGCTCGCGTCAAGGAAATAGCTGTCCACGTCGCACCCAGCCACGTAGTCGATCACCTCGGTGAGCACCTAGGAACGGTTTTGCCCAGGGAGGTGGTCGCCGGAGCGCACATGCAGCGCACCGGGATGCTGAGATACTTCCGCACCGCCATCAGCCTCCAGGCCGACAAACTCGACGGTCCCGATGTCGTGAGCGACGCCGCCGACGGCATGATCATCTTCCATCTCGGGGAGCCAGGCACGCGCCCGCTGGTCAACTCCCCACTGCCCGTAATCATTGGAACCACCAGAGACCCTGCTGCCATTCTCGAGGCAGGGATTACCCTCAGAGCCCTCGAAGACCTCCGGCATCAGGACGACATTGACCTCGTGGCTGGACGCGAGATCGAAGAACGCATAGCCGAGATTTCTCAAGAGCTCGGTGCCCGGCTGGACGAGGCATTCAACCCGCGGCGAGACGAGTCCACCTGGTACCTGTGGAGGAGTGGACAAGAGATCCGCACTGAGCAGCGCGAGACCATCGAGGCCCGCAGCTACGGTGCATTGGTGTCGGCCGCCTGTGATCGTGTGTATCCGCAGACACCGCACATCCGCAACGAGATGGCAGGCCGCCACGAACTGACCAGCAACGGCGCCCGCGCACGACGTGTGCTCCTGTCTGACCTAGTGACTAACACAGGTCTGCCGGTGCTGGGATATGACACCACCAAGTACTCGCAGGAACGGGCGATGTACCACGGCGTCGTGGAATACCTCGGCCTCCACCGTGCTGCCAAAGAGGTAGACCAGGCCATTCAGGCCCAAACCATCGCCACACACGGTGTCTCCCGACCGGACCCGAAGAAGCATCCAGAGGTCATTCCTTCCTGGGAGATGCTTGAGCGGGCACTGACCAATGCCGCTCGGCCCACCACGATCGTCGAGATCTACCAACAGCTCATGGCGCCCCCCTTCGGCGTCAAGGCCGGCGTCGTGCCGATTCTGATGGTCGCCGCGCTGATCCTTCGGAGCACGGACGTGGCGCTCTTCGAGGAGGGGAACTACTGTCCGCGGCTCAACCCAGAGATCATCGAGCGTCTACTTGCCGACACGGGGCCTGACCGGTTCACTGTCAAAGCCGTGCCCATCGGGGAAGGGCAGCGCAGCCTGGTTGTTGACCGCCTTGCCGCAGCCCTCAACGTGGACGTTCCGCGTTCCCGAACGGCCCGCAATCCCAAACTGCTGGCAGTGACTCGGGCGATGCTTGAGCGGGTCATGGTGCTAACTCCCTACGCGCTCTACACCAAGCGTCTCAGCCCGGAAGCGCTCAAGGTTCGACAAGTCCTCTCCGCGGCAACCGATCCGGACGAACTGGTCTTCACCGGCCTGCCACAAGCACTTGGGCTCAATGCCATTCCGGCAAACGCCACGAAAGACGAGCAGGTCGCCGAGTCGTATGTCTCTCGCCTGGCTAGCGCCCTAGGCGCTATCTCAGGGGCCAGCACAGCACTGCGGCAAGACGTAGTGGTCGCGATAGGCCAGGCCTTCGGTATCGCCGGTGACCTCAAACAAGTACGCACAGGCCTAGCAGAGGCGCTTAGCGGCTTCGCCAACGCCTCACTCGAAGTTGATCTGCAGGGATTTGTCTCCCGCGTCCTTAACACCAGCCTGCCAGACGAGGACTGGCTTGACCCGATCATCATTCGCCTCACCAATAAGGCGCTTGGTGACTGGACTGATCAGGATGTCGACAACTTCCCCCCGCGTGTGAAGGAGATGGGCCGCCGGCTCGACCGCGTCGGCCACCTCTACCAGGCGCAGGAGACATCTGTACTTCAGACACAGGCGCCCGAACCCAAGCAGATCGACACTCACCTACTAACGCTCACGACACCCCAAGGGACAGAAGTACGCACGCTCATCCATGTGCCAAAGCAAGCCAGGAACACCGCCGAGACTCTCGTTGTCGGTGTCATAAGGCAGGCTGAGCAACAGCTAGGACCCGGCGGTGCGCGCATCTTGCTCGCCGCCCTAGCTGAGCGTCTCACCGCGACGGACCCTGACCACGACCCCCAGGGGGAGGAGAAGCTGTGACCAAGACCAACGGCTCTGGCGGAGAGACTCGCCATGTCCTGGGCATTTCCGGAGGGAAGGACTCCTCGGCCCTGGCCATCTACATGCGCGACGAGGTCCCGCAGATGGAGTATTTCTTCTGCGACACCGGTGCCGAGCTACCTGAGACTTACGAGTATCTAAATCGCCTCGAGGCTGCGCTCGGAAAGCCGATCGAACGCCTCAACTCCACTCGCGACTTCGATCACTGGCTCGAGGTCTACCAGGGAACCCTGCCGAGCCCTCAGATGCGCTGGTGCACTAAGAACCTCAAGATCAAGCCGCTGGAGGCTTGGGTTGGCGATGACGATGTCATCTCCTATGTGGCTATCCGAGCCGATGAGAACCGCCTCGGCTACGTCAGCACCAAGCCCAACATCACCGCAGTCTTCCCCTTCCGAGAAGATGGGATCGACCGGGCCGGTGTCGACCGCATCCTCGACGAAGCAGGCATTGGCCTGCCAGCCTACTACGAATGGCGCACCCGCTCGGGCTGCTACTTCTGCTTCTTCCAGCGAAAGCACGAATGGGTCGGGCTCAAGGATCGCCACCCCGAGCTGTTCGATAAGGCCGTCGCCTATGAGGAGAAGGTCAATTACCAGCAAACTGCCATGAAGGGGCGCAAGTACACCTGGTCTCAGGGCGAGTCACTCGATGAACTGCTTGCCCGACGACAAGAGATAGAGGCGAAGCACCGCGACGCGATGGAACGCGCTGCCCGACGCATCAAGCCGAACCGTCCCCTTCTCGAGATACTGTCTGACGCGCACGACGAGGACGATGATCAGGTTGGATGCGCCGTCTGCCATCTCTGATGCGCTGTGAGCTTCGATCCCTTCCCTAAACGGCAGAGGTGGCCGGGAAGGGGTTGAAGTACCACATCAGCTACGGTCCGCCGTCTGGTGTTCCTGCACGACGCAGTTCTCCCAGTTCCGTGTCGGCCGACCGGCGTCAGTGCCTTCATAGAGGCGGGCTAATGTGACCTTTGCACGGCCTGGATGGGGCCGCGAGGCTCGACGGCGTGGGGAGAACGTGGCCATGGGCACCGAGCGCATTCCGTACCTGCTCGGCTACCACGAGATCGCGCGGCTCTTTCAGGTGGCCCGTGACGCTCCGCTGCAATGGCGCAAGCGCTCTCTACTTCAAGAACCCGACTGCGTAATCTCTGGTAGCCCCTACTGGTTGCTGCCCACGGTCTTCGCGCTCTCCAAACCCGGTTACCGGGAGATAGACCTGCAGCGGCTTGACGACTATAAAGCGGGCATTCCAGGCGGCTACGTCACGCACGACACAGACCAGATGCCCCCTCTGATCGGAATCCAAGAAGTCTCCTGGATCTTCGGCAAGAGTTCATCCGCTATCGGGCAGTGGCGCAACCGTGGCACTCTTCCTCGTCCTGACTTGACCCTTTCAGGCTCGCCCTTGTGGAGACTGGAGACGATTCTCGCCGACGCCGAGCGGCGAGACCGTTCTGTCTCACAAACCGTTATCGCACGAATTCGAGCTGGGGAGAGAGCGCAACCGAGTCGCCGACGGCTTCCTAGCCCTCATGCAGGGGAACAGGAGATTGTCCCCGCGGCGCGCACCTTCACCAGTGCGGAGTATCCAGCTGCCACCAGCTTTCTTGAAAGCGTGCTGGCTGCTGGCCATGCCGTCGAAATCCGACCTCACCCATTCAATTTGCCTAGCCCAAAACAAGACATTTCTCCCCTTGACTAATCAAGTCGCCTGAACCGTAACCCGGGTCGTCTAAGCGGTAGATCAATCCGCGGGCATGCGAAACGTAGCGGCCTGGGTGCAGAGAGCGCTTGACCGTGTGACCATAATAAATTATGGTCACAGTGGAGGTGTTGAATGCCTAGTGCAGGCAAAGCAGCGGTTTCGGGCCCTCGAGAGAACCCATTTATGGCGACAGTTCAGGAACCCTCTCCAAGGGTAATCTCGTACGGCGGAGGGGTTCAGTCGACGGCGTTGCTAGTGCTCGCCGCGCAGCGCGAGATCAACTTTCCTACGTTCCTGTTCGCAAACGTAGGAGATGACAGCGAGCATCCGGCCACGCTCGCCTACGTGCGTGAGATCGCCACCGGGTACGCCCGAGAGCACGGCATCGACATACATGAGATACAGCGCCGCCGGCGGGATGGCAGCATCGAAACCCTCTGGGAACGTCTCCATCGGCCCCAATTGCGATCCATCCCAATACCCATTCGCATGAACAACGGTGCGCCCGGTCGACGATCTTGTACTTCAGACTTCAAGATCAAGGTAATAGCTAAATGGCTGAAAGAGCATGGCGCGACAGCGAGCCGTCCTGCAACTGTCGGTGTGGGGATCTCTTTGGACGAGATTCACCGAGCGAACAAGCGTCGAAGCGAACCGTACGAGCAAATCGAGTATCCTCTCCTCGATCTCGCTCTCCGTCGCGATGACTGTATACAGATCATCGCCGCCGCCGGGCTTCCTGTGCCTTCAAAGAGCGCATGCTTCTTTTGTCCCTTCAAAACGGTGGATGCGTGGCGGCACCAGCGACGTCACGAGCCAGAACTCTTCGCCAAGTGCGAGGAACTCGAGGCCACGCTAAACGAGAAGCGGGCAATGTTGGGACGGGATGCCGCCTACCTGACCCGTTACGGAATCTCGCTCGACCGCGCTATTCAGCTGGCGCCTCAGGAGCCTGGAACCCTCGACGCAGGTTGTGACTCGGGTTGGTGCATGACCTGAGCTGCTATCTCCCAGAAGGTCGTGCCTCTGAGGTTGAAGGGCTGAAGTTACAGCGGTTTGAGGATGAAGCCGGTCTGAGCAATGAATCCGTCCAACAGGCCGGATCGGTACTGCATTCGTTTGAGCTTGGTGGCGACGACTCCGGCGAGTTCGTCGATGTCGCGAGGCGCGAGGTTGGCCAAAGCGCGCTTGAGCGCCGACCACACGCCCTCGGCCGCCTTTCAGCTCCGGCGCGTAAGCGGGCAGGTGAAAGACCGTCAGCCACGGGCGGGCATCGATCAACGCGCGCATCGCGGCCGACAAGTGGCGGCGGTCGTTGTCCCACACCAGCACGATCGCCCCGCCGAGCTGGACGTGCGCGGCATCCAGCAGAGCTGCGAACCGCCGGGGATCAAAGCCCTTGACCTCCCCGGGTCGCCTGCGCCGGATCAGCATCCGATACATCAGCCGGGTGCGCTGCCCGGGCTTGGCGCACACCAGCCCAGCCAGGCACACGCGGCCGTAGCCCTTGCCGGTTACGCGCATCACCGGGGTCTTGCCCTGCGGCGCCCAGGTGGTGGCCTTGGGCGGTCTCAGGTTCTGTCCGGCCTCATCTTCCCAGCACAGCCAGGCGCCCAGGTCGAGCGTCGTCCTTTTATCGCCGGCCACTGTTCGATGGTCCACTGCTCGATCACCTCCTCGTCGCGCTCAGCGGCGTGATGGACGGGCATCTGTGGGGTCCAGCCGAGGCGATGCAGCAGATAGGAAGCTCCGCGCGGGGTGTAGCGGATGCGAAACAGCGCAGCGGTCAGGTCCGCCACCCGGGCCAGGGTCCAGCGCTGGTCCTCGGTGTAGCCATGCGCGGCCGGGCCGCGCTCCAGCTGGGCTTTCAACCGCTTCAACCGGGCCTCGTCCAGGCGGCACTTCTCCCCGCCGGGGCCTTTGGAGGCCAGGGACTCGATGCCGCCGGCCTGCCAGGCCCGGTACCAGCGGTTGGCCGACATCCGGCTCACCCTGAACCGGCGGGCCACCTCCGGTGCCGCAACTCCCTGGGCGAACAGGTCAGCGGCCTCGAAACGCAGCTGTTCTCGTCTGGCGCGTGCGGCGGCGGTCAGCCCGCCACCTTCGGGGTACCTCATGCCTCCGGTATGACCGCTATGGAGCGATCATCACACTTTCAGCGAGGTAACTTCAGCCCTTCAACCTCAGAAGCAACACTCCACGCTCAGCCGAAGCTCCTTCAATCACGTCGGCGACTCGCCAAATGAACCGATTCGTGGATTGCCATGCGATCCCAAGCCGACTCAGACGGTGTTTTCCGCGGAGTCCTCATCTTCGTCGAGTTCAACCTCATCATCGACATGGCGGACCACTGGATCAGTCGTCGATTCTGACCACGCGATGCCGAGCCAGTCCTTCAGCCGCGCGTAGGCGAGTCGAAGGAGAACAGCGGCTCGCTGATCCATGAAAGCCGGGTCCCACTCCGCATCGCGCTGCCCGAGCGCTCGCAGATGCGGCAGGTAATGAGACATCTGGGCCAGTTCCTGGGTCGACTGCGCGAACGTCAAGCCCGACTCATTGAGGATGATCTCGGCCTCCCCGGTAGTCGTAGCACCAAGTGCGGCATACAGCACCTTCTTCTCAGTCCACGGCCGCGAACTTAGTGACGCGTTAGCAGCCCCCGGCGCAAGGACCAAATTGCCGATCTTGTGAACGATCTCCTTTTCGCTGTAGAAGCCCTTGTGCCATCCACCAGTCTCTTGCTGCGGAGCGATGTGCTCGATTGTGAAATGCGTTTCATCGAACCAGCCGTCTGACGTGAAGCACGGAGCCACACCCACCTTTCCCTGCTTTATCAGGCCGGGATGGTCGGGGTCTTCAATGGTGTCGTGGTAAGCCGCCAGCAGAAGGAAGCGCGTCAGCGGCCGGCTGATCGTGTAGAGAGGCAACGCTGTTGCCGCCGCCAGAAACGACGCAAGGTTCGGGATGCCGCCGTACTTCTTGTCGGTGCTGGACAAGCGCGCCGCGAGCTCCTTCTTCAGGGCTTCGGCGTCCACCATCGGCTCAGGCTCGTCTTGGTCTGGCACCGCCCGCTGACGCGCGAGGGGGCCCATGCCAGTCAGCGAGGAGTCACCCGCCATGATGGCCCGATACTGGCTGTCGATGTTCCCGGTGCCACGTCGGGTTGCTCGCCAGAGGACTGTGAAGGCGGTGATTGCCTTGATTGCCGTTTCAAACTCCGCGACTCGTCTGTCCCGCTCCTCACCCTCTTCTGCATGAACAGCTTCGGAGTAGAAGCGCAGCAGGGGTGCAATGGCGATCGTGTGGTTGAGGTCTTTTAGGAACGCTAGGCAGAGCTTGACCGTGTCCGTCATGGCGGAGGTGGGGAGTCCGACGAGCTGACGGGTAGCGTCCTTCGCTGGCTCCCACGTCGTGCCAACGAAAGTCGCTGTGTCGCTCAGGTGACGCAAGTACGCAGCGCGATCGTCGTCGGATTCCCTATGACGGTCGAAGGTGTCCTTCATGTAGACGCGTTGGTCAGGTAGCCGCTTCGAGAGCTTCTTGGCCGTCTCCGCGAGGGCGAACGTCACTAGCAGCTCGCGGGTCGCATTCTGCAGCTTCTCTCCCACGTCAAATCGGTCGAGGTAGCTCTGAACAGCCTTCATGCGCTCGTGCGCGCTAGAGCCCCGGTAGTCCTGAACTCTTTCCGCCATCACAACGCGCGGCAAGAACGTCTCGAAGGCAGTTAAGGGCTCACCGGTTGTGTTCAGTGACTCGAAGATGGTAAAGGCATAGTCCTCGTCCTTGCCCTGCACTACAGTCAGCGCAATGCGGTTCAGGGCATAGGCGGCGAACAACACGAGCCGCATCAAGACGGCCTCGGGCTCGTCCTCCAGCTCGCATAGCCACGTGCACAGCTTGGGGTCGAGCTCATGGTTGAACAGCGCACGCTGAAACTCGATCTGAGTGGCCAAGATCGAGAGCGGTGGCAAACCCTCAAGCTCCTCAATCGGTTTGCGCTGAGCGAGCTTGGTTAGCGCGGCACGGATCTCGCTGAACCGCTTGATTAGATCGCTCTCGCTTTCACCTGCACCGGAACGCGCCTTCGGCCTGAAGTCGGTCGGCTTCACGGTCGGGGGCTCCGCGTCTGCCTTCACCGAGTAGATGTAGATTAGGTTCGCAATTGGAGACTCATATAGTTTGAGCTTTGCATCCTTGGACCACTGGTCAGCGAAGGCACGGATCAAGCGGGGGTAGATCGGCGCATCGCCGAAGTTCTTTCGTTCATAGAAAGCAGTACTGAGGGTCTGCAGGATGCTAACGGTTTCTGAGTAGAGCGCGACACCGGCAGGGTCCGTGGAATCCGGTGTCTTGCCCTTGAAGACCTTCCACGAGTGCTGGCGGATCAGATTGTGAAGGCTCACGAGCAGAAGGAGCAGGCTCGACAGACGTTGCTGCCCGTCGATCACGGTGAGCACCTTGGAAGGCACTTCGGGCTTCAGAATCGGCTGCACCGTAACGTGGTTGACGTCATGGATGGTGATTACGGTGCCTAGGAAGGTGAAGCTGTCGGAAGCCTCGCCGAGATTCTTCAGACCGTGAAGGGTATCGTCGAGCAGCTTCTCGACTTTGTCCTTACCCCAGCCATACGGTCGCTGATACGGCGGAAGGTACAGGCCGAGACCATTGTCCGACAGCAACTCACGGAGGCTCTTGCTCTGCGCCTCGAATATCTCTTTGGCCTGGGTGGGCATGGGGCGTCCTTCGAATTCAATTGGCTGGTCACGTTAGATGCGGCACGCCATTGCAGGCGTCGTCGGCATCGTCCTCCGCGAGGACGTCTCGAGCACGTCCATGAGTGGAAGGTTCGTCCGACGGCTGGCAGCCCGCTCTATTGCGGCGGCCCCGGAGATGAAGATGGTCGACGCGGCGATCAACCGTACCCAGAATGCGGTCACGGTCACCTGAGCCGCCTCGGCGGCGGGTGTGAGATCGGCTGTGGGGCGTTGCCTGCGGTATTGCCCTTCTTGGCCGAGCCGCAGGGCATGGTGTCGCCAGTGGCGACGCTCCGGGAAATGGTCTGCGCGGCGATCGACCGCGTTCCGGACTCTGTCACCTGCGGCCTGCAGGGCGGACCGCAGAGCACGGCGACTAATCACTACCCTGTACCCGGAGATGTTCAGGCCGAGCAGCGCCGCAAATACACCGATCAGGCAGGCCCACTTGTTGGCATGGTTAAGGCCGGTCTTGAACAGCAGCACTCCCAGCGATACCAGGGCGAGCCCTGCCGCTATCCCGCCCGCCGTCCGCCACCCACGCGCCATGGCCCCATGATGAACCGCACATCCAAGATCAGACAGTTACTCCTGGAAAATCAAGAAGATCGTTACATCCGCCGCTTCGGCGCAGTTCCCACGCCCTGATGCGGCCCCGCACACATCGCCCTATCCTGATCACCTTGTACACCATCGACCCGACGGGTGCTCTGCTGGGCTTGCCTGGGTCGATGATGTGCGCGGTGATCAGGGTACCCTCAGCCACCCCGCAGCATTCGAGGTCCACGCGACGCTCACCTCGAAGCCGGAAATCACCGTCGGAGGCGTCTCTTCTGCTCTCGTGACGGTTCGCTGCCGGCCTATCAGCGCGTGGGCGGCGCTGGCCACGACCGGCCGAAGAGCCGCAGCGCGGCCAGCGACCGCCCGACGCGCGGCGAGACGCCGCAGGCGGATCGCCTTTAAAGACGAACAGATAAGTTTCTTCCGATCTTGAGCAGGATGCTGATTAGGCTCCCTGGGCTGCGGGTTTGGCGCTGTTCCAGACGCGTTCGAAGCTGTCGAGGTAGGTCGTTGCCGGGCTGTCAGCCTGGCTGTGGGTCACGTAGATGACGGGAGCCTCGGGGGCTCGGGCGCCATAGGCGTGGAGGTTGACCAGCAGTTCGTCGTCCGCGCGGTAGATGGAGTTGTAGAGCACCGTGCGGTGCAAACGGATCTCGACTCCTTCAACCCCTCGGAGCGGTTGGTAGAGGGTGAGGGCGTTACGAACTCTGGCGGCCATGACGTCGCCGCCGATGCCTTCCTCGACTCCGCGGGCTGCCACGTGCGGGCTGTCGGGATCGCCGAGCAGGATGCGCACCCTCACCCCGGTCTTCGCTCGCTCGGCCAAGATGCGCAGTAGCCCGGCATCTTCGGCGAGGAACAGCCCGCTGTAGACGAGGATGCTGATCTCCTTGCTGGCGGACTCAAAGAACGTGCGCCAAGCGTCGGCCGGCACAGCCCAACGGTGCGGATAGACGGCCTTGATCTCGGTGGAGAGCCCTCGACGCTGGCGCACGCTCTCAGGCCACAGGTCACCCTCGTCAACGTGGAGGAGGTCGGCGACGGCCAGGCGATGGCGGGGGTGTGGGACCCGGCCGCTCAGCCAGCGGCTCACGGTTTTGGGGTCAACGGCCAAGTGGGTGGCGACGTCGAGGGGTTGTATCCGTGCTCGGATGAGGGCGTGGCGAAGGTTCTCGTTCATGGGGGCGCCTTCCGTGACAGGGGCACTGCCTGCGACGCTAACATAAAACATCCCTAGACGTCCCCTAGTTGTGGTGTCAGGAAAAGACCACGCGGACGAAGCTCGTCGGCACGGGGTCCAGCATCCGGACCTTGCCCTCCACGCCGACGGGAGTTCACCACATGACGATCGCACGGGAGCGACAGCGCGCCTACCAACAAGACCTTCTCACCGCTCTGGAGATCGAGCTCCGGCCGCATGAGACCACCACGGTCCTGATCGTGGACAGCGGCGGGCAGCCCTGCCTGGAGGTCGTCGACCGTCACTTCCGGACCCGGCGCGTGTACGTGCAGATGGCGTTCCACTGGTTCTACTGGGGTGATCAGCACGACGAGCGGACCTCGTCCCTGCATCTGCTGAAGGCCGCCGAGCGGATCGCCGCTGCCGCGCGCGAAGGCTGGCGCGAGGGCGAACAGGGAGCACTCAGCGTCAACGTGGGCAAGATCGCAGACGCGTACCGCGGCTGATCCGATGAGAGCCGCCACGAGTCGATGGCTGACCGGCGGGCTGGTCTACCGCCAGCTCGCCGACCGCATCCGCGCCCAGATCACCGCCGGCGAGTATCCCCGAGGAAGCACCCTGCCCTCAGAACCAGCCCTGGCCGAGCGCTTCCGCGTAGCCCGCAGTACCGTCCGGCGCGGCCTGGCCCTATTGGAGGGAGAGGGGCTGATCACCGCGCTGCCCGGCAGGGGACGCGTGGTTAACGACCCCGACCAGGAGACGGGTCCGGCCTACCGGTATCAGGTGATCGCGAATGACCTGCGGGAGCAGATCCGTACCGGGGCCCTCGTGGCCGGCGCCAGGCTGCCGAGCGAGACGGCCTTGCGCAGACACCACGGGGCCTCGCGTAACACGGTCCGCCAGGCTCTCGACGAGCTGAGACACGAGGGGCTGATCGTGGCAGCGCACGGCAAGGGCCGATTTGTTCGATTCGCGCCAGACTGAGACGTCTTGAGACGTCTCGTCCGCAACTCTGGATTCACTTCGGGGACCGGCATCTATGGTGAACCGCATGGGACAAGCTGAGTGGGCGCGTGACCTGGCCCACCACCTCCTTGCCGAGTCGCTGCCGCGCCGGTGGGCGCACACGCAAGGGGTGGCCGCACGCGCCGAATCGCTGGCGCCGATCCTCGGGGAGGAGTCCGACCTGCTGACCGCCGCGGCCTGGCTGCACGACATCGGATACGCGCCCGAGCTGATCGACACCGGCTTCCACCCGCTCGACGGCGCCCGCTACCTGCGCGACGTCCACCAGACCGACGACAAGCTCGTCCGGCTGGTCGCGCATCACTCGTGTTCGGTCTACGAGGCGACTGAGCGCGGCCTGCTCGACGCGCTCAACGAAGAGTTCGACCAGGAGCGTCCGGAGTTGGTGGAGGCGCTGACCTACTGCGACATGACCACTAGCCCGGACGGAACTCCCCTCAACGTCGCCGACCGGCTGGCGGAGATCCACTCTCGCTACGGCCCCGAACATCTGGTCAGCCGCTCGATCGCCAATGCGGCTCCGTGCATCACCTCGGCTGTGCGGGCGGTGCAGGCCGCGCTGGTTAACGGTGCTCTGCCAGATGGTCGGGACGGCCGCTGACGGCAGGCCGGGCCCAGGACGCCCTGACGGCTGGCCGACGGGGCTCTCGCTTATCGTGGTCATGGCGCCGCGTGCCTGTCCCGCGCGGCATCTCGCACGCGGAGAACGCGCACCATTCAGTACAGCGAAAGAAACCAACTCATGATCTTCATTGCCGTCAAGTTCACCGTCCGTCCCGAGCGGAGCGAGGAGTGGCTCTCGCTCGTTGACGACTTCACTCAGGCCACCCGGCAGGAGCCGGGCAACGTCTTCTTCGAATGGTCCAGGAGCGTCGACACTCCCAACCAGTTCGTCCTGCTTGAGGCGTTCGCCTCATCGGCGGCGGGCGAGACCCATGTGGGCTCCGAGCACTTCAAGACCGCCATGGCCTGGATGCCCGAGGTGATCGCGAAGACGCCGGAGATCATCAACGTCGAGGTGCCCGGCGAGGGCTGGTCGCAGATGGCGGAACTGACACCGGCTTAGTCAGCCGATGTGCGGCCCGGTGGCCTCGGCCAGGAAATGCCCGATCCGCAGTCGCATCGAGCGGTCCATCAGTAACGAGTCGACCTCATCACGGGGCACCCAGCGCACCTCGCGGGACTCGTCGCTCGGCGTTGGCTCGCCGGCTACCGCGCGGCCGGTCAGCACGATGGAGAACTCCTGGCGGGCCTCGCCGTCAGAGGTGTAGAGGATCACATGACGAGGGTCGGTGTAGGTGCCGACGAGGCCGGTGATCTCGCAGGTGATGCCGGTCTCCTCCAGCGTCTCCCGGATGGCCGCCTGCGGCAGGGACGCGCCGAGGTCGATGGCTCCACCTGGAACGGCCCAGTTGCCGTTGTCCGTGCGGCGGATCATGAGGATGTCCCCGGCGTCGTTGGTGACCACGACGTTCATCGAGGGGACGAGGCTGTTGGGCGCGGGCGCCTCAGGGTCGTCGTAGAAGTCGATGCGGCGGGCCATGACTCAGGACTCTACGGGGGTGGCGCCGGCCCAGACGGCTTCGAAGCTGTCGGTGTAGGTCGAGACCATGTCCCCGCCCGCTATCTTGCGCAGGTGCATGACCGGGGCGTCGGCGGCGAACTTGCCGTAGATGTGGGTGTTGACGAGAAGTTGGTCGTCCCCGCGGTAGATGGAGTTGTACAGGATGGTGTGGTGCAACCGGATCTCGATGCCCTCGACCTGCTGTAGCGGCCGGTAGAGCATCAGGGCCATCCGGGTCTGCGCGGCCATGCCGTCGCCGACGCCTTCGTCCGCGCCGTGCTGGGCGACTTCGAGCGCGTCCGGGTTACCGAGCAGGATACGGACACGCACCCCGGCCTTGGCCTTCTCGGCGAAGGTGCGCATGATGCCGGTGTCCTGGGCGATGAAGATGCCGCTGTAGACCAGTACGCCGATCTCCTCCTGGGCCGCGGAGAACAGACGTCCCCAGGTGTCCTTGGGTACGGCCCAGCGGTGCGGGTAGACGGTGACGAGTTCGCTTCCGGAGACGGCTGCGGCCTGTTTGGGGGTCAGCGCGTCCGGCCATAGGTAGGCCTCTTCCACGCCGAGGAGTTTGGCGACCGCGAATCTGTGTTTTCGGTACGGTATGCGACCTTGGGTGATCCACCGCTCCACGGTCTTGGCGTCGACCCGGACAGCTTCGGCCAGCGCGTCGACGGTGGTGCCGTGTTCGAGGAGGGCTACCCGTAGCCGCTCGTTCGCCATCTCACCTGCCCGTAGAGGGGACGTCCGGGGACCTGGCAATCGTAGACCGGACGTCCTGAACATGTCCCATCCTGTAGTGATCACGTCCTGACTCCTTGTCGCACTCTCGGTATCGCAAGGCACCACCGGCAGCGACCGAGAGGAGAGTCGACAGTGATCAATTACATCAAGCCGATCGACGAGACCCCCGCCTGCGAGTGCGGCGCGGCCCTGGAGCGGGGGCGATTCCGCTGCCTCAAGTGCCAGGCCCGGGACCGGTGGGTGAGGCGTCAGGCGGCCAGGCGCAGGACGGTCGGCAAGAGGAGCGGCCAGACCCGGCGTCCGGCCAACCGTCCGCGCGGCATCGTCGAGGCGGGGGTGATCTGGACGTGACCGCGATCCCGTTGATCATCGGCCTCGTGCTCAGTGTGACCGTAGCCGTCGGCTACGTGCTCGTCCTGATCGGCATGCGCCAGGAGGACCGGCGGATGCGGCTGGGCGACATCCCGCCGAGCAGGGCGGCGGGCCTGGCCCGGCGGGTCACCGGCTGCCACGTCCGAGGGTGAACGCGCTACTCGCGCTTGGCGAGCTGGGATTCCACCCGTTCCAGCCGCTGCGACAGGTCGCGCAGTGTGGCGCGAATCTCGGTGAGCTCATCGGAGGCCGGCAGGGCCGGGGTGGCGTCCTCACGGACGTAGACGCCCTTGCCCTGCTGGCCGATGACCAGCCCTTCGGCCCGTAGGACCCCAACAGCCAGCTTTACCACGCTCAGCGAGGCGTCATACGTCGTCGCGAGCTGGGTCGTGGAGGGCAGCGGGTCACCGGGGGCGAGGGAACCGCGCCGGATCTGCTCGCGCAGGTCATCGGCGATCTGCAGGTAGCCGGGCCGCCCGGTGTTCCTGACCATCCATCCTTCTTCCGCCGCGCCGCATGGTTGGTAAGCCCATTGGGCCTACCAACCTCTTAGTTGAGCACAGACGCGCGACCAAGCCAACTACGAGAACGTTGACAACCAGGCTAACTAGGTTGACTATGTTGACCGAGACGAACAAGGAGGTCTACTCATGCGCACCATCCCGATCCCCGTCGACACCCACCGGCTCCGCTTCACCTGCGTCAAAGCCGCCCGTCCCCGCGTCGTCGACCAGGACACCGGAAAGATCAAGACCGACAAGGACGGCAACAAGGTCTACGAATCCGTCCTGCTCGCCGAGGACGAGTTCGGCCGGATCGAACTGGTCAAGGTCGGAACCTCCGGAGAACCACCGATCGCGCCCGGTCAAGACGTCGTACCGACCAGCATGGTCGGCTACGTCTGGGAGATCCCGCAGAACGGCACCTCCCGCTGGGGCATCAGCTACAAGGCCGCCTCGATCGTCCCCGTCTCCGGAAAGCCAGGAGGAGGCGGGGATGCCTGAGTCCCTGCGGCTGCTGCTTCTCACCCTGGCCTGCACGCTGGTCGTGCTCTGGACCTGGCAGCGCTTCCATCACCGCTCCTTCTGGCTGGTGGCCGGCTACCCGCTCACCGCGCTCAGCGTCCGAGCCTCCTGGCGCAAGGTCGCCCTCGGCTGCGGCCTGACCAAGAAGCGGGCGCGCTGGGCTTTCACCCTCACCCCCGGCGCGCTGATCTCCACCGGCAACGTGAAGGTCCGGCGGCGCTTCCGCAGGGTCGCCGTCGACACCACCCCCTGGATGTGGCTGCCCCTGCCGACCCGGCACGGCTGGCGCGTCACCCTCCACCTGCTGGAGGGGCAGATCCCCGATGACTACAGCCAAGCCGCCGAACGCCTCGCGCACTCCTGGGGCGTGCACGCCGTCCGGGTCTCGTCCCCACGTCCCGGACGGGTCGTCCTGGCCGCCACCATCCGAGATCCACTCGTCCGGGTCGACAGGCTGCCGCCGTCCGACGAACTGCTCAAGGTCACCGTAGGCCGTCTGGAAACAGGCAAACCCTGGGTGATCGACTTTCGAACCGTCCCGCACTGGCTCAACGCCGGGGCCACCCAGTCCGGCAAGTCCAACCTCGCCAACGCCCTGCTCGTCGGGCTGGCTCCGCAACCAGTCGCGCTGGTCGGCTTCGACCTCAAGGGTGGGGTGGAGTTCACCCCGTACGGCTGCCGCCTGTCGGCGCTGGCCACCACCCGCGCCGAGTCGGTTGGCCTGCTCGACGACCTGGTAGCGCTCATGCTCGACCGGATGGGCCTGTGCCGTACGGTGGGCGCCCGCAACCTCTGGCAGCTCCCCCCGGCGGTGCGGCCGGTTCCCATCGTGGTCCTGGTCGACGAGCTGGCCGAGCTCTACCTGATGGCCGACAAGTCCGAGAAAGACGAGATCGCCAAAACCTCCACCGCTCTCCTGCGGGTGGGCCAGCTCGGGCGGGCGTTCGGGATCTACCTGTTCTGCTGCGGCCAGCGGATCGGCTCCGACCTCGGACCCGGGGTCACCGCGCTGCGTGCCCAGTGTTCGGGGCGGATCTGCCATCGGGTCAACGATCCCGAGACCGCGACCATGACCCTCGGCGACCTCGACCCGGCCGCCCTAGTCTCCGCCCGTGCGATCGCCGCCGAGACGCCCGGCGTCGCGATCGTCGCCTCCCAGGACGGCCAGTGGTACCGGGCCCGCTCCTTCCACGTCTCCGAGACCGCCGCCGAACACGCGGCCCGGATGTACGCCGACCTGGCTCCGTCCTGGGCCGAGATCACCGCTGGCGTCCACGCCTCTGAGGTCACCGAGTCCGACCTGACCGAACTGCTCAACGCCTGACCTGCTGAAAGGGGGACACGATGCGACGCCTTGCCCGTCGGCTGCTCGACTCCGGGCCGATCCTGGTCCTGGCCGCCATCGCGGGTGCCGGATCGTTCACCCACATTCGCGACACCGCCACCGAGCACGGCCAGTCCGGCTGGATGGCCTGGGCGGTCGCCGTATGCGTCGACCTGACCTGTGTCATGGCCGCCCGCGAACGCCAGCGCGACAAGCAGACCGGACGCGTCCGGGACGGCCGGATCTCCTGGCCGACCCTCGTCCTGGTCGCCGGGATCGTCCTGTCCCTGGCCGCCAACCTCAACCAAGCCGATCCGTCCCCGTGGGGCTGGATCACCGCCGCGACCCCGGCCGGCGCCTTCCTCGTCGCGGTCTCCATGCTGGAGCGCCGCGCCTCGGCTCCCCGTCCCGAGCCGTCCCCAGCCCCGTCCTCCGTCCTGGAGGTCGCCGCCGAACCGGCTCCGGTTCCCAGACCCGTCCCCGCCGAACAGGACGGGCCGTCCTCTGAGCTCCTCGATTACGCCCGACGCGTGGCCGAGGAATACCAGACCGCGCAGGGCAAGCCGATCAGCCGCGACACCCTGCGCGCCCGTCTGGGCGTGTCCCACCAACTGGCCTCCGACCTGCTGCGCCACCTGCGCACAGCACCGGAAGCCCTGTGAAAGGAGAACCATTCATGTCCACCGACGCCGAGCGCCGTACCGCCTTCATCCACGGCCTTCGGGATCTGGCCGCCTTCATGGAGACCACTCCCGCTGTCCCCGTCCCGACCGACCCGACGATCATCACCTACTACCCCGAGCAGAGCACCGACACCGGCCTGCGCGCCGAGGTCGACCGGATCGCCGCACTGTTCGGTACGAAGGTCGACCCGCGGCTGTTGCCACATGGGCTCTACACGGCCGCCCGCTGCTTCGGGCCGATCCACTTCGAGGTGACGGCGATCCTCGAAGCCGCCCGGGACGGCGCCGCCGGCGAACCGCCCCATGGTTTCTGACCCGCCCGACGAGCAGGTGACCTCGGTCGCGATCCCGCCCAAGCGGTGGCGGTGCTGCCACTGCGGCGGCACCGGAGTCGGCAGCTACGGCGACACCTGCGAACACTGCGACGGCCTCGGCTTCTGCTGAGACGTCGGCGCCCCCGGCCTGGCCGTACATCCGCCAAGACGCCTGCCAGGTCGGGGGCCATCCCCCCTCACCCGTACGAGTGAAAGGAGGAGACCATCTTGCCCACAACCCATCCCAATCCGCACGCGATCGCCGGCATGATCACCCGCCTGAACGATCCCCACTACTCCCGGTGGGCCGCCCAGCTCCGCGCCACCGGCGGCTGCCGCCAGCCCATCCACATGCGGGGCCGCGTCCTGCACGTCGACCGCGCCACCGGCCGACTCCTGCACAGCTACACCACCGCCGCCGAACCGGACGGCGTGCTGCGCCTCCCGTGCAAGACTCGCCGAACCTCCCGCTGCCCGGCCTGCGCCGAGGTCTACCGCGCCGACACCTACCAGCTCATCCGCGCGGGCCTGGTCGGTGGCAAGGGCGTCCCCGCCTCGGTCACCGCCCACCCCTGCCTGTTCGTCACCCTCACCGCGCCCTCCTTCGGAGCCGTCCACACCCGGCGCGAGCAGAACGGCAAGACCCTGCCCTGTCACGCCCGCCGCGACGCCGAAACCTGCCCGCACGGGCGGGTCATGTCCTGCACCGCCCGGCACGGCGCCGACGAGTCCTGTCTCGGGGAGCCGCTGTGCCCGGACTGCTACGACTACACCGGCAGCGTGCTGTTCAACGCGCTCGCTCCCCAGCTGTGGAAGTACGTCACCGACGCCCTGCGCCGCCGCGTCGCCAAAACCGCGGGCTTGACCCTGCGGGAGCTGCGCGAGCAGGTCACCATCTCCTTCGCCAAGGTCGCCGAATACCAAAGGCGCGGCGTCGTCCACTTCCACGCCGTCGTCCGCCTCGACGGCCCCGACGGGCCCACCTCACTGCCTCCGGCCTGGGCAACGGCCGAGATGCTGACGCACGCCGTACAACACGCCGCTCAAGCGGTGACCGTCACCATCCCCGCCACAGATGACGAACCCGCGCGCGTCCTGCGCTGGGGACGACAGCTCGACATCCGCGAGATCGCCATGGACGGCGAGCTGTCCGACCAGGCCGTGGCCGGCTACATCGCCAAGTACGCCACCAAGGCCGCCGAATGCGTCGGCACCCTGGACCGGCGCATCAACCCCCTCGACGACCTGGAAGCATTCAACCTCCGCGACCACCCTCGGCGCCTCATTGCCGAGTGCATGCGTCTGGGGGAACTCGACGAGCTGGCCGACCTCCGCCTCGCCCAGTGGGCCCACATGCTGGGCTTTCGCGGCCACTTCTCCACCCGCTCCCGACACTACTCCACCACCATGGGCTCCATCCGCGACGAACGCCGTGACTTCGCCCGCACCGAAGAGATCGCCACAGGCCGCCTGCCCCTGTTCGACGAGGACACCGTCCTCGTGATCGCCAGCTGGGAGTACGCGGGCAAGGGTTTCTCCGTCGGTGACGCGCTTTTGGTAAGTGCTCTTACCGGAATTCCTCTCGCGGCCCCTCCGGATTTCGGAGGTGATACCGATGAGCCGGCGTGACGAGCTGCTGACCGTTCTCCAAGTGCTCGATGAACTGGGCGGGCTCTCGCGCCGGACGTTCTACCGCTGGCGCGAACTCGGCCACGCGCCCAAGTGCATCAAGCTGCCCAACGGAGAGATCCGCGTCTGGCGGAGCGACTTCGCGGCCTGGCTGGACACCCTCCGGGAGGCGGCATGAACGTCTCGTATGACGTGCGGATCTGGGACATCCGTCGGAACGCCTCCAGTAAAACGCCTTCGTATGTCGTCCGGTGGAAGGTCGGCGCCAAGGAGCGGTCCAAGACTTTTCGGACGAAGGCGCTCGCCGAGAATTTCGTCTCTGACCTACGGCAGGCGACCAGGAAAGGGGAAGCCTTCGACCTGGCTACCGGTCTTCCCTCGTCGATGACCAAAGCTGCCGATGCCGGGCCGACCTTCTTCGACTTCGCCCGGTCGTACATGGCGGCCCGGTGGGTCCACTCGGCGGCCCGAACCCGCGAGACGATGACGTACGCCCTGCTGTCCCTCGTCCCCGCGCTCGTCAAGGATCTTCCGGGCAGGCCTGATGATGAGGATCTCCGCGCGGTGTTGCGGGAGTACGCCTTCCTGCCCGACTGGCGGCGCGGAGAACTGCGGCCCGCGCACAAAGCGGCGCTCAGCTGGCTTGAAGTGGCGTCCTTGCCTCTCGTTGACCTGTTGGAACCGGCCGCGATCCATTCAGCCCTCGACGCGATCGCCCTCCGCTTCGATGGTGAGCCTGCGGCGGCCAACACGGTACGGCGCAAGCGGGCCGTGCTCCATCACATGATGGAGTCCGCGGTGGAGCTCAAAATGCTGTCCGCCAACCCGCTGCACGCGGTGAAGTGGAAGCCGCCGAAAGCCACCGGGACCGTCGATCCTCGAACGGTGGTCAACCCGGATCAGGTGCGGGAACTGCTCGATGCCGTGAAGCACGTGGGTTGGACGCGTGGTCCCCGGATGGTGGCCATGTTCGCCTGCATGTACTACGCGGCGCTCCGCCCTGAAGAGGCCTCGGGGCTGTGCCGACAGAACTGCGATCTTCCCGCTCAGGGCTGGGGCCTGATCACCCTGGAGAAAGCACGTCCGCAGGCGAACAAGCGGTGGACGAACACGGGGGAGACCCATGACGAACGCGGTCTCAAGCACCGAGCCAAGGACGACACGAGGGAGGTCCCGATCCCTCCTGTCCTCGTCGCGGTCCTCCGCGAGCACATCGAGAAGCACGGCGTCGAGAGGGACGGCAGGCTCTTCCGCACGAGCAAAGGCCGACCTTTCTCCTCCTCGGCCTACTCCGCCGTCTGGCAGGAAGCTCGGCGACTGGTGTTCACCGTCGAACAGATCACCTCTCCACTGGCGGCCCGTCCGTACGACCTTCGGCACGCGGCGGTCTCTCTGTGGCTCAACGCAGGAGTCCCGCCGACCGAGGTAGCACAGCGAGCCGGCCACGGGGTGGACGTGCTCCTCCGTGTCTACGCCAAGTGCATCGAGGGGCAACGGGCTCACGTCAACGGGCAGATCACCAAAGCCCTGGAGACATGATCGAGAAGCACCATGGAGAGGCCCTGGCGAGTCCGGGGCTTCTTGCTTTTCGACCTTGGTGACCCCTGCAACTCGGCCGCTGAGCCTTTTTCATTCTCATCGCCCCGTCTATCAGGAGCTTCTTTGCGTCATTCGGCAAACGCCGCACCTGTGATCATGATGTGACCGGACAGACTGCCGCCCGGGGGCGAAAAGATTCATTACGCAACGGCGCTGAGGCCGCTATGGTCTCGATCATGAAAAGGGTGCTCGGCTGTTTGTTGATGGTGGTTGTGAGTTTCTTGGTGGTGGCTGGTCTCGCCGCTGCCCCTCTGATCTCCGAAATATGGGAGCACCGGAGAGTCTGTGGCGAGTACTACGACAACATCGAAGCCGCCTTGGCGTCGTTCGACGTCCTGGACGCTGCCCCAGTCGGAGAGCCCGACCGCTCATGCACAGACACCGACGACCACCATGCCACCATCAGCCGCTCCTATCGCCTTCCGGGGCAGCACGGGTCGCCCAAGGACATTGGGTCTCTCTACCGAGACCTCGCCCTGCGCAACGGCTGGAAGCTCCTTCATCCCGGGGGCTCCACTGACGAGCCAGGGTGCATGGTCAAGGAGGTCGAAGGCGCAGAGGTCAGCATCGAAGTCTGGTCTCACCCGGATTCGGAGGATACCTACGAGGTGAGTGCGACTACCTGGCCCTGCTGAGGTGGTCACGGTCAGGTTATCGACGCCAAAAAGGGATTATCGAGCCTTTCTAATCTGTCGCCGCAGCTCAGGGGGCTGACCTCCTTTGTGACAAGGCAAGAAGCGCTACCGGGTAGACCGTCCTGCGGTCCCAGCCGATCCGCCCCCTGCCGACCGGGCTCAGGATGTCCGGGATACGAGGATTAAAAAAGGCCCACTGAGCACGGCGATATTTCGAAAGTAGATGGTGAGATGAGTTCTGCTGTACTGCTACGCCGGCAGCAGCGACCTGCAACAGCTCGATGCGGAGAGCACAGTGCCTGAAATCGTGAGTAACCGGGCGGTCGAACAGGCCGCCATCGAATACGTCATTGCCAGAGAGCGTGAGGAGGGCCGTCTCGCGCGCGACACCCGTGGTACGGGCGCTGCCGCGGACGTCGACAGCCCACCACGCACTATCGAAGTGAAAGCGTACGGCCGTTCAGCCCGAGGAACAGATCTATGGCTGGAGGTCCGCCAAATCGAGGAAGCCCGGCGCAATCCCGACTTCTATATCTATGTCGTCGAGAACGTACGCCAAGGGAGTCCGGAGCTCTTCACACTGAAAGTGCTTGGAGGCCAGCGACTCGTCCACCTCATACAACGCGCGAAGGAGCAGCGCTACTACACCGTGCCGTGGCCGGTGGCAGATTATGACGCTGGCTGATCCCGATCATTGTTGAGCCGATGCTCTCACCCCACCACGCCTTGCTGATCCCGCCGCCGCGTACACCGCTCTCACGTTTCCGCCGTTAACTCGCAAGGTCACAGCGTGTTCCCAGGGAGTTGGGCCAGGGAGAGCTGGCCGGATTGGACGCTGTGACCTGGCTGAACGACTCCAAGATCATCCCGCGCATATTCCGTGACCAGTGAGTCAGGGCTGCGTTCGGTGGCCTACGGCTGCACGCGGCGGAAGCCGTACCTGAGAAGAACTCCCAGGTCACGCGGCAGACAGCAAGGTCAATTAGGTGCCCCCGGCATGATTCGAACATGCGACACCCGCTTTAGGAGAGCGGTGCTCTATCCCCTGAGCTACGGAGGCAGGGGCTACATGTAAGAGTAGCGAAAATGGCGAGTGCGTGTGCGGTCGGAGGGTGAGTGGGGGCCGGTGGGTGGGTTATCGCTTCGCTGAGCTGCGGTAAAAGGGTGGCAAGTGGTCGAGGATCACGGGTTTGGCGTAGCTAGTGTCACGCTCCGTGATCGAACGGCGACGGAAGCGGATCCGAGGGCATCGCGCGCTGCGGCCGTTGGTGCTGTGCGGGGCGATGCTGGCGCCCGCGCTTCTGGCGGGCGGTCTCCTGGTGGCTGAGCTTACCGGGTATGGCGGAGTCGTCCAGGGAGTTGTCGCCGGGCTGGGGTCTCGGGGAGGCGGGGGTGCCGGGACGCCCGCGGCGATGGCGCCCGCCCGGGACGCGCTCTTCGAGCCGACGTTGCTGCCTCCTCCCTCCCCTTCTCCTGCCTCCGAGCGTTCTCCTGCCTCCAAGGGGTCTCCCGGATCCGAGGGGTCTTCGGGATCCGAGGGGTCTCCCGGATCCGAGCGGGCGTATGAGGGCTGGGCGCCCCCGGCCATGGCGGATGTGCGCCGTTCGGCGGCCGATGTCGCTCCCGTGGACGTCCCCGAGGTTGCGGCGAAGGTGGTGCCCCGGCGGTCTGAGCCGCCCCCGGTGAGGCGGGCGTCGCCGCAGCCGGCGCCGCGGACGGAGGCCGGGTTCGGCTGCCCGGGGGAGTGGCGGGAGACCTGGCTGTGGGAGGTCTGTAAGGAGCAAGCACGGCGAGAGGCATGAGGGAGGGGATCGCAAAATGGGGTGTTCGACGCATATCGGCTGCGGGGAGTCTGGCCCGGACACTCAGCGAGCTGTAGTAGCGTGCGTGCCTGACCCAGGTCACGAGTTCGCAAACGGAGGGGTCGAACGTGCCACCTCGTCGATCAGCGGGTCTGATCGCCGTTGTCGCGACCATGACTTCCCTTTTGCCGGGGGCCGCTGCCGCGCAGCGGGCGTCGGCGGAGGTCCAGCCCGTCGCCGCCCGTGAGTCCGGGAGCCCTGCCGAGCTGCGTAATGGGCCCGGGGGCCTTGCCGAGCTGCGTAATGGGTCCGCGAGTCCCGCCGAGCCGGGTAGCGGGTCTGCGAGCCCTGCCGAATCGGGTAGCGGGGCCGTGGCTCTCGCCGGATCGCGTCACGAGTCCGTGAGTCCGGCCGGGGCGCCCAACGGGTCGGCGGGCCTGGCCGGGGCGGCGCCTGGGTCCGCGAGTTCCAGCGGGCTGCTCCGCGACCCCGTGAACCTCACCGAGCTGCGTCGTGAGGCGGAGAAGGCGTCCAAGGACCTGGAAGGCGCGACGAAGGCCCTGGAGCAGCGGCGGGCCAAGATCCAGTCCTCGCAGAAGGAGCTCACCGCCAAGCTGCGCGAGCTGCAGGTCGCCGAGAAGGCCTTCGCCCAGGTACGGCAGCCGCTGTCGGACATCGTCGGGCAGCTCTATCAGCAGTCCGCGGGCAGCGACGTGGCCGCCTTCCTGTCCGGCACGTCCAACACCTCGACCTTGCGGGCCATGGCGGACATCTCCCAGCTCGTGGCCGAGCGGGATCAGATCCTCCAGGAGGGCGGGCGCCTGCAGGCCGAGCGCGAGCGGCTGGCCACCGAGGCGCAGGAACTGCGGGCGAGCAACCTCCTGTCGGAGGCACAGATGGGCGCCGAGATCGAGACGCTCAGGGCGCGTTCGGACAAGATCGTGAAGTCGCTGACCCAGGCTCTGGTGAAACTGGGCGTGAAGGTCGACAAGGGCGGGCAGCCCGCGGCGGGCTGTGCTCCGACCAAGGCGTTGTCGGCGAACGAGTTCGCCAACGGGCTGATCCCCAAGGCGTATCTGTGCCCGCTCCAGCAGCGGGGCAACGAGCTGCGCGGGGACGCGGCGCTGGCGTTCATCAGCCTCAACGAGGCCTACAAGAGGCAGTTCGGCAGGCCCATGTGCCTGACCGACAGCTACCGGAACCTGGCCGAGCAGCAGTCGGTCTACTACCGGCGCCCCGGCTTCGCCGCCATCCCGGGCCGTAGCAACCACGGTCTGGGGCTCGCGGTCGACCTGTGCGGGGGCGTGGAGCGTTTCCGGTCGCCCCAGTTCAACTGGCTGGAGGCCAACGGCAAGAAGTTCGGCTGGTTCCATCCGAAGTGGGCCTATGTCAGTCCGTTCGAGCCCTGGCACTGGGAGTATGACCCGAAGCTGGGCTCTCTGCTCTAGCAGCCCTCACGGCGCTGCGAGTCGATGCGTCCGGGCATCCTCACAGCGCGGGGGTGACCTGCGCGGTGCACTGGGCGCAGCGGACGGCTGCCGAGGGGATCTCCGAGAGGCACTCCGGGCACTCCCGGTGAGTGGCTTCCTCCCGGGCGGCGAACCGGGCGGAGATCCTCTCGTAGGGGCGGACGACCAGGAAGTAGATGACGGCCGCCACCATCAGGAACGCGATCAGCGCGTTGAGGAAGAGGCCGTACCTGATCTCGCCGGCTCCGATTCTCAGGGTCAGCCCGGAGAAGTCGGGCTGACCGCCGATCGCCGCTATCAGCGGGGTGAGGACGTCCTTGACGAACGAGTTCACGATGGCGGTGAAGGCGGCGCCGATCACCACCGCGATGGCGAGCTCGACCACGTTGCCGCGCATCAGGAACTTCTTGAACCCACTCAACATGGCCACTCCTCGCCCCGTGCCTCCGGTCACCGCCGGTGCGTCCGACGTGACCGGGACCTTATTACCCTCGGGAATGCGGCGCTTACCTTCCGTGAGGGTTGATCGTGATCGACAGATGGCCGCCGGCCTGGGCCGAGGCCAGCTCGACGGCCTGATCCGAGGTGGTGGCCAGCACGAGGAGCGCCCCCCGGTCCGCCTCCCCGTCCGGGGTGGTGAGGACCGTGACGTCTTCGGCCACGGTCCTGGCGGGGGCCGCGCCTTCCCAGGTGGAGGGCGCGGCCAGGACGTCCACGACGTCGCCGGGGGACAGCAGGCGCGCGGTCTCGGGATCGGCGACGCGGACCGGGGTGGCGACCGTCCCGGGGCCGTGGGCGGCCAGCAGGCTCGGGCCGAGGATGCGGGCGTCCGTCAGGGGTTCTCCGCGTCGCATGGGACCGGCCAGGACTCTCCCCGCGATCGCCGTGCCGGGCTTCACGGCGCCGTCGGGGACGGTGTCGGGCCGCAGGGCCACCGCCTTCAGGTCGGCGGCCTCCAGCACCCCGCTCGGAAGGTCCCTGGCCGCGGCGAGAACGGTCACCGACGCGGTGTCCGGCTTCAGTCCGACGAGGGCGCACGCCATCGCCAGGGCGGCGACGGCGGTGGCGATGAGGCGGTGACGGCGGCCGAGGAGGCGGCGGAGGGCGCGCATGACTGACTCCATCAGGGGCGAGCCGGGCGGCGCGGAGCCCGTGACTGGGGGCCCGCCGTACGGCGGGGCGGGGACGGGTGCCCGCCGTACGGCGGGGCGGGGTGGGGCGGTCCCGCCGGGAGGGCGGATCGGACCGGAGAAGCCGGGAGGTCGGGGCTACTCGGGGAGGTCGAAGGGGAGTTTGATGCCGTCCAGCGCGTTGCCGCAGGGGCAGGCGCGGTCGAGGGGCAGGGCGGTGACGACGTCGGTGACGAGGGAGCGCATGCGGGCGATGTTGGTGGCGAAGAAGGCGAGGACCTCCTCGTGGGTGACCCCCTCACCGGCCTCGACTCCGGCGTCGTGGTCGGTGACCAGCGACAGTGAGGTGTAACACATGGCCAGCTCGCGGGCGAGGACGGATTCGGGGAAGCCGGTCATGCCGACGATCGTCCAGCCGTTGGCGGTGAACCAGCGGGACTCGGCGCGGGTGGAGAAACGGGGGCCTTCGATGACCACCAGCGTGCCGTTGTCGGCCAGATCCCATCCGGTGGACCGGGCGGTCGACGCGGCCGCCGCCCGGCCGGCGGGGCAGTAGGGGTCGGCGAAGGCGACGTGGACGACGCCGTCGGTGTCGTAGTAGGTCTGCACGCGGCCGGAGGTGCGGTCGACGAGCTGGTCCGGGACGACCAGGGTGCCGGGGCCGAGCTCGGGACGGAGGGAGCCGACGGCGCTGGGGGCGAGAACCTGGCGGACGCCGAGGGAGCGCAGGGCCCACAGGTTGGCGCGGTAGGGGATGCGATGGGGTGGGAAGCGGTGGTCGCGGCCGTGGCGGGGCAGGAAGGCGACCGGGCGCTCTCCGATCCTGCCGACGGTGACGACGTCGCTGGGGGGACCGTAGGGGGTCGCCACCTCGATCTCCGTAGCGTCGTCGAGCAGGGAGTAGAAGCCCGAGCCGCCGATGACTCCGATGTCCGCGCGAGTGACCATGGCGCTGAGATTAGCGTCATCGTGGCCCGTGAGGTGGGCGGGGCCACGCCCTGTGGACAGGGCGCAGACCCTGTGGATAACCCTGTCCGTAATGTGGTCGTCTGATCACTCTGGGTATGATCTGCCGTACACCGATCGGGGGTTCGGATGGATGCCCACCAGTCCGGGCGGCAAGCGCGGCGCACAGGAGGCTTGGGGCTCGTCATCGGCGCGCTCATGCTCGGCATGCTGCTCGCCGCGCTGGACCAGACGATCGTCTCGACCGCGCTGCCGACGATCGTCAGTGACCTGGGCGGCCTGGGGGAGCTGTCCTGGGTGGTCACCGCCTACATCCTGTCCTCGACGGTCTCGACGCCCCTGTGGGGCAAGCTGGGTGACCAGTACGGCAGGAAGAGCCTGTTCCAGGCCGCGATCGTCGTCTTCCTGGCGGGCTCGGCGCTGTGCGGCCTGTCGCGGAACATGGGAGAGCTCATCGGCTTCCGCGCCCTGCAAGGGCTGGGCGGAGGCGGCCTCATGGTGCTCGCCCAGGCGATCGTCGGGGACGTCGTGCCGGTCCGGGAACGGGGGAGATACCAGGGGTTCTTCGGCGCGGTGTTCGCGGTCTCCAGCGTCGCGGGGCCGCTGCTCGGCGGTCTCTTCGTCGACCACCTGTCCTGGCACTGGGTCTTCTACGTCAACCTGCCGATCGGCGTCCTCGCGCTGATCGTGATCTCCTCGGTGCTGCCGTCCGGCACGGAGCGGACACGGCACACCATCGACTACCTCGGCATGGTCTTCCTCGGCGGCGGGGCCGCCTGCCTGGTCCTGATGGCCACCTGGGGCGGGACCGCCTATCCCTGGGGCGACCCGGTCGTCGTCGGGCTGGGAGTCGCCGCGGCGGCGCTGCTGGCGCTCTGGTGGCAGGCGGAGAAGCGGGCGGCGGAACCGGTGCTGCCGCCGCGCCTGTTCAGGATGAGGGTCTTCAACGTGGCCTCGCTGATCGGCTTCGTCGTGGGGTTCGCGATGTTCGGCCCGCTCACCTACATGCCGCTGTTCCTGCAGGTCGTCCAGGGCGTCTCGCCCACCGCGTCCGGGATCCACCTGCTGCCGATGATGGGCGGCATGCTGGTGACCTCGATCGTCAGCGGGCAGATCATCACGCGCAGCGGGAGATACAAGGTCTTCCCGATCCTCGGCACCGCGATCGTGTCACTCGGGCTCTACCTGCTCTCCCACGTCCACGAGGACATCTCCACCCTCCGGCTCAGCGTCTACCTGCTCGTGCTGGGCGTGGGCATCGGCCTGGTGATGCAGGTGCTGGTGATCGTGGTGCAGAACGCCGTCGGGTTCGAGGACCTCGGGGTGGCCACCTCGGGGGCGACCTTCTTCCGCCTGATCGGCGGCTCGTTCGGTGTCGCGATCGCCGGATCGATCTTCACCTCGCGGCTCACCGACGACCTGGTACGGCTCTCGCGGACGGTGAGCATCCCGCCGGGGATGGAGAGGACGGTCCAGTCGGACCCGACGGCCGTCCGGAGGCTGCCGCCGGAGACCGCCGCGGCGTTCCTCGCGGCCTACTCCGACGCGATCGCCCACGTGTTCCTCTTCAGCGCGCCGGTGGCACTGGTCGCCTTCGCCGCGGCCTGGCTGCTGCCCGAGCTGCCCCTGCGGGAAACCACCAAGGCGGCCGACCTGGGCGAATGCTACGGCGCCGCGCCCACCGAGCGCTCCTCGCTCGCCGAGGTGGAACGGGGGCTGTGGCGGCTGGCCGACGCGGACATGCGCAGGGACTACTACCGCCGCCTGGGCGACATGGCCAACCTGGATCTGCCGCCGGGCGCCGTGTGGCTGCTCGCGCGCCTGGGCACCCGGGGCCCCCAGGCGGGCGCGGAGCTCGCCGAGCGGGCGGGGGTGACGGTCGAAAGAGGCCGGCCGTACGCGGACCTGCTCGTCGCGCGTGGCCTGGTCCGCCGGGCCGGCGACGGGGTCCTGGGGCTGACCCCGGCCGGAGAGCAGGTGGCCGACCGGCTGGTCACGGAGGCCCGTGAGGGTCTCGGGCGGCTGATCCGGGACTGGAACCCCGAGGAGCATCCCCGGCTCCGCGAGCTGCTGGACCGGCTCCCCCACGAGCTGCTCGGCTCGGCGGGCGATCGCCCGCGGAACGGCTGACCGGCCGCGGAACGGCTGGCCGCTGTGAAGGGACGGCCTGCTCCTGGAACGTGCCCCCCGGAACGGCTGGCCGCCGTAAAAGGACGGCCGGCTCCTGGCGCGTGGCTTCCCGGAACGGCCGGCCCGGTCCGGGTGGCCGGCTCAGGACGCCGCGGGGGCAGGGCTGCTCGTGGTCTTCGCCGTCTTCGAGGACGACGAGGACGACGAGGACGACGAGGACGCCGACTCCGTCGACGAGCCGGATGAGCCGGACGCGGCCGGCGAGCTCGACGAGGAGCTCGTGTTGCCGGAGCTCACCGTGCTGGTGGAGGAAGACCGGCTGTCGGTCCGGTAGAAGCCCGACCCCTTGAAGACGATGCCGACCGCGGAGAACACCTTGCGTAGCTCGCCCGAGCAGGTCGGGCACTCGGTGAGCGCGTCGTCGGAGAACTTCTGGACGATGTCGAACTCGTTGCCGCATGCACTACAGGCGTACTGGTAGGTGGGCACGCGCTCCTCCTCGGTTGTCCGCGCCGATTGGCACTCTATAGACGCGACTGCTAATGGTACGCAGCCGACAAGCTTAAACGCGAGTCGAACCTGTCGCATTCCACTCGGATCAGGTGCCCAGCTCGCCGAACCAGCCCGCGAGTTTGCCCCTGCGGCTGATCGCCCGTATTCGCCGTTCGACCGGATCCCTGCAGGCCGCGGTGGTCACGACCAGGAGTTGGTCGTCCACCCGGATCCTCGTGGAGTCGGCGGGCACGAACGTCCGGCCGTCCCTGACGATCAGCGTTACCTGGGCATCGGTGGGCAGCCTCAGCTCGAAGATCTCCACGCCGTGCAGCTTCGAGGTCGGCGGCACCCTGATCTGCAGCAGGTCGGCGTTGAGCTCCTCCAGCGGCGCCGAGTCCACTTCCAGGTCGCGGGCCTCGTCCGGAGTGGAGAGCCCGAGCAGCTTCGCCACGAAGGGCAGCGTCGGCCCCTGCAGCAGGGTGTAGACGACGACGATGACGAAGACCTCGTTGAACACGAACTTGGCGGTGCCCTCCGCGACCGAGTCGGCGGCCCAGGGAATGGTCGCGAGCACGATGGGCACCGCTCCGCGCAGTCCCGCCCACGACAGGAAGGCCTGCTCCCGCCAGTTCAGCCGGTCGACCCGCGCCAGCCGTACCAGCTGGGCGGAGAGGACGATCGACAGCGGCCGGGCCAGCAGGACCAGGATCAGCCCGGCCACCAGGCCCGGGACGATCGCCGACGGCATCTCCGACGGGCTGGCCAGCATGCCCAGCATGACGAACAGGCCGATCTGGGCCAGCCAGGCCACGCCCTCGGCGAACCCGCGGGAGGCGGCCCGGTGCGGCATCCGGGAGTTGCCCATCACCAGGGAGGCCAGGTAGATCGCCAGGAAGCCGCTGCCGTGCAGGAGCACGGCGCCGGCGTAGGCGACGAACGACAGCGCCAGCACCGCGATCGGATACAGGCCGGAGACCGGCAGCGCGATGCGGCGCAGCGCGTAGACGCCGAGCGGCCCGACCGCCAGGCCGACGATCGCGCCCACCGTCAGCTCGAAGACGACCAGCAGCAGCGCGCTTCCCAGGCTGGGCGAGGTGGCGGCGCTCAGCAGCATCACGGCGATGACGGTCGGCGCGTCGTTGAGGCCGGACTCGGCCTCCAGGATGCCCGCCAGGCGCGGGGGCAGGGGGAGGCGGCGCAGGACGGAGAAGACGGCCGCCGCGTCGGTGGACGCGAGGATCGCGCCGAGCAGCAGCGAGGTCCGCCAGTCCATGCCGAGCAGCAGGTGCACGGGGACCGCGACGGCCGCGATGCTTATCCCGACACCGACGGTGGCCAGCACCAGCGCGGTCGGGATGGAACGCTTGACGTGGCTCCAGTTGGTGGTCAGACCACCCTCGGCCAGGATGATCGCCAGGGCGACCAGCCCCATCTGCTGGGCGAGCTCAGGGTTTTCGAACTGGAGCCCGAAGCCGGACTCGCCGACGAGCAGGCCGAAGCCCAGGAAGATGAGAAGGCTCGGCAGTCCGCTCCGGTGGGCGACCCGCACCGCGAGGATGGCCGCGATGACGATTCCAGCCCCGAGAAGCAGCCAGACATCCCATCCCATCTAGCCCCCTCTCTGACTCCAGGGACCATTGTGTCGCATTCGGCCGAGTCGTCAGGCACTCCGCGGAGCGACGGCGGTGATCCCGTCCGGCAGGGCCGCGTAGCGGACCGGCAGGTCGTGAGGCTCGGCGGGGACGCCTTCCAGCAGCTCTCCCTCGTACAGCAGGGCGACCGTCGGCACGTTCGGGCCGACCCTCGCCAGCGCCCGGTCGTAGGAGCCGCCGCCGCGGCCGAGCCGTACTCCGGTGAACCGGTCCACCGCCAGTGCGGGCACGATCACCAGGGCGGCGGTCCTGATCGCGTCGACGCCGCGCCGGGTGTCCACCGGCTCCATGAGCCCGAAGCGGCCGGGAGCGAGCGTGTCGGGGCCGTCGTACACCGCCCAGTCGAGGTCGTCGTCATCGCGGAGCACCGGCAGGATCACGGTGGCACCGTGTTTCCACAGCGCGAAGACGAGCCCGTGGGTCGCCGGTTCCGTCCCGATGGACCAGTAGCACGCGATGAGGCCGGCCATCTGGACCCATGGCTGCTCCAGCAGCGTTTCCCGCGTCCGGACGGAAGCCGCGTGCCGCTCGTCTGCGGGGATCGAGGCACGCGCGGCCTCGATCGTCGAGCGCAGCTTCAGCTTGTCCACAGATCCCTCCACTATGGTTTCGGTTATGGCCGACTTGCATCCTGTGACCAAAGCCGTTGTTCCCGCTGCGGGCCTGGGCACCCGCTTCCTACCGGCGACCAAGGCGACTCCCAAGGAGATGCTGCCGATCGTCGACAAGCCCGCGATCCAGTATGTCGTCGAGGAGGCGGTCTCCGCCGGGCTGCTCGACGTCCTGATGGTCACCGGTAAGAACAAGCGCTCCATCGAGGACCACTTCGACCGGGCGATCGAGCTTGAGGACGCCCTGGAGGCCAAGGGCGACGACGAACGGCTCTCCCAGGTGCGAGAGCCCGCCGACCTGGCGACGCTCCACTACGTGCGGCAGGGCGAGCCGCGCGGCCTCGGTCACGCCGTGCTCTGCGCCAAGCAGCACGTGGGCGACCACCCGTTCGCCTGCCTGCTCGGCGACGACCTGATCGACTACCGCGACGAGCTCCTCAAGCGCATGATCGAGGTACGCGGCGCCTACGGCGGCAGCGTCGTCGCGCTGATGGAGGTGCCCAAGGAGCAGGTCTCCCTGTACGGCTGCGCCGCCATCGAACCCACCTCCGAGGACGACGTGGTGCGGGTGACCGACCTCGTGGAGAAGCCCCCGGCGGAGGAGGCCCCGTCCAACTGGGCCGTCATCGGCCGCTACGTGATCGACCCCGCCGTCTTCGAGGTCCTGGAGAACACCCCTCCGGGCCGCGGCAACGAGATCCAGCTGACCGACGCCCTGCGTACCCTGGCCGGTCGCGGCGGGGACGAGGGCGGACCGGTCCACGGCGTGCTGTTCCGCGGACGCCGCTACGACACCGGCAACAAGCTCGACTACCTCCGGACCGTGGTGCAGTTCGCGGCGGACCGGTCCGACCTGGCACCGGAGTTCATGCCCTGGCTGAAGGAGTTTCTGGCATCCCGATGACCCCGACGAGCCCGATGAGATCGGTCGACGACCACCTGGCGGACATCCTGCTCACCGTGCGGGCGCTCGCCCCGCTGGAGGTGGACCTGGAGCAGGCGCTGGGCACCACCCTGGCCGAGGAGGTCACCTCCCCGGTCCCGCTGCCGCCGTTCGACAACTCGGCCATGGACGGCTACGCCGTACGGGCCGAGGACGTCAGGCAGGTCCCGGTGACGCTGCCGGTGCTCGGCGACATCGCGGCCGGTGACGACGGGCGGCTCGCCGTCGGCCCCGGCACGGTCACGCGGATCATGACCGGTGCCCCGATGCCCGAGGGCGCCGACGCCGTGGTCCCTGTCGAGTGGACCGACGGCGGCACGGCCCAGGTCACGATCGACCGGCAGGCGCCGCCGGGAAACGCGATCCGCCGGGCGGGCGAGGACGTGCGCGCCGGTGAGGTCGTGCTGCCGGTAGGGACCTTGATCGGCCCCGCGCAGCTCGGCATCCTGGCGGGGGTCGGCCGCCGCCGGGTGCTGGTACGGCCCCGGCCGCGGGTCGTGGTGATCTCCACGGGCGCGGAGCTGGCCGAGCCCGGCACCCCCCTGGCTCCCGGCCAGATCTGGGAGTCCAACAGCTACACCCTGGTCGCCGCCGTCCGCGAGGCCGGGGGCGAGGGGTACCGGGCCGGAGTCGTGGCCGACGACGCCCGGCTGTTCCTCGACCAGCTCGACGCGCAGCTCCTGCGGGCCGACGTCGTGATCACCAGCGGTGGCGTCTCGATGGGTGCCTACGAGCCGGTCAAGGAGGCACTCGGCCCCCTTGGCACGGTCCGCTTCGACCGCGTCGCCATGCAGCCGGGCATGCCCCAGGGGTTCGGCGTGGTGGGCGAGGACCAGATTCCGATCTTCGCGCTGCCGGGCAATCCGGTGTCGTCCTTCGTGTCGTTCATGCTGTTCGTCCGGCCGGCGCTGCGGAAGATGCGCGGCCTGCCCGCCGGGCCCGCGCCGACGGTGCGCGCCGTGACCGTCTCCCCGCTCCGCTCGCCCCAGGGCAGGCGGTCCTACCTGCGGGCGGTGCTGGCCACCGACGGGTCCGTCACGCCGGTGCGGGGGCAGGGCTCGCACCAGCTCGCCGCCCTGGCCGCGGCCAACGCCCTGATCGTGCTCCCCGAGGACGTCACCGAACTGCCCGAGGGCGCGACCGTGGAGGTCATCCCCCTGTGAACGGGCGGGTTCGGGCGGCCGCGGTGATTCGGGCGAGCGGGCGGAGTGTCGGGCGGAGCGATTCGCGCGGGCGGGTTCGGGCCGGCGGGCAGGGGAGCGGACGGAGCGAGCGAGCCGGTGCCGTGAGCGCGGATGCCGGGACGCAGGGCATTGTGTGCGTATGAGTGGATTCACGCATATCGATGAGACCGGCGCGGCACGCATGGTGGACGTCTCCGCCAAGGACGTCTCCGTCCGTACGGCGAGCGCCACCGGCAAGGTGCTGCTGTCCAGCGAGGCCGTGGCCCTGCTGAGGTCGGGTGACATCCCCAAGGGCGACGCGATCGGCACCGCGCGGATCGCGGGCATCATGGGCGCCAAACGCACCCCCGACCTGATCCCGCTCTGCCACCCGATCGCGCTGCACGGGGTGAAGGTCGAGCTGGCCGTGGTCGACGACGGCGTGGAGATCACCGCCAGGGTCAAGACCGCCGACCGGACCGGTGTCGAGATGGAGGCGCTGACCGCCGTCTCGGTCGCCGCGCTCGCGCTGATCGACATGGTCAAGGCGGTGGACCCGGCAGACGTGATCACCGATGTCCGGGTCGAGGAGAAGACCGGCGGCAAGACCGGGGTGTGGAACCGGCAGTCCTGATCACCGGCGGCAGGTGTGTCGCCCGGGTCGGTAAGTGTGTCGCCCGGGTCGGCAGGTGTGTCGCCCGGAGCGGCGGGTCGTTAGGTGTGTCGCCCGGAGCGGGAGGTGTGTCGCCCGGGTCGGGAGCGGGAAGGGGCGAGGGGCCGGGGTCTGAGGGCTGCCGCGGTGCGCGAGGCTGGGAGGATGGCGGCATGAGAGCTCTGGTGATCACGGCGTCCAACCGGGCCTCCGCCGGGATATACGAGGATAAATCCGGAAAACTGCTGGCCGAGCTCCTCGCCGAGGCCGGATGCGACGTGGACGGTCCCCGGGTGGTCCCCGACGGCCACGAGGTCGGCCTGGCCCTACGGGCGGGAGTGGCCGAGGGATACGACGTGATCATCACCACCGGAGGCACCGGGCTGACCCCGGCCGACCTCACCCCGGAGATGACCGCGCGGGTGCTGGACCGGGAGATCCCCGGCATCGCCGAGGCCATCCGCCAGTCCAGCCGCGACAGGGTGCCCACCTCGATCCTGTCCCGCGGGCTCGCCGGGCAGGCCGGCGGCAGCCTGATCGTCAACCTGCCGGGCTCCACCGGAGGGGTCCGCGACGGAATGGCGGTGCTTCTGCCCGTGCTCGAACACGCCGTGGACCAGATTCGAGGGGGAGACCACCCGCGCTGAGCCGCCTGACGGACTCCATGGCACGTCGGCGTGTCTTGGGGGGATGATGGAGGGCGTGGATCGACTACGTGGCTGGCCGGTGACCCTGACGGAAGGCCCGGTGGGACTTCGGCCGCTGCGCCTGCGGGATGTGCGTGTCTGGCGGGAGTCGCGGCTGCGCAACGCCAACTGGCTCCGTCCCTGGGAGCCCAGCAACCCTGAGACCCCCCTGTTCAGGACGGGCCTCGGTCCCTACATCTCGATGGCCGGCACCCTCCGCAGGGAGGCCCGGCAGGGGCTCGCGCTGCCCTGGGTCGTCACCTACGAGGGCGCCTTCGCCGGGCAGCTCACCGTCGGCGCCATCGTCTGGGGCTCGGCCAGGTCGGCCCAGATCGGTTACTGGGTGGACGGCGCGCTGGCCGGCCGGGGCATCACCCCCACCGCCGTGGCCATGGCGGTCGACCACTGTTTCTTCACCACCGGGCTGCACCGGGTGGAGGCCAACATCAGGCCGGAAAATCACGCAAGTCGCAGGGTGGTTGAAAAGCTCGGCTTCAGGGAAGAAGGCATCAGAAGGCGACATCTGCACATCGACGGTGCTTGGCGTGACCACATTTGTTACGCGCTCACGGTCGAAGACGCACCAAGAGGCCTGCTCGTGCGGTGGCGGAGGGCCCGAGAATCGGCGGCCCATGGTGGCGCTCCCCATGAAGAGGTTTGAAGATCTCGCGACACACCGCACTGAATACTCGTCAAATAGTGACACGCGGTCTTACGGTGCGTGACGTGAGCACATTGAAGACGCCAAGAGAGCACAGGCGTTTTCATGCTGCCCGGAGGTTGCCGTGAGCAGCGCTCTTCTCTATCTGGCCATTGTCGTGATGTGGTTGTGCGTCCTCGTTCCCATGTGGTTGCGCCGGGACCGCCCCACCTTCGCCGAGACCGACAAGGGCGCTGAGCCGTACGTCGCGGACGAGCAGCCGATCGAGGACGAGGCCTCCGACACCAGGTCCGATCTCGCACCCGCGGGGGAGTCCCATCCCATGCGGCCCTCGGGTGACCACCGTCGCGCCGAGCAGCGCCGCCGGGCGCACCAGGTGGCCAAACGCAGGCGGCTGACCTTCTGGTGCACGCTCCTGCTCCTCGCCTCGGTGGTGACAGCCGCCGTCCAGATCATCCCCTGGTGGGGCATCGCGCCCTCGGTGGTGCTTCTGGGCTCTTATCTGGCTATTCTGCGGGTCTCGGTCCAGATCGACGCCGAGCAGCGCAGGGCGGCCGCTCAGGCCCGCGCGGAACGTGCCAGGCGCGCCCGGCGGCGGGCCGCCCAGCAGGAGGCCCGGCAGCCGGTCGCGGAGATCATCGACCTGGCCGCGCACCGGGACGAGATCTTCGACCAGTACGCCGAGGCCCCCCGCCGCGCGGTCGGCGATTGATCTTCCCGCCGTGAATGGCGCGAGCGGCTCCGGAAGTTTGCTAATCTAGTGCACGTCTTGGGGATGTAGCGCAGTCCGGTAGCGCACTTCGTTCGCATCGAAGGGGCCAGGGGTTCGAATCCCCTCATCTCCACAAGATCGAAAGGCCCGGTTCCAGATCATGGAGCCGGGCCTTTTTGCTGTTCAGGTGACGTGCAGGTCGTCAGTGGCCGGGGTCGGGCGGGGTGGTGTCCGTTGAGGGTTCCGGGGGCAGAGTCAGCGAGAAGTCAGCGGACGTCTTCGGAGTGGGCGAGCTGCCACCGCGGCGAGGATGCCGGCCGACAACCGGTCAGGCGGCAGGGTTGTCGAGGATGACGACGGGGGCGTCCTCCACATCCGGCAACTCGCTGTCCAGGTCCATGCCGGTGGCCGCCTCGATGAAGGCGAACGCCGCACCGCGTTTGCCGCGGTAGTCCTCCGGGGCGAGAGCGTCGAGCATGGCGCGGAAGCCGGCCAGGATGCTCGGATCGCCTTCCTCGAAGACGTGCTCGGTGAAGATGAAGTCGCGCATCCGCGCCCTGATCTCGCCGGCGGCCGCATAGAGGATCGTGTATCCCCCGTTGAAGTGCCAGGTCACCATCCACACGCGTGACTCCGTGCTGAGGGCGGTGAGGACGCGGTCGGACAGACCGAAGCCACAGGTGAGTTCGAGGAAGCCCCAGGTTCCTTCTCCCCCGGAGACGAGGAGGACGGGGCGGTCCTCCTCCCCGGCCTCTTCTCGGGGATACTCCATGACGCGCTGCTCGGGGGCGAGGCCTCCGTTCAGCCGTCGCAGGAGATCGTCCACCGTGATCTCTTCGTTGAGGGGTTGCACGACGGTCCAGGAGAGTCCGTGCTCCAGCCACTGATGCCGCTCGAAGAAATCGCGGTAGTAGTCGATCACATGATCATTGTGATGGAAGCCAGAGACGAAACACGCTCATTTGATGCTTCTTCTCGCCGTCATAGCCCGTTGTGGGGCGAGAGACCGAAAGACCCGGAATCGGGTCTTCACCGTGTCCGGGCTACGTGGCTGATTCGTCAGCGGAGGATTGTTGGTCCATGGGTAGGACCTCCGGGAACGAGGCCAGGGAGAAGTCAGCGAACACCGCGCGAGCCCTGTTGTTGACGAGGTGTCCGGCATCGTGGCCCTCGCCTGCCCGTGGGCACGCAGTGCCGGCTGATCGATCGTGCCCCGTGCTGGAAGGGCGATGTCGTCCTCATCTGCCGATGACAGCGCCGCCCTCCGGGGACTGCGCCGATGGTGGCGGGCCGTCGGTCGTCAACTCCGCAAGAACAGTCGGTCGTCAACTCCGCGGGAACATTTGTCCAAGACTGATGGTCGACCGCCCGTGCATAGTCTCCGCATGAGTGAGTACGACATTGAGCACTCGCATGGGCTGCACGTGGTCCATGACGGCCCGCGGCAGGCGCCGCCGTTGTTGCTCATCCACGGATCGGGGGCCTCGGGCGGCTTCTGGAGCCCGATGGTCCCGGCACTGGTCGGCCACCATCACGTCATCCGGGTCGACCTCCCGGGCTGCGGCCAGTCCCCGCCCGCGCCGCCGTACGATGTGCCTGCGCAGGCGGGCCGGGTGGCGGCGCTGCTGGACGACCTCGGCCTTCGTCACGTCGCCGTGGGCGGGCACTCCAGCGGCGGCTACGTCGCCACCGCGCTTGCCGAACAACGTCCCGACCTCGTGGGTTCGCTTGCACTGATCAGTAGCGGCCCAAGTATGGACGCGCTCCTTCGGCAGCCGTTCATCCTTCGGGTCCTGTTGGCCCCGCCTTTGGGCCCGCTCCTGTGGTCGAGGCGTTCGGATGCGATGATCCGCAGGGGGATCAGCGCGACGGCCGCTCGCCCGGTGGACGTCCCTGACGACGTGGTCGCCGGCCTACGGGACACCACCTACCGCGTGATGAGGACGGTGCTGCGCCGGAACACCGCGTACATCGCCGAGCGGAGCGTGCCCGAGCGTCTCGCCGCCCTCAAGGTCCCCGTGCTGGTGATCTTCGGCGCTGCCGACCCCCGTTGGGAGCCGTCGTCGGCGCACCGGTACGACGCGGTGCCGAACGCGCGGGTCGAGCTGCTGCCCGGCGTCGGGCACCTACCCATGTTGGAAGCGCCCGAGACGACCAGCAAACTGCTGCTGGGCTTCACGGCAACGGGCCGCTGACAGCCCGCCCGCCCGTGATCCCTGAGGCCTAGACTGGTCACGTGTTGTCGACCGGGACGCCACCTGACCGAGCGTGGGTGGACATCGCAGTCCCACGCCCGTCGGTTCGGCTGCCGGGGATCAGCATGGCCGGGTTCCGCCATCGTGCCCCGGCCTCTGTGGACCTCGCCATGGTCGCGCACCCGTCCGTCACCCTGCTCGTCGATCTGAGCGAGGGAGAAGGCGTCGTCTACGAAACCCATGGCCGGCACGAGCGCGGCAGTGTCGTCGTCGGGCTCCTCCCCGGCGATCTTCGGGCAGCCGGCTGGGGAGTCGGCGAGTGCCTCCAGATCCGGCTGGAGCCGGTCGCGGCGGCTGCGTTGTTCGGCGCATCGACCGAGCTCAGCGGGACGGTGGTAGCCCTTGAGGATGTCTGGGGCCGCGACGCCGGGCGAGCCGAGGACAGGCTGCGCGCCGCCGCATCGTGGGACGAACGATTCACGATCGCGGTGGACATCCTCGGCCGACGGCTGGGCGCCCACCCACCGGTCGATCCGCAGGTCGCCTACACCTGGCGGCGGACGCTCACCAGCCGGGGGCGGGTGCGGGTCGACGGCCTGGCGGACGAGGTCGGCTGGAGCCGCAAGCGCCTGTGGTCCCGCTTCCGGTCCCAGCTCGGCATCACACCCAAACGCGCCGCCCGACTGGTGCGCTTCGATCACGCCGCCCACCTTCTCGCGGCGGGTCACGCCGCCGCCCGCGTTGCCACCGAGAGCGGCTACGTCGACCAGTCCCACCTCCACCGCGAGGTCACGACGTTTGCCGGGCTCACGCCCACGGCCCTGGCCGTCGCGCCGTGGCTAGCGATCGACGACGTTGCGTGGCCGGCTTCATCGCCAACCCAGCGCCCTGCGAAGGGTGGCGAACGCATCCCCGCCCTTCGTTGAACAGCTTGCCTACACGATGCGGCTGCCACGGGCTGCGCAGATCGAGAAACCCGCCGCGTCAGGGCAGTTCCGTCAAAGTCCCCGCGGAAGGTTCGCTGGTCGTGGCCGCATCTCGAGAACTTCCTGCCCGGCACTTGCCGCGAGGAGTGTGATGTCGACGACGGGGCGCGACTCCTCCAGACGCTGGCCGCCATGACGAGCATCACGGCGTCAGCGGGCGAGAGTCGATTCCCGACCGCAATGCTACGGACCGGATCGGAAACCGAGTTCGCTCTGCTCAGAGCAGATCTGCCGCAGGCAGATCGTGTCGACGCCGATCCGGATCGCCCCACATGATGGACGCATGGGCGAAGAATCGAAACCTCCACTGTTCGACACGCGGGTAAGGCGTCAGCTTTACGAGGGGCGCGTTCTCGTTCTCGACGGTCCTCTCGATGACGACAACGGGACGCTGCTCGCCACGCAATTGATAGCACTCGCCACGCAGGATGCGTCGACCGATATTGCACTGTGGATTCACTCCCCGGGCGGCTCGGTTCCATCGATGCTTGCGATCCGTGACATCATTCGGCTCATTCCGTGTGACGTATCGACCCTCGCGATGGGTATCGCCTACAGCGCCGGGCAATTCTTGCTGTCATCGGGTACCCCGGGGAAGCGCCGCGCCCTGCCGCACGCACGTGTCCTGATGCACCAAGGCTCGGCCGGAATCGGTGGCACCGCAGTCGACATCGAACTGCAGGCCGACGACCTTCGGCATACTCGTGACACGGTGCTCGGACTCATCGCCGAGGACACAGGTCAGCCTGTGGAGCGCATATTCGAGGATTCCCTGCATGATCGCTGGTACACAGCGCAAGAGGCACTGGACTACGGCTTCATAGACGCAATCGTCCAGAGCTTCGACGAAATTGCGCCACGCGATCGCCTGCGGTCCGGATTCGGCGTCACCGAAGGAGTCGGCCAGTGAGCACGTACACGATCCCTAACGTCATCGCCCAGAATCCTCGTGGCGAGCGGATCATGGATGTCTACTCGCATCTTCTCACCGAGCGAATCGTCTATCTGGGGACCGCAATCGATGCAGGCGTCGCGAACGCGCTCGTCGCACAGTTTATTTTTCTGGAGTCAGAAAACCCCGATGCCAGCATACAGTTCTATATCAACTGTGAAGGCGGGGACCCGAGTGCAATGCTCGCGATATATGACACCATGCGCTATATCCGCCCGCGGGTTGAGACAACCTGCGTTGGACAGGCCATCGCGGTGGGTGCCGTCCTTCTCGCCGCGGGCGCCGAAGGAAAACGTGCCGCTCTCCCGCACGCACGGGTAATCCTGCACCAACCGGCCGCTCAGGGACGCGGAACGATCCCCGATCTCATCTTGCAAGCCGACGAGGTCGTACGTGTCCGAGCGGACATCGAGCGCATACTGTCACGGCACACGGGCCAGACTGTCGAGACCCTACGCGCCGACACCGATCACGATCGCGTGTTCACCGCGACCGCGGCCTTGGAGTACGGGCTCCTCGATCAGATCATCGAGGAGCGTTCATAGACCTGTGGATGATCCCGGCAGGCCACGCTACGCGGCCAGAGCATACGCCGCCGAGCAGGTAGCACCTCTCGACGTGCTGCTCTGAGCAGACCGCAAGCTCTCGGCAACGGCAAGGGTCAGATCGACCAGGGTGACATCCAGCGCGCCGGCGACCGCAGCGATCATTTCGCTCGATGGCTCTTTGACGCCTCGTTCCATCTCGGAGAGATACTGCGGCGAGACGCCGGCGCGACGCGCCGTCTCGCTCAACTTCTCGCCCCGCTCGTGACGAAGACCTCTGAGACGCTCACCGAGCGCGTGCCGCCACAGCGGCTCGCGAGCCGGAGACGACTTAGGATCGGTCCGATCGGTCGCCGGACGTAGCGGCGGGACAGAGGAGGCCATACCTCACCATAGGTAGACGGCGCGTTCGAGTCTTGCCGACTTCGCGCAGGGCGGAACCGTCCCCGCCTCCTCCGTCCCGCCCTCGTGTAGACGTGACCCAGGTCAGAGACCGCTTCCGAGCGATCGGGAGCGGCCTTCTATGTTGCTGAGTGACCAACTGGGTGGCTACGCCTCACGGGGTGGCTGCGGCTTGCCGAGCGCCGTACTCGGCGTGGTAGCGATCTGCCAAGGCGTTGAACAGGTTGCCCGTCTCCCGTAGCGTCAGACGTCGGTCCGGCACGCTACGGGGCAGCAGGGCACGCCCGCTTGCTTCAGGCGAGCCGCCAGGCGAGGAACCCCTCGGGCGCGTCGGCCTGGACGAAACCCGCCCCGACCAGCTCCCCTTCGATCGTCTCCCACACGGGACGGTAGGCGGGGCCGGCGATCTCCTCCTCGCTGATGACTCTGTCGCCCTCGGTGATCCGATAGAGGTAGCGGGCCTCGCACGACTCTTCGCTCGACTCGAGAATCTCCAACAGGACCGTGTAGGTGTGACGGCCTACCTGCTGCGACTCCAGCTCCTGGAGAGGACGCGGCGCCGGGGGGCCGCCGTCGCGCCAGGTGAAAACCAGTAGGCCGCCAGGTTCCAGCCGGGTCGCCAGCACCGGCCAGAGCCGCTTGCGGTAGTCCGGTTCCAGGGCGTACATCACGTTGATCATCACTATGGCCTCGACCGGCTCGTCCAGCTCCACGCTCAGCGCGTCACAGGGAAGCACGGTCACACGCTTCAGCAGCTCCGGGCGCGCGTTCAGCCGGGACAGCAACATCGCGCGCATGCCGGCCGAGGGCTCCAGCGCGAAGATCTCGGCCGGTGTCCAGTCGGCCAGCGACGTGGTGATCAGGCCGGTTCCCGCTCCGATCTCCAGGATGCTCCGCCGTATCCCGGCGAGAAGCGGGGGAAGCTTCTCACGGGCCTCCGGTACGTGCCCGTTTTCGTGGAACAGGTCGTAGAAGGGGAGGGAGATGAAGTCGGTCATGGCCGACAACGCTATCCCAGATACCGGAACCGCCTCTGGAGCTTCTTCACAACTGGCGAGGTGATTCGGGTGGCAGGGCAGAGTCGTTCAGGATGGGCCGCTTGCGGCCTCTGATCGGGGTGAATCGAGAGTGTTCTGGCTGGTCAGGCAGACGCGGTTTCGCGAGCCGGCGGATCCGGAACGGGCTGCGCCCGAGCCGCGGGATCAGTACGGGACAGGCCTAATTGGGACAGCTTCGGCTTGTCCGGGATCGTGATGTCGACGTCGACGCCGCACGTCCTGGCGATCCGGGTCGCGGCCTTCGCGATGACGTGAGCGTAGTTGCGTGCCTCCGGGGAGCTGAACCTGGCATCCAGGTGGCCCTCTACGGCGGACAGGTAGCCTTCCAGCCCCGCTGCCGCGTCCCCCAGAGGCGACCCGACCGTGCCCATGGCGATGTATCGGACCTGCTCCAGGGTGGACTCCCAGTCGCGGAGGGGCGCGTCGGGGTCGAGGCCGGCCCGGCCGGCGTACTTCTCGACCTCGTTGAGGAAGGTCCGCAGGTTCGGGTGGGCGCAGATGGAGCTGTCGTCCCCGGCGACGGTGGGCGGGGCTGTGGACAAGGGGAACGGTGCCGGGTCGGTGTGCTGCTCCGAGGCGGCGGGCGCAGCCGGGGTGGGCTCCCTGGGTCCGGAGCAGCCGGACGCGGCGATGACGAGGGTGAGAGCGAGGAGAAAGAGGGTGAGAGCGAGGAGAAATCGGCGCATGGGTTCTCCCGGGACGGGGGTGGGGCCCGCAGGGGACGTTGACCGCGGACCCCCGGCTGGCCACTCACCACTAGATCACCCCTATGGGCTGCGGCGACAGGATGAAAAAGGCCCGGTGTGCTTCGCCCGCGGATGGCCCTGGCAGTAGTGCTGTCGCCTCCCGCAGGGCATGCCTCCACTCCCAGAGCTGTGAGCGCCACCGCGTTCACCCCGTCGGCCGAGGACGATGGGCCGGCTCCTGAGTCAGGCGTCAGGGTTGTCGAGGATGACGACGGGGGCGTCTTCCACATCCAGCCACTCGCTCTCCAGGCCCATGCCGGTGGCCGCCTCGATGAAGGCGAACGCCGCACTGTACTTACCGCGGTAGTCCTGTGGGCCGAGGCTGTCGAGCATGGCGCGGAAGTCGGCCAGGACGCTCGGATCGCCGTCCTCCGTGATGTGCTCGGTGAAGATGAAGTCGCGCATCCGGGCCCTGATCTTGCCGTCGGCCGCGTAGAGGATCGTGTACCCCCCCTTGAAGTGCCAGGTCGTCATCCATACTCGTGATTCCTTGCTGAGCTCGGTGAGGGCGCGATCGGACGGGGCCATGCCGTAGGTGAATTCGAGGAAACCCCAGGCTCCTTCATCCTCGAAGACGAAGAGCACGGGCTGGAACTCCTCGATGGCCTCCTCCGTGGGATACGCCATGGTGCGCTGCTCGGGATCGCGGCCCCCGTTCAGTCGCCACAGGAGATCGTCCACCGTGATCTCTTCGTTGAGGGGTTGCACGACGATCCAGCAGAGCCCGCTCTCCAGCCACTGGTGACACTCGAAGAGGTCGCGGTAGTGATCAATCACATGATCATTGTGGCGGTGGCTGAGGTTCCCCGGGTTGCGGTGGGCGGCCCACCGGGCGTAGGTGACGGCGGGGCGCCCGGTGACCTCCTCGACGGTCGGCAGTACCTCCGCGGTCGTACCGTCCATCGAGGCAAGCCTGTCGAGGAGAAAATCGACCGCCGGCGGGGCCGCTCCCTGAACTGTTCCCTGGGCTGCTCCTCGAACCGCAACGGCCGCCCGATCGTCTCGCCGATGATCCTCGCTCGGTCGATCTGGGTCAGCGACGTGCGGCCGGCCGGCTACGGGGTGTGCTTCCTGGGGCCGATGATCAGGAACACGGCGACGGCGGCGAGGCAGAGGAATCCGGCGGCGGCCAGGCCCGCGAGGTTGTAGCCGTGGACGGTGGCCCGTGCGGTGAGGTCCGCGGTTCCTGGATGGGCCTGGAGGTAGCCGGTGGCGGCCGATCCGGCGAGGCTGCCGAGCAGCGCGATTCCCAGTGAGGAACCGATCTGCATCGAGGTCATCACGGTGGCCCCGGCGACTCCGGCGTCCGGTCCGGCGTCGAGGGTGGCGGTGCTGTTGGCGGGGACCAGCACCCAGGCGTTGCCGAGTCCGAGCAGGATGACGACGGGCAGCAGGTGCGTCGCGTAGCCGCTGTCGGGGCCCAGCAGGCCGAGCAGCGCGAGTCCCCCGGCCGTCGCGACCAGTCCGGGGCTCAGCATGAGCCTTACGGGGGCGCTGGTGACGAACCTGCGGGCGAGGCGTACGCCCAGGACGATGGCGGCGGTGTAGGGCAGGAAGGCGAGCCCGGCCTTGAGCGGGGAGTAGTCCAGGACGTTCTGCAGGTAGAAGGTGAGGAAGAAGAATCCGGCGAAGTTGCCGACCGCCATGCACAGGACGGCCAGGTAGGCGCCGCCGCGCCGGCGGTGCAGGACGACGCGGAGCGGCAGCAGCGCGTGGGCGGTGCGGTTCTGGGACCGGGCGAACAGGGCCAGGAGGATGAGCCCCGCCGCGAGGCCGGTCAGCGTCGAGCCCGCGGTCCAGCCGTCGGATTCCGCCTGGCTGAGCCCGAAGACCAGTGCCATGAGGCCTGCCGTGGCGAGGATCGCGCCGGTGACGTCCACCCGGGGGCCGGCATGGTGGCGGGGCGTGGCGCGCACGGTGGCGACGACACCGAATGCCGCGGCGGCCGCGATGGGCACGCTCACGAACAGGCTCCAGCGCCAGCCCGCGTAGTCGGTGAGCAGCCCGCCGAGGACCAGACCGACACCGGAGCTGCTTCCCATGACCGTGCCGTAGATCCCGAACGCCTTGCCGCGCTCGTCAGGCGTGGTGAAGGTGGTGCCGATCAGGGCGAGGACGGAGGGCGTGAACAGCGCCCCGAAGGCGCCCTGCAACGCGCGGGACGTGAGGATCATGGCTGGGCCGGTCGCCATCCCTCCCAGGACCGAGGCGACCGCGAAACCGGACAGCCCGATCAGCAGGCACCGTTTGCGGCCGATCAGGTCCGACAGCCGGCCGCCGAGGAGCAGGAGCCCGCCGTACCCGAGGGCGAAGATGGTGATCACCCACTGCCGTTGCGAGCCGGTCAGCCCCAGCTCCTGCTGAACGGTCGGCAGCGCGATGTTCATGATGGTGGCGTCTGCCGCGATCATGAGCTGCCCGACGGCCACCGCTGCCAGCGCCCACCAGCGCCGATCCGCTGCGGGTGCCGGTGTCATCGCCGCTGTGCCGACCGGACCCGTCTGACTGCGTATGTCGGTCATCGCGGGTCACGGAAGAACGTCCGCACGTCGTCGTGGGACTGCTCGGACAGGGGGCCGGCCACCTCGTCAGGCCGGCGGGTCCGAGCCGGCCGGTCGGTCAGGCCGTCCGGGCCGGCCTGGGGGATGTCGATACGGAAGGGCTTAATCATGATCATCTCCTTCGCTCCGCGGGCATTGACGTTAATCTGCATTATCTCAATCGTCAATCTCCCAACTATCAGAGAGTTGTTATATCAACTTCCTGGCCGTAGACTTTCCCGGGGAGGTGGGACCTGTGCCTGATCAGCAGGAAGGCCGCGTGGACGAGGAATCCGGGCCGCTGCACGAGACCGTCGGTCATCTGCTGCGCAGGGTCTTCACCGGCATCACGGCCGAGGCCATGCAGAACGGGGCGCAGTCCCGTGACTTCGTGGTGCTCGACATGCTGGCCGACGAGGACGCTCCCTCGCAGCAGGACCTCGCGCACCGCCTCGGAATCAACCGGACGATCATGGTCAAGCTGCTCGACCGGCTCCAGCAGGCCGGCTACGTCACCCGGACCCGCAACCCGGCCAACCGCCGCACCTACATCCTGTCGGTGACCGACGAGGGCCGTGCCGCCCTGAAAGACATGCGCCAGGCCGTCGCCGACCGGGACGCCCGGCTCACCGCCCCGCTGTCCCCTCCGGAACGGCGCCGCCTCAACGAGCTGCTCAGCGGGCTGGTCGCCCACGACGAGCAGTCCACCATCCCCAGCACCGAACACCTCGTCGCCCAGGCTCACTACCGCCTGCGCCGGCTCGGCGACCACCGGCTGGAGGACTACGGCCTGCGCACCCGCCACTTCAGCCTGCTGCCCGCCCTGGACCGGCTCGGTCCCTGCCCCCAGCAGCAACTCGCCCAGTACCTGTACCTCACCGAACCGGCCACCGCGTCGCTGATCGAGGAACTCGTCCAGGCCGGGCTCGTGGTCCGCGGCCAGGACCCGCACGACCGCCGCCGCTACGCCCTGGAACTCACCGACCTCGGCCGCGCCCGCATCCCCGCGGTCCGCGACGCGATGCGCGGCGTCGAGCACGACATCGAGGAGATCCTCGGCCCCGACGGCACAAGGGACCTCCGCACCCTGCTCATCACGCTCCTGCCGTAGGCCAGGCGGCCCGCTGCAGGCGGGCGGTCAGCGTGCGAAGGTGCTCCACGAGCTCGGGCGGCTCGTGGACGTCGAACTCGAAGCCGAACGCGGCCACCCATACCGCGAGATGGTCGAGGCTGTCCGAGCCGATGCGCAGGGTGCAGGTGTGATCGTCGATGGGTTCCACCACACCGAGCGTGGGCGGCACCTCCTCGGTCACCTCCGCGGCCGAGCCGTACATTGTGAGCACCGCCCGGTAGCGGTGGCCGTTCACGGTCGGCCCCATGGCGAAGTAGTCGGCCAGGTCCTCTGCGGGCAGCGGTCTCGGGCCGAACCGAGGTCCGGTGGGGATGCGCATCGACAGCCTGTCGGCCCGGAACCTCCGCCAGTCCGACCTGCCGGTGTCCCAGGCGAAGAGATACCAGCGCCGCCCGTCCTGGACCAGCCGGTACGGTTCCACGTCTCGTGTGGTCGCTGAGCCGTCATGCGAGACGTAGTCGAAGCGCAGCCGTTCGTGGTTGCGCACCGCCGAGGCGATCGCGATCAGCGTCGACGGATCGACCGTGGGGCCGGGCATCGGTATGATCACCACGGCCGAGCTGAGGGTGTCGATCTGGTAGCGCAGCCGCGAGGGGAGCATCTGGTCCAGCTTGGCCAGCGCCCGCACCGAGGTCTCGGCGATACCCGTGATCGCGCCGTCGGCCGCCGTGCGCAGCCCGACCGCCACCGCGACCGCTTCCTCGTCGTCGAGCAGCAGCGGGGGCAGCGAGGCGCCGGCGCCCAGCCGGTAGCCGCCGCCGACGCCGCCGATCGCGTTGATCGGATAGCCCAGAGTCCGCAGTCTGTCGACGTCGCGGCGGATGGTCCGTGGGCTCACCCCGAGGCGTCCGGCCAGCTCCGTCCCCGGCCAGTCGCGGTGAGCCTGGAGCAACGCGAGCAGACGGAGCAGCCGGGCCGAGGTTTCCAACACCCGACGATGGTGGCACCGATCGCGGTCAGAAGGTGACCGCGAATACCGTCGGCCTCACACGAGGTTCTCGAAGAACCGCCGCACGTCCCCGGCGAACACCCCGGGCCCCTCCAGCCGGGTCCTCCGGGCGGGCCGGGTCAGACCTGTTCCTGGCGGGGCATGACGACCTCGCGGACGATGAGCAGGAGGGCCGCGACCAGCGGGATGCCCAGCAGGGCGCCGACCACGCCGAGCAGGGCGCCGCCGACCAGGGCACCGACGATCGTGGCGAGCGGCGGGACGTCCACCGAGCTCTTCATCACGCTCGGCGCGATCCAGTAGTTCTCGACCTGCTGGTAGACGGTGAAGAAGATCACGCAGATGATGCCGACGGTCGGTGAGACGAAGAATCCGACCAGGGAGGCGACCCCCGCGCCGATGAAGGCGCCGACCATCGGGATGAGGTCGGTCAGGGCCACGATGAGGGCCAGTGCCAGGGCGTAGGGGACCTTCATGGCGATCAGGAAGAAGAAGGTCGTCACTCCGGCGATCAGCGAGATGATCAGGTTGCCGGCGACGTAGCCGCCGATGCTGTCGATGATCTTGTCGCCGAGCAGGCCGGCGCGGGTCCGGCGGGACTTCGGCACCAGGCGGTAGGCCATCTTCTTGAGCGAGTTCAGCGAGCCCAGGAAGTAGAGCGTCAGGACCAGGACCGTCAGCGCGTTGAAGACCGCCCCGATGAGCACCTGGCCGAAGCCGAGGACGCCGCCGAACATCTGGCTGCCGAAGTCGCCGCTCGTGACGTACTGCTGGAGCTTCTCCAGGATCTGGAAGCGCTGGTCCAGGTCGCGGATCATCGGATTGTTCTGCAGCTCCTGGACGTACTGCGGGAGCTTCTCCACGAAGTCGGTCGACTGCGTGGTCAGCGGCGGCACCACGGCCAGGCCGAAGACGGCGAAGACGGCGATGACGCCGAGGAAGACCACGGTGATGGCGACCACGCGGGCGAGCCCGCGCTTCTGCAGGTTCTCGACGGCGGGGTTCAGGCCGATGGCGAGGAAGAGCGAGACGATGATGAGGATCAGCACCGAACTCGCGCTCATGACCGCCTGCACCAGCCACCAGGCGGTGAGCACGCCCAGGGCGGCGGTGAAGCCGAACACGAACGGGTTGCCGCGCATCGACCGCCCCGGCCGGCCGAAGGGCAGGTCGGTGGTGGCCATGTCGGTGGGGGCCTCCAGCGGTCGCACGGGACCCGCGGAGGTGAGGACCGGTCCGTCGGCGGGGGCTTCGAGAGGGCGCACGGGGCCGGCCGAGGTGAGGACCGGCTCGGCCTCGTCGGCGGGGGCGGCCTTGGCGGAGGCGGCGGGGACGGTGGCGGGGACGGGAGCGGCCGGTTCGGCGCGGTCACTGGAGATGGGCTCGGACACGCACGGCCACTGCCCCGGCTGTGATGGATTAGTCGGTTCCGGGCAGTGGCGGGAATCACCCCGGAGTCGCTCCATGCCGATGTCCGCGGGAATCACCCCGGGGTCGGTCCATGCCGACGGGCCGCGGGAATCACCCAGGCGGATCAGCTCATGTTGACGTACTGGCGGGGCCGCAGCGCGTGGCTCCTCAGCGCGGCCAGGGCGGCCGACCGGCCCGCGGGGGTGAGCCTGCCCGCCCGCCGCAGGCCGAAGGCGTCCAGGCGCCGCCCCAGGTCGGCCAGCGAGTCGTCCACCTCCGAGGTCTGCCACTCCTCGCAGTCGATCACCGAGGCGACGCGGTCGCGGTCCGCGGGTGAGCCGTCGGCGAGCAGCATCAGCGCCACCTCCCGGGCCGAGGCCCTGAAGCCGTGCTCCCCGGACGCCGGGGCCAGCAGCGCGGCGGCCGCGGCCTCCCAGAGCAGGTCGCGGTCGTGGAGCAGGCGTTCCCCGGTCGAGGTGATCACCAGCCGCCTCCCGGCGCGGCGCAGCGCGCCCATCTGCCCCTGGGCCACCTCGCGGACCGCCGCCAGCTCCGCGCCGCTCCAGGGACTCTCCGCGAGCACCGAGCGGGCCAGGTTGTGCCGCTGGGTCAGCGGGACGCCGCCCTGCCGGCGGCCCTGCTCCAGCAGCCATCGCAGCGCCTCAAGGTGGTCCTCGGCCGGAGCCGGGATCGGGGCGTGCAGGCGCACCTCGAAGGGCTGGGCGAGCTCGCGCCAGGCGGTGCCCCGGCCGAGCACCCAGCGGTTCAGGCGCTCACCCTGGACCCGGTGGAGCCAGTTGTCCCCGCCGAGCTCGGGCCGGGGCGTGGTCAGCCACTGGCGGGTCAGCGCCTGCCGTTCGGGGGAGCCGATGGCGAGCTCCCCGGAGACGATGGCGAGCTCCAGGGCGGCCGAGCACGCGCCGTGCGCGCCCAGCTCCTCGGGACCCATGATCGAGCTCCACCGCAGCTCCGGCACGTCGGGCGGGAGCACCCCGGTGGCGTCCAGAGCGCTCTGGTAGGCGGCCATCCCGGCATCCTCGCCGGAGCGGGCGTAGGTGCGCAGGATCTGCGCCGTCGCGGAGGAGAGGCAGAGCGCGGCGTAACGTTCCAGGCCGCCCAGCCGGAGGAGGCTGGCCAGCGCGCGGGCGATCGCGGGACGGTCGCCGGAGACCTTGGTCGGCAGTGTGTACCAGAGGAACTCGCACACGTTGAGCTCGGTGATGGTCTCCAGCGGCTCGCCGCCGGTCAGCCAGTCGATGGCGCTCCGGGCGTGCTCGGCGTAGTCGGGCTCGGACCGCTCCAGCTCGGAGAGGAGCGCGGCCACGTCCGGTGCAGGCATGCTTCGAAGTCTGCCGTATGCGGGCCTGCCCTGACGATGAACGTGACGTAATGGATCGTGCACGTCGCCTACCCTAAGGAATCAGCACTAAGCAGCTCATATGTGTGGACGGTCAGACCCAGCCCTTCTTGAAGAGCATGCGCGAATGCCACTCCGCGTAAGGGATGATCTCGGCGGTGAGCACGGGGTAGAGCCACCAGAAGTTGATGAGCGACAGCAGCGTGAAGGCGCCCACGATCGAGGCGCCGACGATACGCCGTCGTGGTGCGGCGTTCACCGGGCCGATGATCAGGCCGGCGGCGAGCACGATCGCCAGGATCATGAAGGGGACCATGGGGATCGCGTAGAACAGGAACATGGTCCGGTTGTCGGCGATGGCCCAGTAGAACCAGGGCAGCCAGCCGGCGGCGTAGCTCAGCAGGACGGCTCCGGCGCGCCAGTCGCGGGTGGCCACATACCAGGCGATCATCGCGATGAGCGCGGCCAGCCCGCCGTACCAGATGACCGGGGTGCCGACCCCGAGCACCGCCTGCGAGCAGCTTGAGGCGTCGCATCCGCTCTTGGGCGTCTCGTAGAAGAAGGCCACGGGGCGCAGCAGCAGCGGCCAGCTCCACGGCTCGGACTGGTAGCTGTGCGGGGTCGCCAGATCGGTGTGGAAGCCGAGGACCTGGAAGTGGTAGTTCAGCCACGACCGGACCGAGTCGAAGACGAAGAAGAACGGCCCCTGCGAGGTCGCCTGGGCCCAGTTGCGCCCCCAGCCGGAGGAGGAGGCGAACCAGCCGCTCCACGAGACCATGTAGGTCAGCGCGGGGATCAGGCCCATCGCCAGCAGGAGGTTGGGCAGGTCCTTGCCGAACATGCCGCCGTACGGCCGGCGCAACCCGACCGCCCGACGGGCCCCGGCGTCCCAGACCAGGGACATGACCGCGAAGGCCACCAGGAAGAAGATCCCCGACCACTTGACCGCGCACGCCGCGCCCAGGCAGAGCCCGGCCGCGATCCGCCAGGGACGCAGTCCCAGCCACGGGCCGTGCTCGCTCAGCGGCGAGGTCTCGTACCAGTCGACCAGGCGGCCGCGCGCCCGGTCGCGGTCGACCACCAGGCAGGCGAACCCGGCCAGGACGAAGAACATCAGGAAGATGTCCAGCAGCGCGGTGCGTGACAGCACCAGGTGCAGTCCCTCGATGGCCAGCAGGAAACCGGCCAGGCAGCCCAGCATGGTGGAGCGGGTCATCCGGCGGGCCGTCCTGGCCAGGATGAGGATCGACACCACGCCGACCAGCGCCCCGGCGAACCGCCAGCCGAACGGGGTCATGCCGAACACCTGCTCGCCCACACCGATCATCCACTTGCCCAGCGGCGGGTGGACCACGTAGGAGGCGCACTTGTCGAGCTCGGCCGGCGCGCACTGCTGCCAGATCTCCGTGCTCTTCTGCATCAGGAGCTTGTCGGCGTCCTTGAGCGCGTTCCGCTCGGCACCGAAGTTGATCAGCGCCCACGCGTCCTTGGCGTAGTACGTCTCGTCGAACATGACCGCGTTCGGACGCCCGAGGTTGGTGAAGCGCAGGATCGCCCCGAATGCCGCCACCAGCAGCGGGCCCAGCCAGCCCCACATGGCGTCGCCTCGCATCGGCGGCACCAGCCGGTCTCGTACGGAGCTCGCCGATTCGCCGTCCGGCTGGGGCTCCGGCTGCTCGGACGCCTGGTTGGTGAAGTCGGTCACGGCCACCCGGACATCGTACGGGCCACTCCAACCGGGCAACCCAAGAAACACCGCCTACATGCCTAATTAGGGAACTTCCCCCCGGGATGAAAACCCCCTGGGACGGGATCTCACCGGGAATGGGGGAGGATGGCACCGTGACGGACAACGGCAGGCTGGTGCTCGCGGGGGCTCCGATCGGGCAGGTGGGGGACGCCTCGCCCCGGTTGCGGGGGGCGTTGGAGGCCGCCGACGTGGTCGCGGCCGAGGACACCCGCCGCCTGCGCAGGCTGGCCGGCGAGCTGGGCGCGGAGATCAGGGGCAGGGTCGTCTCCTACTACGACGCCAACGAGGCCGGCCGGGCGGCCGAGCTCCTGCAGGCCCTCCAGGACGGCAAGACCGTCCTGATCATCACCGACGCGGGCATGCCCGGCGTCTCCGACCCCGGCTACCGCCTGACCCGTCTGGCCGTCGAGGCCGGGATCACGGTCACCTCGCTGCCCGGCCCGTCCGCGGTCACCACCGCGCTGGCCGTCTCCGGCCTGCCCAGTGACCGTTTCTGCTTCGAGGGCTTCCTGCCGCGCAAGCCCGGCGAGCGCGCCCGCAGGCTGGACGCCCTGGCCGGGGAGGAGCGCACGATGGTGTTCTTCGAGGCGCCGCACCGGCTGCAGGCCGGGCTGGCGGCGATGGCCGAGGCGCTCGGCGCCGACCGCCCCGCGGCGGTCTGCCGGGAGCTCACCAAGACCTACGAGGAGGTACGGCGGGGCGGCCTGGGCGAGCTGGCCGAATGGGCGGCCAAGGGCGTCAAGGGGGAGATCACCGTGGTCGTCGCCGGGCACGTCCCGGAGAACCTGCCGCCGGTCGTCGAGGACCTGGTCGCCGAGGTCGCCCGCCGCGAGGAGACGGGCGTGCCCAGGAAGCAGGCGATCGTCGACGTCGCCAAGGCGGCGGGGATCCCCAAGCGCGATCTCTACGACGCGGTCCATCGCGGCTGAGCCCGCAGAGGCGGAGAATGCGGGAGATCCAAAAGTGATCTATATTGCGCGCCCCATGAGGGCTGGATTATCCCCATAATTTCCCAAATGGGATCAACGCGGAATCGGCTGCTGCCGCCTATGCCGGGAAATGTCCTGTGGGGCTGGCTGGGTCCACTGCTGGTCGCCGGGTTCGGGGCGATCCTCCGGTTCTCCGGCCTGGGACGCCCGCACGCGGTCGTGTTCGACGAGACGTTCTACGTCAAGGACGCGTTCGCGCTGATCACCTACGGTGTGGAACGTGCCTCGCACGGCAAGGTCGAGGACCCGGTGGCCGACCGGATGCTCGTGGCCGGTAACACCGACATCTGGGTCAGGTGCACCCCGCCCGAGGCCGATCCCTGCCCGCTGTACGTGGCCCATCCGCCGCTGGGCAAGTGGATGATCGGTGTGGGCGAGCAGGTGTTCGGCATGACCCCGTTCGGCTGGCGGTTCGCCGGGGCGCTGGTCGGCGTGGTGTCGATCCTCATCCTGGCCAGGACGGCCCGCCGGATGACCCGCTCCACCATGCTGGGCTGCCTGGCCGGTTTCCTGCTGGCCATCGAGGGACTGCACCTGGTGCTGTCACGCACCGCGCTGCTGGACATCTTCCTGATGTTCTTCGTCCTGGCCGGGTTCGCCTGCCTGGTGGTCGACCGCGACCGGGCGCGCGGCCGCCTGGTCGACTGGTACGAGACCTCGCCGCTGAGCGAGCACGGCCCGTGGCTGGGACTGCGTCCCTGGCGGATCGCGGCCGGGCTCTGCCTGGGCGCGGCGTGCGCGGTCAAGTGGTCGGGGATCTTCTTCCTGGTGGCCTTCGCGGTCATGTCCCTGGTCTGGGACGCCGGGGCCCGTCGGGCGGTCGGGTTGCGCCGGCCGTACGGCGGCATGTTCGGCAAGGACCTGCCCACCGCCCTCACGGCCATGGCGGCGGCTCCGGCGATCGCCTACGTGGCCTCGTGGAGCGGTTGGTTCGCCTCACCGCTGGGCTGGGGGCGCAACTGGGCCCAGGCGACCTCGCAGGGACCCGCGTACTTCGTCTTCGACTCGGTCCGGTCGTGGCTGAACTACCACTTCCAGGTCCTCGGCTACCACACCGACCTGGCGACCCCGCACGGCTACCAGTCCGAGCCGTGGAGCTGGCCGCTGCTGCTGCGCCCCGTGGCGTTCTTCTGGGAGACGCCCAAGAGCGGGTGCGGGACGGACAGCTGTGCCCAGGAGGTGCTCGGGGTCGGCACCCCGGTCATCTGGTACGGCGGGCTGGCCGCGCTCATCGCGATGATCGCCTGGTACGTGGCCACCCGCGACTGGCGCGCCGGAGCCGTCCTGCTGAGCTACGCCGCCGGCTGGCTGCCCTGGTTCTACTGGGCCATCGCCGACAACCGGACCATGTATCTGTTCTACGCGATCCCCATGGTCCCCTTCATGATCCTGGCGATCGTGCTCGCCGCCGGCCTGGTCATCGGGAAGGCGGACGCCGCTCCCAACCGCCGGGCGGTCGGGGCCGCGTTCGCCGGGGCCTTCATGATCCTCGCCTTGATCAACTTCGCCTGGCTCCATCCGGTGCTCGTCGCCGAGATCATTCCGCACGGGCAGTGGTGGACGCGGATGCTTTTCTCGCGGTGGGCCTAGCGAACCCGCGGCGCAGCGAGATCGCGGCGGCGAGACAGGCCAGCGGCACCGCGGGCAGCAGGTAGCGGTAGTCGAACTCGGCGGTCGCGGCCGGGGCCAGGATGAGCCCGAAGGCGGCCAGCCAGGGCAGGAGCACCGGTCCGCCCAGCTTGCGCCAGCGCACCGCCACCCCGGCCAGGCCGATCAGGAGCAGGACGCCGACGGCGATGCCGGGCATCCGGACCGTCCGCTGGTAGGCCTGCATGAAGGAGGCCCACGGGTCGTGGACCTGGGTGCCGACGACGCTCGGCCGCCCGCGGATCTCGGCGGTCGGCAGGCTCGGGTCGTACTTGCGCGCGTCGGTGTCGGTGTTGCCCTTGTAGGAGGCCCAGGCCGGGAGCACCTTGTCCTCGAAGGAGAACTCGTACTGCTGGAAGGTCGCGTAGTCGGGGAAGCGCGGCCGGCCCCACTGGAAGGCGCGGAAGAAGTCGAGAGCCACCCGGGCGAGGTAGTCGCCGGGCTGGGACATGATGGCCCGCCTGGCGAACGTCCCGGCGGCCTGGTTCATCTGCGGGGTGAACGTGCTGCCCGTCCCGAAGGCGTGGAAGCGCTGGCCGCCCCTGGCCCACCACAGGTAGTTCTGGCCGGAGAAGCTGCGCTCGCTCGGCGGGTCGGTGATGCACAGCAGCGCGATCTCGAGATCCTTACGGGGGTCGAGCTCCATCTTCCTGCAGTCGGCGAACAGCGCGGTCCGCATGTAGAGGATCGCCCCGTCGCTGCTGGTCATCGAGAAGGTGCCGTGCGCGGAGGCGAACCAGCCCATGTAGGCGACCACCGGGAGCGCGCACGCGGTCAACATCGCCGTGATCGGCTTCCAGCCGGTGCGCTTGATCAGCATGTAGGCGCTGACCAGGGCGAGGATCGGCAGCCCGATCGACCGGGTCAGTGCGGTGAGGGCGAGCAGCAGGCCGATGACCGCGCCGAGCCGCCAGGACATCTTCCGGTGCCAGAGCACCAGCGTGACGACGCCCACGACCAGCAGCATGAACATCGTGTCGGACATGATCAGGTGTTCGAGCTGGATCTGGTAGGCGTCGAACAGCACCGGCACCGTGGCCAGCGTCGCCCCCCAGCCGGGCAGGCCGAACCTCCTGCGCAGCAGCGCGTAGACCAGCACCGCGATGGACAGGCCCATCAGGTGCTGGGTGAAGGCCACCAGGCCGAAGCTGTGGAAGGGGCGCAGCAGGAGGAGCCAGAAGGAATAACCGTTCGGGCGCAGGGCACTGGGCCTGTCGGGGTTGACCGCCCCCGACACGTATTCGAAGGAGTCGTTGAACCACAGCGCCGGGCCGTACCCGAGCATGGTGACGACACGCAGCACGAACGCCAGCGAGAGCGCGGCCACGAAGACGCGGTGGCGGCGTAGGAACGCCCACAGGCGTGCGCTCCAGTCGCCTGGAGGCGTCTCCAGACGTGCTCGTTCGGCGACGGTCACCATGCATTACAGGATGCCAGTCGTTTCACGGAGTTGACCCGCGCAGTACTCGATAGAGGGCATCATGATGAGATTGGCCTGTGCCGTACATGAGGGGTTGAGACGTGGAACTGACCGTGGTCATGCCTTGCTTGAATGAGGCGGAGACCGTGGAGACCTGCGTACGCAAGGCACTGGCCTGCATGCGGGAACACGGGATCGACGGAGAAGTGCTGATCGCCGACAACGGCAGCACCGACGGCTCGCAGCAGCTCGCGCGAGACGCCGGCGCCCGGGTCGTGCACGTGGACGCCAAGGGGTACGGCAACGCTCTCATGGGCGGCATCCGGGCCGCCCGGGGCCGGTACGTCATCATGGGCGACGCCGACGACTCCTATGACTTCACCGCGCTGCTGCCGTTCGTCGAGCAGCTGCGCGACGGCGCCGACCTGGTGATGGGCAACCGGTTCAAGGGCGGCATCGCGCCGGGCGCCATGCCCCCGCTCCACCGCTACCTCGGCAACCCGGTGCTCTCCTTCATCGGCCGCCTGTTCTTCCCCAGCGCCATCGGCGACTTCCACTGCGGGCTGCGCGGCTTCCGGCGCGACTCCATCCTCAAGCTGGGCCTGCAGACCGGCGGCATGGAGTTCGCCAGCGAGATGGTGGTGCGCTCGACGCTGTCCGGGCTGGACGTGCGCGAGGTGCCCACCACGCTGTCGCCCGACGGCCGCTCCCGGCCGCCGCACCTGCGCTCCTGGCGCGACGGCTGGCGCCACCTGCGCTTCCTCATGCTCTACAGCCCGCGCTGGCTGTTCCTCATCCCCGGCATGGTCCTGATGACCCTCGGCCTGGTCGCGGGCGCCGCCCTGACCTTCGGCCCGGTCTACATCGGCAAGCTCGCCTTCGACGTCGACACCCTGGTCGGCGCCTCCGCCGCGATGGTGATCGGCTTCCAGGCGGTGCTGTTCGCGGTGTTCACCAAGGTCTACGCGGCGGAGGAGGGCTTCCTGCCCGAGGACAGGCGGGTGCGCAGGCTCGTCGACATCGTGACCCTGGAGAAGGGCCTGGTCGTCGGCGGCCTGCTGGCGCTGGCCGGTCTCGGCGGTCTGGTCGCCTCGCTGGTCCACTGGCAGACGCGCAGCTTCGGCACGCTGATCCCGTCGGAGTCGCTGCGCCTGGTCGTGCCCTCGGCCACCGCGCTGATCATGAGCTTCCAGACCATCTTCGCGGCGCTGTTCGTCAGCATCCTCGGCATCCGCCGGACCAGGGAGACCCCCATCGACGTGGCCGCCTCGGCCGCCGAGGAGGCCGCCGAGGCCGTATCCCGGGAGAGCACCAAGGCCTGAGCCCGCGTCCCTTAGGCTTGGCACCATGTCCCAGCACATCCTGACCGCCGTCGCGTGGCCCTACGCCAACGGCCCCCGCCACATCGGACACGTCTCCGGATTCGGCGTGCCGTCCGACATGTTCAGCCGCTACCAGCGGATGGTGGGCAACAAGGTCCTGATGGTCAGCGGGACCGATGAGCACGGCACCCCGATCCAGGTGCAGGCCGACAAGGAGGGCGTGAGCGCCCGCGAGCTCGCCGACCGCTACAACCGGGTGATCGTCGAGGACCTCCAGGCACTCGGGCTCTCCTACGACCTGTTCACCCGGACCACGACGGACAACCACTACGCCGTGGTGCAGGAGATCTTCAAGGGTCTCTACGAGAACGGCTACATCTTCCCCAAGACCACGATGGGCGCGATCTCTCCGTCCACCGCCCGCACCCTGCCCGACCGCTACATCGAGGGCACCTGCCCGATCTGCCACTACGACAGCGCCCGCGGCGACCAGTGCGACAACTGCGGCAACCAGCTCGACCCGATCCAGCTGATCAACCCGGTCAGCAAGATCAACGGTGAGACGCCGATCTTCGTCGAGACCGAGCACTTCATGCTCGACCTGCCCGCGTTCGCCGAGGTGCTGGGGTCCTGGCTCCAGTCCAAGCAGGGCGAGTGGCGGCCCAACGTGCTGAAGTTCGCCCTCAACCTCCTGGGCGACCTGCAGCCGCGTGCGATGAGCCGCGACCTCGACTGGGGCGTGCCGATCCCGCTGGAGGGCTGGAGCGACCAGCCCAACAAGCGGCTCTACGTCTGGTTCGACGCCGTCGTCGGCTACCTCAGCGCCTCCATCGAGTGGGCCCGCCGCTCCGGCGATCCGGACGCCTGGCGGCAGTGGTGGCAGAGCCCCGACGCCCGTGGCTACTACTTCATGGGCAAGGACAACATCGTCTTCCACGCCGAGATCTGGCCGGCGCTGCTCCTCGGCTACAACGGCCAGGGCTCCCGGGACGGCAAGCCGGGCGCGCTGGGCACGCTGAACCTGCCGTCCGAGGTCGTCTCCAGCGAGTTCCTGACCATGGAGGGGCGCAAGTTCTCCTCCTCCCGCCAGGTCGTCATCTACGTGCGTGACTTCCTGGCCCGTTACGACGCCGACGCGCTGCGCTACTACATCGCGGTGGCCGGCCCGGAGAGCCAGGACACCGACTTCACCTGGTCGGAGTTCCTCAACCGCAACAACGGCGAGCTGGTGGCGGCCTGGGGCAACCTGGTCAACCGCTCGATCTCGATGGCCGCCAAGAACTTCGGCGTCATCCCCGAGGCGGGCGAGCTGACCGACGCCGACCGGGCGATGCTGGAGCGCAGCCGCGCGGCCTTCGCGAAGGCCGGCGCCGAGTTCGAGGCCTCCCGGTTCAAGAACGCCACGAACGAGGCGTTCGAGGTCATCCGCGAGGCCAACCGGTATCTCGCCGAGCAGGAGCCGTGGAAGATCAAGGACAACCCCGAGCGGGTGAAGTCCATCCTCCACGTGGCTCTCCAGGTCGTCGACGACGCCAAGACCCTGCTCACCCCGGTCCTGCCCGGCTCCTCCAACAAGATCTACGCGATGCTCGGCGGCACCGGCGTGTGGTCGGGAATGCCGGAGATCCAGGAGGTCACCGAGGAGGACGGCCGGTCCTACCCGATCATCACCGGCTCCTACGAGGGCGCCGCCCGCTGGGAGTCCACCCCGATCCGGCCCGGCACCCCGCTCGCCCCGCCGACCCCGCTGTTCACCAAGCTCGACCCGAAGATCGTCGAAGAGGAGCTCGCCCGCCTGGCCGGGTGACGCGCGTACGGCCCGCCCGGGTGGGTGACCTCCGCCGAGGATCCGCCCGGCCGGGCGGTGCGCGTCGGCCTGCCCGCCCGGATGGGTGCGCCCGTCGATCCGCCGGCCCGGCCGGAGACGGCCCGCGCCCGGCGGTCCCGGCGCGGGCCGTGCCGGCTCCTCGGTAGGTTGGGGGCCGTGAGCACGACGAAGCTTCCCGCCCTCCCCGAACCCCTGGCCGCCGAGGTGTTCGACAGCCACTGCCACCTGGACATCATGGTGGGCAACCGCCAGGCGTCCTCGGGAGACCCCGTCGCCCAGGCCGCCCAGGCGGCTCAGGCGAGCATCGAGGGGATTCTCCGGGAGGCCCGCTCGGTAGGGGTGACCAGGCTCGTCACGATCGGCTACGACCTGCCGTCCTCGCGCTGGAACGCCGAGACCGCCGGGCTCCACGCCGACGTCTACGCCGGGGTGGCGATCCATCCCAACGAGGCGCACGCCTCGACGCCGGAGACCCTCGCCGAGATCGAGGAGCTGGCCCGCCTCCCCCACGTCAGGGCGGTGGGGGAGACCGGGCTCGACTACTACCGTGACTGGGCGTCCAGGGACGACCAGCACGCCAGCTTCCGGGCGCACATCGAGATCGCCAAGCGGACCGGCAGAGCCCTGGTGATCCACGACCGCGAGGCCCACGACGACGTGCTGCGCGTCCTGGCCGACCAGGGCGCCCCGGACGTCGTGGTCTTCCACAGCTTCTCCGGCGACGCCGAGATGGCCGGCAGGTGCGCCGAGGCCGGCTACTTCATGTCCTTCTCCGGCCCGGTCACCTACAAGAACGCCGGCTACCTCCGCGAGGCCGCGGCGGTCGTGCCCAAGGAGCTGATGCTCGTCGAGACGGACGCGCCCTACCTCCCGCCGACCCCGCACCGGGGCAAGCCCAACGCGCCCTACCTCATCCCCCTCACGCTGCGCTGCCTGGCCGAGGTCAAGGGGATGGAGCCGGCCGGGCTCGCCGAGGCCATCAGCGCGAACGGGGAGACCGTCTTCGGCGCCTGGTGATCCGCGGTCAGCCCACCGCCGCGCCGAAGTCGGCCGGGCCGCCGCCGTCGAGGGCGGGCACCTTGCCGGTGCCCGGCGCGAGCGGGATCCCGGTGGAGTCGTTGCGGCCCAGCAGCGCCACCGCTCCCGAGCCGTTCCGGTCCGGCGCGCCGACCACCAGGCGGTTCCCGCTGAACCCCACCGACCAGCCGGAGCGGTCACCGGGGCCGCCCCGGCCGACCAGCCGGGTCTGTCCCGGATCCCGCACCGGCACCAGCCGTACGCCGCCCCGCTGGTCGGGCCCGTCGAACGGGACTCCCACGGCCAGCCGGGCGCCGCCCTCGCCGGTGAAGGCCAGCGAGAAGCCGTATCCCTCGCCGGCGGCGCCTTCCGCCCCCTGGTCGAAGACGCCCGCGGGGGTGATCTCCGCCGTGCTGGACGCCTGGAAGAGGTGGACCAGCCCGGAGTCCTTCACCCGCCCGCCGTCGCCGAGCGGCGCGCTCACCGCCAGGTAGCCCACGTCGCCCTCCTCGGCGTAGGCCATCGCGTAACCGAACCGGTCACCCGCGTCCGCGTCGACGATCTCGTGCAGGTCCCATTTCCGGCCGGCGTATCCGCTCTGGGCGGTGCGCACGTCGAAGAGCACGGCGATGGATCCCGAGTCGGACCTGCCGCCGCCGTCCTGCCGCCCCAGCCCGTCGTCGTTCTCGTACGGCGCGCCGACCGCGAGGTCCTGCTCGCCGGAGACACCGCCCAGCCTGCCGATCGCCACCGACCAGCCGAACATGTCGCCGGCCTCGCTGTTGCCGGAGACGCCCTCGCTGTCCTGGGAGATCCGCCGGCCCTGGCCGAGCGCGCCGGTCTGGAACAGGTGGACCGCCCCCGCGTCGGCCACCCCGTCGGCGTCCTCGTACGGCGCGCCGACCGCCACCAGGGTGCCACCGGAGGCCAGGGACCAGCCGAAGTGGGCCTCGCGCTCCGGCCTGGGGGCGACCAGGCGGACCGCCTCGCGTCCCGCTCCGCCGTACACGGCGTAGACCGCTCCCGCGTCCCGCAGCCCGGAAACGTCCGCGTACGGCGCGCCGATCAGCAGGTCCGCGCAGCGGTCGGCGTCGAGGTGGGTCAGCTTCACCGACCATCCGAAGCCGTCGCCCGCGCCGGGCTCGGGGGCGCTCACGACCGTCGCGCCCTCGCCCCGTCCGAGCAGCACGTGCACGGCGCCGGCGCCGGCGATCCCGCGGTGGTCCGCGAACGGGTCGCCGACCACCGCGTCGTCCGTGCCGTCGCCGTCGAAGTCGCTCGCGCTCGCCCCCGAGCAGTCGGCGGAGCGGGCGGAGGCGGCCCCGGCGGCGGCGGGCGGCACCGCGAGCATGGCCGTGACCAGCAGGGACGTCAGAAGCCTCATGACAGCCTCACCTCGATCTCCGATCCGCCCTCGATCACGCGGCCGGTCAGCTTCAGCGGCTTGCGGACCGGCGGCAGGTCGTAGACCAGGACCCCGTCCGCCCTGCCGCCGGGGGCCAGGGTGCCCGGCAGGCCCGTCGAGATCGGCTCGGGGCTGTGGGGCGCGCCGCGGTCGTCCACCAGGATGAGCGGGGTGCGGCTGATCGCCGCCGCGGTCCCCGCGGTGTTGAGCAGGGTCCACCGGACCGCGCAGAACCGGCCGCGGGCCGGGGTGGCGCCCTGGTAGGAGGTCAGGCCGCACCGCGGGGCCTGGGAGATGATCAGCTGCGGGGCGTCGAGGAGGGAGCCGGTCGCGATCCGCCTGCCCACGTCGGTGACGCCGGCGGTGGTGCCGGTCGTCGGTCCCTGCTTGGCCTCGCCGCCCGTGTTGACCAGCACGGCGACCGTGACGGCCAGGGCCGCCGCCACGGCCGGCAGGGCGAGCAGCCAGCGCCTGCGCGGCGACCGCCCGGCGGTGGCCGTATCGGGCGGGGGCGGGGCCTGGGCCGTACCCGGCGGGGCCGGAGGCGGGGTCTGGACCGTACCCGGCGGGGCCGGAGCCGGGACGGGGGACGGGGCTGTGAGCGGGTCCGGGGCCGAGGGGGCCGAGGGGGCGTTCACGTCCAGCGCGCCGAGTGTCTGGGTGGAGTCGGGCTCCACGTTGGCCGGGGGCCGCCACGACCGGCTGAGCATGTCGCCGGCGATCAGGGTGGGCGGATCCGCGGGGGCGGCGACCGGCCCGGCCGGTGCCGCGATCCCGCCGCCGACCAGGGCGAGCAGCAGGTCCTGGGCGGTGGGCCGCTGGTAGGGGTCCATCGCGGTGGCCCGGCGGGCGAGGTCGTCGAGCGGAGCGGGGAGCGCGCCCAGGTCGGGCGGGCTGTTGAGCAGCCGGGTGGCCATGGTGACCAGGTCGCCCCGGCCGTAGGGGTGACGGCCGTTGCCCGCGTAGGCGACCAGGCATCCCCAGGCGAAGACGTCGGCGGCCGGGGTGATCTCCAGGCCGCGCACCTGCTCGGGAGCCCACCAGCCGGGGCTGCCGAGCACCTCGCCCGACTGGGTGAAGCCCTGGGTGGAGTCCAGGGCGCGGGCGATGCCGAAGTCGATCACGCGGGGCCCGGACATGGACAGGATCACGTTGGCGGGCTTGAGGTCGCGGTGGACCAGTCCGGCGACGTGGATCGCGGCCAGCGCGGCGGCGACCCCGAGGGCCACCCCGTGCAGGGGGCCGGCTTCGAGCGCGCCGTACTGGGCGATCTGGCGCGACAGCGGCGTGCCGGCGATGTATTCGGTGACCATGTACGGCCGGCCGTCCTCGGTGTTGCCGTTGTCGAGCACCTGGGCGGTGCAGAACGAGGCCACGCGCCGGGCGTTGCGCACCTCCGCGTGGAACCGCGCGGCGAACCCGTCCTCGACCGCGAACTCCGCCTTGACCATCTTGACCGCCACCGGCCGGCCGGTGGGGGCCAGCGCGAGATAGACGGTCCCCATGCCGCCCTCGCCGAGGCGGCCGAGCAGCCGGTAACCCCCGACCTGCTCCGGATCGCCGGGGCGCAACCCCTCGACCCCGGGCTGGTTCACGTCCTCATCACGGGGCGGATTCCCTTCCTCGCCGACGATCCCCCGTATGGCAACGTTATCCACAACGGAACCTCCCGTGTCCATCACGCGTCTTCACAGTGTGTTCGATGCGCGAAACTTGTCGGATGACGTGGGGAGTGCATCCGTGAGCAAGCGCAGCGAAAGATTCAGTGGGCACAGCGGCCCGGCGGACGCAGGTGCCGTCGCGCCGGGCGGGGAACCAGCATGAGCCTTCTCGGTCCGGTGGAGATACGTAATTTGGCGGAGAAGCTGGATATCCGCCCCACGAAGAAGCTCGGCCAGAACTTCGTGATCGACGGCGGCACGGTCCGCCGGATCGTCCGGGTCGCCGGGTTGCGGCCGGACGACGTGGTCATCGAGGTCGGTCCCGGGCTGGGCTCGCTGACCCTGGCGCTGCTCCCCGAGGTCCGCGGCGTGGTGGCGGTGGAGATCGACCCGGTCCTGGCCGCGCAGCTCCCGCTGACCGTCGCCGAGCGCGCCCCGGAGTTCGCCGAGCGCCTCACCGTGGTGCTCGCCGACGCGATGCGGGTCCTCCCCGAGGACCTGCCGGAGGACCTGCCGACCGCGCTGGTCGCCAACCTGCCCTACAACGTGTCCGTCCCGGTGGTGCTCCACCTGCTGGAGACCCTGCCGTCCCTGCGGACCATCCTGATCATGGTCCAGTCCGAGGTCGCCGACCGGCTGGCCGCCGCGCCCGGATCGAAGATCTACGGCATCCCCTCGGTCAAGGCCGCCTGGTACGCCGACGTCCGCCGGGCCGGTCCCGTCGGTCGCACAGTCTTCTGGCCGGTCCCCAACGTCGACTCCGGCCTCGTCGCGATGACCCGCCGCGAGCCCCCCTCGACCAGGGCCGCCCGCGAGGACGTGTTCGCCGTCGTGGACGCCGCCTTCGCCCAGCGCCGCAAGACCCTGCGCGCCGCCCTGGCCTCTTGGGCCGGTACGCCCGCCGCCGCCGAGCAGGCGCTCCGCGCCGCCGGGATCGACCCCTCGGAACGTGGTGAACAGCTCACCGTGGAGGATTTCGCGCGGATCGCCGAGAATCGCGCGTAGGGGGATTTGCGTGGGGCGGGCGGAGACCCCGTTACGATCGGACACCGTGACGAGCAAGCGAGCGCCGATGAGGGACGCATGAACTCCGTGACCGTCCGTGTGCCCGCGAAGGTCAACCTGCAGCTGGCGGTCGGGCCGCTCCGTGACGACGGCTACCACGACCTGGTGAACGTCTTCCACGCCGTCTCGATCTTCGATGAGGTGACGGCCACCGCGGAGACCGGGATGAGCGTCCGGGTCGAGGGCGAGTCCGCCGACCAGGTGCCCGAAGACGACGACAACCTCGCGATCCGGGCCGCCCTGGCGCTGGCCAGGCACGCGGGGCGCTCCTACGGCGTGAACCTGATCATCCGAAAGGCGATCCCGGTGGCGGGCGGCATGGCCGGCGGCAGCGCCGACGCCGCGGCCGCGCTGGTCGCCTGCAACGAGCTGTGGGGACTCGGCCTGCCGGTCGAGGACCTGATGGAGATCGCCGCCGACCTCGGCAGCGACGTCCCGTTCGCGCTGCTCGGCGGTACGGCCGTCGGCACCGGCAGGGGGGAACGGCTCACGCCTCTGGAGGTGGGAGGCCGGTTCCACTGGGTGTTCGCCCTGGCCGACGGCGGCCTGTCCACGGCCAAGGTCTACGCCGAGTGCGACCGCATGCGCGAGGCGACCGGCGAGGAGATCGCCTGGCCCCGGGCCGCCGACCCGCTGCTGGCCGCGCTCCGCCGGGGAGACGCCAAGGCCCTCGGCTCCGAGCTGGCCAACGACCTGCAGCCCGCCGCCGTGATGCTCCGCCGCTCCCTCGCCCGGACCCTGGAGGCCGGTCGCGAGCAGGGCGCCGTGGGCACCCTCGTCTCCGGCTCCGGCCCCACCTGCGCCTTCCTCGCCGAGTCCGAGGCCCACGCGGGCGAGCTGGCCCTGTCCCTCAAGGCCGCCGGCGTGGCCCGCGACGTCATCACCGCCTACGGCCCCGTCCCCGGTCCGACGGTGGTATAGGCCGGGACCGGATACGCTTGTAGAGCGATGAATCTGGTCAATCTTGAGTCGGTCTCCCACTCCTACGGTCCCAAGCCGCTGCTCAGCGACGTCTCCCTCGGCATCGAGGCGGGCGACCGCGTCGGGGTGGTCGGCCGCAACGGCGGCGGCAAGACCACGCTCATCTCGGTGATAGCCGGCGATCTCAAGCCCAACGGCGGACGGGTCACCCACAACCGCGGCCTCCACGTCGCGAGCCTGTCCCAGGGCGACGATCTCGACCCGGCGCTGTCGGTGCAGGAGATCGTCCTCGGCGGCAGGCCCGAGCACGAGTGGGCGGGTGACGCGGGCATCCGCGAGATCCTCTCCAGCCTGCTCGGCGACATCGATCTCACCGCGCTCGCCGCGAGCCTGTCGGGTGGCGAGCGGCGCCGTACGGCACTCGCCAAGCTGCTCATCGACGAGCACGACCTGATCATCCTGGACGAGCCCACCAACCACCTCGACATCGAGGCCATCGACTGGCTGGCCAGGCACCTGTCCGGCCGGAAGACCGCCCTGCTGGTCGTCACCCACGACCGGTGGTTCCTGGACGCGGTCTCCACCCGGACCTGGGAGGTCGTGGACGGCTCGGTCGAGCGCTACGAGGGCGGCTACGCGGCCTACGTGCTGGCCAAGGCCGAGCGCGCCCGGATCGCCGCCTCCGCCGAGGCGCGCCGGCAGAACCTCATGCGCAAGGAGATCGCCTGGCTCCGCCGGGGCCCGCCCGCGCGCACCTCCAAGCCCAAGTTCCGCATCGACGCCGCCCAGGCGCTGATCGCCGACGAGCCCCCGGCCCGGGAGACCGTCGAGCTGGTCAAGTTCGCCGCGGCCAGGCTGGGCCGTACGGTCTACGACCTTGAGGACGTCACCCTGCACGCCGGCGGTCCCGGTCAGGGCCCGCTGGTCCTGGACCACTCCACCTGGCAGTTCGGCCCGGGTGACCGGATCGGCCTGATCGGCGTGAACGGTTCCGGCAAGTCCTCGGTGCTGCGGCTGCTCGCCGACACGGTCCAGCCCGACTCCGGCAGGGTCGTGCGGGGCCGGACGGTCCGCCTGGCGCACCTGTCACAGGAGCTGGGCGAGCTCGACCCCGCGCGCCGGGTGCTGGAGACCGTCGAGGAGGTCCGCAAGTTCATCCAGGTCGGCAAGAAGGAGTGGACCGCCTCACAGCTCCTGGAGCGTCTCGGGTTCAAGGGCGACGCCCAGTGGAAGGTCGTCGGCGACCTGTCCGGCGGCGAGCGGCGGCGGCTCCAGCTGCTGCGCCTGCTGATGGACGACCCGAACGTGCTGCTGCTCGACGAGCCGACCAACGATCTCGACATCGAGACGCTGAACGAGCTGGAGGACCTGCTCGACGGCTGGCCGGGCACGCTGGTCCTGGTCAGCCACGACCGTTACTTCCTGGAGCGGGTCTCCGACCGGATCGTCGCCCTGCTCGGCGACGGCAAGCTGTCCATGCTCCCCGGCGGCGTCGACGAATATCTGGCGCGACGTGCCTCGGGTGCGGCGCTGTCGGCACGGGCGGCCTCCGGCGCGGCGGCTCCCGCGGCCCCGGCCCCGGCGGGAGCGGCGCAGGACTCCGCGTCCGGCCTGTCGGCCAAGGAGGAGCGCGAGCTCCGCAAGGAGCTCTCCCGCCTGGAGCGCCAGCTCGACAGGCTGAGCGGCCGTGAGGCCAAGCTGCACGCGTCCATGGCCGACGCCGCCGCCGACTACGGCCGTCTGGCCTCGCTCGACGCCGAGCTCAAGGACATCGTCGCCGAGAAGGACGGCATCGAGGCGGAGTGGCTGGAGGTGGCCGACCGTCTCGGCGAATGAACACCCGTTGATCTCAACCGGTTTATCCCGCTCTGTGCGGGCAGAGTGCTCAATGCGCTCCGGTGTCGGTCGCGTCAAAAGGGACGAGTAGCGTGCGCAGCAGGCCCGAAAGGGCCTGCTGTTCATGTTTTCCGAGGCTTGCCAGCAGCTCGCGCTCGCGGCGGAGCAGGTCGGCGAAGGCGTTGTCCACCCGGATCCGCCCGGCGTCGGTCAGGGAGACCAGGACGCCGCGCCGGTCCTCGGGGTCGGGACGCCTGCGGACCAGCCCGGCGGCGGCGAGGCGGTCGATCCGGTTGGTCATCGTCCCGGATGTCACCAGGGTCGCGCGGAGCAGGGCTCCCGGGCTCAGTTCGTACGGCTCGCCGGCCCTGCGCAGGGCCGTGAGCACGTCGAACTCCCAGTTCTCCAGGTCGTGTTCGGCGAAGGAGGCCCGGCGGGCACGGTCCAGGTGGCGGGCGAGCCGGGAGACCCGGCTGAGCACCTGGAGGGGCTCCACGTCCAGGTCGGGGCGCTCCTGGCGCCAGGCCGCGACCAGCCGGTCGACCTCGTCCGCGGGGCGGTCGGCGTCGTGGTCCGCGTGGTGCAGGGTCATGCCACGAGTGTATCTCTCTTGACATCGAGATATCTCGCTCGCTATCAATTATCTTGATGTCAAGAGATATGTGGGACCCTGAGATCTACGGTCGCTACGCCGACGAGCGTTCGCGCCCCTTCTTCGACCTTGTCGCAAGGATATCCGCCGAGCGCCCCGGCCACGTGGTCGACGCGGGCTGCGGCAGCGGCGAGCTCACCGCCGAGCTGGCCAGGCGCTGGCCGGACGCCGAGGTGCACGGCTTCGACTCCTCACCCGCGATGATCGGCAAGGCTCCGGCCGGGGGCCGGCTGACCTTCGCCGTCGCCGACGTCACGCGCTGGCGCCCCGAGCGGCCGGTGGACGTGATCGTGTCCAACGCGGTCCTGCAGTGGGTGCCCGAGCACCGGGAACTGCTGTCGCGCTGGGCCGGCGCGCTCGCCCCCGGGGGCTGGCTCGCCTTCCAGGTGCCGGGTAACTTCGACGCCCCCAGCCACGCGCTGGTCCGCGAGCTGTGCCGGACGAAATGGCGTGACCGGCTCGGCGACCTGGCCAGGGAGTCGCCGGTCGACGACCCGGCCGGCTATCTCGACCGGCTCACCGCGCTGGGCTGCCGGGTGGACGCGTGGGAGACCACCTACCTGCACGTGCTGCCCGGCGAGGACGCCGTGCTCAACTGGATCACCGGCACCGCCCTGCGTCCCATGCTCGACCGGCTGGACCCCGACGAGGCGGGTGCCTTCCTCGGCGACTGCGCCGCGCTGCTGGACGAGGCCTACCCGCGGCGGCCGTACGGGACGGTCTTCCCCTTCCGCCGGATCTTCGTCGTCGCCCAGAAATGATCGACTGCCCAGAGTTTCTAGACGGATAACCGGGCATCAATAAATACTGCTGGAACGCGATAGATATCTGGGCAAATCAGGGGATGGCCTGTGGCAATAGAGATCGAGGACAAATTCGACGTACCAGTGGACTACGAGATCCCCGAGCTGACCGATCTGCCGGGAATCGCGGAGGCCGTCGGCCCCAAGACCCACCAACTCGTCGCGCTCTACTTCGACACCCCCGACCTGCGGCTCGCCACGCGGGGCATCACCCTGCGGCGGCGCAGGGGCGGGACCGACCCCGGCTGGCACCTCAAGCTGCCCAAGGCCAAGGGCGTCCGGCAGGAGATCACCCACCCCCTGACCCGCAGCGCCAAGATCGTCCCCTCCGAGCTGGCGGAGCTCGTGCTCGCCTACACCCGGGGCGCCCCCCTCGCCCCGATCGCCGAACTCGACACCCGCCGCGCGGTGACCCAGCTGGTCAACGGCGCGGGCGTACGGCTGGTGGAGATCGCCGACGACAAGGTCAAGGGCACGGTGCTCGGCGCGGAGCCGCACATCGAGCGCTGGCGCGAGGTCGAGGCGGAGCTGATCGAGGGCGACGAGAAGCTGCTCCGGAAGACCGGCAAGCGGCTGACCAGGGCCGGAGCCGCCCCCGCCGACTCCGCCAGCAAGCTCTCCCGCCTGCTCAACGCCGCCGCGCCCCTCTCCGGGCCGCCGCACGCCGAGACCGTGCCGGGGTCCGCCGGAGAGGTCGTCATGGGCTACCTCTCCGCCCAGGCGGGCGCCCTGCTCTCCCAGGACCCCCGGGTACGGCGGGCCGAGGAGGACGCCGTGCACCAGATGCGCGTCGCCAGCCGCCGGCTCCGCAGCGCGCTGAAGTCGTTCAGGACGGTCGTCGAGGGCACCGAGCGCCTCCAGGCGGAGCTCAGGTGGCTCGGCCAGGTCCTCGGCGAGGCGCGTGACCTGGAGGTCGTCCGCGAGCGGTTCGCCCGCAGGCTCGACAGCCTGGACGACGCGCTGATCGTGGGCCCGGTGCGGGCGCGCCTCAGCTCCGACCTGCTGGACGCCGAGCACGAGGCATACGACCGGATCAGGGAGGTGCTCGGCGGCGAGCGCTACTTCGCCCTGCTCGACGCCCTCGACGACCTGGCGGGCACCCCCTCGCTCACCAAGCCCGCCGGCAAGCCCGCCGGGACTCTGGACGCCCTCGCCGCCAAGAGCTGGCGCCGGGTGACCAGGGCCTACGACCGGGCCCAGGCCATCGCCGACCCCGTCGAGCGCGAGCACGCCATGCACGACGTCCGCAAGGCGGCCAAGCGGGCCCGCTACACCGCCGAGGCACTCGGGATGAACAAGCTCGCCAAACGGGCGGAATCCGTACAGGAAGTGCTCGGCACCCACCTGGACGGCGTCGTCGCGCAGGGACGGCTGGCAGCCGAGGCCGAGACCGCCCGCCAGTCAGGGGAGGACACCTTCACCTACGGCGTGCTGACCGGCCTGGAACGGGCCGCCGCCGAGCGCGCCTACGAGGAGTTCCCCCGCGTCTGGGCCGAGACCACCGAGGCCGTCGCCAAGCTGCTCTGACCCCGGCGGGGACCTGTCAGGTGAGGGAGGTCCACCGGCGGGGGCGTCAGGTGAGGGGTGGTCCATGGGTGGAGAGCCGTCAGGTGAGGTAGCGGTCCATGCCCACGATCCTGCCGGCGGTGTGGTGCAGCACGATGAACGCGCCCTTGCGCAGCTGCACGTCCCCCGGCCGGTCGCTCACCCCGGCGATCAGCTCGGGCAGGACCTTGCCGTGGCTGCAGATCACCGTGGGCCGGTCCGAGGCCAGCGCCTTGGAGACCAGGCGCAGGCCGGCACGGGGGTCGTAGTGGGTCTCCGACAGCAGGCGCTCGCGGCGGATCTCCAGGCCGAGCCGCTCGGCGTACGGTTCCAGGCTCTGCACGCACCGCTTGCTGGGGGAGCTGATCAGGTCGGTGGGCTGGTAGCCGGACAGCACGTCCGCGAGCACCTCGGCCTGCATCGTGCCGACCTCGTCCAGTGGCCGCTCGTCGTCGTCGCCCTCCCAGTCCTGGCGTGACCCGGCCAGGCCGTGCCGGACGAGGATGAGCGGCGTGGTCTCCAGGGGGACCGCGGTGAGCGCGCGGAGCAGCCCGGCGTCCCACTCGTAGGTCAGCCGCCGCCTGGCCTCCTTCACCGGTAGCCAGACCACCTCGTCGACCTCGTCCACCGCGGTGTACCGGTCCCCGGAGACCATCCGGGCCGCCCAGTAGTCGACGCGCTTGAGGCGCTTGCCCTTCAGGTAGTGGATGGGCGGCAGCGACCGGCCGAGCAGCGCGGTGATCCCCGTCTCCTCGGCGACCTCGCGCAACGCGCCCGCGATGACGTGCTCACCGGGCTTCAACTTCCCCTTCGGGAACGTCCAGTCGTCGTATTTCGGCCGGTGGACGAGTGCGACCTCCGGTGCGGACTCCGTGCCCCGCCACACCACCGCGCCCGCGGCGCGGATCATGTCAGTCGGATGGACGTCCAGGTCAGTCATCAATCGTCCTCCACCTCCGGGTACCGATCAGATGGGACTGCAGGTCGTCGCCCCGGTGCCGGGACCACGTCCCGTCCGAGTTGAGCCACCAGGTGGAGGTCTCCTCCGACGTCGCCCGGTCGAGGAGATCGCTGAGGTAGAGCCGCTGCTGCTGGCTGGTGACCTTGACCAGTGCCTCCACCCGGCGGTCCAGGTTGCGGCGCATCAGGTCCGCGCTGCCGATCCAGATCTCCGGCCTGCGTCCCCGGCCGAACTCGTAGATCCGCGAATGTTCGAGGAAACGGCCCAGCACGCTCCTGACCCGGATGTTCTCCGACAGTCCGGGCACGCCCGGCCGCAGCGTGCACACCCCGCGCACCCACAGGTCGACCGGTACGCCCGCCTGGGAGGCCTGGTAGAGCGCGTCGATGACCGGCTCGTCCACCAGGGAGTTCGTCTTCATCCTGATGGCGGCCGGGCGGCCCGCCCGCTGGTGGGAGGTCTCCCGCTCGATCCTGGCCAGCAGCCCGCCGCGCATCGAGTGCGGGGCGACCAGCAGCCGCCGGTAGGCCGAGTGGCTGGAGTATCCGGTCAGGTGGATGAACAGGTCGGTGACATCCTCGCCGACCAGCGGATCGGCGGTGAGCAGTCCCAGGTCCTCGTAGACCCGGGCGGTCTTGGGGTTGTAGTTGCCGGTGCCGATGTGGCAGTAGCTGCGCAGCTCGCCCGAGGGCTCCTGCCGTACGACGAGGGCCAGCTTGCAGTGGGTCTTCAGTCCCACCACCCCGTAGACCACGTGACAGCCGGCCCGCTCCAGCTTGCGCGCCCAGGTGATGTTGGCGCGCTCGTCGAACCGCGCCTTGATCTCCACCACCACGACGACCTGCTTGCCCGCCTCGGCCGCGTCGACCAGCGCGTCCACGATCGGCGATTCGCCGCTGGTGCGGTAGAGGGTCTGTTTGATGGCCAGCACGCTCGGATCGGCCGCGGCCTGTTCGATGAAGCGCTGCACGCTCGTGGCGAACGAGTCGTACGGGTGGTGCAGCAGCACGTCCCGCTCGCGGAGCACCGCGAAGATGTCGTCCTCGACGTGGACGACCTCCGCGGGCACGAACGGGCGGAAGCTCAGCTCGCCCCGGTCCAGGTCGGCGATCGTGTGCAGCCCGGTCAGGTCCAGCGGGCCGGGCAGCCGGTAGATCTCGTGTTCGGCGACCCCCAGCTCGTCCACCAGCAGGTCGAGCACCTCGGGCGTGATGGTGTCCTCGACCTCCAGCCGGACCGGCGGACCGAAGCGGCGCTTGAGCAGCTCCCGTTCCAGCGCCTGCATGAGGTTCTCGGTGACGTCCTCGTCCACCTCGAGGTCCTCGTTGCGGGTCACCCGGAAGACGTGGTGCTCGACGACCTCCATGCCCTTGAAGAGCTGGCCGAGGTGGGCGGCGATCACCTCTTCGAGCGGGACGAAACGGTCCTTGGACGCCGCCACGAAACGGGGGAGCTGGCTCGGCACCTTCACCCGGGCGAACACGGTGTGACCGGTCGTGGGGTTTCGGACGGTAACAGCGAGGTTGAGCGATAGGCCGGAAATATAGGGAAAAGGATGGGCGGGATCGACGGCCAGGGGCGTCAGCACCGGCCGGATCCGCTCCCGGAACAGCTTGCGCATCTCGGTGCGCTCGTCCCGGCCGAGCTCCTCCCAGTGCGTGATCTCGATGCCCTCGGCGGCGAGCTGCGGGCAGAGCCGGTCGTGGAAACAGGCCGAGTGCCGCTGGGCGAGATCGTCGGCTATGGCGGCGATCCTGGCCAGCTCCTCGCGGGGCTTCAGCCCGCTTTTGGTCCGCAGGAGCAGGCCGGTGGCCATCCGCCGCTTCAGTCCGGCCACCCGCACCCGGAAGAACTCGTCCAGGTTGCTGGCGAAGATCGCCAGGAACCTGACCCTCTCCAGCAAGGGCAGGGACGGATCCTCCGCCAGTTCCAGGACCCGCTGGTTGAACTGTAGCCAGCTCTCCTCGCGGTTGAGGAAACGCTCTTGTGGAAGGGGCGGTCCTTCGGCGGCGGGGTGTGCGGGTTCGGCGGACATATGACCAGAATGCCCGCTTTGATTGAACGGAACGTTAATTCGGGCTCAACTACCGCTGTTGCTTACCCGCTTGATTCGATTTTCTGTCACCCCTCGCCGGGACGGCCGGTGTCTCCGGCCTGCCGGACGGCGTCCCGCTCGGCGGCCTTGGCCTCCCGCATCCGGATCTTCTCCTGCTCCCTGGCCTCGCGCTCGCGGATCTTCTCCTGCTCCTTGAAGAGCCGCTCCCGCTCGCGGAACTCCCGTTCGCGGGCCTTCTCCAGGTCGCGCTGCTCCCGCAGCCGCGCCTTCTCCTGCTCCCGGGCCAGCTTCTCCTGCTCCCTGGCCTCGCGCTCGCGGATCTTCTCCTGCTCCTTGAGCTCCCGCTCGCGGGCCTTGCCCATCTCCCGCAGTTCCTTGTCGGTCGGGCGCGGCGGCAGCGGCGCGCGCCGCTGCTCCATGCCGCGGGAGGAGGCGGTCAGCCGGGGCCGCGGGTCCAGCCCGACGAGGCCGTTCCATGCCAGGTTGACCAGGTGCGCGGCCACCTCCTCGCGAGGGGGCCTGCGCACGTCCAGCCACCACTGCCCGGTCAGCGCCACCATGCCGACCAGCATCTGGGCGTACATCGGCGCCAGCTTCGGGTCGTAGCCCCGTCCCACGAACTCGTCGACCATCACGTCTTCGACCTGGCTGGCGATGTCGTTGATCAGGCTGGCGAACGTGCCCGTCCCCGAGGCCGCGTGCGAGTCGCGGACCAGGATGCGGAAACCCTCGCTGTTCTCCTCCACGTAGGCCAGCAGCGCCAGCGCGGCCCGCTCCAGCTTGATCAGCGCGTGCGAGGCGGAGAGCGCCTCCGTCACCATGGCCAGCAGCTTCTGCATCTCCCGGTCGACGACGACCGCGTAGACACCCTCCTTACCGCCGAAATGTTCGTAGACCACCGGCTTGGAGACATTCGCGGTGGCCGCGATCTCCTCGACCGATGTGCCGTCGAAACCCTTCTCCGCGAACAGGGTCCTGCTGATCTGGATCAGCTGTTCCCGGCGTTCCTTGCCTGACATGCGTCGTCGGGGCTCGCTCACGGTTCTAATAATGGCGCTCCCCGGTTGTGAAGCGGGAACCACGCCCCGGGCCGCCGGGGCGCCCTCTGCGGCGTCGCCGGGCGGCGGTGGCGCGGCGCTGGAGGTCGGAGCGGGCCCGGCGGGGCCCCCGGACGGTGCCGGCGTCGCGCGGGCCGGTGAGGTGGTCTCCGCGGGATCGTCAGATGGGGTAGGTGCTACGCGGGCCGCCAGGGCGGCCCCCGTAGAGCCGTCAGGCGGCAATGCGCTTCGCCGCCAGCCGCTCGGGGGTCGGCCAGCGGACGTCGTAGGCCCAGCCGGCCTTCTCGAACCAGCGGATCACGCCCGCGCTGAGGTCGATCTGGCCCTTGAGCACGCCGTGCCGGGCGCAGGTGGGGTCGGAGTGGTGCAGGTTGTGCCAGGACTCGCCGAACGAGGGGATGGCCAGCCACCAGACGTTGCGCGACTTGTCGCGGGACTCGAAGGCCTCTTCGCCGAAGACGTGGCAGATGGAGTTGATCGACCACGTCACGTGGTGCAGCAGCCCGATCCGGACCAGCGTGCCCCAGAAGAAGCCGGTCGCCATGCCCCACCACGACATGGTCAGCAGGCCGCCCAGCAGCCCGGGGAGCACCATCGAGGTGATCGCCAGCACCGGGAAGTATTTGTGGAACTTGACGATGTCCGGGTCCTTGACCAGGTCCGGGGCGTACTTCTCACGGTTGGCCCGGTCCGTCTCGAACAGCCAGCCCATGTGCGCCCAGAGCAGACCCTTGGTCACGGCCCGGAAGCCGGTCCCGAACCGCCACGGCGAGTGCGGGTCCCCCTCCTTGTCGGAGAACTTGTGGTGCTTGCGGTGGGTGGCGACCCAGTCCAGCACCGACATCTCCATGGAGAGGCTGCCGGCGATGCCCAGCGCGATCTTCAGCGGGCGCTTGGCCTTGAAGGAGCCGTGGGTGAAGTGGCGGTGCAGTCCGACGGTCACGCCCAGGCCGGTGATGACGTAGAAGACGCCGGCGATCACGATGTCGCTCCAGCCCAGCCCCCAACCCCAGGCGAAGGGGATCGCGGCGATCAGAGCGATCAGCGGCGCGGCCACGACCACCCCGAAGACGATGATCTCGGGTTTGGTCTTCGGCTCGGGATCGGCCTCTGGTTTGGGGCCCGGAGCAGGGCGTTCTGCCGTGACGGTCATGCGCTACCTCGCGGAGGCTCGGTGAAGAAAGGTGGGCTTCGACTGGCTACGCCACCGTAACCTACGCCATCGTAAGTTAGGAATCCCTAAGTATCTAATGGAGGGAAGCTGACTCTCGCCGGGGGATCCCGTAGTGGTTTCATGTCTTGTCTACCACCAGCCTGACCTGCTAAACGGTGCGTCCGGCGCCGCCTGTGGGCGATCATTCCCCTCCTTGATCGCCTCTATGGTCGATGGAGACCCAAAACGAGGCGCGTTTGATATCAAGGGCTCGGTATCGTAGGGGGGCCGGGCGCTTCGGACCCCGTCCGATCCGTCAGGTTGATCCGGCATTGGGTAATTGGCAGCCCGCAAGGTTTTGGTCCTTGTTGTCCAGGTTCGAGTCCTGGTGCCGGAGCCATCACTTGAGTCCGTTTTATTGTTCGGGCTGGTCGGCTGGGTGGGTTCTCGGCGGGGAAGGTATCCTCACGTTGTCGAGTGGGTGACCAGGCGATGCCCTCGTGGTAGCCATCTGGCATCCCGCTCCGTCATGTCTCAGCCGCGACGCCGAGGGAGCCTCGTCCGTGAGTGTGCCGCGCCCGGCCGCCGTCATCGTCCTTGCCGCAGGCGAGGGCACCCGGATGAAGTCGAAAACACCCAAGATCCTGCATGAGCTGTGCGGCCGTACCCTGGTCGACCACATGCTCGCCGCCGCTCGAGGTCTCGAACCCGAGCGGCTCATTGTTGTCATAGGTCACGAACGAGAGCGGGTCCAGGCGCACCTGACGCGGACCAGCCCCGACGCGCAGGCCGTCGTGCAGGCCGAGCAGAGGGGAACGGGCCACGCCGTCAGGATCGTGCTGGAAACGGCCGGAGGCATCGACGGCACCGTCCTGGTGACCTACGGGGACACGCCGCTGCTGCGCGCCGAGACCCTCGCCACGCTCCTGGAGCGGCACGAGCAGGATCGCAACGCCGTCACCGTCCTCACCGCCGAGGTCCCCAACCCGTACGGCTACGGCCGGATCATCCGTGACACCACGGGGGCGGTCCTGGAGATCGTCGAGGAGAAGGACGCCAGCCCCGAGCAGCGGGCGATCCGGGAGATGAACTCCGGGGTCTACGCCTTCGACGGGCCCCTGCTGGCGGACGCCGTCAAGCGGGTGTCCACCTCCAACGTCCAGGGCGAGGAGTACCTCACCGACGTCCTCTCCATCCTGAGGGAGGACGGTCACCGCGTCGGCGCGCACATCGCGGCCGACTACGTCGAGGTGGAGGGCGTCAACGACCGCGTGCAGCTCGCCTTCGCCCGCAAGGTGCTCAACTCCCGGCTGCTGGAGACCCACATGCGCGCGGGGGTCACGGTGATCGACCCGGCCACCACGTGGGTGGACGTGGACGTGACCCTGGAACAGGACGTGGTGATCCACCCCGGCACCCAGCTGCACGGCCGTACGGCCGTCGCCGAGGGCGCCGAGATCGGCCCGGCCACCACGCTGACCGACACGGTCGTCGGCGCGGGGGCGGTGGTCCGCAACGCCGTCTGCGTCGAGGCCGAGATCGGCCCCGAGGCTCTGGTGGGGCCCTACGCCTACCTGCGGCCGGGCACCGTGCTCGCCCGCAAGGCCAAGGCCGGGACCTACGTCGAGATGAAGAACGCGCAGGTGGGCGAGGGCGCGAAGGTTCCTCACCTGACATACGTGGGAGACGCCACGATCGGCGCCGGGGCCAACATCGGCGCCTCGACGATCTTCGTCAACTACGACGGGGTCAACAAGCGCCGCACGACGGTGGGCGAGCACGCCTTCGTCGGGTGCGACACCATGCTCGTCGCGCCGGTGAACATCGGCGACGGCGCCTACACTGCCGCGGGCTCGGTCATCGACAACGACGTCCCGCCAGGGGCGATCGGAGTGGCCCGGGGACGGCAGCGCAACATTGAAGGGTGGGTCGCGCGCAGGCGCGCGGGCACCAAATCGGCCGAGGCGGCGCTGCGGGCCGCCGAGACCGGGAATCAGCAGGGGAGCAAGTCGTGAGTGGCATCAAGCAGACCGGCGAGAAGAACCTGATGTTCTTCTCCGGGCGCGCGCATCCGGATCTCGCGGAGGAGGTGGCCAGCCATCTCGGGGTGGACATCACCCCCACCACGCTACGTGACTTCGCCAACGGCGAGATCTATGCACGCTACCTGGAGTCGGTCCGGGGATGCGACGCCTTCGTCATCCAGAGCCACACCGGGCCCATCAACAAATGGATCATGGAGCAGCTGATCATGGTGGACGCGCTCAAGCGCGCCTCCGCCAAGCGGATCACCGTGATCATGCCGTTCTTCGGCTACGCCCGCCAGGACAAGAAGGGCCGGGGCCGCGAGCCGATCACCGCCCGCCTGATGGCCGACATGTTCAAGACCGCGGGCGCCGACCGGCTGATGTCGATCGACCTGCACACCTCCCAGATCCAGGGCTTCTTCGACGGCCCGGTGGACCACCTGTTCGCCATGCCGGTGCTGTTCAACTACCTCAAGGACAAGCTCGACCTGGAGACGACCACGATCGTCTCGCCCGACACCGGCCGGGTGCGGCTGTCGGAGCGCTGGGCCGACACGCTGGGCACCCCGCTGGCCTTCATCCACAAGCGCCGCGATCTCGACGTCGCCAACCAGGTGAAGGTGAGCGAGGTCGTCGGCAAGGTGCGCGGCCGTACCTGCGTGCTGATCGACGACATGATCGACACCGCGGGCACGATCTGCAAGGCGGCCGACGCGCTGTACGAGCAGGGCGCCACCAACGTGCTCGTGGCCGCCACCCACGCGGTGTTCTCCGACCCGGCGGTGGACCGGCTGAAGAACTCCAAGATCTCCGAAGTGATCGTCACCAACACGCTGCCGCTCGCCGAGGACAAGAGGTTCGACAAGCTCACCGTGCTGTCGATCGCCCCGCTGATCGCCCGCGCGATCACCGAGGTCTTCAGCGACGGCTCGGTGACGAGCCTGTTCGAGGGCGACACCTGACCCGCGAGGGAGGGTGCCGGTCACCGCGACCCCGCGTCGCGGGGCGGAGCCCGGAAATACACCGGTAGGCTATGCAGATTGCGTGCGTTCGTAACGCCTTCCGCTAGGGCGGGTGAGGGGGAACGCACCTTTCCATCGTCGAAGATCCCTAGGAGATCCGTCGTGTCCGAAGTAGTCATCAAGGCCGAGTCGCGCAACGAGTTCGGCAAGGGCGCCGCCCGCAAGATCCGTCGCGAGAACAAGGTGCCCGTCGTCCTCTACGGGCACGGCACGGACCCGCAGCACCTGACCCTCCCGGGTCACGAGCTCCTGCTCGCCCTGCGCACGCCGAACGTGCTGATCCGCCTCGAGGGCGCGGCCGCCGAGCTGGCGCTGCCCAAGGGCGTCCAGCGCGACCCGATCAGGGGCTTCCTCGAGCACGTCGACCTCCTCCTGGTCAAGCGCGGCGAGAAGGTCACCATCGACATCCCCGTCACCGTGGTGGGCGAGGTGGCCGACGGCATCCTCGACCAGCAGCTCGTCTCCGTCTCGGTCGAGTCCGAGGCCACCCACATCCCGACGGGCGTCGAGGTCGACGTCGAGGGCATGGAGATCGGCACCCAGTTCACGGCCGGCGACCTGAAGCTGCCCGAGGGCACCAGCCTGATCGCCGACCCGGAGACGCTGGTCCTGCACGTCACCGCGGCACCGACCGCCGAGCCGGAGCCCGAGGCCGCCGAGGGCGAGGCCGCCGAGGGTGAGTCCGCCGAGGCCGCCGAGTAGTTTTCTCTGCTACACCTGTCAGGGCAGTCCGGCACCGGGCTGCCCTGACGCGCATATGAAGGGATGCCGACCGTGGACCGCTGGTTGGTCGTTGGCCTGGGGAATCCCGGGCCGGAGTATGCCGGGAACCGGCACAACGCGGGTTTCATGGTGCTCGACGAGCTCGCCGCGCGGGCCGGCGGGCGCTTCAAGGTCCACAGGTCGCGGGCCGAGGTGCTGGAGGGCCGCCTGGCGGGCGCCCCGGCGGTGCTGGCCAAGCCCCTGTCCTTCATGAACCTCTCGGGCGGGCCGGTCAAGGCCCTGGCCGACTTCTACAAGGTGGACCCGGCACGCGTGATCGCGGTCCACGACGAGCTGGACATCCCCTACGGCGCGCTCCGGGCCAAGCTGGGCGGCGGGGACAACGGTCACAACGGGCTGAAGTCGATCACCAAGTCCCTGGCCACCAAGGACTACCTGCGGGTGCGGTTCGGCATCGGCCGCCCGCCCGGCCGGATGGACGCCGCCGCCTACGTCCTGCGGGACTTCGCCACCGCCGAGCGCAAGGACCTGCCGTTCCTGGTCGACCGGGCGGCCGACATGGTCGAGTCGCTGATCACCTCGGGCCTTGAGCCGACCCAGAACACCTTCCACGCCGGCGACCTGAACGTCTCCGGACCTCCCAGGTAGCCGGAGACGCGCCCAGGCGACGGAGGCCGCGCGGCCGGCGGATTCCGGCGCGCCGTACGGCCGCCCGGGCCACGCCGCCCGGTCTCTCCCGGCCGTGCCGTCCTTCCCGGCCGTGCCGTACGGCGGCGCGCTCAGGTGAGGGCCATCAGGTTCTGCAGCAGCTCCGCCTGCTCGATCGCGTCGTCGAGCGCGTTGTGGGTGTGCGGCCGCGAGGAGAGCAGATGCTTGGGCATCTGCCGCTTGGTGGCCCAGCCGATGGGCACGCCCGCCTTGGCGGCGTAGAGCGTCTTGATGTCCAGGCAGCGCGAGTGCCCGAACGGTGAGGCGCCGTCGAAGCGCATGAAGTACCAGTACATCCACATCCAGTCGTAGGAGAGCGGGTAGGCCGCCAGCACCGGCGTGCTGTTGCCGCAGACCTCGCGGATCCACCCGGCGGCGTCCTTCATCGCCACGGACGGCTCCGTGCCCTCGCGGATCAACGTCTCCCGGTCGAGCCCGCTGACGGCCAGCGCCTCGGGCACGTGGTCCTCGCTGATCGGCTTCAGCTCGGCGTAGAAGGTGTGGATCTGCGGATCGACGGGTTCGAAGGCCTTCCCGGTCATGCGCCCGGCCACGGCCATGCCGAAGCTGACCATCGAATACGGCCCAGGAATCGGGCCATCCGCTTCAATGTCCACAGAGATATACGTTTCGGTCTTCAACCTTCCGGCCTTTCTTCTGCCCGCTAACATCCAGTGACTGTCCGTCCACGAATGGCTACGCAGGGGGAGCGCGTGCGCGACGTTACCGTCGTCCAGGCGACGCCGAGACCGGTGCCGGCGACCCGTCCGCGTATGCCGGGCTGGGTGCGCGGATACCGTGCGCGAGCCGTCGCCGCCGACATCGGCTCCGCCTCCCTCGCGGGCTTCCTGGCGCTGTTCGTCCGCTTCGGGGAGGTTACTCCCTACGTCACTCCCTACGTGATGTTGAGCGCCGCGCTCCCCGCCGTCTGGATCTGCGCGGTCGCGCTGAACCGCGCCTACGCGCCCCGCCTGTTCGGCCTGGGCCCGGAGGAGTTCCAGCGGGTCTTCCAGTGCGGGTTCATGCTCACCGCCACCCTCGCCATCGGCGCCTACGTGACCAAGACCGATGTGGCCCGCGGCTACGTGGTGCTGGCGCTGCCGCTGACGACGCTGCTCACCCTCCTCGCGCGCTACGGCCTGCGCCGCTCCCTGCACCGGAGGCGGGCGCGCGGCCACTGCATGCGGCGGGTCGTGACGGTCGGCCACCGGGCCGCGACCGCCGAGCTGATCCGCCGATTCCGCCGGGAGCGCTACCACGGCATGGAGGTCGTGGGGGTCTGCATGCCGCGTGACGGCATGGGTGACGTGGAGGGGGTCCCGGTCCTGGGCGACCTCTCCGACGTCCCGCTCGTGGTCGGGCAGATCGCGGCCGACACCGTGGCCGTGCTGGCCTGCCCGGAGATGGACGGCCTGGCGCTGAGGCGGCTGGCCTGGCGGCTGGAGAAGACCGACACCGACCTGGTCGTCGCCCCGGCGCTCGTGGAGGTGGCCGGGCCGCGGATCACGATCCGCCCGGCGGCCGGCCTGCCGCTGCTGCACGTGGACCATCCCGAGATCGCGGGCCTGCGCCAGGTGGTCAAGAACCTCTTCGACCGGGTCGGGGCGGGGCTGCTGCTGGTGGCGCTGCTGCCGCTCCTCGTCGGCCTGGTGGCGGCCGTGCGGATGTCGAGCCCCGGGCCCGCGTTCTTCCGGCAGACCCGGGTGGGCCGGGGCGGCACCGAGTTCACGATCTACAAGTTCCGGACGATGGGCACCGACGCCGAGCAGCAGAGGATCGACCTCGCCGGAGACGGGCACGGCGTGCTGTTCAAGATCCGTAAGGACCCTCGGGTGACCCCGCTGGGTGCCCGGCTGCGCCGCCACTCCCTCGACGAGCTGCCCCAGTTGATCAATGTGGTGCTCGGTCACATGTCACTGGTCGGCCCCCGGCCTCCGCTGCCCGACGAGGTCGCCCGCTACGGCGACGACGTCCGGCGCAGGCTGCTGGTCAAGCCGGGAATGACCGGCCTTTGGCAAGTAAGTGGGCGATCTGACCTATCTTGGGAGGAATCGGTGCGGCTGGATTTGCGTTATGTGGAGAATTGGTCCCTCACGCTGGACCTGCAGATCCTGTGGAAGACTTGGTCGGCTGTCGCGCGAGGGGCTGGAGCATACTGATGACGATTCGCGACGATCACGTTCTCGCCATGGACCTGGCGACGGAGGCCGGTGAGAGGCTGCTCGCCCTGCGGGAGAAGCAAGGGTTCGCCGACCCCTCCGCGCTCCGCAAGGAGGGCGACGCCTCCGCGCACGTGTTCCTGATGGACGCCCTGGCACGGTTGCGCCCGAGTGACAGTGTGCTGTCCGAGGAGGCGACCAGGGAAGAGCGTCTCGACCCCCGGCGCCTCAAGGCCGAGCGGGTCTGGATCGTCGATCCCCTCGACGGCACCCGCGAGTTCGCCGAGGAGGGGCGCGGCGACTGGGCGGTCCACGTGGCGCTCTGGGAGAACGGCAGGCTGAGCGCCGGGGCGGTGGCGCTGCCCGCCCAGGGCCGGACCCTGTCGACCCTCGAACCCCCCGTGCTGCCCGCCGTCCGGCCGGAGGCCAGGCCGCGGATCGCGGTCAGCCGGACCCGGCCGCCGGAGTTCGTCCAGAACCTGGCCGGCCTCGCCGGCGCCGACCTGGTCCCGATCGGGTCGGCCGGCGCCAAGATCGCCGCGGTGCTCACCGGAGAGGTCGAGGCCTACGTGCACGCCGGTGGCCAGTACGAATGGGACTCCGCCGCGCCGGTCGCCGTGGCCCTCGCCGCCGGAGCCCACGCCAGCCGCATTGACGGATCGCCCCTGACGTACAACCAGGACGACCCGTCATTGCCGGATATCCTTGTTTCCCTACCGGGACTAGCGCCAACGTTGCTCGCTGGAATCCGGGATCTGCACCGATAAATCCCCGCTAGGAGAGTCTGATGCTCCAGTGCGACTACACCACGTCGCAGCTCGATGTCCTCGAGGCAGAGGCCATTCACATCATGCGTGAAGTGGCGGCCGAGTTCGAGCGTCCGTGTCTGCTCTTCTCCGGTGGTAAAGATTCCATCGTCATGCTCCGCATCGCCGAGAAGGCGTTCTGGCCCGCGCCGATCCCCTTCCCGCTGATGCACGTGGACACCGGGCACAACTTCCCCGAGGTCATCGAGTTCCGCGACCGCCGCGCCGAGGAGCTGGGCGCGCGGCTGGTCGTGGCCAGCGTCCAGGACTCCATCGACGCCGGCCGGGTGGCCGAGGAGACCGGTCGCAGGGCCTCCCGCAACCGCCTGCAGACCACCACGCTGCTGGACGCGATCGAGGACAACGAGTACGACGCGGTGTTCGGCGGCGCCCGCCGCGACGAGGAGAAGGCCCGCGCCAAGGAGCGGGTGTTCTCCTTCCGCGACGAGTTCGGTCAGTGGGATCCGAAGAGCCAGCGGCCGGAGCTGTGGAACCTCTACAACGCCAAGATCCGCAAGGGTGAGCACATCCGGGTCTTCCCGCTGTCCAACTGGACCGAGCTCGACATCTGGGACTACATCCGGCGCGAGGGCATCGAGATCCCGTCGATCTACTACGCGCACACGCGCAAGGTGTTCGAGCGTGACGGCATGCTGCTGGCCGACAGCGAGTTCATCACCCGCGACGAGGACGAGCAGCTCTTCGAGAGCGTCGTCCGCTACCGCACGGTCGGCGACGTGACCTGCACCGGGGCCGTCCAGTCGGCCGCCGTGACGGTCGAGGAGATCATCAACGAGATCGCCGCCACCCGGATCACCGAGCGTGGCGCCACCCGCGCCGACGACCGGGCCTCCGAGGCCTCCATGGAAGACCGCAAGAGGGAGGGCTACTTCTAGTGCGTGATCTTCTGTCGCGCCGCCCGGTCCTCGTGGAGGGCCGGCCGGCCGAGAGCCGAGGGCCACTTCCGACGCAGTCTTCCCGCGAAAGCCGTACGACCCCTGGAGAGCAGTTCTGATGGACATCCTTCGCTTTGCCACGGCGGGAAGCGTCGACGACGGAAAGTCGACCCTCATCGGGCGGCTGCTCTTCGACTCCAAGGCGATCTTCGAGGACCAGCTTGAGGCGGTCGAGCGCACCTCCCGCGACCGCGGCACCGAATACACCGACCTGTCGCTGCTCACCGACGGCCTGCGGGCCGAGCGGGAGCAGGGCATCACGATCGACGTGGCCTACCGCTACTTCGCCACTCCCAAGCGCAAGTTCATCATCGCCGACACCCCCGGGCACATCCAGTACACCCGGAACATGGTCACCGGCGCGTCCACGGCCGACCTGGCGATCGTCCTGATCGACGCGCGCAAGGGCGTGCTGGAGCAGTCGCGGCGGCACGCGTTCCTGACCACGCTGCTGCGGGTCCCGCACCTGGTGCTGGCCGTGAACAAGATGGACCTGGTCGACTACTCGCAGGAGCGGTTCGAGGAGATCCGTGAGGAGTTCACCTCCTTCGCCGCCAAGCTGAACGCGCCCGACCTGACGTTCATCCCGATCTCGGCGCTGCACGGCGACAACGTGGTGTCGCGGTCGGAGAGCATGCCCTGGTACAACGGCTCCTCCCTGCTGCACCATCTGGAGAACGTGCACATCGCCTCCGACCGGAACCTGGTCGACGTGCGTTTCCCCGTCCAGTACGTCATCCGGCCCCAGCGGGCCACCGACCCCGCCCTCCACGACTACCGGGGATACGCGGGTCAGGTCGCCGGCGGCGTGCTGAAGCCGGGTGACGAGGTGATGCACCTGCCCTCGGGCCTGGTCACGCGGATCGCGTCGATCGACACCTTCGACGGGCCTGTGGACGAGGCGTTCGCGCCGATGTCGGTGACCCTCCGGCTGGAGGACGACATCGACATCTCGCGCGGCGACATGATCTGCCGTCCGAACAACCAGCCGCACGTGGCCCAGGAGCTGGAGGCGATGATCTGCTGGATGAGCGACGTCACCAAGCTGGGACCGCGTACCAAGCTGACCATCAAGCACACCACCCGGACGGCCCGAGCCCTGGTCCGTGACCTGCACTACCGGCTGGACGTCAACACCCTGCACCGCGACGAGTCGGCCCAGTCGCTCGGCCTGAACGAGATCGGCCGTGTCTCGCTCCGCATCACCCAGCCGCTGTTCGTGGACGACTACGCGAGAAACCGCCTCACCGGCGGTTTCATCCTCGTGGACGAGTCCACCAGCAACACCGTCGGCGCCGGGATGATCGTCGAGGCGAAGTAGGCCCGTCCCGGGCGGTCACCGCACACACCACGCCGGCCCTCTCCGCCGACGCCGCCGAAAGCACCGGCGCGGGGGAGGGGGCCGTCGTGCTGCCGTGACAGCCCGGAGCCGGAGCCGGCCTGGAGTCGGTCGGGAGTGGGCCCGGAGTGGGGGCCGGCCTGGAGTCGGTCGGGAGTGGGCCCGGAGTGGGAGCCGGCTTGGAGTCGGTCGGGAGTGGGCCCGGAGTGGGAGCCGGCTTGGAGTCGGTCGGGAGTGGGAGCCGGCGGGAGCGGGGAGGGCTGCCGGACGGCGCGATTCCGGCGTGACGCCGCCCAGGTAGATCCTTTGTCTGTTCTCTGACCGGTTGATTACTCTCCGCGCTATTGTCAACACGTTCCGTATCCGTCGGGTAAGGATTCGCGCCTGTGTCTGATAGCCCCGTCCCCGCCAGGGTCGTTTTCGTGGGCGGCCTCGGCCGTAGCGGCACCACTCTGCTGGAGCGCCTCCTCGGTGAGGTGCCCGGCGTCGCGCCGCTCGGAGAGGTCGTTCATCTCTGGGCCCGGGGAGTGCTGGCGGACGAGGCGTGCGGATGCCGCGAGCCGTTCGGCTCGTGCCCGTTCTGGCGCAAGGTCGGCGAGCGCGCGTTCGGCGGCTGGTCGGAGGGGCTGGCCCACCGGGTGCTGGCGCTCCGGCATCGGGTGGACCGCACCCGGCGCATCCCCGTCCTGGCCCAGCTCCTCACCGAGGAGCGGCCGGACGACGGCGGATGGCCCTCCTCCGGCCTCGCCGAGCTGAGCGAGTACGCCGCCGCCCATCGCCGCCTGTACGACGCGGCGGGCGAGGTCGCCGACTGCCCGGTCGTGATCGACTCCAGCAAGCACGCCTCCCTGGCCTTCTGCCTGGCCGCGGCCGGAGTCGACGTGCACGTCGTGCATGTCGTCCGCGACCCCCGGGCGGTCGCGCACTCCTGGCACCGGCGGGTCGCGCGCCCCGAGGACGGCCGCCCCATGACCCGCTGGTCGCCGGCCCGGACCTCGCTGCACTGGCTGACCCAGAACCTCAGCCTGGAGCTCCTGGCACGCCGGGGCGTCTCCGTCACCCGGATCCGCTACGAGGATCTCCTCGGCGCCCCCGCCGAGACGCTCAGGCGCCTGGTCGCCAGGATCGGGCTCCGGCCCCGCCTGGACTTCCTCGCCGACGGCGGGGCCGAGCTCTCGATGGCCCACACGGCCTCGGGCAACCCCATGCGCTTCACGGTCGGCCGGATCGGGCTGACCCCGGACGAGGGCTGGCGCACCGCCGCCTCGGGCCGGCACCAACGCCTGGTCGCCGCACTGACCTGGCCGCTCATGCACAAGTACGGCTATCGCGGGAGGCTCGCGTGAGTCCATCGGTGGGTGTGGTCATCCCCACAAGAGGGCGCCGGCCCGACCAGTTGCGCTCGGCCACGCGCGCCACGCTCGGTCAGGATCATTCCGGCGCCGTGGAGGTCGTCATCGTCGTGGACGGCGGCGACCCGGTCTCGGTCGTCGACCAGGTGGCCGGCCTGCTGGCCGGCCGGGTTCCGGCGGCCCGGGGGGAGACGACGGGCGCGCGCGGTGTCCGGGTGGTGGCCAACAGGCTCAGCCCCGGCCTGCCCGGGGCACGCAACACGGGCATCGCGGCGCTCGGCACCGACCTGGTGGCCTTCTGCGACGACGACGACCAGTGGCTGCCCGGCAAGCTCAGCGCCCAGGTCGCCGCCCTGGAGGCGGCGCCGGGTGCGGAGTTCTCCAGCTGTGCCATCCAGGTCGAGTACGGCTCCCGCCGCGTTCCCCGTCTCGCCGGGACCGACCTGGTCACCCGTGCCCACCTGGTGCGCTCCCGCATGGTGATGGTCCACTCCTCGACGTTCCTGTTCCGGCGGGGCACGTTCTGGGTCGACGAGAGCGCGCCCAACGGCCAGAACGAGGACTGGGACCTGGCGCTGCGCGCCGCCGCGCGCCACCCGATCGTGCACGTCGACCGCCCCCTGGTGCGCGTCCGCTGGGGCGGCTCCCTGTACGCGACCCGATGGGCCGATCGAATCGCCGGGCTGGAGTGGATGCTCGCCCGGCACCCTGATCTGGCCGTGGATCCGCGCGGCGCGGCGCGGGTCTACGGTCAACTCGCCTTCCACCACGCCGCCCTCGGCCGGCGGCGGGAGGCGGGCCGCTGGGCCTGGCGGGCGTTCGCCGCGCGGCACGGCGAACCCCGCGCGCCCCTCGCGCTCGCCGTGGCGGCGGGCCTGGTGTCGGCTCAGGCCGTGCTCAGCACGCTGCATCACCGCGGGCACGGCATCTGATGGCGTTCAGGACCGTCCAGGGGGCGTTGAGCGTCCCGCGCCAGCGGCCGCGCCCGGACAAGGCCACCCGCAGGCGGCTCCGCCGCAGGGTGCACGTAGCCGGTCTGGCGATCGATCCGATGACCGAGAGCGAGGTCGTCGACCACGTGGTCGACGCGCTGAAGCGCGGTGAAGGCGGTCACCTCGTCACCCCGAACGTGGACATCAGCTGGGCCGCCGCCCGCGACTCCGAGGTGCGCGGCATCATCGAGGAGGCCGACCTCGTGGTGGCCGACGGCATGCCGCTGGTGTGGGCGGCGAAGCTGCTCGGCACGCCCGTCCCCAGCAGGGTGGCCGGCGCCGATCTGATCTGGTCCCTGGCGGAGGCCGCCACCTTCTACCGCTACCCGATCTACCTGCTGGGCGGGCCGCCGGGGGTGGCCACGCAGGCGGCCGGCCGGCTGACCGCCCGCCATCCCGGGCTGCTCGTCGCCGGCACCGACGCCCCGCCGTACGGGTTCGAGGCCGACTCCGAGAGCTACGCGAAGGTCAGGGACGCCCTGGTGGCGGCCGGGCCCCGGCTGGTCTTCGTCGGGCTCGGCTTCCCCAAGCAGGACCGGCTCATCGGGATGCTCCGCAAGGACCTGCCCGGCACCTGGTTCGTGGGGTGCGGCTCGGCCATCGCGTTCGCGGCCGGTGCGGTGCGCCGGGCGCCCCAGTGGATGCAGCGGGCCGGGCTGGAGTGGCTCTTCCGGCTGCTCAACGAGCCCGGCCGGCTGGCCCGCCGGTATCTGCTCCACGACCTGCCGTTCGCGCTCTGGCTGCTCACCGTCTGCCTGTTCCGGCGGCTGTTCTCCTGATGGGCCCGTCTTCCGGGTCGCCTGATGGATCTCTGTCCTGTCTCCTGGGTCTCCTGACGGGCCCGTCTCCCGGGTCTCCTGACGGACCCCCGCCCGGTGGCCCCTCTCCGATCGTTATCTAGGGTTGTCGGACCCTTTCAGCAGGTCAGAGGATGATGATCTCTTCTTTCACGTAGGCCAAGTTGACCGAGCTCAGCTCTGATTTTGCGGTCGGCCACCGCCCTAAGCGGACGGGCGTCCCAGCCGACCAGGCGGCGGCCGTCGAGCGCCGCTCGTAGTGCGGCCGCCCCCTCGTCCGCGGTGACCGCGTCGGCTGGAGCGCCGGAGGTCCGCGGCCCGGCCAGCCGTACCAGGACGTCGAGCAACCGGCGGCCGGTGCCGTCGACGGCCTGGACTAGCAGGCCCAGAACCGCTTATCGCTATTGACTGTTCCATTGTTTCCCCGACGCCGACCTTGGCCATGCTCGCCCTGGCCCTCCTGGCCGCGATCGCCGCCGCCCCGCCAACCGGCACCCCGATCGCATCCCGCTGACACTGCCCAAGATCCGGCGACTGCTGGCCGCGCTCGTCCTGACTGTCACCCACACGATCATGGCCATCCTGCACTGGTCAGACTGGCGGCGTCGCCACCAAGCCGGAGCCCGACACTTTCACTACCAGCGCAGATCCGAACCATGATCGAAAAGTGTCACTGCAGTATTAGATGACCAAGAAGTCGCGAGACGCTCTCAAGGTATCGGTGCGTCACGCTGCGCCGGGCTGTGCCCGGTTGGCGGAAGGCGCGTTTTCTGAGTAAATGAATCACGGCACATCTATGATCCTCTACAACTGCCACCTCGGAGGCCGCGCTCGATGAAGCAATCCCGACGTGTGCACCCTGCCGGTCATAGACCTCGCCCGCGATGGAGGCGGTACATCGCATGGGCCCTTGCGACAATTTTCGTTCCCGTGCTCGTCGGAGTGTTGATCAAGATTGCCGAAAAACCTCTGGAGGGAGAGAAAAGTGCCTTGAGCACATTGCCCCCTGGTTCACGCCCTCCTCATGTTTCCATCAGCCCTTCACCGGCCCCCTCGGTCTCGCTCACGCCTTCTGCCGGGCCTCCGGTCTTGATAGATCTCGCGCGCGTTGAACCACCCGGCCCGGACGACGGTGGCTCGATGGTGGCTGCCGACGCTATCGATTTCAGCCATTCCGAGCTGGCCGAACTGCATTCCCTACCAGACCGGTCGCGGAAGCAAGCGGACTGGCTACGCCAGCACGGCGCGGTCGACGGGGGAAGCGTCAAGATAAAGATCGTCGTCCGGGGAAACGCCGACAGGGGCGTCGACATCGTGGGGATGGAGGCAGAAAAGAGCTGCTCAGCCCCCCTGCGGGGAACGATGTTCTATGACCCTTCAGCTGGAGAGGTAGAGAATGTTCCCATCGGCTTCGATCTCGACGCCCCTACGTCCCGCGCCGAGGGAGAAGTCGAAGGGGAATGGAGAGGCGACTACTTTTCGGAGAAGACAGTAAAGCTAGCAAAAGGCGAGAGCATCACTTTCCAGGTCGCAGCATCCACCCGGAGAAGTTATTGCGAGTTCTCTCTATCCATGGAGACCCTGAGCGAGGGGAAACTGGCGACCCACATGATTGACGATCATGGATCGCCGTTTCGTGTCAGCGCTATGACTGATGAAAATTTTTCGTCCTACAAAGCGTTGTATCTTGGGGGTGCAGCCATCCCCAATGACGCATACCCCAAAGAATGGACAAAGTCGGACCCGAAGGTCTATTGACGGACGCCGCCGCCCTGCTTTGCCTCCGTGCTTGCCGAAGCGCTACGTACACGCGGCCCCCTCGGCCCCCCTCCCGCTCCTCGGGTGCCGACTCGCCATCCTGGCGAATGTCGTTAGCGGGGCGTCTGCCCGACGAGCTCCGGCCATCCGGCGCTTCCCGCCCAAGTGACAACGGCTACACAGGAACCTTGGCGCGCTCCCTCTGAAGGCGTCAACCGTGCCTGACGCAGACCGGGGATCCCTGGGATCCGCGGGAGGAGCCGCCGAGAGATCCGTCGGGTTCCACAGGCAGCGAACGTGCCTGACAACCCCCGATAACGTGTCAGGCACGTTCGTGGGAGCCCACTTGCCTCACATGCCTGACGCGTTTCCAGCACCCCAGATAACTGCCGCTCCCGCCGGGTCTCTCACTGACCCCCTGTCCCGGTGGTCCCCGTCTTGGCTGCGGAGGCGGCCTGGAAACGCCGGTAGACCGGTGCCACCGGGAGTGCGGTGCGGCTTGTCGTGGCTACGTCGGAGGCCACGTAGCCGGCGCCCGGCCACCCGGCTGCCGAGGGGGGGAAGGTCTACCGGGAGGCCAGCTCCCTGACCCGATGGATCTCCTCCGGGGTCAGCCGGCCGGCCGCCGTGACCAGGGCCCGGCGGGAGTCCATCGGCCGGTAGGCGGTGCGGGACAGACCGCTCCAGGCGAAGCCGCCGGCACCGGTGGCGGCTGCCGTGCACGCGCGGGAGATGCGCTCCTCGGCACGGACGGACCAGGTCAGGCCCGACCAGTCGTACAGGCGGCGGAAGCCCCGCGCCGGATCGGCGGCCAGATCCTCGTAGCGGGCCAGCAGGATCCCCGGATGCCGCGCGGCCAGGTCGGCGGCGACGGTCCGGGCCGCACGCCACAGGGCGACGGCCTTGGCGAGCCGGTCCTGGCAGCCCACCAGCGGGCGGAGCTCCTCCAGGTGCGGGTGGTCCCGGACCAGCAACGGCTGTTCGAGCAGCTCGTGGAAGTAGATCGTCCAGCCCAGCCGCTGCCAGCTCCCGACGAACGACACGGGGTCGCGGAGCAGGATGACCACCCGGCAGCCGAGCCGCTCGGCGAACCAGCCGGCCGAGAACAGCGCGAACGGGTCGTCCAGCAGCGCCCGGCGCCCGGTCAGCCGGCCGAGCGTGAACGCCGTGCCGTACCGGGCCATCCTCGCCAGGTCGTACGGCGAGCGGTTGCGGCGCAGCTCGGCCAGGAACCGGTAGCGCAGTGCGACGGTGTCGGCGAAGGCGGGCAGCCAGGTCTCGTCGTTGTCCGGGCAGATGTACTGGAAGCGGTGGGTGACCTGGGCGTTGAGCACCCCCGGGCACCGTCCGGGCGGGTGCTGGGGGTTCAGCGGCTCGTTGACGTAGACCAGCTCGCCGCCCGCCGAGAGCATCTTGCCCGTCCAGCTCGTCCCGCTCCGCGGCAGCCCGGTCACCAGCACGGGCGTCATCGTGCCCGCCACGACTTCAGGGCGGCCAGGCTGTGGGCGCCGAAGGGGCGCAGGCCGTACCGGCGATGGATCCGCCACAGCGGGAGCAGGTTCTTGACCAGCATGCCTCCGGCCCAGCCGAGGGCGGCGCCGTACGCCCCCCAGACGGGGACCAGCAGCGCGTCGAGCGCCACCGTCACCGTGATGGCGGCGACCAGGTTGGCCAGGCCGGCGCCGGTGTGCCCGGCGGAGGCCAGCACCACGTCGGCCATGCCGCAGGCGGTGGCGAGCATCATCGTCGCGGCCAGCACGAGCGCCACCGGGACGCCGGAGGCGTAGCCGTCGCCGAACAGGCCGAGCAGCCACGGTGCGAGCACGGCGTAGCCCAGCCAGATCGGCCAGGTCAGCAGGACCAGCCACATGGTGGTCGACTGGTACAGCTCGCGGGCGCGCGCCAGGTCCCCGGCGGTCAGCGCGCGCACCAGCCTCGGCTGCACGGCCTGGGTCAGCCCCTGGTTGACGAGCTGACCCACGATCTTGAATCGGGTGGCGGCGGTGTAGACCGCGGCCTCGACCGGCCCGGCGAGCATCGCCACGACCACGATGTCGAGCCGCTGGAACACCGCCTGGATCCCGGCGGCCATCGACCGGGGCCAGGTGTAGCGCCACAGGTCGTGCGCGGTCCCCGGCAGGTAGGGCGTGTACGGCAGCCGCCGGCGCAGCCAGATCGCCGACAGCAGCAGGACTGGCAGGGACGGCAGGGCCCAGGCCGCCGCGAGCAGCGGCACCGACCCGGCTCCCGCCACCACCACGGCCGAGACCAGCACGAGCTGGGCCACCGGCTGGAGCACGCCGCCCAGCAGCACGGTCGGCCGCATCGCGCCGAACCCGCGGGTCGCGGCCACGACGATGTCCGCGCACACCACCACCGGCAGCGCCGCGGCCAGCACCCGGACCGTGGGGTCGGGGGTGCTGAGCAGGGCTGCCGTCGCGGTGACCAGCGAGAGCGCCACCACCGGGACGAGCGCCGCGCGGACGTAGCCGGAGGTGCAGCGGTATCCGAACGGCCGGGAGCGGGCGATGAAGTAGATCAGCCCGTTGCCGGCGTCCATCCGCAGGATGCCGGCGGCCATCAGGCACAGCGCGGTCGCCGCGAAGAAGGCGCCCGCGGCCTCCTGGCCGGCTTCCCGGGTGACCAGCACGACCACCGCGAACTGCGCGGCGGCGGCGGTCGCCGCCCCGGCCAGCCCGGCCAGCCCGCCCCGCGCGGGCCCGTTCAGGCGGGGCAGCCGGAGCGGCCGGAGCAGGGTCAGCGCCGGCACGGCTGCCCTCCGTCCTGGGGCGGGGGCGGCGGTGGGCCGGAGAGGGGCGGGGCCGCCCCGCCGGGGGGCGCGCTGTCCCGCGGATGCGCGCCGGGGGAGGTCAGCGCCGCCATGTCGGCTCCGTGCCGAGCCACGGGGTCAGCAGGGCGTCGGACTCCTCGAAGAGGTCGGTCAGCTCGCGGCGGAGTGGGTCGGGCATCGGCGCGGGCCGGGGCCGGGCGTTGTGCCGTTCGAACACCGGGTCGCCGATGTGCGGCAGTCCGAGGAACTCCAGCACCCGGTCGTAGACGGTCTCCGGCTCGGCGAAGAACCGCCCGCTGTCCAGGACGAGCACCCGGTCCCGGCCGATCAGCGGCTCCAGCGGGGCGAGCTGCTCGGCGTAGCGCCCCCTGGCCAGGTAGGCGTGGTGGCGGTGGGCGTGGCTCACCGAGTACGGGGAGGCGCACAACCCCTCCACCGCCCCGGCCAGCCGGCTCTCCTCCAGCTCCACCGCCCTGGCGAAGGAGGTCTCGTTCTCGAAGCCCCGGGCCAGCTCGTGGGCGTGGGCAGAGAAGGCGCGTTCCACCGGGTCGCGGACCAGCACGATCACCTTCACGCCTGGCAGGTCCCAGGCGATCCGGGGGCAGGCGAGCGGATGGAACAGGTAGTAGGGCGACGATTCGAAGGCCTGCGGGCGGCAGCCGTACCGGCGCGCCAGCCGGGAGGCCGTGGCCTGCAGCGGGAAATGCGCCCGGTACCAGGGCAGGCCGCGGTCGTAGGCCACGTCGAAGTAGTGGACGCCCTTGTGGAGGACGGGCTTGAGGATCAGCGGGTGCTGGGCCAGCGCCCGGTAGAGCGAGGTGGTGCCGGAGCGCTGCGCCCCGGCGATCAGGAAGGAGGGCAGCACCCGGCTCCCGGCGGTGAGGCGTCCGGTGGTCCGCGACACGGCGTGGACGGAACGCTTCAGCCTGGGTCTCACGTCAGGGCCTCCTCGAAGTCGACGGCGGGGTTGAGCCAGTGCTCGGCCGGGCCGAGCGGGGCGTGGCCGTCGGCCGCGTGCCGGTCGGCCAGCGCGATCAGGTAGCGGATCGCGGTCAGCCTGGCCTCCGCCGCCGACAGCCCGAACGGGGCCAGGATCGGCAGGGCCCGCGCCACGCATGCCCGCGCCGCGGTCGCCGGGCGGGTGCGGCGCAGGGCGCGCTGGAAGAAGTGGTGGACGGCGTCGAAGCCGAGCGGCACGCTGGTGGCGAACCGCTCCCAGTCCCAGACCAGCAGCCGCCCGTCCGCTCCGCGTGCGATGTTCCATGGCGAGAAGTCGCCGTGCCAGGCGGACCCGTGGCCGGATATCCGGCTGATCTCGCCGATCGCGCCGATGAGCAGGTCTTCGGGGATCCTGCCCCGCCGTACCGGGAGCGGGGTCAGCGCGAGCACGGACAGGCCGCGCCAGGATCCGTGGTGCAGCACGGCCGGGGGGACGACGGTCTTCAGCGGCACGCCGGCGAGCAGGTCGAGCGCCCGCGCCTCGTTCGCGATGAGCTCGCGGACCCTGTCGGTGGCGCCGATCTTCACGAAGGCGGCCAGCCCGTCGGGGGCGTGGGCCTCCAGGACCGGCTTGCGGTTGGCCCGCAGGGCGGGCCGGACGTGCAGCACGATTCTGATGGGGGCGCCCAGCACCTCGCTGAGATAGGTCTCGATCGTGGCCTCGTCCGAATCCGACGCGACCATGACCTTCCTGCCGGGATGCCACCACGCGCGGGGCACCAGCCTGCGGGGGAGCAGGGGATGGGGCAGCACGCTGTACGGCCGGCGCCCGCCGGAGCCGGGGAACAGCAGGCCGATGGTCTCGTCGAGGTAGCGCAGCCGGACGCGGGCGTCGTTCATGCGGCCCTGCTCGCCATCGAGTTCCTCCAGAGCAGCGCGAATGAGATCAGATACAGGCTGAGCGGCGTGACCAGCCCGTCGTAGACGAACATGTAGAGCAGGGTGAGGATCATCACCAGGACCCCGGCCAGGCCGATCGGGCTCCGGTCGCGCCAGTGGCGGCGGACGGCCCCGGCGAAGAACGCCACGTAGAGCGTGGCTCCGACGAATCCCTGCGTGATCATCAGGTGCCAGAGCTGGCCGTCGCTGCCCAGCGGAGGGTGGCCGCAGACGTCGCACCAGCCGGTCTTCCCGGTGGTGACCGTGCGGTGGTTGCCCGTCGCGTTGCGGGTGTTGCCGTAGCCGATGATCGGTGAGGTGGCCGTCGCCGCAACGGTCGCCGTGACGGTGAAGGCCCGGATGTCGTTGCTGTGGGGGTTGTCCAGCCGCTGGGCCACCATCGCCTGCAGCGGGCTGAGGAAGAGCACCAGTGCCCCGCAGGCGGTGGCGGAGAAGACCACGACCCGGGCCCTCGTGCCCAGGCGCAGGAACAGGTAGGCGGTGGCGATGCCCAGGCCGATCCAGAGGCCGCGGTTGAGGGAGTAGACGATCGGGACGGCGGCCAGCGCGATCAGCGGGGCCACGGCCAGGCGCCTACGCGGCCCGCCGTACACCCACCAGCCGACCACGAACCAGATGAGCAGCACCGAGACGTTGCTGCCCCAGGCGTTGGCCCACTCGAACGGGGCTTCCGGGCGCGGGGAGGAGTGGCCGAGCACCTTCTGCACCTGGGCGGCGGTGGGGTGGATCAGGTTGTGGACGAAGGAGTTGCCGCTGATCCACTGGGGCAGGAGCCGCTCGACCGGCGAGGTGAAGTCGGCCCGGGGGGCCAGCACGCCCAGCAGGCCGCCGGCGACGGCCGTGACGAACAGCACGCCGAGCATGCGTACGAGGGTGAGCTGCGGCAGCTCCCGCTCGGTCAGGTTGCCCAGGTAGAGCACCATGATCATTAGTGAGACGTAGAGGAACAGGCGCATCAGGTAGCCGATCACCCGTCCGGCGCCGAGCTCGCCGTAGGTGCCGGGCGGCATCTCGCCGAGCATGAGCGCGCTGACCAGGTAGCCCGCCAGCAGCAGCAGCCAGAGCCCGAACCCGCGCGGTGCCCTGATCGGCCGCCGTCGCCACAGGACCAGTGCCATCGACGGGGCCAGCACGATCACCGCCAGGCCGCCGAAGCCCAGTGCCCACCAGAGGGGGTAGCCGATGAGCAGTGCGGCGATCGGCCAGGCCGCCGGGGGGAGGCCTCTCACGTCGGGAAGACCATCTTGTCGGCCGAGGGCGGGTGCGGCTGCGACGGCGGGGCGGCCTGGTGCGGGGCCGGCGCGGGCCGGCCTCCGGTGCCGTGGGCCGTCCCGCCGGCGAAGGTGGGCGCGGAGGCGTCAGCGGGGGCGGAGGCGCGGGTCCGGCCGGACTTGGGGACCCGGCCGGACTTCGAGGCCCGCCCCGCCCTCGGAGTCCGTCCGCTCTCCGGGGTCCGCCGGCTCTCCGGGGGCCGGCCGCCGGAGACGGCCGACGGCCCGGCCGGCGGGGCGGCGAGCGCGCCGAGCACGGGGATCCTGCGCTCGTCGAGACCGCGTACGGCCTGCGCCACGTCCCGCGAGGACGTCCCCGGCACGGTGATCAGCAGCACGGCGCTCCCCGCGCCGTCCGTCAGCTCTCCGACCTCCTCCGCGCTGAGGAGGTCGAGGCCGGTCAGGCGCCTGACGTCGGAGCCCGTGCGGATCCTGGTGTCGAGGCGGTCGCGGACCCAGGCGGCGCCGACCCCGGCGAGCAGGCCGATCATGAGACCGCTGCCGAGATGCAGGGGTGGGCTGGGGGCGCTGGGCCCGGCCGGGGCGACCGCCTCGCTGATCACCGAACCCGGGGTGACGGGGATGGTCCTGAGCGCGTCGTATCTGACCGTGAGGTGGTAGATCTGGCGGCCGAGCACGTTCTGCCGCTGCAGGGCGATGGTCCGCTCCGCCGTCCCCCTCGCCAGGCCGGGGAGCGTGTCCGCCACCGTGACCAGGCTGGCGTTGACCTGTTTGAGCTTGGCGAGGAGCGCCTTGAGCTGGGCGTCCAGCGCCTGCGTGGCGGACTCGCCCCGGTTGGCCAGATAGGCCTGCGCGTAGGCGCCGGCCCCGGCTGCCGCGGTGCGCGGGTCGGCGGCGGTGTAGGAGATCTCCAGGACCGAGGTGTTGGGCGGCACGGAGACGTCGACGGGTGCCGGCGTGCTCTTGAGCGCGGCCCGGACCTTCCCGGCGACCACGGCGGACTGGGCGATCTGCACCTCGGTGTCGAGGTTGAGCGGCTCGCGCTGCCGGCTGGTGACCTGGTTGGTCTGTTCGTAGAGGCCCGTCGGGGAGACCAGCACCTGGGCGGTGGCGGTGTAGGAGGGCGGGGTGAGCCGGAGCAGGGCGCCGCCGCCGCCGATCCCGGCCGCGAGGAAGAACAGCAGGATCGGCCATCTGCGGCGGAGGAGGGACGCGTAGTCCGCCAGGTCTCCACCGGAGCGGCGGACGGGGGTGTCCGGTGGCAGGCTCATACGTTGCGGTCCCTTTCGGGCGGCGTCGGCGCTTCAGAACCCTAGGAACTATAGGTCGGATCGCCATTTCCCCGATCCATTACACAAGATTTTCTTCAGATTGATCCTGCTAATCACGGTGCGATAACTATCGTTTATCCGATATTTCCCTTCTCTGGTCGGACGGCTGCGGCACGGACCGGCAAAGCCCGTGACGCGGCACGTCCGGAGGGTGGGAGGGTGTGTTCCGGATAAAGTCAGGAAACGTGCAAGCGGAGCGTCTGCGAGGAAGCGTTGCGTCGGATAAAAGCCGCTTTAGGGATAAAGTCATGCATGGTCAGAATCGGCGGCGTGGGTCTCGCCCTGGCCCTGGGAATGAGCGCGTGCGCTCAGCCCGCGGCGGTCTCCGGGGAGTCGCCGGAGCGCGCCGCGGCCCGGGTCAACGGCCTGCTGGGCATCAGCCCGTCGGCGACCGGCTGCGAGGTCACCGCCAAGCTCATCCCCTCGTGCGGGGCGTGGTGGGGGATCGCGCCGGAGATCTTCACCGGCAGGCGCCCCGGGCGGGCGCTGGAGCGGGCCGAGGGGCGCATGGGCCGCCCGGCCGGCATCATGCACGTCTACCACCGGGGTCCGGAGCTCTTCCCGACCCCCGAGGAGCGGAAGATCGCGCGCGATCCCGCGGGCCGCAGGCTCCTGCTGATCAACTGGAAGCCGTCCACCGACCGGACCTGGGCGGAGATCGCCGGGGGAGCGCTGGACCAGCGGATCGACCGCCTGGCCGACCACGTCCTGAGGAGCTTCCCCGAGAGGTTCTTCCTGACCGTGCACCACGAGCCGGAGAACGACGTGCGTGAGACCCCGGGCTCGGGGATGACCGCCGAGGACTACTCCGCGATGTTCCGGCACGTGGTGCTGCGCCTGCGGGCGCGGGGCGTCCGGAACGCGGTCACGGTCATGACCTACATGGGCGCGCCCAACTGGGCCGCCGAGCCCTGGTTCGAGAGGCTCTACCCCGGTGACGACGTGGTCGACTGGGTGGCGATGGACCCGTATGTCGACGACAGGGTGCACACCTTCGACGGGCTGGTCAACAAGACCCGCGAGGAGTTCGCCGGGTGGCCGGGGTTCTACCGCTGGATGCAGTCGCGCTTCCCGGGCAAGCCCATCATGATCGCCGAATGGGGCGTGTTCGAGCGCCGCGGCCGGCCCGGGTTCAAGGAGTCGTTCTTCACCTCGGTGCGCGAGGAGATGCGGCGCTACCCCCAGATCAAGGCGCTGGTCTACTTCGACTCACCGCGGGCGCCGCGAGGAGACACCCGCTTCGACACCACCCCCGGCGGCCTGAGGGCCTTCTCCGAGCTCGCCCGCGACCCCTACCTCCGCGCGACCCCGGTCCCTGAGCAGTGACCACCCGGCGGCGGCGGCCGCCACGGCGCCGGCCAGGATCCAGAGCGTGGCCGCGTTGCCCACGCCGAGGAGCTTCAGCGCGGACGCCAGCAGCACCACCGCGAGCAGCGCGCGGATGATCCCGCCGGGAGCCCACGCCGAGACCCGCGCGCCCAGGTAGACGCCGGGGATCGAGCCGACCAGCAGGGAGGTGGTGACGTCGAGCTGGAAGTCGCCGAACAGCAGGTGCCCGAGCGCGGCCGAGACGACCAGCGGGACGGCCTGGACCAGGTCGGTGCCGACGAGCTGGTTGGCCTTCAGCGCGGGGTAGAGCACGAGCAGCGCCACGATGATCAGAGATCCCGAGCCCACGGACGAGATGCCGACGACCAGGCCGCCGATTATACCGACCAGTAAGGTCGGAAATGGGCGCACGACGATCTCACCGAGGTCCGTCGAGACCTCCCCCTCGCGTCGCGAGAGCCAGGCCTTGGCGACCAGGCCCGCGACGGCCAGCAGCAGCGCGACGCCCAGGGCGTACTTGATCGTCTGCTGGATCTGCTCGCCGTCCCCGAACGCCCGGGCCACGAGCACCCCGCAGAAGGCCGCGGGCACCGATCCCGCGCACAGCCAGCCGACCAGCCGCAGGTTGACGGTGCCCTGGCGCATGTGGACGGCCCCGCCCACCGGCTTCATCACGGCCGAGGCGACCAGGTCGCTGGAGACGGCCGCCAGGGGCGGCACGTTGAAGAACAACATCATCATCGGCGTCATGAGCGCGCCGCCGCCCATGCCGGTCAGGCCGACGACGATCGCGACGAAGAACGATCCGGCCGCGAGGGGGAAGTCGATGCCCATCGGTCGTTCACCTTTCCTCGACGGCCGCGTGCACGGTCCCGTGGTCGCGCCTCAACGGGCGCGTCCTCCGATCGGCGGCGCGGTGACCGCCTCCCGGCGGGCGCGCCCTCCCCGGATCGGCGGTGCCGTGGTCGCCTCTCAACGGACCCACCCTCCCTGGACCAGCGGATCCAGCACCTGCTGGACGGCCCGGTCCACGCTGATCGAGGTGGTGTCGACGACCAGGTCGGCGTCGTCGGGCTCCTCGTAGGGGTCGGAGACGCCGGTGAACTCGGGGATGAGCCCGGCCCGGGCCTTGGCGTAGAGCCCCTTGCGGTCGCGGCGCTCGCACTCGGCGAGCGGCGTGGCCACGTGGACGAGCAGGAAGTCGGCGCCGACGGCCTCGACCATCGCGCGGACCTCGTCGCGGGTGGCGGCGTAGGGCGCTATGGGCGCGCAGATCGCCAGGCCGCCGTGCCTGGCGGCCTCGGCGGCGACGAACCCGATCCGGCGGATGTTGAGGTCGCGGTCCTTCTTGGAGAAGCTCAGCCCCGCCGACAGCAGGTGACGGACCACGTCGCCGTCGAGATAGGTGATCGTACGGCTGCCGCGCTCCAGCAGCGCGTCACGCAGCCCTCGCGCGACGGTGGACTTGCCGGAGCCCGACAGGCCGGTGAAGAAGACCACCAGTCCCCGCCGGTGCGGCGGCCCGGGAAGCGTCACGGGCTCGGGGCCGGCCAGATGCTCCGTCGCGCCGTAGGCCTCCGCCACGTGCTCGCGCAGCTCCAGGTCGATGCTGGGCTCGTGCCGGGGTGCGAGGGGCACCACGGCCACGAGCGTGCCCTCGGGCAGCCGGTCGCGGGCCTTGAGCGCGGCGCGGACCACGGCGGGGCCCGCCTCGCCGAAGGCCAGCGGGAGCAGCAGGATCGCCGCGTCCAGCTCCTCGGCGGTCGCCCTGATCTCCTCCAGGTCGTCCAGCGGCCCGCGCATGGTGACCGCCAGCACCTCCCGGCCGGACAGTTCCTTGCGGACCTCGGCGGGAGTGCGGCGCAGCCGGGCGAACGGCCCGTGCTCGGGCGTGTCCAGCGTTTCCAGCGGGCCTGCGACGGCCCCGTCCGCCCGCTCGGTGACGGTCAGCACGGCCAGCGCGGCGCCCTCGGGGTCGCGTAGCGTGATCCGGTCGCCGGGCGCGGCGGGGTGGTCGTCGGGCAGCGCGAGCGTCACGGGCGCGGGCCACGGAGTGCCGTCCGCCAGCGTGCCGTGCTCGTCCACCGCGTGCGCGTCCGCTGAGGTCAGGAAGCCCGTCAGCGGCTGGAAGGCACCGGAGAGCAGCAGCTCCAGATCGGCCAGCTCACGGGCGTCGGGGGTCCACTCGAAAGGCGCCGTCATCTGCTCCACAATCCCGATCGAATTAGTCGGATTTCGTCAGCTTACCCACTCCGTTTCCCCCGCACCAGCCAGGTGACTCTCAGATCAACCGGGCGAAGTGGCTCTGGGGTTTGCGGATCACCATGATGATCTCATCGTGCGAGGAGGGCCGCCGCCCCCTGGAGAGGGTCTCCACCAGGGAGCAGGCCACGCGGGCCAGCCTGCCCAGCGGCCCGCGCAGCGCCGGCCCGCTCGTCGCGGAGGCGTCGTCGGTCACCATGAGGCCGCGCGTCAGGCAGAAGGAGTGCATCCCCTCGCGCGAGGTGACCTGTCCGTAGAAGGGGGGCAGGGGGCCCACGGTGCCGGGCGGGGCGAACCTGTGCCACAGCGTCCGCCGCAGCGCGGAGGGCGCCAGCCGGTCGCACGTCCCGTAGGCGGAGGCCCTGTCGCGCATCCGCAGCAGCAGCAGCCCGCCCGGCCGCAGCCCGGTGAGCAGCCGGTCGAGCACCAGCTCGGGGTGCTCGATCCGCTCCAGCAGGAACGACACGTGGACGATGTCGAACGACCGCGGCGGCACCGGCACCGACCGCAGGTCCCCCAGCGCCCAGGAGTCCAGGTCCTTACGCGTGGACGTGCTCGCCCGCAGCACCGGCAGGTCCTCGTCGATCCCGGTGACCCGGGCCTCCATCTGGTCCAGCTCCAGCTCCAGCGGGTCGGGCCACCCGCATCCGGCGATCAGGACGTCGAGCCGCCGGCCCGACTGCCCCGTCCACTGCTCGCGGATGCGCCGACTGAATATGTCGTCTCGCGCGACGACCGACCGTACCTCTGACATGTAACTAAGAGTAGTCAACTCAATACGATTCGTCGCGCATTTCCCACTCCTCACCGCAGCGATCTCCCTGCGGGAGGAAGCCCGCGTGCAAGTAGCCTTGGGTGGTACCCCCGTGCCTCACCGGCCGGGGGCCTGTCGTGTTGCCGTCGTGGGGCTGTGGGCGAATCTGATGAGCCTTTCCGGACTGCTGGACCTTGTCGCAGGGGAGCCGAAGCTGGCTTCCGTTCTTGAGGACGTCCGAGGGGGAGACTCCTCCGACGTGTCGCTGATCGCGCCACCCGCGCTGCGGCCGTTCACCGTGGCCGCGCTGGCCAGGGAGGGGGCCAAGGACGGGGCGCGGGCCGTTCTCGCGGTGACCGCCACCGGGCGCGAGGCCGAGGATCTCGCCGCGGCGCTCACCAGCCTGCTCGACCCGAACACCGTCGCCGTCTTCCCCGCCTGGGAGACGCTGCCGCACGAGCGCCTGTCGCCGCGCGGCGACACGGTCGGCCAGCGGCTCGCCGTACTGCGCAGGCTGGCCCACCCGATTGAGGGCGACGTCGCCGCGGGCCCGCTGCAGGTGATCGTCGCGCCGGTCCGGGCGGTGCTCCAGCCGATCGTGCGCGGTCTGGGCGACCTCCGCCCGGTACGGCTGCGCGCCGGTGACGACGCCGATCTCGACGGCATCGTGCACCGGCTCGTGGAGAACGGATACAACCGGGTCGACATGGTGGAGAAGCGCGGCGAGGTGGCCGTCAGGGGCGGCCTGCTGGACGTCTTCCCGCCGACCGAGGAGCACCCGCTCCGGCTGGAGTTCTGGGGCGACAGCGTCGAGGAGATCCGCTGGTTCAAGGTCGCCGACCAGCGGTCGCTGGAGGTGGCGGAGGAGGGGCTGTTCGCGGCCCCCTGCCGTGAGCTGCTGCTGACGGAGGACGTCAGGCGGCGGGCGCGGGAGCTCGCCGAGCTGCATCCGGCGCTCGCTGAGATCCTGGACCAGCTCGCCGAGGGCGTCCCGATGGAGGGCATGGAGGCGTTCGCGCCGGTGCTCGCCGGGGAGATGGACCTGCTCATCGACCACCTGCCGGCGCAGGCGGCGGTGTTCGTGTGCGACCCGGAGCGCATCCGCGGCCGCGCCGACGAGCTGGTGCGGACCAGCCAGGAGTTCCTGGAGGCGTCCTGGATCAACGCGGCGTCCGGCGGGGAGGCGCCGATCGACCTGGGGGCGGCGGCGTTCCGCACGCTGGAGGAGATCCGTGACCACGCGCGGGAGCTCGGCCAGCCCTGGTGGTCGATCGCGCCGTTCGGCGGCGACGACCTCGGCGACGGGCTGGTCCTGCAGGCGCGCGAGTCGGAGGCCTACCGGGGCGACACCCAGCGCGCGCTGGGCGACATCAAGGGCTGGCTGGAGGAGGACAAGGTCGTCGTGCTGCTCAGCGAGGGCCACGGCCCCGCCGAGCGGATGGTCGAGCTGCTCAAGGGCGTGGATCTGCCCGCGCGGCTGGAGAGGGCGCTCGATCGGGCGCCGGACGGGACGGTCGTCCACGTCAGCACCGGCCTGATCGAGCACGGCTTCGTCAGCCCCACCCTGGCCGTGCTGACCCACCTGGACCTGGTCGGGCAGAAGGCGTCCACCAAGGACATGCGGCGGCTGCCGTCCAAGCGGCGCAACATGGTCGACCCGCTCCAGCTCAAGGTCGGCGACCACGTGGTGCACGAGCAGCACGGCGTGGGCCGCTACGTCGAGATGGTGCAGCGGACCGTGCAGGGCGCGACCCGCGAATACCTGGTGATCGAGTACGCCAAGGGCGACCGGCTCTACGTGCCGACCGACCAGCTCGACGAGGTCACCCGCTACGTCGGCGGCGAGTCGCCGACGCTCAACCGGATGGGCGGCGCCGACTGGGCCAAGGCCAAGACCAAGGCGAAGAAGGCGGTCAAGGAGATCGCCGGGGAGCTGATCCGCCTCTACTCCGCCCGGATGGCCTCGCCGGGACACGCCTTCGGCCCCGACACGCCGTGGCAGCGGGAGATGGAGGACGCCTTCCCCTACGCCGAGACCGGCGACCAGCTGGAGGCCATCGACGAGGTCAAGCGCGACATGGAGCGCGGGATCCCGATGGACCGGCTGATCTGCGGCGACGTCGGCTACGGCAAGACCGAGATCGCGGTGCGGGCGGCGTTCAAGGCCGTGCAGGACGGCAAGCAGGTGGCGGTGCTGGTGCCGACCACGCTGCTGGTCCAGCAGCACCTGTCCACCTTCGCCGAGCGGTTCTCCGGATTCCCGCTGAACGTCCGGCCGATGTCGCGTTTCCAGAGCGACGGCGAGGTCAAGGCGACGCTGGAGGGCCTGCGCGAGGGCTCGGTGGACGTGGTGATCGGCACGCACCGGCTGTTCTCGCCGGAGGTCAGGTTCAAGGAGCTGGGCCTGATCATCATCGACGAGGAGCAGCGGTTCGGCGTCGAGCACAAGGAGGCCATGAAGCACATGCGGACGCAGGTCGACGTGCTGGCCATGTCCGCCACGCCGATCCCGCGCACGCTGGAGATGGGCCTGACCGGCATCCGCGAGATGTCGACGATCCTCACCCCGCCGGAGGAGCGGCACCCGATCCTCACCTTCGTCGGCCCCTACGACAACAAGCAGATCGGCGCCGCGATCCGGCGCGAGCTGATGCGCGACGGCCAGATCTTCTTCGTCCACAACCGCGTCTCCAGCATCAACAAGGTCGCGGCCATGCTGCGCGAGCTCGTGCCCGAGGCCAGGGTCGCCGTCGCGCACGGCCAGATGAACGAGCACCAGCTTGAGAAGATCATGGTGGGCTTCTGGGAGCGCGAGTTCGACCTGCTCGTCTGCACCACGATCGTCGAGTCGGGCCTGGACGTGCCCAACGCCAACACGCTGATCGTGGACCGGGCCGACAACTACGGCCTGTCCCAGCTCCACCAGCTCCGCGGCCGGGTCGGCCGGGGCCGCGAGCGCGGCTACGCCTACTTCCTGTACCCGCCGGAGAAGCCGCTCACCGAGACCGCCCACGAGCGGCTGGCCACCATCTCCCAGCACACGGAGATGGGCGCGGGCATGTACGTGGCGATGAAGGACCTGGAGATCCGCGGCGCGGGCAACATCCTGGGCGCCGAGCAGTCGGGCTTCATCGCGGGCGTCGGCTTCGACCTCTACGTGCGGATGATGGCGGAGGCCGTGCAGGAGCAGAAGGCCAAGCTGTCGGGCGGCTCCGTGGAGGAGGAGCGGCCGGACGTCAAGGTCGAGCTGCCGATCAACGCGCACATCCCGCACGACTACGTGACCTCCGAGCGGCTGCGCCTGGAGGCCTACAAGCGGATCGCCGGGATCGGCGCCGACGTCCACATCGCCGCGGTCCGCGACGAGCTCGTCGATCGGTACGGCAGGCCGCCGCAGGAGGTGGAGAACCTGCTGGAGGTCGCCCGCTTCCGGATCCGCGCCCGCGTGGCCGGGCTGACCGACGTCACCCTGCAGGGCCAGCACATCAGGTTCGCCCCGGTGACGCTCAGGGACTCCCAGCAGGTCAGGCTCCAGCGCCTGTACCCGAAGGCGCTGCTGAAGCCGGCAACCGGTACGTTGCTGGTGCCCGTCCCCAAGACCAGGCCCCTCGGCGGTCAGCCGCTGCGCGATCTGGATCTGCTCAAGTGGTGCGGGGATCTGGTCGAGGCGATGTTCCTCCAGAACATGCCGGTAAAATGAGCGGCGTTTGTCGTGAAGGGATCGCATGTGAAGTCGACTCGAGTGCGTGTCATCGTGGCGGTCGCCGCCGCGGGTGTCGCGCTGACCGCCTGCTCTCCGACGCAGGCCGGCGCCGCCGCGGTGGTGGGCGGTGACCGGATCAGCTCCAACGAGCTGGACGGCAACGTCCGGGAGTTCGAGGCCGCGCTGGCGAAGGCCAACGTCTCCGTGGCGGATCTGAAGTTCCCCGGCAGCCTTCCGCAGGTCGTGCTCTTCCAGCTCGCCACCGCCAAGCAGTACACCAAGGTGGCCGAGAGCAAGGGCGTCACGGTCACCGACGCGGAGATCGATCAGGTGATCGCGGCGACCGGCGGCCAGGCCCAGCACGAGCAGCAGATGCTCCAGCAGGCCGTGGCGCCCTCGCAGTCGCGCGACTTCACCAGGGCGAAGCTGCTGATGACCAAGCTCATGGCCAAGTACGGCGGCGGCAGCGACCAGGCCGCCCTCCAGCGGGGCCAGGAGCAGGCCATCAAGGACCTGGCGAGCGTGAAGATCACCTGGAACCCCCGTTACGGGCAGATCAACGCGCAGCCGAGCCAGGAGCAGCCGAACATCTTCCTCGACAACGGCCGTTTCGGCGCGGGCCCCGCCGCGGCGCCGCAGCAGTAGCCTCGACGGCATGCCCCTGATCGTCGTCACCACCTCGTCCCGGGTCGCCCCGGGGCTGCTCAGCCGCCGCGCCTGGCAGGTCCTTGAGGATGGTCCGGTGCGCACCGGGTCGGCGGACCATCCGCACCTGCCCTACCTCGCCGACGCGGGGATCGCCGTCGAGGTCGTGACGCCGGATCCGGCCGCCCTGGTCCGGGAGGCGTGTGAGGGGACCGTCGTGTGGCTGGAGGCCGACGAGGCGCTCATGCGCTCCATCGGCTACGCGGCCGTGGCGCTTGAGGACCCGCCGGTGATCGAGGTCGTCCCCGGCTCCTACGACCTGCCGGGGGCACGGCTGCTCGACCTGGTCGCGGTGATGGACCGGCTCCGGACCGGCTGCCCGTGGGACGCCGGTCAGACCCACGAGTCGCTGGTGCCGTACCTCCTCGAAGAGGCCTACGAGGTGCTGGAGACCATCGAGGAGGGCGATTACGCCGCCCTGCGCGAGGAGCTGGGCGACCTGCTGCTCCAGGTGGTCTTCCACGCGCGGGTCGCCCATGACCGCGCCGACGGTTTCGACATCGACGACGTGGCCGACGGGATCGTCTCCAAGCTGGTCCGCCGCCACCCGCACGTGTTCGCCGACACCCGGGTCGAGGGCGCCGAGGAGGTCAGCGACAACTGGGAGACCATCAAGGCGGCCGAGCGCGCGGCCAAGAACGGCGGCGACTCGGGGTCGGTCGTGGACGGCGTCCCGATGGGCCAGCCCGCTCTCTCCCTCGCGGCCCAGCTCCTGCGCCGCGCCGAGCGCGCCGGGGCTCCCGCCGTCCTCCCCGCCGAGCCCTCCGCCGGCGACCTGGGGGCACGGCTGTTCGAGCTCGTACGGCAGGCGCACGTGGCCGGTCTCGATCCGGAGGCCGAGCTGCGCGCCACCGCCCGCCTCTACCGCGACCGGGTCCGTGCGTGGGAGGCCGGGGACGCCTGAGGGCCGGTCAGGTCAGGCGCCCGCTCACGAACTGCATGAGCCCGTAGGTCTTCTGACGCACCCCGGAGAAGCCGAGCCGGGCGAGGGCGCCGGTCACCTCGCGGTCGCCGAACATGCGGACCCCCGAGACCGCGCCGGCCACGTCGTTGACCGGGCCGGCCAGCGGCAGCCGCCGGGTGGTCAGGAGGGCGATACGGCCGCCGGGCCTGAGCACCCGGGCCATGCCCGCGAGGGCCTCGAAGGGCCGGTCGAACAGGTAGAGCGCGGCCAGGCAGCACACCGCGTCGAAGCTCGCGGGCCGGAAGGGCAGGTCCACGGCGTCCCCGCGGACGTAACCGATGTGTCCCGCCGGGGTGTCGCGGACCGCGCGGGCGAGCATCGTCGCCGAGGCGTCGATCCCCACGACCAGCCCGTCGTCGACGTCGCGGGCCAGGGCCCGCGTGATGTTGCCCGGACCGCAGGCCACGTCCAGCACCAGGTCGGCGGGCCCCAGGGCGAGCATCGCGCGGACCAGCGCCTCCTCCTGCCCGGTGTCCGGCCCGAGCGGGCCCTTCATCGCCCCGATCAGCGCGGGCCGCCAGAACCGCTCGTAGATCCTCGGCAGGAACCCCGAACGCATGAGCCGCTGTGCCGGAGACCCGGCGGGGGACTTCTCCCCGAGGAGGTCGAGATATCCGGCATCGGAGGTGGGCTCCGGCAGGACCGGGATCAGCAGTTCACGGATCCGGTCGAGCGCTGCGAGATCGCGCATGCCTCCGATTGGAACACACGACCCGCCCGGAGGGGATGGCGGCCGCCGTACCGGCAAGTAGGCATCGGTAGGCTTCTGAGGCAAACTGTCCTGCGACTTTAGGAGCGCTTCGTGGCTTCCATCGAGGGCGTCACCGCCCGCGAGATCCTTGACTCCAGGGGCAACCCGACGATCGAGGTCGACATCCTGCTGGACGACGGCAGCGAAGCTCGCGCCGCGGTTCCGAGCGGCGCGTCCACCGGCCAGTTCGAGGCCGTGGAGTTGCGCGACGGCGATGAGCGCTACGGCGGCAAGGGTGTGGAGAAGGCCGTTCTCGGCGTGACCGACGAGATCGCCGACGAGATCCTCGGGTTCGACGCCGCCGAGCAGCGCAGCATCGACCAGGTCATGATCGACCTGGACGGCACGCCGAACAAGGCCCGTCTGGGTGCCAACGCCATTTTGGGTGTCTCCCTCGCCGTGGCCAAGGCCGCCGCGGAGAGCGCCGAGCTGCCGCTGTTCCGCTACCTCGGCGGCCCGAACGCGCACGTGCTGCCGGTTCCGATGATGAACATCGTCAACGGTGGCGCGCACGCCGACACCAACGTGGACATCCAGGAGTTCATGATCGCGCCGATCGGCGCCGAGTCGTTCCGCGAGGCCGTGCGGATGGGGACCGAGGTCTACCACGCGCTCAAGGCCGTGCTGAAGGAGAAGGGCTACGCCACCGGCCTGGGCGACGAGGGCGGCTTCGCGCCGAACCTGCCGTCCAACCGCGACGCGCTGGACCTGATCCTGGTCGCCATCGAGAAGGCCGGCTACGTGCCCGGCGAGGACATCGGCCTGGCCCTCGACGCGGCCGCCTCGGAGTTCTACAAGGACGGCCTCTACACCATCGACGGCAAGGGCCTGTCCGCCGCCGAGCTGATCGCCTTCTACGAGGACCTGGTCGCGAACTACCCGCTGGTCTCCATCGAGGACCCGCTGGACGAGAGCGACTGGGAGGGCTGGAACGCTCTCACCAGGGCGATCGGCGACAAGGTCCAGCTCGTCGGCGACGACCTGTTCGTGACCAACCCCGAGCGGCTGTCCCGCGGCATCGCCGAGGGCACCGCCAACGCGCTGCTGGTCAAGGTCAACCAGATCGGCACCCTGACCGAGACCCTCGACGCCGTGGACCTGGCCCACCGCAACGGCTACCGCTGCATGATGAGCCACCGCTCCGGCGAGACCGAGGACACCACGATCGCCGACCTCGCCGTGGCCACCAACTGCGGCCAGATCAAGACCGGCGCCCCGGCCCGCTCCGACCGCGTGGCCAAGTACAACCAGCTTCTGCGCATCGAGGAGCTTCTCGACGACGCCGCCCGCTACGCGGGTCGCGCGGCGTTCCCGAGGTTCCAGCGGTAGTTTCGCACGGTACGGCTTGCGCCCGATTTGGTCGGGCACAAGCCGTACCGCGCCGGAGACCGCCCGGTGCCCGGTTCCGTGCCGGGGCGCGGGGAGGTCGCCGGTGGCGTCCGTGCCGTGGCGCGGGAGGGCCGCCGGGCCGGGAGACCGGGCCGGCGTGCGTGGCACGGCAGGGAGCACAGACGGGAGAGGGTGCATGGCGAAACGGCCGCAGTTGACCGGACGGGCGGCGATCCTCGCGATCCTGGTGTGCGCGATCGCCATGAGCCTCGCCTACCCGGTGCGGGAGTACATCGCGCAGCGCCGCCAGATCTCCCAGCTCCAGCAGCAGCAGGTCAAGGAGCTTGAGGCCATCAAGGCCCTCGACGACCGGCACAAGCAGCTCCAGGACCCCGGCTACATCAAGCGGCAGGCCAGGGAGCGGCTTTTCTACTGCGACCCCGGGCACAAGTGCTACGTCGTCATGGGCAGGGAGCGCTCGGAGGGCAAGGGCACGACGGGGGAGAAGAAGGTCGTCAGGCCGCCGTGGTACCAGACGCTCTGGGAGTCGGTTGAGGCCGCCGACACCGGGAAGGGCCAGAAGGCGGCCGGGGGCGCGGGATGACCCCGATAACCTGGGTGCCGTCTTCTCAGGGGGTGTCACGGATGGTGGATGATCGCGATGTGGCGGCGGTGGAGCGGCAGCTCGGCCGGACGCCACGGGGGCTGCGGGCGGTGGCGCACCGCTGTCCGTGCGGGCTGCCCGACGTGGTGGAGACCGCGCCCCGGCTGCCCGACGGATCGCCGTTCCCGACGCTGTACTACCTGACCTGCCCGAAGGCGGCCTCGGCCATCGGCACGCTGGAGACCTCCGGGATGATGCGGGCCATGCAGGCCAGGCTCGCCGAGGATCCCGCCCTGGCCCAGGCCTACCAGGCCGCCCACGACGACTACATCGCGCGCCGTGACAAGGCCGCCGCGGAGGACGGCCTGGAGCCGCTGCCCAGGGACATGCAGAGCACCGGGGGCATGCCCGCCAGGGTCAAGTGCCTGCACGCCCTGGTCGGGCACGAGCTGGCGGTCCCCGGCAGCAACCCCTTCGGCCGCGAGGCCCTCGACGCGCTCGGTGAGTGGTGGGCCGACGGGCCCTGCTGCTCCGTCGCGGAGACCGGGGCCGAGACCCGGCAGGGCGAGGAGGCGTCCCCGGCCGGGGGCGCCGGAGGGGCGGCCGTGACCGCGATCACCGAAGAGGAGAGCAAGTGACCCGCGTCGCCGCCATCGACTGTGGCACCAATTCCGTCCGTCTGCTCATCGCGGACATCGAGGCCGACACCCTGACCGACGTCGAGCGGCGGATGGAGATCGTCCGGCTCGGCCAGGGAGTGGACAAGACCGGCAGACTGGCTCCGGAGGCTCTGGAGCGCACCTTCGGCGCGATGCGCGGCTACGCCAAGCTCATCGACCAGCACGGTGCCTCCGCGGTCCGTGTGGTGGCCACCAGCGCCACCAGGGACGCCGCCAACCGGCAGGACTTCGTGGACGGCGTGCGCGAGATCTTCGGCGTGGAGCCCGAGGTGATCACGGGCGCCGAGGAGGCGGAGCTGTCGTTCACCGGCGCCACCCGCGACCTGGTACGGCTCTCGCCCGAGACCGGCCTGCCCACCCCCGACGGCACCCGCCCGCCGTACCTGGTGGTCGACATCGGCGGTGGTTCCACCGAGTTCGTGCTCGGCTCCACGCATGTGGAGGCCGCGCTGTCGGTCGACATCGGCTGCGTCCGGCTGACCGAGCGGCACCTGCGCGACGCGGGCGCCCCGCCGCCGGCCGAGGTGCTGGAGGCCGTGGTCGCGGACATCGACGAGGCGCTCGACCGGGTCGCCCAGGAGGTCGCGGTGGAGCGGGCGCTCACATTGGTCGGCCTCGCCGGCTCTGTCACCACCGTTGCGGGAATAGCGCTTGACCTGCCCGGATATGACCCGGATAAAATTCACCACTCACGGATTGCGGTAAATCAGGTCCGTGAGGTTTCCGAACGACTGCTGGCGATGACCCACGATGAACGGGCGGCCATTCCCGTCATGCATCCCGGCCGGGTCGACGTGATCGGCGCGGGGGCGCTGATTCTGGACCGGATTATGGAACGGTTCGGTTTCACCGATGTTGTTGTCAGTGAACACGACATTTTGGATGGAATCGCCTGGTCCGTGTCTAAACCTTAACAACATCTGGACATTTCATATGCTGAGGGAGTATTGAGGGACCCTTCCGTTTTATGGTTAGGTAAAGAAGCTTTAGCGAGGCTTTGCCGTGGGGCCCGGCACAGCTGGTGTCGGGGCGGCAACCGTCTCCGGAGCGCACTTTCGTTCCTAACGAAACGGAGCATCCCCTCATGTCCGGACTAGCTCGTAAGCTAGCCGCCGTAGGAGCCAGCACGGCCATGCTGGCGACGATGGCGGCAGGACTTCTGGCCACGCCCGCAGCGGCGGCCAGCGGTTCCACCACCCAGGCGGGGAAGACGGCTTCCTCCTCCTCCGCCACGCCGAGGCCCGCGGTCTCGGTGAGCAAGACGAAGGCCTCCCCCTCCCACTCCGACGAGTGCCCCACCCGGGTGACGTTCTCCTCGCGGATCAAGGTGAAGGCCTACGGGGGCAAGACCACCGTGGCCTACCGCTGGCTGCGCGGGAACGGCTCCAAGAGCGCGGTCAAGACCGTCGTGCTCAAGGGCAAGGGCGTCAAGTACGTCACGGCGAAGGAGTCCTCGACCTTCAAGGGCGGCGACCTCAAGGGCTGGCAGGCGCTGCAGGTTCTGGCGCCGCGCAAGGTCACCTCCGCCAAGGGCTACTTCAAGGTCTCCTGCGGTGACGAGGGTGACGACGACAAGTACGTCGTCAACACCCACACCGTCGGAGCCCAGGCGTGGGTCGACGAGCGCAACTGTGAGGCGACCCTCATCGGCCGCATCACCGCCTCCGGCACGCGCTGGGTGCGCTACCAGTGGGTCGTCAACGGCCGCGTCGTCGACCGGGACGCCGTGCGCGTCTACGGCTCGCGCAAGGTCTACCACGTGATCAGGCCGCACGAGAGCCTGCGTGGCTGGGCGGTCCTGCAGATCCTGAGCCCGGGGGACGCCTCCTCCAACCGCGCCTACTTCAAGATCTGGTGCCGGGACTCGTCGCCGAAGGTCTCGGCCTCCGTCAACGCCCCCTCGAACTACGAGGGCGACTGCCCGGTCACCCGCACCTTCACCGGCACGATCAGTGCCTCGCACGGTCGTGGCGAGGTCAAGTACCGCTGGATCCGTGACGGTGTCGCGGGCGGCTGGCAGAGCGTCTACTTCGACGGCCGTGGCTACGGTCACCAGAGCCGCAGCGTGAGCGACTCCTGGACCGCCTCGGCGTCCGGGACCAGCAGGCGCTCGATCGAGATCTACGGCGGCCCGACCAGCGGCACCGTCGAGGGCAAGGTCACCTGCAAGGCCGCCCCGCCGGCGTCGAAGGCCTGGATCCAGGCCGGCACGTCGGTCAAGCAGGTCGAGGCCGGCTGCCCGGCGGGCTCGGTCACCGGCACCGGCAGCATCTACGCCACCGGTCCGATCAAGGTCACCGTCACCTGGAGCCTCAACGGCTCCGTCGTGAAGTCCGAGGACCTGGAGTTCACCTCGGAGGGCACCAAGTCCGTCTCCTTCACCAGCGCGTCGGACGGCCTCAAGGCCGGCAACGCCAGGCTGGGGATCGTCGGCGGCGGCTCGACGACCCTGGACTACGAGGCGGTCTGCGTCAAGGCCACTGACAAGTCCGCTGAGGCCAAGGACGCCTGACACCGAGTCTCGTCCTGACTGAAACAGGCGGCGCCCGCACCCAGCGGGCGCCGCTTTTCGCTGTCCGGGGCCGGGGCCCTCTCCGCGCGGTCCTTTCCGTGCGGGCCGGGGTCCTCCCCGTGCGGTCCTTTCCGTGCGGTCCCGGGCTCTCTCCGCGCGGGTCTTTCCGCGCGCGAGCCGGAGCTCTCTCCACGCGGGCCGGGGTCCTCCCCGTGCAGAGACCGGGGCGGGCCCGGCCTCCCGGCACATCGACCTCGTCCGATCGGGCACCATCGAGGTCATGACCCATGTTCCTCCCGGATCCGGCTGCTGGCCGGACGACCCCGCCCGGCCGGACACCCCCGTGGCCCACGACCCCGCCGAGGTGGGCGAGCTCGCGGGCGCGAGCCGTACCCTCGCCGAACTCACGGCCCGGCAGTCGGTCTGCCGGGCCTGCCCGCGCCTGGTGGAGTGGCGCGAGGAGGTCGCGACGGTCAAGCGGCGGGCCTTCGCCGGGGAGACCTACTGGGGGCGGCCCATCGCGGGGTGGGGGGATGAGAGGCCGGAGGTCCTCATCGTCGGGCTGGCCCCGGCCGCGCACGGGGGCAACCGGACCGGCCGCATCTTCACCGGGGACCGCAGCGGGGACTGGCTGTTCGGCTCGCTCCACCGGACAGGTCTGGCCGCGCAGGAGACCAGCGTCCGCGCGGGCGACGGGCAGCGGCTCATCGGCGCGCGCATGGTGGCCGCCGTCCGGTGCGCCCCGCCGGCCAACAAGCCCGAGCCGTCGGAGCGGGCCGCCTGCTTCCCGTGGCTGTCCCGGGAGGTCGCGCTGGTCGCCGGCAGCGTGCGCGTGGTGGTCGCGCTGGGAGGCTTCGCCTGGCAGGCCGTCTGGCCCGCGCTGAAGGACGCCGGATACGACCTGCCGCGCCCCAGGCCGCCCTTCGGGCACGGCGCCGAGGTGGAGATCTCACGTGACGGGACTCCGGTCCGGCTTCTCGGGTGCTACCACCCGAGCCAGCAGAACACTTTCACCGGCCGGGTGACCGCCGAGATGCTTGACCAGGTCTTCACCAGGGCAAACGTCCTTCGTCACTTGTGAACTCGATCACAAAGGTAATATTGACCGAATTTTTGGGGAGAAGGGAGATAGTTCCTCCCGATTTGGGAAAAAGTCGCGCAAATTACCTGGAGGGCGCATGGCGCGACCGGCGGGGTGGACGTATGCTTGTGAAAGCTTTCACAAAGCCTTGGACCTAAGGATGGCGCCGAAGTGAACCGCAACTCCAAGCACATCGTGGTCGTCGGTGGGGGCTACGTCGGTCTCTACACCGTGCTGCGCCTGCAGCACACGCTCCGCAAGGAACTGCGCGAGGGCAGCGTGCGCATCACCGTCCTCACTCCCGAATCCCACATGACCTACCAGCCCTTCCTTCCCGAGGCGGCGGCCGGAAACCTCTCGCCCCGGCACGTAGTGGTCCCGCTCCGCCGGGTGCTGAAGAGGGCGACGATCCTCAACGGCAAGGTCTCCAAGGTCAACCACGCGACCAAGACGGTCGCCTTCGAGCCGAACGTCGGCACGCCGCACGAGATCGGCTACGACATCGTGGTCATGGCCGCCGGCTCGATCTCCCGCACCCTCCCCATCCCAGGCCTCGCCGACGCCGCGATCGGCTTCAAGACGATCGGCGAGTCGATCGCGCTCCGCAACCGGGTGCTCGAACTCCTCGACCGGGCCGAGTCCGACGACGACGCGGGCCTGCGCCGCAGGGCGCTGACGTTCGTCGTGATCGGCGGCGGCTTCGCGGGCGTCGAGGCGCTCGCCGAGCTGGAGGACATGGCCGTCGACGCCGTCCGCTACTACCGCAACATCTCCCGCGAGGACATGCGCTGGGTCCTCGTCGAGGCGACCGACCGCATCCTGCCCGAGGTCGGCCCCGAGATGGGCAAGTGGACCGCCGAGCAGCTCCGCGAGCGGGGCATCGAGGTCAAGATGAACACCCGCCTGGACTCCTGCGAGGGCGGTCTGGTCAAGCTCTCCGACGGTGAGGAGTTCGAGTCGGCGACCATCGTGTGGACCGCCGGCGTCAAGCCCAGCCCGGTCGTCAACGCCGGCGACCTGCCGCTGGACGAGCGTGGCCGGATCAAGACGACCACCCGCCTGACCGTCGCCGGAGTCGACGACGCCTTCTCCGCCGGCGACGTGGCCGGAGTGCCCGACGTGACCAACCCGGGCCAGTACTGCGCGCCCAACGCCCAGCACGCCGTACGGCAGGCCAAGGTCCTCGCCGACAACATCACCCACCTGCTCCACGGAGAGGAACTGGTCGACTACCGGCACAAGTACGTCGGATCGGTCGCCGGCCTGGGCCTCCACAAGGGCGTCGCCAACGTCTACGGGGTCAAGCTTCGCGGATTGCCTGCGTGGTTCATGCACCGCACCTACCATCTGTCGCGGGTGCCTACTCTCAACCGCAAGGTCCGTGTGATGGCGGACTGGACCTTGGCGCTGTTCTTCAAGCGGGAGACCGTCTCACTCGGAGAGATCGAGGCGCCGCGCACGGAGTTCCGCAAGGCCGCGACGTACTGAGTCCCGGGCACCCGCAGGTGGGAAACTGCTGGGTTCTCGTCAGGGTTTGTTGCTGATCGTCATGCTCGTCCCTTGAGCCCCAGCCCAAGCCGGGAGGGGGTGGGGGGTGGACCTGTCTGCGATCACCGTGCTGGGAGTTGACAGACCGGGAACGATCGCCGAGGTGACCGCGGTGCTCGCCGGGTGTGGCGCGAACGTCGAGGATTCGGCGATGACGCTGCTCGGCGGCCATGTTGCGATGATGCTGCTGGTCTCCGGCCGGTTGCCGCCGGCCTCGGCCTTCCCCGGGGTGGCGGTCACCGTGACCGGCGTCGAGTCCCGCCGTGACGCCGGCCGCGACCCGGACGGCCTCGGCTACGTGCTGACGCTCCACGGTCCCGACCGTCCCGGCATCATCTCCGCGGTCAGCGCGGTGCTCGCCGGAGCCGGGGGCGACATCACCGGCATGACGTCCCGTCTCTGCGGCCGGCTGTACGTCCTGATCGCGGACGTACGGCTGCCGGAGGCGGTGGACGTGGCCGAGCTGATGTGCCGCCTGGCCGCGGTGGGCGCCGACCTCGGCTCCGAGATCACCTTCCGCCCGGCCGAGCCGGACGTGCTGTGATGGGCGCGCCCGTGTCCGGGACCCCCCGTGAGCTGATCGCCGCCCCGCATCCCGTGCTGACCGCCCGGGCGCGCGCCGTGGACCCCGCCGACCCCCGGGTCGTCGTCGCGGCGGCCGACCTCCTCGCCACCATGCGCCGGGCACGGCACTGCACGGGCCTGGCCGCCCCCCAGATAGGCCTGGACTGGCGGCTGCTCTCCGTCGACGTCTCCCTCCATCCCGGCGCCCGTTCCTGCGCCGGGGAGCTGGTCGTGGCGAATCCCCGGCTGGTCGCCGCCTCCCGCTGGGAACCCGCCCGCGAGGGCTGCCTGTCCGTCCCCGGCCTGACCGGTGACGTCCTGCGCGCGACCCGCATCACCGTCCGGGGCGAACGCCCCGGTACCGGCGCTCCCGTCACCATCGACGCCGACGCCTTCGAGGCCCGCTGCATCCAGCACCAGCTCGACCATCTCGACGGCGTGCTGTTCCTGGACCGCGTCACCCGCGCCTGGGCGGTCCGCCGAGTGGAACCGGCCGGGGAGTAAGCATTTTCGCGGTTTTCGTGATTACCTGAGGCCTTTGTTTCTTAAGTCTGTTTTCTTGTCGATGTTCCGTGGTGGACCACACGGCGACCAGCCGTTGACGTCAGGGGTGCCGTCGCGCCGGATCGGCTATGCCCAAAGGCTTCAGGGGCATCGCCGGTCACATGTTCGTGTGACGCATGATACGAAGTTGTGCTCCTCGGATGAGTGGTCCGTTACGTATGATTACGGCGTCCCCGTAGCCCAACGGCAGAGGCAAACCCCTTAAAAGGGTTCGAGTGAGGGTTCGAGTCCCTCCGGGGGCACTGTGCGCTCACACGGCGAACGGCCCGTGACCGGCAACGCGGTCACGGGCCGTCCGTCTCCCGGGGCCGGGCCGAGACGGGGCGATCCGAGACGGGGCGCTGGAGGCGGCCCGGCGGGTTCCCGGTGCACGGGCCGTGATACCCGTGTGAGAGACGGGAACCCGACGGGAAGGTCGTTCGTTGGATCGTTCGGCGGTAGCCGTACGGCCACATGGATGAGACAGACATGGATATCAACACGATACGGCCGTGTGACAACCGATCTAATACGCTGATCGCGTAGGTCGCAGCGTGGAGGCAGCGATGGAGAGTAAGAACCCCGTATTCAGTCGGCAGTCCAGCGGGAACCAGCAGGCATGGGGAGCGCCGACCCCCACCCCTGACCAGCTTCAGGGGATGTACGACAGGCCGGCGTACGCGCCCCCCGCGCAGCGGACCATGACGATCGACGACGTGGTGGTGCGCGGGTTCATCACGCTGGGGACGCTGGTCGTCTCCGCGGCGGTGGCCTGGGCGCTCAACCTCGGCACGGCGGCTCTGCTCGTCGGTGTGATCGCTGGTCTCGTCCTCGGCCTGATCGTCTCGTTCAAGCAGAGCACGAACCCGGTGCTGATCCTCGGATACGCCGTCTCCTACGGCGTGGCCATCGGCGTGATCAGCCACATGTACAACAACCTGTACAACGGCATCGTCTTCCAGGCGGTGGTCGGCACGGCTCTGGCCTTCGCCGCCATGCTCGCCGTGTACTCGCTGCGGATCATCCGTGTCACACCGAAGTTCACCAAGTTCGTCGTGGCGGCGGGTCTGGGCCTGATGGGCCTCATGCTCGTCAACTGGGTCGCGACCTTCTTCATCGCCGACGGCATCGGCATCCGCTCGGGCGGCCCGCTGGCCTACGTGTTCAGCATCGCCGCGATCCTGATCGGCTGCTTCTTCCTGCTGCTCGACTTCGACGCGGTCGAGCAGGGCGTGCGCGCCGGCGCCCCGGCGAAGTACTCCTGGCTGATGGCCTTCGGCCTGACGGTCACCCTGGTCTGGATCTATCTGGAGATCCTGCGTCTGCTGAGCTACTTCTCCAGCAGCGACTAGGCATGGCTGAAAACCCCCGCCGGAGCATCTCCGGCGGGGGTTTCTTCTTGCCTGGGGTGGGCAAGCCGATGAACGAGAAGCCACCAATGAGCGACGCATCATCACGGATGACCAGCTAGTGAGGGCTTGCTATCTGCGGACTCGTGATGCACTGTCGAGCAAAGGAGCCCTATCCGTGGAGGTGCCCATGTCGTTGAACCACTCACTGGAGACGCAGAGCAAGCTGATCGCAAGGGTCCCGGATATCACAGGACGCGCCCTCCCAGAGTGGTTCAAAGCCATCGACAACGGCCCGTCGTTCCTGCGCTGTGACGAGCGGGCCAACTGGCTCGCCGACGAGCACGGGCTGACCCACGGCTACGCGGCCGCCATCGTGCACGAGCACGAGCGCCACCGCCGTAGCCGCTACCTGTAAGCCGTCTATCTTCGCGGGGCCCGCACCTTCCGTCCGGTGGTGCGGGCCTTCGCACGCGAAGCCATGATCGTGGCATGCGTGACGGCGCCCTGACTTCTCCACCCTCCGGAGCCTCTCGTCCGAGGTGGGTGACGGCCGAGCCCTGACCGTTTCGGACGGCGAAACCCCCGAGAGAAGGCGATTCGTCCGCCGGATAAAACACGGCAGCACCCTCACCGGCCATGATGGTGCCATGGATCTCGACAAGGCACGTAACTTCATCCGCGACAACCACCGCGCGGTCCTGCTTACCCGGCACGCCGACGGGCGGCCGCAGATGTCCCCCGTCACCGTCGGGCTGGACGGCGAGGGGCATGCGATCGTCAGCACCCGGGAGACCGCCGCGAAGGTCCGCAACCTCCGCAGGGATCCCCAGGTGGCGCTCTGCGTGACGACTGACGCCTTCTACGGCGAGTGGATCCAGATCGAGGGCACCGCGGAGATCGTCTCGCTGCCCGAGGCGATGGAACCGCTGGTGAACTACTACCGTGACATCTCCGGCGAGCATCCCGACTGGGACGACTACCGCGCGGCCATGGAGCGGGACCGGCGGGTGATCCTGAGGGTCGAGCTCACCCGTGCCGGCCCCGACGTCCACGGATGACTAGCTGAGGCGCTCCAGGACCATGGCCATGCCCTGACCGCCGCCCACGCACATGGTCTCCAGGCCGATCGACCGGTCGTGGAACCGGAGGCTGTTGATCAGCGTGGAGGTGATCCGGGCACCGGTCATGCCGAACGGGTGGCCCACCGCGATGGCGCCGCCGTTGACGTTGAGCCGGTCGAGGTCGATGCCGAGATCCTGGTAGGACGGGATGACCTGGGCGGCGAAGGCCTCGTTGATCTCGACGAGGTCCACGTCGCCGATCGACATGCCCGCCCGCGCCAGGGCCTGCCTGGAGGCCTCGACCGGGCCCAGGCCCATGATCTCGGGGGACAGGCCCGTCACGCCGGTGGAGACGATCCGGGCGAGGGGGGTGATGCCCAGCTCGGCGGCCCTGGTGTCGCTCATCACGATCACCGCGGCGGCGCCGTCGTTCAGCGCGCAGCAGTTGCCGGCGGTGACCGTCCCGTCCGGCCGGAAGACCGGCTTGAGCTGCGAGACCGCGTCGTAGGTGGTGCCCGCGCGGGGACCGTCGTCCTTGCTGACCACGGTCCCGTCGGGCAGGGTGACCGGGGTGATGTCGGTCTCCCAGAAGCCGTTGGCGATCGCCTTCTCGGCCAGGTTCTGGGACCGGACGCCGAACTCGTCCTGTTCCTGGCGGGAGACGCCCTTCAACCCGGCGAGGTTCTCCGCGGTCTGGCCCATCGCGATGTAGACGTCGGGCACGGTGCCGTCCTCGCGCGGGTCGTGCCAGACCTCGCCGCCGCCCTCGGCGGCCTTGGCCGAACGGCCGCGGGCCTCGTCGAACAGCGTGTTCTGCGTGTCGGGCAGCGAGTCGGAGTTGCCCTTGGCGAAGCGGGAGACGCACTCCACGCCCGCCGAGACGAACACGTCGCCCTCGCCCGCCCTGATCGCGTGCAGCGCCATCCTGGTGGTCTGCAGCGAGGACGAGCAGTAGCGGGTGACGGTGGTGCCGGGCACGGTGTCCAGCCCGAGCAGCGTGGAGACCACGCGGGCCATGTTGAACCCCTGCTCGCCGCCCGGCAGGCCGCAGCCCAGCATCAGGTCGTCGATGCCGGTGGGGTCGAGCTGGGGGACCTTGGCCAGCGCGGCCTTGATCATCTGTGCGGTCAGGTCGTCGGGACGGATGTCCTTGAGGGATCCCTTGAAGGCGCGTCCGATCGGCGAGCGCGCGGTTGCGACGATGACTGCCTCGGGCATGTGGCTCTCCTGGGTTGGTTGGCTGCTCCTCATGCGGAGGTTACCGCGCAGTAGCGCGGATGCCACGACCCGGGGCGAGATGAAACAGAACTTTGTACGGCGCGCACAAGGGCCCTGCCCGGAGACGGGCCCCTGCCGTGCCCGGGTCAGCGCCGTGCCTGGGTCAGCGCCGTGCCCGGGTCAGCCGTACATGCCCGGAGAGGTGCCGGTGCCGTCCTTGATCCCGTGCAGGCCGCCCCGCTCGTCGCGCCATGTCCGCCAGCCGTCCTGGCCGCCGGTGAACCAGGCGGGCGGGGCGTCGGAGCCGGCGACCTTCCTGCCGTCGGCCAGCTCGAACTCGCACAGCGAGGCGACCGAGTAGAAGCCCGGACTCTGGCCCTTGATCGGGAGGGGCTTGGGGTCGGTGACGCAGAAGGACCAGCCCCGCTCGCCCTTGATCTCGGCGTTCCGGCCGGTGGTCAGGTCGAAGGCGCTGCCGGGCTTGCCGTGCTTGAGGAAGCCGAGCTTCTCCATCCGGTCGGGGAAGGCCAGCCACCAGCCCGAGTCGGGGACCTGGGTGGCGGGGATCTGGCCGAGGACCCGGCCGCTCTCGGCGTCCAGCCGGGCGAAGCCGCCGTACTGGCCCTGCTGGTCGACCGGGCGGACCACCGGCGCGAAGCCTGGGCTGCCGCTGGGGTAGACGCGCACGACCGAGGGGCGTATCCAGTTGACCGTGCCGTCGGCGAGCTTCAGGGAGAACAGGCCGAAGGCGGAGACCTTCTTCGTCTCCGGGTTGGTGTAGGGGGCGACGTAGCCGATGAGGTTGTCGGCCGTCGCGCCGAACGACCAGCCGCCCGACATGTCGACCCCCGCGCCGAGGGGCTGCTCGACCGGCAGCCGCCAGCCGGCCTTGCCGGTCTTCAGGTCGTAGGACTCCAGGACCGGGTGCCGGGCCAGGCGCAGGAACACGACGCGGGAGGCGTCGGACCACTCGACCTCGGCGATGCCGGGGAGCTTCCACATCAGCTCGCCGGTGGCGGGGTCGAGCACGACGACCCGCGCCGTGGCCAGGGCGGTCTGTTCGGACATGCACACGAACGCCCCGCACCTCTGCGGGCCGAACGTGGAGTGCACCGGGCGGGTCCACTTCTGGGCCCCGGTCCTCGCGTCGCGCGCGATGAGCGTGGCGTTCCACCGGCCCTGCCTGGTCGGGTCGACCGCCACCGCGACGGCCTGCCCCTCGCCGGTCTCGATGATCGCCGGAGCCGGGACCCCCATCCCCGGCAGGCGGCCCGCCATCGTCGCGGGATGGGCCCACAGCTTCTTGCCCGAGGCGAGGTCGAGGGCCACTGTCTCCAGTGCGCCGTCGGGCTTCATGGAGGTCGTCATGGCCACGCCACCGGCGGCGGTGGTGCGGCTGACCGCGTTCACCTCGGCGTTGTGCCAGGTGGGATGGGCCGGTGTGGCCGCTTCACTGCCGGAGCAGCCAGCCAGGGCCAGGGCTCCGGCGAGCACCAGGGCCGGTTTCGCGTGAGGCCAGATCACGGGCATTCCACTCCAATGGGGGCGAGACGTCACGACTTCGCCGCGGAGGGTAACCGTGTTCAGGCATCGTGAGGCGGCGCCCCGGGCCTCCGGCGGAACATCGTCACCCAACGTCCGTGGGGTCCGGTTGCTCGGCCGGCGACACGAGTCGCGGACACCTCGGTGCCGGGTTCCTCCGCGGCCATAGCCGCCGCGAGGTAGATCGACTCACTGCGCTGGCGCCGTGGTTCGGGCCACAGTCCCAGCGCACTGCCTACAGAAGGTAGCACCGCGTAAGCAACCTGTAGATAACCTTGGACAGATGGATGGAAACGATCCGGTCCGAACATTTCACCCGGGTTTGCAGTGAATTCCTCCCCCAGGAGGTCGGCGAAGGCCACCGTCCGCCCGCCCGCCTCGACCACGGCCACCGTCTGCGCGGCGGCGAGCTGACGGCTCCAGCGCCGGGTCACCCAGCGCAGCGGCTGCACGATCGGCCGGACCGTGCCGAGGTCGGGGCAGGTGCCCACGACCACCTCGGCCCCGGCCTCGCGCAGCCGCCGCACCGCCTTCTGCAGATGCCGTACGGCCTGCGCGGGCAGCGTCTGCGTGGTGACGTCGTTGGCGCCGATGAAGATGACCGCGACCTCGGGCATGGCGTCGAGCGCCAGGTCCACCTGGTCGGCGAGCTCGACGGAGGCCGCCCCGGACTTGCCGAGCACGGTCAGGCGCACCGGACGCTCGGCGACGACGGACAGGCCCGAGGCGATCAGCACGGCCGGGGTCTCCGCGGGGTCGTTGGTGCCCAGGCCGACCGAGGTGGAGTCGCCGAGCATGACCATCCGGATCGGCTCGCCGTCGAAGTCGCCGTAGACCCCGTCCGAGGGAGGCCCCTCCATGCCGTGCGGGCGGCCGACGATCCGGCGGGCCAGCAGGGCCTCGGCCAGCAGCAGCCCGTAGGTGGCCGCTCCGAGCGCGGTGATCCCGCCTCCGCCCACGGCCGCGGCGGCCGCGATGCGCCGGGCGGTCCGTACCGCCCCCGGTGTCCAGGTCACGTGGCGTTGCTCCCTCGATACGGCGCGGCGGTAGCGTTGCCTTGAAAAGTAACCGAGTCCCGTCCACCCCCAGGGGACCCGGGCGTTCAACACAACAAGCTGACAAAGCTTTGGTATTTCGAGGTGATCATCCGGTGCGCGTACATGATTCACTCGTGGAGCTGATAGGCAACACTCCACTCGTCCGGCTGCACAAGGTGACGGCGGGGCTGCCGGCTCAAGTGCTGGCCAAGGTGGAGTATTTCAACCCGGGCGGCTCGGTGAAAGACCGGATCGCGGTGCGGATGATCGATGCCGCCGAGAAGTCGGGCGCGCTGCGCCCCGGCGGCACGATCGTGGAGCCCACGTCGGGCAACACCGGGGTCGGGCTGGCCATCGTGGCCCAGCAGCGGGGCTACAAGTGCCTGTTCGTGGTGCCCGACAAGGTCGCCCAGGACAAGATCGCGGTCTTGCGCGCCTACGGTGCGGAGGTCGTGGTCTGCCCGACGGCGGTCTCTCCCGACCACCCGAGTTCCTACTACTCCGTCTCCGACCGGCTGGCCCGGGAGACTCCGAACGCCTGGAAGCCGGACCAGTACTCCAACCCGAACAACCCCGACAGCCACTACCACTCCACCGGCCCGGAGATCTGGGAGCAGACCGAGGGCCGGCTCACCCACTTCGTGGCGGGCGTCGGCACGGGCGGCACCATCAGCGGTATCGGTCGCTACCTCAAGGAGGTCTCCGACGGCCGGGTGAAGATCATCGGAGCGGACCCGGAGGGCTCGGTCTACTCCGGCGGCAGCGGACGGCCCTACCTGGTGGAGGGCGTCGGCGAGGACATCTGGCCGGCCACCTACGACACCACGATCTGCGACGAGATCATCGCCGTCTCCGACAAGGACTCCTTCGGCATGACCCGTCGCCTGGCCCGCGAGGAGGCGCTGCTGGTGGGCGGCTCCTGCGGCATGGCGGCGGTCGCGGCACTGCGCGTGGCCAAGCAGGCCGGCCCGGACGACGTGGTCGTGGTGCTGCTGCCCGACGGCGGCCGGGGCTACCTGTCGAAGATCTTCAACGACGACTGGATGGCCGACTACGGCTTCCTGACCACCTCCAGCGACGAGGGCCTGGTCAAGGACGTGCTGACCCGCAAGGGATCCGGCATGCCGGAGTTCGTGCACACCCACCCGCACGAGTCGGTGGACACGGCCATCTCCATCATGCGGGAGTACGGCGTCTCGCAGCTCCCGGTGATGAAGGAGGAGCCGCCGGTCATGGCCGCCGAGGTGGTCGGCTCGATCCTGGAGCGCGACCTGCTCGACGCCCTCTACCGCGGCCGGGTGCGGCCGAACGACCCGCTGGCCGACCACATGTCCCAGCCGCTGCCTATGATCGGTGCGGGGGAGCCGGTCTCCATCGCGGTCGAGGCGCTGGAGAAGGCCGACGCCGCGGTCGTCCTCGACGACGGCAAACCCGTCGGACTGGTCACCCGTCAGGACCTGCTGGCCTTCCTCGCCAACCACTAGCCGCCCCCCTCACCGGCCGCCGGTCGAAAGGCCGGATGGCCGGGAGGCCGGGAGGACAGGAGGTTGGGAGGCCGGCGGCCGGAAGGTCGGTCGGCCGGACAGTCGGAGGGTCGGTGGGCCGGACAGTCGGAAGGCCGGTGGGCCGGACAGCCGGAGGGTCGGTGGGCCGGACAGCCGGAAGGCCGGACAGCCGGAAGTCGGAAGGTCAGAGGCCGGAAGGTCAGAGGCCGGAAGGCCGGAAGGCCGGATGGCTGGTGGGCCGCCGGCTGGAAGGTCAGACGGCGAACTCCGCCAGCACCTCCCAGGCCCCCTCCGGGGTGGGGCCGGCGACAAGACGGCCGCCGAGCGCCTCGACGCGCTCGGCCATGCCCACCAGGCCGAATCCACCCCCCAGACGGGAGACCCTGACGTCGGCCGCCGAGCCGTAGTTGCGCACGCGCAGCCGTACGGTGCCCATCGCGCGGCCCGGGGGGGTCCGTGGAGCCTGCCTGCCGTTCGAGGCGGGCCGGTCGGGCCCGCCCTGCCCGTCGGAGCCGGTGAGGAGCCGCAGGTCCGCCTCCACCCAGCCGGCGCCCGGGGCGTGCCGCCGGACATTGGTCAGGGATTCCTGCAGGACCCGGTGGAGGGTGGTCATCACCTCCGGAGCCAGGGTCTCGTCGGTGATGCCCTGGCCGATGTCGAAGGCGACCCGGGGGCCGTCGGCGGAGAAGCGCTCCACCATGATCCGCATGTCCGTGAGCCTGGTGCCAGGGGTCCGGGCGGCATCGTCCTCCGCCCGCAGCACGCTCACCAGGCGGCGCATCGAGGTCAGCGCGTCGGCGCCGGCGTTGGCGATCGCCTCCAGCGAGGGGACCACGGCCTCCGGCTTCTGCTGGGCGACTATCTTGGCTGCCTGCGCCTGGACGACGATCCCGGTGATGTGGTGGGCGACCAGGTCGTGCAGCTCCCTGGCGAGCTCCAGGCGTTCGGCCCGCCGTACGGAGCTCACCGCCTCCTTGCGGCGCTCGAACTGGAATCGGAGATACGCGCCGACCGCGGCGGCGAAGGACCAGCCGACGAAGACGAGGAAGCCGGTGCCGAGAGCCATGCTGCTCTGGGGGATGCGGCCCGTCGCGGTCTCCAGCACGATCATCGACGCCACGGAGAACAGCGCGGCCCGCCTGATCGGCTCGATCCAGCGCAGCCCGCCGATGGTCAGGATCAGCAGCGATCCCGTCTCGGCCAGACCCGGCGCCCCCCGGCCCCCGACGATCCCTATGACCAGGGTGAAGACGAACGACATCACCAGCAGGACGGCGAACCCGCCGACCCGCCGGGTGCGGCGCCACAGCACGGCCAGGACGCCGACGACGCCGCAGATGAGATTCAGCCACGCTGCCCATTCGTCGTTCGATGCCGCGATCGCGAGGTCGACCAGAAGCAGCAGGGAGAGCCAGCCGATGAGCGCGAACTCGCTGAGCCGTTGGATCCAGTAGACGACGCGATGTGTTTCTCCCACGGCCCCTGAGCCTAGGCCGAACAGCTGACATGAAATATCAGCCGTTCGGCTGATCGCTGCCTCCGCGAACCGATCCTTCAGCGGAGGCGGGGCGGGGGCCCGCCGCCGATGCTTGAGGTGTCGAAGAGGAGAGCGAAATGACCGTCATCGGGATCGTGTTGCTGGCCGTCGGACTCGTGGTCGCGGTGTCTCTGACACTCGCGGACCCCGTCCTGCTGTCGCGCATCAACGGGGAGCCCGCCGAGGGCGCCAGCGGCCGCCACATCCAGGCCCCGCCGCTGGGCGCGGGCGGGGAGGTCGTACGGCTGCGGCCGCGTCGCGTGGAGGACCAGGAGCCACAGGCGGCCTGAGGGGCGGCGTGCCGTCCGGCGATCGCCGTCGTACGGCGTGCCGTACGGTGGCCGCCGTCGCCTGACACGCCTGTCCGGTTACCGCCGTCGTACGGCGTGCCCGTCCCGTGATCGCCGTCGTGACGTGCGGTCCGGTGGCCGCCGTCGTACGGCGTGCGGTCCCGTCATGCTGCCGCATGGCGGCGGCGCTTTTGCGAGTAGCGTTGGCCGTATGAGTGAAGGATTCGAGACGCTTGCCATCCACGCAGGTCAGGAGCCCGACCCCTACACCGGGGCCGTCGTTCCTCCGATCTACGCGGTGTCGACGTACAAGCAGGACGGCGTGGGAGGGCTGCGCGCCGGATATGAGTACAGCCGGTCGGCCAACCCGACCAGGACCGCGCTGGAGGAGGCGATGGCCGCCGTCGAGGGCGGCACCCGGGGCCTGGCCTTCGCCTCCGGTCTGGCGGCCGAGGACGCCGTGCTCCGCACGGTCTGCAAGCCGGATGACCACGTCATCATCCCGAACGACGCCTACGGCGGCACCTACCGGCTGTTCTCCAAGGTGCACTCGCGCTGGGGGCTGCACTACGACCCGGCGCCGCTCGGCGACCTGACCGCCGTCGCGGCCGCCATGACCCAGAAGACCAGGATCGTCTGGGTGGAGACGCCCACCAACCCGCTGCTCGGCATCGCCGACATCGCGGCGCTGGCCCAGCTCGCGCACGACAACGGCGCCCTGCTGGTGGTCGACAACACCTTCGCTTCGCCCTACCTCCAGCAGCCGCTGTCGCTGGGCGCGGACATCGTGGTGCACTCCACCACCAAGTACGTGGGCGGCCACTCCGACGTGGTCGGCGGCGCGCTCGTCACGGCCGACGCCGACCTGGGCGCGGAGCTCGCCTTCCACCAGAACGCGATGGGCGCGGTGGCGGGGCCGTTCGATGCGTGGCTGACGTTGCGCGGTCTCAAGACGCTCGGGGTGCGGATGGACCGCCACTGCGACAACGCCGAGCGCGTGGTCGACCTCCTGCTCGCCCACCCGCGGGTGACCTCGGTGCTCTACCCGGGAATGCCCGACCACCCCGGCCACGAGGTGGCGGCCAAGCAGATGAGGCGCTTCGGCGGCATGGTCTCCTTCCGGGTGGCCGGAGGGGAGGCCGAGGCGGTCGAGGTGTGCAACCGGACCAAGCTGTTCACCCTGGGTGAGTCGCTCGGCGGTGTCGAGTCGCTGATCGAGCACCCCGGCCGGATGACGCACGCCTCCGCGGCGGGCTCGCCGCTGGAGGTCCCCGGCGACCTGGTCCGCCTGTCGGTCGGCATCGAGTCGATCGACGACCTGCTCGCCGACCTGAGTCAGGCGCTGGGCTAGCCGTACTGCCCGCACAGATCGGGTCGCGGCGACCGCCGGGGCACGTCAGTACGGGTCGCCCCAGACCATCAGGACCAGGATGACCAGCCAGATCAGGGTCATCACGCCGGAGAGCGCGGCGATCCGCCCGGTCTGCACCTTCGCGTCGTCGTCCGGGTTCTCGTCGCTGAGGACCCGGATGGCGGTGATCTGGTCCCGGTCCACGATGACCAGGAGCACCGCGGCGACGATGAACAGGGTCATGGAGATCGACAAGTAGGGTTTGCCAAGGTATTCGCGGCCCAGCAGCAGGCCGAACAGGAACACGCCGACGGCCGCGATGGCGTAGACGCGCGTGGTCTTGTGCAGGTAGCGCAGGACGTTGACGTCCTTGGCGCGGATGAACCTGGGCGTGGACATGGTGGCGGCGGTGACCGGCCCCAGGGCGAAGATCGCGAAACCGATGTGCAGCCAGAGCAGCAGGTCTGTCATGCGCCAGACATTAGCCCCCGGTGATCTCGGCTGGGTATGGGGCGCGCAAGATCTCCGGATGTCTCCGCGCCCTCTGCGGGGGGCGCCGTGTCCGGAGAGGGGGCCCGGTCACTCCGTACCGGAGACGTCCCGCCCGTCGCGGGTGGCGGGAACTGCCTGTCGCGGGTGCGTGAGACCATGCACAGCTCGTAACACACGCCGGCGACCAGCGTCAGCGCCACGAGAATCGCCGCGACCATCGGACTGCCTCACTTCCGTTCACTGACGGTGTCTGCCATCAGTGAAAGAGACAGAGCGGATGGATAAGTGGTTGTCACGAAAACATCACATTGTGGATGTCATGGCTTCCGGGCCACGTGCGATGGTAGATCTTCGCATTTCGGCCCTGAGCACCCCGGTGGAGTGAGTAGGATCACTGGCGAGCTCGTTCCCGTGTGATGGGACCGTCGGCGTTGAGGTCGCGGTCGTGCCGGGCGAGCGTTGAACCGGATCGTGCACGACGGCACAAGGGAGTGCCCGCTGTGGGTGTGAGACATGTCGAGCCGTACACCGAGGAGTGGCTGAGGCAGCCGGCTCTGTACGTGAGCCGCGTCGTCGAGGCGCTGGGCGCCGAGGCCACCGACTGGTGGGAGGGGCCCTGCGACCCGCGCGCCGTCACCATCCTCCTGACCGGCGGCGACGCGCTGGTGTGGGACGAGGAGAGCGGCTGGCGCCGCGGCCGTTACGTGTCCGGCGACCGTGAGCTCTGCACGGTGCTGGCCGACGCCCGCTATCTCGGTGGCGGCCTGCTGCCCCGCCCGGAGCGGGTCCCCTCCGCCATCGCCGACGCCCGGGCGGGCGTCGGCAACAGCACGGCCTGGCGGCCCTGCTACCGCTCCTACCGCCACTACCGCGACGGCTTCGACCTCGCGCTCAACGGCTACCACGCCTACGCCGAAGCGTGAGACGAGGCCTCCCCGCGCTTAGCGCGCCCGGCGGGTCCGCAGGAAGTCGCTGACGACGTATTCGCCCAGCCGGTCGGCGCCGGAGGAGAACACCCGGCCGCCGTTGCGCCGGGCGACCTCGTTCACGAACTCCTTCAGCCGCTCGTCCTCGGCGAGCATGAACACGTTGAGCGTCGCCCGGCGCCGGGTCATCTTGTCGACCTCGGCGAGTGTCAGCTCCAGCGTCTCCTGCGTGGGTGGCCACTCGAAGGCCGCTGAGCCGTTGCGCCGCAGGTGGGCGGTCGGCTCACCGTCGGTGACCACGAGCACGACCGGCTCGAAGTCGGGATGGCGGTCCAGATGGCGGCCCGCGATCAGCAGGGCGTGGTGCAGGTTGGTGCCCTGGACCATGTCCCACTCCAGCCCGGCCAGCTCGTCGGGCTGCAGGACGCGGGCGTAGTTGGAGAAGCCGATGATCTGCACCGAGTCCTGGGGGAACTTCGAGGCGACGAGTGCCTGCAGCGCCATCGCGGTCTGCTTGGCCGCGGCCCAGGTGCCGCGCAGGGCCATCGAGTAGGACAGGTCCACCAGCAGGCACACCGCCGCGGCCGTGCGCCGCTCGGTCTCCGCCACCTCGAAGTCGTCGACCGACAGGGTGACCGCACCGCCGCCCCCGCCGCGCCGCACGCCGTTGACCACCGTGCGCACCACGTCGATGGGCTGCTCGTCGCCGAACCGCCAGGGCCGGGAGGAGCCGGTGAGCTCCCCGGCGGCGCCGGCGTCGACCTGGTCGTGGTCGCCGCGGCGGCCCGACTCAAGCGAGGCGAAGACCCGGCGCAGGGCGGTCTCGCCGAGGCGGCGGACGGCCTTGGGGGTGAGCTCCAGCTTGCCCCGCTGGCGGCGGAGGTAGCCCTGCTGCTCCAGCTCCCGCTCGATCTGCCGGAGCGCCTCCAGGTCGTCGACGGCCGCGCGGCCCAGCGCGCGGCGGATCGCCCCCTCGTCGATGTCGTCCAGCCGCGCTCCGGGGTAGTCCTGGCGGAGCGCGGCCTCAAGCTGGGTCAGGTCGGCGAGCTCGTCGAGGGCCGTCACCGCGTCGCCCATCCCCATGGGGTCGTCGCCGGTCAGCCGTTCCGGGGTGTTCCAGGCGAGGTCGGGGCGGCGGGCGTAGAGCGACTCGCCCAGGCGGCGCATCTGCTCGCCCATCCCGGCCTGCTCCAGCGTCTGGTTGATCAGCGCGTTGAGCTCCTCGCGCTGGCGGGGGGTGAGCGAGGCCAGCAGGCGCTGGGTCGCGGCGGCCCGGCGCGCGAGGGTGTCGACCAGCTCCTCCAGGTTCCGCGGCGACTCCGGGAACATGTCTCCATATTTCGACATGAAATTCTCGAAGTCATCCTGCGTGTGCTCGCCCCGCGCGTCCCGGTCGAGCATGTCGTTGAGCTCGGACATCATCTCCCGGACCCGCTCCATCGCGGCGGGGTCGGGGTTGGCCAGCGCCTCCCGCATGCCGCGGAACTGGCTGTCGAGCACCTCCCTGCGCAGCAGGTCGCGCAGCTCCTCGAAGGTCCGCCGGGCGGCGGCCGAGCGCCACTGGTAGGTGCTCAGATCCTGGATCGCGCTCGCCGTGTCCTCGGGGAGACCGTCGAGCTCCGACTCGCGGAGCCGGGCGTCGTCCGACGGGTCGGGGAACAGCTCGCTCCGCTCCTGGCCGATCGCCTTGTCCAGCAGGGCCCTGGCCCGCTCCAGCGTGCCGTCGAGCCGGCCGCGCTCACGCAGCTCGCGCCGGCGCCGCCGTACCTCGCGGAGCAGATCGTCCAGCCCGCGCCGGTCCCGCGCTCCCGGCAGGCCCTGCTTGAGCAGGTCACGCAGGGCGTGGCCGGGGTTGGAGCCGGACAGGACGGCGTCGCCCATCTGGTCGAGCGCCGAACGGACGTCGTACGGCGGGGCGAGCGGGTCGGGCCCGTCCCGGTATTCGCCATAGCGATAGCTCATGCTGACACCTCAGGTGCGGTAGACCGCCGTGCCGTCCACTTCGTCCTTGGACAGGCGGCGCAGGAGGTAGAGCCCCTCCAGGGCGAACTCCAGCGCGGCCGCGGCGTGGCCCGGTGACTCGTCGCCGATGCCGAGCCTCGACATGATCTTGGCCAGGCCGGGCACCGGACCGATCCTGCGCAGCAGCTCGGCGGCGGGGATCATGGGCCCGGACTCGACCTGGACACCCTCGGAGAACCGCTCCAGCAGCGCGTTCAGGTCCGCGCCCCCGAGCGTGCCCCGGAACGTCTCGGCCACGGCCCGGCGGAGCAGGTGGGCGAGGACCTCGGTCTCCCGGCCCTCCTCGCTGACCTCGAACTCCACCTTGCCGCGCAGCGTGTGCACGATGCCCGGCAGGTCGGCCACCCGGGTGACCGCGTGCTCCTCGCCGGTCAGGGCCGCACGCCGTACGGCGGAGGCCGCGGCGGTCTCGGCCGCGGCGATGGAGAAGCGGGCCGACACCCCGGAACGGGCGTCGACCGCCGTGGACTCGCGGACCAGCCGGGTGAAGCGGGCGATCACCTCGACCAGGTGCTCGGGGAGGTCGGCGCCCACCTGGTCGAGTGCCGCCTCCTGGCGGATGAGCGTGAGCTCGGCCTCGATCGAGAGCGGGTAGTGGGTGCGGATCTCGGCGCCGAAGCGGTCCTTCAGCGGAGTGATGATCCGGCCGCGGTTGGTGTAGTCCTCGGGGTTGGCGCTGGCGATCAGCAGGATGTCCAGCGGAAGCCGCAGGTTGTAGCCGCGGACCTGGATGTCGCGCTCCTCCAGCACGTTGAGCAGCGACACCTGGATCCGTTCGGCCAGGTCGGGCAGCTCGTTGACGGAGAAGACACCCCGGTTGCTCCGCGGGACCAGGCCGTAGTGGACGGTCTCCGGGTCGCCGAGCGTGCGCCCTTCCGCGATCTTGATCGGGTCGATGTCGCCGATCAGGTCGCCGACGGAGGTGTCGGGGGTGGCGAGCTTCTCGCCGTACCGCTCGTCCCGGTGCTTCCAGGAGATCGGCAGCTCCTCGCCCGCCTCGCCGGCCAGGCGGCGGCAGCGGACGCAGGAGGGCTCGTAGGGATGGTCGTTGATCTCGCAGCCGTCGACGACCGGCGTCCACTCGTCGAGCAGGCCGGTGACGGTGCGGATGAGCCGGGTCTTGCCCTGGCCGCGCTCACCCAGCAGGACCAGGTCATGCCCGGCGAGCAGGGCTCGTTCCAGATGCGGCAGGACGGTGTCGTCGAAGCCCACGATGCCGGGGAACCGCGGCTCTCCGGCCCTGAGGCGGGCCAGGAGGTTCTCGCGGATCTCGGCCTTTACCGTACGGTGGATATGGCCGCTCGCGCGTAGCTCGCGCAGAGTACGTGGCTCTGGGATTTGAGGCACGAGATCGAGCCTACGTCCCCGGAGCCGAAACCGGCACTCTTATCCCGGTTTCGGATCTTGCTCATTGCGTGACGGCCGGTGCGCGTGCTTGTTCCCACAGTGGGGAGAATCGCTCCAGGACAAGGTTTCGGGGAAGAAGGAGAGGCGAGGCGAGTGGTGCTTCTGACAAGTCGTTTCGCCGACGGTCTCGCCGTGGGATCCGATCTGGTCACCAATGCCGAGACTGCGGTCCGCCAGGCCCTGTCGGGCCTGTCCGCACCGCCTGACCTGGTCTGTTTCTTCATATGCGGTGAGGATCCCGACAACGTCTCCCGCGCGGGACTACGGGTGATGAGCATGGCCTCCGACGCCTCGGTGATCGGCTGCAGCGCCACCGGGGTGATCGGCGACGGCCAGGGGATCGAGGTCACCCCTTCGGTGAGCGTCTGGGCGGCCACGCTGGAGGGCGCCCGGCTGACCACCTTCGCGCTGGACACGCTGCGGACCGATGACCGTTTCGTCGTGGTCGGCCTGCCCGAACGCCACCCCGACGACCACGCGGCCATCCTGTTCGCCGATCCCTACAGCTTCCCGACCGACGGCTTCGTCGAGCGCTCCCAGGAGGTGCTGGGCGACCTCCCGCTGATCGGCGGCCTGGCCAACGCGATCCAGGGGCGCGGCGCGGTACGGCTGTTCGCCGACGGGGAGATCTACACCGAGGGCGCCGTCGGCGTGCTGCTCAGCGGCCCCGTCAACATCAGCACCGTGGTCAGCCAGGGGTGCCGTCCCATCGGGCCGACGATGGCCGTCACCGCGGTCGAGGACAACCTGCTCCTCGAACTCGCCGGCCAGCCGGCCCTGGCCCGGCTGGAGGAGATCGTCAGCGCGCTGGACGAGGACGACCGGGACCTGGTCGCGTCGGGGCTGCAGATCGGCATCGCCATGGACGAATACGCCGAGCGGCACGAGCGCGGTGACTTCCTGATCAGAGGGGTGCTCGGCATCGATCCCGAGCGGGAGGCCGTGGCCATCGGCGACGTCGTCGAGATCGGCCGCACCGTCCGCTTCCAGGTCCGCGACGCCGCCACCGCCGACGAGGACCTCTACGAGCTGCTCGACGCGCACCGCGAGGAGTTCGGCCGGGTGGACGGCGCCCTGCTGTTCTCCTGCAACGGCCGGGGCTCGGCCATGTTCGGCACCGCCGACCACGACGCGGTCGCGCTCCGCGACACGCTCGGTCCCATCAGCGTGGCCGGTTTCTTCGCGGCGGGGGAGGTCGGCCCGGTCGGCGGGCACAACCACGTGCACGGATTCACCGCCTCTGTCCTGGTCTTCTCCTCTCACCCGTCCGCAGATCAGTCTTATGATCACTAGATGTCCGGATTAGTGCTTGCTGTCGACATCGGCGGGACGAAGTTCGCCGTCGCCCTGGTGGATTCCGACGGGAACGTGCGGACTGCCCGCCGCGCGGCGACGCCGCCGGGTGGCGACGCGCGGACCCTGTGGAAGGCGCTCGGCGAGCTGGTCGACTCCCTGCTGGACGGCGCCGCGGCCGACGGCCTGATCAACGGCGACGCCGCTGCCGGCGGCGCGGTCGCCGGTGTCGGAATCGGCTGCGGCGGCCCGATGACCTGGCCGGAGGGGGCCGTCTCCCCGCTGAACATGCCGGGCTGGCGAGGCTTCCCGCTGCGCGCGAGGCTCGCCGAGCGGTTCCCCGGCGTGCCGGTCCGCATCCACAACGACGCCGTCTGCCTGGCCGTCGCCGAGCACTGGCGGGGGGCCGGGCGGGGCAGCGCCAACATGCTCGGCATGGTCGTGTCCACGGGGGTGGGCGGCGGGCTGATCCTGGGCGACCGGCTGATCGACGGCGGCAGCGGCAACGCCGGGCACATCGGGCACATCGTGGTCGACCCCGGCGGGCCCCCCTGCGGATGCGGCGGCCGGGGCTGCCTGGAGGCGGTCGCCCGCGGTCCGGGCCTGGCCGCCTGGGCGGTCGAGCAGGGCTGGAACCCGGGCGCCGCCGGCCCGCCCGCCGCCGCGACCGCACCGCCCGGCGAAGGGCCACGGACCTCCGGCGGTACGGCCGCGACCTCCGGTGGGGGGAACGGCGCCCTCAACGGCGAGCCCGGGGATCCGGGCGCCGGGTCCGCCTATGCCGGGTCCGGCTATGTGGAGGCGGCGGTGGCCAGCGGGCGGCAGCTCGCCCTGGACGCGGAGGCGGGCGACGAGATCGCCCTCGCCGCCATGAGCCGTGCCGGCCGGGCCCTGGGCCTGGCCATCGCCTCGGCCACGAACCTCTGTGACCTGGACGTCGTCACCATCGGCGGCGGCCTTTCCCAGGCCGGTCCGCTGCTGTTCGATCCGCTGGAGGCCACCCTCCGGGACCACACCCGGATGGAGTTCGCCCGGCGGGTCCGGGTCGTCCCGGCCTCCCTCGGCCAGGACGCCGGCCTGGTCGGCGCCGCCGCCCTGATCCTCGCCACCGACCGCTACTGGACCCACTGACGGCCCGTCCGCCCCCCGTACGGCTCCGCCCCCTTGGCCCGCCTCGCCGTACGGGGCAGGGCTGCGTGGAGCGCCGCCCCGCCGGCGGGCCCGCCGGGTGGCCGTTCGTGCGATTGGAAGAGCCGGCGCCATAGTGCCGGCCATCGGGCGAAAGCTGTCGAACGATCAGCTGACCTTGAGCTGCTCGTCGCCGAAGTCGGCGATCAGTTTGAGGGTGCCTCCGAGCGCGGCGACATATCGATCCAGGACTTCGCGAGTCGACACATCGCCCTTCTCGATCTGTGACACTCGTCCGACCGAGACACCCATGTTCTCCGCGACCTGGTTCTGGGTGAGTCCACGGCGTTTACGCATCTCGGCCAGACGCCATGCCTGAGCTTCTTCCCGCAGGTGCAGCGTCTCCGCTTCGAACCGCTCCACGCCCCCCGCGGTCTCGATCGCACGCTCCAGATGGCCGCTCTCACGCCACTTGCGATGGCCGGTCACCGCGTCATCTCCTTCTGCCGATCCACCAGTTAAATCTCGTACAGCCGCTCGCGATGCTCCCAGGCTGGCTGAAGTTTAGAATATTCTAAAGTTTTTTGTTGTGTCAGGGGCGAGAATGCGCGATCAGCCAGCGATCATTGACCACTGGAACCTGTGAAGGTCACCAAGAACTCACCGCAGGGCGTCCACGGGTTCCATGCGGGCGGCTCGCAGCGACGGATAGAGGCCCGCCAGGAGGCCTACCAGGGCGCCGGCGACGGGAGCCGCCAGGGCGAGGCGGGCGTCGAGGACGGGGGTCCACTCCTTGGCGGCGGAGATGGCGACGACGGAGACCAGGCCGAGGCCGGCGCCGATCACGCCGCCCGTCATGCCGATCAGGGTGGACTCCAGCAGGAACTGGGCGGCGATGTGGCGGCGGGCGGCGCCCAGCGAGCGGCGCAGGCCGATCTCGGCGACGCGTTCCATCACGGTCACCAGCGTGACGTTGGCGATGCCGATCGCGCCGACCACCAGGGACACCATGCCGAGGATCAGGAACAGGCCGTTGACGTCGTCCTGGACGCCGTCGCGGGCGCGCGTGGGACTGGGCGGGGCGATCACCTGGAGTGCGTCCGGATGGTTGGGGCTCAGCGCGACGGGGGCCTGACCGGCGATCAGGTCGGCGGCGCCGAGGGTGGTGTTGACCAGGACGCGGGTGACGTTCTTCAGGCCGAAGTCGGCGCCGAGCGTGGGCGGCACGATCACGGCGGTGGACAGGATCTGCTCGCGGCGCAGGCCGCCCAGGATGCCGATCACCGTGTAGGCGCGGTCCTCGATGAAGACGGCGGGGGCGCTCGTCAGACGGGTGACGCCGAGCATCCTGGCGGCCTGGTCGCCGAGGACCACCACGCGGTCGCGGCGCTCGACGTGGCCGGCGTCGAAGAAGCGGCCCTCGGTCATCCGGCCGCGGACCGCCTGCGGGAGCTCGGGCCCGCCGGCCACCACGGCCAGGGTCTGGTTGGTGACCCTGGCCGGGTCCACCAGGGTGTTGGAGGCAACTTGGAGGTTGGAGCTCTCATCGGTCTGGGCGAGCGCGGCGGCCGAGGTGACCCCGCGCAGCCGGGTGAGGGCGGCCGGGGCGTCCCAGGTGACCAGCGGGTCGGCCTTCTCGGGGACCTCGACGGTGATCGCGGTGGCGGTCAGCTCGTCGAACCGGCCGACGATCTGGTTCCCGGCGGTGGCGGCGACGCCCAGGGTGATGACCAGGGTGGTGATGCCGAGGACGGTGCCGAGCGTGGTCAGCGCGGAGCGGAGAGGGCGGGCGAGCATGCCGGCCAGGGCTTCGGCCCAGAGGTCGCGGATGTCCATGGTCACTCCTTCCGGAGGGGACGGAGCGCGCGGGACGCGACGGTCTCGCCACGGTGGACGGCTGTGCGGTGGAGGGGACGGGGCACGCGGGACGCGATGGTCTTGTCATGGTGGACGGCTGTGCGGTGGAGGGGGCGGGGCGCGCGGGACGCGATGGCCTCACCACGGTGGATGGCCGCGCTGCGGAAGAGTCGGGGACGCATGATCATTCCTCCGTGAGGATGCCGTCGCTGATGCGGACCCGGCGGCCGGCGCGGGAGCTCACCGCGTCCTCGTGGGTGATGACCAGGAGGGTGAGCCCCTGGTCGCGGAGGCCGTCGAAGAGGTCGAGGACCGCTCCGGTGTTCCTGCTGTCGAGGTTGCCGGTGGGCTCGTCGCACAGCAGCAGCGACGGGCCGCCCATCAGCGCGCGGGCGATGGCCACCCGCTGGCGCTCGCCGCCGGACAGGCGGTCGGGCAGGAAGTCGAGGCGGTGGGTCATGCCCACCTTCTCCAGCGCCTCCTCGGCGCGGGCTCGCCGTCCCCGCCGGCCGTACTCGTTGGCGGCCGCGCCCGCCGGCCCGTTCTCCGGCTTTCCCCGGCCCGCCGGCTCGTTCCCGGGCCTCCCGCGACCCGCCCTCCCGAGTGTCGGCCTTCCGAGTGTCGGCCTTCCGGGCCCCGCCTTCTCCCGCCAGGCCCGGCCGCTCCGGCCGTAGACCTCGGCGAGCATGACGTTCTCCACCACGGTCCGGTGGGCGAGCAGGTGGAAGGACTGGTAGACGAACCCGATCTTGCGCCCCCGCAGCCGGGTCCTGGCGCCGTCCCTCAGGGTGGTCGTCTCGATCCCGTCCAGCAGGTAGGAGCCCGAGGTGGGCCGGTCCAGCAGGCCCAGCGTGTTGAGCAGGGTGGACTTCCCGGACCCCGAGGGGCCCACGATGGCCACGTAGTCCCCCTGCCCGACGCGCAGGCAGATCCTGGAGAGCGCGAGCACGGGCGGCTCCGTGGGGAACGCCCGGCTGACGTCGTCCAACCGGATGACGTCGGGGGGCACGTCAGGAATCACCGCTGACCACCACCCGGTCGCCCTCTTTCAGCCCGTCCGGCTTCACGGGCGTCACCTCGACGTCGCCGTCGGCGGTGAGGCCGGTCCTGACCTCCACGTCGCGGACCTTGTCGCCGCCGCCGGGCACCTCCACCTGGACCCGTGGCCGGCCGTCGGCCGAGGTGACGACCGCGGCCACCGGCACGGTGAGCACGGCGCCCCCGGTGGCGCCGACGGAGATCCGTACGGTGACGGGCACGCCGACCAGCTCCCGCAGGCCCTTGGTGACCGCCGGGGCGAGCAGCACCGGCACCGAGCCCAGATTCTTATCGGATGCCCCGGCGCCCTTGCCTTTCTCGTCCTCCTCTTCCTCAGCCGGCACGGCCGCCTCCCCGGTCGCGCTCAGCACGGCCGGGAGCTTCGCGCCGTCGGGAGTCTCCATCGTCGCCTTCATGCCCTTGCGCAGGAGCTTGGCCTCCTTGCTGTCCACCGAGCCGGTCACCGCGAAGGCCGAGCTGGTCACCGTGGCGACCTTGTCCCCGACGGTGTCGCCGGGCTTGACCGACGCCTTGTCCAGCCGGGCCGGGAGCGTGGGGAGGAAGGCGATCTCGCCGGGCGGGATCGCGATGCCATAGGTCTTCATGTATTCGCCCAGGATCGCCTTGGCGCTCGCCACGTTCCTGCGGCCGTTGGCGATCTTCAGCCGGAGCGGGGAGTCCTGGCGGGCCTGGCGCAGCGCCTGCTCGGCGGCGACCACGGCCTCCTGTGCCGGCCGTACGGCCTTGCGCAGCTCCTCAAGGCGTTTCTCCTTGCTCACGCCCGCCTCGTCCCCGAAATCCGCCAGAGCGGCGCGCGCGGACTCCAGGTTCTTCCGGGCATTGGAGACCTTCATCTCCAGCAGCCGCGTGTCGGCCTCGGGCTTGGCCGGGGCGGGGGTCTGCTCGGGCTTGGGCGTGGGGGGAACCGGCGAGGACCTGGCCGCGGTGAGGGCCTGCTCGGCGGCGAGCACCTCCTCCTCGGCGGCCCGTACGGCTTGGCGCAGGGTCTCCAGCTGCCGTGTCTCCTCGGGGGTGAGGTCGGTGGCCTCCTCCCCCTCCAGCGCTCCTTCGGCGGTCCGCAGGTCCTCGCGGGCGTTGTCGAGCTTGAGCTTCAGCGGCATGACGTCACGTCCGGCGTCGAGGGTCTCGCGGTCGGTGAGCAGGGCCTCCTCGGCGGTCTGCACGGCCTGGCGGAGCTGCTCCCTGGTCTGCTTGGCGGTGAGGTCGGGCTCCTGGGCCGCATATCCCCGCTTGGCGTACCAGCGCTGGACGGCGGCCGTGGTGGCGGAGTCGAAGACGCCGGTGACCGGCGCGCCGAACCCGAGGCGGCGCAGCGCCGTCTGGAGCTGCCTGACGTCGGCACCGGTGGTGCCCGGGGCCATGGTCCGGTGCATGGGGACCTTGCCGCGCAGGGCGAACACCGGGCGGCCGTTGACCTCCATCAGCACCGAGCCCTCGACGATTCTCCCGGGGCGCGGGGCCCGGGTGACCCGCTGGGCCTCGGCGGTGCCGCCGACCACCCCGGCGAGGCTGACGGGCAGCGGCGAGCCGTACGCCAGGGTGCCGCTGACGGCGACCGTGCTGGTCAGCTGCTGCCGTACGACGGGTGAGGTGATCAAGGAGGGTATGGGCGGCTGCCGCAGCGCGGCCTCGTCGGCGGGGGAGCGCAACCGCGTGCCGACCGCCCACCCGGCGCCGGCGATCACGACGACCCCGGCCACGATGCCGCTCAGCACGCGACGCCTCGACCTCACCATGGCTCGCCCCCGGTGAGCACCGCGTGCGTGGCCTTCACGACGCCGGTCCGTCGCCGCGGCCGAACTCCCGGTTCACCCTGTCGTAGATCTGCCGCTGCCGGGGTTTGAAGGCGGCGTAGAAGTCCCTGCCGCACTCCAGGTCGTCGAGTGCGATCTTGACCTCCCGGGCCAGGTACGGCATGGCCTCGCCGGGAGACAGGCTCGGCATCAAACGGACGGTACTGCCGGTGTCGCCCTGTTCTCCGGCGAGGGTTCTTATGCGGTCGGGAAGGTTGACTCCCCTGTCGGTACGCTGCTTTTCGCCGAGGGCGTACATCTCCTCACGGAGAGCCGTCTCGTTGGCGGAGGCGACCGCGGTGGGCTTGAGCGAGCGGACCTTGACGCCCTTGGTCTTGAGGCAGTCGCCGAACTCCGCGGCCAGGTCCAGGAGCCGCGCGTCGCCGTCGAGCTCGCGGGCCTGGACCTGTTCGCGCGCCGCCTCGGCCTGCTCGTACAGGTCGAACTCCGAGCGCACGGTCTTGCCGGTGAACTTTTTGACGGCCGCCGAGTAGCAGGTGTCCCGGGTGGCCCGCCAGGACTCCAGCTGGACCCGGGAGAGCGCCATCATGATCGGGTTGTTCGGGTCCTGCTTGCCGAAGTCAACGCCTCCGGCCTGTTTGTCCCCGGGATACGCATATCCGGTGTAGATGCCGAAGCCGTACTTCTCCCGGTGTTTCCTCAGCGCCTCGTAGTCGCCCGCCTCCCGCCTGGACTCCTCGTCGGTCTTCTGGCCCGAGGGCGGCGTGTCCGGGTTGTATTTGAAGCCCTTCTGCTTCATGCAGTCCCCGATCGCCGCCTCCATCTGGCGGCGCCTGTCCTGTGAGGGAGCGGCCGGTTCCATGAGTGCCGCCGGCTCGGCGCCGCAGCCGGTCAGTACGGCGGCGGCCAGGGCGACCGCGGGCGCGGCGGTGAGAGCTCGTGACATCGGGTGACTCCGTTTCGATGCGGGGACGCGCGCATGGGCCGGTGGCGCCGGCCTCACCACGGCAGCAGCCCTTCTTTCCGGCCGAACTGGTCCCAGATCTCGTCCCGGAGCTTCTCGCTCCTGGGGCGGTATTCGGCGTAGAAGTCCTTGCCGCACTCCAGGTCGTCGAGCGCGACCTTGATCTCCTTGGCCAGGTACGGGCGTGCCGCGTCGGGCGGCAGCCGCCAGGCGTCGATGCCCTTCGCCCCCGACTCCATGTGCTTGTTCAGCGTGGCGGTCCGCTGTTTCTCGAAGGTGTCCCGGCCGTTGGTCTCCAGTGCGGTGGGCCTGAGCGAGGTCACCGGGTAGCCCTTGCCCTTGAGGCAGTCACCGAAGTCCCCGGCCAGCTCGGCCAGCCGGGGGTCGCCGTCGAGCAGGCGCTCCTTGGTCTTCCAGTAGAGGGTGTCCGCCTGCGTGTAGACATCGTCCTGGGAGGAGATCTTCTTGCCGGTGAACTTGGTGAACACCGTCGCATAGCAGATGTCGTCGGCGGCGGACCAGGCCTCGTACTGAGTCTTGGAGAACGACTCCGCCAGCTTCATGTTGGGATCGGGAAGGGGCTGGTTGGTGCCTTCCTCGGGGTCGTCGGGATAGGCGAGGGCGAAGAAGACCCCGAAGCCGTGCTTCTCGCGATATTCGCGCATCGCCGCGTAGTCGCCGCTCCGCTGGAGAAGCTTCTCCTCGTCGGCCGTCTCCGGTGGGGAGATGTTCGGGATGTACTTGAAGCCCTTCTGCTTCATGCAGTCGGCGCGCGCCGCCTCCACCTGGCGGCGCTTGCCGTGCGGATCGGCGGCGGTGGACGCCTTCCCGGTGGCGGGCGCGGCGGACGGCGCCGCCTCCGTGCCGCAGCTGGCGAGCACGGCGACGGCCAGGGCGATCGCGGGCATGGTTGTGAGGACTCGTGACACTGTGCGACTCCGTTTCGATGTGCGGGCATGCTCGTGAGGGGCGGGGGCGCCGCCCAAGGAGAGAAAGGACTTCCGGGGGGAAGGGCTAAGGAGTCAGGAAGGGATGAGAGGTCACAGGAGGACGTGCCGTTTCGCGCGGTACGGCACCGCCGCGGCGGACGCGGTGAGGAGGATCAGCGCGGCCAGGTGGGCCAGGTCCCGCTCGGAGTGGGCGCCGAGGTTCTCGGCGTACACCGCCAGCACCGATGTCAGGTAGACGCCGGCGGCCATGGCCCAGCGCGGGTCGTGCGCCACGTGACCGGCCCAGACGGCGAGCAGCAGCACCCCGATCTCCAGCGCGACCCTGACCGTGGCGTGCGCCCCGCCGGCCGCGGGGAAGTCCAGCCCCGCCGGGTCCGCGCCGGCGAGCAGCGGGGCCGCCGGCAGCCAGAACCACGAGCGGGTGCCGAGCCGCCCTCCGCGGGCGGCCAGTACGAGAAGGCCGAGGACGGCCAGCGCGTAGCCGATCATCGGCGCCACCGGTCCGCCGCCCCCGTAGAGCGTCCCGCCGCCCCCGTAGAGCGTCCCGCCGCCCCAGAACCGGTCGGGATCGACGGGCAGCAGGGTCCGGTCCAGCCAGGGCCGCCCCAGCGTGATCGCGCACACCTTCACCGCGACCAGCACCACCACCGGCAGCGCGAGCCGTACCCGGCCGCGCATGATCAGCAGGACGGCGAGCGCCGACAGACCCACCCAGAGCGGGACGGCCGTCGCGTACGGCACCAGCATGGCCAGCTGGGCGACCGACAGGGCCAGGACTCCGAGATGGACCCCGTCGACCCATGCGGGCCGCTCCGTGGCGTAGATCACCCGTGTCCGCAGCCCGCCGACGACCAGCGCGAACGACTCGCGGGCCGAGGGCAGGGTGCGCCCCGGCTCCGCGGTGTCGAGCAGGGTGGCGATGAGCTCGCCGCCGTATCCGGACCGGTAGGCGCGGGGATAGCCCAGCAGCAGCCGCCGGTAGCGCCGCTCCAGAACTCCCGTGCCGGCCCCTGTGTCGGCGCGGGGTTCTGTCGCGACGGTCACGAGAACGCCGATCCGGGGCGGAGGATCCGTTTGGTCACGACCGAGGCGGCCTGCTGCATGCGCAGGGCCTCGGCCGACACCAGGGTCCGCCCCTGGTCGGTGAGCTGGAAATACCTCCTCGGCCGCCCGTCGACGACCTCCTCGCGGTCCACGGCGATCAGGCCGGCGGCGGCCAGCCGGTCGAGCGCGCCGTAGAGCGTGCCGACCGGCAGCTTCACCCGGTTCTCCGAGAGCTCCAGGGTCTGCTTGATGATCCCGTGCCCGTGCAGAGGGCCGTCGAGCAGCGAGGCGAGGATGAAGTAGGTCGGCTCACTGACCGTGGGTGATCCTTTAGCCATGCGGAGGACCATACTTCGTCGGACGAAGTATGGTCAACACGGATGTCCCGCAAGGCTTGCCCGGTATGCCGTCCGCGAGCCCCGCCGGGCCGGGTGTGTGCGTGCCGTACCGGGCCGGGTGTGTGCGTGCCGTACCGCGCCGGGCGTCCGCGTGCCGTACCGCGCCGGGGTGGAAGGATGTGCCGCATGTCAGATGCCGAGGTGACCTACGACGACGTGGTCGCCGCCCGTGAGCTCCTGGCCGACGTGGCCCTGCGGACGCCGCTCCTGCACTCGCACGTGCTGTCGGCCGCCATCGGCGGGCCGGTCCACCTCAAGTGCGAGAACCTGCAGCGCTCCGGGTCCTTCAAGGTGCGCGGGGCCTACGTGAGGATCGCCGGGCTGACCGAGGAGGAGCGGGGCCGGGGCGTGGTCGCGGCCAGCGCCGGCAACCACGCGCAGGGCGTGGCGCTCGGCTCGGGCCTGGTCGGGGCCAGGGCGACGGTCTACATGCCGGAGGGGGCGCCGCTGCCCAAGGTGGCCGCGACCCGCTCCTACGGCGCCGAGGTCGTCTTCGCCGGCCACACCGTGGACGTCGCGCTGGCCCGCGCCAAGGAGCACGCCGAGCGGACCGGGGCGGTGTTCATCCACCCCTTCGACCATCCGGACGTCATCGCCGGGCAGGGCACGATCGGGCTGGAGATCCTGGAGCAGCTCCCCGAGGTCGGCACGATCGTGATGTCGCTCGGCGGCGGCGGGCTCACCGCCGGGGTCGCGCTCGCGGTCAAGTCGCTCCGGCCGGGCGTGCGGATCGTCGGCGTGCAGGCCGAGCGGGCCGCCGCCTACCCGGCCTCGCTGGCGGCCGGGCAGCCGGTCATGGTCCAGCCCGCCTCCACGATGGCCGACGGCATCGCGGTGGGCCGTCCGGGGGAGCTGCCCTTCGAGCTGATCCACTACCTGGTCGACAGCGTCGTTACGGTCACCGAGAGCGACATCTCCCGGGCGCTGGTGCTCTGCCTCGAACGGGCCAAGCAGGTCGTCGAGCCCGCCGGGGTGGCGGGTGTGGCCGCGATCCTGGCCCAGCCGCAGGTCTTCGAGCCGCCCGTGGTGGCCGTGCTCTCCGGCGGCAACATCGACCCGCTGCTGCTGGCCAAGGTCCTCCGGCACGGCCTGGCCGCGGCGGGACGCTACCTGACCCTGCGGGTGCCGCTGCCCGACCGGCCGGGCGCGCTGGCCGTGCTCCTGACCGAGCTGGCCGGGCTCGGCGCGAACGTCCTCGACATCGTGCACGAGCGGCTCGGCGTGCACCTGGGCGAGGTCGAGGTCCAGCTCCAGCTGGAGACCAAGGGCCCCGCCCACTCCGACGAGGTGCTCGCGTCGCTGCGCAAGGAGGGCTACCGGCTCATCTTCGGATGACCCGCGCCGCTCGTCCCGGGACGACTCGCGCCGTGCGCCTTCGGGCGACCCGCGCCGCTCGTCCCGGGACGACCCGCGCCGCGCAGCGGGGCGTCACCACTCCGTGGGCTTGCGGTCGGTGAACAGCCAGACCTCGAAGAGCCTGTCGAGCTGCTTGCCGGAGAGCTTCTCGGCGAGCGCCACGAACTCCTCGGTGGTCACGTATCCGTACTTGTGCTCGGCGTTCCATGTCTTCAGCAGCTTGAAGAACACCGGGTCGCCGATCCGCTGCCTGAGCGCGTGCAGCGTCATGCCGCCGCGGTTGTAGACCGAGCTGTTGAACAGGTCCTCCGGCTTGGCACGGCCGGGGGCGTACTTCCAGATGGCGGCGTCCGGGGCGGCCGCGTAGTGGCCACGGAAGATCTTCTCGGTGGTGGAGTCGCCGTTGTGCTCCGACCACAGCCACTCGGCGTAGGTCGCGAAGCCCTCGTTGAGCCAGAGGTCCCGCCAGCGCTTGATGCTCAGGCTGTTGCCGAACCACTGGTGGGCCAGCTCGTGGGCGATGATGCTCCCGTCCGGGGTGAACCCGCCGTACATGGGCTTGGTCTGGTTCTCCAGCGCGTAGCCCGCGGAGAAGTCGTCGATCACGCCGCCGGTGGAGGAGAACGGGTAGGGGCCGAACACCGTGGCCCAGTAGTCGGTGGCCTTCGCCGACTGCGTGTAGAGGTCGTCGAGCGCGGCGCGGTAGCGCGGGTCCACGGCCGCCAGGTTCGGGATCCCCGTCGCGGTCTTGCCCTGGCGCAGCTCGAACTTGCCGAGGGTCGCGGTGGCCAGGTAGCTCACCATCGGGTGGCTCTCCCGCCAGACGAAGGTCGTCTTGCCGCGGGCGGACTTCGGCCGGCCGACGAGCTCGCCGTTGGCCAGCGCGGTCAGCCCCTCGGGGACGGTGATCTCGAAGTCGTAGCGGGCCTTGTCGGCCGGGTGGTCGTTGCTCGGGAACCAGGTCTTGGCGCCGTTGGGCTCACACGCGACGAACGCGCCGTCCTCGGTCGGGATGAACCCGTAGGTGCCCAGGTTGGAGGAGCCTCTGACCGGCTTGGGCTCCCCGGCGTAGGTGACCTCGACGGTGAACCGGGCCTTGTCGGGGATCGTCTTGGCCGGGGCGACGACGAGCTCGTCCTTGAACCGCTCGAACGCCGCGGGGCTGCCGTCCACGGTGATCCGGCTGACCTCGAACCCCCGCAGGTCCAGGTTGAACTTGGCCAGATCGTGGGTGGCCCTCGCCTCGATCCCGGTCACGCCGGAAAGCTGCTTGGCGGCGGGGTCGTAGTCGATTTTGAGCCGGTAGCGGTCGACGTCGTAGCCGCCGTTGCCGTCGGTGGGGAAGTCGGGGTCGCCGATCCCGGGGGCGCCGATCCTGCCCGGAGCGTGCGCCGGTGCGGAACCCGCGGCGGCCGAGGGCAGCACGTCCCCGGCCGGGGCGCTCTCGCCACTCGACGCCGAGCAGGCGACCGTACCGAGAATGCCGAGAAAAGTGGCGGTTGCCGCAATAGCCAGCCGACCGGACGCCATGCCCCTGAATCCCCTTTCCGGGCCCGGCCGTGCCGGGCCACCTGGATCGCAGACTACGCGAGCGAGGCGCGTGACCTGGGGTGATCAGGTATCTACGACCAGTGTCCTGGCGACGATGTCGTGGATGGCCTGTTTGCGACTGTTGAAAAGGATGAAGGCGAGGTTGATCCAGCCCAGGCAGCAGGTGGCGTACAGCAGCCACGCCACCACCTCGCGGGCCGCGGCCTGCCCGACCCCGACCTTGCCCCAGCCGATGTCGACCACGCGCAGGCCGAACAGCTTCTTGCCCAGGGTCTGCCCGTTCCAGAAGGCGGTCAGCAGCCAGTAGTAGAAGAAGCCCACGAGGGCCGCCAGAAAGGTGTGCTGGATGGGGACCCGTACGAAGAGGTCCTTGTCGGCGTCCCACACCGTGGTGAACGACTCGTACGTGAACGGCGAGGAGATGACGCCGACGATGAGGATGTCCAGGATGCCGGCGAACAGGCGGCGCCAGCGGCCGCCGAGTCTCCCGGCCGCCGATCCGCCGCCGCCGCGGCCCTGCCCGGGGGGCGGGGCCGACCAGGGATACGGTCCCGAGTCGTCCGGCGGTGGCGGCGGTGGTGGTGTTCCCATGAGCTTTTGATCACCAGGGACTCACCCGCGCAAAGCCAAGAGCTGTTACAGGTTGCCCCTGAGGTCCTGCTCGCGCTCGATCGCCTCGAAGAGCGCCTTGAAGTTGCCCTTGCCGAAGCCCAGCGAGCCGTGCCGCTCGATGAGCTCGAAGAACACCGTCGGGCGGTCCTGCACCGGCTTGGTGAAGATCTGCAGCAGGTAGCCGTCCTCGTCGCGGTCGACCAGGATCTTGCGCTTCTTCAGCTCCTCGATCGGCGCGCGGACCTCGCCGATGCGGGCGCGCAGCTCCGGGTCGTCGTAGTAGGAGTCGGGCGTGTCGAGGAACCGCACCCCGGCCGCGCGCATGTGGTCGACGGTGCTGAGGATGTCGTTGGTGGCCAGCGCGATGTGCTGCACGCCGGGTCCGCCGTAGAACTCCAGGTACTCGTCGATCTGCGACTTCTTCTTGGAGATCGCCGGCTCGTTGAGCGGGAACTTCACCTTGCGGGTGCCGTCCGCGACGACCTTGGACATCAGCGCCGAGTATTCGGTGGCGATGTCGTCGCCGATGAACTCCGCCATGTTGGTGAAGCCCATGACCCGCCCGTAGAACTCCACCCACTCGTCCATCTTGCCGAGTTCCACGTTGCCGACGCAGTGGTCGACGGCCTGGAACAGGCGGCCGTTCCGCACGTCGGGGGCCGGCACGAGGGGCTCGGCCGCGGCGTAGCCGGGCAGGTAGGGGCCGCTGTAGTTGGACCGGTCGACCAGCGTGTGCCGGGTCTCGCCGTAGGTGGCGATGGCCGCGAGCACGACCTTGCCGTGCTCGTCCTCCATCGTGTACGGCTCGGCGAGGCCCTTGGCGCCCCGGGCCAGCGCGCCGGTGTAGGCCGCCTCCACGTCCGGGACCTCGATGGCCAGGTCGATCACGCCGTCGCCGTGCTCGGCCACGTGGCGGGCGACGCCGGTGCCCGGCCGCACCGCGCCGCGGAACTCGAACCGGGCGCTGCCGGAGGTGAGGACATAGGCGACCTCGTCACGGCTGCCGTTCTCCGGGCCGCGGTAGGCCACCAGCCGCATGCCGAAGGCGCTGGAGTAGTAGTGGGCGGCCTGCTTGGCGTTGCCCACGGCGAAGACCACGGCGTCCATGCCGTTCACGGGAAAGATGTCACTCATGCGGACACCTTCTGTTTCGATGGACTGGTTGTGCAACAGTCACTTGAATTAGTGGACAATTTGTCTATCTGTCCGTGTATTCCGCAGGAGTGTCTGTACATCATGACGATTGATCAACTCGACGCCCGGCTCATCGCCCTGCTGGCGGCCGAGCCCAGACTCGGCGTGCTGGAGTGCTCCCGGAGGCTCGGTGTGGCCAGGGGGACCGTGCAGGCCCGCCTCGACCGGCTGGCCGCCAGAGGGGTGATCACCGGCTACGGTCCCGACATCGACCCCGCCGCGCTCGGATACGACGTGACCGCGTTCGTCACCCTGCAGATCCGGCAGGTCAGCGGGCACGATCCGGTCGCCGACCAGCTCGCCGGCATCCCCCAGGTCCTGGAGGTGCACACGATCACCGGAGGCGACGACATGCACTGCCGGGTCGTGGCGCGCAGCAATGCCGATCTGCAGAGGGTCATTGACCTGATCGTTGACGTTCACGGGGTGGTGAGGACCTCATCGGTGATCGCGCTGGACACCCCCGTGCCATACCGGGTCCTTCCTTTGGTGGCCGATGTACCGCGCCAGGGGAAGAGCTAGCCGTACTATCCCAAGCGGGGTTCAGACACCGTTATCCATCGTTTACCCTTACGGTCCGCACTGCTCACGGGGGGTGAATGCGGAGTGGATGGGGGTTCGGGCGTGCTGAAGGGCGGAGAGAAGGGCAAACCCAGAAGAAGACTTCTGCGGATCACGCTCGTCGTCTTCGGCGTCGCCGTGGTCGCGGGGATCGGTCTCCTGGGGGTGGCGTGGCTCATGACGCCGATCCCGGACAGCACCCAGCCCAGGGCCACCGCGCAGGGTTCGGTTATCTACTACCGGGACGGCAAGACCGTGCTGGCCAAGCAGGGGGTCAACCGCAGGAGCGTGGCCCTGGCGCAGATCCCGGAGAGTGTCAGGGACGCGGTCATCGCGGCCGAGAACCGCTCCTTCTACGAGGACAAGGGCGTCTCCCTCAAGGGCACCTTCCGCGCCATGTGGTCCACGGTCACCGGCCAGCAGCTCCAGGGCGGCTCCACGATCACCCAGCAGATGGTCCGCAACTACTACAGCGGCCTCAGCCAGGAACGCTCCGTCGTCCGCAAGCTCAAGGAGGTCATGATCTCCTTGAAGGTGGACCAGTCGAAGTCCAAGGACTGGGTGCTGGAGCAGTACCTCAACACGATCTACTTCGGCCGGGGCGCGGACGGGATCCAGGCGGCGGCCGACGCCTACTTCCGCAAGGACGTCGGCAAGCTGACCGTCGCCGAGGGCGCCTACCTCGCCGCGGTGATCCAGCAGCCGTCCCGGTTCGCCGACCCCCAAGGCGCCGACCTGGAGGCGGCCACGGCCCGCTGGAAGTCCGTGATCGACGGCATGGTGCAGACCGGGGCCCTGACCTCCGAGCAGGCCGCCGCGACCACCTTCCCCACCCTCAAGAAGCCCAGGGCGATCTTCGCGCCCAAGGGGCAGGAGGGCTACATGCTCGACCAGGTGGCGGCCGAGCTCAAGCGCATGGGCTACACCGACGAGGCCATCAACCAGGGCGGCCTGAAGGTCGTGTCCACCTTCGACAAGGGGCTGATGGCCGCCGCGCAGCGGGCCGTCACCTCGGTCCTGCCCGAGGGTACGTCGAAGAAGGTCCGCACCGGCCTGGCCGCCGTGGACCCCGGCAGCGGGGAGGTCGTGGCCTTCTACGGCGGGCCCAGCTACGAGGCCAACAAGTTCGACAACGCCTTCTCGGCCAAGGTGCAGGCCGGATCCACCTTCAAGGCCTACACGCTCGCGGCCGCCCTGAACAACGGCTTCGGCCTCGACACCCGCGTGGACGGCAACTCGCCCCTGCACGTCACCTCGGGCGACAAGGGCATCCCCAACTCGGGCAACTACTCCTACGGCCAGGTCAACCTGGTCAAGGCGACCCAGAGCTCGGTCAACACCGCCTTCGTGGACCTGGGGCAGCGGGTCGGGCTGGAGAAGGTCGTCAAGATCGCCAAGGCCGCGGGCATCCCCGCCGACCAGCTCGCCCGCCAGGCGAGCTTTCCCACGCTGCCGCTGGGGACGGCGTCGGTGAGCGCCGTGCAGAACGCCTCCGGCTTCGCCACGTTCGCCGCCGGCGGCGTCCACCGCGACGCCCACGTGATCCGCTCGGTCACCGACGCCAAGGGCAAGACCACCAAGATCAAGGTCAAGGGCGAACGGGCCTTCACCGAGCAGACCGCCATCGACGCCACCTACGCGATGACCCAGGTCGTCGAGGCGGGCACCGGTTCGGCCGCCCGCCTCTACGACCGGCCGGTGGCCGGCAAGACCGGCACCACCGACAAGTCGGCGGCCGTGTGGTTCGCCGGGTTCACCCCGCAGATGGCGGTCGCGGTGGACATGTTCCGCGACGACAACAAGCCGGTGGTCGTCAACGGCAGCGCCCAGTACGGCGGGACCTACCCGGCGCAGATCTGGCGTGCGTTCATGACCGAGGCGATGTCCGGCAAGCCGGTCAAGGAGTTCGCCGAGCCGTCCAACTACGGCTACTCCACCTACTACGACGACGGCTACGGCTCCGACGACGACTACGGCGACTACGACGATCGTCAGGACGTCTCGCCCACCCCGCTCCCCGACGGGACGACCGGCGAGGTCCCCGACCAGACCCCGTCCCCGGACGGCACGGGCGACGGGACCGGTGACGGCACGGGCGACGACCCGGGTGACGGGACCGGCACCGGCGACGGCACGGGCGACGGGACGGGCGACGGGACGGGCGACGACACGGGCACCGGTCCCCGCGACCAGACCCGGCCTCCGGGAGAGTTCTCCCAGAGGCCGCCGGACCGCTAGCCGCTGACCCTCAGGACGCCAGTTCGGCCCGTAGCCCGGCCGGAGTGGTGACGGGCATCCTGCAGGTGAACCCCCGGCACACGTAGGCCGCCGGGGCGCCGTCGAGCAGGCCCCGGCCCTCAAGGAGCGGGACCTCGGCTGACCCGGGCTCGCCGAGCGCGACGACCAGGCCGGGGGCGGGGGAGAGCAGCGCGGTCCTGTGCAGCGCCGAGGTCGCCGGGTCGTCGAGCGGGCCCACGATCGCGGCCTCGACCGGTCCGGACACGGCGGCCTGGGCCACCGCGAGCCCCCACCCGGCGAACCGCGCGTGCTTGTCGGCCAGGACGGTCACCGTGCCGAGAGCCGCCTCGGCCGCCTCCCGGTGCCTGGCCGAGCCGGTCAGGGCCGCGTACGACAGCAGCGCCCCGGCGGCGGCGAACTGGCCCGAGGGGGTCGCGTTGTCGGTGGGGTCCTGCGGGCGCTGGAACAGCCGCTCGGCGTCGTCGGCGGTGTCGAAGAATCCGCCGGAGCCGTCGGCGAACCGGTCGAGGACGGTCTCCAGCAGCGCCCCGGCCCGGTGGAACCAGCGGACCTCCCCGGTCACGCCGTACAGGGTGAGCAGGCCTTCGGCCAGGTCCGCGTAGTCCTCCAGGACTCCGGCGTTGGCACCCGCCCGGCCGTCGCGCGAGGTGCGCAGCAGCCGGTCGCCGTCCATGTGCGACCCGTCGAGGAGTACGGCCGCCGCCCGCGCCGCCTCCACCAGGTCGGGCCGGTCGAACAGGGCCCCGGTCTCGGCCAGGGCGGCGATGGCCAGGCCGTTCCAGGCGGCCACCACCTTGTCGTCCCTGCCGGGCCGCACCCGGTGGGCCCGCGCGGCCAGCAGCTCGGCGCGTACGCGGGCGGACCGCTCGGCGTCGTCGGGGTCGGACAGGAGCTGGAGCACCGAGGTGCCGTGTTCGAACGTGCCGGTCACCTCGTACAGGGCGACCGCCCAGGCGCCGTCCTCCTCGCCCAGGACCTCGTGGATCTCCTCCGGGGTCCAGGCGTAGAACTTGCCCTCCACGCCCTCGCTGTCGGCGTCCAGGGCGGAGGCGAAGCCGCCCTCGGGGGTGCGCATCTCGGCCAGCAGCCAGTCGGCCGTCTCCAGGGCCACCCGCCTGCCCAGGGCCGACCCGGTCAGGCGCCACCAGTGGGCGTAGACCCGCAGCAGCAGGGCGTTGTCGTAGAGCATCTTCTCGAAGTGCGGCACCACCCAGTCGGCGTCCACGCTGTAACGGGCGAAACCGCCGCCGAGCTGGTCGTATATCCCGCCCCTGGCCATGGCCTCCAGCGTGCGCCCGGCCATCGCCGTCGCCGTCGGCGCGCCCGCCCCGGCCCCCGCGCCGGCTCCCGGTTCCCGCCGGTCCTCCGGCTCTCCGCCCTCGGCCCCGGTGCGGGGCTCGGCGGCGGCGCCGTACCGCAGCAGGAACTCCAGCGCCATCGACGGCGGGAACTTGGGAGCCCCGCCGAACCCGCCGCGCACCTGGTCGAAGGACCGGCTCAGGCTCTGCACGGCGCGGGCCAGCGTGTCCGGCGTGGGCAGCGGGCCCGAGGGCAGCGCCGACCGCTCGTTCAGCGCCTCCACGATCTTCGAACTCTGCTCCAGCACCGCCTCGCGGTCGCCGTTCCAGGCATTCGACACCCCGGCCAGCAGCCGCTGGAACTGGGGCCGGGGGAAGTAGGTCCCGGTGTAGAAGGGATGTCCTCCGGGGGTGGCGAAGACGGTCATCGGCCACCCGCCCTGGCCGGTCATGGCCTGGGTGGCCGCCATGTAGACCGCGTCGACGTCCGGCCGTTCCTCACGGTCCACCTTGACGTTGACGAAGTGCTCGTTCATCAGCGCGGCGGTGCCCTCGTCCTCGAACGACTCGTGCGCCATCACGTGGCACCAGTGGCACGCCGAGTAGCCGACGGAGATCAGCAACGGCACGTTTCGCCGGGCGGCCTCGGCGAAGGCGTCCTCCCCCCACTCGAACCACTCGACGGGGTTGTCCGCGTGCTGGAGCAGATAGGGGCTCGTCGCGTCCTTCAAACGGTTCATCATGACCTCCCCTGCGTACGCGGTGCGTACGTTCGCCTCGCGCGAGGTACGCGCGCCGCGCGTCACGGCTCTGCCCGCACGGTCCTACCCACAGTAAACCGGCGGAGGGGCGAGGCTGTGAGCGTGCGCCGGCGGCCCGGCCGCTCGCCGTCGCACCCCCGGATGATCACCGTACGGCCCGGCGCTCCCCCGCCGGGTGGTGTCCACCCGGCGGGGGAGCGGGGCGCCGTGACCTCAGCAGCCCCCTCTCGGACGTGCCCGGGTGGCCAGGTCGATGTGGGCGGCGGTGCCGTCCACCCAGACCACGCGGGCGCCCTCGACCGCCGCGAACTGGGCCTGCTCGCCCCGGTTGCACGTGACCCGCACCGGCGTGCCGCCCGCCGCCGGGATCTGGGTGATCTTGGGCAGGTTCTCGTTGGAGGGCACCGACAGGTCGGGGTAGATGCTGTAGGTGATGGCCGTGTCCGTGGCGTCCATGTCCAGGAGCTCCAGCGCGGACGCGTCGTCGGGGACCACCACCGCCGGGGCGCTGCCGTCAGCCTTCGCGCGCATGATGCCCGCCCTGCCGTCCTGCTGGGCGTCCTCCAGCCAGACCAGGTGGGAGCCGGTCAGCACGGGGGCGGCGGTGAGCCCGATCACGTTGGGCGGGCCCTGCGGGGCGGGCAGCTCGGTCTCCTGCCCCGAGGCGAGGTCGCGGGTGGCGACCAGCATCCGGCGGGGGCCCTCCCGCAGGTACAGCTTGACGTAGGCGATCCGGCCGTTCCGGATCGACGGCGCCCTGCTGAAGACCCCCTCCTGGGGCGTCAGGTTGACCGGGGCGGCGCCGCCCCTCCTGACCCACAGGTCGTAGCCGCCCGTCGCGGGGTCCCAGAGCGAGTAGGCGACCGTGTCGCCCTCCACCGCCACGTTGAGGACGTCCTCGTCGCCCTCGTGCACCAGCGCGGGCGGACGCGAGCGGTCCAGCGGCCGGCTCCACACCTGGATCTTCCACGCGGTCCCCGTGTCGACGTAGGTCGCCCAGGCCCCGGTCCTGCCGTCCGTGGCCGGAGCGAAGTTGTACTGCTCGCCCGGAGCGGAGAGCAGCTCGGCCCGGCCGCCGCGCACCCGGCCGGTGTACACGGCCGGGGGCGCCGACAGGTCGGCCGAGGAGTTGGTGATCACGTAACGGTCGCCGGCCGCGTCGGGCTGGGCGTAGAGGTCGGTGATGCCGCGCAGCAGGACGTCGTGGTCGGTGGGGATGCGCCGCTCCCAGCCCGCCTTGATGCCGTGGGCGTCGAAGGCGCGCGCGATCGTCAGCAGGTCCTTGGCGCCCAGCCGCATGCGCGCGGCGGCCGCGAGCACCGCGCGCCGGCCGTCGGTGAAGTCGTCGAGCGGGGTCATGTACTCCGACAGCGCCTTGTACGCGATCTTGTCGGTCCTGGATCCCAGCTTCTCCCGGATGTCCCACAGGGCGCCACTGAAGATCGTCGAGTTCAGGTGGACGCCCGCGTTGTCGATGCGGCCGGTGGCGCCCACGTAGTCGGCGGGCCCGGTGCGCCCGTCGTTGAGGTCGCGGAACGCGCACTCGCGTGGCGGGAGGGTGCGGCAGTACGACTCGCCCAGCAGGCCCGCGTCGGGGTCGGCGAGGTCGATCCCCTCGACCTCCGCCTGTACGGCGTTGCCGAAGTAGTCGGCCAGGCCCTCGTTCATCGCGCCCGGCTGGCCGAAGTACACCAGGCCGGCGGTGTGCTCGACCACGCCGTGGGTCATCTCGTGGCCGACCACGTCGAGCGCCGAGGCCAGCGAGTAGGCGGCGTCCCCACCTCCGCCGTACACCATCTTCGCGCCGTCCCAGAAGGCGTTGATGAAGGGGCGCCCGGAGTCGGTGACGTTGACGACCGAGCTCATCGAGCCGCCCTCGCCGTCGAGGCCGTTCCGGCCGAGCCGCCGGTAGTACTCGTAGACCTGGCCGGCCCCCCAGTGCGCGTCCACCGCGCCGATCTCGGAGGCCTTGCCGGTGAAGGCGGGGGTGTCGGAGTCGACGACGGGGGTGTCGGCCGGGAGTTCGCCCAGGAACTCGTAGACGTCGCGCTCCTGGCCGTCGTAGGTGAGGATCTCCCCGGTGGTGCCGTTCCACATCGCCCGCGCGCGGTCACGCAGCTCGTACTTCCCGTCGGCCCTCTGGTGGGCGTTCAGCGGCACGTTCCTGCCCCGGACCGTCGTGCCCGAGGTGACGACCGGGCCCTCGGCCACCGTGCGGATCCGGCTGGAGGCGAACAGCGGCGCGCCGGTCCGGGCGTCGACGTAGACGTCGGCGAGCAGCGGCATCCGCTTCCGCGCGTCCGTCCCGCGGACGGTGACCTGCCAGGCCAGCAGGCCCTTGCCCACCGGGACGACGGTGAGCCCGCCGGGCTCCGCGGTGAGGCCGGCCTTGTCGCCGCCGCTCTCGGCGGCCACCCGGGACCGCGCGACGTTCAGCGCGAGCCGTTGGGGGAACCTCGGCGTGGTCGAGACGTTCAGGCGGGTGAGGAAGCGGCCACCCGCCCCGGTGACCTTGTGGGCGTCGCCCTCCTTGCTCATCTGCACCAGATAGTGGGCGCCGAACACGCGGACGCCCTGGTGACGCTGCTCGAATCGCACGGTCTCGTCGGCGCCGTCGCGGACGACGTCGAGTGGCGCCAGATCGGTGTCCACATTCTTTATCCCGTACCGTCCGTCGCGCAGATGGCCCCGGGCGACGGCGACGGGATCACCGTTCCTGGGCGCCTCGGCGAGGCCGCTCACGAGAGCCGGGGCATCCGTCCCGGTACGGGTCTCCACCTGGGCCGGAGGTGGATCGGCGGCCTGGGCGGGACCTCCTGTCACGAGGGAGAGCGCCGTGGTCAGGGTCGCCGCCACGGCGAGGAGGGCGGGGGGTCGTAACAAGGATCCTCCTGACATCTCGGAGATCGCCGAGACAGATCAAAAAGGGCGATCATTACGATTTAACAGGAGTATGATAAAAAATCATGACTGTTAGTCAGATTCATTGTGTGGTAACTAAAGGCGCGATAAAGGGAGAATTTTCCCTTTCTTGATTCCGTGTCATGTTCCTCGCGATCCGTGCGGACAGGAACGGCGTCCGCGGGGCGGGAGATGTGCTCATGCGGCTTCGGGCGTAGGCTCACTGGGCGTGGATCTCGACTTCGTCTGTGTGCACGCCGGACGGGCAGCCTCCGAGCTGACCCGCCGTGATGTGGCCCTCGCCCTGCTCGCGGTGCCGTCGGGGATGGCGCTGGTGGCCCTCCCCGACCTGCGCCGGGCGCTGATGGCAGCGGGCAACCCGCTGTCCCTGCCCTTCTGGGAGTCCGCCAAGGCGACGCTGCGGGAGATCGAGTCCGGTGGCGCGACAGTGGGAGACGTGCAGCGGTGGCTGGAGTCCACCGGGACCGAGCCGCTCCTGCTCACCCGGAGCTTCTTCGTCTGGCCCGAGGAGGACGAGCGGGGGCCTGTCGCCGAGGAGATGTTCCGCGGCCTGGTCGCCTACCTGGAGGGACGGGTCATTGCCGGAGAGGTCGACCCCGACGCGCTCGCACAGGGGGACGAGGGGGCCAGGGAGGTCTACGAGGACCTGCAGGAGCGCTGGCTCAACAGCCCGCTGCCCGACGGGCGGGTGCCCGGGGTCGCGGTCAGCGACGAGCAGGACGAGGAGCTGTTCGCGGCCTGGGACGAGGAGGAGGCCTTCGCGCTCAGCGAGCTGCGGCGCATCCTGGCCGAGCTGCCCGAGCCCGAGCGGCCCGCCGGGGACCTGCGGGCCGCGTGCGCCCGGCTGCGTGAGGTGCTGGCCGACCCGGGCTACCCGGGCAACGTGCTGCGGGCGTGCGCCGGTTACGACGGGGAGCCGCTGCCCGCCGACGACGAGGAGCTCTGGCTGACCGTCACGGCGGGGATCGCCGGGCCGATCTCGGACCTGCCCGAGGACGACGACACGCCCGAGGGGTTCTCCGACCTGGAGGGCGAGCTCAGCCACGAGGACTCGGTGCTGGCCGCGCTGTGCGCGATCCACCACGCCGACTGGCTGGCCGTGGTGGCCGCGCTGGCCAGGCGCGGTCCGGGGGTGCTGGCCTCGCCCGAGCGGATCGCCCGGCTCATCGCCGAGTCCGAGGACATCGACGTCCGGATGGACGAGCCGGAGGACCTGGAGGCGGCCGAGACGCTGTTCAGCTCGGTCACGCCGCTCTGGGCCTGCCTGGGCATCGTGGACAAGACCGAGGTGCTCACCCCGCTGGGCCGCTGGGGCCTGCCCAAGGCGCTGGAACGGGCCTGGTCGGCGGGCTGAGGAGACACGGAGGGCCGGTCGGCGGGCGGCCCGGCTGGGCCGGGGCGCGCCGAAGAACCGCCGGGCGGGGACGGGCCGGCCGGCCGGCCGGGCGGCGGGGTCGTCGCGGGCGGGCGCCGGGCGGGGGCGGTCAGGTCAGGCGGTCGGGTTCTGCTTGTTCCTCAGGTCGGCCTCGGATGGGACCTCGATCCTGGAGATCTGCTTCTTCATCGACTTGACGAGCAGGAACAGGGCGAACCCCATCGCCGCGACGACGAGGAACCCCAGAAGACCCGGGCTGACGTCACTTTTGGCGAAGGTGTCGAGTGCAATCACACCTCAAGTCTGCCACCGCCCCCCCACGGTCGTGTCAGTGGCAGGCGGGCGACACCTCTTCGGCGTGGATGCCGGTGAACAGGTCGTCCTCGGGAAGCTCGGTGTCCACGAGGGAACGGGCCAGGTGGTAGTCCTCGGTCGGCCAGATCTCACGCTGCAGCTCACGCGGGCAGACGAACCAGAAGCCGTCGGGGTCGACCTGGGTGGCGTGGGCGAGCAGCGCCTCGTCGCGGACCTCGAAGTAGTCGCCGCAGGGGACGCGGGTGGTGACCGGCCACTTCTGCGGGCGGTCCTCCCAGCGGGAGATCCAGTCGGCGTAGGGGGAACCCATGTCACGGGCGTTCATCGCCTCGTGCAGCGCCTCGAACCGCTCCTTGGTGAAGCCCATCTGGTAGTAGAGCTTGAGGGGCTGCCAGGGCTCCCCGGTCCCGGGGTAGCGGTCGGGGTCGCCCGCGGCCTCGAAGGCCTCCACCGAGACGCGGTTGGTCATGATGTGGTCCGGGTGCGGGTAGCCGCCGTCGTCGTCGTAGGTGAGGATGACGTGCGGCCTGAACTCGCGTACGGCGGCGACCAGCGGCGCCGAGGCGGCCTCGATCGGCTGCAGGGCGAAGCAGCCCTCGGGCAGCGGCTCGCTCTCGTCGTCCGGCAGGCCCGAGTCGACGAACCCCATGAAACGCTGCCGCACGCCGAGGATCTCCCGCGCGCGCTCCATCTCCAGGCGCCGCACCTCGCCGATGTTCTCAAGGATCTCGGGACGGTCCATCTTGGGGTTCAGGATCGAGCCACGTTCTCCACCCGTGAGGGTGCAGACCAGCACCTCCACGCCTTCCGCGACGTAGCGCGCCATCGTGGCGGCGCCCTTGCTCGACTCGTCGTCAGGGTGCGCGTGAACGGCCATCAGCCTCAGCGGTGCACTCACGGGCTCGATGTCTCCTCTTGATAGGTCGCGCTCAGATCTTCGCTCGTCTGGGGGCCGGCCGGCTGCGCCGTACCCGTCCACCTGCTCGTTCCGATGCCGCGCCGCTCCCCGGGTTGGCCTGGGTCACTCCAGGGAGAGGTTAGTTTCTCTTATGGCGGTCGCGAGGGCGAGGCCCCCGCGAGGGACAATTGTCTCGGATAACGCCGAGGTAGTGCAGGGAGATTCCGTCATGGCCACCAGCGAGGCCGAGGAGGGCCGGCAGACCGGTCCGATCCTCGGCACCCCGGGCGACTTCCCGGACCGTCCGGAGCGCAGGGGACGCTTCGTCGTGCACGTCGTGATCGCGATCCTGTGCGCGGTGTGCGCGGGCGGCTGGGGTTACGTGATGTGGGCGTCCAAGGGCAACACCGAGGTCATCGACCAGGTCATCGCTTTTGACGCCAGCCGCGGCGATTCTATTCAGATCACCTTCGAAGTGGTCAAGCCATCCGATCGCGAGGCCCTCTGCCGGCTGCGGGCGATGGATGTGGCTCACGTTGAAGTCGGGAGCCGTGAGGTCAGTATTCCGGCTGGTGAGGGATATGTCCGGCTTACTGAGCGGCTAGAGACCAGTGCCCAGGCCACTTCCGGCGCCGTCCACTACTGCTATCTCGTATAGTGAGATATTTGGGGAAGCGTTCGGGCGGTTAACTTGTTAGCCTTTCGAAATTCGAACGACAGCTACCCAAGTACGAAGCCCCCATAGAGGATGCAAGGAGAACCCGTGGCCGACTCCCACAACGAGAGCGTCACCTGGCTCACTCAGGAGGCGTACGACCGCCTGAAGGCGGAGTTCGAATACCTCTCGGGGCCCGGGCGCGTCGATATCGCGAAGAAGATCGAAGCCGCCCGCGAAGAGGGCGACCTGAAGGAGAACGGCGGCTACCACGCCGCCAAGGACGAGCAGGGCAAGATGGAGGCGCGTATCTTCCATCTCCGCCAGATCATCGACAGTGCCAGGGTGGGGGAGGCGCCGCGCACCGAGGGCGTGGTCGGTCCCGGCATGACCGTCACCGTCCGCTTCGAGGGCGACGACGAAGAGGTCGCCTTCCTGCTGGCCTCCCGTGAGGAGAGCGGCGCCCCGATCGACGTCTACTCGCCCAAGTCGCCGCTGGGCTCAGCGATCAACGGCAAGAAGATCGGGGAGAAGGCCACCTACACGATGCCGAACGGCCGCTCCAACACGGTCGAGATCCTTGAGGCCGTGCCCTACATCGGCAACTGACCTCGTCCGAACCAGTCGACACCAGTTGATCCGCCGGGATGCCGTCCCGGCGGATCGCCGCGTTCCTGGGGACATGCGGAGCCATGTGCCGGCAGGCATGCCCGGTGATGCGCGTCTGGGGTATGTCGTCCGGCTTGCGACCGTGTCGTAGATAACAGAGCGTTTTGGCGGGTTCGCGTGCATCGTGGCGCGCTGTACGGCACTCTCTTAGGGCGGGATCCCAACGGGGGAAGGGGACACATCGTGTTGGATCGGCGGACACGCGTCTCCGGCCTGATCCACGAGGCCCGGCAGGACCTCGCCTACCGTCCGCGCATCGGCTACGGTCGCCGCCGTGCCCGCCTGCCCAGGCAGGCCGTCCCCGTCATCGTGCTCGTCCTCGTCGCCGCGCTGACCACGGGAGTGGTGGTCGTCACCCAGCTGCCGGAGCAGACCCGGGAGACGGTCGCCCTGCGCAAGCCCGTCACCAGGCAGGCCGTCCAGGAGCAGGTGCCCGCGGTCCAGCCCACGCAGGCACCTCCGCCCCCCGTGGCCCCGCTGACCTCCATCCACCGGCCGAACCTCTTCGTCGTCGCCGGCAAGCCGCTGCGCCCGGCCGTGGTGGCGAAGATCTCGCAGGTCGCCGGGGTGCGGGCGGTGGAGCGCGCCGACGCGGCGGAGGTCGGCATGGACGGCAAGCGGGTGCAGACCCTGGGGGTCAACCCCTCGACGTTCCGCGCCTACACCCCCAAGCCGACCGCGCGGTCCGACAGGCTCTGGCGCAACGTCTCCGCCGGTGAGGTCGCCGTCTCCTTCGTCCTCGGCAGCGACGGCGGCCTGTCGCTGGGCAGGTCGGTCACCACGGCCGGGCAGTCCCTGCGCGTGGGCGCCTACGCGACGATGGGGATGGGGGGCATCGACGCGGTGGTCTCCCGGCAGACCGCGCGTGCGCTGGGCATCCCGGAGAACAACGCGCTGGTGGTCAGCGCCCCGAAGGCCGACTCGGCCAAGCTGCGCCGCACCCTGTTGCGGATCCTCCCCCGGGGCAGCCAGGTCGCCACGATCAACCCGGTGCTGGCGGTTCCCCGGCGGACGACCTGGTCGGCGGGCGCCTTCATGACCGCGCCCCAGGTCAAGACCGCCCTCACCGCGGCGATCGGCAAGCTCGGCCGTCCCTACGTGTGGGGCGCGGAGGGGCCGGACACCTTCGACTGCTCGGGCCTGGTCCAGTGGGCCTACGCCCAGGCGGGCATCAAGGTGCCCCGGGTGACGCACCAGCAGTTCGTCTCGGGCCCGCAGATCCCGCTCTCCCAGGCCCAGCCGGGGGACCTGCTGTTCTGGCGGCACGACCCGACCAACCCCGGCTACGTCTCGCACGTGGCGATCTACTGGGGCAACGGCAAGATGCTGCACGCCCCCAGGACCGGAGACGTGGTCAAGATCGTCCCGGTCAGCACCCGCAACTTCGCCGGCGCCGTGCGGATCAGCCCGGGGGTCGCGGCCCGGGTCCGCTGACGCGCCGCGACCGGAGGGGCCCGCCGCTCAGGGGCGCAGGCCCGACTCCAGGAGGGCCAGGGCCTCGTCGGTGACGTCGGCCAGCCGTCTGGCGCCGTCGGACCGGGCCCAGCCGAACAGGGCCGGGAGCAGCGCGCCCACCACGGCTCCGGCGGTCGTGAGGCTCAGCGCGTCGGGGGCGTCGAGCCCCCGGCGCCGGGCGACGCCCTCGGCGAGCATGTCGATCGTGCCGATCATGTTGTCCACGGTCTTGGCGCGCAGGGCGGCATGGCTGAGCTGCAGCCGGGTGCGGGCGAGGATCTGCGGCTCCTCCTCCCGGGGGAACCGCTCGAACGCTCCGCGCACGGCGGCGCGCAGCGCCGGGACCGGCTCCAGGTCCGCCGGCTGCGCGGCCAGCATCGCCGTCAGGACGGGGGCGTAGTCGTCCTGGAGGACGGCGTCCTCCTTCGCGGGGAAGTAACGGAAGAAGGTGCTGGGGGAGATCTCCGCCGCCTCCGCGATCTGCTCGACCGTCGTGGCCTCGTACCCCTGCTCGGCGAACAACCGCAGGGCGTGCTCCTGGATCGTCCGCCGAGTCTTGGCCTTCTTGCGTTCGCGCAGGCCCTCAGCGCGCGGAGGTGAGCTCATGTGTCGATTCTCGCGTCTCGTGCGACGCGCATGAACAGCGCCGCGAGAACCGCGCTCGCCGGCGCCGGCGCCGCGCACACTCCGAGCGCCGTGCCCCTGGCCTGGGTGAATGCCCGCCCGTGGCCCGGGTGGACGCCCGGTGGCGTCTGCGGTGTGCCGGACCCGGCGCTCACCCCGTCCTCCTGCGGTACGGCGAGCACCACCGAGCCGGCAGGGTTCGTCGGCGCTCCGAAGAAGTGAAAGTGACCATAATTTGAGAGAAACTATCAAAAAATGGCCACCGTCGACAGGGGTCCTGGCTTCTCCGATTGAAGCGATGTAATCTCGATTACATGGAAAACGACGAAGCAGTGAAGAAGCTCCGGGGCTGGTTCTCCGGCCGGCTGCCCGAGGAGTGGTTCGAGGGGCCGCCGGAGATCGTGCTGGACCGCGAGGAGATCGCGGTCGTCGGCAGGCTCCAGGCGCCCGCGCTCGGCGACGACGTCTCCGAAGTGGAGCGGGCCGCCGCGGTGGAAGGCGGCGTGCAGCGTTTCCGCGAGGAGACCAGGGAGCGCCGCATCGAGATCGCGCTGGAGGCGGAGCACCGCTTCCGCCGGAAGGTCTCCTGGGGGGTCGCTGTCGGTGACGAGACGGTGATGTTCACCACACTGTCGGTGCCGGTCATGACCCGGCTGCGCCAGTCGGAGCGGCGGGTCCTCGACACTCTCGTGGCCGCCGGGGTCGCCCGCAGCCGGAGTGACGCGCTGGCCTGGTGTGTGCGCCTGGTGGGCAAGAACACCGACACCTGGCTGACCGATCTGCGGGACGCGCTCCAGCACGTCGACCGGGTGCGGGCCTCGGGGCCCGACCTGAGCTCCTGAGGCTGGGCAGGGAAAACGGTCCGAAATTGGTCTGAACCTGTTCAGTGATTGGTTTAGACCTCTGCGATTGGCCTATACCACTGCCGGAACGGCTTTCTTTAGTTTCTCTTCTTTTGGGTACGTCACTCAGAACGTCGGGGCCCCTGCCAGCTCGTATGCCAAACGGGGCGGGCGCATCGAGGGTGCCGCGGCGTCCGACCGCATACATTCACTGGTCTACGCCAATTGGATTAAATGCGGTTTCTCTGTCAATGATGTTTTGGCCCTGAGAAGCGTAAGGAGCCGCAGCAGTGTCCGTTATCGCAGACGTAACCGCCCCCAGCCCGACCAGCCACCCGGAGCTGGCCGCATGGGTCAAGGAGATCGCCGAGCTGACCCAGCCCGACCGGATCGAATGGTGCGACGGCTCGGAGGCCGAGTGGACACGCCTGACGAACCTGCTGGTCGAGCAGGGAACATTCAAGCGACTGGCCAAACGGCAGAACAGCTTCTACGCCGCCTCGGACCCGAGTGACGTCGCCCGCGTCGAGGACCGCACGTACATCTGCTCCGAGCGCGAAGAGGACGCCGGTCCGACCAACAACTGGATCGCCCCCGCCGAGATGCGCCGGACCTTCGGCGAGATCTTCAAGGGCAGCATGCGCGGCCGCACCATGTACGTCGTGCCCTTCTGCATGGGCCCGCTGGGCGGCGACATCTCCCAGCTCGGCGTCGAGATCACCGACTCGCCGTACGTGGTCGTCTCCATGCGGGTCATGACACGCATGGGCGACCCCGCGCTCAGGCTCATCGAGAAGACGGCCGGCCGCGCGGACGGGAACCCGGGCTACGTCAAGGCCGTCCACTCGGTCGGCGCCCCGCTGCAGCACGGACAGGCCGACGTGCCGTGGCCGTGCAACTCCACCAAATACATCAGCCACTTCCCCGAGACGCGGGAGATCTGGTCCTACGGCTCCGGCTACGGCGGCAACGCGCTGCTCGGCAAGAAGTGCTACGCGCTGCGCATCGCCAGCACGATGGCCCGCGACGAGGGCTGGCTGGCCGAGCACATGCTCATCCTCAAGCTCACCCCGCCGTCCGGGGAGACCCGCTACGTCGCGGCGGCGTTCCCGAGCGCCTGCGGCAAGACCAACCTGGCCATGCTCCAGCCGACCATCCCGGGGTGGAAGGTCGAGACGGTCGGCGACGACATCGCCTGGATGCGCTTCGGCGCCGACGGCCGCCTGTACGCCATCAACCCCGAAGCCGGCTTCTTCGGCGTGGCGCCCGGCACCGGCGAGTCCACCAACGCCAACGCGATCAAGACGCTCTGGGGCAACAGCATCTTCACCAACGTCGCGCTCACCGACGACGGCGACGTGTGGTGGGAGGGGCTCACCGACCAGCCCCCGGCGCACCTGACCGACTGGAAGGGCCGTTCCTGGACCCCGGACAGCCAGGAGCCCGCCGCCCACCCCAACGCCCGCTTCGCGGTGCCCGCCGCGCAGTGCCCGACGATCGCCCCCGAGTGGCAGGACCCCCGGGGCGTGCCGATCTCGGCAATCCTGTTCGGCGGGCGCCGCGCCACCGCGGTCCCCCTGGTGACCGAGTCGCTGAGCTGGCAGCACGGTGTCTTCACCGGGGCCAACATCGCCTCGGAGAAGACCGCCGCCGCCGAGGGCAAGGTCGGCGAGCTGCGCCGCGACCCGTTCGCGATGCTGCCGTTCTGCGGATACAACATGGGCGACTACTTCGCCCACTGGATCAAGATCGGCCAGCGCGAGAACGTCCGGCTGCCGCGCATCTACTACGTGAACTGGTTCCGCAAGAACGACGAGGGCGCGTTCATCTGGCCCGGCTTCGGGGAGAACAGCCGCGTGCTCAAGTGGGTCGTCGACCGTCTCAACGGCGAGGCCGAGGCGGTGCGGACGCCGATCGGCCTGCTCCCCGCCGAGCTCGACACCGACGGCCTCGACATCTCCGACGAGGACCTGCGGACCCTGCTGAGCGTGGACAGGGAGGTCTGGAAGGACGAGGCGGCACTGATCCCGGCCTTCTTCGAGACCTTCGGCGACCACTTCCCCAAGGAGCTCTGGGAGGAGTACGAGGCGCTGGTCGACCGTCTGAACCAGGACTCCGGCACTCGGCCGAACTGAGATCTGACAGCTGCAACTTCCGCGCGGCCCCGTGCGTCTACATGACAACGGGGCACACGCCCCGCCTTCCCCCCCGGAGGCGGACATGGAATTCGTACTGTTCGTCACAGCCCTCGTCCTCGCGCTCGTCGTCAACTTCGCGGCCGCGGCGCTGCGCACCGAGCACCGCCGGGTCCGCTCGGCCGTGACCGGCCATCACGGGGGGCAGCCGACCCCCTACGAGCTCGCCTACCTGTCCGGCGGGCCGCTGCGAGTGGTCAACACCGCCCTCGGCGTGCTGGCCAGGGGCGGGGCCGTCCGGGTGTCCCGGGGCGGCCAGGTCAGCCTCGTGCTCGGAGCCCCGCCCTCCCCCGAGCCGATCGAGCAGGCCGTCCTCGACGCCCTGCGCGCCCGGGGCAACTCCTGCTCCGTGGGCGAGCTGCGCCGTACGACGGCCGACGGCCAGGCCATGAGCGGCCTGCGCTACCGCCTGCTGGGCATGGGCCTGCTGGTGCCCGACGGCGCGCTCACCGGGGCGGCCCGGCTGCTGAGCCGGCTGCTGCTCCTCTCGCTGCTCGCCGTCGTCTTCGTGATCGGCGCCTTCCTGGCCGTCCCCGTCCGGGAGTTCTACGGCGCGGCCGCGGTGCTGATCGGATTCTTCACCGTGGCCAGCGGCCTGATCACCTACTTCAGGCAGAGGCGCGCGCTGCGCGGGCTTCTCAGCAAGGCGGGCCACGACGTGCTCGCCTCCGCCCGCAAGGTCCACGTGCGCGGTGCCCGCCCGATGGCCCCGGATCTGGCCTTCGCCGTCGCCGTCCCGGTGGCCCTGTACGGCCTCGGCGAGCTGGGCGACCCGGGCCTGGAGGAGGAGCTGAAGCAGGGCGGTACGCAGGGCGGCACGCAGGGCGCCGGTTGCGCCGGCGGTTCCTGCGGAGGCGGGTCCTCCGGTTCGGACGCCTCCTACGGCGGTGGCGGAGACTTCGGCTCCGGCGGCTGGGGCGGAGGAGACTCGGGCGGCGGGTCGAGCTGTGGCGGCGGGTCGAGCTGCGGTGGCGGCTGCGGTGGCGGCGGCGGCTGAGCGGTCCGCCGCGGCCGTGAAGGACCCGCTGCGGCGGTGAAGGACATGGAGGACGTAAGAGACGTAGAGGATGTGGGGGAAGTAAAGGACGTGGCGGCAGCGGGGGTGTGGCAGTGATCGGGGTGGTCGTGACGGCGTCCGAGCGGTCCGCCACGGTGGCCGGGGAGGTGGCGTGACGATGTCCGGATCCGGATCGCTGGGCGTCGGCATCGGCTGGCGCCCGGAGATCGACCTGACGGTGGAGCGCCTGCCCGGCGTGGACTTCGTCGAGGTCGTCGCCGAGAACGTGCGCCCCGAGCGGCTCCCCGAGTCGCTGCGGGTGCTCCGCGCCCGCGGGATGCCGGTGATCCCGCACGGTGTCGGGCTGGGCGTGGGCGGCGCGGAGCCGCCGGACCCGGCCCGGCTGGCGCATCTGGCGGCCTGTGCCCGGGCCCTGGACGCGCCGCTGGTCAGCGAGCACCTGGCCTTCGTACGCGCCGGCGGCATGGAGGCCGGTCACCTGCTCCCGGTCCCACGCACCCGGGCCGCGCTCTCGGTGGTCGCCGAGAACGTACGGCGGGCGCAGGCGGCACTGCCCGTCCCGCTGGCCCTGGAGAACGTGGCGGCCCTGTTCGGCTGGCCGGAGGACGAGATGACCGAGGCGCAGTTCCTCGGCGAGCTGGTGGAGCTGACCGGGGTCGGGCTCCTGGTCGACGTGGCCAACCTCTACACCAACCAGGTCAACCTGGGCCTGTCGGCCACCGCCGCGCTGGACGGCCTGCCGTTGTCCGAGCTCGCCTACGTGCACGTCGCCGGGGGCCACTCCCATCAGGGCGTCTGGCACGACACCCACACCGCCCACGTCCCCGGCGAGGTGCTGGACATCCTGTCCGAGCTCTGCGCCCGGGTCGACCCGCCCGGCGTGCTGCTCGAATGGGACGACGACTATCCCAGCGACGCCGCGCTCGAAGCGGAGCTCGGCCGCGTCCGCGGCGCGATGGCCCATGCCTGACGGCCACACCCGGCAGGCACCGGCCGGCGGCGGGGATGCCCTGGACGATGCGGGGAACGCGGTCGGCGGGGATGCCCGCGACGGCGCGGGGGACGCGGTCGGCGGGGATGCCTGGGACGGCGCGGCGGATGCGCCGGCCGGTGGCCCGGGTGTCTTGAACGATGCGGGGGACGCGGTCGGCGGCAGAGATGCCCAGGACGGCGTGGGGGGCGCGCCGGCCGGTGCGCGGGAGGCGCTGGCGGGCGCGCAGGCCGTACTGCTGGCCGCGCTGGTCGCGGGCGGTGAGGCGCCCCCGGGGTTCGACGAGGGACGGCTGCGGATCCAGGCCGCCAGCCTGATCTCCAAGCGGCGCGGAACGGTGGCCCGGGTCCGGCCCGACCTGGTCGCGCTGCTCGGCGGTGACTTCGCACGGGAGTTCGAGGCCTACGCGCGGGGCCGCCCCAAACCGCCCGGCGGCTCCCGCGCCGACGCCCGCGACTTCGCGGACCGGCTCAGGACGGTGGGACGGCTGCCACCGGAGCCGGAGACGGCCGCCGGGGCTCCCCGGTGGCTCCGGCCCTTCCGGAGGGTCCTGAAACTTCTCGCGGGCACCGTTCGTCCAACTGGGTGAGGACACCTTCTCGGGGCGGAGGTCGTCATGCTGACCACTCTGATCGTCGTCATGACGGTCGCTCTGGTGGTGGTGGCCGGTCTGGTCGCGCTGAGGCTCGCCATGCACTCCCCGAAGATCTACCGAGGGCCCGCCCTGGACCCCTACGAGCTGGCTCTGCTGGCGGGCGGCCGGTTCCGGGTCGTGAACACCGCCCTGGCCTCCCTGGCCACCAGAGGGGCTCTCAGGGCCTCGCGCGACGGGCGGCTGACCGTGGCGGATCCCGGGCAGGAGCGGTCCCCGGACCTGCCGGCGGCCGGGTGGTCCCCGCATCCGCCGGAGGCCGAGGTCGCGGGGCGGCCCCCGGATCCGCCGGCGGCCGAGTGGTCCCCGCATCCGTTGGAGGCCGAGTGGTCCCCGCATCCGCTGGAGGCGGAGATCCTCGCCCTGCTCGGGGCCGGGCGTGACGGCCCGCCGGTCTGGGAGGTCAAGGCGGCGCTCGTCCACGGCCCCGCGGTCGCCGCGCTGATCGGCCGTCTGGAGGAGCTGGGACTGGCCGACACCGGCGACGGCGCGCGGGCCGAGCCCACGCGCCTGGGACAGGCCGCGCTGGCCCACTACCGCCTGCGCCACCGGGAGGAGGTGTCCCTGCCGCCGCGCGCCCGGGATCACATCTCCAGGGAGGAGATCGAGCTCTCCGGGATCGCCCTGTACGGCCTGGGCCGGATGAAGGACCGGCGGCTGGCCTCCCTGCTGTCGACGAGCGGCACGCCGCCGCCTTCCGCGCCGCCCGGGCGCGACCCTCCCGCCCCTCCGTCCCCGGATGTCCCGCCGCCTTCCGGCCCTTCGGGTCGCTCCGGCGCCTGTGGCCCTTCCGGCTCCTCGGATGTCCCGCCGCCTTCCGGTCCCTCGGGCCCTTCGGGTCGCTCCGGCGCCTGTGGCCCTTCCGGCTCCTCGGATGTCCCGCCGCCTTCCGGTCCCTCGGGCCCTTCGGGTCGCTCCGGCGCCTGTGGCCCTTCCGGCTCCTCGGATGTCCCGCCGCCTTCCGGTCCCTCGGGCCCTTCGGGTCGCTCCGGCGCCTGTGGCCCTTCCGGCTCCTCGGATGTCCCTCCGCCCTCCGGCACCCTGGGCCTTTCCGATGCCTGTGGCCCCTCCGGCTCCTCCGACGGCGGCGGCCGTGACGGGGGAGGCCGCTGAGGGCTGTCCCGCGGGGGCGCGGTCGGTTAGGTTGGCCCGATCGTGTGGCCAAGCGCTTGCATGGGAGTGGGCCGTGGTGAAGATCTTCGATCATGGGACGTGGCCGCTGGGAGAGGCGGACGAGGGGGTCCACCCGGCCGGCGGCGAGCGGTTGTGGAGCGAGTCCTTCTACCTCGACTTCACGGCCGAGGACGGCTCCGTCGCCGGATACGTCCGGCTGGGCCTGTACCCCAACTGGGACCGCGCCTGGTACTGGGCGTGCCTGGTCGGCAGGGACCGGCCGCTGGTGCTGCTCGCCGACGACCGCGCCCCGCTCCCCGGGCCCGGCCTCGCGGTGCGCGGCCGGGACTACCGGGCCACCCAGGAGGTGACGGCCCCCATGCGCTCCTTCAGGCTGACCCTGGAGGCCGGGGCCGCCGCCGTGCTGGAGGACCCCTGGCGGGCCTGTGCGGATCCGGGCGGGGATCCGGGCGGGGGCGCCACGACCTCGCTGGAGTTCGACCTGGAGTGGGAGACCGTCGGCGGGGTCTATCCCTACGGGTTCATCCCGCGCTACGAGATCCCCTGCAGGGTCGGCGGCGTGATCCGGGTGGGCGGAGAGGAGATCCCCTTCTTCGGGTACGGCGAGCGCGACCACAGCTGGGGTGAGCGCGACTGGTGGAAGGTCTCCTGGCTGTGGAGCTCCGGGCGGCTCGACGACGGCACGTTCTTCCACGGCATGCGGGCCAACGTCGGCTTCGAGATGCCCTGGCCCTGCTTCACGGTCTCGCCGGACGGCCTGCTCGACCATCGGGAGGGCTTCACCGCGGCGACCGAGTTCGGCGAGGACGGCTTCCCCGCGCTTTCGCGACTGGCCGTGCCGGGTTCGCCGATGACCGCCGTCCCCGTCGCCTTCGCCCCGGTGGCGATGACCTCGCCGGACGGCGCGGTCGCCCGCTTCCCGCGCGCCCTGTGCCGGTTCGAGGCGGAGGACGGCCGGCGGGGTTACGGCTGGACGGAGTGGCACCAGCCGCCGGGGTGGCGCGAGCACGGCTGGCGTTAAGAACGTTTTGGCAGGCTGTGCCAGGGATAACCTCTCTGAGGTGGGGGGACTGCGTTGTCTTGATGGGTCGTATCTGACCGTTACGCCGGTGGCGTGCCGGGACAGTGTCGGCTTGCCGTACGAGGTCACGCTGGAACTCCACCGCGACGGCGCGCTCTACGGCACGGTGGGGGAGCGGTGCGGCTGGCTCCTCGTCCGGCTGGCCAAGGGCGTCGCCGAGGCCCGTGCCGCCTCCGGAGCGCAGTGGCCCGACCCCGACGACCGCTTTCCCGACGAGGAAGAACTGTTCGCCTTTCGTTACCGGGCCAGGAACGGGGTCGTCAGCGGGGGCGAACTCCGATGCCAGTTGCGGACCATCCCGATCTGGATCCCCGCCCAGCGCGGGAGTTCCGGCGAGTGGCGGCTGACCAGGAGGGCGTTCGTGGAGGCCTGGGGCGGCGGCGTGGGCATGCGGGCGGTGCTCACCTCGGCCGAGTTGGGTGCCTTCGTGGCGGCGCTCGTCACGGAGGCGGAGGAGTGTCTGGCGCCGCAGAAGTCCGGCAACTCAACCAGAACCCGATAGACGGGGCGGAGAGGTCGTCTGGGCGGTGATAATTGCCTGTCAGCGCCCTTCGACGTCGGGCGTTGAGGGGAGGGACTCCAATGGGCGTGCGCGATCTCGTCTACCGGCTGTACGAACGGCGGCTGGAGGCGAAGCTGTCCCGCCAGAAGGAGATGGCCCCCCGGCACGTCGGCGTCATCGTCGACGGGAACCGGCGCTGGGCGCGTTCGATGGGCATCGACGATGTCAGCCGAGGTCATCGCAAGGGCGCGGACAAGATCTCCGAACTCCTCGGCTGGTGCCGCGAGGCCGGTGTCGAGGTCGTCACCGTGTGGCTGCTGTCGAGCGAGAACATCAACCGCTCGAAGGACGAGCTGGACCTCCTCGTGAAGATCATCGAGGACGTGGTCCAGGAGCTCGTCGCCGACGGCTGGCACATCAACCCCATGGGGGCGCTTGATCTTCTGCCTGATCACACAGCGCATGTCCTGAAAAACGCAAAAGAAGCGACATCACACCGTCCCGGTTTGATTGTGAACGTTGCTGTTGGGTATGGAGGAAGGCGTGAGATCGCTGATGCGGTGCGCTCCCTTCTCCAGGAGCACGCCAGCAAGGGCGCGAGCATCGAGGACCTGGTCGAGGTCCTCGATGTCGAGCACATCGCGGAGCATCTCTACACGCGCGGTCAGCCCGACCCGGATCTCGTCATCCGGACCTCGGGAGAGCAGCGCCTCTCCGGCTTCCTGCTCTGGCAGAGCGCCCACTCCGAGTTCTACTTCTGCGAGGCCTACTGGCCTGACTTCCGCAGGGTCGACTTCTTGCGGGCTCTCCGTTCGTACGCCGCGCGGCATCGACGGTACGGGAACTGAAAGACAGCATGAACACCCCCTTTCGGACAGGCTTGTGCCTTTGGAAGGTGGGTATTCAGGACGTACCGTAACAAGTAGGCGGGCGCAGCTCGCCTACTCCGGAGAGGGCCCGCCTTTGCGTCACGACTGCCAAGGAGGGCCGGTCACCGGTGCCTCCTCGGCAAGCCGCGAGCGTGGGCCCGGGTCCGGTCCGCATCCCAGCTCATGGCAGGGCGCCCCCCATGGCGCCCGGGGGAGAACGCGTGGCAAACCCTTCGTCCTCACCCACGTCGCCGGTCACCAATCGGCGTACGTACGTCCTGGACACCTCGGTACTGCTGGCGGATCCAGCGGCGATGAGCCGCTTCGCCGAGCATGAGGTCGTCCTCCCGATCGTCGTCATCACCGAGTTGGAGGGCAAACGCCATCATCCAGAACTCGGATACTTCGCGCGCAAGGCGCTGAGGTACCTCGACGACCTGCGGGTGACACACGGGCGGTTGGACGAGCCCATGCCGGTCGGCGAGGGCAGCATCCGGGTCGAGCTCAACCACAGCGACCCGTCGATCCTGCCCGTCGGCTTCCGGCTCGGTGACAACGACACCCGTATCCTCACCGTGGCGAGGACACTCGCCGCCGAGGGGCGCGACGTGGTGCTGGTCTCCAAGGACCTGCCGATGCGCGTCAAGGCGGCCTCCATCGGTCTCTCCGCGGAGGAATACCGCGCCGAGCTGGTGGTGGAGTCCGGCTGGACCGGCATGGCCGAGCTCCAGGTGACCGCGGAGGACGTCGAGACGCTCTTCGAGCACGGCACCGCCGACCTGGCGGAAGCCCGTGACCTTCCCACCCACACCGGCCTGCGGCTGCTGTCCAGCCGGGGCTCCGCGCTGGGCCGGGTGCTGCCCGACAAGTCGGTGCGGCTGGTCCGCGGCGACCGGGAGGTGTTCGGCCTGCACGGCCGCTCCGCCGAGCAGCGCATCGCGCTCGACCTCCTGATGGACCCCGAGGTCGGCATCGTCTCGATGGGCGGCCGGGCGGGCACCGGCAAGTCCGCCCTCGCCCTCTGCGCCGGCCTGGAGGCCGTCCTGGAGCGCCGCCAGCACCGCAAGGTCATCGTCTTCCGCCCGCTGTACGCCGTGGGCGGCCAGGACCTGGGCTACCTGCCCGGCTCCGAGAACGAGAAGATGGGCCCGTGGGCGCAGGCCGTCTACGACACCCTGGGCGCGGTCACCACGCCCGAGGTGATCGAGGAGGTCATGGACAGGGGCATGCTGGAGGTCCTCCCCCTCACCCACATCCGCGGCCGCTCCCTGCACGACGCCTTCGTGATCGTGGACGAGGCGCAGTCGCTGGAGCGCGGGGTGCTCCTGACGGTGCTGAGCCGGATCGGCGCCAACTCCAGGGTCGTGCTCACCCATGACGTCGCCCAGCGCGACAACCTCCGGGTGGGCAGGCACGACGGCGTGGTGGCGGTGGTGGAGAAGCTCAAGGGGCACCCGCTGTTCGCGCACGTCACGCTGACCCGTTCGGAGCGCTCGCCGATCGCCGCCCTGGTCACCGAGATGCTGGAGGACGTCACGATCTGAGCCCCGTCCCGCGGACCCGTCCCGCGCGGTCGCCATCCGGCGCCCGCGCGGGGGTCCGCGGGACCCGGCCGGTCACGGGGGCAGCCGTACGCCTTCGGCCGCGAGGTCCCGGAACTCGAAGCAGGTGTGCTCCCCGAGCGACTGCGGGGCCCCCGGGAACAGCCGGGTGACCTCGACGCTCCAGATGCTCTCCTGCTTGTTCTGCCTGATGGTGCAGGTGATCTGGGCGAGGCCCGCCCTGGAGATCGCGCCCTCTCCGGTGATGATCACGTTCAGCCGGTATCCCAGCTTGCCCCCGGGGTCGTTGCGCTGGGCCGTCTCGGAGTATCGGGTGGTGTCGGTGTCGTAGTGGCTGAACTTGTTGAGCGCGCTGCCCAGCCCCTCCCGCGGAGGCTGTTTCCCGGCCCGGAACAGGGTGGAGATGATGTCCTTGACGGAGTCGGAGGCCACGGGGATGTTGGCGGGCTCCAGCCGCCCGTCGCGCAGCAGGTAGACCGTCACCCACGTGGGGCTGTAGCTGATCACCGGAGGGCGGCCCCGGTCCTCGATCGAGGTGGGGGCCACTCCGCAGCCGCACAGCGTCAGGGCTGCGGCGAGCAGGCACGCGAGCCGCCGCGTGCCGGGGGTGGCCGGGACACGGAGCCTCATGCCGAGGGCAGCCAGAGCGTGAAGAGCGTGCCCGGATCCTGCGGGTGCGCCGAGATGGTGCCGCCGTGCAGGTGGGCGTTCGCCTGCGCGATGGACAGGCCGAGGCCGCTGCCGTCACCCCGGACGCCCGCCTTGTAGAAACGGTTGAACACGTGCTCCAGGTCCGCCGGGGGGATGCCCCTGCCGTGGTCGCGCACCTTCACCTCCAGGCCGTTCGGGGTGCCGCGGGCGGCCACCACGACGGGAGGCTCGCCGTGGCGCAGGGCGTTGCCCACCAGGTTCGCCAGGATCACGTCGAAACGCAGGGGGTCGACGGAGAAGGCCAGCCCCTGCGGCACGTTCACCCGCACCTGGTCCGACCAGCCCCGCAGCTCCAGGCAGTCCCGGACCGCGTCGGCGACGTTCACGGTGTCCATGTGCAGCGTGGCCGTGCCCGAGTCGAACCGGCTCGTCTCGATGAGCTGCTCCACCAGGGTCCGCAGCCGCCCGATCTCCCGCAGCACCAGCCGTACGGCGGTCGCCGGCTCCTTGGGCAGCCGTTCGGCCTCCTCGGAGAGCATGTCGGCCACCGCGGTCATCGCGGTCAGCGGGGTCCTGAGCTCGTGCGAGACGTCGGCCACGAACCGGCGTGACATCGCCTCCAGGGAGCGCAGCTCCGACACGCTGCGCTCCAGGGCGACCGCGGTCTCGTTGAACGTCGCGGTGAGCTCGGCGAGCTCGTCGTGGCCGTGCACGGGAAGGCGGGTGTCCAGGTGCCCCGCGCCGAGAGCGCGGGCCGCCGAGCCGAGCCGCCGGACCGGCAGCAGCACCCGCCGGGCCAGCACCAGGGCCACGGCGAGCGCGATGACCAGCATGATGGCCCCGGCGGCGGCCAGCGGCTGCCTCAGGTCGGCCAGGAGCTGTTCCTCGGCGGTCAGCGGGACGAACACGAAGACGCTCATTCCGGTGGGCTGGGCGATGTGGATGGGCTCGATCCGCCACACGGGGGTACCGATGAGCAGCCACATCCTCCCGTCGATCACCTGGCGCTTGGTCACCATCCGCCGGGCGGCCCCGGAGGCGAGGTCGGTGGGGACGTCGTTCATGCTGAAGTCGCCGTCGGGGTAGAGGTAGCTCTCGTAGCGGACCACCACGCCGCCGTCCCGCATGCGCAGGCTCTTCTGCAACGTGCTGATCTGCGCGTCGGTCGGCGGGCTGTCGCCCGGCCAGAGCGCGCCGATGGGCACCCTGGTCCCCTCCAGGGTGTCGCGCACGTCGCGCACGGCCACCTGCTCGGCGAGGTCGATCACCCGGTGTTTGACGAGCTCGTAGCCGATCCCCGCGACCAGCGCGGAGGCCGCCACCGCGATCAGGGTGAAGGTGATGACCAGGCGCCCGCGCAGCCCGGTGTAGGAACGCCTCACGGCGGGCTGAACCGGTAGCCGAATCCGCGGACGGTGTGGATGAAGTCGGGCTCGGCCGGCACCGACTCGATCTTGGCGCGGACCCGCTGGACGCAGGCGTCCACCAGCCGGGAGTCGGCGACGTGGGTGTGGTCCCAGACGGCCCGCAGCAGGTATCGGCGGTTGAGCACCTGGCCGGGATGGCGGACCAGTTCGAGCAGGAGCCGCAGCTCGGTGGGGGTCAGGTGGATCTCCCGGCCGGCCAGTGACACCTTGAGCGCCCCCCGGTCGACCACCAGGTCGCCGAAGGTGATGCGGTCGGAGGCGACCGACTCCACCCGGCGCAGGACGGCGCGGATCCGGGCGTCCAGCACGCGCGGCTCGACCGGCTTGACCACGTAGTCGTCGGCTCCCGCCTCCAGTCCCACGACCACGTCGAGGTCGTCGCCCCTGGCGGTGAGAAGGATGACCGGCAACTGGTCCATCTTGCGGATGCGACGGCACACCTCGACCCCGTCGATCCCGGGGAGCATGACGTCGAGGATGACGATCTCCGGACGGCGCGACCGGATGTGGTCGAGCGCCTCCTCGCCGCTGGCGTAGGAGGTCACGGAGTGGCCCTGGCGTGCCAGCGCCAGCTCGAGCCCGGTCCGGACCGAGGGATCGTCTTCAACAAGGAGGATGCCGGCCACCTGGTAATTATTCGTCCATTGCCCGATAAAGCCTGCACCGTCACGGAACTGTGACGTGAGGCGGACAGGAACCGGATGCGGCGATGACACCCTGACAAGGGCACTCCCCCTCGGCGCAGGGGCACGTGGGGTAGGCCCCGGACGGTAAATGTGATGAAAGTCACATCTAGCTGGCCGAATGCCACGAAAGACCATGTAACCAGCCAGTGAGCGGTAAAAAAATCGGTGGACAGGCGGGGGAACACCAACCAACTCTCCCGTTTGGGTTGCGGACCACCCCCCTGTCCACGGCAAGCTCATAGGTCGTGAGTTCAGGACCGCCGCACTTGAAGGAGCACTCGGCTCCCCGCCCCCGCCGTACGGCCGGCAAGCCGGTCAAGGCCAAGAAGCAGGGGTGGCTGACCCCCATGCGTGCCGTCGTCCTCGGCACGGTGGCCGTGGTCCTCGTGGGCGGTGGAAGTTTCACCGTCTACACCGCGATCCAGAACGCCTCCGCCCCGCCGCCCGCGCCGCTCAGCCTGGACGACCTGTCGAAGATGCTCGGCGACGACCCGTTCGGCGCCGACCCCGAGGCCGACATCCTCAAGGCCCAGGCGGCCCAGGCGCTCAAGGAGAACCAGCTGGCCGCCGAGCGCGGCAAGCGCAAGAGGCTGGACCCGATCGTGATCCCCACGGAGGCGCCCGGAGGCGGCGGCTTCGACCCGCAGCAGCTCCCGCCCGGCACCGCCAACCCCACCGGCAACAAGGCGCTGGGCAAGCAGATGCTGGACGCGCGCGGCTGGGCCGACCAGTGGGGCTGCCTGGAGAAGCTCTGGATGAAGGAGAGCGGCTGGAACGAGCGGGCGATGAACCGCTACAGCGGCGCCTACGGCATCCCCCAGTCGCTGCCCGGGCACAAGATGGCCAGCGCCGGCAACGACTGGCAGACCAACGCGGCCACCCAGATCGAGTGGGGACTCGGTTATATCAAGGGCCGTTACGGTACGCCTTGTGGTGCCTGGGGCCATTCCCAGGCCAAGGGCTGGTACTGAGACACCAGGAGTCGGCAAGTCTGGCCGCCTCCCGGCCGTGGGCATCGCACGCTTGGCCGTATGGATGTGAAGGTCAGCGTGGTGGTGCCGGTGCACAACCCCGGTGATAGCGCCGACGCGTGTATCCGTTCGGTGCTGGAGCAGTCGATGCCCTCGGAGGAGTACGAGGTCATCTTCGCCGACGACGGGTCGGACGACGGGATCCAGCAGCGTCTCGACGCCGTCGCGGCGGTGCGGCCGAACGTGCGGGTGCTCCATCTCGGCCCCGACGGCTCGCCGATGCGCGCGCGCAACATCGGGATGGCGATCGCCAAGGGCGAGTACGTCTACCTGATGGAGCAGACGGACCGCCTGGAACGGGTCGCCCTGGAACGGATGTACGAGCGCGCGGTGGCGACCGACGCCGACATCCTCATCGGACGCCTGGTCAACGACCAGGGGCCGCCCTCCACCGTGTTCGACGGCAACCGGGAGCGCGCCGACCTCTTCAGGGACCGGCTGCTCTCGCTGCTCACGCCGCACAAGCTCTACCGCAAGACGTTCCTGGACGCCGAGGTGCTGAGCTTCGCCGACCCCGGCGGGCGCCTGGCCGAGCAGGCCTTCGCGATCCGCGCCTACCTGCGGGCCAAGGTCGTCGCCATCCTGGCCGACCAGGTCTGCTGCCACGTCGACGAGCGTCCCGAGTCGCAGGTCAACCCCTACGTCTGGGGCGCGGAACTGCGCGAGCTGCTCGACATCATCGACTTCGAGGTCCCCGCGGGACGCCAGCGCGACCGGATGTACGCGCACTGGTTCCGCACCTCGGTGCTGCGCCGGCTGGGGGGAGCGAGGTTCCTGTCCGCCTCCGCCAGGGAGCGGGCGGCCGTCTTCACCACCCTGCGCGAACTGGCCGTCCAGCGCTTCCCCCCGCGCCTGGACCCCCACCTGCCCGTGCACCTGCGCGCCCGCGCCGCGCTGCTGCGCGCGGGCCGCCTCGACCAGCTGGTCGTGCTGGCCGAGGCCATGCGCGGCACCCACCTGCAGGCCGACCTCAGGGAGGTCGTCTGGGACGACGGCGTGTTCATCATGGGCCTCGCCGTGGAGATCATCCGGGGGGACGGGTCCCCGATCCGCTTCCTGCCGTACGGCGAGGACGGCCTGCTCTGGGAGCCGCCCGTGCCCCTCGACGGACTCCGCCTTGCACCCGAGATGGCCGACGTCTCCCAGGCCGCCTCCCGCGCCCGGTTCGAGGTCTACGTCAGGCACGAGGACACCGGCCTCGTCTACTTCCTCCCGGTGGCCTGCTCGATGCTGCGCTCGCGCCACCGCAACGGGGTCAGGCTGCAGGCCGCCGGCACGGCCCGGCTGGACGTCGACTCCGCCGCCCTCGGCCACCCGCTGCCCCCCGGCCTCTGGGAGATCCACGTGCGCATGTACGGCGGAGCCCACCACGCGCGCACCCGCGTCACCGGGTCCCCGCTGAACTGCACCGGGGTGCTGGCCGACTACTCCAAGCGGCTGGTCATCCCCTGGTGGTCCGACAGGGGCGAGCTGGGCGTCTGCGTGGAGCCCCGCTCGTTCGCCGAGTCGATCGTCCTGGTCTCACCGGGAACGACGATCACCCGGCAGCGCGAGCACGTCTTCGTCGTCGTGCCCGTGCCGTACGTGCCGCCGAGCGGGGGCCCGCCCGCCGAGCTGGTGCTGCGCCACGCGGTGCGCCGGGAGCGCGAGGTCTGCGCGCCCGCCCTGATCGAGCCGGGCGTGCCCGGACAGCACGCCGGACGGCTGGTCGCCAAGGTCCCCATCCGGCTGATACCCCGCGACGGCGCCCTCGCCCCGGGCGACTGGGTGCCGTACCTGCGGGTGGACGGCCAGGAGACCGGGCTCCGCTTCCGGGTCGGGATGGGCTGCGGCGGCCGGGTGGAGATCCACGAGTCCGCCGCCGGGCCGCCCGCGCCCCGGTATCCGCTGCTCAAGCGCGTCGCGCTGCGGATGCCTGGGGCCCGGAACGCGGCCCGGGTGACCCGGACCGTGCAGAAGCGCTACCTGCCGAGCTGACAGTCGTTGACGAGGTCCCCGCCCGCCGGACGCGGCAGGGTCGCGCTCGGCGGCGGGCTCTGCCGCCGTTCCACCCAGCCCTCCAGGGCCTCGAACGCGCCGCGGAAGCACGGCAGCAGCGGGCGGAGCCTGTCGGGGTAGGCGGCGTAGAGGCTGTCCACGTGGGTGCCGTCGGTGATCCGGTAGTACCGGAACGGCCGGCGGTCGCCGACCATGTCCGCGTAGACGTCCCCGGAGCGGGAGATCGGCAGCAGCGTGTCGAGCGTGCCGTGGACCGTGATCAGCGGCTTGCCGATCCGGCCGGTCAGCCCGATCTTCTCCACCGCCCGGTACGGCTTGCGCGCGTCGTAGTCGTAGTCGGCGTCGCAGGCGGGGGTGCCCGAGGTGCAGAAGGGCGTGCCCGCCTCGGTGTCGCCGTCGAAGGCCGGGTCGAGCTCCTCGCGGTAGAGGCGCTGGGTGAGGTCCCAGTAGTACTGGTGGTGGAAGGGCCACAGGAACTCCGACCCCCTGGCGAACCCGGCGTCGTACATCGCCTGGGTGTCGCCCTTCGGGTAGGCCCGCAGCGCGGGCGGCAGGAAGGTGAGCAGGTTGTCGCCCTTGACCCGCCAGAGCGTGCCCTCCCAGTCGACCCCGCCGTCATACAGCCAGGCCTGGTTCTCCAGCTGCCAGCGGACCAGGTATCCGCCGTTGGAGATGCCCGCGGCGTAGGTCCGCTCGGGAGGCCTGCCGTAGCGCCGCGCGATGGTCGCCTTGGCGGCGACCGCCACCTGGGTGACCCGCTGGTTCCACTCGGCGACCGCGTCGCCCGGACGGCGGCCGTCCCGGTGGAAGGCGACCCCGACGTTGCCCTTGTCCGTCACCGCGTAGGCGTAGCCCTTGGCCAGCGCCCAGTCGGAGATGGTGAAGTCGTTGGCGTACTGCTCCCGGTTGCCGGGGGTGCCCGCCACGACCAGGCCGCCGTTCCACCTGTCGGGCAGCCGGAGCACGAACTGGGAGTCGTGGTTCCAGCCGTGGGTGGTGTTGGAGGTCGAGGTGTCGGGGAAGTAGCCGTCGACCTGGATGCCGGGCACGTCCTTCGGATTGACCGCCCCCGCGGGGTGCAGCCCCGCCCAGTCGGCCGGGTCGGTGTGCCCGGAGACCGCCGTGCCCGCCGTGGTGAGGTCGTCCAGACAGGCCTTCACCTGGTGCTCGGCCCCCGGGACCGTCACCCGGTCCAGCCGCGCGCAGTGCCCGTCCACCGCGGTCCGGCCGGTGGAGGCCCCGGCGCCCGCGGCCGGTGCGCCCGCCAGCAGGGCGGCGGCGGTGATGACGGCGGTGAGGGCGCCGAGCCCGGCGGCGGGCACGGCGCGCCCGCGGGATCCTGACGGTGTGCGCATCGGTCAGCTCCGCTTCAGGTGGTCGACGAGGGCGGCGCGGAACTCCTCGGGCCGCTCGATGTGAGGGCTGTGGCCGCAGTCGAGGACGACCTCGCTGTGGTCGCCGTACCGCCGCAGCGCGGCCCGGGTCTGGGTGACCATCGGCTGCGCCGGGGTGCCCGGCGAGCCGGGGACGACCCCGAGCGCGCCCAGGTGGGCCAGGTCGAACAGCGAGGTGTCGGAGACGATCACGTCGGCCTCGCCCCTGATCCACAGGATCGGCGGCTTGGGGTCGATCACGTGCAGGTCGTCCAGCCGGAAGTACGTGGGGGCGAGCGCGTTGAGCAGCCCTCGCGTGCCCGGGGCGACCCCGGGCCACACGTCGGAGGAGACCGCGTCGCCCGGATAGTTGTCCTCGCCGACCCTGGTGGACAGCATCGACTCCACGAGGGCGTCCTCGTCCTCGATCACCGTGCCGGGCTTGACGTAGGTGCCCCGGAAGACGTTCCTCGGTGACACCGGGGAGCCGTCCGAGCGGTCCCCGGCCGCGAGCAGCCGCACGAAGTCGGGGTTGGCCGCCCCCGCCCCGCCGCCCACCCCGGCGGGGTGGTTCAGCGCGCCGTCCGGCCCGTGCGTGCCGCCGAAGCCGTACGGCGAGACCGGGTTGACCAGCGTCACGCTCCGCACGGCGGACGGCCGGTCGCGCAGCGCCTGGAGCACGACCCCGCCGCCCATGCTCCAGCCCACCAGGTGCACGCCGGTGAGGCCGAGGGCGTCGATCAGCGCGAGCACGTCGTCGGAGTAGTCCCGCAAGCCGCGGGTGGCGTCGACCGGCGCGGGATCGGTGTCGCCGAAGCCCCGCAGGTCCACCGCCAGCGGCCGGTAGCCGCCGGGCAGGGCCGTCAGCGTGCCCCGCCAGAAGGCGGCGCTCGACACGTTCCCGTGCACGAACAGGACCGCCTCGCCTCCGGTCTCGCCGGCCGACAGCACGTTCTGTGTGATCCGGGCGGTGGGCACCCGCCGGTTGTCCAGGCGCATCGAATGTTCTCCGTACGGCTCAGCGGGCGGTGGAGTTCTCGGCGTCGCCGAGGGTGGCGAGGTCGCGGCCCCGGGTCTCCCGGGAGACGAACACGGTGATCAGGGTGAGCACGGCCGCGCCGGCCACGTAGAGCATGACCGGGAACGAGGAGTTGTAGGCCCCCAGCAGCGCCACCGCGATCAGCGGGGCCAGGCCGCCGGCGACGATCGAGGCGAGCTGGGCGCCGATCGACACGCCGGAGTAGCGCATCCGCGTGGCGAACAGCTCGGAGAAGAACGCCGCCTGCGGGCCGTACATCGCGCCGTGCAGGATCAGGCCGACCGTCACCGCCAGGGTGACAGCGGCGAAGTTCCTGGTGTCGATCAGCGGGAAGAACGCGAAGGACCACAGGCCCACCCCGGCCGCGCCGAGCAGGTAGACCGGCCGGCGGCCGAGCTTGTCGGAGAGCGCGCCCCACAGGGGGATCGAGAAGAAGTGGACGGCGGATCCGATCAGCACCGCGTTGAGCACGACGGGCTTGGCCAGCCCGGCCTCGGTCGTCGCGTAGACCAGCACGAACGCGGTGAGCACGTAGTAGGAGACGTTCTCCGCGAAGCGGGCGCCGATCGCGGTGATCACGTCACGCCAGTGGTACCGGAAGACCTCCACGATGGGCATGCTCCGCGAGGGCTTGGCGTTGGCGACGGCCTGCTGGAAGATCGGCGACTCGCTGATGGACAGCCGGATCCAGAGACCGAGCAGCACCAGCACGCCCGACAGCAGGAACGGCACGCGCCAGCCCCAGCTCTGGAAGGCCTCGTCGGACTGGACCGCGGCCAGGACCGCGAGGACGGCGGTGGCCAGCAAGTTGCCGCCGGGGGCGCCGGCCTGCGGCCAGGAGGCCCAGAAGCCGCGCCGCGCGGTGTCGCCGTGCTCGGAGACGATGAGCACCGCGCCGCCCCACTCGCCGCCGAGGGCGAAGCCCTGGACGAGCCGGAGCGCGGTCAGCAGCAGCGGGGCCGCCGCGCCGATCGCCGCGTGGGTCGGCAGGCAGCCGATCAGGAAGGTCGCGCCGCCCATCAGCAGCAGGCTGATGACCAGGAGCTTCTTGCGGCCGAGCCGGTCGCCGTAGTGGCCGAAGACCAGCGCGCCCAGCGGGCGGGCGACGAAGCCGACCGCGTAGGTGAGGAAGGCCAGCAGGGTGCCGGTGAGCGGGTCCGACTTGGGGAAGAAGAGCGCGGGGAAGACCAGCGCGGCGGCGGAGCCGTACAGGAAGAAGTCGTACCACTCGATCGTCGTGCCTATCAGGCTGGCCGCGACGATCTTTCCGATGGGGGTGCGGGTTTTCTCTGACATCTCACTCACCAATGGGTAGCGCTGTTGGGGGGATGTCGGCTCACGGTACGTAGTGACCGGCGTCACTCCTATGGGTCCGGCCTCCATACCGGGCGGACGGGCTATGTGGGTGTCCCCGTCCGGCACGCGGAGCGCCGGGAGGAGGGCGGGGCGCAAGACGTGACGGCCGGCCCCACAGGCCCCCGGGAGGGGCTGTGGGACCGGCTGCGGGGCGTCCGGCCTACCGGCTGAGGCGGTGGAGGCGGAGGGCGAGCTGGATCTCCAGGGCGCGCTCAGGGGCCTGCCAGTCGGCGCCGAGGAGCTGGGCGATCCGGTCCAGCCGCTGGGTGACGGTGTTGACGTGGATGTGGAGGGCCTCGGCCGTACGCGAGAGCGAGCCGCCCGCGCCGAAGTAGGCGGTGAGGGTGCGCACCAGGGCGGTGCCCCTGCGGGCGTCGTAGTCGATCACCGGTCCGAGCGCCGAACCCAGGAACGCCTCGATGTCGCGGCCGTCGCCGACGAGCAGCCCGACGAAGCCCAGCTCGGTGGCGCTCGCGCCCTCCCCGGCCCGGCCCAGGGCCAGCAGGGCGTCGGCGCAGCGCTGTGCCTCGCGGTGGGCGGCGGCGACCTCGGCGGGACCGCGCACCGGGCCGGAGGCGCCCGCGGTGGCGGGGTGGCCGAGGGAGGCGCTGAGCTCGGCCGCCACCCGTTTGGCCAGGTGGCCAGGTCTGTCGCCGGGCAGGAGCAGCACCACCTCGTCCCCGCGCAGGGCCGCCAGGCCGTGGCTCAGCGTGGCCTGGGAGGAGGCCCAGAAGGCGGCGCGCTCGCGCCGGCCGCCGTGGCGGACCACGACCACCACGTGGTCGGCCTCCAGCTCCACCCCGACCCGCCGGGCCCGCTGGACCAGGCCGTCGAGGGCGGGGCGGGAGATCAGGTCGTCGAGCAGCTCACCCCTGACCCGGCCCTCCGCCTCGGCCACCGTCCGCCGGAACAGCAGGAGCAGCGCGGTGACCAGCGCGGCCCGTTCGAGGATGCGCTGGTCGGTGTCCGCCACCTGGCCGTCGGCCCGCAGCACGAGCGTGCACAGCGGCTCGGCCCCCACGTCCACCGAGGCGACCAGCAGGTTGCCTTTCTTGACGGTACGGCCCAGCGCCCGGGACGACCGCGCGGCCTCCGCGATCACCGCCGCCGTCGCCTCGGGCCCCTGCCCCGCGTCCTCGGGGCCGCCCTCCCGCGCCAGCCCTCCCGCGTCGCCGGTGATCGGCCGCCCCACGTCGTCCAGCACGACCAGCGAGCCGCCGAGCACCTCGGTGACCACGGCGGCGACGTCCTCGACCCCGCCGCCGCGCAGCACCAGCCCGGTCATCCGGTCGTGCGCGAGCGCGGCCCGCTCCACGGCCTCGCTGTGCGCGTTCACCTGCCGGTTGGCCTCGCTGAGCTCCTCCAGGGCGTTTCTGGTCTCCTGCAGCAGCCGGGCGTTGTCGATCGCGACCGCCGCGTGCGCGGCCAGCGAGCCGAGCAGCACCACCTCGTCCTGGGTGAACGGCCGCACGCTCCGGTTGGCCGCGAACAGCACCCCGATGACCCGCGCGCCGAGTTTGAGCGGCACGCCCAGGATGGCGACCAGGCCCTCCTCCGTCACCGCGTCGTCGATGTGGAACTTGTGGCGGAAGCGCTCGTCGGCGAAGTAGTCGGCCGTCGCGTACGGCGTGGCGGTCTGGGCCACCAGCCCGCCGAGCCCGGCGCCCATGGCCAGCCGGAGCGCGCGGAACTTGGCCGAGACCGAGCCGTCGGTCACCCGCATCCAGGTGTCGCCCCGCTCGGGGTCGTGCAGCGTCATGTAGGCGGCGTCGGTGCCCAGGAGCTGCCTGGCACGGTGCACGATGGCTTCGAGCACGGCGTCGAGGTCCCGCAGGCCGGCCAGGTCGCCCGCGGTGTCGAACAGCGCCGACAGCTCGGCCTCGCGCTTGGCCCTGCGCCGCAGCAGCGCCCGCACCTTCAGCGCGGCGAGCTTGGCCTCCTCCAGCTCGGCCAGCGCCGCCGCGTCGGCCCCACCGGCTCTAGCGGCCAGGATGGGCCCCTCGAACTCGACCGCCGACGCCTCCCTGGCCAGCAGTTCGAGAAAGACCCGTGCGCTCATGTCTTCCATTCTCATGGTGACTCTCATGGCGACGCTGCGCGCCGCGGCTCAGCGCGCCGTCCAGCCGCCGTCCACGGGCAGGGAGGTCCCCGTGACGAACGAGCCGTGCGGGCCGCACAGGTAGGCGACCAGCTCGGCGACCTCCTCCGGTTCGATCAGCCGCTTGATCGCGGCGGGGGCCAACATGATCTGCTCGACGACCTCGTCCCTGCCGATGCCGTGGCTCTCGGCCTGGGCGTCGACCTGGTTCTCCACCAGCGGGGTGCGGACGTAGGCGGGGCTGACGCAGTTGGAGGTGACGCCGTGCGGAGCGCCTTCCAGGGCGATGACCTTCGACAGCCCTTCGAGCGCGTGCTTCGCAGTGACATACGCCGACTTGTACGGCGAGGCGCGGAGCCCGTGGACCGAGGAGATGTTGACGATCCGTCCCCAGCCCCGCTCGTACATCCCCGGCAGAGCCGCCCGGACCAGCAGGAACGGCGCCTCCACCATGACCTTGAGGATCTTCGAGAAGATCTCCGGCGGGAAGTCCTCGACCGGCGCGACGTGCTGGAACCCGGCGTTGTTCACCACGATGTCCACGCCGCCCGGCAGCGCGTCCACGAAGTCCGGAGCCGACAGGTCCGCGACCACCGGTGTCCCGGAGACCTCCGCGGCCACCTTCGCCGTGGCCTCGGCGTCCATGTCGACCACCACCACATGCGCGCCGGCTGCGGCCAGCCGCTGCGCGCAGGCGCGCCCGATCCCGCTGCCCGCCCCGGTCACCACGGCTCGCCGCCCCGCTAGGTCGCTCATGCTGCCGAATCTAGGCAATCAGCCGAATCCCGGCCCATGTCGCCAGTCGCCATAGTCCTGCCGCGATCTATGTGTGCGGGGCGGATCCAGCCCGCGACGATCAGACGGTCACCGGGTAGGTGAGCGCCAGCTCGTCGCCGGGCATGCCGCGGATGCCCCAGTTGACCTGTGGCGATTCCAGGATCACGATCTCCAGGTCCTCGGCGGGGAGGTCGAGCTCCTCCTGGGCGCGGGCGAACAGGGTGCGGATCAGGTCACGCTTGGCCTCGTCCGACCGGCCCTGGAAACAGATGATCTCCACGATCAGGTACCGCTCGCTGCGCTGCGGGCAGACGAGGTCCTCGGCGTCCAGTAGCAGGAACCGGTGGAACCTCTTGTCCGCAGGGAGCCGCCACACCTCGTTCAGGCAGCCGTGCACGGTGTCCGACATCTTCTGGCGCCGTCCGGACCAGACGTCGCGGCGGCCGTAGAACTTGATCTGGGTCATGATCCCAGTCTTCCAGGGGAGCGGGCCTACGACGGCGGCCGGGTCATGGACAGCACGTCGAGGAGGGCGTCGAGCTGCTCCGCGGTGAGGGTGCCCCTGGCGACGTGGCCGCGCTCGATGACCACCTCGCGGATGGTCTTGCGCTCCGCCAGGGCCTGCTTGGCTATCTTGGCGGCCTCCTCGTAGCCGATGTGGGGGTTGAGCGGCGTGACGATCGAGGGGGACGACTCGGCGTACTCGCGGAGGCGTTCGGTGTTGGCCGTGATGCCGTGGACGCAGCGGTCGGCCAGCAGCCGGGAGGCGTTGGCGAGCAGCCGGATGGACTCCAGCGCGTTGCGGGCGATGACCGGCAGCATCACGTTGAGCTCGAAGGTGCCCGAGGCTCCGGCGAAGGCGATGGCCGCGTCGTTCCCGATGACCTGCGCGGCGACCATGCACACGGCCTCGGGGATCACCGGGTTGACCTTGCCGGGCATGATCGACGACCCGGGCTGGAGGTCGGGCAGGTTGATCTCACCGAGTCCGGCCCGGGGGCCCGAGCCCATCCAGCGGAGGTCGTTGGCGATCTTGTTGAGCGAGACCGCCACCGTGCGGAGCTGGCCGGAGAGCTCCACGATGGCGTCCCGGGCGCCCTGGGCCTCGAAGTGGTCGGGGGCCTCGGAGAACGGCAGGCCGGTGGCCTCGCGGAGCTTCTCGATGACCTGGGAGGCGAAGCCGGGCGGGGTGTTGATGCCGGTGCCGACGGCCGTGCCGCCCAGCGGGAGCTGGGCGAGGTGGGGGATCGTGCCGCGCACCCGGGCGATGGCGTTGTCGATCTGGGTGGCGTAGCCGCCGAACTCCTGGCCGAGCGTGACCGGGGTGGCGTCCATCAGGTGGGTCCTGCCGGCCTTGACCACCTGGTCGAACTCGAACGACTTCTCCCGCAGCGCGGTGGCCAGGTGCCTCAGGGACGGGATGAGGTGGTAGGTCACCTCGGTCGTGGCGGCGACGTGGATGGAGGTGGGGAAGACGTCGTTGGACGACTGCGAGGCGTTGACGTGGTCGTTGGGGTGGACGGCGCGGCCCAGCCGTTGCTCGGCGAGGGTGGCGATCACCTCGTTGGCGTTCATGTTGGAGGAGGTGCCGGAGCCGGTCTGGAAGAGGTCGATGGGGAACTCGCCGTCCCACTCGTTCTCCGCGACGTCGGTGGCGGCCTCGGCGATGGCCTGGGCCAGCTCCTTGTCCAGGACTCCCAGCCCGGCGTTGACCTCGGCGGCGATCGCCTTGATCAGGCCGAGCGCGGCGATGTGCGGGCTCTCCAGGCCCCGCCCCGAGATGGGGAAGTTCTCCACCGCCCGCTGGGTCTGCGCCCGCCACTTCGCATCCGCCGGGACCCGTACGTCACCCATCGAGTCGTGCTCGATCCGATACTCGCTCATCAGTCCAGTCTGCGTCCTGCGGGATAAAGCGGAAATTTAACTTGAGTGATGCTCATCTCCGGCCGGGGACGCGCCGGTCCCGGCGGGGGCGTGCCGGGTGACGGCGGCCGGGACCGGCGCGTCCCGGAACGCGGCGGCCGCCGGGTGCGGTACGGCGGGCGCCGCCCCGCTCCTGCCCTTGTTCGCGAAGACCGCCACCGCCACGATCACGATCACCACCAGCGCGACGGCCGCCACCCCCATGAGGACGATCAGACCGGTCCGGGTCCTGGCGGGCGTGGTCGTCTGCTCTCCCTTGCCGCCCTGTCCCGCGATCGCGAACAGCTCGGTCCCCAGCCCGTGCCCCCGGTCGGACGCTCCCGGTCCGGGGCGCCGCGGGGGGTCCGCGCCGGGTGTTCCAGGTCCGGGCTGCCAGGGGTGGGCTCCGCCGGGTGTCCCCGGTCCGGGCTGCCGCGGGTGGTCCATGCCGGGTGTTCCAGGTCCGGGCTGCCAAGGGTGGGCTCCGCCGGGTGCTCCCGGTCCGGGCTGCGGGTGGTCCGCGCCCGGTCCTCCCGGTCCGGGCCGCTGCCAGGAACCCGGCGGCGCGGGGTCCGCGTGACCGGGCAGCCGTCCGCGGTCCGTCGGGTGGCCGTCCGGTGAGACTCCCGTGCGCGGCTCCGCGGGGGACCCGGGTCCCCAGGCCACCGGCGTCCCCGGCGCGGACGGGCCCCGCCCTCCCGGGGCGGGGTTGCCCCGCTGTGACGGGCCGGGCGGACCCTGCGGCCCCGGGACGGGGGGCGGTTCCGCGGCGACCGGGGCCGGCCCGGCACCGGGCAGGCGGAGGCCGTTCTTGGGCCGGATGACCAGCATGGTGCGGTCGGCGTCGAACTCCTCGCCCTCCTCGCCCGCCGGGGGCGCGGCGGCGGGAACCGGCGGGGTGGGAGTCGCGGGCGTCACTGGTTTCACGGGGGCTGCCGCTTTCAGGGGAATCGCCGGCGTCGCGGACGCCGGATTCACCGAGGTCGAAGGAGTGTCGGCCACCGCCCGGAGCATCGCCGCCGCCTGGGCGGGCGCCAGCCGTACCGTGTGGTCCCGCTCCAGGAGCTGTTCGAGCACGGGACGGAGCGGTCCGGCCTGGGTCGGTGGGTCGGCCCTGTCGGTCATCAGCGCGGCGAGGGTCTCGGCCACCGAGGACCGTTCGTAGGCCGGCCGGCCCTCCACCGCGAAATACAGCGTGGCGCCGAGTGACCAGAGATCCGACTCGGGTCCGGTGTGCTCTCCGCGCGCCCGCTCGGGCGCGGTGTATCCGGGGGAGCCGATCACCATGCCGGTCTTGGTGAGGTTGGTGTCGCCCTCGGCCTTGGCGATGCCGAAGTCGGTCAGCACCACCCGGCCGCTCTCGGTGATCAGCACGTTGCCGGGCTTGACGTCGCGGTGGAGCACCCCTTGGGCGTGGGCGGCCCGCAGCGCGCCGAGAAGGTCCACCCCGATCTCGGCGACCAGCCGGGGAGGCAGCGGCCCCTCCTCCTCGATCACCTGTTCCAGGGAGCGCGCCTGCACGAGCTCCATGATGATCCACGGGCTGCCGTTCTCGATGATCGCATCGTGGACGGTGGCCACGGAGGGATGGCTGATACGGGCAGCCGTACGACCCTCACGGATCATGCGCTCTCGAAGTTCGGCGCGCTGTGCTTCGCTGAGCCCGGACTCCTGGCGGATCTCCTTGACTGCGACCTCACGGCCCAGGGAACGGTCGTAGGCACGCCAAACCGTGCCCATGGTGCCCCGGCCGAGCGGTGCGATCAGCTCGTAGCGGTCAGCGAGCACGCGCGTCTGCTGTTCCGGCATGAGAAGAAGATAGCCATTCTTACTTGAAGATCGCTTTATCCGCGCTTACGAAGTTCCCTGGGCCACAGGAGCCGCGGGAGCATCAACCGTATGAAAGGCGTCATGAACCGGATGAACGGGCGCTGAGCAGGGGGGCGTTCCGACGGCTTGCGGTGCACCCCCTCGGCCGGACGCCGGTGCCCGCGGGGGTGTGGCACCGGGGTCGGCACGGGCAACGGGGCCGGGATCGGCGCCGAGCCGACCCGGTGCGTCCCGCGGTGCTGCGGACGGCGGTTGAACGAGGGGACGGTGATCGTCGCGGCGTTCTTGACGGTCCTGCTCGCGGCCCGGGCGAGCGGCTCCTCGGCCGATCCGCCGGCCGCCACCCGGGCGAGCATCAGCGAGGCGCGCACCGCGTCGAGCCGGGCATTCGGGTCGATCTTGAGCAGGCCCTGCAGCACCGGGGTCAGCGGCCCGGCCTTCTCCATCGGGATGGGCTCGCCGCTGGTCAGCGCCGCCAGCGCGGCGGCGGCCGTACGGCGTCCGTGCAGGCCGCGGCCCTCGACGGCGGTGTAGAGGGTGGCGCCGAGCGACCACAGGTCTCCGGAAGGGTGGGCCTTGGCGCCCAGCACGCGCTCGGGGGCGATGTATCCGGCGGAACCGAGCACGATACCCGCCTGGGTGATCGACACGTCGCCTTCGAGGGCGGCCAGGCCGAAGTCGGTGAGCACCGCCCGGTCGTCGGTCACCAGGACGTTGCTGGGCTTGACGTCGCGGTGCAGGATCCCCTTGGCGTGCACGGCCCGCAGCGCGCCCAGCACCTGCCGCCCGATCTCCGCCACCTGGCGCGGCGGCAGCGGGCCCCGGTCCTGGAGGAGCTGCTCCAGTGACCTGGCCCGGAGCAGCTCCATCACGATCCAGGGGCGCTCGTCCTCGGTGACGACGTCGAAGACGGTGATCACCGAGGGGTGGGCGACCATCGCGGTCGCCCGGCCCTCGCGCTCGGTCCTGGCGCACAGCTCCGCCCGCAGCTCCTCGTCGAGGACGAGGGGCAGGCGCACCTCCTTGACGGCCACCTCCCGGTCGAGCAGCTCGTCGTGCGCTCGCCAGACGGTGCCCATGCCGCCGCGCCCAACCGGTTCTGACAGCCGGTAGCGCGCTGCAAGAAGGTATCCGGACGGCGCACGCATGTGGGGCAGCTTACCGATTTGCGTAATGCGACCAGTAGAGACCGGGCCGAATCTTCTTGCGTTCTTCGGTCAGATTTTCGCGCTCGTTACAGTTGAGAAACGCTGAGTGACATCCGTCCAATTGACGAGGCTCCACAGCTTCTCGACGTAGTCGGGGCGCACGTTGCGGTACTGCAGGTAGTAGGCGTGCTCCCAGGCGTCGAAGACCAGCAGCGGGGTGGTGTTGATCCCGACGTTGCCGTGGTGGTCATAGACCTGCTCGATCACCAGGCGGCGCGACAGCGGCTCCCAGGCCAGGATGCCCCAGCCGGAGCCCTGCACGCCGGCCGTGGCGGTGGTGAGCTGCTTCTGGAAGGCCTCGAACGAGCCGAAGTGCTCGTCGATCGCCGCGGACAGCTCGCCGTCGGGGCGGTCGCCGCCGTCGGGGGAGAGGTTCTGCCAGAAGATCGAGTGCAGCACGTGCCCGGACAGGTTGAAGGCGAAGGTCTTCTCCAGCCCGACCAGCCCGCCGAACTCGCCCTTGTCGCGGGCCTCGGCCAGCCGCTCCAGCGTGTCGTTGGCGCCCTTGACGTAGGCGGCGTGGTGCTTGGAGTGGTGCAGCTCCAGGATCTCGCCGGTGATCGCGGGCTCCAGTGCCGCGTAGTCGTAGGGCATATCCGGAAGGGTGTACTCGCCCATGGGGTCTACCTCCTCGTTGATCACTGCTCCTTCGGACACTATTGCAACTTTCATGCACCTGCATCAGTCTTGCGACCTAGGACTCTCAGTTATTGCGAATATCTCGCAACTACTTCATGATGGCAGGTGTCAGTTTGGTCCAGAGGGGGCTCGTGCCTGCGGGGCCGACGTTCGATCGAGCGCCTGCCACCGTGGCGTTGAGATCGGTTTACGCGGCGGCGTTCGCACCGCCGCCGTGGCGCGAGCCCCCCGACCAGCTCGACGCCCTCACCGGCCACTCGCTCCCCGAGGTCCGGCTTCCGCTGTGACGTCGCCTACGTGGCCGGTCACCTCGCCGAAGGGCGCCGTCGTCTGCCTCTGCGGACGCCTCGGCGGGTGTCGACGGGCAGAGCTTATGTCCGCGGCGTCAGGCGGTCGCCGGCGGCGGTTGGGGCAGCGGGTGGGCGCCTTCCGGCCGCAGGCCGTCGAAGATGATGGCGAGGTATCGCCGCCACAGGTCAGGTGAGGCGTCCGGCGCGTAGCCGGCGATGTAGTTCGGCGCGCACATCAGCAGGATGACGTCCGTACCGGTGATGTCGGCTCGCACGGCGCCGTGCTCCCGGGCCCGGTCGACCAGCGTGTGCACGGTGTGGAACATCTTCGTGCGGACCCTGGTGACCTCCGCGTCGAGCTCGCCGGCCGCCTGCAGGAACGACAGGTCGCGCTGCTGCCGTTGGTGCGCGGCGACGGTGAGGAACTCCAGCAGCGCCGCTCCCGGATCCGCCGCTCCGAGCAGTCTTTCGCCGACCTCGTTGAGCGCGTCGATCCGGTCGAGGACGATCGCGGCGATCAGGTCGTCCTTCGTGGCGAAGTGGCGGAACACCGTGCCCTTCCCGACGCCCGCCCGGCGGGCGATGTCGGCGACCGAGGCGTCCAGGCCCCGCTCGGCGAACTCGTCCGCGGCGGCCGCCAGCAGCGACTGCCGGTTGCGGGCGGCATCGGCACGCAACGGACGCGTCGGGTTCACATCGACACCCTAGCAAGTTGACCGGGCGGTCCGCTTCCTGTTAGCTTCCCGGAAAACATGACCAAGCGGTCCGTTTTCTGGAGGGTACATGAAGGCAGTTGTCGCGACCGGTTACGGGCCACCCGAGAAGTACACGGTGACCGACGTGCCGACGCCCCGGCCCGGCCCGGGGCAGATCCAGGTCCGGATCGCCGCCGCCTCGATCAACCCGGCTGACGTCCGGCTGCCCAGCGGCGATTTTCGCGACACCGTGCCGCTGGAGTTCCCGCACGTGCCCGGCAACGACTTCGCCGGCACCGTCAGCGAGGTCGGCGCGGGGGTGACCGCCTACCAGGTAGGCGACGAGATCTTCGGCCAGGCTGTGCCCCGGGCGCTGCGCGCGATGGCCGGTGCGACCCGGCCGTCGCTGAGCACCGGTTCGCTGGCCGAGTACGCGGTCTTCGAGGCCGACACCCCGTTCCTGGCGCACAGGCCGGACGGCCTCGGCGTCGAGCAGGCGGCGGCCCTGCCGACCATCGGCCTGACCGCGCGCGTACTCATGGCCACCGCCGAGCTCCGGCCCGGCGAGACCGTCCTGGTCATCGGCGCCACCGGTGGCGTCGGTACCGCGGTGATCCCGCTGCTCGCCGCCGCGAAAGCGCGGGTGATCGCCACCGCGACCGACGCCGACGCCGGCATCCTTCGCGGTCTCGGCGCCGATCGGACCATCGGGTACGCGGAATCCGAGTACCCCTCGGACATCGACGTCGCGTTCAACCTGACCCTGCCCAGCGACCAGCTGACCGGAGTCGCGCGGGCGATCCGCCCGGGCGGACGCCTCCTCACGATCACCTATCCCGTACCGCGGCAGGAGTGGATCGGCCGCGATGACGTCCGCCTGCATTTCGTGCTGGACATGGACGGCACGTTCGGCGGGATGCGCGAGGTCGGCGAACTGGCGGCCCGCGGCGGACTGCCCGCCACGATCGGCCGCCGGTACACCCTCGACGAGGGCGCGCAGGCATGCGTCGACTTCGCCCGCCTGCACACGACCGGCAAGCTGGTCGTCACCATGGGAGACGCGGTCCTGGAAAGTCCGGCCGTCCGATGACCGCCGCACGACAGGACGACCACGTGACGGCCGGCATCCGCGAACTCCGGCAGGCCTTCGACGACGCTGAGCTGCGCGCCGACACCGCCCGCTTGAACGCGCTGCTCGCGGACGACTTCATGTCCATCGGCGAGCGCGGCTACCAGCTCGACAAGCGGCAGTGGATCGACCGGCACGCCGACTTCGGTTACCTCTCCCTGGAGACGTCCGAGCTGGACGTGCGCTGCTACGACCGCGCCGCGATCGTGCGCTGCGTCCAGCGCAGCCGGGCATCCTGGCGTGGCGAGGTGATGACTCTGGCAGTACGGCTGAGCCAGACATGGATCGAGCTGCCCGGCGGATGGCGGCTCGCCGGCATCCAGTTCAGTCCGCTCGACCACGCCTGAACGCCTCAGGACTGCTCCCGGGCGGAGGCCGACAGCAGGGTGAGCGCGGCGCGGCGGGCGTGCTCGCCCGTACCGGCCGCGCCGAGGTGTTCGGCGACGACGGTCGCGCCCTCGACCAGCATGAGCAACTGCCGGGCCAGGACGTGCGGATCGGCGGCTCCGGCGCGGGTGGCGATACCGGTGAGGAGTTCGAGGTAGCGGCCCAGGTGGCGCGCGGTGATGGCGCGTACGGCCTCGACGTGGTGCTGGGCGGCCGCGTTCACCATCGCGCAGCCGCGGAAGACCGGCTCGTCGTACCAGCGCTGGAGGGCGTCGAACACCGCCGCGAGCTGGTCGGCGGGATCGTCTCCGGCTGCCGCGACGGCATCGGCCAGCCAGGCCGACACCCGCTCGCTCCGGGCCTCCAGCATGGCCTGGACGAGCCCGTCCTTGGTGCCGAAGTGCCGGTAGAGCGTCTCCTTGGACACTCCGACGCGGGTGCACAGCTCGGTGACGCCGATGCCGTCGAGTCCGCGCTCGTACAGCACCAGGGTGGCTGCCTCCAGGATCGTGGCGCGGGTGCGTGCGGGGTCGATCGTCGAGCCTTTGGCGACTGGCATGCGGCAGATGGTACCGATTGGTTCGATCGACTGCTAGCATCCCGGATCGTAATGATCGGTTCGATCTCTGGAGTCCGCGATGACAGACCCGCTCGCCACCGACCCTCCGGGCGATCGTGACTTCCCGGCCACCACGCCCGCGCTGACCTTCGACAGCGGCGGAGCGACCCTGCGCGGGGTCCTGCACGTACCGGCAGGCCGGGGGCCGCACCCGGTCGTCGCACTGCTGCACGGGTTCCCCGGTAACGAGCGCAACTTCGATCTCGCACAGGTGCTGCGTCGCGCAGGCTACGCGTCATTGGTGTTCCACTACCGCGGCTCGTGGGGAGTCGGTGGTCCGTGGTCGTGGTCCCACGTACTCGAGGACACGGCAGCGGTCGTGGCCGGCCTGCGCGACCGTGAACTGGCAGCCGCTCACCGGCTCGACCTCCGGCGATTGGCGTTGATCGGCCACAGCCTCGGCGGCTTCGCCGCGCTGATGACCGCGGCGGCGGACCCGTCGATCACCGCGGTCGCCTCGGTGGCCGGGTTCGACTTCGGCACGGTCGCGGCGCTCTGCCGCGACGACCCGGGTGCGCGGGCCCGCTATGTCGAAGCATTCGAGGGCGAGCTCGGCCCGCTCCAGGGCACCAGCGGGGAGGCACTCGTCGACGAGATGGAGGCGGCCGGGGAGACGTGGCGGCTGGCCGGCCTCGCACCGCTGCTCGCGGACCGCCCTGTCCTCCTGATCGGCACCGGCCTCGACCCCGTGACCCCGCACGACGTGCACCACGGACCGGTCGTCCAGGCATACCGGGCGCAGCCCGTGAAGAAGCTCGAACACCATGTGTTCGCGACCGACCACTCCCTGTCGGACCACCGTGTGACGCTGGCGCGTACGGTCCTGAGCTTCCTCGCGCGGTACCGATGAGGCCACCGATGTGGCAGGCGGTACGGCTGGCTCTCGGCACCGCTTCGGCGCTCGGGCTCGCGCGCTTCGCGTACGGGCTACTCGTCCCGGCCATGCGTGACGACCTCCACTGGAGCCTGGCCGAAGCCGGGGCGATGAGCACCGCCAACGGGCTCGGCTACCTCCTCGGCGCGATGGCGGCCGCCGTCGTCGTCCGCCTGCTGGGCACCGCCGCCACCTTCCGCTGGGGCATGCTCCTCACGGCGGTGGCCCTGGCCGCCACCGCGACCAGCGATGACTACCTGGTGCTGCTGACCGCGCGGGCCGCCGCCGGGGCGGCGGGGGCGGTGGTGTTCATCACCGGCGGTGTGATCGCATCGCGCATCGCGACCCGCGTCTCCTCCGGCGCGCCCATCACCGTCTACTTCGCCGGCACCGGGCTGGGCATCGTCCTCAGCGGCGCGACCATCCCGGCGCTGGGGGATCACTGGCCCGTCGCCTGGGCCGGCCTGAGCGTCGCCGCCGGTCTGGCGACGGTGGTCAGCTGGACCGCCGCGCGCACGGACGAGGACGCGCCGGCCGCCACCGCCGGGCGGGCGCGGGTGCGTCCGGTCTGGCGGACCGCCCTGGCCTACGTGCTGTTCGCCGCCGGTTACATCACCTACATCACCTTCCTGTCCGCCTATCTCGCCGAACGGCATGCGCCGACCACCCAGGTGGTGATCGTCTGGACGTCGCTGGGCCTGGCCGTCATGGCGGCGCCCGCGCTGTGGAGCCGCCCGATCACCGACTGGCCCGGCACCCGGGCCCTCGCCACGTTGCTCGGCGTCCTCAGCGGTGGAGCGGCGCTCGCCCTCGCGGCGCCCACGCTGCCGGTCATCCTCGCTTCCGCGATCATCTACGGGGCGACGTTCATGGGCGTTCCCGCGGCCGTCACCGCGCTCATCAGGAGCGACACCCCGCCCGCGGACTGGACGGCCACGTTGGCGGCCTTCACCATGCTGTTCGCGGCCGGTCAGACCGCCGGCCCCTGGGTCGCCGGCATCCTCGCCGACCACACCTCAACCGAAGCCACGCTGGTGTGGACCGCGGTCCTGTGCGCCGTGGCGGCCATGATCGCGGCGCCGGTCCGCCGTCAGCGGCCCGCACCGCCGACCGTGGCGCGCGACCCGGCCTCGCCGGGACGGGGCGCCTGATCCCGGGCCCGACGAGCCGGCACTCATCACCCACGCCCGGCCGCGGTGGATCCGGAGCTGACGGAGGACCAGCGGGCCCGGCCGGACGCGGCGCACGTCTAACCCTCGTAGGACCAGCCCGTCCAGGACTCCACCGCGATCAGGACCACCGGGCCCCGGGGAGGGCGGTCGCGGTACTGCGGGTAGCGCTCCGCCAGACGCCCGAGGGCCCGTTCCCGGTCCGCGCCGTCCCCGGCGACCCGGGCCCTCCCGTCCGCGCGGACCCACCACAGCCGCGTCCAGTCGTCGTCGTAGTGGTCCACCAGCAGGCAGACCCGGTCGTTGGCCGCGATGTTGCGCAGGCGACGGAGGTCCGTCGTGCGTTTGGGCTTGGGATCGACCGCGAAGGCGACCGTGTCGCCGTCCAGGTCGAAGGTGACGGGCACCAGGTGGGGCCTGCCCTGGGCGTCCGCCGTGGCCAGCCGGGCGACCCGGGCGTCCCGGAACCGGGCGCGGGCCTGGAACTCGTCCATCCCGCCATTCAACAGCGCGGCCCACCGGCCACGGCCGGCGGGCTACCGGCGGCCGATGGACAGGACGGGACCGGTCGAATCGGTGAAGAAGTCTTCGCCCTTGTCGTCGACGACGATGAAGGCGGGGAAGTCCTCGACCTCGATCCTCCAGACGGCCTCCATCCCGAGTTCGGGGTACTCCAGGACCTCGACCTTCTTGATGCAGTCCTGGGCGAGGCGGGCGGCGGGGCCGCCGATGGAGCCGAGGTAGAAGCCGCCGTGGGCCGCGCAGGCGTCGGTGACCTGCTTGGAGCGGTTGCCCTTGGCGAGCATGACCTTGGAGCCGCCGGCGGCCTGGAAGCGCTCGACGTAGGAGTCCATGCGGCCGGCGGTGGTGGGGCCGAAGGAGCCGGAGGCGTAGCCCTCGGGGGTCTTGGCGGGACCGGCGTAGTAGACCGCGTGGTCCTTGAGGTACTGCGGCATCTCGCCGCCGGCGTCGAGCAGCTCGCCGATCTTGGCGTGGGCGATGTCGCGGGCGACGACCAGGGGACCGCTCAGGGACAGGCGGGTCTTGACCGGATACTTGGTCAGCTCGGCGAGGATCTCCGGCATCGGCCGGTTGAGGTCGATCCGCACGACGTCGTCCGACAGGTGCTCGTCGGTGGTCTCCGGCAGGAACCTCGCCGGGTCGGTCTCCAGCTGCTCCAGGAAGATCCCCTCGGGGGTGATCTTGGCCAGGGCCTGGCGGTCGGCGCTGCAGGAGACCGCGACGGCGACCGGGCAGGAGGCGCCGTGGCGGGGGAGACGGATGACGCGGACGTCGTGGCAGAAATACTTGCCGCCGAACTGGGCGCCGATGCCGAGCTTCTGGGTGAGCTCGAAGACCTTGGCCTCCAGCTCGGTGTCGCGGAAGCCGTGACCGCTGGCCGAGCCCTCGGTGGGGATGGCGTCCAGGTAGCGGGCGCTGGCGTACTTGGCCGTCTTCAGGGCGAACTCGGCGGAGGTGCCGCCGACGACGATCGCCAGGTGGTACGGCGGGCACGCGGCGGTGCCGAGGGAGCGGATCTTCTCCTCCAGGAACTGGAGCATCCGCTTCTCGTTGAGGACCGCCTTGGTCTCCTGGTACAGGAACGACTTGTTGGCGCTGCCGCCGCCCTTGGCCATGAACAGCAGCTTGTACTCGTCCGGGTGGCCGTGGGGGTCCTCGGCGTAGAGCTCGATCTGCGCCGGGAGGTTGGAGCCGGTGTTCTTCTCCTCCCACATGGTGATCGGGGCCATCTGGGAGTAGCGCAGGTTCAGCTTGGTGTAGGCGTCGTAGACGCCGCGCGAGATGTGCTCGGCGTCGGCGCCGTCGGTGAGCACGTGGCGGCCGCGCTTGCCCATCACGATCGCGGTGCCGGTGTCCTGGCACATGGGGAGCACGCCGCCGGCCGAGATCGAGGCGTTCTTCAGCAGGTCGAGGGCGACGAAGCGGTCGTTCCCGCTGGACTCGGGGTCCTCGATGATCTTGCGGAGCTGGGCGAGGTGGGACGACCGGAGATAGTGGGAGATGTCGTGGATCGCCGTCTCGGTCAGCAGCCGGAGCGCCTCGGGCTCGACCTCCAGGAACCTGCGGCCCGCAGCCTCGACCACGCGCACCCCCTCGGCGCTGATCAGACGGTATCGCGTCTCATCCGGTCCCATGGGGAGCAGGTCGGTGTAGTCGAACTCGGGCATCGTCTTCGATCCTCCGTGCCGGGGGCCTTCGGTCCTCCTAGAGGGTAAGGCCTCCCCGTCGCGCTCGGCTGTCGCGGTCGGGGAGGGAGGCGTGTCCCTCGTCACGGCGTGGAGGACGGGGTGATATGCGATGAGAAATCAGTATTTGGAACAAGCATTGGGTGCCCTTGGCGTCCACCGTCCCCATGTGGCCGAAGACACAGAGGAAGCTGGAAAAGGACCGGGTTACATGCCAGGCGGAAGCCGGAGGACACCATGGACACCGCCAACACCATCATGAGCAGCAATATCGTCATGATCGCGATCATCGCGGTTGTCGTGATCGTCGGACTGACAGTCTCGTTGATCGTCCTCACGCTCAGAAACATCAGGGAGATCGACGGGCAGACGCCCCAGTGGCCGGTGAGCTGGCCGGAGCCGCCGGTGAACCTGCCCCAGCAGCAGGTTGACGTCCCCCAGCAGCGGGCGAGCCTGCCGCAGTCGCAGGCGGACCAGCCGCACTGAGGCCGATGACGATCCCGGCGACCACCAGGGCGGCTCCGAGCAGGTCGGGCACCGAGGGCGTGCCCAGGCCGAGGACCGCGCCGGTGGCGATGGCGCCGACCGGGATCAGCCCGGCGAAGAGACCCGCGGTCGCGGCGCCGATCCGGGGCAGCGCGTCGTACCAGAGGAAGAAGGCGACGGTGGTCACGACCACCGACTGGTAGCCGAGGCCCAGAGCCTCGGGGAGCGTGGGCACGCGCAGCATCGCGGTGCCGTCCAGGAGCAGGCCGGTGACGGCCAGCAGCGGCACGGCCAGCGCGGCCGAGTAGGCCGAGACGCGGACCGCCCCCAGCTTGGGCAGCAGCGGGATGGCCAGCAGCGAGAAGCAGACCTCGCAGAACAGCGCGCCCAGCGACCACATCAGTCCCGGCAGGTCGCCGCTGCCCAGCCCGGTGGCCAGCGTCGCCCCGGCCACCACCACCGCCGCCGCTCCCAGGACGCGGGGGGAGGGGCGGCCGCCGAGCAGCGCCAGCGCCAGCGGAACGGTGCCGAGCACGGTGCCGACCAGGGCGGGGCCGCCGCGCCGGGTGGCCTCGATCACGCAGACGTTGAAGATCACCAGCCCGAACAGCGACAGCGCGGCCAGCAACGCGCCCTCCCGGACTGTGAGCCGTGCGGCCCGCAGGCCGATGAGCCGGGTGACGGCGAGCAGGACGGCGGCGGCGAGCAGGTAGCGGAGGGCCTGACCGCCGTAGAGCGGGTAATCCTGGATCACGCCGGCGACCCCGGCCAGGGTGCCGACCAGGAACATGGCCCCCGCCGCCTGGCTCAGGCCCCGGATCCGCGTCCGGGGGGTGTCGGTACTGACATCTGTGCTCATGTCGGCCATGCTAGGAAGCCAATGGTTCCCGCACAGGGTCCAATTAAGCGCTGAAAAAGAGGACCAATTGGCCGATCTGCATCTGGTCGTCGACCGGGCGGCGGGTGGGATCGCCGGGCAGATCGCCCGCGAGCTCCGGGAGGCCGTACGGCAGGGCAGGCTCCCGGCCGGCGGGCGGCTGCCCGCCAGCAGGGAGCTGGCCAGGGATCTGGGGCTGTCGCGCGGCGTGGTCGTGGAGGCCTACGAGCAGCTCGTCGCGGAGGGACTGCTGATCTCCCGGGTCGGCGCGGGCACCAGCGTGGCCCCGGCGGCGAGCCGGCCCCCGGGCGCGGCCCTCCGCGACCCCCTGGTGCCCGCCTTCGAGCCGTACTACGGCCACCGCTCCACATCCCCCGACCTGAGCGCCTTCCCGCGTGAGCGGTGGCTCGCCTCGATCAGGCGGGCGCTCGCCACCCTGCCCGCCGACGCGCTGGACTACGGAGACCCCGGCGGCGTCCCGGCCCTGCGCGAGGAGCTGGCCGACTACCTGCGGAGGGTCCGCGCGGCGGACGCCGGCCCCGACGACATCGTGATCGTGGGCGGGGTGGCCCAGGGGCTGAGCCTCACGGTCCAGGCGCTCGCCGGGCAGCTCCCCGAGGGCCGGGCCGGCCACGACCTGAACTGGTTCGTCGACCGTCTCGCCCACCCCGTGCCGCCTCCCGGCCGGATCCGGCTGGCCGTGGAGGACCCGGCCGGCGTGCGCCAGCTCCCGCTGCTCCGCGCGGCGGGGGCCGACCTGGTCGCGGTCCCGGTGGACAGGGAGGGGATCGACGTCGGGGCCCTGGCCGCGACCGGGGCGCGGGCGGTGCTGCTGACCCCCGCCCACCAGTACCCCACCGGAGTCGTGCTCTCCCCCCGCCGCCGCGCCGAGCTGATCGAGTGGGCCGCCGGGACCGGCGCGACGATCCTTGAGGACGACTACGACGCGGAGTTCCGGTTCGACCGCGATCCGGTGGGCTGCCTGCAGGGGCTCGCCCCCGGCCGGGTGGTCCTGGCGGGCAGCGTGAGCAAGTCCCTGGCCCCGGGGCTCCGGCTGGGCTGGGTGGTGGCCCCGCCGGGGATCGCCGAGTCGGTACGGCGGGCCCGCGGCGAGCTGGATCTGGGCTCGCCGGTCCTGGAGCAGTACGCGCTGGCGGACCTCATCGGCAACGGCGGCTACGACCGGCATCTGAGGAGGATGCGCCGGGAGTACCGTGCCCGGCGTGACGCGTTCGTGCGGGCGCTGGCCGAGCATCTCCCCGAGATCAGGGTGCACGGCGTCTCCGCCGGGCTGCACCTGTTCGCCGAACTCCCCGGCGGCTGCGACGAGTCGCAGGCCACCGAGGCGGCCCAGGCATGCGGCCTCGCCGCCGAGCCGGTGGGTGCGATGCGCGGCACCCCGGGGCCGCCCGCCCTGGTCATGGGTTTCGCCCGCCTCCCCGTCCACCGCGCCGACCAGGCCATCCGCGCCTTCGCGGCCGGGCTGCGGCGCTGACGGCGAGGCTCCGCGCCGCAGGTGATAGATCGTCCGTATGTCCTGACAAACCCTTGACGGCTTCCGATCTCTTCGCTTAGAACTGAAGACCAGCCGCTATCTCCCTCGGAGGCATGATGCGTGTTGGTCTGCTAGGTCTCGGCCGGATCGGGGCATTCCACGCCGCGACGCTGGCGGCGCATCCCTGGGTCGACGAGCTGGTGGTGGCCGACGCGGACGCCGCGCGGGCGGCCGAGGTCGCCGCCCGGCTGAACGCCAGGGTGGGAGACGCCCTCGACGCCGACGCCGTGGTCATCGCCACCCCCACCGCCACCCACGCCGAGCTCCTGATGCGGGCCTGCGCCCAGGGGGTGCCGGCCTTCTGCGAGAAGCCGGTCGCCACGGGGGTGGAGGACACGCTCCGGGTGCTCAAGGCTGCCAGGCAGAGCGGGACGGTCGTGCACATCGGCTTCCAGCGCCGCTTCGACGCCGGCTACACGGCCGCGCGCGAGGCGCTGCGGAGCGGCGAGCTCGGCGCGCTGCACCGGGTGCACATGATCACCGCGGACCCGGCGCCCCCGGCCCCCGGCTACGTCCCCATGTCCGGCGGCATCTTCCGGGACTGCCACATCCACGACTTCGACATCCTGCGCTGGGTCACCGGCCGCGAGGTGGAGAGCGTCTACGCGACCGGCTCCAACCGGGGCGAGGCGTTCTTCGCCGAGGCCGGCGACGTCGACAACAGTGCCGCCCTGCTCACCCTGGACGACGGCACGCTGGTCACCCTGCAGGGCTCCCGTTACAACGGCGCCGGCTACGACGTGCGGATGGAGCTGGCGGGCACCCTGCGGACCCGGGCGGTCGGCCTCGACCCGCGCGCGCCGCTCACCAGCGCCGAGGGGCTGCAGCCGCCGGGCGAGCCGTGGCCGGACTTCGTCACGAGGTTCGAGGCCGCCTACATCGCCGAACTCGGCGCGTTTCTCGGTGCCGCACGCGGGGAGACGGACAGTCCCTGCACAGTTGAGGACGCCCTGGCCGCGCTCTATCTCGCGGAGGCCGCCGAGCTCTCCAGGCACGAGGGGCGTCCGGTCCGCACAGCGGAGGTAATCAGTTGAAGACGGCCGGTGCCCCCATCTCCTGGGGCGTGTGCGAGGTCCCCGGCTGGGGCCGCCAGCTCGACCGCTCCCAGGTGCTCGCCGAGATGCGGGAGCTGGGCCTGACAGCCACCGAGCTGGGGCCCCAGGGCTTCCTGCCACCCTCGCCGTCGCGCTGCCGCTCCCTGCTCGACGGGTACGGCCTGCGCGCGGTCGGCGGCTTCGTCCCCGTGGTGCTGCACGACCCCCACCACGACCCGCTCCCGGAGGTCCGGGGCGCCATGCGCGCCTTCAGGGACGGCGACGTGGAGGTGGTCGTGCTGGCCGCGTCCACCGGCGGCGAGAGCTACGACGCCAAGCCCGCCCTGGAGGCGCGGGGCTGGAAGACCTTGCTGGCCAACCTGGGGCGGATCCTCAAGAACGCCAAGGAGTTCGGCCGCACGGTCACCCTGCATCCGCACGTGGGGACCATGGTGGAGAGTCCCGAGGAGGTGGACCGGGTGCTCGGCGGCAGCGCGGTCCCGCTCTGCCTGGACACCGGCCACCTGCTCATCGGCGGCACCGACCCCGGCGAGCTGGTCACCCGCGCAGCGAGCCGCATCGCGCACGTCCACCTCAAGGACGTCGACGCCGCCCTGGCCGAGAGGGTCAGGTCCGGTGAGCTGTCCTACACCGAGGCCGTGAAGGCGGGGATCTACCGCCCGCTCGGCCGCGGCGACGTGGACGTCCCCGGCATCGTCGCCGGTCTGGGCGCCGCCGGATACGCGGGCTGGTACGTCATGGAGCAGGACGTCATCCTCGGCCCCGGCGACGGCGCCGGCCCCAGGGAGAACGTCCGCGAGAGCCTGGCGTACCTGCGAGGACTCGTGAACGGCGACCGCGGCGACGGGCGGGGCTCCGGGCCCGGCGCCCCGGCGGACGCCGGCGACCGCCGGAGCGAGGGGCTTGCATGATCGAGGTCCTGACCATGGGGCGGGTCGGGGTGGACATCTATCCGTTGCAGGTGGGGGTGTCGCTGCGGCGGGTGGAGACCTTCGGCAAGTATCTGGGCGGCAGTCCGGTCAACGTGGCGGTGGCCGCGGCGCGGCTGGGCCGTTCCAGTGCGGTGATCACCCGGACCGGCGCCGATCCGTTCGGGTTGTTCGTTCATGATGCGTTGCGGGAGTACGGGGTCGATGACCGGTATGTCAGTGCGGTGCCGGGGCTGCCGACGCCGGTGACGTTCTGTGAGATCCGGCCGCCGGAGGATTTCCCGCTGTATTTCTATCGCTGGCCGAAGGCGCCGGATCTGGAGATCCTGGCGGGGGAGTTGGATCTGGAGGCGGTGGCCGGGAGCCGGTTGTTGTGGGCGACGGTGACGGGGTTGTGTCAGGAGCCGTCGCGGGGGGCGCACTGGGCGGCGTGGCGGGCGCGGGGGCGGCGGGCGCACACGGTGCTGGATCTGGATTACCGGCCGATGTTCTGGTCGGATGCGCGGGCGGCGCGGGTGCAGGTGCGGCGGGCGCTGGGGCAGGTGACGGTGGCGGTGGGGAATCTGGATGAGGTGGAGGTGGCCACCGGGACGCGGGATCCGTTCGAGGCGGGCCGGTTGCTGCTGGAGGCGGGGGTGGAGTTGGCGGTGGTGAAGCGGGGGTCGGCGGGGGTGGTCGGGATGCGTGCGGGGGAGACGGTGGAGGTGGCGCCGGTGGAGGTGGAGGTGGTCAACGGGCTGGGGGCGGGGGATGCCTTCGGTGGGGCGTTGTGTCACGGGCTGCTGGCGGGGTGGCCGTTGGAGCGGGTGTTGGGGTTCGCGAACGCGGCGGGGGCGATCGTGGCCGGGCGGTTGGCGTGCGCGCCGGCGATGCCCACCCTCGACGAGATCGAGAACGTGCTCGGTGCGGAGTGGCCGGGCCGGGCACAGGGCGGAGAGTGGTGAGCGGGGCCGTTCCGGGACCGCCGGGCGCGGCAGGGAACGGAGGCGTCCCCGGGAGTGCGATCGCGGCACCGGGCTCGGGCGCGCCCGGGCGTGCGGGCGTCTCCGGGCACATCGGGGAGGAGGGCTACCGGGCCCTGCTCGACATCCGCGCGCGCTTCCCCGGCCGGATCGCGGAGGCGGCCGCCGTACGGCGGCGCAGGGGACTGCTGGAGGAGCGCGACCGGATCCTCGTCATCGCGGCCGACCACCCGGCGCGCGGCGCGCTCGGCGTCGGTGACCGCCCGATGGCCATGGAGAGCCGCGCCGGCCTGCTCGACCGGCTGACGACCGCCCTGGCCAGGCCCGGCGTGGACGGGCTGCTGGCCACCCCCGACATCGTCGAGGACCTGCTGCTGCTCGGCGCCCTGGAGGGCAAGCTCGTCATCGGGTCGATGAACCGGGGCGGCGTGCAGGGCTCGGCGTTCGAGTTCGACGACCGCTTCACCGCCTACGACACCGCCTCGATCGTCCGGATGGGGCTGGACGGCGGCAAGATGCTCTGCCGGATCGGCCTGGACGACCCCGTCACCGCCGCCACCCTGGAGTCCTGCGCCAGGGCGATCACCGAGCTGGCCTCGCACGGCCTGGTCGCGATGATCGAGCCGTTCTGGTCGAGGCGGGCCGGCGGGACGGTCGTCCACGACCTGTCCGCCGAGGGCGTCATCCGTTCCATTCACGTCGGCCAGGGGCTGGGCGCGACCTCCGCGCACACCTGGCTGAAGATCCCGGTGGTCGACGACATGGAACGGGTGATGCGCGCCACGACGCTGCCGACCCTGCTGCTCGGCGGCGACCCCGGGGACGCTCCCCAGCGGGCCTACACCGCCTGGCGCGAAGCACTCAGACTTCCCGGCGTGCGGGGGCTTGTGGTCGGCCGCGCGTTGCTGTATCCCTCCGATGACGACGTGGCAGCGGCCGTCGACACCGCCGTGGCGATGCTGGAGGTGGCTTGAGCGAGCGATCGGGCAGGCGCGGTGCCGGAAAGTCATGTCCCGGCGGGCCACGAGGGGAGGAGAGGCCATGACCCTCATCCCCGCGGGCAGCGCGGCACTGGCCCCGTGGGCGCTGTTCATCACTCCCGAGTCGGCCGGGTGGGTCTACGCCGGGCTCCGCGTGCTTTGCCTGTCCGGCGAGAGCGTGGAGTTCACCACCGGCGACGAGGAGATGCTGGTCCTGCCCCTGTCGGGCTCGTGCGAGGTCGAGTGCGACGGGGTACGGCTCACGTTGCACGGCCGGACCTCGGTCTTCCACGCGGTCAGCGACTTCGCCTACCTGCCCGTCGGCGCGACCGCCCGGGTCACCGGCACGGGCCGTTTCGCGTTCCCCGCCGCCCGGGCGAGCAGGAGTTTCCCGGTCCGGTACGGCCCGGCGCGCGAGGTCCCGGTCGAGGTCCGCGGCGCCGGCCAGGCCAGCCGCCAGGTCAACAACTTCTGCGCCCCGGACGCCTTCGACTGCGACAAGCTCGTCGCGGTCGAGGTGCTCACCCCCGGCGGCAACTGGTCGTCCTACCCGCCGCACAAGCACGACACCGCCTCCGAGCACGAGGCCGTCCTGGAGGAGATCTACTACTTCGAGGGCGGCCCCGGCTACCAGCGGGTCTACGGCACCCACGACACGCTGGCCGAGGTGGCGGGCGGAGACGTGGTGCTGGTCCCGCACGGCTACCACGGCCCGTCGATGGCGGCCCCCGGCTACGACCTGTACTACCTCAACGTGCTGGCCGGGCCCGCCCCCCAGCGGTCCATGGCCTTCTGCGACGACCCTCGGCACGCCTGGATCCGCTCCTCCTGGGCGGAGCAGGCGGTCGACCCCCGGCTCCCCATGACGAAGGCGTGGCGTTGACCTCCTCCCGGGGCTGACGCCCGGATTCTCCACGCGGGAGGTCGCCACCGCCGTGCGGGAGGTCGCCGAACCCGCCGTCGTCCTGGTCGGCGACCACGGCTCCGCCTCCATCGGCGACCTCGGCGAGCCCGCCGGCGCCCGGCGGCTCGGCACCTCCTGCCGGATGCGCGGCCCCTTACCTCTGACCTTCTGAACCTCTGACCTTCTGAGCGGTGAGCTCCGGATCCGGCTGGAAGCCCTTGGCCAGCGGCACGATCAGGGCCACCACGACGGCGGCGGGCACGAACGCCATCCGCGCGTCCACGGTGTCGTTGATGGTGCCGACCACGGCCGCGCCGACGAGGAAGCCGACGTAGTTGAACATGTTGACGCGCGCGATCGCCGTCTCGGCTCCGGCGCCGAGACGGCCGGCCGCCGAGAACGACTGCGGCGCGATGACCGACAGGCCGATGCCGATCAGGCCGAACGACAGGACGGCCACCAGGACACCGGGGGCGGCGACGACGCCGAGCGTGCCCACGGCCGCGATCACCGCTCCCACGCGGACGACCGGGGCAGGGCCGTACCTGCGCACGGCGAAGTCCCCCGGGACCCGCGCGAGGAGCATGGCCGCCTGGTAGACGAGATAGGCGAAGGGCACCAGCCAGCCGCTCGCCGACAGCGCGCTCTCCATGTAGACGGTGCCGTAGTTGGAGACCGCGGCGTCGCCTACGTAGAGGAACGCCATCGCCAGGCAGAGCGGGATGATCGGCCGCCACGGCACCCTGGCCGCCGTCCGCGCGGCCTGCGCCGTAGCCCGCTCCCCGTCCCGGTCGTAGAGCCGGGGAAGCATGATCGCTGAGATCGCGGCACCGATGGCCACCGGGATGGAGAACGACCAGCCCAGGTCCATCCCGAGCGCGGTGAAGGCGGAGTTGAACCCGGCGCCCAGCATCGAGCCGACGCTCCACACGGCGTGGAAACCGGTCAGCACGCTCATGCCGTAGCGGCGCTCGACCGCGACGGCCTGCATGTTCATCGCCGCGTCCACCGCCCCGACGAACAGGCCGAACACGGCGCTGAGCACGTACAGCCCGGCGAGCTCGGTGTTCCATCCGGACAGGGCCACGACGGCGCAGACGCCCAGCTGGGAGATCCGCAGGACCGGGCCGCTGCCGTACCTGGCGGCCAGGGGGGCGGCCACGACGCTCCCGATGCCGGCGATCACCGGAACGAGCAGCAGGACGAGGGTGAGGTCGCCGTCGCTCAGCCCGAACCTGTGCTGCAGGTCGATCACATGGGTGAGCAGGGTGGCGAAGCAGAGACCCTGGACGAAGAAGGCGGCCCAGGTCGCCACTCGTGCTTGTCTGTCGCGTGGGGTCGGCACTACGACCTCCGGAGAACATGAGGGGGGTTCAGGTTCTCGCCAGGGTAGGGGCGCCGTCTCCGCCGGTCAATGGCCGTTCACCTGGGTCTGCGCGTTAGGGTGCTCACGTGAGGGCGGGAGCTGACCGGCGCAGAGGTTATCCGGCCGGGGAGGCGCGGAGGGAGCGCATCCTGGCCGTCGCGCTGCAGGAGTTCGCCGAGAACGGCTACCGGGGAGCCTCCCTCGCCCGCATCGCCGAGCGGGCCGAGCTCTCCCAGGCCGGGCTGCTCCACCACTTCCGGAGCAAGGAGCACCTGCTGACCGCGGTCCTCGACCACCGCGACGAGCTCGACCTGCGCCGCTACGACCTCGGCGGCGTGCGCACCGGCGCCGACGCGCTCGGCGTCCTGGTCGACGTGGTCGAGCACAACTCGCGCGTCCCCGGGCTCGTCCAGCTCTTCACCGTGATCACCGGTGAGGCGGTCACCGCCGACCATCCCGGCCACGACTGGGCCCGCCGCCGCTACCGGCGGCTCCGCGGCGAGGTGACCCGGGCGCTGGGCAGGGCGGTGGAATCCGGCGAGTTCCGCGCGGGCACCGACCCCGAGGCCCACGCCGACCGGCTGATCGCCATGATGGACGGCCTGCAGAACCAGTGGCTCCTGGACCCCGACCGGGTCGACATGGCCGCCGTCTTCCGCGGCTATGTCGACGACCTCGTCGCGCTGCTACGGCCCTGAGAGCGATTATCGTCGAAGGGTGGACAGTTTCCCGCCCCCGGTGACCCGCAACTCCGCCCGCCCGCCGCGCCCCGGTGACCTGCGCGCCGGAGACGCCGACCGGGACCGGGTGGCCGCCGTGCTGAGCGACGCGCTCGCCGACGGCCGGCTGGACCACGACGAGCACGAGGAGCGGATCCAGGCGCTCTACCAGGCCCGCACGCTGGGCGAGCTCACCGCGCTCACCGCCGACCTGCTCCCGCCGGAGGCCCAGCCGCTGCGGACCGACGACGGCCCGGTGATGGCTTTCTTCGGCTCGCAGGAGCGCTCGGGCCGCTGGGTGGTGCCCACCCGTTTCTCCGCCACCGCGATCTGCGCCAACGTCACGCTCGATCTGCGCGAAGCGCTGCTCCAGTCCGGTCACGTGACCCTTCAGGTCACGGTGATGGCCGCGACCCTCACGCTGATCGTCCCGGAGGGCGTCCGGATCGAGATGCCCGCCTCCGCCATCATGGGAGGCAAGAAGAACCAGGTCCCTCCCTCGCCCGACGGCCCGGTCATCGAGATCACCGGGCTCGTCACCCTGGGCAGCATCGTCGCCAAGTCGCCCAAGCGTCCCCGCCGCTCATGGTTCCGCCGCTGACCCGCTGACCCGCTGAGCTGTTGACCTGCTGAGCCGCTGAGCTGTTGACCTGCTGAGCCGCCGAGCGGCTGAGCCGTTGAGCTGTTGACCTGCTGAGCCGCCGAGCGGCTGAGCCGTTGAGCTGTTGACCTGCCGCGCGGCAGAGCCGCCGAGCCGTTGACCCGCTGAGCTGTTGACCCGCCGCGCCGCTGAGCCGCTGAGCCGTTGACCCGCCGAGAGGCCCGGCGGCGGCCCCGCCGGCGCCGGTCCGCTCAGCTCGCGCTGTCGAAGTTGATCGCGCTGTAGGCGCGCAGCTTCCAGAGCTGGTGCTCGCTCTCGATCTTGCGGATCGTGCCGGAACGGCCCCGCATGACCAGGGAGCTGGTGACGGCGCGGCCGCCGCGGTAGCGGACGCCCTGCATCAGCTCGCCGTCGGTGATCCCGCTGGCCGCGAAGAACACGTCGTCGGAGCGGACCAGGTCGTCGGTGCTCAGCGTGGCGTCCAGATCGAGGCCGGCGTCCAGCGCTCGGCGGCGCTCGGCGTCGTCCTGCGGCCAGAGCCTGCCCTGGATGACGCCGCCCAGGCACTTGAGCGCGCAGGCGGCGATGATGCCCTCGGGCGTGCCGCCGATGCCGAGCATCAGGTCGACGCCGGTGCCCGCGCGGGCGGCCATGATCGCTCCGGCCACGTCGCCGTCGGTGATGAGCTTGATCCGCGCGCCGGCGTCGCGGATCTCCCTGATGATCTTCTCGTGCCGGGGGCGGTCGAGGATGACCACGGTCACGTCCGAGGGCTCGCCCCCCTTGGCGCGGGCCACCGCGGAGATGTTGTCGGCCACCGGAGCGTTGATGTCCACCGCCCCGGCGGCCTCGGGACCGGTGACCAGCTTGTCCATGTAGAAGACGGCCGACGGGTCGTACATCGAGCCGCGCTCGCTGACCGCGATGACCGAGATCCCGTTGGGCATGCCGAGCGCGGTGAGCCGGGTGCCGTCGATCGGGTCCACGGCCACGTCGCACTCGGCGCCGCTGCCGTCCCCGACCTGCTCGCCGTTGTAGAGCATCGGCGCGTTGTCCTTCTCGCCCTCGCCGATCACCACCACGCCGTTCATCGAGACCGTGTTGATCAGCTGGCGCATCGCGTTCACCGCGGCGCCGTCGGCGCCGTTCTTGTCGCCGCGCCCGACCCAGCGGGCCGCGGCCATCGCCGCGGCCTCGGTGACCCTGACCAGTTCGAGGGCGAGGTTGCGATCAGGTGCGTGTGCGCCCGTGGCGAGCGCGGCAGGTACGGACGTCTGATCGGACATGACGAGGAGCCCCTCTCGTGGATTACTGCAACGATCGTAGTTGCACCCTTCTTGCCGGAGGGCGCGGGATAATGTGTGCACACCATGAGCAGCGACACGGAACGGCTGGTGACAGGCGTGACTGCACGGACCTCCGAGCGGGGTGCCGCCACGCGCGTCGCGCTTCTCGCGGCGGCCAGGGAGATCTTCGTCACAAGCGGCTTCGCGGAGGCCGGTGTCACCGAGGTGGTCTCCCGCGCCGGGGCGAGCGTCGGCAGCCTCTACCACCACTTCTCCGGCAAGGCCGACCTCTACCTGACGCTCTTCGAGGACTTCCAGACCCGGCAGACCCAGCGGACCAAGCACGCGGTCCAGGAGGCCCGCGCCGAGGGCGAGACCGACCCGATGCGGCTGTTCATCGCCGGCGCCCGCGCTTACCTGGAGGGCTGCCTGGAAGAGCGCGAGCTCGCCGCGCTCTTCCTGCGCGGCGACGGGCCGCCCGGGTTCGAGGTCATCATGCGCGACCGGCTCCGCCAGTGGGCCAAGCGCAACGCCGCCCTGTTCGAAGGCGACGAGGGCGCGCTGGTCGTGGTCCTCACCGGCGCGCTCGCCGCGGCCGTCTCCGAGGTCGCCCTGTCCGAGGACGAAGACGCCTCCCGCACTCTCGCCGAGGGCGTGCTGGACATCATCGGCCAGATCAGACGCCCCTGAGACCGGACCGCGCCCCCGAGCGACTAGTCTCGACAGTCGTGGAACGGTTCACTCAGGGTTTCTACGGCTACGCGGTCGCGATGCTGGTCTGCCTCGCCGGCGTCGGCGTCTTCCTGCTGGTCACGCCGCAGAGCAGGACCGAGCACCTCCCCAAGGTCGACTTCTCGATCGACGTGGCCAACATGCGCCGCGACGCGCCCTACCAGGTGTGGACGCCGGAGCCGGTGCCCGTCGGCTGGATCCCGACGAGCTCACGGATGACCAAGGAGAAGGGCGCGGTGACCTGGAAGCTCGGCTTCGCCACCGCCAAGCGCCCCGAAGCCGCCACGCGCTCCCACGCGATGCTCGCCCAGAGCGACGAGAAGCCGGCGGCCGAGTTCGCCAACCGGATGGCCAACACCAGCGAGGTCACCGGCAGCATCCAGATCAACGGCGTGACCTGGGAACAACGCCTCCGCAAGGACAAGGACCAGCGCTCCCTCGTCCGGCTCCTGCCCGACGCCACGGTCGTCGTCACGGGCACCGCCCAGTGGGAGGAGCTGTCCGCCCTGGCCGGATCCCTCAAGCAGCAGGCGAAAGTCGCCCCCTAGCCGAAAGACGGCCGCCGCCCGGCCGGACGAGAAACCTTCTCCGAGTACGGCGAGAAATCCTCCGGGCACGGTGAGAAGGCCCCTCCGATCACGGCGAGCAACCTTCTCCAGGCGCGGTGAGAAACTCTCCGGGCATGGGGAGAAGGCCCTTCCGGGCGCGGTGAGAAACCTTCTCCGGATACGGCCCCGCTCGATCGGGGGGGGCGAGAGTGGCCCGCCGGCCACGCCCCGGCCGGTCAGAAGGGCGCGTCTCCGGCGGGATCGGGCTGCCGGCGCTGCGCCATGGCGGCGGCGAGCTTCACCCGGGCGCCCTGGAGCCACTCCTCGCACAGCGACGCCAGCTTCTCGCCGCGCTCCCACAGCTCGATCGACTGCTCCAGCGTGAGACCGCCCGCCTCCAGACGGCGGACCACCTCGGTCAGCTCCTCGCGTGCCTGCTCATACGACGGTGTCTTCTCATCGGCCACATCCACCACCCTAGAGGGCACCCACCGGGGAACGCTCCAGACCACGGGCCTGGGACACTGCATGGATGAGTGTCCGCACCGCGACCCACGACGACATCCCCGAGCTGCTCCGTCTGCGCGAGATCCTGGCCGACCGGATGGCCCAGGACGGCAGCTATCCGGTCGACGGCGACTGGCGCCAGGCCTACGCCGACAGCCTCGCGGAGCGGCTGGGCAGCGACGACACGGCCGTCTACGTGGTGGACGCCCCCAGCGGGAGGCTGGCCGCCTGCGGGATGGGCCTCATCTTCGAGCGCTTCCCCGGCCCCAGCCTCCCCGACGGCCGCTACGGCTACATCCAGGGCATGACCACCGACCCCGGCCACCGGCGCCGGGGACACAGCCGCGCGATCATGGCCAGGCTCATGGAGTGGTATCGAGGCAGCAGGATCCACCGCGTGGACCTGCACGCCACGTCGGACGGCGAGCCGCTCTACCGCGAGTTCGGCTTCGTCGACGACGGCCACCACTACCCCTCGCTCACCTGGCGGGATCCCTCCTGACCGTCACCCGGTCGTCGGGGAACCGGATCGTCAGCTCGTCGCCGGGGGCGACGTCGCCCGCCCGCCGTACGACGTCGCCCGTGGGGCGCTGCACGATCGCGTAGCCGCGTTCCAGGGTGGCGGCGGGGGACAGGGACACCAGGCGGGCCCGTAGGTGCTCCAGGGAGTCCTGAGCGCGGTCCAGGGAGCCGGTCAGCGAGCGCCTGGCCCGGTCCCTGAGCTGCTCGGCCTGCTCGGCCCTGCGCTCGATCTCGCGGACCGGGTCGGCCAGCGAGGGGCGGGAGCGGACCGCGGCCAGCCAGGTGGTCTCACGCTCCAGCCACCCGCCCGCCACCCGCCGGCCCCGATCACGGAGCTGGCGGATGAGCGTGAGCTGCTCGCCGACGTCCGGCACGACCTTCTTGGCGGCGTCCGTGGGGGTGGAGGCCCGTACGTCGGCGACCAGGTCGAGCAGGGGGTTGTCCTGCTCGTGGCCGATCGCGCTGACCACCGGCGTCCGGCACGCGGCCACCGCCCGGACCAGCGCCTCGTCGGAGAAGGGCAGCAGGTCCTCCATCGACCCGCCGCCCCGCGCGATCACGATGACGTCGACCTCGCCGTCCGCGTCGAACTTCCGCAGAGCCTCGCCGACCTCGGTGACCGCGTACGGCCCCTGCACGGCCACCGGCTCGACCTTGAACCGCACCGCGGGCCAGCGCCGCCGCGAGTTCTCCAGCACGTCGCGCTCGGCGGCCGAGTCACGGCCGCAGATCAGCCCGATCGTGCCGGGCAGGAACGGCAGCCGCCGCTTGCGGTCGACTCCGAACAGCCCCTCGGCGGCGAGCACCTGGCGCAGCCGTTCCAGCCGGGCCAGCAGCTCGCCGACGCCGACCGGCCGCATCTCCAGCGCGGTGAACGCGAAGGAGCCCTTGTTGACCCAGAAGTCCGGCTTCAGATGCATGACGACCCGGGCGCCGTCCACCGGCCGGGGGACGGTCGCCTCGTAGACGCCACGGGGGCAGGTGACCCGGGCGGACACGTTGGCCACGGGATCACGCAACGTCAGGAACACCGTGCCGCCGCGAGCGGTCAGCTCGGTGATCTGCCCCTCCACCCAGACGGTGCCGAGCTTGCCGATCCAGCCGCCGACCATCTGCAGCACCGTGCGGACAGGGAGCGGCTGTTCCGGGGTGGTCTTCGAGCTCATGGTCGGGAGCCTACGCGCCGGCTGCCGCTATTCCGCCGCCTCCAGCTTGGCCAGCCGGTTCTCGTACATCCGAACGACCTCCGCGCGGGCGGTGGTGGCCCGCTCGTAGGCGAGGAACTCCCGGATCTGCCCGGCCGTCTTGCCGCGCATCCGGGCGCGCAGGGACGCGACCGTCAGCTGGCCGTAACCGGGCATCGGCTCGGCGGGTACGGTGACCGCCCCGACCGGCGCGGCCGCCGGCTTGGCGACCTTGGTCTCCGTGACCTCGACCAGCGCGGCGTCAGCCGTCTCGGGCTTGGCCACCTTGACCTCGGTGACCTCGACCTGCACGGCCGCAGGGGCGGGGATCTCGGTCTCGGAGACCGTGGCCTCGGTGGCCTCGGTGGCCTCGGTGGTCCTCGCGGCCTTGGCGGGCTCGCTCCCGGCCGGCGTGGTCGCGGCGGGCTCGGGCTTGGCGGCCTCGGCCTCGGTCTCCGGCTTGGCGGCCTCAGCGGCCTCGGCTTCGGTCGTCTTGGCCTCGGCGGGCTTGGTCTCGGTGGCCTTGGCTTCGGTGGCCTCGGTCGTCTTGGCCTCGGCGGCCTTGATCTCAGCGGCCTTGGTCTCGGTGGCCTTGGCTTCGGTCGTCTCGGCTACGGCGGGCTTCGGCTCGGTGGCCTTGGCGGGCTCGCTCCCGGCAGGCTTGGTCTCGGCCGTGACCGGCTCGGCCTCCTGCTTGGTCTCAGCGGCCTTGGTCTCGGTCGTCTCGGCCTCGGCGGGCTTGGGCTCGGACGCGGGTCCGGTGGCGGCCTTCGGCTTGGCGGGGGCGAAGATGACCGGCTCGGGGCGGGGCTTGGCGCCGTTGGCCTCGGGCCTGTCCTCCTTGGGGGAGGAGCTCTCCGGGCGCGGGGCGAAGATGACCGGCGCGCGCCGGGCCGGCTTCTCGGCGACCTTCTCCTCCGCCTTCTCGCCCTTGCCGGGCTCGTCGGCGGTCTTCGGGCGGGTCTCCTCGGTGTCGTCGTCCTGCCCGGCGATGCGCTTGATCGTGGTCCGCATGCGGTCGCCGATCAGCAGGGCCTGGCCGACCCCGCTCAGCGCGGACTGCAGCACGTAGAGCGGCAGCTCCTTCGCCTTCTCTTTGAACCCCTCGCGGCTGGAAAGCGCCTCGCGGACATTTCTGGTGACATTGCGGACGATGTCGGGGACTGCCATGTCGTCTCCCTGGGAGGTCTGTTTTAGGCGTCTAGTCTCGCAAGACTGTGCCGTATGAGGTCATAGGACGCGTGGGCGGCCCAGCGGACACTCCACGTAGCATAAGAACATGACTTCAAAGACCCCCGCGACCCGACGCGTACTTGTGGCTAAGCCCCGTGGCTACTGCGCGGGGGTCGATCGAGCGGTCCAAGCCGTGGAGAAGGCCCTGGAGCAGTACGGCGCGCCGATCTACGTCCGTAAGCAGATCGTCCACAACACCCATGTGGTCAGGACGCTGGAAGAGCGTGGAGCGATCTTCGTCGAGGAGACCGAGGAGGTTCCCGAGGGCGCCATCGTGGTCTTCTCCGCCCACGGCGTCTCCCCGGTCGTCCACCAGGAGGCCGCCCGGCGCAGCCTCAGGACCATCGACGCCACCTGCCCGCTGGTGACCAAGGTGCACAACGAGGCCAAGCGCTTCGCCTCCCAGGACTACGACATCCTGCTCATCGGCCACGAGGGCCACGAGGAGGTCGAGGGCACCGCGGGCGAGGCGCCCGACCACATCCAGCTCGTCGACGGCCTCGACTCGGTCGCCGCCGTCCAGGTGAAGGACCCCAGCCGGCTGGTGTGGCTGTCGCAGACCACGCTGTCGGTGGACGAGACGGTCGAGACGGTCTCCCGCCTCAAGGAGCGCTTCCCGAACCTCATCGATCCGCCGAGCGACGACATCTGCTACGCCACCCAGAACCGCCAGGTCGCGGTGAAGGAGATCGCCGCCCAGGCCCAGCTCGTCATCGTCGTCGGCTCGGAGAACTCCTCCAACTCCAAGCGACTGGTCGAGGTCGCCGTCGACCACGGGGCCGACGCCTCCTACCTGGTCGACGACGCCTCGCTCATCAAGGACGAGTGGCTCGACGGGGTCACCACGGTCGGCGTGACGAGCGGCGCTTCGGTCCCCGACGAGCTCGTCTCCGAGGTGCTGGCCCGCCTCGCCGCGCACGGCTTCGCCGACGTCGAAGAGGTCGAGTCGATCGAGGAGAACGTCCGCTTCGCCCTCCCGCACGAGCTCCGCAAGGACCTGCGCGCCACCGTCTGACCCGGCGCCTCCCCGTACGGCGGCGCCGGACGTCGCCGTACGGTGACCGGCGCCGCCGTACGGGTCCCTACTGGCCTTCGCGGGGCGTGCCGTACACCTTGGGCTCGAAGTAGCCCTCGGGCTCGGGGGCGTAGCCGACGCTGTCACCGCTCCTCGGGCGGGGGATGTCGGGGCCCGCGGCCCGCAGCTCCTCGCGCAGGTCGCGGACGCACCGGGCCAGGCCGCGGCGCCAGGCGACGAGCAGGACCAGCAGCGAGCCGCCGAACAGCCATGGCGCGCCGGCCGACAGCTTGGTCAGCATGCCCAGGCCGAGGGCCTGGACCGGCGAGGCCGCGCCCAGCGCCCGGACGGCCTCGGCGATCAGCGTGGCCGTGAAGAAGACCAGCGGCGGGGACACCACCAGCGAGAGCAGGTCCCGCCGGTTCACCAGCGAGACCGCGGCCCCGCAGCCGGCCACGAACATCAGGCCGATCAGCGCCGGCAGCCCGAGCAGAGCCTGTAGAAGACTGCCCAGCAGCGTGAACACCAGCACGGACGCCATCGCACCCCGGGCGGTCAGCCGGATGCCGGTGCTCCGCTTCTGCTCACTCACATGATCACCCCGCCAAGCGCCTGCCCGTCGCGTCGCTCGTCCACCAGTCGTCCCCCTCGACCTCGGCCCCTCATCGCCAGCCCTCTCCGCTCCGCCTCCAGTGTCCGGCCGTCGGCGTCTTCAGGGAACAGCTTCTAGGACAGGTCGTTCGTCAACTTACCGTTCAGGCGGGAGACGAGAGGCGGGCTTGGCTCCTCTTCCTCCAGCAGTTCGGGCGAGGTCAGCGCGCGCGGCAGGTCCTCGACCGTCGCGGGCGTGTCCAGCTCCGCGTCGACCAGCCCCAGGTCGTTCAGCCTGCGCGCGCTCACCAGCACCCGCGTCTCCAGGGAGCCGACCGTCCGGTTGTAGGACTCCACCGCCCTGCCCAGCGACCGGCCCATCGTCTCCATGTTCCGTCCCATGGTGCCCAGCCGTTCGTAGAGTTCCTTGCCCAGCTCGAAGACCGCCCGCGCGTTCTCGCTGAGCGCGGCCTGCTGCCAGGCGTACTGCGCGGTGCGGAGCATGGTGATCAACGTGGTGGGCGTGGCGATGTGGATCCGCCGCCGCATGGCGTACTCCAGCAGGGCGGGATCGCGCTCCAGGGCCGGGGCGAGGAAGGCCTCACCCGGGATGAACAGCACCATGAACTCCGGCGCCGGGCTGAACGCCTGCCAGTAGGCCTTGGAGGCGAGCCGGTCCACGTGCTCGCGCACATGCCGCGCGTGGGAGTCGAGCCGGGCCGACTGGTGGTCGGGATCGCCGGACTCGGCGGCCTCCAGGTAGGCGGCCAGGGAGACCTTGGAGTCGACCACGATGTTCTTGCCGCCGGCCAGCCGTACGACCATGTCGGGCCGGAGCGCGCCGTCGGGGGTGGTGACGCTCGCCTGCTCGTCGAAGTCGCAGTAGCGCTGCATCCCGGCGATCTCGGCGACCCTGCGGAGCTGGAGCTCCCCCCACCGGCCCCTGGCCTCCGGACGCTGCAGGGCGCGCACCAGCGCGGTCGTCTGGACGCGGAGCTGGTCGTTGCTCTCGCGGACGATGTCGATGTGCTTGGCCAGCTCGGCGTGGGCGGCCCGCTGGCCCGACTGGGTGTCGCGCAGCTGCGTCTCGACGCGGGCCAGGGTGTCCTTCAACGGCTCGATCAGGTGCTCGACGGCCTGCTTGCGCTGCTCCAGCTCCCCGGCGGCCTCGGCGCGGCTGGAGGCCAGCCGGGTCTCGGCCAGCTCCAGGAACCGCAGGTTGTTGACGTCGAGCGCGCGGGCGGACAGGGCCTGGAAGCGTTCGGCGAGCTGTCCCTCGACGTAGGCGACCTTCTCCTCGGCGACTCTGGCCCGCGCCTCGGCCTCGGCCAGACGGGCGCCGGCATCCGCCGCTCCCGAGGAGGCACGCGCCCGGCCCAGCAGGAATCCGATCGCGAGTCCCGCGGCGAGTCCCACGGCGAGCTGGAAAGCGAGTGCCATGACATCCACCACGGAATGATCGCAGGCCCGGCGGCTCCTGGCTTCCCGACACGCCTTCAGGCCCGGCCCCCGCGTCCCGTTCGCGCCGTCCCACCCCCTCACGCGAAGTCCTCACGCGGGCACGGAGGGTGGGATCCGGTGGCCGTGCACCGCCCGCGGCCGGACGGCGAGGACCGCCCGGACCGGGGCGCGGGGGCGCTGCCACGCGGGCGCGGACTGCTGCCCGAGGGCCTGTGAGCGCGATGTCCACCGGCCTGTGACCCGTCCACGGCGGGTAGCACTGGGTGATTCGCCGTAAACTCGGCTGACGTGAGCCTGAGCATCGGCATCGTCGGATTGCCCAACGTCGGCAAGTCAACGCTTTTCAACGCGCTGACGAAGACCGCCAACGCCCTGGCGGCGAACTATCCGTTCGCCACCATCGAGCCCAACGTGGGCATCGTCGGCGTTCCCGACCCGCGTCTGGAGAAGCTGGCCGAGATCTTCGGTTCCGCGAAGATCCTGCCCGCGAAGGTCGAGTTCGTCGACATCGCCGGACTGGTCCGCGGCGCCTCGGAGGGGCAGGGGCGGGGTAACCAGTTCCTCGCCAACATCCGCGAGACCGACGCCATCTGCCAGGTCATCCGGGTCTTCAACGACCCCGACGTGACCCACGTGGACGGCGGAGTCGCCCCCGAGCGCGACATCGAGACGATCAACACCGAGCTGATCCTCGCCGACCTGCAGACCCTGGAGAAGGCGATCCCCCGCCTCCAGAAGGAGTCCAGGACCAACAAGGACCGCAGGTCCACGCTGGAGGCGGCCGAGGCCGCGGTCAAGCTCCTCGACGGCGGCACCACCCTGTACGCCGGAGCGAAGGGGGCCGGGATCGATGTGGCCGACCTCCGCGAGCTGCACCTGCTGACCGCCAAGCCGTTCCTCTACGCGTTCAACCTCGACGCCGACGAGCTGACGGACGAGGACCTGCGGGCCCGGCTGGCGGCGATCGTCGCGCCCGCCGAGGCCGTCTTCCTGGACGCCAAGATCGAGTCCGAGCTCGTCGAGCTCCCCGACGACGAGGCCCTGGAGCTGCTGCAGTCCGTCGGCCAGGAGGAGTCCGGCCTGTCGCAGCTCGCCCGGGTCGGGTTCGAGACCCTCGGCCTGCAGACCTACCTGACCGCCGGCCCCAAGGAGACCCGGGCCTGGACGATCCGCAAGAACGCCACGGCTCCCGAGGCGGCCGGGGTCATCCACACCGACTTCCAGCGCGGTTTCATCAAGGCGGAGATCGTCTCCTTCGACGAGCTGGTGGAGGTGGGCTCCATCGCCGCCGCCCGCCAGGCGGGCAAGGCCCGGATCGAGGGCAAGGACTACGTGATGCGCGACGGCGACGTCGTGGAGTTCCGCTTCAACGTCTGACGTCTCACCCGCGAGAGAACGGGCCTGGTCCTCGGACCAGGCCCGTTCTCGCATGTGGTGACGCTGCGTGACGTATTCCGGATGAATGCGCAGGTCGCGATACTCTCCCTGCCGTTTGGACAGCAATGCGTGGCGTTTGGGTAATCGGGTTACCCGCCGACCAGGCATAACGTGCTTTCTTGACGATGTGGGCAGGTAACGGGTTCTGGCAGGTTCCAGACCGGGTTTGCTCAGTCGCGAGGATGCCTGCAGCATAGGCGTGGCTTTCCTGGAACAATCGGCGAGGCGGTTAGAGTAAGTGCTTGACCATGGTTAACGGGGTCGGGAGTAATACGACACCGCGCCAACCGGGGGATGGGCGCGAGCGGAGGCATGATGGCTCGAAGGGCAACGGTCCAGCGTGATCCTCGGATCGCTGGCGACCCTGAGCTGTCGGCATACCCGGAGGCGCCCTACGACCCCGATCTCACCGGCGCTCCGGCGCGCGGGCGGGGCGCGTCGGCCCGGGGCCGATGGTCCGGCGGAGGCGGGCGCTGGCTGGTGTGGACCGGCCGGGCGGTGCTCTGGGCGTTAATAGTGGTCGTCGTGGTGAACGGGGTCCGTGCACCTTTTGAACGTTTCACCCGGCCGAACACCGCAGGCGGGTCCGCTCCCGTTTCCGTGGACAGCGAATTCCCGGTCAGCCGGGCGACCTCTTTCGCCAGCCAGTTCGCCGCCGTCTATCTGAATTTCGAGGCCGTCCGTTCCCAGGAAAGGGCGGCGCGGCTCGCGCCCTATCTGCCCGACGGCGCCCCGCCACAGTTCGGCTGGGACGGGCTCGGCCGAATGGCCGCCGGAGCGGTGCAGCCGTACGGCACGGAGATCGTCGACAGGGCGAACGCCGTCGTGACCCTGGCGTTCCAGTCGGGCAGCCGCCGCCAGCTCCTGTCCGTGCCGGTCTTCCACGACGGCGAGACCGACAGGTTCGTGGTCTCCGGGCGACCGGGGATCCTCCCCGCGCCGACGCCGGCGAACCTGCCCGCGGTGCCCGCCGGGGAGAGCGACGAGGCCGCTGAGACCGAGCTCCGCACCCCGCTGGCCGACTTCTTCAAGGCCTACGCCGCGAGCGACAACGCCTCCCTGCAGCGCTACGCCGCCGCCGGGGTCACCCTGGAGGGGTTCGGCGGCGCGTTCACCTTCGTGGAGCTCAAGAACCTCGACGTCCCCCTCGTCGGCGGCGCCACCCGCGAGGTCACCGCCACGGTCGTGTGGGGCGTGCCCTCGGGCGCGTCGCCCACCGCCGACCCCACTCCCTCCGATCCCGGGGACATGAGCGGGAAGCTGGAGCAGGCCTACCTGCTCACCGTGGTCAAACAGGGTGACAAGTGGTTCGTCAAGGACATCCGAGGCGCGAAACGGTCTGTGGGGTAACACATGATCGAATGGTGTCGGACCGCAGTGAACAGACCCCCCCTGATCGGCGAGTCGGCGGTGGACGGATCCGGGCATGCGTGTCGCGGGCACGTGGCCGCCCGGCGAGCGCGATCATGAGCACGGAGGACGAGAAGTGATCCTGAAGACCATCCTGCTGAGCGCGATGGACCTCGCTCAGCCGACCACTCCTCCGGCGGGTGTCAACACCGAGGGCCTGGCCGACTTCCTCCGCAAATTCTTCGCCCCGCTCTTCCTCGTCGTCGTCTCCGTCGTCGCGCTCTTCTTCCTCTTCACCCGCGAGATCACCCGGTTCGTGCAGTTCATCATCCTCGCCGTGGCCATCGGAGTGATCTTCTACGTGCCCAACATCATCGAGGTGACGGCCAAGGCGATCGCGGGCGCGCTGGGCATCACGGGGGGTTGAGACCGCGCGTAGCGGTCAAAGAACGAGAGGCGGAAAGGAGGAGCGTGTGGACCTGCCCACGTATACCAATATCTGGCGGATTGAGAAGCGGCTCTACAAGCTGTACGACCTACGGCTGCCGATGCCGCTTCCGATTGTCTGGATCGGTGTGTTCGTGGGTGTGGTGGTGCCCTGGTCACTGCTGCTCTACCTGCTAGGCCTGCCTTTCGACGCGCCCTGGCACGTGGTGTACCTGGTGCCGCCGGGGATCGTCACCTGGCTCTCCACCCGGCCGGTGATCGAGAGCAAGAGGCTCACCGAGCTGCTCCAGTCACAGGCCCGCTACGTGGGTGAGCCGCGCACCTGGTGCCGGATGGCCCCCGCCGCCGAGCCTTCGGAGGTCAGCCTGACCGGCCGGGTCTGGCAGGCCGCGCCCCAGCGGGCGGCGCCGGTCCGGGTCAAGGCCTCCCGCAAGGCCCGGCACGCCCAGTCGAAGCGCGCGGCCGCCTCCTCCCGCGAGGTCCGCCCCGCGGTGGCCGCCGCCGCGGCGGCCGCGGCAGCCGCTCCGGTCACCCGCGAACGCACCGCCTGGGGTACGGCCGTGGCACCTCGCCGGGGCACCGCCCCGGCTCTCGGGCAGGCGGTGTCCGCCGAGGATCCCGGAGCCGTCACATCCACCGCGCGCGCGACCCCCGCTTCCCGGACGCGTGCGACCCCCGCCTCCGAGACGCGTGAGACCCCCGCCTCCCAGACGCACGCGCCCCCCGCCTCCGCGGTGCGCGCGACCTCCGCCTCCGCGGTGCCGGTCGAGCGGGTCTCCCTCGCCCCGCCCCCCGCGGCCTCCTCCGCGCTGGTCAAGGCGCCGGCCGACCCCTCTCCGACCCCTACGGCTCCTCCGGCCCCTGCCGCCGGGCAGGCTCCCGCCGGCCCGGCCGCCCCGCCCGAGCAGGCCCCGGCCGCTCCGATCGGCACCGAGGCGTTGCGGCGGCTGCGCAGGCTCGCCGCCTCGGCCGAGGCCGAGCGTGCCGTTCCGGCCCAGGCCGACCAGGGCAGGGCCCCGGCGAGCGCGGCGTCCTCGTCTCCGGCTCAGTCCGAGGTGCCCGTGGAACGTGCGATGTCCTCCGAATCCGCGGAGTCTCCTGAATCCGGGGCGTCTGCTGCCGAGCGTGCGGCGTCCGCCGAATCCGGGGCGTCTGCCGAACGCGAGGCGTCCGCCGAGTCCGGGGTGCCCGCTGCCGAGCGCGAGGGGTCCGCCGAGCGGCTCGTGACTGGTGAGCCTTCCGCGCCCGCCGGTGAGCGTCGTGACTCCGCCGGGCGGTCCGCGGCGGCTGAGCGCGAGGGGTCCGCCGAGCGGCTCGTATCCGGTGAGCCTTCCGCGCCTGCTACTGAGCGTCGTGAGTCCGCCGGGCGGTCCGCGGCGGCTGAGCGGTTCGCGGCCGGTGAGCCTTCCGTGCCCGCTGCCGGGCGTCGCGAGTCGGCGGGGCGGCCTGAGGCCGTCTCCGGGCCGGTGGTGCCGCTTCCGCAGCGTCCCGCGCCCGTCGAGCGCCGTCCCGCGGCCGTCGAGCGGCCCGCTGCCGTCTCCGGGCCGGTGGTGCCGCTTCCGCAGCGTCCCGCGCCCGTCGAGCGCCGTCCCGCGGCCGTCGAGCGGCCCGCTGCCGTCTCCGGGCCGGTGGTGCCGCTTCCGCAGCGTCCCGCGGCCGTCGAGCGGTCCTCGGCCGCCGCCGGATCCGGCGAGCCCGCCGAATCCGGCGGATCAGTCGAGCAGTCCCCCGCCGGATCCCGGTTCGTCGGGCCCGCTCCGTCCCGGCGGCGTGCCGCCGAGCCGGAGGTGAAGGCGGACGAGGCGGACGAGAGCCTGTGGGCCCGGCACCGCAAGGGGCAGCCGGCGCAGGCGGGGCAGTTCGCCGAGACGCAGAGGGCGTGGCCGCAGGATCGGCCCGCGGGTGTCTCGATCCGGGCGGTCCCCACGGGGGCGGAGGCCAAGGCCGACCCGGTGGTGCCCGCGGTGCCGGTGCCCAGGCCCGGCCAGGGCGAGGCCCGGGTGCGCCGGGTGGAGTCGGTCGTCGGCCGTGACTCCTCGGGGGGCTGGCGGCGGCTGGCCCAGGTGGTCATCGGGCCGGGCGGCGCGGGCCGTACGGACGGGTCGGAGATCGACGAGGCGCGGGCCAGGACGGTGTTCGCCGGCAGCCGCCGGGTGGTGGTGCTGGGCTGCACCGGCGGCGCCGGGCAGACCACGACGGCGCTCATGCTCGGTCACACCCTCGCCCGGTATCGCGAGGACCGGGTGCTCGCGGTCGACGCCAACATCGGCATCCACGCGCTGTCCAGCCGTATCCAGGGCGAATCGCCCGAGACGCTGAGCTCCCTGCTGGCCGGGCTGGACAACGTCCACGGCTACCTGGGCATGCGCGCCTACACCAGCCGCTGCGCCTCCGGCCTCGAAGTCATCGCCGGTGACAGCGACTCCGGCGCCGAGCAGCGGCTCACCGACCGCACGCTCTTCTCCGACCGGCGGCTCAGCCAGACCATGGACATGCTGGACCGCCACTACAAGCTGATCGTCATGGACCCGGCGGCGGCACTAGCCGCCCGGGTGCTTCCCTACGCCGACCAGCTCGTCCTGGTCGTCCCGGCCAGTGAGGACGGGCCGGACGCGGTGGCCATGACCTACGAGTGGCTTGACGGGCACGGCTGCGCGGACCTCCGTCGTCGCGCGATCATGGTCGTCAACGGCGTGAGCCGCCGGAGCATGGGCGACGTGGAGCAGGCCGAGGCGGTCGCGCGGGGCCGGTGCCGGGCGATCGTGCGGGTGCCCTGGGAGGACGAGCTGGCGCCCGGCAGGTCGGAGCGGGTGGAGCCGTCCCATCTGCGGGCGCCGGGCCGCCGGGCGTATCTCGCGCTGGCCGGCGTCGTGGCGGCGGGTTTCGGAGCGGCGCAGACGGTTCGACCCAGCGAGGAGGAATTGGCCCAGTGATCCCCCGGGCGCGAGGAGACGTGGTGAACGGGCGTAACGAGGTGGGCGCGTGAGCGGGCGCGACGAGCGGGCCACCGGTCACGGGAACCCGGCCGCACGGCCGGCGAGGGAGGTCGTGTGAGCCGCGCCTCGCGGGCACGCAACCGGCTCGCCGTCCGATACTTCGACGACCGGATCCTGCTGACCGACTCGGCGGTCTGGGCCTACTTCCGGCTGCCGACCGTGAGCTACGAGTTCATCACCCCCGAGGAGCGGGAGGCGCTGGCCACCAACATCACGATCGCGCTGGCGGCGATCCGGATGCCGGACGCCGAGGTGCACCTGCGGGTGGCGCACCGCACCTACCCCGCGGCCGAGTGGGCGATGGCGCTGAACGCCACCTCCGACGAGGGCCCCGGCTGGCGCGACTACCTGGAGGAGATGTACCGGCACGTCTGGGCGAAGGACTTCTGGAGCAAGGAGGTCTACCTCGGCGTACGGCTCGGCCTGCGCGGCAGGCAGCTCGGCACCGGCGTCCTGTCCCAGCTCTTCGGCTTCTACCAGCGCAGCGAGAAGGTCCTGGGCCTCGAGGACGACCACGTCCCCAAGGCGGAGATCGCCAAGTGGTCCGAGCAGGCGGAGCGGCTGGGCCGGGCCCTGTCCGCGAGCGCCCTGTACGCCCGGCACGCCACCTCCACCGAGATCGCCTGGCTCTTCCAGCACGCCGCGACAGGCTCCCTCGGCGACCCGCCGCCCTCGGCCAGCCCCAAGCGGCGGTGGGGACAGGGCGAGATCGAGTCCCTCGTCGAGGGGCAGATCCACAACGGCAGGTCGCTGCTCCGGATCGAGCAGCCGCAGGGCGACTCCTACGTCGCGTACCTGTCCTTCGCCCGGTTCCCGGATCTGATGCCCTTCCCCGACGGCGAGCCGTGGATGCACTTCGCCGACCAGCTCCCCTTCCCGGTGGAGATCAGTTCGAGGATGCGGCTGATCTCGCCGGTCAAGGCCAGCAAGGACGTGGCGCGCAAGCTCGCCCACGCCCGTGACATGGACATCCACATCCGGGAGGCGGGCGCCGAGGCGCCGCTGGCGCTGGCCGAGCAGATCGACGCGGCCCGGATGCTGGAACACGGCATCACCAAGGAGCGCCTGCCGTTCGTGTACGGCTGGCACCGGCTGATCGTCTCCGCCCCGACCGAGGAGATCTGCGTGCAGCGGGTCGAGGCGGTCGTGGAGCACTACCGCGACATGGGCATCGACATCGTCAACTCCACCGGCGACCAGTTCTCCCTGTTCTGCGAGGCGCTGCCGGGCGAGCGGGTCCGGGTCAACGCCTACGCCCAGCGGCAGCCGCTGCGCACCATCGCGGGCGGCATGGCGACCGCCACGGTGGACCTGGGTGACCGGGCGGACGAGGGCAACGCCGGCTGGATGGGACCGTACGTCGGGGAGACCCTGGGCCGGGCCCGGAGCATCGTGCACTTCGACCCGCTGGTGGCGGCCACGCGCAACCGGCCGACGGCCATCGCGATCACCGGTGAGCCGGGCGGCGGCAAGACCACCCTGGCACTGCTGATGATCTACCAGATGGCGCTGCGCGGCGTGACGGTCGCGGTCATCGACCCCAAGGGCGACGCCGACTCCCTGGTCCAGCTGCTGCAGCGGCGGGGCAGGAAGGCGCGGGTCATCCCGCTCGGCTCGGCCGCGCCGGGGCTGCTCGACCCGTTCTCGTTCGGCGACGACATCGCGGCCAAGAAGACGATGGCCAGCGAGACCCTCCGGCTGCTGCTGCCGCGCATGTCGGAGGAGCGCGAGTCGGCGATGATCCAGGCGGTCGCGGCGGTCTCCAACGGCGAGGACCCCTCGCTGGGCAAGGTCGTCGACTTCCTGGAGCAGACCGAGGACGCCGCCTCCAAGAACCTGGGCGCCGTGCTCCGCTCGATGTCGGAGATGCACCTCGCCCGGCTCTGCTTCGACCCCTCCGGCGGCGACCAGATCGACACCGAGGGGTGGACCACGGTCTTCACCCTCGGCGGCCTGACCCTTCCGGACGCCTCCACCGGGCGCGACGACTACTCCTACGAGCAGCGGCTGTCGGTGGCCCTGCTCTACCTGGTCGCCCAGTTCGCCCGGGGGCTGATGAACGGCCTGGACCGGCGGACCCCCAAGGCGATCTTCCTGGACGAGGCCTGGGCGATCACCTCCACGCCGGAGGGCGCCAAGCTGGTGCCCGAGGTCAGCCGGATGGGCCGCTCCCGCAACACGGCCCTGGTGCTGGTCTCGCAGAACGCCGGCGACCTGCTGAACGAGCAGGTGACGAACTGCCTGTCGTCGGTGTTCGCCTTCCGGTCCACCGAGCGGGTCGAGGTGGAGCACGTGATGGCGCTGCTCGGGGTGGAACCCTCGGAGGAGCACAAGGCGATCCTGCGCTCGCTGGGCAACGGCGAGTGCGTCTTCCGGGATCTGGACGGTCGTGCGGGCCGTATCGGGGTGGACCTCATCTCCGACGAGCTGGTGCGCTGGCTCGATACGAATCCGACCCACGACAAACCAGGCGAGAACGTGCATGATCTTTCCGGGGGCGACAGAGTCAGTAGGCCGGGGGCCGCGGCGCTGGAGGTAGGGTCATGAAGGTTTCCCGCAAGGGGCTGAAGAGTTCCCGCAAGGGACGACTGGGCAAGCGGATCGCCATCGCGCTGGTGGCGCTGACCGCGTTCCTCGCACTCCCGCTGCTGTCGCCGGCGGGCGCACCCACCGCCGTCGCCGCCGCCCCCTGCGACCTCTCGCCGGACCTGGCTCCCGAGGTCGTCGGTTCAGGCGTGGACGGCCTGCTCAAGCCGCCGTCCCCGGCCGCGCCCACGCCGGGCGCGCCGGCGCCCGCCCCGGCTCCTGCCACGCAGGGCAACTACGCCACCTACGGCATGAGCGGCCAGTTCTGGCACACCCACCAGCTCGGCTGCGACGACGTCGCGGCCGTGATGGGCAACACGATGGCCAACACGATCTTCTCGTGGGCCAAGGCGCTGGACCGGCTGACCATCACCACCTATCAGGCGGCGGCCACCGAGGGCCCGCTGGAGTCGATCAAGGATGTCGTCGACGACATCGTGATCAGCCTCTCCAACGCGATGTACTGGCCGTTCCTGCGGCCGATCGTGATCCTCGGGGCCATCTGGCTGGCCTGGTACGGCCTGATCCGCAAGCGGGCGACCACGACGGCCGAGGGCGTCATCTGGATGGTCCTCGCGGTCACCGTCGCGGTCTGGTTCTTCAGCCGCCCCGGCGACTTCACCGGCATGGGCAAGCTGGTCACCGACAAGACCAGCGAGGTCGTCAACTCCGCCTTCTCCGGGCTGCCCGGCGCGGGCGGAACCTCCTGCATTCCAGCCAAGGGTGACACCAATCCCGAGGTCAAGTCCGGTGGTTACGGTCAGACCGGCGTCCCGGGGGTCGAACAGAACGCCGAGGCGCTCTGGTCCACCCTGGTCTGCAAGCCGTGGCTGATGGGCGAGTTCGGCACCGCCGACCCCGCGGCGCCGGCGGTGACGGCATACGCCTCCAAGCTGCTGAGCGTCCAGGCACTCGACGAGGCCGAGCAACGGGCCACGCAGACCCCGAACACCAGCGCCCACCAGGCACAATATGAGGCCGAGATCGCCGACAAGCTGGAGAACACGCCGATCTTCTTCCTCTTCCAGGGAAAGGATTGGACAAACCGGCTGGGCATCGCGATCGGCGCGCTGATGGCCGCGATGGTCGCGGGACTGCTGATCTTCCTGGTGGCCGTCTCCCTGCTGGTGCTCAAGGTCGGCTTCCTGCTGTTGCTGATCCTCGCGCCGGTCTTCCTGCTGATCGGCGTGCATCCGGGGTCCGGCCGGATCATCGCGATGCGCTGGGTGGAGATGCTGGTCGGCACCCTGCTCAGACAGGCGGTGCTGACACTGGTCCTGGGCGTCCTGGTGTACGGCTACGCCCTGATCATCTCCACGGCGATGCCGTGGGGCATGCAGGTCATGTTCATGGCTCTGCTGACGATCGCGGTCTTCTTCTACCGGCGTCCGTTCCAGCACCTGTTCGCCTCCATGGACGGGCACACGATCGCCACCCGCGTGCTGGGCGACGCGGTCACCGCGCCGACCCTGCAGCGCGCGGCGGGCGTGCTGCCACCGGTCGCGGCGGCCCGGATGGGCCGCTGGGGCATGCGCAAGGCGGAACCCGTGATGCAGGCGGCCGCGCTCGCCGGCGGCGCCTCCGTCGCGACGGCGGCCGCCGCGGTCGCCCAGGGCAAGGTCCGCGGGGAGGAGGGCGCCCCCGGCGGGAACACCCCCTCGGGCGCCCGGGTCCCGGCCGGCGCGCAGCCCACGCCACTCGACACCGACGCCCAGGCGGGCGGCCGGCGCAAGGGCACCGGCCGGCCGGTAACCGCGGCGCGCGCCGGCGCGGCGCCGCCGCTCAACCTCTCCGGAGGCGGTACGGCGGGCGGCACCGTCCCGACCCGTTCGGGCGGTGCCGGCCGCGGCGGCGCGGGCGGCTGGTTCAGCGGCCGCTCCGGCGGCTGGGCCCCGCAGGGAGGCTCGTCTCCGGCGGGCGGATCCTCTCCGGCGCCCTCGTCCGGCGGCAGGTCCTCCGCCCCCTCCTCCGGTGGGGGGCCGGCGTCCCCGTCGGGGGGCGGCCGGTCGGGCGGGAGCGTCTTCGGCTCCGGCGGCGGTTCCCGGCGCTGGGACTCCGGCTCCCGAGGCTCGGGCTCCGGCTCGCGGAGCGGTTCCGGGTCCGGGTCGGGCTCGCGTGGCGGGGGCGGCGGTTCCCGCGGCTCTTCGGGATCCGGCGGTTCCCGGAGCTCCTCCGGCTCCGGCGGCGGCATCTTCGGGGGCTCCCGTGGCTCTTCGGGGTCGGGCGGCAGCCTGTTCGGCGGATCCTCCGGCGGATCGAGGAACAACGGCGGCGGGCGCCCGGACAGGTCGTCCGAGGCACCCCCGCTCTGGCTGCCCAGCCGGTCCGAGCGGGGCAGGCAGGCGGATGAGGCCGCGCCCTTCTGGCTCCGCGCGTCCAACCCCGACAAGGACTGACGATGGTCGAAGGGGGCAGCCGCCGAGGGTTCGTCTTCGCGGTGCTGGTCATCATGCTGGCCGCGGTCGGGATCTACCTGACCATGTGGCCGGACTCCGGCGACAAGGGGGGGACGCAGGCCGACCCGGTGGGCGCGAGCCGTACGGTGTCCGCGTCGCAGGCGCCCGCGGGCGCCGAGCGGCCCCGGCCGTCGGCGACGGCCAGCAACGCGCCCTTCGACGTCTACTCCTACCTGCCGATGACCAAGCAGGAGCTGGCCGCCGCCGCCGACTACGCCCAGCGGTTCACCACCGAGTACGGCACCTTCAGCTACGACGAGGACCCGGCGGACTACGGGGATCGGCTCAGCGGCTACACCACGACCGAGTTCGCCGCCGTGCTGCTGCGCACGGTCACCTCGCCGGGCAGCGTCGAGGCCAACCGCGCCGACGAGGTCGTCTCCGTCGGCACGGCGCGGGTGAAGGAGATCCGGCAGGTCCAGAGCGCCTCGGTGACGTTCGTGGTCACCGGCACCCAGAGCGTCACCGCCAGGAGCGGGCCGAAGGAGCGGACCGAGGACTACGCCGTCACGCTCATCGCGGTGGGCGCCGACTGGCGGGTCCACGATCTGCAACCGGCGGACGACGGCCAGGACGGAGACGACCAGTCCTCGCAGACGGGCCGGATCGGATGACCGGAGAAGACGACCAGTCCTCGCAGACGGGTGAGATCGGATGACCGGCAACAGGAAGCTGCACCTCGCCCTGATCCTCGGCGTCGCGGGGCTCTGCCTGCTCGCACTGGTCATGGCGCCGATGCTGATGGTGAGCACGTTCCCGTCCTTCACCGGCGGCGGGATGCCCGACTGCGAGGACATGGCCAGGACCGTGAGCGCGCAGTCCGAGACCGCGGCGTCGGACATACCGGCGGAATACCTGAAGCTGTACCACGAGCACGGCGAGAAGATCGGCGTGCAGTGGAACGTGCTCGCCGGGGTGGGCAAGCGGGAGACCGACCACGGGCGCTCCACGCTCCCCGGGGTGCGCAGCGGCACCAACTACGCCGGGGCCGCGGGGCCGATGCAGTTCCTGATCAGCACCTGGGGCGGCAAGGCGAAGATCAAGATCCCGTCGCGGTTCAACGGCTACGCCTCCGACGGCGACGACGACGGCTGGGCCGACGTCTACAACCCGGCGGACGCGATCCTGGGCGCGGCGAAGATGCTCAAGCGCAACGGCGCGCCGGAGGACGTACGGCGGTCGCTGTTCGTCTACAACCGGGCCTGGTGGTACGTGGACCAGGTCATGGAGATCGCCGGGAAGTACGCCGAGGACGGCGCGGTCAGCGTCCCTCCGGAGGCGGAGGCGGCCTGCGACGAGCCCCTGGTGGAGGCGGCGCCGAGCGGCACGGTGGCCGGGATCCTGGAGTACGCGCTGGCCCAGCGCGGCAAGCCGTACCTGTGGGGCGGCACCGGGCCGGACGCCTTCGACTGTTCCGGGATCATCTACATGGCCTACCGGAGCGTGGGCCTGAGCATCCCGCGCACGACCTTCGGCCAGTGGCCCTTCGGCGTGAAGATCGCGCCGGGTGACGAGCAGGCAGGGGATCTGGTCTTCTTCAACTCGGGGCCGGGCACCGGGGCCGACAATCCCGGGCACGTGGGCATGGTGGTCTCACCGGGCAAGATGGTCGAGGCGAGGTGCCGCCTGTGCGGGCCGATCAAGGTCACCACCTACCGCGACCGGACCGGCATCGTGGGGTTCACCCGGCCGTTGCGAAACCCCGATGTCCTCGCGCAGCTCAAATTAAGGGAGCAGGGCTGACACAATCGGGTGCCATGGACAAGGTCGTTGTGGGAGCCGCGATCGTCGACGGCAGCGGCAGACTGCTTGCCGCCCAGCGCGCCGAGCCACCTGAGCTCGCCGGTGGCTGGGAGTTACCCGGTGGAAAGGTCGATCCGGGGGAGGACGATCACACGGCGCTGATCCGGGAGTGCCAGGAGGAGCTCGGCGTCCTGGTCGAGGCCGGGGAGCAGGTCGGCGGCGACTGGCCGCTGACCGACGGTTACGTGCTCCGGGTCTGGCTGGCGGAGATCGTGGAAGGGGAGCCGGAGGCCAAGGAACACCTGGATCTGCGCTGGCTGCCCATGGACGAGCTGTACGACGTGCGATGGCTGCCCGCCGACCTGCCGATCGTGCGTGCCGTACAAGGTCAGCTCGACGAGGGTTGAGCGGTAACGTGTTGTGACATAACAGTTACTGGATGTGTCATTGTCGTGCGTCCGTATCGGGGGATCGGAGAAGTGCGGTGACCGGATGGTGGCAGCGTGCCCGGGTCGTGTCGGCCGTGGGGACGGGAGCGCTCCTTCTGGGGGGAGGTCCGGCGGTGTACGCGGCCGGGGCGGACGACCCCTCCGCGCTTCCCGCCGAGGCGGCGGAGGCCGACGAGCTCAACTCCTGGTCGCGATGGGTCCGCGCCGGTGACATGATCCGGTTCCGGGTGTGGCTGGAGGGATCGGGCACCGACGCCCGGCTGGCGGTCGAGACCACGCCCGCCGAGGCGCTCAGGGGCATCGAGTGCCCGCAGGCGATCGACCCCCAGCTGCTGGCCCGAGGCGGTCCCCAGCTGTGCTCCCTGGGAGAGGTCAACGCGCGCAGATCCGTGGACGTGCTGCTCGCCATGCCGGACGAGGCCGAGGACATCGAGCTGACCGCGGTGGCCCGGATGCGCAACCGCGAGGGCGTGTGGGTCACCCACACGGCCCGGACCACCGTCGAGAACCCGGAGTCCAGGGCCGCCGAGATCGTGAAGGCGGCCCAGGTCCTCAACCTGGCCGACCCCGTCCTGCCCCGGCCCGCGCCGGGCGTGCCTCCCCGGCCTCCGGGATCCCCCGCGGAGGGCGCGGGGGCGCCGGGGCGCGCCGAGGATACGGCGGCGGGCGCGGGGCAGGCCGTCCCGGCGGTCACCGGCAGTCCGCTCGCACCGTCCGCGACGCCGCCCGGTCCCGCGACGCCGCACGCTTCCGTGGATCCGCGCGCTTCCGTGACGCCGCGCGCTTCCGTGGATCCGCGCGCTTCCGTGACGCCGCGCGCTTCCGTGGAACCACACGCTTCCGTGACGCCGCACGGTCCCGGGGAACCGCCGGACGCCCTTCAGGTCCGGCCGGCGCCGGCCGCGCCGCTGAACCCGCCGGCGCTCGGGGCGCCGCGGATCGTGGGGGAGCCGGGGGCGCGGGCCGTGCCGCCGGATCCGCGCCCGAAGGACCGCCGTGAGGGGGAGGGGGCTCCGATGATCCTGGAGGAGCCCGAGACGCCCCAGGGGAGCGCCTCGGTCTACGAGGACCCCGGGGCCGAGCAGGTGGCGCCGGAGGCCTCCGGCGCCCCGGAGAGCGCCGATCCGAGCGCCGGGCCCTCCGGCCCGGCGGAGCAGGACGGCGGCGGTGCGGCCGCCGGGATGGGGCAGGGCGGCGGGGGGCCGCTGGAGCCGATGACGGCCGAGGGGCCGGCCTGGCCGAAGGGGGCGACCCAGGCGCGGCGGGCCGGGCGCGAGCAGGTGGACGCCGGGGCGCGTACGACGTCCTCGCTCTCGCAGGAGCTGGCAGAGGCCGGGCAGATGCCCCCTCTGACGGGAGAGGTGCCGCAGATGGCGGCGCCGATGCCGCAGCCACCCGGGCCGATCCCGCAGGTGTGGAACGACCCCAACCTCCGGATGCCGCTGGCCGCGCCCGCGCCGGTCGCTCCGCCGTCGTCGGTCATGGCGGACTCGCAGCCGCTGGGCGCGCCGTTGCCCCAGGACCTCGACGGGCCGAGCCAGGAGGTCAGGCCGATCGCCGAGTCGGGTCCGATCCTGACTGGAATGCGGGGGATCCCGGTAGTGGGAGTCGCGCTGGGGGTCCTGCTGGGGCTGCTCTGGCTGCAGATGAGGGTCCAGCGTCGCCGTGAAACGCGATCCGTGTTGTAAAAAGCACTTTGCTGTTACTTTTGCCCAACTAGTATTTTCCTTGACTCGTTCTGTATGGGAAATCCGCGGAGGGCACCGGTGACGCGATCACGGCGTACGGCGGCCGTCTCCGCCGTTGTCATGTCCCTGGGACTGAGCGGGGTGGTGCTGCTCGCCACCGCGCCGCTCACCGCCTCCACCCCCGCGGGCGCGGCAGTCCGGCTGATCGTCGCCAACCCCTCCGAGATCCCCGGTTGTGACGTCGACCCCGGGGCTCCGTGCGAGGAGCCCACGCCGGTCGTCACCGTCACGGTCACCGACGACCCCGAGGAGACGGCGACCACTCCGGCGCCGCAGAAGACGGTGACCACGGTCACCGTCCCCCCGACGACGAAGGCGCCTAAGCCCCCCAAGACCACGGCCCCGCCGGAGACGACCGCCCCGCCGGTCCCGACGTCCGACCCCGTCGTGCCGCCTCCCGTCGTCGCCACGTCGCCGACGTCGGAGCCCGAGGAGGCGACGGAACCGCAATTCCCCACCACCGAGCAGAGCCCGGCGCTACCCACGGCCTCGGCCGAGCCGACCGTCAGCCCGACGTTCGAGGACACCGCGCCCGCCGCGGTGCCCTACGAGATCCGCAACGCCGGCTCGGAGTTCGACGGGGCCACCCTGAGCGGCCAGCTCGCCATCCCGGCGCTGATCCTCGTGCTCCTGGTCCTGTTCGCCGTGCTGATCTTCGAAGGCAGGCTGCGCCGCCTGGCCCACGCCGCGGCGATCCGCCGCGCCGGCCCCCGCGCCCTGGGGCACCAGCGCGGCGACGTCATGAGCACGATGGGCTACCCCGCCGGCCCCGGCTACGGTCCCGCACCGGGTTTCCCGCACGGCGCCTACCAGGGCGGTGCGGCTTACGCCCCGATAATCAGCTTCGTCCCCATGCAGATGTACGCCCCGGTCTACCCGGAGGGCTACGCGCCGGAGCAGTATCCCCAGTCGTACGAGCAGCCGACGGCCTACCTGCCCCAGCCGGGCTACGAGCAGCCGCCCGCCGGTTACGTGGAGCAGCAGTACGGGCAGGCGCCCTACATGCAGGCGGGCCCGGACGCCGCGCCGGCCGCGTTCCAGGACCGGGGTGCCCAGCCGTACGGCGGCCCGCAGGGGCCGGGCGAGTTCCCCGGCGCGCCGTTCCCGCAGGAGCCGGCGCATGTCCGCGGCCACGCCCAGGAGCCGTTCCCCCCTGCGCCGGAGCAGTTCCGTGACCACCCGCAGTCCGGCGGGCCGGAAGGCTCCCTCCTCGAGAGCCCCGGGTCACACGGTGGGGCCCTCCCCTCGGAAGGCGCGCCGTTCCCGTACGACCCCGAGTCCCCCCGCCAGGACGGGCCGCAGCCCCCGTACGGTCCCGGCCCGCAGTTCCCGCAGGGCTCCGGCCGTCAGGACGGGCCGCAGCCCCTGTACGGTCCCGGCCCGCAGTTCCCGCCGGGGCGTGACTTCCAGGACGGTCCCGTTCCGCAGGGGCCGGGCGAGTTCCCCGGCGCGCCGTTCCCGCTGGAGCCGCCGCACGCCGGTGGCCCCGGCCAGGACCCCCTCATCGGCCCGCCGCCCTCCGAGCCCACCAGCACGGCGGTCTACCCTCTCCCAGGCCAGGACACCGGCAAGAAGAGGCGCGGCCTCTTCCGCCGTCCCAAGTAGCCGCCGGGAGCGGATCCGGAGCCGCCGCCGTACGGGCGGTGGCGACCGTGTCCCGATGGGGAGAGGTGCCGGCGGCACGGAGCGGCGAGGTCGTCCGCCTCCGCCGGGAAACGGGCGCCGAAGTCGTCGACCCGCGTCGCGGGCCGTTCGGACCGCCTGTCACGCGATGGCCGGAGGGCGTCGCGGAGACGCGGCAGCGCCGGCCGCGGGGAGGCGGGCCGGCGCTGCCGAGGGGGGTCAGCTCTTCGAGCCGGAGCGCTTGAAGATCTTGCTGCCGAGCCAGACCAGCGGGTCGTACTTGCGGTCGACCACGCGTTCCTTCATCGGGATCAACGCGTTGTCGGTGATCTTGATGTGCTCGGGGCAGACCTCGGTGCAGCACTTGGTGATGTTGCAGTAGCCCAGGCCGTGCTCCTCCTGGGCGGAGTCCTTGCGATCGGCCACGTCGTAGGGGTGCATGTCCAGCTCGGCGATCCGCATGAGGAAGCGCGGGCCGGCGAAGTTGGTCTTGTTCTCCTCGTGGTCACGGATCACGTGGCAGACGTTGTTGCACATGAAGCACTCGATGCACTTGCGGAACTCCTGGGACCGCTCGACGTCGATCTGCTGCATGCGGTACTCGCCGGGCTTCACGTCCGCCGGCGGGGTGAAGGAGGGGATCTCCCGGGCCTTCTGGTAGTTGAACGACACGTCCGTGACCAGGTCCTTGATCACCGGGAACGTCCGCATGGGCGTCACGGTGATCGTCTCGTCCTCCGTGAAGGTGGACATCCGGGTCATGCAGCCGAGCTTGGGCCTGCCGTTGATCTCCATGGAACAGGAGCCGCACTTGCCTGCCTTGCAGTTCCAGCGGACCGCGAGGTCGGGAGCCTGCGTGGCCTGGAGCCTGTGGATGATGTCGAGGACGACCTCGCCCTCGTTCACCTCGACGGTGAAGTCCTCAAGCTTGCCCTCGCCGCCCTCGCCCCGCCACACGCGGAACTTCGCCTTGTAACTCATGGCTACTCCTTGACCAACGCGTCGAAGTCGGCCAGCTCATCCTCGGTGATGTACTTCTTCAGCTCGTCCCGGTCGAACAGCTTGATCAGGTCCTCGCGCATGGCGGGCTGGACCTTCTCCTCGACGGTCACGCCTGAGCCGTCGGGGGAGAGCCCGCAGAGCAGGATCTTGCGGCGCCACTCGGACGACATGCCCGGGAAGTCGTCGCGGGTGTGACCGCCGCGGCTCTCCTGGCGGAGCAGGGCCGCCTTGGCCACGCACTCGGAGACCAGGAGCATGTTGCGCAGGTCGAGGGAGAGGTGCCAGCCGGGGTTGTAGATCCGGCTGCCGACCGCGCCGACCCCCCGGGCCCGCTCCTTCAGCTTGCCCACCGCCTCCAGGGCCTCGGTGACCTCCTCGGCCTTGCGGATGATGCCGACCAGCTCGTTCATCGTCCGCTGCAGCTCGTGGTGGACCTCGTAGGGGTTCTCGCCGGCGCGCTCCAGCGGGGCGAGTGCCTCCGCCTTCGCGGTGTCCACCGAATCCGGGGAGACCTTCGGGCGGGCCGCGAGCCCGTCCACGTACGCGGCCGCTCCGGCGCCCGCGCGGCGGCCGAACACCAGCAGGTCCGACAGCGAGTTGCCGCCCAGCCGGTTGGAGCCGTGCATGCCGCCGGAGACCTCGCCGGCCGCGAACAGCCCGGGGACGTCCGCAGCGCCGGTGTCGGCGTCCACCTCCACGCCGCCCATGATGTAGTGGCAGGTCGGGCCGACCTGCATGGGCTCCTTGGTGATGTCGACGTCGGCCAGCTCCTTGAACTGGTGGTGCATCGACGGCAGCCGCCTGACGATCTCGGCGGCCGGCAGCCGGCTGGAGACGTCGAGGTAGACGCCGCCCTGCGGGGATCCGCGGCCGGCCTTCACCTCGGAGTTGATGGCCCGCGCCACCTCGTCACGGGGGAGCAGCTCCGGGGGACGGCGGTTGTTGGCCTGGTCGGTGTACCAGCGGTCGCCCTCCTCCTCGGTGGTGGCGTACTTGTCCTTGAACACCTCGGGGATGTAGTCGAACATGAAGCGCTTGCCGTCGGAGTTCTTCAGCACCCCGCCGTCACCGCGGACGGACTCGGTGACGAGGATGCCGCGGACCGACGGCGGCCAGACCATCCCGGTGGGGTGGAACTGGATGAACTCCATGTTGATCAGCTTCGCCCCGGCCAGCAGCGCCAGCGCGTGGCCGTCCCCGGTGTACTCCCAGGAGTTGGAGGTCACCACGTAGGACTTGCCGATGCCGCCCGTGGCCAGCACGACCGCGGGGGTGTCGAACAGGATGAGCTTGCCGTTCTCCCGCCAGTAGCCGAAGGCGCCGGAGATCGCGTCCCCGTCCTTGAGCAGGCGGGTCACCGTACATTCCTGGAAGACCTTGATGTAGGCCTCGGCGTCGCCGTGCAGCTTCTCGTCCTCCTGCTGGAGCGCGACCACGCGCTGCTGCAGGGTGCGGATCAGCTCCAGGCCGGTACGGTCGCCGACGTGGGCGAGCCGGGGATATTCGTGCCCGCCGAAGTTGCGCTGGCTGATCTTGCCGTCCTTGGTGCGGTCGAACAGCGCACCCCACGCCTCCAGCTCCCAGACCCGGTCCGGCGCCTCCTTGGCGTGCAGCTCGGCCATCCGCCAGTTGTTGAGGAACTTGCCGCCGCGCATGGTGTCACGGAAGTGCACCATCCAGTTGTCGGCACTGTTGACGTTGCCCATGGCCGCGGCCGCGCCGCCCTCGGCCATGACCGTGTGTGCCTTGCCGAACAGCGACTTGCAGACGATCGCCGTCCGCTTGCCCTGCTGGCGGGCTTCGATGGCCGCCCGCAGTCCTGCTCCGCCGGCGCCGATGACGACGACGTCGTATTCGTGACGCTCGATTTCCACAGCAGATCCTTATGCGAACGGGAAGTTGATGATGCCCTTGGCGACCAGCCGGACGTAGAGGTCGGCGCCCATCACCGAGAACATCGAGATCAGCGCCAGCTCCTGGTGCTTGGCGTTGAGTTTGGAGACGAAGCCCCACGCCCTGTAGCGGACGGGGTGCTTGGAGAAGTGGTTCAGCCGCCCGGCCGTGATGTGACGGCAGGAGTGGCACGACAGCGTGTACAGGTTGATCAGTACGGCGTTGGCGATGAGGATCCACGTCCCGAGCCCCGTCGGGTTGCCGATGAGGGCCTTCACCGCGTCGATGGCGAGGACCAGGCCGACCACGATCGCCGCGTAGAAGAAGTAGCGGTGGACGTTCTGCAGGATCAGCGGGAAGCGGGACTCACCGGTGTACTTGCTGTGCGGCTCGTTCACCCCGCACGCCGGGGGCGACAGCCAGAAGCCCCGGTAGTAGGCCTTGCGGTAGTAGTAGCAGGTGAAGCGGAAGCCGGCGGGCAGGCCCAGGATGAGCAGGCCCGGAGGCAGGGTGTACCAGTCGCCGAAGGGCGCGAAGCCGAACAGGCGCGACTCCGGCGGGCAGCTGGTCGCCAGGCACGGGGACGCGAACGGAGCGTGATACGGGGACACGAAGTAGTCCGTGTCGAAGATCGCCCACGTGGCGTAGACGAGGAACGCAGTGAAGATGATGAAGGTGATCAGTGGATAGCGCCACCACTGGTCGGTACGCAGGGTGCGCTCCTTGATCTGCGCACGCTGTCTTCTGGCCGGGCTGTCGGCCGTTGTCTGGGTCATCGGTGACCTCTCCACCTCCCACGGACCCCGCTCGCCAAGGGTCCGGGTCGTTTCAGTTGTGCCGCGCGCTGGGCCATGGTCGCGCCGGCTCACACGTGCGCGCGCATATTGGTGGGGATACGTTACGACGGAGCCCGGGGGTTATGTGAGAAGGGTCACTCACATTTTCACTGACCGGATGTGATTCCTGTCACGTTAGTCAGGCAGAGGCCATCGACCTGCCATGATCTGCGGGCTGAGCGGGTCTCCAGGGAGATTCTCGGTCAGCCCGGTCTGGGCGGCGGGAACGCTCCGGCTCAGTAGTGCTGGTCGGAGTTGGGCAGCTTGACGACGGTGACGAAGAAGTCGTCGATCCGCCGGACCACGCTGATGAACTGGTCGAAGTCCACCGGCTTGGAGACGTAGGCGTTGGCGTGCAGGTTGTAGCTGCGCAGGATGTCCTCCTCGGACTCCGAGGTCGTCAGCACGACCACGGGGATGCCGCGGAGCCGCTCGTCGCCCTTGATGTCCTGGAGCACCTCGCGGCCGTCCTTGCGGGGCAGGTTGAGGTCCAGCAGGATCAGGTCCGGCCGGGGCGCGTCGGCGTACTCGCCCTCCTTGCGGAGGAAGGCCATGGCCTGCTCGCCGTCGTTGACGACGTGCAGCTTGTTCCTGACCTTGTTGAGCTCGAACGCCTCCCGCGTCAGCAGGACGTCGCCCGGGTCGTCCTCGACCAGGAGCACGTCGATCCAGCGCAGGTCATTCATCCGTATCTCCGTAAGGAAGGGTCCAGCGGAAGGTCGTGCCGGGTCTGTCGGGCTCCTCGCCGTCCACCCAGATCCGGCCGCCGTGGTATTCGACGATCTTCTTGCACAGCGCCAGCCCGATGCCGGTGCCGGCGTAGACGTCGCGCCCGTGCAGGCGCTGGAAGATCAGGAAGATCCTGTCAGTGTATTTGCTCTCGATGCCTATCCCGTTGTCGGCGCAGGAGAACTCCCACATGTCCCCGTCGCGCCGGACTCCGATGTGGATCCGCGGCGGCTCCTGCGAGCGGAACTTGACCGCGTTGCCGACGAGGTTCTGGAAGAGCTGGGTGAGCTGGGCCCGGTTGCCGTGCACGGTGGGCAGGTCGTCGGAGCTGATCGTGGCCCCGGCGTCCTCGATCGTCACGGCGAGGTTGTTCAGCGCGGCCTGAAGGGACAGGCCCGTGTCGATCGCGGTCCGCTCGCCGCCGAGCCTGCCGACCCGGGAGAAGTCGAGCAGGTCGTTGATCAGTAGCTGCATGCGCTTGGCGCCGTCGACGGCGAAGGCGATGTACTGCTTGGCACGGTCGTCGAGCTGGTCGCCGTAGCGCTGGTCGAGCATCTGGGTGAAGCTGGCCACCTTGCGCAGCGGCTCCTGCAGGTCGTGGCTCGCCACGTAGGCGAACTGCTCCAGCTCGCCGTTGGAGCGGCGCAGCTCCGTCGTCTGCTCCTCCAGCTTGCTCTGCGCCTCCGAGGCCCGCCGCCACTCGGTGAGGATGCGGCGCCGCATGGCGTCCACGTGGCTGGAGAGCTCGGCCAGCTCGGAGGGGCGCTCGACCCTGAGCTTGTGCTCGAAGTCTCCCTGGGCGACCGCGCGGACCTGGCCGTTCAGCTCCGCCATCGGACGCAGTACGGCGTGCCGGACGATGAGCACGGAACCGATCCCGGCCAGGACCAGCACACCGGCCACCCCGCCGAGCGCCAGGTAGAGAGCCTGCCAGCCCCTCTCCAGCCGGAGGCCGCCCTCCACGTGCAGCCGGTTCAGGTGGTCCTGGAGCGCGGTGAGCGACTGGCGGATCTCGGTGAAGCGGGCGGCGTTGACGGGCGCGTTCTGCCGGTTGGAGGCCTCGGTCTTCAACGTCGGCACCGAGGCGATGAGCTTCTCCGCGTAGTCGCGCCGCCAGGCCTCTCCGGCCGCCTTCAGCCGGGCGACCTCGGCGGCGACCGTCCGCTTCTCCGGCATCCGGGACATCAGCCCGTCGATCGCGGTCAGCGCGCCGGCCTCCGCGGCGACCGCCTTGCGGTAGTCCTGGAGGGACGCCTCCTCGTTGGTCCTGCCGTAGGCCCGGACCGAGCTCTCCTGCGAGGTCAGCGCGTTGGAGATCTCCAGGGCGCGCAGCGCCGCGGGGTCGACGACGTCCACCACGGCCACCCTGGCCTCGCGGGTCTCCTCGATCGAGATGACGGTGAAGGCGCCGGCGACGGTGAACACCATCAGGATGAACACCCCCGCGAGCAGGAACCACTGCCCGACCCGGAGCTTGCCGAAGCCCGTCGCCGGGGTGGCGGCGGGCAGGGGGCGCAGGCCGTGGCGGACGTTCAACGCTTCTCGCCGCGTGAGATGAGCACGGCCGCGAGGTCGTCGCTGAGCGCGTCCTGGTTCAGCTCGATCACCCGGTCGATGAGCCGGTCGAGGTGGATCCCGCCCTGCTCGTGGACCAGGCGGAGCAGGCCCTCGGTCCCGAGCAGGTCGGGGCCGCCGCCGACGGTGGCCTCGATCAGGCCGTCGGTGTAGAGCAGCAGGGACCAGTCGGCGCCCAGCGGCACCTCGATCTCCGACCAGTCGACGCCCTGGAAGATGCCGAGCGGCGGCCCCGAGGGGGTGCCCTGGACCACGCCGATCACGCCGTCGCGGATCAGCAGGGGCGGCGGGTGGCCGACCACGTGCATGCGCGCGGTGCCGAGCGCGGGGTCGATCGTGACGATGCACAGCGTCGTGAAGATCTCCGCGGACTTGCGTTCGAGGCGGAGCACCGAGTCGAGAGTGCGCAGCAGCTCATTGCCGGTGTGCCCGGCGAGGACCAGGGTCCGCCAGGCGATCCGCAGCGCGACGCCCAGCGCGGCCTCGTCCGGGCCGTGCCCGCACACGTCGCCGACCACCACGTGCACGGCGCCGTCGGGGCTCTGCACGGTGTCCCAGAAGTCGCCGGCGAGCAGGGCCCGGCGGCGGCCGGGCAGGTAGCGGGCCTGGTGCTCCAGGAGCCCGGGTTCCAGCAGCGGCACCGGCAGCAGCCCGCGTTCGAGGCGGGAGTTCTCCTTGGTGAGCAGCTCGGCCTCGACCAGCCTGCGCTGGGCCAGGTCGGCGCGCTTGCGCTCCATCGCGTAGCGGATCGCCCGCGCCAGCAGCCGGGCCTCCACGTCCTGCTTGACCAGGAAGTCCTGGGCGCCCGCGGCCACGGCCTCCGCGCCCACGTGGGTGTCGTTCAGCCCGGTCAGCACGAGCACGGCGGCGTGCGGCGCCATGGAGAGCACCTGCTCCAGCGCTTCGAGGCCGGTCGCGTCGGGCAGCGAGAGGTCCACGAGCACGCACTGCACGTCCTGTGTCAGCCGTACCCGGCTCTCCGCCAGGCTGCGCACCCAGATGATCTTCGGTGGATCGTCCGACTCGCCGAGCAGCTCCTCCACGAGGAAGGCATCGCCCGCGTCGTCCTCGATGAGAAGGATCGTGAGCGTGTCATGGGGAGGGGCGGTCACTGACGCCTCTTTGCGAGATCGGGGGGACACCTATTAACGCTATGCAGAATAGTGTGACACCAGGACTTATGGGACGGTGATCGACCGCGGACTCCCGCCGGTGGTCCGGAGTGGGGCGGATGCCGCGACCCCTGCCCCGGTGCGGTCGCCCGAGGACCCCGACCATTTTCTACGGCCCGCGCCTTCCCCGGTATGCCGATCCGGCAAAGATCCCGGAAATGGCCCCGATCAGCCCTCGGTTATCAGCTCCAGGCCTTCGGGAAGGCTGCCCTCGTGGGCGGCCTCGGCCAGGAAGAACAGCAGGGTGTCGTGGAAGGCCTGGGCGGCGCGGGTGGGTTCGACGTCCTTGCGGTGCGCGATGGCGATGGTGCGCTGCAGCCCTGGGGGCGCCAGCGGCGTCCCGGTCAGGCCGGGGCGGCCGTCCAGCACCATCGAGGGGACCAGCGCGATCCCCAGCCCGGCCTCCACGAAACGGAGCACGGCGTCCATCTCGCCCCCCTCCACCGACAGCCTGGGCTCGAACCCGGCCTGGCGGCAGGCGCCGAGCGTGGCCTCCCGCAGGTCGTAGCCGCGCCGGAACATCACCATCGGCTGCCCGCGCAGCTCCTCTATCCGCAGGTACGGCCTGCGAGCCTGGGAGTCGGTGGGGGAGACGACGACCAGGTTCTCCCGCAGGACCTCCTCGGTGACCAGGGCGGGGTCGTCGCTCTGCAGGGGCATGATGATCAACGCGAGGTCGAGCTGGCCGCGCGCCAGGGTGCGGACCAGGTCGCGGGAGCCGCCCTCCTCCACGAGCAGCTCGATGCCGGGGTAGGCGCGGTGGAACCTGGCCAGGGCGTCGGCCATCAGCCCGGCGCAGAGCGAGGGCGTGGCGCCCAGCCGGACCCGGCCGCGGCGCAGCCCGGCCAGCTCGCCGACCTCGCGCCGCGCGGTCTCGGCGTCGGCCAGCATCCGGCGTGCCAGCGGCAGCAGGGCCTCCCCGGCGGCGGTGAGGGTGACGTTCCCCCGGGCGCGGCTGAGCAGCGGCGCGCCGAGCTCGGCCTCCAGGGCCTTGACCTGCTTGCTGAGCGACGGCTGGGCGACGCGCATCCGTTCGGCGGCCTGAGTGAAGTGCCGGGCCTCGGCTACCGCCACGAAGTAGGCGAGTTGCTGGAGCTGCACGTTTCCCTAGCGTACGGAGGCGCCGGTGGCGCATCCGGGGCGGCCCCCGCCGTCGGGGATGATGTGAGATTGCTCGCACCGGCCCGCGGGACCCCGGGAACGAAGCCGCCCGGACGCAGAGATAATAGCCGGAGGCTATGGAAACGACATCCACGATGACTTGGACGGAGGGAAACCACCTTACCTAGCGTCGCGTGTGTGACTGCCACGATTGAGCGCGGATCCGCCACCGCGCGGGTCAACCCCCCCGCGGACGCCGCCGCGAAGACCGCGAAACCCCGGAGGCCCGGATTGCTGGGCTCCTCCAACGGTAAGAAGGCTGTGATGGCCGTCACGGGCGCCATCCTGGTGCTCTTCCTCATCGGCCACATGGCCGGGAACCTCAAGAGCTTCTTCGGCGCCGAGTCCTTCAACTCCTACGCCGAGTTCCTGCGGACCATGGGCGAGCCGATCGTCCCGCGGCGCGTCCTGCTGACCGTCGTCGAGGTCGTGCTGGCCGCGGCCGTCGGGCTGCACATGTGGTCGGCGATCTCCCTGGCCCGCCGGGCGCGCAAGGCCCGCCCGGTCAAGTACGCGGCCAAGCGCAAGTCCCAGGCGGGCGGCTACGCCGTGCACACCATGCGGTACGGCGGTGTGATCATCGTCCTGTTCGTCATCTGGCACCTGCTGGACCTGACGTTCGGCGCGGTCAACCCGGCCGGCTGGGACGGCACGCCGTACGACCGGCTGGTGCAGGGCTTCGACCCGTCGCGCTGGTGGGTCACGGTCTTCTACGTGGTCGCGGTCATCATGGTCGGCCTGCACCTGAGGCACGGCCTGTGGAGCGCGTTCCAGACGCTCGGCCTGGCGAGCGGCCGCAGCTACCGCCCGCTCAAGGGCGTCGCCGCCGGGATCTCCGCGGTGCTGGTCCTCGGCTTCCTCGCCGTCCCCCTCGCCGTCATGGCCGGGGCGATCAAGTGAGCGGATCCGACGCAGTGAGCGTGGCGGCAGGCGCCGCGCGGCAGGCATTCCGCGTAGCGAACGAGGAGCGGTGAGCGGACGATGACCACGAAATACACCGAAGGCGCGCCGATCCGCGACACCAAGGCTCCGGAGGGTCCGATCGAGGACCGCTGGGAGAAGCGGAAGTTCAGCGCCAAACTGGTCAACCCGGCCAACAAGCGCAAGCTCAACGTCATCGTCATCGGCACCGGCCTCGCGGGCGGCTCGGCCGCCGCGACCCTCGGCGAGCTGGGCTACAACGTCAAGTCGTTCTGCTACCAGGACTCGCCCCGGCGCGCGCACTCCATCGCGGCCCAGGGCGGCATCAACGCCGCCAAGAACTACCGCGGTGACGGCGACTCGATCTACCGGCTGTTCTACGACACGGTCAAGGGCGGCGACTTCCGCGCCCGCGAGTCGAACGTCTACCGGCTCGCCCAGGTCAGCGTGAACATCATCGACCAGGCCGTGGCCCAGGGCGTGCCGTTCGCCCGCGAGTACGGCGGCCTGCTCGACACCCGATCCTTCGGCGGCGCGCAGGTCTCCCGGACCTTCTACGCCCGGGGCCAGACGGGGCAGCAGCTGCTGCTCGGCGCCTACCAGGCGCTGGAGCGGCAGATCGCGGCCGGGACCGTGGAGATGCACACCCGCCACGAGATGCTCGACCTGATCATCTCCGACGGCCGGGCGCGCGGCGTCATCGTCCGCGACATGGTCACCGGCGAGATCGAGCGGCACCTGGCCGACGCGGTCGTGCTGGCCAGTGGCGGCTACGGCAACGTGTTCTTCCTGTCCACCAACGCCAAGGGCTGCAACACCACGGCGATCTGGCGGGCGCACCGGCGCGGCGCGATGTTCGCCAACCCCTGCTACACCCAGATCCACCCGACCTGCATCCCGGTCAGCGGCGACTACCAGTCCAAGCTGACCCTGATGTCGGAGTCGCTGCGCAACGACGGCCGCGTGTGGGTGCCGGTCAAGGCGGGCGACGACCGGCCCGTCTCGCAGATCCCCGAGGACGAGCGCGACTACTACCTGGAGCGCATCTACCCCGCGTTCGGCAACCTGGTCCCGCGTGACATCGCCTCCCGCGCCGCCAAGAACGTCTGCGACGAGGGCCGCGGCGTCGGCCCCGGCGGTCTGGGCGTCTACCTCGACTTCGCCGACGCGATCCGCCGCCTGGGCCGCGACGCGGTGGAGAAGAAGTACGGCAACCTCTTCGAGATGTACGAGCGCATCACCGGCGAGGACCCCTACACCCAGCCGATGCGCATCTACCCCGCCGTGCACTACACGATGGGCGGGCTGTGGGTGGACTACGACCTGCAGTCCACGATCCCCGGCCTGTTCGTGATCGGCGAGGCCAACTTCTCCGACCACGGCGCCAACCGCCTCGGCGCGTCCGCGCTGATGCAGGGCCTGGCCGACGGCTACTTCGTGCTGCCGACCACGATCGGCGACTACCTCGCCAACGGTCCCTACGGGGAGGTCGACGAGGAGGCCGTGGCCGAGGCCGAGATCGCGGTCCGCGAGAAGATCAACAGGCTGCTGTCGAACAACGGCGACCGCACCGCCGACTCCTACCACCGCGAGCTGGGCAAGCTCATGTGGGACTACTGCGGCATGGAGCGCACCGAGGAGTCGCTGCGCAAGGCGCTGGAGCGGATTCCGGAGCTCCGAGAGGAGTTCTGGAAGAACGTGAAGGTGTCCGGCGAGGCCGACGAGCTCAACCAGGCGCTGGAGCGGGCCGGCCGGGTGGCCGACTTCTTCGACCTGGCCGAGCTCATGTGCATCGACGCGCTGCACCGCACCGAGTCGTGCGGCGGCCACTTCCGCGCCGAGTCGCAGGACGCCGACGGCGAGGCCCTGCGCGACGACGACAACTTCGCCTACGTCGCGGCCTGGGAGTACGGCGAGCAGGGCCCGGTCCTGCACAAGGAAGACCTCGACTACGAGTACGTGAAGATGAGCCAGCGGAGCTACAAGTGAACCTGACACTCAAGGTCTGGCGCCAGAAGGGCCCCGAGGACAAGGGCCGGATGGTCACCTACGGCGTCGAGGACGTGTCTCCTGACATGTCCTTCCTGGAGATGCTCGACGTGCTCAACGAGCGTCTCATCCTGGAGGGCGACGACCCGGTCGCCTTCGACCACGACTGCCGCGAGGGCATCTGCGGCATGTGCGGCATGGTCATCAACGGTGTCGCGCACGGAGAGCAGGTGGCCACCACCACCTGCCAGCTCCACATGCGGCACTTCGAGGACAACGCGGTCATCACCATCGAGCCGTGGCGCGCGGCGCCCTTCCCGGTGGTGAAGGACCTGGTCGTGGACCGCTCGGCGTTCGACCGGATCATCCAGGCGGGCGGCTTCGTGTCCGTCCCGGCCGGGTCCGCCCCCGACGCGCACAGCGTCCCGGTCAAGAAGGTCGACGCCGACGCGGCGTTCGACGCGGCCACCTGCATCGGCTGCGGCGCGTGCGTCGCCGCCTGCCCGAACGGCTCGGCCTCCCTCTTCACCGCCGCCAAGATCACTCACCTCAGCCTCCTCCCGCAGGGCCAGCCCGAGCGCGACTCCCGCGCCAAGGCCATGGTCGAGCAGATGGACGCCGAGGGCTTCGGCGGCTGCACCAACACCGGCGAGTGCACCGCGGTCTGCCCCAAGGGCATCCCGCTGGACACCATCGCCCAGATGAACCGCGACTACCTCAGGGCGTCGAAGTAGCCCCCGGTGGTCCCGCGTAGGCGGTGAGCGCCCCGGTGCCCGGCCGTCTCGGCCGGGCACCGGGGCGTCGTCCTTTCCCGGGCCGGAGCGCCGGCACCCCTCACCGGGGCCGGTGTGCTTGCGGGGCGCCGGACTCCGGGCGAAGGGGCCTCCCGGGGCGCCCCGCCCCGGTGCGGTCTCCGCCCGGCCTCGTACGGGTCCCTACCCGGCCTTGCGCCGGGTGCCGAGCCGCAGGACGACCTCCCGCCGCACAGCCTCGGTGTCGATCTCCGCGTCGGCGAGGACGCGTGAGCCCAGCCCCTGCCCCTCGCGGAGCACCCCCAGCAGGATGTGGCCGTCGCCGATGTAGCCGTGCTTGAGGGCGACGGCCTCCCGCAGGGAGAGTTCCAGCGCCTTCTTCGCCCGGGGGGAGAAGGGGATGTGCCGTCCGCTGATCAGCCCGCCCCGGTGGCCGCGCTGCGGCGGCCGGTCCAGGGCGCCGGGTCCGAAGGCCGCCTCGACCCTGTCCCTGATGGCGGACAGATCGATGCCGATCGACTCCAGCGCCTCCGCGTCGAGCGCGTCCTTCGGCGTGCGCGGGACGAGGTCCATCACCGCCCGGGAGGCCCGGTCGTGGTCCAGCCCGTGCCGCCCGAGGATCTCGGCCGAGTCGCTCTCCGGCTGGTCGAGCAGGCCCAGCAGGACGTGCTCGGTGCCGACGAGGTGGTGGTTCAGCCGGCGGGCGTTCTGCTGGGCGAGCTTCACCGCCTGCCGGGCTTCGCTGGTGAACCGTTCGAACATGGCTATTTCTCCCGTCTCAGCAAACCTCGGCCGCCCGCGTACTTCTTGTGCACCGCCTGCCGGGTGACTTCCAGGCAGTACGCGATCTCCTGCCAGGACCAGCCCTGATCCCTGGCGTTCTCCACCTGAAGGGCCTCCAGCCGATCGACCAGCATCCGCAACGCCCGTACGGCCCGCAGGCCGACGGCCGGATCGCGGCTGCCGGCGTCGGAGGCCAGCTGTGCCGTATCGCTCATGTCTGTCAATTTAGGTTGACATCATATGGTTGTCAACCCTGATTGACGGTTTCCTCGGCCGGGAGCGCCGATCGGCCGGTCAGGGAACCGATCGGCGGTGCCGCCGGTCAGAAAATGGTTTGCTGGTGAGGCGGGAGTTTGTCAGCCTGGGGAGGCTATGCGCTCCCTACCTGTTGCCGACCCCGGCATTCCTGACGCCCGCAGTCCGATCCGATACCTGCGCTGGATAGCCCGTATGCAGGCGGGCCCGCTGCTCATCGGCATCGGCTACGCCATCCTGTGGTGGCTGGCGATGGCGCTCGTGCCGGAGGCGATGGGCAAGGGCATCGACGCCATCAGGGCCAAAGACCTGCCGGCCCTCCTCACCTGGGGCGGGGTCCTGCTCGGCCTGGGGATCGTGCAGGCCGTCGCCGGCATCCTCCGGCACCGGATGGCCGTCTACAACTGGCTGAGCGCCGCCTACCGGACCGTCCAGGTCACCGTACGGCAGTCGACCCGGCTGGGCGCGACCCTGCCCAAGCGCATGTCCACCGGCGAGGTGGTCAGCGTCGGCAACTCCGACATCGCCCACATCGGCAACGCGATGGACATCCTGCTCCGGGGCACCGGCGCGATCGTCGCCATCGTCACGGTGACCGTCATCCTGATCAGGGCCTCGCTGCCCCTGGGCCTGATGGTGCTCATCGGCGTGCCGATCATGGCCGTCGCCGTCGCCCCCCTGCTCCGGCCGCTGCACAGGCGCCAGCACGCCCACCGCGACCTCCAGGGCGACCTGTCCACCCGCGCCGCCGACATCGTCGCCGGTCTGCGGGTGCTGCGCGGCATCGGCGGCGAGCAGGTCTTCGCCGACCGCTACACCGAGGAGTCCCAGAAAGTACGGCACGCGGGCGTGCGGGTGGCCGCGGTCGAGTCGATGCTGGAGGGCGCCCAGATCCTGCTGCCCGGCCTGCTGATCGCCTTGGTGACCTGGCTGGGCGCGACCTTCGCGATCCGGGACGAGATCACCCCCGGCCAGCTCGTCGCCTTCTACGGCTACGCGGTCTTCCTGATCGCCCCCATGCGGGCGCTCACCGAGGCGGCCGACAAGCTGACCAAGGGCCACGTCGCCGCCCGCCGGGTGGTGCGGATCCTCACCCTCGAACCGGAGGTGGGCGGCGGCGCCGCCGGGCACTCCGGCGGGGGCCTGCTGCGCGACGTGGCCTCCGGGGTCGCGGTCCGTCCCGGCGTGTTCACCGCCCTCGCGGCGACCTCGCCCGAGGAGGCCGTCACGATCGCCGACCGGCTCGGCCGCTACGGCGACGGCGACGTGGACTTCGGCGACGTGCCGCTGGACACCCTGCCGCTCGCCGAGGTCCGCCGCCGGATCCTGGTCGCCGACAACGGCGCGAAGCTGTTCGCCGGGGTGCTCAGGGACGAGCTGGACGTCTCCGGCGAGGCGTCGGCCGAGGACATCGCCGACGCGCTGCGCACCGCGTGCGCGGAGGACATCGTCGAGGCGCTGCCCGGCGGCCTCGACGGGCATGTGGCCGAGTCGGGGCGGGAGTTCTCCGGCGGCCAGCAGCAGCGGCTCCGGCTGGCCAGGGCGCTGACCGCCGACCCGGAGGTGCTCATCCTCATCGAGCCCACCAGCGCGGTGGACGCCCACAGCGAGGCGCGCATCGCCGACCGGCTGGCCAAGGCCCGAGCCGGCAAGACCACCCTGGTCTGCACGACCAGCCCGCTGGTACTCGACCGCACCGACCAGGTGATCTACGTCGAGGGCGGTGTCGTGCGCGCCCAGGGAACGCACCGGGAGCTGCTGGCCACCGTGCCGGCCTACACCGCCCTGGTCACCAGAGGGGAAGACTCGTGAGCGAGCGGGCCGCAGGGCGTCGTGAGCGCGTGAACGCAGGTTACGGGTACCGAGGGGAGGAGAACGCATGAGCAGGCAGATCCTGCCCGTCGCCGACCAGGCGCAGGTCCGGGCGTACGCCCGCAGGCTCACGCTGAAGTACCCCCGGGACCTGACGGCGGCGCTCGGCCTGCACGGCCTGGCCGCCGTCGCGGGCCTGGCGGTGCCGTGGCTGCTGGGCTCGCTGGTCGAGGGGGTCAGCGACGGCGCCGGGGTCGACGTCACGTTGGTGGCGCTGGCCGTCGGCGGCTTCCTGGTCGCCCAGGCGGTGCTGGTCAGGTTCGCCGTCTACGTCTCCTCCAAGCTCGGTGAGAAGGTCCTCGCCGAGCTGCGCCAGGAGTTCGTCGGCCGGGTGCTCGGCCTGCCGCTGTCCACCGTCGAGCGTGCTGGATCCGGCGACCTGATCACCCGGACCTCGCGGGACGTGGACTCGCTGTCGCGCACCGTACGGCACGCCGTACCCGAGACGTTGATCGCGGTGGTCACCTGCGTGATCACCGTGGGCGCGCTGCTGCTGGTGGGGCCGCTGCTCGTGCTGCCCTCGCTGCTGGCCGTGCCGATCCTGTGGATCGCCACCCGGTGGTACCTCAAGCGGGCCCGGGACGGCTACCTGCGTGAGAGCGCCGCCTACGCGGACATGACCGACGGTCTGGCCGAGACGGTCGGAGGGGCCCGCGCCGTGGAGGCCCTGGGCCTGCAGGCCCGGCGGCACCGCCGTACCGACACCGACATCTCCCGGTCGTGGGCGGCCGAGCGCTACACCCTCAGGCTGCGCACCATCTGGTTCCCGGCGGTCGAGCTCGGCTACGTGATCCCGATCGTGGCCACCCTGGTCCTGGGCGGCGTGTTCTACATCCAGGACTGGGCAACGCTGGCCCAGGTCACCTCGGCCACGCTGTACGTGCAGCAGCTCATCGACCCGCTCGACCGGCTGCTCATGTGGATCGACGAGCTCCAGGTGGGCGGGGCCTCCATGGCCCGCCTGCTGGGGGTCGCCGAGGTGCCCGACGACCGCGAGGCCGGTTCCGGCACTCCCGACGGCGAGAGGCTGCGGGCCGAGGACGTCCGCTACGCCTACCGCGAGGGCCACGACGTGCTGCACGGCATCGACCTGGTGGTCGAGCCGGGGGAGCGGCTGGCGATGGTCGGCCCGTCCGGGGCGGGCAAGTCCACGCTGGGCCGCCTGCTCGCGGGCATCCACGGCCCGCGCACCGGCGAGGTCACGGTCGGCGGCACCTCTCTGGTCGAGCTCCCGCTGGACGACCTGCGCGGCCATGTCGCCCTGGTGACCCAGGAGCACCACGTGTTCCGGGGCACCCTGCGCGACAACGTGCTGATCGCCCGCCCCGACGCGGACGACGCGCGCGTCCGCGAGGTGCTGGAGGCCGTGGACGCCTGGGACTGGGTCGAGGCCCTGCCCGGCGGCCTGGACACCGCCGTCGGCTCCGGCGGCGAACCGGTCTCGGCCGCCCAGGCGCAGCAGCTCGCCCTGGCCCGCCTGGTCCTGGCCGATCCGCACACCCTCGTCCTGGACGAGGCCACCTCGCTGATCGACCCCCGGGCCGCGCGCAACCTGGAGCGGTCACTGGCCGCCGTCCTCGACGGCCGCACCGTGATCGCCATCGCCCACCGCCTCTACACGGCGCACGACGCCGACCGGGTCGCGGTGGTCGAGGACGGCCGGATCAGCGAGCTCGGCTCCCACGACGAGCTCGTCGCGGCCGAGGGCTCCTACGCGGCGCTGTGGAGCAGCTGGCACGGCACCTCGAAGTGAGACCGGCCGGGCGGGGCACGGCCCCGCCCGGCCGGAGGAGCCGTCCCGGGGCCGGCCTCAGCCCAGGGCCTTCTTGAGGAAGTCGACCTGGAGCAGGAGCAGGTTCTCCGCCACGACCTCCTGGGGGGTCATGTGGGTGACGCCGGACAGCGGCAGGACGTTGTGCGGGCGGCCCGCCGCCAGGAGGGCGGAGGACAGGCGGAGGGTGTGGGCGGCGACCACGTTGTCGTCGGCCAGGCCGTGGATCAGCAGGAGGGGGCGGTCCAGCTTCTCGGCGTCGGCGAACAGGGACGACGATTCGTAGTGGCCCTCCTCCGGCCGGCCGAGGTAGCGCTCGGTGTAGCAGGTGTCGTAGAGACGCCAGTCGGTCACCGGCGCTCCGGCGACGGCCGCGTGGAACACGTCCGGGCGGCGGAGCACGGCCAGGGCGGCCAGGAAGCCGCCGAAGGACCAGCCGCGGATGCCGACCCGGGACAGGTCCAGGTCGTCGGGGAACCGCGCGGCGGCGCCCTGGAGGGCGTCGACCTGGTCCTCCAGGGGCGGGGTGGCCAGGTCGTGCAGGACGGCCCGCTCGAACTCGGGGCCGCGCCCCGGGGTGCCGCGGCCGTCGGCCACGACCACCGCGAAGCCCTGGTCGGCGAACCACTGGCTGGTCAGGTAGGCGCCGGAGGCGGCCAGGACGCGCTGGGCGTGCGGCCCGCCGTAGGGGTCCATGAGGACCGGGAGCCTCGCCGAGCCGGGCACGTGGTCCGACGGGAAGAGCACGGCGGTCGCCAGGTCGCGCGCGCCCGCGCGGATCAGGGAGACCCGCAGGTCCAGGCCGTGCCGCTCGGCGTGCGAGGCGATGTGGCCGCGGGGCTTGCCGTGGTGGAGGACGCGCGTGACCGGGCCCTCGCTGTCGAGGGTCTGGCCGGTGACCACCAGCGTGCCGCCCGCGGTGTGGCCGCTGTAGACGCCGCTCTCGGCCGGGCTGACCAGCGTGATGCGGCCGTCCTTGTAGGCCCACAGGGCGATCTCGGTGGGATCGCCGCCGGCCCGGAAGAGCACGGCGTCACCGTCGACGTCGACGACCTCGCGGACCTGGAGGGTGGCCGGCGTGACGGGCTCGTCACCGATGATCAGGCGGTGGCCACCGCCGACGTTCGCCGCCCAGACCAGGGTGCCGTCGGACAGGTGACCGGGCACGCCGGGGACGATGTCCACCCAGGCGGGGTCGGTGTCCTCGCGGACGACCGTCGAGCCGCCCGTGGCCGGGTCGACCTTGAGCAGGCGGATGCTCTTCTGGTCGCGCGGCATCGTGACGATCGCCAGGCCGTGGGCGTCCCAGGAGGCGGTGACCAGGTATTCGTCCTCGAAGGGCACGGGAGTGCGGGAGCCGTCCAGGGCCAGGAGGAACAGCTCGACCCTGGTGTTCGCCGTGCCGGCGGCGGGGTAGCGCTGCTCGGCGGCCGGGCGGGAGGGGTTGGCCGGGTCGGCGATGTGCCACCTGTCGACCGGCGAGTCGTCGGCCCGCTCGGCCAGCACCGCGTCGCCCGCCGGGGACCACCAGTAGCCCCGCATGCGGTTCATCTCCTCGGCGGCGATGAACTCGGCCAGGCCGTACGTCACCTCGGGGGACTCGGGGCGGGCCAGCACGTGGTCGACCTCGTCCTCGAGGTCCTGGACGTGGAGCGCGCCGCCGGTCACGTAGCCGACGTGCTCGCCGGTGGGGGAGACCCGCGGGTCGATCACCGGGCCGGCCGTCTTCAACCGCCGGATCCTCTTGGTCTTGAGATCGGCGACGTAGAGGCCGCCGGAGAGCGCGAAGGCCGCGGTGGTCACCGCCTTGTCGGTGCTGTAACCGACGATGCCGCCCGCCTGCTCCCGGCTGCGCTCGCGGCGGGCCCGCTCCTCGGCCGGCAGGTCGTCCTCGTTCACGGCCAGCGCGCGCGGGTCGGCGATCAGCCGCTCCTTGCCGCCGGCCACGTCGAACTCCCACAGGCAGGTGACCGGGTCGGAACCGCCCTTCGTCCGGAGGAAGACGACGCGGTCGCCGCCCGGGGCGATGGTGAAGCCACGCGGCACCCCGAGGGTGAATCGGCGGGTCCTTGCGTGCAGACGAGGGAAGCTCTCACTCATACCAGTCATCTTGCCAGCTCCACGTCCGGTCCCGGGGGTCCCGATGCTGGCTTGGGCAACAGATGTCTTGGGAGAAACTTGGGCAGGTGACACTTTCCGCGCGAATCGCTCGCTCTCCGGCAACGCCTGCCGTGCTGTCGCTCGTGCTCGTGCTCTGGGGGATCGGCACCCCGTCCTTCTGGCGGGACGAGTCGGTGAGCGTGATGGCGGCGACCATGTCGTTCGACGAGCTGTGGCGGCTGCTCGACGACATCGACGCCGTGCACGCGCTGTACTACCTCATGCTCAGGCCGTTCGCCGCGTTCGGCGGGGAGTTCGCGGTCCGGCTGCCCTCGGCGCTCGCGGTCGCCGGGGCGACGTTCGGGGTCGCGGCCATCGGGCGGCGGCTGGCCACCCCGCAGGTGGGGCTGCTGGCCGGGCTGGTCTACGCGCTGCTGCCGATGATCAGCCGATACGGCCAGGAGGCGCGGAGCTACGCCCTGGTCAGCGCGGTGGCGGTGGCCGCCACCTGGGTCCTGCTCGGCGAGCGCCGGTCGCGCTACGCCTGGTACGGCCTGCTGGTCGCGCTGCTCGGCTGGTTCCACCTCTACGCGCTGCTCCTGCTGCCCGCCCACGCCGCCGTCGTCGTCCGCAGGCGCGGGGAGACCGTCCCGTGGCTGGCGTCGCTGGCCGGCGCCGGGGTGCTGCTCGCGCCGCTGGCGGTGATCGCCTCCGGGCAGCGGGAGGAGCAGCTCTTCTGGCTGAAGGTGCCCGGCCTTCCCGAGCTGGGGCAGCTCGGCGTGGACATCGCCGGAGGCGACGCGGCGTGGACGTCGCCGCTCCTGCCCGCGCTGTTCCTCGCCACGCTGATCGCCCTGGTCCTGCTCGGGATCTGGCACGGGACGCGCCTGCGCCGCCGGGGAGTCCTGACGGCGGGAGGTCGCCGGCAGGACGCGGAGGCGGGAGGTCACCGGGAGGACCTGACGGATCACCGGGAGGACCTGACGGGTCACCGGGAGGGCCTGACGGCGGGAGGTCGCCGGGAGGGCCCGGTGGCGGGAGAGGGGCCGGGGCGGCCCTCGCTGGCGGGGGTGGCGGTGCCCTGGGCGGTCCTTCCCGTGGTGCTGTCCCTGCTGATCTCGCAGATCCATCCGGTCTACAGCCCGCGCTACGTCCTCTTCGCGGTCCCGGGCCTGGCCCTGCTGGCCGGAGTCGGCCTGGCCGCGCTCCGCCGTACCCCGGCGACCTGGGCGGCCCTGACGGCTCTGGCCGTGCTCGCCGCGAGTGCCCACCTCGCCGTCCGCGGGCCGGCCAACCGCCCCGACGACCTCCGTACCCTCGCCGCGGAGCTGAGCGCCCAGGAGCGGCCCGGCGATGCCGTCCTCTACGTTCCCGAGCGCTTCCGGCTGTTCGTCGTCGTGTACGGCGAGCCGTACCGCAGGCTGAGTGCCCTGGGACCGGGATCCGACCGTGTGTGGCTGGTCTCGCGGCGCATCCGTGGTCCCGAGTGGGAGGAGAACCCCCGGTTGAAGGAGCTCAAGCGGGACTTCCGGAAGGCCGGGCAGACCCGGATATCCGGGGCGGTCCGCATCACCCTCTACACCAGGCGGATACCCTCTGACGCATGACTGATCGGCGCCTGCTGCTCGTGCACGCCCACCCCGACGACGAGACGATCGGCAGCGGCGCGACCATGGCCAAATACGCCGCCGAGGGGGCCCACGTCACGCTGGTGACCTGCACGCTCGGCGAGGAGGGCGAGGTCATCCCGGCGGAGCTGGCCCATCTGGCCGCCGACCGGGACGACACGCTGGGCGAGCACCGCGTCGGCGAGCTCGCCGCGGCCTGCGAGGCCCTCGGCGTCACCGACCACCGCTTCCTGGGCGGCGCGGGCCGCTGGCGCGATTCCGGGATGATGGGCGTCGCTTCCAACCACCGCGACAACGCCTTCTGGCAGGCCGACCTCGACGAGGCCGCAGGGGAGCTGGTCAAGGTCATCCGCGAGGTGCGCCCCCAGGTCCTCGTCACCTACGACCAGAACGGCTTCTACGGCCACCCGGACCACATCCAGGCCCACCGCGTCTCCTGGCGCGCCTTCGAGCTGGCCGCCGACCCGGCGTTCGGCGAGGGGGAGCCGTGGCGGATCGCCAAGTTCTACTTCACCGCGACGGCCAGGTCCACGATGCACCGGACGGCCGAGGCGTTGCGCGAGGCCGATGTGAGCTTCCTGACCGAGGACGCCATCGACGACCTGCCGTTCGGCTGCGCGGACGAGGACGTCACCACCGAGATCGACGGCCGGGCCCACGTGGGCCGCAAGCTCGACGCGATGCGGGCGCACGCGACCCAGATCAGCGTGGAGGCGCCCTGGTTCGCCCTGTCCAACAACATCGGCCAGGAGGCGCTCGCGGTGGAGCACTTCATCCTGCGCTCCGGGGTGCCCGGACCCGCGGGACCGGGGGCGCCGCTCGAAGTCGGAGGCCTCGGCGAGCCGTACGACCGTGAGGCCGATCTCTTCGCGGGGATCCACTAACCTCGATGATTGTGACGGAGCAGGTCCACCAGACGGCACAGCGGCCTTCGGCGGCGACGGTCGCCGCCGCGGCGTACGCCGTGCTGGTCCTGCTCGGCCTCATGATGGGGGTGCTGGGCGGCTTCCAGCACTCGTGGTATCTCCGGCCCTTCCCGATCTCGGCCGTCGGCTGGGTCGTCCTGCTGGCCATGGCCTGTTACGGCGCCGGGTATGCAATGAGGGGCCGGCTGGCCGCCCTGGCGCCCGGGGTGGGCTGGATGGCGATCACGCTGATCTGGCTGGGCGGCAGCCCGGAAGGCGACGTGATCATCGCCAACGACCCGGCCGGATACGTCTACCTCTACGGTGGCCTGATCGCGATCCTGGCGGGTGTCCTGCTCTCCCCGTCGGGCGGCGGGGCGTGGCTGCTCACACAGGGCCCGTACGGCTCCCGCCCGCAGGACCTGGACCCCCACCCGGACCGGCCGTACGGCTCCCACACCGCTCAGCCGGACGCCTCCCAGGCTCGGCCGGACCCCGCCCACCCGCAGGGGGAGGACCGCTACCGCGGCCCGGCCTGATAGCGCACAATCCCGGTATGCGGCGGTTGCACCGGGTACGGCGGACGCTCAACTACGTGAACCTGTCCACGCCGCTGGGGCTGCTGGTGGCACGCCTCGGCGGGGCGCGGACGGCGGCGGGGCCCGGCGGGCTGATCCTCGCCCACGGCTACCGCCTCCCCTTCCCGGTCGCCGGCGCGTTCACCGTCGGCAACGTGGTGCTGACCCGGCACGAGGAGGGTTACCTGACCGGTGGCCTGCTCAGGCATGAGGCCCGGCACGCCTCCCAGTACATGGTCTGCGTCGGCCTGCCGATGCTCCCGCTGTACGTCGTGGCGGTGGTCGTCTCCGTCCTGATCTGCGGGCACCAGGCCTCGTGGAATGTCTTCGAGCGACTGGCGAACCTGGAAGACGGGAACTATCCCCGTAAAACGCCCTGGTGGATACCGACAAAAAATGATGAGAGGGGCGATTGCTCGCAATAGGTTCATCGGGGGATGGATAGCTGCCGAAGGGGGCGTTCATGTCGCAGACCATCCAGCCGGAGACATCGCCGCGCGTGCCCGGCCGATCGTGGCCGCGGAGCTTCAGGGATCGGCTGACCTCTCCGCTCCCCGCGTTCCGGGAACTGCTGGCCGTGGCCTGGCACGGCGGTTTCCGGCCCGACATCGGGGACGCCGACCAGATCCCGGTCCACCGCGACGGGCTGCCCCGGGCGGCCGGGACCGAGACGATCGTCACCTGGGTGGGCCACGCGACCTACGTCCTGCAGATCGGCGGCCTGACGATCCTCACCGACCCGGTCTGGGCGCGGAAGATCCCCGGGATCCGGCAGCGGCTCACCCCGCCGGGCGTCGCGTGGACGGACCTGCCCCGCGTGGACGCCGTGGTGATCAGCCACAACCACTACGACCACCTGGACGCGCCGACGATGAACCGGCTGCCCAGGACGACCCCGGTCCTCGTCCCGGCAGGGTTGAGGCCCTGGTTCACCCGGAGGCGGTTCCGCGACGTCACCGAACTCGACTGGTGGGAGAGCGTCCGGATCGGAGAGGTCGGGTTCGACTTCGTGCCCGCCCACCACTGGAGCCGCCGGTCGGTCTGGGACACCTGCAGGACCTTGTGGGGCGGCTGGGTCATCAGGTGCGCCGGGCAGGCGGTCTACTTCGCGGGGGACAGCGCCTACGGCGAGCGGTTCGCCCAGATCGGGGCCCGCTACCCGGGCGGCATCGACCTGGCGCTGATGCCGGTGGGGGCGTTCGAGCCCCGCTGGTTCATGAGGGCCGTGCACGTCGATCCGGCGGAGGCCGTACGGGCGTGTGAGGAGGTCGGGGCGCGGCGGATGGCGACCATGCACTGGGGCACGTTCGTGCTGTCGGGTGAGCGGCTGCTCGCGCCGGTGGAGCAGGCCCGCGCGGCCTGGGCGGGGGCCGGCCGGGACCGCGCGGACCTGTGGGATCTCGCCGTCGGCGAGTCCCGCACCCTCAAGGGAGCCGACCAGGCGGACCTGAGAGGGGCGACGGACCGGTGAGCGGCGCGGCCGCGGCGCCCCCGCCCGCCGCCACGCGGCTCCCCTCCTGGCCCGTCCGGTCCCGATGCACCTCTCTCCGGCGCGGCAGGCCCCTCAGGGCCTGAGGATCAGGGTGTTCCTGGCGGCCTTCTTGATCGACTCCTCCCGGGCGAGCATGGGGGTGGTCCGCCCGCCCGCCCAGAGCGGGGCCTGGTCCCAGTAGTTGTCGTGGAAGGCGTGGCCCGACGCGCCGGTCAGGTTGATCCACTGGGACCTGTCCAGGTCCGCCAGGTCGACCACCATCCGCATGGACGGCAGCCAGTTCACGGCGTAGTCCTCCTGGACGTCCCAGCCCGCGGCGTTGACCGCGTCGTCGTTGCCGCTCACCGGGAGCGGGCCCCGGTTGAACAGCCACTCGACCGGGGCGATCCCGGAGGTGCCGAAGGTCTGGTTGGTGAGCGTCAGCGCGTGCAGGTCGCCCCAGCGCCAGGCCTTGACGTCCGGGCCGAGGCGGGTGCTCAGCTCGTCGTAGGCCATGGCCATGGCCCGCCGCAGCATGTCGTCGCGGGTCTCCGTCCCCGAGGTCCGCGCGTCGTCCCAGAACGGGTCGCCGGGGTTGTCGAGCATGACGCGGACCACCTCGAACCAGCGGTCGCCGCCGGTCGGCCAGGCGTTCTCCGGCAGGTCGTCGTTGAAGGTCTCGATGAGCAGGTGCCGCCAGACGGCGTTGAAGTACATCGCCGGGCTCGACCCCGCGCCCTGGGAGTAGTCCCAGGTGCGCAGCAGATCGCGGGCGTCCCCGGAGGCTCCGGCGACCTTGAGGGCCATCAGTTTGGGCACCAGGAACTGGGCGAAGCCGTTGTGGGTGTCCTGCTGCACCTCGCCCATCGCCTCCGCGTCGACCTTGCCCTTCCTCAGCTCGGCCTGGAGGCGGTCCAGGATGCGCTGGGAGCGGTAGCCGTACGCCCAGTCCTTGGTGAGCATGCGCGGGTAGCGCTCGGGGTCGATGGCCGCGTTGTTGGCGGTCACGATGTAGCCCTCGGGCGGGTTGTAGACGCTGGGCAGCTCGTCGAAGGGGATGGTCGACTGCCAGGAGTACTCGCCGGTCCAGCCCGGCACCGGCCAGGTGCCGTCGCCCCGGGTCCGCACCGGGATCCGGCCCGGTGCCTGGTAGCCGATGTTGCCCTTGGTGTCGGCGTAGATCAGGTTCTGCGCGGGCACGTCGAACCTGCTCGCCGCCGCCCGGAACTCCTGCCAGTTCTGCGCGGCGTCGAGGGCGAAGATCGCGTCGGCGCTCCTGCCGGGCTCCAGCGCCGTCCACTTCAGCGCGACCGCGTCGGCCTTCTCCTGGAAGGCCGTCGCCGCGCCGGGCAGGGTGTCCTTCACGTCCCGCATGACGTCGGAGACGATCGGGCCGTGCATGGTCTCCCGGACCGTGAGCCGGACCGGGTCGCCTCCAGCCACCTTGATCGTCTCGATCCTGGTGGTGAGCGGCTTCCAGTCGCCCATGAACAGGTAGGAGTCGTCCTTCACCCGCTCCAGATACAAATCGGCGACGTCGGGGCCGAGGTTGGTGAAGCCCCACGCGATCTTGTCGTTGTGCCCGATGATCACGCCGGGCACCCCGGAGAAGGTGAACCCGGTGACGTCGAACGGGCACTCGGCGCTCTTGGTACGGCAGTGCAGCCCGGCCTGGTACCAGACCGAGGGCATGTTCGCCGACAGGTGCGGGTCGTTGGCGAGCAGCGGCTTGCCCGAGCCGGTGTGCTTGCCGCCGACCACCCAGGAGTTCGAGCCGATGCCGTTGCCGCCCTTGGGGTCGCCCATCAGGCTCGGCACCGCCCGCAGGGCCTCGGCCGCGCGGGTCAGCGCGCCCGTGTCCGGCCGGCCGGTGCCGGTGTCCACCTGGTCGGTGTCCGCGCCGGGCTCGACGTCCTGGTCGAAGCCGCGCCGGGTGACCGACCCCTGGGCGACGATCGGCTGGTGGGTGTCGAAGGGATAGCCCGGCCAGAGCTGTTCGACCCGCTCGCGGGGCAGCCTGCTCGCCGCGAGCGCCCGGCCGATCTCGTCGGCCATGTTGGAGCGCAGATCCCAGGCCATGGCCTTGAGCCAGGACAGGGAGTCCACCGGAGTCCACGGCTCGGGCTCGTAGCCGAAGTTGGTGAGCTTGAGGACCGCGTACTCCAGGCTCTTGGAGGTGAAGCCCTCGTGCTGGTCCATCCAGGAGTTCACGCCCTTGGCGTAGGAGTCGAGGTGGCGCCGGGTCTGCTCGGTGAGCATCGGCAGCTCGGCCTCGGCGACCTTGCGCCAGCCCATGGTCCGGATGACCTTGTCCTCGACGAGCGTCGCGGAGCCGAACATCTCCGACAGCCGTCCGGCCGTCACGTGCCGGCGGAAGTCCATCTCGAAGAACCGGTCCTGGGCGTGCACGTAGCCCTGGGCGAGGAACAGGTCGTCGGAAGAGTCCGCATAGATATGAGGAATACCTGTTTTATCGCGATATACAGTGACTTTTCCGGTCAGACCATCCACTTTGAGCTCGCCCGCGAGCTGAGGGAAGGAGGCGCGCACCGTCCACACGCCCACCCCGGCGAGGACCAGCCCGAGGACCACGAGGACGGTGAACGCCCGTGCGAGCCACTTGAGCGGCCGGGGCATCCAGGCATACGGCCGGAACCTCACAAAGACCTCCTATACGACGTGATCGAATAAGTTTGGCAGCACCCCGGAGGCGAAACGCCGATTCCGCGTTAGCCAGAATGCGACGCATGGAGTTCACGACCGCCGATCTCATCGACGCCCACGGCGACGTCCTCGACAGCTGCCTGACCCAGTTCCGCTCGTACGGCCTGCGTCCCCGCTTCGCCGGGCCGATCGCGACCATCCGCTGCCTGGAGGACAACGCCCTGGTCAAGCAGGTCCTGACCACGCCGGGCGAGGGGCGCGTGCTGGTCGTGGACGGCGCGGGTTCCCTGCGCACCGCCCTGATGGGCGACCTGATCGCCGCCTCCGCCGTCTCGTCGGGCTGGTCCGGCGTCGTCGTCAACGGGGCCGTCCGCGACACGGTCGCCCTGGGCGGTCTGGAGCTGGGCATCAAGGCCCTCGGCTCCAACCCCCGCAAGAGTGCCAAAAAGGGCGCCGGAGACCTCGACGTCCCCGTCACCTTCGGCGAGGTCACCTTCGTCCCCGGCGCATGGCTCTACAGCGACGAGGACGGCCTCGTCGTCAGCCCGCGCGCCCTGCTCTGAGCCCGCGCGCCGGGGCCGGACGGGTTCACCGGCGTGGTGTCCCGCCGTACACGGGCCGGGACCGCTACAGCGCGGTCTCCAGCACCACCGACCGCGTGGCGAAGCCGTTGCGCTCGTAGAAACGCACGGCCGCCTCGTTGCTCGCGTACGACGTCACCCCGGCGTACCGCGCCCCGCGGCGGCGGGCCCACGCCCTGAACTCCTCCACCAGATCGGCCCCGATCTTCTGGCCGCGGTGGGCGGGCCGCACGTAGACGCTGCCCAGGGTCGCCACCGTGACCGGCCGCATCACGGTGGGCCCGGACAGCCGCCCGGTCAGGTGGCCGATGATCCGGCCGCCCGCCTCGGCGACCGTCACCAGGTGGTCGGGGTCGGCCAGCGCGTCGGCGAACCAGGCCGGGCCGTGCTCCACGGGCCAGTTCAGGTTGAGGGTGAGGTCACGGGCTCCGGCGTCCTCGGCGAACAGCGCGGAACTGCAGGCCACTACCCCCTCCAGATCCGCAACCGTGGCAGGCCGTACGACAACGCCAGTCTCACTCATGATCGGGACGCTATCGGCCGCCACCGACATTAATCGCGATCCGCCCTTGCGCCCTGCCGGAGCATGACCATTCCATACTGGATCGGCGAGGCCGGCGCCGGAAGGGACGCGGCCGCCGGGGCCGGGACTACGACCAGGTCTGGCCCTCGGGGGTGTCGGTGACCTGCACACCCATGGTGGCCAGCTCGTCGCGGAGCCGGTCGGAGACGGCCCAGTCCCTGGCGGCGCGTGCCCGCAGGCGCCGCTCCAGCAGGTCGGCGGCGCCCGGCGGCAGGCTCCTGGACCTGCCGATGTCGATCGACAGGTCCAGCCCGAGGATCTGGTCCAGGTGCAGGAACGCCTCGAACCGGGAGCCGGGCGCGATCGAGTCGTCGCGTTCCAGCTCCCGCATGAGCCGCAGGGCCAGCGGGGTGTCGAGGTCGTCGTCGAAGGCGGCCTCGATCCGCGAGACCCGCTCGGCGGGCATCGGGCGGCTCGGCGTCTCCGACCACTCGGCGACGTGGGAGCGCCAGCGCCGCAGGGTCCTGTCGGCGGCCCGGAGCGTGTCCCAGGTGAGGTTCATCTGCTGGCGGTAACGGTGCTCCAGCAGCGCCAGCCGTACGGCCAGCGGATCCAGGCCCGCGTCCACCACGTCCTGGAGCAGCACCACGTTGCCGGTGGACTTGGCCATCTTGCGCCCGTCGAACAGCAGGTGCTCCCCGTGGACCCAGTGCCTGACCACCTCGTGACCGGCGGTGGCGTCGGACTGGGCGCGCTCGTCCTCGTGGTGCGGGAAGCGCAGGTCGATCCCGCCGGTGTGCACGTCGATGTGCTCGCCGAGGAACCGCAGGGACATGGCCGAGCACTCGATGTGCCAGCCGGGGAAGCCGCGGCCCCAGGGGGCCTCCCAGGTCATCTCGCGGTCCGAGGGCTTCCACAGGGCCCAGTCGGCGTGGAACCGCTTGCGGGGATCGACGCCTTCGAGCCGGTGGCCGGGCTTCAGCCGGTCGAGCCGGTTGCCGGAGATCTCGCCGTAGGTCGGGAAGGAGGCCGCGTCGAAGAAGACCGACCCGTCGGGGGTGGGGTAGGCGTGCCCCTTCTCGATCAGCTTGGCGATCATCTCGATCATCAGGTCGATCGTCTCGGTGGCCCTGGGGGAGTGCTCGGGCGGCCGGATGTTCAGCGTGGCGGTGTCGGACAGGAAGGCCGCCTCGTAGAACCGCGCGATCTCCAGCCCGGTCCGTCCCTCGGCCCGCGCCTGGAGCAGGATCTTGTCCTCACCGGCGGGGTCGATCTCGGCGTCGTCCACCAGATGCCCGACGTCGGTGATGTTCCGGCAGGCGACCACCCGGATCCGCTGCCGCTCGCTGACCCGTCTGATCAGGTCCGCCAGCACGTACGACCGGAAATTGCCGACATGGGCGTAGCGGTAGACGGTGGGCCCGCAGGTGTACATCCGCATGGACCGGGCCCCTTCGGGGAGGACCGGTCCGACCTGGCGGTTCCGTGTGTCATACAGCCGTAGCATGCCTCGACCCTATTCTCCTCAGCCGGAGCCCTCCAGGAAGGCGAGGATCTCGCGGTCGCCGCGATCGCGCAGGCGGGCGATGACCTCCTCGCGGGTGCAGCCGTCGGCGAGGCCGATCCGGGCGCCGATCAGGCGGATGCCCTCGGCCTCGGAGGCGACCGGGGCGGTGTAGCCGATCAGGTAGAGGGCCCGGTTCAGGGCCGGGAGGCCGGGGGAGGCGGCGGGGAGGTAGCGGGTCAGCAGCTCGCCGCCGTCGGAGACCGTCAGGAAGACGTGGTCGCCCTCGGAGGCGTTGGAGGCGACCAGGATCGGCCGGATGGACCCCATGGTCGGCTGGTTGTGCCAGCTGATCACCACGTCGCCCGACGGGGTGGAGGCGGTGAGCTGGCCCCCGGGGGCCATGCCCAGGTGCGCGGCGAAGCCGGTGGGCAGGGGGGAGCCCGAGCCGCGCAGGTGCTCGGCGTTGACGTCCACCCGGTGCCACCAGCGCCCGTCGCGGCTGCGGAAGCAGCGGCGGGTCGCCGAGACGTCGCGGCGGGGCTGGTAGTCGGCCTGCTCGGACCCGGCGACCCGGATCCACCCGCGCTGGGTGCGCTCGAAGCCGGGCCCGCCCGCGTAGGCGCGGACCGAGCTCTCGCTCACGTCGTAGCGCGCGGTGAGGTTCGTCACGACCGTGTTGACCGACGCCTCGCCGTTGGACCGTTCGATCTCCCGGACGATCATCTCCCTGATGCCCAGATACTGCTCGCCGCCCCAGCGCGACAGCCCGTACTTGTTGCGGTCCAGCCGCAGGAACCGGTCGTCGGCGGTGAGCTGGTTGCGGATGCCGACGAGGCTGTAGTCCTCGCCGATGCGCTCCTGGATCTCCTCGGGGGTCAGCGCGGTCCCCGCCACCGCGAGCACGGCCTCGGCCTTGTCGTTGACGCTGCGCGGCCAGGGCACCACGTGGCCTTCGAGGACCCGGAGCTGGGGCACCGCGATGAGCCACCGCTCGGCCACGTCCTCGCGGATCCCGAGCTGGCTGACCAGCGTGACGGCCTCGTCGAGGGGGCGCGGCCCGTCGGTGAAGAGCTGGCGGGTCTTCTCCCGCAGCTCGTCGGCGCCGCCCGCCACCAGCCAGCCGTCCACCTGGTCGTAGCCGCTCAGCAGGGTCCGCACGAACCGCCAGGCCGGGATGCCCAGCGTGGCCATGTCGGTGCGGTGCCACGGCACCGCCGCGGCCAGGTCGTCGGCCGGCACGGCGGAGCCGAGCCGGCCCCGCAGCCAGGACACGTGGGCGACCAGCGGCGCGGCGTCCTCACTCGCCAGCCAGGCGTCGACGTGGTCGCGCAGGTCGCGCTCGATCTGCCGGATGCGTTCCCTGGTCACCGAGAACCGCTGGGCCAGGTCGTCGAGCGTGGCCCGCTGCGAGGCGTAGAGGCGGTCCCTGGCGATGGCGCGCTGGCGGTCGTCCAGGGCGGCGAAGACCTCGTCGATCAGCTCGGGCAGCGGCCGGTCCGGCCGGGAGGGACGGACCTGGGCGACACTCTCCTCGGTGACGGGTTCGAGCAGCCGCTCCAGCACGCCGGTGAACAGCTTGTGCACCACTTCCCGGCCGAGCCCCTCGGGCGTGCGGACGCTCTCCGCCGGGTCGGCGAACCTGAGCAGGGGCAGGATGTCGCCGAGCATCAGATGTCCCCAGCACGCCAGGGCGAGATCGGCGAGACGTCCGGCGACCTCTGAGGTCCCGATGGTGGAGCAGGCCCGGTCCAGCGTAAGTGCCTGCCACCATGCCTCTGGGAGACGGGGGTCGGTTGCGATCGGCGCTACCTGGCCGGGAGAGGTCCAGCGCAGGGGTGGCGCGATGTCGCTCAGGCTGAGGTTCATTGAGGTCCAACCGGCAAAGGGGAATATATCCGCAGTTCAGAGTATGTGATCAGGTGGGAAGGAAGGGACTGGCTCGCCCGGAGTAGGAGACATAGAGCAGCTCCCGTGCCCGGGTGCAGGCGACGTAGAGCAGGCCGCGCTCACGCTGGAGGTCGTGTGCCCGGGCCGAGGGGTCCTCACCGGCGGGGGTCAGCGATTCCGGGGACGGCACGATCCCGTCGGCCACGCCGATCACGGCGACCCGCCGGAACTCCAGTCCCTTCATGCCGTGCAACGTCGTCACTCTCACCCCCAACTCGTGCAGGGCGGACCGGGCATCGCGCACGAGGCCGGCGGTCCTGGCGGCCACCCCGATCTCGCGCGGCGGCACGCCGTCCTCCACCCACTGTCCCACTTGTGCGACCAGACCGGTCAGCTCTTCCTCCGGTGAATCGTAGGCTCGGACCATCGGACGGTGCCCGTGCCGGGTGGCATGTAAGCCGTACAGCTCCTGGACCCCCTCCACCAGACCGTCTGCGGGGCCGCCCCCGCGCAGCCGCACCCCCCAGGAGAGGATCTCCTGGGGAAGCCGGTATGACACCTGAAGCCGCCGCTGGATCGCGTCGATTCCCACGGAGCCCAGGGTGACCCGCGTGTCGAAGATGCGCTGGTGCGGATCTCCCACGATGAACAGGTCGTCGCGGGCGTGCGGCACCGCCGCGCGCAGCAGCCGCCACTGCGCGGGGTGCAGGTCCTGCGCCTCGTCCACCACGATGTGCCGGTACGGCTCCCGCCTGGGCGCCGTCTCCTCCAGCAGGTCGCCCGTCGTCTGGCTCAGGAGCAGCGACGCCTCGGCCGCCAGCTGGAGCAGGGTGCGCTTGCCGCGCTCCCGCAGCTCCCCGGTGACGTGCTCGACGGCCCGCCAGACGGCGGTCCGCTCCGGGGCCGTGAGCTCGACGCTGCGGCCCGGACGCGGGGCGCTCAGATACTCCTCCAGGGTCCGGAGGTTCTGCGCCAGCACCACCTGCTCCCACTCGCGCAGCAGGAACGCCGGGCTGTGGTCGCTCTCCGTCTCCTGCCAGAGCGCGGTCATCTCGGTGGCGCCGACCAGCGCGGGCGAGCGCCCCTCGGACTCGGAGACGATGCGGTGGGCCAGCCGGTCGACGTTGCCGACCTCGACCCGCTTGCGTGCCGCCTCGTCCTCGATCAGCAGGTCGAGCCGGGCGGCGAGGTCGGCGCTCAGCCCCTGGGAGAAGGTGACGAGCAGGATCTGGCCGGTGGCGCGCCCGGCCAGGAAGGCCGCGCGCTGGAGGGCGACGAGGGTCTTGCCGGTGCCCACGCCGCCGGTGACCAGCATCGGCTGCTCGTAGGACTCCCAGCGGGCCAGCCGGTGCTGCGGCGGGTGCAGGAACACGCACCAGCCGGGCGCGTCGAGCACGTGGTTCAGCTCGCGCGGGCTGCCGACGAAGACGGCCCGGTCCGGGCTGCGCAGGAGCGCGGCGGCGAAGTCCTCGGGGTCGACCGGGTCCCCGGTGGCGGCGACCGCGCGGCAGGCCTCCAGCTCCCGCCAGGCCCCGGTCATCGACTCGCCCCTGGCCAGCGCGGCCAGCGGCGCGTACTGCGTCGGAGGCAGCAGCGGCTCCAGCGCCTCCAGGATCAGCTCGTCGGTGATCTGCCGGGCGAGCGGCAGGAACCGCCTGTCGACCCCCAGCTCGGCCAGGTCGGTGTCACAGGTGTCGGCGAACAGCCGTGTCGGGGAGGACTCGGCCGCCCTGCGCACGGCGGGCTCCACCCGGTCGAGCGCCTCGGCGTCCCACATCTCGATCACGCCCAGCGCGGTGTTGACGCCGAACCGGTACCGCCGCGCGTAGGCCCACGCCTCGGCGTCCGGCAGCACGGTCAGCAGCCAGTAGACGTCCCGCTGCTTGACCACGACACCGCGATGGCCGTCGCCCAGCCGGAGGGTGACGATCCGGGGGTCCCTGGCGCCCCTGACCCGTTCGGGGTGCGGCGCGCCCGCCACGTTCTGCATGAACCTGCGCACCGCGACGACGGCGTCCCGGCGCACCGGCTGGGCCAGGGCGCCGAGTTCCACGGGGAACTCCGGGGAGATCGCGAGTCGGGGCATCGGCTAGGCCAGCAGGGACAGCAGGTCGCGGTCCCCGCGCTCTCGCAGCCGGCTGAGGAGGTCAGGCAGGCTCACCTGGCCGGTCATGCCGACCCGGGTGGCGATGACCCGGCCGGCCTGCTCCGGGGTGCCGCCCGGCGCGGTGTAGCCGACCAGCCGCAGCGCCTGCGCCGTCGCCTCGACCCCCTTGCCCGCGGCCGGCAGGTGCCTGGCACGCAGCACCCCCTCGTCGGACAGCGTCAGGAACAGGTAACTCCCCTGCTTGGCGCCCACGTCCGTGAGGAGCGTCCTGAGCGATTCCACGACGGGCCGCTCCTGCCAGCTCAGGGTGAGCTCGCCCACCGCGCTGTTGACCGTACGGCTGCCGCCGGGCGACATGCCGAGGTAGGCGGCGAACCCGCTGGGCAGCGGGCACTCGGCTCCCTGGATGTGCTCGGGGGTGACGTCGATCCTGAGCCACCACCGGCCGTCCGGCTGCCGGAAGCAGCGCCGGGTCAGCGAGACGTCCTTGAGCGGCCGGAACGGGCTCTTGCCGGGCTCCCCGTCCGGTCCCTTGCCGCGGGCGTCGGCCACCGGCCGCTCGGCCTTCTCGGCGCGCTCCGCCTTCTCGGCCTTCTCCGCTTTCTCGGCCCGGTCGGCGCTCTTGGCCCTCTCGGCTCCCTTGGCCTTGGTCGCCGAGCCGTTCGCCCGCTGGGGTGGCCGCTGGGGCGGTCGTTGGCCGGCGCCCAGGATGCGGAGCTGGGGGACGTTCTCCAGCCACTCCTTCGAGACCTCGGGGTGGATGCCGAGGGAGGTGACCAGGGCGAGGGCCTTGGTCATCGTCAGCGGCGGCTTGGCGCCGCTGATCACGTCACGCGTGTGGTGGCGCAGCTCGACGATGTCACCCTCCACCAGCCACTCGTCGACCAGGTGGTATTCGGGGAGGCTGGCCAGCACGAACTGCCAGGCGGGCACGTCGAGGGAGTGGAGCTCAAGGGAGTGCCAGTCGGCGGCCGTGATCAGGCGCGTCTTGGGCGCGGCCTTGCCGAGGACCCGCTTGACCTCGGCCAGATGCTCCCGGTACGGCGCGGCCTCGTCCGAGCCGAGCCACGCGCTGAACCGCAGGCGCAGGTCGCCCTCCAGCTCGCGGATCACCTCGGGCTGCACCGCGAAGAGCTTGGCCAGCGCCTCCACGGTCGCCGGTTCGTCGCTGAACAGCCTGTTCTGCGCGATGGCCCAGCTCTTGTCCTCCAGGTTGGCGAAGGCGCCGTCCACCAGCGCGTGAACGCTCTCGGCGGGCCACCGGGCCTCCTCGTCGTCCGCGCCGCTCGCCGCCTCGGCCTCCAGCGCGGCCCGTGCGGCGGGTACGGCCGCGGCCGGTGCCGCCCCGGCGTCCGGGCCGGGCAGGGGCTCCGGGCCGGCGGAAGCGTCCTCGGAGCCGTCTCCCGGGCCGTTCTGCGGGCTGTCCCGCGGGTCGGTTCCCGCGCCCGGCCCGGGGCCGGTCTCCGGGCCGGACCCGGCGGGCTCGGCAGGGACCGCCCCGGCGGCGGGAGCGATGTCCGGCTGGGGTACGGCGACAGCGGCGGGAGCGGCGTCCGGCCGGGGAGCGGCGTCCGGCCACTCCGGCACCGCCCGGAACGGCGCCTCGGGCCCGCCCACGACGGCCCCCGGCACGGCGGCCTGGGACGGCGTCTCCGGACGCGCCGCGACGGCGGCGGCCGCGGCCGCGAGCCCGAAGGCCGCTTCACGCGCTCCCGCCCCGGCCGGGCTCTCGCGGTCCACGGCCATCGACGCGGTCCTGGAATCGACCGCGGCGGGCGCCATCTCCGGGAACCCGGGGCCCGGTCCGGCCCCGGGATGGGCCATCCGGTGGAAGACCGCCGAGAACAGGACGTTCAGCACGGGGAAGGGCTGGATGAACGGCTGGTCGCGCAGCTGGTGGCCGGTGAGGGAGAGGAGGCCGGACCAGGAGCCGGTACGGTCGAGGGCGATGGCCGTGCAGGGCTCGTCGGCCTCGTCGGGATCCAGGACGTACAGGGCGGGGAGCACGTCGCCCACGGCGGCGGCCGGCCAGTGCTCCAGGGCGATCCGGGCCAGGATCTCGGCCAGCTCGTCCGGGTCCAGCACGGCGAGCACCCGGGCCATCGGCAGGCTGCGCCACCAGGCGTCCGGGAGGTCGGGCTGGTCGCGCAGGAGTGGGATCGTGGCCGCGTCGCTCCAGCGCAGCGGCGGCACGAGGTCACTCAGACAGAAGTTCATCCGTTCCCTTCACCAGCCCCTCAAGCCGCCCGAGTCACTCCACGTCGCCGGGGAACGAGACTCATGGAACAGACCATAGTCTGGCAAATCGCCCTGGCGCATCGGGTCTCGTCAGCGGCGTACGGCGGCGAACCGGAGCCGCACGTAGTCGGCCATCCAACCGGTCTCCCGGCGCAGTGCGGGCGCGGCCAGCTCGTTCACCCGGCGCAGCAGCGATTCGACCAGGTCTGCGGGCACTCCCTGGAGCAGTGACCCGGCGAACATCCGAACCCAGTCCGCCGCTCCGTTGGGGCATTCGTCAAGCGGAGTCGGCCGGTCGAAGTACTCCAGCAGGCGGACGACGAACCCGCCCTTCTCCAGCCGCGTGGCGTATTCGGCCGGAGTCGGGAAGTACCAGGGGAGGTCGGGCTCTCGCAGCCCGTGCTCCCGCCACGCGGTGGACAGCGCCGCCGTCAGCGCGGCGCAGTTGCCCGCGCCGCCCATCTCGGCCACGAACCGCCCGCCGGGGGTCAGCGCCTCGCGCACGCTGGATATCACCGCGTCCGGCTCGCGCCCCATCCAGTGCAGGGCGGCGTTGGAGAAGACCGCGTCGTACGGCTGGGCGACCGTGAAGTCGCGGCCGTCGCCGACGATGAAGTCCAGCCCCGGATACTGCGCCAGGGCCTTCTCGATCATCGCCGAGGATCCGTCGATCCCCAGGACGCGGGCCCCCCGGGAGGTGATCTCGGCGGTCAGCACCCCGGTGCCGCAGCCGAGGTCCACGATGCGCTCCCCTGGCTGGGGGTCGAGCAGCTCAACCAGGGGGGCACCATGTGCCGAGACGTATCCGAAGCTGCTGTCATAGGAGCGAGCGTTCCACCTCGTCGGGCTCGGGGCGTCGTATCGCAAGACGATCAGCTCACATTCCGAGACGCCACGGCCTCTTATCGGTGCTCTCCAGACACTTTAGAGCCTCCGAGATGTCGCGACATGTCAGTCCCAGCAGCCTCAGGCCTATCCGGTCTTTCCGTTCCACGCGCGCTGAAGGTATGCCTTGGCGGCGTCGATCTCCGGGATGTTCAGCATCACCGGCTTGGCGGTCGTGGCGGGAAGCCTGGCGGCGAGCTCTCTGTCCAGCGTGCCGCGCATCTGGAGGGCCTCCATCCGGGCCGGGCGGGCGTAGCCCTTGAGGAAGAGGTTCTGGCCCCTGTCGGAGAAGAGGAACTCCTGCCACAGCCGGGCGGCGGCCGGGTGCGGGGCGTTCTTGCTCACGGCCTGGACGTAGTACGAGCTGAGCACCGCGTCACCCGGGATCGCGACCTTCCAGCCCGACCGCTCGGCGTTGTCGTAGTCCCAGTCGAGGACGGCCGAGGCCGTCCGCTCCGACGCCGCGAGGTTGCCCGTCTTCCTCAGGCGCTCGAAGAACTCCACGCCCCGCTTCGCCTGGGGCTCGCCGCGGCTGAGCGAGGCCGCCATCACCGCGTTGAAGGCCGCCGCGCTGTGGCGCGGGTCGCCGGGCAGCGAGACGCTGTAGCCGGGCTTGAGCAGGTCGCCGTAGGAGGTCGGGGCCGCGACCTTGCGGGGGTCGTAGCCGATGGACATGTAGCCCCCGTACCCGGCGTACCAGCGCCCGGCGTTGTCCTTGACGTCGTCGGGGATGTCCTGCCAGTTCTGCACCTTGTACGGGGCGAAGGCGGCGGCGTTGGCCACCGCGACCTCCAGGCTCAGGTCGAACACGTCGGGCTTGAGCCGGGCCGCGGACTCGATCTCCTGCTTGCTGCTCGCGTCCGGCTCCAGCTGGTCGACCTTGATTCCGTACTCTTCGGAGAAGGCGTCGATGATCTCGCCGTAGTTCACCCAGTCGCGCGGCAGCCCGACCACGGTGAGCGAGCCCTCCTTCCGGGCCGTCTCGACGAGGTGCTCCATCGTCGAGAACCCCTCCTGCAGGGAGGCCGCCTGGGGCTTGACCGGCGGTAGTTGTCTGTCCGGGGTAGCCGGGGCGCCGCACCCGGCGATCGTGGCGGTGAGGATCACGGCGGCGGCGGCGCTGATGCGTACGGTCACGCGACGCATACTCCACGTGACGATCGGGTGGATCGAGGAGGCGCGGCCTTTTTTGGTGAACGGCTTACGTCCGGTTTGCCTGGGGAGGGCGCCGGCACGGTCAGCCGGGGACGACCTTCGCCGCCGCGAGCGTCTCCTGGGGGATCTCGACCAGGGTGCCGTCGCGTTTGCGCACGCCGAGCACGCCGTCCCGCCAGAATTCGAGCCGGCCCACGGCGTCGCGAAACCCTTCTGGAACACGGCGTCGTGTGGTTACTCTTTTGCCCACGTCAGAAGGGGTTATGGTGATATTGAGGCGAGCGCCGAGGCCCGGGTTCACCGTCTTTTGCCCCCTCCCGTTTCAGTCATTTGGCGGGCACGGCAATACTAGGGCGTAGCAACCCGCGGTCGAAGTCGTGCCTAGGTGCGTAAAAAAGAAGGAGCCCGAGGTGACCTACGTCATCGCGCAGCCTTGCGTGGACGTCCTGGACAAGGCGTGCATCGAGGAGTGCCCCGTCGATTGCATCTACGAGGGCGAGCGCATGCTCTACATCCACCCTGACGAGTGCGTGGACTGCGGTGCGTGCGAACCCGTCTGTCCCGTTGAAGCGATCTTCTATGAGGACGACCTTCCCGACCAGTGGAAGGACTTCTACAAGGCGAACGTGGACTTCTTCGAAGACCTCGGGTCGCCCGGAGGCGCCTCCAAGGTCGGCAAGATCAACAAGGACCACCCGGTCGTCGCGGTCCTGCCCCCGCAGGCCGAGAGCCACTAGCAGCCTGTGCCGCCGGGCGGGCCGTCCCCGCCCGGCGGAGTCCACGGAGAAGACGTCTTTCCCCTCCCGGCCCTGGTGGGGGACATGCCTAGCGGGGGAGAGCTGTGATCGGCCTGCCGGATTTCCCATGGGATCGGCTCACGCCGCTTAAGGAGCTGGCGCAGTCGCATCCTGAGGGGATCGTCGACCTCTCGGTCGGCACCCCCGTCGACCCGGTGCCGGCCGTCGTACGGCAGGCGCTGGCGGACGCCTCCGACAGTCCGGGCTACCCGCTCACCTACGGCACCGAGCGGCTCCGCTCCGCCGCGGCGGGCTGGCTGCGGCGCCGGCACGGCGTGACCCTGGACCAGGCGGACGTGCTGCCGCTGATCGGCTCCAAGGAGTTCGTGGCCTGGCTGCCGACGCTGCTGGGCATCGGTTCCGGCCAGCGCGTGATCTTCCCCGAGCTGGCCTACCCCACCTACGACGTGGGCGCCCGTCTCGCGGGCGCCGAGCCGTACGCCACCGACGGGCTGCTGGCGCTCGGGCCCGAGCGGGTGCCGCTGGTCTGGGTGAACTCCCCGTCCAACCCGACGGGCAAGGTCCTGCCCGCCGAGCACCTGCGCAAGGTCGTCTCGTGGGCGCGCGAGCACGGCGCGGTCGTGGCCTCCGACGAGTGCTACATCGAGCTGGGCTGGGAGGAGCGGCCGGTCTCGATCCTGCACCCGGACGTGTGCGGCGGGTCGCACGAGGGCCTGCTCGCGGTGCACTCGCTGTCCAAGCGCTCCAACCTGGCGGGCTACCGTGCCGGGTTCGTCGCGGGCGACCCGGCGCTGATCCGGCGGCTGCTGGAGGTCCGCAAGCACGCCGGCATGCTCATGCCGGCGCCGGTCCAGGCGGCGATGGCCGTGGCCCTGGACGACGACGAGCACGCCGAGGAGCAGCGCGCCCGTTACGCCGCCCGCCGGGCGGCGCTCCGTCCCGCCCTGGAGGCGGCCGGCTGGGAGATCGAGCACTCCACCGCGGGCCTGTACCTGTGGGCGTCCAACGGCACGGACTGCTGGAAGCAGGTGCGCGCGCTGGCCGATAAGGGGATTTTGGTGGCACCCGGTGATTTCTACGGAGAAGCCGGTGGCGGACATATCCGAATTGCCGTGACCGCGAGCGACGAACGCATCAGTGCGGCGGTCCGCCGCCTCCAGTAGGATCGCGCGGCATGACCCCTGAGGTCGCCGCGATACTCGGACTGAGCGCAGTGACACTGGTTCTTTTGCTTGGCGCGTTCTTCGCGACCACGCGTCAGGACAGGAAGCCGCGCAAGGCGGAGCCGCCCGGCGATACCCCCCTCCAGCCGGCCGAGGTCGCGCCGCCGCCTCAGCCGAGCGCGGGCCATGTCGGCATCGACTACCCCGACCCCCGCACGATCAAGGTGGGCGACACGATCGACTGCCAGAGCGTGCGGACCCGCGTCCTGGGCGCGATGTACCTGTCATGGCAGGGAAACCAGTGGACGGAGTACCTGCTCGACGACGGGACCCGCCGCTACCAGTGGCTGTCGATCGAGACGCGTGCCGGCCTGAACCCGGGTGACCCGCCCCACCTCGAGGTGCTGCTGTGGACGCCGGTGCCCACGCAGGGCATGATCCCGGCCAAGACCACGCTGAGCGTCGAGGGAGTCGAGTTCTTCCCGGTGGACCGCGGGACCGCGGCCTTCCGCGGGGAGGGCGTCACCTCGATGCCCGAGCGGGGCCTGCTCGACTTCGCCGACTACCGGGCCGCCGACGGCCGCCTGCTCTGCTTCGAGCGGCTCCAGGGACAGCCCTGGAGCTCCTCCTACGCCCAGCCGCTGCCGCCGGGCTCCATCAAGATCGAGAAGAAGGGCTAGGAGATCTCGACCTTGCCCGCCGGGGCTCCGGCGTCGGCCTTCCACGCGTCGTCACCGCTCACCGGAGCCCAGCTCCGGCCGTTGTAGCGGACCCGCCGCAGCCCGAACTCCTTGGCGTGGGCGATCGACCAGCCGGACATCAGCCAGCCGTGCTTCTGCGAGGTGGCGTTGAGCGTGGTCCCGGAGCCGAGCGCACGGGCGAGCTCCTGCCTGGCCCCGGCGGCGCCGGCGACGGGCGTCTTCCCGGTGGGGGCGGGGAACCAGCAGTGCACGGCCTGGGGCACCCGCCCGGTGAACGCCGCGGCGAGGATCTTCGCCTCCCCCTCGTGCTGGGCGTAGGCCGAGCCGTCGGCCGAGCGCTGCACCTCCTGGGCCGCCTCGTGGAGCGGCAGCTTCCGGTAGCGCTTCACCTTCACCAGCGCGGAGAAGAACTTGCCCGAGGAGTAGACCGGGTCGACGAGCTGCTCGGGCCTGCCCCAGCCCTGCGAGGGCCGCTGCTGGAACACCCCGACCGAGTCGCGGTCGCCGAACGGCAGGTTCAGCAGCTTGGACTCCTGGATGCCGGTGGCGTACGCGATCACGACGGCCCGCTCGGGCAGTTTCCTGCGGGCCGCCACCGCCGCGATGACCGAGGCCACCTGGGCCTGCGGGATCTCCAGCTCCAAGGAGCCCTCCGGGGTGGTGATCTTGCACCCCTCCACCGGCTCGGTGAACGGCGTGACCCTGTTGAGCAGGGCGAAGATACCCACGGTGATGGCCACCGCGAGCACGCCCACGATCACGATGATCGCGATGACCCCTTTGGAGAATCGCCGTCGCACCCTGAAGAACCTACCGGTCCCGGGCAGGGGAAGAACCGCCGGAAATTATCGGTCTAATCTTGAAGTCGGACGGTCGCCCTCTGTTATCGTTCCACACGTTCTGCGGGCAGGGCTTGTCCGTCGCGACGCCCTGCGGCCTAGCGAGAAGCCGCCTCCTCCGGGAGGCGGGAAGCCGCTTTCGCGTGGGAGCGGAGGAGCCACGATCCAGACCCATTCCAGCCCGCTGCCGGCGGCCGTCGACGAGCTGTGGGAGCGCCGGACCGAGCTGGGTCCCGGTGACGCCGAGGCGCGGAGCGTCGTCGTCGGCGCCGTCGACATGCTCGACACCGGCAGAGCCCGGGTCGCCGCCGTCTCCCCCACCGGCGAGGTGGTCGTGGACGAGCGGGCCAAGCGGGCCATCCTGCTGGCGTTCCGCGTGCTCGGCATGGCCAGGTCCCAGGTGGGAGACTTCCACCATCACGACCGCGTCCCGCTGAAGACCTCCTTCGACGGCGTCCGCGTGGTGCCCGGGGCGATCGCCCGCTGGGGCGCCTACGTCGCGCCCGGCGTGGTGCTGATGCCCTCCTTCGTCAACATCGGCGCCTACGTGGACGCCGGGACCATGGTGGACACCTGGGCCACGGTCGGCTCGTGCGCCCAGATCGGCAAGAACGTCCACCTGTCCGGCGGGGTCGGGATCGGCGGCGTCCTGGAGCCCCCGAACGCGGTCCCGGTGGTCGTCGAGGACGACGCGCTGATCGGCAGCCGCGCGATGATCGTGGAAGGGGCCCGGGTGGGCAGGGGCGCGGTGGTCGGCGCCGGCACCATCCTGTCCGCCTCGATGCCCGTCATCGACGTACGGACGGGTGAGGAGCTGGGCCGGGGCCGCGTCCCCGACTGGTGCGTGGCGGTCGGCGGCACCCGCAACCGGGAGTTCCCCGGTGGCACCTTCGGGCTGCCCTGCGTGCTGGTGCTCAAGCGCCTGCGGGAGGGGCGGCGGCACGACAAGGCGGAGCTCAACGAGATCCTCCGCGAGCACGGCGTCAACGCCTGAGCCGCGGCCGGGGCGCGCGCCGGCGCGCACCGCACGCGCGGTGCACGGTGCGCGACGGGGTCCGTGCGGCGGGTGAGGTGTGACGGGGCGCGCGGTGCGTGAGCGTCGTGGGTGTCAGGGCGTGAGGAGCTCGACGACCCTGCGCTGGGCGGGTGACAGGGAGCCGACCATCATCGCGCTGAGCGTCTCTCCCGCCACGGCCCCCGCCGGGCCGCCGGGCCCGGCCGCCGCACGGTCGCCGGCCGACACGGCGTCCATGAAGGGGCGCAGCGCGTCGGCCAGCTCGGCGGCGAGCGCCGCGACCTCCGGGTCGTCGGGGGAGGCGTCCTGCAGCGCCTCGAACCGGAGCCCGATGTCCCACATCCGGCGCTGGAGCCTCTCGTCGCCCATCGACATCCGGTAGACGCCGGTCAGCGCCCGTGCCGCCTCCGGCGCCGCCGCCTCCAGCAGGGTGATCGTCTCCCGTTCCCGCTCCAGCAGTGGGTGGGAGGGGAAGATCTGTTCCAGCTCGGCGAAGATGTGGCCCATCTCCGGCGTCAGCGCCGGATCGCGACCGGTGTGCATGAGCTCGGCGAGCATGGCCCGCTGCCGCCGGACGGCCTCCTCCTCCCTGGCCAGGTCGGCGTCCAGATCCGCCAGCGCCTCGCGCAGGTCCTGCCTGGGACTGAGCACCCGGCCGATGTCGGGAAGGCTCATGCCGAGGGCCGTCAGCCGGCGGATCCTGATCAGGCGGACCACGTCGGCCATGCCGTACAGCCGGTAGCCCGCCGCGGTCCGCGGGGGTTCGGCCAGCAGCGCCACCTGGTGGTAGTGGCGGATCGTCCTGGTCGTGACGCCGGCCAGCGCGGCCAGTTCGCCGATGCGTAACACGCCTTCCAGTAAAGCCCACGGCCGGGGATAAGGTCGCGAGCATGAGTACGCGTCTGGATCTCACACAGGATGTCGGGGCGCTCACCGCGCGGATCGTCGACGTCGAGTCGGTCAGCGGCGACGAGAAGGCACTGGCGGACGCGGTCGAGGAGGCCCTGCGCCCCCTCCCGCATCTGAGCGTGCACCGCGACGGCGAGGCGATCGTCGCCCGCACCGAGCTCGGCCGCGGCGAGCGGGTGGTGATCGCCGGGCACATCGACACCGTCCCGGTCGCCGGCAACCTGCCCAGCCGGGTCGAGGGCGACCTGCTGTACGGCTGCGGCACCTCGGACATGAAAGCCGGCGTCGCGGTCGCGCTGAAGCTGGCCGCGGCGCTCCGGGAGCCGAGCCGGGACGTCACCTACGTCTTCTACGACTGCGAGGAGATCGAGGCCGAGCGCAACGGCCTGCTCCGGCTCAGCCGCCGGCACCCCGCGTTGCTCGCGGGTGACTTCGCGGTGCTCATGGAGCCCACCGACGGCGTGATCGAGGGCGGCTGCCAGGGCACGCTCCGGGCCCAGATCACGACCCGTGGCAAGCGCGCGCACAGCGCGAGGTCCTGGCTCGGGGTCAACGCCGTCCACGCCGCCGAGCCGGTCCTCGCGATCCTGAACGCCTACCGGGCCAGGCTGCCGGTGGTGGACGGGCTGGAGTACCACGAGGGCCTGAACGCGGTGGCGATCGGCGGCGGCGTGGCCGGCAACGTGATCCCCGACGAGTGCGTGGTGACCGTCAACTACCGCTTCGCCCCCGACCTGTCCCTGGAGGCTGCCCAGGAGCACGTGAGCGAGGTGTTCGACGGCTTCGAGGTCCGGTTCACCGACGGGGCCGCGGCGGCGCGGCCCGGCCTGACCCATCCGGTGGCGGCGGCCTTCCTGGAGGCCGTCGGCGGCACCCCCAGGGCCAAACTCGGCTGGACCGATGTATCGCTGTTCTCCAGCCTTGGGGTCCCCGCCGTGAACTACGGTCCGGGCGACCCGAATCTGGCGCATCAGCGCGGGGAGTACGTCTCGCTGGAGAAGATCGCCGACTGCGAGCGCAGAATGCTCGGCTGGCTGGGCTGACCTGGGCAGACGTCGTCCGGGCGGATGGGCATAAATGAAAGTGGCTTTCCTCGCCGGCCATTTGGCGGGGAAAGCCACTTTCAGTCCCGAGCAGCACCCTCGGCAGTTAGACGCAGGCTCGTCGAAATCCGGTTCCGTCTTTTCCCGGAGATTTTCCAAGATTTTTCTGAAGGCGGCGCTACGGTGACCGACATGAAGAAGACACGTCCGGAACGCCGTCAGGGAGCCGCCGTGGTCCGCGGCGATCTCGTCTCCGACTCCACCCATGACCAGCGGCTTCTTGATCGCAGAGGCCCGGCCGACTGGCTGCACATGGACCCGTGGCGGGTGATGCGCATCCAGGCGGAGTTCGTGGAGGGCTTCGGTCAGCTCGCCGAGCTTCCTCAGGCGGTGACCGTCTTCGGGTCCGCCCGTAGTCCCGAGGACACGCCCGAGTATGAGATGGGCGTCCAGATTGGCCGGAAACTCTCCGAGGCGGGCTACGCCGTGATCACCGGTGGCGGCCCCGGCTGCATGGAGGCGGCCAACAAGGGAGCCAGGGAGGCGGGCGGGGTCTCCGTCGGCCTCGGCATCGAACTCCCCTTCGAGCAGCACATGAACGAATACGTGGATCTCGGCATCGAGTTCCGCTACTTCTTCGTCCGCAAGACCATGTTCGTGAAGTACTCCTGCGGCTTCGTCGCGCTGCCGGGCGGCTTCGGCACGATGGACGAGCTGTTCGAGGCGCTGACGCTGGTCCAGACGCGCAAGGTCACCTCCTTCCCCGTCGTGCTGATGGGCACGGAGTTCTGGGGAGGGCTGCTCGACTGGATCAAGAACACCCTCGTGTCCAGCGGCAAGATCTCCCTGGCTGACGTGGATCTCGTCCACGTCACCGACGACGTGGACGAGGCCGTACGGATCATCGCCGACGCCGACCGGAACAGGGCGGAGCGGCTCAGGGAGGAACAGCGGGCGGTCCGTAACACGGTCGGCGACGCCCAATAGGGTTTGCCCGTGTTCATTTGTGTATTCCTGGCATCGAGTCAGAAGATCGACAACAAGTATCTGACCCTGGCCGAGGAGGTCGGCGCCGAGCTGGCCAGGCGGGGGCACGCACTAGTGAGCGGGGGCGCCAAGGTCTCCTGCATGGGCGCGGTGGCACGGGCGGCACGCGCGGGCGGGGGCCGGACCATCGGGGTGATCCCGCAGGCCCTGGTGGACATCGAGGTCGCCGACGAGGAGTCCGACGAGCTGATCGTCACCACCGACATGCGTGAGCGCAAGGGCATCATGGACGCCCGCTCCGATGCCTTCCTGGTCCTGCCCGGCGGCATCGGGACGCTGGAGGAGCTGTTCGAGATCTGGACGTCGCGGACGATCGGCCTGCACGACAAGCCGCTGGTGCTCCTCGACCCGTGGGGCGTCTACGCGCCGTTGAGGAGCCTGGTGGAGGGGATGCACGAGCAGGGGTTCACCCGGCCGGACGTCTTCGACGCGATCTCCTGGACCACCACGGTCGAGGAGGCGTTCCGGCACCTGGAGAAGACGACCACGTACCTGGTGCCCAGCGCCGAGGAGCTAGGCGAGGCCACGGCGGGTTAGCGCGGGCGGCCGCCGCCCGGCCAGGGACTCGGTCATCTCGACCGCCAGCCGTACCTGAGCGGGGCGGGTGGTGCGGAAGACCCGGGCGCCGGCCCAGGCGCAGATCGAGGCCGCGGCGAGTTCCGCGGCCTCGCTGCCGTCTCCGGCCAGCGCGGCGGGCGTGACGGCGACGGTGTGCCCGGCACGGGTGAGCTCCTCGATCTCGGCGATCGAGTGGGCCTCGGCCCAATCGGGGTCACCCGGGTCATCGGGAGCGAACACCACGAGAGCTGTCATGGCGCGATCCTAGATCAGAGGAGTTGTGGCACGATTCGTATGTGCTGGTCGTACTCGCTCTCGCTGCCGTAGCCATCCTCGCAGGCGTGGTGGTGGTCGCCATGGGCGGGGGCGGCGAACTGAGCGAGTTCGCGCCCGACGTCCCCCCGCTGGATCTACCCGCCGCCGGGCAGGTCGGCTCCGCCGACCTCATGGCCCTGCAACTCCCGGTCAGCCTCGTCGGATATCACACGCAGAGCGTGGACGAGACCCTGAACCGGATCGTGAACGCGCTGAGCGAGCGCGACACCAGGATCGCGGTGCTCGAACAGCGGGTGGCGGAGCTGCTGGCCGGCAGGCTCCAGGCCCGCCAGGAGATCCACGCCGGCCCGCTGACCGCCCCGCGTACCGAGCACGAGCCCGAGGGCCCCGCGGAGTTCCCCGAGCTGTCCGAGACGCCGCCGGAGTCTCTCGCCGCCCGTGACGGCGACGGCGCGGACGTCCGTGAGGATGACGGCGAAGACGTGCGGGGGCGCGACGGGGAGGCCGTCCGGGAGAGTGACGGGGAAGCCGTCCGCGACGGTGATCGGGAGGACGGCTGGGAACGCGACCGGCTGGGCGTGCCGGACGCGAAGGAGGTCCGATGACCGAGTCCGTGGAGCCCGTCCGCTGCGGCTGGGTGAGCTCGGCCCCCGACTACCTCGCCTACCACGACGAGGAGTGGGGCCGCAGGGTCGAGGGCGACGACCGCGTGTTCGAGCGGCTCACCCTGGAGGCCTTCCAGTCCGGCCTGTCATGGATCACGATCCTGCGCAAGCGGGAGAACTTCCGGGCCGCCTTCGCCGGGTTCTCGATCCCGGCCGTGGCGGCGTTCGGCCCGTCCGACGTGGATCGCCTGCTGGCCGACACCGGCATCGTCCGCAACCGGGCCAAGATCGAGGCCGCGATCGCCAACGCCAGGGCCGCCCTCGACGTCGGCCTGTCCGACCTCGTCTGGCGTCACGCCGACCCGGCCTCCCCCGTCCCGAAGACCCTGGCGGACGTGCCCGCCCATACTCCCGGCTCCAAGGCGCTCGCCAAGGAGCTCAGGTCGCACGGCTTCCGGTTCGTCGGCCCCACCACCGCCTACGCGCTGATGCAGGCCATCGGCCTGGTCAACGACCACCTGTCCGACTGCTGGGTGCGCGACGCGGGCAGCTAGCGCGCCGGGCGGGCCGTTAGTTTCCCGGTCAGCGCCGCTGTGATCCGGCCCTGTCCGCCAGCTTGAGGAAGTGCGCGGCCAGTGGGTGCGCGCCGCGGGCCGGAACGGCCAGGCGCACGGCCTCCGGCGGGGCGTTCTTCAGCCGGACGAAGCGGACGTCCGGGTGCGGCTGCCGATGTATGACCGATTCCGGGGCCACCCCGATCCCGTGGCCGGCCGCCACCGCCTCCAGCCACTCGTCGAAGTTGCCACTGGTGCAGGCGAGGCTGGGCCGGTGCCCCTCGGGCCAGTGCTCCGGCCGGACGGTGCCGCTCACGGTGTTGACGACCAGCGGAAGGCCGGCCAGCTCCGTCCAGTCCATCACCCGGCGGCGTGCCACGGCGGCGGCGGCCCCGCCGGCGGAGCGGGAGACCGCGGCGACCCTCGGCTCGTGGAAGAGCGTCGTGACGCGCAGGGAGCCGTCGGCCGGATCGCCGCGTAGCACCGCGACGTCGGCCTCCCCGGTGTCGAGGCCGGCCAGTGCGGAGTCGCGGCGCACCAGCCGTACGCCCGCACCGGTCTCCGCCTCGAACGCCGAGACCAATGAGGAGCACGCCGCGGGCAGCAGCCAGGTGAAGCCCAGTCGTAACGTGGCCTTGGCACAGAGAGCACGCAGGGCCTCTCCCAGCCGGGGCAGCAGGGCGCCGAGGTCCCGGTAGAGACGCCGTCCCGCTTCGGTCGGCTCCACCCGGCGGGTAGAGCGATCCAGGAGCCGGGCGCCGACGGCCTCCTCCAGCGCTCGAACCGTGCGTGTCAGGGCCGGCTGGCCGATGCGCAGCCGGTGGGCGGCGTAGGTGAAGCTCCGTTCCTCCATGACCGCGACGAACCCGCGCAGGTGTCGCAGCTCCACATCCAGGCCGTCCAGGCCGTCTTCCGTATTCATGCCCGCCAAGCATAAACGCGGTGAGCCGGGCATTTCCGTGGGCCCCACGGGCCTGCCTACGCTCCCGGCCACGTGCTTCCGCGATCGATCGCACACCAGTCCGTCGCATGCGAGAAGCGCGAGAGGAAGGAGATGTGCTGTGCGCAACGTCCTGCTCCTGGCCCTGGGGGCGTTCACTCTCGGCCTGGACGCGTATGTCATGGCAGGGCTGCTGCCTGTCGTGGCCGCGGATCTCGGCACCACGGTGTCGCTGGCCGGTCAGATGGTGACGGTGTTCACTCTCGCCTACGCCGTGTCGGCGCCGCTGGTCACGGGCCTGCTGTCGCACCTGCGGCCCAGAACGACGTTGGTGGCGGCCCTCGCGCTGTTCAGCCTCGGCAACGGGCTCACCGCGCTCGCCCCCTCGCTCGCCCTGCTGCTCGCCTCCCGGGTGCTGGCCGGAGTGGGCGCCGGGGTGTACTCGGCGCTGTCCACCGCCGCCGCCTCCGCGCTGGTGCCCGGGGAGCGGCGCGGGCGGGCGCTCGCCCTGGTGATGGGCGGGATGAGTTCCGGGACGGTGCTGGGAGTGCCGCTGGGGGTGCTGCTCGCCGGGCACACCGGCTGGCGGGCCACGATGTGGCTGATCACGGCGCTGGGCGCGGCCGCGATGGTCGGGCTGGCCGCGCTGCTGCCTCCGGTGCCGGCGGAGCCGCCCGTCCCGGTACGGACCCGGCTCGCGGCCTTGACCGACCGCGTGGTGGCTCCGGTGGTCGCGGTGTCGTTCCTGGCCGCCGTGGCCAGCCTCGGTCTCTACACCTATCTCGCGCCGGTGCTGGAGTCGGCGGGCGGCGTGCACGAGGTGGCGCCCTACCTGTGGGCCTGGGGGGCGGGCGGGGTGCTCGGAAGTGTCGCGGTGGGCCCGCTGGTCGACCGTACGGGTCGGGTCCTCGCGCTCGTGGGCGGGGTGCTCGCCGCGATCGCGCTGACGCAGGCGCTCCTGCCCCCGCTGGCCGGAGGGATGCTGCCCGCCGCGGCCGTGGCGATGGTGATCTGGGGTGCGGCGGGTTGGGCGCTCCAGGTGCCGCAGCAGCATCGGCTGCTCGCGCTGCGGGCCGAGCGCGGCACGGTCGCGCTGGCTCTGAACAACTCGGCTCTCTACTTGGGCAGCGCGGTCGGCTCGGCGCTGGGCGGGCTGGCCCTCTCGGCGGGCATCGCGGCGTACGCGCTGCCGTGGGCCGCCTCGGGGGTGGCGGCACTGGCGCTGGTGCTCCACCTCGCGACGGTGACCCGGGGACGGCGGATCCGGGCCCGCCGCGCGCGCGGCGATGCCGGACCGCGTCCGGCCGGCTGCACGCGATGAGGAGAACAGCCGCCCACCCATGCTCGGCCGGGCACGCCCTAGCGGCCCTCGAAGACGGGGCGCTCCTTGTTGAGGAAGGCGCGGGTGGCGTTCAGATGGTCGGCGGTCTTGGCGCAGGCGTCCTGGAGGTCGGCCTCCAGGGCCAGGGCGTCGGCCAGCGAACCGCTCGCGGCGGCCCCCAGGGCCCGCTTGGTGGCGGCGTAGGCGCTCGTCGGGCCCTGTGCCAGCCGTACGGCCAGGGCGTGGGCCGCGGTGGCCAGCTCGTCGGCGGGGACGACCTTGGAGACGATGCCGAGCTCCAGCGCGCGGGCCGCGTCGAAGGGCTCGCCGAGCAGCAGGAGCTCGGCCGCGCGGGCCGGGCCGACTAGGCGCTGGAGCGTCCAGGACGCGCCGGAGTCCGGGGCCAGGCCGATGCCGGTGAAGGCCATCGCGAACTTCGCCCTGTCGGAGGCGATCCGCAGGTCGCAGGCGAAGGCCAGGGAGGCGCCCGCGCCCGCGGCGACGCCGTTCACCGCCGCGACGACCGGCTTGCCCATCTCGGTGATCGTGCGGATGATCGGGTTGTAGTGCGTGCGCACGGTGTCGTTCAGGCCCCGGCCCGCCTCCAGGTTGGCGGCGTGCTCGTTCAGGTCCTGGCCCGCGCAGAACGCCCGGCCCGACCCGGTCAGCAGCACCGCCCGTACGGCGTAGGCCTGCGAGGCCATGGTCAGGGCCTCAAGGAGGTCGGTCTTCGCCCGTACCGTCAGCGAGTTCATCGCCTCCGGCCGGTCCAGGGTGATGGTGGCGACGGCGTCGTCGTCGACGGAGTAGAGAACGTCGTTCAACGGAGAGGCTCCTTCTACGGCTCGGTCAGATGGTGGTCGACGAACGCGGCGGCGGCGGGGAGCAGGCGGGCCGCCTCCTGCTCGAAGTAGGCCCTGGCCTTCTCGCCGGGCCAGCCCGGCGGCAGGAGGTCGGCGGGGAGCCCGGGGTCCCGGAACAGGAAGTTGCGCCAGCCGTGCAGCAGCCTGCTCCGGGTGGCGAACACCCGGTCGTCGGCGGCGTCGCCGGGCAGCGCGCCGACCAGGTCGACCGCCCGGGACAGCCATTCCTCGTAGGCCGAGCCGATGCTCTCCAGATCCCAGGTCCTGGCGACCAGCGCCCTGGGGTCGCCGTCGAGCACCGCGTCGAACCGGTCGGCGTGGATGTCCTCCCCGGCGAGGAGCGCGCCGAGCTCGGGGGAGGGGCGCGGACCTATCCAGGTCGTCTCCGACAGCGGGGCGTAGCCGAGAAAGGCCAGATCGGCCTTCAGGCGCTCCCGGCGGGGCCGCTCGCGCACCGGTTCGACCACGAGCATGTGCCACCGGCCCGTCCAGGTGATCGTCCCAACTCGGTAAATTCTCAGCGCCGTCTCGTCGAGACGGCGCACGCATCTGGGGGTGACCTCGTAGCCGGGCCCCTGCGGCAGCCGGGAGGGGGTCAGCCAGCCCTGCCGCACCATCCGCGAGACGGCGGTACGGACGGCGGGAGGGGCGATATCCAACGGTGCGAGCAGGCGGACGAGGGCGGCTACGGACGCGCGACCGCCTCGGGACCGCAGATGGTCCCCATACAGATCGAAGAGAGCGGCACGGGCGTTCACGAGGACAAGTTTGGTCGTCTGCAGGGTCTCGGACAACGGTCTTGATTGCCCGATGAGTCGATGCTGAGGCTGATCGTTCCCATTCCGAGCGCGGAGACGGGATAATAGGACATCACAGAAGACGTGAATGCGTCGGCCACCCTCGGGTCAGTCGGAGATCCGGAGCCCGAAGCAGGAAGGGATACACGCATGGCGGCTATGAAGCCGAGGACCGGTGATGGTCCGCTGGAGGTCGTCAAAGAAGGCAGGGGAATCGTCATGCGGGTCCCTCTGGAGGGTGGCGGCCGGCTCGTCGTCGAACTCTCGGCAGACGAAGCCAGCGCCCTTGGTGAGGAATTGAAGAAGGTCGTCGTCTGATCCCGATCTGAGATGCAGCGGTGTAGCCGGGCCCTATCTGATCTTGCTTGGAGAGCATGACATCCGCCATGGCCCACGCGACCGCGACCGATGAACACGGCCCTGGCCGCCGGACCGCCCTGTGGCGGCTCGCGCCAGGGCCGTAGTGTTCTTCCCAGATGATGACTGGAGTTCGCATGCCCATATCTCCCTATCTGCTGCTGCCCCGCGCCTCCTACGGGCGGGGCCTGTCCGCCGTGACCTCGCCGGCCCCCTCCGGGAGTGGCGCGGCCGCCGAGATCCCCGTCGCCGAGGACGCCCAGCTGTTCGCCGTCCCCTTCGCGGCGGACCTCGCACCCGAGGTGGGCTTACCGCTGCCCGCCGCCGCGCTGCTGGCCCACTACGAGGCCAAGGGCGAGGCCGGCGAGGTCGTGGAGGTCCCCGTCGCGAACGGTGAGACCGTCGGCCGGGTGCTGCTCTACGGGATCGGGGACGGTTCGGCCGGTGCCCTGCGCAAGGCCGGCGCCGCGGTGGCCAGGCGGGGCAAGGGCAGAGACGCGATCAGGATCGTGCTGCCCGAGGGGCCGGTGGCCGCGTTCGTGGAGGGCGCCCTGCTGGCCACCTACACCTTCCGGATCGGCGAGGTGAAGTCCCCGCCGGTGGCGGTGATCGAGTTCGTCGGTGACGGGGCCGAGGCCGAGGTCGCCAGGGGCGAGGTGATCGCCAAGGCCGTCGCCCTGGCCAGGGACCTGGCCAACATGCCCTCCTCGGTGAAGACCCCCGCCTGGCTCGCCGAGCGCGCCGTGGAGCAGGGCGTCACCGCCAAGGTGTGGGACGAGGAGGAGCTGCGCGCCGGGAGGTTCGGCGGCATCGTCGCCGTCGGCCAGGGGTCGGCCAACCCGCCGCGCCTGATCCGGCTGTCCTACGAGCCCGAGGGCGCCACCGGTCACGTCGTCCTGGTCGGCAAGGGCATCACCTACGACACCGGCGGCCTGTCGCTCAAGCCGACCGAGGGCATGAAGTTCATGAAGACCGACATGGCCGGCGGCGCGGTCGTCATCGCGGTCCTGGGCGCGCTGGCCGCCCTCGGCGTGCGGGTCAGGGTCACCGGCCTGATCGCGGCCGCGGAGAACGCCTTCTCCGGCACGGCCCAGCGTCCCTCCGACGTGATCACCCAGTACGGCGGGCGGACCGTCGAGGTCCTCAACACCGACGCCGAGGGCCGCCTGGTGATGGCCGACGCGCTGGCCTACGCCGACGCCGAGCTGGACCCGGACGTCATGGTGGACATCGCCACGCTGACCGGGGCCATCGGCATCGCCCTGGGCAAGGACCTCGGCGCCGTCTTCGCCTCCGACGACGATCTGGCCGCCGAGCTGGCCGGGGCGGGGGAGAGCACCGGCGAGCGGCTCTGGCGGATGCCACTGATCGACGACTACGTCCCGGCGCTCGACTCCAGCGTGGCCGACCTGGCCAACATCGAGGTCGGGTCGTCCTACGGCGCGGGTTCCGTCACCGCGGCGCTGTTCCTGCGCGAGTTCACCGGCAAGCGGCCGTGGGCGCACCTGGACATCGCCGGCGTCGGCCGCAGCAGCGCGGACGAGGGCATCTTCAGCAAGGGCGCCACCGGCTACGGCGTGCGCCTGCTGCTGGAGTGGCTGTCTAGTCGGTGAGTTTGATGGCGGCCAGGATGCCGTCGCCGAGGGGCATCATCAGCGGGCGGAGCCGTTCGTCGGAACGGACCAGCTTGCCCAGCTCCCGCACGGCGACGGTGTCCGGGTCGCGCTGCGCCGGGTCGGCGACCCGGTTGTGCCACAGGGCGTTGTCGAAGACCACGATCCCGCCGGGGCGCAGCAGCCGGACGGCCTCGGCGAGGTAGTCGCCATACTCCTGCTTGGCGCCGTCGCAGAAGACCAGGTCGTAGCCGCCGTCGGACAGGCGGGGCAGGACGTCCAGGGCACGGCCGGTGATCAGCCGGATCCGGCCGCCGGAGAACCCGGCCTGGGCGAAGCTCTGCCGTGCCAGACGCTGGTGCTCCGGCTCCACGTCCACGCTGGTGAGCGTGCCGTCCTGGCGCATGCCGCGGAGGAGCCACAGTCCGGACACACCGCAGCCGGTGCCGATCTCCACGACCGCGCGGGCGTTGACGGCCGTGGCGAGGAAGCAGAGGGCGGCGCCGCCACCGGGCAGGATCGGGGGCGCTCCCACCTCCGCCCCGCGCTGACGCGCGGTGAGCAGGATCTCGTCCTCCGTGTGGAATTCCTCGGCATAGGCCAGAGTGGCCTCCAACGGACTTGTCGGCGTCTCTGCCATCGGCCTCTCCTCCCGCTTTCTCCGTACACAGTCATATAGGCACTGGGTCGCAGCCTAAGGGAGGCAGGCCCGATCGGGAACTCATGTCGCGCCCGGTGCGTTGCACGGTTTAAGCGGCCTTTGCCGGTCCTGAAGGTAGTGAGTGCGCACGAAGGGACGAAACCAGGCACTATGGCGATAGCGGTGGTCCCGGAGAGAGGAGTGCTGGTGGAGGAGTCCGACCACCAGACGGAAGCTCCCATGCCTGACTGGACGCCTCCCACCTGGGAGGAGGTGGTCAGGAACCATTCGGCGCGCGTGTACCGGCTGGCCTATCGGCTGACCGGCAACGTGCACGACGCCGAGGATCTCACACAGGAGGTCTTCGTCCGGGTCTTCAGGTCTCTGTCGAACTACACGCCGGGCACCTTCGAGGGGTGGCTGCACCGCATCACCACCAACCTGTTCCTCGACATGGCGCGGCGCAAGCAGCGCATCAGGTTCGAGGGGCTCGCCGACGACGCCGCCGAGCGGCTGCGCGGACGCGAGCCGTCCCCCGCCCAGGCGTACGACGACAACCATCTGGAGCCGGACATCCAGGCGGCGCTCGACGCGCTCGCGCCGGAGTTCCGCGCGGCCGTCGTCCTGTGTGACATCGAGGGGCTGTCCTACGAGGAGATCGCCGCCACGCTCGGCGTGAAACTCGGCACGGTCCGCAGCCGCATCCACCGCGGCCGGGCGCAGTTGCGTGAGGCGCTGGAGCACCGCGCGCCCCGTGGCGACCAATTCCCCCCGACCATCACCCGCGGGGAGGAGTTCGCATGAGAAACCACAGTCATGACGAATGTCACGACGAGCCGCTTGGCAAGGAGTGGGCATGAGTCATCTCGGAGAGCGTGTTTCCGCACTGGTCGATGGTGAGCTGAACCACCATGAGCGCGACCGCGCCCTGTCTCATCTGACCTTCTGCGCCGCCTGCCGGGCCGAGGTCGATGCCATGCGGGCTTTGAAGAACCGGTTGCGATCCCTGGACGGGCCCGCCATGCCCGCCGACCTGACCATGTCGTTGCTGCGGATGTCCGAGCCCGGCGGCCCGTTACCGCCGCGTGAGCGGCCTTTCCCGACCTCCTCGGCCTCGCGGACGTTCGGCGGTGCGCCGATCCCGAGCATGCACAGCGTGGCGCCGCCGGACAACCGGCCGCGCGGCCGTGCCGGAGGTCCCCGCCGGGCGAGAAGGGCGGGTTACGTCGCGGTGGGCGTCGCCTCCGCGGCCGTGGCGCTCGGCACGCTGTTCGTCGCGGGCGGCTCCGGCCCCAGCCCGCGTGTCGTGCCGCCGGTCGACATGTTCGCCAACCAGCACAGGAACACCGCGCCCTACGGAGGGTCGGCGACGCCGACCTTCTCCCCCACTCCGTGATCCGGCTGCCCGCCACCCTCGTTCTCGCCGCTGTCATGCTGCTGGGGCTGGTGGCGGGCAGTCCGGCGCACGCCGCCCGGCCGGACGAGCCCGAGGGCGACGACACCGGTCTGCACCTGCTGCGCGAGGCGGCGATCGCGGGCCGTACCCGCGGATACTCCGGCACCCAGTACGTCACCACCTGGGGCCGCTCCGGCTCCGGCGCCGTCTCCTCGGTGCTGGAGGTCCGCAACGTCCCCGGTGAGGGGCTGACCGTGCACACCCAGCCGTCGGGTCTCGTCCAGAGGGTGGACCCCGGCACCCCCGCCGGCGGCATGTCCACCCCGTCCGAGACCATGCTTGAGGTGCTGGCCCGCAACTACCGGGTCGTGGTCGTGGGCGAGGGGCGCGTCTGCGGCCGGCCGGCCCGCCTGGTCCACGCGGTGCGCGCGGACGGCACGGTCGCGGCCCGTTACTGGCTCGACGAGGCCGGAGGGCCGGTGCTGCGCCGCGAGCTCCTCGACGGTCACGGCAGGGTCGTCCACGCCGGGGCCTTCGTCGACCTGACCCTCGGACCGGCGCGGAAGGCCGCCGCTCCCGTGTCGGCCGCCGGCGGTCTCGACCTGGGGGAGACGCCCGGACTGCTGGCCCGGGGCTGGCGTTTCCCCGCCGCTCTGCCCGGTCGTCTGGAGCTGTTCGCCGCGCACGACGCATCTCCTGGATACTTGTATCTGGGATATTCGGATGGCTTGTCAGTCGTGTCCGTTTTTGTCCAGCCTGGTGTCCTTGATGAGGAACGTCTCCAGGGGTGGCATGCTCGGCAACGCAACGGGCATACGATCTGGATCCGGGACTCAGCCGAGCAGGAGACGATCTGGGCGAGTGGGGGTCATGTCTACACCGTCTTCGCGGACGCTCCGGCCGACATGGTCGACGCCGCCGTCGCGGCGCTGCCGCACGAGCCGGTGCCCGCGCCCGACCTGTGGACGCGGCTCGGCCGAGGGGCGGATCGCCTCCTGTCCTGGGTCAACCCCTTCGGGTAAGGCGCGCTTTACATCTCTCGTATCCCGCTCAGGGGAAGATTGCCGGGGCATACCTGTGAGCGGCCTCATACGAGGCAAGGAGTGGTGAATAATCGATGACCGACGAGACCCGTACCCGCGAGGCGCACGGTGCTGAGGGGCGTACGCCGTCGGACTTCACCGACGACAGAGGCCAGGCCCCCGAGCCCCCCCGCCCGGACTTCCTGCCCGCCGAGGAGGCGGTCCCCTCCCACGGCGAGCAGCCCCGCAACGACGGCTGGAGCCAGCTCGGCGGGCCGCCGGGCCAGGGCCGGTGGGGCCAGGCCCCGCAGGGCGGCGCCGAGCAGCCCCGCCCCGACGACCGGGGCGGGCAGCCCGGCCCGGTCGCTCATCCCGGCCAGAGCGGCTGGGGCGATCCGTCGGGCAGGGCACGGCAGGACACCGCGGTCTTCGGCCCGCCGGCCGGTCCGCCCCCTCCGCCCTCCCAGGCGTTCGGCATGGGCCCCGGCTGGGCGCCGCCCCCCGGCGGCTACGCCGGTGCCGGCTACGCGGGCGCCGCGGCTCCCGGCCGGCGCGGGCCGCGCACCAGCACGCTGGTCGTCCTCGCCGTGGTGATCGCGCTGCTGGCCTCGACGCTGGGGAGCGTCGGCACCTACCTGCTCACCCGCCCCTCCCTCTCGGACCGCGACCCCTCCTTCACTTTGGGGAAGGCGCCGACCGGTTCCAACTCCCGGCCTCCGGAGTCGATCGCCGGAGTGGCGGCCAGGGTCCTGCCCAGCGTGGTCTCGCTGGCCGTCGACGGCGGCACCAGCGCGAGCACCGGCTCCGGCTTCCTGATCAAGGGGGGCTACGTGGTGACCAACAACCACGTGGTCGCCGCGGCCGCGCCGGGCGGTGAGATCCAGATCCAGTTCAGCAACCGCAAGTCCACCTCCGCCCGGATCATCGGCCGCGACCCCGAGTCCGACCTCGCGGTGGTCAAGCCCGAGGAGACCTTCGGAGCCCCGGAGATCAGCCTCGGCAACTCCGACAACGTGGTCGTGGGTGACCCGGTCGTGGCGATCGGCTCCCCGCTCGGCCTGGTCGGCACCGTCACCTCCGGCATCGTCAGCTCGCTCAACCGCCCGGTCCAGGCGGGGGAGGAGAACAGCTCCGACACCACCTGGCTCAGCGCCATCCAGACCGACGCCGCCATCAACCCCGGCAACTCCGGCGGCCCGCTGGTCAACGCCAACGGCGAGGTCATCGGGGTCAACTCGGCGATCGCCACGCTCGGCAGGTCGGCCGGCGGGCAGAGCGGCAGCATCGGCCTCGGCTTCGCCATCCCGGTGAACCACGCCCGCCGCATCGCCGAGGAGCTGGTCAGCACCGGTGTGGCCAAGAAGTCGCGGATCGGCATCACCATCGACCAGACCTACCAGGGCGCCGGGGTCCGCATCGACAGCGAGGTCAAGCAGGGCACCCGCCCGGTCGAGCCGGACGGCCCCGCCGACAAGGCGGGTCTCAAGCCCGGTGACGTCATCCTGGAGATCAACGGCACGGTGGTGCAGGACAGCACCGAGCTCATCGCGCTGATCAGGAACAAGGCCCCGGGAGAGAAGCTGGTGATCAAGTTCCAGCGCGGCGGCCAGGAGAAGACGGCCACCGTGACCGTGGGCGCCGCGGCCGCGCAGCCCACACCCGCACCCCGGCCTTCCTGACCAGCGATCGGGGATGCCGGGCGCGGGCCCCTGGCTTCAGTCATGGGGGTACGTCCGGTGCGGGAAGGCGCTCCAGCGCCTGAGCGTGCCTTGACCGGAACGGGCTGCGGCAGCGCACCGCGCGCTGGTACAGTCAGTCGTGGTCGAACACGTGAGCGATAACCAAGCTTGCGACTTTGGCCGTTACTCACCGCCGGGAGGGCGGAGCCCGCGTCACCCGGAACGGGATCGTGGGCTGGGGCGTGGAAACCCGTGTAAACGGGGCCGGAAGGTGAACCGCCAAGCAACAGCGTCGCGACCGTGCGCAGAGCCGCACGGTCGGGATGGCTGGAATCCCCCGGATTCATCCGTGGGGAGCGCTTCAAATGTGTGGGTGCGTGCTTGGAGTTGGGGGCATTAGTCTGGAAGCTCTCCGGGTGTATGCCCGGGGAGCCGCTCTAACGTTGTCCCGGTAGGAGATCACCGTGTTCGGACTCGGCTGGCCTGAGATCGTGGCGCTGGTGGTCATCGCCCTTCTCGTCTTCGGCCCGGAGAAACTGCCCCAGGCCGCCGCCCAGGCGGGCAAGACGCTGCGCAACCTCCGTCAGATGGCCAACAACGCCAAGAGCGACCTGCAGACCGGGCTCGGTCCCGAGTTCGCCGACTTCGACCCGGCGGACCTCAACCCGAAGAACTTCGTCCGCAAGCACCTCACCGGCGAGCTGGAGGACGACTGGAACCGCCCGGCGGCCACCGTGGCGGCCGCCGCCCCGGCCTACACCGACTCCTACGCCTCCGAGGCGGCCGGTGAGCTCGGATACGGCGAGCTCCCGCCGTACGACTCGGAGGCGACCTGAGCCCGGCGAGCTCCCGTCCCGGAGCCCACGGCGGCCGGAGCGTCGTCCGGCGCCGCGGGGCGGGCCGGGCCCGATGACGACGGAAGAGGCGCCCTCCTTGAAGGAGGGCGCCTCTCGTCATGCCGGGGGAGCCTAGCGGCCCCGGGTGGGGGAGATGCCGAGCTGCATGCCCTTGAGGCTGCCCGACTTCTTGCTCAGACCGGCGGCGATCCGGCTCAGCTCGGCGGCGGCCGGGGCGTCGGGGTCAGTGAGCACCAGCGGCTTGCCCTCGTCGCCGCCCTCGCGCAGCCGCATGTCGATCGGCACCTGGCCGAGGAGCGGCACGCGGGCGCCGAGGGTGCGGGTCAGCGCGTCGGCCACGGTCTGGCCGCCGCCCTCGCCGAAGACGGAGATCCGCTCGTCGCAGTGCGGACAGGGCAGCCAGGACATGTTCTCGATGACGCCGGCGATCTGCTGGTGGGTCTGCACGGCGATCGACCCGGCGCGCTCGGCCACCTCGGCGGCGGCCTGCTGCGGGGTGGTCACCACGAGGATCTCGGCCGACGGCATCCGCTGCGCCACCGAGATCGCGATGTCGCCGGTGCCGGGGGGCAGGTCCATCAGCAGGACGTCGAGGTCGCCCCAGTAGACGTCGGCGAGGAACTGGTGCAGCGCCCGGTCCAGCATCGGACCGCGCCACACGACCGGGGTGTTGCCCTCGGGCTTGAACATGCCGACCGAGATCACCTTGATGTCATGCGCCACCGGCGGCATGATCATGTCCTCGACCTTGGTGGGGCGCTCGGAGACGCCGAGCATGCGGGGGATGCTGTGGCCGTAGATGTCGGCGTCCACGACGCCGACCTTGAGGCCGTTGGCGGCCATCGAGGCGGCCAGGTTGACGGTGACGGAGGACTTGCCGACGCCGCCCTTGCCGGAGGCGACCGCGAAGACGCGGGTCAGCGAGCCGGCCTGGGCGAAGGGGATCTCCTTCTCGGGGCCCTTGTCGCCGCGCAGCTTGGTCTGGAGCGTCTTGCGCTGCTCGGGGCTCATCACGTCCATCTCGACCTGGACCGCGCGCACACCGTCAATCTTGGAGACCGCGCCGGTGACGTCACGCGTGATGGTGTCCTTCATGGGGCAGCCCGACACCGTGAGGAAGATCCCGACACGGACCGTCCCCTCAGGGGAGATGTCGACGCTCTTGACCATGTCGAGTTCGGTGATCGGCCGACGGATCTCAGGGTCGTTGACGGTCGCGAGCGCGGCCATCACCAGTTCCGGGGTAGGTGCCATCGAAGTGTCGGCAACAGGCCGTCACCCTGCGGCGACGGGAGGATGCCGTCCCTCCTTGTCTATGTGTCCAGGCGTTCTACGGGCAGGGCTTGTCCGTCGCAGCGCCCATGTGGCTGAGCGAGAGGCCGCTCCCACAGGAGAGCGGAGGAGTCATGCACCCATGGTATGAACCCGGGGGCCATGGATGGAATTCCGGCATCCGACCATGACGGTCAGATTCGGACAATTCGCTATGTAGATGCGCGTGCAACGTTCTAAGGTTACTCCGTGACCGTGACCGTGACAGCAGGCGAGTCGGGAGAGGCGATCAGCTCGGAGGAGCTGGCGGTCTGGCGCATGCTCCAGCGGGCCCAGGTCCGCATCACCCGGGTCCTGGAGACCGATCTGCTGGTCGAGCACGATCTGGCGCTGGCCTCCTACGACGTGCTCATGCAACTGTCGGAGTCGCCCGACCGGCGGCTGCGGATGAACGACCTGGCCGACCGGGTGCTCCTGTCGCGCAGCGGCCTGACCCGGCTCATCGACCGCCTCCAGCGCGACGGCCTGGTCGAGCGCGAGGCTTGCCCCAGCGACGCGCGGGGCCTGTTCGCGGTCCTCACCGACGGCGGCGCCGTACGGCTGGCCGAGGCCACTCCCACCTACCTGCGCGGCATCCGCGCCCAGTTCCTGGACGTCCTCGACGCCGGGGAGCTGCGCCAGTGCGCGGCGATGCTGAACAAGCTCTTCCCCGCCCCGGACGGCGAGGAGATCCCCGGCTAACCCGTCTCCCCGGAGCGGGACGCGCCCGACGGCGCGTAGGGCTCCTGGAGCTCGTCCTGCAGGCGCTGCAGCTCCGAGCGGATGTAGTCGCGGGTGGCCACCTCGCCGAGCGCGATGCGCAGGGCCGCGATCTCCCGGGTCAGATATTCGACGTCGGCCTGGTTCCGCTCGGCCGCGCTGCGGTCGAGCTCGTTCTGGATCCGGTCCCGGTCGTCCTGCCGGTTCTGGGCGAGCAGGATCAGCGGCGCGGCGTAGGACGCCTGGAGCGAGAGGATCAGCGTGAGGAAGATGAACGGGTAGGGGTCGAAGCGCAGGCTCTCCGGGGCGAAGACATTCCACAGTGCCCAGACCGCGACGAAGACGGTCATGTAGACCAGGAACCTGGCGGTGCCGAGGAACCGGGCGATCTGCTCCGACAGCCGCCCGAAGGCCTCCGGGTCGTAGTGCGGGCGCAGGCGCAGGCCCTGCTGCCTGGGCTGGTCGAGCCGCTCAGTCATGGTCGGTCTCCGGTCCGTGGTCCCGTTCGCGCCAGTCGTCGGGGAGCAGGTGGTCGAGCACGTCGTCCACGGTGACGGCGCCGACCAGGCGGCCGACCTCGTCCACCACGGGCACCGCCATCAGGTTGTAGGTGGCCAGGTAGGAGGTCACCTGGTTCAGGGTGAACTCGGGCTTGATCGGATCGATGGAGGTGTCCATGACGCCGCCGAGCAGCGCGGACGGCGGCTCGCGCAGCAGCCGCTGGAAGTGGGCGAGACCGAGGTAGCGGCCGGTGGGCGTCTCGATGGGCTGCCGGGCCACGTAGACCTGCGCGGCCACCGTCGGGGTGACGTCCCGCTGGCGGATGTGGGCCAGGGCCTCGGCGACCGTGGCGTTCGGGGGGAGCACCACGGGTTCGCTCGTCATGATGCCGCCCGCGGTGTCCTCCGGGTAGACCAGCAGCCGCCGGACCGACGCGGCCTCCTCCGGCTCCATCAGCGCCATCAGCGCCTCGGCCTGCTCGGGCGGGAGGTCCTGGAGCAGGTCGGCCGCGTCGTCGGGGTTCATCTCCTCCAGCACGTCGGCGGCCCGGCCCGGGGAGAGCCGGCTCATGATGCCGATCTGGTCGCGTTCGGGGAGCTCTTCGAGCACGTTGGCCAGCCGTACGTCGTCGAGGGCCGCGGCCACCTCGACGCGCCGCTTGTCCGGCAGTTCGTGCAGGGCGCTGGCCAGGTCGGCGGCGCGCATCGTCTCGAAGGCGACCAGCAGGTTGGCCGCGCCCTGGTCCTTCTGCACGGCGCCGAAGCCCCTGACCTCGGCCCAGTCCACGATCCTGGTCGGGCCGCGCCGCCGCAGCCCCAGGCCCGATCCGCCCTTGACCACCGCCACCTTGGTGATCGTCCACTCCGCGCGGCGGTTCTCCTCCATGGCCAGGTCCAGGACCGTCATCCGCTGGCCCTCGACCTCCACCTCCAGGTCGAGGATCTCGCCGATGGCCAGCGTCTCCGTCGCCCGCTGCTCGAAGCGGCGCACGTTGATCTGGCCGCTGAAGACGACCGACCCGGCCTCGATGCCCCGGACCCGGGTGATGGGCAGGAAGACCCGCCGCCGGGGCTGGACCTCGACGACCAGCCCGTGCACGCGCGGCGGGGTGGTGCCGGCGATGGCCACCACCACGTCCCGCACCCGCCCGATCTGGTCACCGGCCGGGTCGAAGACCGGGGTGCCGGCGAGCCGTGCGATGAAGATCTTCACATTTGAAGCGTAGGCGGCGTCCCGGTGTCGCCGGTTCAAGGCACGCTCACATTTCGGACGCCCCCTTGCTGGGATCCGGCATGTCGTGACAGCATCAAAAGGACCGTACGGTAGTTACATGGATGGTGTCTTATGAGGCGTGCCGGTCTGCTGATCGCGTTCGCGTCGTCCTGGTGTTTCGCCTTCTCCGGGCCCATGGCCAAATATCTGGGCGCCGCGGGGCTGGCTCCGCTGGAGTCGGTCTGGGTGCGGATGGCGGGCGCCGGGCTGCTGCTCGCCGGCGTCCTCGCCGTCGTCAGGCCCCGGGCGCTGCGCATCCCGCGCTCGCGGCTGCTGTTCTTCCTGGCCTACGCCGTGATCGCGGTCGCCGGCGTGCAGGCGCTGTACTTCGCGGCGATCACCCGGCTGCCGGTGGGCATCACCCTGCTGATCGAGTTCACCTCGCCGGTGCTGGTCGTGCTCTGGGTCCGGTTCGTCCGCCGGGTACGGCTGCCGCGGGCGGCCTTCGTCGGCGCCGTGGTCGCGGTGGTCGGGCTCGGCATCGTGGTCGAGGTCTGGTCCGGCCTGGCCCTGGACCCGGTGGGCCTGCTGCTCGCCTTCGGCGCGGCGGCCTGCTGCGCCGGATACTTCCTGCTCAGCGACGGCTTCGGCGACGACGTCGACCCGCTCGGCCTGATCGCCTGGGGCCTGCTGGGCGCGGCCGCGGTGCTCGTCCCGATCTCCCAGCCGTGGGACATCCCGTGGACGGCGTTCACCCGGACCGTGGCGCCCGAGGGCGGCCACGCCCTGCCGGCGCTGGCGGCGGCGATCTGGATGATCGTGATCGCCACGGTCGTCGCCTACATCCTCGGTGTCACCGCGGTCCGCCGCCTGTCGGCCGCGATCGGGTCCACCGTCGCCTCGCTGGAGGTCATCGCCGGTGCGGTGATCGCCTGGATCCTGGTGGGGGAGGCGCTCGGGCCCTTCCAGATCGCCGGTGGCCTCATCGTCCTGTCCGGCGCCTACCTGGCCCAGCGGGCCACGGCCGTCGTGCCTGCCGCCCCGGTGGAGGTCAGGGAGCCGGTTCGCGCGGGGTGAGCCGTACCACCTGCGACCGGGCGGCCCAGCGGGCCGTCAGGCCCGCGCCGTCGACGGCGTTGAGCCGCTCCTTGGCGAGCGCGGCCACCGCCTCGGCGGCCTCCGCCTGGTCCACCACCTCGACGGAGGCGTCGAAGACGACCAGCCGGCCGCCGTTGTCCTTGCTCCGGAGCGTCACCTGGACCTCGCCGGACCCGGCGAGGCCGGGCAGCGACTGCTCGCCGCCGCCGGTGACCACGTAGATCGCGCCGTCGTGCCAGGCGTGCCAGGCCAGCCGGGGCCGGTCCAGCGAAAGCCACAGGACCCCCGACTTCTTGGCGCCCTCTTCGATCACACCCATGAGACGAATGTACGGCCCGCGCCTCCCGGATCGGAGGCGCGGGCCGTACGCGGTCACCGGATCAGCGGCCGGAGAGCTTCCACGCCGCCGGCAGCAGGCCGGCCGCGACAGCGATCTTGAGGGCGTCGCCGGCCAGGAAGGGGATCACGCCCGCCGCGAGCGCCCCGCCGAGGCCCAGCCCGGTGCCGGCCATGAGGACCGGCAGGCCGAAGGCGTAGATCGTCAGGTTGCCGAGGACCATCGTGCCGGCCGTTCGCAGGACGGTGCGGTCGCCACCGCGCTCGGCGAGCCTGCCGACGATGGCGGCGGCGGCGATGAAGCCGATGACGTAGCCGATGGTGGGACCGCCGAGGCCGGAGGTGCCGCCCTGGAACCACGGGACGCCCGCGACGCCGACGAGCATGTAGAGGGCCATGCTCAGCGCCGCGCGGTTCATCCCGAGCGCCGCGCCGACCAGCACGACGGCGAAGGTCTGGCCGGTGACCGGGACGGGCCACATGGGGAAGGTGAGCTGCGCGGCCAGGCCGGTCAGGGCCGCGCCGCCGGCCACGAGCGCGAGGTCGCGGACGCGGGAGCCCGGGATGAGGTCGGACAGTACGGCGGGCCGGGCCACCGGAGAAGCGTTTGCCATGGTGAATGTCTCCCTTACCGATGCTTGGCATCCATTGTTCGGACAAATCGGTCAGGGGTCGTACGAGATCGGCGCCAAGAACGGGGCGCGCTCTTTGTATGGGCGCCATAGCCCGGCCCGGCCTGTCGCGAGGGACGGGACGGCCGCTAGCGTGTGGCCATGCGCTCGCGACGTTCGTGCCTGGCGGTGCCGGGCAGCAACCCCCGCTTCCTGGAGAAGGCCCAGGGCCTGCCCGCCGACGAGGTCTTCCTCGACCTGGAGGACTCCGTCGCGCCGCTCGCCAAGGAGGGGGCGCGCAAGAACATCGTGGCGGCCCTGCGCGAGGGCGACTGGTCCGGCAAGACGCGGGTCGTGCGGGTCAACGACCTGGGCACGCAGTGGACCTACCGGGACGTCATCGAGGTCGTGGAGGGCGCGGGGGAGTTCCTCGACTGCCTGATGCTGCCCAAGGTGGAGGACCCGACCCAGGTGGTCTGGCTCGACACGCTGCTCACCCAGATCGAGAAGGCCAACGGCCTGGAGGTCGGCGGGATCGGCATCGAGGCCCAGATCGAGAACGCCCGGGGCCTGGTCAACGTGGACGCCATCGCCGGCTCCTCCAGGCGCCTGGAGACGCTGGTCTTCGGCCCCGCCGACTTCATGGCCTCGATCAACATGCGGACCCTGGTGGTCGGCGAGCAGCCTCCCGGCTACACCGAGGGCGACGCCTACCACTACATCCTGATGCGCATCCTGATGGCCGCCCGCACCCACGACCTGCAGGCCATCGACGGCCCCTACCTGGCGATCAAGGATCTGGACGGCTACCGCCGGGTGGCCGGACGGGCCGCGGCGCTCGGTTTCGACGGCAAGTGGGTGCTCCACCCCACCCAGGTCGAGGCCGCCAACGAGGTGTTCTCGCCGTCCCAGGAGGACTACGACCGCGCCGAGCTGATCCTCGACGCGTACGAGTACTACACGACGGTCGAGAAGCGCGGCGCGGTCATGCTCGGCGACGAGATGATCGACGAGGCGTCCAGGAAGATGGCGCTGGTGGTGGCGGCCAAGGGCAGGGCGGCGAGCCTCGGGCGCACCACCGCCTTCACGCCGCCTACAGCGTGATCCCGATCGTGGTGAAGAACCACAGCGACGAGGTCAGCCAGAGCCCGGTCAGAGCGGTGAACGTCAGCCCGCCCAGCACCGGGAGGGTCCAGCCGGGCAGCCCCCGCCTGGGCAGCGCCAGCATCTTCGCCGTGAACACGCCGTAGAAGAAGCAGCCCAGCAGCGAGTGGATCATCACCCGGGGCGCGTCGAACTGGGCGCCCAGCGCGTACAGGCAGTGGAACGCCACCGGGACCGTCAGCAGGAACGCCGCCCGGCCCGACCAGCGGTGCAGGGTGCCGATCCACGGCGCCTCCAGCCTGATCCGGCCCCACATGACCAGGGCCGAGAGAAGCTGGACCACTGCCAGCACGAACGCTCCGGTCGTGAGCCAGGCCTTCATGGCCAGCGGCCCGGAGAAGCCGGCCGGGCCGATCGCGTACCCGGTGGGCAGGTGGACGCGGCCGTACACGCCCAGCCCGACGGCGATCAGGCCGCCCACGGCGAGCGGCATGAGCAGCGGGGCGAGGTTCTGCCTCCGGGGGACCTGCGAGACCTGAGTGTCAGCCATCAGAACTCTCCAATGAACTCGTCGACGTCCTTGGGGTCGACCACCTGGCCGTTGACGGTCGCGTTCCCGCCCGGCTCCGGGATCGCCACATCGGCGGGCGCGCCGTCGACGAGGGTCAGCCCGACCCGGCTGCCGTCGTCCAGATAGATCCAGCCGGCCCGTACCTTCGCCCCGCGGACGACCGCGCTGGCCCGGTAGAGCCCGGAGGGCTTCTTCACGGTGGGCGCGCCGAAGTCCCACCGCCTGCCGCCGAACTCCAGCTCCCCGGACGCCCGGCCCCCGCCGAGCCGGGCCACGACGGAGGCGCCGCCCGGCCCGGACAGCAGGACCCTGCCGTCGGCGGCCCTGCCCCGGAGCCAGGCCTCGGTCCTGCCGTCGCAGAAGTAGCCGATCGCCTTGCCGTCGCGGACGGAGATGGCGATGAGCCCGCCGTTGCCCCTGACCCGCCCGGCGTAGTCGGCCTTCGCGGGCGTGGGCCTGGCGGTCCTGGTGGCCTCGGGGGTGGCCTGCGGGGCGGCCGGTGTCCGCGAGGCGGCCCGCGCCTGCGGGGCGGTCCCGACCGCCTCGGCGGGGACGTTCCGCGCCGCCGGTGTGGTGATGACGCTGAGCGCGCCGAGTGCGACCGCTGTCGCCGCTCCGGCCGCCAGTGTGTGGACGGGCCCCAGCCGTTTCATCGTCTGCTCCCTGGGGTGGTGGTTTCCTCCCCTCAGGTGTACGCCCGCCGGACGCGGGCGTCTGTGAACTAATCCGCACAAGGACGGAATCCGCGCGGGAACCGGCGGCGGTGTCCACACCGTGGACAGCGATCTCGGAATTACAGCGTCAAACAGTGATAATTCCGGCGCTGGCGCGATAAATCTGACTAGAGAGGTCTCGTCATCGCGGCTCCGACGTGTTGCTCTTGACTGTGTACGGCCAAGCCTCGATCACCCGGCCGGTGGCAGGTGATCGTTCCGACAGAACGGGGTAGTAGTAGGGTCGCGTGCGATTTGCCGCTCCCATAGGGGGTTGCGGCAGAGTGTCACGGAGACGACTGGAACGGTCCGGGGTGGTGGCCCCGGGCGCAAACGGGCTTCCTACAGGAGGTGCTGAGCGTGGCCTCGGGCCCCCACGACCCGCGCTCGCGAGAGTGGCCGGCGGACGACGGCGGTCTCCGCGACGACACGACACCCCCGGCCGGGTCCCAGGAGCCCCAGGAGTCCCCGCCGACGATCCAGCACTCCCCGCCCGGCCCGTCCGACGACAGCCCCCGGGGCCTCCCGCTGGCCTCTCCCTGGATGCTCCCGCCGTTCGCCTCGCCCACTCCGGACGACGGCGAGCCCCTCCAGGCCCGTCCCGAGGGCCTGGGCGGCGAACGCCGCCGCCCCCACACCCAGCCCTACGCCTCCACCCCCGGCCGGCCCTCCACTCCGGACCAGCCCTACGCCCCCGCGCCCGGCCGGCCCTCCGACTCCGCCTCCGCGCCCGGCCGCGCCTCCGGCGACCCGCCGGACCGCCCTCCCGGCGACGATCACCCGGCCGCCGGCGGCCGGGCTTCCGGGGCAGGGCACGAGGACATCCCGCCCGGCCGCCCGCCCCGCCCGGACCTGCTGGTCGCCTCCGGGCCGCCCCGCCGTCCCGGCGGCGAGAACCGGCCCCCGGTCGCCTCCGACCTGTCGCACGAGCCCGGCAAACGCCCCCGGCCGGACCTGCTGGTCGCCTCCGGGCCGCCCCGCGAAAGCAGGGACGAGACGCGGCCCGCCCCTCCGGCCGCCCCCGAACCGCCGCACGACCCCCCTGACGAGCCGTACGGCTCCCGGGGCGAGAGGTACGGCTCCCACGACGAGGCCTACGGTTCCCATGACGAGCCGTACGGCTCCCGGGGCGAAAGGTACGGGTCCCACGACGAGGCCTACGGTTCCCATGACGAGCCGTACGGCTCCCGGGGCGAGAGGTACGGCTCCCACGACGAGGCCCATGGTTCCCATGACGAGCCGTACGGGTCAGACGACGGGATCCGGGTCGGGGCCGAGATGCCCGCGACACCGGAACCGGGGCCCGGCCGGCCCGCCGTACCGGCTCAGGACGACTTCGAGCCGGTACGCCGGGTGGGACGGCCTCCGGAGGGCCGGCCGGCCCGTCCGGACCTGCTGGTGGCCCAGGGCCCGCCCGGCAGGCGGGGGCCGAACGGCGGGCGGCACCATCGCGGCGCCCCCGCGCCCTCCGCCATGCGCCGCTCCAGCCCGACCAGGCGCAGGCGCGGCCGTGGCCTGGTGATCCCCTTCCTCATGGTCCTGGTCCTGACCGTCACGGTCGGCGGTGGCCTGGTGCTGTGGGGGTGGGTGAGCGGCCCCTTCACCACCGGACTCCGGCTGGTCGGCGACGAGGTGCACTCGGGGGACGCGAACTTCGTGCCGCCGCCCGGCGTCGGCGGCGACGGATCGAGCCAGGTGCTCAACGCCGTCGCCTCGGTGGGCACCGTCATGGTCGCCGTCGGCAGCGACACCACCAGCCCGGTCCCCAGGCCGCTGTTCCTGGTCTCCCCGGACGGGGGCGACACCTGGCGGCTCGGCAAGGTGACCGGGCCGGTGGGATACGGGACGGGGCCGGCCACGGTGGGGCTGGTGGCGGGCGGCGACGGCCGCTGGCTGGCCGCGGGGAACGACCTGCTCGGCGCCGGACGCGGCCTGTGGACCAGCGCCGACGGCCACAGCTGGAACGCGGTGGACCCCGGTCTGCTGGGCGCCTTCGCGGCCGGGGACAAGATCATGGACCTGGCCAGGACCTCCTCGGGCTTCGTCGCGGTGGGCACGACCGTACTCCCGGACGGCACCACCGGAGCCGTCGCCTGGGTCTTGTCCGACGAGCGGGGCTGGGAGCGGGTGACCGCCGGGGAGGGCGGTCTGCCGGACGGAACCCGGGGTCTCAAGACGGTCGCCGCCAAGGGCGACGCCGTGGTGGCGCTGGGAGACCCGGCCCCGGGCCGGTCCGCCCCGGCCATCGCGCGCTCGGCCGACGGGGGCAGGACCTGGCTGCGGACCGAGGCGTCGCAGGCGGCCGTCGTCCCCGGGCCGGGCGTGCTGGCCGTGGCCGCCGACGGGTTCGTGCTCGTCCCCACCCGGCGGCACAGCGACAAGGACGAGGTGGAGGTCTACTGCTCGCCCCAGGGCGCCGACTGGGCCCGGTGCGGCACCATCGGCGGCCTGGCCCCCGACGGCTCGGGCGTCAAGCGCCTGGCCTCCTCCCCGGGCGGGGTGGCCGCCATCACCGAGTCCGGGTTCGAACGCTATGCCGTCTACACCAGCAAGGATGGCCACGACTGGAGCAAGTCCACCGACCTCGGCCGGATGCCCGGTTCGCTGCGGGCGCTCGCCGTCTCCGACGAGGGCACGCTCGTCGTCGGCGGCGACGAACGCGCCGCCGACGTGGACAACCGCCTGGTCCTCATCACCGCGCCCAAGGGGGGCCAGGCGCGGACGGTCCCGCTGAGCGGGATCGACGGGCTCGCCCGGGCCGCCCGCGAGACCGCCAGGGTGGCCGCCGGGGGAGGAAGGTTCGTCGCCGTGGGCGCCGCGTCCGGCGACGCGGGGATCTGGACCAGCACGGACGGCGAGAACTGGACGGCCGGTGGCCCGGCGCAGGTCCTCGGCGGCTCACGGCGCCAGGCGCTCGGCGACGTCGCGCAGGGCCGGCGAGGCTGGCTGGCCGCGGGCAGCACCATGACCGACGCCTCCTCCACCGAGCCCCTGCTCGTCACCTCCGACGACGGCGTGAACTGGCGCAGGGTGCCCGTCCTGGGCGCCCTCGCCCCGGCCGCCGAGCACGACTACCTCGCTCCCCACGCGGTCGCCGCGGGCCCGTCCGGCTACGTCCTGGCCGGTGAGGACCGCGGTCCGGCCGGGACCGTCCCGGTCGTGTGGTTCTCGCCCGATCTGAAGCGCTACACCAGGGCGGGCAAGCTCCCCGGCGGCGGCGGGGTGCGGCTGCACGACGTCTCGGCGACCTCCTCCGGGTATGTGGCCGTCGGCGGCGCCGGTAACGCGGACCACGAGACCGGCGTGGTCTGGGTCTCGGCGGACGGGGTCGACTGGACCGCGCGGAAGCCGGTCCTGCCCCCGGGGGCGACGTCGGCGGGACTGCGGCACGTGGTCCTGCACGGCGGCCATGTCGTCGCCGCCGGCACCGCCCGGACCGGGGACGGCCTCCGAGCCTTCGGCGCGGTCTCGGCCGACAACGGCACGACATGGGAGTTCACCTGGCTCCCCGCCGACCAGGCGGCCGCCGTACAGGATCTGGCCGCGACGGAGGAGGGCGTGGTGGCGGTCGGCTGGCAGGGTCCGCCCGGAGAGGGCGACAGCGTGGCCTGGACCTCCGAGGACGGGCTGGACTGGCAGCGCCACACCCCCACCCAGGGCAGCCTGAGCGGGGACGGCGCCCAGTGGCTCGGCGCGGTGGCGGTCGCCGGCGGCCAGGTCGTGGCCCTGGGCAGGTCCACCACCTACGACGCCGACCACCTCACGCTGTGGCGCTCGACCCTGACCCCGGCCCGATGACCGCCCATTCGACCAGGGCCTCCAGCAGGCCGGGGGCGAGCGGGAGCCGTACGAGCTCCTCGTGGGTGAACCACCGGGCGTCCACGGCGTCGTCCCCGGCGGCGAGCGTGCCGCCGGAGACCTCGGCCAGATAGTCGCGGATCTCGTAGACGAGACCGCCCGGCCCCAGGTGGTCGGCGGTGCCGGCGAGGCGGCCTGCGGTGACCGTCAGGCCGGTCTCCTCCAGCACCTCGCGGACCACGGCCTCGGCGTCCGGCTCGCCCGGCTCGACCCGGCCGCCGGGGACGGACCACAGGCCCTCGCCGGGCGGGTGCCCGCGGCGGATGAGAAGCATCCGCCCGGAGCCGTCGTGGACGATCGCGCCCACACAATTTACACGCACATTGATAAGATTACGGCTCGATAACGCGGTGTGCCCTTGACGGACGGGCCACTGACAAAGCACCGTGGGTAGGCGTGAGAGCCGCGCCTGTATGCCCGCGGTGTTTCGGCCCGCTCCGTCCGCCGAGCGCTTGGTCAAGCGCCTGGCGGTGTGGTCCGCACGGTGACGTCCTGCCACTGCAGCCGCCGAGACGCCCCTCCTCCGCCGCCGTAGAGGCGATCAGCCGAAATGCCCTCGTCCCCGCCTGGCTGCCGTGGCCCCTGCCGCAGGGCTGGCTGGTCACCGGGCTGGCCGAGGCGGGTGACGAGCGCAGCGGGGTCAGGGCCACCGTGATCGCGCTCTCCGGTCCCTCGCTCATCCACGGCCCGGCCGACCTGTTGATCATCGCCGAGGAGCCGGGGGTGGGCCTGGGAGCGGGGTTCGCCGGCCTGGACGGCACCGACCCGGGCACGGGGTTCGACGAGGGGCCGCCGCACGCCAAGGTCGAGATCAAGGGGCATCCGGCCGCGCTGTGGTGTGTCGGCGCCGCCCCGGACCGGGCGGTCTACGCCGGCGAGGCACTGGGCAACTGGCTGTGGACGGTCATCTGGCCGGCCGAGGCGGGTTACCTGATGACCCTGGCCGAGCTCTCCCTGCGTGACCTGCGAGATCAGGACCAGGCTATCGACCCGCCCTTCGGCGCGTTCTCCCCGCGCCTGGACGGCGAGGACGCCTGACCCGGCACCGACCACTCCCCTCACGACGGTTCATGGGGAGTGCGTGTTGGACGTCCAGTTCTTCGTCGAGGCCTTCGTCACCATGTTCGTGATCATGGATCCGCCCGGCATCATCCCGCTCTTCCTGGCCTACACCCGCGGCCGCACGGAGCGGGAGCGCACGCGGATCGCCTGGCAGGCGCCCATCGTCGCGTTCTGCCTCATCGTGGTCTTCGCGGTCTTCGGCCGGGCCATCCTGGGATACCTGCACGTCGAGGTGGCGGCCATGCAGATCGCCGGAGGGCTGCTGCTCCTGCTGGTCGCCCTGCAACTGCTCACCGGCGAGACCGGGCCGCCCCCCAACACGATGAAGTCCAACGTGAACGTCGCGCTGGTCCCGCTCGGCACCCCCCTGCTGGCCGGGCCGGGAGCCATCGTCGCGACGATCGTCTTCGCCCAGCAGGCCGGTCAGAAGAACGGCGGCATCCTGGCCCTGGCCCTGGCCATCGCGGCCGTGCACATCCTGCTCTGGGTGTTCATGCGCTTCTCGGTGACCATCCTCCGGGTCATCAAGGAGAACGGCGTCGAGCTCGTCACCCGCGTCTCGGGCCTGCTGCTCTCCGCCCTCGCCGTGCAGCTCATCATCACGGCGATCCGCACCCTCCTCGCGACGGGATAGGGCTGTTCGACCCACTGTTGGCCTGAAACGGGCGATGAGGAGTGAATAGGCGGGCGAATAGGGCGAATGGGAAGACTATCCGTTACCTGTGCTCGAACCGCAGGGTGGAGCGAGGCAGTAAAGTTCGGAAGCGTGACAGCGCGTATCGAACGAGTGGTGACCGAGGGCGTCGTCGATGTCGACGGCGCCGAGCACAAGGTCGAGAACAACACCTGGATCCTGGGTGACGATGAGGAGGTCATCGTCATCGACCCCGCGCGCGACGCGGAGAAGATCCTGGAGAAGGTCGGCGAGCGGGAGGTGCTGGCCGTCGTCTGCACCCACGGCCTGCCCGACCACGTGGGCGCGGCCATCGAGGTGGCGGCGCGCGACGAGGCCGTGGTGGCACTCCACCCCAAGGACCGGCCGCTGTGGCGGCTGACCTGGCCGGACACCTGGCCCGACATCGACATGGAGGACGAGGGCGTGTTCGGCGTCGCGGACGTCGAGCTGGAGGTCCTGTCCACCCCCGGTGTCTCCCAGGGCGGCGTCTCGCTCTACTGCGAGGCCCTCGGCGTGGTCTTCACCGGCAAGTCCCTGCAGGCCGACGGGCCCGGCAAGGTCGGCGGGGAGTATCCCGCGCTGGCCGACCAGCTCACCGCCATCGGCGGCCGGCTGTTCACCCTGCGCCACGGCATCCGCGTGCTGCCCGCGCACGGCGAGGAGACCACCATCGGCGCCCTGGAGTCGCAGTTCGACGCGTGGCTGTCCGGTTCGCTGACCCGTGGCGACGTGATCGAGAAGACCGAGGGCCCGCTGAGCGACGGGACGCGGGCGGCCAAGATCAACTTGAAGCTCCTCGACGAGTAGTCCTCCGTGGACCAGCTCCCCCTTGAGGGCATGCCGCGGCGGCTGTACTCCTGCACGCCGTCGCGGCTGAACACCTGGCTGGAATGTCCCCGGCGTCACCGGTTCACCTACATGGACCGGCCCTCGCCGCAGAAGGGCCCGCCCTGGGCGCACAACAGCGTGGGCGTCAGCGTGCACAACGCCCTGGCCGCCTGGTGGCGCGAGCCGTACGCCCGGCGGACGCCGGTGACGGCGGCCGTCCTGGTCACCAGTGGTTGGATCAACGAGGGCTTCCGCGACGCCGAGCAGTCGGCCGCCTGGCGTGACCGGGCACGCGAGATGACCGCCGGATACGTCGCGAGCCTCGACCCCTCCGACGAGCCGGTCGGCGTCGAGCGGACCGTGGCCGCCAAGACCTCCGTCATCGCCGTCTCCGGCCGCGTCGACCGGCTCGACCGGCGTGGCGACGAGCTGGTCGTGGTCGACTACAAGACCGGCCGCCGGCCCCTCACCGCGGACGACGCCCGGTCCTCGCTCGCGCTGGCCGTCTACGCCGTCGCCTCCTCCCGGGTGATGCACCGCCCGTGTCACCGGGTCGAGCTCCACCACCTGCCGACCGGCACGATCGCCGAGTGGGAGCACACCGACGCGTCCCTGGCCCGCCATCTGAGCCGGGCCGAGGACATCGCGGTCGAGGCCTCCGACGCCGAGGACCGCTACCGGGACTGGTCGGGTACGGCACGCGCCAGGGGCGCCGGCCGCACACCCCCCGGGGTCCCCCCGGAGATCGACGCGCTCTTCCCGCCCAAGCCCGGCCCCCTCTGCTCCTGGTGCGACTTCCGCAGGCACTGCCCGGAAGGCCAGGCGGCCGCGGGCGACCGCCTGCCCTGGGACGGCCTGGCCGACTGACCCCGGGAACGCGCCGGAGGGGGCTCAGGCGGCTGCCGCGACCCCGTCCGGCCAGCGGCGGGGGTCGGTCAGGCCCTTGAGCCCCTTGCCCAGGTCGTAGCCCGCGGCGCCCAGGCGCGTCCGGGCCCCGGCGAGCATGTCGCGGGTGGAGGGCATGAACGCGCGGTCGTGCACGGTCTCGGGGACCGAGTTCATGCCCAGCCGGAAGGCCTTCAGCGCCGCGCTCACGGTGCTCCGGGGCACGTCGGGCAGCACGCCGTACAGCTTCCTGGCCCAGTCGGGCAGCGAGTAGTAGCACAGCGCGCCGAAGGGGAAGTAGGCGGGCTTGCCGGGGGTGAGCGTCCGGAGGTCGGCGGGCAGGCGCGGCCACAGCAGGAAGCGCACCGTGGAGGCGGACTCCGGGGTCACCTTCAGCCGGGACCGCATCCCGGCGAAGTAGTCGTCCATCTCCGCCGTCGAGCCGGGCACGTCCTCGGCGTGCAGGCCCACGTAGGTGGCGCTGCGGCGCTGCTCGGCCAGGTAGCGGTCGGCCTGGCGGTCGGTGAGGCCCAGGCCCGCCCGCCGGGCGACGGACAGGTAGGACGAGACCTCGGCGCAGTGCACCCAGAGCAGCAGCTCGGGGTCGTCCACGCGGTGGGTCCTGCCGGTGTCGGGGTCGTCGATGCGCAGCCGGCGGTGGATCCCCCGGACCCGGCGGCCGATCTCGTCGGCCTCCGCGGGGCTGCCGAACGTGACCCGGCCCACGAAGTCCGCCGTACGGCGGAGCCGTCCGAACGGGTCCTCCTGGAAGTTGGAGTTCTGCCAGACCCCGCGCATCGCGAGTGGGTGCAGCGCCTGGAGCATGAGGCCCCGGACCCCGCCGACCCACATGGAGCGGTCGATGTGCACCAGCCATGTCGCGGTGTGCGGGGGCTGGACGACGATGTCTTCGATGCTCGCCATAGTAAGTAGATAATTACATGGCATTCGACGGGGCGTCCAACAGGGGTGGTGCAAAACGGGAAGGCGCCGGTGCGGGAGCCCGCGGACCGGGCCGGGAGGCCTCAGCCCAGCAGGCGTGCCTCGGCCGCGTTCCAGAACCGGGTGAGCGCGGCGGCCGTCGTCTCCGGGGCCTCCACCGCGGGGGAGTGGGCGGCGCCGGGAACGACCACGCACTCGGCGCTCAGCCGGTCGGCCATCTCGGACTGCATCCGCGGCGGCCAGCCGTCGTCGTGCTCGCCGTACAGGACCAGGGTGGGGACCTCGACCTGGGTGAGCTCGTCACACCGGTCCGGCGAGGAGAGCACCTGACCCGTCATCGTGGTCATGCCGGTCGGGGAGTTGGCGAACAGCCGCTTGCGCAGGAACGCGATGATCTCGTCCGGCACCCCGGCGGCCAGGACCTCCGGCTCCATCCGGGTGTGCCATATGTGTTCCAGGCCGGACTCGGGCAGCTCCGCGAGCATGGCCCGGCCGGCGCGCTCGCGCACGCCGACGATCGCGGCGGGGCCCGAGCTCATCAGCGTGAAGGAGGCGAACTTGGTGCGGCCGTCGATGACCGCCTCCCGGGCGACCAGGCCGCCGAAGGAGTGCCCGACCAGGTGCAGGGGCTCGCCCCCGCCGATCGTGTGCGCCAGGACGTCGATGTCGTTGCCGAGGGCCGCGCAGGTGTAGGCGCGGGGGTCCTCAGGGCCGCCCGTCTCGAACTGCCCGCGCATGTCGACCGCGATGACCCGCCGTCCCGACTGGGCCAGCGTCTGCAGGACCGCGATGAAGTCCTCCTTGCTGCCCGTGAGACCGGGGACCAGCAGGGCGGGCCAGCGCTCGGGGACGCCGCTGACCGGCATGGCCTCCAGAACGGCGAAGGCGCCCACCGGCGTGTCGATCTGACGGGATCGGACGCCAGGAGGCAGGGTCAGAAATCGCGGCGTACTCACGTGGCCCCACGATACCTCTCTTGGTGACATGGCTCTGTGCGTCTGTGACATGGCTCTGTGCGTCCCAGGACGCGAAAAGGGGCGCCACCCTGCGGTCGCGCCCCTTTTCCTTTGGTACGGCTAGCTCGGGCGGCGTGGGCCCCGCTGCTGGCCCCTGCTCGGCGGGCGACGGCGGCTCTGCGCCCTCTCGGAGGCCGCCGACGGGGCGATCTCGTCGTCGTCCGTCGCCAGGTCGGGCGACTGGAAGATCACCGAGAACGGACTCGCCGGAATGATCTTCTCCGGCTGCGGCCGGGGCGCGGGCGCCTCCGCCACGGGCTCGTCGTCCCAATGACCGTCCACGGACTCATCCTCCCACTGCGGAACCTCGGCCACCGGCTCCCGCCTGCGGCGCGGCCTGTCGGCCTGCTCCGCCACGGGCTCCCTGCGCGACTGAACCCCGGTGCCCTCGGTGAGGCTCACCTCCGGGTTCAGCCCGGCCTTCCGGGTCCGGCCCCGGCGGGGCGCGGTCTCGGCGGGCTGGTCGTCACGGTTGTCATCCTTACGAGACGTCACGTCCACCTCCACCTCGGTGAGCTCGACGACCGGGCTCTGGATCTCCTGCTCCGTGACCGGAACCGGGGTCTCCTCGGCGGCACGGCCGGCGCGTGAGCGGCGACGCCGGGGCTCCTCGACCGGCGCGGCCTCGGCGACCGTCTCCTCCCGTACGTTCTCCACGGGCTCCGTGGCGTCCGCGCCGGTACGGCCCCCGCGGGTGCGGCGGCGCTCCCGGGGAGTGCGGGCGGGGCGCTCGCGTCGCTCGTCCCGCTCCTCCTCGCGTCCCCTGCGGGGACCGCGGGAGCGGACACGGCCGGTCTCGCCGAGGTCCTCGACCTCTTCGGCGGCCAGGCCCGCCCGGGACCGGTTGGCGTGCGGCAGCACGCCCTTGGTGCCCTCGGGGATGCCCAGGTCGCTGAAGACGTGCGGGGAGGTCGAGTAGGTCTCGACCGGCTCGGCGAAGTCGAGCGAGAGCGCGTTGTTGATGACCTTCCAGCGAGTGAGGTCCTCCCACTCCACGAAGGTCACCGCGACGCCGGTCTTGCCCGCCCGGCCGGTGCGGCCGATCCGGTGCACGTAGGCTTTCTCGTCCTGCGGGCAGTCGTAGTTGACGACGTGCGTGACGTCGTCGACGTCGATGCCGCGCGCCGCGACGTCGGTCGCGACCAGCACGTCGATCTTGCCGTTGCGGAAGGCCCGCAGAGCCTGCTCGCGCTGGCCCTGGCCCAGGTCTCCGTGAACGGCCGCGGCGGCGAAGCCGCGCTCCTTGAGCTGCTCGACGACCATGTCGCAGGCGCGCTTGGTCTCACAGAAGATCATCGTGAGCCCGCGCCCGTCGCACTGGAGCAGACGGCCCACGATCTCGATCTTGTCCATCCGGTGCGCGCGCCAGACGAACTGGGTCGTCTGCGGCGTCGCCTCGGCCTCGGCGTCGTTGTTCTCGGCCCGCACGTGGGTGGGGCGGGTGAGGTAACGCCGGGACAGGGCGACGATCTCGCCCGGCAGGGTCGCGGAGAACAGCATCGTCTGCCGCTTCTCCGGGATGAGCTTGATGATGCGCTCGATGTCGGGCAGGAAGCCCAGGTCGAGCATGCGGTCGGCCTCGTCGAGGACGAGAACGTCGATCTGGCCGAGGTCGAGGTGCTTCTGCTTGACCAGGTCGAGCAGGCGCCCGGGGGTGCCGACGATCACGTCGACGCCCTGCTTGAGCGCTTCGACCTGGGGTTCGTAGGCGCGCCCGCCGTAGACGGTGAGAATCCGCGAGCCGAGCTTGCCGGCGGCCGTCACCAGGTCTTCGGTGACCTGGACGGCCAGCTCGCGGGTCGGCACGACGACCAGCCCGCGGGGCTTCTTGCGGTTCTTCCGGGGCTTGCCGACACGCTGCAGCATCGCCACGCCGAAGGCGTAGGTCTTGCCGGTGCCGGTGCGCGCTTGGCCGATGATGTCCTGGCCGTTGAGGGCCAGGGGGAGTGCCATCTCCTGGATGGGAAACGGCGTGATGATGCCCTCGGTCTCGAGGGCATCGGCGATCTCCGGTGTGACTCCGAGGTCTCGGAACGTCGTCAGCTTGGCCTGCCTAAATCTCCGTTGAAGGCAGTCCTGCCGGGACCACGGGCTGAAAAAAAATTTTTCCCCGTGCCGGGTCCTCGCGGAAGGGCCAGCCCTCTCAATGTCATCAGCGACCGCTGCGGCATGATGCCGACTTCGGGGGCTTCCGGGAGCAGATCTCCCGGATTAACACAGTGCGGTCGCACTTTCTCAGAGCAGTGTACTCGATACCACAACGCGGAACCGATTTCTTAGTATTCCTGGTGAATCGCTGGGCGTGTCAACTCGTAGGCTGCCTGCATGAGTGATTCCCCTGCCGGTGTCGGCGACCTGCTCGGCGTCCTTGCCTACGCCGAGCTGACGGCGTTCCTCCGTCTCGCCGAGGACGCCACGCGGCACGCGCCCTCGCTGGCCGACCGGGCCGCCCTGGGCGATCTGGCCGCGACCGAATACGCCCACTTCCGGCTGCTCCACGACCGCCTCGCCTCGCTCGGGATCGACCCGGAGGAGGCGATGGCCCCGTTCGTCGGGCCGCTGGACGACTGGCACACCCAGACCACGCCGGGAGACTGGCTGGAGGCTCTGGTCAAGGCCTACGTCGGCACCGGGATCGCGCTCGACTTCTACCGCGAGGCCGCCGTCCACGTGGACGCCGAGACGCGGCGGCTCGTGGAGGAGGTGCTCGTCGACGAGGGGCGGTCGCAGTTCGCCGTGGAGCGGGTCGGCGCGGCACTCAAGGAGGACCCCACGCAGAGCGGGCGGCTGGCGCTGTGGGCCAGGCGGATGGTGGGGGAGGCGCTCAGCCAGGGCCAGCACGTGGCCGCGGCCCGGCCCGAGCTCGCGAAGCTGCTGGTGGAGGCGGCGGGTGAGGACATCACCCGGATGTTCGCCCGGCTGACCGAGGCGCACGGCGAGCGGATGGCCGCGATGGGGCTGACCCCGGGGCCGTGACACGCGTCCGCGCCGGAGGCCGTGGCGCGTGCCGGTGCCGGGGTGCCGGGGACCGGATTCACGGGCGAGGGCCGGATCCGCGGGAGGGAGCCGGATTCACGGGCGAGGGCCGAATTCGCGGGAGGGAGCCGGATTCACGGGAGGGAGCCGGATTCACGGGCGGGAGCCGGATTCACGGGCGGGAGCCGGATTCACGGGCGGGCGCCCCGCGGGGAGGAGACCCGGCCCGGCGTACGGCGCCGCGCGGGTCTCCGGGAGACGCGGACGGGGCTCCGGGAGATCAGGTCTGCTGATCGAGCAGCGTGAAGGTGCCAAACGGTTGTACCGTGCGAGATATGAGGGCCTCGCGCCGCTACGGCAGTTCCTTGACGAGATGTGGGCCGAACCGCTGGATTTCCCGCGCCGTGTTACGCAGAGGTGGCGCGGACTGTCCGGCCATCAGTCTGGAGCGGCACCGTGTTCGCCGGGCCCGCCGTCCGCACGGCTGCGCTCTGGGCGAGCGCGAGGAGTGTCGCGGCGACTGAGCCGGCGCCGTGCCCGCCCCCGGACCCGCGCCATGGCCGATGGGGGACGACGGCCTGGCGCGAGCCCTGAGATCTCTAGAGGGTGCCGCCGAAACCGACGGGCCGGGCCTCCTCCTCGCCGATCTCGATGAAGCCGAGCGAGGAGATCGGGACGAGGACCCTGCGGCCCTTGCTGTCGCTGATGCCGAAGATGCCCCGGTCCGCGCTCAGGGCCTTGCCGAGCTCCTCCTCGACCTGCTCGGCCGAGAGGTTGGTCTCCACTACAAGCTCACGGTGTACGGAACGCACGCCGATCTTGATTTCCATCGTGCTCCCTTTCGACGAGGGTTGCTCGTCCCATGGTCGCCCCAACGGGGACCCGACGCGCCGGTTGATCGCGTCAAGCGAACAGATGTCAGTGCTCGGCGGTCGTCCGGGGGAAACCCGAGATGCCGCGCCAGGACAGCCGGGCGATGAGCTGGGTGGCGGCGTCCTTGGGAATGGAGCCGTTGCTGCTGATCCAGTAGCGGGCGCTGACCTCGGCCATGCCGACCAGGCCGACGCCCAGCAGGCGGGCCTCGTCGCTGGAGCAGCCGGTGTCCTCCTGGATGACGTGGCTGATCATCTCGGCGCTCTCGCGGAGGTTGCGCTCGATGCGCTGGCGGACCGGGGCGACGTTGCGCAGGTCGGACTCGAAGACCAGCCGGAACGCCTCGCCCTGACCGGAGACGAAGTCGAAGAAGGCGCCGATCGCGGCCTGGACGCGCTGCTTGTTGTCCGTGGTGGAGGCGAGGGCGTCGCGGCAGCGGGCGATCATGTCGTCCACGTGCAGGTCGAGCAGGGCCAGGTAGAGCTCCTGCTTGCCCGGGAAGTGCTGGTAGAGCACCGGCTTGCTGACCCCGGCCCGCTCGGCGATGTCGTCCATCGCGGCCGCGTGGTAGCCGTTCTCCACGAACACCTCCTGCGCCGCGCTGAGCAGCTGGCGGCGACGGGCCATTCGGGGCAGCCGGGTGCCCCGGGGCTTGGCGTCCGGGGTAGCGGTCACGGGGTTCTCCTTGCGGGTGCTCCTGGTGTCGTGAATCATCCTACGCGCGGGTAACTCGGGGCAGCGATAGCCGGGACCCGGGTCAGCGGTAGTCGTCCTCGTCCAGGTCCACCGTGCGGCTCTGCTCGGCGGCGTCGGCGGGATCGGCCTCCAGGGGGATGTGGTCGGGCCACTCGGGGCCGTCCTCGTTCACCGGGCGGTGCTGGTCGGCCACGTCGGCCTCGGGCATCTCGGCCGAGATCTCCTCGGGCCAGTCGGGGATGTCCTCGTTCACCGGGCGGTGCTGGTCGGCCACGTCGGCCTCGGGCGCCTCGACCCCGATCTTCTCGGAGAGGGCGTCCTCGGGCTCTTCGCCGTGCAGGCTGTCGTCGCGCACATCCATCTCTGACATCCGCTCTGCTTCCGTTCTCCTGCGAACACCGGACATCGCCAAGCGTACGGCGTCGCGCCCCGCCGGCTGAGAAAGGCATGGCATCGGATCCGCCATGACGGGTACCTGCCCCGTTGGTGAGTGTTTACATCCACCCGACACCGATTCCGAACGTGTGTGCGAAACTTGGTGGGTAGCTCGACGGCAGGGAGACGCCATGCGGAGCATCTGGAAAGGCACGGTCTCGTTCGGGCTGGTCACGATCCCGGTCAGGCTGTTCACCGCGACGGAGCGCCGCGACGTCACCTTCCACCTGGTGCACGGCGAGGACGGCGGCCGGATCAGGTTCCGCCGGTTCTGTCAGGCGTGCGAGGAGGAGGTCCCGTTCGCCGACGTGGCCAAGGGCTACGAGCTGCCGGGCGGCGACATGGTCGTGCTCGCCGGCGACGACTTCGACGACCTGCCGCTGTCCACCTCGCGCAGGATCGAGGTGCTCCAGTTCAGCCCGGCGGGCCAGATCGACCCGATCCTGCTGGACAAGGCCTACTACCTGGAGCCGGACCCCGCGGGGGTGAAGCCGTACGTGCTGCTCCGTGACGCGCTGGAGCGTTCGGGGCTGGTGGCGGTCGTCAAGGTGGCGCTGCGCCAGCGCGAGTCGCTCGCGGCGCTCCGGGTCCGGGACGGGGTCTTCCTGCTGGAGACCATGCTCTGGCCGGACGAGGTGCGATCGGCGGACTTCGCGTTCCTGGAGGAGGGCGTCGACGCCAGGCCGCAGGAGGTGCGGATGACGGAGTCGCTGATCGAGACGATGGTCGCGGACTTCGAGCCCTCGGCGCACAGGGACGGCTACCGGGAGGCGGTCCAGGAGGTCATCGAGGCGAAGATCGAGGGCAGGGAGATCGTGTCCGCCGGGGCGCCGGTCGAGGAGGGGCCGCCGGCCGACCTGATGGCCGCGCTGCGCGCCAGTGTCGAGGCCGCCAAGAAAGAACGCCGGGGCGCGGCTCCGGCGACGGGAAAGGCCGCCGCCGAGCCCGCGAAGAAGGACGGAGCCGCAGAGGAGAAGGCTTCCCGCGGGCGGAGGACCGGCCGTCCGGCGTAAAGGCGGCGCCGGGAATTCGGTTCCCGCGGAATGGGGGCCCCGTGGATCGGACGACCACGGGGCCCCCACCCGGAAATGCGGAAAAGAACAGCATCTCGCGCCGGCTGAGAATCGGATAATCGAAATCACCTTTTAAGTGCCCGTGTTCCCTGTGTTGATCGTGATCCCCTGTGGGGGACCGTGATCCCAGCGAACACGGGCACCCTGCTCCCCGCCGTGGGCCCGAAGCTCATGCCCCGCCGTGGGCCCGGAGCTTGCAACAACGGTGGATCGGGTCGTGTGCGGTCATCTGGCTCGACCGCGCACCGCGCTCAGGTTCGGGCGCCCCGGTCCGGCGTCCGGCCGTGAAGGCTAGACGTTGTTGTTGTTGTTGTCGTTCTGGGCGTCCTCTTCGTTGTTGTTGTTGTTGTTGATGTTGATGTTGAACTTCTGGTGGTGACGGCGGTGGCTCCAGTGGTTGTGACGACGGTGGCAGCCCCAGCCGCCACCGCAGCGCCAGCGGCGGTTGCAGCCGCAGCTGGCCCAGCCGAAGTTCGTCTGGAAGGAGGCGATGGAGGTGGTGCTCGTACCGGCGGTGGCGCCGGCGCTGGTCGCTGTGGTCGCAGCGCCCATGCCGACGACGCCGCCGGTCATTGCCGTGCTGAGAGCGAGACCTGCCATGACACTCTTGAACTTGGGCATTGCGTTTCCCCCTTGAAAGGATCGGTTGCCCCGTTTTCAACATTTTCCGGAGTGATCGGAAAATGTCCGGGATGGCCGCTAATGGGCCGTCCCTGGTTGTCTTGATTTCCTCGCATGTCGGGTGACAAACGAAGATTCGCGCCTTTTGCTCTCTGCTTATCGCTTTATTGACGATAGAGTACTTTGGTGGTGAGTTTTGAAATGAAATGCCTTTAATGTCGCATTTGTGCACGGGCTGTCCGGCGGGGGCTATCGTCAGAGGGAAGCCGAACGAGGGAGGACGCGTGAGTGTCGAGCCGATTCCGAGCTGGCCCGGTGAGCTGATGGATCTGGGGGAGCGGCGCGTCCACGTGCGCTCGACCCCGCCCGGTCCCTCGGAGACCGCCGTCTACGTGCACGGCCTCGCGGGTTCGGCGACCAACTGGACCGACCTGATGGGCGAGCTGTCCGACGTGGTCACCGGCCACGCGGTCGACCTGCCGGGGGCCGGGCACTCCCCGGAACCGCCCGGCGGGGACTACTCGATCGCCGCCCACGCCCGGACCGTCACCGCGCTGATCGACCGGGTCGCCGGCGGCCCGGTCCACCTGTTCGGCAACTCCCTGGGCGGCGCCGTCTCGGTGCGGGTCGCCGCGACCCGGCCGGACCTGGTCCGCTCCCTCACGCTCATCTCACCGGCCCTGCCCGACCTGCTCCCCAGGTACGGCCCGGCGCGGGTGGCGCTGTCGGCGGTGCCGAGACTGGGCGAGTGGGCCGCGACGCAGCTGAGCGCCCTGCCCGCCGAGCGCAGGCTCAACGCCACGCTCGGCATGTGTTACGCCGATCTCGGCCGGATCCACCCGGAGCGGCTCCGGGAGGCGGCCGAGGAACTGCGCCGCAGGGACGGCCTGCCGTACGCGGCGGCCGCGCTGGTCGGCTCCGCGCGGGGCCTCGTCGCCGAGTACTTCAGGCGCGGCGCGGAGAACCTGTGGCGGCAGGCGGCTCAGGTGACCGCGCCCACGCTGGTCGTCCACGGGCGCCACGACCGCCTCGTCAACCCGCGCATGGCCGCGCGGGCCGGGCGGACCTTCCCCCATGTGAGGCTGGTGCTGCTGCCCGACGCCGGGCACGTGGCGCAGATGGAGCTCCCCGGAAGGGTGGCCCGCGAGGCCCGGCGTCTGATATGTGAGACTGCCCCCATCCCGATTGGGAATGACTGAGGCATCGCATTAGGTTGTGAGTGGTGCGTGCTGTGCTCAGCCGTACTCTCAAGACCCCCTGAAACGGGAGCAGAACTGTGTCGTTGCCACCGCTGGTAGAGCCGGCAGCCGAGCTGACCGTCGACGAGGTGCGCCGCTACTCGCGCCACCTGATCATTCCCGACGTGGGCATGGCCGGGCAGAAGCGCCTGAAGAACGCCAAGGTGCTCTGTGTGGGCGCCGGCGGCCTGGGCTCTCCCGCCCTGCTGTACCTCGCCGCCGCGGGCGTGGGCACGCTCGGGGTCATCGACTTCGACGTCGTCGACGAGTCCAACCTGCAGCGCCAGGTCATTCACGGCCAGTCCGACGTCGGCCGCCTCAAGGCGGAGAGCGCCGCGGCCAGCGTCAGGGAGATCAACCCGCTGGTCGACGTGGTCGTCCACAACGTGGCGCTCACCACCGACAACGTCATGGAGATCTTCTCCGGGTACGACCTGATCGTGGACGGCACCGACAACTTCGCCACCCGCTACATGGTCAACGACGCGGCCGTCCTGCTCGGCAAGCCGTACGTCTGGGGCTCGATCTACCGCTTCGACGGCCAGGCCAGCGTGTTCTGGGCCGAGCACGGTCCCTGCTACCGCTGCCTCTACCCCGAGCCCCCGCCCCCCGGCATGGTCCCCTCCTGCGCCGAGGGCGGCGTGCTCGGCGTGCTGTGCGCGTCGATCGGCTCCATCCAGGTCAACGAGGCCATCAAGCTCCTCACCGGTATCGGGGAGCCGCTCGTCGGCCGCCTGATGATCTACGACGCCCTGGAGATGAACTACCGTTCGGTCAAGGTCCGCAAGGACCCCGAGTGCGTGCTCTGCGGCAAGAACCCGACGGTCACCGAGCTCCTGGAGGACTACGAGGCGTTCTGCGGCGCGGTCTCCCAGGAGGCACAGGAGGCCGCCTCCGGCTCCACGATCACCGCGACCGACCTCAAGGCCATGCAGGACGCCGACGAGAACATCTACGTGATCGACGTCCGTGAGCCGAACGAGTACGAGATCGTCTCCATCCCCGGCGCCGTGCTCATCCCCAAGGGCGAGTTCCTCAACGGTTCCGCGCTGGAGAAGCTCCCGCAGGACAAGCGCATCGTCCTGCACTGCAAGTCCGGCGCCCGGTCCGCCGAGGTCCTGGCGATTGTCAAGAACGCCGGCTTCTCCGACGCCGTCCACGTGGGCGGCGGCGTGCTGAGCTGGGTCAAGACGGTCGACCCGAGCCTGCCGAGCTACTAGTCGCCCACGGCCGGCGCCCCGCGGAGCCCCGCTCCGCGGGGCGCCGCGTCATTTCGGGGGGCAAGGGGCCGCCCGGGTGGCGACGGCCCGCGGGGCGGCCCCACGGCCGGGACGGGCCTGACACCCCGCTTTCCGTGTCGTCAAATACTTTCCAACACGTCGGATCCGGACGGAACGGCGGATGACACCCTCCTCTCCGCATTAAGGTCGAGGGCGTGAATGAAGTCCCAGGTCAGCGGCGGCCTGCCTGGTCGACGCTGGTCGTGGCGTCCACGCTGACGCTGCTCTGCGCGGTGGTGGCCGGGGTGGCCGCCGGGACCGCCGGGACCGAGCTCACACGCGGCCCGAGCCAGGCGGAGCTGGACAGGGCCGCCGCCGGCGAGATGGCCCTGCGCTGGCAGGTGTGGCCCGCCGGGAGAGTCTTCCCCGAGACCATCAGCTACGCCGCCGAGCAGGGCGGGGAGGAGAAAGCCCGCAGGGTGGGCATCTCGCCGGAGACCCGCTGCGACAGGGGTGTGGACGCCAAGCTGAGGAAGGCGATGCGGCGGGCGGGCTGCCGGGGCATCCTGCGCGCCACCTATCTCGACGCGCTCCAGGGCGTCGTCGTCACCGTCGGCGTCGCGGCCTTCACGGGGGAGGCGGGCGCGGCCGCCGCCAAGGCGGCGCTGCCCAGGGCCGGCCGTCCCTCGCCGGGCCTGCGGGCGCTGGCCTTCCCGGGCACGGTCACCGACCGGTTCACCGCCGCCGGACGGCAGAGCAGCCTGGTGCGGCAGGCCGGGCCGTACGTGGTGATGACCACGGTCGGCCAGGTCGACGGGCGTCCCGCCAAGGCGGTGGGGGAGCAGCGGCCGGCCATGTTCGCCTTCACCGGCGACATCGCCGACAGGATCCTCGCCGAGCTGTCCACGCCCGTGCGGCCCGACTGCGTCTCCGAGGAGTGGCGATGCTGAGGCGGGCGGGCGCGGCCGGGGCGCTGGCCATGATCGCGCTGGGGGCGGCCCCCGCCGCGCACGCCGACGACGTGCGGGGCAGCCAGCGTCAGGTGCTGCGGACCCTCGATCTGCCCGGTGCCTGGCGGATCTCCAAGGGCGGGGACGTGACCGTCGCGGTGCTGGACTCGGGGGTGGATCCGCACCATCGCGACCTGGTGGGTTCGGTGATCGAGGGCAAGGACTTCACCTCGGGGGCCAACCCGCCGGGGGTCGCTCCGCTCCGGCTGCACGGCACCTACATGGCGTCGCTGATCGCCGGGCACGGGCACGGCCCCGGCGGAGCCGACGGGGTGATCGGCGTCGCGCCCAGGGCGCGGGTGCTGTCGGTCCGGGTGATCCTGGAGGACGAGGAGCCGGGCTTCCGCGAGTTCAACACCGCCGAGCGGTTCGAGGACGTGGTGGCCAGGGGCATCAGATACGCCGTGGACCAGGGCGCGGACGTGATCAACATGTCGATCTCCAAGGAGCTGGCGACCAGGGAGGAGCGGGCGGCGATCCGTTACGCGATCTCCCGGGGGGTCGTGCTGGTCGCGGCGGCGGGCAACGAGGGCGCGGGCAAGCCCGACTCCACCGGCTACGCCCCCTACTCCTACCCGGCGGCCTTCCCCGGGGTGGTCTCGGTGGCCGCGGCCGACCGGGGGCTGCGCAGGGCCTCGTTCTCCAACTGGAACCCCTCGGTCCTGGTGGCCGCGCCCGGAGTGGACATCTTCGGCGCGGGCCCCGGCGACGAGTACTGGGTCGGCCGCGGCACTTCGCAGGCGACCGCGCTCGTCTCGGGCGTCGCTGCACTGATTAAAGCGAAATATCCAGAAATGTCGCCCGCGTTGGTCGCGCAGGCGCTCACCGCGGGGGCGAGCCGGCGGCCGACCGGAGGGTACGACACCGGCATGGGCTTCGGCGTGGTCAACGCCCCCCGGGCGCTCGCCGAGGCCGCCAGGATCTCCCGCCACACCCTCACCGCCACGGGACCCGGCAGCCACGATCCCGCCCGCCCGATGGGCAGGGGGGTGGAGCCGGTCCAGGTGATCCAGCGGGACCAGCACAAGATCACCCTGTACGGCGGGGTGGCCGTGGCCGCCGGATTCGGCGCGGTCGCGTCCCTGATGGTGATCGCCGTGTCCGTCGGCCGGGCCCGGTCGTCGGCCGGCTCGGCGGAGGGGGCCGCGAGCGGCCTCGTGCACGGTCCCGTGGACGGCTCCGCCACAGGTCCCGCGGACGGCTCCGTGAACGGCATCACGGACGGCTCGGCGGAGCCCTCCGTGAACGGCATCGCGGAGGGTTCCGCGGGCGGTCCCGCGGACGCGGCGGGGCACCCCGGCCCCGGCTCTCCGGCCGCCCCCTGACGGCCTGCGGGCCGCCGGCGCGAGACGGAATCCCGTACGGAGGGTGACATCATAAATACACTCCGACGATAGGGCGGCAGAGCGCTGCGACGTAGCATCGAAGTATGTCGAAGCCGGAGCGGTCCCAGGAGCCGGGACGGCGCAGGGAAGCCTCGGCGTCCCCTGCCCGCGACGGCTGGCCGCCACCGGGTTCCTGGACACCGCGCGCGGGCGGCGCCCCGGTGAGGCGGGCAGCTCCGACCGGCACCGGCGCCGGCGCCCGGCGGGTCCGGGTGCGGGCCTGGTCGGCCGCGGGCCGCGACCGCCTGGCGGCCGAGCGCGCCGAGCTGGCGACCCTGGAGCAGGGGATCCGGTTCCGCACGATCTTCCTGATCCTGATGGGCACGATCCTGGCGATCGCCGCGAGCAACGTGCTGACCGGCGCGGTCGGACTGTTCCGCGAGACCGCGGCCCGCCCGCTCACCGCCGCCGAGCAGGCCCGTTACATCAAGGACGACATCGCCAGGCGCTGGCAGGCCTGGTCCACCGACCTGGTCTTCCCCGCGGAGCTGCAGTACATCGGCCTGGGCCGGGCCCAGCAGTACGCCCGGCGGGTCGGCCTGGCCCCCGAGACCCCCTGCAGGTCCGGCGTGGACGCCTCGACGGGCTCCGTCCTCGCCCAGTACGGCTGCCGCACGCTGCTGCGGGCCACCTACGTGGACCAGACGTCCACCTTCGTCATCACCGTGGGCATCGCGGTGCTGCGGGACGAGGAGACGCGGATCGCCGCGACCGCGCAGCTCCCGGTCGACGACCGCGTGGGGGTGCGGCCCGTGGCGTTCCCCGGCACGGCGAGCGAGCTGTTCGGCGCCGCCCAGCGGCAGCGCAACGCCTGGATCCCGGTCGGTCCCTACGTCGTCTTCTCCACCGCCGGTTACAGCGACGGACGCACCCGCGCGTCGATCTCCCCGGAGGAGATCCTGCACAGCGAGCTGTGGCCGGCGGCGCAGGCGGTCGCCGGGCGCATCGCCCGCGCCCTGGGTGACGAGCCCAACGCCGTGCCGCAGTGCACTCAGGGGAACGTGTGTTGAGGCGGCGGTTCTGGGCGGCGGGCGCCCTGGTCGGGCTCTCCCTGACGGTCTCCACCCCGGTGGGGGCGGCCGACGTGCGCGAGGAGCAGCGCTGGGTGCTGGAGGCGATGAACGTCGAGCAGGCCTGGAAGACCACCAGGGGGGCGGGCGTCACCGTGGCCCTGGTGGACAGCCGGGTGGACGGGGCCGTCGCGGAGCTGCGCGGCCGGGTCGTCTCCGGTCCCGACATGGGCTCGGCGCAGCAGGCGAGGGGCAGGCCCGGCGCGGCCTGGCACGGCACGGCGATGGCCTCGCTCATCGCCGGGGCGGGCAAGGGGAGCGGCGGCCTCCTCGGGATCGCCCCCGAGGCGCGGATCCTCTCCCTGCCGCTGGTCCTGCGGAACGGGACCGAGGACCGGGCCGGCCTGCCGGAGGCGGACCTGCGGACGCGGGCCGACAGCCCGCTGGCCCGCGCGATCCGCTACGCCGCCAACCACGGGGCCAAGGTCGTCAGCATGTCCCTGGGGGCCTACGGGCCGCACAAGGCCGAGCGCGAGGCCGTCTCCTACGCGCTGTCCCGGGGGGTGGTGCTGGTGGCGGCCGCCGGCAACGACGGCACCTCCGAGTACGCCCTCGACAACGCCACCTCCTTCTGGAACTTCCCCGCCGGATACTCCGGGGTCATCGGGGTGGGCGCGGTCGACTCGACGGCCCGGCCGGCCCCGTTCAGCAGCGACAACCTGTCGGTGCTGGTCTCCGCGCCGGGGGTGGACGTGCCGGTGGTGACCCCGGGGGGCGCCTACGGCTCCTCGGAGGGGACCAGTTCGGCGACGGCGCTGGTGGCGGGAGTCGCCGCACTCATAAAAGCTAAATATCCGGATATCTCGCCGCATCTGGTGGCGCAGGCTCTCACCTCCACCGCCACGTCCGCCCCCGCCGACGGATACGACGACCACGTCGGCTTCGGCGTCGTCGACGCCGGCGCGGCACTCGCCAGGGCGGGGGAGCTGGTGAACCGCGCGGCTCCGGCGACGGCGCCCGCGGTCAAGCACTTCGGCGAGGGCCCCCTGCCCCAGGAGCCCGCCCGGCCCGGCCCGGAGCCGTTCCGGCTCTGGCTGTACGGCGCGGGCCTGCTCGGCGGGCTGCTGGCGTTCGGCGGTGCCGTGGTGATGCTGAACCGGCGGTCGGAGCAGTCCGTCCCGGCGCGGGGAGAGCCGGTGACCGGGCAGGGGCGGCCGTGGCCGTGATCCACGGCCGGGAGGACATGACGGGAGTTGAATTCGATTGGAACGCGTTTTGGACACTGTTCGGACGCGGTGGGGCCGATGACGGCCCCGATGGTTCGAGGACCGTCAAATATTCGCTAGGGTCGCCCGTCATGGGGTACGAGTTGCGCGTGGAGCGCCCGGCGCCTCTCGCCTTCGCGGAGCTCGCGACTGTGCTGGGGCAGGCGGGGTTCGAGTTCCGCGGTTCACAGGAGGCGGGCGAGGTCCTGGCCCGCCATGGTGACGGGGTTCATGCCATAGCCGTCTGGAACGGCGGCGGCCTGTCCGGCACGCCCGGATCCGACTGGCAGGTGGCCCAGCTGGCACGGGTGTCCGCCCTGCTGGGCGCGCGCCTGGTCGGAGAGGACGGGGAGTCCTACGCGATCCGTGACGGCCTCGTCGAGCAGCTGAACGGCTCCGCGGCCTACGAGTTCGGCAAGATCGACGAGATCCTCGCGGCCGGGCCAGCCGTATGGAGCCGGTAGGCCACCCGCCCCCGTATGCGGAGCGGGTGCTCGACGTGGTCGAGCGCATCCCGCGCGGCAGGGTGATGTCCTACGGCGACATCGCCGAATACCTCGGAGAGGGAGGCCCCCGCCAGGTCGGGAGGGTCATGTCCACCTGGGGTGGCGGTGTGCCCTGGTGGCGTGTCGTGCACGCCGACGGGACCCCGCCGCCGGGCCACGAGCAGAGATGCCTGGCCAGGTGGCAGGAGGAGCGGACCCCGTTGCGGGGCGCCCGCGCGGACATGCGCGCGGCGAGATGGGACGGGCTGCCGGAAAGCACGGCGTAACCGGCTCCGGCGCGGCACACTAACATGGCCTAGGACAGCGCTCTGTCCGAAAGGCGGTGCCTCCCCCATGGCCACCGGCGCCACACCCGCGCGATCCGGCGGCGATCCCGTCGCCGACCGTCTACGGGCTGTTCAAGATCTCTGTGACCGGGGAGAACCACTCGAATCCATCATGGCGGCGGTGCTGGCCGAGGGGCTGACCCCGGCCGAGCGCCGCAGGTTCGACGCCGACGCCCTGGCCGGTCCGCTCGGTTCCCGGCTGGACCTGGCGGTCAAGCGCGGCGCCGCCCGCCGGCGCGAGTTCGTCACCCTCTTCAAGCCCTACATCGCCGCCGCCGACGCGCGGGTCAAGCGTGATCTGCCGGTGGCCCGCAGGATCGCCTTCCACCTGGTCGAGCACCGGGAGGTGGACGACCTCGCCGACGGCGACGCGCTGCAGAAGATCGCCGCGGCCGCGGCGGAGCCGTCCAGGCGGGTCCGCAGGAAGCTGCGCTGGTATGCGGATCTGCCGCTCCAGGACGAGCTGCCGGAGGCCATGTTCCGGCTGCGGGCCGCCGACCTGATCCCGATGACCCAGGTCGAGGACGTCTCCTGGTCCGGCGGTCGGTTGCGGATCAGCGGCCACGCCTACCTGGCCGGGCTCTCGGTCCGCGGCCCCCGCTTCAACCGGGCCGTCGTCGTGCTGCGCGGCCCCCGCTGGCTGCCCCCGGTATGGCTGCGCACCCGCAGGGTCTTCCATCCGGAGGCCACCTACGGCGCCCAGGAGGCCGGCTGCAACTACGACTGGTCCGGTTTCACCGCCGAGCTGCACCCGTGGTCGCTGCGCTGGCGCGCGGGCGTGCGGGCCGTCGTGCGCGGCGGCAAGCGGCTGCTCCGCCGCCGGGCCGTCGTGCGCGACACCACCACCTGGCGCGCCGAGATCGTGATCTGGAGCCGGGGCGCCCGCGCCACCGGCCTGCTCCGCGGCCCCTCCATCGGCCGTACCGAGCGTCCCCGGGGTCTGGATCTCGGCCGCGGCTGGTGGGTCCGCCCGGTCTGGACCTCCGACCGCGCCCTCCAGGTCGTGCTGCAGCCCACCCGGGCCGAGCTGACAGGGGTGCGGCTGGACGGCGACCGGCTGGAGCTGAAGGTGTTCCTGCCGGGCAGGGGGCAGGGCAAGGGCCACGCGCGCCTGGACGGCCACCGGATGTCGGCCGACTTCACCCCCGTGGAGGGGGGCACCGAGGTCGTCGTGCCGCTGGCCGTACCGTCACTGCTGCAGGAGCGTGACGGCGGCCGGCTCTGGATCGAGCCCAAGGGCGACCCCGCGGCCGCCGTCATGCTCGGCCGGGCCGCGGAGAGCCGTTCGGTCGTCGGCGAGCGGGAGATCACCGTGCTGGGCGACCGGCGTGACCGGGTGATCGTCTCCGCGCACCGGATCCGCCCGGTCGTCTCCGCGGTGACCTGGGGCGACGACGGCGTGCTCACCCTCGAAGGCTCGTATCCGGGCTCCGGGCCGGCCGAGCTGACCCTCCGGCACCGCACCGGACTGATCCACACCGTGGCGTTGGAGCGTGCCGACTCCCGTTTCTCGGTGCGGTTCGCACCCGCCGCGATGCCCCGTTTCGGGGAGACCGTGCCGCTGGGCAGCGGGAGCTGGAGCATGGCGGTCCGCGACTCCTCCGGGCAGATCGTGCCGCTCCGCGTCGACCACGCCATCCTCGACTCGCTGGACGAGGACCCGAAGGTCCGTGACGGCCGGGAGTACCGCCTGATCTCCACCAGGTTCGACGTGCCGGTGCTGACCGTCGCCGAGGACCTGCCCGACGACGAGCGGGGCGCCGGCGGCCTGTACGCGCTGCGACGCTCGTTCTACCCCGCCGAGCGGGCCCGCGAGCTGAACGACGCGACCGTCTACGTCGCCTACGACGGGCGGCAGTACGAAGGCAACGTCCGCGCGATCTACGAGGAGCGGATGCGGCGCGGCGACGACCGCGAGCACATCTGGGTGGTCAAGGACGGGGCGTTCGTGCCCCCGGCCTCGGCCGATCTCGGGTTCGGCTCGGACGTCCGGCCGACCGTGGTCCGCGCGGGCAGCAGGGAGCACTACGCCGTGCTCGCACGCTCGCGGCACGTGGTGACCAACGGCTTCCTGCCGCCGTGGTTCCGGGCGCGCGAGGACCAGACGGTCGTGCAGACCTGGCACGGCAGCCCGCTCAAGCGCCTGGGCAACGACCTGCCGCACATGTCCCGCGATCCGAAGCCGCCTGCCTGGCACCGGCAGGCCGTGGAGGTGCGGGGCTGGGACCTGCTGGTCTCGCAGAGCCCGTGGGCGACCCCGATCCTGCGCAAGGCGTTCGGCTACCAGGGCGAGGTCCTGGAGAGCGGTTACCCCCGCAACGACGTGCTGTCCGCCCCCGACAGGGACGAGCTGGCCGCGCGGGTGCGCCACCGGCTCGGCATCGCCGAGGGCGTCAGACTGGTGCTCTACGCGCCGACCTTCCGCGACTACGACCGAAAGAACGCCTCGCTCCGGCTGGACCTGGCCGAGGCGCGGCGGGTGCTCGGCCCCGGCTACGAGTTCCTGATCAGGGCGCACTCGATGCAGGCGTCGCCCAACGTGCCCCAGGGCCTCGGGCGTGACGTCACGACTTATCCGGATATGGCGGATCTGTTGCTGATCGCCGACGTGCTGATCACCGACTACTCCTCCGTCATGTTCGACTTCGTCGCCACCGGGCGGCCCGTGCTCTTCTTCACCCACGACCTGCAGCGCTACTCGTCCAAGCGCGGCCTCTATCTCGACCTGGCCGCCGAGGCCCCCGGGCCGCTGCTGACCACCGGCGCCCAGGTGATCGAGGCCGTCCGGACGATCGACGAGGTGAGCGCCGCGCACGCCGAGCGGTACGAACGGTTCCGGCGCGTCTACGCTCCCCGCGACGACGGCAAGGCGACAGCCCGGCTGGTCGACCACGTCTTCGTCGCCTGAACCCGGCCGGGGCGGAGCCGGGTCCGGCGATCAGATGGCATGCGTCACTGTGCGATCCCTTCCGCCGGAGTGCGATCCCGGCCCGGCGGGGGCCGTGCCCGGCGCCACGCCCGGCCCGCACCGGTCTGAGCTGGGCGTGCGCTCGCACCGATCATCGGCGGAAGCCGGGACGGGCTGATCATCCGGCTGGTTGAATCGGGGGTTCGCCATACCGCGCACCCGGACTCGGCACGATCATCGTCCGAGATCTGGTGGAATGGCGAGTTGTGAGTGGCCAGAGCTGGCGTTTGGTGCGTCGTGAGGGTGCGGGGAGAGCTGTTGCCCCCGTGCTCGACGAGCATCAGCGGGCGGTGGTGGCCCATGAGAGCGGCCCGCTGCTCGTGCTGGCGGGGCCCGGCACCGGCAAGACCACCACGATCGTGGAGACCGTGGTGGACCGGATCGAGCGCCGCGGTGTGGATCCCGAGCGGGTGCTCGTCCTCACCTTCAGCCGCAAGGCGGCCGAGGAGTTGCGCGAACGCATCACCGGCCGGATGCGCCGCACCACCCGCACGCCCCTCGCCCTGACCTTCCACAGCTACGCCTACGCGCTGCTCCGCCGCGAGGCCGTGCTCGCCGGGGGCGTGCCGCCCCGCCTGCTGACCGGCCCCGAGCAGCTCCTGGAGGTCCGCCGGCTGCTCCACGGCGAGCTGGAGGACGGCGCCCCGCACTGGCCGGACGACATGCGCGAGGCGCTCAAGACCCGGGGCTTCGCCCAGGAGCTCCGCGACTTCCTGTCCCGCGCCGCCGAGCGCGGCCTCGACGGCGACGAGTTGGTCGAGCTGGGCCGCCTTCACGGCCGCGCCGACTGGGTGGCCGCCGGGCGGTTCGCCGACCGCTACCAGTCCAGGTTCGACCTGGACATGGAGCCGGTGCTCGACTATTCGGACCTGATCCGCACCGCCGCCGGCCTGCTCGCCGACCCCGAGGTACGGCTCCGCGAACGGGCCGCCTACGACGTCGTCCTCGTGGACGAATACCAGGACACCGACCCGGCCCAGGAGTTCCTGCTCCAGCAACTGGCGGGGGAGGGCCGCGACCTCATCGCGGTCGGCGACCCCGACCAGTCGATCTACGGCTTCCGCGGCGCCGACGTGCGCGGGATCATGCGCTTCCCGGAGAGCTTCCCCGGGGCCGACGGCGAGAACGCGCCCGTCATCGCCCTGCGCGTGTGCCGTCGCAGCGGCTCCGAGCTCCTGAGGGCATCGCGCCGCGTGGCCGCCCGGCTGCCCGCCACGCCGGGCGGCGCCGCGCACCGCGACCTGCGGGCGCTGCCGGACGCCGAGCCCGGTGACGTCCGGGTGCTGGTGACCGACGGCGCCACGCAGGAGGCGGCGGTCGTCGCCGACACGCTCCGCCGGGCGCACCTGCTGGACGGGGTCCCCTGGTCGCGCATGGCGGTGCTGGTGCGATCGGCCACGCGCCAGGTGCCGTTGCTGCGCCGCGCCCTGGTCACCGCCGGGGTGCCGGTCGTGGTCGGCGGCGGCGAGCTGCCGCTGTTCCAGGAGCCGGGCGTGCGGCCGCTGATCAGGCTCATCCAGGTCGCCCTCCATCCGGAGACCCTCGACGAGGCGATGGCCGAGGAGCTGCTGACCGGCGCGCTCGGCGGCACCGACATGGTCGGTGTGCGCCGCCTGCGCAGAGCCTTGCGGATCGCCGAGCACGAGGCGATGACGCACCCCGACGAACGCGACATGGTCGACCACTCCGGCGAGCGCGACGTCGCCGGGCCGCGCTCGTCGGGCGAGCTGCTGGTCGCGGCGTTGAAGGACGTGCGGGAGCTGGTCCGGGTGGAGCCGCACGTGGCGCTGCCCGCCGAGCGGCTCGCCAAGCTCGTCTCCGGCGCCGCCGAGGCCGTACGGCAGGGCGGCACCGCCGAAGACGTGCTCTGGACCGTCTGGCAGGCCACCGGCCTGGCCGAGAAGTGGACCGGCGTCAGTGTCTCGGGCGGGTTCAGGGGGACCATGGCGGACCGCGACCTCGACGCGGTGGTGGCGCTGTTCGACCACGCGGCCAGGTTCGTCGACCGGCTGCCGCACGCGGGTGTCGAGGTGTTCGTGGACGACCTGGTGGCCCAGGAGATCCCCGGCGACTCCCTCGCCGACCGCGCCCCCGACACCGACTCGGTGCGGATCCTGACCGCCCACCGGTCCAAGGGCCTGGAGTGGGACGTCGTGGTCGTCGCCGGCGTCCAGGAGGGCGCCTGGCCGGACCTGCGGCTGCGCGGGTCCATCCTGAGCACCGACGACATGGTCGCCAGGGCCGAGGGATCCGAGCACGAGAACCCGGCCGCCGTCTCCGCCGCGCTGGCCTCCCAGCTCCTGGCCGAGGAGCGCCGCCTGTTCTACGTGGCGGCCACCAGGGCCAGGACCAGGCTGATCGTCACCGCGGTGGGAGGCGAGGACAGCGAGGAGCGGCCCTCCCGGTTCCTCACCGAGCTGGTCCCCGGCGCGGCCGAGGAGACGGCCGTCGACGAGCGCTCCCGCTGGCTGAGCATGTCCGCCCTGGTGGCGGACCTGCGCTCGGCCGTCTCCGACCCGACCCGGCCCGCCTCCCTGCGCAGGGCCGCCGCCGAGCACCTGGCCAGGCTCGCCGCCGAGGGAGTGTCCGGCGCCCACCCCAACGAGTGGTACGCCCTCACCCCGATCTCCGATGACCGCCCGCTGAGCTGGCCCGACGACGTCGTACGCATCTCGCCCTCCGCGGTGGAGAACTTCACCAAGTGCGGCCTGCGCTGGCTGCTGGAGACCTCCGTGGGGGCGAGCGGCACCGACGCGGCCCGGGGGCTGGGCACGGTCATCCACGCGCTGGCCGTGCTCGCCGCGACGGGCATGCCCTCCGAGGACACCCTCGGCAAGCGCCTGGACGAGATCTGGCACGAGCTGGACTTCGGCGGCGTCTGGTACAACCGCAAACAGCGCAAGGTCGCCGAGCAGATGATCTCCAAGTTCGTCCGCTGGCACCAGGACAACCCCCGCGAGCTGGTCGGCCTGGAAGAGGCGTTCACGGCCATGGTCTCCGAGGGCGTGCAGATCAAGGGGCGGGTGGACCGGGTCGAACGCGACGCCGAGGGCCGGGCCGTGATCATCGACATCAAGACGGGGAAGAACGGGCCGAAGGACGCCGAGATCGAACGCCACCCCCAGCTGGGGGTCTACCAGCTCGCCGCGCTGCTGGGCGCCTTCCAGCGGCACGGGATGACCGAGCCCGGCGGCGCGGCCCTGGTCCAGGTGGGCGACGCCGCGGGCAAGAAGGACGCCAAGGAGCAGGCCCAGCCGCCCCTGGCGGAGGACGCCGACCCCGGCTGGGCGCGCGACATGGTCGACACCGTGGCGCTCGGCATGTCCGGGCCGTTCTTCCAGGCCAAGGTCAACGACGGATGCCGCACCTGCGCCGTGCGGGCGAGCTGCCCGGTCAGCAAGAACGGGGACCAGGTGTGCTGAGCCGCGCCCGTGCCGTGCGGGTGGGCTGCGCGGTCGGCGAGAACGGGGACCAGGCGTGCTGAGCCGTGCGGGTGGACTGCGCGGTCGGCGAGAACGGAGATCAGGTGTGCTGAGCCGTACCACCCGCCGTGGGGGTGCCCCGTGCTGAGCCCGATCCAGCTCGCCGCCAAGCTGGGCATCCTTCCCCCCACCCCCGAACAGGCCGAGGTGATCGAGGCCGGTCTCGAACCCATGGTCGTGGTCGCCGGAGCCGGGTCGGGCAAGAGCGAGACCATGGCCGGGCGGGTCGTCTGGCTGGTGGCCAACGGCCTCGTCCGCCCCGAACAGGTGCTCGGCCTGACCTTCACCAGGAAGGCCGCCGGCGAGCTGGCCATCCGGGTCCGCGAGCGGCTCAACGGCCTCGTCGCGGCCGAGCAGGTCCCCGCCGAGCTGCTGGAGGGCGAGCCGACCATCTCGACCTACCACGCCTACGCAGCCAGGCTGGTCACCGACCATGCCCTGCGTGAGGCGCTGGAGCCCACCATGCGCCTGGTCAGCCCGGCCGTCTCCTGGCAGCTCGCCGTGCGGGTGGTCAGCGCCTACGACGGGCCCATGGAGCAGATCGAGTGGGGTCCGGCCACCGTCACCCGGGCGGTGCTGGAGCTGGCCGGGGAGCTGTCCGAGCACCTGCGCGGCCCGCAGGACGTGCGGGAGGTCGGCGCCTGGCTCGCCGACCGGTACGGCGAGCTGCCCGGCTCGCCCACCCTGCCCCAGCGCAGGCCGCTGGCCACCCAGCGGGCCAGGGAGCAGCTCCTGCCGCTGGTCGAGGCCTACGACCGGCTCAAACGGAGCCGTGAGGTCGTCGACCACGGCGACCAGATGGCGCTGGCCGCCCGGATCGCCGCCAAGCACGCCGAGGTCGGCGAGATCGAGCGGGGCCGGTTCGCCGTCGTCCTCCTCGACGAGTACCAGGACACCAGCCACGCCCAGCTCGTCCTGCTCCGCTCGCTGTTCGGCGGAGGTCACCCGGTGACCGCCGTGGGCGACCCCTGCCAGTCCATCTACGGCTGGCGCGGCGCCTCGGCGGGCAACCTCACCCGCTTCCCCCGCGACTTCACGACCGCCTCGGGGGAACTTGCGCCGGTCCGCCGCCTGTCGATCAGCTTCCGCAACGGCGACGCCGTACTGGACGTCGCCGCCCGGGTGCAGCTCCCGCTCCGGATGGAGGCGCGGGAGGTGCCGGTGCTGGTGCCCGGCGGCAACCGGGTCGAGCGCGGCCGGGTGGTGTGCGCCTTCCACGAGACCGCCGACGACGAGGCGGCGTGGGTCGCCGACGGGATCGCCAGGGTGCTGGGCGGTGAGAGCGCGCCCGACGGCATGCCGTGGGGTGAGGGCGAGCGGAAGAAGGCCAAGCAGAGCGCGTGGGGCGGCCCGCAGTGCCTGCAGCCGCACGACGTGGCGATCCTGGCCCGCAAGCGGTCGCAGTTCCCCGCGCTGCGCCGGGCGCTGGAGGAGCGGGGGATCCCGGTCGAGGTGGTCGGCCTGGGGGGCCTGCTGACCGTGCCGGAGGTCTCCGACATCGTCGCCACCCTGCGCGTGCTCTACGACCCGACCGCGGGCGACGCGCTGGTCCGGCTGCTGTCCGGTCCCCGGTGGCGGATCGGCCCGGCCGACCTGAAGGAGCTGGGCGAGCGGGCGCGTGAGCTGAACCGTGAGACCCGGGAGGGCGGATCCATGGCGTCCGACCCGCTGGACCAGGTCGTGGCGGACATGGCCGAGGAGCGCGGCAGCCTGATCGACGCCCTCGACGAGCTGCCCGACCGTCCCGAGTGGCAGGACCTGTTCTCACCCCTGGCCCGGGTACGGCTGCTCGCCATGGCGCAGGAGCTGCGGATCCTGCGCGCCCACACCGGCCAGCCGCTCCCCGACCTGATCATCGAGATCGAGCGGAGGCTCGGCCTGGACATCGAGGTGGCGGCGCGGGGGACGGCCATCGGGCCGTTCGCCGCCCGGGCCGATCTGGACGCCTTCCTCGACGCGGCCGCCCGGTTCGCGGGCGACTCCGAGGATCCGACGCTGGGCGCGTTCCTCGCCTTCCTCAAGGCGGCCGACGAGGAGGAGAACGGCCTGGACGCCGGGCGGGTGGGGGAGAGCAACAGCGTCAAGCTGATGACCATCCACGCCTCCAAGGGCCTGGAGTGGCCGGTCGTCGTGATCCCCGGCATGTCCCAGGCGCTGTCCAAGGCCGGCACCCTGACCGTCGGCACGATGTTCCCGGCCCGCCCGACGACCAGCCCCAAGTGGACGGACAACCCGCGCAAGCTGCCCTACCCGCTCCGCGGCGACGCCTCCGACCTGCCCCGGCTGGGCGGGCTGAGCAAGGAGGAGCTGGCGGAGTTCGACGAGCGCTGCCGTGACCGCGATCTGCTGGAGGAGCGCCGCCTGGCCTACGTGGCCGTCACCCGCGCCCACTACCTCCTGATCGCCTCCGGCTACCGCTGGGGCAGCGCGGCCAAGCCCCTGGAGCCCTCCGACTTCCTGGTGGAGATCCGCGAGACCTGCGGGCGCGTCTCCGTCTGGGCGCCCGAGGCCGGCGAGGGCGCCACCAACCCCCTGCTCGCCGAACCCGCCGAGGCCGGCTGGCCCGTCACCCCCGACGGCCTCCGCTACGAGGCCGTCCTCGACGGGGCCACCATGGTCGAGGCCGCCCTCGCCGCCCTCGCCGGGCAGGGCGGCGACCCGGCCGCCTCCCGCCCTCGGGACGGTTCCGCCCAGGCTCCCGGAGCCGAGAACGCCCCCTTTTCCGATTTTTCCGATATCCCCTTCCCTGACGTCCCTCCGGAGGACGAGGAGGTTCCCTTCCCCGAGGCGCCCGAGGACGAGGACGTCCTCTTCCTGGAGGTCCCGGAGTTCTTCGACGACCCGGACGACGAGGAGGCCACTTCTCGCGCTCGGCAGGACGTCTCGGCCGAGGCCGTACACGAGGCCGTGCACGAGGCCGTGCATGAGGGCGGGCGCGTGCCCGGGGAGGAGCCGGGGAACGGGCATGTGCTGCCCGAGGGGGAGCCGGGACCGGAGCACCGGCGGGTTCCCGAGGAGGGGCAGGAGCCGGGGAACGAGCGCGCCGGTGCCCTCGCGGACTTGCGCGGCTGGGACAAAGAGCGGGCGAAGGCCTGGGAGCGCGACACCGAGCTCCTGCTCAGGGAGCGGGCCGTGAACCGGCGGCGCGGTGGCGGGCAGGTCGAGCTGCCCACCCATCTGACCGTCTCGTCGCTGGTCACCCTGGCCTCCGATCCCAAGACCCTGGCCCGGCAGGTCCGCCGCCCGGTGCCCAGGAAGCCCACCCCGCTGGCCCGCCGGGGCACCTCCTTCCACCGCTGGCTGGAGTCGCGGTGGGGTCAGCAGCGGCTGCTCGACGAGATGGAGCTGCCGGGCTCGTCCGACGGCTTCGAGGAGACCGACATCCAGCTCGACCAGCTGCGTGACCGGTTCGAGGAGAGCGAGTGGGCCGGCCGGGAACCGCTGGACGTCGAGGTCCCCTTCGAGACGATGATCGCCGACCGGCTGGTCCGGGGCCGGATGGACGCGGTGTTCGAGCTCCCGGACGGCCGCTACGAGGTCGTCGACTGGAAGACGGGTCAGCGTCCCGAGGGCAAGAAGGCCGAGGCCGCCGCGGCGGTCCAGCTCGCCGCCTACCGTCTGGCCTGGTCCCACCTGGCCGACGTCCCCCTCGCCCAGGTGAGCGCCGCCTTCCACTTCGTCCGCCTCAACGAGACGGTCAGGCCGGTCAACCTCCTCGACGAGCGGGGCCTGGTCAGGCTCATCGAGTCGATCCCTGCCCTCGGCTGACCCGAGGAGACAGCGGGACCCGAGGAGACAGCGGGACCCGAGGAGACAGCGGGAAAGGGGGAAGCTCCTCCTCGTCGCCGGTGCTCCTGCTCCAGCCCGGGCGCCCGGCCTTTGCCTCGGCCTACTCATCGCTGTGGATGATGAGAAGTACCTGGTCATCCACGGCGGACTTCGCCGTTCCACCCGGTCCCGGTTTCTGGGAGCGCGGCGACGCTGAGGCCGAGGTCCGTGAAACGGAGGGCGCGCATGAGCAGCGGAACCGTTCCGAAGCCCATAGCGAGCACAAGCAGCTTCATCGACGACCGCATCGGCGCGGGAAACTTCCTCAAGCGAAATTTACGGAAGATCTTTCCTGACCACTGGTCGTTCCTGCTGGGCGAGATCGCGCTGTACTCGTTCATCGTCCTGCTGCTGACCGGCACGTTCCTGACCTTCTTCTTCAAGCCCACCATGGCTCACGTCGTCTACGACGGCTCCTACGAGCCGCTCAAGGGCGTCATGATGTCCGAGGCGTACGCCTCGACTCTGCACATCAGCTTCGACGTCCGCGGTGGCCTGCTGATGCGGCAGATGCACCACTGGGCCGCCCTGCTGTTCGTCGCCGGCATGATGGTGCACATGCTCCGGGTGTTCTTCACCGGTGCGTACCGCAAGCCGCGTGAGCTCAACTGGCTGATCGGTGTCGGCCTGCTGACGCTGGCCCTGTTCGAGGGTCTGACCGGCTACTCCCTCCCCGACGACCTGCTCTCCGGCGCCGGTCTGCGGATCACCGAGGGTGTGATGATCTCGCTGCCGCTGGTCGGCACCTGGATCACCTTCTTCCTCTTCGGCGGCGAATACCCCGGCGAGGACGTGGTCTCCCGGTTCTACTCGCTGCACATCCTGCTCATCCCGGGCATCCTGCTGGGGTTGATCACCGCCCACCTCATGTTGATGTGGGTGCAGAAGCACACGCAGATGCCGGGCAAGGGCCGCACGAACACCAACGTGGTGGGCGCTCCGCTATATCCGGCCTTCATGGCCAAATCGGGCGCCTATTTCATGTTCACCTTCGGCGCCATCGCGCTGCTGGGCACCTTCGCCCAGATCAACCCGATCTGGCTGTTCGGTCCCTACAGCCCGGCCGACATCTCGGCGGGCTCCCAGCCCGACTTCTACATGGGATTCCTGGAGGGTTCGCTCCGCCTGATGCCCGCCTGGGAGATCAACTTCCTGGGCTTCACGCTGCCGCTGAGCGTGCTGATCCCGGCGCTGGTCCCGATGGGCATCGTCATGACGGGCCTGGCCCTGTATCCCTTCATCGAGCAGTGGGTCACCGGGGACCGCAGCGAGCACCACGTCGCCGAGCGTCCCCGCAACAACCCGCACCGCACCTCGATCGGCATCTCCGCGGTCACCTTCTACGGTGTCCTGTGGCTGCTGGGCGCCAACGACGAGATCTCCGCGTTCTTCCACGTCTCGCTGAACTGGACGACCTACGTCGGCCGGGTGCTGGTCTTCGTCGGTCCCGCGGTCGCCTACTTCATCACCTACCGGATGTGCCTGGGCCTGCAGCGCAGCGACGCCGCGGTCATCGGGCACGGCGTGGAGTCCGGCGTCATCAAGCGCCTGCCCTCGGGTGAGTACATCGAGGTCCACGTCTCGCCGAACGAGGCCATCGAGGCGCACATGCGGGGCAAGACGGCGATCCCGGTGATCACCGGCACCTCCGCCGACAGCGACGGCATCCCGCCCAAGGGGATGCGCGGCCCGCTCGGCAAGCTCCGCGCCAAGCTGAGCAAGGCCTACGGCGGGGAGAAGATCCCGCTCGACGGCGAGCACCCTCACGAGGAGCACGCGGCCGTCGGCTCGGACGTCAAGAAGGACAAGTCACTGCCCTCCTGACCGGTTCCGGTCGGGGCCACGGTTCCGGCCGGCGCCTGTCGTCATCGCTCCGAGGCGGGTGAACGACGAGTCGACCATCTCTCCGATCTCCTGGGATCAGGGAAGTCTCGGACCTCGGGCCTCAAGGTTCCTGCTGTCCCGTACGGCCCCGCCCCCGGACAGGCGGCCGAGTTGTCAGGACAGGAAGCCGGCGACGGCGTCGAGCCATGCGCGGGGTTGGTCGATGTGGGCCATGTGGCCCGCTTCCCCGATCACCACGGAATGGGCGGCGGGTATCAGCTCCGCGGTCTCCTCAGCCAGGGACGCGGGAAAGATCATGTCCTGTCGGCCGTGGAGCAGGAGCAGAGGGACGCCGAGGGCGGCGAGCCGCTGGGCCGCGTCCCGGTGACGGGCGCTGGGCAGGGTGCCGGCCCGCCAGGAGCGCGCCCACTCGGCGGAGAAACGGACGTCCGCGAGGCGGTCCAGGTAGGCGGGCAGCGCTTCCGGGCGCCAGACGTTCGCCCCGGCTCCGGCGACCGCCGCCGCGCGGGTGAGTTCCGGACCGGACAGCTCCGGATCCGACCACACCGCGGCCTCCGGGGCGCGTCGTTCCTCGCGCTCGCGCCAGCCGTCGAAGGCGTCCGGGGGCACCGGCAGGACACTGCTGGAGGCGACGATCAGCCGCCGGACGCGCCCGGGAGCGGCCAGGGCCAGACGCTGGGCGATCAGGCCTCCGTAGGAGAACCCGAGGACGTCGGCCTGCGCCGTGCCGAGCGCGTCCAGCAGGGCGACGAGGTCATCGGTGGCCGCGGCGGGGGTGTATTGATCGTCGGCGAGGCCGCGGGTGGAACGCCCGCAGCCGCGCAGGTCCGGCAGGACCACCCGGTGACGGCCGGCGAGCTCCGCCAGCGGCTCGCGCAGGTAGGTGTGGTCCCAGTCGGGACCACCGTGGATCACCAGCAGCGTGCGCTCGGCGGGCCCCCGGCTCCGCGCGACGAACAACTCCACGGCGGGCTGACCGGACACGGCCACGAGACTCTCGCTGAACACCTGCCCACTATTCCAGCCTTTCTCGTCTCGCCGTCCACCGCCTGGAGTCATTGATCACCGACCCGGTGGCCGTGTCACATCCGAGGGTGCCGATGATCGATGGCAGTGACATGGAGGACTTCGGTGAAAAGCCCTACCCCGTCAGCCGAACTCGTCGTTCTTCACGGTGCCGTCGAAGGTGTGCCACTGGTTGTGTTCGGAGCCGGACCGGCCGTCGGCGGCATATGTTCCGCACAGGCCCGCCGTATTCCATCGGACGGCATCGGCCCCGGCGAGGGAACCGCGAGTGGAGGTTCTCGTTCCGGTGAATAGCCGATCCTCTTTCCCGGATCCTGCAACTGCCTCAAGGGCGGAACTCCGTTTTACTCTTGAATGGTTGAATCTATTTTCGTAACCTCACGTCGTGAGGGGTGAGAGCAGACATGAATGGGGGCGGCGCGAGGAGGCTCGGCTGGCGTTTCGGGAGGCCGGGAGCGAGGTGCGCTGGGCCAAGGGCCGCTATGGTCAGGCGCAGCAGGCATTCGATGAGGGAAACGGATCGCCTGCCGAATTGGCGCGGGCACGGCAGGCGTGGATCTGGGCGTTGACGGAGTGGGTAAGAACGCTGACCGTCCGGGAAGAGGTCCTTGACGGAGGCCGTCCCGCTGCGGACGCCGGAGCGGATGTCCTTTCCTCTGGTGCCGACCATTCGGCCCTCACACTCGATGAAGCGCACCGGCGGGTCGAGGCCCTGTCAAAGGAATACGACCGTATTCGCCGGAGCAGAAGCTTTCCCGCCGAAGTGACTTCGGCGCGGCGCGCGTGGAGTGAGGCGCTGAAAAGGTGGGCGCGCGTTCTCATCTCCCAGGAGGAGTCCCGGGACCGTGCGCGGATCGCCGTCCGGGAGAACCGGGATCTGATCGGCCTGCCTGTGGCCGGAGAAGACGGGTCGCCGAACGGGGTAAGCCACCGTACGGGGTGAGAAGTGCGACGAGGGCGGGTGCGGGGTCGGATGGACGCGGTGTTCGAACTCCGGGACGGCCGCTACGAGGTCGTCGAATCGATCCCGGCCGCGCGCTGCCCCGAGGGGGCCGTACAGCCCGGACCTGGCGATGGGCAATGACCGTCAACCCACGTCGGGTAGGCGATTGACCCGCACGATCGCCACCTGAACGGCGGAGGCGACGATGAAATAGACCACCTCGATCTGCCGATGAACGAAGGCGTACATGGCGGCCTGCGGTGCCTCCTTGCGCAGGATCAGGCCATTCTCCGGTACCAACCGGAGCACCTCGTAGATCTCCATCAAGGTGGCGAACTCGCTGTCTGACAGGTCGTCCACCTGGGCCTCGGTGATCTTATCGACGAGGATGATCGTGTAGGCCACTATCGCGGCACCTGATATCCACGCTCGGCCAGGACGTCGGCGAAGTCGCGCCCTCGTGGAGGTTCTCCCCGCTGGATGCGTTCAGCGACGTTCAGGACCCGATGCCAGTCCTCGCGGTCACGGCCGGCGATGACGGCGGTGCGCCACCACGATTCCAGGAACTCATCCAGGGATGCCAGATCGATCGGGCTGATCGACGTGAGCTTGGCCAGTCCGGCATCGAACGCCGCGATGTCGTCAGGGTGGAACAGCGCTTTACGGACGCTCGCGAACTTCTTGTCGATCGTCGGCATGGCGCCCTGCTCGTGGGGCTGCGCGGTCATTACGAGCCTCCTCCTCGATCCGTCCTGCCCCTTCAGGGTACGGCTCGCGCCAAGTAGCCGCACGACTCTCCTTGATGTCTCGACAATCGCCTACGCCTCCTTGACCACCTCAGGCCGGATGCGATCGGCGTATGACCTGAAAACGATCAACAGTCGGCGGGTGGAGTCGTTGATCACCGGCCCGGTGGCCGCGTCGCATCCGGGGATGCCGATGATCGATGGCAGCGGCATGGAGGACTTCGGTGAAAAGCCCTGTCCCGTCAGCCGAACTCGCCGTCCTTCACGCCGCCGATGAACGCCTGCCACTCATCGGGGGTGAAGCGCAGCATCGGCCCGTCCGGGTTCTTGCTGTCCCGTACGGCCCGGCCGCCCCCGGGCAGACTGGCCACCTCGACACAGTTGCCGGTCTGGCCGCTGTAGGAGCTCTTGCGCCAGACCAGACAGGAGGGATCGGGTTGGTCCATCCCTCGGCTCCTTCTCTGCTTTGGGCTCTAGCTCAGACTGTCGGCTGCTCTTCTCGTCAGGCCTATGGAGTCGTCCGGCGACAGAGCCGTAGCGCACAACCGTTCAAATGCAATGCTATAGGCGGCAACGTCGCTGTGCTTTTCCAGATAGAGATCCCCGGTCAGAGTCTCGACGTACACCACATGAGGGTCGGCCGGCTCCGGGAATCCCAGAATGACGAGCGAACCACTCGTTCCCGCATGAGCACCCGCGCTGAACGGTATGACTTGCAAGGTGGTCTTGCTCTCTTCGGCGGCGGAAACCAAGTGGTGCAACTGGGCGCGCATGACGACCGGTGCCTTCCCCACAGACCGCGACACGACTACGACCGGCCGACCCACGCCCGGTTCCGGGCGCGGTTGGCGGAGTGGTGGCGGCTGGGTTTCGCACGGCGGATGTCTTCGGCGGCACCGGTAGGTCCGCCGGGAAGGATGCCATCATCCGATGCCTTCCCGAGGGGAGCGTCTGGCCAGGGCCTTCACTCCCGGTTCGAGGAGATGGCGATCGCCGGATCACCCGGGCGGGGCCGTCCTCCAGACGGCTCTCTTCCCGCGAGATATCGCGAGCCGTACCCTCACGAACGCCATGTCCGGAGGGCCGCGTGAAGGGGCGGCACCGAAGGAGGGCGCCCGCCGTCCGGATGGCTCGCCGGGAGTGGGATCGCGATCAGCGGGCGCAGGCCGCCCGGCTCGATCAGGCCGAGGCGGGCTGGACGGTGATGTACGGCGTGGGCGGGCGCCGGTTCTACGCCATCGCCACCGCACAGGCTCCGGGGCCGCAGGTCGTGGAGGCCCGTACCGCCGAGGAGTTGCACGAGCTGATCCGCGAGACCGGGCCGGCGGTGCCGCCGCCTGCCGTGCCGCACCGCCACGGACAAGGAGTCCCGATGATCGAAAGCACCCCGGACGGCCTCCGGACCGTGGGCTGGGAGCTGCCCTGCGACCCGGCGATCACCCATGAGGCCCGCAGGATGGTGCGCGAGACCTTCACCACGTGGAGGCTGCCGTCCGATCTCGTCGACGACGCGGTGCTGGTCGTCAGCGAGCTGGTGACGAACGCGGCGGTGTACGGCGGGCCGCCGGTCCGGCTGTCGCTGTGGGCCACGCCCGAGGGGATCTGTGTGCGGGTCACCGACCACGGTCCCGGACGGCCCCACCGGCTCGACCTCGGTCAGGACGCGACCTCCGGCCGAGGACTCGCGATCGTCGAGGCGCTCGCCGACCAGTGGGGTGTCATCCCAGTCCGCGACAAGGTCGGCAAGACGGTGTGGGCTGCGTGGCGGCTTCCCTGCGGGCGATCCGACGCGCCCCGCACGGCCGATTGCGCGGACGGGACGCGTGTGGCCGCTCACCCGTAGTGGAAGCCGGGTTTCGGGTGCATCAGGAAGTCGTGGTGGGAGATGTTCCAGGCGTAGGCGCCGGCCATGGTGAACTCCACGATGTCCCCGGCGGCCAGGCGCACCGGCACCCGGTGGGCCAGGACGTCCTTGGGCGTGCAGAGCTGGCCGACGATCGTGACCGGCTCGCCCGGCGGTAGCGCGGCCAGTGGCTGGGAGTGGCCCTTGGTGGCGGGGGTGCGCAGGTGGTGGGTGCCCCCGGCGACCACCGCGAACAGCTCGCCGTGGACCCGCTTGACGTCGATCACCCGGGTCACGTATCGCCCGCAGTAGACGGTCAGCGCCCGTCCCGGCTCGATCCGCAGCACCTCGCCTGGACGGCGCAACCTCGCCAGGCCCTCGCCGTAGGAGTGCCAGTCGAACCGCGCGTCCGGGGCGGCGTACGACACCGCCATGCCGCCGCCGAGGTTGATCTCGGTGACGCCCAGCTCCCGTGCGTACTCCAGCACGGCCGCCGCCAGCTCCAGCAGCGCGGGCGCCTCCAGCCCGCTGGCCAGGTGGGCGTGGATGCCGCGCAGCCGTACCGCGTCCTGGCCGGACAGCAGCGCGACGCACTCGGCGATCCCGCCGGGGTCCATGCCGAACGGGGTCGCGCCGCCGCCCATGGCCAGCGACGCCCCGGCCACGGGAACGTCGAGGTTGACCCGGAGCAGCACGTCGGCGCGGCGTCCCGACGCCAGCAGGCGGCGCAGTTCGCCAGGGCTCTCCACGTGCAGCCGGGTGACGTCGCCGAAGAGCTCCGCGTCGGTCTTCCCCGGACCGCCGAGGGCCACGCGGGCGCCGGGGAACAGCCCGCGCACGTGCGCCAGCTCTCCGCCCGAGGAGACCTCGAAGCCGTCCACGTGCCGCGCGAGCACCCGCAGCAGCTCCGGGTCGGGGTTGGCCTTCACCGCGTAGTACAGCTCGATGCCCGGCAGCGCGGCCCGTACGGCCGCCGCGTGCTCGTCGAGGGAGGCCAGGTCGTAGACGTAGGCGGGCAGGTCGTCCGGTGTCAGCCCGTCCGGGACGGGGACGACCGCGGTCGGTCTGTCCGTGATCGAGCCGGCCGGGAGTGCGCTGTCTGTGATCGAGCCGGTCGGGAGTGCGCTGTCTGTGATCGAGCCGGTCGGGAGCGGAAGGTCCGGGGTCACGAGAGCACCGCCAGGGGGTTGGCCACCGGCACGTATCCGGCCGAGCGGTCGGCCGAGCGCGCCCACCGGACCGAGAGGTTGGCCTTGGCGGGCAGCGGCGCCCCGGCCAGCAGGTCGGACAGCGGCTGCGGCCACCCCACCGAGTCGGCGTATCCGGCCAGCACCTCCCCGGCCGCCGCCCACAGCTCCCGCGTGGACCCGGGCCCGGCGAGGGAGGCGGCGATCTCGGCGAGGTGGTTGACCATCAGGCAGTAGACCACCCGGTCCCAGCCGCCGGCCGCGTCGTAGGTGAGGGCCTCGGCGACCCGCTCCGGCAGGCCGGACAGGTCGTGGCGGCCGGCGACGAGCTTGGTGCCCTCCATGTCGCGGAAGACGGCCTCCACCGGCAGCCCCGCCTCGTCCACGCCGATCAGGACGTTCTGCAGGTGGGGCTCCAGCACCACGCCGTGGCTCAGGTAGGCGTCGAGCACCGGCGGCGCGACCCGCTCCACATAGGCGCGCCACCAGCGCACGGGCTCGGCCGGAGGGGAGCCCGGAACGGCCAGCGCTCCGCTCAGCAGGGGGGTCACCCCCGGGCGGCAGACCGACCACGGGCTCGTACGGATGATCACACCCAGCCCCTCCAGGAGCCGGGTGCCCAGATCGGCGGAGCGGTAGCCGGGTTCGGGGAGCCAGCGGGTGCCGGGGAAAACGGCCGACAGGCTCTCGAAGACCGGTCCCAGGCGCCGGGTCAGCTCGACCGCGCCCGCCAGCTCGTACCAGGAGTTCTTCCTGACGCAGTTGGTGATCCGCACGTCCAGGCTGAATTTCAGGCACCGGTCGATCCGCGGCTCGTAGACCGTGCGGACCGACGAGGTGGGGACCGCCATCCGGGAGCCCTGCCCCAGGTCGATCAACCGCCCGTCGGCCAGCGGGGCGGTGAGTTCCGCCGCGAGCAGGTCGAGCTGCCACGGATGCGCGGGCAGCAGCGTGTAGCCGTGCGGCGCCGGGCCGAGCCCGTCCAGCGCGCCGGTGTCGCCCGCCTCGGCCAGCACGTCGTCGCGGACCCCGAGCAGCCGGAGCGGGAAGGCGGCGTGCGCCTCGGGGGCGTAGCGCAGCCAGTCGGCGCCGCCGCGTGCCTTCGGACTGGGATGGAACGGATGTCCGAACACCAGTCCCTGCTCGGAGGCCAGCCACGGATCCGCCGGCGGCGTGGCGTCCCGGCGGACCGAGAGCAGCGTCGTCATGGCGTTCCGGCTCGCCTCCACCTGCGCCGCGAACTCCTCGTTGCTCCCCCCGAGCTCGGACTCGACGAGCCGGACGAGCAGGTCCGCGGAGAGCGGCTGCCAGCAGCCGTGTTCCAGCCACTCGGGCGGCCCCTCGAACCGCAGCGCGAGCCCGCCGTGCGTCCGGATCCGCAGCAGGGCGCCGGCGACACGCAGCAGCACGTACGGCTCGGCGTGCCAGACCTGCCCGCGCGGTCCGGCCACCTCCCTGACGCAGCACCGCAGCAGTGCCGCCAGCGACGCCTCCTCGGCGAGGGCGGTTGGAGAGGAGTCGAGTGCGAGGCTGGTCATGGTGTCCTTCGCATGATCACGTTCTGGAGGGCCTGAGGGGGCTGGCGCAGGTAGTTGGGGCCGCTGGTGCCGTAGAACTTGTTCACGTCGCGCGCCCCGGTGCGCGCCTTGTCCACCAAGGTCCCGGCGGTGATCATCGATTTGCCGACGAGCCGGGCGGCGTCGAGGGTCCTGGCCCGCAGCAGCCTGGCCATCGGGTCGTCCCCGTGCTCGGCCAGCGCCTCCCGGAGCGCGTCGCGGACCAGCCGGGAGGCCTGCGGCGACGGCAGCGCGCCGAACGCCACCGCCGCCGCCGCCAGGTGCAGGGTGATGGTCACGAACACGTCGGCGAGCGCGTGCGGGTCGTCGGTCAGCATCCGCCCGTCGGCGAAGCCCGGCACCGCGAGCCCGGCCGCGCGCAACCGGTCCGGCGATGTCAGCAGCCCGTCGTTGTCCTTGACCAGCAGCTTGGCGGGACCGTTCCCCAGCACCAGCGCGAGGTTCTGCTGGTGGGCCTCCAGCGCCGTGCCGTACCGGACGAACAGGCGCACGTGGAAACCGAACAGCAGCCGCAGGTAGTCGGTGAGCAGCCGCGTCACGTCCCCGTCGTACCACCGCCCGGCGATCTCCTCCACGACCAGTCCGCAGCCCGGCAGGGGGGCGGGCAGCGCGGCCACCGTGACGATCTCACCCGGCGGGAGGCGGCGGACGAGCCAGCCCAGATACTCGTGGTCCGCGTGGCCGTAGGTCTGCTCGTCGGCGAGGAGCACCCCCGGGTCGGGCATATCGCGCAGCAGCCGTTCGGCTCGCGCCCCGTCGGCCAGCGTGTCCGGCCTGATCGACCTGCGGTTGCGCAGCCCGAGCGTGCTGGTGGCCAGCGGCAGCTTCAGGTGCGTGGCCGGGTCGATCACGACCGTGCGCATCGACAGCGTGGGCCTGACCTCCAGGTACGGCTCGGGCCCCATGATCACCCAGGGGATCCGCTCGACCTCCGGGACTGTCAGCGGGTGCACCGGGAACAGCACGTGCGTCCCGGCGAGCTCCCGGGGCAGCCCGGCCGCCGGGAAGTCCGGCGCGAACGGCATCGCCGCTCCGGCCGCCCGCTCCCGGGGCACGGCCGCCCAGCGCAGCTCGAAGGCGGGCGCGAACTCCGGCGCGTAGGCCGCCAGCTCCTCGTCCGACAGGCCCGCCCGGCAGCGCGCCGTCGGGTAGACCGGATGGTCGACGGAGGCCGCCAGCGTCTCGTAGCGCACGGCGCCGAGCCGCCCGCCGGTCCGGGAGGCGGGGACGTCGCGGTCCAGCCCGGCGAGCACCTCGTCGCGGCGGGCGTCGTGGAGGCCGAGGGCGCGCAGCGCCTCGTGGCACTCGCGGGTGAAGGCCTCGACCCCGGTGGCGTCGGCCGGGGCGGAGATCTCCCTGAGGGTGCGCAGGACCTCCTCCAGGCGGAGCGACTCCTCCGGGGCCACCACGAAGTCCTGGAACAGCGAACCCGGCGTCAGCCGTACCCTGCGCCCTCCGGGCAGCAGCAGCGCGACGCCGTCCTTGCTCCGCGTCACCCGCCCGGTCAGGCCGCCGTAGTCCTCGCGCAGCAGCGCGTTCAGGACGCGGGCCGACAGGTACGGCTCCCGCCCTCCCGGGCCGCGTCCGCCGATCACGCGATCACCCAGGGACTCTCGGCGGTGAAGGCCGCCACGGCCGCGTCCACGTGGGCCCGGTCGGGGCCGATGGCGCGGACGATGCCCAGGTAGTCACGGTTGGTGTTGGTCGGCTCGATCCGGTCGCCCACGGCGCGCAGCGGCCGGTGCCAGAGCCGGACCGGGCCGTCCGCCCCCGGTACGACCGCGCCGGGGGCGGACACCACGGTCCCCGGCCGGTCCGCCACCAGGCTGAGCACGGTGCCGTGCCGCCCGGGACCGACCGGCGCCGGTCCGCCGTGGGCGCCGTGCCCGTCCTCGCCGGCGCGGAGCGGGTCGCGCAGCCCCGATCCCAGGTGGACGCCGAGGATGCGCTCGAACAGCGGGACGTCCAGCAGGCTGCCGACCAGGAAGTCGCAGTTGTCGCCGATCACCCGGTAGTTGACCTCGATGATCCGCGGTCCGGCGGGGGTCATCACGTATTCGGTGTGGCAGGCCCCGAACCCCACGCCCAGCGCCTCCAGCGCCCGCAGTACATGGTCGCGCGCGGGCGGGGGCTCCCAGTCGAGCCGTTCCTCCACGAAGTACGGCAGCGGCCCCAGCGTGGTCCGGAAGCCGCCGAGCACCTGGACGCTCCGCCCGTCGCCGAGCGTCTCCAACGTGTGCAGGGGGCCGTCGAGATACTCCTCCACGACCAGCGTCTCGCCCGGCCGCCGGTCCCGGATCGCCCGTACGGCCGCCGCGAGCTCGCCGGCGTCCCCCACCAGCACGACGTCCTCGCTGGCCACGCCCTCGCACGGCTTGACGACCGCGGGGAACGGAGGGTCCGGCGGTATCGGGTCGCCGGGCGCCAGCCGTACCGAACGGACGGTCTCGACTCCGGCCGCCGCCAGCCGGCGCCGGGTGAGGGCCTTGTTCTTGGTGGCGACGCAGGCGCGCCAGTCCTTGCCGGGCAGGCCGAAGTAGGCGGCGGCGAGGGCGGTCTCCGCCTGGATGTGGTCGGAGTTGGAGAAAACCGCGTCCGGCGTGTGATGGTGCGCGATGATGTCGATCACCGCTCGCGCGTCGCGGACGTCGCAGCGGAGCACCTCGGTCCCCGTGTCCAGATGGTGCTCCGGCCGGTCGGTCAGGATCGTGACGTCGCAACCCAGGGCGCGTGCCGCCGGGAGGAACCCGTCCGTGACCGAGTCGGTCGGTTTGAGCGCGGTGAGGTACAGCCGCAATGCAGGGACCCCCGATATCAGGTAAGCCTAACCTAACCGGCTGTATCTTAGCCGGGTAGAGATCATCGCGCTGGCCTGATCGCGTATTCGGCGGCATCTCCTCGGCGGGCACCCCCGTCCCGGGCCGCCCGCCGTCCTGGTCGAGGATCCGGCGAGATGAGGGGGACCCCGGGATCGGCCCTGTTCCGCGGCGTAAGATGTCCACTCGGTCTGGGAGGCGGGGCGACGTGGAGATCACCACACAAGAGGGACTACTGGGACCGCTGCTGCTCGCGCGCAGCGCCATCGACCGCTCGGCGACGCTCCGCGGCGACGCCGAGTGGCTCAAGCGGGCATGGGCGGACGGCGCGAGCAGGGTCGTGGTCGTCGACGACGGGCAGGCGCTGGTCCGGCGTGACGGGGACGAGGCCGCGCTGGTGCTGCTGCCCACGGCCGAGGCGCCCGAAGGCGAGCGCTACCTGCTCGGCGTCGACGTCGACGGCGTCGTCTACTTCGCCGTGTCGGCCTCGCTGGAGGGCGTCACCCACGGCGACTCCTTCAACCGGATCGTCGCCCCGCTCGCCCCCTCGGCGTTGCAGCAGGGGCAGGCCGTCGCCGCCGGGCTCCGCCAGGTGGGGTCGCTGCTGGGAGACCTGGACGCCGGCCTTCTGGTCTACGCGGTCGCGCTGGAGGCGTGGCACTCCACCCACGAGTTCTGCCCGCGATGCGGCGGCCACACCGAGGTGCGGGCCGGCGGGCACGTGCGCGTCTGCCCCAGGGACGGCAGCCAGCACTTCCCCCGTGTCGACCCGGCGGTGATCATGCTGGTCCACGACGACGAGGACCGGTGCCTGCTCGCCCGGGGGCCGCAGTGGCCCGAGGGGCGGCTGTCGGTGCTCGCCGGTTTCGTCGAGCCGGGCGAGTCGCTGGAGCACGCGGTGGCCCGTGAGGTGGTCGAGGAGGTCGGCGTGCACGTCGTCGACCCCCGTTACCTGGGCAGCCAGCCCTGGCCGTTCCCGCGCAGCCTGATGCTCGGCTTCTTCGCGCGTGCCACGACGACGGAGCTCGTCCCCGATCTTGAGGAGATCGCCGAGGCGCGCTGGTTCAGCCGAGCCGAACTGCTGGCCGCCCTGGAGAGCGGCGAGGTGCGCCTGCCGTCCGAGGTCTCGATCGCTCGCAGGCTGATCGAGACCTGGTACGGCGGGCCGCTGACCGGCGACTGGTGATCAGACGCTCAGGCGGGCCTTGACCTCTCTCACCGAGGGGTTGGTCACGGCCGTGCCATCCTCGAACAGCACGGTCGGCACTGTCTGGTTGCCGTTGTTGACGCTCATGACGAACTGCGCGGCGTCGGGGTTCCGCTCGATGTCGATCTCCTGGTAGGAGATGCCCTCCCGGGTGAGCTGGGACTTCAGCCGCTTGCAGGGGCCGCACCAGGTTGTGGTGTAAACAGTCAGCGCCATTTTGTGAAATCCCCTCATGTGATGTTCGGCGCTCTTGGCAACAAAGTGAGAGCCGTTCATCTTCCCGCCGGTCGGACGCCCGCCGGTCGCCGGTCGGTCGCCGGTCCTCTCGCCGGGGCCTCCCGCCGGGCTTCTCGCCGGTCAGAGCAGCTTGGCGGCGACCCAGGCGTGCACCGTCTCGGCCACGCCGGGCAGCCGGTACAGCGGCGAGCTGTGCTCGATGCCCGGCTCGGTCAGCACCGTCATGTTCACGCCGAAGCGGGCCAGGCGGTCGCGGAGCCGGACGCTGTGCTCCGCGGGCACGAACTCGTCCTGCGAGTGCACGCTCAGGACGGGCACGTCACCGCTGCTCGCGTGCAACGGCACTTCCATGCTGTTCCAGATCCTGGGGCACTTGTCCGGCTCGCAGCCCCCGGCCAGGCGGATGGCCGACTCGCGCAGCTTGCGCCGGTTGGCATCGACGGTGTCGGTGCCCTCGTTGTAGGCCGTGAGCGGTGAGATCACCGGGGAGATGCCGACCACGCCGCGCAGGCCGGGCAGGCCGCTGTTCTTGTAGGTGCCGGCGGCGGCGGCCAGGTGGCCTCCGGCGGAGAAGCCGATGACCACGTAGTTGGACGAGTCGAAGCCCCACAGGAGGGCGTGCCTGCGCGCGGTCGCGATGGCGTCGAGCGTGTCGGTGCGCTGGGCGGGCCAGGCGGCGTCGCCGGAGAGGCGATAGTTGATGTTGAAGACCGTGTAGCCCTGCTCGACGTAGCTCCGGCTCAGCGCGGTCATGTACTTCTTGTCCCCGGAGGACCACCAGCCGCCGTGGATCAGGAAGACGCCCGGATGCCCGACGCCGTCGGAGTGGTGCCAGACGTCCATCCGCTGACGGACGTGCGGGCCGTAGGAGACGGTGTCGACGGAGACGTCCTGGAGCAGCGGGTCGGTGGCCGGCGTCGAGGTCGGCGACGGCGTCGGGACGGGGGTCGGAGTGGGCGTCGGGTCGCCCTTCCCCGCCGCTCCGGCGGACGCGGTCTTCGCCGTGGCGGCGCTCCCCGTGGCGGCCTCGGTCCTCGCCGTCGCCGTCGTGGCCCGGGTCTTCGTGGCGGACGCGGCCTCCGCGGTCGCCTTGGCGCCCGCCGGCGAGGGCGCCGAGGTCGCGTGCGCCGCCGGAGACGCGTGCACCGCGGTGGGGCCGATCACCAGCGCCGCCAAGGCGAGCGCACTCACGGTTACCGCAGTTCGCACGGGTCTCTTCCTTCCCCCAGGGCACAGTTCGGTCCCCATTGTGGGGGAAACGACCTTGTCTGTGCATCTCGGCGAACGACATAGGTTGACGGCGGCATGTTGTCAGAATGGGCGATGCTTGGCCACTGACTGGGAGGATGTTTTTCATCCGGCCGGTTAATCGCGTGTAAGGAGTCTCCGTGGAGCCCGACGACGTTCTGGCGGGGCTGGATCCCGAGCAGCGTGAGGTGGCGCAGGCCGTCCGAGGCCCGGTCTGCGTGCTCGCGGGAGCGGGCACCGGCAAGACGCGGGCGATCACCCACCGCATCGCGCACGCCGTGCGCAGCGGGGTGGTCGACGCCCAGAGCGTGCTGGCCGTGACATTCACCACACGCGCGGCGGGCGAGCTCAGGCAGCGCCTGCGGCAGCTCGGCACCCCGGGGGTGCAGGCACGCACCTTCCACGCCGCCGCGCTGCGCCAGCTCACCTACTTCTGGCCGCGCGTCATCGGCGGCGACCCGCCCAGGGTGATCGAGTCGAAGCTCCCGCTGCTGATCGACGCCTGCCGTTCCGTCCGGAAGAACCCCGACCGCTCCGAGCTGCGGGACATCGCCTCCGAGATCGAGTGGGCCAAGGTCACCCAGGTCGGCCCGGAGGACTACGCCGAGGCCGCCAGGAAAGCCGGCCGGACCCCGCCGGTCCCGGCCGAAGAGGTCTTCCGACTCTACGACGCCTACGAGACGCTCCGCCGCGACCGGCACCTGGTCGACTTCGAGACCATCCTCGAACTCACCGCCGCCGTGATGACCGAGCACCGCGAGGTGGCCGCCCAGATCCGCCAGCAGTACCGCTACTTCGTCGTGGACGAGTACCAGGACGTCAACCCCCTGCAGAAGCTGCTGCTCGACACCTGGCTCGGCGGCCGCGACGACCTGTGCGTGGTCGGTGACCCCAACCAGACCATCTACTCCTTCACCGGGGCCACCCCCCGCTACCTGACCGGCTTCTCGGTCGAGCATCCCGACGCCGCCGTGATCAAGCTCGTCCGCGACTACCGCTCCACTCCCCAGGTCGTCTCCCTGGCCAACCGGGTGCTCGACAGGGCCAGGACCCCGCACAAGCTCGCCCTGATCGCCCAGCGCCCCGACGGCCCCGAGCCCGTCTTCGCCGAGTACGACGACGAGCCCGCCGAGGCCGAGGGGGTGGCCCGCGCGGTGAAGAAGCTCGCCGACGGCGGGGTGCCGACCCGCGAGATCGCCGTGCTGTTCCGGGTCAACGCCCAGTCCGAGGTCTACGAGCAGGCCTTCGCCAAGGCGGGCGTCCCCTACCTGCTGCGCGGCGCCGACCGCTTCTTCGAGCGCCCCGAGGTCCGCCAGGCCGTCGTGCTGCTGCGCGGCGCCGCCCGCTCCGCGGCGGACGACGACGAGCTGGCCCCGACCGTCCACCACATCCTCGCCGGCATCGGCCTGACCCCCGAGGCACCCGGCGGCGGCAAGGCCCGCGAGAAGTGGGAGTCGCTGCGGGCCCTGGCCGACCTCGCCGAGGACCTCGCCGCCGAGGGCGGGGACCTGCCCGCCTTCGTGGCGGAGCTGGAGCGCCGGGCCAGCGAGCAGCACGCGCCGCCGGTCGAGGGCGTGACGCTGGCCTCGCTGCACGCCGCCAAGGGCCTGGAGTGGGACGCGGTCTTCCTGGTCGGCGTCACGGACGGCATGATGCCGATCATCTACGCCGAGACGCCCGACCAGATCGAGGAGGAGCGCCGTCTCCTCTACGTCGGCATCACCCGGGCCCGCGCCCATCTGGCGCTGTCGTGGGCGCTGGCGCGCTCGCCGGGCGGACGCCGTTCCAGGAGGCCCTCCCGTTTCCTCGACGGTCTCACGGGCCGTCCGGCCGCGCAGAGCCGCGCCTCGTCGCCCGCCCCCAAGGACCGCCGGGCCGTCGCCGCGCCGGTGAGCTGCCGCGTCTGCGCCAAGACCCTCGTCGCCGCCGCCGAGCAGAAGCTCGGCAGGTGCGCCGGCTGCCCGGCCGACTACGATGAGGCCCTGCTGGAGCGTCTGAAGGCCTGGCGCACCGGCGTCGCGAAGGAGACCAAGGTCCCGACCTACGTGATCTTCACGGACGTCACCCTGCAGGCGATCGCGGAGCGGTCGCCGACCTCCGAACAGGACCTGCTGGCGATCACCGGAATCGGACGGGTCAAACTGGAGCGGTACGGCGAGGCGGTGTTCGCCCTCTGCCGTGCTGCCCAAGATCAGACGGAGGACGCGTGAACGAGGCGCTCAAGGAGCTGCTGGACCTGCTCGACCTGGAGCAGATCGAGCTTGACATCTTCCGGGGCCGTAGCCCCGAGGAGCGCATCCAGCGGGTGTTCGGCGGCCAGGTGGCCGCCCAGGCGCTGGTGGCGGCCGGCCGGACGGTGCCGCCGGAGCGTTACGTCCACTCGCTGCACGCCTATTTCATCCGGCCCGGCGACCCGGCGATCCCGATCGTCTACAACGTCGAGCGGGTCCGCGACGGCCGCTCCTTCACCACCCGCCGGATCTCGGCCATCCAGCACGGCAAGGTGATATTCACCATGTCGGCCTCCTTCCACGTCATGGAGACCGGTGTCGAGCACCAGGCCGCCGTCATGCCGGACGTGGTCGCGCCGGAGAGCCTGCCCATGTTCCAGGATCGGATGCTGGAGGTCGTGGGGGAGGACTCGCCGTGGCGGGAGTGGCTGGCCAGGCCGCGCCCGGTGGACGCCAGGTATGTGACCCCCCTGACGTGGGAGGCCCACCGCGACCCGGAGCTGCGCGGCTCGGAGACGAACGTGTGGTTCCGCTACGACGCCGAGCTGCCCGACGACCCGCTGCTGCACGTGGTGCTCGCCGCCTACGCCTCGGACTTCACCCTGGTGGACACCGTGCTGCTCACCCACGGCCTGGCCTGGGGCGCCTCCAACGTCGCCGGGGCCTCGCTCGACCACGCGATGTGGTTCCACCGCCCCTTCCGGGTGGACGACTGGATGATGTACGCCCAGGAGTCGCCGTGGTCGGGGGCGGCACGCGGGCTGGCCAGAGGCGAGATGTTCACCCGCTCCGGTGAACTGGCGGTGTCGGTGGTGCAGGAGGCCATGATCCGCGTGAGTTAGTGTAAAACTGCAGGTAGAAAATATGTTGCTCGTCCCCGGGACCCGGGTTTAGGGTCATGGTCAAGCAAGTCGGACGGTCCTGTCCGACGATCCACGAATGGAGGTGAGTCCACTGTGAAGATCAACATGATGTCCGTCCAGATCGGACTCACTTCCGAGCGCCGTAGCACCGTCCTGCCCTGCGGCAGTCGCACCCTCCTCACGGTTGGCGCGGCCGCTCAGCTTCAGCAGGAGCAGTCTGTCCGCATTCAGATCCCGGCAGGCCACACGACCGCCCTGACCGCCTTTCCGGCGGCGGGCGCCCTGGCCGTCCCGGTTCCCGATGCAGGCGGCTACGCACCGACCAAGCACGCCCGAAACGGTGGCCTGCGCGGTCCGCATCCCTGGGGGCAACCTCCGGTCATAACCTGACCGAGAGGAAGAGCCTTCAGGCCGCGGATCCGCAACCAGGATCCGCGGCCTTCTTGTTTGTCCGCGTCATTCCTGACCCCCACCCAGAGGTAACCAAAGATCAACACCTAACAGAGAGGTGAAGCAGATGGGGGCCCAGACGGTCATGGACCTGATCGACGAAGCCACAATCCCCTGTCGTACCGACCCCGACCTCTGGTTCGCCGAGTCTCCGGAGGACGTGGAGTTCGCCAAGGCGCTCTGCGGAGGCTGCCCGATCCAGCAGGCCTGCCTGGCCCGCGCGCTCGAGCGCGAGGAGCCGTGGGGCGTCTGGGGCGGCGAGCTCATCCTTCGGGGAGCCGTCGTTCCGCGGAAGCGTCCGCGTGGACGTCCCCGCAAGACTCCGCTCGCTGCCTGATCAACACCTGATCGACCCAAGAACTTCGAAGTTCCTGAAAGGACTACTTCCAATGAGCTACTTCGCCACCCGGAGCCTGGACATGCCGTCTATGCATGAAGAACTGGTCCGGGACCGAATACGGACGCTCCACCGCGAGGCGGAGGAGCAGCGTCTGGTCTCGGGCATCATGCGCCTGCGACGCGCCCGTCGTGATGCGGAGCGCGCGTCCTCGCGTCTCCGCCACGCGCTCCTGCGCCTCGTCTGATCCGGTAAGGATCACCGAGCGAGACAAATGACACAGAACAAATGACACAGAGGGGTGGCCCGTCCGAACGGGCCACCCCTCCGCGCTGTGTCGATCCGTGCCGCTATGCGCTGTGTCGATCCGTGCCGCGCCGGCCGCCTCCCCGCTGCAGTCCGATCACACCGCCCGCCCCGCCCATGCCGTCTGACTGTGCCTGCCCCGCCGTGCGTGATCGGCCGTGCCCGTCCGGCTGTGCCTGCCCTGCCCATGCCGTCTGGCTGTTCCCGCCCCGCCCTGCCGTGCCTGGCCTGCCGTGCGTGATCGGCGGTGCCCGTCTGGCTGTGCCTGCTCCGCCCATGCCGTCTGGCTGTGCCTGCCCCGCCGTGCGTGATCGGCCGTGCCCGCCTTCCTGTGCTCGCCTGGCCCGTGTCCGGTTCAGCTCGCGGCGACCGCGTGCTCCTCGGGATCCTCCTCGGTGAAGCCGGGAACCCAACGGATCACTTCTTCGCGGAAACGGGCGGTGGTGCCGAGCTGGCAGAGCACTCCGATCCCGGCCGCGTGCACCCGGTGGATGAGAACGTAGGACACCGGCAGGTTGAGCTGGCGCACCACGTTGCCGGGGCGCAGGTCGGTGACCGTGGCCGCCTGGTGCTGCAGCCACTCCCGGCTGAAGGTGAACTCCTCCACCGCGGTCGGCTCGATGTAGGGGGAGAGGAAGGCCCGCAGCGCCTCCATGTCCACCTCGATGTGCGGGAGGATGAACCCCTCGTCCCGCAGGCCCTGGACCACGTTCGCCATGTCGCCGTTGTTGAAGATGCGGGTCAGCTTCCCGAAGACCGCCGGGTAGCCGTCCGGCAGCCGGTTGACGGCGCCGAAGTCGAGCACACACAGCCGCCCGTCCTCCAGGACCCGGAAGTTCCCCGGATGGGGGTCCGCGTGCAGCATGCCGACCCTGGCGGGGGAGGAGAACAGGAACCGGACGAGGAGAAGCCCCGCGCGGTCGCGCTCCTCCTTGGTGCCGCCGGTGATGATCCGTGACAGCGGGGTGCCGTCCACCCACTCGGAGACGAGCACCTGCTCGTTGGCGGCGATGACGTCCGGGACCAGGAAGTCGGGGTCGTCCTTGTACTCCAGCGCGAAGGCGTGCTGGGCCTCCGCCTCGCGGAGGTAGTCGAGCTCCTCGACCACCCGCTCACGCAGCTCGCTGAGCACGGCTTTGATGTCGAGGCCGGGCAGCAGCACGCCGAAGAGCTTGCCGAGCCTGGCCAGCTGGGTGAAGTCGGACAGCAGTGCCTTGCCCGCCCCCGGATACTGGATCTTGACCGCGACCGTCCGGCCGTCGTGCCAGACGGCCTTGTGCACCTGCCCGATCGACGCGGCGGCGGTCGGCCTGTCCTCGAACGACTGGAAGTTCTCCCGCCAGTCGTCCCCCAACTGCTCGACGAGGACCTTGTGCACGGTGGTGGCGGGCAGCGGCGGAGCGGCGTCCTGCAGCTTGGTCAGAGTCGCACGGTACGGCCCGGCGACCTCCGAAGGCAGAGCGGCCTCGAAGATGGACAACGCCTGGCCGAGCTTCATCGCCCCGCCCTTGAGCTCTCCCAGAACCTTGAAGATCTGCTCGGCGGTGCGTTGCTGGATTTCCTGGGCGACGATCTCTGCGGGCTTGCCCCCGATCCGTTTTCCCAGCCCGAGAGCGGTGCGGCCGGCGAACCCGATAGGGAGGGCCGCCAGCTTGGCGGAGCGCGCAACGGCGCGGCGCGGAAGGTCACTCACCTTTGGTTTGCGGCGTGTCCGCCGTACAGCGAGACGCCGCTCCCTCCCTTCGGTGTGGTGTCTATCAGCGGCAGGTAGCCGACGCGACCATTGTTAGCGAACCCATGTCGTTTCGGAAGCAACGACATTGTGGATGAACACTCCAGGATCGCCGCTTCCATCTCCAATCAGGCAATACATCCATTGTGCCGTTGGTCACACTTGGCTCACCCCCGTCCAGCAGAGCAAGCGCATGACCGGCAGCCGCCGCCGCGACCAGCGTCGACATCACCGTGCCGCAGGCTATCTCCCCTGCGGGGAAGCCTCCCAAGCGGGCACTGACGACCGGCCAGCCGGGATCGCGATCGCGTCGAATCAAATCTAGACACTGCAGGCATGTGCTCCGCCCAGGCAGCACCATCGGACCGACCGACCCGGACCCCTCGAAGGCGGTCACCAGCAGGTGCGGAACCCTCCAGGCGACGAGCTCGCCGACCAGCAGGCCGTCCAGCGGCTCCACCGGTGCGAGGATCGCCAGATCCGGCCGGCGGGCGCCGTCGGCGAGATGGGGCGCGCCGTCACCGGTCCACGCGGTGACCTCGGGCGCCAGGGCCCTGGCCACCGCCACCGCGCCGTCCTGCCTGCTCATCCCCACCTCGGCCCAGGTCAGCCCGCCGGGCACGACATCCCTGGGCCGGGCCGTACCGGGATCGACGACGCAGAGCCTGCCGACTCCGGAGGCGGCGAGCAGGGCGACGATCTGCGCGCCCACCCGGCCCGCCCCGTACACCCGCACCTGGGCGTCGCGCCTGCGCTCCAGCGCCGCGAGCCCGCCGTCGGTCGTGCCGGGGGCGAGGGAGAGCGCGTCCAGGTCGGGCTGGAGCCGGTCCCGCTCGGCCATCGTGAGCGTGCGCAGCGGGCCGGGCGGTACCCCGGCGTCATCCACCACACCCCGGCTGACCAGCAGGTCGAGCAGGGTCTGGCCGTGATCCTCCCCGAGCCCGGCCTCGGCCGCGGCCGCCAGCACGCCGGGGAGGTCCCGTACGCCGTCCAGGCTCTCGACCCAGCGGCGGACCTCGGGTTCGAGATCGGCCAGCAGCACCGCGTGCCGGGGATGCAGGCCGAACTGCAGGGTGCGCTCGTCGCGCGCGACCCTGCGCAGCGCGGGCTTCAGACGTGGTCTCATGCGCCTGCCTTTCCTGGGGGGGCGTGCCGGCCGGGGGGGGCGTGTCGGCGTGCCGGCCTCCGCAAGTTCCCACGCCCCCGCAAGATCCCGGGCGGGTTTCCCATCGCCTGTGGATAACTCCCGCACCCCCTGTGGACGGACGGATGACCTCCGCGTCCCCTGCGGGCAGGCCCGCATCCGCGCCCCCTACGGGCAGGACGGCATCCGCGCCCCCTGGACGCGGATCCGCCGTGCATTACGCTCACCGCATGAACGAGCTCTTGGTCGACCGGCGGGACGACGGCGTCGTGGTGCTCACCCTGAACCGCCCGGACCGGCGCAACGCGATGACCGACGGGATGACCGAGCAGTGGCGGCAGGCGATCGCCGACCTGCGCCGGGACCGGGACGTGCGGTGCGTGGTGGTCACCGGCGCCGGGAGCGCGTTCTGCTCCGGGGGAGACCTGTCCTGGCTCGCCGAGCGCGGCGCCGAGAGCGTGCCCGACCTGCGTGACAGGATGCTCGCCTTCTACCGCACCTGGCTGGCGATCGCGGACCTGGAGGTGCCGACCATCGCCGCGGTCAACGGCGCCGCGGTCGGAGCCGGGCTCTGCTTCGCCCTCGCCTGCGACCTGGTCTACGCCGCCGACGAGGCCAGGCTCGCCGTCCCCTTCACCTCGCTCGGCCTGCACCCCGGGATGGCGGCGACCTATCTGCTGCCCCGCGTCGCCGGGGTGGGGGTGGCCAGGGAGATGCTGCTGACCGGACGGACGATGCGGGGCGCCGAGGCGGCGTCGGCGGGGCTGGTCACCAGGGCGTTCCCTCGCGAGAGCCTGATGGCGGAGGTGCTGGGGATCGCGTCCGGGACCGCCGCCAACGCGCCCATCGCCACCCGGCTCACCAAGGTCGCCCTCGCGGGCGGCGGGCACGCGGACCTCGACGCCGCCCTGCGCTGGGAGTCACTCGCCCAGCCGGTCACCATGACCTCAGCCGACATGCTTGAAGGGCTGGCGGCACAGAGAGAACGGCGGGTCCCGCGATTCGGCAACTCCTGAGACAGGCGATATCCAGGTTAATTCGATAAGTCGCCGCCATAACCGATCGGTCTCGCTGAACAATCAACGAACGGGGATTGACCAGCCAGAACGTCTTCCGCCCTCTGGTGTGAATTCGTCATTCTCGGCTACCGTTCATATGTGCCCCCCGAGACAGTCGAGGTCCGTCGAAGTTCTCGTCGCAGGCGGACGGTTTCCGCGTACCGCGACGGCGAGAAAACGATCGTGCTGCTTCCCGCAGGATTGAGCAGCACCGATGAGGAGCAATGGGTACGGCGGATGCTCGACCGGCTCGCGGCCAAGGAGCAGCGGAGACGCCCCTCGGACGACGACCTGCTCGAGCGGGCCAGCGAGCTGTCATCGCGTTATCTGGACGGCAGGGCGATGCCCTCCAGCGTGCGTTGGGTGGACAACCAGCAGCACCGCTGGGGCTCCTGCACCCCCGATCACGGCACCATCAGGCTCTCCACGCGGCTCCGGGGAATGCCCTCGTGGGTGGTCGACTACGTGATCATGCATGAGCTCGTGCACCTGCTGGTGCCCAGCCACGGTCCCCGCTTCTGGGCGCTGGTGGAACACTATCCCAAGGCCGAACGGGCACGAGGGTTCCTTGAGGGATTCTCCATGGCGGCCAACGGCGCCGCGGAGGAATGTTGACGGAAGAGCGACTGGTGGCGGTCGTCGTCACCCCCTCGATCGCGGAAGCCACCCCACCGGGAGTCGACGCCGCCGCGTTCCTGACGGCCGTGGCCGAGGACACCTACGAGCTCGTCGCCGGGCTCGATTTCGTCTCGCCGGTCCTGGTGACGAGCGTGCCGGGGATGGAGGAGATCGTCTGGCCGGGGACCCCGGTCGTCGAGATCCCCGACCTGTCCGGGGAGGCCCTGGTCAGGGCCGCCTTCGCCGCCCTGCCGTACGGCGGGCAGGCGGTGTTGCTGAGCGGAGACGCCCCCGACCTGCCTCCCCTGCTGATCGGCAAGCTCTTCCGCCAGCTCGGCCGGGCGCAGGTGGCCGTCTGCCCGGCGGCCGACGGCGGTGCCGTGGCGATAGCCGCCCACCTGCCCTACCCCGACTGGGCCGGGACGGGTTTCGACGACCACGACCCGGTCAAGGCGCTGCGCGCCGCGGCCCCCGGGCCCCGGACCGTCGCCACCGGGCCGGGCTGGCACCGCCTGCGCACCCCCGACGACATCGCACGGCTGGACCCCGGCCTGGAAGGCTGGGACAACACCCGGGCGCTGCTCTCGGCCTGAGCGGCCGTCCCGGACGGATATCCGGCGGCGGCCGGTGGGCCGGACGCCGCTTCCCGGGGTGGGCCGCGTCAGGGCGCGGGCAGGCGCGGGTCGGCGGACAGGGCCCGGCGGCCGGACGCCGCTCCCGGGCCGGGTCAGGACACGGGCAGGCGCAGGTCGGCGAACACGGCCCGGTGGTCGGTGCCGGGGACGGTGTGGACGCTGACCTCGTTCACCTTCACCCGCTGGTCCACCACCACGTGATCGATGGTGATGAGCGGCGGGATCCGCTCGTTGGCGGGCCAGGTGGGCGTCAGCCCCTGGCCGGCCCGGTCGGCCGAGTCCACATAGCCCCGGCTCAGGAAGCGGCGCATGGCGGCGTGGTCGAGGCTGGCGTTGAAGTCGCCGGCGAGGATGCGGATCCTGTCGGGGACGGCCGGGGGGAAGGCCTCCAGCGCCTCCGTCCATTCGCGTACGTGCTCCTCCAGCGGCGGGTAGGGATGAACGTCGACGACCTCGACGGGCTTGACGCCGGGCAGGACGATCGTGGCGGCGGGCATGTTGTGCCCGACCGGCCGGAACATGCCCTCCAGCGGGTCCAGCGGATACCTGGCGTACAGGCCGCTGCCGCTCGCACCGTGGTCCGGGGCCAGCAGGCGGTAGGGCAGCAGCTCCCGGAGACCGGCCGCGTCCAGCTTCTCGACCATCTCCGCGGTCAGCTCCTGCGTGCTCAGCACGTCCGGCCTCAGCCGCCGGACCAGGGCCGTCACGGGCTCGGGCTCGGCCCCGCCGAACAACATGTTGAGGGTCAGCACCCGCAGCGGCGTCCCGGCGGCGGCCTCCGAGGAGCCGAGGGCCCGGGGCAGAACGCTGGAGCCGAGTGCCGCCGCGGTGACCAGCGCGACGGCCGTGACCGCCCGGTTGCGGGCCAGCGCGGCCAGGACCACGGGGAGGAGCGAGCCCGCCGCCACATACGGCGTGCCGGTCATGATCTGGGTGACCAGCGCCCCCCGCTCCAGCCCGGCCACCCGGGCCACGGCCCAGGCGGCGAACGGGGTGACCACCACCCAGGCGAGAGCCCGGGGGAACCTCCGGCGCCGCCGCGGCGGGGTCACGATGGCGCCGCCCACGTCCCTGTCGGCTGTGATGTCCACGCTCACGATGCCCCGTCCCGATCGTCACGCCAGTGAGCGGGACGATAACCAGGGGAATGTGAGACGAGCATAAAACGCCCGGCTAGGAGGAACGCAGAATTTCTCGCGCGCGGCGTGCCAGCCGGCGGGTCGCCTCGTCGGAGAGCTCGGGGATCTCCTCCACCGGGAACCATCTCAGGTCGAGCGACTCGTCGCTGATCACGGCCTCGACGTCGGCCGGGGCGACCGCGCCGTACTCCACGTCCAGGTGGTGGCTGTGCGGCGGGTGGCACCAGACCCGGTGCCGGTCGAGGGCGAGCGGGCCGGGCAGCAGCCGCAGGCCGGGGATGCCGGACTCCTCGGTGGCCTCCCGCAGCGCCGTGGCCTCCAGCGAGTCGTCGCCGCGCTCGCAGTGGCCGCCCATGGGCAGCCACATCCCGGCCTTGGGGTGCAGCGTGAGCAGCACCCTCTCGCCGTCGTGGGAGAGCACCGCGGTCGTGGCCGTCAGGTGGCCCGGCACGCACTCGCGCCACATTGCGTCCTCGTGGGCGTCCACGTGCCCCAGGAACTCCTTGCGCAGGAGCTCCTCCTGCGCCGTCGGCGCGACCCAGGCCGCGAGCACACTCTGCGCGTGCGCGCGAAGGCTCACCCGGCGTCGCCCTTGCCGTCGTCCTTGTCGTCCTTGCCGTCCTCGGCGGGAGGCTCCTGCAGGGACGCCTCCAGACCGGACAGGTCGAACTCGGGCTCTCCGCGGACGAAGCCCTCGGGGTTGCCGAGATCGTCGGCGGTGGGCATCAGGTCGGGGTGGCCCCAGACCGCGTCCCGGCCGTCGACGCCGCGGTCGGCCTCCAGCGCCTGCCACAGGGCCGCCGCCTCGCGCAGCCGGCGGGGGCGCAGCTCCAGGCCCACGAGCGTGGCGAAGGTCTGCTCGGCGGGACCACCGGTCGCCCGGCGGCGCCGTACGGTCTCCGCCAGTGCCGCCGACGAGGGCAGCTTGCCGGCGGCGGCGCCGTCCACGACCGTGCCGACCCAGCCCTCGACCAGGGCGAGCATGGTCTCCAGCCGCGCCAGGGCGGCCTTCTGCCGGTCGGTCTCCTCGGGCTTGAGCAGGTTGCCGCCGCTCAGCGCCTGCTGGAGCTGCTCGGGGTTGTTGATGTCCAGCCCGCGGAGCTGCTCCTCCAGGGCGGAGACGTCCACCGTGATGCCCCTGGCGTACTCCTCCACCGCGCCGAGCAGATGCGAGCGCAGCCACGGCACGTGCTGGAACAGCCGCTGGTGGGCCGCCTCGCGGAGGGCCAGATACAGCCGGATCTCCTCGGCGGGCGTCTCCAGACCCTGGCTGAACGCGGCGATGCCGCCGGGCAGCAGGGCGGCGTTGTCGGACAGCGGAAGGCCGATGTCGGAGGAGCCGATCACCTCGCGGGCGAGCGAGCCGATGGCCTGGCCGATCTGCTGGCCGACCATCATGCCGCCCATCTGTTTCATCATGCCCATCAGCGGCCCGGCCATGGCCTGGGCCTCTGCGGGCAGACCGGCGGCGCCGAGGGTGCCGCTCATGGTCTCGACCATGCGGGCCGCGATCGGGTCGCAGAGCTGCCGCCAGACGGGAACGGTCTGTTCGATCCATTCCGACCGGCTCCACGCTTGCGGGTTGCTCACCCCGCTCGGAAGCGCGGTCGCCTCGTTCAGCCACAGGTCGGCGAGGTTGAGGGCGTCCACGATCTGACGCCGCTCGCCTTCCATGACACTCGGGTCGCCTTCGGCGGCCACGACGTGCCGGGCGATGTTCTTCGCCATGTCCCAGTTGACGGGACCGGAGCTCGGCGGCGCGGAGAGCATGTCTGCGAACTGGCGCATGGCCGCTGCGATCTGCTCCGGGTCGCCGAACATGGCGAACGGATTCTCGTTGGGGTCGTTTTCCCGACCTGGCAAGTCAGTCACCGCTCTACCTCGTGCAGGATGGAGGAGTCCACATCCGCCACGTTATCCGTCGCATGGCGGGTCAGTGCAAAGTGAGGACATGGTGCCTACCTCAAAACGCCTCCGGCCCCCGGTCGTCGCCGTCACCGGCGCGGCCTCGGGTATCGGCCGCGCATTCCTCGCGAAGGTCGCCTCGTCTGCGGATTTCCGCAGGGTCGTGGCCATCGACGAGCAGCGCGGCGACGTGCCCGACGTCACCTGGCGGGTGCTCGATGTCCGAGATCCGCTCTTGGCGAACCGGATCTCCGACATCGACGTGCTCGTTCATCTGGGGGGTGACTACGCGCTCGACGCCGACTCCGGAGAGCGACGCGCCTACAACCTGCGGGCCGCCCAGACGGTGCTCACCGCCAGCGCCGCCGCCCGGGTGCGCCGCGTCGTGCTGGTCACCAGCGCCATGGTGTACGGCGCGGCGCCCGACAACCCCGTCCCGCTGCCCGAGGACTCCGCAGTGGCCGCCGAACCCGACACCGGCATGGTCGGCGACCATCTGGAGATCGAGGCACTGGTACGGCGCTCGCTGCGCAGCCACCCAGGCCTGGAGGTGACCGTGGTACGCCCGGCCGCCGTGGTCGGTCCGGGCGTGGACAGCGTGGTGACCCGCCACTTCGAGGCGCCCAGGCTGCTCAGCGTCAAGGGATGCAGCCCCCGGTGGCAGTTCTGCCACGTGGACGACCTGGTCTCGGCGCTGGAGCTGGCCGCGCTCGGCACGGTCTCCGGGGTGGTGGCCGTCGGGAGCGACGGCTGGCTGGAGCAGGACCAGGTGGAGGAGCTCTCCGGCCTGCGCCGGTTCGAGCTGCCCGCCGGGCTGACCTTCGGCACCGCCCAGCGCCTGCACCGGCTGGGCATCACCCCGGCCCCGGCGACCGACCTGCACTACGTCGTCTATCCGTGGGTGGTCGACTGCTCGGCCCTGCGCGCGGCCGGCTGGAAACCGCTGTGGAGCAACGAGGCCGCCTTCGAACAGCTCCTGGAACTGCGCGAGGGCAGGCACACGGTCGTCGGCCGCCGCCTGTCCGGCAAGGAGGCGACGATCACCGCCGCCGGCGCGACCGTCGCGGTCCTCGGCACCGCCGCGATCGTCCGCGCCGCTCGCAAGAAGCGTCGCGTCTGAGCCTCCGGGCACGGCTCGCGCCCCGGGGAACCGCTCTCCCGGGGCGGGCGGCCGGGGACGGACCTCCTTCCGAGCCCGGAGGCCCGCTTCCCGGGGAGGTACGCTTTCTGGCGTGACCGTCATCCGTTTGCTGGGCATTCGCGACAGTGCGCTCTCCGTCGACGAGGTGTATTCCGCCGTCGGTGACCATGCCGCGGGCGGCACCACGATCTTCGTCGGCACGGTGCGTGACCAGGATCACGGCAAGCCCGTTACGCGGCTGTCCTATTCGGCGCACCCCAGCGCCGAGGACGAGCTGCGCCGGGTGGCCGAGAAGGTCGCCACGGACTTCCCGGTGACCGCGCTGGCCGCGGTGCACCGGGTCGGCGACCTCGAACTCGGCGACATCGCGGTCATCGTGGCGGTCGCCTGCCCCCACCGCGCCGAGGCGTTCGCGGCCTCCCGGAGGCTGATCGACGATCTCAAGAGCGAGGTGCCGATCTGGAAGAACCAGCTATTCACGGACGGTTCGGCCGAATGGGTCGGGGCCTGCGAGTGAGATCGGGCGCAAGCCGTACGATCTGGAGTATGACGGCGCGTACGTACACCTCCATGACCGGTCACACGGCATAGGCTTCCTTCATGTCCCGACGAGCGCTGACCTTGATGGTGGCCGGCTTCCTCACGCTCATGCTCGGCGTCGTCGGCGCCCTGCTGCCGGTTCCGTACGTCGTCCTGAGCCCAGGACCGACCGAGAACACCATCGGCGACGTCAAGGGCAAGCCGGTGATCAGCATCGAGGGACACCCGACCTACCCGACCTCCGGCAAGCTCAGCCTCGTCACCGTGGCCTACCAGGGGGGACCGGGCAACAGGATCGACCTGTTCAGCGCGCTCAGAGGCTGGGTCGACCCGACCGTCGCGGTCGTGCCGGAAGAGACGATCTTCCCGCCGACGAGCACGGCGGAGGAGGTCGAGCAGCAGAACACCCAGGAGATGACCAACTCCCAGGATGACGCGACCGCGGCGGCGCTGACCGAGTTGAAGATCCCCTACACCTCGGTCGTGAGCGTGGCCTCCGTTCAGAAGGGCCTGCCGGCCGACGGGAAGTTCAAGGCCGGCGACGAGATCGTCTCGGTGGACGGGACGCCCGCGGCCGACCGCGAGACCGTCTCCGCGGCCGTCCGCAAGCACAAGGCCGGCGAGAAGGTCAGCTTCACCGTCAACCGCGGCGAGCAGAGCAGGACCGTGGCCGTCCCGACCGCCGCGGCCAAGGACGGCACGCCCATCGTGGGCATCACCATGCAGATCAGATACAAGTTCCCGTTCAAGGTGAAGATCAACGTCGGTGACGTCGGCGGGCCGAGCGCGGGGATGATGTTCTCCCTCGGCATCATGGACAAGCTCACCCCGGGGGCGATGACCGGGGGCAAGGCGGTCGCCGGGACCGGGACGATCACCCCGGAGGGCAGGGTCGGCCCGATCGGCGGCATCCAGCAGAAGATGGTGGGCGCCCGCAAGGCCGGGGCCACGGTCTTCCTCACCCCGGCCGAAAACTGCGCCGAGGCGACGAAGGCCATCCCCGACGGCCTCAAGCTGGTCAAGATCGAAACGCTGCACGACGCGGTGAAGGCGATCGACGTGGTCCGCACCGGCTCCGGCACCGCGCCGAGCTGCCCCGTCGGTTGACGGCGTGAGCGAGGGCGCGGACCGCGCCGAGCACCCGGACCACGTGCTTGGGCACTGATCCGGCTTCTCGTACGTTGACAGTGGTGGACCCGAGACCTGTGGGGGGTTGTGGCCGGACCGTGGCCAAGCGGCTGAGCACGACGGAACCCCTGCCGGTGTAGGTTTCCAAACACGGACCGTGCTCTTACGACAAGGGGTTGGCCTTGAGCTTCCGGACCCCCGGAGCCGGTAGGGCAATGCGCTTGCCCCGCCGGCCACGACTGCTACTTCCTGTCGCGATCGCCATCGTCGCGCTCGTTGCGTTGTTCTTCCTCTTCGCCGGCATCTTCACCGACTACCTCTGGTACGACTCGGTGAACTACACGACGGTCTTCTCCGGTGTGATCGTCACACAGATCGTGCTCTTCATCGTGGGCGCCGTGCTGATGGTCGGCCTCGTGGGCGGCAACATGCTGCTGGCCTACCGGATGCGGCCGATGTTCGGCCCGGGGATGTTCGGCGGCGCCAGCGGCGCCGACCGCTACCGGATGGCCCTCGACCCGCACCGCAAGCTGATCTTCCTGATCGGCGTCGCCGTGCTCGCCCTGTTCTCCGGCTCGTCGTTCTCCAGCCAGTGGAAGACCTGGCTGGAGTTCACCAACGCCACGCCGTTCAAGGAGACCGACGCGCTGTTCGGCATGGACGTGTCGTTCTTCATGTTCACCTACCCGTTCCTGCGGATGGTGCTGAACTTCCTGTTCACGGCGGTGGTGCTGTCGGCCATCATGGCGGCGATCGTGCACTACCTGTACGGCGGCTTCCGGCTCCAGTCGCCGGGCGTGCACGCCTCGCGGGCCGCCCGGGTGCACCTGTCGGTGCTGCTCGGCGTGTTCGTGCTGCTGAAGGCGGTCGCCTACTGGATCGACCGGTACGGACTGGTCTTCTCCGACCGGGGCTTCGCGTACGGCGCGTCCTACACCGACGTCAACGCCGTGCTGCCGGCCAAGACCATCCTGGCGATCATCGCCCTCATCTGCGCCGCCCTGTTCTTCGCCGGAGTCGTACGGCCCGGCGGCATGCTGCCCGGCGTCTCCTTCGGACTGCTGGTGCTCTCGGCCATCCTGATCGGCGGGGTCTATCCGGCCCTGGTCGAGCAGTTCCAGGTCAAGCCGAACCAGCAGGACAAGGAACAGGTCTACATCAAGCGCAACATCGACGCCACCAGGAAGGCCTACGGCGTCGACAAGTCCGAGGTCACCGACTACACGGCGCAGGGTGACGCCAGCAAGGTCAACGTCACCGCCGACAGTTCGATCTCGGGCGTGCGGCTGCTCGACCCCAACCTGGTCGCCAAGACCTACCAGCAGAAGCAGCGCATTCGCGGCTACTACGACTTCCATGACCCGCTCGACGTCGACCGCTACCCGGATGAGTCGGGCAAGCTGCGCGACACCGTGGTGGCCGTGCGAGAGCTCACCGGCCCGCCGCGCGAGCAGGACAACTGGATCAACCGGCACCTGGTCTACACCCACGGCTACGGCTTCGTGGCCGCGCCGGGCAACGAGGTCGACTCGCAGGGCCTGCCCAACTTCGACGCCAAGGACATGCCGGTGACCGGCCCCCTGGTGCAGCGGACCGGGCTGAAGGAGTCGCGGATCTACTTCGGCGAGTCCCCGACCGCACCCGAGTACGTCGTGGTGGGCGGTGACAAGAAGCAGGAGCTCGACTACCCGGAGAGCGGCGGCACCGGCCAGCAGAACACCACCTACGTGGGCAAGGGCGGCGTCCCGGTCGGCTCGTTCCTCAACCGGGTTCTCTACGCGGCCAAGTACGGCGAGAAGAACCTGCTGCTGTCGAGCGACATCAACGACAAGTCGAAGATCCTCTACGAGCGCAACCCGCTGGACCGCATCGCCAAGGTGGCGCCGTTCCTGAGCCTGGACGACAACCCCTACCCGGCGATCGTCGACGGCAGGGTGGTCTGGATCGCCGACGCCTACACCACCTCCAACGCCTACCCCTACTCCGACAGCCGGAGCCTGGAGGCGATGACGCGGGACACCGTCACGGACCCGCGCCTGGTGGTGCAGCAGCCGCGCGACCAGATCAACTACATGCGCAACGCGGTCAAGGCCACGGTCGACGCCTACGACGGCACCGTCAACCTGTACGCCTGGGACGAGACGGACCCGATCCTGCAGACCTGGCGCAAGGCCTTCCCCGGGATCATCAAGCCGCAGAGCGAGATGGGCGACGGTCTCAAGCAGCACCTGCGCTACCCGGAGGCGCTGTTCAAGGTCCAGCGTGACGTGCTGTCCCGCTACCACATCGAGGACCCGAACGCCTTCTACAGCGGTCAGGACTTCTGGAACGTCCCGAACGACCCGTCGTCGGGCGAGCGCGACGTCAAGCAGCCGCCGTACTACCTGTCGGTCAAGATGCCCGACACGACGGCCCCGACGTTCTCGCTGACCACCACGTTCGTGCCGCGCCAGGGTCCGAACCTGGCGGCGTTCATGGCAGTGGACGCCACCCCGGGAGCGGACTACGGAAAGCTCCGCATCCTGCGGATGCCCTCCAACACCACGATCCCCGGCCCCGGCCAGGTGCAGAACAACTTCCAGAACAAGTTCTCCGGCGAGCTCAACCTGCTCGGCCTCGGCCAGGCGAAGGTCCGCTACGGCAACCTGCTGACCCTGCCGTTCGCCGGGGGCCTGGTCTACGTCGAACCGGTCTACGTGGAGATCGCCGCGGCCTCCGGCCAGGAGCCGTACCCGATCCTCCGCCGGGTCCTGGTCTCCTACGGAGACAAGGTCGGCTCCGCCGACACACTGGAAGCCGCGCTGCAGCAGGTCTTCGGGGAAGGCGCCGCGCCGCCGGCCAAGCCTGACGTCACCAAGCCGAACACGCCCGCCCAGCCGAGCACCGCGCTGAGCCAGGCGATCGGCGAGGCGCAGCAGGCCTACGAGAAGGCGCAGGCGGCCCTGGCGAAGAACCCGCCGGACTGGACCGCGTACGGCGAGGCACAGAAGGAGCTGGAGAAGGCCCTGGAGAAGTTGAAGGGCGTCGCGGTCCCGTCGGCCACGGCCACTCCGGTCCCCTCGCAGAGCCCGACTCCGGCCCCTTCCGGAAGCCCCACACCAGCGGCGACACCGACGTCCTCACCGAGTCCATAGGGGGTCACGGGGCCCAGCGAGCCGTCTGATTCGCGTCCACCGCCAAAGCCGGGTAGTCTTTAGACACACCGACGCGGGGTGGAGCAGCTCGGTAGCTCGCTGGGCTCATAACCCAGAGGTCGCAGGTTCAAATCCTGTCCCCGCTACTGAAACAGAAGGACCGGATCTCCTCGGAGATCCGGTCCTTCTGCGTTGCGCGGGCTTCCTGGACCCATCGGGCCTTCCGAGTCCGGCGGACTCCCCGGCCGATCCGGCCTCCCGGAGCCGGCGGGACCTTCCGGATCCGGCCCGGTTCTCCATGAGGGCCGGGCCTTCCGCGTTGATCCGGTTTTCCGTGTTGCGCAATCAATTTGCACTCCACCGCCGGAGCCCGGTAGTCTTTAGACACACCGACGCGGGGTGGAGCAGCTCGGTAGCTCGCTGGGCTCATAACCCAGAGGTCGCAGGTTCAAATCCTGTCCCCGCTACTGCAACGAAGGCCCTGATCTCTCAGAGATCAGGGCCTTCGTCGTTTTCCAGGCCATCCGGGATTTTCTGGCAGCATTCAGGTGCGTTCAACATCAATTACATGATTACATCGACACATAGGTTGCATCTGTCTGAAGGGGATGAACCAATGATCGTCGAATACATCCGCTACCGCGTCCCCGCCGAGCGTTCAGCCGAGTTCGAGGCCGCCTACCGGCGCGCCGCGGTGCCACTCGCGAGCGCCCCCCAGTGCGTGGACTACGAGCTCACCCGATGCGTCGAGGAACCCGCCTGCCACATCCTGCGGATCACGTGGTCCTCCGCCGAGGACCATCTCCAGGGATTCAGGGGCGGTCCGCACTTCGCGGCCTTCTTCGCCGAGATCCGGCCCTACGTCTCCGACATCGAGGAGATGCGTCACTACGAGCCCACCGGCATCCGGGGCCAGGGAGCCGCGGTGCCGACGCTGTACGACTGGGCCGGCGGGGCGGAGGCCCTTGAGCGGCTCACCGAGATCTTCTACGGCCACGTGATGAAGGACGACCTCATCGGACCGCTCTTCGCGGGCATGGACCCCGGCCACCCCGGATATGTGGCGATGTGGCTCGGCGAGGTCTTCGGCGGCCCGGACCGCTACACGCGCGAGCGCGGGGGATATCCCCACATGCTCTCCCAGCACCTCGGCAAGGGCATCACCGAACCGCAGCGCCGCCGCTGGGTGAGCCTGCTCCTGGACGCCGCCGACGAGGCCGAGCTCCCCGGCGACCCGGAGTTCCGTGCGGCGTTCCTCGGCTACATCGAGTGGGGGACGCGCCTGGCGTTCGCCAACTCCCAGCCCGGCGCCGCCCCGATCGCCCACGCCCCGGTGCCGCACTGGGGCTGGGGCGTGGCGCCGCCGTACGTGCCCAAGGGCTGAGCGCGGCCGAGACGCCGGGGCGGTGCCGCCGCACGCATCCGGCCGCCGAGCGGTTAGCGTGCCAGTGTGGATGACATGTCCGGACCGGTCCTGCGCTGGCGCGTGCGCCGCGACCTCCTCGTCCTGAAAGGCGTCGCGGCGCTCGTTTTCGCGGTGGCCACCGCGCTGAGCGTCGGCGACCCGCGCGGGATGATCCTGGCGGGCGCGGCGACCGTGATAATGGCCGCGCTGGCCCTGCGCGACGTCCTGGCCCCGGTACGGCTCAGCGCCGACAGCGAGGGACTGGCCGTGGTGAAGGGATTCGCCGGCTCGCGGCGGCTGCCGTGGAGCGAGGTCGAGCGGATCCGTGTGGACACGCGGAGCCGCTTCACCTCGCGGACGGGGCTACTGGAGATCGACACCGGTGAGGAGGTCTTCCTCCTGAGCCAGTTCGACCTCGGCGCCCCGTGCCAGGAGGTCGCCGACGAGCTGCGCTCCTTCCGGACCGGTTTCTGACCGTCAGACCCCGATCCCGCGATGCCGCGCCGTGACCTTCGACAGGGTACGGCGCAGCAACAGGCCCGCCTTGTGCAGGGACCAGCCCACCAGGAAGGTCCCGAAGACGCCCTGCCCGATCCGCGACCACATCGCCGCGTCGAAGGCGGCGAACGCCACAACGCCGACCCACAGGACGCCGAAGACGCCCACGAAGACCGTCGCAGCCCAATCCAGTCTCCGCTGCCACATGCCCGAAGTCTTACAGATCTTGCTTCAAGTCCAGGTCAATGACGCGGAACGCCTCATCGGGGGAGGCTACGGCTTGTACCCGCGCACCTGCGGGCACGGGCTCCTTTACCGGCTACCGCGAGGGGCGCCTGTTCCAGGCAGGCCAGCAGCGCGGCCGCGGTGTGCGCGTCGGCCAGGATCCGGGTCACCTCGTCCTCGGTCGCCGGGAGCTGGCCTCGCTTGGCGAGCTCGTCGGTGAGGAAGGTGAGCGGTTCCGGATAGCCGGCCGCCTCAGCGGCGACGGTCGCCCGAGCCGCTGTGAGAAGACGCAGGTAGTAGGCGCGAAGCGTCGCCTCGCGCATCCGTGCGTCTTCGAGATCGCTCAACAGAGACCTGGCGACCCTGATCAGGTCACCGGGGTGATCGGCCTCCGCGTCGATGTGCGCGCGGATGTCATCGAACTCCGAGCGGGTCATGGTGCTCACCTCCACGGTGGAGTCAGGATCCTGACCCTCGTGCCTACTTCGTATCCAGAGCCGATTGCGGATGGCTTGTTGTCTGCTTGCGCCGTCCGGTTTGGGACGCGCGAGCCCCGGGAATGGTTGGCAAGTTGTCTCTGTGACACGAGAGTCCTGCTACTGTTCTTTCTGCAGGGCAACGAGCCCCGGAAGCCAGAAGGTCTCCAGGTCGGCGAACTGCTCAGCACCTCCCTTCGATCTGACCCGGAGATCCGGGCCTGTCCGCACGATTGGACAAGCCCTGGATGTCGGAGTAAGTTAGAAGGGTTGCTCCGGAAACGGGGCGGTCGACATCCTAACGGATTCGGCGGGTTCGGATCGGCTGAAGCGAAAAGCGACAGTTTGACACGAACCGGGCGGATCTGATAAGATGGGAACACGGAATGGAACGCCCTGAAGTCGGGACCACGGTCACGGCGACGGAGAACGCGTCCGTTTCTTGAGAACTCAACAGTGTGTTAAAAGCCAGTGCATGAAGCACAACCCCGTCCAACCCATTTTTAGTGGGGGACGGATTCCTTTGGTTGATACATCCGATGCGAATCGGGTGCTTTCAGCTGGGAAAACCTTTCAAACATTGTTTGGAGAGTTTGATCCTGGCTCAGGACGAACGCTGGCGGCGTGCTTAACACATGCAAGTCGAGCGGAAAGGCCCTTCGGGGTACTCGAGCGGCGAACGGGTGAGTAACACGTGAGTAACCTGCCCCTGACTCTGGGATAAGCCCGGGAAACTGGGTCTAATACCGGATACGACCACTTCTCGCATGGGATGGTGGTGGAAAGTTTTTTCGGTTGGGGATGGACTCGCGGCCTATCAGCTTGTTGGTGGGGTAACGGCCTACCAAGGCGACGACGGGTAGCCGGCCTGAGAGGGCGACCGGCCACACTGGGACTGAGACACGGCCCAGACTCCTACGGGAGGCAGCAGTGGGGAATATTGCGCAATGGGCGAAAGCCTGACGCAGCGACGCCGCGTGGGGGATGACGGCCTTCGGGTTGTAAACCTCTTTCAGCAGGGACGAAGTTGACGTGTACCTGCAGAAGAAGCGCCGGCTAACTACGTGCCAGCAGCCGCGGTAATACGTAGGGCGCAAGCGTTGTCCGGAATTATTGGGCGTAAAGAGCTCGTAGGTGGCTTGTCACGTCGGGTGTGAAAGCTTGGGGCTTAACTCCAGGTCTGCATTCGATACGGGCTGGCTAGAGGTAGGTAGGGGAGAACGGAATTCCTGGTGTAGCGGTGAAATGCGCAGATATCAGGAGGAACACCGGTGGCGAAGGCGGTTCTCTGGGCCTTACCTGACGCTGAGGAGCGAAAGCGTGGGGAGCGAACAGGATTAGATACCCTGGTAGTCCACGCTGTAAACGTTGGGCGCTAGGTGTGGGGACCTTCCACGGTTTCCGCGCCGTAGCTAACGCATTAAGCGCCCCGCCTGGGGAGTACGGCCGCAAGGCTAAAACTCAAAGGAATTGACGGGGGCCCGCACAAGCGGCGGAGCATGTTGCTTAATTCGACGCAACGCGAAGAACCTTACCAAGGCTTGACATCGCCCGGAAACACTCAGAGATGGGTGCCTCTTCGGATCGGGTGACAGGTGGTGCATGGCTGTCGTCAGCTCGTGTCGTGAGATGTTGGGTTAAGTCCCGCAACGAGCGCAACCCTTGTTCAATGTTGCCAGCACGCTCCTTCGGGGGTGGTGGGGACTCATTGGAGACTGCCGGGGTCAACTCGGAGGAAGGTGGGGATGACGTCAAGTCATCATGCCCCTTATGTCTTGGGCTGCAAACATGCTACAATGGCCGGTACAGAGGGTTGCGATACCGTGAGGTGGAGCGAATCCCAAAAAGCCGGTCTCAGTTCGGATTGGGGTCTGCAACTCGACCCCATGAAGTCGGAGTCGCTAGTAATCGCAGATCAGCAACGCTGCGGTGAATACGTTCCCGGGCCTTGTACACACCGCCCGTCACGTCACGAAAGTCGGCAACACCCGAAGCCCGTGGCCCAACCAGCTTGTCTGGGGGGAGCGGTCGAAGGTGGGGCTGGCGATTGGGACGAAGTCGTAACAAGGTAGCCGTACCGGAAGGTGCGGCTGGATCACCTCCTTTCTAAGGAGCATCGACTGCGGCCACCTGGTGGTCCGTGGTCCATGTCATGTCTGCAGGCGAACGTTCTGCACGTGACGCGCTCATTAGTGGAGCACTGGCTACTCAACCGGACCGCATTCGCCGGGCCGCTAGTACCGCCTGTCTCTTCTTCGGAGGAGCTGGGAGTGGGAACGCCGGCTGCGGAGGGTCGGACTGGTTGGACACACTGTTGGGTCCTGAGGAAACGGACCGGGCGGGCCCGCTGAGGCGGGCTTGCTGTCTGTTTGACCTCGTGCGGGACCGGCCTTCTGTCACATCGGCCTGGGTGTTGTCCCGGGTGTCTGGTGGCGGGTGCGGTTCGGTCGCTGTTTGTTGTTTGAGATTTGCATAGTGGACGCGAGCATCTTTGTGGCCAAGTTTTTTAGGGCACACGGTGGATGCCTTGGCATCAGGAGCCGATGAAGGACGTGGGAGGCTGCGTTAAGCCCCGGGGAGTCGCCAACCTGACTTTGATCCGGGGATGTCCGAATGGGGAAACCTAGCACCAGTCATGTGGTGTTGCCTCCGCCTGAATGTATAGGGCGGTTGGTGGTAACGCGGGGAAGTGAAACATCTCAGTACCCGTAGGAAGAGAAAACAAATAGTGATTCCGTGAGTAGTGGTGAGCGAAAGCGGAAGAGGCTAAACCGTATGCGTGTGATAGCCGGCAGGCGTTGCGTGTGCGGGGTTGTGGGACCCTCTGGGAGAGGCTGCCGCTTCTCCAAGCAGTGAGAAATCGATGGGATAGCCGAAGTTTCTGGGAAGTTGCGCCGTAGACCGTGAGAGCCGGGTAGGCGAAATCTTGTCGACTGTTTGAGGGGATCCCAAGTAGCACGGGGCCCGAGAAATCCTGTGTGAATCTGCCAGGACCACCTGGTAAGCCTAAATACTCCCTGATGACCGATAGTGAACAAGTACCGTGAGGGAAAGGTGAAAAGCGCCCCGGTGAGGGGTCGTGAAATAGTACCTGAAACCGTGTGCCTACAAGCCGTAGGAGCGTAGACGTCTTCGGGCGTCTGTGATGTGACTGCGTGCCTTTTGAAGAATGAGCCTGCGAGTTATGGTGTGTGGCGAGGTTAACCCGTGTGGGGGAGCCGTAGCGAAAGCGAGTCTGAATAGGGCGTTTGAGTCGCATGCTGTAGACCCGAAGCGGAGTGATCTAGGCATGGGCAGGTTGAAGCGCGGGTAAGACCGCGTGGAGGACCGAACCCACCAGGGTTGAAAACCTGGGGGATGACCTGTGTTTAGGGGTGAAAGGCCAATCAAACTCCGTGATAGCTGGTTCTCCCCGAAATGCATTTAGGTGCAGCGTTGCGTGTTTCTTGCCGGAGGTAGAGCACTGGATGGCTAATGGGCCCGACAAGGTTACTGACGTCAGCCAAACTCCGAATGCCGGTAAGTGAGAGCGCAGCAGTGAGACTGCGGGGGATAAGCTCCGTAGTCGAGAGGGAAACAGCCCAGACCACCGACTAAGGCCCCTAAGCGTGTGCTAAGTGGGAAAGGATGTGGAGTCGCAGTGACAACCAGGAGGTTGGCTTAGAAGCAGCCATCCTTGAAAGAGTGCGTAATAGCTCACTGGTCAAGTGATTCCGCGCCGACAATGTAGCGGGGCTCAAGTACACCGCCGAAGTCGTGGCATTCACGCATTAACCTGGCAGCTTGTCTGTCTAGGTGTGTGGATGGGTAGGGGAGCGTCGTGCGGCCGGCGAAGCAGCAGAGTGATCTAGTTGTGGAGGCCGTGCGAGTGAGAATGCAGGCATGAGTAGCGAATCAGAAGTGAGAAACTTCTGCGCCGGATGACCAAGGGTTCCTGGGCCAGGCTAATCCGCCCAGGGTAAGTCGGGACCTAAGGCGAGGCCGACAGGCGTAGTCGATGGACAACGGGTTGATATTCCCGTACCCGCTACGATGCGCCAATACTGAATCCAGTGATACTAAGGGTCCTTAACTCGGTTGTCCCTTCGGGGACGGCGTCAGAGTGAACGCCTGGCCTGATCTGGTAGTAGGTAAGCGATGGGGTGACGCAGGAAGGTAGCCCAGCCCAGGCGATGGTAGTCCTGGGGTAAGCATGTAGGGAGAGAGGTAGGCAAATCCGCCTCTCATGTATCCTGAGATGTGATGCCGAGCCGATTGTGGCGAAGTGGGTGATCCTATGCTGCCGAGAAAAGCCTCTAGTGAGTGTCGTGGCGGCCCGTACCCGAAACCGACTCAGGTGGTCAGGTAGAGAATACCAAGGCGATCGGGTGAACTGTGGTTAAGGAACTCGGCAAATTGCCCCCGTAACTTCGGGAGAAGGGGGGCCTTCGCTGGTGATGAACCTTTGCGTTCGGAGCTGGTGGGGGTCGCAGAGGCCAGGGGGAAGCGACTGTTTACTAAAAACACAGGTCCGTGCGAAGTCGTAAGACGATGTATACGGACTGACGCCTGCCCGGTGCTGGAACGTTAAGGGGACCGGTTAGCTGCAGTAATGTGGCGAAGCTGAGAACTTAAGCGCCAGTAAACGGCGGTGGTAACTATAACCATCCTAAGGTAGCGAAATTCCTTGTCGGGTAAGTTCCGACCTGCACGAATGGCGTAACGACTTCCCCGCTGTCTCAACCGCAGACCCGGCGAAATTGCACTACGAGTAAAGATGCTCGTTACGCGCAGCAGGACGGAAAGACCCCGGGACCTTCACTACAGCTTGACATTGGCGTTTGGAACGTCTTGTGTAGGATAGGTGGGAGACTGTGAAGCTGTCACGCTAGTGGCGGTGGAGTCATTGGTGAAATACCACTCTGGTCGTTTTGAACGTCTAACTTCGGTCCGTGATCCGGATCAGGGACAGTGTCTGGTGGGTAGTTTAACTGGGGCGGTTGCCTCCTAAAGAGTAACGGAGGCGCCCAAAGGTTCCCTCAGCCTGGTTGGCAATCAGGTGTCGAGTGTAAGTGCACAAGGGAGCTTGACTGTGAGACCGACGGGTCGAGCAGGAGCGAAAGCTGGGACTAGTGATCCGGCGGTGGCTTGTGGAAGCGCCGTCGCTCAACGGCTAAAAGGTACCCCGGGGATAACAGGCTGATCTTCCCCAAGAGTCCATATCGACGGGATGGTTTGGCACCTCGATGTCGGCTCGTCGCATCCTGGGGCTGGAGTAGGTCCCAAGGGTTGGGCTGTTCGCCCATTAAAGCGGTACGCGAGCTGGGTTTAGAACGTCGCGAGACAGTTCGGTCCCTATCCGCTGCGCGCGCAGGAGACTTGAAAGGAGCTGTCCCTAGTACGAGAGGACCGGGACGGACGAACCTCTGGTGTGCCAGTTGTTCCGCCAGGAGCACGGCTGGTTGGCTACGTTCGGAAGGGATAACCGCTGAAAGCATCTAAGCGGGAAGCTCGCCTTGAGATGAGGTCTCCCACCACGTGAGTGGGTAAGGCCCCCAATAGACGATTGGGTTGATAGGCCGGAGGTGGAAGCACAGTAATGTGTGGAGCTGACCGGTACTAATAGGCCGAGGACTTGACCACAAAGCATAAGCTTGGTTTCTGCAGCGCTCTGTCCCTTCGCCGGGTCCGGAGCAGCGCGAAACCAAGGTTCTTGCCCGCGTCCACTATGCAATTCTGAAACAGCAAGCACCGTGTGTGTTTGACAGTTTCATAGAGTTACGGCGGTTATGGCGAAGGGGAAACACCCGGTTACATTCCGAACCCGGAAGTTAAGCTCTTCAGCGCCGATGGTACTGCACCGGGGACGGTGTGGGAGAGTAGGTCGCCGCCGGACAATCTTTGGGAAAGGCCATCCTTCGGGGTGGCCTTTTCTGTTTTTCCGGGCTTTTTCCGGCGGGCCTTTTCGGCCGGCGCTTTCCCGCGGCCTCTTTCCGTGGCCTCTTTTCGGGGCCTCTTTCCCGCAGGCTCTTTCGGGAGGCCCGGCCTTCGGCTGTGAATGATCCGTCTTCCGATGGATCCGGTGCGCGTGACGGCGTCTCCGTCAGTGTCCCTGCTCGGCGTCCCTGCTCGGCGTTCCCGCTCGGCCGCCTCAAGCGCATCCGTCTGCCCGTCTCGCCCGTCCGCGTCAGGGGGACTCCCTGCTCAGGTGTCCGGAGCCGCGTGGAGCAGAGGTTCGATCCGGTAGGGAACCTGGACTGACAGGGCGATCGTGGTGTCGGTGCGCTGGACCGCGGGCGAGGTCAGGATGCGGGCGATGATCTCCTGAAGGTCCGGCGTGCTCCGGGCGACCACGCGGCAGAGCAGGTCGGCCTGGCCGCTGGTGCCGTAGACCTCAAGGATCTCGGGCAGGGACTGCAGCGCCTGCACGGCCTCGGCCAGCCGGCCCTGCGCGATCTGCAGGGATACGAAGGCGAGGATCGGGTAGCCGATGCCCTCAGGGGTGACGGTCGGGCCGAAGTCGGCGATGACGCCGCGGGCGGTGAGCTTCTCGACGCGGGCCTGTACGGTGCCCCGGGCCACGCCGAGCAGCCGGGCGAGCTCGGTGAGGCCGATGCGGGGATGGGCGCGCATGGTCACCAGGAGGCGGCTGTCCAGGTCGTCGATGGTCACCGCATCAGATTAGGCGATACGACCAGTCAGAGACAGCTCTGACGGTACGAACATGCATGGATCGCACAGTCAAACTGCTCACTCTTGTCAACGATTCAAAGAATTGCTGTCATTTCATACATGTTCGAAGAAGCGCAGTACTTCGCGCCGGTGGCGACCCGTGACGACGGCACGGTGGAGGTCGAGCTCGCCGCGAGTCACCCCGGCTTCGCCGATCCGGTCTACCGGCTCCGGCGCAACGCCATCGCCGCGCTCGCGGTGGGACACGTGCCCGGCACGCCGATCCCCCTGGCCGAATACACCCGCCAGGAGCACGAGGTCTGGGCCCTGGTCAGCCGCGAGCTGGCGATCAAGCATCGCAAATACGCGACCGTGGAATACCAGGACGCGGCCGAGCGGCTGAGGTTGCCCGGCGAGCGGATCCCGCAGCTCCAGGAGGTCGGTGAGCTGCTGGAGCCGCTGACCGGGTTCCGCTACCTTCCTGCCGCGGGGCTGGTGCCTCTGCGGGACTTCTACGGCGTGCTGGCCGACGGCTTCTTCCACTCGACCCAGTACATCCGCCACCACTCCACGCCGCTCTACACACCGGAACCGGACGTGATCCACGAGGTGATCGGGCACGCCAACGCGCTCGCCTCCGATCGGTACTCACAGCTCTACCGGCTGGCGGGCGGTGCGGCGCGGCGGGTCGAGAGCGAGCGGGCGCTGGAGTTCATCTCCAAGATCTTCTGGTTCACGCTGGAGTTCGGCGTGATGACCGACCAGGACGAGCTGCGGGCGTACGGCGCGGGCATCCTGTCCTCCTACGGGGAGATCGAGGAGTTCCGGAACATGGACATCCGGCCCCTGGACCTCGTCGCCATGGGTACGACCCACTACGACATCACCAAATACCAGGATGTGCTGTTCCGCGCGGAGTCGCTGGCACACCTCGAGGATGTGGTCGGGGAGTTCTGGGCCACCTGTGACGACGAGAGCATCGCCCGGCTAATCGCCGACGCCCGTCAAGGCTAGGTAGCCCGCCGCCCCGTTCTCCAAGGACTCCGCCCCCATCCGGGCGAGGTTCCGTCTCACACTCTTCCGGACATTCCTCCGGGGATAAATCCCGATCATGGCGTGATCGGGGAGAGTGTTCGAGGCTGATGGTGAAGTCAGTGCATCGGGCGGCTGCGGCGGCAGCCGTACTGATTGCCGCGTTCGGAGGTGGGTGCGCGGCCGAGGGAGTGATGACGGCGGATGTCGGTTCGTCGGCCGCTCCGAGGGCGGTGCCGCCTGCGGGTATCGGTTCGCCGTCCGCTCCGGGGGCGGTGGAGCCGAGGGTCGTCCCCTCCGGCGGGCTCCGGACACCTGCCCCCAGGCCGCCGGCACCGCCGAGGGTCTCCGCTCCGAGGCTCACCCGCACCCTCGACCGGTTCCTCGCGCGCTACGGCGGCCGGACCACCGCCGCAGTGCGGGATCTGACCACCGCTCGGACCTACCACTACCACCGGGACCTGCAGCTGCCCACGGCCAGCGCCTCGAAGATCAACATTCTGATGGCGCTGCTGCTCACGTCCCCGTGGCGCCGGCTGGCCCGGCAGACCAGGGACGACGCGGAACGGATGATCCGCTTCAGTGACAACGCGGCGGCCGACCGGCTGTATGAGCGCATCGGTCTGGAGGCCGGCCTGGCCAGGGCGGATCGCGAGTTCGGCCTCAGACGCACCTATGCGCCGGCGGGACGGTGCGTGGATCTGTACTGCTGGGGCATCACGCGGACCACCGCGAGCGACCAGGTCCGGCTGATCGGAGCGCTGGCCGGGAAGAGAAGCCCGCTGCCGGAGAAGGACCGCGAACGGGTGCTGCGGCTGATGGCGAACGTGACCCCGGAGCAGCGATGGGGGATCAGCGCGGCCGCGTGCGAGGGCGACCAGGTGTCGTCGAAGAGCGAGGTGTCGCTGAAGAACGGCTGGCTGCGGCATGTGGCCAACGGGCGCTGGGTGGTCGTCAGCGTCGGGCTGATCAGGGAGGCCGGGCACGACTACGCCGTGGCGGTCCTCACCGAGGACAGCCCGAGCATGGGTACGGGCGTCGCCAGGGTCGAGGGCGCGGTCAAGCGCATCCTGGCCGCCTTCCGGGGCAGGCGAGGATGCGCGACGGCAGGAGGTCAGGCCGTCTTGTCGACCATCCGGTAACCCACCCCGCGCACGGTCTGGATCAGCTGGTCGTCGGTGTCGCCGAGGCGGGCACGCAGGCGCTTGACGTGGACCGCGATCGTGTTGGTCGAGGTGGTGTCGGTGGAGTTCCAGACATGCCGCATGATCTGCTCACGGGTGACCGTGCGGTGAGCGTTGCGCATCAGGTAGTGCAGCAGCTCGAACTCGCGCAGCGGCAGGTGGACGGTGTGGCCGTCGACCTTCACCTGGTAGGCGTTCACGTCGAGCTCGACCTTGCCGACCACGAGGGCGCGGCGGCTCGCCGCCTCGCCGGAGAAGGCCGCCTGCACCAGGGGCAGGAGCTCCGGCACCCGGTACGGCCGGGCCACACACGCGGCGGCCCCGGCCGCGAGCGCCTGGACGGCCTGCTCGGCATGGCCCTCGCCGACGCCCAGCAGCACGGGAATCGGCCGCGACAGCCGTACGGCGCGGATGAACTCCACTGCCCCGATGACCGGCAGCGAGGCGCTGACGAGCACGACGTCGGGCCGGAGCGCCCCTGCCTGCAACAGGGCCTGCGCGCCGTCGGTGACGCCCGTGACCACGACACCCTCGCGTTCGAGGGCGTCGGCCAGACCGTGGACCAAGGTTGCTTCGGGATCGGCCACCAGCAGCAGGGGCGCCGTCCGAGTGTCCCCGTTCACCTCGGGTGCCGTCTGCGGCTGGATCACCCGGGTCCTCCAATGTGGTCGATTTATCCGAAGCGACCGGTGATGTAGTCCTCGGTCGCCTGCTGGGCGGGGTTGGTGAAGATGCGTGAGGTGTCGTCCATCTCGATGACGCGGCCCGGCTGGCCCTGTCCCGCCAGGTTGAAGAAGGCGGTGCGGTCGCTCACCCGCGCGGCCTGCTGCATGTTGTGCGTCACGATGATGATCGTGAACCGGTTCTTCAGCTCGGCCATCAGGTCTTCGATGGCCAGCGTGGAGATCGGGTCCAGGGCGGAGCACGGCTCGTCCATCAGGAGGACCTCGGGCTTGACCGCGATGGCCCTGGCGATGCACAGGCGCTGCTGCTGGCCGCCGGAGAGGCCCGCGCCCGGCCGGTTGAGCCGGTCCTTGACCTCGTTCCAGAGGTTGGCGCCCTTCAGTGACTCCTCGACGATGCCGTCGACCGTCGACTTGGAGTGCCTGCCGTTGAGCCGGAGGCCGGCCGCCACGTTCTCGTAGATCGACATGGTGGGGAACGGGTTAGGGCGCTGGAAGACCATGCCGATCATCCGGCGGACCGACACCGGCTCCACGTCGGAGGCGTAGAGGTCCTCCCCGTCGAGCATGACCTTGCCCTCCACGCGTGCGCCGGGAATGACCTCGTGCATACGGTTGAGGGTCCGAAGGAAGGTCGACTTGCCGCATCCCGAGGGGCCGATGAATGCGGTGATCGACTGCGGCTCGATCGTCATCGAGATGTCCTCGATGGCCTTGTGCTTTCCGTAGTACGCGTCGAGGCCGGAGACCTGGATCTGCTGGCTCATTTCGACATTCCTCCTATCGGCCTCTGGCCGGCGAGCGCCACCAGCCGATGAGGCGCGCCACCAGATTGAGCAGCATGACGATCAGAATCAGCGTGAGCGCTCCGGCCCACGCGCGGTCGATGGCGGTGTCGGTGGGACGGGCCGCCTGGTCGAAGACGTAGAGAGGCAACCCCATCTGCGGCCCGTTGAAGGGGTCGCTGTTGATGGAGTCGGTGAAGAAGACCGTGAGCAGGAGCGGAGCCGTCTCCCCGGCGACGCGCGCGATGGCGAGCATGATGCCGGTCGCGATGCCGGTGAAGGAGGTGGGCAGGACGATCCTGGTGATCGTCCGCCACTTCGGCACGCCCAGCGCGTAGGAGGCCTCGCGCAGGTCGTTGGGGACCAGCCGGAGCATCTCCTCGGCGGAGCGGACCACCGTCGGCATCATCAGGATCGACAGGGCCAGCGCGCCGGCGAAACCGGAGAACGGCAGCCCCAGCGCCAGGATCCAGAAGGCCAGGATGAACAGGCCGGAGACCACCGAGGGGATGCCGGTCATGACGTCCACGAAGAAGCTGATCGCCCGGCTCAGCCGGGTGCCCTCGCCGTACTCCACGAGGTAGATCGCGGTGAGCAGGCCGACGGGGATCGAGATGAGCGAGGCCAGCAGGACCTGCTCCAGGGTGCCGAGGATGGCGTGGTAGGCGCCGCCTCCGGCGTCCTTGGCGCCGATGTTGCGCATGGAGTGGGTCAGGAACTCCATGTCGAAGCGGGCGAGGCCGTTCTTGATCACCATCCACAGGACCGCGACCAGCGGCACCACGGCGATGGCGAACGACAGGTAGACCAGTGACTGGACGAACCGGTCCTTGAAGCGCCTGCCGGCTGAGATTCGCTGGATCGCGGTCATGCGGCGGCTCCGGAGTACTCCTTGCGGCGGGCGATGATCATGCGGGCGCCCATGTTCACGAGCAGCGTGATGATGAACAGTACGAGGCCCGACGCGATCAGCGCGCCGCGCCCGATCGGGGTGGCCTCGCCGAACCCGTTGGCGATGTTGGCGGCGATGCTGTTGCCCTGGGGGGTGAGGATCTCCAGGCTGATGCCGAACGTCGCCGGGAAGATGAGCGCGACGGCGATGGTCTCCCCCATGGCCCGGCCGAGGCCCAGCATGGACGCGCTGATGACGCCGGGACGGCCGAACGGCAGCACCGCGGTCTTGATCACTTCCCAGCGGGTCGCGCCGAGGGCCAGTGCCGCCTCCTCGTGCATCCGGGGCACCTGGAGGAAGACCTCCCGGGAGATCGCCGCGATGATCGGCAGGATCATGACGGCGAGCACGATCGACGCCGTCAGCATCGAGCGGCCCGTGACGATGTCGCCGCCGAACAGCGGGATGAACCCCAGGTACTCGTGCAGGAACTCCGAGGGCCCCTGCATGAACGGGACGAGGAAGACCACGCCCCACAGACCGTAGACGACGCTGGGGACAGCGGCCAGCAGGTCGATGACGTACCCCAGGATCCCGGCCATGCGCCGGGGCGCGTAGTGGGAGATGAACAGCGCCACGCCGACGGCCACCGGCACCGCCATGATCAGTGCGAGGGTGGCGCTGATCAGTGTGCCGAACGCCAGGGCCGCGATGCCGAAGGACTGGCTGCTGTTCGGCTCCCACGTGAGGGTGGTGAAGAAGCTCCCCTTGTTGGCCTGCAGGGCGGGGATCGCCTCGACGACGAGGAAGACGGCGATGGCCGCCATGATCGCCAGCAGGAGGATTCCGGCGCCTGTGGAGGCGTAGCGGAAGGGGACTTCACCTTGGCTGCGCCGCGAGGCGGATCGGCTCAGGGCCGATCCGCCGTCACGGGTACGGACTGGAGTTGCCATCGGGTTAGGAGATCGCCTCGACGGCGGTCCGGACCTTGGCGAGGACCGTCGCCGGCAGCGGGGCGTAGCCCAGGCCGGTCAGCGCCTTCTGGCCCTCGTCGCTGGCGGTGTAGCCGAGGAAGGACTTCACCAGCTTGGCCTCCTCGGGCGTCAGGCCCTTCTCGCAGGTGATCTCGTAGGTCACCAGGACGATGGGGTAGGCGCCGGCGGCCTTGGTGGCGTAGTCGATGCTCAGCTTGAGGTCGTTGCCCTGGCCGGTGACCTCGGCGGCCTCGACCGTCTTGGCCGCGCTCTCCGGGGTCAGCTCGACGAACTCGCCGGAGCCGTTGGCGACCTTGGCCTTGGACAGGCTGGAGTTCTCGGCGTAGGAGAGCTCCACGAAGCTGATCGAACCGGCGGCGCCCTTGATGGCCGTCACGATGCCGTCGGAGCCCTTGGCGCCCTGGCCCTTGGCCTCGGCGGGCCACGCCTTGGCGGGCTCGTACGGCCAGTCGGCGGTCTTGGACAGGAACTTGGTGAAGTTGTCGTTGGTGCCCGACTCCTCCGAGCGGTGGAACGCCTGGATCGGGGTCGAGGGGAGCTTGGCGTCCGGGTTGTCGGCCTTGATCGCCGGGTCGTCCCACTTGGTGATCTTGTTGTTGAAGATGCCGCCGAGGGTCTTGGGGGAGAGCTGCAGCCCTTCGACGCCGGGGAGGTTGTAGACGACGGCCACCGGGCCGGTCACCATCGGGATGTTGATGGCCTTGCCGGTCTTGCAACGGGCGTCTGCCTGGGCGGGCTCGCCCTTGTCGTCCTTCAGCGCCGAGTCGGAGCCCGCGAAGGCGACCGTGCCCTGGATGAAGGCCTGGATACCCGCACCGGAGCCGCTGGGCTGGTAGTTGACGCTCACACCCGAGTTGGCCTGCTGGAAGTTCTTCTTCCACTCGTCAATGGCGTTCGCCTGCGCCGAGGAGCCCGCGGCGTTGATGGTGCCGCTGAGACCGGCATCCGAACCGGCGGAGGCCGGCGCCTTGGAGGTGTCGGTGCTGGCGGTGTTGTTATCGGTGCCGCACGCAGCGAGCGAAAGCGCGCCGACGAGGGTGACCGCGGCGAGCCGGCCTGCATACTTCACGGTTGGGTTCCTCCCACTAAGTCCTTCAACGTTCAAGACAGTAGGGAGGCGAGATGACTCAAAACCGGTAGGAAGGTGAACGCAAAATGAATGCCTTCGGTCGGAGTCGTGGCGGCCGATTGGGCGAGTCTTGACCTTCCGGCCAGGTCCGGAGCCTTTTCGGGGGACTGGGCAGGTCCGGACGAGAGCTGCGGAGGGGGTTGGGCAGGGCTTCCGTTCAGGTCGGGGGAGAGGGCCGGAAGGGGGCCGGGCGGGGGCCGGGCGGGCATGCGGACCGAGTGGGCCGGAGGCGCCGGAAGCGGCGAAGGTGCGCGGCACGCTCCGGGGGCGTGTGGACGGAGCCGGGGTGCGTGGACGGAGCCGGGCGGTCCGGGCTCGGAAGCTCAGGAGGCCAGGTGGGAGGCCCTGCACGGGACCTTCAGGGGGATTTCTGCCGACCCGGGGAAAAGGGGGCCCGGTCGGCATAGGGAGCTCTGTGCGGGAATCTGAGGGATTACGGACGGCCCGTACCCTCGGGGAGCTCCGTGCGGGAGGAGAGGTTCCCCGCGGGGGAGTCGATGGGGCTCCGCGCGGGATGAGCTCCCGCGTGGGAGATCCGGGGAGCTCCGCGCGGGACGGGCTCCATGTGCGAGCGGGACGGGTTCCGCGGGGGAGCCGGTGGAACTCCACGTGGGGCGGGAAGTCCGGGGCGCTCCGTGCGGGACGGGCTCTGTACGGAAGGGGCCCTATACGGGACAGGGCTCCATGCGGGAAAGGGCTCTATACGGGAAAGGGCTCTATACGGGAAAGGGCTCTATACGGGAAGGGTGAGCGGGCCGCCGCCGAGGCGCTTGAGAACCTCGCTGTGCAGCGAGCCGTTGGTGCACACCAGGCTGCCCCCGTCGAGGCCGGGAACCCCGGACAGGTCGGTCCAGATCCCGCCCGCCTCCTCGACGATCACGGTCAACGCCGCGATGTCCCACGGGGAGAGCTCGGGCTCGGCCGACAGGTCGACCGCGCCTTCGGCGACCAGCATGTGCGACCAGAAGTCGCCGTAGGCGCGGCTGCGCCAGACCGACCTGTTCAGGTCGAGGAACTCGTTGAGCTTGCCGGCCTCCTCCCAGCCGCCGAAGCTGGAGTAGGAGAAGGAGGCGTCCTCCAGCCGGGTGACGGAGGAGACCTGGCAGCGGGTGGCCTTGGTGAGGCTCTTCCCGGTCCACGCGCCGCTGTCGCGGGCGGCCCACCAGCGGCGGCCGAGCGCCGGGGCGGAGACCAGGCCCACGACGACCCGGCCCTGGTCCATCAGCGCGATGAGCGTGGCCCAGACGGGGACGCCCCGCACGTAGTTCTTGGTGCCGTCGATCGGGTCGATCACCCACGAGCGCGCGCCGTACCCGGTCTTGCCGAACTCCTCGCCGATCACCGCGTCGCGCGGCCGGGCCCGGCTGAGCGTGCCCCGGATCGCCTCCTCGACCGCCCGGTCGGCGTCGCTCACCGGTGTGAGGTCCGGCTTGGTGTCGATACGGAGGTCTGCAGCCTTGAACCGGCGCATGGTCAGATCATCGGCGGCGTCGGCCATGACGTGCGCGAGGCGCAGGTCGTCGTTGTAACCCGTCACGGGAGGTAACGCTATCGCCTCAGTGGTGGGTTATAGGAGAGCGGGGAACAAGCCGGGGAATTGTGTCGCGTCACATCAGTCGACCGGATACTGCGTAAATCCTCCGCCGACTTCGACATTACTTGTCAGTAGCGTTCGGGGTGGGGCCTTTGACGTGGGTGCCTTCATGCCGCAGAGCGTCCTCTTCGCGCGGAGACCGGGCATCTCCTCCGGCAAGGTGGAACCGGGGTACGCGGCTAACCGTCCCGTGCCCCGGCGACCGGCGACCGGCGACCGGCGACCGGCGACCGGCGACCGGCGACCGGCGACCGGCGACCGGCGGCGCGGGACGACCGAAGCCCAGGACGACCGGCGACCGCGCGCCTCCGGCTGTCGGTCAGCCCGTGCACCGCGCCGCCGGCCGTCCCGCGCCGCCGGTCGTCCTGGGCTCCGGTCACCGGCCGTCCCGGGCTCCGTCACGCTAATCCTCGTCGGGTGCGCCCTCACGGCTGGCGAGCAGGCGGCGCAGGGAGACGAGCCTGACCGGGTCGGCGTGGCCGGCCGCCACCCAGGCGTCCAGGGCGCACTCCTCGCTGAGATGGGTGCAGCCCTTGGGGCAGTCGACCGTGCCCTCCACGAGGTCGGGGAAGCCGGCGAGGACGGTCTCCACCGAGACGTGGGCCAGGCCGAAGCTGCGCACGCCCGGGGTGTCGATGATCCAGCCGCCCTCGGGGAGCTCCAGAGCCACGGCCGAGGTGGAGGTGTGGCGCCCCCGGCCGGTCACCGCGTTGACATGGGAGACAGCCCGGTTGGCATCCGGGACCAGGGCGTTGACCAGGGTGGACTTGCCCACGCCCGAGTGGCCGACCAGCACACTGATCCGGCCGCTCAGGCACTCCCGGACCTCCTCGAGGGTGCCGCCCTTCTGGAGCACCACGTACGGCACGCCGAGGGGGGAGTAGAGGGAGACCAGCTCGTCGGGCGAGGCGAGATCGGACTTGGTGAGACAGAGCATCGGCTCGATGTCGGCGTCGAAGGCCGCCACCAGCATCCGGTCGATCATGCGCGGGCGGGGCGGCGGGTCGGCCAGGGCCGTCACGATCACGAGCTGGTCGGCGTTGGCGACCACGGGACGCTCGATGCCGTCGGTGTTGTCGGTGTCGTCCGCCGAGCGGCGGAGCATCGAGGTGCGGGGCTCCACGCGGACGACGCGGGCCAGCGTGTCGGACGCGCCGGAGACGTCACCGACCAGGGCTACCCGGTCGCCCACCACGATCCCCTTGCGGCCGAGCTCGCGGGCCTTCATGGCCACCACGATCCGGCCGCTCATCGCGGCGCCCTCCGGCCGGTCCTTCTTACGGCGGCGGCCCTTCTCGCCCACCGACTCCACCAGGCAGGTGTAGCGCCCCCGGTCGACGGCCACCACGAAACCCTGGACCGCGTCCTCGTGCGCGGGACGGATCCGGGTCCGGGGCCGGGAACCCTTGCCCGGCCTGACCCTGACGTCGTCCTCGTCGTATTCGCGCTTTCTCAGTTTCGCCGCCTCGATCCGACCTCGTGCGAACGGTCGTCCGCCGCCGCCGGGCGTCGCCTGCGGGGCGTGCCGTCCGGGTGACCCGTCACCGCGCGCCCTCCAGCATGTCCGCCCACATGGAGGCGAACTCCGGAAGAGTCTTACCCGTGGTGGCGATGTTCTCCACCTGCACTCCCGGCACGGCCAGGCCGATCACCGCGCCGGCGGTCGCCATCCGGTGGTCGTCGTAGGTGTGGAACACGCCACCGGTCAGGGGGCGCGGCCGGATCTCCAGGCCGTCCTCGGTCTCGCTCACGTCGCCGCCGAGGCCGTTGATCTCGGCGGCCAGCGCGGCCAGCCGGTCGGTCTCGTGCCCGCGGATGTGGGCGACACCACTGATCCGGCTGGGGGAGTCGGCCAGGGCGGCGAGGGCGGCGATCGTCGGGGTCAGCTCGGCGACGTCGCGCAGGTCGGCCGCGATGCCGCCGACGCGCCCGGTGCCGGTGACGCTCAGCCCGCCGGGCACGCGCTCGACGGAGGCGCCCATGTCCGCCAGCAGCTGCCGGAGCTGGTCACCCGGCTGGGTCGTCTCCGAGGGCCAGTCGGGGACGGTGACCGTGCCGCCGGTGACCATCGCGGCGCAGAGGAACGGCGCCGCGTTGGACAGGTCGGGCTCCACGGTGAAGTCCCTGGCCCGGATCGGGCCGGGTTCGACCCGCCAGACGTCGGGCTCGGAGTCGTCGACCCGGACGCCGAACTCGCGCAGCATCTGAACGGTCATCCGGATGTGCGGCTGGGAGGGGATCGGCGGGCCGGCGTGCCGTACCGTCAGGCCCTTCTCGAACCGGGCCGCGGTCAGCAGCAGGCCGGAGAGGAACTGGGAGGACCCCGACGCGTCGAGCGTCACCTCCCCGCCGGTCAGCGGGCCCCGGACGGTGAACGGCAGGGCGTCGTTGTCCACCTCGGCGCCGAGGGCGCGCAGCGCTGCCAGGATCGTGCCCATCGGCCGCTTGCGCGCGTGCGGGTCGCCGTCGAAGAACACCTCGCCGTCGCTCAGCGCCGCCATCGGCGGCACGAACCGCATCACGGTGCCCGCGAGCCCCACGTCGATCCGTGCCCCGCCGGCGACCGGGCCGGGGGTGATCGCCCAGTCGACGCTGGAGGCACCCTCGTTGGAGGGGGTCATCGTGGCGCCGAGCGCCCGGAGCGCGTCCGCCATCAGGTCGGCGTCCCGGCTGCGCAGTGCCAGCCGTACCGTGCCCGGTCCGTCGGCCAGCGCGGCGAGGAGCAGCGCGCGGTTGGTCACGGACTTGGAGCCGGGCAGGGGAACGGACGCACGGACGGGTTCGGTCGCGGTCGGTGCGGGCCACAGCGGAGCGGACATGGTCAAAAGCCTACCGGGGTGGTGACGCTGCGCCCTCGAACGCGTGGCAAGGTGGTGATATGTGCGGGAGATACGCGTCTGCGCGGGACAAGCAGGAGCTGCTTGAGGAGTTTCAGGTCGAGGTCGACGAGGCAGCCGAGGAGGAGCTCCGGCCCGACTACAACGTCGCGCCGACCAAACCGGTCTACGCGGTGCTGAGCCGGGTGCCGAAGTCCAGTCCGCAGGGCAGGGCGATCCGGCAGCTGCGGGTGCTCCGCTGGGGCCTGGTCCCGGCCTGGGCGAAGGATCCGTCCATCGGCTCAAGGATGATCAACGCGCGGGTGGAGACGGTCACCGAGAAGCCGTCGTTCCGCAAGGCGTTCGCCGAGCGCCGCTGCCTGCTCCCCGCCGACGGCTACTTCGAGTGGGCCGTGCCGGACGAGGACGGGACGGCGGGGAAGCCGAAGAAACAGCCCTACTTCATCCAGCCGGCCGACGGCGGGATCATGGCCATGGCGGGGCTGTACGAGTTCTGGCGGGACCGGGGCAGGCCCGACGACGATCCGCTCGCGTGGCTGGTGACCTGCGCGATCATCACCACCTCCGCCCTGGACGAGGCCGGTCAGGTCCACGACCGGATGCCGATGCTGATCGAGCGGGACCGCTGGTCGGAGTGGCTCGACCCCGGGGTGCCCGACGCGCAGGGGTTCCTGGTCCCCGCCGGCTCCACCGGGCTGAAGGTGTATCCGGTCTCCACCGCGGTGAACTCGGTGCGCAACAACGGCCCGGAGCTGATCGAGCCGCTGCGTGACGAGGAAGGTGACGGTCAAGCACTCTTCTGAGCGCGCTCCGTATCCGAAAACGCTCCGTGACCGGTGTAAAACCATTGGCAAGTGGGCATCCGCTGATGAAAGCGATATCTCCTGAGGGAGTTACCGCCGCATAAATTCATCCCCTTCGCGCCTGACGGGAGAATCGGGGATCCCTTCACAGGCTGCCCCCACCCTGCGGAGGTGCGGATACGTGAACGACACGACCGCGCGTATGCGTCTGGAGAGCATGCTCGCCGAGCTCGACCGGTCCATCGGGGTCCTGCGGGGAGATCCTCTGGCCGTATGGGACCGGTCCCCGGCTGACGGCGGGTCGGTCCTGACCGACGCGGACCGCAACCGGGCCATGCTGGAGGCGGCCACCCAGCAGCGCCGGTCGGTGCTTGAGGCGCTCAAACGGCTGGACGACGGGCTCTACGGCCTCTGCGCCGACTGCGGCGGACCCGTGCCGGAGGGCAGGCTCGAAGCGCGCCCCGAGGCCGCCCGCTGCGTGCAGTGCCAGTCCAGGCGCGAGCGCAGGCGCTGACCCGCGACGGCCCGGCTCCGCGTGGTCGAGCGGCCCCGCGGAGCCGTGGCCGGGCGCCGGCCCTACCGGCGGCGGGCGCTCGCGACCAGGTGGATGCCCACCGTGTCGTCGTCGTCCGTGTGGGCCTCCAGCTCGGTGTTCACCAGCCAGGTGAGCGCGCGGGAGTCGGAGGCCAGCACGTGGTCGACCGTCGAGGGGGACAGCACGGTGCGGGGCCGTACCCACTCGACCTCCAGGCCCGCCTCGGTGAGCAGGTCGCGGAGCTGCCCGCTGCTGAAGCACCGGGTGATGCTCCCGTCCGGCCATGGCACGAGCATGACCTCGCCGGTCTGGCGCAGATGGGCCCAGTAGTTCTGCTCGGCGAGGATCGCCATGCCCAGCACCAGGGAGTCGACGCAGACCAGCGCCCGCCCGCCCGGGCGCAGCACCCGGGCGACGTCGCCGATCGCGGACTCGGCCATGAGTTCCACCGACATCGCCCGTTCCTCGGCGAGCACGGCGTCCACACTGCAGTCGGGGAGGAAGCGGAGATCGTCGGCGCGGACCTGGCGGACCTTGGAGGCGTCGTGCAGCAGCGGCTGACCCTCCACGGTGCGGCGGAAGTCGACCACCTCCAGCACCCGGTGCCCGGCCCTGGCGGCCTGGGCGGACCAGCGGCCCCTGCCGCCGGACAGGTCGAGGACGGTGGAAGGGCTCTCCGGCAGCCATCGGCTCAGCTGCTCGGCGGCGACCGCGCGATAAAAGGTCCAGTACGGCCCGAGCGTTCCTGAGCCGTTCAGCTCTTCGGCCGGGATGGGCAGCACAAGCGGCTCCTGGCGTCGGGTATCCGGTGGTCTACAGCTACCTGCCGGTACGTATGTTTTTCCCCGTACCGGGTCCTTCGTCACCTTCTATCTTGTGGGAACAGATGACCGGACGGGCGTGTTGCAAGCGGACAACGCACGATCCTTTCGGGAGGTTGGCAAGCCGATGCTCGCGTTGATCGAACCCATCACCCGCCCCGGTGATCGGTCCCTCCCTGATGAGCGGGTATTCTCCGCTCAGTACGGAGTCCCGCGTCAGCAGGGCTCCGGCGATCTTAAGGGGGTGGGTCCGGTCCCTGCGACAGACGAGGAGACTCTGGAGCAGCGGAGCACACGGTTCGAGCGGGATGTGATGCCCTATCTCGACCAGCTCTACTCCGCCGCGCTTCGGATGACCCGGAACCCAGCGGATGCCGAAGACCTCCTTCAGGAGACCTTCGCCAAGGCTTTTGCCTCCTTCCACCAGTTCCAGGAAGGCACGAACCTCAAGGCCTGGCTGTACCGCATCCTGACCAACACTTTCATCAACAGCTACCGCAAGAAGCAGCGGGAGCCCAAGCAGTCGGGCGCCGAGGAGATCGAGGACTGGCAGCTCGCCAGGGCCGAGTCGCACACCTCGGCCGGGCTGAAGTCCGCGGAGATCGAGGCGCTCGAGCATCTGCCCGACAGCGATGTGAAGCAGGCGCTGGCCGCGCTCCCCGAGGAGTTCCGGATCGCGGTCTACCTCGCCGACGTCGAGGGTTTCCCCTACAAGGAGATCGCCGACATCATGGGCACCCCCATCGGGACCGTGATGTCGAGGCTTCACCGTGGCCGCCGCCAGTTGCGGACCCAACTCGAGGACTACGCCCGCGAGCGTGGCCTGGTTCCCGCGGAGGGTGCGAAGTGAGCGAGCGATCCGACGGCAACCGCGGGCTTGGGCGCACCGGCCCGGCGACTCCGGGCGAGGTGATCGCATGAGCTGTGGGAAGCCTCACGCCACCGACTGCCGGGAAGTCCTGGACAAGGTCTACACCTACCTCGACGGTGAGCTCGACGAGAACAACTGCGTCGACATCCGTGAGCATCTGGACGAGTGCGGCCCCTGCCTGGAGGAGTACGGCCTGGAGCAGGTCGTCAAACAGCTGATCGCCAAGCACTGTGGGTGCGACCGGGTTTCGGAGGATCTGCGGGCCAAGGTGCTCACCAGGATCGAGCAGGTCCGCTCCGAACTGACCGGCTGACCTCCTAGGATCTCTCGTACGGCCATGGCCATACGAGCTGGGGGGCAGCATGCGGATACTCGTCACCGGTGGAGCGGGATTCATCGGATCCAATCTGGTGGACCGGCTGCTGGCGGACGGCCACGAGGTCATGGCCGTGGACGACCTGTCCAGCGGGGATCGAGGCAACCTCGTCGCCGCCGCGGAGAGCCCGCTCTTCAGGCTGCACCAGATGGATGTCCGCGACCCGGCGCTGATCGGCCTGGTCGCCGAGTGGAAGCCCGAGGTCGTCTGTCACCTCGCCGCGCAGATCAGCGTGCGCAAGAGCGTGGCCGACCCCGTCCACGACGCCCGGCTCAACGTCGAGGGCACCGCCTCCGTCCTCACCGCCGCACACCACGGCGGCACCCGCAAGGTCGTCTTCGCCTCCTCGGTCGCCGTGTACGGCATGCCCGCGGTCATCCCGGTCCCCGGGGACGCGGCGGTCGACCCGCGCTCGCCGTACGCGGCCTCCAAGCTCAGCGCGGAGACCTACCTGGCCGCCTTCAAGGCCCTCCACGGCATCGACTACACCACGCTGGTGCTCGCCAACGTCTACGGCCCGCGCCAGTCGCCCGACGGTGAGGCCGGGGTGGTCGCCATCTTCACCGACGCCCTGATCAACGGCACGCCCACGGTGCTGTACGGCGACGGCACCCAGACCCGCGACTACGTCTTCGTCGACGACGTGGTGGACGGCTTCGCCCGTGCCTGCGGAAGCGCCGGCAACGGCCGCCGGTTCAACCTGGGCACCGGGGTGGAGACCACCGACCGCGCGCTGCACACCCTGGTGGCCGAGGCCGTGGGCGCCGCCGACGGGCCGGGCCGCGCCGAGGCGCGACCGGGCGACCTGCCGGCGATGGCCGTCGATCCGGCGCCCGCGATCGAAGGGCTGGGCTGGCGCCCCCAGACGGACCTGGCCACCGGGCTGAAGGCCACGGTCGACTGGGCGAGGGCCCGGCTGGCGGCCCGTTAGTCCCGACACCCCGCGATGGCGTGCGGTGATGGCTTGGTTACGCTTTGCTTGCGATTCTCGATCAGTACCTCCGGTCCGGGCCTGCTTCTGTAGCCTGAGTTGCGAAAACGACATGGAGGCAGCGCATGTTGAAGGAAACGGTCAACCCCGCACGTCCGGGGATCTCCTGGACTTGAGCACGCGCTCGTAGGACCCAAGGGTGGCCGCTTTGCGTGGACTGCCGTGGTTTGCCAAGGTCTACCTGGTCGCTGTGATCGGAGCGGCGTTCGCGCTGCTCGGATACAGCGTGGCGGTGAGCGGTCGTCTCGAGCAGCTCGACTGGTCGAACCTGCTGGTGCTGGCCTTGCTGTTCCTGGTGTGCGAGTCGGTGCCGACTCTGCTCAACGTCAAGCAGGCCGCGGTGTCGGTCAGCTTCTCGGCCGCGCTCGCCGCGGTGGTGCTCGTCGGCCCCGAGGGGGCGGCGCTGGTCGGCATGACGGCCGTCTTCAGCGTGCGTCCCGGCCTGCCGCTGGTGAAACGGCTGTTCAACGGCGCCCAGTTCGCCGTCTGCGGTTACGTCGCGGGCCAGGTCTACGAGTGGCTGGGGGGCGGGGTCGGTCTGCCGACCATCGCCGGGTTCGACGACCTGATCGTGCCGTTCGTCGGAGCGGCGGCGGTCTTCGTCCCGCTCAACTTCATCCTGATCGCGCTCGTGCTCGCGCTCACCGGCCAGGCGGACCAGGTGCCGCTGCGGGGGCTGGCCCAGTTCATGGTCTCCTATCTGGGTTACGCCACCTTCGGGCTGCTGATCGCCGGGCTCTGGGCGACGGTCAGCTCGATCTCCGCGGTCCTCGTGCTGCTCCCGCTGTTCGTCGCCCGCTGGGCCTTCGGGCAGTACCACGCCCAGCAGCGCTCCTACGACGCCACGATCGCCGCGCTCTGCCAGGCCGTGGAGACCAAGGACTACTACACCCGTGGCCACTGCACCCGCGTCTCACTGGCCTCCGGCATGATCGCCCATGAGATCGGCATGGGGTCCGAGCGGCTCCGGGCGATCCGCTATGCGGGGATGCTGCACGACGTGGGCAAGCTGGGCGTGCCGACCAAGGTGCTGCAGAAGGACGGCCCGCTCACCGAGGAGGAGTTCGCCGCCATCCAGCTCCACCCGATGCGGGGGCTGGAGATCGTGCGCGGCATCGACTTCCTGGACGAGGCGTTCGCCGGGATCATGCACCACCATGAGCGGCAGGACGGCAAGGGCTATCCCATGGGGCTGGCCGGGGACGAGATCCCGGAGTTCGCCCGGATCATCGCGGTGGCCGACGCCTTCGACTCGATGACCTCCGACCGCTCCTACCGGGGCGCCCGTCCCGTGGAGGTGGCCATGGCCGAGCTCCGAAAGGGCGCCGGCACCCAGTTCGACCCGGTGATGGTCGTCGCGTTCATCAAGGCCGTCGACCGCGACGGCTGGGAGCCCCCGCGCAAGGTCACCACGCCTCCGGCCGGTGAGGCGGAGACCACCACCAAGGACCACGACGACCCGACCATGCCCATCCAGGTGGTGTCGGAGCGGTGAGCCGCCGGGCGAGTGGGAAGACGGACGCGACCATGGGCGCCGGAGCGGTGAGCTGCCGGGTGAGCGGGGCGGGGGAGAGGGCGGACGCGACCATGGGCGCCGGAATGGTGAGCTGCCGGGTGAGCGGGGCGAGTGGGAAGACGGACGCGACCGTGGGCGCAGAACGATGATCGGCACCGGTACCGGCGTCGCCACGCGGGCGTTCCAGCGGCTCGACTCGGGCCAGCTCCTGCTGATCTGCGCGGCCGGTCTGCTGGCGGTGGCGGGGGTGGCGCACACCACCGTCACCGGGCTGCTCGACCCCGAGGTCGCCATCGGCTTCGGCGCGCTGATCGCGGCGGGGGAGCTGGCCAGGCTCACGATGCCGGGCAACCGGGAGGTGGCGCCGATCGGCGCGGCCGCAGCGCTCGGCTACACGCTGCTGCTGGACATGGGCGACGTCCCGGCACGGCACTCGGCGCTCCAGGTCGTCGCGGTGCTGGCGGTCGGCATGGCCGCGGGGGCGCTGCCGCACCTGGCCGTGGGCCGACCGCCCCGGCCGGACGCGATGGCACGCAGGCTGCTGACCGGCGCGCTGCTGGCCCTGGCCTACCGGCCGCTGGCGGGACCGCTGTTCGGCCTGACAAAGGGCCCGGAGGGCGGCTGGTGGCCCGCGCTCGGGGTGATGGCCCTGCTCATCCTGGTGATGGCGATGGTGGACGTGTTGCTGGCTGCCGTGCTCCGGGCCGAGCAGGTGCGTGCGGCCTTCGGCGTGGCCCTCCACGACGAGGCGCGGATGGCCGCGCCGCTGTGGGCCGCCGTCGCGGCCTCCGGCATCCTGCTCGCGCTCGCCTCGCACAGCATGGACCTGGCGGCGCTGCTGGTCTTCGCCGCGCCGCTGCTGGTCACCCAGGTCGCCTTCCGGAAATACGCCGGGATCCGGGCCACCTACCTCCAGACCGTCCGGGCGCTGTCCCGGGTCACCGAGGTCGGGGGATACGTCGAGCCGGGGCACTCGCGCCGGGTGAGCCGCCTGGCGGTCGCGGTCGGGCGGGAGCTCGGCCTGGCCGAGCCCGAGCTGCTGGAGCTGGAATACGCCGCGCTCATGCACGACATCGGCCAGCTCTCGCTGCGCGACCCGATCCCCGGCGGCGCCACGGTGCTCGCCGAGCCCGAGCAGGCCCGGCGTATCGCCGAGCTCGGCGCGGAGGTGATCCGGCAGACCGGGGTGCTGGACCGGGTGGCCGAGATCGTCCGGCGCCAGTGCGACTCCTGCGCCGAGACGCCGCCGCCGGCCAGCCGCATCATCAAGGTGGCCAACGCCTATGACGACCTGGTCGGCGGCTCCACCGACCGGGACCGGGCCGGCGCCGCCCTCGAACGGCTCCGCCTGGGCGCCGGTGGGGAGTATGACCCCCCGGTCGTCGAGGCGATGGCCCGCGTCATCGACAGGCTGACCCCGGCATACCGGATCTGAGGGATCTGCCTTCTTCGAGGGCTCTCCGGGGGTCTCCGGCCGCGTGCGGTTGTGGGTTTCCTACAGATCGTGTTGCCGTGATCGGTGGTTTCGGGCGAACGGTTGTGCCGAGACCCCGGTCATATGGTGGAGCGGTCGAAAGGGGCCCACCAACGTGTTCGAGTCTGTTCTGGTAGCCAACCGTGGCGAAATCGCACGGCGGATCATCCGCACGGTTCAGCGCGTGGGACTGCGAGCCGTCGCGGTGTATTCCGAGGCCGACGCGGATCTGCCGTTCGTGCGGGAGGCGGACGAGGCGATCCTGCTGGGGCCGGCCAATCCGGCGCAGAGCTATCTCGACGCGGCCAAGGTGCTTGAGGCCGCCCGCGTGTCGGGCGCCCAGGCCGTCCACCCGGGCTACGGGTTCTTCTCGGAGAACGCCGGGTTCGCCCGGGCCGTCATCGACGCGGGCCTGACCTGGATCGGTCCCTCGCCCGAGGCGATCGAGCGGATGGGCGACAAGATCAACGCGCGGAACCTGATGGAGGCCGCGGGCGTGCCCGTCGCCGCCGGGACCCGCGAGCCGGTCGCCGACCTGGAGGAGGCCGTGGCGGCCGCCGCCGGGATCGGCTACCCGGTCATGGTCAAGACGGCGGGCGGAGGCGGCGGCATCGGCATGGGTGTCGCTCACGACGAGGCCGGGCTGGCCAAGGCGTTCGAGCAGGCCTCCAGGGCCGCCTCGCGTTTCGGCGGGACGTCGGCGATCCTGCTTGAGCGCTACATCGAGCGCGCCCGCCACGTCGAGGTGCAGATCCTCGGCCTCGCGGACGGCACGGTCGTCGCGCTGGGCGAGCGTGACTGCTCGGTGCAGCGCCGCCACCAGAAGGTCGTGGAGGAGACGCCCTCTCCAGGCATCACCCAAGAGCTGCGCGAGCGCATGCTGGCGGCGGCCGTACGGGCGGGCGAGGCCGTCGGGTATCTCGGCGCCGGCACCGTGGAGTGCCTGGTCGACGCCGACAAGCAGGACTTCGTGTTCCTGGAGATGAACACCCGCCTCCAGGTGGAGCATCCGGTGACCGAGCTCGTGACCGGGGTGGACCTGGTCGAGCAACAGTTGCTGATCGCCGCGGGTGAGAAGACCGCGCCGCCGGTGGCCGCGCAGGGGCACGCGATCGAGTTCCGCGTCTACGCCGAGGACCCCAAGCGGTTCTTCCCGGGACCCGGCAAGATCGACGTGTGGGCGGAACCGTCGGGCGAGGGTGTCCGGGTGGACTCCGGTTACGCCGACGGGAACACGGTCACCCCGTTCTACGACCCGCTCATGGCCAAGTTGTGCGTGTTCGGGCAGACGCGGGCCGAGGCCCTGGAGCGCGCCCGGGCGGCCGTGGCGGACTTCAAGATCGTGGGGCCCAAGAACAACCTCCCGTTCTGCGCGGAGCTGCTGGAGCACCCCGAGTTCGTCGGCGGTGACTACGACACCGGGCTGGTGGCCCGCATGAGGGCCTGAGCAGGTGAGGGTCCGAGCGGGCCGGTCTGGCACAGTTGAATCACAGTGATGGATGGGAGTGTCCGGTGGCTGAAGTACGCGCCGAGATGGTGGCGAATGTCTGGAAAGTCCTCGTTGCTCAGGGAGACACCGTCGAGGACGGCGACACCCTGGTCATCCTTGAGTCGATGAAGATGGAGATCCCGGTCATCGCCGAGGACGATGGCGTGATCACCGAGCTCAAGGTCGCCGAGGGCGATGTCATCCAGGAGGGCGACCTCATCGCCGTCATCGACTGACCCGGCCGTGCGCCCCGGTCGCCCCTGGTCGCCGCCGTCCCGGCTCCCGCCGTCCCGACGGTCGGCGGGAGAGCGTGAGCGGCGGTCGGCGGGAGAGCCTGGCGAGGATCAGCGGGAGAGCTTGGCGAGGAAGCGTTCGCGGTCGACGACCACGCGCTCGACCGTGCCCGTCGCGACGGTGGTCTGCCGGTCGCGGGCGGTGAAGGTGAAGACCAGACGGCGCTCGGCGACCTCGGTGAGCTCGGCGGTGATCTCGACGTGGGTGCCCACCGGGCTGGCGACCAGGTGCTCCAGGGCGACCTTGGTGCCCACGGAGGTCTGGCCGGGCTCCAGGGCACCCGCGACCGCCTGGACGGTGGCCTGTTCGGCGAAGGCCAGCAGGCGGGGGGTGGCCAGGACGGGGACGTCTCCGCTGCCGACTTTCGTCGCGGTGTCCTCCTTCTCGACCATGATGAGAAGCTGTGCGCGCAGGCCGGGAGTCAGCGTCATGGGCGTCAGCATAGGGTGACCGCGTGACCTTCTACTGCGATCACTGTGGCGGGCCGGCGGAAGAGGGCGATCACGCGGGCTGCCTGGCCGCGCGTGCGATGGAGCCGCCGCGTTACTGCGCCCGCTGCCGCCGCCGGATGGTGGTCCAGGTGACCCCCACCGGCTGGTCCGCGCGCTGTGCGGAGCACGGGCTGCTGGGCGGCTGAGCGTTCGGTCCGGGGGGATCGCGTCCCGCCGCGGATCGAGCACCGCTCTCCAGCGGCTAGGTTTATGTTCCTTTTGCGTACTCTTGTGGAGGATTCCGAAGGGCCAGAGTTCCACCGCGGCCCGTGGCAGCCGTCGGCCTGCTCGGTCGGCGTCTTCCCGGCAGTCCTTGGTCGAAAGGCGCGCAAGCTGTACAAGTACGCTCAAAAGTTCTGAGATTTGTGCGATGCTACGGCACGCGTCTTGTTTGTGAGGCATACGGCTTGCAGGGTTTCGTTACGTTGCCGTGACGTTGGCGCGATACAAATCCGCTTTGTTGGAGAACCCTGGGGTGGGAGCGGAGAGGGTTACGGGGGAGTCATGGTGGCCCAAGGCACGACGCTGGCGGGGCGGTACCGTCTGGATACCCGCATCGGCGCCGGCGGTATGGGCGAGGTGTGGCGTGGTGAAGACATCGTCTTGGCCCGCACCGTCGCCGTCAAGGTGCTGCTCCCGGGCCGTACCGACGACCCCGGCTTCCTGGTGCGTTTCCAGGGCGAGGCCCGGGCGATGGCGACGGTCAATCACCCCGGGGTCGTAGACGTCTACGACTACGGAGTTCACGAGGTGCCCGGCGCGGGGGCGACGGCATACCTGGTGATGAAGTTCGTGGACGGCGAGCCGCTGGACCGGCTGCTCGGACGGCTGGGGAGCATCGCCCCCCCGGCCGCGATGGAGCTCATCGCCCAGGCGGCCTCGGCCCTGCAGGCCGTACACGATCAGGGCATCGTCCACCGGGACGTCAAGCCCGGCAACCTGCTGGTGCGCTCCGACGGCACGCTCGTGCTCACCGACTTCGGCATCGCCAGGTCCGACGCGGCCAGCAGGCTGACCGACGCGGGCATGGTGCTCGGCACCGCCGCCTACTGCGCGCCCGAGCAGGCCGAGGGGGCGCCGGTCACCCCCGCGGTGGACATCTACGCGCTGGGCGTGGTGGCCTACGAGTGCCTGGCCGGGCAGCGGCCCTTCGACGGCGATACCCCGGTCACGATCGCGCTCAAGCACATCCGCGAGACGCCGCCGCCGCTGCCGCCGCACGTCCCGCCCGCGATCCGCGCCCTGGTGGAGCGGGCCCTGTCCAAGGACCCGGCCCGGCGTTTCCCCAGCGCCACCGCGATGAGCACCGCCGCGAGGCAGGCGGCGCGCCTCGGGCCGGAGACCGGCGCGACGGCGATGCCGCCGGTCTCCTACGCCCCGCCGGCCGACGCCGCGCGGGAGAGCGGCTGGGAGGGCTCCTCGTCGCCGCAGACGGGCCGGCACGGAGCCGTGCTGCCGGAGACCGGCTGGCACGCTCCGCCGTCCCAAACGGGCCGGCAGGGAGCCGTGCCGCCCACGACGGCGCCCTCCCCCGGCCCGGCCACCGAGGCGGTCGCGCAGGGGCGTGGCCGCCGTGCCGCGAAGAGGCCGCGCCGCAAGGGCGGGATGCTGGCCGTGTCCGCGGCGGCGGGCGTGATCTGCGTCGGTCTCGTCGCGGTGGCGATCAACGGAATGGCGGCCTCCTCCTCGGTGGAGACCGATCCCCACAGAAAGCCCGGCCCGGCGCCCAGCGTGAGCGAGTCGCCGGAGCCGTCGAGGACCAAGCCCATCCGGAGAACGCTGAAGCCGACCCCGACCCTCATCCCGGCCCGTCCCACGCAGGCTACCCGGACGCCGACCCCCACGCCCACTCCGACACCGACGGTCACGCCGACCCCCACGCCGACGCCGACCCCCACGCCGACACCGCTGCCGAAGCGGCGGGTGCCGAGCGTCATGGGCATGACGCCGGAGGCGGCCAAGGAGGCGCTCAAGAAGGCGGGCCTGAAGGTGACGATCAGCGAGAGCGCCGACCTCGACACCTCGCAGTGCGTGGAGGTGGTCGAGCAGCACCCCAGTGCGGGGACCATGTTGAACCCCCGGAAGGCGGTGGAGATCGTCGTGGCCAACAACGGCTGCCCGCCGTCGCCGACGCCGACCCCCACGCCGACCGCGACCCCGGGGCCCTAGATCCCGGTGGTGTTGCGGGGGTAGGCGACGGACGGGTCGGTGGCGATGTTGACCATGTACGGCACGCCGGAGTCGAACGCGCGCAGCAGCGCCGGGCCGATCTGCGACGGGTCGGTGACGAGCTCGCCGCCGCCGCCGAGCGCGGTCACCACCTGGTCGTAGCGGCACTGGGGCTGGAGGTCGGCGGCCACGTCGTAGCCGTAGAGCATCTGCATGGGGTGCTTCTCCAGCCCCCACATGCCGTTGTTGCCGCAGATCATCACGACCGGCAGGCGGTGCCGGACCAGCGTGTCCACGTCCATCAGCGAGAAGCCGGCCGCGCCGTCGCCGAGCAGCAGCACCACCTGCGAGGAGGGGCGGGCCAGCCGGGCGGCGATGGCGTAGCCCAGGCCGGTGCCCAGGCAGCCGTAGGGGCCCGGGTCGAGCCAGTTGCCGGGCTGCTTGGGCTCGACGTACTTGCCCGCGTAGGAGACGAAGTCACCACCGTCGCCGATCACCACGGCGTCGTCGGCGAGGACCTTGGCCAGCTCGCCGTAGATCCGCATCGGGTGGATCGGGTCGGAGTCGGAGGCGAGCAGGCCGGCGTCCGCGGCGACGGCGGACGCCGCGGCCTCCGACAGCCTCGACAGCCACGGCGCGTAGGACTTGGGGGACACACCGGCCTGGTTGCAGGCCGTACCGAGACCCCAGAAGACCAGCGACAGGTCGCCGGCGGCGACGCCGGAGGGCTCCATGTGCGTGGTGAGCTGCGACGGGGCGTCGGCCAGGTGCACGACCCTGGCGAGCGGGGCGCCGTCCTTGCCGCCGAACCAGCCGTAGCCGAGGCGGAAGTCCATCGGGGCGCCCGCCACGATCACCAGGTCGGCCTGGGTGAGCGCCAGCCCCCGGGCCCGGGTGACCAGCAGCTCGTGCCCGGCGGGCAGGATGCCGCGGCCCTGGCCGTTGGGGATGACCGGCAGGCGGAACTCCTCGGCGAAGCTCCGGGCGACCTCCTCGGCGCGGTCCATCCACACGTCCGAGCCCAGCACCAGCACCGGGCGCTCGGCCTCGGCGAGCAGCCGGGCGATCCCGGCGAGGGCGTCGGGGTCGGGCTCCAGGGGTGAGGGGGTCAGCGTCTCGGTGACGTGGTCCGGCGGGGGCGCGGCGGCGAACAGGTGGTCCATGTGGAAGTCGAGGAAGACGGGGCCGCGGTGCGGGGCGAGGGCCGTGCGGAAGGCCATCTCCACGTCCTCGGCCACGGAGTCGGGGCCGGAGCCGGTGAAGGCCAGCTTGGTGATCGGCGCGAACAGCGGCGGGTGGTCGATCTCCTGCAGCGCGCCCGACCCCCAGCGCGACTGCGGCGCCCGGCCTCCCATGACCACGACGGGGGAGCCGTTGAAGTGCGCGGTGGCCACGCCGCTGACGCCGTTGGTGACCCCGGGGCCGGCGGTGAGCACGGCCAGGCCGGGTCTGCGGGTCAGTCTGGCGGTCGCCTCGGCGGCGAAGACCGCGCTCTGCTCGTGCCGCACGTCCAAGATGGGCATGCCCTCGTGGACCGCCCCGTCATACAGCGGGAAGACGTGCCCGCCGGACAGGGTGAACATGGTCTCGATGCCATAGGCCTTGGAGACGGCGACCGCGATGTCGCCTGCGTGCTTTGGGGACTCCATACCGCGCAACCTACCAGTCAGTCACTTAGCCGGACAGGGATTCCTCACCCTGCCCAGATTCCTCCCGCCTAACGCTGCCAGCGCGTATTCGCGCTCGCCCGGCCGCAGGCGGGCCCGGCCGCGGCCACTACGCGGGTGCCGGAACCGGCGGGCACGAGGGCTGTCTCGCCGTGGTCGCGCACGACGACCGCCGGTTCCGGATCGAGGCCGCCGCCGGCCTGCGGCGGCCCGCCTACAGCGGCGGGACCGACCAGCCCTTCTCCGCCCACAGGGGCGCATGCTCGGAGTTGACGAACAACCGGTCCTCCGGGTCCGGGATCCGGTGGTAGCTCTGCGGGTGGAGCAGCTCGGAGGAACTGTCGGACAGGTCGAGGACATACCGGTCGGGTGCCCGGCGCCCGGCCAGGTAGCGCAGCTCGAAGGCGTGCAGCTTCAGCGGGTCCGCCGGGTTCCACAGCCCCAGGCCCGCCTGGCGTGCCTGCCGTACCGACTCCCGGGCCCGGCCCAGCGCCCCCGCCTCCGCCACCGTGCGAGCCGACCCCGGAGCGGGTACGGCCTGCGCCACCCGGTTCTCCTGCCGGACGAAGGGGTCGACGTTCGGCCAGATGAAGTAGGGCATGACGTGCCCGCCGGCGAGCAGCCGCTCGTTGTACGGCGCGGGCCTGGGCTTGAGCTTCTGGTCCCGGTTGACGTAGCAGAGCAGCCTGCCGTACCGGTCGAGGATCTCGTGCGCGAAGGCCAGCCGGAGCTTGAAGGTCTCGCCGGTCAGGCCCTGCTCGGCGATGTCAGAGCTGATCATGTCCTTGAGGGCCTGGGTGGGCGGCCCGCCGAGCTCGGCGTGGTTGCGCGCGGTGGTCGCGTCGAGCCTGCCCAGCAGGTGGTCGTGGAGCGCGGCGCGCAGCGGCAGCGGCTCGAAGCCCGGCGCGAACGGGTCGGCCAGGAAGTCGGTCCAGGCCGGGTGCGAGATCTTGACGAACCCCTTGGGCAGGTCGGGGACGATGGAGCTGCGGGGCAGCTCGAAGCTGACCTCGGGGGCGTCCACGCCGAGCAGGCGCACGCCGAAGTTGCCGTCGGCGGCGATGTTGATCGTGTCGCCGTCGTGCACGAGCTTGTCGACGGGCTGCGGGACTCCTGCGGATCGCGCGAGAAGCGCGTGTCCGACGGTGATACCGGGAACGGGCTGTTCGATCGCCTTGGCCATGTCTCACATGATGAACGCTTGTCCGCGGCGCGTCATGGCTATCGGCTGGTTCAGAGCGTGTCGGACAGGGCCTTGATCGGCATCTTCAGGTCCACCAGCAGGTCGAGGTCCTTGGCGGCGGTGCGGCCGAGGGTGGTCAGGTAGTTGCCCACGATGATGGCGTTGATCCCGCCGAGCATGCCGTCGCGGGTGCCCAGGTCGCCCAGGGTCAGCTCGCGGCCACCGGCGTAGCGCAGGATCGTGCGCGGCAGCGCGAGCCGGAAGGCGGCGATCGTCGTGAGCGCCTCGGAGCCCTCAAGGAGCGGCAGCGACGCGAAGGGCGTGCCGGGACGCGGGTTGAGGAAGTTCAGCGGGACCTCGTCGGGCTCCAGCTCGCCGAGCTGCCCGGCGAACTCCGCCCGCTGCTCCAGGCTCTCGCCCATGCCCACGATGCCTCCGCAGCACAGCTCCATCCCGGCCTCGCGCACCATCAGGCAGGTGTCCCAGCGCTCCTGCCAGGTGTGGGTGGTGACGACCTTTTCGAAGTGCGACCTGGCGGTCTCCAGGTTGTGGTTGTAGCGGTGCACGCCCATCCCGGCGAGCTCGTCGACCTGGGCCTGGGTGAGCATGCCCAGCGAGCAGGCGACGTTGATGTCCACCGCCTCCTGGATCGCCTTGACGCCCTCGCGGACCTGGTCCATCAGCCGCCGGTCGGGCCCGCGCACGGCGGCCACGATGCAGAACTCGGTCGCGCCGGTCTGCGCGGTCTCCCGGGCCGCCTGGACCAGGGACGGGATGTCCAGCCAGGCCGCGCGGACCGGGGAGGAGAACTGCCCCGACTGGGAGCAGAAGTGGCAGTCCTCGGGGCAGCCGCCGGTCTTGAGGGAGACGATCCCCTCGACCTCCACCTCGGGGCCGCACCACTTCATCCGCACCTCGTGCGCGAGCCCCAGAAGGTCGGAGAGGCGGTCGCGGGGCAGTTCGAGGCAGCGCAGGACCTGCGCGGCGTCGAGCCCCCTGCCCTCCTCCAGGACCTGCGTCCGGGCGATCCCGAGAATGTCGCTCATCATGCTCCGCTCTTCCGTCCGCGCTCCGGCCGTCGGCTACGCCATGAGCCTAAAGGTCCTCCGGAAGGCCGAGGGGTCGAATCCGCCACCCAGCACGGGCCCCAGGCCGGCGCGGGCTGTACGGGCGAAGGCCTCCCGGCCGAGAACCCCCGCGCCCTCCGGGAGCACGCCCGCCAGCGGCCGGGCGGCCAGCATCTCCAGATCCGCCACGTTGCACCGCTCGGCCAGGCCGGGCTCGGCCGGCCAGGACCCGATCACCACCCCCACCGGCTCCAGCCCGCGATGGGCCATCGCCTCCAGCGTCAGCGCGGTGTGGTTGAGCGTGCCCAGCGCCGCCCGGGTCACCAGGAGCACCGGCGCGGAGAGCGCCCGGGCCAGGTCGGCCAGGGTCGCCCCCTCCTCGTCGAAGCGGACGAGCAGCCCGCCCGCCCCTTCGACGATCACCAGCCGGTGCGAGTCGGCCAGCTCCCCGATCCGGGCCGCCGCCTGGGCGAGGGAGACCGGCGGCAGGCCCGCCGCGCGGGCCGCCGCGGCCGGGGCCAGCGGGTCGGGGAACCTGGCGAACTCGAACGTCGAGGTGGCTCCGGAGAGCCGGATGACCTCGTCGAGGTCGCCGGGTTCGGTGCCGGTCACCCCGGTCTGGGCGGGTTTCACCACCGCGACCGAGGTGCCCCGCTCCCTGGCGAGCGAGGCCACCGCGGCGGTGACGACCGTCTTGCCCACTCCGGTGTCGGTCCCGGTGACCACGAGGATGCTCACGCACCTCACCTTAGGCGGCGGTCACCCCTCACGGTCCGGGCACCGGCAGGGCTCCGGAGGCTTCAGGGACGGCGCAGGCGGGTGACGAACTTGTATCGGTCGCCGCGGTAGAGGGACTGGGCCCACTCCACCGGATTGCCGTCGGCGTCGAAGGCGTGCCGGGTGAGCAGCAGCATCGGCAGGCCGACGTCGACGCTCAGCACCTGCGCGTCGTACGGCGTGGCCAGCACGGTCTCGATGATCTCCTCGGCGTCTGTCAGCCGCACGTTGTAGGCGTTGTGCAGCGTCTCGTACAGGGAGGAGTGCACCTCCAGCTCGCGCCGGAGGCGGGGGAAGCGCCGGGCCGACAGGTGGGTGGTGTCGATCGACATCGGCTCGCCGTTGGCCAGGCGCAGCCGGTGGATGCGCAGCACCCGGCCGCCGGGGTTGATCGCCAGCCGGCGCGCCAGGGGCTCGTCGGCGGTGATGTAGCTGATGTCGAGGATCTTGGTGTCGGGTTCGAGGCCGACGGTCCGCAGGTCGCCGGTGTAGGACGTCAGCTGGAGGACCTGGGCGACCTTGGGGTGCGCGACGAACGTTCCCTTGCCCTGGATGCGCACCAGGCGGCCCTCGACCACCAGCTCCGACAGCGCCTGCCGCACGGTGGTGCGCGACGTCTCGAAGCGCACCGCCAGGGTCCGCTCGGGGGGCAGCGCGCTGCCCGCCGACAGGGACTTGGTCAGCGCGAGCAGACTACGTTTGACGTCGTAGTACTTGGGAATCCTGGGGGAGTCGTCCGTCACGACGGCACCTCGCCCGACGGCTCGGAAACGGCGTGGCCGGAGGTGCCGTGCCTACCGGCTCGCCCGCTTCGCTCACTCACATGGTCACCTTCATCTCGGCCACGGCGGTGAGTGCACCCCTGATCACCGCTAGATCATCGGAACTCAGATTGGCCCGCGCGGTCAACCGCAGGCAAGAGCGGCCGGCCGGCACCGAGGGCGGCCGGAAACATCCGGCGCGCACTCCGCGTTCCGCACAGATGAGGGCGGCCCGGAGTGCGGCCTCGGGTGGGCCGAGCACGATCGGGACGACCGCACCCGCCGGATCGTTGGTCTCCAGGCCGAGTTCGCGGGCCATCGAGGCCAGCTCTTTCGCTCTGGTTCGCACGCATCCGGGCAGTTCGGGCTGGTTTTGAAGGATATCCACAGCGGTGAGTGCCGCCGCCACGCTGCCCGGGGCCAGGCCGGTGTCGAAGATGAACGACCGGCCCGTGTCTATCAGGGTTTCGATCACCTCCGGGGCGCCGAGCACGGCACCGCCCTGCGACCCCAGGGACTTGGAGAGTGTGATCGTTCTCACAATGTCCGGCTCGGCCGCCAGGCCCGCGGCGTGCACCGCCCCCTGCCCGTGAGGGCCGATGACGCCGATCGCGTGGGCCTCGTCCACGATCAGCAGCGCGCCCTGCCGTACGGCCGCGGCGTGCAGCTCCGCGAGCGGCGCCAGGTCCCCGTCGACGGAGAAGACCGCGTCGGTGACCACGACCGCGTGCTCCTCCTCCCGGCAGGCCAGCGCCTTCTCCACCGCCGCCACGTCCTTGTGCGGGGTGACCACCACGCGCGAGCGCGACAGGCGGCAGGCGTCCACGATGGAGGCGTGGTTGCCCGCCTCGGAGACCACGAGCGCGTCCCTGCCCAGAGCCGTCACGGCCGCCAGGTTGGCCAGGTAGCCGGAGGAGAACACCAGCGCGCCGCCGGCCTGCGTGAAGGCGCGCAGCCGCGCCTCCAGCTCGGCGTGGAGCGCGGTGGACCCGGTGACCAGCCGGGAGCCGGTGGAGCCGGTCCCCCAGGTCCGGGTGGCCGCCGTCGCCGCCTCGACCAGCCGTCCGTCCCTGGCCAGCCCGAGATAGTCGTTGGAGGCCAGGTCGATCAGGCCGTCGTCGTCCGGCGTCCGGACGCGCAGGGCCCGCTTCAACCCGGCCGCCTCCCGCATGCCCGCGGCCGCGCGCAACCGTGCCAGCGGATCTGGGGTCTGCTCCATAGCGGGCATCTTGCCAGCCAGACCCGCCCGATTCGCGTTTGGGCCCGCAAAGAACGCATGATGCACGAGTGCCGACTCTAAGCGACCTGGTGGTTCGTCATACCGCGCTCGACGATGCCGACCTCGAATGGATGCACTCGCTGGTCTCCGACTGGCAGCTCCTGGCCGACCTGTCGTTCGCCGATCTCATCCTGTGGATCCCGCTCAGGGAGGCTCCGGGATGGATCGCCATCGCGCAGATGCGGCCCACCACGGGCCCCACCGTCTATCACGACGACATCGTGGGGATGACGGTGGCCAAGGGGGAGCGGGTGCTCATCGACACCGCCTGGGACGAGCGGCGGATCTGCCGGGAGGGCGACCCCGACTGGTCGAGCGGTGTCCCGGTGCGCGAGGAGACCATCCCGGTACGGCGGGCCGACCACTTCCTGGGCGTGATCCAGCGCTCGACGAACCTGTCGTCCGCGCGCACCCCCTCGCGGCTTGAGCTCACCTATCTGCAGAGCGCCTCGGACCTGGCCCAGATGGTGGCCGAGGGGCGCTTCCCGTTCTCCGGCGCCGAGCCGATCCTGGTCCGCTCGCCGCGCGTGGGCGACGGCCTGCTCCGGCTGGACCGCGCGGGCCGGGTCACCTACGCCTCGCCGAACGCGCTGTCGGCCTACCGGAGGCTGGGCCTCAACGCCGACCTGGTCGGCGCCGAGCTGGGCCGTACCACCGCCACCCTCTGCTACTCCGACGAGCCCATCAACGAGAACCTGATGATCGTGGCGAGCGGCCGGGAACCCCGGGAGACCGAGGTCGAGTCGGGCGGCACGGTGGTGCAGCTGCGGGCGATCCCGCTGGTCGTCGGCGGCGGGCGGATCGGCGCGCTGGTGCTCATCCGCGACGTGACCGAGCTGCGGCGGCGCGAGCGGGAGCTGATGACCAAGGACGCCACCATCCGGGAGATCCACCACCGGGTGAAGAACAACCTGCAGACGGTGGCCGCGCTGCTGCGGCTGCAGGCCCGGCGGCTGCAACTGCCGGAGGGGCGCGAGGCGCTGGAGGAGGCGGTGCGCAGGGTCGGGTCGATCGCGATCGTGCACGAGACGCTGTCCCACACGCCCGACGAGCAGGTGGACTTCGACGACATCGCCGACCGGGTGATCGCCATGACGGGCGAGGTGGCGGCGCCGGAGGCGCAGGTCGTGCCGCGCCGTGTCGGGACGTTCGGGGTGCTGCGTTCGGAGATCGCCACGCCGCTGGCGATGGTCCTCACCGAGCTGCTGCAGAACGCGGTCCAGCATGGGCTGGCACACCGGCCGGGCCGACTTCAGGTGATCGTTTCGCGGGGGGCCGACCGGCTGGACGTGATCGTCTCCGATGACGGGACGGGCCTGCCCGAGGGCTTCGACCTGGAGTCGTCCACCAGCCTCGGCCTGCAGATCGTGCGGACGCTGGTCGTCGGGGAGCTGTCCGGGCGGCTGGCCATCGAGCCCCGCCAAGGCGGCGGCACGGAGGTCACCCTCGGCATTCCCCTCCCCGCGGTCTGAGCCGGGCCGGGGAGGGGACGCACTCTCGGGATCGGGTGTCCGCGCTGTGCGGGATCAGGCGTTCGCGCGGGTGCGGGCGCGGGCCGTGCGGCGCTTGAAGGCGCGACGCTCGTCCTCGCTCAGGCCGCCCCATACGCCGGCGTCCTGCCCGGATTCCAGTGCCCACTTCAGGCATGCTTCACTTACAGTGCACGTACGGCAGACCTGCTTGGCCTCTTCGATCTGCATCAGGGCGGGGCCGGTGTTGCCGATCGGGAAGAACAGCTCGGGGTCCACGTCACGGCAGGCAGCGCGGTGGCGCCAGTCCATGCGTCCACTCCTTCGTAAGAGGAGCCCTTGCTGCGGCTCCGTCGGCTCACTTTGTGAAGACTTTCACTAACCAGCGCGAACGATTACCCGAGCCTGGTTCGGTCCGGGGGCAGGTCCACTCGATCGTCGGTGGCCTGGGAGCGAGGTGGCCGCTCAAAGGTCCTACGTTCCGACGTCAATGTTGAGATTGTCAGCCACGCTCAGTACACGCAAGAGGTTTGGGAGAACGTTTTGCCTGATATGCATGTCGGATGCGTCACACAATGACCGCATGTAACGAGCTAGACCAGGACTTGTAACGCGTTCGGGATAGACCGGAACGTTACTCTCTCGACTTCTCCCAGGTAGTCCCCGTCGAGCTGGAACGCCACGGGGCGCTCGGCGGTCAGGGTGAACTCCCTCTCGTCGTGGAGCTGCACCAGATGGGGGCCGGCGGGCAGCGTGTCGCGGACCCCCATGATCTGGGGGATGAGCCGGATCATCGACGGCAGGCCCAGGCGCTGGAGTCCCAGCAGGTCGAGGCCCGTCTCGAAGCTCGCCCACGGGGTCGGGCAGACCGGCCGGGAGCCCACGTAGGTCCAGGGCGAGGTGTTGGAGATGACCGCCATGAAGATGTTTCCGGCCGCGGGCACGTCCGGGCCCGCGACGGTCATGGCGGCGTGGCGCTTGTCGGTCGAGAGATAGTGGTGCAGCGCGGTGTTCACGTAGCGCGTGGGGGTGGCCTTGCGGCCGGTGCCGCGCATTCCCTCGACCGCCCGGATCACCTCGGCGTCATACCCCAAGCCACTACAGAAGGTGAAATATCGGCTTTCGTCACCCCAGAGCGCCTGCCCCAGCCCGACCGTCCGCCGCCGGCCGTCACGGATCGCCTCAAGCACCGCGCCGGCCGCCTCCACCGGGCTGTTCGGCAGCCCGAGCGCCCGGGCGAAGACGTTCGCGCTGCCGCCGGGGATCACCAGCAGCGCCGGCCGGTCCGCCGCGCTCCCGTCGCTCCCTCTCTTGCCGTCCTCCGCGTCGAGCAGGCCGTTCGCGGCCTCGTTGATCGTGCCGTCGCCGCCGAGCACGGCCACCACGTCGTATCCCGAGGCGTGGGCCTTGCGGGACAGCAGGGCCGCGTGTCCCCGGTACGCGGTCTCCTCGACCTTGAGGTTCATCGTGGCGCTCAGTGCCCTGATGAGCACATCCCGCGTCCGCTGATTGGTCGACGTCGCCTTGGGATTCACCAGGAGCATCGCACGCATAATGCCAGCGTATCCGCCGAAAACGGCATCGTGGCTGCGGAAACCGGATCGAGGTGTCCCGGCGATAGGGTTGGGATGTGTCGAATCGCCCGATGACCCTCACCGTCGCCGCCGCCGTCATGGGGCTGGAAGGCCTCACCACTCTGCTGCTCGGCGGCTACGCCGGGGTCGAGACGGTGATCGGCCGGCCGTCCGATGTGATGAGCTCGCTCTTCGTCGCCGGATTCGGGATTCTCGTCGGCGTGGTCCTGCTCTGGGTGGGGTGGGGCATGCTGCAGACCGAGCGGTGGACGCGGAGCCTGGGCGTGCTGGCGCAGATCTTCGCCACCGTGATCGGCATCACGCTGATCCAGTCCGACCAGCAGACCATCGGCATTCCGCTGATAGCCGTGGCAGTGATCGGACTGGTCGCGCTGCTGTCCCCGCCGACGACGCACGCCCTCTACGGGGACCAGGACTAGTCTTCCGCGGTCAGGCCCTCACGGAGCTGGGCGAGGGTCCTGGCCAGCAGCCGGGACACGTGCATCTGAGAGATGCCGAGCTCGGTGGCGATCTGGGACTGGGTCATGTTGCCGAAGAAGCGCAGCAGCAGGATCCGCTTCTCACGCGGAGGCAGCCGTTCGAGCAGCGGCTTGAGCGACTCGCGGTATTCGACGCCCTCCAGGGAGTCGTCCACGATGCCGAGGGAGTCGGCCACCGCGGGCGCGTCGTCGTCACCGGAGTCGGGCGCGTCGAGGGAGACCGTGGAGTAGGCGTTGGCCGACTCAAGCCCCTCGAGCACCTCCTCCTCGCTCATCTTCAGGAACGCGGCCAGCTCGCCGACGGTGGGCGCACGGCCCTCCCGCTGCGAGAGCTCGCTGATCGCCTTGGTGAGCGAGAGCTTGAGCTCCTGCAGGCGGCGCGGCACGCGGACCGCCCAGCCCTTGTCGCGGAAGTGCCGTTTGATCTCGCCCACGATCGTCGGGGTGGCGTAGGTGGAGAACTCCACCCCCCGGCCGAGGTCGAAGCGGTCGATCGATTTGATCAGCCCGATGGTGGCGACCTGGGTGAGATCGTCCAGCCACTCACCCCGGTTGCGGAAGCGGCGGGCGAGATACTCCACCAGGGGAAGGTGGAGCTCGACGAGCTCGTCACGGATACGCTGGCGCCGCGAGTCGTCGGGGGTCAACTCCGCCAGTTCCGCGAAGAGCAGGCGCGCGCGCACCCGGTCGGGCACCGCGTGGTCGCTGGCGGCCATGGCACGAGTCCTTTCCGTCACGCCGGCCTCGCCGCGCCTCGGCGCTTGCGTAGCACGATCGCCATGCGGTCGGGGGAGTCGGTTACGGCGTCCACGTCGTCGGCCAGGGCGGTGAGCACCATCCACGCGAAGTCGTCGCGCTTGGGCGCGGAACTGCCGACCGTGCTGACCTCGACCCGGACCTGCATGAGCTGCCCGGTGAGCTCGAACTCGGCGATCAGATCGGTGCCGGGGACAGCCTGGGTCAACAACATCGCGCACGCCTCGTCGACCGCGATCCGTAGATCCTCGATCTCGTCGAGCGTGAAGTCCAGCCGTGCGGCCAGTCCGGCGGTCGCCGTACGTAGCACGGACAGATAGGCACTCGCAGCCGGTAGCCGGACGCTCACCACGTCACGGATCCCACCCATACCGACCGCGGGCGTCTCGGTGTGTTCGGTCACGTTCCTCCTCGCAGAGTCGCTGACTGCAACCTACAGCCCCGAGAGGGTGGTTGGCCCAATTGGACTCGCGATCGGGGCGATTTGAACACCTCAAGAACACCCTAAGGCGCCTGAATGGGGCGTCTCAACAGGTCAGGCCCCGTGTGGTCGCACTCCCCACGGGGCCTGTCGTGTTGGCCGCGACGCCGCGCGTCACGGCTCAGACGGTGGCAGCCGGTGCCCCGCCTCGTCGCTCGTCCGCCGGGTCGCCCCGCGCCTCGGCCGAGCTCACCGGCACGCCTGCGCGGTGATCCGCTCAGGCAGCCTTGGTCGCCCAGAAGATCTTGGAGATCTCGTCGATCTTGCCCAGGAGCTCGTCGGCCTTCGCGACGTCGACGGTGCCCTTGCCGCCCGCGGCGCCGGCCAGCTTCGTCGCGTCCCAGAAGAGCTGGTGCAGCTGCGGGTAGGTCTCCAGGTGCGGAGGCTTGAAGTAGTCGGTCCACAGCACCCACAGGTGGTGCTTGACCAGCTCTGACCGCTCCTCCTTGATGGTGAGCGCGCGGGAACGGAAGACCGGGTCCTCGTTCGCCGCGTACTTCTCCATGATGGCCTTCACGGACTCGGCCTCGATGCGAGCCTGGGCGGGGTCGTACACGCCACACGGCAGGTCGCAGTGCGCGGACGCGACGTGCTTGGGTCGCAGAAGTCGTGCGAGCATCGGAAAATCCTTCCTTGATGCTGAGATCAGCATGGTCCAGTACCGACCTTACTCGTCTCCGAAAAACCCGTGTGTGAGGGGGTTGTGCTCGATGAGAGTCCGTGTCGAGGGAGATTCGATGCTGCCCGCGCTGCGGTCCGGGGACTGGCTCTGGGTGCGGCGCGGCGCCCCGGTCCGGCCCGGCGACCTGGTCGTCGCCCGGCTCCCGTCCGACCCGTCGCGGCTGATCGTCAAACGGGCCGCGTGGGAGGCGGACGGGGGATGGTGGCTGGAGAGCGACAACCAGCGGGCCTCCGGCCGCCGCGACAGCTGGGACTTCGGCGCCCTGCCGCCGTCGGCGCTGGTCGGCCGGGTGATGCTGCGCTACTGGCCGTTGACCTTCCGGCGGGCCCGGTAGGCGGCCACGTTCGCCCGGCTGGCGCACCGCTCGGAGCAGTAGCGCCGGGACCGGTTGGAGGAGGTGTCGAGGTAGGCCCTGCGGCAGGGCGGCGCCTGGCAGAGGCCGAGCCGGTCCACCCCGAGGTCGGTGACCATGGTGGCCAGGCCCATCACGGCGCCCACGGCGTACTGGTCGGCCATCCGGCCGCCCTCGGTCAGGTGCATGTGCCAGCGCTCGCCGTCGTGGCCGGAGATCTGCGGCTGGACCGGATGCTGGATCAGCAGCGAGTTGAGCCGGTCGACCACGTCCTGCTCGTCGCCGCCGGCGGCGGCCTCGAACACGGTCACGAGCTCCTCGCGCAGGTCACGCAGGGCGTCGAGATCGCCCCGGGTGATGCGGCAGCCGGGGCGGTAGCGGCCGCCCTCCTCCAGGAGGGCGCGCAGCCCTTCCAGACCGGTCAGTCGTTCGGGGCTGTTGATGAGCAGCACAGCCAGCTCGGCATAAGAGGTCAGGTCCACCGGATGATCCATCGATGTAAGTGATGAACGGGGCTCTGAGTATTACACGTGCGATGAGGCCCGCACCATGTCAACGAAAGTAAGCGACCTCTGTCATCTGCGGCAGTCTCAACATGTGGCACAATCGAGCAACGGGTGACCCCCGTACCCCCTCCAGACGACCGTTCCCAGCGAGCAGGCCCCGAGCGGCTACCGAAGCCGGGCCACGCCCGCGACGGCGTCTCCGAAGGAACCATCCGTCTGTCTGACTGAACTACAGGGGTCGCTGTGGCTGTTACGCCGTCCTCCATCTCCCTCGAAGCCCTCGATCTTGATCCGGCCTTCGCCCTGCACCGCGGCGGCAAGCTGGAGACCCGATCCACCGTCCCGGTCAACGACGCCGACGACCTGGCGCTCGCCTACACCCCCGGGGTGGCCAGGGTCTGCACCGCGATCGCCGAGCAGCCCGAGCTCGTCAACGACTACACCTGGGTGTCCAACGTGGTCGCCGTCGTCTCCGACGGCACCGCCGTGCTCGGGCTCGGCGACATCGGGCCCGCGGCCGCCATGCCGGTCATGGAGGGCAAGGCCCTGCTGTTCAAGCAGTTCGCCAACGTCGACGCGGTGCCGATCTGCCTCGACTGCACCGACGTGGACGCGCTGGTCGAGACGGTGGTACGGCTCGCGCCCTCCTTCGGCGGCATCAACCTGGAGGACATCAGCGCGCCCCGCTGCTTCGAGGTCGAGGACCGGCTGCGCGAGCTCCTGGACATCCCCGTCTTCCACGACGACCAGCACGGCACCGCGATCGTCGTGCTGGCGGCGCTGCGCAACGCGGCCCGGCTGACCGGCCGCTCGCTGGGCGACCTGCGGGCCGTGGTGGCCGGCGCCGGCGCCTCCGGCGTCGCGGTCAGCCGCATCCTGCTCAACGCCGGCATCGGCGACATCGCGGTGTCCGACTCCAAGGGCCTGATCCACCAGGGTCGCGACGGGCTCAACCCGGTGAAGGAGGCGCTGGCGCGCGACACCAACAGGGCCGGTCTCCGCGGTTCCACGGAGCAGGCGCTGGCCGGCGCCGACGTGTTCGTCGGCCTGTCGGGGTCGACGGTCCCGGAGGGGGCCATCGCGTCGATGGCGCCCGGCGCGATCGTCTTCGCGCTGTCCAACCCGACTCCCGAGGTCCACCCGGAGGTCGCCAGGAGGCACGCCCGGGTGGTGGCGACCGGCCGCTCGGACTTCCCCAACCAGATCAACAACGTGCTCGCCTTCCCCGGTGTCTTCCGGGGGGCGCTCGACGTCCGTGCCACCACCGTCACCGAGAACATGAAGGTGGCCGCGGCCGAGGCGCTGGCCGCCGTCGTCGGTGACGACGACCTGTCGGCCGACTACGTGATCCCGAGCCCGTTCGACGAGCGCGTGGCCCCCGCGGTCACCGCCGCGGTCGCCGCGCAGGCCCGCGCCGACGGAGTCGCCCGCCGCTAGGCCGATCGCGCCGGCCTCCGGGCCCCGCGAAGATCTCCAGACGCTTCCGCGACGACCTCCAGGCCCGTCTGAGAAGACGCCCCTTGCCCGATCGGGCAAGGGGCGTCTTCTGGTTTTGGGAAACTCAAAAAACGGTCACGGATCGTGCTATAAAAAAAGCGCTCCGTCACCTATCTGGGCAAGAGTGTGCACGAGGGACGGATACGGGCGCAGGGGGCGCGAGCTGGTTCCAGCGTCCCCGCGGCTTCTCACGGTGAGGAGAGCGATGGAACGCGAGCCCAACCGACTGCTTCAGCGACTCATCGCTGAAGCGGGTTTCACGCACAAGGGGCTGTCCCGCAGGCTCAACGATCTCGGTGTGGTCCGGGGCCTGCCGGGTCTGAAGTATGACCACAGTTCCGTTCTGCGCTGGATCGGCGGCCAACGGCCGAGAAATCCGGTGCCGGGACTGCTCGCAGAGATTTTCGCACACCGGCTCGGCAGGACGGTCAGCTCGGAAGACCTCGGTCTGCCGGTCGTCGCGACACCTCCCGACCTCGGACAGGAGTTCACACACACGTGGCAGGAGGGGATCGCGACCGTGACGGCACTGTGGCGGGGAGATGTTGAGAGACGCAGGTTCCTGATCGACTCGACCTTCGCGATCGGGGCCGGGGCCACCGGCGCCTTGCGCTGGCTGACCCTTCCCCTGGAGGGCCGTCCCGTCGCGGGCGGCGCCCGGCGGGTGGGCATGGCCGACATCGCCGCGATCCGGGAGGTCACCCGGTCCTTCGGCGAGCTGGACAACAGGTTCGGCGGCGGCAGGGTCCGCTCGGCCGTCGTGAAATATCTGGACACGGCGGTCGCGCCGCTGCTCAGCGAGGGCTCCTACGGCGAGGGCACCGGCAGGGCGCTGGCGTCCGCCGCGGCCGAGCTGACCCGGCTGGCCGGGTGGATGGCCTACGACCTGGAGCAGCACGGTCTGGCCCAGCGCTACCTGATCCAGGCGCTGCGCCTGGCCCGGGGGGCGGGGGACCACGGGCTCGGCGGGGAGATCCTCGCCGGGATGAGCCATCAGGCCCTATATATAGGACAGCCGGCCCACGCTCTCGACCTGGCGCGGGCCGCCCAGCTGTCGGCCCGCCGCGCCGGGGTCTACGCCCTGCTGGCGGAGTCGCACGTGCTGGAGGCCCACGGCCACGCCCTGATGGACGACCGGGGAGCGTGCGCCAACTCCCTGCATGCGGCCGAGCTGGCCTTCGACCAGCGCGAGGCCGGTGAGGAGCCCGACTGGATCGCCTACTTCGACGAGGCGTACCTGTCGGCCAAGTTCGCCCACTGCTTCCGCGATCTGGGCGACGGGCCGGGCACCGTACGGCACGCGACGCGGTCGCTGGACATGGACGGGCGCTACGTCCGCGGCCGCATGTTCAACCTCTCGCTGCTGTCGGCGGGGCTGCTCGGGTGCGGCGAGCTGGAGCAGGCCTGCGTGGCGGCCGGCCAGGCGCTGGAGCTGGCCGGGGGGCTGCAGTCGGCCCGGACCCAGTCGTACGCGTCCGACCTGCGGCGGCGGCTGGACCCCTTCGCCGGCGAGCCCGCCGTGAGGGAGCTGAACGAGCGGGCCAGGGAGCTGAGCCCCGCCTGAGGCGACGTCGCGTCTCCGGGGAGTCCGGAGGGGAGGCGCTCGGCGGGAAGCGGGGTCGGCAGGACGGGGCTTTTCTACGGAGAACGCTCCGGGGAGAACGCGTCCTCAACGCGTCCTCGCGGAACACCGCGCAAAAGGCCGAGGGGCCCGGCAGATGCCGGGCCCCTCGGGTGAAGCAGGGTGAGTACGAGGTTTGGACCCCCGGACTCAGGTGATCGTCAGGACTACTTGACGATCGAGCCGGACCACACAGCGGCCGCCTTGTTGTAGATGGTGGCGGTCTCACCGTCGAAGTACGGCGAGGTGATGAGGTCGTAGCGGTTGTTCTTGTCCTGGTCGCCGAAGAGGCTGGTCACGCCGTTGACGTAGCCGAGACGCTTGGCGTTGCTGTACTTGACGAGCCACGGGCCACCGTCGGCGCCGGGGGTGAAGGAGGACTTGAGGCCAACGTGCTCCTCAACCTTCTCCGCGGCGGAGACGTACACCTTGCCCGAGGTCTTGCCGTAGGTCCACTTCGGCGTAACGCCGGTGTAGGCCTTGTTGCCGTCGGGGTGAGCGTCGGCCGGGTAGCCGAACGCGAACACCGTCTGGCCGGTCTTCTGGTTCCAGGTGAAGCCCTGGCCACCAACGGCGTTGCCGAGGGAGCCGGTGTCCTGGATGAAGCCGTCGACGACGTAGAAGGTCGTCTTGTAGTACGACTTGACGTCGGTCTTCTTCACCCAGTACTTGAGGAAGTACTTGGTGATGGTGAAGTTGCCCTTCTCGTCAATCTTGCGGTAGCCCGGGCCGGTGTAGGCCTCGTACTCCGACTTGGTGACGTAGGTGGGCTTGCCGCTCGCCCAGATGGCCTTGGCGCCGCTGACGCCCTGGCCCGTCGGGGCCTTGTCGTAGACGTCCTTGCTGACTTCCTGCAGAGCCAGGACGGCGCCGGGGTAGTTGGAGCCGACCGGGTCCTTGATGGTCTCGGCCTTGGCCCACGCGTCGGAGGTCTCGCCGCCGTGGAGGTCGACCGTCTTCTGGTACTCCTCCGCGGTGATCGCGGTGTCCTTGCTGAACTTGGCGCCGGCGAAAGCGTCGTAGGCAGCCTTGTTGACAACCTTGGGGGTGCCGCCACCGATCTGCACACCGTTGTAAACGGTCACGAACGCGTAGTCGCGGTCGCGGTCGTTGTAGACGCTGTAGTCGTAGTGGGTGTAGGCCTGCTTGCCGACGAAGATGCCGTAAGGGGTCTTGCCCTGGTAGTAAGCGGGGACGAAGACCCACTTGTCCATGACGCTGGCGTTCTTCTTGTCGTCGTAGACGCAGTGACCCGCGGTCGCAACCAGGTTGCGGTACTTCGACTGGATCGAAGTGGCGGAGCACCACTTCAGGCCACCCTCGGAGTCGACGAAGAACACCTTGCCGATGGTGCGCGGCAGGTTGATGTTCTTGATCTTCGCCGCGGTCTTCTTCTCCTCGCCGATGGGGGCGATGGTGCCGGGCTTACCGTCGGGGGTGTAGCCGCCGCCCGCGTTCAGCTTCGGCGTCGCCTTGGTCTCCCAGGTGTAGGGGACGGCCTTGGCGAGGTTGTTGGTGTGCTCGTTGGCCGCGAGCCAGAACTTGGCGACCTCGACGGCGGACGGAGCGTCCTTGGCCATCGTGTCGTAGGCCCAGTCCGGGTTGGCGTTGGCGGTACCGGCCAGACCGGCGGCCAGCATGCCGGTGGCGAGGATGGCGCCGCCGGCGGGGAGGAGGATGCGCTTCAAGGGGTAACTCCTTGGTCTGATGTGGAACGCTTCTTGCGTCCCATGCGTCAGTAAAGGGATAGCCAGAACATACAGGGCTGATCTTGAGGATCGGAAGCCGCTTTGAGGGGTAAGAACCCCAAGCGCCCGGCCGAGATCGTTCTGTGATGTTTGAACGGCTGTGGAGCGGTTGTTGCGACTGCGGGTGATGTGATGCGTTTCCGCAGATAGACATGATCCTGTTGCGAATGTGACCGATGTGGCGTGAGTGCTCCGATACGTTCAGTCACGATGATGATGTGACGCAGATCACATGAGTTCGATGGCACCGATTTGGCGATAGTCACGTCTAACGCGCACGATCCGGGACCTCCGGAGCCCTCGGAAGGCTGAAAATCAGGCCTGAGAGCCCCTGAAAACCTCCGGATCGAGGGCCGGCAAGCCCTCAGGGGGCCGGAATCGGGCCGTGCAAGGGCCTGGGAACCCGGATCCGGGGACTCGGGAGAGCCCGGGAAGCCTGAAATCGGGGGGCCGGCGAGCTCTCGGGGGCCGGAATCGAGACGCGCAAGGGCGCGGGAACCCCGATTCGGGAGTCGTTGAGCCCTCGGGGGGCCGGAAATCTGGACGCGCAAGGGCCTGGGAACCGGGATCCGGGGGCGTGCAAGGGCCCCGGAGCCTTTATTCGGGGGCCGGCAAGCCCTCAGGGAACCGGATTCGGGGGCGGCGGGAGCCGGGGAACCCCGGGATCGGGGACTCAGGAGAGCCCTGGAGCCGTGAGCCGGGGGCGGCGGGAGCCCTGGGAGCCCAACGGGCGAGGCCGTACCGGCCTGCGAGGCCGCGAGCCCCGGGAGAAGCCGTACGGGCCGGGAAACGGGTGCGGGACCCGGCGCATGCGCCGGGTCCCGCGGGTGGAGATGAGCGTCCTGACCCCCTGTGAGGGCCCGGAGGGCTTACTTGCGGACGATCGAGCCGGACCACACGTTGGCGGCCTTCTTGTAGATGTCCGCGGTCTCGCCGTCGAAGTACGGCGAGGTGATGAGGTCGTAGCGGTTGTTCTTGTCCTGGTCGCCGAAGAGGCTCGTGACGCCGTTGACGTAGCCCAGGCGCCTGCTGCTGCTGTACTGCGTCAGCCACGGGCCGCCGTCGGCGCCCGGGGTGAACGCGGCCTTGAGCCCGACGTGCTCCTCGACCTTCTCGGCCGCGGAGACGTAGACCTTGCCGGACGGCTTGCCGTACTGGTACTTGGGCGTCACGCCGCTGTAGGGCTTGTCGCCGTCGGGGTGCGGGGCGGAGGGGTAGCCGAAGGCGTAGACCGGCTTGCCGGTCGACTGGTTCCAGGTGAAGCCCTGGCCGCCGACGTTGTCACCGAGACGGCCGACGTCCTTGAGGCCGCGGTCGAAACCGATGCCGTTGTAGACCGTGACGAAGGCGTAGTCCTTGTCGTAGTCCTCGTAGACGTCGAAGTCGTAGTGCGTCCACGCCTGCTTGCCGACGTAGATGCCCCACGGCGCCTTGCCCTGGTAGTAACCCGGGACGAAGACCCACCTGTCGAGGGTCTGGCCGTTGTTGGCGGTGTCGTAGACGCAGTGGCCCGCTGTGGCGACCAGGTTGCGGTACTTCGACTGGATCGAAGTGGCTGAGCACCACTTGAACTGGCCGTTGGCGACGAAGAACACCTTGCCGATGGTCTTGGGCAGGTTGACGTTCTTGACGAGCGACGGGGTGGGGTTCTCCGCGCCGATGGGGGCGATGGTGCCGGGCCGCCCGTCGGGGGAGTAGCCGCCGCCGGCGCTCAGCCGGGGGGTCGCCGCCTCGGGGGAGTAGGCGGTGGCCTTCTTCAGGGCCACGTAGTTGGAGGCGGCCCAGAACCTGGCCACGGACAGGGCCGACGCGTTGCTGCCGGCCAGCTGGTCGGTTGCCCAGTCAGGCCTGGCCTGGGCGGTGCCGCTCAGGCCGGCGGCCAGCAGGCCGGTGGCGAGTGCGGCGCCACCGAGGGGAAGAAGAGAGTGCTTCAAAGACTTGCTCCTTGCGCTGCAACGTCTCCAGAAACCCTGGAAACTGCGGGACGACAAACAACAAACCTATGTAGGGCGCTACTGGGCAAATGCTGATCTAAGGCTCCCTTAAGGTCCATTTAAGGTGCCCATAAGGTGACTAAAGGTCAGCTCGCGTGCTGGCTGTCAGCCCACCGGTAGATGTTGTAGGTCGAGGCGATGAAGTACGGCGAGGAGATGAGGTCGAACTTGCGGTCGGTGTTGACGTCCCAGGCGAAGCTGTTGACGCCGTTGAGGTAGCCGAGACCGGTGGCGCTGTTGTAGTCGACCAGCCACGGGCCGCCGCTCGCCCCGCCGGTGAATCCGCACTTGAGCGCGATGCCCAGCTCCACCAGATAGGTGGGGGCGGTCCTCCTGGTGGTGCGGCCGCTGCACCACCTCAGCTTCTGGCCGTCGTACGGCCTGCTGCCGTCGATCTGGGGGGCGGCGGGGTAGCCGAAGGCGAGGGCGGCCTGGCCGACGCCGCGCTTGACCACCAGGCCCTGTCCGCCGACGTTGTCCTCCAGCTTTCCCACGGGTTCCATCTCGTAGGTGTTCGGGCTCTTGCCCGGCTTCCAGACGAACCCGTCGTGCACGTTGACGAAGGCGTAGTCGTAGTCGTAGTCGCCGAGGCCGACGAAGCTCTCGTGCAGGTTGAGGGAGTGTCCGACGTAGACCCCGTAGGGGGTCTCACCCTTGTCGTAGCCCGGGATGAAGATCCAGTAGTCGGCGTGCCTGCCCTGCTTGGCGTCGTAGGCGCAGTGCCCGGCCGTGGCGACCAGGCTGCGGCTCTTGGAGGCCACCGACGAGGCGGAGCACCAGAAGTCCCTGTCCCCGATCCGGAAGAACACCTTGCCCACGGTCACGGGGGATTTGACGGTGGCCGGGGAGGACTTCTTCGGGAGGGTGGGCCTGACGATCGGCGAGGTCGAGCCACTGCTGTAGTAGGTCGTCGCGTTCGCTGTCGTGGTCGTGGTCTCACCGCTCGCCGCGGCGGTGGTCGCGGTGGCGCTCCCTGTGGAGGGGGCGGCGGGTGTCGCGGTGGTGGCGCCGCTGCTGGGCTTGATCTCGGGCGTCGCCGGCGTGCCGTCCTGCGCCTGCTTGATCCTGGCCGGGCTCCAGTACTCCGCGATCCGCTTCATGTCCGCGCTCGTCTTGGTGAGCGTGATGGAGGTGATGCTCCCGGGAACCGTCGTGTTGTAGGTGCCGTCGGCGCTCGCGCCCCCGGCGAACGCGGACATGGCGAGCACACCACTGGCGACGAGGGCGCCGAGTGTGGTCGCGAACCGCCGTGCGCGGGGGGACATGAAGGCCGTTTCTTTCGGGGGATCAGGGGCTGAATGAGGACTGCAAGGAGTGATTTTTCCAGATCAACTTAGTTTTAGGCAGTCGGGGAGCTTGATCTGCTTTAACACCGTTACCTGATGAAGTTTGTCCTGCGAGGCATAAGCACTCCGTCAAAGCGTGGAAGAGCCCTGTGCCGGCGGCCCTTCCACGCTCACGACGACCGCGTCCTAGCCGGGGAGCTTCCCGGTCCAGAGGTTGGCGGCGTGCTTGTAGATGCCGTAGGTCTCACCGTTGAAGTACGGGGTGGTGACCCGGTCGTAGCGGTTGTTCTTGTCGCTGTCGACCGTCAGGCTCACGACGCCGTTGAGGTAGCCGGTCCGCTTGCTGCTCTTGTACTGCAGCAGGAACGGGCCGCCGCTGGCCCCCGGGGTGAAGGCGCACTTGATCGCCTGGTGCTCCTCGGCCTTGTACGCCGGGACGACGGGGGCGGCGCTGGTGGTGCCGTAGCACCACTTCATGGTGTGCCCGGAGTAGGGCTTGTTGCCGTCCGGGTGGGCGGCGGTCGGGTAGCCGAAGGTGAAGACCTTCTTGCCCAGCTTCTGGTTCCAGGTGAAGCCCTGGCCGCCGACGTTGTCCCCGAGACGGCCGGCGGAGGCCACGGTGGTGATGTAGTGACGGAAGATCACGTACTTCACGGACGCGGTCTTCTTGATGTACTTCACCACGTAGTAGTGGGTGATGGTGTAGTTGCCCTTGGCGTCGATCTTCTTGTAGCCCGAGCCCTTGTAGGCGTCGTACTCGGACTTGGTGACGGGCTCGACGCGGCTCTCCAGCTTGGAGCCGCTCTTGGGCCACGCCTCCTGGTCCAGCGTCTTGCCCTTGAGGGTGACCTTGTCGTCCTTCAGCCCGTAGACGTCGCCGTCGACCTTCTCCCAGGCCCACTTGTCGATCTCGGACGCGACGGCGAGGGCACCCTTGAACTGCGGGCCGACCTCGTCCTCGGAGGAGACGTTCTCGACCTTGCCGAGGCCGCCCTTCTGGGTCCACCTGTCGTAGGTCTCGAAGTCGACGGTCTTGGCGTCCTCGCGGCCCACACCGCCCTTGTCGATGTGCGCCTTGTAGGTCTTGTAGTCGACCTCCTTCTCCGCCTGCTGCTTGACGCCGTCATAGACGTTGACGAAGGCGTAGTCGTAGTCGTAGTCCTCGAAGACGGTGAAGTCGTCGTGGGTGTTGACCTTGGCGCCGACGTAGATGCCCCAGGGAGCCTTGCCCTGGTAGTAGCCGGGGATGAACACGAAGTTGTCGAACGGCTTGTTCGTGTCGGTGTCGTACACGCAGTGGCCCGCCGTGGCGACCAGGTTGCGGTACTTCGACTGCACCGAGGTGCCGGAGCACCAGCGCTCCTGGCCCTTGCCGTCAACGAAGAAGACCTTGCCCACGGTGATCGGCAGGTTCAGGTTCTTCGACTTGCCCGCGGACTTGCCGCCCTCACCGGTGGGGGCGATGGTGCCGGGCTTGCCGTCGGCGGCGGCCTTGGCGGCGCCGGTCTTCGTCAGCTTGGCGGAGACGGTGGAGTCGGAGATGTAGCTCTTCGCCGACTTGAGCTTGGAGGAGGTCCAGTAGCCCGCGATGGCCTTCGCGTTGCCGGACGAGGTGAGCGACGACGACTTGACGTCGGGCGCGGGCGCGGCCTGGGCAGCGCTTGCGAGGGGGGCGCCGATCATGGTGGTGGCCACGAGGGCACCACCGAGGGGGAGGACCAGGCGCTTGGCTCGGGTGTTCAATCTAGCTCCTTCTTTGTCACGGGCCGCTCGGGACGGCCCATGCATGCGTAAAGAGACAAGAGGAGACCGTACTAGGCAAAGAACGGTTAAAGTGCTACAAATCGGGCAGAGGGCCGGACCGATATGGGTTTGTTACCAAAACCGTGGAACCGAACTTTCAAGATCCGCGTCTGATCTACCCATGCTTGACCGGATCTGCGCCCAGGGGCATTACAAGTCCATGACCTGCGAAAACGTGGGAGTCGGTCGTTGTCGGGGCGGTGCGGGTGAGGGAGGCTGAGCGGGCACTCCGTCACCTGTGGAATCGGGGGATTTCATGCGACGACTCTTGTACGCGGCTACCGCAGGGCTCTTCGTGTTCTCCAGTACGGCGGCCGCCGCGCCGCCGCCGTTGCCGAACGGGCCCGGTCTGTCCGTCGGGCACCCGGCCTCGTCGTGGAGCGGTCCGGGCAGGCCCGGCCCCGGCGGTCCGGGTCCGAACTGGCCCGGTCCTGGCGGCCCCGGTGCTCCCGGTCCGAACTGGCCCGGCGCCGGTGCTCCCGGCCCGAACCGGCCGATTCCTGGTGGTCCGGGTCCGATCGGGCCCGGCCCCGGCGCTTCGGGTCCGAGCAGGCCGGTCCCGCCACGCCCGGTCCCGCCACGCCCGATTCCACCGCGTCCGATCCCACGTCCCCACTGGTCCGCTCCGCAGTGGCCCGCCCCGACCTGGCACGGTCCGAGCTGGCCCGGCTCCAACTGGCCCGGCCCGGGGCTGCCCGTACCGGTCAGGCCGATCGCGCAGCTGCTGCCGCCCGGCAGCACGAGGGCGTTCGTGCTGAGCGTCGCGCAGGGGGAGAGCGTGACCGCGGAGGCCCGCCACATCCTGCTCGTGTGCGACCCGCCGTACGGCACGCACTCCTCGCCGGTCGCGGCGTGTGAGTCCCTGGCCCGGGTGGGGGGCGACTTCGCCCGGCTCAGGCCGTTGCCGAACCTGATGTGCACGATGAGTTACGAACCGGTCACGGTGGCGGCGGACGGCGTCTGGAACGGGCGGACCATCCATTACCGGCAGACCTTCGGTAATTCCTGCTCGCTGGCCGGCGCGACCGGCCCGATCTTCTTGTAGGAGCCGGCGGGCTCCGTGGGCGCGGTGGCGTGGAGGGGCCCGGTCCGAAGACCGGGCCCCTCGTCGCGCCGGGCCGGCCGCATGGCCTCACGGCCGGCCGTGAGGTGCGGCTACTTGGTCCAGCGGTTGGCCGCGACCTTGTAGACCTGGTAGGTGTCCCCGTTGAAGTACGGCGAGGAGATCCTGTCGTAGCGGTCGTTCTTGTCGGTGTCCCAGGCGACGCTGTTGACGCCGTTCAGGTAGCCGGTCCGCGTGGAGCTCTTGTACTTCAGCAGCCACGGGCCGCCGCTGGCGCCCGCGGTGAAGGCGCACTTGAAGCCGACGTGCTCCTGGAGGTTGTACTTCGGAGCGGCAGGCATGGCGCCGGTCGTGCCGAAGCACCACTTCATGGTGCGGCCGGTGAAGGGCTTGTCCCCGTCGGGGTGCAGGCCGGCCGGGTAGCCGAAGGAGAAGACCTTGTTCTTGACCTTCTGGTTCCAGGCGAAGCCCTGGCCGCCGACGTTGTCGCCGAGCCGGCCGACGTCCTTGACGACCGGCTTCCACGTGCCGTCGGTGCCCTTCTCCCAGTTCACCTTGAACCCGGAGTGGACGTTGACGAAGGCGTAGTCGAAGTCGTAGTCCTCCTTCACCACGAAGTCGTCGTGGGCGTTGAACCACTTGGCCGCGTAGATGCCGTAGGGGTTCTTGCCGTCCCACGCCTGGTTGCCGTCCCAGTAGGACGGGATGAAGATCCAGTTGTCGTAGAACCGGTTGGTCTTCACGTCGTAGACGCAGTGGGCCGAGGTGGCGACCAGGTTGCGGTACTTGCTCTGGACGGAGGTGCCGGAGCAGTACTTCCAGCTCCCCGGGTCCAGGGGGTTGGCGCCGGGCAGGGTGAAGAAGACGCGGCCGACGGTGTTGGGCAGGTTGACCTGCTTGCTCTTGATCGACCGGGTGCCCTCCCCGCCGATCGGCGGGACCGCTCCCGCCCGCCCGTCGGGGCCGGCGGCGCTGGAGGCCTTGCCGCCCTTGACGCTGAGGTCGAGGTCGTCGGACGCGTCGGTGGCCTTGCGCATCCGCTCCGGCGACCAGAAGGCGGTGGCCTCGCCGGCCGTCTCCGAGGCGGCCGAACTGACCACGTCGCTGGGGGCCGTACCGGCGTCGGCACGGGTGGTGGCGCCGATCACTCCGGCGATCATGAGAACGCCGGTGAGGGGGATCGTGAGGCGCCGTGCTCGGGAATTCAATGGAGCTCCTTCCGTTCTCGGCGGGGGACGGGACATCCCCTGCCAGGAAAACGATCGGAACGTTACTGAATGGATCAAGAAGTCGGCGAGGAATTGACGGGAAAAAGTCTGAAATGGTTCCCTTCGATGCGATCTCGTTATTTAAATAGCAATTAGTTATAATTTAACCGGTAGGTATTTCTGCAGGTGGACGGGCATGCGAGCCTGTCCGGCCGGCACCCCGGACACCATCGGCAACAATGCTCGCCGACGGTTTCTGGAGTAACTCGGACACCTCCGGACTATTAAACCGAACATCGTTCTGGTTGGATGTCCGCATGAGCGTAGATCCCCGAACTCCCTGCCTCATCGGTGTCGCCCAGCACACGGTCCGCGCGCAGCCGGGGCCGGAACCGCTGGATCTGTGGGAGCTGGTCGCCCGTGAAGCCGCCGCCGACGCCGGGGCGCCCGGTGTGCTGGAGCGCCTCGACTCGATCCAGGTCGTCTACGCCGATTCCTGGCAGTACGACGACCCGGCGGCCAGGCTCGCCGAGCGCCTGGCCGCCGAACCCCGGCACCGGGCCTACTCCAGGGTGAGCGGCACCGCCCCGCAGCTGCTGATCGGTGAGGCGGCCGGCCGGATCGCTGCGGGAGAGATGGACGCCGCGCTGGTCGCCGGGGCGGAGGCGCTGGCCACGCGCAGGGCCCTCCGGAAGGCGGGGGAGCGGGTGGCGTGGAGCCACCCGGCCGTTCCCAAGCCGCCCTACGGATGGGAGCGTCCCCCGCACCCGGACGAGCTGGCCCACGAGCTGTTCCTGCCGGTCCACACCTACGCGATCATGGAAACCGCCCGGCGGGCGGCGAGCCACGAGTCCCTTGAGGAGGAGTCGGCCCACCGGGGCCGGATGATGGCCCCGATGACGCGGGTCGCCGCGGCCAACCCGCACGCCTGGCACCGGGAGGTCCGGACGCCGCGGGAGCTGGTCGTCCCCTCGGAGGACAACCGCCTCGTCGGCTGGCCGTACACCAGGCGCACCGTCGCGGTGCTGGAGGTGGACCAGGCCGCCGCCGTGATCCTGGTCGCCACCGGGCTCGCCGACCGGCTCGGCGTCCCCCGGGACAAGCGCGTCTACCTGCGGGGATGGGCGTACGCCGAGGACACCTGGGAGGTCGCGGCCCGGCCGGAGCCGGGCTCCTCCCCGGCCATGGCGGCCGCGGCCCGGCGGGCCTTCGCGCGGGCGGGGGTCGGTCTCGACGACCTCGGCGCGCTGGACGTCTACAGCTGCTTCGCGATCGCGCTGCGCTCGGCCTGCGCCGCCATGGGACTCGACCCGCTCGACGGCCGGGGGCTGACGGTCACCGGCGGCCTGCCGTACGCGGGCGGGCCGGCCAGCGACTACGTCCTGCACTCCACCGCGGCGATGGCCGGACGCCTGCGCGCGGAGCCGGGTCACGGCCTGGTCACCGGGGTCGGCATGCACCTGACCAAGCACACCTACGCGATCTGGTCCACCGAGCCGGGTGGCGCGCTCGGCGACGGTGAGCCGGTGTACACCGCCGAGCCGGTGCCGATCGTGGCCGGATACGAGGGGCCCGCCACCGTCGCCGGGTACACCGTCGCGCACGGCAGGGACGGCGCGGCCGAGCGCGGCGTCGTCGTCGCCGACCTGCCGGGCGGAGGCCGGGCGCACGCCCACCTCCGCGACCCCGGCCTGATCGCCGAGGCCGAGTCCCGGGAGCTCGTCGGCAGGAAGATCCGCCTGCGCGCCGACGGGCCGGTGAACGTCGCGACCTGGTGACACCGGCGATCCCGATCCGTGACGGGGCAGGTGGGGGGCGGGGGCGTAGGGTGCGGCCATGTTCGCCGTAACCGCCACACAGACCGATCCCGACAACCCGCTCGCCGGGCTCACGCTCGGAGAGCGCCCCGAACCCGAAGTACCCGACGGCTGGACCACCGTCACGGTGCGGGCCGCCTCGCTCAACCACCACGACCTGTGGACGCTCAAAGGCGTCGGCATCCGCCAGGACCGGCTGCCGATCGTGCTCGGCGGCGACGCCGCCGGAGTCGACGAGGACGGCAACGAGGTCATCGTGCACTCGGTGATCGGCAGCGGAGCCGACGAGACGCTCGACCCGAAGCGGTCCCTGCTGTCGGAGCAGTACGACGGCACCTTCGCCGAGCGGGTGGCCGTGCCCCGGCGCAACCTGGTGCCCAAGCCCGCCGCGCTCACTTTCGAGGAGGCGGCCTGCCTGCCCACCGCGTGGCTGACCGCCTACCGGATGCTGTTCGACAAGGCCGATCTGGAGCCGGGCTCGACCGTGCTGGTCCAGGGCGCCGGGGGCGGCGTGGCCACCGCGCTGATCACGCTGGGCCGGGCGGGCGGCTACCGGGTCTGGGCCACCAGCCGGTCGGAGGAGAAGCGGGCGCGGGCGCTCGGCCTCGGCGCCGACCAGGTCTTCGAGAACGGCGCCCGGCTGCCCGAGCGGGTCGACGCGGTGATGGAGACCGTCGGCCAGGCGACCTGGGACCACTCGCTGAAGGCGCTGCGCCCCGGCGGCCGGATCGTGGTCTCCGGGGCGACCAGCGGCGCCGTCCCCCCGGCGGACCTGAACCGGGTCTTCTTCCTGCAGCTTTCGGTGGTCGGCTCGACCATGGGCACCCGCGACCAGCTGGCCCGGCTCGCCCGGTTCCTGGAGCAGACCGGCGCCCGGCCGGTGATCGACCGGACGCTCCCGCTGACCGGGGCCCGCGAGGGGTTCGCGGCCATGCACGAGGGCGACGTGTTCGGGAAGATCGTCTTCACCGGCGCGGGCTGAGCCGGGCATGCGGGGCCGGTGGCCGGGCGGGCGTGACCGCACGCCGATGTGATCCGGGTCACGTATGTAAGTGATGAGTTACTTCTGTGCCTGCCGGGGGATGAACACCTGTGAGCGACACATTCCCCGGGAGGCCCGGCATGACCGACGCGACCGCGCGCCCCGAACTCGATCCCGAACCCTTCGGCCCCGGCGCTCTGCTCTGGGAGGGCATGGGGGACCAGCGGCTGATGCTCCTGCTCGGCGGCGCTCTCGTCATGCAGGTCATGCACCCGGCCATCGGCGCCGCCGTCGGTGATCAATCGGTCTACCGGACCGACCCCTGGGGGCGGCTGACCCGCTCGCTCACCTCGCTGCAGACCTGGGTGTACGGCGGGCCGGAGGCGATCCGGGAGGGCAGGCGCCTGCGGGAGATGCACAAGGACATCAAGGGAGTCGACGCCCAGGGGCGGAGCTATCACGCGCTGAGCGCCGAGCCGTACGCCTGGGTGCACCTGACCGCCTTCGAGCGGGCCGTCACCATGGCGAAGTACTTCGGGCAGCCCTACTCCCCGCAGGAGGAGCGACGCCTGTATGAGGAGATCATCCATCTCGGCCGGATCCTGCGGGTCCCCGAGCGGATGTTCCCCGCCACCGTCGACGACTACTGGCGCTACTTCCACGACATGGTCGACACCACCCTGGAGAGCCATCCGACGGCCCACGACGTGCTGCGCACCGCGCTCACCGTGGGGCCTCCGCCGATCATGCCCGCGCCGCTGCGAGGGCTGTGGGGTCCGCTCGGACTCACCTCAGGCCGGGTCAACCACTTCGTCACGGTCGGCACGCTGCCGCCCGCCGTGCGCCGGAAGCTGGGGCTGCCGTGGACCGCGCGCGACGAGGTGCGGCTGCGCCGGCTCGGCCGGGCGGTCGCGGCGACCGTGCCGCACCTGCCCGAGCGGGCCAGATACATGCCGATCGCCTACCGGGCCAGGCAGGTCGCACGGGCCCAGGAGCGTCTCGTCCGCGCCATGCGCGTCGCCTGACCGCCGGGGTACGGCCGGCCCGGGCGTACGGGGCGGGAGCCCCGAAAGCAGGAGGGGCGGGCGCGGGCCGTACAGCAGGATCATCGGAGCGCGTCTCGGATGCGCCGGGCGGCGTCGTAGAGCGCGTCCTGCGCGGTGGCCAGGGTCTCCTCGGTCACCTGCGCGCCCGCCGCGTCCGTGCGGAGCTCCTCGACGAATTCGGCCAGCATCTGGCCGAGCCGGGCGTCCCTGTCACGCGATCCGTGCCCGGTGAAGCTGTCGGCCCAGATGCGCTTCCAGTCGTGCTTCCACTCGTGGCTCTGGCGCTGCCACTCCTGCTTCTGCCGCTGCCATTCCTGCTTCTGGCGTTGCCACTCGGCCTTCTGCTCCCGCCAGGCCTCGCGCTGCTCGTGCCTGGCCTGGCTCTGCTCCTGCTTGGAGCCCTGGCGCACGTCGCGCGCCATCTGGGTGAGCTCCTCGCGCAGTGACTTGACCGTGTCGCGCACGTCCTCCTTGACCTCGCGGGCGATGTCGCGGACGGAGTCGGAGATCTCCTGCTCCAGGTCGGCGAGCTCGTCGAGGCGGGTGTTCAGCTCGTCGCGGCCCCGGTCGGTGATGGTGAAGACCTTCTTGCCGTCCAGGACCTCGTGGGTGACCAGGCCCTCCTCCTCCAGCCGGGCCAGGCGCGGATAGATCGTGCCGGGTGAGGGCGAGTAGACGCCGAGGAAGCGGTCCTGGAGCAGCCGGATCACCTCGTAGCCGTGGCGGGGGCTCTCCTCCAGCAGTTTGAGGAGATAGAGCCGGAGCCGTCCGTGGCCGAAGACCGGACTCATGCCTGCTCTCCCTTCAGAAGAGTGACGTCCGCCGAGACGGTGGTCGCCGACAGGGACGCCATGCCGCCGCCGATCCGGCCGGTCAGCGTCCTGGCGCCGGGCTGGTTGGAGCGGCGGAGCTCGGCGAAGGCGGTGTCGAGCCTGCCGGAGGTGGAGCGGATCGTGACATCGGTCTCGACCCCGCGCGGCAGCCGGAGCATGATCTCGCCCGAGACGCTGTTCATCGTCACGTGACCGGTCGGCGGGAGCTCCAGATCGGCGGTGATCCGGCCGGAGACGGTGGTGGCGCGGAGCCGGCGGGGCGTGCCCTGGGCCACGGTCAGTTCGCCCGAGACGCTCTTGAAGGACAGGTCGCCGACCAGGCCGCGGCTCTCCACGTCGCCGGAGACGGTGTCGGCGTGGATCTCGCCGCTCACCCCGTCGAGCACGATCTCACCGGAGACGCTCTTGACCGAGGTGCGGCTCTCGAAACCGGCGACGACGGCCGAGGCGGAGACCACTCCCGCGTTGACCGGGCAGTCCTTCGGCACGGTCAGCGTCAGCGTGGTCTCGCGACGTCCGGGGCGCAGCCAGCCGAGCAGTCCGTCCCAGGTCAGGTCCTTGTATGTGACGGTGAGCGTGCCGTCGTCCTCGTGGGTGACGATCAGTGGCGGGGTGCCGATGTCGGCGACCTCAAGGGTGGGCGGGCCGTCGCTGGCCAGCACCGCCAGCCTGCCCGCCACGATCCGGACGTTGAGTTTGCTCACGGTGTCGAAGGTGAGTTGCTCGGGTTTCTCGATGGTCCACTGCCGCATGTTCGTGACCTCCTTCTACAAGACACGATATGTCGCGTTGTAGGGGAGGTCAAGATATATCGCGACTGTTTCAGTCGTCCTCGTCGTCCAGCCGGGCCAGCCAGGTGGCCAGCCGCTCCACCGGGGTCTCGAACTCCGGGTTCAGGTCGACGAACTCGCGCAGCCGCTCGGCCAGCCACACGATGTTGACCTCCTCCTGGCCGCGGCGCTCGACGAGCTCCTCGATGCCCCGATCGGTGAAATACATCGTTCTCCTCGCAGTAACGGGGAAGTCCCCCACAGAGGCTCCTGTGGGGGACTTCCGAAGGTGGTGCCTAGCTGAAGATCTCTCCCAGCATCTGCTGCAGCTCCGCCTCGTGCGCGGAGTGCGAGCCCGTCGCGGGGGAGGAGTTCGCCTTGCGGGAGACCCGCTTGATCGGACGGCCGCCGAAGGTGTCGGGGTTCTCCGCCAGCTTCAGCGTCAGGAACGGCCACGGGCCCATGTTGACCGGCTCGTCCTGCGCCCACACCAGCTCGACGCCGTCGGCGTAGCGTCCCAGCTCGGCCGCGAGCGGGTTCATCGGGAACGGGTAGAGCCGCTCCAGACGGACGATCGCCACGTCGGTCCGGCCCTGCCTGTCACGGGCCGCCGCCAGGTCGTAGTAGATCTTGCCGGAGCAGAGCACGACCTTGCGCACCTCGGCCGGGTTGACCGTGGTGTCGCCGAGCACCGGCCGGAACGAGCCCGAGGTGAACTCGCTGACCGGCGAGACCGCCGCCTTGTGCCGCAGCAGCGACTTGGGCGTGAACACCACCAGCGGGCGGTGCCGGTTCGACTTCGTCTGCCAGCGCAGCAGGTGGAAGTAGTTCGCCGGCAGCGTCGGCTGGGCCACGGTCATGTTGTCGTAGGCGCACATCTGCAGGAAGCGCTCGATGCGGGCCGAGGAGTGATCCGGGCCCTGACCCTCGTAGCCGTGCGGCAGCAGCAGGGTGACGCCGGAACGCTGGCCCCACTTCTGCTCGCCCGCGGTGATGTACTCGTCGATCACGGACTGGGCGCCGTTGACGAAGTCACCGAACTGGGCCTCCCAGGCGACCAGGGCCTCGGGGCGCTCCACGCTGTAGCCGTACTCGAAGCCGAGCGCGGCGTACTCGCTGAGCAGCGAGTCGTAGACGTAGAACTTGGTGGTGCCCTCGTTGAACGTCTTGAGCGGGGTGTGCTCCTCGCCCGTGACGCGGTCCACCAGCACGGCGTGCCGCTGGACGAAGGTGCCGCGCCGGGAGTCCTGGCCGACCAGGCGGACCGGGTGGCCGTCGATCAGCAGCGACCCGAAGGCGAGGGTCTCGCCCATGCCCCAGTCGATGCGGTCCTCGGCGACCATCTGCCCGCGGCGCTGGATGACCGGCAGCAGGCGCGGATGGATGGTGAAGCCCTCCGGCAGGTTGAGCTGGGTGTCGACGATCCGCTTGACGGTCTCCTCGGAGATCCCCGTCGGGGTGTCCTCGTGCGACCACGGGATGACGGAGTCCACGTCGACCGGGCGGGCGAACTCGCCGGTCGACTCCTTGGACGCCGCACGGGTCTCGGCGAAGGCGTTCTCCAGCTTGGCCTGGTAGTCGCGGAGCGCGCCCTCGGCCTCCTCCACCGTGATGTCGCCCCGGCCGATCAGCGCCTCGGTGTAGAGCTTGCGGGTGGAGCGCTTGGCGTCGATCAGGTCGTACATCAGCGGCTGGGTGAAGCTCGGGTTGTCGGACTCGTTGTGGCCGCGGCGCCGGTAGCAGATCAGGTCGATGACGACGTCCTTGCGGAACGCCTGGCGGTATTCGAACGCCAGCTTTCCGACCCGGACCACGGCCTCGGGGTCGTCCCCGTTGACGTGGAGGATCGGGGCCTGGATCATCCGCGCCACGTCGGTGGCGTACACGCTGGAGCGCGAGGACGCCGGCGAGGTGGTGAAGCCGACCTGGTTGTTGACCACGATGTGGACCGTGCCGCCGGTGCGGTAGCCCCGCAGCTGCGACAGGTTCAGCGTCTCGGCCACCACGCCCTGGCCGGCGAAGGCCGCGTCGCCGTGGACGAGCACGGGCAGGACCGTGAAGCCCTCCTCGCCCCGCTCCAGCAGGTCCTGCTTGGCGCGGACCACGCCCTCAAGGACCGGGTCCACCGTCTCCAGGTGCGAGGGGTTGGCCACGACCGAGGTCTTGAGCTTGCTGCCGTCGGGTGAGACGAAGTCACCGGTGGCGCCCAGGTGGTACTTGACGTCGCCGGAACCGTGCGCCGTCCGCGGGTCGATGTTGCCCTCGAACTCGCCGAAGATCTGGCCGTAGGACTTGCCCACGATGTTGGCCAGCACGTTGAGGCGGCCGCGGTGGGCCATGCCGATGACGGACTCATCGAGGTTCTCCTCCGCGGCGGCGGAGAGCACCGAGTCGAGCAGCGGGATCAGCGACTCGCTGCCTTCGAGCGAGAAGCGCTTCTGGCCGACGAACTTGGTCTGCAGGAACGTCTCGAACGCCTCGGCGGTGTTGAGCCGCTCCAGGATGCGCAGCTGCTCCTCGCGGTCGGGCTTGGCGTGGGGACGCTCCACCCGGGCCTGGATCCAGGCGCGCTCCTCGGGGTTCTGCATGTGCATGTACTCCACGCCGATGGTGCGGCAGTAGGAGTCACGCAGCACGCCGAGGATCTCGCGCAGCCGCATCAGAGGACGGCCGCCGAAGCCGCCGGTGGCGAACTCGCGCTCCAGGTCCCACAGGGTCAGCCCGTGGGACTTGATGTCGAGGTCGGGGTGCTTGCGCTGCTTGTACTCCAGCGGGTCGGTGTCGGCCATCAGATGGCCGCGGACCCGGAAGGCATGGATCAGCTCGATGACCCTGGCCGACTTCGCCACGTCGTCGTCGTGCGTGGTCGAGATGTCCTGGACCCAGCGGACCGGCTCGTAGGGGATCCGGAGGGCTTCGAAGATCTCGTCGTAGAAGCCGTCCTCGCCCAGCAGGAGCCGGTGGACCTGGCGCAGGAAGTCACCCGACTGGGCACCCTGGATGATCCGGTGGTCATAGGTGCTGGTGAGCGTCATGACCTTGCTCACCGCGAGCCGGGAGAGCGTCTCGGGAGAGGCGCCCTGGTACTCCGCGGGGTACTCCATCGCGCCGACACCGATGATCGTGCCCTGCCCCGGCATCAGACGCGGCACCGAGTGGACGGTGCCGATCGTCCCGGGGTTGGTCAGCGAGATCGTGGTGCCGGAGAAGTCGTCGACGCCGAGCTTGCCTGCCCTGGCCTTGCGCACGACCTCCTCGTACGCCACCCAGAACTGGCGGAAGTCCATGCCCTCGGTCGCCTTGATCGACGGCACCAGGAGCTGGCGGGTGCCGTCGCTCTTGGCGACGTCGATGGCCAGGCCGAGGTTGACGTGCTCCGGCTTGACCAGCACGGGCTTGCCGTCGGCCTCGGCGTAGGAGTGGTTCATCTCCGGCAGGGCCTTGAGGGCCTTGATGACCGCGTAACCGATCAGGTGCGTGAACGAGACCTTGCCGCCGCGACCGCGGGACAGATGGTTGTTGATCACGATGCGGTTGTCGATGAGCAGCTTCGCCGGGACCGCGCGGACGCTGGTCGCCGTCGGGACCTCGAGGCTGGCCTCCATGTTGGCAGCCGTCCTGGCGGCGGCGCCGCGCAGTCGGACTTCCTCGGCACCGGCGGGCAACTGCGTCTCCTGCTTGGGCTTGTCCGCCGGGATGGCCTTGGCCTTCGGCGCGGTGGTCACCGGTGTGGCGGCCGGGGTCGCCGGAGCCGCAGCCGGGGTTGGAGTGGCGGGCGCGGCTTTGGCCGCCCCCGGGGGCGCGGCTCTGCCGGACCCGGAATCAGGGGTGTAATCAGCGAAGAAGTTCCACCAGGCGCGGTCCACAGACTCGGGATCCTGGAGGTACTTCTGGTACAGCTCGTCGACAAGCCATTCGTTTTGACCAAAGGCTGCCAGCGGGTTTGTCCGCGACGACTCAGACGACACGGCGGAAATCGCCCTCTTCCGCAGATCGGCGTTGATGATAGAGAACTTGTCCAAGGCTACTCGCCTGGACCCGGACCTGCGCCAGTCTGGCCGCAGCTCGCCGACCGATCCTCCCAGCACAGTCCAAAACGGTCACCCCCGGGGGGTCTATATGGGGGGTGTGGGCCTGGTCACCCATGCGCTATGAGCCGTGACTCGACCCGGATGCCCGGAGTGACGATCTTGAGCGACTCGACCAGTTCGTCCCCCGCCGCGCGCAGCTCCTCCAGCGACATCGGCGCCAGCCGCTCCAGCAGGAACAGCGCGTCGACGGTCTCCTCGGTGATCCGGGTGCGCACGCACTGCCGCCAGTTCCAGCGCCGGCAGGTGGCGCCCCTGTCGTCGCGCCAGACCACCTCGCCGATCTCCGGGTGGTCGATGCCGGGCTCGCCCTTCTCGACGACCTCGAACGGCTCCTCGCCCGTGGCGCGGATCAGCCGGGCCGTACCCTCGTAGTGGGCCAGGTCCTCCCCGCCGATCGGCAGCCCGTGCCTGACGCTGATCGCGTTGTAGGCGTCGACCACCAGGTTGATCTCCGGCAGCGGCATCCGCCTGACCAGCGCGTCCACCGACGGCCTGGTCCGCTGCGGCTTCGCCCCGAAGGCCCGGTAGGCCTCCCGCCACGCCTCGACCTTCGGGTCCTCGGCGCTCACCGCGCTGTCGGCCGCCCCGGCCAGCCAGGCCCGGGACCTGTCGTCGGTCGGTCCGTTGCGCAGGCCGTACACGCCCATGACCAGGACCGCGAAGTCCGGTCTGAGCGCGGTTACGGCGGGGTCCACCCAGATGTCCTCAATCACGTACCACAGTTTAGGCCGTACACACGCCCCGGCCGAGGACACGCCGTGCGCATCGAGGCGTTGGACGAGCCGTCGATCTCCGACCGCTTCTCGCCGGCGGCTCGACCAGGTCAGGCGGCTGCGTGAGGCTTGAACGTGACGTTCAGCTCGGCGTCCAGTGCTTTCGCCAGGCGTCGTAGGAGCGCCAGGGTAGGGGTGACCCCGCCGGTCTCCAGGCGAGACACCTGAGGCTGCGTCATGCCTGCCCGCTCGGCCAGTTCGGCCTGTGAAAGGCCGAGTTCCGTGCGGCGGTTGTAGACCTGCTGCCCGAGGAGCAGTGCCTCACGAGCTTCCTGGTAGGCGTCCGCGCGGCGCTCGGCGCCGGTCCGCTCCCACTTGCTGTGATTCATGGCCTCAGTCCTTCCAGATGCGGTCGTATGTATTCGAGGCGGCTGTATGGCGGCTCTCACATTCAGCCTGTGCTCGATGGGCGCGTTCGATCTGACCGGTCTCTTTTCGGCGGGTTTTGGGGAAGACGGTCAGGAGAACGGCCCTGCGTCCCGGAGCGAGCCAGTAAGTGATCCGGACCTGGCGGTGCGGGAGGGAGAGGCGTAGCTCCCTGAGCTTGCCGCCCAGATGCTTGGAGTACGGCTCGCCCAGTGTCTCCGCCTGCTCGGCGAGAAGGTCGGCCAGGGCTTCGACTTTCACGTAGTCACGCTCGGACAGTGATTCGAGCCATAGCTGGATCTCGGGCTCGATCTCGATGGCATACAGACTCACGGATCGTAACGCTATATGCATTGGATTGTATAATCTGAGATACGCCGGAACCGGTAAGGAGTTCGGTGTTTCTTCGGGAGGCATTGACGGCGGCCGTCTGAGGGACGGCCGCCGTCGGGGATGTCCGGCGGTCTGGGACTACCCGCAGAGCGCCCCGTTGAGGAGGAAGCGCTCGGGGGCGGGGTTGGCGCCGGGGGCGCTCCTGCCGGTGAAGCCGAAGGTGACCGAGCCGCCCGGCTTGATCTTCTTGTTCCAGCTCAGGTTCCCGGCCGTGGCCGTCGCCCCCGTCTGGGTGATGGACGCGCCCCAGCCGTCGCCGACCCGCTGGCCGCCGAGGAAGGACCACTTCAGGGCCCAGCCGTCGACGGCCTCCGTGCCGGTGTTCCGTACGGTGACCTGGGTGGTGAAGCCGTCGGGCCACGCGCCGTGCCGGGTGTAGGTCACCTCGCAGGGGGCCGTGGGGGTGGTGTCGGCGACGAAGGCCGAGATCCAGGCGAGCGGGGAGTTCCAGTTGATGGTGAGCTCGTTGGTGGACCACGACTCGATGTCGTCGATATAGCAGAACTGGGGCTTGCAGCCGCGGAGTTTGGCCTGGGCCACCGGGTCCTGGATGGCGGAGTTCGGGCCGCCGGCCAGGGTGCCGCGCGGCGGGCCGGGCAGGGCCGGGTCGAGCTGGTGGGCGTACCAGCGGCTGTGCTGGTTGCGGGAGGCGACCTCGCCGTAGCCGGTCACGTAGGACTGGTTGAGCGCGTTGCGGCCCAGGATGTAGTCCATCCCCTCCAGCACCCCGTCGCGATACTTCGCCCGGCCGCTCAGGTCGTGCGCGGTGGCCATCACGACCATGTTGTTCAGCACGAGGTTGTTGGAGCCCCAGTCGAAGTCCGGCGGGTTGTACGGCAGGCCGTACGGATGCGCCTTCTGCACGGCGAGATACTTGTCGGCGCCCGCCAGGACCGACGCCCGTACGGCGGCGCGGCCGGGCAGCCCGCTGGGGACGGTGGCCAGGTCGAGGCGGCCGAGCTGGGCGGTGTTGCCCCAGTCGAAGCCGCGGTCGCGCCAGATGTCGCCGGTGTGGTGCGGGGAGGCGAGCACGCGGTCCTGGAACTCCTTCTCACCGGTGGTGAGGTAGAGCTCGGCCGCCGCCCAGTAGAACTCGTCGGTCACGTCGCCGTCGTTGTAGGCGCCGCCGCCCACGCCGTCCGCCGGGTCGGCGTAGCGGGCCGGCTCGGCCTTCGCGGCGGCCCACGCCTTCCGGGCCGCCTGCAGGTTCCGCGCGGCGAACGCGGCGTCGTAGGGCGCGAACAGCCGGGCCGCCTGGGCCGCGGTGGCGGCCAGGTTGAGGGTGGCGGCGGTGGACGGCGGGTGCAGCTCCCGCCGCTGCGGGTCGAGGTGGGGCAGGAGCGGCAGGCCGGTCCAGGCGGCGTCATGGATCTTGTGGTGGGCCATCCCGGCGTGCGGTTCACCGTGGGGGACCTGCATGTCGAGGATGAACTCCTGCTCCCAGCGGGCCTCGTCCAGGATGTCGGGCACCCCGTTGCCGCTCTCGGGAATGTCCAGCTCCCCGTCCTCGAAGGCGCCCCGCGTCCTGCCCCGTTCGAACTCGGCCATCAGCTGGTGGACCGACACGCCGCCGTTGACCACGTACTTGCCGTGGTCGCCCGCGTCGTACCAGCCGCCGCTGACGTCGAGGGAGTAGTCGCAGACGCCCGGCTGGCAGGGCACGCTCACGTCGCCCTGGTTCGGGGTGACGCCGGCGTGGCCGGCGGGCCTGCCGTATCCGGGGCGGAGGGAATCCAGGATCTCGATGCCGCTGCGCTGGGGGTAGTAGAACTTCAGCGCGTCGGTGCGGAGCCGGTCGTAGAAGCCGCCGTCGAGGTCGAAGGGGCGGCTGGTCTCGCCGTCGGCCTCCAGCGTGTAGCCGGTGCCGGGAGCGGTGACCGAGCCGAAGTCGATCGAGTGCACGTTCTGGCCCGAGCTCCCGTCCACCCCTCTCGGGGTGGTGGTCCCGGTCGCGACGACCGTGGAGCCCCTCCTGAGCCTCCAGGTCACGGCCTCGGTCCTCTCGGTGACCAGGGTGGCGTTCTTCGGGCCCGCCGGCAGGTAGCCGGCCATGTTCACCCGGACGCGCGGTCCGGTGTCGGGCTTGTAGACGTCGGGCTCGGCGCCGCCCTTGAGCGAGACGTCGTCCACGCAGAAGCGCCAGGGAGTGGCGCTCCCCCCGAGCTGGAACACCACCTGGGCGTCCGGCAGGCCGACGGGGGAGGTGAAGGTGTAGGCGTAGTCGTTACCGGACACGCTCAGCTCGGGGTTGGCCGACAGATACTGCGTGTAGGGGTCGGCGGGGAGCTGGATGAGGGCCTTGGCGACGTGGCCGGGGGTCGCGACGCCGAAGAAGGAGTATTCGTAGGTCTCGTCCTTGACCAGCGCGACGTCGTTCTGGCCGACGATGACGTCCCACGGGTTGACGGTGCCGCCGGGGACGTCGGCGCAGAGCCGGCCGGTGTCGAGCTCCAGCGTGGTGTTGCCGGTGCTCCACCAGGGAGCCGTGCCGGTGTCGAAGGTGCCGTTGACGATCTGTTCCGGGGCGTCGGCGGCGGCCGAGGGGGCCGGCTCCGCCAGCGCGGCGGGCGAGGGGGTGAGCGTCACCAGGGCGGCGGCCATGGTGAGGGCGAGCCAGGCGGACGGTCTGATCACGGAGGATTCCTTCGGGCGGGGGATGCATGATCAGGTGGGAGCGCTCCCACAAGGAGATGGGCCGATGTTTTCAGCGCGTTTCGCCGCCGTCAACGGACGGCTCCCGGGACTCCGGGCTGACCGGGCGAATGACCGATTTGCCCGATGTAACTTTCAGGTTCCCGCAGGCGGTCCCGCCGGGACCGTCACCCGGCCGTCCAGTCGAGCTCCGGGCCGCGCGGCACGATCCGGCTCGGGTTGATGTTCGTCTGCGTCATGAAGTAGTGCCGCTTGATCTGGTCGAAGTCGGTCGTGTCGCGGAACGCCGGGATCGCGTACAGGCGCCGGGCGTAGGCCCACAGCACCGGATAGTCGGTCAGCCGCCGGACGGCGCACTTGAAGTGGGAGTGGTAGACCGCGTCGAACCTGGCGAGTGTCGGATAGAGCCGCACGTCGCTCTCGGTGAGCGCGTCGCCGTGCAGGTGGGAGCGGGTGGCGAGCCGTTCCTCCAGCAGGTCCAGGGTGTCGAAGACCTTGGTGACCGCCTCGTCGTAGGCCTCCTGGGAAGTGGCGAACCCGGCCCGGTAGACGCCGTTGTTGAGCCCGTCGAAGATCACCTCGTTCAGCGCGTCGATCTCCCCGCGCAGCGCGGCCGGGTAGAGGTCGGGCGCGCCCTCGGCGTGCCACGGCGCGAAGGCGGTCTCCAGCGTGAGGGTGATCTGCGGGTAGTCGTTGGTGACCAGCCGCTCGGCGGCGGCGTCCCAGACGCAGGGCACGGTGTAGCGGCCCCGGTAGCCGGGATCGGAGGCCAGGTAGAGCTCCGAGAGGTATTCCACGCCGGTGACCGGGTCGCCGCCGGGGATCCGCCAGCCCTTCTCGTCCCTGATCGGGTCGACGATCGTCACGCCGACGACGTCCTGGAGGCCGAGCAGCTCGCGCACGATGAGCGAGCGGTGCGCCCATGGGCAGGCGTAGGAGGCGTAGAGCCGGTAGCGGCCGGGCTCGGGCGGATGCTCGCCGCCCTCCTCGATCCGCGCCGTGAACCGGTTCGGCTGCCGCACGAAGCGTCCGCCGTCGGAGATCTCGCGTCCCAGCTTCATGAGGCGACGGTACGCCACCCCGCGTAGAACATGATTCGGTTCAGGGGGCAGAATGCGGGGCGACGAAGGGAGCCGGGGACATGGTGACGGCGGCGAACGAGGCACAGCGCGAGGCCTGGCGGGCCGGGGGGTTTCCCGAGGTGGAACGGGTGCGGCCGGGGCTCTGGTCGATCCCGGTGCCGATCCCGATCAATCCTCTCCGCTACGTGCTGGTCTACGCCCTCGAACTCCCCGACGGGGTGGCGATCGTGGACGCGGGGTGGGACACCGACGAGGCGTACGGCGCGCTGGCCGCCGGGCTCGGGACCGCCGGATACGAGGTGACCGACGTCAGGGCCGTCCTGGTCACCCACATCCACCCCGACCACTACGGGCTGGCCGGGCGGATCCGCGAGGTGTCGGGCGCCTGGATCGGGCTGCACCCGGCGGACTCCCGGCTGCTGCGCGACCGCTACGACGAGGCCGGCGTCGACGACCTGGTGGCGCGGGAGCGCCTGCTGCTGGTGCGGTCCGGCGTGCCGCTGCCCCTGCTGGACGAGCTGGCCGGGGCCTCGATGATGCTCCGGCACTACGTGACCATGGCCAGGCCCGACCGGCTGATCGAGGACGGCGACCTCCTCGGCCTGCCCGGCTGGGACCTGCGTGCGGTCTGGACCCCCGGTCACTCGCCGGGGCACGTGTGCTTCGTCGAGCAGGAGCGGCGGCTGCTGTTCTCCGGCGACCACGTGCTCCCCCGGATCACGCCCATCGTGGCGGTCCATCCGCAGTCCGCGCCCAACCCGCTCGCCGACTATCTTGAGGCGCTGGCGGCGGTGCGCAAGTTCGACGTGGACGAGGTGCTGCCCGCGCACGAGTACCGGTTCCTGGAGCTGGCCGACCGGGTCGACCACGTGATCGCCCACCATGAGGAGCGGCTGGCCGAGATCGAGACGGTGGTCGGCGCCGGGGACGGGATCACCTGCTGGGACGCGGCGACCAGGCTGCGATGGGCGCGCCCGTGGGAGACCATCCCGCCGTTCATGCGCCGGGGGGCGAACAACGAGACGCTGGCGCACCTGGTCTGGCTGGAGGCCAGGGGACGGCTGCGCCGGGTCGCCGGGGAGCCCGACCTGTGGTTTCCCGCGTAATCCCTGGTGAGGCCGGTTTGCTTGCTTCCCTCGGAGTATTTCATGCAAAACAAGTAGGAAATATTGACTTAGTGCCGAGTCGTGCGTAGCTTCTCCGGTATGGGCCTCTATCTGACCCGGTGTGCACATGTCGACTTCTGTCGAGTGTCCAGCGCCCAGTGTCCGTGATCACGAACCGACTCCACCGTCCCCCCCTTTCTCAGGACGTCACTCGTGATCAAGCTCAGACATGTCCCCCTCTCCGTGCTGCTGGTGGGGCTCCTCACCGCCTGCGGCGCGCGGGCCGCCGCGGAACCCGGCGGCCCCGAGACCCTGGAGCTCCGCTACCAGGGCAGCGCCGGCGCCGTCACCTTCCCCGAGTTCGCCGAGGAGCTCGGCTACCTCGGCCCCATCAAGCTCAAGTGGATCGGCAACACGATCTCCGGTCCGCAGGACATCCAGGCCGCGGCCACCGGTCAGACCGACTTCGGCGGCGCCTTCAACGGCGCCATCGTCAAGCTGGCCGCGGCCAAGGCCCCGATCAAGGCCGTGATCGGCTACTACGGCAGCGACAAGGACAGCTACATCGGCTACTTCGTGGCCGACGGCTCACCGATCAAGGGCCCGCGCGACCTGATCGGCAAGAAGATCGGGGTCAACACCCTGGGCGCGCATCTGGAGGCGGTGCTCAAGGAGTACCTCAAGCGCGGCGGGCTGACCCCCGATGAGATCAAGCAGGTCGAACTGGTCGTCGTGCCGCCGGTCAACACCGAGCAGGCGCTCCGCCAGGGCCAGATCGACGTGGCCGCGCTGAGCGGCATCCTCCGCGACAAGGCGCTGCGGCGCGGCGGGATCCGCCCGCTCTTCAAGGACGTCGACCTGTTCGGCCCCTTCACCGCCGGGAGCGTCGTGCTCACCGAGCGGTTCATCGAGCGGAACCCGAACACCACGAAGAGGTTCGTCGAGGCCTTCGCCAGGGCCGTCGACTGGACGCAGACCCACTCCCGCGAGGAGGTCGTCGCCAAGGCGAAAGAGATCATCGCCAAGCGGAAGCGGAGCGAGGACACCACCGCCATCGAGTTCTGGAAGAGCAGCGGGGTGGCCAACAAGGGCGGCGTGATCGACGCCAGGGAGTTCCAGACCTGGGTCGACTGGCTGGAGCGCGAGGGCGAGATCAAGAAGGGGCAGGTCAGGACCGAGGACCTCTTCACCAATGCCTACAACCCGTTCGGAGGCACCCGATGAAGATCCAGATCCAGGGAGTCGGCAAGGAGTTCCGCGTCCGCGGCGCCGACCGGCTGTTCACCGCGCTCGACGACGTCACCCTCGACGTGCGGGCCGGGGAGTTCCTCACCCTCGTCGGGCCGAGCGGTTGCGGCAAGTCCACCCTCCTCGACCTGCTCGCCGGGCTGACCGAGCCGACCAGCGGCCGGATCCTCCTGGACGGCGCCCCCGTCGACGGCCCCGGCCTGGACCGGGGGATCGTCTTCCAGCAGTACGCGCTGTTCCCCTGGCGCACCGCGCTGTCCAACGTCGAGTTCGGGCTGGAGGCGAAAGCCGTACCGAAGAAGGAGCGCGCCGAGCGGGCCAGGTCCTATCTGGACCTGGTCGGGCTGCGCGGGTTCGAGGAGCGCTATCCGCACGAGCTCTCCGGTGGCATGCGCCAGCGCGTGGCCATCGCCCGGAGCCTCGCCTTCGACCCGGACGTGCTGCTGATGGACGAGCCGTTCGCCGCGCTGGACGCGCAGACCCGCGAGTCCCTCCAGGAGGAGCTGCTGCGGATCTGGGAGAAGACCGGCAAGACGATCGTGTTCATCACCCACGGCATCGACGAGGCCGTCTATCTCGGCCAGCGGGTCGCGGTCATGACCTCCCGGCCCGGCCGGATCAAGCGGGTCGTCGACGTCGAGTTCGACTCCCGCGACGGGGACCTGCGGGCCGACGCGCGCTTCGGCGAGTACCGGCACCAGGTGTGGACGCTGCTCCGTGACGAGGTCGCGGCCGCCAGGGCGGAGGAGGCGGTCCCCGTTGGCTAGCCTCTCGACCGGCGTCACCGCCGCCGGTCTTCCGGCAGGCATCTCCTCCGGCCTGGGGCGCCTGGCCGTGACGGCGGGCCGGCGCGTCGCCGCCCTGGGCGTGCTCGCCGCGCTCTGGGAGAGCCTGCCCCGCCTGCGGGTGGTGGACCCCACCTTCCTGACGCCGCTGTCGGAGGTCCTGGTGGCCTGGTGGGACCTGCTCCTGTCCGGGGAACTGCTCGACCACACCCAGGCCAGCCTGATCAGGTCCCTGGCCGGGTTCGCCCTGGCGATCGTCGTGGCCATCCCCCTCGGCCTGCTGATCGGCTGGTACAAGCCGGTGGCCGACCTGCTCAACCCGGTGCTCGAACTGTTCCGCAACACCGCGGCGCTCGCCCTGCTCCCGGTGTTCGTGCTCATCCTCGGGCTCGGCGAGACCTCCAAGATCTCGATCATCCTGTACGCCTGCGCCTGGCCGATCCTGCTCAACACGGTCGCCGGGGTGAAGAGCGTGGACCCTCTGCTGATCAAGTCGGCCCGGTCGATGGGGCTCCGGCCGGTCCGGCTGTTCCAGAAGGTGATCCTCCCGGCCGCGGTGCCCACGATCTTCACCGGCATCCGGCTCGCCGGGGCCTACTCGATCCTGGTGCTGGTCGCCGCCGAGATGGTCGGCGCCAAGGCCGGCCTGGGCTACCTGATCACCTACGCCCAGTTCAACTTCCGGGTGCCCGACATGTATGCCGGGATCCTCACGATCTCCGTGCTCGGACTGCTCTTCAACCAGCTCCTCGTCCGTCTGGAGCACCGTTTCTCGACGTGGAGGACCTCCTGATGGGCACCAGGAAACTGCATCTGAACGCCTTCCTGATGGGCGTCGGCCACCACGAGGCCGCCTGGCGGCACCCGCGCGCCGAACCCGCCAGGATCGCCGACGTCCGGCACTACCAGGAGCTCGCCCGGACCGCCGAGCGCGGCAGGCTCGACTCGGTCTTCCTCGCCGACGGCCTGGCCCTGTGGGGCGACGTCAGGCACAACGCGCTCGGCGGGCTGGAGCCCCTCACGCTGCTGGCGGCGCTGGCCACGGTGACCGAGCACATCGGCCTGATCGCGACGGTCTCCACCACCTACAACGAGCCGTTCCACGTGGCCCGCAAGTTCGCCTCGCTGGACCACATCAGCGGCGGCCGGGCCGGCTGGAACATCGTCACCTCCGCGAGCGAGGCCGAGGCGCACAACTTCGGCGTCGAACGCCCCGCTCACAAGGACCGCTACGACCGCGCCGCCGAGTTCCTGGAGGTCGTCACCAAGCTCTGGGACAGCTGGGAGGACGGAGCGATCCTGGGCGACCGCCGCAGCGGGGACTACGCCGACACCACCAGGATCCACGCCCTCGACCACGTCGGCCACCACTTCCGGGTCCGAGGCCCGCTGAACACCTCCCGCCCCCCGCAGGGCCACCCCCTGCTGGTCCAGGCCGGATCCTCCGAGGACGGCAAGGAGTTCGCCGCCCGCTTCGCCGAGGCCGTGTTCACCGCGCAGCAGACCCTCCAGGAGGGCCGGGAGTTCTACTCCGACCTCAAGTCCCGTCTCGGCCGGTACGGCAGGCGCGGGGACGAGCTGCTGGTCCTCCCCGGCATCTCGCCGATCATCGGCTCCACCGAGCGGGAGGCGCTCCTGCTGGAGAAGGAGCTCGAAGAGCTGATCATCCCCGAGTACGGCGTGCGGCAGCTCTCAGGGATCCTCGGCGTGGACCTGTCGGGCCATCCGCTCGACAGTCCCCTGCCCGAGGTGACCCCGCCGGCCGACGGCCAGCAGAGCCGGTTCAAACTCGTCACCGATCTCGCCCGGCGTGAGCGGCTGACCCTGCGGGAGCTGATCAACCGCCTGGCCGGAGGCCGGGGGCACCGCGTGGTCACCGGCACTCCCGAGCAGGTCGCCGACCGGATACAGGAGTGGTTCACCAGCGGCGCCGCCGACGGCTTCAACATCATGCCGCCGGTCCTGCCGAGCGGCCTGGAGGACTTCGTCGACTACGTCGTGCCCGAGTTGCAGGTCCGTGGCCTGTTCCGCACCGAGTACGAAGGCCGCACGCTGCGCCAGAACTACGGCCTGGCGCGTCCAGCATCCCGTTTCGAGCAGAAGGTGCCGGTGGCTTCATGAGCATCGTGACCGTGGTGGGCAACCCGCGAGCCGGGTCGCGCACGTATGACGTGGCCGTCCAGGCCACCCAGACCATCGCCCGGCGGATCGGCCACGAGGGGCCGTCCGAGATCGTCGACCTGTCCGCCCTCGCCCCCCTGCTGTTCGTGCCGGAAGCGTCGTCCGCCGTGGAGGCCGCGCTGGATCTCGTCACCCAGGCGAGCGTCCTGGTGGTGGCGAGCCCGACCTACAAGGGCACCTACACCGGCCTGCTCAAGACCTTCCTCGACCGGCTGCCGGGAGGCGCGCTGGCCTCCACCGTCGCGCTGCCGCTGCTGGTGATGGGGGACGCGCGGCACGCCCTGGCGGTGGAGGTCCACTTCCGGCCGCTCCTGGTCGAGCTGGGCGCCACCGTCCCCACCCCGGGCCTGGCGCTGCTGGAGTCCGACATCCCCGGCCTCGACGCCGTTCTCGGCCGCTGGGCCGGCCGGGTCGCCCCTCAGGTCGCCGCGGCACTCAGGGAAGGAGCTTCGGCATGACATCGGGAAGAGATGGGGTTATGAATGGGTTGCCGACCATAAGCGTGTTTCATGCCGCCGAGGAGGAAACGTGATCGGGCGGAGCGAGGTAGCCGGAGAGCGGAACACCTTGACGAGGTTCGACGAGCCGTCGAGGTCCCACGAGCCCGCGCGTCCCCTCGGCCCCCCGAGCGAGGACTCATGACCGAGACCCTGCCCGGCCGGGCGGTCGACGGCGAGCGGTTCCGGCAGGCGCTGGCCGTCCACGCCGCCGGGGTGGTCGTGGTCACCGCGCAGTCCGAGGGGATCCCGGCCGGCCTGACGGCCACCTCGTTCTCCTCGGTCAGCCTCGCGCCCCCGCTGGTCTCCTTCTACGTCGACCAGTCCTCGACCACCTGGCCCTGGCTCCGCCAGGCCGACCACTTCGCGGTGAACGTGCTGGCCAGCGACCAGGCCGAGCTGGCCTCCCGGTTCGCGCGCAAGGGCGTCGACCGCTTCGCCGCCCCGACCTCCTGGCGGCCCGGCCCGCTGGGCGTCCCCCTCCTGAACGGCGCGTCCGCCCAGCTGATCTGCTCACCGCACTCCACCGTCGACATAGGAGACCACGTCCTCGTGGTCGGCCTCGTCACCGAGACCAACCTCGACCCCGGAGGCCGCCCGCTCCTCTACCATCAGGGCCGCTTCGGCCGCTTCACCCCGCACTCCTGACTCCGTACGGGGAACGCCCCCGCCAGGGGCGTTCCCCGTACGGAGGGCGGGTCAGCGGCGGCCGCCCTTGCGACGCCCGTTGAAGCTCGACCCGTTGCAGACGCCTGTGCACTGATGGCAACTGCTCCCGCAGCCAGTGGTGACGCGGCCGGTGTCGGTGGCCGTGTCGTCCGATCCGTCGTCTGTGTTGCTGTCTTCATAGTTTTCATATTCGATTGCGACTTTAGTCCCTATACCGCCCTTTTGGGGGGCGTTATAGGCGTCGCCGTACGGCACGTGGAACGAGCCAGCCTCGGCCTTCTCCCCGACCGCGGGGACGTGCCTGTCGATCCTGATGTAATACCACCGGAAATCGCGTTTCCTGCCGTTACAGGTGCGGTCGGAGACGCGTGTACGGGTTTCCTTCCGCACGCAGACCATGACGCGGTCCTCGATCTCCACAATGGAGATGTCGTCTCCCCGCCCGCCCTTCTTCGCGGCCCGCAGGATCTCGCCGGACGGCTCCCGGAGCGACCCCTTCCCGGCCCTCTTCCCCAGGGCGGGGACGCGCTTCTCCGCCGGGATGAAGTACCAGACATAGCCTCGCTCGGCGTCGTCGCAGCGCTGGTCACCGACGCGGATCCGGTTGTCCTTCCGCACGCACACCTCGATGTGGACCTTCTCCTCCTCGCCCTCATTCGGAATCTCCCCGTCGTCCTCCACCACGGACTGGACCGGGGGAGGGGGATTGCCGGCACGTGGAGCGGGCGCCGTACAGGCCGTAAGGGCGAAAGCGGTCACGAGAATGGAAATCAACGTACGCGGTGCGGATGTCAAAGGGCCCCTGACGTGATCGTTCTACTGATACGAGCGGAAAACGGATATCTCCGTACTGAGGTTCCGTATGTCGCATGCCAGTATCACTGATCTTTAATTCGTGGAGTTACGACGACTTGAGGAGTAGGCCGGTCCCGGCCAGGCAGCCGTCGATCAGATGCGGCCGGTACTGGATCTTCTTCAGCCCGCGCTTGATCACACGCACCAGGTGGTCCAGGCTCGTCGCGGCGAGGTTGGCCAGACCGCCGCGGTTCAGCAGCGACCAGATGCCCTCCACCGGATTGAGGTCGGAAGCATACGACGGCAACTGGAAGACCCGCAGCCAGTCGCCGTTGTCGGCGATGAAGTGCCGCATCTCCGGGCAGAGGTGCCGGTTCAGGTTGTCCCAGACGAGCACGATCGGCGCGCCGAGCTGCACATGGGCCATGACGATCAGATCGCGGTAGTGGCGCCAGGTGAAGCTCGCCGCCTCGCCCTTGCGCCGCCGGTAGCGATGCATCCGGTAGATCAGCCGGGACCGTTGCCCGGGCCGGTAGCAGGCCAGGGCGGCGACCGAGGCCCTGCCCTCACGGCGGCCCGGCACCTTCACCACCGGCGTCGCCCCGCGCCGTCCCCAGGTGCGGGCCACCGGTGGTCTCATCGTCGGGCCGCACTCGTCTTCGAAGCAGACCCACGCGCCCAGGTCCGCCGCGGTGGTTCCACCAGCGGCCACACCTCCGCCTTCCATGCCGCGATCGCCCCCTCGTCCCGCTCGCTCGCCCGGCGGGAGGGCACCTGACACGACCAGCCGTGCCGCTGCAGCAGCTTCCACACCCCCCGGCAGGGAGTACGACGGGTGGAACATCCGGCCGATCACCCGCCGGATGCGCGACAGCGTCCAGCACTGGTCGTCCCAGCCGTGCGCGGCCGGCTCCTGCAGCAGCGCGGCCTCCAGCCGAGTGAACTGCGCATCACTCAGCCGGGGCAGCGACGCCGGGCCTTTGGAGACCAGGGCCGCGCCACCGCCGCGGATCCAGGCCCGGCGCCACCGATTGGCCGACATCCGGGTGCCCCGTAGTTCTTTGGCGACTTCGGTGTCGGTGTAGTCACGGGCGAACAGTTCGGCCGCGCACAGCCGTACCTGCTCACGCTTGGCTCGTTGGGCGGTGGTCAGCCCACTGCCTTGCGCATACCGCATGACCTGGACATACTGCAGCAACCCGACCATTCACATGATCACCGAATATCACGAATTAAAGATCAGCAGTGGTAGGCGGCGAGGAAGACGCGGGCGCCGGCGGCGGCGTAGCGGTCGAGGTCGGCCTCGGCGTCCTGGGACCGGCCGGTGAACATGGCCTTGTTCACCGGAATCCACAGCAGCAGGCCGGAGAAGTGGTTCGCGGCCAGGAGGGCGTCGTCGATACGGAGCAGCCCCTGGTCAGCCAGGCGCTGGAAGGTCGCCGCCAGCGTGGCGAGCCCTCGTTCGAAGCCCCGCTCGTACCACTCGGCGCCCAGGTCGGGAAAGACGTCGGCATTGGCGATGATCAGGCGCCGCAGCTGAATGACCTGAGGGTGGGTGAGGGTGGTCAGGAACTGGCGGGCGAGTCGCGTCAGGCTCTCTTCCAGGTTGGAAGCGTCGATCGGGATGTCGGCCAGCAGGTCGATCGTGGTGTCGAGCCGGTCGGTGGTGGCCAGCACGATCTCGGCGAACAGTTTCTCCTTGTCCGCGAAGTGCTTGTAGACGGTCTGCTTGGACACCGCGGCCAGCTTCGCGATGTCGTCCATGCTCGTTCCCGGGTACCCCTTGTCCAGGAAGGCGCTGGTCGCGGCCTTCAGGATTACCTCGTGCTTGCGCGCTGAACGGCTGTCCATCATCGACTCCTTTTCCATCCGTCTCACCCTCCCGCAGAAGAGTACTGGACTGACCAGTACCCGTTTGGGTACTGTACCGTCTAGTTCCGAAGCGGGGCTTCCGGCCCTGCGTATCGCGCAGAAATTTGGAGTGGTTCCTCATGGACAAGGTGTTCTCTGCCGACGGCACGGTCATCGCATACGAGCAGCAGGGTTCAGGCCCTGCCGTGGTGCTCGTCGGCGGCGCTTTCATGACGCGCGGCGATTTCGCCGAGCTCGCCAGCCTGCTGGCCGAGCACTGCACCGTGATCTCGTACGACCGCCGGGGCCGCGGCGACAGCGGGGACAGCCCGGAGTACGACGTGCAGCGCGAGGTCGAGGATCTGGACGCGCTGATCGAGCGCGTGGGCGGCGAGGCGATGGTCTTCGGCATGTCCTCCGGTGCCGTACTGGCGCTGGAGGCCGTGGCCCGGGGCAGCGCCGTCTCCCGGCTGGCCGTGTACGAACCCCCCTTCATCACCGATGACAGCCGTCCGCCGCTGCCCGCCGACTACGTCGCCCACCTGACGGAGCTCGTGGGGCAAGGAGCGTACGGCGATGCCGTGGCCTACTTCATGACCGCGGCCGTGGGGATGCCCGCCGAGGCCGTCGCCGGGATGCGCCAGGCCCCCTTCTGGGCCGGTATGGAGGCCACCGCCCGCACCCTGCCCTACGACGGCCAGGTCATGGGCGACACCATGTCCGGCCGGCCGCTGCCCGCCGACCGCTGGCAGTCCGTGACGGTTCCCGTTCTCGTCGGCAGCGGGGACGCGGGCGCACCGCAGATGCTCACCGGCGGGCGGGAACTCGCCGCGATGGCCGACAACTTCGCCCTGCACGTCTTTCCCGGCCAGGAGCACAACATCGGCCCGGAGCTCCTCGCCCCCGTCCTGACCGGCTTCTTCACCACCGGGGAGCAGGCGTGAGCAAGGGCACCCGCTTGGTGCAGGAACTGCCCGCCTCGACCGACGCGTTCGTGTGGTTGCGGCTCTACCAGGTCGAGATGCAGGAGTTGATCCCCAGCGGGCGGCGGGCTGTACGGAAAACGGCGCCTATGGGTTGTCGGGCGCCTCGATGTTTTCGACACCTTTCTCACACATGATCAGCGCCTTTGCAGTCCCCGGCGCACCGCGAGCTGATCATGTTCATCAACCGATCGATTCTTGGACAAGGCCTGTGCCGCTGGAAACGCCCTCTGTGCTGACCGGCAAGCCCCGGCAGCCGGATCGCCGGCCTATGGAGTGGAAAGGACGCCATGGCAGACTCTGCACAGCCGTACCTGCTCACGCTTGGCTCGTTGGGCGGTGGTCAGCCCACCGCCTTGCGCATACCGCATGACCTGGACATACCTCAGCAACCCGACCATTCACATGATCACCGAACATCACGAATTAAAGATCAGCAGTGGCGCTTTTCCCGTGGCCCCCGAGCTCCACGGAGCGGATCCGCCACGACGGGGCGGGCGGTGGCGGTCAGGTGAGACGGACGGTGCCCCGGCCGGTGGCGAGGGGCAGGTCCAGGAGGGTGCGGATGCCGGGCGGGGCGGCGCAGAGGGCGGAGACCGTGTTGACCGCGTGGGCGGCGGCGCCGGCCAGGCCGTGGGACATCTCCTCGACGGCGAGCGTCATCTGGGGGACGCCCTCGATGTGGATGGTGAAGCCGGGCTCGGGCCAGCGGCGCACCTTGGTGGCGTCGGCCTTGTAGACGCACTCCACGGTCATGAAGGGACGGCCGCGGACGAGGCCGGTGAACGTCCAGCGGGAGGCGCAGACGGTGCCGACCCTGACCAGGCCCGCGGCGACCTCGAACTCCTCGGCGGCGAGCTCGAACTCGTCGCTCTCCTCGACCTCGTCGAGGGTCACGTCGAGGTTCCCCGCCACGAACTGCACACTCTCGGCGAACAGCGAGCGCTGGAAGGCGCGGAACGGGCGGACGGCGGCGGCGTAGTCCTTGGCCGAGCGGGTGAAGCCGAACAGGTCGACCACGATCTGGCGGGACGGGTGGCCCCGGAAGTCGGAGGACTCGCGGACGTAGATGTGGTCGATCCGGTTGGACAGCCCGGTCAGGGCGAGGGGGAGCATGTCGCTCATGAAGCCGGGGTTGATGCCGGTGCCGTGCAGGGAGGCGTTTCCGGCGCGGCAGGCGGCCTCCAGGCGTTCCACCACGCCGGGGCCGTAGCACTGGGGGTACACGAACCCGGTCGTGGTGACGACGTTCTTGCCCGAGGCGAGCAGGGCGCAGATCGTCTCCACGTCGGTCGGGTGGCCGCCGCCGAAGTAGGACGCGGGCAGCGGCATGTGCAGCACGCAGTCGGCCTCGGTGGCGAGGATCTCGTCGACGTCGTCGGTGCAGGTGACACCGGTCGCGGGCAGCCCGACGAGCGTTCCGGCGTCCTGTCCCAGCTTGTCGGGGTCGTAGACGAGGACCCCGACGAGATCGAACTCCGGACGGGTGATCAGAGCGCGCAGTGAGTAGCGTCCAACGGCGCCCGTAGCCCATTGGATCACTCGAAGGGGCGGAGATGAGGGCATGCGTTGCCTCCAGCCCGGGTCTCTGGGCGGGGCCGTGCTGGGAGGAGTGTCGTCGTTGACCCTCGCCCTGTTCGGGGCAGAAACTTTAGCAGAAATTCACACGCCCGATCACTATCCGCGACGATTCGGCGGCCTGTCGTCTCTCGTCATGGTCCTGCGGGGACCGGCAGGCTATGGTGCAAGAAAAACAGAACTATGTTCTCGTGGGAGAGTGCGGATGTCAGAGCTGAGGTTTGACGGCAAGGTCGCGGTCATCACCGGTGCCGGGCACGGTCTCGGTCGCTCACACGCGCTGTCGCTGGCCGAACGCGGCGCCAAGGTCGTCGTCAACGACCTCGGCGGCGCGCTGGACGGCACCGGCGCCTCCGCCGGCCCGGCCGCCGACGTGGTCGAGCTGATCAACAAGAACGGCGGCGAGGCGGTCGCCAGCACCGACAACGTCGCGACCCCGGAGGGCGCCAAGGCGATCGTGCAGGCCGCGATCGACGCCTTCGGGCGGCTGGACGTCGTCGTCAACAACGCCGGAATCCTGCGCGACAAGTCCTTCGGCAAGATGAGCGTCGAGGAGTTCGACCAGGTCCTCGCCGTCCACGTGCGCGGCTCCTTCCTGGTCAGCCGCGCGGCCTTCCCCTACCTCAAGGAGCAGGGCTACGGCCGGATCGTCAACACCTCCTCGCCCGCCGGACTGTTCGGCAACTTCGGCCAGGCCAACTACTCCACGGCGAAGATGGGCCTGGTCGGCCTGACCAAGACGCTCGGCATCGAGGGCGCCAGGGCCGGGATCAAGGCCAACGCGATCGCGCCGGTCGCCTGGACCCGGATGACCGAGGCGCTGCTGCCGGCCGAGTTCGAGGCCAAGTTCACCGCGGAGCGGGTCAGCACGCTGGTGACGTTCCTGGCACACGAGTCCTGCGAGACCAGCGGGGAGGTCTTCAGCGTCGGCGGCGGCCGGATCGCCCGGGTCTTCGTGGCCGAGGGGCCCGGCTGGCGGCAGGACGACCACACGGTCGAGGACATCCGGGACAACTGGGAGGCCATCATGGCCGAGCAGCCCTACCTGACCCCCACCACCCTCGGCCAGCAGGCGTCCGCCTCCATGAAGGCCATGCTCTGACCGGATGACCGCGGAAAGGGCGTCCGCTCGGGTGGGGACGTCCTTTCCGGCGGTCCGGGCCCGGACCGGTCCGTACGGTGGGACTCCGTTCCGGAGAAGGCCGGTCCGCGATGCCGTGGGGCCCGAGGACGCGCCGCTCGGGGCCGGCCGGATGGTCGGCGGGCGCCCCGGAGCGACCGGGACGGCGGCGACGCCGCTAGGCCACGGCCGACCGGATTCCCAGGGCGAGCAGGGTGACCGCGGCGATCCTGGTGACGACGGTCCTGAAACGGGGAGTGCCCAGCATCCGGCCCGCTCCGCCGATCAGGCAGGTCCAGACCAGCAGCCAGACCGCGATCAGGAGTGCGTGGGCGGTGGCGAAGGCGAGGATCTGGCCGGTGACGGGCCGGTGCGGAGCGATGAACTGGGGGATCAGGGTCAGGTATATGGAGGCGGCCTTCGGGTTGAGAACGTTGCCGAGCAGGGCCTGGACGTATGGAGATCCGGCGGCCTTGGGCAGGTGCCGGCGGGAGACGGCCGGTGCCCGTGGGGTGGCCGAGCGCCAGGTCCATGCGGCCAGGCCGATGAGGTAGGCCGCGCCGGCGAGCTTGACGGCGGTGAAGGCCTGGCTGGAGTGCATGATCAGGGCCGACAGGCCGGCGACGGCGAGTCCGGCGTGCACGTACAGGCCGGTGACCGTGCCGAGGATCACGGGCACCGCCCGGCGGCGGCCCTCGTGGGTGACCTGCCGGGTCAGCAGGGCCAGGCTGGCGCCGGGGGTGGCGATCAGCGGGAAGACCGCCGCCAGGAACGCGGCGAGGGAGTAGAGGGGGACCACGGTGCCTCCGGGGCGGCGCTCAGGGGGACCACGGCGCTGCCAGGACGCCGGTGCGGACGGTGGGTCAGAGCACGACGCGGTAGTGGGTGGTCAGCCGGAGATCTTCGGTCAGGACGTGGAAGGCGAGGCCGGGAGGCTGGTCGCGGTCCGCGGGACGGTCGCCTTCCCAGGGCAGGCGGAGAGTCCAGGTGATCGCCGGTCCGACGATCAGGGGGCGCCCGGCGAACGTGGAGGCGGCGGCGGTGTGGGCGTGGCCGGTGACGACCGCGGCCACCCGGGGGTGCGCGTCGAGCAGGGCGGCGAGGTCTTCGGGCCGCCGGAGCATCCCGGAGTCGGGCAGCGGGTGGTGGAGCTCGACCGGCGGCTGGTGGAAGGCGATGAGCGCCGGAGTGCCCTCCGGGAGGCCGGCGAGCGTGGTGTCGATCCAGTCCAGGGTTTCGGCGTCAAGGCGCCCCTCGTCGCGTCCGGGGATGGTGGAGTCGCACATCAGGATGGCGGTGCCGGTGACGTGGTGCACCCGGTTGATCGGGCCGTCGGCGGCCGGTTCGCCCAGCAGCGCCTTGCGGTAGGCCGGGCGCGCGTCGTGGTTGCCGGGACAGGTGAGCACGGGGAAGGGCGCGGACAGGATGCGGGCCGCCTCTTCGTACTCGGCCTCCGTGCCGTGGTCGGCGATGTCCCCGGTGACCAGGAGGGCGTCGACGGCGTGCGGCAGTGCCCGCAGGTAGTCCATGACGCGGGTGGCGCGCCGGGTCGCCCGCTCGCTGCCGTCCAGGTGCAGGTCGCTGATCTGTGCCAGCAGTGTCGTCATCGTCGGTCCTTCCCTCTGCTGCGGCGGAAACGGCCCGCCGGGGTGATGGTGGATCACCATAACGGAGAATTTCGTTTCTCCGTTAGTAAGGTAATGTGACGGCTGAGGATTCGGGTGCGCGGAGGAGGGGCATGGAGCGTCGTCTGGCGCTGGAGCTGGCGAGCACGGTCCGCCACGACGGGGACGGCGGTGTCGCCGACGACCTGGCCACCGCCGAGGGCACGACCCGCTGGCTCGGGGAGCGTGCCGGCCTGCTGACCGGCTGCGGCGTCGCCGGCGGCTTCGAGGCCGACGACGCCCTCATGGACGAGATCGTCGAACTGCGGCAGGCCGTACGCGCGCTGTTCGCCCGGGCCGTGAGCCCCGCGCCGGCCAGCCCGGCGGACGCCCACCGCCTGATGCCCGCCGACCGGGCACTGGCTCTCCTCAACGCGGCCGCCGCCCGGGAGCTGGTCGCCCCGCAGCTCGACTGGCCCGGTGAGTCGCTCCCCGAGGCCCGGCTGCTGTCCGCGGAGCGCGACTCGGGCCTGCGGATCGTGGCGGCCCTCGCCCGCGCCGCCATCGAGTTTCTGGCCGGTCCGGAGCGCGAGCGGCTGCGGGCCTGTGCCGCACCGCGCTGCGTGCGGTACTTCCTCAAGGAGCACGGCCTGCAGGAGTGGTGCAAGCCGTCCTGCGGCAACCGCGCCAGGGCCGCCCGGCACTACCGCCGTCAGCGCGCCGCGGACGCCGGCTGACCCACCCGGCGCGACCGGCCGCTCGGGAGCGGCCTCGACCACGGCCTCGACCACGGCCTCGACCACGGCCTCGACTACGGCCTCGGGACACGCCGCGGGCGCCGGCGCCTCCCATGTCCTCGTCGCGACTGTCCTCACCGCGACCTACGCAGGCAAGGGCGGCCTGTCCCTCGGTGCCGACCTGACCCCGTGGCCCCGGCGGAGGGCTGCACCGGGTCCTCCGGCGTCCGGGTGTTCAAGCCCCTGGCACGCCGGTTGGCAGTAGAAGCTCGCGCGGTGAGCTGACCCCGCGTCCCCGCTTCCCGTGCCTCGCGTCCCGCTTCCCGTGCCTCGCGTCCCGCTTCCCGCTTCCCGTGCCACCCGGCCAATGTCCGCCGACTTTTGTGGAAATCTGCAAAAGTTGGCGGACATTTCGATAAAAGCCTTCACAACGCGAGCAGAAGGGGGTTAGCTTCTGCACACCAACTCCCACTGCGGAGGTGCTGTGAAGCGCATTACCGCTCGGCCGGAGAACCCCCACCAGGCCGCGCTGCTCCGGCTGCTGCGAGAGCGGGCGCGGTCGCGTGCCGAGCTCGGCGACGTGGCCGAGCTCTCACGCTCCAGGCTCAACCTCGAACTCGACCGGCTGGTCGAGCTGCGGCTGGTCGAGCAGGCGGGCCTGGCGGCCTCGCGCGGCGGACGCAGGTCGGGCATGGTACGGCTGGCCGCGACCATGCGGTTCGCCGGCATCGACGTCGGCGCCACCTCGGTCGACGTGGCCGTCACCGACGGCGGGCTGGAGGTCCTCGGCCGCGCGAGCGAGCCCTGCGACGTGCGCGACGGACCGGTGGCCGTGCTGGACCGGGCCACCGAGATGCTCGCCAAGCTGCGCGACCAGGGACTGTTCACCCAGCTCCACGGAGCGGGGATCGGCGTCCCCGGGCCGGTCAGCTTCCGGGAGGGAGTGCCGGTCGCGCCGCCGATCATGCCCGGCTGGGACCGCTACCCCGTCAGGGAGACGCTCGGGCAGGAGCTCGGCTGTCCCGTGGTGGTCGACAACGACGTCAACATCATGGCCCTCGGCGAGCTCCACGCGGGGCTGGCCAAGCAGGTCGACGACTTTCTCTTCGTCAAGATCGGCACCGGGATCGGCTGCGGGATCGTGGTGGACGGCAAGATCTACCGGGGTGTCTCCGGCAGCGCCGGCGACATCGGCCACATCCGCGTCGACGACGCCGGCCCCATCTGCGCCTGCGGCAACGCCGGCTGTCTTGAGGCCTATTTCGGCGGTGCCGCTCTCGCCAGGGAGGCCACGGCCGCCGCCGAGCGCTCGCCGTACCTCGGTGAGCGGCTCCGGCGGACGGGCACGCTCACCGGCGAGGACGTCGCCGCGGCGGCCGCGCTGGGCGACGCCGAGGCGGTGCGGCTGATCCGTGACGGCGGCCACCGGGTCGGCCTGGTGCTGGCCGGGCTCGTCAGCTTCTTCAACCCCGGCCTTGTGATCGTCGCCGGAGGCGTGGCCCGGCTGGGCCACCTGCTGCTGGCGGAGATCAGAAGCGTCGTCTACCGCCGGTCGCTGCCCCTGGCGACGGGCAACCTGCCCATCGTGCTGTCGGAGCTCGGCGACAGCGCCGGAGTGATCGGCGCGGCCCGGCTCTGCAGCGACCACGTTTTCTCGGCTCCATGAACAACCAGCGAGGCCTCATGTCCGAAAACAGTCCCTTGTTGCTGATGAAGGGGATCGTCAAGCAGTTCCCCGGTGTCCGCGCGCTCGACGGCGTCGATCTGGAGGTGCTGCCCGGTGAGGTGCACTGCCTGCTCGGACAGAACGGTGCGGGCAAGTCCACCCTGATCAAGACTCTCGCGGGCGCGCACCAGCCGGACGAGGGCACCATCACCCTGGGCGGTGAGCCGGTACGGCTGAGCAGCCCGATCGCGGCGATCCGGCTGGGTATCTCCACGATCTACCAGGAGCTGGACCTGGTGGAGGGGTTGAGCGTGGCCGAGAACGTCTTCCTCGGTCATGAGCCGGCCCGGCTGGGGTTCGTCGGTCAGGGGGAGGCCAACCGGGCTACCCGGGCGCTGCTGGAACGGCTGGGGCACGGGGAGATCCGGCCGACGACGCAGGTGGGGCGGCTGTCGCCGGCGGCCAGGCAGGTGGTCAGCATGGCGCGGGCGCTGTCGCACGACACCCGGTTGATCATCATGGACGAGCCGTCGGCGGCGCTGGCCCATGACGAGGTGGACAACCTGTTCCGGATCATCCGGGAGCTGACCGCCCAGGGGGTGGCGGTGGTCTACATCTCCCATCGGCTGGAGGAGATCCGGGAGATCGGCGACCGGGTGACGGTGCTCAAGGACGGCCGCACGGTGGCGGTGGGACTGCCGGCCCGGGAGACCCCGACGCGGCAGATCGTGGCGTTGATGACCGGCCGCAACGTCGAGCACGTCTTCCCGCCGCGCCCTGAGGCGCCCGCGACGGGGGAGGAGGTGCTGCGGGTCGAGGGGCTCACCGTCCCGGGCGTGTTCGCCGACGTCTCCTTCGCGGTGCGGGCGGGGGAGATCGTGGGGCTGGCCGGGCTGGTCGGCTCGGGCCGTTCGGAGATCATCGAGGCGGTCTACGGCGCGCGCCGCTTCTCGGGCACCGTCGTGCTGGAGGGCCGGCGGGTACGGCGCGGCGGCACGGCCGAGACCGTCAGGCTGGGCATGGGCCTGGCCCCGGAGGAGCGCAAGGCCCAGGCGCTGCTGCTGGAGCAGAGCGTGGCGCGCAACATCTCGCTGGCCAGCCTCGGCCGCTACTCCCGGTTCGGCTGGCTGGACCGGCGCCGCGAGGCCGCGGACGCGCGCGCTCTGGTGGAGACGCTGGACATCCGCCCGCCCGATCCGGACCGGCCGGTCAAGACGCTGTCGGGTGGCAACCAGCAGAAGGCGGTGCTGGCGCGCTGGCTGCTCAACGGCCGCAAGCTGCTGCTGCTGGACGAGCCGACCCGCGGGGTGGACGTCGGCGCGCGGGCGGAGCTGTACGCGGTCATCCGCAAGCTGGCCGACGAGGGGATCGGGGTGCTGCTGGTCTCCAGCGAGGTGCCCGAGGTGCTCGGCCTGGCCGACCGGGTGCTGGTGATCCGGGAGGGCACGGTCATCCACGAGGCCGACGCCGGTGACCTGGACGAACATCGAGTACTGGACATGATCATGGAAGGCAGTGCGCTGTGAGCGACCCGCAAGGCCAGGCTCCCGCGAGCCCGGCGAAAGCTGCCCAGAGTCCGGTGGAGGCCGTCCGGAGTCCGGCGGAGAGCGTGCAGCCTCCGGGGGAGGCGGTGAAGGCGCCCGCCGATGAGCGCGGCCGGGTCGAGGCGTCCGGACACCGGTCCGCCGGGCCTTCCGGCCCGCTGGCCCGGCTGGGGGAGGTGCCGCATCTGGGGCTGGTGGCGGCGCTGGCGCTGCTGACGGTGGTCGGGCTGGTGACCGTGCCCGACACCTTCGCCAGCACCTCCAACCTGGTGAGCATCCTGGCGCTGGCGGCCACGATCGGGGTGATCACGGTGGGCGCGACCTTCGTGATCATCGGTGGCGGGATCGATCTGTCGGTGGGGGCGGTGATGGCTCTGGCGTCGGTGTGGGCGACCACGCTGGCCACCCAGTCCTACGGGCCGCTGGTGATGATCGTCTGTGCGGTGCTGGTCGGGACCGGGGCGGGGCTGGTCAACGGGTGGCTGATCGCCTACGGGCGGCTGGTGCCGTTCATCGCGACGCTGGCGATGCTGGTGGCCGCCCGCGGGCTGGCCCAGCGGATGTCGGATCGCAAGACCCAGCTGGTGCAGCAGGGCAACGAGATGATCGTGGAGCTGTCGACCACCAGGGTGCTGGGCGTCCCGGTGCTGGTCTACGTGTTCGCGGTCGTGGTGGTGGCGGGCTGGGTGCTGCTGAACCGCACCACGTTCGGCCGGCGCACCTTCGCGGTGGGCGGCAATCCGGAGGCGGCGCGGCTGGCGGGCATCGACGTGCGGCGGCACACGGTGTGGCTGTATGCGCTGTCGGGGTTGTGCTGTGGCATCGCGGCAGTGTTGATCATGGCGCGGACCACCACGGGTTCCTCCACGCACGGGGATCTGTACGAGCTGGACGCGATCGCCGCGGTGATCATCGGGGGGACGTTGCTGACGGGGGGCCGGGGGTCGATCGTCGGGTCGATCCTGGGTCTGCTGATCTTCACGGTGATCACGAATCTGTTCATTCTCAACGGGCTCAACACCAGCGATCAGCTGATCGCCAAGGGCCTGATCATCGTGGTGGCCGTGCTGCTGCAGCGGCGCAGCCTCCGCTCCTCGACCTGACGCCCCCGCCCGCCGCGGACCGTCAGGGGCCCGCGGCGGGCGGGGGCGCCCGCTCACCGACGGATCCGTCACCGTCCGGTCCCGGCCCTCGGGCCGCTGCCGGATCCGGATCCGTCCCCTTCCGAAAAGCCTTCCCGAAGCAGTCCTCCCCTCCGAAAAACCGGTCTTCCCCTCCGCGAAGGAGCATGGTCATGACAGAAAGAGTCGCCCGTCGGGGTTTCCTGGTCGGTGGAGCCGTCATCGGCGCCGGCGCGCTGGTGACCGCGTGCACCGGCAACACCCCGGCCCCCGAGGCAGCCGCCTCCAGCGCGGCACCGGCACCGGCGGCCACCGGCGGCAACGATGCCCCCGGTGACAAGGTCGTCATCGGGTTCTCGGCGCCGGCGGCCGATCACGGCTGGATCGCCGCGATCGCCAAGAACGCCGAGGCCGCGGCCAAGCAGTACAGCGATGTGGAGTTCAAGCCGGTCGAGCCGACCAACGACATCAACGCGCAGATCTCGGCGGTGGAGTCGCTGATCGCGGCGAAGGTCGCCGCGCTGGTGATCCTGCCCAACGACGGCCAGCAGCTCAACCAGATCGCCCGTCAGGCCTCCGACGCGGGCATCCCGGTGATCAACCTGGACCGGGTCTTCCCGGACAAGCTGTCGTATCGCACCTGGATCGGCGGCGACAACTACGGCATGGGGGTCGCGGCCGGGCATTACATCGGCAAGACGCTCAAGGACAAGGGGGTGGCCGACCCGGTGATCCTGGAGATCCAGGGCATCGCGACGCTGCCGCTGACCCAGGATCGCAGCAAGGGCTTCGAGGACGCGCTGAAGACGTACGGGTTCAAGGTGACGGCCAAGCAGGACGCGCAGTTCACGGTGGAGTCGGGCACGAAGGTGACCAGCAACCTGCTGCAGGCGCACAAGAAGATCGACGCGATCTGGAACCACGACGACGACCAGGGCATCGGGGTGCTGGCGGCGGTCAAGGAGGCCGGTCGCAGCGAGTTCTTCATGGTGGGTGGGGCCGGATCGGCCAACGCGATGCGGGAGATCCAGGCCGACAGCGGGGTGTTGAAGGCCACCGTGACCTACAGCCCGACGATGGCCGCCTCGGCGGTGAAGCTGGCCCGGTTGATCGCGCAGGGCAAGGGGATGAGCGATCTGCTGGAGAACCAGGTGCCGCAGTCGATCACGCTGGCCTCCGAGACCATCACCAAGGACAACGTGGCGAAGTACCTGCCGCTGGGATTCGAGTCCTGATGGCCGCTGACGACAGGCCGACGCTGGGGATCGGCATGGTCGGCTACGCGTTCATGGGACGGGTGCACTCACAGGCCTGGCGCAGCGTCGGCGCGTTCTTCGACCTGCCGGTCCGGCCGGTGATGGCGGCGCTGGGCGGCCGCTCGAAGGAGGCCACCACCGCCGCGGCCCGGGACCTGGGCTGGGCGGCGGCCGAGACCGACTGGCGTGACCTGATCGCCCGGGACGACGTGCAGGTGGTCGACATCTGCACCCCCGGCGACAGCCACGCCGAGATCGCGATCGCCGCGCTGGAGGCGGGCAAGCACGTCATCTGCGAGAAGCCGCTGGCCAACAGCGTGGCCGAGGCCGAGGCGATGGCCGCGGCCGCCCGCGCCGCGGCCGGGCGCGGGGTGCATGCCATGGTCGCCTTCAACTACCGGCGGGTGCCGGCGATCGCGCTGGCCCGCCGGTGGGTCGCCGAGGGCCGGCTGGGGCGGCTGCACCACGTGCGCGCCCAGTATCTGCAGGACTGGATCGCCGATCCGGCCTTCCCGCTGGTGTGGCGGCTGCAGCGGGAGCGGGCCGGTTCCGGCGCGCTGGGCGACATCGGCGCGCACGCCGTCGACACCGCCCAGTTCATCACCGGCGAGCTGCTGGCGGGGGTGTCGGCGCTGACGGAGACCTTCGTCACGGAGCGTCCGCTGGCCGGGGTCTCGGCCGGGCTGAGCGCCACCGGCGCCACCGCCCCGGCCGGCGGCGCGGCAGACGGCCCGGCAGGCGGCGCGGTGGCCACCGGGACGGTGGACGTCGATGACGCGGCGCTGTTCATCGGCCGTTTCAGCGGTGGCGCGCTGGGCTCGTTCGAGGCGACCCGGTTCGCCACCGGCCGGAAGAACGCGCTGCGGATCGAGGTCAACGGCTCCCGGGGGAGCCTGGCCTTCGACTTCGAGGCGATGAACGAGCTGTGGTTTCACGATCACACCCTGCCCGCGGCCGATGCCGGGTTCCGCCGGGTCATCGTCACCGAGGCCGAGCATCCTTACGCGGCGGCGTGGTGGCCGCCCGGTCACGGGCTCGGCTACGAGCACACCTTCACCCATGAGATCAAGGACTTCGTCGAGGCGGTCGCCGCCGGTGTCGCTCCGGTACCGTCCTTCGACGACGGGCTGCGGGTGCAGCGGGTGCTGGCCGCGGTCGAGGCGAGCGCGGCCGACGGAAGCCGTTTCACCCCTGTGGAGGAATCGTGACCCGACCCATCACGCTGTTCACCGGCCAGTGGGCCGACCTGCCGTTCGAGGAGGTGTGCCGGCTGGCCGCCGGGTGGGGCTACGACGGCCTGGAGATCGCCTGCTGGGGCGATCACTTCGAGGTCGACAAGGCCCTGGCCGACGACTCCTACGTCGAACGCAAACAAGCGGTGCTGGCCGAGCACGGCCTCAAGGTGTGGGCGGTCTCCAACCACCTGGTCGGCCAGGCCGTGTGCGACCACCCCATCGACGCCCGGCACAAGGCCATCCTGCCGGCCCGCATCTGGGGCGAGGGCGACGCCGAGCAGGTGCGCCGCCGCGCCGCCGAGGAGATCAAGGACACCGCGCGGGCCGCGGCCAGGCTGGGGGTGGACACGGTGGTCGGGTTCACCGGCTCGGCCATCTGGCACACCGTGGCGATGTTCCCGCCGGTGCCGGCGGCGATGATCGAGGACGGCTACGCCGACTTCGCCGACCGGTGGAACCCCATCCTGGACGTCTTCGACGAGGTCGGGGTGCGTTTCGCGCACGAGGTGCATCCCAGCGAGATCGCCTACGACTACCACACCACGGTGCGGACCCTGGAGGCGATCGGGCACCGGCCGGCGTTCGGGCTGAACTGGGACCCCTCGCACATGGTGTGGCAGCAGATCGACCCGGTGGGGTTCATCCTGGACTTCGCCGAGCGGATCTACCACGTCGACTGCAAGGACGCCAAGGTCCGTACCGGTGACGGCCGGCGTGGCCGGTTGGCCTCGCATCTGCCGTGGGCCGACCCGCGGCGGGGCTGGGACTTCGTCTCCACCGGACGCGGGGATGTGCCGTGGGAGGAGTGTTTCCGGGCGCTGAACGCCATCGGGTACACAGGGCCGATCTCGATCGAGTGGGAGGACGCGGGGATGGATCGGCTGGCCGGGGCGCCGGAGGCGCTCGGGGTGATCCGCGGGCTCAACGCGATCACCCCGCCGGCCACCGCCTTCGACTCCGCCTTCTCCTCGGAGTGAAGGAGGTACGGCCCGCACCCGCCGATCGCGCCGGCGAGGCGGGCCGTACCGGAACGGGTCAGTCCAGGACGACGATCTGGCGCAGGACCTCGCCGCCCCTCAGCGCGGCCACGGCCTCGTTGAGGTCGGAGAGCTTGATGCGGGCGCTGATCATGCTCTCCAGGTCGAGCTTGCCCGCCTTGTACAGCTCGGCGAAGAACGGGAAGTCCCGGCGGACGTCCGACCCGCCGTACAGCGAGCTGAGGATGTTCTTCCCCTCGAACAGCAGGTTGAAGGCGCTCAGCGGGACGATGTCGTCCATCGCGCCCGCACCCACCACGATCACGTCGCCGCCTCGGCGGGTGGCCTGCCAGGCGGTCATGATGGCGGCGGACTTGCCGACGGCCTCGAAGCCGTAGTCGAATCCCCTGCCGCCGGTCAGCGATCCGACCGCGTCCATGAGCTGGTCGGGGGTGATGGCGTGGGTGGCTCCGACCTTCTTGGCCAGCTCGTGCTTGGACTCCAGCGGGTCGATCGCCAGGATCGTGGTCGCTCCGGAGATCCGGGCGCCCTGGATCACCGACAGGCCGATGCCGCCGCTGCCGACCACGGCCACGGTCGAGCCGGCCTTCACCCGGGCGGTGTTGAGCGCCGCGCCGACCCCGGTGGTGATGCCGCAGCCGATCAGCGCCGCCGCCTCGTAGGGCACCTCGGGATCGACCTTGATCGCACCCTGCCAGGGCACGACGATCTCCTCGGACCAGGTGCCGCATCCGGCCATGCCGAACGCCGGGGTGTCGCCCCCGTAGCGGAAACGGGCGTTGACGAAGCTGTCCATGACGTAGGTCATGCACAGGAACGGCTGGTTCACCAGGCAGTTCGCGCAGGTGCCGCAGGCCGGGGTCCAGTTGACGATGACGTGGTCGCCGGGCTGGACCGTGGTCACGTGGTCGCCGACCTCGACGACCTCGCCCGCCCCCTCGTGGCCGGGGATGACCGGGAGCGGCATGGGCAGCAGCCCGCTGATCACCGACAGGTCGGAATGGCAGACGCCGGTCGCTTTGATCTTGACGCGGACGTCCGCCGGGCCTGTCGGGGCGAGGGTGAAGTCGTCGCGGATGTCGAGCTTGTCGTCGCCGACGGCATGCAGAAGCGCACCACGCATGGGGGGTCCTCCTAGTTCTCCTCAAGGGAGAGGGCGGCTTTGGGACAGGACCGCACGGCGTGCCGGACGCGGTCCATCATCTCCGGCGGCGGCTCAGGCAGCAGCAGGTGCAGCTGGTCGTCGTCGTCGAGCTCGAAGACCTCCGGGGCGAGTCCCGTGCAGACCGCGTTGGCCTCGCATACCAGATAGTCGACTTTGATCTTCATGTCAGCCTCCTAGACCGGGGTGGCGAGCTTACGGTGATCCCATGAGATCACTCGAGTGGGCTCCACCACGAAGGCGACCCTCTTGTGGCCGGTATAGGCGACATACTCCGTGAGAAGCTCCTCGGCGTCAGGCATTCCCGCCATCCGCCGGGCGACGTTCATGCCGATCTCAAGGATGCCCTCGGAGTCGTCGATCCGCCGGGCGGTGCCGTACAGCAGGACGCCGCGCAGGTCGGAGTACTCCTCCCCGGCCTCGATCAGGCAGCTCACCCGGGCGTCCCGCTGGATGTTGAGCGTCTTCTGGGCCTTCCCGTAGGTCCAGAAGGAGATCCTGCCCTCGGTCAGCCCGTAGAACATGGTCACCATGTGCGGTGTCCCGTCGGGGTTGATCGTGCCGAGCTGAAGTTTCCGCGACTCACCGATGAAGGCGGTGATCTCGTCCTCGGTCATCACGATGCGAGCGCGCTGGTTCACGGTGCAAAGTAGAACACGTTCCATAAGGCCCGGCAAGGGCCGTTCGGAATGTTGTTCGGTCTGGATAGTCTGCTCGGATGAGCAACGCGAGCATGCCTGCCGACCTGCTGTACGCGGCCCGGCGAGCCAAGGGTTTCATGCCTCACGCCGAAGGTCTCGCCCTGTTCGAGACCGCCGTCGAGTACGGCCCGCGCGGGCCGATCTGCGAGATCGGCACCTACTGCGGCAAGTCCGCCGTCTACCTCGGCGCGGCGGCCAGGCAGGCCGGTTCCGTCGTCCTCACCGTGGATCACCACCGGGGCTCGGAGGAGATCCAGCCGGGCTGGGCGCACCACGACCCCACGCTGGTGGACCCCCGCTTCGGCAAGATGGACTCGCTGCCCACCTTCCGCGCCACGATCGCCTCCGCCGGGCTCGAGGACGAGGTCATCGCGATCGTCGGCCGGTCGGAGCGGGTCGCCGCTCTGTGGCGAACCCCGCTGGCGGTGCTCTTCATCGACGGAGGCCACTCCGAGGAGCCGGTGACCAAGGACTACGAGGGATGGGCCCCGCACGTCATCCAGGGTGGCGCGCTGGTCTTCCACGACATCTACCCCGACCCCGCCACCGGCGGGCAGGCTCCGTACCACGTCTACCAGCGGGTCCTCGCCTCCGGCGCGTTCAAGGAGGTCAGGCAGGAGGGCTCGCTGCGGGTGCTGGAGCGGGTCGGCCCCGGCATCGGCTAATGGGAGCTACCGGGTCGGCTGTTCGGGCAGACTCGGTACCTGTAGCCGCTGGTGAGTGAGCACCCTCGTCGGCCGGACCTTGGAGTCCTGGGGTCAGATCGTGCCCTCACCGGTGGTCAGGGGTCTTGATCGCTGATGGGATGTCGTGCCCCCCGAGGATCTGGGGTGAGCACTGATCCATTAGTTCGCGGGCCGGCCCCTGCAGGCTGCTGACCGCTGTTGTCGATCGTCGTGGAGGTCGGGTTGCTGTTCGTCGGTGATGACTGGGCTGAAGACCATCACGATGTCGAGGTCCAAGACGAGGACGGCAAGGTGGTCAAGCGGGTCCGGCTGCCCGAGGGGATGGCCGGGATCACCCGGCTGCACGACCTGGTCGGCCGGTTCGTGGCCGAGGACGCCGACCCGTCCGACGTGCTCGTCTGCATCGAGGTCGATCGGGGCCCGTGGGTGCGGGCGCTGGTGGCCGCGGGCTATCGGGTGTTCGGCGTCGATCCCAAGCAGGCCGCCCGGCACCGGGAGATCCTCGGCAGCTCGGGGGCCAAGAGCGACAAGGGCGACGCCCACGCCCTGGCCGACATGATCCGCACCCGCCGCAACCAGCTGCGCCAGGTCGCCGGGGACTCGGAGATCGCAGAGGCCGTCAAGGTCGTCACCCGGGCGCATCAGACGTTGCTGTGGGAACGCACCCGGCACATGCTGCGCCTTCGGGTGGCGTTGCGGGACTACTTCCCCGCCGCCCTTGCCGCCTACAAGCCGCTCGGCCTCACCTCGGAGGCGGTGCTGAGGCTGCTGGCCAAGGCCCCCACCCCCGAGACGGCGGCCAAGCTGACGATCAACCAGATCAGCGCGACGCTCAAGGGCCGCCGCGACATCGGCGCCAAAGCCGCGGCGATCCAGGACGTGCTGCGGGGCGAGCACCTCGGCCAGGCCCCGCTCGTCACAGGTGCCTACGCCTCCACCGTGAAGGCCCTGGCCGCCGTCATCACCGTCCTGAACAGCGAGATCAAGACGCTTGAGGGTGAGGTCGAGGCTCATTTTGGCCGGCACCCGGACGCTGAGGTCATCCTCAGTCAGCCGGGCATCGGCGTCGTCCTCGGCGCCCGGGTGCTCGCCGAGTTCGGAGACGCCGAAGGCCGCTACGTGAGCGCGAGGGCCCGCAAGAACTACGCCGGAACCTCGCCGATCACCCGGCAGTTCGGCAAGACCAAGATTGTCCAGGCCCGGTTCGTCCACAACGACCGGCTCGTCGACGCTCTCCATCTCCAAGCCTCCTGCGCCCTCCTTCACGATCCTGAGGTCCGCGCTTACTACGACCAGCTCAAAGCCCGTGACGTCAGCCATAACGCCGCTCTCCGCCAAGTCGGCAACCGCCTGGTGGGCATCCTCCACGGCTGCCTCAAAACCCACACCACCTACGACCAGGCAACCGCATGGTCACATCGCAACCACGACCTCGCCGCTTGACATCTAACGTCCAGGGATGTCTGACCTCACCGCCGTTCCCCGGTCATGATCGAGACCGCGACCGGCTCCTCCACGCCCCTGACCCGGACCACCGTCGAGGCGATCAGGTCGGCGCCGGCCCGCAGCAGCAGCCAGCCACCCTCATGGCCGTCCACGACGGTGAGCGGCGTCGTCGGCGGGCGGCCCGCTCCGGACAGGCATTGGAGAGCGGTCCAGATCCGGGTGGTCACGGTCTCCTCGGGCTCGTCGCAGCACGGCCGCAGCTCGTCGATCAGCGAGACGGAGGCCGGTCCCAGCGTTCCCCGCGCCCGGCCCACCCGTTCCCAGGAGCAGTGGGCCGGGCCGTCCACGCCGAGCACGAGGTCGCCCAGCCGGCTGTGGGACGTCCCGCCGTCCATGGTCACGTGCAGCGCCGGATCGAGGCCGAGGGCGACCGCGGCCCGCTGCAGGTAGACGGCCAGCAGGTTCGGCGGCCACGGGTCACGCCGGGGGAGCGGGCCGACGTCCTTCATCCGCAGCCCGGTCCACGCCGCCACCAGCCGCCCGCGCACGTCGGTGGCGGTGACGTCCCAGACGTACTCGCCCCCGTCGTGGTGCCGCTCGGTGGCGTGCAGCCTCACGTCCCCCTGTGACGGGCGGACCACCAGCCGCTCGCCGCCGACCGGCAGCAGCCGCCGGTGCGGCACGCACGCCTGCAGCGCGTGGATCGTGGCGTCGCTCAGCCCCGGGCTGCCCAGCACCGGCCTGTCCTCGAACCAGCCGTCGGGGTCGTCGCCGTGCAACTCGCCCCGGCATCCCCGCGCCTCGACGAGGGTCAGCTCCCTGACCCGCTGGAACCGGCCGGTGTGGAAGCACAGCGCGCCGTACAGCTCCCCGGCGTCCAGCGGCTCGGCGCCGTCCCGGTTCAGCTGCGGTACGGCCAGCGTCTCGTCGGCCGGGTCCACCGGGAACACGGCCCTGAAATGGTCGACGCGGAATTCCGTCTCCTCGCTGCGGACCACCACCTCGACCGTCTGCCCGTGCCGGAGCGCGCATACCCGGATCGTGGTGCCGCCCTCGTCGGGCACGGCCACCGGCCGGTCGAACGTCATCTGCCCGGCCTCGTCCAGCGGCCGCCCCGCCAGCACTCCGGCGGCCTGCGCCATCGCCTCCAGCGCCACCACCGCGGGCAGTACCGCCAGGCCGTCGATCCGGTGGTCGTCCAGGTAGGAGTCGCTGCTGAGCGACAGGCGGCTGTCGGCGACCAGCTCCACGCCGGGGACGTGCACGCGGACCTCGTCGAGGAACCGCCCTCCCGCCGGGCAGGGGGCGGCGGGTCCGCCCAGCCTGCCGTGGACGGCCACGCTGGGCGGCAGGTTCCCGGTCCTGAGCAGCGTGAGGAACAGCTCCACCCCCTCCTGCGGCGTGATGGCCGTCACCTCCGCTCCGGCGGCACCCGGCCGCCGTTCGTGGCCGGTCCCGGTCCACACCGGCCAGTCGATGTGCAGCCCGCCGATCCTTCCGGCCCGCTCCCGCAGCAGCCCCTCGGCCAGCGCGCGGTGGCTCCCGCCGGCCAGGCCGTACCGGCCGGCCACCGATCCGAAGGTCACCACCCGCCGGGGCGTGGTCGCGGCCAGCAGGTTGTCCAGGCCGGTCAGCCCGGACACGATGTGCCTTTCGGCGTCCTCGGCGTGCCTTTCGGCGTCCTCGGCGGCGAGGTCGGTGAACCGGTCCGGCCGGTCGGCGTCCGCCTGGTGGATCACCATGGTGACCGGCCCCAGCGCGCTCTCCAGCTCCCGTACGGCGTGCGCCGCCTCCCCCGCGTCACCGGCATCCGCCGTCGCGCAGCCGTACCGGACGCCCCTGCGGGCCAGCTCCTCCAGGTCTCCCGCCGGGATCGCGTCGCGGCCCGGCCGTCCCCGCCCGAGCAGGGCCAGCCCGCACCCGCTCGCCTCGGCCAGCGCCATGGCACAGGCGACCGCGATCCCCTCGCCGCCCCCGCTGACCAGCACCACGTCCCCCGGACCCACCGGGAGCGGCCCCTGCCCGTCGAGGGTGAGCGGGACCCTTCCCGACGGACGCCCGGCATCGAGACCGAGGCCGGGATGCTCCCGCCCCAGCGACGCCAGGAACCCGGCCAGGGCGTCGCCCTCGCAGAGCACGGCCAGCCCCTCGCCGCCCGCGATCGCCTCGCGGACCGCCGTGACCAGCGTCCCGACCGCCCCCGGCCGCAGCGGATCGTCGATCACGACCCGCCTGACCGGCGCCTCTCCGTCCTCCGCCCCAAGCCGGACGCCGCGACGGCCCTTCCCCTTCCCGGGGCGGTCCTTCCCGTTCCCCGGGCGGTCCTTCCCGTTCGGGGCGGGAGGAGTCTGGCCGCCGGGACGCGCCTCCCCGGTCCCGGCGGGGACGGGCCGCTCGGCGGTCGCCGGGTCGTCGGCGAAACACCGCACCCAGCGCGCCACGCCGGCCACCGGCCCGGCGTCCGCCCGCTCCCGGCACGCCCTCCCGTCCGGGTCGTCCCCCTCCTCCGCGTCCTCTCGGGGGGTGGCCTCGGAGCCCCCGTACGGGACGGCCGGGCAGGGGCCGGAGATGAAGACGCGGTCGCGCCAGATGTCGACGGGCCGGGCCGGATGATCACCGTAGAGGGCGGTGAGATCCGGGATGGCCATGGCGGCCCAGAGGGCGGCGGCGGCCTCGGCCGAGGGGACCCCCGCGGGAGAGGGCGGCGCCGTTCCGTCCTGCGCGTCCGGTCCGAGATACACCCCCGGCAGGGTGGCCGGCAGGCCGGACTGGGCGCCGTCCAGCCAGTCCAGGGCGAGAGCGGCCCGCTCGGCGAGCTGTTCCGCCGACCCCGCCACGATCGCGATCCGCGACGGCCCGGCGGGAACGGTCCCCAGCGCGTACGCGAGATCGCACAGCTCTGCCTCCGACCACCGCGCCGCCTGGTCCGCGACCCGCTCCAGCACCGGCCGCACGGCTTCCAGACCCTCACCCGAGAACGCGAACACCACCGGCTCCTCCCGCGAGGGCCCGTCGGTCACCCGCCGTCGCGGAGCTGCTCCCGGTACGGCCTCCGGCGTGGTGGGGCGGCTGTCCCCGCCGGTCGGCACCGGGGCGGTCAGGACGAGGTGGGCGTTGACGCCGCCGGACCCCGTGGCGCTCACCCCCGCGTGGCGGGGCCCGGCGGGCCACGGTTCGGGGACGGCCAGGACCCGCAGGGGGGCGCCGGGGGCGGTCAGCAGGGGGTGCGGGGATCCGCAGCCGGTGGTCGGGGGCAGGACGCCGGAGGCGATGCCCAGGGTGGCCTTGATCAGTCCCGCGACTCCGGCGGCCGCCCCGGTGTGCCCGATGTTGGCGCTGACGGAACCGATCGCCGCCCCCCGCACGGCGCCGGGCCCGGTGGCCGCCCGGCCCGGTGCGCCGGATCCGGTCACCGCCCGCCGCGCGGCGTCGGACAGGCGCGCGGCATCCGCCAGCAGGCGGGTGAGTGCGGTGAGCTCGACGGTGTCGTCGCCGGCGCCGGCGCCCTCGAACAGGGCGACGGCGGCGGGGGAGACACGCGCGTGCGCGTAGGCGCGGCGCAGGGCCAGGAGTCGGCCGTCGGCCTCGGGGCGGGCGTCGGCGCCGGGGCGGGCGACGCCGTCCCCGCCGTCGCAGGACACGCCCCAGCCGGTGATCTCCGCGTGGATCCGGAGCCCGGCGGCGCGGGCGTCGGCCGTACGCGCCAGGGCGACGATCCCGCAGCCCTCACCCGGCCAGAAGCCGTCCGACCGGGTGTCGTAGATCCGCATGCGCTCGCCGGCCAGCGCGCCCGCCTTGGCGAGGCCGACCAGCTCGAACGGGTCGAGGCCGAGGTCCACGCCTCCGGCCAGCGCGAAGTCCACGCTTCCGTCCAGCAGCGAACGGCAGGCGGTGATCACCGCCAGCAGGGACGAGGCGCATCCGCCGTTCACCGTGTATCCGCCGCCGCGCAGGTCGAAGTGGTTGCAGATGCGCGCGGCGACCGTGCCGGCCAGGCTCTCCCCGGAGATCTCGGGCAGCGGCCGCAGATACTCGGCCTCCGCCTGGGCCAGCAGCCGGGCGGTCGTCTCCTCGGGGAGCTCGGCCAGGGCCGAGGACAGCACGCGCCGCACGTACGGCCAGCGCAGCCGGAGCGCGGAGGTCCGGGCGACCTCGCCGGTCAGGGTGTCGCCGACGACCACCGCGACCCGGTCCCGGTCGAGCCCCTCCCCGCCGGGCGAGCCCGCGTCCGCCAGGGCGCGGGACGCGGTGTCCAGGGCCAGCCAGTGGGCCGGGTCGGTGACGCGGTGGACCGGGTCGGGGACGCCGAAGGCGGCCCGGTCGAACTCCCAGCCCTCGATCAGGGCGGCACGGGTGCTGTGGGTCCGGTCGGGGGCCGACCGGTCGGGGGAGTGGTGGTCGGCCAGGTCCAGCCGTTCGACCGGCAGGCGCCGGAACGCCCGCCGCCGCGACACCACCGCCTCCCACAGTGCCCCCGGATCGGGCGCGTCCGGATAGGTGCAGGCCAATCCCACGATCGCGACGGACATTAGGAGTACCCCTCAGGTGTTCGCATGGGTCATGGCTGGGCGCCCGCCGGCACCTCGGACAGGCCGCGCGCGCCGGCGGGAACGGGGACGGTCGCCGGGCGGACGCGGGCGAGCAGGGCCAGGCCCGCCCCCCGGCCGGCGCAGACGATCAGGAGGGCGGACAGCAGCCCGGAGACGACGTGGAAGTGGAACTGGACCAGCAGGCCGTGTGCCGCCGCCGTGGCCAGGCCGAACACGACCTGGCCACGCGGCCGGGCGGGAGTCGTGCCCAGGTCGGTGAGCACGTAGCCGGTGGCGAGGACGGAGGCCACGCCGGTCATCGGCAGCAGGGCGCCGATGACCGAGACGTCGGTCAGCCCACCCCGGGCCAGCCCCTGCAGGACGGACCCGCCCACCCAGCCCAGGACCAGCGGCAGCCGCCCGACCAGTCCGGCGTTCACCGCCGAGCCCAGCACCAGCACCAGCCCGGCCAGCGGCACGAGCGAGCCGGGCGGCCCCGGAACCCATTCGGCGAGCCCGTACGGCGGCGCGACGCCGACCCACGGGAACAGCAGCACCACGGCGAGGGCGCCGGAGCACGACGGGTTCAGGTAGTGCCCGCCGGGCGTGTCGCCGGTGCGGTGCCCCGCCACGCCCGGCGCCCTGACCCGCAGGACGTACGTGCTGCCCACGCCGATCAGGACGGCCAGTACGACCGGCATCGGGTCGGCGCCGCCGTACAACAGCATCGCGCAGGTCAGCCCGGTGATGTAGGAGGGGAGGAAGAAGTCGGCCACCTGGCCGGGCGTCCCCCGGTAGCGGGCCGGGCGCCGCCACGCCCACGCCTCCACGGTCTCCAGCACGAACTCGGCGATCATCCCGGTGACCGCGCCCGCGATCGGTGTCAGGTAGGCCTGCTCGAAGCCGAGCACGGTGTGCCCGAGCACGGTCATCACGGTGATCGACCCGGCGAAGCGGCGGAGCGCCCGGCCGCGCTTCCAGGCGGCGTCCATGATCAGTCCATCTCCGAGGCGCGGCCGTCGGCCAGCAGGATCCGGTGCCAGCCGGGCCTTAAGGACACCGACGCGGTACGGAGGACGCCGCAGGCGTCGCGCCAGGACAGCTCGACCGGCGACGGGCCGCCCGGCGCGTCGCCGCCCAGGCCGAACAGCAGCTCCGGCGCGGAGACGCCGTTGTGCCCGTTGGCCGGGTAGAGCTGCCGGCTGAGCGTGCGCCCGCCGGGCAGGCGCACCGTGGCGGTGGCTCCGATCGCGGGACGCGTCCAGGTCCGGCCGGGCGCGGTGGGACGGGCCAGGGGCGGGCGGGACGGAGGGCCGGAGCCGGCTGGGGCGGGGCCGATCAGGGCGGAGAGCGTCAGCCTGGGCCGGGCCAGCGGGGGACGGGCCGGAAGGGGGCTGATGAGTGCGGAGAGCGGGGAGGCGGGACGGCGCGAGCGGGAGCCGGTCTGCGCGGAGAGCGGCGGGACGGAAGGGGGCGAGAGGGGGCTGATGAGTGCGGAGAGCGGGGAGGCGGGACGGTAGGTGAGGGGGCCGGTCTGCGCGGAGAGCGGCGGGACGGCGGCCGTGCCGCAGGATCCGGCGGGCAGGCGGAGCCGCAGGCCCACGAACGGGGCGGTGGCGCCGTTGTTGCGGTAGAGCACCGAGGCGGCCCACTGGTTGGCGACCGCGAAGTCCAGCCGCCCGTCGTCGTCCACGTCGCCGACGGCGAAGGACCGGCTGACCGTGTCGCCGCCGACCCCGGCCCGCCGGGCCACGTCCACGTAACGGCCGCCGGGACCCCGGACGAAGAAGCTGTTGGTGCCGCCGCCCGCCTCGCCCCCATTCCCGGCGCCGACCTCGTCTCCGGCTCCGGTGTCCGGCGTCGGCTCGGACGGGAGCGAGCCACCGGAGACCGCCGTTTCCAGTGGTGGCGCCCATCGGCCGCTCCCACCCCGGACGGGCCCGGTCGCGTGCATGATCTCGTCGGTGCCGTCGTTGTCGAAGTCGGCGGCCTTGACGTCCCAGGACCATCCGGTACGGCTCAGCCCCAGGTCCTCGCCGTGGTCGTCGTAGGGCGCGTGGCCCTCGTGGAGCCCGCCCGGCCGGGAGACGAAGGCGAAGTCGCTCTCGTGCGCCCCGGGGTCCCCGGTGATGTTGCTGACCAGGATGTCCGGCGTGCCGTCGGCGTTGAGGGCGGTGAAGCCGACCCCCATGCCCTTGGAGGAGTCCTGGCCGACGACGTTGGACCGGGGGGTGGTCAGGTGCCTGGTGCCGCGTGCCTCCCGGAACCTGATCCTCCCGGGTACCGACTCGTTGACCAGCAGCTCGTCCGGCCCGAAGTCGTTGGCCACGTACAGGTCGGGCCGCCCGTCGCCGTCCAGGTCCTGGGTGCCCAGCGCGAGCGTCCACCCCCTGCCCCCGGTCCCGGCCCCGTCGAACGCCCCCTCCGCCTCGGCGAACCGCGCGGGCCCCGTCGCCCGGTAGAGACGGTTGGCACCCCCGTCGCCGGCGTCGGACGGCGAGCCGGGCATCGCGCCGCCGGCGCTGTCCGCGGTGCCGTCCAGCACCCTGGCGCCGTCCGGGAAGTAGTTGCCGAAGACCAGGTCGAGGCGGCCGTCGCCGTCGAAGTCACCGGCCGTGGCGGCGCCGGTGTTCCAGATCTCCGGCTCCGGGGTCAGGTCGCGGTGGCGGAAGGCCGCGCCGGACGGCGGGGCGCCGGGGACCCGCACGAACAGTGAGGGGGAGCGGCCCCAGTAGTAGACGACCAGGTCCTGCCAGCCGTCCTGGTCGAGGTCTGCCGGCAGGCACCCCGTCGGCGCCTCGTACGGCCCGCGCTCCGGCGCGGCCAGTGCGAACGGCCGGTAGTGCTGCGGCGTGCCCGGCGCGGGACTCACGGTCACCGTGTCATGGCGCGGGTCGACCAGGCACACGTCGTCGGAGACGACCGCGTTGTCGGCGTCGAACAGCGCGACGCCCGCGCCCGTCGAGGACACCCAGGCACGGATGTCCCGGTAGGCGGGTGCGACCGGCCGGAGGTTCCGGTCGCCCGGCCGGTCGGCCGGGCCGAGAGGGCTGGCGGTGAAGGAGAAGCCCGCGGCGGCCTCCGCCGCGGAGGTGTCGGGCAGCCCGGTCAGCCTCCAGCCGGCGGTGCAGGCCGCCAGTGCCAGAGCCCCCGCCGCGTACTTGCGAATCCCCGATGTCGCTTTCACGGCTCCCCCGAGCTGTGGTCAAGAGTCGCGGTTGCGCCGCGCCCAGGCCTTCCTGATCCCCGCCCGCCAGGCCTGGTAGTGGTCGCCGCTGTGGGCGTTGTGCCCCAGGGCGATGAGCGCGGTGTCGGTCCAGCCGCCCGCCTCGTCGACCTCCACCCCGCACAGCGCGGGCGTGGCGGCGACCGTGTGCTCGGGCACGATCCCGGAGATCAGCCGGGAGGCGCACGCGAAGGCGCTGCCCTGCACGAGGTGGGCGCGGAAGCCGTCCTCGGCCGCGGCCACGCTCAGCCGCTCCAGCTCGGCGGCGCTCGCCCCGCCGGTGTAGGTGGCGGCCAGGCCCACGCCGCTCCACAGGTCTGCGCGGCGGCCCGGGGGGAACTCGGCGATGCGCAGGATGACGTCGTCCACGCCCGCGCACTCGTGGAACCAGAGCATCCGGCCCAGCCCCTGATCGAAGATCGCCCGCCGGGTCCGGTCCATCAGACCCGCCGAGCGCTGCCGCCCGACCGTCCGGTCGGTGACGAAGAAGCCCTGGTGGAAGCCGAAGCCGTCGAACGCCAGCCAGCGCAGCAGCGGGTGGACCGAGCGGATGCCCCACATCGGCCGCATGCGCAGCCGGGCGTACGCCCAGCCCACGCCCAGGTGGATCATGTGCGGATAGCGCATGCCCTGCCCGCTGAGCAGGTCCCTGAGCCGCCGGCCGCCGGTGATCGTCAGCACGTCGAGGGTGGTGCAGGCCATGCCCGCGCCCTCGTAGGCGAACCCGCGCAGCTCCTCGTGGATGTCGTCGATCCGCCCGGTCTCGCCCGCGATCACCGCGTTGAAGCCCGTCAGGAACGACTGGCTCGCGGTCTCCAGCCGCTCACGGGCCGGGCCCAGCCGGAACCGGCGCGGGCCGAAGTCGACCTGCGCGAGATCCTGCCAGAACAGGCCCGACAGCCCCCGGGGCCTGGTCAGCTCCAGCTCGGCCGGGTCCACCGGGTTCACCGGCGCCGTGGCGACCACCTGCGCCGCCGGTGCCGTGGCGACCACCTGCGCCACCGGCGCCGTCGCGACCACCGGGTCCATCGGGGCCGTCTGGGCTGTCAGGTCCATCGGGACCGCAGGGTCCACCGGGTCCGCCGAGGCGGGGACGGCCGGCTCTGGTGTGCCGCCGGCGACCTTCTCCGCCTCCGTGACCTGCCCAGACTTCGATCTCTCCGCACCGGGGGCCGTCCGGGCCCCGGTGTCGCCCGCGCAGGGGACCTTCCCCGTGCCGGGGATCTTCCAGGCTCCGGTCCTCCCACGCTCGGGGGCCTGTTCCACGCCGCCCTTCTCGACGTCGGCGACCCGTTCCGCGTTGGAGCTCCTCCCGGATCCGGCCGTCTCCGCGGCGGAGGCCCGCTCGGTGTCGGGGGCCCGCTCCATGCTGGGGGCCCGCTCCATGCTGAGGGGCCGCTCGGTGTCGGGGGCCCGCTCCGCGCCGGGGGGCCGCTCCGCGCCGGGGATCTGCTCCGCGTCGGCCCTACCGACTCCGTCGCTCTGAGCCACTACTCGGGTGCCCTCCGCATTGCTCACAGGCTTGAACGTAGTAAGTCGCATTCTGGCCTTCAAGCACTGTGTTTCGGATTCCTGGCAAAGAAAGCGCTATCGGCCCGGCACACAACCTTGGCGTGATGAGCCCCGAACCGTGTTGATCCTGGGTGGCCGAGACCTCTGCTGGAGCACGCGTACACCGATCGGTGTACGCGCGGGTGTCTGCGGATGGACGACGCCGGGGGCAGGGGGCCGTCCCTAACGTCTGGACCATGAAAAAGACAGTTCTTACCGGTGTCGGCATCGGCGTCGCGGCTTTCACGATCTCGGACGTGGTCAACAGGGAGATGAGCCCCGTTGGCGAGACCATCAGCAGGTTCGTCAACACGGGTGCCGGTTGGCTGGTCCCGCTCGGGCTGGTCGCCGTCGCGCTCGCCGCGGCGGCCCTGACGGTGGCGGTGGCCCGGACCGGTGCCAGCCGTGCGGGAACCTGGCTGCTCGGCATCTGGTCGCTGGGGCTCCTGCTGGCCGCGATCTTCCCCGCCGACCCGCCGGGGCAGTGGGACAATCCGTCGGTTTCGGAGAGCGTTCATGGTTTCTCCGCCTGGGCGGCTTTCGCGGCCTTCACGGCCGCCGCCGTGGTGCTCACCAGGGCTTGGCCGCGGAACGCCCTGCTCACCGGGGCGACTGTTGCCTTGGTGTCTGGAATGATCCTGTTTGTGGTCACCCTCGTCGATGTCATGGTCTCCCGGTCTCTGCCCCCGGTGGTGGGGCTGACCGAGCGCATCGCCGTCGCCGCCTGCCTCGGCTGGATGGCCCTGGCCGCCCTCCGCCTGCCTCGCACCAGTCGATGATCACCACTGTGCTGCCCGCCGTTCTCACGACTGTCGCCGTCCTGACCGGGATGGCGGCGGTCGGCGCCCCGATCGGCTGGCCGGCGATCACGATGGGGATCCTGCTCGGCGGGCTGTTGGTGGCGCGGCGGCGATGGCCGGTCGGCGTCCTGCTGATGTCGGCGGTCGTGCTGATCGCCTTCCAGGGGGCGGGGCTGTTCGAGGGCGGCTGGGTGTGGCCGCTGACGGTGGCCGCCTACACCGTCGCCGCGGCGGGCCGGACCCGCTGGGCCATCGGTGTGGGACTGTTCCTGCTGGTCTACGCACTGGCCTGGGACTGGGCCGTCACGAACGGCTCCCCTGCCCGCGCACTCGCGGCGGGTGGGGCCGAGACGCTCTGGCTGGCGCTCGTGCTTGCGATCGGCAATGCCCGGCACCTCCAGGCGCGCTGGCGGGCGCAACTGGAACAGGCGCGCGAGGCGGACGCCCGCCGACGGCTCGCCGAACAGCGGCTGGAAATCTCCCGCGAGGTCCACGACATCGTCGCCCACACCCTGGCCGTGGTCGGCGTCCACCTCAACGTGGCCGCCGACGCGCTGGAGGAGTCTCCCGAGGAGACGCGCGAGGCCCTGCGCACCGCGATGGACGTGCGCGGTAAGGCCATGGCGGACCTGCGCTCGCTCATCGGCGTCCTGCGGATCGACGGTGACACCGCCCCGCAGCCGGACCTGGGCGACATCGCCGCCCTCGTCACCGCCGCCAGGGCGACCGGCCTGAGCGTCGACCTGCACGAGGAGGGTGACCCCACGATGGTCACCGGCCCCCAGGCCGTCGCGGCCCACAGGCTCGTCCAGGAGTCGCTGACCAACACCATCAAGCACGCGAACGCCGACCACGTATCGGTACGGCTGCGCTACACGAGCGCCGCGGTGACGGTCGAGGTGATCGACGACGGCCACGGGGCGGCGGCTCCGGCAGAGGGGCACGGCCTGACCGGCATGCGCGAACGCGTCACCACGCTGGGCGGCACACTGAGCATCGAAGGGAGCGGGGGCTTCGCCGTGCGAGCGAGCATCCCCTTGGGAACATGACGATCAAAGTACTCCTCGCCGACGACCAGGCCCTCGTCCGGGCGGGTTTTCGCAGCCTGCTCAGCCGGTCCAAGGAACTCACCGTGGTCGGGGAGGCCGCCACGGGCGACGAAGCGGTACGGCAGGCCCGCTCCACCGAACCCGACGTGATCCTCATGGACATCCGCATGCCCGGGATGGACGGCATCGAGGCCACCCGCCGGATACTCGCCGAACGTCCGGCGACCAAGGTCGTCATCCTCACCACGTTCGACACCGACGAGCACGTCTTCGCCGCGCTGCGCGCCGGCGCCAGCGGCTTCCTCACCAAGGAGGTCGCGCCGGCCGAGCTCCGCCACGCGGTCGCCGTGGTCGCCGCGGGAGAGGCGCTGCTGTCGCCGAGCGTCACGCGGCGGGTCGTTCAGCAGTTCGCCCACCGGCCCGCACCGGTGAGCGGCGACGGGCTCGCCGTACTCACCGTCCGCGAGCGCGAGGTCGTCCGCCTGGTGGCCGAGGGGCTGTCCAACGATCAGATCGCCGCCAAGCTCGTGATCAGCCCGTTGACCGCCAAAACACACGTCACCCGTGCCCTGATGAAGCTGAACGCCCGGGACCGGGCGCAGCTGGTGATCCTCGCCTACGAGACCGGTCTGGTCCAGCCGGGCTCCTGAGCGGGAAGGATCGGCAGGTTCTCCCAGCAGGCCCGGAAGGCGTTGGCCCGTGCTGCAGCCCACACTTTTAGCAAGTGAAATGTGTTCTTAACAAGATTTGACTTTATATTTCACAGGGAACTTCTCAGGCTTCGCACGTCGTCGAGATAGCGGAGGTAGTGCTCCTCCAGGTCGTGGCGGGGCTCGTACCAGCGGGTGCCCGCGGTCCAGGCGGCCTCGTCCACGGCGACGCCGAACCGGCGGGCGGCGGCCAGCGCCGCGCCCCTCGCGCCCACCTCGGGCCCCCTGGCCAGCCGGAGCGGGCGCCCCAGCGCGTCGGCGAACAGTTGCAGCCAGGCCTCCGAGCCGGTGCCGCCGCCGCAGACGGCCACCTCCCCGGTGAGTCCCGCCGCCTCGAAGCAGTGCCTGGCCGCGAACGCCAGGCCCTCGCACCCGGCGCGGACGACGTCGGCCTTGGTCACGGCCAGTTCCAGGCCGTCGAGCCTGCCCCGCGCCGCCGGCTCGACGAACGGCGCACGCTCGCCCGACGGCGACAGGTAGGGCAGGAAGCGCACGCCCCGCGCGCCCGGCGGGCTCTGGGCGAGGAGGTCGCCGAGCTCGCCGTGCCCGGCGCCGACCAGGCGGAGCAGCCAGTCGAGCGCCGCGGTGCCGGTCATGGCGGGCATCGCCCGCAGCCAGCCGTCCGGCGTGCAGAGGGTCTGGCCCGCGGGCTCCCCGTCGAGGTCGAGACGGTCGGTGACCACCTCGCAGGCGAGCGTGGTCCCGATGATCAGCAGTCCGTCGCCCGGCCGGACGACACCCGCCCCGGCGGCGCAGGCCGGCAGGTCGTACGGCCCGGCGGAGAGCGGGACGCCCCTGAAGGCGCCCCGCAGGATCTCCCCGGCCGGCAGCTCCGCCGCGACGGGGGGCAGCAGCCCCCGCCGGTGCTCCAGGCCGCACAGGCGGAGGAGTCCGGCGTCGCGCTCCCGCGTCCGCGGATCGGTGAAGAGGTTGGAGGCGTCGGACAGGTCCGTGGCGCGCACCCCGGTGAACCGCTGCATGATCATGTCCTTGCAGCGCGCGGCGGTGGCCGCCCGGTCCAGCGTCGCGGGGCTGGTGCGGTCGAGGTGGGCGAGCAGGGGGGCGCCCGAGCCGGGGAAGGCGGCGTTGCCGGTGCGCCGGAAGAGCTCCTCGAACGTGCCGTCGCGCATCCAGCCGTCGACCAGTGGGGTGGCGCGGCCGTCCAGCCAGGACAGGGCGGGCCCGGTGGGCCTTCCCTCCCCGTCGAGCAGCCAGAGCCCGTCTCCCTGGCCGGTGAGCCCGGCGGCCCGGACCTCGCCGGTCCGGACGCCGCCGGCCGCGAGCCGGCCGAGGACGTCCTCGACGGCCGCGACCACCGCCTCCGCGTCCTGCTCCACCTGGCCGGGGCCCGGATGGCCGAGCGCGAGCGGCCGCGACTCGACCGCCAGCACCTCGCCGTCCGGCGCGAAGGCCACCGCCTTGACCCCGGACGTCCCGGCGTCGACTCCGACGATCATCTCCAACTCCTGTGTGTCGGGGGATTGCTGGAACCCGGGATCGCCGGCCCGGGACGGGGGAGACGCTCAGCCGGTGAGGGCCGGGGTGGCGACCGTGTAGGCGAGGGGCTCGCCGCGGCACCAGCGGGCGACCTCCTCGACGGCCATCCGGACCGCGCGGTCGGCGGTCTGCCGGGTGGCTCCCGCCAGGTGCGGGACGAGGAGGGTGTTGGGGGCGGACCTCAGCGGATGGGACGCGGGCAGTGGCTCCGGTTCGTAGACGTCCAGGCCGGCCCCGCCCAGATGCCCCGACTCCAGGGCGGCGGTGAGCGCGTCGGTGTCCACGAGGGCGCCCCGCGCGGTGTTGACCAGGACCGCGCCGCGGGGCATCAGGGCCAGCTCGGCGGCGCCGATCAGGCCGTGGGTCTCGGGGGTGAGCCGGGCGTGCAGGCTCACCACCCGGGAGCGCGCGAGCAGCTCGGGCAGCTTCACCGGGGTGACGCCCTCGGGCAGCGTGCCGGCGAACGGGTCGGCCACGAGGACGTGCGCCCCGAGCGCCTGGAAGGCGGCGGCGACCCGGCGGCCGATGGCGCCGAACCCGACGACGCCCACCTCGGCGCCGTCGAGCTCGCCGCCGCAGAGGTCGTAGGAGTACAGGTCCGAGCGCCACTGCCCGTCGCGCATCGTGGCGTGCACCTCGCTGAGGCGGCGCAGCACGCCCAGGGTCAGCGCCACGGCCAGCTCGGCTGCGGCGGGGGCGTTGCGTCCGGGGGTGGAGCACACCGTCACCCCGCGCTCGGCGGCCATGGCGAGGTTCACGTTGACGGGGCCGCCGCGGGTGACGACGAGCAGCTTCAGGGCGGGGGCGTCGGCCAGGACCCGCGCGGTGAACGGGGCCATCTGGGTGACGGCCACCTCGACGTCCCGCAGCGCGGCGATCAGCTCGTCCTCGTCTCCCGACGCCTCGTGCACCTCCGCGATCGGGCCGTACGGCCGCACCGGCCACGGCCCGGTCAGGGACGTCACCGCGACACGCTCGCCGAGCTCGGCGCGGAGCCCGTCGGCGACGGCGGAGGGCCGGACGAAATGGTCTCCGGCTGCGAGCACGTTCACTACATCTCTCGGCATGTCGTGAAACGCTACATCAGTGCTGTGAAAATTAACATAGAAAATGTTAAGTGTCTCGCCGTAGATCACCCCGGCGTCCCGGGGGGACGCAGGCCGGACGGACGCCACCCGGGTCCGCCGCTCTCCGGAGCTCGCCGCTCTCCGGAACCCGGCGCCCCTGGAGCTCCAGGGAGCCGCCGGAGCCCGGCGACCCTAGAGCTCGGCGATCTCGACGTTGCGGTGCTTCTCGCGCAGGAGCTGGACGGCTTCGGCGGGGGCGCGCGAGTCGACCACGATGGTGTCGAAGTCGTCGAGCGGCGCCACTTTGTGCAGTGCCACCCGGGCGAGCTTGGAGTGGTCTATCGCCAGGACGCGGCGCGAGGCGGAGCGGAGCATCGCCCGTTTCACCAGCACGATCTCCTGCTCCTGGTGGAAGGCGTAGCGGTCGGAGACCGCGGAGGTGGAGACGACCACCATGTCCGTGCTCATCGCCTCGATGGCGTCCACGCAGGCGACGCCGAGGAAGGAGTCGTGCGTGGGGTGGTACTCCCCGCCGAGCGCCATCAGCCGGATGCCGGGCGCCGCCGCGAGGAGCTTGATGGCTTCCAGGAAGTTGGTGACCACGGTCAGCGGGGTGACCTCGCCGAGGTGCCTGGCCACCGCGAGCGCGGTCGTGGAGTCGTCGAGCATGATCGAGCTGCCGGGCTCGATGAGCCGGGCGACGTGCCGCGCGATCGCCTCCTTCTCCTCCTGGTGGGCCGTACGCCGGTAGACGATGTTGCTCTCGAAGACGTTGGACGCCTGCGCGGTCGCGCCGCCCCTGAACTTGCGGACCATCCCCTGACGTTCGAGCTCGTCCAGGTCGCGGTGGACCGTCATCACGCTGACGCCGAAGGCCTCGGCGAGATCGGTGACCGAGGCCGACCCCTGGCGCATGACGTGTTCCGCCATCGCCTGGCGACGGGAGGCGCCGCCGGCCGTGTGCTGACGCGAATTCACCTGGCGAGCTCCAAGTCGTTGTTGATCGCGCATCGTAGCGCTATCGGATGGGAGAGTTGAAGCGCCGCAGAGCCGGTCCCGCCGGGCCGAGCGTCAGCTCGGTCACCGAGCCGTGCTCGATGAGCGGCAGCCGCCTGCGGTAGTCGGCCAGCGGGATGCCCAGGAGCCCGCACAGGGCCAGGCGCAGGATCGTGTTGTGCGCGACCACGAGGGTCCGTCCCGCCTCGTCCAGCTCCAGCAGGCACCGGGTGACCCGCTCCGCGGCCTCGACGGGGTCCTCCCCGCCGGGCAGGAAGTCCGCGACGGGGTCGGCCTGGAAGCGCCGCATGGCCTCGGGCTCCACCTCGGCGCGGTGGAGCCCCTCGGCGTCGCCGAAGTCCAGCTCGCGCAGGCGGGGGTCGGTGCGCAGCGTGAGCCCCGCCGCGCGGGCGGCGTCCGCGGCGGTGTCGCGGGCGCGCAGCAGCGGCGAGGAGACCACGCCGGTCAGCCCGGCCCCCCGCGCCCAGTCCGCGAGCAGCAGCGCCTGTTCCCGCCCCACCTCGTCCAGGGGGATGTCGCTGACGCCCGCGTAGCGCCCCTGGACGCTCCACTCGGTACGGCCGTGCCGGGAGAGGAAGATCGTCATGATGTGACCGCCTTCGCTGCGAGTTCGGTGGTGAGGTAGCCCCGCTCGGCGAGCGCGTCGACGAGCAGGCGGAAGCTCTGCTCGAACCGTGCCACGCGGTCCGGGCGGGGATCGAGCTGTTCGCCCCGGGAGACCATCTCCCGGGCGGTGTCGTCGAGCGAGCGCCCGGACGAGGCGGCGAGCACCGCCATGCCGACCGAGGCCTCGGGGTGGCGGGGGATCCGGACCGGCATGCCCAGGACGTCGGCGCGGAGCTGGCACCAGTAGCGGCTGCGCGTGGCCCCGCCGACCAGCGCGAGGTGCTCGGAGACGGGCGCGCCGAGCAGCGCGAGGGAGGCCAGGCCCAGCCGTTCCCCGTACGCGACGCCTTGCAGCAGCGCCGCGTAGTGCTCGGCCTCCGTCGCGGTCTCGCCGACCACGACCTGCTCGGCGTCCGGCCGGTAGAAGGGGAAGCGCTCACCCCGGGTGGTGAGCGGGTAGACGACGGCCCCCGCGGGCTCGTACCGGGCGGCGGCCTCGTCGAGGGCGGCCAGGTCGCGGCCGGGGAACGCCGAGGCCAGCACGCCGGCGCCGACGTTTGACGCGCCGCCGGGCAGCCAGCCGCCGCCGGGGTGGCGGTGGCTGTAGACGGCGCCGGCGGGGTCGCGCAGGAGCTTCTCGCTCACCCCCTTGAGCACCAGCGTGGTGCCCAGCACGGATACGCCGCTGCCGGGTGTCAGCGCGCCGGCGGCGATCTGGCCCGCGCAGCCGTCGGTCATGCCCGCGACGATCCCGCATCCCTCGGGCAGCCCGGTGAGGGCGGCGGCCTCGGCCCCCACCTCGCCGATCGGGCTGCCCGGCCGCGTGACGGGGCCGAACAGGTCGGAGGGCAGGCCGAGCCTGGACATCACCTCCAGGGGCCAGCGCTCCCTGAGCGAGTCGTAGCCGGTCTTCAGCGCGTGGCTGGAGTCGGTCGCGGTCAGCTCGCCGGCCAGGCGCGCGGTCACCAGGTCGGCCGAGTGCAGCAGTCGCGCGCCGGCGGGCAGCCCGCCGTTCTCGGCGAGCCAGAGCAGCTTGGGCAGCGCCCACGAGGCCTGGATCCGCACGGCCAGGTCGTCCCAGAGCTCCTGCCCGGCGGCGGTCACCCGTTCCACGTAGGGGCGGCCCCGGTCGTCGTCGTACATGAGTGCCGGCGAGACGGGCCTGGCCGCGGCGTCGGCGAGCACGATGGTGCCGGAGGTGCTGCACACCGCCAGCGCCCGGATCCGCCCGGGGGCGAGGCCCGCGGTGGCCTGCCGGCACGCGGTGACCGCGGCCCGCCACCAGTCCTCGGGGTCCTGCTCGTGTCCGCGTCCCTCGCCGCGCCGGCTGCGCAGCGGGGCGGACCCCGTCGCCAGCGGCGTGCCACGGCCGTCGACCACGGTCACCCGCACTCCCTGGGTGCCGATGTCCATCCCGGCCCACGCGGGTTCACCTGTGAATTTCTTGGAAACCATGCGCCCTCTCACGCCCCGGCTTCGGCGGAATCCCGCATCGGCCACCCTTGACACTCGGATCTGGTGGCTCATAGTCTCCACCCATCAATCACAAAATCACATCATAAATCGTTAGATTTAACAAAGAGATAGCAGGGAGGTGCGCATGATCGGCAACGCGGTCCACTGTGCCCCCGCCCAGACCTCGCCCTCCCGCTCCGATCCGGCCCCGCCGAGGCTGACGCCGTACGGCCTGCGCTGCGAGCACCGGCAGACGCCGCTCGGCGTCGGCGAGCCCCGCCCGCTGCTGTCGTGGCGGCTCGCGTCGGCGCGGGCGGGCGACGACCCGGTGGCCTACGAGCTGGAGGTGGGCGACTGGTCCAGCGGCAGGGTCGAGGACCCCGCCGCGATCGGCGCCGTCTACGGCGGGCCGCCGCTCCTTCCCCGCACGAGATACGCCTGGCGCGTCACGGTCTGGGCGCGGGACGGCGCCGAGGGCAGCGCGGAGTCGTGGTTCGAGACCGGCCAGGATGTCTGGCAGGCCTCCTGGATCGCGCACGACCCCGCCGCCGTCGCGCACATGGACCCGCCGACGGAGGGCGACCAGGCGCTCAGCCACCACGGCCTGCTGCCCTGCCCCCAGCTGCGCACGAGCTTCGAGAGCACGGCCGGGGTGACCCGGGCCAGGCTCCTCATCAGCGCCAAGGGCCTGTACGAGGCCAGGGTCAACGGCCACCGGGCCGGCGACGCCGAGCTCGCCCCGGGCTGGACCGACTACCGCAGGCGGATCCAGTACCAGGTCCACGACGTGACCCCGTTCCTGCTCGACGGCGAGAACGTGCTGGCCGCGACGGTCGCCGACGGCTGGTGGAGCGGCTTCACGGGCTTCGACCCCCGCCGCCCCGGCTACCACTACGGCCGCTTCCCCGAGCTCATCGCCGAACTCCACCTGACGTTCGAAGACGGCTCCACCCGGGTGGTCGCCACCGGAGAGGGCTGGCGCACGGGCCACGGCCGGGTCCGCTACGGCGACCTGCTCAAGGGCGAGTGCCACGACGCCCGCGCCGAGACCCCCGGCTGGGACCTGCCCGGCTTCGACGACTCCTCCTGGCGCCCCGCCGTGGTCACCGGGGACGACCACTCCCTCCTCGTCGCCTCCCGGGACGAGCCGGTGCGCGCCCTCGGCGAGCTGCTCCCGGTCTCGTCCGTCCTGGTCAGGCCGGGCGTGCACCTGGTGGACTTCGGGCAGAACATCGCCGGCCGGGTCCGGCTCGCCGTACGGGACCAGGAGCCGGGACGGCGGGTGACCGTGCGGCACGGCGAGACGCTCGACGGCGAGGACCGCCTGCACACCGCCAACCTGCGCACCGCCGACGCGACCGACGTGCTGATCACCGCGGGCGGCGCGGAGGAGGTGTTCGAGCCGCGGTTCACCTACCACGGTTTCCGCTACGCCGAGGTGAGCGGGATCGACCGGCTCGACGACATCCGGGCGATCGTCCTGCACAGCGACACCCCGTGGACCGGCACGTTCGAGTGCTCGGACCCGGAGATCAACCGGCTCCACGACAACATCGGCTGGGGTCAGCGCGGCAACTTCGTCAGCGTCCCCACCGACTGCCCGCAGCGCGACGAACGGCTGGGCTGGCTCGCCGACGCGCAGGTGTTCCTGCCGACGGCCTGCTTCAACGCCGACGTCTCCGGATTTTTCAGTAAATGGATGCGGGACGTGGTGGACGCGCAGTCCCCGGAGGGCGGTTTCTCCAACGTCGCCCCGCTGCTCAGCGGGGTGGCCGACGAGGGCGCGCCGGGCTGGGCGGACGCGGGCGTGCTGGTGCCCTGGCACCTGTACCGGGTGTACGGCGACGACAGGTTCCTCGACGTGGACTCCATGGTCCGGTGGGTGGACTTCGTCGCGCGGCACAACCCCGACCTGATCTGGCGGCACCGGACCGGCCCGCACTTCGCCGACTGGCTGGCCCCCGGCCCCGCCACCCCGCGCGAGGTGCTGGCCACGGCGTTCTTCCACCGCAGCGCGGCACTCACCGCGGAGGCCGCCCGGGTGCGCGGCCTGTACGGCGAGGCGGAGCGCATGGGGGCGCTGGCCGACCGCGTCCGCGCGGCGTTCGCCGCGGCGTTCGTCGGCGACGGCGGCCTGGTCGAGGGCGACACCCAGACCGGCTATCTCCTGGCGCTCGCCTTCGGCCTGCTCACACCCGAACAGGGCCGCGGTGCCGCCGCCCGGCTGGCCGCACTGGTCGAGGAGTCGGGCCCGCTGACCGGCTTCCTCGGCGTCAACCTGCTCTGCCCGGTGCTGTCCGCGCACGGCCGCGACGACCTCGCGCACGCCCTGCTCCGCCGCACCGATCCGCCGTCGTGGCTCTACCAGGTGAGGCACGGCGCGACCACCGTCTGGGAGCGCTGGGACGGGGTCGGGGCGGCCTCGATGAACTCCTTCAACCACTACGCCTTCGGATCGATCGGCGAGTGGCTCTACAGCGGCGTCGCGGGGATCGCCCAGGCACCCGGCTCCGTCGCCTTCCGGGAAGTGGTGATCCGCCCCCTTCCCGGCGACCTGAGCCGGGCCGGCGCCTCCTACGAGTCGGCGCGCGGCCTCATCTCGGTGAGCTGGCACAACGACGCGGAGGGCTTCCGCCTCCAGACGCGCATCCCGCCCGGCGCCACGGCGACGGTGCACCTGCCCGGCGGCGAGACCCGCCGGGTGACCTCGGGGGACCACATTTTCGAGCTAGTCCGAGGAGAGAAAGCATGACCGACCTTCGCCACGCCAAGATGAGCCGCGCCCAGTTCTTCCGCATGATGGGCGGCCTGGCGGCGGCAGCCGCGGCGGCCGGGTGCTCCACCAAGCCGCAGACGGGCGGCACCACCGGCGCGAGCGGCGCCGCGGCGCTCGACCTGAAGTTCGTGGGCGTCGCCGACCAGAAGACGCCGATGGACGAGCTGGCCGCCGCCTACCGGCAGGCCAGAGCCGGTGTGACGATCACGACCTCCTACGCCCCGACCGACCAGGTGCAGACCTCGCTCCGCACCCAGCTCGGCGCGGGCAACGCCCCCGACCTGCACGTCGTCTACCCGGGCAGCGGCAGCGCGATGTCGATGACCCAGATCGCCGGGGCCGGGCTGCTGGCGGACCTGTCCGCCCAGGCATGGACGAAGACGATCCCCACCGGGTTCAAGCCGGCCTTCCAGCTCGACGGCAAGACCCTCATGTACTCGGCGGGCTCGTCGGTCATCGGCGCGATCTACAACAAGAAGGTCTTCCAGGAGGCGGGCATCGACGCCCCGCCCACCACGTGGACCGAGTTCCTCGGGCTCTGCGAGAAGCTGAAGAAGGCGGGCAAGGTCCCGATCGCGCTGGGCGCGCAGACCCCGTGGGTCACCCAGCTCATCACCTACGCGCTCGTGCCCTCCACGGTCTACGCCAAGGACCCCACCTTCGACGACAAGCAGGCCGCCGGGCAGGCGAGCTTCGCCCAGTCCGGCTGGCGCGACGCCATGGAGATGTACCTGGAGCTGCAGAAGCGCGGCTACTTCAACGACAAGCCCAACGGCACCACCTTCGAGCAGCAGACCTCGATGGTCGCGACCGGCAAGGCCGCGATGGCGATCCAGGTGTCGGCGGTGCTGCCGTCCTTCCGCGACGCCGCCTCCAGCCCCGACGACCTGTCGATGTTCCCGCTGCCCGGTGCCGACGACGCCGCCTCGGTGTGGATCCCCGCCGGCGTCGTCGTGGGGCTCGGCGCGAACGCCAAGGGCAAGAACGCCGAGGAGGCCAAGGCCTTCATCGACTTCCTCGGCAGGCAGGAGAACATCAACCGCTGGGCCAAGGCGATCGCCGCGATCCCGCTGACCCAGGACGCGAGCTCCACCATCGACCCGGCCGTGGAGTCGTTCCTGCCCTTCACCAAGGACCGGGCGGTGCCGTTCATGGACCAGCGCTGGCCCAACGCGGAGGTGCAGCCGACCCACTTCGCGGTCGTCCAGGACCTGCTGGCCGGGAAGAGCAAGGTCGACGAAGCGCTGAAGAAGATGGACGAGGCGTACGCCAAGTGAACGGCCCGCACCCCATGACAGGCCCGTGCCGCGGTGAGGGGCATGCCGCCCCGGACAGACGGGAGGCCCCGTGACCCTGACGACCCTGCCGGTCGACACGCCACCCGCCGCGCGGACGCGGCGGGCCAGGCCCCTGGCCGGCCTCTCCCCCTCCTGGCTGTTCGCCGTCCCCGCCCTGCTGGTCTACGCGGCGGTGGTGCTCTACCCGAGCATCGTCGGCGTGTTCTACGCCTTCACCGACTGGAGCGGCGTCGGCGAGGACATGTCCTTCGTCGGGCTGTCCAACTTCCGGGCGATCCTCGGCGACGAGCAGGTCATGGGCTCCCTCGGGAACACGCTCCTGCTGACCGTGGCGATCCTGGTCGTGCAGAACGGCGTGGGGCTGCTGCTCGCGCTCGGCGTGCACGCCCGGCTGAAGAGCCGCGCGCTGCTGCGGGTGGTCTTCTTCGCGCCCGTCGTGGTCAGCCCGGTCATGGTCGCCTTCCTGTGGAAGTACGTCTACACCCCCGACCCCTCCATGGGACTGAACGGCCTGCTCGGCCTGGAGGTCGACTGGCTGGGTGACCCGTCGGTCGCGCTGTGGTCGATCGCGGGCATGGTCGTGTGGCAGTACGCCGGCTACTCGATGGTCATCTTCCTGGCCGGGCTGGAGGGCGTCCCGAAGGAGCTGCACGAGGCCGCGATGATCGACGGGGCGGGAACGCTCCAGCGCTTCCGCTACGTCACCTGGCCGCTGCTCGCCCCGGCGCTGACGATCAACCTGATGCTGTCCACGATCGGCGGGCTGAAGCTGTTCGACCAGGTGTTCGCGGCGACCAACGGCGGTCCCGGCTACGCCACCGAGACCCTGTCGACCGTCCTGTACAAGCAGGCGTTCGTCTTCGGCAAGTTCGGCTACAGCACGGCGATCGCCCTCGTCCTGGCCCTGTTCGTGGCGGCGGTGTCGCTCATCCAGATCTCCTACCTGCGCTCAAGGGAGGTGGCCCAGTGAGGTCGAGGACCTTCCTGCTGGAGATCGTCATGATCGCGGTGGCGGTCGCGTTCCTCTTCCCGGTCTACGCGCTGGTCACCCTGTCGCTGAAGGATCCCGGGCAGATCTCGCAGGCCCCCCTCGCGCTGCCGAACCCGCCCACCACGGCCAACTTCGGCGAAGCGTGGTCGGCGGCGGCTCTCGGCCCGTCCCTGATGAACAGCACCGTGATCACGGTGGTCAGCCTGGTCGCGCTGATCGGGCTCGGCTCGTTCGCCGCCTACTTCCTGGCGCGGACCGCGACCCGGCTCGGCTACGCGCTGTACGTCCTGTTCCTGCTCGGCATCGTGCTGCCGTTCCAGCTCGGCATGATCCCGCTGTACGGGCTGGTCAACGACCTGGGCCTGATCGGCACGCACACCGGGATGATCGTGTTCTACACCGGCATCCAGCTGCCGTTCACGATCTTCCTCTACACCGGCTTCATCCGGGCGCTGCCCCGGGAGTACGCGAGCGCCGCCCAGATCGACGGCGCCTCGCATCTCACCGCCTTCACCAGGGTCGTCTTCCCGCTGCTGCGGCCGATCACCGGCACCGTGCTGATCCTCAACGCGGTCTTCATCTGGAACGACTTCTTCACGCCGCTGCTCTATCTCGGCGGATCCGGCTTCGAGACGGTCCCGGTGAGCGTCTTCGCCTTCGTCGGCCAGTACGTCTCCGACTACGGCCTGGTCTTCGCCGGACTGGTGCTGGCCGCGCTGCCGATCGTGGCGGTCTTCCTGGTGCTGCAGAAGTACGTGATCAAGGGCTTCTCCAGCGGTCTCAAGGGCTGACGCCCGTCTCCGGCGGGAGGCCGGGGGCTCCCACCGGAGGTATTCGATGAACGTGTTCGACGCGCTGCGGAACCCGCCCCGCAGCCACTCACCCGCGGCGATCTGGTGGTGGAGCGGCGAGCCGCTGCGCAGGGAACGGCTGCGCTGGCAGATGGAGCGCCTCGTCGCGGGCGGCGTGCACAACCTGGTCATCCTGAACCTGGCGCCGTCGGGCCCGCTGTTCGGCGCCGACGCCGACGACCCTCCGTTCCTGTCGGAGGCGTGGTGGGAGCTGCTGGACGGAGTCTGCGAGGACGCCCTGCAGACCGGCGCGTACCTGTGGTTCTACGACCAGCTCGGCTTCTCCGGCGCCGACCTGCAGGCCCGCCTCGTGCAGGAGAACCCGGCCTTCGCCGGGCAGTGGCTGGACGCCGACGGCTCGGTGTCGCTCCGCGGGTTCGACTACCTGTCCCGCACGGCGTGCGAGGTGCTGCTCGACCGGGTGCACGGCGAGTTCGCGCGGCGGCTGGGCCACCGGTTCGGCAACGTGATCGTCGGCTCGTTCCAGGACGAGCTGCCGTCGATGCCCACGTGGTCGGCGACGTTCGCCGAGGAGTTCCTCGCCAGGCGCGGCTACCCGTTCTCCCGGGACGGCGGCCCCTCCGTCCGGCACGACTACCAGCGGACCAGGGCCGAGCTCGCCGAGGAGGCGTTCTTCCGGCCGCTGGCCGAGTGGCACGCCGAGCACGGGCTGCTCAACGGCTGCGACCAGCAGGACCCGGCCCGCGCGGGGCACCCGGTGGAGGGTGTCGAGCTGTACGCCGACTACACGCGCACGCACCGCTGGTTCAGCGCGCCCGGCTCCGACCACCACGGAGACGCGCGGGTGCACTCCTCCCTCGCCCACCTGTACGGCCGGCCCCGCACGTGGATCGAGGCGTTCCACTCCAGCGGCTGGGGCGGCACGCTGGAGGAGACGTTCGACTGGCTGCTGCCCTGGCTGCGGGCGGGCGCCAACCTCTACAACCCGCACGCGGTCTACTACACGACGAGGGCCGGCTGGTGGGAGTGGGCGCCGCCGTCGACCGACTGGCGCCAGCCGTACTGGCGGCACCACCGCGTCTTCGCCGACGCGGTCACCCGCCTGTGCGCGGTCCTCTCCCTGGGCCGCCACCTCTGCGACGTCGCGGTCCTGTTCCCCGCGGCCACCGCCCAGGCGGGCGGCGCGGGCGACGGGGACGCGGCGCGGGCGCAGCGGGTCTACCGGGAGCTCGTGGGCGACATGGCCTGGTTCCAGACCGTGCCCGGAGCGCTCGACCGGCTCTGCCTCGACGCCGACGTGATCGACGAGGAGTCCGTCCGGCGTGCGGTGGTCTCGGACGGCAGGCTCGCGGTGTCCACCGAGTCGTACGGGGTCGTCATCCTCCCGGCGGCCACCGTCCTCGACGAGGGGACCGCCGAGCGGCTGGACGGGTTCGTGGCGGACGGCGGCCTGCTGGTCGCCGTCGGGGCGCTCCCGGACTCCCCGCGACTCCGCCGCCACTTCGAGGGCGGTCCCGAGGGCGGTCCCACGGCGGGACCGGGGGAGGGCCCGGCCGGTGGATCCGGGCGCGGCTCCGGAGCGGGTCGCGGGCGCGGCGCGGCTCGCCTTGTCGCCTCGGCCGCGGATCTCGGGGAGGCGCTGGCGGGGCACGTCCCCCGGGTCGAGGCACCCGTCCCGCCGCTGGTGCGCGAGGTGGACGGCACGACCGTGGTCTTCCTGACCGCGGCCTTCCCGAGGGCGAGCGAGATCGGCGTCGGCAGGCCGGAGGAGCGCGGCGTCGAGCTGGGCTGGCTGGACGCGACCTGCGACTTCGACTCCGGCCGCTACCGGCGGGAGATGCGGGTCCGGGTCCGTGACGTCACGGGAACACCCCTGCTGGCCAGCCCTTTCAGCGGCGAGGTCCGCCCCCTGCCGTACACGCTCGACGACGGCGTCGTCGAGGTGACGGTCCCCTTCGAAGACGGCCCCGCCGCCCTGCTGCTGTTCCCCGGCCAGGGGACGGTCCCCGAGACGGGGGAGACGGCGGCCCCGGAGTCACGCACGCCGTACACGCGTGAGATCGACCTCGGCGACGAGTGGGACATGGAGCTGGTGCCGACGCTGGACGACACCTGGGGCGACTTCGGCACGTCCGCGACGGTCGAGCGGTGGACGCTGGAGACTCCGGACGGCGACCCCGTCCACGCGACGTTCGGCCCGCACGGGCTGTGGCGGACCGGCGACGGCGACTGGCGTCCCGCGGTCTGGTCGACCTCGCGCGGCCTGCACAAGGATCCGATCCACCGCGACACGCTCGGCCCGAAGGGGCACGTCCCCGAGGAGTTCCTCGACTTCGGCCCCGTCCCCGCGGGCCGGCCCGTCTGGTTCCGCGCGAGCGTCACCGTGCCCGGCACGCCGGAGGCCAGGCTCGTCGTCGGCGCGGCGGCGGCGAAAGAGGTCCGGGTGGACGGCAGGGAGCTGCCGCTCGACGACTCCGGGTACCTCGCCGTCGGCCTGAGCCCGGTCGAGCCCGGCGAGCACGTGCTGGAACTCCGGCTGGTCCCCGACGAGGACCTCACGCTGCGGGCGCACGTGTCCTTCACCGCGGATCCCGGGGCCGCGCGCAGGCCCGAGTGGATCGCCGGTCCGGTGCTGGAGACGGTCGTGCGGGCCGGTGAGGGCGGGGAGGACGGCGAGCACGTCCTCCAGATCGCCTCCACCTCACCCTGCATGGTGCTGGTGAACGGCACCGAGGCCGGCAGGCAGGGCGGGTTCGACCCGTACGCCGAGGCGGACATCCCGCGCGTGCGCCGCTACGACGTGTCGCACCTGCTCCGTCCCGGTCCCAACACCGTCCGCGTGGAGTCGGACGGGGCGGTGCTGGCCGACGGCCTGGTGGTCTCCGGCCCCGGCTGGACGAGCCGCCCCGGCGTACGGCGGCGCCAGCACGGCGACCCCGCCGCCCTCCACCTGCGTCCCCGTCCGCATCCCCTCCCCGGGGCCGGGTGGATCGACTCCCGCGCCACCGCCCTGCCCGCGATCTTCGCGGTGCCCGGCGCGGCGGAACGGGTCGAGCGGTTCCGGGTGGACGTCCCGCCCGGCGCGACGCTGATGGAGGCCGACGCCCACGGTCCGGTCCGGGTGCTCGTCGACGGCGTGGAGTCGGCTCTGCCCGCCGTCCTCGACGGCTCGGCCCGCCGGGCCGAGCTCCTGGTCACCACCCGCCCCGGCTTCCAGGGCGGCGCGGCCCTGGCAGGACCGGTCAGGTTCGCCTGCGGACCCGGACGGATCAAGCTGGGCGACTGGGAGGCGCAGGGGCTGGCCGGGTACAGCGGCGGCGTCCGCTACCGCACCGTCGTCCGGCTCCCCGCCTCCCCGGCGGGGCGGCCGGGACTCGCGGGACCCGGACCCGCGGGGGAGCGCGGGCGGGCCGAACTCGACCTGGGACGGGTGCGCGGCACGGCGGAGGTCACCGTGAACGGGCGCCCGGCCGGGGTGCGCGTCTGCTGGCCGTACGTCTTCGACCTGTCTCTGGACGAGGGGGAGAACACGGTCGAGATCCTCGTGCTCGGCACCCTCGCCCCCTACCTCGACGCGGTCAGCCCCACCCACTTCGTCTTCCCCGGCCAGCGGGTCACGGGACTGTTCGGCCCGGTGCTCCTGAGGACGTGACGGGCCCGCCGGCCCCGGGGACGGAGAGTCCCGCGGGGCCCGGCAGGCGCCGCGGGGGCGCCGGTCAGGCCCGTGAACCGGCGTGGCTGCAGCCGCAGGCCGACGTGGGACGGTCCGTCACGTATCTGCCCGCGTCCCGGAAGATGCCCGAGGCGGCGGTGTGCTCGGTCAGCGCGTCGGCGGCGAGCACCACGGCGGCCGCGGTGTAGGCGGAGCGCTCGTGCGGGAACCACTTCTCGTTCACGAACTGCCAGCCGGTCCAGTAGGAGCCGTCCTCGTGCCGCAGGTGCTGCATGTCGGCGAAGAGCTTCAGCGCCCGGTCCCGGTCGCCCACGGCGTCCAGGGTGAGCACCAGCTCGCACGACTCGGCGCCGGTCACCCACGGCTGGTCGGAGACGCAGCGGATGCCGAGGCCCGGCTCCACGAACGTGTCCCACTCCTCGGCCAGCCGCGCGCGGGCCGCCGGACCGCGCACCGCGCCGCCCAGGATCGGGTAGTACCAGTCCATCGAGAAGCGGCTCTTGTCGGCGAACGCCTCGGGGTGGGCGGCGAGCACGTGGCCGAGCTGGTCGGCCGCGAGCTCCCAGTCGGGCTGCGGATCGCTGAGCTGCTCACCCAGCAGCACACCGCTGCGCAGCCCCTGGTAGATGGAGGCGCAGCCGGTCAGCAGGGCGTACCGGGCGGGCCTGCCGTCGGCCGCCCGCTCCCAGACGATCTCGCCCCGGGTGGTCTGCAGCTCCACCACGAAGTCCAGCGCCGACCGGACGACCGGCCACATCTCGCGGGCGAAGTCCTCGTCCCCGGTGACCAGCAGCTCGTGCCAGGCGCCGACCGCGACGTAGGCGGCGTGGTTGGACTCCCCGCCCTGCTCGACCGCCCTGCCCCCGACCAGCTTCATCGGCCAGGAGCCGTCGGCCCGCTGGGTGCGGACCAGCCAGTCATAACCCTTGCGGACCGGCCCGGTCAGCCCGGCCACGCTCATCGCCATCAGGCATTCGACGTGGTTCCAGGCGTCCACGTGTCCCTCGGGCCACGGGATGCCGCCGTCGGACTCCTGCACGGCGGCGATGCTCTGAGCGGTCTGGACGACCTGCTCCCACCTCAACTGGTCGCTCACCGCTCCTCATCCGCTCCGCCGCCTGCTCCGTCCCTCGGCGGGCCACCGCGCTCCCAGTAGATCATGCAGGTTTCCGGACGTAGAGCACCACGCTCTTGCCGATGAGCGGGTTGAGCACCGCCTCGGCGATCCTGGTCGCGGCCGGGCGCTTCATGATGTCCCAGACCAGGATCTCGTGGTAGGCCTTGGCCAGCGGGTGGTCGTCGTTGTTGACGCCGACCGCGCACTTGATCCACCAGTACGGCGCGTGCAGGCCGTGGGCGTGGTGGTGCGGGCCGATCTCCATGCCGATCGACTTCAGCTTGGCGCTCAGCTCGGCCAGCGTGTAGATGCGGACATGCCCGCCGGGGGCGGTGTGGTAGGCCTCGTCCAGAGCCCAGCAGATCCGCTCCGGCAGGAAGCTCGGCACGGTGATGGCCGCCCGTCCGCCCGGCTTGAGCACCCGGAAGATCTCCCGCATCGCGGCCATGTCGTCGGGGATGTGCTCCAGCACCTCGGCCGCGATCACCCGGTCGAAGCTCGCGTCCTCGAACGGCATCTTGAGCGCGTCGCCGGTCACGGTCTCGGCCGTCGCGCCCGGGGGCACCTCGCCGGCCTTGTCCATCGCGGCGAACATGCTCGCCACGCCCTCCAGCTCCTCGGCGTCCATGTCGAAGGCCACAACGTCGGCACCCCGGCGCAGCACCTCGAACGCGTGCCGTCCGCCGCCGCAGCCCAGGTCCAGAACTCGGGTTCCGGGCCCCACGGGCAACCGGCCGAAGTCGACAGTCAGCACTCGCCGCTCCTCTTGAGCCTTTTGAGATGAATCGGGTTGAGATCGGTCACTTCGCGCGGCGGGCCTGGATGGCCTCGTGGTAGGCCTCCACGGTCCGCTGGGCGACGACGTTCCAGGTGTAGCGCTCCATGGCCCGCTCGTAGCCCTTCCTGCCCACCGCGGCCCGCTCCTCGGGGGAGTCGTGCAGGCGGCGCAGGACTGCGGCCAGTTCCTCGGGGTCGCCGGGGGCCACCTGGACGGCCGCGTCGCCGACGACCTCGGGCAGCGCGCCGGTGCGGCTGGCGACCAGCGGGGTGCCGCAGGCCATGTGCTCGACGGCCGGCAGTGAGAAGCCCTCGTAGAGGGAGGGCACGACCGAGATCTCCGAGGTGGCGATCAGCTCGCCCAGCGCGGTGTCGGAGATGCCGTGCACGAACGTCACCCGGTCGTGCAGGGAGAGCTCGGCGACCAGCTTCTCCGTCGGGCCGCCGGGGGTGGGCTTGCTGACCACGGTCAGGTTCACGTCCCGCTCGGTGGCGAGCTTCGCCACCGCCCGCAGCAGCGTCGAGACGCCCTTCATCGGGGAGTCGGCGCTGGCCACCGCGACGATCGAGCCCGGCCGTTTGGGCATCTCCGGACGGGGGTGGAAGTAGCGGGTGTCCACGCCGAGCGGGATGAGCCGCATGTTGGCCTGGGGCACGTTGAAGTCGCGGTGGATGTCGGCCAGTGAGGACTCGCTGACGGTCAGGATCGGGTTCAGCCTGGGCGCGACCTTGGCCTGCATCCGGACGAAGCCGTACCACCTTCTGAGCGAGAGCTTCTTGCGCAGCGGCGCGGCCTTCAGCTCGATCCGCCGGTCCACGCTGATCGGGTGGTGGATGGTGCCGACCACGGGGAACAGCTTCTGGATGCCGAGCAGGCCGTAGCCGAGCGTCTGGTTGTCCTGCACCACGTCGAAGTCGCCGACGCGCTTCTTCAGCTCGCGGTGCGCCCGGAGGGTGAAGGTCAGCGGCTCGGGGAATCCGGCGGTCCACATGGTCGCGACTTCGAGGCAGTCGATCCAGTCGCGGTACTCATGCGGCTTGGGGGTGCGGAAGGGGTCCTCGTCGCGGTACAGGTCCAGGCTGGGGACCTTGTTGAGGATGACGCCCTCGTCGAGCTCCGGGTACGGCTGGCCGGAGAAGACTTCGACGTGATGCCCGAGGGCGACCAGCTCGCGGCTGAGATGACGCAGGTAGACGCCCTGGCCACCACAGGTCGGCTTGCTGCGGTAGGACAGCAGCGCGATCCGCAGTGAGTCCGCACCTGGCACGGCAACCCCTTCCTCACCCTGTCCGGAAGGGGACAGGTACCGTGAAAGATGACCTTAGTACTCGGACCCTACCATTCGGTAGCTCTCTTGGACCCGGCGTGTAATTGTTCCTAGAACATGTCGCACTGGGTCCGAACTGCGACGTTACCCTGACCGAGCAAGATTCGGTGAAACGCGTTCTAGTCGTGCTCCAGCCGACATGGTGCCCATCCATGGGCATGGCGGTACATTCGCCAATCAGTGGTAAAAGGTCCGCTCGACGAACAAGGAGGACGCGTTGGCCAGGCGCGCACTGATCACCGGTATCACCGGGCAGGACGGTTCCTATCTGGCCGAGTGCCTGCTGAGTGAGGGGTACGAGGTGTGGGGCCTGGTCCGGGGGCAGGCCAACCCGCGCGTCTCCCGGGTGCGCAAGCTCCTGCAGGACGTCCAGCTCGTCCGGGGTGACCTGCTCGACCAGGGTTCGCTGATCTCCGCGGTGGAGAAGGTCCAGCCGGACGAGGTCTACAACCTGGGTGCCATCTCGTTCGTGCCGATGTCGTGGGAGCAGGCCGAGCTCACGGCCGAGGTCACGGGCATGGGCGTGCTGCGCATGCTGGAGGCCATCCGGGTCTGCTCGGGCATCTCGTCCTCGCGAACGGCCGCCGGATCCGGACAGATCCGCTTCTACCAGGCTTCGTCGTCGGAGATGTTCGGCCAGGTCCGCGAGACCCCGCAGACCGAGATCACCCCCTTCCACCCCCGCTCGCCGTACGGCGTGGCCAAGGCGTACGGCCACTTCCTGACCCAGAACTACCGCGAGTCGTACGGCATGTACGCGGTGTCGGGAATCCTGTTCAACCACGAGTCCCCGCGCCGGGGCGCCGAGTTCGTCACCCGCAAGGTGACCCTCGGCGTGGCCAGGATCAAGCTCGGCCTGGCCACCGAGCTGCGTCTGGGCAACATGGAGGCCCGCCGCGACTGGGGCTACGCGGGCGACTACGTCCGTGCGATGCACCTGATGCTGCAGGCGGACACGCCGGAGGACTACGTGATCGGCACCGGCCGTACCCACAGCGTCCGTGAGCTGGTGGAGGCCGCCTTCGCCGCCGCCGGGCTCGACTGGGAGCGGCACGTGGTCGGCGACCAGTCCCTGCACCGCCCCGCCGAGGTGGACCTGCTCTGCGCCGATCCGAAGAAGGCCCGCGTCCAGCTCGGCTGGGAGCCGTCGGTCTCCTTCGAGGAGCTCGTCGCGATGATGGTCGAGTCCGACGTCAAGCTCCTGTCCGACGGCGGCGACCCCGAACAGGACTCCTCCTGGCCCTGAGCTCCGGCTCCGTGATCGTTCCTGGCTCTGAGCTCCGGCTCCGTGATCGTCCTCCCTCCGGAGGATGATCACCTCCCCTCCGTTTCACTACTGTCAGTAACGGAAATGCAGCAGTGAGTAACGGAGGGGAGGTGTTTCGCGCGCCTCCCCCGACTGAGAGGCGGAACAGCCATGACCGAACAGCTGACGCAGATCCCCATCACCATCGACTCCGAGCGGGAGGACGACGCGGCCGCCGCGGGGACATACCGCCTGTACTGGTACGGGAAGGGTTTGAAGAAGACCCGTGAGGAGGCGCGCGCCTTCGCCGCCTCCCGTGGGGAGGGACACCAGCTGGCCGACCTCCCCTCCGACGTGTGGCGCACCAGCGCCGCCACGTACCTCGACGGCCCGGCGTGGATCTACTCCTGGAAGGGTGACAACTACGGCGACGGCAACGTCGTGCTCCACCCCAACGGGGCGATCGGCACGATGGAGGACGGCGCCGAGCAGCTCCCCTTCCTCATCAGCTACGTGGGGTGACGGCCCCGGCCCGGCGGTGCCGCGCCTTCCCGGTCTCCGGGTGAGACGGGCGCGTGAGGCCGCCGGGGCCGGCCGGCGTGAGCCGGTCCGGGCGTGACGGTGCCCCGCTCCCTCGCCGAGGGGGCGGGGCACCGTGGTGTGCGCGGCCCGCCCGTGACGGGTGCCCGCCGGCGGCCCGGGCCCTCTCGCGGCTAGCGGGTGATCATGACGGGGGTGCCCAGGGGGACCCGGGAGAGCGCGCGCAGCGCGGCGGCCGGGACGCGCACGCAGCCGTAGCTCACCTCGCGGCCGAACGCCGCCCTGTCCGGCCAGCCGTGCAGGGCGATCGTCGCGGGGCCGCCGGCGAAGGTCCTGAGAGCGCCCGAGTGCGCGCCGAGCGCGAGGAACAGCGGACTGTAGGTCGGGTGCTCCGGGGACACGGAGGCGAGCAGGAACGTGCGCCCCGCCGGGGTGGGGGTCCGGTCGGTTCCGACGGCCACCGCCCAGGACCCCGTCCTGCGGCCGGCGTCGAACAGCCTGAGCCTGCGGGCGGCGAGATCGACCCGGACCCGATGGGTGCTGCGGGCGGTGCGAACCCCGCCGTCGCCGGTGTGGATCCATCCCGTGGACCGGTTCGGCCGGCTCGGCAGCAGTATCCGCGCCCATCCCGGCAGCGTCTGCACCACCGGCACCCAGGTCGGGTCCTCCAGCTGCGTGGGAGGCAGAACCGCCACCGGTGGTCCACCGGGACGGGAATAGATCACCTGTTTCCCTTTGGGGTGGACGATGATCCCGCTCGCCGTTCCGAATGGCCGGGGATCCCGGGGCGCTCGGCGTAATGTCGCATAAGTCGTGGCAATTGGTAATTTCGCCATTTGGGCCGGCGATACGGGGGCCGGCTTTATCTTCTCCGGCGGGGTGGCCGGCGACGGCGCGGCGGGTGAGGTGGCCGGTGGCGCGGCGGGTGGCGGGTCATCGGTCCCGCAGGAGGAGCTCATGGCCAGGACGGCCAGCACGGCCGCACCCGCGGCTCCGGCGGCCGGGCGGACGGCCGCGCGGGACCCGTTTCCCTCACGCACGAGCTCTGTCCAACAAGAAATAGTGCATATCCGGATTTCCTGGTTTTGCGGTCCTCGGTTATTTCGATGAGGTCGGCTGATATGACGTCACATTACGTGATGGAAAGAGGCGTGTCCGTTTCCCGGGGACCGGCGTGGCCGGACCGTGCTCGCGCCGGGGGCGGAGGCCGGGCCGCCGTGTGGCGGTGGACCCGATGCTTTGACAGGGGGAGGGGTGGAGGGCACGATGGAAGCGTTCCGAGACGAGACGAGACGTTTCGTCGCGAAAATGGACGCAACCAAAGGGAGACCGCATGCCTCGGCGCGCGCACATAGCCATGGTCAGCATCCCGGCCCCCGGCCACGTCAACCCCAGCCTTGAGGTGATCAGGGAGCTGGCGGCCCGGGGCCACCGGGTGACCTACGCCAACGACCCGTCGTTCGCCGAGGTGATCGAGGGGGCCGGGGCCGAGCCCGTGCCGTACGCCTCGACGCTGCCCATGAACGATCCCGACGGCTGGCCGGAGGACACGATCGCCCAGCTCGACGTCTTCCTCAACGACTCGATCTCCATGCTGCCGCAGCTCCGCGCCGCCTACGGCGACGACCGGCCCGACCTGTTCCTCTACGACATCGCCGGCTACTCCGCGCGGATTCTCGCCGAGAACTGGGGGATCCCGGCGATGCAGCTCTCACCGTGCTACGTGGCGTGGGAGGGCTACGAGGAGGACACGGCGCCGATGGTCGAGCAGCTGAAAAAGGCGCCCGGCGGGGCCGAGCACTACCGGCGGTTCGAGCAGTGGCTGGTGGACAACGGCATCACCGGGACCGACTCCCAGGCGTTCGTCGGCTCTCCGGAGAGGGCGCTCGCGCTGATCCCGAGGATGATGCAGCCCAACGCCGACCGGGTCGACCCGGCGCGGATCACCTTCACCGGGCCGTGCCTCAGCGCCCGCACCCACCAGGAGGCCTGGACCCGGCCCGAGAGCGCCGAGAAGGTGCTGCTGGTCTCCCTGGGTTCCGCCTTCACCAACCTGCCCGGCTTCTACCGCTCCTGCCTGGCCGCCTTCGGTGACCTGCCCGGCTGGCACGTCGTGCTCCAGATCGGCAAGTTCGTCGACCCGGCCGAGCTCGGTGAGATCCCCGCCAACGTGGAGGTGCACAGCTGGGTGTCGCAGCTGTCGATCCTGGAGCAGGCCGACGCGTTCGTCACCCACGCGGGCATGGGCGGCACCCAGGAGGGCCTGTACTGCGGCGTCCCGATGATCGCGGTCCCGCAGGGCGCCGACCAGTTCGACAACGCCGACAAGATCGTGGAGCTCGGCGCCGGCCGCCGGATCGACGCCGGGCAGGCCACCCCCGAGGCGCTGCGGACGGCCCTGCTCGAACTCACCTCCGACCCGGAGGTCGCGCTGCGGCTGGAGAGGATCAGCGCCGAGGTCCGTGCCGAGGGCGGCACCACCCGCGCCGCCGACCTCGTCGAGCGACTGCTGGAGACGGCCGCGCCGACGCCGGAGGGCAGCCTGCCTGCCGCGTGACCGAGGTCTCCGGGAGCATCCCCGGCCGTGGGGCTTCTGTTACGGCAGGCCGGCGCCTATCGTCAACTCTTGGATCGAGGGTGGCTCCGGCTGTACCCCTTGGATCGAGGGCGGCCCCGGCCGCCCGCCCACGGGTCAAGGAGACGAGGTGCGGGGTGTCCGGTCCCGGCTCGCTGGCCGCGGATGATCCTGAGCGGATCGGCGGCTGCCGGCTGACCGGCGTGCTGGGTGACGGCGGCCAGGGCGTGGTCTACCGCGGCCGCGATCCGTCGGACCGCCAGGTCGCGGTCAAGCTGCTACACGTCCGGATGGCGGCCGACCCCACGGTGCGCCGGCGGTTCATACGCGAGGCGGAGGTCACCCGCCGGGTCGCGGCGTTCTGCACCGCCCAGGTCCTGGACCTGGGGATCGCCGGCGACCGTCCCTACCTGGTCAGCGAGTACATCCCGGGGCCCTCCCTGAGAGAGCTGGTCACCGGCGACGGGCCGCGGACCGGCAGCGGCCTGGACCGGCTCGCGGTCGCCACCCTGACGGCGCTGGCCGCGATCCACCGGGCCGGCATCGTCCACCGCGACTTCAAACCCGACAATGTGATCATGGGACCGGAGGGGCCCGTGGTCATCGACTTCGGCATCGCCCGCGTGCTGGACGGCACCACCACGTCATCGGGCCTGGTGGGCACCCCCGCCTATCTGTCGCCGGAACAGCTCGACGGTCACCAGGCCGGTACGGCGTCGGATGTGTTCAGCTGGGCCGCCACCATGGTGTTCGCCGCCACCGGGCATCGGGCGTTCCCCGGCGACGTCGCGGCGGCGGTGATGAACGCCGTCTCCAACCGCGAACCCGACCTCGCCGGAGTGCCCGAGCGTCTGCGCCCGCTGCTGGCCGCCTGCCTGGCCAAAGACCCCGCCGCCCGTCCTGCCGTCACCGGCCTGCTCGCCACCCTCACCCACGGGGAACCCACCCCCGTGGATCACCGGCCGAGCCCTCCCGCCGAGCCTCCGCTGTCCCGGGCTCCGAGTTCTCCCGCCACCTCCCCGGCATCCCGGGTCCCGAGTCCTCCCGTCGAGCCTTCGGTGTCCCGGGCTCCGAGTTCTCCCGCCACGCCCTCGGCATCCCGGCTCCCACGCCGTCCCGCCCGGCGCCGCCTCCTGGCCGCCGGAGCGGCCGTCACCGTCCTCCCCCTGGTCGCCGGGGCCTTCTGGCTGTGGCAGCCGGAGCTCCCCGGAATCTCCGGTCCGTCGCCCACGGGTCCCTCCGCGACCTCCGCTCCGACGCCCGACCGTTCTCCGAGCACCATCCCCCTCGGCATGCCGGTCGGCAGGCCGTTCACCGTCCGCACCGACCCGTCCTGGTCGGTGGAGGCGGTGACGGAGCTCAAGGGGCGGCAGGTCGTCGTCTCCGGCGGCGACAGCACGGTGCGGGTGTGGGATCTGGCCACCCGCAAGGAGACCGGCAGGCCGTTCACCGCCCACAACACCGGTGCTCACGCCGTGGTGACGGAGCTGGAGGGGCGGCAGGTCGTCGTCTCCGGTGGTGGCGACAGCGCGGTGCGGGTGTGGGATCTGGCCACCCGCAAGGAGACCGGCAGGCCGTTCACCGCCCACAACACCGGTGCTCACGCCGTGGTGACGGAGCTGGAGGGGCGGCAGGTCGTCGTCTCCGGTGGTGGCGACAGCGCGGTGCGGGTGTGGGATCTGGCCACCCGCAAGGAGACCGGCAGGCCGTTCACCGCCCACAACACCGGTGCTCACGCCGTGGTGACGGAGCTGGAGGGGCGGCAGGTCGTCGTCTCCGGTGGTGGCGACAGCGCGGTGCGGGTGTGGGATCTGGCCACCCGCAAGGAGACCGGCAGGCCGTTCACCGCCCACAACACCGGTGCTCACGCCGTGGTGACGGAGCTGGAAGGGCGGCCGGTCCTCCTCGCCGCCGACTTCGATGGCAAGGTGCGGGTGTGGAGCCTGGGCCAGCCCGCCCCGGCGCCCGGCTCCTGAACCTCGGCGTCCGACCCCCGGATTCCCGATGCCCGCAGTCTCCCCGGCCCCCGGCCCCCCTTTCCACGCGTCGCCGGGGCCCGCAGTCTCCCTGACCCGCGGTCCCGCTCTCCATATGTCGCCGGGGCCCGTGGCACAGTAAGGCCGTGACGGACATGCACGTAAGGGACGCGACCATCGGTGACCTGGAGACCATCGCGACGGTGGCGGTCGCGGCCGGGCAGGACGAGGAGTGGACGGGCGCGGACCCGGCCTATGTGGGGCACCTGCTCTCCTGCGGCCGGGTTGTGGTCGCCGAGCATCGCGGTGCGGTGACGGGATTCGGCGCGATCCGCCGGATCGGCAGCGGTCCGGAGGAGACCACCATGCTCTGCGACCTGTTCGTCGACCCCCGGTCCCACGGCCTGGGTGCCGGCCGGGCCATGCTCGCGGCCCTGTGGCGGGACGGTTCCCGGCGGATGACCTTCAGCAGCGTGCACTCTCACGCGCTGCCGTTGTACACGAGGTCCGGCCTCGACGGCTGGTGGCCCCTCCTCTACCTGGACGGGGACGTGCGGGCGCTGGGCGTCCCCGGAGGCTGGGCGGTCTCGGCGGCCGAACCCGGGGAGGTCGCCGAGCTGGAGGAGCGGTGGACGGGGATCGACAGGGCCGCCGATCACCGGGCCTGGGCCGCTCGCCCGTCCGGGCAGGCGGTCGTGGCCGGTCGCGACGGTGAGACGCTGGCAGCGGGTACGGTGGCCGGCGCCGGGACGGAGTACGGCATCGTGCACCTGGCGACGGCGCCCCATGCCGACGCCGACGCGGTCCGGGACGCGGTCGTCGCCGTGCTGGCCTCCCTGGACCCGCCCGGCGGCCGAGCGCGGGTCTGCCTGCCCGCGCCGCATCAGGCGACTCGGCCCCTGCTCGCGGCCGGATGGCGCAACGACTCCTTCGACCTGTTCATGGCGACCGACCCCGGCCTGCTCGACCCGCGCCGCGCCGTTCCCTCCCCCGCTCTGGCCTGACCCGGAGTCCGCATTGCCTCGCCCGGTCCACCACCGCCCCCTAACCAGGCCTCCCCACCCGCCCATCAGCCGGCCCTTCCTGAGCACCGCCCCCAGGCCACGAGGCACCGGCCCGCACGAAAAGGCGGTCCTCGGCCACTCCACTCGCCCTCGCTGCGCTTTTGACCTTCCACCCCATACGGCGCCGCACGAAAGGGCCGGCCCTGGGCCACTCCACCCACCCCTCGCCGCGCTTTTGACCTTCCACCATGTACGAAGCCGCGCCGGTTGACGGCGAACGACCTCAGCCCCCTGGCATCGGGTACTCGTACACCACGCCACTGGACGTGGCCTTCGCGGTAGGCGGGCTGAGAGAGGTCTCAGCGGCGCTCAGCGTCGCCTCAGCAAGGCTCAGCGTCGCCTCAGCGGTGATCGGGCAGCGTGGGAGGCGCTCGGTCAGGGGGCCGGGGCCGAGGAGAGGGAGTTGCCATGCTTGCCCATGTCGCGCGTCCAGAGGAGATCCTCAACAGCCCGGCGGTCTCGGCCGGGTTGCTGCGGGTGGAGAAGCGCATCCACCGGCTGAGCACCTCTTCCCGGCTGCCGCTCATCAACGGCGCGGCCGGGCGCATCACCGGTGCCGGGGGTAAACGGCTGCGGGCCGCGCTGACCCTGGCGACCGCGCTCGCCCTGGGCGGGCGGATCGACAACCGGGTGGTCACCGCGGCGGCGTGTGTGGAGCTGATCCACGCCGGGTCGCTGGTCCACGACGATCTCATGGACAAGGCGGCCGAGCGCAGGGGGGTGCGGACCCTCAACGCCGAGCTCGGTGACGCCAGGGCGCTGGTGGTCGGGGACTTCATGCTCGCCAGGGCCGGGCTCGCCGCGCTCTCCGTGGTCTCCAAGCCGGTCGCCCGGACGCTCGCCTCCGTGGTCGTCGAGCTGGCCGAGGGGCAGTTCCAGGAGGTCGCCGAGCTGTTCGACCCCGGCCGCACTCCCGAGGACGCGCTGCGGTCGATCACCGGCAAGACCGCGGCCCTGTTCCGGGCGAGCTGCCTGGTCGCCCACCCTGACGGACGGAGCATGGCCGAGTACGGCGAGCGGTTCGGCGTCCTCTTCCAGATCCTCGACGACCTGCTGGACCTGGCCTCCACCGCCGAGCGGCTCGGCAAGCCGGTGGGCAACGACATCAGGCAGGGCGTCTACACCCTCCCGCTGCTGCTGGCGCTCCAGCACGACCACGGAGACCTGCGGCCCCTCCTCGGCAGGCGGCTGAGCGAGGACGAGATCACGGCCCTGCTCACCCGCCTGCGAGGCGGCCGCATGGTCGACGACACCCTGGAGTACTGCCGGGGGCTGGCGTCCGACGCCCTGTCCTCGCTCCCGGTCATCGCCGACCCGGAGATCGCCGCCGCCCTGTACGGCCTGCCGGCCGCCTGTATCGACTGGACGGAGTCGCTGCTCGTCAGGTGAGGGTGACCGGCAGGTCCTTGATGCCGTTGATGAAGTTGGAGCGGAGCCGGCGGGCGGGACCGGCCTGGGTGAGGCCGGGCAGCCGCTCGGCCAGGACCTCGAACAGCACCCGGAGCTCCAGCTTGGCGCGATCGTGCCGTCTGCCGTACCGGAAGTGATCCCTCCTCCGGCGTCTCATCCCATGTTCCGGGCTGCTCGTCGTTGTAGGGGAACCGCCATGAGCCGATGATGGAGACCCACTGCATCGCCGGATGCGCCAGGCGCCCGTTGGCGTCGGCCACCTCTGCCCATGAAACCTCTTCGGCCCGCTCGCCGATCTTTCGGCGCGCCGGATGGAACACCCGCGCATAGGCTGCGACGACTGGCGGGACCAGGCATCCCACGGTGTTGTCGGTGAAGTCTCGTGCCGCTGCCACCGCCCAGTCGGCGGGGTGTGCATCGGTTTGCAGGGTCAGGCCGTTGATGATGAAGGGCTCGTCAACCCTGTGAGTATGGCGGCTCTTCTCGGTGAGTCGTGGGCTCGGGAACCGAGTAGACCGGTGAACCGTAATGTGCCATTTCATCGCTCTTCTCAGCAAAAGACGCCGGAGTCTGTCGCTTCGTCTCCCCTCGAGTTACATTTATTTCAGATAACATCTTGATGCTGGAGGTGATCATGTCTCGTCCCGGAGTTCTGGCCCATGCGACCCGTGTCGAGCCGGTCAATGCTGATCGCGAGGTGCTGGCCGAGTTGCAGGCAGCTGACCGCCCTCAGACACAACTGGTGCTGCGTGGGTCGGGTGGGCGGGACATCGTGCTCCCCGAAGGACTCGTGCGCTTGGTGCTGGCGGCCGCTCAGGATCTCGCGGCGGGGAACGCCGTTCTGGCTTTGCCGGTGGAGACACGGCTGACGCCGAACGAGGTCGCGCAACTGCTGGGTGTGTCGCGGCCCTTCGTCGCCCGGCTACTGGACGAAGGCGAGATCCCCTCTCAGTATCTGCCCGACAGCCGTCATCGTCTGGTCCGCCTTTCCGACGTCGTGGAGTTCCAGGCTCGTCGCGAGCGCCGCGCCGAAGGACGCCGCAGAATCACGGAAGTCGCCGAAGAGGCGGATCTGCCCTACTGACCTTCCGGGAGTGCCCGCCGATGGCGCGCGTCTTCGTCGACACCAACGTGCTGTTCCCGTTCTCGCTGATGGATCTGATGCTCGCCCTGACCGAGGACGCGGTGCACACCGTGGTCTGGAGCGATCATCTGCTGGATGAGTGGGAACGCGTCATCGTGCGCGAGCGGCATCGCTCCACGGCTGCGGCGGCACGTATCAGCGCGGCGATGCGAGAGTTCTTCGCCGACACCCGCGTGTCCGAGGACGACTACAAGCACGTGCTCGAACATTTGGACGGCCCTGATCCAGACGACTGTCACCACATGGCCGCCGCCATCGTCGGCCGCGCCCAGACCATGGTCACCTGGAACCTCACTGACTTCCCCGTCGCGACCCTGAGCCGATACGGGTTGACCGTCACCGACCCCGACACCTACCTGTGCTCGCTGCTGGCGCAGAGTCCCCACGAGGTGGTCGCTGTCTTGGCCCGGATGGCGAAGGGCAAGCGTCGCCCACCCATGACCGGGCTGGACATTACCCACGCGCTGGAGCGCGCCGGAGTGCCCGTCTTCGCCCGGCGGGCACGCAACCGCCTGCCCGCCGTATCCGATGAGCCGTGATCGGCCACATAGGCAGAGCGGGGAGCCTGGACCTCGTGTTCGGATCCGCACTCGCCTTCGGTGAATCGGTCATCCAGGACAGCCGGGCTCTTCCAGATCGGGCTGCTGTGATCGCCGCCGCCCTGTACGGCCTGCCGGCCGCCTGTATCGACTGGACGGAGTCGCTGCTCGTCAGGTGAGGGTGACCGGCAGGTCCTTGATGCCGTTGATGAAGTTGGAGCGGAGCCGGCGGGCGGGACCGGCCTGGGTGAGGCCGGGCAGCCGCTCGGCCAGGACCTCGAACAGCACCCGGAGCTCCAGCTTGGCGAGGTGGTTGCCGAGGCAGAAGTGGGCCCCGCCGCCGCCGAAGCCGATGTGCGGGTTGGGGTCGCGGCCGATGTCGAAGACGCCGGGGTCGGCGAAGATCTTCTCGTCCCGGTTGGCCGAGCTGTAGAAGACCACGACCTTGTCGTCCTCCTTGACCTCCTGCCCGCCGATCGTCGTGTCGGCGGTGGCCGTACGGCGGAAGAGGTTCACCGGGGAGACCCAGCGGACGATCTCGTCGGCCGCGGTGCGGGCGAGGGCGGGGTCGGCGACCAGGCGCTCCCACTGCTCGGGGTGCTCGAAGAAGGCGAGCATGCCGCCGGAGGCCGCGTTGCGGGTGGTCTCGTTGCCCGCGACCACCAGCAGCAGCACGAACAGGTCGAACTCCTCCTCGGTGAGCGTCTCGCCCGCCGCGTCGGGCATGATCAGCTTGGTGACGATGTCCTCGCGGGGGCGCTCGCGCCGCTCGGCCGCCAGGGCGTTGGCGTAGGCGTAGACCTGCATGGCCGCGTCCGGGCCCCCCGAGGAGTCGGCCGCGTAGTCCGGGTCCTCGGCCCCGATCATCTGGTTGGACCAGTTGAAGATCTTGTCCCGGTCCTCGACGGGGGCGCCGAGCAGCTCGCAGATCACGTACAGCGGCAGCGGGGCGGCGATGTCCCTGACGAAGTCGGCCGATCCGCGTCCCTTGGCCTCGTCCACCAGCTCGTGGCAGATGTCGCGGATGTGCTGCTCCAGGGCTCCCATCATGCGCGGGGTGAAGCCCCGGTTGACCAGGGAGCGCCGCCGGGTGTGCTCCGGCGGGTCCTGGTTGAGCATCATCATCCGCTGGAGCGCGCGCTGGTCCTCGGGCATCTCGTCGAACAGCGCGAGCTTCCTGCTCGACGAGAACAGGTCGGAGCGGCGGGAGACGTGGACCACGTCGGCGTGGCCGGTGACGGCCCAGAACCCGGGCCATCCTCGCTCGGCGTCGCCCGGGTGCGGGTAGACGGGCGCGTTGGCCCGCAGCCAGGCGAGCTGGTCGTGAGGCGCGCCGTTCTGCCAGTAGAAATCCTGGTCGACAAGGTTGATGTCCATTGATCCTCCTGGGCGAACCGTACGCGCGTCTCCCCGATGCCGCTGACGGAACCGGAACGGCCGCCGCGCTTTCCGGCGGGCGTGGCGCCGACTGTTTGATCAAGTGCTTGGCCGGACAGCTTTCTAGAACGTGTTCTATTACGGGTGGGCGGGAGAGTCAAGTGAGGGCACGCCGCCTCCGGGGCGCGGGGCCCCCGGAGGCGGCGTGCGGGCCGGGCGGGATGGGGGTCAGAAGGCGAGGTCGCGCCAGGTGCCGATCTCCGCCGCGGTCAGTGCTCTGGGCAGGATGGCCATGCGGTCGACGGCTCCGGTCAGCCGCTGGCCGCCGCCCTGGTCGGCGGCGAAGCGCAGGGGCCGTGAGGCGCAGCCGGTGATGCCGGCGGTGGTGGCGGTGCCGCCGCCGATCCGGGCGCCGTCGACGTAGACGGTGACGGCTCCCGTCCGGTCCATCGTGACGACGAGGTCGACGTAGCGGCCGGTCGGGACGGTGGCATCGGTGGTCACGTTGAGCCCGGCGCCGATGAAGCGCAGCTTGTTCGCCGGGGTGATGTCGACGATGACGCCGTCGGTGCCGGGGTTGCCTGAGGGCTGGGAGTCGAACAGGCGGCGGTAGCCGCTCCCGCCGACCTTGACCTCGGCGGCGAAGGTGGCCTCCCGCAGGAAGCCCAGCGTCGTGTTGCCGGTGGTGAGGTAGGTGGAGCCGCCCAGCACCAGCCCGCTGCCGGTCGGCGCCGAGGCGTCGTAGGCCGCGGTGCCGGAGACGGTGGCGTTGCGGCCGTTGCCGGAGGCGTCGGCGACCGCCGTACCGGAGGTGGGGTCCCACGCGACGACCGGGCGGTCCGCCGGGGCCGGGGCGCACGGCGTGGCGCCGTCGTCGTCGACGATCGTGTAGGTCTTGCCCGCCTGGGCGTTCCAGGTGAGCGTCTCGCCGTCGCGGACCGCGCCGACCGTGGCGCCCGTCTCGTCCTGGACCCGGTGGCGGCCCGCGATCAGGGCCGAGCGGACCTTGACGGCCCCGGTCCTGCCGGGACGCAGGGTGATCCTCTCGCCGGAGCCGTTCCGCCAGGAGACGTCCACGGTCACGTCACCGCGGGCGCGCAGGCCGGTGACCGAGCCGGTCGGCCAGGCCGACGGCAGCGCGGGCAGCACGTGGATGGTGTCGTGCTGGCTCTGCAGCAGCATCTCGGCCACACCCGAGGTGGCGCCGAAGTTGCCGTCGATCTGGAACGGGGGGTGGGTGTCCCACAGGTTGTCCAGCGTGGAGGTCTTGAGCTGCTCGCTGAGCATCTTGTGGGAATGGTCGCCGTCCAGCAGCCGGGCCCAGAAGTTGACCTTCCAGGCCTTGCTCCAGCCGGTGCCGCCGTCGCCGCGCGCGGTGAGCGAGACCTTGGCCGCCGTGGCCTCCGGCGTGCCCGCCACGATCTGCCGTCCGGGGTGCAGGGCGAACAGGTGCGAGACGTGCCGGTGGGTGTTGGCGCGGTCGTCCCAGTCGCTCTTCCATTCCTGGAGCTGCCCCCAGGAGCCCACCCGGATGCCCCGGTCGAGCTTGGCCAGCGCGGCCGTCACCTCGGCCTGGAAGGCGGGGTCGACGTTCAGCTTCCTCGCGGCCTCCAGGCTGTTGGTCAGCACGTCGAAGACGATCTGCTGGGACATCGAGGCGCCCGCGGAGAAGTCGCCCTGCTCGGGGGAGTAGCTCGGGGAGACGACGAGCTTGCCGTCACGCGGGTCGGCGTGCAGGTTGTCCAGCCAGAACTCGGCCGCGCCCTTCATCACCGGATAGGCGGTGTCCCGCAGGTAGGCGGTGTCGCCGTTGAAGCGGTAGTGGTCGTACATCTGCTGGGTCACCCACGCCGCCGCCTCGGGGAACCAGAACGCGGTGGCCCAGTCGTGCACGCCGGTGAAGCCGAACGGGTTGGTCTCGTTGTGCACCACCCAGCCGCGTGAGCCGAACATCTCCTGCGCGGTCTTCCTGCCGGGCGCGACCATGGCCTTGATGTAGCGGTCGTAGGCGACGGTCGTCTCGGCGAGGTTGGTCTGCTCGGCGAGCCAGTAGTTCATCTGCAGGTTGATGTTGACGTGGTAGTCGGCCGACCAGGGCGGGCTGGTCGAGTTGTTCCACACCCCCTGCAGGTTGGCCGGGAGCGCCTCGTCGCGCGAGGAGGAGATGAGCAGGTAGCGGCCGTAGGCGAAGAACATCGCCTCCAGCGCCCGGTCGTCGGCCGAGGCGCGGCCGGTGTAGGCGGCGCGGAGCCGGTCGGTCGGGATCGCCGGGACCCGCTGGCCGAGGTCCAGCCTCACCCGGTCGAACAGCTTCCGGTAGTCGTTCTGGTGGGCGGTCCTGAGCTGGTCGAAGGTCCGGGCGGCGGCCGCGTCGACGGCGGCGGTCACCTTGGCGTGCGGGTCCGGGCCCCGGTAGGCGGGGTGGGTGCCGGCGTAGTCGGTGCCCGCCGAGAGCACGAACATCGCGCTGTCGGCACCGGTGACGGTGACCCGGTCGGTCCCGTCGGTACGGCTGCCGCCCTGGGTGACCACCTGGATCTGTGACTCGAACCGCATGCCGTTGTCCGCGAGCGTGCCCCGGACGGTCAGGCGGCCGTTGGCGACCGAGACCTGCTTGTCCGAGCGGGGGGAGGAGGTCCGGAGCGTGAAGGAGACCTTTCCGGCCTGGCTGGCGGAGATCCGGCCGACGATGACGCCGCCGGGGTGGCTGGCGAAGTACTCGCGGGAGTAGGTCACGCCGCCGGCGGTGTAGCCGACCCGGGCGACCGCCTCGCGCAGGCTCAGCTCCCGCCGGTAGCCGGTGGGGCTCGCCGGGGCGTCGGGCACGTCCAGCCAGAGGTCGCCGAAGGTCTGGTAGGCCCCGAAGCCGCTCTTGGGCTGGCCGAGCTTGGCGGTCACGGCCGAGGGGGACATCCTGCCGTCCCGGTCGATCTGCGCCTGGACCTCGGCGATCGCGTTCGGCCGGGGACTGGTCCAGTTGCCGGCGTTGTAGCCGCCGGAGCCGGGGCCGCCCGTCCACAGCGTCTTCTCGTTGAACTGGATCTGCTCGCTCGCGACCCCGCCGAACACCATGGCGCCCAGCGCGCCGTTGCCGATCGGCAGTGCCTGGGTCTCCCAGTTGGTGGCGGGCTTGTCGTACCAGAGCGTCAAATCGTCGGGTGTCTGTACGGCTGCCGCGCTTTTTTCCGGCTCCGCGTTGGCCATGTTCTGTCCATAAAGGCAGGTGGTGAGGGTGAGTGTGGCTAGCAGGGTGATGCCGAGTCGTCGTCTTGGGGGGTGAGACAACCGATTCCTCCGATCACAGGGCCGACCTACCTCAAGGAGATAGCACCGAAACCCCGCGGTAACAAGACTCATCCTCCGATGTTTGAGGGGTATCGATCCGTGGGATCGCCGCTCACGCCAGGGGATCCCGAGAGGTGAGCCTCGCCGACGCCCGCGCGGTTAAATCCGATGACTGGCGGAGGAAGTGTGGGGAAGATCCCGTTATAGCACTGCCACCTGCGGTTTATCCTCTATAACAGATCGGATGTATCCCCCGCTGAAGGGTTGACATAGAGGTTCGGTGTCGTTCAGCATCACGAGACAAGACATCCGATGTATGACTGAAGGGTGCGGTGTGAAGCTGCTGCGAGTTGGACCCGTCGGCCAGGAGCGACCGGCCGTCATGGACGAGGCCGGTAACCTCCGTGCAATCTCGGAACCCGAGATCGACGGGGCTTTCCTCGCTTCCGGGGGAGTGGCGCGCGTCCGCGAGGCGCTGGAGCGGGACGAACTGCCCGTGCTGGAGAGCGAGGGGCTGCGGATCGGCCCGCCCGTCGCCAGGCCGGGGAAGATCGTGTGCATCGGGCTCAACTACCGCGACCACGCGGAGGAGACGGGCGCCCCGATCCCGGCCGAGCCGATCATCTTCATGAAGGCCCCCAACACGGTCGTCGGCCCCTACGACGAGGTCCTGATCCCCAGAGACAGCGTGAAGACCGACTGGGAGGTCGAGCTGGCCGTCGTCATCGGCCGGACCGTCCGCTACGCGGAGACCCGCGAGGAGGCCCTCGCGGCGGTCGCGGGCTACGCGATCTCCAACGACGTCTCCGAGCGCGAGTTCCAGCTTGAGCGCGGTGGCCAGTGGGACAAGGGCAAGTCCTGCGAGACCTTCAACCCGCTCGGCCCCTGGCTGGTCACCGCCGACGAGATCGCCGACCCGCAGGCCCTGGGGCTGCGGCTGTGGGTGGACGGCGAGCCGTACCAGAACGGCGACACCAAGAACATGATCTTCCATGTCGCCGAGGTCGTCCGCTACCTCAGCCGGTTCATGGTCCTGGAGCCCGGCGACGTCATCAACACCGGCACCCCGGCCGGCGTCGCGCTCGGCCTGCCGGGCACGCCGTACCTGCGCGCGGGCCAGGTCATGGAGCTGGAGATCGACGGGCTGGGCCGCCAGCGCCAGACGGTGGGGCAGGCATGAGCGCCTACCGCATCACCGCGCTGGAGACCCACGACATCCGCTTCCCCACCTCGCTGGAGCTCGACGGCTCCGACGCGATGAACCCGGACCCGGACTACTCGGCCGCCTACCTGGTGCTGAAGACCGACGACGGGTTCGAGGGCCACGGCTTCGCCTTCACGATCGGCCGGGGCAACGAGGTGCAGACCGCCGCCATCAAGGCGCTGGAGCCGTACGTCGTCGGCAAGGACGTCGAGGACCTGGGCGCGCTCTGGAAGGACATGGTCCACGACTCCCAGCTGCGCTGGCTCGGCCCGGAGAAGGGCGTCATGCACATGGCGATCTCCGCCGTGGTCAACGCGCTCTGGGACCTGAAGGCCAAGCGGGAGGGCAAGCCGCTGTGGCTGCTGCTCGCCGAGATGTCGCCCGAGGAGATCGTCGCGCTGGTGGACTTCCGCTACCTCAGCGACGCGCTCACCCCGCAGGAGGCGCTGGAGATCCTGCGCGCCGCGGAGCCGGGCCGGCGGGAGCGGATCGCCCATCTGAGGGAGCACGGCTACCCGGCCTACACCACCTCGCCCGGCTGGCTCGGCTACAGCGACGACAAGCTGCGCCGCCTGTGCAAGGAGGCGATGGCCGAGGGCTTCACCCAGATCAAGCTGAAGGTCGGCGCCGACCTGGAGGACGACCGGCGGCGGATGCGCATCGCGCGTGAGACCTGCGGCGACGACTTCCCCATCGCCATCGACGCCAACCAGCGCTGGGACGTGGACTCCGCCATCGCCTGGATCAACGCCCTGGCGGAGTTCCGGCCGCACTGGGTGGAGGAGCCGACCAGCCCCGACGACGTGCTCGGCCACGCCGCCATCGCGCGGGGCATCGCGCCGATCCCGGTCGCCACCGGCGAGCACGTGCAGAACCGCATGGTCTTCAAGCAGCTCCTGCAGGCCGAGGCGATCTCCTACCTGCAGATCGACGCGGCCCGGGTCGCGGGCGTGAACGAGAACATCGCGATCCTGCTGCTCGCCGCCAAATTCGGGGTCCCGGTCTGCCCGCACGCGGGCGGCGTGGGCCTGTGCGAGCTGGTCCAGCACCTGTCGATGTTCGACTACGTCGCGGTCAGCGGCTCGATGGAGAACCGGGTGATCGAGTACGTCGACCACCTCCACGAGCACTTCGCCGACCCGGTAGTGATCAAGAACGGCGCCTACGTCGCGCCGAGCCTGCCCGGCTTCGGCGCCGCCATGCACCCCCGGTCGATCACCGACCACACCTACCCCGACGGCCCGGTCTGGAGGTCCCTCAATGGCTGAGTTCGACGGCCTGCGCGCCCTGGTCACCGGCGGCGGCTCCGGCATCGGCCTGGCCACCGCCACCCTGCTCGCCGCGCGCGGAGCGGCGGTGGCCTGCCTGGACCTCAACCCGCCCGGGGAGCCGTTCGTCCCGGTCAGGGCGGACGTCACCGACGAGGACGCGGTCCGTACGGCGGTCGCCGAGGCGGCCGAACGGATGGGCGGCCTGGATATCCTGGTGAACAACGCCGGGATCGGCGCGGCCGGGACGATCGAGGACAACCCCTACGAGGAGTGGTCCCGGGTCCTGGACGTCAACGTCCTCGGCATCGTCCGGGTGACGCGGGCGGCCCTGCCGCACCTGCGGCGCTCGGCGAACGCGGCGATCGTCAACACCTGCTCCATCGCCGCCACGGCGGGCCTGCCCCAGCGGGCGCTCTACAGCGCGTCCAAGGGGGCCATCCAGTCGCTCACCCTGGCGATGGCCGCCGACCACGTCCGCGAGGGCATCCGGGTCAACTGCGTCAACCCGGGCACCGCGGACACCCCCTGGGTGCAGCGCCTGCTCGACGCGGCGGCGGACCCGGCGGCCGAGCGGGCGGCCCTGGAGGGACGTCAGCCGATGGGCCGCCTGGTGAGCGCGGAGGAGGTCGCGGCCGCGATCGCCTACCTCGCGAGCCCGCTCGCGGCTTCGACCACCGGCGCGGCCGTGGCGGTCGACGGAGGCATGCAGGGACTCAGGCTCCGGCCCGCGACGTGACACGGCGCGACGTGGCGTGAGACGGCACGGCGTGGCCTGACCGGGCGGAGTCCCCTGTCCGGCGGCCGGACGCCGAACGATATATCGGTCTGGCAATAATTCACCCCCCACATGGTTTCGAATCGAGGCAACGGTATGAAACTCGGAACTGCGGCGACGGGCGCGGCACTGCTCGCGCTCGCTCTCACCGTCTCGGCATGCGGCTCGTCGGAGACCACCGGCGCGGACAGCAGCGCCAAGCCCGCGGCCGACGCCGGGGCCAAGGGCGGCAAGGTCGGGATCGACTTCCCGCGCGCCGACTCCGACTTCTGGAACTCCTACAACAAGTACGTCCCGCAGCTCGCCGGCGAGCTGGGCGTCGACCTGATGCCGCCGACCAACTCGCAGAACGACGTGGCCAAGCTGGTCGCCAACACCCAGGCGATGATGGGCCAGGGCGCCAAGGCGATCATCATGGCCCCGCAGGACACTGGCGCCATCGCCTCCACGCTGCAGACCCTGGAGAACAAGAACATCCCGGTCGTCTCGGTGGACACCCGCCCCGACAAGGGCAAGGTCTTCATGGTCGTGCGGGCCGACAACAAGGCCTACGGCACCAAGGCGTGCGAGTTCCTCGGCGAGAAGCTGGGGGGCAAGGGCAAGGTCGTCCAGCTCATGGGCGCGCTGTCCTCGATCAACGGCAGGGACAGGGCCGAGGCGTTCGGCGCGTGCATGAAGGAGAAGTTCCCCGGCATCACGGTCTTCGAGGAGCCGACCGAGTGGGACGGCACCAAGGCCGCCTCGATGCTGCAGACCCGCCTCCAGCAGCACCCGGACGTCAAGGGCATCTACATGCACGCCGGAGGCGTCCACCTGGCCCCGACCCTGCAGGTGCTCAAGGCCAAGGGCCTGATCGCGCCGCCGGAGGACCCCAAGCACGTCTTCGTGATCTCCAACGACGGGATCCCGCAGGAGTTCGAGGCGATCCGCAAGGGTGAGATCGACGCCACGCTCTCCCAGCCGGCCGACCTGTACGCCAAGTACGCGCTCTTCTACGCCAAGGCCGCGATCGAGGGCAAGACCTTCCAGCCGGGCCCGACCGACCACGACAGCACGATCGTCCAGCTGCCGAACGGCCTTGAGGACCAGCTTCCCGCCCCGCTGGTGACCAAGGAGAACGTGGACGACAAGAGCCTCTGGGGCAACCAGGTCAAGTGATGACATCTTCCGTTAAAGCTGTTGAAGCGCTTGGTATCACCAAGCGCTTCGGCCCGACCATCGCGCTCAACGGTGCCGGGATCGCCATCACCGAGGGGGAGACGCACGCGCTGGTCGGCCGGAACGGCGCGGGCAAGTCCACGCTGGTGTCGATCCTGACCGGGCTCCAGCGCCCCGACGAGGGCGAGGTCCGCTTCGGCGGGGAGCCCGCGCCGCCGCTGGCCGACCGGGACGCCTGGCGGCAGCGCGTCGCGTGCGTCTACCAGAAGTCGACGATCATCCCCACGCTCACCGTCGCGGAGAACCTCTTCCTGAACCGGCAGACCGACCGGGGCGCGATCAGGTGGCGCGGCCTGCGCGCGCGGGCCAGGCAGCTCCTGGAGCAGTACGGCGTGGACGTGGACGCCGACGGCCTCGCCGGAGACCTGAGCGTCGAGCAGCGCCAGCTTCTGGAGATCGCCCGGGCGCTGTCGTTCGGCGCCCGGTTCATCATCCTGGACGAGCCCACCGCCCAGCTCGACGGCCCGGCCATCCAGCGGCTCTTCGACCGGATGCGCTCCCTCCGGGAACAGGGTGTGACGATGATGTTCATCTCGCACCACCTGGATGAGGTGTACGAGATCTGCCAGAGCGTCTCGGTCTTCCGCGACGCCCGGCACATCGTCACCACCACGGTCGGCGACCTCCCGCACGCCCAGCTGGTCGACGCGATGACCGGCGAGGCCACCGCCGCCTACGAATACCGCTCCCGTACGGCCGACGCCTCCGCCCCCGTCGTCCTGGCCGCCCGGGGGCTCAGCCTCGCCGGCCGCTACGAGGACGTGGACCTGGCCATCAGGTCCGGGGAGATCGTCGGCCTGGCCGGCTCCGGCAGCAGCGGCAAGGTCGGCCTGGCCGAGACGCTGGTCGGCCTCCGCCGGGCCGACACCGGCACGGTGACCGTCAACGGTACCGAGGTCAAGCCGGGAGACGTGCCCTCCGTGCTCGCCGCGGGTCTCGGCTTCGTTCCCCAGGACCGGCACCACCAGGGCTTCGTGCCGCTGCTGTCGATCGCGGAGAACGCCACCATCCCGATCGCGGGCAAGCTCGGCCGGTACGGAATGATCTCCCCGGCGAGACGGCGTGAGCGCGGTGCCCGGATGATCGCCGAGCTGGACATCAAGACGACCGGACCCGACCAGCCGGTGGCCGACCTGTCCGGCGGCAACGCGCAGAAGGTCGTGCTGGCGAGGGCGCTCGCGGACGACCCCCGGGCGCTCGTGGTCATCAACCCGACCGCCGGTGTGGACGTGAAGGCCAAGCACTCGCTCCTCGGCGCCGTGGAGGACGCGGCGGCCCAGGGGACCGGAGCCGTACTGGTCTCCGACGAACTCGACGACCTGCGGATCTGCGACCGGGTCCTGGTCATGTTTCACGGCAAGGTCGTGAAGGACGTGCCCCGCGGCTGGACCGACAGCGAGCTGGTGGCGGCGATGGAAGGTATCGAACACTGATGGCCACTACAAAGACGACGCCCGTGGCGAACCTGCCCGCACAGGGCCGGCGGATCCAGCTCGGGCGGTTCCGGGACCTCACGCTGGTCCCGGTGATCATCGTGCTGCTGATCGCCGGGTCGTTCGTGGACCCGGTCTTCCTCACCCCCGGCAACCTGACCAACGTCCTCCAGCAGCAGTCGGCCCTGGCGCTGGTGGTGCTCGCCGAGGCGTTGATCCTCATCGCCGGCAAGTTCGACCTGTCGCTGGAGTCCACGGTCGGCATGGCCCCCGCCGTCGGCGTGATGCTGGTCATCCCGGTCGCGGCCGGCGGGTTCGGCCTGGAGCTCCCCGGGATCCTGGCGATCCCGCTCTGCCTGCTGATCGGCGGGCTGGTCGGCGCCTTCAACGGCTTCCTGATCATGCGGTTCCAGCTCTCGGCCTTCATCGTCACCCTGGCGATGATGATCGTCGTCCACGGTCTCCAGCTCGGCCTCACCCAGGGCAAGAGCCTGTTCGAGCTGCCCGAGTCGTTCCTCTACCTCGGCAGCGCCACCTGGCTGGGCATCCCGGCGGCCATCTGGATCACCGGTCTGCTCTTCGCCGCGGCCATCGTCGCGCTCGGCTACTTCCGGGCCGGGCGCTCGCTCTACGCCATCGGCGGCAACGCCGACGCCGCCCGTGCCGCGGGCATCCGGGTCGAGCGGGTCGTGTGGATCGTCTTCATCATCGGCGGCGTGATCGCCGCGCTCGCCGGAGTGCTGGAGACCGGCCGCCTGGGCGGCATCAGCGCCAACCAGGGCGTCGGCTGGATCTTCATGGCCTTCGCCGCCGCGGTCATCGGCGGGGTCAGCATGGACGGCGGAAAGGGCACGATCCTCGGCGCCCTCACCGGTGTCCTGGTGATCGGTCTCGTCGAGAACATCCTGACGCTGAAGGGCGTCCCCGGCGAGTGGAAGCAGCTCGTCTACGGCTCGATCATCCTGATCGCCCTGATGATCAGCCGCCTCGCCGGCGGCAAGGCACAGGATTGACGACGGCCGTACCCGCTCCCGGGCGGGTCCGGCAGGGCGCGGGGGCGGGGATCGCTCCCGGCCGGGTACGGCAAGGCGCAGGATCGACCACCACCCCCTCCCCCGGGGACTACGGCAAGGCGCAGGATTGACGGCTATGACCCTCTCCGTGAGCAAGTACGGCTTCGGCGCCGCCCCCATCGGCAACCTCTTCACCGCCGTGAGCGACGCCGAGGCCGGTGCGGCGGTGGACGCCGCCTACGACGCCGGGTTCCGCCTCTTCGACACCGCGCCCCACTACGGGCTCGGCCTGTCGGAACGGCGGCTCGGCGCCGCCCTGGCAGGGCGGCCCCGTGACTCCTACGCCCTGTCCACCAAGGTCGGCCGCCTGCTCGTGCCGGCGCCCACCGGCGGCCCCGCCGGCCGGGACGACCAGGGGTTCGACGTCCCCGCCGACCTCCGCCGGGTGTGGGACTTCTCCCGTGACGGCGTACGGCGGTCGCTGGAGGAGAGCCTGCTCCGGCTCGGTCTCGACGCGGTCGACATCGTGCTCATCCACGACCCGGACGACCACTGGGAGCAGGCCGTCTCCGAGGCCTACCCGGCCCTGGCCGAGCTGCGCGACCAGGGGGTCGTCAAGGCCGTCGGGGTCGGCATGAACCAGTCGGAGATGCTCGCCCGGTTCGTCCGCGAGACCGGCGTGGACATGGTCATGCTGGCCGGCCGCCACACCCTTCTCGACCAGTCGGGGGAGGAGGAGCTGCTGCCGCTCTGCCAGGAGCGGGGCGTCTCGGTGGTCGCCGCCGGGGTGTTCAACAGCGGCCTGCTGGCCACCCACGACCCGTCGGGCACCTACGACTACGCCCCGGCTCCCGCGCCGCTGCTCGCCCGCGCCCGCCGCATCGCGGCCGTGTGCGAGAGCCACGGCGCCACCCTGCCCCAGGCGGCGCTGGCCTTCCCGCTGCGCCACCCGGCGGTCGCCTCGGTGGTCGTCGGCGCCAGGTCCGCCGCCGAGGTCGCCCGCAACGCCGCCCTGACCGCCCGGCCCGTCCCCGACGACCTCTGGGCCGAACTGGCGGCTGAGGACCTGATCTCCGGCTGAACGGGGCGGCAGCCGGCCGGCCGCCACTGCCACGCAGGCGTGATCAGACGAAGAAGCCGTCGATCCGGCGGATCGACCCCTTCTCGAAACGGACGACGTCGTAGCCGGTGGCCACCGGCGGCTCGCCGGGCCGCCCGAGGCGCCAGGTGAACAGCATGAGGTCGTGGCGCTCGTTGATCACCTCGCCAAGGCTGAAGGCGAGGTCGCCGAACTTCTCCCGGGCCCGGCCGATCATGGTGTCGATGTCGTCGCGGCCCTCGACCGCCTCCCAGTCGGGGTCGCTGTAGACGCTGTCCTCGGTGAGGACCGCGTCGATCGCGGATCGGCGGCGGCCGGCGTCCCTCTCGTTCCAGATCTCGATGTACTTCTGTGCGAGGTCGGTGCGGTTCACCTGTTGATCCCTTCCATGGAGGTGGTGGTCGTCTCCTGCGCGGCGGCGGTCGGCCGCCGCTTGAGGGTGAGTGCGATGAGGGCGCCCGCGATGGAGGCCGCGGCCGCCACCCAGCCGGCCGTACGCAGGCTGCCGACTCCCGGCTCGCCCGCGTTGGCCACCGCGATGATGACGGCCAGGCCGATGGCCCCGCCGATCTGCTGGGCCGTGGTCGCCAGCCCCGAGGCGACGCCCTGTTCTGTCGGGGCGATGCCGGACCCGGCCGCCGCGAACATGGCGACGAAGGTGAAGCCGCCCGACAGGCCCCAGATCACGGTGCCGGGCATGAGCGCCCAGAAGGAGCCGTCCGCCGACATGCCCGCGTAGAGGGCGGCCATTCCGACGCCGCTGCCCAGCATTCCGGCGATCAGGGTGGTCCGCACTCCCCACCGTCCCAGCAGGGCGGGTGCGAGCCGGCCGGCGGCGACCATGGACAGCAGCGTCAGCGGCAGGAAGGCCAGACCGGCCTGCAGGGCGCTGTAGCCGAGCACGGGCTGCAGATACATCGTGAGCAGGTAGTAGCCGCCGCCGAGCGCGCTCTGGAAGAACAGGATCACCAGCATCGAGGTGGCCAGGTTGCGGTCGCCGAGCAGGCGCGGCGGGGCGAGTGGTTCCCGGGCGCGGGCCTCGACCAGGAGGAAGGCTCCGATCAGGACGACCCCGGCGGCCAGGGAGCCCAGGCCGCGGAGTGTGGTCCAGCCCGCCTCGGGGCCGCTGACGAGGCCGAGCACCATCAGCGTCGAGCCGGCGGTGGCCAGCAGCGCGCCCAGCGCGTCGAAGCCGCCGTGCCCGCGTGACGGGTCGGGGGGCAGCAGCCGCAGCGCCGCGATGATCGCGACGAGCGCCAGCGGGACATTGACGTAGAAGACCCACTGCCAGCCCCACGTCGCGGTGAGCACGCCACCGAGCAGCGCACCCGCGGCCAGGCCGGCGCTGCCCGCGGTTCCCCAGGCGCCGAGCGCCCGGTTGCGCGCCGGCCCTTCGGCGAAGCCGGAGTAGATCAGTGCCAGGGTCGCGGGGGCGAGCAGTGCGCCGCCCAGTCCCTGGACCGCGCGGGCGGCCACGAGCAGGCCCGGACCGGCGGCGAGCCCCCCGGCCAGCGACGAGATGCCGTAGAGCGCGAGGCCGAGGACGAGCATGCGCCGCGCGCCGAGCCGGTCGACCGCACGGCCACCGAGCAGCAGGAAGCCGCCGAACCCGATGGCGTAGCCGCTGACGACCCATTGGAGGCTCTGGGGGGAGAAGCCGAGCTCACGCCCGATATCGGGGAGCGCGACATAAACGATGTTGTAGTCGAGGGCGACGATCAGTTGGGAGAACGCCAGGAGGATCAGTCGTTTCGCATTCACGCGTCGAGCTTTCTCTGCATGCCGAACATTTACTACACGGCATTAAGCTGGAACACGCCGTACGGTACCGCAACCCTGTAAAGTGTCAACCATGGGAGTCTCAACGCCGAGCCGCCGGGAACGCCTGCGAGCGGAGACGGCCGCCGAAATCAAGACGGTCGCGCTCGGGCTGATGGCCGAGGGTGGGCCCGACGCCATCACGCTGCGGGCCATCGCCCGTGAGATGGGCATGACGGCGGGAGCCATCTACGGCTACTACGAGACCCGCGACACGCTGGTCAGCGCGCTGATCACGGACGTCTACACCTCGCTGGTCGACAGGGTGGAGGCGGCGCGCGACGCCGTGCCCGCCGACGACGCGGCGGGCCGGATCCTGGCCTGGGGGCAGACGTTGCGGGAGTGGGCCCTGGCCAATCCCGAGGGCTTCCGGCTCATCTACGGGGACCCGGTCCCCGGCTACCAGGCGCCGGAGGGCGGGGCAGCCGCCGAGGCCGCGCACCGCGCCTGCGCGGGTCTCACCGGCCTGGTGGCCGCGGCCTGGCCGCAGGCGGTGGCCCGGCAGCCGGGCGGATACGACTGGACCGACTTCGATCCGATCCTGACGGGCCTGGTCCGTGCGGAGTTTCCTGGACTGCCTCCCGCGGCGGTGGCGCTGGCACTACGCGTCTGGGGCCGCATGCACGGCCTGGTCGCCCTTGAGGTCTACGGCCACCTGCGCGGCCAGACGAGGGACGCGGGCCGGGTATACCTCGACGAACTGCGCGACCTCACCCGCAGTCTGGGGCTTGAGGGAGGGCCGGCCGCTCCGGCGTGAAGGGGCGTCGCCCCTCATGGGCCTGCGATCGCCGGCTGAGCCGGCCGGGCCTGCCCGCACGGAGGCGCCCCGGGCCCGCCCGCACGGAGGTGCCCCCGGGCCTGCCTGCATGGAGGCGGCCCCGGGCGACCGCCGGTCAGTGGCCGCCGAACCAGCCGGGGACATCGAGCGGGAAGGTATCCGGCGGGGTGACCTTGCGCAGGTCGGCCTCCAGCGCGCGCAGCCGCTCCTCACCGAGCGTCTCGGCCCAGCGGGCCCGCAGCTCGTCGAAGATGCGGGCCGAGCGCACCAGGGAGTCGACGCCGTGCTCGGTGAGCCGTACGACCTTGCGCCGCGCGTCGTGCGGGTCGGAGCCGCGCTCCACGTAGCCGAGCCGCTCCAGCGCGTCGACGGTCTTGCCCGCCGCCTGTTTGGACACCCCCAGGCGGCGGCCGAGCTCGGCCGCCGTCGTGCCGTCGACGCCGATCGCCTGGAAGACGAAGCCGTGCATCGGCCGCATGTCCGGATGGCCCTGCCGGGCCAGCTCGGCGTGGAGTTCGTCGATGAGGACGCGGAAGCCGAGGAACAGTCGGAGCGGCAGCTCGAATCCGGGAGGGTCACTTGACACGATAGACAACCTGGTTCACTATTTCGGCAACCACGTTGTCTAATTTAGGGGATTACGCGATGACTGTCATCCGCCATGCGGAAAGCCGCCGGACCGAGACGCCCAACGCCGTCATGACCACGCTCGCCTCACCGACCCAGGGAGGTTCGGGGCAGGCCGTCTGGCGCGTCGACATGCGCCCCGGCCAGGCGGGCCCGCTGCACGCCATCGACACCGAGCAGGTGTGGACCGTGCTGGACGGCGGCGCGACCGTCGAGCTCGACGGCGAGAAGCTCACCATCGGGCCGGGCGACACCCTCGTCATCCCGGCCGACGTGCCGCGCCGTCTGACCTCGGACCCGGCGGCCGGCCTCGCCGCCATCGTCGTCGCCCTCGCGGGCATGCGCGCCTACGTGATCGACGACACCCGGGTCTCGGCGGACTGCGCCATCCCCGACGGCGACAAGGTCCTGCCGGCCTGGGTCCTCTGAGAGACGGCCATCCGGGCAGGCCCGGCGCGGACGGCCGTGCCGCCCGGGTGAGTCCGGGTGGAGGGTCCGCCCGAGTGGGCCGGGGCGAGCGGCGGGCGGTGCCGCTGCCGTGGGCGACGGCCGTATTCCTGCTCGTCGCGCCTGTCGCCGCACTGGACTTCGACACCGCCACTGCTGCCCGCGATCCCCGTGGCCTGCATGGCCGCCGCGCTGGGCGTCACGAAGAGGCGATGGGCCCGGCCCAGCGCTCCACCCGGCCGGCTCGCTTGATCATGAAGCCGCGCTTGAGCGACCGGAGCATCATGGTCGTCTCGATGGCCCGGATGCCCGGCAGCCCGCCGATCTCCCGGAGGAACCCGTACAGCTCCGGCCGGCCGGGCATGGCGACCTGCGCCACCAGCTGGTGGTCGCCGGCCACGGCCACCGCGTATCTGACCTCCGGGCGGGCGGCCAGCGTGTGGCCCACGGCCTCCACCTCGTTCTCGGCCACCCGCAGCCAGAGCACGGCTTCGGCCGGCAGCCCCAGGTAGGCGGGCTCGATCTCGGCCCGGATGCGCAGGACGCCCCTGCGGAGCAGGGAGTCCAGGCGGCGGCGGGCCGTCGACTCGCTGATCCCGGTGGCCGCCGCGACCTCGGCGTGGGTGGCGCGGCCGTCGGTGACCACCGCCGCGATGATCCGTCCGTCCTCGGCGGAGGGCTCCTCGGCCCCGCGCGGGGAATGCTCCGGCGGGGCGTACTGCTCGCGCAGCCCCTCGACCTCCTGCGGGGTGAGCACGCCGAGGTGCCAGTCGAGGGGCGTGCTGAAGTATTTCAGCGCCGGGTAGGCGGTGCTCTCCAGCACTCCGTCGATCGCCGGGATGTCCCGGAAGAGCAGGTCCACCAGCGACTCGTCGGCCACGGAGAGCTCCGCCGCGCAGTCCACCGAGCCCGAGACCAGCGCGACGGAGCGGGTCTGCGGCAGCTCGGTGAGGGCCGTCCCCACCTCGATCGCCGATCCGGGGCGGCAGCGCAGCCGGAGCGCGGCCGAGCTGAGCCGCCGGTCGTCGAGCAGCCCGATCACCGAGAGCACGCCCGAATCCATCAGCCGGGTCGCCCGCCGAGCCACGTTGCGGGTGGGCTCCGCCAGCACCCGGCCGATCCGGTCCCAGGTGGCCCGCCCGTTGACCTGGAGGGCGGCGACCACCCTGAGATCGGCTCCGTCGAGTGGCTGCATCGGGTCATCCTCGTGGTCGCAGGACCGGTCCGCCCCAAGAGTACGACTTTGTGATCTTTCCTGATGCGCGAATGGCTCAGGCGAGAGCGCTGCGGAGCCACTCCTCGACGCCGGCGATGTGGACCGTCGCCCAGGCGCGGGCGACCTCGGGCTGCCGGGAGGCGATGGCGTCGCAGATCGCGGCGTGCTGCTCGCGGGTCTTCTCCAGCGCGTTCTCCTGGGTCAGGCCCCGCCAGATCCGAGCCCTGGTGGTGGGGCCCGACAGGCTCTCTATGAGGGAGCACAGCACCGCGTTGCCCGAGCCCGCCGCGATGTGCTGGTGGAACTCCAGGTCGTTGGCGACGAGCTGTTCGACGCTCGGGTCGGCGGGCAGCTCGGCGAGGATCTTGCGCAGCTCGGCGACCTCGGACTCGCTCATCCGCGTCGCCGCCATCGCGGTCGCCGCCGGTTCCAGGATCCGCCGGACCTGGAAGAACTGCAGCACGGTGTCGTCCTGGTGGAAGTCCACCACGAACGACATCGCGTCCAGCAGGAGCCGGGGCTCCAGGCTGGTCACGTAGGTGCCGTCGCCCTGGCGCACGTCCAGCACGTTGATCAGGGCCAGGGCGCGGACGGCCTCACGCAGGGAGTTGCGTGACAGCCCGAGCCGCTCGGCCAGGTCGGCCTCCTTCGGCAGCCTGCTGCCCGGGGCGAGCTCGCCCGAGAGGATCATCTGCTTGATCTTGTCGATAGCGGCGTCGGTGACCGCCACGCTTCACCATCCTCGGGTCCCTCAGACATCGGATGTCTAAGAGTGTAGGGCGTAGCGGACCGGTTCCACCCCGGGTACGCGGCGGATCACACCTCGGACCTCCAAGGTGCGCAGATGGGCCGCGGCCTCGCCGGCGGCCATGCCCCGCAGCGTCGCGGGGAGCTCCTCCCAGGGGCGGTTCCAGGTCATCCGGCCGGCGGTCTCCCAGATGGTGAGGGGCTCCCCGGCCTCGGCCAGCAGGGCGGCCAGCCGTACGAGCTTCTCCTCGTGATGGGTGTGGATCTCCGTCGCCCGGGTGGCAGTGTCTTGAAATATCCATTCATGGGCGGGCAGGGCTTCAAGCATGCCCAGGTCCGCCACCTTCGCCAGCGAGTCCAGGAAGTCGCTGAGCGGATCCACGTCGGCGCGGTCGTAGGGATAGAGGCCGATGTGCGGGGTGATGGCCGGCAGCACGTGGTCGCCGGTGAAGAGCCGGCCGGTGTCCTCCAGGTGCAGGCAGATGTGGCCCGGGGTGTGGCCGGGGGTCCAGACCGTGCGGAGCCCGCGTCCGGGCAGGTCGACCAGGTCGCCGTCGTGGAGCGTCCGGTCGGGCAGCGCGGGCGGGCGCGACCGCTCCGCCGTCACCTCCTCCACCTCGACCTTGGCGGCCCCCGCCCGGCGCAGCATGTCGGCCTGGAAGTCGCGTTGCGCGCCGTCCCCGAAGCTCCGCATGAGCTTGACCAGCGCGGCGTCGGCCTCGTGCATGGCGATCCAGGCCCCGGACTCCTCCCGGACCTGGCCGGCCAGCCCGGCGTGGTCCGGGTGGAAGTGGGTGACCACCACCCCCCGGACCTCGCGGACGTCCATGCCGGCGGAGGCCAGCCCGTCCCGCAGCGCCAGCCAGGCCTCCGGGTGGTTCCAGCCCGCGTCGACCAGCACCGGCCCGGCGGGGGACTCGATCGCGTAGACCAGGGTGTAGCCGAGCGGGTTGCCGGGGATCGGGACGGGCACGCTCCACACCCCGCCGCCGACGTCGATCGGACGCTGCTCGCTGTACGGCCTGCGGCGGGATTTCAAACGGTGCTCCTTGCTCCTACAGTCGTTCGAGGACGGTCGCGGTGGCGAGCGCCCCGCCCGCGCACATCGTCACCAGCGCGGTGGACGAATCCGACCTCTCCAGCTCGTGCAGGGCGGTGGTGATCAGCCGGGAACCGGTGGCGCCGACCGGATGGCCGAGGGCGATGGCGCCGCCGCCGGTGTTGACCCGGTCCATGTCCGGCTCGTGCACCGACGCCCAGGAGAGGACGACCGAGGCGAACGCCTCGTTCACCTCGAACCGGTCGATGTCCGCGACAGTCATGCCCGTGGCGGCCAGGACCTTGGCGGTCGCGTCCACCGGCCCGTCCAGGTGGTAGTAGGGCTCGGAGCCGACCAGGGCCTGGGCGAGGATGCGGGCCCGGGGGCGCAGGCCGTGCCGGGTGGCGGCCTCCTCGCTCATCAGCAGCACCGCCGCCGCGCCGTCGGAGATCTGCGAGGCGGTGCCCGCGGTGTGCAGGCCGCTGTCGCCCGTCACCGGCTTGAGCCGGGCCAGCCCCTCGACGGTCGTCTCGCGCAGCCCCTGGTCCCTGTCGACGGTGCGGCTCTCGCCGGTCGGCTGCCCGTCCTCGCCGAGGACCGGCGCGGTCACCTTGACGATCTCCCGGTCGAACCGGCCCTCGGCCCACGCCCCGGCGGCCAGCCGCTGGGACCGGGCGCCGAACCGGTCGAGCCGCTCGCGGGTCAGCCCGCGCCGCTGGGCGATCCGCTCGGCGGCGGTGAACTGGTCGGGCAGGTCGACGGCCCAGTCGTCGGGCCGGGGCCTGGCCGGGAGCACGTTGCTGCCGAGCGGGGCGCGGCTCATCACCTCGACGCCGCAGGCGATGCCGACGTCGATGACCCCCGACTGTATGAGGGCGGCGACCAGGTGGACGGCCTGCTGGGAGGAGCCGCACTGCGCGTCGATCGTGGTCACGCCCGTCTGGTACGGCAGGCCGGCGTAGAGCCAGGCGTGCCGGCCCACGTGCCCGCCCTGCTCGCCCGCCTGGGTGACGCAGCCGGCGAAGACCTGGCCCACGATCGCCGGGTCGATCCCCGCCCTGTCCACCAGGCCGTTCAGGGCCGCCGCGAGCACCGCCTGCGGCTTCAGCCCCGCCAGCCAGCCGTTACGCCTGCCGATCGGGGTTCTCACGGCTTCGACGATCACTGCACCCATACGATCCCCTCGCCCGGCGGCCTGGGGCCGGCGTCCGCGGGCCGGCCCCTCGGCGCGTCGCTCTAGAACGTCGCTCTGGTCGTCTTCCGACTGTGACTGTAACGCGTTCTAATTTCAGGCGGAAGGAGGAGGCTGGAAATCGACGAGCAGGCGGGTGGCGGCGATCTCGATGCGGCGCTGGATCTGCTCGTACGTGCGGCGGCCGCGGAGCATCTCCAGCAGCTCGTGCACCCAGACGCTGGCCAGCGAGTCCGCGAGGGCGAACTGCTCCTCGGTGGCGGTCTCGGCGGTGAGGCCGTCTCCGGCGACGCGGAGCAGCAGGCCCGCCATGCGGTCCCCGAAGGGGGTGTCCACCTCGGCCAGGATCAGCGAGCGGATGAGGGCGTCGGCGAGCTCGGGCTCGCGCATCAGGCCGCGGGTGGCGCGCATCAGGACGTCGACGGCGCGGCCCGGGGGTGTGGTGGCACCGGGCGGGCGGCGCTCGATGCTGCTCTCCAGGAGGTCGATCTCCTCGCCGACGACGGCGACGACCAGATCCATCTTGGAGGGGAAGTAGCGGTAGAGGGTGCCGAGGGCGACTCCCGCACGCTCGGCGACGGTGCGCATCTGCATGGCCTCGACGCCGCCGCGCGAGGCGAGGGCGGCGGCCGCCTGGACGATGCGCTTGCGCCGCTGGTGCTGGCTTCTCGTGCGGACGCCGGTGGACGCCGATTCGCTCTGCACGCCGGGTGCCCCCTTGGTCTTGGCCGGTCCGGCGGCGCTCGGGGGCGGCGGGCCGGGGAGGCGCGAGGCGACCGGCGCCTCGATGGTCACATGCGGGGTACGCATGAGAACACGTTATCTGATTTCCGGATACTCCGATGGGTTACTCGCCGGTCACAAAGTCGCCCCGTCCGTGCACCGGATATGTGTTAAGGCGGTATGCCGTGGCTTATTGCGGCCGCTCGCCCCTGGACAAATAATAGAATGTGTTCTACTTTTCGGAACTGCTGGCCTGAGCTTCATTGCTGGGAGGCGTGATGTCCGGGGAGACGTTGGCGGAGCTGCTGGAGCGGCGTGCCGGGGACGATCGGCCCGGTCTGTTCTTCGAGGACCAGGCGTGGAGCTGGCGTGAGTACGTCGCGGAGTGCCGGATCAGGGGCGCCCGGATGGACGCCCTGGGCCGGGCCGCGCACGTCGGGGTGCTGTCCGACAACGTTCCCGAGATGCTCTTCCTGCTGGGCGGTGCCGCCCTGTCCGGCCATGTGCTCGTCGCGCTGAACACGACCAGGAGCGCCGCCGAGCTCGCCCGCGACGCGGACGCGACCCACGTGGACCTCATCGTCCACGAACCGCCGTACGCGGAGCTGGCGGAGGAGGTCGCCGGACTCCGGGACGCGGCCCCGCCCGCCGAGCGCGACACCGGAGACGGGCTGGTCATGCTGATCTTCACCTCGGGGACGTCGGGCCGGCCCCGGGCGGTGCGGGTCACGCAGCGGAAGATCGCCGTCCCGGGCGTCAGCCTGGCGGCGATGCTCTCGCCGGAGGACGTCGTCTACTGCTCCATGCCGCTGTTCCACTCCGGGGCCGTCATGGCGGCGTACGCGCCGGCGGTGGCGTCCGGGGCGGCGCTGGTGATCCGGCGCAGGTTCTCCGCGTCCGGGCTGATGGCCGACGTCAGGCGCTACGGGGTCACGTATCTGCACTACGTCGGCAAGGCGCTCTCCTACGTCCTGTCCACCCCGCAGGAGCCCGGCGACCGGGACAACACGCTCAGGATCGCCTTCGGCAACGAGGGGAGCGCCACCGCGGTCCGCAGGTTCGGGGAACGGTTCGGCTGCCACGTCATCGACGCGTTCGGGTCCACCGAGACCGCGATCGCGATCACCCCCGACCCGGCGGGGCCGAGCGGCTGCCTGGGCAGGCTGCCCGACGGCGTCGAGATCCGCGACCCCGCCGGCGGGCGGAGGTGCCCGGCCGCGGTCATCGAGGACGGGCGGCTGCTCAACGGGGACGAGGCGATCGGGGAGCTGGTCAACACCGGGGGGCCGGGCCTGTTCGACGGCTACTACAACGACCCCGAGGGCGACCGCGAGCGGATCAGGGAGGGCGTGTTCTGGTCGGGCGACCTGGCCTACGCCGACTCCCGGGGCTACGTGTTCTTCGCCGGGCGGGGCACCGAGCGGCTCCGCGTGGACGGGGAGAACCTGGCGGTCGCGCCGATCGAGGCGGTCGTCCGCGAGTTCCCCGGCGTGGTCGAGGCGGCCGTCTACCCGGTGCCGGACGCGGCGGCGGGCGACCAGGTCATGGCGGCCCTGGTGCTGGAGAACGGCTTCGACCAGGCGGCCTTCGAGGGCTTCCTGGCCGGCCGGAGGGACGTCGGCCCGAAAGCCGTACCCCGATATATCCGCATATGTAAGGAGTTGCCGCAGACCGCCTCGCACAAGGTCGTCAAGCGGATCCTCGCCAAGGAGGCCTGGCACACCGGCGACCCCGTCTGGTGGCGCCCCCCGGGGCAGCGGGGATGGCGGCCGCTGACCCCCGACGACATCACCGAGATCGACGACGAGTTCGTCCGGCACGGCCGGCCGCATCCCCTGGAGCGCTAGTGGACTTCAACCTTGACGAGACGCAGAGTGACCTGCGCGACCTCGCGGCCGAGCTGCTCGGCCGCGAGGTGACATCCAGCAGGCTCGAAGCCCACGAGGCGAGCGGCGCGCCGTACGACGCGAAGCTGTGGCGCTCCCTGGCCCAGGCCGGGCTGCTGGGCGCCTGCCTCCCGGAGGAGGCGGGCGGCGCCGGTCTCGGGCCGGTGGGGCTGGCGGTCGTCCTGCGGGAGATCGGCGCGCATGTGGCCCCGGTCCCCGTCCAGCAGAGCCTGGTCACCGCGCTGGCCATCGCCCGGTACGGCTCCCGCGAGCAGCGCGAGGCGCTGGCCCCCCTGGCCGAGGGCGGCCTCGTGCTGGCCTCCGCGCTGCGCGAGCCGGGCCGCGACCTCGGTGCCGCACCGACCGCGACCGCCCGCGAGGAGGGCGGCGGATGGGTGCTGCACGGGCGCAAGAGCACGGTGTCGTACGCGGCCCAGACGTCGAAGGTCCTCGTCCCGGCCACCACCGACGAGGGAGTCGGGCTGTTCCTGGTCGCCCCGGAGGCGATGACCGTGCGGGCGGAGCAGGTCTCCACCGGCGAACCCGCCGCCACGCTCACGCTGGACGGCGCCCCGGGCGAGCCGGTGGGCGCGCGGGACGGCGAGGCGTTCGCCGGGCTGCGGCGGCTGGCGCTGGCCGGGATCGTCGCCGTCTCCTCCGGCGTGCTGGCCGGGGCACTGGCGCTGACCACGGAGTACATCAGGACCCGCAGGCAGTTCGACCGGGCGCTGGCCGAGTTCCAGGCGGTGACCGTGCAGATCGCCGACGTCTACATCGCCGGCCGCGCGCTGGACGTGGCCGTGTGGTCCGGGGCGTGGCGGCTGGCCGAGGGATCGGCCGAGGAGGCCGAGACGGACCTGGCGGTCGCGGCCCTCACGGTGACGGACCCGGTGCTCAAGGCGCTCTACACCTGCCAGCACCTGCACGGCGGGATCGGCCTGGACGTGACCTACCCGCTGCACCGCTACTTCGCCTGGGGCAAGCACCACGCCCACCTGCTGGGCGGCGTGGAGGCCCGGCTCGACACGATCGGAGCGCTCGTCTGATGCTGATCGACCTGACCCCCGAGCAGAGACGGCTCCGCGACGAGCTGCGCGACTACTTCCGGGGCTGCCTGACCGCCGAGGACCGCAAGAAGATCTCCACCGACCCGTTCGGCCAGGCCTACATGGAGCACTGCCGCAACCTCGGCCGCGACGGCAAGCTCGGGCTGGGCTGGCCGAAGGAGTACGGCGGCGGCGGGTACGGCCCGCTGGAGCAGCAGATCTTCGCCAACGAGATCGCCCGTGCCGAGGTGCCCTACCCGATCATCACGGTGCAGACCGTCGGCCCCACCCTCATGCAGTACGGCACGGCGGCGCAGAAGGAGTTCTTCCTGCCGCGCATCCTGGCGGGGGAGTGCCACTTCGCGATCGGCTACAGCGAGCCCGGAGCGGGCACCGACCTGGCGTCCCTGCGCACCACCGCGGTCCGCGACGGCGACCACTACGTCGTCAACGGCCAGAAGATCTTCACGTCGGGGGCGCACTACTCCCAGTACATCTGGCTGGCCGCCCGGACCGACCCGGCGGCCAAAAAACACCGCGGCATCACGATGATGATCGTCGACTGCGCCGACCCCGGCTTCTCGTGGACCCCGATCACCACCATGGACGGGCGCCACCACACCAACTCCACCTACTACGCCGACGTGCGCGTGCCGGTGGACATGGTGGTGGGGGAGGAGAACAAGGGCTGGGACCTGATCGTCAACCAGCTCAACCACGAACGGGTCACGCTGGGCCCGGCGGGCAACATCGCCCACACCTACGACCGCTTCCTTCGCTGGGCGCGTGACACCGGCCTGATCGAGGAACCCGCCGTACGGCGGGCGCTCGGCCGGGTCTACGCCTACTTCCGGACCAACGAGCTGCTGAACTGGCAGGTCGCGGCCAACATGGACCTGGGCTGGCTGGGCGCCCCCGACGCCTCGGCCACCAAGATCTACGGCTCGGAGCGGATGCAGGAGGTCGGCAGGATCGTCGGCGACGTCCTGGCCCGCTTCGGCGACCCGGCCGACCCGGCGACGGCCGACTTCGTCGACCGCCTCGACCACGGCGTCAAGGGCGCGATCGTGCTCACCTTCGGCGGCGGTGTCAACGAGGTCCAGCGCGAGCTGATCGCCATGCTCGGCCTGAGCCTGCCGAGGCCGCCCCGATGACCGCGACGGCGGAGGCGGACCTCCACGACCGGCTCATGGCCCTGGCCGAGCGGCAGATCGCGGTCGGCGAGGTCCGGGGCGTCGCGGCGGCGGACCCGGTGAACCTCCCGATGATCCGGCACTGGGCCGCGGCCATGGGGGACGCCAACCCGGTCTACACCGACGCGGAGGCCGCGGCGGGCAGCGTGCACGGGGAGGTGGTGGCGCCTCCGGCGATGATCCAGGTCTGGACCATGCCCGGCATGGACAGGGACGGCAGGCAGGCGACCACCCCGGTCGACGACGTGCTCCGGGCGCTGGACGGCAACGGCTACACCGGGGTGGTCGCGACCAACTGCGAGCAGACCTACCACCGCTACCTGAGGCTCGGCGAGCGGCTGGTCCCGGCCACCCGGTTCGCCGGGCTCTCCGGGCCGAAGAAGACGGCGCTCGGCGAGGGCTACTTCGTCACCTGGAACATCACGTGGTACTCGCAGGACGAACCCGTGGCCGACATGCTGTTCCGGGTACTGAAATTTCGCCCCCGGGAGCGGAAAACCAAGCCCGAGGCGCGCGAGCCGTACCCGCTGAAGCCCGCGATCAACAGGGACACCGCGTTCTTCTGGGAAGGTGTCGGCAGAGGCGAGCTCCGGATCCAGAAATGCGCCGACTGCGGTGAGCTCCGGCATCCCCCGGGGCCGGTCTGCCCGTCGTGCCGTTCGGTCGAGCGGACGCACGTCGTGGCGAGCGGCGCGGGTGAGGTCTACAGCTACGTCGTGCACCACAACCCGCCGGTCCCGGGGCGGAGCACCCCCTTTGTGGTCGCAGTGGTGGAGCTGCCGGAAGGTGTGCGGATCGTGGGCAATGTTGTGGACTGTCCCCCTGAAGAAGTGGGTATCGGTATGCAGTTGCGTGTGACGTATCGCCAGATGGACGACGAGCTGATCCTGCCGATGTGGGTCCCCCAGGAGTCGTGATGCGGACGCTTACCGAAGACCAGGTCGAGATCGGATCCGTCCTCCCCGATCTCGTGATCGAGCTGACTCCCACCGCGATCGTCTCGACGGCGCTGGCGACGATGGACTTCACCCCGGTCCACCACGACGCCGGACGCGCCAGAGCCCAGGGTTCCAAGGACATCTTCCTCAACATCCTGACCACGATGGGCCTCGTCGAGCGCTACGTCACCGACTGGGCGGGCCCCGAGGCGCTGATCCGCGGCATCAACGTCAAGCTCGGCGTCCCCGCCTACGCGGGTGACACGCTGACCTTCACCGGCGCCGTCGTCGCCTGCGAGAACGGCGAGTTCGCCGTGGAGGTCCGGGGCAAGGTCAGCCTCGGCGACCACGCCTCCGGCACCGTCCGGTTCGCCCTCCCCGACCGCTGACCGCGGCCTCCGCGCGCTCCATCCGAAGAAAGGCACCCATCACCGTGGTCTCCCTTCCGGGGAGTACGGCTGTCGCCGGCATCGGCGCGACCGAGTTCTCCAAGCAGTCAGGGCGGTCCGAGCTCCAGCTCGCCGCCGAGGCGGTGTTCGCGGCGCTGGACGACGCGGGCCTGAGCCCCGCGGACGTGGACGGGCTGGTGACCTACACCCAGGACACCAACCAGGAGATCGCCGTGGCCCGCGAGGTGGGCATCGGCGATCTGACGTTCTTCTCCCGCGTGCACTACGGCGGCGGCGCGGCGTGCGGCACCGTGCTGCACGCGGCGATGGCGGTCGCCACCGGGGTCGCCGAGACCGTGGTCTGCTACCGCGCGTTCAACGAGCGCTCGGGGCGCAGGTTCGGCCAGCCCGACGCCCGGATCGGCGGCGAGCCCTCGTCGCAGGGCCTTGAGATGAGCTGGCACGTGCCGTACGGGCTGATGACCCCGGCGGCCTGGGTCGCCATGTTCGCCCGGCGCTACATGCACGCCTACGGCGTGACGTCCGAGGACTTCGGCCGGGTGGCCGTGGCCATGCGACGGCACGCGGCCACCAACCCCGCCGCGTGGTTCCACGGCCGCCCGATCACGCTGGAGGAGCACCAGGCCTCCAAGTGGATCGTCGAGCCGCTGCACCTGCTCGACTGCTGCCAGGAGAGCGACGGCGCGGTCGCCCTGGTGGTCACCTCCGCCGAGCGGGCCAGGGACCTGCGCAGGTCGCCCGCGCTGATCAGCGCCGCGGCCCAGGGCGCCGGCGCCGGCCAGCTGATGATGACCAGCTACTACCGCGACGAGATGACCGGCCTGCCGGAGATGGGGGTGGTCGGCCGCCGGCTCTGGGAGCAGTCCGGCCTGGGGCCCGCCGACATCCAGACCGCCATCCTGTACGACCACTTCACCCCGTTCGTGCTGACCCAGCTGGAGGAGCTCGGCTTCTGCGGCCGGGGTGAGGCGCGTGACTTCGTGGCCGGCGGCGGCATCGAGATCGACGGCCGCCTGCCGGTCAACCCGCACGGCGGCCAGCTCGGCGAGGCCTACATCCACGGCATGAACGGCATCGCCGAGGCCGTCCGGCAGATCCGGGGTACCTCGGTGAACCAGGTCGCCGGGGTCCGCAACGTCCTGGTCACCGCCGGGACCGGCGTGCCCACCAGCGGCCTGGTCCTGTCGGCGGAGTGACGGCCGCACCGGTGCCCACGGCGAGCCGGGCGACCGGCCGCACCGGTGACCGGGGCGGCGGTACGGCTCCCGCCCGTGTGGTGGGCGAGATCCGTGTCCGGCGGTGCGCGCCCGACCTGGACGGCCGCCGCCCGTGACGCGCGCGGCGGCCGTGCTCGCCCGCGAGGTCAGGAGGGGGGGCGCGCTCCCTTCTCGAACGGGTTCTCCGGCAGGCGCTCGGGTGTCACGAGCAGCCGGATGACGCCGGCCTTCACCTGCCAGGCGTGCCAGACGGTCCAGTCGCCTCGCACCTGGTCCGCGGAGAGCGGCTCGAAGGACAGGGCGCCGGTCTCGGCGTCCGGCCGGATGCGGCTGAACTCCACGGTCAGGTCGCGCCTGCGGGCCTCGGCCAGCATGGCGTCCACCGGGCGGCCGTCCTGCAGCTGCACCCCGCCGAACATCTCACCGGGTGCGGTGGCCCAGTCGGGATTCTTGTACTCCTCTCCCGGCTCTGCCCGGCGCCCCAGCGAGAGGCTCATGTTGCCGGTGTAGTCGGCGGGGACCCGCATCGTCAGCTCGCAGCCGGCCTGGTTCGGCTCGCCGCAGTTCTCGGGGGTGAACTTCAGGGTGGGGAGGGAGCCGCCCGAGGCGGAGCGGGCAGGTCCGGCACCGGAGGATTTGCTCCACCTGACGCTCAGGAACTTCCCCACTGCGGTCGGCGAGGCGGGCACCAGGCGGAGATCGATGTCCAGGCCGACCGCGTGGAACGCCTCGGTGTACTTCGCGTGGTCGGCGAGCGGGTCCTTGATGCGGGCCACGTACTGGTCGCCGTCCAGTTCGATGGCGATGGCGGAGTTCGCGTAGCTCGTGGCGCTCTCGTCTCCGAGCACACCGGGGCCGACGATGACACCGATGACGAGCGCGCCGGCCGCGAGCGCCCCGGCCACCAGGCGCGGCATCCGCAGCCGCCACGGTGACGGCGCGGTGACAGCGGTGGTGGTCGCGCCAGGGCCGGCGACGATCGAGGCGAGCAGTGCCTGCGCCCCCGCGGCAGACACCTGATCGGTCAGTTCGCCGTCGTGGACGCGGGCCAGCCGGTCCAGCGGCTCATGGATGTTCCTCACAGTGGCCTCCCCGTCGTGAGCCGCACGTCCCGGCTCATCGGAATGGATTCGACGCCCTCCGCCGCCAGCCCGCGCGAGAAGCGCCTGCGGGCACGGTGCAGCCGGATGCGTACGGCGTTGCGGGAGCCGCCCAGGACGCGTGCGATCTCCCCGGCGTCCAGGCCCTCCCAGACGACGAGCGACAGCAGCTCGCGATCGTCGTCGGACAGCTCACGGAACACGCGGCCTATCGCGCCGCGTTCCACGTGTTCTTCGGGCGAGGGCGTCCGGGCATAGCGATCGGCGATGTCCTCGCGCAGCGCCGTCTGGTGGGTGTGGCGGCGGAGCCGGCCCCGGCGATGGTTGGCGAGGACGTTGCGGGCCACGCCGTACAGCCAGAGCCTGGCCTGCTCGCCGGACGGCAGGTCGTCGACCTTCCGCCACGCGATCTCGAACGTCTCGGCCACCACGTCCGCCGCGTCTTCCGGAGAGTCGCAGCGGCGCATCGCGTAGCCGAGGATCTGGCCATAAGTATCGAGATAAACCCTCTCGAACAGGATTTTTCGGTCGTCACCCATGGGCGGTTCCCACGGCGGCCTCCTCGGTGATGGGGTCGTGTGCACCCACTCATGTCGGAGGTGCCGCGATCATTTCTCCTCAATCAGAGAAATATTGGGAAATGTCGCTTGCTCCGGCCTCGCCGCCAGGACGGGGCCGGGTCCGCGGTGCCGGGCGGGCCGGGACGGCCGGCGGCGGACCGCCGCCCGAACGGGTGCGGGATGTTCCCCGTGCCTCCGCTCACCATGGCGGCCTTGACAGGGTGCGGTGAAGTTGCGCCCGTTATGCGTGTTTCGGATGGCATTATTGCGACATGTTGGAAACGGTCGGGCTGGATCCGCTGGAGGAACGCGTCTACCGGTTCCTGGTCACGGCAGCCGAGGCCGGCGTCACCGACCTGGTCGGCGAGCTGGGGCTCGACGTCGCGACAGCCGAGGCGGCGCTGCGGTCGATGGAGGCCAGAGGCCTGGTCCGGCCGGCCGTCCCGGAGCCGGCCGCCCCGGCGGAGCGGCGTTTCACCGCGGTGGCCCCCGACATCGTGCTGGGCGCCCGGCTGCTGCGCCAGCAGCAGTCGCTCGACTGGGCGCGGCGCGAGGTGGAGCAACTGGCCGAGGAACACCGGGGCAACGCCCGCCGCCGCGACGCCGACCGGCTCGTCGAGGTGCTCCCCAACCGGATCGCGATGCGAGAGCAGCTCGAACACCTGCAGGAGAACGCCCGCGAGGAGGTCCTCTGCTTCTGCCGGGGACGCGCGATCGTGATGCACGCGACCGAGAACGACGCGGAGCTCGACGCGCTGCGCCGCGGGGTGGTCTACCGGGTGATCTACGAGCGCGACCTGCTGGAGGAACCGGGGATGCAGGCCAACGTGGCCTATGGCGTCAAGCTGGGGGAGAGCGCCCGAGCCCTGCCCCGGCTGCCGGTCCGGCTGATGGTCGTGGACCGGGAGATCGGCCTGATGCCGCTGGTACGGCATGCCGGGACGTCGGAGCCGACGGCCGCGCTGATACGGGGCGGCGAGCTGCTGGAGGTGCTGATCGCGCTGTTCGAGAGCTACTGGGACCGGGCGACGCCGCTGCGGATCGCCGAGGACGGCGTCCTCACCGAGGGAACCCATCCCTGCCCGCTGAACTCCGACGACCTGTACCTGCTGTCGCTGCTGGTCGCCGGGGTGCCGGACAAGTCGATCGCCAGCCAGCTCGGGCTCAGCCAGCGGACCGTGCAGCGCCGCCTGTCGCACATCATGGAGCTCGCCGGCGCGCAGACCAGGATGCAGCTCGCCTGGCACGCCGCCCGGGAACGATGGCTCTAGAAGCTGTTTGAAGTTCGGATCTAGATGAGGATCGGTGGTTAGCTGCCGTGATTGGTAGAACTCGGATGTGGCGCGCTTTGATGTGACCGATGCCGAGTGGGCTTTGATCGAGCCGCAGCTGCCGCTGGCGGCGACCGGACCGCTGCCACGGCGGGTGCGCGACCAGTTCAACGGGATCTTGTGGTGGTTTCGCACCGGGTCCAGCTGGCGTGACGTCCCGAAACGCTACGGGTCTTGGTCCACCGTCTACTCCCGGTTCAACTCCTGGGCCAAAGCCGGCGTGTTCCAGGGCCTGATGGACGCGCTGATCGCCGAGGCCGCATCGCGAGGACAGGTCGGGCTGGAACTGGTCAGCGTGGACTCCACGATCGTGCGGGCGCATCAGGACTCGGCCGGGCCGGCGGTCGCCGGGGAAACCCTGGACGCGTTGGAGCAGGCGCTGACCGAGGAAAAGGGGGCTCCGCTTCCCGAGCAGCCGCCGGTGCTGCGGGTGACGCGCCGCAGGCCCCGCCCGATGCCGACGCGCCACAGGCGGACGATCGCGCCGCCATCCGGCGACGCCGTGAAGCTCGGGCGGAGGCGGCCGCGCTCGGCCGATCCCGAGGCGGACTGAGCAGCAAGATCCATGCCGTGGCCGATAGCGCGGGGTTGCCGCTGGTTTTCGTGCTCACGCCTGGGCAGGCCGCTGACTGCCCGCGGTTCACCACCGTCTTGGACGAGATCCGCGTGACCGGGCCGGTGGGCCGGCCCCGGACTCGCCCTGCCGCGATGGGGTCGTAGCGGGTGTCGGCAGGCAGGGTCTCCAGAGCGGTGTAGACCTCCTTGACCAGGCCGTCCTGATGGTCAGGCTTCGGCTCGCCGGAGGCGGTGTACAGGCGGTCGATCAACTTGATCTGAAGCGCATGCACGCCGGCGCTGACCCGGCCCTGCACGACGTATTCCTCGTATTCCTCGGGCGTGAGGATCATTGCTCTTCACCTCCTTGGTCGCTGGTAGTCAGGGATCAGTTGGTGCCCGTTCGGGACTTGCACCCGAAGGTCTGCTGGTCGGGCCGGCCCCGGTGGGTTCCCCGGGGTCGGGCGATGATCAGCTGGTGCGGAGCGATGACCCGACGAAGATCGTGCTCTCGGACTCAAGCGGACCGGCCGACCAGTCGTTCCGCTGTTCTGTGCCACCACTCCACGAACGGTCATCGCAGCGCGTCGACCGGCTCCATGCGGGCCGCGCGCAGCGCCGGATACAGGCCCGCCAGGAGCCCCACCAGCGCACCCGCCACCGGCGCGACCAGCGCCAGCCGTACGTCGAGGACCGGGGTCCACTGCCGCACGGCCGCCACCGCGACCACAGCCACCATCCCCAGGCTGGCCCCGATCACCCCGCCGGTCAGCCCGATCAGGCTGGACTCCAGCAGGAACTGGGCGGCGATGTGCCGGCGGGCTGCGCCCAGCGCGCGGCGCAGGCCGATCTCGGAGACCCGCTCCATGACCGTGACCAGGGTGACGTTCGCGATGCCCACCGCGCCGACGACCAGGGAGACCAGGCCGAGGACGAGAAAAAGGCCGTTGACGTCGTCCTGGGCGCCGTCCCGCGCCCGCTTGGGACTGGGCGGGGCGATCACCTGCAGTTCCCCGCTGCGGTCGGGGCTGAGCGCGAGCGGCGCCTGGCGGGCGATGAGCTCGGCGGCGCCCAGCTGGGTGGCGACCAGGACACGGGTGACGTCCTTCAGGCCGAAATCGGGACCCAGGCCAGGCGGGACGAGCACCGCGCTGGACAGGATCTGCTCGCGCCGCAGGCCGCCGACAATGCCGATGACCGTATAGGCCCGGTCCTTGATGAACACCGCCGGCGAGTGCTCCAGGCTGGTGATCCCGAGCATCTCGGCGGCCTGCTCGCCCAGCACGACCACCCGGTCGTGGCGGGCCACGTGGCCGGCGTCGTAGAACCGCCCGGCCACCATCCGGCCACGGGTGGTCTCCGGCAGGTCGGGGGTGGCCGCGACGACCGCGAGGGTCTGCCCGGCCACTCGGGTCGGGTCGAGCAGGTTGTTGGCGGTCACGACGAGGTTGGAGCTGTCGTCGCTCTGCGCCAGCGCCGTCGCCGACGTCACGCCGCGCAGGCCTCGCAGCTCTTTGGCCGCCCCCCAGGTGACCAGAGGGTTGTGGCCGCCTCGGGGCACCTCGACGGTGATGCTGGTGGCCAGCAGCTCGTCGAAGCGACCGACGATCTGGTTACCCGCGGTCGCCGCGATGCCCAGGGTGACCACCAGCGTGGTGATGCCCAGGACGGTGCCGAGAGTGGTCAGGGCCGAGCGCATCGGACGGGCGAGCATCCCGGCCAGGGACTCTGCCCACAGGTCAAGGAGCTTCACTGAGCGCCCCGTCCGCGATCCGGACCCGCCGTTTGGCCCTGGCGCTCACCTCGTCCTCGTGCGTGATCACCAGGATGGTCAGGCCCTCGGCGCGCAGGCCCTCGAACAGATCGAGGATGGCCTCGGTGTTGCGGCTGTCGAGGTTGCCGGTCGGCTCATCGCACAGCAGCAGGGCGGGCTTGGCCATCAGCGCGCGGGCGATGGCCACGCGCTGGCGCTCGCCGCCCGACAGCCGGTCGGGGCCGAAGCCGACGCGATGGCTCATGCCCACCTGCGCCAGCGCCCGCTCGGCACGGGCCCGCCGGCCGGTGCGCGGGTGCGGGCCGTACACCTCGGCGAGCATCACATTCTCCACGACCGTCCGGTGGGGCAGCAGGTGGAAGGACTGGAAGACGAAACCGATACGGGTACCGCGCAGCCGGGTCCGCGCGCCGTCGCGCAGCGCCGTGGTCTCGACGCCGTCCAGGCGGTAGGAGCCGGAGGTCGGCCGGTCCAGCAGTCCGAGGATGTTGAGCAGGGTGGACTTGCCGGAGCCGGACGGCCCGACGATGGCCACGTAGTCGCCCGGATCGACCCGCAGCTCCACGTCGGCCAGCGCGCGCACCGGCGGCTCGGAGGGGAAGTCACGGCACACGCCGGCCAGCTCGATGACGGGCTCAGACATCGCTCACCACGACCCGGTCGCCCTCCTCGAGCTCGCCGGCGCGTACCGGCGTGACCTCCACGTCGCCGTCGGCGGTCAGCCCGGTCCGAACCTCGACCTCGCGGGTACGGTCGCCGTCCAGCGCCACCCTGACCCGCGGCCGGCCGTCGGCGGAGGTGACCACGGCGGACACCGGCACCGCCAGCACCTCGCCCTCGGTCGAGCCGACCGAGATCCGCACCGTCATCGGCGAGCCGACCAGCGATTTGAGCCCCTTGGCCGAGCCGGGCGTGAGCAGGACGGGCACCGAGCCGGTATCCGACCCATCGTCCTTCTCGCCTTCCTCACCCTCCGCCGGGCTCACGCGGGCCTCCTCACCGGTCGCGGTCAGCGTGGCGGGCAGCTGGGTTCCGTCCATGGTCTCCATCGACGCCTCCTGGCCAGGACGCAGCAGCTTGGCCTCCTTGGCGTCGACCGACCCGGTGACCGCGAAGGCGGAGCTGGTCACGGTGGCGACCTTGCCCTCGATGGTGTCGCCGGGCTTGACCTCCGCCTTGTCGATGCGGGCAGGCAGGGTCGGCAGGAAGACGATCTCACCGGCCGGAACGCTCACCCCGTACGTCTTGAGGAACTCGGCCAGCATGGTGTGGGCGTCGGCCAGGTTGCCCTTGCTGTGGGCGACCTTCATCCGCAGCGGCGAGACCTTCCTGGCCCGGCCGAGCGCCTGGGCGGCGGTGGCCTCGGCCTCCTTCGCGGTGCGCACGCCCTTGTGCAGCTCCTCCAGCCGCTTGTCCCGCTCGACGCGGATCTGCTCCTCGTAGGCGGCGACCGCCTGCTGGGCCTCGTAGAGGTCCTGCCGGGTGTTGGCCAGCTTCATCTCCAGCAGGCTCGTGTCCACCGCACTGGGCATGGGCGCGGGGGTGGGCGCCGGCGTGGTGGGAGGGGTGGTGGTCGGCGTGGGGGCCGGTCTCACGGCCTCGGCCAGGGCCTGCTCGGCCGCGAGGACCTGCTCCTCGGCAGCTCGGACGGCACGGCGCAACGCGGCCAGCTGAGTCTCCTGTTCGGGCGTGATCTCCGGCGCCTCCTCCAACGCCTTTTCGGCGGATCGCAGGTCACGCCGGGCGTTGTCGAGGCGAATCCTGAGCGGCCGCACGTCCACCCCCTCGTCCAGGGCCTTGCGGTCGGCGGCCAAGATCTCCTTGGCGGTCTGTACGGCCTGGCGCAGCTGCTGCAGCGTCTTGCGCGACTCCAGGTCGGGTTCCTGCGCCTTGTAGCCGCGCTTGGCGTACCAGCGCTTCACCGCCGCCACGGTGGCCGCGTCGAAGACGCCGGTCACCTTCACCCGCAACGCGCGCTGGAACTGCTTGACGTCGTCGCCCTCGGTGCCCGGCACGAGTGGCCGGTACATCGGCTTCTTCCCCTCCATGGCGAACACCGGCCGCCCGTTGACCTGCATCAGCACCTGACCCGCACGGATCGGGCCGGGTTTGGGCGCCGTGGTGACGCGCTGCGGCGTGCCGCCGGCGCCACCCGCGCCGCCGTTCCCACCTGCCCCGCCCACCGTGCCGGCCAGCGTGACCGGCAGCGGCGAGCCGTACGTGAGCGTGCCGCTGACCGTGACAGTACTGGTGAGCCTGCGCAGCTCGACCGGCGCCGTGACCAGGGAGGGCTTGGGCGGGCGGCGCGCGGACGCCTCATCTGCCGGCGAACGCAGCCGGGAGCCGACCGCCCACCCCGCCCCGGCGATCACCAGCACTCCTGCCACCACGAGGGCGAGCACTCTGGACCTGCGCACGTCACCCCTTGACCGTGACGGCCATGCCCATGCCCATGCCGGGCAGGAGCTGGGCACGCTCGTAGACCTCGTTCAGCTTGGGCCGGTAGGCGGCGTAGAAGTCCTTGCCGCACTCCAGGTCGTCCAGGGCTGCCTTGATCTCGCGCTGCAACAGGGGTCGCGCCTCGTCCGCCGTCGGGGTCTGCTCCCTGGCGAGCTCGCCGAACTCCGTCATGAACGAGTTCTCGGTGCTGCGCGCGATGTCGGAAGGGCGCTGCGAGGTGACCCGGTAGCCTTTGCCCTTGAGGCAGTCGGCGAACGCGCCCGCCAGCTCCACCAGCTTGGGATCGCCGTCGATCTCGCGGCTGATGATCTGCTCCATCATCTCGCTCTGGGCCTTGCCCGCTTCCTGCATCGACTTGTGCTTCTTGCCGGTGGCCTTGTTGATCATCTCGAGGTGGCAGGCGCTCATCGCGTCGAAATACGCCTCCCGCTGCGGCTTCGACAGCCCGGCGATCACCTTGCCGTTGGGGTCGTCGCCGCCGTCCCCGTCACCCATCCGGCGGGCCATCCGGCCGACCCCGTCGTTGGGGTAGACGAAGGAGGCGGCGAACCCGAAGCCGTACTTACTGCGATATTTCTTCATCCCGGCGTAGTCGCCGGACATCTCCTGCTTGATCGCGTCCGGCGGCTCCGGCATGGACACCATCGGGTGATAGGTGAAGCCCTTGCCCTTCATGCAGGTGGCGAGCTGGGTCTGGGCCTGGCGCTGCTGGTTGGCGGGATCAGCGGAGGGCGTCGCGGCCGCCTCGGTCCCGCCGGACGAGGCGCAGCCCGTGAGGGTCGCCAGGATGGTCGCGGCGATCGCGAGCGGCACTCGGGAGTCGGTCATGGAGCTTCACTCTCACGAGTGCATGCTAAAGCGAACCTGAAGACGGCTGAACTGGCCTTCAGCCCGCGGCAGGCACAGCCCGCGACAGACCATCCGGCGAGCTGAACGCGGCCACGGACACGAGCCGTCTGTCGTCGCCACCATCACCCGAGCGAGAGTCCGCGATGGCCGGTGACGCGCCCCCCACGCGTCCGCTCTCATCCACGACGGGTCCGGGGAGGGCTCGGCCGCTCCGGAGGCAGAACCTCGACGGAGGTCTTGCGGATGTGGTCGTAGACCAGCGAGGTGCGCACGTCGGCGATGTTCCGATGCCGGGAGACGTGGTCGAGGACGAAGTCGCGCAGGTGGCCGGCGTCGCGGACGGCCACCTGGATGATGAAGTCGTCGCCGCCGGACACCACGAAGACCGCGAGAGTCTCGGGGAGCGCGGCGACATAGTCGCGGAAGCCCTCGACCGCCTCGCGGATCTTCGGGTGCAGCCGGACGTTGATGAGCGCCTGGACCGGGCGGCCGATGGCGGCGAGATTGACCTCGGCGTGGAAGCCTTCGATCACTCGCCTGCTCCGCAGCGATCGCACCCGTTCCAGGCAGGTCGAGGGCGCGATGCCGATCCGCTCGGCGAGCTCGCGGTTGGTCTGGCGGCCGTCACGCTGCAGCTCGGCGAGGATGGCCGTATCAAGTTCGTCCACGGACACATCTTCGCAGAAATCTCCGAACTTTCTTCGGAAAGAGTGATCTGAAGTTGTATGACCTGCGGCAAAAATGCAATTGTCCTTTTGGAAATTCAGCGAAAGGACTGTAGATGACTGTGCTGGCCGACTGGATCGACAGCCTCGAACGCCAGACCGGCCTGCCCACGCGGCAGCTTCCGGTGAAGTGGGTGATCGTGATCGACCGTGACCTCCCCCGCGGCCTGCAGGCCAACGCCGCCGCCTGCCTGGCCGCCTCCGTGGGCGAGGCCGTACCGGCGATCCTGGGTTCGGCCGGCACCGACGCCTCAGGCCGGGCGCACGCCGGGCTGCCGTGGACCGGATGCACCGTGCTGGCCGCGCCCGCCGCGACCGTCCGCCGGGTCAGGAACGACGCGGCCGGGGAACCGGAACTGGTCGTCACCGACATGGCGGCCATCGCGCAACAGACCAACGTCTACGACGAGTATCTGGCCGAGCTCGCCCGCACCGGCGGCGAGGACCTCTCGTACTACGCGGTAAGCCTGCTGGGGCCGCGCGCGGTCGTGGAGCGCCTCACGGGGAGGCTCCCGCTGCTGCGCTAGCGGTGCTCTCTCCGTACTCCAGTCGCGGATCGTGAGACGGGGCGAGAGCGTGCGGACAGGGCCACGACCACGACGGACGGCCACCACTGTGATCGTTCAGGTGTGAGGGTTTCCGACACCGCGCCTGCGGGCCGGGGGAGGGGCCGGTACGGCTCGCCGTACCGGCCCCGGAGAGTCCGGCCTCTACTTCACGCCGTAGGCGCGGAGCACGGTCTGCTCGACCGCGTTCCCGGCGGCGTCGTTCGCGGTGACCCGAAGCGAGACGTACTGTCCCCTGCCCGCCTGGTGGGAGACCAGGGTGGAGTAGCGGTCCTTGCCGCGGGGCAGCAGCACCAGGCGCTTCCAGCTCTTTCCGTCGTCATAGGAGAGCTCGGCCGTGACCTGCCGCAGGGCGAGGCCGGGCGCGGTGCTCCGCACGCTGAAGTCCAGCGGGACCGGCAGCGTCCGGCGGACCCGGCCGTCGAGGTCGGCGGGCACGGTGTAGTCGACGCCGAGCAGCGGCAGCGGTTCGGAGCCGGACTTCGGGCGGGCGGACCCGAACGTCCACGCCGTGCTGGTCTCGGTGGCGTACGTCCACTCCTCCGACGAGCGCTTGGTGGACAGCTCCATCCGGTAGGTGGCCTTCCCGGGAACGGCGGGGAAGTTCCCCACGGCCCGTCGCGGCTCCTCGACGAGCGTGCCGTCGCGGTAGAAGCGGGCCGAGACGGTGTCCTCCTCGTCGGAGCTGAACGCGTAGCCGTAGTGGCCGGCGGCGTCGACGAACTCGGGGATGTCGAGCCTCAGGGTGTCCCCCGTCCGGGTCGGGACGGACTCCGGCCTGCCCGGCGGGACCGCCGGCCGCACGACGGGGCCGAACCATCGCTCGCCGACCTTCTCACCGGCGGCGTAGCTGCGCAGCCCGCCGGTGAGCCCGGGGGTGAGCGGGCGCATCGACTCCCAGGTGAACATGTGCTGCGCCACGTGCTCCCACTCGGTGTCGCCCGAGGTGACGTACTCGGCGCGCGCGGATCCCGTGCGGACCCACCGCTGTCCCTCGTTGGAGAAGACCTGCCACGGCCGCCAGCCGAACCGCTGCTCCTTGGCCCAGCCGAAGCCGCCGGTCTCGTGGTAGCCGGTGTCCACCCGGGCCAGGTTGGAGGCGTTGGCCTCGTAGACGATCTGCTCCGGGATCCGCCCCTTGGAGACCTGCGAGATGTCGTAGAGGTAGGGGATGGCCATGTTCCCGGTCACGTCGAGGACGGCCTTGCCCTTGCGGACCCGCTCCAGCAGCTTCTTCCCCTGCTCATAGGGGATCGCGGCGGCCGGGATCGCCTGCCTGTCCATGACCGGCGACCAGTACTGCCACGGGCTGTCGTCGGCGGCCGGTACGACGACGGCCGCCGCGGCGCCCGCCTCGGCGGCGGCGGCGATCATCTCGTCCCACTGGGGGTCGTCCTGCGAGGCGCTCGACATGACGACCGCCCGGCCGCGCAGCTTGAGAGCGCCGAGCTCCTCGGGGGTGCCGTGTCCACCGTCGACGAGCTCCCACCGGTACCTGCCGTTCCACTCCGGTGACCTCACCGTCGGGGAGAGGTCCAGCGGCCCCTTGAGGCCGCTGACCCGTGACGACAGCCTCGGCGCGCCGTACTGCCAGCGCGAGGTGAACTCGAAGGCACCCTGGCGGACCGGCTGCGTCTCGGCCACGTGCAGCTCGTCGACCGAGGGGAAGTTCATGAACGACGAGGAGATCTTCCGGGTGCCGGTGTCGCGGTAGCTGGCGAACGTGGAGATGCCCTCCTGGACCGCCGGCTGCGGCGTCTTGATCACGATCGGCCGCGTCTTCCGCGCGTCGAACACCAGCTCCGCGTCGCCGGTCACCGGGAACTCGGGGATGTCGATCTTGATGTCGATGACGCGCGAGCCCGACCGTTCCTCGCCGAACTGACTCTGCGCGTAGTAGGTGCCCTCGGGGACCTCGAAGGTTTTCCCCTCCTCGGCCTCCCACGGCATGATGTAGGTGAGGAGGTTGTCCCGCGTGCCGGGGCCGAACATGAAGACGGTGCTCACGCTCGCCGGCCTGCCGTCCTTGCCGACGGCGCTGATGCGCACCTTGTGGGTGCGGGGGCTCCTGGTCAGCGCCAGCGTGGTCTGCAGGGCGACCGAGCCGTCCGCGGTGGTCGCGGTGAGATGGCCGGAGTGCCGGCCGTGGGCCAGCTTCGCCAGGTCGGCGCTCACCGGGACCGTGACCGTGGCGCCGGCGTCGACGGTGATCGACGCCGACCCCAGGGTGAGCGCGCCCTGCGCGGGGGCGTCACCGTCCAGGTTGCTCAGGGTGGCGGTCAGCGCCAGGGAGACGGCCGCCTGGGTGGAGTTGGTGTAGGCGACGGTCCCGGAGGGGGCCGTGGAGCCGCCGTCCTGGTGGGTGCCCAGGTCGAGCACGCCGGTGGCCGTGACGTCCTGCCGTACGGCGCGCGCGACGTCCACCCGGCCGCCGCCCTGCTCGTAGACGGTCAGATCCCGCGCGGTCCTGGCGGTCGAGATCAGGGCGTCCTTGAGCTGCTTGGCCTTCCAGTCCGGGTGCCGCTGCTTGAGGATCGCGGCGGCGCCGGCCACGTGCGGGGTCGCCATCGAGGTCCCGGACGCGGCGGTGTAGCGCTCGTCGGCGGGCTGGCCCATCGAGGTGCCCTCGGCCCGCGCGGCCACGATCGCCACTCCCGGGGCGGTGATGTCCGGCTTGGCGCCTCCGTCGAGACGCGGGCCACGGCTGGAGAAGGGGGCGAGCGTCTCGTCGGCGCCGACCGCGCCGACGGTCAGCGCGGAGGTCGCGGCGCCGGGGGTGCCGACGGCGTACTCCCGGCCCTCGTTGCCGGCCGCGACGACGAAGAGGGTGCCGGTCTGCTCGGTCAGCGCGTTCAGGGCGGCGCTGGCGGGGTCGGTGCCGTCGGTCGCCTCGCCGCCGAGGCTCAGGTTCACCACGTCGGCGCCGGACGCCGCGGCCCACTCCATGCCCTCGATGATCTGGGAGAACTGGCCCGAGCCGCCGCTGTCCAGCACCTTGCCGATGATCAGCTCGGCGCCGGGGGCCACGCCCTTGCGGCGGCCCTGGGAGGCCGTCCCGAGGCCCGCGACGGTGGTCGCCACGTGGGTGCCGTGCCCGTGGCCGTCCTGGGTCGAGGGGTCGGCGGTGAAGTTGCGCCTGTCGGTGATCTTTCCGGCGAGGTCGGGATGGTTCTCGTCGGCGCCGGTGTCGAGGACGGCCACCTTGACGCCCTTGCCGTCGAACCCGCTCTTCCAGGCGTCGGGGGCGCCGATCTGCGGAACGCTGTGCTCCAGGTCCGCGGTGACCTTGGCGTCCAGCCAGATCTTCCGGATTCCCGAGGCCAGCCGGGGCCCGCCGGAGCGGGCCGACGGCGCCGCCTCGACGGCCTTCCAGAACGCGGCCAGCTCGCCCTTGCCGGCGTCCACCGCCCGCGCGCCGATGCTTTCCAGCTCGGTCCCCGCCTTGGCGCCGGGCAGGGCGCCGGAGGTCCGTGCGCCCTTGTCGTAGGCGAGCAGCAGCGGCAGCGTGCGGCTGCCGGCGTCGTCGTACCCCTGCTCGATCAGGTCGCCGACGGCGAAAAGACCCTTGTCGACCAGGTTCTCGGCCACGTACGGGACCATGTCGTCGGGCAGCACCTGAAGCTTCCCGTCGAGGTCGTGGGTGGTGAACCTGACCTTCTCCCGGCCCTTGGCGGGATCGACCGTGACGGCCCACTTCCCGGCCGCGGCCTGGCGGACGGTCACCACGTCGCCGGTGATCAGGGTGATCCGGTGGAGACCGGCGGCCGGGGGCGGGGCGGAAGCGGTCTCGGCTCCGGACGGTAACGCCGGTAGGGCGAGGGAGAGTGCCGCTCCGGCGGCGGTAAGACGCGCGAGCCAGTGCATGAGGGGCCTTCCGTGATTCGGTACTGCTGATCACGAGAGTGGGCGACGGGACTCTCTCACGTCACGGGTTTCGGCCTGCCAAAAATGCGACATGTCGCCAATGCGACACCTCAAGATCCCGGGGCCCGATCTCACGACGGGACCCGCGCCTGCGGCCTGACGGTCGCCGGGCCCCGTCCTCAGGGGGTGACGATCGTGCCTGCGGCCTGACGGTCGCCGGGCCCCGTCCTCAGGGGTGACGGTCATGGGGGCCGTGCCTGCGGGCCGGCGGTCGTGGGCATCCGTGCTCGGGGGCCGGCGGTCGCCGGCGCCCGCCTTCAGGGGGTGACGATCGTGGGGACCGCAAAGAAGACGATCATTGCGATCGCCACGCAGATGAGGAAGCCGATCAGCTCCCACACCCAGTCGTGGTGGCGGCGCTCGGCGCGCACCACCCTGTGCCTGCGACGTGCCCGCCTGCCCGTCCGCTCCGGCCGGACGGCCTGCGCCGTCCCGGCCTCCGCCTCGCCTGAGCCGGCGCTGTCCGGTGTGATCGCCTCCGCCCGGGGGCTGCCCGGTCGCGCGACGCCGGACGGGGCGGCGTGCCTGGGCCGCCTGATGTGCGGTCCCCGGCCTGCACCCGGCTGCTCCCCGGACGTCGCCCGGCCTGCACCCGGCTGCTCCCCGGACGTCGCCCGGCCGGCGTCGGTCCGTTCCGCGGGCGTCCAGCCAGCACCCGGCCGCTCCGCGGGCGCCCCTTCGGCGTCGGGCCGCTCCGCGGGCGTCCAGCCGGTGCCGGTCCGTTCCGTGGACGCCGCCTGGCCGGGACCCGGCCGCTCCGCGGGCGCCCCTTCGGTGTCGGTCCGGTCCGCAGGCGTTGTCCGGTCGTAGCCAGGCCATTCCGTGGACGTCTGCCGGCCGATGCCGGGCCGCTCCGCGGATGCCTGGCCGGTGCCGGGCCGTTGTGCGGGCGTCGCCCGGCCCTGGTGGGCCGGTCCGTCCAACTCGTCCGGGCGCAGGGGCCAGCCGGGGAGGGGCGGCTGCGCCTCGGCGGTCCCGCCGGGGGCCGCCGGCGCCGGTGCGGCGTCCGGGGGCTCCGGCGGCGCCACGGGCGTCGGCCAGGTCGCGAACGCGGCGGGGATCGGCTCCTCGCGGGGCGCGGAGGCGACCAGCTTGTCGGTGTAGGCCAGGGCCGCTCGCGTCTCGGGGGTGAGGGGGCGGAACAGGTTCTCCGGCGGGGGGAGGTCGGCGGGCGGCGCCGGAGGGTCGTCGAGCACGTCGGCGGGGAGCGGAGCGGGCAGCGGGGGCGCGGCCGGCCACGGTGACGGGGCGGCGGCCAGGGACGGCCCGGCGGGGGCCGGCGTGGTAGGGGCCGGCGTGGTGGGAGGCTGCGTGGCGGGGGCCGGTGGGGCGGCGGGCAGAGGTGCCGCGCCGCGCGGCCTCGGCCGCTGGAGCCGCGCCCGCCGGGCGCGGGGACCGGCCCCGTCGAGCGCCGTCAGGACCGCGTCCTTGAGCTTGGGCATCGGCTCGGTGGCGGCCTCGTGCGCGGAGACCACGCCGGGCTCCGGGGCGGCGAAGGGGTCGGGGAGGGGATCGGCGAACGGGTCGGGGAAGCGGTCCGGCGGGGAGAACGCGCCGGTGCCGGTCCGCGCGCCGGCCTCGGCCGGAGGCAGCGGCCAGGCAGGGGTCGTCGGCCAGAGCGGCTTGACCTGCAGGACGGGCGGCGGCTGGGCGGCGGCCGGAGCGGACGGCGACCCCAGCGCCAGGGTCCGCAGCGTCGCGGGCGGGAGGGCCCAGGGTGCGCGGACGAGCACGTCGCGGACCGGGGCGACGGCGAGGGCGCCGAACACCTCGGCCAGATGGTCCGGCACCCGTACCGAGGCCAGCGCCAGGCTCAGCGACTGGGCGAAGCGCCGGCAGGCGCTCACGGTCAGCTCGTCGGCGGTGTCGGCCGCCACGTCGAGCACCCAGGACAGCTCGGAGGTGTCCATCTCGCACACGCCGGACAGGTACAGTACTTCGCGCTGGTGCGGCCGCAGGTCGCGCAGGACCCGCTCGACGAAGGCGGAGAGCGGGTCGGCGCCGGCGGCGGGCGGGGCGTGGACGACGTCCCGCAGGTGGATCTCGCGGCGGGCGAACGCGTAGAGCGCGGCGCGCGGGGGCTCCACGTCCGGGACGGCGGTGAGGACGGCCACCAGCGCGGCGGCGGCGGATCCGGGATCGCCGAGCTGGTCGTGACAGTACGCGAACAGCCCGGCGGCGTGACGGTCGTAGAGCTCGGCGATCAGTTCGCCGCGCGAGCGCTGACCGAGGAGCGGTTGGGTCACGGGACCGGTTCCTCTGGGGTTCGAGCGAGTGTGGTGATGAACAGAGACCGCGAGGCCTGTGGTACGCATGGCGCTGGAGGTGTCAATCTCCACGATATGGGTAATCATGCCGATCTGTTGAGGTTCTCCGCAGTATTGAATGCCCATTTGATAGATATCGCGGGGGCGGGGGGCATCGATCGAAGGCGGGAAGTCAGATCGGAAATGTCGGGCATAGGCCCTAGGGTGGTCCACGTCAGATCATGGGGCAGTTGTGGCAGGGGGCCGCAGCCCTGCCGAGGAGCAAGAGGTTGCGCATGATCAAATTTGACCGGGTCACCAAGCGTTACGCCGACGGGACCGTCGCCGTGGACAACCTCAGCCTTGAGGTGCCCACGGGGGAGATAACCGTGTTCGTCGGCCCTTCGGGCTGTGGCAAGACGACCTCCCTGCGGATGATCAACAGAATGATCGACGCGACCGAGGGGCAGATCCTTCTCGACGGCGTGGACGTGACGACCATCGACCCGCCGACGTTGCGCCGGGGCATCGGCTACGTCATCCAGCAGGCGGGGCTCTTCCCGCACCGCAAGATCGTCGACAACGTGGCGACGGTGCCCTACCTGCTCGGCTGGGACAAGAAGAAGGCCCGGGACCGGGCCATGGAGCTGCTGGAGCGGGTCGGGCTCGACCTCAAGATGGCCGACCGCTACCCCTTCCAGCTCTCCGGCGGCCAGCAGCAGCGCGTCGGCGTGGCCCGCGCGCTGGCGGCCGACCCGCCGGTGCTGCTGATGGACGAGCCGTTCAGCGCGGTGGACCCGATCGTGCGCACGAGCCTGCAGGAGGAGCTGCTCCGGCTGCAGGCCGAGCTCAACAAGACCATCGTGTTCGTCACCCACGACATCGACGAGGCCATCAAACTCGGCGACCGGGTGGCCGTGCTCCGGGTCGGCGGACGGCTGGCGCAGCTCGCCGACCCCCCGACGCTGCTGGCCCGCCCCGCCGACGACTTCGTCCGCGAGTTCCTCGGCCGTGACCGGGGCATCCGGCGGCTGTCGTTCGTCTCCGACGAGGGGCTGCGGCTGCGCGCCGACCTGACCGTGCCCGCCTCCGCCGACGTCTCCACGGTGCGCGGCACGGCGGAGTCCTGGCTGGCCGTGGTGGACGGGGAGAACCGGCCGCTGGGCTGGGCCTCCGTCAAGGACCTGCCGGAGACCGGCACGCTCGCGGACGCGCGGCTCGCGCCGTACGGGACGTTCGTCAGGGGCCGTGACTCGCTGCGCGGCGCGCTGGACGCGGCGCTGCTGTCCCCCTCGGGGAGCGCGATCGCGGTGGACGAGACGGGCAGGGCCGAGGGCGTGGCCACCCGTGAGGCGCTGGACGAGGCGCTGGGCAAGGTCGCCGGGGGCGTCGGTGCATGAGGAACCGCTGGTCCGCTGGGACTGGATCGGGCGCAACTGGCCCTCCATCCAGGTCCTGCTGGAGGACCACGTCGTCATGGCGCTGGTGCCGATCGTCATCGGGCTGCTCGTCGCGCTCCCGCTCGGGCTGGCCGGCGTCCGCTGGCGCTGGCTCTACCAGCCGACCGTCGGCGTCATGAACGTGATCTACTCGCTGCCCTCGCTGGCGGTCTTCATCGTGCTCATCCCGGTCACCGGCCTCGCCACCCGGACGACGGTGATGGTCCCGCTCACGTTCTACGCCATGGCGGTGCTGATCCCGGCCGTCGTGGACGGCCTCACCTCGGTCCCCGACCATGTGCGCCAGTCGGCGGTGGCCATGGGCTTCACCCCGCTGCGGCGGCTGCTCCAGGTGGAGCTGCCGATCGCGGTCCCGGTCGTGCTGGCCGGGCTCAGGGTGGCCGCGGTCTCCAGCATCAGCCTGGTCAGCGTGGGTGCCCTGGTCGGCCGGGGCGGGCTGGGCTACCTGTTCATCGACGGCTGGCAGCGGCAGTTCTACACCCCGATCATCGTGGGCATCGTGCTGGTCGTGGTGCTGGCGGCAATCGCCGACCTGCTGCTGGTCCTGGCGCAGCGCCTGCTGACCCCGTGGTCGCGGGCAAGGGGGGCCGCGTGAACTGGCTGATCGACTTCTTCGGCAACCCGGACAACTGGTCCGGCCCGGACGGCATCCCCGTCCGGCTGCTGGAGCACCTGGAGTTCTCCGGGCTCTCGCTGCTGCTGGCCATGCTGATCGCGCTGCCGCTGGGGCTGTGGATCGGCCACACGGGCAGGGGCGCGCTGTTCGCGATCCTGAGCGCCAACGCGGCCCGCGCCCTGCCGACGCTGGGCCTGCTCGTGCTCATCGTGCTGCTGATGGGCGTCGGCACCATCGTCCCGGTGCTGATCCCGCTGGTGGCGCTCGCCGTACCGCCCATCCTGGTCAACACCTACGAGGGCCTGCGCGGGGTGGATCCCGACCTGCGCGACGCCGCGTACGGCATGGGCCTGCGCGGGGGCGAGGTGCTCGGCCGGGTGCTCGTGCCGGTGGCGCTGCCGCTGATCCTGCTCGGCCTGCGGATCGCCGCGATCCAGGTGGTGTCGACCGCGACCGTGGCCGCCTACGTGGGCCTGGGCGGCCTGGGCCGGTTCATCGTCGACGGCCTGGCGACCAAGGACTTCCCGCGCACGATCGGAGGGGCAGTCCTGGTGGCGCTGCTGGCCCTGATCGTCCAGCTGGGTTTCGCTCTGGTGCAACGCGTCATGGTCTCCCCGGGGGTGAGTCAGCGCCAGACCGTACGCTAATCTCCTTATTACCCCCCGTTTTAGAAGGGAAAGCACGATGAAGCGCCTGTTCAGCACCGCGGCAGTCATCCTGTCCGCGGCGCTCACACTTACCGCGTGCGGTGGCGGTGGCGACCCGCTCACCAGCGCGTCCGCGAGCCCCGCGGGCTCCGGATCCGCGGCCGGGGGGAAGGTCGTCGTCGGCTCGGCCAACTTCCCGGAGAACGTCCTGCTCGCAGAGATCTACGCCCAGGCCCTGGAGGCCAAGGGGGTGCAGGTCGAGAAGAAGCTCAACATCGGCAGCCGCGAGGTCCTGTTCGACCAGGCCAAGAGCGGTGGTCTGACGGTCCTGCCGGAGTACATCGGCTCCCTGCTGGCCTTCGTCGACAAGACGACGACGGCCAAGACCAAGGACGACGTCGTCGCCGGGCTCAAGGAGAAGCTCCCGGCCGAGCTGGAGGTCCTGGAGCCCGCCGCGGCCGAGGACAACAACTCACTGACCGTCACCAAGGCGACCGCCACCAAGGACGGCCTCACCACGATCGAGGACCTGGTCAAGGTCGGCAAGAACTACGCCGTGGGCGGCCCGCCGGAGTTCCAGTCCCGCCAGGAGAAGAACTTCAAGGACACCTACGGCCTGGAGTTCAAGGAGTGGAAGAAGACCGGTGACGCCACCGCCGACGCCATCAAGGACGGCACCGTCCAGGTGGGCAACGTCTTCACCACCGACCCCAAGATCGTGATCAACGACCTGGTCTCGTTGAAGGACACCAAGAACGCCTTCGCCGCCGACAACGTCGCGCCCCTGGTCAACAAGGCCGCGGTGAACGACACCGTGAAGAGCACGCTGAACGCCGTCTCCGCCAAGCTCGACACCCCCGGTCTGCTCGCGCTGATGAAGCGCGTGGCGATCGACAAGGACGACGCGGCCACGGTCGCCAAGGACTGGCTGACCCAGAACAGCCTGCTCTAGGCACTCCGCCGTCACCCGCGGCCCGCGCACGGACTCCCGTGCGCGGGCCGTACCGCTGTAGGCGGCCGGCCGCACTTGAGCCCTGGAGGTCGGTGACCGAGGATCCGGAGGCATACCCTTCATTCCACCCATAGGTTATAGGCGAGTCATAAAGGTGTAATGGGGGGAACCGTATGCGTGCGCCCGTTGAGCGTCTGCTCACTGACGCCAGGGGGGCCGGTCGTCCGTCGCGCGACACCGGAGCCGGAATGTCGGCCGGTGGGAAGATCGTACGGCTCGCCGGAGCGGCAGTGGCCGCGGGGCTGCTGGCCAGCGGCCTCGCACTGCCGGCCGTGGGCGGTGCGGGGGCGGTGGTCGTCACCGCGTCGGACGAGCTGAACATCAGGCCGGTGGACCTCAAGGAGCCCCCGCTGGCGGAGAAGACGACGGTCCTGGACGCCAGGGGCAACCAGATCGCGCAGTTCTGGGACGTGTACCGCGAGGTCGTGCCGCTCAGCCAGGTGGCCGATGTGATGAAGACGGCGATCATCTCGATCGAGGACTACCGCTTCTACGAGCACGGCGCCATCGACCTTGAGGGGACCATGCGGGCCCTGGCCAAGAACCTCGCCTCGGGCGGGGTCAGCCAGGGCGGCTCCAGCATCACCCAGCAGTACGTCAAACAGGTGCTGCTCACCACGGCGGTCACCAAGAAGGAGCAGGAAAAGGCGCTGGAGGCCAGCTACGCGCGCAAGCTCAACGAGCTGCGGTACGCGATGGCGGTCGAGCAGAAATACTCCAAGGACCAGATCCTGGAGAAATACCTGAACATCGCCTTCTTCGGGGCGAGGGCCAACGGGGTCGAGGCGGCGGCCAAGCGGTTCTTCGGGGTGCCGGCGGCCGAGCTCACCCTGTCGCAGGCGGCGACCCTGGCGGCGGCGGTGCAGTCTCCCAACAGCACCAACCCCGACGCGGGCAAGAAGGCGCAGCGGCTGCTGCTGGAGCGGCGCAACCTGGTGCTCGACCGGATGGCGGAGCTCAAGAAGATCACGCCGGAGGAGGCCGCGAAGGCCAAGAAGGAGAAGCTGGGCTACAGGGGCACGCCGCTGCCGGGCGGGTGCGAGGCCAGCCCCTACCCCTACTTCTGCTTCTACGTGCGCAGCGAGATCTCCGGCAACCCGGCCTTCGGCAAGACCGAGGAGGCCCGGCTCCGGTTCCTCAACCGCGGCGGGCTGACGATCAGGACGACGCTGGACCCGAAGATGCAGGTCGCGGCCGACACGGCGATCAGGAAACGGGTGTACGCCTCCGACAACCCGATGGCCTCCCAGGCGCTCGTGCAGCCCGGCACCGGTGCGATCAGAGCGATGGCGGCCAGCCGGAAGTACGGCATCGCCAAGCGCAGGAACGAGATGTCCTACAACGTGGTGGCCGACGCCGCGCACGGCGGTGGGGTGGGGTTCCAGGCGGGCTCGACGTTCAAGACCTTCACCCTGATCGCCGCGTTGAAGAAGGGCATGAAGATCAACGACGGCATCACCACCGGCGCCGGCTACACCGCCCCGAGCTATGCGGCCTTCAAGAACTGCAAGGGCGAGAGCATCGGCGACCCGACCCACACCGTCACCAACGACGAGGGCTCGCCCGGGTTCAAGACGCTGCAGACCGGCACCTGGGGGTCGGTCAACACCTTCTTCGTCGCCCTGGAGCAGCGCGTGGGGCTGTGCGACACGGTGCAGACCGCCAAGTCGCTGGGCATCAAGCGGGCCGACGGAAAGCCGCTGCAGGAGTATGAGACCTTCACCCTCGGCATCAACGAGATGGACCCGGTGACGGTGGCCAACGCCTACGCCGCGATCGGCGCGCGCGGCAAGTACTGCGCGCCGATGGCCATCACCCAGATCACCGACCGAAACGGCAAGGTGACCCGTTACGCGCCGCAGTGCCGTCAGGCGCTGGACCCCGAGGTCGCCGACGCGACGGCCGCCATCCTGTCCGGGGTGTTCACCAAGGGCACCATGCGCGGCGTGGGCGGCATCGGCCGCCCCGCGGCGGGCAAGACCGGCACCACGGACGCGTACGCCACCGCGTGGTTCGCCGGGTTCACCCCCGACCTGGCCGGCGCGGTGAGCATCGGCGACCCCCGCGGCTCGACGGAGCACAAGCTCACCGGCGTCACCATCGGCGGCAAGTACTACGGCATCGTCGCCGGCGCCAGCCTCCCCGGCCCGATCTGGAAGGACACCATGATGGCGGCGCTGACGGGCGTCAGGGCCACTCCCTTCCACCCGGTCGACTCCGCCCGCTTCGGCGGCTGCGGCCAGGGCTGCGCCCCCGAGCAGTCGGCCCGCGACGGCCGTGACGGCCCCGGGAACGGCGAGCGCGACATGGCCGGCAGGGGCGACCGCGACCGCGGCAACGACCGTGACCGCGGCCGCGGCAACGGCCGGGGCCACGGGAACGGCCGCGGCCGGGGGTGACGGTACGGAGGGCCCGGTCCGGGACGGAGAGTCCGGGCCGGTCCTGACGGTGCGGACGGCCGGTCCGGGAGGGGCTGGTCGGCGCCGGGGATAACGGTGAGGAGGATCGGTCCGGGACGGAGAGTCCGGGGCCGGTCCTGACGGCCGCCGCCCCTGGGGCCGGCCGCCTTCCGGAATGATTGCCCCATGAACGAGTTCATCGAGGCCATGGCGCAGGTCCCGACCGCCGTGACGGTCATCACCGTGAAGGACGAGCGCGACGACGTGGGGGCGACGGTCGGCACCCTCGTCTCGGTCTCGCTCGACCCCCGGCTGGTGATGGTGAGCCTGGAGAACACCGGCTACCTCAACGAGCTGCTGCTGCGCCGTGACCGCTGGGCCGCAAGCGTGCTGTCCGCCGGGCAGAAGGCGATCGCCAGCCGCTTCGCCACCGCCGGCCGGCCCGGCGCCCGGCTGCTGCTCGCCGGCACGCCGCACCACCGGGGGGAGCTGAGCGAGGCGCTCGTCGTGGACGGCGGTGTGACCGCCCTGGAGGCCGAGACGACCCAGGTCGTCCCGGCAGGGGACCACACTCTCTACGTCGCCCGGGTGCTCGACGTGAGCTACGTCAACTCGGGAGTCCTCCCGCTCGTACGGCTCCGCGGCCGGTACCGCCCGGTCGGCTGAGCCGGGACGATCTCCAACACTGATCTCCGTACGGCGTCCCGCCGGTCCTGTGATCGTTTCCCGCGCGTCGGCGCTCTGATCACGGTCGCGACGGTCTGTCCGGCCTGTAACGGTGCCGGACGAGCGTCGTGGGTCATGAACCGGCGTTCGAGCCGCTGTACAGGAGGGCCTCCCCGAGGGGGGCCAGGACGTGCAGGACGGCGCCGCCCGTCCGGGTGGTCGAGATGAGCCCGGCATTGCGCAGCACCGTGGTGTGCTCGCTGGCCGAGGCGAGGGAGATGCCGACCCGTTCGGCCACCGACGTGGTGGTGGCCGGGTTGCGCAGGGTGGCCAGCACGGCTGCGCGGGTACGGCCGATCAGGCGCCCGAGCACGTCGCCCGGGCCGGTGGACCGGTCTGCGGCGAAGATCGGATAGACCAGTACGGTGGCCGCGTGGTTCTGGTACATCACCATCGGACGGGGCACGAAGTAGGACGGGATCAGCACCAGCCCGCGTCCGCACAATGGGAAGTCATGGTCGCCGGTGACCGGGATGTGCAGGGTCGGCGGCCGCCAGCGGCAGTCGGGGTGGAGCGTGGCCAGCAGGGCGTCGACTCCGCCGCGCAGCAAGGTCTCGGAGCGTAGGGCGCGGTCGGCGGCGGCCTCGGCCTGGATCTGCGGCCACAGTGGCTCCACTGTCGAGGCGAAGTAGCCGTACAGGTCATCGGCAAGGGTCTGGCGCGCCCAGGGGGCGCCGTCGGCCAGCTCGCCCGCCCACCTCCCGGCCCGCTGGGCGGGCGACAACAAGCTCAGCTCGATCGCCAGCCGCGAGTCGGGTGTCTGGCGGACCAGCTCGACACTGGCGGCGAAGTCACCGGCGTCCGGCTGGAGCAGAAACCCGGGGACGGGACTCTTCGGGGCGACAAGAGGCGCGAGCACCCCGGCCCGCTCCGGCAGGCTGTCCTTCACCTGCCGGTGCAGATGGCGGACTCCAGGCCGCGACCAGGTCCTGCCGGTCGGCGCGCCACGCATCAGGCGCACGCTCAGAACCGTCTCCCACAGGGCGTTCGGAGCCGGGGCGAACGTGATCCGGCGAAGGTCGGTGTCGGAGAAGTGCAGTCGCATCATGCCAATGCATCTTCACGCCGCCACCCCTGTCCAGCCAAGGCCGGCCGGACCCTTTCGGTCAGGAACGAAAGGTGTGGCGGCCGGAATCCGCCTGGGACAGGCTTGCTGCCACGGGCCCGGAACGCCACATATCACCAGGTTCATGACTCCAGGAGGAACACCATGCGCATTGTCACTCGTCAGCGACTCGCGGGGGCGGTCGTCGCGGTGGCGGCCCTTACGGCCTCGGTCCTCTCCACCGCGTCCGCATCGGCGTCGGCGGCGGCGGGACCGAGCGCGAGGACGCCGGTCCAGGTCCTGGCCAACAGCTGTGGCCTGCCGACCTCCGCCCGCCCGAACAGTTCCTTCATCGAGTCGTTCTACTACTGCGGCGACTGCAAGAAGATGGCGGCCTACGACCAGAAGACGTTCGGCGGAACCTTCTACTGCACCTACAACCCGAGCAACGGGCTCACCGACGAGCATCGCCAGTACTGATCGTCCTGGCTGGGCGATGAGCCCGGATCCGTCGGAGTACTAGCGGATCGTCCACCCACCGGGGAGCATGAGCGGGCCGTAGGACGGCAGGCCCAGCTCGGCGGCCAGGTGGGCGAGCGGGCCCCAGGCCTCCAGCCGGATCCGGGCTGTGGCGGCGGTCCTGTCCTCGCTGGAGTCCGCTGGGCGCAGGCGCTCCAGCGGGCTCAGCCTGGGGTAGGCGCGCACCGGGGCGTCGGCGGCCAGGCCGGCCTTCCTGCGGGCCAGGGCGAGGGCGTCCTGGAGGCCGCCGAGCTCGTCGACGAGCCCGTGGGCGTGGGCGTCGGCGCCGGTCCAGACCCGGCCCTTGGCCAGCTCGTGGGCGCGTTCCCGGGACAGGCCGCGGCCCTCGGCCACCTTGTTCACGAAGTCCTCGTAGACCCGGTCGAGCCAGGCGTTGACCCGCGCCCACTGCGCCTCGGAGAAGGCGTTGGTGGAGGAGAACATCCCCGCGTTGGCGCCCTCGCCGACCGTCTCGGAGGAGACGCCGATCTTCTCCAGCAGCCCGCCGATGACCGCCTTGCCGCCGAACACACCGATGGAACCGGTGAGCGTGCCCGGCTGGGCCACGATCGCGTCCGCGGCCATCGAGACCATGTAGCCGCCGGAGGCGGCCAGGTCGCCCATCGAGACCACGATCGGCTTGCCGGCCTTGCGGGTGAGCACGACCTCGCGCCAGATGGCGTCGGAGGCCACGTAGGAGCCGCCGGGACTGTCCACCCGGAAGACGACGGCCTTCACGTGCTCGTCGCGGCGGGCCGCGCGCAGGGCGGCGCAGACGGTGTCGGAGCCCATCGCGCTGCCGCCGCCCAGCGGGCTCCGCCCGCTGCGGCCGAGCCGGATCGCGCCGTTGCCGTGGACCAGCGCGACGGTCTCCTCGCCGGGTCGCGGGAGCTTCTTCGCGATCGGACCCTTGGCGTAACGGCCCACGTACAGCAGGAGGGCGTCGTCGCCGACGGCCTGCTTGACCTCGTCGTAGACCTCGTCGCGGTAGGCCATCCGGTCCACCAGGCCGGCCTCGACCGCCTCGGCGCCGATGAACGGGCCCTCGTCGATGAGCTTGCGGACCTTGGTGGGCTCCAGCCCGCGCCCCTCGGCGACGCCCGCGACGATCTGCTCGGTGACCGACTCGGTGATCCGGCCCATCGACTCGCGGTGGGGGTCGGTCATGTGGTCCTGGGTGAAGGTGTTGGCCGCGGTCTTGTACTCGTGCCGCTGGCCCATCTGGTACTCGACGCCGAGCTTGCCGAGCGCCCCCCGCAGGAAGCGCTGCTCCATCGCGACGCCGGTCAGCCCGACGTCGCCCGACGGCTGCAGGTAGACCCGCTCGAAGGCGCTGCCGAGGTAGTAGGGCACCGTGCCGGCGCCGAACTCGCCGAAGGTCTCGGCGAACGCGACGGTCAGCTTGCCCGCCGCCCGGAACTCGATCACGGCCTGGCGCAGATCCTGCACCATCGCCAGCCCCAGCGGCTGGGTGCCGATCTTGACGATCAGCGCCTTGACCCGGGAGTCCTTCCTGGCGCGCTTCAGCCCGGACAACACGTCGGTCAGGCTCGTCTTGCGCATGGCCAGGAGCGCGCTCAGCGGGTCCGACGGCGGCCCGTCGGACAGCCCGTCGGTGAGGTCGAGTTCAAGGACCAGCGGAGCGGTACGCCGCTGCCGGAGCCGGTCGACTGTATCGATGATCACCTTGGTCGCGTCCATGGCTATCACCCTAAGCGACCAATCTCGAACTTATGCGATACGGCGGGCGTTCACATGCTTTTTCAGTATTGAGGTGTATTCGGAGAGGGAGGAGCCCTTCAGCCGCTGCCTCTCCGCGGCGATGAGAGTGTCCCTGACCGTGGTCGACCTGCTGATCTTCGCGGTGAAGTTGACCCCGCCGTGCGCCCAGTTCAGCCAGGCGGCCAGCAGCTCGCTCTCCATCTTGATCTTCTGGGTGAGCTTCGTCTTCTTGGCGGGCTTGAGCACCCGGTAGGCCGTACCCGGCGTGGAGGCGCGGGTGAGCTCGGGGAAGACGTCGCTGGCCTTCGCGACCAGGCGCAGGTAACAGCTGAGCGTCTCGTCCGAGAGCTCCCCCTTGCCCCGGGTCATCTCCGTGGCCCATCCGGCGGCGGTCAGGGTCTTGGCGGCCTTGCCCCGGCTGCACACCACCGGCGCGGTGGTGGGCGTGGCGGTCACGGTCACGGTGACGGTCACCGTGGGCAGCGGGACCGGGCTGGGCGCGGGCGGGTCCACCGGGTCGGGGACCGGGGACGGGCCGGAGCTCGGGTTGGGATCGGGGTCGTCGCCGGGGTCGTCCGGTGTGGAGCCGTCCCCGGGGGCGGGATCCTGGGTGGCGGGGGGCGAGGGCGCGCGGCCGGTGAGCGCGCCGTACAGGTCGAGGCGGGGCGTGGTCACTCCGTCGTAGACGATGGGGCGGCCCGCCGCGGTGAGCTTGCCGACAAGCGCGTCCGGGGTGACGTCCGCCGACTTCCCGGCCAGCACCGCCAGCGCGCCCGTGACGTGCGGGGTCGACATCGAGGTCCCGCTGTAGACCGCGGTGCCGCCGTTCGGCACCGCGGAGTCGATCTCGACACCGGGGGCGAAGAGGTCGAGCACGGAGCCGTAGTTGGACCACTCGGGGACGCGGTCGTCGTCACCGGTCGCGCCCACGGTCACCGCGCCGGAGATGCATCCCGGAGCGCCGGCACCGGACATCCCCTCGTTCCCCGCGGCGGCGACGGTCACCACGCCCTTGGCGCGCAGGGTCTCGATCTTCTGCTTCATCGCCCCGATCTCGGGTGCGCCGTCGCACGCCCCCTCATAGAGGCCGCCACCGAGGCTGAGGTTCACCGCGACGAGGCCGGGGTGGGAGTCCTTCAGCTTGGCGACGTGGTCGAGGGCGAGCAGGATCGTGGACTCGTAGGCGCTCAGGCAGGCCTCCCCGCCTTCGCAGTCGTCGATGCGGCTGAAGACCTGGATCGCCGCGATGTCCGCGCCGGGTGCGACGGCGTGGGCGATGCCCGCCACGTGGGTGCCGTGGTCGCACAGGTTGACGGCGCCCTCCACGCACATGGGGGTCTTCGCGTCGGCGGAACCCTGACCGGTCTGCGTGTCAGCCCCGCCGGGGCACAGGGACTTCGCGCCGCCGTCCGTCGCGGAGAAGCAGGCCTCCTCCACCACCTTGCCCGCCAGCGCGGGATGGTCCCGGTCGATCCCGGTGTCGATGACCGCGATCATCTTGCCCTCGCCGGTGGCCCCCTCGGCCTGGGCCTGGTCCGCCCCGATCAGCTTCAGACCCGAAGCCAGCGAGACGGGGGAGTAGGCGCGGTCCCGGCGGACCGACACCACCCGGGGGTCCTGGGCCAGCGCGGCCAGCGACTCGCTCGTGCCCTCGACCACGATGAACGAGGTGTCCGGCGGCTGGAGGACGACCTCGGCGCCGGGCAGGTCCTGGGCCTGGCCCGCGACGGGTGCGGCCTCCGCCGGCGCGGTGACCTCGACGATGACCCGGGCCCCGTCGCCGTCGGCGGCCAGCCCGGGTTCCAGCTTGGGCGCCGCCGGCTGTTCCGCCGGAGCCGGTGTCTCCCCGGTGGGAGCCGGTGTCTCCCCGGTGGGGGCCGGTGTCTCCGCGGTGGCCGCCGGAGGGGGTGGTGGCGGCTCCTCGGCGAGGGCGGGGACGCCAGGGGCGACGGTGAGCACGATCGCCATGGCCACGAGGGCTCGAAGTCGCACACGTCCTCCGGGGGGATCAAACGGGCGATTCGGAGTCTAAGCAGCGTTTTGTTCCGAGTGAATACCTTGATCCCGATTCGAAGGATCTTTTCAGAAAACGACTCGACCCCCCGCGGCGTGACGCACACGGAGGGCCGAGTGTTCGAAATGCTACTTGAGTCCGTTGGAGATCGCGCTGATGAGTTCACCGTTGGCGGTGTCGCCGCTGGTCTCCCAGAAGAACGCGCCGCCCAGACCCTGGTTCTTGGCGTAGGTCATCTTGCCCGTGATGGTGGCCGGGGTGTCGTAGCCCCACCACTGGCCGTTGCAGAAGCCGTAGGCCGTGCCACCGATCGTGCCGGTGGCGGGGCACTTGGTCTTGAGGACCTTGTAGTCCTCGTTGCCCGCCTCGTAGGTGCCCGGGGCGGCGCCGGTGGCGGTGCCACCCGGAGTCGCCTGGGTCACGCCGGTCCAGCCGCGGCCGTAGAAGCCGATGCCGAGCAGGATCTTGCTAGCGGGAACGCCCTTGCCCTTGAGCTTCTGGATCGCGGCGTCGGAGTTGTAGCCGTCCTTCGGAATGCCGGGGTAGGCGGTCAGGGGCGAGTGCGGAGCCGTCGGGCCCTTCGCGTCCCAGCTACCGAAGAAGTCGTACGTCATCGGCATGATCCAGTCGAGGTACTGAGCCCCACCGGCGTAGTCGGCGACGTCCATCTTGCCGCCGGTGGAACCGTCGGCGGTGATCGCCGAGGTGACCAGGGCGCTGGGGCCGAACTTGGCGCGCAGCGCGGACAGCACATTCTTGTACGCCGCCGGCCCGCTGGCGTCACAGGTCAGACCGCAGGCGTTCGGGTACTCCCAGTCGATGTCGATGCCGTCGAAGACGTCGGCCCAGCGCGGGTCCTCGACCATCTTGTAGCAGGAGTCGGCGAACGCGGCCGGGTTGGCAGCCGCCTGGGTGAAGCCGCCGGACCAGGTCCAGCCGCCGATGGAGTAGATGACCTTGATGTTCGGGTAGGCCTTCTTCAGCTTGCGGAGCTGGTTGAAGTTGCCGCGCAGCGGCTGGTCCCAGGTGTCGGCGACGCCGTCGACGCTCTGGTCGGCGGTGTAGGCCTTCTCGTAGTCGGCGTAGGAGTCGCCGATCGAGCACCTGCCGCCGGCGGAGTTGCCGAAGGCGTACAGGATGTGCGTCAGCTTCGCCGCCGAACCGCTCGTGACCAGGTTCTTCACGTGGTAGTTGCGGCCGTAGACGCCCCATTCGGTGAAGTAGCCGACGACCTTCTTGCCCGAGGGGTCGGGGCCGACGGTGGGGGTGACCGTCGGGGTCGGCGTGGGGGTCGGGTCGACGGTGGGGGTGACCGTCGGGGTGGGCGTCGGGTCGGGGGTGCCGGTGCCGTTGCAGGCGGCGCCGTTCAGCTTGCAGTCGAGCACGCCGGACAGTCCGCCGGGCGCGCCGTTGAAACCGAAGCTCACGGACGCGCCGGCCGCCAGGGCGCCGTTCCACGCCTTGTTGACGAAGGTGTAGTGGTTGCCGCTCCTGGTGAGGTCGGCGTCCCACGCCGAGGCGATCGAGCTGCCGGCGGGGAGGTCGAACTCGACCTTCCAGCTCGTCAGCGCGCTCGTACCCGCCTTCACGGTGACTTTGCCCTCGAATCCCGAACCCCAGTCGGAGGCGGTCGAGTACGTGGCGGTGGCCGGAGTGGCGGCTGTGGCGGTGCTCATTCCCAAGGGGACGAGCAGCGCAGCCGCTGCGATCAAGGAGCCGATGGTCATTCGTCGCAAGGGTTGCTCCAGGTCAGAGAGTGCCAAGCCCCCGAATTCATAGGAAAGTTTCCTATTAGTTTCCAGAGCGTAGATTCTCGTTCCCGGGCGGTCAATGCCTCACCGATCGATATAAGGCTGATTTAAGGTTCGTTCCACGCCCCCCCGGGCGCCCCCGGACATGAAACGGGCCGGTCACGTCATGCGTGGCCGGCCCGGATCGGTCGGGAGTTCGGTCGGAAAAACTTACTTCGCCTTGTTGACGTGGGCGCTCAGATACCTGGCGGCGCCGGAGATCTGGGCGGCGGTCGCCTTGGTGTTGAGACGGTGCCTCTCGGCGACGGCGACCGCGCTCTTGAGCGTGGTGGCGCCGTGGACCTTGGATGAACCGTTGTAGGCGCCGTGGGCCCAGTTCAGCCAGGCGGCCAGCAGCTCACGGTCCAGGGCGGCCCTGGCGGACTTGCCCTTGAGCACCTTGTGGGCCTTGGCGAGGGAGTTGGAGTCGGTGGCCTCGGGGAAGACCTTGCTGCCGTTCTGGGACAGGCTGAGGTAGCAGGTCAGGGTCTTGTCGGTGAACTTGCCGGGCTTCTTGTGGAACTCGGTGGCCCACCGCGCGGCGGTCAGCGCGGTACCGCCCTTGCCCCGCCCGCACGCCGTCCCGCTCCCGGCGGGGTCCGGGGTGCCGGGGCCGCTGTCGGTGACCGCCGGGCTCGGCGCCGGCGTCTTGCTCGGCGTCGACGCGGGCGTGCTTGACGGCTGGGGGGTGGCCGTCGGCTGAGGAGTGGCCGTCGCGCTCGGGGTCGCCGAGGGCGTCGGGGTGGGCGTCGGAGTGGGCACGGGAAGGCCGAAAGCCCGTGACAGGTCGATCCGCGCCGTGGTCACGGTCTTCTCCCTGCTCCGATAGGTGATCGCCTTCCCGGTGTCCTGGAGCTTCTTCAGCAGCTCGGCGGGGCTCGCGCCGGGCGACCTCTCCTTGAGCAGGGCGAAGGCGCCCGTCGCGTGCGCGGCGGCCAGCGAGGTGCCGCTCCCGGTGGCCCAGCGGCCGTCCGGGGCCGAGGAGGTGATGTCGACGCCGGGAGCGAAGAGGTCGAGCAGCGTCCCGCGGTTGGAGAAGTGCGCCACGGCGTCGGAGTCGTCGGTGGCGCCTACCGTGACGGCCGCCGGGACGCAGCCCGGAACGCTCACCCTGCCCTCGTGGCCGCCGTTGCCGGCGGAGACGACGGTGGGGACGCCCAGCTTGAGCAGCCCCTCGATCTCCTCCGAGACGGGGTCGACATTGCACGTCTCGTCTTCGTCGTACTCGTGGGCACCGAAGATGTCGGTGCTCATGTTGACCGCTGCGATCTTGTGGCTCCTGGTGAGCTGCATCACGTACTGCAGGGCACGCAACTGGTCGGAGGCCCAGGCCAGCACGCAGGGAGCCTTGCCCTCGCCGCAGTGCTCCTCGCTCTCGAACCGGGTGAACACCTGGACGGCGATGACGCCCGCGCCCGGTGCGACGCCGTCGGCCTGCCCGTCCCCGGTCTTCCCGCCGGCCGCGACGCCGGCCACCAGCGAGCCGTGGGCGCACATGTTCGTCGTGCCGGACAGGCATCTCGGCGTCTTCGCGTCCGCCGAGCCGGGACCGGTCTGCCTGGTCGACAGGTCGGGGCAGAGTGACCGCGTGTTCCAGATCGTGCTCTGGGAGGAGAAACAGGCCTCGGCCACGATGCGGCCGGCGAAGAACGGGTTGGTCCGGTCGATGCCGGTGTCCAGGATGACGACGTTCTGCCCCGCGCCCGTGACACCGGCCGCGTGGGCCCGGTCGGCGCCGATCACCCTGGTGCTGGAGGCGAGCGCCGGCGCGCTGAGCCGGTCCTTCCGGATGGAGCCGATGCGCCGGTCGTCGTCGAGCTTGGCGAGGGTCGTCCTGTCGACCTCCATGACGAAGAAGCCCTGGCCGCCTGATCCCGGCAGGACGCCGGTCGTCGCCGAGATGGCCTCCGCGCTCCTGGCGACCGGGGCGACGGCCTGGCCGTCGTCCAGATCGACGATGACACGGACCTTCTCGCCGGCCCTGACCTCGGCCGTGACGGCCGGATCCACCGTGGCCGGGGGATCGGCGGCGGCCGAGACCGCGGGGGGCGTGGCAGCCAGGACCGCCGATGTGGCGGCGAGCACGATGGCTCCCGTGAGGAGACGTCGAAGTCTCACTGAACCTCCGGAGAAGGGCGCGTGCGCTACCGCACGCACCTGCTGATCACCTGTAGGCGCGCGGCTCGATGATCATCGCGCATCATGATCCAGAGGGTAGAGCGAGAATTCGATAATATGTACGAATGTGGCCGATCTGTGATCAGATCAGGCTGACTTCTCCTGGGCTTTCCCCCCGACCCCTTCGACGTCCTTTCCGGCGGTTGCGCCCACGGCGTCCCGGGCCGCGGCGTCGCCGGCCACCGTGTCACCGGCCACGGTCCTCTCCTCCGGCTCCCCGCTCGCCGCCTCCTCCAGGATCTCTTCGGCCGTGACCACGGCCGCGGCCTCCGCGACGGGCTTCGCCTCGGCGCTCACGCCGGGGTGGCGGAACCAGACGGCGCCCAGCGGCGGGACGCGCAGGCGGGCGGAGTACGGCAGGCCGTGCCGGGGCTCCTCCGCCGCCTCCACGGCGCCGAGGTTGCCCACGCCGCTGCCCGCGTAGCTGTAGGAGTCGGTGTTGAGCGCCTCCTCCCACGCACCGGCATAGGGCAGGCCGAGACGGTAGTCCTCGTGCGGCGCGCCGGAGAAGTTGACCACGCAGGCCACGGCCGAGCCGTCCGGGGCGCGGCGCAGGAACGAGAACACGTTGCCCATCGCGTCATCGGCGTCGATCCAGCGGAAGCCGTCGGGGGAGGCGTCGAGGCTCCAGAGGGCGGGAGTCTCCCGGTAGACCCGGTTGAGGTCGCGGACCAGCCGTTGGACCCCCTTGTGCCCGTCGAAGTCGAGCACCCACCAGTCGAGCCCGCGCTCCTCGGACCACTCCGAGCCCTGGCCGAACTCCCCGCCCATGAACAGCAGTTGCTTGCCCGGATGGGCCCACATGAACGCGAACAGCGCGCGCAGGTTGGCGAACCGCTGCCACTCGTCGCCGGGCATCTTGCCGAGCAGCGACCCCTTGCCGTGCACCACCTCGTCGTGCGACAGCGGCAGCACGAAGTTCTCCGAGTAGGCGTACATCAGGGAGAACGTCATCTGGTGGTGGTGGTACTGCCGGAAGATCGGCTCGTGCTTGAGGTAGGCGAGGGTGTCGTGCATCCAGCCCATGTTCCACTTGAACCCGAACCCGAGCCCGCCCAGGTGCACCGGCCGGGAGACCCCGGGCCAGGCGGTCGACTCCTCGGCGACGGTGATGATCCCCGGCTGGTCCCGGTAGGAGACCATGTTCATCTCCTTGAGGAACTCCACCGCGTCGAGGTTCTCCCGCCCGCCGTACTCGTTGGGCGTCCACTCGCCCTCGCGCCGCGAGTAGTCGAGATAGAGCATCGAGGCGACCGCGTCCACCCGCAGCCCGTCGATGTGGAACTCGCGCAGCCAGTAGACCGCGTTGGCGACCAGGAAGTTGCGCACCTCCCGGCGGCCGAAGTCGAAGACGTAGGTCCCCCAGTCGGGGTGCTCGCCCCGCGCCGGGTCGGCGTGCTCGTACAGCGGGGTCCCGTCGAACCTGGCCAGCGCCCAGTCGTCCATCGGGAAGTGCGCGGGCACCCAGTCGACCACCACCCCGATCCCCGCCTCGTGCAGGCGGTCCACCAGATGGCGGAACTCGTCCGGGGTGCCGAACCGGGCGGTCGGCGCGTAGTAGGACGTCACCTGGTAGCCCCAGGAGCCGCCGAACGGGTGCTCGGCCACCGGCATGAACTCGACGTGCGTGAACCCCATGTCCACCACGTAGTCGACCAGCTCGGTGGCGAGCTGCCGGTAGGACAGCCCCGGCCGCCACGAGCCGAGGTGCACCTCGTAGGTGCTCATCGGCGCTTCCAGCGCGTTGTGGCTCGCGCGCCGGCGCATCCACTCGTCGTCCTGCCAGTCGTAGTCGGACCTGTCGATCACCGACGCGGTCGCGGGCGGGGTCTCGGTGCGCCGGGCCATCGGGTCGGCCTTGGCCCGCCAGACCCCGTCCGCGCCGAGGACGCCGAACTTGTAGCGGTCGCCCTCGCCCAGGCCGGGAATGAAGAGCTCCCAGACACCGGACCTGCCGAGCGAGCGCATGGGATAGGCGGTGCCGTCCCAGTGATTGAAGTCCCCGATCACCCGGATCCCGCGCGCGTTCGGCGCCCACACGGCGAAGGCGGTGCCCTCCACGTCCTCGTGCCGCATGACCCGCGCGCCGAGCACCTCCCACAGCCGCTCGTGACGCCCCTCACCGATCAGGTGCAGGTCCACCTCGCCCAGCGTGGGCCAGTGCCGGTAGGGGTCGGCCATCTCGTACGGCTCGGCTCCGGCGTAGGTGACCCGGAAACGGTAGTCGGGCACCTTGTCCAGACCGGGGATCGTCACCGCGAACACCCCGTGGGCGACGTGCTCCATGTCATGGACCTGGCCGTCCACGACGACCTGGACCTTCTCGGCGAGCGGCCGCAGCACCCTGACGGTCACGCCCCCCGGCCCCGGGTGCGCTCCGAGGATCGAGTGCGGATCGTGGTGTGCCCCACCCGCCAGGCGCTCCAGGTCCAAGTGCGCGTTCATGGATCACTCCCGTAGATCGGTATCCCCTAACCCTGCCCTATGCGGGCGCTTCATCCCATGCCCTTGTCCGCTATCACCATGCGTGTCGTGAAAACGTGCGAAGACGTAAGGAGGAAAAAATCTCGATTGTCAGGCCATATCGCTTGTAGGAATATTGGCCGTCGATCTAATTGATCACGCAGAGGACTGTGATGCGTCTCCACCCCCCACCGCCCCGCCCCCTGCGGCCACTGCGGGAATCGGCCGTCGTGGCGGTGACCGCGCTGGGAGCCGCCGCCCTCGCCGAGATCGTCTGGGTGCTCGCCGGGTCAGGCCTCACCTCGGTGCTGGACAGGACATCGGAGGGGCCGTCCCTGCGGAGCATCGAGGACCTGCTCCCCCTCGTGACATTCCTCGTCCGCGTCCTCGGGACGAGCGTCGCCGTGGTCTGGCTTTTCCTGGTCCGCGCCGTCGCGGCGATCGCCTTCCTGGTCTGGCTCTTCCGGGCCCGCGCGAACGCCGAGTCGCTGACCCCGGTCCCGCACCGCTGGTTCCGGATCCTCATCGTGCTCGGCTGGGCCCTGCCGGTGGTCAACTGGTGGATCCCCAAGCAGATCATGGACGACGTCTGGGCGTCCTCCCGGCCCGGCGGTGTGCGCGGCGAGCACATCGGCAGGGAGGCGCACTCGGGGCTGATCTGGTCCTGGTGGGTGTCGTGGCTCCTCGGGTCCTGGGTGCTGCCGCTCGTCGGCGTGCTGCTCTTCGCGGGGGGAGACCGGAGCTCCTCGGGCGGCGCGTTCTGGCTCGACGTCTTCACCCTGGCCCCCACCCTGGCCGCGGCGGCTCTGGCGGGCACGGTGATCCTGCGGATCACGAAAGCCCAGGAGGGCCGCCGCGCCTGGGCCGCCGGGCTCCCTCCGCCGTGAGGTGTCAACGCGGTCTCCGGTGACGTCTCAGTGGGGGTTCTTGGCCGTGACGTCGCGGGGGGTGATGCGGAAACCCTGCCAGTGGGTCGGCATGGGATCGGCGTCCTCGTCGCGAGGGACGTGGTGGTAGCCGACGTTGACCCAGAGCACGGGGTCGGTGAGCCTCTCCCCGTTCGCGTAGCGGTCGACGGACCCGGCGCACCTGGGCGCCGGGTTGGTGGTCGCCAGGCGCTCGCAGGAGCGGTAGTCGGTGACGTAGACGTCGGCGCGGGTGAAGGCCTCGCCGGCCGGGCCGCGATACTGCGCGCTGTCGGAGTTGTTGAGCTCCCAGGAGACGGGGTGTCCGTCGGCGTTGCGGACCCCGCGGTCGACCACGCGCCACCAGCGCGTCCGGCGGTTGAGGGCCTTGGCCTCCCTGGTGAGGGTCGTGCGCTTGAGCTTCCGCTTGGCCGTACGGCTCCCGGAGAAGTCGTACTGCTCGACGACGTCGCCGCTCTTGCCCTGGATGTCGAAGTCGAGGCGCCAGAAGACGTTGTGGCTGTGGCTCTCCTCGAACGTCGCGCTGCCCACGCCGATCGGCCAGCCGTGCCCGGGTGTGGTGGTGGACCCGGCCAGTGAGCCGGTCGCGCCCACCCGGGGGGTGATCGCCCCGTCGTCGGAGAAGGCCCATTCGGCCAGGTAGGTGTACCAGCCCACCTGGAAGGCGGCGAACACCACCAGGTCGTGCCCCTGGGCCGAGGTGCTCGGCCCGTCGTAGCCGGACTTCAGATAGGCGTGGCCGCGCGCCCGGGTCGTCACGCAGACGGACTGCTCCCGGCGCTCGCCGCCGGGACAGTCGGCGGCCAGCAGGGGGATGGCCGTGTGGCCCAGGGCCCCGATGTCGTGGTAGCGGGGGCTGCCGCTGTCGTAGGGCACGTGGATCTGGGCCAGCGCGGTGCTGCGCAGCACGCTGACCGGGCGGTTGCCCTTCGGCGTGTAGACGACCTTGGTGAGGGTCAGTCCCTCGATGGTGCGCATCTCCCAGCAGAGCTGCCAGCGCGCGCCGTTCGGCAGGGTCCTGTCGATCCGGTACGGCGCGCTGCACGGCGACGCCGGAGCCCGTACGGCCTGCGCGACCGCGCCCTGCGGAACCCGTACGGCCCGCGCGGGAGCCGCGACGTGCGGGAGCCGTACGGCGTGCGCGGCGGGTATGGCAGGTGTGACGTGCGCGGCCTGGGCGGCGTGCGCGGCGGAGGCCTGGGCGGCGTGCGCGGCGTGCGTGGTCTGCGCCGGGCCGAGGACGCCGGCGAGCAAGGCGCAGGAGAGGATCAGGCGCAGGGACACGGTCACCACTCCAGGGTGTGGATCTTCTTGGCGGACAGGTCGACGACGATCCGGCTGGTGTCCAGCCAGGTGTTGCCGGGGAGCCGGACGAACAGCCGCACGCACCGGTGGGCCGCGCACCGGCGGGCCCCGGCCTCGTGGCCGGGAGTGAAGATCAGTCCCCGCAGCCCCAGGTCCGACGCGGAGCGCAGTTGCCCGCCGCCCGCCCTGGCGTAGGCCTCGCGCACGCCCCCGCCGTACGTCGGGTCGGCCAGCAGCAGCTCGGCGGCCCTGACCTCCTCCGCCCGGGACGGCGGCGGCTGCACGCCCCGCGTCACGGCCTCCTTCACGACCCTGCCCTGGCCGAGGTCCACGGTCCGCACGATCAGCCTGTCGGTGGCGTAGTCGTAGAGGTAGGCCTCGGCCCGCCGCCGCTCCTCGGCGTCCTTGCCGTCGTCACGCTCGACGTAGAGCAGATTGATCCGTCCGGCGGCCATGTGCGCCCGCGAGGTCGCCGAGGCGATGGCGCCCGCCCTCGCGACCTCCGCACCGGTCAGCGGATCCCCCGGGACCGGCTGTCCCGGCGCTGCCTCCGCCGCCTGCGACCCCTGCCCGCCGGGCAGGAGGAGTGCCGCCCCCACCGCGGCCGCCGCCCCCGCCCCCGCGAGTGTCATCATGATCCGCCGTCGCCCCACAAGCACCCTCTTTACCGATTGTTGACCTGTAGTCGCGGAGTGTAGCCAAATCGCGGCGGCCGGGCGGCTCGAAAGTCGTAATGCGGCGATAGTGGGGGGTCCGGCGGGGAGGCGCTCTCCTGGTCTGCGCGATCAGCTCGTGCGGGTGGCCGTCGCCCGGGTCCCGTGCCCCGGTGGGCCCGGGACCCGGGGCCGCAGGGAGGTCAGGGCGCGTCGGGCAGCAGCTCCCACTCCTCCCAGGAGATGTCCCTGCCGGGCCAGCGCACCGAGGCGTACGGCCACGCCTCGCGCATCCAGGCGCGGACCACCCGTTCCAGCTCCTCCTCCAGGCCGGTTCCCTCCTCGTCGGCCCGTACCCAGAACGACACGTCGGCGTCGGCTCCCCGCTTCTCCGGAGGGTCGATGTAGACGCATCCGAGCTGGCGGGATCCGTCGGGGCTCATCACCGCGTAGTTGAACGACCTGCGGAGCAGGGCCTCCTTCTGGTGCCAGGCCAGATCGATCAGGTTCTCCTCCAGCGTCATGTCGTCGAGCGGCCATCCGCCTCCGCCGGGGAAGCTCTCCCGCAGCCGGGAGGCACTGCTCATCACGGCGTCGAAATCACGCACCGTGTCATGAATGGTGATGGGCCGGATGTGGAATCTCTCGTGCTCCACACCTGCGGGAATCTCATGGGTTCTCGGTAGAAACGGCATGGGGCCAGCCTGGTGCGCCTGGCTTGGCGCCGGCTGAACTCCCGCTTGCTCGATCACCCCGGGGCGCGGTCGTCTCCGGGGCGTTCCGGCACCGCGGGCTCGCCAACCGGTCCGTCGGCCTGGGAGGAGCGGAGAGGTGTCCAGGGCGGCGACGTAAGGACATCCTCTTCAACCACGGGGAGAAAGAGGCACGTTCGTCCTGGGGCGTGTCTCCGGCCGTTCAGCACCCCTCGATCGAGCAGGCCAGGCGTGGCGCAAGGTGGTCTCCTTGCCTGGTTGCGGCTCTTTCGATGGCCTCGTGCAGTGCGGCCTGGCTGGGCATGCCCTCGATCCTGATGTCCTCGATGAGGATCGTGGGGACGGCGGTGATGCGGTGCGCGGCGGCCTCGGCCAGCGCCGCTCGGTGGGCTTGGGCGTACCGGCCGCTCTCCAGCGCGGCACGGTACGCGGTTGCGGGCAGCCCGAGCCCGGCGGCCAGCTTCTCCAGCACGTCGAGGTCGCCGATGTCGAGCCCGTCTTCGAAGAAGGCCCGCAGCATGCGGTCGTTGTAGGCGTCGGCCAGGTAGTGCTCCTTGGCGAACTGGTAGCCCTCGAAAGCCAGGCGGGTGTGAGGCTGTGGTGAGACGTCCGGCAGCCGGATGGCGACGCCCATGCGCTCGGCCATCGGGTAGACCACCCGCGACCAGATGTCGCGCAGGTAGTCGCCTTCCGGGCGGAGCGTCGGGGTGGGTTCTGGCCGCAGCTCGAACGGCATCCACTCGACGGCGACGTCGTGGCCGGCGGTGGCCTCGGCGAGCGGCTGCTTGGCCAGCAGGCAGAAGGGGCAGACGTAGTCGGACCAGACCTTGATGCGTACGGTCATGACGAAGTCCCTTTCAGCGGGTGAGCCAGGCGCGGAACGGCTCCTGTGCGCCTTCGACGGGCAGGAGCAGCGGGGACAGCCGCCACTGCTCGACGGGGACGGCGAACAGGTCGTAGGAGGAGGCGTAGTCGAATCCGGCGGCCGCGGCGGCGTGCCGGTCGGCGGCGAAGACGATCCGGCTGACGCCGGACCACAGGGCGGTCACGTAGCAGAGCGGGCAGGGCTCGCCCGAGGCGAGCAGCGTGGTGCCGGCGAGGGCGTGGGGCCCGTGTTCGCGGGCAGCCTCGCGCAGGGCGACGATCTCGGCGTGCGCGGTCGGGTCGCGGTGCGCCCTGACCCGGTTGACGCCCGAGCCGAGCACGGTCCCCGTGCCGTCCACGACGAGCCCGGCGAACGGGATGCCGCCGGCGTGGACCTCGGCGGTGGCCAGGGCGACGGTCTGGGTCAGGCGCTCGGTGAGCCAGGCGGGTGGGGTGGCGTTCGGCATCGCGGCTCAGATCCCCGCGGCGATCTTGAGGAGGACGACGCCACCGATGATCGCGGCGAACGAGCCGAGCTTGGCGGGGGTGATCTTCTCCTTGTAGATGAGGGCGCCGAGGATGACGGTGCCGATGGAGCCGACGCCGGTCCAGATGGTGTAGCCGACGCCGACGTCCAGCGTCTTGAGCGCCAGGCTCAGGGTGAAGATGCCGCCGGCGGCCGACAGCAGCGTGAAGACCGACGGCCAGAGCCGGGTGAAGCCCTTGGTTGCGTTGGTGCCGAGGGCGAAGCCGATCTCGAAGACGATCGCGATGGAGAGGTAGATCCAGGCCATGATGACGTTTCCTTCGGGCGTGAGGTGACAGGGCAGGGAAGTGACAGGGCGGGGTGTTCAGGCCGCGGACGGCTTGTCGGCGGTCAGGCGGTCGGAGAGCTTGAGGCCCAGCACGCCGCCGATGATCAGGACGAAGGCCAGCACCTTCCAGATGGTGAACTCCTCACCGAAGATCACAGCGCCGAGCACGACCGTGCCGACCGAGCCGATGCCGGTCCAGATGGTGTAACCGACGCCGACGTCCAGCGTCTTGAGCGCCAGGCTCAGGAAGAAGATCCCGACGGCCGCCGCGGCGGCCGTGAGCAGGGACGGCCCCAACTGGGTGAAGCCCTCGGTGGCGTTGGTGGCCAGAGCGAAGACGACTTCGAAGACGGCCGCGATGAGCAGGTAGATCCAGGCCATGAGAGGTGCTCCTATTTGTATGTACGTGCAAGTTCCTGTGGGACAGAATGTTGCATGTACATGTATGCTCTTGTCAAGCCGGTCTCAGGAAAGATCGGGAAGGCCGTAAGAACGGAGGGGTCTCATGACTCCCGCAGTCCCCGCCCCGGTTGCCGCGCCGCCCGTCTCGGACCTCGCCGCGACCTGGCAGCACATCCTCCTCCTGCACGCCCGCGTGGAGAACAGACTCGCCGCCGCGCTGCAGCGAAGGCACGGCATCGGCCTGTCGGAGTTCCGTGCGCTGGGCCATCTCGTCGCCTCCCCCACCTCCGAGCTGCGCATGCAGGAGCTGGCCGACAAGGTCGGGCTCAACCAGAGTTCGGTGACCCGCCTGGTGGCGCGGCTGAGCACGGCGGACTTCGCCGTCCGGGATCTGTGCCCGGACGACAAGCGGGGGGTCTACACGGTCATCACCGAGACGGGCCGGACGAGATACGCCGAGGCGAGCCGCACCTATGAGGAGACGCTGAACGCCGCCCTGGAGGAAGCGAGGCAGGCGGACCCGCAACTCGCTGCCGCCCTCACGGTGCTGGGCGCCGCGGACTGAGTGCCTACGCCTACGGCTCCGCCCTGTCGACCGCAGCCGTAGGCTGGAGGCCCCCTTCGCGCCGGAGTTCGGAAAACGCAGGTCATCCCTGAAGGAGTGGGGCTGGTCAAGTAGCGGTGAGAGGCCCCGCTCCTTCATCGCATCAGAGCCGGTTTGTTGGAATTTCGGCCGAGACTACGACCACCCCGGAAGAAGCCCTCAACCTGATCACGGTTGACCGCTGGCCAAACCTGCCGGCGGAAACGCGCATCAAGATCGGCCACCACCTATCAGGCGCCGGCTCGACGCTGAGCAGCGGCTCTGCCGTCGCGCGGCCCGTTCCCGCCGTATTCCGGCGGCACCCGTCAGAACTCCTCGTTTCTGAGAGGGTGGTCCGCGAGCCGCCATCCTTCTCGACTCGCGAACCGCCATCCTCTGAGCGTCACGATGGCAAGCGCCGGGGTGTCACGGGTCGACCGGGTCCGCGCAACGCGGCATGCGGCGGGACTGCTCCGGCCGGTCAGCCGAGGGCGACGCCGTACATCGCCTTGATGATCTTGATGGGGATGTCCAAGGTCTTCGGCTCGATGTTGGTGTGGATGACGACGCTCTGCCGGCCGTCGTCGGTGCTCAGCGCGAGGGTGAAGGATCCCGGGAGGGTGCCGCTGACGCCACGCACGGTCAGGCCGTCCATCCCCGCGTTGTCGAACTCGATCACGCCGAGGCCATAGCGGGCGTGCGGCAACCAGACGACGCTGTCGTTGGTGACCATGGTCCACATCTCGTGGTGCTGAGCCGGTGGCAGCAGACCGCCGGTCGCGATCGCCCTGAGAAAGCGGGTCAGGTCTTCGGTGGTGGAGACGATGCCGCCGGCCGCCCAGCCCCATGAGGTGTTGAGCGCGGTGACGTCGATGGGCGGCTTGTCATGGTCGATCATCGACGCCCAGTTCTCCGCGGTGAGCGTCGCCGGGTCGACGCCATCCTTGAGGGCGCCGGCAACGTAGGCCGTGGGATGCGGGTGGAGATAGCTTGTGGCGTCTGCGGGCCGTACGTAGGTGCGGGTCAGGTCGAGCGGCCGGATGACTGTGCGTTCGACTTCGGCGGCGTAGGTGTTGCCGGTGACCTTCTCGATGATCGCGCCGGCCAGGTAGTAGCCGCCGTTGGAGTAGATGAACTGCTCGCCCGGCTCGCCGGCCGGCGGCTGGGACACCGCGAGCCTCACCAGCTCGGAGGTGGTCCAGATGCGGGTCGGCTGCGTGGCGATGCTGCGCTGTAGTTCTGGTGCGAGGCCGGTGAGGAACAGGCCGCTGGTGTGGTTGAGCAGATGCCGGATGGTGATCTTGTCGCCGTCGTAGCCGCCCGTCTCCATGACGCCGGGCAGCCATGTGTTCACCGGGTCCTCGAGGCTCAGCCTGCCTTCGGCTGCCAGGGCCAGCACGGTGGCGGCGGTGAAGGCCTTACCGGAGCTGCCGATGTGCAGGTGCTCCCCGGGCTGACGCCGATGCCCGCCGGCGAGGTCGGCCACTCCTGCGGCGCCGAACCATGTTCCGTCGGCGTCGTGAACTTCGGCGACGATGCCGGGAACGCCGTCCTCGGCCACAGCCCGGTTCAGGATCTGCTGGATCTTCTCGTGGATGTTGTGCGGCATTTTTATGACTTTCGGAGGAGAAGTATTCGGAGGAGAACACGCGGTCTGCAGATGCCTGGAGCGTTCAGCGTCCTCTGCGCATGTAGGAGCGGAGCGACAGCGGGACGAAGATCACCAGCAGTGCGGCCGACCAGAGCAGGACGGTGGTCACCGGATGCGCGAGTGGCCAGGCCACGTCCCCGGACGGGGCGCCCGGGTTGCCGAACAGCTCCCGTGAGGCGGCGGTGAGCGTGCTCACCGGGTTCCAGTCGGCCAGGAAGCGCAGCCAGCCCGGCATGCCGTCGGTCGGGACGAACGCGTTCGACAGCATCGTGAACGGCAGGCCCAGCGGCACCATCGCGTCGGCGACCTGGTCGTTCTTCACCGCCAGGCCCACATAGACGCCCACCCAGCTCAGCGCGTACCGCAGCACGATCATCAGCAGGAACGCCTGGGCCGTGGGGATCAGGCCGCGGTGCGGCTGCCAGCCCACCAGCAGGCCCGCGCCCACCATGATGGCCAGCATCAGCAGGCCGGTCAGCAGGTCGGCGCCGGTCTGCCCGAACGGCACCGCCAAGCGCGCCATCGGCATGGAGCGGAACCGGTCCATCACGCCGCGGGAGGCGTCGGTGGCCATCCGCGTCATGACCCCCAACCACGCGGAGAAGGTCACCATCGCGAACAGGCCGGGCATGAGGTACTCGCGGTAGTCGCCGCCTCCCGGCACCTGGATCGCGCTGCCGAAGACGTACCCGAACAGCACCACCATGATGACCGGGAAGACCAGCGCGGCGACGATCTGCCCGGGCTCCTGCCGCAGCCGTCCCAGCTCGCGGCCGACCAGGGTCAGCCCGTCGGTGAGCGTCCAGCGCAGGCGGCCCAGTGGTGAGGTGAGGACGGTCATCGCACGGTCTCCTTGCGGTCGGTGAGGCGCAGGAACACCTCGTCGAGGGTGGGGCGGCGCAGGCTCACGTCGGCGGCGACGACTCCGGCGCGGTCGAGCTCGCGCACGATGTCGGCGAGCCGGAGGCGGCCGCCGGACAGGGCGACGCTGAGCCGGTCGGCGCCCGTCGTCGTGGGATCGGTGCCGGTGAGGGTGTTCAGGACGGTCATCGCCGCAGGCAGTGCGGCGGGGTTTTCGAGGGTGACGTCGAGGCGGTCGCCGATCGTGGCCTTCAGCTCGTCGGGCGTGCCGGTGGCGATCACCTGCCCGTGGTCGATGACGGCGATGTCGTCGGCCAGCTGGTCGGCCTCGTCCAGGTACTGCGTGGTGAGCAGCACGGTGGTGCCGTCGGCCACCAGCTCGCGGATGCTGTCCCAGATCTCGCCGCGGCTGCGCGGGTCCAGGCCGGTGGTCGGCTCGTCCAGGAAGAGCACCTCGGGGCGCAGGATGAGGCAGGTGATCAGGTCGAGGCGGCGGCGCATGCCGCCGGAGTAGCCGAGAACCGGCCGGTCGGCGGCGTCCATCAGGCCGAAGCGCTCCAGCAGCTCGTCGGCCCGCCGGTGCGCCTGGCGTCGTGGCAGGTGGTAGAGCCGGCCGAACATGCGCAGGTTGCCACGGCCGGTGAGTTTCTCGTCCACGGCGGCGTACTGGCCCGCGAGCCCGATGCTCGCCCGCACCTGGTCGGCCTCGCGGACGACGTCGTGTCCGGCGATGCGGGCGTGCCCGGCGTCGGGATCGGACAAGGTCGCCAGGATGCGTATCGCGGTCGTCTTCCCCGCGCCGTTGGGCCCCAGCACGCCGCAGACCGTTCCTCTCGGAACGCTCAGGTCCAGCCCCCGCAGCGCATGGGTGTCGCCGAAGGACTTGTGCAGCCCCTCGGCGACCACGATCGGATCAGGCATGACCCCTCCACTGGGTATGTTGTACGCGGTTGCGGGTCAGGCTAAATTACTGGGTACCATGTATGCAACTGGGGAGGAGGAGACGGTGGCCGACGCCGAGTACGTGAACATCTGGATGCGGCCCGAGCGCCCCGCCCGCGGGCCGAAGCCCACCTACAGCCGCGCGCAGATCACCGAGGCGGCGATCCGGATCGCCGACGCCGAGGGGCTGGAGGCCGCCACCATGCGGCGGATCGCCGCCGAGATCGGCGCGGGCGCGATGTCCCTCTACCGCTACGTCCCGAGCCGCGACAACCTGGTCGAGCTCATGGCCGACCGGCTGCAGGGCGAGATCGACGTCACGGGCATGCCCTCGGGCGACTGGCGCGCCGACCTGACCCGCTACGCCGACGGGCTGCGGGCCATGTGGCTGAGGCACCCGTGGATCGGAACCGTGCAGCGGTCACTCCCCAGTTTCGGCCCCAACCAGCTGCTCTTGATCGAACGGCTGATGGGAGTGCTCGACGCCTTCGTCTCCATCGACGAGAACCTCGGCCTCATGGCCATACTCAACGGCTACGTCGAGGGCACCGTCCGCGAGGAGATCAGCTCGACCAAGGAAGTCCGCCGCAACGGGCTCAGCGAGTCGGAGTGGATGGCGCGGAACTACCCGTACATCGAGCAGCTGGTGAAGAGCGGGGAGTACCCGATCTTCACCAAGATCGTGATGGAGGCGCGCCAGCCGCACCTGAGCCGCGACGACCAGTTCCGGTACGGGCTCCAGCGCGTCCTCGACTGCATCGCCGCGGCCCTCCCGTCAACGGCCGAGTCTCCGATGCAGGCACACCGAGAGGGGCGGGAAGAACAGGGCGGGCCAGGGCAGGCTCGTAGTCGACCCTCCGAGAGGGCATCAAGAGCGGAATAGGCGCACAAGCCATGCCTGAATGCCCACCAAAAAGGCGCAGCGGCGGCCCGTGCCTGGTCACGGGTGGAGTCCAGGGCTTGCCGATGCCGGGGTGTTCCCCGACGGGGATGGGGTGGACGCCTTCGCGCAGGAAGCGCACACCCTGCACACCTGGGAACCGTCGTGCCGGGTCTCCTCCAGGCCGAGGAGTACGCGCGAGCGGTCATCCGCGGCGAGCCCGACAGACCGAGGAGCAAGTGGGAAAGGCCGTGGCCGCTCGCATGGAGCGGCGGGAGATCTTCACTCGCATTGCTCCGCCATTGTTCTGCGTGGTGCTGGACGAAGGTGTTTCACATCGTCCGATCAGTGGCAGGGAAGGCGCGCCTTGAGCGCCCGGTCAGCCGCCGAAGGCGGGGTAGCCCGGCAGCGTGAGCAGGTCGGCCGCGGTCCGTTCGAGCCACGGAACCTCCTCCAGGTACGGCGTGCCTCCGCGGTGAAGCCGCGCAGCGCCTCCGGCCCGGTGCCGTACGCCTTGACGATCACGCTGCCGCCCTCGGCGGTCCGGCAGCGCAGAACGGTGCTGCGTAAGCTGCCGCCCAGGTCGGCGGGGTCGGAGAGTTCGACGCCCATCACCTTGCCCGCGGCGCGCAGGATCGCTTCCACTCCGGTTTCCTTCCAGCGCGCTCTGCCGGGGATGTCGCGTCAGACAGGCAGAGGTGGGGGAGGCCGTTCCCCGTCAGGGGCCGCGGCGCTCTTCATGGCGGTCGCCTGCGGATAGTACTTCACCGTGATCTCGTCGTGCAGCCGTAGGCCCCCGCCGCCGAAGCCGGCCAGGGCGCGGGCGATCGGCGTGGGGACATGGTTGATCAGCCGCACTCCCTGGACCAGGCCCCACAGACCCAGGCGGGTGTCGGGGATGAGCCGCTTGGCGGCGCCGACGGCGAAGGTACGGCTGCGCCGTACATAGTCGCCGATCTCCCGCTCGTAGGCCGGGAACGCCCGCGTGTGGTCGCCGCGGGTCTCGGCCAGCTCACCGGCCAGGACATAGGCGCCCACGACGGCCAGGCTGGTGCTGCCGCCGACCGCGGGGCCCGGGCAGTAGCCGGCGTCGCCGACCAGGCTCACCCGTCCCCGGGACCAGGTGTCCATGCGCAGCTGGGTGATCGAGTCGAAATAGAACGTCGAGGCGCGGTCCAGCTCCTCGCCCAGCAGGCGGGGCACCTCCCAGCCCAGCCCGGCGAACTGCTGCCGCAGCAGTTCCTTCTGCCGGTCGACGTCCCGGTGGTGGTAGTCGAGCTCGGCGGCGGGGCGGAACAGGAAGACCGCGCGTGCGTCGTCCATGCGCGCCCCGCCGTACACCCCCACCATCCTGTTCACGCCGGTGATCCCGTCCATGCGGTCGCGCAGGCCCAGGTAATTGGGTATCGACATGACCGCCAGGTAGGCCCCGATCCAGGTGGAGAAGCGCGACTCCGCTCCGAAGACCAGGCGCCGGACGTTGGAGTGCAGCCCGTCGGCCCCGATCACCAGGTCGAACCTGCGGGCGGGCCCCTGCTCGAAGGTGACGTCGATGCCGTCGGCGTTCTCGTCCATGGCGGCGATGGAGTCGCCGAAGAGGTATTCCACGTCGTGCCGGGTGCTGTCGTAGAGGATCTCGCCGAGATCGTCCCGCATGATCTCGACGTGCCGGTCGGACACGACGCGCATCAGCCTGCCGACCTCCAGTTCGTGGAGGTGGGCGCTGTTCCCCGCGCGGAACGAGAGCCACTCGGTGCCGGTCTTCCTGGCCTGGACCGGTTCGATCAGGCCCATCTTGTCGATGATGTCCATGGCGGGGCGGAACAGGTCGATCGCGTGCCCGCCCGCTTTGCGCAGCGCCGGGGCCCGCTCGACCACGGTGACGGCGAAGCCGTACCTGTTGAGCCAGTAGGCCAGGACGGGGCCGGCGACGCTGGCGCCGGAGATGAGGATCCGCATGCACCGTCTCCTTACTTAACGGAAGGTAAGCAACTTACTTAACGATAGGTAAGCATGATTCGCGGCCGGCCGCAACGACTTACTTAACGATAGGTAAGCGCTACTCTTGGTTCCATGGCGAGACCTTCGGACACCAAGACGCGCATCCAGGCGGTGGCGCGCGAGCTCTTCCTGGAGCAGGGCGTGCAGAACACCAGCCTGAAGCAGATCTCCGACCGGCTCGGCATCACCAAACCGGCCCTCTACTACCACTTCGAGTCAAGGGACGACCTGGTCAGAAGCATCATCCAGCCGCTCATGGACGACCTGGAGACGTTCGTGGCCGAGCGCGAGCCCGGAGACGGGCGGCGGCTGCTCGAAGACTACTTCGACCTCATCTGGCGGCACCGGGAAGTGATCATGCTGGTCCTGCACGCGCCCGCCACGCTGGTCGAACTCGATCTGATGGACCGGATGTGGGCGTGGCGCAAGCAACTGACCACGCTCCTGCTCGGCCCCGCCCCCTCCACCGCCGCGCGGATCCACGCGACCGTGGCGCTCGGCGGCATGTCGGACTGCGTGGTGGAACACGCGACCCTTCCGTTCGACGAGGTCAGGTCCGCAGCCGTGGAGTCCGCGCTGACCGTCCTCGCCATCTGATCCCCGGCAAGGGGGCAGCGCCTCCACGGACTGCGGGGGGAGGGCGCGGTTTTCCGGTCCTGCTCCGAAGTGTCTGAAACCCCCTCCGTGCCTGCGGCCTTCCGCGTGATCGCTCGATTCCGGCGAAAATGCCCTTGAGTCTCCAGTGACTGGAAGGTCGAAGCTGGTCTCGTGAACGACCACACGGAGCTGTTCAGCATCGGACAGCTCGCCCGCCGTACCGGAGTGCCGGTGCGCACCGTCCGCTTCTGGTCCGACATGGGGATCGTCGCGCCGACGCGCCGCTCGGCCGGTGGCTACCGGCTCTACGACCTGTCGGCGGTGTCGCGCCTGGACCTGGTACGGACGCTCCGCGAGCTCGGCCTGGACCTGGAGACGGTCCAGCGGGTCCTGAACCGGCAGGGCACCGTCGCCGAGATCGCCGGGGCGCACGCCGACGCCCTGGACGCGGAGATCCGCGTCCTTCAGCTGCGGCGCGCGGTGCTGCGGTCGATCGCCCGACGAGGAAGCACCACCGAGGAGATGAGACTCATGCACAAACTGGCCAGACTGTCCGCGCAGGAGCGGCAGCGCGTCATCGACGACTTCGTCGACCAGACCTTCGCCGGCCTCGACCCTGACATGCCGGGGGCCCACATCGCGCAGATGATGCGCCGGATGCCGGCGGAGCTGCCGGACGATCCGACCGCGGAACAGGTTGACGCCTGGGTGGAGCTCGCCGAGCTCGTCGGCGACGAGGAGTTCCGGCGGCGCGTGCGCCAGATGGCGGTGGCGGGCGCGGAGCCCGGCGAGCAGCCGCAGCAGTACGACCACGAGCCGATCCTCGAGCACGGCGGCGGCGCGCTGGCCGCGGGGATCGCCCCGGAATCCGCCGAGGGCAGGACTGCTCTGCACCGGATCATCAGCGCGGACACCCCCGCCGAGGAGCGCGTCCGGCTGGCCGATGAGCTGGAGAGGTTCACCGACCGGCGGGTGGAGCGGTACTGGCAGCTGATCGGGGCCGTCAACGGCCTGCCGCCGTTCCCCCCCAGCGCCGCGGCGTTCGAGTGGTTCATCGCGGCGCTCCGCGCGCACCGGTGAGCCGGCCCGGCTGAGGACCTCTCGGCGTCGGCCGGAGAGGGCCCATCGGGGCAGGGCCGGGATCCCCGGACCGGATCCGATGGCGTCCGGTTGCGTCCACGGATGCGGTGTACGGGTTCCGTCGGTGACGGGCGGCGACAGCGTTGCCCGTTCACCTCCACTCCGCCCCAGGGGTGTCCATCTGTGCGGCGCCGTACGGGTGTCCATCTGTGCGGCGCCGTACGGGGTGGAAGGTCAAAAGCGCGGCGAGGGGTGGGTGGGGTGGCCGGGGACCGGCCCATCCGCGCGGCGCCGTACGGAGTGCTCCCCGCTGCGCGGAGGAGGGGGCGATACGGGGGTTTTCCTTGATCTGTTGGGATTGGGCGTCCTGTAGCACGGCTAATCCCAACAGATCATGGAAAAACCATGATCACTACCGCTCCCGGGGCTCATACGCCCGGGTGCTGCAGGTCGGAGAGCCGGCCGGACTCGAGTGGGACAGGGGCCAGGGCACCAACCTGCATCACACGCTGCTGATCGCCGGCCGCCACCTGGACCGGCGTCCCGACTTCGAGCCGACCGCCCACCTCGAACGGGACGGCGGCTACGTGTTCCGATGGCCGCCGTCGGCCGAGACGCTGGAGTTCACCCTGGTGGAAGTCGACAAGATGACCCGCCGCCGCGACGATCAACCGCAATTAGTCTTGTTCTTGGAGGCGTTGGCTTTCTGGCCGTCCCAGTTCCAGATGAATGAACTCCACCACATGCATTTACCTTTTCCGTACTTGTAAACAGGTCCGGCATAGGTGGAGTACACGCCCTGGTCGATCGCTTCTCCGGCGGCACCCGACTGGGTGTTCAGTCTGATGCCCATCCACCACGGGTCAGTTGCTTTAACATTTCGGATGGCGACGGCGCAGTTGTAGCCGTTGGAGCTGTTGTAGGACGCCGCGGAGGCGGGTGAGGACACGGCCACCGAACCGGCTAATGCCACCGCGACCATTGTCGCACTCAAGGCTGACCTTCTCGGGTTCATCCATCCTCCTTACGTATAAATCGCCCTATTTGGGTGATTTGGCGCACCGAGCCGGGGCCTCTTCTGGTGATCGACATCAACACTCTGGGGTGCACCCGGTCCGTCGCGGAAGTCGTCAAGATCCACGCCCTCTGAAGACCGTGACCACGACTACTCGGAGCTGCATCGCGTCCGGTCACGGCTGCCCGAGTGGAGGGCCTTCGGGTCCGCTCGCGTCGCTCGCCATGTCACTTAGTGACATAATGTCTCTTGAAGACATTGGAAGAGGCGAGTGTGAGGTGCCATGACCACGAAGCAACGCGGCGGGGGAGGGGTGAACGAGCAGCGGCGTGCGCGGCTGCGGCTGGAGATCTCCCGGGAGGCGGCGCGTCTCTTCTGGGAGCAGGGAGTGGCCGCGACCAGCGGCGATCAGATCGCGGACGCCGTGGATCTGTCCACTCGCACCCTCTGGCGGCACTTCCGCAGCAAGGAAAGCTGCGCGGAGCCGATCATCATGCAGGGCGTGGTCACGTTGCTGGGCGTGCTGCGCCGCTGGCCCCGGCAGAGCTCCCTGGAGGATCACCTGGCAACGGAACTGACCAACCTCAGACTCGGTCACGAAACGCCGCCTGTCGGGCTTGCCGACGAGATGCTCGCGATGAGGATGATCCGGCTCGCCGACACCGACCCAGCGTTGCGCACTGCGTGGCTTATGGCCTGCGACCAGGTGGAACGCGAGATGTGCGCGATCATCGGTGATCGTCTCGAGCGCCCGGCCGGTGATCTGGAGGTGCGTATGCACGCCGCGTCGGCAGCGGCTGTGGTACGGGTGCTGGACGAGCACATCGGCGCCGCCGCGCTCGCCGGCGACGACCTCACCGAGTTCGAAGACGTGACGGCCCTCGCCCGGCGCTACGCCCACGCGATCCGCACCGCCACCGGCGGAGCCGTCGGCGACCCCGTCGCCTGACGACACCGCCCAGCCTCGAGTAGCCCGCCGACCGAACGGCGACGGACCCAAGCTGAACCCAGACGAACCCCATAGGAGTGCCTGTATGCCCGCCCATGCTCATGAGGCCTCACGGATCGCTGTCGAGGACTTGTTCGACTCTCCCGTCCGTGCCGGTGCATCGATCTCGCCCGACGGCACGAAGATCGCCTACCTGTCGCCCTGGCGGGACCGGCTGAACGTATGGGTGGAGAGCCTCGACTCGGACGAGGAGGCACGGTGCGTGACCGCCGACGACAACCGCAGCGTGCACATCTTCCACTGGACGGATGATCCGCGCTGGCTGCTGTACGAGCAGGACGGTGACGGCGACGAGATGTGGCACGTCTACCGGGTCGATCTGGCGGACCCGGATGCCAAGGCGGTCGATCTCACCCCCTTTCCCGGGGCCCTGGCTGTGGGGTTCGAGATGGTGGTCTCGCGGCCGGGTAAGGCGTTCCTGCATCTGAATGCGAGGAACCCCGTCGAGTTCGACCTCTACGAACTCGACATCGCCACAGGTGAGCTGACCATTCTGGCGCAGAACCCCGGCCAGGCCGCCGGCTGGCTGTGCACACCCGCCGGAGACCTGTACGCCCAGACCTTGACGGCCGGCGGTGACATCGAGCTGGCGCAGTGGGACACCTCAGAGGGGAAGCTGCGCCCGGTCGCCACGTTCGACGGCGCTGACTACCCGCTGAGTATCCAGCCGTTCGAGCTCACCCCGGACGGGACCGGCGTGTGGATCGGCTCCAATCGCAACAGTGACCGGACCCGGCTGGTCCGGCTCGATCTGGCCACCGGTGAGGAGACCGGTGTCGACAGCCATCCGGTCTTCGACCTCGACACACGGTGCGTCGTCTTCCCGACGATGCCGTCGCCGCTCATCCGCAACCAGTACACCGGAGCACTGCTCGGGGCGCGCTATCTCGGCGAGCGGCAGGTGATCCACGCCCTCGACCCGCACTTCGCCTCGGTGCTGCAGAACCTGGAGCAGCTGTCCGACGGTGATCTGGCCGCGGTGTCCTGCGACGTGAGCGGGAGGCGCTGGGTCGTCGGTTTCACCCATGACCGTGACCCCGGTGCCACTTACTTCTACGACCACACCAGCGGCGAGAGCCGACTGCTCTACCGGCCCTATCCGCATCTCGACCCCGATGTCCTGGCCCCGATGACGCCGGTCACGATCCCCGCACGCGACGGGCTGCGCCTGCCCGCCTACCTGACGCTGCCCGTCGGCGTCGATCCGGCCGGGCTGCCCCTGGTGCTGCTGGTCCACGGCGGCCCGTGGTTCCGCGACAGCTGGGGCTACCACCCCGTGGTGCAGCTGCTGGCCAACCGCGGCTACGCGGTGCTGCAGGTCAACTTCCGCGGCTCGATGGGCTACGGAAAGGCGTTCCTCAAGGCCGGTATCGGGGAGTTGGCCGGGAAGATGCACGACGACCTCATCGACGCCGTCGACTGGGCCGTCAAGCAGGGGTACGCGGACCCGGACCGCGTCGCCATCTTCGGCGGCTCGTACGGCGGATACGCCACGCTGGTCGGCGTCACCTTCACCCCCGACGTCTTCGCCGCCGCGATCGACGTCTGCGGCCCCTCGAACCTCGTCACCTACCTGAGGACCCTGCCGGAGTTCGCGCGGCCCGGCCTGGTCAACAACTGGTATCTCTACGCCGGTGATCCGAGCGACCCGGAGCAGGAGGCGGACCTGCTGGCGCGCTCCCCCATCAGCCGGGTGGACCAGATCCGCACCCCGCTGATGGTGGTGCAGGGCGCCAACGACATCCGTGTCGTCAAGGCCGAGTCCGACCGGATCGTCGACGCGCTGCGTGCCCGGGGCGTCGAGGTCGAGTACATGGTCAAGGACAACGAGGGCCACGGCTTCGTGAACCCGGACAACAACATCGACATGTACCGCGCGGCCGACCGCTTCCTCGCCCGTCACCTGAGCGGACGGCCGGACACGGAGTAAACCGGCGCTCCCCGCCCCTTCCGCTGCACGGCTCGCGCCGATCCTGCCGTCGGGCGCGAGCCGGGAACCGCACAGGTGGGCAACGAGGCCGCCGCGTCGGCAACTTCACCCGACACGACCAGCGCCCGAGCGTGACGCGCGGTTCCGGCGTCCTCGTCCCGAACGTGTCCCAGGCCGCCAAGTGGCCCGCTGCGTTCCGGGCCGGTGTGACCCCTGCCCGGTTTGCGGACGGCAAGGGCCGGGCGAGAGGGTTGGCTCGGCAATGGCGGCGGTACGAGCTTCAAGGGGTGGGTGATGTGATCCGGGTGCTGCTGGCGGAGGACATGAACCTCATCCGGGGTGCACTCGTCGCCCTCCTGGGCCTGGAGCCCGACATGGAGGTGGTCGCCGAGGTCTCGTCGGGTGACTCGGCCGTCTCCGAGGCACTCCGGCACCGGCCGGACGTCGCCGTGCTCGACATCAACATGCCCGGCGGCATCGACGGGCTGGCCGCGGCGGCCGTGCTCGCCGAGCGGCTCCCGGACTGCCGCGTGCTGATCCTGACCTCGCTGGGCCGTCCCGAGATGCTGCGCAGGGCCCTGTCGGCCGAGGTGCGGGGGTTCATGCTCAAGGACGCCCCGCCCGCCGAGCTGGCCGGGGCGATCCGCCGGGTGGCCGGCGGGGAACGGGTGATGGATCCGCAACTGGCCGCCGCGGCCATCACGGGCAGGCGGAACCCGCTGAGCCCGCGGGAGGTCGAGGTGCTGCGCATGGCCTCGGAGGGGGCCGAGCCGGCGGAGATCGCGTCCAGGCTCCACCTGACCAAGGGGACCGTCCGCAATTACCTGGGGGCGATCGTCACCAAGCTAGACGCCCGCAACCGCCTCGACGCCGTCCGTATCGCCACCGAGGCCGACTGGCTGTAGCACCGACAGCCCGTACCCGCCGCCGCCGGTCGGCGCCGCCTCCAACCGGCCTCCCGCGGCGGACACCCGCTCGGCGAGGTTGGCGATCCCCTGGCCGCCGGTCCGTTCCCCGGGCGTACCCGCCGGTCCGCCGGGCGGTGCGCCGTCATTGCTCACGCGCAGCCGTACCAGGCCGTCGCCGCACGCCACCTCGATGCGGCAGTGGTCCGCCCGGCTGTGCCGCAGGACGTTGGTGACGGCCTCGCGGAGCACGGTGGCCAGCAGCGCGTCGGCGGGGCCCGGAACGGGTGCCCGGAGCTCGGTGTCGACATGGACGGTCACGCCCGCGGCGGTGAGGAGCTCGCGGGCCGAGGCGAGTTCGGCGTCCAGGGACAGGCCGGGGTCGTCGTCGCGCGGGATGGCGCGCAGGTCGGCCAGCGCGCGGCGGGCGATCCGCGCGATGTCGGCGAGCTCCCGCTCGGCCCGTTCGGGAGCTCGCACGGCCAGCTCCCCCTTGACGACGATGGCCGACAGGCTGGAGCCGAGGAGGTCGTGCACGTCGCGGGAGATCCGGCGGCGTTCCTTGACGACCGCGATCTCGGCCAGAGCCAGCCGTGCCTCCCGCACTTGAAAGACCAGGCCGGTGTGGAGCGCCAGCCCGTAGAGCATCGCCGCGACCGCCGCCGCGTTGAACGTCCAGTAGAGGTTCTCCGCGGGAGCGACACCCCGCAGCAGCAGCGTCGCGCAGACGCCCAGGATGATCGCACCGGACATCGGCCACGCGGCCCATGCCGCCTTTCCGCACATGACGATCAGGACGGACGCGGCGGCGAAGCCGGCCAGCTGGGGATACGGCCGGTCGGGTGACAGGAGCGGCAGGCAGGCGAGCGCCAGCTGTACCGGCAGCGTCCAGGCGGCGTGCCGGGGCCGTACGCCGGGAGGGCGCGGCAGGGAGTGGTAGAGCTGCAACCCGACGACCCCGGCGACGGCGAGCAGGGCTCCGGCCAGCACCCAGGGCGGTGGACGCATCTGCCACAGGTAGATCACCGAGACGATCAGGAATCCGGCGTGCGCGGCGACGTGGATGGGCAGCGCGAGCCGTGGCGTCAGATCGCCGCGCGGCAGCTCCACCGCCGCGCCGGGTGTCTCCCGAGCCCGCGCGGCGGCCTCCCGGCCCAGCACGATGATCTCCTCGGTTCTCCCCTTCGCCGCGAGGCCGATGACGGCCGACAGGCTGGAGCCGAGGACGGCGTCCAGATCGCGGGACGCCCGCTCGCGCTCTCCCGCCACGGATTCGGCGGCCGGCTCCCCGCGGGCGGCGTGCAGTTCGGCGCGCAGGTCGCTGAGCCTGGTCACCCCGAAGACGATCAAACCCTGGGCCAGCGCGTTGCCCATGGCGTTGGCGCAGCTGTAGGCGTCCGAGAGGTTGAGCAGCCCGGCGGCGGCCACGACCCCGGCGAACATCACCCAGCGGATCGGCCCGCCCGCGATCAGGAGCACCGAGGCCGCCAGCAGTCCGGGCGCCCCCTGACCGGCCCAGGGGAAGAGCAGGGCCTGGGCGGCGAGGCTCCACGGACCGCGCAGGCTCTTCAGCCCCGGCAGGCTGTGCACGATCTGCAGGCCGAGCATCGCGACCGTCGCCATGCTCGGCAGCGGATGCGAGGGGTCGAAGGTCACACTCAGCAGAACCACGAGAATGACCGTCACGGCGGGGCATTCTATCGATTTTGTCCGAATTATGTGTTCTGCATATCCCGTTGGTGTGTGTGACACTGGCGACGCGTATGCGCAGGTCGGCACCGTTGTCATCATGAAGACGAGCGTCAGGAAGATCCTCGCCGCGGTGCTCGCCGCGGGTGCGGTGGCCGGATTCCAGATGCCGGCGGGGGCCGAGCCGGCGCCTCGACCGCGGATCGAGCCGCACGACGTCGAGGAGCTGGTCGACCGGATCGTGCCCGCGCAGCTCGCCGGGGACAGGATCCCCGGCGCGGCGGTGGCCGTGGTCGCCGACGGGCGGACGGTTCTCGCGAAGGGGTACGGCGTCGCCGACGTCACGACCGGGAGACCGGTGGACGCGAGCCGTACGGGCTTCTTCACCGGGTCGATGAGCAAGCTGCTCACCACCACCGCCGTCCTGCAACTGGTGGAGCGGGGCAGGCTCGATCTGCGCGCCGACGTCAACCGCTACCTCACCGCCTTCAAGATCAAGGACACCTATCCCGGGCAGCCCGTCACCGTTGAGCATCTGCTGACCTACACGGCGGGATTCGACGACGACATCGTCGGGCTCGCCACGACCGATCCCCGGGCCGTCGCCCCCCTCGGCCGCAGCGTGGCCGACCGGCAACCGAGACGGGTGCGCCCGCCGGGCACTCGCGTGGCCTACAACAACTACGGCCTGGCGCTGGCCGGCCATCTCGTCGAGATCGCCTCCGGGCAGCCGTTCGCGCACTACGTCGACCAGCGCGTCCTCAAGCCGCTGGGCATGGACTCCACCACCGTGGCGGTGCCGCATCCGGCTGCGATCGACGCCGCCCTCGCCCGTGGCCACCGTCCCGCCGGGGACGGTCACACCGTCGAGAAGGCCCTGTACGGCCCGTGGACCCCCACCGGGACCGGCCCCGCCACCACCGCCGCCGACATGGCCCGGTTCATGCTCGCCCAGCTGCGGAACGACCCCCGGCTCGGCCGGAACGTGGCCCGCCTGATGCAGCGGCAGCACCACACCCAGGACACCCGCATGCCCGGCATGGGTTACACCTTCGAGCAGCGCCCCCGCAACGGCCGGTGGCTGGTCTACAAGGACGGCGACGTGCCCGGCTTCCACAACGTCATGGCGCTGCTGCCCGACGAGGGCGTCGGGATCTACGTCGTCTACAACGGCGACGGGGTGGACACCGTGGCCCCCTGGGACGGCAACGCCCTCGTCAACCAGATCGTCGACCGCTATCTCCCCGACACGGGGCGCCGCACGCACGGCACGGCCGGCGGCGAGGTGTCCCGGCCCGACCGCGCGCGGGACGCCGCCGCCGGCGAGGTGTCCGCGTTCGCCGGAACGTATCGGTCGGCCCGGACCAGCCAGACCAGCCTCTTGAAGGTCGCCGCGCTGTCGGCGGCACCGACCGTGTCGGCCAACGCCGACGGCACCCTGACGACCACCGGGCTGTCGCCGGACCCCGCCAGGCGGACCCAGCACTGGATCCGGATCCAGGCCGGCCTCTTCGCGGAACGCGACGGCCAGGACCGGATCGCCTTCGACGGCAAGGGGGTGCTGAGCACCTCGGCGAACCCGGCGGAGACCCTTGAGAAGCTCGCCTGGTACGACTCCCCGGCACCGCACCTCGGCCTGCTCGGCGCCGGGGCACTGGCGCTGGTGCTCGCCTTCCTCGGGTTCCCGCTCCTGGCGGCCGTACGGATCCTCGGACGGCGCCCCCGGCACACGCCCGGTGCCCGCGCGGCCCGGTCGCTGGCCTGGATCACCGGGGCGCTCGTCACCGCCTTCCTGACCGGGTTCGCCGTCGTCATGGCCGACCCCGCCACCGTGCTGCTCGACTCGCCGTGGCCGGCCGCCCTGCAGGTCACCGCGGCCGTGGCCCTCGTGTCCGCGATCCTCGTGTCGGCGGCCGCCGTCGCCGCCTGGTGGAAGGGCTGGTGGGGGTGGGCCGGACGGCTGTCCTACACGCTGGTCGCGCTGGGCGGGGCGGGGTTCTTCACCGTCGCCGTGTCCTACAACCTCGTCGCCCTGCCGTTCTCCGCCGGCTGAGACGGGCGTTCGGGCGGCGCGGCCCGGACCGTTCGAATGATTGCCGAACAGGTGATTTCCGGCGGTGTTCTTGCCGTGTTGAGCCGCAGGTGACCGTGTATCAAGCGATATGGTCCGAGGATAAATCGCATAACTTCTCACTGGCGCCGCTGAATGCACTGGATGAATGCATTTGGAGCCTTAGTGAAGATTTTCCCTATAGAGAAAAACCCTGCCAATTGTGCCTTTTCTCCTGGGGGAGCCGCTGCCCGGGGTCGGGCGCCAACTGGAGGAATTCTCGATGAGGAGCTCTGCCGACGGCAGGAGAGCCGGCCGGGTCGCGGTCGTGCTCGCCCTGCCCGTTGCCCTCGGCCTCGGCTCGATCCCCGTTCTCGCCGATCCGTCCCCGCCGCCCGGCGAGGTCGTGCCCGACCGGCGGTCCGGCACCGGACAGAACGGCGTGGCGCTACTGCGCGTCGTCGTCCCCGGCCAGGACGGCATCGACAGGCTCAACGCCCTGGGAGTCGACCTCGCGGAGTACAGGAAACCCGTCGACGGCGGTTTCGAGGTACACGCCGTACTGAGCCCTCAGGAGGCTCAGGGGCTGCGCGATCGGGGATTCGACGTACGCGGCGCCCTCTCGGACCAGGCCGACCACGCCGAGAACACGGCCGACCGGCAGGCCGCGCTCGCTTCGGCGGCGGAAGCGGCGGCGGAGGCCGACACGCTGATCCCGCTCCGCGCCGAGTGGTTCACCAGCCGCGGCGACCGGCGTTTCCTGTCGGTGGAGGTGAAGTCGAGCGCCACCGACGCGCAGACGGTGCTCGCCGTCACCTGGGACAGCGGCAAGAGGACGCCTCCCGGCTCCGGTGGCACCGCGACGATGTCGCGCTTCACCGACGCGGGCCAGTACCTGTACCACCGGTTCAACTCGCCGCTGTCCGTCGCCGAGATTCCCGCCAGGGTCACGGTCACCAGCAGCCGGGGCGGCTCGGTCACGGTCCCGGTGGCCAGGTGGCTGGGGGACAGGCGCAAGGCACCCGGCAGGCACTACGTCGCGGACTTCGTCGACCACTACATGGACCCGACCGAGGTGACCGACCGGATCACCACGCTGGCCGGGGAGTTTCCGAAGATCTCGCAGATCGTCGATCTGCCGTACCGGACGAACGGCTACCGCCGGGCGGCGCAGGCGCAGTTCGGCAGCGTCGCGGCGAGCACGTTCTACGTGAGCTCGAAGGCGTACGGACACGAGGGCGGCAACGACATCAGCGTGGCCCTGGTGAGGCCCGATGCCGCCTCCGCCCCGATCGGCGTCTCGGTCACCGGCAAGGACATCGTGGTCAACCTCGCCACGGACGGGGCCGGCGCGATCAGCAGCACCGCCCGGCAGGTGGTCGACGCGCTCGGCGCCGACGCGGAGGCATCGGCGCTGCTGACCGCCGGCACCTATCGGGGCGACGCCGGTGGCGGCACGGTCGCCGCGGCGCCGGCGACGAGGCTGACCGACAGCCTGAAGGCGCCGTCAAGCGTCTCGCGTGACCCGTTCCAGATGAAGGCGCTGCGTATCGGGAAGAAACGGGACGGCTCGAAGACCGGCGTGTTCCTCTACTGCCAGGAGCACGCCCGCGAGTGGGTGACCCCGCTGGTCTGCGTGGAGACCGCCGAGCGGCTCCTGCGCAACTACGCCCGCCACGGGCGGACCAGGAAGCTGGTCGACGACCTCGACATCTTCATCGTGCCGACGGTCAACCCGGACGGCGCGCACTACAGCATGTACGACTACAACTTCCAACGTCGCAACATGACCAACCACTGCGCGGCCGGCGCGGCGGACCCGGCGCAGCGCAACTCCTGGGGCGTGGACCTGAACCGCAACTTCTCGGTCGGCTCCGTATTCGACGGATACAGCGGCGCCTCGACGGACTGCACCGGTGACACCTTCGCCGGTCCGAGGGAACTGTCCGAACCGGAGGCGCGCAACGAGGTCTGGCTGACCCGGCGCCACCCGAACATCAAGTTCGCGATGAACACCCACGCTTACGGCGGCTACTTCATGTGGCCTCCAGGCGCGTACAGACCGGCCGGACGCGAGCTGCTGCCACGGGTCGACCTCGGCATGGAGAACTTCTTCTGGGAGGCCTCCGGCCACATCCTCTCCGCGGTCCAGTCCTGGCGCGGTACGGCGATCTGGCCGGGTCGCACCGGTGCGGTGCCGGACGTGCTGTACTCCGCGGCCGGCAACAGCTCCGACGAGCACTGGTTCAACCGCGGAGTCATCGGCTGGGACTTCGAGGTCGGCGCGGACGTCTACGACCCGGCGACCAAGCAGTTCCAGGCGGTCGGCTTCCAGCCGGGGTTCGCCGAGGGGCACGAGGAGGCGATGGAGTTCGCCGGCGGCCAGATCGGCATCCTGGAGGTCGCCCGGTCCTTCGCCGACGACGGGGACCGTCCCGGGTCGGATCTGAAGGTGACCGGCCGGACCGGCACCTCGGCCACGTTCACGTTCGAGACCGACGAGCCCGCCAACGTCTACTACACGCTGGACGGCAGCCGTCCGACGCTGAGCTCGCCCAAGCTCGCGGCCGCGGGGATACGTGAGGGAGCACAGCGGATCACGGTCGGCAGGACCACCGAGGTGCGCTGGTTCGCCGTGGACATCGCCGGCAATGTCGAGAAGGACTACAGGCCGGACGGCGGGAGCGACGACTACCGCAAGGAGAGGGTGGAGGTCCGCGACCCCCGCTGACCTCCCGCGGCGGCTCGGTAGGTCCATCACAACCGTCGCCTCGGGAACGGCAGGGGCACTCCCTACCGTTCGACCTGGAAGGCGGCCATGGGGATGGGGAGCCAGGAGGGGCGGTTGCGGGCCTCGTAGCCGACCTCGTAGACGGCCTTGACCAGCTCCAGGGCGCGGAGCAGTATGGCGTCCTCGGCGTGCAGGCGGCCGCCGCCGGCGGAGTAGCCGGCCAGGAAGGACGAGCGGTTGAGCTCGGCCCATTCGACGGCCCGGGGGCGCAGCTCATCGGCGTCGGGATGGTCGGCCAGCAGGTGGCGGGCGGCGTAGTCGAACGAGCGGAGCATGCCGGCCACGTCCCGCAGCGGGGAGGACAGCGCGCGGCGCTCGGCGAGGGGCTGGCCGGGCTCGCCCTCGAAGTCGAGGACGACCCAGTCGGTGGTCGTGCGCATCACCTGGCCGAGGTGGTAGTCGCCGTGGACGCGCTGCACGGGGATCTCGGAGACCACGTCGGCGACCCGCTGGTAGGCCTCCTCGGCCACCCGCGCGTACCGGCCGAGCTGCGGCACCTCCTCGATCACACCGGCCAGGCGGCGGCGATGGTCCTCGACCATCTGCTTGACCTCCTGCGACTCCATCACGTCGGTGGGGAACGCGGCGGCCAGCTCGCGGTGGACCTCGGCGGTGGCCACGCCGAGCCGGTAGGCCTCGGAGCTGAAGTCGCCGCCCGCGTCGGAGGCCGAGGAGTCCAGGCAGGCGTACAGGTCGCGGACGCTGGCCAGGGCCAGGGCCCAGCCGTCGTTGGCGGTGGCGAGGAACTCCTGGGTCATCGCCAGGGTGGTGGGCTCGCCGTCGAGGTCGGTCTCGATCCAGCCGTACGGCTGCGCGATGTGGCCGGCGCCGTGCCGGGCCAGGGCGGTGACGATCTCCAGCTCGGGGTTGACGCCGGGGATCAGGCGGCGGAACAGCTTGCAGATGTAGGTCTCGCCGTACACCAGGGAGGTGTTGGACTGCTCCGCGCCGAGCACGAGGCTCCGCAGGGAGGTGTCGATCTCCACCCCCTCCAGGTGGCGGAAGCGGAGCGGGCCGAGGTCGCGGTCCCCGGCCATCCCCGCGAGCAGGGTGCCGGTGAGGTCGGGGTCGTAGGCGGCGTCGTAGTAGCCGTCGCCGATCCGGGCGTGGCTGTAGCGCCCGGAGGCGTCCCCGTCGGTGCCGAGCAGGAGCTGGTAGCGGTCGTGTGCCCCGCCCTGGCGCACCGAGATGATCAGATGGTGCAGGCCGGGGGAGAGCTCGACGTCGGAATCGACGCCGAGCTCGTCTATCGGCCGCCCCTTACCGGCGAACCATCGTTGATGGGTTATCCAGCCGGTAAGGAGCTCCGTCAACACGGCTTTACGCCTCCTGGGTTACGGGTGGCAGGGTGAACCAATAGAACCCATGCCCAGGAAGCGTCAAAAGATACGGAAGTTCGCCAATCGGTGGGAACGGTACTCCGCCCATGGTCTCGACGGGCACCGATCCCTCGAACCGGCGCAGGTCCAGCTCCACCGGCTGCGGGAACCGCGACAGGTTGTTGACGCACAGGATGCGGTCGTCGCCGTACTCGCGCACGTAGGCGAGGACGCTCGGGTTGGAGGAGTTCAGCTCGGTGAACGCCCCCAGGCCGAAGACCGGGTGGCGCTTGCGGATGTCGATCATCCGCTTGGTCCAGTGCAGCAGCGAGCCGGAGCTCTTCTGCTGCGCCTCGACGTTGATCGCCTGATAGCCGTAGATCGGGTCCATGATGACCGGCAGGTAGAGCCGGGCGGGGTCGCAGTCGGAGAACCCGGCGTTGCGGTCGGGGCTCCACTGCATCGGAGTGCGGACGCCGTCGCGGTCGCCCAGCCAGATGTTGTCGCCCATCCCGATCTCGTCGCCGTAGTAGAGCACCGGGGAACCGGGCAGCGAGAGCAGCAGCGCGGTGAACAGCTCGATCTGGTTGCGGTCGTTCTCCAGCAGCGGGGCCAGCCGCCGCCGGATGCCGACGTTGGCCCGCATCCGGGGGTCCTTGGCGTACTCCGAGTACATGTAGTCGCGCTCGTCGTCGGTCACCATCTCAAGCGTGAGCTCGTCGTGGTTGCGCAGGAAGATGCCCCACTGGCAGTTCTCGGGGATCTTCGGCGTCTGGGCCATGATCTCCGAGATCGGGTAGCGGGACTCCCGCCTGACGGCCATGAAGATGCGCGGCATCAGCGGGAAGTGGAACGCCATGTGGCACTCGTCGCCGCCGGTCGCCGGGTCGCCGAAGTACTCCACCACGTCCGCCGGCCACTGGTTGGCCTCGGCCAGCAGCACCCGGTCGGGGTAGAGGCGGTCGACCTCGGCCCTGACCCGCTTCAGGTATTCGTGGGTCCTGGGCAGGTTCTCGCAGTTCGTGCCGTCCTGCTCGAACAGGTAGGGGATGGCGTCCATCCGGAACCCGTCGATGCCCAGGTCCAGCCAGAACCGCAGCACCTCCAGCATCGCGTCCTGCACGTCCGGGTTCTCGTAGTTGAGGTCCGGCTGGTGGGAGAAGAACCTGTGCCAGTAGTACTGGCCCCGCACCGGGTCGTGGGACCAGTTGGACGTCTCGGTGTCGATGAAGATGACCCGGGCGTCCTTGTAGAGCTCGTCGGAGTCGCTCCAGACGTAGAAGTCGCCGAACGGGCCCTCGGGGTCGTGGCGGGAGGCCTGGAACCAGGGGTGCTGGTCGCTGGTGTGGTTCATCACCAGGTCGGCGATGACGCGCATGCCCCGCTTGTGGGCTTCGTCCACCAGCTTGACGAAATCTCCGAGATCACCGAACTCGGGGAGGATCTTCATGAAGTCCGCGATGTCGTAGCCGCCATCGCGGAGCGGCGATTCGTACAGGGGCAGCAGCCAGAGGCAGTCCACGCCGAGCCACTGGAGATAGTCCAGTTTGTCGATGAGGCCGCGGATGTCTCCGGTGCCGTCCCCGTTGGAATCGGCGAAACCCCGGATGAGCACCTCGTAGAAAACAGCGCGCTTGAACCAGTACGGATCGCGCGGCTTCTCCTCGTCGAAGGTGTTCGGAATTGGCTCAGGTAGCTGACTCACCAGTGGACTCCCCGCTGTTCTGCCGGTATCGCGTACCCGGCCGGCTCACCGCTGGTTCGCCGTCGCGGCACGCAAAGTGAAGATGTGTGCTGGGTGGATATGGGGATCGAGGCGCACGTAGTTGTTCTGTCGCCAGCGATACGACTCGCCTGACAGCTCGTCGTCGACGAAGAACTCGGCATGCCAGTCGAGACCCAGAGACGGCATGTCCAGGGACACCGTCGCCTCATGGGTGTTGTGTGGATCGAGATTCACGACCGTCAGCACCACATCGCCCAGGCCGTGCCGTCGTGTGGCCGTGTCGTAGGCGCCGGGCAGCCGCTTGGAGAAGCAGACCACGTCCGGATGGTCGACGCTATGGAACCGTAGGTTACGCAGTTCCTGGAGCGCCGGGTGTGCTCTTCGGAACAAATTAAGTTGCGTGATGAAGGGCGCGAGGCTACGGCCTTCCCGCTCAGCCGCTACCCAATCGCGCGGTTTATACTGATATTTCTCACTATCTAGGTATTCTTCGCTCCCCGGCCGAACCGGGACATTCTCCGCAAGTTCATATCCGGCGTATACCCCCCAGGTCGGCATCGCCGTCGCCGCGAGGATAGCTCTGATATAAAATGCCGGGACTCCCCCGTGTTGCAGGTATTCATGGAGAATGTCCGGAGTGTTGACGAACACGTTCGGCCGCAGGAAGTGTGACGTCTCGTGGGAGAGCTCGCTCAGGTAGGCCTCGACCTCCGGCCGGGAGTTCTTCCACGTGAAGTAGGTGTAGGACTGGTGGAAGCCGACCTTGGCCAGCGCCTGCATCATCGCCGGGCGGGTGAACGCCTCCGCCAGGAACAGCACGTCCGGGTCGGTGGAGTTGATGTCGGCCAGCAGCCGCTCCCAGAACGCCACCGGCTTGGTGTGCGGGTTGTCCACCCGGAAGATCCGCACGCCGTGGTCCATCCAGAGCCGCACCACCCGCTTGACCTCGGCGTAGATGCCCTCGGGATCCTTGTCGAAGTTCAGCGGGTAGATGTCCTGGTACTTCTTCGGGGGGTTCTCCGCGTAGGCGATCGAGCCGTCGGCGCGGATGTTGAACCACTCCGGGTGCTCCCTGACCCACGGGTGGTCGGGCGCGCACTGCAGGGCCAGATCGAGGGCGACCTCCATGCCGAGCTCGCGGGTCTTGGCCACGAAGGCGTCGAAGTCCTCGAAGGTGCCGAGGTCGGGGTGGATGGCGTCGTGTCCGCCCTCCTCGGAGCCGATTGCCCAGGGGGAGCCGGGGTCGTACGGCTCGGGCGTCAGGGTGTTGTTGCGGCCCTTGCGGAAGCTGTGGCCGATCGGGTGGATCGGCGGCAGGTACACGACGTCGAAACCCATTTTCGCGACGGCGGGCAGCCGCTTCGCAGAGGTCGTGAAATTTCCGGACTTGGGGGCGGTGTCCCGTTCGACGATCGCGCCCTCGGAACGGGGGAAGAACTCGTACCAGGAGCCGAACAGCGCCCTGCGCCGGTCGACCCTGACCACGCGCCTGGGCGACCTGGTCACCAGATCCCGGAGCGGGTGGGCGCGCAGCAGCTCGGCGGTCTCGGGGAGCTGGGCCAGGGAGAACCGGGCGCGCGGGTCGAGCTCCTGGTCGCGCAGCTTGGCCGCCACCGACAGCAGCGCGGCCCGGTGCCCGCACGCCTGGGCCTCCACGACGGCCTCCCGTCCCGCGGAACCGGCCGGGGCCGTACCGGCGGCCTTGCCCGCCGCCTTGCCGCCCGCCGCCTTGCCGCCCGCCGCCTTGCCGCCCGCCGCCTTGCCGTCGGGCGCCTTCACGGCCGCGGGCCTGCGGCTCAGGCCGCCGCAGTCCGCGGGCCGTACGGCTCTGGCCGCGCGTTCGAAGAGCCGGGCGCCCTCCTCGCACATGAGTTCGGCGTCCATGTCACGCGGGATCTTGATGCCCGCGTCGTGGAGCCAGGTGGCCATGGGATCACTCCACGCCTCGACGCGGAAGTGCCAGTCGCCCTCGGTGGGCAGCGTCACCTCGACGCCCCAGCGGTCGGTGCCCGGAGCCAGCTCTCTCATGCGCAGCAGCGGGCCGCGCACGCCGTCCGGGCCGGTGAGCACGGCTCCGGCGGCCACCGCGTCGTGTCCCTCCCGGAACACGGTGGCGGCGATCTCGAAGGTCTCGCCCGCAGCGGCCTTGGCGGGGTAGCGCCCGCAGTCGACCGTGGGGTGGATGTCCTGGATTGGGATTCGTCCGATCATCGCGTCTCAAGGTAGCGACGGCACGCCCGGTACCGCCGGAAAAAAGTCGGCAAAAAAAGATCTTCGTTTTTTCAAACGTCCCCGTGACCGGCCTGGGGGCAGGACTGCGTCCCGCCTCCGCGTGGACGGCCGGTTCCAGGAGGCGGGGGCATTGCGGCCCATAGATGCGTTGCCCCAATAGTCCATCTTCATGCGTGTAGGCGGAAGAGTGCGGGATCTCTTACTCCCCGGCGAGTTGCATGAAGGTGTGATCAACCCGGCTTTGATGTGTTTGGGGTTGATTGATAGCGGTGAGGGGGAGACGCGTGAGTGTTGAGGTCGCCCTCGTGGCGCTGAGTAACTAGGGTCTGGCAGCGTGAGAGCAATCCGCAGGTTCACCGTCCGCACCGTCCTTCCTCCGGAGCTGGCCTCCCTCGGCGAGCTTGTGCACAATCTGCGCTGGTCGTGGCATCCCGAGACACTCGACCTCTTCGCCGAGGTCGATCCGGTCGTCTGGGAACGGGTAGGCCACGACCCCGTCGCGCTGCTCGGCGCGGTCGACGCAGGTCGCCTCCGCGAGCTGGCCGCCGACCGCCGCTTCCTCAGACGGGTCGCCGACGCGGCGGACGACCTCCGTGAATACATGACCGCACCGAGGTGGTACCAGACCATCCCCGACGCCCCCCGGGCCGTCGCCTACTTCTCGCCCGAGTACGGCATCGCCGCCGCCCTGCCGCAGTACTCCGGTGGCCTGGGCATCCTCGCCGGCGACCATCTCAAGACCGCCAGCGACCTCGGCGTGCCGATCCTGGCGGTAGGCCTGTTGTACCGGCACGGCTACTTCACCCAGTCCCTCTCGCCTGAGGGGTGGCAGCTGGAGCACTACCCGTCCCTCGACCCGGGCGGCCTGCCCCTGGCCCTCCTGAAGGAGGAGGACGGCACGCCGGTGCGGGTCGCGATCAGCCTGCCCGAGCAGCGCACGCTGCACGCCCAGATCTGGGTGGCCCAGGTGGGCCGGGTCCCGCTGCTGCTGCTCGACTCCGACGTCGCCGAGAACGACACCGCCGCCCGCGACGTCACCGACCGCCTGTACGGCGGGGGCACCGATCACCGGCTGATGCAGGAGCTGCTGCTCGGCGTCGGCGGCGTCCGGGCCATCCGGGCCTACTCCCGGGTCAGCGGCCACCCCGAGCCCGAGGTGTTCCACACCAACGAGGGGCACGCGGGCTTCCTGGGCCTGGAACGCATCCGCGAGCTCACCGAGACCAGGCTCTCCTTCGACGAGGCCCTGGAGGCGGTCCGCGCCGGGACGGTCTTCACCACCCACACCCCCGTCCCCGCCGGAATCGACCGCTTCCCGGCCGAGATGATCGCCCGCCAGTTCGGCGGCGACAACGCGTGGCCCACGGTCCCGGTCGACCGCATCCTGGCGCTCGGCGCCGAGGAGGAGCCGGGCAAGTTCAACATGGCCGCGATGGGCATGCGGCTGGCCCAGCGGGTCAACGGGGTCTCGGAGCTGCACGGGGCGGTCAGCCGGGAGATGTTCCAGGGCCTGTGGCCGGGGTTCGACGCCGACGAGGTCCCGATCGGCTCGATCACCAACGGCGTGCACGCGCCCACCTGGGTCGGCCGCGAGATCATGGAGCTGGCCGGCAGGGAGCTGCCCACGCTGGTCGAGCGGGCCCAGGGCTGGGAGGGCGTCAACAAGATCTCCGACGCCGACATCTGGGGGATCCGCGGGCAGTTGCGCGCGCGGCTGGTGGAGGCCGCACGCGCACGGCTGCGCCGGTCCTGGCTCGACCGGGGCGCCTCCCGCGCCGAGCTCGGCTGGATCGACGACGCCCTCGACCCCGACGTGCTGACCATCGGGTTCGCCCGCCGGGTCCCCTCCTACAAGCGGCTGACCCTGATGCTGAGCGACCAGAACCGGCTCCGCGAGCTGCTCCTTGACCCGGACAAGCCGGTCCAGATCGTGATCGCGGGCAAGGCGCACCCGGCCGACGAGGGCGGCAAGAAGCTCATCCAGCAGATCGTGAAGTTCGCCGACCGGGAGGACGTGCGGCACCGCATCGTCTTCCTGCCCGACTACGACATGGCCCTGGGGCAGCTCCTCGTCCAGGGCTCCGACGTGTGGATGAACAACCCGATCCGGCCGCTGGAGGCGAGCGGTACCTCGGGCATGAAGGCCGCGCTGAACGGCGGCCTCAACCTGTCCATCCGCGACGGCTGGTGGGACGAGTGGTACGACGGCACCAACGGCTGGGCCATTCCCACCGCCGACGGCGTCACCGACCCCGACCGCCGCGACGAGCTGGAGGCCGGCGCGCTCTACGACCTGATCGAGCACGAGGTGGCCGACAGGTTCTACGACCGCGCCTCCGACGGCCTGCCGCTGCGCTGGCTGGAGATGGTCCGCCACACCCTGACCTCCCTCGGGCCCAAGGTCCTCGCCGGGCGGATGCTCCGCGACTACGTCGTCGACCTCTACACCCCGGCGGCCAAGTCCGCGCGTGCTCTGCTGGCGGACGGATACGAGCCGGCCAAGAGCTTCGCCGCGTGGAAGCTGCGGGTCGGCCAGGCGTGGCCGGGGGTCCGGGTCGAGCACGTGGAGGCCTCGAACCTGGGGGACACCCCCGAGGTGGGGGCGGCCCTGGAGCTGCGGGCGACCATCGCCCTGGGCGAGCTGGAGCCCGGAGACATCCGGGTCCAGGCCGCCTACGGCCTGGTGGGGCTCCACGACGAGCTGGTCGGCCCGGCCTACGCGGACCTGACCCTTGAGGCGGACGGCGACGACGGCAAGGCGGTGTTCAGCGGCAGCATCCCGCTGGACCGCACCGGCTCCTTCGGCTACACCGTCCGGGTCGTCCCCGACCATCCCCTCGTGGCGTCCCCCTCCGAGCTCGGCCTGGTCGCCGTCCCGGAGGAGCCCGCCGGCATGACCAACGGCACCCTGCGCTGAGGCCGCCGGGAACCGGACGGCCGCTCGGCCGGGGAGCCGGGCCGGCCGGAGAACCGGGTTGGGAGACCCGCCGGCCGGGGAGCCGGGCCGGAGCGCCCGGCCGACAGGCCGACAGGCCCGGAAACCGGCCGGGGGAGACCGGGGCTCACGCCCCGGCCTCCCCTGCCTGCTCACGTCATCGCCCGCGGTCGCCTCAGGCGAGGGAGACCACGACGTCGTCGGCCTTGACGAACATCACGCGGTGGCCGAACTGGATCTGGTAGTACTTCAGCTTCCCGCGGACCACCACGTGCTGGGACGCGTCGAAGGTCACGGCCCTGTAGTACTCCCCCTGGGCGGCGAGGCCGAGGGTGTAGCGCTGGCCCGCGGAGAAGGTGTACTGCAGCGGAGTGATCGCCTGGACCGGCACGTTCGCCGGGTAGGCCTCCGGCTCGGGGTAGGCCCTGCCGTACACCGGCACGGTCGCGAGGCCCGGCTTGGGCGTCACCACCAGGCCGCGGGAGGGGACGGCGGTGGGCTGGGCGGCGGGGTTGTGGAACCAGGCCTTCTGGCCGAGGTACCAGATCGCCGTCCAGTCGCCCTGGCGTTCGGCCAGAGCGTAGCGCTGGCCGGTGTTGGCGCGGGCGCTGTGGTCGTAGACGCTGTAGAGCGAGTCGCCGGTGGGGTGCTTGCCGATGTCCTTGACCAGCGGGGCGTCCTCACGCGGCTCGGTGCGCAGCCAGATCGACGACGAGCCGTGCGGCGCGCAGTCGGCCGTCGGGTTCTTGCGGTCGCAGCCGTAGTAGTAGGGCTGGTTCTTGGCGTAGTCGGGCAGGATCATCACCGACTGCGCCTTCGGGCCGCCGGAGGCGTGCAGGGGCTTGCCGAGCAGTTCGAAGTAGCGCGCCCAGTCCCAGAAGGGCCCCGGGTCCTCGTGCATGCCGCGCACGGTGGTCGGCAGGGTGCCCGGCACGTTGTCGTGGCCGATGATGTGCGCGCGGTCCAGCGGGACCCCGTGCCGCATGGCCAGGTAGCGCACCAGCTTGGCCGAGGTGCGGTACATCGCCTCGGTGTACCAGGCGGCGCCCTCGCCGAGGAAGCCCTCGTGCTCCAGCCCGATCGACTTGGCGTTGACGTACCAGTTGCCCGCCTGCCAGCCGACGTCCTTGGTCTTGAGGTGCTGGGCGATGTGGCCGTCGCTGGAACGGAGCGAGTAGTGCCAGCTCGCGGGCCGCGCGGGGTTCTGCACCAGGTCCACCGAGGGGCCGAAGTAGCCCTCCATGTCGTGGATGACGATGTAGTCGATCTTCTGGTTCCACGGCCGGTTCGACAGGTCGTGGTTGCCGTAGTCGTCGTCGGGCAGGGCCTGGTAGGGCGCCGGGATCCACTCGCACGAGATCGTGGGCGGGCACTCGACGCCGTCGCGGCCGGGCCGGCGCAGGCCGAGCCTCTCCAGCCACTTCTCGAACTTCTTCAGGTCGGGCACCGCCTTCAGGCCGACCCTCTGCCCGTCGTCGGTGACCCGCTCGGCGCCGGCCTGGATCGTGGCGTACACCTCGTCGGCGAAGAACTTCGCCGCCTCCGCCTCGGCCGCGCCCGAGTAGCGGGCGACCGCGCCGTACCACTCGGCGGGGTCGGCGCTGAGGGGCGCGCCGAGCTGCTTCTGGTAGTCGGCCAGCAGGGCCGCGCCGCCGCGGATGTTCACGGCGGGGTCGGCGCGCAGGTCGTCACGGCTCGCGCCGGTGAGCTCGGCGGCCTTCTCCAGCGTTCTGAGCGAGGCGGGGATCTCGGCCGGCGCCGCCGGCTGCGCGGTGACCGCGAGAGGGCGGCCGTCGTCGCCGCGGGGGTCCTCCTCGCCCTGACCGTGGTGGTCGGTGGCGGGCAGGTCGCTCAGCGCGGCGGCGTCGGTGAGGTGCATGGGGCCGAACCCGGCGGAGTTGCTCGGCCGCCCCGCGTTGGCGTCCCACCGTGACTCCAGGTAGGACACGCCGAGCAGGACGCTCTCCGGCACGTCGTAGGCCTTGGCGGCCTCCGCGAAGGCCGCCTGCCGGTCGTCGGGGGCCGCCTGGGCGGCCGACGCCGGCTGTATCAGGGCGAGACCGCCGACGGCGATGACGGCCGCGGCCGTCATGCGGAGCGGCGTGAGTCGTTGCATGGGGGTTGCTCCTCGGCTGGGGGATCCGATGCAGTCAGACTGCGAAGTTAAGATCGCGATGTCAATAAGTTTCTTCATATTTGTGACAGTCGGAGAAGAATTTCTTCACCACGCGGCCTCGGTAACGTTGAGCCGTTATGGGGATGAGCTCGGATCTCGTCGTGATGGGCGCCGGACCGTCGGGGCTGGCAGCCGCCTGGCGGGCGGCCCGGCGCGGGCTGTCGGTGACCGTGCTGGAGCGGGCCGACCACGTCGGCGGGCTGTCGGCGAGCTTCGAGGTCTCCGGCGTCCGGGTGGACCACGGCAGCCACCGCCTGCACCCCGCCACCCCGCCGCACCTCCTGGCAGACCTGCGCGGGCTCCTCGGTGACGACCTCCAGCGACGGTCCCGCAACGGACGCCTGAGGATCGCAGACCGCTACGTGGGTTTCCCGCTGAAACCCGCGGAACTGGCGAAACGATTGCCTCCGGGGCTGCTGGCGGGGGTGGCCCGCGACGCGCTGACGGCCCCCCTGAGAGGGGCGGGCCGCGGCGGCACCTACGCCGGGGCGCTCAGGGCGAGCCTGGGCCCCGCCCTCTACGAGGCGCTCTACGCGCCGTACGCGCTCAAGCTGTGGGGGCTGCCCGGCGAGGAGATCGACGGGGACCAGGCGCGCAGGAGGGTCACCGCCGACAGCCCGTGGAAGATCGTGCGCCGGATCCTCCGGGGACGGTCCAGCGGGCAGGGGAAGATCTTCTACTACCCCCGCCGCGGCTTCGGCCAGATCGCCGACGCGCTCGCCGACGCGGCCGCCGCCGCCGGAGCGGACATCCGCCTCGGTACGGCCTGCACGCGGATCGAGCCCGCGGCCGGAGCCGTCGTCCTGCACACCTCACCGGGACCGGGACCGGGTCGTGGATCGGGGCCCGGGGCCGGTGGAGGGGCCGTATCCCGGGACCCCGCGCCGGACGCGGATCCCACGGCGGAGGCCCGGCTGACCGCCGGGCACGTGTTCTCCACCATCCCGATGCCCGCTCTGGCGCGGCTGGTGGAGCCCGGTCCCGCCCCGGAGGTCGCCGAGGCGGCCGGGCGGTTGCGGTTCCGGGCGATGGTGCTGGTCTACGCGGTGCACGAGGGCGGGCGGTGGACGCCGTTCGACGCGCACTACCTGCCGGGCCCCGAAACGCCGGTGACGCGGATCTCCGAGCCCGCCAACTACCGGACCAGCGCCGACGATCCCGGCGACCGCACCGTGCTCTGCTTCGAGATCCCCTGTGCGGCGGGCGACGAGATCTGGGCCACCGGCGACTTCTCCGGCGTCGTCCACGAGACCCTGGCCCGCTCCGGGCTCCCGCCGGTCGACCTGGCCGGGGTGGTCGTACGGCGGGTGCCATACGTCTATCCGATCTACGCGACCGGCTACGCCGAGCACCTGGCCGGCCTGGACGCCTGGGCCGGGACGATCCCGGACGTGACCACCTTCGGTCGCCTCGGCCTGTTCGCCCACGACAACACCCACCACGCCATGGCCATGGGCTACGACGCCGTCGACTCCCTCACCGAGACGGGCTGGGACGGCTCCGCCTGGCGGGCCGCCCGCGGGCGCTTCGCCGGACACGTCGTCGAGGACTGACCCCGGCGAGACCCGTGAGGTCCGCGAGGCGGATCGCCTTCCGGGTCATCCGCCCGCGGGCGGTGATTCCTTCAGCACGAGGTCGAGCAGGCCGGGGAACGCCTCGTCGAACTCGGGCCGGCGCAGCCGGTTGACCCGGCGTGGACCGGCGTCGCGCTGCTCGATGAGACCCGCCTGGCGCAGCACCGCGAAGTGGTGGCTCCGGGTCGCCTTGCCGACCGGCAGGTCGAAGGTGCCGCAGGCGCGTGTCCAGTCGGGCTCCCCGGCGAGCTCGCACAGGATCGCCCGGCGCACCGGATCGGCGACCGCGTCCAGGGCGGCCTGCAGGGGGACGTCCGCCGGATGGACGTGGGTCAGGTTCCGGGCCCGCGCAGATCCCGGCGGGCCGTCCGCGTCTGACGGGCCGTCCGATGCTGATCGTGCGCTCATGTGATCGACCTCCGTCGAACAGTTTAGACGTCGTGGATGCCGCGTGCCTCATGCCCGGCCGCGGGCGTGAGGGGGCGGGGAAGCGGGCCGTGACCGGCGGATGGGCCTGAGCGGTGTTCCGGCCCGTGCGGACTCTCGCCCGACCTGTCGGCACGGGCCCTACGTCACCGGACGGAACCGTACGTCAGCCGTCGCAGCGCGGCCTCGGCCGGTCCCCTTCGCCCCCCGGGGGCGAGCAGCGCGGCGAGCAGCACGGTGGTCGACCAGGTGACCACGGCGATGCCGGACGCGGCGGCGTCGCCGACGTGGGCACCGAGGCCGCCCGCGTACGGTGCGAACACCGCGACGAATATCACCGACTGGAGCAGGTAGCAGGTGAGTGACCACTGGCCGCACGCGGCGAGGGCGGTGGTCACCCACCCGGTGGTCATGGAACGCCGGCCGTTCCTGCGGTGCATCCGCTCCACGATCAGCCCGATCAGCGCCGCGTACCCGAGGCCACCGGCGATGCCGGTCAGGCTGTGGAGCACGTACGCGGGCACGGAGATCGCGGCTGCGGGGGTCCAGAGCCGCGTGTCGACGAGCATCAAGGGGAGCCCGCCGACGATCGCGAGGCCCACGCCGATGGTCGCGATCCGGGAGAGCAGCGCTCGGTGCGGGCCCGGCTCGTCCAGCAGGCGGCGGCGTGCCGCCCAGATCCCGAGGAGGAAGGCCGGCACGACGCTCACGGCGAAGTAGGTGGGCGTCATCGCGGACCAGCCGATCAGCCGCATCACGGTCGCCTCGAGCGGGTCGGCCGTCGCGGCGGGCGTGTCACCCTTCTCGGCGAATACCGTGAGCAGCCCGAACAGGGCGAGCACGATGACGTGCAGGACCAGTCCGACGCCGGCGGCCCACAGCACGGCGCGGTCAGTACGCCGGATGAATCCGACGAGAACGAGCCCGACCAGGCCGTACGCGCCCAGGATGTCGCCGAAGAACAGCAGCAGCGCGTGGCAGAACCCGAACGCCAGCAGCCACAGGCTCCGGGCTCGTAGCACCCGCCGTATCTGCGGCCAGCTCCTGCCCGCGGCGGACTGCCGGTTCGTGAGCTGTACCAGTCCGTAGCCGAACAGGGCGGCGAACATCGGGAGTGCGCGCCCGTCCACCAGCAGGATCTGAATCCCGGCCACCACCCGGTCGACGGGGCCTCCGTCCAGGGCGTAGCCGCGGAAGCCCGGCTGGTGGCCGGACAGGTACATGTGCGCGTGGGCCAGCGCGATGAGCAGCAGCATGAGCCCCCGCGCGAGATCGGGGGCCAGGGATCGCTGAGCGAGCGGTACGGCCCGCTGCGCAGAGGCCGGTGGGGCGATGGACATGGAAATCCCCTAGAATTAGATACACGAATGTAGCTTGTATCTAAAATAAGCTACAAGCTTGTAGCTAAACAAGGGGCGATTGTGGGCGATCTCAACGGGCGGACCCGGCGGCGCGGCGAAGAGTTGACCAACGCGATTTACACCGCGGTGCTGGAAGAGGTGGCGGAGGTCGGGGTCGGACGCCTGACCATGGACGGCATCGGCAGGCGAGCCGCGACGGCCCGGACCACGCTGTACCGCCGCTGGTCCGACCCCGTCGAGGTGCTCCTGGACGCGCTCTACCACATGCACCCCGTAGAGGAACCGACCCCCGGAGCGGACGACCTGCGCGGCGATCTGATCCGGGCCCTTCAACTCATGGTCACGTGGGCACTCAGCCCGGCAGGTCGCGCGGTCGCGGCCATCCTCACCGACCCCAAGGGCGCGCCACAGGTTTCCGAGGCGCTGTTCGAAAGGGTCTTCGCCAATCGGGGCGGCACTTTCACCAGCACCGTGCTCCGGCATTACGCCGAACGTGGTCACTTCCCCGCCGACCTGCTCACTCCGGTCGTGGTCGACATAGGCGAAGCCCTCGTCACCAAGCGACTGCTCGACACCGGAAGGCCCCTCGCTGCCGCCGAGCTGGAAGCCATCGTCGACCAGGCCATCCTGCCCGCGATCGGACTCGGCAGGAGCCGTGCCCCTGGGATCTGAGTCCGGGGGACGGCCGCCGCCCCCCGGGCACCTGCGCCGCCAGTTCGCCTACGGCATTGAGGAAGGCGGCACCTGGGGCGAGTTGAGCTCGCGGTGGACGGCGGGGACGACCTTGCGGAGGTAGGGGCCCAGCTTGACGAAGGACTCGCCGGAGGCGCGGAAGGCGTAGCGGATCGGGACCTCGTGGTAGCGGTAGCCCTTGGCCAGCAGGTCCAGGGTGATGACCTGGGCGTAGTTGTAGTCGTGGATCACTTCGGCGGCGCGGGCCGCGGAGGGGGAGAAGGCGCGGTAGCCGCTCTGCCCGTCGGTGACGTCGTGCCTGGTCATCCAGCGGACCCAGACGGTCAGCACGCGGTTGCCGAAGCGGCGGTGCGCCAGCATCCGCTCGATGGTCCCGGCGAACCGGGAGCCCACCACGTAGTCGGCCTCGCCGGTCAGGACCGGGCCCGCGACCTGCTCGATGTCCTCGGGGAAGTACTCCAGGTCGGCGTCCAGGTAGACGACCGCCGCCGGGGCCAGCCGTACCGCCTCCGCCAGCCCCCGCCGCACCGCGGCCCCCAGCCCGAGGTTCCCCGGCTGGGACACGACCGTCGCCCCCGCCTCCCGCGCGAGCGGGACCGAGGCGTCCGTGGACCCGTCGTCCACCACGATCGTGACCACCCGCCGCCCGGCGACCGAGGCCGGCAGCCGCCTGACCACCTCCCCGACGGTCGCCTCCTCGTTGTGGACCGGGATGAACGCGACGACCGGCGCGTCCGGGGGGACGGGCAGGGGGACCGGCCGGGCGGGAAGCACCCGGGGCAGCCTGAGCCTGGTGGGAGTCACGGGCACGACACCTCCGAGCTGCCGGGCAGGGACACGTGCAGCGCGGCCCAAGACCTCGGCGAACCGCCCTGACCAGGGAGGACGCGGGCATGGGGTCCTCACTGGAAGCTTTGCGCCTCAGCTTAGTGAGGTTAGGCTGCCTTTAGTGAGTTAGAGGAAAGGGCAGGGGGGTCGTCCATCGTGACCGGGGCCTCCGGGTTCATCGGCCGGATGCTGACCCGGATGCTTGTCGATTCGGGTGAGAAGGCCGTCGGCATCGACCGCGTTCCCCAGCCTCCGCGGCTGGGGCTGACAGTGCTGACCGCCGACCGCCACGACGCCGTCCGCCGCCAGGTCGCCGCCCGCCCCCTGCTGGAGGTGGCGTGAGGGACATCCCGCCCGCCGGAACCGCCGCCACGGGTCCCCCCCGCCCCGGCACGGCGAGTCTCCCGCCCGATCCGCCGGGGCGCCCCGTCCCGGCAGCGGGGACGGTCCTGGTGGCGGTCGTCGGTACGGTGGCCGCCCTCCTCGGCATCGGGGTGCGGGCACGGTTCGGCGCGCACGTGGCGGTGGACGAGCCGCAGTACCTGCTGACCGCATTGTCGATCTTCGAGGACCTCGACCTCGACATCACCGACGAGCTGGACGAGGGCCGCTGGATGCCGTGGGCGGGGACCGACGCCCTGCCGGTGCAGACCGAGGTGCTCCCCGGCGGCACGCAGATCAGCCCGCACGATCCGCTGCTGCCGATCCTGCTGGCCGTACCGATGGGGCTCGGGGGCTGGATCGCGGCCAAGGCCGTCATGGCGCTCATGGCCGGGGCGCTCGCCGCGCTGACCCTGTGGACGGCGGTGCGCCGGTTCGCCGTCCCCGCGAGACTCGCCACGGTGGGGGTGCTCCTCGCCTCGGCCGCCGCCCCCCTCGCGGTCTACGGCCAGCAGGTCTATCCGGAGATCCCGGCCGCGCTGGCCACCCTCGCGGCGGTGGCCGTCCTGGCCGGGCCCGCCTTCGCCGGAGCGGCCCCGCCGACCGGCCGCCCGCCCGCCACGGGACCGCGTGCCGTCGCGGTGTTCGGCCTGACGGTCACCGCGCTGCCGTGGTTGTCGGTCAAATACGCCCCGGTGGCCGCCGCGCTCGCGATCCTCGGCCTGTGGCGGCTGCGGGCCGATCGCCGCCGGCTCCTGGGCCTCACCGCCGGGTTCGCCGTCATGGGCGCCGTCTACCTGGGGATCCACCGCCTCGTCTGGGGCGGCTGGACCGTCTACGCCAGCGGCGACCACTTCCAGGAGTCCGGCGAGTTCGGCGTGATGGGCTTCGCCCCCGACTACGCGGGCCGGGCCGTACGGCTGGTCGGGCTGATGGTCGACAGGGGGTACGGCCTGGCGGCCTGGCAGCCCGCGTGGCTGCTGCTCCTGCCCGCCGCCGGCTTCGCGCTCCGGCGCCCGCGCCCGTACGGCGCGGTGCTGCTGCTCCCGCTGGCCGCCGGGTGGCTGACCGCCACCTTCGTCGCGCTGACCATGCACGGCTACTGGTGGCCGGGCCGCCAGACCGTCGTGGTGCTGCCGCCGGCCGTGCTGCTCATCCTGGTCCTGCTGGCCGGCGGGCCGGGGTGGCTCCGCCGGGCCGGGTTCGGGCTCGGCGTGGCCGGGCTGGCCGACTACGCGTGGCTGCTGGCCGACGGGTACGCCCGGAGGGTCACATGGGTGAGCGGCTTCGGACAGGCGGGCTCCCCGCTCCACCGGCTCCTGGGAAACCTCCTGCCCGACTACCGGCTCGGCTGGACCGGCTTCTGGCCGCTCCACCTGGCCTGGGTGCTCGCGTCCGTCCTGCTGGTCGCGTACGGCACGCCGTATCTCTCCTCTCGCGTGATCTCCCGGACACAGAAATGCCGGACACCGGACTAAGGAAGAACTCCCATGTCGCTGCGTAAGCTGGTCGCCACCGCTCTCGTCCCACTGGCGCTGCTCGCGTCCGCCTGCGGCGGCGACGGCGGAGACGGTCAGAGCTTCGGCGACGACTCCCTGGTGATCTACTCGGGGCGCAACAAGAACCTCGTCGGCCCGCTGATCGACAAGCTGAGGACCGCCACCGGCCTGGACGTCCAGGTCCGCTACGGCGATAGCGCGGAGCTGGCCGCGCAGATCCTCGAAGAGGGCGCGGACAGCCGGGCGGACGTGTTCTTCTCCCAGGACGCCGGGGCGCTCGGGGCGCTGAGCAAGCACCGGATGCTCGCGCCGGTGCCCCCGGAGCTGCTGGACCGGGTCGCGGCCAGATACCGCGGCTCGGAGGGGACGTGGGTGGGGGTCTCCGGCCGCTCCCGCGTCATCGTCTACGACCCCCGCACGGTCGCCGCCCCGCCCAAGAGCGTCTTCGAGCTGACCGGCCCCAAGTGGAAGGACAAGGTCGGCTGGTCCCCGACCAACGCGTCGTTCCAGTCCTTCGTCACCGCGCTGCGGGTGGTCGCCGGCGAGGACAGGGCCAGGCAGTGGCTCGAGGCGATGAAGGCCAACGGCACCAGGTCCTACCCGAACAACGTGGAGATCCTCAACGCCGTGGACGACGGCAAGCTCCAGCTCGGCCTGATCAACCACTACTACTGGTACGAGAAGGTGGCCGAGAACGGGCCGAACGGCGTGCCGTCCAAGCTCGCCTACCTGCCGGGCGGCGACCCGGGGGCACTGGTCAACGTGGCGGGCGTGGGCATGCTGAAGGGCACCGAGCACGGCGAGGCCGCCAGGAAGGCGATGGACTACCTCCTCGGCGCCGACGCCCAGAAGTACTTCGCCGACACCACCAAGGAGTATCCGCTCATCACCGGGGTGCCGGCCGCCCCCGGGCTGCCCCCGTTCGACTCGCTCAAGGGCCCCGAGGTGGACCTGTCCAAGCTCGACTCGCTGGAGCAGACCATCACCATGCTGCAAGACGTGGGCCTGGTCTAGATGTCGGTCCGCCGGATCCCCGCGGGACTGCTGACGCCCGCCGCCGTGACGGCGGCGCTGGCGCTGCTGCCGGTGGGCTACCTGGTGGTGCGCTCGGCCGAGGGCGGCCTCGACGGCGTGGCCAGGACGCTGCTGCGGGCCAGGACGCTGGAGCTGGCCCTGCGCAGCCTGGGACTGGCGGCCGTGGTGACCGCGCTGTGCGTGGCCATCGGGATCTCGCTGGCCTGGCTGGTGATCAGGAGCGACCTGCCGGGACGCGGCTTCTTCGGCATCCTGGCCGCGCTGCCGCTCGCCGTGCCGTCCTACGTCGCCGCCTACACGTGGGTGGCCGCGGTCGACCTGGAGGGTTTCACCGGGTCGGTGCTGGTGCTCACGCTCTGCAGCTACCCCTACGTCTACCTTCCGGTGGCCGCCGCGCTCAGCAGGATGGATCCGGCGACGGAGGAGGTCGCGCTCTCCCTGGGGCGCGGCCGGTCCGGCGTCGTCCTCCGCCAGCTACGGCCCTCGGCCGCGGCGGGGGCGCTACTGGTCGCGATGTACGTGCTCGCCGAGTTCGGTGCGGTGGCGATCATGCGCTTCGACGTGTTCACCACGCAGATCTACACCTCCTACCGGGCGGGCTTCAACCGCACCCCGGCGGCGGTGCTCGGGCTGCTGCTGGTGCTGATCACACTCCTGATCGTGGTGGCGGAGTCCCGCAGCCGGGGCAGGGCCTCCTACGCCATGCGGGGCAACCCGGCGCGCAGGCCCCCGGTCATCCGGCTGCGCGCAGGGACCAGGGCGTTCGCGCTGGCCTGGGCCACCGCGCTCGCCGGCCTCGCGGTCGGCTTCCCCCTGGCCGGCATCGGCTACTGGCTGCTCAACGGCTCCTCGGCCAGGGTCGACCTGGGAGAGCTGTCCGGGGCGGTGGGCGCCACGCTGGGCGTCGCGGCGGCGGGCGCGCTGCTCACCACGGCGCTGGCCGTACCGGTCGGGATCATCGCGGCGCGTTACCGCGGCCGTACGGCGACCTTCCTGGAGCAGTCCACCTACGTGGGGCATTCGCTGCCCGGCATCGTCATGGCGCTGTCGTTGGTGTTCTTCGCCGTGCGCTACGTCCCGGCCGTCTACCAGCGCTCCCCGCTGCTGGTGGTCGCCTACGCCGTGCTGTTCATGCCCGCCGCGGTCGGCGCGGTGCGGGCCTCGGTCCTCCAGTCGCCGCCGGTGCTGGAGGAGGTCGCCCGGTCGCTGGGCCGCACCCCGCTGCAGGCCGTCCGCGCCGTCACCCTCCCGCTCGCCCTGCCCGGCGTGCTCGCGGGGGCCGCTCTGGTGTTCCTCACCGCGATGAAGGAACTGCCCGCCACCCTGCTGCTCCGGCCGACCGGCATGGAGACCCTCGCGACCCAGCTGTGGGCGGAGACCGGTTCGGGCGCCTACGCCGCCGCCGCGCCGTACGCCGCCCTGCTCATGCTTCTGGCGGCCGTCCCCGGTTTCCTCCTGGGCCGCCGATCCCTCAAGGAGACGTCTTGAGACTGACCGTCACGGACGTGACCAAGGCCTTCGGCGGCACGCAGGTGCTGCGCGGCGCGTCGCTGACCGTGGAGGAGGGCGACCTCGCCGCGGTGCTCGGCCCGTCCGGCTGCGGCAAGACCACGCTGCTGCGCATCGTCGCGGGTTTCGAGAGCCTCGACTCGGGGTCGGTGGCGATCGGCGAGCGCGAGGTGTCCGGGCTGCCGCCCGAGCGGCGCAAGGTCGGGATCGTGCCGCAGGAGGCGGCGCTCTTCCCGCACCTGTCGGTGGCGCGCAACGTCGGCTTCGGGCTGCCGCGCGGGTCCTCCGAACGTGTCGAGGAGTGCCTGGAGCTGGTCGGCCTGGCCGGGTTCGGCGACCGCATGCCGCACCAGATCTCCGGCGGCCAGCAGCAGCGGGTGGCCCTCGCCCGCGCCCTCGCCCCGCACCCGGGCGTGGTCCTGCTGGACGAGCCGTTCAACGCCCTGGACCGCTCGCTCCGGGTGAGCGTCCGCGACGAGGTGCGGGCGGCGCTGAAACGGGCCGGGGCGACCGCGGTGCTCGTCACGCACGACCAGGAGGAGGCGCTGTCCATGGCCGACACCGTCGCGGTCATGCGCGAGGGCCGGATCGTCCAGGAGGGCACCCCCGCCTCGGTCTACGCGGCCCCGCGAGACCTGGGCGTGGCCACGTTCGTGGGGGAGGCGGTGGTGCTCGCCGCCACCGCCGACCACGGCGTCGCCTCCTGCGTGCTCGGCGACCTGCCGCAGCGGGCCAACGGGGTCGCGGGGAAGGGCCGGGTCGCGCTCCGGCCCGAGCAGTTCGTGCTCCGCGAGCCGGGGGAGGGCGTCGGCGGGCTGGTCGAGCGGGTGGAGTTCTTCGGGCACGACGCCGCGATCACGGTCGCGCTGGAGCCGGGGACCATGATCCGGGCCCGTACGCGCGGCGACGTGCCGCACCGCCCCGGCGACCGCGTGGGCGTCACGGTCGAGGGGCCGGTGCTGTTCTTCCCCGAGTGAGCCCCCTCCGGTCTTCTCCGAGTGCCCCCCTCCTGCCGCTGCGAGGCTGTGACCAGCGACTTTGTCGATCTATGTGGGCATTCCGCCCGCCCTGAGGCGTTCTTCTCCCCGCTGAGATGGGAATGGCTACAGAGCCGAGACCTGACTGACAGCCCGGAGACGACAGTGGACGGATGGACGTTCGAAGGCCAGCCCGGAGCACTGGGCGACACCACGGTGACCCTGGTGGAGGGCGGGTCCTTCTGCGTGTGCGCGCGCGGTGGCGACATCGTGCCAGGAGGGGCGCAGGGCGTCTACCATGCCGACACCCGGCTGCTGTCGCGCTGGGAGCTGAGGGTGGACGACGCGCCGGTGGAGGCTCTCCGGGTGCTCACGGGCGAGCCGTACCACGCGACGTTCGTCGGCCGGGCGGGGCCGCGGCCGGGGCGGGCGGAGAGCAGCCTGCTGGTGATCAGGGACCGCTACGTCGGGGGCGGCCTCCGCGAGGACCTGACCCTGCGCAACCTGTCCGACGAACCGGCCGGATGCGTGGTCGACATCCACGTCAGCTCGGACGTGGCCGACCTGTTCGAGGTGAAGGCCGGCCGGGTCCGCTACGTGCCCGACGTGGAGATGACCCCCGACAGGTCGGGCCTGCTGGTCTTCTCCGCCAGCCGCTCGCGCGGCGCCCGGGTGGTGGGCGAGCCCACGCCGTTCGCCGTACCGGGCATGCTCATCTTCCGGGTCGTCGTGCCCGCGCGCGGCGAATGGACCGTCAGCCTGCAGGTCAACCCGATCCTGGAGGGGGAGGAGTCGCCCGCCTGGTTCTCCACCCACCACCCGGTGGAGCACGCCGAACCCGCCAGGCGCCGCGCCGACTGGGCGCGCCTCAGCCCCAGCCTCAGCACTCCCGACCGCACCCTCTCCCAGGTCCTGCACCGCTCCAGGGAGGACCTCGGGGCGCTGCGGCTGTTCGAGCCCGACAGACCCGACGAACCACCCAGCATCGCCGCGGGCGCGCCGTGGTTCATGACCCTGTTCGGCCGCGACTCGCTGCTGACCTCGTGGATGGCGCTGCCGCTGGACCAGACCCTGGCGCTCGGCACCGTCCGCCGCCTGGCCCGGCTGCAGGGCAGGATCGACGACCCGCTCACCGAGGAGGAGCCCGGGAAGATCCTGCACGAGCTCCGCTTCGGCGTGCAGACCGGCGCCTCGCCGCACGGCGGCCTCGCCTACTACGGCTCGGTCGACTCCACCCCGCTGTTCGTGATGCTCCTGGGCGAGCTGCGCCGGTGGGGAGTGCACGGGGAGGCGGTCGAGGAGCTGATGCCGAACGTCGACGACGCCCTCGCCTGGATAACCCGGTCGGCCGACCCGTTCCTGTTCTACCGCCGCAAGACCGACCACGGCCTGGTCAACCAGGGCTGGAAGGACTCCTTCGACGGCGTCAACTTCGCCGACGGCGCGCTGGCCCGCCCGCCCATCGCGCTGGCCGAGGTCCAGGGATACGTCTACGCCGCCTACACCGCGCGCGCCCACTTCGCCCACGAGGCCGGTGACCAGGGGCTGGAGGAGCACTGGGCCGACCAGGCGACGCGGATCCGGGAGGCGTTCAACGAGCGCTTCTGGCTGTCCGACCGGGGGTACTACGCCATCGGCCTCGACGGCAGGGGACGCCCCATCGACAGCCTCGCCTCCAACATGGGGCACTGCCTGTGGACCGGCATCGTCGACGAGGACAAGGCCGAGGCCGTCGCCGCGCACCTGCTCTCACCGGAGATGTTCACCGGGTACGGCGTGCGCACCCTGGCCTCCGGCATGGGTGCCTACAACCCGATGAGCTACCACAACGGCTCGGTCTGGCCGCACGACAACGCCATCATCGCCGCCGGTCTGATGCGCTACGGCTTCACGGAGGAGGCGCGGCGCATCGCGTTCGGCCTGCTGGAGGCGGCCGAGGTCTTCGGCTGGCGGCTGCCGGAGCTGTTCTGCGGGTTCGGCAGGGACGAGTTCGCCTGGCCGGTGCCCTATCCCACCTCCTGCTCCCCGCAGGCCTGGGCCGCCGCGACCCCCATCCAGCTCGTCCGCTCCCTGCTCCGCTTCGACCCGTGGGTCCCGCGCGGCCAGATCTGGGTGGCTCCCGTCGGGCTGGACAACCTGCGGATCACCGGGATCCCGATCGCCGGGGCCCGGATCGACCTTGAGGTCGCCGACGGCGGCGTCTCCGTCACCGGGGTGCCCGAGGGGATCACCGTGCACTCCGAACCACGCCATCCCATGAGGGCGGCCCTCCACCGGGTCTCCTGACGCCCACGCCTCCCGAGCCCCGGGTCTCCCGACACCCGGGTCTCCTGACACCCACGTCTCCTGAGCCCCGGGTCCGACATCCGGGTCTCCTGACACCCACGTCTCCTGAGCCCCGGGTCCGACATCCGGGTCTCCTGACACCCACGGCCTCTCCCGGCCGTCGCATCCCCTGCCCCCCTTGCTCGGTTAGCTCGGACGTTCCAGGCAGGCCGCACGGCCATAGGTGAGGTTGACATGATCGCTGAAGCAGGCGTTTCCGGATGGCGCGACGGGTTGCGCATCGTGATGATCGCTCCCCCCTGGTACGACGTACCGCCCCACGGGTACGGAGGCATCGAGTCGATGATGGCCGAGCTCGTCGCCGGCCTGTCCCGGCGCGGGCACGACGTCACCCTCATCGGGGCGGGCCGGGCCGGGACGTCCGCGCGGTTCCTGCCCACCTACGTCCCGGCGCCCTCCGCGCGGATCGGCGAGTCGATGCCCGAGGTGCTGCACGCGGCCATGGCGCACGACATCGTCTCCGGCCTCGACGCCGACATCGTCCACGACCATTCGCTGGCCGGGCCGCTGACCGCGGCCGCGCGGAGCGTACCGACCCTTGTCACCTGTCACGGGGAGGTGGACGGCGAGCTCGGCGAGTACTACCGGGTGCTCTACGACACCGTGTCGATGGTCGGCATCTCCGAGGCCCAGCGGCGGATCGCCCCGGACCTGAACTGGGCCGGAGTGGTCTACAACGCCGTCGAGACGGACTCCTTCCCCTTCCGGGAGGACAAGGAGGACTGGGTGCTGTGGCTGGGCAGGTTCAACGAGGACAAGGGCGCGCATCTGGCCATCGACGTCGCCCGGGAGGCCGGACGGCGGATCCTGCTCGCGGGCAAGCTCACCGAGCAGATGGAGCACGACTACTTCGAGGAGCACATCAGGCCCCGGCTCGGCCCCGACGCCGAGTATGTCGGCGAGGCCGACGCCTCCCGCAAGCGCGAGCTGCTGTCGGCGGCCCGCTGCCTGGTCTTCCCGATCACCTGGGAGGAGCCGTTCGGCATGGTCATGATCGAGGCCATGGCGTGCGGCACCCCCGTGGTCGCCCTCGACCGGGGGGCCGTGCCCGAGGTGGTCGTGGACGGGGTCACCGGGTTCGTCCGGAGCCATGCCGGGGAGCTGCCCGAGGCCGTCGAGGCGGCCGGCACGCTCGACCCGCACGCCTGCCGCGCGCACGTGCGGAGCCGCTTCGACGCCGAGGTGATGACCGCGGAGTACGAGAAGATCTACCGCCGGGTGATCAGCGGTCTCGCCGACCCCACGGAGGGAAGCATGAGCCTGGCACTGCCCGCCAACTGATGGCCCGTCACCGAAGCCTGGACGGGTGATCGATTTCCTGGGACGCCCCCGTCGGGCCGGCTGCTTCCGCCGCCACGACGTGGTCGCCCGCCGCGAGCGCCGACTCCGCCAGCGCGCGCCCGAAACCGCGGGACGCGCCAGTGATGATCCAGGTCTGTGTCGTCACGGCGGGAACGCTATGGCTTCGAGCGCGCTCGAACGCAAACCCGGGCGGCCTGCCGGCGATCGGGTCTCCACCGCTGGCAGGCCGCCCACCTCAGGGCCGTCCGGGTACGTGCGGCATCAGGACCGTCTGCCCGGCGGCTGTGGCCCGGGGACGGCCGCGGTCTCCTCCCCGGAGGTCCTGGATCAGACGCCGAACGCGGCCGGGTAGCGGATGGTGCCGGGCGGCACGGGCACGGCGGGGTCGAGGACGAGCGCCATCATGTACTTGTCCTCGACGTCGAAGGGGGGCCGGATGGAATGGCCGGAGGCCGGGGTGAAGCCGAAACGCGGGTAGTAGTCGGCGTGGCCGAGCACAAGCACGAGGTTCTCGCCCTGCTCACGGGCGGCGTCGAGGGCGGCGCGGATGGCGGCGGAACCGGCGCCGCGCTGCTGGTGCTCGGGCCGTACCGCGCACGGGCCCAGGGTGAGCGCCGGAGAGCCGTCGACGTGGCAGCGGGTGAGCAGCGCGAATCCGGCGATGGAGCCGTCGGGCGCCTCGGCGACCCAGGACAGGCTGGGGATCCACGCCTGCCGGTCGGCGCGCAGGGCCTCGACCAGGTCGGCCTCGTGCGAGGTGGGGAAGGCCGCGAGGTTGACCTCGCGGATCTGGGCGAGGTCGGCAGCGGTCTCAGGGCGGGTGATCCAGGAAGTGGCCATGGGGGTATTCGAGTCCGTTTCTGTGTTTGCCTGGGGGCGCAGGACGTAGCCGGTGTACTGGTAGTCCGTGCCGTGTTCGTGGCGCATGTTGATCTCTTGCCGGGCGGCCGCGACCGCTTCGCGCATCCCGGCCACGGTCAGGTCGGCCGTGTGGGCTCGTTGCGACAGCGGCGTGTAGTACTCCTCGAACCAGTCGCTGTCGGGGAGTGGGTGCAGCGCGGCGACGGCATATCCGGCGCCGCGGGCCGCGGCGACGTTCTGGTCTTGGGTGCGCAGCCGGTAGTGCCGGTCCCAGAACGCCCGCACTTCGGCGGACGGGGAATCGGTGGTCCATTCGCATTCGGTGACGACCAGCGTGCCGCCGGGGGCGAGCAGCCGCTGCCAGGAGCGCAGCGCGGTGTCGAAGCCGATGTGGTAGGCGGATCCTTCAGCCCAGATCAAGTCGAAGCTCTCACTGGGGAAGGGCAGATCCGCCATCGACGCCCGGATCGTGCGGATGGCGTGGCCGACGCCGCGGGCGGCGGCGGCTCGCGTCAGCTCGTCGAGGAACGGCTGGTGCAGGTCGATCGCGGTGACCTCGGCGGCGGCCTCCAGGGCCAGTAGCAGCGAGGCGCGGCCTGGCCCGCAGCCGATGTCCAGCACGCGCGGACGCGGTGGAAGCGGTCCGGTCAGGGCGAGCAGGCGGCGGGTGGTCGCGTCGGAGCCGGGACCCTGGCGGGGCAGGCCGTGGTGCAGGGCGAAGAGCGCCGTCACGACGGGGTCGGTGATCGCGTCGTGCGGGGCGTCGCTCGCGGCGGTGGCTGTTCCTTGCGGGGAACGGTCCGGCCCGGGGCCGCACTCGGCCGGCGGGTGGGGCTGCGTCGGCGGGATGCGGTCGGTCATGACTGCTGGTCCCTGAACTTGTAGGTGGCGCGCAGATGGCTGGTGATGGCCTTCTGCTGGTTGGTGCGTTCGCCACGTAGCCGGGCATCGGTGCGCGAGGCCGCCCACGCGTTCTCGCGTTGCAGCTTGCGGTAGTTGCCCAGACGGCGCTCGGTCAGCTCGCCCGCCTGGATGGCGGCCTGAACCGCGCAACCTGGTTCGGTGTCGTGGGAGCAGTCGCCGAAGCGGCAGTCCTGGGCGAGGCGTTCGATCTCGGCGAAGACCTGTTCCAGGCCGTCGGCGGCGTCGTACAGGCTGATCCCGCGCAGGCCGGGCGTGTCGATGAGGACACCGCCACCGGGAAGGGGAACCAGTTCGCGGCGGACGGTGGTGTGGCGGCCCTTGCCGTCCTGCGCCCGTACCTCGCCGGTGGCCAGAAGCTCGTCGCCGAGCAGCGCGTTGCCGAGTCTGGACTTGCCCGCGCCGGAGGATCCGAGCAGGACCGTTGTGCCGCTCAGCAGCGCGGTCAGCACATCGATGTTCTGACCGGTGGCCGCGCTGGTGATCAGGATGTCCACGCCCGGTGCCAGCGTGCTCGTTTCGGCGTGCACGGCGGCGGCGTCGGCGGCCAGATCTGCCTTGGTCAAGACGATCAGCGGCCTGGCGCCGCTGTCCCACGCCAGGGCCAGCAGCCGCTCCAGCCGGGCCGCGTCCAGCGGAGTGGTCAGTGAGACGGCGAGGACGACGGTGTCGACGTTGGCGGCCAGCACCTGCGCGTGGGAGGTGCGTGACGCCGACGAGCGCACGATCGCGCTACGACGCGGTAGCAGGGCCACCAGTTCCGGCTCGCGGCCCCAGCGCAGTGCGGCCCAGTCGCCGGTGCAGGGCGCCAGGAGCGGGTCGGGGGAGTACAGCGCCGTGAGGGCGGCCCGCACCGGGCCGGACTCGGTGACCGCGTCACACAGGCCGCGATCCACCCGTGCGATCCGGGCCGGTACCAGGCCGGCCTCGCGGTGTTCGACGAAGGCGTTGTCGAGTGTTTCCGTCCATCCGTACCGGGACAGGCCGGCGTCGGATGGATCGGTGAAGAGGTTTGGCAACGTGAGACACCTTGCGGGAAGGGGCCCCGACGAGACGCAGACATCACCCTTGCCTCGTAAGCCGGACGGCTACGGCGAGGGGAAGAAGTGGGTCAGACCGGGGCCCGGGACGTGAGGAATGTCCGGGCGCTGCACACAGCAGCGGTCTTCACCGCGGTCATCAAACCTCACCTCCCTCTCATCCGGAAATCCGACACCAAACGATCAGTAGCCTAGCACTCCCGGCGGGATGCCTGTCACGGGTTCCCGCGCCGGAGGGTCAAGAACTTCGCGTCCAGGCACCCTATGTTGGGGTGACGGCATTTTCGGCGGAGGGACGGCCATGGGTGAGTTCGTACGGGTGGAGACGGCCGAGGGGATCGCGACGATCAGGCTGGACCGGCCGAAGATGAACGCGCTCAACCGGCAGGTGCAGGAGGAGATCGCGGCCTGCGCCCGGCAGGTGGACGCCGACCCCGGCGTCCACGCCGTGGTCCTCTACGGCGGGGAGCGGGTCTTCGCCGCCGGCGCCGACATCAAGGAGATGGCCGACATGTCCTACGCGGACATGGCGGCGCACTCCGCGGTGCTGCAGGACTGCTTCACCGCCGTCGCGGAGATCGGCAAGCCGGTCATCGCCGCCGTGACCGGCTACGCCCTGGGCGGCGGCTGCGAGCTCGCCCTGTGCGCCGACATCCGCATCGCGGGTGAGTCGGCCAGGCTCGGCCAGCCGGAGATCCTGCTCGGCATCATCCCCGGGGCGGGCGGCACCCAGCGCCTGCCCCGGCTGGTCGGCCCCGCCAGGGCCAAGGACCTCATCTTCACCGGCCGTCACGTGCCGGCCGCCGAGGCGCTGCAGATCGGGCTGGTCGACCGGGTCGTCCCCGACGCCGACGTCTACACCGAGGCGCTCGCCTACGCCGCCACGTTCGCCGGCGGCCCGGCCCTGGCGCTGCGCGCCGCCAAGCAGGCCGTCGACCGCGGCCTGGAGGTGGACCTGAACAGCGGCCTGGAGATGGAGCGCCTGCAGTTCTCGGCGCTGTTCGCCACCGAGGACGCCAAGATCGGCATGCGCGCCTTCGCGGAGAAGTCCCAGGCGAAGTTCACCGGCCGCTGACGCGCGTCCCGGAAGGCGGTGACACCCGCGCCGGCCCGGAGGCGCGGTGACGTCCGCGCGGGTCCGGGCCGGAGAGGCGGTGACACCCGCTCCGGCCCGGAGACGCGATGACACTTGCGCCGGTCCGGAGAGGCGGTGACACCCGCGCCGGATCGGAGATCCGGATGTCGGTGGGACCGTCCTGGTAGATCAAGCTTTGCCGGTATCGTGCCAGACTATGGTTCGGTTGGTGAAGCGTGCTCTGATGCCCGCCCCGCTCCGGCGGGCGGTGCGCAGGTGGTTCGACTCCCGATACATCTCCCTGACCGATCACCGTCAGGACATCGAGGACACGCTCCGGGAGGTCCAGACGCTGGGCCGGGAGGTCACCGGGCTGCGGACCGAGATCGACAGGCTCCGGGCGCAGGTCGCCAAGGCCGGCGTGGACCAGGCCCAGGCCAGGCGCTGGGACGACGCCCATCGCCTGGCCCAGGAGACCGCGGTCGCGATGGACGGGGTGCTCCAGAACGAGGTGCTGCTCTGGCAGGCCGTGGACCGCCTGCCCTCTCCGGGCCCGGACCGCTCCCCCGGGCAGGCCGTGGACCGCCTGCCCGGCGGCGCGTCCTCCCCGGGCCCGGAGCGCTCCTCCGGGGGGCCCGCGTGAGGGTCACCTGGGCGGCGGACGGCGGCGTCCGGCGTCTCACCTTCCGGCTGGACCCCGAGGACGAGATCACCGGGTTCTGCGCCGACGGCCAGCCCCTGAGACTGGCCACGAACTCCTGCAGGGTCGAGCTGCCGCGCGAGCCGTACGACATCCACCCCGACCTGCTGGCCCTCGCCGCGTGGACCGTCGTCGCGCCGTGGACGCGGCGCGCGATCGTCTTCGACCGGCCGGTCTCGCCGGAGTTCGCCGCGGCGATCCAGTCGGGCTGGGGGATCGAGGCGGGACCCGTCGGCGGGGCGCCGCGGTCCGGCGGCAGGCTGGCGATCTCCTACAGCGGCGGAGCCGACTCCGCGGCGGTGGCCGCGATGCTGCCCGACGCGCCGTTCGTCCACTTCCAGCGGGTCTCCCACCCGCGCGTGCCCAACCGCTGGACCCACTACCGCGCCGACGTGCTGGCCTCGCTGGCCGCGCAGACCGGCCGCGAGCTCACCGTCGTCCGCTCCGACCTGGAGTTCACGCTCGCCGAGCCCCGGCCCGGCTACCCCGAGCACCACGCGGTGGCGGCCGGGGCGCTGCTGCTGGCCGACGAGCTCGACCTGGGCGGCCTCGCCTTCGGCTACGAGCTGGGCTCGCGCTGGCTGGGCGGGGACCGCTACCTGCTCCGCTACACCCCCGACAACCTGATGTGGTCCCCGCACGGCGCCTGGGGCCGGGCCTTCGCCGCGGCGGGACTGCACATCGTGCTCCCGGTCGGCGGGGTGAGCGAGGCCGTCACCATGCGCCTGGCCCTGGAGTCGGACCTGCGCGAGCAGGTCCGCTGGTGCCTGCGCGGGGTGAACGGCCCCTGCGGCACCTGCGGCAAGTGCCTCTACAAGGAGCTCATCCAGGCCGCCGTCGAACGCCGCCCGCTGCGCACCACGGTCGCTCCGGGCCGGCCGGTCGCGCGCAAGTGGCAGGAGCCCCCGCCGTACGGCGGGCAGGAGATGATCGAGTACGGCTGCGCGCGGGTGCCCGGCATCGAGGACACGCTTTTCGGCAGGGCCGCGGGCTTCCTGGGCGCGACCGAGGAGTCGACGGCCTGGCTGGACCGCTGCTACCCGCCCGCGATCGAGGAGATCCCCGAGCCGTGGCGCGGGCAGGTCCGCGACTTCGTCGCGGGAGAGGTCGGGTTCATGAGCGACGACGAGGCACGCCGCGTCGAGACGTGGGGGATGTCGTGAAGGTATATGTCTCGGTGGACATGGAAGGCGTCACGGGGCTGACCGACCCCGAGGAGATGCACGCCGGAGGCCGGGGTTACGAGCGCGGCTGCGAGCTGATGACCGGCGACGCCAACGCGGTCATCCAGGGCGCCTTCGACGCCGGGGCCGAGGCCGTGCGCGTCAACGACGCGCACGGGTCGGTCAAGAACCTCAGGATCGATCTGCTCGACGAGCGGGCCACGCTGATCCGGGGGCCGGGCAAGCCGCTGCGGATGGGACAGGGACTCGACCCGAGCTACCGGGCGGCCTGCTTCGCCGGCTACCACGCGCGGGCCGGGGTCCAGCACGGGGTGCTCAACCACACCTGGATGGGCAAGGAGATCCAGAACGTCTACCTCAACGGCGAGGTCTGCGGCGAGACCCGCCTGGTGGCGTCGTTCGCCGGGTCGCTCGGCGTGCCGGTGGCCCTGGTGACCGGCGACGAGGCCGTCTGCGAGGAGGCCCGCGAGCTGCTCGGCGACGTCGAGACGGTCGCGGTCAAGAAGGGGGTCGACAGGTTCTCCGCCGAGCTCCTGCCGCCCGCCGTCGCCCAGGCCCGCATCCGGGAGGCCGCCGCCCGCGCGCTCAACCGGGTCGCGGACTTCCGCCCGTGCGCCCCCGAGCCCCCGTTCACCCTCGGCGTCGAGTGGAACTCCACCGCGATCGCCGCCGGATGCGCGCTCATCCCCGGGGTCAGGTCGGCGGGTCCCCGCCACACCGAGTTCGTCACCGACGACTTCTCCCAGATCATGGCGCTGATGGGCATCTTCTCCATGGTCGGCGGCCAGATCGCCTGCGGCAGCGGCGTGTACGGCTGACGCACATGAGTGACTCCAAAGTGATGACGCGCAGGGCGCTGCTGGTCGGCGTGGGCGCGGCCGGCGGCGCCGGAGCCATGTTCGCGGCCATGGGGGCGCTGGGCCTGGCCCCCGACGCCCAGGAGAAGGACTTCGTCCCCCCGCAGCCCTCCGACTTCTCCCTGCGCGGCAGGGCCGCGGCGAAGGTGGTGATCCTCGGCGCCGGGGTCGCCGGGCTGACCTGCGCCTACGAGCTGGGCAAGGCCGGATACGACTGCACGGTCCTGGAGGCCGCCGACCGGGTCGGGGGCAGGAACCTCACGCTGCGCCGCGGGGACCGGCTGCCCGAGACGGGCGGGGAGACCCAGACGGCGGAGTTCGAGGAGGGGACCTACTTCAACGCCGGGCCGGGCCGGATCGCGCAGTGGATGGTCGCCCTGGACTACTGCCGCGAGCTGGGCGTGCCCATCGAGACGTTCGTCAACAACAACGCGTCGGCCTACGTCTACACGGGGGGCATGAAGGCCCCGGCGCGGGCGCGCACGGCACGGGCGGACCTCTACGGCTACGTCGCCGAGCTGCTGGCCAAGGCCACCCACGCCGGCGCGCTGAACCGCCGGCTGACCAAGGACGACCGTGAGCGGCTGTCGGAGTTCCTGCGGCGCTTCGGCGACATCGGCCCCGACCTGACCTACCGGGGTTCCACCCGCCGCGGCTTCGAGACCTACCCCGGCGTCACCGGCGGCGTCCCCGCCGGCACGCCGCCCTCCCTGAGCGACGTGCTCTCGGCCGGCACGGGCCGGGCGCTCACGATGGACTTCGGCTACGAGCAGGCCATGCCGATGTTCCAGCCGGTGGGGGGCATGGACGCGATCGTGACCGCGCTCGCCGGGGCGGTCGGCCGCGACCGGATCAGGACGGGTGCCCGGGTCACCGGCGTGAAGAACCTGCCCGACGGCGTCGAGGTCGCCTACCAGGGCGGCACGCTCCGCGCCGACTACTGCATCGCCACCCTGCCGCCCCACCTGCTCGCCCGCCTCCCGCACAACCTGGGCGCCCCGATCACCGCCGCGCTCCGCACCCCCGTCCCGGTCGCCGCAGGCAAGATCGGCCTGGAGTACGGCAGGCGCTGGTGGGAGATCGACGACCGCATCTACGGCGGGATCACCGAGACCGACCTGGACATCACCCACATCTGGTACCCCTCCCACGGCTACCACTCCAGGAGCGGCCTGGTCGTCGGTTACTACAACACCGAGGAGAACGCCGAGCTGTACGGCGGGCTGCCCCACCGGGACCGCCGGGGCCGCGCCCTCACCCAGGGCAAGAAGATCCACGGTGAGAAATACCGCGCCGAGCTCCGTTCCAGCGTCTCGATCGCCTGGCAGCGCCAGCCGCACATCGAGGGCGGCTGGGTCTACTGGCCCTCCCACCAGGGCGCCTTCACCCTCCTGCAGCGCCCGGCGGGCCGGGTCTACTTCGCGGGCGACTGGCTCACCCATCTGATCGCCTGGCAGGCCGGGGCCATGGAGTCGGCCAGGAAGGCCGTCACCGAGCTGCACGGGCGGGTTCTGCAGACGACGTCCTGAGCCCTCCGCGCGGCCGTAAAGTCTCAGGGGCAAGTGATACGGAGGAGACGACGATGGCGATCGGGACATTGGACTGGGTGCGGGCCGCCGAGCGGCTGGACCTGCTCGCGGAGCCGGTGGCGCGGGCGGTCGCGGGGCTCGACGGCGTCGAGGTGGCGGAGATCGATCCGACGCTGGCGGACACGGCGGCGTTCTGCGAGCGGTACGGCGTGAGCCTGGCGGAGTCGGCGAACTGCGTGATCGTGGCGGCCAAGCGGGGCGGGGAGGTCCGCTACGCGGCGTGCATGGTGCTCGCCACGACGAGGGTCGACGTCAACGGGGTGGTCCGGCGGCATCTGGACGCGCGGAAGATCTCGTTCGCGTCGCAGGACGACGCGGTCGGCCTGACCGGGATGGAGTACGGCGGGATCACCCCGCTGGGGCTGCCCGAGGGATGGCCGGTGCTGGTGGACGAGGCCGTGGCGGCCCATCCGGGCGTCGTGATCGGCAGTGGCGTCCGGCACTCCAAGCTGGCACTGCCGGGCGCGGTGCTCGCGGACCTGAAAATCGCGGAGGTGCTCCGCATGGCGAACTGACGCCGAAAAGAGATTGAGTGTTACCGGGGTTTGGGAAACCGTTGAAGCCTGGCAGACGTTGTTCAAACGGAGAATATGGCCTGATGGTTCATCTCATGGGCGGTGTTTAAGCCGGTATGGTTCTTCATGCCATGAATCAGGACGACCGACTGGGCCCCTACCGACTGCTCCGGCGGCTCGGTGAGGGCGGCATGGGCGTGGTCCACCTCGCCGTCGACCCTCAGGGGCGGCAGGTGGCGGTGAAGGTCCTGCGAGCGGAGGTGGCGGGCGACGACGTCGCGCGTCGCCGGCTCTCGCGGGAGGTGGAGACCATGCGGCGGGTGCGCAGCGAGCACATCGCCGAGGTCCTCGACGCCGACGTGACCGGCCACCGGCCCTACATCGTGACCCGATACGTCCCCGGCCAGCCGCTGGACGAGCTCATCAAGCAGGACGGCCCGATGGAGCTGCCCGCGCTGCTCAAGGTCGCGCACGGGGTGGCCGCGGCGCTGGCCGCCGTGCACTCCGTCGGGGTGATCCACCGCGACCTCAAGCCGGGCAACGTCCTCATCCTGGACGGCCAGCCCGTCCTCATCGACTTCGGCATCGCGCAGGCCGTGGACGCCACCAGGCTCACCCAGACCGGCATGTTCATCGGCACGCCCGGCTACCTCGCCCCCGAGATCATCGAGGGTCACGAGGCGGGTCCCGAGGTGGACGTGCACGCCTGGGCGGGCACGCTGGTCTTCGCGGCCACCGGCCAGCCGCCCTTCGGCAAGGGCACGCTGGAGATGATCTTCTACAACATCACCGCGGGCAAGGCGGACGTGGACGCCGTCCCGGCGCCGCTCCAGCCGGTGCTGCGGGCCGCGCTCCAGCGCGACCCGGCCAAGCGGCCCAGGGCCACCGAGCTCGCCGCGCAGGTGGAGCGCCTGCTGTCCAGGGCGGGCCGGCCCCGGGTGCCCGACGAGATCACCACGGTCTCGCACTTCGACGACTCCGGCCGGAGCGGTCACGGGGGGCCGGGGGGCCAGGGCTTCTCCGGCGTCCCGGCAGGCCCGGTCGGTCAGGGGTTCCCCGCCGGGCCCGGCGGTGTCGGCGCGCCCTCCAGGCCGGGCGTCCAGGGCTTTCCCACCGGTCCCGGCGTGCCGGGCCGCGCGGGTGACCCCGGCGACGTGCCGACCCCGATCGCCTCCCGTCCGGGTGTCTCCCAGCAGTCCACGCCGTGGCCCCCGGCCCCGGCGGCGCAGCCGCGCGAATACGTCTCGCTGCTGGGCGAGCAGCCGCCCGACCCGTCGCCCACCCGCCGGGTGACGGCCGAGGAGCTGCGTCAGGCGGCGGCGGCCCAGCAGGCCTCCTACGACCTGCCCACCGGCATGCTCAGCCCCGAGGACATCCCCACCAGGAACCGTTTCCCCGCCGGCGACCCGCCCGGGGCCGACCAGGCCAGGCCCGAGGCCGGCCGGCTGGAGGCCACGGCACCCGTGGCCGACGGGGACATCCCGACCCAGCGGGTCCGCCCCCAGGACCTGGCGGAATACATCCGCGGCCACACCCCGCAGCCGGGTCGCCCCGCGCAGCCGGGCCAGGTGCCGCAGCCGTACCCGCCGCAGCAGGCCGCGTTCGAGCAGACGCCGCACGTCCGGCAGCCCGCGCCGCCGCCCTACTCCTACCCGCCGCGGCCCCAGGCCCAGGCGCCAGTGACGCCGCATCCCGGACAGCGTCCGGGCCACATGTTGCAGCGTTCCAAGGCGTACGGCGTGGCGAGCGGGATGATCATGATCATCGTGGCGGTCGCGGCGGTCTTCGCGCCGATCGTCGTCGCCGCCGTGGCGATCCCGGCCGTGATCCTGCTCCGGGCCGCCGACATCGCCCAGCCCAGGCTCAACACCCGCCGTGCGGCGGGTGAGGCCGCCGCCGACGTCTTCCGGGTGCTCGGCCAGCCGGCCGCGCTCCTGAAGTCGGTGAGCATCACCGTCGCGCTGGTGCCGTACGCGCTGATCCTCGGCCTGCCGGTGACGCTGCTGCTCACCGTGGTCGCGGTGAAGATGCCCCCGGCCAACGCGCTGAGCTGGGGCACGGCGGTCGCGCTGTGGACGGTCTGCGCGGGACCCGGGGTGGAGGGCCCCGGCCGCCAGATGCGACGTACCCTGGCATCAATGCTGCCTTCGCGCAGCGCGGCCATGATCGTGGCCTCGGTGCTGGGTGCGTTGGCCGCCCTCATGATTCTTATCGCGATCGGCAGCGTGGGGAACGGGGCACGGCAGGCGCGGTGGGCGCCGGTCGATGTCGGGACGGTGGTGACGGAACTGACGGATCTACGAAAGGCGGCGCGATGACGGGGGACACGCAGGCGCCTGAGCGACTGGGACCGTACCGTCTGCTCAGAAAGATCGGCGAAGGTGGCATGGGGGTCGTCCACCTGGGGCTCGACGAGGACGGGCGGGAGGTGGCCGTCAAGGTCCTGCACCCGCACGTCGCCGCCGACCTCAAGGCCCGCGACCGGCTCACCCGCGAGGTGGAGACCATGCGGCGGGTGCGCAGCCAGCAGGTCGCGGAGGTCCTCGACGCCGAGCTGACCGGCAGGCAGCCCTACATCGTGACCCGCTTCGCCCCGGGCCGCACGCTGGAGGAGACCGTCCTCGCCGACGGGCCGCTCGCGCCCGGCGAGGTGGTCAGGCTCGCCCAGGGCATGTGCGCGGCGCTCGTGGCGATCCACGCCGCCGACGTCATCCACCGCGACTTCAAACCGTCCAACGTGATGATCGTCAACGGCGAGCCGCTGGTCATCGACTTCGGCATCGCGCACCTGGTCAACGCCACCCGGCTGACCCAGACCGGCATGTTCGTCGGCACGCCCGGCTACCTCGCCCCGGAGATCATCCGGGACACCGAGATCACCCAGGCGGCCGACGTCCACGCGCTGGCCTCGACGGTCTTCTTCGGGGCGACCGGCAAGCCGCCGTTCGGCACGGGCAGCTTCGAGATCGTCTGCTTCAACATCATGGAGGGCCGGGCCAACATCGACCTGGCCCCGGTCTGGCTGCGCGGCTGGCTCCGCCAGGCCCTGGCGGTGGACCCCGCGGTCCGGCCGACCGCGCAGGCGCTCCACCGGATGGCGCGTGCCCTCGACCCCTCGGTGACGGTCTTCGAGGAGACGCCCCCCACCACCGCCGTCATCGACGGCGGCACCAGGGTGCTCGACTCCGACGGCACGAAGGTGATCAACACCGACGGCACGCGGGTCCTGGACGGCCAGACCCAGCCTCCGTCCCCCACCACGCAGCCCTCGCCGAACGGCACCCGGGCGCTGCCGCAGGACGGAAGCTACTCCGACCTGCTGACGCCGGTGGAGTACGCCAAGCCGGAGCGGCGCGAGCGCAGGCCGCGCGGCGAGCCGACCCGTCCGTCGGGGGCGACCCCGCCCCCGTACGTCCCGGCGACCCCGCCGCCCTACGTGCCGGCTCCCTCCCCGGAGCAGCGGCCGAGGTCGGCCCCGCCGCCCTACGCCGACCAGCGGGTCGCCGGCTACCCGGCGCCGCCGCCGACCGGCCAGGCACGGCCGTACGCCCCGCCGGCCGTCCAGCCCCGGCCGCACACCCCGCCGCAGGACCGTCCGCGCTACCGCACCGGTCACCCGCTGGCCGCGGTGCTGCTGCTGGCGATCATCGTCGGGCTGGCCTGCGTGCTGCCGGTCATGGTGAGCGCGTTCGCTCTGGTCACGGTGCTCTGCCTGCGGGTCGGGGAGTATCTCTTCGGAGACCTCGCCGAGCGCCGCTCGGTCCGGGGCAACAGCGCCACCGACCCGCTGCTCGCCGTGCTCGGCACCCCGTGGGCGTTGATCAAGGCGGTGCTCGCGACGCTGGTCACGGCCCCGCTGGCCGCCATGTTCGGCATGTGCGTGTGGGGTGCGCTGGTCTACATCGGGCAGATGAAGACCGATCCGGCCGCCGCCTACGCGGCGGGCGCGTTCGTGGCCGGGCTGTTCGTGCTGCCCGGTGGGGGCAAGCCGCGCAAGGCCGTCTCCCGCGCGCTGACCGGCGTGATCCGCAGCCCCGGGGCGGCCATGGTGACCACCATCGTCCTGGGCACGCTGGCGTTCTTCTCGGTGATGGCGGCGCTGGGGATGGCCCCGTCGTTCGCGCCGTGGGACCAGCCCACCGATGTGGTGGAGGCGGTGAAGAGGGAGTGGCAGACCCAGGTGGAGAACGGCAAGATGGGCGTGCTCGACCTCATCGGCGGTCTGGTCAAGGATCTGATGAAGAGTCTGGGGCTGGGCTTCCTCACCTTCGGAAAGTGATCCCGTGCGCGATCGGCCCCTCTGGTGCACGATGAAGGGGACACGCCGGAGGGAGTCGCATGGGAGCGCCGGACGGTGAGCGCCTGGGCCCGTACCACCTGCTGTCGACGCTCGGTGCGGGAGGTTTCGGAGAGGTCCACCTCGCGCTGGACCCCGAGGGGCACACGGTGGCCGTCAAGATCCTGCACCCGCACGTCGCGGCCGACCGCACCGCCCTCGCCCGGCTGGCCCGCGAGGTGGAGACCATGCGGCGGGTCCAGGGGCCGTACGTCGCCGAAGTCCTGGACGCCTCGCTGGAGGGCGCCCGCCCCTACCTGGTCACCCGTTACGTGCAGGGCCGCCCGCTCAGCGCGGTGGTCGCCGGTGACGGGCCGGTCGGGGGCGACGACCTCGTACGGCTGGCGCGCGGCCTGGCCGAGGCCCTGGCCGCCGTCCACGCCGCCGGGGTCGTCCACCGCGACCTGAAGCCCGCCAACGTGATACTGACCGACGGCGAGCCGGTCGTGATCGACTTCGGTATCGCCTGCGCGCTCGACTCCGCCTCGGTCACCGTGTCCGGCGCGATCCTCGGCACCCCCGGCTACCTGGCGCCCGAGGTGCTGGAGGGCGCGGACTCGGGCGCGGAGGCCGACCTGTTCTCCCTCGGCGCCACCCTCGCCTACGCGTCCACCGGGCGGCATCCGTACGGCACGGGCCCGCCCTCGGCGGTCGGCTACCGCGTGGTCCACCACGCCCCCGACCTGGAGGGCGTGCCCGGCTGGCTGGAGCCGCTGCTCCAGGAGTGCCTGCGGCGGGATCCGGCCGCCCGCCCTTCCGCCGCCGAGCTCCTGGACCGGCTGGGCGCCGCCGGGCCGGCCGTACACACGGCGATCCCGAGGGCGCGCCCTTCCACCGCCGCGACCGGCGGGCGGGGAGCCGTCCGGGGCCAGGAAGCCACCCACCTGCAGGACGCCGCCCCGCACGAGGCGGGGGGCGGCGTGCAGGAGCTCACCACCAGGCAGTGGCGTCCGGGACGCCGTCCGGCGCCCGGCAGGCTCTCGGCCGAGGAGGCCCGCGAGCGCCGCCGGGCGGTCCTGCACCGCCGCTGGATCGTCGGCACCGGCCTGCTCGTGTCCCTGATGGCGGCGGCGGCCAGGGAGCCGCTCCCGGAGGTGTCGCTGCTCCTCCTCACCTCCTACGGCCTGGTGACGCTCGTCGACGGGGGGATCGCCCTGTTCGGCCGCCGGGACCGCTCGCGCGTGGTCGTCGATCTGGCCGGCGCCGCCGGCGCCATCGCGCTGTGGGCCGTCCTCGGCACGTTCTTCAGCACGCTCACCCTCGCGCTGGCCCTGGGCACCGTCGTCTTCGTCCTGGTCGCGATCCTGATGGCCAGCTGAGGCTCTCCGGGGCTCCGGCCGCCCGGGATCCCGGGCGCAAATTCTGGAACATAGTTCGGTATGGTGGGGGGAGTGACCGATCGGGCGGGCGGTTGTCCGGCGCGAGCCGTGCAACCTGGTGGTTTGCACCTAAGCTACCGATGGGTAACATGATGTCGGAGGGCCAGGGCGGGTACGTCCCGACCGGGCCACCCGCTGTCACACCGCCCTCGGGCACCTGGCAGTCTTGGCATCACGCGCACGTGCCCCGCGTGCGCGTACCGAGCATCCGGCGCCAACCGCAGCGACGCGGTGGCGCACGCGAACACGGGAGGTCGGCCACCGGCCATGAACATCGTCGTCTGCGTGAAGCAGGTCCCCGACACGGCGACCGAGCGCAAGCTGAGGTCCGATGACAAGACGCTCGACCGTGATGCCGCCGACGGCGTCATCAACGAACTGTGTGAATACGCGGTCGAAGAGGCGCTGCTCCTGAAGGAGGCCCACGGCGGTGAGGTGACCGTCCTCACCATGGGCCCCGACAAGGCCAGCGACACCATCCGCAAGGCCCTGGCGATGGGCGCCGACAAGGCGGTCCACCTGGTGGACGACGCGCTGCACGGTTCGGACGCGCTGGGCACCTCCTACGCCCTGGCGCAGACGCTCAGGAAGATCGGCTTCGATCTGGTCGTGCTCGGCTCCGAGTCGACCGACGCCCGCACCGGCGTGCTCGCCGCGATGCTGGCCGAGCGCCTGGACGTGCCGCAGCTCACCTTCGCCAACAAGGTCGAGGTGAACGGCGCGTCCATCGCCATCCAGCGCGTCACCGACTACGGCTACGACAAGGTGGAGGCCACACTGCCCGCCGTCGTCTCCGTGGTCGAGAAGATCAACGAGCCGCGCTACCCGTCCTTCAAGGGCATCATGGCCGCCAAGAAGAAGCCGGTCGAGAAGCTCGGCGTCGCCGATGCCGAGATCGACGCCTCCCAGGTCGGCCTGGCCAACTCCTGGAGCGAGGTCGCCGACTTCGCCGCCGCCCCGCCGCGCGCGGCCGGCACGATCGTCAAGGACGAGGGCGACGGCGGCGTGAAGACCGCCGACTTCCTCGCGTCGAAGAAGTTCGTCTGAGAACGGGGGTTAGCTGATATGTCTGAGATTCTCGTTCTGGTCGAGCACGTCGAAGGTCAGGTCAAGAAGGTCACGCTGGAGCTGCTGACGCTCGCCCGGAAGCTGGGCACGCCGTCGGCGGTGTGGGCGGGCCCCGGATACTCCCCCGACGCCAAGGCCAGGCTGGCCGAGTACGGCGCGGAGAAGATCTACGTGGCCGACTCCGCCGACATCAGCGACTACGTCGTCGCTCCCAAGGCGGAGCTGCTGGCCCAGCTCGTCTCCGAGAAGTCCCCCGCCGCGGTGCTCGTCGCCGCGACGGCCGAGGCGAAGGAGATCGCCGGCCGGCTGGCCATCAAGATCGACTCGGGTCTGCTCACCGACGTCGTGGGTCTCCAGGACGGCCTGGTGGCCGACCAGTCGATCTTCGGTGGCGGTGTCAACGTCCAGTCGCGCGTGACCAAGGGCACCCCGATCGTCGCGGTCCGCCCCAACTCGACGCCGGTCGAGGCCGCCGCGGGCGCCGGTGCCGAGGAGCAGGTCTCCGTGACCGTCTCCGCCGCCGCCAGGGGCGCCAAGGTCGTCGACCGCGTCAAGGAGGAGAAGGGCGCCCGTCCCGAGCTCACCGAGGCCGCGATCGTGGTCTCCGGTGGCCGCGGCGTGGGCTCCGCGGAGAACTTCTCGATCATCGAGAAGCTCGCCGACTCGCTCGGCGCGGCCGTCGGCGCCTCCCGCGCCGCCACTGACGCCGGCTGGTACCCGCACCAGTTCCAGGTCGGCCAGACCGGCAAGACCGTCTCGCCGCAGCTCTACATCGCGGCGGGCATCTCCGGTGCCATCCAGCACCGGGCCGGTATGCAGACCGCCAAGACGATCATCGCGATCAACAAGGACGCCGAGGCGCCGATCTTCGAGCTCGCCGACTTCGGTGTCGTGGGCGACCTGAACCAGGTCGTCCCGCAGCTGACCGACGAGGTCGTCAAGCGCAAGTAGCCGCACAGCGAGAACGGCGCCGCACACATCGTGTGCGGCGCCGTTCTTCTTGCGCCGTCCCGCGTGTCGCCGGGCGGGTCAGGCGGCCATCGAGAGCTCGCGCTCGGGGGTCTCGGCCGGGGTGGCGTCCCTGAGGCTGCGGGGCAGGAACCGGGCGACCAGAGCGATCACGACGCCGAGCACCACGGCGATGCCGAGCGCGGTCCCGAGCGTGGCCACGTCCGAGAGGAAACCGATGATCACCGGCCCGAGCAGCAGCCCCGCGTAGCCCATCGCGCCGGTCTGGGCGATGGCCGGGCCCGGGTTGTCGACCGCGCCGCCCGCCAGGGACATGGCCATCGGGGAGACCGTGGCCACCGCGATGCCCACGAAGAACATGGCGGAGAGGGCGACCAGGGCCGTCGAGGCCGTGATGACCACGGTGAAGGTGACGGCGGTGGCCAGCCCGGAAGTGATGATCATGCCGCGCGCACCGAAGCGGGCCCGGACGCGGTCACCGGTGAGCCGGCCGAGCAGCATGCCCGCCTCGAAGATCGGGTATCCCAGCGCGGCCAGCGCCTCGGGGGCGCCGAGGACGTTGCGCAGGTAGAGCCCGTTCCAGTCGGCGACCGTGCCCTCGACCATGAACGCGCAGAACGCGATCACGCCGAGGAGGTAGACCACCGGGGGCATCCGGTGGCGGGCTCGCGCCTCGCCGCCGGTGGTGACGGCGGGGTCCGGCAGGTAGGTGCGGCTGACGATGACCAGCAGGGGCAGCGTGAGCAGGGCGATCAGGGCCAGGTGGGCCGTGAACGACAGTCCCGCCGCGATGGCCGCGGTGCCGAGCAGACCCGCGGAGATCGCGCCCACGCACCAGCCCGCGTGCATGCCGTTCATCAGCGGGCGGCCGTAGGCGCGCTCGACCGCCGAGCCCTGCGCGTTCATCGCGATGTCCACCGCGCCGAACGCCATGCCGAAGAGCCCGGCGGCGACCAGCAGCAGCGGGAACGTCGGAGCGAACGCCAGCAGCGCGAGGGTGGCCGCGCAGAGGGGGGCGCCGACCCGCAGGATGCTCCGGCTGCCGAAGCGCGTCATCACCCCGCGCATCGACTGCATGGTGACCAGCGCGCCCAGCCCCCACACGAGGAGGGTGACGCCGATCGACCCCTCGGACAGGCCGAGTTTGTCGGACAGCGCTGGAATACGCACGGTCATCGTTCCACACAGGAGGCCGGCAAGCACGAATGTGAGAACCGCCCCGATACGAGCGGTCCTCAGGTCGCGGGTCATGACGCAATCCCTTCAATGATGGTTCGGGGGCCGAAAAGAGGGTTCGGAGGCCGAAAAACGGGCACACATAAACCGGTCGCTTCCGTAGAACGGAAGCGACCACCAATATGTACGGAGAGTGATCCCGGCTAGGCGGGCAGCAGGTCCAGCAGACGCCGTTTCAACTCGGCGTAGTGGTCGTCGTCGTAGAGGTCGGGATCATGGGTGGCCACGTCCCACAGTCCCTCGCAGGCGAGACGCACGATCTGCGCGGCCGCGGGGTCGGGCTCGGAGCCGAGTCCCTCGCGGTGCCACCGGGCCATCGCCACGCGCAGCGGGGCGAGCAGGTAGAGGTTGCCGGAGGCACCCGTGACCACCGCCCAGCGTCGCAGCCTGCCGCTCTGCACGGCGGCGAACGTGGCGGCCAGATAGTTCTTGGTGTAGGTGTCGTGGCCCTGGGCGGCGATGAGCTGGTCGAAGTCTTCGATCAGCCGCTCGACCATGCCCTTGATCAGGGCCTCTTTGGAGGAGAAGTGGTAGAGCAGGCCGCCCTTGCTGCATCCGGCGCGCTCAGCGACGGCTGCCAGGGTGAGCGCCTGAGAGCCCTGGTCGCAGAGCAGATCCTCTGCCGCGTCCAACAGCTCTTCCCGTCTCATGAAAATCACTGTACCGTCTGGACGGTTTAGTGGTCAAACCCGGGATGGCGCCCTCCGGGACCACGGATACGCTTGGAAGGCAAAAGCGAGCTGGGGAGGGGAGTGCGGCCGTGGAGTCCGCTTATCTCGATCACGCGGCGACCACGCCGATGCTTCCCGAGGCGATCGAGGCGATGACAGCCCAACTCGGTCGGGTCGGTAACGCGTCGTCGTTGCACGCGGCGGGCCGGCGCACCCGCCGGGTCGTGGAGGAGTCGCGCGAGACCATCGCATACGCGCTCGGCGCCCGGCCCAGCGAGGTGGTCTTCACCTCCGGTGGCACCGAGGCCGACAACCTGGCGATCAAGGGCCTCTACTGGGCCCGCCGCGCCAACGGCGCGAGCCGGATCCTGCTCAGCGCGGTGGAGCACCACGGCGCGCTGGACCCCGCGCGCTGGCTGGGCGACCGCCAGGGCGCGACCGTCGAACTGCTCGACGTGGACGAGTACGGCAGGGTGCACCCGCAGACCCTCCGCGCCGCCATCGAGCGCGATCCGGAGAGCGTCGCCCTGGTCAGCGTGATGTGGGCCAACAACGAGGTCGGCACCGTCCAGCCGGTCCGGGTGCTCGCCGGGATCGCCCACGATCACGGCATCCCTTTCCACACCGACGCGGTCCAGGCCGTGGGCCAGCTCCCCGTGGTGTTCACCGGCTCCGGAGTCGACGCGCTGACGCTCTCCGGTCACAAGGTCGGCGGCCCGATGGGGGTCGGCGCGCTGCTGCTCGCCCGGGGCGTGGACCCGGTGCCGGTGCTGCACGGCGGCGGCCAGGAGCGCGACGTGCGTTCGGGCACCCTCGACGCCCCGTCGGTCGCCGGGTTCGCCGCGGCGGTGAAGACCGCGGTGGCCCGCCAGGCCGAGACGTCGGCGCGCCTGACCGGTCTCCGCGACGACCTGATCCGCAGGGTCCGCCAGGCCGTGCCCGACGTGATTCTCAACGGCGACCCGGTGAACCGGCTCCCCGGCAACGCGCACTTCTCCTTCCCCGGCTGCGAGGGCGACGCGCTGCTCATGCTCCTGGACGCCAAGGGCGTGGAGTGCTCCACCGGCTCGGCGTGTTCGGCAGGGGTGGCCCAGCCCTCCCACGTCCTGCTCGCGATGGGCGCCGACGCGGTCCGGGCGCGGGGTTCGCTCCGCTTCTCCCTCGGCCACACCTCGACCGGGGCCGACGTGGACCGGCTGATCGCCGTCATCGGCCTGGTCGTCGAACGCGCCCGCCGCGCGGGCCTCAGCTGAGGCGCCTGCCCGAGGTCCGGCCAGTACGACGGACGACGCGCCCGCCCCGCGGGCCTCAGCTGAGGCGCCGCGGGGCCGTGAGCCGGTCGTGCGGCGCCGATCCGGCGGGTGCCGGGCCGATGGAAGCCGATCCGGCGGGTGCCGGCGTTCCGGACGCCCGGGAGCCGGCCGGCTAGTAGTGCCTGGTCAGGTGGAGGTCGATCCGGCGAGTCCCCCGGCGGCAGGGCCTTGAGTGGGCGGCGATTGGGGCTCATCCGTCCCATCTGGGGCTCTGCATCTCTTCCGCCTCGTCTTCAAGAGACCGACACGCCGTCGCGTCCGAAGCCGACCAAGCCCTACTAGTGCTCTGTTCCTCATTGGAAGCGCGGATCCCCGATGACCCGGAGTGCCGAGAGTGGGGAAGGCCGCCCCTGGCGGCCTCGGGCTCTCGACCGCCTGTTCGCGACTCCCGTTGAGGAACGTCGCACTAGGTCAGGAAGGGCGAGATCGCGCTCCAGCCGGGGTCGCCGACCACGTCGACCCGGGGCCGGCCCTCCTCCCAGCTCACGATCAGCTCCTTGGCGTGGATGGCCGCGTCGCCCACGGGGTCGGCGTAGACGTGCAGCACCCGCTGGCCCTCCGCGCTCATGTGCGCGGCGAACACGGCGCTGCCGTTCAGCCTGCTGATCCGCCCGGCGAGGCGCTCCTCGAAGTCGCGCAGTGCCTCCAGGGACCGCCCGACGGGCAGCCCGTCCGCATCGCCGTGCAGGTAGGGCAGGGTGATCGCGATGTGCTGGTCGAACAGGGGATGGTCGACCGGCCGGAGCGGGTAGCGGGCGGTGGCGATCAGACGGGCTCCGGTGGCGGTCTCGCCCTCCAGCAGCGCCCACTGCTCGTCCCGGTAACCGGAGGCCAGGTCGGCGACCACGCTGGGCAGGTGCACTGCGGGCACCGCGTCGATCGGCTCGAACCCGGCGGCGGAGATGTCGCCGACCCAGCGGGCCACGTCGTCCTCGCCGAGCAGCCAGTCGAGGGCGAGCAGGGCGGCCTCGATCCTGGTGTCGTCGTCCAGGATGGTGAAGATCGGGTGGTAGGCGACCACGTCGACGCGCGGGTTGCCCAGGGGCGCGCGCAGGCCGAGCATGAGCTTGTCGAGCGCGAACTCGTAGCCGCCCACGTCGAGGGTGAGCTCCATGGCGTGCGGGTTGGCCCGCCGGGACGGATGGAACTCCCACAGGGCGTCGGCGGCGGGCGCGGCGGCCGCCCAGCGGTGCGCGGTGGGGCGCAGCTCCGGATCCCCGGCGGAGGTGACCACGAGTGCCTGGTCGGAGCCGAGCCCGGGGGCGATCTCCCACACCAGGGAAGGGTGGACGACCTGCACCGCCGGCCCGATCCACTCGGCCAGCCGGTCGGCCTCGCCCGCGGCGACCATCGCGTCGAGCTCCGGCCTCGCCTCGGCCCACCACGTCCAGAATTCGCCGATGCCGTCAGCCGGCTCGGCGGTGAATTCGTCCTTGCGCCCGAACAGTCGCATGACCCCGGATTCTCCCAGTACGACGCGGCGCACGCCAACGCAGGTACGCTCAGGGTGTTATGAGACTTCGTGTGCTTGCCGCCATGTCCGGCGGCGTCGACTCCGCCGTGGCGGCCGCCCGTATCGCCGAGGCAGGCCATGACGTCACCGGCGTGCATCTGGCGCTCTCGGCCAACCCTCAGTCGTACCGGACCGGCGCCCGCGGGTGCTGCACGATCGAGGACTCGCGAGACGCCCGCAGGGCCGCCGACGTGATCGGCATCCCCTTCTACATCTGGGACATGGCCGAGCGGTTCCACCGCGACGTGGTCGAGGACTTCGTCAGCGAATACGCCGCGGGCCGTACGCCCAACCCCTGCCTGCGCTGCAACGAGAAGATCAAGTTCGAGGCGGTCCTCGACCGGGCCCTCGCGCTGGGCTTCGACGCGGTGGCCACCGGGCACCACGCGCGGATCGCCGACGGCGTGCTGAGCCGCAGCCCCGACGAGGGCAAGGACCAGTCCTACGTGCTCGGCGTGCTCACCAGGGAGCAGCTCAAGCACGCGATCTTCCCGCTGGGCGACTCCACCAAGGCCCAGGTCCGCGAGGAGGCCGCGCGGCGCGGGCTCATGGTGGCCGACAAGCCCGACAGCCACGACATCTGCTTCATCGCCGACGGCGACACCCGGGGTTTCCTCGCCGACCGCCTCGGCGCGGAGCAGGGCCCGATCGTCGACGAGTCCGGTGCGGTCGTCGGCAGGCACGAGGGCGCGTACGGCTTCACCGTCGGCCAGCGCAAGGGCCTGCACATCGACCGTCCGGCCCCCGACGGCCGCCCGCGCTACGTGCTGTCCATCGAGCCCGTCTCCAACACGGTCACGGTCGGCCCCCGCTCGGCCCTGGAGGTCACGGGCATCGTGGCCACCCGGCCGGTCTGGAACGGCCCGGCGGACGTGCCGCACGAGCCGCTGACCTGCACCGTCCAGCTCCGCGCCCACGGCGAGGTGTACGGCTGCCGCGCCCAGCTCTCCGGCGACGAGGTCCACATCGCGCTGGACACCCCCGCCACCGGCGTCGCCGCCGGCCAGGCGGCCGTGCTCTACCTGGGCGACACCGTGATCGGATCGGCCACGATCGCCACGGCGGCGTAACCGGCGCCAGGAGGGGTGACCGGGACCGTGAGCGGGGCCATGACCGGTCCCGGGGCCGTGAGCGGCGCCAGGAGGCGTGACCGGGACCGGGACCGTGAGCGGCGCTAGGGCAGGGTGACCGACTCGCCCGGCTTCAGGCGGCGCATCTCGGCCTTCTGCCTGTCCGACTCCAGGCCCAGCCACGAGTCGACGAGGCCGAGGCCGATGTCGTTGAGCAGACCGTCGTGGGTGGAGAAGGCCCTGGCCGGGCGGACCTGGCGCAGGTATTCCACCATCTCCGACGCCTTCATCCACGGCGCGTTGGTCGGCACCAGGAGCGTGGGTACCTCGACGCCGGGCGGGGTGAAGGCGTCACCCGGGTAGAAGACCTCCTCCTCCACCAGGAAGCCGACGTTGCGCACGATCGGCATGTCCGGGTGGTTGGGGGCGTGCCACTCGCCGACGACCCGCACCCCGAAACCCGCCGTGTCGAACGTGTCGCCGTGCCGTACGACCTGGATCTTCGCCGGGACACCGGTCAGCGTGGCGGCCACGCCCTCGTTGGTCCAGATCTCCAGTGACGGGTTGGCCTCGGCGGCCCGGCGCAGCCGGTCGGCCTCCACGTGGTCGAAGTGCTCGTGGGTGATGAGGACGGTCTGCGCCCCGTCCAGCGCGGACTCCTCGCTGAAGGAGCCCGGGTCGATCACCAGGACCGAGCCGTCCTTCTCCAGGCGGACGCACGCGTGTCCGAACTTCGTGAGCTTCATCAGGAACTCCCCAGGAATCCCCCGGCTTCAGCCGCGGGGAGGATGTCAACGGTTCAGCCTAACGGGGACCGGGCGGCCGGGGCCGCCCGGCATCAGTAGGGCTTGTAGCCGCCGGGGTCGGGGCGTCCCTGGGCGTCGACGCGCTCCAGGGATGCGATGCCGGGGTGCTCGGCGAGGGAGCCGTAGCGGCCGTAGGTGTACAGGACTCCGGCGATGATGTTGTCGACAGGGTCCTTGATCACCTTGTGGCCCTCGGGGCTCCAGGCGGCGAACGTGGGCGGGATCGTCTGCATCAGGCCCTGGGACGGGACGCCGTTCCTCGCGTTGATGTCCCAGTTGTTCTGCGCGTTGGGGTTGCCGCCGGACTCGTGGAAGATGATCTTCCAGATCCGCTCGATGTCCTTCGGGTCGTTGGGATCCAGGTCCTTGACCTTCTCCAGGATTCCCTTCCGGGCCAGGAAGCCGTCGATCTTCCCCGACTTGATGATCGTGAGCGCCTCCTTGATCCACCCCACGACCTTCTCCTTCGGCTGGGGGATGGTCCCGCCCGACGACGTGCCGCCGGAGCCGATCACGCCGGACGCGTCGCCGCCGGAGCCGCTTCCTCCCGATCCGTTGCCGCCGTTGCCGCCGTTGCCGCCGTTCGTGCCGGCGAGCGTCGTCTGCCCCGGGTTGGCCAGAGGGGTCTTCTCCCAGTGGAGGACGCGGTCGGGCGCCATGAACCTCTCGTCGCCGACCGCGGGGATGTCGGAGAAGTGGATCGACCGCTCGTCCATGTACGTCTTCAGATCGGCCGCCGCCTGGGTGACGGCCTTGTCGGCGCTGTCGAGCTGGAGGCGGGCGTTGGAGACGGCCGTGTCGACCGACGGTTTGATCCCCGCCGCGAGCTCCGTCTCGGTCCTGGTGGAGCCGTCGGCGTTTTTGCTGTTGTTGGTGCGGTAGGTGTTCCACTCGGTGACGAGGTTCTCGGTGAGGGTCTTCACCTTGGTCTCGGCGGTGTCGAGCGCGCCGGCGGCGGTGTCGAGCGCGCCCGCGCAGTCGGCAAGTGCGAGGTGCAGCGCGTCACCGGCCTTGCCGTACTTGCGCATGTAGTCGTCGAAGGCGTCCGCCGAGTCGCCCTGCCAGGAGTGGTCCACCGTGTTCACCGCGCGGGTGAGCTCGATGGCGTGGTCGTTCAGGTCGCCCGCGGTGGTCCGCCACCGATTGGCGATCGTGGTGATCGAGTCCTTCGCGCCGTTGACCTTCATGGCGATGGTGAGCAGTTCCGAGCTGCCCGGGACGACGGGAACGATCGGTTCCCTGTCGCCGTCCCTGTCGGTCAGCGATCCGCGGTCGTCGCTCATGAGCTGTCCACGCGCGGGTATTTGACGTTGCGGAGGTTCTCCGCCACGGTGCTCAGCGCATGCTCGACGCCGTCGAGCTTGCTTTGGACGTTACCCATCTCGCTGTCGACCGTCTTCTCGATCCCGTCGACGGCCGCGGCCAGCGCGCTGGAGCTCGTCAGCCTCCCGAAGATGGAGGAGTCGGTCGACTGGGCGGGATATGTCTCAGCCAGGGCGCCGAACTTTCCCATGAGCTTTTTCGCGGCCGTACGGCAGTCATCGAGTGCGTCGAAGTGGACATCGACGTTCTTCACCTGGCCGACCCCTTCCGGCGTTGGTGCAAAGCGGACGAACAACGATCATAGGGGGATAGGAGTCTCTCCGGGAATGGATCTTGTCCGCATCCTCGCCGAAGGAGCCCGGGTCGATCACCAGGACCGGGCCGCCCTTCTCCGGGCGGACGCGGACGTGTCCGGACTCCGTGAGCCCCGTCGTCCCGGCCGGGTGTGCGAGCTCCATACGGAGGGCTTCCCGTGGCCGGTGGCCGTCACGTGAAACGCCGGTAGGTGATGGGCCCCGCCGCCGCCCCCGCCACGTCCTCCACCCTGACCATCGTTCCCGGGCGAGGCGCATGGATCATCTTGCCCTCGCCGGCGTAGATCCCGACGTGGGTCGCGGGATCCCCGAAGAACACGATGTCCCCGGGCTGCGGCGGGGGCGTGATGGGCTGCCCGCTCGCCTGGTAGCCGGCGGCGGTGGTGTCGCCGATCTTGATTCCGGCCTGGTTCAGGGTGTAGTAGACGAGCCCGCTGCAGTCGAAGGCCGACGGCCCGTCGGCGCCCCAGACATAGGGTTTCCCGATGTGTTTCTGCGCGGCGGCCACGATCGCGGCTCCGCTCCCGGACCCCGGTACGTACGGCAGCGCCTGCGCGGGGCCGCCCGGATCGCCGCCCGCCGGGCCGTTGCCGCCGGAGCCGCCGCTCCCGGAAAGGCTCGCGCCGTTGCCGCCGTTGCCGCCGTTGCCGCCGTTCGTGCCGGCGAGCGTCGTCTGTCCCGGGTTGGCCAGAGGGGTCTTCTCCCAGTGGAGGACGCGGTCGGGCGCCATGAACTTCTGGTCGCCGACCGCGGGGATGTCGCTGAAGTGGATCGACCGCTCGTCCATGTACTTCTTCAGGTCGGTCGTCGCCTTGGTGACGGCCTTGTCGGCGTTGTCGAGCTGGAGGCGGGCGTTGGAGACGGCCGTGTCGACCGACGGTTTGATCCCCGCCGCGAGTTCCGCCTCGGTCCTGGTGGAGCCGTCGGCGTTTTTGCTGTTGTTGGTGCGGTAGGTGTTCCACTCGGTGACGAGGTTCTCGGTGAGGGTCTTCACCTTGGTCTCGGCGGTGTCGAGCGCGCCGGCGGCGGTGTCGAGCGCGCCCGCGCAGTCGGTGAGAGCGACATGCAGCGCGTCGCCGGCCTTGCGGTACTTGCGCATGTAGTCGTCGAAGGCGTCCGCTGAGTCGCCCTGCCAGGAGTGGTCCACCGTGTTCACCGCGCGGGTGAGCTCGATGGCGTGGTCGTTCAGGTTGCCCGCGGTGGTCCGCCACCGCTTGGCGATCGTGGTGATCGAGTCCTTCGCGCCGTTGACCTTCATGGCGATGGTGAGCAGTTCCGAGCTGCCCGGGACGACGGGAGTGATCGGTTCCCTGTCGCCGTCCCTGTCGGTCAGCGATCCGCGGTCGTCGCTCATGAGCCGTTCACGACCGGGTATTTGACGCCGCTGAGGTTCTCCACGGCGCGTAGCGCCCGCTCGAAGTGGATATCAAGGTTCGCCACCTGGCCGACCCCTTCCGGCGTTGGTGCATAGCATACGAATGTCGATCATAGAGGACAGAGATCTTTCCAGAGGTGGGCCGTGCCCGCATTCAGGGGCGACGGGCGCGTCCGCCATCCCCCTCCGCCGATGGTCGCCCGTTCTCACACGGGGTGGGACGCCGCCCGCGCCACTCCCCGGCTGCTCGCTTGATAATGCGTGTTATTTCTGCGTCAATTGATGTTTTTGTGGCTTATGGGCTCACCTGACCTGTTGAGGGGGTATCAGTGAACGATGAGTTCCGGATCACGATGGAGGGGCTGGCCGACGAGTACAACAAGCAGGCGGCCCAGCTCCGCGAGACGTACGGCAAGCTGAACGACCTGACCGCGACCGCGCAGTCGGATGACCGGATGGTGACCGTCACCGTGGGCCCACGCGGGCAGGTGCAGGGGATCGAACTGGACCCGCGCGTCTACCGGAAGCTGTCGCCGTCGGAGCTGACCCACTCGATCATGGAACAGATCGGCGTGGCGACGGGCGAGGTGTCGGCCCGGATGCAGGAGCTGATGACCCCGCTCGTGCCGGACGGCCTGCCGTACGAGGAGCTGTTCGGGGAGGGCGCGAGTTTCGAGTCGTTCCTGCCCCAGCCGGTGAACCTGCCGTCGAGGGAGCCGGAGGACCGCCGGTGACGATGCCCGCCGGCTCCCGTACGGAGCCGGCGGGGCGCACCGCGGAGCCCGGAACGAAGGACCGCGTACCGGGGGGTACGCCGAGCCGGCGGACGCGTTCTCGCGGGAGGTGCGGCCCCTCAGCTCTCCTCCGGGGGTGACGGGGGTGCCACGAAGGCGGTCTGCACCAGGCGCGCGCCGTGCCTCCTGTCGACGAAGTAGCCGCGGCCCGGCGGGAGCGGATGGGGCCGCACGTTGCCGAACACGAAGCCCTCGTCCTTGTTGCCGGACAGGACGACGGCGGGGCTGGCCATGTCTTTGATCTTCTGGATGATCGGATCGAACATGGCCCGGCCGACGCCGCCCATCGCGCGCGACATGACGAGGTGGAGCCCGATGTCGCGGGCCTGCGGCAGCAGGTCGGCCAGTGGCTGGAGCGGGTTGGACGAGGTCGCCACGAGGTCGTAGTCGTCGACGACGATGTACAGGTCCGACCCCTGCCACCAGCTTCTGGACCGCAGCTGCTCCGGTGTCAGGTCCGCCGGGGGCAGCCGTTTGAGCAGTGCGTTGCGCACGTCGGCGATCAGTTCGAGCGCCGCCGCGCTGGAGGCGGCGTAGCCGATGCGGTGCTCGGTGGCGGCGGAGTCCAGCAGCGCCCGCCGGTAGTCGATCACGATCATCATGGCCTGCTGCGGCGTGTGCCGGGCGACCAGGCCCTCGGTGATGAGCCGCAGCATGTTGGACTTGCCGCTCTCGGTGTCGCCCACCACGATGAAGTGCGGGTCGGCGTCGAAGTCCAGCATGACGGGCGACAGGGTGGCCTCGTCGATCCCGAGCGGGATCCGGTTCGGCCCGCTCTGCTCCGCGTCGGGCAGCGTCTCGGCGGCCAGCACCGCCGGCAGCAGCCGCACGGCCGGGGCGGGAGGCCCCTGCCAGGCGTCCCTGACGGCGTGGACGAGTGCGCGCACGCCGTCCGACAGGTCGTCGGCTTTCTGGACCCCGTCGATCCTGGGCAGCGCCGACAGGAAGTGCAGGCCCTCCCTGGTGAGGCCGCGTCCCGGGACGCCCTCGGGCACGGCCAGCGACGCCTTGCGGTTGACCTCCGACTCGTAGGCGTCGCCGAGCTTGAGCTCCACCCGGGTGCCGAAGAGGTCGCGGATGCCCGGACGGAACTCCGACCACTTGTTGGTGGCGGCCACGACGTGGATGCCGTAGCCGAGGCCGCGGGCGGCCAGGTCGGTGATCACGGGTTCGAGCGTCTCGAACTCCTGCCTGACGGTCAGCCAGCCGTCGACCACGAGGAAGACGTCGCCGAAGCGGTCTCCCTCGATCGTCCCCTCGGCGCGCATGCGCCGGTAGGTGGTGATCGAGTCGATCCCCTGGTCGGTGAACTCGCGCTCCCGCTGCTGCAGGAGGGTGGCGATCTCGGCCACCGTACGGCGGACCCGGTCGCCGTCCAGACGGCTGGCGATCCCGCCCAGGTGGGGCAGCCCCTCCAGCGAGGCCAGGGCGCCGCCGCCGAAGTCGAGGCAGTAGAACTGCACCTCCCGGGGAGTGTGCATCAGCGCCATGCTGGCGATCAGCGTGCGCAGCACCGTGCTCTTGCCGCTCTGCGTTCCGCCGGCGACGCCGACGTGGCCGGCCGCCCCCGACAGGTCCAGCCAGAACGGGTCGCTCCGCTGCTCGAACGGTTTGTCGACGAGGCCCACGACGGCGTGCAGCTGGCCCCGGCCCACCCATCCGATCGTGCCCAGGCCCAGTTCGGGCGTCGCCGACAGGGGCGGGAGCAACTGCGTGAGGGACGGGGGATCGCCCAGCGGCGGCAGCCAGATCCGGTGGGCGGGCGGTCCCTGGTCGTGCAGCCGGCTGACCACGAGGTCCAGCAGGGTGACCGAACCCCGGTCGGCCGGTCCGTCGGCCGCGGGCAGCTCCTTCTTGGGCTCCTCCACGACGGGAACCGGGGCGAAGTCCGGGCCGTACTCCACGACCTGCCGCAGGATGGCCTGGCCGTCCGGCGTCACCCCCTGGCTGTGGTCCGCCTGGTAGGTGCCGGACACGTAGGCGGCCTTGAACCGGGTCATCCCGGTGGTCTCGAACTTGAGATAGCCGTTTCCCGGGGCGGACGGCAGCTCGTAGGCGTCGGCGACGCCGAGCACGACCCGGCTCTCCATCGCGGAGAAGGTGCGCAGGCCGACCCGGTAGGACAGGTGGGTGTCCAGGCCGCGCAGCCGGCCCTCCTCCAGCCGCTGGGAGGCCAGCAGCAGGTGGACGCCGAGGGAGCGGCCGAGCCGCCCGATCATCACGAACAGCTCGATGAACTCGGGTTTGGCCGAGAGCAGCTCGCTGAACTCGTCGATCACGACGAACAGCGTGGGCATCGGCTTCAGGTCGACGCCTTGCTCGCGGGCGCGCTCGTAGTCGCGCAGGGAGGCGTAGTTGCCGGCGGCGCGCAGCAGCTCCTGGCGGCGGACCATCTCCCCGTGCAGGGCGTCGTACATGCGGTCGACGAGCGGCAGCTCGTCCTCGAGGTTGGTGATGACCGCCGAGACGTGGGACAGGGTGTCGAGGCCGAGGAAGGTGGCGCCGCCCTTGAAGTCGACCAGGACGAAGTTCAGGATCTCCGACGAGTGGGTGATCGCCAGACCGAGCACCAGCGTCCGCAGCAGCTCGCTCTTGCCCGAGCCGGTGGCGCCGATGACCAGGCCGTGCGGCCCCATGCCGCCCTGGGCCGACTCCTTGATGTCGAGCTCGACGAGGCGGCCGTCCACGCCGAGGCCGATCGGCACCCGCAGCCGGTTGCGGCCCGCCCGGGGTCGCCACGTCAGTGACGCGTCGAGGCGGGTCGGATCGCCGACGCCGAGCAGGTCGGTCAGGGAGGTGTTCATCGCGAGCACGTCCTGCGTCTCCCCGCCCTTGGCGGTCGAGACGCGCAGGGGGGCGAGCTGCCGGGCCAGGCCCTCGGTCCGCAGGAAGTCCAGCCGGTCGGGGTCGCCGAGGCGGGTCGAGCTCTCCTTGCCCGCGTGGTCGATCTTGATCATGTGGAAGCCGTCCGGCTGGATGTCCAGCCGGAGGGTGTTCTTCTCCTCGATCGGCCCCGCGGCCCCGGACAGGTCGATCACGGTGACGCCCTGGATGGCGTCGGTGCCGAGCTGGGAGTCGTGCGGCACGTGGCCGCCGTCGATGATCAGCACGTGGTACGGCAGGGCGTCGGAGGAGGCGCCGGGCTTGAACCGCGCGCGCTCCTTCAGCTCCGAGCCGAGCAGGTGGTCGAGCTGGGACAGGTTCTCGGCCATCAGCCGCACCTGGCCGGCGGCGTCGGTCTCCTCCGGATGCAGCGCGTGGGGCAGCCACTTGACCCAGTCCCACTGGGCCATCCACTCCTTGCTCGCGCACACCATGACCCGCATGTCGTCCGGGGAGTGGAACACGGTCAGCTGGGCGATCATCGCCCGTACGAGCTCGCGTACGGCCACCGGGTCGCCCGTCAGGTTGATCCGCGCGAAGGAGTGCAGGGCCACGGCCACCGGCAGCTTGGCCACCGTCGAGTGCGCCCGGACGAACCTTCGCAGCGCGCCGGACGTCAGGGCGTCCAGGTCCTCGATCGGCTTGGAGTCGGGGGGAATGAGCTGGATGGCGAGTTTCTGCACGCCGGTGCCGAGCCGTACCGTGCCGAAGTCGTCGTCGCGGGGCCGCCGTTCCCACAGGCGCTGGCTCATGGCGACCCACCACAGTGATTCGGGGGCGGGACCGCCCCACTCCAGGGCCGCGCGCTGCTGCTTGGCGGCCTGGCGCACCCTCTTGCGGACCTGGGAGAGATAGCGGAAGTAGTCGCGGCGCAGGTTGTTGAGCCGGTTCTTGCGCTCTCCAGACTGGCGGCCCATCTGGCCCAGGGACATGCCCACCATGGATATCGCGAACAGGCCGCTCGCGACGTACATGAGCGGGTTGGAGTTGCCGCCGGCGGTGAACATCAGGCCCATCGCGGCGCCGCCCGCGATCATCGGCAGGTAGGTGAGCACCGCCATGAAGCCCTGCGGCTGGACCTCGGGGACCTCCGGCGGAGACTCGAGCAGGATCTCGCCCCGCGGAGGCTTGGGCGGTGGCCGGCGCTCTGGGCGCCGCACGATGACGATACTCACCCCTGGAATCGCCTTCCTGATCGTTTGCGCTACTTATTACCAGAAAACGTTTATCTGCGGCTGCCGCGCGTAATCCCCGCCGTCCCCGCTACCGTATCCGTGATGTCCGTGATGCCTGTGGTGAGAGGGATACGACTGTGAGGTCGCTGGCTCAACCGCCCGCTCAGGGGCCGATCACACAGGGCGCGCTGGCCCAGTTCGCCGCGCCGCTGCCGACGTTGTGCCACGTCACGATCGTGGCCCCCCGCAGGAAGGCCGACCTGGCGCTGCCCGCGGACATTCCACTGCCCCATGTCCTGCCCGGCCTGCTGCGCGCGGTGGGGGAGATCGGCGGTGACGCGTCGGCCGGTCCCGGTTGGGTGCTCCAACGGCTCGGCGGGGCCCCGCTCGACCTCGGCCAGAGCCTGGGAACCCTGGGCGTGCTCGACGGCGAGGTGCTCTATCTCAGGCCGCAGGAGGCCATGCTGCCTCCCGCGCTGTTCGACGACGTGGCCGACGTGGTCGCCACCGGGGTCCAGGAGGGCTCCGACAAATGGGGCCCGCGGCACACCCGCCTGGCCGGGGTGGGAGCCGCGGTCGCGCTCCTGCTCACCGGGGTGGCGGCCCTGGTGCTGGCCGGGCCGCCGTGGACGCCCGCCGCCGTGGTCGCCGTGGTCTTCGCGGCCCTCCTGGTCGCCGCGGGCGCCGCGATGTCCCGGGCGGCCGGCGACTCCCCGGCGGGCGCGCTGATCGGCTACGCGGCCCTGCCGTACGGCCTGCTGGCCGGGTTGCTGGCACCGTCGGCGGCCGGGGGACTGGGGGGACTCGGCGCGGCGCACATGCTCGCCGCCTTCGCCTCCGTCGGCCTCGTGGCGACCATCGCCGTGATCGCCATCGCCGACGGCGTGCCGGTCTTCCTCGGCGCCGCCATCGCCTCGATGACCGGAGCGGTGAGCGCGGCCGTCGTGATGGTGTCCCAGGCGCCCGCCGCCGGGGTGGCCGCGGTCACCGTCGCGATCCTGCTGGGGTTCACCCCGCTGATCCCGGTCCTGTCGTTCCGGCTCGCCCGCGTGCCGACGCCGACGATGCCCACCACCGCCGACGAACTGCGCAACGACAACCAGCAGATCGACGGCCCGCTCGTCGAGGAGCGCACCGCCCACGCGCTGAGCTACGCGACCGGGATGGTCGCGGGAGTGGCGCTGGTGGCGCTGGTGGCGCAGGCCTACCTCGTCATGCATGGCGGATGGGTCGCCACGGCCAACGCGCTGACGCTGTCGCTGACCCTCATCATGCGGACCCGCGTCTTCCACGGGTTCGGCCAGCGGCTCTGGCTGATGATCTCCGGTGTCTCCGGGCTCGTCATGTTCGCGATCTCGCAGGCCGCCGGAGGGGGAGGCCCCACCGCGATCATCGTGGTGATGGGACTGCTGGGCGCCGCGGCGATCTGCGCGGGCCTGGGCATGTGGCTGCAGGTCGGCAAGCCGTCCCCGTTCTGGGGGCGGGCCGGGGACATCGTCGAGCTCCTGCTGATCGTCGCGCTGTTCCCGCTGGCCCTCGGCGTGCTGGAGGTCTACTCCTGGGTCCGCGGCCTGTCCGGCTGAGCCGCCGGACCCGGCGTGGGCCGCTCTCCGCCGCCATGTTCTTCTGTCCGCATTGCGTCGATAGTGAGGGTGCGGTTAGCTTGCTCCGGAAGTGGCCGGTCGTCACTCATGAGACCGGTGGTGCCCATGTGGAGGGAATCGGTCAATGCAGGAGTTCGGGGACTTCGCGAACATTGATATCGACAAGCTCCTGAAGGGAGCGGACGAGCAGTTCGCGCGCATGGAGGAAATGCAGAAGGGCATGGCCGACCTCGTCGGGCGTGCCCAGGACGACGACGGCCTGGTCACCGTGGAGTACGCCGCCGAGGGCATACGCGAGCTCCAGTTGCACCCCAAGGCGATGCGGCTGAGCGCGGGCGAGCTGGCCGAGAAGGTCAAGGACGTCATCGCCGCCGCCACCACGGATCTGCAGAAGCAGGTCAACGAGGTCATGGCCGAGGTGTTCGGCGAGGAGGACAATCCGATGTCCTACATCAACGACCCGGACAAGGCGATGAACCAGATCAAGGACGCGGAAGCCGCTTACAACCGGACATTCGATGATGTGATGGGCGAGCTCGACAGCATCCGCCGCCGCATGAACCTGTAACCGCCGGAAACACCGCGCCTGCGAGCATCCGATCCGCTCGCGGGCGCGGAATTCCTGAGGGCCTGTCCCCTATGCCGTCTGGTCGCCGGTGGTGGTCTGATCCCCGGTGGTGGTCTGATCCCCGGTGGTGGTCTGGTCCCCGGTGGTGGTCTGGTCCCCGGTGGTGGTCTGGTCCCCGGTGGTGGTCTGGTCGCCGGTGGTGGTCTGGTCCCCGCTTGTCGTCTGGCCGAACGACTGCGGTAGGCCCTCGATGAAGACCTGCTCGAACATGGGCGTCGACTTCATGTCGGTGGGCGTCGCCGCCTGGGAGAGCCCCTGCTGCGTGGACGACGTCAGCATCTGCAGGAGCATGTAGCCCATCCCGACGATGGTCGCGATCATCATGAGGGACTTGCCGCTCTTGGCAACCATCGCGCGCAGGTTCTGGCGAATGGTCGTGGCACCTGCCGTCGTAATCGTGGTGGCGGTCAATGCGCCGACCGGTCCTGCCGCGCTGGCGGCTGCCTTCGCTATCGCCATCTTCAGGAGGATGCCGCCCAAAATCGCGCAGATCACCGCTGCGGCGAACGACATCAGCGCCGCACCGCCGAGGCTGTCGCCGATGTTATTGCAGCAGTCCCGGGTTTTGCCCATTTCGTCATAGAACTTCTTGCACGCGGCGTCGAACTCCTCCTTCCCCATGTTCTGCCACTTTTCCGGATCCACTCCCGAGGTGAAGCTGTTGAGGTCGATGTGCGCCTCGTCAAGTTCTTTGCACAGATCTTTCCACACCTGTTTTGTGCCGTCGATGTCGCTCGGGCTGGAGAATTGGAGGGTCATCAGCAGTCCCGACGAGATGGCGATGCTTCTGAACATGGGACTGGGCGGCAGAGAGGGCATCACCGAGGCGGCTGTGCACATGCCGATGGCACTGGTGTAGATACTGGTGCCGGCGTGATAAGCGAATGCCATTTCTCTCAGGTTTCCTTAACCGTGCTCGCGTCGTTGGCCTTAACCGTGCTCGCGTCGTTGGCCTTTTTCATGACCTCGGCCCCTTGGTGCAGCTGGTCGGTCCACTTCTCGCCCACCTGCGTTTTCGCCGCGGCGATGTATCCTTTGATCGCATCGCGAGCCGTGTTGTGCGCAGATGTGAGCCCCGACCCGAGCAGGCCGAATCCGGGCCACCCGACATTGATTCCCTCGGTTCTGCTCTGAGCTTGGGAGAGTTTTCCGCCGTCAGTGGCGGCGGTGGCGAACTTGGTTTTGAGGCTGGTGAACGCCTCGTCACTCGTGTTGCGCCAGCCGCCGTCTACGCCACCGCCCGAGATGATTTGCTCTCGTTGTTGCTTGGCGCGCTCTTTCGCCGCTGCGTCAGCCTTCGCCTTCGCCTCCGCGTCAGCCTTCGCCTTCGCCGCTGCGGCTGCCTTTTTCTGTTCCTCGGTCAGGGGTGCCGTGCCCCCGCCGGAGCCGGCACCGCCCACATTCGGGACGCCACCACCGCCTCCGGAGTCGGCACCGCCCAGATTCGGGACGCCGCCACCGCCTCCGGAGGACGGCGAGGGTAGATCCGGTGCCGGGGACCCACCGGAATCACCGGGCGTCTCGCCCGTGCCCGCAGGTGGAGTCACCTCCGGGGTCTCCGGTGCCTCCGGGGTCTCCGGCACTTCTGGATCCTTGGGGTCCTCGGGCTTGTCCGGGTCCTCGGGGTCGTTCGGGTCGCCGGGCTTGTCCGGGTCCTTGGGGTCCTCGGGCTTGTCCGGGTCTTCAGGGTCGTTCGGGTCGCCGGGCTTGTCCGGGTCCTTGGGGTCCTCGGGCTTGTCCGGGTCTTCAGGGTCGTTCGGGTCGCCGGGCTTGTCCGGGTCCTTGGGGTCCTCGGGCTTGTCCGGGTCTTCAGGGTCGTTCGGGTCGCCGGGCTTGTCCGGGTCCTTGGGGTCCTCGGGATCCTTGGGGTCCTCGGGATCCTTGGGGTCCTCGGGGTCGTTCGGGTCGCCGGGCTTGTCCGGGTCCTTGGGGTCCTCGGGATCGTTCGGGTCTTCAGGGTCGTTCGGGTCGCCGGGCTTGTCCGGGTCCTTGGGGTCCTCGGGATCCTTGGGGTCCTCGGGGTCGTTCGGGTCGCCGGGCTTGTCCGGGTCCTTGGGGTCCTCGGGATCCTTGGGGTCCTCGGGCTTGTCCGGGTCCTCGGGGTCGTTCGGGTCGCCGGGCTTGTCCGGGTCCTGGGGAGCGTTCGGGTCCGTGATGATTTCTATCTTGGGACCGTCGTTCGCGGCGGCCTGAGGGTCGACATACCCCGGTTCGGGGTCCTCGATGACGAGGACGTCGGAGTCCACGGCCTGCAGGCGGGTGACGTCGGACGTGTCGCCGTCAGGGAACAGGGAGGACCCGGAGTTCCCCCCGGCGTTCCCAAATGTGTCCCCGTAGGACGGGACCTCCGGTCCGCTGACGTCGGGCCGGATGACCTCCACCGAGCCGGTGGCGGGAAGATCGGAGGATGGGGCGACCCCGCCCCAGTTGAGCAGCTTGTCGATGTCCCGTTGTCCAGCCAAGTCCAGCCTCCACCCCGCGGCCCCTCAGAGATCGACAACAGTAGCCCAAGCGTGTTAGGTCGTACAGAAAGCGGGAAAGCGTCAGGTTCCGCATATACGGCACAGCCTGCGCCGCCGCACTGGCTTTCGGATGGCTGTAAAGCGCTGGCCTGCGCGTTTGTGTAAATGACACCAAAGTGTTACGCGCCCGTGATATAGATGCATGTTATCTATGTTGCGCTAGATCGCTAGCATGCCATTTGATGATGTTCGCGGCTGCAGTCCCGTCTGTCCGTCCGTGCGGTGGCACGGTCATAGGGCCGGCGCGAGGGCACGGCGCAGCGACGAAGAGATGGGCCCCATGTCACGGAGGTGACCGGTGGAATTTTACGGTGCTAGCCCCGACAAGATCAGAACAGGGGCGGGTCAGGTTGTCGACGCCGCGCAGCACGTCGAAGGACTGCGCAAGGGCGTTCAGCTCACCACGCAGGAGCTGACGGCTTCGGGCTGGCTTGGATCGGCGTCGGCCAAGTTCCTGCAGGCGATGACCAAGTGGGACGAGCAGATGATGATCGTCCGGCGAGACCTGGAAGACATCGCGGACAGGATGGGCCAGAACGTGGTCGTCTACAGCGCGGCCGACCAAGACGTGCAGTCGGGTATGGGACGGGTCGACTCGCTCATCAACACCGGCGCGGTCGACGGCAAGATCAACAGGTAGGGGAGCCTAATGTCTCAGTCAACCGACTACACCGGGGGTGGCTTCGCGGCCGACTACACGAAGGTCAACTTCGTGCAGATGGAGCGGGTCCAGGGCGAGCTCCTCCAGGTCGTCACCGCCATGGACACGGTCACCGACAATCTCATCACCCAGCTCAGGGCCACCCTGGGCGAGGCGAGCTGGTCCGGTGGAGCGTCGGAGTTCTTCGAGCAGCACCGGGCCAAGTGGGACCAGGCCGAGCAGGAGATGGGGCGCCAGCTTCAGGAGGCCGCGAAGGCCCTCGGCGTCGCCACCGAGAACTACCGGGCCGCCGAGCAGCGTAACAAGGCGATCTGGGCCGGCTGACGCGATCAGTAGATGATCACGTTCCTCTCGGTCACCGCATGACGCGGTGACCGAGATCGTTTGTCTCCGGCGAGCATGAGCGACTCACGGTTCGCCTTTTCTCCCGAGGAGCAACATGACCAGCAGAGACTCCATGTACGGAGGAGAGAAGGCTCTCAACCCCGATCCGAACTGGCCCGGTCTGGACGGCGGCGCACCCACCTCCGAGTTCAACGCCGACCGGCTGAAGAAGCTCGCGGGGGAGCTGGAGAGCTACATGCCGGGGATGCGGGGGCCCGCCTACTCCGAGGGTTACACCACCGGGTCCACGGAGGGTTTCAAGCCTGAGGCCATGCTGACCGAGCAGCAGCTCGGCACATGGCAGGCGGCGAGCGCGTTCGCCAAGACGGTCGGCGCCTCCACTTCCGACGAGCAGGGGGGCAGAGCCCTCGGGCATGTGTACGACCTGTTCGTCACCCGCCTCGAAGAGGTCATCAGGGCGATTCGCCTGAACGCCGGCGAGTATGACGGCGCCAACCAGGCGAACACCGGCGGGAACGGCACGAAGGCGTAGGGAAGGTCACTGTGGGTAGCGAATCGAAGGTTCTGATCATCCGGTCCTCTGCCGCGGTTCCGCAGGTGGACGGCGTCACCCAGACCAAGGACCAGATCAAGGAGCTGCTGCGCAACACCGCGCCCACCAGCATCGACGACGCGGGCTTCGCCTACGGCAACGCCGCCGGGACCATCGACCTCGTCTGCGGCGTCCTGCAGAGCGTCGCCGGCGAGCTCGCGAAGGTGTGGGGCGGGGAGACGGCGGCGGAGGTGCAGAAGGCGCTGCAGATGCTGCACGCCACCGGCACCGAGCTGGTCTCCAAGATGGAGCAGATGTCCACCACCCTCCGGTTGTACGGCGGGACCTACCTCCCCCAGGCCATCGAGAAGATCAACAAGCTGGAGAGTCAGGGCGGGACGTCGACGGTCCCGCCCAGCGCCAACGCCAGCATGTCGCCGGCGGCGGCGGACGTGGAAGCCGCCAACGAGGCCGCTCGCAAGGTGCTGAGGGAGCTCAACGAGAAGATCGTCGAACTCTACAACGTCCAGGTGCCCCCGCACGTCTCGTACGAGCTGCCGACCGTGTCACTGCCGGGCGGTCCTTCCTCGTACACGAAGACCCAGTACCCCGAGGGCGACTCGCCGTACCAGGGCGACTCGACCGGGTCCGGGAACGGCTCGACGGGCTCCGGGACGGGCGGCTCTTCCTCGTCTCCGGGCTCCGGCAGGGGGAACGGCGGATCGGGTGGTTCCGGTCCGGGCGGGTCAGGTCCGGAAGGTCCGGGCTCCGACGGCTCAGGCTCTGACGGGTCCGGTCCGAAGGGTTCCGACCCGGCTGATCCGGGGTCGAACGGCACCGACCCGGGCGGGTCCGGTTCCGACGGCACGGGTTCGCCCGGCTCCGGTGCCGGCGCTCCGGGCGCCGACGGCGGGAACGGGAACGGGAACGGGCAGGGACAGTCTCCGGTCGACGGCGCGAACGGCAAGGATTCCGACGCCACCGCCCCGGCCGTGATCGGCGGGAACGAGGACGCTCCCAGGCACAACCCCCGGAGCACCGAGACGGCGGGCCTCAACCAGCAGCCGGTGACGACTCTCGCTCCTCCCAACACTGTCGTGCCCACCGCCGTCGCTCCGCCTCCCACCACTTCGTTCGGACCGACGACCGCCGTCTCCCCGGTCCTCGGTGTGGGCGGTTCGGGAGCCGGTGCGGGCTCCCTGGGCGTGGGCGGGGCCAGCTCCGCCGCGCTGGCGCGGGGCACCATCGGCAACGGCACGATGATGCCGATGGGCGGCATGCCGATGGGCGGCGGGATGGGCCAGGAGGGCTGCGAGGAGCACGAGACATCGGTCTACCTGCCGGAAAAAGGTCACTGGGAGAGCGAGCACGATGTGACCTCCTCATGCATCTGCTGATCACTGACTTTTCCGGAGGTGCTCATGGCACTCGAACTCGATCCTGACTGGCCCGGCCTGACCGACAAGAGCGACGCCAGCGGCAAGGGCGACCCCGCCCTGCGGACGCCGGAGATCAAACGCATCGCCGGTGAGGTGCAGAAGATACTCGCGACGATGACCACCCCCACGGAGATGCCGGCGACCCAGGTCGCGTATGCCAAGGGCTCCACCCCGCCGCCGCTGCCGGGCCCGCCCGCCGGTGCCGGTTCGCTTCCGGACCTGCAGCGGCAGTGCGCGCTCAGTGAGATCCAGCTGGGGGAATGGCCCGTCGCCCAGAGTTTCAGCATGGCGACCGTCACCGCCTACGCGCAGCTCATAGGTGAACCGGGGCAGGGCGGGGGCCTCTACTCCTCGTTGATCGCACGGTGCCAGGCGGCCATCGACGGGCTCATCGAGTCGGCCAAGTCGTACGACGGCGCCGAGATGGCCAATCAGGAAGACGGCACGCGCCGCTACGTCTGAGAGGGAGCACCATGGCCGAGAAACAGACCACACCGCTCAATTTTTCCGGTCCCGCCCCGGACCCCGAGGTGAAGGGCGGGGGCTTCTTCGCGGACATGTTCCACTCGGATCTCGACCAGATCAAGAAGTGGATAGACAACACCAACCCGGACTCGGTGCGACGGGCGGGTCAGTACTACCTCGCGGGCAAGAGGGTGCTCGACGAAGCCGCGAGGAAGCTCAAGGAGCAGGCCATCCAGCTTTCCGGGCACCTGGAGGGGCCCGCGGCCGTCGAAATGCAGAAGGGCCTGCAGAGCCTGCATGCGAGCATGCGTGAGCTCGGGGCCAAGCTGGGCGAGATGGGCATGCCGCTGACCGAGTACGCGAACACCCTCAACTGGGCCCAGGCGAACCTGGTCGACTCCAGGTACCGCCACTCCAGGTCGGACCAGGGTTTCGAGCTCTCGGACTTCACACCGTTCGCCGGGATCTCGTGGGCGGAGGACCGGGCCCGCAATCATCTCGAAGCGGTCAACAAAAAGATCGTCGAGCACTACCAGAAGCTCCCCGCCGAGGTTCAGCAGGCGCTGCCCACCGTCACCCCGGTGAACATGCCCGATTTCGAGCCGGGCGGACCCACGGACTACACGGGGGGGCTTCCCAGCGACTCCGGCTCGCCGTACGATCCGAACGGCTCCGGGACGGGCGGCTTCATCCCCTCCTCCTACGGCGTCAACCCGAACGGCGCGTATCCCAAGGGGCTCAACCCCGACGGGACGTACCCGAACGGCCTCTATCCGAACGGTGTGAATCCGAACGGGCTCGATCCCAACGGCCTCGACCCGAACGGCGTCAACCCGAACGGCGTCAACCCGAACGGCGCATATCCCAACGGGCTCAACCCCGACGGGACGTACCCGAACGGCATCAACCCGAACGGCGTCAACCCGAACGGCGTCAACCCCAACGGGCTCGATCCGTCGAAGACGAACCTCTCCCTGCCGGATCCGAGAAACACCCAGCTCGCCGGTCTCAACGACCCGCTGACGTCCCGGCTGCCGATTCCCCCTGACCCGTCCACCTCCACCTGGCCGAACAGCTCGGGATACCAGGCGCCCGGGAACACCACGTCCGGCCACGGCGCGTCGGGCAACGTGGGGGTGTACGGCACGGCGCCCGGCGGAGTCGTGAACGCCGACACCTCCGGCGCCAGATCCCGCATGGCGGCGAACACCGGTATATCGGGGGTGGCTCCCACCCTGGGGGGAGGAGGCCCCAGCGGCCAGGAGGAGAAGACGCATGAGAAGGTCTACTGGCTTCCCGAAACCGACGAGTATTGGACCGGCCCTGCTGCCAAGAATGTCTCTCCCACGACACTCGCCTGACGGCATCATGGTGATCGGTTGTCTCGCGCGGCCGTAGGCAGGGCGCCGTGCCCGCTCCACCGGTCTGTACGGTGCCCGCGGAACCGCAGTAGCCTGTGCGATTAATGTGATCATGGTTTTCAAGGAGCCGGCAGGACACCCGGGAAGTGCGAGTCTGAGGGACGGAAATGGGCGAATTGCGCCAAGGTGAAGGTTTCGGGTACGGGTCCGAAGGCCTCGATCAACTGGGCCGGGGCGTCGGAGGCCATGCTCCGAGGCTGGAGACGCTCGGGACCAAGACCGGCGGGATCTCCGTCGACTTCCCCGGCTTTGGCGCCGTCGGTGTAGGACTCCAGTACACCCACGCCGAGACCCGCGACAGCGCGGTGAACGCCCTCCAGGCATGCAAGGAGGTGCTGGTCTCCTGGGAGAACTCCCTCGCTCAGACCAAGTCGAATTACCAGGCTAGCGATGATCATTCGGGCGGCGGTAAGGACAAGGGCGGCGGTAAGGACAAGGGCTCGGAGCCGGGCGGTTCGGAGCTGAGTGGTTCGGAGCTGAGTGGTTCCGGCCTGGACGGTTCGGGTCTCGGTGGTCCAGGCCTCGGTGGTTCAGGCCTGAACGGTTCCGGACTGGGTGGTTCTGGCTTGGGTGGTTCCGGACTGAACCCGTATGATCCGATCTCCTCGAAGCAAGTTCCTCTCGATCTGACCGGGCCCGACTCGAAGACGCCTGATTACAAGACGCCTGATTACAAGACGCCTGATTACAAGACGCCTGATTACAAGACGCCTGATTACAAGACGCCTGATTACAAGACGCCTGATTACAAGACGCCTGACTACAAGACGCCTGACTACAAGACGCCTGACTACAAGACGCCCGATTACAAGACGCCTGACTACAAGACCCCCGACCCGGGCTCCTCCACTCCCGATCTGCCCAATCCGAAGACGAGCCTGGCCGGCTACGATCCGAACGCCGTGACGACGCCGCAGACGCCGCAGGTGAAGAGCCCGGATCCCGCTGTGTGGACGGGTGACCAGGGGGGGACGAGTACTCCGACCCGGACCGGTGGCATCTCGACCGGGTCGGGAGGAGCCGGTTCCTCCCTGCCGCTCGGCCCCGGCCTGTCCAGCGGCACCCCCGGGATGAACGGCATGCTGCCCCCCGTGGGGGGCGCCGGCGCCGGTGGGAACAACGGCAATGAGCAAGAGACGTCCTCGATACTGACCGGGAACGAGGAGGACTGGGGAGACGATGTGCCGGTCGCCCCCTCGGTGATCGGCGAGATAGTGTGATCACCATATTTCCTCATGCCTGCCTGGTGTCCGGATAGGAGGTCTCCGTCATGGCCTACGAGTCGGACAGGGCGATCTACATGACGTCGGCGGCGACGGCGAAGGCGGCCGCCCAGATACTCGCGCATCCCGCCGCCGTGCCCAGGCTTCTCCTGGCGCAGACCATCGCCGACATGCTGGTCATGCTGGTGTCCAACCCGGGCGCCATGTGCAAGGCGTCGGAGGAGTGGTGCGACTCGGACACCGGCGATGCCGCTCTCGACGCTGCGGAGAAGGGCATCCGCGCGCTGAAGGTCAAGGCCAAGGAATATGGGGGATGGGAGGGGGACGCGTGCGAGTTCTTCATCGACAGGATGGAGATCCTGCTGGATGAGCTTGAGAAGATGAAGAACTACCGCAAATCCTCCAGCCAGACCCTTCAGCAGGCCGCCGAGATCTACCATCACGGCGCCCAATTCGTGGGCGGGGTGGCGGCGCTGATGTCGGGCCTGGCGGCCGCGTCGCTCATCCCCATCGCCAAGGGAGCCTCGAACCTCACCATCGCCACGGTGCTCCGGTCGGTCGGCAGAACCGTCCTGCGCGTTTTCAGGATGAAGCTCAAGGTGCTCGCCGCCGCGGGTGTGATCCTCGCCGGCGTGAACGGCTACCAGCTCGCGCAGGCGCAGTTGCTCCCCGGCCTGAAGGCCCTGCCGGACAAGGCGCCCGACTTCAAGCGGGCCGGCACGAAGGGTTTCCCCCTCGGGCAGCCGAAGGTCCTCTCTGTCTGAGCGCGCCGTCCCGGCCGCCGTCCATGCGACCGCCTTCTCCCGTCCCCACCTTCACGGAGCCGGATGCGGACACCCGCGGGTGTCCGCATCCGTCGTCCGTGGTGCGCGGTCATCCGCGCCTCACTGCCGAGGGGGAGCCGTCGCCGAAGGAGCGATCTGCACGGGCGCCTTCGCCGCCGCCGGGTCGAGCGCCGGGCCCTCGGGGATGAGTTTCACGATCTGCGTCGGGAGCGGGGCGACGTCCTTCAGCTCGTAGCCGAGGCTGGGCAGCATGTCCGCCGACAGGATGGCGTGCCGCCGTCCCTGGTCGCCGATCAGGTAGAGCGGCCTCATCGCCCCCGTCTGGCCGTTCCCCGGCAGCACTCCCACCAGGGCGCCGGCACCGCGGGAGAGCGTCACCCGGTCGGCCACGTCCTGGTTGAACCATCCCTTCGGCGGCTGGGGGATCGGCGCCGTGCTGCCGATCGTCAGGGTCGCCTGGGTCGAACCGCGCTCGGTCTCGGAGTAGACGGCGCAGAGCGGGCTCGTCGGAGCGGAAGAAATGATCCTCGGCATGGACGCGGGAAGGCCGCTGACGCCGAGACGGGTGCCTGACTGCTTCATCCCGTTCGCGGTCGCCGGGGCGATCTCCTTCGGCAGCGGCTCCGCGCGGCCGTACGCCTGCTTGATGGCCGGGTCGGCCAGCAGCAGGGTGGCCTGGAGGGGGCTGACGTCCGCCAGGCCGTCGGCGAGCAGGACGTACCACTTGGCGGGCCCGCCAGTCACCGGCGGCACGGTGAACACCCTGCCGACCGCGGACCTCCTGCCGTCGGGCCCGCGCGCCGAACCGCCGAGACCCGGGATCGCCGGCCTCTCGAAGGGACGCCCCTCCGGCAGGGCGTTGAGCCAGGCCGCGGGGATCTGGCGAGGTTGCTCCTGGGTCAGCGTCCGAACGGTCCTGGCGGGCACCTTCAGCCGCTGGTTCGCCCACAGCAGCCAGGCCTGGCTCCCCTCCTTCTCCCTGACGACCATGGCCGAGCCCTGCTCGACCGGGGCGCCGCCGACGCGGAAGCCGCCGATCAGCGAGGTGTACGGCTTGCGCTCGCCGTTGGTGTCGACACCCTCGGCGACGCACACCGACCAGGGAGCGCGGATCAGGCGGTCGCGGGCGGGCAGGGACTCGGGGGCGCCCAGGATGCCCACCAGCGTGCCGCGGTCGTACTTCGCGAGCGAGGCGGCGGTGACCGTGCGCACCTTCACGTCCTGCGTGTTCAGCAGCAGCCTGGCGGAGGCCACGTTGGTGACCGGGATCATCTTCTTCTGCGGGGCGCTGTAGACGTAGATCGCGCCTGTCTCCTCTTCCACGATCAGGTTCCCCGGATCGGTGAGCCCGGTGGCGTTGCCCGGGCGGATCAGGCCTATCACCCCGAAGACGGCCGTCACCAGCACCGCGACCAGAATTCCGCCGAACGTGGCCGTGTTGTGCCTGCGCATCGGTGACTCCGACAGGTCCGGCTCTCCCTGGAGCAGGGCCATGCCCAGGCGCTGTGTCATCAGCTTGTGCGCCTGATAAAGATCGCGACGGGTCTGCATCCCACCTCCGTCTCGCCGGACACGCGGTCGTCGACAGCATAGAAGCGTGATCGCGGAACGGCCTCACCGGAGTCGATGGTGAGGCGATGGTGAACGGCGGCCGTCCACGACGTTTCCGATCTTCGAAAGCATACTGAACAGGCTCGATGGACGCGTGGGACAGCAGAGATCAGGTGATATGAGATATCACGAAAGGGTTGTCGATCTCTGGAGGATGGCGCGTGACTCAGGACAGATACGTCACGTCGAAGGCGATCAAGGCGATCGGCGCCGAGCTGGACAATGACGTCATTCCCGAGATCAAGGAGTTGCGCCGGATCCTGGACAGCACCGACCTGGGAGGCCTCGGCTGGGGCGCCGTCGGTGAACTGCTGATCGGCCTGCGCTACCGCCATGTCCAGGAGACCGTCGAGGAGAAGTTCGCGCAGGCGGTGGCGGTGATGGAGTCCTGGCAGGAGGCACTGGACGTGGTCGAGACCAACTGGCGGACCGCCGAGGACAGAAGCGTCGTCGTCTACCAGTGATTCGGAAGGTCTGACATGCCGGTGCCGCCGGGGAAGAAGCCGACCCCCCTGACCGCGACCAGGAGCGCGAAGGGGGTGATGGTCAACTCCGCGAAGGTCCTCAGCAGCCTGGAGAAGGGAACCAGGCTGATGCCCACGGCCTGGGCGGGGGTGGCGATCGCGGCGACCGCGGCTGCCAACGTGCCCGGGATGGCCGACATCTACAACAACTGGACCTCGCTCCACTCGCGCCTCGACACCGCCGTCAAGAGCTACCTGGCCGACCTGAAGACCAAGGGCAAGGACGGCTGGATCGCCGAGGACCGCGACGCGTTCGACGACGCCGTCCAGAAGTACCAGGAGGAACTGGAGAGCCTGCGCGGCTACATCAAGAACATCGCCGACATCGTGGACGAGCTCGGCGACTCCTATCGCGCCTACTGGGTGGCGATCGGCCAGCTTGCCGCGCTCCTGCTCGCCCTCTCCGGGATCGCCGCCCTCATGCTCGCGACGCCCTTCGCGGGATCGGCCGTCCTCAACCTGCGGATGCTCGGCCTCCTGGCCAGCAGGATGATCGCCGCCTCGACCGGCGCCCTCGGCAGGACCATCGTCAGCGTGGTCAGCAGCAGCATGTCGCTCTACTTCTCCGGCAAGGCGTGGATGCAGTCGTTCAACCTGGAGCCCACCGGTCTGGCGAGGGTCGATTTCACCCAGGCCCGGATCAGGACCAACGGCCTGCCCCCCTTCCAGAAGCCGCCGCCCCAGCAGCCCGGACAGCCGCCCCAGCTTCCCGCGTACGGAACGTTCGAGTGGCTGTCCCCCAAGAAGGAACTCCCGGAGCGTTACAAGTGACGAACTTCAGCCCTGAGCACCTGCGCATGGAAAGCCTGGAAGACCTGGAGGAGGTCGTACGGCAGAGCGAGGAGGCGCTGACCCTGCTCGGCGGTGTCCAGAGTGAACTGGCGGCCGTCACGGGTGAAGGGTTCGGCGCCGACGGGCTCGCACGGGCCGTCGTCGACGGCGTCGGCCGCATCCAGCGGATCACCTTCGAGCCGCGCATCACGCGTCTGGACAGCCATCTGATCGCCGAAGCGGCGACGGAGGCGGTCCGGGCCGCCCAGGAGGACGCTCAGCGCCAGAACGAGGAGTTGCTCCGGGCGGCGACGGGAGGCGAGCCGCTCACCCTCGACATGGACCGGGCGCGCCGGCAGTTCGAGGAGATCGGTGAGGACCTGGTGCGTGCCTTGCGCGATCTGGGAGACAAGGCGTGACCGGCCAGAACCTGGCCGGTCGGGACCGGGCCGCGCCGCATGCCGTCAATTGCCGGACTCGGGGGTGAGGCCATCGATGACCTTGTCGACCTGGGGGTCCGGCGCATCCTTGTGGATAGCTCCGATCTCGCGTTTGGGGGCGATCCAGTTGGAGGGGGGTTTCGTGGAGATCTCGGCCTTCTGAAAGTCGATCTTCAGGCCTCCGGTCGGCTTGATGCTGGACATGCTGTTGAACTTGCCGCCGAGAGCGGCCAGAGCGTGGCCGGCCAGGGCCAGATAGGCGCCGAGGGCCGCTGTTATCTTGCCGACGAGACCATTCGTGATTGCGCCTAGTCGCTTGAGCTGCGCCTGCGCCGCCGCCGATGTGGCAGGGGAGACGGTGGACATGCGCACGACGGCCAGAATGTAGATCAAGATGATGCCGGAAAGCGCGGCGATATGTTTCCAGTAGTCGTAGTACGCCTCGCGGACCGCGTCTAACTTGCCTTCCATGGTGTAGCAGATGCCGCTGAGCTTCTGTAACTCGGAGCCGAACGTGGTGGCCGAGTCGAGAAATGCCTCGCGGTCGTCGGCCTGCCAGTCTCCGCGGCAGAGGAAGACCGCGTTGCCGATGACGCCGGGATATTTGACCTCAAGCTCTTTGGCGAGGGCTTGCCAGTTCGCCTTGGCGTCGCCCATCCCGTCGACGTTCGCGATAGCCGTGGTGGCGATGGCCACCGCCGTCATCAGGCTGGGAACAAGCCTGCAGCTTGTCTTGAGCGTGTCGAGCGCGGCTTTGGACGCGGCCTTCAGTTCGGCCTGCGCCAGCGCCAGTGCCTGCGCCTCGGCCTGCGCGGCCCGCGCCGCACGGCCGGCGTGGACGAGACTTATCGGAGTCGTCATATGTACTTGACCGTACTCGCCTCTTCGGCGTCTCTCCAGTTCCTTTGGATGGTCTCCAACGCCTCGATCCAGGATTTGAGGGCGTCGATGGCACTGTCGGAGAATTCTTTGATGTCGTTCTGGGCGGCTCTGTACTTGTAGGAGAGTGCCGCGCCCAGCACACCGAATTCGGGGAAGCCGATATTGGTGTTATTGATGTCCGATTTGAGTTGCCTGAAGGCCGGAATTGTTTCCTCGTTGAGGTTGCGTTGAATTTTTTCGATGCAACTTGAGGTGACGTATTTGTCTTGAGCCATGTGTTGACTTGCCTCCGGATCTGTGCGTACCGGATGCTCTCCTGTCCATTCTTAAGACAGGGGCGACAGTTACATTGATTTAACAGTATCTTCGCTTTGGACTTATGTCAGTAGCGCTTGGGTAACCTGATTGTCACGCAATGTTTAGGAGGGCGTGCGGTGTTCGATTCCACCAACTTCGAGTTGGAAGACCTGGAGCGGTTCAGCCGGGACGCGGAGCAGGAGATACGGCGCCTCGCCGGTATCGAAGGCGAGCTCCGAGAGATACACGGCACCGGAACGGGTGCCGACGGGCTGATCAGCGTGACCGCCAACGGCTCAGGGCAGGTGGAGAAGATCGACCTCAACCCCCGAGTGATGCGGCTGGACAGTCACGTCCTGGCGGCAGAGCTCATGAAGGCGATCGACGCGGCCCGAGCGGACGGGGAGCGCAAGACCAACGAGCTTCTGAGCGGTGCGGGTATCTCCGCCGACACGCCGAACCTCGACGAGTTGCAGGAGCGGATGACCGTGACCTACGAGGCGTTCGCTCGCTCCATGGACGGCCTCTCACGCCGCCTGGACCGTGACTGAGCGCGGGAGCCCCGACCTCCTTCCGGCGCCGGTCTCGTGCCGGCCGGCGCTCCACTGAGGTCCTTCACACGCGGAGAGCCCCTTCCCCGGGCGGATGCGGGGGAAGGGGCTCTCGTCATCGGAGCCGGAACCGCGTTATCCGCAGTTGGCCCAGCTGGAGGTGCCGGTGCTGCCGCCGGGGCCGCCGCCGCTGAAGCGGACGCACTTGCCCTTGGAGGACAGGATGACGCCTCCGGCGTAGTACTCGAAGTTGCCGCGGTCGGTCTTGCTGCTGCCGCCCTGGACTTCGAGGGTGGCCCAGACCGAGGTGGCGGTGCCCACGTCGGCGGTCTTCATGGTGACGACGCAGTTGGAGCCGGTGGAGGTGTTGTAGAGCTGGTAGGTGGTTCCGCCGGGGAAGGAGGCGGAGCGCTGCACGTAGTAGCCCGATCCACAGGCCTGCTGCGGGGTGTAGGGGTTGGAACGCGCGGCCGGCGGAGTCGACTTCGCCGGGCTCGGCTTCGGGGTCGGCTTGACGGCCGGCGGGGTGGGCTTCGGGGTCGGCTTGACGGCTGGCGGGGTGGGCTTCGGTGTCGGTTTCGGGGTCGGCTTGACGGTCGGTTGCGCGGTCTTGGTGGGCTGCGCGGGGGGTTTCGTGGGCTGCGCGGTCTTGGTGGGCTGCGCGGGCCTGGTCGGCTGTGTGGACTTGGCCGGCGTCGACGGCTGAGCCCGGGGAGGCTTCTGCGTCGGGCTCGCCTTCCGCGTCGGCGCCGTCGTGGGCTTGGAGGCCGGTTCGCCGGTCGGCTTGGGCGTCCGGCTGGGCCTGGCGCTCCGGGTGTTCCCGGGCTTGGCCGTGGGCTTGGCGTTCCGGGTGTTTCTGGGCTTGGCCGTGGGCGGAGCCTTGGTAGCGGCCTTCTGCGTGGCCTGCGGCGCGATGGGGGCCGGGAACGTCGGCACCGGGATCGGCGGCGCGGTGACGGGGGAGGTCATCGACTGCGCCGGAACCGTCGGGCTGCCCGTGCTCAGCCGCAGCGGCGCGACGTCCGGGTTCCGCGGCTCCGACGTGGCGCCCGAGGGCACGGTCATCTTGTCCGCCGACGTGTCCTCGCCTCCCTGCCCGGCCTCCTGCGGCAGGCCCTGACCCTGGCCCGCCGGCGCGGAGATGACGTCGGGGATCTTTCCCTCGGCGGCCGTCCGCCCCATGGCGCCGAGGGAGGTGTAGTTCCCGGCGGCCCACAGGCCGAGTCCGGACAGCAGGGCGACCACGCCGACGCAGGCGGCGAGTATGAGGGGGAAACCCCTGGTCCTCGGCCGTTCCCGGACGGGCGCGGCCTTCGGCGGCGCGGCCGCGCCCGCCGGAGGCGGGCTCCCCGGGAGCACCGGAGCCCCCCAGAGCGGCAGTGCCGTCGGCTGCGCCGGCGCGTCCGCCACGGCCGCGGCCGGGGGAACGGCCCCCTCAGAGGAGTTCCGCTCCGTCCCGGAGCCGGCCGTACGGTCGCCCTCGGCGGGGGTGGGGGGCACTGACTGCTCGCCGAGGAGGCGGAGCATGGCGGTCTTGGTGTCGGGGCGTGCGTGGGGGTCCTTGTCGAGGCACGAGGCCAGGAGGGCGGCGAGCTCGGGTGGGAGGCCGCTGAGGTCGGCGGCGCCCTCCCGCACCCTGCCGGTCTCCCCGCCGAAGGGCGGCTTCCCGGTGGCGGCGTAGGCGAGGGCGGCGGCCCAGGAGAAGAGGTCCGCGGGTCTGCCGAGGCCGGGAACGGCAGCGGTGGCGGAGCTGGGCTCGGTGGGCGGGGGGGCGACCTGTGAGGGCTCGGCCTGCGGAAGCTCGGCCTGTGAGGGCTCGGCGTGCGGGGGCTCGGTGGGCGGAAGCTCGGCGTGTGCGGGGGCGGCCTGTGGGGGCTCGGCGTGCGAGGGCCCGGATATGAGGGCGGGCTCGGCGTGCAGGTTTTCGGGGGCGCGGTAGTCGGGTTCGCCGCTGGTGATGCCGAGGCCGATGTCGCAGACGCGGGGTCCGTCGGGGCCGAGGATGACGGTGTCGGGGGTGAGGGCGTCGTGGGTGAGGCCGGCCAGGTGGATGGCGGTGAGTGCGGTGAGGGTGGTGACGGCGAGGTGTTCGAGGGCGTCGCCGGTCAGGGGGCCGTCGGCGGTGACGGCCTGGCGCAGGGAGCGGCCTTCGACGTGCTCGCGGACGATGTAGGGGGAGTCGTCGAACCAGCCGACTTCGATGAGTTTGGCGGTGTGGGCGCCGGAGACGCGTTTGGCGGCGTGCAGTCCGTTGGTGATCTGCTCGCGGGCCTGGGGGGTGGCTTCCGGGCGCGGGGCGAGTACGCGGATGACGCGGAGGGTTTCCTCGTCGGGCAGGTGGCCCAGGTACACGGCCTGCTGAGGGTCCTGGCCGAGCCGCCCGACGAGGATGTGGACGCCTACGCGTTCCGGATCCTCTGGCAGTAATGGGTTGAAATCCCCCATTGCAATCCTTCCACCTCAGCTACCGATAGGTATCACTATCGGACGATCTAGCAACATCCAACCAAATTTGTCACACCAAAATGGTCGATTTCAGACGTCAGTTCCGATCCGAATCGGCCGCGATCCCCTCTCAGCCCTCCGAGAGGAGGTCCGGGCAACGGAGAAGGCCCCCGCCCCTTGCGCTTTCTGGGGAGAGGGCCTTCCGGCGACGGGGCGCGGTCAGCCCCGTTACGCCTCCGCTTTCAGGTCGGTCGGTGCCCGGCCGTTCCGGGTCGGGGATGTCATCCGCAGTTGGCCCAGCTGGAGGTGCCGGTGCTGCCGCCGGGGCCGCCGCCGCTGAAGCGGACGCACTTGCCCTTGGAGGACAGGATGACGCCTCCGGCGTAGTACTCGAAGTTGCCGCGGTCGGTCTTGCTGCTGCCGCCCTGGACTTCGAGGGTGGCCCAGACCGAGGTGGCGGTGCCCACGTCGGCGGTCTTCATGGTGACGACGCAGTTGGAGCCGGTGGAGGTGTTGTAGAGCTGGTAGGTGGTTCCGCCGGGGAAGGAGGCGGAGCGCTGCACGTAGTAGCCCGATCCACAGGCCTGCTGCGGGGTGTAGGGGTTGGAACGCGCGGCCGGCGGAGCCGACTTCGCCGGACTCTGCGTCGGCTTGGTGGTCGCCGGAGGCGGTGTCGGTTTGACGGTGGGCGCCGGAGGCTGCGTCGGCTCGACGACCGGGGGCGGCGATGACGGCTTCGGCGTCGGCTTGGGGGTCGCCGCGGGAGGCGTCGGCCTGACCGTGGCCGTCTGTGTCGCGGATGGCTTCGGCGTCGGCTTGGGGGCCACCGCGGGAGGCGTCGGCTTGGCGGTCGGCGTCTCCGTGGCGGGCTCGCTCGGTGCCGGAGCGGGCGTCTCCGTGGCGGGCTCGCTCGGCCTGGGCGTCGTGCTCGGGGACGGCGTGGCCGTCGGGGCCGGGGTCGGATCGACCCTGGGCGGCGTCGGGGTCGCGCTCGGGGTCGGGGTGACGGTCACGGTCGCGGTCGTGCTCGGGGACGGCGTGGCCGTCGGGGCCGGGGGCGCCGTCGGGGCCGCGGTCGGAACCGCGGTCGGCGGCACGGGCGCGTTGGTCGGGATCGCCGGCGGGGTGACGAACGAGGTCATCGACGGGGCCGGAACCGTCGGGCTGCCCGTGTTCAGCTGCATCGGCCCGACATCCGGGTTCTGCGGGTCGGTCGTGGCGCCCCAGGGCACGGTCACCTTGTCCGGAGGCTCTTCTCCGACGCCGTCGCCGACGCCGATGCCCTGCCCGTCGCCCTGGGGCTGTCCCGGCCCCTGCTGGCCCTGGTCGACCAGTCCCAAGGACGCGTGGGGAGCGGCGGCGGCGTTGGCGGCCGCCCGTTCCGCCTCACCGAGGGAGGTGTAGCTCCCGGCGGCCCACAGGCCGAGTCCGGACAGCAGGGCGACCACGCCGACGCAGGCGACCAGCACGAGGGAGAAGCCGCCGCGCTTCGGCCGCTCGCCGGGCTGGGCCGCTCCCCGCAGGACGAACGTCGCCTGCGCCGGGGGAGCCGGGTCCTGCGGGAGCGGCGGTGCGCCCCAGCCGGCCGGCGGCGGCGCCTGCGCGGGAGCCGGCTGCTGCGGTACGGCCGGCAGCGCCTCGTCCTGCCACGTGTCGTCCCCGGTGATCAGGACCGCCGACTGCTCGCCGAGGAGGCGGAGCATGGCGGCCTTGGTGTCGGGGCGTGCGTGAGGGTTCTTGTCGAGGCACGAGGCCAGGAGGGCGGCGAGCTCGGCGGGGATGCCGGTGAGGTCGGCGGGCCCTTCCATGACGCGGGGGAGCTCTCCGCCGAAGGGCGGCTTCCCGGTGGCGGCGTAGGCGAGGGCGGCGGCCCAGGAGAAGAGGTCCGCGGGCCTGCCCGCGGTGGGGGCGGCGCCGGGGTTGAGTTCGGCGTGCAGGTTTTCGGGGGCGCGGTAGTCGGGTTCGCCGCTGGTGATGCCGAGGCCGATGTCGCAGACGCGGGGTCCGTCGGGGCCGAGGATGACGGTGTCGGGGGTGAGGGCGTCGTGGGTGAGGCCGGCCAGGTGGATGGCGGTGAGTGCGGTGAGGGTGGTGACGGCGAGGTGTTCGAGGGCGTCGCCGGTCAGGGGGCCGTCGGCGGTGACGGCCTGGCGCAGGGAGCGGCCTTCGACGTGCTCGCGGACGATGTAGGGGGAGTCGTCGAACCAGCCGACTTCGATGAGTTTGGCGGTGTGGGCGCCGGAGACGCGTTTGGCGGCGTGCAGTCCGTTGGTGATCTGCTCGCGGGCCTGGGGGGTGGCTTCCGGGCGCGGGGCGAGTACGCGGATGACGCGGAGGGTTTCCTCGTCGGGCAGGTGGCCCAGGTACACGGCCTGCTGAGGGTCCTGGCCGAGCCGCCCGACGAGGATGTGGACGCCTACGCGTTCCGGATCCTCTGGCAGTAATGGGTTGAAATCCCCCATTGCAATCCTTCCACCTCAGCTACCGATAAAGCTGCTAATAAGTTGATCTAGGGCTATCAAAGCAAATATCGACCCTGAAATTCACTGATTTCACATGTCTTTCACGATCTGTTATCCAGGGCTCCCGGCTGCCACCTGCGACGACGTCCCGCCGGAATCGTGACGCTACCCAGGGCGATCAGAATGACGGCGGCGAGCGACAGCAGGGCGATCCACGTGGCGACCGAAATGCTCCGGGTGTCCTCCGGCGGCGCCTGCCGGATCGCGTCGGCCGCCAGCGGGGCGGGCTCCGGCGGCGCGAGCGCCACCGCCTCCGACGACAGGATCGCCGAGACGGCCTGCAGCGGGTTGACCATCCCCTTTCCGGTGCCGGTCCCGGAGCCGCCGTCCGCGGTCAGCGCGATGCGCCGCACCACCTCCGCCTGGCTCAGCTCCGGATAGCGGGAGCGGACCAGCGCGGCGACCCCGGACACGTACGCCGCGGCGAAGCTGGTGCCCTCCCGTTTCTCCGCGTAGACCTGGAAGGGCCAGGGGGCGGTGAGGTCCGTGCCGGGAGCCAGCACGGTGACGGGCGTGATCGGGTTCGAGGAGTCGGCTCTGCGCCCGTCGGGACCGGCGGAGCCGACGGACAGCACGCCGGCGTAGGAGGCCGGATAGGCGGGCACGGGGGAGCCGTCGTCCTTGTTGACGTTGCCGGCCGCGGCGACCACCACCACGTCCTTGGACAGCGCGTAGGCGATGGCGTTGCTCAGGTCGGGCTGGTCGGCCGCCTGGGTCGACACGTTGATCACGTCGGCGCCGAGCTCGACGGCCTTGGCGACGGCCTGGACCAGCCTGCCGACCTCTCCGCTGCGCTCCACGGTGTATTTGACGGAGACCAGCTTCACCGCCGGCGCGACCCCGGAGAAGAGGACCCGGGCGTGCGGGACGGCGGCGATGATGCCCGCCACCGCGGTGCCGTGGCCGTAGCAGTCGCGCGGCCCGGTGCCGGTGACGTCCTCCGCGCGGGCCCCCCTCAACTGGGGATGCGTGGTGTCCAGGCCGCTGTCGAGGACCGCGACGGTCACCCCGGCTCCCTTGGTCAGCCGCCACACCTCGGGCAGGTTGAGCCGCTTCTGGCCCCATGACTCCGCGATGCTCACCGTGCCGCGCTCGGGGGCGCACTTCTCGGGCGCCGCCGCGGCGGACGCGACCGCCGGAGCCGCCGACACCGTGGCCGCCGTCAGCAGCGACACCGCGGCGAGCATCCGACCGATCACCATGTGTTCCCCCAATGCGGGTGAAAGACCGCCAGAACCCTACTCAACTTGATCAAGCGTTGTCACGACGGGACGGGCCACGCGCGATCGCTCAGGTGAGCGGCGGCGCCCGGCGGTCCTAAGCTGGCTGTCGAACGAGCGAGGCGGACGGGCCGACAGGCGCGCCGGTGATCGATCGTTTCCCGACATATGTGGCTGGGAGCGGGCATGAGCGAATATCCGTGGGGCGAGGCGACCGCCACCGGCGTCGGGTCGCACCCGGGGGCGGACCACGCGGAGGCGATCAGGGTCGTCTTCGGAGAGCTGCCCGCGCTGCCGTACCTGCCGGAGCTGCCCGCGCGCGGGGTGGGCGCCGACCTGATCGGGCGCACCGCGTCGCTGCTGGTGGACTTGGCGGTGGAGGTGCAGCCGTCCGGCTGGCGGTTCGCCGACCGCCCGGGGCGCGACTTCAAGCGGGCCCGCGACCACCTCGTACGCGACCTCGACGCGCTGGAGGAGTCGGCCCAGGGATACGAGGGGCCCTTCAAGATCCAGGTGTGCGGGCCGTGGACGCTGGCCGGGGCGGTCGAGCTGCGCCACGGCGACAAGACGCTCGCCGACCCCGGGGCCGTGCGCGACCTGGTGGGCTCCTTCGCCGAAGGGCTCGCCGCGCACGTCGCCGACGTGCGCCGCAGGGTGCCGGGCGCCTCGCAGATCGTGGTCCAGCTCGACGAGCCCGGCCTGCCCGGCGTCCTCGCCGGCACGGTGCCGACCGCGTCGGGTTTCGGGCGGCTGGCCGCCGTCGAGGCCCCGATCGCCGCCGAGCGGCTCGGGGAGGTGCTGCCCGAGGGCGCGTTCACGGTCGTGCACTGCTGCGCCCCCGGAGTGCCCTTCGGCGTGCTCCGCGCGGCGGGCGCCGGCGGCATCTCGCTGGACGCCTCCCTGCTCAGGCGGCGCGACGAGGACGCGATCGGGGAGGCGATCGAGGCGGGGACGGCCTTCTTCCTCGGCGTGGTGCCCGGCGTCGACTCCCGGCTGCCCGACGTCGACGTGGTCGCCAAGCCCGCCGTCAAACTCTGGCGCCGCCTCGGCTTCCCCGTCGCCACCCTGGCCTCGCAGGTCGTGCTCACCCCCGCCTGCGGGCTGGCCGGAGCCTCGCCCGGCTACGCCAGGGCGGCTCTGGCCAAGGTGCGGGAGGCGGCCCGCGTGCTGAGAGACGACCCCGGGGAGTGAGCGCGGCCGGCACCTCCGGACTGGAGGGCGGGGCCGGGGGGATTGCCCATCTCCGGGTAAGGCCGCCGCGGGATGTCGGTGTCCGGCGATAGCGTTTCCCTTGGTCGGATCGATGAGGGGAGAGCTGGCGATGGGTGCTGAGGTCGAGGGTGTGCCGGTGGCGGCGCTGGATCGGCACGCGGAGCTGACCGAGCTGGTCGAGCAGGCCAACTGGCGCTATCACGTGCTCGACTCGCCCACCGTGAGCGACGCCCAGTACGACACGTGGATGCGCGAGCTGCGCGGCATCGAGGAGGAGCACCCGAGCCTGCGCACGCCCGACTCGCCCACGCAGAAGGTCGGCGCGCCGATCTCCAGCGACTTCACGCCGGTCGCCCACCTGCAGCGGATGGAGAGCCTGGACAACGCGTTCAACGCCGACGATCTCGCCTCCTGGCAGGCGCGGGCCGAACGGCTGGCCGAGCGTGACCCGGCCCCCTACCTGTGCGAGCTGAAGATCGACGGCCTGGCCATCGCCCTGGTCTACGAGAAGGGCCGCCTGGTCCGGGGCGCGACCCGGGGCGACGGACGCGTGGGCGACGACGTGACGGCCAACGTGCGCACCGTCGCCGGTGTGCCGCACCGCCTGGCCGGTGACGACGTGCCCGACCTGGTCGAGATCCGGGGCGAGGTCTACATGCCCGTCGACGGGTTCGTGAAGCTCAACGAGCAGCTCGTCGCGGCGGGCAAGGCGCCGTTCGCCAACCCGCGCAACTCGGCCGCCGGCTCGCTGCGGATGAAGGACCCGCGGATCACCGCGCAGCGCCCGCTGCACCTGATCGTGCACGGCGTGGGCAGGTGGGAGGGGACCGCCCTGCCCCGGACCCAGTCCGGGGTCTACGAGCGGCTCCGGGAGTTCGGCCTGCCGGTCAGCGATCTCTACAAGGTCGTCGACGACCTCGACGGCATCAACGCCTTCATCGAGTTCTACCGCGAGCACCGCCACGACCCGGCCTACGAGATCGACGGCGTCGTGGTGAAGGTGGACCGCATCGAGCTCCAGAACAACCTCGGCTCCACCAGCCGGGCGCCCCGCTGGGCGATCGCCTACAAATACCCGCCCGAGGAGGTCAACACCAAGCTCCTGGACATCCAGGTGGGAGTGGGCCGGACCGGCCGGGTCACGCCGTACGGCGTCATGGAGCCGATCGTCGTGGCCGGTTCCACGGTCGAGCGCGCCACGCTCCACAACGGCTCGGAGGTCGCTCGCAAGGGCGTGCGCATCGGCGACACCGTGGTGCTGCGCAAGGCGGGCGACGTCATCCCCGAGATCGTCGGGCCGGTCGTGGACCTGCGTGACGGCACCGAGCGCGAGTTCACGATGCCGACGCACTGCCCGGAGTGCGGCACCGCGCTGGCCTACGAGAAGGAGGGCGACGCCGACCTGCGCTGCCCCAACACCAGGGCGTGCCCCGCCCAGCTCCGCGAGCGGATCTTCTTCGCCGCCGGGCGCAGGGCCCTCGACATCGAGGGCCTGGGCTACGTGGCGGCCACCGCGCTGACCCAGCCGCTGCCGCCCCAGGAGCCCCCGGTCCGCACCGAGGCCGACCTGTTCGACCTGACCATCGAGCGGCTGCTGCCGATCCGGTCGGTCGTCCGCGACCCCGACACCGGCCTGCCCAAGACCGACCCGGAGACGGGCGATCCCAAGGTTGTCGCCTTCTTCGCCAACCAGAGCGGCGAGCCGAGCAAGAACGCCGAGAAGATGCTGGAGGAGCTGGAGAAGGCCAAGGACCAGCCGGTCTGGCGGGTCCTGGTCGCGCTCTCCATCCGGCACGTCGGACCGCCCACCGCCCAGGCCATCGCCGCCGAGTTCCGCTCGATCGACGCGATCGCGGCCGCCTCGGAGGAGGAGCTCGCCGCCGTCGAGGGCGTCGGCCCCCGGGTGGCCGCCGCGATCCGCGACTGGTTCGAGGTCGACTGGCACCGGGAGATCGTCGACCGGTGGAAGGCCGCGGGGGTCCGGATGGAGGACGAGCCGCCCACGGATCAGCTCCCGCAGACCCTGGCCGGGCTCACCTTCGTGGTGACCGGCACGCTGGAGGCCTTCACCCGCGACGAGGCGGGCGCGGCCCTGGCGGCCCGGGGCGGCAAGGTGTCGAGTTCGGTGTCGAAGAAGACCGCCTTCCTGGTCGCGGGCGAGAACGCCGGATCCAAGTTCGACAAGGCGGTCAAGCTCGGCGTGCCGATCCTCGACGAGGAGGGTCTCCGGGTCCTCCTGGCCGAGGGGCCGGAGGCGGCGGCCGGGCCGGCGGTCCAGCCCGAGGAGTGACCGAGCCGGTGAGACGACCGGTGGCGGGAGCCGGGCCGGGGTGGGAGCCGGACCGGCGGCCGGGCCGGAGGATTGACCGGGGGCGGGAGTCGCGACAGCGCGGGCGTTTCAAATGACCGGTAACGGAACGTGCGCAACCGGTTTCGCGAAGTGGCCCAGAGGCCGTACTCTCCCATAGTGAACTAATGGGGGTTTTGTTACTCATGGCCGACCCAAACGACACACGCGACAGCGGACCGCGCATGGGCTCACCTCTGTGGGCCTATCTCGCCACCGTCATCACGATCGGGTTCACCGCCCTCGTCGTGGCCCAGTGGTGGATCAGCCCGCCGGAGCTGGCCGACCTCGCCCGCAGCCCGCTGTTCTGGATGCTGACGGCCCTGGTCGTGCTGGGGGAGCTGCGGCCGGTGCTGCTGTCGTCGTCGATGACGGTGGGCGGCACCTACCCGTCGACGATGTTCACCTTCGCCGCGCTGCTCCACTACGGGCTGCCGGTCGCCGTGCTGATGCAGGCGGTCGGCATGGTCGTCAACTGCGCCGTCACCCGCAAGGCGTGGCACCGGGTCATGTTCAACATCGCCCAGGCGACACTGGCCTGCACCGCGGCCGGGCTGGTGCTCGCGCTGTTCGGGAGCCCTCCGTCCCCGGAGGTCTCCTGGGTGCCCAGGGGGCCCGACATGCTCGCGATCGGGCTGGCCGGGCTCGCCTACTTCGTGGTCCGGGCGCTGCTGGTCTCCGGCGCGGTGGCGCTGCACGAGCGCCGGTCGATCAACCGGGTGATCAGGACCACGATCGGCCACCAGAGCCTGGTCTACGCCGGGCTGCTCGGGCTGGCCCCGCTGGTGGTGGTGGTGATGAACCACTCGCCGGCACTGGTGCCGCTGTTCGTCGCCCCGATGGCCGCCGTCTACTTCACCGCCACCCTGTCGGTCCGCCGCGACCACCAGGCGATGCACGACGGGCTCACCGGGCTGCCCAACCGCAAGCTGCTCGTGCTCGGCACCGAGGAGGCGCTCGCCGAGGCGCGGCTGAGCGAGCGGGTCGGCCTGTTCCTGCTCGACCTCGACAGGTTCAAGGAGGTCAACGACACGCTGGGGCACCCGGTGGGCGACCGGCTGCTGCAGATCGTGGCGCACCGGCTCACCCACAGCGTACGGCCGGGCGACGTGGTGGCCAGGCTCGGCGGCGACGAGTTCGCGGTGCTGCTGCCCTCGATCAGGGACGCCGCCGCGGCCCGGGAGGTGGCCGCGCGGCTGCGGGTGGCCCTCACCGAGCCGGTCCTGCTGGAGGGGATGACCTTCGACCTGGACGCCTCGGTCGGCATCGCGCTCTACCCCGACCACGCGCCGGACTTCGAGCTGCTGCTGCAACGCGCCGACGTCGCGATGTACCTGGCCAAGGAGGGGCGGACCGGTGTCGAGATCTACGTCGCCGACAAGGACCGAAACAGCCCCGAACGGCTCAACCTCATCGGCGACCTGCGCAGGGCCATCGACCGCTCCGAGCTCCGGCTCCACTACCAGCCCAAGCTCGACCTGGCCAGCGGGCAGGTGCGGGGGGTGGAGGCGCTGCTGCGCTGGCGTCACCCGGAGCGGGGGATGATCTCCCCGGGGGAGTTCGTGCCGATGGCCGAGCAGTCCTACCTCATGCGGCACCTCACCCAGTACGTCATCGACGCGGCACTGGAGCAGGCGGCTCACTGGTGGCATACCGGAGTGCATGAGCAGATATCGGTAAACGTTTCCGCCCGTGATCTGCTCGACTCCGCCCTCCCCGACCGGCTGGAGGCGGGCCTCGCCCAGTACCGGCTGCCGCCCAAGGCGATCCAGCTGGAGGTCACCGAGCGCATCCTGATGACCGACCAGGCCTACACCGCCGACGCCGTCCGCGCCCTGGCCTCGCTCGGCGTGCCGCTCGCGCTGGACGACTTCGGCACCGGCTACTCCTCGCTGGTCCGCCTGCAGCGCCTGCCGGTCTCCGAGGTCAAGATCGACTCCTCGTTCGTCCGCAGGATCTGCGAGTCCAAGGACGACGAGCGGATCGTCCGCTCCATCGTCGACCTGGTCCGCTCCCTGGGCCTGCGCTCGGTCGCCGAGGGCGTCGAGTCCGCGGAGGTGGCCACCTGCCTGGCCGACATGGGGTGCGACCTCGCCCAGGGCTGGCTGTTCGCCGAGCCGATGTCGGCCGTCGACGCCACCGTCTGGCTCCGCAAACACCGCGGTCCGGCCACGCCCGGATTCTGTTTCCTCGGCTCCGCCGAGGTCCTCGACCCCCAGACGGCCTAGTCTCCGGATCCGGCGGGCCGCTCGGAGCCCGCCGTGCGGCCGGTCGGGCGGGGCCGGACCTCTCCGGCCGGCCGGAGGCCTCATCACCGCCCCCGCGTACGGCGGCGCGGCCGGTCCGACCCTTCCAACAGATCTTCGCGGGGTTACCGCGACGTTAATGAGTCAGGCACGTTAGGTCACGAGCCCTAAGATGACAGTGTCCAATTGCCATTCCACGAAACGGGTTCAACGACTCATGTCCGCCATAACCCGCGACGAGGTCGCTCACCTCGCCCGGCTGTCCCGGCTGGCGCTGGCCGACGAGGAACTCGACCACTTCGCCGCCCAGCTCGATGTGATCATCGGTGCGGTCGCCCGCGTCGCCGAGGTGGCGGCCGACGACATCCCGCCGTCCTCGCACGCGCTCCCGCTCACCAACGTCTACCGCCCCGACGAGGTACGGCCCAGCCTGACGCCCGACCAGGCGCTTTCGGGCGCCCCGGCAGTCGAGGACGGCCGCTTCCGTGTTCCGCGCATCCTCGGGGAGGAAGCATGAGCCTCATCCACAAGTCCGCCGCCGAACTGGGCGCGCTGGTCGCAGGCGGAGAGGTCTCGGCCGTCGAGGTGGCCCAGGCCCACCTCGACCGGATCGCCGCCGTCGAACCGCAGGTCAACGCCTTCCTGCACGTCGACGCCGAGACGACGCTGGGGCAGGCACGCGCCGTCGACGCCCGCAGGGCCGCCGGGGAGGACCTCGGCCCGCTCGCCGGTGTGCCGATCGCGCACAAGGACGTCTTCACCACCGTCGACATGCCGACCACGGCCGGATCCAAGATCCTTGAGGGCTACCGCCCGCCGTACGACGCCACCGTGACCCGCCGCCTGCGCGAGGCCGGACTGGTGATCCTCGGCAAGACCAACCTCGACGAGTTCGCGATGGGCTCCTCCACGGAGAACTCGGCCTACGGTCCCACCCGCAACCCGTGGGACCTGAGCCGCATCCCGGGCGGCTCCTCCGGCGGCTCGTCCGCCGCGGTCGCGGCCTACGAGGCCCCGCTGTCCACCGGCACCGACACCGGCGGCTCGATCCGCCAGCCCGCCGCGGTCACCGGCATCGTCGGCATGAAGCCGACCTACGGCGGCTCGTCCCGCTACGGCCTGATCGCCTTCGCGAGCTCCCTGGACACGCCGGGCCCCTTCGCCCGCAACGTCATGGACGCGGCGCTCCTGCACGAGGCGTTCTCCGGACACGACGCCATGGACTCCACCTCCATCGACGCCCCGGTGCCCTCCGTCGTCGAGGCGGCGCGCAACGGCGACGTGGCCGGGCTGCGCATCGGCGTGGTCAAGGAGTTCGGCGGCGACGGCTACCAGGCGGGCGTGCTCGCCCGCTTCCACGAGACCGTCGAGCTGCTGGAGTCCCTCGGCGCCAAGGTCGTCGAGGTCTCCTGCCCGTCGTTCAGCACGGCCCTGCCGGCCTACTACCTGATCGCCCCGTCGGAGGCCTCCTCCAACCTGGCCCGTTTCGACGCCATGCGCTACGGCCTGCGCGTCGGCGACGACGGCACGCGGAGCGCCGAGGAGGTCATGGCGCTGACCCGGGCCGCCGGTTTCGGCCCCGAGGTCAAGCGGCGCATCATCCTGGGCACCTACGCGCTGTCCAGCGGCTACTACGACGCCTACTACGGCCAGGCGCAGAAGGTCCGCACGCTGATCGCGCGTGACTTCGAGGCGGCCTTCCACCAGGTGGACGTGCTCGTCTCGCCGACCACGCCGACCACGGCGTTCCCGATCGGCGAGCGGGCCGACGACCCCATGGCGATGTACCTCGCCGACCTGTGCACCATCCCGACCAATCTGGCGGGCAACGCGGCCATCTCGGTGCCGTGCGGCCTGGCCGACGAGGACGGCCTGCCGGTCGGCCTGCAGGTCATGGCTCCGGTGCTCGGCGACGACCGCTGCTACCGGGTCGGCGCCGCGGTGGAGAGGGCTCTCGAAGGCCGCTGGGGCGGCAGCCTGCTGTCCAAGGCCCCGGCGCTGTAGGGCGCTGCGGGGCTTTCGGGGCGACAGGGCGACAGGGGGAACGGCGGCATGATCACTCGGATCGAGATCGACGGGTTCAAGTCATTCTTGAACTTCGACCTCGACGTGCCGCCCTTCCTCGCGCTGGTCGGCCCCAACTCAAGCGGCAAGTCGAACCTGTTCGACGCCGTCGGATACGTCGCGGACGAGATCGTCGGTTCCGGCGGGCTGCTCGACGCGCGCCGCGGCCTGCCGGGGGAGCAGTTCCACCGGGTCGCGCGGGGCACTCCCGTGCCGGGGTTCGTCGTCTCGGTGGAAGCCCTGGTCTCCCCGGAGCCCGGCGCGCTGCTGCCGATCCGGTTCGACGTGGGCGCGGAGATGGTGCTCAGGATCCCCAGGTCCAGCGGGGCCGTCATCAGCCATGTGGCCCACCGGCTCCCGGAGGAGCTGCTGGAGTTCATGGTCGAGGACCCGGAGCCGGAGATCACGCCTCGCCGTACGGTCCAGTCGTGGCGCCGCTACGTCCCGTCGCCGGGGGCCATGCGCCGCCGGTCCTCCCCGGCCGACCGCGGGCCGCTCGCGGCCGACGGCGCGAACCTCGCCGCGGTGCTCGGGCGGATGGCGGGCTCGGCGGCGCTGGCCGACCTCGTGGCCGACCTCGCCGGGGTGGTCCCCGACGTGGTCGGGCTGGTGCCCCGGGCCGACCGTGAGGAATGCTCCTTCGACCTGGTCGTCGACGGTCAGGGCACGGTGCCGGCCCCGCTGCTGTCGGACGGGACCCTGCGGATCCTCGGCCTGCTCGCGGCCCTGCACGATCCGGACCACTCCGGGACCCTGCTGGTGGAGGAGATCGAGAGCGGGGTGCACCCGAGCCGGCTCGGCGAGCTGCTCCGCCGGATCCGGCAGCGGATCGCCGAGCCGGGGAGCGTGAAGCCGTTCCGGCAGGTGATCCTCACCAGCCACTCCCCGGTGGTGGTCGCCGAGATCTACCGGAGCGACCCCGGCGCGCTGACCTTCCTGGACACCGCCGTCCGCGTCGACCCCGACAAGGACCGGGTCTCGCGGGTGACCGTGGCCAAACCGGTCCAGCCGGACGGCGAGCCGGGCACGTACGTGTCGCCCCGGCAGGTCCGCAAATACCTGGGCGCGGCGGCATGAGCCGCCCCCTGGTCCCGGGGCTGGTCGCGGAGGGAGAGGCCGACGAGGGTTTCCTCGGCATCGTCATCTCCCGGCAGCTGCGCGAGCTCACGTGGATGTCGCCGCACGCGGTCGACGTCGAGGCGACGGAGGTCGTCTCGTGCGATCGGGAGCACATGGTGACGGCGCTGGAGGAGCTCGCGGCGGACTGCCACCTGCTCTTCACCCACGACGACATACGGGAGCGCGGGAAGACGGGCGGCAAGACGGACGGCGTCCGCTACCACTCGCACTACCTGGTGCCGGTCATCGGTCTGGGAGAGACCGAGGCCTGGCTGCTCGCGGACCGCGGTGTGTGGGCCGGTCTGGAGGGCAGCGACCTCAGCCTGCTGCCCGCCCGGCCGCGCGACGTCGAGAGGATCACGGACCCCGCCGGGATCCTGGCCGTGACCGTTCCCCGCAGGGGGAAGCCGATCCGCGACTACTTCGAATACATAGGACGGAACATCGATCTCGCGGTCCTTGCTCAGGTGCCCGCCTACGCGGACTGGGTCGCCGAGACGAGAAACGCACTGAAGGGACTTGGTTACCTGTGAGCGGGAGAGAACCCGACGCAGTGAGCGTAGTGGCGCGCGAGGGACGAGCGCTCCGCGTAGTAAATGAGGAGTGGTGAACGACCGATGAACACCGAAACGCTGATGCCGTACGACGAGGCGCTGGAGCGCTTCGAGCCGGTGCTGGGCCTGGAGACGCACGTCGAGCTGGGCACGGCGTCGAAGATGTTCTGTGGTTGCCCGACCACGTTCGGCGCCCCGCCGAACACCCATGTCTGCCCGGTCTGCCTGGCCCTTCCCGGGGCGCTGCCGACGGCCAACGCCGCGGCGATCGAGTCGACGATCCGGATCGGCCTGGCGCTCAACTGCTCGATCGCCGAGTGGTGCCGCTTCGCCCGGAAGAACTACTTCTATCCGGACATGCCGAAGAACTACCAGATCAGCCAGTACGACGAGCCGCTCTGCTCCGACGGCTACCTCGACGTCGAGGTGGACGGGAAGACCGTGCGGATCGAGATCGAGCGGGTCCACCTGGAGGAGGACACCGGCAAGTCCACCCACGTGGGCGGTGCGACCGGCCGCATCCACGGCGCCGACTACTCGATCGTCGACTACAACCGCGCGGGCATCCCGCTGGTGGAGATCGTCACCAAGCCGATCCCGGGGACGGACCGGCTGGCCCCCGAGATCGCCCGCGCCTACGGCACCGAGCTGCGCGAGGTCATGCGCGGTCTCGGCGTCTCGGACGTGCGCATGGAGGAGGGTTCCATGCGCTTCGACGTGAACGTCTCCCTCATGCCGCGCGGCTCCTCGGAGTGGGGCACCCGTACCGAGACCAAGAACGTGAACTCGCTGCGCAGCGTCGAGCGTTCGGTCCGCGGTGAGATCGAGCGCCAGGCCGCGATCCTGGCGGGCGGTGGCCGGATCTTCCAGGAGACCCGCCACTTCCACGAGAACACCGGCACCACCACCTCGGGCCGCTCCAAGGAGGAGGCGCAGGACTACCGCTACTTCCCCGAGCCCGACCTGGTGCCGATCGCCCCCGACACCGCGTGGGTGGCCTCGCTCAAGGCCGCCCTGCCGGAGCTGCCGAGCGCGCGGCGCAAGCGGCTCCAGCAGGAGTGGGGCGTCTCCGACCTCGACATGGCGGCGATGCACAACGCCGACGCCATCGGCCTGGTCGAGGCGACGGTCGCCGCCGGTGCCCCGCCCGCGGACGCCCGCAAGTGGTGGATGGGCGAGCTGGCGCGCCGGGCCAACGAGGCCGGGGTGCCGCTCAGCGAGCTGCTGATCACCCCGGACCAGATCGCCCGGGTGTGCGCGATGGTCGCCGGAGGGGCGCTGAACGACAAGCTGGCCCGCCAGGTGCTGGAGGGCGTGCTGAACGGGGAGGGCTCCCCGGACGAGGTGGTGGCCGCGCGCGGCCTGCAGATCGTCAACGACGAGGGCGAGCTGACGGCGATCATCGACCAGGTCCTGGCCGACAACGCGGCCGCGGCCGACAAGGTCCGCAGTGGCAAGATCGCTGCGGTCGGCGCTCTCGTCGGCGGTGTCATGAAGGCCAGCCGCGGCAAGGCCGACGCGGGCCGGGCCCGTGAGCTCCTGCTGGAGAAGCTGGGCGTCTCCGAGTAGTCCGCTCGGGTCTCCGCGGGCCGCTCTCCGCGCGGACCATATAAAAGGCCCCGCCGATCGAAAGACCGGCGGGGCTTTTGTATGTGGTAATTCCGATTTTTCATATCAAGTACATATTGACTCAATTGTTCATTACTTGCACAGTAATCACGTTAGTAACCCCTTTATCTCTGGCGCTGTTCGGCCCCAGGATCGGAGAACGCGTGAAAAGGTATTTGGCGCTCCTGGCCATGGTCTCGGCCGTGCTCGGCGGGACGCTGGCGACCGTCTCCCCAGCTCACGCCGCCACCCCCGCCCCCAGCGCCTCGGCGGCCCTCGGAGTGGACGCCGTCATCGTCGCCAACGGCGTCCGCCTGCGGTCGAGTCCCGGAGGCTCGTACGTGATCGGCCTTCTCTACTACGGCGATTACGGCCAGATACTGGGCTCGTCGAATGGCTGGTGCCGCTTCCGGCTGGGCGGCAGGTCGTCGTCCGGGCTGCCCGCGGGGACCACGGGCTGGGCGTCCTGCTCCTACTTCGCGACGGAGGAGGGCCGGCGCATGTCGGAGGTGTCCGTCGACTCCCTGGAATAGCGGGCTCCCCACGACCGACTCCCCGCGACGGCGGTGGTCCCGAGGGGGCGGGCGGGGCCCCGCCGCTCTCCGGTGAAACCGTTGGCGAAGTAGTTCGAACAGCAGCGGCCCCGTGATCACATGAGTGATCACGGGGCCGGTTTCATGTCAGGAGGCGTGTGCTCCGCCGGATCGACCGAGATCAGGGGCGGCGTGCTCGCGTGGCGGGTGGCCTCGCGCCGGGTGCGAGGTCCTACGACCAATGGCGTACGGCATACCCGGCTGTGGTCGGAGGCGGCAGCGGGCGAGACCGCCGTAGCGTCAACGCCATGAAGATCGGAATTCTCGGAACGGGCAACGTAGGACGGGCACTGGCCGTTGGCTGGGCCGGTGCGGGCCATGACGTCGTCCTGGGATCGCGGCGGTCGGACGACACGGATTTGCGAGCGGAACTGGCGGCTGCGCTGGGAGAGGGCATACCGGTCGTGGACCCGTCCTCAGCCGTCATGGGTGCGGAGGTAGTGGTCAACGCGACGCCCGGCACCGCATCCGTGCCGCTGCTCGCCGAGATAGGCGCCCCGGCCCTGGCGGGGAAGGTGCTGCTCGACGTAGCGGTCGGTTTCACTGAGGACGGCGCGCTCTCCCATCCTGGAGAGAGCCTGGGAGAGGAGATCCAGCGAACGTTTCCGGACACGAAGGTCGTCAAGACGCTCTGTACCGTCGACGCACGGCTCATGGGCGCGCCTGACTCGTTGGAGGGGCCGAGCACGATCTTCCTCTCGGGGGATGACGCCGAGGCCAAACGCGCGGTCGGCGGCCTGCTGAACGAGCTGGGCTGGCCTGCGGAGTCGCTGCTCGACCTGGGAGGCATCACCACGGCTCGGGGCCAGGAGCATTACAGCTTGCTCTTTCTGGGGATCGCCGGCGCCATCGGCTCGTACGGCTTCGGGATACGGGTGGTTCCTCCGACCCGGGGCTAGGGGCAGTCTTCAACCCTTTGCGTTGGCTCCTCATGGTGGATCGGCGGCATAGCCGAGCACGGGCCGGTCCGCGCTCCAGAAATCCACGCGCAACAGCGTGTGAGATCGCCGATACGGTTCGGCAGAGAAGATCTTCCGGGGTGGATCGAGCTTGCTCACGGACAGACACCCGGCGGAGGCTCGTCCCGCGGCAAGACGCAGGGTGGCGACGCGCGATGTACGGGTCGGGGCCGGTGGCGTGCTGGTAAGCCAGGCGTCGAGCCCGGTGGGGTTTATCGCCGCGGTGGTTAGTAGGTGCTGGAGATGGGTCTTGGCGGTGCCGCGGTAGCGGGACCGCCGTGATCATGGGGTCGTTACTTTTTGATCTACTTCGCCAACGATGTCCCTCCGGTACGGCGGGCCCCGGGAACCGGCCGGCACATGCCCGGCGCCCGGGGACGGTCTACGCGCCGCGTGACGGGCGTGCGACCAGCTTCCTGACGAGCGGGGCGGCCAGCACCAGCAGCGCGACCACCAGCAGCACCGCCGCTATCGGGCTCCTGACCAGGACCGTCACGTCGCCCGCGCCGATGGCCAGGGCCCGGCGGAGCTGGATCTCGGCCATCGGGCCCAGGATCATGCCGATCACGGCCGGGGCCACCGGGAGCCCGAAGCGGCGCATCGCGAAGCCCAGCATGCCCAGGATGTAGAGGATGACCAGCTCCACCCAGGAGGAGTTGAGGGCGTAGACGCCCAGCGCGGCGAACAGCACGATGCCCGCGTAGAGGTAGGGACGGGGCACGTGCAGCACCCGGGCCCAGAGCGGGGCCAGCGGCAGGTTGAGCACCAGCAGCATGGTGTTGCCGATGAACAGCGAGGCGACCATGCCCCAGACCAGCGCCGGGTTGTGGTCGAAGAGCTGGGGGCCGGGCTGCAGGCCGTACTGCTGGAAGGCCGCCAGCAGGATCGCGGCGGTCGCCGACGTGGGCAGGCCCAGCGTGAGCAGCGGGACGAGGGTGCCCGCGGCCGAGGCGTTGTTGGCGGCCTCGGGGCCGGCGACGCCCTCGATGGCGCCCTTGCCGTACTCCTCGCGGGCGACCCCGCGGGCCAGGCGCTTCTCGATCGAATACGACAGGAAGGTGGGGATCTCCGCGCCGCCGCCGGGCAGCGCCCCGAACGGGAAGCCGAGCGCGGTGCCGCGCAGCCACGGCCGCCAGGACCTCGACCAGTCGGAGCGGCCGAGGAACGCCCGGCCGACCGGGACGACCTCCGGCTCGCCGTGCCGCAGCCGCGAGGCGACGTAGAGCACCTCGCCCAGCGCGAACAGGCCGACCGCGACGATCACCACGTCGATGCCGTCGAGAAGCTGCGGGACGCCCAGGGTCAGCCGCGCCTGCCCGGTCTGCTGGTCGATGCCGACCAGGCCGATGACCAGGCCGATCCCCAGCGAGGCCAGCCCGCGCACGACCGAGCGCGACAGCACCGACGACACCGCGGTGAAGGCCAGTACGGCCAGGGCGAAGTAGTCCTCGGGACCGAACGAGATCGCGAAGTCCACCACCAGCGGAGCGGCGACGACCAGCAGCCCGGTGGCGATCGTGCCCGCGACGAACGAACCGATCGCGGCGGTGGCCAGCGCCTGGGCCGCCCGGCCCCGCCTGGCCATCTTGTTGCCCTCGAGCGCGGTGATCATCGAGGAGCTCTCGCCGGGGGTGTTGAGCAGGATCGAGGTGGTGGACCCGCCGTACATGCCGCCGTAGTAGATCCCGGCGAACATGATGAACGCGCTCGCCGGGGGGACGGTGAAGGTGATCGGCAGCAGCAGCGCCACGGTCATGGCCGGTCCGATGCCGGGCAGCACCCCGACCAGCGTGCCGAGAGTGACCCCGACCAGCGCGTAGAGCAGGTTGACCGGGGTCAGCGCGGTCGCGAACCCCTCCATCAGAAGCTGGAACGAATCCACCTAGATCACCCCCGACAGCAGCCCCGCGGGCAGCGTCACGCCCAGACCCTTGACGAAGGCCAGGTAGGTGACGGTGGACAGCACCACCGCGATCACGCCCGCCTGCAGGCGCCGGGTGGCCCCGAGCACCACCGAGAGGCCGAAGAAGAGCAGCGCGCCCGCGATGATCCAGCCGAGCAGGTCCAGCAGCCCGGCGAAGGCCAGGAAGACCACGCTCACCAGCGCGACCGTCCGCCAGTCCGCGCGGGCGCCGGCGTCGACGTCCTCGCTCTCCTCGGGGTCGCCGTGGCCGCCCCGGACCACGTCGATCACGTAGAACAGCCCGATCAGCAGCAGCGCCGAACCGACGATGACCGGGAAGAACCGGGGCCCCAGCCCGAGAGAGGAGCCCTCGGTGCTGACGTCCGCGGTCCCCGCGATCACGAAAACACCCAGCCCGAGGACGATCAGCGCCAGGACGAGTTCGGGCCGCCGCCATGAGTGCGCCGGGCCGGCGCCACGGTCGGTGGCGCCGGACGGCTCTTCGGTGGAGTACATCAGGAGACGAGTCCCATTTCCGCGATGATGGTCTTGACCTTGGCCTGCTCGGCGGCGAGGTAGTCGGCGAACTGCCGGCCGGTCTGGAAGGAGTCGATCCAGCCGTTCTTGGCCACCGCGTCCTTCCACGCCTGCGAGTCGTGCATCTTGGTGACCAGGTCGGTCAGGTTCTTCTTGGCGGCGTCGTCCAGTCCGGGCGGGGCCACGAACCCGCGCCAGTTGGCCAGCTCGACGTCCAGGCCGCCCTCCTTCAGGGTGGGCGAGTCGACGCTGTCGACACGGGCGGGCGAGGTCACGCCGAGGGCGCGGAGCTTGCCGGACTTCACGTGCTCGGCGAACTCGCCGATGCCGGAGATGCCCAGCGCCACCTTGTTGCCCAGCAGCGCGTTGAGCGCCTCGCCGCCCCCGGAGTGGGCGATGTAGTTGACCCGTTTGGGGTCGATCCCGGCGGCCTTGGCCATCAGGCCCGCCACGATGTGGTCGGTGCCGCCGGCGGAGCCGCCCGCGATCGCGATCTTCGCGGGGTCGGCCTTCCAGGCCGTCACCAGGTCGGCCAGCGTCTTGTACGGCGATTCCGCCGGAACCACGACGATCTCGTACTCCTCGGTGAGCTTCGCGATGGGCGTGGTCTCGGCCAGCGTGACCTTCGACTTGTTCTGCTCCACCGCGCCCACCATGACCAGGCCCATGGTCATCAGCAGGTCGCCGTTGCCCTTCTGGCCCGCGAGCTGGGCCAGACCGATGGTGCCGCCCGCGCCGGGGACGTTGTAGACCTCCACCTTGCGGGACGGCTCGGCCGACTTGAGGGCCTCCGCCGCCGTACGCGAGGTCTGGTCCCACCCCCCGCCCGGCGAGGCCGGAGCCATGATTTTCAGCGTGCCGACGCCCGAACCCGAGCCCGAGCCCGAGCCCGAGCCGCACGCGGTGAGGGCGGCGAGGGACAGGGCCGCGAGGGCGGCGAGTCTCCGAAGACGCATGGTCAACTCCCAACAACGGAAAGAAAGCGTGGTGAGGATGCTGGGCGTCGCAGACAACGGTGTCGATCCTTTGCGAGGTTGCCGTCGTATCGGTCGTATTGGTCATGCCGGGCACGGTCGCCGCGACCGCGCCGTTATCTCCGACTGCTTTCATAATCTCCCTGACCAGGGAGTTCACTCGTGCGACGCATACTCAACGCCTCCCTCGGCACCCAGCTGTTCGTGCTGCAGACGGTGATCGTGTTCCTCGCGGTGGGCGGTACGGCGGGCGTCTGGATGGAACACACCCGCAGCCAGCTCGACCGGCAGTACCAGCAGCGCGCGCTGGCGATCGCTGAGTCCGTCGCAGGGCTTCCCCAGGTCCGCGAGGCCTTCGCGCGCCCCCGGCCGGAGCTGAGCCTGCAGCCGATCGCCGCCGGGGTGCAGGCGGCCACCGGCGCCGACTACGTGGTGATCGCCAATCGCGAGCAGATCCGCTACGCGCACCCCAACACGGCCCTGATCGGCAAGAGGCTGTCCACCGACGGCTCGGAGATCCTGAGCAGCGGCCACGCCTGGACCGGCATCCAGACCGGCACCCTCGGCCGCTCCGTGCGCGGCAAGGCCCCGATCTTCGACTCCTCCGGCCGGGTCATCGGCCTGGCCTCGGTCGGCGTGCTCCAGGACACCGTCGCCGACGAGCTCGGCTCGGCGCTGCCGCCGCTGCTGTGGACCGTGCTCGCCGTACTCCTCGCCGGGTCGGCGGCCACCGGGCTGATCGCCCGGCGGGTCCGCCGGCAGACCTTCGGGCTGGAACCCCGGGAGATCGCGGCCCTGCTCGAACAGCGCGAGGGGGTGCTGCACGGCGTGAAGGAAGGGGTGCTCGCCCTTGACCTCCAGGGCCGGGTGACGCTGGTCAACGACGCGGCCCGCGACCTGATCGGCCTCTCCGCCCACGACGTGGGCCGGGAACTGCGTGAGATGCCGCTGTCGGACCGGATGCGAGACGTGCTGGACGGCGTGGACTCCGGCGACGACCGGGTGGTGCTCCACCGCGACCGCGTGCTCGTGCTCAACCGCACCCCGGTCGCGGTCCGCGACCAGCAGAGCGGCTGGGTGGTCACCCTGCGCGACCGGACCGAGCTGGTACGGCTGGCACACGAGCTCGACCAGGCCAGCAGCACCACCGACGCGCTGCGCGCCCAGGCCCACGAGTTCGCCAACCGGATGCACACCGTGGTCGGCCTGCTGGAGCTCGGCGAGCACGACATGGCCGTCAACTACATCACCCAGACCTCCGAGGCCTACGGTGTGTACGCGTCCGGCATCCGGGAGAAGGTCGCCGATCCGACCCTGGCCGCGCTGCTGCTGGCCAAGTCCGCCGAGGCGGCCGAGCGGGGCGCGTCTCTGCTGCTCGCCGAGGACTCCCGGGTGGAGGAGGGCGTGCTCGGCGACCCCCATGACGCCGTGCTGGTGGTCGGCAACCTGGTGGCCAACGCCCTCGACGCGCTGGAGGAGATCGGCGGCACGGTCGAGGTCTCGGTCCGCACCGAGACCGACGGCCTGCACGTCCGGGTCGGCGACTCCGGTCCGGGGATCACCCCCGGCCTGGCCGAGGAGGTCTTCCGCGAGGGCTTCACCACCAAGATCGCACACGCGGGCCCGCGCGGCCTCGGACTCGCCCTGACCCGCCAGGCGTGCTCGCGCCGGGGTGGCTGGGTGCGGGTGCACAACGCCGGCGGCGCCGTCTTCACGGCCCTGCTGCCCCGTCGCGAGGACCCCGAGGGGGCCCGGCCGCGGGGAAGCGGGACGGGCGAGCGGCGGAGGGACGGATCGGACGGGCGGCGGGAGAGCGGGACGGCCGGGCAGAGGGAGAGTGGGACGGGCGAGGAGAGGGAGAGCGGGACGGGCGGCGGGCGGGGCCGGGTCACGGACGCGGAGGTGTCGTGGTGATCCGCGTGCTCGTCGTCGACGACGACTTCATGGTGGCCAGGATCCACAGCGGCTACGTGGCGCGGGTGCCCGGGTTCACGGTGGTGGACGCCGTGCACACCGGCAGGGCGGCGGTCGCGGCGGTGGCCGAGCACCGGCCCGACCTGGTGCTGCTGGACATCTACCTGCCGGACATGTCCGGCCTCGACGTCCTCATGACGCTCAGGGGCGTGTCCCATCCGGTCGACGTCCTGGTGATCACCGCCGCGCGCGACGTGGCGACGGTCCGCGCGGCCATGCGCGGCGGCGCGGTGAACTACCTGATCAAGCCCTTCACCGCCGGAACGCTCACCGAGCGCCTCGGACAGTACGCCGACACCCGCAGGCAGCTCGCCGCCATCGGGTCCGAGGTCCGCCAGGACGAGGTGGACCGGTTCTTCGGCGCGGCCAGGGGCGGGCCGCCGCCGCTGCCCAAGGGGCTTTCGGCCACCACCTGCGGCCTGGTCGCCGACGCGCTCAGGGAGACCGGCACCGACGTGTCGGCGGCCGAGGCGGCGGTGCTCACCGGGCTCTCCCGGGTCAGCGCCCGGCGCTACCTGGAGTACCTGTGCGCGGCGGGTCAGGCCGAGCTCCGGCCTAGGTACGGCACAGCCGGGCGGCCCGAACACCGCTACCGGTGGACGGGCTGATTCGTTACGCCTTTTCGGGCCTTGGCCGATGGTTGTGGTTTAGGGTTAACGGAGGTAAAAACTGCGAAGCAGGAGGAGACGGAGGCCGTGCGGAACGCCGGAGCGTCGATAGACCCGCCGACGGACCCGTTCGCGGCAGTGCCCCTCCCCTCACGCCCGGTCCGGCCGGGCGCCCGCGACCCCAACGCTGCTTCCTCCGGCGACCGTCCCAAGGGCGGACCGCGGCTCCCTCCCGGCGTCTCGCCCGACATCTTCGGTCCATCGGGGGGCGCCCAGCCCGCGGGGTCCTCCGGGTTCGGCCGGTCCGCCACGGGATCGGCCGGGCTGCCGCCGGCGGCCTCACCGCCCCAGCCCTGGAAGATGGCCACCCCGCCCGAGCGTCCCCTCCAGGAGCGGCCCCCGCGCGAGGAGCCCCCGGCCGCGTCCGGCGGTGACCCCCGGCAGCCGGAGTCGTCCCGCTACGAGGAGCCGTCCCGCCGGGGCCGCAGGCTCACCGTCCTGCTCCTGCTCCTGCTGCTGCTCGCCGGTCTCGCCTATGCCGTGCCCGCGATCGTCATGTCCGGCAAGATGCTGCCCGGCACCCGCGTCCACGGCGTCGACATCGGCGGGCTGACCGCCACCGAGGCGGCCGACAAACTCAGGGACCGGCTGCCCGGCAAGGCGGGCGAGGAGATGGTCGTCCGGGCCGTCGACAGGAAATACTCCATCGATCCCGAGAAGGCCGGGCTGGAGTTCGACGTGGTCGCCACGATCGACCAGGCGCACAGCGGCTTCCCCGCTCCGATGGAGGTCTGGCGGGCGCTGACCGGCACCACCGAGCTGGCCCCCAAGATCTCCGTCGACTCCGAACGCATGCAGAGCACCGTCACGGCCCTGGCCAGGAAGATCGACCTCAAGGTCCGCGAGGGCGCGGTCACCTTCGAGGGCGGCAAGCCGGTGGTGGTGACCCCCCGCGACGGGCGCGAGCTGGAACGGGAGGCCGCGGCCCGCGCCATCAGGAACGCCTTCCTGGGCCCCGTCGGCGAGGTCGAGCTGCCGGTCTCGGTGATCAAGCCCAAGGTGACGGCCGAGGTGGTCAGGGAGGCCGCCGCCGACGCGGGGAAGGCCCTGTCCGGCCCGGTCACCCTGACCTACGCGGGCAGGCAGGCCCAGCTCCCGGTGGAGACCCTCGCCGCCCACCTGTCCTTCGAGCCCGACAGCTCCGGCGGCATGGGCCCGGTGTTCGACGCCAGGAGCGCGGTCGCGACCGTGGAGAACAGGCTCGTCGATCCGGCCCTGGCCCCACGCGAGCCCACCTTCCAGATCGTCGGCGCCGCGCCGAAGCTGATCCCCGGCCGCAAGGGCAAGGGGATCGACGACGACAAGCTCGCCGAGGCCGTGGCCCGGATGGTCGCCGAAGGCGGCAGCCGGACCATCCCGGTGGTCCTCACGACCGTCCAGCCCCGGGTCTCCGAGGCCGAGGTGCGCAAGCTCGGCATCAAGGAGAAGATCAGCGAGTTCACCACCCCGTACGACTGCTGCCTGCCCCGGGTGACCAACATCCGCACGATCGCCAAGCTCCTGGACGGCTACCTGGTCAAGCCCGGCGAGACCTTCTCGCTCAACGGCGTCGTCGGCCAGCGCGACACGGCCCGGGGCTTCGTCCCGGCACCCATGATCCAGGGGGGCCGGCTGGTCGACTCGGTGGGCGGCGGCATCTCCCAGTTCGTCACCACCATGTACAACGCGGTGTTCTTCGGCGGCCTCGAGGACGTCCAGCACATGGCGCACGAGTTCTACATCTCGCGCTACCCGGCCGGCCGCGAGTCCACGGTCTCCTGGCCCGCGCCGGACTTCCGCTGGAAGAACGACTCCAAGTACGGCGTGCTGGTGAAGACCTCCTACACGGACAAGGGGGTCACGGTCGCCTTCTGGAGCACCAAGCGCTACGACATCGAGTCGATCTCCTCCGATCGCTACGACGTCACCCCGTTCAAGAGCGCGACCGACAGCGGTCCCACGTGCATCCCGATGGTCGGCCAGCAGGGGTTCACCATCGACGTGACCCGGGTCTTCAAGCAGGACGGCAAGGAGGTCAAGCGGGAGACGAAGAAGACCGTCTACAAGCCCGAGACCGACCTCAAGTGCGTCCCGTCCACCACTCCCGCCCAGGACGAGTAGTCCCGGAGTCTGTCCGTTCTGCGGTGGATGTTCTGGTTGCTCGTACTGCGGCGGGTGTTCCGGTTGTGGTGGCTGTTCTCTGTTCGCGCTGCGGTGGGCGGGTGTTGCGGCCGGCCGTCGTTGGCGGGGGCCGGTGTTCTCAGGCCTCCGGCCTGGCGGGCGTGGTGGTTGCGGTCCTTTTATACGCCGGCCGCAACACCCGCCCACCTCCGCGCCATCTCGTCTCGCCGTACGGCATGCACGCCGTAGCCGCTCGCTTTCCGGCCGCTCAGTGGAGCGGGGAGGCTGAAGCGATCTCCGCATGACCGTTCAGGGCGCGTCGCCGTAGCTGAAGCGTCACTTTCGAAAGGAGCGCACAGCCAGGCGCTGTGGAAGAGGGGCGCACAGCCGGGCACCGTGGAAGAGGCCCTGGGCTGTCCTGCACCAGGTAGGGCCGGCGTCGCGCTCCGGGCGGGAATGCCGGAGCCCACCGGGGCGCGCAGGCGCGGACCGTCATCTGCGGATCAGTGAAAGCCTCCGGAGTTACGAGGTCAGGACCAGGATGCGGTCGTCGCCGGGGGCGGGGGAGCCGCGGCCGTCCTTGTTGCTGGTGCCGATCCACAGGGAGCCGCCGGGGGCGGCGGCGACCGCGCGGAGCCTGCCGTACCGGCCCTCGAACCTGGCGGCGGGGGTGCCGGCCGTGCCGTCGGCGGCGAGGGGGACCTGCCAGAGCCGGCGGCCCCGCAGGGCGCCGACCCAGAGGGAGCCGTCGGCGTAGGCCATGCCGGAGGGGGAGGCCTCGTCGGTGCTCCAGGTGACGACCGGGTCGATGAACCGGGGGCCGCCGCCGGCACCCTCGACCTCGGGCCAGCCGTAGTTGCCGCCCTTCCTGATGAGGTTGATCTCGTCGAACGAGCTGGACCCGAACTCGCTGGCGTACAGCCGGCCGGACGGGTCCCAGGCCAGGCCCTGGACGTTGCGGTGGCCGTAGCTCCAGACGACGTCCCGGAACGGGTTGCCGGGGGCGGGGCGGCCGTCCGCGGTCATGCGGAGGATCTTGCCGGCGAGCGAGCCGCGGTCCTGGGCGAGGTCGCGCTCGCCGGTCTCGCCGGTGGTGGCGTAGAGGTATCCGTCGGGGCCGAAGGCCAGGCGGCCGCCGTTGTGGATGCCGCCCTTGGGGATGCCGTCGAGGATCACGGTGGCATCGGTCAGGCCCCGGTCGTAGCGGTAGCGCACGATCCGGTTGTCCCGGGCGGAGGTGAAGTAGAGGAAAACGGACCGGTCCTTGTCGAAGCCGGGGGAGACGGCCACGCCCATCAGACCGCCCTCGCCGTCGGGGCGCACGTCGCCGATCTCGCCGACCTCGGTGACCTTCCCCGCCTCGGTGACCCGCAGCAGCCTGGCGGTGCCGCGCTCGGTGACCAGGGCGTCGCCGCCGGGCAGGAACGCGATGCCCCAGGGCACCTCCAGGTCCTCCACCAGGGTGCGCGGTTCGCCGGAGGGGGCGGCGGCCACGGCGGAGGCGGGGGTCCGCGCCGTGCCGGCGGGAGCCGCCGAGCAACTCGCCAGCAGCGCCGCCACCAGTGCCGCTACCGGGACGGGAGCCAGTCGTGCCATCCGAATCATGCGAACCTCCTCCTTCATTCATACCGTCGTATATGGGGGGAGGTTCCAGGACGATCCCCTGGATAATGCAGCCATGAAGATCTGGGTCCCCTCCAAAGCCGCCGTCGACGTCCTCAGTGATCTACCCGATGTGGAGTGCGTCGTCTACGACGGCACCGGCCCGGTCCCCGACGGGGCAGGGGAGGTCGAGGTCTGGGTCCCGCCGCTCCTCACGGTGGCGGGGCTGCCGGAGCTGCTCGGCCGGATGCCCCGGCTGCGGCTGCTGCAGACCGTCACGGCGGGGGTGGACGCCTACCGGCCGCACCTGCCGGAGGGCGCGGTGCTGTGCAACGCGCGGGGCGTGCATGACGCGGGCACCGCGGAGTGGGCGGTGGGGGCCATGATCGCGGTCATGCGGGAGTTCCCCGGGTTCGCCGCCGCGCAGCGCGAGGGCGAGTGGACCTACCACCACACCGGTGTGCTGGCCGACTCCACGGTGCTGATCATCGGTTATGGCTCGATCGGCGAGGCGCTGGAGCGGCGGCTGGACGGTTTCGAGGTGGACGTCGTCCGGGTGGCGAGGACCGCCCGGGGTGACGTGCACGGCCAGGACGAGCTGCCGGAGCTGCTGCCCCGGGCGGACGTGGTGGTGCTCCTGGTCCCGTCGACCCCCGCCACCACGGGGCTGGTGGATGCGGACTTCCTGTCGGCGATGAAGGACGGCGCGGTGCTGGTGAACGCGGCCAGGGGCGCGGTGGTGGACACCGACGCGCTGGTCGCCGAGCTGCGGAAGGGCCGGATCCTGGCCGCGCTCGACGTCACCGACCCCGAGCCGCTGCCCGCGGGGCATCCGCTGTGGACGGCGCCGGGGGTGTTCATCACCCCGCACGTCGCCGGCAGCACCCCGGCGTCCGGGCGGCGCCTGCTGAAGCTTCTCCGCTCCCAGCTCCTGCGCTACCTGGCAGGTGAGCCGCTCAAGAACGTGATCACCGGCTCGTACTGACCCCGATCCGCGCCGCCCTGGACCCGTGCCGACCAGCTCTTTACCTGCTGTAATCCGTACCGACCGGGAAAGGAATCCGGACCGTGGCTACCTCGTGACCTCGGGTCCGTACGGTGATTGACTGCGACCCTGATCGCTCGCATGGTTATCAGATCGGTGACGACTACGGCGTTGTCACCCCCCGCACCGGCCGGAGAGCACACACTGACCGTGTGCCGTCGCGGAAGCGAGACGAATCGACACTGATGGGCAGACGACATTGATCCGCTGGCGTGACCCCCGGGTACCGCTGACCGCCGCTGCCGGAACCGGCGCGGTGGGGCTCGTTGCCGCCCTTCTCAGTGGTGTCTCGCCCGGGACCGTCGGAGCGGTGGCGGGTGTCGTCGCCGCCGCGATCGCCGCGGTGTCACTGTTCGCCGGGCTTCTCCGGGGCGCCGACCGGCGCAGGGCGACGGCGGTCCGGTGGCTGGCCGGTGGCTCGGTCACCTGGCTGGTCGGGGTCGGTGCGCGGCCGCTCGCGGACGGCACGCCCTTCGCCGTGTCCTTCGCCGACCTGGTGGTCCTCGTCGGTACGGCGATGCTCACCGTCGGCACCGGGCTGTCCGCCACCCGGCCCGCGCACGGGCGTGCCCTGCTGCGGGATCTCGCCGACTCCTACATGTGCGCCGGCTCGCTGTTCGTGATCGGCTGGGTCCTGCTGCTGGGCCCGTCCTACCGCCAGGCCGACGACGCCGGCACCTTCGCGATCACCATCGCCCCGCCGCTGCTCTGCCTGATCCTCGCGTGCGCCGTGGGCCCGGCGGTGCTGCCGATCCGGCGGTCCGCCTGGCCGATGGGCCTGGCGGCGCTGGCCGTGCTGGCCGCCATCACGGCGTCCGAGACGGGCACCGCGCTGGCCCGCGTGAGCGGCGACGCGCCGCCGCTGCTCGGGGTGTGGCTGGCTCCGGCGGCCTTCCTGCTGCTGGCCGTCGTCCCGTGGAGCGGCCGTACGGCGCCCGCCGCGGGCCCCGACGACGAGGAGGAGGAGCCGTCCGTCGGGCAGGCCACCTCCTGGCTGATCGCGGCCCTGCCGCTGATCCTCGTCGTGGCGGCCACCGGGGTCGTGCTCCTGCGCGTGCTCGGCGGCAGGGTGCAGGGGCCGGTCCCGGTCCTCGCCCTGGTGTCGACGTCGATCGTCTGCGTCCTGGTGGTGCGCCTGTTCGTGGTGCTGATGGAGACGGGCCGGATGCGGCGCCTGGTGGATCTCGGCGAGCGGCAGCTCCAGGACCTGGCGGAGAGCACCGGCGACGTGGTCCTGCTGTGCGACTACGACGGCGTGGTGCGGGAGATCGGCGAGGGCGTCGAGATCACGTACGGCTACCGCCCCGACGAGCTGGTCGGCGGGACGATCTTCGACTACATCCACCCCGAGGACGTGCCCGGGATCCAGGTGGCGCTGCGCGCGATGAGCCTGGACGAGGAGCCGGTCGAGGGGCCGGGCACCTGCATGATCGCCTGCCGGGTCCGGGCGTCCGACGGCACCTGGCGGCCCACCGAGTCGGTGGCCACCCGGCACGTGCGCGGCGAGGACCTGCTGCTGGTCACCACCCGCGACGTCAGCGACCAGGAGGCCCTGCGCAACCAGGTCGCCCACCTGACCTTCCACGACGGCGTCACCGGTCTGCCCAACCGGGCCTACTTCGAGGAGCGCACCCGCGAGGTGCTGGCCCGTCCGGGCGCGAGCAGCGCCGTGGTGGTGTTCCTGGATCTGGACGGCTTCACGGCGGTCAACGACTCGGTCGGCCACGCCAGCGGCGACTATCTGCTGGGCCAGGCCGCCCGCAGGCTCCGCGCCGCCGTACGGGCCGACGACACCCTGGCCCGCTGGGGCGGCGACGAGTTCGCGGTGCTGCTGGAGGCGGCGGTGGACGCCCAGACGGCGGTGGATCTGGCCGAGCGGCTGGTCCGCACGGTCTCGTCCGAGCCGTTCCGGGTGGCCGACCGTGACATCGCGCTGACCGCGAGCGTCGGGGTGGCCTTCGCCGAGGACGACGTGTCCTCCGGAGACCTGATCCGTAACGCCGACGTGGCGATGGCCAGGGCCAAGGATCTCGGAGGGCGCCGGGTCGAGGTGTTCGCCGCGCACATGCACGCCGACGTGGTGCGCCGGCTGGAACTCGCCGCCGACCTGCAGCGGGCGCTGCTGGAGAACCAGTTCGCGATCGAGTACCAGCCGGTGGTGGACCTGGCCACCTCGCGTGTCACCGCCGTGGAGGCGCTGGTGCGCTGGTGGCGGGGGAGCGCGTTCGTGCCGCCCGAGCACTTCCTCGGCCCGGCGGAGGACACCGGCCTGATCGTCCCGCTGAGCGAGTGGATCCTGCGCGAGGCCTGCCGGGAGGTCGCCGCCTGGCGCGCGTCCTCCTGGGACATCGGGCTGTCGCTCAACCTGTCGGCCCGGCAGATCATGGCGCCGCGTTTCGTGGAGACCGTCGAGTCGGCGCTGGCCGAGAGCGGCCTGCCGCCCAGCGCGCTGACCCTTGAGGTCATCGAGGAGATGCTGGTCGAGGACGCCGACGAGACCATCACCCGGCTCTCGGAGCTGCGCAGGCTCGGGGTGCGGCTGGCCATCGACGACTTCGGCACCGGCTACGCCTCGCTGGCGTTCCTGCGGCAGCTCCCGGTGGACATGATCAAGATTGACCCGTCGTTCGTGTCGGGGCTCGGCCGCGACGAGACGCTGACGCTGCTGACCCGCACGATCGTACGGCTCGGCCACGATCTGGGGCTGATCGTGGTGGCCGAGGGCATCGAGCGTCCCGAGCAGCTTGAGCTGCTGCGCGAGATGGGCTGCACCCGGGGTCAGGGCTTCCTGGTGGCGCGGCCGATGGCCGCCCGCGGGGTCGACTCCCTCATGCGCACCAGCCTCTCCAGCCTGCACAGCGGTGTCTGACGGCGCGCGCGCCGCCCTGCGGCGTGCGCACCGAGGAGTGTGTCTTTCCTCACCGCTTGTCCGTTCTGTTACCTCGTTTTCCTGTCCGGACCGGGTCCGCGCCCGTATCTGTCATCTCGGACTTTGAGACTCCTGTCCCATGAATTTGACGCAGACGCACTCTGTCGGCCATGGTGGAGCCATGCATCACAGTGGGATTCTCGTAGTACTTCGCCGGCGCGCAGGCCGATAGCGAAGCACTTCGACCTGCGCGCCGCCCCAGCTCCGCCGTCTCAGGCGGAATGGGGCATTTTTTATGCCGCCAAACATGCTTAGCCACACAAGGAACGAGCCGATGACCGAACAGATGACAGGTGCCCAGGCCCTCGTCAGAGCGCTGGAGCACGTCGGGGTCGACACTGTGTTCGGGATCCCGGGCGGCGCGATTCTCCCCGCCTACGATCCTCTCTACGACTCGGCCAAGGTCCGGCACGTGCTTGTACGGCACGAGCAGGGCGCAGGCCACGCGGCCCAGGGCTACGCGCAGGCCACTGGCAGGGTCGGGGTCTGCATGGCCACCAGCGGCCCGGGCGCGACCAACCTGGTCACCCCCATCGCCGACGCCTACATGGACTCGGTCCCGATCGTCGCGATCACCGGCCAGGTGGCCAGCGCCGCCATCGGCACCGACGCGTTCCAGGAAGCCGACATCTCCGGCATCACCATGCCGATCACCAAGCACAACTTCCTGGTCATCAACCCGGATGACATCCCCAGGACGATCGCCGAGGCCTTCCACATCGCCGCGACGGGGCGTCCGGGGCCGGTGCTGGTCGACATCGCCAAGGACGCGCTCCAGGCGATGACGACCTTCCAGTGGCCGCCGGTGATGCAGCTGCCGGGCTACCGCCCGGTGACGCGGCCGCACTCCAAGCAGATCCGGGAGGCGGCCAAGCTGATCGCCGACGCCAAGCGGCCGGTGCTCTACGTCGGCGGTGGCGTGCACAAGGCGCGGGCGGCGGCGGAGCTGCTGGAGTTCGCCGAGCTGACCGGCATCCCCGTGGTCACGACGCTGATGGCGCGCGGCACCTTCCCCGACAGCCACCGCCAGCACCTGGGCATGCCGGGCATGCACGGCTCGGTGCCGGCGGTCGGGGCGCTGCAGCGCTCCGACCTGATCATCGGGCTCGGGGTCCGCTTCGACGACCGCGTCACCGGGCAGCTGTCCACCTTCGCCCCGCACGCCAAGATCGTCCACGCCGACATCGACCCGGCGGAGATCTCCAAGAACCGGCACGCGGACGTCCCGATCGTGGGCGACTGCAAGGAGGTCATCTCCGACCTGATCGCCGCGGTGCGCAACGAGGACCGCAAGGGCGACTACAGCGAGTGGTGGACCCAGCTCGACGCCTACCGGGCGACCTACCCGCGGGGCTACGACGAGTTCGAGGACGGCTCCCTCGCCCCGCAGTACGTCATGGAGCGGCTGAGCGCGCTCGTCGGGCCGGACGCCATCTACACCGCGGGCGTCGGCCAGCACCAGATGTGGGCCGCCCAGTTCATCGGCTACGAGAACCCCGGGACCTTCATCAACTCCGGCGGCGCCGGCACGATGGGCTTCGCGCTGCCGGCCGCGATGGGCGCCAAGATGGGCAGCCCGGACACCACGGTCTGGGCCATCGACGGCGACGGCTGCTTCCAGATGACCAACCAGGAGCTGGCCACCTGCACCATCGAGGGTGTGCCGATCAAGGTCGCGATCATCAACAACGGCAATCTCGGCATGGTCCGGCAGTGGCAGACGCTGTTCTACAACCAGCGCTACTCCAACACCGACCTGCAGACGGTCCGCCGGATCCCGGACTTCGTGAAGCTGGCCGAGGCGTACGGTTGTGTCGGCCTGCGGTGCGAGCGCCCCGAAGACGTGGACGCGACCATCAAGAAGGCGATGGAGATCAACGACGTGCCTGTCGTGGTCGACTTCGTGGTCCACCAGGACGCCATGGTCTGGCCGATGGTCGCGGCCGGGACCAGCAACGACGAGATCAAGTTCGCGCGCGACATGGCGCCGGTCTGGGACAGCGAGGACTAGCGGTGAGTGATCGAAGCGAGCCGGCGGACAGGCGCAGAGGCCCGGCGGGCGCGCGAGCGGGCCGCCAGGCGAGGAGGAAGGCATGAGCAGGCACACGCTCTCCGTGCTGGTGGAGAACAAGCCCGGCGTGCTCGCGCGCGTCGCGTCGCTGTTCAGCCGCCGCGGGTTCAACATCGACTCGCTGGCGGTCGGGCCGACCGAGCACGAGGACATCTCGCGGATGACCATCGTGGTCAACGTCGAGGAGTTGCCGCTTGAGCAGGTCACCAAGCAGCTCAACAAGCTGGTCAACGTGCTGAAGATCGTGGAGCTCGATCCGGCGCAGGCCGTGCAGCGCGAGCTCACGCTGATCAAGGTGCGGGCCGACGCCGAGAACCGCTCCAGCGTGCTGGAACTGGTCAACCTCTTCCGCGCGCGCTGCGTTGACGTCGCCGCCGACGCGGTGACCATAGAGGTCACCGGCACGCCGGACAAGCTGCAGGCCTTCATCAAGCTCCTGGAGCCGTTCGGCATCAAGGAGCTCGTCCAGTCGGGCATGGTGGCCATCGGCCGCGGCGCCCGTTCCATCACCGACCGTTCTCTCCGGGCCCTGGACCGGACTGCGTAACCCGCACGAGAAACCTGAAAGGTTAAGCAAGTGACTGAGATCTTCTACGACGACCAGGCCGACCTGTCGATCATCCAGGGTAGGCACGTGGCCGTCCTGGGGTACGGCAGCCAGGGCCACGCCCACGCTCTGTCCCTCCGTGACTCCGGCGTCGACGTCCGGGTCGGTCTGCCCGAGGGTTCCAAGAGCCGTGAGAAGGCCGAGGCCGACGGTCTGCGGGTGCTCACGCCCTCGGAGGCCGTCGAAGAGGCCGACCTGACCATGATCCTCGCGCCGGACCACATCCAGCGTCACCTCTACGCCGAGCACGTGGCCCCGAACCTCGTCGAGGGCGACGCCCTCTTCTTCGGCCACGGCCTCAACATCCGCTACGGCCTCATCGAGGCTCCCGAGGGCGTCGACGTGGCCATGGTCGCGCCGAAGGGCCCCGGTCACCTCGTCCGCCGCCAGTACACCGCGGGCCGCGGCGTGCCGTGTCTCGTCGCCGTGGAGAAGGACGCCAGCGGCAACGCCTGGGACCTCGCGCTGTCCTACGCCAAGGGCATCGGCGGCACCCGCGCCGGCGCGCTGAAGACGACCTTCACCGAGGAGACCGAGACCGACCTGTTCGGCGAGCAGGCCGTCCTGTGCGGTGGCGTGTCCGAGCTGATCAAGGCCGGCTTCGAGACCCTGATCGAGGCCGGCTACCAGCCCGAGGTCGCCTACTTCGAGTGCCTGCACGAGATGAAGCTGATCGTCGACCTGATGTACGAGGGCGGCATCTCCAAGATGTACTGGTCGGTCTCCGACACCGCCGAGTACGGCGGCTACTCCCGTGGCCCGCGCGTCGTGACGCCGGAGACCAAGAAGGAGATGCAGCGCATCCTCGCCGAGATCCAGTCCGGCGAGTTCGCCAAGGAGCTGGTGGACGAGTTCGACGGCGGGCAGAAGAAGTTCACCGCCTACCGCGAGGAGATCGCACAGCACCCGATCGAGAAGACCGGCGCCAAGCTCCGCCCGATGATGAGCTGGCTCAAGTAGCGGCGGGCCCCTCCCGGGCGGTTCCCGGGCGAACGGGGCGCCTCGTACGGCGACGCCCCCGTGACGGTCATCCGTCGCGGGGGCGTCGCCGTTCCCGTCGCCGTCTACGGCGGTGGGCCGGACCCTACTTGGCGGCGAAGTTCTGGGTCCAGTAGATCGTGCCGTCGGACTTCTTGGCCGCGCCGACACCGATGAGGGTGTACTTGCAGTTCATGATGTTGGCCTTGTGACCCGAGCTGTTCATCCAGGAGCTCATCACGGAGGCCGGGGTCTTCTGCCCGGCGGCGATGTTCTCCGCCCAGCCCGACCCGCCGGTGAAGCCGGCCGCCCGGATGCGGTCCATGAAGCTGCGGCCGTCCTTGGAGGTGTGGCTGAAGTAGCCCTGGGCCGCCATGTCGGCCGAGTGGCCGTAGGCGGCCTTGCGGAGCTGTGCGTCGTGCTTGAGGGGCCGGCAGCCGCCCTTCGCCCGCTCCGCGTTGACCAGCCGCACGACCTCGTTCTCCTCGGCCGTCCCCACGGTGCCGCCCGGCGAGGTCGCGGTGGGGGTGGGGGTCGGCTTCACGGTGGGGGTGGGCTTCACGGTGGGGGTCGCCGTCGGCTTCGGCGTCGCGGTGGGCGTCGCGGTGGGCTTGGACGTGGCGGTGGGGATGGGGGTCGGCGTCGCCGAGGGGGAGCAGGACAGCCGGGCGGCCTTGGACCTGCCCGCGTTGCCGCGGTAGTCGGTGACGACCGCGTAGTAGACGCCCGGGGCGCACGGCAGCGCGACGGTGACCCGCCCGTTGTGCCCTCTTCTGGAGGCGCTCTTGACGACCGGGTCGGGGCCGGCCTCGGCGCGCTTGACGCGGATGCGGACCAGTGCGGTGTCACCACAGCCGAGCCGTGCGGCGGACGCCTGGATCTTCCCGGCGGCCGTGACGTAGGGAGCGGCCGCGTACACGCGGCACGCCGCCTGCGGGGCCGTCGCGGCGTGGGCGGTGGCGACCGGCGTGCCGAGTGCCGCCAGGCTCCCGAGGCACGCGAGTACCCCTAGCGGTCTACGCATATCGGTTTCCTCCAGTTGGGTGGACGCTGGATGGATTCCGCATTCTGTCGGGGTCGAGTACTCCCTGTCACGAAATTTCGGATATTAATTTGAGATCCAGGTAAACCAGAGTGATCAGATAGGCGTCTGGGAGCGTTCCCGTTTCCCTGCCTCCCCGCCCCCGGCAGGAGGACGGGGAGGCGGGCGGCGGGTCAGCAGCCGACGGGCTTCAGCCAGGAGCACTCGACGTCGGCGGAGTCCTGCTGGACCTGGCGGAGCTGGACGTTCGCGACGTCGGCCGGGGCGGTCCGGCTGAACTGGGCGAGACGGATGGCGATCTTGTCCTCGATGTCCTTGGGGGAGCCGGACAGGAACTGGTTGAGCATGACGGAGAAGACCAGGGGCTCGTTGTCCGCGCTGGTCACGTAGCCGGACAGGGAGGTGACGCCGGTCAGCGAGCCGGTCTTGGCGTGGACGTTCCCGGCGGCCGGGGTGCCGCGCATCCGGCTCCGCAGGGTGCCGCCGACCATCCGGTCGGGGTCACCGGCGATCGGCAGCGAGCCGTACCAGGTGGAGAACCAGGGCTTGGAGCGCAGCGCGAGCAGCAGGCCGGTGACGCCGCCGGGGGTGAGGCCGTCCGCCCGGGACAGGCCGGAACCGTCCCGCATGCGCAGCGTCGGCATGCCGTTGGCCTGGGCGAAGGAGGTGAGGGAGGCGAGCCCGGCGCTCCAGGTCCCGGCCCCGGAGACCTTGCGCCCGATCGACTTGGTCAGGATCTCGGCGTGCATGTTGTTGCTGAGCTTCATGAACGGCACGAGCAGCTCGCTCAGCGGCATCGAGTCGCGCGAGGCCACGGTGGCGGCCCCGGCCGGGGTCGCCTCGCGGGCCGTGGGGCCCAGCACCCGCACGCCGTGCTTGGCCAGCGCCTTGCGGAAGAGCGAGGCGGCGTATCCGGTGGGGTCGTCGACGGCGACCCACTCGTCATAGCCGTCCGCCACGGTCCCGGTGATCAGCACGGTGTTGGTGCTGTGCTGGCGCTCGATCAGCACGTCGGTCTCGGCCCCGGTCGTCGCCCGGTTGACGATCTTCAGATAGTCGGTCTCGGGGGTGGTGGAGACCTTGGCGGGCTTGCCCGCGGCGTCGCCGGGGGCCACCGAGACGATGACGGTCCCGGCGTCGTAGTCGGTGTCCGGGGAGGCGGTCAGCGCGGAGATCTGCGCCGCGTAGTAGTACGGCTCGTCGTCCCAGGCCCAGTCGGTGCCGAGCCGTACCGAGTCGAACCAGGTGTCGTCGGCGACCAGCTTGCCCGTGACCATCTTGATCCCCGAGGCGGCCACGCGGGCGGCCAGCGCGTCGTAGTCGGCGGCCAGGAGGGTGGGGTCGCCGGTGCCCTTGAGGTAGAGGTTGCCGGTGAGGGCCGAGCCGGCGCGGCGGCCGGTGGACAGCACGCTCGTGGTGAAGCGGAAGTCCAGGCCGAGGGTGTCGGCCGCGGCGGCGGAGGTCACCAGCTTGGCGTTGGAGGCGGGGGTCAGGACCTTGCCCGAGTCCTGGGCGTAGAGCTCCTCGCCGGAGGCGGCGCTCTTGACCACCACTCCGGCTCGGGCGGGGGTCAGCCGGGCGTCGCTGAGGATCTGGTCGATGTCCTTGACCAGATCGGTGACGCCGGAGGCGGGTTCGACGGCGCTCGCCGGGGCCGAGGCCCAGGCGAGGCTGGCGATTAAGAGGGCGGAGACGGAGATCGTGGTTCGTCGCGTGGGCCGCACGGTTGCTCCCGGTGCCTAGGTGTTTGCGGAGATCATGAGGAATCGCGGGCCACGTGACAATACGGAAATGTTCGTATCTTTCAGGCCTGCCGAGCGGTCGCTTGCTGCGATTGAATGTGCGCATGGTCACACCGGAGCCCGCTCCCGCCCTCGTCACCGTGCCGCGCGGAGTCCGCATCGGCTACGGCATCGGCTCAGTCTCCACCGCGACCTTCTCCACGGTCCCGGGATTGCTGCTGTTGTTCTACATGACCAACGTGCTGGCGGTCCCCGCCTGGATCGCCGGCATCGTGGTCTTCCTCCCCAAGGTGTGGGACATGCTCATCAACCCCTGGGTGGGCCAGCGCTCCGACCGCACGGTCTCCCGGCTCGGCGCGCGCCGGCCGTGGATGCTCCTCGGCGCGCTCACCCTGCCCGTGGCGTTCGCGCTGACGTTCGCCGGGCCACCGCTCACCGGCGTGTCGGCCGCGCTGTACGTCGCCGTCTGCTACTTCCTCACCGCGACCGCCTACGCCTTCTACGAGGTTCCCTACAAGGCCATGGCCGCCGAGATGACCGACGACTACCACGAGCGCTCCTCGCTGCTGCAGTGGAAGATGGTCTTCGTCGGCCTGGCGATCCTGCTGTCGGGAGCCGGCGCCCCGGCCATCGCGGGCACCGAGGCGGCCGGATACCGGCTCATGGGCCTGGTCATCGGCGCGGTGCTGCTGGTGTCCATGCTCGCCGCCTTCGCGGGTACGGCGCGCGCCCCGATGGTCACCAGGGCCGAGGCGGAGCCGTCGATCCGGGCCCAGTTCGCGGCGGCCCGCTCCAGCGGGCCGTTCATGATGCTGCTCGGCCTGAGCTGCGCCCAGATGTTCGCCGCGGGCACCCTGCTGGCGGGCTCGCCGTACTTCGCCACCTACGTCCTGGGCGATCCCGGGATGACCACCACGCTCTTCCTGTGCATCGTCGGGCCGCTGCTGGTCACGATGCCGGCGTGGGTCTGGCTGTCCAGGCGGTACGAGAAGCGCGGGGCGATGATCCTCGGGGCGGCGCTGTTCACGGCGGGTACGGCCGCGCTGGCCCTCGCCGGGGAGTTCGGGACGGTGTACGCGCACGTGTGCGTGCTCGTCGTCGGCGTCGGCTACGCCGGATTCCAGCTGCTGCAGTTCTCCATGCTGTCGGACGTGATCGTCCATGACGCGCAGGTCACCGGGAAGCGCCGCGCCGGGGTGTTCACCGGGCTCTGGACGGCCTGCGAGACCGTGGTCTTCGCCTTCGGCGCGCTGGTGCTCGGCTGGCTGCTCGGCGCGACCGGGTTCGTGGAGTCCGACCCCGGCACGCCCGTGGCGCAGCCCGAGGCGGCGATCACGGCCACGCTGTACGGCGGCACGCTGCTGCCCGCGCTCATCGCCGGGATCAGCATCCTGCTGACGGCGCGCTACCCCCTCACCGCGGCGGCCCTGGCGACCCCGGAGCCCCTCAGATCAGCTGAGGGGTGATCACCAGGAACATGCAGTCGCCGAAGGACAGGACGTCTCCCGGCCGGACCTTCGCCGGTCCGACCAGGCGCCAGTCGTTCAGCCGGGTGCCGTTGAGCGAGCCGAGGTCGACGACGATCCAGCCCTCCTCGTCGCGGCGGAGCTCGGCGTGCACCCGCGAGACGGTCAGGTCGGCCAGGACCAGGTCGCAGGCCGAGCCGCGGCCGACCACGTAGCGGGTGCGGCTGTCGCCGGGCAGCGCGAGCCTGGGCAGCCTGGGCCGCCGCCAGGCGGACTCCACGCGCTTGGTGAACTCGGAGGCCGAGGCGACGATCTCGGTCACCATCCGGCGCATCCGGCCGCGCTGCGGCAGGTCGGCGACCAGGTCCTCAAGCTCGCCCTGGCTGCGCGCGCGCAGCGCCATGTCGACGCGGCCGAGGAACGTGTCGTGCGACAGACGGCCCTCGACGGCGCGGTCGCGGAGCTCGTTGATCGCACGATCGCGGTCCCCGTCGGACGCGCGGGACGGGGGAGGCGGCGAGCTCATCTCCCGAGTATCAGCCCCAGGGATGGAACCTGTCCAGAATATGCGGATCTCTTGCCCGGCTTGCCGTGACCATACCGAGTATGCATACTCAGTATCCATGGCGATCCGACAAGGGCTCCTCGCCCTGCTGAGCCAGGGGCCCCGCTACGGCTACCAGCTGCGTGCCGAGTTCGAGGCGTCCACAGGGGCGACCTGGCCGCTCAACATCGGCCAGGTCTATACGACGCTCTCCCGCATGGAACGCGACGGTCTGGTGGCCCCCGGCGAGCAGGACGACCAGGGCCGGGTCGTCTACACGATCACCGAGGCCGGTCGGGCCGAGATGGAGCGATGGTTCGGCACCCCCGTCGCCCAGTCCGACCGGCCCCGGGACGAGCTCGTCATCAAGCTCGCGATGGCGGTCACCGCCGCCGCCGACGTGCGGCCCGTGATCCAGGCCCAGCGCGTCGCGACCATGCGCACGCTGCAGGAGCTCACCCGCGCCAAACGGGCGAGCGCGGAAGGCCCCGCGCAGCGGCTGGTGCTCGACTCGATGATCTTCCAGGCCGAGGCCGAGCAACGCTGGCTCGACCACTGCGAGGCCGTGCTCACGGCCTCCCCCCAGACGCAGGAGAGACAATCATGAGTTTCGATCCGGTCGTACGGCTCGCGGGCGTCAGCCGCGTGCACGGTGACGGGCCGCAGGCCGTGGCGGCATTGCGGGAGGTGAGCCTGGATGTCGCCGCCGGAGAGCTGGTGGCGGTGATGGGGCCGTCGGGGTCGGGCAAGTCCACCCTGCTCAACCTCGCCGGTGGCCTGGACCGGCCCACCTCGGGCGAGGTGGTCGTCGAGGGCACGCCGTTGTCCGGCCTGTCGGCCAAAGACCTCGCTGGGCTCCGCCGCCGCCATGTCGGCTACGTCTTCCAGGATCTGAATCTGATCCCGTCGCTGACCGCGATGGAGAACGTCATGCTGCCGCGTGAGCTGGACGGCGTCAGGGCCGGGCAGGCCCGCCGGGAGGCGATGGAGGCCCTGGAGGAGGTCGGTCTGGCCGGGGTGGCCGGGCGTTTCCCCGAGGAGATCTCCGGTGGTCAGCGTCAGCGGGTGGCGATCGCCCGCGCGCTGGTCGGGGAGCGGCGGCTGATCCTGGCCGACGAGCCCACCGGAGCTCTGGACACCCCGACCGGTGACGACGTCCTGCAGTTGCTGCGCGCCCGCTGTGACGCGGGGGCCACCGTGCTGCTCGTCACTCATGAGCCGCGCTACGCCGGCTGGGCCGACCGGGTGGTCTTCCTGCGCGACGGCGCGATCGCCGACTCCACCGCCGCCCCGCTGGAGAGCGCCCGATGAGCGAGCGGACGGACACGCGGAACGTGCCGGCGACCCGCGGGCCACGGGACGGGAGGGCGGCATGAGCGCCTTCCTCGCCGCGCTGCGGATCTCCCGCCGGGACGCCTGGCGGGCCAAGGGCCGCAGCGCGCTGATCATGGTGATGGTCGGCCTGCCCGTCCTCGTCATCACCGGACTGCTGACCTTCGCCGAGACCGCGGACCTCACCCCGCAGGAGCGCCTCACCTCGGAGATCGGAGCGGCCGACGTCCGTCTCCGGACGACACCGGCCCGCGGCAGGCTGCACCAGGACCTTCAGGGCCGGTGCTGCCAATCCGGCAACGGTCCTCCCTCCACACGGCCGTGGACGGCTGCCGAGCTGGCGGAGCTCCTCGGCCCCGGCGCCCGGCTCCTTCCGATGAACGACGGCACCGTCGACTTCCGCAGCCCGGTCATGCGCGACCGCGTGGACGCGCACGAGCTGGACCTGCGAGACCCCCTGACGGCGGGCACCTACCACCTGGTGGAGGGCCGTTTCCCGGCCTCGGACCAGGAGATCGCGGTGACCCCCGGGGTGCTGGAGAAGGGGGCCCGCCTCGGCGCCCCGCTGGCCATCACACGGGAGGAAAGGCCGCTGCGGGTCGTCGGGGTGATCGAGCACCCGCACCGGACCAATAGCCGGGAGATCATCGGGCTGCCCGGCACCCTGCTGTCCGACAAGCGGGACGGCTCCGGCTCCGGCTGGCTGGCCGACACCGCGGAGCCGGTCACCTGGGCCGTCGTCCAGCGGCTGAACGCCGTCGGGCTGCTGGCCCAGTCCCGTTCCGTCATCGAGAATCCGCCCTCTCCGGCCGAGACCGGCGAGGTCCACGAACCGCCGCTCAACGTGGACATGACGGTGCTGATCGGGCTCGCCGCGATCATGATCCTGCTGGAGGTGGTGCTGCTCGCCGGCCCCGCCTTCGCGGTCGGCCTGCGCCGCCGCCGCCGTGAACTCGCGCTCATCGCCGCCCAAGGGGGCTCCCCGGGCCACCTGCGGATGATCGTCCTCGCCGACGGCGTCGTCCTCGGCGGCGGCGCGGCGGTGATCGGCCTGGTTCTCGGCATCGGCCTGGCGTCGCTGTCGGCCGCGCTGGAAGCGGGCAGGCTGATCGGCGGGGTCGGCCCCCTGGAGATCCCCTGGGGACTGGTCGTGACCGTCGCCCTGACCGGAGCGGGCAGCGGGCTGATCGCGGCCCTGGTGCCCGCCGTACAGGCGGCCCGGCAGGACGTGGTGGCGGTGCTCGGCGGGCGGGTGAGCGCGGTGCGTGACCGGGCCGGTCTCCCCGTGCTCGGCCTGATCCTGCTCGTCGCCGGGATCGTGGCCGCCGTGTTCGCCGTCAGGATCGCCTACGTCTGGGTGCTCGCCGCCGCACTCCTCGCCCAGCTCGGGCTGGTCGCGCTGGCGCCCAGGCTGGTCAGGGTGGCCGCGCGGGCGGCAGCCCGGCTTCCGCTCCCGTTCCGGCTGGCCGCCCGTGACGCCTCCCGCCATCGCGGCCGTACGGCCTGCGCGGTCGCGGCCGTCATGACCGCCGTGACCGCGGTCGCCGCCGCGGGCATGGCGAGCAACAGCCGGTTCGCCGAGCGCCGGGACGCCTTCCACGGGACCCTCGCCGCCGGGACCACGACGATCGAGGCCGGTCGTCTTGACGACGCGGGATGGGCCGGGCTGAGGGCCGCCGTCGAGCGAAAGCTGCCGGGGGTGCCGCTGATCGAGGGCGCCCAGGCCATGAACGCCGAAAACGTCACCGTCTACCTGGACCCTCAGACCGTTCACGGGAACGGATCGGGCTCTTCCCTCGATTTCTTCGGCGGCCTGCCGATCGGCGACGAGCGCCTGCTCGCCCTCGTCCAGGGGTGGCGGGACCCGGTGGCGGCGGCCGCGCTCGCCTCGGGAAAGGCCGTCGTGTTCCATCCGCGCCTGGTGCGAGACGGCCGGCTGAGCATGAGATTGACCACACAGGGCGGGGCGCCCACGGCGGTCCGGGAGATCACGGTCCCCGCCGTCGTGGCCAGGGCCGCCGACCCCCGCTACGCCGTCGGGGTGGTGCCCGCCGCCGCCATCCAAGCCGCCGGGCTGAAGACGAGGCCCCACGAACTGTACATCGACCCGGCCTCCTACCGGCCCACCCCTCAGCAGGCGATGGGCCTGGAGTGGGAGCTCGGGGCGGGGATCGCCGACTTCCGTGTCTACGTCCGTGAAGGCTTCCGGGATGACAACGCCGTCATGATGTGGCTGCTCCTGGCGGCGGCGCTCGTCCTGGTGCTGGGCAGCACGTTCGCCGCCACCGGGCTCGCGGCGGCCGACATGCGGCCCGACCTCACGACGATGGCCGCGGTCGGAGCGCCGCCGGGCACACGCAGGCTGGTCGTCGCCGGGCAGGCCGGGTTCATCGCGGGACTCGGCGTCCTGATCGGCACGCCGGCCGGACTCCTCACCGGAACCGCCGCGCTCGTGCCCGTGATGGGCTTCAGGAGGCTGACGGTCGAGGCTCCCTGGCTCTTCCTCGCCGAGGTGGTGATCGGTCTGCCGCTGCTGGCGGCGTTGCTGGCGGGGGCGTTCACCCGGACGAGAACGACGCTGACCCGCCGCACCGGATAGCGGCCGCGGGCGGTACCGCCTGCTCGATCACCGCGAGGCCGTGCTCACGGCCTCGCCCAGGCGCAGGAGAGACAATCATGAGTTTCGATCCGGTCGTACGGCTCGCGGGCGCCGGCCGCGTGCACGGTGACGGGCCGCGCGCCGCACGCTCCCCGCTGGCCGCGCTTCTGGCCGCCCTGCGGATCTCCCGGCGGGACGCGCTGCGGTCCAGGGGCCGCAGCGCCCTGATCGTCGCGATGGTCGGCCTGCCCGTTCTCGTCATCACCGTGACCCTGACCTTCGCCGAGACGGCGGACATCACCCCGCGCGAGGGCCTCACCGCGCAGATCGGCGCCGCCGACCTGCGGATCTGGACGCTCGGTGGGCAGCGATTCCCGGCGCGAGACGCCGGCGGTGAGATCTCCTGGACGGAGGTTCCCAGCTCGCCGGCGGAGATCGTGAGTCTGCTCGACCACGGAGCCCGGGTCATCCCGGCGAACGACGGCAGCGTCGACTTCAGGGGTGAGGATGGCTACGACCACGTGGCCGCCCATGAGCTGGACCTGCGCGACCCGCTGACGGCCGGGATGTACCGCCTGTTGCGCGGCCGCCTCCCGGCCGCTCCCGGGGAGATCGCGGTGACTCCGGGGACGGAGGAGCGGGGAGCGCCTCTCGGCACGACACCGGCCGTCGGCCCGAAGAAGACGCCCAAGCGGGTGGTCGGCGTGGTCGAACATCCGCACCGGACCAGGAGTGCGGAGATCGTGGGCTTGCCGGGCACCCTGCTTCTCGATGGGCGGGACGGTCAGGGCACCGGCTGGCTGGCCGACACCTCGCAACCGATCACCCGGGAGGACATCCGCAGGCTGAACGCCGCCGGGCTGGGCGTCCGCGCTCCTGTCGTCCCCGAAGGCTCGGACGGCTCAAACGACTGCTGCTGGATCGTCAGCCCCTATGACGTCGAACAGCTCATGGCCATCGGCCTCGCCGTGGTCATGAGTGTGCTGGAGGTGGTGCTGCTCGCCGGTCCCGCCTTCGCGGTCGGGCTGCGCCGCCGCCGCCGCGAGCTGGCGCTGATCGCCGCGCAGGGCGGGGCACCGGGGCACCTCCGCATGATCGTTTTAGCCGATGGTGTGGTTCTGGGCGGTGGCGCGGCGCTGCTCGGCCTGATCCTGGGCGTCGGCCTGGGGGCACTGGCGGCACTGCTGGAAGCGGGTCGGCTGATCGGCGGGCTCGGTCCACTGGACATCCCGTGGCACCCGATCCTGACCGTCACCCTGCTGGGGGCGGTCAGCGGGATCACGGCCGCCGTGGTGCCCGCCGTACAGGCGGCCCGTCAGGACGTCGCGGCGGTGCTCGGCGGGCGTAGGAGCCAGGCGCGCGACCGCGCGGGCCGTCCGGTCCTCGGCCTGGTCCTGCTCGTGGTCGGCGCCGCTGCGGCCGTGTTCGCTGTCAGGTTCCACCCGGTCTGGGTCCTCGCCGCGGCCGTCCTGGCCCAACTGGGGTTGGTCGCGCTGGCTCCGGCGCTGGTCAGGATCGCGGCGAGCCTGGCCACGCGGCTTCCCCTGCCGGTCCGGCTGGCCGCCCGCGACGCCTCCCGCCACCGGGGCCGTACGGCCTCCGCTGTCGCGGCGGTCATGACGGCGGCGGCGGCCTTCACCGCGATGGCTGTCATGACCAACAGCAACTTCGCCGTCAGCCGGGACTCTTTCCAGGCGGCGCTCCCCGAGGGGATCATGAGGATCAGCGGGCCCGACCGCGACGACGCCCGGTGGACCGGGATCAAGGCGGTCGCCGAGCGGATGTTCCCCGAGACACCGCTGATCGAGGCCGCCGAGCCCTTGGACATCACGGGAACCTCCATCGAGCTCGCCCCCCTGCACTTCTCGGACGGCGGGCCGTACGCGGGACGTTCCTACTCCGGAGGGCTGCCAGTCGGAGGTCGGCAGCTGCTGGAGCTCGTCCAGGGGCGGCGGGATCCGGTCGCCGCGGCGGCGCTCGACGCGGGCAAGGCCGTGGCGTTCGACCCGCGCCTGGTGCGTGACGGGCGGATGAGGCTGCATGTCATGGCGTTCACCTCCGAGGAGTACGAGGTCCCGGACGACCTCACGGTCCCCGCGGTCGTGGCCGAGGCCGCCGACCCCCAGTACGCAGTCGGGGTGCTCCCTGCCTCCGCACTCCATGCCATCGGGCTGAAGACGAAGGCCGACACGCTGTACATCGACCCCGCCGGCCACCTACTCGACCGGGAGCGGGAGGGCAAGCTGGAGCGGGAGTTGGCGGCGGCGGCAGGCGGCAGCGTCGACGTGTTCGTTCAGGGCGGGCTCGGGCAGGGCGTTCTTCCGCAGCTGGCGCTGTTCCTCGCTGCGGCGTCGGTCCTGGTGCTGGGTGGCACGTTCGCCGCCACCGGGCTCGCGGCGGCCGACCTGCGGCCCGACCTCGCGACCATGGCCGCCGTCGGGGCGCCGCCCGGCACGCGGCGGCTGGTCGTCGCCGGGCAGGCGGGGTTCATCGCCGGGCTTGGCGCGCTGGTCGGTGCCCTCGCGGGGATCGCGACCGGGATCGCGGCGATCTGGCCGGTGCTGGGACAGGCAAGGAATGTCGGCGGGCCGACGACGCCCGGGGGGCTGCCGCCGTTCCCCGGCAGGGCGCCGACCATCGAGATCCCCTGGCTCTTCCTCGTGGCACTGGTGGTCGGGCTGCCAGTGCTGGCGGCGTTGCTGGCGGGGGCGTTCACCCGGACGAGAACGACGCTGACCCGCCGGACCGGATAGCGGCCGCGGCGGAGGTGATCACATCGGGTACGGTGGCCCGCCCGAGCCGCGCGCCGCCGTACTCGCGCGGGTCCTCGCCCGCACCGCCCTCGCGGTGCGGGCTCTCCCTGCGTCGACGTACCCGTGCGGGCTCCCGCGCGGTGTGCGCGTGCGGGTCCGGTCAGCCGGTGACGTCGGCGCAGACCACGTGGGCGCCGATCTCGACCATCCGCTGCTCGCTGCGCGCGTCGGCGACCCGGGCCATGAGGATCGGCGCCTCGCTCGCCGCGAGCTGCGGCAGCCGGGCGCGGACCCCGCGATGGATGTCCCTGACCACGTCCTCGGCGGCCGACATGTGCACCTTGACGTGCAGCATGATCCCCGGCGCGCCGGAGGAGGTGCGGGCCTCGGAGATCCACACGTGGTGGACGAGCGGGTAGTCGGCGAGCACGTGCGAGATCGCCACGCGCAGCGCGGGCAGGATCGGATGCTCGCACCGCCGGTAGCCGGGGTCGACCATCTGCATCGGCCCCGACAGGTGGGGGCGGGGCGCGGGGATCCATGGCTGGGCGGGCGCGGCCGGCACGGAGGCCCGCTGCGGGTGTGCCGCCGGGGTCTCCGGCGGGCGCGCGACCGGGAACTCCGGCCGGCGCGCGACCGGGGTCTCCGGCGGGCGCGTCGCCGGGAACTCCGGCTGGCGTGTCACCGGCGGAGTCTGCGGGCGCGAGACCGTGGCCATCGCCCCGGTCGCGTACGCCGTCAGGGCCACGCCGGACAGCGCCGGCGTGGGGCCGGTGCGGGTCGACAGCAGGTAGCGCTGGAGGTCCTCGATGGGGACGGCGGCCGCCGCCGGTCCCGCCGCGTCGATCACGATTTCCCGCACACCGGTGACGCGCTGGATGTCGAGGATGGTGTCGGCGTCGCAGGCCGACAACGAGTGGCTGCCACGGTGCCGTGCGTAGGTGCTCGCGGAGGTGTATCCGAGCAGCACCCGTTCACCCGCCTGCGTCGTGCCGAGCACGACGGAGCGGTCCGGTCGCACGGCAACCAGGAGTCCCCATTCGGCAAGCGCCGTCAGCAGGCGGTGCGGGCCGCCGTGCTGTGCGAGCACATCGCCGAGAGCGGGGTTCCCGATGCTCATATGAGGAACGATAGGTAGGGGACCACGGCTTATGAGGGTAATCGTGAACTTTTGCCAGTAGCAATACCAAGTTGAATTTTCTGCGCATGGATGCGTCAGGGGTGGGTACCTCAGTCGGCCCGTCTCGGATCGCGGGACACTCGTGAACGCGTTCACAAGCGCCGATAGACTACGTGAGGTCCGTGCAGCTCCTCCACGTCTCAAAGGATCTAGCCTGTGAACAAGCCCGTCGTACTGGTCGCCGAGGAACTCTCCGAGGCCGGTCTCGCGGTCCTGGGCGCGGACTTCGAAGTCCGCCACGCCGATGGCGCCGACCGCGCCCAGTTCCTGCCCGCGCTCGCCGACGTGGACGCGCTCATCGTGCGCAGCGCCACGCAGGTGGACGCCGAAGCCGTCGCCGCCGCGCCCAAGCTCCGGGTCGTCGCCCGGGCCGGCGTCGGTCTGGACAACGTGGACGTGGAGGCCGCCACCAAGGCCGGTGTCATGGTCGTCAACGCGCCCACCTCCAACATCACCAGCGCCGCCGAGCACACCGTCGCGCTGATCCTCGCCTCCGCCCGCAACGTCGCCCAGGCGCACTCCGCGCTCAAGGGCGGCGAGTGGAAGCGCTCGAAGTACACCGGCGTGGAGCTCGACGAGAAGGTCGTCGCGATCCTCGGCCTCGGCAAGATCGGCCAGCTCGTCGCCCAGCGGCTGCAGCCGTTCGGCGTCGAGCTGATCGCCTACGACCCCTACCTGCAGCCGGCCCGCGCCGCGCAGATGGGCGTCCGCCTGGTGTCGCTGGAGGAGGCGCTGCGCGAGGCCGACTTCATCACCGTGCACCTGCCCAAGTCCAAGGAGACCGTCGGGCTCATCGGCGACAAGGAGCTCCACACGGTCAAGCCGTCGGTGCGCCTGATCAACGTCGCCCGCGGCGGCATCATCGACGAGAACGCGCTCTACTCGGCGATCAAGGAAGGCCGCGTCGCCGGCGCCGGCATCGACGTCTTCCCCAAGGAGCCCGTCACCGACAGCCCGCTGTTCGAGCTGGACCAGGTCGTCGTCACCCCGCACCTGGGCGCCTCCACCCACGAGGCCCAGGAGAAGGCCGGCACCCAGGTCGCGCGGAGCGTGAAGCTCGCCCTCGCCGGCGAGTTCGTGCCGGACGCGGTCAACGTCCAGGGCGGCGCTGTCGCCGAGGACGTCAAGCCGGGCCTGCCGCTGGCCGAGAAGCTCGGCCGGGTGTTCACCGCCCTGGCGGGCGAGGTCGCCACCAGGCTCGACGTCGAGGTCCGCGGCGAGATCGCCTCCCAGGACGTCCGCGTGCTGGAGCTGGCCGCCCTCAAGGGCATCTTCACCGACGTGGTCGAGGACTCGGTCACCTACGTCAACGCCCCGCTCCTGGCCAAGGACCGCGGCGTGACCGTCGAGCTGGTCACCAGCTCCGAGAGCCCCGACTGGCGCAACGTCGTCACCGTCCGCGGCGTCCTCGCCGACGGCCGCACGATCTCGGTCTCCGGCACCCTGTCGGGCCCGCGCCAGATCACGAAGATCGTCGAGGTCAACGGCTACCAGATGGAGATCGAGCCGACCGACCACCTGTCGTTCTTCACCTACACCGACCGTCCCGGCATCGTCGGCGTCGTCGGCCGCATCCTCGGCGACCACGGCATCAACATCGCCTCGATGCAGGTGGCCCGTGACGTCAAGGGCGGCAAGGCCCTGATCGCGCTGACCGTCGACACCGGCATCCCGGCCGACGTGATCGACCAGATCGGCGCCGAGATCGGCGCCGACAGCGGCCGCTCGGTCGACCTGGCCGACTAGCCCGTCTCCACCGAACGGCTGCCGCCCCGTCGCCCGGGGCGGCAGCCGTTCGGCGTCTCAGCATGTGAGAAGTGTGTACGGCGGGCGAGACGGCATTCCTACGGGCGGGTAACCTGGCATGAAATGCGCCAGGTTCTCGTACTCATTACCTGCCGCGGCGGGGCCTGACAGGACAGGCCGGCAGCGCGCCGGCTGTACGTCGCCGTCGACGGTCCGCGACCCGGACCGTGACACTCGGGCCCGGTCCGGATCCGTGACCGGAATCCGGACCATCTCCCCTGCTCGCATGCGACCGAGATGAGAGATGAGAATCGCCATGTACGACATGTATCCCTGGAACCGTTCCGAAGAGACCGAGGACGAGGCCGCCGCCGCGCTCCAGACCGCGCTGGACCGTCGCGACAACGGGGGCGCTCCCACCCGCTGAGCCCCGTCCTGCGATCTCGCCGGAGCGAGGGTCGGCCGAACAGGTCCGTGATCACTTCCATGTCGATCGGGGCCGGGGTGAGGATCCGGTCGGCGATTTCCACTCAACGGCTCAGGGCCGGTGGCGTGCTCGCGGCGGCCTCCTCGGCCGGGCCGCTCCGCGCCGGGGAGGCCTTACGGTCACGCATGACGAGCAGGGCCAGCACGGCAGCGGCCAGCACGCCACAGGCGCCGGCCGCGAAGCTGACGGACATGCCGGTGGTGAAGGCGTCACGGGCGGCACCGGCCAGGCTCGCGTCGCCGGTGCGGGCGGCCACGGCGAGCGCGTCGCCGATCGAGTGGCGGGCCGCCTCGGGCGCCGCCGCGGGCATGGCCGCGGTGAAGCCGCCGGCCAGGACGCTGCCCAGGACGGCCACGCCCAGCGCGGCCCCGGCCTGCTGGACGGTGTCGTTGAGCGCGGACCCGACCCCGGCGTGCTCGTGCGGCACGGCTCCCATCAGCGCCGCGATGGCCGCCGGCTGCGCCAGGCCGCCTCCCGCGCCGAACAGGACCAGGGCGGTGGTCACCATCGCGGAGCCGTCGCCCGGCGAGAGGGTCGCCAGCAGGCCGAACCCGGCCGCCAGCACGATCAACCCGGCGACCGTCAGGGGCCGGTTGCCGATCTTCTGCCCCAGGGTGGCGCCGACGGCGTTGACCACGATCACGACCAGCGCCATCGGCGCCAGGGCCAGGCCGGCCTGGGTGGGCGAGTATCCGAGCACGAACTGCAGATACTGGGGAAGCGCCAGCAGCAGCCCGCCGTTGCCGACCTGCACCAGCATGAGGGACAGGCTGCCTCCGCTGAAGTTGCGGTCGCGGAAGAGGCCGAGCGGGACCATCGGGTACGGCGTGCGCAGCTCCCAGATCACGAATCCCGCCAGGCCGATCACTGCCACGGCGAGCGCGACCAGGGTGCCCGGGTGGGCCAGGCCGTGCTGCGGAAGCGCGATGACCGTCCAGACCAGGGCGGACAGGCCGGCCATGGACAGGATCGCGCCGAGCGGGTCGGCCCTGCGCCAGGGTCCTCTGGACTCCGGCATCCACGCGATGGCGGCGGTGACCGCCACGATCACGACCGGAACGTTGATCAGGAACACCGAGCCCCACCAGAAGTGGGAGATGAGCGCGCCGCCCACGACCGGGCCGCCGACCACGCCGACCATGAGCACCGCGCTCCAGATCGACATCGCCCTGCGCCGTTCGGCGTCGTCGAACACGGTGATGAGGATCGACAGCGTGCTCGGCATGACCAGGGCGCCGCCGACTCCCATCAGGACGCGGCCCGCGATCAGCTGTCCCGGGCCGGCGGCATAGGTGGCCAGCAGCGAGGCGGCTCCGAAGATCACAAGGCCGATGATCATTACGCGCCGCCGGCCGTACCGGTCCGACAGGCTGCCCGCGGTGAGCAGCAGACCGGCGAAGACCAGGATGTATCCGTCGATGATCCACTGAATGTCCTGGGTGCTCGCCCCCAGGTCCTCGGTGAGCGGCGGGATCGCCACGGTGAGCACGGCGTTGTCGACGACCAGCGCCAATGTGCTGAGGCAGAGCACGGCGAGGATGAGCCAGCGCCGGGGGTGACGATCCATCACTCCTCCTTCTTGTACGGCGTTCGGGATTGATGAACACCGTACAGTTAAAACTGCACAGTGTTCAACCCCTGGACGCTGTGCAAGGAGGGGCTTCGCTCGACATGTTGCTTGAACGCTGTACATTCACGCGTACGACGTGCAATTCCGTCCGACCAAAGGAGGCCCGCATGTCAGCCGACGAATCGCCGCTCCCCTCGGTGTGGACCCGGCCGCGCAGGCAACGGCGCGAACAGCCGGCGCTGAGCCGGGAGCAGATCGTGTCCGAGGCCCTCAAGCTGCTCGACGGCGAGGGGATCGACGCCCTGAGCATGCGGCGCCTCGGTGGCCGGCTGGGCGCCGTGGCCACCGCGATCTACTGGCACGTGGCCAACAAGGACGAGCTGATCGAACTGGTCGTGGACGAGGTCTACAGCGAAATGCGGGTGCCGGACGTCGAAGATCCGGCCGACTGGCGGGCGGCCGCCGTCGGCTGCGCCCGCAGCATGCGGTCGGTGATCCTCCGCCATCCCTGGATGGTCTCCGTGCTCGACGAGGTGGGGCTGGCCTACCTGGGGCCGAACATGATGCGGCAGTCCGACCGCATGCTCGCCGTGTTCGAGGCGGCGGGCTTCGCGCTGAGAGAGGCCGACCAGGCCGTGCAGACGGTTGCCGCGTACGTCCTGGGGACGGCGACCAGCGAAGCCGCGATGCTCACGAAGCTCGCCGGTGGCGCCCGGAGCGAGCGGGACGTGGTGGAGGACCTGTGGCCGGCCGCCGAGGCGGCCGCGCTGGCGTATCCGAGGCTGCGGGAGCTGTACGCGACCTACCGGGGCGAGGACCCGGAGAAGAACCGGGAGGAGACCTTCGCCTACGGGCTCGAGCGAGTCCTCGACGGCCTCCAGGCCCGCCTCGGCCCGGCGGGCGGTTCCGCCGGCTGAGGGGCCCCGGGGGCGCCACGGGTGGAGCGGCCCGCGGCGTCCCCGGGGCCCCCGGTGCTCAGGCGGTGGCCTCGAGCATCGTGGGGGCGGGTTCGGCCGCGCGCTTGGCCTGCTCGACGGAGAGCTTGACGCCCGCGGGGTCGGGGCGGACGCCGCCGACGAAGCTGCTGCGGCGCCAGGCGTTGAGCTTCTCCTCCTTGACCACGTCGCCGCTCTGCGGGGCGTGCACCATGTAGCCGGGCTTGCTGATCATGCCGACATGGCCGAGGCCGTGGAAGAAGACCAGGTCGCCGGGCTTGAGGTTCTTCCAGGCGATCTTCTTGGAGAACGCGCGGTACTGGTCGGCGGCGACGCGGGGCAGCTTGATCCCGGCGGCGCCGTAGGCGCGGAGCATCAGGCCGGAGCAGTCGAAGCCGCCGCGGCCGGTGCCGCCCCAGACGTACGGGGTGCCGCGCTGGGCCATGGCCCACTTCAGGGCCTTCTTCCAAGCGGGCTTGGGGGCCTGCTCGGCGAGGATCTCCTTGAGCTTGGGGCCGGTGAGCGTCGTGGCCTCAGGCGAGGGGGCGGGGGAGGGGGCGGGGGCGGGAGTGTCGGCCTGCGCGAGGGACGGGGTCGCGAACACGGTGGTGCCGGCGACGAGAAGGGTCAGGACGCGGGGGTAAATCTTGCCGGACAGGATGGTTCCTTCCATAAGGCCGGCCGGGTTAGCTGTCGGGCTCGGGCGTGGAGGCCGCCCTACAGCGCGGGAAGCGCTGATTCGCCCCAAGGGATCCCGTTGAAGGCGGCCCAGGGCATGGCTCCGCCGTGCGAAGCGAGATGTCCTGGACGGCCGTGGATCCCAGATGGTGGTTCCCCGGCTCCGCGCAGGCCGAAAGGGGGACGGCCGGTGCGGATTAGGCGTCGGTTCGAATGGAGAGGACCATAACCAAAGTTAACGAAAGGGTCAATACGTCGCAAAACCGGACAAAGCGATCACGCGTCCCGGACGCGCTGAAATGTCCGATGGGTGAGATCGGTGTTCGATTACCGAGACGGACCGGTAAGGTGCCTGCATGGATTCGCGCAACATTCGCCTGGCAGTCATCCCCGGGGACGGGATCGGAGTCGAGGTCGTCACCGAGGCCCTGAAGGTCCTCGAAGCGGTCGGCACGAAGGTGGAGACCACCACCTACGACCTCGGCGCCAAGCGGTATCACAAGACCGGTGAGACCCTTCCCGACGCGGTCCTGGACGAGCTGCGCGGATACGACGCGATCCTGCTCGGTGCGATCGGCGACCCCAGCGTGCCCCCGGGCATCCTGGAGCGCGACCTGCTGCTCAAGCTCCGCTTCGAGCTCGACCACTACGTGAACCTCCGCCCGGTCAAGCTCTTCCCCGGCGTCGAGACCCCGTTGGGCAAGGCCCGTCCCGAGGACATCGACATGATCGTCGTCCGCGAGGGCACCGAGAGCCTCTACGCGGGAGCCGGTGGCGTGCTGCGCCGGGGCACCCCGCACGAGGTCGCCACGCAGGAGTCGCTGAACACCGCCTTCGGCGTCGAGCGGGTCGTCCGCTACGCCTTCGACAAGGCGCTCAGCCGGCCGCGCAAGAAGCTGACGCTGGTCCACAAGACCAACGTGCTCACCTACGCCGGTGACCTCTGGGCCCGCACCTTCGACCGGGTCAGCCTGGAATACCCCGACGTCACGACCGACTACTGCCACGTCGACGCCGCCTCGATGTTCTTCGTCACACAGCCGGAGCGCTTCGACGTGATCGTCACCGACAACCTCTTCGGCGACATCATCACCGACATCGGCGCCGCCGTCGCCGGCGGCATCGGCCTGGCGGCCAGCGGCAACGTCAACCCCGACCGCACCGCGCCGAGCATGTTCGAGCCGGTCCACGGCAGCGCCCCCGACATCGCGGGGCAGGGCAAGGCCGACCCGACCGCGACGATCTTGTCGGTCGCCATGCTCCTGGACCACCTCGGCCTGACCGCCGAGGCCGCCAAGGTCGAGCAGGCCGTGGCCGACGACCTCGTCGAGCGGCTGACCGGCTGGGCCGGCCGGACCACCCACGAGATCGGCGACGACATCACCGCCCGAGTAACCGGCTGACCAAGCCGCCTCCCCGATCCCAGACGCGCCCGGCGGCTCATGTGAGCCGCCGGGCGCGTCTTCGTTTACCCCGGCAGTGCCGGGTTTCGACATGGATGCAGTAGTTTCCCGTTACCCGGTCCATCGCAGAATGGACTCACGGGCAGACCGCCACAAGAGAAGGATCTCCGTCATGACCACCGCTCAGAAGCTCAGCTTCGACGTGCAGCTCTCCGACCACGCTCGCACCGCAGCCGAGCGTGAGCGGGTACTGGCGGATCCCGGATTCGGGCAGACCTTCACCGATCACATGATCTCGATCGACTACACCGAGGGGGAGGGCTGGCACGACGCGCGGCTCATGCCGTACGGCCCGCTGAGCCTGGATCCGGCGACGGCGGTCTTCCACTACGCGCAGGAGCTCTTCGAGGGCCTGAAGGCCTACCGCCAGGAGGGCGGCGCGATCGCGTCTTTCCGCCCCTACGCCAACGCCGCCCGGTTCAACCTGTCGGCGGCGCGGATGGCCATGCCGGAGCTGCCCGAGGAGACGTTCGTCGAGTCGCTGGAGCTCCTCGTCCAGACCGACCGCGAGTGGGTCCCCACGACCCCGGGCCACAGCCTCTACCTGCGTCCCTTCATGATCGCCACGCAGCCCGCCCTCGGCGTCAACTACCCTTCCCGGACCTACCGCTACATGGTGATCGCCTCCCCGGCGGCCGCCTACTTCGGCGCGGGCAGGCCCGTCTCGGTCTGGCTGTCCACCGAATACACCCGCGCCGCCCCCGGTGGCACCGGCTTCGCCAAGTGCGGCGGCAACTACGCGGCGGCCTTCGTCGCCCAGCGCCAGGCCGTCGAGCAGGGCTGTGACCAGGTGGTCTGGCTCGACGCGAGCGAGCACCGCTACGTCGAGGAGATGGGCGGGATGAACCTGTTCTTCGTCTACGGCGACCGCCTGCTCACTCCGGCCCTCACCGGCACGCTCCTGCCCGGCATCACCCGCGACTCGATCCTCTCCCTCGCCTCCGACCTGGGCCTGACCGCTGAGGAGGGGCGCCTGTCGATCGAGGAGTGGCAGTCGGGCGCCGAGTCCGGCGAGCTCACCGAGGTCTTCGCCTGCGGCACCGCGGCGGTCGTGACCCCGGTCGGCTCGGTCAAGGGCGCCGACCGCGCCTGGACGATCGGCGACGGCACCCAGGGCCCCGTCACCTCCAGGATCCGCGAGGAACTGGTCGGCATCCAGTACGGCTCCCGCCCCGACGCGCACAGCTGGGTCCACAAGATCTGCTGACCCGGACACGAGAAGAGCCCGGCCTCCCACCTGGCCGGGCTCTCCTCGCGGGAAGTCCTACGTCCCGGGCAGACCGTCGGTGTCGATGGTCAAGTTCCACGGCTCCGGCAGGTCGAGAGAGCCGCCGAGCTTGACGATGACCTCTCGCTGGTACCCCTTCTGGCTGGGGCGGCTGAGGAGCCGCACCTGCTCGTCGAAGGCGTCGACGACGAGATAGAGCGGCACGCCCGCCTGTGCGCAGCCCTGCGGCTTGATGACGTGATCGTCGTTGCTGCTGCTCGGGGAGACCACCTCCACCACGAGTAGGGTGACGTCGCCGTAGACCTCGTTCTTGTCCCACATCCTGGGATTGGGTGGCACGACGGTGAGATCAGGGCGGTATCGATCGGCCTGTGGGCCCAGGTGGAGCTTGATGTCGGGCCAGATCTTCCAGCCCCGCTCGGTCACGATGCCGACGAGCTGGGTGATGAGCCAGAAGACGATGTCGTTGTGGCTGTCGGTTGGCAACTCCCTCACCACGATCCGGCCGTTGATGAGCTCGACGCGCCGGTCGGGCAGACTTTCGCACATCTCAGGCAGCCGTCTCGCGAGCTCGTCGCGGAGATCCTCATGCGGTGGATCCGCGGTCGGTCGATCCAGAACTTTGGCCATGGTCTCATCTTCCCCTCCGCGCGGGTGGGCGCAACGTGTTTGACACGCAACTCAAAGTAACCGTAAAGATTTGCGTCCGCCCGCGATTCGGGGAACTTCTCGTCAGTGCTTTCGAATCATGGTGAGCCCGTCGGCGATGGGGAGCATCAGCGAGGTGACGCGGCCGTCGGCCATGACCATGTCGTTGAACTCGCGGATGGCGCGGGTGTCGTCGTCGTCGACAGTGGGGTCGGCGACGTGCCCGTTCCACAGGGTGTTGTCGACGAGGATCAGGCCGCCCGGGACCAGGCGGGACAGCAGGATCTCGTAGTAGACGGGATAGCCGGCCTTGTCGGCGTCGATGAACGCCAGGTCCACCTCCTGTCCGGCGGGCAGCTCCTCCAGGCGCTCGGCGGCCGGGCCGATCCTGAGCTCGACGCGGTCGGCGACCCCGGCCTTGTCCCAGTAGCGCTGGGCGATCGCCGTCCACTCCTCGCTGATGTCGAAGCAGGTCAGCCTGCCGCCGGGGGCCAGGCCCCGGGCGAGGCAGATGGCGGAGTAGCCGGTGAAGGTGCCCACCTCCACCGCGTTCCGCGCCCGGCTGAGCTGTGTGATCATCGTGAGGAACGGCCCCTGGTCGGGGGCGAGCTGCATGACCGCCCTGTCGCCGGTGGCCTCGCGGGTCTCCATGGCGAGCGCGTCGAGGACGTCGTCCGGCTGGGTGGTGTGCGCGATCAGGTATTGCCCGATGGCCGGAGCCAGATAGGTCGCCTTCATGCGGGCCATTCTCGTCACCGACGGCCGATCCGCGGCAGAGGCTCGCGCGGGAACCGGCGAGCCGTACATCTCGGATCCTGAGATCGATGTGTCAAATGGTGTCAGCGTATGGCAGACTCCGAAGCATCATGTTCTACGGTCTGCTCATTATCGGCAGGCGCGCTGGCTGAAAAGGGACACCGCCAGCGCGCAGACCTCTCACGTCCGTGAGGGGTTTTTTTGTTTCTCAGAGCCGGATGAGCGCGCGGCGAATCATCGAACCCGCGACAGGAGACTGACATGCCCGACGACCGCTTCCATGTGTACGACACCACGCTCCGTGACGGTGCCCAGCAGGAGGGCCTCAACCTCACGGTGGTCGACAAGCTGGCCATCGCGCGCCACCTGGACGGCCTCGGCGTCGGGTTCATCGAGGGCGGCTGGCCCGGTGCGAACCCGAAGGACACAGAGTTCTTCAGGCGGGCTCAAACAGAGCTCGACCTGAAGCACGCGCAGCTCGCCGCGTTCGGCGCGACCCGCCGAGCCGGTGTGAAGGCAGCCGACGACCCGTTGGTGGCCGCCCTGCGCGAATCCGGCGCGCCGGTCGTGACCCTTGTCGCCAAGAGTCACGACCGGCACGTGGAGCTGGCCCTCCGCACGACTCTCCAGGAGAACCTCGCGATGATCCGCGACACGGTCTCCCACCTCCGTGCGGAGGGACAGCGGGTCTTCCTCGACGCCGAGCACTTCTTCGACGGCTACGCCTCCAACCCAGCCTACGCGCTGGAGGTCCTGCGCACCGCCGCCGAGGCCGGAGCCTCGGTCATCGCCCTGTGCGACACCAACGGCGGCATGCTCCCCGACGAGCTCGCCGAGGTCGTGCACGCGGCCGTGCAGACCTCCGCCCGGGTCGGCATCCACTGCCACGACGACACCGGCTGCGCGGTGGCCAACACCCTGGCCGCGGTGAAGGCGGGCGCCACCCACGTGCAGGGCTGCGCCAACGGGTACGGCGAGCGGTCCGGCAACGCCAACCTCTTCACCGTCGTGGCCAACCTCCAGCTCAAGCGGGGCTTCGACCTCGTCCCGCGGGAGGCGCTGGCCGACATGACCCGGATCGCCCACGCGATCACCGAGGTCACCAACGTCACCCCGAACTCCCACGCCCCCTATGTGGGCGTCTCCGCCTTCGCGCACAAGGCCGGGCTGCACGCCAGCGCCATCAAGGTGGACCCCAACCTCTACCAGCACATCGACCCGGCGCGGGTCGGCAACGACATGCGCATGCTCGTCTCCGACATGGCCGGTCGCGCCTCCGTCGAGCTCAAGGGCCGCGAGCTGGGCTACGAGCTGTCGCCGGAGATCTCGCGCGAGCTGGTCAACCGGGTCAAGGACATGGAGTCCAAGGGCTACACCTTCGAGGCCGCCGACGCCTCCTTCGAGCTGCTGCTCCGCGACACCGTGGCGGGCGAGCGCAGGCGCCACTTCGAGGTGGAGTCCTGGCGGGTGATCGTCGAGCGGACCCGCGGCGGCGAGCTGGTCAGCGAGGCCACGGTCAAGCTGCACGCCAAGGGCGAGCGCATCGTCGCCACCGGCGAGGGCAACGGCCCGGTCAACGCCCTGGACAGGGCCGTCAGGCTGGGGCTGGAGAGGCTCTACCCCGAGCTGGCGGAGGTCGAGCTGACCGACTTCAAGGTGCGGATCCTGGAGGGCACCCACGGCACCGACGCCATCACGCGCGTCCTCATCACCTCCAGCGACGCGACCGGCGAGTGGGCCACCGTCGGCGTCGACGAGAACATCATCGAGGCCTCCTGGCAGGCCCTTGAGCAGGCCGTCACCTATGGCCTGGTCCGGGCGGGCCACGTCGCCGACTGACCCGGTCCCCGTGGGGTACGGCGGCGGCCGTACCCCACGGATCTTCGGAGGAGGACCTCAGGAGAGGTCGGAGCCGCTGACCCGGAAGCTGACCGAGCCCTTGGACGTCTCCAGGCTCACCTTGCCTCCGGCGCAGGAGAGCGAGGGCTTGTCGGTGCCCGGCACCACGACGGTCAGCAGCGAGTCGGGCGAGGCGGGGGAGACGACCGCGGGGGCGGCCTGCTTCTGCAGGTAGGCGGGGGAGACCCAGCCCTGGTAGGGGCTCTGCCCGCCGCGGACCACCTTCAGCCCGCTCACCGGCTTGCAGGAGGGCATCGCCACCTGGACCAGCGTCGCCTTCCAGCCCACCTTGTCCTTGACCACGACCTGGCCGCCGCTGTTCGACACGGTGGACAGGTCGGGGGCGAAGTGCCAGAGGTTACGGATCCGGGAGCCCCGGGGGACCGTGTCGAGCACGGCCATCACGTCCTCCTCGTGGTTGACCAGCACCGAGCGGGTCCTGGGCACGCCGTAGGCCCTGTCGGTCAGCCGGTAGCTCTGCCGGCTCTCCCCGATCGAGGATTTACTCAGGGCGGTGGCCGTCTTGTTGCGGAACCCGGCGCCGACGACGGACGGGACGTTGTGCGCCTCCGGGGACATCGTCCAGCGGCGGTAGGCGTTGTTCTCGTAGGAGTGGAAGCCCACGTCGACCAGGACGTCGCGGCCCTGGGCGTAGTAGGTCACGCCGAGATGGTCCTCGTGGCCGTGATACTTCTGGCCGGGGCCGAAGCGGATGGAGTAGAACGCCGACTCGGGCTTGTCCCAGGCGGTGCGCCCGTAGACGTAGCCGTTGCCGAACACCCGCACGGTCTTCTTCGGGTGGTCGTAGCCGACCGGCCGCACATCCGCGCCGCCGTCCCCGATCGGGACCATGAACCCGTTGGGCTGGGTGGAGTGGGAGATGAAGTCCTCCAGCGACTCCCAGCGCCGGGTGATCTCGCCGGGCACCTTCCGGCCGCACGCCTTCATCCCGTCCATCGCGACCTTGAGCCGCTCGTAGACGTAGATCGCGTAGCGCGGGGCCTGCTCGCGCAGCGCCCCCTGGGAGTCGACGTCGAGCTTCACCGTCTCGGTCAGCCGCTTGACGGCGAGAGCGGACCACTTGCTGTTGCCGTAGCGGCAGCCGATGCCCAGCAGCGCGATGTCCTGGTCGATCCCGTGGTTGTGGCCCTTCTCGTACAGGCTCGGGTCGGACAGCATCTTGGCGTGCTCGGCCAGGCTGCCGGTCAGCCAGGACGCGCTGACGTGCTTGCTGAGGCAGACCAGCGCGGGGGCGCGCAGCGCGATCGGGTGCTCCTGCCAGGCGTACGGGCTGGTCCTGGCGCCTCGGCGGGGGTTGTCCGCCACCCAGTCCCTGGCGATCTCGGTGGCACGGGTCAGATAGGCCGCCTGCCCGGTCGTCTCGTAGTCGGCGACCAGGCGGCCCATCCAGCGCAGGGAGTGGAAGACCATGCTCCACGAGCGGTTGCGGTAGGGGTCGGTACGCCAGTTGACGTCCTTGCCGACCTTCACCGGGGCCAGATCCAGGAACTCCAGCTCGCCGTTCATGATGTCCGGAGCGGTCGGTGTCGCCGGTAACCAGTCGCCCTGGCACTCGGCCGTGCGTTTGACCTTGTCTGCGGCCTCCGCTGTGCCGACCGCCGCGCCGCAGGTCACGAGGAGGATGAACGAGAGGATGAGTGGTGTGGTGCGGCGGCGCACGCCATTTCCTTCCAGGCCAGACGAAGAGGGCGGATCATGCTGTCCGAATCACACCAAACCGGTCAAGCCGGATGAGTCTCTTCCAGGAGATCGTTAGCAACTAGATGCGTGCCGGGCGTTTAGGGCCCTCAGGCGCGTCCCCGGGTGCTGGCCCAGATGTTCGGGCGCGGCAGGGGCTCGCCGGACCTGACGGCGCCGGCCCACTCGGCGGTGGTGGCCACCGAGGCGAAGTTGGAGTCCATCACCACCAGCACGTTGTGGTGCAGTTCCTCGGCCGTCACGCTGCCCGCCCGGTTCGACAGGGCGAGCGTGCCGGTCGCGTCCGACAGGAACTCCACGGCCATGCCCCGGTGGAAGGCGTCGCGGGCGGTCGATTCGTCGCAGTTCTGGGTCATGTATCCGGCGACGGTCAGCGTGTCGACCCCCTGGGCGTCCAGCCACCCGGCCAGATCGGTCCTGGCGAAGGACGAGGCCATCGTCTTGTCCATCAGGTGGTCGTACGGCCTGCGCGCCACCTCCTCGTGCAGCTCCCAGGAGTGGCCGCCGGTGGCGAACAGCGGGGACTCGGCGGGCGCGGAGTGCCTGACCACGATCACCGGGACGCCGTGCTCGCGCGCGGTGTCCATGGCGGTGAGGATGTTGGCCAGGCTCTCCTCGCGCGGGGGATGGGTGATGGGCAGGGCACCGGTGAAGTACTCGTTCTGGACGTCGATGACGATCAGTGCTCGTTTCATGCCGCCAGCCTGGCGGAGCGGGCCGCGGGGATGTGAGGGTCCTTCCGGCCATCCACCGCGACGATCAGGCCAGTTCGGGGACGGCCCGCCGCTCCGCGGGGAGATCCGGCGCGCCGGGTCCGCCGAAGGTCTCCCGGTAGGTGGTGGGGGAGACCCCGACCTGGCGGCGGAAATGGGGCCGCAGGGCCACCGCCGAGGCGAAGCCGGCGCTGCGGGCCACCCGCTCGACCGGCTCCCGGGTCGTCTCCAGCAGCCGCTGGGCGTGCAGGACCCGCTGGTGGAGCAGCCACTGGGTGGGCGTGGTGCCGGTGACCTGACGGAAGCGCCGGTCGAAGGTGCGGCGGCTCATCAGGGCGCGGGCGGACAGGGCGTCCACGGTGAGCTCCCGGTCCAGATGGCGCAGGGCCCAGTCGAGGGTCTCGCCGAGGGGGTCGCCGTCGGCGGGGGCCGGCACCGGGTGGTCGATGTACTGCGCCTGGCCGCCGGCCCGGTGCGGCGGCACCACCAGGCTCCTGGCGATGTCGTTGGCCATCTGCGAGCCGTACGTCCGGCGGATGAGGTGCAGGCAGAGGTCGATGCCGCCGGCGCTCCCCGCGGAGGTCAGGATGTCGCCCCCGTCCACGTAGAGCACATCGGGTTCGACCTGGATCCGCGGGTACGCCGAGGCGAGCAGCGGGGCGTAGCGCCAGTGCGTCGTGGCCGTGCGCCCGTCCAGCAGGCCGGCGGCGGCGAGGACGAACGTGCCGAGGCAGAGGCCGACCACCGTCGCCCCGCGCTCGTGGGCCCGGCGCAGCGCCTCCAGCGCCTCGCGCGCCGGCGGGCGGCCGAGCGGCCGCCGCCAGGTCGGCACGATCACCAGGTCCGCCTCGTCCACGGCGTCCAGGCCGTACGGCGCGGCGAGGGCGATGCCGGCGTCCGTGCGGACCGGGCCGCCCTCGGCGGCGACCGCGCGCACGTCGAACTCCGGCAGGCCGCCCCGCCGCTCCCCGAAGACCGCGATCGGCACCGAGGCCTCGAACAGCGGGATCTCGTCGAACAGCACCACCGCGACCGTCGTGAACCCCATGGCGGGATCCTATCGACGGTTGGCTTCCCGGCCACTCGCGGGCCGTTCCCCGCCGGGAGAGGCTGGCCCCATGAGATTCGCCGACATCGTGATCCCCGACACCTCCGCCACCCGTGGCGCGCTGGAGGTCGCCACCGCCTACTGCTCACCCGCCCTGCTCAACCACTCGGTGCGGGCCTACCTGTGGGCGGCGGCCTACGCGGGGATGAACGGCATCGCCTTCGACGCCGAGCTGCTGTACGTCTCGTCGATGCTGCACGACATCGGCCTGGTGAAGGAGTTCGACAGCCACACCGTGCCGTTCGAGGAGGCCGGAGGGCATCTCGCGTGGGTCTTCGCCGCCGGGGCCGGGTGGCCCGTCGAGCGGCGCGTGCGCGCCTCCGAGGTGATCGTGCGGCACATGTGGGACAAGGTGGATCTCGCCGAGGATCCCGAGGGCCACCTCCTGGAGCTGTCCACCGCCCTCGACATCTCCGGCCGGCGGCCGGAGGACTTCCCTGCCGGGCTCCGGGCCGAGGTGCTGGAGCGCTACCCGAGGCTGGGGCTCGGCGAGGAGTTCATCGCCTGCTTCAGGGACCAGGCCGAGCGCAAGCCGGACAGCCTGGCCGCCACGTTCGTCCGGGGCGGCGTCGCCGACCGCATCCGGGCGAACGCGCTGGACGGCTGACGGGCCGCCACGGGACGCCCGCGCGGCGGGGCGGGGACATCCGCGCGGCCCGGTGCGGGATGCCCGCGCGGCCGCCACGGGACATCCGTGCCGCCGGTGCGGGATGCTCGCGAGGCCTGCACCGGACATCCGCGCCGCCGGGCCGGGGCCCGGCCCGGCACGGATCAGGTCAGGAGCCGGAGGCGGGGCCGGTGCTCTGGACGACCTCGAACGACCAGAGCTGGGCCCCGGTCGCGGCCGGCCCCTGACCGTGGCCGTGCCCCTGGCCGGCGGCCTGGCCGTGGCCGTGCCCCTGCTCCTGGCCGCCGGCCTGGGCGTGGCCCTTCTGGAAGGCCTGGCTGTCGGTCCAGCGCTTGAAGTCCTCCTCGGACCGCCAGCGGGTGTAGACCATGTATTGGTCGGTGCCCTCCACCGGGCGGAGCAGCTCGAACCACTCGAATCCGTCCGCCGACTCCACGATCCCGGCGCGTCCGGAGAAGCGGCGCTCCAGCTCCTCGCGCATCTCCGCCGGCACGGTCAGCACATTGATCTTGACAACGCTCATGTAACCCATCCTGCCCTACCGCCCCCCGCCGCACCGCGAGCGCCGCCTCCCCCGGCCACGCCGTCAGGCGACGGTCCTGCGGGAGCGTGGCGGCTCCTCCAGGCTCACCTGAGCGACGGCCGGGATGCGCTCGGTCTCCAGCGCCTGGCGCATGTGCGGGATGGCCACCCCGTCCAGCTGCTCGCGGATCGCGTTCATCGGGAGGCTCTCGGCGGCCACCAACCGCACCCGCACCTCCGGGTGTGCTTCGGTGCCGACCATCGCGGCGCTGGCGCCGAGGATCGCGGGGTGCGCGCGGACGTCGGCGGCCATCGCGTCGGCCACGCCGCCGGTATGGAGATCGGTGACCCCTCCGGGGCCGCTCGCCAGGCGGATGTCGCCCAGCCTGGCGCGCCGTCCCTGGACCAGCAGCCAGCGCAGGCCGAACAGGGCCAGCACGATCCCCCCGGCGGCGATCGCCCACCACAGCCACGGGTCGTAGCGGGTGAAGGCCTCGCGCACCGGGCCGTTGACGAGCGGCTCGCGGGCGGGTGCCCAGTTCTGCGGGAACGCGCCCGCGCCACGGGCGACCGTGAGGCCGCCCAGGGCCGTCAGCAGCAGCCCGATGATCAGCAGCCCCAGCCGGTTGCCCCTTGAGGTCCTCCTGTCCAAGGCGATCACCTTCCTCGCAGGTTCACGCGCACGGGATAGTCGTCCACCGGAGCGAGCGCGGTGATCCGGTCGGTGACGGCCAGCCGTACGGCCTCGGCCAGCCCGGTGGTGTCCCGCAGGTGGCTGCCGGCCGTCACCTGGGCGGTCTTGCCGTGCAGCCGCACCCGGGCGTGGTCGACGCCCTGGACCTGCCGGGCGGCGTGGGCCAGGGAACGGGTGAAGCCGCGGCGCTGCATGCCGATGACCAGGTCGGGGTCGCCGGTCCTCGCCGGGATGAACCTGGGCCGTCCGGGGACGAGCGCGAGCAGCACCAGCAGCAGGCCGAGCGCGGTGACCACGCTCGCGCCGAGCATCACCCGCGGGTCGTTCCACGGCGTCGAGGACGCCCAGCCCAGCATCCGGTCGTACGGCACCCAGCGCGCCGGGCGGCCGAACAGCGCGGAGATCGTCTCCACCGCGACCAGGACGCCGATCACGGTCATCAGGGCGGCCGTGATCACGGCGGGGACCACCCGGCGCGGACGGAAGGCCCTGTTCGCCGCCCGGTCCGCCGCCCGGTTCCTCGGGACTCCGGCGGGTGTGGGCGGTGGGGCCTGTTCCGTGAGCTCCGCGCCGGGTGCGGCCGGCGGCTCCGGTGCGGGACTCGACCCGGAGGTTCGGTGGGGCGGATCGGAGGTGGCCGTCATCGGCGGTCCTCTTCCCCGGACGGCATCACGCCGGTCACGTCGATGTCGACGTGGTCGACGTGCAGGCCGGTCAGCACGCTGACCCGGTCGGCGACGTGCCGCCGGACCGCCTCGGTGACCTGCCGGAGCGGAGCGGGATACTCCACCGACACGTCCAGTCTCAGCACCGTGAGATCTCCGTCCAGGGTGGCACGGGTGCGTTCTCCGAAGGTCAGCGGCCCCCGCTCGCGGACCTCCAGCACCCGTGCCACCTCCCGGGCCGCGCGCGCCGCGATGCGCGACACCACCCGCTCCGCGATGTCCGTCTTCCCGCGCCGCTCGGCCGGTACGGCGGGCCGTACCGGCCGGATGGGCGGGGCGGGCCGGGCCGCGTCCGCGGGTGAGGTGCCTCCCGGCCGCTGTGCCGGGAGACCGCGCACGTCCGCGGGCGCCTCGGTGGATGCGGCGCGGTGCTCGACCGGTGTGGTCATTGCCGCCTCACGCCCAGCCGGGACAGGTCGATCTCGCCGCTCTCGACGATGCGGCCGATGAGGAGCCCGACGGCGCCCAGGACGAGCACCAGAAGGAAGGCGCCGAGACCGCCGAAGGCCGCCGCGAAGCCCAGGACGATGCCGACGAACATGCCGACGACGCTCCATACGGGGAACTGGTTCATCGAATACCTCCGATATAGACGTTCACCGGACGGTCACCCACCAGCGGGGCGATCGCCGTCCGCACCTCTTCCGCGATCTCCGGCAGCGGCCGTCCCATCTGGACGACGATGGAGACCTCCACCTCGCCGTCGCGTAACGCGACGCCGGACACCCTCTCGCCGGGCAGGTAGGTCGCCACGGTTCCGAAGGGGCCGCCTGACAGGTCGGCGACATCGGGGCATCGCCGTACGGCGTCGGCGATCTCGTGCGCGAGGTCGCTCACCGGACGCGCGGCCCCTGCTCGGAGTCCTCCGCCCTCTCCTCGTCCTTCTCCTGGCCGGGCATGTGCACGTCGTCGACCTTGATGTTGACCTCGGTCACCTCAAGCCCGGTCATGCGCTCGACGGCCGTGATCACGTTGCGGCGCACGGCGGAGGCGACGTCCGGGATGGCCACGCCGTACTCGACCACCAGGTCGAGGTCGACGGCCGCCTGCCGCTCGCCCACCTCGACGGACACACCCTGGGTGACGCTCTTGTCGCCGCCGACCATGCCGCGGACCGCGCCGAGCGCCCGCGCGGTTCCGGCGCCCATGTTGTAGACGCCCGAGACCTCCCGGGCCGCCATGCCGGCGATCTTCGCTACGACCCCGCTGTCGATGCTCGTGTTTCCCTTGGGGGTGGCCAGCCCTCCCTGGCCTCCAGGGGCATCGGTCCGAGCCCGCGGCACCGGGTTCTCGTCGCCCTTCGGCACGTTCACCGTGTTGGCTTCGGTCACGTCGATTCCTTCCCCCGAGGGGAAGCCGTGTGCTTCCCCAATGCTGCTTACAGGGCGTAATACCCCCCATAAGAACAGCAACCGGGACATACCTTTTTGTGGGGAAATCCTGGATATGTGTAATAAGTCTGATTAGCGGCGCTTGTCCAAAGCCGCTCTGCCCCGGGAGCGCCGGGAAGGTGCGCGGCGCTCTCCGCGCGGCGCGGCGGCGCCGGTCCGCCGGGCGGCGGTCCGGCGGGACCCCGGGCGCGACTAGCCTTGTCGTGTGCGTATAGCGAGGTTCTCCACAGGTGAGGGTGTCGGATTCGGCGTGGTCGAGGGCGGACCCGGCGAGGAGTTCATCTCCGCGATCTCCGGCCACCCCTTCGGCCCGATCCAGTTCACCGGTGAGCGTTACTCGCTCTCGCAGGTCAAGCTGGTCGCGCCCATGTTGCCCAGCAAGGTCGTCGCGATCGGCAGGAACTACGCCGACCACGCCCGCGAGATGGGCGGAGACGTCCCCGACGAGCCGCTGGTCTTCCTGAAGCCCTCCACCTCGGTGATCGGTTCGGGGGAGGCCATCGCCTACCCGACGGGGCTGTCCCGGCGGGTCGACTTCGAGGGGGAGCTGGCCGTGGTCATCGGCAGGCTCTGCCGGGAGGTCCCCGCGGAGCGGGCCCACGAGGTCGTCTTCGGCTACACCTGCGCCAACGACGTCACGGCCCGGGACCTGCAGAAGAAGGACGTCCAGTTCACCCGCGCCAAGGGCTTCGACACCTTCTGCCCGCTCGGCCCGTGGATCCAGACCGAGCTCGACCCGGGTGACCTGGGCATCACCACGACGGTGAACGGCGAGATCAAGCAGAGCTCGCGCACCTCCAAGCTCATGTACGACATCCCGACGCTGATCGCCCACGTGAGCGCGGTCATGACCCTGATCCCCGGCGACGTCATCCTCACCGGGACGCCCGAGGGGGTCGGCCCGCTGGACGTCGGCGACGAGGTCAGCGTCGGCATCGAAGGAATCGGCACTCTCACCAACCGGGTGGTCTCCCGTGACTAGGGTTCGTTTCGCTCCCTCTCCCACCGGCATGTTCCACGTCGGCGGCGCCCGTTCGGCGCTGTTCAACTGGGCGCTGGCCGAGCAGTCCGGCGGCACGTTCGTGCTGCGCATCGAGGACACCGACGCCGCCCGCAACCGGCCCGAGTGGACCGAGGGCATCATCTCGGCGCTGGCCTGGATCGGCATCAACGGCGACAGCCCGTTCTTCGAGGGTCCCTACTTCCAGTCGGCCTACGAGGAGCAGCACCGGGAGGCGGCGGCCAAGCTGGTCGCCGACGGCCGCGCCTACTACTGCGTCTGCACCCGCGACGAGGTGAAGGCCCGCACCGGCTCGGAGCACAAGGGCTACGACGGCTTCTGCCGCGACCGGGGCCTGACCGAGGGCGCGGTCCGCTTCCGCACCCCGGACGACGGCGTCACCGTGGTCCAGGACCTGGTCCGCGGCACGGTCGAGTTCCCCAACGAGGCGATGGAGGACTTCGTCGTCGCGCGGGCCGACGGCTCCCCGCTGTTCGTGCTGGCCAACGTGGTCGACGACATCGAGATGCGGATCAGCCACGTGGTCCGCGCCGAGGAGCACCTGTCCAACACGCCCAAGCAGCAGCTGCTCTGGGAGGCGCTGGGCGTCGCCCCGCCCACCTGGGCGCACGTGCCGGTCATCGTCAACGAGAAGCGCCAGAAGCTGTCCAAGCGCCGCGACAAGGTCGCCCTGGAGTCCTACCGCGAGGAGGGCTACCTGGCCGAGGCCATGGTCAACTACCTCATGCTGCTCGGCTGGGGGCCGGGCGACGACCGGGAGATCATGCCCTGGGCCGAGATGGTGCCGCTGTTCGACCTGGCGAACGTCAACCCGTCCCCGGCCTTCTTCGACGAGAAGAAGCTCCGTGCCTTCAACGGCGAATACATCCGGGCGCTGCCGCTCGACACCTTCGTCGCCCGCTGCGAGCCGTGGCTGGACCCGAGCTGGGACCGGGAGACCTTCGCCAAGGTCGCCGAGCTCGCCCAGACCCGGATCGCGGTCCTGTCCGAGATCACTGCGAACGTGGACTTCCTCTTCCTGGACGAGCCCGTCTTCGACCAGGCGTCGTGGGACAAGGCCATGAAGAACGCCGCGGTGGAGATCCTCACCGGCTACCTCGCCCGTCTTGAGAAGGTCAACATGGACTCCGAGTCGCTCAAGAGCGCGCTGGAGGAGGTCGGCGCCGAGCACGGCCTCAAGCTCGGCAAGGCCCAGGCCCCGGTCCGGGTGGCCGTCACCGGCCGGACCGTCGGCCTGCCGCTGTTCGAGTCGATCGAGGCGCTCGGCCGGGAGCGTTCGATGGATCGGATCCGCGCCGCCCTCGCCAGGCTCCAGGGCTGAGACGCGACCGGACGGGGCCCGCGGCCGAGGGGGCGGAGCCGCCCGGCAGGCCGGGCCCCGCGACGAGCGCGAGCGTGAGGGCGGCTCCGGCCGCCATCGCCAGCCAGACGCCGGGGAGGCCGAGCGCGGCGCCGAGCGCGTAGGCGAGAGGGAGCTGGGCCGCGAGACCCGCCAGGGTGGCGACGAGCAGCCTGCTCCCCTTCCCGCTCGCCTGGAGCACCCCGCCGACGGAGATCAGCCCGCCGAACGGGACCAGGTAGAGCGTCATCCAGCGCAGGAAGCCCGCGGCCTCGGCGGCCACCGCCGGATCGCCGGTGAACAGGCCCGCCGCGGGCGTGGCGAGGGCGTTGAGCACCGCGGCGACGGCCAGGCCCGCCGCCAGGCCGTACCCGAGGACGGGTCCCGCGTCGCCGGAGCGGGCCGTCTGGATCATGGCGGCCTGGCGGAGCGCGTAGAAGGCCATCACCCCGGCCAGCATGATCTTCGTCCCGATGCCGTAGCCCGCCAGCGCCACGATGCCGAACCCGCCGACCACCTCCACCAGGACCATGCCGGCGAGGGACCGGGCCAGGAAGTCCCCGGCCATGGGCAGGCCGGTGCGGACGATGGCCACGGCGTCGGCGCGGTTGGCGCGCGCCGGACGGTCGCGGGGCGCCCGCCGGGAGAGAAGGGTCAGCGCGACGGCGAGCGTGACCGCCCGGGCCAGCACGGTCGCCGCGGCGGCGCCCGGCACGCCGAGGTCGAGCCCGTAGATGAACAGCGGGTCGAGGACGATCACCAGCGCGTTGCAGAGCAGGGCGGTGCGCATCGGGGTCGTGGTGTCGCCGCGTCCCTTGAAGATCCCGTCGGTCAGTGACTGGGCGAAGAAGACGGGGAGCCCGGCCAGTGAGATCAGGTAGAAGTCGGCGGTCAGGCCGGCCGTCACGGCGTCATCGGTGAAGAGCCGGGCGAGCGGCTCGCGGAGCAGTACGCCGGGGACGGCCACCGCCAGGCTGACCGCCGCCCAGAGCAGCCACGCCGTACGGATCACCGGTGTGATCGGTTCCTTGCCGTCGCGCCGGCCGACCAGGACGGTCGTGCCGGTCTGGACGGCGAGGATGACGCCCAGGGCGAGGTATTCGGTGGTGGTCGCCACCGTCACCGCGGCCACGGCCTGGCTGCCCAGGCCGGAGACCCAGAGCAGGTCGATCAGGCCGACCGCGACCACGGCGGTCAGCAACTCCACGTAGACGGGCAGGGCAAGGCGGATCAGTCGCATATTCATACCTCGTTTCGAGCTATCTCGTTTAGAGGTATAGCGATACGATGCTTCCATGGCAAGCGGCGACCTGACCCTGTCGATCCTTGGCCTCCTCGGGGAGGGGCCGATGCACGGTTACGAGCTCAAGGCCCGGATCCTGGAGTTGAGCGGCCATCTCCGGCCGGTCAGCGACGGCGCCCTCTACCCGGCGATCACCCGGCTGGAGAGGGCCGGGCTCGTGGAGCGGCACGAGGAGGAGGGGGCGGGCGCGGCCCGCCGTCAGGTCCTCACCCTGACCGAGGCCGGGCGGGCGGAGCTCCTGCGACGGCTCCGGGAGCCCGCCGACCTCGACATCAGCGATCAGACCCGCTTCTTCGGCCTGCTGACCTTCCTGTCCCAGCTCCCCGGCCGCGCGGACCGGGCCCGGGTGCTCCGCCGCCGCCTCGACTTCCTGGAGGCCCCTGCCAGCTTCTTCTACCGGGACGGCAGGCCGCTGCGGGCCGAGGAGGTCCCCGACCCGTTCCACCGCGGGATGCTCCTGGTCGCCCGCGCGACCGGCGAGGCCGAGAGGCGGTGGCTCAGGGAGGCCGTCGCCGAGCTGGACCCCTGACGGGCGAACCCCTGACGGGCGAACCCCTGACGGGCGGATGCCGGTCCCGGTGCGGGCCACGGGCCGTGGTGACCCGCTCCGGGCGGGCCGAGGGGCCCGGTGGCCGCCGGTCCCGGAGCGTGGGCCGGTGCCTGGAGGTCGCCCGGCGGGCCGCCAGGCCGTTCTGGAGGGCGGGAAGGCGGGCGGATGCCGTCCGGTGGCGGCCCGGAGCCCTCCGGCCGGGGTGGAGCCGTCTCAGCCCCGGCCGGGGGGAGGGATCAGGTCAGCAGCCCGCGGCGCTCCAGCAGGGGCTCGATGCGAGGGTCGCGACCGCGGAAGTTGCGGAAGGCGGCCATCACGTCCATGGAGCCGCCGACCGACAGCAGGGCGGACCGGAAGTGGTCGCCGTTGCCGCGCTTGAGGCCGTCGTTCTCCTTGAACCACTCGACGCTCTCGGCGTCCAGCACCTCACTCCAGATGTAGGAGTAGTAGCCGGCGCTGTAGCCGCCCACGCCGCTGGAGAAGATGTGGGCGAAGTAGTTGGTCCGGTAGCGCGTGCGGACCAGGTCGAAGGCGATCCCCGCGCGCTCCAGGGCCGCGGCCTCGAACGCCTCGGCGTCCTCGACGGTCTCGCCGGGGGCCAGCTTGTGCCAGGCCCAGTCGAGCAGCGCCGCGGCGAGATACTCCACGGTCGCGAAGCCCTGGTTGAACTTCTCGGCGGCCTTCATCTTCTCCAGCAGCTCCGCCGGAACCGGCTCCCCGGTCTCGTGGTGCCTGGCGAAGTTGGCGAGGACCGACGGCCAGGTCGCCCACATCTCGTTGACCTGCGAGGGGTACTCCACGAAGTCGCGCGGCACCTCGGTGCCGGAGACCCGGGGGAAGCGGACGTCGGAGAACAGGCCGTGCAGGGCGTGGCCGAACTCGTGGAAGGCGGTGTTGACCTCGTCGAAGGTCAGCAGGGTCGGGCCCTCGGCGGGCTTGGTGACGTTGAGGTTGTTCATCACCACGGGCAGCTCGCCGAACAGGTGCGACTGGTCCACGAGGTTGTTCATCCACGCGCCGCCGCGCTTGGTCGGCCGGGCGTAGGGGTCGAACACGAACAGGCCGAGCTGCGAGCCGTCCGCGTTGAACACCTCGAAGACCCGTACGTCCGGGTGGTAGCCGGCCAGGTCGTCCCGGTCGGCGAAGGTGATCCCGTACAGCTCGCCGGCGGCGTGGAAGACACCGTCCCGCAGCACCTGGTCCAGCTCGAAGTAGGGGCGCAGCTCGGAGCTGTCGAAGTCGTAGCGCGCCTTACGCACCTTCTCCGCGTAGAACGACCAGTCCCACGCCTCGATGGGGAAGCCGGCCTGCTCGCTCAGCAGCTCGGCCTCGCGGCGGGCGTTGGCCACCGCCGGGCCCACCAGCTTGCCGAGCATCTCCTCGACGGCGTCGGTGGTCTTGGCCGTCTGGTCGGCGACGGAGTAGGCGGCGTGGCTGGGGTAGCCGAGCAGGGCGGCCCGCTCGGCGCGGAGCGTCGCCAGCTTGACGGCCAGGTCGAAGTTCTCCGGCGCCCGGCTCACCGACAGCTCGTACAGCTTCCTGCGGGTCTGCCGGTCGGTCAGCTCGGCCAGGGCGGGCTGGTTGGTGAAGTTGAGCAGCGGCAGGACGTACTTGCCGTCCTTCTCGATCGCCTTGATCGCGCTCTCGGAGAGCCCGTCGAGCTCGCTGACGTCCTCGACGACCAGCGCGGAGGCGGTGGAGGCCGTCAGCAGGTTCTGCGAGAAGGTGGTGGCGAGCTTGGTCAGCTCCTCGTTGAGCCCCTTGAGCCGCTCCTGGTCGGCCTCGGACAGGTCGGCGCCGGCCCGGACGAAGTCCACGCGGTACTTCTCCAGCAGCCACGCCTCCTCCGGGTCCTCGGTGGCGACCTGCTTGATCCGCTCGTAGAGGGCGCGGTTGAGGTGGATGGCGTCGCCGTGCTTGGTCAGCTTGGGGAGGATCTCGGTCTCGATCTCCCGGATGCCGTCGGTGGCGTCGGAGGAGGCGATGCTCATGAACACCGTCGCCGCCCGTTTCAGGATCTGGCCCGAGCGTTCCAGGGCCTCGACCGTGTTGGCGAACGTCGCCGGGCCGGGGTCGCCGGCGATCGCCTCGACCTCCCGTAGTTGGTCGGTCATGCCGCGCTCGAACGCGGGCAGGTAGTGCTCCTCCCGGATCTCGGCGAAGTTGGGCAGCTTGTAGGGCAACGTGCTGGGGGAGAAGAACGGGTTCTCAGCCAAGGCTCAGGCTCCTCACATGCGGACGGATCTCCGAAAGCAGCGTTACATAACGGACCCCCGGGTGCACTCCGCCGCCAGGGGGATCCGGCCGCCGTCAATCGTTTTGGCCTTGACCCCCAACCTGGGCTATTCTTTCGGAGTCGCCAACGAGCCCCGCAAGGGGGTCAAGCGCGGTGGGGTATGGTGTAATTGGCAACACGGCTGATTCTGGTTCAGTTGTTCTAGGTTCGAGTCCTGGTACCCCAGCTGCATCTCTGTCAAGAGATGCTGCGGGTTCGGTCCCCCCGAATCCGACGACAGTGTGTAGGGTCCCGTCGTCTAGTGGCCCAGGACGCCGCCCTCTCAAGGCGGTAGCGCCGGTTCGAATCCGGTCGGGACTACCACTGTCATCTCTGCAAGGCTCCGTCGTCTAGTGGCCTAGGACGCCGCCCTCTCAAGGCGGTAGCGCCGGTTCGAATCCGGTCGGGGCTACATGGGTGAAACCCCCGGAAGCATAGGCTTCCGGGGGTTTTCTGCTTCTCCGGCCACATCTTTCCGGGGACCGCCTCTTGTTTGGATAGCTTCACTGTCCAATAATTGGAGAGTAACGCTATCCAATAGGGGGCTGAAGATGATCACCTTGCTCGCCGACGGGCACGAGGAGAAGATCGACGGATTGGTCGTGCCGCACGGGGTGCCCATTCTCGGCTGGGAGCGCAAGCCGCACGGCTGGTGCAGGGGAGACGCGTGCATCCCGTCGTTCCGCGCCGTCGCCGCGGAGACCGAGGACGGTGTGGACCTGGTGCGGTTCGCCGAGCTGCTCGGCAGGCAGGCGGTGGCCGACCTGGACGAGGGCGTGGTCGTGGTCGGCGAGCCGGCTGCGCCCGCCCTCGGCCGGGCCCCGGAGTTCGGGCCGCTCGCCGGCCTGCGCGGCACCAAGGTCGCGCTGGTCTTCTGGGCCTCCTGGTGCGGCTGCCGCTACGACCTGCCCGCCTGGGAGGCCCTGCACCGGGAGCTCGGAGGGTACGGGTTCAGCGTGGTCAGCGTCTCTCTCGACCGCGACCCGCAGGACGCGCGGGAGTGGCTCGCGGACGTCACCCACCCGGCGGTGATCGACGCGGACGGACGGATCGCCGAGCTCTACAACGTGATCAACGTGCCGACCGTGGTCTGGATCGACGAGGAGGGCAGGATCGCCCGGCCGCAGGACACCATGACCGCCACCGACACCTTCCGGTCGATGAACGGTCTGTCCTCCGAGCGGGCCACCGCGGCCCTGCGCAGGTGGGTGATCGACGGCGACGCGGGGACGGCCCTCCGGGAGCTGCGCGCCCCCACCGGCGACGAGCGCCTGGCCCGGCTGCACGGACGGCTGGCGGCATGGCTGTTCCGCGATGACCGCAGGGCGGCCGGCGAGCGGCATCTCGCCCGGGCCGCCGAGCTGGCCCCGCACGACCTGGCCATCCGGCGCGGCCTGATGCCGCTCAACGGGGTGGACCCGTTCGGCGAGGCGTACTTCGACCTCCGCCAGGAGCTGGAGGACAGCGGTGTCGCGATCTACCGCCCGCTGCCCGACTGGCATGAGGAGGCTCCCCGGTGAACGACCTGCCGGTACGGCCGGCGCAGCCGATCCCCCTCTCGCCCGCGCCGGTTCCGCCCGTCAGTTGTGGGTGGAGCGGGCCTTGAACAAGGCCCGCTTGGCGGCCTTGCCCACCTGCTTGTCCGGGTGGGCCTTGCCGATCGCCTCCAGCAGCTCCTCCAGATGCGGGTGCGGCACCTTCCAGATCACGTCGAGCAGGTTGACCAGGTTCGGCACGTTGCCGATGTCGTCCAGGCTGCTGACGAACTCCGGCCGGCCGAGACCGGCGGAGATGGTCAGCATGTCGAGGATCAGCCAGTGGGTGTCGGCCTGGGTGGGCGGGGGAGCGTCGTCGACGCCGAGCTGGGCCAGGTGGGTGGCCGCGTAGGGGCGCAGGGACGGTTCGTCGAGGGCGTCCTGCCAGGCGGGCACGGCCACCTCGCCGAGCGAGCCGACCATGCTGGCCGCCTGGACCCGGATCAGGGCGTCCGCGTCGTCCTCGGCCGCGGCCTCCAGCAGCTCCTTGGCGGCCCGGTCGGGCTCGCGCAGCTCCATCCAGGCGGCGAACTCGGCGTCCGCCTCCTCCTCGGGCAGCTCCGCGCTGAAGGAGAGCAGGTCCAGGGCCGTCATCGCGTCGATGGCGGGCCGGGCGTCCAGCTCGATGTCGGCGTCGTCGGTCAGGTGGACCACGCCCTCCATGCCGAGCGGTGTCAGCCGTACCTGGTCGTGCTCGACCTCGACCATGCCGTAGCCGGCCAGCCAGTCGAGCACGGGGTTGAGCGGGTCGCCGTACTGCGCGGTGGCGGCGGCCCAGGCCTCGGCGCCCCGCTCGTCGTATTCGGCGGCGGCCTCCGCCAGCTCGGTGCGGAGCTCGGCCAGCGGCTTGGAGCCGGTCGCCAGGAGCACCCGGACCAGCAGCGCCCGGGTCAGCCCCGACAGGGCGATCGTGGCGTCCTCGTCCTCCAGCTCCGGGTCGCCGTAGTCGATCGAGTGCAGCCCGGCCATCCAGACGTCGAGGGCGTCGTCGTCCTCCTCGAAGGGCCAGTCGGCGGTGTCGGCGTCGGCGCTGACGGTGTCCTCGCCCTCGGGCTGGAGGAAGTCCAGGTCGATCGCGAGGTTCCAGATGTTCCAGAGCGCGGGCACGGAGTCGGCCAGCGGCTTGCCGCCCGGTGCGGGCGCGGGCAGTCCCAGAGCGGCCAGGGCCTCGGTGATCTCGGCGTCGGTCAGCAGGCTCGTCTCGCCCACCCGGCGCTCGGAGCCGACCCAGACCGCGAGGTCGCGGGCCTTGGAGATCAGAGTCGCCTGCCGGGTCGCCGCGGCCAGCTCGGCGTCGGGGCGGAGCCGGATCGTCGGCAGCTCGGCGAGCTCGTCCGCGAACGGCTCGAAGTCACCCAGCCCCTCGTCCTCCTCCTCGTCGTCCTCGTATTCGTCCTGGTCGACGACGATGTCCTCCATCGCGTCGACGAAGTCGTCCTCGAGGTCGTCGATCTCGGCGAGCAGCTCCTTGAGCGAGGAGGAGCCCGTGGCCAGCCGGTCCGTCTCCGACAGGAACGTCAGATAGGCGCGGACCGCGGGCACCATGCCGTCGGCGGCGGCGTCCGGGTCCTCCACCACCTGCGGCATCCGGTCGAGGAGCACCGTGCGCAGATCGGCCCGCTTCCACCGACCGACGTTGTCGGAGGCGATCAGCCGGTGCCACAGGACCACCGGGCCGACCAGGTTGGAGTCGCTGCCGGGTGCGTTCTCGCGCGCCCAGAGGATGAATTCTTGGAGCAGGGGACGCAGTTCAGCCGCGGCTGCCTCGATGCGATCTGTCACCTCCCCAGCCTAGGGGGCCGCAAGGGTGCTCGCCTCCCCATATCGCACGGTTCAGTTGGCCCGTCGCATCGTCTCGGTGATCCGTTCGGCGGCGGTGACCACGGGGGCGGCGTGCAGCCTGCCCGGAGTACGGGTGAGGCGCTCTATCGGACCGGAGACCGAGACCGCGGCGACGACCTTGCCGCCCGAGCCCCGGATCGGCGCCGAGACACTGGCCACACCCTGCTCGCGCTCGCCGACGCTGTGCGCCCAGCCCCTGCGCCGGACGCTCGCCAGCGTGGCCGCGGTGAACTTGGCCCCGCGCAGCCCCCGGTGGAGGCGGTCCGGCTCCTCCCAGGCCAGCAGGATCTGCGCCGCCGATCCGGCGAGCATCGGCAGGGCGGCGCCGACCGGGACGGTGTCGCGCAGCCCGCTGGAACGCTCGGCGGCGGCCACGCACACCCGCTCGTCCCCCTGCCGCCGGTAAAGTTGTGCACTTTCTCCCGTAAGGTCCCGGAGCTGGACCAGCACCGGCGAGGCGACGGCCAGCAACCTGTCCTCCCCTGCCGCCGTGGACAACTCCGACAGCCGCGGGCCCAGCACGAATCGGCCCTGCGTGTCGCGGGAGACGATGCGGTGGTGCTCCAGCGCGACGGCGAGCCGGTGGGCGGTGGGGCGTGCCAGACCGGTGGCCTGGACGAGCTGCGCGAGGGACGCCGGACCGGCTTCAAGGGCATTGAGCACGAGCACGGCCTTGTCGAGTACGCCGACTCCGCTAGAGTTGTCCATACACCGATACTGCCGTCTCGACATATGAGAAAGCAAGTGGGGTGCGGAATAGCGATCGCAAGGAGGCGACATGGGCCGCACGCTGGCGGAGAAGGTCTGGGAGCAGCACGTCGTGCGACGTGCCGATGGAGAACCTGATCTGCTCTACATCGACCTTCACCTCATTCACGAGGTGACCAGCCCGCAGGCGTTCGACGGCCTGCGCATGGCGGGACGCCCCGTCCGGCGACCCGAACTCACGATCGCCACCGAGGACCACAACGTCCCGACCCTGCTCGGTCCGATCAAGGACCCGGTGTCGCGCACCCAGGTCGAGACGCTGCGCAAGAACTGCGCCGAGTTCGGCATCCGGCTGCACCCGATGGGTGACGCGGGCCAGGGCGTCGTGCACATCATCGGGCCGCAGTTCGGCCTCACCCAGCCGGGCATGACGATCGTCTGTGGCGATTCTCACACCTCCACCCACGGCGCCTTCGGCGGCATCGCCTTCGGCATCGGCACCTCCGAGGTGGAGCACGTGCTGGCCACCCAGACGCTGCCCGCCTACCGGCCCAAGACGATGGCCATCGAGGTCTCCGGCGAGCTGCCGGCCGGCGTCACGGCCAAGGACCTGATCCTGGCGATCATCGCCAAGATCGGCACCGGCGGCGGCCAGGGCTACATCGTCGAATACCGCGGCGAGGCCATCCGCAAGCTCTCCATGGAGGGCCGGATGACCGTCTGCAACATGTCCATCGAGGCGGGCGCCCGGGCGGGCCTGATCGCTCCGGACGAGACCACGTTCGACTACCTCAAGGGCCGCCCCCACGCGCCGGCCGGCGCCGACTGGGACGCCGCGGTCGAATACTGGAAGTCCCTGACGACCGACGAGGACGCCGTCTTCGACACGGTCGTGGAGATCGACGCCACGACGCTGACCCCGTTCGTCACCTGGGGCACGAACCCGGGCCAGGGTGCTCCGCTGGGGTCGGCGGTGCCGGCCCCGCAGGACACCGACGACCCGGCCGCGGCCGAGCGCGCGCTGGAGTACATGGGCCTGACCGCGGGCACCCCGCTCCGCGACGTCGCGGTGGACACGGTCTTCGTCGGCTCCTGCACCAACGGGCGGCTGGAGGACCTGCGGGCCGTGGCCGAGGTGCTGCGCGGCCGCCAGGTCGTCACCCGCACGCTCATCGTCCCGGGCTCGATGCTGGTCAAGCTCCAGGCCGAGCAGGAGGGGCTGCACGAGGTTTTCAAGGCGGCGGGCGCCGAGTGGCGCGAGGCGGGCTGCTCGATGTGCCTGGGCATGAACCCCGACACGCTCGCCCCCGGCGAGCGCAGCGCGTCGACCTCCAACCGCAACTTCGAGGGACGCCAGGGCAAGGGCGGCCGTACCCACCTGGTCTCCCCTCAGGTCGCCGCCGCGACCGCCGTCACCGGCAAGCTGACCGCGCCCGCCGACCTGGTCTAGGAGAACCGATCATGGAAGCTTTCACCACCCACACCGGCCGGGCCGTGCCGCTGCGCCGCAGCAACGTGGACACCGACCAGATCATCCCGGCGGTCTGGCTCAAGCAGGTCAGCCGGACCGGATTCGAGAAGGGCCTGTTCTCGGCCTGGCGCGAGGACCCGGCGTTCGTCCTGAACGACCCCGTCCACGAGGGCGCATCGATCCTCGTCTCCGGACCCGACTTCGGCACCGGCTCCTCGCGCGAGCATGCCGTCTGGGCTCTGCAGCAGTACGGCTTCCGCGTCGTGATCGCGGCCCGTTTCGGCGATATCTTCCGTAATAATTCCACCAAGATGGGCTTGCTGCCGGTTGTCCTGCCGGCCGCCGCCGTCGAGGCCCTGCAGGCGGCCGTGGAGGCCGATCCCACTCTGGAAATCACGGTTGACCTGGGGGAACGCCAGGTCCGCTGGGCCGGGGAGATCGCCGGGTTCGAGATCGACGACTACACGCGCTGGCGGCTGATGGAGGGGCTGGACGACATCGGGCTGACCCTGCGTAATGCCGATGCCGTCGCGGTGTACGAGAATGGGCGGCAGCCATGGCTGCCGACGACCGTCTGACGCGTTCAGAAGACGAGCTGGCGTGGCGGCTGCGCGAGGCGCACCGCCGCGTCCGCGTGCTGCCCGTGTCCCTCCCGCAGAGGGAGCGCCTGAGCAGGCGCCTGCTCTCCATCTGTGATGTCGCCAAGCGTGATCTCAGCCATGCAGCGGGGCGTCTTGATTTATTCCTTCTAGACCTTGATGCTCTGGTTTCAGATACGCCGAGTGCTGGAAACATTGCGGAAGGTGATTGAGTCACAAGGCTCCGTCCCTTAATTTCAAGCGGGCAAGGGGTTTCTCGTTCTGTTGAGACCCCGTGCCGTGACAAATCGGGTGAGACGGGTTTTCTGCCTCATGACCCACTCCCAGACATCGGTAACAGGGGGAGCAACTTTTATGAACAAGAAGGAACTCGTCGACGCGATCGCGGATCGGGTGGGCGACAAGAAGACAGCAACCGAGGCCGTGAACGCGGTGCTCGACGCCATTCAGAAAGCTGTCGCCAGCGGGGACAAGGTCTCGATCACGGGCTTCGGCGCCTTCGAGATGGTGCACAAGCCCGCTCGCACGGCTCGGAACCCTTCGACCGGCGCCGAGATCAAGGTCGCCGAGAGCTGGGGGCCGAAGTTCCGGCCCGGATCGGACTTCAAGGAGCTCGTCAACGTGGAGGGAAAGAAGGCCGCGAAGAAAAAGTAGGGCTCCGCATGGGCGGCCCGGATTCCCGGTGAGGGGATCCGGGCGTCCGGCTTATCCGGGCCGGTCGGCCTGACCCGGCATCGGGAAGGTCGAGAGCGTGATGTAGGTGACCTGGCCGCCGTCCACGGTGATGTTCACCCGCTGGCCCGAGCGGAGCAGCCGCAGCGGCCCGGCGTCGAAGGCCGCGCTGCCGTACGGGACTTCCGTCCCGTCGTCCAGGAACACCGTCCCCGACCTGGTCGCCGGGTCAAAGTTCCGCACCGTCGCCTGCACCCGATCAGCGTAGCCCTTCGGAAAAGGCTTTGACCCGTCCCGTGCGGGACCGCCACGATCCCTGTTCATGCACACCGTGGGCGGCGGCGCCGGCATGTGGCGGGACCGGTCGTTCCGGCTCTTCCTGGGAGCCGACGCGATCAGCCAGTTCGGGACCCAGATCACGATCGTCGCCCTGCCGCTGGTGGCGGTGCTCACCCTCGACGCGAGCTTCTTCCAGATCGGCCTGCTGACCGCGGCCGAGCTGGCCGCCTTCCTGCTCATCGGGCTGCCCGTGGGCGTGTGGGTGGACCGGCTGCGTCGCCGCCCGATCCTGATCTGGAGCGACCTGATGCGCGGCGTCGCGCTGCTGTCGGTCCCGCTCGCGGTCGCCCTGGACGCGCTGACCCTGCCCCACCTCTACGCGGTCGCGCTGCTCATGGGCCTCGGCGCGGTCTTCTTCGACGTCGCGCACATGAGTTTCCTGCCCTCGCTGGTCGGCAAGGACGACCTGCTCACGGGGAACGGCATCCTGGAGACGCTGCGCAACACCGCAGTGCTGTCGGGCCCGGCGCTGGGCGGGTGGCTGGTGCACGCGGTCACCGCGCCGATCGCCCTGCTCGCCGACGCGATCAGTTACCTGGTCTCGGCGCTGCTGCTCGGCGGGGTCCGCGCGGAGGAGACGGCCACGCCGGCCGTGGAGCGCCGCAGGCTCAGGGAGGAGATCGGCGAGGGGATCCGCTACGTCATGGGAGAGCCGGTACTCCGGCGCATCGCCATGCTCGGCGCGCTCACCATGCTGTCCAACGGCGTCTGGGCCGTCGCCCAGCCGATCTTCATGCTCAAGGTCCTCCACGTGAACCCGGCGGTCTACGGCCTGCTGCTGTCCGGCGGCGCCGTCGGCTCACTGGCCGGGGCGGTGCTGGCCCCACGCGCCGCGGCCCGCTTCGGAGCGGGCCGGGCCATGTACGGCGGAGCCGCCCTGGCCGCGCTGGCCATCCTGATCGCGCCGATGGCCGCCGAGGGGCCGCTGCTGGTGCTGTTCCCGCTCGGCTGCGCGCTGAGCGGCGTGGGCGGTGCGGTGTTCGGCATCAACCAGCTCAGCTACCGCCAGCGGATCACGCCGGAGCACCTGCTCGGCCGGATGAACGCCAGCATGCGATTCCTGATGTGGGGCGCGGCGCCGATCGGCGGCCTGCTCGGCGGGGTGCTGGGGGAGTGGTCCGGCGCGCACGCCACCATCTGGATCGGCGCGGCCGGCATCGCCGTCGCCCACCTTCCGGTTCTGACCTACCGGAGGGTCCTGCGCCTCTAGCCTCCCCGGCGACGGAGGCCGGGTGCGGATGACGATCTCCATGCCCGGGTCGGACCGGCCGTCGCCGGACGCGGGGAGGCAGATGCGGGGGCATTGACCGCCGTGGTCACGGGGAGGGGAATCCTCCTCTGATCCTCTCCACCATCGCCAGGGTGCGGGGCCCCAGGCCGAGGGCCAGGGCCGCTCGCAGGTCGTCGGGGGTGTCCACGTCCCTGCGGACCGAGTCGATCCCGTCCAGGCAGATCTCCTTCGCGCCACGCCGCAGGTGGCGGTCGCGTGACTCGCCGCCGAACCCCGGGGTGAACGGGACGCCGGGCCGTACGCCGTAGAAGGTCGTGCCGACGTCGGCGGCGTCCGGCAGGAACGCCTGCTCGAACTCCGCGGCCGCGGTCAGCACGAGCGCCAGCTCCGCCGGGCGGAGGGCGGGGAGGTCGGCCTGGAGCGCGCCGACGGCGTCGCCGGGCGCCAGCCGTACCGCCTCCTGCGCTCCGCGCCGCAGCGCCGCGTTCAGCCCCGCCTCCGGGTCGCCGACCACGTGGGCGCCCACCCCGCCGAGCGCCTCGGCCGCCAGCGGGTCGCCCGTCACCACCACGATCCGCGCGACGATCACGCAGCTCAGCGCGGCTTCGACGGTGTCGCAGGCGATCGCCACGGCGAGTGCGGCCCGGTGTGGGCCCGCCGCCTCCGACAATCGTGTCTTGGCGGCGACCAATGTCTTGACGGGGACGACGAGGGTCCAGCCGGAGCTCTCCGAAGCAGGCATAGCCTTAAGCATCCCGCCTCGACATCCCACAGCGTCAACCGGGACACTTAGGGCGCATCGCGCTTACATGGAGGAGCTATGAGACGCCCTGGATGGCCTTCCCGGTTCTGGGTCGCCGTGGCGGTCGCGATCGTCAAGCCGACCGCCTGGCTCCTGGTCAAGAAGGACTGGCGCCGGGCCGACCGCCTGCCCCGGGCCGGCGGGATCATCCTGGCGACCAACCACCTCTCCTGGCTGGACCCCATCCTGCTGTCGCACTACCTCTACGCCAACGGGCGCTGGCCGACGATCCTGGCCAAGTCGGGGCTCTTCTCCGTGCCGGTGCTCGGGCACATGGTGAGGTCGCTGATGGCCATCCCTGTCTACCGGGGGAGCGCCGAGGCGATCCGCTCGCTCAGGGAGTCCGAGCGGAGGCTCGCCGACGGGGCGTGCGTGCTGTTCTACCCCGAGGGCACCTGCACCCGCGACCCCCGCTTCTGGCCCATGGAGGGCAAGACCGGGGCGGCCCGGCTGGCCCTGGCCGCCGGCGTGCCGGTGATCCCGGTGGCCCACTGGGGCGCGCAGGAGATCCTCCCCTACGGGAGCAAGAGGCCCCGGCTCTTCCCCCGCAGGACCTTCAGCGTGCTGACCGGCCCGCCGGTCGACCTGTCGAAGTACGCGGGGCAGGAGCTCCACGCCGAGGTCCTGCGCGAGGCGACCGCCGACATCATGACGGCGATCACCGCCCTGCTCGCTGAGTTACGCGAGGAGAAGGCGCCCGATGCGCCGTTCAAGAAACCTTCCGACAACTGACTTCGGCGTACGGTGATGAAATGACCAAGGCGGCTGTATTCGGCACGGGATCGTGGGGCACCACCTTTGCGATGATCATGGCGGGGGCGGGCACGCAGACGACCCTGTGGGGCAGGCGCCCGGAGATAGTGGAGGCGATCGACCGCCGCCACGAGAACCCCGACTACCTGCCCGGCGCGACGCTGCCGGAGACCCTGCGGGCCACGACCGACCCCGCCGAGGCTCTCGACGGCGCCGACTTCGTGGTGCTGGCGGTCCCCTCCCAGACCCTGCGGTCCAACCTGATCGGCTGGAAGCCGTATTTGCCGTCCGGCGCGGTGCTGGTCAGCCTGATGAAGGGCATCGAGCTGGGCACCACCAAGCGGATGAGCGAGGTGATCTGCGAGGTCGCCGAGGTGCCCCAGGAGCGGGTCGCGGTGGTGTCGGGTCCCAACCTGGTGGGTGAGATCATCCGGGGCCAGCCCGCCGCGACCGTGGTCGCCTGCACCGACGAGCGGGCCATGGAACGGCTCCAGGAGGCCTGCCACCTGCCGCCGTGGTTCCGCCCCTACACCAACCCCGACGTGGTGGGGGTGGAGCTCGGCGGGGCGGTCAAGAACGTGATCGCCCTGGCGGTCGGCGTCGCGGCCGGGATGGGGCTCGGCGACAACGTCGGGGCGATGCTGATGACGCGCGGGCTGGCCGAGATCTCCCGGCTGGGCGCGGTGCTCGGCGCGGACCCGCACACCTTCGCCGGCCTCGCCGGGATGGGTGATCTCATAGCGACCTGCACCTCCCCGTTGTCCCGGAACCGTACTTTCGGTAAGAATCTTGGTCAGGGCATGACTCTGGCCGAGGTCATCGCCGCGACGAAGCAGACTGCCGAGGGGGTCAAGTCCTGCGAGTCGGTCCTGGAGCTGGCCAGAAAGCACGATGTGGAGATGCCGATCACCGAGGTGGTGGTGGCCGTCGTCCATGACGGGATGCCCCCCAGCGAGGCCGCGATGCTGCTGATGTCGCGCACCCCCAAGCCCGAACGGTACGGCGTGTGAACCGCCGCGCCCGCAGACGGCAGGGCGAGAACACCCGATCGGTGCACCTGCCCGCCCCGCAGGCGCCGCAGCAGGCCCCCCTCGGCCTCCCGGTGTGGCGCAGCTCCGCGTGGAGCTCCGCCGACTCCGCCCGGCACGCCGAGGCCTTCGACGACAAGAGCTCCGCCCACGGCCGGATCGAGAACCCCACCACCGCCGCCTTCGCCGCGGCGGTGGCCTCGCTGGAGGGCGCCGCGGCGCCCGAGGACGTCGCCGGGCAGGCGTTCGCGTCGGGGATGGCCGCGGTCAGCGCGGTCCTGATGACGTTCCTGCGCGCGGGCGCGCACGTCGTGGCCCCGATCCCGCTGTACGGCGCGACCCGCTCGCTGATCACCAACGTGCTGTCCCGGTTCGGGGTCGAGGCCGGGTTCGTGAACTACGGCGACCTCGCCCGGGTGCAGGCGGCGATCCGGCCCGCCACGAAGATCATCTATGCCGAGACGCTGTCCAATCCCACGACGGCCGTCTCCGACATCCGCGGCCTCTACCGGATCGCCCGCCGGGCCGGGGCGCTGCTGGTGGTCGACTCCACCTTCGCCACCCCGGTCGTGTGCCGTCCCCTCGAACACGGCGCCGACATGGTGATCCACTCCGCGGCCCGCTACCTCGGCGGCCACGACGACTGCGCGGGCGGTGTCGTGGTCGGCCGGCCCGACCTGATCGCCCGGCTCCGGGAGGTCAGCGCCGACATCGGGGGCACGCTCTCCCCGGACGACGCGTTCCTGCTCCGCCGGGGGCTGGAGACCCTGCCGCTGCGGGTGCGCCGGATGTGCGCCACCGCGATGGTGTTCGCCGCGGCCGTGGCCAAGCATCCGGCCGTCCGCCGGGTCGACTACCCCGGCCTGCCCGGTCACCCCGGCCACCAGCTCGCCCGGCACCTGTTCGACTCCGGCCCCGAGGGCACCAGGTACGGCGCCTGCGTGACGATCACCCCGCGCGGCGGCTACGGGGCGGGCATGGCGCTGACCGACGCCCTCAAGCTCGCCTCGATCGCCACCTCCGCCGGCGGCACCCGCACCAAGGCCACGCACCTGGCCTCGGCCGGTCACCGCCGGTCCGGTGACGCCTCCGGGATCGACGCGGCGGCCGTCCGCTTCTCCATCGGCCTGGAGGACGCCGAGGATCTCATCGTGGACGTGACCCAGGCGCTCGACTCTCTCCCCGAATCGGCCGGATAGGCGCGTCTGACAGGCGGATTGACCCCCCAGAGAGGGTAGATTCGGTCATCATGAGCGAGCAGCACGAAACCCGGCCGAGGGTCGCAATCGTCTTCGGTGGCCGTAACTCCGAGCACGCCGTCTCCATCCTTGGGGCCGGAAGCGTGCTGGGGGCCATCGACCGGTCCAAGTACGAGGTGATCCCCATCGGGATCGCCCAGGACGGACGGTGGGTGCTCGCCTCGGGCGACCAGCGCTACGCGATCGAGGGCGACGAGCTGCCGTCCGTCGACGTCCAGGGCACGGGCCTGGCGCTGCCGTCCGGCGGCGGCTCGCTGGTGGCCTACGACGCCGGCAGCATCCCGGTCGAGCTCGGCCAGGTGGACGTGGTCTTCCCCGTGATGCACGGGCCGTTCGCCGAGGACGGCACGATCCAGGGCCTGCTGGAGATGGCCGGGGTCCGCTACGTCGGCTCCGGGGTGCTGGCCAGCGCGGTCGGCATGGACAAGGCCTACATGAAGATGGTCCTGGCCGCCTCGGGCCTGCCCGTCGGCCCCTACGTGGTGATCCGTGACCGCGACTGGCGGACCGACCGCGACCGGGTCCTCAAGGAGGTCCAGGAGCTCGGCTGGCCGGTCTTCGTCAAGCCGGCCCGTGCCGGGTCGAGCCAGGGCATCTCCAAGGCCCACGACCTGGAGGAGCTGGAGGCGGCCGTCGGGTTCGCCCGCGAGCACGACCCCAAGGTGCTGGTCGAGGCCGCGATCGCGGGCCGCGAGATCGAGTGCGCGGTGCTGGAGTCGCTGGGCGACGAGGCCGCGCGGGCCAGCGTGCCCGGCGAGGTGCTGGTCCGTGGCGACCATGAGTTCTTCGACTTCGAGGCCAAATACATCGGCGACGACATGTCCCTGTCCGTGCCCGCCGACATCCCCGCCGACGTGGCCGAGAACCTGCGGGCGATGGCCGTCCGCGCGTTCGAGGCGCTGGGCTGCGAGGGCCTGTCCCGGGTCGACTTCTTCTACACCGCCGACGGCCGGCTGATCCTCAACGAGATCAACACGATGCCGGGCTTCACCGCGATGTCGGTCGCGCCGCAGCTGTGGGCCGCCACCGGGCTGTCCTACGCCGAGCTGGTCGAGCGGCTGATCCAGCTGGCGCTGCACCGCTCGCCCGGCCTACGGTAGCGCCGCCTTGATCGGGGCGGCGAGATCGACGAGGACGTTCTCCGGGGTGTGCTGCCGGGAGATCGTCACCTCCACGTAGGCCTCCCTGCCGACCGAGGTGAACAGCAGCGGCCTGGCGGGGTCGGAGAACCAGGCCACCCCGTCGATCTCGGGCACCTGGTCGGTGGCCGCCATCGTCGCCGGGCGCGGCACCCCGCAGCGCAGCGCGATCCCGGCCTCCCCCCACACGGCGACGTACGGCGACGCCGGGGTGGTCTCCACCCGGGCGACGCCGTCGAGCCGCTGTGGGAGCCGCTCGCCGAGTGTCCTGCACGCGGCGGCGGCCGCCCCCTCCGGGGTGGGTGGATCCACCCGGACCGTACTACTGCATCCCGCCAGGATCAGCAGGGCACAGGCGTACCCCGTCCAACGAGCGAACCGGAGTGACATCACATGTTCCTGAAGAATCAGATATGGACGATGGGACACGTAAGAGTACGTGTGATCCCCGCGACCGCCTGAATCTGAGCCACGACAAGTTTGCCCAGCTCATCTACGTTCCGTGCCTCGGCGCGGACGATCACGTCGTAGGGGCCGGTGACGTCCTCGGCCTGCGTGACACCGGAGATCCCGGAGATCTCCTCGGCCACGTTCGCCGCCTTGCCGACCTCGGTCTGGATAAGGATGTAGGCCTGCACCATAACGTCCTCCCGGGCGATTGGATCAGTGCCGAAGGGCCACCGTACCCTGTGATGAACGGGAGGTGTGTCATCACAGTCGGAGATCTCGGCGAATTCGGAGTTGTTGCACGTATTACTGGACGCTTGCCCCAAGGTGGGGCGGTATTACTCGGTCCCGGGGACGATGCCGCCGTGGTGAGCGCTCCTGATGGCCGGGTCGTCGTGACGACGGACTTATTGATCGAGGGTAGGCACTTTCGTCGCGATTGGTCCAGTGGGTACGACATCGGCCGTAAAGCCGCGGCGCAGAATCTGTCCGACGTCGTGGCCATGGGCGCCGACCCCACCGGCATCGTGGTCGGTCTCGGCCTGCCCCCCGAGGCGGCCACCGGCTGGCTGGACGACCTCACCGACGGCTTCCGCGACGAGTGCGACCTCGTCGGCGCCAGCGTGGTGGGCGGCGACATCACCCGCTGCGACCTGGTGGTGATCGGTGTCACCGCCCTGGGAGACCTGGGCGGGCGCGAGCCGGTCACGCGTTCGGGAGCGCGTCCGGGCGACGTGGTGGCGGTGACCGGCCGGCTCGGGCACGCCGCCGCCGGACTCGCGCTGCTCCACGGCGGCCGGGCGGAACCGGCGGCGCTGATCGACGCCCACCGCCGCCCGGAGCCGCCCTACGCCCGCGGGCCGGAGGCGGCCGCGCTCGGCGCGACCTCGATGCTCGACGTCAGCGACGGCCTGTTCCAGGACCTGGGGCACGTCGCGGAGGCCAGCCGGGCAGGCATCGTGCTGGACCCGGAGTCCTTCGCCGTCCATCCCCTGCTGGAGGAGGCCGCCGGGCTCCTCGGCGCCGACCCGCTGGAGTGGATGCTCGCCGGCGGGGAGGACCACGCCCTCGCCGCGACCTTCCCGGAGGGGGTACGGCTCCCGCCGGCGTGGACCGCGATCGGGTGGGTGACCGACGGCGAGGGTGTGCAGGTCACGGGCCGTCCGATGGGCCGCGGCGGCTGGGATCATTTCCAGAAGTGACGTTTCCCACTCATGTGACATCAGTGAAATTTGCGACAAACGGTTATTAAACTGGTATGAAGATGGGCGGCCGAAACTCCCTAGAGAAAGGGGCAACATGGGCCGCCACGGTGGACATGAACAAGACGCCCCCCGCAGCCGGGGGAAACGTGAACCGGAGCACGCTCCGGAGCCTGGCTATCGCGACGAGCCGATCGGGCGCCGGCTCCGTCCCGAGGAGTCGGCGGTCACCGAACCCCGGACCGGATTCCTGGGGTCGGGGTGGTCGGCTCCGTCCGATCTGTCCGACCCGGTGTGGCCTGACGAGAAGCGCGGCTCCGGCAGGCGGTTCAGAACCGTGCTGCTGGCCGTCGCGGCCGTGGCCGTGGTACTCGGCGGGACCGTGGTCGGCGTTCAGGTGATGGGCGGCTCGGCGGGGTCGAGCGCCGACTGCCCGCCCGGCGGGTGCGCGGCGGAGACGCCGGGCGGGTCGGAGTCCTACCCGACCGGCCTGACCGACCCGGCCGACCAGACCGGGGAGCCCGCGCCGAGCGAGGAGCCCGGCCGGGCGACGGGCAAGACCACTCCCTCCCCCACGCCGGCGGTCACCCGTCAGCGGACCGGTCGCGCCTCCACCAGCCCCACGCCGACGCCGAAGGCCACGCGCGCCCCCCGGCGCACCGAGCCGGCGCGGCCCACCCGGGCGCCGGAGGCCGAGCCGAGCACGACCGGCGAGTCGCTCATCACCGGCGGGACGCAGAGCCCGACGCACACCCCGCCCGCCACCCAGCCCCCGGACACGCCGCCCTCCCAGACGTCCGCCCCGGAGCCCCCCGAGATCCCGGCCGCCGGCGGCGCGGCCGTCACGGTCGACTTCGGCGTCGTGCAGGAGAAGGAGGAGGTGTACACCGCCAAGCTCACGGTCACCGCGGGCGAGAAGGTCACCGGCCTGGCGCTGAGCCTGCCGGTCGGCGGCGAGGTCTCCTCGGTGAGCGGGGCCGGCTGGAAGCAGGACGGTGACACCCTGGTGCTCGAACCGGGCAGGGACCTAGAGGTCGGCGAGAGCCTGGTCCTCACCTTCACCGCGTACGGCCGCGCGGAGGCCCCGCGGACCTGCCGGAGCACGCCGGGAGAGTGCGCGGTCGTCTGAGCGGAAGCTGGTTGGATGGAGGACATGACCGATTTGACCCCTCCCCGCGTGCTGACCGTCGCCGGCTCCGACTCCGGCGGGGGCGCGGGCATCCAAGCCGACCTGAAGACCATGATGGCCCTGGGCGTGCACGGCATGAGCGTTATCGCCGCGGTGACCGCCCAGAACTCGCTGGGCGTGCAGGGATACTGGGAGCTGCCTCCGGAGGCGGTACGCGCCCAGCTCGACTCGGTGCTCGGCGACATCGGCGCCCAGGCGATCAAGACCGGGATGCTGGCCTCGCCCGTCCTGGTGGAGACGGTCGCCGAGGTGCTGGCCGGGGTGGACGTGCCGGTCGTGGTGGACCCGGTGGGAGTCTCCAAACACGGTGACGCGCTGCTCGCCCCCGAGGCCGTGGACACGGTGAAGTCGCTCCTGCTCCGCACGGCCACCGTGGTCACCCCCAACCTCTGGGAGGTTCTGCAGCTCACCGGGGTGAAGGTCGAGGACGAGAGGGACCTGCGCCGCGCCGCCGACGCGGTCCTGGAGCTGGGCCCCACCTGGGCGCTGATCAAGGGCGGTCACCTGCCCGGCGCCCCGGTGGACCTGCTGACCGACGGCACCCGGGAGTTCCGCCTCACCGCCGAGCGCCACGACAACCGTCACACCCACGGCACCGGCTGCACCCTCGCCTCGGCGATCGCCTCCTACCTGGCGCTCGGCGAGGACGTCCCGGCGGCGGTGGAGAGGGCCAAGGCGTACGTCACGGGCGCGATCGCCCACGGGTTCCCGCTGGGCCGGGGCATCGGCCCGGTGGACCACGCCTGGCGCATGCGCCAGGCGCCAGGCGGCTGAAAAGCGACAGCCCGCCGCCCCCTGGACGGGGACGGCGGGCTGCGCGGAAAGTCTGACTAGCGGGTGACCTTGCCGGCCTTGATGCAGGAGGTGCACACGTTCAGCCGCTTCGGCGTGCCGTTCACCACTGCGCGCACGGGCTGGATGTTCGGGTTCCAGCGGCGGCGGGTACGGCGGTGCGAGTGGGAGACGTTGTTGCCGAAGGTCGGCTTCTTAGCGCAAACGTCGCAGACGGAAGCCACGGTTCGCTCCTTATATCAGTCGAGAGGCTCGATCCGCCGCACTAGCGGGCGGTCATCGGGCACGCCGGGACAACCGGCTGGCCACACGAGGATATCCGATGTCCGGCCATGCATGCCAACACGGGCCGCCATGACTGGTCGAACGGGGATAATCTCCAGAGGCAACCGTAGCGCATCCCGGAAGGGTGGGGGGCAGGCATGCTGCAGGTTCTCGACCCGCCCGCGGTCCGGCAGTGGTCGCGGCTGGCCGCGGAGACACTGGGAAAGGCGCGCGAGGAGATCGACGCGCTCAACGTCTTCCCCGTCCCCGACGGCGACACCGGCACCAACCTGCACCTGACCATGCTCTCCGCGGCCGAGGCGCTCGACGGGCTGCCGGGCGACGCCGACGCCGCGACCACCTGGCAGGCGCTCGCGCAGGGCGCGCTGCTCGGCGCCCGGGGCAACTCCGGAGTCATCGTCAGCCAGGCGCTGCGCGGCCTCGCCGAGGTGCTCAGGGCGACCGAGGGGCGGGGCGCCGACCTCGGGCTCGGCCTGGTCAGGGCCGCCGAGCTGGCCCGCGCGGCGGTGGCCAGACCGGTCGAGGGCACGGTGCTCAGCGTGCTCACCGCGGTCGCCGGGGCGGTGCGCGACCTGACGGGAGACCTCGCCTCGGTGGCCAGGAGGGCGGCCGACGAGGCGCGCTCCGCGCTCCGCCGCACTCCGGACCAGCTCGACGTGCTCGCCCGGAGCGGCGTGGTGGACGCGGGCGGTGCGGGCCTGGCGATCATCCTGGAGAGCCTCGCCGCGGTGATCACCGACTCCTACACCGGGCGGGTCGACATCCCGGCGCCGACCCACCGGGTCGCCCCGGAGCCGGAGGAGGGCCCCGGCTACGAGGTCATGTACCTGCTCGACGCCGGCGAGGCGGCGGTCGGCGCGCTCCGCCGCGAGCTGGACGCGCTCGGCGACTCCCTGGTGGTCGTGGGCGGCGACGGCCTGTGGAACGTGCACGTCCACGTGGACGACGCGGGCGCGGCGATCGAGGCGGCCATGCGGGCGGGGCGGCCGCACCGGATCAGGGTGACCTACCTGGTCGGCTCCGGCCGGACCCACCCGGCGGCCCGGGGGCGCGGGGTGGTGGCGGTGGCGGCCGGGCCCGCGCTGGGCGCCGTGTTCGAGCAGTCGGGAGCCGTGGTGGTCCGCAGGGAGCCCGGCTCCAGCCCGCCCCTGGCGGCGGTGCTCGCGGCCATCCGCGAGGCGGGGGCGGAGGTCGTGGTGCTGCCCAACGACAGCGGGACCCGCGAGGTCGCGGCGGCCGCCGCCGAGATCGCCCGCGAGGAGGGCCTGATGGTCAGCGTGCTGCCCACCAGAGCCTCGGTGCAGGGCCTGGCGGCGCTGGCGGTCCACGATCCGCTGCGGCGCTTCGACGACGACGTGGTGGCCATGACCGAGGCCGCCGCGCACACCCGGCACGGGCACGTCTGGGTGGCCGACCGCGAGGTGATGACGAGCGCGGGCCTGACCGCGCCGGGAGACGTCCTGGGCGTCATCGACGGCGACGCCGCGGTGATCGGCGCCGACCTCGTGGGCACCGCCCTGGAGATCACCCGTCGCATGGTGTCGTCGAGCAGCGAGCTGGTGACCATGCTCGAAGGCGTCAACGCGCCGGAGGGGCTGGCCAGGGCCGTGCAGGACCATCTGGCCCGGATCCGGCCCGACGTCGAGGTCGTCCTGTACGAAGGCGGGCAGGGCGGCTACCCGCTGCTCATCGGCGTCGAGTGAGTTCGTCGAGTGAGTTCCGCGTGCCGGCGCCGCGGGCGAAGACGGCGGTCCTCGCCCGGGGAGCCGGTGACGGGCGGTGAGCGGGCAGGGGGTGCCGCGTGAATTCTGTCGTCCGGACGCGGTAGAAACTTGGGGTGACGAGCTTCGACGAGCCGCTGGCGAAGGCACTGGATCCCAAGACGGCCAAGCTGCTGGAGAGTGTCCTCGACCTGCGCACCGTCGGCGACCTGCTGCGGCACTACCCCCGGCGCTACGCCGAGCGGGGCGAGCTGACCGACCTCGACGACCTGCAGGTCGACGAGCACGTCACCGTGGTCGGCGAGGTCACCAGGGCCATGCGCAAACCGATGCGCAACAAGGGCGGCACGTGGCTGGAGGTCGAGGTCGTCGACGGCCGGCGCAGCAAGATCTATCTGTCGTTCTTCGGCAAGACCTCCCACATCGCGGAGTCACGGCTGCGGCCGGGCGCGCGGGGCATGTTCGCGGGGAAGGTCGGCGCGTTCGGCCAGGGCGACAAGCGCAGGTGGCAGCTGTCCCACCCCGAGTTCGAGATGTTCGACGAGACGGAGGCCGGGGCCGAGGAGTTCGCCGCCGCGCTGGTGCCGATCTACCCGGCGGGCAAGGACGTGACGCCCTGGGCGATCCGCCGCGCGCTGGGAGTCGTCCTCGACACCATGGGTCCCCTCGACGACCCGCTCCCGGCCGAGCTGCGGGCCCGGCACAAGCTTCCCGGCCTGGCCGAGGCGCTCCTCGCCGTCCACCGGCCGCGCGATCACGGCGACGTGACCCGGGCCCGCAAACGGCTCAAGTTCGATGAGGCGTTCCTGCTCCAGGCGGTGCTGCTGCAGCGCCGGATGGCCGCCGCCTCCTGGCCCGCCACGCCCCGGCCCCCGCGCGGCGACGGGCTGCTGGCCGACTTCGACCGGCGCCTGCCGTTCCGGCTCACCGAGGGGCAGCAGAGCGTGGGGGAGGAGGTGTCGGCCGATCTGGCCCTCGCCCATCCCATGCACCGGCTGCTGCAGGGCGAGGTCGGCGCGGGCAAGACCGTCGTCGCGCTGCGGGCCATGCTCCAGGTGGTCGACGCCGGAGGGCAGGCCGTACTGCTGGCGCCCACCGAGGTGCTCGCCCAGCAGCACCACCGGTCGATCTCGGCCATGCTCGGCGACCTGGCCGCCGGCGGCATGTTCGGCGGCACCGTGGTCGCCCTGCTGACGGGCTCGCTGGGCGCGGCGGCCCGCCGCTCGGCCATGCTCGACGCGGCCTCGGGGGCGGCCGGGATCGTGGTGGGCACCCACGCCGTGCTCCAGGAGCGCGTGCAGTTCGCCGACCTCGGCCTGGTCGTGGTGGACGAGCAGCACCGCTTCGGGGTCGAGCAGCGCGACGCGCTCCGGGAGAAGGCCGGCGGCGGGCGCCCGCACGTGCTGGTCATGACCGCCACCCCGATCCCTCGTACGGTCGCCATGACGGTCTTCGGCGACCTCACGGTCTCCACGCTCTCCCAGCTGCCCTCCGGCCGCGCGCCGATCACCACCCACGTGGTGCCCGCCGCGGAGAAGCCGCACTTCCTGGACCGCACCTGGACGCGGCTGCGCGAGGAGGTCGGGCTCGGACGGCAGGCCTACATCGTCTGCCCGCGCATCGGCGACCTGGAGGGGGACGAGGGCGACCTGTCGAAGGACGACGACGAGCGGCGCCCGCCGCTGGCGGTGCTGGACGTGGCCCAGATGCTGTCCGAGGGGCCGCTGCACGGCCTCCGCACGGCGGTGCTCCACGGCAAGCTGCCGCCGGAGGAGAAGGACGCGGTGATGCGGGCCTTCACCCGGGGTGAGACCGACGTCATGGTGGCGACCACGGTCATCGAGGTCGGCGTCGACGTCCCCAACTCCTCGGTCATGGTCATCATGGACGCCGACCGGTTCGGCGTCTCCCAGCTCCACCAGCTCCGCGGCCGGGTCGGCCGTGGCGGGCTGCCGGGGCTGTGCCTGCTGGTGACCGACTCCCCGGGCGGCACCCCGGCCCGCCAGCGGCTCGACGCCGTGGCGGCGACCCTGGACGGCTTCGAGCTGTCCCGGGTCGACCTGGAGCAGCGCCGCGAGGGTGATGTGCTGGGTGTGGCCCAGTCGGGCCGCAGGTCGTCGCTGAAGCTGCTCCAGCTCCTGCGCGACGAGGACGTCATCCACGCCGCCCGCCAGGACGCCGAGGCCATGCTGACGGCGGACCCCGATCTGGCGGAGCACGCCGTCCTCCGGATGGAGATCGACCGGCTGCTCGCCGACGAGCGCGCGGAGTATCTGGAGAAGACCTGAGAGGTCCGGGAGGGCGGCCGGGCGGTGAACGCGCACGCGTTTTCCCACGAGTCGCCTCTGGAGGTGCGGGGGCCGCGGCCGGGCGGTGAACGCCCAACTGCGGGGACGGCCTCCCCCCGAATGCCGTCCCCGCCTGGGCCCACTCTCGGGTCAGGTGCCGAGAGCACCGGCGTGCGGAAGGGCTCACGATCACGCCGGTCGGCCTCCCCCTGGGTCACTTGAAGGCCGCAGGACTCATCATGCAAGGCGCCGGGACCGGGCGGAACGACCCTTGCGCTTTCGTCGCCACTCCTTGCCCACTCTTGACCTAGATCACCTCCCCAGACCCTTTTGACCTGCGGTTATGCGATCCGCCGCGACACGCCGGGCTGCTGGGGCGTGCCGATGACGGTGATTGTGGGACGAGGGATGACATCGGTCCGGGGCTGCCCGGCCCGGTGTCCGACCGGCACCCCATCGGTGTCCGGCCCGGTGTCCGACCGGCACCCCACCGGCACCCCACCGGCACCCCATCGGCGTCCGACCGGCACCCCACCGGCATCCGGCCCGGCGCCCCGACCGGCGCCCCGGTCGGCGGCCGGGCCGGTGTTCTGATCGGCGCGGGTGCCGGTGCGCAGGTATCGGCGCACAGGCGGACGTCTCGACCGGCACTGAGACAATGGGCCGGTGAGTCGAGTCATCGCGGGAAGCGCAGGAGGGCGGCGGCTGGCCGTGCCGCCGGGGCGGGGGACCCGCCCCACGAGCGACCGGGCCAGGGAGGGGATCTTCTCCACCGTGGGGTCGCTGCTCGGCTCGCTGGACGGGGCGAGAGTGCTGGACCTCTACGCCGGATCCGGCGCGGTCGGGCTGGAGGCGCTGTCGCGGGGGGCGGTCCACGCGCTGCTCGTGGAGTCCGACGCCAAGGCGGCGCGGACGATCAGGGCGAACATCGCGACCCTCGGGCTGCCGGGGGCCCTGCTCGCCGCCGACCGGGTCGAGCGGGTGCTGGAGCGGGGCACCGAGGAGCCGTACGACCTCGTGTTCGCCGATCCGCCCTACGCGGTGACCGACGAGGCGGTGGACGCCGTGCTCGGGCAGCTGCGGGACCACGGCTGGCTGGCGGAGGACGCGCTGGTCGCGGTGGAACGGGAGAGCCGGGGGAAGGACCTGGTGTGGCCCACCGGATACGAGGAGGAGAGGGTCCGTCGTTACGGCGAAGCGTCCGTTTGGTACGGTCGCGCCGCCGGGAATCCATAGAGCAGGGGGTACACCTTGCGTCGCGTTGTCTGCCCGGGGTCTTTCGATCCCGTTACCAACGGTCATCTGGACATCATCGGCCGGGCTTCCCGGCAGTACGACGAGGTTGTCGTAGCCGTCCTGATCAACATCGAGAAGAAGAGCCTGTTCACGGTCGAGGAACGCATCGAGATGCTCCAGACCGTGACCAAGGAGTACGGCAACGTCCGCGTGGACAAGTTCCACGGTCTGCTGGTGGACTACTGCAAGCAGCAGGAGATCCCCGCCATCGTGAAGGGTCTGCGCGCTGTCAGTGACTTCGACTACGAGCTCCAACAGGCCCAGCTCAACTACCGGATGTCCGGCGTCGAGACGCTGTTCATGGCGACCGGGCCGGAGGTGTCGTTCCTGTCGTCCAGCCGTATCAAGGAGATCGTCCGGTACGGCGGGAGCGTGGCCGGGCTGGTCCCCGACCTCGTGCAGGAGCTCCTGGTCGAACGGCTCAGGGGCTAGCTGCTGGTATTCTCTTGTTTTGGCCTTGCACAACGGCGGTGATTCGCCATGCCTGATGAGAGCGGAATGACTCTGCGCAGCCTCGATCCCCGAGCCCCCTGGGTAATCTCCACCCATGATCTGGGCAGGCGACCGGGTTCGATGCTCCAGATCACCCGCACTCTCCCGGCACCGGCGGAGATCGGCGTTGACATGATCGGTGTCCCCAGGGGCACCGATGTCGAGCTGGAGATCCGGCTCGAGGCGGTCATGGAAGGTGTGCTCGTCACGGGCACGGCGCGAACCCCGCTGCGGGGGGAGTGCGCACGGTGTCTGGAACCGGTCATCTCGGAAACCGAGGTGGGCTTCCAGGAGCTGTTCTTCTACTCGGCAGAGGATGCTGCCGAGGGTGACTCGATCCTCGACGGTGAACTGCTCGATCTCGAGCCCACGTTCCGCGACGCGGTGGTTCTCACACTGCCGCTGAGCCCGGTCTGCAGTGAAGACTGCACGGGGCTCTGCGTGGAATGCGGGATCAGGCTCGCGGATGCCGAGCCTGATCACAAGCACGAGGTGATCGATGCCCGCTGGGCCAAATTGCAAGGTCTGATTCCGGAACATAACAACGATCAGGAGAGCTGACGTGGCTGTCCCCAAGCGCAAGATGTCGCGGAGCAACACTCGCTCCCGCAGGTCGCAGTGGAAGGCCGCCGCGGTTTCGCTCGTGAGCTGCCCCCAGTGCCGCTCGCCGAAGCGTCCGCACGTGGCGTGCCCGACCTGCGGCACTTACAACCGCCGTCAGGTGATCGAGCCCTCCGCCTGATCGCATTCTGACTGACGGATGCCGGCCGGGTCCTTCTGGTCCCGGTCGGCGTCACCGTCTGCACCACAATGCGATGGCGGTCCGCCCGCGGCTGTGGTGGACGCCGGGGTTCGCGGTAACGCGTACCCTCCCGGCGCCCACCACGTCTTCGGGCAATTCTCGTTCTCCCCTTCGCCATCGCGCATTCGATGAGAACCGTGCGAGGAGAAGACGTGGGTATGAGCGTTAAACCGGTGGCCGTCGAGTTCGTCAGGGACGAGCTGGAGCGCGTCCTTTCGGTGCGGCTGGACGTCGCGATCCTGGAGCGGGCGATGACCCACCGCTCCTACGCCTACGAGAACGGCGGCCTGCCCACCAACGAGCGCCTGGAGTTCCTCGGCGACTCGGTGCTGGGGCTGGTGGTCACCGACACCCTCTACCGCAACCACCCCGACCTGCCCGAGGGGCAGCTGGCCAAGCTCAGGGCCGCGGTGGTCAACATGCGCGCCCTCGCCGACGTGGCCCGCACGCTGGGCCTGGGCCGCTTCCTGCGGCTCGGCCGGGGGGAGGAGGGGACCGGGGGACGCGACAAGTCCTCGATCCTCGCCGACACCCTTGAGGCGCTCATCGGCTCGGTCTACGTCAACAGGGGCCTGGACGAGGCGTTCCGGGTCGTCCACCTGCTCTTCGACCCCCTCATCACCCGTTCGGCCTCGCTGGGCGCCGGGCTCGACTGGAAGACCTCGCTCCAGGAGCTCACCGCGTCCGAGGCGCTCGGCGTGCCCGAATACCACGTCGAGGAGAGCGGACCCGACCACGCCAAGTCCTTCACCGCCGTCGTCCTTCTCGGCGGTGAGGAGTACGGCTCCGGGTCCGGCCGTTCGAAGAAAGAGGCCGAGCAGCAGGCCGCCGAGGCGGCCTGGAACCGGATCCGCCAGGACCGGGACAAGCGCGAAGCCAGCTGACCCGTTCGAGGAGGGGCCCATGCCCGAGTTGCCCGAGGTCGAGGTCGTACGGCGTGGCCTGGAGCGCTGGGTGTCCGGGCGGGTCATCGCCCACGCCGAGGTGCTGCACCCGCGGGCGATCCGGCGGCACGTCCCCGGCGCGGAGGAGTTCTCCTCCCGCCTGAAGGGCCGCACGATCGGCTCCGCCGAGCGGCGGGGCAAATACCTCTGGCTGCCCCTCGACGGCTCCGACGCGATCCTGGCGCATCTGGGGATGAGCGGGCAGCTGCTGGTGGTGGAGCCCGGCTCGGCCCCGGAGAGGCATCTCCGCGTCCGGATCGGCTTCACCGACGGCGGCCCTGACCTGCGCTTCGTCGACCAGCGGACCTTCGGCCACGTGCTGGTGACCGCGATGGCCCACTCAGGCGGCCGGCCCGTGCCGGAGCCGATCACGCACATCGCGGCAGACCCGTTCGAGGAGCACTTCGACGAGGACCTGTTCGGCCGCCGCCTGCGTGCCAGGCAGACCGAGGTCAAGCGGGCGCTCCTGGACCAGTCGCTGATCAGCGGCGTCGGCAACATCTACGCCGACGAGGCGCTCTGGCGGGCCCGGCTGCACGGGGCCCGGCCCACGGGGGCGCTGACCCGCCCGAAGATCGCCGAGCTGCTGGGCGCCGCCCGCGAGGTGATGGCCGCGGCGCTGTCCGAGGGCGGCACATCCTTCGACAGTCTCTACGTGAATGTCAACGGCGAGAGCGGTTACTTCGACCGGTCGCTCGCCGTGTACGGCAGGCGGGACGAACCCTGTCCGAGGTGCGGCGCCCCGATCATCAGGGAGTCGTTCATGAACCGTTCCTCCTACAGCTGCCCCCGCTGCCAGCCCCGCCCGAGAAGGGCCGGGGCATGACGGCGGTCCGGTTGACCGCCTGGGCCAGAGGTCGCGTGCAGGGCGTGGGTTTCCGCTGGTGGACACGGGCGCGGGCGCTGGAGCTCGGCCTGGTGGGCTGGGCGAGGAACACTCCCGACGGGCGGGTGGAGATCGTGGCGGAGGGCTCGCGGGAGGCCTGCGCCAGCCTGCTGGAACTGCTCCGCGGCGGTGACGCGCCGGGCCGTGTCGACGGGGTCGTGGAGCGCTGGAGCGAGGCCAAGGGGGGATCGGCTGGTTTTGTGGAGCGTTAGCCGTTCCTTTAACCCCCTAAAATGAGGTATATTTTACCGTTGGGAGTGCCCACAGGTGCATCCGAGCGGAGCGTTCAACTTGACCGTCTCCCTCACCAGTGCGACTCTTGATAAGAACCACGCGCACCCCTCCCGCGGCAAGAAGTGCGCGAACCAGTCTGGTCACTCAGCGTGGAGGACCCTTAACCATGGCGAAGGCTCTACTCGGCCACGTCGGCGGTCCTGACCCTCGAATGGTCTCGGAAATGCGCCGTCTCCAGCAGCGTATCCGTGATCTCGAGGCAGAGCTCACCCGGCTCCAGGCCCAGAACGACGAACTCGCGGCCAGCACCCGTGATGAGGCGTTCACCCGCCTGCAGGATCGTGAGCCGGCCCTCACCTAGGGGCCGGGACGAACACACCGTCCAGGGACGCCTCTTCGGGGCGTCCCTTGTCATATCCGGCGTTACGGACAGCCGTCGCGGACGGCGTCAACAGGTGGCGCGAGAAGAAGGCCGGCTGCTCCGGTGTCACCCGGCGGCGGCAGGCCGTGTTCAGGCATCCGCCGGAGACGCCCCCCTCGGCCGGGTCACCCGGCGCCTTCAGGCCTTTCAGTATCGTCTCCGTCCGCGGAGCCCGGATGTCCCGTTCGCCGCAGCCCGGCCAGACCGGGGTGTCCACCGGCCCGGCAACCCGATCCGCCGGATGCCCGGGCCGCACTCGCGCACTCCCCACGGCTGATGCCCGCGGTGTGCGGGCGAGCGTGAGTGAAGAACGGTAGTCTTCCCACGCGGGGCGGGCCGACTGGGCGACGAGGGAAGACACCGGTCGCCGGCACCCGAGCCGTGACGCGCGGCGCCACGGTCCATGGGGCGCACCGGGGAGTGGGGGTTTCTGCGTGTATCTGAAGACTCTCACCCTGCGCGGTTTCAAATCCTTCGCCTCGGCCACCACCCTCCGCTTCGAGCCGGGCATCACCGCGGTCGTCGGTCCCAACGGGTCGGGCAAGTCCAACGTCGTCGACGCACTGGCGTGGGTCATGGGCGAGCACAGCGCGAAGTCGCTGCGCGGCGGCAAGATGGAGGACGTCATCTTCGCCGGGACCTCCTCGCGGGCCCCGCTGGGCCGTGCCGAAGTCACGCTCACCATCGACAACAGCGACGGCGCGCTGCCGATCGACTACACCGAGGTCACGATCAGCCGCCTGATGTTCCGGGCGGGGCAGAGCGAATACGCCATCAACGGCGACACCTGCCGGCTGCTCGACATCCAGGAGCTGCTGTCCGACTCCGGCATCGGCCGCGAGATGCACGTCATCGTCGGGCAGGGCCAGCTCGACCAGGTGCTGCACGCCGGGCCCGAGGACCGCCGGGCGTTCATCGAGGAGGCCGCCGGCGTCCTGAAGCACCGCAAGCGCAAGGAGAAGGCGCTGCGGAAGCTCGACGCGATGCAGGCCAACCTGACCCGCGTCCAGGACCTCGCCACCGAGCTGCGCCGCCAGCTCAAGCCGCTGGGCCGCCAGGCCGAGATCGCCCGCAAGGCCGCCGTCATCCAGGCCGACCTCCGCGACGCCCGGCTCCGCCTGCTCGCCGACGACGTGCTCACCCTGCGGACCACCCTGGAACGGGAGACCGCCGACGAGGCCGCCGTCCTGGCCCGCCGTACGGTGGTGGAGACCGAGCTGGAGCAGGGGCAGGTCGCGGAGGCCGAGCTGGAGGCCGCGGAGGCCGAGGCCCAGCCGCGCCTGGCCACCGCTCAGGAGACCTACTTCCGGCTCTCCTCGCTCCGCGAGCGGCTCAGGGGCCTGGCCGGGCTGGCCGCCGAGCGGCACCGCAACGCCACCGACCCCGCCGTGGAGCGGCGTGGGCGCGACCCGGAGGACTTCGAGCGCGAGGCCGAGGAGGTCCGGGAGCAGGAGCGGGTCCTCGCCGAGCTGCTCGCCGACGAGCAGGAGTCGCTCGCCAGGGCCGTGGCCCAGCGCACCGAGACCGAGAACGCCCTCGCGGCCGAGGAGCGGCGGCTGGCCGCCCAGGCCAGGGCCGCCGCCGACAGGCGTGAGGGGCTGGCCAGGCTCCGGGGCCAGGTCGGCGCCGTGCGCAGCCGGGCCGGAGCGGCCGAGGAGGAGATCGGCAGGCTGGCGCGCTCCCTGGAGGAGGCCGAGCAGCGCGCCGAGCGCGCCCAGGCCGAGCACGACAGCCAGGAGCAGGCCGACCCGGCCGCCGATCCCGCCCTCGCCGAGGAGCTGGAGATCGCCCTGGAGGTCGTCGACCAGGCCAGGCAGGCCGTCGAGGCGGCCAGGGCCGTGGTGGAGGAGGCCAAGGCGGCCGTCGCGGGCCCGAACGCGGGCCTCGGCGCGGCCAAGGCGGCCCTCGGTGCGGCGCGCAAGGCCGACCAGGAGGCGCAGCGCCAGGTCGCCGCGCTGGGGGCCAGGTTCGAGGCGCTGGAGCTGAGCCTGGCCAGGGGCGCGGACGGCGGCGCGGCGCTGCTCGCCGCCGACCTGGCCGGGGTGCTCGGCCCGGTGGCCACCATGCTGACCGTCCGGCCGGGCGCCGAGGTGGCCGTCGCCACCGTCCTGGGCGCGGCCGCCGAGGCCGTCGCCGTGGAGTCCCTGCAGAGCGCGGCGGACGCCATCGACTTCCTCAGGAGCGAGGGCGGCGGCCAGGCCGCCCTGGTCATCGCCGCCGGCGGGGCGGAGACCCCGGCGGCCGCTGTGCCGGTGGCCGGTGCCGAATGGGCGATCGACCTGGTCACCGTCCCCGCGGAGCTGCGGGCCGCCGCCGCGCACCTGCTGGCCGGCGTGCTGGTCGTCGACGACCTGACGACCGCCAGGAAGGCGGTCGACCAGCGGCCGGAGCTGCGGGCCGTCACCCGTTCCGGTGACCTTCTGGGCGCCTACGCCGCCCGGGGAGGTTCGGCCGGCGGCACCTCGGCTCTCCAGATGCGTGCCGCCCTGGACGAGGCGGCCGCCGACCTGGCCACGGCCGGGGTGGCCGCCGAACAGGCCGCGACGGCGATGGAGGAGGCCGCCGAGGCCGAGGGGGAGGCGCAGTCCGCGGTCGAGGCCGCCCAGGCGCGGGTGACCGAGGCGCAGACGGGTGTGCAGACCGCGCAGGCGGGCGTCAACGCGGCGCAGGCCGCGCTGGACCAGGTCCGGACCCGGCAGCGCGACGCCGACCAGCGGGTCGCCGCGGCGGCCCGGAGGCTCGCCCAGCTCGGAGCCGCGGCCGAGGCCGCCCGGGAGGAGTGCGAGCGGCTGGCCGGGGGCGTGCGGGCGGCGCGGGAGGCGCGCGACCGGGACGCGGCCGGGCTGACCGAGCTTGAGGAACGGCTCGCCGCCGCGGAGGAGGGCGAGGGGCTGGAGTCCGAGCCCACCACCGAGATCCGCGACGAGCTCGCCGAGGTCTGCTCGGTGGCCAGGCAGGCCGAGATGGAGGCCCGCCTCGCCGTACGGACGGCCGAGGAGCGGGTCAGGGGCCTGGAGGGCAAGGCCGACGGCCTGGTGCGCGCGGCCGAGCGGGAGCGCGAGGAGCGCGCCAGGGCCGCCGACCGGCGCGAGCGGCGGCGCAGGCAGGCGCAGGTCGCCCAGGCGGTGGTCCGGGGGACCGAGCTGACGCTGCGGGCGCTGGAGGCCTCACTGGCGGGCGCCGCGGCCGAGCGCGACGAGGCCGAGCAGGCGCGCGGGCAGATCGACGCCTCGCTCAAGTCCGTCCGGCTCCGGGTCCGCGAGCTCTCCGGCGAGCTGGACAAGCTGGTCAACCGGGCGCACGGCAGCGAGGTGGCCAGGACCGAGCAGCGGATGCGCCTGGAGCAGCTGGAGGCGCGGGCGGTGGAGGAGTTCGGCGTCGAGTCCGGCACGCTCATCGCCGAGTACGGCCCGGACGAACCGGTCCCCACGGGGGACGGCGACCCGGTGCCCTACGTCCGGGAGGAGCAGCAGAAGCGGGCCAAGGCGGCCGATCGGCAGATGGCCCAGCTCGGCAAGGTCAACCCGCTGGCGCTGGAGGAGTTCGCGGCGCTGGAGGAGCGGCACGCCTTCCTCACCTCGCAGCTGGAGGACCTCAAGAAGACCCGCCGCGATCTGCTGCTGGTGGTCAAGGAGGTGGACGACCGGGTCGAGCAGGTGTTCACCGCCGCCTACCACGACGTGGCCCGCGAGTTCGAGACGATCTTCACGCGGGTGTTCCCCGGAGGCGAGGGCAGGCTGCTGCTCACCGACCCGGAGAACATGCTGACCACCGGGGTCGAGGTCGAGGCCCGGCCGCCGGGCAAGAAGGTCAAGCGGCTGTCGCTGCTGTCCGGCGGCGAGCGGTCGCTGACCGCCGTCGCCTTCCTCGTCTCCATCTTCAAGGCGCGGCCCTCGCCGTTCTACGTGATGGACGAGGTCGAGGCCGCGCTGGACGACACCAACACCCAGCGCCTGCTGACCCTGTTCGAAGAGCTGCGGCAGACGTCACAGATCATCATCATCACCCACCAGAAGCGCACGATGGAGATCGCCGACGCTCTGTACGGAGTGTCGATGCGGGGAGACGGTGTCACCCAGGTCATCAGCCAGCGTCTGAGAGAACACGAGGCCGTCTGACCCCAGGAGGTCGGAGCATCCCGGGTCGTCTGGAAAACTGTGGTCTTGTGGAAGCCTATCTCGGCATAATCGCGATCGTTGTCGTCGTCGCCCTGCTTGCGGCAGGCGGCGTGTTCCTGCTGTTCAGGCCGGGGGGCAAGACGGCTCCGCCGCCGGTCGAGCCGCCCGAGGTGCTGCCGATCCCCAAGGAGGGGGAGCAGGCGCCTCCCCGGGGGGCGACCGACGACGACGCGGCGACCACCACTCTCCCGCCTCCGCCGGTCAAGCCGGCCGAGCCCGTGGTCGTCGCCCCGGTCATCGAGGTTCCGCCGCCCTCCGCCGGCCGGATGGTACGGCTGCGCGCCCGGCTGGCCCGCTCGCAGAGCACCCTCGGCAAGGGACTCCTCGACCTGCTCTCCCGGGACCGTCTCGACGACGACACCTGGGACGAGATCGAGGAGACCCTGATCACCGCGGACGTCGGCGTCGCGCCCACCCGGGCGATGGTCGAGGAGCTGCGCACCCGGGTGAAGGTGCTGGGCAGCCGGTCGCCCGAGGAGGTGCGCGGCCTGCTCAAGGAAGAGCTGCTCACCCAGCTCGGCGTCGACCTCGACCGCACCCTGCACGTCAAGCCGCACGGCGAGCGCCCGGCAGTGGTGCTCGTGGTCGGCGTCAACGGCACCGGCAAGACCACCACCACCGGCAAGCTGGCCCGTTCCCTGATCGGCGACGGCAACAAGGTCGTGCTCGGCGCGGCCGACACCTTCCGCGCCGCCGCCGCCGACCAGCTCCAGACCTGGGGAGACCGGGTCGGGGCCGAGGTCGTGCGCGGTCCCGAGGGGGGCGACCCCGCGTCGATCGCCTTCGACGCCGTGGCCAAGGGCATCGAGGACAAGGTCGACGTGGTGATCGTGGACACCGCCGGGCGGCTGCACACCAAGACCGGCCTGATGGACGAGCTCGGCAAGGTCAAGCGCGTCATCGAGAAGAAGGCCACGGTGGACGAGGTCCTGCTCGTCCTCGACGCCACCACCGGCCAGAACGGCATGCGCCAGGCCCGGGTGTTCGCCGAGGTCGTGGACGTCACCGGCATCGCCCTGACCAAGCTCGACGGCACCGCCAAGGGCGGCATCATCATCTCCGTCCAGCGCGAGCTGGGCGTCCCGGTCAAGCTCGTCGGCCTGGGTGAGGGCCCCGACGACCTGGCCCCGTTCGACGCCGAGGTCTTCGTGGACACGCTCCTCGGCGACTGACCGCGCCGACCGGGTCTAGTGGCGCACGCCGACCGGGACGACCAGGGGGGTTCCGGCTACGGGGTCCTCGATCACCTTGGCGTCCAGGTCGAAGACCTCCGCGAGGAGGGGCTCGGTGAGGACCTCGTGCGGCGGCCCGGCGGCGATGACCTTGCCGCCGCGCATGGCGACCAGGCGGTCGGCGTAGCGGGCGGCCAGGTTGAGGTCGTGCAGGACCATCACCACGGTGCGGCCGAGCTCGCCGTGGAGCCTGCGGACCAGCTCCAGGACCTCGACCTGGTGGGCCAGGTCGAGGAAGGTCGTGGGCTCGTCGAGCAGGAGCAGGTCGGTGCCCTGGGCGAGGGCCATCGAGATCCACGCCCGCTGGCGCTGCCCGCCGGACAGCTCGTCCAGCGGGCGCTCGCCCAGCTCGAGCAGGCCGGTCATGGCCAGAGCCTCGCTGACCGCCGCCTCGTCGTCGGAGGACCACTGCCGGTACCACGTCTGGTGCGGGTGCCGTCCCCGGGCCACCAGGTCGGCCACGGTCAGCCCCTCCGGGGCCGTCGGAGCCTGCGGCAGCACGCCGAGGACCTTGGCGACCTCCTTGGTGGGCATCCTGTCGATGCGCTTGCCGTCCAGGAGGACCTCGCCGCCCGACGGCCGGAGCAGCCGTCCCAGCGCGCGCAGCAGCGTGGACTTGCCACACCCGTTCGGCCCGATGATCGTGGTCACCGTTCCGGCCTCGATCCCGAGATCGAGGCCGTCGACGATGACACGGTCGCCGTAGCCCAGCCTGACGTCGACGGCTTGCAGTCTCACGAACGTGCCTCTCTGCGAACACGGATCAAGAGGTAGATCAGGTAGGGGGCGCCGAGGACCGCGGTGACCACGCCCACCGGCAGCTCGACGGGGCTGAACAGGGTCCGCGCGACCAGGTCCGCCGCGGCGGTGAGGACGGCTCCGGCGAGGGCCGAGACGACCAGCGGCGGCTGGCCCACCCCGGCCAGGCGCAGCGCGATCTGCGGGGCGGCCAGGGCGACGAACGCGATGGGCCCCGCGGCGGAGGTGGCCACCGCCGCGAGCAGGACGGCGGCGAGGATCATCAGGCCTCTGGCCAGGTTCATCCGGACGCCCAGGCCGGTCACCGTGTCGTCGCCGAAGCGGAGCGCGCCGAGCGAGCGGGTGCCGGCCAGGGTCAGCGGGATGAGCACGGCGAGCGCGATCGCGACGGGGACCACGTGCTCCCAGCCCCGGCCGTTCAGCGAGCCGCTGATCCAGACCATGGCCCGGCCGCTGTCGGTGACGTCTCCCACGGTCAGCAGCCAGTATTTGACGTTGGTGAACACCGCCGAGACGCCGATGCCGACCAGCACCAGGCGGTAGCCGTCCAGCCCCTTGCGCCAGGCCAGCAGGTAGACGATCAGCGCCCCGGCCAGGCCGCCGGCCAGGGCCATGAGGGGGATGCCCACCTCGGCCAGGGCGCCGCTGGCGCCGCCCGCGGTGCTTCCGGCGGCCACGATGATCGCGACCACGGTCACGCTGGAGCCGGTGGTCACGCCGAGGACGTCGGGGCTGGCCAGCGGGTTGCGGGCGATGGCCTGGGTGATCGCGCCGGCCAGGGCCAGCGCCGCGCCGACGAGGACGCCGGTCAGCGCCCGGGGGAGGCGGAGCTCCATCACGACGAAGTGGTTCGAGCCGTCGCCGATGATCGCCTGGAACACCTCGGGGACGCTCATCGGGATGTCGCCGATGCGCATGCCGAGCGCCATCAGCAGGACCGCGGCGGCCAGCAGGACCAGGGCCACGGTGGCCGAGCGCAGGCGCAGCAGCCAGGAGGCGGAGCCGAGCCGCAGGGACCGTCCGTTCGCGGGCCGTACCGGAGGTTCGTGCGGGAGCCGTACGGGGGAGGAGGTCACAGGCGGACCGGCTTTCTCCGGCGGACCAGGAAGACGAAGAACGGCGCGCCGAGCAGGGCGAGCACGACCCCGACCTCCAGCTCGCCGGGGCGGGCGACCACCCGGCCGATCACGTCGGCGGCGAGCAGGGCCGCGGCGCCGATCAGCCCGGAGTACGGCAGCAGCCAGCGGTGGTCAGGGCCGGACAGCGGGCGGGCCAGGTGGGGGACCATCAGGCCGAGGAAGGCCAGCGAGCCGCAGGCCGCGACCGAGGCCCCGCTGAGCAGCGTGATCGCGGCCACCCCGACGGTGCGGGTCAGGGTGACGTTCTGGCCGAGGGCGCGGGCGACGTCCTCGCCCAGGGAGAGCGCGTTGAGGCCGGGCGCGTTGACCAGGGCCAGGACCAGGCCGACGGCGATGAACGGAAGCACCTGCCAGACGACGTCATCGCCCCGGCCCGCGATCGAGCCCGCCTGCCAGAAGCGGAAGACGTCCATGGCCTGCTCGTCCATCAGGACCAGGGCCGAGGTGAGGGCGTAGAGGAAGGCGCTGACCGCGGTGCCCGCGAGGGCCAGCGTCACGGGGGTGGGGGCGCCGCGGCCGCCGGCCATGCCGAGGGCGAAGACTCCGACGCTGGCGATCAGGGCTCCGGCCAGGCCGAACCAGATGTAGCCGTAGAGGCTGGTGACGCCGAGGACCATGATGCTGAGCACCATGGCGAACGCCGCGCCCTGGGTGACGCCGAGCAGGCCGGGGTCGGCCAGCGGGTTGCGGGTGTGCCCCTGCATGAGCGCGCCCGCGACGCCGAGCGCGATCCCGGCCAGGACGCCGACGGCGGTCCTGGGGATGCGCAGCGACCGGATGATGATGTCGTTCTCGCTGCCGGTCGGGCCGGTCAGCGCGTGCCACACGTCGGCGGGCGGGACCGGCTTCGCGCCGATCATGACGCTCAGCAGGGCCGTGATCGCGAGAGCCCCAAACAGCCCGGCCAGCACGAGCAGGCGATGCCGGTGGACCGCACGGGCCCTTCCACGCGACGGGGGGCGCGTGGCGGCTGCCACTGTGCTCACCTGCGCTCCTCTCGTTTGCCGGATCCCGCACAAGTATGTCAGCTTAGGTATGGCTAAGCTAAATTAGGTTGGCTGTACCTTGAAGGGAACCCTTGATGAGAGCGTTGCGAGCCTTGACCGTGGGCGTTGCGGGAGCCGTACTCTCCCTCGGCCTCGCCGCCTGTGGGGCGAGCACCTCCAGCACGACGGCCGGCTCCGGCGGGACGACCCCGGCTCCGGCGGCGAGCGACGCGGCGGCGTTCCCCCGTACGGTGAAGCACGCCATGGGCGAGGCCCAGATCCCGGCCCAGCCCAAGAGGGTCGTGGCCCTCGACCAGAGCTTCGTGGACGCGGTGCTGACCCTGGAGACCGACGTCGTCGGCTTCACCACCTACCGGGCGATCGACGACAAGCTCCCCGACTACCTGACCCCGGTCCTCGGCCACGCCAAGGAGGCCAAGCCGGTCGGCACGCTGGAGCAGCCGAGCCTGGAGCAGATCATCGCGCTCAAGCCCGACCTGATCGTCTCGGCCAAGGTCCGCCACGAGGCGCTGTACGACAAGCTGTCGAAGATCGCGCCGACGGTGTTCAGCGAGACCACGGGGGCCATCTGGAAGGAGAACCTCAGGCTCATGGGTCAGGCCCTGGGCAAGGAGGAGCTCGCCGAGCAGAAGATCAAGGCCTATCAGGACCGCGCCGCCGCGATCGGCGAGTCGATCAAGGCCAAGGAGGGCAAGATGCCCACCGTCACCGTCGCCCGCTTCGCCGGCGAGCCGACCGTCCGCCTCTACGTGGAGAACTCCTACTCCGGCCTGGTGCTGAAGGACGTCGGTTTCCCCCGCCCCGAGGGGCAGCCGACCACCACTGAAACGATCATGGTGGAGGTCAGCCAGGAGAACATCTCCCAGCTCGACGCCGACCACATCTTCGTCGCCGCCTACGCCGACCCGGCGGTCGAGCCGATCAAGAAGAAGTTCGAGGCCAACCCGCTCTGGGGCAAGCTCAAGGGCGCCAAGCACGACGTCGCCGACATCACCTGGATGAGCGCCGTCGGCATCCAGGGTGCCCACGCCATCCTCGACGACCTGGCCGCGACCTTCGAGGTCGACCCGGCCAAGGCGGCCTGACCGCTCCTTCCGGTCCTTCCGGCCCGGCTCCTCCCTCCGGCCGTCCCGCGCGCGGGACGGCCGGAGGCTCCGCGCGCGACGCCGGGGTCAGGGCTGGGCGAGGAAGGACCTCAGCTCCTCCAGATGGGGGGCGATGTCCAGGCCCCGTTCCGCCAGCCAGGAGTCGTCGTCGTAGGTGCCCCGGTAACGTTCGCCGCCGTCGCAGATCAGCGTGACGACGCTGCCCTGCTCGCCCGCCTGGCGCATCTCCCGCAGGATCTGCACGGCCGCGGCCACGTTGGTGCCGGTGGAGCCGCCCACGTCGCGCCCGGTGACCTCGCGGACCCAGCGCATGGCCGCGATGGACCGGGCGTCGGGGACCTGGATCATGCGGTCGATCACGGTGGGCATGAAGGACGGCTCCACGCGGGGACGGCCGATGCCCTCGATGCGGGAGCCGGGCGCGGTGGCCGCGGCGTCGCCCGAGCACCAGGAGGAGTAGAACGCCGAGCCCTCGGGGTCGACCACGGCCAGGCGGGTGGAGTAACGCCGGTAGCGGATGTAGCGGCCGATGGTGGAGGAGGTGCCGCCGGTGCCGGCGCCGACCACGATCCAGGTGGGCTCGGGGTGGGGCTCCATCTCCATCTGGCTGAAGATGCTCTCGGCGATGTTGTTGTTGCCGCGCCAGTCGGTGGCCCGCTCGGCGTAGGTGAACTGGTCCATGAAGTGCCCGCCGGTCTCCACGGCCAGCCGGTGGGACTCCTCGTAGATGGTTCCGGGATCGTTCACCAGGTGGCACTTGCCGCCGTAGAACTCGATCAGCGCGATCTTCTCCGGCGAGGTCGAGGCGGGCATCACCGCGATGAACGGCAGGCCGATGAGCCGGGCGAAGTAGGCCTCGCTCACCGCCGTCGAACCGCTGGACGCCTCGACGACCGTGGTGCTGGGACCGATCCAGCCGTTCGCCAGGCCGTACAGGAACAGGGAGCGCGCGAGCCGGTGCTTGAGTGAACCGGTGGGGTGGACTGACTCGTCTTTCAGGTAGAGGTTTACCCCCCACCGCGGGGGAAGCGGAAAGACGTGGAGATGGGTGTCGCAGCTTCTATGGGCGTCGGCCTCGACTCGGCGGATGGCTTCGGCCACCCAGGAGCGGGTCTCGGGGTCGTGTCGATCCACGTATTCCATAGACCCAAAGGTATCGCTAGCTGGGGTTATGTGATGATAGACACATGTTCGACCAAATTGAAGGAAGGATGTTACGATAATGAGACTTGTCCGGCTGTAGGGCGTGTTGCACCCGCCATTGGCGCAGCCAGTGACGAACCCCCTGAGCAGGCACAACCACTCTTAACGGCACCTTTACCGGGTGCCTGCGAGCATGCCGTAAGCCGTCGGGAAGGGTGCGTCGTACTCCGGCCGGACGGTGACTGGGGGAACAGCAAGAGGGGGATGACGTGATCACGATGACCGAAGAGCAGCGCCAGGACTGGTTCGAGCGCGACGTTGTACCGGTCACCAACCAGCTCTACGCGTCCGCGATGCGTCTGACCCGCAACTCCGCCGATGCCGAGGACCTCGTCCAGGAGACCGTGACCAAGGCGTTCACCTCCTATCACCAGTTCCGCGAGGGCACCAACCTCAAGGCGTGGCTGCACCGCATCCTCACCAACAACTTCATCAACGACTACCGCAAGAAGCAGCGCTCGCCCAAGCTCTCGGCCACCGAGGAGATCGAGGACTGGCAGCTCGCCGCCGCCGAGTCCCACATGTCCTCCGGGCTCAAGTCCGCCGAGACCGAGGCGCTGGAGCAGCTGCCCGACAGCGCCGTGATGAACGCCCTGCGCGCCTTGCCCGAGGACTTCCGGGTGGCCGTCTACCTGGCCGACGTGGAGGGCTTCGCCTACAAGGAGATCGCCGAGCGGATGGGCACCCCCATCGGCACGGTCATGTCGCGCCTGCACCGGGGCCGCCGCCAGCTCCGGACGATGCTGGAGGACTACGCCATCGAGGAAGGCGAGTTCCGGCTGCCCGCGCAGCGTCAGGCCGCGTAGGCCCGCGCACGCGTGGCGCCAGGCCAGGCGCGGGTCCGCGTGGGTCCGCGCCCACGCGATGCCGGCTGCCGGCCGGCACCGGCGCGCCCGCCGTCCTGGAGCTGCGGGACCGGCGGCCGGCGCCGGGGGGGACCACCGCGACGGCGACGGCCCATCCACCGGGCACCCGCGAGACGCCTGACCAATAGCGGCGAACCACTGTTCGGCAACAAGCTGGAGCCGCATCATTACACTATGTCGCTTTCGGTCTCCCGCTCCGGTGTGCCGGCACCGCCGGACAGCGGGCGCGTCCCTCACCGTGCGCCTTTCTCTCCCCGTCCGGGAGGTGGCGGGTGAGCGAGTCCCGCACGGCGACGGACCGGCTCCGTGCGGAGCTGAGAGAGCTCGGTGTGACCGGGGTGTACGAGGTCGGGAATGACGGCATCCTTTCGGTGTGGATAGGGCTGGTCATACGTTTCCGTGATGGTTTCTACCGGTGGCAGGAAGGGCCGGTGAAACGTCGCCATCTGGGCACGGATCCTGGCGGATGCGCCATTCGCGTGGCGCGTCGATACGCCGAATTACAGGCCGATGTCCCATCCTGGTGGGAGGACCTGGCCAAGATCTTGCGGGGGGACGCGGCCGAGGACTATCCGTAGCCCCGCGCTCGCCTTCTTGGGGGAAGCGTGCGGCTGTGCACCGTTCTGCTCGCCCTGCTGCTGGGGGCCGGGGGATGTGCCGCGCCGGCCGCCCACCTGAGGTCCGAGGGGGTGCCGGTCTCCGTCGCCCCCGCCGCTCCCGAGCCGCCCGCGGCCCGGCGGCGGCCCCCGCCGATCGATCCCGAGAAGCTGGCCGAGAAGCTGGCCGCGATCCAGCCGCAGTGGCCGGTGGACAGATACCCCCTCCCGCCCGCCGCGCGCCACATCGACTGCAGGCGGGTCAAGTGCGTGGCACTGACCTACGACGACGGGCCCGGCGGATACACCGGGCAGCTGCTCGACATCCTCGCCCGGCACCACGCCAGGGCGACCTTCTTCGTGATCGGCCAGAAGGTGGCGGAGGACGGCCCGCACACCCTCCGCCGGATGGTGACCGAAGGACACGAGATAGGCAACCACACCTGGAGCCACACCCAGCTCACCGCGCTGTCGGACGCGGGGATCAAAGGCGAGCTGGGCCGTGCCCAGGGAATCGTCCACCACGTGACCGGGCGCTGGATGACCCTCATGCGCCCGCCGTACGGGGCCACCGGCAGGCGGGTCGCCGACGAGGCCCGCCGCAGGGGGCTCGCCCAGATCCTGTGGGACGTCGACACCCTGGACTGGCGCGACCGTGACAGCCTGATCGTCACGCAGCGCGCGGTCGCGGTCACGCCGGGGTCCGTCGTGCTCATGCACGACATCCACAGCACCACGGTCGAGGCCGCCACCCAGGTGCTGGACATGCTCGCCCTCCAGGGCTACACGTTCGTGACGGTCTCCGAGCTGTACGGCAAGACGCTCATCCCGGGCAAGGTGTATGCCGGGGAGGCGCGGTCCGCCGGGGGGTGACGGATTGTTGTCGGTCCCCGGTGGGAGCATGGGGGCCATGAGTTTCAGCGGTTTCCCCGACGAGGCCTTCCTGTTCTACGAGGGCCTGGAGGCGGACAACTCCAAGACCTACTGGACCCGCCACAAGCAGGTCTACGACGACATGGTCAAGGCGCCCATGGCCGCGCTGGGCGAGGAACTGTCCACCGAGTTCGGCCGGGTGCACCTGTTCCGCCCGCATCGCGACGTCCGCTTCGCCAAGGACAAGTCGCCCTACAAGACTCACCAGGGCGCCTACGCCGCCACCGCCGAGGCCATCGGTTACTACGTCCAGCTCGACGCCTCGGGGCTGCACGCCGGGGCGGGCCTCTACTCGGCCCAGGGCGACCAGCTCGCCCGCTACCGCCAGGCGGTCGACGAGGAGCTCAGCGGCGTCCCGCTGGAGAAGATCGTGGCCGGGCTCGCCGCGGCAGGCTACGGGATCGACGGCGACCGGCTGAAGACCCGCCCCCGCGGCGTCCCGGAGGGCCACCCCCGCCTCGATCTGCTCCGCCACAGGTCCCTGCACGCCGGCCTCCGTTTCGCCCCCGAGCCGTGGGTGCACACCCCCGAGGTCCTCGACCGCGTCCGCGCGGTCTGGCGCGACCTCACCCCGCTCGTCGAGTGGCTCACCGTCCATCTCCCGGCGGACTAGCCCCCCTCCCGCGAGCCCTGCCCGCGCCGGCCGATCGACCGGAGATCGCGGGACCGTGAACCCGGCAGGCCCGCCTCCCGACTGTGCTGGGTGAGGAGGCAGGGTGACTGACGAGCTACTTGTGATCCGCTGCCAGCTCGGCGAGCGCGAGGCGCTCACGGAGCTGGTCCGGGCCTGGCACGACCCGATATGGACCTACGTACGGCGCATGCTCGGGTCGGCGGAGGCCGACGACGTGAGCCAGGAGGTCTGGCTGGCCGTACTCCGCGGGCTCCCCCGGCTCAAGGAACCCGGCAGGTTCGCGCCGTGGCTTTTCACGATCGCCCGGCGCGCGGTGGCCAACAGGCTGCGGGAGGAGTACGGCAGGCCGGAGGCGGCGGCCGAGGGCGAGCCGGTGGCGCAGGACGCGGCGACCGCCCTCGTGGACCGCGCCGAGCTGGTCGCGGGGCTGTCCGGGCTGCCGGTCCGCGAGCGGGAGATCCTCGTGCTGTTCTACCTGGAGGACCTCTCGGTGGAGGACTGCGCCGAGATCTGCGCCGTGCCGGTCGGCACCGTCAAGTCACGCCTGTCCCGCGCGCGGCGCATGTTGCGCGACCACCTGACGGAGAAGGGATACCGACGTTGAACTCCAACGACATGATCGGCAGGCTGTCCGGGCCGCTGTCGCCGCGCAATCGGATCGGCGCCGTCGTGGCGCTGCTCGGCGGGCTTGTCGGCGCGGTGGGCGTGGGTCTGCTGTGGGCCACGGAGCCGGAGCTGCCGGGCCGTACGCACCTGGGCTTCGGAGCGCTCGTCGCCCTCTGCCTTGCCTGGACCGCCTACGGCGCCTGGACGGTGACGTGCAGGACACCGCTGTTCGCCCTCGACCGGGTGATCGCCGGCTGGCTGGCGGTGACCGCGACGGGCCTGCTGACGGCGGCCGCGATCGCGATCGCCGCCGTCAGGGGGACGTGGGTGGGCCTGGCGGGTGTCGCCGTCGCCGTGACGCTGGCCACGGCGGCCGTCGCCATCCTGGTACGGGCCCGTGCCCGGCGCGCCGCGCTGCTGCGCCGCAGGCGCGAGCTCGAAGACCGGGGGGATCCGTCGTGAGCGAGGCCGCTCCGGGCTGTGCGTCCCGGGGCCCGCGCGCGGCCGGCGTTCACGCCCCGGCGCAGCCGTACCTCACCGGAAGACCCCCGTGTGGCCGAGCGAGTAGCGTCCGGGCTGGGGGTAGACGGCCAGGCCGTGCGGGCCGGCGCCGACGTCGATCTTGCGGATGAGACGGCCGTCGCCGGTGTCGAACACGTAGACGACCCCGTCGTGGCGTCCCGACAGCCACAGGCGGCTGCCGTCGGCGGAGACCCCGCCCATGTCCGGTGAGCCGCCGCCGGGGACGCGCCAGGTGTCGACCGGGCGGCGGAGCGCGAAGGAGACGACGGTGACCGATCCGGCGCCGCTGTTGGACACGTACAGCACCTTCGAGTCCCGGCTGACGTGGAGCCCGTGAGCGCCCCGGCCGGTCCTGATGAAACCCGTGACGCGGAGCTTCCCGGCGTCGACCAGCCACACGCCGTGCTTGGCCATGTCGGCGACGTAGAAGGTGGTGCCGTCGGGGGAGAGCTTGACGTCCTGCGGCATGGTGGTGTTCCGCGTGGCGCCGTGACGCGTGGATCCGGGCGGCACGGTGGTGTTCCACGTGGATCCGGGCGGCGCGGTGGTGTTCCGCGTGAGGTCATGCCCCGTGGAGCCGTGCTGGATGAAGCCGTGTCGCGTGGAGCCGTGCTGGACGGAGCCGTGTCGCGTGGAGCCGTGCTTCACGCGGTGCGGCACGCCGCTGGCCCGCGTGCCGCGATGCCGGGTGCCGCCGTGCCGGATGTCCCTGCGCCGTGTGGTGCCGTCCGCCAGGTCGACGACCGCGCGGACCTTCCGGGCCCGCATGTCGACGGCCACCAGCCGCCCGGAGAGCTCGCAGCTGGCCAGCATGATCTTCCCGTCGGCGGTGAAGTCCGCGTGGTTGACCCCCTTGCAGGGCATGTGCAGCGATCGCCGGAGCCGCATGGTGCGCGGACTGAGGAAATCGAGCCGGTTCTCCCGCTCGGCCATCACCAGGGCGTTGCGGCCGTCCGGGGTGAAATACAGGTTGTAGGGGTCGTCGACGGACACCGGCCTGCCGGGCCGGCCGGTCATGGGGTCGATCGGAGTCAGGGAGTCGCCGCCGTCGTTGTTGACCCAGAGCGTCTTCAGATCCCACGACGGGACGACGTGCTGCGGCCGCCGGCCGACCTTGAGAGTACGGAGCACCCGGTAGGTGCGTGGGTCGATCACGGTGACGGTGTCGCTCCCGCTGTTGGGCACGTAGACCCGCTCGGGGAACTCCGCCACGGCGGGGCTGAGCATGCCGGGCCGGTCGTGGGCGTAGACGTCCGTCGGTGTGGTCCGGGGAGCGGCGCCGGGGAGAGCAGGGCGGGCGGAGGCGTCGCCCGGTGCGGCCGATCCGTCGGCCGGGGCGCTCGCCACGCCGCCGGGCGGCACCCCGCCGCCGGTCGCGGAGACCCGGCCGGGCGGGAGCGAGCCCGGTGCCGGCCCGCCCCCGCAGGCGGACAGGGCGCATGCCGCCAACCCGATCAGGAGGACGAGCACGACGTGCCGTTGCCGCCTACTTCTCAGCCGCTGCATGGCCCGCTCCTTCGGTCCGACTCCGGCCCCGGCCGGCTACGGAAACGCTAGGAGCAGTCGGGTCAGCAAATGCTCAACCCATGGTTAGCATGGTGTTCGCCTTTCCCGCCCCTCGCGATCAGACCGCCTTTCTCATGCTGAAACCGGACGGTCTTGGAGGAAATCGGGGGTTATGGTCAGGTCGGCTCTGGAAGGTCGAATTCGGATGCCTTGACGCCGCCGAGGAATGCTTTCCATTCGGCCAGGTCGAAGTAGAGGACGGGGCCGGAGGGGTCCTTGCTGTCACGGACGGCATGGGTGGCGTCCTGCTTGTGATCCGGCCGATAGGACGCGCTTCCGAGCTCGGCCACCTCGACGCAGTCGCCGCCGTTGCTGCTGCTGAAACTCGATTTCCGCCACGTGAGATTGCTCAGGTCCATCGCTCCTCTGCCATTCTCTAGATGAAGGCCGTTGACATGCTGAGCGGTAATGCCTCGACGCCGGCGGCCCCGAATAGCCGCACTGCTTCCGCGATCTCCGACAGGTCACTGGTGATGAGACCGTGAACGGCCGTACCTGGATACGCTACCTCGGTAACCATTTCAAAGAGGCCGGAAACCGCATTTACCTCGGCTCGGCCTGGCCTGGGCGGATCTGCCCGTCGTGAAGCCGGACGTCGACGGGCCCGGACGCCTCCGGGAACGCGCCGGTAGTGGTTGTGGGCGGTACGGCTAGCCCCTGGTGATCACACCGCAGGCGATGCGGGCACCCGAGTCGCCCGTCTTGAGCGTATCGGCGTCCGGGCCTGTCCGGCCGTCCTTGAGGCCGTAGCGCTTGGGGACGTTGGCCTGGTTGTCCGGCCGCGAGTGGACGATGATGGAGCTGCCGTCCCCGTCGAAGAGCTGCCGCACCCGGAAGCGGTCGGTCACGACGGTGGCTCTGCCGACGCCGTCCTTACTGACCAGGAGACTGGGCAGGTCACCGGAGTGGTTGGGGTGCGGGTCCGAGCCGAGGTTGAAGTGGACGCCCGCGCTGAAGAACGGGCTGCCGGTGGCGGGATCGGTCGACTTGGGATCGCAGACGCCCTTGTTGTGGAAGTGGATGCCGTGATAGCCGGGGGGCAGACCTCGGACGACGACCCTGATCCTGGACTTGCCGTTGTTCCTGGCGTCGATGCGCAGCAGGCCGACCGAGTCGCCCTTGGCGTCCTTGATGGTGGCACTGGCTGAGGCGCCCGCCGGACCGGACGGGCTCGCCGGGGCTGACGGGCTGGACGGGCTCGTTGGGACAGACGGGCTCGCCGGGACGGACGGGCTCGGCGCGGGCGTCGGGGAGGCCGCGGCGGCCGCGTCGACACCTGTCGCCCCCGCCCCGAGCACGAGGGCCAGTGCCAGATGAGACCTGCGAAGCATGAGAGTCCCCCTACGGTTCGTATCCCCCGTCACGGAGGAGAGGCGTGGATGGTTCTCCTTCTTCGAGTATCAGACGGCGGGCCTGCCGTACGGACGGGCGGGGTGGCCTACGGCGCCGGAGCGGGGGAGGCGGATGCCGGGGAGGGCGCCGGAGACGGCGAAGGCGCCGGACCGTGACGGTCCGGCGCCTTCGCCGTGCGGCTTCCCCGCGGAGGACCCTGTACGGCCTCCCCGCGGAAGATCAGTTACTGCGCTTGGCCCGGGCGGCGGTGCGGCCACGGGTCGAGGCGTCCAGGACGACCTTGCGGATGCGCACGGTCTCCGGGGTGATCTCCACGCACTCGTCCTCGCGGATGAACTCCAGCGCCTGCTCCAGCGAGAGCTGGCGCGGCGGGATCAGGGTCTCCGTCACGTCCGCCGTGGAGGAGCGCATGTTGGTGAGCTTCTTCTCCTTGGTGATGTTCACGTCCATGTCGTCGGAGCGCGAGTTCTCACCGATGATCATGCCCTCGTAGACCTCGGTGGTCGGCGTGACGAACAGGATGCCGCGCTCCTGCAGGTTCGTCATCGCGAAGGCGGTGACCGGGCCGGAGCGGTCGGCCACCAGCGAGCCGTTGTTGCGGGTGCGCAGCTCGCCGAACCACGGCTCGTAGGCCTCGAAGACGTGGTGCACCAGGCCGGTGCCGCGGGTCTCGGTCAGGAACTCGGTCCGGAAGCCGATCAGGCCGCGGGCCGGGACCACGAACTCCATCCGGATCCAGCCGGTGCCGTGGTTGGTCATGTGCTCCATGCGGCCCTTGCGGACGGCCAGGAGCTGGGTGACGGCCCCGAGGTAGTCTTCCGGGCAGTCGACGGTCAGCCGCTCGACCGGCTCGTGCACCTTGCCGTCGATGGTCTTGGTGACGACCTGCGGCTTGCCGACGGTCAGCTCGTAGCCCTCGCGGCGCATCTGCTCGACCAGGATGGCCAGCGCCAGCTCGCCACGGCCCTGGACCTCCCAGGCGTCGGGACGGTCGGTCGGCAGGACGCGCAGCGACACGTTGCCGATGAGCTCCTTGTCGAGCCGGTCCTTGACCATGCGGGCGGTGACCTTGGAGCCCTTGACCCTGCCGACCAGCGGCGAGGTGTTGGTGCCGATGGTCATCGAGATGGCGGGCTCGTCCACCGTGATCAGCGGCAGCGGGCGCGGGTCCTCGGGGTCGGCCAGGGTCTCGCCGATCATGATGTCCGGGATTCCGGCGATCGCGATGATGTCGCCGGGGCCGGCCTGCTCGGCGGGCTTGCGCTCCAGGGCCTCGGTCATCAGCAGCTCGGTGATCTTCACCTTCTGGATGCTGCCGTCGGTGCGGCACCAGGCGACCTGCTGGCCCTTCTTGATGGTGCCCTGGTGGACGCGGCAGAGCGCGATCCGGCCCAGGTAGGACGAGGCGTCCAGGTTGGTGACGTGCGCCTGCAGCGGGGCGGTCGGGTCGTAGACCGGAGCCGGGATCGTCTCCTTGATGACCTGGAACAGCGGCTCCAGGTCCTCGGAGTCGGGCATGCCGGCGTCCTCGGGGCGGTTCAGCGAGGCGCGACCGGCCTTGGCCGAGGCGTAGACGATCGGGAAGTCGATCTGCTCCTCGGTGGCGTCCAGGTCCATGAAGAGCTCGTAGACCTCGTCCACGACCTCCTTGATCCGGGCGTCGGGGCGGTCCACCTTGTTGATGCACAGGATGACGGGCATCTTGGCGGCGAACGCCTTGCGCAGCACGAACCGGGTCTGCGGCAGCGGGCCTTCGGAGGCGTCCACCAGCAGCACGACGCCGTCCACCATCGACAGGCCGCGCTCGACCTCGCCGCCGAAGTCGGCGTGACCCGGGGTGTCGATGATGTTGAGGGTCATGTCACCGTGCTTGACGGCGGTGTTCTTCGCGAGAATGGTGATGCCCTTCTCGCGCTCGAGGTCGTTGGAGTCCATGACACGGTCGTCCACGTCCTGGTTGGCCCGGAAGGCTCCGGACTGCCAGAGCATGGCATCCACGAGAGTGGTCTTGCCGTGGTCGACGTGCGCGATGATCGCGATGTTCCGCAGGTCATCGCGGCTGTTCAAAGGCATGATGGAATCTCACTCTGTGATCGTGGAGGCTGGCCGCGGACGGTGCGGCCTTCCCATTTTAGTTGATCCGCACAATCACTCTCACGTGTCCGCCTCACGAAGTACGCCAATTCACCTCCGAGACACTCTTTCGGCGGGTGATTCGCGACTGTTCCCCTGTGGGCGGAACTGCCGGTATCCACCTGCGCGGGCCTCCGCGCGGATCACGCGGGACTCCTGAGATCTCCGGGGCGGGTCTGGCGATGAGGGCCGCCATGACCGCGGAGGGCCCGCCGTGAATGGTCAGCTCTCTGCATATTCCTGGCCATGCGCGCGGGCGCCGGAGTCCCTATCTTCGGAGCCATGCCGACATGGACCGAAGTGGTGTTGCGGGCCTCCGGGCACCGCGGTTGCCGGCCCGCGGTCACGGACGTGCGCACGGGAGACGTCCTCACCTACGACATGCTCGCCAAGCAGGTGGGCCACGCGGCGGCGGCGCTGCGCGCCCGCGGCCTCCTGCCGGGAGAGCCCGTGATCGTCCACCTTCCGCCCGGCCACGACTACCCCCTCGCCCTGCACGCGGCCGCCGCGGCCGGCGCGCTGGTGATCCCGCTCGCGGCCGACATGGATCGCGACGCCTTCTACGAGCGCCTGTCGTCCAGCCGCGCGCGCATGATGATCACGGATGCGACGCTGGCGGAACGGGCGGCGGAGGCCGTCGGCGACTCCCGCATCCGGCGGATCCTCACCTTCGCCGAGGTGGCGGAGACCGTCTGCCCCGACGGCGTGGACGACCCGTCCGGGCCGGGCCCGGACGCGCCCGCGCTCACCTTCGACGGCAGGCGCGGGCTCAGTCACGCCCACGTGGTCGCCGAGCTGGGACGGCTGGTCCCGGAGGCGATGATCAGGGAGCGCGACTTCGTTCTCGTCGGCACCTGCGAGCCGCGCGAGCAGGCCGCCGTCTTCGACCTGGCGCTGATGGGCGGGGCGCACATCGTGGCAGCCCCGGGAGCGACCGCCGGCGAGTGCCGGAGGCTGATCGAGGAGTACGGCATCACCGTCGCCGCCGTGCCGCAGGGGATGGTCAGGGAGCCGGCCGAGAGCCAGTGGCTGCGCGTCCCCGTCTCGGTCTACGGGCACACCATGGACCTGGTCATGCCCAGGCGCTGACCGGCGCGGCCTTCCGTCCGGACCCGGTCATGCCCAGGTGCTGACCGGCGCCGCCGATCAGCACCGTCCTAAGCTCGGGGCATGTCTTTAGCGCCATCGTTCGCCGCGACGCTCGTGACCGAGGACGACGTCCGGATCGACGCCGCGCACACCCCCTCCCGCGGGCCGGACGATCTGGGGATCGTGCTGGCGCACGGGTTCACCGGATCGCTGCGGGAACGCCCCACGCGGCGGATCGCCCATGTGCTCAGCGGGTTCGGCGGGGTGATCTCGTTCGACTTCCGGGGGCACGGCCGGTCGGGGGGAGAGTCGACCGTGGGAGACCTGGAGATCCTGGATCTGGACGCGGCGGTGCGCCACGCGCGGGCGATCGGCTACTCCAGGGTCGCCGCCGTCGGGTTCTCGATGGGCGCGGCGGTGGCCGTACGGCATGCGGGGTGGCACGGGCGGGACGGGGGTCCGGACGGGCGAGGTCCCCGGCGGGGCGGGCCGGACGCGGTGGTCGCGGTCAGCGCGCCCGCGCGGTGGTACTACCGGGGGACCCGGCCCATGCGCCAGGTGCACTGGGCGATCGAGCAGCCGCTGGGGCGGTGGGCCGCGCGGGTGGGCAAGAGGACGCGGATCAGGAAGGGCGTGTGGGACCCGGTGCCGTCGGCGCCCCACGAGGCGGCCGCGCACATCGCTCCGACGCCGTTGCTGGTCGTGCACGGCGACGCGGACGGCTTCTTCCCGCTCGACCACGCCCACCAGATCTACGAGGCCGCCCGGGAGCCGAAGGAGCTGTGGATCGAGCCCGGATACGGCCACGCGGAGTCGGCGGCCACGCCGGGGCTGATCCGCCGGATCGGGGAATGGGCCGTCGTCAACACCTGATCCCCCGTAGGTGTTTACTCCTACTGACGAGGCATGACAGAGGATGTGTCGACACGAGGGGTAATGCGCATGCGGAGCATCTACGTGGCCGGTCTCGGGCGTGGTGACGGCAGGCAGATCGTCGAGCTCGGCCTGATGGAGCTGCTCACCCGTCACGTGGATCGGGTCGGGGTGTTCCGGCCGATCACGGGGGAGGGTGACGACCGCACGCTCGAACTGCTCAACGCCAGATACCGCCCGGCGGCCTCGGCGATCGGGGTCACGGCCGAGGACGCCGCGGAGATCTACGCGCAGCGGGGCAACGAGGAGCTCATCGCCCGGCTGGTCGCCCGCTTCCACACGCTGGAGCGGGAGTGCGACGCGCTGCTGGTGCTGGGCAGCTCCTTCGACACCGACGACCTCCCGCGCGAGCTGGCCCTCAACGCCCGCCTCGCCGCCGAGTTCGGCGCGCCGGTCATCGTGGTGGTGGGGGCGCACGGCGAGCAGGCGGCCGAGATCGCGATGGAGATGCGCACCGGCTACCAGGTCTTCTCGGACCTGGGCAGCACGGTGCTGGCGGTGATCGCCAATCGGGTGCCGCGGGGGATGGTCGTCGAGCCCGAGCTGCCGGTGCCCTGCTACGTCATTCCCGAGCATCCATCGGTGTCGGCGCCGACCGTCGGCCAGGTGCTGCAGGCCGTGGACGCCAAGCAGATCCAGGGGGACGAGGACGGGCTGCGCAGGGACGTGCTCGGATTCGTGTTCGGCGGGGCCACGCTCCCGGTGTTCCTGGAGCACCTGGTCGACGGAGCCCTGGTGATCACGCCGGGCGACCGGGCGGACCTGCTGCTGGTCTCGGTGGCGGCCGAGACGGCGGGTACGGCGAGGCCGTCCGGCGTGGTCCTGACGGTGGGGCAGGAGCCCACGGAGGCCGTCAGGGCCCTCACCGCCCGCCTGGCCCCCGGCATGCCGGTGCTGTCGGCCACGGCGGACAGCTTCACCGTGGCCACCACCCTGGGCGGGCTGGAGGGGCGGCTCACCGCCGACAACCCGCGCAAGATCGAGACGGCCATCGGCCACTTCGAGAGCCACGTGGACACCGCCGACCTGGCCGACCGGATCGAGCTGGCCCGCTCCGACCGGGTCACCCCGATGATGTTCGAGCACACCCTGCTGGAGCGGGCGCGGGCCGACCGGCGGCACATCGTGCTGCCGGAGGGCGAGGAGGACCGGATCCTCCGGGCCGCCGACATCCTCCTGCGGCGCGGCATCGTGGACCTCACCCTGCTGGGGCGGGAGGAGGTGATCCGGCGGCGGATCGGCGACCTCGGGCTCGACCTGGCCGGGGTGACCGTCGTCGACCCGCTGACCTCGCCGCTGCGCGACTCCTACGCCGAGGAGTACGCCGCGCTCCGGGCGCACAAGGGGATGACCCTTGAGCGGGCCATGGACGTGGTCACCGACGTCAACTTCTTCGGCACGATGATGTTGCACCGAGGCGTCGTGGACGGCGTGGTCTCCGGCGCCGCGCACACCACCGCCGCCACGATCCTGCCCGCGTTCCAGATCATCAAGACGGTCCCGGGCACCTCGATCGTCTCCTCGGTGTTCTTCATGTGCCTGGCCGACCGGGTGCTCGTCTACGGCGACTGCGCGATCAACCCCGATCCGGACGCCGAGCAGCTCGCCGACATCGCCATCTCCTCGGCCCGTACGGCGGAGCGGTTCGGCATCGAACCGCGGATCGCGATGCTGTCGTACTCCACCGGCCACTCCGGCAGCGGCGTCGACGTGGACAAGGTCCGCGCCGCCACCGCCCTGGTCATGGAGCGGGCGCCGGACCTGCTGGTCGAGGGGCCCATCCAGTACGACGCGGCGGTGGACGCCAGGGTCGCCGACGCCAAGCTGCCCGGCTCCCGGGTCGCGGGCCGGGCGACCGTGCTGATCTTCCCCGACCTGAACACCGGCAACAACACCTACAAAGCCGTGCAGCGTTCCGCCGGGGCCGTCGCGGTCGGGCCGGTTCTGCAGGGGCTCCGCGGACCGGTCAACGACCTGTCGCGAGGCGCGCTGGTCACCGACATCGTGAGCACCGTCGCCATCACCGCCGTCCAGGCGCAGGAGGCCGCCCGATGAACGAGCTGTCAGCGCCGCGCGGCATGGCGGGGCGGCGTCCCGGGCGCCACCGGGAGGACGGGCCGACCGGCCGGGGACGTCCGGCCGGTCGGTGGGACGGTACGGCGGGCCGCCGGAGATGTTCGGCGGGTCACTCGGAAGGCTCGGCGAGCCGTCAGGGCGGGGAGGCGTGTTGAGTCGCGTACTGGTGCTCAACAGCGGATCCTCTTCCGTGAAGTACCGGCTTCTGTCCGGTGACGAACGGCTCGCGTCCGGGACGGTCGAGCGGATCGGCGAGGACTCGTCCCCGGTCCCCGACCACGAGGCGGCCCTGAAGGTCGTCGCGGCCGAGCTCGCCGACAGGGGCCTCGGACTCGACTCCTCCGAGCTGACCGCGATCGGGCACCGGGTGGTGCACGGCGGCAAGACCTTCACCGAGCCCACGCTGATCACCGACGAGGTGATCAGGAAGATCGAGGAGCTCGTCCCGCTCGCCCCCCTGCACAACCCGGCCAACCTGACGGGCATCGAGGTCGCCCGCCGGCTCCGTCCCGACCTGCCGCAGGTCGCGGTCTTCGACACCGCCTTCCACTCCACGATCTCCCCGGCCGCCGCGACCTACGCCATCGACCGCGAGGTGGCCGAGCGGCTGAGCATCCGCCGCTACGGCTTCCACGGCACCTCGCACGCCTACGTCTCCCGCGAGGCCGCCCGCGCGGTGGACAGGCCGCTGGGCAACGTGATCGTGCTGCATCTCGGCAACGGGGCGAGCGCCTCGGCGGTGTCGGCCGGGCGGTGCGTGGACACCTCCATGGGCATGACCCCGCTGGAGGGCCTCGTCATGGGGACCCGGAGCGGAGATCTGGACCCGGCGATCGTGCTGTACCTAGGCCGGACGGGAGGGATGTCCCTGGAGGAGATCGACGTGCTGCTCAACCGGCGCGGCGGGATGCTCGGCCTCTGCGGCGACAACGACATGCGCGCGGTGCAGGAGCGGCTGGCCGCCGGCGACCCGGACGCCGAGCTCGCCTTCTCGGTCTACTGCCACCGCCTGCGCAAATACGTCGGCGCCTACTACGCGGTGCTCGGCACGGTGGACGTGATCGCGTTCACCGGGGGTGTGGGAGAGAACTCGCCGCTGGTCAGGGAGACCGCGCTGGCCGGTCTGGAGGCGCTCGGCATCGCTGTGGACCCGGTGCGCAACCGGCGCGGGGACCGGCTGATCTCGCCCGACGACGCGGCCGTGAAGGTTGCGGTGATCCCGACGGACGAGGAGCTGGAGATCGCCCGCCAAACTCTTGAGGTTATTTCGCGAACCAATCGCGGATAAACGTCGTCTACCTACAGCGGATGGATGAAATCCGCCGGGAGAAGTCCACGGGACACGAACCGCCGCCTAGCGGTGGTCGTGGGACATACTTCCTGTAGTTAGGCGGTTGCCCAGCGTCGCGGGGGCGTGCTGGGCAGTCCGTCCGCTGTCGTGCTTGTACGGCTCCGCGGAGCCGTACAAGCACGTCTCGGGGGTCTGCGGCCCGACGGTCCGGAAGGATCGTCAGCCCAGGCGGGCGATCGACTTGTACTCCAGGTAGGCCGACAGGCCCTCGGGGCCGAGTTCGCGGCCGAGGCCGCTGCTCTTGAAGCCGCCGAACGGGGAGCTGGACTCGATCATGTAGAGGTTGACCCCGTAGGTGCCGGCGCGCACCTGGCGGGCGATGTCCATGCCGTGCTCGGTGTCGGCGGTCCACACCGTCCCGGCCAGTCCGTAGTCGTTGTCGTTGGCGATGCGGACCGCGTCGGCCTCGTCCTCGTAGGGGATCACCGCCAGGACCGGGCCGAAGATCTCCTCGCGGGCGATGCGCATCTCGTTGGTGGCCCCGGCGAAGACGGTCGGAGCGACATACCAGCCCCGGTCGTAGGGGCGGTCCAGGCCGCCGACGACCGGCTTGGCGCCCTCGTCGATGCCGATCCTGATGTAGTCCTGGACCCGCTCCTGCTGTCGCTTGGCGACCAGCGGGCCGATGCCGGTGGCGGGGTCGGCGGGGTCGCCGACCGGCATGCCGCGGACCATCGTGGCGACCGCGTCCACGACCTCGTCGTAGCGGTTGCGCGAGGCCAGGATGCGTGTCTGGGCGACACAGGCCTGGCCGTTGTTCATCAGGGAGGCGATCGACAGGAAACCCATCGCGGAGGGCAGGTCGCAGTCGTCCAGGATGATCGCGGCCGACTTGCCGCCGAGCTCCAGGGTGCACCGCTTGAGCTGCTCGCCGCAGATCGCGGCGATGCGGCGGCCGGCCGCGGTGGAGCCGGTGAAGGCGACCTTGTCCACGCCGGGGTGGGAGACCAGGTGCTCGCCCGCCTCGCGGCCGGCGGCGACGATGTTGACGACGCCGTCGGGGATGCCCGCCTCCTTGACCATCTCGGCCAGCAGGTAGGAGTCGAGCGGGGTCTCGGGGGCGGGCTTCACCACGATCGTGCAGCCGGCGACGAGGGCGGGGGCGAGCTTGATCATGATGACGAACTGCGGGACGTTCCACGGGACCACGGCGGCGACCACGCCGACCGGCTCGCGGCGGACGGTCACCGGGCCGAAGGTGCCCGGCCGCTCCTCCTCGACGGGGAAGGTCCTGCCGAGCTCGGCGTAGTACTGCAGCATGCCGAGCGGCTGAGGGGCCTGCGCCATCTGCGAGAAGGTGATGGGGGAGCCCATCTCCAGCGTGATGATCTCGGCCATCTCGGACTGGCGGGCCGCGTAGATCTCGGCGAGCCTGCCGACCACGGCGGCGCGTTCCGCCATCGTCATCCGGGGCCAGGGGCCCTGGTCGAAGGCCTGGCGCGCGGCGGCCACCGCGCGGTCCATGTCGGCGGGGGTGCCGTCGGGGACGCGGCCGACGACCTCCTCGGTGTGGGGCGAGACGACGTCGATGGTCCCGGTGCCCGCGGGGGCCACCCAGTCGCCCCCGATGAACAGCGTGTCGTGCTGGCGCATGATGTGTTGCCTCCTGGTGGGCGGGCCGGAGTCAATATCTGAGCTAGTGCTTGCTTGGATAGTGTCGTCCGCCGAGGAGGGCTTCACAAGGCCCCGCACCGATGAGACCGAATCATGTTCTGTCGGCGATGGCAAGGGGCCGTCCTGTGCGAGGATTCCTCCGGTGGATCTCCCATGACGGCGGTGCCGCGGCCCGTGCGGCGGCATTTGTTTAAAGCACCGCAGACTGGTAGATAGTTCGTCAATGGTGCGTGGTTTCCGCCGTTCCGGTGGCGGGCACCAAGATCGTCTTCTATAGTTTCGCTCCGTCCATGAGGGGGCTCTGGAGGTGAGCGAAGCGTGAGAGCGACTCGCGCGGCCACGCTGGGCGCCGTGCTCGCCGCGCTGCTCCTGACCCCTGTCATGGCCGGAGCCGCCGTCCAGCGCGCCGCCAAACCCGACCCCGAGGCCGAGCTCCGCAAGCTCACCCGCGAGGCGAGCCAGCTCAACAAGAACTACCGCGGTCAGGTGCAGAGCCTGGAGGAGACCCGGGTCCAGGCCAGCAAGGCCGCCGCCAACGCCAAGAGCCTGAAGCGGGCTCTGGCCACCGCGCAGGTCGACGTCGTCCGGTTCGCCCAGACCGCCTACATGGGTGGCACGCTGGACAGCACCAACCTGCTGAGCTTCGAGGGCGACGCCACCACCGTCCTCAACCAGGCCGCCACCATGTCCTACCTGGCCAGCCAGCGCGCCACCCAGCTCAACCGGATCCAGGAGCTGATCAAGAAAGCCAAGGTCGCGGAGAAGGCGGCGGAGACGAAGGTCGTCAAGCTCAAGAACGACATCGCGGCCCTGAAGAAGGACCGGGTCCGGATCGAGGGACTCCTGGCCAAGTACGGCTTCCAGACCCCCTCCGGCAGCGGCGGCCTGACCGCCCGCACGGTCGCCATGCGCAACATGGTGCTGCAGGCCTTCCCGATGCCCTACAGCTACGGCTGCCTGCGCCCCGGCGACCCGGGTGACCACGGCAGCGGCCGGGCCTGCGACTTCATGATGAGCACCGGCGGCCGGGTCCCGACCGCCGAGGCCAAGGAGCGCGGCGACCGCCTCGCCCAGTGGGCCATCACCAACGGCCCCCGGCTCGGGGTCATGTACATCATCTGGCAGCAGAAGTACTACGACGTCCGGACCGGCGCCGGCTGGAAGATGATGTCCAACCGCGGCGGCAACACCGCCAACCACATCGACCACGTCCACATCTCGATGTTCTAGCTGCCAGGCCGCTGACCTTTGGCGATCTCGTTGCGGAAGGCTGTCGGGGCGCAGGGCCGTTCAGGCTTGGCGGGTGATCACCCTTCCGTCGCCGGGGCGCGAGCCCGGGCCCGGTGCCGCACACCGGGCCCGGGCCGGGGACGGAGGGGGTCAATCGCGCTTGGCGGGCAGCGACGGTTCGGCATCGGTCCAGCCCGTCTGCTGGTAGGCCGTGAAACTGGTGGTTTTCGCGGTACGGCCGCCGCTGAGCTCGACAGTGGTCGTCCACCACTGTGCGAGCGGCAGGCCCGTCGTGGGGTCGATCACCCGCACGGCCTCATAGGCGTTCTCACGCCCGGAGCCGGGGGCCACCCGGTAGCCGAACGCCTCGCCCATGCGGCCCAGTGGATCCTTCACCCTGCCCAGGGACTTCAGCTCGGGCATGGTGGCCAGGATGCGGTAGGCGGAGGCGCGGACGGCGGGTGAGACGGGCAGACCGAAGACGATCTGCGTGCAGGCTTCCTGCAAGGCCGGCTCCGGCCTCCGCGAGTCCTGCCCGGAGCCGCCCTTCGCCTGGGTGGTGAGGCGCTGTTCGAGATAGGCGCGCAGCTCCCGCTCGCCGCTCGGAATACGGCGGATCTCGTCCCAGGTGAGGGGTCCCTTGCCCAGCGACCCGCCCGAGCCCTTCCACCCGCCGCGCAGCCGCGAGGCCACCTTCTCCTCCGCCTCGGCCCGCAGCACCTCCGACGAGTTGACTCCGACGTATCCGGTCATGTCCACCGGGTACTTCCACCGGGTCGGCGAGCCCGCCTTCCGCCAGGCGGCCTGGTCCTCAGGGGTGAGCGGTTTCGCGCCAAGGGATTGCGTGATCCACCAGCTCTGCGCCCCGGGGCGACGCGCCAGCCATTGGTCTTTGGAGAAGAGCCGTCTGATGACGTAGCCGCGATCCGGCGAGATCGCGTCCATGCCCCAAGTCGTGGTGGTACGCCAGTAGGCGCCCGACACGGGAGCCTTCGTGGCAGCGGTAACGGCCGTGGCGGCGGCCAGCAGCATATGGCGCGCCGACGGCTGCGCGCCGGGCGAGGCCGCCGGCGGAGGGGCCGGCCGCTGCTCACCCGGCGCCGTCACCATGGTGACCACCAGAACCGTGGCGGCCACGCTCGCCGCCGAAGCCAGCCACGGCACCGGCCCGCGCAGCCATGTGGCGCGTGGTCTGTCGCCACGCCCCGGCGGCTCGGACATGATCGATGCCAGCAGCGTCTGGGCCCCCGCTCCAGACGCCTGCCCGGCCGGCTCGCCGCTCAGGTCGTCGTCATGCACTCTGGCGAGATCATCCAGGTTCACAGTGCGGTCCTCTCGAAGAGCGGAAGGTCGATCCCCGCGCTGTCCAGGGCGCGCGCGAATCGCTTGCGCGCCCGGTGCAGCCGGACACGTACGGCGTTGCGGGTGATACCGAGCGTGCGCGCCACCTGCTCGGTGTCGAGCTTCTCCCAGGCGACCAGCGACAGCAGCTCCCTGTCGTCGTCGTGCAGGCTCCTGAAGACCTGGCCGAGCTGCGTGTACTCGGCCGGTGGCGGCCCTGCCAGCGCGGGGGAAGCGGTGATCTGCTCGCGCAGCGCGGCGGTGCGCCGCTCATGCCGTCGTTCGCCGCGGCGGTGGTTGGCGAGAGCCTTGCGGGCCACGCCGTACAGCCAGAGCCTGGCCTCGTCTCCCGGCGGGATCTCGTTGATCCGCCGCCATGCGATGGCGAACGTCTCGGCCACCACGTCGGCCGCGTCGTCGGGATCCTGGCACCGGCGCAGGACGTACCCGAGTATGGGGCGATAGGCATGTTCGTATATCTGCACGAACCGGCCGTGGGGATCGAATCCCATCCGGCCTCCTCACATGAATCATCGGTCCCCCATCCATGTCCGGAATATCGGAAGCATTACCGATCGCCGACCAGTTCCTGATGATCTCCTGAGGACCTCGTCAGGGCCCTCAGCCGCAAAGCCACCCCAGGAGCTCGGCTGTCAAGCGGCGCGGGGTCTGGTGTGGTGTGGCGGTTGCTCCGTCGTGGAGCGGGCCGGTCTTGAGGCATCCTGCTCGTGTCCGGGGGACTGGCGAGAGAGCGACCGTACGCGGGGTCCACCGCGGTGCCGACGATCAACGCCGGTGTCAAGGACGGCGCAGCCGACAGCGGTTCGGAGAGGTAGCCGGCTGTACGGCTCGCCTCCACGAGGCCCCGGCGGCCGGTCGTGCATGTGTTGTCAGTGGCAACCCGCGTACCACTCCATAATGCTCGCGAGCCCTTCCCCAGTGCGTATACGAGCACAGGAGAGAGTCGAACCGCTCGTCTCCAGGGCGCGGCTGAAGCACGCCCGCCAAAGGTTCGAAACCGAGTGCGCGGTAATCGGGGTCCTTCTTGCGATGCACCGCCACCCGGAAGACCGTCGCGTTCATCACCCCGTCAACGGGGATGTCCAACGGGCAGGAGCCATCCACCGCATCCGGGAGCCGGTCGAGCTCCTGCTGCGAGGGCAGCGCATCGCCCAGGTATCCCCTCATCCGGATCGACGAGCGCGTCACCGACGCCCGTCCAGCACCCGGCGGGCGGCCTCCTCGTCATCGACCCCGTCTTCGATCAACTCCCGGTAGGTGTCCCGTACATCGCACGCCGTATCGTCCGAGAACAGCGCAACTCCCCACGCGCTCATGAGAGACCTCCGGCACCCTTCCGAATCGGCTCAGGACAAGCTACAAGATCGTCGGTGGCACACCTTGGACGGGAGGTGCTTCGGGTCAGGCTCCGGCCGTGGGGTCCGATAGCGGTTCAGCGCTGCTGGTGTGAAGGGTAAGGCCGCCACCGTTCGCGGGCCGGAACCCCAGTCCATGAAGTTCGGGATCGTCGATCGCGGTGACCACGCGCAGGGCGCCGGCCTCGGCCACCTGGCAGACCGTGAGACGCACCAGCGCATCGCGTACCTCTGATGGGATGTCGGGCCGGATGTGCACCAGGTCGAGACGGGCGGTGGTGCGCTGCCTGTCCTCCCAGGATGCGGCTGCATGACCGACAAAAGGTCTCCCGCGGGCGTTGTCGACGTAGGCCTGAAGCCAGCAGGCCAGCTTCGCCTCGACGATCAGTTGTCTGGGAATGGCGACATCCATCCCCGCCTTGGCCAACCAGTAGCCGGCCTCGGACGCAAGCGTAGAAACCGATGCCGAAGGCGATCCATAAGCCCTCTTCCGATCGTCCCTCTGCAACAGCGAGAGCACGACGTCGTCGAGTGGAACCGAACTGATGGAGAACCCGGCGGGGCAGACATCTGGAGCATCGCGGGTGTCCAACAGGACGTACCCATCTCGGATCGTCCGGCGGCTTCGACGGACGAGCCCGGTCTGGAGTTCCTCATCCAGGCGAGCCGCGACGTCTGCGGCCCATTCATCCGCCGAGGTGACTGGCAGGCCAGTCCAGGGACTCTTCGGTGCCGTCGGGAACTCGACCTTGATGGCGTATATGTTCGGATCTCGCCGCCAGCGGAAGATCGCTAACATGCTGTCGGGCTCCGCCACGACATCGACGGCGGAATATCCGTCCGTCACAGCGCTCGCACGTAGCAAGCACGACCTGACCGCTCTGAGGACCTCCTGCCGGGACCACTCAATCGCCACATGTCCAGACTCCCACACCCTTCCCCAGCCGGATGGGACTTGTCGCTGAAGATCGTGGGGGTCTCCCTTGGCCGACTTCTCCGCAGACTGAAGCGATCACTCTTGTACAGTCGCCCCGATCAGGTGGATATATGGACGCTAGGCTCTGGATCATGAAGCGTTCGATCATCGCGATGGTGGCACTTGTCTGGGTGGGCATCGTCATGATCGGCGCTGGTGCAGCCGCTCGTGCCGGCATCTTCCCCTACGGGTGCACCGCTGACGATGACCGGCTCGCCGCCTCCCTGAACACTCTCGGCATTCTCGACGCCCATCCGGCGAGCGCGACACCGCAGAAGGGTCGCGGGAGCTCCTGTGACAGCGATGATCGGATAACGACCGTCGGGCAGACGTATCGGCCCTCGGGGCCGCGAGCCGACGTGCTGTCCTTCTACCGTGACGTTGCGATCAAGGATGGGTGGACGCCCCCTCCGGGGGACGACGGTGAAGGGGTGAGTTGCTTCACCAAGTCCGTCGGCGGGAGAGGGGTTGAACTCTCGGTGCGGTTCCTGGACGAGCTGGGAGAGGAGTACGGCGATGACTACGACGTGGACGTGACCTCTTCCCTGGACGGAGGAGGCTGGTGTTGACACCTGGATGCTCCGAACGCTTCGAGCCTCACCACCGGCTGCGAGTTGCGGGGCTGACGACAACGGTGACGACGACCTCGGCCACCGCGGACACACGGCGGCAGGCATCCACAGTCCTCTGACCTCGTGTCTGTTGAGCGGAGCAGGGGTGATCCGCCTGGCTCGAAAAGCGGACGGTCGTGCTGCCGCCGGGCCTCCAGCGCTCGTTCCCGGCCGGCCGGTGCGGTCGGTGAACAGCACATCGTTCACGCCCCGACGAGGGCAGCCCCCCGGGATCGGGCCGACGCCTCAACCGACGTCGTGTGACCCCTGATCCTCTGCTCCGTCCAGCCGGCGCCGATACCAACGGGCGAACCCGAGCGGCTTTCCGTGCCAGGCCCGGGGCGGCGATGTCCAGCAGGGTCGCGCCGAAGGCGAACCTGTAGGTGGCGGAGTTGGCGCCGTACAGCACGATGGCACGCCATACGCTCTCACCGGTGACCACGCCGCGTCGGTAATCGACACGCGCAGTATCGGCCAGGAAGGCGACATTCTGCGTCAAAATCGGACAATCATCTACGGCAAGCTGGTCCGTGACCGGATCCCGGAGATCATCGAGGCCGACGGCCTGACGGCCAAGACACGCGTCCTCGACGAGTCGGAACCGGTCCCCGCGCTGACAGCCAAGCTCGCCGAAGAGGCCGAAGAGCTGCGCCAGGCCGAGCCCGATGATCGCCTGGAGGAACTGGCCGACGATCAAGGGCCGGCATGCGGCCGGCCACGTCCCGGTCGTGCCCGTAGGCGACATCGGTGGCCTGCGCCGTCTCATCGGCGCTCATTGATCGTCTGGGGCGTGAAACTCTAGGATGCCGGTTCATGCCCTCCGTGATCTTGGGCGGCCTCGCCGCCGCCCTCCTGCTGGCCCCCACCACTCCCGCCATGGCCGCCCCCGTCAAGCCCCTGACCCCGGCCCAGCTGCGCGCCGCCCTCGTCACCCCTGAGGACCTGGGCGATGGTTTCGTCCCCAACACGAAGCGCAACCGCGAGGTACTGGACGCCAAAGCGGCCCGCACGAAGAAGTGTGTGAAGGCGATCAAGGCGCTGAGCCCCCTCCTCAGGAGTAAGGCGGCGGTCTTCATCGACAAGGAGGGCAAGCCGTCGGGCATCAAGCAGTTCGCCATAAGCGGCGCCCCCGCGCGGATGGCCTCCTGGCAGACGGTGGGCAAGGTCATGGCCCGTGACTGCGTCAGGGGCAACGCGAGTGCCGATGACGTCGGGGAGACCATCACCAAGCTCTCCGTCGGCAAGCTCGGGGACTGGGCGTACGGGATCAGATACACCAATACGGTTCCCGAGGCGAACCTCAGTCCGGTCCACGCGGCGGACGTTGTGCTCATCAGGGTCAAGAACACCGTCACGCTGCTGGTGAGCGACGGTTTCTTCTCGACGTTCGATCCCGGCCTGAGCAAGCGGGCCGCGCGGGTGGCAGTGCCGAAGCTGCGGGACGCCCAGTAAACGGTCTCGGAGTAAGGGCGGCCGTTCCGTAGCGGATTCGCCGTGCTCGGGGCTGAGGCCCGCTGTGTCAGGCTCAAGTGGGACGCGTGCGGGACCGTGTCGTCACGGACGTGCACCGGCCAACGGCGAGATTCCTGCCGGGTGGATACACGTGGACGCCAGGCTCTGGACCGTTAAGCGTTCAACCATCATGGTGTCCGCACCTGTCCGCGTGAACATCGCAATGATCGGTGCCACTGCGGTGGGCGGGACTTCAGGCGGAAGCCCAGGTCATCGGTGTGATGGCCTGGGCTTTTTCGGCCGGCGACTCAGCTTTCGGCCCGCTCCGCCTCATCCCGCGCGGTGCTCGCCGACGCCAGATCCGGGAGCTGCTGACAGCGCTGCTCCCCGAGGGGGCCGTCGTCCGTCAGCTGTGCCGGTAGGGCGGCCGTGGCACCTGATGCGGCTGCGGCACCGGGTGCGGGGGCCGCCACTGGCCCGGGTACGAGCCCGGGTACGGGGGCCGCCACTGGCCCGGGTATGAGCCGGGGTACGAGCCGGGGTACGGAGGGCGCCACTGGCCCGGGTAGGGAGGCCAGTGACCCGGATAGCCCTGCGGGTACGGGGGCCGCCACTGGCCCGGGTAGCCGCCCGGGTAGGGAGGCCAGTGACCCGAGCCGGGCACCGATGACACGGGCACGCAGTCGTACTGCGGGCACGGTGTGGTGAAGCACTGCTTGGGCGAGGGTACGCAGACGCGGCCTGGCCCGCAGTTGACCGCCGCGCACGGCGATCCGGGCCTGCAGGAACCGGCCGCCTGTGCGGCCGACGCGGAGGCGGTGACCGCCCGTACCGCCGCGGTGGCCGACGACCCCTCCGCCCTGGCCGCGGGGGTGGCGGCCGGTGATCCGGCCACCACCGCCGCGACCAGGATCGGGACCAGTTTTCGGAGCATTTTTCCCCCGGTTGTCATGATCGCTTCTGTCTCTTCGGCGATGCTCGCACCGGCCGTTCCTGCTAACGGCAAAACGACGCTCAGCAAGTCGGATGGCTTGCCGGGAGTCAGGTGGCGGCGCTGCCGCATGGAGGTCACGCCCCGCGCGGGGACACGGAGGTCATGCCTCGCGGGAACGGGATCAGCGGTGCCGGGGGTGGGAGAAGCGGGGCCCGAGGACCGGGACCCAAGGGCCTGCCGGCTGGTGGGGCCGCTCAGGCGAGCGAGTCGATCCACTCCTCCAGGCGGTGGATCTGGCTGGTCATGAGCTCGGGGTCGCGAAAGGTGTTGGTGAGCAGAGAGATCCCCTGGTAGGTGGCGACCAGGGTGATCGCGAGGTCATGGGGGTCGTCCCGGCCCATCGTCCGGAACTGCTGCTCGACCCAGTCGACCAGGAGCCGCATGACCGCGGCGGTGGCGTGGTCGAGGCCGTCGGTGCGTTTGCCGAGCTCGGAGGAGAGGGTGCCGAAGGGGCAGCCGTAGCGTGCGGCGAGCTCGCGCTGCTCGGTCCAGCCGCCCAGGAGGGCCTTGAGCCGCTCCTGCGGGCTGGGGAGCTGGTCGAGGTGGGCGGTCACCGCCCGCAGGCCCTGCGCGTGCGCCTCGATCGCCGCCTCGACGAGCTGGTCCTTGGTCTTGAAGTAGTAGTAGACGTTGCCCACGGGGACGTCGGCCACTCGTGCGATGTCGGCGAGCGTCGTCTTCTCGACGCCCTGCTCATGCAGCACCCGGGAGGCGGCGGCCACCAGCCGCTCCCGCTTGCCCGACTTCGCCGCGGCCGGGCCGCCACGATCGATCTTCATCGAGTTAGTCATCTCACTTAAAGAGTGTAGACAGCCGGGCCGTCGTTGGCTAATGTCATCACCAAGTCAGTTAGCTAACTAACTCAGTCGGATGATCGAAGGCCTCCCGGCATGAGCGACGACATTCGGTAACGAACGGAGCAGGTCATGATCGTGGTAACAGGAGCGACCGGGAACGTGGGGCGGTCGCTGGTGCAGGCGCTGGCGGCGGCAGGCGAAGAGGTGACGGCCGTTTCCCGAGGGGCCTCGCAGGTGCCGCAGGGCGTGTCGCATCGACAGGCCGACCTGGGCGAGCCCGAGAGCCTCAAGCCGGTGCTCGACGGGGCCGGCGCACTGTTCCTGCTGGTCGCCGGTGAGGACCCGCAGGGCATCGTGGAGGCCGCCAGAGCCGGCGGGGTCGGGCGGGTGGTCCTGCTGTCCTCCCAGGGCGCCGGGACTCGCCCGGAGGTCTACCGCCACCCCCGGGCCTTCGAGGACGCCGTCCAGCAGTCAGACCTGGACTGGACGATCCTGCGGCCGGGAGGCTTCGACTCCAACGCGTTCGCGTGGGCGGAGACGGTGCGCTCGCGGCGTACGGCCGCCGCGCCGTTCGGCGACGTCGGGCTGCCGTCCATCGACCCGGCCGACATCGCCGAGGTCGCGGCCGCGGTCCTGCGCGACGGCGGTCATGCCGGCCGTACGTATGAGCTCACCGGTCCGGCGCTGATCACCCCGCGCCGGCGGGCGCAGGCGATCGGTGAGGCGCTGGGAACGCCGGTGCGGTTCGTCGAGCAGAGCCGAGAGGAGGCCCGGGCGCAGATGCTGCAGTTCATGCCCGAACCGGTGGTGGAGGGCACCCTCGCCATCCTGGGTGAGCCGACGCCCGCCGAACAGCGGGTCAGCCCCCACGTCGAGCAGATCCTCGGCCGCTCGCCCCGCACCTTCGCCGAATGGGCGGCGCGCAACATCGCGGCCTTCCGGTGAGCCACCCTGAGCGACCTTCCGGAGAGCCGCCCGGAGCGGCTTTCCGGAACCAGCCGGCGAGTGACCCGCCGCCGGGCTCTTCCCCTACGGGAGCGCGGGACGGTGGCCGCCCACGTCCGGAGGGGCGGGTGCGCGCGATGTCGTTGCCGGCCTCGATGGAGGCGTTCCTGTCCGAACCGCACCTGGCCACGCTGACCACTTTGCGGCCCGACGGCTCTCCGCACGTGGTGGCCGTGCGTTTCACCTGGGACGGCCAGGAGGGGCTGGCCCGGGTCATGACGGTCGCCTCCTCGCGCAAGGCCCGCAACCTGGTGGCCGGCCCGGGCGGCCGTGCCGCGCTGTGCCAGGTGGCGGGCGGGCGCTGGATCACGCTCGAAGGCGTCGCCACAGTGTCCGGCGATCCCCGGCGCGTGGCCGAGGGGGTGCGCCGTTACACCGGTCGCTACTGGTCGGCGCCGCCCGATCCGCCCGGCCGGGTGGTGGTCGAGATCGCGGTGGACCGCGTGATGAGCCTCAACAACTGATTCGCATTCGACGGAGAGAGTTCTGCCATGCCTGTTCAACCTGTTCTCGACTCGACGATCTCCTACCGGGAGGCCGGCACCGGGGTGCCGATGGTTTTCCTGCACGGCAACCCGACGTCGTCACATCTGTGGCGGCACATCATGCCGGCCATGGGAGACTCCGGCCGGCGTCTGGCGCCGGACCTGATCGGCATGGGCGAGTCCGGTAAGCCGGACATCGCCTACACCTTCGACGACCATGCCCGATATCTGGACGCGTGGTTCGACGCGCTCGGCCTCGACGACGTCGTGCTGATCGGACACGACTGGGGCGGGGCCCTCGCCTTCGACTGGGCCGCCCGCCATCCCGGACGGGTGCGCGGCATCGCGTTCACCGAGACGATCGTGAAGCCGATGTCCTGGCAGGAGTTCCCCGAGGGCGGCCGCGGGCTGTTCGAGGCGATCAAGACGCCCGGGGTGGGCGAGGCGATGATCCTGGACGAGAACATGTTCATCGAGCAGGCGCTGCCGGGCACCGTCGTCACCCCGCTCGGCGAGGAGGACCTCGACACCTACCGCAGGCCGTACCCCACCCGCGACAGCCGCAGGCCGCTGCTGCAGTGGCCGCGAGCGATGCCCCTGGGCGGGGAGCCGGCCGACGTGGTGGCCAGGATCGAGTTCTACGACGAGTGGCTGGCGGCCAGCGTCGAGGTGCCCAAGCTGCTGATCACCTTCGCGCCCGGCCCCGGGGCGATGATGGGGCCGGAGATCATCGACTGGTGCGCCGCCAACATGGCCGGCCTCGAGATCGACGAGCATCCGATGCCCGCCGGCCACCACACCCCCGAGGACCAGCCCGAGGCGATCGCCGCCTCCATCGTGACCTGGGCGGACAAGCACGACCTGCGCTCGGACGCCCGGAGCTGAGGGGCGATGAGCCCGATCGGGCGACACGGGTCGGCGACGTGATCGCCGACCGGGACGCCAGCGCGCCCGGCGCCGCTCACCGCTCCCCGGGGCCTCCGTCCGCCACCGGTCGTGCTGCCCCGCTCCCGCCGGATGCCGTCCGGGCCAGAGCGGCCAGTGTGGTGTCGAGAACCTGTATTCGGCCGGGGAGCTCCTGCCCGTGCCACCACGTGACCTCCCCGATCTCCTCGTTGGGGGTGAACGTGCCGTGAGCGTCGGCTCCGTCCGCCAGGTAGACGGCCGCGTACTCGACGCGGCGCTCGGGGCCGAGGACGTACTCGGCGTATCCGGAGAAGGACAGCCGGGGGACCTGGAGGCCGGTCTCCTCCCGGAGCTCGCGCAGTGCGGCCTGCCGAGGTGTCTCTCCCGGGTCGATCATCCCGCCGGGGAGCTCCCATTCCCGGCGGTGGCGGTTGAACGCCAGCAGCAGGCGGTCGTGGGACCACAGGGCGACCAGGGCCAGGGGGAGCGGGGCGTCGCCGGGAGGCGGGTTCTCCGGGACGCGGTGGAAGGCGGTCAGCTCGTCGCCGGCGCCGTTGACCGCGAGAGGACTCAACCGCCGACCCCCGCCCGTTCGGTGGTCTCCAGGAGGGCGGCGAGGGCGGTGCGTGTCTCCTGGAGTCCGGAGATCCGTTCGTCGAGGCCTCCGAGCTGCTCCCGGAGATGGTCGATCACGCATGGTTCGAGCTCGGGGCCGTCGCCGGCGACGCACGGCAGGAGGTCGCGGATGACCCTGGTGGGCAGCCCGGCCGCCAGGAGGGTCCGGATGTGCCGGACCACGGCGGCGGCGTCGGCCGCGTACCGGCGGTGGCCACCGCCGGCCCGTTCCGAGACGAGCAGCCCCTGCTCCTCGTAGTAACGCAGCAGGCGCACGCTCACGCCGGTCTCGCGCGCCAGATCACCGATCTTCATGTGATCCACCCCACAATGACTTGAATCTCACATCGATGTGAGATTCTAGCGTTGGCGTCATGACGGACACGATCACGACGCCCGAGCAGCGGGCGACCACCGGCATCATCTCGCTCTACGGCTTCGCCCACGCCCGGCCCGAGCGGGCCGCCGAGCTCGGGGAGCTCCTGCTGTCCTTCGTCGGACCCACCCGTCGTGAGGCGGGGTGCCTGGAATATCACGTCCACCAGGAGGGGGGGCAGGACCTTCTTCCTCTACGAGGTGTGGCGCTCCCAGGAGGATCTTGACCGGCACATGGAGCTGCCGCACATGAAGGCCTTCATGGACCGGCGGATGGACTATCTCGAACGCGAGCTCGACGCCCACTCCGGCGCGATGCTGAGCCCCTACCCGCGGTAGGAACGGGGGTGGGCCCCGGTCGGCGGCCCTGGAAGTCGTACGGCGGGAGCGGGGTCCCGGTCGGCGGCTCTGGAGGCCGTACGGCGGGTGCGAGGGTCCCGGTCGGCGGCCCTGGAAGTCGTACGGCGTGGCCGGGGAGGGGCGGCCGCGCGACGTCACTGACGTCGCACGCCCCGCGCATGGGTGGGGAACACCCCATTTCAATGATCATGTAATGAAATTTCCCCATATTGGTGATACGCGTGCCATGTCATGTGATCCCTGTCCCCGCCCGGGCATCCTCCGTAGGCATATGGTCAAGTAACTAGCGTCTGCAACTATTGCATACACTTCTATTTGCTGACGCCATCCATAGGGGGAGGACCGCATATGATCACCCTGAACAACGGGGTCTCCATGCCGCAGCTCGGCTTCGGCGTGTTCCAGGTGCCCGAGGACGAGACCGCCCGGGCGGTGACCGGCGCGCTCGAAGCCGGTTACCGGAGCATCGACACCGCCGCGATCTACGGCAACGAGCGGGGCGTGGGCCAGGCACTGGCCGCCTCCGGCCTGCCCCGCGAGGAGCTGTTCGTCACCACCAAGGTGTGGAACAGCGACCAGGGCTACGACTCCACCCTCGCCGCCTTCGACGCGAGCCTCGCCAAGCTGGGGCTGGACCATCTCGATCTCTATCTCATCCACTGGCCCGCGCCGGCCAGGGACCTGTACGGCGAGACCTGGAAGGCGATGGAGAAGCTTCTCGCCGACGGCCGCGTCCGCGCGGTCGGCGTGTCCAACTTCCAGCCCGCCCATCTGACGCGCCTCATCGAGGCCGGCGGCGTCGTCCCGGCGGTCAACCAGATCGAGCTCCACCCGGCCCTGCAGCAGGCCGAGCTGCGCGACTTCCACGCCCGGCACGGCATCGTCACCGAGGCGTGGAGCCCGCTGGCCCAGGGGGCCGTGCTCAAGGACCCGGCGATCGTCGAGATCGCCGAGCGGCACGGCAAGACCCCGGCCCAGGTCGTCCTGCGCTGGCACGTCCAGCTGGGAAACGTCGTGATCCCCAAGTCGGTCACCCCGGCGCGGATCAGGGAGAACATCGACGTCTTCGACTTCTCCCTCACCGATGGCGACATGGAGGCGATCGCCCGGCTGGACGCCGGCACCCGCACCGGCCCGGACCCCGACACCTTCAACGGCTGAGGCGGCGGCCGGGCGGGCACCGCCCGGGAGCCGGGCCCTACCGGGTCCCGGCGTGCTCGGCGATCCGCCTCGCGAGCCAGTGGTAGGAGGCCTTCGGGGTGCGCTCCCCGGTGGCGAAGTCGACGTGGACCAGGCCGAAGCGCTGGTGGTAGCCCTCGGCCCACTCGAAGTTGTCCAGCAGGGACCAGACGTAGTACCCGCGGACGTCCACGCCCTCGGCCCGCGCCCGCTGGAGGGCGTCGATGTGGCCGTCGAGGTAGGCGATCCGGGCCTGGTCGTCGACCACCCCGTCCGGGCCCGGCACGTCGGGCTGGGAGCAGCCGTTCTCGGTGACGTAGACGGGCGGCAGGGCGTCGCCGTACCGCGCCTTGAGGCCGGTCAGGAGTTCGCGCAGGCCGTCGGGGACGACGGGCCAGCCGAAGGCGGTGGTGGGATGGCCGGTGATGCCGGTGTCGGCGAAGGGGAGTCCTTCGGCGGTGGGGGCCGCGATCCGGGTGGGGTTGTAGTAGTTGATGCCGATGCCGTCGAGGCGGGCGCCGATCAGGTCGAGGTCGCCGTCCTGGACGCAGTCGAGGGTCACGCCGTACGCCGACAAATCCGGATATTTCCCGATCAGCACGGGGTCGTTGAACAGCCGGTTGTGCAGGGTGTCGTAGGCGTCGGCGGCGGCGAGGTCGGCGGGATCGTCGGAGGCGGGCCAGACGGGGGTGCAGTTGTTGGTGATCAGCACCTTCTCCGCCCCCCGCTCACGCAGGGCCGCCGCGGCCAGGCCGTGCCCGAGCAACTGGTGGTGGGCCACCGGGAGCGCGTCCAGGAACAGGGCCCTGCCGGGGGCGTGGCTGCCCATGGCATAGCCGAAGACCATGTGCACGAAGGGCTCGTTCAGGGTGATCCACATCGGGATCCGGTCGGCGAGCCGGTCGGCCACGGCGGCGGCGTACTCGGCGAACCGGTAGGAGGTGTCGCGGTTGAGCCAGCCGCCCTCGTCCTCCAGTGCCTGCGGCAGGTCCCAGTGGAACAGCGTGGCCGCCGGGACGATGCCCCTGTCGTGGAGTGCGTCCGTCAGCCGGTCGTAGAAGTCCAGGCCGGCCTGGTTGATCCGGCCCCGGCCCTCGGGCTGGACGCGGGGCCAGGCGATGGAGAAGCGGTAGGAGTCCACCCCGAGCCCGGCCATCAGGGCGACGTCCTCAGGCCAGCGGTGGTAGTGGTCGCAGCTCACGTCGCCGGTGTGCCCGTCGCGGACACGGCCGGGCTCATGGGCGAAGGTGTCCCAGATCGACAGGCCCCGGCCGTCTTCGGCGACGGCGCCTTCGATCTGGTAGGACGCGGTAGCCGTACCCCAAAGGAACATCCTGACCTCCAGATAGCATGAGTGAGGCTCATGTTAGTCCTTGAGGGGCCCAGGTAGGGGATGATGGAGCGATGACGAACGTTTCCGGGGGGACGCTCCGCCGCCGTCCCGCCCAGCGGCGCAGCCTGGAACGGGTCGAGCGCATGCTGGACGAGTGTGCGCGGCTGCTGGACGAGGCGGGTTACGAGGCGCTGACCACCAAGGAGGTCGCGCGCCGCGCGGAGGTGCCGATCGGCACCTTCTACCAGTTCTTCCCCGACAAGCAGGGGCTGGTCCGGGCGCTGGCGCTGCGCAACCTGGAGGCGTTCCTCGGCCGGATCACCGCCCGGCTCTCGGCCGTGCAGCTGTCGGACTGGACCGAGATGGTGGATCTGGCGATCGACGAGTTCGTCGCGATGAAACGCTCGACGCCGGGCTTCGCCGTGGTCGACTTCGGCGAGGTGCTGCCCTCGCCGGGAGGCCCGGCGCTCAAGGGGACCGAGCGGATGCTCGACACCGCTCTGGAGAACAACGTCATCGTGGCCGACCGGCTCCGCGCGATCACCATCGAGCTGCTCGGGGCCCCGATCGGGCCGGCGCTGGACCGGGCGCTGGTCGTCGCGGTCGAGGCCGCCGACGCCGTGCTCAAGCTCGCCTTCCGCTCCCGGCCCGACGGCGACCCCGAGCTGATCGACGAGTGCAAGCGACTGGTCCGCCGCTACCTGTCGGAGCACCTGCCCCAGGAGTGACGCCGCCCGCCCGGCTCCACGCCCGCCCGTCCGGCTCCACATCCACCTGCCGGTTCCGCGTCCGCCTGACCCGCGGAGGACGCCGCCCGCCCCGGCCCGCGGGGGACGTCGCCCTACCTCCGCCTGACCGCGAAGAACGTCGCGGAGGCGATCCGCGCCCGCAGGGAAGGGTGCGCTCCGGACCTCCTGGGCCGGGCGTTCTCGAAGCGCCACACGCCCAGCGGCGTGGGCGTCAGGAACCACAGCTCCTCCCGCGCCCTCATCGGACGGAGTCCAGGCGGGCACGGAGCTCGTCGTCGAGCTTGAGGTCCACGGCGCCGAGAGCCTCCTCAAGCTGGGCGAGGGAGCTCACGCCGACGATCGGGACCGTCGGGAGGTCGCCGCCGATCAGCCAGGCCAGCACCACCTGGTTGACGGTCACGCCCAGCTCGTCCGCCGCCTCGCGCAGTACGGCGAGCCCGCGCGTGGTGCCCGGGTGGTCGTAGATCTCCGGGACCGGCCGGTCCTGCCGGGTGTAGGCGCCGGCCATGAGCGTGTTGTAGGCCCACAGGGTCAGGCCGGATTCGGCGCGCAGGTAGTCCATCATGTCGTCCTGCACGATGACGTGGGCCGACTCCACCGGCCGCACTCCCGGCCGGGGCCGGAGGTAGGTGTGGCGGAGCTGCACCTTGGTGTAGGCGGGCCAGCCGTTGGCCTCCGACAGGGCGCGGGCGCGCTCCAGGCGCCAGGCCGTGACGTTGCTCGCCCCGATCTCGCGTACCTTGCCCGCCCCGGCCAGCTCGGCGAACGCGCCGAGGGTCTCCTCCAGCGGGACGGACCGGTCCTCGATGTGGGCCCAGTAGACGTCGATGTGGTCGGTCCCCAGCCTCCTCAGGCTGCCCTCGGCGGCCGAGCCGATCGCGGCGGCGGACAGGCCCTCGGCGGAGCCCATCGTCCGGTCGCCGGGGACCGTCGGCCGGGCGCCGCACTTGGTGCTCAGCACGATCCGGTCGCGGTTGCCCCGCGCGGCCAGCCACCGGCCGATGGCCAGCTCGCTCTCGTCGCCGGTCGCGCCCTCGTTCCAGAAGGGGTAGTTGTTCGCGGTGTCCAGCATCGCGCCGCCGGCGTCGGCGAACCGGTCCAGGATCGCGAAGGTCGCCTTGTCGTCCAGGACGGTGCCGAACGGGATAGTGCCCAGAGCCAGGGGAAGGTGTGTCATGGGCACCACCATGGAAGATGGAGTGCACTCCAGGTCAAATAGGGCTTTTCCGCTTGACCTGGAGTGCACTCCAGGTGGGATGCTGCCAGGCGTGAGTGTGTACACGCCTGGACAGGTGGTGGAGGAGACCGGCTTCAGTCTCGACACCCTGCGCTACTACGAGCGGATCGGCCTGCTGGCGCCGGTCGGCCGCAACGCGGCCGGGCAGCGCAGGTTCACCCAGGACGACGTCGGCTGGCTCGGCACGATCCGCTGCCTGCGGGACACGGGGATGCCGATCGCGGAGATGCTCCGCTTCGCCGATCTGGTCCGGCAGGGCGACTATACGATCCGTGACCGGATCGCGCTCCTCGAAGCCCATGACCGGCGGGTGGAAGCCCAGGTCGACAACCTGCGCGAGAAGCAGACGGCCGTCCAAAACAAGATCAATTACTACCGGTCGGTGGTTGATTAGAAGCCGTACGGCCGCTTTGCCCCAGGACGGTGCCCCCTTTTCGGTCTGGCTGTTAAACCGGTAAATCGGTGACCGGTAGCGCGATCGGGGGAGGGGCCCATGGCCGCACCACGCGCTCGCCGGATCAACATCCCGCTCCGGCACGTCGCCCTGGTGTGCGGGGCCATGCTGTTCGCCCTGCTCGGCAAGGTGACCTACATCCAGGCGCTCGACGCGGACCGGCTCAACGCGGACCCGCGCAATCGCCAGACGATGATCGCGCGGTTCGCCGGCCCGAGAGGCGAGATCCTGCTCCGCGACGGCACGGTCATCGCGACCAGCCGGGACAGCGGGGGCGCCGACTACAGATACCGGCGGGTCTACCCCGCGGGGCCGCTCTACGCGCCGGTGACCGGACACGTCTCGCTCTACGGCGGAGCCGGCATCGAGCAGGCCGAGAACGCCGTGCTGTCCGGCGGGGATCCCCGGGTCAAGGTGCGCTCGCTGGTGTACGGCACCGAGAGCGGAGCCACGCTCAAGCTCACCATCGACGGGCGGGCGCAGCGGGCCGCCTACGAGGCGCTGCGCGCCACCGGGCTGCGCGGGGCCGTCGTCGCGATCACCCCCGCCACCGGCGCGATCCTGGCCATGGTCTCCCTCCCTTCCTACGACCCGAACCTCTACGCGACCTTCGACGGCGCCCAGCTCGACAGGGCCGACAGGCGGCTGCGGGCGGATCCCGGCCGGCCGCTGCTGAACCGGGCGATCCAGCAGAACTACCCGCCGGGATCCACCTTCAAGGTCGTCACCAGTGCGGCCGCGCTCACCTCGGGGAGGTACAGCCCGACCACGAAGGTCGGCGCCCCCGAGGCGCTCCGCCTCCCCGGCACCGACACCTACCTGCACAACTCCGGCGGAACGGCCTGCGGGGACGGCAACCCGCCGCTGGCGTACGCGTTCAAGACCTCGTGCAACACGCCCTTCGCGAAGATCGGCATCGACCTCGGCCAGGACGCGCTGCGCGAGCAGGCAGAGGCGTTCGGGTTCGGCGCCGACGACCTCACCGTTCCCATGCCGGTGGCCAGGAGCGTCTATCCGCCGGAGATGGACCGGGCGCAGACCGCGATGTCGGCGCTGGGGCAGTTCGACGACCGGGCCACCCCGCTCATGATCGCGATGATCTCCGCGGCGGTGGCCAACGACGGCGTGCTGATGCGCCCCTACCTGGTGGAGGAGGTCCGCCTCGCCGACGGCACGGTGATCGACGAGACGGAGCCGTCGCGCTACCGCCAGACGCTCGACGAGAACGAGGCCAACCGGCTCACCGCGATGATGGTCACGGTCACCCGGGATGGCGGCACCGGTACGGCCGCCGCCATCCCGGGCGTCGACGTGGCGGCCAAGACCGGCACCGCCGAAAACACCGCCTCCGGGCAGGACCACGCGATCTTCACCAGCTTCGCCCCGGCGGCCGACCCCCGGGTGGCCGTGGGAGTCCTCGTGGAACACGGCGGCTTCGGCGGCCGGGTGGCGGCTCCCATCGCGAAAGCCGTCATGCAGGCCGTGCTCGGGGATCGGGGCTGAACGAGGGGCCGGGCTGAACGGGGATCGCGACCGGACCGGGGGATGGGGCCGACGGGGACGGGGACACGGGGGCGGGGTGGCGGATCCGGCCCGGAGGGAGGGGAGGCCGTCCGCGGGCCGTACCCGGGGGTCAGACCGAGTAGGCGCGGGCCTGCAGGCTGTAGAGGTCGGCGTAGAGGCCGTCGACCTCGATGAGCTGGTCATGGGTGCCCTCCTCGGTGACCCTGCCGTGGTCCAGGACGTAGATCCGGTCGGCGTAGCGGACACTGGCCAGCCGGTGGGTGATCAACAGGACGGTGCGGCCGTCGGCATGCCGCCGGATGCGTTCGAAGAGGGCGTGCTCGGCGCGGGCGTCGAGGGCGGCGGTCGGCTCGTCGCAGATCAGCAGGGGAGCGTCCCGGTGAAAGCCGCGCGCGACCGCGATCCGCTGCCACTGGCCGCCGGACAGCTCCTTGCCGTCCTTGAACCGCCGGTCGAGCAGGGTCTCGTAGCCGTGGGGCAGCTCGGCCACGACCTGGTCGGCGCCCGCCACCTCGGCCGCCGAGAACAGCGCGGGCTCTCCCTTGCTCTCACCCATCGTGATGTTGTGCCGGACGGTCAGCGGCCAGTGGCTGTGATCCTGGGCGATGACCGCGATACGGCGGCGCAGCAGGTCGGGGTCGACCGTGGCCAGATCCACCGCGTCCCAGCGGACGTGCCCGCTGTCCGGCAGGTAGAGGCCTGACAGGACCTTGGCCAGCGTCGTCTTGCCCGAGCCGTTCTCTCCGACGAGGGCGATGACCTCCCCGCGGTCGAGGCGGACCGACACCCCGCGCAGGGCCGGGGTGTCGGAGCCGGGATAGCTGAAGGTGATCTCCTCGGTGGTGATGCGCTCGAACGCCTGGGGAGCCGGCCCTGGCCGGCCCTGGGGGATGTGCCGGTCGGCCAGCGCGCAGAACGCCAGGAAGTCGGCGAAGTAGAGGCCCTCCTCGTAGAGGCGGTTGGTGGCGTACATCAGGTTCTCCAGGGAGCCCTTGCCGGAGCGGATGGCGAGCACGGCGGTGCCCGCCACCGCCAGCGGGACGGTGCCGAAGAACAGCAGCAGGCCGAGCGCCGTGTAGACCGCCAGCGTGCCGAGGCCGCCGAGCGCCTCGCCGACGATCCGGGCGACGGCCTGGCGCCTGGCGAGCCCCAGCATGATGTCCTGCTCGCCGCGGGCCACCGAGTCGTACATCCGCATCAGGAAGCCTCGCATGGTGAACGACCGCGACTCCGCGGCCGTGCGCCGGTCGGCCATCAGGTCGGTGAGGATCCACTTGCGGCGGCGGGCGGGGATCAGCGCGTAGTCGGTCGTGTAGCCCATCCTCGCCGCGCGCACGGCGGCCCAGGCGTCCGGGATCACGGCCAGCACCAGCAGCGGCAGCAGGACGGGGTGGAGCAGGCCGAGGACACCGGCGGCCGCGGCGATCCCGATCAGCCCGGTGAGCGTGTCGATCGCGGTGTCCACCACGGTGTCGGCCGTGCGCATCCCGCGTGTCCGGGCCCGCTGGAGCGCGTCGTGGAACTCCGGATCGTCGAAGGCGACGAGGTCGACCCGGCTGGTCAGCCCGTAGAGCCGCTCCTCGGCGATCCGGCCGACCTGGGGGCCGAGCCTGCTCTGGGCCCAGCCGGCGCCCGCCTGCAGCGTGGTGCGCAGGATCGCGGCCGTGGCGACCAGGATCAGGCCGGGCAGTGCGGCCCTGACCCGCTCGGGTGTGGGGCCCGTGCTGAACAGGGCCTCCAGCACGCCGGTGGTCGCCAGCAGGCCGAAGGCGGTGAACACGCCGCCGAGCAGGTTGAAGGCGACGGCGGCGACCGTGTCACGGGGACTAGCCTGCCAGGCCATGCCCAGAGCCTGACGGACCAGGGCGGGGAGCCGCCGGGCGACGGTGAGGAACCCGATCCCGGCCAGCTCGCCGGAGAGGGCGAACCACTCCGGCGTGTTGAGCTCGGCGAGGCCGGGGGCGTCGTCGTCTTCCAGTGCGGATCCGGATTCGGGGGAGTCGGCTGCCATGGTTGCAGTGTGAGTCGCCCCACCGACAGTCCGCCATCGGATGGCCACGTGCGGTCAGATCCGTCCCGTCGCACCGCCGGAGCCGACTCCCCTTACGGCCCGCCGTACGGCCGCGGGGAAGCGCCGCCACGGCCGGCGGTTCGGGCGCGGGCGGGCGTCAGGTGGCCCGGTCGCCGCCGAGGGCACGGCTCACCCACTCCAGCGACCCCGTGCCGAGCGCCTCGTCCGCGAGGCGCTTGGCGGACGGCGTCTTCAGCGCGGCGAGGGAGCTGTCGATCCACGGTTGCACGTTCTGGTGTCCCTGCTCGCGGTACTCGACGGCCTGGATCAGGCATTCCAGCTTGTCGGCGTCGCGGGCGCAGACGGCTTCGAGGCTGGTCTTCTCCTCGTACTCGCCGACCGCGTCGATCACCATCTCCGCCACGGACCGGGGGACACCGCCCACCTGGTCGGCGGTGACCTCCTCGTTCGGCGCCGCCTTCAGGTAACGCTTGCCGAGGTAGGGGATGTCGGTGATCCGCGTCTCCTGCGTGTCGTGGAACAGGCTCAGGAACGCCGCGCGCTCGGGGTCGCCGCCTTCCAGCGCGGCGATCACGCTCGCGATGATCGCCGTCCGGAAGGAGTGGTCGGCGATGCTCTCGGGGTCCCGCACCCCCGCGACCAGCCAGCCCGTGCGCCTGTAGCGCTTGAGCAGCCCGAGCTCGTACAGCAGACCCGTCAGCTTCGACAGTTCCTCCGCCATGGAAGTCCCCTCTCATCCTCGGTGGGTCATGCGCAGAGCGTGACGACCGCCCCGGCTCCCGCCGGGACGGCGGTGACACGACGGTCTCGTCCAGCGTACGGACGGTCGCCTCTCCGAGGACATCCGCCGTCCGGATCTCCGGTGCCGGGGGACGTCGCGCGGCCGTACGGCTGCCGCGGGGCCGGGGTGTGCTCAGACCTGGCCCGCCGGGGCCGGGGCGTGGCGGGCCAGGGCGGTGGCGAGGTCGGGGCGGGCGGAGACGAAGTCGCGGGTGACGGGGTCGGAGCCGGAGAGCCAGGCGAGGTGGCGCAGGGCGTGGGCGGCCACGTCGTCCACGGTGACCGTGGGCGGGGAGGGGCGGTCCGGCGCGGTCGCGACGGCGCCGGGGCCGGGGAGGATCGGGACGGCCGGCAGGTGGTGGTGCGGGTCGGGGCAGGCGGCGTAGGTGAGCACGATGTGGCCCTGGTCGTCGTAACGCCAGCTCGTCGAGTGGAGCAGGATCTCCCCGGCGTCCGCGAGCACGCGGGCGGCCTCGTCCGGGTGTGTCCCCCCGGCCAGCCGGTCCTCGGCCCTGCGATACCCGAATCCGCCCGACCCGTCGAGCCGGAGCATCAGCACTTCCACCATCACGTGCGAACTCATTGCAACAACATATTAGGCGCAGCCCCGTTAATCCGAGCGTGCGAAATGGGGCTAAGCCTGGGCACGGCACGGTAATTGGTGCCACACTTTCTGTGACGGCTGGCCCGCGACCTCCCCTAAGAGCCGATGACCCAGGACACCGCGCACGTATCCCTTACCGGCGGCAACCTTCCTCTCGAACCCAACGCCTTCGTCGGTCGTGAGGGCGATGTGGAGGAGCTTGTCGAGCTGCTGGGCGTCGCCCGGTTGGTGACGCTGTGCGGTGCCGGCGGCATCGGCAAGAGCAGGCTGGCGGTCCGGGTGGCGTCCCAGGTGGCGGCGGGGTTCCCCGGCGGCGTCTGGCTGGTGGAGCTGGCGGAGGCGGTCCGCGGCGACCTGGTCGAGCCCCGCGTGGCCGCCGTGCTCGGGGTGAAGGCCGAGCCGCCACGCCCGCTGTCCGACACGCTGATCGACGCGCTCGGTGACCGGAACCTGCTGATGATCATCGACAACTGCGAGTCGCTCATCGAGGAGTCGGCCCGGTTCTGCCGGGCGGTGCTCACCGTCTGCCCGGCCGTACGGATGCTCACGACCAGCCGGGAGCCGCTGCGGGTGGCGGGGGAGACCGTGTGGCGGGTGCCGCCGCTCTCGCTGCCCCGGACCGGGGTCCACGAGCTCGCCGGCAGCGAGGCGGTGCGGCTCTTCGTCGACCGCGCCGGCGCGGCCTCGCGCGGTTTCGCCGTCACCGAGCAGAACGCCGGCGAGATCGCCAGCCTGTGCGAGGCGCTCGACGGGATGCCCCTGGCCATCGAGCTGGCCGCGGCGCTGTGCAGGGTGCTGACGGTGGAGCAGATCCACGCCCGGATCAGGGACCGGTTCCGTCTCCTGTCCGCCGGCGACAGGATGGCCCCGGCCAGGCACCAGACGCTCCGCGCGACCGTCGACTGGAGCTACCAGCAGCTCAACGAGCCCGAGCGGATCCTGCTGCGGAGGCTGGCGGTGTTCACCGGGGGATGGACGCTGGACATGGCCGAGCAGGTCTGCGCGGGCGACGGCCTGTGGGCGGACGACGTCCTGCGCGTGCTCTGCGACCTGGTCGACAAGTCCCTGGTGCTGGCGGACGCGGAGGTCGCGGGCGAGACGCGTTACCGGATGCTGGAGACGATCCGCCAGTACGCCGCCGAGCAGCTCGACACCTCCGGCGAGGAGGCCGCGCTGAGGCGGCGGCACCGGGACCACATGATCGAGGTCGCCGGCCGCATCCACCAGACGATCGTCCGGCGCCCCCGGCCGACCTGGGACGAGATCTGCCCGATGCTGGTCCTGCTGGACGAGCTGCAGGCCAACGTGTGGGCGGCGGTGCGCTGGTCGGCGGAGGCGGACGACCCCGAGAGCGCGCTGCGCCTGCTGGTCCTGCTCCGCTGGCCGACCATCGCCGGCGGCAGGTTCACCCCCGCCGACGAGTGGCTGGACCGCCTGCTCGCGGCGGATCCGGCGGAGCTGCCGCCGAGCGTGCGCGGCGACGCCCTGGTGCTGCGCGGTCAGGTGGCCTTCGGGCAGGGCGACCCCGACACCGCGCGGGTCGCCTGTACGGCCGCGGCCGAGCTGTGCCGGGCGACGGGCCTGCACGGACCGCTGAGCGGGGCGCTCGCCATCCTCGCCTGGGTGGCCATCTACCAGCGCCGGCCGGAGAGGGCCAGGGCCTTCCTGGACGAGGCGCTGGAGGCCGTGCGCAGGGTCGACGACCCCTGGCACGAGATGGTGATCCGCTCCATGGAGGGGACGTTCGCGCTGTCGGAGGGGCGGGCCAAGGAGTCGCAGCGCTCCTTCGAGGCCGCGCTGGCCATCGCGCACGAGCTCGACAACCACTGGGCGGCCCCGGTCGCGCTCATCGGCCTGGCCCAGGTCGCCTGGCTCCGGGGCGACCTGGCGGAGGCCCGCACCTACTACGAGCAGGCACTCGACCTGCTCCAGGACATCACCGCCCACTGGCAGACCATCACCTGCCTGGCGGGCCTGGGCCGGATCGCCCTGGCCCAGGGCGACCTCGCCACCGCGCGCGTCAGGCTGATCGAGAGCCTGCGTCTGTGCCAGGGGACGGGCCAGCGGCTCGGTGTGGCCCGGCGGATCGAGACGCTCGCGCAGCTCGCGCTGGCCGAGGAGGACGACCGCCGGGCGGTGCGCCTGGCGGGGGCCTCGGCCGCGATCCGGAGCGCGATGAGCGGCGCCGTCCTGCCCTCCGGTTTCGGCGCGCGGATGGAGGAGCTGCTCCAGCCCGCCCGTGCCCGGCTCGGAGACGCGCTGGTCGCCCAGCTCTGGGCGCTCGGCAAGGAGATGTCCCAGGACCAGGCGGTCCGCTACGCGCTGCAGGGTGACGATCAGTCCGACGCGCCCCTGATGGTCGGCAGGCATCCGGTCGCCGCCCCGCTCACCACGCTCACCGGCAGGGAGTGGGAGATCGCCGGGCTGATCGCCAGGGGCCTGAGCAACAAGGCCATCGCCGACGAGCTGGTGATCAGTCCCGCGACCGCGGCCCGGCACGTGGCCAACATCCTGGCCAAGCTCGGCTTCTCCTCACGGACCCAGGTCGCCACCTGGGTCATCGAGCAGAACCGCGGCTGAGACCGCTCCGTCTACACATCGGCTCTACACATCGGCGGTGGCATAGATACATCTCCGGATACGCACTCCGGAGCATGTGCCGGGACCGCCGCCCGCCGTACGTTTCCCTCGTGTTCGACCGATGACGCCCAGCCTTCCGCACCGCGCCCGCCACGACGGCGGTCCGGTACGGCGGGCCCACACCATCCCCGGCGTCTCGGTCGAGCACACCGGAAGCGTCGCGTGTCCCTCCCAACGGCCGAGGTCTCCTCGGAGGGGTGGGGACTTCAGGGCCACGGGCCACGCGACAGCGGGCCCGAGTCGCGCAGGGCTCGGGCCCGCCCTCCGGAGGGGGACGGATCCCGAATACACACCCATCTACATACATCTGCCGATGTCCGGGCGGAGAGCCCGGCCGTACCGTCGGCGGAATGAGACCCACCTCCTCCATCAAGGGCACCGTCACCGAGGCGGTGTTCGGTTGCGCGCACGAGCGGGGTGACCGGCCCGCGCTGATCGACCTCGGCGCGGGAGTGGTGTACGGCTACCGCCGCCTGGCCGAGGAGGTGACGCGGGGAGCCTCGGGGCTGGTCCGGCGTGGCGCCCGGCGGCGTCAGGTGGCGGGGGTCCACGTCGACAACGCCGCCGCCCAGACCCTGGCGGTGCACACCATCATCGCGGCGGGCGGGGTGGCGGCGCCGCTCGCGCCCGGGAGCAGGGAGACGGCCGGGCTGCTGGTCCGGTGGGACGCCCGGCTGATCATCACGACTCCCGGTCTGGCGGAGGCGTCGTTGCAGGCCGCCGAGGCCTCCCGGGTCCGGCAGGTGATCACTTTCGGTCAGGCGCGCGACACCGTCGACTTCGCCGATCTGCTGCTGCTCGACCCCGGCCCGCTGCCGCTGTTCGACCCGTCGGTCCAGCCCGCGCTGCTGACCGAGGACGAGGGGCTGTTCACCCATCAGGATCTGATCGTGCGCATGCACGAGCTGGGCAAGCTCACCGTGCTGGAGAAGTCGGACGTCCTGCTGGTGACCTGGCCACTGGCGTGCACCCTGGCCATGACGACCCTGATCGGGCTGGCGCTGATGCGCGGCGCGCTGGTCGTGGTGGCCCCCGGCCTCTCGCCCGCCGAGCTGTCGGCGACCATCCACGACTTCGGGGTCACCGTCGTGGCCCTGCTCGACGGAGCCGTCCAGCGCGTCTAGGCCCCGCCGGCCCTGACCCGCGGCTCCCGCCGCGGCGGCAGCGGGGCGGGCGCCCTTCCATGGAAACGCGCCGCCCGGCACGGGAGCCGGGCGGCGCGTCATAGGGAGGGGCGAACGTCGCCCGATCGGTCCTAGACCTGCTTGAGCGCCCAGAAATGGTTGCTGTTGTCACCCGCGAGAACCTGCTGGGTCAGGACGGACAGCGAACCGGTGGTCATGTTGAGCGCCCGCTTGCTGTACTTGTTGACGATGACGTACGTCCTGTCCGCCACCCGCTGCAGCTGCCACTTCTGCCTGCTGGATGTGGTGGAGCAGGTCGTCTGGACGATCTGGGTCCCGGCCGCGGTGCTCGTCGTCTTCAGATCCAGGCACTTACCGCTGTTGGCGTTGACCAGTTGCCAGTCAGGGGAGGTGGTCGAGCTGGGGTTGCGCAGCACCCACTGCTGGTTCTTCGCACCGGAATGCGGCTTGTGCGTCACCGATGCGCCGGACGTCAGCGCCCCGTTGAGGACCTCGACGTTCTCCCGGTTTCCGACGCCCGTCAGGTAGTAGCTCGCACCGTTCCCCGGACCGACGGAGTTGATGAGCCGGTTGAACTTCCAGCGCTGGTTGGTCGCGCCGGTGTAGGGACGCTGCTCCAGGGGGGCCGGGTAGGCGCCCGTGACCGTCAGGGCCAGCCCGGACAGCCAGTTGACGATCGCGTAGCTGCCGTCCGCCTGTGGCAGGTAGGCCCACCGCATGCCGTCCGTGCCCTTGCAGTTGTACTGCAGGGTCTGGGTTCCCGAGGCGGTTCCGCTGTAGGCGCTGTCGGCGCACATCCGGCTGTTCATGTTGACGAACTGGAGGCCGGTCTTGTAGCCCATCAGCCAGCTCTGGCTCAGGGTGTTGGTACGGGCACGCTGGCTGAGCTTGACCAGTCCGGTGGCGGAGCCGCCGATCGGCTCGATGGCTCCACCGGTCGACACACTGGTGATCACGTAGGTGAGGCCGACGGTGGGGTGGGGGACGACGTCGCTGGTGTCCCCCTTGACGAGGAACTCGCTGTCGGCGGTGTTCCAGTGGGTGGCGAGGTAGCTGCCGGCCGCCGGGCTGACGTTGAAGTAGTCGTCGCGGTTGCAGTCGGGGAGCCGGTAGTCGTCCCACTTCAGGCAGGACCACGACGGGGTCCCGCCGTAACACATGAGGTCGAACTGGTCCGAGCAGTGCGAGGTCTGGAAGTGCGGGGCGCTCTCCTGCACCGCGCCGAACGTGTGGCCCAGCTCGTGGGCGATGGCGTTGGCCCCGAAGCAGTTGGGGACCGCGTCGACCCGCGCGTAGGCGCGGAGGTTGTTGTAGTTGGTAGCGCCGGGCCGATCGTCCACATACCTCTGGCCCACTCCGCAAACGACGGTCGCCTCGGTGAGCATGAGGTATTTGCGGTCCGCGCGGTTGTAACCCAGCGCCTGCACCGCGGTGACGCCGCTGTCGAAGGTGGCCAGGGACTCCGCGGGCACGACGACCTCGCGGACCGCGATCTGGCATCCCCCGGAGACCGCTTCGGTGACGTAGCGGATGTGACGGCTCTTGCCGCCCGCCGCGGCGGCGTCGTTGAAGGAGTCGTCGGCGTTGGAGAGCCACGCCTGGAACATGGGCAGCAGCCGGCTGTAACGGTCGGGCATGCTCGGCTCGCGGACGTACAGCACCTCGACGCGCTTGCCGCTCACCCCGTCGCCGTCACAGAACACCCGGGCGGGCGCCACCTCGGCCGCGGCTTCGGCCTGGGCCGCTGTGAGCCGGGCTATCTCGCCCTGCGGCCCGGTCCGCTCCCCGAGCCGCGCGCCGGGGAACACGTCCTTATCGGTGGTGCAGGCCACCGGCTCGGGCGGTGCGGTCGTGCGGGCGCCCGGCTGGGGAGAGGCCGTCGCAGGGGCACTCGGCTGAGGCGAGGCCGTCGGCTGGGCGCTCGGCCGGGCTGATGCCGCCGGCCGGGCACACGGGTCGGCCGGTGCCGCTTCCGCGGGGGAGGCGTCCAACCCCCCGGAGACGAGGCTCGCGGCGGCGAGGACCCCTGCCGCGGCTAGAAGGGTTATTCGTCTGACAAACACGTAAGAGGCTCCCCGATTGCGGATTTAGCTCGCCTTGACGGCAGTGCGGATCAAGATAGCGGATCAAGATATATGCCGACTTGGGCGTGATCAATCCGAATGGTCCGATCCTTCCGTGCGCCGGGAGAGCTGACCCGGACCCGTTCCGCGGACCGCGGGAGCCGGCTCAGGGCGGTGATCGGCGCGGTCCGCGCGTGGTGGACCGCGGCGCGTCCGGTGTGGCGGCGACCCGGTGGCCGCGTCCCCGTCGGTGGTCGCGTACCCGCCGGCGGTCGCCGGGGGCCCTGCCGGTGATCACTCGCGACTACCGGCCACGGCGGGATCCGCGAGTCAGGGTCCGGATCGGGATGCGCAGAAGTTATCCGCGCACACCTTGACGTCGCTCGGTGCCAGGTGGGTTGATTGATCTACTGACAACGTTGTCATCTTTCTCGGGGGAATCTGTGAAACCTCGACCCCGAAGGGACGGGAAGCTATGCGACGACGGTGGATGGCGGCCGTCGCGGTCACCGTGGCGGGCCTGCTCACCCTGACGGCCTGCGGCGACGGCGGCGGCGCCGCGCAAACCCCGCAGGCCGGCGGAGAGAAGAAGGTTGAGGTCTTCTCCTGGTGGACGGGACCGGGCGAGGCCGACGGCCTGAAGGCCATGAAAGAGATCTTCGAGAAGCAGAACCCCGGCCTGACGTTCTTCGACGCGGCCGTGGCGGGCGGTTCCGGCGACAAGGCGCGCGCCCTGCTGGCCACCAAGCTGCAGGCCGACACCCCGCCGGACACCTTCCAGGGGCACGCGGGCGCCGAGCTGCAGGGCTACATCAAGGCCGGTGACCTGGAGCCGGTCAACTCCCTCTACGACGAGCTCAAGCTGAAGGACGTCTTCCCGCAGCAGCTCGTCGACCAGATCAGCGTGCAGGGCCAGATCTACTCGGTCCCGGTGAACATCCACCGCTCCAACGTGATGTGGTTCAACCCCGCCGTGCTCAAGGAGGCGGGCGTCACCGAGGTGCCCAAGACGATCGAGGAGTTCACCGCCGCCCTGGAGAAGGTCAAGAAGACGGGCAAGATCCCGCTCGCGATCGGCTCCGAGTGGACGATGGTGCACCTGCTGGAGAGCGTGCTGCTCGGCTCGCTCGGCACCGAGGCCTACAACCAGCTCTGGACCGCGGGGTCCGACTGGTCGGGTCCGGCGATGACCAAGGCGCTCAACGACTTCAAGACGGTCCTGTCCTACGCCGGGGACCCGGCCGACGACTGGCAGCCCGCGGCCAAGCAGGTCGCCGACGGCCAGGCCGCGTTCACGATCATGGGCGACTGGGCGTACGGCTACTTCCACAACCCGCCGGACGGCGGCCTGGGCAAGAAGTCCAAGACCGACTTCGACTGGGCGCCCTCGCCCGGCACCGGCGGCACCTTCATGTGGCTGTCGGACAGCTTCACCCTGCCCAAGGGCGCGCCGAACCGCGCCGGGGCGGTGGCCTGGCTGAAGGTGGCCGCGAGCAAGGAGGGCCAGGACGCCTTCAACCCCAAGAAGGGCTCCATCCCGGCCCGCAAGGACGCCGACACCTCCCTCTACACCGACTACCTCGCCGACGCGCTGAAGGACTGGGGGAGCAACAAGCTCGCCGGGTCCATCCAGCACGGCGTCACCGTCAACGACGCCTGGCGGGTCTCGATCAACGAGGCGGTCGGCCTCTTCCACACCGACAAGGACGTGGCCGCGCTCCAGGCCGCGCTGGCCGAGGCCGCCAAGAACTCGGGTCAGTGACGTCCGGTACGGCCCGCGGCGACGCGGGCCGTACCCCGTGGAAGGGGTGTCAGTGACACGGGTGCGCAGGTGGCTGCCGGGGCTGCTGCTGGTCATGCCGTCGATCATCGCCATCGCGGTCTTCGTGTACGGCATGCTCGGCTGGAACTTCAGGCTGGCCATGACCGACAGGCACGATGAGATCTCCGAGGGGAGCTTCGTCGGCCTGGAGAACTTCGTCTCGCTCTGGGATCAGAAGCGCTGGGGCATCTCGGTCGATCACGCGATCGTCTTCACCGTGGTGTTCGTGGTCGGGGCGCTGGCGCTGGGCTGGCTGCTGGCGTTCCTCATGGAGAAGGGGATCAGGGGAGAGGGGACCTTCCGGGCCGTCTACCTGTTCCCGATGGCGATCTCGTTCGTGGCGACCGGGGTCGTCTGGCGCTGGCTGATGAACTCCGGCCAGGACGAGCGGGCGGTCGGGCTGAACCGGCTGTTCGACAGCCTGGGCCTGGACTTCCTGCAGTGGGAGTGGTTCCGGAACCCGGACTGGGGGATGGCAGCCATGGCCATCCCGGCGATATGGCAAATGTCTGGATATGTCATGGCGCTGTTCCTGGCGGGTTTCCGGGGCGTCCCCGAAGACCTCCGGGAGGCCGCCCGGGTGGACGGCTGCACCGAGTGGCAGGTCTACCGGCACATCGTGCTGCCGCTGCTCCGCCCGGTGACCCTGTCGGCGCTGATCATCCTCGGGCACATCTCGCTCAAGGTCTTCGACCTGATCGTCGCGGTGTCCGGCAAGCAGATCATCACCGATGTCCCCGCCGTGTTCATGTGGGTCGCGGTCTTCGACTCCCACGACCCGGCCAAGGGCGCCACCATCGCCTCCTACATCGTGCTCGCGGTGAGCGTGTTCGTCATCCCCTACCTGGTCTGGACCCTTCGCAAGGAGAGGCGGTCATGACGGTTACCGAGACCCCCGTCCCGCCCGCGCGGGCGAAGGACCCGGGCGGCCGGGCCAGGCGGCGGGCCGGCCGGGCGCGCGGGATCCGGCTGGCGCTGCTGGTCGCCTTCCTGGTGATCTTCCTGATCCCGGTCTACGTCCTGCTGGTCACCAGCTTCAAGCCGCTGACCGAGGCCGACCCCGGCCGGGCCTGGGCGCTTCCGGAGGTGTGGACGGCACAGCCGTGGCGGGTGGCCTGGGAGAAGCTCGCCCCCGGCATCTGGAACAGCGTGCTGCTGGCCGTACCCGGCGCGCTGATCTCGGCGGTCCTGGGCTCCATGAACGGCTACGTGCTGTCGAAGTGGCGCTTCCCCGGCGCCGACGTGCTGTTCACGCTGTTCCTGTTCGGCATGTTCATCCCCTACCAGGGGGTGATGATCCCGCTGGTCCAGCTCCTGGTGAAGCTGAACGAGATCACCCAGTCCCTCACCGGGGTGCCGGGCGTCTTCTACGGCGCGATCCCGGGACTGCTGCTGGCACACGTGGTCTACGGCATCCCGATCTGCACGCTGATCTTCCGCAACTACTACGTCACCATCCCGGACGAGCTCATCGAGGCCTCCCGGGTGGACGGCGCGGGGATGCTGCGGACCTACTGGTCGGTGGTGCTGCCGGTCTCCGGGCCGGCCTTCGCGGTGGTGATCATCTGGCAGTTCACCTCGATGTGGAACGACTTCCTGTTCGCCGTCTTCCTCACCGGCCCGCAGAGCTGGCCCACCACTGTCATGCTCAACAACATCGCCGGAGCCCAGACCGTCCCCTACAGCCAGCAGATGGCCGCGGCCCTGCTCGCGTCCGTCCCCACGATGGTCGTCTACGTCCTGCTCGGCCGCTTCTTCATGCGCGGGCTGATGGCCGGGGCGCTGAAGGGCTGACCCGCCCGCCGTCCCACGGCAGGGCGCCGGAGGGCTGACCCGCGCACGCCGTCCCAGGGCAGGGGCGCCGGAGGACCGGCCCGTGCCCGGGGCGCCCGCGCCGGCTCAGCGCGGGGGCGCCGGAGGGCTGACCAGGGAGTCGCCCAGCGCGGTGCGGTGGTAGAGGACACCGCGGCCGGTGCGGCTCCCGGTGACCAGGCCGGCCCTCCGCAGCGCGGCCAGATGGCCGCCGACGGTGCCCAGGCTCAGGCCGAGCAGGGTGACGAGCTGGGTGGTGGTCGCCGGGCCGGCCAGCTCCAGCAGGACGCGGGTCCTGGTCCGGCCGATCAGCCCGGCGAGGCCGTCCGGCGCCTCCTGGGCGATCCCGGCGCCCCGGGCCGGATAGCTGATCGCGTACGGCCACGCGTGCTCAAGATAGGAGCCCACCCCGGCCTCGAAGGGGGACGGCACGAAGAGCAGGCCGCGTCCGCCGAGCCGGTATGTCTCGTCCGGGCTCTCCGCCCGGACCTCGATGACGCCGTCCGGGCGCCAGCGCACCCGGGGGCTGAGGTCGGCCAGCGCCGCCGCCCAGCCGTAGGTGGCCAGGCGGCCCGCCCGCTGGATCACGTCCCGCTCCAGGATCACGTGGAAGCGCGGCCACGCGGGTGCGACGATCTCGTCCCAGACGCCCTGGAGCGCGTCGGCGAACAGCTCCACGACCTCCGGTGAGAGCAGCACGTCCATGACGGCGTCCGGGAGACGTGCCATGCCGTCCAGGTTCCTGGCGATCTCGTGGTGCGCCTGGGCTACCGGGGTCGCCCGCACGGTCGCGAGCTCCACCTCGAACGGGGTGTTCACCCCGGCCGGCGGCGGCGCGGGGAAGTCGGCGTTGTACCGCCGCTCCCGGAACAGCGTCACCATGGCTCCCAGGCCCGGCCGTCCGGCCAGCAGGTTCCCGTACGGCTCCCGCGCCCGGTCCACCCAGGCGCGCCATACTCCGGCCTCCCTCTTGCCGGACAGCATCCAGAGCGCGTGCTTGGTCACGATGAGCGGGGAGATGGCGAACCTGCTCGCCACGATGTCCTGCGGGCTGACCTCGATCAGGTTGACCATCAAACGACCTTTCGGATATATCCGAAAGCTTAGCCAGCCGCCTCCGGCTCCCCGAGCATGGCGCGCATGACCACCACACAAGAGCGCGCCGCGACCTACGGCGAGGTCTTCGCGAGCCGTGAGTTCAGGGTGCTGTTCGGGAGCTTCACGCTCCTGGTGGCCGGAGACCAGGTCAAGATGCTGGCCCTGGCGGCGCTGGTCTACGCGCGGACCGGCTCGCCGGGCCTGTCGGCCGCGGCGTACATGCTGGGCTTCCTCCCCTACGTCGTCGGCGGGACGTTCCTGCTCTCGCTGGCCGACCGGATACGGCCGCGCGCGCTGATGATCGCCGGCGAGCTGGTCCGGGTGGCGACCTGCCTGCTGCTGGCCTTCGCCGGGCTGCCCGTCTGGGCGATGCTCGCGCTGGTCCTCGTCACCGGCCTGTTCTCGCCGGTCTTCATGGCGGCCCGTACCGCCCTCCTGCCCGACCTGCTGCCGGGCGACGCGTTCGTGCTGGCCAGGTCCGTGCTGTCCATGACCTCGGCCGGGGCGCAGATCGGCGGGCTGGCCGTGGGCGGCGGCGTCCTCGCGGCCGCGGGCCCCGCCGGGGCGCTGGCCGTCACCGCCGGACTGTCCGCCGTGGCTGCCCTGGTGCTCCGGACCGGCCTGCCCGACCTCCCCGCCCGGGGCGCGGGGGAGGGCGGTGCCGTACGGGAGACGCTGCGGGTCAACCGGAGCCTGCTGGCCGACTCGAGGGTGCGCGGGCTGCTGCTCGCCCAGTGGCTGCCGGTGTCGTTCGTGACGGGCGCCGAGGCGATGCTCGTCCCCTACCTGGGCGGCACGGCCGGGATCGCGCTCGCCGCCGCGTCCCTGGGCATGGCGGCCGGCAACCTCGCCGTCGGCCGGTTCGCCTCACCCCCGGTGCGCGAGCGGCTGGCGCTGCCGCTGGCGGTGCTGTCGGGCGTTCCGCTGCTCGGGTTCGCCCTCCAGCCGGGCTTCGCGTGGGCCGCCCTGCTCGCCCTGCTCGCCACGGTGGGCAGCGCCTCCTACCAGCTCGGCCTGCAGCGGGGGTTCGTGGCGGCGGTGCCCGAGCCGGTCCGGGGACAGGCCTTCGGCCTGGCGGGGGCGGGGGCGATGACCGGCCAGGCGGCGGGCGCCGCCCTCGTGGGCCTGGCCGCCGAGCTGACCGCACCGCACCTGGCGATCGTCCTCGCCGGAGCCGTGACCATCGGCTGTTCCCTCGCCCTGCACCGGTCCCTGCGCCCGGAGCTCTCCTGACCGGACCACGCCCCGGTCCCCGCGTCCGGCGTCCTCCCGACCGGACCACGCCGCGGTCCCCGCGCCCGGTGCCCTATGGCCGGAGCTCCCCCGATCCGCGGGGGATGAGACGGGTGGGCAGCTCGATCCGCTCGGCGGCGCCCGGTCCGCCCATGATGCGGCGGAAGAGCAGCTCGGCGGCGGCGCGGCCGAGCCTGGCCGGGTCCTGGGCCACCACGGTCACGCCGGGCACCAGCAGGTCGGCGAGCTCGAAGTCGTCGAAGCCGACCATGGCGAGCCGGTGGCCGGTGCGCAGCGTGGCCACGGTGATCCGGCCGTTGCCGGTGAACACCGCCGTGGGCGGGTCGTCCCCGGAGAGCATCCGGGTCAGCGCGGTCCCGGCCTGCTCCGGAGGGCCCATCGCCACCAGCGACTCGTCGAGCGGCAGGCCCGCGTCCTCGACGGCGCGGCGGTAGCCGTACAGGCGCTCGGCGGCGGTGAAGATGGAGGCGCTGTCGCCGAGGAAGGCGACGCGGCGGTGGCCGTGCCGGATCAGGTGGGTGACCCCGGTGTGCGCCCCGCCGTTGTTGTCGCAGATCACGGTGTCCACGTCCAGCCCGCCGGGCCGGTCGGCGAAGACGGCGGGGGTCCCCGCGTCGAGCTCGGGCCTGAGGTATCCGTGGTCGGCCCCGGCCGGCACGATGATCAGGCCGTCCACCCGGCGGGAGCAGAAGGTGAGGACGAGCTCCCGCTCGCGCCGCGGCTCCTCCCCTGAGGAGCCGCTGAGCACCAGCGACCCGTGCCGGAGCGCCACGTCCTCGACCGCGCGGCTGATCCCGGAGTAGAACGGGTCGGCCACGTCCTCGATCACCAGGCCGATGCTCGCGGTCCGGCCCCGGCGGAGCACCCGGGCGCTCTCGTTGCGCCGGTAGCCGAGCCGTTCGATGGCGGACAGGACCCGCTCGGCCGTGGCGGAGTTGACCCCGGGCTCCTCGTTGACGACCCGGGAGACGGTCTTGAGCGCCACCCCGGCCGCCGCCGCGACATCTTTCATGGTGGGACGTCCACGGACACTGTCTGTCACGGCCCGATCATCGCCCAAGTCCGCCCTGTTGACAACGTTGTCATCGGACCCGGTGGGTCAGCGTGAGAGCGCGGTGCCCGTCACGCCCGTCGCGTGCAGGTCGGTCTCCACCCGCGCCGCGGCGGCCAGCAGGGGCGGCAGCAGGTCGCTCCGGACGGATTCGACGGTCGTCCGGCTCGCGTGGGAGGAGATGTTCATCGCGGCGACCACCCGGCCGGAGCGGTCCCGGACGGGCACGGCGACCGAGCGCAGCCCCTCCTCCAGCTCCTGGTCGACCATCGCCCAGCCCTGGGAGCGGACGCGCTCAAGCTCGGCCCGGAGGGCGGAGGGCGTGGTGACGGTCCGGGCGGTGAACCCGCGCAGCCCGGCGCGGCCGAGACCGGCGTCCAGCTCGCCGGCGGGCAGCCCGGCGAGCAGCACCCGGCCCATCGAGGTGCAGTGGGCAGGGAAGCGGGTGCCGATGTCGATGGACACCCGCATGATCCGCGTGGTCGCCACCCGGGCCACGTAGACGATGTCCTCGCCGTCGAGCACCGCCATCGACGCCGACTCGCGCACCTCTGCGACGAGCCGCGCCAGGTGCGGCTCGGCCACCTCGGGCAGCGAGAGCCCGGACAGGTAGGCGTAACCGAGCTCCAGGACGCGCGGGGAGAGCGCGAACAGCCGCCCGTCGGTCCGGACGTAGCCCAGGTCGACCAGGGTCAGCAGGAACCGCCGGGCCGCCGCGCGGGTCAGGCCGGTGGCGCGGGCGACCTCGCTGAGCGTCAGCTCGGGAGTGGCCGCGCCGAACGCCCGGATCACCGACAGCCCCCGGGCCAGCGACTGCACGTGGTCAGAGCCGCGGTCAACCGGTCCGTCCATCCCCGTCCTCCTCGTTCCGGTCGAACTCTAGTGCCGCCTGCGCCACCGCGAACGCGCGGTTGGCCGCGGGCACTCCCGCGTAGACCGCGGTCTGCAGCAGCACCTCCTTGATCTCCTCCTCGGTGAGACCGATGCGGAGCGCCGCCCTCACGTGCATGGCCAGCTCGTGTTCGTGCCCGAGCGCGGTGAGCAGGGCGAGGGTGACACAGCTACGGGTGCGCCGGTCCAGGCCGGGACGGGTCCAGATCTCCCCCCAGGCGTACTTGGTGATGAGCTCCTGGAAGTCCGCGGTGAACGGCGTGGCGCCCGCGCCGGCGCGGTCCACGTGCTCATCACCCAGTACGGCCCGGCGCGTCGCGTCTCCGGCGCTCCACATGTCCATCCTTCAGCTCCTTGTCGTGTTCACCCGGGTGGCCCCCTCCGGGGCGCCGTGCTCAGCCGGGCGGGTTCAGGTGGGCGGCGAGCGCCCGGTCGACGAAGATCCCGGCGGAGCCGAGGTAGCCCGCCGGGTCCAGGGCGGCGTCCAGCTCCTCCGGCGTCAGGCTCACGCCGGGAGCGGCCGGCAGTGCCTCCCGCAGCCACGGAGCGGCCAGCGCCTCCCGCAGCGACAGACCCTCGTCGACCGCCCTGGCGCAGGCGGCGTCCACCAGCCCGCGCGCCTCGGGGGTGCCGCCGAGCCGGGCGACGACGTGCTCGGCCATCGGCAGCCCCCTCGTCGCGTCGAGGTTGGCCCGCATCCGCGCGGGGTCGACGGTCAGGCCCTCCAGCACCTCGCGGAGCCAGGACGCGGCGCTGCCGGTGAGCCGGAGCAGCTCGCTGAGCGTCTCCCACTCGGCCTGCCAGGGGCCGGCGGCGCGCTCGTGCTCCTGGACCATGCCCGCGAGCACCGAGGCCACCAGCCCGGGGACGCGCTGGACGCAGGCGAGCACGGACATCGCGCCCACCGGGTTGCGCTTGTGCGGCATGGCGCTGGAGCCGCCCCGGCCGGGGGTCGAGGGTTCGGCGGCCTCTCCCACCTCGGTCTGGGCCAGCAGCTTCACGTCGGTCGCGATCTTGCCGAGCGTCCCGGAGGCCATGCCGAGGGCGCAGGCCAGCCGGGCCACCGGGGTGCGGTCGGTGTGCCAGGGCAGGACCGGCTCGGCCAGGCCCAGCCCGGCCGCCAGGCGCGGCAGGACCTCGTGGCCCCGCTCGCCGAGGACGGACAGGGTGCCCGCCGCCCCGCCGTACTGGACGGGCAGGTCCAGCTCGGCCAGCTCCGCCCGCGACCGGTCCAGCGCGCGCAGCCAGCCGGCCGCCTTCAGCCCGAAGGTGACCGGTACGGCGTGCTGCAGGACGGTGCGCCCGGCCATCACGGTGCCGCGGTGCTCGCCGGCCAGCCGCGCGCACGCGTCGGCGCAGGCGGACAGGTCGGCCAGGAGCGGGGCGAGGGCGCGGCAGGCGACCAGCATCGCGGCCGTGTCGTTGATGTCCTGGCTGGTCGCGCCGTAGTGCACGAACCGTCGCAGCTCGGGCTTGACCCGTTCGCGCAGCGCGGCGACCAGGGGGATCACCGGGTTCCCCGCCGGCGCGGCCCTGCACCCCAGCTCGGCCAGGTCGAAGAACTCCGGCCGGCAGGCCTCCTCCAGCGCCGTGGCCGCCGCCTCCGGGACCAGCCCGATCCCCGCCTGGGCGCCGGCCAGCGCGGCCTCGACGTCCAGCATCGCGGCCAGCCACGCCGCGTCCGACACCTCGGGCGCGGCCCCGCCCCTGGCGAACATCCCGGAGAACAGTCCGTCGCGTGCCGACAAGGTCATTCTCACCTCCAGTTTCATGATGTCGACAGAGTGTCACGTAGGTGGGCGAGGGGTGCGGCGAACGTCAAACCCCTTCCAAAACGACGGCCAGCCCCTGTCCCACCCCGATGCAGATGGCGGCCAGGCCGTAGCCGCCGCCCCGGCGGTGCAGCTCGTGGGCGAGGGCGCCCAGGACGCGGGCGCCGGAGGAGCCGAGCGGATGGCCGAGGGCGATCGCGCCGCCGTTGACGTTGACGATCTCCGGGTCGAGGTCGGGCCACTCGGCCAGGCAGGCCAGGGACTGGGCGGCGAAGGCCTCGTTGAGCTCGACCACGCTCAGGTCGGACCAGGTGATGCCCGCGCGGGAGAGCGCCGTGCGGGCGGCCTCGACCGGCCCGATGCCGAACAGGTGCGGTTCCACGCCGGTCACCGCCCGCGCCGCGATCCGTGCCAGCGGCGTACGGCCGGCCCGCCCGGCCCCCGCCTCGTCGCCGACGAGCAGGGCGCAGGCGCCGTCGTTGAGGGGGGAGGCGTTGCCGGCGGTGACGGTGCCGCCGGGACGGAAGACCGGCTTGAGGCGGGCGAGGGAGGCGGGCGACGCGTCGGTCCTGACGGACTCGTCGTGGTCCAGCGCGTCGAGCACGGCCACCTCGCCGGCGAAGACGCCCCGCTCCCAGGCCGCCGCCGCGCGCCGGTGGCTGCGCAGGGCGAAGCCGTCCTGGGCCTCGCGGGTGATCCCGTAGCGGTCGGCGAGGATCTCCGCGCCCTCACCCAGGGCGACCGTCCACTCGGCGGGCATCAGAGGGTTGACCATGCGCCAGCCGAGGGCCGTGTCGTGCAGGGTCTGCGCTCCCCGGTCGAAGCCGCGCGACGGCTTGGGCATCACCCACGGCGCCCGGCTCATCGACTCCGACCCGCCGGCGATCGCCAGGGAGGCGTCGCCCACGGCCACGGCGCGGGAGGCGGCGACGACCGCCTCCAGCCCGGACCCGCACAGCCGGTTCACGGTTGTGCCGGGCACCGTGACCGGGAGCCCGGCGAGCAGGACGGCCATCCGCGCCACGTCGCGGTTGTCCTCGCCGGCGCCGTTGGCCGCGCCGAAGAACACGTCGTCGACGGTCGCCGGGTCGAGGTCGGGGGAGCGGCCGGCCAGTGCCCGGACCACGTGCGCGGCCAGGTCGTCGGGGCGGACGCCCGACAGCGCCCCGCCGTAGCGGCCGATGGGGGTGCGGACGGAGTCGAGGACGAAGACGTCATTCATGATCTTGAGCTCCTGGTCGACGGATGCCGGTGTCCCGCGCTCGCCGCGGCAGGCTGCTTCACGGCCTGCTCCCGGTGAGGCGGCGCAGGGCGTCGAGCTCCGCGGGAGTGGGGGGAGTGGTCTCGCGCAGGTCGGGGGCCGTGGCGAGGTCCCATCCGGTGGCCGCGCGGGCCTGGTCGAGGGTGACGCCGGGGTGCAGGTGGGTGACGACCAGCTCGCAGCTCGTCGGGTCGGGCTCCAGGATCGCCAGGTCGGTGATGACGGTGCGGGGGCCGCCGCCGCGCAGGCCGAGGCGTTCCCGGTCGCCGGGGCCGGAGCCGAACCCGACGGAGGTGACGAAGTCCACGCGGTCGACGAACGCGCGGCGGCTCTGCCGTACGATCACGGTCACCTCGCGGCAGGAGGCGGCGATCTCGGGGGCCCCGCCCGCGCCGGGGAGGCGGACCCGAGGGTTGGCGTAGGGGCCGATCACGGTGGTGTTGATGTTGGCGAACCGGTCGATCTGGGCGGCGCCGAGGAAGCCGACGTCGATGCGGCCCGGCTGGAGCCAGTAGTTGAAGATCTCCGGCACGCTCACGACGGCGTCGGCGGTGTCGGCCAGCACGCCGTCCCCGATGGACAGGGGCGGCAGGTCCGGCCGGGCGCCGATGGTCCCCGACTCGTAGATGAGCACGAGGTCGGGGGCGTGGGTGCCACGGGCGAGGTTGGCGGCGGTGCTGGGCAGGCCGATGCCCACGAAGCACGACCGGCCGTCACGCAGCCGCCTGGCCGCCGCCACGGTCATCATCTCGTCGGAGGTGTAGGCCGCGGTCACCGGCGGGCCTCCGCGCCGGCGAGGACGTGCTCTTCCATCCAGGCGGTGAAGGTCTCGCGGCTACGGCTGATCTCGTCCCAGGCGAGGTAGAAACCGTTGTCCCGGGTGGAGTAGCCGGCGCTGTAGGAGGGGTGGGAACCGCCGGGGACCTCGGAGACGTGGGTGATCGCCCAGCCGGGCAGCACGATCGCGCCGGGACGGGGCTCCAGCTCCTCGACCATCTCCTCCACGGTGACCAGCGAGCGTCGCGCCGCCAGGAGTGCCTCCTTCTGCACCCCGGTGATCCCCCAGAGCTGCACGTTGCCCCGCCGGTCGGCGCGCTGCGCGTGCACGACGGCGACGTCGGGGTTGATCGCGGGGACGGCGGTGAGCTCCTCGCCGGTGAACGGGCAGGTGATCGGCCTGACCGTGGCGGTGTGGCCGGGCAGGTCGGTGCCCCGGTAGCCGCGCAGCACCGCGAAGGGCAGCCCGGACGCGCCGGCGACGTAGGCGTTGGCGATGCCCGCGTGGCTGTGCTCCTCGATCTCCAGCGGCGCGGGCCAGCGGTTCTGCACCGCGTCGCGGAAGCGGTGCAGCGACCCCACCCCCGGGTTGCCGCCCCAGGAGAAGACCAGCCGCCGGGCGCAGCCCATCCCGATCATCTGGTCGTAGATCAGGTCGGGGGTCATCCGGATCAGCGTGAGGTCGCGGCGCCCCTGCCGGATGATCTCGTGTCCGGCCGCGTAGGGGATCAGGTGGGTGAAGCCCTCCAGCGCCACACTGTCGCCGTCGTGCACGAGATCCGCCACCGCGTCGGCGAGCGAAGTCACCGTGGCCATCGCACCCCCTCATGTGTATGTTCGTCATGCGGACAAACGTTCTGCATGCGAACATAGTGACCCTGCCCGAGGCAGGTCAATCTCTGGACCGCCACGTCGTGACGGCCCAGGGCTCCCGAAGCTCCGGCGAGGGGCGAGGTGGCGATGAGGTGAATCTCAGCCTGGCGAACTCCCCCCGTCCGCTGTCATCCGTGACCGGCGACGTGAGATCGTCCGGTCGAGAAGGACGGCCGGCACGATGGCCGCTGCCAGGCCGGCGCCGATCCATGTGACGGAGATGATGCCCGCGCCGGCGTTCAGGGCGGCCCCGGCGAGCGCCGGGACGAGGCTGATGCCGAGCTGGAACGCGGAGACGGTGGTGGCCCCGGCGAGTGTCGGCGCCTCCGACGCGATGGTGAACACCCGCGCGTAGATGGCCGGGTTCAGCACGAATCCGGCGATCCCGAGAAGCAGGACGAGGGGGACCACGGCCAGCGCATGCCGGGCGAGGACCGCGAGCAGGACAGAAGCGGCCAGAATCCCGATCGCCCCGATCAGGAGCGCGTGAAAGGGCCGCCGATCGGCGATCCTGCCTCCGACGGACAGGCCGATGAAGGCGCCGGCGCCGAACAGCGCGAGGATCGCGGGGACCCAGACGCCGGGAACGCCGGTGATGTCGGTCAGGAACGACGCGAGGTAGTTGAACGAGATCATGTAGGCGGCGGTGCTCAGGATGGTGACGGCGTACACGACCCACAGTTGCGGTTGCCTCATGGTGCGGAGCTCGCGCCTTACGCTGGGCTTCTCTCCCGCGTCTGTCGCGGGCATCGCGAGCAGGCTCAAGACCGCGCCGGCGGCGGTCAGGGCTGCCACGCCCCAGAATCCGCCCCGCCATCCCGTGAAGTAGCTGAGCAGTGCCCCTGCCGGGCCGCCGGCGATCATCGCGAGGCTGAGCCCGCTGACGACGACTCCGGAGGCGCGTGCGGTGCGGTCGGGCGTGACAAGGCCGATCGCGGTGACCGCCGCGACCGCCCAGTACCCCGCGTAGGCGAGGCCGCAGACGAAGCGGGTGGCCAGCAGCACCGTGTAGTCGTCGGTCAGAAGGCCGATGGTCACCGAGGCGGCGAAGATGGCTTGAGTGCTCACCAGCGTGGTCCGCCGCGGCCAGCGCAGCGTCATGATGGCCAGGGGAGGCCCTCCGACGACGACACCGATGGCGAATACCGAGATCAGCGCGCCGGCGGAGGACAACGTGATCCGGAGGTCGTCCGCGACCGCCGGCAGGACCCCGGCCAGCAAGAACTCCGCGCTGCCCATCGCGAACAGGCTCAACGCCAGCAGGTAGACGCCGAACGGCAGCCTCCCGCGAGCGGCCGGTGCCCGCCGCTGTGCGGTTTCGACGCTCACCGGCCATCACCCCGCACCGCTACGGCGGCAGAGGCGCGGTGCTGTTCGACGGCGCGATCGACGTCCTCGTCCAGCAGATCGGTGTTCATGGCGAAGGCGGCGGCGGACCCCATGCCGGCGGCGGTGATGACCTGGGCGCGCGGGTCGATGACGTTACCGGCGGCCCAGACGCCGGCGACGCCGGTCCGGCCGGTGCGGTCGGTGGTGACCCAGCCGTTGTCGCCCTTGTCGCAGCCCAGGCGGGTCAGCAGCTCGTCGCGCGGCACCATGCGGGGGAAGAGGAAGGCGGCGGCACGCGGGACGGCCCGGCCGTCGGCGAGCTCGATGCCGTGCAACCGGTCGCCGTCGACGACCAGCCGCTTGATCTCGCCCTCGACGATGCGCAGGCCGCGCGCCTCCAGCCGCTCCCGATCCTGCGCCGTCAGCTCAAGGGCGTGCGGGAAGAAGACGACGTCGTCGCTCCACGCCCGTAGGAGCAGCGCCTGGTGCACCGCGCCCGGATGGGTGCCGAGAACGGCGAGAGGCCGGTCACGGACTTCGTAGCCGTGGCAGTAGGGGCAGTGCAGGAGATCCTTGCCCCACCGTTCACGCACGCCCGGGATGTCGGGCAGTTCGTCGCGCAGCCCGGTCGCGACCAGGACGCGGCGGGCCCTGATCACCGGCCCGCCGACCATGCGGACGTGGTAGCCCTCGTCGATCTGCTCCACCCGGCCCTGGATGAGCCGGACGCCGTACCGGGCGACCTCGGCGCGGCCGAGTTCGAGCAGCATCGCCGGGGGCAGGCCGTCGCGGGACAGAAAGCCGTGCATATGCGCGGCGGGCGCGTTGCGCGGCTCGCCGGCGTCTATCACCGCTACCTTGCGGCGGGCCCGCCCCAGGATTAGGGCGGCATTCAGGCCGGCCGCTCCGGCGCCGACCACCACCACGTCGTAATCCTCATCGCCGGCGGCGTGCGGCGCGCCGCCGTTCTGGTCGTTCGTCGCCTTGATCATGGCGATCACCTCCGGGCCCGATGGTGCGCCGCCTCGTGGCGAATCGACAACTTTCGTTGCCATTTCTGGGACGCAGGAGGTGGAATGAGGGCATGGACGAGCAATCCCCGATCGCGGCCACGCTGGCCCAGGTCGGTTCCCGCCTCAAGCGCATCCGCACCCAGCGCGGCATAAGCCTGTCGGCGCTGGCCGAAGCCACCGGCATATCCAAGAGCACGCTGTCGAGGCTGGAGACGGGCCAGCGCCGCCCGAGCCTGGAACTCCTGCTGCCCATCGCGCAGGCCCACCAGGTGCCGCTGGACGAACTGGTCGGAGCGCCGGAGGTCGGTGACCCGCGGATCCGCAGCAAGCCCAGCGTCCGCAACGGCCGTACGGTGATCCCCCTGACCGTCCATCCCGGGGCCCTGCAAGCCTGGAAATCGATCATCCCGGCCGAGCAGAACCGGCCCGAGCCGGTCACGCACGAGGGCTACGAGTGGCTGTATGTCCTGTCCGGGCGCATGCGGCTCATCGTGGCCGGTCACGACCTGATCATGGGACCGGGTGAGGCCGCCGAGTTCGACACCCGCCTGCCGCACTGGTTCGGCCCCACGGGCGAGTCTCCCGTGGAGGTCCTCAACCTGTTCGGCCGCCAGGGAGAACGCATACACGTCCGCGCCAGGCCTCTCTCCCGAGAGGAGCCGGCGTCCTGAGCGGAAGAACGGGCCGGCCTCCGGCGGCGCCGGCGTCTTCTGGTCGCCGTTGTCGGGGCTGTGGGAAGGTGGGGCAATGACTGATCGGGGACTCAGGTTGTCGCGAGTCCTGCTGATCGCGGGGTTCGTGCTGGCCTCGCTCAACCTGAGGCCCGCGCTGGCCGGGGTCTCCCCGGTGCTGAGCGAGATCATGGCCGACCTCGGGCTGAGCGCGGCCGGCGGCGGGGCGATCACCACGGTGATGGTGGTCTGCCTGGGCGTGCTGGCCCCGCTCGCCCCGCTGCTGGCCCGCCGGTTCGGCCTGGACCGGACGCTGCTGGCCGGGCTGCTGATCCTGGCCGCCGGGGTGGCGCTGCGCGCCGCAGGGAGCGTCCCGGCCCTCTACGCGGGGGCGGCCGTCGCCGGTACGGCCATCGCCATCATGAACGTGGTGATGCCCGCCGTCGTCAAGCAGCACTTCCCCTCCAAGGTCGGCCTGTTCACCTCGGTGTACGTCTCCGGCCTCGTGCTGGGCGCCGCCGCCGCGTCCGGGCTGACGGTGCCGCTGGAGCGCGCCGGCGGGTACGGCTGGCGCGAGGTGACCGCGATGGCCGCCGTCCCGGCCGTGGCGGCGGCCGTGCTCTGGCTGCCCCAGGCGCTGCGGCGCCCGGCGCGCGGGGGAGCCGCGCCCCGGTCCTTCCGCGCGGTGCTGGGCAGCCGGACGACCTGGGCCGTCACCGCCTACATGGGCCTCCAGTCGCTGACCTTCTACATCATGCTCGCCTGGGTTCCCACGATCTTCCGCGACGCGGGGCTCCCCGCCGACCAGGCGGGCTACATGCTCGGCCTGACCAACCTCGCGCAGATCGCCGCCACGCTCACGGTCCCGGTCCTCGCGGGCAGGGTCCGGTCGCAGGTGCCGCACGTGACGGTCGCGGCCGTGCTCACCATCGTGGGATACGTCGGCGTGCTGGTCGCGCCGGCCACCGTCCCCTGGCTGTGGATGGTCGTTCTCGGCCTGGGGCAGGGCGCCTCGATCGCGCTCGCCCTGCTGATCATCGCGCTCCGCGCCCCCGACCCCGCCTCGGTCACCGCGCTGTCGGCCGTCGCCCAGTCCGCCGGATACGTGCTGGCGGCGCTCGGCCCCTTCCTGATCGGCGTGCTCCGCCAGAGCTCGGGCGGCTGGACGCTGCCGCTGCTGGCCGGGCTCGGCGCGTGCGGGCTGCAACTGGTCGCCGGGTTCCTGGCAGGCCGCCCGGTGGCCACCGCCGCGGAGAGGGCGCGGGCCGCCACCGTCACGGAACGGGGCTGAGCTTCCGCCCGTGGCGCCGGCCGTCCTCGTGAGCGGTACCGTCGCGGTTGTGCTGCAACAACCCGAACCTGCGACGGCCGATCGCCGTGAGCGCGGACCCATCGTCATCGGCCATCGCGGCGCCAGCGCGCACCGGCCCGAGCACACGCTGCTCTCCTACGAGACAGCGATCGCGCTCGGCGCCGACTACATCGAGCCCGACCTGGTCTCCACCAAGGACCACGTGCTGGTCGCCAGGCACGAGAACGAGATCTCCGGCACCACCGACGTCGGCGGCCACCCCGAGTTCGCGGACCGCCGTACGACCAAGACGGTCGACGGGCGCCCGGTGACCGGCTGGTTCACCGAGGACTTCACCCTCGCCGAGCTGAGGACGCTCAGGGCCGAGGAGCGCATCCCGGACCTGCGCCCGGACAACACCGTCTTCAACGGCATCGACCGGATCCCGACCTTCGAGGAGATCGTCCGGCTCGCGCAGCGCCACGGTGTCGGCGTCTACCCCGAGACCAAGCACCCCGGCTACTTCGCCTCCATCGGGCTCCCGCTGGAGGAGCCGCTGCTGGAGGTGCTCGCCCGGTACGGCTGGCGCGGGCGGCGCGACCCGGTCTTCATCCAGTCGTTCGAGACCGCCAACCTGCGTGAGCTCAGGACGAGGACCCGGCTGCCGCTGATCCAGCTCATCACCGCCACCGGCGCGCCGTACGACTGGACGGCGGCCGGAGACCCGCGCACCTACGACACCATGGTCACCCCCGAGGGGCTGCGCGAGGTGGCGGGCTACGCGGACGGCATCGGCGTGGACACCCGGCGGATCGTCCCGGCCGGGCCCGACGGCCGTCTCCTGCCGCCCACCACGCTCGTCGGCGACGCCCACCGGGCAGGCCTGAAGGTCCACACCTGGACCGTCAGGAACGAGAACTCCCACCTCCCGGTGGACTTCCGGCTCGGCGACCCGGCCAATCCCGCCTTCCCCCGCGCCACGGGCGATGTGATGGGCTGGCTGGAGAAGCTGTACCTGCTCGGCCTGGACGGCGTCTTCGCCGACGACCCGGGCATGGCCCGGGCCGTCAGGGAGCGGGTGCTCTAGCGGAGCCGGTACGGCTCCCGCGGGGCGGGTCGGCTGTTGTGCCCCTTCGGTCGCCGGATTCGATCAGAACCTCTCTGACCGAATCCGGCAACACCCGGGGCCGCCTCGCTGTCAAATCCCCGGTGGAGGCGGGTCGTCTCTAGGCGACGGCGACCTCGGCCTCGTCCATGGGGCGCAGCTCGTCGGCGTAGCTGACCGAGGCACGGCGCATCACGCCGCTGTCGCTGATGGAGTACTGGCCCAGGCGCCACAGCGGCGGCGAGTAGGCGTGGATGGAGACGCTGCCGTCCACCGCGCCGGTCAGCCGGTGGATGTGGTCGGGGCCGAAGGAGAACGACTCGCCCTCCGAGACGACGGTCTGCACGTGCTCGCCGCCGATGCGCGGGTTGCACTCCAGCAGCGTCCCCGCGACCACCCGGACCGCGCCGGAGGAGATGTCGTGGTCGTGCCAGCCGGTGTCGTCCTCCGGCCGCCAGCACAGCAGCCAGATGTCGACATAGGCGTCCCGGTAGAGGGAGGCGTAGTGGCGGCCCCCCTCCTCGGGGAAGTCCACCTGGTCCTCCCACCGGGACGGGTCGGCGGCCAGCTCGTTGACCAGGTCGCGGAGCTCGCGCCGGTCGAGGGCGCGGGCGGGCAGTGCTTCGTAGCTCATCGCCGGCCTCCTGGAGGCGCACAGCGCCCACGGCCCTGGGACTGGTTCACGTTCACTTGCGCGACTCCTTTCGGTTCAACAGACGGCTGGGATTGGTGACCGCGACGGCGTGCCGTGCGGCGTCGCCGAGCGCGGGGTCGGGGGCCCTGGCGTAGGGCTCGTCGGATCCGTTGACCACGACGTCGATGCCGAGCTCGCGGACGATCGCGTCGATGGCGCGCGGGCCGTAGGAGGAGGTCTCCAGGAACATGTCGGGATCCACCAGGCCCCGGCCCTCGCCGCTGCGGTTGATCAGCCGCTCGGAGTGGAGCGGCGCCAGCCCGGCCAGCAGTGCGAAGCAGACCCGAAGCCCGGGGTGGCGGGGACGGCCGAAGGTGGAGAAGGCGTACCAGGAGGCGTGCATCTGCTGCACGTACGGCACGACGGCGGGCCACCAGCCGGGTCCCCCGGGCTCGGCGGCGGGGCCGGGGTGCACGAAGAGCGGCAGGTCGCGCTCGGCGAGCACGTCGAGCAGCGGGGCGACCCTCGCGAGGTCCTCACCGGTCCGTACGGCCGTCGCGGGCAGCTGGAGCCCGGCGAACCCCTGGTCGAGGGCCTTGGCGAGCCTGGCGGGGTCGATGTCGACGAGACAGGTCGCGGCCCAGGCCCCGAACGGGGCCGGCAGGGCGAGGGCGTCCTCGTGGTAGGCGTCGATGATCGGCCAGGCGTCCTCGGGCGGCAGCGACTCGATGCCGAGCGGGCTGGACAGTGAGACCAGGGCCAGGTCGAGTCCCTCGTTCAGCGCCAGGCGGCCGGTGAGGTCGTGGTCGCCGGGGTCGACCTCGTAGGCGGGCTCGCCGTACAGGTGGAGGGTCCAGCCGTCGAGGCGCGGAGGGGCGGTGCGGCGCCGGAGCGCGTCGATGAGCGCGGGCGTCCACAGGTGCTGGTGCACGTCGACGGTCATTTTCCCTCCTCCCTTCGTGGTATTCCCTACCTAGAATATAGGTAACCGGTCTGACCTTACTACGTTTCCGGGTGACACGTTTCAGTGAACCGTTTCAGTGAACCGTTTCACCTTATGTGTGTCAATGCCCTGAATCGCCGCGATATAGCGGAGACCACCCCATGGAAGGGGGAGAGGCATAGGCTGGCCGGATGCCCCAGCCCCGGAAACGAGCGACGATACGCGAGGTGGCGAAGGCCACCGGCCTTTCCCCGGCCTCGGTCTCGTATGCCCTCCGAGGCATGCAGGTCTCCGAGGAGACCATCGAACGGGTGCGCCGGGTCGCCGCCGAGCTCGGCTACGAGGCCGACCCCATCGCTCGCGCGCTGGCCAGCGGCCGTACCGGGATGATCGGCCTGCTCTGCGGCTCCCTTGAGGACCTCTGGCAGCAGGCCCTGGCCGTCGGCATCGGCCGGGCGCTGAAGGACAACGACCGCTACGCGCTGATCCTGGACGCCACGGGCGACCCGTCACGGGAGCGCACGCTGGCCAGGCAGCTCCGTGACCAGCGGGTGGACGCCCTGATCGTGCAGCCGGTGGACCCGGCGGCGCCGCTCTGGGCCGAGCTGTGCGAAAGCCTGCCGGTGGTCTCGATCGGCGACTCCCTGGCCGGGGCGAGTACGGCGGGAGAGGTCGTGTTCGACAACCGCGCCGGCGTGACCCTGGCGCTGGAGCACATGCGCGACCGGGGGCACCGGCGCGTCGCCGTCCTCACCCCGACCCGGGCCAGCACCCCCGACCGCCCCGCCGACGTGCACGTCCTGGCCGAGGCGGGCCGGCTGGGACTGGACATCGAGGTGGTCACCGCGCCCCAGGCGCTGGTGGCCGCCACGGACGTCGCCCGGCGGATGCTCGCCGGCGGGCACCGGGCGTTCTTCTGCTTCGCCGACTCGATCGCCTACGGGGTGTACGCGGCGTCGGCCGAACAGGGCCTGCGGATCCCCTTCGACGTCTCCGTGATGGGCTACGACGACCACCCGATGTCGGGGCTGCTCAGCCCCGGGCTGACCACGGTCGACTGGGACATCGACGGCATCGTCCGCGCGGCCGTCCGCCTGGTGGTGGCCGCCGCCGACGGCAACACCCGCCGCCGCCGGATCGTCCAGGCCCCCGAGCTCCGCGAACGCGGCTCGGTGGGCTGACCCGAGACCCCGCCCGCGCCGCCCGCCGTGCGGGAGCCCTGTCGCTACGCCAGGGTCTCGGCTGCCAGGTGGGGGCTCGGTCCATCGGGTGAGGGGGCCGGCGGCCCGGCGAGGCCGGGCGGCGGCCCGTCCGGCACCGGGAACCCCGCCCCGGCGTGTGGCCGGTAGGTCAGGCCGGGCAGCAGCCCGCGTGCGGTGTCGAGGTCGGTGTCGAGAGGACGGTCGGCCGTCCGCAGGTCCAGGCCGACGTCGCAGGGGAGGCCGCGCTGGCGCAGCGCCCGGACCGCCGCGACCAGCTCGCAGGCCAGGACCGTTTCGAGCGGTTCGAGGGCGGAGAGGGTGGACCGCGCGGCCTGCGGGGTGAAGCTCGCGTGGTCCTCGGTCCCCAGGGAGAGCACGGCGGTGCCGAGGGTGACCGGGGCGGCGAGCTGGCGGAGGTCGGCCAGGGCCGAGTGGGCGACGTATTCCAGGATCATCACGCCGGACAGGCCGGGGCGCTCGGCGAGGAAGGGCAGCAGCCCGGTGTGGGCGGGGTCGGTCAGGGTGGCGAGCCTGGCGGCGCTCAGCGAGGCGGCCTGGACGAGGGCGGCCCTGAGGGCGTCGAGGGCGAGCGCGATCCGGGCCGAGTGAAAGTTGCCGTTGTGCCAGGCCCGGCCGTCGGCGATCAGCGGGTTCTCCGGGGCGGTGTTCAGCTCCTCGGTGACGGCCCGCTCCGCCCGGTCGAGGGCGTCGAGGGCGGCGCCGTGGACCTGGGGGAGGGCGCGGTAGCCGTACGGGTCCTGGACCCGTCGCGGGGTGGTGGCGCCGATCAGGGCGCGGAGCCCGGCCGCGACCGCCGCCTGGTCCGGCCTGCGCTGCACGGCCTGCGCGAGCGGTTCGAGCGAGGCGTCGATCGCCCGGAAGGAGTGGGCCGCGACGGCCGTCGCGGCGGTGAGGATGATTCTCAGGCGGTGGCAGGCCAGAGCCGCGTCCGCAAGGGTCGCCGCCCCGGAGCTGATGAAGGGGAGGGCGTCGCTGGAGGCCAGCGCGAACCGGGGCGCGACGCCGTCTCCCGGTCCGGAGGGCGGTGTCCAGGGGATCTCACCGAGGAGGCAGAGGGCGGTGGTGGCCAGCGCGGTGAGGTCGCCGGTCCCGATGGCGCCGTAGGTGCGGATCGGGGGAGTGAAACCCCGGTTGACGGCGGCGGCGAGAACGGGGAGGAGGCCGGGGTTGAGGCCGGAGCCGCCGGTGAGGAGCTGGTTGAGGCGGACCACGAGGGTGGCGCGGGCGCGCGGTTCGCCGATCAGGGGTCCGGCGCCGCCGGCGTGGCTGCGCAGCAGGTCGAGGCCGGTGGCCTCGACCGTGACGTCCTTGTTGGCGCCCACCCCGGTGGTCTGGCCGTACAGCGGGCCGCTGAGGGAGCGGGCCGTCCGCCAGGCGGCCTCGGCGTGTTCGGCGGAGCCCAGCAGGATCCCGGAACCGTGTGCGGCCCGGTGGACCTGCTCGCAGGTCAGGTGGGCGCCGTCAAGGACAACCGTCATCGGGTCAGTCGCCGAACACCAGGTCGAGCAGCCAGCTCACCAGACCGACGATGATCGCGCCCCAGAACGCGGCCCAGAAGCCGTCCACGTGGAAGGGCAGGTGGACCTGGGCGGCGATCCAGCTCGTGAGCAGCAGCAGGCCGGCGTTCACGACCAGCGCGAACAGGCCGAGGGTGAGCACGTAGAAGGCGCAGCCGAAGGTCTTGATGATCGGCTTGAGGACCGTGTTGATGACGCCGAACAGCAGGGCGACCGCGAGGAGCGTGCCGATCTGCTTGGTGGTGGTCTCGGTGGTCACCGTGATGCCGGCCACGAGCTGGGTGGCCACCCAGAGGGCGGCTGCCACAGCCAGGATCTTGATGATGATTTTCACGTTTGCGCATCCTCGCATGGGAGATCGGACGAGCGATAGATCCACACTGTTAAATGCGGATATATCAGGACACTGAACACTTCGCGACCATGGTGGCCGCCGGGACTGTGGTGTGCCGGGGCGGAGGCGCGGAGAGCCTCCTTCCGTGACCCTGTGTAGTTGGAAAGGGTAAAGGTTTCATGGCGGCCCACCGCTCCCCCCGTGGCGGGGGAATGGCTCCCGGGAAGAGCGTGTGCCGCCCCAGGAAGGCTTCATCATGTCCAACGACACGTCCAACGGCTCCGGTTCCGCCGGCCGTACGGCATCGCGGGAGATCCGGCTCGCCTCGCGGCCTTCCGGCTGGCCGACGGGGGAGAACTTCGAACTGGCGGAGGTGGAGCCGCCCGCTCCCGCCGACGGCCAGGTCCTCGTCCGCAACCTCTACATGAGCGTCGATCCGTACATGCGAGGACGCATGAACGACGCCAAGTCCTACACCCCGCCCTTCGAGCTCGGCAGGCCCCTGGAGGGCGCCGCCGTCGGCGAGGTCGTCGAGTCGCGCGCGCCCGGCCTCGCCGCCGGCGATCTCGTCCTGCACGGGTACGGCTGGCGGGAGTACGCCGTCGTCGACGCCGGTCAGGTCAGCAAGGTCGAACAGATCCCCGGAGTGCCGCTCTCCGCCTACCTCGGCGTGCTCGGCATGCCCGGTCTGACCGCCTACGTGGGCCTGCTCGACATCGCCGCGTTCAAGGCGGGCGACGCGGTGTTCGTCTCCGGCGCGGCCGGCGCGGTCGGAAGCCTGGCCGGGCAGATCGCCCGCCTGAAGGGCGCCTCCCGGGTCGTGGGCAGCGCCGGCTCGCAGGAGAAGATCTCCTACCTGACCGGGAAGCTCGGCTTCGACGCCGCCTTCAACTACAAGACGGCCCCCGTCCGCAAGCAGCTCGCCCAGGTGGCCCCCGACGGGATCGACGTCTACTTCGACAACGTCGGCGGCGACCACCTGGAGGCGGCCCTCGACGCCTTCAAGGACTACGGGCGGGTCGCGATGTGCGGGGCGATCTCCGTCTACAACGCCGCCGAGCCGGTCCCCGGCCCGAGCAACCTGTTCCTGGCCGTCGGCAAGCGGCTCACCCTGCGCGGGTTCATCGTGACCGACCATTTCGACCGCATGCCCGACATGGTCGCCGAGGTGGGCGCCTGGCTCCGTGACGGCGAGATCACTTTCGAGGAGACCGTCGTCGACGGCCTGGAGAACGCTCCCAGGGCGTTCATCGACATGCTCCGCGGAGCGAACACCGGGAAGATGGTTGTCCGGTTGGTCCACTGATCGTGCATGATCGCCATATTCCGGGGGCAGAAGGGGCGAAAGGAGGTGGGTCAGTTGGAAACGGATGAACTTGAGGCGCTGTCGGCCCAGGAACTACATGATCGGGCGGTCCGCTACGCCGTCCACCACGGGGACTTCGCCTTCCTGTGGGAGCTGCTGAAGGTGATTCCCGCGGCGGAGGCCTCCACCGGGAACAAGGACGAGACGGCGAACGACCTCAGCCGGGTCTCCGCCCTGCTCAGCGACGCCATGGTGTCCGGCGAGGGGCAGCTCGGCGAGGCGTTGCGCCCGTTCTACATCGACTACCTCTCCAAACACCCCGAAGCCTAGGCGGCTGCCCCCTCCGGCCTGTTCGGTAGGGTGATCGGCAGGGTTACGGGAGGAGCCGTCATGGCACAGGTGAGAGTCGAGCGGACCGACGACGGGTACGTGGCCCGCAACGATCGCGGGGCCGAGGTCGCCATGGGCAGCGGCGACGAGCAGGGGGTGTTCACCCCCGTCGAGCTGCTGCTCGCGGCGCTCGGCGGCTGCAACATCGTCACCGTGGAGCCGCTCACCGCCCAGCGCGGCCACAGGCTGGTCCGCCTGGCGATGACCGTCCAGGCGGAGAAGGTCGAGCCGACGCTGCTCGGGCCCATCACCATCACCTACGACGTGGAGCTGCCGGAGGGCGACGAGAAGGCCGCCGAGGTCTTCCGTGCGGTGGCCCACCGTGTGGAGGAGAAATACTGCACGGTGAGCAGGGCGCTGCGGGAGAAGACCGAGATCCTGCTCGAACTGCCCGAGCGACCCGACGCGTCCGAGTGACCCGACGCGTCCGGCGGGTGGTCTCCCGGACAGGCTGACGCGGTCCACTCTGTTCGATCGGCCCGGTGTGTCCGGCGGATGTCATCCGGACGGTCTGACGGGGGTCGCTCCGCGAGAGTGGCCCTTCCTGTCCGGCCTCCGGTGGCCTGGCGCCGTTGGTCCGGCTATACCGGGTCAACCCCGGGTGTAGGCGCAAAATCAACCCGTGGATGACGTGCTCGTTACATTTGGTTCTGTAATGTTGAAGCAGGTCAAGGGGTTCTGCGAAGCCCGGGGGGAGCATTGCAGAGACTTTTCACCGGATACAGGACGCGAGGGGGATCGCGTCCCTGAGCGGAGCCGCCGGAGTCTTGGGGGAGACGAAGGAGAGGCCCGCGAGGAGGCCGGGGCCGGACAGTTGGGGGACTGTCCGGCCCCGAGTCTGTCCAGGGATTGGCGCCGACGGTCGAAGGACCGTCTGGCCCCTCGCCGGATCGGGCCGGGCGGCCGGGGGACCGTCCGGCTCGATTCCGTCCGGCCCGAATCCGTCCGCGACGTCGTCCCGTGGTCGCCTGATGTGCGTCTCCGTCGGGTCTGCTGCTAGAGTTACCTCCGTTGCAAGCGCCGCTAGCTCAGTTGGTTAGAGCAGCTGACTCTTAATCAGCGGGTCCGGGGTTCGAGTCCCTGGCGGCGCACAGCACGGAGAAGCCCGGTTCGGTGGCCACCGAACCGGGCTTCTCCGTTTTCAGGCATCTCCGGGCCCCGATCTCCGGCCCCGCCGTTCCGGCCCCGCCGTTCCGGCCTGGCCTCCCGCCGCCATGCCCGGCCCTCGCGCCCGCACTCCGCGCCCGACCGCCGTGCCCCACCACTGCCCGCGCCGTCACGGTGACACCTGTTTGCCGGGCTTTTGCCTGTCTGCGGCACCGGGCGCACCGTACACACAGGGGCGGACTTATGGGGTGTGTGCGTCGTTTGTCCGTTACTGTGCCGGGGCAGAGGCCTGTCATGGGGATCGGGGGCGGTGCCGGCGCCTGCGTGGTGACGGCGCTCGTCTTGCCGGCCGGACCGGCGAGCGCGGCGGATCTGGTCGCGGCGCGCCTGCAGATGGCCATCTCGCTGGGCTGGCACATCGTGCTGGCCTGCCTGGGGGTCGGCATGCCCGCACTGCTGCTGTTCGCCGAGTGGCGGGCGATCCGCACCGGTGACGGCGACTCCATGCGGCTGGCCCGGCGGTGGGCCAAGGCGATGGGGGTGCTGTTCGCCGTCGGCGCGGTCTCGGGGACGATCCTCAGCTTCGAGATGGGCCTGCTGTGGCCGGGGCTCATGGGGACCTACGGCGAGGTGATCGGCCTGCCCTTCGCGCTGGAGGGGATCGCCTTCTTCGTCGAGGCCATCTTCATCGGCGTCTACCTGTACGGCTGGGACCGGCTGCCGCCCAGGATCCACCTGCTGAGCGGGGTGCCCGTGCTGATCGCGGGGGTGGCCTCGGCGTTCTTCGTGGTGACCGCCAACGCGTGGATGAACCAGCCGGTCGGGTTCGTGGTGGAGGACGGCCGGGTGCGGGACGTGGCCCCGTGGAGGGCGATGTTCAACCCGGCCACGCCGCCCCAGACGCTGCACATGATCGTGGCGGCGTTCATGGTCGCCGGGTTCGCCACCGCGGGGGTGTACGCGGTGGCGATGCTGCGCGGGCGGCGCGACCGCTACCACCGCCTGGGCTTCATGATCCCTTTCACGATGGCGGCCGTGTTCGCCCCGATCCAGATCCTGCTGGGCGACTACGCGGCCAAGTTCCTGGCCGAGTACCAGCCGGCCAAGCTCGCCGCGGCGGAGGGGCTCTTCCTGACCCAAGCGGGCGCGCCGCTCAGCGTGGGCGGCTTCGCGGTCGACGGCGAGCTGCGCTACGCGATCGAGATCCCCAACGGCCTGTCCCTGCTGGTCGGCTACAGCCCGCACACCGTCGTCCAGGGGCTCGACCAGGTGCCGGTGGCCGACCGCCCGCCGGTCACCCCCGTCCATCTGGCCTTCGACACGATGGTGGGGATCGGTTTCTTCCTGCTCCTGCTGTCGGCCTGGTACGCCCTGGCGTGGGGGCGGCGGCGTGACCTGCCCCGCTCCCGCTGGTTCCTGAGGCTCGCGGCCGTCTCCGGGGTGGCGGCCGTCGTCGCGGTGGAGGCCGGCTGGGTCGTGACGGAGGTCGGCCGGCAGCCGTGGGTGGTCTACGGCAGGCTGCGCACCTCCGACGCCGTCAACCCGGTGCCCGGCCTGTGGGTCGGGTTCGTCGTCGTCTCGCTGGTCTACGTCGTGCTCACCGTCGCCACCGTCTACGTCCTGCGGCGCATGGCGCGCGCCCCCCAGGAGCTGACGCACGCCCCCCAGGAACCGGAGTGATCCGATGGACGCGGCGCAGATCCTGCTGGTCGTGATGTGGGTGGGCGTGACGCTCTACGCGTTGCTGGCCGGAGCCGACTTCGGCGGCGGCGTCTGGGACCTGGTGGCGGGGCGCAGCCGTGCCGGCATGCCGCAGCGGCGCCTCATCGAGCACTCCATCGGCCCGGTGTGGGAGGCCAACCACGTCTGGCTGATCTTCGTGATCGTCGTGCTGTGGACCGGTTTCCCGCCGGTGTTCGCCGCGGTGATGTCCACGCTCTACATCCCGCTGACGCTGGCGGCGCTCGGCATCATCGCCCGGGGGGCCGCCTTCGTCTTCCGCAAGGCCAGTACGGAGCTGTGGCAGCAGCGCCTGTTCGGCGCCGCCTTCGCGACCTCCTCCGTGCTGACGCCCTTCTTCCTGGGCGCGGTCGCCGGAGGGATCGCCTCGGGGCGCGTCCCTCCCGGCCTGGCGGCCGGGGATCTCGTGACGAGCTGGCTGAACCCGACCTCGCTGCTCGGCGGGGTCCTCGCGGTCGGCGTCTGCGCCTATCTCGCCGCGGTGTACCTGTGCGACGACGCGGGGCGGGCGGGCCTGCCCGGCCTGGCCGAGGGGTTCCGGCGCCGGGCGCTGTCCACGGGCCTCGGTGTGGGGGCCGTCGTGCTGGGCGGCATCGCCGTGGTGCGCTGGGACGCCCCCCGGCTGTTCGACGGCCTCACCCACCGGGCGCTGCCCCTCGTCGTCGCCGCGGCCGTGCTGGGCCTGCTCTCGCTGGTCCTGCTGTGGCGGCGGAGCTACCTGTCCGTCCGGGTCACCGCCGCGCTGGCCGTCACGTCGGTGATCTGGGGGTGGCCGCTCGCGCAGTATCCGATCATGCTCCCTCCCGATCTCACCGTAGACGTGGCCGCGGCGGATCCGGCGGTGCTCGGCGCCACGCTCGTCGTGCTCGCGGTGGGCGCGCTGCTGGTGGTGCCGTCCATGACCTGGCTGTTCCTGCTGCAGCGGCGCGCGCCGTACGACCCGGGCGCGCACGGCTGACGATCGTACGGCAGGGCGCGCGGCTGACGGCCGTACGGCGGGGCGCGCGGCTGACGGCCGTACGGCGGGGCGCGCGGCTGACGGCCATGGACCCGTACGGCTGACGGCCCGATGAGGGCGCGCCGCTGATGGCTGCGGCGCGCGGCCGACCGGTCGTACGGCGCGGCCGACCGGCAGTACGGCGCGGGCGCGCCCGGCCCTCTCCGGCGCGGACCTTTCCCGCTGGTCGTCCGCTGTCCCCACCGCCCTTTCCGCGATTCTTTTATGATCATGAAGGGAGCGCTCCCTCGCAAAGGGTGATTCCAATCGGGTCCCTTGTCAATGGCTTTCCCGGTGGCGGAACGATCCAGGTGAACAGCCGTCTCGCCCGGGTCGGGAAAAAGCTTCAGGGTATAAGCCCTCGTGTCTCCAGCTCAGCACCCATTGGCCCGTTGTGATTGCCTTCAGGGTGGTGCCCCTGGAGATGGCCGGGCGATTTCCCGGTGGTGTGCGAGCCGTTTCCGGCGGGTTAACCGGACCCTTGACACATCTTGTCCGGTAGGGGCAATCTCTCGATGAGAGAGCGCTCCCCGACTTTTTGCCGCCAAGGCACCCCCCTCGCGAGGAGACGCGATGCACTCTTCCCGGAGCCCCGGCCGCCACCGCCACCGCCACCGCCTGATCCCGCTCGTCGCCGCGGTGGCCCTTCTGATCATGTCCCCGTCCGTCATCCCCGCCGCCCCGGCCGCCGCCGCCCCGCCCGTCGATCCCGCCGGATTCCAGCAGGTCACGCTGGCCAAGGGCGTCGCCGAGGTGGGGGAGCCCATGTCCCTGGCGGTGCTGCCGGACCGCTCGGTCCTGCACACCGCCCGCGACGGCACGGTCCGGATCACCGACGCCGCGGGGGCCACCAAGGTGTCGGGCAAGATCCCTGTCTACTTCAACGACGAGGAGGGCATGCAGGGCATCGGCGTCGACCCCGGCTTCGCCGCCAACCGGTTCGTCTACCTCTACTACGCGCCGCCGCTGTCCACCCCGCCGAACGGGGCGCCGCTCGAAGGCACCGCGGCCGACTTCGCCCGCTTCGACGGCGTCAACCGGCTGTCGCGCTTCAGGCTGAACACCGACGGGACGCTCGACACCGCGAGCGAGAAGACCGTCCTGGACGTGAAGACCAGCCGGGGCGCCTGCTGCCACGTCGGCGGCGACATCGACTTCGACGCCGCGGGCAACCTCTACCTGACCACCGGCGACGACTCCGAGCCCGGTTTCAACGACGGCTACGCGCCCCTCGACGACCGGCCCAACCGCAACCCCTTCCTCGACGCGCAGCGGGGCGCCGCCAACACCAACGACCTGCGCGGCAAGGTGCTCCGCATCAAGGTCGGCGCCGACGGGTCGTACACGATCCCGGCCGGGAACATGTTCCCTCAGGGAACGCCGGGCACCCGCCCGGAGATCTACGCGATGGGCTTCCGCAACCCGTTCCGGATGAGCGTCGACAAGGCCACCGGTGTGGTCTACCTCGGCGACTACGGTCCCGACGCGGGCGCCGCCGGTCCCCGGGGGCCGGGCGGCCAGGTCGAGTTCAACCGGATCACCGGGCCCGGCTTCTACGGCTGGCCGTACTGCACCGGCGGCAACACCCCGGCCGAGACCTACGCCCGCTACGACTACGCCACCGCGACCGTCGGGGCGAAGTACGACTGCGCGGGCGGGCCGGAGAACACCTCGCGCAACAACACCGGCCAGACCAGGCTGCCCGCGGCCAAGCCCGCCTGGATCGCCTACGACGGCTGCTCGCTGCCGGAGTTCGGCTGCGGCGCGGAGTCGCCGATGGGCGGCGTCGTCTACCGCTACTCCGCCGCGCTGAACTCGCCGGTCAAGTTCCCGCAGTCGCTCGACGGGCACTTCCTCGCCGGCGAGCTCCAGCGCAAGTGGATCAAGGACATCGAGGTCACCGCGGGCGGCGGCCGCGGCACCATCCAGCCGTTCCCGTGGTCGGGCACGCTGGTGATGGACATGGCCTTCGGCCCGGACGGCGCCCTCTACGTGCTCGACTACGGCACCGGCTGGTTCAACGGCAACCAGGACTCCGCCCTCTACCGCATCGAGCACATCGGGACCGGCGGGCGGGCGCCCATCGCCAAGGCGGCGGCGGACCGCGTCTCCGGGAAGGCGCCGCTGACCGTGGCGTTCTCCTCGGCGGGCAGCTCCGACCCGGACGGCGGTGCCCTCACCTACTCCTGGACGTTCGGTGACGGCGGCACCTCCACCGCCGCCAACCCCACCCACACCTACACCGCCGACGGCAGGCGCACGGCCACGCTGACCGTCAGGGACGGCACCGGTCTGACCGCGACGGCCGACGTGGTGATCAACGTCGGCAACACCGCGCCGACCGTGACCGTCCAGCTCCCGGCCGACGGCCAGGTGTTCTCCTTCGGGGACGCCGTGCCGTACCGGATCACCGCCACCGACCCGGAGGACGCCGCGATCGACTGCGCGCGGGTGAAGATGACCTACATCCTCGGTCACGACACCCACGGCCACCCGCTCGCCTCGGCCACCGGCTGCTCCGGCACGATCCAGACGCCCGCGAACGGCGAGCACGACGGAGCCGCCAACCTCTTCGGCGTCTGGGACGCCGAGTACACCGACGGCGGCGGCCTGACCACCCACGCCCAGCACGTCACCCAGCCGAAGAACCGGCAGGCCGAGCACTACACGGCCTCCCAGGGCGTCGCCCTGTTCGACAAGGCGGCCGCGCACGGCGCGAAGACCGTCGGCAACATCGACAACGGCGACTGGATCGCCTTCGAGCCCTACGTCCTCAACGGCGTCTCCAAGCTCACCGCCCGTGTCTCCTCGGGCGGGATCGGCGGGACCATCCAGGTCAGGGCCGGATCGCCGACCGGGACGTTGCTGGGCACCGCGACCGTGCAGCCGACGGGCGGCTGGGAGACCTTCACCGACGTCACCGCCACGCTGTCGGGCGCGCCGCCCGGAACGACGGCGCTCCACCTGGTCTTCGCCGGCGGGACGGGCGCGCTGTTCGACGTGGACGACTTCACCCTGACCGTCGGGTCGGGCCCGCCGCCCACGCCCGTGCTGCTGTCGTCGGGCCGTCCTGTCACCGCCTCCTCGACGGAGGGAGCGGGGTTCGCGGCGGGCAACGTGGTGGACGGCAACGCCGGGACGCGGTGGTCGTCGGCGTTCTCCGATCCGCAGTGGGTCTCGGTGGATCTGGGTTCGGTCAGGCAGGTCAGCCGGGTGAGGCTGCAGTGGGAGGCGGCCTACGGGAAGGCTTACCGGGTCGAGACGTCGGTCGACGGCGTGAGCTGGTCGCAGGTCCATTCCACCGTCGCGGGTGACGGTGGTGCGGACGACATCGCCTTCCCGGCGGTGGGTGCCCGTCATGTGCGGGTGTACGGCACGCAGCGCGCCACGGTCTGGGGCTACTCCCTGTGGGAACTGGAGGTCTACGGTGCGTAATCTCATCGCGGCGGTCGCCGCCGTGCTCGTCGTCACAATCGGATTCGGGGCGCCGGTCGCGATGGCCGCCGACCCGCCCTACAAGGTGCTGGTCTTCTCCAAGACCGCCGGATTCCGGCACGACTCCATCCCCGCCGGCGTCGCGGCGCTGCGCGAGCTGGCCGTCCAGGGGGGCTTCACCGTCGACGCCACCGAGGACGCCGCCGCCTTCACCCCGGCCAACCTGGCCGGATACAGGGCGGTGGTCTTCCTGATGACCACCGGCGACGTGCTGAACGCCACCCAGCAGACGGCGTTCGAGTCCTACATCGCGGCCGGCGGCGGATACGTGGGCGTCCACGCGGCGGCCGACACCGAGTACGACTGGGCCTTCTACGGAGGCCTCGTCGGCGCCTACTTCGCCTCCCACCCCGCCATCCAGCGGGCGACGGTGCGGGTGGAGGACCAGGCGCACCCCTCCACGGCCCACCTGCCGGCGGCCTGGGTGCGCACCGACGAGCTGTACAACTATCGCACCAACCCCCGCTCCACCGCCCACGTGCTGGCCACGCTGGACGAGTCGACCTACTCCGGCGGGTCGATGGGGGCCGACCACCCGATCGCCTGGTGCAAGCCGTACCAGGGCGGCCGGGCCTGGTACACCGGCCTCGGCCACACCACCGAGTCCTACGCGGAGCCGAACTTCCGGGCGCACCTGCTCGGCGGGGTCCGCTACGCGGCGGGGGCCGTCCCGGCCGGCTGCGGGACCACCCCCACCCCCACCCCCACGGTGACGCCGGGAGTCACGCTGCTGTCGTCGGGCCGTCCGGTCACGGTCTCCTCGACGGAGAACGGGGCGTTCGGGGGAGGCAACGTGGTGGACGGCAACGCCGGGACGCGGTGGTCGTCGGCGTTCTCCGATCCGCAGTGGGTCTCGGTGGATCTGGGTTCGGTCAGGCAGGTCAGCCGGGTGAGGCTGCAGTGGGAGGCGGCCTACGGGAAGGCTTACCGGGTCGAGACGTCGGTCGACGGCGTGAGCTGGTCGCAGGTCCATTCCACCGTCGCGGGTGACGGTGGTGCGGACGACATCGCCTTCCCGGCGGTGGGTGCCCGTCATGTGCGGGTGTACGGCACGCAGCGCGCCACGGTCTGGGGCTACTCCCTGTGGGAGCTGGAGGTCTATGGCAGGTAGGTCCCGCAGGCGGGAGTCCCGGGCCGCGCCGCCGGTCCGGGACTCCCGCGTCGCTCGGCCGCCGCCGGGGACTCCGGCCGGTTGACCTCAATCATGGTTGAGGTTGCAGAGTGGGTCCGGCAGGCATGAGCGAAGGAGTTTCCGATGAGAGCTGCTGCTTTTTCCGAGTTCGGCGGGCCCGAGGTGCTGCGGGCCATGGAGATCGAGACCCCCGAGGCGGGGGAGGGGCAGGTGCGGGTGCGGGTCCGGGCGGCGGGTGTGCAACCGTTCGACCTGGCCGTGCGCGAGGGATGGACGCCGGCCGGGGTGAGCGGGGATCTGCCCCGGATTCCCGGTAACGAGTTCGCCGGGGTCGTCGACCAGGTGGGCGAGGGAGTGCGCGGGATCTCCGCGGGAGACGAGGTGCTGGGCTTCAACCTGCTGAACTCCTACGCCGAATACGTCGTGGTCCCGGCCGAGAACGTCACGGCCAAGCCCGCGAACATGCCCTGGGAGGTGGCGGGCGGTTTCACCGCCGGAACCCAGACCGCCTACATCGCCCTGCGGCAGCTCGGGGTGGGGGAGGGCGACACGGTCCTGGTCCACGCCGCCGCAGGCTCGGTCGGCACCGCCGCGGTGCAGCTCGCCCGGATCTGGGGGGCCACGGTCATCGGCACCGCGCGCGAGGAGAACCACGACTACCTGCGCTCGCTCGGCGCGACCCCCGTCGCGTACGGCGAGGGCCTGCTGGAGCGGGTGCGCGCCCTGGCCCCCGGCGGGGTGGACATGGTCCTGGACGGCGCGGGAGGCGAGGCGCTCGACGTCTCGCTGCAGCTGGTCAAGGGCGACCGCATCGTCACGCTGGTCGAGCACGGCAGGGCGGAGGAGCTGGGCGTCCAGCTGACCAAGGGGGTGCGGCTGGCCTCCCGTCTCGCCGAGCTCGCCGAGCTCTACTCCGACGGCAGGCTCACCTTCCCCGTCCGCCGGACCTATCCGCTGGACCGGGCCGCCGACGCCCACCGAGAGGTCGAGACCCGCCACGGCCGCGGCAAGGTCGTTCTCACCGTCGGCTGAAAGCCCGCGTCGGAGGAAGGGCCGGTCGTGAGCGGTGGATTTTAGATCATCTTGACGCTCGATCAGGAGATTCGATCAGGAGAACAGTGTCGACACGCACACAACAAGTGACGTTTCCCCTGTAAAGTCCGATTTGAGGACCGTATGGCGGGGGGAGCCATCGTGAGAAGACTCATGTATGCGGCGGCGCTGTTCATCGTCGTCACTTCTGGAATCGTCGCCACGGGGACGTCGGCACAGGCGCTGGACGATGACACGCCGGTGGGCCGGGACCAGTACCAGGTTCTGATGAACCAGTGCCAGTATGCCGACACGGAGCAGTTGCGCAGCCAGTGCCGTTCGGCGGTCGAGAACGACTACCGGATCGGGGCGGAGAACTCCAGCCTGGACTGCCGGACATATTCCGGGGTCACGGTCTGCGGAAATCTGACGCTCAGCAAGCGGGAGGCCGCGTGCGTCCAGCACTCGGTGGAGGCGGGGCTGACGGAGCGTCGATCCGAAGTCGAGTGTTACGCCTTCCACTGACCTCGGACGGGAGATCGGGCCTCACCGCGGGGAGCGGGACCGGAGGGGAACCAGTGCCGGGCCGGTGCCGCCGTGCGCCGCTCCAGCCAGCGCCCGGCGCCCGGCCGCCTGCCGTCTGTCGCCGACCGCCTGCCGTCTGCCGTCTGCCGTCTGTCGCCTGCCGTCTGTCGCCTGCCGTACGGCCTCGCCGCCGCGGTCCCGCCGGCGACGGTAACGGCCGGCGGCGGGGGGAGCGGGCTCCGGGACGCCGTGGGGTCATGACCGCGGACTCGGGAATCCTTCTTCGGATGCGCCGGAACCTATGGCATCGGAGGCCGAATTTTTAGTAAGGTTTCTTGTTAATAACGTGCTATCCGTCGGCCGTTGGACATGTCCCACCTCCATCCCCCCTGTAGGAGGAGTCCACGTGCACCTGCGACACAAGGCGGCCACCGCGGCCGCCGCACTCACCGTTGGATCTCTGCTCGCCCTGTTGCCGTCCGCTCCGGCGGTCGCCCACGGATCCATGTCGAACCCGCCCAGCCGCGCCTACGTCTGCAAGACGGAGGGTCCGGAAACCCCCAAGTCGGAGGCGTGCAAGGCGGCCGTCGCGGCCGGTGGCACCCAGGCGTTCTACGACTGGCACGAGGTCTCCCGCCTTGAGGCCGGCGGCAACCACCGCGCGATCATCCCGGACGGCAAGCTGTGCAGCGCCGGGCGGGAGAAGTATCGCGGGCTCGACCTCGCCCGGACCGACTGGCCCGCCACCCGGGTCTCCCCGGGGCCGCTGACGATCACCTACCACGCGACCGCGCCCCACTCGAACAGCAACTTCGAGTTCTACATCACCAAGCAGAGCTGGAACCCGACCCAGCCGCTGCGATGGTCGGACCTGGAGCCCATCAAGACGTTCAACAACCAGAACCCCAGCACGTTCACCAACTGGACGATCAACCTCCCGCAGCGCAGCGGCCGCCAGCTCGTCTACTCGATCTGGCAGCGCGTGGTGGGCAGCACCGAGGCCTTCTACACCTGCTCCGACGTGGACTTCGGCGGCGGCACCACCCCGACGCCCACGCCCACGCCCACGCCGACTGTGACTCCGACCCCGACGCCCACGCCGACCCCCAGCACCCAGCCGGGCGGCACCTGGAGCGCGGGCGCCGCCTACACGGCGGGCACGCGGGTGACCTACGGTGGCCTGACCTACCAGTGCCTGCAGCCGCACACCGCGCTGCCGGGCTGGGAGCCGCCGAACGTCCCCTCCCTGTGGCAGCGCGTCTGATCCAGCGGAGCCGGGGCGGTCGCGGCCGCCCCGGCCCCACCCCCGAGAGGAGTCCATGGTGAAGCGCGCGGGCCCGATCGTCCTGGCCGCCTTCCTTCTCACCGGCTGCGGCGCCCACAGCATCCAGGAGCTCAAGGGCGGCGGCAGCGGCCACGCGGCGCACGGTGCCGCGCCCACCCCGGGCGGGACGGCCGTCCCCGGCAGGGACTACAACCCGGCCGACGTGATGTTCCTCCAGATGCTGATGGCCCACAACGGCCAGGGCGTGCAGCTGGCACGGCTGGCGCCGGACCGGGCCACCCGCGAGGAGGTCAGGACGCTGGCGGCGGCGATCGCCACGACCCAGGAGACGGAGGCCGCGTCGATGTCCGAACGGCTGATCGGCTGGCGCCAGCCCGCCACGGCCAGTGCCGACGCGCACGCCGCCCACGGAGGCATGCCGGGGGTGGGCAAGGAGGAGATCGCCGCGGTCGCCGAGGCCGCTCCGGCCGACTTCGAGAAGAAGTTCCTCAACATGATGATCGCCCAGCAGGACGACGCCGTCCAGCTGGCCAGGATGGAGGTGGCCACCGGCCTGAACGCCGAGGTCAAGGCGATGGCGGAGCGGGTCGAGGCCTCGCGTTCCGCACAGATCGAGCAGATGCTGGCGCTGCTGGACCGGTGACCGGGTCTCGAAATCGTTGATCGATTTGTTCGCACGCTCTCCCGTATGCAATATTTCCTACCTAATGTAAGGGAAATAGGGGAGAGTAATGCGCAAGTTGTTCGGGGTCGTGGCCGGCTTGATCCTGGCCGGGAGCCTCGCCGCGTGCGGTGGGGCCTCGACCGACACGGCCGAGCCCGCCGCCGCACCCAAGGCCGACGCCCCGCTCAAGGTCGGGGTGAACCCCGTGCCCCACGGCGAGGTGCTCAAATACGTCAAGGACAACCTCGCCGCCAAGGCCGGGCTGAACCTGGAGATCGTCGAGTTCACCGACTACGTCCAGCCCAACACCCAGCTCGACGAGGGCAACCTGGATGCGAACTACTTCCAGCACATCCCGTACCTGGAGGAGTTCTCCAAGGGCAAGGACATCAAGCTGAGCTGGGTCGCCCCGGTTCACATCGAGCCGCTCGGCCTCTACTCCAAGAAGATCAAGAACGTCACCGAGCTCGCGCAGGGCGCCTCGGTGGCCCTGCCGAACGACACGAGCAACCTGGGCCGCTCGCTCAAGCTCCTCGCCGACAACGGCGTGATCACCCTCAAGGAGGGCGTCGGCGTCAAGGCCACCGAGCGCGACGTGGCCGACAACCCCAAGGGCCTGCAGTTCAAGCCCCTGGAGGCCGCCCAGCTTCCCCGCTCCCTGGAGGACGTGGACGCCGCGATCATCAACGGCAACTACGCCCTGGAGGCCGACCTTCAGCCCGCGACCGACTCGCTGATCCTGGAGAAGGGCGAGGGCAACCCCTACGCCAACGGCCTGGTGACCGTGCCGGCCAAGGTGGACGATCCCCGCGTCAAGAAGCTCGCCGAGGTCCTTCAGGGCCCCGAGGTCAAGAAGTTCATCGAGGACAAGTACAAGGGTGCGGTGCTGCCCGCCCAGCAGTGACCCCGGGCCGCCGGCGGGAGGTGCCCCTCCCGCCGGCTCTCGCCGTCCGCGCGTCCGTCCCGCTGATGCGGTGAGACGCCGGGCCGCGTGCCCCGGTGCCGGTTCCCCCGCTCCCGGAGCGCCTTCATGCCGTACGGCATGGCCGCCCCCACCACCGGTTTTCCCGCTCCCGCCAGGCCCGCGACGACGACCGGGCGCTCATCATCGGCCGCGGCCTCCGCGGCGCGACGTTTGAGATCCGTGTGGGGGATAGGTGATGAGGCGTTGGCTCGAAGGAGGGAATCCCATGACCATCGCAGGCGGCATCATCCTCATCATGCTCGGCGCCATCTTCACCTGGGCGGTCGAGTTCGACATCGCCGGGTTCGACATCAACGTCGTCGGCGTCATCCTGATGCTCGGCGGTCTCGCGTGGTTGCTGTTCGCGATCTACCGGATCAGCGTCGCCCGGCGGGCCGTGGCACCCACCACTACCACCACGGTGGTCGAGGACCCGGTGACCCACCGCCGCGTGTACGAGGAGCGCGGCTACACCGACCCTCCGGTCGTGTGATCCGGTCACTCCCCGGTACGAGAGCTGAGGTTCCAGGGGCCTCACCTGCCCGATCCGACCTGGGCACACCCGTTAGCGCCCGGCCGTCTCGGGTAGATGAGGTCTTTCAACGAGTGTGAACGGAGGACGGGACGTTGAGCAGGGTCGTATCCCGAGGGACGAGCGCCGTGAGCGGAATGATCGGCGGTGCCATCGCCGGCGCCATCTTCAAGCAGGTCTGGAAGTTCGCGTCGGGCAAGGACGACGCGCCCCAGGCGACGTCCGATGAGTACGGCTGGCGAGAGATCCTGGTCGCGTCGGCCATCCAGGGCGCGATCTTCGGCGTGGTCAAGGCCGCGATCGACAGGTCCGCGGCGCGGAGCATTCACCGAGCCACCGGCAAGTGATCTCGCGCGAAGAACCCCCGCCCCTTCGAAGAGGGGCGGGGGTTCTTCGCGTCCGGAGCGTCCGGAGCCTCCGGGGGCGCGCCGGACCCGTCAGGACCTTCCCCGGCGGGCGAGCGCGGCGACGGCGGCTCCACCGGCCAGGGCGAGGGCCGCCAGGCGGCGGTGGCGGGAGAGCCACGCCTGCGCGCTGCGGGCGTGGGAACGGTGGTCGAAGGTGCCGTGGGCGCCGTAGTCGTCGTCCTCGTCGGCGGGCTTCCACAGGTTGGCCACGCCGGTGGGAGCCTGGGCCTTCGTCTGCTGGCTCTCCCGGCCGGAGCGGGCGAGACAGCGGTCGAGCAGCCCGGGGGCGATCCGCTGTGCGAGCAGGGTGGCGGCCGTCGAACCGCCCACCCAGTATTCACGCCGCCCTGGATGCTCGGCCGCGAACACCAGCGCCCGCGCCGCCACCTCGGGATCGTAGATCGGCGGAACCGGCTGGGGATGACGGCCCAGCCTGGACAGCACCCAGGAGAACTGCGGGGTGTTCAGCGCGGGGAGCTGCACCATGGTGATCTTGATGCCGCTCCCCTCGCCGAGCAGCTCGGTCCTGACCGACTCGGTGAACCCCTTGATCGCGTGCTTGGCCCCGCAGTAGGCCGCCTGCAGCGGGATGCCCCGGTAGGCCAGCGCCGATCCGGCCTGCACGATCGTCCCCCGGTCGCGGGGACGCATCAGATCCAGCGCCACCCGCGTCCCCCAGACGTAGCCCAGGTAGGTGACCTGGGTGGCCCGCTCGAACTCCTCCGGCGTGATCTCCGAGAAGGGGGCGAAGACCGAGGAGAAGGCCACATTGATCCAGACATCGATCGGCCCTACGTCCCTCTCGATCCGTTCTGCGGCATCTCTGACCTGCTGGTAGTCGGACACATCGGCCTCGTAGACCAGACCGGTGCCACCCGCCGCGCCGGCCTCCACCGCGGCGGAGCCCAGACCGGTCGTACCCCGGGCGATCAGCGCCACGGTGGCGCCGCGGGCGGCCAGTCGCCTGACCACCGCCCGGCCCACCCCGCCGCTGGCCCCGGTCACCACCACGATCTTGTTCTTCATGGCTGTTCCTCCTCCGGCTCAGGCGGCCCCCGTACCCGGGAAGACACCGGTCATGCCGGGCGACCGGCCGAGCGAGGTGAGCACGTCCGTGTAGACGGCGACGGTCTGGGCGGCGACCCGGCCCCAGTCGTAGCGGGACCTCGCCCGGTCGGCGGCGGCGATGCCGTACGCCGTGAGCAGGAACGGGTCGGCGAGCAGGCCGCGCAGGGCGCGGCCGAGAGCGGCCGGCTTGCGCGGCGGGACCAGCAGGCCGGTGACGCCGGGGACGACCGTGTCCAGATGCCCGCCCACGGCGGAGGCGACCACCGGCACGCCGCAGGCCATGGCCTCCAGCGGCACGATGCCGAACGGCTCGTACCAGGGCACGCTGACCACGACGTCCGCCGCGCGCATCAGTGCCGGGACGTCGTCGCGGTCCACCTTGCCGAGGAACCGGACACGGTGCGCCACACCGCACATCTCGGCGATCCGCGCCAGGCGGGCCGGCTCCGGCTCGCCGGGAGCGCCGCCCGCGACCACGAGCGTGGCGTCCGGCACGTGGCGCAGTGCCCGGATCGTGGTCTCCACGCCCTTGCGCGGGACCGCCCGGCCGATGGCGAGCAGGATCGGCCCGGGGCCTAGGTCCATCTTCGGGCCGGTCGGGGTGAAGGCGTCCAGGTCCACGCCGCAGGGGACGATGCTCGTGGAGTTGCCCGGCATCCGCATCCGGCCCAGCTCCGCCACCTCGTCGGCGCAGGTCGCGATCACCGCGTCCGCCTGGCGGGCGACGAGCGCCTCGGTCTCGATGCGCTCGCGCGGACTGGTGTCGGCCTTCCCCTGGTGGCGCCGCTTCACCGTGCCGAGCGCGTGGAAGGTGTGCACGGTGGGCACCGCGGTGTCCCGGGCGGCGGCCAGCGTGGCCAGGCCGCTCATCCAGAAGTGGCTGTGCGCGAGGTCGGGCGGTCCGGCATGCCAGCGCCGGGCGAGCCACCGGCTGAAGTCCGGCATCCAGGGGAGCAGGTCGTCCTTGGCCAGGACCACGGCGGGACCGGCCGGGACGTGGACCACGGTGACCCCGGGGGCGAAGTCGACCTCTTCCGGCTGGGAGGGGGCCTCCCTGCGGGTGTAGACGGTCACGTCGTGTCCCCGAGCGGCGAGGGCGCGGGAGAGGGAGGCGACGTGGACGTTCTGTCCTCCGGCGTCGGCACCGCCGACGGTCGCCAGAGGGCTGGCGTGCTCGGACACCATCGCGATCTTCATGGGCACGGCTCCATGTCGTGACATGTGAAAGCAACGTGCCTGCGTCTTAGGCATCCGATTGGCTCTCCTTCCCCCCAAGAGCGTTTTAAACGCGTTTGACCTTGGGTTTCTCGGGAACGCGATCGTTTTGAACGAGAGGAGTTCGACGATGGAGGCTCCGCAATACGTCGCCGCGCGCGTGCAGCGCGCGCTGGCTGAGGACGAGAGAACCCATGAGCTCGGCATCCGGGTGGACGTCCGGGGCGAGCAGCTCTTCCTGCGCGGTCAGGTGACCGGCGACGAGCGCCGTGCGCTGATCGCCGACGTGGCGGGCGAGGCGGCCCCCGGCCTGACGGTCCGCAACGAGATCACCGTCATGGAGGTCCGGGGCCCGGGAGAGGAGGAGAAGCTGTGAGAGAGCTGCGGATCGCGGCGGTCGGAGACGTGCACCTGGACGAGAGTCTCAGGGGGCGCTACCGCGAGCGGCTGGACGGCATCGAGGAGCACGCCGACGTGCTGCTGCTCGCCGGAGACCTGACCCGGCACGGCACGCTGGAGGAGGCGCGCGTGGTGGCGGACGAGTTCCGCGACCTGCCGATCCCCGTGGTGGCCGTGCTCGGCAACCACGACCACCACTCCGACCTGCCCGCCGAGATCGCGTTCATGCTGACCGAGGCCGGCATCGCGGTCCTGCACGACGACGCGACCGTGCTCGACATCGACGGAGTACGGCTCGGCGTGGTCGGCGGCAAGGGCTTCGGTGGGGGATACGCGGGCAAGTGCGCCAGCGATTTCGGCGAGCCCGAGATCAAGGCGTTCGTCGGGCACACCAAACGGATCGCGGAGCGCTGGCGGGTGGCGCTCAAGGAACTGCAGGCCGACCGGAGGGTCGTGCTGTCGCACTACTCCCCGGTCAAGGACACCCTTCACGGGGAGCCGCTGGAGATCTACCCCTTCCTCGGCAGCTACCTGCTGGCCGAGGCGGTGGACGCGGAGGGCGCCGACCTGATCATCCACGGTCACGCGCACGCGGGGACCGAGAAGGGCGTGACCCCCGGGGGCATCCGGGTGCGCAACGTGGCGCTGCCGGTGCTGGGACGGGCGTACGGGGTTTACTGCCTGTAGTCCCGGGTCGCCCCGGTGCCGGTATCGGCGCCGGGGCCGGTTTATGTTGCGGGCCGTCAAGGCGTGCGGACGTGAAACCGTTGACGCGTGAAGCCGTCGGCGCATGAAATCGTTGACGCGCGAAGCCGTGAGATTTCAAGCAGTGGGCCCTGAAGTAATGGGCGGTAAGGCTGTGAAGCGGGCTGCGCGGTTTTTCGTGAAGGCATGAAGAAGCGGGCCGGGCGAGAACCCGGCCCGCTGAGGCTTCTGGTGGTAATTCGGGGCGACTTGAAGTTCGGTGTGGATTCTGACGGGAACTTACGCGAGCCATCAGCCCGCGTCAGACATTGAAGATGCTCACACCTCCGGGACCGACCAGGAAGCCGAGGACGATGAGGACGATCCCCCAGAGGAGATCGCGACGGGCCAGGATGACATAGATCCCGGCGACGACGAGAACAACTGCGATGATCCAGAGCAAGGTAGCCATAAGAAGCCACTGCCCTCACAATTCACGACTTAACATCCTTGGTTCGGTACAGATCGACAATCGGCTGCAGGATCCAGAGCCAGCCGCTGGCCAGCGCGATCACGCCGCCGAACAGCGCGGCCGGCCACGCGTTGATGACCGTCTCCGCGACGAGCGCCACCGAGCTGGTCATCGCGATCGCAAGCCCGACGGCACCGGCGACGCCGAGCTCGTTGGCGCGGTGCAGCATCTTCTCCTTCAGCCCGGTCCGGAACAGCAGGCGGTGCTGGGCGGCGGGGGTGATGAAGCAGATGGAGGCCAGTGCGGCGCTCAGCAGCGCGATGAAGAACAGCCAGCGGCCGAGGGCGTCCACCTTGTGGAAGCCCGCCGCGAACGGCAGCGTCAGCAGGAAGGCGAACAGGACCTGGACGCCGGTGACGGCGACCCGCAGCCCTTGCATGAGCTCGCCGAGCTCCCGGTCCACCCGCTCCTTATGGCTCTCACCCGGCTCCGCTTCCTCTTCACTGCGGCTCCCATCGGGCTCTCGCCCTTCGTTTCGTACCTGTTCGGGCTGAATCATGCAGGGCATTTACCCGAGTCAAGGTTTGCCATGCCTAGCTGGGGATCTACGGGGTAAGCGGGGGTCATGGGAAGCCACAGTCACGAGGTAACCGACGCGATTCTGGAAACACTGAAGCGTGCGAGCAGCGGCCTGAAGGACGCGGACGTCAGGTTCGCTCTCGCCGGAGGCTGTGCGGCGTACGCGCGCGGGGCGGCCCCCTCGCTGCACGACGTGGACTTCGTCCTTCCCCAGGAGGATGTGCCGACCGCCCTGGAGGCACTACGTGGACTGGGTTTCGAGACGGCCAAGCCGCCGGAGGACTGGCTGGTCAAGGCTTATGACGAGGGCAGGCTGGTAGACCTGATCTTCTCGATCTGCGACCATCCCGTCACCCCGGCGCTGCTGGAGCGGGCCGAGCCGATGAAGGCGTCGGCGGTGATCCTGCCCGTCCTGGAGGCCACCGACCTGGTCATCTCGTGGCTGCTGCCGCTCTCGGAGCACAGCTGTGACTACGGCTCGCTGCTGCCCCAGGTGCGGGCACTGCGCGAGCAGGTCGACTGGGACCGGGTCGCGGCGGTCGCGCAGGCCTCGCCGTACGCGTTCACCTTCCTGACCCTGCTGGAGCGGCTCGAGGTGATCCCCGGTGCCCTCGATCCGACCGGCGACCCGTCCTGGCCCTGATCTGACCTGGTCCTGACTCTTCCCCGGCCTGGTCGTGACCCGTCCCTCGGTGTGAACGCCCAGATCTGAACGCCCTGGCCCCGAGCCTCCGTCCGGCGGAGGCTCGGGGCCTCGGCTGTCCCACCGGGCGCGCCGGGGGTACGACCGGCGGAACCGGGCGCGCGGCGGAAGGGCGTACAGAACGGCGGAGGGGCCCCGCCTCGCGGCGGGGCCCCTCCTGTTCACCGTGCGGGGTCAGTAAGTCCCGCCAGGGCCGGCCCCGAAGGGGAAGCGGCCGTAGTACTCACCGACGGTGTCGCGGTAGGTGGGCTCCTTGAAGGTCGCCTCGTCGAACTCCGGAGCGTGCTTGATCTCGTCCTTGGTGCGCGCGACGTAGATCTTGCGCTCCTGCGGGTCGATCCGGGTCACCGTGCTCGCCGGAAGCAGGACCTTCTTGCCGAAGATCCACGGACCGGTGTCGACGACGATGTAGCTCTCCCCGACGTCGTAGGTCGCCTCGTCGACGGAACCGATTTTTCCGTCGGTGGCCTCTACGTGGTAGCCCGCAATGTCGAGGCTCTTGTTGACGTCATAGACATCGGCTCGATAAGTCCAGAGCTCAGACATAGTGCGTATCTCCCTTTCGGTTGATTCTCCGGGCTCAACTCTCGTACCCGAGAGAAGGGGGATAAACGGACCGTGCTGAGTTCTACGGAATCAAAGCCGTGGCTTGTCCTCCTCCGAGGGGAATCATGGAATCCGCCCGCGGTGTCCGCGAGGGCCTCGATCAGGTGCCGACGTAGGCCGCGAGGTGCTCGCCGGTGAGGGTGGAGCGGGCGGCGACGAGGTCGGCGGGTGTGCCCTCGAAGACGATCCGGCCGCCGTCGTGGCCGGCACCGGGACCGAGGTCGATGATCCAGTCGGCGTGCGCCATGACCGCCTGGTGGTGCTCGATGACGATGACCGACTTGCCGGAGTCGACGAGCCGGTCGAGCAGGCCGAGCAGCTGCTCGACGTCGGCGAGGTGGAGGCCGGTGGTCGGCTCGTCGAGGACGTAGACGCCGCCCTTCTCGGCCATGTGGGTGGCCAGCTTGAGCCGCTGCCGCTCGCCGCCGGACAGCGTGGTGAGCGGCTGGCCGAGGCTGAGGTATCCGAGCCCGACGTCGGCGAGCCGGTTGAGGATGGCGTGCGCTGCCGGCGTGCGCGCCTCGCCGGCGCCGAAGAACTCCTCGGCCTCGGTCACCGACATCGCGAGCACCTCGCTGATGTCGCGGCCGCCGAGGTGGTGGTCCAGCACCGATGCCTGGAACCGCTTCCCGTCGCACTCCTCGCAGACGGTGGCGACGCCGGCCATCATCGCCAGGTCGGTGTAGATGACGCCGGCACCGTTGCAGTTGGGGCAGGCGCCCTCGGAGTTGGCGCTGAACAGCGCCGGCTTCACGCCGTTGGCCTTCGCGAACGCCTTGCGGATCGGGTCGAGCAGGCCGGTGTACGTCGCCGGGTTGCTCCGTCGCGAGCCGCGGATCGCGCCCTGGCCGATCGACACCACACCCGCGCCGGCGGGGATCGACCCGTGCACGAGCGAGCTCTTGCCGGAGCCGGCGACGCCGGTGACGACGCAGAGCACCCCGAGCGGGATGTCGACGTCGACGTCGCGCAGGTTGTGCGCCGTCGCGCCGCGGACCTCCAGCGTGCCCTTGGGGGTGCGCACCGTCTCCTTGATGGCGGCCCGGTCGTCGAGGTGGCGGCCGGTGAGGGTGCCGCTGCCCCGCAGTCCTTCGAGGCTGCCCTCGTAGCAGACGGTGCCGCCCGCCGTACCGGCGCCGGGGCCGAGGTCGACGACGTGGTCGGCGATCGCGATCGCCTCCGGCTTGTGCTCCACGACGAGCACCGTGTTGCCCTTGTCCCGCAGCCGCAGCAGCAGGTCGTTCATCCGCTGGATGTCATGGGGGTGCAGGCCCGTGGTGGGCTCGTCGAAGACGTAGGTGACGTCGGTGAGCGAGGAGCCGAGGTGGCGGATCATCTTGGTGCGCTGTGCCTCGCCGCCCGACAGCGTGCCCGACGGCCGGTCGAGCGAGAGGTAGCCCAGCCCGATCTCCACGAACGAGTCGAGGGTCTGCCGCAGCGTGGCGAGCAGCGGCGCCACCGACACCTCGTCGAGGCCGTGGACCCATTCGGCCAGGTCGCTGATCTGCATCGCGCAGGCGTCGGCGATGTTGACGCCCTTGATCCGCGAGGAGCGGGCGGCCTCGTTGAGCCGGCTGCCGTCGCACTCGGGACAGGCGGTGAAGGTGACGGCCCGGTCCACGAACGCCCGGATGTGCGGCTGCAGCGCATCCCGGTCCTTGGACAGCATCGACTTCTGGATCTTCGGGATCAGGCCCTCGTACGTCAGGTTGATGCCGTCGACCTTGATCTTGGTCGGCTCCTTGTGGAGCAGGTCGTGGAGCTCGGCCTTGGTGAACTTGCGGATCGGCTTGTCGGGGTCGAAGAAGCCGCAGCCGCTGAAGATCCGGCCGTACCAGCCGTCCATGCTGTAGCCGGGAATCGTGAGCGCGCCCTCGGCGAGCGACTTGCTGTCGTCGTAGAGCTGGGTCAGGTCGACGTCGGTCACGCTGCCCATGCCCTCGCAGCGCGGGCAGGCGCCGGCGGGCGTGTTGAAGCTGTAGTGGAACGACGGCCCGGCACTCGGCTCGCCGAGCCGGCTGAAGACGATCCGCAGCATCGCGTTGGCGTCGGTGGCGGTGCCGACGGTGGAGCGGGAGTTGGCGCCCATCCGCTCCTGGTCGACGATGATCGCCGTTGTCAGCCCCTCCAGCAGGTCGACCTCCGGCCGTGCCAGCGTCGGCATGAAGCCCTGCACGAAGGTGCTGTAGGTCTCGTTGATCATCCGCTGCGACTCCGCGGCGATCGTGCCGAACACCAGCGAGCTCTTGCCCGAGCCGGAGACGCCGGTGAACACCGTCAGCCGGCGCTTCGGGATCTCGATGCTGACGTCCTTGAGGTTGTTCTCGCGCGCGCCCTGCACACGGATCAGATCGTGGCTGTCGGCAACGTGTGGTGCAGGCGACTGTGTGTCCGTCCTCGGGGTCATGCTCATCCTGTCTCCATCTGTTACGTGGGGCCGCCTTCGTGGCCTCCGTCGGCGTCGCCTCGCTCGATCTAACCAGCTTTGAGTAGTACGTCTGGTTCTCTTTTTTTGCCTGCGCGGTCGTGGCAACGGGCCCCTGCCCACCTGATCGGCGGTGTCGGCCGGGGTGGCGCCCGGGTCGTTGTACGGAAGCCCGCGTGGACGGAGATGTCCACGGCAATCACGCTAGATGCGGCTCGGGGGGCGGCGCTTCTTGATTCCTGATCGGTCCGGCCGCCTGTTCCGCCCCGCAGGACGGCGGCCCCGCCGTCGTGTGCTCGACGCGCCGCGTAAGCAGGTAGCCGCCGCTGATATGCCGTGACCGACACATGTCATCTCATGTACGGATTACAGAGCTGAATCCGGTACTCTTGTCGTGGTCAAGCGCCGCTAGCTCAGTTGGTTAGAGCAGCTGACTCTTAATCAGCGGGTCCGGGGTTCGAGTCCCTGGCGGCGCACCGGTGAGAAGCCCGGATCGACATGGTCGATCCGGGCTTTCTCCGTCTCCGGGTGCCTCCGGCGGCAGCCGCGGAACCGCGTGCTCGTGATCCGTCCCCGGCGTGCCGGCGGGCGTCCACGCCGACCTGGTCACCGGACGGCACCCGTCTGGTGACCGGCTCCCGCGCGGAGGACGCCGCGAGGCCCTGCTCGACGTGCATGGGAAGCCGCGAGGCCCTGCTCGACGTGCATGAAGTCTGATTCGCCGGAAATGTCAGTCTCAGGAGAGACGATGAAGATGTGAACACGAGGTGAACGATCAACCGGGCTCCGCCGAGGTTCCACGGAACCGGCGGGCCCCGGGGAGAGAGGCGCACGATGCCGACAACGATGAGCGTGTCCGAGCTGGCACAGGTTCTCTTCGCCTCCGCGCTGCAGGCATCCGACGATCCCTCGCCGGACCAGGTGCGTACGGTCATCGAAGACGGGCTCCGTGCCTGTCACGAGGACCTCACCTCCTGTGCGGCCTGTGTCGCGCAGGAGGCCGGGGATCATCCCGAGGCGTACGCGACCCGGATGCGCTGGGCCCTCTGCGCCGCCCACCAGGTCGACCCCGCCACCCTCGCCACGGCCTGACCCCTGCCGGCGGGCCCCGGCGTGGTGGTGACAGGCCTCGGTCGTCCTCCGTCCAGGAACCGTGGAACCCGGCCGCCGCACGGCCGGATGCCGTGGCGGGTGAACCGGTGGCGGGGCCGGCGCGGCGGCTCAGGCGTGCTCGACCCGGCGGGCTCCCGCCGGGTGGGGCCCCCGCCCGGGGTGGAGGGCGCCGTCGGCGAGCACGATCACCGCGTCGCCGGGGTGGAACGTGAGGTCTGTGCTCTTCGGCGGGTTCAGGACGATGCCGCCTCCGACGGTCCCGGTGGCCGCGCCGGCGGCGCGATAGCCGATCGCCACCTCGTCGTACGCGCGCGCCGCCGCCACCACGGTCGCGTAGTTGACCGGGACCGACAGCCGCACGTAGTCCTCGGCGGGCCGGATGTAGATCTCCTGGCCTCCGGCGTCGAAGAGGTCGGCGAACAGCCCGTAGCGGTGGGGGTTCTCGGCGATCTGGATCATCAGAAGGCTGGTGATCTTGGAGCTGACGATGAAGTCGTCGACCTCGGTGACCTCGACGAGCCGCCTGTCGCAGTCTCTGGCGATCTCCGTCACCAGGCTGTGCCGCCAGCCGTTGTCCCTGCTCATGTCCCTGACGTGGAGGAGGGTGAGGAGCGTGCGCGAGTCGGCGACCTGGGCGTCGACCCGGTCGCCGGCCAGGATCAGGACATGGTCGTAGGATCCCAGGCCCAGCGAGTCGAGGGTGTCGCGCCGCGTGACGTCCTCGGTCGCGTAGCTCAGGGTCAGGTTCCCCAGCCGGGCCGACAGGCTGCTCACCTGGGAGGTCACCCGGGGATCGTCGGCCACCACCGTCACCTGCGAGCCCGGTGGGATGTAGTGGTCGAACTCCGTGACGATCGCGGCCCCGCAGGCGTTCCAGCCGAGGACCAAAACGCGGCGCGCCGCGGGTCCGTCCCGGCCGGTGACGGCTATCGCGTCCCGGTCCACCCCGGCGGACGTGTGGAGCGGCGCGGTGCCGTCGTCGTCCGCGATGACGACGAGCCGGTCGCCCACGCCGATCTGCGTCTCCCCGGCGGGGTTGAGGACAGCCTTCCCGCCCTGTTCCAGGCCGATGAGGGAGCAGTTCTCCAGGGCCGTCAGGGCGTCGCCGAACCTCCTGCCGGCCAGTTCCCCGGGCGGGCAGAAGTAGATCTCCTCCCCCTCGAAGCTGAGAAGGTCGCTGTAGACCATGGAGAGACCGGCATGCAGGCAGGTCTGCACCATGATCCGTGCGGCGATCTCGCCGACGTCGACGACCTGCGTGTTCGCCCCGCCCGCCAGGCGGGCCGCCGCGAGGTTGCGCGGGTCGCGGACGCCCGCCACCAGCTGGACCTCCGGCCGCACCCCCGCGGCGTCGAGGGCCAGGAGGGTCTTGACGGTCCTGGCGTCGGAGTCTCCGTCCTCGGCCCCCAGCACGATGACCGCGTGTGCCCGCTCGGGGCTGACGATGGCCACGTCGACCGGGTCGGTGGGGTTTCCGGTACGGCACACGACGCGCATGCGGCGGGGGAGGGCAGCCCTCTCCCTGATGGCCTCCTCCATGGTGACCCGGTCCATGTCGGCGAGGATCGCCACGCAGCTCCTTCCCCGGCTGGCGTTGGCGACGGCGAGCTCCGACAGGATCAGGAACACCTGCTCCGACCAGCCGAGCACGACGGTGTGGTCGTGTTCGATGACCCGGGAGCGGCCTTTCCGCAGCCGGGCCAGCTTCCGGTCGAGCCCGGTCTCGATCAGCCCGATGAGCGTGCTGAAGATCACGACTCCGGCCAGGGCGAGGACCAGCATGCTCGTCAGGAACACCGGGGAACCGATGTCCCGGGCCACCATGCCCGGCGACATGGTGCGCATCAGGCCCGACCACAGGGCCGAGGGCAGGTCCATGGAGTGCGGGGAGAGGGCGAGGATGGCCATCGCGCCGACGGCCGCCATGACCAGCGCCACGACGGCGAGCAGGCCGATCATGGTCCAGGCGCCCCGGGAGATGAGGTTGTCGAAGCGGTACCGCAGGCGCCTCAATCGCGAGCCCCCCTGCCCTTACCTGTAGTTATCAAGCAGAACGGAAAGTAATTATGACCCGTCTCAGGGGACGGCCGGGGGTTCTGCGGCAAAAAGGCGCCGGCCGGACCTCGTCAGGTCTGACCGGCGCCGGGGGGCGGATGGGGCTAGCTGACGTTGGCGCAGATCACGTAGACGCTGATGCCGACGTCGTTGTAGTTGTTCTGGCGGCCGAGGCCGATCCAGCCGGCACCGTCATCGGTGGGGAAGGAGCCGACCAGGATCGCGTCGTTGCCCTGCGCCTCGGCGCCGCCGCCGATGGCCCGCTTCCCGGAGGGGCACCGGACCGTGCGGCGCTGGAAGTTGGGGACGTTGGCGTTGGGCAGCTTGACGACCTGGTAGCCCGTGAAATCGGCGGCGGTCGGGGCGGCCGGGACGGAGGCCGTGGCCGGCGTGGCGGCCGCCACCGTGGTCAGGCTCGCGCAGCCGACGAGGGCGGCGAGGGCGATGGTCGTGAGCCTCTTGCTTCGCATGCTGTCTCCTGGGGCAGGTGGTGCTGGAGTGGTCACGGAAAGTAAATAAGTTGCTACGCAGAGTGTCCAGCCTTGGTTCTGTCACCGTACGGCCAGTTGTGCCTGGTGCGGTGAATGTGATCCATCCCGGCCTCCGGACCTCCTCGCCGCCCCGCCGGCCGGGTGGCCCGGGGCGTTACGGACCGGCCGGCCGGCGGCGGACGGCTCCGGAGGGAGAGCGCTCTCACGTCAGGGTACGGCCGGCGCCCGGCGCCGGCCAGGGTCGCGCCGGGGCCTTTTCTCGCCGCCGAGACGCGTGCTCGGTGCAAGAATCACCTATTTCATGGGGCGATTCCCTCCCGTCTGCGCTTCCTTCTTCCGGCTTTCCGTTACCGGCGCGAAACGTTGACGTCCCTGACACGGGCCGTTACTTTCGCGGTAAGAGAGCGCTCTCTCGCACGGTCCGCCTCAGATCATCGACTCCTCCCCGGAGGCACCCCCCATGCATCCCTCCATCCGGACCACGGGTCCGGACAGTGCGCAGCCCCGTGAAAGGCGACTCATCCACCGTCCGTGGGCCCGCAGGCGCGCCCTCGTCGCCGGCGTGGCCGTCGCGATGGTGGCCGGCATGTTCGGCCTCGGTCTCGCCCGGTCCGCCGAGGCGGCCACGGTCGGCGCCGGCAGCTATGCCGACACGCTGCCCGCCGGCCGCTCGCTGCCGACCGGCTGCGGTTCCATCTCCACCAACCCGCGCCAGTGGGTGACGGCCAACGCTCCCGCGGGAGCCGTTCCGACCAACGACTGGTGGTCGTCGATCCTCTACAAGAAGACCGACTGCTCCTACGGCGAGCCGCTGCACGCCCACCCGATCTCCTACGACACCTCCGGCACCGGCCTCAGCTTCTCCTACACCACCACGCCCGCGATCAGCGGGACGGCCACCGGGGTAGGGGAGTTCCACTACCCCTACGTCCAGGACATCCAGGTCGGCGTCGCCGGGCTGAACTCACCCGACGTCAAGGTCGACGGCTGGAGCGACTGGACCGTCACGCCGTACTGGAGCGGCGGCGGCCGGACCATGAAGGCCACCATCGGCCACGGCCTGCCGTTCGGCTACTTCCAGATCACCGGCGGGGACGCGCGGATCACCGCGGCCGGCACCCCGTCCGTCTGGTCCAACAGCGGCGCCACCATCGGTTTCACTGTCAACGGGCACGACTACGTCGCCTACGCGCCGACGGGCGCCACCTGGGCGGTCAGCGGGACGACAATCAGCTCCTCCCTCGCGGGCCGGGGCTTCTTCTCGGTGGCGGTCCTGCCCGCGGGCGGCGACCGCGCGGCCCTCGCGAACACCTACGGCCAGTACGCGCACGCGCACGTCACCGGCACCCGGGTCTCCTACTCGTACAACCCGGCGAGCAGCACGCTGAGCACGACGTACGCCTTCACCACCACGGCCCGGCAGGGCGGCGCGACCGGCACGGTCACGGCCCTCTACCCGCACCAGTGGAACCATCTGACCGGCTCGACCCCGCTCGCGCAGACCTACGTCTCCGCGCGCGGCCAGATGAAGATCGTCACCGGGACGCAGTTCACGACGTCCATGAAGTACACCGGCGTGCTGCCCGAGGTGCCCGCCGTCGGCGACGGCACCGGAGCCGACCTGGCCACGGTCACCGGCCTCCTCAACGCCGAGCTCGGCAACCCGATGGACAACCGGGGCGACGACACCTACTGGACCGGCAAGGGACTGGGACGCGCCGCGCGCATCGCCGAGATCGCCGACCAGCTCAACCTGACCTCGGTGCGCGACGCGGCCCTGGGCGCCATCCGCACCCGCCTCAACGACTGGTTCACCGCATCGCCGGGCAAGACCTCCCGGGTCTTCTACCTCGACCCCGCCTGGGGGACGCTGATCGGCTACCCGGCCTCCTACGGCTCCGACCAGGAGCTCAACGACCATCACTTCCACTACGGCTACTACGTCGCGGCCGCCGCGACCCTGGCCAAGTACGACCCGAACTGGGCGAAGACCAGCCAGTACGGCGGCATGGTCGACCTGCTGATCCGCGACGCCAACAACTACGACCGCGGCGACACCCGCTTCCCCTACCTGCGTGACTTCGACATCTACGCCGGCCACGACTGGGCGTCGGGCCACGGCGCGTTCGGCGCGGGCAACAACCAGGAGTCCTCGTCCGAGGGTATGAACTTCGCCAACGCGCTGATCCAGTGGGGGCAGGCCACCGGGAACACCGCGGTCCGCGACGCCGGCGTCTACATCTACACCACGCAGGCGGCGGCGATCCAGGAGTACTGGTTCGACGTGCGCGACCAGAACTTCCCGGCGGCCTTCGGTCACAGCACGGTCGGCATGGTCTGGGGCGACGGCGGCGCCTACGCCACCTGGTTCAGCGCCGAGCCGGAGATGATCCAGGGCATCAACATGCTCCCGATCACCGGCGGCCACTTCTACCTGGGCGACAACCCCGCCTACGTGACCACCAACTACAACGAGCTGACCAGGAACAACGGCGGGCCGCCCACGGTGTGGCGGGACATCCTCTGGGAGTTCCTCGCGCTCGGCAACGGAGACGCCGCCCTGGCGAACTTCCGCGCCAACAGCGGCCTCACCTCCGAGGAGGGGGAGAGCAAGGCCCACACCTTCCACTGGATCCGGAACCTGGCCGCGCTGGGCACGGTGGACACCTCCGTCACCGCCAACCACCCGCTGGCCAAGGTGTTCAGCAAGAACGGCGCCCGGACCTACGTGGCTGCCAACATCACCGGCGCCGCGATCACGGTGACCTTCTCCAACGGCACCACGCTCAACGTGCCGGCGGGCAAGACGGTCACCTCGGGCGCCCACACCTGGAGCGGCGGCAACGCCGGGGGCGGCACCGGCCCGAGCCCCCAGCCCACCCCGACGGTCACGCCGACCGTGGGCCCCTTCGCCGCGACGCGCTATCCGCAGGCGGGCGGGGGCCTGCCGGGCGCGGCGGGTACGGCGGGCACCGTCACGCTCGCCGCCGCCAACGGCAACCACGACGGCACGCCCGTGAACGCGCAGATCTTCACGGCCACCGGCCTGACCGCCGCCCACAACGGCGGGGCCACCGCGTTCGACCTCTTCGTGGACGCGGGCACCACCGTCGCCAACGGCGTCCAGGCCCGGGTCTCCTACGACCTGACCGGCGACGGAAGCTGGGACCGGGTGGAGACTTACCGCTACTTCGCCACCGACCCGGTGGCCGGCTGGGAGCACTACACCCAGGCAGCAGGCCTGCAGTCCTCCTCCGGCACGCTCGGCAACCTGTCCGGCGGCCGGGTGAGGGTGGAGGTCTGGAACGCCATCGGCGGCGGGGTGACCACCCTCGGCACCGGCGACCGTTCCGTGGTGCGGCTGCCGTTCGGCTGATCCGCGCACGGGTGCCGGTCCCGCCGGCACGTGATCGGCTGATCCGCCGGCCTCCGGCTGATCGGCCGGCACGTGCCGGTCCCGCCGGCACGTGGGGTGGCCGGGAGCGGGGACCCCGGCCACCCCCTCCGCGTGCCACCACCCGTGGCTGTTACGCACATGTCTCCTGACCGTCGCCCAACCCGCCGTACGAGGCGGGTATACCTTGATCAGTCTGGACAGCAGCCGGCGCGGGCCGAATCGTCGGCACGTGGGAGAGACAGGGCGATGAGTAGAGAGCTGGTCATCCGCGTCACCCATCACGAGGAGACGGGCTGCGCCGTGCTCACCGTGAGGGGGGACATCGACCGCAACTCCAGCCCTCTCCTCAGGGAGGCCATCGGAGAGCTGGTCTCCGACCGGCGCGTCAGGATCGTCCTCGACGTCGAGGGGGTCACCTTCTGCGACTCCAACGGCCTGCGGACATTCCTCAGCGGGATGACTTCGACCTTCGAGGCGGGCGGATGGCTGCGGCTGGCGGGGGTGCGGGGCCATTTCGAGCGGCTGCTGCGCATGACCGACCTCTACAATTTCTTCTCCATCGACGCCGACGTGCCCGGCTCGCTGGAGCACGCCTCCCGAGGAGGCTTCCGGCCCTCCGGATGAGAGCCGGAGGCGGTGCGGGCCCGCACCTGCCGGACATGTATTAACACCGCATTAACTCTGATTTAGCGCTTCCGGAACAGGCGAGTTCCACGCTCTCACCACGGTGTGCTTCACCGATCTCACGGCCCCTCTAGAACTCCGAGGCCCATCGGGGATATTAAGGGATTTGTTGCCGGCGATCTTCGAGGTCCGTGCACAGTGAGGAGCGGTACGTGGCGGAGTCAGCCCCGGCGCAGGGCCAGTCCGAGCCCATGTCGTACGACCACGACCAGTTGGAGAAGAGGGTCGCACCCGGCTTCGGCATGGTCGGCGGCGATCTCCACGAGGCGGTCAAGCGGGCGGCGGACGCGCTGAAGGCCCTCGGCGACCTGCCGAGCGGCGAGGAGACCGACCAGAAGTTCCTGCGGTGGTTCACTCCCAAACGCGACCAGATGCTCGCCCTGACGGACGACCTCGCCGACGCCTACGGCGACATCGGGGACGGCCTGCTCGCGATGCACAGGGGCGTTCTGGTCCTCGACTGGGGCATGGCGGACGACCTGACGAAGCTGCCGGACTACCTGGCCGACGGCCCGGCGGCGAAGCGGGACGGCGCCTGATGGCGATCTCGCCGATGCTCGGGCTCAAGGTGCTCTTCGGCGCCGGCATGGGCTACCTGGTGGCCCTGCGGATCTACGGCGGCGTGACGGCTCCGGAGATCCCGCCCGACAAGCTCCGGGAGATCGCGCGGATCTTCAACCGGCTCGCCGACGACCTCGACGGCGGGACGGGGGAGAACGCCGACAAGGGCATCGCCGATCGCGCCGACGCGCTGGCCGCCTCGGTCTGGGACAACGGGCGCAACAGCGGCCAGGCCGTGGATGCGTTCCGCGGGCTCTACCAGGGGGCCGTCTCCGGTTACGCGCCGCTGCTCGCCAAGGACTGCCGTGTCGTGGCCATCGGCTGCCAGGCCTACGCGGAGCTGGTGGAGGACGCCCACGAGGGCCTCGCCCAGCTGGAGGACCTGATCCTGCAGATCATGTGGGTGGTGACGTTCCAGCCGATGACCACCGCCCTCTACGGGGTCGCCGCCGCGCGGATCGCCGCACTGATCAAGGCGGCGAAGGGCCTGAAGTCCACCTTCGCCCTGAACGCGGCGAGGATCATGGAGATGACGGTTCCCAAGTACGCCATGACGACGCTCTTCTACATGGCCATCGACGGCGCGGCCTACGCGGCCGGCTCGATGGCGATCACCAAGGGCGTCCAGCTCGCCCACGACCGTCCGCTCGGCTCGGCGGGGGAGAACGCGGAGGAGTTCGGCAAGATCGTCGGCGCGAACGGCGCGTACGTCCTCGGGTACGACCTCGCCAAGCTTCCCTTCCGGGGGATGCCGACCACCCGGGGCATCGAGCTCGGGGCGCGCCTGATCGGCTCGGGGCTGGGATACACCCCCGCCTACAGCGCCATGGACGGCGACGGGGAGCTGCTGCCCACCTACGACGAGTGGGCGGCCAAGTTCAGCGGGCACGGACTGCGGGCGGTCATCTTCCCGCCCGGGTGGAAGTTCAAGTAGCGAAGGAGCATGCCGTGGGTTACCCGGACGAGGCGGCCCTGCGCCGGATGGAGGACGGCCTGGGCGACATCGTCGGCGAGGGGGAGGCCGCCGACGGGCTGGTCCGCGCCGTCACCGACGCGGCCGGCCGGCTCGTGAAGATCACCTTCAATCCGCGGGTCATGCGCATGGACAGCCAGGCGCTGGCGGAGGAGACCGGCGCGGCCGTACGGCGGGCGCAGGAGGACGGGCAGCGCAGGACGCACGAGCTGGTCGGCGGGGCGCTCGGCAGGTCGGCGCCGGAGCACCTGCCCGATCACACGGAGTTCTGGAACGGGCTGCGGGAGATGCGGGAGGCGTTCGACCGGTCGATGACCGACCGGGAGGCGGAGGTCGCGCGGCGGCTGCGCGATCTGGACTAGCTCCGCGGGCCCGGACCGGAGGCCGTTCCCCTTTCGAAGTCCATCGCATCGGTGCGGGCCGAATATTGACTACAGGAGAGTCATTTCAGTCAGGGCCGGAAGAAAGGTTGGGTCTTCTCAAGGGGTGGCGGGCGAGCTATCAAGAGCTCAGAGCCAGTTGTGAACCAGGCATTCCAGCGCCGCGACCTGCTTGTCGTACGGCGTCGCGGGCGTGCCTGGTCGCCCAAGCCCCCCAAGTGGAACGAGGCCGACATGCACAGGTTACGAAAAGCGATGTTCAGGATCCTCTGTGTGACGTTCATGCTCGCGGCCGGTCTCGTGACCGTCGCCGCGAGCGCCCAGGCCTCCGTCCCCAACCGATGGGGATTCGCCCACGTCAACGTCAACTCGGGCATCCCCGACCCCGCCCGCCAGGCGGGGAGCTGGGGCGCCGGGTTCAACGTCACGGTCGCACCCGGCGGGGTGGGGCAGACATACGTGACGTTCCCGCAGCTCGCGATCGACGGCGGCGTCGTGCACGTCACGGCGATCTCCCAGACCGCCTACTGGTGCCAGGCCCAGAAGTGGGGTCCGGTGGGGCCCGACCTGGTCGTGGTGGTGCAGTGCTACAAGTACGGCGGCGGACCGGTGTTCACCCCGTACAGCATCGTCTTCGAGCAGAGCACGGGCACCCTGCCCGCTCCCCAGGCGTTCGGCTACGTCCACTACGACGGCGCGTCCATCGCCAGCCAGTTCAACTCGGCTCCGGCCGTGAACACCGTCGCCGGAGGCGGAGGGGTCTGGACGGTCACCCTGCCGGGGCTGGGCTCGGCCGGGCCCGCCGGGAACATCCAGGTGACCGCGGTCAACCCGGTCCAGCCCGCCCGCTGCAAGGTCGGCGGCTGGGCCTCGGCCGTCGGCGCGCAGACGGTCCAGGTCCGCTGCCACAACGCGACGAACGTCCCGCTGAACACCGGCTGGACGCTGACCTACCAGCGTGAGCGGGCGATCACCGGGGCGGCTGTCCCGCCGAAGAACTTCGCCTACACCTTCGACAACACCCCGGCCAACCCCGGGCCCTACTCACCGGTGCCGGCGGCGGTCAACTACAACTCCCAGCTCGGGATCAACACCGTGCAGAACGCCGGGCTGGGCCAGCGGCTGGTGACCTTCCCGAGAGTCGGCGTCCTGCCCGACGACGTCCAGGTCACCGCCTACGGCCCCGGCCCCGAGTACTGCAACCTGCAGACCCTGTGGAACACCAGCGGAAGCGTCGCGATCGTCCGCAACGTCGTCTGCTACAACGGCACCACCCGTGTGAACCAGCCATCTTTGACCACCTACACCTCGGCCTTCTGACCGGTCCCTGAGCTCCGCCGCGGGTCCCGTACGGCATGCCGTACGGGACCTCTGCCGGTCAGGGGGCGCTTCCGGCGGGCCCGGCGAGAGACACCCCCGGCCTCGTTCGGATCTGCCTGACCTGCACTGATGCAGGACGCTGGGATTGAAGGCTCAGTGCGTTTACGATGACAAGCCGGGGTTCGGGTTCGAGTACGGCGCGGGCGGCCGCCCGCTATGGACGGCGCGGGACCCGCTGAGGTCATCCGGGCGGTGTTGCGCAAGGCGGGACGGCGGGAGTTCAGCGAGCGCCGCGTCTCCCTCGTCGTCGAGGAGGCGGCGAGTCGTTCGCAACCGGGCCTCGGCGGCCCAGTGAGGTGCGTTCCACCGGTCGGCGATGGTGGCGGCCTGGGTGAAGTGGGCGGCGGCCTCGTGATCGCGGCCGAGGAAGACGGCCAGTTCACCGAGGGTGTGGGCGACCGGGCGCAGCGCCACCGACAGGCTCGCGGCGCCCGCCGGGGGACCGTTGCGGTGCGGAAGCAGCGTCGCGTAGATCTCCTCGGCGGCGTCGCGGTCGTTCAAGGCGACGATGGCCATCGCGCGCAACGTTGTGAGGAAGGTGAAGAAGAAGTCGGGGCGGATCGGGCTGGGTGACGCACGGACCTGGCGGGCTTCGGCGTCCAGGCCGTTGGCGTGGAGGGCGAGCGCGAGCAGGTCGGAGGTCATGGGGCCGAGCGCGGCGTGGAGGGCGCGCACGTCGTCCAGGTGCGCACCGAGCGTGCCCTCGTTCAGCCAGATCGTGGCCAGAGCGAGTTGGAGAAAGCCCGTGTGGACCGATCCGGCGCGCCGCATGCCCTCGTCGGCCTTGATGTAGAGGAGTTCGGCGTCGGCGAATCGGCCTTCGATGAGCGCCAGGCTCGCCAGCGTGATCTCGGCGGCGGCGATCGCCTCGCGCATTCGGTAGGTGCGCGCGAGTTCCAGGGCCTCGGTGGTCACCTGGTGCGTGGTCACCGGGTCGTTGGCGGCGGCGGCGACGCCGGCATGATTGAGCAGCCCGGTGACGCGGTAGACCGGCAGGTCGTGCTCGGTGCCGATCTCCACGAGCTCCCGGCAGAGCTCGGCGTCGCCGTGGACTTCGGCCAGGATCTGGAGTGCCGCGGCCCGCAGCCGGGGTTCGGTGGCGAGGTCGAGTGCCTCCTGCGCTGCCTCCACAACCGTCGGGTCGTCCTCGCCGACCAGTTCGTGCGCGTAAGCCGTCAGGAGCCGGGACCGCACCGAAGGGGTCAGGTCGCGCTTCAGCAGGCGGCTCAGGCGGTCGACGATGGGCCGGTCCACCGTGCCGTACGTACGGGCCTGCCAGGGGGTCGGCTCTGTCCACGCGGTGAATGCGGCGATCATCAGGTCGTCGCGGCCCAGGGACTCTGCGTACTCCACGGCTTCACGGCGTGTCTCGCGGGCGGCTGCGACGGCTCCCGCCCGGATCTGCGCGCGCAGCAGCCTGCCGAGCAATTCGACGCGTTCGTCCGGTCCGGTCGAGTTGGCGACGGCGTCGGTGAGGAGGTCGGCCGCCACGTCGTGGGCGTAGCGGGCCTCGGCACGCTCGGCGGCCTGGACGCAGTAGCCGACGGCCTTCGGTGAGCCGGCGCGCGCGTAGTGGTGGGCCAGCGCCGCGATGTCGTCGGTGCCTTCAAGAGCGGCGGCGATCCGGGCGTGCATGCGGGCTGTGCGGAGGCGGCTGAGGTCGGTGACGAGCGTGTCCCTGACGAGGGCGTGGACGAAGCGGATGAGGCCTGGGCCAGGCTCGTCGAGGAGCCCGGCGATGACGCCCGCGTCCAGCGCGTCCATCACGCCGTCCTCGTCGGTGTCGGCGGCCTTGACGAGGACGTCCACTGAGCTTTCCCGGCCTGCGACCGCGGCCAGCCGGAGGATGGACACGCCGCCTTCGGGCAGGCGCGCGAGCCGCCGGCGGAGGACGTCCCGTACGCCTTCGGGAACCTCGGAGAGGGCGACCAGCGCGCCTTCGCCGTTCAGCAGCCGGGCGCTTTCGCGCACGTAGAACGGGTTGCCGCCGGTGCGCTCGGCGATCCCTGCGATGGCCTCCTCGTCGGCCTCGCATTCGGTCCGTACGAGCTCTGCGACGGCCTCGTCGTTCAGCCCCGGCAGCGCTAGGCGCAGGGGCGTGGCGCGCGCGAGGGAGGCCAGCGTTTCGGTGAGGTGCCCGCTTTCGTCCGCGCGGTACGCGGCGACGATCAGGATCGGGGCCCGCATGCGGAGGCCGCCGCCGAGCAGTTCCAGCGTGGCGGCGTCCGCCCAGTGCAGGTCGTCCAGCACGACGGCGACCGGGCGTTCCGTGGCGACCGCCGCGAGCCACTTCCACACGGATTGGCGCAGCCGGAACCGTCCCGCGGTGGCGTCGTAGTCCGCCGGCCCGGTGTCGGTGAGCAGCGGCGCGAGGTCGTCCGCGAACCCACCCGGGGACGTGGTCGCGGCAACGGCTCTCAGCGCCTCCGTCCAGCCCCAGGCGGGCGGCGCGCTGTCGACCTCGGGGCAGCGGCCGACGGCGACCAGCCACCCGTCACGTTCGAGCCGCCTGCCGAGGTGTTCCAGCAGCGTCGACTTGCCGAGCCCTGCCTCGCCGGTGACAAGGGCGATGCGGGCGCCGTCGGCGGCGGCCTCGGCGGCGGCCGTGACCAGTGCCGACAGCTGTGCCTCGCGTCCGACGAACGGCGCCTCGATGCTCGGAGCCGGCCGCGGTAGCGGTGCGGTCGGCGGTGGCGGGGGCACGGACGCGCGCATGACGTCCGTGCGCTGGGTGAGGATCGCCTCCTCCAACGCCGTCAGGTCCGGGCCAGGGTCGAGCCCGAGCTCCTCGGCGAAGATGCCGCGGGCGCGGCGGAGCGTCGCCAGCGCGTCGGCTTGGCGGCCACTGCTCCACAGTGCCAGGGCGTGCAGCCGCCAGCCCTCCTCGCGCAGCGGCTCATCGCGGGTGAGCCGCTCGGCCTCGGGAACCACCGCGGCGGGGTCGCCGATTCGCAGACCCGTCGCGACGTGCAGCTCGGTGGCGACCAGGCGCAGCTCGTTCAGCCGGGCCGTCTCGGCGCCGGCCCACGGCTCGTCGGCGACCTCGGCGAACGCCGGCCCCTGCCACAGCCCCAACGCCTCGGCGAGCCGAGCCTGGGCGACGCGCGGGTCGGTGACCGTACGGGCCTGGTCGAGCAGGCCCTCGAACCGCCACGCGTCCACGGACTCCGGCGGCAGCCGCAGCGCATAACCGGGAGACGCGCTCACCAGCAGCCGGGCCGGCGTGCGCGGCGGACGCCCGGGCTCCAGCGTCCGACGCAGGTTGGACACGTACGCCTGCAAGGACATCAGCGCCCGCGCGGGCGGCTCCCCGCGCCACAGATCCTCGATCATCCGGTCGACCGGCACGACCTGCCCACGCGCCGCCACCAGCAACGCCAGCACGCCCCGCTGCCGCGGCCCGCCCAGGGGAACGGGCTCGCCGCCGACCTCGGCCCCGAAAGAGCCCAGCACCCGGATGAAGACCATGATCCGCACATTTTACGTGGACGTTCCAAGTCGGCTCCAAATCCCCTCCAAACACCCGGGAGCAGCCTGAACACGTCGCAACTGATGAAGGGCAGGAACAGATGAGCGTCAACACCCAGGACATGGAGATCGTCCACCGCGTGCTCCGCCGTGAGTCACGGCTGCTGATGGAGCTCGTCGCGGCCGTCACCCCGGGTGACACCGCTCGCGCCAAGGTGATCGCCGACCACTTCCACGTCTACCGGCTGGGCCTGCACAACCATCACGAGGGCGAGGACGAGCTGCTGTGGCCGCCACTACTTTCCCGGGTGGACTTAGAGGCCGACATCGTCCTGCGCATGCAGGCCCAGCATGAACGCGTCGCGGCCACCCTGACCAGGCTGGACGCCACGGTCCCCGCTTGGGAGGCCACCGCGGGCGCCGACGAACGCGACACCCTCGTGGCCGCCCTCTCCGAGCACCGCGCGGTCCTGCTGGAACACCTCGACGACGAGGAGACCACCCTCCTTCCGCTGGCGGCCAAGCACATCACACAACAGGAGTGGGCCTCCCTGGGCGACCACCTGGTGAACAACACTCCCAAGCTCACCCTGCTCACGCTCTTCGGCGCCGTTCTGGAAGACGCGAACCCGGCCGAGCGCGCCATCGTCCTCAGCGGCCTCGCCGCTCCGGTCCGCGTCATCTGGCACGTCATCGGCCGCCCCCGCTACGCCCGCCACATCCGCCGTGTCCGCGGCTGAACCCTGCCCAGTCTGAACATCAAGGAGAACAACCATGTCGCTGAAGAAGCTCAACACCGTCCTGGCCACCGCCGTCGTCCTGTTCACCCTCTACCTCGGGTTGTCCTTCGTCCTGCCCCTCGAGACGTCCTTCCCGGGCCTGCCGAACTGGCCCTCTGGCGACAGCGGTTTCCCTGTCGTGAAGGGCAGCCGCGAAATCGCGATGGGCCTGGCCATGGGCATCCTGCTGGTGACGGGCCACCGCCGCGCCCTGGGCTGGGTCCTGCTGATGGTGGCCGTCGCCCCGTTCGGCGACATGGTCAACGTCCTGGCCCACCACGGCTCCACGGCCGCCGCGTTCGGCATCCATGGCCTGACCTCGGCGCTGATCGCGGTCACGGGGTTGCTGACCCTCCGCGAGACCAGCAAGGCGCGCAAGGCCCAAGAGACCGCCACCCCAGCGCCCGCCGCGCAGCCCGCCTGACGTCCCCGCAGTGCAGCACGGTATTCCTTCGCATTTTCTGACAACTCGAAAAGGGAGACGACGATGACGATCAACGATCTGCGCGGTGTCCTCAAAGGGCGCGTGCTCCTGGCCGATGACGACGGTTTTGAACAGGCGGCCACCGCGTGGAATCTGACCGTCAGGCAGCCGGTCGCGGCTGTGGTGGAGGCCGCGGACGCCGATGACGTGGCGGCGCTCGTGCGTTACGCGCGGCGGGCGGGTATGACGGTGACCGCGCAGCCGAGCGGGCATGGCGCCTCGGGTGATGTGGACGGCTTGATCCTGTTGCGTACCGGCCTGCTGAACGAGGTGGAGGTACGCGCGCAGGAGCGCGTGGTCCGGGTGGGCGCGGGCGTGAAGTGGGGGCAGGTGCTGGCGGCGGCCGGCCCGCTGGGTCTGACCGGCCTGTCCGGCAGCGCGCCGGGGGTCAGCGTGACCGGCTACACACTGGGCGGCGGGGTCGGCTGGTTCAGCCGTAAGTACGGCTTCGCCTCCGACAGCGTGCGGGCTATCGACATCGTGGACGCCGATGGCGAGCCGGGCCGGGTGACCGCCGAGTCCGATCCCGAGCTGTTCTGGGCGCTGCGCGGCGGTGGCGGGGACTTCGCGGTGGTGACCGCCCTCGAACTCGAGCTGTATCCCGCGCCAGTCCTGTACGGCGGGCGCGTGATCTGGCCTGAGCACCGGACCAGGGAGGTGTACGACGCGTTCCTGGAGACCACCGCCGAGGCGCCACGTGAACTCAGTGTCTGGATCAACCGGCTCCAGCCCCCCGGCGCGCCGCCGATGGTGACGCTGGATCTGGCCTACCTGGGTGAGGCGGCTCAGGGGGAGGACCTGCTGGCGCGCATCGACAAGATCGAGGGCGCGATCTCCGACAGCCGCGGCGTCGTCCCGGTTGCCGACCTGGGTGACATCGCCGCCGAGCCCACCGATCCGGCCCCATCCATCGCTCGTGCGGAGTTGCTCACCGGCCTGGACGCGGACGCGGTGGAGCTCCTGCTGGCCAAGCCGGTCGAACCGCTTATCAACGTGCAGATCAGGCACCTGGGCGGGGCGCTCGCCGATCCGGGTGGCGGGGCCGGTGCGAGCGGCGCGGTGGCTGAGCCGTACCTGCTCGGCCTGGTGGGTCTCGGCCTGCCGCACGTGGCCGATGCGACGCGCGCCAAGCAGGCCGAGGTCGTGGCCGACCTGGAGGCCTACATCAGCGGCCGCAAGCCGTACACCCTGCTGACCCCAGGCGACACGGCGGCGAAGTCCTTCTCCGGCAGCGCGCTCGCGCGGCTGCGGGAGATCAAGCGGGCCCGTGACCCGCACAACGTGTTCCGCGCGAACTACCCGGTGCTCGGATAGATCGGTTCCCAGCAGGTCACGGCCCCGCCGCCCACCGGGGCGGCGGGGCCGCACCGAACCCGCGTGACAGATGTCGCCGCGAGCACTGTGAAGGGCACACCCACACAGGAAGGACTCGCACAATGAGGGGTTTCCGGTGCACCGTGGCGATCAGCAGATCCACCGGCGCATCGGTTCGCCGCATGCAGCGTACGGCGCAGCATGCCCCACTCCTTCAAAGCCGCGGCCAGGGTGTTCTTCCGGGACGCGGCCGACCACTTGCCCACTACCAGCGAGGCGGTCGCCTGGCCGTACTTCAGCGACCCGGCCATCCGCGGATATTGCGCTTGAGATCGGCCGAGCGGGCCTGCTCACGGCCGCCGGCGTGGGTGAAGCAGTCCAGAAAGTGCGTGCGCACGTCCGGCTCGATCAGCAGGGAGGCGATCGGCGCGAGCACCAGCGGGGTGAACTGGCGCAGGTAGGTGTAGGAGGCGTGCAGCGCCGACAACCGGCCGCCATCAGGTACTCGGTGGCCAGGTTGAACAGCAGCGTCGGTGAGTCGTGTTCCATCGCCCGGTCCAACAGGAACTGCTCCAGCTCCTTCATCGCCGTGCTCTCAGCCAGGGCAAAGTGGCGAGCTGGACGGCAAGCCCGAGGCGATCTCCAGCGCCTCGGCCACGACCCGGATCCATGAAGACGACGTCGGCGGGCGTCAGGGTGAAGCACCTGATCAGATCGTCCCGGCCGATGTCCGGGAACGAGCGCAACCGCTCCAGCTGATCGTCGGAGAACATCCGGGTCGACATCGACCACCTCCACACCGCACCGGTCAGGACCGTAGCGGAAGTGATCAACAATCGGAACAGGCCCGCATCAGTGCAGGTCAGGCAGATCCGTTGGAAATTTCCCCAGGACTACAACGAGGCCCCCATGGGTTTTGGGTGGCCGCTTCGCCGCCTGGCTGCGTGAGCATCCCGGCATCGAGGTGATCTGCCGGGACCGGGCCGGCGCCTACGCCGAGGGTTCCAGAGCCGGGGCACCGGACGCGATCGAAATGGCTGATCGCTGGCATCTGTGGAACAACTTATGCAAAGCAGTCGAGGCCGTCGTCCGAGCGCACTGCGGTGCACCTCATCAACGGGCCGCGCTCCCGGACCCGTTCCTTCGAGGAGTTCATCCCCTGTCTGCGGCAACGCGTTACTGAAGACGAGATCATCAATGCCGCCCAGCTGTATGCCGAACTCCGGGAGCGCGGCTATCGCGGCAGCCGCCGCACTGTGCGCCGCTACCTGGAGCCTTTGCGAGCCGCGGCCACCACCCCCGATCTCCCGCCACCACCTCCAACGGTCCGGGAGACCACCCGCTGGATCACCAGCCACCCCGGCCACCTCACCGACGATGAGAACACCCGGCTCAAAGCCTCCAGCCCGGCGACGTCGATGAAGTCCAGCGCGGCCGGGGCGCGACGACCTGCACGGTCCAGCCTTCGGCCTGGGCCGTCGCGACGAGACGGCCGACCTCCGCGGCCGGGCCCGCGGCGCACACGATCATGTAGAGGACCTTGCCTGCACGGCTCACGCGGTGACTCCGGACATAGGGACGAACGTGGCGGCCTCCGCCGGCATCCGCGCTGCTCCCGCCACGACCGGAGCACCTGACATCGATCCGGACCAGTCATTTCCGGCCCGTCTCAAAGATGCCATAGTTCTCCATCCGTAATCATGTGTCACTACGATCTCCGCCTGTGAGTGACAGGCAACACCCCACCGGCGCCGCTGTGTTCGTCGATCAGACAGGCAGGCGCAGGCGGTTCCTGAAGATCGCCGGAGTCGTCGTCGGCACGCTGATGCTCGCGGCGGTGGCGACCGTGGTCGGTGGACTGTTCACCGGCACGCCGCTGTCGGTGGTCGGCTGGCCCGGAAACGATTCCGTCCGGCCGACGCCCGCCGCCACCAGGGCCGAACCCACGAGATCGGCCAAGCCCACGCCAGCCCCGGAGATCACCAGGACTTCCGCCCCTCCGCAGCCGACGACGGTCCGCCGTACGCCTCGGCCCACCACCTCCTCCCGATTTCGGGTGACGCCCCTGCCTCCGCCTTCGACCAGGCCGTCCACGCCCACCAAGGCTCCCTCCCCGTCCACACCGCCGGAGCCGTCCACGCCGCCGGAGCCGACCGCACCGCAGCAGTCGGCTGAGCCGACCTTCGAGCAGACGGTGCCGCCGGGTCAGACGAAGACCCCGCCCGGCCGCGACCCGAACAAGACTGCGGGACCGAAGAAGTGAGGCCGCAGGAAACCATGGGCACACAGGTGTGGCCCCCGCCGAACCTGTCCGGGACGAACCCGGCCGAGACGGCGAGACTCGACGTCTCCGCCACCATGCCCCTCACCGACCTGAGGCCTCCCCCTCGCGAGCAGCCCCCCGGCAGAGGGAAGCGCCCCGTCCGGCGGCGCCGCCAGGGCCAGGCCGACCCGCGCGGACACTGGTTCCTCGTCGCGGTCGGCATCGTGCTGATGGTCGGAGCGCTGGTGCTCAACGGATACGCCACCAACGCGGTGGGCGAGACGCACGCGGCCCCGCCCCCGGCCGGCCGGCCTTCCGCGGACCTCGACCTCGTACGGCGCAGCGGTCCGGTGCTCAACCTCACCGGCGACAAACCGGACAGCGCCCGCCTCCCGGCCCGCACGGTGGCGCTCACCTTCGACGACGGCCCCGACCCGCGCTGGACCCCTCAGCTCCTCGATGTGCTGGCCCGGCACGGCGCCAAGGCGACGTTCTTCGCCGTCGGCGCCCGGATCGCCGAGAACCCGGAGCTGACCCGGCGGATCATCGCCGAAGGGCACGAGATCGGCAACCACACCTACGCCCACGCCGACCTCACCGCCGTGCCGGAGTGGCGGCTGCGGCTGGAGCTGTCGCTGACCCAGAAGGCACTGGCCGGTACGGCGGGCATGCACACCCGCCTGGTGCGCCCGCCGTACTCCTCCTCGCCGGCGGCCGTCACCGGCCCCCAGTTGCGGGCGCTGCACGCCATGGGTGGTGAGGGATATCTCGTCGCGCTTACCGACCTGGACACCAAGGACTGGGCCAGGCCCGGCGTCGAGCAGATCGTCCGCGCCGCACTTCCCCGCCGGGGCAGAGGCGCGGTGATCATGATGCACGACTCCGGAGGGGACCGCGGCCAGACGGTCGCTGCGGTGGATCGGCTGCTCACCCAGCTCGCCGAGCAGAGATACCGGGCGACGACGCTCACCACCGCGCTCGGCATGCCGTCGGCCCTCACCCCGGCGGGAGGCATAGACCGTTTCGTCGGCACCGGCCTGAGCCTCGCCCAGCGCGGCGCGACCGGCTTCGTTACGGCGATGTCGTGGATCCTGGTCGTCGCCGGCGTGATCACCTTGCTGCGGCTGCTGTTCTTCCTGGTCCTGGCCTGGGTGCACGCCCGGCGGGTGCGGGGTGGCAAGAGGCGCGCCGGGCGCGCTCCGGCATGGCCCGAGCCACCGGCCGTCACCGTAATCGTCCCCGCCTACAACGAGGCGGCCGGGATCGAGGCGACCGTACGCTCGCTGGTGAACACCGACTACCCAGGCGTGCTGGAGGTGGTCGTCGTGGACGACGGCTCCTCCGACGACACCGCCGCCATTGCCGCCTCCCTCGGCCTGCCCGGAGTGCGGGTGATCCGTCAGGAGAACGGCGGCAAACCCTCGGCGCTCAACACCGGCATCGCGCACGCCTCGCACGACATCCTGGTCATGGTGGACGGCGACACCGTCTTCGAGCCCGCCACCATCGGGCACCTGGTCCGGCCGCTCTCCGACCCGGCCGTAGGCGCGGTCAGCGGCAACACCAAGGTCGGCAACCGACGCGGCATGATCGGCCGCTGGCAGCACATCGAATACGTCATCGGCTTCAACCTCGACCGCCGCGCCTTCGACCTGCTGGGCTGCATGCCGACCGTACCGGGGGCGATCGGAGCCTTCCGCCGCTCGGCGCTCCAGGAGATCGGCGGCGTCAGCGTCGACACCCTGGCCGAGGACACCGACCTGACCATGGCGATGTGCCGGGGCGGTTGGCGGGTGGTCTACGAGGAGAACGCCCTGGCCTGGACCGAGGCGCCGACCTCGCTCAGCCAGCTGTGGCGCCAGCGTTACCGGTGGTGCTACGGCACGTTGCAGGCGATGTGGAAGCATCGCCGCGCGATCACGGAGCCGAGCCCCTTCGGCCGTCGCTGCCTGGGTTATCTGACGCTCTTCCAGGTGGTGCTGCCGCTGCTCGCCCCGGTCGTGGACGTCATGGCCGTCTACAGCGTGGTGATGGGAGATCCGTTGCCGGTGGTGGCGGTCTGGGCTGGATTCGTGCTGGTCCAGGCGTTCAGCGGCTGGTACGCGCTGCGGCTGGACCGCGAGCGGGCCTCGGTGCTGTGGGTGCTGCCGTTGCAGCAGTTCGTCTACCGGCAGCTGATGTACCTGGTGGTGATCCAGTCGGTGGCGACCGCCGTACTCGGAGTGCGCCTGCGCTGGCAGACGATCCGCAGGGAGGGCACCTTCGCGGCCTGAGGTGCCCCTCCGGCTCAGGTCGGTCCCGGGCCGGACGCGCGTACCGTCGGCTCTTGCTTGGGTCGGGTTGAGGCCGCGCGTTAGCCGGACGCCGAGAGCCGCCTCATGGGCCCTTCACTGTTGCTTCGAGCACGCGGATTAGATTCGCTCCTTCCCTTTGCGGCTCTTGCGAGCACTCTGCGGGGTTGGCGCAAGGGCGAGCGGAAGAAGGACGTGGTACTGGAGGAATCCAAGGATCATGAAGAGATCGTCGAGCGGATCGCGGCGCTGGGCATCGGCAAGGCCGGCCTGGTCTGCTGTGTACGAGTACCCGATGAGCAGCGGGCTGGGCGGTGGCTGCAGGAGGCGCAGGCCTACTCCACGATGACCCGATCGCTGCTACGTGGCCCGCATCCTGGGCGAGGTGTCCGTGGTCGTGCAAGTCCAGCCGCCCGCGACCTCGAGATCGACAGAGCGCCGCTCTACCTGGGCTCCTACGTCGGCGAGTCAGCTCGATGGTGGTCATGCACATGTCGATCCGGCCAAGGTGGCGGCGTCGACCGGTGCGGCGCGGGTGAGGCCGGCTGCAGCCGCTGATCAGCGGTCTTCGCCACGGCGAGGCCACGGCCCCGGCCACCGCCGAAGGATCTCCACCTCAGCAGCACCCGGCCGACGCCGAGACCTCGCGCGGCTGGGGCATGCCTGACGCGGTTCGGAAGAGACCCGCAGCACTGTGATCGTGCGGGTTTCGCCACGTCCCGTCTGCGTTGTGGTGTCAGCTCCACGCCACTGGCAGCTCTATCGGGCCGCTGACGGCGTGCCCGGCCTTGTACCGGATGTCATGGGTTGAGATGGCCAGGCGTAGCGCGGGTAGTTCGCGGATGAGCAGGCCGATGGCCACCTCGACCTCCATATGGCCGAGGTGGCGGCCGACGCAGTGGTGGGGGCCGTAGCCGAACGACAGATGCTTGTTGGGGCTCCGGGCGAAGTCGATGCGGTGCGGGTCGGGAAAGACCCGCGGGTCGAAGTTGGCGGCGTCATGGGAGGGGATCACCACCTCGCCCGGCTGCAGGTGCGCGCCGCTGGGGAGCCGCATCTGCCGCATCACCCGCCGGGGCATGTCGTCGCCGGCGGAGGTGGAGAACATCCGCTCCAGCTCGGTCACCGCGCCGGGGATCATCTCCGGGTGGTCGATGAGATATTTGTAGGCGCTCTCGTGTTCTGCGTAGGGGTGGGTCAGGAGCACCTGGGTGAAGGTGCCGATCGAGCTGGCGGCGGTCTCCCAGCCGCCCAGCACCAGGGCGATCGGCAGCATGAGCAGGCGGTCGGGGGGCAGGTGTGCCCCGCCGACGGCGATCTGTGACAGCAGGTCGGCTGCCGGTTCCTGGCGCCGCTGCTCGATGAGGGTTGCCAGGTAGCCGGCCATCGCCAGCGCCGAGGCGTCCGTATCGGCTCGGGTCAGGGCGCTGTTGGCCAGGAAGGCCTCTCCCCACTGGCGAAACTGCAGCCGGTCGGGCTGCGGCAGCCCGAGCATGTCGCTGATGGTCTCCAATGTCAGGGGGATGGCGAAGGCCTCCATGAGATCGACGGGATCGCCTTGGTCGAGCATCGCTTTCAGCTGCATCGCGGCGCGGTTTTCGATCTCGCCACGGCGTTTCTCGATCGCCTGCGGGGTGAACCAGTCTTTGACGACGTTGCGCACCGCCGAGTGTTTGTCGCCGTCCAGACCGAGGAGGGTGCCTTCGAGGCCGACGTCGTCGACGTCGAGGGCGGCCTCCCGGGAGCATCCCTCCTGGCGCAGCACCTCCTTGACATCGTCGTAGCGGGTGACGAGTTTGCCCGGGGTGCCGTTGGCCCGGATGATCTCCACAACGCCGGTGTCGGTCTCCCGAAGTGCGTGATACCGCGCGTTTTTGTACAGGCCGGGCCGGTTGACCCCGTCCGGGCCCTGATCCAGCGGATGGGCGACCGGACAGGCGGCGGAGCTTTCAGAAGAGGGAAGAGGGGACATCGAGAGGGGAACCCTTCATACGGTGTGAGGTGGGGACAGCGCAGACAGCTGGCACGAAACACAGATCAAGAGGCGACCACCAGGACGGTCGCGGCGGTCGCGGCGCCCAGGGCCGCGCCGACCACTGTCTGCGCCGGCGTGTGCTCGCCCAGACGCACCCGGGCCCAAGCCGAGACAGCGATCACCCCCACGCCCGCGGCGGCCGCCGGGCCAAGGCGCAGACGGCCCAGGGGAGGCAGACGGCCACGGTCGCGGTGTGCCAGGACACATCCCAGTGGGCGGTGATCGGTGAGCACGCCGAGCATCACCAGCAGTGTCACCATCACCTCGACGACCGGGACGGGGGCGCCGGACTCGATCAGCGCCCCCAGCCCCATGATCAGTGTTGAGGCCGTCAGCGGCAACGGCACAATGCGGCCACGGCCGTCTTAATGCATGCTGGCCCCTCCGGCGGCGGGCCCGGCGAGAGGTGCTCGCCGGGCCCGCCGTACGCCGGTCAGACCCGTGTGATGCGGACGGCGTCGGCGACGATCAGTCCCGTGCCGGCGGTCCACCGGCTCACCCCGACGACGTTGTAGTCCCCGGCGTTCAGCGTGAAGGTGCCGATGGCGCGCCAGGCGCCGCCGCCGGTCCGCTGGTCGACGTAGACCGTCTTGTTGCCGCTGGAGGTGGTGACGATGTACGGCGCGGCGGTGTTGTAGCCGGAGGTGGCCGGGTACCAGGCCTCGACGCGGTAGGTGGCCGTGGCGGGGATGGCGGCCCGGTACCAGGCGGTGTCACTGGCCGTCACCGGTTCGGCGTACCGGTAGTCGGCGCCGTAGCGCTGGCCGGAGTAGGTCGAGGTACCCCAGTTGGCGCTCGCGGTGAACCTCCCCGCCGTGGTGTTGTCGACGATGGTGGACCAGGTGGTGGTGGTGCCGTTGACGTACTGCATGTACCTGGTCCAGTCCCAGTTCGGGCCGGGGTCGGTGTGGTCGTTGCCCGGGACCTCGACGTGGCCGACGATGTGGGCGCGGTCCTTGGGGATGCCGTAGCGGTCGGCGATGTTGCGGGTCAGCGCGGCCGAGGAGCGGTACATCGCGTCGGTGAACCAGGAGGCGTCGTTGACGTAGCCCTCGTGCTCGATGCCGACGGAGCGGCTGTTCCAGTCGCGGGCGTGCCAGGCCCGGTCCTTTTCGCGGACCATCTGGGTGACGTCGCCGTCGGAGGAGCGCACGACGTAGTGCGCCGAGACCTGGGCGGCGGGGTTTTGGAACCAGGAGATGGTGCCGGCGTAGGAGCCCTGGGTGACGTGGATGACGATGCGGTCGATGGCGTTGCTGGTGGGCCGGTTGGAGACGGTGTAGTTGCTGGAGCTGGCGGCGACCCATTTGGCGCCGGGGTAGTCCACGGCGGCGGCCAGGTGGGGGGTGTTCAGGTCGCGGGCCTGGGCGTAGGGGCCGCGGTCGGGCTGTACGGGCTGCGGGGGGACGGTCACGGTGCCGGTGGGCGCGGCGGTGTTGACGCCTTTGGCGAGCAGGTCGTAGACGGTGTCGGCGTACAGGCGGGCGACGTCGGGGGAGGAGGCGTTGCCGTATCGGGCTATGGCGGTGTACCACTTGCCGGGGTCTTTGCGGGTGGTGGCGTCCAGTCCGAGTTTGTCGGCGTGGGCGCGCAGGATCGCGGCGCCGCCGGTGATGTTGGCGGTGGTGTCGGTCTTGAGGGTGTCGATCGGGGTGGCGGTCAGTTGGGCGGCCTGTTCCAGGGTGTGGGTGGTGGGGTTGCTGACCAGGTGCATCACTCCGTAGCCGCCGCTGGCGCTGGGGGCGCCGTGGTGGTCGTCGAGGTGGGTCTCGGCGTAGGCGAGGGCGACGAGCAGGTCGCGGGGGACCTCGTAGGTCGCGGCCGCGTCGGCGAAGGCGTCGGCCAGGGGGTCGGCCGGAGCGGCGCTCGCGGGCGGGCTGAACACGCTCAGTACGGCTACCAGCAGGCCGGCCGACGTGACCGCCATGCGCCGCGACCGGCGTACCTGGACAGAAACCATGAATCCTCCTCCAGGGGGGAAGCTTTCCGGAAATCGGAAAGCCCGGAGGTTTGACACGGTAAGGAACGATATCTCCCGCTGTAAAGACATTTGACAAAAAGATGCATGCTGATGAAGATTTTCTCCCTCGCCTGCCGGGATCCATCGGAAAGGAGAGATCGCGGACGGGGCCCACCGGTTTCTCTGGCGCGTTCCACCGGACTCGGTGCCTTTTCCGATCCGGTTCCGGCGCGTGTCCGCGAGCCGCCGACCGGCGCTTCCGGGCAGTTCGCCGTCGAGGACGGGAAGCCTCCGACGCCTTTCGGTGGTGATGGAGCGTTCCGCTCTCGTGCGGGTCGTCATGCGCGACCTCTGCCGTTCCTTTCCACGGAGGAAGGCCACGGACAAACGGGGGCCGATACGCGGAGCGGACACTCATGAATCATTCTTACGGCCATTGTGCGATTCCGATTACCGGCATCGCACGGATTGATCATGATTTACCGGCGCCGCGCGGATGGACGCCCCCTGGGGCGGAACGGAGATGAACGGGCACCGCCACCGGCGGAACCTGTACACCGCATCCGTGGACGCAGCCCGGGTGTGAGCAGCCGGGCGCGGGCCGTCTCGGACGGCCGGTTTCGGGTGGGCCGTCCTGAATGACTCGTTCCAGAGGGGACTTTCTGCGTGGACGCCCGTCTCGCGGGTAGCCGGAGGTCATGGCGACCTATGGCTTTCACTCATCACATGAGCAGATCCATCCGGCCGAGCTGCTGAAAGCGGTGACGCGGGCGGAACAGGCGGGCTTCGCGGCGGCGATGTCGTCGGACCACTTCTCCCCGTGGAGCGAGCGGCAGGGGCACTCCGGCTTCGCCTGGTCCTGGCTGGGCGCCGCCCTCCAGGCCACGGAGCTGCCGTTCGGCGTCGTCAACGCGCCGGGCCAGCGCTACCATCCCGCGATCATCGCTCAGGCGATCGGCACGCTGGGGGCGATGTTCCCCGGCCGGTTCTGGGCTGCTCTGGGCACCGGGGAGGCGAGCAACGAGCACATCACCGGTGACCGCTGGCCGCGCAAGGACGTCCGTACGGCGCGCCTGCGGGAGTGCGTCGACATCATCCGGGCGCTGCTGGCGGGGGAGGAGGTCAGCCATGACGGCCTGGTGACCGTGGACCGCGCCCGCCTGTGGACCCGGCCGGACGTCCCGCCCAAGCTGGTCGGAGCCGCGGTGAGCGCCCAGACCGCCCGCTGGTGCGCGGAGTGGGCCGACGGGCTGATCACCGTCAACCGTCCGATCGAGACGCTGCGCGAGGTCGTGGAGGCCTACCGGGGGGCGGGCGGCCGGGGAAAGGTCGCCCTCCAGGTCCACCTGAGCTGGGCCGAGAGTGAGCAGGAGGCTCTGGCGATCGCCCACGACCAGTGGCGGAGCAACGTCTTCGGGCCGCCGGTGAGCTGGGATCTCGACACCGCCGAGCTCTTCGACGTCATCTCCGCGGACGTGCCCCCGTCGCGGGTGACCGAGTCGGTCAACGTCTCCGCCGACCTGGGGCGGCACGCCGCCTGGATCAACGACTACGTGGAGCTGGGTTTCGACGAGATCTACCTGCACCACGTCGGCCAGGAGCAGAGTGCCTACATCGACGCCTTCGGCGCCAAGGTCCTCCCTCAACTCCGCTGACGCCTCTCCGGCGCATCTCTCCGTCTCTCCGCCGCTACTCCCTCGCCGGCGCTTCTTCACCGATGTCTCCGGCGCGTGCCCCGGGCAGGCTCCCGGGGCGGCGGGAGATCCGGGTGAGCGTCGCCCCGGGAATGGCCTCGGGGCGGCTGGCTTGGGAATGGTCTCCGGGGCAGTCGGGTGGCTGCGGGTCTGTGGGGGCCGGGTGGGCATCGCGCGGGAATGGCCTCCGGGCCGGTTGGGAGGACGGGGGCTGCGGGGAATCTGAGTGTGGGGTGCTCCGAGTGCTTTTCCGCCGCCTTTGTTATGTTCTTATCGCCCGTTGTGTGGAAATTTCCGGAAGGTGCCGTGCTCGACGTACTCCCTGATTTCAGGGCCGTTCTCCCTCTCCGGTGTGGGGAGTTCGACGGGCGGTCCTGCCTGGTTGAACCCTTGCTTTCCGGGCATTTGGGATTTTATCTACCGTTTGGCGATGACTCCGGAATCCGGTGGGGAGATTCTGTCGGTGGGGCGATTCAAAATCGTCATCGACCCGCTCCCGCTCTGGAGGTCCCCCGATGGCAAGACGTAGATCGACGGCAAGGCAGCGTCCCCGGCGGCGTAAGAGCAAGAAGGGAAACGTCTGGGTGCCGTGGCTGTTCGGCGCGCTTGCCGCGATCATCGTTGTCCCCTACGTGCTCGACGCCGTCCGCGTCTACTGGCCGTGGCTGCTGGGGGTGACCGCGCTCCTGGCGGCCGGGGCCGTCGGAGTGATCGTCGTCCGGCGCCGCATGATCACGGCTGACCGTGATCGGTGGATCGCCGTCCACGGCCGCCTGGGCCAGATCGATCGCATGACGGGGCCCGAGTTCGAGCACCTCGTCGCCGAGCTCATGCGGCGCGACGGATTCAGCGATGTGCGCCGGGTCGGCGGAGGGGGAGACCTCGGCATCGACGTCACCGGGGTGGCGCCCTCCGGGCGGCTCTTCGCCGTCCAGTGCAAACGCTGGTCGAGATCGGTGGGTTCACCCGCCGTCCGCAACGTCGTCGGCGCGGTGGCCAACACCTACCGGGGGCACCAGGGAGTCGTCGTCGCCTCCTGCAGGTTCACCCCGCCCGCGTGGGCGGAGGGCACCTCGGGAGGGCTCGTCATGATCGATCGTGACCAACTGGCCGAGTGGCTGACCGGCGCCTGCTCCCTCCCCGGCGCGCGATCACGGCCCCGCCTCCTGGACAGGCTGCCGGGCCGCCCTGCCGTCCGGCGGGCCGTACGTCCTCCGCCCGTCGTGCGGGAGGACGGTCCCGGCTTCGACGGCGCGGCCGCCGACTGACACCTATGCCGTGGCCCGGGTGTCGTGCAGGTCGCGGGCCGACATCACCGCGTTGACGTTGTGCTCGGCCCAGTCGGTGACGGCCTGCAGCGGCTCCTGGAGCGACTGGCCGAGCTCGGTCAGGGTGTATTCCACCCGGGGCGGGACCTCGGCGAAGACCTTCCGGGTCAGCAGGCCGTCGCGCTCCATCGCCCGCAGGGTCTGCGTCAGCACCTTCGGCGTGACGCCGCCGATCATGTCGCGCAGCTCGGTGAACCGGCGCGGCCCCCGGTGCAGGCTCAGCACCACCAGCACCGACCACTTGTCGCCGATGCGGTCGAGCACCACCCGGGTCGGGCAGGACGGGTCGAAGAAATCTCCTTGCTGCATGGTTTCCAACGTATACCAATAGCACGTTGAAGTAACCAGTATCCGATGGATACGGTCGATTCGACACTGCGTTTCAGGAGGTTGACGATGAAGATTCTGCTGATCGGCGCCAGCGGCATGATCGGGAGCCGGATCGCCGCGGAGGCCCGCGACCGAGGTCACGAGGTCACCGGCGTCACGCGCAGCGGCGCGGAGGGGACAAAGGTCGCCGATGCCTCGGACCCGGCCGCGGTGGCCGGGCTCGCCGCCGGTCACGACGCGGTCGTGTCGGCCATCGCCCCGCCGCGGGACGGTTCCGAGCCTTCCGGCCCGCTGCTGGCGGCCGTCCGCGGCGTGCTGGAGGGGCTCCGGGGGGCGGGCGTGCGCCGCCTCGTGGTGGTCGGCGGTGCGGGCAGCCTGGAGGTGGCGCCGGGGGTGCGGCTCGTTGACACCCCGGGGTTCCCCGAGATCTACAAGCGCGAGGCCCTGGCACTGGCCGAGGCACTGGAGCTCCTGCGCTCCGAGGCCGGTGACCTGGACTGGACCTACATCTCCCCGGCCGCCGTCATCGAGCCCGGCGAGCGCACCGGGAAGTTCAGGCTGGGCGGCGACCAGGTGCTCGCCGACGCCGAGGGCAACAGCTTCATCTCCGCCGAGGACTACGCCGTCGCCCTGGTCGACGAGCTGGAGAAGAACGAGGCCGTCGGGCGCCGGATCACCGTCGCCCACTGACGGCTGACGCGGCGGGCGGGCGAGGCCCGCCGCGGCGCCCCGTCCGGATCCGCCGGCGGACCCCCTCGATGCGCCGACGCGTGTACCTTCTCGTCTCGCTCACCGGGGCCGGGCCGGCCCATCCGGGGTAGTGCCAGGCCGACCCGACTCTGTCGAGGCTGCTCCCCCCTGCCCGGCGATTCCAGGGTCGAGCCGCCTCCGGCTTCGCTCCGCCACCACGACGGCAGAACAGCGGTGGACTTCCACCTCCACACGGACGGACCAGCGCTCCGTGGCGCACCGGGGCTCATGGCACGCTTCTCACCGGCACCCCATCTAGCCGGCGCTGGGACCGGCCCGTTCCAGCACCACTACCGGGATCGCCCTGCTGGTTCCCGTCCGATATCGCTCGTAGTCCGCCCAGAGTCCCGCCATCATCTCCCACAGCCGTTCCCGTTCCTCCCCCTCCGCCTCCACGGCCGTCACGGCGAACTGTTCCGCCCCCACCTGTACGTGCGCGGACGGTTCGGCGAGCAGGTTGAGATACCAGGCGGGATGCGCGTCCGCACCTCCGTTCGATCCCACGACGACCAGCCGCTCACCGTCCGTTCCGTAGATCAGTGCCGTCCTCCGTGGCAGGCCCGACCTGCGCCCCCGCGTGATGAGCAGCAGCGTCGTCACCCCCCACCGCCGGTGCCCTTTGCGCCCGTCCGTCTCTATGTATTCCTTGATGTGCTTGGCGACCCAATCGATCGGGCTGTCCGTGGGGTTCATCAACTACCTCCAGCGTGGAGACCCCGTCCTTCAGGGCGGGGAGGAAACGCGGCACAGCGCCGCATGGGATTTTCTCGAACACGCGTACGGCGCCGGCCGTGCTGCGTCATGATGTGCGCCATGGCGCAGCCTGTGAAGCGGGCCTTCACCTACCGCTTCTATCCGACCCCCGAGCAGGCCGAGCAGCTTGCCCGGACGTTCGGCTGCGTCCGCCTGGTCTACAACAAGGCACTGGAGGAGCGCAGCCGCGCCCACGCCCTCCACGGTCGCCGTGTCTCCTACGGGGAGTCGTCGGCCATGCTCACCGCGTGGAAGCGCACCCAGGAGCTGGCGTTCTTGGGTGAGGTGTCGTCGGTGCCGTTGCAGCAGGCCCTGCGCCACCTGCAATCGGCGTTCACCAACTTCTTCGCCAAACGGGCCGCCTATCCGCGGTTCAAGTCCCGCAAGAGGTCCCGGCTGTCGGCCGAGTACACCCGTTCGGCGTTCACCTGGCGCGACGGGCGGCTGACCCTGGCCAAGACGGCCGGCCCGCTGGACATCGTGTGGTCGCGGCCGCTGCCCGAGGGGGCCGAGCCGTCCACGGTGACCGTGAGCAGGGACGCGGCCGGGCGGTGGTCGGTCTCCATCCTGTGCGAGGACACGATCCGCCCGCTGGACCCGGCCGACGGCGTGGTCGGCCTCGACGCCGGGATCACCTCCCTGCTCACCCTGTCGCGGCCGATCCCCGGCCTCAGCGACGCCGTCGGCAAGGTCGCCAATCCCCGCCACGAACGCGCCGACCGCGCCCGGCTGGCCCGCGCGCAGCGCGCCCTGGCCCGCAAGGAGCGGGGCTCCAGCAACCGGGCCAAGGCGCGGGTGCGGGTCGCGCGGGTGCACGCTCGGATCACCGACCGCAGGCGTGACCACCTGCACAAGCTCACCACCTCGATCGTCCGCGAGAACCAAGTGATCGCGATCGAGGACCTCACCGTCCGCAACCTGATGAGGAACCGCCGCCTGGCCCGCGCCATCTCGGATGCTTCCTGGCGGCAGGTGCGGACCATGCTGGAGTACAAGGCGCGGTGGTACGGCCGGGAGCTGGTGGTCGTCGACCGCTGGTTTCCCTCCTCCAAGCTCTGCTCGGCGTGCGGCACGATCGCTCAGGTCATGCCGTTGGGGGTGCGGGAGTGGGTATGTGCGGCTTGTGGCGCCGCCCACGACCGAGACGTCAACGCCGCGAAGAACGTCCTCGCCGCCGGGCTGGCGGAGAGGTGAAACGCCTGTGGAGCCGGTGTAAGACCTCAAGGGAGCCTTTCTCCTGGCGGGCGACTGGCGGTGAAGCAGGAAATCCGACCTGTGAGGGTGGGAATCCCCTCCCCTCGGGGAGGGGAGGATGTCAATGAAACGTCCTCCGCGTGCTGTGCTTGCGGCCTTCGAGTTCGAAGGTCCGCCGAAACCATCCGGTCGGCCCGTACGACGAGGTCGCGGGTCCGGGTGCCGAAACTCTCGTCTGGACCAGGCGGCTACGGACGGCGGGAAGCGGCACGATGATCTTGTGCTGCCTGCTCCAGGTCCGCCGCGTTGGCCAGCGCATCGGAGAGGCTTTCGCGTTGCGAGTCGTCCAGCGGGGTGTTCCGGACGCGGTCGAGGAGGCTGCCGGCCGTGTCGGGGTCGTCGAGCCTGATGGCCAGTTCGGCCCGGTAGACGAGGGCCTCCACGAGTGTGGTGACCGGTGTGAGGCCGTCTTGCCCGGCGAGCTTGCCGTCCAGGATCTTCGCGGCCTGGCGGGTGTCGCCCCTGGACTCCCCCTGGACGATCGCGTTCTCCAGCGCCCGCGCGAGCGGTCCCCCCGCCACGTCGCCGGAGCCGCCGGGGGACGGCGAGTCCTTCGTCCGGAAGATGCGGATCCAGTTGCCTCCCGGGTCGACGACGGTGAACCCCGTGGCATCGCCGGTGTTCTTCCGCTTCCGCGGCCGTGTGATGCGCGGGATGCCGGAGAGCAGGAGCTTTCCGTGGACGGCACGCATGCCCTCGGCGAATTCCTCGAACAGCGCGGCGGTGTCGTCCACGGCGACGATGCACGAGCCGTACGACTGCTCCGGATCGAAGTCGGCGATGCCGGCGAAATGCAGTTCGATTCCGCCGCGCCGGACAACGACGTACGGATTCGGGCGGGTCTGCCGGTAGGTCCTGTCGAAGCCGAGCATGCCGTAGAAAGCGGCGATCTCGTCGATGTCCCGGCAGGGAAGGATCGGGATGGTCGTCTCACGCTTCACGGTCGCACCTCGAATTCCGTTGTGGATGATGGCCACGTCGTGGGGTCACCTCCGTGACCTACGACCGCCAGACGGTCGCTGAGCGGTGATGGTCGCCCGTCCGGCTCCCGGGCCGGGGTCGTACCCGTCGGGGAGGCCGAGAGCATCAGGGGCCCCACTTTCACGTATATGCCGTACACATTGGTGGGCAGCATATCGGCAAAAGTGATCAGGGTGGTGTATCCGGGGTCGGCTGCCGGTCGGCGGGGACGCGTCCGAGCCCGGATCGCAGCATGCGGACCGGTGCGCGCGAGACCGGAGCGCGGGCCTTGGGGCCGGTATGGGGCGGCGATGTCCCGGTGGGCCAGGCTTCCGTGGCCGCCGCGCCGGATGCGGGGGTTCTCCCGGGTCTCGATCGCGCCCGCGCCCGCGGGGACCGTCCGGCTCGCCCGGCCCGCCTCCATGATGATCGGCGCGGCGCCCGGGTCGAGCCGCGGCCGGCAGCCGCTCAGGATCACGGTCGGCCGAATTTCGTCACGAGTTTTGTCACATATGGAGCCCGTTCATCGTCGGTGAGATCACCGCGCGTGCCGGTCCTTCTCGCTCGCGGCGGGCCGGCCCGACTCCGGCGTCGGCGCCTTCGGGCGTTAGGTACGCTTGTACATATGATGGATCGCGTCACTGACACCGACCGGCGCTCGCAGCGTGAGCGGATGCTCGCCGGTGACCTCTACATCGCCGCCGACCCCGAACTGGCGGAGGAGGGCCGCCGGGCGGCCAGGCTGATCGAGCGCTACAACGCCACCCCGGCCGACGAGGCGGGGGAGCGCCGCCGCATCCTCGGGGACCTCCTGGGAGGCATCGGCGACGACGTCGAGATCCGGCCTCCGCTGTACTGCGACTACGGCTACCAGATCCGGATCGGGGCCCGCTCGTTCGTCAACTTCGGCCTGGTGGCCATCGACGTCGGCCGGATCACCATCGGGGACGACGTGCTGATCGGCCCGAACGTGCAGCTGCTGACCGCGACCCATCCCGTCGAACCCGGGCCCCGCCGCGCCAAGTTCGAGGCCGCGGAGCCGATCACGATCGCCGACAACGTCTGGCTCGGCGGCGGGGTGATCGTCTGCCCGGGGGTGAGCATCGGCGAGAACACGGTCGTGGGCGCCGGAGCCGTCGTCGTCAGGGATCTGCCGGCCAACGTGGTGGCGGTGGGCAACCCCGCCCGGATCGTGCGCCACCTGTGAGCGGGGAGGCTGCCGAGCCCGCGGCACCGCCGCGGGACGCGCGGGCGGGGAGCCCCGAGGCGACGTCCCCCGGGGAGAGGACGGCGCTCCCCGGGGACGCGGCGACGTCCCTCAAGGGCGGGCGGAAGGGTACGGATGGCGCGGAGGGGGAGGGGGCTCCGGTTCCCGCCCGGCGCCCGCGCCGCCATGATCCGAACAGGCGTGACCGCATCATCGACGTCACCATCGACGTGATCGCCGAGCACGGGCTCGCCGGTACCGGCCACCGCAGCGTGGCGGAGGCGGCCGACGTCCCCCTCGGCTCGATGACCTACCACTTCGCGAGCCTGGACGAGCTCGTCGAACTGGCCTTCTCCCGCTACGTGAGCGTCCTGGCCGACCGTTTCGACGCGCGCCTGGCCGCCGCCCCCGAGAGCGGGGACCTTGCCGCGATCGTCACCGACGTGATCATGGTCGACTTCCTGCGGGCCCGCCGTGACCTGGTGCTCGCCTACGAGCTCTACCTCGGCGCCGCCCGCAATCCCGCTCTGCGGGAGGTGACGCGGACCTGGATGCGCCGGAGCAGGCGTGCCCTGGAACGGCTCACCGATCCGGCGACCGCCCGGGTCCTCGACGCCCTGCTGGAAGGACTCGTGCTGCACAATTTCCTCGCGACGGACCCCATGACGCGCGAGGAGGTCCACCAGGCGGTCGCCCGCGTCATCGGTCCCGCCCGCTAGAAGATCATTGAAGATGCCGGGGGCCGACCTCGCCGCGAACCGTCACCCAGCTGATCGCCGCGATCGCCGACGCGACCGGGCTCGGGGTGTGGCCGGCGGAGAACGTCGCGCACGCCGGGCGGCGTCCAGATCAGGTGCGGAAGGAGCTTCTCAAGCGCTTCCGGTCACCGAGAGCGGCGTGCAGGGGATCCGGCATCCGGCCATTCACGCGAGCCCCGCCCGCTCCCGCCGCCGCGCCACTCCATGCCGGGTGGTCAGGGTGCCAGGGGGACCGGGACCCCGAACCCGCGGGTATCCGGTCGGCACGTTCTCCGGTGCGGCGGCTGCGCCGGCCAGGGCCCCGTCTCCCCGCAGCCACCAGACCAAGCACCTTCACCCGAAGGACAAAGGCTGTGACGCGGTCCTACTGCTCGCAGGAGCTTTCGGTCTCGGCACTGCAGGTGTCGAAGCCACCGGCGCCGTTGGCGACATCAATGTCGCCCTTGCCGGTCAGGTCGTACGGCTCCGGAGCCTTATCACCGTCAGTCCTTGATGCGCTTCATGGTCAGGTGGGAGTCGACCCGGGAGACCGCGGGCAGCGGCAGGATCTGCTGGGTGAGGAACTTCTCGTACGCGATCTGGTCGGCGACCGCCACGCGGATGTAGTAGTCGGGGCGCCCGAACATGCGCCGGAACTCCACGACCTCCTCCAGTCCCGCGACCCGGGCCTCGAACTCCTCCACGGTCTGCAGGTTGTTGACCGCGATCTCCACCGACACGACCACCTCCAGGGAGCGGCCCAGGGCCGCGGGCGAGATCTGCGCCCGGTAGCCGGCGATGACGCCGGCCTCCTCCAGCCGCTTGACCCGGCGCAGGCACGGGGGCGGCGTCAGCCCCACCCGGCGGGCCAGCTCCACGTTCGGCAGACGCCCGTCCTGAGTCAGATGAAATAATATTTCACGATCAATGCGATCAAGGCTAATGGAATTACTCATAGGCTTTTCCTCTGGCAATTGTTGAAACCATATTATGCGCTATACGCACTAAAATTGCTTCCATGAGTAGAAAGCGCACCAGAGGCGCGTCGCAGGACTTCGCCGCGGCGGCGACCGACACCGCCTCGGTGGGACTGAGCCTGTTCCCCCTGGGGATCAGCTTCGGCATCCTGGTCGTGCACACCGGTCTGGCCTGGTGGTGGGCGCCGGTGTTCACCGCCGTGATCTACGCCGGGTCCCTGGAGTTCCTGCTGCTGGGCCTGGTCGCCACCGTGACCCCGCTGGGACAGATCGCCGTCACGGCACTGCTGGTCAACCTCCGGCACGTCTTCTACGCCCTGTCCTTCCCCCTGGCCCGGGTCCGGCCGCTGGGCCGTCTCTACGCCACCTTCGCCCTCACCGACGAGGCCTACGCCCTGACCACCGGCGACCGCGCCCGCTGCTGGAGCAGCGCCCGCATCCTGTGGATGCAGGTGCTGTGCCAGGGCTACTGGGTCGGCGGCGCCACCGTCGGCGCACTCGCCGGCTCGCTGATCCCGTTCACCCTGCACGGCCTGGACTTCGCGCTGACCGCCCTGTTCGTGGTGCTGACGATCGACGCCTGGCGGGCCCAGCGGGACCTGCCCGCCCCCCTGCTGGCCGCGACCGGTTTCGCCGCCGCCGCGCTCCTGGCCCCCGGGCAGGTGCTGCCGGTCGCGATGGCCCTGTTCACCGCGGGCCTGCTCGTCCGCTACGCCGTGGGCCGCCGCACCACCGCGCCCGTGCCCGGCGGCCCTGACCACGACGACCGCCCCATGCTCGCTCCGGCCGCATCGGCCCGGGAAAGCGCTCCGGCCGCATCGGCCCGGGAAAGGTAGGACCCCACCATGCCCAGCCCGCTCTACCTGGCCGCCGCCGTAGCCCTCAGCGCCGCCGTCACCTGGGGCCTGCGCGCCCTGCCCTTCGCCGTCCTGACTCCGCTGCGCCGCTCGGCCGTCCTGGGCTACCTCGCCATGCGGATGCCCGTCGGCATCATGCTGATCCTGGCCCTGTACACCCTGCGCGACATCCGCCCCACCGCCTGGCCGGCCGTACTGCCCACCGCCCTGGCCCTGGCCGCCGCGATCGGCCTGCACCTGAAAACCCGCAACGCCGTCATCAGCGTCCTGGGCGCCACCGCCCTGCACGTGGTGCTGTCGACCCTGTGGCAGAGCTGAAGCCCCGCCGCGCGGCCGCCCTGCCGTACATTCCCTGCGGGGACGCTTGAAAGCGCCGCCCGGCTGGAGACGGTCCTACCCGGCTTCGCCGACCGGCGGCGCGTCCAAGCCGTGGCCATGTCCTTCACCGTGCGCCCGGCCCGACCGGCCGCCGAATTGCTCCCAGCCCTCAGGTGCGCTGATCGGCCGGCTCAGCGGACCCGGTCGTAGACCATGGCGATCTCGCCCAGCTCGCCGGTCTCCTGGTGTGTGAGCGTCCACTTCGAAGCCGGCAGGCCGTCGTCGAACAGTCGCTGCCCACCCCCGGCGATCTCAGGGAAGATCATGAGGTACAGCCGGTCGAGCAGGTCTGCCGAGAGGAGCGCCTTGATGACGCTCGCGCTGCTGTTGACGAGGATGTCGCCCTCACCGGTGGCCTTGAGGTCGGTGACGACGCCCGCGGCGGGGGCGTTCACCACACGGGTGCGTTCCCACGGCGCTTCGGCCAAGGTGGTCGAGAAGACCACCTTTTCCGTGTCGACCAGCCACTTCGCGTATCCGCGATCACGCGGATCGGCGTTCTCGTCTTCGGCGACCGACGGCCAGTACCCCATGAATCCCTCGGCGTTGAGCCGGCCGAGCAGCGCCGTCGTCGCGCCCTCCCAGATGCGGGTCATGTGGTCTCGCGCGACCTCGGTGGTCACATACGGGGCGAACGCCCCGAAATCGCTGGGCCCGCCGGGACCGTTGTAACGCCCGTCGAGGGTGAGGCTCAGGTTCGCGGTCACCCTGCGGCCGGTCGAGTCGGTCATTTCGTGCTCCTTGTATCGGTGTCGTGCGAGGTGTCGGTGTCGTGCGGGGTATCGGTGTCGTGCGAGTCCGCGGCGAGGGTCGCCGCGAGCTTGTCGAGGCTCTGGCCGAAGCCGATCTCGATGCCTGCGATGAAATCCGCGGAGTCGACTGTGCTGTCGGTGATCCGCCAGCGGACGTCGAGGTCCGTGCCGGTGTCGACGGGCCGGAGGCCGAGGTCGACATGGGCGGTGAAGGCGAGGCCGCCGTCGGGAAGCAGCGGGGAGAGCCGGTAGGCGAGGCGCTCACCGGGGCGTACGTCGTCGACGACTCCCTCCGCGCGCCCGGCGACCAGGTCGGAGCCGTCGACGTCCTCGGCATCGCGGTACTCGTGGACGATCCGCCCGCCCGGTCGCGCCTCGAAGACGACCTCGGAGACGCGGAGGTCGTCGGGCGTCCACCATCGGGCGAGCAGGGAGGCCTCGGTCAGGTGGCGCCAGACCAGCTCGGGGCGTCCCACCAGCGACCGGAGGAAGCTGAACGAGCGGCCGTCGGCCCACCCCGGCTCCTCGGCGGCGAGCCGCTCCGCGTGGAGGCTGAGCCCGTAGCGGTCGTAGGTCTCGCGCGGGCCACCGACCTGGTCCGCGGTGTCGGCGAGCCGGTTGAGCGCAGCCGCCAGGTCCCGCAGGGGGTCGGGCCGGAGTGCGTAGATGCGGCGCTGGCCGGTGCGCTGGGAGACGACGACGCCGGCGCGCTCAAGGGCCTGCAGGTGCTTGGTCGTCTGCGGCTGGCGCGCCTCGGCGAGCCGGGCGAGGGCGCCGACCGAGCGGGGCCGCTCGGCCAACAGGCTCACGAGCCGCCAGCGGGCCGGGTCGGCCAGTGCGGTGAGGAGTGCGTCCATGGAGGCAAGTATTCTCCACGGAGAATATTCGCGTCAAGGAATATATGCGGATCGGTCGGGTGGCGCCGGGACCGGGCGGGCCGGGGCGGGCCGGGTCGTCGGCGGCACCTCCGCGGGCCGGCGGCGGGGATGTGGTCGGATCGCGGCCGGTGCTGACCCTGGCGCACGCGACCGGCCCGGCCGGAGAGGCAGACCTCTTCATGGGCGGGCCTCTTCATGGGCGGGCCTCGCTGCCATGAGGAGATCATCGATCAAACGACAAACAGGCTGGGGGGTGATCTCTTTGTGTGGGAATTGATGCGACTTATACTTTATGTGACTATTTGTTGCAGATAAGCGGGTATCCCCTGCCTGCGCATATAAATACCTCTCCAAAGCGAGGCAAATACTCTTGCTATTTGCCGGAAAGGGGTAGGTGTGCCTGGTAAATGCTCATTCATCATCCTCGGGCCGGCACTTATCGCCTCCCTCGCGCTCCCTCAGAGCTCCGCCGCGGAGGCCCTGGCTGCCCCGTCCCGAGCGAATCCAGAGGTGGCGGCCCCGTCGGCACCGCAAGATCCGTGCGACGACAAGGGGCATGGCTGCCAGCCGGGCATCACTCAGGGCCAGCTCGACGGCCATCGCTGCATTCCTTCCGACCCGCATGGTCACGGAGACTCGGGCCTGCCGGACTTCGGATACGGCTACTCCATAGGTCACGCACAAGGCTGGGCTCACGAGGAGTGTGACGACAGGGGGGAGTGGACGGACGACAACGGCAACGGCTATGACAATGGCAACGACAACGGCTACGACGACGGCAGCGACTATGACAATGGCTACGACAACGGCAATGGCTACGGCAATGGCAACGGTGCCAGCCACGATGGTTGATAGCCAGTACTGCAGCCATGTTCTGTGATTTGCAGTTCGGCCTGTGTCGGATGTGGTGACGTCTGGCGGGCCGGGTGGAGAACTGTCGGCTCGGGGTGTTTCTCGCATGCGCCACGCCACGCGGGCGGGTATTGAACGGATGCCGAGTCGTACCCGCCCAAGTCCTGGTCGGCCGGGATCGCCGCGAGCAGGCCGGCGGGTGGGACGGCGCCGGGAGCTCCGGACCGGCAGGGCCGTACGCCGTCGTGCCGTCAAGGCCGGGGGGAGTGCCGCCGCCGCGGTCCTCGCGATCCACGGCGGCGACGGGTGCGTCAGACGCGCTGCCAGAGAGCCGGCACGTTCGGGGGCTCCCATCCGGCGTAGGCGGTGTGCGCCTGCAGGCACCGGTAGGTCAGGTTGGCGTAGGTGACCTGGTCACCGGCTCGGTAGCTCGCGCCGGCCCTCCAGGTGCCGCTCGGGGGCGGGGTCGTGGTCGGCGTCGGGCTGGGGGACGGCGTGCCGATGATGTTGAGAACGAAGTCGAAGCTCGCCTCCCTTCCCGAGCCGACCGTGCGCACGTTCATGAGCAGCGACGGGTGGAAGATGGTGTCGGTGTTGTTGCGCGGCTCGTTCGGGAAGTAGAGCTGGGTGGTGAGGACCGGCCGGTTCGGGGCCTGGACCTTGACGTGGATGTGCCGGGTGCGGCCCGGATACAGGCCCGGCACGATCGTGGTCAGCTTGAACGCGCCCTGGGCGTCGCTGAACTGGTGCCCGCGGAAGGTGTACCCGGTGTTGTCGTAGGCACCGTTGGTGTCCGCCTGCCAGAAGTCCAGCAGCGCGTTGGCGATCGGCTGGCACGACCGGCCGAAGACGTAGCCGCTGACGGTCAGCGGGACGCCGGGGCCGGTCAGCGTGCTCCGCAGGGGCGAGTTGGGCTTGAAGTAGGGGCCCTCGGTCTGGGCGATCGTCGGGTCGTCGCCGTCGTCGCAGAACGGCGTGGGGTCGAGCAGCTGGCCCGTCCCCTGCGCGTTGCGGGCCAGCGCGGGGGCCCCGAACAGCAGCGGAGCCGCCGGGGCTATCAGGGCGGCCTTCAGCAGGGTCTTGCGGCTGATGCCCCTGGATTCCTTGCCTTCGATGTTGTCGTCGCGGGTGTTCTCGGCGTCCACAATGGCCTCCTTGGCCTCCGGGGGGGACGTGCCTGGATGCAACCTGTCGAACGCGTGCGCCGTCGGTGCGGCCGGTCGGAACCGGCGCCGTGCGACACCGCCGCGGGGAACTGGCCGGAACCCGGCAGCCTGGACTGGAACAAAGCTGACATCGGACAAGAGGGGCGGAATACCCTTCAAGTTTCCATAACTTCGCGATATGGGGTTTTTTGTCGCAACGGTGCAGGTGGAAGCCTGCCGGAGAGGGCCCCATCGCGGCATACCGAATGTCTATGACCTGAATGAAATGGCGTGACCAGCCGCGATGCCGCATGACCGAGGCGTACGGCCTCCACCCGGGCGGAATCCGGAACGTCCGTGCTGACCGGCCAGAATGAGGAACTGGACGACCCGAGGCAGCCGAGAGGTGTTCCGATGACTGGTGACGACGGCAGAACGGGGCGGGGTGGCGTGCCCGCGTCCGGGGAGGTGGCGGAGCGGGCCGGCGCGTCCGCGTCCGGGAAGGTGAGCGCGGGGAGCGCGGCCGGGAAGGCGGGGGCGGGGAGCGCGGCCGGAGAGGGGGCGGAGGTCTTCGTGTCCGTCGCGGAGCGGGTACGGCGCAGCCTGGACGGCTCCTCGCCGGGGGAGCGGCTGGTCGCCCGGACCCTGCTGGCGAGCTACCCCACGGCCGGGCTGGAGACCGCGGCGCGGCTGGCCGAACGCGCGGGGGTGAGCGCGCCGACCGTGGTCCGGTTCGTGGCCCGGCTCGGTTTCGCGGGATACCGGGCGTTCCAGCAGGCGCTGCGGGACGAGATCGAGGCACGGCGGGCCTCGCCGCTCACGCTCGCCCAGCAGCTCGGCGACGGGGTGACCCCGGACTCCCTGCGGGTGTCGGCCGGAGCGATCTTCCGGCAGCGGCTGGACGAGTCGTTCGCGGCGCTGTCCGACCCCGAGCTGGAGGCCGTGCTGGACCTGCTGGCCGACCCCGCGCGCCGGATCGCGATGATCGGCGGCCGGTTCTCGCACATTCTCGCCGAATATCTCGACCTGCACCTGCGGCTGCTGCGGCCGGGCACCCGGGTGCTCGATCCGCGGCCCGAGAGCCTGGCGGCGTTCTCCGTGGACGTCGGGCGGCGTGACGTCATCGTCGTGTTCGACTACCGGCGTTACCAGCGCGACGTCGTCGAGTTCGCCCGCCGCGTGCACGAGAGGGGGGCCAAGGTCGTGCTCTTCACCGACCCGTGGCTGTCTCCCGCGTCGGAGGCCGCCGACCTCGTGATCCCCGTCCGGGTCGAGGCGCCGAGCCCGTTCGACAGCCTGGTTCCGGCGCTCGCCCTGGTGGAGACGGTGGTCGCGGGAGTGATGGCGCGGCTGGGGAAGGAAGGGGAGGAGCGGCTGCGGCAGTGCGAGGAGATCGTGGGTGACGTCACCGTCGACTGACCGTGCCCCCTGGGCTCCCGGGCTCCTGGGCTCCCGGGCTCCCGCGTTTCCGGGCTCCCGGACTCCCGGTTGACGGCGTCTCCGCCGACACGGAAGGGATGTAACAAATATTTCATGAATTCTTGTTGATGGTCTTCGTGAAAGCTATGTTTCATTACCAACGTGCTGGCCGGCGCCGTCGCCGACATCAGGAGGTGCCATGACCGAAGAACTGCGTTCCCCCCGCAAGCTACGCCTGTGGGAAGCGCTGGCCCTGTCCGTGGGGCTCATGGGCCCCACTCTCGCCATGGCCCTGAACGGCGCCGGCGTGTCCGCCACGGTCGGCAAGGCCGTACCGCTCGTCTTCGTCCTCGGCCTGATCGGGGTCGCGCTGGTCGCCTACGGTTTCGTACGGCTGACGCGGCACTTCAACCACGCCGGATCGGTCTACGCCCTGGCCGGGGTGACCCTCGGGCCCCGGGCCGGGTTCTTCGGCGGGTTCGCCCTGCTGGGGACCTACATCTTCTTCGCCGTGTGCACGCTGGCGGCGACCGCGGTGTTCACCGAGGCGTTCGCCGCCGCCCTGGGCCTGTCCCTGGACGTCCCGTGGTTCGCCGTGGCCGCAGTCGCGGCCGTCGGCGTCTGGGCGGTCAACTCCCGCGAGTCCCGCATCACGGCGCGGACCCTGCTGATCGTCGAGGGCGTCGGCATCCTCGGCATGCTGGTGCTCAGCGCCATCATCGTCATCCGCACCGGGACCGGGCACGCGCCCGGCGGGCAGACGCTCGACCTGTCGGTGTTCGGGCTGGGCGGCACCACGATGAGCGCGGTGATGACCGCCACGGTGTTCGCGTTCCTGTCCTGGGCGGGCTTCGAGGCGTGCGCGTCGCTGGGCGAGGAGACCGCCGACCCGCGCCGCAACGTCCCGCGCGCCCTGGCCGGAAGCGTGCTGCTCACCGGCGGCCTGTACGTCTTCGTGATGTTCGCCCAGACCGTCGGCTTCGGCACGGACGAGAAGGGGGTCGCCGCCTTCTCCGGCTCCGAGTCCTCCCTGTCGGCGCTCGCGCAGACCTACATCGGCACGTGGTTCTCGCTGGTCATCGCCTTCACCGCGGTGGCGTCGGCGTTCGCGGCCTCGATCAGCTCGACCGCGGCGGCGAGCCGGCTCATGTTCGCCCTCGCCCGGGACGGCTTCGGCCCGAAGGCCCTCGCCCGCACCGACCGCCGTACCGGGAGCCCCACGGTCGCGCTGGTGGCCGCGCTGGTCCTCGCCGTGGCCGGCGACGTGATCCTCGACCTCACCGGCGTCCACGCCTTCGACGCCTACTACTGGTTCGCCACGCTCGGCGTGCTGTGCCTGCTGGTGGCCTACGCGGTCGCCGGGGCGGGCGTGATCGCGTTCATCCTCTCCGGGCGCGGCCGGATCCCCCGGCACGAGATCGTGATCCCGGTGCTCGCCATCGCCTACCTGTGCTTCGTCTTCTACAACCAGTCGGTGGGACAGGCCAGCCCGCTCAGCTACTTCCCGTGGATCGCCGCCGCCTGGTGCCTGGCGGGCATGGTGACCGTACTGGCCGCGCCGAAGCTGGCACGCCGGATCGGCGAGCGCCTGACCGCCGAGCTGACCCGGCCCGACGACCCCGCCGGTACGAGTCCCACCCCTGAGGCCCGGAAGGCGGCCCAGGCATGACGTCGTCCCCGTCCGAGGAGCAGCACTCCGCCATGACCACAGCGCCCACCGTCTACGTCGCCACCTGCGACCTGGCCGCCCAGCTCCGCGGCCGTGCCGTGCCCGCCTCCCGCGAGGAGGCGCTGCTGCGGAGCGGTACCGGCTGGGTCCCCGCCGACCTGGCGATCACCGGCTTCGGGCCGATCGCCGACAACGTGTTCGGCTCCACGGGCGACCTGCGGCTCATGCCCGACCCTGCCACCCGCGTCGACATCCCCGCCGACGGCGGCCTGCCGGGCACGCGGCTGTACCTGGCGGACCAGACGCTGCCCGACGGCACCCCCTGGGAGTGCTGCCCGCGGAGGTTCCTCACCACGGCCCTCGAAGAGCTCCGCGCCGAGCTCGGCGTCACCGTGATCGCCTCGTTCGAGCACGAGTTCACCCTGGCGGGCACTGCGCCCTCGCCGCCCTTCTCCTTCGAGAGGTACCGCACCGCCGAACCCTTCGGCTCCGACCTGGTGACCCTCCTGGAGCAGGCCGGGTTCGCCCCCGAGACGTGGCTGCCGGAGTACGGCGACGCCCAGCACGAGATCACGCTCAGCCCGGCGGAGGGCCTCGTCGCCGCCGACCGGGCCGTGCTGCTGCGCGAGCTGGTCCGCGACCTCGCCCGGCGGCGCGGGCTGCGGGCCTGCTTCGCCCCGCTCCTCGACCCGGCGGGCACCGGCAACGGCGTCCACATCCACCTGTCGTTCCGCGACGCCGACGGAAACCCGGCCCTCCACGACCCGTCCCGGCCGGGCGGGCTGTCGGAGCTGGGGACGCGGTTCTCCGCGGGCATTCTGCGCCACGCCCCCGCGCTGACCGCCGTGACGGCCGCGAGCCCGGTGTCCTTCCTGCGCCTGACCCCGCACCGCTGGAGCGCCGGCGGGGCCTTCCTCGCCGAACGCAACCGGGAGGCCATGCTCCGCATCTGCCCGGGGACCGGACCGGACGCCGGCGCCCAGCTCAACCTCGAATACCGGGCCGCGGACGCGACCGCCAACCCCTGGCTCGCGCTCGGCGTCCTGCTCAGGGCGGGACTGGAGGGGATCCGGCGCGGATACCCCGAGCCCGTCGTCTGGCCGGAGTCGGTCACCGAGGCGGAGCTCGCGGCGGTGCCGCCGCTCCCGAAGTCGCAGGAGGAGGCGCTGAACGAGCTGGAGAAGGACGACGTCGTCGGCGGCTTCTTCGCCCCCGACCTGCTGACCACCTATCTCGCGGTCAGGCGGGCGGAACTGGCCGCCCTGGCCGGGCTGGACGACGCCGAGTGCTGCCGGAGGATCGCCGATGTCCACTGAGCCCTCCGTCCCGCTGGAGCGGGCGATCGAGGAGATCCCGCTGGTGGACCACCACGTTCACGGGGCCCTGGCCGCAGACGTGTCGCGGCGCGGGTTCGAGGAGCTGATCACCGAGTCCGACCGGCCGGTGCCCGCCTGGATGACCCAGTTCGACTCCCAGATCGGGTTCGCCATCCTGCGGCACTGCGCGCCCGTGCTCGGCCTCGACCCGCATCCGGACCCCGAGACCTATCTCGCCCGCCGTACCGAGCTCGGCACCGAGGAGGTCAACAGGCGCCTGCTCACCGCCGGCGGGATCGGCCACTTCCTGGTGGAGACGGGCTACCGGGGGGACGAGATCCTCGACCCGGCGCGGATGGCCGCCGTCACCGGCAGGCCCGCCGACGAGGTCGTCCGGCTGGAGGCGATCGCCGAGCGGGTCGCCGCCGAGGGGACCGGTGCCGCCGGATTCGCCGCCGCCTTCGAGGCGGCCCTCTGGGAGCACAGCCGTACGGCGCGCGGGCTGAAGACGATCGTCGCCTACCGCCACGGGCTCGACTTCGACCCCAGCCCGCCCACCCCGGACGAGGTGACGGCGGCGGCCGGCCGCTGGCTGCGGACCGCCGAGCGGAGCGGGAACGTCCGGGTCGACGACCCGGTGCTGCTGCGCCACCTCATCTGGAAGGGCGTCGAGCGGGGCCTGCCGCTGCAGTTCCACATCGGGTACGGCGATCCCGACGTCGACCTCCACCGCTCCGACCCGCTGCTGATGCGGGGGTTCATCGAGCTTGCCGAGCCCCGGGCCGTCCCGCTGCTCCTGCTGCACTGCTACCCGTTCCACCGCAACGCCGGATTCCTCGCCCAGGTCTATCCGAACGTCTACTTCGACGTCGGGCTGGGGGTGAACTACACCGGGGCGCGCAGCGTGGCCGTCGTGGCCGAGAGCCTGGAGCTGGCACCGTTCGCCAAGATCCTCTTCTCCTCGGACGCCTGGGGCCCCGCGGAGCTGCACCACCTGGGCGCCCTGCTCTGGCGGCGGGCGATGACCCGGGTCCTGTCGGGCTTCGTCGCGGACGGGGAGTGGAGCGAGTCCCAGGCGGTGCGGGTCGCCACGATGATCGGCGCGGAGAACGCCCGCCGCGTCTACGGCCTCGGGGAGGACGCATGACCGGCGTCCACGGCCGCGACACGAGGGCAGACCTCCACGCCCACGACACGAGGGCAGACCTCCACGCCCGCGACACGAGGGGAGAGTGGGTGACCGGCATCCACGAGCGGCTCCGCGCCGCGCTCCACGCCGAACTGCCCGCCGCCTACGACCTGCGGCGTGAGCTGCACGCCGAACCATGCGTGTCCGGTATGGAGGAGCCGACGCTCAAACGGATGCTGGACGCGCTGCCCGCGGGTGCCGCGGTGGAGCGGGTGGCCCAGACCGGCGCGCTCGTCCGCGTCGGCGGCGACGGCCCGGCCGTCGGGGTACGCGGCGAGCTGGACGCCCTGCCGATCGTGGAGGAGACGGGTGTCTCCTGGGCCGCGCGCAACGGCGCCATGCACGCCTGCGGCCACGACGTCCACCTCGCCGCGCTGGCCGCGCTGGCCGGGGCGGTCGAGCGGGTGGGCGCGCCCGTGCCGATGGTCGCGGTGCTGCAGCCGCGCGAGGAGACCTACCCTTCCGGAGCCCTCGACATCGTCGAGTCCGGCGCGCTCGACCGGCACCGGATCGGCGCGATGGTCGCCGCGCACGTCCAGCCGGTGCTGGCCGCCGGAGAGACGGCCTGCACCCCCGGCGCGGTCAACGCCTCCGCCGACGAGTTCACGCTGATCGTGCGGGGTGAGGGTGGGCACGCCGCCTACCCTCAGCTCTCCCGCGACCCGGTCCTGGCGCTCGCCCAGATCATCGTGGCCGCCCAGCAGCTCGTCAGCCGCGACTCCGACCCGATGACGCCGACCGTGGTCACCTTCGGGACGGTGTCCGCGGGCACCGCCCCCAACGCCACCCCGGCCGACGCCGTCGCCCGGGGCACCCTCCGCACGATGTCGGAGGCCTGGCGCGGCCAGCTCCACGACCGGTTCCGGGTGATCGCCGACGGGGTCGCCCGCGCCCACGGCTGCGAGGCCGAGGTGCTCATCGCGCGCGGGGAGCCGGTGCTCGTCAACGACACCCGCCTCGCCGAGGAGACCGCCCGGCTGCTCTCCTCCGCCGCTCATCACGCGCCCGCCACCCTGCGATCCTGCGGGGCCGACGACTTCGCCTACTACGCGTCGGCCGTACCGTCGCTGATGCTGTTCGTGGGCACCGACACGTCGTCGGGCCTGCACAGCCCGGGGTTCCTGCCGGGGGACGAGACGGTGGCGGCGGTCGCCGAGAGCCTGCTGGCCGCCTACCTCGCCGCCGCGCGCCTGATCGGCGCCACCGGCCGCTGAGCCCCGGCGTCGTCACCGGATCCCGATGTGCACGGTGCCGCCCTTGGGATCGACCGCGGAGAGGATGTCCGTCGGGACGCGGAACACCCGGCCGGGGGCCGCCGGCCACCACAGGCGCCTGCGGGCGACGACCTTCCCGCCCTGCCGCAGGACGACCTGCGGGAACGGGATGTAACGGTCGCTCCACAGCAGCAGGCGGCGCCGGGAGGGGACGGGGTCGCCGGGACGCAGGATCTCCGGCGACACCCACCGGAAGGGCGCGTCGGCGACGAGACGCACCTGCCCGGCCGGCACGCGCTCGCCGTTCAGCCACGCGATGACGGAACGGGCCACGTGGGCGCCGTCGATCGCCGCGATGTCAGCGGTGTCGACCGGGTGCAGCATGTTGCCCACGGCGAACACGCCGGGCCGGTCCGTACGGAGCGCGCTGTCGACCAGCGGGCCCTTCGTACCGGGGTCCAGGGTGATCCCCGCGGCACGCGCGAGCTCGTGGTCGGGGATCCAGTCGCCGGTGAGGATGAGCGTGTCGCACTCGACGACCCGTCGCTCACCGGTGTCGACGTTCTCGACCTCGACCGCTTCGAGCGCCGGCCGGCCGATGATCCTCGTCACGCGGGTGCGGGTGGCGACCCTGGTCCGGAAGAGGATCCTGCCGGGGACGGAGAACAGAGCGTAGGAGTCCGGACGGGGATACTCGGTGGTCATCAGGACGGTCCTGCAGCCGGCTTCGCGCAGGGTCAGCGCGGCCGACCAGCTGACCAGCTCCGCGCCGACGATGACGGCCCTCTTGCCGACCTTCCCGTGCCGCAGGTGGACGAGGTTCTGCAGGTGCCCGGTGGTGTAGACGCCGCGGGCGCGGTCGCCGGGAATGAGGCGGGCGGGGCGCGGGCGCTCACGGGCGCCGGTGGCCAGGACGACGGCCCGCGCCTCGACCCGGATGCGGCCCTGAGGGGTGGTGGCCTCGATCGCGTGGTCACCGGCCCAGCCCGTCACGGTGGCGTCCGTACGGATCGTCGCACCGGCGGCTTCGGCCTGCTCGACGAGCCTCCGGGCGTAGGCGGGCCCGCTCATGAAGCGTCGCATGTCCCTGATCCCGTAGCCGGGATGGTCGCTGTGCCGGGGGATGCCCCCGGCCGTGCTCTCCCGGTCGAGGACGAGGACGCCGCCGCCGAGCCTCGGCGCGAGCTCGCGGGCGGCGCTCAGCCCGGACGGTCCCGCGCCGACGATGACGACGTCCGGGGTGAGGGTGGTGATGTCGGTTGTCATCGCTGTGCCTCCGGCGACGGGTGGCGCTGTTCACAGGCGCTCCCGCCCTTGGTGTCCATCAGTTTCCCGACCTCGGCGCCGCAGAAGAATCCCTGGCAGCGCCCGTTCATCGCCCGGGTGCGGCGGCGGAGCCCTTCCAGGCCGGCCGGGGGGATCGGCGACCGGAAGGTGTCGCGGATCTCGCCGGCGGTCACCCTCTCGCAGAAGCAGACCACCCTGCCGTAGGCGGGGTCGCCGGCGATCCGGGCGGCGTCCTGGTACGGGCGGAGGTAGGCCTCCCCGAGGTTGGGCATGTGCGGCGGCTCCGGCAGGTCCTCCCGTGGCGTGAGCGCCAGGCCGGCGTCCCCGATCAGCTCGGCGACGTGCTCGCCGACGGCGATGCCGGAGGTGAGGCCGGTCGAGCGGATCCCGCCGACCAGGACGTAGCGTCGCCCCGCGTCGGCCTCGATGAGGTAGTCCGGGTGGTCGCTCGCCGCCCGCAGACCGGCGTAGGTCGCCGTGACCTCCTCCCGCAGGAGGTCGGGCATCAGCTTCTCCCCCTTGCCCAGCAGGAACTCCAGCCCCTTCTCCGAGGTGCCGGTGTCGGTGCGGTCGGTGAGGTCCTCGGCGGTGGGGCCGAGCAGGACGTTGCCGTAGACGGTGGGACTGATCAGGACACCCTTGCCCCGTGAGGTGGGCACGGGCAGGATGATCCTGTCGACCAGCGGGCGGGCGAGCTTGTCGTAGACCAGCAGCTCGCCGCGGCGCGGCGTGACGGTGAAACGGTCGTGGCCGAACAGCCGGTCGATGACGTCGGCGCCGAGTCCGGCCGCGTTGACGACCCAGCGGGCGTTCACCTCCCCGCCGGAGGTGCGCAGCGCGGTGCGGTCGCCGCGGTCCTCGACCGACTGCACCCTCCGGTTCAGCAGCAGCGTCACGCCGCGCAGGACGGCCTCCGTGGCCAGGGCGAGGTTGGTGGTCCAGGTGCAGATGATGGACTCGTCGGGAACGGTCAGCCCGCCCAGAGCCCCTTCCCCGAGGTGGGGGACCTGCTGGTACACCTCGTCACGGCCGACGATCCGCGTCTTGCCGTACCCGTTCCGCTCCGCCTTCTCCTTCAGGGCCGGCAGAGCGTCGAGCTCCTCCCCGGTCCAGGCCACCAGCAGGGCCCCGGTGCGCTCGACCGGGATGCCGGTCCGCTCCGCGTAGTCGGAGAGCAGGTGGTAGCCCTCGCGGACCAGGCGGGATTCGAGCGTGCCGGGTTTCGCGTCGAAACCGGTGTGCAGAATGGCGGTGTTCGCCTTGCTCGTGCCGTCGCCGACGTCGTCGCGCGCGTCCAGCAGCGCGACGCTCAGCTCGTATCCGGCCAGCTTGCGGGCGATGGCCGAGCCGACGATGCCGGCACCGATCACCGCCACGTCGAACGTGGTGCCCATCGTCCCCCTCGTGGTGCTCACCGCCGTTTCCCCCGTGGTGTTCACCGCTTTCCCTCCCGTGTCACGGCAGCGGCGACGGCCTCTCCCCAGCGGGAACGGAAGTCGGCTGCCTGATCCGCGGACCATCGAGGTCCGTAGGTCGTGCTGGGTTCCCACGCGTCCACCGCGTCCTCAAGGGCGAGCGACGGGTCGAGCGAGGCGCGGGCCAGTGCCACCGCGCCCAGCGGGGTGGCGTGCTGGGAGGGGTAGACGTCGATCCGGATCTGCATCAGATCGGCGACCGCCTGCATGAGAACGCGGCTCCGGGTGAGCCCGCCGTCCACGCGGAGCGTGGTCAACGGCTGCCCGAGGTCGGTGGCGACGAGCTCGCCGAGCTGGGCGACCTGCGCCGCGATCCCCTGCAGTACGGCGAGCACGAGGTGGCGCGGGCCGGTGGAGAGCGTCATCCCGGTGAACGCGGCCCTGGCGTCGGGACGCCACCACGGGGCGGCCAGGCCGGCCAGCGCCGGGACGCACAGGACCCCTTCGGCGTCCGCGGCCGCGACGGAGTCGAGGTCCGCCGCGCTCCGGACGAAACCGAGGTCCTGCAGCCACCGCACAGCGGAGGCGGCCGTGTAGACCTGGCCGTCGAAGCAGTAGGAGGTCTCCCCCCGGACGCGCCAGGCGACCGACGCGGCCAGTCCCGCCGTGGAGCGGGTGGCGGAGGTGCCGGTGTTGGCCAGCAGGAACGCGCCGGTGCCGAAGGTGCATTTCGCCTCGCCGGCCCTCAGGCAGTTCTCCGCGAGCAGCGCCGCCTGCTGGTCGACCACGAGCCCGGCGACGGGGACGTGCCCGCCGAACGCGGAGGTGCCGCCGACCACCTCGTCGCACGAGACGATGCGGGGCAGACGCTCCTCGCCGAGCCGGAACAGTTCGAGCAGCTCCGCGTTCCACTCGACGTCGCCGAGCCGCGTCACCAGCGATCGGCTGGCCGTGGAGACGTCGGTGACGAACTCCCCGGTCAGATGGTGGACGATCCAGGAGTCCGAGGTGGTGACCACCCCCTCGCCCGTCACGTTCCGGCGCAGCCACGCCATCTTGGGGGCGGAGAAGTACGGGTCCAGGATCAGCCCGGTGGTGTCGGCGATCCGATCCCTGAACCCGTCCAGCTCCGCGCAGATGCCCGCCGACCGGCGGTCCTGCCACACGATGGCGGGGGAGAGGGGGTCGCCTGTGACGGGGTCCCACGCCAGCACGGTCTCGCCCTGGTTCGCCAGCGTGACGGCGTCGATCCGCGCACCGGCCCGCGCGACGGCCTCGCGGCCGGCGTCGAGGACCGAGTCGAGCAGTTCGCGGGGGTCCTGCTCGACTCCTCCCCCGGGCAGGTAGGTGGGACGGACGGGGAGCTCGGCGATGCCGAGCACCCCGCCGTCACCGTCGACGACGACCGCCTTGGTGCCGGACGTCCCCTGGTCTATCGCCAGTACCGTCGTCACCGCCCGCGCGCCCCGTCCGTGTCGTCGACGGCCCCCGCGCCTGCGGTGGCGCCGTCCCTGGCGGCTTCCGTGCCCTTGGCGGCGTCGGCGTTCAGCTCCGCGTCGATGGAGTGCATGTCCGGCATCGCCAGCCCCCTGGCCCCGCCGCGGGTGACCAGGAGGTACACCAGGTACGCGGCGCCCAGGACAAGCATGATCAGCACGTAGGTCCACGGGTCCACGAACGAGGCGTCACGGAAGAGCAGCAGCTCGAACACCAGCCAGACCAGCGCGACGACGATCACCGGGATCTCCCACCGGCCCAGGTCGAATCCCCTGCTCGGCGGCAGCGCCTTCCGCTTGACCACGTACATGACGACGGTCCCCGTGTAGATGATCGCGGGCAGCAGGGTGGCGGCGGCGAACAGTCCGAACAGGGCGTCGGTCCGGGTGGAGAAGATCGCCAGGATCAGCTCGCCGATGACGAGCATGAACACGGTGGCGTTCAGAGGCGTGCCGAACCGCGGCGAGATCTTCCGCCAGGCCTGCCAGCCGGGGAACCGCTCGTCGCGGGACATCGCCCACACCAGGCGCACCCCGGTCATGAGGATCACCATGCCGCAGGCGAAGATCGCGATCACCACCAGCACCAGCAGCGCCGTACCCACGACGGGGCCCAGCACCCGGGTGATCACATCGGCGATCGGCGTCGCCGACTTCGCCAGCTCGACCGGGTCGCCGGCGAGCAGGGTGACGGCGACGAGGAACAGGAACCCGAGCACGCCGGAGGCGAGAACCGCCTGCCACATGGCGCGGGGGACGACGCGGGCCGGGTCCTTCGTCTCCTCCGCGAGGTTGGCCGCCGACTCGAAGCCGACGATCGTGAACGCGCCGAGCAGGAAGCCCAGCATCCACGGGCCCGCCGAGGTGAGCGTCCCGAAGCTGAGGTAGCCGTCGGCCGGGACGGCGCCGGTGCTGAACAGGTTCGCGAAGTTGACCTCCTTCGCGACGAACCCCACGCCGAGGAGGAGCAGGACGAGGGCGACCATGCCGATGAGCTCCGCGGACACGGCGAAGTTGTTGACCCGCTCGGTCCACTTGGTGGAGAACGCCACCAGGACGGCCTGGAACAGGATGACCACGCCTGTGATCACCCACGCGTTCAGCGCCGTCCCCTCGTACTGCAGCAGAACGGGCAGAACGGTGGAGGCGATGGTGTAGTCCACCGCGACGACCACGATCGCCAGGAACGTGAACGAGATCCAGCCGATGATCCACCCGAGCACGGGGTTCGCCAGCCGGGACATCCACTGGTAGGAGTATCCGGTCACCGGGATGCGCGCGGCCAGGGACCCGAAGATGAACGCGACGGCCAGCTGCCCGACAATCACGATCGGCCAGGTCCAGATGCCGACCGGTCCGGAGCTGTTCAGCACCGAACCGTAGGTGGTGAAGATGCCGGTGGCGATCGAGACGAAGGCGAACGCGACGGCGAACGAGGCGAAGCGGCCGGTGCCGCGCTTCATCGCCTGCTTGTAGCCGAACTCCTCGACGCCTGAGGTGGTCTCACTGCCGGGGGTGGGTGGTGAATACTGGGACATGGATTCCCAACTCCTATGTTTCCTGTCAGATGGCGCATCGGCTGGGGGAGTCTGAGCCGGGCGGCGTTACCGCGCCGTCCGGCTCCTCGAACCATCGGGGACCTTCAGGGAAGAACGATCACCCCGCCCTCGCCCGTGATGGCGTCCCGAATGCTCGGCGGAGGCTCCGCCTCCGTGATCAGGCCGTCGAACTCGTCCATGCCGGCGACGCGATGGCGGGCGACCCGGCCGAACTTGCTGGAGTCGGCGAGTACGTACGAGCAGGCCGCGTTCCTGAGGATCGTCCTGCGTACGGCGATCTCGTCCAGGTAGTAGTCGGTCAGACCGGCCACGGCGTCGACGCCGCCGGACCCGAGGAACGCGATGTCCGGGTTCAGGTCCGCGAAGAACGCCTGGGCGACCGAGTTCGAGAGCGCGAGATCTCCTCCCCGGAGCCTGCCCCCGCAGACGAGGATCTCGATGTCGGCCCGCTCGGAGAGCTCGGCCGCGACCAGGAGGGAGCAGGTGGCCACGGTCCCGGAGAAGTCCAGCGGCAGCGCGCGGGCCACGTCGACGGCGGTGGTCCCCACATCGATCACGATCGTCTGGCCCGCGCGGGTGAGCGCCGCCGCGGCGCGGCCGATGCGCTTCTTCGCCTCCGCGGCGGTCCCGGTCCGCTCGACGAACGGGGTCTCCTCCCCGGCCGCCTGCCCGAGCGCGATCGTCGCGCCTCCATGGACGCGCACCAGCTTTCCCCGGCGTTCGAGCAGGACGAAGTCACGGCGGATCGTCTCCGCCGACACGGCGAGCTCGCGTGCGAGGTCGTCGGTGCTGACCACGCGGGAGGCCCGGAGCGCCTCCCCGATCCGCGAATGCCGCTCAGCGGGCAGCATGCTTGCCCGCTTCTGTGGACTTCTGTGCTTCCATGAGGGGAAGTATGCGTGGCTGTTGATTAGAGCGTCAATATGTCGGGCTGCCGCAACCGGACTTTTTACTCAAATCTTCACCAAGTCCGCGGGTGGGAGCCGGTGGTGGGGGACACTCCGGCGGCGGTTGCGCAGGGGGGCGGGGTGGCGGTGAAGCGGGGCGCCCCGGTGGCGGTTGCACGAGGCGGTTTCGAGGCGGTGAGGTAGGGCGTCCCGGTGGCGGTTAGGCGCGGGAGTCCGGTGGTGGTTGCGCGGGGAGTCGGGCGGCGGTGAAGCGGGGTGCCCCCTGTGGCGGCTGCGCGGGTCACTCCGGAGGCTGTTTCGTCATCTGGAACCAGACCACGCGTCCCGCCGGATCGTCGTGCCATCCCCACGCCGAGGCCAGCTCCCGCACCAGCCACAGTCCCCGGCCTCCGCCGCTGTCCGCGTCGACGTCCTGGTGGACCCGGGGAGTACGGCTGGCCGACCCCTGGTCGATTACATCGACGTGGAGCACCTCGGTGCGCTCGGTGACGACCACCGCCACCTGCCCGTCGGGGCGGCAGCCGGAGTCGGAGTGCCGCACCGAGTTGGTCACGAGCTCGGTGACGAGGAGGAGAGCGTCCTCCAACCGGCTGGGGCCGACGGCGCCCAGCAGGTCGCGGACGTATAACCGGGCCTGCGGAACGGACGCGACGTCTCCAGGAAGTGCGACATGTCCCAGCATTTCCGATGCCATCGCGTCACCGTCCCCGCGATCCGCCGGGCTATGTCCCCTGCTTTCCCCCGATCCTGTGAGCCCGGTCACACTGCCGGCCGGATGCCCGCCGGTGACCTCGGCGCGTGCCCCCTGACCGCACCGGCGGCGGATCCCGGCCTTCGACGGACAACGGAGGACACGCACCCGGACACGCCACCCCGCGGTGAGCGGCTCGCCGCCGGTCCCCGTACCGGGTGGATTGCTGACAGGCTGGCGGTATGCGGATCGACCTGCACGCCCACTCCACCGCCAGTGACGGTACGGACCCTCCCGGCGAGCTGGCGGAGAAGGCGGCCGCGGCCGGGCTGGACGTGGTGGCGCTCACCGACCACGACACGACCGCCGGGTGGGAGGCCGCCGCGGCCGCGCTGCCCGCGGGGCTGACGCTGGTGCGCGGCGCCGAGCTGTCGGGCCGGTGGTACGGCGCCGAGCCGACCGTGGGGCTGCACCTGCTCGCCTACCTCTTCGACCCCGGTCACGGGCCGCTGGCCGCGGAGCTGGCCCGGGTCCGCAGGTCCCGCGAGCAGCGGGCGGAGCGGACGGTGGCGCTGCTGAACGACGGCGGCATCGACGTCACGGTCCCCGAGATACGCGAGTACGCGGCCGGCGGCACCGTGGGACGCCCCCATCTCGCGCAGGCGCTCATCCGGCGGGGCCTCGTCGAGACCGTGAGCGAGGCCTTCGCGCCGGAATGGCTGGGCCGCCGCTACCGCCTGCCCAAGGCCGACATCGACGCGTTCACCGCCGTCCGGCTGGTGAACGAGGCCGGTGGCGTCTCGGTGCTGGCGCACCCGCGGGCGAGCAGCCGGGGCCACATCGTGCCCGACACGCTGATCGCCGAACTCGCGGCGGCGGGCCTGTGGGGCGTCGAGGCGGACCACACGGACCACACGGCGGACGACCGCGCGCACGTGCGCCGGCTCGCCCGCGACCTGGGCCTGCGGGTCACCGGCTCCAGCGACTACCACGGCACCAACAAGACCGTCCGCCTCGGCGCCTTCACCACCGACCCGTCCGTCTACGAGGACCTGATCTCCGCCGCGACGGGCACCGTACCCCTCGTCGGAGCGTGAGGGGGACCGCCGGGCGGTCCTTGCAGGAGTGGGCGTCAGCCGGGCTGGCTGTTGTCCTTGTGCGCGCCCCAGCCGTGCCAGCGGTCGATCTCGATCCAGGCGCTGACCCTGCCGCGGTCCCGCTGCGGATACTCCTTCCCGAGGTACTGCTGGGCCAGCCGGTCGATGCCGCTCAGATCCGTGTCGTCACGTAATTCGGCGACATGTCCGATGATGCTGACGTGCGTGTACCAGTTGTCCTCGTCGAGCACGGTGAGGGTGACCCGGGGATCGGCGCGTATGTGGTCCAACCGCTTGCGGCCCTTGTCCATGTTGATCAGAATCCGGCCGTCGTCCCAGAGGTACCAGGTGGCCGTGGACACCGGCTGGCCGTCGGACCGGAGCGTCGCGATGACGGCGGGGTTCGGCTTCTTCAGCATGGCGACTGCTTCCTCCGGAAGCGGCGGGTTCGACATGATCTCTCCTCTCCGCATCGGCGTTCCCCGCGGTGAGGTGCCGCATGCGGTTCACGAGATGCGAGACGTACGTCCACGGTGTCACACCCGGTGGAGCCGGTTCCCACCCCCCTCCGCGCGCCGTCCGCCCCGCGGTGGGAACGCCGGATCGGTGGCATGGCTGATCGTCCGGCTGCGCGGGCGTCCGGCAGGGGGGTGCGGGCGTCCGGCAGGAGGGTACGGGCGTCCGGCAGGGGGTACGGGCGTTCGGCGGAGAGCGTGGGCGTCCGGCAGGGGGACACGGGCATTCGGCAGGGGGTCAGTAACCCGTGGTGGGATCGATCACTCCTTCCAGCGGAAGGCCCTCCCGCAGGTGACGCACGTTCCGCTCGACCCGCTCGCAGAGCATCCGCATGACGTACTCGGCGGAGTCCGCGCAGTGCGAGGTGATGAGGGCCCTGGGGTCGCTCCACAGAGGGTGCCCCTCGGGGAGCGGTTCGGGGTCCGTCACGTCCAGGCCGGCGGCGGCGATCGCCCCGTCCCGGAGGGCTTCGATCAGCGCGTCCGTGTCGATGTGCGCGCCGCGTGCGACGTTGACCACGACGGCGTCCGCCGGCAGCAGGGCCAGCTCGGCGGCGCCGATGACGTGCCTCGTCTCCGGGGTGAGGGCGAGGGCCAGCACCAGGACGTCGGTCTCGGGGAGTACGGCGTGCAGAGCCGTGGACGGCAGCGTCTCCTCGGCGCCCTCGACCTTCTCCGGCCGGCGGCGGATCACCCGGACATGGCACTCGAAAGGCCGCAGGAGACGGACGAGCTCGGTGGCGATGCCGCCGCCGCCCAGGATCGTCACCCTCTGACCGTGCAGCGACCGGGGATCGACCGGAGACCAGTGCGGCGTCCGCGCCTGCCGTACGACACTGCGCAGGCAGGCCAGCGTCAACATCAGCGCGTGCTCGCTCACCTGCCCGGCGAACGACCCCTTGGCGCAGGTGAAGGTCACCGGCCGGTGGAAGAGCCCGGTCGTCGCGAACTTCTCCACCCCCGCCCAGGGGAACTGCACCCACCCGATCCCCGGGTGACCGTCCAGCGCCAGCCGGAGCTCCTCCGGCTCCCCGGGGATGAGCCACACCAGGCCGTCGGCCTCGTCCGGCGGCACGATGACACCGCCCCCGGCGGCCACGGCCTTCTCGATGTTGGTACGGAGAAGGTCGAGGTCGGGGGAGTTGGCGCGGCCGTAGGCCGCTCCGATCTCCGCGGACGGGGCGATCGCGATACGGGCTTCCATGGGGCCACATTCTGCCGCGCCCGCCCGGCCCGGGTCCGACCCGGGTACGCGGTGTCCGTTCTCAGTGCGTCTGATCCGTTCTCACGGGTCCGGCCCGTCAGAGCTCCCCGGATGCGGCGGCCACATACTTGTCGGCCCCTTTCAGCACGATGGTCGGCGCGAAGCGGCTGTGCGGGCCGACACCGCTCCTGCGGGGATCACGGTGTCGCGGACAGATCGTCGTCCGGACGGGTTTCGATCGCGCGAAACGCCGCGATGGTAGGAGGCTCCAGCGCCTCCGCGTGGTGGGATCGCGCGCACTCGTCCAGCGCCTGGAGGACCGCGGCAGGGTCGGTGACGCTGGTGGCATGACGGTCGAGGAACATGAGCTGTCGCTGGGTCAGCGTCCTGACCGAGAGCCGGCCGTCATCCTTCATGATCAGGATGGAGCCCACGAGCATCACCGCCTTGTCGGTTCCCTCCAGCGACTGCACCAGTTTGGCGACGGCCTCCGCCTGCCGGTTGTCGTTGTCGGCCTGCTGGCTGTGGATGGTGGCCAGCTCGATGCCACGGCGGACCTCCTCGGCGATCTCCTTGGCGGTTGCCGAGGTCGCCACATCTTTGGTCCACATCGTCAGCCGCTGGAAGAAGGATCCGATGATCGGCCTGGAGTCGGGTTCGACCGTCCATCCGAACGCGGCGGCCAGGTCGACGAGCGCGTCCCGCACCGCCGGGCCCGCCTGGGTCTCGCTCACATGAACAGCGCAGGCCTGCCTCTGCGGTTCCACACCCGCAGTCGCGTCCATGGCCTCGGCCTGCGTGCGCAGTGCTTCCCGGAGGGAATCCTCCGCGCGGGCGCCTTTCCCGATGGCGGCGAGCATGTCCTCGGCCGCTCCGGTGAGGGGGCTGTCCAGGTGTCCCCGCTCCGCGAGGAGGCGGAACAATTCCATCCGGGCGCTCAGATCAGCGCGCTCTCGCTCACGCTTATGCTCTGCCGTACGCTGCCACTGCTCCTGGATGGCGCTCTCACGCTCATGCTCTGTCGCACGCTGCCGCTGCTCCTGGATCGCCCTCTCACGCTCCAGCTCATGCCGCTGCTGTGCCCGAAGCAGGTAGCGCTTCAACTCCTGCTTCCGTAGGGATCGGTCCTCCCGATACCGCTGGAGTATTTGGTTCTTCCGGTCCTCGAAGAGAGCTTCCGGTCCGCCTTCCTGCCCTGTCCGGAGGTGCTGACCGATGCGCCGGGCCTGTTCGGAGATTGAAACCGTCTCGGTGCTGGAGAGCTTGAGCTCCTGCCCCCCGGCGGAAATGCTTACGACCATGCCGTGTTCCGGCTGTGAAAAACCGAATTTGGTCCGATGGCGCAGCCAGACGACTATCGCATGAGCGAATGCGGGGATGTCGGCCGGATCGAAGGAGAAGAGCAGCGACTCACGTGCACGGTCGATGGAGTCGGGGTGGCCCTGTCCGTCAGCGGTGCCGATCCGTGACAGAAGCCTGGTCTCATGCGCGGCAGTCCTGCGCAGATCCTCCAGCAGACGGCGGGAGAGCTCGTCGTCGTCGCCGTCCACCGTCACGAGAACGTCCATGATTCCTCACCTGCTCGATGCGGGGCCTCATTTCATGAGACGCCTCTCAGCACCATGGCGGAGACGGAAGAGGTCTCAGGTCGATACCGAAGCGCTCCCGGTCGGCAGTCGGCATGGCATCGATGACAAGTGCGACAACCGGCGTGACCTTCGACTTTCGTGCTCATTAGGGGCTCAGGCGTGTGCCGCGACCAGCCTCAGCTGCTATCCCGTCGACATCACGGACGGATCTGTGGGCATTACTGGTGAGGCTGGTCACCGTGATAGAAGGTGCGTTGGCCCGGTAAGCGTGAAGACCGCTGCCGAAAAATCGGCGAGGCGAGTGGCCAGCGTCTCGACGGCGAGGTCGCGTGGAAGCGCGGTATTGAATTTGAGCCCGTTCAATGCTCTGTCATCCACCTCCGGACGCCTGATCTCGAGGGTCCGCAAGCCATCGCGCCAGGCGGATCTGGTGAGATCGTTGCGCAATCTGACGCGCAAGTCGTCCACCCGATGGGTGGGATCGGCCAGAGGTCCGAGTGTGGCCTTCAACGTGGCGTTGCCCCGGTATCCCGCCCAGGTCCACCAGTAGAGGTCGCCGTCCTCACGTACGATCACGGTGCCCTCAGGATGAACGGTGCCGGCGATCTCCGCGCGCATCTTGGCGAGTACGTCGACAGCCCGGCGTGTGAGCCGTACCGAGGGGTCGGCACCCAGGGCGACATCGCGCATGGCGCGTGCCAGTGAGAAGGACGTGCCCCCGAACGCCGATGACGCCCATCGAGCCTCTCCTCCCGTTCCCTCCACGGGGTCGACGAAGCACCGCCGCCGTTTCCAGTCGATCCAGTCCACCTCCCAGGTCCTCCCCGCGAGAAGCAGCAGACGCGGACCTTGAACCGAGGAGGTCAGCAGGCCGGGGTCGGTACGGCCGATCTCGATGCTGCCGTGGAGCACGGTGAACTCCGGCGGTGCAGTGAACACCGCGGTCAGGTCCATGAAATGACGGCGCCCGAAGCGTTGTTCAGCCGCAGGCCCGATGAGTAGTCCACCACCGTCTCGTTCGAGGAACCCCTCAGCGATCAGGTGGTCGAGCAGTGGCTGAGCGGAGCGATGTTCAAAAGGGCTGAGACCGTTCCACCAGTCCGGCCAGAGCGAATCGCCGATCCGTCCTTCCTGCAAAGTGAGCGCCAGGAGTTGCTGGGCGACAATGTGCCGTGGCTCCTGCGGGGGCTGCACCGGCTCGACATAGCCTGTGCCCCACAAGTGCAGCAGCCCCGCCGCGGTGAGGAGATCGTCACGGCTCAGTGCCAGAACCAGGCAGTTGCGACGCGTGCCCGATCGCCGTCCCGTACGGCCGAGCCGCTGGAGAAATGAGGCGACGGACCAGGGCGCGTTGATCTGGATGACGCGGTCCAGGTCACCGACGTCGATCCCCAGTTCCAGAGTGGACGTGGAGACGATGACGCAGTCACGGGCTTGGGCGAAGGCTTCCTCGGCACGACGGCGTTCGTCGGCGGAGAGAGAGGCATGGGACAGGAAGGTGTTCACGCCGTGGCCGCGGAGCATCTCTCCCAGTTCCTCGACCATGCGCCGGGAGTCACAGAAGACCAGCCGTTTCTCACCCTGGTGCAGCGCGGCGATGACGCGGGCCGCGTTCGCCGTGGAGCCGACGTAGTCCAGCTCGATGTCAGGAGGATCGGAGCCGATGACCGCCTCGGGAGCGATCACCTGTGCGGGGCGTGTCCCCATGCCGGACCCCTGGAGCCAGGAGAGCAGATCGCCGGGGTTGCCGACCGTGGCGGAGAGCCCGATCCGCTGAAGAGGGCGTTCCGCCAGGCGGGTGAGCCGTTCCAGGACGCACAGCAGGTGCCAGCCCCGGTCGTCCTTGGCGAAGGCGTGCACCTCGTCCACCACCACCGTCCGCAGGTCCCGCATGAGGCGCCGGTGGTCCACCCGGGTCCCGATGAGCATCGCCTCAAGCGATTCCGGAGTGGTCAGCAACACGTCCGGCGGGTCACGCAGGATTGACCGCCGCCGCGAACCGGAGACGTCGCCGTGCCAGAGCTCCACCCGCCTGCCCAGCCAGGTTGCGTACATCTGCAGGCGTGGGAGCAAATTGTTGAGGAGCGCCTTCAGCGGACAGACGTACAGAACCGACAGGCCTGACCATCGCTGCTCCTCCATCGAGGAGAGCAGCGGGAAGACCACCGCTTCGGTCTTGCCGCCGGCGGTCGGGGCGACCAGGAGGGCGTCATCCCCGTTCTTGATCGGAGAGAGAGCCTCGGCCTGCAGTGTTCTCAGCTCAGGCCAGCCGAGGGTGTTGGTGACGTGGTAGGCCAGCGTCGGATGCAGTGACGTCACGTCAGGTCGAGTTCCACCTCGTCCGCCGACAAAGTTCGGTGTGCACCGTGTGCCGTGCCGCCTGCAGTGCCACGCGCCGTATCGCCCGCCGTTCTGCGTGCCGTGCCACGCGCCGCGTTGCGCTCGTCGTCGTTCAGTTCGGTGTCGGAGATGGTCAGCCGGTAGTGCCTGCGGGGATCGAAATCCTCATGGTCGGCCACGCGGTGCAGCACGTCCGCGACGAGTTTCCGCAGGAATGTCCGGGGAGCCGTACCGACTCCCAACCGGCCCGCGACGGTTGCGGACAGGTCCTTGATGTAGCCGTCATCGACCAGCGATCTGATCCGTGCCTCGGCGGGGTTCCCCCCGGCGTAGAGGTCGCGTACGGCACAGCCGAGCTGGACGAGCTTGTCCGTGTCGAAACCGGTAAGACGGATCTGCACCGCGCGGGCCGTGTCGAACCGGGGATCGGTGTCGAAGTCAGTGGCCAGCCGTTGGGCGAGTGGGGTGAGCCGCTGCACGCCCTGCTGCCCGTCGTAGAACGCGGGGGTTCCGGTGATGACGAGATAGAGCCCCGGGAACCGGCCCTTGTCGATCTCATCGATGAGCTGCCGGAGCGTGTTGAGGCTCCGCTCCCGGATGTCGCTGCGCATACGCTGCAACGTCTCGATCTCATCGAGCACGACGAGCAGCCCGGGGTGACCGCAGTCCCGCAGCACCACCAGCAGGCCCTGCAGGAAGCCCAGCGCGTTCCCCGAGTCCAGCTTCCCCTTGATGTTCGCGTAGCGGAGAACAGCCGCCGCCACGTTCGGTTCCCCGCCCACCCACGCCAGCAACCCGTCCGCGATGGCCTGGTCTCCGGCGAGTCTGGCCCGGCGGTAGAAGCGCAACGCGGTGGCGAAGGCGGGAGCGGTCTGGGCCGCCTCGGCGAGCCGGGACTCGATGAGCTCGTCGACCGCCGGCACCATCGCCCGCCGGTTGTCCTTGGCGATTCCCGCCGCGGCGCTCACATCGTCCTCAAGGGTGAGGAGCCAGCTGTCGACGATCTCCCGTAGCGCGCTCGGCGGGCTGCTGGCCGTGGAGAGCCCGCCGATCAGGGCACGGTAGACGGTCTCCAGCTTGTGCAGGGGCGTCTGGGTGTCGGAGATCTGGATCTCGCTGGTAGCCATCCGCATCCGCTTGGCCCGTTCTGCGAGCCACCGTGCGAAGAAGGTCTTGCCGGAGCCGTACTCGCCGCGGATCGCCTTGAAACCACCGCGACCGCTCGCCGCGACGGCGAGTTCCTCGTCGAGGACTTTCTCGAACCCTTCCATGCCGACGGCGAAGAGATCGAGGCCGTTCTGCGGGACGGTACCGCGCCCCAGAGCGGCGATGATCTGCTGTCGTCTCGCCCGGCTGACCTTGTGCCTCATGGCTCAACCTCCTCGTCGAAAAACTGTTCCATCAGGAGCCGCAGGTTCAGGTCGACGGTCTGGTCGCCGTCCTTGAGAGTGAGGACGTCATATCCGTCGACGTTGAGCAGGCGCTTCGCCGCACCCATCAGCAGGCCCGTCCGCTCTACCGGTTCGTTGATCAGTGCCCCCGCCTCCGTCACGGAGAGACGGCCATCACGAGCGTCCAGACCATTGATCAGCGCGGTGACCTGCTCGTCGGAGATCGCACTGCGGGAGATCCGCCGCTGCTCGGCGAACGCGTCGGACGCGGTCACCCGTTCGCCGAGCGTCACGGGACGGTCGGGAACGCTCGGCCCGGTCGTCGTCGGCATGGTGACCGGGACGCTCTCACGCGGGACGGGCGGCGGAGCCTGTGGCACAGATCCCAGCGGTGGCTGGGAGACCTGTGCGGATATCGGTGAGGGCCGGGAGGTTGGTACGGACCTCGGCGGTGGCTGTTGCGAGATCGGCACGGAGGTTCGGGAGGCGCGTGACGGTGTTTCCGGCGACGGGGGGTTCACCGATGAACCGATCGGCGGGCTGATCCATTCGGAATCGGGACGGTGCGTCTCGGCGTGCTCGGCCGGCTCGGAGACCTGCCGGAGCGGGGGCCGGCTCACGATGATCCGCCTGTGGCCGAGGATCGCCTGAACCCATTCCCTCGCGATCGGGCGAGAACCACGCGGACCCGCCGCGCGTGCGAACAGGTCGGCGACCGCGTGCGCCGTCCGCGGCTCCAGACCGGGAAGCAGCGTCAACTCCTTGCCGGGGCGAACATGTGCGTCACAAGCCAGCACGCGGCCCATGAGCAGCGCGAGCTTGTAGCGGTCGGTGTCCAGATCAGGGCCGGTGGACGGCTGGAGAGGGTCGTCCCAGCCGGGAGTATGGGCTTGCCCCAGCACGGGCTCACCGCCGTGACGGCGGAAGTCGTCGCAGTCGAGAACGAATATCTTGTACGGCGGAGCCGGCTGCCACAGCAGGTTGCGGGAGGAGAGGTCACCGAGCACGAACCCGTGGCCGTGCAGCAGGTCGACCAGCCGGGCGGCGGCCAGAGCGATCCCGGTACGGCCTGCGATGTCCGGCTGACGCGGGTCCTGCCAGGCCCGGTCGGGCTGGAACAGCAGGTAGCGCGCCTCGACCGGCGCGGACGCGCCGCCGATGTCACGGAGGAACTCGGCGGGAATCTCATGCATGAGGAATCCGGTGATCCGGTCTCCGTCACGGACACGTGCCACCGGCCACGCACAGACGCCGAGCAACAGATGCCGTTCGGTGGGCGGGAGGTTGTCACCGAAGTTCACGAGATCGGCGAGGGCTCTGTCGTTCACCGCCCCGGCCTGCGGTGTGTACTCCTTGTAGACGAGCCGACCGGGGCCTGTCACCCGGGTGACCGTCCCCTGGCCACCCTCGCCCAGGGGTTCGGGCTCCAGAGACAGTGAGGCCCGCCGCTGGTCGAGTGGGTGCGCTACGAAGGTCAATTCAGACTCTCCGGGTGCAGATCGCCGTACGGAGGGGCAACTGGGGGAGTACCTGCTCACTCATCAGGTGATCGTCAGTTCTTGGGAGTAGGGGCGCAGCCGTCCGAAACGAAGTAGATCTCCATGGAGATCGACCCGCTGGGGGCGGAGAGATCGTGGAAGTTCCGGGTCGCGGCCGTCCCGAAGATCTTCGGGTAGGCCTTGCCGAGGGCGGTGTTGACCCGCGTGGCGAGACGGACGCCTTCTCCGGAACCACCGTCGGCACCGAAGGTCAGGACCATGCCGGCGTGCCGACCGGCCAGATGCTTCTTGTACCGGAGAAGTTTCCTCTTCACCTGCACGGCCAGCGCGCTGTCATCGGCGCTCGGACTGACCCGGAACGAGACTTTGACGGGTTTCGCCCGGACGCCTCCGATGCGGGTCGCGCAAGGTGACGGAGTCGGGGTGGGTGCCCCCGTGCTCTCTCCCGCCAGCGGCTGGGCCGGCGCGGGAGGCGGAGCCTGGGCGCCGAGCATGATGATCGTAAGACCGAGCAGCAGGTCGGCGAAGAGCCAGCCGGCCAGCAGGATCGGGGTGGAGGGCCTTCGCCTGGTCCTCACCACAGTGATCCCTGGCGGCGGTCCATACCGACGCCGGAGGCGACGGGGCCGAGGACGTCGGCCGCACGGTCCACCGCGGTCCGCAACTCGACGATCGCGTCCTTCAGTTCGGTGAACTCTCCGTCGGAGAGCTCCTTCACCTTCGCCGGCAGGTCGGCCAGAACCTCCGCGACCGCGCCCGGGAGCCGGTCAAGCGTGTGGCGCGTCTCCTGTAGGAGGGTGATCGTCCTCCCCGAGGTGTCGGAGACCATCTCGATCCGGGAGGCATGCGCGTCGGCGGTGCTCGACCAGTCGCCGAGGGCCTCGCGAATCTCCGTGCTGGTATCTCCGAAGACCCGGCGGAACTCCGCGGCTGTGACGGTGAGGGAGTCGATGATCTGCCCGCCGATGAGGCCGACGGCCTTCTCCGTCGACGAGCCGACGGAGTCGAGCGAGACGGTCGTGCGGTCGATGGTGTGCCCGATACTCGCTGTCGCGCCGACCAGTTCTCCGACCTGGCTGTCCAGGCCGGAGATGGCGGATTGGAAGGCACTCTCGGTGGCTGAGCCGATCAGGTGGATCGAGTCCGTCGCGCGGTCCACGGCGCGGCCGATGTTCGCCGTCGTGCCGGTCAGCTCGCCGACGCGGGTGTCCAGGGCGGAGACGGTGCCCTGCAGAGACGTCATGGACCGTGCGAGGTCCTCGTTGAACGCGCGCCGCATGTCGAGGGTGGTCTGTGAGATGGCTGTCGACAGCTGGTCGCCGACACTCGTGACCGCTTGTCCGGTCGTGGACCCGACAGTGTCGATCATGGCTGAGATCTGTTCCACCGCCGCGGTCATGTCGTCGTGGGCGATGTCGATTTTCGCCAGGTGGTGACCGAGGGTCGCGATGGCCTCCCGCACGTCGATCGCGCTGCCGGTCAGCGTCTCGGTGGTCTGCTGCGCGGCCTTCCACGTCTGGGCCAGTGCGTCCACCAGTTCGGTTTGCGCCTTGCGCGCCGTCTCGCCGACGAGGGTGATCTCGGTCATCGTCCTGGTCAGCTCGGTCCCGAACCGGGTCGGGGAGGAGAGCCGGACCTGGCCGAGCAGCAGACTCGCCCGGGTCAACGCCCTGCGGAGACGAGCCCGAAGGACCGCCAGGTCGTGCTCGGAGGTGTCCTCCTTCTGCTCCGCGCTGTTCCGCATGACGTTCTCGAAGATGGTCCAGAAGATGAGGACGCCGATCGCGGCGAGCGTGTAGAAGGCGATGTTGTCGAATGTGAAGAACTCGGTCAGCCGTCCGTCGAAGCCTTGCTGCCACATCTCCAGGAAGGGCCGCTGGGCGGCCTCGGGGCCATCGGCCCGGAGAACCTCACCGTAGGCGTCCGTGGCCTGCATCAACCCCAACCACGTGACAAAGATCGGTACGAAGACGAGGATGGAGTTGAAAAGCACGAGGATCCAGCGAGGTATCCTCTTCCATTTCGTTTCCGCGGGTTCACTGTCCGGGATGATGGTGTCCTCGGCTGAGAAAGCGGCGAACAGGTCGATCTCACACCAGCGTTCAGCCTTGTCGGAGTCGGTGATCGCGTTCGCGAGGTCACGCAATTCATCTTTACGGGCCGCCAGGCGGGGATCGGCGGCGAGTTCACGCAGCTCGACGGTGAGCTCGTGATCCATCACGGACAATCACCACTCTCTCGTTAATGAATATGGGCATTGATCGACAAACCCGACATAACGCCCCATTGGCGGCATCCATGTGGTTATTGCGGCATGTGACGCTTAAGTTAACGGACGCATCAGAAGATATATGGGTTTACCGCTGGGAAGATCCGGCATGGGAACGATGCAAGGACTTCAGTGTCCGCCCGGATCGGGCCGGTTGCCGGATGGGCTGCCCGGTAGGGCGGAGAGTCGGGTGGCGCTGTTCCTTCGGGTTCTCCGGATCGCTTGGCTCGGCGACGCCGGTGGCGGTGCTCGCGGTGATGGGGCGGCTTTCGGTCCGCTCATAGGAGCCGTCGCGGGGAGCGCGATGAACGGACGTGTGGTCGCCCTGTGTCATGCCGTTCCGAAGTCGCGGCAAATTCACCGTTCAATTTTCCGGTGTTAGATGATTAAATCGGAGATTCCTCCAGCGCAGCCGTAAAGAGGTCGCCTTCGGCATGCGGAAACGGTCATTTCCGGCACAGTTCGAAAAAAGGGACTTCTGTCTATAAATGGATGTCTTTCAGGTACATGAGCGGCTAATCGCCGACTACGACCGGTTCACGACCTCGCTCGTGCACGTCCGCGACGACCGCATCGCCCGGCACCTGGAAGACGAGCGAGAGGCTCGCGTGCGATGGCCGCATCCATGGGTCTCGCTGAATCCCAGCTTCGCCGGTGGGGGAACGGTCTCCGAGCTGGTCGGAGCGGGGCTGCTGCACCCGATGTGCGAGCGTCTCTTCAGAATCAAGACCGATGGGAACGATCCAGGGGATCGATCCCTCTCGCTCCACCGCCACCAGCGCGAGGCGGTCGAGGCGGCCCGCGACGGCGGTAGCTACGTCCTGACCACCGGGACGGGCTCCGGCAAGAGCCTCGCCTACATGGTCCCGATCGTCGATTCCGTTCTCCGTGACCCCGACCCCGGCCGGGTCAAGGCGATAGTCGTCTATCCGATGAATGCGCTGGCCAACAGCCAGCTTCACGAGCTGGAGCGATTCCTCGAATGGGGACTCCCCAAGGACGCGCGTCCGGTCAGCTTCGACCGTTACACCGGGCAGGAGAGCGAGGAGAAGCGCAACCGTATCCTCGCCCGTAAGCCGGACATCCTGCTCACCAACTACGTGATGCTGGAATACCTGCTCACCAGGCCCGATGAGCGCAGGGATCTGATCGGGGCGGCGCAGGGCCTGCGCTTTCTCGTGCTGGACGAGCTGCACACCTACCGGGGCCGCCAGGGTGCCGACGTGGCACTGCTCGTACGGCGTCTACGGGACGCCTGCGACACGCCGGACCTGCAGTGCGTGGGCACCTCGGCCACGATGGCGACCACCAAGACCTTCGCCGAGGCGCAGACGGTGGTGGCCGAGGTCGCCACCCGCCTGTTCGGCACCGACGTCAGCCCTGACCGGGTGATCGGTGAGACTCTCATCCGTGCGACGAGCGACAAGGCCCCGACCTCCGCCGAGCTTGTCATCAGCATGGCGAAGGCCGGCAGTGGCCGGTCTTACGCGGAGCTGGCCGACGACGCCCTGGCGATCTGGATCGAGTCGGAATTCGGCCTGGAGGCCGAGCCGGGAAGCGACCGGTTGGTCCGGCGCCGCCCCGAGAAGGTCGCCGAGACCGCCAAGGCTCTGACCGATGTCACAGGCCGGCCCGAGGTCGAGTGCGCGGGTGCGATCGAACGGCTTCTCCAGGAGGGGGCGCGGGCACCGCACCCGGAGACCGGACGGCCGCTGTTCGCGTTCCGCCTCCACCAGTTCCTCTCGAAGGGCGACACCACCTACGTCAGCCTGGAGCCCGAGGCCGAGCGTCACATCACCAGCCAGTACCAGGTCAGCGTCCCGGGCCAGCGGGAGAAGATCCTGCTGCCCCTCGCCTTCTGCCGGGAGTGCGGACAGGACTACCTGGTCGTCGCAAGGGAGAAAGGCGAGCGCTACAGCGCCCGCCAGGAAGCGAACGTGCCCGGCGGCGACACGGTCAACGGCTACCTCTACATCAGCACCGAGCATCCCTGGCCGGTCGATCCGGTGGGGGAGGGCAGGCTGCCGGACTCCTGGCTGGAGCCGGCCGCCGACGGCCGCACGCAGGTGCGCCCGTCGCTGAGCGACCGGCTCCCCCGCGAGGTGTGGCTCGGCCCCGGTGGTTCCGAGGTCCCCGCCGGTGAGGGCATCCACGCCTGGTACGTGCCCTCGCCGTTCCGTTTCTGCCTGCGCTGCCGGGTGTCCTATGAGCAGAGCCGGGGACGGGACTTCGCCAAGCTGGCCACCTTCGCGACCGAGGGCCGCAGCTCGGCCGTGTCGATCATCAGCGCGAGCATCGTGCGGAGCCTCCGTGAGCAGAACGAGAAGGGCCGGCTCGATGACGAGGCCCGCAAGTTGCTCACCTTCGTCGACAACCGGCAGGATGCCAGCCTTCAGGCGGGACACCTGAACGACTTCGTCCAGGTCACCCAGCTCCGTGGTGCTCTTTACCGTGCGGCGCGAGCCGCGGGTGAGGAAGGGCTGCGCCACGACGAGGTGGCCCAGCGGGTGGCGAAGGTGATGAACCTGCCGCTTGAGGCCTTCGCCCGCAACCCGGAGGTGAAGTTCGGCCAGAAGGAGGCCGTCCTCAAGGCGTTCCGCGGGGTCCTCTCCTACCTCATCTACCTCGACCTGGAGCGCGGCTGGCGTATTACCATGCCGAACCTGGAGCAGACCGGGCTGCTCCGCTTCGACTACGTGGCACTCGACGAGATCGCCGCCGACACCGAGCACTGGGAACGCACCCATCCCGCGCTGCGCACCGACGAGCCCGCTCATAGGGCCGAGCTGGCCCGCCTCGTGCTGGACGAGATGCGGCGGGCGCTCGCCGTCGACGTGGACGAGCTCACGCCCGAGGGCTTCGAACGGATCCAGAAGCAGAGCGACCAGAATCTCACCGGGGCCTGGGCACTCGCCGAGGGCGGGAACCGCGACAGCGCCCGCACCGTGTTCGCCCGGTCGGGGCGTCCGGGTGAGAGCCGCGACAGGGTCAACTTCACCGGCCGGTCCGGTCTCGGCAGCTATCTCCGCCGCGCGGGAATGTTCCCCAACTATGGGCACAGGCTCACGGTCGACGACGCTCAAGAGATCATCGTCGACCTCCTGTGGGTCCTGGAGAAGTACGGCCTGCTCACCGAGGTCCAAGAAGGGCGCGACGGGACGAAGGGCTACCGTCTCAGGTCCTCCGAGCTGATCTGGCGAGCCGGAGACGGCACCACGGGCGCCCCCGACCCGATCCGGAAGACAGTGGATCCGGAGGTCGGCACCCGGGTCAGCACGTTCTTCCGCGACCTCTACGCGGAGGTCGCGTCCGGGCTCGCGGGCATTCACGCGGCCGAGCACACCGCCCAGGTGCGAGCCGAGGATCGTCAGGAGCGTGAGCGGCTGTTCCGCGACGGCGAGCTTCCCCTGCTCTACTGCTCGCCCACGATGGAGCTCGGAGTCGACATCGCCACCCTCAACTCGGTGGCGATGCGCAACGTGCCGCCGACCCCCGCCAACTACGCCCAGCGCTCCGGCCGGGCAGGGCGGAGCGGCCAGCCGGCCCTCATCACCACCTACTGCTCCACCGGTAGCTCGCACGACCAGTACTATTTCCGGCGCAGCCGCCTGATGGTCGCCGGGAGCGTCCAGCCGCCCCGGCTCGACCTGACCAACGAGGATCTGATCCTCTCCCACGTCCACGCCATCTGGCTGGCGGAGACGGGCGCGCAACTGCACAGCCAGATGGCCGACGTGATCGACATCTCACGCCTGGACAGGCTGCCCCTGCACGAGCACATCCGGATCCAGCTTGCCGACGACAGCGCGCGCCGCCGGGCCGTACCGCGTGCCCGGCGCATGCTCGACACCATCGCGAAGACCGAGCGGCTGGACAGGACCACCTGGTGGGACGAGGGCTGGGTCGAGCGGAAGGTGCTCGGGGCGGCTGAAAAGTTCGACGCCGCCTGCGGCCGGTGGCGCGACCTGTACCGGGCGGCGATCGCCGAGCAGGCCGAGCAGAACCGCCGCGTCCTGGATCACGCCTCCACGCCGCAGGCCCGTCAGCGGGCACAGGGCCGCCGTCTCCAGGCCGAGAACCAGATACGGCTGCTCAAGAACGAGGACACCGAGCAGCAGTTCAGTGACTTCTACACCTACCGCTACTTCGCCTCCGAGGGATTCCTCCCCGGCTACTCGTTCCCCCGGCTCCCGCTCGCCGCCTACATCCCCGGCCGCAAGCAGCGTGGCAGCTACGTGCAGCGCCCCCGGTTCATCGCGATCGGCGAGTTCGGTCCGGGTGCGTTGATCTACCACGAGGGCCAGCGCTACCAGGTGGCCAGCATCCAGGTCCCGGCCGGAGAGTCGGGCGAGGTGGCAACCGCCGAAGCCCGTATCTGTGGCGCTTGCCGCTACTGGCACGCCCGCGAGGCGGGCGTCGACCGATGCGAGGAGTGCGGTGCCGAACTGGGGGGCTCCCTGGGCGGCCTCATGCACCTGCAGACCGTGCACACCATCCGCCGCGAGCGCATCTCCTCCGACGAGGAGGAGCGACGCCGGGCCGGGTTCGAGCTCCTCACCAGCTACCGCTTCAGCACCCACGGCACCCGCTCGGGCCGGATGCAGGCCGATGTGGTCAGAGACGGCCGCTCGCTGGCCGAACTCGTGTACGGCGACACCGCCACGGTCCGCGTCATCAACCGGGGCAACAAGGGACGTCGTAACCGTAACGACGTCGGCTTCTGGCTGGACCCGGTCCGTGGTCGCTGGCTCAGCGAGTCCAAGGCCTCCGAACGCACTCCCGAGGATCAGGGCCTGACATCGGCCGAGGACGCGCAACGTGTGTTGAAGGTCGTCCCGTTCGTCGAGGACAGCAAGAACATCTGTGTGGTCCGCCTCTCCGACCAGGTATCGGAGACGGAGGCCACCACCCTCCGCTACGCGCTGGAGCGCGGCATCGAGGCCGAGTTCCAGCTTGAGGACGCCGAGTTGACGAGCGAGGCGCTGCCCGACCCGCTCCGGCGGGCGCGGATGCTGTTCATCGAGAGCGCCGAGGGCGGGGCGGGCGTGCTCCGCAGGCTCCACGACGAGCACGACGCGCTGCAGCGGGTCGCCCGGAGGGCGCTGAAGATCATCCACGTTGATCCGGACACCGGTGAGGACTACGGCCGCGCTCCCGGCGCTCGCGAGCGGTGCGAGCGCGGCTGCTACGACTGCCTGCTCTCCTACGCCAACCAGCTGTGGCACGAGCAGATCGACCGGCTCGCGGTCGTGGAGCGGTTGCGCGAGCTGGCCTCCGCCGTCACCAAGCCGACCGGCGGCCACACGTCCGCGGAAGAGCACATGGGCAGCCTCAGGGACTCGTCCGGCAGCGAGTTGGAGCGCCGGTTCGTCGAATTCCTCCGGGAGGGTGACTACCGCCTGCCCGACGGCGCCCAGGAGATCCTCGCCGACGCACGGGCGAAGCCGGACTTCGTCTATCGCACGCAGGCCGGGAACGTCGCGGTCTTCGTCGACGGGCCCCACCACGACGCCGCGCACGTCAACGAGCGCGACATGCAGGCCGAGGACAGGCTGATGGACCTGGGCTGGCTGGTCATCAGATTCCGATACGACGAGGAGTGGGACGAGATCGTGCGCAGCTACCCGAGCGTCTTCGGCACCGGACGGGCCACCCGATGAGCTACACCGTCGGCTCCCTGGTGTCCGCCCGAGGCCGTGAATGGGTCGTCCAGCCCGGCAGCGGGGATGAGTTCCTTCTCGCCCGCCCGCTCAACGGCGACACCGACTTCGAGGCCTGCCTGTTCGCCGACGAGGTCACCGACGCGACTTTCCCGTCGCCCCGGCCCGAAGAGGTCGGCGACAGCGTCGCCGCCGGACTGCTCCGTACGGCGCTGCGCATCGGGTTCACCTCGGGAGCCGGCCCGTTCCGCTCCCTGGCGTCGATCGCCGTCGATCCGCGTCAGTACCAGCTCGTCCCGCTGCTGCTCGCGCTGCGCATGGAGACCGTACGGCTGCTCATCGGCGACGACGTCGGCATCGGCAAGACCATCGAGTCCGGGCTGATCGCCAAGGAGCTTCTGGAGCGGGGCGAGGCGTCCGGCCTGACCGTGCTCTGCTCCCCGGCCCTGGCCGAGCAGTGGCGCGACGAGCTGCGCGACAAGTTCGCCATCGACGCGACACTGGTACTGCGGTCCACCGCCACCCGTCTGGAGCGCGAGCTCCGTCTCGATGAGACGATCTTCGATCGGCACAGACACACGGTGGTCTCGACCGACTTCATCAAGGCCGACCGCCGCTACCAGCAGTTCGTCCGCACCTGCCCGGACCTGGTCATCGTCGACGAGGCACACACCTGTGTGTCGGCGGGCTCTTCCAGCAGACAGAGCCAGCTCCGCTACCGGCTGCTGCAGGAGATCGCCGCCGATGCGCGGCGACACCTCATCCTGGTCACCGCGACCCCGCACAGCGGCAAGGAGAACGCCTTCCGCGACCTCATCGCCCTGCTCGACCCCGCCCTGGCCACCGTGGACCTGGAGAGCGCGAAGGGCCGCGAGCACCTGGCCAGATACTTCGTCCAGCGCCGCCGCCGCGACATCCGCAAGTTCCTCAGGGAGGACTCTCCGTACCACCAGGAGACGCCCTTCCCGCAGGACCGTCACGTCCGCGACGTCTCCTACGCGCTCACCGGCGAGTACGGCAAGCTCGCCCGCCAGGTCCTCGACTACGCCCGCGAGACGGTCCGCAAGCCGGGCACCGGCCTGAGCCGGCGCGTGTCCTGGTGGTCGGCTCTGGCGCTGCTGCGCTCGGTCGCCTCGTCACCGAGGGCCGCCGCCGCGACGCTCACCACCCGCTCGGCGACCGTCCCCGCGGAGACCGCCCAGGAGGCCGACGAGCTCGGACGCTCCAGCGTCCTCGACCTCACCGACGAGGAGGGGCTGGAGGGCATCGACGCGGCGGCCGGAGGCCTTACTGGCGGGGACGGCGAGACCTCGCCGGACAGCGAGCGATTGAAGCGGCTCGCCCGAGCCTTCGCCAAGATCGAAGGGCCGAAGGACGACGCCAAGCTGACGGCGCTCATCGACGAGGTCAAGTCGCTGCTGCTCGACGGCTACGACCCGATCGTCTTCTGCCGGTTCATCCCCACCGCCGAGTACGTCGCCGAGCACCTGGCCAAGGCCCTCGGCAAGAAGGCCCACGTCCGCCACGTCACGGGGCAGCTCCCGCCGGAGGCGCGGCTGGCGGCCATCGAGGAGCTCGGCGCGGAACCGGGACGGCACGTCCTGGTCGCCACCGACTGCCTGTCCGAGGGCGTCAACCTGCAGGAGCACTTCCAGGCCGTTGTCCACTACGACCTGGCGTGGAACCCGACCCGCCACGAGCAGCGGGAAGGTCGCGTCGACCGGTTCGGCCAGCGCAAGCAGACCGTCCGCGCGGTCACCATGTACGGCCTGGACAACGGCATCGACGGTGTCGTGCTCGACGTGCTGATCCGCAAGCACCGCACGATCGCCAAGCAGACCGGCGTCGCCGTACCCGTCCCCAGCGGCGGAGACGACGTCATCAAGGCGCTCGTCGAGGGCCTGCTGATGCGCGGCGACGACAGCCAGGACCAGCTCGACCTGGACCTCGGTGTCACCAAGACCCGCGACCAGATCCACCGGTCATGGGAGAGCGCCGCCGACCGCGAGTCCAAGGCCCTCACGAAGTACGCCCACTCCGGCGTCAAGCTCGACGAGGTCGAACGGGAGGTCGCCGAGATCCGCGCCGCGCTGGGCAGCCCCGCCGACATCGCCGGGTTCACCCGCGAGGCGCTGTCCGGCTTCGGCGCGATCATCGACAACCGGGTCGAGGGCTTCGCCGCCGACACCAGGCAACTGCCGATCTCCGTACGGCACGCCCTCGGTCTCAGCTTCAACGGCAAGGCCCCGGAGCTGGACTTCCATCCCGACATCCCGGCGCCACCGGGCAGCCACGCCCTGGTGCGGACCGACCCCCTGGTCCGCCATCTCGCCCGGACGACCCTGGACTCCGCCCTCGACGCCGAGGGCCCGGCCAGGCGCTTCGGCGTCACCCGCACCGACGCCGTCACGACCCGCACGACCGTGCTCCTGGTCCGCTACCGCTTCCACGTGACACTGCCCGGCCGCACCGGGACGCGCACGCTCATCGCCGAGGACGCCCAGGTGCTCGCCTACCGGACCGGTGCGGACGGGCGCGAATGGCTCGGCGACGCCGAAGTGTCGGACGTGCTGACCTCCCGCCCGGAGAACACCCTGCGCCAGCTGGTCGAGCGCGCCGCCCAGCGCGCCGCCGAGGAGATCCCCGCCCTCGATCACGACCTGCGCACCCGGGGCGAGGCCCTCGCCGCCAAGCTCGCCGAATCCCACCAGCGCGTCCGCGGCGCCATCGGCGCGGGAGTGAGAGGACTCAAGGTGACCGCCAACCGCGAAGCCGACGTGCTCGGCGTCTACGTCTACCTCCCGGCCGGCGGTGCCCGATGAGAGGCACCTCCTACCTGGCGGTCGAGGTCGCGGGCGGCCTGATCCCGCAGGACGTGCTGTCCCGGATCGGCGCCGCCGACCGCGAGCTGCCCGGCATCCGTCCCGAGGACTATCACCTTGCCGCCTCCGAACGGCTGGGCGACGCGGCGAGCCGTAGATGGGACTACCTGCTCGGCGCCTACCGCGCGTTCCGCGAGCGCGTGGACGGGCTGCCGGACGGCGACCCCGCCACGACGCCGACCCGAGAACGCTGGCTGCAGGTGCTCCTGAGCGAGCTGGGCTTCGGGCACGTGCCGTACATCCGTGGCGGATTGAAAGCGGGGGACAAGGAGTTCCCCGTCTCCCACCTGTGGCACAACGTGCCCATGCACCTGCTCGGCTGGAACACCAGGCTGGACAGGGCCACACCCGGCCGCGCCGAGACCAAGCGGGCACCGCAGTCGATGCTGCAGGAGTTTCTCAACCTCTCCGACGACCACCTGTGGGGCGTGCTCTCCAACGGCCGGCAGCTCCGCATCCTGCGCGACTCCACCGCCCTGGTCGGCTCGGCGTATGTCGAGTTCGACCTCGAAGCCATCTTCGACGGCGAGCTCTACTCGGAGTTCGTGCTGCTCTACACGCTGCTGCACGCCTCCCGCTTCGAGCTCATCTCCGGTGACGACTCGACGCCCACGTGCGCCGACTGCTGGCTGGAGAAATGGCGCGCCTTCGCCGCCGAGACCGGCCTGCGGGCCCGCGACCAGCTCCGCGACGGCGTGCAGAAGGCCCTCGAAGCGCTCGGCACCGGCTTCCTCGTCGCGAACCCGGGGCTGCGCGACCAGCTCGTCTCCGGCGCCCTCAAGCGGGAGGACTTCCATCACGAGCTGCTCCGCCTGGCCTACCAGCTGATCTTCCTCTTCGTCGCCGAGGACCGCGGCGCCCTGCTCACCCCGGACGCGGCGCAGGACGCCAGGGACCGCTACGCCACCTACTTCTCCACCCGGCGCCTGCGTAGCCTTGCCGCCCGCCGCGCCGGAGACCGCCACACCGACCTGTGGAAGACCACCGCCAGGGTCATCAGGGCCCTCGGAGACGACGACGGCCTGCCCATGCTCGGCCTGCCCGGCCTCGGCGGTCTGTTCTTCCGTACGGCGGGCACCCTGGCGGAGCTGACCGACACGCCCGTGCCCGACCAGTTCCTCGTCTGCGACCTGCCCAACGAGGCGCTGCTCACCGCCGTCCGCCACATGTCCACCGTGCGCGGCAAGGACGGCCGGCCGCGCGACGTGGACTTCCAGCACCTGGGAGCCGAGGAGCTGGGCAGCGTCTACGAGTCGCTGCTGGAGCTGGTCCCGCACCCGGATCTCGCGGTGCCGACGTTCGAGCTGAAGACCGTGGCGGGCAACGACCGCAAGACCACCGGGTCCTACTACACGCCCTCGTCACTGATCGAGTCGCTGCTCGACACCGCGCTCGACCCGGTCATCGACGAGCACGCGAAGTCCGGTGTCGCCGATGACCTGTTGAAGATCACCGTCTGCGACCCGGCCTGCGGCTCCGGTCACTTCCTCGTCGCCGCCGCCCGGCGCATCGCCAAGCGGTATGCCGCGATGGTCACCGGCGAGGCCGAGCCGGTGCCGTCGGCGGTCCAGAAGGCGATGCACAAGGTCGTCGGGACGTGCATCTACGGCGTGGACATCCAGCCGCTCGCCGCCGAGCTGGCCAAGTTCTCCCTCTGGATGGAGTCCCTGGAGCCGGGCAAGCCGCTCGCCTTCCTCGACGCCCACATCAAGGTGGGCAACTCTCTGCTGGGCACCACGCCCAGGCTGCTGGACGACGGCATCCCGGATGAGGCGTTCAAGGCCATCGAGGGAGACGACAGGAAGATCGTCGCGTCGTTGAAGAAGGACAACGCCAGGCAGCGCCGCAACCAGGGCATGCTCTTCACGGAGACGGGCACTCGTCTCGGCAACAAGGAACTCGCCGGAGAGGTTCAGGCCCTGGCCGCCGTCCCGGTGTCGACCGTGGCCGACGTCCGGGAGCAGGAACGGAGGTTCCGCGAGTTCGAGCGGTCCGACGCGCTGACCCACGCCCGCCTGGTCGCCGACGCCTGGTGCGCGGCATTCGTCTGGCGCAAGCACGCCGACGCCCCGCCCGCCATCACGACCGACACCGTACGGCGGCTGCAGGAGGGAGGCGGCCTTCCCTCGGCTGTGGCCCTGGAGCTCGACCGGCTCGTGGAGCGATACCGCTTCTTCCACTGGCATCTGGAGTTTCCCGACGTCTTCGACGCCGAAGCCGGGGCCGGCTCCGACGCCAACGCGGCGACCGGCTGGAGGGGTGGTTTCACCTGCGTGCTCGGCAACCCACCGTGGGAGCGGGTCAAGCTTCAGGAGAAGGAGTTCTTCGCCGCCAGACACGAGGGCATCGCGAACGCCAAGAACGCCGCCGCCCGGAAGAAGGCCATCGCGGCCCTGGCCACCAGCGCGGAGGAGACCGACCGGTGGCTGTTCGCCGAGTTCGCGGGGGAACTTCGCAGCGCCGACGGCTGGACTCACCTGCTCCGCGAGTCGGGACGGTATCCGCTGACCGGGCGGGGTGACATCAACACTTACGCCGTCTTCGCCGAGACGGGGCGGACGCTCCTCGCGCCGAGCGGCCGGGTCGGCATGGTCCTGCCCACCGGTATCGCGACCGACGCGACCACGCAGTTCTTCTTCAAGGACATGGTGACGACGAAGACGCTCGCCTCGCTCTACGACTTCGAGAACGAGGACAAGCTCTTCGCGCACGTCCATCATTCGTTCCGATTCTGCCTGTGGACCGGGTCGGGCCCTCAAGCGCCTCGGCGCCGGATCGACCTGGCGTTCCGGCTCCGCCAGGTCGCGCATCTTGACGAGCGCTCTTTCACCCTCACACCCGAGGACATCACATTGCTCAATCCGAACACCGGAACTTGCCCGGTATTCGACTTCAAGCGCAATGCTGAGATAACTCTGGGAATCTATCGGCGAGTCCCGGTGCTCTGGCGAGAGAATCCCAAGAGCAATCCCTGGGAGCTGTCGTTTATGGCCATGTTGCATATGGCGAACGACTCCGGCCTCTTCCGTCCCAGCGCTGAAGAACGGGAGACGTTGGAAGGGATGCTGGCGGCTGGGTGGCAGCTCGACGGAAACCACCTCGTCAAGGGTGACGAACGCCTCCTTCCTCTATTCGAGGCGAAGATGCTCCACCACTTCGATGACCGCTTCGGAACTTACGAGGGCCAGACCCAGGCGCAGGCCAACGTGGGCACCCTGCCCCGACCTGCTCCTGTGCAGAAGGGCGACCCGGCCTACGTGGTGCAGCCCCGTTACTGGGTGGCCGAGAAGGAGGTTCAGGAGAGACTCTGTCCAGGGAACGTCGTCGAGGGTGATCGTCGTTTCCGTAAGTGGGACAAAGGGTGGCTACTCGGGTGGCGTGACATCTGCCGCAGTTCCGACGAACGTACTTTGATTGATTCTGTTTTTCCTCGTACCGCTACCCCTGACACCACTCTGTTAATGCTTCCCAATCGAGGGTCTGCCGCTTGTCTTTCCGGCAATCTCTCCTCATTTATTCTCGACTATGTAGTTCGACAGAAAAGCAGTGGTACGCACCTGAAGTATTTTACGGTGCGACAGTTGCCTATTCTTAGTCCAGAGGCATATGGCGAGGATTGTCTCTGGGGTCCAGGTGAGCGGCTGCACTTATGGGTTAGGGCGCGGGTGCTGGAGCTTTCCTATACCTCCTATGGCTTGGAGGCGTTCGCCCGCGACAACGGGGACAAGGGTGCCCCTTACAGGTGGGACGAGGAGCGGCGGTTCTGGCTGCGGGCCGAGTTGGATGCGGCCTACTTCCACCTCTATGGGGTGGTCCGCGAGGACGTGGACTACATCATGGACACCTTCCGTGCCTTCCGGAACAAGTCTCCTGACCTGTTCGAGCGCACCAAGAAGGCGATCCTGGAGATCTACGACGCCATGCAGGACGCCATCGACGGGCGGAAGCCGTACCAGACCCCGCTTGACCCGCCCCCCGGCCATGGCCCTCGTCACCCGGAGCGGCGCGCGTGACGCTCATTTTTATCGACGGGGATGGGCTGGCGGATCTGACCTCCTATCTACCCAGCGAACAACCGGCGGAACTGGCAACGCGTGCTGCGCTGAGCGCCGAGGGACTCAGGATCTCCTATGAGGAGCCGGCGGCTTGGCTGACGCAGCCATGTGAAGGACGAAACGGCTATCTGCACCTGCCCCTCTACCGCCGTGAAGAGGCTGTACCCGTCGAGCTCAAGCGACAGGAGATGGACTACATCTTCATGCGTGACGAGGCGGAGGTCTGGGCGGAAGAGGTGTTGGGCCTCAGCTCGACGGCTATCGTCGCAGTGAAGGCCTCCGATTGTTGCGGCCGCGCCATCGATATCGCCATTACGACAAGCAACAGCAAAGTGCTTTTCGATGAGCAGTTGGAGTGTCCATGCCGGGATACTGCAGGTAACTACTTTGCAGATCTTGCCGAAGAGCTCTTCGACTTAGTGCTTTGGGCCAATAGCGCACGTCATCGAGCTGTTCTTGTGGGCTGGGGTATGGCGGGTGTACTCGCGCTCACTACGGAGATCCGCCTCCTTGCAGAGCATCCGAACCGCCGGTTCCGACAGTGGGGACAGTTCGGGGGTGGGATTGAGTGGGAGGACGCGCAGACTTGGGATGCACACCGGCGCGGTAATTGGGAGGGCGACGATTGCCGCAGAGTTGCACTGGCCGAGCCACGGGCCTTGGACGAATGCCATGCCGTACTCGATCGGGTCCGGCGGATGGCGAATTCAGACCAAACCGAAGGATTTCAGTTTGATCTATTGATTGGTGACCCCGTTGTCGAGACCGACTCCCCTATTCTCCTGCCTGTCAGGCTCGGGCGGGAGAATTTTCGGCAGCGCAGCGACTGGGCTGAGTACAGGTACCTTTGCGAGCAGGCAGAGGAGCACGAGAAGTACGGCTTCGTTCAGCGGTTGCGTGGAGATCTGCCGCACCGTCGCGCCCGCAGCACGCCTGCCAAGCGGGCCGTTCTATTGCGTTGCAAGGGAGCGTGTGAGAACCCGGATTGTGAGAATCCCGGACGCCCCTCGGACACCTCGGTCGGCGGCGGTCCGATCCTGGACGTTGATCACATCGATGACCACGCCAAGGGCGGCCGAGATTATCCGGAGTTAATGATCGCGCTCTGCCCCAATTGCCATGCAGTCAAGACACGAGGGCGGAGCCGAGATGTTCTCCGAGAGAGGCTGAGGGAGGTTGCCCGTGAGCGTCACCTTGCCTGGCAGTCAAACTGAATGCCTGGCAAGGCGGTCAGTTGCTCCGATGGAGACATCGAGAAACGACCTCAACCGCCGATGTCCGGGTAGGTGTGGAGTTCAGCCGACCTGGCTGTTGTCCTTGAGCGTGCCCCAGCCGTGCCAGGTGTCGATCTCGATCCAGGTGCTGAACCGGTGGCGGTCCCGCCGCGGGTACGGCTTCCCGAGGTACTGCTGGGCCAGCCTGTCGAGGCGACCGAAACCTTTGGCCCCGCATAACCGGCCGCAGGTCCTTGTCCCTGACGACAAGCCCTGTTGATCAGGAGGGTGTGTCGAAGTCGCCGTTCTTGATGCCGCCGACGAAAGCCGTCCACTTGTCGCGACGGAACACGAGCGTGCCGCCCTCGCGGTCTTTGGTGTCGCGGACGGCGACGGCGTCGTCGACGAAGGCGACCTCGACACAGCTCGGGCCGTCAGCGCTGAGGCTGCTTTTGCGCCAGTGCGCACCGGAGAGGTCGGCCTGCTGCATGCTGCTTCCTTCCGCTAGTGATCTTCGCGTAGGGATGTGATGAGCGCGGCCGTGTCGGCAGGGCTGAGCGCTATCGCGCGAAGATGCTCACACATGTGGTTGTAGTGCTGGATATCCGTCTCTTTCTCAAGAAACAGACCACCGGCCATGCTGTCAATATGAATCACGTCGGGGCCGTCCTCGTCGAACTTCAAGACGATGAAGCTGCCCGGCATGCCCGGGTGGGCTCCGGCGGAGAACGGGATGACCTGGACCGTGATGTGTGGGCGCTGTGCCTGGCGGGCGAGATGGGTGAGCTGATCGCTCATGACGGCATCGCTGCCGACTGTCCGTGCCAGTGCCGCCTGATCCAGAATCGCCCACAGTCGTAGAGGCGTGTCGCCTTCCAGGAGGGCCTGCCGCCGCAGTCGGGCGGTGATGCGTATCTCGACTTCTTTGTCGGTGATGGTCGGCCGTACGCCGCGAAACATCGCCCGCGTGTAGTCCTCGGTCTGCAGCAGGCCTGGGATGAACAGCGACTCGTAGTTGATGGCCTGGCGTGCCTCGGCCTCCAGGCCGATATAGGCGCTGTACGGACCGGGGAGGTCTGCTTCGAAGCCGTGCAGCCATCCACGCTGCTTGGCTTCCCTCTGCAGCGCTACCAGGTCGGTGCGGCGGCTGCCGGTGACGCCGTAGGCGTCGAGCAGGGCATTGAGTGTCCGGAGCTGCGGCTTGGTCTTGGCCGTCTCGATCCGATGGAGTGTGGCGAGGTTGACGTCGGTCTTCTCGGTCACCTCGGCCTGGGACAGGCCGGCCTCTTGACGGAGGCGGCGCAGTTCGGCTGCCAGACGGCGTAGGCGCACCGTGGGTGGCTGACGTCTGGCCGGCGATAGGGGTGCGATTTCGCCCATTCCGTGTTTCTCCTCCATCTTCAACACCCATCTGGATTATGCGGGCAGTGTAAAAGCCTGTATTGCATTCACTCATTGTGATGGTGCATGCTCTCTGCGTAAAGCCTTCCAGGTGGGTTCCCTTCCAGAAGGTGAAACGCGTGATTCCCCAGTCAGCCGGGCGGGCGATCTTCCCTCCCGACGCGGCCCACCCCTGTCGGGTGTCCGCCCGGTGCCAGCGGTACGACCCCCGGCAGCCCCCTGCCGTTCCCCGGTCGTACCTCCCGTAGGACCGGCACCGTGCCCCCGCCGCCCCCGTGCGGGGAGAGCAGCCGCCCCCGTCTGCGAACGGTGCCGGTCCTATGCCCTGACACCTGACGCGCCGACCAGGAACGGGTGAACGATGACCGACGTCACCACCGGAAAGCACCACCTGGAGCTCTCCGTCTTCCCGACCTCGCCCTACTACGCCCGCGTGCACGTCCAGCGCGTACTGGAGGGCTGGCGGCGGGACGACCTGATCGAGACGGCCCAGCTCGTCGTCTCCGAGCTGGTATCCAACGCGATCAAGGCGCACGTCTCGTCTCCCGCCGTTACGGAGGCGGCGGCGCACGCGAGTCCGGACCACATCTGGATGGACCTGTACCCGGTCGAGACGGCGGTCGTGCTGCGCGTCTGGGACGTCTGCCGTACCCCACCCCTCCTCAGAACCCCCGACCTGGACGACGAGGGCGGACGCGGCCTCTGCCTCGTCGACCTGCTCGCGAGGAACTGGGGCTACTACCGGCCGGCGACGGGCGGAAAGATCGTGTGGTGCACCCTGGCGGCCCCACCAGTGGTTCCTGAGGAGCGGGCCGGGTGATCACCGCCTTGGACGACCCGATCTGGGGGTCCGATAGGCACGTCTCTGATCGCCTGAGCAGTGAGCCGGCCGCCTGATGATTGCACTGGGGCTGATGCTGCGATCGACTGACAATGTCATAGCTCACTGTAATTATTGCTTCACCGAGCGGTGTTGTTCTCGTGACGGCAGGCCGCAGACGATCACCCCTGGAAGCGACTGACGAGGAGTACGGTGGCATTGGGACGGATCTGGGGAGGCGCGGTGATGAGTAGACCTCTCCAATCGGCCCAATCCCCTGGCGGGCGCCGTGCTCGCGGTGCTGAAGGTGGCCCGCGAGACGCGCATCGAGATCACCAAGGCGAAGCTGGTGCAGCTTCTCTATCTCGCCGACCTGGATGCCATCGAGTCGGGGCGCACGCAGTTCAGTGGGGCTACCTGGCGCTGGGACGACTACGGCCCCTACGACCACGCACTCGTCCGCGCCGAGGAATGGGTGATGGAGAGCGAGCTGGTGGAGCGCCGCGACACGCGAAGCGCGGAGGATGGCTCGCATGCGCTCTCCCTGACCGTCGACATCGAGGATCCGCTCAACGTGGCCGACATGGAGTGCGTGCGAAACGTGGTCCGTCTGTACGGAGGCAGGAGCGCGACCGGCCTGAAAGATCTCTCCTATGAGACTGCTCCGATGGTCGAGGCTCGGGCGGGTGGCGAGCGGGGAGCACTGCTCGATCTCAACCGGGCGCGCCGCCGCGAACAGGTGGCGGCGCTCCGGGAGCGGTTCCGATCGCGGCGTGAAGCCAGGCCTCCACAGCAGGATGACCCAGGGGTCGGTGACGCGCTCATAGCGGAGTTCCTGGAGGCCAGAGACGGTCTGCGACGAGCCAATGCGAAGATCTTGGATGATCGGTGAAGGGATCCATCCGCAAGGGTGGCGTCTATCTGGTGTCCGACCGGTCGCTGACGATGCCCCCAACGACCAGCGCAACTTCCACCCGAAACGGCCAGTGATCGTTCTCAGTACAGTGCAGGGCAAGCCCATGTAATGCCTGGTCAGTCGGGAGGAAATTGGAATGATGGCCAGGCAGGATCGGATCACGGAGCGCGAGAGGGGGAAGTGATGGCTTATGACCCGAAGCTGGCCGCGGCGCTGTCGGGTGCCACGCTCCGTCAGCTCGCACACTGGCGCAAGGCCAGCGTGAGCCGTGGCGCGGTGCTGATACCGGAGATCTCCAGCACGCGGCCCGTCCTCTACTCCTTCCGTGACGTGGTGGCGCTGAGAACCTGCGTCAAGCTCCGTAACGACGCCTCGCTGCAGAAGATCAGGCGGGCGCTCGACACGCTCCGCGACGATCTGAAAGAGCGGGACCACCTTTCGTCGTACACACTGGTCGCCGACGGCAGCAGCATCTATCTGGCCGCGCCCGACCAGGCGGTCGATCTGGTGCGGAAGAAGGCCAACGTGGTCATCCACGAGATGGTAGACGTCCTGCAGCCCTTCTACCGCGACGGCAGGCACATCCCGCCGTTACTGCAACCTCGTGCGCACGTGGCGGTGGATCCGGCGATCCGTGGCGGGGTTCCTGTGATCGAAGGCACCCGCATCCCCTACGACGAGGTCGCCGCGCTGCTCCGGGATGGAGTGCCGCCGGAGCGGATCTCCGACTACTACCCCAGCGTCACCGCTACGGCGGCCCTGGATGCCGCTGATTTCGCCGACTACGTTGACAGCTTCGATCCCCCCAGGGAGCGGCGTGAGGTTGCTGCTGGATGAGAACGTGTCCAGGCCGCTCCACAAGGCCATCATTGCCTTCGTTCTGGAGCACGAGATCGTCCATCTTCTCGATCTCGACCGCTGGTCCGGAACCCGGGATGAACACCTTTATCCCCGAGCGGCGGCCGATGGGTTCCATGTCATTCTGACCAATGACGCCCGGCAGATGCAGCGCCCCAGGGAAGTCGAGGCGATCGCGGATTCCGGGCTGCATCGGATCGAATATCCACACAGGCATCCGGGACTGGTCGGAATCGGTCTTGCGATCGCCACGGTCGCCGCCGGGCTGCCCGCTGCCCTGGCTGTCCTCGCCAAGGCGGACGGACAACGCCTGGTGACCTTGCGCGGCATCGACCCGACCCCGGCCAGCCGCCTGCGCGTCGTCGACCCGGCCGCCGCTCCGCCCAAGTACTGGCCGGACCTGGCGTAGTTCTTCCGTGCGACTGGGCCGTTGATTCTGCGCACCGTCCTGGGGTGCGGAGACCCGGACGAAGGTAGGGGAGTGGGCGATCCTGATGAGGGCATCACCGGACAATCCGTTCTGGGGCGTAACGGCCAGGTCAGATGGCTCGATCCATGATGGTGAGTGCCTGGACGGAGATAACCGCACGTATTCAGTTCACCGGAGCGCAGATCCTGGCCGAGCACCCGGAGGGTATGCGTGGCCGCGAGCTCTGGTCGCTCGTGGAGAAGCGTTTCCCGAATCTCGATCAGGAGTGGAAACAGGCCAGCACGGGCTCGACGGGCCCAGAGAAGATCTTCCAGTGGCGCAGCGTGGGCCTGGTCAAATACGGTTGGCTGACCAAGTCGGGTGGCCGCTGGTATCTCACCTCGCTCGGCCGGGTCGCGCTGGCTCAGCACGTGAAGGCCGTTGCCTTCTTCGAGGAGGCCGAGTCCGGCTACCGCTACTGGGACAAGCACAAGGCCGGGTTCGACATGGCCAAGCGGCTGGCGGAAGCCGTACCGGAGGGGAGCTGGGTCGCGGCCGGGGACCTCGCCTCGCAGACCGGCCTTGAGATCGCACCGTTGGTGCGGTGGCTCCAAGGTGAGCGGCCCGAGGGCTGGCATCGGGTGCTGGATGCCGACGGCGGTCTTCCCGACGACGCGCATGCCGACGAGCGGCTGCGGAAGGAGTGGCAGGGGCTGCTCATCGAGGACGGGTTGGACGCTCTGCTCGGCATGGTGCCGCAGGACCGGCGGATCTCCGGTGCCGATCTGCACCAGCTGGTGATCGATGATCCTGTGGGTGGCGACGGGCCGGAGCGTCCGCGGCGGGCCTGGCTGGTGCGCGGGTCCAATGTGCACGGGGTCAACCTGGTGGGTGACTGGCTGGCCGAGGGTTACTGCTCGCTTCCGGCCTCCAAGCTCCGCGAGCTGCCGCCCGGTGCGGCGCAGGAGACGATCCAGGCGGCTGTGGACGTGGACTACGCGCACGGCTCATACAACGACCGGCTGAAGAAGACGGCCGAGTTCCACGCGTTCCTGTCGCGGATGCGCGAGGGCGACCTGGTGCTCAGCAACGACGGGGGAAAGGTCTACCTGGGCCACCTCAAGGGAGGTCCGGCGTTCCGGGCCAGTATGGGCAACCGGGCCAATCTGCAGCGACCGGTCAGATGGCTGAACCCGGAAACTCCGCTCGACTTCGTCGACGACCTGCCGGACGAGATCTCGGCCAAGCTGGCCACCCAGCACGACGTGCTCGACCTGACGGAGTTCGTCGAGGAGCTGGAACGGCTGATCGAGCCGCGGCCTTCGAGGCCGCCGATCACGCGGGAGATGGTCCTGCCGGACGCCGGTGCCGAGCTGGCCGGCGAGTTGCTCGTCGACCAGGACTGGCTGCAGGAATGCGTGGAGCTGCTCCGCGACCGCCCTCAGATGATCTTCTACGGACCGCCGGGGACCGGGAAGACCTACATCGCGCAGCATCTCGCGCAGTTCCTGGCGGGTGGGAAGCCGGAGAACGTCAAGCTCGTGCAGTTCCACCCGGCCTACTCCTACGAGGACTTCTTCGAGGGCTTCCGGCCGGTGCAGACCGCCGACGGGCAGGGCGTGACCTTCAAGCCGCTGCCCGGTCCACTGCTGCGGCTGGTGGACGCCGCGCGGCAGCATCCGGAGGAGCCGCACGTTCTGATCATCGACGAGATCAACCGCGGCAACCTCGCCAAGATCTTCGGTGAGCTGTACTTCCTGCTGGAGTACCGGGACAAGGCCGTCGACCTGCTGTACTCCTCGGCGGAGGGGACCGGCCAGGCGTTCACCCTGCCCAAGAATCTGATCATCCTGGGCACGATGAACACCGCCGACCGGTCGATCGCGCTGGTGGACGCGGCCATGCGGCGCCGCTTCGCGTTCGTGGAGCTGCATCCGGAGGAGACGCCGACCCGGGAAGTGCTGGGGCGCTGGCTCGCGGGCAGGGAGTTGCCGGCCGACGCGGCCCGGCTGCTGGCGGAGCTCAACGCCCGGATCGAGGACCGCGACTTCAAGATCGGCCCCTCGTATCTGATGCGGGCTGGCATCTACCAGGACGCGAAGGGGTTCGAGCGGGTCTGGCGGACCCAGATCCTTCCGCTTCTGGAAGAGCATCACTACGGCGACGGGGTCGAGGTCTCCAAGCGATACGGCCTGCCCCAGCTGCGGCAACGGCTGGGACTCGATCAGGAACCCACTCCGTGATCAGCCTGATGGAGGGTGGTCCACCGGTCGAATACGAGCTGTCGGCCGAGCAGGCAGTGGCTCTGGTGGCGGCGAAGGCCGTACGGGTGAGTCCGGGACCGCGCGCGGGGATCTGGAAGGTCCGTGACAACGGATACGTGGGCGCGGCGGTCATCGGCGGGGTCGAGGTGCGGATCACGCCGAAGACGCCGGTGGATCGGGTGTTCTTCCTCCTCGGATACGCACGCCGGCCGCGTGGCTGGCGCCAGGGGGAGGTGGACGCGGGGGATCATCCCGAACTGCTTCCGGCGCTCGCGCACGCCTACGCGCTGGCCGCTGATCGAGCCCTCCGGCAGGGAGTGCTGCAGGGCTACCTGGAGATGGAGGAAGCCCTGCCGGTCGTCCGAGGCCGGATTCGGGAGGCCGACCAGCTCCGCCGCAGGTACGGCCTGCCGCTACCGGTCGAGGTCCGCTACGACGACTACACCGTCGACATCGCCGAGAACCGGCTGCTGCTGGCCGCGTCGGCACGGTTGCTGCGCCTGCCCGGCCTCGCCGTACAGACCCGCAGGACGCTGCGGCACGTCATCGCCAGACTGGCGGGGGTCACCGCTCTGGTGCCGGGGCGGCCATTGCCGGTGTGGCGCCCCAGCCGGATCAACACGCGCTATCACACCGCGCTCGGGCTGGCTGAGCTTGTTCTCCGTGGAGCCTCCTACGAACTCGACGACGGTACGGCCGTGCGTGTGGACGGCCTGCTGGTGGAGATGTGGCGGGTCTTCGAGGACTTCGTGACCGTTGCCCTGACGGAGGCGCTCCGGCCGCACGGCGGGCGCAGCGAGCTGCAGGACAAGCGACACCATCTGGATCACGGGCGGCGGGTGCTGCTCAAGCCTGACCTGGTGCGCTATGTCATCGACTCCGGCGGAACGGAGATCCCTGCGGCGGTGGTGGACAGCAAGTACAAGATCTCAACCGGTCCCGAAGGTCACAGCGCCGACCTCTACCAGATGCTGGCCTACTGCACGGTGCTCGGACTCGATCACGGGCATCTGGTGTACGCCGAAGGGGACGCGGAGCCGTACCGGCATGTGGTGCGCGGCGCGGGGATCGAGATCATGCAGCACGCGATCGACCTGACCCTGCCTCCGGCTGACCTGCTTGCCGCCATCGAGCGGCTTGCGGAATCAATCGTTCGAGCCGACGACGACCATGAGCTGACGGCTTCTTATTCGTGACTAATTCCATTTGCCGCTTTTGTGTGCGTCGTGTCGCATATGAAGCACTTGAGCACTAAAGGGGCATTCTTGGCTCTTCTCGGGCCGACAAATAAGAGCGTTTCTTAATCGCTTTTCGGTTTTCTGTTTACGTAGAGCGATCGGTTGTGTAAGGATCGTTGATCTTTCATGGTTGTAACGTTCCGAAAGGGGCCCGCGTGAAGGCCAACGAGACGACGCTGCGTGGGCTCATCCGTGGTGAGCAGCAGTTGCTGGTGCCGCTGTACCAGCGGCCCTATTCCTGGGAGCGCGAGCAGCTCGCCACGCTGTGGAATGACATCGAGTTGCAGGCCGACCGGATCGAGCAGGGAAAGGACAACAGCCACTTCCTCGGCTCGGTCGTGCTGGCGCCCGGCCCGGACAACTCGCCCGGCAGGTCACAGTGGCTGGTGGTCGACGGCCAGCAACGGCTGACCACCCTGATGGTGGCCCTGTGTGCGCTCCGGGACCACCAGATCGCCGAGGATCCGCTGCACCGCGACCGGATCAACGAGACCCATCTGATCAACAAGTTCAGCCCGGGTGACCTGAGATACCGCCTGCTGCCGACCCAGGTGGATCGTCAGGCGTTCAAGAACTGCGTCGAAGGCCAGCCGTTCGGCGACACCGACAGCTTGATCCCGGGTGCCTACCGGTTCTTCCGCACGAAGCTGGTGGCGATCGACGATCCGGCGGATCCCCACGACATCGCACGTATCGAGAGCATCGTCCTCAACCGGCTGAATCTCGTGCAGATCGTCGTGGAGGACGACGACAACGCCTTCCGGATCTTCGAGTCCATCAACAACACCGGTATGAGACTCAGCCAGGTCGATTTGATTCGCAACTACGTCTTCATGCACCTGCCGACCAGGGGCCAATACGTCTATGACGTCCACTGGCTGCCGATGCAGAAGCTGCTCGGCCCCAAGGGAATGGATCAGCTGATGTATCTGGCCCTGATCCTCGACCGGGGCGACGAGGCGCAGTACAACGACACCTACCGCGGTCATCAGGAGCTGCTCCGGGCCGTGACCATGGACAACAGGAACGTCGAGGATCGGGTCGAGGGCTACGTCAAGGATCTCGCCCGCCGTGCTCGATACCTTCACCAAATCCTTGAGCCCAGCGGCGAAACGGAGATCGACGCGCGCCTGCGCTTCCTCAACGAATGGAAGGGAAACACCGCCTACCCGGTCATCATGCGCCTGCTGGAGCTTCGCGACAGCGGCGACGCCACTGACGACGAGATCGTGGAGGCGCAGCGCTACATCGAGAGTTTCCTGGTCCGCCGTCTCATCGGGGGAGTCTCGACCGGTAGCCTCAACAAGATCTTCATGCGGCTGACCCGGGAACTGACCGAAGAGAAGCCGGCTGACACTCTACGGGCCGGGCTCTCGCCGGCTCGGCTGTACTGGTCGTCCGATGAACGGTTCCGCGAGGACATCCGGAGCCGGGCGTTCTATTGGCAGGGCCGGACTGCGCAGCAGAAGCTCGTGCTCCGCCGGTTGGAGGAGTCCTACGGGGCGAAGGAAGCGGTTGAGCTCTCGGACAAGAAGATCACCATTGAGCATGTGCTTCCGCAGAGCCCGACCGCCGACTGGCTGGAGCAGCTCGCGCCCGAGGGGGACGTCGGTCGCCTCCACAAGGAGCTGGTGCACAGTCTGGGCAACCTCACGCTCAGCGGTTACAACTCCGAGCTCGGCAACATGTCGTTCGCCAAGAAGCGAGACTTCCTCAGCCGCAGCGGTCTGGTCATGAACCAGGAGATCGCCAAACGTGAGCGGTGGGGGAAGACTGAGATCTACTCTCGCGCCGACGAACTCGCCGCACGAGCGATCGAAATCTGGCCGAGTCCGATGGACGTCGGCCCGGTCGGTCCGTCCCGGGACTGGACGCTGCTTCACGCCGCCCTCGCGGCACTACCTGCGGGCACCTGGACGACCTATGGAGATCTGGCCGAGTTGATCGGTTCGCACGCCGTTCCGGTCGGCGCTCACCTTTCCACGTCACAGGTGTTCAACGCCCATCGGGTGCTGACCGTGACGGGGCAGGTTTCCAAGGGGTTCCGGTGGGTGGATGAAGAAGACGATCGCGATATTCATCAGGTTCTCCGCGCCGAGGGCATCAAACTCGACGACGCCGACCGTGCCGACCCCGGCCAGCGGATCTCGGCACGGGAGCTGGCCGAGCTGCTGGACCTTCCCGGCGCGCTGAACCTCAGCGAGGTGGAACTCGCGGCCGGCGACGATCACGCCGATGTCGGCGAACACGAGAAGCGCTTCTTCCAGCAGTTGGGCGACGCACGCGGACCGCAGGCGGCCGGCGCGGTCTCCCGGCTGCTGGACTGGTGGCGCGGCCGTGGCGGTGAGGTGCAGTTCGGTCGGTCGGCGGGTGCCTCCTGCGCGCCCTTCGTCAAGCATGGTGGTGAGACCCTGGCCATGGTCCGCTTCTATGCCACGACGGTGGAAGTGCCGTTCGGGACGCTCAAGAAGCGCGCTCCGTTCAACGATCCCATTCTCCGTGACGAGCTGCGCAGGCGGTTCAACGAGGCTCCAGGCGTGGAGCTGCCCTCGGCCAAGCTGGAGCTCTATCCTTCCTTCGAGATCGATCTGATGGTGGACGAAGCCGTCTGGGACGTGGCGGTCGCCTGCCTCGACTGGTGCGCCGCCCAGATGAAAACCGATGGCGGCCCATCGGCGACCTGAGGTGAGCACGTCGATAGGGGATGACGGCACGCGAACGCGGCCCCTGTTCTTGATCGGCCGGCCTCGACAACCGTCGATCATCAGGGGTCGCGTTCGCTGTTTGTGCGGCTGGGGTCCTCTGCCTGCCCCTCATCCGGCTCACGCTCGTCTCGCCGGCCGAGAACACGTGGGGCCAGGGGCGCGGTCATATCCGGCCGGAAACTCCCGCTACCGGACGCCTCCGCAGGCCAGCGGTTTCCGAGAGGGCCGTCTTTTCGGAAGCTCTTGAACCGATGCAGACCCGCTCTGCTATCAGGAGGAGCCGCAGGTTCCGATGTAGCCGGTCTGGTTGTTCATGTTGCACATGCGGAACCTCACGTTCGTGTACCCGAGATCGCCCGCTGAGAGTGTACCCGGGTTATCCATCATTATCCCGCTCGGAAAGATCGTCCAGCCGAAGGGAATTCCGTGCTGCTCCCCCTTGTACTGTAAGACGCCGACATAAGGGGAGAGGAAAGCGCCGCAGGTGGAAGAACTTTTTTTCCAGAACATTTCGCCGCTCACGAATATTGAGTAACTGCCATTTCCATCGGGCTTATAAGTGTAGGTGAATTCGGCTGAAGCGCAACCGTTTGCACTTTCTCGGTAAATTTCTGTTTTGGCGTGCGCCGCCGGAGCCGTACTCGCGACCAGAGCGCCGGCCGCCAGCACGGAGACGGCCAGGCGACGACTTGTTGACGTGGCCACTCGCGACATCGTGGGCTTGATTCCCGATGGCTGGACGAATGTCTTCCGCATGATTCTCTCCTTGTAAGGATACGAAAAGACTCTTTTGTGTGCGCTGGAGGGCAGGACGGCGGAAGTTTGGCGAACGCCGTGGCGGGTTCGTCGTGGAGGGCGGAGACAGCGGAGCGCCGTCGCTGCGGGTGTGGAACCCCTCGTGACCCTGTGGTCTGCCGCGGATTCGCTCCAGCGATCACCTTTTAATTCTCGTCGCACCGCCTTTCTTTGATTCGTTGATGCGTCGACCATCCCCTAGTCGGCCTGGAAAGTTGTTGACGGTTTCTGCAGAGTTGTTGCCGATTCCTGCACAGCCTCGTGCTCGGCTTGGTGGCGGTAGTCGGATGGGGAGGAGCCGTAGGCGGCGCGGAAGGTGCGGCTGAAGTGGGGGTTGCCGGCAAAGCCCCAGCGAGTGGCGATGGCGTGGATGGGGCGGGAGCGTAAGGCGGGGTCGGTCAGGTCGCGGCGGCAGCGTTCCAGGCGGCGGTGGCGGATCCAGGCGGCCACGGTCAGGCCCTGGTCGTGGAAGAGCTGGTACAGGTAGCGGACGGAGATCTGGTGGGCGGCGGCGATGGTCTCGGCGCACAGGGTCGGGTCGCCGAGGTGCTGCTGGATGAAGGCGTGGATACGCGTCTGCAGCACCTGCCGATGAGTCTCGGCTGGCAGCGCGGCGTCGGCTTCGAGGTGGTGGGCGCACATTGCGGCGAATAGGTCCACGGTGATGGCCGACAACCGGGCGGCGTCGGCTGCGGTGTATTCGGCGGCGTGTCGTACCAGCTTGCCGAGGTGGCCGCAGAGCAGGGCGCCGATACCTTGACGGCCGGACAATCCCACTGCGGTGAGACGAGAGACGGTGCCGGCGGGCAGCGGCAGCAGAGTCCTGGGGATGTGCAGGGTCATGCTCGCGGCCCTGTCGCCGTTGCCGCTGGTGGTGCCGTAGAAGGGCCGGGAGGTGTCGTAGAGTGCCAGGTCCTGCGGGCCGAGGACGGTTTCCCGGCCGGCCTGGGCCAGTGTCATGGTGCCGCGCAGGGTGAGCGACAGGCAATACATCTCGGGGTCGGACTGGCGGATCAGCTTGGGGGTTCGCTGGGGACGTAGTGACGGGTAGTGCAGTGTGGCCACCTGCACCGCACCGAGGTCGAGCAGGCGCATGGTGGCCCGGAAGTCGGCCTCGTGGTCGCTGCGGATTACGGTGGGCACGTGTGTGCGGCAGGTCATCTCGTGCCACCAGGCAAAACGGTCGGCTGTGGGCAGGTCCTCGCTGCGGAACACGGTCTCGATCACTGTTGTTTCTCCGCGATGTGTTTCGTGACTACCGGGGATGCGAAGCGGGCATTTTCCCTCTTTTAGTCAGGTGTAGCCGGGTTGCGGATTGCTGAATAGGTCAAGTGTCTAAAGCGGCCAAAAGCCTCATTTGTGAAGGTTGTGGCCCGGTATGTTGTCGGGCCGAAAACGCCGGGATTCCTTTGTGGTGCAGGGCTTCGATGCTCCAGCGGCCGCGGATCAGCGCGGCGATCTGGGCATGGGTGACCCGGCCGGGCGGGAGACTGGTGACGGCGTAGATGGTGACGATCGTGGTCGTGCCGGTCCTGCGGTCGGTGCGGCGGCGCTTGGCCTGGATGGTCTGGGCGGCGTGGGGGACCGGCGGCGAGCCTCGGCCGCCTGGCGGAGCCGTACGTGGCGGGTGCTGAGGTCTTCGGCGAATCGTCGCCCCGTCGGTCCCACCCACATGGCCCGGCCGGTGGACTGGCCGGGCCTGAAGTAATCCGTCCGCCTGCTTGTGTGTCGGCTCTGCCTCGACGGTCTTCAGAAGGCCTGCCATGTCGTTCATGTCGTGGCTATACGGCTTTCGCCCCCGAACGGCGGCGTGGGTTGTCCGATCGGCCGTCGCAGCCGTCATCCGTACCGCAAGATTGGATCATGCATGACGACGAGATCACCAGGGTGGCGACAGTCTCACCGGCGAGTGCCGAGCCGGCCGTGGTCCCGCGGGGTCGGAGGCGGCGCTGGGTGAGCGTGCTCGCCTGGCTGGTGGTGTCGCCGTTCGCGGTGTGGGCGGTGCTCCGGCTGATCCCCGCCGACGTGCACTTCCGATGGGTGCAGCTCGTGGCGTTCACGCCCTATGTGGCCCTCGCCTCGGTTGTCGCCCCGCTTGTCGCGCTGGTGTCGAGGCGGTGGGCCGCGCTGGCCGTGAGCCTGGTGGTGACCGCGACGCTGGCGGCGTGTGTCGTCCCGCGCGCGCTGCCGGACGGCGGCCGGACACCCTCGGGTCCGGCGTTACGGATCCTCTCCTCCAACCTGGAGGTCGGGGGAGTCCCTCCAACGGCTCTCGTCGATCTCGTGCGGAGGCTCCGTCCCGATGTCCTCGCCCTCCAGGAGCTGACGCCATCGGCCGCCGAAGGGCTCCGGAAGGCGGGGCTGGCGACGCTCCTGCCGTACAAGGCGGAGCTCGCGCTGGAGGGGCCGAGTGGGTCAGGCGTCTACGCCCGGCACGCGATCACGCCGGGGCAGGCCATCGAGTACGGCTTCGGCCAGATGGTGGCCACGGTGGAGGTGCCGGGGGCGGGACCCGTCGGCATCGTGTCCGTGCATCCCTGCGCCCCGAGTGACGAGTCGGGGCTCCCGTGCTGGGCGGACGGCCTGGCGGCGCTGCCCCGGCCGGGCGGTGCCGTACAGGTGCTGGCCGGGGACTTCAACGCCACCCTTGACCACGCTCGGATCCGCGACCTGCTGGACGCGGGCTACCGGGACGCCGCCGACGCGACGGGCGACGGCCTCACGACCACGTGGCCGTTCCGGCCGCGGCGGTTCAACGGCTTCGGCATCCCGACCGTGACGATCGACCACATCCTGGCCGACCGGCGCGTGGGCGTCCGCTCATTCGGCGTGCACCGGCTTCCGGACACCGACCACCGAGCCGTCTTCGCCGAACTGGTCCTCCCGCGTCGCTGATCCTCTCCCACCGCGGGTTGGGCCCAGGTTTGTTGATCCACTTCCGGCCATCCGCCACCTTCTGACGGGTCAGGATCGTACGGCGGAAGGCGGGACCTTCGCCGGGACGGACCGGAGCTCGTCTTCGAGGGCGTCGACGAGTGCCCTGGCCGCCTGGCGGAGCCGTACGCGGCGGGCGGTGAGGTCTTCGGCGAACCGCCGGGCCGTCGGCCCCACCCACACGGGCCGGCCGGTGAACTGTCCGTGGGCGGGGTCGAGCGCCGCCTCCAGGATCGCGACCCGCGCCCTGACCTCCGCCAATGTCTGTTCCAACACCTGACGCCGCGGGTTGGGCACCAGATCCTCCGGACGAGGATTCATATATCTCCTCTACGGATGCGGATACAACGGCGGTTTCATTGGACATTATTGGATCTACGGCACATCAGCCAGCCCTGGAGGAATTCATGGCATGTTCTGTACGGCGCGGCGTCATGGTGTGCGCGGTGGCGTTGCTGGCGGTGTCCGGATGTGGGGATGGGGGGCCTACTGCGGCGGAGGCGGGGGAGACGCTCAAATCGCATATCACTGAGTTGATGGAGGAGAGCCACGTCCTCGACGTCCGTATTACCGATTCCGGTGGGCGTGATATTCCCTGTGGGGATGGAAAGGCCAAGCGGACCTTCGCGGCCACGGCCAGAGATTCCGCAGCGCAACGTGATCCGGATGGGCTCAATACCTATTTGCTGGGCGCGCTCTCCTCGGTCGCCCCTTACCGGATTGCTGAAGACCGGGGAAATGCTCCCATCAAGCTTGCCAATGACGAATACAAGACAGTGATCATTCTGGAGTCGCCGGGGGACGGGCGGTACGGGGTACGGGGAGAGACCGAGTGTCTTCCGGCTTCGTGATCTAGGTGTCGTAGGCCAACCCGCGCTCTCTTCCCCGCTTGTTGCCGCCCTCGAACCGATCCGCCATCTTTTCGGACAAGTCTCCTACTGACAGGTCGTCATCACCGCCCATCCCGTTTGCCGCCGCCCACTTCTCGAACGCCTCAAGTCCCTTGTTGCCCTGTTTGATCAGTTCGGAGAACGGTTTGAGGTTGCCCTGCGCGTCGGCGATGGCCACGCCGGGTGGGCAGGTGGCCTGGAACTCGGCGGGGGTCACCTTCGGGGCGAAGCCGTTGGCCATGAGCACCTGTGCGTATGTGTGCTGACGGCCGAGCGTCGCGAGGTCGTCCTCCTTGTCGGCCCGGTCCACTCGGGTCTCGTCGTCCCCGCCGAAGGCGCCTTTGGCGGAGAGCGAGGTGCTCAGCGCCAGCCAGCCGAGGCCCATGCTCAGGGCTTGCCCCGGTATCGTGCTCGTCGCTCCGATGGCCGTGTCGCGGATGAACCCCACCAGGTCGTCCCGCTGCTTTTCGATCATGTCCAGGTTGCCCTGGACCTTCTCGACGGCGGCCAGCTCGAAGCCGCGCACGTTGCCCAGGGCCGTGAACACCCGGTCCAGGCGTTCGACGTCCCCGGTCCGCCGGGTCGTCGCCGACGCATCGGCGATCAGTTTCTGGGAGAAGCGTCCCATCCCCTCGTCGAACGGGGCGAGGTTCTCGGCCGAGTCGGCGAAGAGCTTGAGGAAACGGTAGGTGTCCTTGGGGCTCAGGGTGAACGCGGACTTCATGCCGAACGCCGAAGTCGAGGGCTTCAGCGCGCTGTCCTCTGTCATGTTCGCGTCGCCGATGTTGGCGCCTTCGGTGATCTCGGTGGTGTACGCGCCGGCGATCTCCGCCAGGTGGACCCGGACCTCCTCGCCGAGTTTGAGATCATCCATCGTCGTCATCACGGTGAACGCGAACGCGGCCGACTCCTGGCTGTGTTTGCCGTCCTCCTCGTCGTAGGCGCCGGAGGCCGCGGCCAGCATGCGCCCGAAGGCGTCCTTCTTGTCGTCCTCGCTGATGTGCTTGCCGCCGGCGTGATCGTTGAAGTTCTTCAGGAACGTCTTCAGCTTCGACTGGTCCTTCGTGTACGGCCCGGTTATCGCCGCGATCGCCTGTCGCGCGGCGGCCGGATTGTTGCCCAGGGCGTAGAGGAAACCCGGGCCGATCTTCCGGGGATCGGCCAGTCCCTGTGCCAGCACGACGTCCTTCAGCCACCCGGCGGGGAACTTCCCCCCACTCAGCAGCAGGCCCGCTTCGGGGCCCGCGTCCCGTATCGCATCCTTGATCTTGGCGAAGCCCGGGACACGAGATCCCGCGGTGACCGCGGTGCCGAAGGCCTGGCTGACCGCGCGGAGCACCTCGTCATCGGGACGGATGGGGGCGGCGGGTGCTTGGGGACGTGAGGAGTCCAGGTTCTTCCGCAGGAGTACGGGGAGCCCGATGGTGCGTTCCGTGCCGAGGGCGGCGAAAAAGGCGGCGGTGAAGGCGGCGTCGTTTTTGTGGGCGGCCAGTTCTTTGACGATCTGCCGGTATTCGTCGGAGGAGGGGCGTCCGAACCAGGGCGTGTCCACCGGCTCGATGGCCAGGAAACGCTTGCCCAGCGCCGTGCCCTGTCGCTGGGCCTCCGCGGGGGAGGCGTGTTTGCCCTCGTCGTAGCCGACCATCCCGGAGCCGGGCAGCCACGGCACCAGATCGTCGCTCGCCCGGATGGTCTCGTTGCGCTTACGCAGTCCCGGGAGCTCGTCGTCGATCCAGCCCTCGATCTGTTTGATCGGTTGCAGGCCCAGGGCCGACACCTCGGCCGTGGCGAGCAGCAGGCGGATTCTCTCGGACTGCTCGCCGATCACGTCGCGGCCGCGTTCCAAGGCGGTGACGAAGCCCTGCATCAGGTCGGGGTCGATCCCGGTGAAGTCCGGCGACACAGGCCCCGTTCCCGACGGCATCGGCTCCACCATTCCCCTCGCCCCATTTTTAGTTATTTCACTCTAGCTACCTAATGGGCATATTAAGGAGTGAATAATGCATACTTATCCGATATTGCTGGGAACGGGCCGGGGTGGATGCCGAGCCGCGAAGGCCCAGGGCCGGACGCCTTCAAGCATGCGCTCCCCGTCAGCCTTGAGGATCCACACCCCGCTCGGCGAGCGAGCCCAAGATCACGATTATGTCCACTGGAAATGCGCGCGGAGCACTCGGCGGGCAGCAGGCGGCCCCGGTATTCACGCTTGCCTGAACGCCGGGGCTCTGTCCTCAGAAAACGCCGGGGCTGTCCTCGGAAGGGGCAGGACCCTGCCGGAGACGGTGCCGGGATAAGGACGCCGGTTTCTGTCGGATCCGGCTGGTACTGATGATCACCACAACGATTCCGATGACTTGTGGAGCTGTGAGATGGCAACGGTCACCTTCCGGGACGAGACCGCGACGGGAAAGCCGATAGAGGAGTTCATGCTCCCTGACCTGCCGGAGAACATTTCGGCGCGGGAGCTCGTCCGGCTCCGCGTCCGCGAGGAGGTCGCCCGCTACAACGCTGCTCCCTCTCCCCGGTTCAACGGCCTGGTCCGTCCGGTGGACGCCGAGGTGGAGCTGAACGGCTACCGGATGGACGCGAAACGGCGGATCGACTGGGAGAAGCAGGCGGACGCCGCCGAGCGGGCGTTCCGGCGCAACGGGTTCCTCCTGCTCGTCGGTGAACGTCAGGTCGACGACCTGTCCGAGATGATCGACCTGACCGTCGACCCGGTCGTGTCGTTCATCAAGCTCGTTCCGCTGGTCGGTGGCTGACATGACCGAGCTTGACGACTTCACCCGCACCTACGGCCACCTGCTCGGATACGTGGAGGAGGCGACCAAGGAGATGTACCGTCGCTTCGACGCGCTCTTCGAGCGGGGACTGCCGCCCGGGCCGGACGACGACTGGCGGGAGTACGGCCGCTGGGCGCAGTTGAAGCTGAGCCTGGGACCTGAGGGCGGGCATGACCACGACGAGCGCGTCCTCCAGCTGATCCGTTCGGTGGCCGAGCGCGACATTCCCTGGACGCCCGGAGACGCGCGGGTCCTCGTGTACATTGCCCAGTCGCTGGTGTACCGGGGCCACACCCGCTATGAGGAGATCTTCCGGCTCCCGCTCGCCGTGACGCGGCGGTTCGGTTTTCAGGAACGCCGCGTGATCCTCGAAAGCATCGGAGCGGAGCGCTGGCTCCTGGAACATCGGCTCCCGGTATGGGAGGCACTGGCCGAGCAGTTCGACGGACTGCTGATCGAACCCGCCGAGAACGGCCCGGCCGGCGTGGTGCGGAACGTGATCTGGGAATGCGACGACGTCGCTCGCGTGCTGGCCGAGGAGTACGGCGCGCGCCTGGCCGCCCCTGAGGTCCTGCCCCTGCTGCGGCACTGGAACACCGCAAGATCCTCCAAACCCAGTGGGAAGTGGCTCAAGACCGCCGCAACGCTCCTGACTCCTGAAGCCGCCGGCCTCGTCCGCGAGATCCTCGTTCTGGTGGCGGCCCACCGGGAGAAGACGATCGATCACGTGGCCGACAACGGCTACGAGTGGAGGGAGACCGTCTTCCTGCACGAACGCACCGCCGTACCCGTGCGCGGCATGGTGTGGACGTGCGAGCTGATCGACGAGCCCTGGGTGGTCTCACTCCTCGGCGATGTCGCGCTGACCTGCGGCACCGGGATCGGCGGGTCGGGCGCCAACTGCCGCAGCGAGAGGCTCGCCAACGCCGCAGTGAACGTCTTGGCCCGCCGCGGTGGGCTGGAGACGGTCGCGTCACTGGCCAGAGTCCAGGTCAAGGTCCGTAAGAAGACCGTGCTGGCCAACGTGGCGCGAACGCTGGACGCGGTGGCCGCCCAGGCGGGACTCAGCCGTGAGCAGCTGCTGGACCGTACCGTGCCGACCTTCGGGCTCGGCCCGGACGGGGTGCGGGAGGAGAAGATCGGCGACTGTCTCGTACAGCTCCGCGCCGACGGCCCCGCGCTCCGGTTCGTCAACCCCGCGGGCAGGAGCGTCAAATCGGCCCCGCAGGCCATCCGCAAGGATCCGGCGCTGGCCGAGCTCAAGACCACGCTGAAGGAGCTCAAGCAGACGCTGCCAGCCGAGCGGTTCCGGCTGGAGCAGGCGCTGATCGAGGAACGCCTGTGGCGATGGCAGCAGGTGACGGAGTTCTTCCTCGACCACCCGGTCACCGGCCTGTACGCCCGGAATCTGATCTGGCAGATCCTCCAGGGCCCAGCCGGGCTGCCGGTCAGAACCGACACCGGCTGGGAGCTCACCGATCCGCGAGGCCGCAGGATCCAGCCCAATCCGGACACCCCGGTTCAGCTCTGGCACCCGATCCGCGAGGCGGCTGAGGACGTGCGGGCCTGGCGCGATCACCTTCTGGAGCACGGGGTGCGCCAGCCGTACAAGCAGGCGTTCCGTGAGGTCTACCTGCTGACTCCGGCCGAGGAGCAGACCCGCACCTATTCCAACCGGTTCGCCGGGCACGTGCTCCGGTACGGCCAGGCCAAGGCCCTCCTCAACCAGCGCGGCTGGACCGACCTGTCGATCGGCCACTGGGACTACGAGTCCGGTGGCCAGAGTGAGGCGGTCAAGGATCTGTCCGGCTGGCGGGCCCGCTGGGGCATGCACATCACCGGTGACCCGGAAGCCGACGGGTGGGGAACCGCCTCCTTCTGCGCCAGCGAGCAGATCCGTTTCCACCGGGACGGGCAGGAGGCCGCCGACCGCTACGACTACGCCTATCGCGAGGGTGTTCCGCTGGACGAGGTGCCGCCGCTGGTGCTGTCGGAGGTGCTCCGCGACGCCGACCTGGCCGTGGGGGTCACCTCGGTCGGTCTGGACCAGCAGGCCGCCGGCGGGCACGAGGAGTACTGGCACTCCTACGGGTTCGGCGAGCTCACCGAGACCGCCAGGACCCGGCGTGACGCGCTCACCCGGCTCCTGCCCCGGTTGAGGATCGCCGATCGGGCGGAGCTGACCGACCGGTTCCTGCGGGTGCGCGGAGATCTGCGGACCTACCGGATCCACCTGGGGTCGGGCAACATCCTGATGGAGCCCAACGACGCCTACCTGTGCGTCGTCCCCGGCAACGACCGTGGCGCCGCGTCCGTCTTCCTGCCCTTCGAGGAGGACGGCGGCATGCTGTCGGTCATCCTGTCCAAGGCGTTCCTGCTCGCCGATGACACGGCCATCACCGACCCGTCGATCACTCGCCAGCTCGGCGCCTGAGAGCGCCGGGGCGGATCGTTGATCGACTTCACGGAAACAGCCCGTTAGGGTTGGGCGCTTTGCCGGCTTGATCCTTTTCTCGTCCCCCAGACCTGATCCTTCTTCCCACCCCCAAGCCTGACCCTTCTTCTCACCCCCAGGGAAGTCCACGTGCGCCCCCGTCGTCTCGGCCGCTATCGCTTCGGATGGCCTGCCACCCTTCTGGCAGGTGGCTATGTGACCGCGGTCGTCGTGTTCGGCGTCATCGCGGCGGTGAGCGGCGATGGCGAGGTCGTCTGGTGGCTCGTGATCCGCCGGTGGTGGAGGCCCTTGGAACCGGGGTGGTACGTGCTGCCCCTGGTCCTGCTCGGAGGGATGCAGGGCTGGGCCCTGTGGCAGATCCTCCGGGGGCGGGTGGCCGGCCAGGACGCCGGACCGGACAGGCGCGTCCGCCGGCTGCGGAGGGTGCTCTACGCCTACCTGGCCGTCCAGCTGACCTACTACGTGGTCTTCTTCCTCCCGTCGCCCTGGTGGGTGGACATCGCCCGGGATGTCGGGCGACTCGCCCTCGTGGTGCTGTTCCACCGGGTGCTGGACGGCGCCCCCCGGGCGCTGAGGTCTGTCGCGCTCGCGGCCGGGACGCTCGGCGTGGTGGGCTCGATCGGCGAGGAGGTGTTCGACGAGCTCGGCGTCCGTGCCGTCGAGCAGATCTTCGACCTTGCCGGGCTACTCTGGTCGCTCTGGATGGCCCTGATCCTCGTGGCCCAGGCGAGGGACGGCCGGTGGGGCAGGGGCACCGTGTGGTCGGGGGCCGCGAGCATGCTGCTGCCGTTTCTCGTCATGCCGCTGGCACTCGGTGGCTTCGACAGCTTCAGCGCCCCCGCTTTCACCGTGATCCTCGGCGTCTCCGGTGCGCGCGCCACCTTCATGCTGGTGTGGCTGGCCCGGTCCGCCCACGATCTCGCGGGCCCGCACGCGGGAGCCGTACCGCGCCGGGAGAGGCCGGTCCCGGGCAGGGTCTCGCTCGGACGGTGGCCGCTGCCGGTCGCCGCGGTCGTGACGCTCTTCCTCCTCCCGGCGGCGGACCACGCGCGCGGCCCGTTCACCTCGCGGAGCGACTGCGAGCGGGCCCGGTCCGCAGTCGGGGAGTACGGCCGGCACGTCGAGTCCCGCCCGATGACCGGGGAGACGGCCTTCGTGTGCGAGGTGCGCGGGTCCGACGGGTCGCCGTTCAGTCAGAGCACGCCCGACCTGGCGCTGGTGGCGTACGGGCACCGGCTGTGCGGCGTCTACACGCGGAACGACCCGCGGGAGATCGTCCGCGTCCGCGAGAGCAGTGGCGTCGACGTGCGCGGGCTGACCTACACCCTCGACGAGATCTGCCCGCGCGCCGCCGCGATCGTCAAGGCGGCGATCGACGCGGAGGACCGCGAGATCGCGGAGCGGGAGGCGGAGGAGCAGCGCATGTGCGACGCGGCGCCTCGCCACCGCCCCCTGATCAGGACGGAGTCGGCGTCGGTGCGCAGGGAACCCCTGTGGACGGACTACGGCAGCGTGGAGGCATATGAGGAGGACGGCGAAAACGACCCTTTCGAGGACGGCCTGTACGAGCTCCTGGAGAAGAACGGGCTGGTGGCCGCGCTCCCCGGCCACATGGTGATCGACGTCCACTCCGACGTCGTGACCTGCGTCACGACCGAGACCTACAGGCGTCGCCCGCCCGTGGAGACCAAGGGGTGGCACCACGTCGTCGAGGTCGGCTACCGCAGCCCGACCGGCGAGATCATACTTCGCGACACGATGGGCGGTGCCGAGCTCCCCGACCTCGCCCTCCATGGCAGGAGCGGCGACTACCGGATCCGTGTCCACTACGCCTGGTTTCCATGGAAGGGCGAGAAACGCGGCGGGCAGCGGCTGCTGATCATGGCGTATCCGGGGCGCGGGGACGAGGTCGTCGTCCACCGCAAGCGGACCGACCCGTGACCGGCACCGGCAGGCAGCCGTCCGAGTACCACCCGCCAGCCGTCCGGCACTGGCCCACAACCCTCTGGCGCCGGTCCACCGCCGGCCCAGTCCTCCGGCACCAGCCGGCAGCCGTCCGGCACGCCCGCCACCGGACGGCGGCCCGGGGCTCGGCCGGCACCTGTCGCGGCCTGCCGTGATCGCCATAAACTGATCGATCATGGACTGGATCGAGCGGATCGCCGGGATCCGGCGCTGGACGCGCGGTGGCGAGCGGGCGCCGCACAAGCCGCTCCTGCTGCTGTACGTCCTGGGCCGTTTCCAGCGGCATGGCAACCTGCCGATCCCCTTCAGCGCCGCCGAGGCCGATCTCAAGCGGCTGCTCAAGGAGTACGGCCCACCGCGGGACACCAGTCCCGGCTACCCGTTCCACCACCTGACCAGCGACGGCCTGTGGCTGGTCGACACCGTCACGGGCCCCGGCAGTCCCGGCCCGGAGCTGGGCCGCCTGCGCGCCGGCCAGGCCACCGGCCGGCTCCACCCCGACCTCGCCCGCGCCCTCGTGGAAGACCCCCGCCTGGCGGCCGGGATCGCCCATTTCCTGCTGGACGCGAATTTCCCGCCCTCGCTGCACGCCGACATCTGCCGGCTGGCCGGCCTGGACCTGGACGGCCTGGAGACCGTCCCCATGGCCAGGCCCGTCCCCGCCCCCGCCGTACGTCGTGACCCCGCCTTCCGCGACAAGGTGCTCATGGCCTACGAGTACGCCTGCGCGTTCTGCGCCTACGACGGCTGGCTGGACGGCACCGCGGTCGGGCTGGACGCGGCCCACGTGCGCTGGTGGGCCTTCGACGGCCCCGACGACCTGGCCAACGGGCTGTGCCTGTGCGCCATCCACCACAAGCTGTTCGACAAGGGAGTCCTGGGACTGGCACCTGACCGCACCGTCACCGTCTCGGCCAGGTTCGTCGGCCGGTCGGCGTCGGCGCGGGACATGGTGCTGTCCCTGGCCGGGCAACCCGTCCGCGACCCGCAACCGGGTATGGACGCCGTCGAGTCCGACCACATCGACTGGCACGGCCGGCAGGTCTTCCGCACGCCCGCCCGGAGCGCCTGAACGCCGGCGGGTGACCCGTTCGGTTCGAAACTACGTCTGGTCTCTCCCGTACTCCGACCTCCCCCTCAGGTCGGATCTCCACGTCACGAGGGGAGGCTCGGATCGCGCGACAGGCCGGGGCCGCGCGATGTTTCCTCCGATTGGTTGCCGGCCGGAGTGGCCCGTCCTCGTTCCCGGCCGCCCTCCTTTCTTGCGGTGAGCGTGATTCGGTGACGTCGGTCACACCCGGGGACGGATCCCTTTCGGGGCCGGGTCAGTCTTCGGGGTACTTCATGAGCCAGCCGTCGGTGGCCTCGTGGCCGTCGGCGGACTGGGCCGCGAAGTCGTCGGCGAGTCCGGTGATGGCGTCACGGCCTTCGAGATGGGCGAGCCAGTCGCGGGGAAGCGCGGCCTCGCCGTGGAGAGCGCCCAGGAGGTTGCCGCAGACGGCGCCGGTGGAGTCGCTGTCACCGGAGTGGTTGACCGCGAGCAGCAACGCCTGCCGGACGTCGTGGGGCCCGGGGTTGACCAGCGCGCAGTAGACCGCGATCGCGAGTGCCTCCTCGGCGATCCACGCCCCGCCGAGCGACTCGACCCTCTCCGGGCTCGGGGCGCCTTCCGCCGCGAGGGACACGGCGGCGCGCAGGGCCTCGGTGGTCTCCTTGTGGGAGGGATAGGCCGACAGCAGGTCCATCGCCCTCCGTACGGCCCGCGCGAGTGGTTCCTCCCTCTCCGGGGTGCCGGCCTCCGGGGTGCCGGCTTCCGTCAGGTAGTGGACGACGGCGGCGAAGGCGCCCGCGGCGAGGTAGCCGGTGGGGTGGCCGTGGGTGATCTGGGCGCACTCGGCGGCCAGCTCGAACGCGTGCCGGGCACTCCGCGCCCGGAGCCCGAAGGGAGCCGAGCGCATGACCGTTCCGCACCCTTTGGAGCCGGGGTTGACCGGTCCCGGCTCACCGAACCGCGCGGGAGCGACTGCCTCTCTGTGGCGCAGGCCTGACAGGCAGGCGTTGCCGGGGGCCCGCCGGGAGTAGAGCCACCCCTGCTCGCGTAGCCGGCCGGTACGGAACCCACCGTCCGCGGGCGGCGGGGAGGGGTGCTGCTGGGTGTCCAGCCAGCGCAGGTAGGCCCGCTGTACGGCGGTGGCGTCGTCTCCGCGGATCAGCCCCTCCACGGTGAACAGCGTCATCTGGGTGTCATCGGTGATCAGGCCGACCCTGCCGAACCGGTCGGGGGCCGGCTCGGTCAGGCCCGCGGGGCCGTACCGCCTGCGGATCTCGCCGAGCGAATCGAACTCGACGGGAGCTCCGAGCGCGTCGCCGAGCGCGCCGCCCAGGAGGCAACCTCTCACGCGGCTGCGGTGCTCCGGCAGTTCATCGATGGGACGGCGCACGATCAACTCCTTGGGCCTCCGTCGGCTGCCGGCGGGCAACGGGAAGCTCAGTGGCGGCCTCGGGAGGTATGACGAGAGGGCTGCGGTCCAGGCTAATACGGCATCTTCTGGTACGTCTGTGGTATTTCTCCGCTCCACCTCCTGGAACAGGGACGAGCCGGTGACCTCCGGGGCCGGCGGCAGGCCGTCACGGCGATCTCCGGGGCCGGCGGCAGGCCGTCACGAGGACGCCGGCGGCCACCGCCAGCGCGGATCCCGCCGCGAGCAGGAGAACCCGGAGCATGGGCCGCCGCCCGGCGAAGGACTCCCGATGGTCGGTGCCCGCCGCGTCACCACCAGCCCCAGCCCCAGTCCCGGCACTACCGGCATCGGCCCTGGCACCAGCACCGACACCATTGACACCAGCCCCAGCATCGATACCACCGGCACCAGCCCTGGTGTCACCGGCACCGCTACCACTAACGCCGCCGTTGTCTCCTGGATTGTCCGCGGGGCCGGTCGGCTTCTCGCGGACAACTCCCGGACCGGGAGGGCTCTGGTCGGCAGGGACGTCCGTCCTGTCCCGTCCGGTGGATCGTCCGGACGGGACAGGACGCGCGGATTTCGCCGATCCGGCAGCGGACTTCCCCGGCCCGGCAGCGGACTTCCCCGGCCCGGCAGCGGATTTTCCCGGTCCGGCGGGGGACCTCTCCGGCCCGGTAGGGGCATGCGGGCCTCTTCTCGCCGATGGCCGCGTCCCGAGGGTGGAGTGCGGGCCCCTCCCGGCGGCTTCTGCCTCGTCGTGCAGGCATCTGGCCTTGGCCAGGAGGGCGGCACGGGGACGGGGGTCGCGTACCTGGTCGTGAATGATCCGTTCCAGCAGATGGAGCGGAATGATTTTGACCCCGGAACGGTATTCGCCCCAGCTTGTTTTGCCGGTTCTGTATCGCTCGCCCAGTTGGCGGACGGTGGCACCGCCGGTGAGCTCGCGCAGGAAATCCGCCAGTGCGTTGGCCTGCTCCGTCTCACCCTTCAGACTTCCCTGTGGACGCCCTGGACCGCCCATGCGCTCGCTCCCCTGATTGACCGCGGCAAAATGCATTGTCCGCTGTTTAGACGCAGTTACCGGCGAGATTGTTGATGGACAATCGGCGCGGGCGGAGCGTGGTGTCCACCGGTTCCCGGAGCGCCTCGGAGGCTGCCATGACCCCTCTCTCCCCGACCCGCCGGATCTCGGGCGGACGCCGTACGCACACCTGGTCGCGGCGCCTCGCGTCCCTGGCCGGCGTGACCGCGCTGGCCGTCGCCGGCCCGATCGCGGTCTCCCCGGCGGGCGCCGCCGCGGAGCCGAACCACTGCGGAGGCTCCTTCGGCCTCGTCAGGACCTGGCCGATCCGGAGCCAGGGGGCCGAGGTCGGCGGCATCGACGTCTACTACAGCAACTCCACCGGCCAGAACTGCATCATCGTGCATCCGGCCGCCGGTTATCCGCAGGGCGCCTTCAACCACATCACCGCGGCACTGAGAAAGAGCGGGTCCGACGAGTGGAAATGGGACGGTCCCGGGCGGAACTACACCCGTTACGCAGGGCCGGTCTATGTATACGCGAAGGGCAGTTGCATCGATTTCTACGGTGAAATGCGCTCCTCCGGGGCGGGGATCGGAACGGGGGTGGGGACGGGGATAGGGAGGGGGGTCACGGGCGGGATCAGCAAGAGCGTGAAGAGGTTCCTGGAGAGCAAGGCCCGAGTGTCGGAGTACCAGACGGGTCGGCACTGCGGCTGAGACCTGCCCGGTAGTGCTTCGCCAGCGCCTCTCCGCGCTTTCCGGGACCCCGGCCGCGCGCCGGACAGAGCTCTCATGGGGCGGGTCGTCGAGCGACGGCCCGCCCTTTCGCATGCCGCCGCCTCCCCGGGTGCCCGGCGCCTTCGCATCCGATGACCGCCGCCGCCCCCGGCGCTTCCGCATCCGATGGCCGTCGGGCCCTCGGGACGCCTCCGCGCCCGATGACCGTCGGGCACCCGGACGATCCCGGGCCTGGTGGCCGTCGCGATCCCGGGTGCTCTCGCACCCGATGATCGTCGTGGTCCCCGGGTGCTCTCGCTTCTGATGATCGTTGTGATCCCTGGGCTGCCTCGATGTCCGTCGGCCGCCGTGGTCGCCACACCCCGAGCGGTCCCGCGGAGGCCGGCTCCGAGTGTCATCATGCGGACCGGGGCTTGACTTAGATTAAACCTACCTGAAATATAGGAAATGTGCCGTATGTCCCTCTGACCCTCCGCCGGGTCGTCGACTTCATGCGCCTGGACAGCAGTCTCTGTCCGTAAGGGCGCTCCGTCTTCCACGTTGAGCTCCCGCCCCCTCTTCCGAACGCCTTCCCACGTCCGCGTCCGTTCCCGGACGTGTCCCGCACGTTGCCCGGATGTCTCCCGGACGTCCTCCGCACGCCCTCATCGCGTCACCACGCCGGGCGTGCGCGCATCTCCGCTCTCAGATCTGTAAGGGGCCAATCATCATGTGGACATCTCGTCGACGGACACGCGCCGCGGTCGCGGTCGCGGCACTTTCGGTCGCGGCGCTCACCGCCGCCTGCGGAGGCGCCGCGACCGGCACCGGCAAGACGACGACAGCGGCGGCAGCAGCGGGGAGCGGGGGCGGCGGGGCCGTACTCAAGATCAAGGATCCGGGGAACGCGGGGCCGCTGGCGGTGGCGAAGAAGGAGGGGATCCTCGAGAAGCGGCTGGCCGAGATCGGGGCGAAGGTCGAGTGGGGCGGATCGTACGCCTCGTTCACCGCCACGATCGACGCGGTCCGCTCCGGATCGATCAACGTGCTGGAGGGGGCCATCTCGCCCGTCCTCGGCTACCTCGCCAACAGCAAAGACATCAAGATCTTCGCCTTCACCGACCCGGTGACCGACCCGGCCGCACCGCAGACCGACGGGCTCGTCGTCAAGCCCGACAGCCCGGTCAAGAGCGTCAAGGACCTGGCCGGCAAGCAGGTCGCGGTCAACAAGGGCGGGCGCGGGGAGTATCTGCTGCTGCTGGCCCTGCAGGAGGCGGGGGTCCCCGCCGACCAGGTCAAGCGGGTCTACCTCAACCCCGATCAGGGCGCCTCGGCCTTCGCCACCGGCAAGGTGGACGCCTGGTGGGCGATCGTCCGGGCCTATCCGGAGGTGGTCGCCAAGGGGGCGAGGGTCCTCGTGCACGGCCGGGACCTGCCGGACAAGGACCTCAACATGCAGGCCGCCCGGGTGGAACTGCTGAAGGAGCACCCCGAGGTGGTCCGCGTCTACTTCAAGGTCCTGCAGGAGCTCACCGCCGAGGCCAGGCAGAACCCGGAGAGGTTCCAGAACGTCTTCCTCACCCAGGGGCCGACCGCCGTCTCCGGGCCGCGTCTGGCCGAGGAGGTCGCCAAGGCCAGGTACGCCAACGTGCCCCGCTTCGCCACCGCCGCCGACGGCGCGTTCGTGACCGACGTGGCCGGGATCTTCCAGAAGTACGGCGTGCTGCCGGGCACGGTGAATCCCGGCGACGTCATCCTCGACCTGAAGCCGGCGGCATGACCCTCGAAAGGGTCGCCCAGGCTCCCCCCGCGTCAGCGGAAGGAACGGCCGCCGCGTCCCCGATCGCTGCGTCCCCGGCCGCCGCATCCACGGCCGCCACATCATCAGCCGCCGCGTCTCCGATCGCTGCGTCTCCGATCGCTGCGTCCCCGGCCGCCGCGTCCCCGGGCGCAGCGCCGCCCGGGGATCTCGAACCGCCTCGCTACCTGGGCTCGCGCCGCCGCCGTCCCGCCGTCTCCACCGCCGTCAGGGTCACGGTCCCGCTGCTGCTGGTCGCCGCCTGGTGGTACGGCACGGGCAGCGGGGCCATCTCCCCGGATGTCCTCGCCGGCCCCGGCGCCGTCCTCGGCGCGCTGGGCGAGCTGGTCGCCACCGGGCAGCTCGGCGACTACCTGCTGGCCTCGGCCCGGCGGGCGGGGCTCGGCGTCCTCGCCGGCGGCGGCATCGGCCTGCTGCTCGGCGTGGTCGCGGGGCTGTCGGCCCTCGGCGAGGAGCTGATCGACCCGACCATGCAGATGAAGCGGGCCGTGCCGTTCCTGGCGCTGGTCCCGCTGTTCATCTCCTGGTTCGGCGTCGAGGAGACGTTCAAGGTGGTGCTGATCGCGGTCGCCGCGGTCGGTCCGATGTACGCCTACTCCTATCTCGGCGTCCGCGGCGTGGACCGCAAGACCGTCGAGGCCGCCCGGGGGTTCGGGCTCACCGGCGCCCGGCTGGCCCTCGGGGTCATCATCCCGACCGCGCTGCCGAACATCCTCATGGCCCTGCGCATCTGCCTGTCGGTCTCGCTCACCGGCCTGATCGCCGCCGAGCAGATCGGCGCCACCGAGGGGATCGGCTACCTCGTCACCCTCGCCCAGCAGTACTACCGCAGCGACTACATGGTCCTGTGCATCCTGATCTACGCGGTGCTCGGCCTGCTGATCGACCTGGCCATCCGGGGCGTGGAGCGGCTGGCCATGCCGTGGCGCGGGCAGGTGGCAGCCCGATGAGCGCGACCGTGAGCAGTGCCGTCAGCATCAGGGGACTGCGCAAGGCGTTCGGCCCCAAGACCGTCCTGGACGGGATCGACCTGGAGATCCGGCGCGGGGAGTTCTTCGTCCTGCTCGGGCCGAGCGGCACCGGAAAGACCACTCTGCTGCGCATCCTCGCCGGTCTCGAACTGCCCGACGAGGGGACCGTCCTGGCGCCGCGCCGCCGTACGACCGTCTACCAGGAACCACGCCTGGTCCAGGCCCGGAGGGTGCTGGCCAACGTCACCCTCGGGCTGCCCCGCTCGGCCCGCGAGGCGGGGCGCGGCGCGCTGGCCGAGGTCGGTCTCGAAGGGTACGGCGGTGCGTGGCCGGCCACGCTCTCCGGCGGGGAGGCCCAGCGGGTCGCCCTGGCCAGGGCGCTCGTCCGTGACCCGGAGCTGCTCCTGCTCGACGAGCCGTTCGCCGCGCTCGACGCGCTGACCCGCCTGCAGATGCAGGAGCTGGTGGCCGAGCTGTGCGCGCGGCACCGGCCCGCCGTCGTGCTGGTCACGCACGACGTGGACGAGGCCGTACGGCTGGCGGACCGGGTCGCGGTCCTGCGGGAGGGCGCCTTCGCCGTGGAACAGCCGATCGACCTGCCGCACCCCCGTGACCGCAACGATCCCGCCTTCATCGCCCACCGGCGTCTGTTCCTGTCCCACCTCGGCGTCGCCGCCGCCTCGCACTGAAGCACCGAAGCACCGAAGCACCGAAGCACCGAAGCACCGAAGTGCCGAAGCGCCGAAGCACCGAAGTGCCGAAGCGCCGATCCGAAGTCCCGCAGTACAGAGAAGTCCCGCAGTACAGAGCAGTACAGAGGAGTCACGTGTCAACGATCGACAAGATCTGGTTCACCCGCTGCCCGGTGCCCACCGCCAGCGGCCTGGCATACAACCTGGGCTGGCTCCACGAGGAGTTCGGCGAGGTCGGGGTCCTGCAGGACGCCGGCCCGGAGCTGGCCGAGCACCACTTCGACCACCGGCTCCTCGGGCTGTTCCGCGAGGGCGGGAACGTTCCCGCACTGGCCGCGCGCTCGGAGGGGGCGAAGACCCGGCTGATCGGGCTGACCTGGATCGAGGAGTGGCAGTCCATCCTGGTCCGCCCGGAATCGGGCATCACCGGCGCGGCGGGGCTGCGCGGCGCGCGGATCGCGCTGCCGGGCTGGGCGGAGACGCGGGCGCGGAGCTTCCCCCGGGCGATGGCCCTGCACGGGGTCAAGGGAGCGCTGTCCCAGGCCGGGCTCACCTTCGACGACGTGACGTTCGTCGAGGTGGAGCAGCCGACGTCCGACGTCGGGCGGGACGGGGCCGGCCGGGCCGGGACCTGGCCGGGGCTCAGGGAGCTGGCGGCCGGCGAGGTCGACGCGGTCTATGTGAAGGGTGCGCGCTCGGCCGAGCAGGCCAGGGAGATCGGCGCCGTGGTCGCGGTGGACCTGGACGCGCATCCGGACCCCCGTACCCGCGTCAACAACGGCACCCCGCGGCCGATCACCGTGCACGAGGACCTCCTCGCCGACCACCCGGACCTGGTGGTGAGCTTCCTGACGCAGACCTTGCGCGCCGCCGACTGGGCGGCGGGCAACCTGGAGGCGGTACGGGGCTTCCTGGAGGCGGAGACCCGCTCCGGCTCCCGGGGTGTGGCCACCGCCTACCGGGGCGACTTCCACAGGGGCCTCCACCCGGACCTCTCGCCGGAGCGGCTGGACCTGCTGAAGATCCAGAAGGACTTCCTCCTGGTGCACGGCTTCCTGGCGGCGAACGTCGACGTCGACGACTGGGTGGCGCACGAGCCGCTGGCCGCGGCCCGGGAACGGCTGGCGCGGCAGTCCGGCGAGCCTGCGGACTTCCCGGCAGAGGTGCCGGACGGGCTCCCGGGTGAGCGCGGTCACGGGTCCTCGGTCGCGGTTCCGCAACGGGACGGGGTGGCGGTCTGATGGCCAGGTTCCTGATCACGCTGCCGGGCCGGGCGGACGGCGGGCGCGGCGTGAGGCCGGCCTTTCCGGACTCCGTCACCGACCTCCGGCGAGCCTTCGGCCCGTTCGACCATCTGGCCCAGGTCGGCAGGGCCGCGGAGATCGCGGGCTTCCACGGGGCGCTGGCCTCCTTCGATCCCGAGGGGGACGAGTCCCTGGTCGTGGCGGCGGGACTGCTCCGGCAGAGCCGCAGGCTCCGGGCGGTGGCCGGGTTCCACCCCGGCATCGCCACCCCCGTCTACGCGGCCAAGGTCTCGGCCTCCCTGCAGCGCTTCTCCGGCGACCGTCTCGACTGGCGTATCGCCGTCGACCTCGACCCGGCGGTGGCGCGGGCGCAGGGCGACTTCCTGGAGGGGCCGGACCGCTACGCGCGGGCCGAGGAGTTCCTCACCGTCGCCAAGGGGGTCTGGTCCGAGGAGGACTACACCTACGAGGGGCGGTTCTACCAGGTGCTGGCGGGCGGGTTCCAGTCGCCGCTGGCCGGCCGGGCCTTCCCCAGGATCCACCTGTCGGGGACCTCGAAGGAGGCTCTCGAACTGTCCGCCCGCCACGCCGACGTGCACGTCTTCGACCCCGAGGACGACATCGAGGCCGCGAGCCTGCCCGGGGTCGCGTACGGCCTGCGGATCCCGGTCCTCGCCAGGGATGACGACGACGAGGCGTGGGAGGCGGCCCGCCGCCTGTGGGCGCGCGGCGGGCGGACGGCAGGGAGCCTGCCGGATCCCGACCCGCGGACCCGGCTGTGGCGGGGCTTCCGGCCCTCCGGTTCTCCGGGGGCGCTCCCCGGCGCCTCTCTCCGGAACGGGCTGGTGGGGTCGTTCGAGACCGTCGCGGCGGGGATCCGGGACTACATCGACCGGGGTGTCGGCGTCTTCTTCCTTGAGGCCACGCCGTACATCGAGGAGACCTACCGCCTGGGCGAGCGGCTGCTGCCGCTGCTGGCGAAGGAGGACGTCCGTGTCCGTTGACATCTACTGGCGCGTCGGGACGCACGGCGACCAGCCGTCGCTCCGCAGGAGGGTCGTCAGCCGGGGGGAGTGGGCGCCGGTGGTACCGGGCAGCCTGGCTCCCGGCGTCCGCGACGGCGAGCGTGACGACTACAGCTACGTCGAGCACATGGGTGACGTCGCGCGGGCCTCGGAGATCTCCGGGTTCGTCGGGGGGCTGCTGCCGTCCTTCCCCAACACCGACGACCCGTGGGCGACGGCGGCGACCCTGGCCAGGGAGACCACGACCTACCGGTTCATGGTCGCCTTCCAGCCCGGGTTCCTCCACCCGGTGCAGGCCGCGCGCATGTCGGCCAGCCTGCAGCGGGCCACCGGCGGACGGCTCGTCTACAACATCATCTCCGGCGGCGGCGGCCCCGACCAGCTCTGGTGGGGCGACAGGGTCGACCACGACGACCGCTACGCGCGCACCTCGGAGTTCCTCGACGTGCTCAGGGGCGTCTGGAACGGCGGGCCGTTCGACTTCGACGGGCGCTTCTACAAGGTCGAGGGCGCGGGGCTGCCGGAGGGGCTGGCCGGGCAGCCGTTCCCGGAGATCTACTTCTCCGGCTCCTCCAGGGCCGCCATCGACGCGGCCGGGCGGCACGCGGACTACTACCTGTCCTGGCTGGAGCCGTTCCACGCGCTGACCGAGAAGTTCGACCAGGTCAGGGCCAACAGCGACCGCACGCCCAAGTTCGCCGTCCGCATCGACGTGCTCGCCCGGGAGACCGAGGAGGAGGCCTGGGACGAGATCCGCCGGGGCTGGGACAACATCGATCCCACCGTGCTCCGCGGCGCCACGGGCGACTCCATCGGCTGGCAGCGCAGCCAGTCGTTCGTCACCGGGGCCGTCAACGGCTACCGCGACCTGGAGGTCACGCCCAACGTGTGGGGCGGCTTCCACCTGCTGCGCGGCGGACCCGCGTTCGGCCTGGTCGGCAGCTACGGGCAGGTCGCCGAGCGGCTGGACGAGCTGATCAACCTCGGCGTCGGAGCCTTCATCCTCGCGGGCGTGCCCCACCTGGAAGAGGCCTACCGGGTCGGCGAGAACGTGCTGCCGCTGCTGCGCGGCCACGACCTCCGTATTGATTCCCCACTGTTGGAAGGAACCCCATCATGAGTGTTCGAGTCGGATATTTCCCCCACAACAACTCCCTCTGGGTGCTGCGCCACCGCGGCATCCTGGAGCGCGCGATCCCCGACGTGGAGTGGGTGGACCTGCGCACCCTCCCGGCCGGTGACAGGCCCGCGCCGACCGACGGGCTGCCCTCGCTCCACGGCGACCACCTGTTCGACGGCGGCTACGACTTCATCGGCACCGGCTCCACGCCGCCGGTCACCGCCCAGGGCAAGGGACACGACGTCGTCTACGTCGCGGTCTCCGGCTCCCGGCACGAGAACGGCAGGCTGGTGGTGCTGGAGGACTCGCCCATCGCCTCTCTTGAGGACCTGAAGGGGAAGAGGGTCGCGCTCGGGCACGGCTCCTGGCAGACCACGCTGCTGCTGTTCGCCCTCGACAAGGTGGGCCTGGGCTGGAAGGACATCGTGCCCGTCGACGCCGGGACCGACGCGGGGGCGCTGCTCCTCAACGGCGAGGTGGACGCGTGGGTCGGCTCCTACCCGTCGCTCAGCAAGGTCGAGGAGCAGACGTCCGTCCGCGAGCTGGTCGCCACCGACGGGCTGTTCAGCCACCGCTCGCTCTGGTTCACCCGGCGTGACTTCGCCGAGAAGCAGCCCGAGCAGCTCGCCGCGATCGTCGCCGCCCTCCAGGAGTCCGACGCCTGGATCCAGGAGAACTACCGCGAGGCGGCCGAGCTGTTCGCGGCCGACGACGGCGGCGACGTCGACCACTGGGAGAACGCCCTGCGCAAGCGCCCCTTCGGGCTGCACCCGGTCACCGAGGAGTTCGTCGCCGAGCAGCAGCGCGCCGCCGACCTCTTCCACGCCGGCGGCCTCATCGACCGGAAGATCATGGTCGCCGACGCCGTCGACCCGGAGATCGCCAAACTGATCGGCTGACGGCGGGGCGAGCACCCCGCTCGTGTATCGCCCCGGTCAGACGGGCCGCAGGGGGCGGGAACGTTTCCCGCCCCCTCGGCGACACGCGGCGGCGCGGCGACATGCGGCGACATGCGGCGGCGCGGCGGCTCACGGCTTGGCGGACGGGCGGCCGGCCACGAAGTTCTGGAAGCCGATCTTCACCCGTTCGATCGGGTCCCGGATCCGCTTCTCCCGCCACTCGGCCCGGCGCAGCCTCCGCGAGCCCGGTCTGTAGCGCCGCCGCGCCCAGGGGGAGCCGGGACGGGCCAGCCGGACCGCGCCGATCAGGGCCAGCGGGGTGATGTAGATCCCGAGCAGGCCGGTCCAGATCTTCCCCTTGGCAAGGCTGATGAGCGACAGCAGCGTGTTGGTGCCGACGATCAGCGCGATCTCGGTGCGGGACAGGACCTTGCCGTCCGCGCCGGGGTTGAGCGCGTCGCCGAGTTCCAGGGGGCTCGCGCCGAGCAGGGCCAGGCCGCACAGCGCGACGGCGACGAACACGGCGTCCACCGACAGGCGGCCCTGCTGCGTCCAGTAGACGTCGTCGAGGTGGAGCACCAGCGCGAACTCGTCCAGCACGAGCGAGGTCCCGCTGCCGAAGAGCGCGGCGAGCAGTCCCGCCGAGGCCGAGGTGTTGTCCTCCACCGCCAGCCCGCTGATCCCGCCCACGCACATGAAGACCAGGCCGAACACCACATGGTGGATGTGCATGCCGCCGGGTGCCACGTTCCCCGGCCACCATCTCACCTGGGCCCGGATCAGGCGCACGCTGATCCGGATGAACAGGAACGTGGCGATGAAGGAGACGAAGAAGCAGAACAGCCGGAGTTTCCCGGCCGCCACGATCTCCGTCGAGAACCATGACCCCACGGCGCCCCCGCAGTCGCGAAAAAGGGGGACTCCGGGCAGGCTATCAACCGGCGTGACGCGCCGGCCGCGGTGCACCGCCCGCCGCCCGGTCCACCGCCGCCCGGTCCACCGCCGCCCGGTCCACCGCCGCCCGGTCCACCGGCGGCCGGGTCCTCTAGTCGGGGTGGTGCTGGTGCTGCAGGTAGGCGGCGGTCTCGGGGTTCGCCGGGAAGTAGGCCTCGATGGCCAGCTCGGCGACGGTGATGTCCAGCGGGGTGCCGAAGGTGGCCATCGTGCTGAAGAAGGCGAGCTCCCGGTAGCCGCGGCGCAGCCGCAGGGGGATCACTATGTCCCCGGGGCCGGGCCGCTCTATCTCGGGCTCCGGCTGGTCGCAGGGGTATTCGTCGAGCTCTCGCCAGAGCGAGGCCAGGTCGGGGTCGGCGGTGAGGCTGATCTGGCGGCGCAGCCGGTGCAGCAGGTGGGCGCGCCACTCGCCCAGGTTGATGATCCGCTGGGCCATCCCGCGGGGGTGCAGGCTCAGCCGGAGCACGTTGACCGGCGGGACGAGCAGCTCCGGTGCGACGCCGCGCAGCAGCACGCCGGTGGCGGCGTTGCGGTCCACCAGGTTCCAGCCCTGGTCCACCACCACCGCGGGGTACGGCTCGTGCCCGCTCAGCACCTGGCCGAGCGCCTCCCTGACCGACGACATCTGCGGCGAGTTGAGCGGTGTCTCGGCGTAGACCGGTGCGAACCCGCCGGAGAGCAGGAGGTGGTTGCGCTCGCGGAGCGGGAGGTCCAGCTCCTCGGCGAGGCGCAGGATCATGTCCCGGCTCGGCTTGGACCGGCCGGTCTCCACGAAGCTCAGATGCCGGGTGGAGATGTCGGTCTGGATGGCGAGATCCATCTGGCTCATCCGCCGGCGTTCCCGCCACTGGCGCAGAAGCTCGCCGACAGGCCGGGACGCGCTGGTGGAGGTCACAAAGCACACCATAACCGGCACGGATTGGTAAAACCATTACCGTCCACGTAACGGGGGCCGTGACGTCCCCGACCGCAAATCTTTACGGCAAATGCAAGCTTTTAGTGCAAAAATCCTGACATTTTTGGATGATCTGCCGTTTGAGGACAGCAAATGCGAAGCGCGGGGTGGTGGGTGCGGCAGCCTTCCGGGGCCGGTGGGGGCCGAGCCGTCGTTCGGCGCCTGAACGCTCCCGGCGTGTCGCGCAGGGACTTATCCACCTGTAACACAGCAGACCTTCAGGTGTTTGTCCAGTTCGCTGGACGCCCTTCGACCAGTACGCTAGCTTCCGTGGGTGCTTCAGACATACTCAGAAATCCGCGACCGGATCTACGAGCTCGCACGTCGGCATGCTCTGCGCCCCGACTGGATCGATGCGGGTCGAACAACGCGATCTCTTCTGCTCTACGACTCCGATCAGGTGGTGGTAGCCCGCTCCCGGGTCCCCGTACGCCATATGGACCCGGACCTGCTCGCAGCCCTCGCCCATGATTTGGAAGACGTGTTCGGGAAAGGATGGATGGAATGACCGGCACACCCCTGCAGCTCACGATGAGGGCCATACGCAAGGCCGACTATTGGATCGCACTCCCGGTGGACGCTCCCATCGCGGGTGGCGTCTCCGGTGACACCCTGCCGGAACTGTACGAAGAAGTCGAGGCGGCCAAGCACTTCATCCTCGACGCGCCTTCAGAGGCTGAGATCGTCGTGACCTATCTGTACGAAGTGGCCGGCGTGTCTCCCACGGTGCTCGACACCTACCGCGAACTGCGCACTCAGCGCGATCAGGTGGCAGCCCGGCTCGGTGAGACCGCCAGGGAAGCCGTGGCCGCCCTCCGGGCGGCAGGTGTCTCGGTCCGGGACAGCGCGGCCCTGCTCGAGCTGTCGAAATCTCGTATAGACCAGCTGAGTGCGTGAGAAGGAGCCGTTCCGGTCCCGGCTCCGGCATGGTTCGCCGTGGGCGTGGGTCCGGGTCGTTGGCTGCCGCGCTTTTCGTTGGCTAAAATTATGTACATGACAGTTCTTCCTCTGGCGGACGCCCGAGCCCGGCTCTCGAGCATCGTCGAGTCCGCCGTCAGCACGCATGAGCGATTCGAGATCACCCGTAACGGCGTGCCCGCGGCCGTGCTGGTCGCCGTGGACGACTACGAGACGATGCGAGAGATGATCGAGATCCTCGCCTCCGCCGAAACCGTGGCGGCCCTCCGTGAGGGGATCGCCGATCTGGAGGCAGGACGTACCCACTCCCAGGCCGAGGTGGAAGCCGAGCTCCGCCGGGCCGGCCGTCTGTGAGCGAGCGATACGAACTCCACCTCACCCGCCGCGCCAGACAGGATCTCGCCGAACGCCTGCCGGCGAAAGTCGTGCGGGCGGTCTGGGAGTTCATCACCGGACCGCTGCTGGACAACCCTCGCCGGGTCGGCAAACCCCTCGACGAACCTCTCGCTCCCCAATGGTCCGCGCGTCGCGGCGACTACCGGGTTCTCTACCTGATCGACGATGGCCGGATCCTGGTCCAGGTGGTCACCGTCCAGCACCGAGCGGACGCGTACAGATCCCGCTAGTGCCGCATCGGGCGATGTCCGTCCCGCACGCCGTCGTGCCCGCAGCCCGAAGGCCGATCAGGCGTGCCGCCGGTCAGCGGGCCGTTTCACCGGACGGGGTCAGCGGCGGCGGCGGACCTTGGTGGTCAGGCGGTTGAGGATGCGCTCCCACTCGGTGCCGAAGGGGTTGTCCTGGACGAGGTAGGTCCAGGTGGCGGTGGGGCGTTTGAGGCCCGCGCCGTCGAGGTCGAGACCCTCGGAGGTGATGGAGGCGCTCTCGAAGGTGGCGACCGAGCGGGACTCGATCTCGGCCAGCATGTGCTCGTAGGCGGGCTTGGCCTCCTTGTTGAACTCCTCGATCGGGCTGAGGCGGCCCAGGGCGCGCAGGTGGATGCCCTCGCGGAGCTCGCCCAGGAAGGCCAGATGGTCGGCCCAGCAGCGGTCGAGATGGAACAGGACGATCTGCCGGGCGGCATCCTGGAGCACCTCCTCGCCGACGGCCTCCCGCAGCTCGGACCACCGCTCGGGCGCGGCTCCGGAGAGCGCGTCGGCGGCTGATTCGCCGCGCAGGACCTTCTCGCGGAGGCCGAGGACCAGGCTCCGGTGGTGTTCGAGGAGGCGGGTGTAGCGCCAGGTGTTGCGGTGGATCTCCATGTTGACGCCCTCGGCGACCCGCTGGGCGTGGCCCACCAGGTCGCGGTCGGGCACGCCCTTGGCGTACTCGTCGGCCACGTAGTGGGTGATCAGCTCGTCCTCGCCGCTCACGAAGAAGACCGAGCCGCCGGGGTCGCCCTGGCGGCCCGCGCGGCCGCGGAGCTGGTCGTCCAGACGGCTGCTGGTGTGCCTGCCGGAGCCGATGACGTACAGCCCGCCGAGCTCGTCCACGCCGTCGCCGAGGCGGATGTCGGTGCCGCGCCCGGCCATCTGCGTGGAGACCGTGATCGCGCCGCGCTCGCCGGCCCTGGCGATGATCGACGCCTCCTCGGCGTCGTTCTTGGCGTTGAGGACCACGCACTCCAGGCCGCGCCCGCTCAACGTCAGGGAGAGCCGCTCGGACTCGGCCACGTCCAGGGTGCCGATCAGGATCGGCCGCCCGGTCGCGTGCACCTCGACGATCTCGTCGACCAGCGCGTGGTCCTTCTCCATCGCGTACTCGAAGAGCCGGTCGGGCGCGTCCGTCCGGACGCACGGCCGGTTGGACGGGACCACGGCCACCTTGAGGTCGTAGAACTCGCGGAGCTGGTCCCCGACCGCGACCGCCGTGCCGGTCATGCCGCACTTCTCGGGATAGCGGGTGATCAGGCCCTGGACGGTGATCGAGTCGAGGATCTCGCCGGTCTCCGAGGCGGGCAGCGTCTCCTTGGCCTCGACGGCGGCCTGCAGGCCGTCCGGCCAGCGCTGCAGCAGGGCCACCCGGCCCCGGGAGGGGTTGATCAGGTGGACCTTCCCCTCGCGCACGATGTAGTCGACGTCCTTGGTCAGCAGGGCGTGCGCGTGCAGGGCGAGGTTGACCTCGGTCAGCGTGGTGGCGTTGTCGTAGAGCTCCAGGCCCAGTGCCTGCTCGACGGTGTCGATGCCCTTGGTGGTCAGGTGGACGTTGCGCGCCTGGTCGTCGAGCTCGTAGTGGTAGCCCTTGACCAGCTGGCGGACCAGTGCGGCCATCTCCGGCACGGAGTCGCCCGGGTCGGCGGCCCCGGCCAGCACCAGCGGCACCCTGGCCTCGTCCACCAGCACCGAGTCGGCCTCGTCCACCAGCGCCACGCTCGGCTCGGGCACGACCAGGTCGGACACGTCGGTGCGGGTCCGGTCGCGGAGCACGTCGAAGCCGATCTCGCTGACCGACCCGTACGTCACGTCCTTGGCGTAGGCCGCCCGGCGCTCCTCGGGGGTGGAGGTCTCCGCGATCCAGCCGACCGAGACGCCCAGCGATCCGTACAGCGGGCCCATCCACTCGGCGTCGCGCTGCGCCAGGTAGTCGTTGACCGAGATCACGTGCACCCGCTTGCCCTGCAGGGCGTATCCGGCGGCGGCCATGGCGCCGGACAGGGTCTTGCCCTCGCCGGTGGCCATCTCCGCCACGTTGCCCGACAGCATGGCGAGCATGCCCACGAGCTGCACGTCGTACGGCCGCAGGCCCAGCGTGCGTCGCGCGGCCTCCCGCACGATCGCGCAGAACTCGGCCAGGTCGTCCATCGAGGGCTCCGGAAGCTCGGCGAGCCCCCTGATCCGCTCCTCCCGGTCCCCGGCGGACGCCACGGTCCGATCGAACGGCGCCAGGTCGATGGAGCCGGGACGCTCCAGGAAACGCCTGAAGAGCTGAGTTATCGAGGCCACGTTCCCTCCAACGCCCGTTTCCGGGCACACGTTCCCGCTGTCGCATCACCGTACCGACCAAACGGATCATCCGTCCTGCGGGGACCGCGGGGCAATGCCGGTGGCGCGGCCGGCCCGGCCCCGGTGAACCGGATTCGGTTCGGTGTGGACATGGGCGGGCGACGCGGGACAGGCTGGGTCCGTGGCCTTCTCCGACTACCGGTACGAGATCTACCTCGACGGGCGGGGCGGCCTCGACCTCACCCCCGGGCCGGCGGGCCACCGCCCGCCCGCCGACCTCGACCCTTCCGCACCGGAGGCACGATGAGCCTGTCCGACCTGCAGCCGATCCCCACCGACCAGCTCGTCTTCCGGCTGCCGCAGAAGTTCGACACCGTGGAGGAGGAGCGCCGCCACCGCCAGGAACGCCTGGTGGCAGCCCTGCGGCTGTTCGGCCGGTTCGGCTTCGAGGAAGGGGTGGCCGGGCACATCACCGCCCGCGACCCCGAGCACACCGACCACTTCTGGGTGAACCCGTTCGGCATGTCGTTCAAGCAGATCCGGGTCAGCGACCTCATCCTCGTCAACCACGAGGGCCAGGTCGTCGAGGGGCGCTACCACGTCAACCAGGCGGCGTTCGCCATCCACGCGATGGTCCACCAGGCCAGACCGGACGCGGTCGCCGCCGCGCACAGCCACTCGGTGTACGGCAAGGCGCTGTCGTCGCTGGGCACGCTCCTCGAGCCGCTGACCCAGGACGCCTGCGCGTTCTACGAGGACCACGGGCTGTTCGACGACTACACCGGCGTGGTCGTGGAGACGGAGGAGGGACGCCGCATCGCCCGGGCGCTCGGCTCCTCCAAGGCGGTCATCCTGCGCAACCACGGCCTGCTGACGGTCGGCGACACCGTGGACGCCGCCGCCTGGTGGTTCATCACGATGGAGCGCTCCTGCCAGGCCCAGCTCCTGGCCAAGGCCGCCGGACCGACGGTGCCGATCGACCACGAGAACGCCAAGCTCACCCACGGCCAGATCGGCAACGACCTGGTCGGCTGGATCAACTTCCAGCCTCTCCACGACCAGATCACCGCCGCCGAGCCCGACATGTTCGGCTGACCCGCACCCACCTGTCCCGCCACAAGCCCTCAGGTCTGCCGCGCCACAGACCCCCGGGCCTGCCGCGCCGCAGGCCCGGGGGCCGGGCCCCCGGGCCTTTCTCCGGCCGCCTTTCCTGGTGGCGGCGGCGATTCAGCCGGTCTTCTCGCAGAACTGGATGTGGCCGGCGTTGTATCCGTCCACCCAGCCCTTTCTGTCCCAGTCCGCCGATGCGTCGTAGGAGAAACTCTTCCCCTTGTCGCAGTCTTCGCCGGCGTCGGTGTAGCCCTTGCGGTAGGCCTTCCAGTACGCCTCCGGTTTGCCGCCGTTCTCCGGGCCCGTGGTCGGGTCCGCCCCGGCCGTCAGGTCGTGCGTGGCGTGTGCCACGACCGCCCGCGCGGAGGCCGGCGCGGCCGAGGCCGGGGAGATCGTGGCCGGTCCGAGGGCGGAGGCGGCGAGAAGGGCCGAGCTGATCAGTATCAGGCGCCGCTTGCTGTCCATGGCGTCTCCTCTCTGATCGGGCCGCCGGGCGGAGACCGTCCGGCGGCCCGCGTTTCTATGGCCACGATATGAGTAGAATTATCGATAAAAAAGCAGTTATTTGCTTATTGTCTTATTCTTGGGAGAAGTGTGGGTGGGCGGTTTTTCCCTTCTGTTTGGTTTATTTCTCGGCGTTAGGGAAATCCGTGAAGGCGCCGCCCTCACATGGTGACCGGCTCCACGGCCGCGCGCCTCTCGCCGAGGGTGAGCAGGCCGACGGCGGCGAGCAGCAGGACCGCGCCCGCGACGGCCTGCGGGGTGAGCCGCTCGCCGAGGAGGAGCACCCCGATGACCGCCGCGCCGACCGGCTCCACGAGGGAGATCACCGACGCCGTCGTGGCCCGCACCGCGGCGAGACCCGCGAAGAAGAGGCCGTAGGCCAGCGCCGTCGGAACCGCGCCGAGGTAGACGATGAGCGCCGAGGAGGCGAGCAGGTCGCCCTGCGGCAGCAGCTCCTGGACGGTCGCGAGGGGGAGCAGGCAGAGGCCGCCGACGACGAAGCCGCCCATGGCGGTGGCGTAGGGGCCGTCGGTGGAGGCCCGGTTGAGCAGGGTGACGCCCGCGTAGCCGGCAGCCGAGAGCAGTGCCCAGCCGATGCCGGCCGCCGAGAACGTGGCCGATCCGCCGTCCAGGGTCAGCAGGGCCAGCCCGGCCAGCGCGGTCGCGACCGCGCCCAGTCCGGCCCGGCCGAGCCGCTCGCCCAGCAGCAGGCGCGCGCCGGCGGCCACGAGGACCGGTGTCGCGCCTATCGTGACCACGGTCGCCACTGCCAGGCCGGACGCGGCGATCGCCGCGAAGTAGGCCGTCTGGTAGACGGCCATCGCCACGCCCGTGACCACGGTCCGCCCCAGGGCTCCGGGGCGTCCGAGGCCGAAGACCCGGGAGGCCAGCAGGAGCATCACCGCGCCGGCGGCGAAGCGCCAGAACGAGACGGCGACGGGACCGAGGCCGCCCGCCTGGTAGAGCAGCGCGCCGGCGGCGCCGCCGGTGCCCCAGGCGGTCGCCGCGATCGATACGTACAGCAGGCCCCGCCGTACGGAGACATGCGTCATGGAGATCTCTCCAGATGAAGTGGTTGTCGTCAGGCCGCGCGTATGCGGGCGCCAACCACCCACCGGATCGCCCGGATCCGGTTGTCAGGAGAGAGGGCCGCCCGCTATCGGGCGGCGGGCGGGGACATGATGAGCGTGGTCACGGGTCGACCCTAACGAGAGGACCGGTGCGCGGGCCAGCGGTTATCCGGCGGCCCGTCCGCGCCGGCGACACCGGCGGGCGCCCTTCCGGCGGCCCGTCCGGCCCGTCCGAAGGCCGTCGATTAACCTGACGTCACCTGACAGGTATGGGCGTGATGATGGGCCCATGACGACGAAAGCACAGCTCATCGCCGTGACCATCGACTGCGCCGAGCCCAAGCGGCTCGCCGAGTTCTACGCGACCGTCCTCGGCTACGAGGTCCAGTACGCCGAGGACACCTACGCCGGCATCGGCGACGGCACGACGAGCATCTACTTCCAGCAGAACCCGGACCGCAAGCCGGCCTCCTGGCCCGGCGCCGACAAGCAGTTCCACCTCGACGTCCGGGTCCCCGACCTGGACAAGGCGGTCCAGGACTACCTGGAGCTCGGAGCCACCAAGCCTGACTTCCAGCCCGGCGAGGGAGGCTGGGTCGTGCTCGCCGACCCCGAGGGGCACCTCTTCTGCGTCTGCCCGCCCCGCGACTAGCGGATCCGCCCCGCGACCAGCGGGTCCGCCCCGCGTCTGGCGGGTCCGGTCCGCGAGTCTCCACGGTCGCGCCGGAGGGACGGGGGGACGGGCCGTCCCCCCGCTCCGCTCCGAGGGATGCGCCGCTCGCGGATCGGCCTGCTTGGTCTGTTTGGTCCGCTCGATCCGCTCGGAAGTGCGGGGATGCGTCATGGATAGGGGGTGATGACCGAAAAGGGGTTTGATCTGGCTTGGGCGGCCCGTTACCCACTCGTCGGGCACTCTAAGCTTGCGGGATGACCCAAGAATCATTTCTTTACGTATGCCTGATCGCCCCTGGTGGGTGGCGATGACTTGGGTCGGGATGTCGATCGCTCTGGTCGGCGCGCTGGGTTATGCGCTGGGTGCCGCGCTCCAGCAGTTCGAGGCGGTCTCCGAGGGGGCCTCGCTCAAGCTGATGAGGCGGCCCCGCTGGTGGGTGGGCGGGGTGATCGGATTCGCCGGGGCGTCCATGCACGCCGTCGCGCTGAGCTTCGCGCCGCTGGTCGCGGTACAGCCGATCAGTGTGGCGACGCTGGTGTTCGCCGTACCGCTCGCCGCGATGCTGCACGGCAGGCGGCCGCACCGGGCGGAGATCGTCGGGTCGATCGCCGTGGCCGTCGGCCTGCTCGGCCTGATGCTGCTCGTTCCCGTGCACGCCGTGCGGCCGCACATGACGGGCGGGGAGGCGTTCGGCTTCCTGGCCTGCATCGGGCTGGTCGTGCTGGCGGCGCACCTGGCCGCGCGGAAGGCGGCGGGCTCGGCCAAGGCGCTGCTGCTGTCGATCGGCGCCGGTGTGGTGACGGCCAGCGTGTCCACCTTCGTCCGGGTGGTGGGCGGCAACCTCAACGGCGACCTGAGCAACCTGCTGAGCTGGTTCACGGTCGCGGTCCCCGTGCTTCTGGTCTGCGCGGTGGTGCTGCTGCAGAAGTCCTACGCGGTGGGCTACTTCGGCATCGCCTACGCGACGGTGCAGGTGGTCGACCCCATCACCTCGATCACGGCCGGAGCGCTCCTGCTCGACGAGGCGATGCCGACCGGCCTGGCGAACGTGATCCCGGCGATCTTCGCCGCCGCGCTGCTGGTCTGGGGAACGATCACGCTGGGCAGGCTCTCCCCGGATCATGGCGGCGGCCAGACCTCCACCCGCGAAACGGCCTCGCTCCCGTCGTAGCCCGCCCTGCCGGGGTTCGCGCCCGTCGTGGCCTGTCCCTGCCGGGGTTCGCTCCCGTCGTGGCCTGTCCTTGCCGGGGTTCGCGCTCCTTGTGGCCTGTCCCTGCCGGGGTTCGCATCCGTCGTGACCTGTCCTTGTCGGGACTCGCGCCCGTCGTCCGGACAGGTCATGGCCCGGTCAGGTGGTGGGCGGTGTCCAGCCGAGCACCTCGTCCATCGCGCCGGTCATGCGCCCCGGGGCCAGCCGCCAGGTGAGCGCCATCATCGTGTCGCGCAGCCGTACGGCGAGCGGGTTGCTGAGCTGGGAGGCCCGGCAGATCGACGCGGACCGGGCCACGATCTTCGCGGTCCGCTCCAGCCGGGCGGCGGTGTAGCCCGCCAGCCCCGCGCCCTTGCCCGCCACGTGGGCCAGCACCACCGCGTCCTCGATCGCCTGGCAGGCGCCCTGCCCCATGTTGGGGGTCATGGGGTGGGCCGAGTCGCCCAGCAGGGCGACCTTGCCCCTGTGCATGGCGGGCAGCGGGGTGGCGAGGTAGTGGACGTCGTTCCTGAGCACGTTCTCCGATGAGGCGGCGGCGAGCAGCGCCGGGATCGGGGCGTGCCACTTTCCGAACAGGCGGAGCAGTTCGGCCCGCTGGTCGCCGCCGCCCCCACCGGCCGGGACCGTGTCGGTGGCGTAGCAGTAGGCCACCCCTCCGGCCAGCGGCATGATTCCGAAGGCCTTGCCGTCGCCCCAGCTCTCGGAGGTCTGGCCGGGGACGCCCCCGCCGGGGATGAGCACCCGCCAGCTCGTGATGCCGGAGTAACGCGGGGCGGGATGGCCGGGGAACAGTGCCGTCCTGATGGGGGAGTGGATGCCGTCGGCGGCCACCACCAGATCGGCCTCCACGTCGGCTGCCCCGGTCTCCGGGCCGGCCTCCACGTCCGCTGCCCCGGTCGCCATGCCCGCCGCCTCGGTCTCCGCCCCGGTCGCCACGTCCGCCGCCCTGGTCTCCGTGCCGCCCGCCGGGCCGTCTGCCCGATCGGCTCCCGGGCTCCCCGTCTCGACGGTCACCCGGCCGCTCTCCGGGTCCACCCCCGTCACCGTGGCGTTCAGCCGGACCGTGCCGGGGGCCAGGCGCGCCGAGAGCGCGTCGACCAGGTCCGCGCGGCGCAGCAGCACCACGGAGTCGCCGTGCCGGGCGGAGGTGCTCTCCTCGGTGGTCTTCATCAGCCATCGGCCGTCCGCGCGCCGTACGCCGGCCTCGCCCTGGATCGCCGACAGCTTGCGGATCTCGTCGCCGACGCCGATCGTGTCCAGTGCCTTGAGGGCGTTGGCGGAGACGGCCAGCCCGGAGCCGACCGGCTCCAGGGACGATGCCCGCTCGAACACCGTCACGTCCCAGCCCCGCTGCTGCAGCGCCACCGCCGCCGTCAGCCCGCCGATCCCCGCCCCGACCACCACTGCGCGTGCCATGACCTTCTCCCTCACTACGGATGTAGTTGGACGTTACTACGCCTGTAGTTCAACTACAAATGTAGTATCGCGGGATGAAGTCCCAGCGTGCCGAGCTCGTCGCGGAGACCGCCATCACCCTGCTCGCCGAGCGAGGTATGCGCGGCCTGACCCATCGGGCCGTGGACGAGGCGGCCGGACTGCCGCCGGGTTCCACGTCCAACCTGGCCCGCACCCGCTCGGCGCTGCTGGAGCTGACCCTTGAGCGGCTCACCGAGCTGGAGGTCGCCGCGTTCGAGGAGATCTTCAGCGCCGCCGGGCCGAGCGGACCGAGCGGGCCGAGCGGGTCGGGCGGGCCGAGCGGGTCGGGCGGGCCGAGCGGGTCGGGCGGGTCGGGCGCGCTGGACGCGCTCGCCGAGATGACGGCCCGGGTGCTGTGGGCGCAGCTGACCGTCGACCGCCGCCGGACGGTCGCCCGCTACGAGCTGGCTCTGGAGGCCGGCCGCCGCCCTGAGCTCCGCAAGGTCTACGACGAGGTGGGGGGCCGTTTCCGCGACCCCGCGGCCGCGCTCCTCGCCGCCGCGGGGTCGCCGGACCCGGTACGGCACGGCCGCCAGATGGTCGCCTTCAGCGAGGGAGTGATGTTCGACGCCATCGTCGGAGCCGGAGTCCAGCCGACCCTGGACGACCTCCGGCTGGGGATCGGGGAACTGCTGAGGGGGATGCTGGGTTGACACCCCTCAGGGCTGAAGCCCGGGGTCTCCTGGGAAGTTCCCGATGACCTCCGCCGGGTGCCCGGCCGTCACCGCTCCAGCAGGCGGGCGCGGTGGGCGGGCCACTCGTCGTCGAGGATGCTGAAGTAGACGGTGTCGCGCCAGGTGCCGTCCGGGCGGCGGCGCTGGCGGCGCAGGACGCCCTCGTGGAGGCCGCCGATCCGCTGGATCGCGGCCTGGGAACGGGTGTTGAGGATGTCGGTCTTGAGCTGGACGCGGTTCGCGCCGAGCTTGTCGAAGGCGTAGTCGATCAGCAGGATCTTGCAGGCGGTGTTCACGGCCGAGCGCCACACGGCCCTGCCGTACCAGGTCCAGCCGATCTCGATGCTGTCGGCGTATCCCGGCGTGGAGATGTAGGTGGTCCAGCCGACCGCGCGGCCGGTCTCCCGGAGGATCACCGCGAACGGCACGTGGTCCGGGTCGCCGATCAGCCGCTCCGCCGTCGTCCCCAGCTCGTCCTCGGTCCGCGGCGTCGCGGCCGGGAGCCAGCGCCACACCTCCTCGTCGCCGCCGGAGGCCAGGAACAGGTCGGGGATGTGGGCGAGGGTCAGAGGCTCAAGCCGTACGGCATCGCCTTCCAGGGTGACGGGGGCGGGCATGTTCGCGGTCATGGTGATGAGCCTAGGGCGGGCGGCGGACCTGCCAGAAGGTCCACTCGGGCGGTGGTCTCCGGGGACCACTTCGACGCCGGTCCCCTGGTCCCGCGGCCGGGTGCGGAGGCCCTCGGAGGCCGTGAGGACGCGGGCCTCACGGCGTCCGGCCAGGAGAGTGTGTCGACATCCATACCGTCCGGTCGGTACGCTCCTGGGAGACCGTGAGGAGAACCCATGGATTTCGCGTTCGACGCCACGACCGAGAAGCTGCGGGGACGGCTGCTCGACTTCATGGATGAGTGCGTCTACCCGGCGGAGGAGGCCTTCGAGGCCCAGGCGGCCGAGAGCGGATGGGCCAGTCCTCCGCTGATGGAGGATCTCAAACAGGAGGCGCGCGGGCGGGGACTGTGGAACCTGTTCCTGCCGGGGGAGCACGGCGCGGGGCTGACCAACCTGCAGTACGCGCCGCTGGCCGAGATCATGGGCCGCTCGCCCCGGCTCGCCCCCACCGCGACCAACTGCGCCGCCCCGGACACCGGCAACATGGAAGTGCTGTCCATGTTCGGCAGCGACTGGCAGCGCAAGGAGTGGCTGGAGCCGCTGCTGCGCGGGGAGATCCGGTCGGCGTTCGCGATGACCGAGCCGGACGCCGCGTCGTCGGACGCCACGAACATCGCCCTGTCGATCGTCCGGGACGGCTCCGAGTACGTGATCAACGGGCGCAAGTGGTTCGCCTCCGGGGCGATGAACCCGGCCTGCAAGATCTTCATCGTGATGGGGAAGACCGACCCGGAGGCCTCCTCGCACCGGCAGCAGTCCATGGTCCTGGTGCCGCGCGACACGCCCGGCATGGACGTCCGGCGGGGCATGCACGTGTTCGGCTACTCCGACGCCGACCACGGCGGGCACGCCGAGATCGTCTTCGACGATGTCAGGGTGCCGGTGGACAACCTGATCGGCGAGGAGGGCGGCGGCTTCGCGATCGCTCAGGCGCGCCTCGGGCCGGGACGGATCCACCACTGCATGCGGCTGATCGGCATGGCCGAGCGGGCCGTCGAGCTGATGTGCACCCGGACCCTGTCCCGGAGCGCGTTCGGCAGGCCGATCGCCCAGCAGGGCGTCGTCCAGGACTGGATCGCCGAATCGAGGGTGAGGATCGAGCAGCTCCGCCTGCTCGTGCTGAAGACCGCCTGGCTGATGGACACCGTCGGCAACCGGGGCGCCCACACCGAGATCCAGGCCATCAAGATCGCCACCCCGCGTGACGTGGAGTGGATCCTGGACAAGGCCATCCAGGCCCACGGCGCCGGAGGCGTCAGCCAGGACTTCCCGCTGGCGGGCCTGTGGGCGGGCGCGCGGTCCCTGCGGCTCGCCGACGGACCCGACGAGGTGCACAAGCGCTCCCTCGCCTACCGCGAACTCAAGAAGCACATGACCTGAAGCCCCTGTCCCCGATCACCCGCTCCGCCGTACCGGCGTCACCACGGTGGATCGCGGGATCTCCCCACGTCCGAGCCGGGGCCGGGGGCCGGATTCATCGATGAAGGGAATGTCCGTGGCGTTGGACGAAGAGACGATCAGGGAGCGCGCCGTCGCGTTCCTGGCCGGGCACGACCCCGGGGACCGGCTGGAGTTCCTGCGGGCCCGGTTCGACGCGGGGCTGGCCTGGGTGCACTTCCCCGAGGGGCTCGGCGGGCTCGGCGCCCCGCGAGAGCTGCAGAACGTGGTGGAGCAGGAGCTGGCGGGGACCCCGCAGCTCGACACCGGGGTGCAGGCGATCGGGCTGGGCATGGCCGCGCCGACCATCCTGACCTTCGGCACCGAGGAGCAGCGCAGGCGGTTCCTGCGGCCGCTGTGGACGGGCGAGGAGATCTGGTGCCAGCTCTTCAGCGAGCCCGGCGCGGGGTCGGACCTGGCGACACTCGGCACGCGGGCGGTCCGCGACGGCGACGAGTGGGTCGTGGACGGTCAGAAGGTGTGGACCTCCGGCGCCCACCACTCCCGCTGGGCGATCCTGGTCGCCCGGACCGACCCGGACCTGCCCAAGCACCGGGGGCTCACCTACTTCGTGTGCGACATGCACGCCCCCGGCGTCGAGGTCAGGCCGCTGCGGCAGATCACCGGGGAGGCCGAGTTCAACGAGGTCTTCCTCACGGGCGTACGGCTCGACGACTCCCTGCGGCTCGGTGAGGTGGGCGACGGGTGGCGGGTCGCCCAGACCACGCTGATGAACGAGCGCGTGGCGATCGGCGGCGCGCCGGTCCGGCGGGGCGGCGGAATGATCGGCGTGGTCGCCGAGACCTGGCGGTCCCGGCCCGAACTGCGCACCCACGACCTGCACCAGCGGCTGCTCCGGCTCTGGGTGGAGGCGGAGGTGACGCGGCTGGCCGGGGCGCGGCTGCGCGAGCAGCTGTCCGCCGGGCAGCCGGGACCGGAGGGCTCGGGCATGAAGCTCTCCTTCGCCTCGCTCAACCAGGCGCTGTCCGGGCTGGACGTGGAACTGCGCGGGGAGGAGGGGCTCGGCTACGACGACTGGACCTTCCGCCGCTCCGACAGCGTGGACTTCTTCGGCAGGGGACCCGGATACCGCTACCTGCGCGCCAAGGGGAACTCGATCGAGGGCGGCACCTCGGAGATCCTGCGCAACATCGTGGCCGAACGGGTGCTCGGCCTGCCGTCGGAACCCCGCGTCGACAAGGACGTGCCCTGGAAGGACCTGCCCCGATGACGCGGAGCGAGCCCGACGCGGTGAGCGGAGTGGTTCGCGCAGTGAATGAGGAGTGGTGAGCGACCGATGACGCGGAGCGAGCCCGGCGCAGTGAGCGGAGTGGTCCGCGAGGGACGAGTGGCCCGCGCAGTGAATGAGGAGTGGTGAGCGACCGATGACGCGGAGCGAGCCCGACGCAGTGAGCGGAGTGGTCCGCGAGGGACGAGTGGCCCGCGCAGTGAATGAGGAGTGGTGAGCGACCGATGACGCTGTTGTATACCGAGGTCGAGGAGGAGCTGCGGGCCTCCGTGCGGGATCTGCTCGCCGACCGCTGCGGCTCCGACGCCGTGCTGAGGCGGGTCGAGTCCGCCTCGCCGTACGACATGGATCTGTGGAAGACGCTGTCGCGGGAGATCGGGGTGGCGGGGCTGCTCGTGCCGGAGGAGTACGGCGGGGCGGGGGCGTCGGCGCGGGAGGTCGCGGTGGTGCTGGAGGAGCTGGGGCGGGCGGTGGCGCCGGTCCCGTTCCTCACCAGCTCGGTGCTCGCGACGAAGGCTCTGCTGGAGATCGGCGAGGAGGACCTCGTCCAGGAGCTCGCCTCCGGCGAGACCACGGCGGCGCTGGTGGTCTCGCTGGCGGCTTCGCCGTACAAGCCGCTGCCGGAGACCGTGACCTTGACGGAGACGGGTGAGGCCGGCCGGTGGGCGCTGAACGGACAGATCAGGGCGGTGGCCGGGGCCGACGTGGCCGATGTCCTGCTGGTCCCCGTCGGGACAGGGCTTTTCCGGGTCGATCCCGCTGACGCGCGGATCGAGGTCGTGCCCTCGCTCGACCTGACCAGGCCGGTCGCCACCGTCACATTCTCCGACACCCCGGGTGAGGTGATCGGTTCCCTTGACATACGGAAGGTGCTGGTTTTCGGGGCGGGGCTGCTCGCCTCCGAGCAGCTCGGGGTCGCCGAGTGGTGCCTGGACACGACACTCGCCTACATCAAGGAGCGCCACCAGTTCGCCCGGCCGGTCGGCTCCTTCCAGGCGATCAAGCACCGGATGGCCGACCTCTGGCTGGACGTGGTCCGTGCCCGCGCGGCGGCGAGGAACGCCGCCGACCTGCTGGCGGCGGTCCCGCACGCCGTGACGGACGCGACAGGCGTGACGGACGCGGCGGCGGTCGAGGCGGGCGAGCCGGCGGCGGCGGTGGCCAAGTCCTGGTGCTCGGAGGTGGCGCTGCGCGTCGCCGAGGAGGCGGTGCAGCTCCACGGCGGGATCGGAATGACCTGGGAGCACCCGGTGCACCTGTACCTCAAGCGCGCGAAGTCCACAGAGATCGCGCTCGGCACCCCCGGCGCCCACCGGGACGCCCTGGCGGTCCTGGCGGACCTGCCCGCTCCCGCCTGACCCCGCCCCTCCCTGTCGGCTGCGCGGCCAGGTCGGACACCGGCTGCGCGGCCAGGTTGGACACCGCCCGCGTCGCCAGGTTGGACGTCCGCCGCGAGACCGACGCGGCCGGGCGTCCGGCCGCGTCGCCGTACCGGCCGCGGATCGGGCAGACGGCGAGTGAGAGTCACGAGCATGCCCGGCCACGGCGCCCCCGCGTCCGTGGCCGGGCATGGGCAGTCCCTTACTCGGCCGAGGGGGCCACCGGCTCGGAGTCGGTCCAGCCGGACTCCAGCACCACCTCGGTACGGTCGCCCTTGCCCGGCATGCCGGTGACCAGGGAGGCCAGCACCATCGAGGTGTCCCGATCGATGATCAGCTTGCCCTGGGTGGGCTGGCCGTGCTGGATCGGGAACGTGATCGCGACGCCCGGCCTGCCTCGCGGGTCCGTGGTGTCGCCCTCGACCCGCACGGAGGGCAGCGCCGCCAGCGCCCGGTACGCGGCGCCCCGCACCTCCGGAGAGGTGGGCAGCTCGTACAGCAGCGACGCCAACGCCCTCGGCAGGTTCTCGTCCACGTAGTCCTCGGCGATCCCGTCCGCGCGGATCGCCTCCAGCGTCCGGTTCTTCAGAGCCTCGGAGTCGGCGGGCAGCGCCCTGATCTCTTCCAGAGTCAGCTGCTCGCCGCCGAGCTGGAACTTCTGCTCTCCCTTGCGGGAGACCAGCTTCCCTTCGCCCGGTGAGGTGAAGAAGCCGCCTTCCTCGACCTTCCATTCGGTCGGTGAGCCGTCGCGGCGCCAGGCCTCCACGTCGAGGGGGCGCGTGGCCAGCTTCCGGGAGCCGGACCAGGCCCGGCCCTCCTTGGAGATCCATTCCTCGGCGATGTTGGAGCTCTCCAGCTGGTACGTGTCGCCTTCCTTGCCGTACGGCTTGGCCCACCGCATCGTGTACAGCCGCTTGACGTGCCAGTAGGCGCCCTCGGGAGCGGCCTCGGCCCTGGTCGCCGCGGCCAGCAGGATCGAGTGACCGGACAGGGTGGTCGTGCTGATCCCGGCGGAGGGGGAGAGCGCGGGGGCGGAGGTCGTCAGGCCGGGTACGAAGACCGCCGCCGCGACCGCGGCCGCCGTGGCGAGTCCCGCGACACCGGCCTGCCACGGCAGGCGCCGCCTGGTCGCCGCGCGCATCCGTGCCTGCACCCTCGTCTTCGCGAACGGGTCGTCGTCGGGCCGGCCGTACAGCTCGCGGACCTCGGTGAGCTCATCCATGGTTGGCCTCCATCGGGTTGGTGCCGCCCAGGGCGGCGCGGATCTTGGCTCTGGCGCGGCTCAGCCGTGAGCCGACCGTGCCGTAGGAGATGCCGAGCGCGGCGGCGATCTCCTCGTGGCTCAGTCCCGCCAGGGCCGTCAGAAGCAGGACGTCGCGCTCGCCCCGCCCGAGACGGGCGATGGCCTCGGCGAGGGCGGGGCGCAGGCTCTCGGCGCTGACCTGCGCCGCCACGCGTTCCTCGTGGCTGGGCGCGTCGGCCGGGGGGCCGTGCCTGTCCACGGCGCGCAGCGTGCGGACCTCGGTTCTGCGGTGCTTGTGAATGAGGTTGGTGACGATGCCGTACAGCCAGGTTCTGACGCCGGCCTTGGCGGGGTCGTACCGCGCCCGCTTGCGGAACGCCGTCAGGAACGCCTCGGCGACCACGTCCTCGGCCGGTCCGGGGCCGAGGCGCTGGGTGACGTAGCGGTGGATCTCGCTGAAGTAGGTGTCGAAGACGGCGGAGAAGTCGTCGAGCGACTGATCCGGCGGCCGTTCGACCGGCGTGGTTGTCATCGAGAACCTCTCGTGGCGAATGTCGGTCATGGGGTATCACCCGATGGGCCGATTCGCTTTCCCGATCACCGGAAGACGGGCGGGGGAGATCGCCTTCCGGGTTCAGCGGGTCACCGAGGTGCCGTGTGAGTGGGTCGTCCGGCCGCCGAGGGAGGCGTGCGGCGGATCCGGACAGCATAAAGCCCCTGGTAGACCCATGCTGCGAGCATGAGGCCGACCGAGGGGCTTCGGCTGGGCGCGCTCGGGGAAGGCGACGACCGCCTACCGGTGAAGGCTCAGTGGACCGGGTCCGCGTCCTCGCGGGCCTGCCGGGGCAGGAGGAAACCGACCAGGAAGGTCAGCGCGACCATCCCGGCGACGACCCAGAAGGTGCTCCGCGCGGCGGCGGTGGGGTCGCCACCCATCGCGCCGAAGAAGACGGTGCCGAGCAGGGCCACGCCGAGCGCCGCCCCGACCTGCTGGAGCGCGGTGAGCGTGCCGGAGGCGGAGCCGGTCTCGTGCGGCTCGACGCCGGCCAGCGCGATCTCGAAGTACGGGCCCATGATCAGTCCCGATCCCAGGCCGGTGACCAGCAGGGCGGGGGCGAGCTGCCAGGGGCCGACCTCCGGGCCGAGCAGCAGCAGGAGGGCGACGACGCCGACCGTCATGATCGCGGCACCGGCGTGCAGCACCCTGCGGCCGTGCCTCCTGACCGCCTGCATGGCGCCCATCCCGATGATCATGCCCACCGAGAGCGGGACGCCGGCCAGGCCGGCCTTCAGCGGGGTGTAGCCGAGGCCGAGCTGCGTGTAGAGGTTGAAGACCAGGCCGAATCCGCTGAAGGCGGCGAAGTAGATCGTCCCGGTGAACATGCCGCCGATGAACGTGCGCTTGCGGAACAGGCTCGGCGCGATCAGCGGGTCGCCGCCCCTGCTGTTCTTGCGCGACTCGTACCAGCCGAAGAACGCGAACACCGCCACGGAGCCGGCCATCATCACGAACGTCCAGGCCGGCCAGTCGTGCTCACGGCCCTGGACCAGCGGGAAGACGATCATCAGCGAGCCGAGGGAGGCCAGGAGCGCGCCGGGGAGGTCGAGCTTGAGCGAGCGGGTCGGCCGGGTGGCGGGCAGGAACTTCACCGCGGCCAGCACCGCGAGCAGGCCGATCGGCAGGTTGATCAGGAAGATCATGCGCCAGCCGGTGCCGAAGAAGTCGGCGTCGACCAGCCAGCCCGCCAGGATCGGGCCGCCTATCGCGGACAGTCCCATGATCGGGCCGAACGCGCCGAAGGCCGCCTGAAGCTCCTTGGGCGGGAACATCTCCTTCATCATGCCGAGCCCCTGCGGGACCATCGCGGCGCCGAACAGGCCCTGGATCACGCGAGCGGCGATTATGGTCTCCGGCGAGACGGCCACCGCGCAGAACAGCGAGCCGACCACGAAGCCGGCCGCGCCGATGAGGAACATCCGCTTGCGGCCCACGATGTCGCCCAGCCGCCCGCCGGTGAGCAGGCCGGCGGTCATGGCCAGCGTGTACGCCACGCCGAGCCACTGGATCATCGAGGTTCCGCCGCCGAGGTCGGCCTGCATCGTCGGGCCGGCGATGTTGGTGACGGTGGCGTCGAGGAGTTCCATCACGGAGCCGGCGAGGATCACGAAGAGCGCGGGCCAGCGCCACCTGTACGGCGTGGGCTCGGTGGCTTCCCGGGCATCCAGCGGGCGGATGTCGAGGGTGGTCATTGCTCCTCCAGAGCCTGTCGTTCGGGGGATATGTGAACGCTACGAGGGTTCGCGGAAAGAGTCGTTCCGCGAACGTGCTCAGATCGAGGGTCTTCGGTGGAACAGTTCATTCTGTTCCATTATATCAGAACGGAATGCTTCATTCCGATATTTTTCGGATGGCTTTCCGGTCTGCCCGATCCTCCGCTCCGGATCCCCGTCGCGGTCACAACGACCACGTTATAGCGGGTATAGGTCATCTCCTGTCCTACATGACGGCGGTGCCAGGACATGGTGAGAACCGGCTGCGGGGCGGAGTGAAACCCCCGCCCCGCAGCCGGATCAGCCTGCGGGGCGGCGTGAACCCCCCTGCCGCCGGATCAGCCGCGGACGGCGCAGAGGAGCCGGTTGTTGCCGCGCTGCCACAGGGGGCCGATCTCGGTGAAGCCGGCGTCGCGGAGGGCGTCGACATGCGTGGAGAGCAGGGGGGACTCCGAGCCGTGGTGGTCGGCGCCCGCGGTGGCGCGTTCGGCGTGGAGCTCGGCGAAGGCGGGGTCGGCGGCGACCGCGTCCCACCACTGGCGCCAGTCTTCGGGGCGCCGGCCGGCGAAAGCGCGCTCGGTCTCCCGGTCGTGCACGGCGCGTTCGAGGCGGGCGATGGCCGGGGCGGTGTCGTCGGTCTCCATGTGGTCGCCGTTGAGCAGGAGCCCGCCCGGACGCAACACGGTCGCCAGCTCGGCGTACATCTTCGGGAGATCCGATCCGGAGATCCAGTGCAGCGCGGTGGTGCTCACCGCGACGTCGGCCGGTCCGTCCAGGCCCAGGGAATCGCTCCATCCGGGTGTGCGCAGGTCAAGGGAGACGAACCTGAGATGAGGGTAGGCGGCCCGGCCGAGGCCGAGCAGCAGCGGGTCCGCGTCGACCGAGACCACCGTCGCCCCGGGCAGCCGCTCCAGAAGCCGGGCGGACAGTGAGCCCGGCCCGCAGCCGAGGTCGATGACCAGTGGATCGGGACGGCCCGCCGCCTCGACGGCGTCGATCAGCGCGGTGAAACGCTCCTCGCGATCGGGCAGGTAGCCCTCCTGCTGGCGGTCCCAGCGTGCGATCCACTCAAGTGCGGCATCGTGGGTGAGCACAATCGTCTCCTTGTAACTGTCGTTTAAGCTTGTGGCAGTCACAAACTAAAGCGCGAGGATGTAACCGGTCAAGTGGATTTCAACAGTCACGCCGATGCGATCGTCCGGGTGGCGGTGGGCCTGGTCAACGAGCTGACCCCCGGGGAGAGGCGTGGGCGCGCCTTCCCGCCGCCGCGCGATCTCGCCACCGCCGCCGCCGAGGGCCTGCGGACCGGCTACCCGAATCACCGGGAGGTCACCGAAGGGGAGGCCGGTGAGCTCGCCGAGATCGCGGCACGCCTGCGCGGGGTCTTCGACGCCGTCGCGACGGGAGACATCGACGCGGCGGCCCTGCAGGTCAACGGCCTTCTTGAGGAGACCCGCGCCCGGCCGCTGCTCGACCGGCACGACGGGGAGCCGTGGCATCTGCACTTCCACGGCCCCGGCGGCACCATGGCCGGCGACTGGGCGGCGAGCTGCGCCACCGGGCTCGCGATCGTGCTGGGGAGCGAGTTCCACGACCGCCTCGGCGTGTGTACGGCGCCGCACTGTGATCGGGTGTACGTGGACGTGTCCCGCAACGGCACCCGCCGGTTCTGCGGCACCGCCTGCCAGAACCGCGTCAAGACCGCGGCCTTCCGCGCCAGGGGCAGAGTCCCGTGAGGGCACCTCCTGGTGGCTGCTGATCGCCGAGTGGCACCGTCGCCAAGCCAGATAACCCGTTTCAACGTCGAATCAGAATTCGACTCCTGATTTTGATCCTGAATCGGGGAGTATCGTGGAGGCAGAAGGGAGAGCCACCCTCATGACCGATGTCAAGCCCAGGAAGTCTCCGGCAGGAGCGGCCAAGAAGCGAAAGCCCCACACGCTCCCGGCGCAGCGCGGGAACGAGGTCGTCGGCACAGCACAGGCCCCTCGCAGGAAAGAGCTTGAGGAGCGGGCGGCGCTGGCTCTGTTCGATCAAGCGCAGCGCCTGGACGGAGTAGCCGCCAGCACCCATGAGACCGGCACCCGTGACACGGTCAGGGAAGTCGTCCAGGATCTGCTCGCACATGCCGAGCCGGTGCGGGCGACGATCGCATCGAAGATCCTCGGCGTTGACGAGAAGACCGTTCGCGCATGGGTCAAGGAAGGGCTGCTCATCCCGGTCAAGGGAAAGCCTCGATTGATGCTTGAAGCCGAACGCTTGTACGCCGTGGCAACGCTTGTCCAGGATCTGCGCCGGGGCGGTCGCACCCGTAATCTTGTCGAGTCGGTCTGGCGCCGCCTGCAAGACCGGGGACTCCTGGAGGATGATCAGCTGATCGGCGGCCTCCGGCAGATGGAACAGGGCGAGGGCCGTCCGTGGCGGGAGATCAAGGCCGAGTGGAGTTCCAAGAACTCAGAGCCGGCCGCCGGTGAGGACTGAGGTCTATCTCTCGGTGCTCGCGGAGAAACAGGCCGAGACCTTGCGCGGGGCGGATCTGCGGGCGTTTGTCGCCTTCGTTGGTGATCTGGAAGCGCGAGGCTGCGCGGCCCTTGGATATCGGCTCACCGGGGAGATCCCGGTGAGCCGGCTGTGCGTCAAGCATCTGAGAGATGCCACGCGCGTCGTGGTCGCCTTCGAAGCGCCGGGGCGCGCATGGGTTCTGATGCAGGGGCCCCATGATGAGCGCAACCGGACACAGGATGTCTACGCCTCCCTGTGGGAGGCGTGCGGGCTGGACGTGCCGCCGGCGGGCGAGCGAACCAAGCCCGCCTGCTGTGACGATGACGGTACGGATCCAGACCTGTCTGAAATCGATGACCTGGTGGCCCGTTGCCGGGATCTCGCCAAGCCGTCTCGTCGGCGGCGTAAGCGTGCCGGCTGACGGGCTTCTACCGGAACGGCAATCAGATACCGGGAGGGGCTGGTGTCGGGAGACTGTTCCGGCCGCCGTAGGTGGGCCGCCTCGCCGCCGGCGAGGTGGGCGGGGTCACGGGGCGTCAGGAGCCGGTGGTGACAGGCAGGGTCAGGTCCGTTCCCAGATGGGTCACCTGGTGGATGACCATGTTGGCGTGGCGGGTGCTGGTGATCAGACCGGCACGCCGCAGCACCTGGGCGTGGGCGCTCGCGCTCGACAGCGAGATCCCTGTCCGGCGGGCGAGTTCGCTGGTGGTGCAGTCGTTGGTGGTGGCGACGCAGCGCAGGATGCGGGCTCTGGTGGGGCCGAGCAGGTCGGGTAGCGCGTCGTCCGGCTCGTGAGCCGCAGGGGTGTGGGGGACCGGGAAGACCAGGACGGGCGGCAGGCTCGTGTCGGCCAGCACGACGGGCATCGAACGGGCGAAGTAGGAGGGGATGAGCGTCAGCCCACGCCCGCCCAGGTGGAGTTCGTACTGCCCGCTGACGTAGTCGGCTTCCAGGACCGGGGGCCGCCAGCGCATCGAGGGGCCGAGGGCGGCGAGCATCGTCTCCACGCCGTGATCGGTGAGTAGCCTGGTCAGCCTGGCACGCTCACGCCCGAGCGAGTGCTCCATCGTCAGGCGCTGGGAGGCGAAGACGGTCTGACAGTACGTCGCGCTCAGGTCGGCCAGGTCACGGATGGACTGCTGGTTGCCCCGGGCGAGATCGTCCAGGGTGGCGGGCACCGGAACGTGGGGGCGTAGCTGGTCGACTTCATGGCGCACCCGCGAGGGCGGCGTGTCCGCCAGCGCGGCGACGCCGTTGTCCAACCCCGACAGCCCCTCGTACGGGGTCAGGAAATCGGGGAAGTACGCCTTGAGCGGCAGCAACGGCACCAGTGTCTCCCTGACCTGTTTCAGCAGGCTCGTCTCGGTCAAGGCCACGCGCGCTCGCCGCCGCCAACCGGCCAGGGCATTGCCTCTGCCGAATCCCTGGAGCACGTGCAGGCTCATCGCCATCTCCCAGAGCTCGTCGACGCGCGAGGCGATGCGCAGCCGAGCCAGGTCCTCACCAGTGAAGAAGATCTTCAGGGTTCCACCGCTCATACCAGCATGCTCTGCCGTGGACGTCACAGAACAATCAACGTTCTCTCGGCGCCGTCGCCTGCCACAGCTGTGAGCTGCGTGTTCCTGCTCAGCCAGGAACACGTGGACCAGGGATGCCATCGCGTTGTGGACTGACATCGGCGAAAGCCCGTGCCTCCGCCATCCGGCGGCGGCGGGCTCACAGGGGAAAGCCGAGGGAAGCCGACGGAAAACGCGTCGCTCCCGGCTCCGCCGGCAAGCGAGCCCGATCAGGCACCGGCATACCTACCCATCGAGGAGGACTCATGCATGGACGTTGGAGGAGAACATCGGTCGTCGTGGTCGCGAGTGCGATCGCCGCGGGTGCTTTCACCGGACCGGTGTCCGCCGCCACGTCGGCGTCCGTCACGGCCGCGTCAGCGAGCTGCGGCAAGTCCGTGGCCTTCCCAGGCGGGGACACATGGAGCTTTTATCCGGTCCGCAAGCTCACGTTCAAGGGCCGCACGCTGTGGCTGCGTAACGTGAGGCTCACCGACTACTCCTATGCCTACATCAAGAGCGGCTATCGGGCCGGTGACCTCGTCACGGTGCACCGCTCGAAAAACGGCGGAAAGACCTGGAAGAACTGCGGTCCGTTCGCGCGGGACCATTCCAATCAACAGCCCAACTACCGCGTGTGGATGCGCGCCTGCATCGGTGTGAGAGTCAGCGGCGCGCTCAGGAGCAAGTGCACGAGTTGGTATTACGACAAGGGCTGACACGCCCTCCAACAGCTATCCGGAGAGACTCGGCCGTGCTCCCCAACGACGACGTGGCCAGGATCGACGATCCTGGCCACGAGCTGAGACGGCTCCCGAGGTTGGGTGTGGTCCGTTCCCGGAGCCTGGACTGATCAAGCTGCGAGGGTGTACCCGTCCCGGTGGCGGGCCTGTCCGCGATCGGGCGGACGGCCGACCGCCACCGGCGTCGGGGCATGGCGGGATTCCGTCCCGAGCCACTCCGAGCCCCGTCACTTCGGGCGCAGCGAGGTGAGCAGCAGGTCGGCGAAGTGCTCTCCCACCTCGGCGCCGGAGAGCGCGCCCTCCGCGCTGTACCAGGTGCCCAGGTGGTGGACCGAGCCGAAGAAGAAGTCGACGACGATCTCGGCGGGGGTGTCGGCCCTGAAGACGCCCTCACGCTGGCCCTCGGTGACGAGGTCGCGGAAGCGCTCGTGATAGCGGCGGCGTTCGGCGCGGACGCTCTTGCGGGTGTCGGGGGCGAGCAGGTGCATGGAGCGGAAGAAGATCTTGGAGTCGTCCAGGTTCTCCACCGTGGTCAGCACGACGTCGGCGGCGGCGGCGTGGAGGCGTTCGGCCACCGGGCCCGGTCCGTCGGCGAGCAGGGTGAGCCGCTCCATCTGCATGCGCAGCACGCGGCCGTAGATCTCGTGGAGCAGGTCGTCCTTGGAGTCGAAGTAGTGGTACATGGCGCCCTTGGTGACGCCGGCCGCCGCGACGATCTCCTGCACCGAGGTGCTCTCGAAGCCCCGCTCGGCGAACAGGCGGGTGGCCTCGCCGATCAGCCGCTGCCGTACCGGCTCCTTGTCCTGCGTCATCTGTCCCCCAAGGTGTGGTGCGGCAAGCATACCGACTGGTCGGTCAAACCGGCGGCAGGTATCTGGGTTGTGTTATTTCCATCACCTTTGGATGCCTGGAGCCCCTGCTTGGGTATTTCATGATTGAGGGATCTTCAGCGTCGCAGATCCGCCTCACTGCCACCAATCGACTCTGGGGGGTTCGCTGTGCCCGGCGGATCAATCTACGTGACGCCCGACGACCAGGTGCACGGCCTGTCACCCCAGGTCATGTACGAGCAGTTCTGGATCAAGGAAGCCGATCAGCGCCGGAAGGCGCGCGCGGTCAAGGCGGCGGTCGGCCTGATCGTGGGCATCCTGCTCGCCTACCGTTTCGACCTGCCCAGCCCCCCGGTGATCGGGCTCGTGGCCGGCCTGCTGGTCGGCGCCGCCGACATGTTCTGGGTCTGGCACTCCTACGAGGCCACCGCCGTCTGGCGCGGCAGGCGCCGGGGCGAGACCATCACCGGCAAGCTGCTCCGCCGCAAGCTCCGCAAGCACGGCTACCACATCCTCGACGGCCGCGCCGTCCCCGGGCAGGCGTCGATCGACCACCTCGTCATCGGCCCCGGTGGCATCTGGGTGGTCGACAACGAGGCCTGGGACCCCGACACCGAGATCGCCCGGTACGGCGAGCGGCTGTTCCTCGGCGAGAAGTACGGCTCGAAGGTGGCCAAGGCGCTCGTCGACGCCTCCGAGTCGCTGGCCGCCGTGCTCTCCAAGGAGTCGGGCATCCCCGTCACGATCGAACCGCTGCTCGCCGTGCACGGCGGGGAGCTGCGGCGGACGGTCACCGCCGAGGGGCTCACCCTGCTCAAGCCGCGCCTGGTGTCGCGCTGGATCATACGCGGGCCGCGCGCGGAGTTCGACGAGAGCCAGGTGGAGCTGCTCGCCCGCACCGCCGCCCGGGTGCTGCGCCGGATGAGCTGAACCCGGCACCGGATGGGCTGACCGGACCGTTCCGCCACCTCGAACCAGACCGACCGGCCCGCCTCGTCGTCATGCTGGGATCCCCAGGCGGTCGCGAGCAGGTCGACCAGCCACAGCCCCCGCCCGCCGTCGCTGTCGGCCTCCGGCACGCGCACGGCCGGGACGCTCGTGGCCGACCCGTCGTCGGTCACCTCCACATGGACGGATTTCCGGTCGCGGGTCACGTGGACCGTCACCCGGCCGCCCGCCGTACGGCCGGAGTCGGAATGGGCGACGGCGTTGGTGACCACCTCGCTCAGCAGCAGCACGACGTCGTCGAGTGTCGCGGGTGCGAGCCGTACGGCCGGCAGCCCGTGGGCCCAGGCACGGGCCGCCGGCACGGACGCCACCTCGCCGGGGAACTCCCTGCGCCACGAGCCGTGTCGCGTGTCCGCGCTGGGAGTCCCCGGGGCAGCGTCGTGGGGCCTGATCCGCTCTTCCGGTCTCATCCGTTCACCTCGGCCATGACGATGTCGGCCGCGTTGTCGGCCTCCGTCAGCACCCATTCGCTCCGCCGCCACAGGCGCGCCCACCACGGCCGCCAGGTGAACACCCAGCCGCAGTAACGCCGGATGACCGTGATCCGGGCCAGGGTCCCGGCCGCCGAGTGGACCTCCAGGATCAGCTGCCCGGTCACCGGCAGGACCAGCGAGGTGCGAACCCCCAGAGTGCGCAGGTCCCAGCCGAGCCGCACCAGGTGGACGAACCGCTCCTGCTGCTCCGCGGTCGTGGGATCCGGAGGTTTCCGACGGCCGCGGGCGGAACGGGAAAGGCCGTTTTCCTGATCGCGCATCGCTCGTTTGTCTCCTGCCGGAAGGGAGCTCTTCGCGCTTTCTTTTCCTTCCTGACGGAAAGAGAAGGCGTGTGCCTAGATTGCCCTTGTGGCAGGTGGGGCAATGGCCGGACCGGCGGGCCGGGGGATGGCAGCTGATGTCAGGTGCCGGTTTGTCGAAACCGGTCTCCGGTATTCCCGTCGGAACGGAAAGTCTGTTTTTCTCTTTTTATGGGCCGAGGAGATCGAGCCCACCGCCCTGGTCCTGCGCTCCTGGGACCCGCTACTCGTCCCAGGTCTTCTGCAGACCGAGTCCTACGCCCGCCACCTTTTCACCCACGGCCCCCGAGCTACTCCTGATGAGGTTGAAGAGCGTGTTCAGGCTCGCATGCGGCGTGGCCAGATCCTCGACAAGGACGATCCTCCTCTGCTCCTGGTCCTCATCGACGAAGGCGTCCTGCACCGCCGGGTCAATGGCTCGGAGGTGATGCGTGAACAGCTCGGCTACTTATTGGAGGTCGCTCAACGGCCCGCCGTCTCCATTCAGGTCGTCGATTCGGAGTGCATGTCTGGGCTGGCCGGGCCTTTTATGATCGCGGAGCTTCCGAACGGGCAGCCAGACATCATCCACGCGGATTCTCCGGTACAGGGACAGGTTACGACCGACCCCATCTGCGTGACCTCGATATGGAACCGCTATGAAGCGATACGCCGATGGGCTTACCCTGATCACATGTCCCTCAAAATGATCGAGGAAGTGAGACGGGAATGGATTTGAGCGCCGCTGTGTGGCGGAAGTCGTCACGTTCTTCGGACAACGGCGGTCAGTGCGTCGAGGTTGCCGACAACCTGCCGGGCGTGGTCGCGGTCCGTGACAGCAAGGACCCTGACGGCCCCAAGCTGCTCTTCACCCCCGCCGAATGGCGCTCCTTCCTCGGCGGCGTCAAGGCCGGCGACTTCGACCGGCCGACCTGACTGTCGCAATCGAGCGAAGCTCTTTGAGCAGTGCGGGCCGTTCCACGACGGCCGGTCCTCAGCAGAGGCGAGGTGTGTCTCACGTGGCGGTGTCGGGGCTCTGCCTCCGGCGAGCTTCGAGCGCATCCAGAATGAGGGCCAGGCCGTAGCCGAACTCGCTCGTGTGGTCGTAGCCCGGTCGCAGGGCGTGGTCGACGATCATCTCCGTGAGGTACGGATCGAGCGACGCTGCGCAGCGGCCACGCTCATCGCCAGCGCTCCGGCCAAGCAGTGAGGGCGACCAACGAGGTTCCGCTAGCCGCCCACAACCACTGAATCTACCCGCAGGTGCCTACCTTGACGTGATTCGAGTTCTTGTTGGCCACGCGAGTGCCATTCTTGTAAGCGCTAATCCGAGTGTAGAACTCATAGCAGGCACGTGCCTCCAAGTTCCCGGCGAACACATCCGGAGCGCTCCACGACACGGAGCCCCGGTTGGTGCGACAAGCCATGGTGTAGTCCGAGTAGCCGCTCGAGTTCTTTTTCCCCATGATCACCACACATACGTTGGTATAGTCGCCGTTGTTCGTCATGCTGCCTGACCCCTTGATGTACCGCCCATCGACGATGGTGTAGCCAATGTCGATGACGGAACCTGCGGCTTGTGCCGGGGCGGCGACCAGGACGCCGCCGGCTACAATTCCCGCCGCACCAATAACTGCCGCAATCTTCTTGAGGGGTTTCACTTGCTGCTCTCCTATAACTGAAAGGGTGTTGGCGGTCGCGTCTCGGCACCTTGCCGCGCCGGCGCCGTGAGCGTTCGTCGCTGGGACAAGGCTGACCAGATTCAGCTCGGTCCCAGCTCCTTCAGCTCTTATGGCCGGCAGTCCGCTACTGTCCGCAATACATTCGAGTACTTAGTAGTAGTGCCCGAGGTGTGCTTCCAGACGGCCTTCGCACGCCAATCCCGCCAATCCATCATGGTGTCCGCCCTGCAAGGAAGATCCTTGAAAGAGTACGACTTCTGAGAAGGCGTGACGATCCCTGATATCGTGACACGAGTTTGACTGACGTCACTCCAGCCGCCAATCGCAACCTTTGTCTGGAGCACAATTTCGGCTGACTGGATCGCGCGGTTAGGGCAGCTGGTGTAGCTCGCCGACCCCTTGATGTATGCGCCGTCCTTGATTGTGTACCCGATGTCCATCTTGGTGCCGCTACTGCAGTTGATGGCCGCACTGGCCGGCTGGACCTGCCCTACGATCGCAATCCCGAGCGAAATGGCAAGTACGCCTAGGTGAGCAACAGTCTTCCGCACAGATAATCCTTCCCTGATTTGCGAAACCTCGTGTAACGTGGCTGTTGCAATGTGGGTTTCCCGGCACGCTTCAGCCGTCGCGTTGTTCCGATTCTTTTCGGCACCCTTGTGCCGTTCCGATACGCAGTAATGCGGGTGTAAGACTCTCGGCACACCCAGCCGTCCGGATCAGGCAGGCACTGGTCTGGTGCTGGGTCGCTCCAGGCGATATTTCATGGTGGGAACGGTACGGCTGGTGCCCTCAAAGGGGGCCCCGTTGCACCTCATGGAATTACGTTCCTCCGCTAATCGGAGGTATGGACGTGACTCAGGTTTCGGGGAAGCTACTCGCACGGAACGGTGATCGAGTTCGAGCGCAACTCCGTCTTTCCGCCGTCTGAATGGTAGAAGACCACAAAAGTGTCGTATCTGCTCGTGATCCTCGGGTTTTGGCAAATACGATCCTTAGGCGAAAAGGACCGACTCGATGGTGTAGCGATGCCCTTGATTTCAACCTCTGTGGCAAACAGCCGGCCACCGTTTCTGCGTATCCAAATCTCGGCCCGGGATATCGGTCGATCCGGGCAGCTTGTGTAGCTGGCCGAACCTTTGATGTATCCGCCGGAAAGAATGGTGTAGCCAATGTCTGTCTGGGTGCCGTTGGTGCAACTGGCGGCTGCCTGTGCTGGCGTCGACGGTGCTAGGAAGAGCGCCGTTGCCAGGCTGCCGATGGCAGCTGCCGACTTGATCCGCGTCAGTTTCATAAAAGTTCTTTCGGCTCTTTGTCCGTGGTGTCCCGGGTAAAGTTATTTCGGCGTCGCCGAGGCGTCAACGCTATTCGTTTGAGGCCGAAACTCGCTGGTTGCGGGCGTGTGAGGAGCGCATGGCCTGCCCCCCGGTCGCACTCGTTGATCTGAGGTGTCGTTGCGGTCGCGCTGGTCCAGGGGCGCGAGCTCCCGCAGATCGAAACGATCGGCAAGCGCGATCACGCAGGCGTCGACCGCCTGAATCGGAGGCACCGCCCAGGGCGTCGTCGAACTTCATGGCCCCAGCGGAGGCGGCTGCCCTTTTGGCGGCAGCAGGACTTGTCCGAAAGACATCGCGCCGGGTCGGGCGCCGGAGGACACCTCGTGCTTCGGCGTCAGGCCAGCTCCTCGATGAAGGCGGCGAGCTGGACGACGTTGCGGCATTCGTACATCGGGACGACCTGCCCGTACGCCGTGGCCACCGAGTCGCCGGTGTCCCACTGGCTCACCGGCTCCGGATTGAGCCAGTAGGCGTGCCGGGCCTCCCGGCTCAGGCGTCTCAGCGTCTCCAGCGCGGGCGGCTGGTAGTTGGACCTGGCGTCGCCCAGGATCAGCAGGGACGTCTTCGGCCCGATGGCGTCGCCGTACCGTTCGGCGAACCGTTCGAGCGCGTTGCCGTAGTTGGTCCGGCCGAACCGCACCATGTCGGCCTCCTTGGCCAGCCGGGTCATCGCCTCCGCCACGTCGGCGCCGGGGACGAAGAACCGGGTGATCTCGTCCACGGTGTCCACGAAGCCGAACGCGCGGACCTTGGTGAACTGCTCACGCAGCGCGTAGGTCAGCAGCAGCGTGAAGTGGGCGAAGGAGGCGACCGAATCGCTGGTGTCGCAGAGGATGACCAGCTCGGGTTTGTGCGGGCGGCGTGGCTTGTTGAAGGTGGTCAGCGGCACCCCGCCGCTGGACAGCGAGGCCCGTACGGTCCGGCGGAAGTCCAGGCGTCCCCGCTGGCCGAGCCGGTGCTTGACGGTCAGCCGGGCGGCCAGGCGGCGGGCGAGGGGCTGGACCTCGCGGCGCAGCCTGGCCAGGTCGGCCTTCGTCACCCTGAGGAAGTCGAGCTGCTCCAGCGGCGGCCGTACGGCGGAGCGCGCGATCCGCTCGATCCCGGAGTCCTCGGCGATCCGGCGGCGCACGTCGGTGGAGACGGCGTCCTCGAAGCGCCTGGTGTTCTCGCCGATCCGCTGCCGGGCCACCTTCTCCGCCAGGCCGCCGCGCTCCTGGCCGCCCAGCACCTCGGCGAGCAGCCGTGCCATGAGCGTCTCGGGGGACAGCGCCCGCAGCACCGAGTAGGAGAACCAGTTCTGCCGGCCGGGGCCCGCGGGCTGGCGGCCGAAGCGCTCCACCATGGCTCGGGCGAACTCGTTCATCCCGTCGGCGCCCAGCAGCAGCTCGGCCAGCCGGTCCCGCAGCTCGGGGACTGCCGCGGTCGCCAGGTCCGGTCCGGCGGCGTCCGGGCCGTCCTCGGGGCGCGGGGCGTACAGGCCGGTGGTCGACGCGGGGAACCACAGGTCGAAGAGCGTGTCGAAACCCGGCCGGTGCGAGGGCCGCTTGACCAGGGTCGAGGCGTAGGCGGCGCGCAGCGACTCCCGCTCGGCCAGATCGATCACCTGCAGCGCCCGCGCCGCGTCCAGCCCCTCGGCCAGCGAGACCGGCAGCCCAGCCTCACGCAGGGCGTGTACGAAGCCGACATGCCGGTCGAGCAGGCTCACCTCCCGCCCCCCGTCTCCCCGGTCTGTCCGCTCACAGGGCCTCCCGGTCCCCGGGTCCGGCCGCTCACAGCGCCAGTTCCTTGCGTGCACGGGTCTGGTCGGAGGCGTGCTTGAGCACGACCCCGAGGGTGGCGCCGACCGTCGCCCCGTCCAGCTCGGTACGGCCCAGCGCGAGCAGCGTGTTGGCCCAGTCGACGGTCTCGGCGATCGAGGGTGCCTTCTTCAGCTCCAGGGTGCGCATCGTGGCGACCGTACGGGCGAGCTGCTCGGCCAGGCCCGCCTCGATCGCGGGCACCTGCGCCAGCACGATGTCGCGCTCGCGCTCCGGCGTCGGATACTCCAGGTGCAGGTAGAGGCAGCGCCGCTTGAGCGCCTCGGACAGCTCGCGGGTCGCGTTGGAGGTCAGCACCACGTACGGCCTGCGCACGGCCGCGATCGTGCCGAGCTCGGGGATCGTGACCTGGTAGTCGGAGAGGATCTCCAGCAGCAGTCCCTCCACCTCGACGTCGGCCTTGTCGGTCTCGTCGATCAGCAGGACCGCCGGGGTCTCGGACCTGATCGCCCGCAGCAGGGGCCTTTCGAGCAGGAACTCCTCGGTGAAGATGTCGTCGTGGGTGGCGTCCCAGTCCTGGCCCGTCCCGGCCTGGATCCGCAGGAGCTGCTTCTTGTAGTTCCACTCGTACAGCGCCCTGGCCTCGTCGAGCCCCTCGTAGCACTGCAGCCGGATGAGCGAGGCCCCGGTCGCGGCCGCCACGGCCTTGGCGAGCTGGGTCTTGCCCACCCCCGCCGGGCCCTCGGCGAGCAGTGGCTTGCCCAGCGCGCCGGCCAGGAAGACCGAGGTCGCGATGGAGTCGTCGGCGAGGTAGTCCACGGCGCTGAGCCGCTCCCGGACGTCGGCGGGCGAGGCGAACCACATGTGCACTCCCAGTACAGGACCGAATGTTGTTCTACCCTAGCGGCTTGTCATTATCCGTTTCGAAGCCCTCCGGAAAGTGCGCTATCCTTCAAGAGCTTCACGCGCCGCTAGCTCAGTTGGTTAGAGCAGCTGACTCTTAATCAGCGGGTCCGGGGTTCGAGTCCCTGGCGGCGCACCAGCGAGAGAGCCCAGGTCGGCATAGCCGACCTGGGCTCTCTCCGTTGGACGAGCCGCGTGCTCAGGAGCCGGGCGAGGCCGGCGCGGACGGCGGGTGCGGCGGGTGCGGGTGCGGGTGCGGCTCGATCCTGGTCGGCAGCCGTATCGCCAGCAGGAGGGCCAGGAATCCGGCGGCGCCCCCGACGGCGATCAGGGAGAGGGCGGGCCAGAAGGGGTCCTGCCTCCAGTCGCTCTCCAGGTCCCCGGCACGGGGGACGGCGCCGGACGGTGAAGGCAGGGCCGACTCGACCAGCCGGGCAGCCGCCGTCACCGGGGAGTCGAAGTCCTCCGATGCCAGCCTGCCGGGGTCGATGGACCGGGCGACCGTGTCCAGCGCGTCGCGCAGCGCGCGGCCACCGGCCTGGTTGCACAGGATGAGCAGCGAGCGGCCCGGCAGCCCGGCGAGCGCCTCCGATCGGGGATAACCGCTGTCGCGGGCGGTCTCGCGGGGCACGATGGCGGCCTGCACCGCCTTGTCCCGGAGAGCGCGCAGCGGGTCGAGCGCCGGGACGGTCTCCAGATGCAGCCAGGGATGGCGCTGCCGCAGGATCTGCTCAGGCCGCTTCCGGGAGGGCCCCTCCTGGGAGGTATCCGGCACCGAGATCCGGATCTCCTCGTCCTGGTGCGCGAAGGCCGCCGTCAACTTCTCCGGCTTGATCAGACCGGCGTCGTAGACCAGGACGTCCCGGTCCGGGACCGGGATGGTGGCGACCTCGGAGAACCCCTGCGCCGCCAGCGGGTTCACCGGCCGCGTCGGCAGGGGACCCGAGAGGGCGGGATCCGCGGGAGGGATCTCCACGAGGACCACGGCCGGCTCCGCGACGGGTGCGGTCTCGGCGGGGGCGTCGCTCAGCCGGATCTCGAACCGGTAGCCCGTCCGCTGGACGGCCTTGGCCACGAGGTTCCTGGCGAACGCGTCCTCCTGCCCGGACGGGGCCTGGACGACGACCGTGCCCGGTTCCGTCCCGGCCGCGTCCCCCGCGGCGGGGGGATCGCCGCCGGGGGCGAGCAGCATCGCGACGACACCGGTGCCGATCGAGGTGATGGCCAGCGTCGTGAAAGCCGCGACCATGGTGACCTTGCCGCGCAGGCCCCAGCCGGGCCGGGGCCGTCTTTCGCGGTCGGCCTGTTCCAGCCCGCCGAGCGCGGCCTGCATCGAGGGCGGCACGGCCCCCGGGGCCGGGCCCGCGGCGGCCGTCGGCCGGTAGGGCACGGTCGCCGCGGCGGGCGGGACCGCCCCGGCCTCCGGGACACCGCCTCCTCCCGGAACCGGGTCACGATCCTCGGAACCGGGCGCGCCGGGGCCGGGCAAGGCCTTTCGATGCCCCGCCGCGACGCCCGTGTCCGCACCGGGGCCCCCTGTCCGGGGATCCTCCGAGCTCGGGTGCTTCGCCTTCCACCACACGCCTTTGGCGCCGGGGGGCAGCAGCCCGGAGCCGGCGTTTTCGAGCAGCCGTGCGGCGTCCGGTAGGTCCTCGGGGCCGAACGACAGCGGATCGGTCAGCCCGGCGAGCCCCTGCAGCATGTCCGCGAGCCGGACATCGGGCCGGGCCAGCAGGCCCAGGCACACGTTCGCCCGGCCGTCCCGCCAGGTGATCTCCGTTCCGTGGCCCCACCGCACCTCGTAGGCGTTCTCCGGCGCGTGCCGCGCGAAGGACAGCCTGATCTTGTGCCGGGCCGTGCTGCTGGTCCAGGTCGCCGCGGTCAGCCTCGTCCGCATGCCGTACGGCAGGAGCGCGGCGACGGTGTCCAGGAAGCGCAACCGTTCGATCATGGGAACTCTGTCCGCGCCCACCACGCAGACGGGCCGCCCGGTCAGCAGCAGCGCGGCGGCGCACCGCGCGTCCGGCCCGGGGACGAGGGCCGTGGGGTCGAACTCCGGCACGCCTACGACCAGGGGAGGGGAGGGGGTCACCGGCAGGCCCGCGAGGGCGCGGTAGAGCGCCTCGTAGGACACCTGATGGGCGGCCAGCTCCTGGTACGGGACGTAGAACCAGCGGGTGTGGACGATCTTACGGTTGGTGGCGTCCCGGTGCCCGGACCACTCCTGGGCCGCGAGCACGATGTGGCGCGACACCTGCTCGTGCTCCCTGGTCGCCGCGACCGCGATCGTCACCTGGGGCAGATCCGCCGAGAGACCCGTGGCATACCTGCTCCTGATCTCCTCGAAGACCTCGGGCCCGAGGCGGTCGTCGCTCCAGTCGAGCAACTCGTAGTCGTCGTGGGCGCCGGGCCGCTTCCCCTCCAGCGCCCACTCGAATCCGATCTCGTGGTCGGTCACGAGACCACCGTCGGCCGGATCGCGGCGAGCCGCTGCCCCAGCCAGAGCATGGGCTCCACCACGTTGATCGGATGCAACTGCCCCCGGATGCGCGAATCCTCGTCCGCCTCTCCGGGGACCATGTTCTGGAAGTCGTCCCAGTCGAAACGCTTCGTGCGCCGGTCCACGTAGAAGCCGATCGAGGACGTGGCGAAGAAGCGGATCCGATCCGGGTGGAAGAACTGGTCGAGCGCCTTGAGCACCATGTCGGCGTTGCCGCTGGCCGACACCTGGCACAGCTCGTGGAACAGCTCCCGCGCGTCCTCGCTGGTCACCCGGGGCAGCCGGTACGGATCGTCGACGTCCATGGTGAGCAGCCCTCGCTTCTCCGCCGTCTCCAGCACCCGGGGGTCGTCGAACTTGGTGACGCACACGGCGATGTGGTGCGGCAGCTTCCCGTCGGCGAGCTCACCGGCGGCGAGCATCCGCTCGGCGAGCCGGGCAAGCGGGGCGTGCATGTGGTCGAAGGCGTCCCCGAAGGTGAACTCCCTGATCGGATCGAAAAGGAAGACGATGCCTCGGCTCCGCTCAAGGTTGTCCAGCAGCTCCTGCCGACGCGGGTCTCCCGAGCCGTCCGGAGCGCTCGGGCCGCCCGCCGGGCGCCGTCCCGTGCCGAACAACCCTCCGGGAGCGTCGATCATGCCGATGCCTATCCGGGCCGGCGGCCCGGGCTTGGCCCTCCTGCCCCAGAATCCGGGCTTCCGGAGAGCGGGGCCGATCAGCGTCCAGTGATAGCGCTCCAGGGTCATGCTCGCCTCGGGGAACAGCTTGCCCCGCAGCAGGGCGTTGGTCTTCTCGATCAGGTAGTCCGACGACGCGGGGTCGGATCCGATGATCTTCCAGTCATCGCTGCTCTTGGTCAGGGCGATGAACAACGCCGCCAGCAGAGTGGTTTTGCCGCTGCCGGGAGCGCCCCACATGGCGATGTTGTGATCGGGACGTTCCCGGCGCGGATCGGGCTGCATGCGCGTTGTCACTCCGTCTCGTCGAGCAGGGGGAACGGGAAATGGACGGGGGAGGGGGCGACCAGGCCGAGATCGGCGGCCAGGCCGCGCACGTCCACCGCCTCCAGATGGGCCAGGGCCGCCGTGCCGATCCGGTGCCACGCCTGGTGCGCCTGGTCGGCGGGCTGGTCGCAGATCGCGCCCAGCACCGTGTTCTGCCGCTGGCGCAGGGCGGTGATCAGCTTCCGCCAGTCGTGCCGGTGGGGGCAGGGCAGGATCCTGGACTGGTCGGTGCGAGCCGGGTGCGGCGGGCGGCCTCCGACCGTGAGGATGACGGCGGGCGTCGGATCCGCCCGGCCGAGCCGTTCGACCACCACGGCGAGCATGTCCTCAAGTTGCGCCGCGTGGGGATGGTACGGATATCCCCTGGCCACCGCTCCCCGTTCCTCCAGCGCGTCGAGCGCGTTCAGGGCATCTCCCGCGCCGGCCTCCCAGGCCGCGACCCGCACCGGGAACTCCGGCGCCGACGGGTCGTACGAGTGCGCCGCGTAGGCGAGGAGGGAGACCCGGAGCAGGCCGCCGAGCTCGCCGGAGGCAGAGCTGATCATCTGGCGTGCCCGGCTCAGCCGTTCCGCGACCTGGTCGTCCGCTCCGCAGACCTCCACCGCGCAGACGAGGTGCGCCGGGCCGATGCCCCCCGCCGGCCGATCCGGGAGCTCGGCGACGAGCTGATCCCAGCCCCGGGGGTCGGGCGAGAGCGCGGGCAGACCGGTGAACCGTACCCGGCCGGGCCGTACCAGCTCGGCGGTCACCTCGTACCGGCCGGGCGCGACCGGGGCGGACTGCACGGACAGCAGCCGCGGCTTCGGACCCTGCCAGGTGACCACGGCGAACGCGGTGCCGTGCGCGCCCGCGGCTTCGCAGCGGAGGGCGACCCGGGTCCGGGCACCCGGGCGGGAGCCGAGGGGGAAGAGCTGCCTGCTGGTCAGCCGAGGCCGGCTGGTATCCGGGTCGACGAGGACGACGATCAGCTCGTACGACCTGGTCAGCGGGTCGTCGGCGATGACCTCCCGGATCAGTGCGGCGATCGGGGCTTCGGCCCGCAGCACCTGCGCGGCGGGATGTGCCGCGCGCAGCCAGGCGAGGGCCTGCTCGGCCCTCGGATCGGCGAAGGACGCGGCTACGAGGATCACGTCGGCGGTGGACGAGGCGGCGCGGGCCGTGCGTAGCACGGCCTCCCGGGTCTCGGCCGGATGGGCGTCCCATCCGCGTTCGCCCGCGAGACCCGGCCAGGTCGCCGACCAGCTCCGGCCGCGGGGGCGGCCGTTGTCGTCCCGGTGGAGCAGGAACGTGGTGACGCCGTCGGCGGCGATCTCCACCAGGGTGAGGTGATCGGTGTCGGCGAGGTCGGCCAGGGCCTGGGCGATCGCCTTCCTGCTCAGATCCCTGTCGGGCTCCGGCACGAGGAGTCCTCCATAGATATGTCGTATTAGCTGCGCTGCGTCCCCGGTGTCCCGATTAGTTGGCGTATATAACGTTAGGGGGTGTTGCTGGGGTGAGGTGTTGTATCGGGCTTCCTCGATGAAGTTCTATCGGGTATCTGTAAATGCGATATTGGGCGCCTATGATATCCCCTTCGGAGGGGCCGGCGCCGTTCCAATCGGTGCCGAAGCGATGAGACTCCCTTTGCGAGGAGGAGTATGAGACGTTTCCTGAGCGCGCTGTCCGCGGTTTTGGTCGCGCTGTCAGGAGCACGACCCGAGGTTCTCCGGACGTGCCCGACCGAACGCGGCAAATTCGAGGGCATCGGGGGTGCCGTCCTCACCACGAGCGTGCTCGCCTTCGTCTCCATGACGTTCGCCCTCAACAGCACGCTCGGCGTCAACATCGTCCTCGCCGTCGCCGCCGCTCTGCTGTGGGGCCTGGCGATCCTCAGCCTTGACCGGTGGCTCGTCTCAACCATCAGGGCTGACGCGCCGAACCGCTGGGCGCTGGCCGTGCCGCGCGTCCTCGTCGCCGTCATGCTCGGCCTGGTGATCTCCACTCCTCTGGTGCTGCAGGTTTTCAAGGCCGAGATCGACACCCAGATCACCGAGATGAAGCAGCGGCGCGGTGACGCCTTCGCCGTACAGCAGGAGCAGGGCGCGGTGGGAAAGAGCGTCGGCCAGCTCCGCAAGGAGGTGGCCGATCTGCGGCAGGTGATTTCCTCCGGTGGCGACGTTCCCCTTGACATAGAACAGGACTCGAAGATAAAGGCGCTGTCCGCCCAGCGCACCGGTGAGCAGAAGCGAGCGGACAAACACTACAAAGAGTGGCAGTGTCAGCTCTATGGTGGTCCAAACTGCATCAAAAAGGGCAATGGTCCACTCGCTCAGGAGAGCCGGCGTGCGTACGAAAAGGACAAGGGGCGCATCGAGCTGCTCACCCGGCAGATAGAGGAGCGAAAGCAGGAGCTGAACGCGACCGGGGAACAGGCCAAGGGGACACGGCTCGCCGCCGCGGAGGAGGCCCTGCCCAAGGTCCAGCGCCAGCTCGACGCCGCGGTCGAGCAGCAGGCCCGGATCCAGCGGTCCTTCGACGAGGACAACCTGGCCACCGACGGGCTGCTCATCCGGCTCCGGGCGCTCAACGAGCTGACCGGCAAGGACATCACCCTCAGCATGGCCCGGCTGCTGCTGTTCGCACTGTTCCTGCTCATCGAATGCCTGCCGGTCGCGGTGAAGCTCATGCAGCGGCCCGGCCTCTATGAGAAGGCGCTCGCGCTCGCCGAGCGCCAGGAGCTGGACGGCATGCGCGATGCGTTCGGTGTCCGCGCCGGGTCCCGGTCCCGGCCGGCGGATCCCGGCGGGTCGGACAGCGTCTGGCGCATCTGGTCGCCCCGGGAGGACACCTCGCGACGGCCCGGCGCCGCCTTCGGGGAGGAGACGCGGCCGCCCCAGGGACCGAACGGCACCCAGGCCGAGTCGGCCGACCTCGCCTACGAGTACGGGCCCATGGAAGATCAGGCCCTGCGCGGCATGACGGACACCCGCATCACGCGGAGACAGGGACCGGGTGCGGAGCGCTCGGGCGGGATCGAGCTGCTCCCCGACGAGGACTGAGGCCACCGGATGACGGAACGGATCGTCCAAGGCCGGTACGAGCTGAGGTCCCGGCTCGGCAGGGGCGGCATGGGCACGGTGTGGCTCGCCTGGGACCGGACGCTGCGGCGATCCGTCGCGCTCAAAGAGGTCGTGCTGGCGCCGTACGGCGAGGACATGGCCGTACGGCGGAAGAGGGCGCTGAGCGAAGCACGTGCCGCCGCGCGGATCCGGCATCCGGCGGTCGTCGACATCTACGACGCCTTCATGGACGACGGATCGCCGTGGATCGTCATGGAGTACATCGAGGGCACGTCGCTGGACCGCCGGATCGAGCGGCAGGCCCTCTCCCGGCGGCAGGTCCTCTCCGAGCGGGAGATCACCCGGGTGGGACGCGAGGTGCTGGCCGGGCTGGCCGCCGTGCACGACGCGCAGGTGCTGCACCGGGACGTCAAACCGGCCAACATCATCGTCGATCCCGACGACCGGGTCTTCCTGGTTGATTTCGGTATCGCGCGGATCTCCGGGGAGAGCGGCCTCACTTCGACCAACATGCTGCTCGGAACCATCGAGTTCATGGCGCCGGAACGGATCGACGGGCACGCGGTGGGGCCGGCGTCGGACCTGTGGTCGCTGGGAGTGACGCTGTTCTGCGCGCTGGAGGGCTACTCGCCGTTCCTCCGTGACAGCCCGATCGAAACGGTGCGGGCGGTCACCGCCGGGCGTCCTCCGCGCTTCCGGCGGCCGGGTCCGCTCGCCGACGCGATCGCCGGCCTGCTCGTCACCGCCCCCGCCCGGCGGACGGGGGCGGCCGAGCTGGGGCGGCGGCTGGACACGATCCTCGCGGGCCCGGCGTCGTGGCCCCAAGAACGGGATCCGCGGTCCCGTGAGCGGGAGAAGTCGAAGGGGCGCCCCGGCTCGGGAACGGGCCGGGAGGTGCGGCGTGGAAACGATGTGCGCGACGGGGGGCCGGGCCGGGAGGTGCGGCGTGGAAACGGTGCGCGCGACGGGGGGCCGGGCCGGGAGGTGCGGCGTGGAAACGATGTGCGCGACGCGGGGCCGGGCCGGGATCGGGCCGGGGGAGGCCGCGACGGTGGAAACCCGCTGCTCGATCGGCCCCGCCAGGAGGCCGCCGCCCTGCTCGGCTCGATGGAGCCGAAGGCCGCCGGGCGGCTCCTGGACGGCGCGGCGGAGGCGCCGGGCACGGCAGCCGAGGTGCTGGCGCTGCTGCCGCCGCCGCGAGCCGCGCGGGTGATCGACCACATGCCCCCGCATCGGGCGGCCAGGCTGGTGGGCGTGATGCCCCCCAGCCGGAGCGCGAGCATCCTGGCGCACACGGATGACCGTGTCACGGCCGCTGTCCTCGGCGCGCTCGGCATCGTCCCCGCCGCGGTCCGCCTGGTGGAGGCGATGACGGTGCGGCGCGCCTGCCGGGTGCTCGGATACGTGCCGCCCGCCGTCGTCGCGGAACTGCTGTCCGCGACCTCGGACGGCCGTGCCGATCGGCTCCTCGACGGGCTCAGCCGCGCCGTACGCGACGAGATCGCCCGCCTGACCGGCAGAGCGTGACGGCCTCGGCTCCGCCTCGGGCGGTGCGACGGAGGGACCGGGGACACGAGTAGACGGACGGCGGCCGGCGAGCATGCCGCGGTCCCCTGGTGCGCGTGACGGCGCCACGCCCTCATGCCATGCGTCCAGCGCCCGGCGGTCAAGTGGATTGGTCGGCGTCAGCGCCCGGCGGTCAAGTGGATTGGTCGGCGTCAGCGGCGAGCCCGGCGAGGAAGTCGTCGACGAGCTCGGTCTGGTGCTCCGGCGTGAACCTCTCCGGGGCGAAGAGCGCCTGCACCACCAGGCCGTGCGTGAAGGACAGGGCGGTCGTCGCCAGCCGCCGCGCATCGGCCCGGCCGGGCAGCTCGCCCAGGCGCTGCGCGTCCTCGATCGCGACGCGCAGCACCGCGCGGATGCGCTCGTACCGGGTGGCCTGCGCGGCGAAGAGCGCGGGGTCGGAGAGTGCCACGTCCCAGGAGCCGACCCAGATCCGGTTCATCGCCACCCCCTCCGGCGTCAGCGGGAGTATGTCGAGCAGGTGGGTGCGGAGCGCGGGCAGCCCGATCGCGGGCGCCTCCAGGCGCGGGCGCTGCCGCGTGCGTGTCTCCAGGATGTCGAGGGCGTGGGCGATCAGCTCGTGCTTGCCCCCGAAGTAGTGCGTGACGAGCCCGGTGGAGGCCCCCATGGCCGCCGCGACCGCGCGCAGGGTGAGGCCGGCGAACCCGTGCTCGGCGAGGACCCGCCAGACCGCCTCGGAGACGTCGTGGCGGCGGGCGTCGTGGTCGGTGCGGGCGGGGCTCATGGTCTACTAGCCTACATACCGAACGTTTGTTATGAATGTGTCCGGAGGTCCGATGTTCGCCCTTCCCCTCACCGCCAGCGCAGAACTGCGGCCGCTTGAGCCATGGCTGGCCGAGGAGTTCCTCGCCAACCTCGACCGGGCGCGCGAGCACATCTCGCCGTGGGTGTCGTCGACATTCGTCGCCACCGACCTCGCCGAGGCCCGTGCGGTGCTGCAGCGCTACGCCGACAGGCGGTCACAGGACGCGGGCGGCATCTGGGGGATCTGGCTGGAGGGCACGCTGGTCGGCGGCGTGCTGTTCGTGTCGTTCGACAGCGCGCTGGGCGTCTGCGAGGCGGGCTGCTGGCTCGAACCCGGCGCGGAGGGGCGCGGGCTGATCACTCGCGCCATCGAGCGGATCGTCGGCTGGGCGGTGGGGGAGCGCGGCATCCAGCGCGTCGAGTGGCGTACCAACGCCGACAACGTGCGCAGCATCAACGTCGCCAAGCGGCTGGGCATGACCCGCGACGGCACCCTGCGGCAGGCCTACCCGCGCGAGAGCCGGCGCATCGACATCGAGATCTGGTCGGTGCTCGCCGACGAGTGGCGCGCCCGCGAGGCGCGGAGCGACGCGGGCGGGGCCGGCTCGGCGAGCTGACGCCGGTCTTCCTCCGCCGCCGCGCGGGGCGACCGCCCGAGCCCGTCCAGGCCGGGGACGGCGGCGGCATGGCGCCTGGAACGTCAGATGAGCACGGGCTCGTCGGTGAGGGCGACGCGGACGGCCGACGGATCGCCGCCGGGGAGCGGAACGGCGAACACCGCCGTACGCCCCCCGGCCGCGTAGACCACGAACCGCAGGCCGTCCTCGTCCCACACGTCCTGGACGTCCGAGGTGAGCCGCGCGGATGCCGAGCAGTAGGCCGGGCTGCGATAGAGGAGGCGCATCGTGACCTCCAGCGGGATCTCCTGTGATGAGGGTACGGCGAGCGGCTTGCGCAGCCGTACGAGAAGCCGGCGCAGGGGCATCAGCCAGTGGCGGTCCAGCTCCGCCGAGAGCCCCAGCAGGGCGACGGCCTCCGCCAGGCCCAGCGCCACGAGCCACGGATCCAGCGGATACGGCCGTGCCCAGACCGCCGCGAGGCTCATGGCGAGCAGAAGTCCCGCCCGGGCGAATCCGCGCCGGTTCACCGGCCGCGAGTGCGCGCCCAGACAGCCGCACGACGAGGTGGGCGCGGCCAGGTACGCGTAGGTGAGATAGGCGAGGAACCCCGCGGAGAGCACGGCCGCGGCCGCACCCTCCACGGGGAGGGCGGGTGGCAGCAGCAACGCGGCCGCCACCGCGAGCTCCAGCACTCCGACGAGCCGGAGCGCGGGGACCGCGCGCGCCGAGCCGACCAGCCGGCCCAGGGCGGTCTGCCCGGCCTGCGCCCGCATCCGCCGGTCGAGCAGTTTCATCAGGGCGGCCCAGAGCAGGAAGAGGCCGATCACGTACGGCTGCAGCGCGGCGATCCCATGCATCTGTCGCTCCTAGTGGGGGGAGAAGACGGTGGCGATGTCGACTTCGTTGGTGTCCGGCCGCCAGGCGCCCAGGATCTGCACGTGCTGGCCCACGCGCAGCAGGGACAGGTCGGCGGAGGGCGGAGCGTCGGAGTAGACGGCGATCGACTTGCCCGCCACGCGGTGGCAGAGGACCTCCTGTCCCTTGTGGTCGAGATGGATCTTCTCGCCGGTGATGTTGCTGACATGCCCCTTGATGTTGACGATGTTGAGCCAGACCGACTCGGCGGCCAGCACCCCGTCCGGCATGCGGACGCCCCGGGCATAGAGGCCGTCACCGGGCTTGGCCTGGTCGAAGGTGGTGGGGCCCAGCTTCCACAGGCTCGTTCCGTCGACGACCCTGATGCTGTGGAACACCAGGTTCGACCCCAGGACGAGGAGCGTGTTGTCCTTGATGGAACGGATCCGGCCCTCGGCGAAATCGGGGTCGGGCGCGCCGGGCTCGACATCCGGCGCGGCGGCGCCGAAGGCGGCCTCCGGACCGAGTGATCCCAGCGCGGTCGCGGCGACGACGCCGACCCCGCCGCCGAGAACGGCGGACTTGAGCAGTTGCCTTCTGCTGGTCATCGACGGCCTCCTAGGGGGTCGAGATCTCGCATGGCCGGAGGCCGGTCGAAAGGCTGGCGATCCGGCTGTAGGCGGCCGGGGTCAGGTCGATGATGCGGTCGGTGGCGCAGGTCGCGCCGCAACAGCTGCGCTCGCCGCAGAACAGGTCCGTCTGCGGGCCGCAGTCGGCGATGGAGGTGACGACGCTGGTGCCGCTGCACAGCGCCGTGATCCGGTGCTGGAAGCCGCAGGTCCGCCGGCTCAGCGCGAAACCGCAGCTGTCCGGCCGGGTGATCGCCCAGCAGGCATCGGAGGTGTTGGGCCAGGCGTGTTGCAGGTTCCCGGAGTTGCAGGTGCCGCAGGCTCCCTTGCCTGTGCTGCTGCACGGCCCCCAGGCCGTGCCGCAGCAGAACCAGGAGACCTCTCCTCGGACGGCCGCGTGTAAGTCGATGGGCGGGTCGGTGGGCTGGCTGCGCGCCATGCGCATCCTCCTTGGGGGGTGGGCTCCGACGGTCCCCGATCAGGTGGTGCAGCTATACGAAATTTCCTGACATTTCACATGAATAACATGTAATTAAATTTCGTCAATGCCTGATCTGCCGGTGCTCCGGTCCCACCGGAGACCCCGCCGGTGCGTCACCTGCCGCTCTGGCCGTGTCGAGCAGGGTGGCGACGCCGTCGAGCATGCGCTGGAGACCGAACTCGAAGATGTTCTCCGGTTCGGACGCCTGGAACGCCTCGGTGCCGAACTCCGACACCATCGGAAGATGCGCGGTGCGCAGGGTGCGGTGGAGCACGTCCTGCCGGGCGTCCGCCCACTGTTGCCGGGTGTGGCGGGTCGCCCGCGCCGCCTGTGCCTCGTGGGCGAGAGGCATGGCCGCGCTCTGCAGGTATGTGCCGATCATGATGGCGATCTGGACCATGGTGGCGAAGTCCAGCCGATGGCCGTCCAGGGCCCGCATGCGCCAGTCCGTGTACGCCATGAGGCTCGGGGCGATCGGCGGCCGGGTGGTGACCGCGACGAGGTGCGACACCCAGGGATGATCTCGGTAGAGCGCCCACTCCTCGCGCGCGGAGAGCTCCAGCTTGGCCCGCCAGCCGTCCGGGCCCGGTTCGGGCAGCGGCCGTTCCCCGAAGACGGTGTCCACCATGAGGTCGTTGAGCTCCTCGCGGCTTGCGACATACCGGTACAGCGACATCACGCCCACCCCCAGCTCGGTGGCGACGCGCCGCATTGACACCGCGGCGACGCCGTCGCGGTCGGCGAGCTCGATCGCGGTGCGCACGATGAGCGGCTGATCCAGGGGCCCTTCCGAAAGGCCGGTCTCGGTGCTCTCGGGCACCCGCCGGGCGTCGGCTCCGGGATCGGCTCGGGTGCCGGCTCCGGGAACGGCCTGGCCCTCGGCTCGGCCCCCGGCTTGGAGGTCGGTCCGGCCCTCGGCTTGGAGGTCGGTCCGGCCCCAGGCTCGGCCGCCGGCGCGGGTGTCGGTCGCGGAACGGTCCGCGACCCGCATCCGGTAGGCCCGCGCCCGGCAGGCGCGCGAGCAGTACCGCGGCGGCCGCCCCCGCACGGCGAGGCGCAATGTCCGTCCGCACATCTCACACGTCGGCACGCTTGATGACCTCCGTCGATTTTCGTCACGAAACTCGTGTCGTGACGAAATTATAGGCGGTGAACGTGTGTGCGTGTATATTTACCGCTCTGACCTGCATGTTTAATGCGGATCCAGCATTTGATCCATAAGTGCGCTACGGTGTATTTATGACTCGTACAGCGTACTCACGAATGCCGCATACGACTTCGCGTCACGCCCTCGAACTCCATGAGGTGGTCAAGCGCCACGGGCACGGCGATGCCGTCGTGACCGCGCTGGACAGGGTGACGATGTCCATCCCGCGTGGCACCTTCACCGCGGTGATGGGGCCGTCGGGGTCGGGGAAGAGCACCCTGCTGCACTGCGCCGCCGGGCTTGACCGGCCGACCTCCGGATCCGTGGTTCTGGACGGCCACGAGCTGAGCGACCTGGACGAAACGGCGCTGACCCGGCTGCGGCGCGACCGCATGGGATTCATCTTCCAGTCGTTCAACCTCGTGCCGACGCTGACGGTGGCGCAGAACGTGGCCCTCCCCCTTGAGTTCGCCGGCCGCCAGCCCGACGAGCGGGCCGTACGGGCGTTGCTCGCGCGGCTGGGGCTCGCCGAGCGGGCCGATCATCGGCCGGCGGAGCTGTCCGGCGGCCAGCAGCAGCGCGTGGCCATCGCCCGCGCCGTGCTCTCCCGGCCCGCCGTCGTCTTCGCGGACGAACCCACCGGCGCGCTGGACACCCAGGCCGCACGCGACGTGCTCGGCATCCTGCGCGAGGCGGTGACCCTGACCCAGCAGACGATCGTCATGGTGACCCACGACCCGGTTGCCGCCTCCTATGCCGACACGGTGGTGTTCTTCGCCGACGGGCGGATCGTGGACACCATGTCGCGGCCGAACCCCGAGGCGGTGGCCGCGCGGATGGCCCGGCTGTCCGCGCCGGACCGGTCCGCCGGGCCGGCGGACGCGGCGCCGGGCCGCCGGGACGGTGGTCTCCGATGATGTGGAGGCTGGCCTTTCTCACCGTCCGCGCCCACCTCGGGTCGTACCTCGCCTCGGCCGCCGTGATGACGACCGGAACCGCCCTGCTCACCGCGTTCGCGAGCCTGCTGGAGACCGGTCTGGAGACCGGCCACAGCTCCGGGTTCCTGATCATGCTGCCCGCCATCCTGGGCGGGTGGACGGTGGCGATCGTGGCTTTCGGCGTGGTCTCCACCGTCTCCCTGACGATCCAGCACCGGGAGCAGGAGCTCGCGCTGCTGCGGTCGATCGCCGCCACCCCACGGCAGATCCGGCGGAACGTCGTGCTGGAGACGGTGATCGTGGCGCTGCCGGCGGTCGTGGCGGGTCTGCTGCCCGGTGTCGCGCTCGGCGCGGTCGTCCTCGGGCGGCTGGTGGACGGCGGCCTGGTCGCCGCTTCCACCGGGTTGAGCGCGGGCTGGCTCTGCGTCGCGGTCGGCGCGGGCACGTCCCTGGCCGCGGCGGTCGCCGCCGCCCTGATCTCCAGCAGGCGAGCCGCCTCCATTCCGCCCGTGCGCGCGCTGGGCGAGGCGTCGCCGTCGGCGACCCGGCTGCTCAGCCGCGCTCGAGCGGCCGGCGGCCTGGGGTTGCTGGTCGTCGGTCTGAGCCTGGCGACGGGGACTCTCTTCATGGAGAACGGCCCGCTGCTCTCCAGCACCGCGGGCCCGGCGGGCGTCGCCGTCGCCGTCGGGCTCGCCCTGCTCAGCCCGCTGGCCGTGACGCCCGTCGGATGGGTCTCCCACGCCCGGATCGGAGCCACCGCCCGGCTGGCCGCCCGCAACACCCACGTGCGGGCCAGGCACAGCGCCGGCGTGGCGTCCCCGCTGATCCTCCTGGTCGGCATCGCGGCCGGAACCCTCTACATGCAGAGCACGGAGGACAGCGTCCATCGGGGACCCGCCGTCGCGGGTGATGTCAGCGGGCAGCTCGCCCCCGTGAACTACCTGATCGTCACCATGATCATCGGCTTCTCGGCGATCGTCGTGATCAACACCCTTGTCGCGGCCACCCGCCGGCGTCGCCGCGAGTTCGGCCTCCTGCGGCTGTCGGCCGCCACCCGCGGCCAGGTGCTGGCAATGGTCACCGTCGAGGCCGCCGTGACCGCCGGCATCGCCGTCGTGCTGGGCACCGTCGCCGCCGCGGCCACGACGGTGCCCTACAGCCTGGTCAAGACCGGCTCGCCGATCGCGTCCGGCCCGGCGTGGATGTATCTCGCCATCGTCGGCGGCGCCTTCCTGCTCGTGATGCTGGCCACCGTCCCGACGACGGTGGGCGCCCTGCGCACCCGGCCGATCGACGCCCTCTCCGCGGCATAGCCGCCGGGCAGGCGGTCCTCACCGCTCCGGAACACCCGCCCTCACGCGGGTGCGGCGGCGAGCAGGGAGTCGGCCACCGTGGTGCGGGCGTAGAGGACCGAACGGCCGGCCCGGTGGGCGGTGACCAGGCCGGCGTCGCGCAGCGCGGTCAGGTGCTGGGAGACCCCCGCCGCCGACAGGCCGGCCCGCCGCGCGAGCTGGGTGGTGGAGGCCGGGGTCTCCAGCTCGGCCAGGAGCAGCGCGCGTGACCGGCCGATCACTGCGGCGATGGCGTCGTTGTCCGCGCTCGCGCGCCGTTCCCAGACGGTCCCGAAGCCTCTGGCCGGGTAGGCGAGCTGTGGCGTGTCCGGTGCGACGATCCTGGTCAGGACACTCGGCCAGGCGAACACCGAGGGCACCAGGATCAGTCCGGCACCGGCGCCCTCCCGGGTGATCGTGCACTGCCGTCTGACGAGCCGCAGGGTGTCGTCGTCCCAGCTCACCGAGGTGTGCAGGTCGTTGAGCAGGTGGGCGGCGCCGTACTCGGCGACCTGCCTGGCCCGGTGGAAGACGTCCGCCTCCAGCACCGCGCGGACGCGGGCCCAGTAGGGGCCCAGGGCCAGCTCCCAGTAGGTCTCGATCTCGGCCGTCACGCGGGAGAGATCATCCTGCGGCAGCTCCCACGGCTCCGGGGAGGCCGCCGCCAGGTGGCGGAGGTCCTCCCGGACCTGCTCGGCCGGGGTCTCCCGGACCGCGGCGAGCTCGGACTCCAGGGTGGGGAACGGCGTGGCCGGGGTCGGGGTGAGGAAGTCGGCGAGATAACCTCCGGCGGGGATCAGGCGGGCCAGCCGGCCGCGGTCCAGTCCCGCCGCCCTCAGCCGGGGCAGCACCTGCTCGGCCCATGACCGGTGCGGTGCGGGTACGGGGGAGCCGACCAGCAGGCGGAAGCTGGTCACGACCTCCCACATGGGGGAGACGGCGAAGCGGGTGTGCGCCAGGTCGCCCGTCGAGAAGGCCAGCTCGGACTGCATGTGCTCTCCCGGATGGTCGAGTATTCGGTCTGAGCTTAATCAATGGCCGCATCGCGCGGAGCGCCGCAGGATCTCCGCATGCCCTCTCTGCGCTCCTCCGTGGCCGACCAGTTCGGCGGCCTCTCCCGGCAGGTCTGGATCCTGTTCGCCGGGACCGTCGTCAGCCGGCTCGGCTACCTGGTCACCCCGTTCCTGGTGTTCTACCTGGCCTCGCGCGGCATCTCGGCCGAGGAGACCCCGTACATCCTGGGCGCGCTGGGCGCGGGGCACCTGATCGGCCCCATGCTGGGCGGCCTGCTCGCCGACCGTCTGGGCCGGCGGCCCACGATGCTGATCGGGCTGGTCGGGAACGCGGCCGCCAACGGAGCGCTGTTCGTGGCACCGGGGGTGGTCACGATGGCGCTGGCCGCGCTGACGCTCACCATGGCCGGCGCGATGGTCAGCCCGGCGGCGTACGCGGTGCTGGCCGACACGGTGGCTCCCGAGCGCCGCCGGGCGGCGTACTCGCTGTTCGGCTGGGGAATCAACGTCGGCACCGCGGTCGCCGGCGTGCTCGGCGGGTTCCTCGCCGAGCGCGGCTACTGGCTGCTGTTCGCGGTCGACGTCGTCGGCGCGCTCGGGTACGCGCTGATCGTCGCGGTCTTCCTGCCGGCCGACCGCCCCGCCCGGCGCCCGGCGACGGAGAGCGGCGGCGCCGGCTACGGGGTGGTGCTGCGCGACCGGCTGATGCTCGCGCTGCTGCCGCTGTTCGGCGTCCAGCTGGCGGTCTACGCGCTGACCGAGGTCGCGCTGCCCCTCGCCGTCCGCGACGACGGGCTCTCTCCCGCCGTCTACGGCTACATGGCGATGATCAACGCGGTGGTCGTCGTGGTGCTGCAGCCGGTCGCCACGGGTCTGCTCTCCCGGCTGCCGCAGCTGCCGGTGCTCGGCGTGGCCAGCGTGCTGATCGCGGTCGGCGTCGCCCTGACGGGAGCGGCCGACCAGCCGGTCGAGTACGCCCTGACCGTGCTGCTGTGGTCGGTGGGCGAGGCCTGCGTCGGCGGGATCGCGGCCTCGATCGTCGCCAACCTGGCGCCCGCCCACGCTCGCGGCCGCTACCAGGGGGCCTTCCAGTGGACATGGGGCCTGGCCCGGTTCACCGCGCTGACCGCGGGCGCCACCGTCTACACCCACTTCAGCCCGGCCGTGCTGTGGTGGACCGCCCTGCTGGCCGGGATCTCGGCCGCGGTCGTGATCATGGTGATGGGCCCTGCCATCGCCCGCCGTACCGCGCTTGCGGAGACGCAGGCGGAGAGCGCCGACCTCGCGCTGACCGCCTGACGGCGGCGCGCGTCAGGGGCGGGACTCCGCCGAAGGCGTCGAGGCCGGGAGATTCGGCAGGTGGTCACGCGGACACGGCCGCCCATGTCTCTCGCCGTCCACGGGATCGGCGGACGCCCGCCGGGGCCGGTTGACAGACCCCGGCGCCAATGGAGATCGTTTGCGGTGAGTGGACCAACCCTCCCTCGGGCCGATCGCGGAAGGGCGAGGCGAAGTTGATCATCCGTGGGCTGCTTATCGGTGTTCTCGTGCTCGTGGCGGGCGCCTTCTGGGCCCGCCGGCGTTACGTGGTGGTCACCGTCGACGGGATGAGCATGGCGCCGACGCTGACCGACGGCGACCGCGTCCTGGTACGGCGGCGGCGGATCGACCAGGTGGGCCAGGACGACGTCGTCGTGCTGGAGCCTCCGTCCGATACCGCCGGCCGCTACACGCCCGGACCGCCCGGGGCCGACGGCCGGCTCTGGAACATCAAACGGGTCGCCGCGCTCCCCGGTGACCCGGTGCCGCCGGGGATCGCCGCCGGCGACGGCGTGGCCCGCGTTCCCTCCGGGACGCTGGTGGTCCTCGGGGACAACCCGGACAGCGTCGACTCCCGGCAGCGGGGGTTCTTCCCCGCCGACCGGCTGCTCGGCGTCGCGTTACGCCGGTTGGGCGGGCCGGCCCTCTAACCGACGTGGCGGGGCTGGCGAGGAAGGCGGGACCTTGAGGTTTGGACTCCTTGGCCCGGTGCTGGTCCAGGCCGGTGACTCACCCTTACGGATCACGGCGCCCAAACAGCGCACGGTTCTCGCCATGCTGCTCGCGCGCGCCGGCTACGTCGTGCCGATCCGGTCATTGGTGACGGAGGTGTGGGACGAGCATCCGCCCCGCTCCGCGGTGGCCAACCTGCGCACCTATCTCATGCAGCTCCGCAGGATGCTGCCCCCCTGCGAGAATCCGGCCGTCGAGCCGCTGGTCACCTCGGACGCCGGCTACCTGCTGCGGGTCGAGCCTGCCGAGTTCGACCTCTTCCAGTTCGAGGCGCTCTCCGCGCTCGGCCGCCAGGCGCTGGCCCGGCGGGATCTCGTGACGGCGCAGGACGCCTACACCCGGGCACTCGCACTGTGGCGAGGGGGAGCGGCCGAGGACGCGCCGCTGGGGCCGACCCTGCGCGAGGTGGTCGCCCGCCTCACCGACCAGTATCTGAGCGCGGTGGAGGAGCACACCGAGATCCAGCTCGCCCTCGGCAGCCCCACGACGGCGGTCAGGCGCCTGCGCGAGCTGATCGGCCGCTACCCCCTGCGGGAACGGCTGTACGGCCAGCTCATGGTCGCCCTGTACCGGTGCGGTGACGTCGCCGGCGCGCTGGACGTCTTCGGGGTGGCCCGCCGGATCCTGGCCGAGGAGCTCGGGCTCGACCCCGGCCCCGAGCTGCGCCTCCTGCACCAGGCGGTGCTGCGCCGGGACGCGGATCTGATGGTGCCGGGCGGGCCGCCGGCCGGCGGGGACACCGTGACCGTGGGAGCCGCCGTGACCGGGGGAGCGGCCGTGCCGGTGGGAGCCGCCGTGACCGCGGCGGCGGCCGTGCCGGTGGAGGACACCGTGACCGTGCACGCCGGGGACGGGCCTCCGCGCCCGCGCCAGCTTCCGCGGGAGCCGCCGCTGTTCGTGGGCCGGCCGGCCGAGCTGGCCGGGATGCTCACCGCGCTGTGCGGCGATCCGGCGCAGGGCGCGGGACCGCCGGTGCTGGCGCTGCACGGCCCCGGCGGCGTCGGCAAGTCGACGCTGGCGCTGCGGGCGGCGTACGCCGTGGCCGACCGCTACGCCGACGGCCAGCTCTACGCCGATCTGCAGGGATCGAGCCCGGGGCTGCCGCCGTTGCGGCCGGCCGAGGTGCTCGGCCGTTTCCTGCGGGCACTGGGGGTGCCCCACGGCGAGGTCCCCGCCGCACCGGGGGAGGCGGCCGCCCACTACCAGTCCCTGCTGGCCGGCCGGCGGGTCCTGGTCGTCCTCGACAACGCCGTCGACGCGGCCCAGGTGGCACCGCTGCTGCCGGCCGGCGGCGGCTGCGCGGCGCTGGTCACCAGCCGGACGGCGCTGACCACCATGGACGCCGTGCCGATCGCCCTCGACGTGTTCGACGAGGCGGACTCGGTGCGGATGCTCACGCTGCTGGCGGGGCAGGACCGGGTGGCCGCCGAGGCCGGGGCGGCGGCCGACGTCGCGCGCTGGTGCGGCTACCACCCGCTGGCGCTGCGCATCGCCGGCGCCCGTCTCGCCGGCCGTCCCGACTGGTCGCTCGTGCGGTTCGGCGAGCGGCTGCGCGACCAGCGGCGACGGCTGGACGAGCTGCGGGCGGCCGACCTGGGCATCCGATCCTGTTTCGAGGTCAGCTACGCGGCGCTGACGGGCGGCGCGGGCCGGGGCGGGGGCGCCGCGGCGCACGCCTTCCGGCTGTTCGGCGTGCTCGACGTGCCGGAGATCAGCGTCGAGCTCGCCGCCGCGCTCCTCGACGCCGACCTGAAGGCGGCGGAGGACGCGCTCGACGAGCTGGCGGAGGTCCGCCTGGTCGAGCCGGCCGGCGGCGGGCGGTTCCGCATGCACGACCTGCTGAGGCTGTTCGCCGCGGAGCTGGCCGTCGTCCACGACCCGCCGGACGAGCGCGTGCGGGCCGTACGGCGGGCGCTGGACTGGTACCTCGACCTCTGCCATCAGGTGAACGACCTGCTCCAGCCGCATCTGCGATCCGGGGACGGGCACCGGCCGAGCCGGCGGGACACCGGGGTGGCCCTGCGCGACCACGTCGAGGCGGTGCGACGGTTCGAGACCGAGATGCCGTGCCTGATCGCGGCCGCGGCCCAGGCGGCGACGGGGGAGCAGGCGGTCGCGTGCTTCGTCACCGACCTGATGCCGCTGGTCAGGGCGCTGGCGACCAAGTGCGGGCACTGGCGGGAGTTCGAGACCGTCGCACGGCTCGCCATCGGGGTGGCGCGGCGGCACGGCGACCGTGCCGGGGAGGCGACCGCGCTCACGATGCTGGGACTGGTGGAGTGGAGGACCGGCCGGTCCGAGGCGGCCCGCGACTGCCTGAGCCGCGCCCTTGAACTCCGGCGCGGCCTGGGCGACCGGGAGGCCGAGGGGATGGCGCTGCACAACCTCGGCTGGCTGAGCACGCGCAGCGGCGACCTCGACGACGCCCTCGGTTCCATCACCGCGGGCCTGCGGCTGCTTGAGGCGCACGGGTCCAGCCGGGTCGGGATGGTCAGGCACAACCTGGGCGAGGTCCTGCTGCGGCTCGCCCGGTTCACCGAGGCGGCGGACTGCCTCCAGCGGTGCCTGGCCATCCGCAGGTCGAACGGCGACCGCTTCGGGGAGGGCATCACCCTGGCCGCGCTCGGCCGCGCCTACTGCCTGCTCGACCGCAGGGACGAGGCTCTGGCCACACTCGGGGAGGCGCTGCGCCACTGCCGCGAGACCGGCAACCGGGAGGACGAGTGGGAGGTTCTGCTCAGCAGGTCGGAGATATGGCTGCGCCGCGGGGATCCGGCCTCGGCCGCCGCCGACCTCGCCCGGGTGCTGGAGCTGACCGCCCAGGCCGGCGAGCTCTACGGCCAGGCCGCCGCCACCCGCCAGCTCGCCAGGGCGCGCGCCGCGCTGGGCGACCCCGCCGCGGCGGAGGACGCCCGCCGGGCCGGGGAGCTCTTCGCCTCGCCCGCCATGCGGCCCGATCCGGTGCTGGAGAGGCTGCTCACCGCCCCGCTGTAGCTGCGCTGTATCAGCGGCTGTATTTCCCCAAAATAGCGTTTCGGCTGTCCATATCGCTCTATGAAGGAGTGAGTCCAGATGAACGCTCTGCTGGGAAAGCTCGGCGACCGGGTGCTCGGGAAGCTGGTGCCGAAGGCGACCGCCAAGGCTGACACCTCCTACTACATGACCTGCTACTGCTACGGCAAGACCAGGTACCAGAAGCTCTGCCACATCGTCGGCGGTACGACGGGCTGCGTGTCGGGCTGTGAGAAGCGCGGGAGCTGCTGATCGGGCAGAACCCGTAGGTCCGGGGGCTGAAGCTGCCGCCGGGCTCCGGGCGTGTTTCGCGGGTCCTCACCGTGGCGGGGATGCGCGAAACACGCTCGTCGCGGGATGGAACGAGCGGTGAGACGGTGAAGATGCTCTATTTGACGATCGGCTGCCGGGCTCTGCTGGCCGGCGTCTTCCTGGTCGCGCTGGCGGGCAAGATCCGCGGGCGAGCGGCGTTCGGCGAGTTCGTGGCCTCGATCGTGGCCCTGGGGATGTTCCCGCGCGCCGGATCCGTGATGGCGGCGTACGCCGTGCTGGGGGCGGAGGCCGTGGTGATCCTGTCGCTCGCGCTGCCGTCCACCGTGCTCCTGGGATTCGCGGTGGCGATGGCGCTGCTCGCCGCGCTGACCGCCGGCATCCTGGCCGCCATGCGCCGGGGCCGGCGCGCGCCGTGCCGCTGTTTCGGAGCCTCCGCCGCGCCGCTCGGCAAGGCGCACGTGGTGCGCAATCTCCTCCTGCTGCTGGCCGGCGGTACCGGGCTCACGGCAGGGGCCGTCGCCGGTGACGCCGGGGCCGGGGCACACCCGGCGGGGATCGTCCTCGCACTGGTCACCGCCGCCGTGGGCGCCCTGTTCGTCGTACGCCTCGACGACCTGCTGGGCCTGTTCACCACCTCCGCCCCGCCGCGATGACGCGCGGGTGTGGCGACTCGAAGTCCTTAAGTGAGGTTGTCCGATGATTTTTCTGATCGCCGCCGTCGTGCTGGTCGGCATACTCTGCCTCTTCGACCTGGTGCTCACCTTCGCGGTACTGCGCCGCCTACGCGAGCACACCGCCGAGTTGGAACGTCTCGCCGGATCGGCGCGGTTCGATTCCTACAATCCGGGAGCCCTGATCGGCCGCACGCTGCCCCCCGTCGGAGCGGACGGCGGCGAGTGGCCACGGCTCGTGGCGTTCTTCGACGTCAGCTGCGGCGCGTGCCATGAGCACGCACCGCGTTTCGCCGACGCGGCCCGGACCGGCACCGCCATGGCGGTCATCTCCGGGGACGGGGAGAAGGCCGGCGACCTCATCGGGATGATCGGCGGTACGGCGCGCGTCGCCACGGCGGAACAGGCCGACCGCCTGGTGAAGGCGGTCGGCATCGAGGCTTTCCCGACGTTCCTCCGGGTCGACCCGGACGGCACGATCGTGGGGGCGGACACGGAGCTGGACGCCCTCGCCGGAACGGCCCGCGCGAGGTGACGACGTCTCCGGTCTCGGAAGCGGAGCCGGACGGGGGCCGGCTCCGCCGCCTGTCGCGATACGCCGGAACGGTGGTGCAGCTGTGCTGGCGTATCGGCCCCGGCCTGGCCCTGTCCCAGCTGGCGGTGACCGTCATCGGCGGTCTGTTGCCCATGGGGACCGTGTGGGCGACGAAGCTTCTCGTCGACGAGCTGGCGGCCGGCCGTACCGACCAGGTGCTGCTGCCCGCCTGCGGCCTCATCGTCCTGGGGCTGGCCGCCGGGGTGCTGCCGCATCTCATCGCCTATCTGCAGGCCGAGACGGAGCGCCGGCTGGACCGCCTGATGCAGGACCGCCTGTACACCGCGGTGAACGGGTTCCAGGGCCTGTCGCGGTTCGAGAACCCCGATTTCCTGGACAGGTTGCGGATGGCCGCGCAGGCGACGGGCGGCGCGCTGAGGCCCATCACCTCCGGCCTGTTCGACGTCGGGCGCAACGTCATCACGCTGGTCGGCCTTCTCGCCGCGCTGGCCGTGCTGAGCCCGCTGATGGCGGGGCTGGTGGCGCTGGCGGCGGTCCCCGCCCTGGTCGCCCTGATGTCGCTGGAGAAGCGGCGGACGAGGATGATCGCCGGGCAGTCTGCGGGAATCCGGCGGCAGGTCCTCTACTCCTCCCTCATCACCGACGTGCAGGCCGCCAAGGAGGTCCGGCTCTTCGGGCTGGGCGACTTCCTCAAGGGCCGGATGTTCGGGGAGCTGGCCGTCATCCAGGCCGGAGACCGGCGGCTGGACCGGCGGGAGGCACTCACCCAGTCGGTGCTGGCGGTGCTGTCGGCCGCGGTCAGCGGTGTGGGACTGATGTGGGCGGTGTACGCCGCCGTGGACGGCCGGCTGACCCTCGGTGACGTGACCGCGTTCGCCGCCGCCGTGGCCGGAACGCAGGCCGCGCTGATCGCGACGGTGGAGAACGCGGCCCATGCCCGCCAGGCGCTGTCCCTGTTCGGCTACCACGAGCAGGTGACGTCGCTCCCCGACGACCTGCCGTCCCCGCGGTCGGCCGCCGCGCTGCCCGCGCTGCGGCGGGGCATCGAGCTGCGCGACGTGTGGTTCCGCTACGACGACAGCCACCCGTGGGTGCTGCGAGGGGTCGACCTGACGATCCCGCACGGCGCGTCGGTCGCGCTGGTGGGGCTCAACGGGGCGGGCAAGAGCACCCTGATCAAGCTGCTGTGCCGGTTCTACGACCCGTCCCGGGGGAGCATCCTCTGGGACGGCGTGGATCTCCGCGAGGTGCCGCCGGCCGAGCTGCGCGCCAGGATGGGCGTGCTCTTCCAGGACTACATGAGCTACGACCTGACGGCGGCGGAGAACATCGGGGTGGGGGAGATCGAGGCGCTGTCCGACCGCGCCCGCATCCAGGCCGCAGCCGGGATGGCGGACGTCCACGAGACCGTCCAGGCGCTGCCCCGGGGCTACGACACGCTGCTGAGCCGGATCTTCTTCGGGCCGGAGGACGAGGACGACCCGCAGGCCGGAGTGGTGCTCTCCGGGGGCCAGTGGCAGCGTCTGGCCCTGGCCCGCGCGATGCTGCGCGAGGGGCGTGACCTGCTCGTCCTCGACGAGCCCAGCTCGGGCCTGGACGCGCAGGCCGAGTACGAGGTGCACCGGCGGCTCCGTGAGCATCGCGCCGGCCGTACCAGCCTGCTCGTGTCCCACCGGCTCGGCGCGGTCCGCGACGCGGACCTGATCGTCGTGCTCGACGGCGGCCGGATCGCGGAGCGGGGGACGCACGACGAGCTCACGGCCACGGGCGGGGGATACGCCCGGCTCTTCGAGATGCAGGCCCGCGGCTACCGCGAGGACGCCGGCGTCCAGTGATCACCCCGGCGGCGGGTCGGGGGCGCGGCCGGGTCCCGCGACCAGGGCACGCAAGCCGTCGCGGAACTGGGCGGTGTCGGCCTGGAGCAGGGTCCGCTGGACCATGAAACCGTGTACGAGGCCGATGAGGACCCGGGCGATGTGGCCGGCCGGCACGCCGCGCTCGATGAGGCCGCGTCCCTGGTAGGTCTCGACCTGCTCGGTCATGAAGCGCTCCACGTCGGCGAACGCCCTGGCGAACTGCTCGGCGAGCAGCGGGGAGCGCTGGGCCTCCGCCCACACCTGGATCTCCAGCTTGGCCGTGTCGTGCAGCGCGTCGAGCCGCTCGATGGTGGAGGTCACTGCGGTCACCATGTCGTCGGGCCCCGGGGTGGAGCCGTCCTCCGACAGGGCCTTGAGCGCGGCGGAGACCTCGGTCAGGGTCTCGGTGGCGATGGCGGCCACGAGGGCTTCCTTGCTGGGGAAGTAGCGGTACGCGCCGCCGGGGGACATGCGGGCCTCGCTGAGGACCTCCTGCATCGACGTGGCGTGGAAGCCGTTGCGGGCGAAGCAGGTGCGGGCGGCCTTGAGGAGCTGGGCGCGCCGCGCCGCGAGGTGCGCCGGCGAGACGGGTGACATGGCCCCATGAAAGAACGAGTGTTCGCTCTTGTCAATCCGGTGCGGGCGTGGCAGCTTGAAAGAGAACGAGCATTCGCTCTTTCCCGGGTGGGGAGGGACGGGGAGGACGCCCGCGCCCGGCCCGTCCGGGGGAGGCGTTCACGACAGCCCTGGAGGAGCACGATGGCACACCGACCCGAACTCGCCGGCGAGCTGACCGGAATCGGCGCGACCGCCCTGGGGGTCGCCTTCCTGCGAGCGGAGGAGAGCCGCCGCGCGGACCGGCTCTTCGACGACCCCTACGCGCGGACGTTCCTGGACGCGGACGGCGTCGCCAGATCGGTGTGGACGGCCGCGCCGGCGTCGACCGGTCCGGGCTTCGCGGAGCTGATGGCCGATCAGGTGGCGGTCCGCACGCGTTTCCTGGACCGGGCGTTGCTGGAGGCCGCCGGGGCCGGGTGCGCCCAGGTGGTGCTGCTGGCGTGCGGTCTGGACACCCGCGCGTTCCGGCTGGACTGGCCCGCCGGGACGCGCGTCTTCGAGGTCGACTTCGCCGACGTGCTGGCGTTCAGGAGGACCTGCCTGGCCGGACATGGCGTCCTCGCGCGCTGCGACCGGGTGGAGGTCCCCGCGGATCTGCGCGACGACTGGCCGGGTGCGCTGGTCGAGGCGGGTCTCCGGCCGCACGTGCCGACCGCCTGGTTGGCCGAGGGGATCCTGTACGCCCTGCCGGCCGACGCCGCCGACCTCCTCCTGGATCGCATCACCTGCGCCTCGGCCCCCGGCAGCGTCCTGGCTCTGGACCACATGGAGGACTCCGAACCGCTCCGTGCCGCCCGGCGGGCGATCTCCGCAGAGCTCGTCGACCTGTGGCGGGGCGGTCCCGCCGGGGATCTCGCCTCCTGGCTCCGCGGACGAGGATGGCGCCCGGCTCTCCGTGACCTCGGTGAGGTCGCGGCGGGATACCGCCGCCCGGTGCCACCGGCGTTCGACCCGGACCGTGCGGGTACCGGCCGGGGATGGCTGGTCACCGCCCGCCTGGTGGAAGATCGTCGATAGCCGCCCCTGCCGGGCCCGAGGCGGGCCGGACCCGCCGAAGATCGCGGGTTCGCCGAGGATCGGGCCGGGGATGCCGTCATACGTACGGCCCGCCGGTGATCGTGGGTTTACAGGGCTCCGCCGTGGCGGAGGCGTCGCGGCGTTGACACTCCGTTCTTGATCGGCAGCGGTGGGTTACACTCCCCGAAGAGGCGTTTCCGGCAGGCTCCTGGCCGGCGGTGTCTTGCCGAGGATGTGCGCGACGGTGTCCGTGGCGTCCTCGCCGGCCATGGTCGCCGGCCGGTGGCCGTCACGGATCGGAGATGCTCTGTCGGGCACGCGACCGGCCGACGACTACGTATCGCTGTGGGACTGCCGGTCCGCCGCCCCGGGCACCTCTGACGGATCGGTTGCGCCTTCCTCGCTTCGACAGTCCGGCGATCTTCGCTCGGCTGCACGGCGAGGACGCCGGACGCTGGTCCGTCCGCCCCACCCGACTCCGGGGAAAGGAGTGGCCTGTTATGTAATGTAATTGAATAGGGGTATTTGGTACTAATGTGGCGTTTTGTCCACATGGAAAGTTCTGTGCCGGGAAAGGCCTCTGGGGTGGTGGAAAATCCGCCAGGACACATTCCCGGAGGTAGTGATGGCGCTCCATACCCCACTCGTGGCGATCGCGGCGACCTCCGCTGCCGTGCTGGCGCTGACGGGCGGCTCGACGGCCTCGGCCCTGACACCCGCGCCGACGCCGGTGCCGAGGCCGACGACGACGTCCTCGGATGAGGGCCGGGTGCCCGCGCAGGACAGGCAGTTCCTGACCCAGGCGCATCAGGGCAACCTCACCGAGATCGCCGCCGGCAAGGCCGCCCAGAGCAAGGGGAAGGCCAACGCCGTCCGTTCGATCGGGGCCATGCTCGTCGCCGACCACACCAAACTCGACAAGAAGCTCCAGCAGGTCGCGCAGCGGCTGAAGGTGACGCTGCCCGAGCAACCCACGGCGCGCCAGCAGACCAAGGCCAAGGAGTTGGACGCCCTGTCCGGCACGGAGTTCGACAAGGCCTGGACCAAGACGATGGTCTACAGTCACCGTGCGGCCCTGGCCGCGATCAAGAAGGAGATCGCCGACGGGTCGGTGCCCCAGGTCAAGGCGCTCGCCAAGGCCGCCCGGCCGATCGTCCAGGATCACCTGGACCGGCTGCTCGCCGCGGAGAAAGCCCTCGGAGCCCTGAGCCCGGACCGGCCGCCGGCGATCCTGACGGTGTCCCTGCCGGGGACAGGCCGGGCCGGGAGGAAATAATCGGCGCGTGCAGATCGTGTCGTATCCGGAGGCGGCCACCCCGCCCGAACTCCGCGCGCAGGTGTCGGACCTGCGGCACCAGGCGTGGCCGGCGGAGGATCCCACCGCCGTCACCGAAGGGGCGCCCATCCACGACCCCGGGCTGCGGCCGTTGTCGGTGCTGCTGGTGGACGGCGGCGCGGTGCTGGCAGCCCTGGACATCCTCTCCAAGGAGATCGTCCACGCCGGACGGTGCTACCGGGCCGGAGGTCTGAGCACGGTGGTGACGCGCCGGGAGGCGCGCGGCAGGGGCCACGGCCGCCGCCTGGTGACAGCGGCCCGCGAGTCGATGGCCGCGATGGACCTGGATCTCGGGCTGTTCACCTGCGACCGTCCCCTGCAGGGGTTCTACGAGAGCGCCGGCTGGAGGCCGCTGCCCGGCGCGGTCCTCGTCGGGGGGACCCCTCAGGCCCCGTTCCCCAGCGACCAGCCCGGCTTCGGCAAGGTCACCATAGCCGGCTTCTTCTCGGTCGAGGCCCGTCGCCACCGATCGTCGTTCCAGCACTCCCGGATCGAGCTGTACCCGGGCGAGATCGACAAGCTCTGGTGACGTCACGCGGAGAACCCGGACGACGGCCTCCCGGTCCGGCCGTCCCGGCGGAACACCACTCCGTCCCCCGGCTGCCCGGTCACCGGAAGCCGGCCCGTCGCGGCAACGGCGGGAAAACATGTGGCCCGAGCGAGCGGCGGACCGTACCGTCGCCACCATGAGGCTGCTCTCCGTCAACATCGGCCGGCCCCGCCCCAACCCGTGGAAGGGGCTGGGGTTGACGGGCATCGACAAGCAGCCCGTTGACGGCCCGGTCGCCGTCACCGCCCCCGGCCCCAAGGGCACCGGCGCGGTCGGTCTCGCCGGTGACCGGGTCTATGACGTGGAGCACCACGGTGGCTCCGACCAGGCCGTCTATGCTTACGCCCGCGAGGATCTCGACGGGTGGGAAGCCGAATTCGGCAGCTCGCTCACAAACGGGGTCTTCGGGGAGAATCTCACGACTCTGGGGCTGGACGTCAACGGCGCCCTGATCGGTGAGCGCTGGCGGATCGGGCCGGACGTCGTCCTGGAGGTGTCGTGCGCGCGTATCCCGTGCGCGACGTTCCAGGGCTGGCTGGAGCGTGACGGCTGGATCAAGCGGTTCATGCGGGCCGCACGGCCGGGCGCGTATCTGCGCATGATCGAGCCCGGCGAAATCCGTGCCGCCGACCCGGTCGAGGTCGTGCACCAGCCCGGCCACGACGTGACCGTCGCGCTCGTCTTCCGGGCGATGACCCTGGAACCGCGGCTGCTGCCGCGGCTGGCGGCCGCCGACAAGCTGCCCGCGGAGGTCAGGAATAGGGCTGGATGAGGGCGTCGTCGATGCGGTTCTTGACCAGTTCGGCGACGCGGACGCCGGTGTAGAGCGGTGTCTTGATGGGCGCGATGTCGCCGGTACGGCGCGCGGCCCACACGGTGGTGCAGTAGCTGCGGATCTCGGCCTCGGTGGGGACGTCGGGCAGCTTCTTGGGCCGGCGTCGCACCGGGACGTGGAGCTCGGCCGCAGGTGCCGGAAGACCTCTTCGAGGTAGGCGTGGCCGGGTCGCTCCTCGCGCAGGTGCTTGGCCAGTTGGCGGTCCAAGCGGTGGACGGGGCGCCACGGTTGTCGATCACGGTGACGTCGCCGAGGTGGGCCGACACGGTGGCGGCCCTCGCGGATCCCAGGTTCGTGGGTGCGGGCATGGTGATGGAGAGGGCGCCGCCGGTGAGGGTCACGGTGCTGGCCGAGGTGGTGATGAGGGTGGAAGCGGTCTGGAAGATGAAGACCGCGTCCGTATTCCCTTGCGCGTCGAGGGTCAGGATACCGGTGATTCCGAACGTGCCCGCGGCGGAGGTGTAGACGCCTGGTGTCAGGGTGGTGGCGCCGAGTTCGGCGGCCACGGTGGTGGCGGGAGTCCGAGCCGCGGCGTCGTCGTAGGCGGCGGCCAGATCGGCCTTGGCTGGGCGGCGGCGTCGGCCGTGTGGATCGTCCCGCTCACCTAACCCGGCGGAAAACCGGTCACCGCTGTCCCCGGGCTCAGCCCGAGATCGCCGGTGACGGTGGTGGCACCGGTGTTGGTGACGGTGCTGCCGGCCAGAACCGCGAAGTCCGCGGCCTCACCCAGCAGCACCAAACTGCGCGGACGGCAGCACGGTCATGACCGGAACCAGCGCGAAACCCACCACCGGCCGGGAAAACCCGGGCAGGCGGACCTGCGGCGGAGCGGCTATCGGGGTAGGACCCGGCATCGCCGCCTCTGCCGATCTCGAACTCCTGGCGCGTCGCAGCCCGACCAAGACGAGTTTCCTCAACGTCACTCCCCCAAAGGCAGTTTCAAGGGGGGAAAGAAAGGCTTCGCATGAATAGCTCCGACTGCGGATCTACGCTCAGATATCGATCTTGTTGTAACACTCGACGGACCTGGTGGGGTGGCGACGTGCCGTTGGGTGACAGAAACCCCCATTGAGATCACCAGTGTGGGACACAAGACCGCGATGATGTTGCTCTGAGCGAGGAGGGAAGCCTGCCCAGCGTGCGGACCGCTCAGACCTCGATGTAGTGCGGGAATGCGCGGTCGAGCAGCTACCCGACCAGGAGGATTTCGCTGCCGCCGAGCGTCGGCGAACCGGAGCGGATGAGCGAGGATGCTCCCGTTTGGTACTGGTGGCACGATCGTTGGCGCCACCCCGATTCCCGCCCGCGTGGCGTGTGGCTTTTGCGACCTTGACCGGCGACGACTCAACTAGGGTGGTGGTGCCCATATCGCATGATCAACCAGTGATATGAGGCGATCTCCCCTCATGCTTTGAAAGCCGAGGTCGAGGAGAGATCCATGTCCCGCAGACATGCCGTTACCACGGGATATGTCCTGGCAATCACCGCGCTCACCCTGGCTGCGGTTCCGGCCGGCGCTGAACGCCGGGCAGCGAGCCCCGCAGCCGCCGTGACCGCCTTGGCCGCGCTGAAACCGCCGCCGGGCATGCTGGAGGCACTCCAGCGCGACCTGGGTCTCACCCCGGTCCAAGCCCAGGCTCGCCTGCTCAACGAGGCCCGCCTGGCACCGGTCGTGCCGCAACTTCAGAAAGCGCTCGGTGCCCGTTTCGGCGGCGCCTGGTTCAGGGGAACCACCGCGCAGAACCTGGTGGCGGCCACCACCAGCACCGCCGACATTCCCCAGATCCTCGCCGCGGGCGCCCAAGCCGAGATCGTCACCAGGCCGCTGACGCAACTGGCCTCGATCAAGAAGAAGCTCGACCAGGCTCTGCCCGTGCGGCCGGTGGTGGCCAGCGTGCGCTACGTCGACGTGAAGACCAACAAGGTCGTCATCCTCGCCCCGAAACCCGAGGCGGCCGAGATCCTCATCGAGAGCGCGGGGGTGGATAAGTCCGCGGTGGTCGTGCTGCCGTCCAACGAGCAACCCCGCCCCCTGCATGACCTGGTGGGCGGGCAGACCTACTACGTCGCCGACACCAACCGCTGCTCGATCGGCTTCCCCGTGTTCAAAGGCACCCAGAACGGTTTCATCACCGCCGGCCACTGCGGTAAGCCGGGCCAGACCACCACCGGCTTCAACCGGGTCGTCCAAGGTGTCTTCCAGGCATCCTCCTTCCCGACCAACGACTACGCCTGGGTCGCCGTCAACGCCAACTGGACGTCGAAGCCGGCGGTGGACAACGGCGCCGGCGGCACCGTGCCCGTTGTCGGTGCCAAGGTGGCCGCCGAGGGTGCCTCGGTCTGCCGGTCCGGTTCCACCACCGACTGGCACTGCGGCATCGTCCAGCAGCGTGATGCCAGCGTCACCTACCCCCAGGGCAACGTCTTCGGGTTGACCCGCACCAACGTCTGCGCCGAACCCGGCGATTCGGGCGGCGCCTTCATCTCCGTCGACCAGGCCCAGGGAGTCGCCTCCGGCGGTTCGGGCGACTGCAGCTTGGGCGGCACCACCTACTTCCAGCCGATCAGCCCGATCCTCACCGCCTACGGCCTGTCCCTGCAGACCACCGCGGGCAATCCCCCCGCTCTGAGCACGGGCACCTGCACCGGCTATCCGAGGGCCGCCACCGGCACCCTGACCAGCGGTCAGACCGCCGCCCAGACGCCCGCCCTCGGCTATCGGTCGACTGCCACAGGTATCCACTCCGGCTGTCTGCACACCGATGTGGGCGCCGACTTCGACCTATACCTGCAAAAACGGACAGGCCCGACCTGGAGCACCGTCGCCGCCGCTGAGGGCGTGACCCCTAACGAGCAGATCGCCTACACCGGCACGGCCGGCACCTACCGCTACCAGGTGGTCTCCTCCAGCGGCTTCGGCCCCTACACCCTGGGGTTCAACGCACCGTAACGCACCTCAGCTCCCCCCGTGCCCCGACCCGGTACCCCTGGTACCGCATCAAGACAGATGTCGCACCGCCTCGGGTGGTCCGCTTGCGCCGGCGGGTGGTTCCCGGCCGGGTGCGACGGTCCGTGAGAGCCTCCCCGAGGCACGCCTCAGCGGCTGACCGCGTCCGCCGGGCGCAGGCGGTCCAGGTCGGAGCGGCGGGGGAGGCTCTCCCAGTCGCCGTCCGCGGCGACCGCGAAGGCCCCGGCCGCGCACGCGGTCGCGAGACGGCGTTCGGGACCGGCGCCCTCCAGCGTCTCGGCGAGCCAGCCCGCGGCGAAGGCGTCGCCGGCCCCCACGGGGTCGAGCTCGGTGACGTGGTACGGCTCCGCGTGCCGTACGACGCCGTCGGAGAGCTCGACCGCGCCGAGCGGGCCGCGTTTGACGAGCACGTGGCGCGGGCCGAGATCCGACAGGGCCCCGGCCAGGGCGACCGGGTCCGCGCCTTCGACGATCAGACGGGCCTCCGCCTCGGTCGCGAACAGCACGTCCGTCGCCGCGACGGTCTCCCGCAGCACGGCGGACGCCTCCTCGGGGCTCCACAGGGCGCGGCGGTAGTTGATGTCCGCCGACACGGTCACGCCCGCGTCGCGGGCCTCGGCGACCGCGGCGCGCACCGCCTCCCGGGCGGAGGCGGACAGCGCGAGCGTGATCCCCGTGATGTGCAGCACGCGTGCCGACCGGATCAGTGAGACGTCGAGGTCCTCGGGCCGGAGCCGGGACCCGGCGCTGCCGGAGCGGTAGTAACGCACGTCGACCATCTCGCTCGTGCGCCGATTCTTGATCATCAAGCCCGTGGGGGCGTCCGGATCGACGATCATCCCCTGGACGTCGACGCCCTCACCCGCCAGCGTCGAGCGGAGCAGCTCCCCGAACTCGTCGGCGCCGACCCTGCCGATCCACGCCGCGCGCCGGCCGAGACGGGTGACGCCGATCGCCAGGTTCGACTCCGCGCCGCCCACGCTGAGACCGAAGTCACGGGCGTGCCGGAGCAGGCCGGTACGACGCGCGGTGAACAGCGCCATGCTCTCACCGAGCGTTACCAGATCGATCATCAGAAATTGGTCCTTAGGTGCTCGTCGTCCGTGCCGGTCATCGAGTCGACCCCAGCTTCCTGGAGATGCGCAGGGCCGTCTCCGCCACCAGCGGCCCCAGGTCGCGGACCCGGGCGGCGGTGATCCGCGAGGTGAGGCCGGAGACGGAGATGGCCGAGGTCGCGGTGTCGGTGTGGTTGAAGATCGGTGCGGCGACGCAGCGCACCTCGGGCTCGTTCTCGCGGTCGTCGACCGAGTAGCCCCGCTGCCGGATCCGGCTCAGCTCGGCGCGGAGCCGGTCGGCCTCGGTGATGGTGTAGCGGGTGATGTGCGGCATGCCGGCGGCCACGACCCGCTCGACGTCCTCCTCCGGCTGCCAGGCGAGGATCGCCTTGCCGACGGCGGTGCAGTAGACGGGGGCCCGGCTGCCGATGCGCGAGGCCATGCGCACGTTGGTCTCGTTCTCGACCTTGTCGATGTAGACCACGTCCGGCGCGTCGTAGACCACGAGGTGGACGGTCTCCCGGACCTCGGTCATCAGCCGGTGGGACTCCTCGGCGGCGACCGTACGCAGGTCGAGCGTGGCCAGATAGGCCTGGCCGAGGTGGAGCGCGCCGTGCCCCAGCCGGTAGGCACCGGTCCTGCGGTCGCGCTCCAGCAGCCTGGCGTCGATGAGCGGGGCGGTCAGCCGGAGCACCGTGCTCTTGGACAGGCCGACCGCCTCGGCGAGCCTGGTGAGCGACAGGCCCTGACCGGCGCCCGTGTGGTCGCGCACGTGTTCCAGCACGGCGAGGGCGCGCCGGAGCGAGGCCGACTGGTTGCGTTCCGGGGCAGCTTCGTTCATCACAGCCTCAGTGAGGATTCGACGGGTCGAACACGCAGGTCAAATTAGGGGAGCCGAGGCTTCAAACGCCACTTTGCAGCACAAGGTTCTGCACTGCACAACAAAATACGCGGCCTCTTCCCGCGACCGCCGCCCCCTTCCTAAGGTCTGCCGCCAACAGGAGGAGAGAGCTGTGAAGATCCTGAACTGGGCGGCGGCAGGTGTGGCCCTGCTGGCCCTCGCCGCGTGCGCCCCTTCCACCGCCCCGTCCGCGAGCGGCGGCGACGACAAGTCCGGGACCCTGCGAGTGTGGCTCTTCGACGAGCCCAACCGCGCCCCCAAGGAGAAGATCGTCGGAGAGGCGATCAAGGAGTTCGGCGCCGCCAACGCGGATGTGAAGGTCGAGGTGACCTACATCCCGACGACGCCCGCCCGGCACGAGAAGTTCAAAGGCGCGTTCAACGACCCGGCGAGCGCCCCCGACGTCGCCGAGTACGGCAACACCGACCTCGCCGAGTACGCCGCCGCGGGAGGCTTCGCCGACCTGAGCGCCGACCTGCAGAGCTGGACGGAGGGCAAGGACGTCGGCGCCGACCTGCTCAAGTCCGCGACCGTCGACGGCAAGGTCTACGGCCTGCCCTGGTACATCGGCATCCGCGCGCTCTACTACCGCACCGACGTCTTCGAGGAGCTCGGCCTCAAGCCGCCCACGACGATCGGGAACCTCACCTCGGCCGCCCGTGAGATCCGCAAGAAGAAGCCCGAGCTGTACGGCATCGCCGTCGGCGGCGAGTACACCTTCGGCGCGCTCCCGTTCGTCTGGGACGCCGGCGGCGACATCGAGAGCCTCGACAGCCCCGAGGCCCGCAAGGGCGTGCAGGCCTACACCGACCTGCTCAGCGACGACAACTGCCCGCCGCAGGCCTGCGCGAGTCTCACCGGCGGCAAGACCGTCGAGCTGTTCGCCAGCGGCAAGGCGGCCATGGGCATCCTCGGCAACTTCAGCCGCTCCGCGGTCGACGCGGGAGCGGCGGCGGGCAAGTACGCCGTGGTGCCGCTGCCGGGCGCCAAGGAGGGGACGATCGCCCCGGCCTTCTCCGGCGGCAACAACCTCGGCGTCATGAAGAACAGCAAGCACCGCTCGCTGGCCGTCAAGTTCCTGCAGCTGCTGGGCGGCAAGGCCTACCAGACCAAGATGTACGAGGCCATGGGCAACCTGCCCACGCTGACCTCGGCCCGTGACGAGCTCGCGGCCAAGGACTCCTTCCTCAAGCCGTTCCTCGACACCGTCGCGGCCGGCACCCGCTTCGTGCCGATCGACCCGGCCTGGGTGAAGATCGACAACCAGAAGGTCATCCCGACCATGCTCCAGAAGATCGCCACCAAGCAGGCCACCGTCGAGCAGGCCACCGACGAGGCAGCCGCGGCGGTGAAGGCCGCGTTCGGCCGGTCATGACGACGGTCACCACGGCGCCGGCGGACCCGGAGACCCGGGTCCGCCGGGCGCCGCCACGTCCCAGGGGCAGGCTCCGGCCCTGGCTCTACCTGCTGCCGTCCGCGGCCGTGCTGCTGCCGCTCTTCGGCTACCCGATCTACATGCTCGGCCTGCTGTCGGTGTTCGACTACCGGCAGGCACAGGTCAGCGGGGGCGAGCCCACGCGTTTCATCGGTTTCGACAACTACGCGACGCTCCTGGGCGACCAACGCTTCTGGTCGGTGCTGGCGCAGACCGTGGTGTTCGCCGCCGCCCTGGTGATCGCGACCCTGGCGGTCGGCGCGGCGCTCGCCGTCGTGCTGACCAAGGCCGGCAGGGTGCCGCGCCTGCTGCTGTCGCTGGCGGCCATGGCCGCCTGGGCCGCACCCGCGATGACCGGGTCGACGGTCTGGATGTTCCTGTTCGACGCCGACCTGGGCCTGGTCAACCAGCTCCTGGGCATCGAGGGCTACAACTGGTTCTACGACAAGTGGGTCACGTTCGGCATCGTCGGAGCGACCGTGGTCTGGCACTCCTTCCCCTTCGTCATGGTGACGCTCTACGCCGGGATCCAGGCCGTCCCGAGCTCGGTGCTGGAGGCGGCCTCGCTCGACGGGGCCTCGGCCTGGCACAGCTTCTGGCGGGTCATCGTGCCGATGCTGCGGCCGCTGGTCACGATCGTGGTCATTCAGTCGATCATCTGGGACTTCAAGATCTTCACGCAGATCTACGTGATGACCAACGGCGGCGGCATCGCGGGACAGAACTCCGTGCTGAACGTCTACGCCTACCAGACCGCCTTCGGCTCCTCGGAGTACGGGCTCGGCTCGGCGATCGGTGTGATCATGACGCTGATCCTGCTCGTGGTCACCCTGCTCTACATCCGCGCCCTCTACCGCAGCGGGGAGAAGCTGTGAGCAGATCCCGCCTGGTCGCCAACACCGTCGCGGTGGTCGCCGCGGTCGTCACGCTCTTCCCGATCTACTGGATGGTCCTCTCGGCGCTCAAGCCCGCGGGCGAGATCCAGTCGCTGGAGGTCCGCCCCTGGACCCTGGCCCCCACCTTCGAGCACTTCCAGCGCGTGCTCGGCGGCGAGAACTTCAGCAGATACCTCCTCAACAGTCTCGGCATCGCCCTGACGGTCGTCGTCCTGTCCGCGCTGGTGGCCTTCCTCGCCGCCGTGGCGGTCACCCGGTTCCACTTCCGGTTCCGCACGACCGTGCTGATCATGTTCCTGGTGGCGCAGATGGTGCCCGTGGAGGCGCTCACCATCCCGCTGTTCTTCCTGATCCGCGACATCGGTACGGCGGTGCCGGGCGTGGGGCTCAACACGCTGGGCTCGCTCGTCCTGGTCCACCTGGCCTTCTCGCTGCCGTTCGCGGTATGGATGATGCGGGGGTTCGTGGCCGCGGTGCCCGAGGCGCTGGAGGAGGCCGCGATGATCGACGGCGCGAGCCGCTCCGTCATCCTGTGGCGGATCCTGTTCCCCCTCGTCGCGCCGGGTCTGATCGCGACCAGCGTGTTCTCCTTCATCGCCGCCTGGAACGACTTCATCTTCGCCAGGACCTTCATCATCTCGGCCAAGGACAACCAGACCCTGCCCGCGGCCCTGCTGGTCTTCTTCAAACCCGACGAGAACGACTGGGGAGGAATCATGGCGGCTTCGACGCTGATGACCATTCCTGTACTGATCTTCTTCGTGGCCGTCCAGCGCAGGCTGGTGGCAGGGCTCGGCGGGGCGGTGAAGGATTGACCCCCCAGGACCGGCCCTCGCACGGATCCCCCTCCCCGCGACCGGCCCCCCGGCATCCGGCCCCGCCCGGCCAGGGCTCCGGAACTCCCGGGCAGGGCTCCGGACCGGCGGCCGCGTACGGCCTGATCCCGCTGCCCTCCTCGGTCCGGCCGGGCTCCGGCGAGTTCACGCTGACCGCCGGGACCGCTCTCGACGCCCCGCCCGAGCTGGCCGCCGTCGCCGCCTGGCTCCGCTCGGCACTCGGCCCGGCCACCGGCTGCGCCCTCCTGCCGTCGGGGGCCGGGATCCCGGGCGTCGCCGGCGGGGACGGTGCCGGGGCGGACGCGGACGCGGAGCGTGCGGCCGGGGGAGAGGGGCGCATCGTGCTGGCGCTCGGCCCCGGTCTGGCGGCCGAGGAGTTCCGGCTCCGGATCACCCCCTCCGGCGTGCGGATCACCGGCGGTGACGCCGCGGGAGTGTTCTACGGGGCGCAGACCCTCCGCCTGCTGCTCCCGCCCGCCGCGCTGCGCCGGGCGCCCGTCGCGGGCGGCCCGCTGACGGTGCCCGCCACCGAGATCGAGGACCGGCCCCGGTACGGCTGGCGCGGATGCATGCTGGACGTCGCCCGGCACTTCATGCCCAAGGCGGACCTGCTGCGCTTCATCGACCTGCTCGCCCTGCACCGGCTGAACGTGCTCCACCTCCACCTCACCGACGACCAGGGCTGGCGGGTGGAGATCGCGAAGTATCCCCGGCTGACCTCGGTGGGAGGCTGGCGGTCGTCGAGCATGCTCGGCTCCCGCCAGCACGAGACCTTCCTGCCGCGCCCGCACGGCGGCTTCTACACCGCCGACGACGTGCGGGAGATCGTCGCCTACGCGGCCGAGCGGTACGTCACCGTGGTGCCCGAGATCGACCTGCCCGGTCACACCCAGGCCGCGGTCGCCGCCTACCCCTGGCTCGCCCCGGAGGCGGCCGGCGTCCCGGAGGCGGCCGGCGTCCCGGAGGCGGCCGGCGTCCCGGAGGCGGTTGACCGCCCGGACACGGCCGAGGCTCCGGGAGTGGCCGACGGCCGGGACACAGCCGACGGCCCGGACGCGGCCGACGGTGCGGGGCCGGTCGGGGTCCGCGCCGCGTGGGGGCTCTCCCCGCACTGCCTCGACGTCACCTCCGCCGCGGCGCTGGACTTCTGCCGTGACGTCCTGGACGAGGTCATGGAGCTGTTCCCCGGCTCGCACGTGGGCATCGGCGGCGACGAGTGCCCGGGTGACGCCCGCTCGCGGGCCGCCTTCGTCGCCGCCCTCGCCGAACACGTCACCGGACGGGGGCGCGTGCCGTACGCCTGGGACGAGATCCTGGAGTGCGGGGCGGTGCCCGGTGTGACGGTGGCGGCCTGGCGCGGGCCCGACGCGGCGGCCGTGGCGGCGCGGGCCGGCCACCAGGTGGTCTCCTGCCCGGACATGTTTGTCTACTTCGACTATCGCCAGTCGGAGCTGCCGGACGAGCCCATCCCCGTCGGCCCGCCCCTCTCCCTCCAGGACGTCCACGCCTTCGAACCCGAGCCGGCGGGGCTGACCGCCGACGAGCGCTCCCGCGTGATCGGAGCCCAGTGCAACGTCTGGACCGAGCACATGGACACCCCGAGGGCCGTCGACTACATGGTCTTCCCGCGGCTGTGCGCGTTCGCCGAGGTCGTGTGGTCCGCGGACCGCGCGCCGTACCCGGACTTCGCCCGGCGGCTGGAGGCGCACACGGCCCGGCTCGACGCGCTGGGAGTGGAGTACCGGCCCGCGGCGGGACCGCGTCCCTGGCAGAGCCGTCCCGACGCGCCCGGCTGGCCGATCAGCAAGGCCCGGCGCGAGGCCATGGTGGCCGAGTTCGGCGTCGGCAAGCACCAGGGGTGAAGCCGGTCACCGCGGCCGCCGTCCGTGCCGTCGGCGGCCGCGGCGATGGAGGCCGAGTGGGGGGCGTCCGGGCAAGTGCCGCATGGCGCCCAGCCGCGCGACCTCCTCACCCGGCTGCGGGAGATCGATCCGTGTCCGGAGCGCTGAGCCACTTTCCGTCGATCATGAGATCGCGCCCGGCGAGCTCGTTCGCCTCGCGCCAGGCCTGCACCTGGAGCGGGACGATCCGGAAGTAGGGGTAGGCGCCGCGCTGCTTGCGCGGGTCGAAACCCGCCTTGACGGCGAAGGCGTCGCCGACCTCGGCCGGGATCTCGGCGGCGGGTATCACCTCGCGCACCTCGGCGTCGATCAGGACGACGTCGCGGGTGGGGCCGAGCGCCACCCTGACCTTGCCGGTGGCCTCCAGGAACCTGGCCGTCGGGTTGGTCCTGGCCGTGGAGACGAGCAGGGCCTGGCCGTCCCAGAGGAACGACAGCGGCACGAGGTACGGCAGGCCCGCCGGGTCGGCGGTGGCGAACCAGGCGTCGACGTCGTGCTCAAGCCGGTCCAGCGTGTCGCGGATGCGCTGGTCGAAGGCGCGGGCGGGAGGGTTCACGGTGGTCAGGTTAGCGCTCATCGGTCAACCCCGGGCCCCGGCGGTCTGCCGCGCGGCGCTGGTAGGTGGTGGGCGACATGCCGACCAGCTCGGTGAAGCGGGCGCTGAAGGTGTCCGGCGATGAGCAGCCGACCGAGGAGCAGACCTCGGTGACGCTGAGATCGCCGCGACGCAGCAGCGCCGTCGCGCGCTCGACGCGACGTGCCGTCAGATAGGCGTACGGCGACTCGCCGTACGCGATCTGGAACTGCCGGCTGAGGTGCACGGCCGGCATGGCCGCGTCGAGGGCGAGTGCCTCGACGTTCAGCGGCCGCGCGTACTCCCGGTCGATCCGGTCGCGGACGCGGCGCAGCCGCGCGAAGTCGACCAGTCGTTGCGCGGCGACAAGCGCGTGCGCCCATGCGGGATGACACATGAGGGAACCCTTTCATCGATGTTCGCAAACACCTGCGTACAAGCCGAGGGTGGAGAACGCCTCGGTCCGGTGGCCGGCATCGCGGGGAGGCGTGGAAGCACCGGCCACCGAGGCCCGATCGGTCGCCGGACGGCTCAGCGAAGCTCCTGGATGCGGATCAGGTTGCCCGCGGGATCGCGGAAGGCGCAGTCGCGAACGCCGTACGGCTGATCGGTCGGCTCCTGGACGACCTCGGCGCCGCCGGCCTGCACCTTCTCGAAGATGCCGTCGAGGTCGGGGGTGGCCAGCAGGATCCAGCCGTAGGTGCCCTTGGCCATCATCTCGACGATGGTGCGGCGCTCGTCCTCGGTGACGCCGGGGTCGGCGGCCGGCGGCGCCAGGAGGATGGAAGTGCCGGGCCGGCCGACGGGGCCGACCGTGATCCAGCGCATCTTGCCGTGTCCGACGTCGCTGCGGACCTCGAAGCCGAGGGTGTCGCGGTAGAAGACCAGGGCGGCGTCCGGGTCGTCATGAGGAAGGGAGGTCGTGTGAATGGTGATGTCCATAGCGGTCACGTTAGTTGCGGCGCGGTGACCGGTGCTTCTCGATTCCTGATCCGCCCGGCCACCTGTCGCGCGCCGCCCGGCGCCGGCTCCCGTCCGGCGTGATACCGATGATTTTCGCCCGGTCCCGGGGCTAACTGTCGCTCGGAGTGCCTGACAGGCCAAAATTGACCCGTGGGCAGGATCGGATCGGTAGGGATGAGCGATTGCGAGCGTGGGCAACTTCCGCCAGTGCTGGGCCAGCTGTTCGCCGACGGCGGTGACGGGCGCACGCTCTCCAGCGTGCTGCCGCCCGGGGACGTGGTCTGGCCCGATCCCGGTTACGCGAAGTTCGCGATCGACCACCGTCCGGCGTTCTGGCTGAGCGACCTGCCGGTCTCCGGCGAGCTCTGGGCCGGGCTGCGGGCCGAGCACGGGCGCTCGGGCCTGTGGCCGGTGCTGCTGGAGGACTCCGTCCAGCCGTGGTCGGCCGGGCAGATCGCCCCGGACGCGGTGGCCGAGATCGACAACTACCACGCCGCCGCGTTCATGGCCGAGGTGTGGTCGGACTGGATCGAGAAGGCCCACGCCGACCAGCTCGAACTGCTGGCCCCCTTCGGCCCGCGGTGCCCGGGGCCGGCCGCCTCGGGGAAGCTCGCCGCCGATCCCGGCGTGGTCGCCGACTGGTACGCCGGGATGGTGGCCGAGCGCAGGACCCCGCTCGGGCTGGTCGCGGCGGATCGAGGGGCCGACGTGCTGGCCGTCATGGGATGGCAGGGCGCGCTGAACCACAACGAGTGGATGGTCCCGCTCGCGGCCGTGGTGCGGAGCTGGGAGGACAGGTTCGGGGCGCGGGTGGTCGGCGTCGGCTTCAACACCCTGGACCTGAGCGTCGCCGCCCCCCCGGTCACCCCCGAACACGCCCTGCACGTCGCCGCCGAGCACTGGACGTTCTGCCCCGACAGCGTCATCTACAGCGCCGGGACGCTGGTCGACTACGCCCAGGAGATCATGGGCAGGAACGCCTGGTCGTTCTGGTGGGACTGATCATCCGAGCGGGAAGCGCCGGAGCGGCGGGTCTCGCCCGCGGTTCACGCGTGCGGCGGGTGGACGAGCAGGCATTGCTTGCCGCCGGCGTCGGCGAGGTTGCCCGTTCCAGCCGTCCGGCGGCTGGGTATCGCCGGTCGTGACCGGGGCTTTACACGCGGCGGGTCAGGCGTCTCCGGATCTTTCAAGAAGCACGCGTAACCCCCGGCTGACCGGCGTTTCCATCGACCCGTGGATGTATGCGGAGGTGAACGTCACCGCCGTGAGAAGGGCCGGGGCGCCGGCCGCCGCGACGACCGCGGCAATCCTGCAATTGTTCGTCAAGCGGGATGCGGCGGGGGATGAGAAGTAAGGACATGCAGGTCAAGGGCATGATCATCGGTTAACTATCAGATAACTTTCCCAATAGTCCCGGTGAGGTCAACGTCTCAGGCGGAGTGGTCAAGACTTGGCCAATGGCCCTTTCTTGGCCGATGAAGGTAGATCTTCTGGGTTTTCCATGGGTTTTGTTTTGCTTTGTGCCTGAATGGGCGCTAGTGTCCTATTCGTGATCGGTTGGTGACCTGCCCTTCAGCGGAAGGAGCGGCCGGCCGACGTCGAATCCCGGAGGCCGTCAGGGCCACGGGAACCGGGGACCCACTTCTTGGGGTGAATCCGCCGCGAACCTGCGGCGGTAGGGCAACTCCACCGCCCGAATCCGTCAGCTAACCCGGTAGACGAGATGGAGAGGAGATCACCAATGGGGCACACCGCCCTCTTCCTGTCGGTACCCGCCTCATTGGCGCCGACCCTCTAAGACTTCCTTGCCGCGTCCGAACGCGGCGCCCCCCACCGCGCTCCGCGTAGCGCCTGGGCTGCCCGGCTACGCCTCTTCTGTCTGTGAGCGCGTATTCGCCTGCGCCTCTTCACGGCGCACGCGTCCTCCCCGTTCCCTCGCGAAAGAGTCTTCTACCTCATGCGTTTCTCCCTTGGCATACGTAAGAACCGGTTCCTGGCCGCCACCCTCCTCGGTGCGAGCGTCCTGACCTCCGCGGGCGTCGTCTCGGCGCTCCCCGCCGCGGCCGGCGCCTCCTCCACCCCCGGCTCCGAGTCCGGCGCCGAGAGCGTCCTGCTGAAGGGCTCCACCAAGGCCTCGTACTTCTGGGACGACTCCTCCGGCCGCGCAGGCGACACCGGCCTGCCCGCGAGCGGCAAGCCCATGCAGAAGGGCATGATCGCCAGCCCGAGCTGGCCCCTCCTGACCGAGGGCTACGTCGTCTACAAGGGCAAGAAGGCCAAGTTCTTCGTCGGCGACCGCGGTCCCGGCGTGCCCTCCAGCAGCGGCGTCATGATCGACCTCGACGCCAAGACCTTCGCCGACCTGACCGGCGGCACCTTCAACTCCGACACGCTCGGCGTGGACGGCAACGGCGGCATGGGCCACATCAAGGTCGACTACGTCATCACCAAGTGGGGCAACGGCGTGGGCAAGAAGAACTACCCCGTGCCGTTCTCCGCCGGCGCGTGGGGCCGCATGGACAACAACCCGGCCACCCCGCCGCAGGTCGTCAACAAGTAACGCGAGACCGCGGGGAGGGTGGAAGCCCTCCTCCGCGTCCCCCGCGAGCCCCCTCCACCTCCCCGGCTCGCACCCCCGTCGAGAAGCAAGAGCGGACACGCCGTACGGCGTGTCCGCTCTTGCTCTCATTTCTACCGAATGACATTCTGTTTCCTGTGACCAGCACGGCATCCGGCATGACCGGCGCGGCGGGAGCGCCATGATCCTGCGCGCTCCGGCGAACGGCATAGAGCTCGCCTACGAGACCTTCGGCTCGCCCGCGGGCCGCCCGCTTCTCCTGATCATGGGACTCGGCGCCCAGCTCATCCACTGGGACGAGGGGTTCTGCGAGCTGCTCGCCGGCCGCGGGCACCACGTGGTCAGGTTCGACAACCGGGACGCCGGCGAGTCCACCCATCTCCGCGACGCCGCGGTGCCCGCCTTCGGCGGCGACGGGCGGGCCCCCTACCTGCTGGACGACATGGCCGACGACGCCGCCGGGCTGCTCGACGCGCTCGGCTGGGAGTCCGCGCACGTGGTCGGCGCCTCGATGGGAGGCATGATCGCCCAGTCGCTGGCGATCCGCCACCCGCGCCGGGTGCGCAGCCTCACCTCCATCATGTCCACACCCAGCCCGCACGCCGCCCCGCCCAGCAAGGCCGCGATGGCGGCGCTCATGGGGCCGGTCTCGGCCGATCGCGAGACGGCGATCCGGCAGTCGCTGGTGACCTGGGAGGTCATCGGCTCGCCGGGATACCCGCTCGACCGCGACCGGATCGCCCGGGTGGCCGGGCTGAGCTACGACCGCTCCTACGACCCGGCCGGTACGGCCAGGCAGCTCGCCGGGATCATCGCCTCCGGCGACCGCGCGCCGCTGCTCAAGGACCTTGAGGTGCCCGCCCTCGTGCTGCACGGCGAGGACGACCAGCTCGTGCCGCTCTCCGGGGGCATCGCCACGGCCGGGGCGATCCCCGGGGCCAGGCTGATCACCTTCCCCGGGATGGGTCACGACCTGCCGCGCCCGCTCTGGCCCGAGTTCGTCGCCGCGATCGACGAGCTCACCGCCGTGGCCGACGGTTGAGCTCCGGTACGGCTTGCGCCTCCCGGGGCGCAAGCCGTACCGGAGGATCAGACTTCGAGCTTCTCCTCGATGCCGCGCATGTGGTGCCGCGCGAGCGCCAGGTTGGCCCGGCTGCGGTCCAGTGCCAGGTAGAGGAAGAGCCCCTTGCCGCCCCGGCCGCTGACCGGGCGGATCACGTGGTACTGGCCGCTGAGCGTGATGAGGATGTCCTCGATGCCGTCCTTGAGCCCCAGCGACTCCATGGTCCGCATCTTGGCCTTGACGACCTCGGTGTTGCCCGCCGCCGCGACCTGGAGATCGAGCTCTTTGGAGCCGCCGAGGGCCCCCAGCGCCATGCCGCTGTTGTAGTCCACGACCACCGCGCCGATGGCGCCGTCGATCGTCATCATCTCTTTGAGAGAGATGTCCATGTTGCCCATGTTGTCTCCGATCACTGGGTTATCGATATGCGGGATGTGATGGCGGCGACGTTCGCCGCGGTCTTGCGGCCCTCCAGCCGCAGCAGCCCGAGGTTGGTCCCGGGGCGGGCGAGAACTGTGAGGACGATCTTTGGACCGGCGGCGTAGCAGGCCGCGTAGCCGTTGGTGCCGGAGATCAGCGTCTCCTCGAAGGCGCCCTTGCCGGCCATGCCCGTCATCCGGCGGCTGAGGGCCAGCAGCGCGGACGACAGCGCGCCGGTCTGCTCGGCGCCGTCGTTGAGATCGCTGGCTATCGTCAGGCCGTCGACGCTGCACGCGATGCATCCGTCCACGTCCGGGATGCGCTCCCGCAGCAACGCCATCTCCCGGCGCACCTCGTCACGTAGTTCCACTGGCATCCTCCTTCCGATCAGCTTCAGCGTCCGCAGCCTCATCGGCGCCGGACCAAGCTCACGAGAGTGCCTCCAATGCGTTTCTGAGCCGGATGAGCAGGTTCACGTCGGTGGGGTCGCCCGTCATCGGGGGGAGCGGCGCGGATGGCCCGGAGGTCTCCGTCGCGACGGCCGCGAGGCTCCTGGAGTCGTCGGTGCCGCCCTTCGTCCGCCTGGGCAGCGCCTCGGGCTCGTCGGGCCCCGCCGCGGAGGTGCGGATCAGCCCGGCCGCGGCGAGCTGCCGTACGGCGAGCAGCACCGAGTAGGCCGGGCGGCCGAGCTTGCGCGCCAGGTCACCGGGGGTCGCCGCCGAGTCGGCGCCGACCAGCACCTCCCACTGGAGCGAGGTCAGCACCACCCGCTGGCAGGGGACGCGTCCCACCGGGACGACCGGAAGCGTGTCCAGTTCGGCGGACGGCCAGGCCTGGTCCAACTGCGTCCTCCTTCGCCTGCACTCCCGGAGCAGTCCGGTCACGTCGAAGTACCACTGGGGGCCGAGCCAGTGCCGGTCGCCCGGCCGGAACCTCGGCCGGTGCCCGGTGGCGTCGAACAGGAAGTAGACGGCGTCGAGCACCGCGCTCAGCACGCAGAACTCCAGCTCGCCCCGGGTGAGCACGCCCTGGGAGACCAGCAGCTCGCCGCCCCGCCGGTCCTCGCCGGCGGACTGCCTGGCCTGCCGTACGGCGTGGGCGGAGACCCTCCGGCCGGCGGTCAGCAGATCCTCCAGCCGCGGGGCGGCCGCGCTCTCGGCGTAGGTCACCCGGCCGCCGGTGAGGTAGAACATCCCGGCCTTGCCCAGCCGCAGCGCGCCCGTGGCGCGATCGTCCGCCAGCCCGCTGAGTACGCTCTCCACGGTCGCCATGGCTTCACGTCGTTATAAGTCGGCCGGAAAGGGCCTGAAGGCGATGGCGGGCCAGAGCCAGATTCGAGCGCTCCAGATCGAGCCGTACATAAATCACCAGAGGGCCGTCGAAAACCGTTTCCAGCGGCCTTAATAAATGATGTCCGTTATCCGTTGTTATGATCATGTCGCTGATCCGGATCGTTCCGCCGGGAGAGGTCGTGGCGAGTCCGTCCAGCGTCGCCCGCAGGGTCTCGCTCAACCCCGCGGCCGACTTCTCCGTGTCGACGTGGCGGCTCCCGCCGCCGACGGCCACGGCCGTCCCGCTGGTCTGATCGATCAGGATCGCGTCCAGGGCGCCGGGGATGGCCATGACCTCAGCCAGGCAGTCTTCGATTCCGAGCACGGGCTCTCCCTCGCCAACGACTTTCGTGACGTCGCCCGGTCAGCGTAGGGATATCACCTGGAACCCAAACTGTCCTGATTGCATGTGATACACGGGGAGATAGAAGAAAAGATAACCAGGTATAAGGATCTATAACCCGAGGAGTAAAACGTCCGTCAGTCCTCGGTAATGAGCGCCTGCTCGTCCGGCTTGAAGACAAGAACGTTCTTCACATAGGAATCCACGGCGGCGGGGAGGCCGACGTCGTTGCCGGCCGCCTCGGACATGAACCAGCGGTGGTCGAGCATCTCGTGGAAGAGCTGGGCCGGTTCCAGCTTGTGCCGCAGTTCCTGCGGGACGGTCTCCACCGTGGGGTGGAAAACCTCCGCCAGCCACCGGTGGGCCACGATCGCCTCGTCCTCGTGGCGCAGGCCGTACGACACCCGGAACGAGTCGAGGTCGTTCAGCAGCCGCCTGGCCTGGTTCTCCTCCACGTCCAGACCGGTGAGCCTGAGGAGCCTGCGCTGGTGGTGGCCGGCGTCCACGACCTTGGGGCGGACGATCAGCCGGCCGGTGCCGGCCTTGCGGCGGACCATCATCTCGGCGACGTCGAAGCCGAGGGTGTTCAGCCGGCGGATCCGCTGGTCGATCATGTGCCAGTCCACCTCGTCGATGATCTCGTCGGAGGTGAGCTCGCTCCAGAGCCCGCGATAGCGCGCGCAGACCGAGTCGGCGACCTGCTCGGGGTCGATGGAGGAGTGGAGCAGGCCACCCGCCTCCAGGTCGAGCATCTCGCCGAAGATGTTGGTGTGCGCGACGTCGATGTCGTACAGCCGCTGGCCCTCGCTGATCATGGGGTGGAGCTCCCCGGTCTCGGCGTCGACCAGGTAGGCGGCGAAGGAGCCCGCGTCCCGGCGGAACAGCACGTTCGACAGCGAGCAGTCCCCCCAGTAGAAACCGGTCAGGTGCAGCCGGACCAGCAGTACGGCCAGCGCGTCGAGCAGCCGGTTGAGCGTCTCGGGCCGGACCGTGCCCGACATGACCGCCCGGTAGGGCAGGGAGAACTGCAGGTGCTGGGTGATCAGCGCGGAGTCGAGCGGCTGCCCGTCCGCGCCGGTCCGCCCGGTGACCACGGCCACCGGCTCCACCGACGGGGTGTCCAGCCGGTTCAGGTCCCACAGCAGGCGGTATTCCCGCTTGGCGTAGTACTCGCTGATCTCCTTGATCGCGTAGACCCTGCCGGAGAGCCGGGCGAAGCGCACCACGTGCCGGGAGATGCCGCGTGGCAGCGAGACCAGGTGGTGTTCGGGCCACTGCTCCAGCGGGACGTCCCAGGGGAGGCGGATCAGATCCGGGTCGCCAGGGGCGCCGGTGAGCTGGAGGGGCATGGGATCAGTCCTCGCGACGGGGGAAACGGGGAGGGGAGAAGGCGCGCTGGACCACCGCGGAGAGCTGTTCCTCGGTGAGCACCCGGGGCTCGCCGACGGACTTGGCCCGCACGTAGACCTCGCAGAGCCATTCCAGCAGCCGGGTCGCCTCGAAGGCCTTGTGCAGGTCGTCGCCGACGGTCACCCCGCCGTGGTTGGCCAGCAGCGCGGCCCGCCTGTCCTTCAGGGCGGCCCTGACGTTGGCGGCCAGCTCGGGGGTGCCGAAGGTGGCGTAGTCGGCGACCCTGACGGTCCCGCCGAGCAGCAGCGTGTTGTAGTGGATCGGCGGCAGCTCGGTCATGGTCGTGGCGACCACGGTGCCGAAGGTGGAGTGGGTGTGCACCACGGCCCGCGCGTCGGTGGTCGTATAGACCGCCAGGTGCATGGGCGTCTCGGAGGACGGCTGCAGCTCTCCCTCGACCAGGTGGCCCTCGACGTCGATCACCGGGCAGGCCTCGGGTTCCAGCCGGTCCAGGGAGACCCCGCTGGGCGTCACCGCGATCAGATCGCCGGCGCGCGCGCTCAGGTTTCCGGCAGTGCCGACCACGAGTCCGGTCTCCGCGGCCCTGCGGCCGTATTCACACAGCAGACGACGCTGCTCCGCCAGCAACATGTCAGCAAAAGTAGGGGCTTGCGGTGGTGGGCGGCAAACCATCATTATCTGGTCTAGACCGGTTGCCGCTCATGGGCCGCCGGAAGGCGTGCATCCCTTACTCTCCCGCAAGTCCCGGAGTCAATGGTCTTGCTGGGGTTATGGGGTACTGTGTGCCGATCTGTCAGGGGAATGTCCTCCTTTGACGTTTGCTTTCTACCGGAAATGTCGCGAGGACATTACGGCTCGGTCTAGACCGGCTGCGACCTCTTGACGGTGGACTCCAGGGGTACGTACCTTCGGGCAAACGTTTAGGAAACTTTCCTAATTGATCCCCCGTCCAGGAGGGTTACATGTCCAATTCGGTCGGTACGCCCGGAGATATCACCCGGCGGCAGATGCTCCGCCGGATCGGCCTGACCGCTCTGGTGGCCGGTCCCGGCGCCGGGCTCCTCAGCGCCTGTGCCACCGGTGGCGGCTCCAGCCCCGCGGCGACCACCTCCGCGGCCCCGTCCGCGGGTGGCGCGGTCTCCGCGGCCAACCCGTTCGGCGTCGCCGCCGACGCTCCGCTCGAAGTCGTCATCTTCAAGGGCGGTCTCGGCGACAGCTACGCGACCGAGGTCCACGAGCCGCTGTACAAGAAGGCCTTCCCCAAGGCCACGGTCAAGCACGTCGCCACGCAGCAGATCGCGCAGACCCTGCAGCCCCGCTTCGCCGGCGGCGACGTCCCGGACATGATCGCCAACTCGGGCACCGACCTGATGGACAACGGCGCGCTGCAGCAGGAGGGCCAGCTGCTGGAGCTCACCGAGCTGTGGGACGCCCCCTCCATCGACGACCCCGCCAAGAAGGTGCGCGACACGGTCGCGCCGGGCACCGTCGAGTCGGGTCTCATCGACAACAAGCCGTACCTGATGAACTACGTCTTCTCGGCCTACGGCCTCTGGTACGACTCGGTCCTGTTCGAGAAGAACGGCTGGACCCCGCCGAAGACCTTCGAGGAGTTCAAGGCCTTCTGTGAGAAGGCCAAGGCCGCCGGGATCACCCCCTTCGCGTACGCGGGCAAGAACGCCTCCTACTACGCCTACTGGATGATCCTCATCTCCGCCGCGAAGATCGAGGGCAACCAGCTCCTGATCGACATCGACAACCTCGTCGACGGCGTCTGGAAGCGCGACTCGGTCAAGCAGTCCGCCGCCGCCTGGGCCGAGATCGGCAAGTACATGGACAAGTCCTTCGAGGGCCTGATCCACACCGACGTGCAGACCCGGCAGAACCAGGGCAAGATCGCCCTCTACCCGACCGGCTCCTGGCTGGAGAACGAGCAGAAGAGCCAGACGCCCAAGGAGTTCAAGTACGCCCTGACGCCCACCCCGAGCGTCACCGCGGCCGACAAGCTGCCGTTCGAGGCCATCCGCGCCGCCGCCGGCGAGGCCTACATCGTCCCCGCCAAGTCCAAGAACCCCAAGGGCGGCCTGGAGTACCTGCGCATCATGCTCTCCAAGGAGGGCGCCCGCGGCTTCACCGAGAAGTCCGGCAACATCACCGTCGTCACCGGTGCCGCCGACGGCCTGGACCTGTCGCCCGGCAACGCGAGCCTCAGCGCCGCGCAGACCGCGGCCGGCTCGAACATCGTCACCCGCAGCGACTTCGAGAACTGGTACAAGGAGCTTGAGACCGACCTGCGCAAGCACACCAACGCGCTGATGTTCGGCCGCATCTCCGCCGACGAGTTCTGCGAGAAGATGCAGAAGGCCGCCGACAAGACCAAGGCCGACTCGTCCATCACCAAGCAGAACCGGACGGTGTAGGCACCAATGCAGCATGGCAGGTATCGGTTCATCGTCGGCTTCCTCGCCGCGCCGGTGCTCCTCTACGTGGTCTTCGTGATCAGCCCGTACGTCCAGGCTTTCTACATCGCGCTGACCAACTGGAAGGGCGTCTCGGCAAACCCTCAGTTCATCGGCCTGGAGAACTTCTCCCGGCTCCTGGACGACGAGGTCTTCTGGGCCGCGGTGCGTCACCACGGTGTTCTGCTGCTTGTCATGCCGCTGGTCACCATCGTGATCGCCCTGTTCTTCTCCTTCCTGCTCAACCTGAGCGGCGGGCAGAAGGGCGGTCAGATGAGCGGGATCTGGGGCTCGAAGGTCTATCGGGTGATCTTCTTCCTGCCCCAGGTCCTGGCCGTGGCCATCGTCGGCGTCCTCTTCCAGACGATCTACCGTCCGGACGAGACCGGCGTCATCAACGGCCTGCTGGGCAAGGTCGGCATCGACCCGGTCGGCTGGCTCATCGATCCGAACATCGCCCTGCTGGCGATCATCGGTGTGATGGTCTGGCAGGCGGTCGGCTTCTACGTGGTCCTGTTCTCGGCCGGCATGTCCTCCATCCCGAAGGACGTGTTCGAGGCCGCCGCCCTGGACGGGGCGGGCCGCTACACCCTCTTCTTCAAGATCACGCTCCCGCTGCTGTGGGACACCATGCAGGTCGCCTGGGTCTACCTGGGCATCGCCGCCTTCGACGCCTTCGCCCTGGTCCAGGTGCTCTCGGTCGACCGGGGCGGACCCGACAACTCCACGACGGTGCTGCCGCTGGAGATCTGGCGTACGGCGTTCAACTTCTCCAAGTTCGGCTACGCGTCGGCGATGGGTGTGGCGCTGTTCTTCATGACCATCACGTTCGCGGCACTCACTCTGCGCGTGACCCGGCGCGAGAGGATCGAGTTCTGATGGCCACGGACACGCGTTACAAGCCGTCCTCCCGGTCGGGCGCCTCCCACGGCAGGCCCAGGAAGCGGAAGAACCCGCTGGGCGTCTTCGGGGCGATGTCCCACATCGCGCTGGTGATCTGGGCGATCCTGATCATCGGCCCGATCCTGTGGACCTTCCTGGCCTCCTTCAAGAACAACACCGAGATCTTCGGCGACCCCATCACGCTCCCGTCCTCCTTCGGATGGGACGCCTGGGGCCGGGCCTGGGAGAAGGCCCACATCGGCCAGTACATGATCAACACCGTCTTCGTGGTGGTGTGCAGCACGGCCGCGACCATGCTGCTGGGCTCGATGGCCGCCTACGTGCTGTCGCGCTACACCTTCCCCGGCAACCGGGCGATCTACTTCCTGTTCGTCTCGGGCATGACCTTCCCGGTCTTCCTCGCCCTGGTCCCGCTGTTCTTCGTGGTGAAGAACCTCGGCCTGATCGACACCCACCTCGGCGTGATCCTGGTCTACACCGCCTACTCGCTCCCCTTCACGGTCTTCTTCCTGTCGGCGTTCTTCAAAACGCTGCCGACCTCGGTGGCCGAGGCGGCGATGATGGACGGCTGCTCCCATACCAGGACGTTCTTCCAGATCATGGTGCCGATGGCCAAGCCCGGCCTGGTCAGCATCACGATCTTCAACATCCTGGGCCAGTGGAACCAGTACCTCCTGCCGATCGTGCTGCTGTCCGGCAACGTCGAGGACAAGTGGCTGATCACCCAGGGTGTCGCGAACATCTCCACCAACGCCGGCTACGAGGCCGACTGGCCGGGCATGTTCGCCGCGCTGAGCATGACCATCATCCCCGTCATGATCATCTACATCATCTTCCAGCGTCAGATCCAGTCGGGTCTCACCTCCGGCGCCGTCAAATAAAGGTGCCCGGCCGGTAATCCCCCGGGGGGCCTCGGGAGTCGTCCTTAGTCGGAACGGACCCCTGCGCCCCTCGGAGACCTCTGTATGGCAGACCACGAACAGGCCTTCCCCTTCCCGTTCTTCGGGGCGGGGGAGGCCAACTACTACATGTGGGCCGAAGTCCACGTGCGCTTCGCCCGCGAGCCCACGAGCTCCCAGCGCGCGGCCATCGCCGACGCTGTGCCGGTCCCGCTGCGGGGAGCGGTCGACTGGTGCGAGGGACGCCAGCTCATGGTGGCCAGCGGCCTGTTCCTGCACGGCGCGGTGGTCCGCGCCTATCCCGCCGCCGCGGGCGAGCCCGACCGGATCGGCGAGGACGGCTGGCTCTACGCCGCCCCCTCCCGGATCGCGGCCCTCAACGCCGACATCGAGGCGTGGCTCCGCCGGATCCACGGCGAGTGCCCGGTGCTGGCCGCCTACCGTGCCGAGGACCCCGACAGCGGCGGCACCCGCCTGTCCGCGTGGCACGACTGGAGCCTCGCCCGGCTGCCCGGCCTCCTCCCGGAGCTTGAGCGGGTCCTCGACCACAGCGGCCACGCCACGTCCATGGCGCGGGGCATCATGGCCATGGCCCGGCGCGCGAGCAGGCTGCCCCGGCTTGGCGTGTTCGCCGGGGACGTGATGTCCTGGACCGATGGACCTGCTTGATGACTCCGCGGTGGACCAGAGGCTGACCGGCGTGCCCGAGTGGCGGCGCGAGGGCGACGAGATCCGCCGGACGATCAAGGCCCCCGACTTCCCGACGGCGATCCGCATCGTCGACGAGGTCGCCGTCGAGGCCGAGAAGCTCAACCACCATCCCGACATCGACATCCGCTGGCGCACCCTCCACCTGGCCCTGTCCACCCACGACGCCGGCGGCCTGACCGAGATGGACTTCACCCTCGCCGCCCGCATCGACGCCATCGCCGCATCCCACACCTGAGGCGGGCGCGGGCGCGGACACGCGGGGCCGGAACGGCCAATACCCTATGTGATCAGTTGATTACTCGTTAGAGTGGGTGCCTGTCCTGCCGTTCCTCCTCAAGGAGATGTCGGATGCGCGTCCTCGTGGCTCTCGTCGCCGTCGGTCTGCTGAGCGTGGCCTGTGGCGCGCCGGAGGCCGTCCCCCAGCCGGCCGCGCCCACCCCGGGTGCCCCGGGCGCCGCCGGGGTCCGGCTCTCCGGGGGCGGCACGCTCGCCGCGCCGGCGCCGAAGGCCTCGGCCGTCGCCTACAACGTCAGGCTGGCACCCCCCGGCGCCTCGGCCAGGCTCACGGCCGAGTCGGGGGCGGTGCTGGCCACCTCCACGCTCACGGTCGGGGGCCTGCTGCCCGAACGGACCTATGGCGCGCACCTGCACGTCAACCCGTGCGGAGCCAAGCCCGAAGACGCGGGCCCGCACTACCAGCACGCCCACAGCCACGCGAGCGCCGACAACGAGGTGTGGCTGGACTTCACCACCGACGCCCGGGGGGCGGCCACCGCCACCGCCAAGCAGGACTGGGCGTTCGTCCCCACCCGGCTGCCCCGCTCCCTGGTGATCCACGCGAAGCCGACCACCAAGACCGGGGCCGACGCGGGCACCGCCGGTCCCCGTGTCGCCTGCGTCACCCTCGCCGAGCGTTAGCCGTATCCGGCCGGCACGGTGACGCGGGCAACTGGCCGGTGGACGGGCGCCGGGGCCGCCGTGACGACACCGGGCGCCGTGGCGCCCCACCCCCGATCCCCCCTCCCGGAGGCGTGGGTCAGGGGATGCGGGACATCATCCGCTCCATGCCGTTGACCCAGTTGTCCCTCAGGGCCGCCGCCGCGCCCTCCAGGTCGCCGTCGATCAGGCGCTCGGCCACCCGGCAGTGCTCCTCGGCGGCGCGTTCCATCGGGGTGCTCTCCCCGGTCATCAGGTGGGCGTAGCGGCGCATGCCCGCCTTGACACTGGTGATCAGATCGAGCAGCCGCTCGTTGCCGCACCCGCTGAGCAGCAGGTCGTGCCACTCGTCGTCGTGGCTTTCGATGTCCTGCCGCTCGGCGATGTTGTCGGAGAAGTCCTGGGCGAGCCCGAGCAGCTCCGGGGCGATCTTCTTCAGGTAGGCCGGGTCCGAGCTCTCCAGGGCGAGCGCCTCCAGTGCCGCCACGATGGCGCACAGCTCCCGGAACTCCTTACGGCTGACCGGCGCGAACCGGAACCCTCTGCCCTGGTTGCTCTCCAGCACGCCCTCACCCGCGAGCGTGATCAGTGCCTCGCGCAGCGGGGTGCGGCTGACGCCGAGCTCCCCGGCGAGGGCGGCCTCGTTGATGTCGGTCCCCGCCGCGAAGTCTCCCCGGTCGAGCCGGAGCATGAGCTCCTCGCGGATCTGCTCGCGGAGAGGGCGCCGCTCGATCGGCATGGCACTCCTTGGATTGATCTTGTGCCAAGCGTACCCACTTGACGTGATGCAAAATACTGCACTATGAATTCTGCATACAAAATATTACATGTCATAGATCGGAGTTACGGGTGGGTCTGACCAGGGTTTCCGGTCTGCTGTTCGGTGGTGACTACAACCCCGAGCAGTGGCCGGAGCACGTCTGGGACGAGGACGTCAGGCTGATGTCCGAAGCCGGGGTCACCATGGCGACCGTCGCGGTCTTCTCCTGGTCCCGTCTCGAACCGCGCCCGGGGGAGTACGACTTCGGCTGGCTGGACCGGGTCCTGGACCTCCTCCACGAGCACGGCGTCGCCGCCGACCTGGCCACCGCCACCGCCACCCCGCCGCCCTGGCTGGTGCGCGAGCACCCGGAGGTGCTCCCGGTGGACGCCGCGGGGACCCGCCTCGACTTCGGCTCCCGCCAGAGCTACTGCCCCAGCTCGCCGGTCTTCCGCGAGGCCACGGTACGGCTGGCGCGGACGATGGCCGAGCGCTACGCCGGCCACCCGGCGCTGGCCATGTGGCACATCGGCAACGAGTACGCCGACCACACCCTCGAATGCTTCTGCGAGGAGTCCGCCCGCCACTTCCGGCGCTGGCTGCGGGACCGCCACGGGTCGGTCGACGGCCTGAACGCCGCCTGGGGCACCTCCTGCTGGGGTCAGCACTACACCGCGTTCGACCAGGTCAACCCGCCGCGCAAGGCGCCGGGCCCGGTGAACCCCGCCCAGGTCCTCGACTGGCGCCGCTTCAGCTCCGACGCGCTGCTGGAGTGCTTCGAGCTGGAGAAGGCCGTGCTGCGCGAGGTCACCCCGGACGTCCCGGTGACCACCAACTTCATGAGCATCCTGCACGGCCTGGACTACTGGAAGTGGGCCGCGGCCGAGGACGTCGTCAGCGACGACGCCTACCCCGACCCTGCCGACCCCTCCTCGCACGTGGCCGTCGCGCTCAGCTACGACCTGATGCGCTCGCTGAAGCAGCGGCCGTGGATCCTGCTGGAGCAGGCGTCGAGCGCGGTGAGCTGGCGCGAGGTCAACGCTCCCAAACCGCCGGGGATGATGCGCCTGCACAGCCTCCAGGCGCTGGCCCACGGCGCGGACGGCGCGATGTTCTTCCAGTGGCGGCAGGCCAAGTACGGTCCGGAGAAGTTCCACTCCGCGCTGCTCCCGCACGGCGGCACCGCCTCGCGCGGCTGGCAGGACACGGTACGGCTCGGCGCCGACCTCAGGCGTCTCGCCGAGATCGCCGGGTCCGGGACGCACGCCGACGTCGCGCTGGTCCTCGACTGGGACAGCTGGTGGGGCCTGGAGGCTCCCGAGTCGATGCCGTCCGACCGGCTCAGGCTCAAGGAGCTCCTGCAGGCCTGGTACGCGCCGATGCACGCCCGCGGCATCGCGGTGGACCTCGTCCCGGCGGGCCGCGACCTGTCCGGCTACCGCGTGGTGATCGCCCCCAACCTCTACATGTGCACCGAGGAGCAGGCCGGTCACCTGGCCGCCTTCGACGGGCACCTCGTCGTCGGCCCGTTCAGCGGCGTCGTCGACCCGGCCGACCAGGTCCACGACGGCGGCGCCCCCGGCCCGCTGCGCGAGCTGCTCGGCCTGACGGTGGACGAGTTCTGGCCGCTCCCCGACGGCCTGACCCAGCGGGTACGGCTCGCGCCGGGGCTGCGGGGGGACGGGCCGCCGGCCGTACCGGCGCGGACCTGGGCCGAATGGCTCCGCGTCGAGGACGCCGAGGTGCTCGCCCGTTACGAGGGCGGCGACCTGGACGGGCAGGCGGCGATCACCCGGCGCGGGAACGCCACCTACCTGAGCTGCCTGCTCGACGACGTCACCCCCGTCCTGACCGAGGTCCTGGCGGCCGCGGGCGTCCGGCCGGTGGCCGACGTGCCCGAGGGCGTGGAGGCCACCCGCCGGGGCCGCTACCTCTTCCTGCTCAACCACGCGACGACCCCCGCCCGGGTGGACCTCCGGGAGCCGGGGACCGACCTGCTCACCGGCCGCGACCTGCGGGGCCGGATCGACATCCCGCCCCGCGACGCCGTGGTGCTCCGCACCGGAGCCGAGCCAACCGAAGGAGAACGGTGACACACCCCTACATCCCGAACGCCGAACCGGGCGTGCGGGCCGAGATGCTCGCCGCCATCGGCGCCGCGAGCGTCGAGGAGTTCTACGCGGCCATCCCGGCGGGCCTCCGCCTGGACCGCCCGCTGGACCTGCCCGCGCCGATGGCGTCCGAGCATGAGCTGGTCACGCACATGCGCGGGCTGCTGGCACGCAACACCGACACCACCGAGGCGCTCAGCTTCCTGGGCCACGGCTGCTACCCGCACCACGTCCCGGCCGTCTGCGACGAGGTCAACGGGCGCAGCGAGTTCCTCACCGCCTACGCGGGCGAGCCGTACGAGGACCACGGCCGCTTCCAGGCCATGTTCGAGTACGTCAGCATGATGGCCGAACTGCTGGAGATGGACGTCGTCAACGTCCCGACCTACGACGGCTACCAGGCGTCCGGGACCGCCATCCGGATGGCGGCCCGCTACACCGGCCGCTCGAAGGTGCTGGTCAGCGGGGCCGTCAGCGCGGACAAGATGAGCAAGCTCCGCGACTTCCTCGCCCACGACATCGAGATCGTCGTCGCCCCGGTCGGGGCGGGCGGCGAGATCGGCGACGTGGAGATCGACGAGACCTTCGCCGCGATCTACCTGGAGACCCCGAACGTCTACGGGGTCGTGGAGACGCGGGGCCGCGAGCTCGCCGACCTGGCGCACGGCGCCGGCGCGCTCCTGGTCGTCTCGGCCGACCCGATCTCGCTGGGCGTGCTCGCCCCGCCCGCCGCCTACGGCGCGGACATCGCCTGCGGCGACATCCAGTCGCTCGGCATGCACCAGAGCTACGGCGGCGGCCACGCCGGCTACATCGCCACCCGCGACGAGGAGCGCCTGGTCGCCGAGTTCCCCTCGCGGCTGTTCGGCATCGCGCCCACCGCGGTCCCCGGCGAGTACGGCTTCGGCGACGTCTTCTACGACCGGACCTCCTTCGCCCACCGCGAGGAGGGCAAGGAATGGGTGGGCACCGCCGCCGCCCTGTGGGGCATCACGGCCGGGGTCTACCTCGCGCTGATGGGCCCCGAGGGCATGCGCGAGCTCGGCGAGACGGTCCTGGCCCGCACCCGCTACGCGATGGACCGGCTCGCCGCCGCCGGAGCCCGGGTGCTGCACCCGGGCGCCGTCCACTTCCGCGAGTTCGCGATCGAGGTGCCCTCGGCCGACGATCTCCTGGCCGCGCTGCGCGGGCACGGCATTTTCGGCGGCGTCCGGCTGGACGACCGCACGCTGCTGGTCTGCGTGACCGAGCGGCACTCCAAGGACGACATCGACCGGCTGGCGGCAGCCGTACAGGAGGAACTGTCGTGAGTGGGCACTCAGGAGAGTCGTTCGCCGAGCTGCCGGTCGCGCCCAAGCCGCCGCTGCGCCGGTTCCACCAGGCCCGCTGGGACGAGCCGATCATCTTCGAGCAGTCGCGTCCCGGCCGCCGGGGCATCGCCGTACCGGCCGCGGGGGTGCCCGCGGTGGAACTGCCCGAGTCGGTACGGCGGGCCGAGCCGCCCAAGCTGCCCGAGATGGCGCAGCTCCACGTGCTGCGGCACTACGTCCGGCTGTCGCAGGAGAACCTGGGCGTCGACCAGGCCATCGCGGTCGGCCAGGGCACCTGCACCATGAAGTACAGCCCCAAGGTCAACGACCGCTTCGTCAGCGACCCCAAGGTGGCCGAGCTCCACCCGCTCCAGCCCGACGACACCGTGCAGGGCGTCCTGGAGGTCTACTGGCGGATGGAGAGGATGCTGGCCGAGATCTCCGGCATGCACCGGGTCTCGCTCCAGCCCGCCTCCGGGTCGGCCGCGATCTACGCCAACATCGCGATGATCCGCGCCTACCACGCCTCGCGCGGCGAGGGGCGGCAGCGCGACCAGGTCATCACCACGATGTTCTCCCACCCCTCCAACGCGGCCTGCGCCAAGACCGCCGGGTACGAGGTCATCACGTTGATGCCGGACGAGAACGGCTACCCCGACATCGAGGCACTGCGCGCCGCCGTCGGTCCCCGCACCGCGGCCCTGATGATCACCAACCCCGAGGACACGGGCATCTTCAACCCGCGCATCGAGGAGTTCGTCTCGCTGGTGCACGAGGCCGGGGGGCTGGCCTGCTACGACCAGGCCAACGCCAACGGCCTCCTGGGCATCACCCGCGCCGCCGACGCCGGGTTCGACCTGTGCCACTTCAACCTGCACAAGACCTTCTCCACCCCGCACATGTGCGGCGGCCCGGCCGGGGGCGCCAGCTGCGTCTCCGAGGCGCTCGCCCCCTTCCTGCCGGGCCCGGTCGTCGAGTTCGACGGAGAGAGGTACCACCTCGACGCCGACAGGCCGCTGTCGGTCGGCAAGACGCGCCCCTTCCTCGGCGTCACCCCGAACGTGGTCCGCGCCTACGCCTGGGTCATGGCGCTGGGCGCCGAGGGCCTGCGCGAGGTCGCCGAGACCGCGGTGCTCAACAACAACTACCTGATGCACAGGATCCTCCAGATCCCCGGCGCCTCCGCCCACTGGGGCGGGGGCCGCCTGGAGCAGGTCCGCTACTCCTGGCAGGGCCTGTTCGAGGAGACGGGCGTGCACTCGGAGGAGATCGGCGTCCGAGCCGCCGACTTCGGCGTGCACTACTGGACCAGCCACCACCCCTATCTGGTCCCCGAGCCCTTCACCCTGGAGCCGACCGAGTCCTACTCCCAGGAGGACCTCGACGAGTACGCCGCGATCCTCGCCCACGTCGCCGACGAGGCCCGCCGCGATCCCGAGTACGTCAGGGGCGCTCCTTACAACCAGACGGTCCACAAGATCGATCAGACGTCGCTGGACGACCCCAAGCAGTGGTCGCCCACCTGGCGCGCCTACACCCGCAAGCACCTGGCGTGACCACCGACCGGCCGGCCGCTCCCGCCACGTCCCCGACCCCCTCGGCGCCGGCGGCCTCCGCCACGCCCCCGGCGTCCGTGCCCCCGGGCGGCGGGGACCTCCTGGTCGGGCTGATCGTCAACCCGGTCGCGGGCATCGGCGGCCCGGCCGGTCTCAAGGGCAGCGACGGCCCCGACGTCCAGCGGGAGGCCCTGGCCAGAGGGGCCTCCCCCCGGGCCGGGGACCGCGCGGCGCAGGCCGTGCGGACCCTGATGGCCCGGCGTCCCGGCACGAGGATCCTCACCGTCGCCGGTCCGATGGGCGAGCACAGCGCGCGGGCGGCCGGGGCCGTCCCGGAGCTCCTGCGGCTCCCGCCCGGCGACCCGTCGTCCCCGCGGGACACGACGGCGGCCGTCGCGGCCATGAAGGACGTCGACCTGCTGCTGTTCGCCGGGGGAGACGGCACCGCCAGGGACGTGCTCGACGGCTCGCCGTCCTGCCCGGTGCTCGGCGTCCCGGCGGGGGTGAAGGTCTACTCCGGATGCTTCGCGGTCAGCCCCGCCACGGCGGGGGACATGGCCGCCGGGTTCGGCCGGGACGTCGCCGGGACGGTCGAGGCCGAGGTGGTGGACCTCGACGAGGAGGCCTACCGGCGGGGCCGGGTCGGTCCCCGGCTCTACGGCACCCTGCGCGTGCCCGCCGCCCGGACACGACTGTCGGGCCGCAAGGTCGGCTCGTCCTCGGCCGCCCCCGGATCGGCCGAGGGCATCGCCCGGGAGGTCGTGGCCCGGATGCGGCCCGGCGCCCGCTACGTCCTCGGCCCCGGCGCCACCACCATGGCCGTCGGCCGGCGGCTCGGCCTGGCCACCACGCTGCTCGGCGTGGACGTGGTCCAGGACGGTGAGCTGGTCGCCGCCGACGTCACCGAGCGGCAGCTCGCCGATCTCGTCGACGGGTGCGAGAGCCACGCCGTCGTCTCGGTGATCGGCGGGCAGGGGTTCGTGCTCGGCCGGGGCAACCAGCAGATCAGCCCGGCCGTACTGAAAAAGATCATGGCCTCCGGAGGGCTGGTCGTCCTGGCCACCCAGCAGAAGCTCGCCGGCCTCGGCGGGCGGCCGCTGCTGGCCGACACCGGAGACCCGGAGGCGGACGCCCTCGTCGGCGGCCACGTCTCCGTCATCACCGGATATCGCGAGAGCGCGATGTACCGGATCCGTTCCGCGATCGAGGAGTTCCCCGCATGACCACCCTGACTGACAAGGTCGCCATCGTCACCGGCGGCGCGTCCGGCATCGGCCGGGCCACCGCGCTGCTCTTCGCCCGCCAGGGCGCGGCCGTCGTGGTCGCCGACCTCGACGCCCCCGGTGCCGCGAAGGTGGTCGGGGAGATCGAGGCCGAGGGCGGCAGGGCCGTGGCGGTCAGGACCGACGTGGCCTCCGAGGCCGACTGCGAGCGGGCCGTACGGACCGCCGTGGAGACCTTCGGCGGGCTGCACGTGCTGTTCAACAACGCCGGGATCATCCGCCGGACCACCGCCCTGGACATCACGGCCGACGAGTGGGACCGGGTCATGGCGGTCAACGTCCGCTCGGTCTTCCTCATGTGCAAGCACGCGATCCCCGCCATGAAGGACGGCGGCTCGATCGTGAACACCGGCTCCGGCTGGGGTCTCAAGGGCGGCGGCAACGCCATCTCCTACTGCGCCTCCAAGGCCGCCGTGGTCAACATGACCCGCGCCCTGGCCATCGACCACGCCAAGGCCGGCATCCGCGTCAACTCGGTCAACCCGGGTGACACCGACACCCCCATGCTCCGCGAGGAGGCCCGCCAGCTCTCGGAGGACTGGGCCGCCTTCGCCGCCGACGCCGCCGACCGCCCGATGGGCCGCGCGGGCAGTCCCGACGAGATCGCCCAGGCCGTCCTCTTCCTGGCGAGCGACGCCGCCAGCTACGTCACCGGCGCGGCCCTGGTCGTCGACGGTGGCGGACTCGCCTAACCCACCCCCCCGAAAATCACACCCCCAGGAGGCACACCGTGTCTTTCCCCATCTCCAAAAAAGCCCTGGCCGCAGCGGCCCTGGCCCTGACCGCCACCGTCACCGCCGCGTGCAGCGGCAGCGGCGGCGGCACGACCAGCGGCGGCGCGTCCGCCGGCGGAAAGGTCACCATCCGGTGGTCGACCTGGGGCTCGGCCGAGGACGTCGCGCTCTACAAGGGCTTCAACGACGACTTCATGAAGCGCCACCCGAACATCGTGCTGAAGATGGAGACGGTCCCCAAGTACGAGGAGTACCACCCCAAGCTCCTCACCCAGCTCACCTCCAAGACCGCGCCCGACGTCTTCTTCGTCGGAGACGACAACGTCGGCAAGTTCGTCGCCGCCGGGGTGCTCGCCCCGCTCAACGACAAGCTCGCCGGCCCGGACAGCAAGAGCAAGCCCGAGGACTACTTCGAGGGCATCTACGGCGGGGCCAAGAAGGACGGCCAGATCTACGGCATCCCGAACGACACCAGCCCCGAGGTCCTCTGGTACGGCAAGAAGGCGCTCAAGGAGGCCGGGATCACCGAGGACCCGGCCGAGCTGAACGCGGCCGGCAAGTGGACCATGGCCAAATACCTGGAGATGAACGCCAAGCTCAAGGCCGCGGGCAAGGCCGGCTCCCTCTTCTGGAACTGGTACGGCTCGACCTACAGCATGATCGGCGGCTTCGGCGGCAAGGTCTGGGACGGCGGCAAGTTCGTCGCCACCACCGACCCCAAGTCCCGTAAGGCCCTGGAGACCCTCGCCAAGGGGTACGCGGACAAGACCTTCCTGTCGGTCGACGTGCTGCCCGCCAGCAACGGCGCCAACACCCAGTTCCTGCGGGGCAAGGCCGGCTTCTACGCCGGCGGCCGGTGGGTGATCGACGTGGTCAAGAAGGGCGGCGACCTGCCCAACTACGACATCGTGCCGTTCCCGTCGGAGACCGGCCAGCCGATGCCCGGCGCGGTCGCGGCCTCCTACCTCGCGCTGAACAAGGACTCCAAGAACGCCAAGGAGGCCTTCACCTTCCTGACCGAGTTCGTCAGCAAGGAGGGGCAGCTCCAGCGGCTCAAGGGCGGCGGCGCGGTCCCCTCGGTCAAGGGCGCCGAGCAGATCGTGCTGGAGGACAACTACCCGGCGCACGCCCAGACGCTCCTGGACGTCCGTGACACCGGCTTCGCCAACTACCCCGAGGAGGTCGCCGTGCCGGGTCTCACCAAGGACATCAACGACCACCTGCTGAAGGTCTGGACCGGCAAGGTCGCCTTCGAGCAGGGCATGACCGAGCTCCAGGCCATCGTCGACGGCAAGATCGGTTAGCGGCGGTGGGCGTCGTCACCCCGGCGCGCCCCGCCGCGAAGACCCGGTCCGCACGCGCGGCGACGCGCGTGCGGAACCGGGACGGCTGGTGGGCCACGCTGTTCCTCGCTCCGCAGGTCCTCGGCCTGCTGGCGTTCCTGGTCTTCCCGCTCGGGTTCGCGGTCGTGCTCGCGTTCATGAAGTGGGACGGGCTCGGCGAGAAGTCCTGGGCCGGCTTCGACAACTTCGCCGCCCAGCTCTCCGACCCCGCCTTCGGCACGGCCGTCTGGAACACCGTCAAGCTCGCCTTCCTGACGGTCCCGGTCGGCCTGGCGCTCGCGCTGCTCATCGCCCTCGCGCTGAACCAGGTCAGGGGCAAGACCTTCTACCGGGTCGTCTATTTCCTGCCGGTGGTCACCAGCTCGGTGGCGGTGGCCGTGATGTGGCAGGTCATCCTGGCCAGCGGCGACTACGGCGTCCTCAACAGGACCGTGCACGACTGGTTCGGGATCGCGCTGCCCGACTGGCTTGAGGACCCGGGCTGGGTCATCGTGGCCATCGCGGTCGTGACCATCTGGTCCTCGCTCGGCCTCAACGTCGTGATCTTCCTGGCCGGGCTGCAGACCATCCCGCCCGCCCTGATGGAGGCCGCCCGCATCGACGGGGCGGGCCCGATCCGCATCTTCCGCTCGGTGACACTGCCCATGATCTCCCCGACCGTCTTCTTCTCCACCGTGGTCGCGGTGATCAGCTCGTTCCAGGCGTTCGACCAGATCTACGTGCTGGTCGACCCCGACCACAACGACGGCGCCCGCACGATCGTCTACCAGATCTACGACCTGGGCTTCAAGAACTTCGAGTTCGGCATGAGCAGCGCCGCCGCGCTGATCCTGCTCGCACTGACGCTGCTCGTCACCCTCGTCCAGTTCGGAGTGCAGAAGCGCTTCGTCCACTACGACTCCTAAGGGGACCGTCGATGGCTGTGATCCCCGGGTCCCCCGGCACCCCCGCCTCCCGCCGCCTGGGCCGGATCGCCCTGCACGCCGTGCTCATCGCCGGCGGGCTGGCGATGCTGTTCCCGTTCGTCTGGATGCTGCTGACGTCGTTCAAGGGCGCGCGCCAGATGCTCAACGCGCCGCTGGACTGGCTGCCCAACCCCTGGCGGGCGCAGAACTACCCCGACGCGTTCGGCGCGCTGCCCTTCGCCCAGGCGTACTGGAACAGCTTCTACATCGCGGTCCTCAACGTGGTCCTCACCCTGAGCACCTCCGCCATGGCCGCCTACGCCTTCGCGAGAATTCGCTTCCGCGGCTCGGGCCTGCTGTTCGGCCTGTTCCTGGCGACCCAGATGGTGCCGGCGCAGGTGACCGTCGTCCCGCTCTACCTGATGCTGGCGGAGCTGGGCTGGATCGACTCCCACCTGGCGCTGATCGTGCCCGGCTTCGTCAATCCCTTCGCGGTCTTCCTGCTGCGCCAGTTCATCCGGGCGGTCCCGATCGAGCTGGAGGAGGCGGCCCGCCTCGACGGCGCCAACCGCTGGACGATCTTCTGGCGGGTCGTGCTGCCCAACGTCCGGCCCGGCATGGGCGCGCTGGGCATCATCGTCTTCCTGGCGAGCTGGAACAGCTTCTTCTTCCCGCTGATCTTCCTGAATTCGCCGGAGCTGGCCACCGTGCCGCTGCTGGTCAGCCAGTTCGCCGGGCAGCACGGCGCCACCGACTACGGTCTCACCCTCGCCGCCTCGGCCATCTCGGTCGTCCCGATGATGATCGCCTTCCTGATCGGCCAGCGGCGCATTCTCAACAGCATGGCCATGTCCGGCCTGGGAGGACGCTGACGATGTTCGAACTGCGTGACCTTCGGACGACTCCCTTCACCGAGCGGGGTTCCCGGCTGCTGGTGATGGCCGCCGAGGACGGCTCGCTCTGGATCGCCCGCGCCGAGTACGAGACCCGGCTGTCGGAGACGACCGTCCTGACCGGCCTGCGGCTGTTCCGCGGCGACGCCGAGCTGCCCGTACGGCATGCGCGCCCCGACCGGATCTCCTTCGAGGGAGGCGTGGACCTGGTCTTCGCCGACGCCGGGACGCTGGTGCTGACCGGCTCGGCGGCGCGGGCGGTCTGGGACGGCGGCGCCGGCGACGTCGACGGGACCCTCGTGCTGGTGGGGGAGGCGCGCCCGTACGACGGCGCGGCACTGCTGGAGGCGGCCGCGCGGCGCCGTCAGGAGTGGGCCGATCGGATGCCGGCCGTGCCGGAGGGGCTGCGGGAGCGGGCCGAGCAGGCATGGTGGACGCTGGGCGTGAACCTGCTGCCCATCGCGTTCGCGGGCGGCCGGGAGGGCGTCGTCCCCTCCAAGTTCGGATATGTCGGCATCTGGAACTGGGATGCGTACTTCCACGCCGTCGGCCTGCGCCATGCCGACCCCGGCCTCGCCCGCGACCAGATCCGCATCCTCCTGGACCACCAGCGCCCCGACGGCCTCATCCCCGACGTGGTCCACGACCTGGGCGTGCTCGCCGAGACCACCGACCTGCCCCGCTCCGACCACGCCCGCCTGGCCCAGCACGTCGGCCAGGCCGGCGGAACGGAGCGGGGGGCCGGCTCCCCGGAGGAGGGGCCGATCGGCGGCGTCGTCCCGGTGACCAAGCCCCCGCTCGCCGCGTGGGCCGTCTGGAAGATCCACGAGGTCGCCCCGGACCCGGGGTTCCTCGAGGAGGTGTACGAGCCGATCGCCCGCTCGCACGAGTGGTGGCTGACCGTCTCCGACCCCGACGGGGACGGGCTCGCCGAGTATCTCCACCCGTACTCGTCCGGCCTGGACGACAGCCCGATCTGGGACCACGGCCCTCGCGCCGAGCCCCCGGACCTCAACTCCTACCTGGCCCTGCAGGCCGACCGGCTGGGCGACATCGCCGAGGCGCTGGGCCGTACCGAGGAGGCGGCGGCCTGGCGGAAGCGGGCGGCCGAGCACGTGGAGCTGCTGGTGGCCGGGCGCTGGAACGGCAGGCGGTTCGTCACCCTGGCCAAGTCCGCATCCGGCCCCTCGGGCCCGGCCGGCGCCGTGACCGAGGTGGCGACCCGGACCCCGCTGGAGCTGCTGCCGCTGCTCACCGGCCGCCTCCCCGGGGAGATCGCCGGGCGCCTGGTGGCCGACCTGCTCTCCCCGTCCTTCTGGGGCGAGCGGCCGGTGCCCACGGTCGCCTTCGACGACCCGGACTTCGACCCCGACGCCATGTGGCGCGGCCCGGTCTGGCTCAACGTCAACTACCTGCTGATCGAGGGCCTGCGCCGCTCCGGCTACGCCGAGGTGGCCGACGAGCTGACCCGGCGGACCCTGGACATGGTGAACGCCGGTGGCGGCCTGTACGAATACTGGAACCCGCTCACCGGCGCCCGCGCGGCCCGAGCGACCAGCGGCTTCGGCTGGTCGTCCGCGCTCTTCCTCGATCTGGCCTCAGGTCAGGCGTGACCGGCCGTGTAAGACAGTTCGTGTTACATTGACGGCATGACGACGGTGACGGTGCGTCTTGACGAGAAGACGCGCAAAGAACTTGAGCAGGTCGCCGAGGAGATGGGCGAATCGATCTCGGAGGTCGTTCGCAAGGCCATCCACCTCGCGTGGTTCACCACCATGCAAGAGCGGATGCGGAAGGAGTCGGCCGAGATCGCCAGCGATCCGGCCGAGCGGGAAGAGGCCGAGCGGATCAGGGAGTGGGCCCGCTACCTTGCTTCGTAAGGGGTCCGTCTTCCATGTGACTCTCCCCGCCCGTTCCTCGGACCACACACAGCAGGGGCGGCGATACGCCGTCGTGGTGACCGCCACGAGCTTCATCGGATCGGTTGTGACGGTGGCGCCTACGTCGACCTCCGCCCGGGCGAGCTTGACCCGCCCGGAGGCGGAGATCGACGGCCGCAAATGCCGGATCCTGCTTGAGCAGATGCTCGCGGTGGACATCGCCAAGCTCACGCAGTGGGTCGGAATCCTGGAGGACGACGAGCTGGACGCACTGGATGACGCGCTGAGGCTGTATCACGGCCTCCTGTGATCCGTGCTCGTGCCTCCTCCTCGATCTGGCCTCAGGTCAGGCGTGACCGGCCGGGATGGTGCCGAGGCGGCCGGCCTGGTAGTCCTCGAACGCCTTGGCGAGCTCCTCCTGGGTGTTCATCACGAACGGGCCGTAGTGCGCGACCGGCTCGCCGATCGGGCGGCCGCCCAGCACGATGACCTCCAGGTTGGGGCTGCGGCTCTCCTGGCTCCCGGAGGCCCAGAGGGTGAGGCCCTCCCCCTCGGTGCCGAGGCCGGGGACGGCGCCGAAGCCGTCGAAGACCGCCAGCTGGCCCGACTCGATCGGCTGCCTGTCGGCGCCGACCCCGCCCCGCCCGGAGAGGACGTAGGCGAGCGCGTTGAAGTCCTTGCGCCAGGGCAGCGTGAGACGGGAGCCGGGGCTGAGAGAGGCGTGCAGCAGGGTGATCGGGGTCCTCGTGCTGCCGGGGCCGGTGAACCCGGCGACCTCGCCCGCGATCAGGCGGACCAGCGCTCCGCCGTCGTGGCTGCTGAGCAGGACGACGTTGGACCTGCCGATGTCCTGGTAGTTGGGCGCGACCATCTTCTGGCTGCCCGGCAGGTTGACCCAGAGCTGGATGCCGTGGAACAGGCCGCCCTTCTGGACCAGCCACTCCGGGGGAGCCTCCTTGTGCAGGATGCCTCCGCCGGCGGTCATCCACTGCGTGTCGCCGTCGGAGATCGTGCCGCCGCCGCCGTGGGAGTCGGCGTGGTCCATCACGCCGTCGATCATGTAGGTGACGGTCTCGAAGCCCCGGTGCGGGTGCCAGGGGGTGCCCTTGGGCTCGCCCGGCGCGTAGTCCACCTCGCCCATCTGGTCCATCATGATGAACGGGTCGAGGTACTGGGGCTTGATCGTCGCCAGGGCCTTCCGCACGGGGAAGCCCTCGCCCTCGAATCCGCTGGGCGCGGTCGTCACGGCCAGCACCTCGCGCTCGCGCACCGCGCCGAGAGGCTGGGGCAGCCGGGGCAGGGTCAACGGGTTCTCTACGGTCACGGCGGGCATTTCGGACTCCTTCCTGCGGGGTTCGCTGGTACCAACTCAGTTGATTGTTCAACTATTCCGCAGTGGCCGAGGCCGTGGCGCGGGGAGCGCCACGGCCTCGGAACCGCCCGGGCCGCATCCCCGGGCCTATCGGGTCATCCGGCCTTGACCAGGGCGAACGCGCCCCGGCTCAGGGAGATGAGCTCGGGGACGGTCGTGGCCTCGTTGAGCGCCGTCCGGGGGTCGTTGGTCAGGGCGGTGACCACGTAGGTCTTCCCGCCGGCCTTCCGGGTGGAGCCGGCGAGGTAGCTCAGGTCCAGGACGCCGGGCTCGGAGCCGCCCTTGAACCAGGGGGCCTTCCACTTCGCCGGGTCGAGCTGCAGGCCGCCGGCATTGGCCGACATCGCCTCGTGCAGCCGCCTGGAGTTCAGTGCGGCCAGGCCCGCGTAGGCGCGGCAGACGTCACGCGGGGAGCCGAACCACTCCAGCGTGCCGATCTCCCGGGGCCTGTCCCAGAACTCGATGTCCGACAGCGACTGCCTGGCGACCGTGCCGTCCAGGTAGGCGCGCTTCTTCGCGGGGCCGAGCGCGAGGTAGGACCGGGCCTGCTCGGGATAGTTCACGCCCTTGAGCAGGAACAGCTCGCGCGTGGTGAGGAAGGGGATGTTCCGCTCGGCGTGGCCGGACCACTGGCGCACCTTGGCCTCGACGGCCTTGCGCCCGACCGTGTGGAGGAGGATGTCGGCGGCGGTGTTGTCGCTGATCGAGATCATCAGCTTCGCGGCCTCGTGGACCGTCGTGGTGCTGTTGTCGGGGCGGTCCGCCAGGCCGCCCGCGCCGAGGCTCTTCCACTCGGGCTTGACGGTGAGCTCGGTGTTCCAGCTCAGTCCGCCGTCGTGGATCTTCTGGGCCACCGCGCCCAGCACGTAGAGCTTGAAGATCGAGCCCAGCGGCCGCGGTCTGTCCGGCGCCACGGCATGAATGATCTTGCACTGGCCCCGGGAGCCGATCTCGGCGGCGAGGAAGCCGACCTCGGGTGCGACCTTGCGGAGCCGGCCGTCGAGCTCGTTCCAGCTCCCGGGCGCCGGCGGCACGGGCACCTCCGGAGGGGCCACGCGCAGTGTGTCGATCTTTCCGTCGCCGTCCACGGAGATCGTGAGGACGAAGCCCTGCCCGGCGATCGTCACCTGGCCGACCAGGAGATCGGGCTTGACGGTGGTCAGCTTCTCCAGCGTCATCCCCTTGAGCTGCCCGGTGAAGGCGTTGAGGTCGTCGGCGGGGATCGAGGTGAGGAAGTCCGTACTGAAGTGCTCCTTGAGCTCGCTCTCGGCGATGGGCACCCTGGGCACGGCGTCGAGATACCAGCTCAGCTGCCTGCCGGCCGGGCTGTCGGGGATGACCGGGGCGGCCGTGACCGCCGGAGCGGCGGAGGCGGCCGCCGCCTGCCCGCCGCCCGCGAGCGTCGTCAGCGGGACGGTCGCGGTGACGAGCGCGAGGGCCAGGACGCGTGCCTGTCTGAACGGAAGTCGCACGGGAAACTCCTTGTCGGACTGCGGATCGCCGCCGCCTCTCCGGCGGCTCTGGTCCCAAAACTAGGTAGGGGCGCACCGCCGCGACACCCGGCCACCCTCCGTCCCGCGGGGTGCGGCAAACTGCAGCGGATGTGCGGACAACCCCATAGACGGCGGCTTCCGCGGCAGGTCACGCTGCGTTTCATGACTGGCGTACCCTCCTCCCGCGTGCTCGCCGCGTCGCTGGCCGCGGTGGCCGCGGCCGGGATCGTCGCGGGCGCGCTGCTGGAGACCGGCCTGCCCGCGCCGTTCAGCCAGTGGCTGTTCATCGCGGTGTGCCTGACCGTGCCCGCGATCGGCTGGCTCATCGCGGCCAGGCGCCCCGACAACGTGTACGGCTGGCTGCTGCTGGCCGCCGCCGGCTGCCTGGGCTCCGGCGCACTCGGCACCGCCCTCCTGCTGAGGGAGACCGTTCACGGCCCGCTCGCCGGCGTCGCCACCGTGCTCGCCTCGCTGTTCACCGTCTTCTACGGCCTGTCCTGGGTCTTCATCCCTCTGCTGTTCCCCGACGGGCGGCTGCCCTCGCGCCGCTGGCGTGCCGGGGCCTGGATCGCGGGGACGGCGATCACCGCTCACTGGGCGGGCGTCCTGCTCAGCCCCGACGAGCTCTACAGCATCTTCCCCTCCGGCAACCCCTTCGGCCTCAGCGGGACGGCCGGGCTGGTCGTCGCGGGCGTGGGCGGGCTGGGGCAGGTCGTGACCTTCCTGGTGGCGCTGGCGGTGCTGGTCTCCCTCATCCGGCGCCGGCGGCGGAGCGACCCCGCCGAGCGCCGCCGGCTCCGCTGGATGATCGCCGGGGCCGTGGGCACCCTGGGCGGCTTCGTGCTGATGGGTTTCTCCGATCCCCTGAGTCCCAATCCGGGGCTCTGGGGCGGGGGCCTCATCGCCCTGGCCTCGCTGCCCGTGGTGATCGCGGCCGTCGTTTTCCGGCACAACCTCCTCGACGTCAGGGTGGGGATCCGGGGCTCCCGGCTCTTCCTCGTCTTCGACCTGCGGCCCACGGTGGACGAGCTGCTGACGGAGCTCGGCCCGGCGCTGGAGGAGGCGGAGCCGGCGGAGCAGCTCGGCAGGCTGGCCGGAGCCGTACGGGCCGGGCTGGAGACCAGGTGGGCCGCCGTCGCGCTCGCGGACGGCACCCGGGTGGTGGCGGGCAGGGAGGACGGTCCGGCCGTGCTCACCGTGCCCGCCGGGCTGGGACACATCGCGTGCGGACCCAGGACGGCAGGGCGCTTCACCACCGAGGACCGCCGCCTGCTCGGGGCGCTGGCGGTGCCGATCGGACTGGCGATCCAGAGCGCGGGGCTGGCGGCCCGGCTGGTCAACGCGGAGGAGGCCGAGCGGCGGCGGATCGAGCGCAACATCCACGACGGGGTCCAGCAGCAGCTCGTGGCGCTGATCGCGGGGCTGGAACTGGCCCGGGCGACGGGCGGCGGCCCCGAGGGTCTGGCACTCCTGCGCGAGCAGGCCCGGCAGACGCTCACCGACCTGCGGGAGCTCGCGGCGGGCATCCACCCGTCCGTGCTCAGCCAGGGCGGGCTGGTGGAGGCGGTCGAGGAGCGCTGCTCACGACTGCCGGTGACCACGACCGTGGCGGCCGACGCGGAGCTGCGGGCACGGCGCTTCTCCGACGAGATCGAGGGCGCGCTGTACTTCACGGTGAGCGAGGCGATCGCCAACGCGCTCAAGCACGCCGCGGCCTCCCGGATCGAGGTACGGCTGACGCACGCCGGCGGGCGGCTCCAGGCGGCGGTCTCGGACGACGGGAAGGGCTTCGACCCGGCGGCTGCCGGACGGGGCGGGCTGGGCCCGCTGGCCGACCGGATGACCGCCCTCGGCGGGGGACTGGAGCTGGCCGGCGGGCCGGGGGAGGGGACGCGCCTGCGGGCCTGGGTGCCCGTCCCCGCCTGAAGGCGTCCAGGCGGAGGGGACGCCGGACGGCCCGGCCCGCGGGCGGCGGTCACTCCCGGGGCTTGCCCCTCTGGACCGAGCCGACCATGAGCTTGCTGATCAGCTGGTTCAACGTGGGCGCCAGATCCGTCCCGTCCTTGCCGCTCATCGCGTTGTTCGCGACGGTGTAGGCGTTCGATCCGATGTAGAACGAGGCGAAGTCCCCCAGGTCGTTGTCGAGCTTCTTGCCCAGGGGGCCGACCCGGGTGATGTCCCAGACGCCGAAGAAGACCAGGCAGGAGGCGAAGTCCTTCAGGGTCATCACCGCGTTGTCCTTGAACGAGCCGGGACCGTCACCGTAGGCCGCCTTGGCGCCGATCGCCAGGGTCGTGTCGGCGAGCGCGAAGAAGGCGCTGCCGGCCATGTACTCCGCCATCTTCTTGCGCAGGATCTCGGAGACGTATCTCTGCAGCAGCATCATCAGGTAGTCGATCTGGTACTGCCTGCGCAGCTTCTCCGCCGCCCATTTGATGGCGGCGGCGCCGGGGCCGCCGACCCACGGCCAGGCGCCGGCGAACGCCAGCTGCGCCATGCTGGTCGTCGCGATGACCATGAGCGCGTGCCGGGCCGCCTCGACCACCTCGGCGTACTCCTCGCACGCCTCCGCCACGCGCTCGGCGTGGGCGGACACCGCCTCGGCGTAGTCGGCGAACGAGAAGCTCGGGTTCGGGCCCTGGACGCCGGCCGGCATGGCACTGAAGAGGCCGCCCGACCAGAAGGCGCGGAAGGCCTCGCTGCCCGCGCTGGGGTGGTCCCGCCACACCCGCATGGCCACCGGCTGGATGTTCCCGGAGGAGGTGCTCACCAGCGCGCCGACCGACCTCCAGACGGCGGCGGCGTCGCGCGCCTTGTCCGGGTCGCCCTTGGGCCAGCGCTGGTAGACGTCGTAGAGGACGTATCCCATCAGGCCCGTCATGCCCACTCCGGCCAGCGCGCCCCGCGCTCCGGCACCGAGGTTCAAGGAGGCCATCACTCGGGGACCCTGGGCATCTCGCCGATGGTGCGCCACTCGGCGACCTCCACGTTCCTCCCCATGTCGTAGAGGCGGTCCCCCACCTGGACGTAGAAGAGCGAGATGGCGCTCGCCTCTGTCGCGACCCCCTCGACCATGGAGGCGTAACCGGGGAGGTCGGCGTCGCCGTTGTAGAACTTCGCGCCCGTGCTGTCGTCGCCCCAGAAGTTGCCCACCGCGAGGAGCTCGTTCATCTTCGCCACGAGGGCCCTGCCCAGCTCGCCGCCCTCGGTGTCGAAGGCCCTGGAGATGGTCGACTTGAGGTCGTCCGGGGCCACGTCCATCTGGCCGAGGGGCCCCTGCCAGGAGCGAGGAGCGGCGGCCGGACCCCGACCGGACGCGGGCGGAAAACCGTCGGAAGAATCTTGGGACATGCACCCTCCCGTGCTGTGAGCCATGGACACGGACCGCCGGTGACGGCTGCCGGAGCGACAGATAACAGTGTTTACCGGTCGGAAATACCAAGATTACACCGTCCGGGCCGCGGGGCGATCACCGGCCGGCGGCCGGGGGCCGTCCGGTCAGCCGAAGACTCCCGGCGGCGGGACGGGGACGACGACGGCGTCGCCGTCGTTGAGCGGCGGAGCTCCGGCGACGAACCTGGTCAGGTCCTCGCCGTACACGCACCGGGCCTGCGTGATGCCGCCGGCGGCCCGCCGGGTCAGGCCGGTGAGGGGCAGGCCGGCGCGGGAGGCGGCGACGATGAGGTTGCCGAAGCGGCGCCCCCGCATGACGCCGGGGTCGGCGAGCAGCGCCATGTGGGGGAAGGTGCCGCCGACGGTGGCGAGCACCCGACGGGCGAAGGCCAGGCCCTTGCCGTCGGCGATGTTGATCAGCAGGGTCCCGTCCGGGCGCAGGACGCGGGCGACGTCGCCCATGTACTCGGAGGTGGCCAGGTCGAGCGGCATCGCGGCACCGCTGAAGGCGTCCAGCACGATCAGGTCGGCCGAGACGTCCTGGAGTCCGGCGGTCGCCGTACGGCCGTCGAGGATCTTCACCTTGAGCCGGGGCACCGACTTCAGCCTGAGCTGGTCCCTGACGAGCTGGACGAGGCCCCCGTCCGGCTCGGCGACGATCTGCCGGGACCCCGGGCGGGTCGCCGCCACATAGCGGGGGAGAGTGCAGGCGCAGCCCCCCACGTGCACGGCGTCCAAGGGGCCCTCGTCGAGCAGGTCGATCACGGCGGCCATCAGCTGGACGTATTCGAAGTCGAGATAGGTCGGATCCTCCAGATCCACATAGGACTGGGGCACGCCGTCCTTGGAGATCACCCAGCCGGAGGGACGGTCCAGATCCCCGAGGAGCTCGACCTCGCCGAAGGTCACCGGATAACGGCCCGGCATCGGCCCCCTCGGTTCCCGCCTGACCATCACCTTTGATCCTCTTTCCTCTGATATACAACCCGGGGGACACCCTTGGGAGAAACCGTATGCGCAGTCGAGCGGTCCTCACACTCATCATCGTCGTTCTCGCCGTCATCGGCGCCGGGCTCTACGTGCTGGTGCGCCCCACGGGGGCGGAGAGCCGGCCGGTGGCCGGTCCCGGGGAGACGGCGACGGCCTATCTGGCGGCCTGGGAGGGCAGCGACCTCGGTGCGATGAGCCGCCTGGTCGCCGACGCGCCCGACGACTTCGCCGAGCGGCATCTCGCCTTCTCCCGCGACCTGGACATCGAGTCGCTGGACCTCATCCCGGGCACGCTGAGGCGGCACGGGGGACAGTTGGCCGAGCTGCCGTTCCAGGGGGTCAGGAAGATCAGGGACCTCGGGGCGTGGCCGTTCGCCTCGACGCTGCGGCTGGTCCTGCGGGACGGGCGCTGGAAGGTGCTCTGGGCGCCGGAGACGCTCCATCCGGCGCTGAAGGACGGTGGGCGGATCCGGCTGAAGGAGGTCCCGGGGCCCGCGGCCGAGCCGGTCACCCGCTCCGGCACGCGGTTCCCGCGCGACAGCGGGGCCGAGAGCTACTTCGGCATGCTCGGTGCCGACCTGGAGGGGGACGGCAGCGGCTACGCCCTGGAGGCGGTCCGGACGGACGGGACGGCCCGGGAGCTGGTGGCGTTCGCGCCGCCGTCCGCCAAGAAGATCCGTACCACCTTCTCCCGGCCGGTCCAGGCCGCGGCGGCCCGCGCGCTGGACGGCGTGGACAGCCCCGCGGCGATCGTCGCGGTCAAGGCCGACACCGGCGAGGTGCTCGCGCTCGCCGACCGGCTGGGCGGGGAACTGGGCGGGCAGGGCGCCATCCGCGGCCTCTACCCGCCGGGTTCGACGTTCAAGGTGGTCACCGCCGCCGCCCTGCTCTCCCGGGGCCTGACCCCGGACTCGCGGGTGTCCTGCCCCGCGACCTACACGCCTCCGAACGGCCGTCCGTTCACCAACGCCGGGGGACACGCCGCCCCCGGAACCACCACGCTGACCGGTGCCTTCGCGGTCTCCTGCAACACGACCTTCGTCGAGCGGTCGGTCCGGATGCTGTCGGCCGGCGGCCTGGTGGGCGCCGCCGAACTGTTCGGGTTCAACAAGGACATCGAGGGCCCGGGGGTCTGCGGCACCGTGAAGCCCCACGGGAGCGCCGACGAGCTGGGCGCCGACGCCATCGGCCAGAACTCGGTGGTGGCCAGCCCGCTCTGCATGGCCCTGGTCGCCGCCGCCGTGCAGGACGGTTCCTGGCACCAGCCGGTCATGACGGGACGGCCGGGTAAGGGCGGGAGGGGGGCCGCCCTGCCGCGGGACGTCGTCGCGGGCCTGCGCGCGATGATGCGGGCGGTCGTGTCGACCGGCACCGCCTCGTCCGCCGGTTTCCCCCCGGGTACGGCGGGCAAGACGGGGACCGCCGAAACGGGCGGGGGGCGGGAGCACGCGTGGTTCATCGGATACCACGGCAAGGTCGCCTTCGCCGTCCTGGTGAAGAACGGCGGGAGCGGCGCGGAGGCGGCGGTGCCCATCGCGTCGCGCTTCCTGCGGGCGCTCTGAAGGCGTCTCCGGGTCCATGGCGGATCGCCCGGCAGTGCTGAAGGCGTCTCCGGGTCCATGGCGGATCGCCCGGCGCTGACGGAGGCGTCCCCGGGCCACGGTGGATCGGCCGGCCCTGTCCGAGGACACCCCCCGGCCGGCGGCGGATCGCCCGGTTCTGTAGGGCAGATCACAACCTACGCTGTCGTAAGTTACGGTAGCGTAGGTTCATGACCACGACCGCTGCCGAGAGGTTCACGCTCCCGGAGTCGATCAAGCCTCGCCTCCGGGGCTGGCTGCACGCCGGAGCCCTGCCTGTCGCACTCATCGCCGGATTCGTCCTCGTGGCCCTGGGGCCTACGCTGCAGGCGCGGCTCGCCGCCGCGATCTACGCGATCACCTCCGGCCTCCTGTTCGGCATCTCGGCCACCTACCATCGGGGCACGCTCTCGCCGCGCCTGGAAGAGGTGTTGCGCCGTCTCGACCACGCCAACATCTACCTGATCATCGCGGGGACCTACACGCCGTTCGCGATGCTCGCCCTGGACGGGCCGGCCAGAGCGGTGGTGCTCGGCGTGATCTGGACCGGCGCGGTCGCCGGGGTGCTGTTCCGGGTGCTGTGGACCGGCGCTCCCCGCTGGCTGTCCACCGCCCTCTACATCGGCCTCGGCTGGACGGCCGTCTTCGTGCTGCCCCAGCTGCTGGAGGGCGCGGGGGCGGCCGCGGTGGCCCTGGTCTTCGTGGGCGGGCTGCTCTACACGGCGGGCGGGGTCGTCTACGGCCTGCGCCGCCCCGATCCCTCACCCCGCTGGTTCGGCTTCCACGAGGTCTTCCACGCCTTCACCGTCGCCGCCTACCTGGTCCAGTACGTAGCGGTGTCGCTGGTGGTCTACGCGGCGGCGTAATGTGCCGGGCATGACGACGATCGAGGATCTGAGCGCCGAGCAGTACGTCTGCCTGACGACGTTCAGGAAGAACGGGACGGCGGTCCCGACGCCGGTGTGGGCGGCGGCCGACGGCGATGCCCTGGTGGTCTGGACCCAGGCGGAGTCGGGCAAGGTGAAGCGGATCCGCGGCAACCCCGGGGTCGTCGTGGCGGCCTGTGACATGCGGGGGAACACGCGCGGCGAGCAGGTCGAGGGCCGCGCGCGGGAGCTGTCCGCCGGGGAGACCGAGCGGGTCCGCCGCCTGATCGTGAAGAAGTACGGCCTGACCGCCAGGGCGCTCATACTCGGCAGCAGGCTCCGCCGGGGCAGGGACGGCACCGTGGCCATCCGGATCGCCCCGGCGGGCTGAGCGCCCCGGGCCGGGGTCAGCCCGGGACGGGCCTCGGGGTTGGGCCGGGCCGGATCAGCTCGGGGCGGGCCTCGGGGTTGGGTCGGGCCGGATCAGCTCGGGGCGGGCCTCCGGGCCGGGTCAGTCCGGGGTGGGCCTCGGGCCGAGGCCGGGCCGGGTCAGTTCGGGGCGAGGCCGAGACGGCGTACCGCCAGCTCCGCGTAGAGCGCGGCGCCGTCGGGCAGCACGGCGTCGTCGAACCGCGCCCCGGGGGCGTGGTTGTAGGCGGCCTTGCCCGGGTCGGCGTCCGGCGGGCACGCGCCGAGCGCCACGAACGCCGACGGCACCTGGTCGGAGACGAACGAGAAGTCCTCCGAGCCGGTGAACGGCTGGGGGGCCTTGATGAACCGCTGCTCGCCGTACACCTCGCGGACGGTCGCGCCGACGAACTCGGCCTCGGTGCCGTTGTTGACCGTCACCGGGTAGTTGACCTGGTAGTCGGCCTCCACGTCCAGCCCGTAGGCGGCCGCGATGCCCTTGACCAGGGTCACCGCCCGCTCCTGGATCCGCGTGTGGGAGGACTTGGAGAACGACCGGATCGTCGCCTCGAACCGGGCCTCCTCCGGGATCACGTTGTCGGCGGTGCCGGCGTGGAAGCTGCCGACGGTGACGACCACCGGGTCGAACACGTCGAACCCCCGCGTCACCATGGTCTGCAGCGCGGTGACCATCTCGCACGCGACGGGGATCGGGTCCTTGGCCCGGTGCGGCGCCGAGCCGTGGCCGCCGGCGCCGCGCACGGTCACGACGAGCTTGTCGGCGGCGGCCATCATCGGGCCGCCTTTGGTGATGAACACCCCCCGGGGGAGCACCGCGCTGATCACGTGCAGGGCGTAGGCCGCGACCGGGCGCTCGCCCGCCGCGTCCAGCACCCCCTCGTCGATCATGATCTTCGCGCCGCCCTGCCCCTCCTCGCCCGGCTGGAACATGAAGATCACGTTCCCGACGAGCTGGTCCCGTCTGGCCGCCAGCAGGTGTGCCGCCCCGGCCAGCATGGTGGTGTGCAGGTCGTGGCCGCACGCGTGCATCCGGCCCTCCACCTGCGAGGTGACCTCCGCGCCGCTGTGCTCGGAGACCGGCAGGGCGTCCATGTCACCGCGGAGCAGCACGGTCGGGCCCGGCTGGGCGCCTCTCAGTACGGCCGTGACCGAGCTCAGCCGCTCGCCGAGCCGTATCTCCAGGGGAAGGCCCGCCAGCGCCGCCAGCACCTTCTCCTGGGTCCGTGGCAGATCGAGGCCGAGCTCGGGCTGCCGGTGCAGGGCGTGGCGGAGACGGGTCAGCTCGTCCCGCATGTCGGCGGCGGATTCGCGAAGGGACACGGGCACTCCTCCTGGCGATTGTGGGGCCTGGACGCACGATAGCCCTGATTTGACCGATTTGTGGTCTCGTGTTGGCGATCTTCTGGAAAGGAACCGATCACACGAGGAGGGCACATGGAAGAGCTGTCTCGGACCTGGTGGGTGTATCTGATCCGTGGGCTGTGCGCGATCCTGTTCGGCCTGCTGGCGATCGTCTGGCCGGGGATAACAATCTACGCGCTGGTCATCGTCTTCGGCGCCTATGCCGTCGTCAACGGGGTGTTCGCGCTGTTCAGCACGGGGCGCGGCGGCTCCCGGCTGTGGATGATCGTCTACGGCGTCATCAGCATCCTGGCCGGAATCCTGGCCTTCGTCTGGCCGAATATAACCGCGCTCGCCCTGCTGTTCCTCATCGCGGGCTGGGCGGTCGTCACCGGCATCGCCGAGATCGTGGCGGCGATCCGGCTGCGCAAGGCCATGGAGGGGGAGTGGATGTTCATCGTCAGCGGCGTGCTGTCGGTGCTGTTCGGCATCCTGCTGTTCGTCTGGCCCAGCTCGGGTGCGCTGGCCGTCGTCTGGCTCATCGGCACCATGGCCATCGTGTACGGCATCGCGCTGCTGGGGCTGGCCTTCAAGGTCAAGGCACTCGGCGCCCACCGGCCGGGGCCGGGGACCAGCCCGCGTGTCGCGTGACCAGCGCAGATCCATCACGCGACCATCGGGAAGCATCACGTAGCCACCGGAGAATCTTCACAAAAATCGGTCTGTATACGTAATGTCTCCATATGGATGCCTCGTTGACGGGGAATCATCTGTCCGACTCACTGTGGAGGGGACATGGACGTGCACGGCCGTCTCGCTCGCCATCTGCTCGTCGACGGCTACCGGCTGGAGCTGGACCTCGAACGGAGCCGGGGTTCCCGGCTCGTCGACGCCCGCACCGGCCGGAGCTACCTGGACTTCTACACCTTCTTCGCCTCGGCGCCACTGGGTGTGAACCCGTTCGACGACGACCCGGACTTCCTCGCCCTGCTCGGCCGGATCGCCGCGAACAAGCCCGCCAACTCCGACCTCTACACCAGCCACCTCGCCGACTTCATCGAGACGTTCAACCGGGTCCTCGGTGACCCCGAACTGCCGCACCTGTTCTTCGTGGAGGGCGGCGCGCTCGCCGTCGAGAACGCCCTGAAGTGCGCGTTCGACTGGAAGAGCCGGCACAACGAGATCAACGGCCGTTCCCCGGAGCTCGGCACCAAAGTGCTCCACCTCACCCGCGCCTTCCATGGCCGCAGCGGCTACACCCTCTCGCTGACCAACACCGACCCGGTCAAGACCGATCGCTACCCGACGTTCGGCTGGCCCCGGATCGAGGTGCCCGCCATTCATCTCGGCGACGTCGAGGCGGCCGAGGAACGGGCACTGGCCCAGGCGCGGGCGGCCTTCGAGCGCCACCCGCACGACATCGCCTGCTTCATCGCCGAGCCCATCCAGGGCGAGGGCGGCGACAACCACATGCGGGCCGAGTTCCTGCAGGCCATGGAGGCGCTCTGCCACGAGCACGACGCGCTGCTCGTCATGGACGAGGTCCAGACCGGCGCCGGGATCACGGGCACCCCATGGGCGCACCAGCAGCTCGGCCTCCGTCCCGACCTGGTGGCATTCGCCAAGAAGGTCCAGGTCGGCGGGGTCATGGCGGGCCGCAGGGTCGACCTGGTGCCGGACAACGTCTTCCAGGTCAGCGGCCGGATCAACTCCACCTGGGGCGGCGGTCTGGTCGACATGGTCCGCTCCCGCCGGATGCTGGAGATCGTGGAACGCGACGGCCTGATCCCGCGCGCCGGGGAGCTCGGCCACGGACTCCTCACCATGCTGCTGAAGATCCAGGCCCAGTTCCCGGAAGCGGTGGAGAACGTCCGGGGCCGCGGCCTCATGTGCGCCTTCGACCTGCCGGATCCGGCCGAGCGCGACCGCATGGTGTCCGGGCTCAGGTGCGACGAGGGCGTGCTCGTCCTGCCCTGCGGTGAGCGGTCGGTACGGCTCCGCCCGGCCCTGTCGGTCACTCCGGAGGAACTGGAGGAGGGCGCGGCCGCCATCGGGCGGGCGCTGGCGGCCTCCCGGGACCTGCGGCTGTCGGCCTAGAGGCGTCTCTCCCGCCTCACAGGCGCGGAGGATCCTCACGGGTGGCCCGTTCCAGCCAGAGGCCGATCGCGGTCACCCGTGAGTCCACGCCGAGCTTGGCGTAGATCCGGTTCACGTGGTTCTTCACGGTCTTCTCGCTGAGAAAAAGGTGCTGGGCTATCTGCCCGTTGGAGCGACCCGTGGCGATCAGCTCCATGACCTCGGTCTCGCGCCTGCTCAGGCCCGTCTCGACTCTGGGCTGTGCGTCGAACGGGGCATCGTCGACTCTCATACGGCCTCCGCGGCAGCAACACGGTCAGGTCGCCGAAACCCCCGGTCTTACGGCGTAGCGATAGCAGCGAGCATAACCCGCAATATCCATTTTTGGTGGGTAAGTCGAAAGTGAGGAAAAACAGAACGGCCGGTCCCGCAGGACCGGCCGTTCTTCTGGGGTGAGCGAGGGGACTTGAACCCCCGGCATCTAGGACCACAACCTAGCGCTCTGCCAACTGAGCTACGCCCACCATGTCTGCCGCAGCAGCACATGAAAAGTGTAGCGGTTTCTGGGAGTCGTTTCGCACCAGGTTTCCGGCGGCGGATCAGGTGGCGCGGGTGGACACTCCCTCGGCCAGCTTCCGGGCGGTGGCGGAATCCGGGCCGGGCTGGGCCACGAAGACCGCCGCGCGGTAGTAGCGCAGCTCACGGATGCTCTCGGTGATGTCGGCCAGAGCCCGATGACCGCCCTGCTTCTCGGGCGAGGCGAAGTAGACCCGTGGATACCACCGGCGGGCGAGCTCCTTCACCGAGGACACGTCGATCATGCGGTAGTGCAGGAACATGTCCACGGCCGGCATGTCGCGCGCGATGAACGAGCGGTCGGTGGAGATGGAGTTGCCGCACAGCGGCGCCTTCTTCGGCTCCGGGATGTGGCCCTTGATGTATTCGAGCACCAGTGCCTCGGCCTCGGCCAACGTGACACCGCCGCCCAGCACCTCCAGCAGGCCGGAGGCGGTGTGCATCTCCCGGACCACCTCCGACATCTGCTCCAGCGCCTCGGGCGGAGGCTTGATGACCACGTCCACACCCTCGTCAAGCTGGTTCAGCTCGCCGTCGGTGACCACGCAGGCCACCTCGACAAGCGCGTCCCGGCCGAGGTCGAGCCCGGTCATCTCACAGTCGATCCAGACCAGCAGGTCACTCATAGCCTTCAGGGTAGTACTCCCTTCAGGAGAGCTTGAGCGAGTCGAGCACTCGGTCGACCACTGAGACGTCCAGGTTGTCGGGCACGGACACGTACACCAGCCCCGGGCGCGCGCCCGCCCCCCGGTCCACGATCACGAAGGCGCCCCGCTCCTTCTTCCACTTCCAGCCGTTGGCCTTGGACTCCTTGGAGAAGTCCAGGTCGAACATCAACAGCCACGCGTCCTTGCCGTCCACCTTGATGGCCTTGTCCTGCACGATCTTCCGCCCGTGGGTGGGACTGTAGAAGGACTCCTCGGTGGCGTGCAGCAGTGTCGCGGCGGTCGCCCGCATGCTCGGGATCCCGTCGTAGCCGAACTTGTCGGGCAGCTCGCCGACGAAGACGTTGCCGCTCCAGTTGTTGCCCTGGCCGTCGTAGTTCTCCTGGGAGGTCGCCAGGGCCGCGCTGGTCCACATGAACTCGAGCGGACCGCCGCCGACGCTCTCGGGCACCCTCCACGGGGCCCCCGGGAATTCGTAGGACAGGCCGGTCACGGGGTCCTTGAGACGCCCGCCCTCCGGCTGCGGCAGGCCGGTGGCGCGGTCCGGCTGCTCGGGGGACGGCGAAGCCGGCGGATCGGGCGTCGGCTGGGAGGTCGGTTCCTGCGTCGTCGCCTCCGGGGCGGGGGTGGGGTCGCCGGCGACCAGCCGGCCCCGGGGATCGAACAGGAACATCGCGGCGACCACGACCCCGATGATCGCGATCACCACTGCGCCGCCGCCCAGGATCCAGGGCCAGGGGCTGCTCCTGCGCGGAGGCGCCCCGGCCGGCAGGCCGTACCCGCCCGCGGGCATCTGCATCGTGGTCCCGTGCGGGGGAACGGAACCCCACTGCGGCTGCTCCACCTGGGCCGCCCCCGGCCCTTGGTGCTGGACGGAAGGCTGGTTCCACGGACCTGTGGACCCGGACGGCTGGGATGACGGACCCGTCTGCCCGGAAGGCTGGTTCCACGGACCCGTCCCCCCGGACGGCGGCCCGGACGGCTGGTTCCACGGACCTGTGGACCCGGACGGCTGGGATGACGGACCCGTCTGCCCGGAAGGCTGGTTCCACGGACCCGTCCCCCCGGACGGCGGCCCGGCCTGCTGGGGTGACGGCCCGGTCTGCGGCGTCTGGTGCGTGCCCTGTCCGGCGGGGGCGTCCGCCGGGTGGGTGGCGTCAGTCCACTGGTTGCCGTCCCACCATCGCAACTGTGGCGAACCGTAGGGGTCGGGATACCAGCCGGAGGGGGTCTGCGTGGTCATGGCCGCCAGAGTAGTAAGAACCGGTTTGCCGTGCATTGTGGACCTTGATGGCGATATATCAACACTTAAAGTTAAAAGTCGCCTTGTCCTGGAGCTTCTTGCCCTCAGGCAGCGGAGAGAGCAGCCGGAGAGTCGCCGTTCCCTTGAAGCTCCCCTCCCCCTTGACCGACCACTGGAGGATCACCTCGTGCGAGGTCTTCCCGGACGCCACGGTGTCGGTCTGCTCGATGGTGTCCTTGCGGTCGCTCCGCTTCCACTGGTAGCGGATCTCTCCGGCCGAGCCGTTGGTGGTGAGCAGGCCCTTGATCTTGACGGTCGCGCCGCACCCCTGTGTCTTCTTCGGCGCGACCACGTCCAGCCCCGTCACCGCCAGCGGGACCGCCGAGGAGCGGAGCAGCCAGGCCACCAGGGCGGCCACCACCATCAGCGCGAGGATCGCCGAGGAGACGGCCGCACGGCGACGGCGCCGCCGGGCCGGGGCGCCCAGCACCCGGAGCCTGTCGGAGGGGGGCTCGGTCTGCTGCTGGTCCCGGCCTGCCCGCCAGAGCTGGGCGGCGGTGGTCTCCACGGGCACACCGGGACCGAACCGCATGACCACGTCCTCGGTCCGGCTCTCGCCGCTCCTCGGCACGTGCAGCAGCGTGACGATGTCGCCCTCGTCCGGAGCGGGCAACGCCGGTGCCGGCGGCGGTGCCGACGCCTGCCGCCCGTCCCGGGCCCGCACGTCGTGTGCCGCCCACAGGTGCAGGGTCTCCAGCAGCCTGTCCCGGGTGTCGAACCCCGGCGGCAGCAGGTCGCGCCCGGTGATCAGGACGTCGCGGGCCGGGGCGAGCCCGTGCGTGGAGGCCGTCGCCGCCGCCCGTTCGAACAGCCCGGCCGCCCCCGGTGAGGACGCGGCCCAGCTCGCGGCCAGGCCCCTGGAGAGCGAGGACCAGGCCGCGACGTCACGTTCCGGCGCGGGGGGACGGCCGTGTATCGCGTCGGCCAGCCCGCGTTCGACGAGCCGGGCGGAACCGTCCGCGGCGATCACGACGGTGCCGGGGTGCAGCGCCCCGTGGGCGAGCCCGGCGGCGTGCACCGCCAGCAGCGTCTGCGCGATCTCCACCAGGACGCCGGCCGCGCTGCCCGCGTCGGGCCGGGGGACGCCGGGCGTCTCGGACAGCAGGTCGGCCACGGTCGGGTTGACCGGCTCCGCGGTGAGCAGCCAGACCTCGCCCTGCGCGGCGATCAGGTCGGCGATCGGGACCAGCCCGGTCACGCCGGCCTGGGCCAGCCCGCGGTCGGCGATCACGGCCCCGGCCAGGCGCTCACGTGTCGCGGGATCGGCGATCAGCCGTGGGTCGAAGCTGAGCGCGCCCGCCGGCCGGCCGTCGGCGGCGACCGCCGACGACCAGGTTCCCAGCTCGTCGGTCCAGGTCCGGTGGGTCAGCCGGAATCCGGCCAGACCTCCCCGGTCGGTGTTCACGATGGTTCCCGTCCCGCCATCTACCGCCGCCTCCGGTGCCGTCCGGCCACTCCCCGCTTCACCGCAAGTGTGAACGGGACCGCGCCGCTCGTCACCAGCCCGAAGGCGAGGAGCGCCGACGGAACCGTCTCGATCGGAGGCGTGGGCGAGGAGGTCAGGCTCGGCGACCCCCCATCGGTGGGGGTCTGCCCGCCGCCGCTCCCCGTCGGCTCCGGTCCGTTGGTGGTGGTCGGTGTCTCGGAGGGGGAGGTCGTGTTCGTCGGTCGCGTCGTCTGCGTCGGCCTGGTCGTCTGGGTCGGGGCGGCCGTCTGGGTGGGGGTGGGCTTCGGCGACGGGCTCTTCGACGGAGGATCGTCCGCGCTGTCGAGAGTGGAGCTCTCCTCGGTCGAGGGGGTCGGTGAGGACGACGCGGTCGGCTTCCTCGTCGGCGCTCTCGTCGGCTTCCTGGAGCGCGACGGCGACGGCTTGGGGGTCGCGGTCGGCTCCCGGGTGGGCGCGGCCGTCGGCGGGCCTGCGGTGGGGCTCGCGGTCTGCGTCGGCTCGGCGGTGGGCTCCGCCGACGGCTCCTGCGACGGTTCTCCGGTGGGCTCGTCGGTCTCGTCGGCCGGGATGACCGACTCCACCGGGTCCGAGGAGGCTGTCGGGGTCTGCGTGGTGACCGAGCCCGCCCGGATCGGGGTGCTGTCGCCGGAGTTGACCAGCACCGCGCTCACGCCGCTGATCACCGCGATGCACCCGATGCCGATCAGGACCTTGACGCCCGTCTTGCCCAGCAGGGACGTCTTGTTGATCGTGGACCTGGCGGCGCGCCCGCCGATCTCCGTCTCGGCCAGGGAGGTGCTGGTCTCGGGCTTCTGCATCTCCAGGGGGAGCAGCGAGGCCATGATCCCGATGAGGCCGGCCAGACGGCGGCGGCCGCGCTCCTGCCAGTCGGGGCCGTAGGCGTCGGCGGCGACCGCCTCCAGCTCGGTGAGGAAGGCGGTGGCGGTCGGCGGCCGGTCCGCCGGATGCTTGGCCATGCCCCGCTCGACCAGCCCCTGCAGCGCCGGCGGCACCTCCTCGACGGGCGGGGGCATGGCCTGGTGCTGCCTGGCCAGCGCGGCGATGTTCGTCGCGCGGAAGGGCCTGGTGCCCGTCAGGCACTCGAAGAACACGATGGTGGCGGCGTAGACGTCGGTGGACGGCCCCGCCGGGGAGCCGGTCCACTGCTCGGGGGCCATGTAGGGCGGCGTGCCCGCGGGGGTGTCCCCGTCGCCGGAGCGGACCGCGATGCCGAAGTCGACGAGCCTGCTCGTGCCGTCGGCCTCGACCATCACGTTCTCTGGCTTGAAGTCGCGGTGCACGATGCCCGCCGTGTGCGCGGTCGCCAGCCCGAGGAGGGCGCCCTTGAGCACGAGCAGCGCGGCCTCGGGGCCGGTCGGTCCCTCCGAGCGGAGGATCGCGCGCAGGGCGACGCCGTCCACCAGCTCCATGACGATGGCCGCGCCCTCGCCGGTCTCGACGTAGTCGTACAGCCGGACGGCATGAGGGCTGTCCAGGGTGTTGAGCACCCGTGCCTCGTGCCGGAACCGCGCCACGAACCCGACGTCGCTCCTGAGCTCGTCGGACAGATATTTGATCGCTACCAGGATGTCATCGGCGTCATGCCGTGCCATCACCACGCGCCCGGCGGCGCCCGCACCCAACTCGCGAATCTCGGTATACCCGGGGACTCGCCAGGCTGATGGCGTGCCGTACATAACGGTCTCCTCAGATGTCTGGGCCCCCACCCATAACAGACGGACCGTAGCTTAGCGATAGATCATCAATTTCTGCTCATCAATCGCTAAACGGTCTAATGCAGTCGGAATAATCAGTTGTCGTCCGATGGGGCCGGCCCCTCGGCGTCCTCCGTGGACGGGTCGGGGCTCTCTCCCGGAGCGGGGTCCGCAGGAGGGGCCGGCCGTACCGTCCGGGTCGTTCCGGGGGGCGGCTGGACGGTCTCCGACGGTTCCTCCGGCTCCCGGGTCGGTCCGGGGCCCTCCCTCGTGGCCGTCGGGCTGGGGGTCTCCGCCGGGCCGGGAGGCTCCGTCGGGCCGGGGGTCCGTGTCGGACCGGGCGTCGGCTCGGGACACGGGGCGGTTCTGCCGCTCGCGCGGGCGGCGCCGCCCGGCGGGGCGCTCGTCGCCGTCACGCTCCAGGTCGACCCGCAGGGCACCCTCGGGAAGGTGAACCTGACCGTCCGCGTGTAGCTCGTCCCGCCGGACAGCGGCACGGTCACCTGCCGTGCCGCCCGGCCCACCCGGAAGACCACGCGGATGCGCACCTGCCGGGGATCGCCGGTGTCCACCGCGACCGTGGCCGCGGCCGCACCGCGCGCGTTGACGCCGGCCCGCAGCATCTCCACCCGCCGCACCTCCGGCGCGGGCGGAGTGGGCGTGGGAGTCGGAGTGGGGGTGGGGGTGCGCGGCGGACTGGGCGTGGGAGTCGGAGTCGGAGTGGGAGTGGGGGTGCGCGGGGGTGTGGGAGTCGGGGTGGGGGTGCGCGGCGGTGTGGAGGTGGGCGTCGGCTCCGGGGACGGTGCGGGGGAGGGGGGCCGGGTGGTCGTGAGGGTGGGCTTGGGGGTCCTGACCGGCGGCTCGGCGGGCGTGGCGGAGGGAGGCGCGGGAGGGGGCTCGACGACCTCGGGGGAGACCGAGGGCGACGCGGAGGGCGACGGCGGCGGTGAGAAGGCCGCCGGGCCGGACGGCTCGGGGGAGGGCGACGCGGACGGTTCGGCGGCGGCGATCTCGATCCGCTGGACCTCCGGCGCCCGCTCACCGGCCAGCACGTACACGCTGACGCCGCCCGCGATCACCACCAGCCCCGCCCCGGCCGCGACCCCCGCGGCCTTCCTGCGCAGCGTGCCGAGGACGGTGCGGAACAGCGTGGTCCCGGCCGTCGGATCGGGGCCGCGGAGCCGGAACAGCAGCGGCAGCAGCGCGGCCAGCGCGACCAGCTTGCTCCTGCCCCGCTCCTCCCAGTCCCGGCCGTAACCGGCGACGGCCGCGGCCTCCAGTTCGGCCACGAACCCGGCGGCGGTGGCCGGCCGGTCCATCGGGTCCTTGGCCAGCCCCCTGGCCACCAGATCCCTGAGCGGCTCCGGAACCTCTCCCACCGGGATCGGCGCACGGTGGTGCTGGTGCCGCAGCACGGCCGGATCGATCGCCCGGTACGGCCGGCGCCCGGTCAGGCACTCGAAGAAAACCGCCGTCGCGGCGTACACGTCCGTGGCCGGTGACGCGGGGCCGCCGGCCCACTGCTCGGGCGCCATGTAGGGAGGGGTGCCCGCGGGACGGTCCACCGCTCCCGCCGGTACGGCGATGCCGAAGTCGACCAGTTTGCTGGTGCCGTCCGCCTGGACGAGCACGTTCTCCGGCTTGTAGTCCCGGTGCACCAGGCCGGTCAGATGGGCGGCGGACAGGCCCATGAGCGAGCCCTTGAGCACGACGAGGGCCGCCTCGGGCCCGGTCGAGCCGTGCTCGCGGAGCAGTTCCCGCAGGGAGACGGCGTCGATGGCCTCCATGACGATGGCGGCGCCCCCGGCCGCCTCGACGTATTCGTAGAGCCGGACCACGTTGTCGTCGGCCAGCTCCACCAGGAGCCTGGCCTCGGCCCGGAACCGGGCGAGGAAGTCCGGATCCCGCCTGAGCCGCTCGGAAAGGTATTTGATCGCGACCTGGACGCCCGACCCGTCGTGCCGGGCGAGGACCACCCGGCCGCCGCCGCCCGCGCCGAGATCCCTCAGCTCGGTGTAGCCGGGGAGGTGCCATCCACTGACCGTCATCGCCGCCCTCCAGGGTTCCGGGTGAAGGTCCTCCCCATGAGACGTGCGTTCCGCGGTCCGGGTTGGCCGGACGGGGCTTACCGAATAGGTATGGTTCGGGTGGCGATGTGCGGGGGGACGTCCAGATCCACGATCGAGGCGGGGTCTGCCTCGGGGGCGCCCCAGGACGAACGGAGCGGCAGGACCCCCGCCCAGACGGGCAGGGCGTAGTCCTCCTCCTCGTCGACCGGCGGCCCCTGCCGCACCTTCACCGACGCCTCGGCCAGGGAGAGGGCGAGCACGGCGGTCGCGGCGAGTTCCTTCCTGTTCGGCGGGCGCGCGGCGCTCCACTGGCCCGGGGCGAGCTGCTCGGTGATCGCGCGCAGGCCGGCCAGGCGCTCCTCGTCATCCTCGACGAGGCGGGGGCGGCCGTAGATCATGGCGGAGCGGTAGTTGACCGAGTGGTGGAAGACCGAGCGGGCCAGCACGACGCCGTCCACGTGGGTCACCGTGACGCAGACCTCGCCGGTGCCGCGCAGGGAGGTGGAGCCGGTGGACCCGTGCAGGTAGAGGGTGTCGCCGATCCGGCCGTAGCCGGTGGGGACCACCATCGGGGAACCGCCGGCCATGACGCCCAGGTGGCAGATGAGCCCGGCGTCCAGCACCGCGTACAGGTCCTCGCGGTCGGTCCGGCCCCGTTCCTTCGAGCGGCCGAGAGTGGTGCGGGGAGTCGGAGAGAGCATGCCTCTAATCTAGGAAGAAGTGGACATCGAGCACACATCCACTTCCTGTCGCTTCCGGGAGACCACTTTGCCGCGCACCTGCGTTGACCTGCCCGTCTCGGTGGACCGTGAGGCTCCTGTGGCCCTCACCGTCCAGCTCGGCGACCGGCTCCGTACCGCCATGCGCGACGGCACCCTCAAATCCGGCGAGCGCCTGCCCTCCACCCGCGCCCTGGCCCGCCAGCTCTCCATCAGCCGCACCGTCGTCACCGAGGCCTACCAGCAGCTCTACGCCGAGGGCTGGCTCGACGGCCGCCACGGCTCCGGCACCTATGTGGCCGACCTGGTCATCCACACCCCCGCCACCGCGCGGAGCGGTTCCGCCGTCCCCGGTTCCCGGGGCGCCCTCGCCGGGGGCGGGCATGGGTACGGCGACGGCTCCGCGCCGGCCGGCGGCCCGGCCGTACCGCTCCCGGCCGGCGGGCGCGGGCACGGCGAGCAGATGATCGATCTGCGGCCCGGCCGCCCGTGGGTCCGCGACTACGACCGGGCGGCCTGGCGCAGGGCCTGGCGCAAGGCGGCCGATCTGCCACCGGGGGACAGGCCCGACCCCCACGGTGTCCCGAGGCTCCGCGAGGCCCTGGCCGAGCACCTCCGCAGGACCCGGACGATCGCCGTCGGCCCGGAGGACATCATGGTCACCCGGAGCACCGGCAACGGCCTCGACCTCGTCGCCGCCACGCTCCTGCGCCCCGGGGACCGGGCGGGCGTCGAGGACCCCGGCTACCGGGTCGCCAGGAACGTCTTCGCCGCGCGAGGCGCCGAGATCGTGCCCTGCCCGGTCGACGAGGACGGTGTCGTCGTCGACGGGCTCCCCGACGACCTGCGCGTCCTCTACACCACCCCCGCCCACCAGTACCCCCTGGGGGGACGCATGCCCATCTCGCGCAGGGAGCGCCTGCTGGCCTGGGCCCGCCGTACCGGGGCGATCATCGTGGAGGACGACTACGACGCCGAGTTCCGCTACGACGTAGCCCCGCTGCCCGCGCTCCACGGCCTCGACCCGGACCGGGTGGTCCTGCTCGGCACGCTCTCCAAGTCCCTCGCCCCCGATATCGGCGTCGGCTGGCTGGTCGCCGCGCCGGAGCTGCTCGCCGCCATCGTCAGAACCCGCCAGAATCTGAGCGACCGCACCAGCGGCCCGGCCCAGCAGGCGGTGGCCGTCATGATGGAGCAGGGCGATCTGGACCGCCACCTGCGCCGCATGCGGCTGGAGTACGCCCGCCGCCGCGCCGCCGTCGTGGACGTCCTCGGCCCCATGGTCACCGGCGACACCGCGGGGCTGCACGTCATGGTCGAGCTCCCCGGCGAGATCATCCCGTCCATCCTGGAGGAGGCGAGGGAGCGCGGCGTGCTGCTGGACTCGACGTCGACCCGGCACCACCACGGGGAGGTGCGCAGGCACGGGCTGGTGATCGGGTACGGCTCCGCCTCCCTGGCCGAGATCCGGCGGGGGGCCGCGGTGGTCGCCGAGCTGATCGGGCCCCGGCTGGCGGATGAAAGCCGAGTGGCGTTCTAATAGTTGGCTATGAGCACGCCTGGTATCAACTGGTCCCGTCTCGTCGCCTGGATGGCCGCCAACGTCGACGAGGTGGGGGAGCCCACCGGCGTCTCCCTCATCTCCGGCGGCAGGTCCAACCTGACCTACCGGATCGAGACGCAGGCCCGTCCCCTGGTGCTGCGCCGTCCCCCTCTCGGTCACGTGCTGCCCACGGCCCACGACATGCGCCGGGAGTGGCGGGTCATCTCGGCGCTGGCGGGGACGGAGGTGCCGGTGCCCGAGCCGGTGGCGCTCTGCGCCGACGAGGACGTGATCGGGGCGCCCTTCTACCTGATGGGGTACGTCGAGGGCGCGGCCGTCCGCAGCCGTGACGAGACGGAGCTGTCACCGGCCCAGGCCAGGGCGCTGTCGGAGCGGCTCGCCGAGGTGCTCGCGGCCGTGCACGCCGTGGACTACGGCGCGGTCGGCCTGGGCGACTTCGGCCGCCCCGACGGCTACATGGCCCGCCAGCTCGAACGGTGGGGCCAGCAGTGGACGCGTTCGAAGACCCGTGAGCTCCCCGAGTACGACCGGCTCGCCGCCCGCCTGCTGCGGCGCCTGCCCGACCGCTCCCCGGCCGCCCTCCTGCACGGGGACTACCGGCTCGACAACACGCTGGTACGGCTGGCACAGGGCGCCGACCCCGAGATCCGGGCGGTGGTCGACTGGGAGATGTCGACCCTGGGAGACCCGATCGCCGACCTCGGCCTCACCCTGACCTACTGGCAGGACCCGGGAGACGCCGAGCGCTCCTCCATCCCGCTGGCGGGCGACATCACGCTCACCCCGGGTTTCCTCGACACCGGGGAGTTCGCCGCGCACTACGCCCGGGTGTCCGGGGCGGACCTGACCGACCTGGACTTCTACGTGGCGTTCGGCAACTTCAAGCTGGCGGTCATCGTCGAGGGGATCCACGCCCGGTTCATGCAGGGCAAGACCGTCGGCGAGGGCTTCGAGCACGTCGGCGCCTCCGTGCCGACGCTGATCGCCAGGGCGCACCGGGCGCTCGACGGGCACGGCCAGGCCCTGTCCGGATGACCGTCGTCTGCGGCCACCGTACCATGGAAGTCGAGCGGCAGACCTCTGATCACGGTTGCGGCCCGGTCGTCGCCGCACATCGCCGGCTCTGTCCCGGCCTGTCGTCCCAGGGGGACGTGCCGGACGGCGAGGACGGGAACCGCTACGGCAGGCCTGCGGCCGCGGTGGCGGGCAGCCCGTACGTGACGCCGGTGAGGCGTTCGGACACCTCCCACAGCCGGTCGGCCGTGACGGCGTCACGGATGGCGCGCTCGCGGGTACGGCGGGTCGGCTCGCCACGGAGCTGCAAGGGTCCGTCGGGCACGATGTAGCTGCCGCCCGGCAGGTCCGGGACGGTGGCCGCGTACAGGGAGGTCTTCGCCCCTTCCGGAGTAGGGCGGAAGGCCGTACGCACGAGCAGGCGGACAGCAGTCGCATACAGCCGCCCCCGGCCGCTGTTGGCGCCGCCGGTCAGGACGTTGGTCCGGGTGAGTCCGGGGGCGACCGCCATGCTGCGCAGCCGGAGTCCGGCGGCGTCCGCCCTGCGCTGCAGTTCCGTGGCGAAGTAGAGGTTGGCCCGCTTGGACCGCACGTAGGCGAATGCCGTGCGGTAGGTGCGTTCGGCGTTGAGGTTGTCCAGGTCGAAGCGGGCGAAACGCTGGCCCTCGCTGCTGATGGTGACCACGCGCGGCTCGGGTGCGGCAAGCAGGTGAGGCAGGAGCAGACCGGTCAAGGCGAAGGTGCCCAGGTGGTTTATGCCGAACTGAGACTCGAATCCGTCCGCGGTCAGGCCGAACGGCACCATCGCGACTCCGGCGTTGTTGATCAGCAGGTCCAGCCGGTCGTGATCCCATCCGGCGGCGAACTCGCGGATGGAAGCCAGGTCGGCCAGGTCCACGCGGCGCAGCTCCAGGCGCGCGTGGGGCACCTCGTTCCGCAGGCGGGCGAGGGCGGCCCGGCCGCGTTCGGGGTCACGGCAGGCCAGCACGGTGTGGGCGCCGCGGCGGGCCAGTTCGCGGGCCGTGACGTAGCCGATGCCGCTGTTGGCCCCGGTCACCACCGCCAGCCGTCCGGTCTGGTCAGGTATGGCATGCAGGGTCCAAGGGGGAGGGTTTCGCATGATGCCGCCTCGGGGGACGTCGACAGGAAATATCGCAACTTAAAGTTGCGATAGGTCGATCCTGTCACCCTCTCTCGGGTATCGCAACTCAAAGTTGCAATAGAGTCGGATCGCTCCGCCGCCCGGCCGCGGGCGGCGGCCTCGCCGGGCGTCGCCTCCATCGGTGAATCCGCAACCTCGCGTCCCCGACCTCACGGGGCAGTACGCCTAGGGTGCGCGCCCGGCGGAGGCCCGGCGGGCGCGCCGCGCCGTGAGCAGCGCGGTGACCAGCGCCCCCAGGGCCGCCGCCGAGGTGACGGCGGCCAGCGCCGTCACCGTCGCGGGCATCGTGAACGTGCCGCTCAGGAAGAACGCCTCGCTCACGATCACGCCCGCCGAGACGCTGAGCGCCACCGTCAGTGCCATGCTCTCCATGGCGTCCCCCGTGTGGTCGCGGCGGCCGAGCAGGGGACGGGCCAGGGCCAGCAGGGCGGCGCCCGGACAGGTGAGCAGGAAGGCCACCGACACGGTGACGCGCAACGGGCCGGCACCCGCGACCTGCGTCACGAGCAGTGCGAGCCACCCGGACGCGGCGAGCAGCAGCAGAGGCAGGCGTGAGGCGCTCATGGTCTCCTCGGGACGAGTTCGTAGACGACACCGCCGGAATTGCGCGCCAGCACCCTGAAACGGCCCGACGCGGCGACCTCCCGGCCCAGCCGGTCGACCGTCCCCCGGGGGAAGATCCCCGCGGTCTCGGTGGCGCTCCTCTGCGCGCGGTTGAGCACCAGGTACGCCTTGGCCCCCGGAGGCACCTTCGACATGAGGCCGACCAGTGACGGCAGCGGATCGCGGACCAGCTCCGGCAGGGTGGGAACATGCTGCGGCAGCCCCCGTACGGCGGTGCGCGACGGCGGCAGCTCGTCCAGCCAGGTGTGCTCGTAGCGCTCGTAGTAGTCGTAGGCCGCGGGGAGGAAGAACGTGGGCGCCACGATCAGCGAGCCCGGCGGCGCCACCCGATGGACCTCCCGGACGAGCCGGACCTCGTCCGCGGTGAAGTAGTTCGACTGCTCCTTGCCGTAGTTCCCGAAGAAGAAGCCCGTGACCATGAGCAGCAGGACAGGGAGCAGGACCAGCGCGCGGACCCAGGCCCGGCGGGAGGGCAGGAAGAAGGCCGCGGCCAGGAACGCCGTCAGCGGCAGCGTGAAGAGGTAGACCCGGAAGATGATCTCGCCGCCGTAGCTCCCCGCGGCGAGGAACAGCAGGGGGCTCAGCCCGATCATGAGAAGGGGCAGCCCCGACCGCCTGAGCCACCCGCGGCGTACGATGGCGCCGGCGAAGGCCAGCAGCCACACCCCGCCGGAGAGGGCGCGATCGGCGTAGGCGACGATCACCTGGCCGGGGGCGGCCGACCCGAGGGTGATGAAACCGTCGTCCAGGTTGCCGCCGGCATCGCCCAGCGAGTCGACGATGTCGCCGAACCTGCTCTCCAGGAGCCGCCAGGCGGCCACGGCGTCCCAGGTCGCCACGGCGAGGCCGGTGACGAGCAGGATGCCCAGGTTCCGGTGCCGCCGCAGCGGGAACAGGGCGACGAGCCCGACCGTCAGCACCAGCGGTGTGAGCTGGTGGGACGAGGCGATCGCGACGACCGGGACGATCAGCAGGCACGTCCAGACCAGGCGGGTGAAGGTGCCGGAGACGGGCGGCGGCTCCGCGGCCAGCCCCCGCGGGTCGTCACCCGCCCGGACCGGCCCCCGCCGGAAGCGCCGCACCACGACCGCGAGGACGGTCAGATACAGGACCAGCGTGGTGGCCTGGGGGGAGAAGTAGTCCTGCCCGACCCAGGAACAGGAGAAGTAGACCCATACCGCGCCCCAGACCAGCTGGCGGTCGCGTGTCACCGTCCGGAAGAGCAGCAGCAGCGGCAGGAGGATCGCGGCGTTGAAGGCGGCCGGCCCCCAGACGGCGATGCCCAGCGCGTCGTCCAGCCCGGCCATCTCCGTCATCAGGGAGAAGAAGGAGAAGAATCCGGGCCACTGGTGATAGGCGGACAGCGGCCCGACCTCCGGGTCGGTCGCGCCGTGCCGGATCAGGTAGTCGATGACCGAGACGTGTTTCCAGGCCCACGAGTAGCGCAGGGACGGGTACAGCAGGGCGGGTGTCGCGTGCAGCACGGCGATCAGCGCCAGCACGTATCCCGCGTGCCAGAGTTCGAGGGCCCGCCGGTCGCCGAGCAGGGCGACGAACCCGGCGACCAGGACCGCGACCGCGCCCCAGAACGTGGCGGGCAGGACGGTGAGCAGTCCCAGGTCGGTCATCCGGTCGAGGTGGACCTGACGCAGTGACAGTCCCCAGAGCACAGCGGCGACCGGCAGCGCCGCACGGGCGAAGAACCGCGTCCAGGCGCTCGCCCGCCGGGCCGTCCGGTCGGTCCGCGTCGCGCGCAGCCGCTCGGCCGCGTAACCGGCGCCGGCCGCCGCCAGGCCGAGGAGCATGACCAGCAGGGCCTTCCAGCCCTTGACGTCGGCCGGCCCGGTGAAGGTGACCGCGCGGAACACGGCCCTGGGCAGCCCTCTCCTGACCGGGGCCAGGTGCGCCCTCAGCCCCTCCCGCCCGCCGGCGCGCTGCGGGACGCCGGCCTGTGACCGGCCCTCGGCCGCGCACCGGGACAGGAAATAGGACAGCCGGGCCCGGTGTGCGGGCACGTCCAGCCGCACGATCGCCGAGGGCTGGTGGAGCAGCTTCGCGCCGGGGCGCAGCTTCCGCAGCCGGGACCGGAGCTCGGTCGCCGCCCCACCGGCGGGCCCGGCCACGATGTTGGGCCGCCGGCCGGGCCTCTCCGGGAAACCGTCCGCGTTCTCCGGGAAGCCGCCCGCCTCGGCGAGCGCCTCACGCCGGAAGGACAGGGCGCCGCCGTACAGGTCGTCGATCTGGCCCGCCTCGGCGGGTGAGCCGGTGCACGGCACCCCCAGCACCCACGCCAGCTCGGCGGGGAACCAGTCGGGCTTGCCCGTGCTCCAGCGCACCGCGACCCGGCCGCGCACCCCGATCACGTCGTCGTCGGCATAGGCCGCCAGCAGGGACTCCGTCCAGCCGGGGCCGGGAGAGGAGTCGTCGTCGAGAAAGGCGACCACGTCGCCCCGCGCGCTCGCCAGCCCCAGGTTCCGCGCCGCGGCCGCGCCGGCGACCTCCTGGTTGTGCACGACCACGACGCCGTCGAGCGCGGCCTCGGCCCACGCGACCAGCTCGGGGCCGTCCTCGACGACCAGCACGATCTCCTCCGGAGCCGGCCGCTGGGCACGTAACGCCCTGACCAGGATGGGCAGGCGGGCACGTGAGCCGGGAGAACCGCCGACGATGACGACCGACAGGGACGGGTCGGCGGCCTTCCCGGCGGGAGGCTCCTCGCGGCGCGCGGGGATGCGCCAGGTGATGACGGCCGAGATGTCCTCGGTGGGTGGTGGGGCGGTGGCCGTGTCGTCGGTGGTCTGGCTGTCCGCTGTCTTTTGCGTGGTGCCGGTGTTGTCTGTGGTGTCTGTGTCTTCGGTGGGTGGTGGGGCGGTGGCCGTGTCGTCGGTGGTCTGGCTGTCCGCCGTCTCTTCCGCGGTATCCGGCTTCTTCGCGCTGTCGCTTCCTTCTGCGGCCTCTTTCGCCGTCTTTTGCGTGGTGCCCGCCACCGTTTTCTCATCGGAGTGTCCGGTGGCGTCGGCCTCGCGCCGCCCGAGCTCGCCGGGGCGGACGCGTCGCATGGTGAGGGTGGGGGAGTCGTCGGCCTCCTCCGGGGCCTCCGCCGCGGAGGTTTCCCCGAAGTCCCCGGTCTTTTCGGGGTCCGCGGCCCCGGCGGGGCCTTCGGGCGTGCTGGGGGCGGGGGCCGGATCCCCGGTGTCCTGCGGCTCTCCCGGATCCTCGGGGACCCGGGGCCCGGGGCGGTCGCCTCCGGGGGGCGGGGCCGGGGTGGAGGCCGGTCGTCTCATCGGGCGGGTGATCGATCCGTCGATCACCTCTTCGGCCTCCCTGCCCTCCACGCGCACCCTTTCCTGGTTTGGTCGATGCGAATGTCTGGCGCTGACTTTACTCCGGGGGATTCCTCTCCGTCCCCTGTCGGCTGAGGCCTTTGCCGGAGGGGGTCCGCACTGTTCCGCACTGTTCGGAACAGCAATGATCTTGTGGTCCCTGCTGTTTATCGCGCACTATCCATCTTGTTTCTCTCTATTCGGCGGAATGTCGCTATCAGGGCATAACGCGGAGGTTGCATTTGAAGAGATCGTTCACACGGAGGCGTGCCGGGGCTCTGCTCGCCGCCACCGTCGTTGCACGGGCGACGGCGGCGGTACCGCATCCGGCGACTGCGGCGGTCACGGGGCCACAGCCGCAGGTGTCTTCGTTCGATCGGAGATGCCGGGCGCGGACCCCTGGCTTTCAGTCATGGGGGGTGAGTCCGGCGTGGGAAGGTGCTCCAGCGCCTGAGTGTGCCTTGACCGGAATCGGCTGCAGCGCGCCACGCGCTGGTACAGTCGGTCGCGGTCGAACACGTGAGCGATAACCAATCTCGCAGCTTTGGCCGTTACTCACCGCCGGGAGGGCGGAGCCCGCGTCACCCGGAACGGGATCGTGGGCTGGGGCGTGGAAACCCGTGTAAACGGGGCCGGAAGGTGAACCGCCAAGCAACAGCGTCGCGACCGTGCGCAGAGCCGCACGGTTGGGATGGCTGGAATCCCCCGGATTCATCCGTGGGGAGCGCTTCAACACGTTCTGCACCGGAACGACGGGCTGTTGAAAGCCTTTCGTTCCGTCGAGAGAGAAGGCATCCCGGGGCGGCCGGCCAGGGCCATGGCGATGATGAACATCGCCATGCGCGACGTGAACTGGCCGGCCGCCCCGAGAACCTGTCCCAGGATCACGCAGCGGAATCCGAACGACTCGGTAGAGGCGACCATGGACGCCGCCGCGCACGGCGTCCTGAAAAGCCTCTTCCCCAACTTCGATTTCATGCCGGCTCTGAACGCCGCGACCGGACAGATCCCTTCCTGGGGCGATCCCGCCCATGTCTCGGGTGGAAAGGCCGAGGGAGCGGAGATCGCCACTCCGGTGGTCGCGGAACGCTCGGGGGACGGGCCCGCCTTCTCGCCCGCCCACACCCCGGACGGAGTGCCGGGGCACTGGCGCCCGACCGGTCCGGCGAACGCGCTCGACCCGAACCTGGGGTGGCTCAAGCCGTTCGCCATGACATCGGGCATGCAGTTCCGGCCGCCGCTGCCGGGAGGGTTCACCTCCTACGATCAGCTTCTGCGTAGCCCGGAGTATGCGGCCCAGGTCAACGAGGTCAAGGCGCTCGGGTCCGGACGCGCGCAGCCGGGCCTGTCTTGGCGCGCGCTACCAGTGGGACGCCGGCGGGCCGGAGTCCGGCCTCGATCTCGGCGAGTCCGTCTCCATTGCCTGCCGGGACCGGTGAACGGCCAGGCGGGAGCGGCATATAGGCGATAAGTGAATCCCGGAGCCCTCCGGGTCAGCGTGGAGTCCACAAGGATTCCACTTTGACCTGGAGGGTGGCCTTTTGTCACCGATGCGGGTTAGTGTTCCGCTGGTCAATCATCGTCGGTGATCGGGGAGGCTGCGTTGTCGTCCACAATCGGCGCTCCCCCCGGGCCGGAGGACGCCACCAGCCCGGCGGAGTTCGTCATGGCGCTGGGGCGGCTGCGGCAGTGGGCGGGCCTGAGCTACCGGCAGCTCGCGGCCAAGGCGGAGGCGTCGGGCGACGTCCTGCCGCCCAGCACCGCGGTCGGTGCGCTCAGCCGGGCCGCGCTGCCGAGAGAAGAGCTGGTCGCCGCCTTCGTCCGGGCCTGCGGGATGGACGAGGCGGACGTCGCCCGCTGGCTCGTCGTCCGGAGGCATCTCGCCGTCTCCGCGGTCCCGCGGCCACCGCTGGCCGTCGAGGATGCCGGTGGCACCCCGGCCCTCACCGGACCGCAGCGGAACGGCATCCCGGACCCTCCCGGCCCCGTTTCTCCTGGACCTCCTTCGGATTCCGTTTATCCAGAATTTTCCTCTATTGGGGCTGTTTCTCCCGTTTCTGATCCCGCCGGGCCGCCTTTTTCCGGCTCTGATACCTCCGAATTCCGGGCGGATCTGAATTCCCTCGGCCCTGCCTCCGCCGGATCGGATTCCCGCCCGTTCGAACCCGCCGGATCCGGATCGAACGCTCACGACCTTGGCCTCGTCCCGAATCCCGCAACCTCACATCCTGCCGGTCCGGCTTCCCCTGCCTCGGATGCCACCGGCCCGAATCCCCCCGGTTCCGGCCCCGCCCGCCCGGGTCCCGCCACTTCGGGTCCTGCCGATCCGGACCCCGCCGGCCCGGGCCCTGCCCGCCCGGGTTCCGCCGGTCCGGACCCCGTCCGGCCGGAGCTCGCCGTCCCGGCGGGGAGGCCGCGGCGGCGACGGCCCACGGTGGCGGTGCTGGTCGGGGGGGTCGCGGCGGTGCTGGTCATGATCGGTGTCACGGTGGCGGCCCTGGAGGGCGCCCTGGCGACCGGCCCTCCGGCGGCACGGACGCCGGGCCCCGTGACGGCGGGCCCCATAACGGCGGGATCCGTGCTCGCCGACGGCCGGTACCGCATGGTCCCCTCCCACGTCGCCGACCGCGACCTGTGCGTGGGAGAGGGGCGTGAGCGTAACCGCCGTACCAACCGGGAGCTGGCCGTCCAGCGGCCCTGCCGGGGTCTCTCCCCCGACACCTACCTGACCGCCGTCGGGCGCGACGTCTACCAGATCGAGTGGCACCATCCCGCCCACGGCGTCGGCTGCCTGACGGTCGACCAGGCGGCCGCCGGCGCCGAGGTGCTGATCGCGCCGGCGAACTGCACCGGGGCCGCCCACCAGCGCTTCCTCCTGGAGCGGGCCGGCCCGCGGGCATCCGGCGGTTTCGTGCTCAGGCCGGTGCACAGCAGCCTGTGCGTCGGCGCCCTGCACGGCGTGGCCGACGTGGACGTCGGGGCCGAGCTGGCCCAGCACACCTGCACCGGCCAGGCCGACCAGGTCTTCCTCTTCATCTCCGCCCCGGAGCCGGAAACGGGCGGGTAGGCGCCCGCTCCCGGGTCTCTCCTCAGCCGGCCGGTTGCGGGGTCATGGGCTGCCGGAAGTAGGGATCCCTGCCCGCCTCGGCGAACGAGTCCAGGACACCGGGGCCGGTGAGGGAGAAGTCGCAGTCGTCCGCGTCGGTGTTGTTCCACTGGACGATCGCCTTGAGGTTGGGCATCGCCTTCATCGCCTCGGGGATGTCGCGGTACCACTCGGCGCGTGCGGAGGTGTCGTTCTGGTGGCTCTCCGTGCCGTACTCGGCGAGGATCAGCGGCTTGGCGGCGAAGCCGTTCTGCTGGAACCACTCGTAGGTCGGCTGCACGGTCTCCTTGAAGTCCTGCCAGGTGGCGCCGCGGCAGATCGCGAAGTTGTAGGGGTCGTAGCTGATCCAGTCGACGTAGGCGTCACCCGGGTAGTAGGCCTTCCACCGGTCCCGGAACGGGTAGTAGCCGGTGACGCCCCAGACCCAGAGCGCGTTGGTCGCACCCTCCTGCCGGAAGCCGTCGACGATGCGCTTGTAGGCCGCGACGTACTCGGCCGGGGTCTGGCCGCTCTCGTCGCGGTCCTTCTCCCCGTCGAAGCCGACCAGGACCGGCCTGCCGTACTTCCTGACCCGGGCGGCCTGGTCGGCGATCGCCCGGTCGTAGTGGCCGGCCGCGATGTCGCGCCAGGCGATGTCGACGTCCTCGTCCCAGATCCGCGACTCCCAGCCGAGGAACAGGATGCGGTCGGCGCCGAGATCGCTCTCGTCGTCGCGGAGGAACCGTCCGGCGTCGCTGTTGGACATGTCGTGGTAGCTGATGGTGATGTCGAGCCTGCGCCCGATCTTCTGCTCCATCGCGGTCACGTCGGGAACCAGCCTGCGGTCGCCGTCCGGCGGCACGTGCATGCCCCACCAGGCCCCGCAGGGCGGCACCAGCTTGGAGGTCGGGGCGCACGATCCGGGCGTGCTCCGGGCTCCCGGCACCACCGGCGCCCCGCTGCCCGGGGTCTGCCGACCGGAGGAGGTGCACGCGTAGATGCCCGTCGTGGCCACGAGGGCACCGGCCAGGCCGATGAGGATCCATCGCGACACCGAGAGCTTCCCCGCCGTCCGGACGGGCCTTCTCCTACCGGGCAGAGTCATGTGATCATCCAGGCGTCTGGTGCCGGCAGACCGGTTATGGTCAACATGGGTCGCGACTTTCCGCTTGTTTGAATTTTAATTAATTTTCTACCGGATCGTGGCTGCCGACGGCTATGGTCCGCATAAGGAGAATCGTCGGCGTCACAGACGGATCACTGTCAGTGACCTTACGCGTTCCGTCCCGGTTCGGCGGCCGCGTGGACATTCAGCCTGGTCAGCAGCGTGGCGACACGTTCGGCGCGGAGCGGGTCCACGGGGAGCACATGGCCCGTCCACCAGCGTGCGATCTCGGGGGTGGGGCCGGGCGCGAGAAGGTCCAGATAGTCGTCCAGCGGCGGGTCGTAGATGAATCCGGGCACGACGCCGTACCGCTCCAGGCGGGCGACGACCCCGTCACGGTCCTCGACCACCAGAGGGACGCGCAGCAGCGGCTGAGGCGGCGCCTCACGCACGCCCCGCGCCGCCCAGGGCAGGCCGCGGAGCAGCTCGACGCCCGCGAGCCGGCGCTCCCGCTCCCGGTCGATCACCCGGAAGCGGGAACGGAGATAACCGCGCAGCAGCGGCCCCTGCCGCATCCTCCAGTCGTCGAGATCGATCCTCATCCAGTAGTCGAGCGCGGTGAGTCCCGCCGCCGGCTCCAGGGCGGCCCGAAGCTCCTCCTCCCGGGGAGCCTGGCGGTGTCCCGTCCACTCGATCACGCCGAGCGCCCGCAGCGCCCGCCACACCGGCCGGACCAGCCCGGTCCGGTAGACCGTCTCCCGCAGCATCGGGCGGAGCGTGCCGAGAACCTGCCCGCGCAGCCCGCCGTCGAGCAGCAGCCCGTCACGCAGCCTGGCCAGCTCCGGCAGCTCGCCGGGGTCCTCCACGGCGAGGAACCCGCCGGACATCGCCCTGCCGTGCTTGGCCAGGCTGAACACCCCCGCCGTGCCGAAGGTGCCCGCCGGGCGGCCGTCCACCGTCGTCAGCATGGCGTGCGCGGCGTCGTCGATCAGTGTCAGGCCGCGGCGGTCGCATTCGGCCCGTAGCCCGCCGACCTGGTCGGGCTGGCCGTACAGGTGCGTGGTGAGGACGCCGGCCAGGCCGTTCCAGTCCACCCGGGACGGGTCGATGTTGCCGTCGAGGGCGGACACCGGCGCCATGACCGGCCGCAGGCCCGCCGCGAGCGCGACGAACAGCACGGTCTCACAGTTGGTCGGGGCGATCAGCACCCGGTCGCCCGCCTCGAACCAGTGCCGCAGGGCGAGATAGAGCCCGAACCGGGCCGAGGGCACGTGAAGGCACTCGGCGCCGACGCGGTCACGCATGATCGACTCAAGTGCGGTGCTCATCGGGCCCTCATCCGGGTCCGCAGGCCGCCGTAGCGCTTCATGGCCCGGTCGGCCGCGCCGTACAGGGCCGGGGTGTCGAGGATGAACTGCCGCACCCGCCGGACCGGCGCGCTGCGCAGCCAGTGCGCCGCCGCGCCCGCCGACCGCCGCCGCACGCATCCCTCCGTCACCGGCTCGCCCCGGCTGCGCAGCGCCTCCTTGTACTCCGAACCGGTGCCGACCCCGAGGTCCATCGAGCGGATCCCGGTCGCCGCAGCCGCCTCGGCCATCCTCAGGTGCTGGATCAGGCCGGGGGAGTATCTGGCGAAGGCCGGGTCGTAGGCGGGGAACCAGCCGACCAGGGTCGTGTCCGAGCGCAGGCCGAAGTGACCCGCCACCGGCCTGCCGTCGCAGTAGAGCATCGACAGCGGCCCCGCGAAGTCGGCGGTGTCGATCGCGTGCAGCCGCTCGGCGAGCTCGACCACCCACGGCCTGCCGAACCGGTCCGGGCGGCCCATCCGCAGGTACTGCTCCGACTTCCAGCGGCGCAGCAGGCGGAACTGCTCCTCGTCGCGGACCGCGAAGTCGAAGGTGAGCTCGCCGGCGTCGCGGCCGAGCTTGCGCTCCTTGTAGAGGGTGGACTTGAGGAACTTGGGGGAACGCTCGCGCAGCCCTTCCAGGTAGGCCGGGTAGCCGCCGGCGAGGTCGAGGACGACCGCCTCCTGGCGCAGGACCTCGAACGGCTGGAACCACGGCTGCCCGCCGACCAGGCAGCCGAACTCCCACACGTGCAGCCCGCAGCCCCTGAGCAGTGCCTCCGCGCCGAACTCCGCGCCGGGCGCGTGGACCACCCCCTGGCAGAGCGACACCCAGGCGCCCAGCGCGGTGCCCACCCCGCCGGAGTGCCGTTCGAAGGGGAAGAAACCGGCCGGCCCGCTCCCCTCGGAGATCACCGCGACCCGTGCCCCGGCGCTGACCTCACCCATCGCGATCACGAAGTCAGGGCTGAGGAACGGGTTGGCCAGGTGTGGGGTGGCGCGCTGCATCGCGCGCCAGGCCGTGACCTCGGCCGGGCCGAGCTCTCCCGGCCGGATGACGTCGATCCTCATATTCCGCGGCCCATCCGGTGCAGCCGGCCGACGATCGCCCCGGCGGGCACCCCGGCGGTCACGGCCAGCGCCAGGTAGGCGCGGGGCTCCCAGGGACGCCGCCGCACGGTCCGGCCGATCCAGCGCAGGGCCTGCGAGCCGCGCCCCAGGGCGGCCTCGGCGAAGGCGATCTTCCCGGCGAGCTGGGCGTAGCCGCCCGGCGCTCCCGCGAACTCCGGGTACCGCTCCAGCATCCAGCGCAGCGCCGAGGAGATCGTCTCGCTGGACTCGACGACGGAGAAGTGGGAGGCGTTGTGCAGCCTGACCTGCACCCCCGTCCCGGCCAGGTTGGTGATCGGTCCGTACCGGGCGGCCCGCAGCAGCAACTCGTAGTCCTCGCCGTACCCGCCGGGCAGTTCCTCGCTGACCAGCCCGAAACCGTTGACCAGCGCCTCGCGGCGCATCAGGTAGGTGGAGGGATGCATCGAGGGGAGCTGCCCGCGCAGCAGGTCCCGCAGGGTCACCGTCGGCGCGGTCACGGATCTGGCGAAGGCGACCTCGTCGTTGAACAGCTCGATCCCGCATGTCGCGAAGTGGCCGGCGCCGAGCGCGGTGACCTGTGACCTGAGCCTGTGCGGCAGCCAGAGATCGGTGTCGTCGCAGAAGGCGACCAGCTCTCCGTCGTCGAGGAGCACACCGGTGTTGCGGGCCCCGGCGATCCCCGGGCTCCGCGTGTTCGAGGTCACCACGACCCGGCGGCCCGGGGTGTCGAGGGCGAACGACCCGTCCGGCGGGCTCTGGTCGAAGACGGCGACACAGGTCAGATCGCCCGGGTAGTCCTGGCCGAGGATCGAGTCGATCGTCTCCTGGAGCAGCCCGGTGCGGTTGCGGGTCGGGATCACCACGCTGATCGCCGGCCAGTCGTTCACGGCGGGTCCTTTCTCTCGGAAGCCGGAGCTCTCGGAAGCCGGAGCCCCCTCACGGGCCAGAGCCCCTGGAAGAAGCCGGAGCCCTGGGAAGATCGGTGCCCTCTCAGAAGTCGAAGCCCAGGCGCCGGACGCCGTTGTCGAAGTTGGAGGGCGGGTGTTCGGGCTCGCCCACGGCCCGGATGCCGGGGAGCCGGGTGAACAGCTCACGGAAGATCACGGTGATCTCCCGCCTGGCCAGGTGGGCGCCGAGGCAGAAATGCGGGCCCGGCCCTCCGAACCCCACGTGCGGATTGGGCGAGCGGGTGATGTCGAAGGCGTCCGGCGCGGTGAAGACCGACCCGTCACGGTTGGCCGAGACGTAGAGCAGCGCGACCCTGTCCCCGCGCCGGAAGGCGTGGCCGTTCAGGTCGCAGTCCTCGGTCACCGTACGGCGGAACTGCATGATCGGCGTCGCGTGGCGGACGATCTCCTCGACCGCCGTCGGGATGTGCCGGTCGTAGTCGGACAGCAGCAGCTCACGCTGCTCGGGATGGACGGAGAGCAGGTGGAGCCCGTGCGCGATCGCGTTGCGGGTGGTCTCGTTGCCCGCCACGAGGAGCAGGGTGAAGAACGAGCCCAGCTCCCGCGCGGTCAGTCGCTCGCCGTCGACGTTCGCGTGGACCAGCGCGGAGACCAGATCGTCGGACGGCTCGTCCCTGCGCCGCCGCCCGAGGCGGATCACCAGGCGCTGCAGGCTCATCAGCGCCGAGGCGTTCCGCACCCCCATGCGCAGTGCCCGCAGCACGTCGGAGCGGACCCCCGAGTATTCCGTGGAGGTGTCCACATGCCGGTGCACCTCGCTCCGGAGCTCGCCGGGGATGCCCATCATGTCGCAGATGACGGCGATGGGCAGCCGGGCGGCCACGGCCGCGACGAAGTCGCGTGGACGGCGGGCGAGCACGTCGTCCACGATCTCGGCGGCGGTCCTGCGCAGGTCCTCCTCCGTCTTGGCCAGCATCCGGGGGGTGAACGCGCGGGCCACGATCCGCCGCAGCCGGGCATGGCGCGGATCGTCCATGTCGACCATCGCCTCGCCGAACACGTGCCGCACCCACCCGGGAGGCTGCGGGCTCGACACCGAGGGCTCACTGCTGAAGACCGTGGGGCGCCTGCTCGCCTCCACCACGTCGGCGTGCCGCACCAGGGCGTGGAAACCGGTGCCCGAGCGGAGGAGCGGCACGCGGCGCTCGGCGAAGAACCTCGGTTCCGGCAGCTCGCGCAGCCGGGCGAAGGCCGCGAGCCGGACCTGCGGGGGCTGGGTCCAGAACGCCAGATCGGCCAGGTCGTCGGTGGTCGGGTTCAACTAGGCCGCCCTTCTCAGTGTCCGGTCGTCGTCCGCCGCCGCCTCGGCCCGCCGCCGCCCGCCGCGCACCAGGGTCAGGAACAGGGCGAGGGCGCAGATGCCGAGCAGGCAGACCAGAGACGTCTGGATGTGCTCGGCGGGCGCGAGCCAGAGCCCCACCGCCACCAGCATCACCGCCGGCCACCGGAACCGCTCGTCACGGAGGAGTGCTCTGGCGGCCAGCAGCGCGGGGGCGAGCGCCGCCACGGCGAAGGCGACGGGGGCCCACACCAGCAACGGGGTGGGGTCGGTGAGCCCCATGGCGCGGGCGACGAAGGCGGGCAGGGCCAGGAGCCGGTCCCCGCCGGTGGCCCGCCCGGTGGCCATGATCCGTGTCACCTTCCCCGCGAGGCTCCCGGCCGAGCCGGCCAGAGCCTCCATCCCGTGCAGGCACAGGGTCACGGCGACGAGCTGCGTCCACAGCACCGACCGCCTGCGGCTCATGGCCAGCTCCGCGGCGAAGGCCACGGCCACCAGCCCGGCGCCGCCGAGAGCCATCACGGCGGGTGGCGGCAGGCCCGGCGGCCCGCCGGCCACGGAGGCCAGCGCGACGGCCGCCAGGCCCTCCGCGGTGATCAGCGGGGGCAGCCACCGCCTCGCCCGCACCGGCCACGGCACGCGGGGCCGCGCGGGCTCCGCCACCTCGGGAAGGGGTGTCCTGGCGGGGGCGGCGGCCAGGGTGGGCTGCGCGTCGACGATCATCATCACCAGCGTCGGCGTCTCGTCCGGGGTCAGCCCGCCGCCCGCCGTCCGCGCCCCTCGCACCACCTTGAGCAGGCCCGGGGCGACGACGGCCATGACGATCACCTGGGCCGTGAGGGTGCCGAGGCCCACGCCGGTGATGCCGTAGAACTGGAACAGGACGAACGACAGCCCCACCACCAGGACGCACAGCAGCGCCTGGAGCACGAGCAGTGCCCGCGCCCTGCTGCGGGCGCGGAGCACCCCCAGGTAGATCTCGATGACCGCGTGCGGGATGGACGCCAGGGCGAGCAGCCGCAGCACGTCCGCCCCGTGCTCGGCGAACGACGGGCCCCAGCCGAGCCGGAGGACGAGCGGCGCGGCCAGCGCGGCCACCAGCACCACGGGGACCAGGAGCATCATGGTCCGCCGGAGCGCCAGCACGCACTTGCCGGCCAGCAGCGAAGGGTCCCCCGACCCCTCGATGGTCAGCGAGATGGCCATGTTGAGCGCCAGCATGTCGAAGACGCCGACCAGCGTGACCGCCGCGGCGTAGTAACCCGCCGTCCGGGCGTCCACTCCGGCGAACACCAGCACCGGCATGAGGTAGACGCTGGCCAGGATGAACAGCGTGCCGGGGAAGTCTCCGGCGAGGAAGCGGCCTATCCGGCGGAGCCGGGGCGGGGCCCGATGGGCGTCGCGGGCGGCGGCCCGGGGGGCCAGCCTGCAGAAGATCGCAATGCTGACCGGGACGACGGTGAGGGCCACCGGGATCGTCCAGGCCAGGAAGATCCCCGCGCCGGGGAAGGCGGGCGCGAGCACGACCAGCAACCCGATCTTGGCCACCCCGACGGCTATCCCGATCAGAGGCACCCAGGTGGCCCTGCCCAGCGCGGTGAGCACCACGTCCTGGACCGTGAACACGCACCACAGGAAGACCGACAGCAGGAACCAGCCGGCCATGCCGGACCCGTTCAGCCCGCTGAAGTTGGGACCCCACATGTCCAGCGTGGCCAGGAAGAACACGGTGGCGGCGGCCGCCGCGCCGCCGCCCACCAGGTAGGTGCAGCCGACCAGCCGTCCGGTGGCCCGGCCCCCCTCGGGCAGGAAGCGGGTCAGCGCGCCGACGAACCCGAACGCGGTCAGCGCCGCGAGCAGGCGCATCGCGGCGATCAGCGCGGAGGCGCGGCCGTAGTCGCCCTCGCTGTAGAACCGGACCGCGACCGTCCAGTAGGCCAGGCCGAGGGCCCCGGCGGCCCCGGCGTTGACGATCAGCGAGTAGGCGTTGCGCAGCAGGGGGTCGTTCAGGTCCCTGGGGAGGCGGCTCCACAGGGGCCGCGGCGCCCCCTGCCGCCGGTCCTGCCGCCGGCCACGCCGGAGACTCCGCCGCCGCTCCCGCCGCCGGTCCGCCGTCCCACCGGAGAGACCCGTGTCAGTCACCTCCCGATACCCGTCCGGGCGCGTACCGCGAAGAGATCCGCCGCAGCGCGTAACGCGTCCGCCGCACCAGCGCGTATCCCTTGGTGAGAGCCCGTTCCCTCATGTAGAGCACCGGGAGACCCCGTCCGTCGATCGCTCCGCCGAACTTGACCATGGAGGTCTGCTCGGTAACCGTCAAGCGGGGCAGCGCCAGCATCTCGTCGCCCTCCCGGAACGCGTCGTTGGCCACCGCGCAGGCGGTCCAGTAACCCGCCCTGCGCACCTCCCGGCGGACCCGCGCGCTGGAGTAGCCGTAGGGGTAGGCCATGGTGGCCACCGGCCGGCCGATCCGGTCTTCGAGCAGGGCCTTGTTCGTGCGCAGCTCGTTGCGGAGCTCCCGGTCCGGCAGCTGGTCGAGCTGCGGATGGCTGTGGCTGTGGCCGCCGATCTCCATGCCGCAGGAGACGGCCTCGCGCACCTGGCTCCAGGCCAGCATGGGAGCCGGCCGCCGCCCGGCCGACACGGGGCCGGAGTCCTGCACCCAGCCGCTGGTCACGAAGACCGTGGCCGGATAGCCGAACCGCTCCAGGATCGGCAGCGCCTCGCTGTGGAAGTCGGCGTATCCGTCGTCGAAGGTGATCGCCACGGGCCTGCCGGGCATGGTCGCCGTCCGGTGCATCCCCGCGACCAGGTCCGACAGCGTCATCGGGGTGAAGCCCCGGTCGCGGAGCACGCCGAGCTGCTCGGCGAAGCGTCCCGGCGAGACCGCGAGCGGCCGTGTCTCGTCGTTCGGGTGGTCGCTCACCGAGTGGTACATCAGGATCGGGACACGGGTCATGCCCGCCTCAGCTTCAGGCGGGCCGTACCCACCGCGTAGCCCCAGGTGGTCCAGGCCAGGCCGACGACGATGGCCGCGGCCCTGCCGAGCCCCGGCAGGTCGCCGCGGAGCGCCTCACCGACGCCGCGCAGCACCCCCAGGGGCAGGACCCTCATCACGTGGGCCCGCTCGCTCGACAGCCCGTCGCCGGCGCCGACGCTCGACGCGACCAGGGCCTTGGACAGGCCTTCGGCGTAGCACCGCGACCTGAAGTAGGCGAAGCGCGCCCGCTGCGCGGAGACCCTGTGCCCGATCACCGCGCCCGGCTCGAACAGCATCACCGAGCCGGGGCGGCTCTGGGACAGCCGGATGCAGAACTCCGTCTCCTCGCAGCCGAGCGGGCGGCTCCCGCGTCCCTGGACGCTGCGCCCCATTCCGGTGTGGAAGCCGCCGATCCCGCCGACGGCCTCCCTCCGGAAAGCCGCGTTCCCGCCCATGACATTGCGGATCCGCGCCCGTCGCGTCGGCATGCCCCGATAGGTGCATCCCACGGTCCAGTCGAACTCGTGCGGGAACCACCGGGGGCGGCGCCCCCCGGCCCACAGCGGCCTGGTCAGCCCGCCCACCCCCACGATGGTCGGGTCCTGGAAGCCCTCCTCCAAAGCCTCCAGCCAGCCGGGCTCCGCCACCGCGTCATCGTCCAGATAGGCCACGATGTCGCCCGAGGCGGTCGCCGCGCCGGTGTTCTTGCCGCCGGACAGCCCCCGCTCGTGCGTGTTCTCCACCACGATCGCGCCGGGATACCGCCGCTTGAGCCGCAGGTGGAGGTCCGGGTTGTGGTCGACGACCAGGATGATCTCGTACGGCCTGCGCCGCTGGTTCTCGACCGATTCGACGGCCGCCTGGATGTCCTCCCAGCGTTCCTCGGTGTAAACACATATGACGACACTGCTCTTCATGGCTAGGCCGCGCCCTGGTCCGCCGCCGGGGCGGCGTGGGGCTCCGGCGCAGGGGCGTACGGCCGCTGGCGCCACTCCCGGATGATGGTCCTGAGCACGCGCAGGCCGTCGCGGACCGCGCGCAGGTTGCTCTCGCCGTGAATCCGGCACCGCTCGTGGCTGGGCACCTCGTGGACGCGGAGCCCGGCCTTGGCGGCGCGGATGTTCATCAGCGTCTCGACCTCGAAGCCCTCGCAGTCGAGGTCGAGCGCTTTCAGGTGCCGGGCCCAGAATGCGTTGTAGCCGTAGCACAGGTCGCTGTAGCGGGTGCCGTAGATCATGTTCACTAGGGTGGTGAGGACCTTGTTGCCGGCCCGGCGGCTGAAGGTCAGGTCGTCGCTGCCCCCGCCGGCGGCGTAGCGGGACCCCTTGACGAAGTCCGCCCCGGTGACCAGGGCGCCCACGAACTGGATGATCTCGCGGCCGTCGGTGGAGCCGTCGGCGTCGATCATCACGATGATGTCGCCGGTGCACGCGGCGAAGCCGGCGGCGAGCGCGTCGCCCTTGCCCTTGCCGCTCTGGGTGATGATCCGTACGTTGGGCCGCAGCCGCCTGGCGACGGCGACGGTGTCGTCCACCGAGTGGCCGTCGACGAGCACGATCTCGTCTATCCACTGCGGGAGCGTGGCGAAGACGTGCGGGAGGTTCTCAGCCTCGTTCATCGCGGGCACGACGACGCTGACGGTCGGGGAAATGGCCATGTGAGGGGTGAGCGGGGTGAACCGCTCAAGCGGCGGCATGGAACGTAACATGCCGATCTGCTTACCGTTCTGCCTGACGGACTCGGGATTCATGATGGCGGATATTCCTTTTGTCCTTCCGTGCGCTCGCCCCCGGCGTGAGATGGGAACGGCGCAACTGTGATCAAGAGTGGCCTTACGTCGGGAGTGAAGGATTACCGGAAAACGCGATCTGAGGGGTTGCGGTTACTGCTGTGAGGAATGCGGTTACTGTGCCTCGGGTGATCGTTCTGCGGTGGGAGGGGATATGGGGCGGGACAGGAGAGAGGATCTCGCTCTGCCGTAGCCCTTGAGTAGCCGGTCCGCGGCTCGGAAAAGGGAGGGGTTGTCCACTACGACGGCGCGGAGTCTGCTGATGGGGACCCGGCCCAGCCACTGGGCGGCGGCCACCGGAGACGGACGCGAGATGCGTGCCTCGGCGATCATCAAAACGCCGGTTTTAAGCCATTCCTTGTATTCGCGGCCGCCTTTCCCCATGTCCACCTGGTGCAGCCCCGCGTTCGCGGCGTGTTCGGCCATGTGCAGGTGGTGCATGATCCCGGGGGAGTAGCGGGCGAAGGCCGGGTCGTAGGCGGGGAACCAGCCCACCAGGGTGTGCGCCGTACGGAGGCCGAAGTGCCCGGCGACGGGGGTGTCTCCGGCGTAGACCATGGTGAGCACGCCGGCGAAGTCGTCGGAGCGCCGGGAGTGCAGCTCCTCGACGAGCCGCACGATCCACGGCTGGGCGAAGCGGTCCACCCGTCCGGTCCGCCGGTACTGGTCCGATTTCCAGGCCATGACCGCGCGCAGCGTCCCGATGTCGGCGGAGTCCCACTCGAACCGGATCTCGCCCCGTTCGCGGCCGAGCTTGCGCTCCTTGTAGCGGACGGTCTTGTAGTTCTTCGCCGAGCCGGCGCGCACCCGCTCGACGTAGGCGTCGAAACCGCCGCTGAGGTCCATGACGGGGGCGGGCCGTACGTCCGTCTCGTAGGGCGCGAACGTGGGCTGGCCGGCGACCAGGTGGTCGAAGTCGATGGCCGACAGCCCGCAGGCCCGGAGCAGGTCACGTGGGTCGATCTTCAGCTCGGGGACCGAGACCAGCCCCTGGCAGGTGGTGAGGTAGCCGCCCAGCGGCCTGCCGACGCCGAAGCCGTGCCGCTCGTGGGGGAGGAATCCCGCGATCTCGCCGCCGTCCTCGATCACCGCGACCCTGACGTGGTCACGGAGCCTGCCCATGGCCAGGGTGAAGTCCACGGAGAGAAAGGGGTTGTCGAGGCTGGGAGAGGCTTTCTGGATCTCGCGCCATCGGTGGGACTCGGCCTCGCCGAGGTCCTGCGGGCGCACCACAGTGATCTTCACCCTGACCCGGCCCCCTGTTCGGTTCGCAAGCTTCCGCTCCCCCGCTGCAACAGGCGCAGTACATATGTGAAGCCGCCGAGCACCGCGATCGTCGCTACTCCGGCACGGGGCGACCATGACTCAAAGGACAGCATCGCTGTGGCGAGAAGAACGTTCGCGAGCAGACTGACCGTCACTCCAACTGATATTGCAGTAAGAGGATCACGATCACGCAACAGTCCCGCCGCGGCGACCCCGGGGACCGCCAGAAGGAACAGCGGAGTAAAGATCATCCGTAGCGGAGAGGAGAGGTCGGCGAGTGCGACGACGGCCCCCGTCGCGCACGCAAGGATGAGCGCCCATTTGAGCACTTCGCGGTCTTTCGGCATCTCGCCGCTCCAGGCTGGTGATCGATTCGCTGATCGCATATTCATGTGACCAACCAGCCCGCATGCGCGTCAATGCCGACGCGTGGCATCGCCCCACGGTTTACCGGATTGCAAAGTTAAGTCATGGAGTTGTCGACAACCTAGTCAGAAGATCATGTTTTCTCCGGTTCTGTACTGGGAGTAGCGGCAGTCGTGGGTGCCTCGGTGGGGAGAGGGGGCGGGTCGCTGGGCGGATCCGAGACCTCCGGCTCCGGACTCTCCCAGGAGATCGCGCAGCTGGAGCCGCCCCCGGCGGAGGTGAACGCGACCCGTCCCGTGCCGCTCTCCCCGGGATCGGCGGCGGTGACCCAGATCATGGCCCCGGCTCCGGCCTTGAGCCGCCCCTGCCGGGGATGGACGTTCAGCCCGCCCGAGGTGGTCGCCGACCACGAGAGCGCGGCGTCGCGCGCGGAGAGCCGGATCTGCCCCGCGCCCTCCCCGATGTCCGTGGGACACGAGACGGCCAGCCGTCCGGCCTTGGGCGTGCGGGCGGGCGTGCGGGTGGTGCGGGGCCGCTCGGGAACCGGCCGCCGGGTCGCCGCCTGCCGGGCCGGGGCGGGAGTGGGGGCCGGGGTCCTGGCCTTCGCGGTCCTCTCGGTCCGCTCCGGGGTCGGCGCCGGGGTCGGCATCGGGAGCGGGGCCTGGTCCGCCGGAGAGCCCTGCCCGGGGCCCGGCTCCAGCGTGATCAGCGCGGGTTCCCGGCCCGGCGCGGCCTCGGCCCGCCGCACCGGCCCGCCGGCCGGATCCCGCCCGGCGACCACGATCATGACGCAGGTGGCCGCCAGCACGCACGCGGCGGCCGCGATCACGGGTGCCGTCCGCCGTCTGGACCCGCGCCGCTGCGCCGTCACGGCCGCACGCCGGGACTCGGCCCCCTGCCGGTGGCTGCCCGCGTCCGGGACCGTGCGCCGTGGGGCGGTCGTCGCCTGCGGCCCGCTTTCGGTGTCCGGAATCGTGTGAAGCGGTACGGCCGCCTGCCGGTGGTTCCCCCTGTCGCGGCCCCGCTCCGTCCCGGCGTCCCTCGGGCCGGCCCACCGGCGTCCCTTCGTGCGCCGTTCCGCCGGGATGGGGAATCCGGCCCGGTCGAAGCGGTCGCCCGCCTCGACGATGGAGGCACGCGCCCCCGCGAGGCCGGGGTTCACACAGGTCTCGATGTAGCGGCGGCGCAGGGAGAGCGGGGGGAAGGCCGCCGGCACCATGTCGAGCAGCCGCCCGGCCGAGACGTGCCGGTCCCGCCGTTCGAGACAGACCTCGCAGCGGCCGATATGGCTGGAGAGCCGTCTGCGCAGCATCGTGGTGAGCGGGCCCTCCCACGAGTCGACCATCGCCGACAGGTCCGGGCAGTGCGCCCGGCCGACCTTGGCCAGCACCACGGCGGCGGCCGCGTTCTCCAGGTGCTCGCGGGCCCGGCCGAGCCGCGTCGCGGCCTGCCGGGAGGACATCCCGAGCACCGCGCCGACCTCGCCGGTGCTGAGATCGTGGCGGAGCGACAGCTCCAGGACCTCGCGCTCCTGCCCGCTCAGCTCGGCCAGCGCCTCGTGCACCAGCGCGGCCAGCTCGCGCTCCTCGGGGGTGTCGCGGTCGTCGAACACCGGCGCGGGCGCCGGGCGCCGCGGGTCCCGCGCCCCGGCCGCGCACCGGGCCAGCGCGTACAGCCACGGGCGCAGCCGGCCCGGCTCGCGCAGCCGCTCCACGCATCCGTGCGCGACGACCAGGGCGTCGTGTACGGCGCCGGCGGCGGCGTCGCGGTCGCCCAGCAGCGAATGGGCGTAGTCGTTGAGACGTTCGGCATAGGAGTCGTAGAGCTTCGCGGGAGCCTGGGCGTCGGCACGCCGGAGCGCTCCCACAAGTTGTTGGTCGTCGGTTCGGCCGACGGCCGGCCATCCGGGCACGGACATTCCTCCCCGCAACGGGCTCGTTCACGGGCCATGCCCGAGACCCCACACGCGTAGGACGCCACCTGTCCGTGACGGGTTGTCCTGACCAGTCGATACCATGCCGACCTGGTATGAACTGGTAAAACTGAAACTATTGGGGCGCGTGGGACGCCGGCCGTACAGGACGGGGAGGACCGGCGCTCAGCAGTTGGGCGCGCAGATGCGGCGCTCCATGCCCTTCAGGAAGAACTTGCGGACCTGCAGGATGTCGCGGGCGATGAACGCCTCGCCGCCGGTCGCCTTGGCCAGCGCGTCCATCTGCTTCTTGCCCGCGGCGGCCTCGGGGCCGAAGGCGATGAGCAGGATGCTGACCGGCTTCTCCGGGTTGTAGGTCTTCTTCAGGTACTGCAGCATCTCCTCGTTGGAGACGCCGCCGTCCGGGTCGTCGTTGCCGGCGCCGTCGGTGAGGATCAGCACCGTGTTGATCTTGTCGCCCTGGTACTCCCTGGTCATCTGCCCGTAGGCGGCCTTGAGCGTGTCGTTCAGGCCGGTGTCCCCGGTGGGCTTGGCCTGGATCGTGGAGAGCTTCTGGACGAGCAGGTCCTTGCGGAGCACGCCGTCGATGCTCCCGGCCAGCGGGCCGACGGGGACGGTCTTGCGGAAGTCCACGCCCTGGCCGGCGAGGTGCGTCGAATACTCCCACACGCCGATCTCGCTCTTGGCCGGGAACAGCTGCATGCCCTCGATGGCGATCTTGGAGATCATGCGCATCCGGTCCGCGCCCGTCCCGGGGACCGGTGTCGCCATCGTGCCGGAGACGTCCAGCAGCGCGAGCAGCCGCGTGCCGAGGTTCAGCCGGGACCAGGACTGCGACATCCTCGCGACCGACTTGACGTCGGGCGTCTTCAGCGCCTGGGGGGCCTTGGCCTGGAAGCCGCCGCTGTCGGCGACCGGCTTGCCGCCCTTGCCGTCCGGGGTGCGGAAGCCCTGGTCCTGGAGCGTCTTCCTGGCGGACTCGGTGCCGAGCTCCTTCCCGAAGGCCTCGGCGGCCTTGCGGACCTTGGCGTCCTTGGTGGTGATCACCACGGGGTAGTCGAGGTTGAGCGTGCCCTCGGCCGGATAGAGCGGCACGGCCGGGACCTCCGGCTTCTTGGCGTTGTTGAACGCCCAGACGCCCTGCTCCGAGGCGACGCCGAGCGGAGCCCGGGTGCCCTTGACGCCGAGGCTGGACAGCAGCGCGTCCTGGTCGCGGACCGCCGACCCGGACAGGGTCTTGAGCGCCCCGACCAGCTGCTCCTGGCCGACGCCCGAGGCCGTGGCCACTCCGGAGGCGGCCAGCAGCGCGCCGAGCCCGGCGGCGTTGAAGGAGGGGTCCAGCGCGAGCACGCGCACCTTGCGGCCCGGTCCCTCGACGTTGGCCACGTTGGCGGCGTTGATCATGCCGCCCCAGCTCGCCTCGCCGAAGCTCTTCCTCAGCTTCGGGACCACCGAGCCGGAGGCCACCATGACGATGGGGGAGTGGGCCACGGACGCGCCGGCCTCGGGGGCCTGCGGGTTCTTGGCCCGCAGGTTGGCCACCCACAGCCCGGAGTCCGGGATCCACACGTCCATCGCGCCGGTCTTGCCGCCGGCCAGCCCGGAGGCCACGGTCGCCGGGACGCCCTCGGACACCGTGACGGTGGCGCACCCGCCCTCGACCTCGTGAGCGGCCTTGTTGAAGCGCTCGGCGATCTGGGACACGGCGGGCCGGATGTCGGGGGAGGCGGTGACCCGCAGCGCGATCTCGTCCCCGGCGCATCCCCGGTCCCGGTTGATGATCACATAGGCGGCGACGCCGAGCAGCACCGCGAGGGCCACGGACCCGGCCAGCGGGACCAGCACCATGCCACGTCCGCCACGGCGCCGTCTGGGCGGTTCCTTGGAGGAGGCGTAGCCGTCCTCGAGTTCATCCGTCCGGTGACGTCCGCCCACGATGCCCTCTTCGGTGTCGATGTCCTGAGCTAGCGGGTCACCCTATCGGGAGGTTCTCCGCAATGTTCACGGAACTGTACTGGGAACACATAGTGCGGCAAAACGCCTCTCTTGGTGCGGGTATTACTGTACGCGACAGTAACTAACCTCTGTGATCTTCCGTGGAGAGCCGGGATCAGTGGCAGCAGGAGTGTCCGCGCCAGGCCTTCCGGCCCTCTCGTACGGCTACCGCCGCCAGCAGCACCGCCATGACGGGATCCGCCCACCAGCATCCGATGGCGTTCAGTCCGAGCCCGGCCAGAACCCCCGCGGCCAGCAGCGCGCACAGCAGGTTCTGGGTCCCCTCACCCGAGGTCGCCGCCGAGTGCAGCCGCGCGCCGAGCCGCCGCTTGGCCCGTCCCAGGAGCGGCATGCTGACCAGGCTGACCGACGTCACCACGATGCCCAGCACGCTGGGCACGGCCCGGTGCCCCGCCTCCAGGTCGTGTGCCACGTGGACCAGCAGGTAGGGCGCGAGCAGCCAGAAGCTGATCGCCACCGCCTTGCGGGCCTTGTCCTCGGCGTCCGCCGAGCGGGTCCGCGACCCGGTGAACCGCCAGACCACGATGAGGCTGGCCAGAGCCTCCACCAGTGACGACACGCCCCAGCCGATCAGCGCGACCGAGTGCGACCCCAGCCCGGCGGCGAGGCCGAGCGCGCTTTCGGCGCCCAGCCAGGCCAGGGTGGCCAGGGAGAGGGTGCGCGCCCTGCGGGCGTCGCGCAGCCACTCGTCGGTCGTCGCCGGCCGTGCCAACACCATCTGGTCAGCCACAATGCCCCCCGCATCCCGGTACCACAACGCTCAGCAACTTACACGTCACCGTGCGTGGTATCGGCGCGAAGTCGCGAGATCTCGGCGACGGCCGGGACGGCGTAGTCTCCCCGGGAGCGCGTCAGCAGATTCTCGGGGGGAAGCACGTGCCGTTCACGCCCAGCCACGTCGCCGCGGTGCTGCCGCTGGTCTCCTCGGCGCGGATGCGCCGGGTGCTGGACCCCTGGGCCCTCGCCCTGGGAGCGATGGTGCCCGACCTGCCGATCTTCCTGTCCTTCCTGCCCTTCCTGCCGGACTACATGACCTGGCACTCCTACCGGGGCGTCCTGACGATCGCCCCGCTCGCCGTCGTCATGCTGCTCGCGGTCTTCCACGGACTGCTCCGCGACCCGCTGACCGCGCTGTTCCCGCCCGCTCTCGCGGGCAGGATCGCCTCGCTGGCCCCCGCGCCGTACGGCCTGCGCCGGCTGCCCGCCGTGGTCGCGGGCGGTGCCGTCGGCGCCTTCACCCACAAGCTGTGGGACTCCTTCACCCACCACTACAGCTCGGCCGTGTGGGGCTGGGACTGGCTGGACACGCGGGTGGCGGGGCTCCTGCCCGTCTTCCGCCTGCTGCAGTACCTCTCCACGGTCGTCGGCCTGGCCGTCGTGGCCCGGTGGGCCTGGCTCGGGCTGTCCCGGATGGAACCGCAGGCGCCGCCGGAGCGTCTGGCGCTCTCCGCCCGGACCCGGCGCGGCGTCCTGCTGGCGGCGGTCGTGGCCACGCTGCTGGGCGCGGCGATCTGGCCGGTCGTCTTCCCGCCTCGCGGCTGGGCCGAGACGGTCCACCGGGTGGGGGCCGGGGTGGTGGCCGGCTGCTGCGTCCTGCTGCTCGTCTATGCGCTGATGTGGCAGCTCAGGCGGGTCATGGCAGTATTCGAAGGTGTTTAACGCCTCGGATCCCCGCCTCGCCGACTACGCCAACCTGCGCGACGTCGAACTGCGCAAGAGCATGGAGGCCGAGCACGGCCTCTTCATCGCCGAGGGGGAGAAGGTGATCCGCCGGGCCGTCGCGGCCGGTTACCCGGTGCGTTCGGTGCTGCTGACCCGGCGCTGGGCCGACCCGCTCGCCGATCTGCTCGACGGGCTCGGCGACCGGGTGTACGTGGTGGACGACGACGTCATGGAGGGGATCGCCGGCTTCCCGGTGCACCGGGGCGCGCTGGCCGCGATGGAGCGCCGGGAACTGCCCCCGGTGGACGAGGTCCTGCGCGGGGCCTCTCACGCGACCGCCGGCGCCGTGGACGAGGGCGGGCCCGTCCGGCCGCCCCGCCGCCTCCTCGTCCTGGAGGACCTCGTCGACCACGGCAACGTCGGCGCGATCTTCCGATGCGCCGCCGCCCTCGGGGTGGACGGGATCATCCTCTCGCCGCGGTGCGCCGACCCCCTCTACAGAAGATCGGTGAAGGTGTCGATGGGGGCGGTCTTCGCGATCCCCTATGCCCGGATGGGCAACTGGTACGACGGGTTGGAGGAGATCCGGGCGGCGGGTTTCCAGACGCTGGCGCTGACTCCCGACCAGGACGCCACCCCTATGGACACCGTCGAGATGCGTGAGCGGGTGGCGTTGCTGCTCGGCTCGGAGGGGGACGGCCTGTCCTCGCGCTGGTTGCGGGAGGCCGACGAACAGGTGTGCATCCCGATGAGCCCCACGGCGATGGCGTCGGGCGTGGACTCGCTCAACGTGGTGGCCGCCGCCGCCATCGCCTGCCACGGGCTCATGCGCGGCACCGCCGTCCCTCAGGGCCGGCGGCAGCCGTAGCGGGGCCCATGCGGGTGTATGTGATCATCCTTGCCTCGACCGGCGACGCGTCGGCGCAGGGTGGGAAACAGCTGCGACGGGGAGATCCGCTCCGCGGAGCATGCGCGGGGCTACGGGGCCCTGTACTGCTCTCGCGCGTCGAGTAGCTCGTCCCAGTGCTCAGTCGCCCAGGCGTATACGGCTTCCAGTGGTTCCAGCATGCTGTGGCCCAGCGGCGTCAGCGCGTACTCCACCCGCGGTCTCGGAGCGGCGTGCGCCGTACGTGACACGAGCCCGTCTCGCTCAAGGCCGCGTAGCGACTGTGTGAGCACCTTCGGGGTGACGCGGCGCAGTGGCACGCGGAGCTCGGAGAATCGGCGCGGGCCGTCTTCCAGGCAGCGGATGACCAGGGCCGCCCACTTGTCGCCGAAACGGAACGGCAGCAGCGAGGACGGGCACAGCTCGTCGAACATGTCGGGAGGCAGTGGCTGCGGGTGCGTCATGGTGGTCTCCTGTCTCGCGGTTGGGGCGGTATCCGGTCTCGGTATCCAGGAAGTAACCACACTTCAGGCTATTTTCCGGAGCATCGACTCAATCGGAGGTATTCAAGTATGGGCAAGATCGTGGTTTTCGGGGCAGGCGGCCGAGCCGGCCGGCAGGCCGTCGCCGAAGCGCGCCGGCGTGGACACCAGGTCACCGCGGTGGTGCGCGACCCTTCGCGCTACGGCGGCTTGACGGACGGCGGCGTACGGATCACCGCCGGCGACGTCACCGACGTGGCGGACGTCGCCGCCCTCGCGGCCGGGCACGACGCCGCGATCAACGCGGCCGCGGGAACCGATTCGGACGCGTTCTTCACCGACGCCGCACATGCCCTCGTCGACGGCCTGCGGCAGGCCGGAGTGGACAGGCTGGTCGCGGTCGGGCTGTCCGCGCTGCTGCCCGTCCCCGACGGGACCCGGATGCTGGACACGCCCGCCTTCCCCGCCGAGTTCCGGCCCTTCTGCCTGGCGCACGCCGCCGGTCTCGAGGTGCTCCGCGCCGAAGGCGGCGCGCTTGACTGGGTGTACGTCAGCCCGGCCGGCGACTTCGACCACGAGGGCGAGCGCACCGGCCACTACGGCATCCGCGAACACGGCGACGCCGCAGACCGCATCTCCTACGCCGACTTCGCTCTCACCTTGCTCGACGAGGCCGAGACCCCGCGGCACCATCGCAGGCACCTGGCCGTGACATGACGCCAGGACGGTGACATCGATACGACGAGGTTCAGGAGACGGGCACGCGGGTGGCCGGCGTTGACGGACGGCGGCCATGACACGCCATCCACAGGTGAGGCCTCTAATAAGCATTCGCCTCTGAGTGGCACTATAGTGCTGGAAGTCAACGTGCTCTCCGCGAAAGGTGTACGCCCATGCGTGCTCTGGTCGTCGATCGCTCCGTCCCCGCCGGGCTGCGGCTCGCGGAGGTTCCCGATCCCGAACCGGCTCCGCATCAGGCCCTGATCCGGGCCGCTGCGACCTCGCTGAACTACGGCGAGGTGAAGTACGTCATCGCGGGGCAACCCGACGGGGCCGTCCCGGGCTGGGACGCGGCCGGTGTGGTGGAGCGCGCCGCGAGGGACGGATCGGGACCGGCTACGGGAACCCCGGTGGTCACCCTGGCCGACGGCGGCGCCTGGGCCGAGCTCCGGGCCGTGGACACCGCGTTGATCGGCACGGTCCCGGCGGGCGCCGACCTCGGGGCCATCGCCACCGTCCCGGTCGCGGGCGCCAGCGCGCTGCGCGTCCTGCACAGGATCGGCGCCCTGCCCGGCAAGCGGATCCTGGTCACCGGGGCCACCGGCGGCGTCGGCAGATACGCGGTCCAACTCGCCCACCAGGACGGCGCTCACGTGATCGCGGTCACCGGCGATCCGGAAGCGCACGGGGCGAGCCTGCGACGGCTCGGCGCCGACGAGGTGATCGCCGCGCCATGGGAGCTCGGCGAGCCGGTGGACGGCGTCGTCGAACTGGTCGGCGGCGCCCACCTCGTCGACGCGTACGCCCGGCTCGCCGAACACGGCCACCTGGTCTCCGCCGGTCACGCCGTGCAGGAGGACATCACCTTTCCGCCAGGAGCGTTCCTGGGCAACGAAGGCCGTCACAACCGGTCGATCTCCTCCTTCTACCTGCTGGCCTGCACCGGCCTCGGGCCCGACCTGACCCGCCTCGCCGAACTGGTCGCCCGGGGCGCGCTCGACCCGGGTATCGCCTGGCGCGGCACGTGGGACAAGGCCGCCGAAGCCCTCGACGCCCTGCGCGAACGCCGCCTGCACGGCAAGGCCGTACTCGACCTGACCTGACAGGCGACCGCTGGGCAGGCGGACGGCCCGGCGCGCGTGGCCGCGGCAGCGTCGCCGCAGGACGGCGCGGGACAACGCCTCCACGGGAGCACGCCCCCAGACCGGATCGACGCGCCGCGTACGCGGGTGACGGACTGCCATGAACGGTCACCCGCGACCACCGACACGAGGAGAGGACTGTTTCATGCGTGCCATCAGGATCAACCGGTTCGGCGGCCCCGAGGTGCTGCAGGTACTGGACGTCGCCGGACCCGCCGAGCTCGGGGCGGGCGAGGTGCTGGTCCGTACCGTCGCGACGAGCATCAACCCCGTCGACGCCAAGACCCGTGAAGGCGCCATCGGCGAAGGTACCCCTCCGCTGCCGATGACACTGGGCTGGGACCTGGCGGGCATCGTGGTCGACGGCGGCGGCACCGGCCGGCAGGTGGGAGAGCGCGTGCTCGCGATGTCCCACCAGCTCGGCACGGGCCGGGGGACGTGGGCCGACCTGGTGGCGCTTCCCGCCGACGCGCTGGCGACCGCACCGGCGGCGATCAGTCTCACCGAGGCGGCCACCTTGCCCCTGCCCGGCCTGAGCGCCCTGCAGACGCTCGACTGGCTGGCCGTCTCCGCGGGTGAACGGCTGCTCATCACCGGGGCGGCGGGCGCGGTCGGCGGTCTGGCCCTCCAGCTTGCCGTGGCTCGAAACGTGCGCGTCGACGTCCTCGTGTCGCGCGAGGAACAGCTCGGTTTCGTCCGGGAACACGGCGCGGACTTCGCCACCACCGACCGGGCGGATCTGAAAGACCGTCACTACGACGCCGTCTTCGACACCTTCGGGGCCCTCGTCACCGACGCGGTGGCCGACCACGGACGTTACGCCTCCATTGCCACCCAGGCCGGACCGGTCCCCGACCTGTCCGCACGCGGGGTCCGCACCACCGTCAACCAGGTCCGCGAGGACGGCAAGGGACTGAGCGAACTGAGCCGGCTCGTCGAGGAGGGAGTTCTCACGCCTCGCGTCGATTCCGCCTTCGCCGTGCGTGAAATCCGCGCGGCGCATGAGCACTTCGGCAGAGGCGGCCTGAACGGCAAGGTCACCATCACCTTTTAGGACCTCTCGCGGAATGATCTCTGTTGGGTTCTGATCTCTCGCTGTGGCGACGGCGCGGTTGAAGCCGTGTCAGGTCAGTGGCGAGTCGCGGCAGGTCATCGAGCTGTTGCTACCGAGGCGTGAGCGTCGCTCCGTCATCCGGGGCGCGAACGGCTCGATGGTCGGCCGGGGCGCGAACGGCTCGATGGTCGGCCGGGGCGCGAACGGCTCGATGACCGGCCGGCCCTGCGGGGCATCTTGTCCGTGCTGCGCACCGGGATCACCCGGGAGCACCTGCCGCGGGCCTACATCGACGCCACCCAGCCGCCGTCGACCGTCAGCGTGTGGCCCGTGACGTACGCCGAGGCCTCCGACGCCAGGAAGATCACGGCTCCGCTCAGGTCCCGAGGCTCCCCGACACGGCCGAGCGGGACATGCGTTCTGACGAGATCGTCCTCGACCTCCTTGGTGGGCAACAGGTCGGTGGTCATCGCGGTGCGCATGTAGCCGGGCGCGATGGAGTTGACCCGGATCCCGTACCTGCCCCATTCGAAGGCCATGTTCCTGGTCACCTGGACGACGGCCGCCTTCGACGCGTCGTACACCGAGGACCGCTCACCGTCCACGACGAGACCGCCGATGGACGACACGTTGACGATCCGCCCGCCACCGTGCCCCCGCATCCTCCGCGCGGCCCGCTGGGCGATGAAGTACGTGCCCCGCAGGTTGATGGAGAGGGTGGTGTCGAACTCCTCCGGCGTGGCCTCCAGCGCGCTGTTGCGCAGGGAGACGCCCGCGTTGTTGACCAGGATGTCCGGGATCTCGCCGGCGGCGTCGAGCGCGTCGAACGCGCCGTCGATGCTCTCCAGCGACCGGGCGTCGATCTCCAGGGGCAGGCACTCGACGCCGTTTCCCTCCAGGTGGTCGCAGGCCTGCCGGGCGGCCTCCATGCTGACGTCGGACGCGATGACCCTCGCGCCGGCCGCGCCCAGCGCGAGGGACTGCGCCCGGCCCAGGCCTCCGGCCGCGCCGGTGACCAGGGCCGTCAGCCCTTCCAGGGAGAAGAGGTCGTGCAGGGTGGATGGGGTGACCGGCATTTCGCGGAACTCTCCTTCACGGCGCCCGGTCGGGGAGACGTCGAGCGCCTACAGTCCGTAGTTGGTGAGAATGTCGACGATCTGCTGAGAGTCGTGCAGCACGTGCTCGCGGATGTGCCTTCCGGCGGACTCCGCGTCCCCTCCCGCGATCGCCGCGGCCAGCGGCCGATGGTCGACGCCGGTCCAGTCCGGGGTCTCCACCACCTTCGAGCAGAAGTACCACTGCCGCAGGGCGAGGTTGAAGTGGATCTCGGCCGTGGTGGTGAGGTAGTCGTTGCGGGTCATCCGGTAGATGCCGTGGTGGAACGCCGCGTCGAGGTCGATGCACTGCTGCAGGTCGTCGGTCTCGAACTGCCGCTCCGCGATCGCGACCAGCTGCTCCTTCTCCGCCTTCGACCCCCGGCCGCACGCCAGTTCGGCGGCGAGCCCCTCCAGCTGGAGCCTCAGCTCCATGACGGACCGCGAATCCTTCAGCGCGATGTCGGTGGCGAACGTGCCGCTGCGGGGGTAGATCACGATCAGCTTCTCGAATTCGAGCCGCCGGATCGCCTCACGCACGGGGGACGTCCCGACACCGAGGCTGGAGCGGAGCTCCGGCTCGCTGAGCCGCTCGCCGGGCATGATCTCGACCCGCACCAGACGCGACCGCAACGTGGCGCACGCGGACTCGCTCAGCAGGTGCGGAGCCGACGGTTCGCCGGCGCCCGTCCTCGCGTTGTCGGCGACGTAGGCAGAACACACTTTTGCACGACCTCTCTGCGCGTGGCTCCGCCCGTCCGGCCCGCGAACGCCACCGCATGCACAAACTCTCAGCGGGTATCGATCAGAGCGGGCGGGCCTCGCCTGGGCCTGCCAGCAGGTCGTCGATCACGGTGGAGATGCCGTTCTCGACGGTGCACGCGTAGTCGCCGACGGAGTACTCGCCGCCCAGGACCTCGACGACCTTGAGCTCCACGCCGTTGACCGAGAGCCCCGAGCCCAGCTCGACGTCGGCGGGCCCGAAGGACTTCCGCTTGAGCGTGAAGTCCTTCGAGGTGTCCCGGGAGACGATCTCGAAGGTCGTGAAACCGGGCCCGTTGGCCTGGGGAAGCGCGTGGACCTGCAGGTGGGGGTACATCGTCATGTCTGCCCAGGACTCGTTCGAGTGGCCGGCGGCGGGGGTCATCGAGATCCCGAAGATCAGCTTACCGGCTCTCCTCACCGTGCCGGAGACGCCGCTCTCGCCGTCCGTGAGCTCGATCTCCCCGTAGTGCTTGGGGTAGCCCCAGACCTCGCGGCCGAAGGCCACGCTCCACGGCTGGTCCTCGTACTCGAAGTAGTAGTTGACGCCGACGTGGTCCTTGTACCGGACCGGGATCACCACGCCGGAGTCGTAGAAGGCGCCCGGCGTCGCGTTGCCGAAGTCGGCGATCTGCACGACGAACCGGTCGTCGGCCAGCTCGAACGGGGTCGGCTCCAGCAGCGCCTCGAGGTTGGCGACATCGCCCCGGCAGTACACCGACAGGCTCCGCAGGTCCTCGCACCAGTACGGCCGGTCCCCGCTCGGATAGCCGAGGTAGGTGAAGAAGTTCTTGACGTCGTAGTTCTGCTTCATGGTCAGTTTTCCCGTGGTTGTGATTCGGTCTCGCGGCCTGCCGGAACGGTCAGTCCCGGCCGGCCTCGTGGATCTTGCGGAGAAACGTCCTGAGTTCCGGAGCGCGGGGCGCGCCGAAGATCTCTTCTGGCGGTCCCTGCTCCAGGATCGAGCCCTTGTGCAGGAAGCAGATCTTGGAGGAGATCTCGCGGGCGAAGGGCATCTCGTGCGTCGTCATCATCATCGTGATGCCGTCGCCCGCCAGCTCGCGGACCAGGTTGAGCACCTCGATCACCAGCTCGGGGTCCAGAGCCGAGGTGATCTCGTCCAGCAGCAGCACCTGCGGCCGCATCAGCATGGCGCGGGCGATGGCCACCCGCTGCTGCTGCCCGCCGGAAAGCTGGTCAGGGTAGGCGCCGACCTTGTCCTTCAGCCCCACCCGTTCGAGCATGACGCGGGCGTCGGCCTCGGCCTGGTCCCTGGTCGCCACCCCCGCGCGCACCGGGGTGAGCGTGCAGTTCTTCAGCACCGTCATGTGCGGGAACAGGTTGAAGCTCTGGAAGACGATCCCGACCCGGCGGCGGAGCCTGACGAGGTCGACCCCCTCCCCGGAGACGACGTCCCCGTTCAGGGAGATCCGGCCGCCCTGGATCGTCTCCAGCCCGTTGACGCAGCGCAGGAGCGTCGACTTGCCCGATCCCGACGCCCCGATGAGGGTCACGACCTCGTGCCGGTCGACGGCCAGGTCCACCCGGTCGAGGACCGTGTGGTCGCCGTACTTCTTCGTGACCTGGTCGAGCTCCACGAATGCGGTCGACATCGGCTCAGACCCCCTTCTTCCTCGTGCTCGACCGTGCGAGCAGGTAGTCGACGAGACGGGTCTGCGGGATCGTGATGAGGACGAACAGGAAGCACACGGCCGTCACCGCGGAGAGGTTGAAGTCGTTGGCCGAGTAGATCTTCGCCTGGCTGAAGGCGTCGATGATGCCGACGACGATCACGAGTGCGGTGTCCTTCTGCAGCCCGATGAACGTGCTCAGCATCGGCGCCGCGATGTTCCGCGACATCTGCGGCAGGATCACGAACCTGAGGACGTCGGGCTGGGACAGGCCCATGGAGAGCGCCGCGGAGGTCTGGCTCTTGTTGATGGACTCGATGCCCGCGCGGTAGAGCTCGGCGTTGTAGGCGCTGTAGGTCAGCGACAGCGCCACGACCGCGTAGAGGATCGGGTCGCCCTCGCTGAGGATCGGCACCTCGGTGAGCGGGAGCCCGAAGCACACGAGGTAGATCAGCACCACGGACGGGATGCCGCGGAAGACGTCGATGTAGGCGATGCAGAGCGCCCGTACGGGCCAGAACCCCTTGCCGGGCAGCAGCCTGCCGATGGCGAGGAGGAGCCCGAACACCATCGCGAGGATCTGCGCGCCGATGGCGATCTCCACGTTGATCAGCAGCGCCTTGCCGATGTCCGCGGCGCTCTTGACCATGAACTCGCCGTTGAGGAACGTCTTCTGCACGGCGCCGTCGTTGGTGAAGACGAGCAGGCCGGCCAGCGAGACGATCGCGATGAAGCCGGTCAGTCCCAGCGAGGCGATCGACGCGTTCCTCGACCGCGCGGCGGCCACGCGTGCCGCGACGTACCGGCCGGCCGCCCATTCCTGGTCCGACAGGCTGCTGCCGCGGTAGGCGGCCAGCAGCGGGCCGCCCACGATCACCGCCGGCAGCACGATCCCGAGGACGATGCGGAGCGGTTGCCCCGCGGGCAGGGCCGCGCCGGCGAACGCGTAGCACACCACGACGGTGAGCAGGGCCAGGACCGCCGCGCCGCTGAGGTATCCGCGCGTGCTCAGGGGGCGGGCGGGCTCGGAGGCGTTGTCGCCGGGGGCGAGCCCGTCCGTCATCCTCGTGCCGGATGCCTGGACGTTCATGATCAGGCCGCCCAGTCAGGGAGCTTGCCGGGGTCCCCGCCGAGGATCGGGTTGAGCCACTTGTCCATGATCGCGTCCAGGGTGCCGTCCTTCTTCATGTCGGCGAGGATCCGGTCCACGACCTGGACGTTCGCCGAACCCTTGGGGAAGAGGGCGGCGACGTCGCCGCCGACGGGGTAGGCGCCGACCACCTTGAGCTTGCCGCCGGAGTTGGCCGCCCGCGGCATCACGGTGGCCGTGTCGTTCAGGGCGGCGTCGATCTGACCGGCGAGGACGGCGTTGAAGAGGTCGTCGTTGGAGCTGAACACCCGGAAATCCTTGGGCTTCAGGGTCTCCTGGACGTATTTGAGCTGCACCGAGCCGGCGAGCACGCCGACGGTGGCATCCTTGATCGTCGAGGCCGCGAGGCTCGATCCGGACTTGACCAGCACGCCGGTCCCGTAGGTGTTGTACGGGGTGGAGAAGTCGACGACCTTGCGGCGTTCCGGGGTGTCGTAGATGTCCCAGACCGCGAAGTCGAAGTTGGAGGACTTGGCGGTGACGAGCGCCTCGAACGAGGCGTTGACCAGATTGATCTTCTTCAGGCCCGCGCGATTGGCGATCTCGGCGTCGAGGCAGTACATGTAGCCGCCGTCCACGCTCTCCAGGGTGTTGCCCCGGTAGCCGGCCGGGAACGGCAGCGAGGCCGCCACGGTGAGCACGCCTTCCTTCATCGTGCTCAGCTTGTGGGTGGGCGGGTTCTCGGTGACCTCGCACTCTCCGAAGGACGATCCGCCCTGCGCGGTCGCGGTGGTCTCCTGGCCGCCGCAGCCGGCGAGCGCAACGAGCCCCGCAGTCAGTGCGACGGCGCTGCTGATCTTTAGTGGCCTCTTCACGCTTCACCTTCCTCTGGTTGGTCTCCGGCGGCGCCGGAACGGTCCGCACTGCGCCTCGGCACTTTGAAATTCCACTGATATTTCAGTGATGTGTGCGTTACCTTACACAGCTGTTGGGGCTTTGGCTAGAGATGGGCGAAATGCCCCGTTGGGGGAGGTGGGCCGATGTGTGCGGCCTCTGGTGGGGTGCCAGACTTGCGCATTCCGTCGGTTCCGGTCAGGGAGGATCTCGCGTGACCCGCGTAACGCTGCGCCCCGTGCTCGAAGAGGATCTGACGATCTTCGAGGAGGAGTTCTACGGTCCGGAGGGGGTGGGCCCCTACCAGTGGTTCGGCCACCGCGCCCCGGGCAGGGAGCGGCGCGCGTTCGCCGAGACGGGCCTGCTGCGCGACGACGGCGGCACGCTGACCGTCTGCTCCGGCGGGGAGGTGACCGGGCGCGTCGAGTGGTTCAAGGCATCCTGGGGGCGGCCGCTCACCTCGTGGTGCTGGGAGATCGCCATCGGCCTGCGGCCGAGCTTCCAGGGACGCGGCATCGGGACCGAGGCGCAGCGGCAGCTCGCCGCCTACCTGTTCGAGCACACCCGGGCCCATCGCGTCCAGGCCTTCACCGACATCGAGAACCGCGGCGAGCAGCGCGCGCTGGAGAAGGCCGGGTTCCAGCGGGAAGGGGTCATCCGCGAGGCCCAGTGGCGCGGCGGGCGCTGGCACGACCAGGTCCTCTACTCGCTGCTCCGTCCCGGCGCCGGCCGTACCGAGCCGTAGCCGGGCGACCGCCGGCGGTCGCCCGCGCCGGACGGGACCCGGCGTCACGGTCGATCCGCTCGCCCGTACCTGCCAATGGTTGTCAGGTACGGATGCCAGCATGAACGCATGGAAACCCTCACGACGCGACGCCTCAACCGCGCGACGCTGGCCCGTCAGATGCTCCTCGCACGTGACAGAACCGACGTCGTCACGGCGGTGGAACGGCTCGGCGGCATGCAGGCGCAGGAGGCCAGGCATCCGTTCACCGGCCTGTGGACACGCCTGGAGGGGTTCCGCCGCGAGGACATGCACCGGGCGCTGCACGACCGCCTCCTCGTACGCGGCACGATGATGCGCGCCACGCTGCACCTGATGAGCGCGGCCGACTACGCGGCGTTCCGCCTGACGCTGGGCCCCGCGCTCGCCCCGGCGGCGACCGGCCGCGGCGACCTGTTCGCCGGAGTGGACCTCGACAGGCTGCTGCCCGTGGCCCACGCGCTCCTCCGGGAACGGCCCCGCGACTTCACCATGCTGCGCGACCTGCTCCAGGCGGAGTTCCCCGAGGCCGGCGACCGCGGGCTCGGCTACGCCGTACGGACACAGCTGCCACTGGTCATGGTGCCCACCGAGGACCGGTGGGCGTTCCCCCGGACGGCGGACTTCGCGCCGGCGGACGTCTGGCTGGGCGTGGAACTGTCACGGAAGCCGGTCGAGGAGCTGGTGCTGCGCTACCTGGCGGCCTTCGGCCCCGCCTCCGCCGCCGACGCGCAGACCTGGTCCGGGATCAAGGGGCTGCGCGCCGTGCTGGACGGCCTCCGCCCGGGGCTGCGCGTCTTCCGCGACGAGCGGGGCCGCGAGCTGTTCGACCTTCCCGACGCCCCGCGCCCGGACGAGGACGTCCCGGCCCCCGCGCGGTTCCTGCCCGACTTCGACAACCTGGTGCTCGCGCATGCCGACCGCACCCGGCTGGTGGCCGAGGAGCATCGCGGGCGTCTCACCACCAAAAACCTCCGCGTGCGGGCCACGTTCCTCTGGGACGGATCGGTGTGCGGCACCTGGCAGGTGGAGCGCAGACGCGACACTGCGGTCCTGCGGATGACCCCTTTCGAGCCCCTGCCCGGCGACGCCGTCTCCGGCCTGACCGAGGAGGCCGGCGCCCTGCTGCGCTTCGCGGAGCCGGACGCCGCGACCATGGACGTCCGGATCGAGCGCCCCTGACGACCCCGGGGCGCCCCGCGCCGTACGGCCCGCTAGAGGTCCTCGGTGATGTCGGCCTCGCTCGCCACCTGGTCGCCGGCCCAGTCCAGCAGCCGGCCGGCGGTCTGGAAGCGCCGGTCGGCCCGGGTGTCGCCGAGGATGACACCGATGAGCCGGTGGCCGTCGCGGTCGGCGGCGAACGACAGGCAGTAGCCGGCGGCGCGGGTGTAGCCGGTCTTGACGCCCAGGGCGCCGGGCGCCTCGCCGAGCAGCTTGTTGGTGTTGGTCCAGACGTGGGCCCGGTGCACCTTCGACTTGCGCACGACGTAGCGCCTGGTGGAGGCGATGGTCCGCAGCACCGGGTCGCGGAGCACGACGTCGGCCAGCCTGGCCTGGTCCTGGGCGGTGGAGTAGCCGGGACTCGGCTTGGGCAGCCCGTCGGAGTTGCCGTAGCGGGTGCCGGTCAGGCCCAGGGAGCGGGCGGCGGCGTTCATCTTGGCCACGAACCTGCTCTCGCCCGGACCGTAGACGCGGGCCAGCGCGTGGGTGGCGTCCGCCCCCGAGGGGAGCATCGCCCCGTAGAGCAACTCCCTGACGGTCAGGCGCTCACCGGCGCGGAGCGCGGCGGCGGTCGCGTCGTTCGTCGCCGCGTGCCGGACGTCTCCGGCGTTGACCGTGACGATGTCGTTCAGCCCGGCCTCCCGCAGCACTACATAGGCCGTCATGACCTTCGTCAGGCTGGCCACCGGCATCCGGCGGGTGGCCTGCTTGCTGAGATGGACCGTTCCCGTACCGGGGTCGAACAGGTAGGCGGCCCGCGCGGGCACCGCCGGAACGGCCCGATGGGCGGCGGGCCGGACGAACTGCTGGGCGGCCGGCTGGACGAGCTGCCGGGTGCCCCGCTCGGCGTGGGCGGGCGTGGCGAGCCCGGTGACCAGAGTGGCCAGAGTGGCGCAGACGATGAGGCGGATTCCCCCGGTTTGCATGGGAGCCATGGTGACAGAGGTGACCGTCAATATGTGGATCTTGGCATTTTGGCTATCGAAACGTTGACATCCGCGCCGGATGACGAAGATCGGGTGGAAACCATCCTTGCCGGGCTCGCTCGATGCCGGCCGGCGCGCGGAGCCTCGCGGCGGGGCTCACACCTTGGTGAGCTCCTCCTCCGCGCGCTGTGAGGCGCGGCGGCGGCGGCGCCGGTGGACGACGGCGGCGACCAGGGCGACCGCCGCCACGGCGGCCACGCCCGCCAGGAGCGGCGACTCGGCGGCCAGCCGCAGCCAGCCCCAGATCACCGAGTAGAGGCCGAAGGACGTCACCGGCACCCAGGTCAGGCAGCCGAGCGCGCTGGCCACGGCGTACCAGGGGTAGGAGATCCGCAGGACCCCCGCCACCCAGGGCAGCGTGTGCCGCAGGCCGGGCACCCAGAAGCAGCCGTAGACGGCGAGCGCGCCCCACCTCCTGACGGCGTTCTCGACCTTGAGGATGTTCTTGTCGCCGACCTTCCGGCCCAGGCGGGAGGCGTAGAGCTTGGGGCCGACCTTGTAACCGACCCAGTAGTAGACCTGGAACGCGCCGAAGAGGCCGATCCCGCCCAGGACCACCCAGAGCCAGAGCGGCATGCCCAGGAAGGAGAGGGAGTTGGGATCGGTGATGTCCGCCGCGAGAAGCCGCATCCGACCATCCCTCCTTCTCTCCGCTGTCCGCATCCGATATTAGGGCAGGCTTACCTGAATAAACACTGCGGCATCCCTGCAAGCGGACATCAAGCAGAGATCAACCATCCCGGCATACACCTGTGAGTGACGAAAGAGAGGTGTCTGTCATGAGTCCGCGGAGCAGTGTGGCGCCGGTGGTGGCGAGTGGGACCGCAAGCGTCGTGAAGCTGCTGGTGGCCACGTTGGCCTTCACTGGAGCCTATGCGGGAGTGGAGACCTCTCGGGGCGCCTCCGCCCAGGCTCCGGCGAGCGCGGCGGCGCAGGCGCAGCCGGTGACCCTGTCGTCGAAGTCGATGCCGGCCACCACGGTGGAGGCCCCGGCCGCCGGCACGATCGCCGTCAGCGCCCTCACCGTGTCCCGGCCGTGCCACAGGCCCTACCTGATCCAGAGCGTGGTCGACAACCCCCGGCCCGACAGCGCCGTCTCGTACGGCTGGCGCCTGCAGCGCTGGAGCACCGCCACCCGGACCTGGCGGACCTACCTCACCAGCCACTCCGGCTTCGCCGGCCGGAGCCAGACCGCCGAGTGGCAGCCGAGCGTGGTCGACAACCCCGGCTGGTACCGCGCGGAGCTGTCCGTGTCGGGTGGCACCCGGCTGCGCAGCGCGAAGTTCCTCGTCAGCTGCTGAGCGATCGCTGCGCCGCCTCGACCCAGCGCGTCACGCCGACCCGCTGGGCCACCGCGAGAGCCTTGTCGTAGTGCGGCTTCACCGCGTCGGTGAAGCCCAGCCGGAGGGCCAGGTCCCCGAGGGTCAGCGCGACCGGCCACAGCGCCACCACGCCGGTGCCCGCCCCCGCGATCCGCTCGGCGAACGGCTTCAGGGTGTCGTAGGCCTCGACCATCCGCTCCCGGTCGTCCAGCAGCATGCCCGCCAGGGCCCGCCAGATCATCGCCAGTTCGTAGAGGAAGTCGGGGCGGACCGGGGTCTTGACCGCGATGACCGCCCGCGCGTCACGCATGTGCCCGGCCGAGGCCAGGGCCACCGCGTAGGCGTCGAGGGTCCACTTGGCTCCGCGCTGGTGGGCCTCGGCCAGGGGCTCGACCATGTCGGCGGCCCGGCCGTTGACCAGGTGCAGGCAGAACGTGGTGATGAGCGGCAGGTCCTGACGGCCCTCCAGCATGCCGGCCCGCGCCGTCAGCCGGGCGGCGTCGCGGTAGGCGCGCTCCGCGCCGGGGAAGTCACCGGCGATCATCAGGCGCTGCCCGGCGTACCAGGCGCCGACCGCCGCCGGCGCGGGCAGGCCGTACTGCCTGGCGAGGCGCTCGGCGGCGGCCACGTGCGCGTCGGCGTCGGCGAACGCGCCCGAGGCGGCCGCGCACTCCATCAGCACGAGATGGGCCAGGGCCTGGACCGAGACCTGGCCGGTCGTCTTGCCCACCTCCAGCAGCTCCCGGCCGATGACCTCGCGCTCGCCGACCGGGGTGATGCCGTAGGACTGGCGCAGCCGGCCGCTCAGCGCGGTCGCCAGCAGCGCGGGGTCACCGCTCCGCCGGGCCAGCTCCTCGGCCTCCAGCGAGGCCTGCTCGCCCCGGGGGGTGGCGGAGCCCTCCAGCTCCAGCGCGAGCGTGGCCAGCAGGCTCGCCCGTAGCGCCTGCTCGCCGGAGGGCAGCTCCACCAGCGCCTTCTCGGCGACGTCGACGATCTCCCACGCGGTGCGGGTGAAGTCGCGCGCCATGCCCTTGTGCGGCACGGCCAGGGAGGCCGCCACCCGGGCGGTGAGCTCCAGGTTGCCCAGCGGCAGGGCCGCGTCCATCGCCTCGCGCCGCCGCACGCGGGCCGCGGCCATGTCGCCGCAGAGCGCCAGTGCCTTGATCAGGCTCAGGGTCAGCAGCAGGCGTTCCCTGGTGCTGTCGGGGGTGTCGGTGACGCCCGACCGGTCGAAGGCGGCGATGGCCTGCTCCCGCAGCGAGGCGGCCTCGCGGTGGGCGAACCGGCGCTCGGCCTGCTCGGCGGCCAGCCCGGCGTAGTGCACCGCCTTGATGGCCGTCTCGGCGGTGCCCGCCGCGTCGTAGTGGTGGGCGAGCGCGGCCACGTCGCCGGGGTTCCTGCGCTCGATCACCGCGGCCACCGAGGCGTGCAGCCGGGAGCGGCGCAGCCGGGAGGCGTCGGAGTAGAGGGTGTCGCGGACCAGGTCGTGGTCGAAACGGAGCATGCCGGGGCCCGGCTCGGTGACCAGCCCGGCGAGCAGTGCCGCCTCCACCGCGTCGACCACGGCGTCCTCGTCGCCCGTCACGTCGACCAGCACGTCGACGTCGACGTCGCGGCCGATCACCGCCGCCTGCAGCAGGATCTGCTGGGCCGCAGCGGGCAGCCGCGAGATCCGCCGCCGCAGCACGTCGCGGACGCCGGAGGGCACCCCGGAGATCACCTCGGCGGCCGTCGCGCGGTCGCTCACGGCCTCGGCGTCGAGCAGGCGCACGGTCTCCCGGACGAAGAACGGATTGCCCGCGGTCCGCTCGACGATGCTGTTGACCGCGTCCTCGTCCACCTCGCGCACGCAGGTCGCCCGGACCAGCTCGGCCACCGCCTTGGGATCCAGGCCGGCCAGGCCCACCCGGACCGGCCCCAACCGGGCCAGGGCGGCCAGCACGTCGGCCTGCTGGTCGCTCAGCTCGCTGTCACGGCAGGTCACCACCAGCAGCACCCGGCTGGTGGCCAGCAGGCTCGGCAGCGCGCGCAGCAGCGCCAGGGTCTGGTCGTCGGCCCAGTGCAGATCCTCCAGCGTCAGCAGGATCGGGGTGTCCTTGGCGACGGCCGCCAGATAGCCGCCCACCGCCCGGTGCAGCCGGAAGCCGCCGGAGACCTGGTCGTCGTCGGGCGCGGGGGCCGCGTCGTCCAGCAGCGGGGCGAGCAGCGGGGCGTACTCCCCGGGCCCGGCCGCGTTCACCAGGGTGCGCAGGATCTCCACCCACGCCCAGCCGGGAGGGGTGGCGCTGCTGTCGGGGCAGGCGCCGGAGGAGGTGCCCCAGCCGTCGTCGGAGAGGCGTTTGGTGAGCTGGCGGACCAGCGTGGTCTTACCCGCGCCCGCGTCGCCGCTGATCAACGCGACGGTGAAGCGGCCCGTCCGGGCCGCCGCCGTGGTCAGCCGGTTGAGCTCGGCGTCCCGGCCGACGAACGGCTCGGGCTCCAGCGGCGGCAGCTCCACCGGCGCCGCGGTGGGCCGGGGCGGCCAGGTGTCGGCGGGCGCCGGAGGACGCTGACGGCCCGTCGACGAGACGGCGAGCTGCAGGCCGGGATCCTGGGCCAGGATGTCGGACTCCAGCTTGCGCAGCGCCGGGCCCGGGTCGATGCCCAGCTCGTCGGCGAGGATCATGCGGGCCTTGCGCAGCGCGGCCAGCGCGTCGCCCTGCCGTCCGCACCGGTAGAGGCCGAGGGCGAGCAGCCGCCAGCCCTCCTCGCGGAGCGGGTGCTCGGTGGTCAGCGCCTCCAGGTCGGGCACCGCCTCGGAGGCCATGCCCAGGCGCAGGCCGCTGTCGGCGTGCCGCTCACGGGCCACCAGGCGCAGCTCGGCCAGCCGGTTGACCTCGGCCTCGGCCCACGGCTGGTCGGCGAAGTCGGAGTAGGGGGTGCCGCGCCACAGCCCCAGGGCCTTCCCCAGGCGGAGCCGCGCCGAGGAGGGGTCGTCGCCCTCCAGATGCTCTCCGGCGCTGCGGACCAGCGCCTCGAAGCGCAGGGCGTCCACCTGGTCGGGGGCGATCCGCAGCGCGTAGCCGGAGGCGACCGTCACCAGCAGCCGGTTGGGGCCCCCGCGCGGACGGCCGGGTTCGAGGACCCGGCGCAGGCGGGAGATGTAGACCTGCAGGCCCGACTGCGCCCCCTTGGCGGCGTCGTCGTCCCACAGGTCGTAGAGGAGAGAGTCGACGGGCACGACCTGCCCGCGTGCCACCAGCAACCGGGCGAGGACAGCACGCTGCCGCAACCCGCCTAGGTCGAGCTCGTCCTTATCGGAATGCGCCTCGACCGGACCGAGAACCCGGAACGCCACCATGTCAGCCGCCACGCTATGCGGGCCTTCGAATCGCGCACAAGGTATTTCCCAATCTAGCGGCTGATCGGCTCCTTGTCGGAGGCCGAGGCGGCGTTCTCACGCCGGCGCAGAAGCGCCCACGCGCCGAGCGCCAGGCCGCCGAAGGGGATTTCGACAGTGTAGGTCCAGAAGCCGAAAAGCAGCGCAGCGGCGGTCGCGGAATCGAGCGGCGCACCGAAGAAGACCAGCGCGCCGACGGTCCCCGCCTCCATGATCCCGGTCCCGCTCGGGGTCACCAGGGCGGTGGTCAGCACCCTGGACAGGGCGAACACGGCGATCGTCTGCGCCAGCCCCGGGTAGGCGCCGGTGGCCTGCAGGCAGCAGACCAGGAGCAGCCACTGCAGCCCGAGGAAGAAGATCATGCCCAGGGTCAGTCCCCGCCAGCGGTGCCGTACGACCTCGGAGGTGTCGGCGCGCAACTTCTCCAGCGCCCGGGAGAGGGTGTGCTCGGCGGGGCGTACCTTGCGGGGGAGCAGTCGGGCGACGGCGTCGAGGGCGCGGCCGAGCACGGCGGCGGCGCGGTCCCAGTAGAGGGCGGCGGCCACCACGACGACCAGGGCCAGCAGGGACAGCGAGCCCACCCAGCCCGCGTTGGTCACGGCCGGGCTGAGCTCCTGCCCGCTGAGCAGCAGGGCCACGATGCCCACGGCGGGCAGGACGAACCGGAACATGGTGTTCCAGATGCCGCTGGAGAGCGTGGAGACCACGACGGCCCGTAACGGGAAGCCCCAGCCCTTGGTCATCGCGATCGTCATCGCCACCCCGGCGGCGCCGCCGAACGGGAGCAGGTTGCTCACCGCGCTGCCGGCCGCGTTCAGCGTCAGGGCCTGCGAGTGGCTGAGGCCGGGCAGGGAGGCGGTCAGCACGAACGTGTAGGCCAGCAGGCTCGCCAGCCATACGACGGCCATCAGGGCGACCATCGGCCAGCTCAGCCTGGCGAACTGGGCGCCGATCTGCGACCAGGAGACGTGCTTGCCGGTCAGGGCCTCCACGATCTGCGGCAGGAAGCGCACGAGCGTGGCGGCGAGCGCCAGAGATGCGACCGACAGTCCGATCTGGACCCACTTGTTCTTCATGTAACCCCCTCGACCAAGTGTGCCGGTCCGCGGCTCATCCTTTGGGAGGAACTTCGAACGGGTGCCTCAGCCTCGTGCCGGGCGGCAGGCCGCGCCGGACGTACCACTCGGTGCCGAAGACGAGACGGTAGAGGGGCTGGGGGATCTTGAGCATCGCGCCCAGCGTGCGGGTGTCCGCGCCGGTGGCCTGGGAGGCGTGGGCGGCCATGCTCGCCCGCTTCTGCCGGGCGAAGCGCCGCACGCCGACCCGGTGGGTGATCGCCTCGGCGGGGGAGTAGGCCCGCTCGAAGGAGCGGATGTCGAGCTGGGGGTAGAACCTGCGGACCAGGCGGAGCCCCTTGAGCAGGGGGTCGCGGTTGACCGTGGCCTCCAGCACGATCGGGGTGCCCGCGATCTCGGCGGCCCGGCCGCCGACCCGGTGCACCTGGACGTGGTCGGGGTGCCCGTAGCCGCCGGCCGGGTCGTAGGTCGTCAGCAGGTCGGCGCCCTCCTCGGTGAGGATCGCGGCGAGGCGCCGGGCCGCCTCCTCGGCGTCGGCGTCGATGAACGCGTTGTCCGGGCGGTCCTCCGCCATCCCGCCGCCGGGAGCCAGCCCGGAGTCGCCGTAGCCCAGGTTCACCACCCGGGCGCAGCCGAGCGCCGCCGCCGACTTGTACAGCTCGGCGATGCGCGCGGCGCCCAGCGCCTCGCCGGGTTCGAGGTCGGCCTGGCCGCGCTCCCCGGAGGTCGCCACGACGAGGACCACCCGGTGCCCCTCGGCGGCGAGCATCGCCATGGTGCCCGCCGTCAGCAGGGCCTCGTCATCGGGATGGGCGTGGAAGAACACAGCTGTCTTGACGGTGTCGATTGCTGCTCACTCCGTTCGGGCGGTCGGTGCCCGCCCCTGCGGGCACGCAGGCATGATCTCACGCGGGGCTACGCTGGCACGGTGAGGATCCTCCACGTCAGTGACTGTTACCTGCCGCGCCTCGGCGGGATCGAGGTGCAGGTCGGCGATCTGGTCCGGATGCAGAGGGAGGTGGGTCACGAGGTCGAGGTGGCCACCGCCACGCCAGGCGAACCCCTGCCCGGAGTGCACCGGATCGTAGCGAAACTCCCCTTTGATCTGCCGGTCCACCCGTTCGGGGTGGGCCACCTGCTGCGGCTGATGCGGACGCGGCGCCCCGACGTGGTGCACGTGCACACGGGCGCGGTCTCGCCGTTCGCCTGGATGGGCGTCCGCGCGGCCGTCCGCGTGGGGCTGCCCGTGGTCGTGACCGTGCACAGCATGTGGGACCCGGTCACCCGGGGCGTCTACCGGGGCCTGCGGCTGCTGTTCGAATGGCACCGTTGGGGGCTGGTGGGCACAGCGGTGAGCGAGGCCGCCGCCCTGCCGATCCGCGCGGTGGCCGGGCGCCGGGTGCCGGTGCACGTGGTCTCCAACGGGCTCGACGTCTCCGGCTGGCGCTCCTCCGGCCCGGTACGGCACGGGCCCGGCGACGAGGCCGTGCACGTCGTCGCGGTGGGGCGGCTGGCGCCCCGCAAACAGCCGGTCCGGCTGCTCAGGCTGCTGAAGGAGGCCCGCGCCCAGGTGCCGCGGGAGACGCCGATGCGGGCGACCATCGTCGGGGACGGCCCGGCGCGCTCGCAGATGGAGCGCTACCTGCGCGCCAACGGGATGGGCGGCTGGGTGTCGCTGCCCGGACGCTACAGCCGCGGGCAGATCCGCGACCTGCTCGCCTCGGCGGACGTGTTCGTCGCCCCGGCGCCCCGCGAGTCGTTCGGGCTGGCGGCGCTGGAGGCCAGGTCGTCGGGTATCCCGGTGGTCGCGCGGGCCCAGAGCGGGGTGGCCGACTTCGTCCGGCCGGGCAAGGAAGGGCTGCTCGGGGAGAGCTTCGAGGACCTGGTGGCGTCGGTCGCCCGGCTGGTCCGCGACCGCGAGCTGCGCGAGGCGATCGCGGCGCACAACCGCGAGACCGAGCCCGTCCGCAGCTCCTGGCCGGCGGTGCTGGAGGGCTTCGAGCAGTGCTACGAGGAGGCCCGCGCGGGCCGTACGGGCGGGAGGTAAAGGCGGAAGCCCCTGCCGTGCGGGGCAGGGGCTTCGCGAGATGTTCGGCACGGCCGTCGCGCCGCGCTGCCCCCCGCAGGCGGAGCGACGGCCGTGCCGGAAGTGCCTCCTCTCCCCGGGAGGCACAGGTCCTGTCAGGCGCAGGTGGTCTGGATCTTGGCACCCGCCTCGGTCAGTTTCTTGGTGAACTCCGGGAGCGCCGCGGCGAACGCGGCCGGGTCCTTTTCGTCGATCTTCAGCCCGCCCATGCTGGTGGAGAAGTCGTTCAGCGCGGCGGCGAGGTCGCCGTCGGTCGTGCCCGCCAGCGCCTTCAGGTCCTCGCTGAGCTTCTGGTTCGCCGCCTTGTACTTCTCCAGGTCGGTGACGTTCGCGGCGACGGAGCTGGTGTAATCCGTGATCAGCTTCGTCGCGCTGGCGCAGGCCTCGGCGTTGGCGCTACCGCCGCAGGCGGCGGTCATGGAGATGAGAGCGGCTCCCGCGACGGTGACGGCGATACGGCGGGAGGAGAGGACGCTAAGCATTTCTGCCTTTCATTGCATTTCGTGACAGATCACACCGTAGGAGCGCATCCTTGCGGATCACTTTCATGCCGCTTACAGAAACAGGTTCTTGTGACTCCGGGTGATTCTCCCGCTGCGACGGGTAAGGAAGGGGTATGGCTGAGGCGATCGTTGGCTCTGGTCCGGCCCAGCACTCGCTCAAGCGGGTGATCGGACGCAAGGTCCTGCTGTTGTTCGTGGTGGGAGACATCCTTGGCGCGGGGATATACGCCCTGGTGGGGAAGGTGGCGGGATACGTCGGCGGGGCCCTGTGGCTGCCGTTCCTCGTCGCCTTCGTGCTGGCCGCGCTGACGGCGTCCGCCTACGCCGAACTCGTCGGGAAGTATCCGCAGGCCGCCGGGGCAGCGTTGTATGCCAATAAAGCGTTCAATATTCCTTTTGTCACTTTTATTGTGGCCTTCGCCGTATTGATGAGCGGGATCACCTCGGCGAGCGCCGCGGCCCGGGCGTTCGGCGGCAAATACCTGGCCGAGTTCGTCACGATGCCGGTGGTCGTGGGCGCGTTCATCTTCCTCGGCATCGTGGCGCTGGTGAACTTCGCCGGGATCTCCGAGTCCATCAGGGTCAACGTCGTGCTGACGATCATCGAGGCGTTCGGCCTGCTGGTCATCATCGCGATCGGCGTCTACGCGCTGCTGTCCGGTGACGGCGAGCCCGCGAGGGCTCTGGAGTTCCATCCGGCCAACGGCGCGTTCCTCGGCGTCCTCGGCGGCACCGCCCTCGCCTTCTACGCCCTGCTCGGCTTCGAGGACTCGGTCAACCTCGCCGAGGAGGCCAAGGATCCGCAGCGCGACTATCCCCGTGCGCTCTTCGGCGGGCTGGTCGTGGCCGCGCTGATCTACATGGCGGTCGCGTTCACCGCGACCATGCTGGTGGACACCGAGACGCTGGAGAGCTCGACCGGCCCGTTGCTGGAGGTCGTCAAGGTCGCGGGCTTCGCCTTCCCGCCCAAGCTGTTCGCGCTGATCGCGCTGCTCGCGGTGGGCAACACCGCGCTGATCAACATGATCATGGCCTCGCGCCTGGTATACGGCATGGCGCGCCAGGGGATCGTGCCGAAGGTCTTCGCGGCGGTCCATCCCACGAGGTCGACCCCGTGGGTGGCCATCGTGTTCACCATCGGCATCGCGGCGGTGCTGGTCGCCACCGGCGACGTGAGCAACCTGGCGGACACGACGGTGCTCCTGCTGCTGTGCGTGTTCGCGCTGGTCAACGTGGCCGTGCTGATCCTGCGTAAGGACGTCGTGGAGCACTGGCACTACCGGGCGCCGAGCTGGATGCCCGTGCTGGGCACGGTGGCCTGTCTCGTTCTGGCGCTGCCCGTCACGGGTCGCGGCGGTGACGTCTACATCCGTGCGGGCGTGCTGGTCGCCGTGGGCGTGGTTCTCTGGTTCGTGAACCGGCTGTTCCTGGCGGGCCGGGGTGACTCCGGGGGCGCCTCAGAACGGCAGGAGCCGTCCTGAGGGCGTGCGCAGGTCGAGGGGGGTGGGCTTGCGGGGCGGGCGGGGCCTATGGACGATTCGAACCTTTTTCATCTCATACTCCTTTTTGTTGGAGTTTGAGAGAGACTACGTCAGCCCACCGACAGTTGCGCACGCCTCACGGCGGACGCGTCCCGGTCCGCCGGATCCCCGGCGGTCTCAGTGCCGGAGCACGAAGTCGTCCTCGTCATCCCCCACGCCGACCGATCCCACCGCCCACAGCGCGGTGGTGCCCGGCACCCGGGCGATGCCGGTGTGGTTGACGTCGTCGGTCTCCTCGTACTGCTGGTCCTCCTCATGGACCCGGAACAGCGGGCCGTACTCGCGGGACCACTTCGCGCCGTCGAAACGGAGGAAGAGCACCTGTCCCGCGTGATCGGCGTCGATCCCGCTGATCCACAGGTCGCCCGGCCCGGAGGCGGTGATGCCGTGCAGGGCGCCGAGACGGACCGGCACCTCCACCCGGCTCCAGCTCGATCCGTCCCAGCGCAGGACCAGCGGCTGCCCCGCCCGGTCGCCGGGGCCGGCGGTGACCTCCCCGACCGCCCACACCTCTGAGGGCGAGATCTGCCAGACCCGGTTGAGCCTGCCCCCCGGGATCTCGGGCGCCGGTGAGGACTCCCAGGCGCCGTCGGCGGTGCCGTGCCAGATCAGCGGCGTGTGCCTCTCGCTCGAACCGACCGCCCAGACGTGCCCCTCCCTGGCGGTGATCGCGTCGAAGGCGCCGCCGGTGCTCAACGCGTTGCCGAACTCCCGGCCGTCCCACTCCAGGACGACCGCCTTCGACGGGCCGCTCCCGGCGAACCACGCCGTGCCGCCGGTCGTCGCGACGTCCGCCAGTCGGTAGTCCTCCACCACCCCGAAGGGCTTCTCCGGCGCCCAGCGGCGCCCGTCCCAGTGCGCGGCGAACGCGCTCTCGCCGTTGCCCACCACCCACACGTCGTCCGGTCCGGCCGCGCTGACCCCCTCCAGGTGGTAGACGTCGTCTCCCGGCAGCGGGACCTCGCGCCAGCGGCTCCCGTCCCACCGGAGGACGGCGGGCGCGCCCTCCCGGTCCTCGGCGCTGTCTTTGTATCCGACCGCCCACGCGTCGCGGGGGCCGGTCGCCGCGACGTCGAGCAGCGCGGAGCTTCCCGGCAGGCCGGTGCCTCCGGTCGCGGCCCACGCGGTCGAGGCGGCGACCGCCCCGGTGGCCGCGCCGCTCGGCGCGGGGCTCCCGGACGCCGTACGGCCCGGCGCGGGATCCCCGGACGCCGTGCGGTCCGGTGCCGGGCTCTGCGACACCGCGGGGCTCGGCGGAGGGGCGGGCGTCGCCGTACGGCCTGGGCCGCACGCCGCCGCGAGAGCCGTCCCGATGAGCGCGACCGCCGCCAACCGAGGGTTTCGCATCCCAGCCATCCTCCCAGTGTGCCTGCCTGGCGCCCCCTTGCGGCGGGGTCCGGGTCACCTCACCGGCGGGTGCCGGAATAGTCCCGTATGCCCTGGGCACTCCAGACAGAAGGGGGAGAGGTCCGCCGGATCTCGCCGGCCCCTGCGGAGCGACGGCCACGCCGCCCCGGAGTGGGGGAGCCGTCCGGCGGACGCGGCACGGTGGAGGATGCGGTCGGCGCGTCCCCCGCCGAGAGTTAACTCGGACGGGTCCCGGGTGTGCCATGTGAGGACCGGAATGTTCCGTGCCCCTGGCTCGCCAGAACGACTTGTCCCATATGAGAAAGTTACATGGCTGGGAGAGGCCGGGGTAGAAGGTTGATCATGTTCGTGGGAAATGAACCGGAGTCGAGTTTCACCGCCACGTCCGGACTGCACGGCACGACGCTCGTCGTGCAGGCCAGTGGTGAGCTGGACCATTACCACACCCCGGTGTTACGGGCGGAGATGAACAGGGCGTGGAACGCCCTGCAGGCGCCGACCCTCATCCTCGACCTCTCGGCCCTCACCTTCTGCGACTCCTCGGGGATCGGCGAACTGCTCCAGGCGCGCCACCACGGCCAGGTCGAGGGGGTCCGGTTCATCATCACCGGGATCCAGGGGAACCTGGCACGACGGCTCAACCTCGCCGGCCTGACACAGGTGTTCGAGGTGTTCCCCTCCGTCGCCGAGGCGCTTGAGGCCGCCTAGGGAGCCGAGACCGTCCGGGGGAGCCGGGGCAGCCCGGTCTACGCCGGCACCTCGCCGAAGATGTCGCGGTGGGCGATGGACAGGGCGGTGAGAAGGGCCCCGTGCAGGATCGCGTTGCCCTCCACCGTGCTCGGGCGGACCTGGGTCGGGACGGGGGAGAGTGCGGCGAGGCGCTCGCCGACCCGGGCGGCCAGCGCGTCCCCGCCGGAACGGCCCGTCTCCCCGCCGAGGACGACGAGCCCGGGGTCGAGGACGGCGACCGCGGTGAAGGCGCCCTCGGCGATCCTCTCCGCGAGGGAGTCCTGGTCGAGGCCGCCGATGGACCCGGCGCTCGCCAGGTCGCAGAACAGCCCGCCCCGCAGGCCGAGGGTGCCGACCTCGCCCGCGCCCCCCGACGCTCCCCGGCGCAGCCTTCCGTCCAGGGTGATCGCCGCGCCCACCCCGTCGTCCAGCCAGAGCAGGACGAAGTCCCCGCGTCCCCGGGCGGATCCGATCCGGTGCTCCGCGACGGCGGCGAGGTTGACCTCGTTCTCCAGGGTGACCGGTGCGTCGATCCGGTGGCTCAGGGCCCGCAGCAGGTTCGGCCGCCAGCCGGGCACGCCGTTGTCCGCGGCCAGCTCCCCGCTGTGCGGGTTCACCATTCCCGGGGCGCCCACGACGACCGCGTGCATGCTCCTCGGGCCCGCCGCCTCCGCGACGGTGCCGGCGATGATCGTGACCAGGTCGTCGCCGGGCTCTCCGGAGCGTCCGGGCTCCACGGGCCGGCCCGCTCCGGGCGGGCGTCCGGCCCCGGCGGGGCCTCCGGTGTCCGGCGGGCATGCGGTGTCCGGCGGGCGTGCGGTCTCCAGCGGGCGCGCGGCGGAGCCGACGGTCCGGCCGGTGATGTCGGCGACGGTCACGTTGACCGTGTCGCGCCGTACGTCGACCCCGGCCACGTGGGCGCGGTCGGCCACGATGCCGTAGACGCGGGCGTTCGGCCCCCGCCGGTCCTCGCCGCTCTCGCCGACGACCGTGATCAGCCCGTTCACCCGCAGGCGCTCGACGAGGTCCGACACGGTCGGGCGGGACAGGCCGGTGAGCGCCCGTAGCTGGGGAGCGGTCAGGGTCCCGTGCTCCAGCAGCAGGTCGAGGGCGAGGCGATCGTTGATCGCCCGGGCCATCTGTGGGGTCGCGGTCTTCATCCGTCCTCTTTTAATCAGGGAGCCTTCCTGTTAATTTCTAGCATCATGCGCAATGACAATCAACGTGCCCGCATCGCGATCACGGCCGTGTTCGCCGCCCACGGCGCGGTCTCCGGAAGCATGGCGACCCGTATCCCGTGGCTGCAGGAGCACCTCCAGCTCGGCCCGGCCGCTCTCGGACTCGCCCTGTTCTGCCCCGCCGTCGGCGCCTTCGTCGCCATGCCGATGGCCGGGCGGCTGGTCCACCGCTACGGAGGCCGTGTCGCCACGCGGGTCCTGATCGCCTTGTGGTGCGCGGCACTCGCCCTTCCCGCGCTCTCCCCCGGGCTGCCCTGGCTGTGCGCCGCGTTCCTCGCGTACGGCGCGGCGGCCGGCATGTGCGACGTCACGATGAACGCGCAGGGAGTGATCGTCGAGCGGCGCCTGGAGCGCTCGATCATGTCCGGGCTGCACGGCATGTGGAGCGTGGGCAGCCTGGCCGGGGCGGGGATCGGAGTGGTCGCGGCGCACGCCGGGATCGACGCGCGCGTCCACCACTCCGCGGCGGCGCTGGCACTGCTGGTCTTCGGAGTCATGGCGAGCCGTGGCCTGCTGGACACCCGGCCCGAGCCCGGCGAGCAGGCGCCGCCCCGGTTCGCCGCGCCCTCGCGGGCGATCCTCGCCATCGGCGCCGTCGGATTCTGCGCCACCTTCGCCGAGGGCGCCAGCATGAACTGGGCCGCCGTCTACGTCAAGGACGTCACCGGCGCCGGTCCGGGCGTCGCCGCCGCCAGCTATGCGATCTTCGCCCTGGCCATGGCGGTCACCCGGCTGGCCGGCGACCTGATGATCCGCAGGCTCGGACCGGTCGTGACCGTCCGCGCCGGCGGCCTGCTCGCCACCCTCGGCGGAGCCGTGATCGTCATGGCCCGCACCCCGGTGCCGGGAATCATCGGGTTCGCCCTGCTCGGACTCGGGGTGGCCGTGATCGTGCCGCTCTGCTTCGCCGCCGGCGGCAACGCCACCGCGACGCCCAGCCTGGGGGTCGCGGGAGTCGCGACGATCACCTACCTGTCCGGGCTCATGGCCCCCGCCGTCACCGGCTGGATCGCCGACGTGACCTCGCTGCCCGCCACGTTCGGCCTCATCGCGGTCATCACCCTGGCGGGTGCCCTCCTCGCCGGAGCCCTGCGCCCCGCGGCCCTCGCCTCCGGGGGAGCGGGACCGCGCGCCCGTGACCCGCATGACGCGTCGCGCGGATGACGGCGCCGGCCGGCCCGGTCACCGCCGACCGGCGCACCGACCCCTCCGCGCAGAGGGCCCGCACCGCCTCCAGCGCCTCCGCCCCGTACGGCCGGCGGGAGAGCTCCTCGACGGCCCGCACGTCGGCGAGGCCGGCGATGGTCTCCCCCGGCGCCTCAGAGACGCTGCAGTCCGGTCACCCGCAGCATGTCGAGCGCCGTGGCTTCGGGGGTTCCCGGCTCGGCCGAGTACACGACCACGGTCTGGTTGCTGTCGGGGAGCAGGAGGGTGTCGCAGTCGAGCGTGATCGTGCCCAGGCTGGGATGGCTGATGCTCTTGGTCGCGCTACGCCATGAGGAGGATTGCCCCTCCCGCCACAGCTCGTCGAATCGCGGGCTGCCACGGCGTAGTTCCTTGATCATTTGCGCCAGGTCGGGGTCGCCGGGGTAACGGGCCTGGGCTGCACGGAGCGTGCCGACCGAGGCGTGAGCGGCCGCGTCGTCCTCGTCCGGGTCCGAGGCGACCTGGCAGCGGCTGCTGCCGAGGAAACGTTGCCAGACGAGATTGCGTTGCCGCTGCGGCCACGCGGACATGTCGCCTTGAAGCGCCGCCCCGAGGGGGTTCCAGGCCAGCACGTCGCCCTTGGCCGACAGCACCAGCACGGGCAGATCCGCCATCCGGTCCAGCAGCCGGAGCACGCTCGGCCGTACGACCATCGCGATGCGCCCGGGCTGAGGCGGCTCGTGGCCGGCGAGCCGGAACACCAGGTCGCGGTCATCGTCGTCGAGTCGCAGGGCCTGGGTCAACGCGGCGATGACCTGGCTGGAGGGCCGTGGCCCGCGCCCCTGCTCGAGCCGGACCACGTAATCGACGCTCAGGCCCGCGAGCATGGCCACTTCCTCCCGGCGCAGGCCCGGCACCTGGCGGCGCGTTCCCGACGGCAGTCCGACGTCCTGCGGTCGCACACGAGCCCGGGCTGTGCGGAGTACTTCGGCGAGTTCGGCGCGGTTCACTTCTCGATGATGCCGCACGGGCCGCGCCGGCCGGGTGGTACCACGGGTCCCATGCCTCAGCGGTCCTGGTGGGGCCGGGCGCGCGCACCGATGATCGACCCCATGACAGAGGTGAAGACGGTGGCGCTGGTCACCGGAGCGAACAAAGGGCTGGGCCAGGAGACCGTACGCCGCCTGGCCGGCGAGGGATGGCGAGTCTTCCTGGCCGCACGGGACCGGGAACGCGGCATGCGCGCCGCGGACACGCTGGCGGGTGAGGGGCTCGACGTCGAGTCCGTCGAGCTCGACGTGACCTCGGACGAGTCCGTGGCGGCGGCCGTGAAGGCCGTCGCCGGGCGCGTGGAACACCTGGACGTGCTGGTCAACAACGCCGGAGTCGGCGGTCCGCTGCTGGATCCGGCCGACATGGACGCCGACATGCTACGGGAACTGTACGAGGTCAACGTGTTCGGTCAGGTGCGGGTCACGCACGCTTTCCTGCCGTTGCTCCGGAAGTCGGAACGGCCCCGTGTCGTCATGGTGTCCAGCGCTCTCGCCTCGCTGACACACGCCGGCGACCCCGCCCGCCCCGAGTCCGGTTTCCTGTGCCTGGACTATGCCTCGTCGAAGGCGGCGCTCAACATGATCGTGTCCCAGTACGCCCGTGCGCTGCCCGGGTTCAAGGTCAACGCCGCGGATCCGGGCAACCCCGCCACCGACATGAACCATCACACGGGGGTCCACACCGTCGCCGAGGGGGCCGATGCGATCATCAGGCTGGCCACCCTGGACCCTGACGGGCCGACCGGAGGCTTCTTCGACCGCAACGGTCCCGTCCCATGGTAGGAGCGAGGATGACCAGGATTCTGGCGATCGGGCTGCATCCGAGCGCGATCGACTACACCAGGCACCCCGGCCTCGACGAGGCGACGCTCACCGCACGGGTGGAGCAGGGCAGCGCGGCTCTGCGGGCGGCGGGTCTGGACGCGGTGTCGTGCCTGATCGGTACCGACCCGGACGAGGCGGAGCGGATCGTCCGTGAACGGTTGTCCGAGGGGCCCTTCGGCGTGGTCATGATCGGAGGTGGTGTGCGGATGGCGCCCGAGCACACCCTCCTGTTCGAACGGCTGGTCAACGTTCTGGTGGCGACGGCACCCGGCATCCGGTTCTGCTTCAACACCTCACCGGAAACGACGATCGACGCCATTCGCCGCTGGATATAGCCCTCCGTGGTCGCGCGGGGCGGAGAGTTCGACCGCAACGGCGGGCCGCCCCGAACGGGCGTCCCCGCTACGGCGGATCGGTGACGGCGCGTATCAGATGAACCCCTTCCGACCGCCGTGTCGTCAGATGCGAGCGATGCTTCTGCCCCGTGTCCGAGCGAGATCCGCGTCAGGGATCATCGTGGGATGCCGGCCGGCGCGCGGGCTACGGTGACGTGCGGGTGAGCACGCCCAGCGGGTTGGCCAGCAGCTCGGAGAAGCCGAGTTCGGCGGCGCCGACCAGGGTGGCGTCGTCCCCCAGCGCCGAGGTGCGCAGCCGTACCCGCTCCCGGGCGACGGGCAGCACGTTGGCGGCGATGCGGGCGCGTACCTGGGCCGCCGCGCCCGGGTACATCTCGCGCAGCATCCCACCGAAGATCACGATGCCCGGGTTGAAGAGGTTGATGAGGTTCGCCACCCCGATGCCGAGCCAGTCGCCGACGTGGTGCAGCGCGTCCCGGGCCGCGGGATCGCCGCGGTCGGCGTCGCTCACCACGGCCCGTACGGCGTCGCGGCCGGACAGCTCGGCGGGCCGGTGCGCGGCGTCGAGCAGGGCGCGCTCGCCGACCTCCGCCTCCAGGCAGCCATGTGAGCCGCACCCGCAAGGGCGCCCGTTGTGCGGGTTCACCACCATGTGGCCAAGTTCGCAGGCGTATCCACTGTCGCCGTCCAGCAGCTTGCCGCCGACGATGATGCCGCCGCCCACGCCGACGTCCCCGTGCAGGTAGATCAGGTTCTGGAAGCCGACGCCCGCGCCGCGTTGCTGTTCGGCCAGCGCGCCGAGATGTGCCTCATTGCCCACGGACACCGGCAGACCGAGCCCCAGCCGGCGGCCGAGTTCGCTGCCGAACGCCTGGTCCACCCAGCCCATGTCGGGTCCGAAGCGCACCATGCCGTCGCCGGGCCGGATCATTCCGCAGTACGACGCGCCGACGCCGACGCACACCGAGTCCGGAGGCGCCGCCCGGTGCAGCTGGCGGCCGAACCGGGCGAGCACCTCGACCACGCGGTCGAGGTCGGCCCCGGCGCGCGGGCGGACCGCTTCCCTGCGGTCCAGCATGATCCCGCCCAGCGTGACCCGGGCGGCGACCAGCCGGTCCACGGCGACGTCGAAGGCCAGCACGTACACCCGGTCGGACTCGGGCCGGACCATCAGCGACGGCCGGCCCGCCCGGCCGGTGTCCGCGGGAAGCTCCTCGCGGACCAGGCCCGCCGCGGTGAGCTCGGCTGTCAGCGCCATGATGGTGCTGCGGTTCAGCCTCATCCGCTCGGCCAGTGCCGTGCGGGAGACCGGGCCGCCCAGGTGCACGTGTCGGAGCAGGGTGCCGGCATTGTGCCGGCGGATCTCCTCCTGGGCCAACCCGACCTCCGGAGTCGTCTGGTTCATCAGCATCGCGGAGACTTTATTGGATGGACGTGTCTGAACCGGACGATACTCCGGCAGGCGGCGACCGGGATCCCCGTGCCCGCGGCGTTCGGCTCCGGAGCGGATCTCGCCGACCGTCAGGCCGCCGGGTCGGAGGACCCCCTCGACCGGATGGATCCGCGCCTGGTCGCCGCGCCTGTCGCTCTCCTCCTCCGGGGAGGGAGGATCGCTGCGGGGCCGTCCTCCGGGGAGGGAGGATCGCTGCGGGGCCGCGACGCGCCGGGCCGCTAGAAAGGCAGCTGCCTCCCCGACGGGCTCCGTAGATCGAGCGGCGCGGGCTCGCGCGGTGGACGCGGACGTTGGATGACCTGGATCCTTTTCACGGTCGCGCTCCCTTCTGGGGCTTGATCACCGGGTGTTACCCATGTGGAGCCCAAGAATCACCTATCTGCGTATCACATGAAGCACACTAGCCACACGCTCCGCAGCCGTGGCGACATCTTCGGCATGTCCGATGCGGCCGGCCCAGGACAGCCAGAACCACCATTCGCCGTCGGCCTCGTGAGCGGCGAGCACGTCCTCTGTCATGGCGGGGACCATCGGATTGATCACGTGGAGGCGCGGGAAGAGTCCCGCGGGCGCTTTCAGGCGCACCTGGAAGGAGTGCGCCTCCAGCTGGGCGGCTAGCCGTCGCAGATGGTCGACGGCCTCGCCGTGCTCTGCCGTCATCCGGATCACTCCTGGCGGACGCTGGTGGCTTTTCTTCTCTGCAGAGTGCGGTTTCGCGGCAGCTCAGGCAATCGGCTTCCGTCCGAGGTAGGGCAGGATCAGTGGAATAGACCGGAAACTCACCGATGTTCCGTGGAAAACCTGCGGATAAAGGGAATGCAATGCACAGGCACGCTTACGCTGTGGTGCGCTCTCGTTAATCTTGTGTAAACAGCGACCGGGAGGCGCCGTGGCCCGAGGTGAGCATTCCCCCGCATGCGCGCGGCGCTGGCGCGAGCAGGCCGAGTCCCGTCAGTGGACACTCTGGCAGACGACGCAGGCCATCCACGGCTGCTGCGGGGTGAGCCTGCTCAAGGCGCACCGGCTGGCCCGGGGGTGGTCGGCCAGGCAGTCGGTCCAGGAGCTGGAGGAGCTGTGCGAGCGCCAGGATCTCGGTGAGGCGCGGGCCAGCATCGACCTGCTCAACGCGTGGGAGAACAACCGCGCCAGGCCCCGGCCGCAGACCATCGACCTGCTGGCGCGGCTCTACCGGGCCAACGCCGTACGGCTCGGCCTGGCCGGCGACTACTGCGAGGACGACGGCGGGACGAAGGTCGTGGTCGTCTCCGGTGCCGAGGGCCGCCCGCCGTACCCGGCGGAGGAGCGCTTCGACGACGACATGGAGCGCCGCGCGCTGTTCCACCACGCGCTGCTCGGCTCCCGGTTCGCGATGAGCGGCCGGCTGCTCGCCGAGGTCGAGCGGACCCGCCAGGACCTGGACCGCACGCTCGCCCTCACCACCGTCTCCGAGGAGCAGCTCGACCGGCTCGACGAGCAGGTGCTGCGCTACCGCCGCGAATACATCACCAGCGCCCCGCTGCCGATGCTCTACCGGCTGATGCTGGAGCTGTCGGACGTGCGGGCGCTCTCCGCCACCCGCCAGCCCGCGATGACCCACCGCCGCCTGCTCAACGCCACGGTGATGCTCGCGCTGCTGTCGGCCGACGCGCTGATGAAGCTCGGCGACACCCGCCAGGCCCACGCCTGGTACGGCACCGCCCGCACCGCCTCCGACGACATGGGCGACCTGCGGCTGCGCGCCCTGGTCCGGGCGCAGCAGGCGATGCTCCCCTACTACTACGGCGACCTGGCCGAGACCGTACGGCTCGCACGCGAGGCCAGGATGCTCGCCGGCAGCGCGCCCAGCTCGCCGGCGGCACTCGGCGCGGCGGCGGAGGCGCGGGCGCTGGCCAGGATGGGCGAGCACAAGGCCGCCAGGGTCGCGCTGGCCGAGGCCGAGCGGATCTTCGCCAGGATGCCTCCGGAGGGCCACGACCACCTGGCCTTCCGCTTCTCCGAGCGGCGGCTGCAGTTCTACCGGATCGGCACCCTGATCGAGCTGGGCGAGGAGGTCGACTGGTCGCCCGGCCCCTCCGGGCCCTACGCCATCGACCCGGTGCTCATCCTGCTAGACCAGGCCGCGCACCTGATCCGCGACGGCAAGGTCGAGGACGCCTGCCATCTGGCCCAGAAGGCCCTCCTCCAGGTGCCGCCGGAGCACCGCACCTCCATCGTCCTCAACCGCGCACGGGCGCTGCTGTCGGAGGTGCCGCCCACCCGGCACAAGGCGGTGGCGGTGCGCCGCCTGACCGAGCTGCTCTCCGACGCCACGCCGGTCAGCTGATGGGCGGCCCGCTCGCCGAGGAGGCGTTCGCGGTGCTGCGTGACGTCTGCGATGGCCTCGGCATCGACCACAGGGACGCCGAGCTGCTGCGGGTGCGCAGCAACGCCGTCTTCAAGCTGCGCAGCGAGATCGTGGTCAGGATCGCCACCGCGCCCAACGCGCTGACCCGCCTGCCGATGGTGCTCGCGGTGGCCCGCTGGCTGGCCCAGCAGGGCTTCCCGGCGGTCCGCCCGGCCGACGAGATCTCCGAGCAGCCCGTGGTGCACGAGGGCAGGGTCGTCACGTTCTGGCACTACGTCCCGGCCAGCGGCCGTCCCACCACCACGGAGCTGGGCGAGATCCTGCGCAGCCTGCACCTGCTGCCGGTGCCGCCGGTGGCGCTGAAGCGGTTCGCCGACCCGCTGGCGGAGGTGCGCCGCGCGGTGGACCGCTCCGAGGAGCTCACCCCCTGCCAGCGGGCCTGGCTGCGCGACCGCATCGCGGAGCTGACCGAGCGCTGGTCGGGCCTGGGCGTGGACGGCTCCCCGGTGCTGCTGCACGGCGACGCCTGGATCGACAACCTGCTGCGCTGCACCGACGGCCACGTGGTGCTCTGCGACTGGGACGGCGTCGCGGTCGGCCCCCGGGAGTGGGACCTGGTCCACACCTACCACGGCCAGCGCCGCTTCGGCCTGACCGCCGCCGACGTGGACGCCTTCGCCGACGCCTACGGCAGCGACCTGCGCTCCTGGCCGGGCTACTCCACGCTCATGGAGGTCCGGGACATGTACGCCGTGGGCATCCACATCCGCAACGCCGGGGCCGACCCCTTCTCCCGCCGCGAACTGCCCCGGAGGCTCGATTCCCTCACCCGAGGTGAGCAACATGCCAGGTGGTACATGGCGGAACCCGTTACTGTCTCCCAATAAAGATCTTCATACGGGGGCAGAACGGTGCCAAAGGCCACGCTTCGTCATACCTTTCACGTCCGTAACACTCCGGCGGCGCTCCAGGCGCACCTGAGCCAGCCGCAGAGCTACGTGGGGCTCTCCCCGCTGGTCATCGCGGTCAAGGACATCCGGCAGAACGGGGAGGAGACCCGCTACACCTCGGTCGAGCGCTTCCGGTTCCTCGGCATGGTCAAATACGACAACCTGATCAAGGTGACGCTGCGCAGCACGCCGCGGACGGTGGAGGGGGAGGTGGACAGCCCCGGCGGGGTGCGGCTGGACTACCGGTTCGCCCTGACCGAGAGGGACGGCGGGACCGAGGTCGAGGACACGCTCGTGGTGCACGCGTGGAACGGCCCGCTGCTGGGCTACGCGGCGAAGAAGGCCCGCCAGGTGCAGCTCGCCCGCGCCGGGATCCTCACCTCGCGCCTGGGCTGAGGGGCGTCCGCGTCCAGGCCGGGAGACACGAGGGCGCCGGCCGGTGACGTCCGCGTCCCGTCGGGGTGGGAGGCGGACGTCACCGGCCAGGGGTGGTCAGAGGGCGGCGAGGTCGACGGCGGCGGACCAGCCCCGCGGGGCGCGGCCGTGATGTCCCGCGTGCCCGCCGTGGGCCCGATCAGCCGGTCGCCGTGACCTCTTCGGGCGCGCCGGCGGTGTCGGTGGCGATCCAGATCGGGCGCCAGTCGGCCAGTTCGTGGAAGCGGCGCAGCTCGGCCATGCCGCTGAGCCAGCCGTTCCAGGCGGGGTAGGGCGGGCGCCGGGTGTCGAACCCGCTCTGCATGAACGTGAGCCGGGTCCTGCCGTCGGACTCCTCCAGCTCCCAGGTGGTGACGCCCACGGTGTCCCAGTCGACCGACATCGTGCGGCCGGGCTCCAGATCGATGATCTTCGCGGCGGGGCCCGCGTCGAGGCCCCCCATGGCGAAGCGCCCGCCGACGTGCGGCTCGATCCCGATCGGGTAGCCGAACCACCGGCTGGCCTTCTCCGAGTCGACGAGCGAGTCGTACACCGCCTCGGGCGAGGCGTCGATGAGGAACTGTCCCCGCAGCTCCGGGGAGGTGAAGTCGCACTTGGAGGTGAGCTCCCGGCCCTCCAGGTAGTCGACCAGGTTCGCGATCGACAGCGCCCAGAACGTCTGCAGCACGCCGCGGACGCTGGCGCCGCTGATCACGTCCTGGAAGTCGAAGTGGCTCTGGGACAGCGACACGACGGTGGAGCCGTCGCCCTCCTCCTCCAGGTGGAACTCGACCGTGGTCTCCTCGCCGTCCAGCAGCCAGGAGAAGCGCAGCGTGTGCTCGTCGACGTGCAGCGGGCGCTGGTGGGGCGCCTCGCCCTCGGGGGTGTGGCGGCCCCAGAACTCGTACCGGTGCGGCAGGTCGACCTCGGCGTGCTCGGCCAGCCAGGTGCGCAGCGCCTCGGGGTCGGTCAGCGCCTGGTGGACCTCCTTGAGCGGGGCGGCCACGCGGGCGTGGAGCTTCATCGGTTCACTCACGGTCTTCTCCCTTGGGGTAGCAGGCCACGGCGAGCTTGAAGGTGTCGCCCTCGGCGCCGCCGTAACGGGTGAAAAGGTCCCGCAGCACGGTCTGCAGGTCGTTCAGGAACTCCTGGCGCTGCTCCGGTGGCACCCGGATCTCGCCGGACACGCCGACGGACGGCAGCTCGGGCGCGGTCCGGTCGAGCGCGGCGATGTCGGACTGGACTTCCTCCATGAGATCCAGCAGGTAGCCCAGGCTCAGCTCGTCCTGCGCCTTGCGCAGGCCGATCCGGCCGACCAGGCGGGGGGAGAGCCAGTAGGAGCGGGCACCGGCCTGGTAGATGCCCTCGTGGATGCCGCGCACCTTCCGTTCGGACACCTGCTCCACCAGGCCCGCCTCGACCAGGCGTTTGACGTGGTAGTAGACCCGTTGCGGGGTCTGGCCGAGCCGGGCCGCGACCTCGGTGCAGGTGCGGGGCTCGGCGAGCTGCCGCAGCACCTCGATGCGCTGCGGTTTGAGCAGGGCCTCGGCCTGCTCGATCTGTTCCAGGTACAGGACGTCTCTCATCGCAAAAACAAGCTTGTATATAAAATTATATTTTGTCAATGGATCCGGGGACGGCCCGATCGACCGCGGCCCGGTCACCCGCGCGGCTCCGGGAGCGGCTTCCACTGAGCGGAAGCCGGGAGTACGGATATCGCGGCCGGTGGGGAATGCTCGGCCCATGCGAACTCAGGTCGGGATCGTCGGGGCGGGCCCCGCCGGGCTGCTGCTGTCCCATCTGCTCCATCTGCGGGGCATCGACTCGGTCGTGCTGGAGGCGCGCAGCCGGGAGTACGTCGAACAGCGCGTCCGGGCCGGCGTGCTGGAGCAGGGCACGGTCGACGTGCTCAACGAGGCGGGCGTCGGCGAGCGGATGCGCGCCGAGGGGCTGCCGCACCACGGCATCGAGCTGCGGTACGGCGGGGCCGGGCACCGCATCCCGTTCGAGAGGCTCGTCCCCGGCCGGGCCATCACCGTGTACGGCCAGCAGGAGGTCGTCAAGGACCTGATCGCCCGGCGGCTGGCCGACGGCGGGAAGATCCTCTTCGACGTCCCGGACGTCGCCCCGCACTCACTCCAGGCCGACCCCTACCTCACCTTCGGGGGCGAGCGCCTCGACTGCGACGTCATCGCGGGCTGCGACGGCTTCCACGGCGTCTGCCGGCCGTCCATCCCCGACGGGGTTCTGTCGATCTTCCAGCGGGACTATCCGTTCGCCTGGCTCGGCATCCTCGCCCAGGTCCCGCCGTCGGCCGAGGAGCTGATCTACTCGCGCAGCGACCGGGGCTTCGCGCTGCACAGCATGCGCTCCCCGGAGATCAGCCGCTTCTACCTCCAGGTCCCGCCGGACGCCTCGCTGGACGACTGGCCGGACGAGCGGATCTGGGCCGAGCTGCGGGCGCGGCTGGAGACGGTCCCCGGGTTCGCGCTGACCGAGGGGCCGATCATCTCCAGGGACCTGTCCGCGATGCGCTCGTTCGTCGCCGAGCCGATGCGCTACGGCAGGCTCTACCTCGCCGGGGACGCCGCCCACATCGTGCCGCCGACCGGGGCCAAGGGCCTCAACCTGGCCGTCGCCGACGTGCGGGTGCTGACCGAGGCCCTGGCGCACCTCTACGCGACGGGCTCCACCGACCTGCTGGACGCCTACTCCGCCACCTGCCTGAAAAGGGTCTGGCGGGCCCAGCACTTCTCCTGGTGGATGACCACGCTGCTGCACACCTTCGACACCGACGACGCCTACGGCAGGCGCCTGCAGACCTCCCACCTCGACTACGTCACCTCCTCGGAGGCCGCCGCGACCACGCTCGCGGAGAACTACGTCGGCCTGCCCCTCGACTCCGGAGCACCCCGTGACTGACGACCCGCACCCGCGCTACCTCACCCCCTCCTACCGCAGCACCGTGCTGCGCGCGCCCGCGCAGCCGCTGGTGCGGCCCGCCCTCGACCCCGAGGCGGCCGAGCTGCTCGACCCGGTCTACGGCCACCAGCCGGTCGGGCCCCTGGACCACGACCTGACCAGGCAGCACGCGGGCGAGCCGATCGGCGAGCGCATCATCGTCACCGGACGGGTCCTCGACAGCCGGGGCCGGGCCGTACCGGACACGCTGGTGGAGATCTGGCAGGCCAACGCCACCGGCAGGTACGCCCATCCGGTGGACCGGCACCCCGCCCCGCTGGATCCCAACTTCACCGGCTCCGGCCGTTGCCTGACCGACGCCGACGGCCGCTACCGGTTCGTCACGATCAAGCCGGGCGCCTACCCCTGGCGCAACCATCCCAACGCCTGGCGGCCGGCGCACATCCACTTCTCGGTGTTCGGCACCGCCTTCACCCAGCGGCTGATCACCCAGATGTACTTCCCCGGCGACCCGCTGTTCGCCCATGACCCGATCTTCCAGTCGGTGCCCCGGCCGGAGGACCGCGAGCGGCTCGTCTGCGCCTTCGACCTGGACACCACCGAGCCCGAATGGGCGCTCGGCTACCGGTGGGACGTCGTGCTGGGCGCGACCCCCTTCGAGGAGGACTGATGCCGGCACTGCCCCCGACCCCGTCGCAGACGGTGGGCCCGTTCTTCGCGCACGCCCTGCCGTACGCCGAGGGGCCCTTCGCGGTGCCCGAGGACCATCCGGACGCGATCGAGCTGCACGGCCGGGTCCTGGACGGCGCGGGCGAGCCGGTGCCCGACGCGCTGCTGGAGATCTGCCAGCCGGGCCTGTTCGGGCGCTGCCCGACCGGGACGGACGGCTCCTACCGGTTCCGCACAGCCAGGCCGGACACCTACATCCCGCTCCTGGTCTTCGCCCGCGGCCTGCTCAAGCCGGTCTGGACCCGCGTCTACCTCACCGCGGGCGCGCCGTTCCTGGCCGGCCTGGACCCGGTACGGCGCGGCACGCTGATCGCCTCCCCCTCGGGAGAGGGGTCCTACCGCTTCGACGTCCGCCTGCGGGGTGACGGGGAGACGGTGTTCCTGCACCACGTCCCCCCGCCGGACTGATCTCCGCGCGGCCCGCCGACGCTCCGGGACGCGCGGGACCGTCAGAAGAGCGGCTTGCCGTCCCGGGTCAGCTTCCAGCCGGCCTCGGCGAACCCGGCCGGGTCGATGACCCCGGTCGCCGTCGCGTAGTCGATCAGCGCCTGGCGGATCTCCACCTGCGCGTTGTAGACCACCGGAGCGGTCGTGACGTGCGGGAAGCCGCCGCCGCCCGACTGGCGGTAGTTGTTGATCGCGACCACGAACTGCTGGTCGGCGGCGACCGGCTGCCCCTGGTGGGACAGTCCGGCGATCCGCCGGCCGACCGGCTGGGCGACGTCCACGTCGTAGGTGACGCCGGAGAGCTGGTCGTAGTTGTAGTCGGGGGTGCCGTTGGCGTTGGTCAGCGCGGCCAGGTCGACCGGGGCGTCCGGCGCGAGCTGGTTGTAGTACCGGGCCGAGTACTCCAGGTAGTCCTTGAGCTGGGCCCCGGTGAGCTTCACCGCCATCAGCGTGTTGTCGTAGATGTACAGGCCCGCCATGTCACGCACGCTCACCGGCCCGGCGGGGAAGGTGGCGCTCCTGCTGAACGGCGCGGAGATCGACAGCACCGGCAGCGAGGCGTCGGCCGTACCCTCCAGGGCCTTCCGCACCGTCTCGGTCTGGACCTTCTGGATGTAGTCCAGGATCGGGGTGTCCTTGTACGGGGACTCGGCCGCCGACAGCTGCTCCTTCGACTGGGCCACCACCGTGTTGACGTACTTGACCGTGGTGTCGTGCTGTTCCTTCATGAGCGCGACGATCTTCGGGTCCTCGTCCACCGTGTTGGTGTTCAGCGTGGTGGAGGACTTCCCGGTGACCGCCCACTTGCCGCGCTTCTTGGTGAGCTGGAAGTCGATCACGCTCAGCCGCTGGCCCCACTTGCCGGGCTCGGTGAGCAGCACCTGCCGGCCGGTGGCCTTGTTGGTGACGAACTTCTGGGCCACCTCGTTGTGCGCGTGCCCGAACAGCACCGCGTCCACGCCGGGGACCTCCTCGGCGACCATGGCCGAGGCGTTCTCGACGGGCAGGTCGCCGCCGTAGGAGGACATCCCGCTGTCGCCCGCGTGCGCGGTGACCACGACCACGTCCGCGCCGAGGCCGCGGATGACCGGCACCCACTTCTTGGCACTGTCGACCAGGTCGGTGAAGCGCAGCCTGCCCTCGACGTTGGCCTTGTCCCAGATCGCCACGCCCGGGTTGGTCAGGCCGAGCACGCCCACCCGGACCGGCTTCTCGCCCTTGATCCGCATCGTCTTGATGGTGAACGGCCGGTAGGCGGGCAGGCCAGACCTGGCGTGAACGGCGTTGGCGCCGAGCACCGGGGCCTTCATCTGCCGCACCCACGTGGCCAGCAGCGGCAGGCCGTAGTTGAACTCGTGATTGCCCAGGGTCACCGCGTCGTACCCGATGGCGTTCATCGCGCGGGCCATCGGGTGGAGCCCGCCCGTCTCGTCGACCGGCTCCATCTTGGCGTAGTAGTAGGCCAGCGGCGTGCCCTGGATGGTGTCGCCGGAGTCGAACAGCAGGGTCCGGTCCGCGCCGCGCTCGGCGCGGATCTTGTTGACCAGCGTCGAGACCTTGGCCAGGCCGACGTCGTTGCCCTTACTGTCGGTGAACTCGGTGTTCTTGAAGTAGTCCCAGTTCAGGGTGTTGCCGTGCAGGTCGGAGGTGCCCATCACGGTCACCGTCACCGACGTGTCGGGGGAGGCGTGCGCCACCGCCGGAGCGGCAAGAGCCGCCAGGGTGGCCACGCCGACGATGGCGAGCTTCTCACTGTGCATGTGACCGAAGGGTAACCATCCGAGGTCGCCCGGCGGTCACGGCATCCTTACGGGTCGGCGTGCCCGCGCGCTGGCGCGGTGACCACCGGGCGCGCGGCCCGGTCACCTGCCCTCGCGGGGGCGGACGAGCCCGTGCTCGTAGGCGTACCGGACGGCCTCGGCGCGGTCGCGCAGGTGGAGTTTCGCCAGCAGGCGATTGATGTGGGTGCCGACCGTCGACTCGGTCACCGACAGGGCGGCGGTGATCTCGCGGTTGGTCAGGCCGCGGCCGATCAGGGTGAGGACCTCCCGCTCGCGCGGGGTGACGGTGCCGGGGATCGCCGGAGCGCCCACGTAGCCCGCCATGACCCGGGCGGTGACCGCCGGGTCGAGCGTGGCCAGGCCGCTCACCGCCGTGCGGATCGCGGCGAAGAGCTGCTCGGGCGGCGACACCTTGAGCAGGAAGCCGCTCACCCCCGCGCGCAGGGCGCCTTCCAGGTTCTCGTCGGTGTCGTAGGTGGTGAGCATGAGGATCTTCGGCGGATCGGGGGCGGCGAGGAGCTCGTGGGCGGCGGCGATGCCGGTCATGCCCGGCATCGCGATGTCGAGCAGCACCAGGTCGGGCCGGAGCCGCCTGGCCGCGGCGACGGCCGCCCGGCCGTCCGCGGCCTCGCCGACCACCCGGAGGTCGGGCTGGGTGCCGATGACGAGCCGGAGCCCGTGGCGGATCATCGCCTGGTCGTCGGCGAGGAGGACGGAGACGCTCACGCGACCACCTCGCCCGGCCTGACCCGCGCGGCCAGCGGGAGCGTGACCCGGACGCCGTACCCGCCGCCGGGCAGCGGCCCCGTCGACAGCCGGCCCTGGAACAGGGTGACCCGCTCGCGCATGCCGATCAGCCCGTGCCCCGGCCCGCCCCCGTGCCCGGTACGGCCGGGGCGGGGACCCTGGTCGAGGATCTCCAGGGACAGCACCCGGGGCCGGTAGGCGATCGTCACTCCCACCCCGGTGGGGCCCGCGTGCCGGAGGGTGTTGGTCAGCGCCTCCTGGACGATCCGGTACGCCGACAGGTCCAGACCCGCGGGGAGCGGAACAGGCTCGCCCTCGACGTTCAGCGTCACGTCGAGACCGGCCGCGCGCATCTGCTCGACCAGGTCGTCCAGCCGGGCCAGGCACGGCTGCGGCGCCAGCCCGTCGCCCTCGGGGCCGGTGCGGAGCAGCCCGAGCATGCGGCGCAGCTCCTCCACCACCTCGCGGCCCGTCTCCTCCACCACGTTCAGCGACTCGCGCTCGGTGACCTGGTCGGGCCGGAGCATCAGCCGCGCGGCCCCCGCCTGCATGACCATCACGCTGACACTGTGCGCGACGACGTCGTGCAGCTCGCGCGCGATCCTGGTCCGCTCCTCGCTCACCGCCTCCCGGGCGAGCAGCTCGGCGCGTTCCTGCGCGTGGACCGCGAGCTGCCGGTAACGCCGTACGGCGACGCCCGCGCCGCCGGCGATGGAGGTCATCACCACCGCGACCGCGAGGTCCCCAGCTCCCGAGGGCTCGGCGGGCGCGAGCACCATCGTGCCGACGAACGCCGCCGTCACCGCCACCCCGGCGACGGCCCGCGGATCCCGCGGCGACAGCTCGCTGAGCAGGGTGAAAAGCAGCAGAAGCTGGATGTAGAACTGCCACGCCGACGCGATCTCGTCGAAGTGGACGAACGCCGCGATGGTCGCCAGCGAGTAGAGGCACGTCACGGTGGCCGGCGCCCGCCGGCGCAGGAGGACCGGCACCGCGGTGGCGATGGCGGCCACCATCCACCAGCCGGTATGCGGGCTGTCCGGCCCGAGCGTACGCCCGCCAGCCTCCTCGGCGACCGCGAACAGCGCCATGACCACCGCGAGCAGCACGTCGGTCGCGTTGGGGGGCGGGCGATGGCTCATGAAGCGAGGGTAGAGGGGGCGCCCGGAGGATGAAATCCGTCTTGAGGCGGATGGCGGATCGAAGCCCGCCTTGACGACCCCGGACCCGGCCGCTCCATAGCCTCCCCGGCATGTTCGATCTCACGAATCCAGACGCCTTCCGCCGCCGGGCGGCCGGCGCCAGCCTCGTCCTCGCCCCGCTCTGCCTGCTGCTGGGCATGATCGTCGACCCGCTGGAGGCGGGGGGCGACGACGTGCTCGGCTACGCGAGCAATCCCGCCGCCACCGGGATCAGCGCGACACTGCTGCACTACGCCTGGGTGCTCTGGGTGCCGGGCGTGATCGGCCTGGTCCACCTGGTGCGGCGCAGGGGGGTCGTCCTCGCCCACCTGGCCGGCGCGGTGACCGTGCTCGGCCTGATCAACTTCTCGTCGCTGATGATCGCCGACTTCTTCGACATCGTGCTCTACCAGCGCCTCCCCGTGGACCAGGCGACCCGGATCCTGGAGGACGCGGCCCAGCCCGCCATGGTCGTCGCCTGGCAGATCCCGGGCATGATCGGTTCGTTCCTCGGCCTGATCCTGGTCGCCGTGGCCTACACCCGGGCCGGCCGGGCGGGCTGGTGGTTCCCCGTCGGGGTGCTCGCCGGCATGGTCGTGTGGCTGGTGGGCGCGCGGAGCTGGAACCCGGTGTTCGGCTACGCGGGACCGGCGATCCTGCTGGCCGCCTTCGGCGCGGTGGGCGTGGCGATGATCCGGATGACCGACGAGGAGTGGAACCCCGCGCGGGAGCCGGTTCCCGCGTGAGAGGGAACGCCTCCCCGCCGGTCGGCGGAGAGGCGGATCCCGCGTGGAGGCCGGGGCCGCGTGGAAGAGGTGCTCCCCGCCGGCCCGCGCGGGAGCCGGCCGTCGCGTGGGACCGCGGCTCCCGTGCGGGTCAGCGCTCGATGGAGGACATGTCCGGGTAGCGGTCGCCGAGGGCGGCCCCGGTCGGTACGGCGGCTTCGAGCGCGGCGAGCTGGCCGGAGGTCAGCGTGACGTCGGCCGCCGCCGCGTTCTCCTCCAGGTAGCGCAGCCGCTTGGTGCCCGGGATCGGGATGACGTCCTCGCCCCGGCTCAGCAGCCAGGCCAGGGCGAGCTGGGCCGGCGTGCAGCCCACCTCCTTGGCGATCTTGCGGACCTCACCGACGAGAGCCTCGTTGCGCGCCCCGTTCTCCCCGGTGAACCGGGGCAGGTGCTTGCGGAAGTCGTCGTCGGGCAGCTCCCCGGCAGGGGCCAGCGTGCCGCCGAGGAGTCCCCGGCTGATCGGCGAGTAGGCCACCAGCGCGATGCCCAGCTCCCGGGCGGCCGGCAGGATCTCCTCCTCCAGCCCCCGGGTGAACAGCGAGTACTCGCTCTGCAGGGCGGCGATCGGGTGCGTGGCGTGCGCCTTCCGCAGCGTCTCGGCGCTCACCTCCGACAGGCCGATCCGGCCGACCTTGCCCTCGGCGACCAGCTCGCCCATCGCGCCGACCGTCTCCTCGACGGGCACGTCCGGGTCACGCCGGTGCAGGTAGTAGAGGTCGATGTGGTCCACGCCCAGCCGCTGGAGCGAGGCGTCGGCGGCCTTCTTCACATAGGCGGGGCTGCCGTCGATACCGCGGCGGGCCGGGTCGTCGGTCCGGACGATGCCGAACTTCGTGGCCAGCACCACCTCGTCCCTGCGGTCCCTGATCGCCCGCCCCACCAGCTCCTCGTTGTGGCCCCTGCCGTACATGTCGGCAGTGTCGAGGAAGGTCACCCCGAGGTCGAGGGCGCGGTGGACGACCTCGACCGACTCGGCCTCGTCGGCCGCGCCGTAGAACTCCGACATTCCCATGCAGCCGAGCCCGATGGCCGAGACCTCCGGGCCTCCCTGGCCGAGACGGCGCTTGTTCATTGATGCTCCTGTGCGCTGTAGAAGTCGATCTTGTAGTCGAGGACGTCCAGGTCCCCGGTGAGCTGTGCGATCTGTGCTCTGACCCGTTCCCGGTGGGTCTCCAGCATCCGCCGCCGCTCGGCGACCGTCTCCGGCCCCCGCCTGCGCAGCTCGGCATAGCGGCACATGTCCGCGATCGGCATGCCGGTCGCGCGTAGTTTGATGAGGAAGTCGAGCCAGTCCAGATCGGGCCCCGCGTAGGTGCGGTGCCCGTTCGGGGCACGGTCCACCTCGTGGATGAGTCCGATGCGCTCGTAGTAGCGCAGGGTGTGCGCGCTCAGCCCCGACCGGCGCGAGGCCTCCTGGATGGTGATCCCCATGGACACCACCTTGCGCCTTGGAGCGCGCTCGAAGTCAAGCGGGGTCCCCCGGAGCCCCACCCCCTGCCGGCAGGGGCCCCCGGAGCCGTGACCCTGAGGGGGCAGGCACTACCATCCGCCTTGTTCGCCCAGCTCACAGCCGTGGCGCCGGGGCTGTCCCCCTGATGCGGGCACTACGCCGCCCCGGACCTCCTCCGGGATCGCTCAGGGATGACTGGGGATCATTTCCGGTACTGCGGAAAGTGGCCCGTCGCCATGGTTGAGCCATGGCAAGTCAGGTTTTTTCGGGATCCAGGATGATCCTGGGCGGCTACGCGGCGATCGGCGCCGGAGCTGTGGCAATGCTCGGGCTGCACGTGGCCACGGGCCTCGATCCGGTGCACACCGTGATCAGCGAGTACGCGTTCGAGCCGGACGGCTGGCTGCTGCCCGTCTCGCTCACGTCCTTCGCCGTGGGCGCGACGGCCTTCGGGGTCGCGCTGGCCCGGCGCGGCGCGGACCGCAGGGCGGCGCTGCTGGTCGGGGTCTGGGGCCTGTGCATGTTGCTGATCGGCGCCTTCCCCACCGACGAGCCGGGGGTGCCGCTGTCGATGTCCGGGGGCATCCACCGGTATGCGGCGTTCGTGGCCTTCCTGACGATGCCGGTGGCGGGCCTGATGCTGGCCCGGCGGCACGCCGCGAGCCCCTATGCCCGGTCGGTGCGGCTGCTGAGCCTGGCCTCCCTGGGCGTGCTGGTCCTGGTGGTCCTGCCCTACGTCGCGCGGATGGCCGGGATCGACCTGACCAACGACGACATCCCCGCCGGGGTCACCCAGCGGCTGGTGGTGGTCTTCGAGGTCGCGGTACTGGTCATGCTCGGCCTGGTGCTGGCGGCTGGGTACAGTCGTCGGCGTGACCGTCGCCCGATCCCTGCTGCTGTTCGTGTTCGCCGCCCTCGCGGAGATCGGCGGCGCGTGGTTGGTCTGGCAGGGCGTGCGGGAAGGGCGGGGACCGCTCTGGATCGCCGGCGGAGTGATCGCCCTGGGGGCGTACGGGTTTGCCGCCGCGTTCCAGCCCGATCCCGACTTCGGCCGGATCCTCGCGGCCTACGGCGGGGTGTTCATCGCAGGTTCCCTGATCTGGGGGATGGTCATGGACGGGTTCCGGCCTGACCGCTGGGACGTGGCCGGCGCGCTCATCTGCCTGGCGGGAGTGGCCGTCATCATGTACGCGCCGCGCGGCTGACCCCCGGGCGCGACCGTATCGGCCCAGCTCAGCAGGGTTGCTGTCGATCCGTGCGGGGAAGGTGCCCAGCATGGGGGAGCGCATCGGCCCCGCCCCCGCGGGGGACGGGGGGCTGCGGCGGGCGGGTGACACGGCCTGGCGCCTGCTCGCGATCATCGCCCTGGCCGCCGTGATCCTGTGGGTCCTCTACGTGGTCCAGGTGGTGGTCATCCCCATCGTCCTCGGAATGGCGATCACCACGCTTCTGCTCCCGCCCTACCAGCGGCTCAGGAGGCACGGGCTGAGCCGGGCGCTCGCCACCACCGCGGTCTGTCTCGGCGGCTTCCTCCTCCTGGCGGCGTTGGTCGCGCTGCTCGTGCCGCCCACGGTCGCCGGTGTGGCCGAGCTGCGGCGGAGTTTCGGGAAGGCGGGCGGTGACCTGCAGATGTTGGCGTCGTCCCTCGGCCTGGACGAGAAGAAGACCACGGAGCTGTTCGAGCAGGCCAAGCAGTACCTGAGCGGGCGGGGCGGAGAGATCGCCAGCGGGGCCCTGGCGGGCGTGCGCACCGTGGGGGAGATCCTGTTCGGCGTGGTGCTGGCCATGATCCTGTCGGTCTACTTCGTGCACAGCGGCGACCGTCTCGTCGGGTGGGTCATAGATCTGGCTCCCCGGGGGGCCAGGCGGACCCTGCGGGAGAGCGGTGCGGTGATCTTCGACGTCGTCAGCCGCTACATCCGCGGGGTGGCGCTCGTCGGCCTGGTCGACGGGTTCTTCATCGGGATCGCGCTGTGGATCCTGGGCGTGCCGATCGCCCTGCCGCTGGCTGTGCTGACGTTCGCCGGGGCGTTCCTGCCGGTCGTGGGCGCGTTCGCGGCGGGCCTGCTGGCGGCGGTCGTGGCCTTCGTGGCCAAGGGCTGGCTGGTGGCGCTGATCGTGGTCGCGGTCACCGTGCTGGTCCAGCAGCTGGAGGGGCACGTGCTCGCCCCGCAGATCTACGGCCGGGCACTCGACCTGCCCAGTGCGGCCATTCTGATCATCATCGCGCTGGGCAGCGTCCTCGGCGGGATCGTCGGCGCCTTCCTGGCCGCCCCGGTGGCCTCGGTCGCCGTCGCGCTGATCCATCACCGCCAGGAGGAGCAGGAGGCGGGCGCCCGCTGAGCCGCGAGGGTCCGGCGTCCGTTCCCGTTCGCCGGTTCCGGTCGGATTTGTCGCCCGCCTGCCGTACGCTCCGCGGAAAGTCGATCGACCGAGAGGTGTGGCATGGCGGCGCGGAGCACGTACCTGGAGCTGTCCGAGGACGACGGAAGCTCGCACAAGTTCTACGAGGTCGTGCTCGACGGGCTCCAGGTGACGATCAGCTACGGCCGGATCGGTGAGCCGGGGCAGTCCAAGGTGTCGGCCTTCGCCACCGCGGAGAAGGCCGAGGCCGCCGCGGCGAAGAAGATCGGCGAGAAGGTCCGCAGGGGCTACGCCCCCGCCGTACGCGGGGGGCGCCAGCGCCGCGCGGTCACCCGGCGCAGCGTGGCGAGCGTCCGCTCCACCGCCACCCAGGCGCCGGTGCTGTGGCGCTTCGCCAGCGGCGCGGCGGCATTCGGGATCTTCGTCGACTCCGAGCGCTGCTGGGTCGGCAACCAGAACGGCGACGTCTACACCGTCACCCACGGGGGCACCGTCACCGGCCGCTTCCGGCTCCCCGACGGCGTCAAGTGCATCGTCGCCGACGACTTCTGGATCTACGCGGGCGCCGACGACGGCAAGGTCTACGACCTCAGCGGGAAGGTCCCCCGGCTCGCCTACGAGATCTCCGAGGACGTCGACATCTACTGGCTGGACATCCACGAGGGGGTGCTGGGCGTCTCCGACCAGGCGGGCCGGATCACCACCATCGACCACGAGGACGAGTTCCAGTGGGCGCGCAAGGGGCGGGGCGACTCGGCCTGGATGGTCCGCTGCGACGACGAGGCCGTCTACCACGGGCACTCCACCGGCGTGGCCCGCTACGACGCCGCCGCCGGCGCGCCGGTCTGGGAGACGGGCCTCAACGGCGCGGTGCTGTTCGGCTGGCAGGAGGCGGGCTCGGTCTACGCCGGCACCTCGCGCGGCGCCGTGCACCGGCTCAGCAAGTCCGACGGCGCGACCGAGGCGGTCTACCGCTGCGACGCCACCGTCTTCTCCTGCGCCACAGCCCCCGGCGGCCGTTACGTCTTCGCCGGGGACAACCACTCCTCGATCTACTGCTTCGACCAGAGCGGCGAGCGCCTGTGGAAGCTGGCCACCGGCTGCGGCTCGGCCTTCTCCATGCAGTATCTCGACGACCGCCTCTACATCGTGACCACCGACGGCACCCTGGCCTGCATCGACGCCACGGAGGAGGCGATCAAGGCGGCGCAGGGGGGCACCGTCCCCGAGCCGGTGGACGTCAAGGCGGCGGCCGGGCTGGCCGTGGTGGAGCCGACGGCGACGCTGGAGACCGTGACGCTGGAGACCGTCTCCGGCGCAGGGGACGGCGTGGTCGTGGAGTGCTTCCGGGAGGGGGAGCGGCTCCGGGTGCGGGTGGTCAGCGAGGGCTACGACGTCCGGCGGAACGTGCAGTTCCCCAAGGGGGTGCGCGAGGCGGGCGCCCGTTATCTCGTCGAGGGCGTGCGCTTCTCCGAGCGGGGCGGCTTCTACCGGGCCTACGGCGACATCAGGCGCCTGCTCTGACCGCGCCGGCCCTTCCCCCGCGCCGCACAGCCGCGGGGCGGCGCGAGGACCACCGGCCCGAGGCCGCCCCGGCCTGAACGGCGCCGCACCGGGGCCGTCGGGTCCGCGGCACCGGGGTCAGGGCTTGGCGGGGTGACCGTACGGCGCCTCGCCGTGGACGGGCAGCACCGACCAGTCGATGCACAGCTTCAACGGGTCCGCCGGATCCGTCCGGACCTGCACGGTCATCCCCGGCAGCACCCCGCCGAGCAGGATCGGCGGGACCTGCTGCCGGTGCTCGGGCACGTCGTACGGCATGCCCGACGCCGGGGTGACCCGCAGCCCGAAGACCACCACGTGCCGGCCGTCGACCTGCCATCCGGTGGCGCCCATGCCGGTGATCAGCGCGCCGGCGGGCGTGCCGGTGCGCAGGAGGTGGGAGTTGCCCGAGGCGCCCGAGACGAGGAAGCCCATGAGCACGAAACCGCTCAGGCAGACGATGAAGACCCCCACCCCCCAGAGGCCGACGCCGCTCGTGGCCGCCAGCATCCCGGCGATGGCGAGCGGTAGCAGCGCCACCCAGATCAGCTTCATCCTGGCGCGGTTCATTGGTGTTCCCGATCGTTGCGTGTGCTGTGTCCCCCATGGGTAACGGCGGCTGCCTGCGGGCCGCTTGACGATCGGTTGCACGCCGCCCGGCGTTAGAGTTCCACTCATGCTTCGTGGAGACAGGGTTCTGCTCAGGGCCGTGACCAAGGACGACCTGGTCGCGCTCCACCGGTTGCACGACGACGTGGAGACGGCCGTCGTCTCAAGCGCGGAGCCCTGGGTCCCGGAGACGGCCGACCAGGCGATCGCCCGCTACGAGCGGCGGGAGCCCGACCCGGCCAACGTCGCCTTCGCCGTCGAGTCCCTCACCGGAGGCGACCTGCTGGGCTCCTGCCTGGTCTGGGGGATCGACGCCCTCAACCGCAACGGCCACCTCGGCATCTCGCTGCTGCCCGAGGCCCGCGGCCGGGGCTACGCCCCCGACGTGCTGCGGGTGCTGTGCGACTACGCCTTCCGGATCCGCGGCCTGCACCGGCTGGGACTGGAGACGCTCGTCACCAACAGCGGCATGATCGCCTCCGCGGAGAAGGCCGGCTTCCGGCGCGAGGGCACGCTCCGCGACCATGCCTGGGTGGCCGGGGCCTTCGTCGACGAGGCGCTGTTCGGCCTGCTCGCCGCCGAGTTCTCCTGACCGGCGCTCATCGTAGGGCGACGGCACGGGGCAGCCGTGCCCGATCGAGGAGACGCCGCCCGTCCGCGAGCCGTACGGCCTCCTCCTTCGGCGGTGGGGGAGGAGGCCGGGGGCGCTGCGGCCTTTAGCGGTTGCCGCCGGAGCCGTCGAGCCCGGCACGGCGCAGCGCGTCGGCCATCGCGCCGCTCGGCGCGCTGCGCTGCTGGCCGCCACGGTCCTGCCGCTGCTGGCCGCCGCGCCCCTGTCCCTGGCCCTGCTGACGGCCGCCGCGGCCCTGGCCGCCCTGCTGACCTCCCTGCTGGCCGCCCAGGTTGCCTCCGTCACGCCGTCCGCCGCCCTGCTGGTCGCGCTGGCCGGAGCCCTTGGCGGGCTCGTCCTCCAGCCGGAGGGTGAGCGAGATGCGCTTGCGGGGGATGTCGACGTCGAGCACCTTCACCCGGACGATGTCGCCGGGCTTGACCACCTCGCGGGGGTCCTTGACGAAGTTGTGCGAAAGGGCCGAGACGTGGACGAGCCCGTCCTGGTGCACGCCGACGTCGACGAACGCGCCGAAGGCGGCGACGTTGGTGACCACGCCCTCCAGCAGCATGCCGGGGGTGAGGTCGGAGAGCTTCTCCACGCCCTCCTTGAAGGTCGCGGTCTTGAAGGCCGGACGGGGGTCGCGGCCGGGCTTCTCCAGCTCGGACAGGATGTCGGTGACGGTCGGCAGGCCGAAGGTGTCGTCCACGAAGTCCTGCGGCCGCAGGGCCCGCAGCACCGTGCCGTTGCCGATCACCTTCCTGATGTCGCCGCCGGCGGCCGACAGGATCCGGCGGACCACGGGGTAGGCCTCGGGGTGCACGCTGGAGGCGTCGAGCGGGTCGTCGCCGCCGGGGATGCGGAGGAAGCCCGCGCACTGCTCGAAGGCCTTGGGGCCGAGCCTGGCCACGTCCTTGAGCGCCTTGCGGGAGCGGAACGGGCCGTTGGCGTCACGGTGCTGGACGATGTTGTCGGCCAGGCCGGAGCCGATGCCCGAGACCCGGGTCAGCAGCGGCGCCGAGGCGGTGTTGACGTCCACGCCCACCGCGTTCACGCAGTCCTCGACCACCGCGTCGAGCGAGCGCGAGAGCTTGGTCTCGGCGAGGTCGTGCTGGTACTGGCCGACGCCGATCGACTTGGGATCGATCTTGACGAGCTCGGCCAGCGGGTCCTGGAGCCGCCGTGCGATCGACACGGCGCCGCGCAGGGACACGTCCATGCCGGGCAGCTCCTGGGAGGCGAAGGCGGAGGCGGAGTAGACCGAGGCCCCGGCCTCCGACACCACGATCTTGGTCAGCCCGGGGACCAGCTTCACCAGCTCGCCGGCGAGCTTGTCGGTCTCCCTCGACGCGGTGCCGTTGCCGATCGAGACCAGCTCCACGTCGTGCTTCCTGGCCAGCGCGGCCAGGGTGGCCAGCGACTGGTCCCACTGGCGGCGCGGCTCGTGGGGGTAGATCGTGTCGGTGGCCAGGACCTTGCCGGTCGCGTCGACCACCGCGACCTTCACGCCGGTGCGCAGGCCCGGGTCGAGTCCCATCGTCGCGCGGCTCCCCGCGGGCGCGGCGAGCAGCAGGTCACGCAGGTTGGCGGCGAACACGCGCACCGCCTCCTCCTCGGCGGCCTGCCACATGCGCATCCGCAGGTCGATGCCGAGGTGGACGAGGATGCGGGTGCGCCAGGCCCAGCGGACGGTGTCGGCCAGCCACTTGTCGGCGGGACGCCCCTGGTCGGAGACGCCGAAGCGGTGGGCGATGCGCCCCTCGTAGGTGCCGGTGGGCTCCTCCTCCGGCTCCAGGGTGAGGGTGAGGATCTCCTCCTTCTCCCCCCGGAACATCGCCAGGATCCGGTGGGAGGGCAGCTTGGTGAACGGCTCGGCGAAGTCGAAGTAGTCGGAGAACTTGGCCCCCGCCTCCTCCTTGCCCTCGCGGACCGCCGCGACCAGGCGGCCCTTGCCCCACATCCGCTCGCGCAGCTCCCCGACCAGGTCGGCGTCCTCGCCGAACCGCTCGACCAGGATCGCGCGGGCGCCGTCCAGCGCGGCGGCGGCGTCGGCCACCCCCTCGCCGACGAAGGCCGCCGCGGCGGCCTGCGGGTCGACCGACGGGTCGCCGAGCAGGCCGTCGGCGAGCGGTTCGAGCCCGGCCTCCCTGGCGATCTGCGCCTTGGTCCGCCGCTTGGGCTTGTAGGGCAGGTAGATGTCCTCCAGCCGGGCCTTGGAGTCGGCCGCCACGATCTGCGCCTCGAGGGCGTCGTCGAGCTTGCCCTGGCCGCGGATCGACTCCAGGATCGCGGTGCGCCGCTCCTCCAGCTCGCGCAGGTAGCGCAGCCGCTCCTCGAGCGTACGCAGCTGCGTGTCGTCGAGCATCTCGGTGGCTTCCTTGCGGTACCGGGCGATGAACGGCACGGTGGCCCCGCCGTCGAGCAGCTCCACGGCCGCCTGCACCTGCCGTTCGCGCACACCAAGCTCTTCGGCGATCCGCTGATGAATAGACGTCGTCACGATCTCTCTTCCCTCGTGGTGGCAGCTGTGATGGGCGGCCGTGGTGAGCAGCCCCCAAGCTACCGCGTCGCTCCGGCATCGGGCCGGTCGGAGAGACAGGTCGACTCCGAGCAGGCGGTCAGACGGCCGTCGGCCTGTACGGCGTGGCGCGGCGGTCGTATCCGCGGGCCGGTGCCGGGCCGATCCGGTCGGCGAGTCCGTGGAGGAACCGGGCCGCCCACCGGCGCGAGGCGCCGGGGTGCTTCGGCACGCCGCGCCAGGCCTCCGCCTCGGCGATCATCTCGGCGTGCCGCAGGCGGGAGAGGGTGTAGACCTGCGTGTCGTTCATCAGGGTCTCCTTCGGGGGTCTCACGGGTGGGCGCGGGGTCCGGGGGTGTCTCACGGGTGGGCGCGGGTGATGGAGATGTCGCCGGACGTGGTGCGGACGTGGATCTCGACCTGCTCCGCGCCGGCGGCGGGCTGGTCGGCCTGGTCGAGGGAGGAGCCGACGCCGCCCGAGATCGAGGAGACGTCGAGCCACGCGTTGGTCCCCGTGACGACGCCGATCGTGACGTCACCCGAGGAGGATTTGACGGAGACGTTTCCGCGGGCGACCGCGTCGACGGTGATGTCGGCCGAGGTGCCCTTCACCTGGACGGAGTCACCGGCGGTCCGGATCCGGACGCGCCCGGAGGCGCTCTTGACGGTGGCGGCGCCGCCGACCACGCCGAGCTCGGTCCTGCCCGAGGCGGTGGAGATCTCCGCTCCGCCGCGCACCTCCCGCAGGCCGACGTCTCCGGACGCCGTCTTCACCTGGGCGCTGCCCTCGGTGACGTCACAGATGACGTCACCGCTCGCCGTCTTGGCGGCAAGATCGGCGCAACGGTCGATCCGCACGTCGCCGGAGGCCGTTCCGACCGTGACGCCGTCCAGGGCGCCGGTCATCCGGACGTCGGCCGAGGCGGTGGTGGAGTCGATCCGCGATCCCTCCGGCAGGCCGACGACGACCTCCAGCCTCGGACTGCGGCCCAGCGTCAGGTGCCGTTCGGGCGCCTCGATGAAGATCGTTCCGTCGATCTGCTCGACGCGGGTCCGCTCGGCGCACTCCACGTCGACGGACCTGGACGGGTCGGCCGGCCGTACCTCGACCAGGGTGTCCTCGCGGGGCGTGGCCGTGATGCGCAGATCGCCCGCGGGAAACTTCACCTGGAGTGTGACGGGGCCGGGAGTCTGGAATACGGGCATGGCGAAATCTCCCTTGCGGGTCGTGGGGGTCTTGTAGGTCGTGCGGGGTGGGGCAGGTCAGCGGGCCCAGCCGCTGATGCGCTTTCCGGTGGTGGACGGGCGGGGCTCGTGGGGGGCGCCGGCCAGGGCGGTCGAGACCGCGCGGACGAGCCAGGCGTTGACGGAGACGCCCTCCTGGCTCGCGGCCTCCTCGATGCGGCCCTTGAGCGTCTCGGGCATCCGCAGCGTGAGGCGCGCGGTGCCCGCCTCGCCGGAGGGCAGGGGCGGCTCGGGGGGAGCGGGGGGGTGCGGCGGGCCGGGTGGCGGGGGCGGGAACGACGGGCTGAAGGTGTCCGCCGCCGGAGGCGGCGTCACCACGAACTCGGGCTCGCGGTTGCGGATCCGTACCTCGACGGAGCCGGGTGCGAGCTCCCTGGTGACCTCGTCGGCCGCCACGGAGAGCGCGTCGATGAGCATGAGCCTGACGGAGGAGTCCAGTGCCGTCGTGAGGTTCTCCACGGCGGCCCGGGTCTCGGGGTCGGCGACCGCCGCCGACGCGGCCAGTGCGCGGCGGAGGTTCTCGACGAAGGGCGTGACGTCCATAAGCATTACTATGACGTCATGTTGACGTCATTGCAACCCCGGTGACGTCATTTCCGGGCGACCGTCTTGACGGCGGCTGAACGGCTCCGGCCTTTCGGTGCAGCGCGTCGGCCGTCTCGTACGGTGCGTCGGCCGTCTCATGCGGCGCGTCGGCCGTCTCGTGCGGTGCGCCCGTCCCCGCCGTGCGACGCGGCTCATCTCGTACGGCGCCGGCCGTCCGCCCGGCGTGTCCGGCGTGGTCGGCGGGGCCCTCGTGGCCGTCGGATCCACCGCGCCCACCTCCGCTCGAACTGCGCCGTTTTGGGTCTTGTCGACATGGAGCGCCAGGTTTACGATCCGCGTAATTGTTAGGAAACTTTCCTTTAAGAAAGAGTCCACGCATGCGCCGAACCGCCTCTGTGCTGTTGGTTCTCGTCCTGGCGACCGCCCTCGCCGCCATCAGCGCTCCCGCCAACGCTGCCGCCCGCCTGACGGCCGCCTTCACCCTGGCCGGCAACCAGGGCAAGTTCGTGGTGAGCAATCCCGGCGCCACCCCGGTCACCGGCTGGTCGATCACCTTCGACCTGCCCGCCGGGGTCACCGTCAGCGGAGCCCAGAACGCCACCACCACCCAGAGCGGGACGCGGGTCAAGCTGACCCCCGCCTTCTACATCAATACCGTGCGTGCGAACGGCAGCACCGAGCCGTACAGCCCCACGTTCACCCTCAGCTCGGCGGTCCAGCCGACGAGCTGCACGATCAACAACGCCAACTGCGACGGCAGCGGCGACCCGCCGCCGCCGGACGCGCCCGTCACCGCCACCTACTCGGGCAGCGGGACGCAGGGCAAGTACGTGGTCAACAACAACACCGACGCCGCGCTCAACGGCTGGTCGATCACCTTCGACCTGCCCGCCGGGGTCACCGCGAGCGGGGCCGAGAACGCCTCGATCAGCCAGAGCGGGCGCCAGGTCACGCTGAGCCCGGCCCACTACAACACGACGGTCGCGGCGCGCGGCTCCACCGAGCCCTACAGCCCCTCCTTCCGGCTCAGCGCGGCCGCCGAACCGGAGAACTGCCGGGTCAACGACGTCAGGTGCGACGGTTCGGCCGACACGCCGCCCGCCGCGCCGGGCAACCTGCGCTCACCGGTCAAGACCACCAAGACCGTGTCGCTGGCGTGGGACGCCGCGACCCCGGGGAGCCTGCCGATCGTCGGCTACCAGGTCTACAACGGCGCCACCCTCGCCACGACGGTCACCGGGACGGCCACGACCCTCACCGGCCTGACCCCGAACACCGAATACACCTTCACCGTCAAGACCAAGGACAGGAAGGGGACCCTCTCCCCGGCCAGCACCGCGCTGAAGGTGACGACCAACAACGCCGGTGACGACACCCAGCCGCCCACCGTGCCCGCCAACCTGCGCAGCACGGGCAAGAGCTCGTCGAGCGTCTCCCTCGCGTGGGGGGCCTCGACCGACAACAAGGGCATCGCGGGCTACGAGGTCTACGTCGGCGCGACCCTCGCGGCCACGGTCACCGACACCTCGGCCACGGTCAGCGGGCTGTCGCCGTCCACCGAGTACACCTTCACCGTCAAGGCCCGTGACCTGTACGACAACCTCTCGGCCGCCAGCAACGCGCTGAAGGTGAGCACCGACGACATCGTCGGCAGCGGCTACGCCAGGGTCGGCTACTTCGTGCAGTGGGGCATCTACGGCCGGCAGTACTTCGTGCGCAACCTCGACACGACCGGTGCCGCGGCGAAGCTGACCCACCTCAACTACGCCTTCGGCAACATCGACCCGGTGAACCTGACCTGCCTGCAGGGTGTGACCAAGGGCACCACGGCCAACCCCCAGGACCCGAACCAGGGTGACGGCGCGGGCGACGCGGACGCCGACTACGGCAGGCCGATGAGCGCGGCGCAGTCGGTGGACGGCGTCGCCGACACCGGCTGGGAGAAGCTGCGCGGCAACTACAACCAGCTCCGCAAGCTCAAGGCGAAGTACCCGAACCTGAAGGTGCTGATCTCGCTCGGCGGCTGGACCTACTCCAAGTACTTCTCCGACGTGGCGGCCACCGACGCCGCCCGGAAGAAGTTCGTGAGCTCCTGCATCGACACCTACATCAAGGGCAACCTGCCGACCTACAACGCCGCGGGCGGTCCGGGCAGCGCCGCCGGGATCTTCGACGGCATCGACCTGGACTGGGAGTGGCCGGGTGCGGAGGGCCACGCGGGCAACCACATCGGCGCCAACGACAAGGCGAACAACACGCTGCTGATCGCCGAGTTCCGCAAGCAGCTCGACGCCCTGACCCAGGAGACCGGCAAGCGCTACCAGCTCACCGCGTTCACCCCCGCCGACCCGGCGAAGATCGAGGCCGGCTGGGACCTGCCCGAGGTCGCCAAGTCCCTGGACATCTTCAACGTCCAGGGCTACGACTTCCACGGCGCGGGCAGCGACAACTCGTGGGAGCCCAACCGGGCCGGCCACCAGGGCAACCTGTACGCCGACACCGACGACCCGTACTCGTTCCACTTCAGCGTCGAGAACGCGGTCAACGCCTACCTGCAGGCCGGGGTGAACCCGCGCAAGATCACTGTCGGCCTCGCCTACTACGGCCGCGGCTGGCAGGGCGTCGCCGACGGCGGCAAGTCCGGCGAGTGGCAGTCGGCCACCGGCGCGGCGCCGGGGCAGTTCCCGGACGAGGCGGGCACCCGCGGGTACAGCAACCTGCTGGCCGGAGTGCCGGGCTGCACCATCAAGCACGACGAGCAGTCGGTCGCGACCTACTGCTTCACCGGCAACGGCGGCCAGTGGTGGACCTTCGACGACGCCTGGTCGATCGCGAAGAAGACCGCGTGGCTGCGGAGCAAGGGCCTGCTCGGCGTGATGATCTGGGAGATGTCCGGTGACCCCGGCACCCTGACCAGCGCCGTCGACGCCGGCCTGAGGTAACCCCCTTCCGGTGGCCGGGCCACCCTCGCCGCATCCGATGCGGCGAGGGTGGCCCGGCCACAGTCATGTCCGGGGCCGTGCCCGCCGTACCGCCCGTGGCGCGGCGCGGCCCTGGAATGGATGCAATCTCGCGGGCCGCGCCTCGCCGGCTCCCCTGCGGCCTCACGGTGATCTTTCATGCCGACTGTCCAGATCTGAAGCCCTGTTTGCCATCTCCTGGGGGCGTGTGTCATCTTAATTGCACTTTCCCTACTTGTTTAGTGGGGAGCGGCAAGTCTTCATCGGACCTGCCGTTGTATCCAATCTTCATCCCCCCGGAGGTACCCGATGAGCCGGAAAGCCCACCGGCCGACGCGCTACGCAGTGCTGGCCCTGTCGGCGCTGCTGCTCGCGGGATGCGCCGACAATCCCGGTGCCGGGGCCGCGCCCGGCGCCGCGGCGTCCGGCGCCCGCGCGGAGGACGCCGCAGCGCGGCGGCCGCCGGTCCAGCCGCCCGCCTCGATCGAGGAACTGCGGGCCAAGGTCCAGGGCAGGCGGATCTCCGTCGCCAGCGCCGCCTTCCCCAACCCGACGCTCACCGGTCTCCACAAGACCCTCGAACTGCTGAAGAGCGACTTCGGAGTCGAGGCCGACTTCAGGCTGATGGACTCCACCCCGCTCAACGCCGCCCTGATCGGCGGTCAGGTCCAGGTGGGCCACGTCTCGCTCGGCGGCCTGGCCGCGGCCAGGGAGGCCGGCGCCGACCTGCTGGCGGTCGCCGGCAACGACCAGAAGAACGCCTTCCTGGTCGCCGGCCGCGGCCCCGCCGCCTCCCTCGCCGACCTCAAGGGCAAACCGTTCGCCGTCTCCCAGAACCTCACCTCGATCGTCGGGCAGACCGCGTCCCGGTGCTTCGAGCAGGCCGGGCTGGACGTCAGGAAGGACGTCCAGCTCCTGCACCTGTCCAACATCGGGCAGATCGTGGAGTCGCTGGAGGCGGGCAAGATCGAGGGCGGCATGTCGGCGACGTTCCGGCAGGCCGAGCTGGACCTGGCCAAGCCCGGCGCCTACACCGTGCTCTGCAAGGGCTGGGAGGCCAACCCTCAGCTCAACGACGTCTGGGCGGTCGACCGCTCCTGGCTCGACGCCAACTCCGACCTCGCGCTGGCCCTGGCGGTCTCCGAGATCAAGGCGGCCAGGTGGACCCACGAGGACAGGGCCGGCTGGCTGGCGCTCGCCCAGGCCAAGATCGACGGGCTGTCGGCCGAGGCGGCGGAGAACAACTACCGCACCCTGGTCACCGAGCTCGACGACTGGCCGGTCAACGGCGCCCTCGACGAGAAGATGTGCGACTACACCCTGGCCACCTCCAAGGAGTTCGGGGTGGTCAAGCGCGACTACGCCTGTGCCGACCTGGTGACCTTCGACTACCAGAAGGCCGCCGTCGCCTTCCTCGGCGCCAGGTGATGGCGCCGGCCCGCGACTGGGCGGTCAGGATCGGCACCCTGGCCCTCCTGCTGCTGGTCTGGCAGCAGGTCGCGCAGCGGATGTCGGCCGCGATCCTGCCGACCCCGGCCCGGGTCGGCGCCGCCGCCGGCGACCTGCTCGCCGGCGGTGAGCTGGCCAGCGCGTGGGGGCAGACCGCCGTCCAGGTGACGGTGGCCATGGCGGTGGCCGCCGTCGCCGGGGTCGGGCTGGGCCTGCTGTTCGGCTGGTACCGGCCGCTCGACCGGTTCCTCTCCCCGCTGCTCGGCGCGCTGTTCCTCACCCCGCGGATCGCGCTGGTGCCGCTGATCGCCCTCTGGTTCGGCCTGCAGGACCTCGCGAAGATCGTGCTGATCCTGGCGTTCGGTTTCTTCGAGGTCTTCTTCACCGTCCGCGACGGGGTGCGCGACCTCGAACGCTCCCACGTCGAGCTGGCCCGCGCCTACTGCGTGCCGCCCGGCCGGATGCTGCGCAGCGTGGTGCTGCCCGCCGCCCGGCCGTACGTGCTGACCGGGCTCCGCCTGGGCCTCGTGCACGCCCTGGTCGGCGTGGTGCTCGCCGGGTTCTTCCTGGAGACCAGCGGCATCGGAGGCCTGATCTACAACCTCGGCGCCGCCTTCCGCACCGCCGAGCTCATCGCGGCGCTGCTGTCGGTCATGGCCGTCGGGCTGGCGGTCAACGTCGGGCTGCGGCGCCTGGAGGTCAGGCTCACCCCCTGGCAGGTGGCCCGATGACGGTCAGAGCACCGCACCTGGCCGGGGCCGCGCTGGCGCTCGCCGGCTGGCAGGTCGCGGGCGCCTTCCACCCCGACTTCACCTCCTCGCCGACCCTGGTCGCGGCCGAGCTCGTACGGCTGGCACACGACGGCGACCTGATCTCCCTCGTCGCCGGGACGGTCGCCACCCTGCTGGGCGGGTGGGTCCTGGCGGCGGTGCTCGGCGTGCTGACCGGTTTCCTCATCGGCCGCCACCACCTCCTGGCGGTGGCGCTGGAGCCGTACCTCGTGGCGCTCTACTCCGTGCCGCTGATCGCCCTCGTCCCCCTGATGATCATCTGGTTCGGCATCGGCCAGGGCTTCCTGCTCGCCACGATCGTGCTGTCCACCGGGATCATGCTGGTCTTCCCCGCCGCCACCGGCACCCGGGAGAGCGTGCGCGCCTACGGCGAGCTGGCCCGCGCCTACCGGGTCACCGGACACCGCCTCCTGCTCAAGGTCGTGCTGCCGGGGGCTCTGCCGTACATCGCGGCGGGGCTGCGGATCAGCGTGCAGCGCGCGCTGATGGCAGTCGTCGTCGGCCAGTTCCTCGTGGGCCACCCCGGCCTCGGCACCCTGCTCAGCGATGCCCGCGCCCGGCTGGACGCCGACGAGGTGTTCGCCGTCGCGCTCGTCTCGCTGGCCGTCGGAGCCCTTCTCACCGCACTGGTCGGCTGGGCCGGCCGCAGACTGTCCGCCTGGCGCCCGGAGGTGACTGCGTGACCGCGATCGAGGTCGACGGTGTCGGCAAGTCCTACACCGGAAGGAAGAAGCGCACCGACGCCCTGTCGGGAGTGCGGCTCAGCGTCCCGTCGGGCGGCTTCGTCAGCCTGCTCGGGCCGAGCGGGTGCGGCAAGACCACCCTGCTGAAGTGCATGGACGGGCTGATCCCCGTCACCGAGGGCGAGATCCGGGTCGGCGGCGCGCCGATCACCGGTCCCGGCCGGGACCGGGCCTTCGTCTTCCAGGACTTCCGGCTCCTGCCCTGGCGCACCGTGCTCGGCAACGTCACCTTTCCCCTGGAGGGCACGGTCTCCTCCCGGGCCGAGCGCGAGGAGATCGCCCGCAGGCACATCGAGATGGTCGGGCTGGCCGGCTTCGAACGGCACCACCCGCACGAGCTGTCGGGCGGCATGCAGCAGCGCGTCGGCATCGCCCGGGCGCTCGCCGTGGACCCCGACATCCTGCTGATGGACGAGCCGTTCGGCGCGCTGGACGCCCAGACCCGCGAGCTGATGCAGATCGAGCTGCTGCGCATCTGGGAACTCACCGGCAAGACCGTCGTGTTCGTCACGCACAGCGTCGACGAGGCGATCTTCCTCTCCCAGCGGATCGCGGTGTTCTCCGCCCGGCCCGGCACCGTCGCCGCCGAGTTCGAGGTGCCGTTCGCCTACCCGCGCGACGAGCACGCCGTCCGCGGCGACTCCCGCTTCACCGGACTGCGCCACGACATCTGGCGCCTGCTCAAGGGGGACACCCATGCCTTCTCCGAATGATCACCTGCTCATCAGGGGGGTGACCGCCCTCACCGTCGACGACGACCTCGGCGACCTCGCCGGAGCCGACATCGAGATCCGGGACGGGCGCATCGCCGCGGTCGCCCCCGGCCTGGACGCGCCGGACGCCGAGGTGATCGACGCCACCGGCATGATCGCCATCCCGGGCTTCGTGGACTCCCACTGGCACCTGTGGGGCACCCTGCTGCGCGGCGTCGTCGGCGACGGCCCGAAGAACGGCTGGTTCGCCCGCAAGGGCCGGCTCGCGCCGTACTTCACCCCCGGCGACACCCACCTCGGGGTACGGCTGGCAGCCGCCGAGGGCATCGCGGCGGGGGTCACCACCGTCCACGACTGGGCGCACAACGTGCTCGGCCCCGAGCACGCCGACGCCGACCTGCGCGCCCTGCGCGAGCTCGGCCTGCGCGCCCACTACTCCTACGGCGCCCCCTCCGCACACCCCTCCATGCCCGCGGAGGAGATGCGCCGGCTGATGGGCGACCGGGGCAGGGGCTTCGACGAGGCGATGGACTTCGCCGACGTCGAACGGCTCCGGGACGCATACGCCGGTGACCCGCTGATCTCCGTCGGCGTGAACGTGCGCGGCCCCGCCCGCTCGGCCCGGCAGGTCTACCGCACCGAGTTCCAGGCAGCCCGGGACCTCGGCCTGCCCCTGGCCATGCACTGCGCCGGCACTCGCGCCGAGGTGGAACGCATCCACCAGGTCGCGCTGCTCGACGAGGACGGACTGCTCGGCCCGGACCTGCTGCTGGCCCACTGCCTGCACCTGCCCGACGCCGACCTGGCCAGGGTCGCCGAGCACGGCATCCCGGTCACCGTCAGCCCGATGTCGGAGCTGCGGCTGGCCATGGGCCTGCCCCCGCTGCCCCGGCTGCGCGCGGCCGGGGTGCGGGTCAGCCTCTCCCTCGACACCACCGCCATCGCGGCGAGCGCCGACCCGTTCCAGGCGATGCGGGTCGCTCTCGGCCTGGCCAACACCGAGGCCGGCGACGCCGAGGCGGTCACCCCGCGCGACATCCTGCGCACCGCCACCCTGGAGGGCGCGCACGCCCTCGGCCTGGCCGGGGTCACCGGCTCGCTCACCCCCGGCAAGCGGGCCGACATCGTGCTGATCCGCGCCGACCGGCTCAACCTGGCACCCGTCGCGGACCCGGCGGTCGCCGTCGTGCACTCGGCCCAGCCGGCCGACGTCGACACCGTCCTGGTCGACGGGCGGGTGCTCAAGCGCGGCGGGCGGCTGACCGGCGTGGACGAGGCGGAGCTCGTGACCGCGGCCGGGCACGCGCTCCGCGAGCTGTGCGGGAGGGCGGGGTTCACATGGCCGTCCGAGTGAGGGCGGGCGCGGCGGAGATCGTCGCGCTGCGGGACGGCGAGCACCCGCTGAACCGGGAGTGGCACTTCCCCGACGTGCCCGCCGAGGCATGGGAGGGGCAGGACGAGCGCCCCCTCAACTTCGGCGGCTACCTGGTGCTGACCGACGGGAAGACGGTTCTCGTCGACACCGGCTGGGGCCCCTACCTCGGCCCGCCCGGAGGGCTGGCCGCTCCGGCGGGACTGCTGTCGGAGCTGGCCTCCGCAGGCGTCACCCCCGACGACGTCGACCTGGTGGTCTTCACCCACCTGCACCCCGACCACGTCGGCTGGAACCTCGTCCTGGAGGAGCCGGTCCGCCCCCGCTTCGGCAACGCCAGGTATCTCGTGCCCCGCGCCGACTGGGAGCACTACCGCGCCCTGGAGCAGATGCACCCCAACATCGTCCAGCAGGCGCTGCCGCTGGAGGACCTCGGCGTGCTGGAACTCATCGACGACGGGCACCGGGTCACCCCGTCGCTGCGCGCCGTCGCGCTGCCCGGCCACACGCCGGGGCACACCGGCTACCTGCTCGGCGACCGCGACGCGTTCCTGCTCGGCGACCTCGCCCACCACCCCGTGGTCCTCGACGAGACCGGCTGGGTCCAGCGGTTCGACCTCGACCCCGAGCTCGCTGTCGCCACCCGCGAACTCACCCTCGCCCGGGTGGAGGAGGACCGCACCCTCGTGGGGCTCGGCCACTTCCCCCACCCGGGCCTCGGACACGTGATCAGAAAGGAGGGGCGGCGCGCATGGCTGCCCTTGTAGACCCCCACTGGCTGGCCGAGCGGCTCGACGACCCCAAGACGGTGGTCGTCGAGGTGCAGTACGAGCCCGACATCGACGAATACTCCACCGGGCATGTCCCCGGGGCCCGGCATGTCTTCTGGAAGGACCTCTGCTGGGACCCCGACGAGCGCGAGTTCGTCACGCCCCGGCAGGCGGCCGGCATCCTCGGCGCCCTCGGCGTCGGCCCGGACACCACGCTCGTGCTCTACAGCGGGCGCGGCCAGTTCGCCGTCTACGGCCACTGGGTGTTCGGAACGCTGAACGGCCACCCCGATGTGCGGGTGCTGAACGGCGGCAGGGGAGCGTGGACGCGGGCCGGGTTCGAGCTGTCCACCGAGGAGCCCGACGTGGCGGCCGTGCCGTACGAGCCGGTGCGCGCCGCCCGCGACGACGCCAGCCGGATCGGCCGCGACGAGCTGCTCGGGCTGGTCGGATCACCGGACACGCTGCTGCTCGACGGCCGCTACCCCGAGGAGTACCGGGGCGAGCGGGTCAAGCCCGGGGCGGGCTTCGACCACGGAGCCGAGCGGCACGGCCGCATCCCCGGCGCCGTCAACCTCTTCTTCAGGGACCTGCTCGACGAGAGGTTCACCATCCGGCCGCCCGAGGAGCTGGAGCGCGTCTTCCGCGCCGCCGGGGCCGCGCCGGACCAGACCCGGCAGGTCGTCGCCTACTGCAGGCTCGGCCACCGCGCCAGCCTGCTCCGGTTCACCATGCACGAGCTGCTCGGCTGGGACCACGTCCGCGTCTACGACGGCTCGTGGACCGAGTGGGGCAGCATCGTCGGATCACCGATCGAAAGGGAAGCACGATGACCGCGACCAGCGGCAGCACCGGCAGCGCCGTCACCTCCGAGACCACCCCCGCCGGCTGGCCCGCCGCGGGCGTCTGGGAGATCGACCCCCGGCACACCAGCGTGCAGTTCACCATCCAGCACCTGGTCGTCGCCCGGGTACGGGGCCGCTTCGACACGGTGACGGGCAGCTTCGAGGTAACCGACCCGGCCGAGGGGTCGCGGCTGTCGGTCGGCATCGAGGCGGCCGGCGTCAGCAGCGGCGTCGCCCGCCGCGACGACCACCTGCGCTCGCCGGACTTCCTCCACGCCGAGGCCTTCCCCGCCATCACCTACGTCTCCACCGCGGTCCGGCCCGGCGAGGGCAGCGCCTTCACGATCGAGGGCGAGCTCACCCTGCGCGGCGTCACCCGCCCCGTCGAGCTGGCCGCACGCTATCTCGGCGCGCACTCCGACGGAGGGGTGCCCCTGCTGGCGTTCAGCGCCACCGGCTCGGTGGTCCGCGAGGACTTCGGGGTCACCTTCAACCGCGCCCTGGAGGCCGGCGGCCTGGCCATCGGCAGCCGGGTGGACATCGAGATCCTGCTTGAGGCCCTGCCCGAGGGAACGCCGAGGCATGTGCTGTGATGGGGTCTTCGACCCGGTCCGACGGGAAGGGCCGGGGCAGAGGGAGAGGTGACGGTGGGCCACGCGCGTCACGACTCCGCTGAGGGGCGCACCTTCGCCGACGTCGTCGCCCGAGCCTCCGGCGGCGCCCGCACCGCCGGCCAGCTCTCCTACGACGTGATCCGCGAGTGCATCATCACCGGGCTGCTGGCCCCCGGCGAGCACCTGCGGCAGGAGGACCTGGCCGAGCGCATCGGGGTGTCCCGCATCCCGGTGCGCACCGCACTGATGCAGCTCGAATCGGAGGGGCTGGTCTCCTTCCATCCGCACCGCGGCGCGGTGGTGCGCGCGCTCACCGTCGAGCAGGTCCGGGAGATCTACCAGCTGCGGGCGCTGGTGGAGGCGCACGCGCTGCGCAAGTCCGTCGCCCGGATGACCTCCGCCCGCGCGGCACGCCTGCGCGAGCTGGCCGAGGTGCTCGACGGGCCGCACGAGAAGGGCACCCTGCACGGGCAGCGGACCGACTTCTACCGCGAGCTCTACGACGCCGGCGACAACCCGTTCACCATCGGGATCATCGAGGACCTGCGCAACGTCGTCAACCGCTACCTGGTGGGGCGGCACGTCGCCCACGGCCTGCGCTACCACCGCGAGCTGGCCCGGCTGGCGGCGCGCGGCGACGCCGACGCGGCCGAGGAGGTGCTCCGCGGCTACCTGGCGGAGTACTGCCGCAGGGTCATCGAGACCATGGCGGACGAGGGCGAGCCCGCGTGACGCGACGCGGGCCGATCGTGGCCGGGCTCATGCTCAGCACCGCGCTGGCCGCGATGGACGGCACCATCGTGGCCACCGCGGTCCCGGCGATCGTGCGCGACCTCGGCTCCTTCTCCCTGTTCCCCTGGGTGCTGGCCGCGTACATGCTGGCCCAGGCGGTGTTCACCCCGATCTACGGGCGGCTCGCCGACGTCTACGGGCGCAAACCCGTGCTGCTCGCCGGTGCTTCGATCTTCCTGGCCGGGTCGTTGCTGGCAGGCGTGGCCTGGAGCATGCCCGCCCTCATCGTGGCGCGGGCCGTACAGGGGGTGGGGGCCGGGGCGATCCAGCCGATCACGCAGACGATCGCCGGCGACCTCTACCCGCTGGCGCGGCGGGGGCGGATCTCCGCGCTGCTGTCCACGGTGTGGGGGGTGTCGGCGCTGCTCGGGCCGGCTCTCGGCGGCCTGCTGTCGGAGTTCGGGCTGTGGCGATGGATCTTCCTGCTGAACCTGCCGGTGGGGATCGCCGCGCTGGTCATGATCACGGTGTTCCTGCGGGAGTCGGTGGAACGCCGTCCGGGCCGGCTCGACCTGCTCGGCGGGGCGCTGCTGTGCGCCGGGGTCGTCGCCGTGATGACCGGCCTGCAGAGCTCGGACTGGCGGGCCGTCCTGGCCGGCCTGGCGCTGCTGGCGGCCTTCCTGCGCTGGGAGCGTCACGTCCCCGAACCGGTCATCCCGCCGTGGATCTGGCGCGACAGGGCACTGCTCGGCTCGTTCCTCGGCAGCGCGGCGGTCGGCATGGTGCTGATCGCACCGACCCTCTACCTGCCCGTCTACGCCCAGACCGTGCTCGGCGCGGGCGCGGTCGCCGCGGGGGCCGTGCTCGCGGTGCAGTCCATCGGCTGGCCGCTGGCCGCCGCCGGCGCGCACCGGCTCTACATGAGGTACGGCTTCCGCGACACGGCGCTGGCCGGGCTGGCGCTCATCGTCGTCTCGACGGTGATGTTCGCCCTGCTGACACCGGCCTCGCCGCTCGTCTACGCGGGGGCCTGCGCGTTCGTCAACGGCGCCGGCCTCGGCCTGGTCTCGGTCTCCTGCCTGGTCGGCGCGCAGTCCATGGTGGGCTGGGAGCGGCGCGGCGCGGTCACCGGAGGCGTCGTGTTCTTCCGCATCGCCGGCGGGGCGATCGGCACGGCCGTCTTCGCGGCGGTCGCCAACGCCTCCCTGCTCTCCTCCGGCGCGGTGGCCTCGGTCGACGAGGTGGGCGGGGCGCTGGACCTCGCGGCGGGGGAGGCCGTCCGCGCCGCCCTGGCCGCGGCGGTGCACCACGTCTTCCTCACGATGATCGTCGTGGCGGTCCTCGGCGTGCTCGCCGTCCTGGTCATGCCCAGCAGACGGGAGACCGCCGAGGGCGGCGGCGAGGCCGGCGACGTGGTCCCGGCCGACTGATCCGGCGGTCGCCGGGGCGGCCCGCGTATGACGTCGCCAATCGTCATACGCGGGCCTTGTCGCGGATGTTCATCCGCTGGTTCATATGCGTTCTCCGCACATGATCCGAATGAATTAAGAATGGCCGGTCGCCTCCGGCGGCGCAACGTGTTTCCGGTGCGGGAAATCCAGGTGAAAAAGGCGCCCACCGGCGGGAAGAATCATTCTTCATGAGGATCAGGAAAGATCTCCGCAGGGCGCTGGGGGCGGGGCACCCCGTCAGGGTGCGCCGCGGGATCAAGGGAGCGGACAGGATAGACGGCTACGTCGTGGGCATCGGATGCAAATGGGTGCTCCTTCACGAGATCTCCTCCGAGATCCGGCTCGACGGCTACGCGGCCGTACGGCTGCGCGACGTCGTATCCGCCTCCGACTCGGGCTGGGCGGGCTCGGGCTTCGTGCACCGGGCCCTGAAGACGGCCGGCGAGCCGCCCCGCCCCCTGCCCGAGGCCGACCTCGACTCGACCACCGGCCTGGCGGAGACGCTCGGCAAGGGGTTCCCGCTGCTCGGCCTGCATGTCGAGGAGGTCGACCCGGACGTCATGTATGTCGGCCACGCGCGGGGGGTCGTCCGCAAGAAGCGGCTCCTCCTCCAGGAGATCAGCTCGAAGGCGCACTGGGAGCCCGCGTGCATCAGGCACCGGCTCGACGACACCACCAGGATCGACGCCGGTGGAGGATATCTCGACGCTCTGCACCGGGTCGGCGGCGCCCCGCCCGCCTGCTGAGCCGAGGCCCCCGGCGGGCGGCCGTGCTCCCACTCCGCCGGGCCCGCACCGCCTGCCGTGCCGTGTTCCACCCGTCCGCCGAGCCTTCTCCGCTCGGTGGACGGGTGGCTCTCAGCCGAGCAGTTCGCCCTCAAGCATGCTCATGAGGACCATGTCATGCCACCTGCCGTCGCGGCGGAAGGCGTCGCGGTGCCTGCCGTCCTTGACGAACCCGAGCTTCTCGTGACCCGGATCGCCCCGGCGTTCTCGGCGACCTGGGCCAGTGACTCGGGATAGCCGCCGTCGATCCAGCGCATGACTTCGGGGTCGCTGTTCCAGCGCCACAGGGATTCCGCTTCTGGCGGTTCCATCGGTCGCAACCGCACAAGTTTTCCAGAAAGCAAGAATCCGCTCTGTCCGTCGATTGGCCCATACGGATCGAAGACATGCCCAGTGCCGCAGCAGGCAACGTTCGCCCTGTTGTGATGTGATGCGCCGCCCGGACTCTGTCGCGCGCGGCGCGCGGCCGTCATGCTGTGCGGGTGGCAGAGCGTGTACGGGCCGAGGGTGGCATCGGTGGCTTACGCCTCAGCCCAGACGCCCAGTTCGTTCCCGCTCGGATCGGTGAAGTGGAACCGGCGTCCACCGGGGAACTCGTACGGCCCGTTCACCACCTGGCCGCCCGCGTTCTTCACAGCCTCCACAGACCGGTCCAGGTCGGTGGAATAGAGCAGCAGAAACGGGCCGCCTGCCCGCACCTCCTGGCCTGTGCGGAGACCGCCCACTTCGGGTGCGGCTTCACCCTGCGGGCTCTGGATGCCGGCGTACCCTGGCCCATAGTCGTTGAATCGCCAGCCGAACGCTTCGGTGTAGAAGCGCTTGGCCTGCTCAAGGTCGGTGACCGTGAGTTCCACGTAGTCGATGGCATGGTGTCGGTGCGCAGATAGCTGAGTCGTGTGCTGCATTATGTGCTTCGGCTACGACATCGTGCGCTGGCAACGCCGGCTCGCGTCGCGGAGCGGCAACATGCGGGTTGGCTGGGCAGGGGATGGCCACGAGCCGGGCGGAATAGCCGACCACATGGCTGGTCTTCTTGAGGTGGCCGTAGAGCTTGTCTTTGCCCAGGTCCAACGCGGCGAACAGATGCGGGACCTCGCGCGGGCGGGTGTCACATCACAACAGGGCGAACGTTGCCTGCTGCGGCACTAGCCAGGGCGTCATGAGGCATTCCCTGACCGCGGGCGGGGCGACGGCGCACGTGGTAGGCGTAGGCCAGGGCGAGCACTATCGGGCCCCACAGCGCAACCGGGGTGATGCACACCCTGGCCAGCGCCTGCCACCAGTCGTTCTCGTACGCTATACCGTCGGAGACGCCGACCCAGGTGAGCGCCATCCAGACCGAGATCACGGTCAAAAGCAGCCCACCGACCACGGCAGGGACGACCGCCGCCGTCGGCGGCACACGTCTGCCGCCGATGACCGGGATCCAGCTCGGGACCACCTCGCCCCAGCCGCGCACCAGACCGATGCTGAGCAGCGCCACCAACTCAGTGAGCACACTGAGCCCGAAGACATAGGGGATTGTGATCCACAACGGTGCCAGAGGCGCGTCGTTGAGCTGGCCCATGTCGAAGTGAAAGGCAAACGGCAACCGCCACAGGCACGAGGAGAGCAGCAGCCAGGGAAGCGCGTAGGCGGCACGGAGCGCCCAGCGTGGGACGGGCTGTTCGGTGTCGCTGGTGGCCGGTGCCGCATGGAGCAGTTTGATCGCCATAGCTGTACTTTCTCGCGGCATTTAAGGACAAATGATCCCCTTTGAGGGCGAACCGCCGCCCCCGCGCGAGCTAGTTGTACTTGGCCAGCAGGTTGGTGACACGCCGTGGCTGATGCTTGATCAATAAGAAGACCTCCGGATGTGGTGGAGATTGCCGTCCTCACCACTCAACCGGAGGTCTTCGTGGCCCACGCTAACGCCCGCCTGACCATGCACGGCCGTACCCTGCTGATACGGCACGTCCGCCTCGACGGCCGGCCCGTCGCGCACGTGGCCAAGGAACTGGGCATCTCCCGCCAATGCGCCCACCGCTGGGTGCGCCGCTACGACGAGGACGGCCGGCCCGGACCGCAAGAACGCTCCTCGCGCCCGCACCGCGTGGCCAACCGCACCCCCGCAGCCGTCGAAGAGCACGTCGTGACCTGCCGCCGCGCCCTGCGCTGCGGACCGGCCCCCACCGCCGCTCAGCCGCCTTCGCCGCCGCGGTCGCCGCCATCGGAGCCCGGCAGAAATTCATCAAGCCGCACTGCCCCTGGCAAAACGGCAAGGTCGAACGCTTCAACCGGACCCTGCAAACAGAGTGGGCCTACCGGCAGGCCTACACCAGCAACACCGAACGCGCCGAGGCACTGCAACCATGGATGGACTACTACAACACCCAACGGCGTCACAGCGCACTCGACGGTCTTCCACCGATCAGCCGACTGTCACCAACCTCATGACCGAGTACAGCCAGCAGCTCGCCGACCGGCGGTTCAAACCATTTATCCGGCCGGCCGGACGGGGAGCAAAGGAAAGGGGCGCCCTCTCGTGCGGGTCACGGTGCGGGAGGTCCGCCGGGGTGGCCGGGGGCGGTAGTACGGCGGCCGGCCGCGGGGTCTCCTTCCCGTACCGGGGCCTCGGTGACCGGCCGGGGCTCGGCCGGGTCCTGCGGCCCGGCGATGAGAACGGCGGAGGCGGGACCTTCCCGCGGGAATGTCTCAGCAATGAAAACGGTTATCGATGGCGTCGCATGATCCGTCAACCGGAGAGGAGCCGAGCTTGGCCAGGAACGAGCTACGTCCCGTGATCAAACTGCGGTCGACCGCGGGCACCGGCTACACCTACGTGACCCGCAAGAACCGTCGGAACGACCCGGACCGTCTCACGCTCACCAAGTACGACCCGACCCTCCGCAAGCACGTGCTGTTCCGAGAGGACCGATAGCCATGAAGCAGGGCATCCACCCCGACTACCGCCCGGTCGTCTTCCGCGACCCGAGCGCGGGCTTCGCCTTCCTGACCCGCTCGACCATGTTCGGCGACAAGACCGTCGAATGGGAGGACGGCAACGTCTACCCGCTGGTCGACGTCGACGTCTCCTCCGCCAGCCACCCCTTCTACACCGGGCGCGGCAGGGTGATCGACACCGCCGGTCGCGTGGAGCGCTTCAAGCAGCGCTACGGGAAGCGCTGACGGCCGGCCCGCCGGGGGCGGGCACCGGGGTGCGGTATGCGCCGTCGAGGAAGGACGGGATCGGCCTCGCCGGGCCGGTCCCCGGCGCGGAGGAGCACCGGCCCCGGCACAGGACGGCCTGCTGCCCGGTGGCCCCGCTCGACGGCGGGAAGCTCAGCGGCCGGGTCATCCTGCAGGACCCGGCCGCGGCCGTCACGGCGCCGGCGGCTGTGCCGGGAGGGGCGAAGGCGGCTGCGCCGGGAGGGGCGAAGGCGGGGCTGGCTGATGGCGCGGGTCGGCGAGTTCGTGGGCGGAGCGGGCCAGCCAGATCAACATCAGGGCGTTGGCGGCCGACATGGCATCGTAGACGTTCCCCGCGACCACGAGCAGCCCGCTCGCCAGCCCGAGACCGATCGGCGCCAGCAGGGAGGCGACGCCGTACAGGATGGTGGCCCGCCGCCAGCGGCCGTCCCGGCGCTGCGCCCGCAGGATCATTACCGTCCAGATCAGGCCCGCCAGGCCGCAGATCCAGGACAGCCAGCCGGGCGTGGGCCGGTCGAGGACGTCGAGCACCTCGACGGCGGCGGTGCCTCCGTACGCCAGCACACCCGCGCCCCGCAGGTGATCGGCATACTTCAGGTTGCCTACCAGCACCGGGTGGAACAGCAGCACGACCACCCACATCACCACGGCGTCGAGCACCGTCACCCACCAGGGCCATGACGGTATGAGGAAGTAGAACAGCCAGGACGCCGCCGCGGCGTACAGCGCCACCCGCAGCCGCCGCGCGTCCCGGTCCAGCTCGGGCGGCGGCCCCGCCAGTGGTCCGCGCAGGCTCTGCCACAGCGCCCAGGCCCATACTGAGCCGGCCAGGACCAGGATGAGCACGTTCGGCCACGTCGCCGCGGCGTCTTCGTTCACCTCCGTGAACAGCGACAACCGCCACAACACGCCGAGGTCGCCGATGGTCAGCGCGATCACGGCGGCGACCGCCAGTGCGACGGCGTACACACTCACGATGAGCAGGGCGGGAATGCCTGAACGATAACGGCGGGGCATGTGCCACTTCCTGGGGGGCGAATGCGATCTGGGGGGTGAATGCGATCGAACGCCCCACCTTAATGAGTCGTCGCCGCGAAGTCGATCATGCATTCCGGTGGCCGGACGGCTGTTCCGATCACGCGGTCAGCCGCACGGCCAGGCGCAGGGCGGGCGAGTCGCGTGAGGGCGTGGTTGATGCGTTTTATGGTCCAGCCATGGCTTTCACCGCTGCTGAAGCGGCGTATCTGGCTGGTCGGCAACGCGGACGGCAGGCGACGGTCGCGCCTGACGGCACACCCCAGAACAAGCCTGTCGGGTTCGACTGCAACGCCGAGCTCGGCACGATCGACATCTACGGCTTCGGGATGGAGTCGTCGGCGAAGTTCCGCAACATCAAGCTCCGCCCGGATGCGGTACCTGGTCGGCGCAGAGGAATGGCCGTACCGGCCGCTCCTGATCCCAGCGGTGGACGCCGAGACCGGCGAGGCGGTGATATGGGACAGGCACGGCTCCGCATCACTGCCCGAGGCCGTGGCCGCCGGCATCGCCTTCCCTGCGACCGCGCCGCCGATCACCATCGATGGGCGTCGCTATATCGATGGTGCTCTCAGGGCCGGGGCCAACGTCGATCTGGCCGGTGACGCGCGCGTCCTGATCGTCGCTGAGCCGATGGCGCACATGTTCGGTACGGACGGTGTCACGGCAGGCGGAGGGGTGGTCGTACGGCTGGTTCCGGACGCCGAGGCGATCGAGGCATTCGGACCGGACATCACCGAATTTCGATAGGAGCTCTTCTTGATAGGAGCTCTTCGCCGGAAGCACCGCAGCCGGCCACGCCCCGGCGGTACCGCCCCTCGTGGCGGTACCGCCGTACCCGCGTCAGGGGAGCGGGCGCACGTCCACGCCGTAGCTCAGGCGGTCGATCCACCATGGTCCGCAGCTCGCTATGCTCCACTGGCCGCTGTTGGTCGTCACCCAGCCGCCGTCCCTACGGCCGTTGACGCACTGGACCCACGCGCGAAACTCGTAGGCGGGGCCGTTCGTCGCGCATCGGGCGGAGAACGAGTTCTGACCGAAGGTGTAGTCACAGTCATTGACTCGTGCCGACGCCGGGCTCAGCGCACTCGACCCGACGGTGACGACTCCCGCCGCGAGCACGGTCGCGGCGAGGACGCGCAGGGTTCTTCTCATACCCTCTCCTAGTACTGGTGACGGATGGCCGTTTCACGTTCCGTACGCCCCGATTCGCGCCTTACTTCGGGGATCTGCAACAGAGGAAACTCTTAGGAAACTTTCCTAAGTGAAAGATACGTGCCAACCGGGGCGCGTCAACCCTGCGCGTACCGACAACCCCATCCGCCCAGCGGGCGCCGGAAGAAGAGCGCCTGACAGAATGCCTGCCGCACTGTCTTTGAGGATCTCTTTCCGTGGGAGCGGAGGGACTCGATGCCCACCATGAGCGTTGCCGGACATCGGCCGAGAGCCGGCAATCATCCTCGCCGAGTACACACGCCGGGAAGGTCGCAGACCTTCTTGGCCATCTTCTTCGCCCTGTTGGTGAGTATCTTGGTCGTGTCCTCGCCGGCCCAGTAGGAGTCGGCGGTGTAGAGGACCAAGGCGCTCCCGCGGCGGACGACGACGTACCGCTCTCCGCTGGAGATGTACAGCTTGCCCTTGAGGGGCTCCTCCGTGCCCCTTTCGTAGGAGCTCCCCTTGACCAGCAGAGCCTCGTCTGCGATGTTCACCTTCTTGCCGGTGTAGCGGTGAAAGCTCCCGGCCACGGTCGCCGTCTGCGGAGCCTTGGCCTTAGCGCATTTTTCCACGTCGGCGCGGAGCTTGCGGAACGCGGCCCCGGCGTTCTTCGCGCTGGGATACAGCACGAGCTGCTCGGTGACGTACGAGGGGGCGCTGGTCCCCCCGATGATGGTCCGCATCGCGATGCGGCCATCGCGGGGCTTCTCCTTGGAGCGGCAGGGGTTGAGCTCAAGCGGCTTGGTCAGCTTGTCGCTGACCGTCCACCACTCCTCGGCCGCCTGATCCTCAGTGAGGGGTTTGGTCGCCTCGGCCTCGGTCAGCAGAAACCCTTTGGGGATCTTGACGGTCTCCGCCTGGGCCGTACTGGCCGCGCCGACCGCCGAGGCCACCATGACCGCCGTTGCGATCACCGATATCATCGCTCTCTTGCCCAACTTTTCGATCATGGGCTGTTAGATGCGTGATCCTGCTGAAAAGTTGCCCGGCGTCGAGACGGGCAGGGGACACAGCGAAAGTCATTCCGTCAGGAGCTGTTAGCCGCAGGTGATCTGGGTGAAGGTCGGGGGTGAGGCGGCGGCGCCCACGAAGCCGATGTCGGAGACCGTGGCCCCCGGGGACAGGGCGGGTTTCCCGGCGGGGGCGTGGATCATCGCGACGGGACCGCTCTGCATGGGGGTGCCGTTCCAGGCCTGGGTGAGCGTCGCACCCCGGGGCATGATCCACTGGATGTACCAGTCCCGCAGCGATGGCTGTCGCCCCTCAGACCGAGGCCGCGGCGACGCAGAACTCATTGCCCTCCGGATCGGCCATCACAATGTGGTGCCTGTCGAACTCCTCCAGGACGTTCCCGCCCGCCCTTACCAGCCGCTCGGACTCCGCTATGACCCGCTCCCATCGCTCATCGGCACTGCCATGGCCCGGCACTTGGACGTCGATATGAAGCCGGTTCTTCGCCGTTTTGGGCTCGGGGACCTTGAGGATGGAGAGCCGGGGGCCGACGCCGTCCGGATCGCAGAGCCACGCGCCGTCCTCCACGGAGTCGTCCTCCGGCAGGTCGAATTGTGCGAACCACTCCTCGCGGGTTTCGAAGGGAGCGGGCGGAGGCTCGTCGACATACCCCAGCGCCGTCTTCCAGAACTCGGCGAGGAGTTGCGCATCCGTACAGTCAAGGGTCAGATCGATTCTGGCTGCCATGCCAGGACCGTACTGCGCGCCTCTGACAGTCGAGGCTTCGAGTCTCTTCGGCGATTGACAGGCAGGGTCTGAAACAGACCCCGGTTCAAGGAAGAGCCGGGCTGAGGGAGAGGAGCCCACCGCAGGTGCGCCATGATCGACCAGACAGACCCTAGCCGCAGGTGATCTGGGTGAAGGTCGGGGGTGAGGCGGCGGCGCCCACGAAGCCGATGTCGGAGACCCCGGCCCCCGGGGACAGGGCGGGTTTCCCGGCGGGGGCGTGGATCATCGCGACGGGACCGCTCTGCATGGGGGTGCCGTTCCAGGCCTGGGTGAGCGTCGCACCCCGGGGCATGATCCACTGGATGTACCAGTCCCGCATCGGCCGGCCGCCGGTGTTGCCGATCGTCGCGGTGCCCCGGTAGCCGCCCGGCCACGATTCGACGAGGGTGACCGTGGCCGTGCATCCGGAAGGGGAGACCGGCGGGTGCGCGACGGCCTGCCGGGTCGGCGGGTGCGTGACGGCGTGCCGGGTCGGCGGGTGCGTGACGGCGTGCCGCGCCGACGATCCCCCGCCGGCGCAGGCCGCCGCGACCAGGGCGGCCGCGGCCCCCAGCGAGATGAGACCCAGCCATGACGAGACCCTCTTTCCGGGCACCGCCCTTCCTTTTCCGGGCGCCACCTTTCCGGACACCACGGGGCTCCTTCCGCGAGAAGTGGGCAGCGGTCCAGGGAGGCGGACGGCGGTCCCGGCCGGTGACGACCGGCCGGGACCCGGTGTTCCCAGGGGCTTGGTGCGGGTGAGGGTGCAGGCCCCGGTGTTCCTAGGGGCTGGTGCAGGTGAGGGTGGGGGAGCCGCTGGTGCCCCCGCCGGTGAACCCGAACGTGGTCGAGCCGTTGGGCGCTATCGTCCGGTTCCAGTCGGCGTTCTTGGCGGTGACACCGGACCCGGACGTGGTGTAGGTGGCGTTCCACAGGCTGTTGACGGTGCTGCCGCTGCCGAGCGTCCAGTTCACCGTCCAGCCGTTGAGGCTGGAGGAGCCCCGGTTGGCCACGGTCACCTCGGCCTGGAACCCGCCCGACCAGGAGTTGACGGTCCGGTAGGTGGCGGTGCATCCGCTCCCCGGCCCGCCCGTGACGGTGGGCGTCGGAGTGGGGGTCGGCGTCACTGTCGGGGTGGGGGTCGGGGTGGGGCCTGGCCGGCCGACGCCGGTCACCTCTCCGTTGCCGCCGTCGAAGACGACGTCGGAGCAGTTGTAGAACGTCTCGTTGGAGTCGGACCGCTGCCAGACCGAGTAGATGATGTGACGGCCGGACTTGCCCGAGGGCAGCGTCGCGTTCCAGTAGTAGTGGGCGTCGTTGGTGCCCGGAGAGCCGACGCTCTGCGGGTGGTCGGCGGTGTGGAAGGGCTGCGACTCAAGGTCGTCCCAGGTGAGCGCCTGGTTGGGGTTCCAGCCGTCCTTGGTGACGTACAGGTAGAACCACCCGGGGTGGGCGGCCCACTTGTTGTACTTGAACTGGATCCCGGCTCCGGCGGTCAGGTGGGTCACCGGCCAGTCGGCGCGCGGGAGGTCGAACCCGCTGTAGCCGGGGTTGCCGCCGCTGCACGCCTGTCCGTCGGGGATGAACCCGCGGGTCCGTCCGGCGCCGTCGGAGCGGAGCACGCTGAACCAGTTGTACAGCGAGTTGGGCCCGCTCTGGGCCACCGCCGCCCCGCAGGCGGGGTTGATGGGAATGATCTGTCCGGTCGACGACAGGCCGTCCTGCCAGCAGAAGAAGGTGCGGCTGCCGGGCACCATCATGGCGCCGTGCGCCGAGGCCTGGCCGGGCACGAGAACGACGGCGAGCAGGGTGGACATGAGCGCGACCGCAGCGGCAACAGCGATACTTCGCCATTTACTCACAGAACTATCCTCCCTTTCGGGGGATGAGGAATTACTGATCGACGGCGGTGAGGCGCTCACGCGAAACGGACTCTAAGTCGCCGTTACCGAGGTGTAAACGACACGCGTTCCTGCTGGTGGATCATAAGGCGTTTGCGCAGGTCAGAAAGGCGTTAAAAGGGTACGACGTATGAAACGTTCAGAGGTTTCGTCGGGGCTTGGCCGGCAGATGCCCCGGCGAAGAAAAGGATCTTGATGCGATATCGTCACATCGAGGGAGATGCTCATGACAGGCCGAGATCCAGGGGCCAAAACGAAGGTACGGCCCGGCACCTTGGCGGGCTGTCGCTTCCCCATGATGCTCGTCAATCAGGGCAGAGGCCCAGGCGCGGCCTTCCGATGCCCCAGGCAAACAAGCGATCTTCCTGCCCCATCAGCACAAGGCTTTCAGCCTGAGATGTGCTCCGCGCAGCAACGTCCGACGTCATCCCGTAGCTGCTTCCAGGAACGATTCGAGCCCAGAGGACTGCCGAGCTTCCCGAGGGAGATGGCCTTCTCCAGGACATCAGGCGCGTCGGACTCTCGATACTTCCTGCCCGACTTGCTGATCTCTTCCACCAGGATCCGCTTGGGATCAGTGAGCCTGCCAGTGTCCTTTCCCCAGTACTTCTGCGGAAGCTTCCACCCCGCTACCAGCGCCGCCAGAGCATCGGGAAACAGCAGGAGCCACGCCTCTGTCTCCCAAACGGCCAGAACGTGATGGGCGGAGTCGAATGCCTTCCCAAGCGCCTTTTCCACACGCTCCCGGATGGGATGGTAATCAGCCCCGTCTGTCCTGTCGAGGTCCTCGTGAATGAACACGCACGCGACCTCGGCGCTATCTCTCGCGGCTCGCGCGTTTACGAGCCTTCGGAGCCTTTCGACCCGTCTCTCCAGCTCGATGCCTGTCGCGTCACAGAGCCGCAGCGTGCCGTTGATCTCCACGAGGCGACCGCGCATGTCCGGGCAGTACGCCTCCAGGAGGATGCGCAGGCACCTGCGGTCGTTGCTGGCCTCTCCGGCGAGCACCACGATCGGCCGCTTGGTCGCCGCTATCCGCGTGCCGCCCTTCCGGCTCACAGATCGCCGCCCAGCGCTCCGGCGAACCACAGCTCACCCAGCGGTTCCCCCTCGCTCGCCTCCACGATCTCGATGATGCGCTGGACGGAGAGTGCCGGGATCGCGGAGGATCCGTCGTCCTGCCGCTGGCAGATCACCAGCTCTTCAGGCTTCAAGCGGTCGGCGAAGGCCGGAGAGTGGGTGGCGATGAGAAACTGGGTCCGCTCGCTCGCCTCACGGAGCCTCTCCACGAGTAGTTCGAGTGCCTGTGGATGGAGGCCGTGGTCGATCTCCTCCACGCAGGTCAGCGCGGGGGGTCTCGGATCGTAGAGCAGTGCCAGGAGGCCAAGAAGCCGGATTGTGCCGTAGGAAGCGTCGGCGAGTTGGGTGGGTCGGCGGAGCCCGCGTTCGTGGAGAACGACGACGACCTCTCGTGCCGCGCCCGACGGATACTCGAAGTCGATGGACTCAAGCTGGGGAAGCACCGTGACGGCATCCTCCTCAAGGCGGCTCCAGGCGTCGCTGTCTTCCTTTCGGAGCGTGAGCAGGAAGGCGGCGAGATTGGCTGCGTCGTCTTCGAGAGAATCACCCCCCCTCTGGAGAAGCCTGGACGGTCGCCGTGCGGCGTCGACGCTTACGTCGAAGACGCGGAACTCACCGAGCCGCGAGGCCAGGGCACGGACCTCCCGCGCTCCGGCTTCTTCCGAAAGCCGCGGCAAGGTAGACAGGCCGCTGCTGAGGCTGCTGATCCCCGTGGTGCGCATGTGCGCGTCGGACCGAAGGACATCGAGGATTGACGGAGTGTGGCGCACCGAGACGGCCCGCACTTCGACCGCGTCGCTTCTGATGAGGATCTCGTTACCCCCCTGGGGCCCTGGGAATTTGAATCGCTCAAATCTGGTGAGCTGTCCCTGAGACGCGGGGTCGTTCAGAGCAACGACCAGTTCATACTCATCGGAATCCTCAAGGGTGGCATGTGGAGTCCACGCTGCCTTCAGCTTGATCCGGAAGTGGTCAGGGATGCTCTCACCCCCCCGGAACAGGATCTCGTCGAAGCCGCCGTGCTCGTCCATCGCCGGAATCAAGTCGGTGCGGATCATGTCGGCGAGGAACCGGAAGACTTTCAGCACATTTGTCTTGCCAGCGCCGTTCGGGCCGATGAGCACGTTCACCGGACCTAGAGGGAGCTTGATGCTCCGCAAGCTTCGGAAATTCTCCACCTCAAGCTCGACGAGCCGTTTCTCCACGGTTCACATCCCCACCACTCATGATCGCCGTGAGACGGTCGCGGCTACTCAACAGGATCTACAGAGACTTACTTACACCACCATGCCCTTGTACGGCGGGCGTCTGCGCGTCCTCCACATCCTGCTTGTGCGGCATGGCCTCGACACCGATCTCGAAGAACCGGCGGCCCCTGTATCGAACGGGCACGAGTCGGCCGTATGACGTGATGTGGCGACATCAACCCTGACTCGACTCCGCCGGGCGGCTGTGGTCCCAGGCGGTGGTGAATAGAAGGAGCGCGTAGTCGTACATCAGCCCGGGACGGTGCGCGACGATGCATGGCGAGTTACGGCCGTGCTTCGCCTGCTGGTAGATGGTCAGGTAGGCGACGTTGTCGGTGGCGATGACGCGGTGCACGTTCGGCAGATCGTAGAACCGCAGCGAGACGTGCTCGCGGTGCCGGGCGACCTCACTCACATAGGCGGCGTTGATGTGAACCTGCTCGGCGAGAAGTCCGGAGGAGAAGCCCAGATCCACCCGGCGCATCTCCTCCTCCCGTCTGGAGAGCCAGGATCCGGGACCGAGGCTGGCGTCGGGCAGGAGGATTTGTACGGACTCCAGACGCCTGCCCGCGGCCTCCCAGACGGTGGCGAACCCGTCGCGGGTGAGCTCGTTGCCGCGGCCAGCGAGAACACGCACCCAGCGTGCGCGGGCCAGCTCGGTCGCCAACTCCCGGGAGGCCAGGGACTGCAGAGAGAGGACGCGGCGGACTCCCAGACCTGTCAGCCGGGAGAGAAGCGCGACAGGCCACTGGCGGGAACGCATGGAGAAAGCCCAACTTCCTACGACGGTGAGGGCGGTGGCGAGAAGAGAGCTCACCACACCGAGCGTGAACGCGTCCATCTCTCGTCTCCTTCATTGAAGGCCGCGGGAAAGTCAGGTCGTCAGGTCCTGCCGATCATCAGATAGGGCAGGAGGTTGCGCAGGACCGTCGCCGCGTGCCGCGCGGCGATCTCGTGGTAGTCGTCGTTCTTCTTCGAACTGGCATCGTCGGAGATCCCCCGTACGACGGCCCAGCCGATCACGGTCTGGGACCCGCCCCGCTCGTGGAAGGCCTGGGTTAGGCCGCCGGCTTCCATGTCCACGGCGAGGATCTTGTCGTTGAAGGCTTTCAGGTATCGGATGATCTCCGACTTTGCGTCCGCGATCACTGCTTCACCAGAGCCGATCGGTCCGGTGAGCACTCGGTAGTCGCGTATGGTGCCGTCGGTGTCGGTGGTGTGAAACTTGGCAGGCTCGCCGTAGTCGGTGAAGAAGGCGTGGACGGCGTGGCCGATCGCAGCCGGCGTTTCCCGCTCCTCACCTCTGTGTTGCCGTCCATCAGGGGTTTCCTTGCGGAGGTCGTAGTAGACGACCCGGGTGGCCAGGACGACGTCGCCGACTGCGATGTCCTTGTGGATGCCCCCGCCGATCCCGGTGAGGACGACGACCGCAGGGTTGTAGTGCCGCCGAAGATTGTCGAAGGCCATCATGGTCGACCTCTGCCCCTGAGCCAGGGCGCGGATCGCGGCGACCCGGGTGGCCACGCCGCGGACGTTCACGGTTCCGTCGAAGAAAGGGAGTTCGCTACTTGGGGCGCGCTCTAGACCGAGCACGTTGTGGACCGCTCTGGCCTCTTCGGTGAGGATGGTTATCACCCCGACGTCGGCGCGTCTGGCGTTCGCTGCTTTCTTCTCGCGGTCGGCCGGTATGTTGACCGTCGCCCCGTGCCCGACTGCGGACTGGCTGACCTCCATGGACCCTCCGTAGTTGACGATGCCGCTGTTGCCGTTCATGATTTCTCCTTACTCCATGGGGGAATCCCCGTGGCTGTCATCGGACTCGCGGGTGTCGGGGCGGACCTGAGCATTTGCGCCAACCGCCGACTGCTTCATTTCGATCTTTCCTCCCATGCTGAGCACGCCCATGTTCACGATACTGGTCGCCTTTTTATTGAATGCCGAGGTGTCGAGTTTTTTTAGCTCCAGGAATTCTTCGGCGGCCTTCAGAAGTCGCTGCTCGATGAGTTTCATATAGTCATATATCGTTGCCTTGTCCAGTTGCGCCTGGTTCCAAGGAACGGATTTCTCCTCTCTAATGCTCAACTGGGCGCCGATGGCCGCTCCGCGGCGAGGAACGAGTAAGCGGTTCCTCCGCGCCAACGCGGCGCCGATCAGGAATGATGGGGCTTCGACCAGATTCCGTACCTCCGCCACCCCGGCCGGCAGGTTGCGCAGCCCACGAAACGCGGAACGCAGCACCGCGCTTCTGTCGTTCTCTTTGAAAGCGTTGAGGAGGTGGTATTCGGCCGGCGTGCGGGTCAACGCACAGGCGGCGAAGTCAAGACTGAGAGCTCGGCCCTTGATGCTCACCCGCAGGAAAACCGTTGTCATCACCTCGCCGGTGACGCTTGTGCGGATCTCCAGAAAATGATGGGCGATGCCATGGGGGTCATCGACGATTCTTCCTATGTCGTCCCGATCGGGTCGCTCTCTCAGCCATTCAGGGTCAGGTGGAACATCGGCCTCTGCTATATAGAGCCGATCGTTTCTGTCGAAGCCTCGCAGTCTGGTCGGGTCGCTGACGTCTCCCATTGCGCCCATCGCCTCTTTCAGATGCGCAACAAGCTCGCGTGCTTTGAACGGCGGAGCCATCCGCTCGCGCTCCTCCATTGAAGTATCCGGCCCGCCTTCGCTGCTTAGAAGTTGAATTGTGAGCGGAGGAATCCACCGGTGAATAAGCTTGCCGCTTCCTATGAACGGACTCGTCTTGCTGTCCAGCAGATCGAAGTCGAGATCCTCTTTGCTTTTTTCGGTTTCCTGAGGCAAGGGCCTGCGATAAACGACATAGGGATGGGATTGCTGATCGTTGATCGTCTGCTCCCGCCGGGTGAGCTTGCGGGGGCGCAGGGGGCCCGTGCCGTGCATGCGGTTGAGGCACAACTGGTGGATGGCGCCCCTTCCTGCCACTGCGAGGACGATGAGCAGCGTGAAAAGCAGCGCCGCTGTCGCCATCTCGTCCAGAGACGTCTGGGAGATTCCGGCGATCAGGGGCGGCGCCGCGATGAGGGCGCCGCATCCCACACCACTGAGCTGAAGGAGGCGCGTCTGCTGCCGCAGTTCGTCTGACTCTCTGCGCCACCTCGTCCGCCACAGCAACCTGTCCATCGCCTCTTTGCTCCGGAGCGGGAGCACCGCCACGGCGCTTCTGACCATCAGTCGAGACAGGTGCCATAAGCCGAGCCCGCTGGCGACGGCGAGGATGGCCGGCGGATTGACCATGAAGCCGGTCCCGAACACCGCCAGGACGCACACGTGCTGCCCCATCTCCAGGCCCCATGACTTCCAGGCATGCCTCACGACCGGGACGAGGTCGAAGCCGTAGGACGGGGCGACCATGCGTGTCGTGTCGTTGTGCACCTGGCGAAGGACGACTCGGCGGAAGGCGGGATCGAGATACACGCCTGCGCAGAGGTGCCGCGTGGCCGCATCCTCCCTCATGGTCTCGCAGTGTTCTTTTCCGCTGCGTACTGCACTGGGTCGGGCCAAGTCGCCCTCCTCCACTCTTCGTTTAGGTCAGTCCGACCATAAGTTGCCCCGACGTTTTAAGTCAACATGACCTTTAGCTAAAGTGTTCTTGTGATGGAAAGATCCAGCCGAACCCGGGCGTCGGCCACTGTGACGGTCGATCTGGTGATCTTCACTGTCCGGCAGGGGCGGCTGCAGGTCCTGCTGATCGAGCGCGGCAATACGCCGTACCTGGGACAGGCGGCGCTGCCGGGCGGGTTCGTCCGTGACGGGGAGACCCTGGATGAGGCCGCGCTACGGGAGTTGAGTGAGGAGACCGGGCTTGACGGTCGCACGCTGCATCTGGAGCAGTTGCATGCCTACAGTGACCCGGATCGTGATCCGCGGGGCAGAGTGATCACGGTGGCTTATCTGGCGCTCGGCCCCGATCTGCCGCTGCCCGTCGCCGGCACCGATGCCACAGCGGCACGATGGGAGCCGGTCTCGTCCGCTCTCTCCGACGACACGTCACTGGCCTTCGACCACGCCGCGATACTCCGCGACGGGCTGGAGCGGGCGAGGTCGCAGCTTGAGCACACGACAGTGGCCGCGGCGTTCTGCCCTGAACCTTTCACCGTCGGCGACCTGCGCCATATCTATGAGGCCGTGTGGGGATTCAAGCTCGATCCCAGTAATTTCCGCAGGAAGGTGACACGGGCCGAAGGGTTCCTCGACCCCACGGGCGAGCGCCGCTTTCCCGAGACCGGCAGACCGGCAGCGCTCTACCACCGGGGATCCGCGTCGCTGCTCATCCCGCCGTTGTTGCGATCAGGTGAGGTCTCCTCCTGAGCTGAAGCTTGCGCCGAGTTTCGCCGGCGCGGATCCGGGCTACGTGGGTATGGCGGCGCAGCCCGGGCTCGCGCGACTTGCACTACCAGCCGCGGATCTTGCGGCCGTGCTCGGTGTCGGGGTGCAACAGGGCGTCGGCGACCCGCCCGCCGGAGTCCTTGGCCCCGCCGCCGAAGTTGAGGGTCCCCTGGGCGTTCGCACTGGCGGCGACGCCGTCCCAGTAGCGGGCCTCGCGCTCCCAGCGCACCGAGTCCAGCAACTCGACCAGCTCGTCCTGGCTCAGCTGTCGGCCTGAGACCGCCCAGCCGGTGGCCTGATGCGCGGCGATGCCGATCCCGGCGAGTACGGCGGGCGCGGAGACAGCACCGCGCACGGCGAGGTGCGGATACAGCTGCGTGATGAGCACCGACAGCAGGGGGACGAGCCGGCGCTCGGCCTGCTCGGCGGTGACCCCCTCCGGCAGGTCGTTCGCGTGCAGGGTCGCGGAGGACAGGCCGAGGCCGGCCCTCCCGTGCAGCGCGGTGATCACCAGCACCCGCAGGGCGGAGAGGGTGACGAGCTCCGGGTCAGTCTTGGTGAGCTGCCGCTTGCGGGACTGCACCAGCTTGGCGAACGACACGATCTTTCCGTCGTGGTCGACCTTGACCGCGCCGGCGAGGCGGTGGGCGAGCTGGGTGCCGATGTCGCGCTGGTCCATGGACATCGCCAGATTCTTGGCGACCGGCACCCCTTCGACGTTGCGGTCATAGAAGATCTGCCGGGCGTCCTCGACACCCAGCCCGAAATACAGTTCGAACGGCACCCGGACCGCACTCAACCGCTCGTAGGTGATCCCGAAGCGCTCCGGGTTGTCGTACAGCTCGTGCCAGGCGGCGACCTGGGTCTCCCCATCGATGGCCATCACCGGTGAGCCCGTGATCATCGTGATGGTGCGGATGCCGCTGCCGGAGACCAGTTCGTCGCCGACCGCGCCGGGCTGCCCGTCCAACCAGAGTGTGATCGGCGGAGTGGACCAGCCGGAGCCGTACTCACCGTTGAGGCCGGAGGCGATGTAGGAGGCGTAGGCGGTAACGTTCCGGCCCTTCTGGGTGGACTTCAGCATCCGCTGCACCAGGCTACGGAGCTCGGCGTGCCGGCGCAGGGTGCCGGGAGCGTACTTCAGCGCCCGCTTGTCCTCCTCGGTCTTCGGGGAGGGCACGAGCTGGAGCAGCGTGGGCAGCCCCATCGTGCCGATCACCGCGTCCGTGCGGAACGGGATCACGGTCAGCCGGATGCCCTCGACGGTTGTGGTCGGCATGGTCAGGTTCATCGTTCAGGCTCGCTCTCGACATGGGACGGCTGAGGCCCCGTGAGGTTTCACCAGATCCGGAGGGGTCCGGGGCGGTGTGGGTCGAGAGTGGCACCCTTCGCGCATCTAGCCGAAGAAATTACTGATAACCCCCCTTGTCAATAAAAGTGACTTCGTTTCTCCTTTCTGGTCGTAAGGTAGGCAAAGCCGAAGTCCGGCAATGGTTACGGGAGGGAGAAATCGTATGGCGCACACACCGTCCACGCTCCCGGAAACCTCTGATATCGGGCTGGTCTCGATGTCCGAAATTGCCGTTATGGCACAAGTGCAGCGCTCCGTGGTCTCTACCTGGCGCCGTAGGTACGCAGACTTCCCCTCGGCCGTCTCCGCCAGCGCCGGACGCCCGTGGTTCCACGGTCGGGAGGTGGTCGAATGGCTGCTCGCCACGGGGCTGGGTAAGGCCGACCCTGCCCAACTCCGGGCGGAATTGTCCCTTTATGTCATTACGGCCCATGCGGACCGGTTCGGCTCACGCAATCTCATCGAGATCGTCGGCAGCTTGCTCTGCCTACGCCACCTTGCCGAAAAGCCTCTTATTTCCGACAAAACAGTCAATGCACATATAAACGCGCATGACGAGTGGGGCACGCTCTGGCGCCGGGCCGAACGGATGGATCCGGAAGACGAGTTCGTCCTGCGCGAGCTGCGGGCCGCCGACGACTCGGCCGCCGCGCTGGCGCATCTCGCCGAAGACCTGGTTGAGGCCGCCTACACCAACGAGGGCGCATACGAGTGGCTCCTGGAGTTGCGGGCACGCCTCGGCCTCACCGAACTCGCCGCCGAGGCGCTCACTCTCGACCTTCGGCAGTTGCTCGTCCAGCTCGCCGATCCCCGGTCCACGGTGGAGCGACGCGGGAAGATCACCGTCGCCGACCCTCACGCCCAGGCGGGGGATCTCCTGGCGGCGATCGTGCGTGCCGTCGACGATCCCACGACGGTATGCGCCCTGGCCGCCGAGCCGGACGGCTGGCTCGCCCGACTCATCCGCCGTCGGCTGCTGCTCAGTGGCGTCGAAGAGCTCGACCTCGACGTCCAGGCCGGCAGCGATCTGGAGGAGCGGTTGGCGGATCCGGACCTGATCGTCACTCAGCTTCCCTACCAGGCGGGCGAGAAGCGTTCGAAGATCGCCGCGCTGGAGGGCGTCGAGAGGATCAGCGATCTGCTGGGTCCCGGCTGCACCGCTCTCGTGCTCGGTCCCGCCGACGCCCTCGTCGACGCGTTGCCGGGCACCGAGGAGGCCCAGCTCCGCTCGGGTCTGCTGCGCAGCGGTGTCGTCGAGGCCGTCGTCAATCTCCCCGGCGGCGTGACGCCGTACCGCCCCGGCTACCGCTGCGCGCTGTGGGTGCTCACCCGCGACCCGGTGGATGCCGCACGCGGATACGTGCTGCTCGCTGACATCAGCGACGAGTCGCTGAGCGAACAGGTGCGCACCCGGTTGGCCGAGGACGTCCTGCTCTGGCGTGCCGAAGGCCACCGCCGTGAGGATGGGCACGATCCCCGCTACGGGCGCATCGTCTCCGTCAAGCGGCTCGACGAGGACTTCGGTGGCCCGCTCACTCCACCGGGGCCGCCCATCTCCCAGGTCCTGGCCCGTACGGTGGACGAACGCCCCGCACTGATCGCCGAGGCCGAGGGCCGGTTGGCGCGGGCCGCCGAACACGCCCGAGGGCACGCCGAGGAGCACGACCGTCCGCGCGTCAACGTCGTACGGCGCACCGGCACCGTGCCCATGCCCGCCACCGTCGGAGCCCTCATCGCGGAGTGGCGCGTGGTAAAGGTCAAAGGCCACCGCATCGAACCCGGACACGTGGTGCCAGGCGGTCACCATGACGTGCTCGGCCCCGAGGAGATCTGCGGCGCCGCCCCGGTCGGCGCGCGACGCATCGACCGAGCCGTCCTCGCCACGTACAGGTATGCCGCCTTCACCGAGCCCGGCGACATCGTCTACACCGTCGCGCCGCGGCTCGGCCTGATGGTCGACCACGGCGGCTTCTCCATCGTCGAGTTCCCCGCCCGCATCCTGCGCATCATCCCCGACGCCGAACGTCCGTTCACCCCCCGCGTCCTCGCGGCCCTGCTCGGTGCGGCGAAGCACACCGGCCGCAGCCCCGGTGCGGTACGGCCCGCGCGGCGGATCGAGGACTTCGCGGTCCCCGATCTGGACCCGATGGACGTCGAGCGCTTCGACGCCTTCCTCGCCGACATCGACCGGCGCCGGGAGCTGTTACGCGCGCAGGACGACGCGCTCGTCGAGATCCACCGTCTGACGGTCGCGGGGTTCGCCGACGGCACCCTCACCATCGACGATTCCTGATCCATCACCACCTTTCATCACTGGCTCCCACCCCCTCGGAGAAGAGAACGATGCCCCCCCGCAAGCGAGCAACCCCCGGCCAGGGCGAACTGCTCAGCATGTCCAGCACCAAGGAGATCCAGGACATCCTGTGGAAGGCGGCGGACAAGCTCCGCGGCTCCATGGACGCTGCCCAGTACAAGGAGTTCGTCCTCGGCCTGGTCTTCCTCAAATACGTCTCCGACGCCTTCGCCGAACGCCGCGCCACGCTCGCGGCCGATCCGGAGCTGGCCGAGCTTCCCGAGCACCGCCGCGCGGCGTTCCTGGAGGAGAAGGACGAATACACCGAGGCCAACGTCTTCTGGGTCCCGCCGCCCGCCCGCTGGGACTACATCTCCGACAATGCGCAGAGCGCGGTGGACGGCGTCGGCAAGCTCCTCGATGACGCGATGGACGCGATCATGAAGGAGAACCCGACCCTCACCGGGGTCCTCCCGAAGATATTCAACCGGGACAACGTCGACAAGAAGCGGCTCAAGGAGCTCGTCGACCTGATCAGCGACGCCCGCTTCACCGGCCACGGTGCCCGTCCCGCGCAGGACGTGCTCGGCGAGACCTACGAGTATTTCCTGGAGCGGTTCGCCCGCGCCGAGGGTAAGCGCGCCGGGGAGTTCTACACCCCCGCGAGCGTGGTGCGGCTGCTGGTGGAAATTCTTGAGCCGTACGAAGGGCGGGTGTACGACCCGTGCTGCGGCTCGGGCGGCATGTTCGTCCAGGCCGGCAAGTTCGTCACCGCGCACGCGGGCCGTGACCACACCCATGACATCGCGGTCTACGGCCAGGAGACCAACGAGCGCACCTGGCGCCTGGCGAAGATGAACCTCGCCATCCACGGCATGGACCCCAAGGGCGTGGGCGACCGCTGGGCCGACACCTTCGACGATGACAAGCTGCCCGACCTCAAGGCCGACTTCGTGATGGCCAACCCGCCGTTCAACCTGTCCGACTGGGCACGGAACGTGGGCGACAGGCGGTGGATGTACGGCGTTCCGCCGCAGTCCAACGCCAACTACGCCTGGCTGCAGCACATCGTCTTCAAGCTGGGCGAGCGCGGCAGCGCGGGCGTGGTGCTGGCGAACGGGTCGATGGCCTCCAAGCAGTCGGGGGAGGGGGAGATCCGGACGAAGCTGGTTCAGGCGGACTTGGTGGCGTGCATGGTGGCGCTGCCTGGCAACCTGTTCCGCACCACGGCGATTCCGGCCTGCCTGTGGTTTCTGACCAAGGACAAGACCCCGCAGGGTGCAAAGGCACTGGCCGAACGGCGCGGTGAGGTGCTGTTCATCGACGCTCGCAATCTGGGGACGATGGTCGATCGCACCGAGCGCATCCTGACCGACGAGGACCTCGCCCGGATCGCCGACACGTATCACGCCTGGCGTGGGACCAGGTCAGCCAGAGCGAAGGGCCTGAAGTACGAGAACGTGGCCGGCTTCTGCCACTCGGCGAGTTTGGAGGAGATCCGTGAGCACGACTTCGTGCTGACGCCGGGGCGGTATGTCGGTGCGACGGAGGTCGAGGAGGACCCGGATGCCGAGCCGGTGGAGGAGCGGGTCGCACGGCTGACGAAGGAGCTCTTCGAGCACTTCGAGGAGTCGGCGCGGCTGGAGAAGGTCGTGCGCGAGCAGTTGGGAGGTATTAATGCCTAGAGGTTGGCCTCTTTTGGAGCTGTCAAAAGTTGGCGTCCAGGTCCATGATTGCGAGCATAGGACACCACCAGAAGCTGAAACTGGATATCCGTACATTGCCATCCCCAACATTGTTGATGGTCGACTAGACCTCACTCAGGTTCGCCTTATCTCGACAAGTGATCTGGAAGAATGGAATCGCCGCACGAAGCCCATCGCTGATGATGTTATTATCACTCGACGTGGACGGGTTGGCGACTCTGCTGTCATCCCTGATGATCTCGAATGTGCCATTGGTCAGAACCTTGTTATTCTGCGATCGAGCGGCATGGATGTTAATCAAAAATATTTGCGCTGGGCGGTGCGGGGGAAGTATTGGGAATCGGAAGTTGAACGTCTAATAAACGTGGGATCCATCTTCGATAGTCTGAATGTGCGAGATATTGCACGCATGAGGATTCCTGTTCCTCCAATGCAATTTCAGCTGGTCATAGCGGAAGTGCTTGGAGCGTTGGACGACAAGATCGCGGCCAACAAGCGCACCGCAGCGACAGCTCTCGAACTCGCCAGCGCAAAATATTCGGCTGCCGCTGCCATGTCTGCCGACTGGTGCACGGTCACGCTTGACGCTGCAGCACGATGGCTATCTGGAGGCACTCCAAAAACCAGCGAACCAGACTATTGGAATGGTGATATTCCATGGATTTCGGCTTTGAGCTTGAAATCGCCGTGGATCGATGACTCAGATCGGAAGCTGACGGAGGTTGGCGCTCGTTCGGGAACTCGAATCGTTCCAAGCGGCAGTGTAATTTTCGTTGTTCGCGGATCAAGTTTAAAGACTGAGTTCAGGGTCGGCATCACTCAACGAGAAGTGGCATTCGGGCAAGACTGCAAAGCACTTATAGCCGCCGAATCAATCGATTCACATGTGCTGTTCCATGCCATCCGATCCAGGACCCCGGAGATTATGGCGATGGTTGACGAGACGAGTATTGGTGCTGGGCGCCTTTCGACGGACTTAATTTCCAAGCTTGATATTCGGGTTCCGAAACATCAAAAGAACAAGACGGCGGATGAACTGCGTTCGCTCGATGAGGTTGCAGCGCGGTGCCAAAAAGAATCCCGTATCCTCGCTGCCCTTCGTGACACCCTCCTCCCTCAATTAATGTCCGGAAAGCTATGTGTCCGGGATGCGGAGCAGATCGTCGAGGACGCCTTATGACGACCGACAAGCACGATGGCAAGATGACCGAGTCCGTCTGGGAGCGGCTCGCCCTGGAGGAGCTCGCCGAGCTTGCCTGGGAGCCCAAGGCCGGAAAGGACGTCGCCCCCGGCTCCGGGAGCCGTAGGGCATGGGACGACCTGATCCTCTACGACGAGCTGCGTGCGGCGATTGGGCGGTTGAACCCCGCCCTGCCCCCCACCGCCGTGGACGAGGCTCTCAGCATCGCCACCACTCCCAAGTCCCTCGACGCCCTCCCCGAGAACCGGCTCGCCCACGACTATCTGACCTCCGGCATCCGGGCCGTCACCTACACCGACGACTTCGGCGCTGAGCACACCCCCACGATCCGGCTCGTCGACCTGCGCAACCCGGACGCGAATACCTACCACGTCGTCAACCAGGTCACCGTCATCGACAACGACCGCAAGCGCCGCTTCGACGCCGTCCTCTACGTCAACGGCCTGCCGCTCGCCGTCATCGAGCTGAAGAGCGCCGCCGACGAGCACGCCACGCTCAAGGACGCGCACGCCCAGCTGAGCACCTACCTCGACGAGTTTCCCCTCGCGTTCCGCTACAACGTGCTCTGCCTGATCTCCGACGGGATCACCGCCAAGTACGGCACGCCGTTCACCGCCTATGAGCACTTCGCGCCCTGGAACGTGGACGAAGACGGTGACCCGGTGGACACCAACGCCTCCGACCACGAAGGACCGGAGGCGCTGTTCCTCGCCCTGCACGGCCTGTTCAACCAGCCGCGATTCCTAACCTTCACTCGCGACTTCGTCAACTTCACCCCCCAGGGCAAGCGCATCGCGAAGCCGCACCAGTTTCATGCCGTTCAGAAGGCCGTCGAGGCGATCGTCGAGGCGTCCCGCAGCAACGGGCAGGCCGGGGTGATCTGGCACACGCAGGGCTCCGGCAAGTCCGAGGAGATGGTGTGCACCAGCGCGCTGGCCTCCAGACACCCCGCGCTCAACAACCCCACCATCGTCGTCATCACCGACCGCACCGATCTCGACGACCAGCTTTTCGGCACCTTCCAGGACAGTCAGACCCTTCTCGGTCAGACCCCGATCCAGGTGCAGACGCGTGAGGAACTCCGCGCGGAGCTGACCAACCGCCGGACTGGTGGCATCGTCTTCACCACGCTGCAGAAGTTCGGCCGCACGAAGGAGGAGAAGGACCTCGGCGTGGACCATCCGCTTCTGTCCGACCGGCGCAACATCCTGGTCATCGTCGACGAGGCGCACCGCAGCCACTACGACAACCTCAACGGCTACGCCCGGCGCCTGCGTGAGGCTCTGCCGTGCGCCACGCTCCTCGCCTTCACCGGCACACCCATTTCCAAAGCCGAGGCCAACACCCGCGAGGTCTTCGGCGGGGGCAAGGACTACATCGACGTCTATGACCTGAAGCGGGCTGTAGATGACGGCGCGACGGTCCGGGTCTACCACGAGCCCCGGCTCATTCCGGTCTCGCTGCCCCCGGATGTGGATCCGGAGACCATCGACCAGCAGGCCGACGACCTGACCGCAGGCATGGACGACGCCGAGCGCCGCCGGGCTCTGCACTACGCCACGCAGATGACCAACGTGTACGGTGCGCCCGACCGGATAAAGACCCTCGCTGAGGATTTGGTGGCGCATTGGGAGAAGCGTTCGGAGTTGATGCGCCCGCAGATCGGCGGGCCGGGCAAGGCGATGATCGTCTGTGCTACTCGGGACGTCTGCGTCAGGGTCTACGACGCCCTCGAAGAGCTGCAACCCGAATGGGCGGACGACGACCCGACCAAGGGCAAAATGAAGATCGTCTTTCATAGCGTTCCCAGCGACGAGAAGCACCTGAAAGCCCACGCCCTGCGCCCCTCCCAGCACAGGATCGTCCAGGCCCGGGCGAAGGATCCCGACGACGAGCTGGAGCTGCTCATCGTCCACTCCATGCTGCTTACCGGCTATGACGCCCCGCCGATCCACACCATCTACATGGACCGCCCCATGCAGGGCGCGAACCTGATGCAGGCCCTGGCCCGTGTCAACCGCCGTTTCCGCGGCAAGCAGGACGGCTTGCTCGTCGGTTACGCGCCACTCACCGAGAGTCTCAAGAAGGCCCTCGCCGAATACACCCCGAGTGACCGGCAGGACCAGACATTGGGCCGGGACGTCGAACGGGCCATCACCGAGGTTCGTAACGAGTATTCGACCATCTGCGGCCTGCTCGCCGGCATCGACTGGCGGGCGCTACTCGTCGACACCTCCACGTCTCAGCCGCGGACGCGCGCGTGCCGCTTGACGGCCAATCATCTGCGTGCTCCGAGCACCCCCGGCAACCAGAGCGAGCCGGGAGCCAAGACGCTCGCCGTACGCTTCCGGGAGAGCGCCACGCGGCTGGAGCGCTTCTACGGGCTCTGTGCGATGAGCAGGGAGATCTCAGAGCGCTTCGAAGACCTTAAAGCATGGCGCCGGGATATCGCCTTCTTCAGCGAGGTGCGGGCCTGGATGGTGAAGCTGGACGCCGCGGACCGCGAGGCCAGCGGCAAGCCGGTGGCGGCCGAGGTCAGCCTCTACCTGTCCCAGCTGGCGGCCTCCGTCGTCGACGCCGATGAGATCACCGACCTGTACGCCGAGGCCGGCATCGGGCAGCTCGACATCACCCAGCTCAGCGACCAGCACCTGCGCAAGATCCAGGAGTCCGAGACACCTCACCTGGTCGCCGAGGCGCTGCGCCGGTTGATCGAGCAGAAGATGCGTGAGGTGACCCGGCACAACATCGTCCGTCAGGAGAGCTTCACCGAGCGCCTCGAAGACCTGATGACCCGCTACATGCGGCAGCAGCTCACCAGCGCCGAAATGATCGCCGAGCTGGTCGCCATGGCAAAGGAGGTCTCCGCGGACGCCCGGCGCGGTGAGCGATTCGACCCTCCGCTCAACCATGCCGAACTCGCCTTCTACGATGCCGTGGCCAACCACGGCCTCGCGAAAGCTCTCATGGGGGACGACACCCTCGCGGAGATCGCCCGCGCACTGGTCACCGACATCCGCAAGAACCTCAGCGTCGACTGGCTCTCCCGCGAGCCGGTGCGTGCCAAGCTGCGCAGCCGCGTCCGGCGCCTGCTGGCGAAGTTCGACTACCCGCCCGAGGAGGAACGCGAGGCCGTGGACCTCGTGATCAAGCAGATGGAAGCCTTTGCCAACGAGTGGTCTCCGAAGGCGTAGCAATCGGTGTTCATGCTTGAACGTGGCAGTCGCTGAACCACCGTGCTCGTCTGGCGGCGTCAGAGCACCCGGTCCGCCGTGAGGGTGCCGTCCTTGATGGTGGTGAGGAAGGCGTCCCACTCGGCGGGAGAGAAGGCCAGGACAGGGCCAGCGGGATCCTTGGAGTCGCGGACCAGGAAGAGGCGGTCGGCGTCCGGGGTGGGGTCGGTTCCAGGGTGAGGGCTGTCGGCGAGGGCAACTTCGACACAGTTCTGGCCGTTCCCGCTGAGGGAGCTCTTGTGCCAGATGCCGACCTCGACACAGTTGGAACCGTTGCCACTCTGACTACTCTTACGCCATGCGATACGGGATACGTCCACTTCGGACCTCAGTCTTTCCGATGCAGTCCAGGTCGCTTTTCAGGAGGATTCCTCGGCCATCCGTGCGATCAGTCCCTTCGACTTGTCAGGACCGAGCGCCACTGCCCGCAAGTGATCGAAGGCAAGGGTATACCAGTAGATTTCCGTATCATTCTCTACATATAGGCTACTCGTCATGCTCTCGACGTATACCACGTCAGGGTCGTAAGTCTCGCGGAATTCCATGATGGCGAACGTGCCAGCAGTAGCCGGATGAACGCCAGCGGTGAATGGCAGCACCTGGATCGTGATGTTGTCGCGATCTGCAAGCTCAAGGAGTTTGTTGTACTGCCCCCGCATGGTGGCCGCTGAACCGATTTGGCGCGTAAGTGCGGCTTCGTCGATCACTGCCCAGAACCGGAGCGGGTTCTCTTTCCGCAATAGCAGGTTCTGGCGAGTCATGCGGACTTCGACGCGCCGCTCGACCTCTGTGGGCGGAGACAGTGCCATCAGAGCCGAGCGGATGACTTCACGAGCGTAATCCTCTGTCTGGAGCAGGCCGTGAACGAGCACGTTGTCGAAGCCGCGAACGAATGCCGTCTCAGCTTCGAGCTGGATATAGGTCGCATAATCACTGGGCAGGGAGTCCGCGTAAGCATCCCACCAACCTCTCGTGTTCGCCGTCCTTGCCAGAGCGTGCAAGGCGGTTCGCTTGCTCGCGTCGAGTTCGTACAGGTCAAGCAGTCGAGTGAGGTCGGGTGCCGTGATCCCGACGCGGGCCGTCTCGATCCTTGACACCTTCGCGGTGGACCAGCCGATGCGCTCGGCGGCCTCTTCAAGCGTCAGTGCCTTACGTTCGCGCAACCTGCGCAGTTCACCGGCCAGTCGTCGACGCCGAACGGTGGGACCACGTCCTGCTGCCACAACTACCTCCTGAGTCGACTACGGACAGTGTGCCGTCCACCACCACTCCGATACGGCGGAACTCACGAGAAGAATCAATCGGTAACTTTGCAGAATCGCTTGCTAGCTCAGCGTACGCGATGAAGTATCTGGTGGTGTTGCGAAGTCAGTTGCCACCGGGACGCATGGTGGACGACATCGCATGAGCTCAGGACTCAAGGGGAGGGCGGGCGAGGGATGAGAGTGCGTGATCTTGAGGGGTGGGGTGGGGAGTTGGTGGAGCTGGCCTGGGAGTTGAACGATCTCGGGTTCGACTCCGTGGTCAGGCTCGCTCCCGGCCGGCGGCCGAGTGTGGAGATCTTCGTTCCGCCAGGGGCGAGGGTCACCACGACGCAGCGGGGCCGTACCTCGGTGTTCACCTGGGACCGGCGCCACAGCCGGCCGAGCCGTGACCGGCCGGGTCGCAGCAGGATGCGGGAGGCGGCCGAGCGGCTCATGGAGATGGCCCGGTGAAGCCGCCCTGCCTGCTGGGGCAGATCTGCTTACCCGCCCAGGTCGACTCCGTACCCATAGCGCGGCAGTACGTCCGCCTCCTGCTGCAGGTAGTGGAACACGCCCAGGCCGACGACGCGCTGCTGCTCGTCAGTGAACTCGTCACCAACGCGGTGCGCCACTCCGACTCCGGCCGCCTTCCCGACGGACGGGTCGCCGTAGCCGTCGCCAACTACGATGGAACGCTCCACATCGACGTGATCGACGCCGGATCGACCGGACATCAGCCCCGAGTCTGTACGGACGTCGGCCTCGACAGCGGTGGGGGACGCGGCCTCTGGCTGGTCCAGGAGCTGGCCTCGGCCTGGGGCTGGCAGGAGACCCCGACCGGCCGCGTCGTCTGGTTCCAGCTGACGGGACCGTGAAGCGGCACTCCCTATGACGATGGGGAACGGACCGAGTCGCCGCGCACTCGGCTCACCCCACTACTTACCGGGCGTGCACGCGTAGAGCCGGCCATAGCGCTTCTGGGCGATCCGCATCAGCTCGATCATGTCCCTGATCGCATCCCTGCCCTTGGCGAACTGGGCGAAGAACATGGTGAGCAGCCGTTCTTTCCCGCCACAGCGAAACTTTGCGACCACCTCGTACGGCTGACCGGTGAGCGGTCCATTCGGCACGTGCACCGCCAACCCCTCGCCGAGGTCAGAAGGTAGTGTGACTGCCCCGTGCTCGGTGTAAGCCTTGCGTTTGTCTTCCAGGATGGAGCCGAAATCTCCTGTGGTTGCCCATCCGAGTCCCAGCGGATTGGGATAAGCGTCGGGTGTACGGCAAGCGCCGTCCTGATCGGTGCCGTCTGCTAGCTCCTTCAGTGGCCCGCTTATGCCGGTGACCAGCCGAAATGCTTGCTCGGGCACGAACTTGCAGAGGTAGGGGGCTGAATCGGCAATCACTCTCGTGCTGACCGGCGTAGAGGTGGAGGGGGGTAGGTCGCCCGCAGTGCATGCCGTACTGAGGAGCACGACGGCCAGCGCGACCGGCGGACGCAGAGACCTCACTTACCGCTCCCAGATGAGGATGGAATCTGGAGGTTGAGGTAGTCATCCACTCTGCTGGTCACGCGCAAGGTGCTGTTGAAGCGGTTGAGCAGGTCGCTGCTCCCACCTTTTTCGCGCACCCAACTGAGGAAGTTGCCGTACTCGGTTGGGCTCATCTCGGTGAACGGCTTGATTGTTGGCGGAGTGCCCGTCGCAAATATTCGACCTGCCAGGTCGGCCTCATTCAGCAGGCCCTTCCGCAGCATGGCGGTGGCGATCATCTGCTCTGCCAGCCTTTCCACGGCGATCCTGTTGTCGGCCAGACCCTGGTACGTCTCGTCCAGATTCAGCCCCTTCTGCGATACCAGCCCGGCGGCCCACTTGGCCGCCGCGTCGTAGCCGGCCCCGGTGGCCTTGTCGTACGGGGTGGTGAGCAGCGACCCGAAGGCGCCGGTGGCCAGCTCGCCCACCTGTTTGGCACCCGGCACCGGGATCAGCCCGATCGTGTCGCGGACCATGGTCTGCAACGCCGCGCTCGCCTTCTTGTCATCCAGCCCTTCGGCGATCAGCGCCTGGCGGCGGATCTCCACGAGATGAGAGAAAGGCTCCGCCTCTTCGACCGTGCGATCAAGAAGGAACTGCCCGACGTCGGTCTTGCCGATCCGGCCGTCCTCGTCGTAGTCGAAGGTCTTGAGATCGGCCATGGTGAAACCGAGCTGCTTGAGGTTGGAGCTGTCGAGGCCCACCGGGGGCATGCTGTCGAGCGCCGCTTTCATGTGCTCGGTCTGCGCCCGCATCAGTGCCTCGAACCCGGCGTCGTCGCGGGTGGCCAGGGCCAGCGCGTAGGACATGGCCGTGGCGTCGACCTTGCCGAACATCCCATGGTTGAGGAGGAGGTTGGAGACCTGGTCGATGTTCGCCGCCATCGCGCGGGCCAAGGGATAGCGCAGGGGGGCGAGCCGGTCGAGTGCGGCCCTGTCGGTGATCTCCAGGTTGCCGTCGCCGGCCTTGCCGAAGGCTCCCCGGACCTGGTCGGCCAGGGTCTTGGTCAGCTCGGCGGCCAGTTTCTTGGAGGTGGCGTCCTGGCCGGTCGTGCTCGTAAGGAGCACGCTGCGGAACGATCCGTGCTCGCCGGTCCCGCGGAAGGCACCCCACCGCGTGGTCACCAGGTGTGACAGCACGGACTCCTTCCATCCCGCCGGAGTGTGGGCGAGCAGGGCCTTGGACGCCTCCGGGCTGGAACCGGCCGCGTGAAGGAGATCGTCCACAGCCGAGGATCTCGTCTTCTTGCCGGGGTTCGCCGTCTCCGCGCCGGATCTCAGCAGGCCGCCCAGCCCCAGAGCGCCGGCGAGGTCCGGCAGGGACACCTGGGCGTCGTGGTGGTATTCGGTGGCCGCGGCCCACCTGCGCCGGTACTGCTCCTTCTCGTAGGCGACCGCGTCGCCGCCGACGGTCCGCATGAACGTCGCGGAGAACGGCGTCTTCCCGTCGTGGGCGCCCCAGATCAGCGCCTGGGCCTGGTATCCCGCGTACTTCACGCCGCCGGCGGCATGGTCCGCGCGGCCCTGTTCGGTGAGCTCTTCGAGGAACCCGTCACCGACGTAGGCCCTGTTCTTCGGGTCGGTCCCGGCGGCGAGAGCGGTGCTCAGCAGGCGCAGCGTCTGCTTGCCCTGCGTGGAGAGGCCGTTCATCCGAGCCGACTCCCCGCGCTTCGAGGCGTCCCGGAGCTGTGCCGCGAGCGTGCCGGGCAGCTCGGTGACTCCCTTGGCCCCCAACTTCCTCAGGAACGCCCCGGCGAACTCGGGATCGGCCGCCCGGCCGGCGTATTTCCGCAGCGCGGCCAGGGCCTTGGCATCCCCGTCGGCGGCGGCGCGCGCGAGGCGGGCGGCCAGGGTCCCGTCCAGCAGGCCCTGGGTGGCGTCCAGCCCGTCGGGCATCTCCATGAAGGATCCAGCGGTCGTGGAGGTCCCGAAGCTGATCTTCTGCTGCTCCATCTCGCGGATCAGCGCCTGCCGCCGCCGCAGGTCCTCGGCCTGCTTGCCGACCCGGCCGGCCAGCTCGCGCAGGCGCAGCGCCGGAGCGGTGTCCAGCCCGGCGCCGTGCAGCTCGCCGTACAGACTCTCCGCCAGCTGCTCGATCCGCCCGGCGGCCTGGGTGTGCCTGCCGGCCATCGTGTCGAACTCGGGCTGCCTGACCCCGCTGAACTCCGCGCCGGTCACGAGGTGCCCGGAAGCGAGGCCAACCTGCTCTGCGCGCTGTGCACCGCCCTGGCGAGCAGGTCGCGCAGCTCCCGCTGGTCGGCGTTGACCTGGGTGCCGAACCGGGCTCCGGTGGGTCCCACCCACGCGTCGCCCTCCATCAGGCGGCAGGAGGGGTCGAGCGCCCACCAATGCTCGTCCGACAGCCGCTGGATCCGCTCCAGCACCGCCCGCATCGCCTCGCGATCGAGGTCAGCCACGACGAACTCCCGTACGGCGCTGCACAGAAACAGATCGGAAAGCGGCGCCCCCCGCGCCCGTTACAGATTAATCAACGGCGCACTAATCAAACAACCCTCTATATTTATAAAGGATGAAGAATGTCTGATTTGGTTAGTGAAAGTCATATCGAAAAATCGGGGAGCTCGGCCTGACCTGCCGTGCGCGGCTATCGCGGGTGCTCCGTCGCTGCGAGCTTTTCGAGCGCCGGTCCTGTGAGCCGGTACGTGTCCCATTCGTCGAGCGGCTCGGCGCCGAGCGAGCGGTAGAACTCGATGGACGGGGTGTTCCAGTCGAGAACCGCCCATTCGAACCGGCCGTAACCGCGTTCCACGCATATGCGGGCGAGCTCGACCAGCAGTTGCTTTCCGTGCCCGGCTCCCCGGTGGCCGGGGTGCACGTAGAGATCTTCGAGGTGTATTCCATGCCTGCCCAGCCAGGTGGAGTAGGACACGAACCAGAGCGCGAACCCCGCCACCGTCTCTCCGTCGGTGGCGATGTGGCAGAACACGGCGGGGGACGGTCCGAAGAGGGCGTCGTGGAGCTGCTCGGCGGTGGTCTCGACCTCGTCGAGCGCCTTCTCGTACTCCGCGAGCCCACGGATCATGTCGATGATCGCCGGAACGTCGTCCGGCGTTGCGGGGCGAATCATGGGGGAAGTCTAGGCTTCCGCGGTGAGCGGACCGGCACGGCAAAGCGCCCGAACGACGATAAAAGACCATATTTAGGGGCATGTGGCTGCGTGGGCGGGGACTCCCGTAAGTTGGCTGCTGATCGAACGCAGGGCGTTCACAGGTTGTTGAGGAAGGCGGACCACCATGTCGACAGAGCCCACCGGTGAGCGGCTGGCCGAGCTGAAGCAGGCCTTCGCCGCCATCGACGCCGACGGCGACGGCTTCATCACGGAGCGGGAATTCGGTGAGCGCTTCCCCGACCTGCCCGCCGAGGCCATCGGGTCGCTGAACCGGGACGCCGACTCCGACGGCGACGGCCGGTTCTCCTTCGAGGAGTTCGTCCGGATCGTGTCCGTCGACTGACCCGGGCGGCTCTCACACGCCGGCGAGGGCGAAGCCGAGCAGGGCCACGTCGTCGCGGGTGTCCTCGTCGCCGACCAGGGCGAGCAGCGACTCCAGCTGGGCGTCGAGGTCCAGCCCGGCCGCCTTCACCATCTCGGAGCGGAGCCTGGCCATGCCGGCCAGGATGTCCGCCGACCGCTTCTCGACGATCCCGTCGGTGTAGAGGAGCAGCCGGTCGCCTGGCTCCAGACGGGTCTCCGCCGTGGTGAAGACCGTGGACGGCAGGGCGCCGACCAGCGGGGCGAGCGCGCCGCCGAGGTAGTCGGCCTCCCCGTCCGCCCTGCAGATCAGGACGGGCGGATGGCCCGCGCTGGAGTACTGCAGGCGCCCGGTCGACAGCGACAGCCGCACGCACAGGACCGTCCCGTGCATCCGGTCGTAGCGGCCGGTCGTCATCCGGTTGAGGCGGCCGAGGATCCGGCCCGGGTCGGGGTCCTCCAGGGCGTACGCCCTCAGCGCGTTGCGCATCCGGCCCATGGTCGCGGCGGCCTTGACCCCCTTGCCGACGATGTCGCCGATCACCAGCACCACCTCGTCGCCGGAGACGCGGATGACGTCGTACCAGTCGCCGCCGACGCTGGACTCGTCGTTCCCCGGGCGATAGCGGCCGACGATCTCCGCACCGCTGATGCGGGGAACCTCGGGCAGCAGGGCGAGCTGCAGCGTGGTCGCGATCCGGTGCTCCAGCTCCAGCTGCTTCAGGTTCTCCAGGCGCGCGGCGGTGAGCTGGGCGAGCTGCCGGAGGACCGTGTCGTCCCTGCCGTCGGCCGCGATGCCTGAGACACCTGAGACGGCGGAGACGGCGGCGCTCGGCGGCTCGACCCGGAGGTCGCTGCCGGAGGCGAGCGTCACCCTCGCGCCCGGGGAGTCGGCCAGCAGCCGGCCGTACTTCTCGGTGAGAGCCAGCACCTCGGGTGCCGACGGCGCCTCGTTGATCGCGAGGGCCGCCTCCGTCAGCTCGCGCAGCTGGCGGTTGTGGCGCGAGCGCGCGGCGGCCAGCCGCAGGACGCCGCGTACCCGGGTGAGCAGCTCCCTGGCCGAGAACGGCTTCACCAGGTATTCGTCGGCCCCCGCGGTGAGTCCCGTCAGGGACTCCTCCTTGCCGGCCCGCGCCGACAGCAGCATGATCGACATGCTCCGGGTGCCGGGGTCGGCGCGCAGCCGGCGCACCAGCTCCAGCCCGTCCATCCCGGGCATCATCACGTCGGCGATGATCAGGTCGGGGTTCTGCTCCCTGGCCGCGTCCAGGGCGGCGGCACCGTCGGCCACCGCCGTCACCGCCCAGTGCGGGCTGAGCAGGCGGACGAGATACTCCCGCAGGTCGGCGTTGTCGTCGACCACCAGGATCCGTTCGACGGCGGAACGGCCGGCGGAGTGCTCCGGCGCGGCTCCGTTCGTCGCCCCCCTGCCCGCCCGCTCGTCCGGGATCGGCAGCCACAGCCCCTCGCCCGGTCCCGTTCCGTACGGCATGGCCGCGTCGGCGACCTGGTCCTGGGGAAGGTGCGCCGAGCCGTACGGCAGGGTGATCGTGAAGGTCGTCCCCTCGCCGAGACGGCTGTCCGCCTCGATCCGGCCGCCGTGCAGGGCGATCAGCTCGCGCGCGAGCGCCAGGCCGATGCCCGTCCCCTCGTGGCTGCGCGACGGCGAGCCGCTGACCCGGTGGAAGCGCTCGAAGAGGTTCGGGATCTCGTGGCCGGGGATGCCGACCCCGGTGTCGGAGACCGTGACCACGGCGTGGCCCTCACCGGGCCGGACGCCGACCGTGACACCACCCGCGAACGTGTGCTTCAGCGCGTTGGAGAGCAGGTTGAAGACGATCCTCTCCCACATGTGCCGGTCGAGGTGGACCGGCTCCGGAAGCGGCTCGCCCTCCACCCGCAGGGTCAGCCCGACGCTCTCCATCGACGAGCGGAACACGCCGGCCAGCTCGGCGGTCTGCGCGGTCAGGTCGGTCGGCTGGTAGCGGGCGCGGGTCCGGCCGGAATCGACGCTGGTGAAGTCGAGCACGTCGTTGACCAGCGTGAGCAGCCGCATCGCGTTGCGGCGGGCCGTACGGAGGACGGTGTGCTGATCGGAGCCGAGTGAGGGGTCGTCGAGCAACTCCTGCAGCGGACCCAGGATCAACGCCAGCGGGGTGCGCAGCTCGTGGCTGATGTTGGAGAAGAACGCGGTCTTGGCGTCGTCGAGCTCCGCGAGCTCCCGGGTCCGGCGGCGTTCGTGCTCGTGGGCCTCGGCGGCGGACAGCGCCCGCGACACCCCGGCCGTGAGCACTTCGAAGAACTCCTGGTACGGCCCGCGCGGCTGGAGCAGCGGGTTCGTGCCGCACACGAGCACGCCCAGGACGCGGGCGCCCGAGGTGAGGACCAGGGCGACCGCCGGGCCGGACGCGCCGAAGGGCTCGCCGGAGAGCTCCGGCGCGCTGCCCCCGCCCGTCATGGAGCGCTGGAGGTCGCCGCCGGCGCGGATCCGCGCCGGAGCCGTGCCGTGCGGCACGGCGAGCCGCAGGTCCCCGTCGGCGTCCAGGAGGTAGACGAGGGCGAACGGCACGTCGTCGCGTGCCTCGCCGAGGACCGAGACGACGGCCCGTGCCACCTCCTGCCGCGTGACCGTTCCGCTCGCCGCCACGCCGACCTGGCTGAGCGTGCGCAGCCGGCGCTCGGCGAGCACCCGGCCGGTCGTCTCGCTGACCAGGCACAGCACTCCGCCGACCGTTCCGTCGGCCAGCCGTATGGGGCTGTAGGAGATGTCGAAGTAGGTCTGTTCGAGGAAGCCGTGCCGTACCAGGAGAAAGGGGTGGTCCCGGGCCCAGAAGGGCTCGCCCGTCTCGCGCACCCCGTCGAGCAGCGGGCGCAGGACGTCCCAGGTCTCCCGCCAGTTCTCCACGGCCGGGTGGCCGAGAGCGGCCGGATGCTTGTCGCCGATGGTGGGGATGTAGGGGTCGTTGTAGAGGGGGATGTAGTCCGGCCCCCAGAAAACGACGATCTGCATACCGGCGGAGAGCGCGAGGTCGACGGCGCCTCTGAGGGGGGCGGGCCACTGCTCCATCGGCCCCAGGGGGGTCGTTCCCCAGTCGTGCCCGCGGATCCGCGAGCCCATCTCACCGCCGCTGGAGGGGGTCTCCTTCTGCATCTCACTCCCCGCGTATCAGGTAATGTGACCATACCTGGTGCGGCAAGAGATCCTACGGTGAGGACATGGGCATTCACCTCGAGGGACGGATGGATCCCGACGGTTCGCGCGTGATCATCCCGATCGGCGACCTCGACCGTGACGCGGCGGATACGCTGGCCACCGCGGTGAACGAGAGCCTCGCCCATCCGCCCGGCAGACTGGTGATCCAGATGACGCACGTGCAGTTCTGCGACTCCTCCGGGATCGTCACCCTGCTCGACGCCCACGCCGACGCGGCGCAGCTGGGCACGGAGCTCGTCCTCGCCGGTGTCAGCGACCACCTGCGGGCGCTCTTCCAGATCTGCGCTCTCGACCAGGTCGTACGGATTGTCGAAGAGTCCCGTGGCTGAGGCGGCCCATGAGGGCGTGCGGCTGGTCCCGGAGAGCCCCGAGGCCGTGCGGACGGACCAGGAGAGCCCCGAGGCCGCGCAGGCACCTCCGGAGGACGGGGCGGCCGCGGACGGCGGCCGGACGCTCTCCCTCCCGATCGCCGGAGATCTCGCCGGGCTCAGGAGGCTGGCGCGCCGGTTCCTGGAGCCGGAGGTCCTCGACGAGATGCGGGAGAAGAACTTCATCCTCGCCGTCAGCGAGGCCGCCAACAACGTGCTCGACCACGCCGGCACGGGCGGCACCATCATCCTGCGGCGCGATGCCGATCGGATCGTCGCCGAGATACGCGACCGGGCGGGGCTGCTCACCGACGCCGAGGCCGGCATGACCCCGCCGCCGGTCGGATCCCGCCGGGGCTACGGCCTCTGGCTGATGCGCCAGATGTGCGACGGGGTGGAGATCCTCCACGACCCGGCCGGATCGACGGTCCGGCTCACCATCCTGCGCGCCTGACCCGCTCGGGCCGTCCTGCCGGCCCGATCTCCGTCCAAGTCTTGCCCTGCGGTCCGCTCCGCCGTCCTGTCGGCCCGCTCCCCGTCCAAGCCTTGCCCCTCCGGTCCGGTCCCGCCGTTCTGCCGGCCTGATCCCCGTCCAAGCCTTGCCCCTCCGGTCCGGTCCCGCCGTTCTGCCGGCCTGATCCCCGTCTAGGACTCGGTCAGCGGGTCCTGCCGCTCGCTGATGCGGGTCGCCCACCTGCGGATCTGTGCTCCGTCGAACTGCTGGATCCCGGGGAGCTGCAGCAGGGCCGCCCGCAGGGCCTCGTCCACCTCGTCGACCGGCCCGCCGCCGTGCGAGGCGCTGACACGCTGCAGCACCTGGGTGGTCCGGGCGTCGAACTGCGGCCGCTTCCCGGCGGCGGTGCGCATGGCCACGTCACGCAGGGCGGCGTTGTCCATGGTGATACGGATGCGAGACATCCCCGATTCCCCCCGAAGAACATAGGTTTCACGAGACCGGCGCCGATAGGTCGTTTCCGACCAGAACAGGGGACTGGCCTATGTCCTGACCTGTTAAAACGTGATTCCGATCCTGAGGGAGTGTCTCACGCCGCCCCGTGACGGATCACCAGGACGCGCCATTCGCGGGCCACACGAGGGCCGGCGGGCCGGACTGTTTTACCTGTTCGTGGCCAGTGTCGCGGCCGGGAGGGACGCCGCCTCACCCCTGCGCCTCCGTGCCGGGCCGCTCGACCCGGAGGTGGCGCGCGGCGAAGGCGTGGGCGCCCTCGGACCAGGTCCGGTCGAGATCGGAGCCTTCCGGATAGCGGCCGTCGAGCTCCAGGATCACCATCCCGTGCGCGAAGGACCACAGCGCCTGGGCCAGGTACGGCTCGCCGGCGGCCAGGAAGAAGGGGGTGCCCGCCCACTCCTCCAGGCCGGGGGCGAGCCGCTGCCGGGGGAGCGGGCCCGAGGTCGTCAGGCGGTAGAGGTTGGGGTGGGCGAGGCCGATGCGCCGGTAGGCGCGGAGCACCGCGCCGATCGGGTCCTCCGCGGGAGTCGAGTGGAGGGCCGCGTCGAGGGCCGCGTGGAGGGCCGCCCCGGTCTCGGCGAGCCCCCGCTCCATGAGCGCGGCCTCGACGGCGGCCTTGTCGGAGAAGTGCTTGTAGAGCGACGGGGCCCGGATGCCGAGCCGGTCGGCCAGCGCTCGCACGGTGAGGGCGTCACGTCCCTCCTCCTCCAGCAGCACCCGGGCGGCTGACACGATCTCCGCCGCCCGTGGGGTGAGGGGGCTCAGTTCCGGCGCGGTGCTCATCAGGGCATCTTCTCAGCACGGGCCTTCAGTGCCGTGTTCATCGCCGCGAAGTTGTCGGCCACATCCAGGGCGCCGCCTGCCAGCGGCACGAGCGCGCCGGTGAACGTCTCGCCCTGCGTCAGGCGGCTCCGGCCGCCGCCGAGGTCCTCGATGCGGAAGTAGTGCTCGCCGTCCACGATCCCCGGCACGCCGAACCGGCCGATCCAGCGCAGCTCCCGCCCGGGGGTGGCGGCCAGGACCGTGGGGGTGAAGGTGGTGACCGAGCCCTCGTCGGAGAGCCGGTTGGTGAGCACCGCGCCGACCCGGGCCTCGCCCACCGCGCTCACGATGAACGGGTTCCACTGCGGATAGGCGCCGAAGTCGGTCAGCACCTGCCACACCCGCTCGGGCGAGGCGTCGATCTCAACCTCCGCGCGGACCTGGTGAGGAGCGATCCGCGTCCAGGTGTAGAGGCCCGCGGGGACCGCGACGAGCAGTGCGACGACGACGAGCAGGATGCGCTTGACCATCATTCCTCCATGGCTAACTTTGTTAGCCAGACTCTAGGCTAACAAAGTTAGCTACGCAAGCGGCCAGCGGCGGGAGGTACGCAAGCGGCCGGCGGCGGGAGGGGGCGCTGCGGCGGCGGTCATGGCGGGTCGGGGCCGGAGCGGAGCCCCGTGACGATGGGGCGCGGATCATCCCTTGCGTGCGAACATCAAACGTGTTCGAATGAACTTGACCTGCTTCCGAAACGGGAGGTGGGCGTTGGCGGCGCGAGCGCGGTACCGGGTGCCGTGTCTCCTCCCCGCCCGCGCGGCCGCCCGCTTTCCCCGGACCGACCTGGGAGAACCCTTGACCGCCTTTCGCCCGACCGATCAGGAAGAGGCCGTGACCGGCTGGATGCTGCTGGACTACGGCGAGGTGATCTCGCTGCCCCAGCCGGCCGAGGAGGTGGCTGCCATGGCCGTCCTCGCCGGCCAGGACCCCGACGCCTTCCGCGACCGCTACTGGCACCACCGGGATCCCTACGATCGCGGCCAGGCCCCCCACCTGTACTGGAGCAACGTCCTGGGCCGGGACCTGGCCGCCGACGACCCCGTCGTCACCGACCTCAACGCGGCCGACGTCGCGAGCTGGTCCCACCTCGACCCCGCCGGCATGGACATGCTCCAGGAGCTCGCCGGCCGCCACCGCCTCGCCCTGCTGTCCAACGCCCCCGAGCCGCTGGCGGCGGCCATCGACGAGGCCCCCTGGGCCGCGATGTTCGCCCACCGCTTCTACAGCTGCCGTCTGGCCCTCGCCAAGCCCGACGCCGCCATCTTCGAACGGGTCCTCCACCACCTCGACGCGGACCCCGGACAGATCACCTTCCTCGACGACAGGGCCGTCAACGTCCACGCGGCGGCGGCACTCGGGATCAACGCCGTCCTCTACCGCGCCCAGCCGCACGCACAGGGGCGGTGAAGCCGGCCGGAGCGCGCGGCGGCGCCTGCGGTGCGGGCGTGTGGTGGGAGGGGCGGTACGGCTTCCTGCGGTGGGCGCTCCGGCAGGAGGGGGCCTGTGGTGGGGGTGAGGGTGCGGCTTCCTGTGGTGTGAGCGCCACGGCGGGAGGGGGGCGGGCGTGCGGTGGGGGTGCGGCTTCCTGTGGTGGGCGCCCTGGCGGGAGGGGGCGCCGGTATGTGTGGCGGCGCCTGGCGCGTGAGTGGGGGAAGGGCCGGGCCCGCCGTCCCGGTGCGGCCCGGCAGGGCCGATCAGGAGGCCGAGACGCTCCCCGCGGAGGCCTGGCGCAGGGACTCGCCCACATCCGGGTCGATGGGGAAGGCCTCGCCCAGCCGGGTCAGCTCCAGCAGCCGGCCGAGGAACCCGTGGACGCCGGCCAGGCGGAGCCAGCCGTTCTGCTCGTAGGCGCGGCGCATTGTCGTCAGCAGCGCCCAGACGCCGGTGGAATCGCAGAACCCCAGCCCCGCCGTGTCGATGATGATCCGGACACGTCCCTGTGTCAGCAGTCCAGCGAGCGCCTCCTCGAACTGTGGGGCCGATAGCTTGTCTAGATCACCGATGAGTGACACCACAGAGAACTGCGAATGGTCGCTCACCGTGACGGAGAGTCGAGTCATGATGCCCCGCTGTCCACGACTGTTGGAGACAGCGCCCTCATGGGGAGCCGCGCAAAGACGGAAACCACTACCACCACGGTACGCCGGTGCCTCAGGACAGTTCAACGGGTCGGTGCGGGCACCCGCAACCAGGATGTTCGGGGGCACGGACAGGGGACGGCGGTGCCCGAGGGCGGGTCAGCCGCTGCCGGTCGCCTTCCCGGGAGCCGCCCCGGTGCGGCCCCCGGTACGGCCGGCGTCGCCGGGGGAATCCGGTTCGCGGCCGTGCCGTCCTGGGCCGCCCCCCGTACGGCCCGTGCCTGAGGCGCCCGCCGTACGGCCCGCGGCGCCGGGGGAGCCCGCGGTGCCGGTGGGGTCCGCGGTGTCCTGGCGGCCCGTGCTGTCGGTGCGGCCCGCGGTGTCCGGGGAGCCCGTGCCGCCTCTCATGCGGCGTTCGCGCTTTCCCCGCGAGAGCTCGGTGCCGAGGGCGTCCAGCCTCTGGGTCCAGAACCGGCGGTAGCGCTCCAGCCAGACGTCGACCTCCCGCAGGGGGGCGGGATCGACGGCGTACAGGCGCCGGGTGCCCTCGGCCCGGACCGTCGCGAACCCGTTGTCGCGCAGCACGCGCAGGTGCTGTGACACTCCCGGCTGGGAGATCCCGAACTCCTCCTGCACGACGGCGCCGAGCTCGCCGGCGGAGCGCTCGCCGTCGGCGAGCAGCTCCAGGATCCGGCGGCGTACCGGATCGCCGAGAACGTCGAAGGCGTGCATGGACGCCATTGTATGAGCGCACGCTTATATAGTTCAATTCCCGGAGCGGCTCCGGTCTCGCGGGCCGTCCCCCGCCGGGGCAGGCGTGCCGGTCTTCCGGGGAGACCCGGGCGGAGCGGGTCGTTTGCCCCGTGTCACCGGGGGCACCCCGGAAACCATGGGAACCACCGATCCGGCGGTGCTCACCGTCAACGCGGGATCATCGAGCCTCCAGCTCCACCTCGTCCGGAACGGGCGGGTCCTGCGTGCCGAACAGAGCGAGAAAAGTCCTGATCCGGCAGGCGTCGAACGGACGCTGTCGGACTTCCTCGACGCCGAGCCCGGGTGCGAGGTCGTGGCGGCCGGTCACCGGCTCGTGCATGGCGGCGACGCCGTACGGCAGCCGACGGTCGTCGACGACGCCGTGCTGGCCGCGGTGCGCGAGCACGCCGACCTCGCTCCGCTGCACGTGCCGCCCGCGCTCGCGCTCGTCGAGGCCTGCCGGCGCCGGCTGCCCGACATCCCGCACGTGCTCTGCCCGGACACCGCCTTCCACGCCGGACTGCCCGAGCGGGCCGCGACCTACGCGCTGCCGCCGGAGTGGAGGAGCCGGTACGGCCTGCGACGCTACGGCTTCCACGGGCTGTCCTACGCCTGGACGCTGCGGCGGGCGGCGGAGCTGCTGGGACGGCCCGCCGGGGCCCTGCATCTCGTCCTCACCCATCTCGGCGGAGGCGCCTCGGTGTGCGCGGTCCGCGAGGGCCGCAGCGTGGACACCTCCATGGGCTTCACCCCGCTTGAGGGGGTCCCGATGAGCAAACGGTCGGGCAGCGTCGACCCCGGCATGCTGCTCTGGCTCCTGTCCGGTTCCCGGCTCTCCCTGGAGGAGCTGCGCGACGGCCTGGAGCACCGGTCCGGGCTGCTCGGGCTCTCGGACGGCAGATCCGGCGACACGAGGGACCTGGTGAGCGCGGGTGACCACGCCTCCGCTCTGGCGCTGGAGGTGTTCGTCCACCGGGTGAGCCGGGAGATCGCCGCCGCCGCGACGAGCCTGGACCGGCTGGACGCGCTGGTGTTCACCGGGGAGATCGGCTGGGACCAGCCGGAGGTCCGTGAGGCCGTCTGCCGCAGGCTCGCCCTCCTCGGCGTCGAGCCGCCCGCACTCGCCGACCCGGAGGCCGACGGGGCGGTGAGCCGGCCGGACGCCGCCGTGCCCGTGCTGGTGGTGCGGCCGCGTGAGGAGTTGCAACTGGCCCGCGACACTCTTGGCGCGCTCGGCGACATCCCGTAGATATATCCGGACAATCGGGTAGGAGAATCCATGTAAGGGGGGTGAGATCGTGACACGTGACCTCGTGAACGGGGCCGCCGGCGGGGTCCTCGCCACCGCGGCGATGAGCGCGGTGATGCTCGCCGGTGACCGGATGGGCCTGATGCCGGACCAGCCGCCCAAGCGGATCGCCCGCGCGGTCCTCCCTGGCCACCGGCACCGACCCAAGCCCGGTGAGGGGGTGCTGGGCGCGGTCACTCACTTCGGCTTCGGGGCGGCCTGCGGGGCCCTCTACGCCCTGGCCCGGGGGCGGCGGCGCACGCCGATCCTCCTGGGCGCCGGCTACGGGCTGGCCATCTGGCTCGTCAGTTACCAGGGCTGGGTGCCGCGCCTGGGCATCCTGCCGCCGATCTCCGGTGACCGGCCGGGGCGTCCCGCGGTCATGGCCGCCGGCCACGTCGTGTACGGAACCGTGCTCGCCCTGGCGGTGAACCGCCTCAACGGCGCCGCCGAGACGTGACGGCCGCCGGCCCGCTCGGCCGGGAGATCCTCGCCGGGCCTCCGCCGGGGTCGCGGACGCGGTGCCGGGCGGGAGGGGCCGCGCTGGGACAGGATAGGGGGGAGGCCGCTCCAGCGAATGGCGATCGTGGAGACGGCGGAACTCTGTCCTGTGACGCGGCCCGCAGGGCTGCGAGCGGTCGTGGTGCCGCTTCCTACATGACGGGTGCCGGAATGCCCTCGCCCGCCAGATCCTGCCGGAGCACCGGGTTGATGCGTCCGCCGTGCTCGTCGTGGTGATCGGCGTCGGCGTCGTCGAACCACACGCCGCCGTCCGCCAGGTAGCGGAAGCGGATGGGCTGCTGCGACGGGACGGTGAGGCTCACCTGGTAGGTGCCGTTGTCCTTACGCTGCATCGGGTGGGCGTAGGGGTCCCAGTTGTTGAAGTCGCCGACCAGCGAGATCCCGCCCAGGGGCTGGTCGGCCGGCACGGTGAAGGTGAGTTTGACCTGCCCGTTCTTGGTTGGTTTACCGCGTTTGATCATCGAAGTTCTCCTGACATCACTGTCTCCATGGGTGGCCTGCCGTGATCGTGGTGACGGTATGACGCGAAGGTCACGCCGGTCCCCGAACGTGTGTCCTCCAGGACGGGCACGATCGGGAGACCGGCGTCCAGTCACGGTCAAGCCGGTACGATTCACATGGATCGTTACCGCCAGTGACCGCAGGACAACACGGTGCGCCAACTTTTGGGCGGGATAACGTCCGACTTTGACTAGATCAAGATGATTAACCGGGCCACGGCCCATGGAAAGGGCGTTTCTCCCCTTCTACCCCCCGTGCGGGACCGGGTAAGGGAGACCTGCGGCCGGTGGTCCGGGAGCGCGCATCGGCGCACCGGTGAAGGATGGCCCCATGGAGATACGGCCCATCTCACCGTCGCTGCTGGTCGAGGAGCTCGCCGACCGGGTGGCCTCGGCGGCTCCGGACTCCTGGGTGCGGGTGGCGCTCGACGGCGCGCCCGCGGCGGACCCGGGACGGCTCGCCGACGCCCTGGTGGACCCGCTCCGGCTCCGCGGCCGCGAGGTTCTCCGGGTGTCCTCCGCCGACTTCCTGCGCCCGGCGTCACTGCGCTTCGAGTACGGCCGGACCGATCCGGACGCCTTCTACACCGACTGGCTCGACTACGGAGCGCTGACACGCGAGGTGCTCGGCCCGCTCGACCCCGGCCGCTCGGGGAAGGTCCTGCCCACGCTGTGGGACAGCGCCGTCGACAGGGCCACTCGCGCGCCCTACGTCACCGTGCCGCGCGGCGGAGTGCTCCTGCTGGACGGGGCGCTGCTGCTGGGTCAGGGGCTGCCGTTCGACCTGGCGGTGCACCTGTGGCTGTCGCCGGGCGCGCTCAGCCGGCGGACCGCCGGGGAGTGGCGGTGGACGTTGCCCGCCTACGCCCGGTACGAGCGGGAGATCGAGCCGGTCGGCGTCGCCGACGTCGTCGTCCGCGTCGACGACCCGCGGCATCCGGCCATCGTCAGGCGGCCGTGAGACCGCACCCGCCCGCCGCCGCGGACCGGCGTCCTCTGGAACGTCTCACCGGACCGGCGTCCTCTGGAACGTCTCACCGGACCGGCGTCCCCTGCGACACCTCACCGGACCGGCGGCCCCCGCGACGCCTCGCGCGTCGCGGGCGGGCCGCGCCCCCCTGGGACGCGGCCCGCCCGAACTCGCCTGTTCGCCTGGCTAGACTCCGGCGCGCGAGGGCATCTTGCCCTCGGCGTAGGTCCCCTCGAACATCTCCCCGCTCATCGCCCGGGAGTCGGCGTGCGTTTCCTCGATCCGCAGGGCGATGCCCACCGCGAAGAAGGTCGGCGCCCACTGGCCGACGAAGATCCCCCACCGGTCCGCCCTGTCGGTCCCGGCCTTCTCGATCGACTGCGAGGTCAGCCATGACGCGAACGACAGGCCGATGGAGGCGACCCCGGCCGCGTACATCATGCCGGACCGTACGCCCATCTTATGAAGCATGTTGATCATTTCATCCCCCTGATGAGTGTTCGTTCTTATCGTTACCCTTTGGGCTGTTGTGTAACCGAACGTCCGAAAATGCAGGCCGGTACGTCGCGCCCGGGCGGGTTGTGACAGGGGGATCGGGGACTACGTGTCCGGGTCGCCTGCCTGCTGGAGCAGCGCCTGGCGCCGTCCCTCCAGCTCGTCGGCCAGGGCTTCCTGCTGGTCGGCCATAGTGATCAGCGTCGACCGCTCGGCGGCATCCGTCGGGCCGATCTCGCCGACCTGCCTGCGCAGCTCGGCGGCCTCGGCCCGTAGCCTCGCCAGCTCCTTTTCGACCTGGTGGAGTTCCTCTTGAATGCTCATCCGGTGTCCATACCCCCGCCGTGAGCCCCGACTCCAGAGGCTCCCGGCCCCGGCGTGGTCGGCGCCGCCGGCCGGGAGGCGCGTCCCGGGGACGAGGGCGGTCAGCGCCGCCGTACGCGATGGGCCACCACCCCCAGCGCCACCAGTGCGAGGACGGCGGCCACCGTGTACGGCGGGCGCCACCAGGAGTCCGGCTCCACGACGGCGACGGTGGTGGTGCCGGGTGCCCCGGCGGCTCCCGCCGACGGGGACACGGCCGGAGACGCGGCCGGAGACGCGGCCGGGGACGTGGAGGGTGACGGGGACGCGGTGCCGGCCGGGAAGCCCGGCGGGTGGATCTCGCCCCAGTGGTCCTTCTGCGGTGCCTGGTCGTCGATCGCCCGCTGGAGGTCCTTCGGGATCGGGTCGACCTTCAGGCTCCCCGGCACGCTGAGGGTGCCGATCGCGTAGGGGGCGAACCAGCCCTGGACGCCCTCCACCTTCCAGGTGCCCGGCGGCAGCGAGATCGCCGCCGCGTAGTGGGACGGTTCCCTCAGCTCCACGCCGGGGAAGCCGACGGTCCTCTTCCCGTCGGTGAACTTCAGCCCGACCTCGCCCAGGTCGTCGCCCTCGTAGGGGTGCGTGCCGTGCTGGAGCAGCCAGAAGCCGAGCGTGTAGGTCGTGTGCGGGCGCATGTCCGCCGGAGCCGGGTCCATGTAGGTGACCGCCCAGCCGCCCGCCCGCGCCGGCGCCGCCAGGGCCAGCACGGGGGCGAGGATCGCCAGAATCAGCAGGATACGTTTCATGCCAGCTCTACACCGGCCGGACCGGCCGGGTTCCGGTTTCCCGTGCGGGCCGTACTCCCCGCGGCGTGGGACGACGGCCCTCCGGCGGAGGGTCTCCGGTGGGTGGAGACCCCCGCCTCGGGCGGTCTTCCGACGCGGGACGGGAGAGGCCGGTTCTCGCCGCGGGCCGGTTCTCGACGCGCGGGACGGAAACGGCCGGTTCTCAGCGCGGGCCGGAAGGGGTGAGCCGGGCGAGGGCTCCGATCTCCAGCGCCACCCAGATCGTGCCGTCCGGCCCGGCGGCGATGCCGTGCGGCTCCGAGGCCGGGGTCGGCAGCCCGTACCCGTCGATCCGGCCGTCGGGGGTGATCCGCCCGACGCGGTTGGCGCCCCATTCGGTGAACCAGCAGTCGCCGTGCCCGTCGACGGCGATGGCGTGGGGACGCGCCCCGCGGTCGGGGAGCGGGAACTCGTCGATCCGGCCGCCGGTCGTGATCCGCCCGATCCGGCCGGCGCCGATCTCGACGAACCACATCGCGCCGTCGGCGCCGGCGGTGATGCCCACGGGGGCGGCGCCGGCGGTCGGCAGCGGGTGGACCGTGACGTCGCCGTCCAGGCCGATCCGGCCGATCGCGTCCGCCTGGTTCATGGTGAACCACATCGCGCCGTCGGGGCCGGCGGCGATCGCGGACGGGAACGCCCCCGGAACCGGGAGCGGGAACTCGGTGACCTCGCCGCCGGTCGTGATCCGGCCGATCCGGCCGGCGTTGGTCTCGGTGAACCACATCGCGCCGTCGGCTCCCGCCGCGATCCCGAACGGCCCGGCGTCCGGCGACGGCAGCGCGAACGAGCCGATCTCCCCGGCCGTGGTGATCCGGCCGATCCGGTGGCTCTGGTACTCGGTGAACCACAGCGCGCCGTCGGGGCCGGAGGCGATGACCGTCGGCCCGCACGAGGCCGGATCGAGCTGGTGGGAGGTGAGCTCCCCGCCGGGCGTCATCCGGCCGATCCGGCCGTGGTGGACCATCGTGAACCACAGGGCGCCGTCCGGTCCGGTGGTGATCCCGTACGGCCCGGCGTCACGGCCGGACACGGGGAGCTCCTCGATCGAAACGGTCAGGTCGGGTGACATGGATTCTCCTTCGGCCCGGTCCCGGGGACCGGGGTTGTCTGTGACGGATGACCGGGGTTGTCTGTGACGGATCGGAGGCGATCCCGGGGACCGGGATCGCCTGTGGCGGATGTGCCGTGCGGATGTGCCGTGCGGACGGGCCGGCGGACCCGCCGAGACGTCAGGCCGGCCGGCCGTCACGCATCTCGATCTCGGTCCCGGCGAACCGGCCGCGCAGCGCCCGGTCGTGGGAGACGACGACGAGGGCGCCCCGGTAGGCGTCGAGGGCCTCCTCCAGCTCCTCGACGAGGGTGAGCGAGAGGTGGTTGGTCGGCTCGTCGAGCAGCAGCAGGTCGGCCTCGCCGGCCAGCAGCCTGGCCAGGGCGAGCCGCCGCCGCTGGCCGACCGACAGCGCCCCGACCGGTGTCCGGAGGCTGTCGGGCCGGAACAGGCCCATCGACAGCAGCCTCGCGCGGTGCTCTTCGGGATAGCCCGGCCGGCCGTCGGCGAACGCGTCGAGGACGCTCCGTCCGGGCCGGCCCGGGGGCGACTCCTGCGGCAGGTACCCGATCCGCCCCCGGTGCCGTACGGTCCCGCCGTCGGGTCCGAGTTCACCGGCGAGGACGCGCAGGAGGGTGGACTTGCCCGCGCCGTTGGGGCCGTGGACCAGCAGCCGCTGTCCCGGCTCGACGGTGAGGGAGTCCACGGCGAGCCGGTCTCCCACCCGTACGGCCCGCAGCTCGGCGACCGGCCCGTCGGCCGTGCCGCGCCGGAAGAGGCCACCGAACCGCAGGGGCTCCGGCGGCCGGGGCACCGGGTCGTCCTGGAGCCGGCGCAGGCGTTCCTGCGCCTGGCGGACCCGGCCCGCGACCGAGCTCTGCACCCGGCCCCCGTGGCGGTCGTAGGCCATCTTGTTGCCGTCCTTGATGTCCCGGCCGTGCGCGACGCGGTGCGCCGTGGTCGCCGCGAAGGTCTCCAGCCGCCCGATCTCCTCGCACCAGTCGGCGTAGGCCTGCTCCCACCGCCGCCGGGCCGCCGCCTGCTCGGCCAGGAACCCGCTGTAGCCGCCGCCGAACCGGGTGATCCCGCCATCCTCGACCTCCAGGATCGAGGTGGCCACCCGGTCGAGGAAGACACGGTCGTGCGACACCGCGACCACCGTGCCCCGGTGCGCCCGCAGGCGCTCCTCCAGCCAGGCCGTCGACGCCCCGTCGAGATGATTGGTCGGCTCGTCGAGCAGCAGGATCTCCGGGGAGGCCGCCAGCAGGCAGGCCAGGCCGAGCCGGGCCTGCTCGCCGCCGGACAGGCTGCCCAGCGGGCGGTCGCGGCCGACGTGCCCGAGCCCGAGACCGTGCAGCGCCTTGTCCACGCGGGCGTCCGCCTCGTAGCCGCCGCGTGCCTCGTAGGCGCTCAGCAGGTCGCCGTATTCGGCCAGCCGGTCCTCGGTGAGGTCGTCCTCCAGGGCCCGCATCCGCCGTTCCATGGCGCGGAGCTCCGCGAGCGCGGCGTCGACGGCGTGCTGGACGGTCTGGTCCGCGGGCAGGCCGATGGTCTGGCCGAGGTGGCCGATCCCGCCGTCGGCGGAGACGGTGACCTCGCCGTCGTCCGCCCTCTCGATGCCGGCGATCAGCCGCAGCAGGGTGGACTTGCCCGAGCCGTTCTCCCCGACGATCCCGGCGCGCTCGCCGGGCCGGACGGTGAGGGAGACGTGGTCAAGAACCGGCTGCTCGCCGTACGCCTTGGAGACTCCTCGCAGAGTGAGCTGAGTAGACAGAACAGGCCTCCGGAACATGATGTGAACAGGTCGTCGCGGCGTTCGGTGAAAGGCCCATGGCTACTGCGCTCCCTCGATCTCTACCCTAATGCTACTGAGTTGCATTAAGCTGGAGTATGCCCGATGTGCCGGAACTCATGCAAGCGGAGGTGTCGTGATGTCCACCGGAAATGTGCGGCCCGGCGGGCGCACCGCGCGGGTGCGCGAGGCCGTGCGCGAGGCCACCCTCGCCGAGCTGGCGGACAAGGGATACGAGGGGCTGACCGTGGAGGGGGTGGCCCTGCGGTCCGGCGTGCACAAGACCACGGTCTACCGGCGCTGGGGCAGCGTGGAGGGGCTCGCCGCCGACGCGCTCGACCTGGCCGGCGGCGAGCCGTGGCCGATCCCCGACACCGGCACGATCGAGGGAGATCTGCGGGAGCTCGCCCACCTGGTGCTGACCGGGTTCGCCGACCCCGAGATGGGACCGGTCTCGACGGCGTTCATCTCGGCCTCCGGACGGAACCCTGTCGTCGCCCGGGCGCTGCACGCGTTCTTCGCCGCCCGCCACGAGCAGTCGGCCATCCTCGTCGTCCGGGCGGTCGAGCGCGGCGAGCTGCCCGAGGACACCGACGCCGCCGACGTGGTCCGGACCGCCGTCGCGCCGCTGTACTACCGGCTGTTCGTCAGCGGTGAGCCGGTGGACACGGCGGTCGCCGACCGCGCCGCCGACGCGGCCCTGGCCGCCGCCCGCGCGGGGGTGTTCCGCACCGTCGGGCCGGGGCACGCATGAGCGCGCCCCGCCCGCGCGGGGTGTTCCGCCGACCGCGCGGGGTGCCCCGGCCGGCTACGGGCTGACGGTCTTCTGGAGCCTGGCTACGGCCTGACGGTCTCCTGGAGCAGGGCGGTGTCGGTGAACTGCTCGAACCGCGTGGCGACGCCGTCCTCGCACTTCCAGACGTGCACGAAGCGGATGACCATGTGCTTGCCCGTCGCGAGGTACGTCCCGCTGTAGTTGCCGATGACGACGACCGTGTCGCCGCCGTCCACGTACTCCTCGGGCACCGCCCGGTAGTCGTCCCACTCGGTGCCCAGCCGCTGGAAGACCCCGTCCAGGACGCCTTCGGGGCCCACGTAGGTGCCGCCGTAGGGGGACCCGGCCATCTCGGTCCAGCGGGCGTCCGGTGCGAGCAGGCGCAGCAGCCCGCCGACGTCGCCGGCGGCCGAGGCCTCGTAGGAGCCGCGGACCGCGTCGAGGTTCTTGCTCATTGCATCTCCTTCAGACCGGCTCTTCGCCGTTCGGGTAGGCCCCGTCGCCGGAGGGACGGGACGCGGGCGCGGCCGGGCGGGGGCGCCGGTCACCGCCCGCCCGGCCGCCCGCTTCTCAGGCCGCGCCGAACCGGGGGATCGGCATGTCCTCGGTGGCCAGGTGGACGATGTGCGACTCGGTGTAGACGTCGATGCTGTGCCGGCCGCCCTCCCGGCCCAGCCCGCTGGCCTTGACGCCGCCGAAGGGCGTGCGCAGGTCACGGACGTTCTGGGAGTTGACCCAGAGCATGCCCGCCTCGACCGACTGGGCCAGCCGGTGCGTGCGGCGCAGGTCGTTCGTCCACAGGTAGGCGGCCAGCCCGTAGCGGGTGGCGTTGGCCAGCTCCAGCGCCTCGGCCTCGGTGGAGAACGGCGTGACGCAGACGACCGGGCCGAAGATCTCCTCCTGGAAGATCCGCATGTTGGGGGTCACGTCCGCGAACACGGTCGCCGACAGGAAGTTGCCGACCGGCAGGTCCGCCGGCCGCGATCCCCCCGCGACCAGGCGGGCGCCCTCCTCGACGCCGATCCGGACGTAGTCCATGACCCGCTCGTAGTGCTCGGGGTGGACCAGCGCGCCCAGCTCGGTTGCCGGGTCGTCGGGGGAGCCCACCCGCACCCGGGAGGCGCGCTCGGCCAGCCGCGCCACGAACGACTCGTAGACCGTGTCCTGGACCAGGACGCGCGAGCTGGCCGTGCAGCGCTCGCCGTTGAGCGAGAAGACGCCGAAGACCGCGGCGTCCAGCGCCCGGTCCAGGTCGGCGTCGTCGAACACGATCAGGGGGGACTTGCCGCCCAGCTCCATCGACAGCGTCTTCAAATTGGCCGCGGCGGTGCGCATGATGACCTGCCCGGTGCCGGTCTCCCCGGTGAAGGAGATCACCGGCACGTCGGGGTGCTCGACGAGCGCCGCGCCCGCCTCCTCGCCGATGCCGTGCACAAGGTTGAACACCCCGGCGGGCAGCCCCGCCTCCTCCATGATCTCCGGCAGCAGCCCGGCGGAGGCCGGCGACCACTCGGCGGGCTTCAAGACGACCGGGCAGCCGGCCGCGAGCGCGGGTGCCAGCTTCCAGGTCTCCAACATGAACGGGGTGTTCCAGGGAGTGATCAGACCGGCCACTCCGACAGGCTTGCGCAGCACATAGTTGAGCTGGGCGGAGGCGACCCGGTAGACGTCCTCCCCCAAGGTGGTGATCACATCGGCGAAGAAGCGGAAGTTGTGGGCGGCCCGGTGCGCCTGGCCGCGTGCCTGGGTGATCGGCAGTCCGGTGTCGCGGCACTCCAGCGCGGCGATGCGGTCGTCCCGGGACTCGATCGCGGCGGCGATCCTCCGCAGGACCGTGGCCCGCTGCTCACCGGTCATCCGGGGCCAGGGGCCGTCGGTGAAAGCCTTGCGCGCCGCGGCCACCGCGGCGGCGATGTCCTCCGGGCCGCCGGCGGCGACCGTCAGGTAGGTCTCGTTGCTCGCCGGCTCCAGCGCGTCGAAGGTCGCGCCCGAGACGCTCGGGACATGGGCCCCGCCGATGTAGTGCTCCAGGTTCATGAGGCCACTTCCTCGCTCTGAGCCAGCAGTTCGTTGATCCGCTTGATCCCCGCCTCGGTCGGCGTGATCAGCGGCGGGCGGACGTGACCGGAGGCGATCAGGCCGCGGCGTTCCAGGACCCACTTGGCCGGGGCGGGGTTCGTCTCCACGAACAGCAGCTCGACCAGGGGGTGCAGTGAGTAGTGCAGGTCCAGGGCGGTCTGGTGGTCGCCCTCCACGTAGGCGGTGTACATCCTCGCCACGGTCGAGGGGGCCAGGTTGGCCGCCGCGCTCACGAACCCCACGCCGCCGATCGCCAGCAGCGGCAGGCAGAGCAGCTCGATGCCCGACCACATCAGGAAGTCCCGCCCGCAGCGGTGCAGGACCTGGGAGAAGTGCTCGAAGTCCTTGGTGGTCTCCTTGATGCCCACGATGTTGTCGTGGGCGCGGCGGAGCCGGGCGACGGTCTCGGGGGCGATGTCCACCGCGGTGCGCGACGGCACGTTGTAGATGACGATCGGCAGGCCGGGGAACTCGGCGGCCACCGTGGAGTACCAGCGGTGGAGCGCTTCCTGCGTCGGCCGGGCGTAGTAGGGGGTGATGACGAGCGCGGCGTCGGCGCCCAGCCGCTCGGCCTCGGCGGTGAGGCGGAGCGTCTCGTCGAGCTTGGCCGATCCGGTGCCGGGCAGGAACGGCACCCGGTCGGCCGTCTCCTCGGCCACCGCCGCCATCGCCGCGATCCGCTCGTCGACGCTCTGGGCCCCCGGCTCGCCGGTGGAGCCGCCGGTCGAGATGCCGTGGGATCCCTGGGCGAGCTGCCAGCGCACCAGCGCCCGGAGCGAGTCGAGGTCGAGCTCTCCGGTCTCGGTGAACGGTGTCACCACCGGGGCTATGGACCCGCGTATGGTCGCCGGGTCGGAACGGAACTTCATTCGATCACTCCTTGGCGCACGGGGCTCGGCTGAGCCTCGACGGTGTGCAACGTGCGGTCCGGGGCGGGGACCCGTCCCGGCGCCCGCGGTTCGGGGGCCCGTCCGCGGTGCTCGCGCGGAGGCCGTACGGTGGCCGGCGTCATCGCGCGCTCCCGCTCCTCGTAGGCCTCGCGCCAGACGCGGTTCATCGGGTACAGGCCGTCGACGGAGGCTCCCTCGTCGACCCGCTCGTAGATGAAGCGCTCCTCGGCCTCCTGGCGGGCCGCGTCGCGTGCGACCTCGGCGGCCAGGCGGGGCGGGATGACGACCACGCCCTCCGCGTCGCCCACCAGGACGTCGCCCGGCATGACGAGCACGCCGCCGCAGGCCACCGGGATCTGGGAGTCCATCGGGACGTGCCTGCGCCCGAGCACGGCCGCGTGCGCCACCGCGAAGTAGGCGGGCAGCCCCAGGCCGGCGAAGGACGGGCTGTCGCGCAGGCCGCCGTCGGTGACGACCCCGGCCGCGCCCCGGCGCAGGGCGCGCAGGGCGAGGATGTCGCCCAGCGTGCCCGCCCCCCGCTCGCCCCGCGCCTCGATCACCAGGACCTCGCCGGGCCGGATCTCCTCGACGGTGCGCTTCTGCGCGTTCATCCCGCCGCCGATCTCCTCGAACACGTCCTCGCGGAGGGGGAGGTAGCGCAGCGTGCGGGCCACTCCCACCATGCGGAGGTCGGGTCTCGCGGGGCGGACGCCCTCGATGAAGTGGTGGTCGATCCCGCGCTTGCGCAGCTGCGAGGAGAGCGTGGCCGTCGAGACCGACCGCAGGGCCGTCAGGGTCGGCTCGTCCAGGCCGGCCGGGCCGCCCTCGCCGTCGGCGGGGGCGGAGTCCGTGGCGGGCGCCGGGCCGGTGGCCGGATCGGGGCCGGCGACGGCCGGCGCGGAGCCGGGGACCGGGGCGGAGCCGTAGGCGGCGGCGCGGACCTCGTCGGTCACGCGGGGCTGGACGCCGAAGTCGCCGAGGTCGCGGCTGTCGGCGACGACCTGGTTGCGGAGCCGTCCGGCGCCCTCCAGCTCCACCTCCACCACGTCGCCCGGCCGTACGACCGTGGACCCGGCGGGGGTGCCGGCGAGGATGATGTCGCCGGGCTCCAGGGTCATCAGCCGGGACAGGTCGGCGATCAGCAGGTCGAAGCCGAACAGCAGCTCGTCGGTGCACGCCTCCTGGGCGAGCTCGCCGTTGACGTAGGTGCGCAGCCACAGCCCCGAGGGGTCGGCCGTCTCCAGGATCGCCGGGCCGACCGGGGTGTAGCCGTCCTGTCCCTTGGCGCGGAGGTTGGAGCCGAGGTCGGCGTGCTTGAAGTCGTAGACGCCGAAGTCGTTGGCCGCCGTGTAGCCGGCCACGTGGCCGAGCGCGCGGTGGCGGGGGACGCGGTGCGCGCGGGCGCCGATGATGATCGCGATCTCGCCCTCGAAGGCCAGCAGCTCGCATCCGGCGGGCCGTACCACCGGCCGCCCCGACCAGGACAGCGACGAGGCGGGCTTGAGGAAGTAGGAGGGGACGGCCGGGGTGCGTCCGCGCTCGGCCGCGCGACTGCGGTAGTTGAGATGGACCGCGATGATCTTTCCTGGTGCCAGGCCGAGCGGGTGCTCCACGTCGACTCCCTTCAAATCGTATAGGACATCCTGGACGATACTCGATTTGGACAAGTGAGGCTATAGACAAAGATATTTGAATTCATACATGATTTGGAGGTGCCGGACTCAGGGGCACCCGCCGGGACGTGAGACGCCGAGCTGACCGAGGAGACCGAAGAGATGACCGATCTGTTCATCGGAGGTGAGTGGGGCCCCGCGGAGGCGGGCGCCACCTTCACGACGCTGAATCCGGCCGACGGCTCGGTGTTCGAGGAGTGCGCCGAGGCGGGCGCCCCCGACGTGGACCGCGCGGTCGCCGCGGCCCGCTCCGCGCTCGCCGACCCCGCCTGGGCCGGCATGACCGCCGCCGCGCGGGCGCGGATGCTGTGGCGGGTGGCCGACCTCGTCGAGGAGCACGCCGACGAGCTCGCCGAGCTGGAGACGCGGGACAACGGACAGCCGCTGGCGGTGGCCGGGGGCGTCACGGTCCCCGGCGCGGCCGAGCACTTCCGCTACTTCGCGGGGTGGTGCACCAAGATCGAGGGATCGGTGGTGCCGGTCTCCTTCCCCGACACCCTCCACTACACGCGGCGCGAGCCGGTGGGCGTCTGCGCGCTGATCACGCCGTGGAACTTCCCGCTGATGCTGGCCGCGTGGAAGCTCGCCCCGGCCCTGGCCTGCGGCAACACCGTGATCATCAAGCCCGCCGAGCAGACCCCGCTGAGCACGGTCATGCTCGTCGAGCTGATGGAGAGGGCCGGCTTCCCGCCCGGCGTGGTCAACCTGCTGACCGGCGGCCCGGCCACCGGGGCCGCCCTCGCCGAGCACTCCGGCGTGGACAAGGTCTCCTTCACCGGATCCACCGAGGTCGGCCGCAAGCTCGTGCACGCCAGCGCGGGCAACCTCAAGCGCCTCACCCTCGAACTGGGCGGCAAGACGCCGAGCATCATCGCCGCCGACGCCGACATCGACGCCGCCGTGGCGGGAAACGTGCAGGGCGCGCTGTTCAACAGCGGCCAGGTCTGCGCCGCCTACGCCCGCTTCTACGTGGACCGCCGGCGGGCCGACGAGTTCACCGAGAAGATGGCCGCCGCTGCCGCCGCGCTGGTCCTCGGACCGGGCCTGGACCCGGCCTCGCAGCTCGGGCCGCTGGTCAGCGAGGAGCACCTCGCCAAGGTCGACTCCCATGTCCGCGGCGCCCGCGCCGAGGGCGCGGAACTCGTGACCGGCGGGCGCCGGGCGGGCGGGAGGCTGGCCGAGGGATTCTTCTACGAGCCGACCGTCTTCGCCGGGGTCACCGACGAGATGGCGATCGCCAGGGAGGAGGTGTTCGGGCCGGTCATCCCGGTGCTCGCCTACGACGACCCTGATGAGATCGTGGAGCGTGCCAACGACTCGGCGTACGGCCTGGCGGCCTCCGTCTGGACCCGCGACCTGTCCACCGCACACCGCCTGGCGGCGAAGGTCAGGGCCGGAGCCGTATTCATCAACATGATCCATGTCCCGGACGCCGCGACCACCTGGGGTGGTTTCAAGGCCAGCGGCTGGGGCCGGGAGATGGGACCGTACGCCATCGACGCCTATACAGAGGTCAAAGGCGTCTGGACGCACCTGGGAGGGGCGTGATGGGAGAGCTCGTCATGGCGGCCAAGATCACACATGTGCCGTCGATCTGGCTGTCGATCCAACCGGGCAAGCACTTCGGCATCCGGAAGCCCGCCGAAGCGGCCCTGGAGGAGATCGGCAGACGCGCCCGCGAGCGCGGGGCCGACACCTTCCTGGTGGCCGACACCCACTGGATGAACAGCATCGGCTTCCACCTCAACGGTAAGGAGAGGCACAGCGCCTCCTACGTCAGTCACGAGCTCCCGCACTTCATCCACGATCTGGAGTACGACTACGCGGGAGACCCCGAGCTCGCCGAGCTCGTCCGCGAGGAGATCGCCGCCGGGGGGCAGAAGGCGCGCGTCCACACCTACAAGGACCTGGGCCTGGAGTACGCCACGCTCGTGCCGATGTATTTCATGAACGGCGACTCCTCCATCCGGGTGCTGCCGATCGGCTGCAACATCTACTCCACGATCGAGGAGAACCGCCGGATCGGCGAGGCCCTGCTCCGTGCCGTACGGCGCAGCGACCGGAAGGTGGCCTTCCTCGCCAGCGGCTCCCTGTCGCACGCCTTCCCGCCCAACGAGATCGCCGAGTCGCTGCTCAACGACGTGAGCAGCGAGATCAACCGCCAGGTGGACATGGCGGTCCTGGACATGTGGGCGGAGGGCAGGACGGCCGACTTCGTCGACATGCTCCCCGACTACAACAGGCGCTGCACGGGCGAGGGCGCCATGGCCGACACCGCCATGCTCTTCGGCCTGCTGGGCTGGCGGGACTACACGGGCAAGGGGGAGCAGCTCTGCCCGTACTTCGGCAGCAGCGGCACCGGTCAGGTCGTCGTCGACTTTCCAATACCTACCGAAATCGCCTGATCCGGTCGCCGAAACCCCTCAACGGACAACAGTCACATGGAGTACGATAAGAAATCGTATGTGAAAAGTATCGCTGAGGAGTGCGCGACCGATGCACGACCGATCTGGCTTGGCCTCTCGAGTTTTCTCTCCTGACCGTCCCGGCGACTCGCCGCCCGTCCTCCTCCTGCACAGCTTCGCCTCCGACGGCGCCGCCGACTGGGTCGAGACGGGGGTCGTCGCCGCGCTGACCGGCGCCGGCCGGACGGTCGTCGTGCCCGACCTGCGCGGTCACGGGGAGAGCCCGGCGCCCACGGCGGCCCACGAGTCCGGCGCGCGGGCGGTGGCCGAGGACATCGTGGCGGTGCTGGACGGGGCGGGCGTCACGACGTTCGACGTCGTCGGCTACTCGCTGGGAGCGCGTCTCGGGTGGGAGCTTCCCGAGGCGGCCCCGGGCCGGGTGCGCCGGGCGGTGTTCGGCGGGCTCAGCCCCGTCGAGCCGTTCGCCGCCGTGGACGCCGCCGCCCTCCACCGGGCGGTCCGGGACGGCGCCGAGCCCGAGGACCCGTTCACCGCGATGATCGCGGGCATGGTCCGCTCCCGTGGGGAGCGGGCCGCCGGGCTGGCGCTGTGCGTCGAGGGCCTGCAGGGCACCCCGTTCGAGGCGGCGCCGTGGGGCGGTCCGACACCCCCGGTCTTCGTGGTCGGCGAAGACGACGTGATGACGCGCGGGATCGAGCGTATCGTCAGTCTGGTCGGCGGAGCCGAGCCGATCACCGTTCCCGGAGATCATTTCCAGGTCCTCGGCGGTGCCGCGTTCCGCGACACTATCGTGAGGGTCCTAGGACAGTGATCATCAGGGGGGCGGCCGTCGGCGGGCCCATCAGCCGCCGGCCGAGAATGAGGGGACGCCGTTGAGTGCCGCGAAGAAGCCCGCCAAGGCCAAGGAGTCGAAGGCCGAGCTCAGCTACGAACTGCTGCGCTCACGGATCCTCGACGGCACCTACGGGCCGGGCTACCGGCTGGTGATGGACCAGCTCGCCCGGGAGACCGGGGTCAGCACGATCCCTCTGCGCGAGGCGGTACGGCGGCTGCAGTCCGACGGGCTCGTGGAGGTCGTGCGCAACATCGGCGCGCGCGTGGCCGTGTTCGACTCCACGCAGGTGGAGCACTCCCTGCACGTCCTGGCCCGCCTGGAGGGCTACGCGACCGCGATCTCGGCGCCGCTCATGACGCCGGAGCAGATCGAGGCGTCCAGGGAGATCAACGCCCGCATGGTCGAGGCGCTGGAGGAGTTCGACCCCGCCTCCTTCACCGCGCTCAACCGCAAGTTCCACTTCTCGATCTACCAGCACTGCCCGGACGAGCACCTGAGCGTCCTGCTGGAGTCGGAGTGGGCGCGGCTGGACCACATGCGGCGCTCGACCTTCACCTACGTCCCGGGGCGGGCCCGCCGCTCGGTGGTGGAGCACGACCACATGCTGGATCTCATCGCGGCGGGCGCGGACCCGGCGGAGATCGAGCGGGTGGCGTGCGCTCACAAGATCGCGACCGCCGACGCGCTGCACAACGTGCACGCCACGCCCCGGACCGCCTGAGCCCGCCCGGCCGTACGGCGGCGACACCCGCCCGTACGGCCCGGCGCGCGGACGGAGAGGCCCGGCGCGGCGGGCTCGTCGAGCACCCGGACGGACTCGATGTCCGGGGTTGAGGAACGGTGGAACAGCCGTTAGCGCTGGGGCATACCGGCGCAGGTCGGGGGAGGGTAGTGAGGGTCTACGAGCTTTCACACCTTGCGGCTCGACCGGGCCCCGTCCAACCCCCAAGAGATAATCTTGCTGGGCGTGATCGTGATGATTTCCCGCGAGAAGTACGGCACCGGCGGCTCGTGGTCCGTCAGAGCCACCGCCGAGCCCCGGATCTCGATGCCGCGCACCACCCACGGGTCCACCGAGGCAAGGTCGTCCACGACGAACGACACGGTGCTGCCCTGCTGGACGTTGCGGAACTTCTTGGACGCCCCCAGCGCGTGCCCGCCGATGGTGATCGTGCCCGAGGTGGCGTCCACGAAGAACCCCACGGGGTTGTTCTGCACCTGGCCGACGGGAGAGACGGTGGCCAGGCGGCCGAGGCGCTGTCCGGCCAGATAGTCGAGTTCTGCCTGCGTGAAGACCATATGGCCAGTATGTAACCTTGACGCCGGCGTCAATCAAACCAGCCGCCGGTCAGCCACCTCAGCGGGTTGCCGTAGATGACCAGGCGCAGGACGTCCTCGCCGACCCCAGCCTCGCGCAGGGTGACGTAGGGGGCCGGCCAAGGTGTGCCGAGGAACCGCGCACGCTGCCGACGAACTTCTCGCCAGCGGCGCTACTTGGGCAGACGGCCCGCTGGCCGCGCTCGATGCGAGTGAAGTGGCGATCGTATGCGTCATCGACGCCGACGCCGTCGACGCCATCCTCGACCGGGCACTCGCCGAATCAGATCATCACAAACTGCCGACCACCACACTGGTCAACCTCACCTCCGAAGGACCGGGACGCACCCGTGAGCTGGCCACCCGGGCTGAGAATCTCGGCGTGGCCTATCTCGACGGCTCGATCATGACCCCGGCGGCGGCCATCGGCACGGAGGCGACCCGCATCCTCTACAGCGGACCGGCCGATCTCTTCGACCGCCACCGCCGGACGTTGGCAGCACTGGGCGGCACGGCTGTCCATCTCGGTACCGACCCTGGGAGGGCGGCGAGCTTCGACGTCGCCCTGCTGAACCTGTTCTGGAGCTCGATCACCGGATTGATGCACTCCTTCGCGCTCGCGGCGCGGCAGCACGTGCCGGCCACCGCGCTGGCGCCCCACGCCCAGCAGATGGCGCAGCTCGTCGCCGACCTGCTTCCCGGGCTCGCGGCCGAGATCGACGCCGGCGGCTTCTCGGGGGAAAGCTCGTCATCGCTGACCTCGATCGCCGCGAGCCTGGAACACATCGTCCACGCACTTGAGGAGGCCGAGGTCTCCTCGGCCGTCACCCGAGCGGCCAAGGAGGTCATCGACGCCGCGGTGTCAGCCGGCCACGGAGCGGACTCCCCGACCCGCCTCGCCGAGTTCCTCAGTCGCGACCGCGCGGGCGGACATCCGCCAACCCGGCACACCGACCGTGATGCGGTTGGTCAGGCTGACCATTCACCGAGTGCCGGAGACCGGCTGCTGTAAGAAAAAGGCGGAGACGGGAGTGCCGGCAGTACTCGCCGGAATCCGGCGAGTCTCTCTTCGACCTGCGCTGATTCGTCAGAAGGCCCTCCACTCGGGTCGGGACCCTCTACCGCAAGTTCCCGACCCGAGTGGAGGGCCCACCTGACGGCCTTCTCCCGAATGTCCCAGCCGTTTCTCCGGTCCGGCCGGGATCGCCCGGTCAGACCAGGAGCTGGCCGCCGTCCACCTGGACGACGGTGCCGGTGATGTGCCCGGCCTGCGGCGAGGCGAGGAACAGCACCAGCGGGGTGATGTCGCCGGGGGTCGCGATCCTGCCGAGCGGGATGCGCGACTCCCACGCGCCCCGCGCGGCCGGGTCGGTCATCAGGCCCGCCGTCATCGGGGTGTGCACCGGTCCGGGGGCCACGCCGTTCACGCGGATGCCGTGGCCGGCGAGCTCGATGGCGCCGGTCCGGGTGAGCGCGTCCACGCCGGCCTTCGTGGCCTCGTAGTGGCCCAGGCCCGCGGTGGGCTGGCGGGCCCCGATCGAGCTGATGTTGACGATGCAGCCGCCCCTGGCCGCCTCGATCATCTGTGCCGCGGCGACCTTGGTGACGGTGAACGTCCCGCGCAGGTTCACGGCCACCACCCTGTCGAAGATCTCGATGGGCAGGTCGACGAGGGATCCGCCGCCGGCGACGATCCCCGCGTTGTTGACCAGGACCTCCACCGGGCCGAGCTCGCCGGCGACCCGCTCCAGGCCGGCCGCGACCGCCTCCGGGTCGGTGACGTCCAGGGGGAGGGCCAGCGCGCCCAGCTCCGCGGCGACCCGGCCGGCCGCCGTGCCGTCCAGGTCGGCGACCACGACCCGGTCGCCGGCCTCGGCGAACGCCTGGGCGACGGCCCGGCCGATCCCGCTCGCGGCGCCCGTGACCAGGACGACGCGGCCCGCGGCGCTCATCGGGCCTCCGCCACGATGACGCGCGGGCTGCCCGGGAGCGCGCGGGTCTCCACCGGCTCCCATCCCGCCTCCCGGAGCCAGCCGCGCACCTCGTCCTCGGGGTAGACGGTCGTGCCGTCGATCACGAGGTACTCGCCCGCGTGGAGCGCGTCGATGGCGCGCTGGTCGTCGTCGGAGTCCAGGAAGAAGTCGAGCAGCAGGAGCGTGGCGCCGGGCGCCGCGGCCTCGCGGGCCCGCCGGGCGATGAGCCGGTTCTGATCGGCGTCGAACCGGTGCGCCACGTGCTCCAGCAGCACCAGGTCGAAGCCCGTGGGGACGTCGCCCGCGAGGGGGTCGCCGTCGACGACCTCGACCCGGTCACCCATCCCGGCGTCGGCCAGTGTCTTCTGTGCGTGCTGGACCAGGTCGCCGCCGGAGAAGAACGTGCCGCGCAGGTCGGGGGCCGTCCGGAGGGCCTCGGCCAGGAAGGAGCCCGACAGCCCTCCGAAGTCGAGGACCCGCCGGTGCCGGGAGAAGTCGTAGTTCTCGGCGAGCATTTTGGCGTGCAGCGCGTTGTAGGTCATCACACCGGTCAGGAAGGTGCCCCACCGATCCTCGCTGAGATCCAGGTTCGCCGGCAGCGCGGTGCGGGCGGTCTCGCCGAAGCCGAGCCAGTGCCCGTAGCTGATCCCGTCAAGAAAGGCCAGGAACGGGCGGAGGTCCACGTCGTCCCCGGTGCCGGACAGGTACCGCGTGACGGACGGCGAGTTGGTGTACACCCCGTCGGCGCGGGTCAGCAGGTCGAGGCTCGCCATCGCGTCGGCGAGGATCCGCGCGGTGCGTCCGGGGAGCCCGGTGCGCGCGGAGATCTCGGCGACGGTCGCCGGTCCCCCGGCCAGCGCGGCGAACAGGCCGGCTTCACTGGCCGCGAAGAGCTGCTTGGCGGCCATGTAGCCGGTGGCCACGTCCACGATCCTGGCGGGACCGGCGGGGTCCGGGTGAGGCGACATGAACTCAACTCCCTAGGTTCAGACAATATTTGGAATGCTATACGATTTCCTTCTCGGCGGCCAGGGGCCGCACAACGTCATCGGAGGTTCGCGATGGAGTTCTCAGCTCAGGTGCCCAGGCGCCGGCTCGGCGCCGACGGGCCGGAGGTCCCGATCTTCGGCCTCGGCTCGTGGAACACGTGGGATCGGATGGAATCCGGTGAGGCGGCGGCGCTCATCCGCCGGGCCGTCGACCTCGGCGTCAACCTCTTCGACGTGGCCCACTACAACTTCGGCCCGCACGCCGAGAACGCCGTCACCGACCTGATCTTCGGCAGGGCCGTCCGCGAGGCCGGGGTCGCCCGGGAGGACTATCTCCTGTGCGGCAAGTTCTGGCTGTGGGACTACCCCACCACCTCCTTCGCCGAGCAGATAGAGCTCTCGCTGTCGCGGATCGGCACCGACCGGGCCGACTCCGTCGTCGCGGGTGACTTCCTCGGCGAGCTGGACATCCGGTCCGTGGTGACCGACGTGGCGGAGCTGGTGCGGGCCGGATGGTTCACCACGTGGGGCGTGAACAACTGGTCGGCCGCCGACCTGCGGTTCGCGCGGGAGTTCGCCCTGGCGGAGGGGATGGTGCCGCCGACGTTCGCGCAGCTCAAGTACAGCCTCGCCCGGCGTTCGGTGCCCGAGGGCGAGCCGTACGGGCGGCTGTTCGACGACGGGCTGGGCCTGCAGGCCTCGGACGTCTTCGAGGGGGGCATCCTCGCGGGCAAGCTGCACCCGGAGCGCAAGATCGGCGCCGACCCCGGAGGCATCCGCGACCGGATCCGCGCGTCGTACCCCGAGGCCGAGCGGGTCGCCGAGCGGTTCGGGGCCACCGCGGCCCAGCTCGCGATCGCCTTCTGCCTGACCCACCCCGCCGCCGCGACCGTGCTCTTCGGGGTCAGCGGCGGGCGGCAGCTCGACGACAACCTCGGCGCGCTCGACCTGCTGGCCCGGCACGGCGACGAGCTGCGCCCGGCGGTCGAGGGGCTCTGGATCGACAGGGACGTGGTGCGCCCCGACGCCTCCTGGGACACCGACGCCCCGGAACGGGGCTGATCCCCCTCCCGGGAGCACCGCCGTCTTCCGGGAGCACCGCCGTCGCGGGCCGTCACCCCCGGATGCGGCCCGCGACGCCCACCCGGTACGGCCCCCGCGACAGGCCGGGCTCGCGGGGCCGTACCCGGAGGAGGGACCTCGCGACAGGCCGGATTCGCGGGGCCGTGCCCGGAGGCGGCGCCCCGCGGGCCGCGCGGAGGTCAGAGCTCGTGGACCACGCGGCCGCCGACCATCGTCAGGGCGACCGGGACCTGGGGGAGGGCCTCCGCCTCGGTCTCCAGCAGGCTCGCCTCCAGGACGCACAGGTCGGCGACCTTGCCCTGCTCCAGCGAGCCCTTCCAGTCCTCGGCCCCGTCCTGCCAGGCGGGGGTGGCCGTGTAGGCGCGCAGGGCCTGGGCGAGCGCCAGCCGCTGGGCGGCTCCGCGCACGCTCCCGTCCAGGCCGCGCCGGGTCACCGCCGCGGCGATCCCGGCCCGCCAGTCGGGGGTGAGCACCGGCGCGTCCGAGCTCAGGCAGAGCGGGACGCCGGCGGCCAGCGCGTCGCGCGTCGGCCAGGCCCGTGCCAGGACGTCCTCGCCCAGGGCGTCGCGGAGCATGTCCTCGGTCGCCACCGCGATCCCCGCCTGCGTGTTGAGGCCGACGCGGGCTGCGGCCATCGCCGCCAGGGTCGCCGGGGAGATCACGTCCCCGTGGATGACGTAGTGCCGGGCGTCGCGGCCGTCGCGGGCGGTGGCCGCGCCGAAGGCGTCGGCGACCTTCCTGGTCGTCCGGCTGCCGGTGGCGTGCACGCCGATCTGGTGTCCCGCCGCGTGCGCCGCGTCGATCATCGCGACGAGGCCGGCTTCGCGCTCGGCCTCCGAGCCGCCCTCGACGAGCAGGCCGCCGTGCGTGCCGTCGGCGTAGGGCTCGTCGGTCCAGGCGTTGCGCATCGGGGGGATGCCGTCGGCGAAGATCTTCACTCCCGCGACGCGGAACCAGCCGGGCACGTCGGCGGGCGGGACGAAGTCGCGCAGTCCCGCCAGGAGGCCGGGCAGGGAGGAGGCGCCGTCGAGCTCGCCGAACAGCATGAGCGCGGTGACCCGCGCGCTGAGCAGGCCCTCGGCCGCGAGGTCGGCGTAGTCGCGCAGCGCGGCGGAGCCGAAGCAGCCGCTGGGCCCCGCGTCCTCGCCGGGGCCCAGGCCCGGCTCGGTGTAGCTGGTGACGCCGAGGGAGGCCAGCAGCTCCCCGGTGCGCAGGATCGCGCCGCGCCGTGCCCCGGCGGTCTCCAGGCGGGAGGGGGGCTCGCCCCCGTGGTGCCCGGCGGCCATCTGGTCCATGAGGAGATCGGGCCACATCTGGCCGAGCCAGACGCCGTGGAGGTGGGAGTCGTTGATGCCGGGGAGCACCGACCTGCCGCGCAGACGGATGACACGGGTCCGCGGCCCGATCAGCGGGGCCACCTCCCCGGCCGTTCCGACCCTGGCGATCCGGCCGCCGGTGACGGCGATCGCCTCCGCGACACGGTCGGCGGCGTCGACGGTGTGCACCGTACCGCCGGTCATGACCACGTCCGCCGGCACGGGGTCACTCAGGGATTCGTTCTGCAACATTTCACCAGCACTCTAGACACGTCATTTGGTCCCGCATAACGTACATGGAATCGGATACGATTTGCGAGTGCCTGAACGTGAGCGAGGGCACCCGGGCAACCGGAGGTAACGATGCCCCTGCATCCTGAGGCGCAGAGAATAATCGATCGCGCCGGCGTCGAGGACCAGGGCGAAGCCCCCCAGCTTGACGCGGCGGCGATGCGCGAGGGATTCCGCCAGTCCTGGACCATGCCGGACGATCTCCAGCCCGTGGGCGGTGTCGTCGACACCGTGTTCCCCGGCCCCGCCGGAGACGTCCCGGTCCGGGTCTACACCCCCGAGGGGGAGGGGCCTTTCCCCGCCTTCGTCTGGTTCCACGGCGGCGGATGGACGATCGGCAGCCTCGACGAGAACGAGGTCGCCTGCCGCGCCGTCTGCGCCGGAGCCGGCGTCGTGGTCGTCTCGGTCGACTACCGGCTCGCGCCGGAGAACCCCTACCCCGCGGCGGCCGACGACTGCTACGCCGCGGTGCGCTGGGTCCACGACAGCGGCGTGCGGCTCTCGGTCGACCCGGCGCGGATCGCGGTGGGAGGGGAGAGCGCGGGCGGCAACCTCGCCGCCGTCGTCGCGCTGAAGGCGCGCGACCTCGGCGGACCCGCGATCGCCCTGCAGGTGCTCGTCTCGCCCGTGCTCGGCCATCCGGACGACGGGCGCGCGTCCTACCGCGACTTCGCCGACGGCTTCTTCCTGTCCAAGGCGAGCATGGACTGGTTCTTCACCCAGTACCCCCGCGACGCCGGTGACATGGACGACCCCTACCTCCTGCCTCTGCGCGCGAGCGACCTGTCGGGCCTGCCCCGCGCGCTGATCCTCGGCGCTGAGTACGACGTGCTCCGCGACGAGGGCGAGGACTACGCCCGGGAGCTGCGGCGCGCCGGCGTCGAGGTCGAGCTCGTCCGGTTCGACGGCCTCATCCACGGCTTCTTCGGCCTCCTCGCCATCGAGCTGTCGGCGGCCCGCGACGCGCACGAGCGCGTCATCGCCGCGCTGCGGTCGGCCCGCGCGGAAGGCCCGCGATGAGCGGCCCGGTCCTCGCCCTGAAGGGCGTCAGCGTCAACCGCGGTGAGGTCCCGATCGTTCACGACGTCTCGCTCGACGTCGAGCCCGGTACGGTCACCGTGGTCCTGGGCGCCAACGGCGCGGGCAAGACGACCCTGATGGACGGCATCGCCGGCCTCGCGAAGGCGACGTCGGGAACGATCCAACTCGGCGGGACCGCGATGGAGCGGCTCCCGGTCTACAAGCGGGCGCAGGCCGGCCTGGGCTACGTCGAGCAGGCGCGGACGGTCTTCCGGACGCTGACCGTCGAGCAGAACCTGCTGGTCTCCCGGTCGGGCGCCGGCGACCTGGAGACGGTCTACGGCCTCTTCCCCGAGCTGAACAAGCGCCGCGGGCTCCAGGCCGGGCACCTGTCGGGCGGCGAGCAGCAGATGCTCGTGCTCGGGCGCGCGCTGATCTCCGATCCCAAGGTCGTCCTCATCGACGAGATGTCCCTGGGCCTGGCGCCCGTGGTGGTCCGCCGCCTCATGCACGCGGTCAAGGACCTGGTCGGCCTGGGCATAGCGGTCCTGCTCATCGAGCAGTTCGCGAACCTGGCCCTGGAGGTCGGGGCCAACGCCTACGTCCTGCGCAAGGGGCGCGTCGTGTTCGACGGCCCCTGTGACGAGCTGCGGGGCGACGGCGAAAGGCTGCACGAGTTCTACTTCGGCGCGGTGCCCGCCGGAGCCGGAGCCGAGGCGGAGGGCGAGACCCGGTGAACATGATCGACAAACGCGCGTGGGGGATGGGCCTGGGCGCCGCCGTGCTGGCCTGCGTCGCCGTACCGGCGCTGTTCTCCTCGTACTGGACCTACCTGGCGATCACCGCCGTCGTCGGCGCGGTGATCATGCAGAGCTACGGTGTGATCGTCGGGCGGGCCGGGGTCATGTCCCTGTGCCAGATGTCGTTCGCCGCGATCGGCGCGTGGGTGGTGCTCCGGCTGAACCTGGCCGACGCGCCCGGCGGCTTCCTGCTCTGGCTGGTCCTCGGCGGCCTGGCGGCCGTCCCCGTCGGGGTGGCCATCGGGCTGCCGGCCCTGCGCATCCGCGGGGTCAACCTCGCCGTCGTCACCTTCGGCTTCGCCGTGTCCACCGACATCGTGCTCAACGCCAACCAGTTCCCCGGCACCACCGAGCTGAAGACGCTCACGAGGCCGGGGCTGTTCTCCGGTAACGCCGCGTACTTCGTCCTGACGGTGATCGTCTTCACCCTGCTGGCCCTCGGGCTGGCGCTGTTCAACCGGACCCGGCTGGGCATGTCCTGGCTGGAGCTGCGCTACTCGGAGCGGGCCGCCGCCGCGCACGGCATCTCGGTGGCGCGCAGCAAGCTCGCCGCGTTCGCGATCAGCGCGTTCATCGCGGGCGTCGGCGGCGGGCTGATGGCCGGCCAGCTCGGGCTCGTGGTGTCGAGCAACTTCGCCATGGGGCAGTCCCTCGCGCTCTTCGCGGTGGCCATCCTCATCGGGCCGCACAACCCGGAGGGGGCCGTCATGGGCGGCGTCTTCGGCGCGGTGATGGCCACGATCCTGGAGAAGCTGCGGCTCCCGCAGGACCTGGGCGGCATGCTGTTCGGCCTGTTCGCGGTCTTCGCCCTGCGCAGCGGGGTGAGCCAGACAGACTTCACCCGGGCGCGCAAGCGGGAACGCGACGCCCGCAAGCTGCTCGCGGCCCTGGCGGACAGGCCGCAGGAGCCCGAGGTCACGGCCGCGGAGGCCGCTCCCGCGCCGCCGGCCCCTGCGGGCGGCGAGCCCTGCCTGGAGGTGCGGGGCCTCACCGTCCGCTACGGCGAGGTCGTGGCGCTCGACGCGATCGACCTCACCGTCCCCTCCGGCGGGGTCGTCGGGCTCATCGGCCCCAACGGCGCGGGCAAGTCCACCTTCATCGCGGCGGTCACCGGCTTCATCGGCGGCTACCAGGGCACCGTGGAGCTGGCGGGGCAGTCGATCGACCGTCTCAGCCCGAGCGCGCGGGCCGGTCGCGGCCTGCGCCGTACCTTCCAGACCACGGTCATCGCCCCCGAGCTCACCCAGTACGAGTACCTGACGATCGGCGCGGGCCGGCGGCTGTCCAGGGAAGAGGCCGACGAGCTGCTCGACTTCTTCGGCTGCCCGCCGGGGGAGGTGCCGGTGTCCATCGTCGACGTCGGCACCCGCCGCCTGCTCGACGTGGCCGCCGCCATCGCAGCCCGGCCGAAGGTGGCCCTGCTCGACGAGCCGGCCGCGGGGCAGTCCGCCGCCGAGTCGCTCAAGCTCGGACGGCGGCTCGCCGAGGTGCCGGCCCGCTTCGGGGTGTCGATCCTCCTGGTCGAGCACGACATGGAACTCGTCAGGGCGGCGTGCGCGCAGGTGACCGTCCTCGACTTCGGTCACGTCATCGCCTCAGGGTCCACCCGGGACGTCCTCGACGACCCGGCGGTCATGGCCGCCTACCTCGGCACGGCCGACGTCCCGCTCGTCTGATCCCCGTCTTCCCCCCAGCCCAAGGAAGTGGCAGCAATGAAGCGTTCCCTCACCGGTGCCGTGGCGGTGGCCGCCCTGGCCCTCTCCGCCGCCGCCTGCTCCGACGCCGGCGGCTCGACCGACGGGCCGATCAAGGTCGGTTCCATCAACGGCGTCACCGGCCTGTTCCAGACGCCCGAGGTCCCGCAGGCGGTCAAGGCCGTCTTCGAGGAGGTCAACAAGGCCGGTGGCATCAACGGCCGCAAGATCGAGCTCATCAGCAAGGACGACGCGATGAACCCGCAGCGGTCCACCGAGGCCGCCCTGGAGCTGCTGGAGTCCGAGAGCGTCGTGGCGCTGGTCGGCTCCTCCAGCGCGGTCGACTGCGGGCTCAACCGCGCGACCTACGGCAACAGCGGGATCGTCTCCATCCCGGCCGTCGGCGTGGACCCCGCCTGCTTCACCAGCCCCAACATCGCCCCCGTCAACCCGGGCCCGTTCAAGCTGCTGACGGCGATGCTCTACTACGCCTCCGAGACGCTGAAGCACGACAAGGTCTGCATGTACTACACCGTGCTGCCGGGCAGCGGCGGCGGCATCGACGCCGCCATCAAGGAGTGGAGCGACATCACCGGCAAGCAGCTCGCGGTCAAGGACACCTCCGTCGGCGAGGGCGACCCGACCCCCTACCTGGTGGCGGCCAAGGCGGCCGGCTGCCAGGCCGTCCTCTACAACGCGACGGTCGGCCCGTGGTTCGCCCAGGCGCAGACGCAGGGCCTGCAGGACGTCGACTTCATCATGGGCGCCAACAGCTACACCGACGCCAACGCCGAGGTCATCCCCGAGGGGATGAACGCCTACGCCGGGACCGAGTGGCAGCCGTACACCGACGAGACCCTGCCGGGCAACGAGCGCTGGGCGAAGGTCGTCGACGACAACAAGATCCAGAAGACGGCGTTCAGCCAGGGCGCCGTGATGGCGGCCGACGTGTTCGTCCAGGTACTCAAGACGATCAAGGGTGACGTCACCCGCGAGTCGGTGACCGAGGCCTTCAAGAAGATGCAGCCGATCCAGTACCCGATGGTGGGCACCCCGTGGGTCTTCGGCCCCGGCGAGGCGCACAGCCCGATCCAGGGCAGCCGGTTCGTCAAGGTCGAGAACCGCAAGTGGAAGGTTCTCCCCGAGGGCTTCATCGTCCCGGGCAAGAACTGAGCTCCCAGGAGCCCCAGGAGGTGGGTGTCCGATGTTGAATTCCGTGATCGCCGGCCTGACGAGCGGCGGGGTGTACGCGCTGCTCGGCCTGTGCGTCGTGCTGACCTACCGGCTGGTCGCCGTGGTCAACTTCGCGATGGCGGCGGTGGGCGCGATGGGCGCCTTCGTGATGGTATCGCTGATGGACGCGGGGCTCGGCGTGTGGCTCGCGCTGCCCGCCGGGGTGATCTCCGGCGGGGCGCTGTCCGCCCTGCTCGGCGCGGTGCTCGTCCGCTGGTTCGGCGACCACGACGAGCGCACCAAGGCCGCCGTCACCGTCGCCCTGTACGTGGCCCTCATGGCGATCGGCCTGCGGCTGTTCGGCAGCACGACGACGGGCGCCCGGCGCTTCCCGAGGCCGTTCGACGCGCCCGCGTTCACCGTGGGCGACGTCGTGGTGCCGCAGTCGGTGCTGGTCTCGCTCGCCTTCGCGGTGCTGATCACCGTGGGTGTCGGGCTGCTGCTGAACAGGACATCCGTCGGCCTGCAGCTGCAGGCCCTGTCGGAGCGCCCGGCCACCGCCCAGGTCGTCGGCATCGCGGCGCCCCGGCTCGCCGTCGCCGTCTGGGCCGCCATCGGGGCCATCAGCGCGCTGGTCATCCTCCTGGTGGCGCCCCGCCTGGGCGGGGACTTCTCCACCCTGGGCAAACTCATCACCACGGCGCTGGCCGTCGCGATGGTGGGCGCCTTCCGGAGCCTGCCCATGACGCTCGCCGGAGGCCTGCTCATGGGCTGCCTGGAAGGGCTCACCGCGTCGCTGAGCGCGGTCCAGCAGTACCGGGGGGTCGTCCCCTTCCTCGTGATCGTGGTGCTCCTGTGGTGGCGCAGCCGTCACGAGGTCTGGGACACCGCCCACAGCAGATAGCGAAATCGGAGAACATCACATGTCAGTTCCGACGTCTACGCGGGCGGCCGTCCTGCGGGCCCACGGCGAGCCGCTGGTCCTGGAGGAGCTTCCGCTCCCCCAGGAGTGCGAGCCCGGCGCCGCGATCGTGAAGGTCGACTGCGCGACGCTGTGCGCGACGGACGTGCACCTGTGGAGCGGCGGCATGTCGTTCCCCGGCATGCTCCCGATGGTGCTCGGCCACGAGATGGTGGGCACGGTGGTGGCCGCCGGGCCGGGCACCGCCGACGCCCTCGGCCGCGCCGTCCAGGTGGGCGACCGGATCGGCTGGTCGGAGTCCACCTGCGGCCACTGCCACGGCTGTACGGTGACCCGCAACCCCGTGGCCTGCTCCAGCAGGGGCTACGGCTTCCTGCAGCGGTCCGACCGGTGGCCCCACTCCACCGCCGGGCTCGCCGAGTACGACTACGTCACCCCGAACGCCCAGAAGTTCATCCTCCCCGACGACGTCAAGGACACCTGGGCGGCCAGCGCGGGCTGTGCCGTCAAGACGGTCCTGCACGCCTTCGACCGGGCCGGCGGCGTGCGCCCCGGCGCGAACGTCCTCGTCCAGGGGGCCGGGGCGCTCGGCATCGTCGCCACCGCGGTGGCCCGCGCCTCCGGTGCGGGCACGGTCGTCACCGTCGGCGCGCCGGACGCCCGGCTCGAACTGGCCAGGAGGTTCGGCGCGGATCTCGTGATCGGGCTGGACGGCGACGCCGGGAGCCGGCGGGAGGCCGTGCTGGAGGCCACCGGCGGCCGGGGCGCCGACCTCGTGCTGGACCTCGCCGGCGCGCCCGGCGTGGGAGCCGAGGCCGTCGACCTGGCCGCGTGGGGCGGCACGTTCGTCATCGTCGGCAGCACCGGTCCCCGCCCCGACCCGATCCCCCTGGGGACGGTCATGGGCAAGGAGCTGAACGTGCTCGGCTCCCTCAACGGCGACGTCGGCGACTACCGCAACTCGATCGAGTTCCTCCGCGCGTTCCGGTCGCGCTTCGCCTGGGACGAGCTCTTCAGCGAGCCCGTCGGGCTCGGCGGGGCGTCGGAGGCCCTCGCGTCCATGTCACGGCTCGAACAGGTCAAGGCCGTCGTCCACCCGTGGCTTCCCTGACCACCGTCAACAACCGTCATCCACCCACCGAGGAGTCCGATGTCCGAGCGGAAGAAGGTCGTCCCCCTGCGCAGGGTCGGGACCCACGGCCCCGATGTCTCCGTGCTGTCCCTGGGGTCCTGGCACACCTACGACCGGATGAACTTCGAGGACGCCGTGGCCATGGTGAGCCACGCCGTGGAGCTGGGCGTCAACCTTTTCGACGTCGGCGTCTACGGGATCCCCGGGCAGCCGCCGGTCTTCACCGACGTGCTGTTCTCGGCGATCGTGCGGGCCGCGGGGATCGACCGTGACGACTACCTGCTGTCGTCGAAGCTGTGGCTGGAGCCGTACCCGGAGCAGTCGCTGCGCGAGCAGCTCGAACGCGCCCTGTTCCGGGTCGGGAGCGGCCGGGCGGACCTGGTCGTCCTCGGCGACATCCGCCGCGACGACCTCGACCTGCGGCGGCTCGCCGCCGACCTCGCGGAGCTGGAGGCCGACGGGATCATCGGCTGCTGGGGCGTGAACAACTGGTCGGCCACCGCGGTCAGGACCATCCGCGACCACGCGCTCCAGGCCGGCTCGCCGGGGCCGCAGATCGCGCAGCTCAAGTACAGCCCGTGCCGCCGGTCGATCCCGGACGGGGCGCCGTTCGCGGAGGTGTTCGCCGAGGGGATCACCATGCAGGCCTCGGACGTCATGGAGGGCGGGATCCTGGCGGGCAGGACGGCGCCCACCCGGGAGATCGGCCGTGACCCGGGCGGGGTGCGCGGGCAGATCATGGAGGCGGCCGACGGGATCGCCGCGGTCGCCGCGGACCTGGGGGCGACCGCGGCCCAGCTCTGCGTCGCCTTCACCCTGACCCACCCGTCGGTCAGCACCGTGCTGTTCGGGGCCAGCCGCATGGAGCAGCTCGTGGACAACGTCGGCGCGCTGGCGCTGCTGGAGCGGGTCGGCGCCCCGCGCCTGCGCGAGCTGCTCGACCCCTTCTGGGCCGACCGCGGCGTGGTCGACCCGGAAGGCCCGTGACAGCTCGCCAGGCCTGAGGCCACTGCGGCGCGGCCGTTCCGGGCGGCCCGTGCTCTCCCCGGCCCACCTCCTCACGGCGGGCCGGGGAGAGCGCACGTCCCGGCGCTGAACTCCGTGGGGAGAGCACGCCCCGGAGTTCAGCGCCGGCGGAAGGCCGGCCCCGGAGGCCGGCGTCGGGGGCCGGCCTCCGGGAGGTCAGCGCCGGGGTGCGCGGACGCCGCGGAACTCCCAGTCGCCGCCGAAGGTGGTGGAGATGACCTCTTCGGACTCGGTGGGCTGGGCGCCGCAGTCGTCGCGGACGGGGGTGGGGCCGGTGACGATGTGGTTGGTCAGCCTGCCGAGGCCCTCGACCTCGACCTCGACCACGTCGCCGGGCTGGACCGGGCGGGAGTTGGCCGGGGTGCCCGACAGCAGCACGTCGCCGGGGTTGAGGGTGATGGTACGGGCGATGTCGGCGACGAGATAGTGCATGTCCCACTCCATCTCGTCGGTGGAGCCGTCCTGCACGACCGTGCCGTTGACGAGGGTCCGCAGCCGCTTGCCGCGGAAGTCCCAGTCGGTGACCAGGCCGGGGCCGAGCGGGCAGAGCGTGTCGGAGCCCTTCACCCGCAGCATCGACCCGGCGTCGGTGTCGCGGAAGTCGTGCAGGCCGTAGTCGTTGCCGACGGTGTAGCCGGCGATGTGGTCGCCGGCCTCGGCGGGGGAGATGTTGCGCGCGGTGCGGCCGATGACGATCGCCACCTCGCCCTCGTAGTTGAGGTATTTGCACCGCTCAGGGCGGACGATCGCGCCTCTGTGCCCGTTGAGCGAGGAGGTCGGCTTGTGGAAGTAGGTCGGCGCGGGCGGCAGCGAGGTCATGAACTCCTCGACCCTGCTGCGGTGGTTGAGGTGCACAGCGATGATCTTGCTGGGCACCGACGGCGGCAGGTGGACGGCGTCCTCGACGCCCACCACCCGGCCGTCGGCGCTGACCAGTTCGTCACCCTCGCGGCGCGTCTGCGTGGCGGCGCCGTCGAGCAGGATCCTGCGGTACTCGGGCATCGGGGTCCCTTCAGGCGGGGTGGGGGTAGGGGTCGCCGGAGGCGTCGGTCGCCCGTGGGGCGGGGAAGCCGCCCGCGGGCCGGTCGAACCACAGGTGCACCTGGCCGGTGCCGATGGAGTTCTCGTACTCGCCGTACTGGCGGCCCGGAGCGGTGCAGTCGCCCTCGCCGAGCGCGCCGATCATCATCAGGTAGTGGCCGAACCTCGCCTCGGGCTTGTAGGCCGCGAACTCCGGCATGGTGTCCAGCACCCGGGCGTGGTCGCCGGTCTTGAACCACTCGATCCGCTCGTGGTCGGCCCGGCGGGCTTCGGCGGTGAAGATGTGGCTCGGGTCGGAGGACTCGTGGGCGCGCAGGTGACGGAGCGGCCAGAAGGTGTGCGACAGGGCGCCGGAGGCGATCAGCAGGACCCTGCGGTCGGACTCGCGGATGGCGTCGCCCAGGGCGCGGCCGAGCCGCAGGTGGTCCTCGGCGTCACCGGTCTGGCATACGCCGATCGTCACCCAGGGCTTCTGGGGGGCGCCGAGGTAGGTCCACAGGTTGACGGTGGCGTAATAGATGGGCAGGTAGGGGTCGTCGATCGCGGTGATCCAGGTGGCGTGGTCCCCGGCCTTGGCCGCGATGGCGCGGGCCAGGTCCTGGTCGCCGGGGAAGTCGTAGGGCATGCGGCACATGCCCCGGGGAAGCTCCTCGGAGGTGAACAGCCCGGCCCTGCGCTGCTGGGCGGAGACGACGAACTCCACCGTGGTCGCCCAGTGCGAGTCGAGCACGACGACGGTGTCGTAGTCGTCGCGGTCGAAGACCTCCCGGCGCAGCTCCCGCAGGCCGGTGACGAGGGTGATCTCCCGGCCCTCGTTGAGCTCGCGGCGGGTGGCCTCGGGCAGCACGATGGTGGGGACGTGGGCCAGCAGGCCCGCTCCGACTACTTCGCCCATGGCGCGGTCACCGTGTTCTTGAGGTCGCAGTAGAAGTCGAAGCTCCAGTCGCCGCCCTCGCGGCCGACGCCGGACTGGCGGGAACCGCCGAACGGGGCCTTGAGGTCGCGCACGAAGAAGCAGTTCACCCAGACGGTGCCCGCCACCAGGCGCTCGGTGACCCGGGCCGCGCGCTCCTCGGAGCCGGTCACCAGGGTGGCCGACAGGCCGAAGCGGGTGGAGTTGGCCATCTCGACGGCCTGCTCCTCGGTGCGGAAGGTCTGCAGGGTGAGGACCGGCCCGAAGACCTCCTCGTTGACGATCTCGCTGTCGGCCGCGACGCCGGTGAACAGGGTCGGCCGGTAGTACAGGCCGCCGAGGTCGGTGTTGGGGCCGCCGCCGACGACCGCCGTGGCCCCGGCGTCGAGCGCCCGCCGTACGAAGCCGTCGATCCGCGCGAAGTGCTCGGGGTGGATGTTCGGGCCGATGTCGGTCGCCAGGTCGCGCGGGTCGCCCTGCGTGAGGGCGCCGGCCCTGGCGGCGAACCGGGCGGTGAACTCCTCGGCGATCGACTCCTCGACCAGCAGCCGGGTCCCGGCCAGGCAGACCTGCCCGGCGTTGTCGTACTGCTCGACGGCGAGGTCGACGGCCAGGTCCAGGTCGGCGTCGGCGAACACGACGAGCGGGGACTTGCCGCCCAGCTCCAGGGAGAGCGGGGTCAGGTGGGCCGCTGCGGCGGCGGAGATGTGCCGGGCGGTCGGGACCGAGCCGGTGAAGCTGATCCGCCGGACGCCGGGGTGGGCGACCAGGGCCGCGCCGACCTCCTCGCCGTAGCCTTGGACCACGTTGAACACGCCGGCGGGCAGTCCGGCCTCGGCGGTGATGTCGGCCAGCAGGGAGGCGGTCAGCGGGGTCCACTCGGCGGGCTTGAGCACCACGGTGTTGCCCGCGGCCAGCGCCGGGGCGATCTTCCAGGTGGCCAGCATCAGGGGGGCGTTCCACGGCGTGATCAGCGCGCAGACGCCGGCCGGGTCCCAGCTCACGTGGTTGCGGTGGCCGCGGGTGTCGAAGTCCTCGTGTCCCAGCTCCAGCAGCCGGTCGGCGAAGAACCGGAAGTTGTGCGCGACCCGCGGCATCACACCGCGCAGATGGGAGCGGAGCAGCGCGCCGTTGTCGGTCGTCTCCACGATCGCGAGCTGCTCCAGCCGCTTCTCCACGCCGTCGGCGACGGCGTGGAGCAGGCGGGCCCGTTCCTCCCGGCTGGTCCGCGACCAGGCGGGGAAAGCCGCCTCGGCTGCCCTGACGGCGGCGTCCGCCTCCTCGGCTCCGCCCCTGGCGATCTCCGCGATCACCTGACCGTCGATCGGCGAGACGTCCTCGAACGTCGCGGGTGAGGAGACCCGCTCGCCTCCGATCCAGTGACCGCCCTCGACTGCGACGCCGGCGACAGTGGCCATCCGCTCCTCCAAATCGTTTGAGTCCAAACAATTTAAGGGTGCCCGGACGGCCAGTCAAGACACGGCCTGGGCGTTAGAGTGTCGTTTGGAGTCAAACAAATCTCTGGAGGAGTCCGGGATGTCCCGTCGCCCGCTCATCGCGATCCCCTCGCGCTTCGCCGCCAGCACCTCCGCCCTCCGCTACGCGGCTGTGGTCACCGCCAGAGCGCTCGCCGACGCGGTCCACCGGGCGGGCGGCGAGCCGTTCATGATGCACCCGGTCGGCGCCGGGGAGGCGGCTTCCAGGCTCGCGGTCGCCGACGGGCTGCTGCTCCCCGGCGGCGGCGACCTCGCCCCGGGCGTCTACGGTGAGAGCGTGGCCCACGACGCCGTCTACGACGTGGACGCCGGGCAGGACGCCTTCGACCTGGCCGCGGCCCGCCACGCGCTGGCCGCCGGACTGCCCACCCTGGCGGTCTGCCGGGGGCTGCAGGTGGTCAACGTCCTGCTCGGCGGGCGGCTCCGGCAGCACATGGAGCCCGACCACCGGCATGTCGTGCACCCGGTCGGGGTGCGTCCCGGCTCCCTGCTCGCCGAGGTCGCGGGGGCGGAGAAGATCGAGGCCTCCTGCTACCACCACCAGTGCGCCTCGGCCCTGGGCGACGGGCTCGTGGCCACCGCGCACGCCGGGGACGGCACGGTCGAGGCGGCCGAGCTGGCCGGCTCCGGAGGGTGGTTCCTCGGCGTCCAGTGGCATCCGGAGGACACCGCGCACGCCGATCCCGCCAACCAGCGGATCTTCGACGCCCTGGTGGCCGCCGCCCGGTCCTAGTTCTCATTCGGTGCGGCGGCGGCCGCCTCGGCGTGGGGGGAGGGGGGTGGTGCGGTGGAGGTCTTCGCGTCGTTGTTCGCCGTGTTGTTCGAGGTGGGTGATGATGCGGCGGAGGGTGTCGGCGAGGTGGCGGGATTCGTCGGGGGTGAGGGGGGCGACGACGAAGGCCTCTTCGTCGTTGAAGGTGGGGAAGAGGTGGTGCATGAGGTGGAGGCCGTGGGGGGTGAGGCGTAGGAGGGCCAGGCGGCCGTCTTCGGGGTGTTGGCTGCGTTGGGCGAGGCCGCGGGATTCGAGGGTTTTGATGATGCCGGTGAGGGTGCCTTTGGAGATGCCGGCTTCGGCGGCGGCGTGGCGGGTTTCGATCTCTTCCCAGATCCAGATGACCCAGAGGACGACGAAGGCGCTCCAGGTGAGGTCGGCTGCGCGGAGGGCGGAGTTTTCGAGGTGTTGGCGGACGGCGGTGGCGGCGCGGTAGAGGTTGGAGACGGCGGCCAGTGCCTCGCGTTGTACCGGGATGGGTCCGAGGCGGTGGTTGACGGCTTTCTCGGTCTCGGTCAGCGAGTAGTGCGCGGGCACTCATGCTCCTTCGGTCGCGGGCCGCGATTGCGGGCGTAGGGAAACTCCTGCGGACGCGGACCTGCGAGAACAGGGTCTTGCGCCACCTCCATTTGTACACGTACGATCCCGGCCACGCAGGTCGTACGGGTACGAACGACATGCGCTTCCGTTCCACCCCCCAATGGAAGGCCGCCATGACCGTCAACGAATCGGCAGCCGCCCCGGCCGCGCTGTCACGCCGTCGCATCGGCGTGCCGGACATCGTGTTCTTCGTGGTCGCCGCGTCTTCTCCGCTCACCGTGGCCGCGGGCGGCACCCCGCAGAACTTCGCCACCACCGGTGTTCTCGGCGTGCCGATGATGTTCCTCATCCTGGCCGTCGTGCTCGCGGTCTTCTCCGCCGGATACGCCGCGATGAGCCGCCACATCTCCAACGCCGGCGCCTTTTACGCCTACATCGCGCACGGCCTGGGCCGCGTCCCCGGCGTCGGCGCCGCCTTCGTCGCGCTGGTCGCCTACAACGCCATGCAGGTCGGCCTGTACGGCCTGCTCGGCTTCAGCGCCGCCGGGTTCCTGTCGGCGACCTTCGGGGTGGACCTGCCCTGGTGGGTGGTCTCGCTGGCCTTCATGGCGCTCATCGCCCTCCTCGGCTACCGCCGGATCGACCTCAACGCCAAGGTGCTCGCCGTCCTGCTGGTCTGCGAGGGCCTGCTCGTCCTGGTCTTCGACGTCTCCCAGATCGCCACGGCCCCGCAGGGCCTGTCGCTGGAGCCGTTCGGCTGGGACGCGCTGACCACGGGCGCGGTGGGGGCCGCCTTCCTGTGGACGATGGCCGCCTTCATGGGCTTCGAGTCCGGTGCGATCTACAGCGAGGAGTGCCGCGACCCGCGCAGGACCGTCAGCCGGGCCACCTACATCTCCGTCGCCGTGATCGGCGTCTTCTACGCCTTCACCGCCTGGGCCACCGCGATGGGCGCGGGGGTGGACGACGTCGTCGCCGCGTCCCGCGAGCACGGGCCCGACCTGATCTTCGTGCTCGGCGAGCGCACGCTCGGCTCGGGCTTCTCCACCCTCGGCCAGGTCTTCCTGATCACGGCGGTCTTCGCCGCCACGCTCTCCTTCCACAACGCGGTCGCCCGATACTTCTTCGCGCTCGGCCGCGAGGGCGTGCTCCCCGCGAAGCTGGGCTCCTCGCACCCCCGGCACGGCTCGCCGTACGTGGGGTCGATCGGCCAGACCGTCTTCGCGGCGGTCGTCGTGCTCGGGTTCGGGCTGCTCGGCGGGGACCCGATGGGCACGCTGTTCAACTGGTTCACCAACCTGGGCGCGCTCGGGGTGATCCTGCTGCTGGTGTCCACCTCGGTCGCGGTGATCGGGTTCTTCCGCCGCCAGGCGCGGGGCGAGGGCGTCTGGAGCCGGGTGGTCGCCCCGGCGCTGTCCGGTCTCGCGCTGCTGGCCATCCTGTACGTCGCGTTCACCAACTTCTCCGCGCTGCTCGGCACCCCGCCGGACTCGGCGCTCAACTGGGCGCTCCCGGCCGTGGTGGTGCTGGTCGGCGTGGTCGGCCTCGGCTACGGCGCCTACCTGAGGTCCGCCGACCCGGCGGCGTACGCCCGGATCGGGCAGGGCGCGCCGCCGCAGGACTGATCCGCCCGCGGGCCCTTCTCGCGCGCTCGGGCCCGCGTGCGAGAAGGGCCACCGTGGGGGAACGGCCCGCGCGTGAGAACGGCCCGCATGCGAAAGGGCCTGTACGGCGCTCGCCGTACAGGCCCTGCTCGCTGCTCGCTGCCGTGGGCCGCGCCGCGGCTACTCCGCGCCGGAGGTGCCGGACTCCAGCAGGGTGCCGCCGTTCCAGCTGACTCCGACCTGGCGGTAGTAGCCGCCGATGACCTCGTCCACGGTCAGGCCGGCCAGTTCCTCGGTCGGGGCGTCGAAGAGCTCGATCTCCGCCTCGCCCGACCAGGCCTGCCCTCCCTCGAAGGACGCCCCGGAGGTGGCGATCAGCTCGTCCAGGGCCAGGCCCTTGCCGGGCTCGATCGACGGCAGCCAGCGGTTGTGGGCCATCGGGTGGCCGTTGACGGAGCCGTTGGTCTCGCTCGGCTCGCGCAGCCGTACCACCGCCTGGGCGAGACGGCGGTCGGCGGCGGCCAGCGTGGCGCCGAACACGCCGCCCTCGCCGAGGCGCGGCGCCGCCAGGCCGTACGGGTGAGGCCGGGTCATGTGGATCGAGCCGAGCTTCTTGGGGTAGCCCTGGTGCATGCCGCGGGCGATCGCGAAGTCCTTGTCGACCCAGATGTAGACGCAGCGGGAGAAGGTCCGCCCCCGGTAGGCGCAGCGCACCACCACGAAGCACTCCTTGTACTGCGAGCGCACCGGGTCGAGCAGCTCCTCCCGGCCGCCGGAGCAGGACTGCCAGTCGGCCCAGATGACCGCGACGGCGCCGGGGTCCTCGTCGGCGAGCGTCAGCGGCTCCGGCAGCAGCTCGGCCACCCGGGCCGGGTCCGTGCGGTACTCGACCGTGAGCAGGTCACCGGAGTAGTACCAGGGCGGGCTGGGGACCAGCGAGGAGCGGCCGGTCGCCGTCTTGGGGGTGAAGAAGCCGCGTACCGTGGCCACGACGCCTCCTTGTCTCGGGGGCTCGGTGTTGTTTGGGTCCATACGATATGCCCTGAACTGCGGGATGTCACGACGGGCATCGGCCGTTTTCGTTCCGCTGAGGTCTTGTTCCCGGCCTGCTCGACGCGTATTGTTTGCGCCCAAACGAGCTATCCGGCAGACCCTTCGAGGAGGCCCAGTGAGCGCGGAGTCCGTGGAACGGATCGTCGAGCGCCTGACGGAACAGGGCATCGACGTCGTCCGGGTGGGTTACCCCGACCTCATCGGCACCGAGCGCGGCAAGGACGTCCTCCTGGAACGGCTCCCCGAGGTGGCCGAGAGCGGCGTGGCGTTCTGCCGGGCCGTCTACCACACCTCCCCCCAGGGCGACACCGTGGCCGTGCCCGGCGGCCTGGACCTGGGCCTGCCGGACGTCTGCATCCGCCCCGACCTGTCCACCCTGGTCGAGCTGCCCTGGGAGCCCGGCGTCGCGCACTGCCTGGGCGACGCCTACGACCCGGCCACCGGCCTGCCCCTGCCCGAGTCGCCCCGCTCGGTGACGCAGGCCGCCGCGGCCCGGCTGGCCGAGCTCGGGCTCACCGGCGTGGTCGGCCCCGAGCTGGAGTACTTCCTGCTGGAGCCGGACGGCGCCGGCTGGAAGCGCTACGACGACGCCCCCGGCAACGTCTACGTCACCGGACGCAAGGGCGACCGGGGCTCCCACGTGCTGCGCAGCCTGCGCACGCTCCGCAGGCTGGACATCGGCGTCACGATGGGCAACCACGAGTACTCCGGCGGGCAGTTCGAGATCAACCTGAACCACTCCGAGGCGACCGACGCCGCCGACCGGGCCTTCCGCTTCAAGTCGGCCGTCAAGGAACTGGCCCGGCACGACGGCCTGATGGCCACCTTCATGGCCAAGCCGTTCAACGACGAGGGCGGCTCGGGCTTCCACGCCCACATCTCCTGCGTGGACGGCGACGGGCGCAACGTCTTCGCGGACCCCGCCGCGCCGTACGGGCTGTCGGCGACCGCGCTGCACGCGATCGGCGGTGTGCACGCGCACGCGTCCGCGCTCGCGGCGCTGCTCAACCCCACGATCAACTCCTACAAGCGGTTCGGCCCCGACACGCTGGCCCCCTGGCTCAACGACTGGGGCCTGGACAACCGCAGTGCCATGCTCCGCGTCCCCCCGGAGCGCGGCGCGGGAACGCGCCTGGAGGTGCGGCTGGGCGACGCCTCGGCCAACCCCTACCTCGGCATCGCGGGCCTGCTGGCCGCCGTCTACCTCGGCATCCGCGACCGCGTCGAGCCGCCGGCCCCTCTGGAGGGGTACGGATACGACACCGCCAAGGCCGCCGTGCTGCCGATGTCGCTGCCGGTCGCGCTGGACGCCTTCGAGGCCGACGGCGAGCTCATCGAGGTGCTCGGCAAGGAGTTCGCGGCCTCCTACCTCGCCTACAAGCGCAACGAGGTGGAGCGGTTCTCCCAGTCCGTCACCGACTGGGAGTTCCGCGAGTACGCCTATCACCTGTAGCCCCCCACCTGTAGTCCACCCGAAGCACCAGCTGGAGGATCCATGCGCCTGGACGATGTCGACCTGGCGGACAACGACAGATTCCTGGACGGCGACACCCCGTGGCGCATGTTCGACGTGCTCCGGGCCGAGGCTCCGGTGCACTGGCAGGACGAGGGCGAGTACGGCAGCGGCTTCTGGTCGGTCACCCGCCACGCCGACATCGTGGCCGTGGACCGCGACGCGGCGACCTTCACCTCCTCGAAGTTCACCAACCTGGAGGAGGTGGACGAACGCCAGGCCACCATCCGCCGCTCGCTGCTGGAGACCGACGGCCCCCGCCACGGGGTGCTCCGCCGCATCCTGCAGCGCGAGTTCACCCCCCGCGCGGTCGCCGGCTACGAGGTCTTCCTGCGCGGCCTGACCGCCAGGACCCTGGACGCCGCGCTGGCCAAGGGCACCTTCGACTTCGTGAAGGAGGTCTCCGCCGACTTCCCGATCAACGTGCTCGCCAAGATGCTGGACGTCCCGGAGGACGACACCCAGCAGCTCATCGACTGGGGCAACCGGATCATCGGCAACACCGACCCGGACTACGCCGACGTGCTGCTGCACAGCGAGGAGAGCGAGAAGTACCGCGACCTGCCGTTCCGCAGCCCGGCCTCGCTGGAGGTCTTCGAGTACGGCCGCGAGCTGGCCGGGCGGCGGCGCGGCGGCGACGGCACGGACCTGGTCAGCAGGCTGGTCAACGGGACGCCGATCGACGGGGTGCCGCTCTCCGGCCACGACTTCGACAACTACTTCCTGCTGCTCGTGGTGGCCGGCAACGAGACCACCCGGCACGCGATCTCGCACACCATGCTCGGCCTGATCGACAACCCGGACCAGGCGGACAGGCTCCGCCACGACCTCTCGCTGATGCCGGGCGCGGTCGAGGAGTTCCTGCGCTGGGCCTCGCCGGTCTACCACTTCCGCCGCACCGCCACCCGCGACGTGGAGATGCACGGCCAGAAGATCGCCGAGGGCGACAAGGTCGTCATGTGGTTCGCCTCGGGCAACCGGGACGAGCGGGTCTTCGACGACCCCTACCGCTTCGACGTCACCCGGCCGGACAACGACCACATCACCTTCGGCAAGGGCAGCCCGCACTTCTGCCTGGGCAACGCGCTGGCCCGCCTGGAGATCCGGATCATGTTCGAGGAGCTGCTACCCCGCATCTCGGACATCAGGCTTGCCGGGGAGCCGCGCCGGGTCCGCTCGAACTTCGTCAACGGGATCAAGGACCTGCCCGTCACGGTCACCCTCGCCTGACGCCGCGTGGACGGGCGGCCCTCGACCGCTCCGCTGTGAGGCCCCTGGTCACGGGCGCGCACACGGCTCTTGACACGATCGAAGTCGACAGGGCCGTGGTCGGTCCGCAGCGCCGGTCCGATCGATCCGCGCCGGGATCGTTGGGGGTGAGCCGAATGGACGTTCGCCTGGTCGGCGACGAGGGGGTCGTCGAGGAGCGTCCCGTCGAAGAACTGGCGGCGCTGCTCGACCGTGAGGACAGCCTGGTCTGGGTGGACATCCCCGGCTGTGACCCGGGGGCCGTGCGCGTGCTGTCGGAGGTGTTCGGCTTCCATCCGATGGCGATCCGGGACTGCGTCGAGCGCAACCGCGTGCCCAAGGTGCACGCCTACCCGGACCACCTGTTCGTCGTCCTGCACGCCCCCGCACGGGGCATGCGCGGCCACGTGCACTACGTCGAGCTCGACCAGTTCGTCGGCCGGAACTATGTGGTGACCGTCCACGGGCCGGTCAACCCGGCGGTCGAAGCGGGGATCGCCCTGCGTGAGACCCGCGCGGTGCTCGCGCGGATCATGGCGGGGCGCCTGCACCCCGCCACGCCGTCCGAACTGTCATACGCGATCGTCTCCGCCCTGATCCGCAATCAGGAGGACTACGTGGAGACGGTGACAAGCGATGTGTGGCGGCTGGAACAGCGGGTCACGGGCGGGCAGGTCGGCGATCCCGAGGAGTTCCTCGACGAGCTGTTCCGTGCCCGCCACGGGCTGCTCGCCGTGCGCACCATGGGCGCGCTGGGCGGCGCGATCTACGGGAGGATGACCAACCTCGCCCGCGTCTCGCCCGAAGGGCAGCGGCTGGTGGTCGACATCGCGGACCAGTTCGACCGGATCCGCAGCCTGGCCGATGGTGAAAGGGAGTACCTCCAAGGGGTGATCGAGTTCTACCAGACCACCCTCACCATCAAGGCCACGCTGGTCGGCCAGGCGCAGAACGCGGAAGTCAGGCGTCTGACCGAGGCCAGCTACACCCAGAACGAGGAGATCAAGAAGATCTCCGCGTGGGCGGCGATCTTCTTCGCCCCCACTCTCGTCGGCACCGTGTACGGCATGAACTTCAACCACATGCCGGAGCTGCACTGGATCGTCGGCTACCCGTTGGCGCTGGTCCTGATGGCACTGGGGTCCGCCGCGCTCTACACGGTGTTCAAGCGGCGGGGGTGGCTGTGACCGCTCCGGACGGGGGACAGGCGGTGGGCGGCGAAATCGCGCATCCGGCCATTTGAGCCGGGAGGCCCGCCGATGCCCGTCACCGGCGGCTCCGTCAGGAGTGGCTGATCATCACGTGCTTGATCCGGGTGTAGGCGTCGAACCCGTAACGCGACAGGTCCTTGCCGGTACCGGAGTGTTTGAAGCCGCCGTGCGGCATCTCCGGCAGGATCACCTGGTGGCAGTTGACCCAGACCGCGCCCGCGTCCAGGGCCGCGCTCAGGCGCATGGCGCGGCCGGTGTCGCGGGTCCACAGGCTGGCCGCCAGGGCGTAGTCGACGCCGTTGGCCAGCCGTAGCGCCTCCTCCTCGCCGGTGAACGGCTGGACGGTCACCACCGGGCCGAAGATCTCCTGCTGGACGATCTCGTCGTCCTGGCGCACCCCGGCGACCACGGCGGGGGCGAAGAAGTAGCCGTCCCGCTCCAGGCGGCCGCCGGTGACCAGCCGGGCGTGCGCGGGCAGCCGGTCCAGGAAGCCCGCCACCCGCTCGGCCTGGGCGGCGTTGTTGGACGGGCCGAGGAAGACGCCCTCCTCGTCGGGGGCGCCGACCGCCAGCGCGGCGGCGGCCTCGGCCAGCGCGGCGACGAACTCCTCGTGGACGTGCTCCTCGACCAGCACGCGGGTCACGGCCGTGCAGTCCTGGCCGGCGTTGAAGAACGCGGCCTCGGCGATCGCGCGCGGTGGCGGCCACCTCGACGTCGCCGAAGACCACCGCGGGGGCCTTGCCGCCCAGCTCCAGGTGGACGTCCTTGAGGTCGTCGGCGGCCGAGCGCATCACCTCGGCCCCGGCGCGGGTCGAACCGGTGATGGCCACCATCTCCACCTCCCGGTGCCCGGCCAGGGCCCGGCCGGTGTCCCGGTCGCCGCAGACGACGTTGACGACGCCCGGCGGCAGGAGGCGGGCGCACAGCTCGCCGAGCAGCACGGTCGAGCCGGGGGTGGTGTCGGCGGGTTTGACGACGAGCGTGTTGCCGGCGGCCAGCGCCGGGCCGATCTTCCAGGCGGCCATCATCAGCGGGTAGTTCCACGGCGTCACCTGGGCGATCACTCCGATCGGCTCGCGGCGGACGAAGGAGGTGTGGCCCTCGGTGTACTCGGTCGCGCCCAGGCCCTCCAGCACCCGGGCGGCCCCGGCGAAGTAGCGGATCGCGTCGACCGCGCCGCCCACGTCGACGCGGCGGGCCGTACCGCGCGGCTTGCCGGTGGCGCGCACCTCGGCGTCGGTGAGCGCGTCGAGGTTGTCCTCCATGAGGCTCGCGAGCTCCAGCAGCAGGCGCTGCCGTCCGGCCGGGGTGGTGCGGCGCCAGCCGGCCGAGGCGGCGGCGGCCGCGGCGACCGCGGCCGCGACGTCGTCGGCACCGGAGCGGGGAGCCCTGCCGTAGACCTTTCCGGTGGCGGGGTCGACGAGGTCCATCCACTCGCCGGAGGCGGGGTCGCGGCTCTCGCCGGCGATCACGTTGCGCAGCACGTCCATGGAGTCTCCTTTGCCCGGCGCGCCGGGGCCGGGCCGAGGCCCGGCGTCGCCGTCCGGTTCTCGCCGGGGATCAGCGGCGTCCCCGGGGTGGCCACAGCCCGCCTCCGCCCCGGTCCGCTGAAAGTTTGGATCCAAACGATATGCCCCGCCTCGTCGATTGGCAAGACGTTCCAGGCGGTCAGGCCATTGACGCCGGTTTGTTTGGGCCCATACATTCGCTCCCGAACGACCGGCGGAGGCGACTCTCAAGGACGGATCTGATCCGGTAGCTCCAAGAAGAGAGGGCAAGGATGTCCACCACAGCCGATCTGATCATGGTGAACGGCGACGTGCTGACCGTCGACGCGGACTTCTCCGTCGCGCGGGCCGTGGCCGTACGGGACGGGCGCATCCTCGCCGTGGGCGGGAACGCCGAGATCGAGGCGCTGGCCGGGCCGCGGACCCGGGTGATCGACCTCGCGGGCCGTACGGTCCTGCCCGGCATCAACGACTCGCACCTGCACGGCGCCACGTGGGGGCTGACCCGGCCGCCGTTCGCGCTCAGCGTGGGCCACCCGGCCGTGACGTCGATCGCCGACGTCGCCGAGGCCGTACGGCGGGCCGCCGCGACCACCCCGCCCGGGGAGTGGATCACCGGCCTGGGCTGGGACCTGGGCTACCTGGCCGAGTGCCTGGCCGACCCGGCCCGCCGTCCGCACCGGCGCGACCTGGACGGGGTCTCCCCGGACCACCCGGTCTGCCTGACCGACTTCTCCGGGCACACGGCCTGGGTCAACTCCAAGGCCCTGGAGCTCGCGGGGATCACCCGCGACACCGTCGCGCCCGCCGGCGGCGTGATCGACGCCGATGAGGACGGGGAGCCCACCGGTGTCCTGAAGGAGACCGCGCAGGCCGTCGTGCAGGGACTGATCCCGCCCGCCACCGTGGAGCAGCGCAAGGAGGCCATCCGCTCGGCGGTCACGTCGCTGCACGCCCAGGGCATCACCAGCTACACCGAGCCCGGACTGGGGCCCGGCGGCACCGAGATCCTCGGCGGCGGCCTGAGCACCGAGACGCTGGAGGCCTACGTCGAGCTGGTCCGCGCCGGCGAGCTGGCGTCCCGGGTGAGCGTGCTGCTGCTACCCGCGCCGATGGGCGGCTCGGCGGCCGACGTGACCGCCGGGCTGGCCGGACTGGACACGACCGCCGGCCTCGACCGGGAGCGGCTGGCGGTGATCGGCGTCAAGCTGTTCGCCGACGGCGTGCCGCCGAACGAGACCGCGTGGATGCACGACCCCTATGTCAGCGGCAACCAGGGCGCGCTCTGCGTGCATGGAGCGGACTCCGGGCTGCAGCAGGCCGAGCTGGCCGAGATGATCCGGGTCGCGCACGCGGCCGGCTACCAGCTCGGCGTGCACGTCACGGGCGACCGGGCGATCGACGCCGTGGTGGACGCCTTCGTCGCGGCGGACGAGGCGCATCCGCGGCCCGACGCCCGGCACTACGTGATCCACGGCGACTTCGTCTCGGCCGGGAGCCTCGCGAAGCTGGCCGCGCGCGGCTACTCGGTGAACATGAACCCGGCCATCAAGTGGACCATCGCCGATCTGATGGACGAGGTCGTGGGCAAGGAGCGCTCGGACTACCAGTGGCCGGTCCGCTCCGCCACCGAGGCCGGTCTCGCGGTCTGCGCCAGCTCCGACGCCCCGATCACCGAGCCCAACTGGCGCCAGGGCGTCACCGCGATGATGCTGCGCGAGTCCAAGGCCACCGGCCGGGCCAGCGGGGCCGGGCAGTGCGTGTCACTGGAGGTCGCGATCCGCGCCTACACCGTCAACGCCGCCCGGCAGGACTTCGCCGAGTCCTGGAAGGGCAGCATCGAGCCGGGCAAGGTCGCCGACCTGTGCGTCCTCGGCGGCGACCTGCGCGCCGCCGACCCGCACGACATCCCCGCCATCCCGATCGACCTCACCGTCTTCGACGGTGAGGTCGTCTACGAGCGTTAGGGGAGCGAGTCCCTCGCGGAACCCCCCGGCACGGCACCGGGGGTTCCGCGGCGCGTTCGGCGTTCACCGGTCACACCTCCCCGCCACGGTCCGCCGGTGCGGCGACGGACAAGATCCAGACGATAGGGCGGGCCGGGCGGACGGGTGGGCGCCCCGGCCCGTCCGGGACGCCGTCGCCTCCGGGTCAGCGGGTGGGCGCCCCGGCCCGTCCGGGGCGCCGTCGCCTCCGGGTCAGGCGGTCGCCGGGGCGCGCATCAGCTCGGTGCGGTAGCGGGACGCCGCCGCGGGGAGGCCGATCATGACCACGCCGACGAGCCGGTCGGCGTCGTGGTAGCCGACCACGACCTCGCCGCCGAGGTCGCCCTCCAGGACCCGGATGTCGTCACACCCCAGCGTGGGAGCGCCGAAGGACTGGATCCGCAGGTCGTACTGGTCGCTCCAGAAGGTCGGCAGCGGCGCGAACGGGGCCGGGTCGTGCGCGGCGTGCCCGAGGTCGGCCAGCAGGCTGGCCGCCGCGCGCCTGGCCGTGTCGGTGGGGATGCTCCAGTGCTCCACGCGGCGCGCCACGTCGTCGTAGCGGGGGTTGGGGAAGCGGGCCACGTCACCCACCGCCACCACGCGGGGGCGCCCCTCGACGCGCAGCGCGTTGTCGCAGAGCACGCCGTCGGACAGGTCCAGCCCGTTGCCCTCCAGCCACGCGGTGTCGGACGCCGAGCCGACGGCCTCCACCACCACGCCGGCCTCCACCACGGTCCCGTCGGACAGCTCCGCGCCGCGCACCCGCTCCGCCGTACGGCCGTCGCCGAGGAAGCGGTTCACCGTACGGCCGAGCAGGAACCGGACCCCCTCCGCCTCGTGGCGGTGCCGGAGCGCCGTGCCCAGCCCCGCGCCGAGCGGGCGGAGCATCGGCGCGCTCTCCGGTGCGACGACGGTCACCCGGCAGCCCAGCCCGCGAGCGGTCGCCGCCACCTCGCACCCGATGAACCCGGCGCCGATCACCAGAGCCCGGACCCCGGGCCGCAGCTCCGCGCGGAGCGCCGCGGCGTCCTCCAGCGTCCGCACCACGTGCCGCCCGGCCGCCGGGCCGGGCACGGGCAGCCGCCGGGGACGCACCCCGGTGGCCACCACCAGCCCGTCGCAGGCGAGCTCCGCGCCGTCGGCGAGCCGTACGGTGCGGGCGGCCAGGTCCGCGGCCGTCACCGGCGAGCCGAGCCGCCAGGTCACGTCGGCCACGGCCGGGCGGAGCCGGAAGGCGACCGCCTCGTGGGTCACCTCGGAGGCCAGGGCCTCCTTCGACAGCGGCGGCCGGTTGTAGGGCAGGTGCGTCTCGTCGCCGATGGCGACGATCTCACCGGTGAAGCCGCCGGCCCGTAACCGCTCGGCCGCGCGCAGGCCGCTCATGGACGCGCCCACGACAACGATGCGGTGGTCCACCGTCATCCTCACTTCCTCGGCCGCCTGCGCGGGCCGTACGGGGAAAGGATTCAGCCCTCGACCGTGATGGCCTGGAGCGGGCACACGTCGGCGGCCTCCTCGACGGCGTCGCGCAGCGTGTCGTCGGGGTCGGCCTCGTAGACCAGGCGGCCGTTCTCGTTGATCTGGAAGACCTCGGGCGCGGAGAAGACGCACTGCCCGTGGTCCTTGCAGACGTCCATGTCGACGATGACCTTCATTGCATGTCTCCCGGTGAACCTGGTGAATCGGCGACGGGGGCGCGGACGCCGCGGGCGGGCGGACCTGCCCGCCGCCGATCCGGTCACCGCCCTCGATCGCGGCGACCCTCCGCTCCGCCAAATCGTTTGAGTCCAAACAATTTAAGGGCGTCTCGGCGGCCGGTCAAGGCGCCGGGATGTCATTTGGCTTCAAACGATTTTTCGGGCGGCCTGGGACCTCGTGGTTTTCCGTCCGCCGGGGTCTGCGGGATGGCGAGGGACGGGGGCCTCGCCGTCTCCTCCGGCACGGAAGCCGGGCGCCTTCCGTGCCGGTCCCTTCGGGGGTGGCCGTTGCCGGGTGTGGTGGCTACCCGGTGCGGCGGCGGCCGCCTCGGCGTGGGGGGAGGGGGGTGGTGCGGTGGAGGTCTTCGCGTCGTTGTTCGCCGTGTTGTTCGAGGTGGGTGATGATGCGGCGGAGGGTGTCGGCGAGGTGGCGGGATTCGTCGGGGGTGAGGGGGGCGACGACGAAGGCCTCTTCGTCGTTGAAGGTGGGGAAGAGGTGGTGCATGAGGTGGAGGCCGTGGGGGGTGAGGCGTAGGAGGGCCAGGCGGCCGTCTTCGGGGTGTTGGCTGCGTTGGGCGAGGCCGCGGGATTCGAGGGTTTTGATGATGCCGGTGAGGGTGCCTTTGGAGATGCCGGCTTCGGCGGCGGCGTGGCGGGTTTCGATCTCTTCCCAGATCCAGATGACCCAGAGGACGACGAAGGCGCTCCAGGTGAGGTCGGCTGCGCGGAGGGCGGAGTTTTCGAGGTGTTGGCGGACGGCGGTGGCGGCGCGGTAGAGGTTGGAGACGGCGGCCAGTGCCTCGCGTTGTACCGGGATGGGTCCGAGGCGGTGGTTGACGGCTTTCTCGGTCTCGGTCAGCGAGTAGTGCGCGGGCACTCAAGCTCCTTCGGCATCGAGTTCGGCATCGAGCGGCGGCGGACGTCCGGAGTGCCGGACTCCAGGAGGGTACCGCCGTTCCGGGCGCCCCCGTCCGGCGGCGCGGCCCCGCGCCCGCCGGGCGCCGGGCCGCGCTCCGGCGTCGCCAGGGGCGCGGGGGCGGCACTCGAACGCGGCCCGGCCCGGCCCGCCGGCGGCTAGTGCGAGTGCGAGTGCGACCACCGGTGGAGGTCGTCGTGGATGATGCGGAGCTCCTCCATGGCGCGGCTCGCACCGGTCTGCCGCGACAGCGACAGAGCCTGGCGGGCGATGCCGGCCGAGCGCTCGCTCTCGTGCGCGTCGGCGTAGGCGTGAGCGAGACGGGCCATGTTGTAGGCCGTGAGGTAGTTCGACGGGGCCGCCGAGAGGTCCCGTTCCAGGATCTCGATCGCGTCGGCGGGATGGTGGAGCTGGATGAGGCATCCGGCGGCCAGGGCGTTGTGGAGCCAGGCGGGGTAGTCGAACACGATGGGCGTGTCGTCCTTCGAGCCCTCCCGGGGCGCCTCCGCGGACTCCTCCAGGCGGCGGTGGCACATGTCCTCGGCTCCGGCCATGGCGTGGCCCTGGGCTTCGTGCCGGCGGGCCATCGCCTCCAGCGGCGGCGGGGAGAGGACGTGCTCGCGGGCGGCGACGGCCAGGCCTATCAACTGCTCGGGATTGCCCTGGTTGTCCTGAAGGCCGGCCCGGCGGGCAAGGGTGTATGCCACGAGCCGTTCGTCGCCCGCCTGGTGCGCGGCCAGCAGAGCCCGGTCCGACCAGGCCAGCGCCTCGTCGAGGTTGCCGGTCTCGTAGTGCATCCGGCTGATCAGCTCGGCGTCCTGCGAGCTGATCCGGAGCAGCGCCCGGTGGATGCCCGACCTGGAGTCACGGCGCAGTCCGTCGATCGCGGCGAAGACGGGAGACAGGGCGTTGATCGTGCGGGCCGGGCGGAGGTCCGGCCGCGAGTAGGCCCGCAGGACGGTCTCGAAGTAGGCGGCGGTCCGGTCGTCGGCCCGCTTGGGGTCTTCGATCGCCCGGCCGGTGCGCTCCTCGTCCTCGGCGGAGAAGGTCCCCGCCATCAGCGGGATGCCGGTCAGGTGGTGCCAGAGCGTCGTGCCGGCCGCCTCGCCGCTGAACAGCTCCGCCTCGTTCATGTTGAACGCCCGGCAGAACAGCTCGGAGTACAGCTCGTCGGGCCGCTGTTCCCCGGCCTCCCAGGAGCGGACCATCTCCGAGAGCTTCTCCTGGCTGGGCAGGCGGTCGCGGGTCGTCTCGTCCGCGGCCTCGGTCAGCTTCTCGCCGAGGTCCTGCCGGCTCCACAGGCGGCCACGCCGCCAGGCACGCAGGCGGGCGGCCCAGGTCGGAATGTCGATGGCAGCCATAGGTGCATCCTCTCGGCAGACGGGCGGGAAGAGACATTCCACCCACTCAGGGACATTCGCTCCCATTCTCCCCTGCCGGTCGCTCGTCGTTCTCATAAGAATGCTAAAAACTCGGGCGACGATCTTGATGGGGGCGGGGTGCGGGCATGGCCGGCGGTGATCGTCTCCCGTGATCCGCGGGGGGCGTCCGGGCTTGGCGATCACGATGTGGCGCGGGAGCCCCCTCTCGTCCGGACGGGTTTCCGGGAGAAACCTCCTCCGGCTGCGATGTCGCGCGTCACCTGGCAGCGGGATTGCGCATGACAGGAGAAAGTGACAGAGAGTTTTTGAGGATGTTGGAGAGCTTTATGTATTTCGCGCTGTTTTCCGTAGATAAATCTGCTTAAATTCGATCGCGGGAGCCCCGGGATCCTCCGGTGAGGCGACCTCCGCGCCGGCGCCTTCCGGCGCAGGGTACGGGCCGGTGGAAAGGCGCGCGGATCCATCGGGTGGGTGTTTCGTCTAAGAGGAGCAAGTTGTCTTAAAGGCCGGTTTTCGCGCTGTGTACATGTGGGAGTAAGTGCTCGATACATGCGCCAGAATATGGTTGTCCGATTCTCGTCGAAAAAAGCGGAACGGTCGCACCGCCCGGGTGGCGCGACGGGGAGTGATCATGAGCACGGAGCACGCCGAAAGCAGCGTGGCGCACGGCGGTGTCCTGACCGGGGCCGGCGGCGGTCCCACGATCCTGCGGATCCTGCTGGGGGCCCAGCTGCGGCGGTTGCGCGCGGCCAGGGGCATCTCCCGGGAGGACGCCGGCTACGCCATCCGCGCCTCCCACGCCAAGATCAGCCGCCTGGAGCTGGGGCGGGTCGGCTTCAAGGAGCGCGATGTCGCGGACCTGCTGACCCTGTACGGGGTGACCGACCCCGGCGACAGGGCGCCGTTGCTCTCCCTGGCCGGCCAGGCCAACACTCCGGGCTGGTGGCACAAGTACGGTGACCTGCTCCCCAACTGGTTCCAGGTCTATGTGGGCCTTGAGGAGGCCGCCTCGATCGTGCGGACCTATGAGGTGCAGTTCGTCCCCGGCCTCCTGCAGAGTCCGGAATACGCTCGGGCGGTCATCATGCTCGTGCACAGTGCCGCCTCCTCGGAGGAGGTCGACCGCCGTGTCGCCCTGCGCATGACCCGGCAGGAGCGTCTCACCCGGCCCGACGCGCCGACGCTCTGGGCCGTGATGGACGAGGCCGTGCTGCGGCGTCCCATCGGCGGGCCGCAGGTGCTGCGCGCGCAGGTCGACCACCTGCTGAAGGTCACCGAGCTGCCCAACGTGAGGCTGCAGATCATGCCGTTCCACCGCGGCGGTCACGCGGCGGCCGGCGGTCCGTTCTCCATCCTGTGCTTCCCCGAGCGGGACCTGCCCGACGTGGTCTACCTGGAGCAGCTCACCAGCGCGCTCTACGTCGACAAGCATGAGGAGACCGACCACTACATACAGGTCATGGACCGCCTGTGCGTCCAGGCCTACTCCGTCTCGGACACCAAGAGGTTCCTCCGCGACCTGCGTGCGGAGCTGTCAGGCTGACATCCGGTCCGCCCGCCGCCCGGCCGGCCTCCTCAGTAGTCACTGAGGGCGATGGCGGTGGCCGCCCTGTGGATCGGCTCGACGATTTTGGCCATCATGCGGTCCTTGCCTGGCATGCGGTTCATCAGCGCGAGCATCTTCAGGGAGAACCAGACCTGCGACTTGCTCCGCATCACCATCCGCTTGACGTTGGCCGGCCCGAGGTTCTGGTTCTGCTCGGCGAAGTGCCGCAGCGCCCTCTCGTAGCCGTCGAACCCGGCCCGGTGGTCGCCGCCGGCGGCGGCCAGCTCCCCGGCCAGGACGTAGGCGCCGACCAGGGCCAGGCTCGTGCCCTGTCCCGAGGCGGGGGAGGCGCAGTAGGCGGCGTCTCCGACCAGCGCCGTCCGCCCCTTCGACCAGCGGTCCATGTGGACCTGGCTGAGCGAGTCGAAATAGAAGTCGGGCGCGTCGTTCATGCCGCCGATCAGGCGCGGGACCTCCCACCCCTCCCCGGCGTAGGCGTCGGCCAGGATCCTCTGCTGCCGGTCGCGGTCGCGGTGGTCGTACTCCAGCGGTTCGGAGGCGAACAGGAACATGGCCTTGGCCCCGGTGGCCCCGGCCGTGCTGTAGGTCAGCGAGGTCCTGCGGGGGGAGACGTAGGTGAGCTCCCAGCGGTCGAGGTCCAGGTGGTTGGGGACACTGAAGATCGAGACGTAGTAGCCGAGGTCGCGGACGAACCGCGCCTCGGGGCCGAAGGCCAGCGCGCGGGTGGCGGAGTGCAGCCCGTCGGCGCCCACCACCAGGTCGAAGACGCGTGTCCGGCCGCTGTCGAAGGTGACCTTCACCTCGTCGCCGACCTCGGTGAGGGCGGCGATGGAGTCGTCGAGGAGATATTCGACCTCGTCCCTGGTGAGGTCGTGAAGGACGCGCTGCAGGTCGCCGCGTAGGATCTCGGCGTCCTCGCCCTCGCGCCCGCCGAAGGTGTCGCCGTCCATGCTCGCCACCGCCCTGCCGGTGGCGGTGACGATCGATCCGCCCCGCACGTCGGTGCGCAGGCGTCGGATCTCGTCCAGGACGCCCATGCGCTCGACCACCTTCAACGCCGCGCCGCGAATGTCGATCTTGTAGCCGCCCTCCCGGATCGCGGGCGCCCGTTCCACCACCGTGGGGGTGAAGCCGTGGCGGCGCAGCCAGTAGGCCAGCGTGGTGCCCGCGATGCCGGCGCCTGAGATCAGGATGTTCTTGTTCCGCACGGGGACTCCTCGGCCGTCGCTCGGTTTCCACTTCCCTGGCGATGGTACAAGTGTATGAGACATTTGTACAACACATTCGTTTGAGACGATCGTTCAAGTCGGGCGCGAGGTCGGCGGCGCGAGGGCTCCCCGGAGCCGGAGAGGGTCCTTACTGTTGAGTCAGTAATCTGTAAACCAGCTTGTAAACACGGCGGAACGGGCCGACATTCTTGAGCAACGGAGCCGCTCGGGGGAGAGCCCAGGAGGCCAGTTTTGAACGTCCCCCGCCGGACCCTCGCCCTCGTCGCAGCGCTGACCCTCGCGTCCGTCCCGGCCACGGCCGTGGCGGACGCCTCGGCGGTCCCCGACACCATGGCCGCGATGGGCGACTCCATCACCCGCGGGTTCAACGCCTGCGGCTTCTACCTCGACTGCCCCTCCCGATCCTGGTCGACCGGGTCCAGCCCGGCGGTCAACAGCCACTACCTGCGGCTGCAGGCCGGCAGTCCCTCCCTCGCCGTCCACAACGACGGCCGGTCGGGCGCCAAGGTCGCCGACATGGCCGGGCAGGCCCGGCAGGCGGTCTCTCAGGGGGCCGACTACGTCACGATCCTGATCGGGGCCAACGACGCCTGCGCGTCATCGGAGGCGGGGATGACCTCGGTGGCCGACTTTGAGGCGAGGTTCCGTACGGCGGTGCAGACGCTCACCGCCGGCCTGCCCGGTGCGGGGATCTTCGTCTCCAGCATTCCCGACGTCAAGCGGCTCTGGGAGGTCGGCAAGGACAGCTCGTCCGCCCGCACCGCGTGGTCCACCTTCGGCATCTGCCAGTCGATGCTGGCCAGGCCCCGCTCCACCGACCAGGCCGACGTCGACAGGCGTGACCGGGTGCGCGGGCGCGTGGCCGACTTCAACGCGGTGCTGGCCCGGGTCTGCGCCGAGCAGATCACCTGCCGGTACGACGGCGGAGCCGTCTTCGGCCACCCGTTCACGCTGTCCCAGCTGAGCCGCTGGGACTACTTCCACCCCAACGCCTCCGGCCAGCAGCTCCTCGCCGAGATCACCTACACGGCCGGCGCCGTTCTGTAGGGCCACGCCGTACGGCTCGCGGGCCGGGGTGCGGGCCGGTGCTCAGCGGTGGCCGGGCACCGGCCTGACCCAGCCCAGCGCGCGTTCGACGGCCCGCCGCCAGTTGTCGTGCTCGGCCGTGCGCAGCCGCGGGTCCATGTGCGGGCTCCACTGCGCGGCCCGGTGCCAGTTGCGCCGGAGCCCTTCGAGGTCGGCCCAGTACCCGACGGCGAGACCGGCCGCGTAGGCCGCGCCCAGCGACACGGTCTCCACCGCCATGGGACGCACGACGGGCACGTCCAGCACGTTGGCGACGATCTGCATGAGGAGGTTGTCGGCGGTCATGCCGCCGTCGACCTTCAGCGTCCGCAACGCCAGGCCCGAGTCGGCGTTCATGGCGTCGACCACCTCGCGGGTCTGCCACGCGGTCGCCTCCAGCACGGCCCGCGCCAGATGCCCCTTGGTGACGTAGGAGGTCAGCCCCACGATGACCCCGCGGGCCTCGCTGCGCCAGTGCGGTGCGAAGAGCCCGGCGAAGGCCGGGACGATGTAACATCCCCCGTTGTCCTGCACGGTCCGGGCCAGCGTCTCGATCTCCGGCGCGCTGCTGATGAGCCCGAGCCCGTCGCGGAACCACTGCACGAGCGCACCGGTGACCGCGATCGGCCCCTCCAGCGCGTAGACCGCCGGTTCCCGGCCCACCTGGTAGCCGACGGTCGTCAGCAGGCCGTGGGCGGAGCGGACCGGCGTGGTCCCGGTGTTGAGCAGCAGGAAGCCGCCCGTGCCGTAGGTGCACTTGGCCTCGCCGGAGGCGAAGCAGGTCTGCCCGAACAGCGCCGCCTGCTGGTCGCCGAGCGCGGCGGCGATGCGCACGCCGGGGAACACCCGCCGGGCGGTGCCGTAGGTCTCCGTCGAGGGCCGGATCCGCGGCAGCATCCGGCGGGGGACGCCGAAGAAGGCGAGGAGCCCGTCGTCCCAGTCCAGGGTGGTCAGGTCCATCAGCAGGGTGCGGCTGGCGTTGGTGACGTCGGTGACGTGGACGCCGCCGTCGGGCCCGCCGGTCAGGTTCCAGATGAGCCAGCTCTCCATCGTCCCGAAGAGCACCTCGCCGCTTTCGGCGCGCTCCCGCAGGCCCGGGGTGTGGTCGAGGAGCCACCGGATGCGCGGCGCGGAGAAGTAGGCGGCCAGCGGCAGGCCGCAGCGTTCCGGCACCGCCTCCGCGCCCGGCCGGCGGGAGAGCTCCTCCACCAGGGCGTCGGTCCGCGTGTCCTGCCACACGACGGCCCGGCCGACGGGGACCCCGGTCCGCCTGTCCCACAGGACGGTCGTCTCCCGCTGGTTGGCGATGCCGACGGCCACCACCTGCCCGGGGCCTATGCCGGCCCGGGCGAGTGCCTCGGGCCCGATGCGCTCCAGGTTGCGCCAGATCTCGACGGCGTCGTGCTCGACCCATCCCGGCCGGGGAAAGTGCTGGCGGTGCTCCCGCTGGGTCACCGAGACGAGATGTCCCCGTTGGTCGAAGACGATGCACCGCGTCGACGTCGTGCCCTGGTCGATGGACATCACGTAACGCGTGGCCATGGTGTCCTCACCCGGACGTGGACGGTCGGTATCGGGAGGCCCCGAGGTCCCGGGAAACGGCACGGGCCGCATCCCGGACATAAGTCACCAGCACCGGGACCGGCTGCCCCCTGGTGTCGCAGATCCGCTCGACCGCGCCGGAGATCCCGATGGCCCCCACCACCAGGCCGCCGTAGCCGCGGATCGGCGCCGCGACGCCGGCCTCTCCCATGGTCATCTCCTCGACCTCGGTCACCCAGCCCACCTCCCGCGCCCGGGCCAGGGCGCGGGAGAGCGCGCCGGGCGTGGTGATGGTCCTGCGGGTGCGGGGTTCCAGGCCGCCGGCCCGTACGGCCGCCGCCGCCCCGGAGTCGTAGGCGAGCAGCGCCTTGCCGAGCGCCGTGGCGTGCATGGGCAGCAGCGACCCGACGTCGAGCGTCTGGAGGGTGTCGTCGGGCCGGAAGACGTGGTGCACCACGAGGACCTGGCCGTCGAGGACCGTCCCGATCCTGACCGCCTCACCGCTACGCGCGGCCAGCGCGTCGGCCCAGTTGATCGCGCGCGAGCGCAGCTCGTTGACGTCGAGGTAGCTGGTGCCGAGGTGGAGCAGCGCCGCGCCGAGCCCGTACTTGGCGGTCGCCTCGTCCTGCTCCACGAAACCGACGCGCTGGAGGGTGCGCACGATGCCGTGCGCGGTGCTCCTGGCCAGGCCCAGGGAGCCGGCGATCTCACCGATGCCCAGCCGGCCGGGGCTCCGGGCGAGCAGCCGCAGGATGGCCGCCCCGCGCTCAATCGACTGGACTGAGCCGGGCATGTGGCCGGTGGGGGACGGGACGGCGGTCGTTCGACAATGTCGGCACCCATCGAGAGACGGTCTCCGCTTCTCCCGGCACCGCCGGACATCCGGGCGCTGCCGCACAGCCCGCCGATACTACTATCGACTCTCATTCCTGACCAGTGTTCGACATTGTCGTCAGCCTGCCGTTGACCCTGTCCCCTTTCGCGCCTAGCGTCCCGGGCAGCCGAGAGGATCGCCTCTTCGGGGGCGGATTTCTCCACGGCCGTCCGGCGGTATTCCGGTCCCGCCCGGAGAGCGGGCGCGGGCTTGTGACGCAACGCGGCACCGTGAGGAGAGCACATGGCGGAACGGCTGAAAGCCCGGGGACTGCTCGGTGAGATGGCCGCCGAGTTCGCGGGGACCCTGATCCTGATCCTGTTCGGGGTGGGGGTCGTGGCGCAGGTCGCCGCGGCCGGCATCGGCGACCACGACAGCATCGCGTGGGCGTGGGGGCTCGGGGTCACCCTGGGCGTCTACACCGCGGCCCGGATCAGCGGCGCGCACCTCAACCCGGCCGTCACGGTCGCGCTCGCGGTCTTCAAGGGCTTCTCCTGGCGCAAGGTGCTGCCGTACTCGCTCGCGCAGACCGCGGGCGCGTTCGTGGCGGCGCTGCTCGTGCGGTGGAACTACGCGGAGGTGCTCGCCAAGGCCGACCCCGGCCACACGATCAAGACCCAGGGGGTCTTCTCCACCCTGCCCGGCAACGGAGCGCTGCCCGTCGGCACCTGGGGGGCGTTCCGCGACCAGGTGATCGGCACCGCGATCCTGCTGTTCCTCATCCTCGCCGTCTCCGACGTGCGCAACTCGCCGCCCGCGGCGAACCTCGCCCCCTTCGTGGTCGGACTGGTCGTCGTGGCGATCGGCATGGCCTGGGGCACCAACGCGGGCTACGCCATCAACCCGGCGCGTGACTTCGGGCCCCGGCTCGCCTCGTTCCTCACCGGTTACGAGACGGCCTGGCGAGATCAGTATGGCCAGCTCTACTTCTGGGTGCCTATCGTGGCACCGGTGATCGGCGGACTGATCGGCGCGGGCCTCTACCAGGCCATGGTGGCCCGTTTCCTGCCGCCCGGAGCCGAGCCCGAGGCGGGCCGGGTGCCGTCACCGGCCGACTACGAGACCGCCTGAAAGCCGCCGCCCCCAAGCCGCCCCTTGAAGGAGACATCACTCCATGCCTGACTTCGTCGGAGCCGTCGACCAGGGAACCACGAGCACCCGTTTCATGATCTTCGACCACGGTGGCAACGAGATCGCCCGCCACCAGCTCGAACACGAGCAGATCCTGCCGCAGGCCGGCTGGGTCGAGCACAACCCCCTGGAGATCTGGGAGCGGACCAGGGCGGTGATCGAGACGACCCTGAACCGGGCCAACCTGACCGCCTCCGACCTCGCCGCGCTCGGCATCACCAACCAGCGCGAGACCACGGTGGTGTGGAACCGGATCACCGGCCGGCCCTACTACAACGCGATCGTCTGGCAGGACACCCGGACCGACCGCATCGCCGCCGCGCTGGACCGCGACGGGCGGGGCGACGTCATCCGCCGCAAGGCGGGCCTGCCGCCGGCCACCTACTTCTCGGCCGGCAAGATCCAGTGGATCCTGGAGAACGTCGACGGCGTGCGCAAGGCGGCCGAGGCGGGGGATGCGATCTTCGGCAACACCGACACCTGGCTGCTGTGGAACTTCACCGGCGGGACCGACGGCGGCGTGCACGTCACCGACCCCACCAACGCCAGCCGCACCATGCTGATGGACCTGGAGACGCTGGAGTGGGACGACGAGCTGCTGTCGTTCTTCGGCATCCCCAGGCAGATGCTGCCCGCCATCCGGCCCTCCTCGGACCCCGGCCTGTACGGCCTGACCAGGGGCAGCGGCCCGATGGGAGGCGAGGTGCCGCTCTCGGGCGACCTCGGCGACCAGCAGGCCGCCACGGTGGGACAGGTATGCTTCGAGGTCGGCGAGGCCAAGAACACCTACGGCACCGGCAACTTCCTGCTCCTCAACACCGGCCACGAGCTGGTCCGCTCGGAGAACGGCCTGCTCACCACCGTCTGCTACCAGTTCGGCGCGGACCGGCCGGTCTACGCGCTGGAAGGCTCGATCGCCGTGACCGGCTCGGCCGTGCAGTGGCTGCGCGACCAGCTCGGCATCATCTCCGGGGCGGCGGAGAGCGAGGCGCTCGCCCGGCAGGTCGACGACAACGGCGGCGTGTACTTCGTGCCCGCCTTCTCCGGCCTGTTCGCCCCCTACTGGCGCTCCGACGCCCGGGGCGCCATCGTCGGCCTGTCGCGCTTCAACACCAACGCCCACATCGCGCGGGCGACCCTGGAGGCGATCTGCTACCAGACCCGCGACGTCGTCGAGGCGATGAGGCAGGACTCGGGCGTCACCCTCGACGTGCTGAGGGTGGACGGCGGCGTGACGGCCAACGACCTGTGCATGCAGATCCAGGCGGACATCCTGGGCGTCCCCGTCTCCAAGCCGGTCGTGGCCGAGACCACGGCGCTGGGCGCCGCCTACGCCGCCGGCCTGGCCGTCGGCTTCTGGAAGTCGGCCGACGAGCTCAAGCAGAACTGGCAGGAGGACCGGCGCTGGCAGCCGGAGTGGTCCGACGAGCGGCGGACCGGCGGCTACGCCGGCTGGAAGAAGGCGGTCGACCGTACGCTCGACTGGATCGACCTGTCCTGAGGCCGGATCACCCCGCCGCGGGGGCGCGCGGTCCCGCGGTCATGTCCTCAGGGCCGCGCGCGCACGGGCGGCCCGCACCGCGGCCGAGAGGGTGGCGATGTCGTAGGCGCCGTGGTGCCGCCGCCCGTTGATGAAGAACGTCGGTGTGCCCGACACGCCGCTCAGGTCGGCGGAGTCGATGTCCTCGGCGACCCGGGCGGCGCCGGCGTGGCCGCGGAGGCTGTCGCGGAACCGCTCGACGTCGAGACCGAGCTCCCCGGCGTAGCCGATCAGATCGCGGATCCGGAGCTCGTCCTGGTGGTCGAGCAGCAGGTCGTGCATCTCCCAGAACGCCTCCTGCTCGGCGGCGGCCTCCGCGGCCTCCGCGGCGAGCTGGGCGTAGGGATGCACGTCGTGCAGCGGCAGGTGCCTCCAGACGTAGCGGACGTCGCCGAGGTCGGCGAGCAGCTCGCGGACGACCGCTTCCGCCTGGCCGCAGTAGGGGCACTCGAAGTCGCCGTACTCGACCACGGTCACCGGCGCGACCTGGGGACCGCGCACGTGGTCGCGGTCCGGGTCGACGGGCGCGGCGAGGTCGACGATGCTCTCGGCGGTGCCCAGCAGCGCCCGGATCCGCAGCCGTTTGGGGAGCAGCGTGGTCACGCGGTGGACGGCCCAGGTCATGAGAGGCGCGCAGAGCGCCGCGGTGAGGATGCCGAGCTTCGCCTCCTCCAGCTGCGGGCCGTCGAAGGCGAGGGTGGCGATCAGCAGGGACACGGTGAAGCCGATGCCGGCGATCGTGCCGCCGGCCGCGACGGCGGCCCAGCCGACGGGCGGGCGGACGCGGCCGCGGCTCAGCCGGGTGACGAGCCACGAGGACCCGATGACGCCGACGGGCTTGCCCACGACGTAGGCCAGCAGGATGCCCAGGGTGATCGGGGAGGTGAGCGCCCGCGCCAGGAACTCGCCGCTGATCGTCACCCCCGCGTTCGAGAGGGCGAAGAGGGGCACGACCAGGTAGCTCACCCACGGGTGGTAGAGCTGCTGCAGCCGCTCGTTCGGCGAGATCGTCGAGGCGAGCCCCACGCTGGCTGAGCGGGCCAGCTCCGGTGTCGGCTGCTCGCGGAAGAGCCGGAAGAGGTCCGTCGCGCGTGCGAGATCCCCGCGCGCGGCCGGGGAGGCGTAGGTCAGCAGCCCCATGGCCAGGCCGATGACGATGGGCTCCACGCCGGACTTCAGCAGCGCCACCCACGCCGCCGCTCCGAGCAGCGCGTAGGGCAGGCCGCGGCGCACGCCGGCGGCGCGGACGAGCAGGATCACAGCGAAGATCCCGGCCGCGGCCAGCAGCGCCGCCGGCACGACCCGCTCGCTGTAGAAGATCGTGATGACCCCGAGCGCGACGAGGTCGTCGACGACGGTGACGGTGAGCAGGTAGGTGCGCAGCCGTGCCGGGAAGCGGGACCCGAAGAGCGCGAGCATGCCGAGCGCGAACGCGGTGTCCGTCGACATCGCCGCGCCCCATCCGTGCGCGGAGGGGCTGCCCGCGTTGACGGTCAGGTAGATCGCGACGGGCACGGCCATCCCGCCGACGCCGGCGACGAGCGGCAGCACGAGCCGCCGCCGGTCGCGCAGCTCTCCCATGTCGAACTCGCGGCGCGCCTCAAGCCCGACGACGAAGAAGAAGAACGTCATCAGCCCGTTGTTGACCCACTGGCGCAGGTCCTGCGACACGTCCAGTCCGTCGAGGCGGATGGACAGCACCGTCCGCCAGACGGCCTCGTACGACGACGGGCCGGCGTTCGCCCAGGCGAGGGCGGCCAGCGTCGCGGCGAGCAGGATCAGGGCGCTGCCGGTCTCGGTCCGGAGGAACTCGCGCAGCGGCGTCGTGAGCCCCTGTGCCCATGCGGTCCGTCCGGAGAACGGCGCGCCGGCCTCCCGTGGTTCTGTCATTCCTGACGGTATCTCCTGTCCGCCCGTCCCGCCCGGAGGCGGGGGCCGCACCGTCCGCGCGTCCCGGCGCGCCCCTACCCCTGCCGGGTGGCCGCCTCCGGCTCCTCGTCGGTGAACTCCATCTCGGGGGGCGGCAGCCGGAACAGCCGGGTGAGGTAGGCGAGGTAGACCACGCCGATGCCGAGCCAGATCAGCCCGAGCGTGATGGCGTGGCTGTCGAGCTTGGTGAGCAGCCACAGGTCGACGGCCGCTCCGATCACCGGCGCGAGGACGTACGGCACGGCTCCGAGCCTGCGCCCCGCCCGGCGTTCCCGGAGGTAGAGCGCGATGACGCTGAGGTTGACGAAGGTGAAGGCGGTGAAGGCCCCGAAGTTGATGAACGAGGTCGAGGTGGCGACGTCCAGGCGCAGGGCGACCAGGCCGACGACGCCGGTGAGCAGGATGCCGAACGCCGGCGTGCGGAACCTGGGGTGGACGTAGCCGAAGACCTTGTGGGGGAGCACCGAGTCGCGTCCCATGGCGTACAGCAGCCGCGAGGTACTGGCCTGGGCGGCGAGGCCGGAGGAGAACTGGGCGATGACCAGGCCCGCGAGGAAGACCGCCCCGAACAGGTTCCCGCCGATCGTCCTGGCGATCTCGAAGGCCGCCGAGGAGGGGGCGTCGAAGGAGCCGCCGGGATGCACGAGCTGGGTGGTGTAGGAGACGAGGATGAAGATCGCGCCGCCGATGAGGGCGATGAGCAGGATCGCCCGGGGGATCGTCCGCCTCGGCTCGACTGTCTCCTCGGTCAGGGTGGTGACGGCGTCGAACCCGAGGAAGGAGTAGGCGGCGATGGCCGCCCCGGCCGCGATGCCGGACACGGTCGTGGCCGGGTTGACGAACGGGGCCGGGTCGAACAGCGCGCCCGCGCCCCCGGCCCTGAGGACGTGGCCGGCCGACAGCAGCACGAAGAAGGCGAGGACCAGGATCTGGAAGGTCATGAGCAGGGAGTTCGCCCTGGCCGCCACCTTGATGCCCAGCAGGTTGAGGGTCGTCGTCACGGCGATGAAGGCGACGATCCACACCCAGGAGGGGACGCCGGGGAACTGCGCGGACAGGTAGGCCCCGCCGATCAGCCAGATGACCATGGGCAGGAAGAAGTAGTCGAGCAGCACCGCCCAGCCGACGAGGAAGCCCACCCGGGAGTCGACGGTGCGCCGCACGTAGGTGTAGGCGGACCCTGCGACCGGATACGCCGCCGCCATCCTGCCGTAGCTGAAGGCCGTGAACAGCATGGCCACCAGGGCGAGCGCGTAGGCGGCGGCGGTCGCGCCCCCGGTGGTCTCCGCCACGATGCCGAAGATGCCGAGGACGATCAGCGGTGTCATGTAGGCCAGGCCGAACAGGACGACCGGCCTGAGCGTCAGGGTGCGCCTCAGGACCGGTTCGGTGGACGGCATCACGGGACCTCCTCCGGTCGGTCACCCGCCGGGTTCCAGCGGGAGGGGTCGATACGTCCCTGGTAGACGGGGAGTTCGATCGGCTGGTCGGCGTCGGTGAACTGGTCCCACATCCGGTTGAGCCCGGCCGTGCCGTACCTCCGGACCCGGGTGACGTCGTCGAGGTCGACGACGTCGGTGAGCACGGTGGCGGCCTCGCCCGCCTCGACCCGGACGCGGCCCTCGGGGTCGACGACGAGGCTGCGCCCGGTGCCGGTGGGGGCGGCCGTGTTGACGCTGATCACGTAGACCTGGTTGACGATGGCGTTGGCGCGCGCCAGCACGAGCTCCTGGGCGCGGTCGGCGGTCGTGGTCATGACCGGGTTGACGATGACCTCGGCACCCATCCAGGCGAGCTGGCGCGCCACCTCGGGGAACCACACGTCGTAGCAGATCGCGAAGCCGACCCGGCCCGCGCCCGGGACGTCGAAGACGACGAAGCGGTCGCCGGGCCGGTAGGGCTCGTAGGGCCGCCAGGGGAACACCTTGCGGTACCACGCGGCGAGCCGGCCTTCGGGGGAGAAGGCGAGGGCGGTGTTGTGCAGCGCTCCGTCCTGCCCGCGCTCGCACACGCTGCCGGGGAGCAGCCAGACGCCGAGGTCGCCGGCGAGTTCGGCGAGGAGCTTCGAGCGGGGGCCGTCCAGCGGCTCCGCGGACGCCTCCAGCTCCGCCTCCCTCTGCTCGGGCGGGGCCTGCGCGCCGTGCAGGTGCAGCTCGGGGAAGACCACGAAGCGGGCCTGGGGGAAGCCGGCGGCGAGCGCCTCGACCTCTCCGGCGAAGGCCGAGGCCGGTGCCCCGATCGGCTGGGGGGCGGCCTGGGCGAGCGCGACGGGAAGGGGGCGGGACATGGCGTACCTGCTTTCGGGCTGCGGGATGTGAAAATGGTGCATAGTGAGCACTTAAATCAATAATGCTCACTATGAACCATTTTTCGCCGAGTACCGTAGGGGCATGACGCCTGGTAGCCCCCTGACCGCGCTCAGAGCCCCCGCTCTCGCGGGTATCCGGCGACTCAACGCACTCGACACCGTCCGCGCCCGCATCGCCATGGCCGTCGACCTCGGCCTGCTGCAGCCCGGCGAGCGGCTCCCGCCGACCGGGGAGATCGCCCGTGCCCTCGACGTCGGGGAGATGACGGCACGGCGCGCCCTGGTGGCCCTGTGCGAGGAAGGCATGCTGGAACGGCGGCGCGGCCGGACCGGCGGCACCCTGGTGGCCCCCCGCCCCGCCGGCGGCCGGGTCCGTGAGATCGCGGCCTACCAGGCGGCCGCCGGAGACGTCCACCGGCTGATCGACCAGCGGCTGCTCCTGGAGTGCGGGACCGCGCACCTGGCGGCCTCGAACGCGGCGCGCCACCAGATCGGGGAGCTGGAGGCCCTCGTGGCGCGGATGGACCAGGCCTCCGACTGGGCCGAGTTCCACACCTGGGACGAGCGCTTCCACATGACGGTGGCGGCGGCCACCGGGCTGCCGTCGGCGGCCGAGCAGTACGGCCTGGTCCTGCGGGAGCTCTACCGCCACTACCTGCCCTGCCCGCTGAGCCACCTGCGTGAGTCCAACTGCGAGCACGCCGAGCTCGTCACGGCCCTGGCCGACCGTGATCCGCTGAAGGCGGCCGAGGTGGCGCGCGGCCATGTCGAGGCGCTCCGCCGCACCATGTTCGTCGGGCTCGCCGAGCACGGACGGGATGCCTGAGCCCCGCGGAGAGTAATGACTTCTTTTCTCTTTACTAGTTTCAACCGCAACGCGTCCGGGGCTTTGCTGGAAACAACCGGCCGTCACGAGTCTTTGTTGAATGAAAAGTTCTCCGTGTGCCTTCCCTCACCACCGTCGGCACACCTCCGTCCTCCGTAGATCTATGACGGCAGCCGCCTGAGACGCCTGCCGGGCTCCCCCCTGAACAGCTTTCAGGAGGTCGTTATGGCTCGCTCACGTATCGTCTTCTCCCTTTCGCTCGTCGCCGCCATCGCACTGGTGGCGCTGGTGCTGGGAGTGGTGGGAGGCCGGGCGACGAGTTCGGCCAGCCAGTCGGCGGGGGGAGGAATGGCCGGGGCGGCGAGTGGCAAGAAGATCGACGTGATCATCAAGGCGAGCGACTCCTCGTTCTGGCAGACGATGATCGCCGGCGCGAAGCAGTCGGGCGGGGACTTCGGCCTCAAGGTGAGCACCTTCGGCCCCACGTCGGAGACGAACATCGACCAGCAGGTGCAGCTCGTTGAGAACTCCATCTCCCGGGGCGTCGACGGCCTCGTCATCGCGCCCAACTCCTCCAGCGCCCTGAACTCGGCGATCGAACGGGCGCGCAAGGCGGGCCTGAAGGTCATCACGGTGGACAGCCGCGTGACCACCGCCTCGGAGGGGTTCATCGGCACCGACAACCTCAAGGCCGGGATGCAGGCCGGCAAGCGCATGTGCGAGCTGCTCAAGGCCCAGAACAAGACGAGCGGCAGTGTCATGATCGAGTCCTCCGTGGCGGGCATCCAGTCGCTGGTCGACCGGGACTCCGGCTTCAAGCAGGGCCTCGCGAACAACTGCCCGCAGGTCAAGGTGACGCTGCAGCGCTACAACAACAACGACATCAACACCGCGGCGTCGCAGGTCAACGACGCGCTGACCGCCAACCGCGAGCTGGCGGGGGTCTTCGCCGACAACAACACCTCAGGGGTGGGCGCGGCCCGCGCGATCCAGGACAACAACGTGACCGACACCGTCCCCGTCGTGGCGTTCGACTCCGACCCGCAGGAGAACGCCGCGCTCGCCGCCGGCACCATCGACGCGCTGGTGGTGCAGAACCCCTACTTCTTCGGATACCAGGGCGTCCTGGCGGCCGGGATGGCCGCGGCCGGTCGCATCCCGCCGCGTGACATCGACCCCGGAGCCGTCGTGGCGGACAAGCGGAACATGAACGACCCCGATGTGAAGCTGCTGCTCAACCCGCCGACGATGAAGGCGGAATGATGAAGGCGAAAGAACCCGTCGTCGAACTGCGCGACGTCTCCAAGGCCTTCGGGCCCGTGCAGGCGCTCACCGACGTCTCGCTCCGCCTGATCCCCGGCCAGGTGAACTGCCTGGCCGGGGAGAACGGCGCGGGGAAGTCGACCCTGATCCGGGTGCTGACGGGTGCGCTGCGCCGCGACAGCGGCTCCTACGTGATCGACGGCCGGTCGGTCACCTCGCCCACACCCGCGTCGGTGCGCGCGGCCGGTGTCCAGGCCGTCTACCAGGAGCTCAGCCTTCTCCCTCACCTGTCGGTCGCGGAGAACCTGTTCATGGGCCGTCTCCCCGCGCGCACCGGGGTCATCGCCAGGGGCCGGCTGCGGGCCCGCGCCAGGGAGGCGCTCGATGAGGTCGGCCTGACGGACCTCAGCCCGGACGCGATCGTGGAACGGCTCCCGGCGGCCACCCGCCAGCTCGTGGAGATCGCCAAGGTGCTGACCGCCGACTCCGTCAAGGTGGTCGTGTTCGACGAGCCGACCACGGCGCTCACCGAGGCGGAGTCGGCGCGGCTCCTCGAATACATCCTGCGGCTGCGCGAGCGCGGCATAGCGATGCTCTACGTGACCCACCGGCTGGAGGAGATGTTCGAGATCGGCGACTGGGTGACCGTCCTGCGGGACGGGAGCCTGTCCGAGGCGGGGCCGATCAGCGACTACGACGAGGACCGCCTGATCACCGCGATGGTCGGGCGGGAGATCAGCTCGCTCTATCCGGAGACCCACCGGCACGCCGGCACGCCCGCGCTGCGGGTCCGGGGGCTGCGCCGGTCCCAGGACTCGCCGAGCATCGACCTGGAGGTCGGGACCGGGGAGATCCTCGGCATCGGGGGCCTGCTGGGGTCGGGACGGAGCGAGCTGCTGCTGTCCATCTTCGGCGCCGACCCCATCGTGGCCGGTGAGCTGGAGGTCGCGGGCAAGCCCGTGAAACCGTCCGGGCCGCGCACGATGATGAACGCCGGGGTGGGGTTGCTCACCGAGGACCGCAAGGTGCTGGGGCTGCTGCCCGAGCTGTCGATCCGGGAGAACGTCACCATCGCCAGCCTGCGCAGCGGCTCCCGGCACGGCCTGCTGCCCGCCCGGGAGCAGGCCGAGGAGGCGGACCGGCTGCTCGACAGCCTGCGGTTGCGGGCCGGTTCCTACGACCAGCCGGTCTCGACGCTGTCCGGCGGCAACCAGCAGAAGGTCCTGCTCGCCCGATGGCTGCTCACCAAGCCGAAAGTGCTGATCTTCGACGAGCCGACCAAGGGCATCGACGTCGGCGCCAAGGGCGAGCTCTACACGGTCATCGGCGACCTGGCCGCCAAGGGGCTGGGGATCATCGTGGTCTCGTCGTATCTCCCGGAGCTGCTTGGCCTCGCCGACCGCATCCTCGTGCTGCGCGACGGGCGGGTCGCGGGCGAGCTCCCCGGAACCGCCACCGAGGAGGACGTGCTCCGCCTGGCGAGCGGCGGCGGCAGAGCCGCCGAGTCGGTGCTCCAGGAGGAGATCCCCGCGCCCAGAGAAGGGGCTCCGGCGTCCTCCGAAGGCGCGGGAGCCACCATCCCGCCGACCCCAGACGACCCAGGAGAGGTGAGCCGAGATGCCTAAGCTGATCTGGCGCGAACCGATCGCCACCACCACGATCACCAGCAGGCAGCCGACCGGCGAGGAGCTGGGGCCGGATGCGGTACCCAGGGCCAGGGAGCCGGAGCCCGAGCCGAAGGGCGAGGCCCCGCGCCGGGTCGTCACGCTGGGAGACATCGCGGGACGCGAGAGCGGCGGGCTCGTGGTGCTGCTCGTGGCGGTCGGCATCCTCACACTCGCCAGCGACGAGTTCCTCACCGGCAACAACCTGGCCAACCTCGCCCGGCAGGTCGCGATCTTCGGAATCATCGCGGTCGGCCAGCTCCTGGTCATCCTGACCGCCGGGATCGACCTGTCCGTCGGTTCGGTCCTCGGCCTGTCCGGCGCGTCCACCGCGCAGTTCCTGGTCGCCGGCATGCCGATCTGGCCGGCGCTCCTGCTCGGGGTCGGGATCGGCACCGTGCTCGGGATCGTCAACGGCCTGCTGGTTACCCGGGCCCTGCTGCCACCGTTCATCGCGACCCTGGGCATGCTCGGCATCGCCCGGGGAATCGTCCTGGTCACCACCGACGCCCAGACGGTGCAGGGCCTGCCGGCCGGGTTCCAGGCCATCGCCAACGGCACGATCCTCGGCATTCCCAACCTTCTCATCGTCGCGGCCCTGGTCACGGGCGTGATGTGGTTCGTGCTCTCCCGGACGGTCTTCGGCCGCTACATCTACGCGGTCGGCTCGAATCCCGAGTCGGCCCGCCTCGCGGGTGTGCCCGTGCGCATGGTGACGATCTCGGTCTACGCGATCTCGGGCCTGCTCGCCGGCCTCGGCGGGGTGCTGCTCGCCTCCCGGCTGGGAGCGGGCATCCCCACCGCCGGTACGGGCTTCGAGCTCAACGCGATCGCCGCCTGCGTCATCGGCGGCGCGAGCCTGTTCGGTGCGAAGGGCAGCGCGATCGGCGCCGCCACCGGAGCGCTGATCATGGGTGTCCTCAACAACGGAGGCAACCTCCTCGCGATCAACGCCTTCTACCTCCAGATCGCCATCGGCGTGCTCATCCTGGTCGCGGTCGGGTTCGACCAGCTGAACACCAGGAGATCGGCGACGGCCGGCTGACCGCCGGGGGGCCCGCGCCGGCCGGCCCCCCGGAGGCGGTCACCAGGTGACCGGGATGCGGGTGAACCCTCCGGTGAGGGAGGTCTCGCGCTCCACCAGCTCCTCGGCGGGCACGGCGAGTTCCAGCGTGGGGAAGCGCCGGAACAGGGTGCCGAACACCGACCGCAGCTCCACCCGGGCCAGGCTCGCCCCGATGCAGTAGCGGGCCGCGTAGCCGAAGGCGAGCTGCGGGTCGCCGAGAGGGCGGCCGATGTCGAACCGGTCGGGCTCGGGGAAGGTCCGCTCGTCGCGGTTGGCCGCCGTCGTGACGATGAGCACCGCCTCGCCGCGCCTGATCGTCACGCCGCCGATGCTCACGTCCTCGTGGGCGTACCGGGGCAGGCCGTGGTTGCCCGGCGCGGCCATCCGCAGGATCTCCTCCACCGCCGGGGCCGTCAGTGAGGGGTCGGCGACCAGCGCGTCGCGCTGTGCCGGGTTGCCGAGCAGCAGCAGCACGCCGTAGTCGATCCGGTTGACCGTCGTCTCGTGGCCGGCGAACAGCAGCCCCGCGGCGAGCGTGGCGATCTCCTCGTCGGGCGCCTCCATGGTGGCCATGTCGGAGAACACGTCGTCGGCCGGGTCCGCCCGCTTGTCGATCAGGATGGCGCGGGTGTAGTCGGCCAGCTCGGTCATCGCCGCCTCGGCGCGCCGCGGGTCGCTCAGATCCGTCATCGCCTCGGCCAGCTTCCTGAAGTGCCCGCGGTCGCCGTACGGCACGCCGAGCAGCTCGCAGATCACCAGCACCGGCAGCGGTACGGAGAACTCCTCCCGCAGGTCCACCGGGCGCGGCAGCTCGGCCATGTGGTCCAGCAGCTCGTCGACGAGCTGCTGGACGTGGGGCCCGAGGGCGCTCATCCGGCGGGCGGAGAAGGCCGGGGCGAGCATCCGGCGCATCCGCTCGTGCTCGGCCTTCTCCGTCTCGATGTCGCCGCGCGGGCCGCCGAGCAGCACCGAGCCGGAGATCCGGGCGGCCCGCTCCGGGTCGGGCGCCGACCGCCCGAGGCGCGGGTCGGCGAAGGCCTGCCTGGCCTCCTCGTAGCCGGAGACCAGCCAGGCGAGGTCACCCGCCTGGGTACGGACCCGGGTCACCGGCCTGACGGCCCGCAGGGCGCGGTACATCTCCGGAACCTCAAGCGGGTCGTCGCGGGTGAACGGCAGTCTCGGCAGGTCGTCGGCGTGACCGGTGTGGTCGGTGTTCTGGTCGTCCATGGTCGGGAAGCACCCCCAGGGCTCGACGGCAGGGCCACTGTCGAACGTGTCATCTGCGGGCAGGTCCGGCAAGACGGGCACGGCAGTACGGCGGAAAAATCCAGCAGACATGGGTCTGACCTGGTGGAACGCGCGGCCCCGTGAGATCGCCGAGCCCGGATGGGTCGTCAACGGGCGGGTCGACGTGCGCGAGGAGACGGTGGGCGTCATCGCCCGGCCACCGGTCCGGCGCTGCCGTCGCCCTCCCGGCTTCCGGGCGATCCGCCAGGTCCGTTCGGGCACAATAGAGGGCATGTCCCGTCGTGTCCCCGCCACCGCCGGCTGCCTCTGCGGCCTGCCGGCCCCCTACCAGGACTGCTGTGCCCGCTTCCACCGGGGCGAGGGTTCGGCCTCCACCGCCGAGCTGCTCATGCGGTCCCGTTTCAGCGCGTTCGGCGTCGGCGACGAGGCATACCTGCTGCGCACCTGGCACCCCGCCGACCGCCCGCCCCGCGTCGAGCTCGACAAGAAGCTGCGCTGGGTCCGCCTGGAGATCCTGGAGACCGCCGACGGCAGCGTCTTCCACAACGAGGGGACGGTCCGGTTCCGCGCCCACTACCTTGATCGCGGACAGCCCGGGCAGATGGAGGAGCACAGCCGTTTCGTCCGCCTCGACGGCCGCTGGGTCTACGCGGGCGTCGTGTAGGACACGACGCGTGCCCGCCTCCGCCCTACCGGCTCAGGCGAGTGTCCCCGTCCTGCGCCTCGGGTCCAGATGTCCGCCCGTGTCCGGCGCGCTCAGGCTCGGGCGAGCGCCCCCGCCCTGCGTCCGCCTCCGCCCGGCGTTCAGGCGTCCGCCTCCGTCCTACCGGCTCAGGCCCAGGCGAGCGCGCCGCGTCCGGCCCAGTAGGTCTCGGGGTCCTCGGCCAGCCCGGCGAGCCGCTCGTCGAGATCCGCGTCCCATCCCACCTCGGCCGCGCCCAGATTGCTGTGCAGCTGCTCGACCGAGACCGCGCCGCTCAGCACCACCCCGGCCCAGGGTCGTGCGAGCACGGCCGCGAGCGCGAGCGCGTCCGGTGTCACCCCCCGATCGCGCGCGGCCGCCGCCAGCGGGGCGGGAGCCGCGCGGGCGGTCAGCCGCCCGTTCGCCACCCCCTCCTTGACGATCACGCCCATCCCCGCCCCGTGCGCCCGGGAGAGGGCTCCGCCGGCCGAACGTTCGAGCAGGTTCCAGGTGGACTGCACCGTGTCGAACGTCCCGATCTCGACCGCCCGCGCGATCGTGTCCGCCTGGCGCGGGCCCGTCGTGCTGAGCCCGATCGCGACGCCCTCGGCCCGCAGCGCGCGCAGCCGGCCGAGCACACCCTCGTCTTCGAGCACTCCGCTCTCCACCGTCGCCGAGTGGATCTGATAGAGCGACAGGTGCTCGCCGAGCAGCTCGCGCGTCTGGTCGAGCTGGCGGCGGAGCCGCTCGGCCGACAGCTCCTTCACCTCGTGGTGCTCGGCGTCCATCCGCCAGCCGCCCACGTAGGCGTATCCCCATTTCGAGCCGGTCGTCGCCGCTCCCGGCGCGATCCCGCGCTCGCGCAGCCAGCCGGCGAGGAACTCCTCCGCGCGGCCGTACGAACGCGCCGTGTCGAAGTAGCGCACGCCCCTCGCCCACGCCGCGTCGAGCACGGCCCAGGTCCGCGCCCGCATCGCGGCGACGCCGCGGTCGTCGCCGAGATCCTCCTCGCGGCCGAGCGTGATGTAGGCGGGGCGGCCGAGCGCGGCCAGGCCGAGACCGAGCCGCGTCACCGTCAGGTGGGTCCGGCCCAGCGGCCGTTGGACGAGTGCCTGCACCCCCACAACATAACCAACCTGCGAGGAGTCCTCCGCGGCGGCCGGGTCACGGCAGGGCCTTCCCGCCGGCCTTCCAGGAGGGGTACGGCGGGGCGGCGCCGTGCCCGGTTTCCGGCAGCCAGGACTCGTCGTCGGCGGCCTGGGCGAGCAGGTACTGCAGCAGCCCGCGGAGGGTCTTGATCTCGTGGGGCCCATGCCGCCGGGGTGAAGGCGCTGACCGCCGAGGTCGGGCGCCCCACCCTCGACGACGTCTTCCTCGCGCACCGGCCGCAGCCTCCTCGTGGAGGCCGGCGACGGCTCCGCGCACCCGGTTGCCCAGGCGAACATGCGGCTCCGCGCACCCGGTTGCCCAGGCGAACATGCGGCTCCGCGCGGTCGTCGTATCGGCGTACGGCCGGCGGAAGCCGTGACGGGCCGTCCACCGGTTACCGTGAAAGAGGGCGAGGTGTGTCCCCGCCCGGACGCAGGGAGGTCGCGGTGTCGGAAGATCGTGAGGGCGTGCGGGCCCCGAAGTGGTCCATGAACCCGGCGACCAGGTCCACGAATACGTCGTGGAGCAGGTCAGGGATGTGACCCGCGGCGGAAAGATCGTGTTCGAGGTCCCCGGCGGGGGCGTGGACACCGGTCTGCGGCGGCTGATCCCGGTGACCTACGACATCGTCCTCGACCACCCGGAGGTCAGGGAGACCGGCGAGGACAGGTGAGCCGTACCACCCGCTGAGGGGGGCGCCTTCCCCTCTCCGGCCTGGCCGCGTGTGTCCCCGGCCTGGCCGCGTGCGGCGCGGTTCCGACGTCGCGACCTCACTCCGAGACGGCGACGTAGCGCCACTCTTCCAGCGAGGGCTGGGGCTCGGAGAGGTCGACCTCGACGCCGGGAAGGGCGAGCCGGACCCGCGCGGCCATGTCGTCGGTCAGGAAGTGGTGGTGCAGGTCGAGGTGGCGCAGATGGGTGAGGGGCTGGCCGCTCAGCAGCGACTCGGCTCCGGTGTCCGTCAGCGCGCCCATGCTCAGGCTGAGCGCCTCCAGGCGGGCGACGACGGGCGCCGACGCCACCGCGGCGGCCACCTCGTCCTGGATCTCGCTGTCGCGCAGCCCGAGCCGCCGCAGCGCGGGCAGGCCGCTGCCTGACAGGATGCCCTGCAGGTCGCCCACGGTGGCGTCGCCGCCGTACTGGGAGACGCCGAGCCACATCTCCAGATGCTCCAGGCCGGGCAGCTCCGACTCGCCGACCGCGCGGACGACGTGGCCGGGCAGTCCGCCGGACTCGAAGCGCAGGACCTTGAGGGACGCGTGCCGTACGGGCCGCAGCCGCAGTCCCTCGCTGCCGCGTACGTCCAGCCGCTCCAGGCGGGGGAAGGCCTCCAGGACCGGGGTGACGTCGCCCTGCTGGATCCAGGAGATCTCCCAGTGCTCCGGTTCGACGAAGCCGAGGAACAGCGAACGCAGCCGCGGCAGCCGGTGGGCGTTGGCCGCGAGCATGGCGGGAGCGTTGGGTGCGCCGCTCCCGGCCACCACGATGGCCTGGATCCTGGAACCGTCGACCGTGCCGAGCAGTTCCTCCAGCCCGGCCGCGAACCCGGAGCCGTCGTCGTTCTCGCGGTCCGGGTCGCCGTCGTAGAGAGGCCAGGCGAACCGCCAGGGGTCGGGGGAGCGGTGGTGGACGATCACGTGCGGTTCGGCGACGGGCAGCCCGGCGTAGGTCTCCCGATGGGCGCCCGCCATGTCCCAGTGGTAGGCCCCGCTTGCGGGGATGAACGCCTCACCGGGATCGCGCGGGTCAGCCGGTGTCTCGGCGTTGAGTGCCGCGAGATCCTCCTCGTCGTGGTCGTAGTGGCCGTCGTGCGTGTGGCCCACCTGCCGCATGATCGCCTCACTGCCCTTGACGACCGCGGACAGCTTCGCCAGAAAGTCGTCCGTCATCCGTCCACCGCCACGGGGCACCGGTCGTGTTCGATCATGATGGACATCCTCGCCTGGGGGGACTGGGTGGTCCTGTCCTACCAGACCCGGACGACAGTGCCGGGACCGATCCGTCGCCGGTCAGAAAAGCGCCGGGGTGGTGACCGTGTCCGCCGGGCTGGGCTCGCCGGGTCCGAAGAGCCGGATCGTCCCGTACTCACCGTCGTACCCGGGCTCCCGGATCACCTTGCCGCGGCGCAGCCGGTCGACGGCCTCGGCGAGCGGCGGGGAGAGGGCCGCGATGTCGCCGACCGGCACGTCCTCCAGGATCGTCGGCTCCGGCCCCAGGGCGGCGATGAGACCGTCGACCTCCGCGAGCACCTTCTTGCTCTGCGGCCCCACCCCGAGGATCTCGCCCACGATCTCCGGGAGCGGGACGAGGTTGCGGAAACCGGCGGCGCCGTCCGGCCGTACGGCCTCCTCGCGGTCGGCCAGCTCCTCGACCCGGCTCAGCACGCCCACCGTGAGCGGCCTGCCGCACACCGGGCAGATCCCGCCGTGCTCGCGCGTCTGCTCCGGGGCCATCCGGACGCCGCACTTGCGGTGCCCGTCCAGGTGGTATCTCCCCTCCTCGGGGAAGAACTCGACCGTCCCCTCGTGCCCGGCGCCGGTCCGCAGCGCGCGCAGGACCGCGAAGTAGTCGAGGTCGACGTCGAACACCGTGCTCTCGCGGCCGACCCTGGGCGGCGAGTGCGCGTCGGAGTAGCTCACCATCCGGTAGCGGTCCAGGCCGGAGACCCGCCAGTTCATCGCGGGGTCGCTGGACAGCCCGGTCTCCAGCGCGAAGATGTGACCGGCCAGGTCGCCGTAGCACTCCTCGATCGTGTCGAACCCGGACTTGGAGCCGAACACGCCGAACCAGGGTGTCCAGACGTGCGCCGGCACCAGGTAGGCGCCGTCGCCGCAGGCCAGGGTGATCTCCAGCAGCTCGCGGGAGTCCAGGCCGAGGGTGGGCCGGCCGTCCGAGCTCAGGTCGCCGAAGCGCGCCACGCCGCGGTTGAACGCCTCCGCCGCGTCGAACCCGGGCATGTACACCAGGTGGTGGATCTTGCGGGTGCGCCCGCCGCGCCGGTAGACCGTGGAGACCTCCACCGACAGCATGAACCGCACTTCGGCCGAGGCCACACCGGGCGGCAGCCCGCGAGCGGCCTCCCCGTCCAGCTCCGCGCGGAGCCGGAACAGCCCGGGCTCCGCCGGCACGAGGTCCTCGCGGAGCCGCTCGAACCAGGCCGGATGCGTGAAGTCTCCGGCGCCCATCACGGTGACGCCCTTGCGCCGTGCCCACCGGGCCAGATGCTCCAGGTCGCTGTCCTTGCTGCAGGCCCTGGAGTATTTCGAGTGGATGTGCAGATCGGCATGGAACCGCATCCATGTGATTGTGTCACGGACCGCCCTGGCCCCCTCGGAGCATCCCGGAGCCGTGGAGCATCATCTGCGTGGGCAGAGGACGAACATCCTGGCCGCCGTCGCAGAGGCACGCTACGGCCTCGCTTCCATGACCCGGGGGCTGTTTCTCACTCCATGGGTTTCCTAGAGGCTGTGCGTGAGCGGGGCGGCGGGGTTCCGGGTGGCAAGCGTGCGATTGACGCGGGCTGTCATGATCCAGTGTGCCGCCCACAGCGGGAGGGCGATTGCTGCGCCGACATACCCGGCCGTCCCCGGGAAGAGCGACAGGATCTGGAACGCGCACCAGCCGTATCCGAGTGCCGCCCACCGCCGGATGAACGCGCTCGTCACCTGCCCGTCAGCGGCCAGCGAGGTGGAGACGGCGCGCACGATGAAGAAATCTTCGGTGAAGTTGTAGGGGGTCGCGAACATCCACCAGACCGACGTGGGTGACGCGGTCCTGGCATCGGGGCGCACGAGCGTTGTCGTCTGCTGGCGGAGTGTACTGATAGTACACGTCGGTGATCCACCTGCGATCGGGAACGGTCGGGAGCGGTGGAGAGGCCGGACCACGGCTTTCCCGGAGTCAGAGGCAGGCGCCCTCAAGGGGCCCCGGTAGCATCGGCGAAATTTTCAACGGATATGCAAGTCAGGGCTTTCTCAAGGGCCTTGGGGCCCGGCTTGGAAGATGGACCGCCGACCTGCATATCCGTTGTTTTCCACGTCGTTATTACCGGGCTTCCGTGGCTTCGCCGGCCGGCCGGCTTCCGGGAAACAGGGTTTTCCGGAGATCGGGCGTCCACCGGAAAGACTCCAAGCCGTTTGCAAGCCTCCTCCAAGGAGGCTGCGGAAGCCTTGGCCATGATCGATCGGATAAATCGACCGGATAAAAGGAGAAAACCATGCTCGCGCGTTCCAAGCCCAGTGCCGTTCTGTCGATGCTAGGCATTCTCGGGGCGCTGGCCCTGGCCACCGCCGCCCCTGCCGGCGCCGCTCCTGTCACCGCCGCCCCCGCCGCCGCCGTCGTCGAAACCGAACTCGGCATCACCGTCTACGCTCACGATATAGACGAGGAGGGGACCTGGAGCAACGGCGACGAAGTCTTCATCAAGGTCGTGCGTAATGGAGCAAGTCAGCGCTTCGCCCCGACCGATGGCACAGTCGACGTCAACGAGGACGAAGAGGGCCAGATAGTCGAATTTCCGTCGCATTACCCTCTCAAGTTTTCGCCGGGCGAGAAGGTGACGGTCCAGGTATGGGAAGATGACACTGCCGGAGATGACCTCCTCGCCGAAGCCAAGGACGTCATCGTCGAGTGCAACCGCCCGTTCAGCGGCGTAACCGAAATCTCAAAGCGGAAATACTATCATTACTCATTCGAAGCCAAGTTCTCCGCATTCGGCTGCTGATTTTTGCATTGTGATGTTCTTCGGACGGTGAGAGGGTCGGGTCACCGCGGTATCCCTGTCCATGCGGTATGCGTGAGGCGGCGGGCTGCTCGCCGGACGACGGGCCGAGTGTGAGAAGGGACGGCCGCGCGTGGCCGACCTGTCCGCACGGGGGCGTACAGGCACCCAGGCCGCCGAGGCGGTGGCGGTGCCCGTTCACCTCCGCTCCGATCCAGGGGGGTGTCCATCTGTGCGGCGCCGTACCGGAGTGGAAGGTCAAAAGCGCGGCGAGGGCGGGTGGGGTGGCCGGGGACCGGCCCATCCGCGCGGCGCCGTACGGGGTGCTCCCCGCTGCGCGGGCCGGGGGAGGGGCGGTGCGGGGGTTTTCCTTGATCTGTTGGGATTGGGCGTCCTATAGCACCGCCAATCCCAACAGATCAAGGAAAACCCCTGATCACTGCCGCTCCCGGGGCTCATCGGCGCCCGCCCGGTCCAGCACCGGCCCCTCACCAGGCCTTCCCACCCGCCCATCAGCCGACCCCTCCTGAGCACCACCCCCCAGGCCACGAGACACCGACCCGCACGGAAGAAACGGCCCCCGGCCACCCCACCCGCCCTTGCTGCGCTTTTGACCTTCCACCCCGGTACGGCCTGCACGAAAGGGATGGCCCCCGGCCACCTCACCCGCCCTCGCTGCGCTTTTGACCTTCCACCCCGGTACGGCGCCGCGCCGGTTGGCGGCGAACGACCTTGTCCCCACCTCCGGTCCCGGCCTCACCTTCGCCTCGGCCCCGGACACTCGTACACCACGCCACTGGATGTGGCCTTCATGGTAGGTATTCTTGGCATGGAGTTCTTCTGTTATCACCGTGATCGCCCCGGTTCCGCGACCCTCCGTGACCAGTTGGTGGAGGAACATTGGTCCTACATGGACCGGTACGCGGCGGAGCTGATCGCCCGCGGCCCCACTTTGAGCCCCGACGGCGAGACGGCCACCGGCAGCGTGCACATCGTCGACCTGCCGGACCTCGCCACCGCACGCGCGTTCGTCTTCGATGAGCCCAACTACCAGGCCGGTGTGTACCGGGACGTGGTGTTGCGCCGATGGCGCAACGTGCTGGGGCGTACCATGTGGGATTTCCCTGGTGGCAAGGAGGGCGGCAACCGGTATCTGGTGCTGGGCCTCGGCTCCGGGCAGGCCGCCGACCTTGTCCCGGCCGACCGGGACGAGCTGATCGCGTATGGGCCGTTGCTGTCCGACGACGGCACCACCTGGCTGGGTACGGCGCTGCTGGTCCGGGCGCCGGACCCGGATGCGGCACGCGCCGTCCTGACTCCGGATCGGTACGCCGACATCGAGGTCCACGACTGGACGTTCGGCGGGCGGCGGTAATGAGCACGTGACCGGGTCGCCGCCGATGGAGGGATACGAGCGACTTCGGGCGACGGGGGCGGGGGCGGGGCAGACAGTGATCCTGTAGACCATGACGCCGCGCCCGCCCCTCTGGGCGGACGCGGCGGGAACGGGGGGGCCGTCTAAGCGATGATGCCGGTCCAGACGTTGGAGGCCTTCTGGTAGACCGTGTACAACTCACCGTCGAAGTACGGCGAGACGCCGGTGTCGTACCGGTTGTCGCCATCGGTGTCGGAAACGCTGATCGTGATGCCGTTGAGATAGCCGGTGCGGCTGTCGTTCGCGTACTGGGTCAGCCACGAGGACCCGAGAGAGCCTTCACCGGTGAACGGGGAGTCAACGCCGATGGGCCGGTCCGTGGGGAGGCCGGTGACCTTCATCGCGGACGCCGATCCGGTCGACCGTTCGAGGGTCTCGCCCGTGTAGGGCCGGCTGCCGTCGGGCTCGGGGCCGGCGGGGTAGCCGAAGACGTCGACCGTGGGCGCGAGCGGCTGGTTGAACGCGACCCCCTGACCGCCGACGTTCTCGGCCAGCATCCCGGTATTGGTCAGCACGTCCGGCGAAGAGGGGACGACACCGCGGTACACGTTGACGAAGGCGAGGTCGCGGTCGTAGTCCTGGATGTCGTCGAAGTCGTAGTGGGCGACGCCCTGCTTCCCGACGTACAGGCCGAACGGGGCCGTGCCCTCGGAGTAGCCGGGGACGAAGACCCACTTGGTGAGCGGGCCGGCCGGGGCCTCGGTGTCCAGCAGGCAGTGACCTGCCGTCGCGACGACGTTCCGGTATTTCGAGCGCACGGCCGTGCCGGTGCACCAGTGCGGCTGGAGGTCGCTGCCGATGAAGAACACCTTGCCCGAGGTCGTGGGCATCTCCCCTTCCGGCGAGGCCGGCCCCTCCAGCGGCGGGATGGAAGCCGGGGGGCCGTCCGGGACGATGTCCGTGGACAGGCGTTCCCCGCCGACCGCGGTCTGCACGGTGTACGGCGTGGCGTTCTTCAGGTTGGCGGCCCCGTCGGCGAGCCAGAACCATGCGACCTGCTGAGCCGCCGTCACAGTGGGAGACAACGGGACCATCACCACACTCGCGGCCTGTGCCGGCTGGGTGACGACCGTGGAACCCAACACGCTCAAGCCGACACCCACCGCGATCAGTGCACGCCTCAAAGTTGATCTCCCGTCCAGTCGTGGGGCGTTTTCGCACCCCGTCAGCGTGGAGAGCCGGCCGATCGACACGGCCGGCGAACATCAAGATCGTAACTTTGGCCGGGACCCCGGTCATAGAGTTTTTAGATCACGTGTTCGATACAAGAGTGATCGTCGGCCACCGGTCCATGGCTGCGGAGGCCGCACATCAGACCGCGGCGCCGGCGAGCAGCAGGCCGTAACCGCGCGTGTCGAGGTGCAGCGCCCGGGTCGCCGGCAGGCCGGGTGTGACGTTGCCCAGTTGGCCGCAGAAGGTGTTGACGCCAAGCAGCCGGCCGTGGGTGGTGCGGAGAGGTTGTTCGCCGATCTGCACCCGGATCTGCGCTGGTGCGACGGTCGGCTGGTGCTTCAGGAAGCGCGCCGGCGGACCGAGCGGGTCGTGAATCGCGGTCCGGGTGGGCTGGTTCTCATGCCGGTCGTTCTCGGTTCGCCCTATGTGCTGATCAAGAAGAGCACCTCCACGCAGACCACGGTGCGGTATCCGGCACGGGGCGTCGGGGCGTTGTGGACCGCGGGAACACGACCGCCGGCGGGACAACTACCCAGTAGGACTTGGTTGCCTCACCAAGCCCTGTCGGGAAGTGGGAAACACCACCACAAGGTCTTCTCCCACCCCCTCGTCCAACGTTCGGGTGTGCAGGCGAACCCGATATTTCCCCGCCTTCGGAAGGGCGACTTCGACCTTGATGCCCCTGCCCTTCAGATGCATCCGTCCCGAGCCGAGAACCAGATCCGCGTCGACCACGTCGTCCCAGCCCTTGCGCCGGATCGGCGGGGCCGTACGCAGGACCTTCACGGTGACGCAGGTGGCGCCGTACTCCAGTGTCGTGCTGACCATGGCAGCACCCCCGTGGGCCACAAGCGGGCTGTCGGATTCGATGTTCTCGCCATAAAGTGCCTCCAGGCTCGCCGCGCGCCCGTCGAAGATGTAGTAGCCGTCCCAATCGGTGGGCAGGTGAACGGCTGTGACCTGGCGGGAGGTCCGCAGCGCGGGCCAGGGATCGCGGCAGCCGCTCACGTACTGAGCGGCCTCATCCGCCACCTCTTGCCGCCGCCGGGCTCGCTCCTCGGCGTCCCGCTGCTTGAGCTGGGCCGCCGTGAGCAGGAGGTCGGGACGGTCACGTGCGACGACTTCCGGGCACAGGTAGACCAGCGCCTCGGCCCTCACTCTGCCGTCGCCTGCCGCGCAGCTCTTCCAGCCCTTGCCCAGGAGCTGCTGGTCCGCGACCGGGCGCCCGCCTGCGCTCCAGAACCGAATGTTTTCGTATAACCGTCCGTTTCCGGCCAGGCACAGGTAAACGCGCCGGCGATCCTGCGGAGGGGTGTCGGCGAACAGCGGGATCGACGAACAGTCGGCATCGAGCCAGGTGTAGGTCATGTGGGGCTTGGCCTCGGGGGCGATGACCGCCATCGGAGCCAGGACCATCAGCGCGAGGAGCCATCGGGGCGAGCGCAGGGGCTCGGGATCCGGTGCGGTGCTGGGACGGTTGAGCTCGTGGGCCGTCCGGGCGAGCCAGACCAGCTGGAAGACGACCAGCACATCCAGGAGGTCGGACAGGACCACGCTCTCCGGAAAGTCGACGAGCTGGTTCAGGACGACGGTGATGGGGATGACCGCCAGCTGGCACGCTCCCAGGACCATCGTGGTCCGGGTCCAGCGGCCGTCGCGTCGCTGGGCGATGAGGATCATCAGAAACCAGACCAGCCCCGCCGCCACGAGTGCCATGCTCACAGCGGAAAGCACGGGTGCGGCCCAGCCGGCGTAGCTGTCCCGGCGCACAGCTTCGAGCACCGATGGAAGCGCCGTGCTCACCAGAGCCGTGGTGACCAGGATCAGGCGGAAGGTCGGTCCCGAGCGCGTCAGCACCTGCGCGAAGAGGATGACGATGGGTACCCACAGCACCACGTCGAACGCGGTCTCCACCTCGTCCGGGAGCGGCACCGGGATCAGTAGCCAGCCGACGTAGACGTAGAGCAATCGACGCAGCCACAGCGCGCGTCGCGGCAACGGCGCAGCATCGGCCGGCCCCTGGAGCACCTGCCAGAACATCCACGAATTGACCGCGCCGACCAGTAGCAACCCACCCAGCACCGCGAGCAGCGAGGTCTTGTCGGCGAAGCGGGAGGGCGGGTACCACTGGACCACGGTCCAGGCCGGATCAAGGGAATCCCGGACCAGGCTGACGACGACCGCGACCACCACGGCCGCCATGTTGACGATTACCGCTAACCGCCCTAGACGGTATCTCTGCACTGCATGCCGCCCTTTTCGCGCGAAAGGGCTGATCGTAGCGCCCACCTGGCGGCGCTTGTGTGCAAGCTGTTCGCAGGGTGATGAACCGGGAGTTTCTCCAAGCTGCCGGGGGCGCGCAAAAGGCCACGTGTACGAGGAAAGACAGGTCGCGTCGTCAGTGGCCGGTCAGGGTGTGGTCGATCGTCAGTGGGGAGTCGCAGCTCAATGGGTGCGACGCCTGGTAGGGCCTGGTCGGCTTCGGACGCGACGGCGTGCCGGTCCCGTGAAGACGAGGCGGAAGAGATACAGAGCCCCACAGATGGGACGGATGACATCCAATCGTCGCCCCACTCAGGGCCCTGCCGCCGGGCGACTCGTCGGATCGACCTCCACCTGACCAGGCACTACCAGGAGTCCAACCTCTGCAGCAACCGGACGAAGTCCCGGTACGGCAACCCGGCCTTGGCGCCACTCCACATCTTCTGCGCGAGCACGCCCAGGCTGTGCTCGATGAGCTCGTACATCCTCTCCTCGGTGTAGTCCGCTCTGACCAGGTCGTTCCAGAGCGCCGGCATGGCGCCGAGCAGGCGGGGGTCGCCCGGATCGAGGGATTGGCCGTCGGCGAAGACGTGCGGCTCCCAGTGGTCGTAGAGCCACTCGGCGTCGAGGCCGGCGCCGTGGTAGTAGTCGGCCTCGGGGACGATGTAGAGCAGGTCGTCATTGCTGTTGATCAGGGCGTAGGAGTCCTCGCGAGCCCCCTCGGGGCCGTAGAAGCCGTTGTTCCAGCTGTTGATCACCACGTCGGGGTCGAATCCGGCGGTGTCACCCGTCGGGGACAGGCGGGTGAACCCGCCCCACGCGCGGGGCTGCTTGCCGAGCGAGCGCACATGCGCGGCCATGTTGTTGAAGAACTGCTTCCACAACGCCTTGCTCTGGTAGTACTCGTCGGCCCCGAAGTGCACAGCCGGTCCGCGGAACCAGGGCACGAACTCGGTGAACACGGCCTTGACCAGCTCGGTCGCGGCCGGGTTGGCCAGGTCGAGGTGGTCGGAGTCGCCGCCGTCGTGGCCCACGGAGGGGTCGAAGGAGATGAAGGCGCGCGAGTGGGCCGGGGCGTCGATCTCGGGGACGAGGGTGATCGCGTGGGCGGCGGCGAGTTCCTCGAAGCCGTCCCAGTCGTCACGGGAGTACGACTCCTCCGGCGCCAGGCCGGGGAAGGCGGGCGAGCGCAGCCGGAAGCCGTGCAGAGCCTTGCCCCAGTCTCCGTCCGGGGCTTTGATCTCATTGTCGTTGAGGTGGAGCTGCAGCTCGTTGAGCTTGTAGCGGCCCATCAGGCGGACGAGGCGGTGGATGAGCTCGGGGGTGACGTAGCGGCGGCCGACGTCGAGCATGTAGCCGCGGACCGGGTAGTCGGGCCAGTCGTGGGCCACGCCGCACGGGACCGCGCCGGTACGGAGGATCTGCACGAGGGTGCGGGTTCCGTAGAACAGGCCGCGAGCGGTGGGTGCGGTGATCGTCACGCGGCCGGGCGCGGCTTCGATCCGGTAGCCCTCGGCTCTGCCGCCGGAGGGGACGATCTCCAGGACGACGTCTCCCGGCCCCTCGGTGGCGTGTCCGATGCCGAGCTCACCGGCGAGGCGGCTGCCGAGCCTCTCGTCGGCGCAGACGACCCGGGACTCGGGGCCGAGCCGGAACTCGCCGGTGCCGCCGGTCCATTCCTGCAGGGCCGGGACGACTTCGGGCCGCTCGTTCATGCGTACTCCACGATCACATAGCCGCGATGCGGCACATCCGCATCGATAACGAAATATCCGGATTCTTCGCGTACGGGGACGGGCCGGGGCTCCTCCAGCGGCGCGAGCAGCGTCGCCTTCTCGGGGCGGACACCCGACACCACCGGACGGGCCGGGTCGGCGGAGCCGTTGACGATGGCCAGGCGGCGTCGCCCGTTCACCGTGGCGAACTGCGGCATAAGGTGGGGCCCGCCTGTGACCAGGGGAAAATCACCGCCGAGGAAGCTGATCGCACGGTGTGCCAGCCGGCGCCCGTCGTCGCAGCGGCCGAGCCGTTCCGGCGCGCACGCGGCGAGCGTGACCACGCGCCCGCCGAGCTCGTTGACGAAGGCCACCCGCCCGTCGCCCCAGTGCTCCTGCCGCGGGGTGAGGATCCGCGTCCAGACCTCGGCCCCGCTCGCCGCGGCGAGCCTGGCCACCGCCTCCTGCACGTTGACGCTCAGCAGCTCGCCGCCGTCGGCGATCCGCTCCATGCTGTACGGGTACCGCGACGGCGTGGACCGGTGGGCCACCTCCTCCACCGTCACCCCGAGGAGCGAGCCGTAGCCCCGCTCGGTGAGGATCATCGCCGCGTGCCCGTCGAGCAGCACACCTCCGGACAGCAGGGTCTCCACCTCGGAGTCGGGCACGCCCCACGCGATGGTGCCGAACACCGCGGTGACGGCGCCGGCGCCGGCCTGGATCGGCACGCCGTACGGCAGCAGGTAACGCGCCGCGCGCAGCGGGTCGGCGGCCAGGCCGCCGAACGTGCCGTCGCCCGGGATCCGCGCGGCCGTGTCAGGCCACCACGGGACCGTCACCCCGGTGGTCCGCAGGCCAGGGGACGCGGTGGCGTCGAGGGCGGCGCGTGAGCGGTCGAGCATGGTCCCGATCCGCGGGTAGCGAGCAGGCTCGCCGGTGACGAAGGGATGCACGTCGAGGAGCAGGCCGTCGGCCCCCGACAGGCGCGCGGTGACCATCTCCGACCAGGTCTGGGTGTCGGACTTGGTCCATTCGGTATGCGGCCAGTTCTCGATCTCGGGAGCGACCTCCACGGCTGCCGGGCGCAGTGGACGCTGCAGCTCCAGCATGGCGATCGAGTACGCCAGCGCCTCGCCCGGCTCGTCGCGGTAAGCGGCGAAGTGCGGCCGATGCACCTCGATCCGGTCGAACAGCGCCGCCCAGTCCCGGCCCTCGACCGAGGCGACTCCGAGCCCTGAGCTCATCAGGCCGAGCTTGGCCCGTCCGGCGACCGCCTGCCGTACCTGGTCGAGCGCGTCGAGCTGGGCCTCGCGCCAGGTCCGCTGGAGCAGCGCCCGCCAGGGGTGGGGGGAACCCGGTGCGGTGATCGCGGTGACGAGCTCCTCGCGCTCCACCCGCCGGCCCGACAGCCGGGCGAAGCGCTCCAGCATCTCCGGCTCGAACCCGCCGCCCCAGGTGAGCGGGGAGTGATTGTGGAAGCGGAAGTCGTCCTCCAGCCAGAGCACGCGGAAGTCGAGCTCGGCGAAGCGGCCGTAGTGATCGGCCAGCCACGTGCGCCAGACCGGGCAGGCGAAAGAGGCGGTGGCCGTGGAGACCTGGCCGGACGGGGAGACCATCGGGGCGAAACCGCGGTCCTGCATGCGGCCCCGGTCGGCATGACCGACGGTCACCCACGGGTTCAGACCGGCACCGACGCCGTGCGCGTCGAGCACGCGCTTGACCGCGGCCACGTGCTCGAACCACAGGTCCTCGTCGGCGCCGGTCGGATGGCCGGAGTGCAGTTCCTCCGAGTTGTAGATCAGCACGACCTCGGGGATGCCGTGCTCGGCGCAGTATCGGGCCAGCGGGGCGGCGTCTCTCCCGGGAAGCACCTGGTAGCGAAGGTGATATGTCATGACTCGTTGTGCAGCCAGCAGTTTGTCCAGCTCCCGTCGGCGAACTCGGTGCGTGGTGGGAATGACGTCTTGCACTGCTCCTTGGCGAAGGGGCAGCGCGGGTGGAAGCGGCAGCCGGGCGGCGGGTCCACCAGGCTCGGCGGCTCGCCCAGCTTCGCCGTCGCGGTGAACGCCGAGCTGCCGCCGGCCCGCTCCGGGTCGGGGGAGGAGTCGAGCAGCAGCTGGGTGTAGGGGTGCTTGGGCTCCTGGATCACCGACTCGGCAGGACCGCCTTCGACCATCTGCCCGGCGTACATGACATAGATGTCGTCGGACAGGTAGCGGGCGCTGGCGATGTCATGGGTGATGTACAGCAGCGCCAGGCCCTCCTCCTCGCGCAGCCTGGCCAGCAGGTTGAGCACGTCGAGCCGGATGGAGACGTCGAGCATCGAGATCGGCTCGTCCCCCAGCAGCACCGAGGGCCGCACGGCCAGCGCACGGGCGATGGCCACGCGCTGGCGCTGGCCGCCGGACAGCTCGTGCGGCAGCTTGCGGGCGAACTCGGCGGCCGGGCTCAGGTTCACCTTGGCCAGCAGCTCGTGCACGGCCGCGTCGTCGGCCGGGTGCCCGTGCAGCTTGAGCGCCCTGCGCACGTTGTGCTCGACCTTGCGCAGCGAGTTGAGCGAGGCGAAGGGGTCCTGGAAGACGAGCTGGACCTCACCGTAGAAATCCTTGTCCGGGCGGCTCACCACCTCGCCGCGCAGCCGGATCTCGCCCGAGGTGACGGGGTAGAACTGGGCGAGCAGCCGGGCCAGCGTGGTCTTGCCGCTGCCGCTCTCGCCGACGAGGGCGGCGATGCGGCCGCGGTAGAGGCGCAGCGTCACGTTCTCCAGCGCGCGCACGGTCTGCCGGCCGGTGTCGAAGTGCTTGGTCACGTCCTCCGCGGCCAGGACCGGGGTCTCCTCAGGCATGGGCCGTCCTCTCTCGGTCATGCAGGTGGCAGGCCGCCAGGGCGTCGCCCACCGCGAGCAGCTCCGGACGCCGCTCGGTGCAGTCGGCGAAGCGGCGCGGGCAGCGTGGCTCGAACGCGCAGCCGGTGGGCAGGTTGCGCAGGTCGGGCGGCGTTCCGGGGATGCCGTCCAGCCTGGTGACCGGCGCGTGCAACGGGGGGAAGGAGTCGCGCAGGCCCTTGGTGTAGGGATGCTTGGGCGCCCGGTAGATCTCCGCGGCCTCGCCCAGCTCCACGATCCGCCCGCCGTACATGATGGCGATCCGGTCGGCGAGCTCGACCAGCAGCGACAGGTCGTGGGTGACGAACACGACGGAGAAACCGAGCCGCTCGCGCAGCTCCAGGATCTGGGCGAGGATCTGCCGCTGCATGACGACGTCGACGGCGGTGGTCGGCTCGTCCATGACGACCAGCTCGGGGTCGCAGGCCAGGGCCAGCGCGATCATGGCGCGCTGGCGCATGCCGCCGGACATCTCGTGCGGATAGGAGCGGGCGCGGTCGGGCGAGATGCCGACCATCTCCAGCAGCTCGGCGGTGCGCTCCTCGGTGTTCTTGTACCCGTGTGCCCTCAGCACGTCGGCGAACTGGGCGCTCAGCCGGGCGACCGGGTTGAGCGCGTCCATGGCGCTCTGCAGCACCACGGCCATGCTGCGCCAGCGCAGCCTGCGCAGCTCCCTGTCGGTCCGGCTCGCGATGTCGACCGGCTCGCCCTCGCGCGGATGCAGCCACACCTGGCCGCCGGTGATCGCCGCCGGCGGGCGCAGCAGCCGGATGAGCGCCATGATGAGCGTGGACTTGCCGCAGCCCGACTCGCCCGCCACGCCCAGGATCTCGCCGCGCCGCAGCTGGAAGCTCACGTCGTTGACGGCCCGTACGGCTCCCTTGGCCGTGATGTAGTCGACGTTGAGCCCTTTGACGTCCAGGATCATGCGAGCGCCTTTCTCATCGCCTTGATGTCGGCCGTGCGCAGGCGGGGGTTCATGACCTCGTCGATGCCGAAGTTGACCAGGCCGGTCGCGGTGCCCAGCAGCGCGATGCACAGGCCCGGCGGGACGAACCACCACCACATGCCGTTGAGCAGCGCCACCTGCCTGGCCTGGTCGATGACGGTGCCCCAGCTGATGGTGTCGGCCGAGGAGACGCCCAGGAAGGCCAGACCGGCTTCGGCCAGGACCGCGCCCAGCACCAGGTGCAGGAACATCGCGGAGATCCAGCCGGCCAGGTGCGGCAGCACCTCGACGAAGATCATTCGTGGCTTGCTCTCACCGATCATGCGCATCGCCATGACGAAGTCGCGTCCGCGCAGGGAGAGCGTCTGCGCCCGCAGCGTGCGGGCGCCGGCCGCCCAGCCGAACAGGCCGATGATCAGCGCGATCGTGACGGGCCCGGTGTCCTGCACGTAGCCCGCGACGATCAGGGTGAGCGGGAGCACGGGCAGGACCAGGAACATGTTGGTCACGAAGGACAGCACCGCGTCGACCTTGCCGCCGAAGAAGCCGGCGGTGACGCCGACCACGACCGCGAGGATCACGCCGATGACGCCGGCCACCGAGCCGACCACCATCGAGTTGCGCGTCCCGGCGATCATCTGGGCGAGCACGTCGGTGCCCTGGCTGGTGGTGCCGAGCAGGTGGCCGGCGCCGGGCGGCTCGCTGATCGCGTTGTAATCGATCTTCCAGGGCCCGATGCCCATCAGGTCGTTGAGCCACGGCCCGATGATCGCGATCACCGAGAAGAAGGCGATGATGCCGATGCCGATGCGGACCTTCATCGGCCTGCCTCTCTCGTACGCGGGTCGATCATCACATAGACGGAGTCGGCCACGAAGTTGGCCAGCAGCACGGTGAGCGTCGTCAGCAGGAAGACGCCCTGCATCAGCGGGTAGTCACGCTTGCTGACCGCGTCGTAGAGCAGGTAGCCGATGCCGGGATAGGAGAAGACGATCTCGGTCAGCAGCGCGCCGCCGAGCACGCCGCCGATCGCCATGGCGAATCCGGTGACGCTGGGCAGCAGGGCGTTGCGTGCGGCGTACCTGAACATGACGCGCCCGGCCGACAGCCCCTTGGCCTTGCCGAGCAGGACGTAGTCCTCGCTGACGGTTGTGATCATCATGTTGCGCATGCCGAGCAGCCAGCCGCCGAAGGCGGAGAAGACGATCGTCGCGGCGGGCATCACCATGTACTGCAGGACGCTGCCCAGGAAGCCCGGCCTGCCGTACAGGTCGGGGTCGTACCCGCCGCCCAGCGGGAACCAGCCGAGCACCAGGCCGAAGACGTACAGGGCGATCAGGGCCACCCAGAAGTACGGCACGGCGGTCAGGAACGTCGACAGGGGCGACAGGAACCCGTCGAGCCGTCCGCCCGGCTTCCAGCCGGCGGCGATCCCCAGGCCGGTCCCGAGCACGAAGGCCACCACCGTGGTGGCGCCGACCAGCATCAGCGTCCACGGCAGGCCGTCCGCGAGCAACTCGCCCACCGGGGTCGGGAAGCGGCTGACGGACAGGCCGAAGTCGAGGCGCGCGATGCTGACGAGGTAGTCCCAGTACTGCTGGAGAAGGCCGGCGCGGGGGTCACCGAACAGCTTCTGGATCGCCGCCACGGCCTCGGGCGAGACGGACTCGCCCGACTGCCTCTGCAACTGCCTGACGATGACCGAACTGGGGTCCCCCGGCATGAGCCGGGGGATGAGGAAGTTCAGCGTGATCGCCGACCAGGAGGTGGCCAGGTAGAAGGCCACCCGCTTGGTCAGGAAGCGCCACCTGCCTTGCTTCATCTACTTGCCCGCGGGCTTGAGACCCTTGAGGGTCATGACGATGTCAGGGCCGAGGGCGCTGTGCGGGACGTGGTCGGTCTCGCCCGTCTCGGGCCAGCCCACCCACCGGGACTGGTTCATCTCGACGAACCAGTCGGCGGTGAACATCGGGGAGAACGGCACCTGGTCCAGCACGACCTTCTGGAGCTGGTAGCCGGCCTCCGTCTGGGCGGCCGGGTCGCCGACGGTGTCGCGCAGCCTGTCGAGCAGCGGCGTGGTGGACGTGTCCTTCCAGCGGCTCTGGTTCTGGTACTGGGCGTCCTTGCCGATGGGCTTGTACTTGTCGGAGTCGAGCTGGTCGGCGAAGACGGAGTACAGGCCGTTGGAGTTGCCGGTCCAGTAGAGGGCCATGTCGTAGTCGCCCTCGTTGAGCTGCGGGTCGTAGTTCTCCTCGGGGATGGCCATGACCTTCACGTCCAGGCCCAGGTTGGACTTCCACTGGTCCTGCATGCCCTTGCCGTAGGCCATCCAGTTGGCGTACTCCTGCACGACCTTGATGCTCAGCGGGTAGGTCTTGCCGTCCTTGGCGAGCCGGCCGCCCTCGACGGTCCAGCCGCCGTCGGCCAGGGCCTTCTTGGCGCCCTCGACGTCGAGGGGCTGCGGCTTGCACTCCGGCGCCATGAACTCGGCGTACACCTGCGGCTCCAGGCCACAGGCGTTGGCCGGCTCCTGGCCGGTGGGGGCGAGCTTGAGCACGCTGGCACGTTCCACGCTCATGGCCAGCGCCTTGCGCACGTTGACGTCGGAGAAGGGCTCCTTGGCCAGGTTGAACAGCAGCGACTCCTCCCCGCCGGTGTGGAACGTCTTGTAGACGTTGGCCTTCGGGTTCCGGGCCATGTATTCCTGCTCGGCGTTCGGCCAGGAAATGGTGGCGTAGTCGATGTCACCCTTGAGCAGGCGCGCCTTGGTCTGGTCGTCACCGCCGGTCGCGACGATCTTGATCGACTTCATCGGGAACTGGCCGCCCCAGTAGTCCGCGCGCGTCTCCAGGGTGAACTGCTGCGGGGTGAACTGGGTGAGCTTGCCCACGCCTGTGCCGATCGGGTCGGGGTTCGTCCAGGTCTTGAGGTCCTTGTCCTTCCAGATGTGCTCGGGAACGATCCGGGGCGCGAAGCCGGTGACGCCGAGCGCGAAGCGGTAGAAGTCGAGCTGCGCGGGCTTCTTCCACTTGACGACCACGGTGTGGTCGTCGGTCGCCTCGGCCGAGACGTAGGTCTGGCCGCCGGTGTTCAGCTCGGGGTGCTCCAGCGAGATGTTCAGCGTGAAGGCGACGTCCTTGCTGGTCATCGGCGTGCCGTCGGAGAACTTCACGTCGGTGCGGAGCTTGAGGGTGACGGTCTTGTCGCCGTCGCTCCACTCCCACGACTCGGCCAGCCACGGTTCCAGCCGGCCGCCTTTGAGGACGTTGCGGCGCACCAGCGGCTCATAGATGAGGCTGATCTGCGGGGCGATGTCGGTGGAGGGGGAGTAGATGTTGAAGTTGCGGGAGTACGTGGTGGCGTTGTTGATGCGCAGGCTGATCGAGTCCGACGTGCCGCCGGCGGCGTTGGTGGTGGTCTCCCGGGCACCGCCCGAGGTGCCCGGCGAGCACGCGGTCAGCAGCAACGCCAGCCCCAGCGCGCCGGCTGTGGCTGCGAATCTAACCTTTTTCATGGGGGATGCGCCTTTCAGATGCGGGTCTGGCCGCCGTCGAAGTAGGCGACCAGTTCCGGGTCCAGGGATGGCACTTCGTACGGTGTGCCGCCGTTTCGTAGCGAGAGGGTGGCCATGTAGCCGGCGGCGACGCTCATACGGGCGGCCACGGGGGAGGTGTCGGTCTGCCCGCCCTCCCGCACGAACCGGCAGAACTCCGCGATGATGTGGTGGTCGGCGCCGCCGTGTGTGCCGAGCGCCTCGGGCACCTTGTGTGCGATGTCGAACTCGCGCAGCCAGCCCTCGGGCCGGGGCGTGTCCGGCGCGCGCCGGGGCAGGTCGCCGTAGACCATGAGGTCGCCGAAGGCGTTGACCCGCTCGGTGTAGCCGCCGGCCGGCCAGTGCACCACGTCCAGGTCGTGCGCGGCCTTCTGCAGGAGCAGCCCGGTGGTGCGCTCGCGCTCGGCGTGCCAGTCCTTGAAGCAGTAGTCGCCTCCGTAGGAGACGAAGTGGCGGACCCAGACGGTTTTCGGTTCGCCGATGACGCCCTTGTGCCGCATGTTGTGGCCGACGTACAGGCGGGTGCCGGTGTCACGGGCGGCGCGCAGGATGGTGTCGCAGATCGCCGCCACCACCGACCCCATGCCCGGCCGGTGTGCCGCCTTGGCCAGGCTGGCGCGCAGGCCGAGGCCGAGGACACCGATACGTAGGTCTTCCACAGAGCCCCCCTTCTGGCGAGTGAGAGGAGGCTAGCGTGGCAATTATGAAAATAACTAGCTTAAAGAAGGGGGAACTGTACGAAGATGCACGGTTGAGGCAAGCACGTGACATTTTCGTGATGGTTTTTATTCAGGAACCTTTCCTAAAGAGGGTGGCCTCCGCGTGGTTGAGCGCGGCCTTGACCGCCCCGACCACGATCGACTCCGCGCCGAGCTGGGAGGCCAAGACCTGCGGCGGATAGACGCAGACCCGGTCGAGATACCGCTTGATCGGCTCCACCAGCAACTCGCCGCCGGGGGCGAGCGAGCCGCCGATCACCACCATCTCGGGATCCAGCGGGTTGACGACGGTCGCCAGGCCCTCAGCCAGGGTCGTGGCGAAATCCTCGACCGCCTTCGCGGCACGCTCCTCCCCTTCCCGAGCCCGGGCGAAGGCGAACTCCGCGGCCTGGGCGGGCGAACGCAACTCCCCGGGCTCGACGGACATGGCGTACTCGGTGACGTGGCCGAAGGCCATCCACAGGCCCTTCGCCGGCTCGCCGATCTCGCCCGAGGCGGAATGCGCCCCTCGGTAGGGCGTGCCCCCGATGAGCAGCCCGAGCGAGAGCCGGTTGCCGGTGAACAGGTAGACCACGTCGCTGCGCCCTTCCGCGACGCCGCGCCAGTGCTCGGCCAGCACCGCCAGGCGCATGTCGTTCTCGACCAGCACCGGCACCGAAAGCCGCGCCGACAGCTCGGCCTGCAGCGGCACCCCGGCCCAGTTGGGCAGCACGTTGCTCTTGACCACCTGCCCCTGCCCGTCGACCACGCCCGTGGTCCCCACCGCGACGGCGGCCAGGTCGCGCATCTCGACGCCGGCCTCGGCCGCGCACTGTTCCACCAGCTGGGCGATCTCGTCGATGCGCTCGCCCGGCGTCATCTCCTGGAAGACGGCGACCCGCCGCGTGGCGATGATCGTGCCACCCAGGTCGGCGATCATGGCGTGCAACCGGTAGGCGCCCACGCTGATCCCGACCACCTTGCGCGCCGAGGTGCGGAAGCGGAAGCGCTTGGCGGGCCGGCCGCGCTGGCGGCCGCCGTACTCCTCCGTGTACTCCTCGACCCAGCCCTCCGCCAGCAGTTCCTCCACGATCGCCTCGACCGTGGGACGCGAGACATGCGCCGCGCGGGCGAGCTCCGCCAGCGTTGCCACGTCCGTGTTGCGGAGGATTCCCAGGATCGCGGCGCTGTTGAGGCGCCGGAGGAGTGAGGCGTCGCCGCTCTGCTGATGCATCGGCACATCGTACTTAATAAGCCATCTTGCAAAAAGCGATCCGGCGTGAAGCCGGATCACGGGCGGAGCCGCCGGTCGACCGCGCCACCGGCGGCCGGCCATGGCCGTCGCGGTGCGGCTGTCCATGGGGCGGGCGGCAGGCCTGACGGCTCCGTCCGAACCTCCGTCCTCGCCCGCCCTCAGCCGAGGTCGGGTTCCGCGCGGAGCTCGAGCACCGAGCCCACCCGATCGAGCTCCAGGTGCACGATCTCGTTCCCGCCCGCCCGCAGCAGCGGGGCGGGAACGTAGAGCGTGCGCTGCGGCCCTCTGTCCCAGTAGCGGCCCAGCAGGACTCCGTTGACCCAGACGTAGCCCTTGCCCCAGCCCGGCAGCATCAGGAACGCATCCGCGGGCTCGGTCACCTCCAGCACCGTGCGGAAGAACGCCGGAGCCTCGTCCACCGTCCCCTGTCCGAAGGCCAGCGCCGACACGTCCTCCAACGGGATCGCGCGGGCCCCGTATCCGTGCAGGTACTGCTGGTGGTGGAGGATCCCGCCGAGGAGCCCCTTGCGCTCGCCGAGCAGCGGCCCGTAGTTGGTCCGCCCCATCGACTCCACCAGCACCTCGACCACGGCGGACCCGCCCGCCACCGGTCCGGGCAGGACTTCCGCGTCCCGCTCCACCACACCGGCCGGCCGCCCGTCGACGAACACGTGCGCGCGGTCGCGCACCTCGCGCAGCGTCAGCGGGTAGGGCTCACGCGGCCCCGGCACGGTGGTCCGGTAGAGCACGAGCCCGTGCTCCAGCCCCAGCTCCTCGAAGGTCGGCGGCACCGGTGCGACCACCTCCGGCCGCGCCAGGACGTCCAAGGCCTGCCGGAGCAGGACGGACCCCTCCGGGTGGAGCGTCGCGGGCGGCAGCACGGCCGGTACGGCGGGCACCTCGGGCAGTTCCTCGTTGTAGGCGGAGAGCACCTCGCGGAAGCGCCAGAACTTCTCCGTCGGCGCGCCGCGCTCGTCGATCGGGGCGTCGTAGTCGTAGGAGGTCACGGTGGGTCGCCAGCCGCCGTCGGCCTGCGCTCCGTCGCGGTTGGCGCCCGCCCGGGTGCCGGGGTTGCTGCCGCCGTGCGCCATGTAGAGGTTGACCGATGCGCCCGCGGCCAGGATCCGCTCCAGGGTGTCGGCCGCGTCATGGGGGTCGCGGACGACGTGCTCGTGCCCCCAGTGGTCGAACCAGCCGCACCAGAACTCCATGCAGAACAGCGGGTCGTCCGGGCGATGGGCGCGCAGCGTGGCGAATGCCTGCTCGGGCTCGGAGCCGAAGTTCACCGTGGCCAGTACACCGTCGATCGTTCCGCCGGTCAGGTAGTGGTCGGCCGGTCCGTCGGAGGTGAACAGCGGCACCTCGATGCCCCGCCTGACCAGCCCGTCCGCCAGATGCCGCAGGTAGGCGTGGTCGCTGCCGTAGGAGCCGTACTCGTTCTCCACCTGCACCATGATCACGTTCCCGCCGCGGGTGACCTGCCGCTCGGCCACCTGGGGGAGGATCCGGTCGAGGTAGCGGTCGACGTGGGCCAGGTACTCGGGGTCGCTGGTACGCAGGTGGCCGGTCAGCCAGACGGGCAGCCCGCCGTTGTCCCACTCCGCGCAGATGTATGGCCCCGGCCGCACGATCGCCAGGAGCCCTTCGGCCGCCGCCGCGTCCAGGAACGCCCCCAGCTCCTCCACCCTGCGGAAGTCTCCCGGCCAGGGCTCGTGCAGGTTCCACGGCACGTACGTCTCGACGGTGTTGAGCCCCATCGCGCGCAGCATGGCCAGCCGGTGCCCCCACTGTTCCCGGTGCACCCGGAAGTAGTGCAGGGCGCCGGACAGCACCCTGAACGGGGTGCCGTCCAGCTGGAACGAGCCGTCATCGACGGAGAAGGCACGCACGAAAACGCTCCTTTGAGGAGTCGGGGCATGGGAGCAGGGTGAAGGGGTGACGCGGTGGGGGACGCCCTCGACCGGCGCGGCGTCGCCGTGCCGGCCGTCGACGCCGACGGTCGGGCAGTGTCTCCGCGGCAGGGGGGAGGCCCCGGCCGGCGCCGGACTCGGGGTGCAACCTGTCGGCGGACAGGAGCAAGTTCCGGAACAGGGTACACGTGATCGTTACGGCGCTCCGGTCGGCACAGGGCGCCGCCGGAGTTCGGTTGCGACCGAGGTCCCGGTCCGGGAACCTACTGGCTGGAACCGACCGCGCGCGTCGCCGACCGTACGATCTCCTCCAGGTGCTCGCTGTGCGCGCCGCGCCAGTAGATCTGGCCGCACTCCGGGCAGCGGCCGTAGGCGTCGTAGGTGCGCCGGGTCCCGGCCTCCAGCAGGCGCTCGACCTCGTGCTTGCCGACGGGCGCCAGCTCCCCGTTGCAGGCCGTGCAGCGGGTCCACGGCCGTAGCGGCGGTGCGAATCGTTCCAGCAGGTCACGGAGCTGGTCGTGCGGGCTGCTGCCGCGCACGTAGGCGCCGAGCCAGAGCGCCCGGCGGCGCAGCAGCCCGCGGTCGCGGGTCAGCAGCACGCGGCGTTCCGCGTTCGCCTGGACGACCAGCGAGGGGTCGTCCATGTCGTTGTGGTAGGCCGCGTCCAGGCCCAGCAGCCGGAGCCGTCGCGCCAGGGTGCCGAGATGGACGTCGAGCAGGAACCGGGGAGCGAGCAGCCCCGGTTCGAGGGGCACCTGCTGGGGGCGGGGCACGGCGTGGACGTGGACCACGTCACCGGCGGCGGGCTGGTAGGACGGGCCGACCCCCGCGCCGTCGACGGTCATGGGCCCCACCTCCGGCAGCGGGATGCCGAGCGACTCCACGACGTGCCCCAGCGTCGACGTCCCGTCGGGCGCCACCCGCTGCCACTCGCGCCGGCGGCTCGCGGGCAGGAACAGCAGCAGCTCGGCGGTGATACGCAGATGTATGTCACGTTCGACCACGCTGTCAGCATGCCATCCTGACGGCGTTCCGCGCGGCCCGTGCGCCATGGCCGTCGCGGTGGCCTGGCCCGGGAGCGCGCGCGGGTCGCTCCGGGGGACACCGAGGTCGCGGCGCCCGCGCGGGCCGGAGAGGCGCCTGCCGACCCGGAGAGACGCCTATTGACATCGCCGGAACGGGCGAAGAGACTCACCCGAAACCATACTCACGGTCCGGGTGTGCGGACCGGCTTGCTGTAAACGTTTACAGCACTATCAAGGAGTGACCCGATGGCCGTTTCGCGATGGCGCGGGCTCGGTGTTCTGGCAGCTCTGGCACTTGTCGCCGTGCTGGCCGTACCCGGTCAGGCGCAGGTCGGCAAGGACCGGGCCGGCACGATCACCACGGGCTCGGCGCACTCCGCCGCGCTCGGCGAATCCATCGCGTACAACGTCTACCTGCCGCACGGCTACGACCGGGGCGCGGGGCGTTACCCGGTGCTCTACCTGCTCCACGGCAGGGGAGACACGATGCAGGCGTGGACCCAGGTCAAGGACACGCTGGACCGGCTGATCCAGGACAAGCGGATCCCCGGCCTCATCGCGGTCATGCCGGACGCGCCCTGGAGCGGAGGCGGCAGCTGGTACGTGGATTCGCGCTACACCGGCACCGACGCGCCCGGCCGGCCGGTGGAGACCGCGTTGACCCGCGACCTGGTGAACCACGTCGACTCCGCCTACCGCACCGCGCCGATCCGCAACGCGCGGATGGTCGGCGGCTACTCCATGGGCGGCTACGGCGCGCTGCGCTTCACCCTGGCCCACCCGGACCTCTTCGGCAGCGCGCTCGTCCTCAGCCCCGCCGTCTACACGCCGCTGCCGCCGGCGGACTCGTCGGCCCGCGAGTACGGCGCGTTCGGCCTCGGCGACCAGAAGTTCGCCGACGAGGTGTACCGCGGGCTCAACTACCCGGACCTGCTGCCCGGCATGGATCCCGAGCTGCCCGTGCGGCTGTTCGTCGCGGTGGGCGACGACGAGTACGCCAATCCGGACCCCGCCGACGCCCGCCACGACCTCGACTTCGAATCCGAGGCGCTCTACAACACCGTACGGCGGGCGCCGGGCGTCTCGGCGGAGATGCGCATCCTGGACGGCGGCCACGACTGGAGCGTCTGGGGGCCCGCGTTCGAACAGGGCATGGCGAACCTCGGCCCCATGCTGAGCGTGGTCCCGCCGACCGGGCTGCCCGCGCCGCTGTACGGCACCGCCGGCACCGACTGGGCGGGTGGCGTGGCGGCACATGCCGACGGCTCAGCCACGCTGGGCCTCGCCGCCGGTGGCCCGGTGAACGGCCGGCCGTACGCGGGCAAGCTGGACGCGGTCCTGATCCGCCGGAGTCCGGACGGCACCCCGCGGTGGACGAGACAGCTCGGCACCGCCGCCGACGAGCGCCTGTACGGCGTCGCCGCCCTGCCCGACGGAGGCGTGCTGGCCGCCGGCTACACCAGGGGCGACCTGGACGGCCGCCATCCCGGCAACACCACCGACGACGCCTTCGTGGTGCGGCTGGACGCGAGCGGCGAGGTCCGGTGGCTGACCCAGTTCGGCGCGGCCGGCGCGGCGGACCGCGCCTACGGGCTCACCGCCACCTCGGACGGCGGAGGCTACCTGGTCGGCTACACCAAGGGCGCGCTCGCCGGGACGAACAGCGGTGACAAGGACGCCTTCCTGACCCGGGTCGGCGCGGACGGGCAGATCGGCTGGACACGCCAGCTCGGCGGCGCCGGCGAGGACAAGGCCTACGGCGTGGCCGCCGACGCCACCGGTGTCTTCGTGGCCGGCAGCGCCACGGCGGGGCTGCCCGGCGCGCCGGCGCTCGGCGGGCTGGACGGCTGGATCGCCGGATACGGCACGGACGGCACCTCGCGGTGGGTGTCCGCCGCGGGCGGCGACGGCGACGACCGGCTCAGCGCGGTGACGGTGACCACGGACGGGCTCGCGGTGGCCACCGGGGAGAGCGGCGGCGACCTCCTGGCCGTGGCGTACACCTCCGGAGGCAGGCAGAAGTGGAGCAGGACCGTCGCCACCCCGGCCCCGGACGCGGGAGCCGGCGTGGTCGCGCTGCCCGGCGGCGCCGTCGAGGTGATCGGATACACCCGTGGCCGGATCGGTGTGGCGGCGGGCGGCGCCGACGTGCTGGCCGTGCGCCTGTCGGGCACGGGAAGGCAGCAGGCAGCCGCCCAGTTCGGCACGGCACGCGACGACGGCGTCGACCCGTTCGCCGAGCCGAACCTGTACGCGACGCCGACCCCGGCCGGGGACGTGCTGGTGACCGGGCTGACCTACGGGACTCCCGGCGACGGCACCGCGCCCGGCAACGGCGACGTGTTCCTGGCCACCGTCGACCCCACCGGATGAGACGCGCGGGCGGGCCCGGACACGGCCCGCCCGCGCCGTACGGCTATCGCCCGGCCTCGTGCGCGCTGACCAGCTGCTTGGGCGCCGTCAGGCACCACGCCTCGGTGACCAGCTCGAACAGCTCCTCCGGGTCGATCTTCTCCAGGCGCACCACGACCCAGCCGAACCGGCCCGCGGTGAACTGGACCTCGAACACCTCCGGACGCTCGGCCACCAGCGCGATCTGCTCCTCGATCGTCGCCTTGAGCCCCACGGTCTGCGTCTTCTCCCACAGGTAACCGAAACCCTTGCCGCGCACCTTCAGCGAGATCCAGTCGCCGCCCTCGCTCTGCCCGACCTCGGGCAGCCTGTCCAGCATCTCCAGGAACTCATCAACGCTCACACCCATGGCCCACATGTATCAGAGCCCTCCGACACTTAACGCACGGAGTGCGGGGGGAGGATATCGGGCATGCGCGATCTGGCGGCGGTACGGGACCGCCTGCGGCACGAACTCCTGGACCACCCCGTCGATCCGGCCGAGACGGCACGTCTCACCGGCGAGCTGGCGGCTGACGGCACATGGCCGGACATCGACTACACCGACCGGGACGCCCTGGCCTTCCGGCCGGTGGAGCACGTGGCGCGCGCACTGCGCCTGGCGCTGTCGGGGGAGCACCGGACCGCGGCGCTGAGCGCCCTCGACGCCTGGCGACGCCGCGGCCCGCGTAGCGACAACTGGTGGTTCAACGAGATCGGGGCGCCCCGGCTGGCCGGCGACGCGCTCCTCCTGATGGCCGGCGCGCTCGACGCGCGGCAGCGCGCGCGGTGGGGAGACTGGCTCGCCGGGTGCGCCGGTCCCGTCGAGATGACCGGCCAGAACCTCGTCTGGACCCAGGGGATCGTGCTGCGGCACGGGCTCCTGACGGACGACGGCGAGCTGGTCGCCTCGGCCGTCGCCCGGATGTCGGAGGTCCTGCGGGTGACCGACGGCGAGGGGATCCAGGACGACCTCAGCTTCCACCAGCACGGCGCGCAGCTGTACTCCGGCGGCTACGGCTCCGCGCTGGCCGCGGACCTGGCCCTGTGGGTCTACGTGGTGCACGGCAGCCCGTGGGCCTTCGGCGCGCCCGGGGTCCGGCTGCTCACCGACTTCCTGCTGGACGGCCAGCAGTGGGCGGTGCACGGAGACGGGTTCGACTTCACCACCATGGGACGCAACATCACCCGCGCCGCCGCGCACCGTGCCGCCGGCGAGCTGCGGCCCGCGCTCCGCAGGCTGCTGGCGGCGGGCGCGCCCAGGCGGGACGAGCTCGCCGCGTTCGACGCGCGCCTGGCCGGTGCCGGTGCCGAAGCCGGTGCTGGAACCGGAACCGGTGCCGAAGCCGAAGCCGGTGCTGGAACCGGAACCGGTGCTGAGGCCGGAGCCGGTGCCGGAGCTGATGCCGGTGCCGGGGGCGAAGCCGGGGCCGGGCGATCCGCCGGCGGCCTGGTCGGCTGCCGGTACTACCCCCGCTCGGACTACCTCGTGCACCGGCGGCCCACCTGGTCGGTGTCGGTGCGCATGTCGTCCACCCGGACCGCTCCCACCGAGAGCATGAACGGTGAGAACCTCCGGGGCCGCCACCTCGGCGACGGCGTCGCCGCGATCCGGGTCGGTGACGATCCGCAGGACGGCTACCGGGCCGTCATCCCGCTGTGGGACTGGTCCCGGCTCCCGGGCGTCACCGCCGAGTGGCTCCGCGACCCGGCGGGACTCTTCCCCCGCCCCAACCACCGGCACGGCGCTTCCGAGGACGTCGGCGGCTGGTCCGACGGCCGTCACGGCATCGCCGTGATGCGCCTGGAGGGGACGGACCGGATCACGGACGGCTGGAAGGCGTGGTTCTGCTTCGACGACCTGTTCGTCGCGCTCGGCGCCGGAATCACCGCGCCGTCGTCCGAGCATCCGGTGGTCACCACGATCGACCAGCGGCTGGCGGAGGGGCCGGTGACGGCGGGGCCGGACCCGGACCGTCCCCGTTACGTCCACCACGGACGCATCGGGTACGTGCCGCTGGCCGGCCACGGGGCCCTGTCAGCCTGGACGGAGCGCCGTACCGGCAGCTGGTCGGACGTCACCAGGACCGGTTCCGCCGAGCCGCTGTCGGCGGAGGTGTTTTCCATCGGGTTCGACCACGGCGCACGGCCGGACGGCGCCTCCTACGCCTGTCTGGTCCTGCCCGACGCGGACCGGACGGCCACCGCCGAGCGGTCCGTCGCCCCGGGCGTCACCGTGCTGTCGAACACGCCCGAGCTGCAGTCGGTCCGCTGTCACCGCAGTGGCGTCACCCTCACCGCCCGGCACGGCGCGGCCGGGCTCGCACTGACCCGGGAGCCGTGACCTCACGCCGGGAGCCGGCCCGGCGTGGTCCGGCACCGTCCCGTCCCGTCCCCGCGACGTTCCACGATCGGCTCCGGGCATCCGTCCCCCGGCCCAAGGTAGGGGCAGGCGGAGGCGTGGAGCGGGAGCATCACGATTTTCGATGCTCAGGTCGTAAAGCGTTCACGGTTCTTGGGGGCGTGCCCACTGATCGTCAGCATTCGTTCACACACGCATGCCGAACGACCAGGAGACATCAATGGGGACAGGCAACTCGCGGCGCAGGCTGGCCCTTGCCGCTTGCGCGCTGAGCGGTTCACTGGTGGCCGCTGCCACCACCTTCGGCGCCGCAGCCGCCGCAGCCGCCGCAGCCGCCGCGCCGGACGCGTCCGTGTCCGCGTCGCAGGAGACCACGCTGCGGGTGAAGATGTCGGGCGCGGGCGTCGACACGCTCAACCCGTTCCTCGCCTTCTTCAACGGCGCCCTGGACATCTTCGGCTCGATCTACCCCACGCTGAACTCGCTGGACGAGAACGGCAAGCCGGGCCCGTACCTGGCCGAGTCGTGGACGCCGTCGGAGGACAAGCTCACCTGGACCTTCAAGCTCAAGGACGGTCTGAAGTGGAGCGACGGCAAGCCGATCACGGCTGAGGACGCCGCCTGGACCCTCAACCTGATCATGACCGACACGGTCGCGGGCACCGCCAACGGCTCGCTGGTCGGCAACTTCGAGTCCGTCACCGCGACCGACCCTACGACGCTGGTCATCAAGACCAAGGCGCCGCAGGCCAACGTCGTCTACGTGAGCATCCCGATCAGCGGCATCCCGATCGTGCCGAAGCACATCTGGGAGCCGCGGGCCAAGAACCTCAAGGACGCCAAGAACGACACCTTCCCCGTCGTCGGCTACGGCCCGTGGACGCTCACGGACTACAAGCCCGAGCAGTACGCGAAGTTCGACGCCAACAAGGACTTCATCCTCGGCAGGCCCGGCTTCGACCACATGATCCAGCAGAGCTTCAAGTCGACCGACGCCGCCGTCGCCGCGCTGCGCAGCGGCCAGCTGGACTACATCAACGCCGTGAACCCGACCCAGTTCAAGGCGCTGCAGGCGGACAAGAGCCTGCTGACCGCCCAGGAGGTCGGCAACGGCTGGACCGGTGTCGAGGTCAACCACAACGCCCGCACCCGCACCGGCAAGAAGATCGGCACCGGCCATCCCGCGCTCGGCGACCCGGTGCTGCGCCGCGCGATCTCGCTGGCCACCGACAGGAAGACGCTGGTCACCAAGGTGCTCGACGGCATGGGCGTGGCCGGCTCCGGCTACCTGCCCCCGGCCTGGCCGCAGTGGAGCTGGAAGCCGGCCGCGGGCCAGGAGACGCCGTTCGACCTCGCCCAGGCCGGCAAGATCCTCGACGACGCCGGCTACACCAAGGGCGCCGACGGCGTCCGCGTCGACCCCAAGAGCGGCAGGCCGCTGGAGCTGCGCCTCGGCATCCACTCCGACGACACGGCCGACGCGGGCATCTCCACCTACCTCAAGGGCTGGCTGGAGACGATCGGGATCAAGCTCAAGATCCAGACGCTGAGCATGAGCGCGCTCAACAGCGACCTGGCCAAGGGCGACTGGGACCTGCTGATGGACGGCTGGACCACCGGCCCCGACCCGACCTACCTGCTCGGCATCCAGACCTGCGCCACGCTGCCCAAGGACGACGGCACCGGCGGCAACACCGACGCCTTCTTCTGCGACGAGGCCTACGACGAGCTGTTCAAGAAGCAGCTCACCACGTTCGACCAGGACGAGCGGGCCAAGGTCGTCGCCGAGATGCAGGACATCCTGTACAAGGCCGACGTCGACCAGATCCACTTCTACGCCAACACCCTCGACGTCGCCCGCACCGACACCGTGACCGGCCTGATCACCGGGCAGCCGGACGCGCAGGGCATGTACCCGGCGCAGACCGCGTTCTGGAGCTACCTCAAGGCCGCGCCGCCCGCCGCCAAGCCGGCCGCCGCCTCGGCCGGGGAGGAGAGCGGCGGCGGCCAGCTGTGGGTCGGCGCGGGCGTCCTGCTCCTCGCGCTCGTCGGCGGCGGGATCGTGCTCAGGCGCCGCTCGGGCGCGGGCGACCGTGAGTAGTCTCACCGCCGCGGGCCCGGCCAAGGTCAGGGGGCAGGGGGTCAAGCGGTCGGGCTTCCTGCCCTACCTGGGCTCGAAGCTGGTCGCGGCGCTGGTGAGCTTCTTCGTCACACTGGTCATCGGCTTCGTGATCTTCAGCCTGATGCCGGCCGACCCGGTCCGCACCCTGACCAGGGGTCGCCCCACGAGCGAGGCCCAGCTCGCCCAGATCCGGGTCCAGCTCGGCCTGGACGACCCGGTCTGGGAGCGCTTCCTCACCTTCGTCGGCGACACGCTCAAGGGCGAGCTCGGTTACTCCTGGCAGTTCCAGCAGTCGGTCTCGTCGCTGGTGGCCGACCGGCTCGGGCCGACCCTGCTCCTCATGGGCACGGCCGCGCTCCTGTCGATCGCGCTCGGCCTGTGGCTGGGCATCCGCAGCGGCTGGCGGCACGGCAGCCTGTTCGACCGGATCGCCTCCGGCACCTCGCTCACGCTGTGGTCGGTGCCGACGTTCTGGCTCGGCATGATCCTGCTGGTCGCCTTCAGCGTGGGTGTCGGCCCGATCCCGAGCCTGCTCCCCGCGGGCGGGATGAGCGACCCCGCGCTGCCGCAGGAGGGCTGGACCCACGTCGTCGACGTGGCCAGGCACCTCGTGCTGCCCTGCCTGACCATGGTGCTGGTGGTCTTCGCCCAGTACGTCACGGTGATGCGCACCTCGATCATCGACGAGATGGGCAGCCCCTACCTGCTGACCGCCAAGGCCAAGGGCCTGACCGACGACGCCGTACGGCGGCGCCACGCGGTGCCGAACGCGCTGCTGCCCTCGGTCACGATGATCTTCATGCATCTCGGCGTGCTGGTCAGCGGGGCGATCACGGTCGAGGCCGTCTACTCCTGGCCCGGCCTCGGCTACCTGACCTACGAGGCGCTCAAGATCCCCGACCTGCCCCTGCTCCAGGGCACCTTCATCGTCTTCAGCGCGAGTGTGATCATCATGAACCTTCTGGCGGACGTGGTCTACCGCTTCCTCGACCCGAGAGTGCGAGCCCAATGAAGCGCCTTCCCCCGGGCGGTGTCCGGTGACCGCCGCCACGCACGCCCCGGCCGCGGTCGAGGTCCCACGCCACCACGCGTTCGGCCGGTTCTGCCGCGCCTACGCCAGGCGGCCCGCCGGCCTGGCCGGACTCGGCCTGCTCGTCGCCTTCGGCGCGCTGGCCCTGGCCGCGCCGCTGTTCATCGGCGACGACCAGCTCAACGTGATCAGGGTGGACGGCCCGCAGCTCTCCCCGCCCGTCGACGGCTACCCGCTCGGCACCGACCAGGCGGGCCGCTCGGTCCTGCTGCTGGTCATCTGGGGCGCGCGTGAGTCGCTCAGCATCGGCATCATCGCCACCGCGCTCACCGTGGTCCTCGGCAGCACGGTCGGCCTGCTGGCCGGGCACTACCAGGGCCGGGTCGGCCAGGGCCTGATGCACGTGACCGACTGGTTCATCGCGCTGCCCAGCCTGCCGCTGGCCATCTCGCTGTCGGCCGTGCTCGGCCAGGGCGCGGCGTCGATCACGATCGCCATCGCGGTCACCTCGTGGACCGCCACCGCCCGCCTCGTGCGCGCCCAGACGCTCGCCGTCGAGGCGAGACCCTTCATCGAGCGGGCCAGGGCGCTGGGCGCGGGCAACACCCAGATCATGATCAGGCACGTGCTGCCCAACGTCATGCCGCTGATCCTGGTCTCCAGCACGCTCACCGTCGCCTCGGCGATCCTGTCGGAGGCCACGCTGACCTTCCTCGGCCTCGGTGACCCGACCAGCGTGACCTGGGGCTCGATGCTCCAGGCGGCTTTCGCGGGCGGCGCGGTCACCGCGGGCGCGTGGTGGTACCTGATACCGCCGGGCATCGCGATCCTCATCGTCGTGCTCGGCTTCACGCTCGTCGGCCGGGCCGTCGAGCACGTGCTCAACCCGAGGATGGTGGGCCGATGACGGCGAGGGACCGGACCCGGGCGCCGGAGGCGTCCGTGGCGGCGAGGGGACAGGTCCAGGCGCCGGAGGCGCCCGTGGCGGCGAGCGGGCAGGCCCCGGCACCGGAGGAGCGGCCCGGGACCCCGATGCTCGACGTGCGCGACCTGCGGGTGACCTACCGCAACGGCGAGCGCGCCGTGCCCGCCGTACGCGGCGTGAGCTTCATCCTCGACCGCGGCCAGACCCTCGGCGTCGCGGGGGAGTCGGGCTCGGGCAAGTCCACGATGGCGCTCGGCCTGCTGCGGCTGCTGGCCCCCTCCGCCCAGGTGAGCGGCGAGGTGCTGTTCGAGGGCGAGGACCTGCTGACCGCCAGGTGGGCGCGGCTGCGCGCGGTGCGCTGGTCGGCGGCCTCCGTGGTGTTCCAGGGCGCGATGAGCGCGCTCAACCCGGTGCGCACGGTCGGCGAGCAGATCTGCGAGCCCATCCTGCTGCACGAGAAGGTCGGGCAGAGGGCGGCACGCAGGCGGGCGGCCGAGCTGCTCGACAGCGTCGGCGTGCCGTCGCGGCGCTCGGGCTCCTACCCGCACGAGTTCTCCGGCGGCCAGCGCCAGCGCATCATGATCGCAATGTCGCTGGCCTGCCGGCCCGACCTGATCATCGCCGACGAGCCGACCACCGCGCTCGACGTCATGGTCCAGGCGCAGGTGCTGGAGCTGCTCGGCGAGCTGGTACGCGAGTCGGGCATCGGCGTCATCATGATCAGCCATGACCTGTCGGTGCTGTCGCACATGTGCGAGCGGCTGGCCGTCATGTACGCGGGGCAGATCGCCGAGATCGGCCCGTCCAGGCAGCTCATCGCCGAGCCGCGGCACCCGTACACGCGGGCGCTCGGCCGGGCCTTCCCGACGATCGGCGACCCGGCCTCACGGCTCGCGCCCGCCGGGCTGCCCGGCGACCCGCCCACGCCGCCCGAGCTGGCCAGGCTCAGCGAGAGCAGGGGCTGCGCCTTCGAGCCGCGCTGCTCCGAGGCCGTGGCGGCCTGCCGTACCGAGACCGTGGAGCTGTGGCCGAGCGGTCCGTTGCGCGAGGCCGCGTGCCTGCGCGTGCTGGAAGGGAGCGGGACGTGAAACCCGTGCTGGAAGTCCGCGACCTGATGGTCACCTACCCGCCGCGCAGGGGCGCCGCGCCCGCGCGCGCCGTCGACGGGGTGAACCTGCAGGTACGGCGGGGCGAGATCGTCGCGCTCGTCGGCGAGTCGGGGTGCGGCAAGTCCACGCTGGCCAGAGCCCTGGTCGGGCTGGTCAAACCGACCGGCGGCCAGGTGCTGGGCGACGGCGAGCCCCTCGGATACTCCGCCGCCGCGCTGAAGGCCTACCGCCGCCACACCCAGCTCGTCCTGCAGGACCCGGGCGGCGCGCTCAACCCCAGGCAGAACGTCTTCGACGCCGTCGCCGAGGGGCCCCGGCTGCACGGGCTGACCGATCGGCTCGGCGAACGGGTGCACGCCGCGCTGGCCAAAGCCGGGCTGCGGCCGCCCGAGGAGTTCGCGGGGCGCTTCCCGCACGAGATGTCCGGCGGCCAGCAGCAGCGCGTCGTCATCGCGGGGGCGCTCGCGCTCGAACCCTCGGTCATCGTCGCCGACGAGCCGGTGGCCTCGCTCGACGCCTCCGTCAGGGGCGAGATCCTCAAGCTGATCCTGGAGCTGCGCGACTCGCTCGGCCTGTCCGCATTGGTCGTCAGCCACGACCTCGGCCTGGCCTGGAACATCGCAGACAGGGTCGCGGTCATGTACCTCGGCAGGATCGTCGAGACCGGCACGGTCGAAGAGGTCCTGCTACGTCCCAAACACCCCTACACCAGGGCGCTGCTGTCGGTGCTGCCCGACTCGGGCGAGCAGCCCGTGCTGCTCACCGGCGAGCCGCCGGACCCGGCCGCCGTCCCCGGCGGCTGCCGCTTCCACCCCCGGTGCCCGCTCAGAGCGGCCGGTCAGGACACGCTGTGCGACAGCCACGACCTGCCCGTCCTGACCGGCGATCCGTCGAGGTCCAGCCTCGCCGCCTGCCATCTCGTCCACTGAACCCGCCCACCGAAGGAGCCCTCCGATGACCGCTTTCCTCCGTCCGTCCGCCCTGCGACCCGGCGCCCGCGTCGCCGTCATCGCCGCGAGCAGCCCGCCCAACCAGGCCAACCTGGACCGCGGTCTGGTGGCGATGGAGGAGAGCGGCCTCAAACCCGAGGTGTTCGCCTCCTCCCGGGCCGGCGGGACCGAGTACGACTACCTGGCGGGCGACGACCTCCTGCGGGCGGGCGACCTGACCAGGGCGCTCGGCGACCCGGCCTTCGACGCGGTCTTCTGCGCCGGCGGCGGGTACGGCATGCAGCGCACGCTGGAGCTGGTCGACTGGTCGAAGATCGACGCGGCCAGGCCGAAGGTCGTGGTGGGCTACTCCGACGTGACCGCGCTGCTGGAGGCGATCGCGGTCAAGCTGGGCTGGGCGTCGCTGTTCGGGCCGATGGTCGCCTGCGACGGCTTCTACCAGGGACCGGGTGAGTACGACTTCGACGAGCTGATGAAGCTGCTGTTTCACCCGGAGACGGTGACCGAGCTGGTCTTCCCCGACGCCAGGACCGTCGTCCCCGGCGTCGCGGAGGGCCACACGCTGGGCGGCACGGCCACGCTGCTGGCCGCCTCGATCGGCACCGACACCTCGCTGCCCGCCCGGGGGGCGATCCTCTTCCTTGAGGACGTGGACGAGGAGCTGTTCCGGATGGACCGCTACATCACCCAGCTCCGCCGGGCCACCTACAGCGACGGCGTGGCCGGGATCCTGCTCGGCACGTTCACCAACTGCGGCGAGCCGCGCGACGTCGAGCGCATGCTGGTGGAGCGGCTGAGCGATCTCGGAGTGCCGGTCCTCGCCGGAGCGGACATCGGGCACGGCATCTCGATGCAGACCTACCCGATCGGGGTCAGGGCCCAGCTCGACACCGAGGCGGGCAGGCTGCGCCTCCTGGAGCCGGCGCTCATGCCCTGACCCGCGTTTCCCGGAGCCGGAATCAGGGGTCCTTCCGGACAGGAGGGGTGATCCTGCCGGTCGCTGCCGTCCTCGGCGACGGATTCCGCAGGTGACGCCCGCGCCAAGAACCTTTACAAGTCAGCCACAAGAGCTTCCCAAGCCCTCTCGGAAACATTGGTCATCAGCCAGCCGAGACGTTCCGGACCAGCGGTACCGGAAGGGGGAGTTGAGATGGCGACAGTCGCCAGTGGTGGCGGGGTCGGGGCGCTGCCCGCCACGGCCCCGAAGGGGGATGAGCCGGGTGCCACCGCCGGGGGGCGGGTCCTGGTGATCCTCAACCCGGGGGCCGGGAGCGAGCGCCTGGAGGACGAGCTCACCGGCCGCGGCCGGCGGGTGCGGGTGGCCGGCGTGCCGGCCGGCGACCTCGCCGCCTGCGTCGGGGGGATCACGGATTTCCTGGCGGCGCCGGACAGCCCGGACCGCGCCGTACTGCTCGGCTACGGTGCGGCCGGACCGGCGGCGATCGAGGTCGCGGACCGTCATCCGGAGCGGGTGGCCGCGGTGGTGGTCGTGGGGCCGCCGGGTGGCGGGGGCCTGGCTCTCGGAGACTCCGCACCGGAGCTGCTCTGCCCGGTCCTGGTGCTGTCCGCCGCCGATCCGGAGGCGGCGGTCCCGGTGCTCGTCCCCTTCCTGGACGATCTGGACCGGCAGGCGGGCGAGGCGGGCGCTCACGCGCAGGTCCCGGCACGGCTCCCGGCGCTCACCCCGGCGATCTTCAACGATCCCGGCGCGCTCCGGCAGTGGCGGGAGCTGGGGCCGGTCCACCGGGTCAACACGGCCGACGTGGCGACGTCCTGGGTTCTGACCGGACACGAGGCGACCACCACGGCGCTCGCCGGTCCGGGACTGGCCGGCGAGGTGGAGATCACTGCGGGGTTCCGGCTCCAGTCGGCCGATCCGGCCCTCGCGCACCGGGGCGAGCTGGACCTGATTACGATCGAGGGCCGGGAACACGCCCGGCTGCGCCGGCTGATCGAGCGGCACCTCACCCCGGAACGGGTGGAGGCGCTGCGTCCGCGCATCCAGCGGGAGACCGACGCGCTGCTGGACGCGGTCCCCTCCCGCGAGGTGATCGACCTCCTCCAGAGGTTCGCCTACCCCCTGCCGGTCGCCGTCCTGTGCGAGCTGTTCGGCGTGCCGGAGCGGGACCGGGGCTACATACACGAATGGATCCTGGAGAGGCTGGTCTCCCCGCCGCCCAAGGCGCACGGCGACATCGACGACTACCTGCGCGTCCTGATCGCGGACAGGAGGGCCCGGCCCTCGGACGACCTGCTCGGCTGGGTCGTCGAAGCCGAGGGGGACGGCCTGTCCGAAGAGGACCTCGTCTCGGCGGCCAGGTTCCTGATGGTGAACGGCCACCGGGCGCCGACCACCGTGCTGGCGAGCGGCGTCGCCGCCCTGCTACGGCGGGAGCAGTGGAAACGGCTCGCGGACGACCCCACGCTGACCGTCACCGCGGTCGAGGAGCTGCTGCGGCTCGTCACACCGTTCCCCGTGGGCATCCCCCGTCACGTGGCGGCCCCGATCGACGTGAAGGGCACGCCGATCCCGGAGGGGAGCCTCCTCACCGCGTCACTCGTGGCGGCCAACCGGGACCCGTCGTTCTTCGCCGATCCGGACCTGCTGGACATCAGGCGGACGAGCAACCCCCACCTCGCCTTCGGTCACGGCCACCACCACTGCCTGGGGGCGGAACTGGCCAGAGCCCAGCTGCAGATCGCCATCGGCACGCTCGCCCGGCGCTTCCCGGACATGGAGCTCGCCCGCGACTCCCAGAGCCTGCACTACCGGCAGAGCAGCGTTCGCTACCTCCTTGGACTGCCGATCGTCCTCGAACCGGACCGGAGCGTCCCCGGTGGCCGGCGTCCGCCGGACGGAGCGTGATGTCAGGAAACACGATCTCGTCCGAATGATTCCCCTCACGCTTTCAGCATCCAGGAGTCCGACCAGATGAAAGAGACACTTCCCCAGTTGGTGGCCTACTGCCAGGCCGACCCGCTGTTCTTCGAGCCGGTCTGGCGCATACCGGACGACGGCAACCGCTTCCCCACGGCACGCCGGCCGCTCCCGAGCGGGTGGCGCGTCGGCGAGAGCGAGCTGTGGGTCGTGCTGCTCCCGCCCGACGCCGCGCTGCCGGAGCAGGGATGGAAGATCCACGTCTCGGCGACCGACGCCGACGCCGCCACCGTCTGCGACCTCGTGGTGGACTTCTGCGTCAGCCGGAACATCGCCGTCAAGTTCCTCAGAAGCAAGATGGCGATGCGGCTGCTCAACAACAAGTACGCCGATCGGGGGAGCAGCGGCAAGCTGATCACGCTGTACCCGGTCGACGAGGAACAGCTGAGCGAGGTGCTGCCGGCGCTGGCCGGAATCCTGCGGGACTTCACCGGCCCGTACATCCTCAGCGACCTCCGGTACGAGGACTCGCCGGTTTACGTGCGGTACGGCGCGTTCCAGCCGATGACCTACACGAAATCGGACGGCAGCCTGGGGTACGCGATCCGTACGCCCGACGGGCAGCTGGTGCCGGACAAGCGGACTCCGGCGTTCACCGTACCGGAATGGGTCTCCATCCCCGAGGTGCTGCGCGCGTCGGTCGCCAGGCACGGGGCGGGCAGCGAGGAGGAGTTTCCCTACCAGATCGAACGGGCGCTGCACTTCTCCAACGGCGGTGGGGTCTACCTCGCCCGCGACGGGGCGTCCGGAGGGTACGTGGTGCTGCTGGAGGCCCGGCCGCACGCGGGCCTGGACACCGGCGGCGTCGACGCGGTCGCCAGGCTGGCACACGAGCGCGACATCCTGGAGCGGCTGAGCGGCCTCGACTGCGTCCCCCGCCTGCTCGACCACCGGATGTTCTGGGAACACCATTTCCTGGTCGAGGAGTACATCGAGGGCAAGACCCTGATGGACGAGGTGTTCGAGCGCTACCCGCTGGTCAGCCCCGACCCGACCGCCGAGTCGCTGGCCTCGTACACCCGGTGGGCGACCGATGTCCTGGCGAAGGTCGACCACGCGCTCATGTCCGTCCACGCGAGGGGGGTGCGGTTCGCCGACCTGCACCCCGAGAACATCATCGTCCGCCCGGACGGACGCGTCGTACTGATCGACTTCGAGATCGCGTCCGACCTGACGGACCCGCGCCCCCCGGGCCTCGCCGCCGCGGGATTCGCCGCGCCGAAGGAGCTCTCCGGTCGCGAGGCCGACAACTACGTCCTGAACTGCCTGCGGCAGTGGGTGTTCCTCCCGATCAGCCCTCTCCAGGAGCGGGACCCGGTCAAGCTCGCCAGCCTCACCGACGTCATCACCGAGCACTTCCCGCTGCCGCCGGCGTTCGGACCGCGTCTGGTCCGGCAGTTCAGCGCGGTCAGGGGACCTCTCGGCGAGGACGGAGCGGCCCGGATGTTCACCGCCGGGGACCTCGACTGGCCGGCCGTCCGCGACTCGCTCGTGGCGGGAATCAACGCGAGCGCGACGCCCGATCGCCGGGACCGGCTCTTCCCGGGAGACCCGCAGCAGTTCGCGACCGGCGGGTTCACCGTGGCCAACGGCGCCGCCGGCGTGCTCTGGGCACTGCGGCAGGCCGGCGCCGCCGTACCGGACGACTACGTGGACTGGCTCGTCGCGGCCGCGCACCGGGCCCCCGACCCGCGCCCCGGCCTCCTGAACGGGCTGCACGGCGTGGCGGCGACGCTGGAGTCGCTCGGGCGTCGTGACGACGCGCTCGACATACTCGACCGGGCCCGGAAACTGCACGACGGCCTCGCGGTACCCGGCATACACGGCGGGCTGGCCGGAGCGGGCCTCAACCTCCTGCACTTCTCCGAGCTCACCGGAGACGAGGGGCTGCGCACCGAAGCCCTGGACATCGGCGAGAGGCTGGCCGCGGAACTCGGCGACGGCGACTCGGGGATGTTCGCGCCCCAGGGCCGCGTCGGCCTCGAGCACGGCCTGACCGGGGTCGCCTCCTACTTCCTCCGGCTGCACGACACCACCGGGGAGACCCGTCACCTCGACCTGGCCCGGCTGGCGCTGCAGCGTGAGATCGGCCGGGGCCAGGTGCTGCCGGACGGCGGTTTCTGCCTGCTGGAGAGCAACCGCTACCTCGCCTATCTCGGCACCGGCAGCGGCGGCCTGGCGCTGGTCCTGTCCCAGTACCTGGGCCGGCGTGCCGAGCCGGGTTTCGCGGACGTCGTCGACGGCGTCCGCCGCGCCTGCCGGGCGCCGTTCGTCCGTCACCCGTCCCTCCTCATGGGACGGGCGGGGACCATCGCGACTTTCCACCTACTGGGTAGGCCGGAAGACCGGCCCGTGCTCCGCGAGCACGTGCGCCGGCTCGGCTGGCACGCCCTCTTCTACCAGGGCCACCTGGCCTTCCCCGGCAACCAACTCATGCGGCTGTCCATGGACCTGGAAACGGGTTCGGCCGGAGTTCTCGTTGCCCTCAGCGTCGCGTTCAACCAGAGCGCGTCGGTTATCCCCGTCCTCGATCTGCGGTCTCCCGCATTCGAGGCGACCGAAAGGAAACAAGAAGATGGCTCAGATTCTCCAGCTCCAGACGCTCAACGCCTCTGAGGGCAAGGCGCACCCGTGCTCCAGCCTGGTCACCTCGTACAACGGCACGGCCTGCTACGTCTGCGTCTGATCGCTCCGGCGCCGGGGGGCGGTAACGCCTCCCGGCGCTGACCCTGGCCGAGCGTGTCTCGGCGCGCTCGGCCAGGGCCGGACGGCGGGAACGCCGGTGACCCCCGCGGTTCTCCCGTCCCGGGCGCCCCGCTCCGGACATCGGCGCCCTCGCGGTTCTCCCGTCCCCGGCACTCCCGCTCCGGATATCGGCGTCCCCGCGGTTCTCCCGTCCCCGGCACTCCCGCTCCGGACACCGGCGACCCCCGCAGTTCTCCCATCCCAGACATTCTTGCGAGGAACCCCGTGGACACGCAGCGCCTTCAGCCCGACGCCCCAGCGGCGGTGGCCGGGGCGGCCGAGCCTCGCGTTTCCCGACCCGGACGGCTGCCCCCTCGCGACGGCGGGACCTCCGCGCCGGTCCCCGCGCCGTCGGACCCGTCACCCGCCTGGCGCGTGCTGCTGCGCTACATGCGCCCGTCCTGGCGCTGGCTCGCCCTCGGCGGGCTGTTGAACCTGGTGTCCGGGGCGATCGGGCTGGCGCTTCCGCTCGCGGCCAAGCAGCTGGTCGACGACCTCGGCGCGGACCGGCCGCTGACCGACGTGCTGCTGCTGATGGGCGTCCTCGTCGTCGTGACCGCGGGGATCGGGCCACTGGGCGAGTACGTGCTGCGCCGTACCGGCGAGTCGATCGTGCTCACCGCCCGCCGCCGCCTGGTCTCCCACCTCCTGCGGCTGCGGATGTCCGCCGTCGACCAGGTCGAGCCCGGTGACCTGATGTCCCGAGTCACCTCCGACACCACCCTGCTGCGCCAGGTCACCACCGACTCGCTCGTCGGCACGGTCACCGGGGGTCTCACCATCCTCGCGACCATGACGATGATGGGCGTGCTCGACCCGGTGCTGCTGGCGGTCACGCTCGGCGTGCTGCTCCTCGCCGGGACGGTCGTCCGCGTGGTCATGCCGCGGGTGAGCCGGGCGAGCAGGGACATCCAGAAGTCGGTGGGAGCGATGGGCGCGGCCCTGGAGCGGATCCTCGGGGCGCTGCGCACCGTGAAGGCCTCCGGCGCCGAGCACCGCGAGGAGGCGGCCATCCACGGTGCCGCCGAGGAGTCGTGGCAGGCCAGCGTGCGTGCCGCCAAGTGGCTGGCGGTCGCCGGGCACACCGCCGAACTCGCCCTGCAGGTGGCCTTCTTCACCGTCCTCGCCGCGGGCGGGGCCCGGGTGGCCTCCGGGCTGATCGACGTGGGGACGCTGATCGCCTTCCTGATGTACGTGTTCACCCTGGTGCCGTCCCTTCAGGGACTCGTCGGCGCGGCCGGCCAGTACCAGATCGGGGCCGCGGCGGTCGCCCGCATCCAGGAGGCCGAGCGGCTGCCGTCCGAGCCGCAGAGGCCGGCCGCCGTGCTCCCCGCCCCCGGCGCGGCACCCGCCGAACTGCGGTTCCGCGACGTGCGCTTCCGCTATGCGCCCGACCTGCCGCCCGTCCATCGCGGGGTGACCTTCACCGTCCCGTCGCGGGGCATGACCGCTTTCGTCGGTCCCTCCGGCGCGGGCAAGACCACCCTCTTCTCCCTCATCGAGCGGTTCTACGAGCCGACCTCGGGGAGCGTCCTGCTCGACGGCCGTGACCTCGGCGACTGGGACCTCCCGGAGCTGCGGGCCGCGATCGGCTACGTCGAGCAGGACGCCCCCGTCCTGTCGGGCTCCCTCCGTGACAATCTCCTGCTCGGCGCCCCCGGAGCCACCGGCGAGGAGATCCGGCGGGTCCTGCGCACCGCCCGCCTCGACGACCTGGTGGCACGGCTGCCCAAGGGCCTGGACACCCTGGTCGGCCACCGGGGCACCAAGCTCTCCGGCGGAGAGCGCCAGCGCGTGGCCATCGCCCGCGCGCTCCTGCGCCGCCCGCGTCTCCTGCTGCTGGACGAGGCCACCTCGCAGCTCGACGCCGTCAACGAGGCGGCGCTGCGGGACACGGTCGCCGAGGCCGCCCGGACGACGACGGTGCTGGTCGTGGCGCACCGGCTGTCCACGGTCACCCTGGCCGACCGGATCGTCGTCATAGAGGCGGGCACGGTCCGGGCCGTCGGCACCCACGACGAACTGGTCGTCGCGGACCCGCTCTACGCCGAGCTCGCCGCCACCCAGTTTCTCACCGCCACCGGCTGATGCGCCGGGCGGGCACAGCCGGCCGGCCGCCGGCGACCTCACCCATCCGTCCACCGCGGGGACTCGTACGGAGTCCCTCACGTCCGCGGAGCCGGCCCCGGCCTGTCCCGCGTCAGGAGCGCCACCTTGAAAATACCCGATCGCCCGCTTGAGGTCGTCTGGGACATCACATACGCGTGCCCGCTGCGGTGTTCCCACTGCTACTCGGAATCCGGGCGCCGGCCGGCACGCCAGCTGGACCACGGCCAGATGCTCCGCGCCGCCGACGCCGTCATCGCGATGAAGCCGTACGGCGTCTGCATAGCCGGCGGTGAGCCCCTCCTTGTGAAGGGTGTCTTCGAGGTCATCGACCGGCTGTCCGCGGCGGGGATGGAGGTCTCGCTCTTCACGGGCGGCTGGTCGCTGCGCCCCGAGATGATCGACGACATCGTGCGGGGCTCCTTCCGGATGAACGTGAGCGTCGACGGGGCCACCGCGGAGGTGCACGACCGGATCCGCGGCCGGCGCGGATCGTTCGACCGGGCGATGAGCGCGCTGGCGCTCCTGGACACGGCCGCCCGGAAGCGGCGACTGTCCGGGGGGAGCCCCCTCGGCCTGGGGATCGACTGCGTCGTGGTCAGCAGCAACTTCCACCAGATCGAGGACTTCTGCACCGCCATCGCGCCCAGGTTCCCCGAACTGGAGTCCATCGCGTTCGGAGCGGTGATACCGGAGGGGCTCGCCAGCCGCGAGGGGTTCGCCCAGCACGAGCTGCTCTCCGACTCCCAGGTCGAACTGCTGGGAAACCCCGAGTACGGGGAACACCTGCGCTCCCTGGCGCCGCCGTCCGTGCGCGTGGCCACGACGGACAACCTGGCACTGCAGATGCATCCCGACCGTATCCGCGGCGGGTCGTTCTTCCCCGTCCTGCAGATCGAGCCGGACGGGGCCGCGCGGGCGATGGCCGCCTACGAGGGAACGGTCGGCAACGTGCTGACGGACTCCCCGGAGGAGCTGTGGCGGCGGGCCGTCGAACGCTGGCACGACCCGTTCGTGGTCGAGACGCTCGCGCCCGTGCGCACGATGGAGCAGTGGGCGGAGGCGACCCGGAAGATCGACTATCACTTCGGGTCCGAGGCCGATCGCGCGCGCATCGACCGCCGGCCGGAATTCGTCCCCACCGGCCCGGCCGCACGCGTGCCGCGCCAGGACTCCGCGCAGCGGCTCTGACCCGCGCAGACCCGGCAGCGGACGTGGTGGTGCCGGTAGTGCCCGCAGCGCCGCCTCCGGCGCGCCCCGCAGCCGACCGGCACGCAGATTGCATATCCGAAAGATGAGCGCAAAAATGCCATATTTCGGTCATTTGCTCTGTCGGGGTGAGAAGGCGCATGTCACAGCGGCACGGAGAAGACCGGATGTCGCGCTTCGCCCTGATGCCGACCCTGGTCTGCCTCACGCTGTACTGCCTCTTCCGGATCAGCGTGCTGGCGGCCGGGATGTCGTTCGGCAGCCCGCCCGACCTCGCGGTCGTGGTGGCGGGGGCGGTCCTCGTGGTCGTGCTGGGCGGCCTGTACCTGGCGGCCGTCCTGCGCCGCCTGCCACCGTGGGTTCTGGCCGTCCAGGTGCTGCTGGCCTTCGGCCCCTACGCGGTCTTCGGTGACGCCTGGGGGCCGGTCTCGGCGCTGCCGGCGGCGGCGCTGCCGCTCGCCCTCGCAGGCTGGGCCGGCTGGTCCGGCGCGGGGCTCGTGGTGGCCGGCGAGCTGGCGGTCAGGCTGCTCTGGCTGCCCTCGGGCGGCCTCGCCTACGCCCTGTGGGCGGCGCTCATCAGCGCCGCGCTCGGTCTGGGCTTCTTCGCGACCGCGCGCCTCGGCCACCTGGTGCGCGAGCTGGAAGCCACCCGTGCCGAGCACGCCTCGGCCGAGGTGGCCCGCGAGCGGCTGCGGATCGCGGGCGAGCTGCGCGCCTCGCTCGGCACGCGGCTGGCGGCCGTCATCGCGGCGGGCCGGAGCGCGGCGGACGACCCGGCCCGCTTCCCGCCGGCCGAGCTGGTGGAGGGGGCACGCCAGGCCCTGGACGCCGTCCGGTCGGTGGCCGACGACTACCGCGAGCACTCGCTGGCCGCGGAGGCGGAGTCGGCCGCGACGGTGCTGGCCGCGGCAGGGGTGCCGGCCACCACCGCCCTGGTCGCCGCCGACCGGCTGCCCGCACCGGTGGACGCGGCGCTGGCCGCCCTGCTGCGGCGGACGGTGATCGCCGCACTCCGCTCCGGCACCCCCTCCGGCTGCCGGATCGAGCTGGACGCTCAGGCCCGTTTCACGGTCGTGTTCACCGGCCTGCCCCCGGGGGCGCTGCGCGAGGCGGTCACGGGGACGGTGATCACGGGGACGGAGGTGGAGCTGGCCGAGGAGGGCGAGCGGGCCGAGGTGGTGGCGCGGGTCTCGCCGCCCGCGGGCCGGGTGCCCGCGCGCCGGCCGAAGCCGGTGGCCACGGTCCCCTGGCTGGCCTGGTGCGTCCTGCTCGTTCTGGAGATCGACCATCTCGGCACGGCGGCGCTGAGGCTGTTCGGCGCGCGGCAGCTCGCGCTCTCGGTGCCGAGCCCCGCGGAGCTCGCGGTGGCGGCCGTGGCCCTACCGGCGGTCGCCGTCCTGCAGCTCCATCACGTGCTGCCCAGACCCCCGGGCGTGCAGCCGCCGGCGTGGCGCGTGACGCTGGCCGCGCAGATCGGCCTGGTCGTGCTCGCGCTGGCCGCCGCCGGCGACATCACCCCGCTCCCCTACCTGGGCATGGTCGCCGGCGTCGTCCTCTTCCACGTGCGCGCTCCGCTGTCGTGGGGGCTGGCCGCGCTGCTGGCCTGCGGCGTCCCGGTGCTGCTGTACGGCGTGGAGGGCGTGGTCGGCAGCCCCTTCACCGTGCTGGGCGGCCTGCCCGCGGCCGCCATGACGTACGCGCTGTGCCGGCTGCCGGTCACCGCGGGCCAGGTGCGGCAGGCCCGCGAGGAACTGGCGCGCGTGACGGTGCTCAAGGAGCGGCTGCGGATCGCCAGGGACCTGCACGACCTGCTGGGCTTCCAGCTGTCGGCCGTCGTGGTCAAGGGCGAGCTCGCCGACCGGCTGGCCGGCGGTGCCCCCGGCGCGGCGCGGGTCCACCTGACGGAGGCGGTGGCGCTGGCCGAGCAGGCGCTGTCGTCGGTCCGCTCGGTCACCGGCGAGTCGGCGGGGCCGGCGTTCGGGCAGGAGGTCGAGGCCGCCCGCGCGATGCTGGCGGCCGCGGGGATCGAGGCACGGGTACGGCTCGGCGCCGCCCCCGGCGAGCCGGCCGCGATCGTGCTGCGCGAGGCGGTGACCAACGTCGTACGGCACGCGCGTGCCCGGGTGTGCGAGATCGAGACGGCGCCGGAGGCGGAGGGGACCGTACGGCTGCGCGTGTCCAACGACGGCGCACTGCCCCCGATCGCCGGCCGGCGGGGAACCGGCCTGCTCAACCTCGCCTCCCGCGCCCGGCAGGCCGGCGGGCACCTGAGCACGGAGCGCGACGGCGAGCGCTTCACGCTGACCGCCGTACTCCCCGCTGACGCCTCGGATCCCGCCTGCCTCGGCGGCGCTCCCGGTGGCGTCCAGCCGGCCGCCCGCGCCCCGATCGGTGACCGCTGAGGCGGGTGTCACCGGCCGTGCCGCAGGAGGGGCCGGTCCGCGCGGCCTCCTGCGGTCCGGCCCGTCGCTGGCAGTTTTCTTCAGACAAAAAAGTAATTCTGGCGAAATATGCCACAAGATCTGGACGGGCAGCTTTACCTGGGTGACAATCCGTTCGTCAATTGAAGATCATGGAGACGCCGGGCGGGCGTTGACCCGCGCGTCGTCCCAGCTCGACAACGGCGAGGGCTGATGCGCTTAGCTCGTGGGTTGGTCGTGGCGATGGTGGCGGGCGCGGTCGTGGCAGCGCCCGCCGATCACTTGGGCGCTGTCGCCGATGTGCGGCAACAGGGCGCGGACGCCGTCACACGACAGCGGAGCGCGGAACCCGCGGAGAAGCCGGCTCTCGCTCTCGCCCGCCGGACGGGGCAGCCGGTCGAGGTGGACGCGATGCGCACGGAGACGCGCCAGGTCTTCGCCAGACCGGACGGCACCTTCGTGCTGGAACAGCACGCGCGCCCGGTGCGCGTGCGCCAGGCGGGCCGGTGGGTGGCCGCGGACGCGACGCTCCGGCTCCGGCCCGACGGCGCGGTCGCCCCTGTCGCGACGGCGGTCGACCTGACGTTCTCGGGCGGTGGGAGCGCGCCGCTCGCCCGGATGGCGCGCGGCGGCAAGGCGCTGGAACTGGAGTGGCCGGGCGCGCTGCCGAAGCCGGCGCTGAGCGGTGACACCGCGACCTATCCCGAGGTGCTGCCGGGAGTGGATCTCCAGGTGAAGGCGGACGTCGACGGTTTCTCCCACCTCCTGGTGGTCAAGTCGCGGGCGGCGGCCGAGAACAAGGCCCTGGCCGAGCTGGGCTTCCCGCTGTCGGCCGACGGGCTGTCGATGAAGTCCACCAGGGGCGGCAACCTCGAGGCGGTCGACGCGAACGGCGGAACGATCTTCACTGCCTCGCCGCCGATGATGTGGGACTCGTCGGGGGCCTCGACCGCGCGCACGCTCGCCGCGGGGGAGGGCTCCCCGGCGGACGCCCGTCACGAGGTGATGGGCCTCGAACTCGCCGGCGGGAAGCTGCTGCTCAGGCCGGACCGGGACATGATCGAGGACCCGAGGACCAGGTTCCCGGTCTACCTCGACCCGTTCTTCTCGGCGGCCCGCGGCGCGTGGACGTCCGTCTGGAGCAACAATCCAAGCTCCAACTTCCTGAACGCCAACGACGTCGCCAGGGCGGGACACGTCCCCGGGCAGACCAACCGGTCGTTCTTCCAGATGAACACCGGCACGGCCATCCACGGCAAGCAGATCATCAAGGCGACGCTGCGGACATACGAGACGTGGTCCTACTCGTGCAGCGCGCGGAAGGTCGAGGCCTGGTCGACCAATCCGATCAGCAAGAGCACCACCTGGAACAAGCAGCCCACGTGGGCCAAACTCCTCGACACCGTGAACGTCGCGAAGGGCTGGGGGCCGGCCTGCCTGCCCGGCGGTGTCGAGTTCGACGTCACCAGCCAGGCCGTGGACGCCGCGGCGAAGAAGTGGCCCAACATGACCATCGGGCTCAGGGCCACGAACGAGTCGGACAACTACAGCTGGAAGAAGTTCAAGAACAACCCCAGCCTGGTGATCGAGTACAACTCGCTGCCCGCCGCGCCCGTCGCCGCCGACGCGTGGTCGGACCCGGGAGGCGGCTGTGTCGCCGGTGAGGGGCGGCCGACCATCGGCAGCACCACACCGAAGCTGTGGGCCAAGCTGCGTGACGCCGACAACTCGGTCAGGGGCCGGTTCGAGTGGTGGAACGCCGCCGGCACGAAGGTGGGCGAGCGTCTCACCGAGCCGCAGGGAACGGGCAGCGCCTTCTACGCGGACGTCCCGCAGGGCGCCTTCGGCGACGGCTCCGTGATCCGCTGGCGGGTCCGCGGCGAGGACGGCAGGGCCAGTAGCGCGTGGAGCCCCTGGTGCGAGGCGACCGTCGACGCCACCGCCCCCGGCAGGGAACCGGGGGTGACCTCGCCGGAGTACGCCGAGGGAGGCTGGAACGACGGCGTCGGCCGGGCCGGCTCCTTCACCTTCACCGCCAACGGCGTCGCCGACGTCGTCGGCTACGTCTACGGGCTGGACACCGCGCCCAAGGTGGAGGTCGCGGCCGGCCTGCAGGACGGGTCGGCGGCGATCCGGCTCACCCCCCGCCACGACGGCCCCAACGTGCTCTCGGTGCGCAGCAAGGACCGCGCGGGACACCAGGGCCCGATCCGCACCTACGTGTTCAACGTCAACGCGGGAACGGGCCCTGACGGGCACTGGGCGCTGGACGACGGGCAGGGCACCGGGGCCGCCGACCGCACGGGCGCCCACCAGGCCACCCTGTACGGCCCGGCCGGCTGGACCACCGGCAGGACCGGCCTGGGACTGCGGCTCGACGGCGCCGGCGGCCACGCGCGGACCACCGGCCCCGTCGTGTCCACCCTGAGCAACTTCACGGTCGCCGCCTGGGTGCGGTTGACCGGTGTCAACGCCACCGCGACCGCGGTCAGCCAGGACGGCGGGCGGACCGGCGGATTCTCCCTGCAGTACTCCAAGGCCGACAACCGCTGGGCGCTGGGCCGTACCGGCGCGGACGCCGACGGAGCGCCGGCCGTGCGCGCGCTGTCGGAGGCCGCGCCGAGGCTCGGCGAGTGGACCCACCTCACCGGCGTCTACGACGCAGCCGCGGAGACGCTGTCCCTGTACGTCAACGGGCGCCTGGAGTCGACGGTCCCGTTCACCCAGCCGTGGGACGCGACCGGGCCCCTGGCGATCGGCAGGGCGAAGGCCGACGGAGGGGCGGCGGAGTTCTGGCCGGGCGACATCGACGACGTCCGCGTCCACGGCCGGGCGATGTTCGGCGACGAGGTCGCCGACCTGGTGAACAGCGCCGCGACGTTGGTCGGGCACTGGAAACTGGACGAGGGGGCCGGTGCCGCCGCCGCCGACTCCTCCGGACGGGCCTCGGCGGCGGCGCTGGGCGGCGGCGCGTCCTGGACCGAAGGCTGGCTGGACGGCGCGCTCGCCCTCGACGGCACGGGCGGTTACGCGCAGGCCGCCGCTCCCGCGGTCGACACCAGAGCCGGATTCACCGTCGCCGCCTGGACCCAGCTCGACTACCTGCCCACCCGCGACGCGTCCGCCGTCTCCCAGGCCGGGAACAGGGCCAGTGGCTTCCAGCTCGGCTATGACAGGGAGCAGGGGCGGTGGGTCCTCGGCATGGCCGCCGCCGACACCGACACCACCGCGCTGGTGCGGACCCGGTCCGACGCCCTCCCGGTGCCGCTGGAGTGGGCCCACGTGGCCGGGGTCTACGACCCGCTCCAGGGCGAGCTGCGGGTCTACGTCAACGGACGGCTGTCGGACAGCACCGTCACCGATCACGTGAGCGCGTGGAACGCCGTCGGCCCCCTGCAGCTGGGCCGCGCCAAGAACGCGGGTGTCTTCACCGGTTACTGGCCGGGGACCGTCGACGACGTCCGCGCCTATGACGGGGTGCTGAGCGCCGAGCAGATCTCCCAGCTGGCCGCCCAGTAGGAACCTCCCAGCCGGTCACCCTTCAGCCCGACTCGTCCAACCAGTCACCCTTCAGCCCGACTCGTCCAGCCGGTCACCCCTCAGCCCGACTCGTCCAACCAGTCACCCCCCGTTCGACTCGTCCACAGATTGGGTGAAGTCAATGGATCTGCCACCCGAGCCAGCCCCTCCGGACTCTTACTGGAATCGTTTACTGAAACCCGTACGAAGGTCGCCGTGGCCCCGGCGGCTGGCGGCCACGCTGGCCGTCGTCGTCGTGGTGCCGCTGGTGCACGCGATGCCCGCGAGTGCCGCGCCACGCTCCGCCCCGGCCGTCCAGAAGGCGACCCCGGTCCGCGGGGAGCGGGTCCCCGTACTGCCGCAGGCGGCCGATCCGGCACAGAAACAGGCGTGGAAGGCGCCGCCGAGCACCGTCTGGCCGAAACCGCAGGCCGTCGAACTGGACGCGACCGGCGACACGCAGGCGCGGTCCCTGACAGCGGGCTTCCCCGTACGGCTCGCCACGCCGAAGGCGGCGGCCAGGGCGTCCGCTCCCGAGCGGGTCCGCGTCGAACTGCTCGACACCGCGCAGACGGGTCTGCTCGGCCTGGCGATGCGGGTGTCGCCGGGACAGGGCATAGCGGCGAAGTCCGGCAGGACGCGCCTGGAGATCGACTACTCCGGGTTCCGCCACGCCTTCGGCGGCGACTACGGCGCCAGGCTGCGGATGGTGCGGCTGGAGGAGTGCGCCCTGAACGCCGCCGCGGCCGGGACCACCTGTCCACGGCCGGAGCCGGTGCCTGGCGACAACGACACGAAGGCGGGCACGCTGACCGCCGAGGTCGACCTGCCCGCGCTGTACGCGGTGACGGCCGCGGCGGCGGGCCCGTCGGGCGACCACGCGGCCACCTCGCTCGCCCCCTCGGCCGACTGGAGCGTCGGCTCCCAGTCGGGCGACTTCGGCTGGAGCTACGAACTGCGGGCGCCACCGGCCCTGGGCGGCGACGAGCCGGAGATGTCGATCTCCTACTCCTCGCAGAGCGTGGACGGCCGCACCGCCTCCACCAACAACCAGCCGTCCTGGGTGGGCGAGGGTTTCGAGCTGAGCCCGGGTGGTTACGTCGAGCGCCGCTACAAGTCGTGCATGCTCGACGGCAAGAAGACCGGCGACCTGTGCTGGGACCAGGAGAACGCGACGCTGGTCCTCGGCGGCTCGTCCGTCGAACTGGTCAAGGACGCCACGACCAAGCAGTGGCGGCCCAAGCGCGACGACGGGACCCGCGTCGAGTATCTGAAGGGTGCCGTCAACGGCGACGACGACGGTGAGTACTGGCGCGTCACCACCGCCGACGGCACCCAGTACAGCTTCGGGCTCAACCGCCTGCCCGGATGGGCGTCGGGCAAGCCGGAGACAGCGTCCACCTGGACGACGCCGGTGTTCGGCAACAACAGCGGCGAGCCCTGCTACAAGAGCGACAGGACGGCCGCCTGGTGCCGGCAGGCGTACCGGTGGAACCTCGACCTCGCCGCCGACCCGCACGGCAACGCCACCACCTACTGGTACGAGGTCGAGAAGAACCACTACGGGCGGAACATGAAGCCCGAGCTGGGCACGGAGTACGTGCGCGGCGGATACCTCAGGCGCATCGACTACGGCTACCTGCAGGGTGAGCTGTTCACCAGGTCGCCCGCGGCCCAGGTCGTCTTCGACGTCGCCGAACGGTGCGTCCCCGGCGGGACGGTCACCTGCGCCACCGACCAGCTCAGGAAGGAGACGGCGGGTCACTGGCCCGACGTCCCCTTCGACCAGATCTGCGGATCGGGGGAGAAGTGCACCGACCGGCTGTCACCGACGTTCTTCTCCCGCAAGCGCCTGGCGAAGGTCACCACCCAGGTGGTGAACACCGACACGGCCAAGTGCTCCGGCAAGCCGTACTGCGCCGTCGACTCCTGGACGCTGACGCAGTCGTTCCCGGCGCCGGGTGACGGGCTCAGCCCCTCGCTCTGGCTGGCGTCCCTCCAGCAGAGCGGCCACGTGGGCGGCACGATCACGCTGCCGAAGATCACCTTCACCGGCGTCCAGCTCCCCAACAGGGTGGACGCGGACGAGGGCCGCGCGCCGCTCGTCAAGTGGCGGGTCCAGACGGTGAACAACGAGAGCGGCGGGGATCTCCGGGTCAACTACGCCCCCGCCGACTGCAGGCCGGGAGACCTGCCGGCCGCCGACCGCAACACCCGGCTCTGCTTCCCGCAGCGGTGGGCGCCGGAGAACGAGGGCGAGGTCACCGACTGGTTCCACAAGTACGTCGTGAAGCAGACCGTCGAGGTGGACCGGGTCGCCGGGTCGCCGTGGGTGGTCACCGACTACGAGTACCTCGACGGAGCCGCCTGGCGCTACGCCGACAACATCCTGGTGAAGCCCGAGCACCGCACCTGGGCGGACTGGCGCGGGTTCGGCAGGGTGCGCGTCCGCCAGGGCGACGGGCAGGACGGCAGGCGCACGCTCACCGAGTTCAGGTACTTCCGCGGCATGGACGGCGACCGCCTGGCCGACGGCTCCAAGCGCAGCGCGCAGGTCGTGGACTCCGAGGGCGGCAAGCTGGACGATCTCGACCACCTGGCCGGTTTCCAGCGGGAGGAGATCCTCTACGACGGCGACGGTGGAGCGATCCTGACCGCGTCGACGGACGAACCGTGGTCGCTGAAGACCGCCGAGTCGACGCAGGGCGGCGTCACCAAGGCCGCCCACATCGTCGAGGACAGGTCGATGGTCACCCGCACGGCCCTGGAGGGCGGCAAGTGGCGGCGGACCGGAGAGACCCGCTCCTACGACGAGCAGGGCCTGGTCACCCAGGTGGACGAGCAGAACGATCTGGCGACCGCCGACGACGACCAGTGCACGCGCTACACCTACGCCCGCAACGGCACGGCCTGGATGCTGGACTACACCAGCAGGATCCAGAAGGTCGCCGCGGGGTGCGGCACCGCCGTGGCCGGGCTGGCCGCCGATGACGTGATCTCCGACGAGCGGGTGCAGTACGACGGCAGGCCGTACGGCCAGGGGCCGGTCAAGGGCGACATCACCACGATCCAGGAGGTCGCGTCCGGAGACGGCGCGACCGTCACCAACTCCACCCTGACCTACGACGCCTACGGGCGCACGACCAGCGAGACCGACGCGGCCGGCACCAAGGTCACCACCACCTACACGCCGGCCGCCGGAGCCCCGGCGACCGAGATCAAGGAGACCAACCCCCTCGGGCACGAGGAACGCACCTTCCTCGAACCGGCCTGGGGTGAGCCGGTGGCCGAGATCGACGCCAACAACCGGCGCACCGACATGGAGCACGACGCGCTGGGCCGCCTCGTCAAGGTGTGGCAGGGCGACCGGAGCAGGGCGGCAGGCCAGTCGCCCAACACCGAGTACTCCTACCTGACGCGTACCGACGGGCCCAACGTCGTCACCACCAGGACCCTGCGGGCCGACGGCGGCTACACCACCAGCCACGAGCTCTACGACGGCCTGCTGCGCAGCCGGCAGACCCAGGAGCCCGCGCCGCGCGACGACCAGACGCAGGACCCCGCGCTGCGCGACGGGCGCACGATCACCGACACCTTCTACAACTCGCTCGGCGAGGTGGCCAGGAGCAACAGCGGCTACTTCAGCCCCGGCGAGCCGTCCACCGACCTGCTCGGCGTGGCGGACGCGGACGTGCCCAGCCAGATCGGCTACGTCTACGACGGGGTCGGCGAGGTCGGCGCCCAGACCTTCCGGGTCAAGGGCGTGGAGAAGTGGCGGGCCACGGCCGCGCAGCAGGGCGACCGGGTGCACATCACGCCTCCCCCCGGCGGCACCGCCGTCACCCGCATCGGCGACGCCGACGACCGGCTCATCGAGCTGCGGCAGTACAGGGGCGCCACGCCGACCGGCGAGTACGACGCGACCAAGTACACCTACGACGACGCTGGCCGGCTGGCCAGCGTGACCGACCCCGCCGGCAACGTGTGGCGGCACACCTACGACCTGCGCGGACGGGAGATCAGGACCGAGGACCCCGACAAGGGCGTCACCACGTTCACCTACAACGACGCCGACGAGATGCTCACCTCCACCGACGCCCGCGGCAGGACCCTCGCGTACGTCTACGACGCGCTGGGCCGCAAGCTGGAGACCCACGAGGGCTCCAAGGACGGCCCGCTGCTCGCGGAGTGGAAGTACGACGCGCTGGCCAAGGGGCATCTGAACGCCAGCATCCGCTACCTCGGCGGTGAGGCGTACAAGGCCGAGATCAACGTGATCGACGCCGAGTACCGCGCCCTGCGGCAGACCGTCACCGTCCCGGCGCGGGAAGGCAAGCTGGCCGGATCGTACGTGCTCAACTCCCGCTACACCCTCGACGACCAGATCCAGTCGGTCAGCTTCCCGGCCGCGGGCGGGCTGGAGGCGGAATCGGTCGTCTACACCTACGACGGGCTGGGCCAGCCGACCAAGGTCACCGGCCTGTCGTCGTACGTCACGGCCGCCCGCTACTCCAAGCTCGGCGAGACCCTGCAGTACGAGCTGAGCACGGGCGGCAGGAAGAGCTGGCTCACCTACACCCACGACGAGAGCACCCAGCGGCTGACCCGGACGCGGCTGGACCGCGAGTCCGCCCCGTCGGCCGACCTGGATCTCAACTACGCCTACGACCCCGCCGGCAACATCACCAGGATCACCGATACGGCGGGCGGCCAGCCGAGGGACACCCAGTGCTTCACCTACGACCATCTGCGCCGCCTGACCTCGGCGTGGACGGCCACCGACGACTGCGCGAGCGGTTCGCCGCGGTCGGACAGGATCGGCGGTGTGGCGCCGTACGCGACCAGCTACGCCTACGACGTCACCGGGAATCGGATCAAGGAGACTCGGCACGCGTTCGGCGGACGCCCGGAGTCCGTCCGCACCTCCACCTACCCCAAGGCCGGCGAGAAGCAGCCGCACGCCCTCCAGTCGGTGGGGACGGACACGTTCACCTACGACGCGGCGGGGAACACCACCGGGCGCAAGGTCGGAACCGCCGGCCAGACCCTGGTCTGGGACGCCGAGGGCAACCTGGAGTCGGTGGCCGAGGCGGGCAGGACCACCTCGTTCGTGTACGACGCCGACGGCGGCCGGCTGCTCCGCAAGACGCCGGCGGACTCGACGCTCTACATCGACGACATGGAGCTGCGGCTCGACAACGCCAAGGGCGTCGTCGAGTGCACCCGCTACTACACCGTCAACGGCGAGCCGGTGGCGGTGCGCACGCCCGACAACCAGGTCTACTTCCTGGCCTCCGACCACCAGGGCACGGCTCAGGCCGCCCTCAACGCCGGCAACGGCGACCTGGCGGTACGGAGGACGACGCCGTTCGGCGAGGATCGCGGCTCCCCGCCGCCGTGGTGGCCGGGCCAGCGCGGATTCGTCGGAGGCGTCAAGGACCAGACGACCGGGCTCGTCCAGCTCGGGGCCCGCGAGTACGACCCCGGGAACGGGCGGTTCCTGTCCGTCGACCCCGTCGTCGACGTGGAGGATCCGCAGCAGCTCAACGCCTACGCCTACGCCAACAACAGCCCCGTCACCATGAGCGACCCCGACGGGCAGCTCGTCTGGTTCGTCGTCGGGATCGCGGCCAGGATCGCGGCGCGGGCGCTGCTCAGGAAGCTCGCCCAGCAGGCGGCCAGGCGGGCCGCCATCCGCCTGGCCAGGCAGCGGGCCATCGCCCTGGCCAAGAAGAAAGCCGCCGAGGCGGCCAAGAGAAGGGCGCTCGCGGCGGCCAGGAAGAAAGCGGCGGAGGCGGCCAAGCGGAAGGCGAAGGAGCTCGCCAAGAGGAAGAAGGCGGAGGCGGCCAAGAAGAAGGCGGAGGAGATGCGCAGGAAGGCCGCCGAAGCGGCGCGCAAGCGCAGGGCCGCGAAGGCCGCGCGCCAGTCCAGGCAGGCCGCGAGGCGGACCAGGGCGCACGTGAGGAAGGTGACCGGCGGGCGCGTGACCAGGCTCCCGGCCAGGGCCTCCCGCCCGCGTCCCGCCAGCCGGCCGACCAGCCACAGGGCCGCCCAACGGCAGTCGCCACCCAAGGCGACCCGCTCGCCCGCCGTGAGGGAGGGGCAGGTGTACGGCAACAACGGCGTGTCACAGCCGACCCAGTCCGTCTCGGTGTTCCGCAACGGGAAGATGTACCCGGATGGAGCGCCACCGCCGAACATGTTGCGGCCCTCGGGCTCGGGGCGGGGTATCAGACAGGACTACAAGCCGCTGGAGCAGGAGCCTGGGCTGACGAGGCCGGGCTCCATCGCCGAGACCTCGGCCCGGACGGTCCGTTTCTTCGACCAGAGCGGGCTGGACGACCTCTTCGGCGGTCTCGGAGGGTTCTTCTGACCCGATCCGGAAGCCGGTGAGCAACCGGGCGGACGGTAGCGGGCCCTGGCGCACGATGGTGTGCCGGGGCCCGCTTTTCCTGTCGCCGCGACGGCGCCCGCGCGACAGCGTGCGGTCCGGGAACCGCCCGACGCCTTTCGGCGGACTTTAACAGCATTTTCACCTAAATACTGCTACATCAGTGAATATCGGTGCATATGTGGAGAAAGTCCTATTCCACTCGTGCGCTGATGGAGGATTCAATGATCCGAAGGATTATCGTCCTGCTGGCCGTCGCGGCCGTCACGCTGGGCGGCACCGCCGGAGCCGTCGCCGCTCAGCCGGATCTCAACGAGCAGGACAAGAAGTTTCTGGTGCAGTTGCATCGGGTCGATCTGACCGAGATCCAAGCGGGGAATCTCGCTCAACAGAGATCGACGGACCGGAGCATAAGCGACCTCGGGAAGATGCTGGTCGACGACCATACGAAGCTGGACGAGAGCGTACGGCAGGTGGCCCAGAAGGCCGAGGTGCCGCTGCCCGACAATCCGAATGCCAGCCAGCGCGAGGATCTCGCCGAGCTGTCGAGGCTGACCGGGCAGGTCTTCGACAACGTGTGGCTGGCTGCGATGATCAGCGGCCACCGCCAGACCCTCGAACGCCTGGACCAGGAGCTGAGCGAAGGTTCCTCTCCCGAGGTGAAGCAGCTCGCCGAGGACGCCAGGCCGGTGGTGCGGGAGCACCTGAACCTGCTCCGGAAAGCCCGTGGCGGCACCATGAGCCCCAGCCCCAGCCCCAGTGGCACCATGAGCCCCAGCCCGGGCGAGACCATGAGCCCCAGCCCGGGTGGCAGCATGGGCCCCGGTCATGAGGGAACCATGAGCCCCGCTCCCAGCCCCGGCGGCACCGGCGAGTGACGGGGCGGAGGAGGCAGGCGGTGGCGCGCCCGTGCGCGCCGCGCGCCGGCCGGGTCCGCCCGAGCCGTCCCGCCGCGGTCGCGCTCCCCGCTGCGAGCCGGAGCGAGCCGAAGCAAGATGGAGCGCGACGGAGCGAGCCGGAGCGAGACGGAGGAGAGGTGACGGACTGATCGAGTGATCGAGTGACCGACGGCAGGCGTAGATTTCACCTATTTCGCTATTACCTGAGATCTTTTCTGTGGAAGCCTTTCCGTCCGCGACAGGATGCGATGGGCTTGCCGTCATGGAGATCTGTGTGGATAGTTGATGATCTGCAGACGAGCTTTTTAAGGAGAAGCCCGATATGCCGGAGGTCGACCCCCTTCGCTCGGATGATCCTCCTTATTTAGGCGTATACCGGATTGTCGGAAAGCTCAGTGAGGGCGGGAAGAGCACCGTCTATCTGGGGACGGGGCCGGAAGGGGAGCAGGTCGCCGTCAAGCTCGTTCACGCCGACCTGACCGGGAGCGAACGGTTCCTGCGCAAGGTCGAGGAACTGCGGCAGGTGTCCGCCTTCTGCACCGCGCAGGTCGTCGAGACCGGCCTGGCGGGCGATCGGCCGTACGTGGTCAGCGAATACATCGACGGCCCCACCCTGCGCAAGGCCGTCGAGGACGACGGTCCGCTGCGCGGCGCGGCGCTGTACCGGCTCGCCATCGGCACGATGACGGCCCTGGTCGCCATCCATCAGGCCGGGATCGTCCATCGCGACTTCAACCCGGGCAGCGTGCTGCTCGGCCCGGACGGGCCGAGAGTGGTCGACTTCGGCATCGCCGAGGCGCTCGACGCCAGTGCCGCCAGCACCACGCGGTCGGTCGGCATGCCCGCCTACCTGACGCCGGAGCAGCTGGAAGGCGAACCCGTGGGGCCGGCGGCCGATCTGTTCGCGTGGGGCGCCACCATGCTCTTCGCGGCATCCGGGCGGTCGCCCTTCGAGGCGGGTTCCATGTCGGGGACGATCAATCGGGTCCTCGGGAGCGATCCGGACCTCACCGTCCTGGACGACGATCTCCGTGGCCTGGTGGCCGACTGCCTGGCCAAGGACCCCCGGAACAGGCCTGCCGCGAGCGACGTCCTGCTCAGGCTGGTCGGACACTCCCAGATCCTCGCGATCGCCGAGCCGGTCCCCTCCGTCCCGGCCCCCTCCGGCCCGGATCTCCGGTCCGCCCCGCCGCCCGATCCGGCCACGCGTGTACGGCTCCCGCCCCCGTCCCAGCCGGGCCGGCGCCGCCGCTCGGTGGTTCTCGGCGCCGCCGCCGTGGCCATCGCGCTCGTCTCGGGCGGGGCCGTCTACGCGTTGACACCCCGCGCGGCTCCCGTCCCGGTGGCCGCGCCGTCTCCCACCCCTGTCCCCTCCCCGTCCTCCGTCGTCATCGAGGCGTCACCGACCCCTCCTCCGGCGGCCACGAAGGAGGTGAAGGCTCCGGGAGCGAGGTTCACGCTGCACGAGAACCCGGCGGACCCGGTCCGGCTGGTCTCTTACTTCATCACCGACAACAAAGGGCCGGTCTACAGCACATACGCGCGCGAGCCGGGCGGTGAGGCGTTCCGCCTGATCGCGCAGAACGCCGACTTCGGCGACCCCACGGTCTCACCGGACGGCAAGTGGGTCGCGGTCAACCCCTGGCTCAAGTTCGCCGCGTCGAGCTATGACTACGTCACCTTCATCAACCGGGCCACCGGCGAGAAGTTCTCGGTGGACACGCTCAAGCAGCCGCTGAGAGGGCTTTCGGGGACGTGGAGCCCGGACAGCCGGCGGTTGCTCCTCACCTTCTACGAGTTCGACGTGAAGCAGGAGGTGCAGTATCCCGCGGGGTTCGTCGTCGTGGACGTCGGCACCCGCAGGGCGACCGTCGTCAAGACCGACGACCAGCGGGACGGCTACGGCAACTTCGACTGGAGCCCCGACGGAACCCTTGTCGTCGGCGCCTACGAGCACAAGAAGCCGGCCTTCGGACTGCGGTTCCGCGACCAGAGCGGGAAGGTCGTGCGCACCATGCCCTGGGTGGGGCTGATCCCCGGTCCCGGGATCTTCTCCCCTTCGGGCACGCGTTTCTACACCTACTGCCCGGAGAACAAGGGCAAGCTGAGCGCCGGATGCGTGTGGGATGTCAAGACCGGCAACAGGACGGCCTCGGTCCCGATCTGGGACGGCGACACCGCGATAGTGGGCTGGTGGGACGATCACCACCTGATCGTCCGCGATCCACGGAAGGACCCCTACAGATACGTCGTCGTGGATCTCCACGGCAAGGTGGTCCGCGCCCTGGCCGAGATCACCAAGAAGAACGCCAAGCTCGTCCAGTTCAGATTCGCCCGGAAGTAAGCCGGCCATGACGGACCTCGCTCCTCTGCGCGCGGACGACCCCTCGTACGTCGGCGCCTACGAACTCCTCGGGCGGGTCGGCGAAGGCGGCCAGGGCTCGGTCTTCCTGGGCGTCTCGCCCTCCGGGGAACGCGTCGCCGTCAAGCTCCTGCGCCAGAGCCCGGGCACGGAGGGTCCGGGCATGGAGGACGGACGGGCGGGCACGGCGCCGGGCCCCCTCCGGGAGATCGAGATCCTGAGCCGGGTGGCCCCCTTCTGCACCGCCCAGGTCGTCGAGACGGGCATGTTCGGCGCCCAGCCCTACATCGTCAGCGAATACATCGCGGGACCCACGCTCCAGCAGGTCGTCGACACCGAAGGCCCGCTGCGGGAGGCCCGGCTGCGGAGACTCGCCGTGGGCACGATGACCGCGCTGAGCGCCATCCACCGAGCGGGCGTGGTGCACCGGGACTTCAAGCCGAGCAACGTCCTGCTCGGCCGGGACGGGCCCCGCGTGATCGACTTCGGTATCGCCCGCGCGCTGGACGCCTCGGCCACCGGTTCCGGCGTGGTGGGCACACCGCCGTACATGGCGCCGGAGCAGCTCGAATCCGCTCTGGTGGGACCGCCCGCGGACCTGTTCGCCTGGGGCTCGACCATGGTGTTCGCGGCCACCGGAAAGCCGCCGTTCGGCGTGGACTCGCTCCCGGCGATCGTCAACCGGATCCTGCACAGGGACCCCGACCTCGGCGACCTCGACGGTGACCTGCGCGATCTCGTGGGGGAGTGTCTGTCCAAGGATCCCGGACAGCGCCCCGCCGCGAAAGACGCGCTCCTGCGCCTCCTGGGCGCACGCGAGCGGCGCCTGGACGGCGATCTGCTCACGGCGGGTACGGCCGTCGCCTCCGGGAGCCCCGAGCGCCCCGAGCTCGCCGCCGCGCCGCTCATCAGGCGAGATCGCGGGAGAACGCTCCTCGCCGGGGTGGCCGTGGCGGTGGCGCTGCTCTCCGGCGGGGCGGTGTACGCCGTGGTCCGCGGCTCTGTCCTCGATGACGCGAAGGTTTCCGCACCTCCCTCTCCGGCCGTCATCCGGGAGGTCACGGATGCGCCCGCCGCCCCGGCCAGGGAGATCCGGCTCCCCGAGCTGAAGTTGAGGATGCACGAGAACCCCGGAGACCCGGTACGCATAACGTCCTACATGCACCTCCGGAAGGACGTTTCGAGCTCCTACGCGCGAGACGCGAAGAGCGGGGAGTTCCAGTCGATCGGTCCCTACCAGGAGCCGCTGGTCTCGCCGGACGGGGCCTGGACGGCGGTCCTGCCCTGGGTCAAGGCGAACACGCCGGGCCCCCGCGACTCCATACGGCTGATCAAACAGGCCACCGGCCAGGAGTTCCTGGTGCACACGGTGAGCAAGCCGATGGCCAACTACAACCCGTACTGGTCCTCGGACAGCAGGCGGGTCCTGTTGACGACCTACGACCGGTCCGTCGGCACGAGGCAGGTCCTCGGGTTCGTCATCGTCGACGTGGCGACGGCCAAGGCGACGGCCGTCTCGGTCGACACGGGCGGGATCGGCGCGTTCCCCTTCATGTGGGCCCCCGGCGAGTCCACCGTCGCCGTGCGCTTCCCGAGTGGCTCGGGCGCCGGGCTGCGCTTCTTCGACCTGAGGGGAAAGACCGTCCGCACCATCCCGGCCGTGGGTGAACCCAGCAGCAACGAGAACACGTTCTCTCCGGCGGGGAAGCAGTTCGTCACGGCCTGCCCTGACCGCCGCGCGGCCGCGTGCCTGTGGGACACCGTGACCGGCCGGCGACGGGCCACGGTCCCGGTTCCCGCGGCGAACACGCTCATCGGCTGGTACAACGACGCCCACGTCATCCTGGTCGACCGGACGAAGGACCCTCGCCGGGTCGTCGTCGTGAACGCGAAGGGAAAGGTCGTCCGGACTCTCGTGGACATCCCGGCCGACGAGCTGGAGGGGAACAACGGACGTTTCGTGCCGCGCTACACGAGGAACTGAGAGACCGATCACGCCGGGAGGGTGCGGCGTTCAGGGACGATCACGCCGTGAGCGTGCGGCGTTCAGGGACGGGAGTGCACGCCGCCCCGGCTCGTGCGCAGCCGGGGCGGCGTGCCGCCCGGGGCCCGTACCGGCAGGTCCGGCCGGGCACACCGGTCAGCGACCTTGCAGGCCCTTGACGTTGTCGCCGAACGTCCAGCCCTTCGACCCGTCCCAGTTGATGGACCAGGTCATCAGACCCTTGAGGTTGCCGCCGAAGCTGTTCCAGCTCTGGCTCACCAGGGAGGGCGCCATGTAGCCGCCTCCCGCTCCGGACTGGGCGGGCAGGCCGGGGACCTGCTTGTCATAGGGGACCCTGATCGTGGTGCCCTGGATGACCAGCCCCTTGTCCAGGCAGGTGGTCTGAGCGGTGAATCCCTGAACCGTCCCCGCGGAGTAGGAGTCACCGGAGCAGCCGTACATGCTTCCGTTGTAGTACTGCATGTTCAGCCACCAGAGGCGGCCGTTGTCGGCGTACTTCTTGATGATCGGCAGGTACGCGCCCCAGATCGAGCCGTAGGTGACGCTGCCGCCCGTGACGTACGCCGTCTCGGGGGCCATGGTCAGGCCGAAGTTGGCGGGCATCTGGGCGAGCACGCCGTCGATGATGCGGATGAGGTTGGCCTGGGACGCGGACAGCTGGTTGATGTTGCCGCTGCCGCTGAGGCCGGTCTCGATGTCGATGTCGATGCCGTCGAAGTTGTACTTCTTGAGGATCGGCACGATGGTCGCGACGAAGCGGTCGGCGACGGTGCTGGAGCTGAGGTCGATTCCGGCGGTCGCTCCGCCGATGGACATCAGGATCGTCAGACCGGCGGCCTTGGCCTGGCACATCTCGGCCGGGGTGGCGACCTTGACGGTGGAGTCCATACCGTCTTCCCACAGAGCGGTGCCGTCGGAGCGGATCACCGGGAACGCCGCGTTGATCACGTTGTAGCCGTGGGCCTGGATGCGGGAGTCGGTGATCGGGATCCAGCCGAGCGGCGGGTGCACACCATTCGACGCGCCGTCCCAGTTCTCCCAGTATCCGTGGAGGACCTTGCCGGTCGGCCTCGACTTCACCGGGCACGTCGTACCTGGTGTGGGTGTCGGCGTAGGCGTAGGTGTGGGTGTCGGCGTGGGTGTGGGTGTGGGTGTGGGTGTCGGCGTCGGTGTCGGTGTCGGCGAGGGGGACGGCGTGGCCCCGGGACCGTCGAAGCTCATGTCGTCGGCGTAGTAGGTGCCCTGGCCGTACCAGCCGTGCAGGTAGATCACGGCGGTGGTCTGGTTGGCCGCGGTGGTGAAGGGGACGGTGAGCTGCGTGTATGCCGTTGCCGACGAGGTCCAGGTGGACCCGCCGCCGTTCACGCCGAGGTACACGTAGCTGCCGCGGACCCAGGCGGTCAAGGTGTAGGCGGTGCTCGGCCGGACGGTCACGGACTGGCTGCATTGGGCGGTGTCGGAGCCACTCGCCGCGCCGGCGAGCGCCTTCGTGCCGGAGCGGACCGGGGAACTGACCACTGACCCCAGCCCGCCGGCGCAGGACCAGGGCGAGAGGGTTCCGGTCTCGAAGTCCGGATTCACGAGCAGGTTGGCCGCGTTGGCCGGAGTCTGGGCGATGAGAGCGCCCACGGCCGCGAGCAGGAGCGATACTGCCAGCATCAGCAGACGCGATGGTCGGTTTCGCATGAAGGTCTCCCGAACCAGGAGCGATCGGAGCCTCTGCGCCGATCGAGGGGGGTGAGGGTACGGGTGATGGCGCGCTGGCAAGGCCGGGGATTCTCTCGCCAGCGAGCTGCTGTATGAGTGCACGGATCCGCGTGGTTACATGGTCGGGACCAACGGCGCCACTGTCAAGTTTCTTAACAAATAACTCTCTCACCAGCTAGAACCCTCTCGGCAGGGAAACGCCGACCCTGGATCGCGGTAGATCCGGGCCATCGGCCCGGATGCGGGAGCGGCGGACGTCTCCGTCCGGCCCGGTCGCTGTCAGTGCCGCTGTCGACGGCCGCTGCATACGGCATCATGCTCTCTGGCGTCGCGCGGGAGGAATGCTCGAACGCCCCGGGAAGGGCTCCGGCACCTACGCACGGGAAGCCGCTGCCAGGGGCGTATGGCGGAAGCCCCGAGCACACGCTCGCGATCGCCCTCGACTCGGCATGAGCGGATGTCCGGCCATCCGGCTGGGGCGGGGAGTTCGGCGAAGCGCGGGGCACGGGTGTCCCGGCCGAGGGGAACGCACCTCGCGGAGGCTCCCCGGATCGCCGTCCGGCCTCCTCGCCAACCGGGGGGAACCGTCGTTTCCGACCGGGGGAACTGTCGTGTGCGGATGGCAGGATCATCGTCGTGACAGACATCGATGATCTTCTTCGGCGAGTGTCCGCGGAGGCGGGTGCGACAGTGGAGCGGTTGCCCGCCGCTGTGACGGCGCAGGAGTTGGCACGGGCGGAGGAATCGCTGGGCTTCGCCCTGCCGCCGGTGCTCGCAAGGCTCTACCACGAGGTCGCCAACGGCTGTTTCGGCCCCGACTACCAGCTTTTCCCGCTTCTGGGGGACGGCCGTACGGCTGTGGCCACCTATCACAAGGAACGCGCGGGGTCGGTGTCCGGGGGCAGCCCGTACTGGCCGGCGGGCATCCTGCCGATCATGGACTGGGGATGCGGCATGTACGCCGCCGTGGACTGCCGGAGCTCTGAGGGCACCGTGCTGCTCTTCGAGCCGAACGGGATCGAGGACGACTGGCACCACGCGTGGTACCTCGACGCCGAGAGCCTGGCCGGCTGGCTGGAGACCTGGCTCGCCGGGGCGGGCTGGTACGAGGAAGACCCCGCCGAAGACGCCGAGCCGGCGGAGCCCCGGCCCTGGGAGATGGCCCGGCAACGTCTGTCGGAGAAGAAGTGACGCACCTCGCTTCGATGATCTTCTGCGGGCCGGATCGGATGACGCGTTCGGCACCGGGCGGCGCGCAACCGTTCGCGGACACCGGTAATCTTGATCGTCATGTCCAAATTGATGATGAACGGGCGAGTTCCTGGACTGCTCGCAGTGGTTGTTCTCGCCGTTGCCGCCTGTGGTGGCACCGATGAGACAGCGGCCGCGTCGCCCTCCGCCGCGACTCCCGCGTCGAGCCAATCACCCGCGCGATCCTCCGCGCCCCAGACGAAGGCCTACGAGGTCACCCTGGAGGTGAACGGCAAGGGCAAGATCTACCAGCCGATCGCCTATTTCGCCGACACCAACGGTAGCGAGTCGGATGTCACCCTCCCCTGGAAGAAGACCGTGGCAATCGACCTGACCGCGGCTGAACAGGAAGCCGGATACCTGATCTCCGTCATCCCCGGCGCGGTCCGCGACTCCAAAGGCATGCTCGAACCGGCCAAGTGCCGCATCCTTGTCGACGGCAAGGAGGTCGCCACCAACGATGGCGGTGAGAATACGTGCAAGCACACGTTGAAGTCAGCTTCTCGGCCCTGAAGGACCGAGCTTGCAGCTCCTTACCGTGCATGGGGTGCACGGTTTAGGCCGCGTCGTCGGCAGCGTGACTCACTGCCCTGCGACCAATGTTGATCGCAGCGTTGTAGTCGGCGGGGCCGGCGAACCCGCAGCCGAGGCACTTGAAGTCGTCCCGGTTGGGACGGTTGCGCTTGTCGCAGTGCCCGCACCGATGGCAGGTGCGGGAGGTGTCGCGGGGGTCGACCAGACGCACGGGCACGCCGGTGATGGCGGCCTTATAGGTCACGAACGTGCGGAGCTGGTGGAAGGCCCACGAGTGGTGGTCGGCACGCTGAGCCTTACGAACCGTTACCCGGTCGCGGATGCCTTCAAGGTCTTCGAGGGCGATCCCCGTCTGGGTGTCTTTGGCCTTGCCGACCAGATGCTTGCTGATCACGTGGTTGACGTCCCGGGCGAACCGGGACTCCTTGCGCTTGCGCTTCTTCAGGAGGCGTTTGGCGGACTTGGTTGCCTTGGCTTGCAGGCGTGCCCGCAGGCGGGCGTTACGCCGCCGGACGGCCCGCACGCCCTTGCCGGTGTGTGCTTCGCCGGTGGAGTCGGTGGCCAGGTTCACGATGCCGAGATCCACGCCCAGCCACTCGTCCGGCTCATCACCCTGCGGTGGTTCGGGAACGTCGATTACGGCGGCCAGGTAGAACGCGCCGTCCCGGTAGACGAGATCGGCCTGCCCGCGCATGGTCGCCCCGGTAGTGGCCAACCATCGCCCCTGATACACCACCGGGACGACGATCCGGCCCGTGAGGGTGAGGATGCTGACCCGGTCGCGCCCCTTCCAGGACAGGATTCGCTGGTCATAGGCGACCGCACCCAATTCGCGAAACACCGGCTTGATCTTCTTGTCCCGTTTGTACGCCTCACATGCCTTGGCGATCGACCGGATGGCCATCTGCGCCGACAAGCCGAACTCGGCTCGCAGATCGGCGTACATCAGCTTCTGCAAGGCGATCTTGTTGGCGGTGCGGTGCTCGAACGCTACCTCGGCGGTGTGATTGGCGGCGACGTTGCATGCCCGCATCGTCGCCAGCAGCGCCTCGCACTGCTCGGCGCTCGGGGCGAGCTTCAGCATCTCCGTCACCAGCATGCATTGAGTATGTCATTCAATGCTTCGCCGTTCCGCGTTTTCTCCTCGCCCTGAAGAACGGAGCATCCACGCTGTACGTTCTTGGTGAACTGAGCTCGTTCCGCTTTCCCGGACTGCTCGACGACGCCACGTCTCCACGATCTGAGGGGATCGGCAGTTCTCCTGGTGGGCGGTCAACTCTTCTGAGGCCTCACTGCCACCGGGCGTGAGCGGAGCCACCCCGGGGAGGATCTCGGTCAAGGCCGTGATGATCGCGGGCGGCAGCGAGTCGTCGCCCGATCACTGGTCACGCATGGCGCGGATCAGTACGGGCATCGCGATCAGCAAGGCGACCCCTCGCAGCACACCCGCGACGGGGTACGGCGCGCGCAACCCGAACGTGTGCGCCACCAGTCCGCCGGCCAGTCCCCCGAGCGGGATCAGTCCCCAGCCGATCATCTTGTAGACGCTGTTGACCCGGCCGAGCATCTCGGACGGTACGGCCTGCTGCCGGAGGCTGACGGTCACGATGGTCCACAGCGTGATGACGAAGCCGTTGACGGCCAGCAGGGCGCCGAGCACGATCGCGTTCGGGCTCAGCCCGATCCCGACGAAGACGACGACGTTCGTGGCGAGCGCGGTGAGGAGCGCGGGAAGCGCGCCGACCCTGTTGACGACGCGCGCACTGACCAGGCCGCCGAGCAGGCTGCCGACCGCGGCGCCGGCGAGCAGCAGGCCGTAACCGCGCGTGTCGAGGTGCAGCGTCCGGGTCGCCAGCAGGACGAGTGTGACGTTGCCCAGTTGGCCGCAGAAGGTGTTGACCCCGAGCAGGACCGCGAGGGTGCGCAGCAGCCGGTGACGGGCCAGCCGGCGCAGGCCCTCCGCGATCGCCGTACGCATCGGTGGGTGCTCGATCCGCCGGTGCCTGTGCCTGGGCAATGTCGCCAGCAGTGCGGCGGACAGGGCGAAGGAGGCGGCGTCCATCCCGAACGGCGACGCCACGGCGACCGCGAACAGCAGGCTGCCGAGCGGTGGTCCCAGGAACTGGTAGCCGATCGTTGCGATCGTCTGCTGATGGCCGTTCGCCTTGTGCAGCAGGGGCCTGGCGACGATGTCCGGCAAGATCGCATGCGCCGCGCCGGCGAAAACGATCTCGCACACCCCCAGCCCGAAGGCCATGACCGCGAGCACCGGGATGCCGATGTGGCCGAACGCGGCAAGGATGGCGATGCCGCTGACGATCACCGCCTGGATCGCCTGCGAGCGCCACATGAGGCCGGCGCGGTCGTGCCGGTCGACGAGCGCACCGACGGGGAGCGACAGCAGCAGCCAGGGCAGATACGTCGCCGCGGATACGACCGACACGAGCCGCGGGTCGTGCGTGATCGTGACGGCCAGCAGCGGGACAGCCGCGGCGAATGCCCCGTCACCGATGCTGTTGATGCCCGTCGCCCACCACAACCGCCAGTAGGCCGCGGACAAGCGTGGCTCGGCGTCGGCCTGTGTCATGTCCTGCTTCATGCCGGGATCCTCCGGCGCCGGGCGTCGCCGCGACAGCATTTAGCCCATTGCTACATAGTCGGTCCATGGCTCTGACGATCGATCTCGGCGTGGCCGAGCTGGCGGCGACGCGATTGGCGATCTCACCGCTGTCTGAGACGGTGTCCGGCCTGCAGCAGCTGGGTGATGTCGATCGGCATCCGATCAACCTGCGGTGGCTGCGGTGGGCGACAGACGAGCTCGCCGGACATCCGCTCGACCTCTCGCACACCTTGCCGCTGATCGTGAATGACCGGCCGAGCTGGCCGGAGTTCCTGGTCCCCGCCCCACTCGGCGCAGGGGCATCCATCGAGGACGACCTGGCAGCGTTGCAAAGGACGACCGCTCGTCAGGCGCGGGCCAGCCTCCGGCGGGTGTTCGGCGAAGAACTCCCCGACGCCGTCGCCGCACTCGCCGCGCAGCCGGCGGCAGGCCTGCGTGTGATCGCCGCGGAACTGCGTGCGGCACACGACCGGCTCATCGTGCCGCACTGGTCACGGATCCGGGCCGTACTCGATGCGGACGTCATCTATCGTGCCAAGCAGCTGGCCGCGGGTGGTGCGGAGAGGTTGTTCGCCGATCTGCACCCGGATCTGCGCTGGTGCGACGGTCGGCTGGTGCTTCAGGAAGCGCGCCGGCGGACCGAGCGGGTCGTGAATCGCGGTCCGGGTGGGCTGGTCCTCATGCCGGTCGTTCTCGGTTCGCCCTATGTGCTGATCAAGAAGAGCACCTCCACGCAGACCACGGTGCGGTATCCGGCACGGGGCGTCGGGGCGTTGTGGACCGCGGGAACACGACCGCCGGCGGGTAGTGCGGTCCGGTTGCTCGGTCGGGCGCGGGCCGAACTTCTGGAGGCACTGCGTTCTCCCGCGACGACGACGGACCTGGCTCGTGCGCTCGGCGTCACGCCCAGTGCGGTGTCGCAGCATCTCGGGGTGCTGCGTGAGAGCGGGCTGGTGGCGCGGGAGCGATCCGGGCGCAACGTTCTGTATATGACGACTGCGCTCGGGGCGTCCCTGAGCGGGACAACTACCTAGGCGCCCTTGCCGCGGTGCGTGACATGGCAGTCGAGCCTGTCGCCGCAGTCCTCAAGGTGGGTCATCTCAAGCCGACATATGCCTGGATCACACCACTGAACCCGAGGTGGGGGCGGCTGCCCGTCAGGATTTCTCCTGACCGTCCACCGGGAACCAGGTGGCCGTCAATCAAGACGGACATGGCCGCCGGCCAGGATTTTCTCATGCCCGCTTACCGCCATCACAGTCCTGACCACCTCGCCCGGCCCATCTGGAACGGCATGATACGGCGGTGACCTGCAACCCAAGACGCCTTCGATCAGGTCCAGGCGTCAGTCACGACCAGGGTTGCTCTGCCACTTCTCGAATGGGAGGGCGGGCGGATGCATGAATTCTCGGAGCTGTTTCGCCTTGTTCACGCAGTCGGGGCAGATGGGTTCCTCGACCGATCTGTCCGTCGCTTCCGGTGTCGGCTCGCGGGAGGTACCCAACACCGTCATGCCGGGAGGAAGACCGGTCTCGGGGTCGATCGTGACTGCCGTGACGCTCGCAGGGATAAAACTGAAGGTGCGCTTGCATCCATAGCATCTGCCGATTGTCGTAATCTGCTCGTCTGCCATATGACGTCTGCCCTCCTCCACAGCACCGTACATCCTGGCCGGTTTCCTCAGGTGTGCTGCGGCCGCTTCTGCGTTTGCAGGCGGTCGACAGAGATCATGGTGTCGGCCTTGACGGCACGTGATCAAGCCGTACATCCTGCGTGGACACGCACGACTTCCCCTGCCCGATCCTCCCGTCCGCCTCGATCCACCGGGAAGCGGCGGCGGGCCGGGGACGGAGGGGCAAGCCCGTCTTCGCGCGTACGTTGACCGATCGTTCTTTCTCGATCATCGGATGCCGACGGTCCCAGACGGGCCTGACCCGTAGGAGCCGGCCCGCTCCTCTTGCCCGGGGCGTGGCGGCGGGACGATGAGGCTTCCACCGCAGCCGGTTACGGACCTCATGTGATCTCTCTTTCCAGGAGTCTGCCGGCAATATCGCCGGTTTCCTTGCCTGTCATTTTCCGTCTCTGTGGCGCCCTGTTGGAAGCCCCGGGGAAGTGCATCCAGGCCGCCGTCAGCGGCACGAATCTGCGGCTCGGAGGCTCGTAGCGGCCAGTTGGGGTGAAATGCCCCTTTTCTCTAGTGGATGCGGATAATCACATTTATGTAGTGATGTGGCAGAAATAACTTTTTGCCTCTGGCTGGGAGATTTCGTCTGATCAAGCGATTAGTGTGAGTGATGTTCAGCGCCGCATCGGTGTATCCCGGGACCCGGAACCGACGCTCGTCATCCCCGTCAATCGGGGTTCGGTCCTCACCTCAGGGAGTGATCTCTGATGCTCAAGCGTTTGCTCTTCGCCGTCGCGTTGGCGGCGTCCACGCTCCTCGTCACCGGAAGCGTCACCGGCACCGCGCAGGCCTCCACGCCAGGCGCCTGTGCGTCGGCCCAGCACGGCACCCTCACCTCCCTCAATCCCAACCTGTGCAAGTGGAGGGATGATGGCTGCTACTACTGCTACGACTACAGGACCGCGAGGTGGGACCAGCAGTACTGCAACGGCGGCTCCGGCGGCTAGCCGCAGCGGCGACTAGCCCCGACGGGCAACGGCAGCCCCGCGAAGCACTGCCTCGCGGGGCTGCCCCGCGCGTGGAGGAGCGGGTTGTCCGAGCCCGTTACCCGGGGAAACCCGTACACCACCGCCGTGGACGTGATCGTCCCCGTGATTCCTCCTGCTTGCCTGTCCGTACCGGCACGCGAGTGGTACGGCCTGACCTCGACTCGAAGATCCTGGAACGGAGCAGGCATCCGGCACCCGTGACCGTATCGAGGAACGCGCCGGCACCGTCATCAGGAACGGAGCCCCGGACCGGCGATCGCCCCCAACCGCGTACGACTGCCGGCTGCGGCATGGCGATCGCAGTGCCGCATCGGTGCGGCACCGGCACGAGCGGGGAATCGGCGTCAGTCGCAGACCAGGCAGAACTCGTTGCCCTCGGGGTCGAGCATTACCTGGTAGGAGCCGAGGTCGTCGCCGACGATCTCTCCGACACGGACCGCGCCCAGACGAAGGGCTGCGGCGATGGCTGGTTCGAGCTCATCGACTTCGATGTCAAAGTGCAGCCGGTTCTTGCCGGCCCTCTGCTCCTCAACGGGCTGGAAGGCCAGACGTACGAAGCCCGGCGGTTCGACATGCGACCATCCCCGAGCGCGATGGACGGGACTGCCTCCGAGCAACGCCGCCCAGAACAGGACGAGCGTCTCCGGATGACGGCAATCAATCACGATCTGATTCAGGCGAGCACGCATGATCGCCAGAATAGGAGAGGACGCCGCCACAGGGCATGGCCAGCGCCGCGCCGCAGCCTGACGCGCTCACCGCGTGACCTCGGCACCGCACACCGACAGGCCCCGGGACTCCTCGGAGTCCTCCGTCGTCCCAGCCCCGGAATCGTTCCACACGCCTCAGCAATCCCCGGCCCGCCTGGGAAAACGCGCCCCAGGGCCTTCGCGTACGGTCCGCGACCACCGGCCTGCGCCCTCCGGAAGCTGCTCGGGCCTGCGCATGACCGGCAAGGAGTCTTTCGCGAGATCCGCAACGAGGCTCTCCGGCCGGGGCGCCGGACCTTGGCCGACCGCTGTGTTATCGGGAGCCTCTCCTCACGCCACCCCTCTCAGAGCGTGTTTGAGAAGTGGTGATACCAGCCGATAAGGGCCGGAGCGTCGCCTGGTCGATCGAGAGTTTGACCAAACGCTAGCGCGTCCAATTCGGTGGAGAGTCCTCCACGAGACCTCGCATGCGGACGCCGAGATCGGAACAGCGCCCGAGCCGGGTGGACGGAGCCGTAACGGAAAAGGCTTCTCACACGCGGCGGCCGACCCAGTCACGAAGAGAGATCCCGCAGCCAGGAGGCGATGGCATTTCCGATCTCATCGGGCGCGTCTTCCTGCACCATGTGGCCGCCCTTCATCGTGACATGTGCCTGATTCGGCCACGAACGGGCGATGGCCCTATGTGTTTCGAACATCGTTCCCGGAACCGCTTCGACGAACAGTTTGGGAACCGGCGAATCAGCGAGCCATTCCGCATAACGCGTGATGATGTCGTGGACGTCGCGGGGTTCGCCCGCGACGGGAACCTCACGCGGCCAGGTGAGCGTCGGCCGACGCGACTCGCCCGGTTCCGTGTAGGGACGGCGGTAGACGGCCATCGCCTCCTCCGACAGCCCTCGCAGCACCTCCGAGGGCAGGACGTCGTCGACGAAGATGTTCCGGTCGATGACCATCTCCTCTCCCACGTCGGAGCGAATCGCCTGGAAGAAGGCCACCGCGGCCTCCGGCCAGTCGCTCCACGAGGGGATCGGGGTCACGAATGCCTCCATGTAGGCGATGCCCCGGACCGCGGCAGGATGACGGCAGGCCCAGTCGAAACCAAGGGCCGAACCCCAGTCCTGCAGCACCAGCACCACCCGCTCACGTACGCCGAGGGCCCGGAGGAACGCGTCGAGATAGCGGCGGTGTTCGACAAATCGGTATGAGCCCGGCCCGCTGTCCGGGAGTTTCGCGGAATCGCCCATCCCGATCAGGTCAGGGGCGATGCAGCGCCCATTGCCGGTCAGGTGCGGGATGACGTTTCGCCATACATATGACGACGTCGGGTTGCCGTGCAGAAAGACGATCGGATCGCCTTCTCCCTCGTCGACGTAGGCCATTTCCAGCTCGTCGATCTCAATGCGGCGCTTCCGATAACGTTCCTCGGTCGAGATCATGGTTCTCCCCATTCTGAATGGCCCGCCACGCGGTTGTTGGCACGGCTTCGGTCAGAGATTCTGCAGGACGAAAGGGGTCTTGCCACAAGCCCCCCGGTGGGGCATACTCTGCGGCCGTTGTCAGGTTCTGCCCCCGGCGGACCGACGCTGTTCGCGGGGCTCGCCTCCAACCTCGGTGTGAGATCGCGCCCGCCGCCAATGCCATCCGTCCAGTTCATAGCCCTTCAGGGCTTCGCGTGACGTGGCGTGACCCTCGGCCACCACGGAGGGGCCGAGTGCGACAGGATGAGCCGCTGTGCTCCTTCGCCTGGCCTGCCTTGCGGTCACGAACGCCTTCGCCGCGCCGCGGTTGTCGCCGATGGGCGATCGGGACAAGGACGCGGGGATTTTCGCCCTGCGCCACCAGATCACCGTCCTGGAACGGCAACTCGGTGCCGACACCAGGGTGAGCTGCTCGGCGACCTTCCTCTGAGAGCGTGTTTGAGAAGGACTGATCCACCGATCAGGTGAGGACGGACCGCTGCTGTCGGACTGCGGCTCGGCCCCGGGTAAGTCGGCGGGTCATTCCGCTGATCGCGGCCCAACGGATCATGGCCTCGGCGATGGCGGGCCGGCGCTCGTAGTCGCGGGCAAGGCGGCGATTGCTGGTGAGCCAGGCCAGGGATCGTTCGACGACCCAGCGTCGTTCGATCACGGCGAATCCGATCCGGCCCGGCGTCTTGCGGACGATGTGCAGCACGGTGCGCAGGATCCGCTGCACCCAGCCGACCAAGGTCCCGGCGAAGCCGGCGTCGGCGAACACGTACCGGACCGGGGTGACCAGATACAGGCCGAGCAAGGTGGTCTTGGCTCCGTCGTGGTCCTGGACGGAGGCGGCCATCACACACACGACCAGCAGTAATCCGAGCGTGTCGGTCGCGATGAACCGCTTGCGGCCGTTGATCTTCTTGCTCGCGTCGTAGCCGCGGCTGTCACGGCCGACGGTGTCGGCGCCTTTGACGCTCTGGGAGGCGATGATGCCCGCGGTGGGTTCTTCGGCACGGCCTTGCCCAGCCCGGACCCGGCGCCGCAGGACGGCCATGATCTGGTCGGTGACCTTGGCTTCTTCCCAGCGGGCGAAGTACCAGTACACGGTCTGCCACGGCGGGAAGTCGAACGGGAGTTGCCGCCAGGCGCAGCCGGTACGCACCACGTACAGGATCGCGTCGACGATGTCGCGGCGTGGGTGCTTCTCCGGCCGTCCGCCCGAGTTCGGCCCGGGTAACAGCGGCTCGATCAGCGCCCACTGCGCGTCGGTCAGGTCGGAGGGATAGCGGCGTTCTCGGGGCATCTGACCACGCTGAAGGTCTCCACGCCGGACGACCAGGCGACGCTCCGGCCCTTATCGGCTGGTATCACCACTTCTCAAACACGCTCTCAGACTCCTACTGCTGACCTTCTCAATTGAGCAGAAACGGGTTCGTGAGATATGTGAAGGCAGCGATTTTCCGAGAAAGCCTTTTTCCAAGGATGCCGGCCAAGAGATGATGGGGCGTGCGACGAATCGGCCTCTACTATCCCTTCATTCATTTCCGCGATGACCGATGGCTCAAAGCGGCGGCGCTGTACTGGCCCGCCATGGCGCGCGTCGTGCCCGCCGGGTATCACCCCAACGACTCGGCTGTCACGCGAGCACTGGCGGATGGTCTGGGCTTCGTCACCGACGTGGACCCGGAACCAGCGGCCGCCGCCGTGGCCCCGGCCTTCACGCAGGTGATGACGGAGCACGCCGACCGGCTCCGTCATCTGTGCCCTCCAACCACCAGCCTCCCCGTCGTCGATGTACGGAACCGCCTCTCCCACCCGCATTTCTCCGCTTCCGTAGCGCTTGAGGTCGATGTGAACGGCTCACCCCGGCCGACAGGCATAATTACCGGGGAAATCGAGCCCGGTCTCCGTGAAACGCTGTTAACGGCCGGTCTCGCCTATCCAGGGTCCCGAATCCAAGGAGGACACGAGCATTGGCTCATCGTGCACCCCGACCTGGCATGGGTGTACAAATGCGCCCTCACCAAGGAGGTTGCACGGCAGAGTCTCCTGCACCCCACGACTGACCAGATCGACGTGCAATCCGCGGATCAGGAATGGACGGCCGACCACATCGCTGACGCCCTGCTCACCTCGGCCGGGAGGCGGGCCGCCGCACAGGAGGGGCAGAAGGTAAGCGACAGGATCGCATTTCTGGCTCTCCACGTGGCCATCCCGTTCAACCTGAACAACATTCCTGCCAAGAAAATCGTCCGTCTCCGCCAAGATCACGGGGACGAATTCGACGCGTTCGGCGAACTGGTGACCGCCACGGTCGCCGAGTTGGCCGACACCCTCGCAGAGGTCAAAGACCCGAACATCCTCGACGCCTATCTCCGGCAGGAAGTCGGGCGGCGATTCGAACGTCCTCTGAAGGACCTGCGGAAGGCCATGGGGGGTTCTCGTGTCGACTCGGTCCTCGGAGCGCTGAACGTCAAGTTCGAGGTGCCGGCTCTTGCCGCCGCCGCTCTGGGCGGAGCCGTTGCCACCGGCCACCCCGTCCTCGCAGGCGCCGGAGCTGCGTTCGGCCTCTTCGGTGTCGTGCGAGGTGCCAGGCAGGCGCGGGCCGAGAAGCTGGCTGCTTCGTCCGTGAGCTACCTGCTACATGTCGGCAAGCTGGAGCCGAAGTCGTTGCTTGGCAGAGTCGCCAGAGGCTCCGCGGGCACGGCTCGGCGAGAGCTGCCGTAATCATCCTGGGGCCGGTGGAAGAGCGGACCGAGTGGAGATATCGGGCGTGTGATCGAATACACCCTTGTGGACGATGTGGCGCTGGAGGCGCTTGCACAGCGGCTGGTGGAGATCCCCGGGGTGGTCGCGGTGGTGCTCGGCGGTAGTCGGGCCCGGGGCACGCACCGCCCGGATTCGGACATCGATCTGGGGCTGTACTACCGAGGTGATCTGGACGTGACGGCGCTGCGAGCGCTGGCCGTGCAGGAGGGCGGGGAGCGGGCCGAGATAACCGCGCCGGGTGGCTGGGGACCGTGGGTCGACGGCGGCGGCTGGCTGACCATCGACGGCCGGCGAGTCGACTGGATCTACCGCGACCTGGACCGGGTCCACCGGGTCTGGGCCGACTGCCAGGAAGGCCGCTACGAAGTCGGAGTCCAGGCCGGACATCCGCTGGGGTTCTACTCCCACTCCTACGCCGGCGAGGTGGCGCTGTGCCGGGTGCTGGCCGATCCCAGCGGGGAGCTTACCGGCCTGCGGGAAAGCACCCATGCGTACCCCACGGCCCTGAGCGCTGCCCTCGTGGACGGGCTGTGGGAGGCGGACTTCTCCGTGACACTGGCGCGGTACGGGGCGGCCGGCACCGACCCCGCTTATGCGGCCGGCTGCCTGTTCCGCGCCATCGGCGTCGCCTGCCAGGCACTGCACGGTCACGCAGGCCGTTGGCTGATCAACGAGAAGGGCATGGTGGCCTCGGCCGGCCGACTGCCCCTGGCCCCGCAGGACTTCGCCGTACGGGCGCAGAGGCTGCTTGGCCACGTCGGCGAGTCAGCGCGGCAGATCGAGCAGATCGTGGCCGACGCGGCCACCCTGATAGGGGAGGTCCAACGGAATCTGATCTACCGATCGTGAACCTGAGCCTGTGGCGTGCCGATTCGACCTGGCCGCCGACGTTGACATCACCGAAACGACGCGTCCTCCACGGATGGCATCCGTGGCTTCTCCGCCGTGGTGGGGATGCCGTGGTGGGGATGGAGTATGACCCGGCGACCGGGGAACCGGTAGAGCGGAACCGGCCAGCCCGCTCTACCGGCACGAGGAGACCTGATCCCGATGCGCGTCACTTTCGCCACCGAAGCAGTTCCCGGCCGTCCGAATGAGGACTTCGTCGGCGCCACGCCGGACGCGATCGTCCTGCTCGACGGTGCCGGCACCCCGCCCGGCTCGGAATCAGGTTGCGTTCACGGTGTCGCCTGGTACGCGCGCTCCCTCGGCTCCACTCTCCTCGCCGGCCTGGCCCAGGACGGCAAACCGCTGACCGAGATCCTCGCCGAAGGCATCAAGGCCGTGGCCTCCCTGCATGACTTCGTCTGCGACCTGACCCATCCCGGCTCGCCCTCGGCCACCGTGGTCATGCTCCGCCGTACGGCCGACGCGCTGGACTTTCTCGTCCTGGCCGACTCCGTCCTCGTCCTGGACATGATCGGTACGGCGGAGCCGATGGTCATCTGTGACGACCGGGAGGCCCGGGTCGGCGCGGCCCACCGGACGGCCATGGACGCGCTCGCCTCCGGTAGCCCGGAACATGCCTCGGCCCATCGGGCGTACGTGGAGACGTTGCGCGATCACCGCAACCGCGATGGCGGGTTCTGGGTCGCCGCCGTCGCCCCCCTCGCCGCCGAACAGGCCCTCACCGGAACGGTTCCCGCTGACCGCGTGCGCGCCGCCGCGCTGCTCAGCGACGGGGCCTCCCGGCTCGTCGACCGCTTCGCCCTGGCCACCTGGCGGCAAGCCCTCGACCTGCTCGACGACTCCAGCCCCGAGGAGCTGATCCGCCGAGTCCGCGAAGCCGAGCACTCGGATCCGGTGGGGGAGCGGTGGCCGCGCGGCAAGATCTTCGACGATGCGACCGTTGCCTATTTCCTGGCGCTGCCGTAGACCTTTACGCCGAGTGCGTCGACGGTCGACGCGACGTGGCCGACCAACCGAGCATGGACGCCCTCGCCGTGTGAGACGTCGTAAGGACACCGTGGAAACGAAGGGTCTCGGTGCACGCCGGGACCCTTCGCCGGGCACGGAGCCGATCATCGTTCATGGATGCGGTGATACCACCATCCGCCGAAGCGTCCTGGGGGGCGATGTGGCCGGGGGTCGGGGAGCGTCCGGCGGTAGAACTCCTCGTCCAACCTCGCCACAGTCCGTGAAAGCTCTGTCCTGGCTGAGCGTCGGAGACGTCGCAGGGCGTATTCCAGGGTGTCCCGTGCCTCTACCGGGTCGCAGCAGGGGCAAGCCGATAGAGGCAGGTAGAGATAGCGGCCGGGCTGGCGGAGGAATTGCCGGTATTCGGAGAGGGCTCCTGCAACGGATCCGGGTCCTAAGTACTGGTGCTCGAACTCGATCCGTGCGATGGCCGCATGGGTCCGGCCAGAGACGCCGGGAACCTTGGGGGCTGGGCGGTAGCGTCGGCGGTTCGCCCACAGTTGTGCGCGCAGGGCGCGCGGCCGTCTACGCGGCATCGGCCTTTCGGGTCGTCATGGACCGCATGGTGTCACACCCTGCCATCACTGGCCACCCCGCCGCCTGCCTCGAATCATTGGTGGGGCCCTGCAGGATTCGAACCTGCGACCGTCGGATTAGAGGCTGACTCATTTGGCGGTCGGTCGTCGGAAGAGTCATGGAAGCGTTCCCCCACCCGTGTGCGCCGCTTCCCGCGCGGGCGCGGCATCATCCCGCGCATCGCCCGCCGTGGGGTGGAATCCAGCCAATGCCTGGGACGTCGCCGCTGGGTCATCGAGCGCACGACGGCATGGTTGAACGGGTATCGTCGACTCCACCTCCGCTACGAACGCCGGGCCGACCACTTCGTATCTTTCGTCGCCCTCGCGGCTGCGCTCATCTGCTACCGCCGACTCGCCAAATGAGTCACGCTCGGCGAGTGGATAAAGCAGAACCCTTTTATTGTCCTGTGGGCAGGGGTAGTGCTCTTTGCTATTCAGCCTGTCCCGGGTCGATGGTGGGCGGGACGATCAGGCTTCCATCTCAGCCGCTTATGGACATCCGCCAAAGTGTCGCGATCATCCCGGAGCCGGAGCGCGCCCGGCGGAGCCCTGTCCGATCCCCTCTTGCTTATTCAGCGGCCCAAGCGCCATGATCATAGCTGCGCCTGATCGCCGAGGGCGTGGTCGCCCGGCGGACGCCGTACGAGGCCAGGTTGATCGTGATCGACTACCGGCGGTCGCTGCTGCCGCTGGCGGAGCCGCTGTCGCAGGCCCGTGACATCGGGCTGCACCTGGTCATGTCGCGTGCGATGGGCGGCGCCGGACGGGCGATGTACGGCCCGGTCATCCAGCGGATGAAGGACATGGCCGGCCCGCCGTGACCCTGTCGGACAACAAGGGCGAGGGCTTCCTGTTCGGCAACGTGCGGCCGCATCCGCTCCCGCCGGGCCGGGGCTATTTCGTCGACAGGAAGTACGGCGCGCGCCTGACGCGGACCTCGTTCCTCTCGTCCTCGCCGGTTCCGGAAACCGGCTGATGAGACCGTGGTGGCAGCGGAGTCGGCCTTCTTCACGAGGATTTGCTTATTTGAAAACGTGATCTGTTTTATGGTGACGCGGGCAGATCTTTCATAGATTATGTTTCTCGACCAGCGGCGCCGTTCCCGGCCGAAGCCTCTCATGGAAGATGCACCGTGAAGACCAATGGTGTCACGGCGCCCCTGCCACCGGCGGACGAGAACAGACGGCCGCGGCCCGATCGAACGGACAAGCACCGGAACAGGGCTGAATGGTGATCTACGACGGATACGAGGTGGACCCACAGGCGCTCCGGCAACGTGCCACCGCCTTCACCGCCGCGGGTACGACGCTCGAGGATGCCAAGGGGCGACTCAAGGCCGCACTGGCCGCTGGGGGTTCCCCCTGGGGCGACGATCAGTACGGCAAGCGGTTCGAGAAGGGCTACGAGCCGCTCATGCAGGCCATCCTCCAAAAGCTGGATGAGTCCGTCGAGGCGTTACACGAGATCAAGCGTGGTCTCGACGTGATGGCGACACGCTATGAAGAGGCAGATAGGCAGAGCACGGTAAGGCCGTGACCTGGGATGGACAGTCACTTTGAAGCACTGGTCCCTCCGATCGTGCGGCCTTACGTGGGCTGGATCGTCGGAATGGACTGGCCGGAGGGTGACGAGGAGCGCTGTTTCCAGCTGTCCGACGCCTACCGGGAGGTTGCCGAGGCGATCGCGGTCCTGATGGAGGACGGCGACGATGCCTGCCTCAACGTGTGCAAATGCATGGACGGGGTGGCCTCCGACGCCTTCCAGGAATATTGGAAGACGTTCACCACGGTCGACCCGCTCCTGTTGTGCCGCCTGAAGGAGGGGTGCGAGCGGGCAGGCAAACAGCTCAACGCGATGGGCCTGGAGATCGAGTACGCCAAATACATGATTCTGCTGTCCCTGATCCTGCTGGGGGTGCAGATCACCTACTTCGTCGCCCTGGCCGCACCGTCGTTCGGGCAGTCGCTGAGCCTGATACCCATGGCGTGCAGGCTGACGCAGATGACCGTGCGGCAGATCGCCATGCGGCTGTTGCGCAACATCGCCTTGTTCACCGGGGTGATGGCCGGGATGGACGGGCTCATCCAGACCATACAGATAGCCAGTGGGCGGCGGGAGGATTGGGACTGGCTCAAGACAGGCATGTCAGTGGCCGGCGGCGCGCTGGCGGGACTGATGTTCACCGGATTGGGCGTGATGATCAACAAGCTGGGCGGCGCGCGCATGGCGAGCGAGACGGTGGAGCGTCTGGCGATGACGGGAAGGGAGAAGGCCGCCGCTTTCCTGGACAACTCGGCGTGGGGCATGGCGACGCAGAGCATGATGGCCAACACCACCGCCGCCGTGCCGATGCTGGCGGCGAACGGCCAGCTGAGCTGGGAGACGCTCGCCAAGAGCGCCACCGCCGGCTTTCTGGGGGGCGCCGACGGCCACCTCATCACCCCGGCCGGCCGTCACGGTGTCAACGGCCTGCCCAGCCCGGTCGGCCACTTCCCGGAAATGGGAAACCCCGCCGCCCCGGGCGGCCGTCACGGCGCCGGTGGCGACCCGTCCCCGCCCATCGCCCTCACCGGGAACGACCCGGTGCCCACCGGGCCCCGTCCGGCCACGGCTCCAGACGATCCCGCCAGGGTGACGCCACCCCATCCCGGCGCGGCCGACTCGACGGTCGTCGCCTCCCTCCTCCGCGACACCGCGCAACCCGATCCGGCGACGCCGTCCCCCATCGGCTCAGAAGTGATCGCCGGGGACAGGCCCGGACCTCCGCAGGGCCAGCCGACGCACAGCGGAACGGGCGTGCCCGCCCGCCCGCCCGGAGACACGCCGGCGCCGGCAGCTCCCCCGGCCCGCTCGAACACACAAGCGGGCACCGCCGCGGCGCGTCCGGAAACCCCTGCCGCGGCGCGTCCGGAAACCCCTGCCGCGGCCCGTCCGGAAACCCCTGCCGCCGCCCGCCCAGACACTCTCGTCGCGGCGCGCCCGGACACGGCCGCCCCTCGCACCGATGCGCCGGCGGCCGCTGGAGCCCGTCCGGATACGCCCTCGTTGACCGGGGAGCGGCTTGTGCCAGGTTACATAGATCGGATGCTCAACCCGGATTCGCCTTCTGGGCCACCGAAGGATGCCACCTACCTGTCCAACAATTCCTCGGCCTCCGCACAGCCACACGAGGCACCCGTCCCAGCGTCCCGCAATGCGTCACAGGCCGGTTCGGCCCCGCACGATCCCGCCGCGTCCGGTGCCGCCCCGCCACGGGGGCCCGGGGACGGGGCGCCTCCCCCTGCGGACCCTCCCCGATCCTCGGATTCGGGTCACGGCGTGCCTCCGGACGACAAGACAGCAGACCTGCGTCCCAGGGGAGGCGACAAGACAGCAGACCTGCGTCCCAGGGAAGACGACAAGACAGCAGACCTGCGTCCCAGGGAAGACAACAAGACAGCAGACCTGCGCCCCAGGGAAGACGACGCCTCCGCATACCCCGCCCCCAAAGACATGGCAGACGACGCCTCCGCTCCGAGAGGGGCGGAGGGCTCTCACCCCGATGGGGACGGCCCCGCGTCACCCCGGGCGGCGGAGCTGCTCGACGAATTGACAGCGGCAAGGGAACGAGAGCCCCGCGTACCGCCGTGGCTGGACCGTGGAATCCGCTCCGGCATCGCCGGAGAGCCCGTGCTGCTGGGCGGCCGCACCGGGGGGGCGGACGGCGTAAGGGGGACATGGTCCGTGCTGGTAGAGAAATGGACGTTCAACGACGGTTCCCACATGATCCGCAAGGTCCTGGCGATCTCGCGAGAGGCAGACGCCGAGGCGCTGGCTGCGATAGTGGGGACCGCCTTGGGGGCCGACGTCCCCGGAGTTTACCGGGCTGGCGACACAGTCATCTATCAGGAGTTCAAGGAGGGGCAGCACAGAGCGGTGTTACCAGCGGAAGAGGTACCGCTGAGACCCGAGTTGACGCGGAGCGGCATGCGCATCAGCCTGCTCGACGTGCTGATCACCAACCCTGATCGCCACTCCTTCAACTGGTTGCTGAGTTCTGACCCGGAAATGCGAACGCCCACTGGCCAGAGGATCGGGGTCATCGGCATCGACCACAACCTCTCGTTCGAAGACCCCCTGACCTGGGCTCCCAAAGGGGAATTCGGAACTCAGTTCGTCCGTGGTGAGCTCACCTCCGATGGTGCCCACCAGCAATACGTCGGGAAGCCCAATCCGCTCAGCCCGGAGGACATCCAGGGCATCAACAAGGTGCTCAAAAATCCCAGGATGAAATGGGAGTTCGAACGACGGGGACAGTTGGACTGGTACCACAACATGCTCTCCCAGCTCGATATGATCGCGAGGAACGCGGTCGGGACGGAGCCAAGGATGCCGATGCCCGCACGAGTAGTGCCCAAGGTGATCACACTCCACGAGAGAAGCCCTCTCGCCTCGGAGGAGTGATCCGGATCGCAACCTCGGAGATCAACGCCAACTACGGAACGGATGCTTCGGCTATGACGGGACGGATGCTGAAAGTCGTGACGGCAGACACCGACATGGTCCTGGGAACGATCGAACTGACCGAGGCGGGCGAGTTGACGGGTAGCTCGCCCGACATCCAGGACATGATCGACACTATGGCGAGCAGCAGGCGGGCAAGCCCGCAGGAGGCGTTCGAGGGCCTGACCTTCTGGAGCAACGGCTATGTCAAGGTCGTCCCCGCCGAGGGCTGACCTCGGGTCGCGCCGGACCAGCCATCACCCACGCTCCTCCGACGGCAGGTTCAGGGGCTGGGACAGGAACGACTCGAAACTCACCCCCTCCCCGAAGATCTCCTCGTACGGCAGGCCCTTCGGCGCGAGGGGCCCTGGCCGATCGCTTCCACCAGGTGAAGGTGCGCCCGATGCGGACGCCGGCCAGGTTGAGACAGTGATCTGTGAGTCGCGCCGATCCCATCCGTGGCGGGGCAACGCACGCCGGTGTGCTCCGCAGGAAGGCACTGGGAAGGACCGACCGCAATCCGCGGGTGCTAAGCGGCATTCCAGAAGTTCCGTTTGTAACCGGCCGGGAGCCAGGGGCTGGTCCACGGGGCGGCGGTGGTCAGCAACTGGTCCGGTGAGCGGGCGCGGAAGAAGGCATGGATCTGTCTGAGACGGCCGGGCCAGGTGACGGCGGTGTTGGCGATGAACGCCTTGAGCGCGGCCCAGATCCGCTCGACCGGGTTGTCGTGCGGGCTGTAGCGTGCCCCGTACAGCACCTCTATCCGCGGGTGCGCCTGCAGGTAGCACGCCACGGCCCGGGCATGGTGGATGCTGTCGTTGTCGCAGATCACCACGATCTTCGGCGCGGACGGGAACGCGGCGGCCACCTCATCCAGCAGGTACAGGAAGTCGGCCGCGCACCGGCGGCCCAGCCGATACACCCACCGCCCCGTGGTCAGCTCCACCGCGCCGAACACGGTGACCTGACGGTTCTTGCCCGGCGTGACGACGTCCGGGCGACCGGCGCGCAGTGTCCACCCCGATCGCAGGTGCGGCAGCAGGTGCACGTGGGTTTCATCGGCGGCCCAGACCACCGCCCCGCGCGGCAGGGCACGCAACTGCTCGGCGATGGCGGCCACCGCCCGCCACCGGTCCGGATCGCCCCGGGCCACCAGCTTGGAACGCCGCCAGACGGCCACCAGCCGCACCCGCCGGTACAGCGTGCGCCTGCTCAGATGGGGCCGGTTGAGGTAGCGCCACAGCCGCGCAAGGGTCCACGGCCCCGGCCGGGCCAGCAGGGCGGCGATCCGGCCCATCAGGCGCTCGCCGCCCAGGCGAGGGCGGCCGGGGCGGGGACGGTCGGTCAGTCCCGCCAGCCCGTGGCGGTTGAACCGGCCGATCCATCGGCGCACCGTGGCGGCGTCATAGCCCAGCAGGCCGGCGATCTGCGCCGCCGGCAGGCTGTGCAGCGACAGCAGGACCATCACCGCGCGGATCGCCGGCCGCCAGTGGCCTCGCAGATGGGCGTGTAATTGCTCGATCGAGGTGGCGGGGGCATTGGCGAACACGATGGGCGGGCGCATACTGACCACGACCTCGCCGGTGGGTGGACGTTGTGGCAACCTCGATCCAACCCCCGGCGAGGCCCGTGTCAATGCCCTCACGCCCTGGCGATCTCACGCCCGATTACGCGCAGAACTTCTGGATAGGCGCTTAGCCTGCATGGGTCAGTTCTTCGGATCAACATCCGAACCTGCAAGGTTTGCTGAGGATGCGACAGTTTCCTGTCGCTGGAGAAAACCGGTTCCATCCGGTCGTACGACGACGACCCATCCATCCGGCCAAGAATGATGGCCGTCTGGCTGGAACACCTGTGCGTCTTTCCCTTGGAAATATGCGCCTTTGCTAAAGGTCACTTCGCCGAACCGGGCGTTTCCAGTAAAGGTCGCGTCGCGGAACTCGGCGTCTTCGCTGAAGGTCGCCTTGTTAAATCGGGCTTCTCCGCTGAAGGTCGCCTTATCGAACCCGGCCTCTCCTGTGAAGGTCGCCTCGTCGAACCAGGCGGTCCCCGTGAAGGTTGCTCTGCGGAACCCGGCCTCCCCAGTAAAAGTCGCATCACACCAGATGTCCTTGGTGAAGGTCGCCTCGTTGAACCGCGCGTTTTTGGTGAATATCGCCTTATTGAACCAGGTCTCTCCGGTGAAGGTCGCCCTGTGGAACCAGGTGGTCCCGGTGAAGGTCACCTCGTCGAACCAGGCGGCCCCGGTGAAGGTCGCCTTATCGAACGAGGCGTTCCCGGTGAAGGTCGCCTTGGAAAATGACGCTTCACTTACGCGGCAACGATTGATGTCAAAGCTGATAAGAATAGCGCCAGATAGGTCGATGCGCATGTCGTCCCAGAAGCGGGGACCGGTGGGTTGGCCGGCGTCCCGCTCCTCCGCGGTGCGCTCGTCCTTTAGGTGTTCGGCGAGGATGCGCTGGGCAGTGAGCCGGACCTGTCGTTCACCCTCCCCGCCGGTGGAGGGGACGGGCTTGATCTGCCACGGGCCCGGGGGTTGTGCGGTGTGGGCATCGGTGTTCGGCACGGTGTAGGGCATGCGCAAATAGGCACAGATGACGTTGACGATGGTCTGCCGGTGAGCGGGGTTGTCCTGGGCCAGGCGTTCTAGGGCGTACAGCCCACCCAGGCGGACGGCGGCTTTCTCGCTGCCGAGCTGCTCGACGGCTTTGGTGTACAGATCGGTGACCCGACGCTCGATGGCGTCATGCTCAGTGTGCTCGGCAGTGCGTTCGGCATAGTGGCTGGTAATAAGCGTGGTGAGTTCTTGGTGGCGCTGGCGGCGGAAGGCCAGCATGAGAGTGATGGCTGCGCCTACGCCGACACCTGCGGCCAGGGCGGTACGCAGAACCTCGCTGCGAAGCTGAACGGGGTTGGTGTCTTGTGAGGAGGCGGCGACAGCCGGCGGCTTCGGAACAGGGCTGTTAGGGGCGGGCGGGGTGACGGCGGAGGGAGTGGTGAGCAGCCACCACGCCACCCCACACACCACGGCGCCGATCAGCAGCGCGACGGGAACGATCCACCACCCGGCCTGGCGTGGAGGGCGTAGCGGAGGCGGGGCAGCTGGAAGCGGAGAGAGGCGGCGGCGTGTCCATGCAGGCAGACCCATACCGGCTATATCAACGCGCAAGCACGCCATGGTCGTACGGAATGCGAAGATCGTTACAGGACCGACCGGCCTGTGGAGACGTGCACGTGATGAACGTGCTTGGCCCCTCCTCGCAGAGAAGACGCACAAGGAGGCGCTGTCTGTCGAGTAGGTCGGGCATGCCCCAGGACCGGTCCGGAAACTTGGGCACGTATTCGGCACAATCAACCGCAGTCACTCGCCGCTAGCCGCACACCACCGCACACACCAAAAGAGCCTCTGCTCAGCGTTACCGCTGGTCAGAGCCTCTTTTTGCTGCTCACACGAAGCGCGCCCTGCAGGATTCGAACCTGCGACCGTCGGATTAGAAGTGGATCGCTGCTTCTTGGCGTGGTGATGCGCTGACCTGCTGCCTGCTTACGTGGGCTTTCCTGGCAAGAGACGTGCGTTCCGCACATGTTCCGGATCTTGCTTCTGACCTTCTGGAGATGCGAAGGCGGAAAGATCTGCCTTCCGTCCACGAACCTGAGTTGCTCTTGACGATTACCTCGAAGCCAAGCCCTCGCCGGAGGCATAGGGGTGCGGAAAGGTGTTGCGCTCGGGATCGCGTGGCCGGAGCATGGTGGTGCGACTGCTCCTGTGGCGGTCACGCAAGTCCCTGTAGCTCAACTGGATCGAGCGGCCCAAAAACGCAAGGGTGTCATGCCAGGAGGTTGCGGATGCACCGGGACCGGGCCTGTGCGGGTAACCGTACGGGTTGGGGAACCTCAGCCCCCGGCAGGGAAGCGCGTTTCCAAACCTGGCAACGTTGATGCGGGTTCGAATCCCGTCAGGGACACAGATGACAGTGGCGTGGCCGACGACACTGAAGGTAGCGGTTTTCAAGAGGGCTGCGTTCCAGACGGCAGCAGGGCCGTCTACCAGGGCGGAAGCACCTCCCCCGTACTCCTGTAATAAAGATCATCCCGCGTATATCCCGCGCTGACCGGCCGTCGACATAATGACGGGGAGATCGAGAAGGTGATGCCATGGAGGACTACCAGCGGATGATCATCGGCCAAATGGTCGAGCGCATCGACCTATATGGCTCCGGTGAGATCCCTCTACCCAAGCTAGTCGAAGACATCCGCGGCCTGTTCGAGGCCGCCGACCCCCGCGAACTGAGCATCAGAGACTCCTTCGAGGAGATCTGGGCCGAACTCGACGCCGAGAGCGAGCTCAGGACTGAACCATGGGCACCTCCCGGACTCGCCGACGATGCTCACTTGCGTGAGATCCTCCGTCGGTTGCGCTCCTGGATCGAGTGGTATGGACTCGCACCTTCTGATCCGTAGATCCCCAAACGATGTCCAGCGGCGTTCAGACTCGTTCACCGCACAGGTCGCGGACGATGCGCTTGTTCGTATCAGTCCAGCTCGGTCCGGGGCCGTACGGCCCAATGGCTCCCAAGTTGGCTCCCAGAATCGGAGTGGCGGTGGGTTCAAGAGGACTGCGCTTCAATCAGCGAGAGGGCCTCTCGCCAGAGTGAAAGCACCTCCCGGGCCCGAGCGCAGAAGATCATCCCGCACATACAGCTGAGGCCCCTAACCTGCTCACGTGATCACCGAACAGCGTGTTTACTTCATGATCCAGTCCAACCACCTATCCCCTGAGCGGATCACCAGGCATCTAGGGATCGCCCCGACCCGGGCTGAAGCCAAGGAATCGAGACGAGGCAGCCGAAACGGGCGTCCGATACCGCCACGACATGAGTGGATCATGGATTCAGGTCTTCCGGAGACCACTTCACTCGATGATCAGGTGGAAGCCGTACTGAGCCGGCTGGATGGCACATGTGAGCGAATCGGAGAGCTGACGGCCCTGGGCAGTGAAGCCGGCCTCGTCATGTTCCGCTCCTTCGAGCCAGGGCCGGCGTCCACCCGCCTGGGGCTCCTCCTCAGCGAAGAAATCATCGGGTTCCTCCACAAAGCCGGAGCTCACGTATGGATCGACGAGTACGGATACGAGGATGAATAGCTAGGAAACGGCAACATCATCAGCTTGGGAAGTGCATGGATCACGCCTCGTAGGAGCGCTGAGCTGGGCGTCGGGCCGGTCGTGAGTGACCGTGTTTGCCCCCTCGTCACCCTGTCTAATTGCACGCTAATTGCATGACGATCAGCCCGTGACCTGGCCTTACCTGCGCGGCGCGCACTCTGCCCGTGGTCTGCTCGGCTTGTCCCGGGTCGAGGGCGGACGGGATGAGCAGGCTTCCACCTCCGCCATCTACGGAGCCTCAGAACAATGCGGCGATCATCCCGGAGTCGGAGTACCCTCGCCGGAGGTGTAATCGTAGTGTCGGCCGCACCTCCGTCAGGGCAGACCTTACTGTCGGGCGCGGCGAAGTTCGGCTTCGATGAAAAAGCGGTGGTCATGGACGGTGAAAGCGCCCTCGGATTGGATGCGCTCATGGAGAGCGCGTAGTGGTTTCTCGTAGCGATTGTGATCGAAATCGGACACCTGCCACGGGACAGAGCGTAGGTGGAAGACTATGGCGCCGATGTCCTGAAAGGTGTAGTCGATCATATCTTCCCGGGCGTCCAGCATGCGCAGCCCGCATTTGTGGAGCTGCTCCTCCGCGACGGCTAAGGTCCAGCTTTTTGGATCTGTGGAGGATGGTGTGCCCAGCGCAAGGTTCAGCTCTAGGTTATTGCGGCTGCCTACTTGCTGCGTGAGTAGTCGGCCACCTTCGGTTAGAACGCGCGCCACTTCGGCCGCATCAAGCGCGCCATGCCTGTTGAGTACGAGATCGAAGGTGGCTTCGCGTGCAGGGATGCGATCTGCCGTACCGGCCAGCACAGTAACGTTCATCGGCCTGAGCCGCTTGACGGCGACGGGTACGTTGGGCTGCCATCCCTCCATGGCGATGGTGTGGCGGGGCAGCGGAGATAGAGAGGCTAGGACCTCTCCTCCGCCGGTGTCTATGTCGAGCAGTCGCCGCGTTGTCGGAAGCAGCGCCGAGGCTCGTTCGGTGTAAGCCCAGGATGGTTTCCCGCCAGTTGTTCTGCCGCGTAACCAGCTGAAGTCCCAGCCGAGGGTAGATGCTTGAACGGCTTGGTCTACAAGATCGTCGTAGCTGAGCACTCGGTCACGCTAATGAGGTTCGTGGCTGGTGGCCACTGGATTACTGGCGCGGTTGGCTTTCTTGGACCGAGCGGTTCCCCGCGCTGTCAGCTTGGGAAGTGCATCGATCACGCCTTGCGGGGCGGCTGAGCTGGGCGTTCGGCTGTTCGTGAGTGACCGCGGTTGACCCCTCGTCACCCTGGCTAATGGCCCGCTAATGGCCCACTGATCATGCCTAGAGGCAGAGACCCGTTCTGTCTGACCTCTGTCCTACGGTGTGTGGTCACAGTGTTCCGGATGATCGGAGTGAGAAGGCGTGGGACTGACGACACCGCCCGCACCGGTGGATGTGGTGGCCCTCTTTCCTGAGTTGGCCGGCCGGAGCAGGACCACGGTCCGACTGCATCCTCGCCGCGGAGCTCCGGCCGTCACGGACAGTTCTATGGGTGGGCCGCTGCTCTGGCCTGCCGGTGAGTCGTGGCCGTTCTGTGGGTCCTCCGACCATGAGGACCTCTCGGCCTTGCAGTCGATCGCGATGGTGCCGATCCTCCAGATCTACGCCCGGGATGTGCCGGAACTGCCGTTCCCGCCGGATACGGACGTGTGCCAGGTGTTGTGGTGCCCCTTTGTCCACGAGTCCGACTACCGGCCCGTGGTGCATGTGGTCTGGCGCGATTCGCATCTCCTCACGGATCTCCTCGCCGAGGCCCCGGAGCCCGTAGCCAGTGAGAAGGGCTATCGTCCGCGGCCCTGCGTGCTTTCGCCTGAGCGAGTCGAGGAGTATCCCGCAGTCTGGGAAGCGTCGAAGGAGCTGTACGCGAAGATCGATGCATGGGAATCGTCTCTGGACGGCCCAGAGGAATGGAGCTATCAGTACCATCTGTCGGTCGCGCCGGGAACGAAGGTCGGCGGGTGGGTCGACTGGGTACAGTCCCCGGAGAGCGTCGAGTGCGATCAAGACCACGAGATGGAGCACCTGCTGACGATCGCTAGTTGGGAGCATGATCCTGGATCCGCGATCAGATGGGTACCGCTCAAAGAGCGGCATCTTCTCAGCTCGGACTTCGATCCCGAACGTATGGGTCCCGCTGGCATCATGATCGGCGACGCGGGATCGACGTACCTCTTCATCTGCTCGCAGTGCCCTGACCGGCCCGTCAGAGGAGTCAGCCAATGGTCGTGAAGCCGAGCGACGCGGTCAGGAACCGAACCGTACTGTCAGCTTGGGAATCATCTACTGAGCTTGCTGTCCTGAGCTGGGAAAACAGGGGTGCAGGTCAGGGCGGGTCGAGTCCCCGTGAGTCCCCCTGAGTGACCGTGGTTCCCCGCCTGTTCTGGCACGCATCTGGCACGGGAAGCTCGCTCGTCGTCTATCGCTTGACGGCAGCCTGGTTGCGCTGCCGCTGATAGGCGATCTTGTCGGTGGCGAAGTCTATGCTTCCCGCCCATGACCAGAGATGAGACTCCTGTCGTGCAGGTCAAGCAGCTGGATGTGGGGGTGGATTACAGTCAGGTCTATCTCGTGGATGAGGGGTGTGACGCGTGCGGCCAGTTTGATGGCGTGCCGGGCCACCCTGTGGGGATCATCCGAGTGGAGAAAGGCAGGGCCTCCCTGATTGTGGGTCCTCAGTGGGGAACGGTGGAGTTCACGGTGGCTGTCGCCGATCGGGATCCGGGTGCTGACCTCGATGGTTACGAGGACATCGTCGAGATCAGCTATGAGTCCCCATCAGGCCGTGTTTCTCTGGAGGAGTGGGAAGGGAGGGAATATTCTCTTCCTCCGTTGCCCGCCGGTCCCGGAGCGTATCGTTTGCGGTACCACGTCAGAGGTATGGACGAAGAGGTCGCGATCGAAATAGGTGATCACTACTTCCTGCAGATCTGGCCTGAGCCGCCACGTGATCCCACCGTGCTCAAATCTACGAGTTCATCCTTTCAATACTGGCTGAACTCTGAACGATCCAGGCAAGCTGGCGTGGAATAGAGCGATCTGCATTGTCAGCTTGGGAAGTCTCTATCGCACCTGGTCGCTGAGCTGGGGAGACGCTGACCTGCGGAGGAGCGCTCCGAGTACCCGTGATTCCCCGCGAGTCCCTTTTGGTCACCCTTCTGACGGGCACGTAACGGGCACGCGGAACGTCTGTACCGTCGATCGCCCCCAGACCTGAGCAGGGATCAGCCGGCACCGGGCGATCGTGAGGGTGGTGCCGGCCTTGATGTAGTCCGCGCGCGTTCTATGGCAAAACTGGTTACCAGGACCACAGCTAGGCCGATTGAGGAGACCTCAAGCGCTGTCCAGAAATCAGCCCCAGTGAACCGTTGATGAGCTATGAAGGCCACGAGGAGGAGTAGGACAGTCTGGGTGATGACTCCGATCCATCGGCCGTCTTCGACGCCCGCATAGCCCAGCACTGCTGCGACAGCTAGCACCGCTCCGATGATCGCTGTGATCATGAATACGTGCATAGACGCAGGGGTTCCGATGAGCCAGGCGAGCACAAAGAGCCACATGACGAAGGATGAAACTATGAGGGATACGGGTGGCTCCTTGCCTTTCAACTGAACCCATGTGGCAAGACCTGCGAGAAGAGCGAGGGCGGAGAAGGCGACGACTATTCGCAGATCGTTGCGGCCGGTGTTCCACAGAACCACCAGAAGACCGACCACGACGAGAGCAGTCAAGCCAATGGAGATGATGCCTCGTGGACGCATGGAATCAGCACCTCCATACAGGGGGGAAGAGCAGGCTTGACAATCAACCGTAGATTACCGGGCTCCTAAATCGTGGAGCGGGGCAGTCGGCCCCAATGCGCGGCAGTTGAGACCAATGGTTCAAGCAATCTCAAGGCGGCGATGCGGCCCCGGTGCGGCGGGTTGGTTGGGTCGGCGGGCGCTGGGTGCGGTGCGCGGCCCTGAGTCCCGCCGCCGTTCGGGACCGGCCTCCAGGCTGCATGCCCGGACGGCGTTCGGGCGGCGGGCCGTGCGGCGGCGCGCCGCGCCGTCGCCTTGACGAACTGGGTGGCATCTCGGAACGCACGTTCTACCGCTGGCGTGAGATCGGCAAGTTTCCCACCGGCATCCGGCTGCCCAACGGCAAGATCCGGGTCTACCGCAGCGAGTTCGAAGCCTGGCTTGAGAGCCTCCGGGAGGCGGCGTGACCACCTCGTACAAGGTGAAGTTCTGGGGGATTCGCGCCAACACCCGATCTGAAGGGACTGGTAAGAAGCTCCGTATCGTCTCCCACACCGTTCGCTGGACCGTGGGTACCCGGGAGAAGTCCTCGACCTTCAAGACGAAGGGCCTCGCGGAGAGCTTCCTGTCATCCCTGCGGCAGGCGGCCAAGAACGGTGAGGCGTTCGACCTGGAGGGCGGTCTTCCATCACGTGCTGGAGTACGCGGTGGAGCTCGAAGAGCTTTCGGCGAATCCGCTGCACAAGGTGAAGCTCCGCAAGATCAAGTCCAACGGTGAGATCGATCGGCGCTCGGTGGTCAACCCGGCCCAGGCCCGTGAACTGCTCACCGCCGTGACCTACGTGGGCCGGTCGCGGGGGCTGATGCTGGCGGCCATGTTCGCCTGCATGTACTTCGGCGGTCTCCGCCCGGCTGAGGCCGCGGGGCTCCGTAAGAAGGACTGTCACCTTCCGGCGACCGGGTGGGGTCTCCTCACCCTGGAGAAGACCATGCCGCAGAGCAACAAGCGGTTCACCGACTCGGGGGAGGCCCATGACGATCGCGGCCTCAAGCATCGGCACACGAAGGAGACTCGGGAGGTTCCGATCCCGCCGGAGCTGGTGACCATCCTCTGGGAGCACATCGATAGGCACGGCGTCGGCACAGATGGCCGGCTGTTCCGGACCCGTACGGGTGGCCTGATCTCCGGGTCGGCCTACGCCAAGGTCTGGAAGGAGGCCCGGACCTACGCCTTCACCCCCGATCAGGTCGCCTCGCCTCTGGCAGCCCGGCCGTACGACCTGCGGCACGCGGCGGTCTCCCTCTGGCTCAATGCCGGAGTCCACGCGCCGGAAGCAGCCGAGCGGGCGGGTCACGGAGTGGACGTGATGCTCAAGGTCTATGCCAAGTGCATCGACGGCCAACGCGACGTGGCCAACCAGCGCATCTTGGACGCGCTCGCCGCATGACATCGACACCGCACACCGACAGGACCCCGGGACCCCTCGGGGTCCTTCGTCGTCCCAGCCCCGGAATCGTTCCGCATGCCTCCGAAATCCCCGACCCCACCTGGGGAAACGCGCCCTGGAGCATTCCGCGTATGTTCCGCGACCACTGGCATACGGCTGCGTCCGACTGCCTGCGGCTGCATGAGCCGTGCGGGCCGTACACATGCAAAAGACCAGGTCAGAGTGGAGATGACCTGGTCTTGGTTGCGCGCCCTGCAGGATTCGAACCTGCGACCGTCGGATTAGAAGTCCGATGCTCTATCCAGCTGAGCTAAGGGCGCTCCCGCCTAATTGTGCATGATCCGGGGAGTGTCCATGTATCGGATCCGCGCTCGTGTCGCGAGGATCACTCTACGAGGGCCGGTGGCCGGTCCCGTGGACAGGGGGCCGGGGCGTCTGCCCGGGGGCCGGGTGGTATCGCGATCGCCCTGCCGACTGAGGTGGTCAGGCGGTGGGCACCGTGAAAGGGGCTTGGAAGCGGCCCTGCGGAGATCCTGGCAGAGTCCCGGGGAAGCTCCGGTGGAGCCCTGGGCGTCCCTGGGGGAAGTCTCCGGAAAATCTCTGTGGCATCCGGCGTGGGTGGGTTTTACGGGTGTGCAGGAGAGGGCTGGGATGCGGGCCGGAACATCCGAAAACAGGTCCTCCCGTCGGGCGGACCGGTCTAGGCTCGTATGTCATGTTCGCCGTCACGGTCCAAGAGGAGATCCCCCTGCTGGGCGGTGACGTGACCGACGGGGTGGTGCGGGTCGGTGACACCGTCCGCAGGCCCGTCCGCCCGTCCACCCGGTCCGTGCACGCGCTGCTGCGGCATCTGGAGGAGGCCGGGTTCGACGGCGCGCCCAGGGTGGTCGGCCTCGACGCGCAGGGCCGGGAGATCCTGACCTACGTCGACGGCGACTCGGCGGCCATGCCCCTGGCCGCCTACGCGACCACCGATGAGTCGCTGGCCGCCCTGGCGAAGCTGCTGCGGCGCTTCCATGACGCCTCGGCGAGCTTCGTCCCGCCGCCGCAGGCCGTCTGGGAGGCCGGCTCCAACGACGACGCGGTCCCCGAGGTGATCGGCCACTGCGACGTCAACCTCGACAACGTGATCTTCCGTGACGGGCTCCCCGCCGCGCTGATCGACTTCGACCTGGCCCGGCCCACGACCCGGCTGTTCGACGTGGTGACCACCCTGCGGCACTGGGCGCCGATCGCCGACCCCCTCGATCTGGACCCGCTCCAGCGCTCGCTGGAGGTCGGCCCGCGACTGCGCCTGTTCTGCGACGCGTACGGCCTGGCGCCGCGTGAGCGCCGTCGCCTCCTCGACCTCGCCAGGCTCCGTTTCGACCGCTCCTACCACGTCATGCGCACCAGGGCCACCACCACGGGCGGCGGTTGGGCCCGCATGTGGGCGGGGGGCGCCGGGGCACGTATCCGCCGGGCCTGCGCCTGGCTTGAGACCAACCAGGACGAACTCCATGCCCATCTCATCTGACCGCTCCGCGTTCAAGCGGGACCGCTCCACCTTCGGGCGGGACCACTCCGCGCTCCCGCGGCACCGGTCCGCCCTCCAGCGGGATCGAGCCGCGTCCGGGGGGAGCCGGGCGGTGTCCGGGCCGGACCGGGCGGCGTCCAGGCGGGCCGAGGCGCTGGGGATGCTCGCCGGGGTCGCGCTCGACGCCGTGCTCGCCGACCCCCGGCGCGGGCATCCGGTGGCGCTGTTCGGACGGGCCGCCGCGGCGCTGGAGAGGCGGGTGTACGGTGACGCCCGGACCGACGGGGCCCTCTACACCGTTCTGTGCGTCGGTCCGGCGGCGCTGCTCGGGCTCGCCGTGACCCGGGTGGAGAACCCGCTGGCGCGGGGTGTGCTGAGCGCCGTGGCGACCTGGTCGGTGCTGGGCGGCACGACCCTGGGACGCGAGGGCGTGGCCATGGCGGAGCTCCTGGAGGCCGACGACCTCACCGGGGCGCGCAGGAGGTTGTCCCACCTGTGCGGGCGTGATCCGTCGCTGCTCCAGACGCCCGGACTGGCCAGGGCCACCGTCGAGTCGATCGCGGAGAACACCTCCGACGCCGTGGTGGCGCCGCTGTTCTGGGGTGCGGTGGCCGGAGTCCCCGGGCTGCTGGCCTACCGGGCGATCAACACGCTGGACGCGATGGTCGGCCACCGCAGTTCTCGCTACGAACGTTTCGGCTGGGCCTCGGCCCGGCTCGACGATGTGGCCAACTTCGTCCCCGCCCGGATCACCGGAGTGCTCACCGCCCTCGGCGCCCCTCTGACCGGCGGCTCGGTCCGCCGCGCGGTGGCCGTGCTGCGTAAGGACGGTCACCGCCATCCGAGTCCCAACGCGGGCCGGTGCGAGGCCGCCTTCGCCGGAGCGCTGGACGTCACGCTCGGCGGCATCAACGTCTACGGCGACCGCGTCGAGCACCGGCCCGAGATGGGCGACGGGCCCAAGCCGTCGGTCAAGGACATCCGCAGGTCCGTACGGCTGGCGCGGGCGGTGGGTCTCGCCGCCGCCGGCCTCGCCGTCCTCGCGGCGCTCCCCGGCCCCCGCCGGTGGCTTCGAGGCCCGGGCGGGATCTAGACGAGGCCCGGGCGGGATCTAGACGAGGCCCGGTTGGGTCTACGGCATGCCGAGCGTCATGCTGGTCACCATGATTGTCGATCCGTCCGCGTGCCTGCCCACGGGCCTGTCTGCCGCGCTGCCCGTGGATCTGCCCCTCGCGCTGCCCGGGGACCCGTGCGCCGCGCTGCCCGCGGACCCGTGCGCCGCGCTGCCCGCGGACCCGTGCGCCGCGCCGCGCCCGTCCGCCGAGCGGGCGGTGGGCGTGTGAGGGGCTCCCTGCTGGTCGCCGGGACCACCTCCGACGCCGGTAAGAGCGTCGTCACCGCCGGGATCTGCCGCTGGCTGGCCCGGCAGGGCGTGAAGGTCGCGCCGTACAAGGCGCAGAACATGTCACTCAACTCCTTCGTCACCGCCGACGGCGCCGAGATCGGCAGGGCCCAGGCGATGCAGGCCGCCGCGTGCGGCCTGGAGCCCAGCGCGGACATGAACCCGATCCTGCTCAAGCCGGGCAGCGATCGGCGCAGTCAGGTCGTGGTCATGGGCAGGCCGCTGGCCGATGTCGACGCGATGGAGTACTGGGATGTCAAGGATCGGCTCCGCCAGGTCGCCGTGGACGCGCTGGAGCGGCTGCGCGACACCTACGACGTGGTGGTCTGCGAGGGCGCGGGCAGTCCGGCGGAGATCAACCTGCGCAGGGGCGACATCGCCAACATGGGTCTGGCCCGTGCCGCGAGCCTGCCGGTCATCGTGGTCGGCGACATCGACCGGGGCGGGGTCTTCGCCTCGCTGTACGGGACGGTGGCCCTGCTGGAACCGGCGGACCAGGCGCTGATCGCCGGGTTCGTGATCAACAAGTTCCGGGGGGCGCGCGAGCTCCTCGAACCCGGTCTCGACATGATCAGGGATCTGACCGGCCGCGAGGTGTACGGCGTGCTGCCCTGGCTGGACGGTCTGTGGCTGGACGTCGAGGACTCCCTCGCCCTGGACAACCGGCCGGCGATCGGTGCGCGCACGCCGTACGGCAGGCAGACCCTGCGGGTCGCGGTGGTCAGGCTGCCGCGCATCTCCAACTTCACCGACGTCGACGCCCTGGCCTCCGAGCCCGGTGTGGTGGTCCGCTTCGTGACCTCCCCGGCCGAGCTGGACGACGCCGACCTGGTGGTGCTGCCGGGCTCCCGCGCGACGGTCTCCGACCTGGCCTGGCTGCGCGCCACCGGCCTGGCCGACGCGCTGCGCGGCCGGGTCGTGCTGGGCATCTGCGGCGGCTACCAGATGCTCGCCCGGACCATCCATGACGGCGTCGAGTCCGGAGCAGGCCGGGTCGAGGGGCTCGGGCTGCTGCCCGCGACGGTGGAGTTCGCCGCCGAGAAGACGCTGGGCCGCCCGGTCGGCGAGGCGTACGGCTGCCGCGTCGCGGCCTACGAGATCCATCACGGCGTCGTGACGGCCGAGGGCGGCGACCCGTTCCTGGACGGCTGCCGGAGCGGCTCGGTCTGGGGTACCACCTGGCACGGAGCCCTGGAGAACGACGACTTCCGCCGGGCCTTCCTCGCCGACGTGGCGGCCGTCTCCGGCCGTGACTTCACCCCGGCCCCGGACGTCTCCTTCGCCGCGTTGCGTGAGGAGCGGCTGGACGCCCTCGGCGACCTGATCGAACACCATGTGGACACCGCCGCTCTGCTGCGGCTTCTGGAAGGGGGCGCGCCGCGGGGCCTGCCTCTCCTGCCTCCGGGCGGGGCTCCGCGCGAAGCACCGGATTTCTCGCACAATAGAAGCGTGGGAGGTGAGAGATGACCCGGGTGGTGTTGATCCTCTTCATCATGGCCGTGATCGCCGCGGTGGTCCTCGGTGCCGCGCTGGTGTTCCGCGCGTCCAGGGCGCGCAGGCCGGTCGCGGACGACCCTCGCGAGATCCTGAAGCGCCGCTACGCGGCCGGTGAGATCGACGAGGACGAATACCTCCGCCGCATGTCCGGCCTCTCCCAGGACTGGTAGGCGGAAGGTCACGCCGCCTCACGGCGGACCTTCGGGTCCCAGGGCGTCAGGGAGTCTGCGGCGGTGGCTCCGGGCGGAGCCGGGTGGTCGCGCACCGGATCATTCCCGTGCGCTGTTCATCAGTGATCCGATTTTCCGGCATCGCGCCATTTTTTCGGTGATCATTGAAGGCGGACCTCACAGCGCGCCGAGGAGCAGGATGTCCGGACTGGAAGCCGTCATCGCCGCCGCCGGCAAGGCCGTCGCGGGACGTGCCATGCGGGAGGGGCTGGCCGTCCGGGCGGCCAAGGAGGAGCGGAACGCGGATCTCGCGACGCTGATCCGGATCGGGTTCCCCGACCGGTTCGTACGGCGCAGCCTGGAGCGGCAGCTGGAGGCCGTCGCCGACGGGGTGGAGCGGCGGCTGGCGGTGCTCGTCGAGCAGGAGTACGGCGGGCTCGCCGAGAACGACCGGGCGGCGGTCCTCCACGAGGTCGTGGCGGTCCTCAAGGCCGCCGACCTCTCCGACAGGGCCGTCCTGGCCGCCGACATGGACCCGGTCAAACTCGCGAAGGACCTCCGCGCCGGACTGCCCGACCCCGCCCGGCAGCTCGGTCAGGCCGGAGCGCGGCTGTACGACGTGCTGCTGGATGAGTGCCTCGACTGCCTGGTCAGGATCCTCCAGCAGCTCCCGCAGTATCTGCCCCGGGCCACCACCGAGATCCTCGGCCGCATGTCCGCCGTCGAGGACCGGCTCGCCGCCCTCGGCCGGCAGATCTCCTCGGTGCTCGGCCGTCTCCCGGCCCGTTCCCTTGAGGCGCCCTCCGGCACCCGGGACGACGACGAGTTCGGGCGCCGCTACCTCGAACATCTCAGCACGGCTCTCGACGAGGTCGAGCTGTTCGGCGTCCGGGTGGAGAACTACCGTCCCCGCGTCACGCTGAGCGTCGCCTACATCAGCCTCAGCGTCACCGCCGAGGGGCGGGGAGGGAGCGAGGTCCCCGAGCGGATGCGTTTCGCCGACCTGACCAGCGCGACGGCCCAGCGGGAGGGCACCACGCTGCGGGTCGAGAGCGCGCTGGGCGACTCACGGCGTGTCCTGATCAGAGGCGAGGCGGGGACGGGCAAGAGCACGCTGCTGCGGTGGCTGTCGGTGACCGCCGCCCGGGGCGGCTTCTCCGGTGACCTGGCCGGCTGGAACGGTTCGGTCCCGTTCGTCATCAAGCTCCGCAGCCATCCCTCCGGCGTCCTCCCCGGCCCGGAGGACTTCCTCGCGGACGTCGCCGGAGCGGTGGCGGGGCGGATGCCGGTCGGCTGGGTGCACAGGATACTCGACTCGGGGCGGGCGCTGCTGCTGGTCGACGGGGTGGACGAGCTGGCCGTACGGCACCGCCCGGCGGTGCGGCAGTGGCTGGGCGGTCTCCTGTCCGCCCATCCCGGGATCCGGGCCGTCGTCACCTCCCGTCCGGCGGCGGCCGACGCGCACTGGCTCGGTGAGGAGGGCTTCTCCTCCGTGGCGCTGGAGCCGATGACCCCGGCCGACCTGCGGGAGCTGGTACGGCAGTGGCACACGGCGATGCGGGGCTCCAAGAGCCTGCCGTGCGCCCCCGAGAAGCTGGACGAGTACGAGGGCGCGCTGCTGGCCAGGTTGGAGAGCGGCCCGCACCTGCAGACGCTCGCCGTGACACCCCTCCTCGCGGCGATGCTGTGCGCGCTGAACCTGGACCGGGGCAAGCAGCTGCCGCGCAACCGGATGGGACTGTACGCGGCGGCGCTGGAGCTGCTGCTGGAGCGCCGGGACGTCGATCGGGGGATCGTCTCCGACGTCGTCCTCGAACCCGAGCAGAAGGTGCGGGTGCTGCAGGACCTGGCCTGGCAGCTCGCGGTCTGGGGGCGGTCGGAGCTGTCCAAGGTCACGGCGCTGCGGCGGGTGGAGGAGAAGATCCGGACCATGCCACGGGTGGACCACACCGCCGAGGCCGTCCTGGATCACCTGCTCCAGCGCAGCGGCGTCATCCGGGAACCGGTCTCCGGCCGGATCGACTTCGTGCACCGGACCGTGCAGGAGTATCTGGCGGCCAAGCAGGCCGCCGACGACGCGGACGTGGAGCCGCTGATCGAGCGGGCCCACCTCGACCAGTGGCGGGAGACCGTGGTGATGGCCGCGGGGCACGCCCACGCGCCCCTGCGCAGAGAGCTGCTCAGGGGGCTGCTCGACCGCGCCGACCGGGGGGACAGGCATGCCCGGCGGCTGCGCCTGCTGGTGGCGGGCTGCCTTGAGACGATCCAGGAGCTGCCGCTCGACCTCGCCGCCGATGTGGAGAGTTGCCTCGCCGAGGTGATCCCGCCCCGGAGTCTCAACGAGGCCCGCGCGCTGGCCGCGGCGGGGGAGGAGGTGCTCCGGAGGCTCCCGGACGACCTCACCGGGCTCTCCCGGCGCCGGGCGGGGGCGACGGTGCGGACCTGCTGGCTCATCAACGGTGAGAAGGCGCTGGAGAAGCTCTCCCGATACTCCGCCGACTCCCGGCTTGAGGTGCAGCAGGAGCTGGCCACGGGGTGGGACTACTTCGACCCGCAGGAGTACGCCCGGCGGGTGATGGCGGACTCCACCCTCATAACCGACGAGGTCGGCCGTACGGTGTGCGGATACATGGACGCGGAGAACCCGAGGACCTTCCCGTACCTCAGGCACCTGCGCAACCTGGAGGAGCTGCGTATCGCGTTCGCCGGCGAGGACCTGGGCTTTCTCAGGGACGTCCGCCCGCTGCGCAGGCTGAGCGTCTACCAGCTCCTCGCGCCGCACTCGCTCGGCGTGCTGGAGGACCACCACCCCGGCCTGGAAAGGCTGTGGGTGCGGCTCAGGCGGGATCCGGCCGACTCGCCGTGGCCCGTCATGCCCTCCTCCCTGAGGGAGGCGTACGTTCTCCGGAGCGATCCGGCGCCGCCCGACCTCGGCTTCCTCGACGGGTTCCGGACGGTCGAGAAGCTCGCCTTGGACCGGCTCGCGCAGGTGACGGACTTCACCCCGCTGACCCTGCTGCCACGGCTGCGGGAGCTGCATCTGTCGGACTGCGCCGGTCTCACCGATCCGGGGATATTCGGCGCGATCCCCGGCCTGGTGGAGCTCCAGCTCACGTATCCCGGGCTCGACGGCGGGCTCGCCGAGCTCGTCGGCGGCTGCGCGGGCCTCAGGCGGCTGCTGATCTCCGGGGCGCCCTGGCTCGACGACGTCGCCCCTCTCGCGTCGCTCCCCCTGGAGGAGATCCAACTGCTCGACTGCTCCAATCTCGCCGACCTCGCACCGCTCTCCGGGGTGGCGGAGCTGCGCAGCCTCAACCTCAGGAGCTGCCAGAAGGTCCACGACCTCTCCCCTCTGGAGCCGCTGGAGAAGCTACGGCAGGTCAACCTCGCGGACCTGCCCCATGCGATCGACGTCGCGCCTCTCGGTGGAAAGCCTCATCTCGTCATCAAAATCGACCGGGAGCAGGACCTGCGGAACACGGACCTGCTCCACCCGACCGCGAGGATCCGGCGCCTGTAGTCAGGTTCCGGCGGGGGCGGGGCGGTTCTCGGCGATCCAGGCGTCGATCTTCTCCCAGTGGTCGAAGAGCCAGCGGATCTGGCTCTCGCGGTCGCGTGGGACGTCGGCGGACCGTACCCTCCACCACCGGGCCCTGATCTCGGCGCGGACGGGAAGCCGGCGCCAGACGTCGCCGATGGTGATCAGATCGTCGAGTCCGGTGTGGGCGACGAAGATCACGTCAGCGGTGGGGCAGGCCTCGATGGCGGCGATGGCCCCGTTGGGGCGGGGGGCGAGGAGGTGCTCCAGGCGGCGGGCGCGGGAGGCCTCTTCCGCCAGGCCTTTCTCCTCCAGCCGGAATATGGCGCGCCAGCGGCGTCTGGGGGTGAAGTTGCCGCCCTCGGGGAAGATCACGAGGGCGTCGTCGGCGTCCATGTCGGAGGCCAGGCGGCGGATCTCGGTGAGGATGCCGCTCTCGGCGACCTTGCGGGGGACGAAGGCGTTGGGGAGACGGTTGATCACCACGTCCAGGGACGGGTCGAACTGGAGGGCCGCCTTCATCACGATCCTCGGGCGCCTGCCGTACAGGACGAGAAGGTGGTGGATGAGGAGGAACGAGTCGCCGGGGCCCGCGTGGCGGGACAGGACGATGACCGGGCGGGTCAGGCGGCGGGAGAGCTCGTCGGGAGTATGCGGCGGCTCGTCGACCTCGACGCTCAGGCGGAAGATCCGTACGGCGGCGCCGTACACCCGCGACAGGAACCAGCGGATCAGGGCGTAGTGCCGCTCCTGGTGCTCGTCGCGGTGGAGCCGCCCGCCGAACCCGCCGGCCACCCAGAGTCCCAGGCAGGCGACCAGCGCCATCGACTCCAAGGTCAGCCACGCCACCGCGAACCAGACCAGCCGGGTGCCGCGCCGCTGCGGGGGCGGCAGGCGCAGGGAGGCCGCCGCCACCACCAGCAGCCAGATCGGAAGCGTGACCACCGCGACCACGGTGAGCACGATGAGGAGGGGCGCGAGGATCAGGCGGCGGAGGAAGCGGGGAGGGAGCACGGCGGTCTCCTGCCTGGAAGGGCCCTGCACGGCCTGGCTCAGGTGGGCGAGTGCTGAGCCAGGTATCGGGACGAGGCCTGGTAGGCGCGTTCGATGTATCCAGATATACGTGACGAATCCCGGTAGCGCAGCTGGGACAGGTCCACCCCGGGGCGGGCGTCGGCCCCGGCGGGCATGACGTGGACCTCGATGCCGGCGGGGAGGGCGGCCATCTCCTCGGCGAAACGGTGGCGGCGGGCGATCTCGAAGGCGATCAGGCCGACCTCCCACGGGCGGCGCGGGGCGACCAGGGGCCGTTCGATCCGGCCGACGTGCAGGACGTACACGCGGCGGGCGCCGAGGGCGACCGCACGGCCGACGGGGATGCTGTGGACCAGGCCGCCGTCGAGGAAGTGGCCGTCGCCGACGCGGACGGGAGGCAGCAGGCCGGGGACGGCGCAGGAGGCGAGGACCGCGTCGACCACGGGACCTTCGGTGAACCAGTGGGCGGAGGCGCGTTCGACGGAGGCGGCCACGCACTGGAACGGCACCGCGAGGTCCTCGATGCGGGAGACAGGGAGCATCTCGGCCAGCAGGCGGCGCAGCGGGCCGGAGGAGTGCAGATGGGTGCCGGTCCTGGCGAGGGTGGAGATCCGCGTCATCCAGGACCCGGCGAAGGCCGTGCGGACCACGTCGGACTGCCACAGATCGGTCAGGCCGGCGACCGCGTCGCCGGGGGAGGCCGCCAGCATGACGCCGTTCAGCGCGCCCACGGACGTGCCGACGATCACGTCCGGTTTGACGCCCGCCTCGTCCAGCGCCCGCAGCATGCCCACCTCGTGGGCGCCGAGCACGCCTCCGCCTCCGAGCACGAAGGCCGTGTCCACGTTCATGGCTTCACGATAGACCGGCGTTCACGGCCTCGCGGCAGGCCGGCGCAAGGCTCCGGAGCCGGCGGGGGCTCCGGCGTGGAAGGTCCGGCGTGGAAGGTCCGGCGACGGCGGGGAGGGGTGCGACGGCGGGGGTTTCGGCCGGCGGGGGTTTCGGGGCGAAGTTCCGGATCCGGGCAACGAACGAGGGGCCAACTGTCGGAGTCCGGTCATGGCCGGAGCCGGGCCGGACCGTCACCATCAGGGGCATGACATCGGTAGTGCGGACCGAGAGACTCACCAAGTTCTACGGCGACCGCCGGGGCCTTGAGGATCTCGACCTTGAGATCCGTCCCGGAGAGGTGTTCGGGTACCTCGGCCCGAACGGCGCGGGGAAGACGACCACGATCCGGCTGATCCTCGACGTGATCCGGCCCACCAGAGGCCGGGTGACCGTGCTCGGCACGGACCCCCGTGACGCGAGGGTGCGCGGCCGGATCGGTTACCTGCCCGGAGAGCTGGCCCTGGAGGGCAGGGAGAGGGCGAGCGACTACCTCGCCTTCCTGGGCGGAGCGCGCGGCGGCGTGCCCAGGGGACGGATCGCCGCCCTGGCCGAGCGGCTGGAGGCCGACCTGTCGGCCCCCATGGGCAGGCTCTCCAAGGGGAACCGGCAGAAGGTCGGGCTCATCCAGGCCTTCATGCACGAGCCGGAGTTCCTGATCCTGGACGAGCCGACCAGCGGCCTGGACCCGCTGGTGCAGCAGGAGTTCCTGGCGATGGTCCGCGAGGTCCGCGCCTCGGGCCGGACCGTGCTGATGTCCTCGCACGTGCTCGCCGAGGTCGAGGACGTCTCCGACCGGGTCGGGATCGTGCGCGGCGGGCGGCTGGCGGCGGTGGAGGACATCTCCGCCCTGAGGGAGAAGGCGGTGCGGCGGGTGGAGTTCCACTTCGACGCGCCGGTGCCACGGGAGGCGTTCGCGGGCCTTCCGGGCGTGCGGGACCTGCGGGTGCAGGGCGCGAGCGTCCGCTGTACCATCGACGGCCGCCCCGACGCGCTGGTGAAGGCGGCGGCACGGTTCACCGTGGTGCACATGGTCAGCGCCGAGCCCGATCTTGAGGAGATCTTCCTCACCTACTACAGCGGAGAGGGGGAGCGCCATGCCCGCGCTGCTGTCCAAGAGCCTGCGTGACTACCGCAGGGCGCTGGCCGGCTGGACGATCGGCATCGTCGCGTTCTTCGGGCTCTACCTGTCGTTCTACCCGAACATCGCCCAGAACCCCGACCTCTACGGGCAGGCGGCACTCGCCAAGTTCCCCGGGCCCATGCGCGAGCTGATGGGAGGCCTGGAGGGTTTCACCAGCGACGTCGGCTACCTGCACAGCCTCGTCTATCAGCTGTTCGGGCCGATGCTGTTCGTCGTCTGCGCCGCGGTCCTCGGCAACCGGGCCATCGCGCAGCCGGAGGAGTCCGGCACGCTGGAGCTGACCCTCACGCTGCCGATCGACCGCAGGAGGCTGGTCTTCGAGCGCTTCGCCGCCCTCGCCCTCGGACTGCTGGGGGTGGCGGTGGTGACGTTCCTCGCGCTGTGGGCGCTGTCGTCGGCCGTCGGTATGGGCGTGCCTCCCGGCAGGATCCTGGCCGGTCACACCGGGGTCTTCCTGCTCGCCCTGTTCTTCGGCACGCTGACCCTTGCGGTGGGCGCGGCCGTGGGGCGCAGGGGGATCGCCATGGCCGTGGTGGGCGTGGTCGCGGTGGGCGGCTACGTGGTCGAGAGCATGGGCCGGAACGTGGACGCGCTCTCCTGGCTCCGCCGGCTCTCGCCGTTCCGCTACTACCTGGACGGCAGGCCGCTCTACCAGGGTCTCCCCACCGGTGATTACCTGGTCCTCGCGGGAGCGACGGTCGCGCTGCTCCTGGTCGCCATCCTCGCCTTCGATCGGCGTGACGTAGGAGTCTGATGGACGAGGTCCCGGGGGTGCCCGCCGACCTGCTCGGCGGGCACCTCCGCGTGCTGGAGGCCGCGGCCGCGACCGGACGGCCGCCCGACCGCGCCGCGCTGGACGGCTACCGCGCGGCGGGCGCGCGGGCCGCCGAGTCGGGGGTGTCCCTGCGCGCGCTGGTCGAGACCGCCCTGGTCATGGCCGAATCCGTGCGTACGGTTCCGCTCCCGGTCCTGCGACGGGCGGTCTCCGCCCTGATGGAGGGCTACGAGAACGCCCAGCGCCTGGCCCTGCGTCAGGAGGAGGCCGCGCGCCGGGAGTTCGTGGACGACCTGCTCCAGGGGCGGGCCGACAGGCTCGCCGAGCGGGCCGAGCACTTCGGCCTCCGGCTGGCCGAGACCTACGTGGTCGCGGTCGCCCGCCCCGCGGGTCCGGTGAGCGACGGCCCGACGGGCGGCGACGGGTACGGCGGGGCGACGGCGGTCACGGACGGCGACGGGTCGGCCCGGCGGATCGAGGAGGCGCTGGTCGCCCGGTTCGGCTCGCACAACGTGCTGGTCGCGGTACGCGACGGTGGGCTCGTGTGCGTCGCCCCCGGCAGTCTCGCCGTCGCGACGGGGGAGTTCACCCACCACGTGCGGCAGATGTTCGCGCCCGGCTGGCGGGTCGGGCTGGGACGGGCTCACCGGGGGCCGGGCGGGGTGGTCACCTCCTACCGGGAGGCTGCCAACGCCATCGAGTTCGGTGACCGGCTGGGCCTGCGGGCCTCCGTTCTCAAGGCCTCGGACCTGCTGGTCTTCCCGGTGCTCCTGCGGGACAGGGCCGCCATCGAGGACCTGGTGACGACCGTGCTCAGCCCGCTGCTGGACGCGAGGGGCGGTCCGGAGCCGCTGCTCGGCACGCTGGAGGCCGTCTTCGCCTCCCAGGGCAACCAGACCGCCGCCGCGCGCAGGCTCGGTGTCAGCACCCGGGCGGTGACCTACCGGCTGGAGCGGATCCGCCGCCTCACCGGGTTCTCGCCCGACGACCCCACCCAGCGGTTCACGCTGGAGACCGCGGTGCTGGGCGCCCGGCTGCTGGACTGGCCGGCTCATCCACTGCGCTGATCGCCCGCCTGCCCGGGTGTCCGCGGCCGGGCCCGGTCCTGCCGGGTGGCCCCGTGGACTCAGACGGAGGCGGTCCTGTCGGACGGCCCGGTGGCCCGGGACGGCCCGGTCATGCCGGGTGGAGGGCCGCGGCCCGGTCATGCCGGATGGAGGGCCGTGGGCCGGGCGGATGACGCCTCCGCGGCGGCCACGGAGCGGGTGGAGACGGCGCGGGAGACGAGGACGACCGCGATGACGCACAGCGCGGAGGCGGCGCAGAAGACGGCGGGCAGGCCGGCGTAGGTGCCGAGGAGCCCACCGGCCGCCGCGCCGAGGGGGGTGGTGCCCATGCCGATCAGGCGGTAGCTCGCGTTGACCCGGCCGAGGAGGTCTTCGGGGATGAGCCGCTGCCTCAGCGAGACCAGGATGACGTTGGAGATGGCGTTGGTCGCGCCGAGGAGCGCGGCGGTGACGCCGATCGCCACCGGCGTGGGGATCAGTACGGGAACCAGCAGCAGGAGACTGTTGACCAGGTTGGCGGTGAGCAGGGTCCTGACCTGGCCCGCGCGGCGGGCCAGCCGTCCGGCCAGCAGGGAGCCCGTCACCGCCCCGGCGGCCAGCGCCGCCGTGAGGATGCCGTAGCCGGCGGCGGGCAGCCCCACCCGCGACCCGTCGCCGACGACCCACAGCACGAAGACCGCGAAGTAGGCCGCGTTGGCGAAGTTGAGCACGCCCGCGAAGGCGGCCAGAGCGCGCAGGACGCGATGGTCGCGCAGGTAGCGCAGGCCGTCCCCGATGTCGGCGCGCAGGGAGCGCGTCGACGGGGCCTCGACCCGGAAACGGCCGCGCATGCCGCACAGGGCCAGCCCTGCCACGGCGTAGAGCAGGGCGGGCGCGCCGAGGACCGCGGCCGGGCCGATCACGAGCAGGAGTCCGGCCAGCGGGCCCCCGAGGAAGTTGTTGCCGACCGTCTGCACGGCGATGAGCTGCCCGTTGGCGCTGTCGAGGCGGTCGCGCGGGACGGCCATCGGCAGCACGGACTGCGCGGAGGTGTCGGAGAAGACCTCGGCGACGCCGATCAGGAGGGCTCCGGCGAGCAGCACCGGCAGGTTGAGCGCCCCCAGCCAGGCCGCCGTGGCCAGCGCCGCGAGCACGCCGGCCCGGGCCCAGCTCGCCACGACCATGATCCGTCGCCGGTCGTGCCGGTCGACGACCGCGCCCGCGTGCAGCGCGAGCAGCAGCCAGGGCAGCGTCGCCGCCGCGCCTGCCAGGGAGACCAGGAACGGCGACCTGGTCAGGGTCACCGCGATCAGGGACACGCCGAGGACCGCGATGCCGTCGCCGATGTTCGACAGGCCGGAGGCCGTCCACAACCAGCGGAATGACCGTCCGATCACGCGGACCTCCGGTATCGTGTAAAGGAAAGTGTGCAAATGTTCCTTTGCAAAGATATGGCTGCACATGACAGATGACAAGACTCGTGATCTCGGAGCCTCGGCACTCAAGGGGCTCGCCCATCCCTTCCGGCTCCGGCTCCTGGAGCTGCTGGAGCAGCACGGCCCGGCGACCGCGACCCAGCTCGCCGCCCAGATGGGGGAGAACACCGGGGCCACGAGCTACCACCTGCGCCAGCTTGAGCGGCACGGGTTCATCGAGGACATGCCCGAGCGGGGCAAGGGCAAGGAGCGCTGGTGGCGCACCCGGGGCTTCTCCCTCGACGGCGACCGGTTCCGCCGTGACCCCGAGACCGCGGAGGCCACCGAGTTCCTCCTCGCGGAGATGGTCCGCCAGCGCGGCGCCGAGCTCGCCCGGTGGCTGGAGGAGTCACGGACCTCCCCCCGGCCCTGGATCACGGCCGGGGTCAACTCCCGCCTGGCGTTACGCCTGACCAGGGATGAGCTCGCCGGCCTCGTGCGCGAGGTCTCCGGGGTCCTCGACGCCTACCACGACAGGGTCCGGGAACGGGACGAGGAGGTTCCGGACACCGCGCGCGTCATCGTCCACTTCGACGCCTTCCCCGTCGGCCTGGGGGAGCGGGCCCGGCCGGAGTGAGCTCGCCATCGCCTCGCCCGCCGTGATGTGAGGCGATGGCGCGGGCCGGGCGCTGAGACACCTCACCATCGGCTGCTCTTCGCGTCTCTCTGTCCTGACGCCGCGATCGCATCGATCGTCAGCCAGGCGTTCGTAGACGGGTTGCGACCTTTCCGATTGGGGGAGTCATGGTGGGGGTCGGCGGTCCGTGCCCGTCGCCGGGCCGTCCCGTGCTCGCCGTAGGGAAAGTCTTCCGGCAGGTGCTTTTCGTAACCGGGAACATATCTGTGGATCTTGTTCTGGACGATCGCGGAAGTGAGCGCGGCCGAGCATTCCTGGAAGTGCCGCAGCAGCCAGATCTCAAAGCATGGAGTGGAGATCGCGAGGCGGATTCCGGATTCGCGGGCTCTTCTGATCGCGGCTTCGAGCGAGGTGTGCTCGTCCACGTCGACCACCGCCCGGACCTCGTCGTAGGCGAGATAGGCGTCCCCCTGGCGCTGTGCTTTCCGATGGGCGGTGTCCCGGCGTTTCTCTGCCGCGCGCACGACTCCCAGGGGGTCCCTTCCGCATCCGTCGATGTCGCAGGTCCCGATCTCCACCGGGAGGGCGCGAAAATGATCCTTGATTCCGGAGAAGTACTGCACCTCGGTGACGGTGCCTTCGCACATCACGAGAATCCGCTTCTTCGGTTCCCTTCTGGATGACGTTCTTTCCAGGCCTTGGGGGCTACGCCGTCTCTTCATCCAGGGCGGCTTGCCTCTCTTGGAATATTTTTCGAACCATGTCGAAATCGAGGTGGGGAACGGCACCATACCGCCCCTGGAGGTAGCCCCGCTCTACGTTCTCGTCACGTCGTGGATGGAATTCGGCAAGCGGAAACAACGTCGTGGCGCCGTCCACGTCCTTCTGCGTGAACCAGACCTCGTCGCGTGACAGCAGTTCCTCGGAGAGCATGGTCCCGAGCAAAGTGGTGTCATGTGAGGCGAACAGTAGTTGTGCGCCCTTCCGGTTGATGTCCGGATCTTTGAACATGCGTAGCAGCGTGGAACTGAGCAGCGGGTGGAGGCTGGAGTCGATCTCGTCCACCACGAGGACGGAGCCGTCCGCCAGAGCTTCGAGTGTCGGCCCGACGATGGAGAGCCATACCCGTGTTCCGGCACTCTCCTCGTCGATGCTCAAGGCGATGTCGCTGCCCGTTCGCCGGAGCTGGATCCTGCTTTTCAGGTAGTCGACGTTCGAGGGGATGACTCGCAGGCTCTCGTCACCCGCCATCAGCCGATGCAACCGCTCCAGCCGCTCCGCAAGCTCGGCGGGGAGTTCGCTCTCGACCACTTCCGCCTTTTCGATACCCAGGTCCGCGAGGCGGAGAAGCGCGTTGATGTCCGGCGCCGTCGCGGGGTTCTGGAGTAGTTGCCTGGTCACCAGCAGCCGGATGTGTTCGTCGGGAAAGTCCTGGCTGGCGAACTGGATGGAAGTGGTGAGTCTGTGGTGGAGTGCGCCGAGCAACGGATGGTTGTTGGACGCCGCGGAAGACAGGTACAGGGCGTTGCCCCGGGTGAGTGTGGCGATACGGCGCATCTCTCCGGTGAGTGCTCTGCCGAAGTCGTAGTCGTTCTCGTCCGGTCCGGTGCGCTCGAACAGGCGCCGAGGACGGCCATAGGGGAAGGAGAACAGCCACTCGCCCTGCACGACTTCGTCATCGATCTCGAAGCCGTACGAGTAACAGGTCCCTTCATGGAGGAAGTCGAGTTCATAGAAGGAAGGGGCCGAGCGTGCTTCTTCCGTCAGGAGGAAGGGGTGCCGTGGCACACCCCGGTTTGGTGCCCAATTCGTGTGGGATGCCTGAATTGCCCACTGCATCCACCGTAAGGCGTCAAGGATGTTCGACTTCCCGGAGGCATTGGCACCGTAGATTCCCACGACCGAGACGGTAGGAGGGGTTTCGGTCCGCCGATGCCGATCTCCCCCGCGACGACGGGATGCAACGAAGGACAGTGTCTGCTCGTCGCGTATCGATCGGTGGTCGGCCACCCGGAATCGTAGGAGCACAGCGGATCACCTCTTCGTCGGAGCGTACGAACCATACAGTTCCAGCGCCCTTTGTGAAGAGATTCCCCGCAGACAGCTTTTTAAATGCGTCCAAAGCTTTGCTCCGTACGGTCCTCGCCCGGCCGCCGCTCCGAGTGGGGCGGCTCCCGGTGTCCCAGGGGCGATATCGAGATCGTCGCCGCCCTGCCGGCCTTCCCCGGACCGCTGGAACCCCGCTGACGGCGGCCGCCCCACCGTGGGGCGGCCGCCGTACGCCGGCGTGGCGGCTCAGGGGATGAGCAGGAGCTTGCCCGTGGTCCGGCGCGCCTCCAGGTCCTCGTGGGCGCGGGTGGCCTCGGCCAGGGGATAGCGGTGCGAGATGTGCACCTTGAGCTGCCCCGAGGCAATCCAGTTGAAGAGATCGGAGGCCCGCCAGGTCAGCTCGTCGCGGGTGGCGACGTAGTGGACGAGCGTGGGGCGGGTCAGGAAGAGGGAGCCGTGCTGGTTGAGGACCTGCGGGTCGACGGGCGGGACCGGGCCGCTGGCCTGGCCGTACAGGGCCATCATGCCGCGCGGGCGCAGCGAGGCGATGCTGCCGTCGAAGGTGGCCGCGCCCACGCCGTCGTAGACCACGTGCACGCCGGAGCCGGTCAGCTCGCGGACCGCCTCGGAGAAGCCGCCGTAGCGGAGCACCTCGTCGGCGCCCGCCTGACGGGCCAGCTTCTCCTTCTCCTCGGTGGAGACCGTGCCGATCACCCGGGCGCCGCGCAGCTTGGCGATCTGGGTGAGCAGCAGGCCCATGCCCCCGGCCGCGGCGTGCACCAGCACGTCGTCACCGGGTTTCACCTCGTAGGTGGAGTGGGTCAGGTAGTGGGCGGTCATTCCCTGGAGCATCACGGCCGCGGCCAGATCGGCCGTGACGCCGTCGGGCACGGCGAGCAGCCGGGAGGCGGGAACCACGGTCTTCTCCGCGTAGCTGCCCATCACGTTCGCCCAGGCCACGGTGTCTCCGACGGAGAAATCGCGCACATCCTCGCCGACCGCGGCGACGGTGCCCGCGCCCTCGTTGCCGGGGACGAAGGGCAGCGACAGCGGGTAGCGGCCCATCCGCTGGTAGACGTCGATGAAGTTCACGCCCGCGGCTGAGACGTCGACCAGGACGTCACCGGGGTTCAGCTCGGGATCCGGGTGGTCGGTGTAGGTGAGAACCTCGGGGCCGCCGGTGGCGGAGACGACAATGGCGCGCATCGTGCTGGACTCCTTACCTCATTCGAGTGCTTCGATCCTCCCCAACCTCGCCGCGATCACTCGTTGTTCCCGTTCAGGGCGCTCCGGAGGCCGCGTTCTCCAGAGTGCCGTGCATGGTGAAGTTGTCGAACGAGGTCTTGAGCGTGGCCGTGCCGTTCTCGCCGACCCGGGCGATCAGGCCGACCTCGCCGGGGGGCAGCGGGCTGGCGTCCAGAACGCTCTGGACCTTCTCGCCGTTGACCCACATGATGAGCTGCACGCCCTGCGGGCCGCCCGAGCACTCGACCTGGAGGCGGACGGGCTGCTCCTTGGGCAGGTTGACCTTGACGGCCTTGGTGAGCTCGCCCCCGGCGCTCTTCACGCTCTTGCGGATGCGGGTGTTGCCGGCGGTGTCGAGCAGGAACTCGTAGCGGGTCGCCTCGTAGGTGTCCTCGCCCCGGCAGAACATGCCGTACTCGCCCTGGCCGCTGCTGCCGTCGCGGATCCCGACGTCGACGCCGAGCAGCAGGCGGCTGGGCAGGACCGGAGTGGGGGTGGCCGTGGGGTTGGGGGTGGCCGGCGGAGCGGTCGCGAAGGGGACGGGGGCCTTCTCCCGCAGTACGGAGTCGTCGCCGTCCACGTCGAGGGCGTAGTAGCCCTCGGGGGCGTAGCCGTGGTCGTTGTCGCCGTCGTAGGTGCCGCCGCTCCAGCCGTTCCCGCTCTGGGTGAAGTCGTTCTGGTAGAGCAGGGTGAGGTTCTCCGGCGGGCCGCCGGAGGCGAGCGAGAGATAGAGGCCGGCCCCGCCGCCCACCGCGACCAGGGCCGCCACCGCCGCTCCGGCGATCAGCTTCTTCCTCCGCGCGGGCTGTCCGGCGGGCGCGGCCGCGACGGTGTGTCCGGAACCGCCGTGTCCGGGGCCGGTGTGCTGTCCCGGCGGTACGGTTCCCGCCCACTGGGCGGTCCCGTGAATCGTGGGCGGGCTCTGCTGCCAGACCGTCTGGACCGAGTGGGCGGTCTGCTCGGGAGCGGCGGAGCGGCCGACGAGGTGGTCGAGCACCTGCTGGGAGGTGGGCCGGTTCCGGGGGTCCTTGGCGATCGCGTAGGTCACCAGCTCGCGCAGCGCGGGGTCCATGCCCTCCAGGGAGGGCTCGGTGTTGAGCACCTGGTACAGCACCGCGGGCAGCGCCTCCCCGCCGAACGGCGCGTGGCCGCTTGAGGCGAAGGCCACCAGGCAGCCCCAGGAGAACACGTCGCACGCGGGGGAGACCGGCTCGCCGCGCAGCACCTCGGGCGCCATGTAGCGGGGCGTGCCGATGATCTCGCCGGTGCCGGTGACCCCGCTGAGGGTGTCCAGCGCGCGGGCGATGCCGAAGTCGATCACGCGGGGGCCGACCGAGGAGAGCAGCACGTTGGACGGCTTGAGGTCGCGGTGCACGACCCCGGCGCCGTGGATGGCGGTGAGCGCGGTCGCCACGCCGACCGCCAGCGCGTCGAGGCTGGAACCGCGGAGCGGTCCCCCCGAATGGACGGCTTCCTCCAGGTTCGGGCCTGCCACGTATTCGGTGACGACGTAGAGCTGGTCGCCGTCCAGCGCGGCCTCGATCACCGCGGCGGTGCAGAACCGGCGGACCCGCTGGGCCGCGTCGGCCTCCCGGCGGAAACGCATCCTGAACTGCTCGTGCTGGCTGTACTCCGAGTTGATCACCTTGACGGCGACCCGTTGCCCCTCGGGTGACTCGCCGAGGTAGACGGTGCCCATCCCGCCTCGGCCCAGCCGGCTGAGCAGGCGATATCGCCCGATCTGTATGGGATCACCTGGAGTGAGGTTGTTCACCGTCATACCTAACCGCATATACCGTCACATGAAGTGGTTCAGCCTACCGAGATCTTCCCGGCTGTCAGCAGCCGCAACAGTGCCAGATCCACTTTCTCCAGGCTCTCCACCGCCAGCACGCCGTACGGCGCCGGCACTCCGCCCGGCACCGCGACCACCCGGCATCCCGCGGCGCGGGCGGCGGCGAGGCCGGTGGGACTGTCCTCCACGGCCACGCACTCGGAGGGGTCCACGCCCAGCGCCGCGGCCGCCCTCAGGTAGGGGTCGGGCAGCGGTTTGCCGCGCGCCGTGTCCTCGGCGGCCACGACCAGACGGAACCGCTCCGCCCCGACCGTGCGGAGCACCATGTCCACGATCCGCCGGGGTGAGGCGCTGACCAGGGCCACGGGCACACCGGCCGCGCCCAGGTCGTCCAGCAGCCGGATCGCGCCGGGCAGCGGGGTCACCCCGCCCGCGATCCGCTCGGCGAAGGCCTCGGTGAGCCGCGCGCCGACGGCCTCGGCGGACGTCTCGTCGGATCGTGCGGGGGCCTCCCCAGGGAGCACCCGGCCGGGGTGGGCGGTCATCCCGTCCGAGGAGGCCCGGTCCCGCCGCGCGAGGCTCCGCCGCAGGAGATGGGCGGCGGCGTGCTCGACGGGCCGGCCGAGCACGTGGGCGGCGTCGGCCCCGGCCAGCTCCAGGCCGAGCTCCGCCGCCACCGCCACGCATGCCTGCCACCACAGCCCCTCGGTGTCCACGAGCGTGCCGTCCATGTCGAACAGGACGGCGCGCAGCTCAGCCGGCACCGGCGGGAGCCGCAGGCTCGGCGGGGGCCTGGTCGCCGCCGGCGGTGGCGCGCTCGGCGACCAGGACGGGCCGTCGCACGAGGCCGACGGCCACCCGGGTGCCGGGGGCCAGCCGTACCGCGTCGTGGCCGGGCACGTCGCTGAGGACCTCCAGCTCGCCCAGCCGCACCCGCAGCCGCGCCGACGAGCCGCGGAACGACGACGCCACGACCAGCGCCCCGCCCTCCGGGTCGGGCGTGACGAGCACGGTCTCCGGGCGGACCAGCACGTCCACGTCGGGGGAGGCGGGCAGCGGGCCGTCCACCTTGAGCAGCCGGCCCAGGACCGTGACCTCGTCCCCGGACAGGCGGCCGGGGATGTGGTTCATCGTGCCGACGAACTCGGCCACGAACGGCGTGGCCGGCCGGTCGTAGACGTCGGCGGGGGCCCCGCACTGCTCCAGCCGCCCGTCGCGGAGCACCGCGACCCGGTCGGCGACCGACAGCGCCTCCTCCTGGTCGTGGGTCACGAAGATCGTGGTGATGCCGAGGTCGAGCTGGAGCCGCCGGATCTCCTCCCGCAGCGTGACACGGACCTTGGCGTCCAGCGCGGACAGCGGTTCGTCCAGCAGCAGCACGCGGGGCTCCAGGGCCAGTGCCCTGGCCAGCGCGACGCGCTGCTGCTGGCCGCCGGAGAGCTCGTGCGGGTAGCGCTCGGCGTGCGCGGGGAGGCCGACCAGCTCCAGCAGTTCCGCCGCCCGCGCGTGCCGCCGGGCGGCGGGCACCTTGCGGACCCGCAGTCCGAAGGCGACGTTGTCGCGGGCGTTGAGGTTGGGGAACAGGCTGTAGGACTGGAAGACCATGCCCGCGTCCCGGCGGTTGGCCGGCACCCGGGTGATGTCCTCGCCGTCCACCAGCACCGCCCCGGAGTCGGGGTGCTCGAAGCCGGCCACGCAGCGCAGGGCCGTCGTCTTGCCACAGCCCGACGGTCCGAGCAGCGCCATCAGCTCGCCCTGCTCGACGGTGAGGTCCAGGCCGTCCAGGGCGACCGTGCGGCCGAACGTGCGGCGCAGCCCCCGGAGCTCTACGGTCAACGACGTTTCCTTCCCGCACCCGAGAGGGTGAGCAACAGCAGCCAGATGAGCAGCAGGCTGATAATCGACAGGGCCACCGACAGCTGCCCGTCGTTGCCGGAGACGGTCACGATCCAGACGGGGAACGTCTGGTAGCCGAGCAGGGCCGCGACGGTGTATTCGCCGAGCACCAGCGCGAGGGTGAGGAAGGACGCGCTGGCGATGGCGGAGCGGATGTTGGGGACGATCACCCGCAGCAGCACGTGCGGCCACGAGGCGCCCAGGTTCCGCGCCGCCTCCACCAGGGTCCGCACGTCGATCACCCGCAGCCCGGCGTCCAGCGAACGGTAGGCGAACGGCAGCGTCAGCACCACGTAGGCCAGGACGAGCACCACCGGGAACCTCTCGTCCTGGACCGCGATCAGCGTGGCCCAGAACGGCGTGGCGGACAGCGCCTCGGTGCCGCCGCGCAGCGCCGTGCCGATGCCGACCACATAGGTGATCGGCGGCACGACCAGCGGGAGCGTGGCGATCAGCTCCAGCGCCGGCCGCAGCCGCGGCGCGCCGAGCCGTACGGCGAGCATCGCGGGGAGCGTCAGCAGCAGCACCGTCACGATCGTGGCGGCGGCCAGTCCCAGGGAGAGCAGCAGGCTGGAGACGAAGCCGGGCGCGGACAGGATCCGTGTGTAGGCGCCGAGCGAGAGGCCCTTCCCCTCGGTGTGGACGGTGAACCAGAAGGAGACGGCCATCGGGACGAGGAAGTAGAGCGCCGCGACGCCCAGCACGACCCCCCGCCAGACGCGCACCCGCCCCGGGCGGGGCCGGGAGGCGGCCGGGCCGGGGGCGGCCTCGGGCACGGTGGCTACCGCAGCCATCGGGAGCTCCTCCTCTGCAGCGGCAGGTAGACCGCCATCACCAGGATCGCGATGACGATCATGTCGAGGCTGAGGGCGAGCGCGATGTTCTCGTGGCCGATCAGCACGTCGCCGGTGAGCGCGTCCGCGATCTGCAGGGTGACCAGCGGGACCGTGCTGCCGACCATCGCCTGGGCGGTGGCGTAGGCGGCGAACGCGCCGCCGAACAGCAGCACGACGCCGCCGAGCAGCGCGGGGGCCAGCACCGGGATACCGACGTGCCGCCAGAACTGCCAGGCGGTGGCGCCGCTGTTCTGCGCCGCCTCCCGCCACTGCGGGCGCAGGCCGTCCAGGGCCGGGGTCATGACCAGCACCATCAGCGGCGCCGAGAAGTACATGTAGACCATCACCAGGCCCCAGAAGGTGTACAGGCTCCAGCCGGACTCGCCCAGCCCGAAGGCCTTGGTGACCACGCCGGAGTTGCCCAGCGTGGCGATCCAGACGAACGCCAGCGGCACGCCGCCGAAGTTGGCCAGCACTCCCGAGGCGGTCAGCACCGTCTCGCGCAGCGCCCGGAACCGGGAGGTGACCACGGCCTGGGCCAGGAAGGTGCCCAGGACCGCGCCGAGCACCGCGACCAGCGCCGACAGCCGCACGCTGCTGAGGAGGGTGGCGAGGTAGTTGCCCCGCAGGCTCTCGGCCACGTTGGCGGCGCCGAAGGAGGAGAGCCCGCTCTGCGGGTCCCTGACGGTGAACGCGCCGAGCAGCAGCGCGACCGCGGGGATCCCGAACGCCAGCGCCACGAAGGCCAGCAGGGGCAGGGCGGCGAGCCACCCCGTGGAGCGGGTACGGCCGCCGCGCCGGGTGGCCGTACCCCCGTTGACCGCCGTCATCGCTCGGCCGGGGAATCGGTCGTCGTCATCGGTCAGCCGGAGACGGCGGCGCCCCAGCCGCCGGCCAGGACTTCCTTGGCCTTGTTGACCTGGGCCTCGGTCGGGAAGGTGGGCTCGCCCTCGACCGGGGGCAGGTTGGCCTCCGCGGTCTTGTCGACCGAGCCGTCGGCCTTCATGGCGGGCAGCAGCACCGGGCGGGCGAAGCCGCCGAGGTAGAGGTTCTGGCCCTCGGTGCTGTAGAGGAACTCCTGCCAGAGGCGGGCGGCGGCCGGGTGCGGGGCGTCCTTGTTGATCGCCTGCGCGTAGAGCTGGAAGTATTTGCCGTCGGTCGGGATGACGGTCTTCCAGTCGAGGCCCTTCTCGGCCATCTTGGGGGCGTAGGCGGCGTTGTTGTAGTCCCAGTCGATGCTGATCTGGGTCTCGCCCTTCTCGATGGTGGCCGGAGTGGTCTCCACCGGGTTGAAGTTGCCGGTGTCCTTCAGCTTCTTGAAGAACTGCAGGCCGGGCTGGATGTCGTCGAAGGAGCCGCCGTTGGCCAGGGCCGCCGCGTACACACCTGCGAACGCCGAGCCGGACTTGGTCGGGTTGCCGTTCAGCGCGACCTTGCCCTTGTATTCGGGCCTGAGCAGGTCGGCGAAGGTCTCCGGGCACTTGGTGATCTTCTTGGCGTCGCAGCCGATCGAGACGTAGCCGCCGTAGTCGTTGAACCAGAGGCCGCTCGGCTCCTTCTGGTTGGCGGGGATCTTGTCCCACGTCTGGACCTTGTAGGGCGCGAACAGTCCCTCGGCGGCGCCGCTGATGGCGAAGGACTGGCCGACGTCGAGCACGTCGGGGGCGCGGTCCTGGCCCTTGCGGGTCTTCACCGCGTTGATCTCGTCGGCGCTGGCGGCGTCGGGGGTCTCGCTCTCGATCTCGATGCCGTACTTCGCCGTGAAGGCTTCGATGATCTTTCCGTAGTTGGCCCAGTCGGGCGGCAGGGCGATGACGTGGAGCCTGCCTTCCTTCTTCGCGGCCTCGACGAGCTTGTCCAGCCCGCCGAAGTCGGCCGCGGAGGCGGCGGTCCTGGCGTCCACACCGGCCGCGGAGCCGCTGCCGGAGGCGGACGGCGCGGCGGTGGTCGGTGCGGCTCCGCATGCCGTGGCGCCTGCGAGGAGAAGCGCGGCCAGGCCTGCAGAGCGGACTCGGGATGCGATCACGTTGTCTCCCAAGGGGGTGTCGCGCAATATGCAATGAAAGTAGGCGAACTTGTACAAACAAGCTAGACCTAGTAAGTCGGCAGCCGGTTTCGGTCCGATGAACGCCCGAAGTACGTCGGGAGAATGCGAGAGCTGGGACTTCATGGGCGATTCATCCTTGTTTAGGGTGAAGGTGGGTTGGCCGCCCGGTGTGCGCAGCGAGGGTTGTCCTGGCTGCGCGCCGGGACGGGACGGAGGGGCGGATGTGAGGGGCGAGGCGAGATCGCACGACCGGCGGGCGCCCGGCCGGGGGCACGGACGGGAGCCCGGCCGAGAACTCGGGCGCGGCGCCGGCCGGGGAGCCGGGTGGGGGCGATCATGACGGCGCGCTACGTGGGGATCGCGGCGGAGCTGCGGGATGCGATCATGCGCGGCGAGTACGCCGTCGGAGCGCAGCTGCCCTCGGAGGCCGAGCTCGCCACCCGCTTCGCGGCCTCGCGCGGCACGGTCCGCCAGGCGGTGGCGGTGCTCGCCACCGAGGGGCTGGTCGGCTCCCGGCAGGGGGCCCGGCGCATCGTGCTCGGCCGCGAGCGCAGCCAGAGCTTCGCCGAGCTGCACAGCTTCGCCCAGTGGGCGAGGGCGATGGGCTACCGGGTCAGCGGGCGGGTGCTGGAGCAGCGCCGCCGGGGCGCGGGCGCCACCGAGGCGGCGCGGCTGGCACTCCAGCCGGGCGAGCCGGTGCTGTCGGTGCTGCGGCTGCGCTCGCTCGAAGGCGAGCCGGTGCTGCTGGAGCGGACCGTCTACGCCGGGTGGATCGCCCCGGCCGTCGAGCGGCTCGACCCCGGGTGCGAGTCGGTCACCCAGGCCCTCTACGAGGGGGTCGGCCTCGTCTTCGCCTACGGCGAGCACCTCATCGACGCGGTCGCGGCGGGGGTCGAGGACTCCCGGCTGCTGGCCGTACGGCGGGGCAGCCCGCTGCTGCGCCAGCGGCGGGTCACCACCACCCACGAGGGACGCCCGGTCGAGTGGTCCGACGACCGCTACCGGGCGGGCAGCGTGACGTTCAGCATCCGCAACTCGGTGGACGCCAATCCACTGGTGCGACAGGTGGGGGACTTGCGCTCGGCTCCGTAAGAACGTATGTTCGATATGCCATGGCCCGTCTTCCCCCGGGTGATCATCTGGAAGCCGCGGGGGAGAAGAGCGTCTTGAGCAGACTTTACGGAGACCCGATCGAGGTGTGGACCCGGGAGGGGCAGCCGGTCCAGTTCGTCTGGCGCGACCGGCTGCACGCCGTCCACCGGGTGCTGGACCACTGGGTGGTCTCGCGGGAGTGGTGGAAGACCTCCGCCCGCGATCCGGGGGAGCGCCGGTTCTGGCGGGTCGAGGCCGATCCCGGCAGCAGGCCCGGCACCTACGAGCTCCGCTTCGACACCGCCGGCGAGGGCTGGCTGCTGATGAGGGCGTGGGACTGACCTCCCGCCCCGCCCGAGGACGCCGGCCCGGGGCGCCGGCGTCCCGGCGGTCACCGCCGGGCGTGGTGGACCTGCTGCGCGGAGTCCTGCTCCGCGAGGATCCGCGCCATGACCGGGCCGGTCCGCGCCGGCGGGCGCGGGCGGGCGCCCGCGGCCTGGATCCGGGTGATCTGCCGGACGGTCGCCGCGCACAGCAGGGCGCAGAGCGTGACGACGGCCAGCTCGGCCGGGCCGAGGCCGGTCAGGTCGGTGTCGCCCGCGGCGGTGTCGCCCGCGGCGGTGAGCCGTAGCAGCACCAGGGCGAGCACGGCCAGCCAGCTCAGCCACCAGGCGGCGAGCAGCGCCACCCAGCGGCCGTGACGGTCCGCCGGCGGCCGGGAGTCCCACCAGAGGCGATGGACCAGCACCGGCGGGGCGACCAGGTTGATCCCCGGCACGGACCAGGCGGCCAGGACCGGTGCGGTCTGCGCCCCGGGGGAGGCGTTCTGGCGGGTCTGGATCAGCCAGGTCAGGTAGGCGGCGGCGGCCGCGACCGTGGTCGCGGTGACGAGCATGATCAGGATGGCGAAGACGGAGACCGCGCCGACGACGGCCTGCGCCCCGGGGGCGTGGGGATCGCCGCCGAGTGCCGAGATCTCCTGGACCAGCCGCCGGCCCCGGGCCTGCTCGAACACCACCAGGGCGGCGGTGGCGGCCACCTGGGCGGCGAGGGTCACGTAAACGGCTGAAGCGGACTTCGTGTGTGGAGATGAGCTGGCGCGCATGTATGTCTCCCCCCGCCATGCGCTGAAGGACCTGCCCTTTTTCTATCCCGCGGGCCCCTCCGCTAATCAGCCCTCCGCGCCCCGCCGGTCAGCTCACCACGCCCGACTCCCACGCCCAGGCGGCGATCTCCACCCGGTTCCTGGCGCCGAGCTTCGCCTGGATGCTCCCCAGGTGCGTCTTTACCGTCGACAGCGAGACGAACAGCTCCGCGGCGACCTCCTGGTTGGTCCGTCCCCTGGCCACCAGGCGGACGACGTCCAGCTCGCGTTCGGTGAGCGGCTCGGTGAGCGGGCGGGCGCCCCCGGACCGGGGATGGGCCAGGTGTTCGAGCAGGCGTACGGTCACCGACGGCGACACCAGGGCGTCCCCGGCCGCCGCGGCCCGGATCGCCTCGATCAGCAGCGTCGGCCCGCTGTCCTTGAGCAGGAACCCGGTCGCGCCCGCGCGCAGTGCTCCGTAGACGTATTCGTCCAGGTCGAAGGTTGTGACGATGACCACCCGCATCGGATCGGGCACCCCGGGCCCGGCCAGGATCCGGGTGGCCTCAAGACCGTCCAGCTTGGGCATCCGGATGTCGAGCAGGCACACGTCGGGCCGGAGCCTCCTCGCGTGCTCGACCGCCTCGGCGCCGTTCCCGGCGGTCGCCACGACCTCCATGTCCTCCTGGGCGTCCAGAATCATCTGGAAACCGGTCCGCACCAGAACCTGATCGTCAGCGATGAGCACCCGAATCGTCACCTGATGGATTCTGCCAGCTCGAAATCCGGCATCGGACTTTCGGACGAGGCCCCTGCCGGGGAATCGGACGGTCGGCCGATCCTCCGGCAGGCTCCCGCGCGGGAGGGTCATCGGCATGAGTGTTGTTCTTGAAGGGACCGGCCTGGTCAAGCGGTTCGGCCCGACCGTGGCGCTGGGCGGCGTCGGGCTGGCCGTCCACACCGGCGAGGCAGTGGCGATCATGGGACCGAGCGGGTCGGGCAAGTCGACCCTGTTGCACTGCCTCGCCGGGATCATGAAGCCGGACGCGGGCGAGGTCCACCTGCTCGGCCTGCGCATCGACGCGATGGGGGAGCGGCAGCGCAGCGCCCTGCGCCGTACCCGGTTCGGGTTCGTGTTCCAGTTCGGCCAGCTCCTGCCGGAGCTCCCGGCCGAGGAGAACGTCGCGCTGCCTCTCATGCTCGGCGGCGTCTCCCGGGCCGACGCCGTACGGCAGGCCCGCGAGTGGTTCGGCCCGCTCGGGCTCGGAGGCATGGAGGGCCGCCGCCCCGGCGAGCTCTCCGGCGGTCAGGCGCAGCGGGTGGCGATCGCCCGCGCGCTGGTCACCCGGCCCGCGGTGATCTTCGCCGACGAGCCGACCGGCGCGCTCGACCAGAGCACCGGCCACGACACGATGCGCCTGCTGGTGGAGGCCACCAAGCACAACGGGGCCTCGCTGGTGGTCGTCACCCACGACCACCAGGTGGCCCGGTGGTGTGACCGCGTGACCGAGGTCCGCGACGGCCGGATCCTCCCCGGCCAGGACGTCACGCGGCCTCCCGCCGGACACGACCCGCACCTCTCCGCCGGTCACGGCGCCCACCCCTCCGCCGGTCACGACCCGCGCCCCTCCGCCGGTCACGACCCGCGGCACCCGGCCCCCGGCCAGGACGTCACGCGGGAGCCGGCGACCCGGATCCTTCCCGGGGTGACCGGGTGAGCGGGCTGATGGGTCTGACCTGGCGGCTGCTGCGCGGCGGCGGACGCCGCGGCCTGCTGGGCGCGGGGCTGACCGTGGCGGCGGTGGCGGTCTCCACCGCGCTGCTGATCTTCGCCGTGTCGGTCAACCTCGCCTTCCAGGGGCGGGCCGACCGCGAGGCGTGGCGCAACCCGGTCGCGGCGACCGGGAAGGCCACGGCGATCGAGGCCGTGCGCAGGGACTACGTGCGCGACCGGCAGATCACCGTCGTGGACCTGGCGGCGCTGACGCCGGGCGTGGCCCCGCCGCCCGGCCTGGAGCGCTTTCCCGCACCGGGAGAGGTCTGGTTCTCCCCGGCGCTGGCCGAGCTCGTCCGGGAGCTCCCGGCCGACCAGCTCGCCGGCCGCTTTCCAGGGAAGGTCGCCGGAACGGTCGGCGACGGGGCGCTGGTCCACCCCGGCGAGCTCGTCGCGGTCCGGGGCCAGGAGCCCGGCTCCCCGATGATGACGGCGGAGCCGGCGGACGGTCCGCGCGCCGGTGCCGGGCCCATGAAGATCTCCGGCTTCACCGGGCAGCCGACGGGCGACGCCGAGGCCTACATGGCGCTCGGGCTGATCGCCAGCGTGCTCATGGTCGTGCCGCTGCTGGTGTTCGGCGGCGCGGCGGCCAGGCTCACCGTGGCCCGCAGGGACCAGCGCCTGGCCGCGCTCCGGCTGGTGGGCGCGACCCCCGGCCAGGTGGTCACGATGACCGTCGCGGAGGCGGTGATCACCGCGTTCGGCGGCGCGGTGCTCGGCATGGTGCTGTACGGCCTGGGCGTCCCGCTGCTCACCGGGATCGAGATCGCGGGCGGTCCCTGGTTCCTGTCCGACATGTGGCCCGGCGTGCTCGCCGTGCTCGCGGTGCTGGTGGCCGTACCGCTGCTCGTGGGCCTGTCGGCGGTGGTCGGCCTGCGCCGGATCGTGGTCAGCCCGCTCGGCGTCGCCAAGCGGGAGACGCCTCCGGCGATGCGCTTCGTCCGGGTCGTCGCTCTGCTGGCGAGCCTCGCGATGGTGCCCGTGTTCAGGGTGGACAGCGCCATCGTGCTCGCCGCCGTCGTCATCGGCCTCCCCTTCCTCGCCATCAACCTGGCCGGCCCGTGGGTGGTCGGCATGCTGGGCCGGATCGTCTCGCGCGCCGCCCGCGGCCCGGCCCGGCTGCTGGCCGGGCGCCGCCTGGTGGACGACCCCAAGGCCGCCTGGCGGACCGTGAGCGGTGTCGCCATGACCGGGTTCGTGGCCGGGTTCATCGGCCTGCTCAGTCCGGGGAGCGGCCTGTTCGGCAACGCGGACGCCGTCGACCTGCGCCTGTCGGTCCCCTCCTCCCAGGTGGCCGAGGTCACCGCCGCGGCTCGCGAACGGCTGTCCGCGGCGGGCGTCCCCGCCACGGTCGAAGCCGGCGGCGACGGCGGGACCAGAGTGCTCACCGCCTCGCTCGGCAAGCGCGACGCCGAGTCCGTGGACCGGGCGCGCACCGCCCTCGACGGCCTGGTCCCGGGGCAGGGCGCCACCTCGGCCGCGGACGAGAACCGCTCCGGCGTCCAGATCCTGGAGGACATCGGCACCGGCACGGTGACCGTGCTCGCGGTCTCCTTCCTGGTCGCGATCGCCAGCGCTGGGATCACCGCCGCCTCCTCGGTCCTGGACCGCAGGCAGACCTACGCCCTGCTCCGCCTGGCGGGCACCCCGCTGGAGGTGCTGAACAAGGCGCGCCGCGCCGAGACGCTCATCCCGCTGACGGTCATGGGCGGCGGTGCCATCGTGGTCGGCATGTTCTGCGCCACCCCGTTCGCCATCTCCGCGATGAACGTCGCCGGCGTGGTCACCCTGCTCGTCTGCGTGGTGCTCGGTTTCGCCGGGGTGATCGGGGCCGGAGCGGCGAGCGCACCGCTCCTGCGCTCGGTCACCGCTGACCCCGCACCCCGCCCGGACTAGATATTCCTATTTAACCAGTAGGAAAACTTGCAAACATGGAAGCGGATCGTTACCGTCGGGAGTACGGGGACCCCGGCTGCCGAAGGAGCCGCGGGGCCGGACCCGCGCGGCGGGCGCAGACCTTCCGGCCGGGTGTTCCCCGCAGACGGGGCGCACCCCATGGTCACGGGTGCCGCTCACGGGGATGGAGCCGGCGGGCAGAGGCCCCCTCGTCCGGCGGCTCCTCCTCGGGGCCCTCAGAAGACCTAGGAGCGATTCGATGGCGATCCGCATCGGGGTGCACGTCCGCAATCCCTCGCTGTTCATCCTCTCCCACCTCGATCACCTGCTCGACGGCATCGAGGTCCACCGCTACGCCGACGCGGGCCGCACCGGAGAGCTCATCGCCGAGGGGGTGATCGACTTCGGCGGCGCCGGCTCCACGGGGTCGCTCGTCGCCCAGGCCGCGCGCCTGCCGATCGCCTACGCGGCGGTGTCGGCCCCGCGCCCCGGTTACGGCGCGCTGCTGGTGGCCAGGAACGGCCCGGTCATGACCGTGACCGACCTGCGCTACCGGCCGGTCTCGCTGCGGGTGGGCTCGTGGCAGACCCACTTCCTGGCCAAGGTGCTGGCCGATGCGGGGCTCTCCTACCAGGACATCGAGCCGCGCCCGGCCGCCTCCGAGGCGCGCTTCTGGCTGCGCGACGGCGTGGTGTCCGGCTGGGTCGCCGAGGGGGCGGAGCTGGTCGAGGCCGAGCGGTCCGGGCACTTCGCCCGGCTCTCCGGCACAGCTGGCGTCATCGCCGACCGCTCGGTGTTCCTCACCCGCACCTCCTTCGCCGAGTCGAACCCGGAGGCCGTCGCCACCGTCGTGCGCGCGCTGCGCGAGGCCGGCCGGTGGGCGCGGGAGCACCCGATCATGGCCGCCAGGATGACGGTCGAGGCCGTGGGCGGATCCGTCGACTCCTGGGCGACCGCGCTCAGGCGGCTGCCGTGGACGCTGGAGCCGGTCACCGGCGCGTTCGTCGCCGAGCACCGGCAGGCCGCCGGCGTGCTGTACGACGCCGGGTTCCTGGCGGCGCGGGCCGACGTGGAGAGGGCGGTCGTGCCGTCGCTGAACCGGATCGTGGCGGCCGAGCTCGAAGAGGTCGCGGCCTGAGGCGCCCGGCCTCCCCGAGGTCCGCGCGGAGTGGCGGGCCCGGTGGAGGCGGGCCGTGGTCGGAGCTCCTGGTCCCGGCGGCGGCGGGTCCGGAACGGAGCCGGTGCGGGGTGAGGCGGGGCCGGCCGGGGCGGGTCAGCCGAGGACGAGGTCGCGGACCGTCTTCAGCGAGGCCTCGTCGCGGGGGCCCATGACCAGCAGACTGGTGACCGGGCTCTTGCGCCACAGTTCGAGGCGCTCGCGGATCCGCTCCACCGGGCCCACCAGGGAGATGCCGTCGGCCAGCTCGTCCGGGATCGCGTTGAAGGCCTCGTCCCTGCGCCCGGCCAGATAGAGTGCCTGGATCTCCTCGGCGGCCTCCGCGTAGCCCATCCTGCCGATGATGTCGGCGTGGAAGTTGCGGCTCTTGGCGCCCATGCCGCCGATGTAGAGGGTGAGCATCATCTTCACGCCGTCCAGTCCCGCCCGGACGTCGTCGGTGATCAGTGTCATGACCATGGCGGCGATGTCGAAGTCCGGCCCGGCCCCGGCCAGCGAGGGGCCGTACATCTGCTCGATCTTCTCCGGGAAGACGAACAGCGGCAGCCAGCCGTCGGCGATCTCTCCGGCGAGCGCCACGTTCCGGGGACCTTCGGCGCCCAGATAGAGCGGGATCTCCTCGCGCAGCGGGTGGGTGATCAGCTTCAGCGGCTTGCCGATGCCCGTCCCTCCCGGGTAAGGGAGCGGGTAGTGCTCGCCGTCGCTGGTCACCGGCTCCTCGCGGCGCCAGACCTTGCGCATGATCTCCACATACTCGCGGGTGCGGGCCAGCGGCTTGGGGAACGGCCTGCCGTACCAGCCCTCGACCACCTGCGGGCCGGAGGCGCCGATGCCCAGGAGCAGCCGTCCACCGGTCAGATGGTCCAGCGTCATCGCGGTCATCGCGGTCGCGGCCGGGGTCCTGGCCGAGATCTGTGCCACGGAGGTCCCCAGCTTGATGCGGGATGTCCGCGCGCCGTACCAGGCCAGAGGGGTGAAGGCGTCGCTACCGTAGGCCTCCGCGGTCCATACCGACCCGTAGCCGAGCCGTTCCGCGGTCTGGACGATCTCGGTGGCGTCGTCGGCGTTCCGCTGCCAGTAACCAAGATTCAGGCCAAGTTTCAGGTCGGTGCTCATGAAGGCCTCCAGCCGGATATGCGCACCGCAATTAGAACACGTTCTAGCTTGGCTGGTCGAGAGTAAGGTGTCGATATTCACCCTTCCGGGAAACGTGAATATGTGCTTGATGCTGTCCGCAAGGCCCTGTGCCTGATCTTGCTGTCCCTCCTCTGCGCCTCAGGAGTCACTCCCGTCGCGGCGCAGGCCGCCGGCCGGCCCAACATCGTCCTGATCCTCGTCGATGACCTGGACGATGGGGATCTACAGAAGTTTCCGAATATCTGGAATCAACTCGTCCGTGCCGGCACCAGTTTCGATCGGTTTTTCGTGACGAACTCCTGGTGTTGCCCGTCGCGTTCGTCGATCCTGCGTTCCCAATACGTCCACAGCCACGGCGTTCTGACTAATACGGCGCCTGAAGGCGGTTTCACGAAGTTCCATGATTCCGATTTGGAGCGTTCCACTCTCGGTACGTGGATGAAATCGGCCGGCTATCGCACCGGACTGATGGGCAAATACCTCAACCACTATCCCGGCGGCTCCGCCGAACCCACGTACGTGCCGCCGGGCTGGGACGAGTGGGACGTACCGGTACGCAAGCTCTACGAGGAGTACGGCTACACGCTCAACGAGAACGGCGTGCTGACGACCCGCGGCTCCGCGCCGGAGGACTACCTGACGGACGTGCTCAGCCAGAAGGCCGGGGCGTTCGTCTCCCAGAGCCCCGATCCGTTCTTCCTGTACCTCGCTCCGACGGCGCCGCACAACCCGGCCAACCACGCGCCCCGGTACGCCAACGCCTTCGCCGACGCCATCGCCCCCCGGACCCCGTCCTTCGACCAGGCGGACGTGAGCGCCGAGCCCCGCTGGCTGAGCTCGCGCCCCAGGTTCAGCGCCAGGACGATCGAGAAAATCGACGAGCGCTACCGTCGCAGGCTCCGGTCCATGCTCGGCGTGGACGACATGGTCGGCGCGCTGATCAAGACCCTGAGGGATACCGGCAAACTAGACGATACGTACATATTTTTCGCATCTGATAACGGGTTCCATCTGGGGCAGCACCGGCTCGCCCAGGGCAAGACGACCCCGTTCGACGAGTCGATCAAGGTGCCCCTGGTGGTCCGCGGCCCGGGTGTCCGGCCCGGCGGCGTCAACGGCGATATGTCGGCCAACGTGGACCTCGCGCCGACCTTCGCCGAGCTCGCCGGGGCGCAGCTCCCCGACTTCGCCGAGGGCCGGTCCCTGCTCCCGCTCCTGCGCGGCCAGACGCCCTCCCCGTGGCGGCAGAACGTCCTGCTCGAGTTCTACCGCCCGACCAGCGAGAAATCGGCCCGCCAGACCCCGGTCCCCGCCTACCAGGGCATGCGGACCGCCCAGAACACCTTCGTCCGCTACTCGACCGGCGAATACCAGCTCTACGATCTCGTCAGGGATCCGCACCAGCTCCACAACCTCGCCGCCAGGGTCGCGCCCGCCGTGATCGCCCAGTTCAACCAGCAACTCGACGCCCTGGCGGCCTGTTCCGGCGCCACCTGCCGTTCGGCCGACTCCGTCCGGCCGCCCCCGTTCGTGGGGCCGCCCTCACCCGTCGGCCCGACCTCGGTCCTCACTCCGAGCCTGGTCCTCACCCCGGCGTCGGTCATCGGCGCCCGGAGGCCCTGAGATGACCGAGGTCCGGAAGATGTCCGGGTAGGCGCGTCGCAGGTGCGTCTCCACAGCGGCCGTCGCCTCCGAGGGGTTCCCGGAGGCGATGGCCCGACGGATCAGGTGGTGGTCGGTCATGAGGCCGTCCGTGTCGCCGAGGCGTTCGACCGCCTCGATGGCGTAGCGGCGGACCGAGTCGCGCAGGGAGCGCATCATGGCGGCGATCAGGCGATTTCCCGAGGCCTCCGCGATGGCGACGTGGAAGGCGGTGTCGTGCTCGACGAAATCCTCGGCCGTGGCGGCCTGATCCATCCGCTCCAGCGCGTCGCTCAGGGCCGACAGGTCGCTCCCGTGGACGGCGGCGCGCGCGGCGGACCACTGCTCGATCATCAGCCGGGCGTCGATGACCTCTTCAAGGGACAGGCTCGCCAGCCCGAGGTGGAGCCGGAGCAGGTCGGTCAGCGCTCCGGCGGGCCGTGAGGTGAGTACGGCCCCCGCGTCAGGTCCCCGGCCGACCTGCGAGGACACCACTCCCAGTGTCTCCAGCACGCGCATCGCCTCACGCACCGACGACCGGCTGACCTGGAGCTGCTCGGCGAGCTGGCGCTCGCCCGGCAGGCGGTCGCCGACCGTGAGGCCGTCGCCCGCGATGCGCTCCTCGATCCGGGCGATCACATCCTCGAACGCCCGGGTGCGCCGGACGGGCTGCCATCCGCTCAAGGGCCCTCCTCTTGTGACTCGGTATGGTCAGACCATACTGTGGTCAGACCATAGAACGGAAGGAGTGCCGTGCGCGTCGCCCTGTTCATCACCTGTGTGAACGACACCTTGTTCCCCGGCACCGGGCAGGCGGTCGTGACGCTGCTGCGCCGCCTCGGATGTGACGTCGAGTTCCCCCAGGCGCAGACCTGCTGCGGTCAGATGCACGTCAACACCGGATACCCCGAGGAGGGGACGCGGCTGGCGCGGCATTTCGTGGACGTCTTCGCCGGATACGACGCGGTCGTCGCGCCGTCGGGGTCGTGCGCCGCGATGGTCCGCGAGCAGTACCCCCGGCTGGCCCGCGCCGCGACCGCCTCCCGCGCCGCGACGGCCTCCTTCGCCGGCGAGGTCGCCGAGATGGTGCCGAAGGTCCACGATCTCTCCGAGTTCCTGGTCGACGTCCTCGGCGTCACCGACGTCGGCGCCTACTTCCCGCACCGGGTGACCTACCACCCGACCTGCCACTCCCTGCGCGGACTCCACCTGGGCGACCGCCCCACCCGCCTGCTGGAGCAGGTCAGAGGGCTGGAGCTGGTCCCCCTGCCCGGAGCCGAGGAGTGCTGCGGCTTCGGCGGCACCTTCGCGGTGAAGAACCCGGCCATCTCCGCGGCCATGTGCGGCGACAAGGTGCGCAACGTCACGAGCACCGGCGCCGAGGTGCTCTGCGCCGCGGACAACTCCTGCCTGATGCACATCGGCGGCACTCTCGCCCGCCAGCGCGCCGGCGTCCGGATCATGCATCTCGCCGAGATCCTCGCCGCCACGGAGGCCACCCGATGACCGGCACCACGCGGCCGGCGGCCCTTCCCGGCGGCCGGGCGCCTCACATCCACGTGACACCGGCACTCGGGGGAGGGGCCACGCGATGAGCGGAGGCAACACGTTCCTCGGCATGCCCGCGTTCCCCCGGAACGCCGCGGCGGCCGTACAGGACTCGCAGCTCAGGTTCAACATGCGCAAGGCCACGCACACGATCCGCGGCAAGCGGGCCTCCGTGGTGGCCGAGCTGCCCGACTGGACGGAGCTCCGGACCGCGGGCAAGGAGATCAAGGACCACACCCTGCGCAACCTGGAGCGCTACCTGCTCCAGATGGAGGAGGCGGTCACGGCGGCCGGCGGTCACGTCCACTGGGCGGCCGACGCCGAGGAGGCCAACCGGATCGTCGCCGACCTCGTCAAGGCCACCGGCGAGACCAGCGTGGTCAAGGTCAAGTCGATGGCCACCCAGGAGATCGGCCTCAACGAGGCACTCCAGGCCGAGGGCATCACCGCCTACGAGACCGACCTGGCCGAGCTGATCGTGCAGCTCGGCGACGACTGGCCGTCGCACATCCTGGTCCCGGCGATCCACCGCAACCGCTCGGAGATCCGCGAGATCTTCCAGGACAAGATGGCCGACTGGGGCCGCGCGGCGCCCGAGGGGCTGACCGACGAGCCCCGCGCCCTCGCCGAGGCCGCCCGCCTCCACCTGCGGGAACGCTTCCTGTCCACCAAGGTCGCCGTCTCCGGGGCCAACTTCATGATCGCTGAGACCGGCACGCTGGTGGTGCTGGAGTCCGAGGGCAACGGCCGGATGTGCCTGACCCTGCCGGAGACGCTGATCAGCGTGGTCGGCATCGAGAAGCTGCTGCCGAGCTGGCGGGACCTGGAGGTCTTCCTACAGCTGCTGCCCAGGAGCTCCACCGGCGAGCGGATGAACCCTTACACCTCCACCTGGACCGGCGCGGTCGAGGGGCAGGAGTTCCACCTGGTCCTGCTCGACAACGGCCGCACCCAGGTCCTCGCCGACGAGGTCGGGCGCCAGGCGCTGCGCTGCATCCGCTGCTCGGCCTGCCTGAACGTCTGCCCGGTCTACGAGCGCGCGGGCGGTCACGCCTACGGTTCGGTCTATCCCGGCCCGATCGGCGCCATCCTCACCCCGCAGCTCCGCGGCATGGGATCCGCGCTGGACGCCTCCCTGCCCTACGCCTCCACGCTCTGCGGCGCCTGCTTCGAGGCCTGCCCGGTGGCGATCGACATCCCCGAGGTCCTGGTCCACCTGCGCGGCAAGGCCCGCCATCCTCGGACCGAACGGCTGGGCATGCGCGCCGCCGGATGGGTGTTCAACCGCCCGGCACGGCTGGCCCGTGCCCAGCGCCTCGGCGGACGGTTCCGCAGGTTCGTCCCCGAGCGCCTGCCCGGCCCGCTGTCCGCCTGGACCGACACCCGCGACATCCCCGACATCCCCGCCGAGTCCTTCCGTGACTGGTGGAACCGTACCGACGGAGGCGCCCGATGAGCGGCACGGCAGCCGGGCGAGACCCGCGTGACCCCCGGGCGGGCGTGCCCGCGGGCGGCAGGGAGCTGATCCTGTCGAGGATCCGCGCGGCCGTGGCCGGAGCACCGGACGTCGAGATCACCCGCGCCTACCGCACGTCGTCGGACCTGACCGGGGTGGTGGAGCTGTTCGCCGAGCGGGTGGCCGACTACCGGGCCGTCGTCCACGTGGTGGAGGCGGGGGAGGTGGCCGGGGCGATCGCGGCGGCGCTGGGACGCCGGGCGCCCGCCCGCGTGGTCGTTCCCGACGGGCTGCCGGAGGAGTGGGCGCAGGCCGTGCGATCGGCCGTCGCGGCGAGAGCCGTGGAGGCCGGGGACCCGGCGTCCGGTCCCGGAGCGGCCGCGGTCGTGCGGGACGAGCCCGCCCTGAGCGCGGTGGAGCCCGGTCCCGGAGCGGCCGCGGTCGTGCGGGACGAGCCCGCCCTGAGCGCGGTGGAGCCCGGTCCCGGAGCGGCCGCGATCGTGCGGGACGAGCCCGCCCTGAGCGCGGTGGAGCCCGGTCCCGGAGCGGCCGCGATCGTGCGGGACGAGCCCGCCCTGAGCGCGGTGGAGCCCGGTCCCGGAGCGGCCGCGATCGTGCGGGACGAGCCCGCCCTGAGCGCGGTGGAGCTGGACGCGGCCGACGCAGTGATCACGGGCTGCGCGCTGGGGATCGCCGAGACCGGCACCATCGTGCTGGACGCCGGACCCGGGCAGGGACGGCGGGCGCTGACCCTGGTGCCGGACTACCACCTGTGCCTGGTGCGGGCCGATCAGATCGTCGCGGGCGTGCCCGAGGCCGTCGGAAGGCTTGACCCGGCACGGCCCCTGACCTGGATCAGCGGCCCCTCGGCGACCAGCGACATCGAGCTGAACCGGGTCGAAGGCGTTCACGGCCCCCGCACGCTGGAGGTCGTGATCGCCCGCTGACCCCCGGCTCCGCCCGCCCGCCCGTCCCTCCCGGACGGGCGGACGGGTGGAACCGGGCTTGCGGAGGTGTGCCCCTCTGGGGTGAGCTGTGAAGCACCCATTCCCGGGGTAGGGAGAGCGCGTGACCGTGCTAGCGCCTGATCTGTCCGTCACGACCGAACGGCTCACGCTCCGCCCCTTCGCCCCGGCCGACGCCGGCCGGATCCGCGCGGTGGTCGAGGCGCGGCACGCCTTCCTCCCGCCGGGCGCGCCCGGCCATCCGTCCGGGATCTCGCAGTGGCTCGCCCACGGCGTGCACGAGCTGCACCGCTCCGGCCAGGGCGTCCACCTGGCGATGGACGCCGACGGGCTGGTGGTGGGCGCGATCAGCCTGTTCAAGACGCTGTGGGGCGCCGGGACCGCCGAGGTCGGGTACGGCGTCCACCCGATGCACCGGGGACGCGGCTACGCTCCCGAAGCCGTGCGCGGACTGGTCCGCCGGCTGTTCGAGACCACGGCGCTCCGCCGGATCGAGCTCCGCGCCAATCTCGACAACACCGCCTCCCTCCGGGTGGCGGAGAAGGCCGGGTTCGTCCGGGAGGGCGTGCTGCGCGCCGCGGAGCTGGAGGACGACGGCCCGCACGACGTCGTGGTGTTCGGCCTGCTCAGAACCGACCTGTCCTGACCCTCACGGGCATCACGGCGAGTACGGCATCGGCGTGCGCGACGGCAGGACCTGTCCCGGCCCGCGTAGGCGTCCTGTCGATATGTCATGACCTGTTCCCTGGCGTCCCGGTCAAGAGCGGGAGTGGTGGAAGCGACGGGTCATGCCGCCCCGCGCTTCCGTACCCGCTCCCGTGTGCTCCGGCTCACTTTGCTGATCCGTTACCTGTCCATGTCGCGGCGTTATCGGATATCCTCGCGATTCGCTGTTGCGTATCCCCAGGTCAAGGTCATTGGAGTCCTGTTTCTATGAAGCCGCCGCTGCTGCTCATCGGGCAGGGCTCACACGATGACAATGGATCTGCTGAATTCGGCAGGTTCGTCCACCGGCTCCGCTGCCGCCTGGACCAGACGGCCGCGGCCGTGTCCGGCGGATACATCTCCAAGGCGACCCCGCGCCTCAGCGACTCGATCGCCTCGCTGGTCGCCCACGGGCACCACCGCATGGTGGCGCTCCCGCTGAGCCTCACCGGGGACACGCGGATCGGCGTCGACATCCCCGCGGCGATGGCCCGCGAGCAGGAGCGGCATCCCATGCTCACCTGTGACTACGGCCGCCCCCTGGGTTCCGACCCCCGCGTCCTGGCGCTGCTCGCCGAGCGCCTGGCCGACGCCGCGGCCGAGGTCGCCAGCCTCCGCCTGGTCCCCGCCGCCGCCGGGCCGTTCGACGACGAGCCCGAGCGCATCGAGATCGGCGAGACCGCCGTGGTCCTGGTCGGCGACGGATCCACCAGCCCCGCCTCCAACGCCGACGTGCACCGGGTCTCCCGCCTGTTCTGGGAGACCCACGCCCACGAGTACATGACCGTGGAGACCGCCTTCGTCTCCCTCACCCCGCCCGGCGTCCCCGGCGGCATCGAGCGCTGCCGCCGCCTCGGCGCCAAGCGTGTGATCGTCGTGCCCTACCTGCTGTTCGCCGGCGGTGTGCTGGACCGCGTCTGGGCCCAGGCCATGGCCTACGCCGCGGGCCACCCGGATCTCGACGTCCGCTGCGCCGACGTCATCGGCGACTGCGAGGGCCTGGCCGACGTGGTCATCGAACGCTACGAAGAGGCGCTCAGCGGCATCGCCTGGTGACCTTCCCAGGAGACCCCGTTTCCGGGGGACACTAGGCGGTATGACCATCCTTGAGCAGACCGTCGCCGCGATCCGGCCCGCCGACCCGGCGGCCCTCGCCGCGGCGCGGGCCCACCAGGACAGCCTGACCAAGCCCCGGGGCGCTCTGGGCGTGCTGGAGGAGGTGGCCGTACGGCTTGCGGGAGCCGCGGCCGTCAGCCCACCGCCGCTCCCGGCCCCGGCGGCTCTGGCGATCTTCGCGGCCGACCACGGCGTCCACGCCCAGGGCGTGACCCCGTGGCCGCAGGAGGTCACCGTGCAGATGGTCGGCAACTTCCTCGCGGGCGGCGCGGTCGCCAACGCCTTCGCGGCCCAGGTCGGCGCCTCGGTGACCGTCGTGGACGTCGGCGTGGCCGCCGACCTGCCCCCCGCGCCGGGCCTGACCCTCAGCAAAGTCGCGTACGGCACGGCCGACCTGTCCATCGGGCCGGCGATGACCGCCGAACAGGTGGCCGCGGCGCTGGAGGCCGGGATCGCGGTGGCCCGCGAGCTGGTGGATCAGGGCGCCCGCTGCCTGGTCACCGGGGACATGGGTATCGCCAACACCACCGCCTCCGCCGCCCTGATCTGCGCGTTCACCGGCAAGGATGCGGCCGCTGTCACCGGCAGGGGCACCGGCGTCGACGACGAGACCCTGGCCCGCAAGGTCGAGGTGGTCCGGCAGGCCCTGCGGGTCAACGGCCTGCCGGGCGGGCGGGAGGGCGCGTCGGCGGCCGGTCCGGCCGGCGGGCGGGAAGGCGCGGACGGCCTGCCGGAGGGCGTGGCGGGCGGCCGCGCGGTGCCGGCGCTGGAGGTCCTGGCGGCGGTCGGCGGGCTGGAGCACGCGGCGATCGCCGGATTCATCCTGGGCGGGGCGGCTCTCAGGGTGCCGGTCATCCTGGACGGCGTCATCGCGGGATCGGCCGCGCTGGCGGCGGCCGCGCTGGCCCCCGCCGTGGTGGACCACTGCGTGGCCGGACACCGTTCGGCCGAGCCCGGTCACGCTGCCGCGCTCGACCACCTCGGGCTGCGTCCCCTGGTCGAGCTGGAACTCCGGCTCGGGGAGGGCACCGGCGGCCTGCTCGCCCACCCGCTCGTCTGCGCGGCTGTCAGGGTGATGCACGAGGTGGCGACCTTCGATTCCGCCGGAGTCACCGACAAGGAGGCCTGACCTGCGAAAGGCTCGGGCCTCGCTGCCGAATCGTGGTCAGTGCCTTCTTTACCCTGTTAACAAGGGGGCAGCAAACGGCGGCCCATTAGCCGGTAGGTTTACCTCTTAACACGCCATGCTTCACATTCATCGCGAACGGGAGATCTGTCACCATGTCGCCCTACCTGCTCGGTCTGCGTCTTTCCGGGCGGCGGGTGCTCGTCGTGGGCGGAGGGCGCGTCGCCCAGCGGCGGGTCCCGGCGCTGCTTGACGCCGGTGCCCTGGTCACCATCGTCTCGACGAGTGTCACGCATGCCCTCGACGATCTCATCGCGACCGGCCGCGTGATCTGGGAGGCCAGGCCGTACCAGGTCGGTGACGTGGACGGGGCCTGGCTGGTCCAGGCCTGCACCGACGACCGCGCGGTCAACACCGCGGTGGCGGCCGAGGCCGAGGCCAAACGGATCTGGTGCGTGCGCGCGGACGACAAGGACGCCTCGGCGGCCTGGACCCCCGCCAGCGGGCAGGTGGACGAGATCAGCGTGGCGGTCACCGCCGGTGGCGACCCCCGTCGGGCGGCCGGGATCAGGGACGCCGTCGTTGGAGCGCTCCGCGACGGCACGGTCGACGCCCGGCGCAACCGCACCAAGCCGGTCGGCGTCGCCCTGGTCGGCGGCGGTCCCGGCGATCCCGGCCTGATCACCGTCCGCGGGCGGCAGCTGCTCGCCCAGGCCGACGTGGTCATCGCCGACCGCCTCGCCCCGCAGGCCCTGCTCGACGAGCTCTCCCCGGACGTCGAGCTGATCGACGCCGCGAAGATCCCCTACGGCCGCTACATGGCCCAGGAGAAGATCAACGAGCTGCTGATCGAGCACGCGAAGCAGGGCAAGTTCGTGGTCCGGCTCAAGGGGGGCGACCCGTTCGTCTTCGGCCGGGGCGGCGAGGAGATGCTCGCCTGCGCCCGCGAGGGCATCCCGGTCATCGTCGTCCCCGGGATCACCAGCCCGGTCGCGGTGCCCGCCGCGGCCAACGTGCCGGTGACACACCGCGGCGTGAGCCAGGAGTTCCACGTGATCTCCGTGCACGTCCCGCCCGGTGACGCCCGGTCAACCGTCGACTGGCCGAATCTGGCGAGATCCGGCGGAACCCTGGTGCTCATGATGGCCGTCGAACGGATCGGAACGATTGCCGAAACCCTCATCCACGACGGACGTTCGCCAGAAACTCCCGTAATGGTGGTACAGGACGGTACTCTTCCCACCCAACGCGCTCTTTACGCCACGCTCTCCACCGTGGCGGAGCGCGTGACCGCGGCTGGGATTCGGCCACCTGCGATCGTGATCGTCGGCGATGTCGTGAAGGTCGGCCAGGAGGTCGAGATGGTTCGAGCGGAGCGGGTACCGTGAAATCGGCTGCCAACAAGCCCACTCATCCGAGCGAGCGCGGTCACGGCCTCGCCGGCACCCCCCAGGAGTCGCCCGACGGCACCTCGCCGGACGACGCCGAGTCCCTCGGCGAACAGACGGTCACCTTCAGCGCCATCCGCCCCGACGATGACGCGATGTCCATCCGCGCCTCCCGTCCACCGGCCGCCGGCGAGGAGAGGGCCGCCACCGCCCCGGGCCCGGACGACCCCCTCGCCGCGTTCCGTGCCGCTGCGGCCGCCGCCGAGGCCACCATCGCGTCGCTGACCGGTGGGGCGCCCGCTGGCTCCCGGGCCGGTGGCGCGCCTGTTCCGTCTCCGGGGGGTGAGAGCGCCGCTCCTCGGACCGGTGACGTCCCCGCCTCCGGTGCGGCCGGTCCTTCTCGTGACGTTCCCCTTCCCGGTCCGGCCGTGGGTGGTGCCGGTCCTCACGGGGCGGAGGGGGTGGCCGCTCCGGCGCAGGAGGACGCCTTCGCCGCGTTCCGTGCCGCTGCGGCCGCCGCCGAGGCCACCATCGCGTCGCTGACCGGTGGGGCGCCCGCTGGCTCCCGGGCCGGTGGCGCGCCTGTTCCGTCTCCGGGGGGTGAGGCCGCCGCTCCTCGGACCGGTGACGTGTCCCCGGGGCGTGGTGTGACCGGTCCTCCGGTGGGCGACGGCGCGTTCCCTCCTCGGGGGCGGGGTGAGGTCCCTTCGCCGGGGCGTGGTGCGGCCGGTCCTTCCCGTGACGTTCCCGCCTCCGGTCCTTCTCGTGACGTTCCCGCCTCCGGTCCTTCCCGTGACGTTCCCGTTCCCGGTCCGGCCGTGGGTGGTGCCGGTCCTCACGGGGCGGAGGGGGTGGCCGCTCCGGCACAGGAGGACGCCTTCGCCGCGTTCCGTGCCGCTGCGGCCGCCGCCGAGGCCACCATCGCGTCGCTGACCGGTGGGGCGCCCGCTCCGCGCGCGGAGCGGGACACCACGGACTCCCGTGAGGTGGACGCGGCAGACTCTCCTCCGGCCGGCGGCCCGGCAGCCTTCCAGACGGCCGGGCCGCCGGCCGCCTCCCAGACGGCCGGAGGGTCCGGCGCCCTGTCTCCGGCCGGAGGGTCCGGCGCCCCGTCTCCGGCCGGCGTCTTCGCTGATTTCCACGCGGGCGCCGAGGTCCCCCGTCTCCGGCAGGACGGCGACGGACCGGCGTCCGCCGCCACGGACGCCGCAAGCTTCTCCCGCCAGTCTCCAGCCGCAAGCTCCGCCGGCCCGTCTCCGGACGATGCCCCCATCGCCCCCCGTGACGTCCCCGCCACCTCCCGTGACGTCCCCGCTGCTCACGTGGGAGACGGGGACGACCGCCCCGTGGCAGGGTTCCCCGAAGCCGAAGCCGAAGCCGAAGCCGAAGCCGAAGCCGAAGCCGAAGCAGGCTCGGGTGCGGCACCGGACGATGCCGTCGGCGACCTCGTCGACTCTGTCGACCCCGCCGGCTCCGTCGCGTCCGCCGGTTCTGTCGAGTCCGCCGGCAACGACGAGGATGACGTTCACACGGCCGAGGAGACGCAGGGCGACCGGGTGCGGGAGGTGGCGCTGCCGGACGCCGTCTCCGAGGCCCTGACCAACGCGCTCACCATCCTCCGCCGCAGCGTCACCGATCTCAGCTTCGGCCTGGACCTGCCCGGCGCCGAGGAGGCCAGGCGGACCCAGAGCGAGATCCTGGCCCAGCTCGACGACTACGTGATCCCGCGGGTCCACATGAGCACCGCGCCGGCGCTCGTCGTGGTCGCGGGCTCCACCGGCGCGGGCAAGTCCACGCTCCTCAACACTCTGGCCAACGCCAAGGTCAGCGCCACCGGCGTGCGCCGCCCCACCACCGGCACGCCTGTCCTCGCCTGTCACCCCGACGACCACGAGTGGTTCGCCGAGGGCGGCCTGCTCGGCAGCCTGCGGCGGCAGGAGACACCCGATCCCAAGGCGGCCCCGGGCAGTCTCGTGCTCGTCTCCACCGAACGCCTCCCGCCGGGCGTGGCCCTGCTCGACACCCCCGACATCGACTCGGTCGTCGAGGAGCACCACGAGATCGCCCACCGGATGCTCGACACGGCCGACCTGTGGATCTTCGTCACCACCGCCGCCCGCTACGCGGACGCCCCCGCCTGGCGGCTGCTCCGGCTGGCCAAGGAGCGCGGGGCCCGGCTGGCCATCGTGCTCTCCCGGGTGCCGCCGAAGTCCCGGGAGGTGGTCACCAAGCACTTCTTCAGGATGCTCACCGAGTACGGCCTCGGCGAGGTCGACCGCTTCGTCATCAACGAGAGCAAGGTCACCGACGGCATGCTCCCCGACCACGAGGTCACCGAGCTCCGGCTCTGGCTGACCGAGCTGTCGGTCGACGACCAGCGCCGGGCGCAGGCCGTACAGGCGACCCTGTCCGGAGTGCTGGACAGCTTCCGTACCCGCATCCCGGCCCTGGCCAGGCAGCTGGAGACCCAGGTGGTCTTCAGGAGCGACCTCCGTGGCGACGTGGACGCCGCCTACGCGGGCGCGATGGCCGAGATCGAGGAGGCGACCAGGAACGGCTCGCTGTTACGCGGCGAGATGCTCGCCCGGTGGCAGGACTTCGCCGGTTCCGGCGACCTGATGAGGACCCTGCACCTGCGCAAGCCGGGCCGGTTCGCGGGGAAGGCGAGCCATCAGGCCCCCGAGCGGCTCAGCGCGCTGAAATCCGCGCTCCGGGCCGGGGTGGAGTCCGTCATCATCTCCGCGGCGCAGCGGGCGGCAGAGGAGGCCGTCTCGCGCTGGCTGCACCGTCCCGGTGCCGGCGAGACCCTGGCCGCCACCCCAGGTCTCGGCCACGCCTCCGACGAGCTCCTGCGCAGGACCGGCCGGACCGTCGCCGCCTGGCAGGAGCACATCATCGAGCTGATCCGCACCGAGGGCGTGACCAAGCGGGCGGTCGCCAGGCTGGTCTCCTTCGACGTCGAGTCCCTGTCGCTGATCTTCGCGGTCGGACTGCTCGGCGACGGCTCCGCCGAGGCCGAGAGCGCCTTCACCGGGGCGCTGCCGCAACGGCTGGTGCACGCACTCCTCGGCGCGGAGTCGCTGCGCAACATCGGCGCCAAGGCCCGCAGCGATCTGCGTGCCCGGATCGGCATGCTGTTCGACGATGAGATGTCCCGCTACGTCCAGGCTCTCGACGGTGCGGGAATCCCCGACGAATCCGCCGCCACCCGTCTCCACCAGGCGACGTACAACCTTGAGGTCGCCCGATGAGGAACCGGCCAGGAGCGGTGAGCGGTCGACGGCGGGGAGCGGATCCGACGTGGTGAGCGGAGCGGATCGTGAGGGACGAGTGGTCCGCGAAGCGAACGAGGAGTGGTGAGCGGTCGATGGCGGGGAGCGGACCCGACGTGGTGAGCGGAGTGTTTCCCGAGCGTGCCTCCGGCACGATGGCCCGCGAGGGACGAGCGGTCCACGCAGCGAACGAGGAACGGTAAGCGAGCATGACCACTGTTGGCACCACCCAGACGCGCCAGGGGCTCGGCAGCAGGCTCGCCGCGCTGGCCCGGATCGTGGAACTGGGGCCGGGCAGAGTCGACCCCAAGCTCCTGACCGAGTCGGGGCAGCTGCTGATGCGGGCCGGTGACAGGCTCAAGCTCTCCTCCGACCACACCGTGGTTGCGCTCGCCGGGGGCACCGGAAGCGGCAAGTCCACCCTGTTCAACTCGGTCTCCGGACTCGAACTGTCGCCGACCGGGGTCCGCCGCCCGACCACAGCGCGCACCCACGCCTGCGTCTGGGGTCTGGACGGCGCGGGCCCGCTGCTCGACTGGCTGCAGATCCAGTGGCGGCACCGCTTCGCCAGGGCGAGTGCCCTGGACAAGGGCGAGAGCCGGCTTCACGGGCTCATCCTGCTCGACCTGCCCGACCACGACTCCATCCGGGCGCTCACCGACACCGAGGCCGACCGGCTGATCCAGATCGCCGACCTCGTCGTGTGGGTGCTCGACCCGCAGAAGTACGCCGACGCCTCCACGCACCGCCGCTACGTGACCGAGCTGGCCGGGCACGACGCGGTGACGATCTTCGTGCTCAACCAGGTCGACCGGCTGGACCCGGAGGAGCTCGCCGAGTGCGTCGCGGACCTGGAGGACCTGCTCCGCCGCGAGGGCGTCGAGAACCCCGTGATCGTCACCACCTCCGCGATCAGCGGCAAGGGGGTGGACGGTCTCAGAGCGGTCCTCGCCGAGACCGTGGTCAGGCGCAGGGCGGCGATCCAGCGTCTGGAGGCCGACCTCGACCGGCTGACGCTCCGCCTGGCGAAGATCATGCCCGCGGACGGGATCCCGGCCGCCTCCGCCGCCATCGACGACGCCCGCCGGATCGGCCTGACCGACGCGCTCTGCGACGCGGTCGGCGTGCCCGCGGTCGGTGAGGCGATGGAGAACGTGTACGGCGTGCGGTCCATGGAGTGGGTCGGCTGGCCGTACACCCGATGGGCCGCCAAGCTCCGGCCCGACCCGCTGAACAGCCTGCGCCTGGGCGACCTCAGGGACGAGATCCGAGGTCTCAGCGGAGGCTCGGTCAGCGCGCAGCCGGCCGAGGTGGACAACGCGGTGCAGGCCCTCGCCGACGGGTTGACCTCCGGCATGCACGAGGCCTGGCGCAACGGGATCAGGGACGCCGCACGCTCCCGCTCGGCCCAGCTGCCCCAGGTGCTATCCGAGGAGCTGTCGGAGGTCGCGCCGCGCCTGGACCGGGTTCCCGGCTGGTGGCGGCTGCTTCTCCTCTGGCAGTATCTGCTGGTCCTGCTGTTCGTGGCGGGGCTCGCCTGGTTCGGTACGGCTCTCGCCTACGGGGTGTTCGGCGCCGGGGAGCTGCCGGCGGGCCTGGCGGTGTTCGGCGAGGCGGCCTCGCTGCCGTGGGTCGGGCTGATGACGCTCTCGGTGCTGGGGCTCGGCCTGCTCACCGCCGTGGCCAGCCGTAACTTCGTCGCGCTCGGTGCGGGCAGTGAGCGCGACCGGCTCGAACGGGAGATGCGCCGCAGGGTCGGCGGGGTGGCCGGGAGCATGGTGATCGAGCCGGTGGAGCGCGAACTGGCCAGATACAACGAGTTCTACTCCGCCATGCGGAGCGTGCAGGGCTGAGCCCGCGCCGTCCACAGCCGTTCATCGCGCGCATGCGGTAATCCACAGAGCGCGATTCGGCGGCCCGTGCCACAGGTGGCACGGGCCATCGTGTCTTCCACGCCACGGGCAGTCCGCCCGCTCTCAAGGGAGACATGATGAACGACATCTACATCACGCTGACCGGCAACGTCGCGGCCCCACCGCGCCAGCACACCTTCCCCGACGGCTCGCGGGTCACCTCGCTCAAGGTCGCCTCGACGAGCCGTTACTTCGACCGGGAGAACCAGCAGTGGTGCAACGGCGAGACGACCTACTTCGGCGTGCGCTGTTTCCGCGGGCTCGCCGACAACGTCGCCCAGTCGGTCCGGACGGGCCAGCCGATCGTCGTCCAGGGGCGCCTGCGGATCCGCGAGTTCACCCATGAGGGCCAGCGTCGCTTCATGCCCGAGGTGGAGGCCAATTCGCTCGGGCACGACCTGCGCTGGGGACTGGGAAGCTTCAGCAAGCCGCAGCGGGGAGGGGCGGCCCCCTCGCTGGGGCGCGAGGAGCGGACCGAGCTCGACCGGGAGACCCACGACTGGGCCATGGGCGACGCCGCCCCCGCCGCGGCGGGGGCCGCCGGCGGCGGCCTGAGCCTGGTGAGGACCGGGGTGGGAGATGAGGAGACGGCCGGGGCGGAGAGCGCCCCGGCATGGGAGGGCACCTCCGATGGAGGAGCGAACACGGAAGATCACGGCGTGTCCGAAGGAGAGACGGGGGCGGATCAGGAGAAGATGATCGGCAGAGAGACGGACATGACTGACGGGGAGTCCACGGACGAGACGCCATGGCCTGCGGAAGCGCGCCTGGCGGCCTGAGACAGGCCGCCGACGGCAGGAGCCGCCGGCGACGAGGGCCGTTGACGGCAGGGGCCGCCAACGGAGGACCGTTGACGGCGAGGGGCGCCGAGCGGCGGCAGGCTGTGTGTCTCCGATGGGGAGCGATCCGGAGAGGACCGAGAAGACGGATCCGAAAGAGGACCGAGGGGAAGAGGAGGGGGCATCGGCCGAGCGCGGTCGGTGCCCCGCCAGAGGAGGCGGTCGCGCCGAGAAAACGGCCGATGGTCTTGCCCGTGTCAGATGCCCGAAGCACCTGTTAGGTCCAGGTCACGCCCCGCAGCATGGCTACTCCTTTCCCACACGGTCCGCTCGCGGAGTGAGCGATTCCCAGATGTGGATCACCTGATGGGAGACCCACTCTGCCAAAGGTAGCGGTTACTGTCGCGCAGCGCACACTCCGCAACTATCGTGTTACACATCGTTAGTCGGAGAAGGGGGCGACATGGCGGCACCCATTCACACCTCGGTCAAACCGCGCGGCGGCGTGGCGGCCATGGCCAACCGGTGGCCCCTGCTCGGGCAACGTCGTGCGCTGGTCGTCTACCTTTGCGGGATCGTGGCGCTGGATCTGGCCGCGATCGGCTTTTTCGCCGTATCCAGTGATCTCCGCTGGTCTGACCTGCTCACCTTCGCCGCGTTGATGGCATGCGGCGCGGTCTGCATCGAGGCGACGCGCAGGCTCGGCATGCCCGCCGGTGTCTCCCGTGACCTGCTCTCCGCCTGGTGGCTGCCCGCCGCGCTGCTCCTGCCCCCCGTCTACGCGCTTCTCGCCCCCATTCCGCTCCAGATCCTCCTGCAGAAAAGGGTGCGCGAGACCGTCGTCTACCGGAGGGTCTTCAGCTCGGCCGCGATCGGCCTGGCCGGATGCGCGGCCTCGGTGCTGTTCCACACCGTCGTCGGAGACCTGAGCGCCCTGACCGCGGGTGCCGGCAGGCCGATCCTCGTCGCCGTGGGCTGTGCCGTCCTGTTCACCGTGGTCAACACCGCGCTGATCGCCGTCGCCGCGCACACCGCCGCACCCGACAGCCGCTGGAGGGAGGTGCTGTGGAACCGGGAGAGCCTGCTGCTCGACGTGGTCGAGCTCTGCCTCGGCGTCCTCGTCGCCATCACCTGCGGGCTGAACCTGGCGCTGCTGGTGCTGGCCCTGCCGCCGGTGGTCCTGCTCCAGCGCAGCCTGCTCCACGCCCAGCTCCAGGCGGCGGCCCGCACCGACCCCAAGACCGGCCTGCTCAACGCCGCGGCCTGGCAGCGCGAGGCGGACACCGAGATCGTCAGGGCGCGCCGCACCGGTGAGACGCTTGCCCTGCTGATCGTCGACATCGACCATTTCAAGCGGGTCAACGACACCTACGGCCACCTGATCGGCGACCAGGTCCTGGTCGGGGTGGCCGCCACCATCCGCAGTCAGCTCCGTGACTACGACGTGGTGGGCAGGTTCGGCGGTGAGGAGTTCGTCGTCCTGCTGCCCCGGGCCGACGTGACCGAGGCCCGCAGGGTCGCCGAGCGGCTGCGCTCCCGCATCGGGCGGATGGCGGTCCCGGCGGACGACAACATGATCACCGTGACCATCTCGGTGGGTGTCGCGGTCATGAGCATGCACGGCGACGACCTCATCGAGCTGCTCGCCGCTGCGGACCTGGCCCTTTACCGTGCCAAGGAGCTCGGCCGCGACCGGATCTGCCTGCCCGCCACCGTGGTGCCGCCCGCCCGCAGGCCCGGTTCCGAGGCCGCCCCTAGCTAAGCCTGACAGGCCCTAAGCTAGAAGGCATGCCGGAGTACATCTACACACTGCAGCGCGTGCGCAAGGCGCACGGCGACAAGGTCGTCCTCGACGACGTGACGCTGTCGTTCCTGCCAGGCGCGAAGATCGGCGTCCTGGGTCCCAACGGCACCGGAAAGTCGACGCTGCTGAAGATGATGGCGGGTCTGGAGCAGCCGTCCAACGGCGACGCCCGGCTCATGCCCGGCTTCACCGTCGGCATGCTTCAGCAGGAGCCTCCCCTCAACGAATCCAAGACCGTGCTCGGCAACGTCGAAGAGGGCGTCGCCGAGACCAAGGCCATGCTCGATCGCTTCAATGAGATCGCCGAGCTGATGGCAACCGACTACAGCGACGACCTGCTGAACGAGATGGGCAAGCTGCAGGACGCGCTGGACCACCGTAACGGCTGGGATCTCGACAGCCAGCTGGAGCAGGCGATGGACGCCCTCCGCTGCCCGCCGCCGGACGCGGACGTCACCCAGCTCTCCGGTGGAGAGCGGCGCCGGGTCGCGCTCTGCAAGCTGCTGCTGGAGCAGCCCGACCTCCTGCTGCTCGACGAGCCCACCAACCACCTGGACGCCGAGAGTGTCCAGTGGCTGGAGTCCCACCTGGAGAAGTATCCCGGTACCGTCCTGGCCGTCACCCACGACCGTTACTTCCTGGACAACGTGGCCGGCTGGATCCTGGAGCTCGACCGCGGCCGTTGCCACGCCTACGAGGGCAACTACTCCACCTACCTGGAGGCCAAGGCGGCACGGCTCAAGCTCGAGGGCCAGAAGGACGCCAAGCGCAAGAAGCGCCTGGAGGAGGAGTTGGAGTGGGTCCGCTCCAACGCCCGCGCCCGCCAGACCAAGAGCCGGGCACGTCTCCAGCGCTACGAAGAGATGGCCGCCGAGGCCGACAAGCACCGCAAGCTCGACTTCGAGGAGATCCAGATCCCGCCGGGCCCGCGACTGGGCACCACGGTCATCCGGGCGGAGAAGCTCACCAAGGGCTTCGAGGACCGCGTCCTCATGGACAGCCTCTCCTTCGACCTGCCGCGTAACGGCATCGTCGGCATCATCGGCCCGAACGGTGTCGGCAAGACGACGCTGTTCCGGATGATCACCGGCAGCGAGACGCCGGACGACGGCGAGATCGTGGTCGGCGACACCGTCAAGATCTCCTACGCCGACCAGAGCCGTGGCGGCATCGACCCGACCAAGAACGTCTGGGAGGTCGTCTCCGACGGGCTCGACTACATCAAGGTCGGCCAGGTCGAGGTGCCCTCCCGCGCCTACATCGCGGCGTTCGGGTTCAAGGGCCCGGACCAGCAGAAGAAGTCGGGCATCCTGTCCGGCGGCGAGCGCAACCGGCTCAACCTGGCGCTGACCCTCAAGCAGGGCGGCAACGTGCTGCTGCTCGACGAGCCCACCAACGACCTCGACACCGAGACGCTCTCCAGCCTGGAGAACGCGCTGCTGGAATTCCCGGGCTGCGCGGTCATCACCTCGCACGACCGGTGGTTCCTCGACCGCATCGCCACCCACATCCTCGCGTGGGAGGAAGGCTCGAACTGGTTCTGGTTCGAGGGCAACTTCGCCGACTACGAGAAGAACAAGATCGAGCGCCTGGGTGCCGACGCGGCCCGTCCGCACCGGGTCACCTACCGCAAGCTCACCCGCGACTGACGCGGGCCGTCAGCGGTCTCCGGCGCCCCGCCGTACGGTGGGGCGCCGGAGGCTCGCAGCAGAGGGTGACCGACGACGTGAGCCGTACCCACCGGCATGTGTTCCCCCGGGCCGTCAGGTTCGCCGACATCGACTCGCTGGGCCATGTCAACAATGTCCGGTTCTTCGACTACCTCGAAGACGCGCGCCTGGAGATGTTCCACATCGACCTCCACCGGGAGGGCGGGACGCCCTTCCGGGGTCTCGTCGTCGCCCGGCACGAGATCGACTACAGACGTCCTCTCACCTTCCGCGCCGACCCGGTCCGGGTGGAGTCGTGGGTGACGGAGATCCGTCCGGTGCGCTTCACTCTCGACTACGAGATCCGCGACGGCGAGGAGGTCTTCGTACGGGCCCGCTCGGTGATGGTCGCCTACGACGTGGAGCGGGCCGGCCCCCGGCGGTTGAACCCGTACGAACTCAGCTACCTGCGCAGGTTCACCGCCGAGTAGCGGCCGTCGGCGGTTCTTCGCAGGCCGGCGCCCCTTCCCGCGTGCCGGCGCGACGACATGCGCGCCGCCCACCGGCCCGCCCCTGCCGGGCGGTCGTGTCCGTGGGCGGCGGCTCGCCGTACGTCCGCGGGGTGGCGCCCCTACGGGGTGTGAAGCCAGGCGGCGGTGTCCGGGGGGAGGAGATAGCCGTCCACGGGTGCGCTGCCGATCAGGACCCGCTCGTGCGGCGGGAGCTGCACCGAGCCGGAGCCGCAGTTGATGACGCAGGTCAGCGAGCCACGGCTGAAGAAGAGCGCCCCCTCGGGAGAGTCCAGCCAGGTGATCTCGTCGGTGAGCGAGCCGCGCAGCTCGCGGCGGGCGCGTAGGGCCTCCTGGTAGAAGCTCAGGGTCGAGCCCGGGTCGCTCGCCTGGTGTTCGGCGGTCAGCGCGGCCCACTCGACCGGCTGGGGCAGCCAGGGACGGGCGCCGTCGGGCGAGAAGCCGTACGGCTCGGCGACGCCGGACCACGGGATGGGCACCCGGCAGCCGTCACGGCCGGGCAGCTTCCCCTGGGAGCGGGCGAAGATGGGGTCCTGCCGCGAACCCGGGGGAAGGTCCGTCACCTCGGGGAGACCGAGCTCCTCCCCCTGGTACAGGTATGCCGACCCCGGCAGGGCGAGCATGGCCAGCAGAGCCGCCCGCGCGCGGGCGAGGCCCGTGGTGGAGTTGGTCAGGCCCCCGCCGTACCGGGTGACGTGGCGGACCACGTCGTGGTTGGAGAGCACCCAGGTGGGGGCGGTCACGGCGGCCAGGGTGTCATCGATGATCTTCCGGAACGCCGCCGCCGCCCAGGGCGCCTCCAGCCAGGCGAAGTTGAAGCTCTGGTGCAGCTCGTCGGGGCGGACGTAGAGGGCGAGATCCTCGGCGGAGTCGGTCCACACCTCGCCGATGGCCATCCGCTCGCCCGGGTAGGAGTCGAGCACCTTGCGCCATTCGCGGTAGACCTCGTGCACCTCGGGCCGCCCCCAGATCGGCGACTCGGCCTTGAAGGCCTGGTCCTCCGGAGGGGTGTCGGGCAGGCCCTCGGCCTTGTAGAGGCCCATCGCCACGTCGATCCTGAACCCGTCCACCCCCCGGTCCAGCCAGAATCTCAGCACGTCGAGGAACTCCGACCGCACCTCGGGATTGCGCCAGTTGAAGTCGGGCTGTTCGGAGGCGAACAGGTGCAGGTACCACTGCCCGTCGGGCGTCCTGGACCAGGCCGGGCCGCTGAAGGTGGACTGCCAGTTGTTGGGCGGCAGTTCCCCGCCGTCGCGGAAGAGGTAGCGGTCGCGCCCCTCACCTCGCAGTGCCGTCTTGAACCACTCGTGCTCGGAGGAGCTGTGGTTGGGCACGATGTCCACGATCACCCGCAGCCCGTGGCCATGGGCGTCGGCGACGAGCGCGTCGAAGTCGGTCAAGGTGCCGAACAGCGGGTCGACGTCGCGGTAGTCGGCCACGTCGTAGCCGCCGTCGGCCATGGGGGAGCGGTAGAAAGGGGTCAGCCAGATCGCGTCCACGCCCAGCTCGGCGAGGTAGGGCAGACGCTGCCGGATGCCGGCAAGGTCGCCGACGCCGTCTCCTGAGGCGTCGGCGAAGCTGCGAACATAGATCTCGTAGACGACGGCATCACGCCACCAGGGGGTTTCCATGTGCATGGATTGCCCCCGCCCGGCGGGGTTTATGCGTCAGGGGCGTTGACCATGCTGTGCGCCGCGTAGACGAGGTAGTCCCACAGGCGTTTCTCCAGCTCGTCGGGGAGCTCCAGCGAGAGCACCGCGTCATGCATGTGCTTGAGCCAGGCGTCGCGCTCGGCCGGGCCGATGACGAAGGGGTTGTGGCGCATTCGCAGCCGCGGGTGCCCCCGCTGCGCGCTGTAGGTGTTGGGGCCGCCCCAGTATTGGATCAGGAAGAGGCTGAACCGGTCTTCGGCCCCGGCGAGGTCGTCCTCGGGATAGAGCGGTAGCAGCAGCGGATCTGTCACGACGCCTTGGTAGAAGCGGTGGACCAGACGCCGGAAGGCCTCCTCGCCGCCGACGGCGTCGTAGAAGGTCTGGGGTTCCTCGGGGATAGCGGACACGACTCCAAGCCTAAGTGACGTCAGCCGGCGATCGGGATGGAAGCCCGGTCAAGGGCGGACTTGATCCGGACGCGGAGCTCGCGGGCGACCTCGGCCTGCCGGGAGGGGATCGTCTTGGCGCTGATCCGGAAGACGATGGCGGTGTCGGAGATCTGCTCGATCCCCCAGACCTGGGGCTCCTCGACCATGACGCTGTCGCGGTAGGTGGAGTCGTTCCACATGTCCTCGACCACCTCCTTGAGCAGGGCGCGGACCGCGGGGATGTCGGAGGCGTACGACACCGGGACGTCCACGGTGGCACGGGACCAGCCCTGGGACTCGTTGCCGACGCGGGTGATGGTGCCGTTGCGGACGTACCAGACCCGGCCGTCGATGTCGCGCAGGCGGGTGATGCGCAGGGTGACCGCCTCGACGGTGCCGATCGCGGCACCCACGTCGATCACGTCGCCCACGCCGTACTGGTCCTCCAGGAGCATGAACATGCCGGCGATGAAGTCCTTGACCAGCTCCTGGGCGCCGAAGCCGACGGCCACGCCGACGATGCCGACGCTGGTCAGCAAGGGGGCGATGGGGACGGAGAGGCGCTCCAGGACGGTCAGGGCCGCGGTGCCGAGGATGACGATCGAGGCGACGGGCCGCAGCACCGATCCGATGGTCTCCGCGCGCTGCCTGCGCCGCTCGGCGGCGACCGCGTCGAGCCCCTCCAGCGCCACCGACTGCTTCCCGCGGAGGCGTCCGGCGATCGAGCCGCCGCTGGAGGAGGAGGCGCGCTTGACCACCCGCGTGATCAGCCGGTTGGCCACGTTGCGCAGGAGCAGTGCGATGACCAGGATGAGCATGATCGCGATCGTGCTCGCGATCACGGGAGCCCAGGTGGGAGGCAGGACGGATTGCATGAGGGTGCAGATTACCCCGCCGCCGTTCTCGCAGCCGTTGGTTAGACCCGCGCCCATCTTGAGGAGTTCGTCAACCACCGGTCCGTCAGTGGTTTCGGGGGTGGGGGCGGGGGTGGGGGCGGAGACGGGCAAGAACACGGAGCGGATCCCTCTCGGATCGGATCGGTCGGCGAAATGGGCAAGTCACGTTGCCTACCCATATTGCCTACCGAACCGGCCGCCGTCACATCACGCCGGGGAAGACGGGACATCCGGACCCCGGGGCCGCGGGGGGCGGGGCCGGACACTCCGGTGACGGGCGGCTCGGGCGGGGCACGCACCCGGAAGCGTGTCCCGTGCCGTTTCCGAGGGGGATCCCTCCGGTCACCGTCCGGACGGGTCCGGACGGCAGCTCGCGTTTTCCGATCTTCTCGCGTGCACAGGGCCCGCGTTCACAGGTCTTGGGGCCGACGGGGTGCCCAGCGTCCGAGGACGCTCCGCACCGGTCACCCCGCCGGCCCCGCAGAGCCGCGTTGGGGGCGGCGGTCCGGACGGCTGCGACTCCGTCCGGACCGCCGCTCGTCTCACTCCCCCACCGCGGCGAGTACGCGGGCGACCTTGGTCGCGGCACCGGCCGGGTCCTTCGCCGTGTGCATCCGCTCCCCCCAGGACCACCAGTAGTACCAGTCCCGGTGGCTGGGGGCGGCCTGTGCTCGGCAGGTGACGTTCTCCGCCAGGCTGGTTGCGCTAGGGTTGATCACGCGCACGAAGGCGCGACCCGACTGGGTCCGCACCACTCGGGCGTGCAGCCCGCGAGCGTCAAGTTCTGACACCAGCCGCTCCAGGTGCCCGAAGTCGTCTTCCCCCACCTCGTCCCTCCTCTTGGTCGCCCATACCGCACCGAATCGTGTTCGCTTGGTTACGCGAATCAGTGCTGGTTGGCCAAAGATGACTCACCTGGGCCGATGGGTCAACGGAGGGAAAAGCAAGATCGGGTTGTGCCTTCTCCCAAGTAGGTTGAAAGAAGCAGTCCGGTGGTGGACGATCCTTAGCCGATGGCTCTATTCGCGCGTTCCGGATGAGCCAAAGTTGGTCCATCATTCTCGGTAGGCACAGTGCGACACCTGAATCACACTGAGTCACGGGAGAGGACCGGTCGGGACTAGTGTGCCAGCCAGCCCCGCTGGCCACGAGAGAGGGGCCGGTATGTCCGGCAGGCAGCACAGGGAGACAGAGTTAGCTCGGCAGATCCGGGCCAGAGGCCTGGCGGCAGGGCATGGCTCGGCTCAGATCGCCGAGGAGATCCACGACAAGTGCGGTCCCCAGTTCGGGACCACGCGCATCAAGGGTCACCGTCTCGCGCATGGCGTCGCTCTCGCCGACGTGATCGAACAGATACGGGCGCTGTTCGAACGCGACGGCAAGTCGGCGCCGGGTATCGGTGAGACGCTCCTGTCCGCTTACGAGAGCGGGCTGAAGCGTCCGGGGCCCGAATACCTCCACTACCTGTGCTCCGCCTACCGGGTCGAACCGGCATCTCTCGGGTACGACGGCCCGTGCATCTGTGGCCACGGCCACAAGGCGCCCGGTGCAGTCCGAGGTGATCTCCAGGATGGAAGACCCGACACTTCCCCTGGTCCGCGTGAGCGGCTGATCCAGTCGATCGGCGGCGACCCTTCCGCGGACGGGGGCGAGGAGGACGAGAACGTGCTACGGAGGACGCTTTTACAGCTTCTGGCCGGCACCGGCGTCGCGCTGGACGGACAGGTGCTTGGATCTGTGGAGAACATTCGCAGGAGGATGGACGAGACCCTGGTGTCGGCCACCGTTTCGCCTGCGATGCTCGATCAGTGGGAGGAAGCCACCATCGGCTTCGGCCGCCAATACATGAACACGCCGCCGCTGAGGCTGCTCTGCGACGTGCTGCTGGAGTTCAGCGCCGTGCGCAAGGCCATGGAGCGGCGGCAGCCGGTGGACCTGCAGGAACGGCTGTGCCGCATGGCGGCCCAGCTCGCCGGGCTCAGCGGCATGATCATGGTGAACCTCGGCGACCACAGGATGGCCCGGTCCTTCTTCAGGACCGGCAGGACGGCCGCCGACGACACCGGTGACCGCGCGCTCCGCGCCTGGGTCATCGCCAGGGAGGCCCTGGTCCCGCTCTACTACGGCGACCCGCGCGAGGCGCTCAACCTCGCGAGGAAGAGCCGTGATCTGGCCGGCCAGACGCCGTGCGCGGCCCAGGCCATGGCCCCGGTCTTCGAGGCCCGCGCGCTGGCGATGCTGTCGGGTTCGGGGAAGAAGGACGTGGTCGACCAGGCCAAACGGGCGCTGTCCCGGGCCAGGGCGGCGTTCTCGCAGATGACCGCAGCCGATCAGGAGGACTCGACCTTCGGCTACACCGAGCGCCAGCTCTACTTCCATCAGGGGGACGCGCTGGTGAGGCTGGGCCAGGCGATGGAGGCCGACCTCATCCTGGAGCAGGCTCTCACCAAGTACGGCCCGGCGGACTGGCTCGATCCCACGATCATCAAGCTTGACCGGGCCAAGTGCAAGCTCCTTGAGGGGGACCTGGAGGAGGCGCTGTCGATAGCCAGGTCCGCCCTCGCCGGGCTGAACCAGGGCGGCAGGCCCGACATCCTCATGCAGCGCGCCCATGAGGTGGCCAAGGAGGTGGAGGCCAGGAGCCCCGACCATCCCGAGCTCAAGCTCTACCTGGAGGCGCTGCGCCCCGCGTCGGCGGATCCGTCCGAGGGCGATACATGAGGCTCCGGCGCTATCGCTGGTCCGACCTGGAATCCGTCTGGGCACTGCATCAGATCTGCCTCGCCCAGGTGGGCCTCGCGCCGGGAGACGGCGTCTACTACGAGGACGACTTCCCGAGGATCAACGAGATCTACATCGCCGGCCAGGGGGATTTCCTCGTGGGGGAGATCCCGGGCGGGCGCATCGTCGCGATGGGCGGGCTCCGCCGGATCGACGACGAGACCGCTGAGCTGTGCCGCCTGCGGGTCCATCCGGAGTTCCAGCGGCGAGGCTTCGGCGCCCAGATGAGCGTGGCGCTGGAGACGCGGGCGATCGAGCTGGGTTACGTACGGCTCCGCGGGGACACCACCCTGAACCAGCCGGCCGCGATCGAGCTCTACCGCAAGCGCGGCTGGCGTGAGATCGGCCGGGAAGAACGAGGTGGGTGCGTCGTGCTTTATGGCGAGAAAGATCTCGTTCTTGCCATGTCCCATCTTGCTCCATTTAAGTAAAGTTAAGACTGTTTTATAGTCAAGTATTGCGATCTAGTGAAATGACAGAATACTTATTCTTCGTACCTGTAGTCATTTTCCCGTGGGGGGTACGATGAAGAAGATCATTGTTCGCAAACCTGGCACCACCAAGCTGAGCGGTGCTTCCAGCGTCATCCACAAGGGGTGAGGGAGCATCTCTGGCTGATCGGGCCGCTCTCCGGTGACCGTGCGGACCCGTCCCCCCTGGTGGTGAACGGGCACCGGCGGTCGCGTGGGCCCTATACGGTCGGCGGTGCCATTTTGCGCGCGGTCGTCCCCGAGGTCCTGGAACGGGCCCCCGCGCACGTCGCGTTTCACGACATCGAGATCCGTAGCGTGGCCCCCGATCTGCGGGATCGGGTGGCCGCGCGACGGGAGACCATAGACGCGCGGATCGATGACGACGAGCGGATCCTCGTGCCCGCGCCCCGCCGTACCCTCAGGCTCGCCAACGGGGTGGCGGAGTTTCTCGGCGCGTGCCTGAGCGAGCCGCGCACGCTGGTCGTGGAGAACGTCCACGAGGCCGACCCGACCGACCTCGAACTGCTCGCTGTGCTGGTCAGACGGCTGGATCCCGCGCTGCTGACGATGGTGCTCGCCTCGCGGCAGCCGCCGCCGCGCTGGTTCCGCGGCCGTGTGGCGGCCTCCGCCGGGCCCGGGGCGGGGCAGGTTCACGCCGGTCCCGGCGAAGGAGGGCCGCCGCGTGCCGACGGCGCCGCCCACGTGGCCTCCGACTGCACCGACGAGCGATCGCGTGCCGCCTACGAGGCGCTGGACCCGGCGGAGCGGGCCAGGCTGCACGACCTGCGGGCCGCCGAGCTGGAGGCCGCCGGGGAGTTCTCCCCGCGCCTGGGCGCCGTCCCCTTCCACCGGGAGCACGGCGCCGACCCCCGCGGCCGCGGGGCCGAGGCGCTCTGGACGGCCGTCGACCACTGCGTCAGGGAGGGTTTCCTGGACGCGGTGACCGAGCTGGGGCGGCGCGGGCTGGGGCTGGCAGAGCCCGGATCGGACCTCTGGTGGCGCTTCGCCCAGCGCACGGCCACCGCCCTGGGAGCCCTGTCCCGCCAGGACGAGGCCCGTGACCTCTATGAGCGCGCCCGGCGTGGCAGCCAGGACCCCGCGGTGCACGCGGCGTCGGCGTACGGCACGGCCATGCTCGACGCCCGTCACCCCGACCCCGCCCGGCGGGACCTGGACCGGGCCAGGGGCTGGATCAACCAGGCCGTCGCCATCTCCACCCTGCTGCCGGACCGGGAGGAGCGCGCCTTCAAGCTCGGCTTCGACCGCAACGGCCAGGCCCTCATCGAGACGCGCGCGGGCGAGACGCGCAAGGCTCTCTCACTGGTCGAGTCGGCCATCGAGCTGGCGCGGCGGGATCTGCCGCCGGGCCGGCACCCGGTGCACCGGATGGTGCTGTACGCCAACCGGGGCCGGCTCCTCGCCGAGCTGGGCCGTACGAAGGAGGCCCTGGAGGAGTACGCCGAGGCGATCGCCGTCGACCCGCTCTTCGCCGACCACTACCTGGACCGGGGCAACCTGCTGCTCCGGCTGGGGCTGACCGATGAGGCGCTGGCCGACTACGAGGCCGCGATCCGGGTGAGCCCGCCGCTGCCCGAGGCCTACTACAACCGGGCCGAGGTCCGGCTCGCGCGGGGGGATCTGGCGGGCGGCCGGGCCGACCTGGACCACGTGCTGGAGCTGGACCCGGACCATCTGGACGCCTACATCAACCGGGCGGGCGTGCTGGCCGTACTCGGGCTGGCGGCCGAGGCGCGGGCCGATGTCGAGACCGGGCTGGCGCTCATGCCGGGCAGTCCCCACCTGCTGACCGTGCAGGGGCAGCTGGACACCGCGGCCGGGCGCTTCGAGGAGGCCGCCCGTGCCTTCGACGCGGCCCTGGACAAGGACCCCGGTCTCGGTACGGCCTGGGCCAACCGGGGCATCCTCCGCTACGAGACCGGTGACGCGGAGGGCGCGGTGGCCGATCTGTCCAGGGCGATCGAGATCGAGGAGGGCCCGGAGCTGTACTTCAACCGGGCGACCGCTCTGCGGGCTCTGGGCAGGGGGGAGGCGGCCACGGACGATCTGCGCCGCGCCCTCGATCTCGATCCCGGTGATCCCGACATCCGGCGGGCTCTGGGGCTGCGCTGAGATCCGTATCGCGGATCAACGGCTCGCCAAGCCTTTGCCCGCTTTGGTCCCGGTCCGGCCTGAGCGCATATGGCGCGGGCGGCCTCTCGAGTAGCGTCGGAAGAAGTCGGAAGAAGTCGGAAAAAACAGACCAAAGTGGGCAGTTATGGACTACGACCGGTTTCTCTCGATCGTCCAGCACGCGGCCGGTGTCGACCGGCAGACCGCCGAGACCACGGTCCGTGTGGCGCTCGAAACACTCGTCAAGCGGCTGACACCGGATCAGGCCCGGGACCTCGCCGAGCACCTGCCGCGGGAGCCGGCGGGGCTGCTGCCGCAGGATCATGTCCAGGAGAACGTCTACGCCGACGAGTTCCTGCGCCGGATCGCCGAGCGTGAGCGGGCCGACCTCCCGGCCGCCGAACGGCGCGCGGGCGCCGTCTTCCTGGCACTGAGCCGGGCGGTGCCGACGGCCGTGTTCACCCGGGTGGTCTCGGAGCTTCCGGAGGACTTCCGGCTGCTCGTCGAGAGGACCGTCGCCGAGGCCGGTCCGACCCTCACGCTGGAGGAGTTCCTGAACCGGGTCGCCGGCCGGGCGGGACTCGCCGACAAGCAGGGAGCCTGGCGGGCCAGCGAGGCGGTGCTGGAGACGCTGGGGGAGCAGATCAGCGTGGGCGAGATACGCGACCTGATGGAGGCGCTGCCCACCGAGCTGTCCTCCGCGCTGGTGCGCGGCAACGAGGGGAGCGACAACGCTCCCGGGACGACGCCGCTGGAGGACTTCCTCGCCCTCGTCGCCCTGGAGGAGGGGGTCTCCGTGGACGAGGCGCTCAGGCACGCCCGCGCCGTCCTCGCCACGGTGCGGGACGCGGTGACCAAGAAGGAGTTCCACGACCTCACCTCGCAGCTCGCGCGCTCCTACATCGAGGAGCTGGTGCCCGCGTGAGGTGGTGGATCCGGGCGCGGTGGAGAGAAGCCCCACCTGGGGAGAATTCATCCCCTCCGCGGTGATTGTTTTTCCTCCGACTATCCCGCGGGTGTTGATTTTTCCCCCATAGGTGGATTTATCCATACCGTCGGCGTCCGAGGTGGATGACTTTCCCCCGAAGGGGGCGGTGTTTCCGCTCCGGGTGGGGATGTCTTGCACTGAGGAGGGGCCTCCGGCGCCCGCCCGGGAGGGGAGGGGGCCTCCTGTCACGGGCTCACCGGCGTGCTCGGGCCGCGGGTCAGGCCGGTGGGGCGCGTTCGACGATCGGGCCGACGGCCCCGGACTCAGTGATGAGCCACCGACAGCACGTAGCCGGCGTCTTCATGGCCGGATGGCGTCATGCCGCTGCCGAGCATGATCAGGGCCTGCTCGGAGGGGCTGGCGGGTTCGGCGTGAATGGTGATCAGTTGCTGGCCGGGAGCACTGTTGATGTCGAACACCTCGCAGGTGAGGATCAGGTCGCCGACCTCGTGGTGGCGGAGTGGCGTGACCGCGCGCGGTATGGGAGCCACGTCGTGCCGCGCCCACAGCCGGCGGAAATCCGCGCTTTTGAAGGAGAGCTCGTCGACCAGTTCGGTCAGGCGAGGGTCGTCGAGGTCCACCCCCGCGGCGGCGCGCAGGCGGGCCACCTTGGAACGGGCGACCTGCTCCCAGTCCAGGTCGAACTCGCGGTAGAACTCGCGCGCCGAGGGGTCCAGGAAGGCCATCCGGAGCAGGTTGTCCGCGTATTCCCGCCCCTCGTAGAGGGCGGTGGCCAGCGGGTTCGCGGCCAGCACGTCCATCCAGCGGTTGATCACCAGCGCCGGAGTGTACGGCCAGCTCCGTATCAGCTGCAGCAGGTCCGGACTGACATGCTCCGTTTCGCCGGTCGCCCTGCGCCGTGGCCCCGGATGGGCGAGTTCGTGCAGGTACGCCGCGGCGTCGGGGTCGAGGTTCAGTGCCCGCGTCAAGGCGCCGAGCACCTGCTCGGACGGATGGCGTTCGCGTCCCTGTTCCAGACGGATGTAGTAGTCGGTGCTGACCCCGGCGAACATCGCCACCTCTTCCCGGCGCAGTCCCGGGGTACGGCGGGGACCGGAGTGCAGCAGCCCCATCTGTGCGGGGGAAGTGGCTTCGCGCCGAGCGCGAAGGAACTCCCCCAGAACGTTGTTGCTGTCCATTTTGTCACCGTGTGGTTGGGTTCATCCCTTGATGCCGAAAACCGGGGAACCGGATGCCGTATTCCTCGGTTCCAGGATCGACTTCCCGGGAGCCGGATCGGTCCCTTCCGTGGAGGCGGCCACGCCCTCGGTGTGCCGTGGTGATCGTGGCCGGAGAGCGGGGCCGGAAAGTGCCGGCCTCCGCGCGTCGCGCGTCTCCCCGGCCGCCGGCGACTCCGGGAGGTCCACCGGAGGTGGGGCGCTCCTGGGAGTAACACTCCTACCTTCCCTGGAGGCACCCTGCCTAGCGTTTGTAGCAGGCGCCGTGTCGGTGTCCTGCACACCACCGATTCGGAGTTCCATCAGCCCGGGCATCACCCGGGGCGCGACCGATTCGACATGGAGTGATCCGTCATGACCAAGCTCAGAAGCGCTCTCGCGGCTGAAGCGATGATGGCTTTCGCCCTCATCGCGCCCGCGACGATGCCGGCCCAGCCCGCCGGCGCCGACACCGAGGTCGTTCTCACCGTCCAGGGCGACGGCGGCAGCGCCAACGGCGCCGCCAACGGCAGCAGCGGCGCCAACGGCCGCTGAGAGGGGGCGCGCTCCGATGAGGACGGGCCCGGCCCGGGGAGCCGTCCACCCTTGCCGGAGGCCGGAAGGGCTGACGACCCTCCCGGCCTCCGGCGGGTACGGCCTCCGCCCCGGGGCCGGGCCCGTCCCGCTTCCCGATTGACGCGTGCTGAACGCCATGTTCGAAGTGCGGAACATGGCGTTCAGCCGATGACGGCCGCCCCGCCGGAGGGCGACGGTCATCCCGGGGCGGGTGGCCGGCGTCCCGGATCAGCCCAGCCGGGTGATCCGGGAGACCACCTCCACCAGGTCGGGCGGCTCCAGCGCGTCGGGGAGCTCGGCCATCTCGGCCGGGGAGAACCAGCCGGAGCCCAGGTAGGTGTCGTTCTCCTCGGCCGTGAGAGCTCCGGGGCCCACCGCCGGGGTGCCCTCGAACCTGGCCAGATAGAACCGTTCGGTCTTGACGTAGTGGGTGCCCAGCCAGTCGAACTCCCGGCGCACCGGCACCCACCGGTCCAGCACCGCCTCACCCGGCAGCCCGGTCTCCTCGGTCAGCTCCCGCCGCGCGGCCTCGAAGGGCGTCTCGCCCGGGTCGATCCCGCCGCCCGGCGGTTCCCACAGGGACACGCCGCTGACCGTGTCGCGCCAGTGCATCAGCAGCACCCGGCCGTCGCCGGCCACGCAGACCACCCGTGCCGCGGCCCGATCGCTCGCCGGGGAGGCGTCCGCGCCACCCGGGGAGGCGTCCGCGCCACCCGGGGAGGCGCCCGCGTCCGTCTGAGAGTCGCTCATAGACCCGGGACGCTACCACCACCTATCGCCTCAAGAGGCCCGAAGCGACTGCCGAAAAGCGATGATGACCTGCGGAGACGTCCCCAACCTGGCAACCTTTGCGCGGTCAACCGTGCCGGAGGTCCTCACGCAGAGCCGGAGTGCTCCGGCCCAGTGAGGAAGGACGTTCATGCGTTCACGCAACGCGGTGGTGGCGACAGCGGTCGCGGTCACGATCCTGATCCCGGCGACGGCGGCCCTGGCCGGACCCGGCACTTCCACGCCTGTGACCCCCGTCCCGAGCTCCACCCCCGAGGAGGTCCCGAACACCACGGCAGCCCGGACCGCCCCCGTCCCGGTGCCTGACGTCCCGGACGGCATCAGCACCAGCAAGGTCCTGGTGATCGGGCTGGACGGCCTGCGGCACGACCGCATCGCCGCCGCCGACGCGCCGAACCTCGACTCGCTGATCGCGAACGGCACCTTCGGCACGAGTCTGCTCTACACCGGCCCGATGGCCGCTACCTCCAGCGGGCCGGGCTGGTCCACCGTCGCCACCGGCACGTGGCCGGACAAGCACAAGGTCAGGAGCAACGTCTTCGCGGGCAAGCGCTACGACCTCCACCCCGACTTCCTCACCCGGCTGGAGAAGATCGACCCGGCCTACTCCACCTACGCCGCCATGGACTGGAAGTCCCTCGGCGACCAGGGCACCTTCGGTACCGGCATCGACGCGCGGATCGTCCTCGACGGTGACTCCGCCGGATACCCGGCGGAGGACGAGCGGGTCATCCAGGTCTCCGAGAAGGTGCTACGCGACCGCAACCCGGATGTCGCCTTCGTCTACCTGGGCAACGTCGACATCGTCGGGCACGACAGCGGCGCCGCCGGCCAGGCCTACCTGGACGCGATCGCCACCGCCGACACCTCCATCGGCCGCCTGCTGAACGCGGTCCGGACCCGCTTCACCTTCCACAACGAGCGATGGACCGTGATCGTCACCACCGACCACGGCCACACCGACGCCGGCGGCCACGGAGGCTCCAGCGTCGAGGAGCGCCGCACCTTCGTCCTCGCCGCCGGTCCCGGCATCGCTCCGGGAGCCACCCCGTCCGACACCCGGCTGGTCGACGTGGCCGCCACCGTCTTCGGCCAGCTGGGCCTCCAGCGCCCGGCGGGCCTGGACGGCAGGTCCGTCGCGCTGCGCGCCACCGACCCCTTCGACCGCCTCCCCCTCAAGGAGCGGGCAGACGAGGGCGGCATCCCGGCCGGCGTCAGGGGGTTCACCCACACCGCGCCCGCCGGCTGGTCGGTGGAGAACAGGGGGCTGCCCTCCGGCGGTGTCGAGGAGTGGCGCGGCTGGACGTTCACCACGGACGAGTTCTGGTCCCGCGCCCAGCGCGACCAGTGGCGGGAGCTGTTCGTCCGCGGCCGCGGCGTGTTCGCCGTGGCCGACTCCGACGAGTGGGACGACCGCTCCCACGGTGCCGGCACCTTCAACTCCACCCTGGTCAGCGCGCCGTACCCGGTCGCGGGCCGCTCGTCGGTGCGGCTCGGCTACGTCACCCACTACCGGCAGGAGGGCGACCAGAAGGGCCGGGTCCTGGTCTCCTTCGACCGCGGCCGTTCCAAGATCGTGAAGGTCTACTCCGCCGACGCCGTCGCCAAGGTCGAGTCGGTACCCGTCACCGTCCCGGCGGGCGCCACCAGGATGACCGTCCGCTTCCGCTACTACGACGCCGACAACAACTGGTACTGGGCCGTCGACGACCTGCGCGTCTCCTGAACCGCCGCGCACGGGCCGTACGGAGGGATCCCGTACGGCCCGCACCCGTTCCCGGAGGCCGGATGAGGCGTGCCGCGAGGTCAGCGCTTCATCGCGCCGTCGGCGATCGCATCGGCGGCCTCGCTGATCGCCATGCCGACGATCTCCAGGCGCCGGACCAGCTCGCGCTCCTTCATGGTCTCGGCGCTGATCGGTCCGGAGAAGATGCGGGCGATCTCGTACTGGTACATGCGCCGGATGGTGCCGCCGATCTTCTTCGCCTCCAGCGCGTCGTGGGCGATCGCCGAAGGGCGGGACGCCAGGTCGTGGACCGCGGCCTCCAGGGCCTCGATGCCGACGATCACCTGGTCGAGCATGGGGGCGAAGCGCTGCTGGTCGTGGACGCGGTAGAGATGCGACTCGCGGACGAAGTCGCGCAGGGAGTCCAGCACGTCGTCGATCGAGCGCGACAGCCGGAACAGGTCCTCGCGGTCGATCGGCGTCACCAGGGAGCCGGACAGCTCCTCCACCAGACGGGCGCGTTCGGTGTCGCCGCGATGCTCGATGGCCCGCATCCGCTCGTGGGCGTCGGTACGGCCGGTGTCGCCGCCGATCATGGCTATGGCCAGCCAGGCGCCCTGCTTCGTGGCCTCCAGCTGCCCGATCAGCGCTTCGGCGAGCGCGCTGTCCATGCGGCCCGCCATCAGATCCCGCACCCGCCGCAACCGCTTCACGCGATCACCCCTCGGACGATGAGCGCCGCCGCCGCGGCGAGCAGCCCGCTCACCGGCAGCGTCAGCGTCCAGGCTAGGACGATCTTCGTGGCGGCGTGCCAGCGCACCCGGCCGGAGCTCTCGGCCACCCCGGCCCCGATGAGGGCGCCGGCGATCGTCTGGGTCATGCTCACCGGCGCGCCGACCGCCGCGCAGCCGATCACGGCGGCGCCGCTGGCCAGCTCGGCGGTCACGCCGTGCAGCGGGCGCGAGGCGATGATCCCCCGGCTGAGGGTACGGCCGGCACGCGGCAGGCCGTACAGGGCGCCGATCCCGAACAGCACCGCCACGGCCACGCAGACAAGGAGGGGAGGGCTGGAGAGACCGAGGGCGAGCATGAAGACGGCCAGCATCTTCTGGCCGTCGTTGGCGGCGTAGGCCAGGCACTGCAGGGTGAACCCGGCCCGGTGCCACTGCCGCAGCGTGCGGCCGTGCGCCAGCCGCACGAGCAGCCGGATCGTCAGGATCGCCAGCAGCCCTCCCGCGAACGGCGCGGCCAGCGCGACCGCGAGCACGAACAGCACGGCGCCGGCTGAGACGGGCAGGTCCCAGCCCAGGCCCGCGCCGGTGAGGGCGCCCACGATGGCGAGGGTCAGGCTGGTGGGCAGCGCCCGGTTGTTGAGGACCGCGACGACGGCCAGCGCGGCGAGCACGGCGACGGCCAGCGCGATCCGGCCGTAGGGGCCGTCCATGCTCGCCAGCCGGGTGGTGAAGGTCATCGCGACCTGGGAGGTCGCCAGGGGGACCAGCGCGACCGTGACCATCATCATGATCACACCGGCCAGGGGCGGGATGCTGGGGATCTTCAGCCCGGTCGCCAGGAGCGCGCCGCCGTCGTTGACCCCGGTGACGACCGCGAAGAGTCCGGCGAGCGACGTCAGGGCGACCAGGCTCACGCTTCCACATCCCAACTGAACGGCAGGTGAAGGACAAGGCCGGTTCGGTCATGGGGTCCATAGGCGAATGACGGCTGCCCTCGCTCGTGGTCCATGGGTGGTGCCCCCAGTGCACCGATAAGGACATACCTACCCAGAGGTTGAGTGGATGATGGACGAAGAGCTCATCCTGTTGAGCCCCGGGCCGGCCCGTACCTCGCAGCGCGTCAAGAACGCCCTGCTCCGCGGGGACCTGTGCCACCGCGAGCCGGAGTTCACCGGGCCGCTGTCCCGGATCCGCCGGTGACCACGCCTCGGACATGGTGCGGGTGGAGTCGGGCGGGGCGCTGTACTCTGCCCAGGTCGGCGTGAGGGCGCCGTACGATCCGACCTCGTCGAGGGTGAAAGTTTATGAACGAGCGAGTCAGAAGGCCCGTCGCGGGCTCCGAGCCGCTGGGCGAGGAGGTCGTATGAGCTCCGCCGCCCAGTACGTGCTGACGTTGTCCTGCCCGGACCGGCCCGGTGTGGTGGCCGCGGTCTCCGGCCTGCTGGCCGAGCAGGGCTGCAACATCATCGAGAGCCAGCAGTTCGGGGACCCCGTCGCCGAGCGGTTCTTCATGCGCGTGCAGTTCTCCTGCCCGCTCTCCGACGCCGAGCTCCGCACGGCCATCGCCGCGCTCGCCCCCGACTTCGGGATGGACGTCAGGCTGCGGGACCTGGCCGTCAAGCCGCGCGTGCTGGTGATGGTCAGCAAGTTCGGCCACTGCCTCAACGACCTGCTCTACCGCACACGCTCCGGCCTGCTCGACATCGAGATCGTCGCGGTGGCCTCCAACCACCCCGACATGCGCCCGCTGACCCAGTCCTACGGCATCGACTACCACCACCTGCCGGTCACCTCCGCGACCAAGTCCCGGCAGGAGGCGGAGATCCTGAGCCTGGTCGACCACTACGAGGCCGACCTGGTGGTGCTCGCGCGCTACATGCAGGTGCTGTCGGAGGACCTCTGCGTCAAGCTCGCCGGAAACGTGATCAACATCCATCACTCGTTCCTGCCGTCGTTCAAGGGGGCCAAGCCGTACCACCAGGCCCACTCCCGCGGGGTGAAGCTGATCGGCGCGACCGCCCACTACGTGACCGCCGACCTCGACGAGGGGCCGATCATCGAGCAGGAGGTCGCCCGGGTCAACCACACCCACTCGGCGGAGGACCTGGCCGCCATCGGCCGCGACGTCGAGTGCCAGGCCCTCGCTCGCGCCGTACGGTGGCACACCGAGCAGCGGGTCCTTCTCGACGGCCACAAGACCATCGTCTTCCCCCGTTAGGCGGGCACCGGCCGCCTTCCCGCGTCAGGCGGCACCGGCACGCGGACGAGGACCTGGACGGGTCACGGGCGGTACGTCCCGAAGAACCACTCGTTGCCCTCCGGGTCCTTGCACGCGTAGTCGCGCGACCCGTAAGGCTGGTCGGTCAGCTCCATGGTGATCTCCGCCCCGGCGCCGACGGCCCCGGCGTGATGGGCGTCCGGATCGTCCACCGCGACGTAGATCCCGGGACCGCCCGGTTCGCCGGTCCCGGTCATGACCATCCCGGTGCCGACGGTCAGCTCGGCATGGTCGACGCCCCCGTCGCCCGACCTGACGAGCTCGTGGACCTCGAACCCGAACGCCCGGACCAGCCAGTCGACGGCCTTGGCCGGCTCCCGGTAGCGGACCAGCGGATATACCGTTCGCATGGTTTCCTTCCCTCCTGTACGGCCTGTACGGCCTGTACGGCCTGTACGGCTACCGCCAGGGTGCTCGGAGGCGGGCCGTACCGGCTTGGAGGAATCTGACCTCGCCTCAGCCCGGGGTGGTGGCCGGGCTCCCGGACCGGGGCGCCGCCACCTCGCGCGGGGTGGCTCCCGTCATGGCCTTGAAATCGCGGTTCATGTGGGCCTGGTCGTAGTAACCGCACCTGACCGCCGTGTCGGCCAGGGGTAGCCCGGCACGCAGGCGGGCGGCGGCGTGCTCGAACCGCAGGACCTTGGCCACCGCCTTCGGGGCCAGGCCGATCTGGTCGTGGAAGCGGGAGACCAGGTGCCGATGGCTCCAGCCGAGCTCCTCGGCGAGCGAGGCCACGGCGATCGTGCCTCTGGTGGCGACGAGCCGGCCCCAGGCCCATCCGATCCGCCGGTCGGGCTCGGGCGCGGCGTGGATCCGCCGGGTGAGCAGCTCGTCGAGGAGGGCGAGCCGGGCCTGCCGGTCCGGCGCCCCGGCCAGCCGCTCGACCGCGGTCTCCGCCCACGGCCCCAGCGCCTCCTCCAGGGAGACCACCCGGTTGGCCAGCTCGCTCATCGGCATCCCGAGCAGCCGCCGGGCCCCGAGCGGCGTGAGGTCGACCTGCACCCCCTCGGCGAGACCGGTCATGGTGGTGTCGACGTAGGTGTCGTGGAGCCCGCCGGCGAAGGAGGCCAGCCGTTGCGGCGCCTCGGCTCCCGGACCGTCCAGCGCGAGCGGCTCCGCGAACCCGAAGATCATCACTGCCCCGGCGAAGGGGGGCTGCCTGCGCGGCAGGGGCCGGGTGTAGCGCTCGGTGTAGGCCGACAGATGGGTGACGTGCGGTCGCAGGTGACGGCCCGGCCTGCCTTCGAGGAAGACGAGGCCCTCGCTGCCCTCGCTCACCGCGGCGTCTTTCACGCCCTGACGATAACGACCGGCACCGACAGTCCCGGCCGTCCGGCGCCGATGACGACCGGCGCCGGCAGTCCCGGCCGTCCGGCGCCGATGACGACCGTCCGGCGCCGGCGATCCCGGAGACGGTGACCGTCCGGCACCCACGATCCCTGCCGTCCGGCGTTCACCCCGGCGCCGCGGGACGCCGTGGAGCCTGCCACGGAGCCGGAGGGGGAGCCTCCCCGGGACCGCCGGCGGCGGTCCCGGGACGCGCGTGCCGTGCCTACGACGTCAGCCCCGTGTGATGGGCGAGGAAGGTGAGCTGGTCGGCGGCGAGCTCGACGGTCTTGCTCACCGCGCGGGCGCCGTGGCCGACCTCGGTCTCGTTGCGGAGCAGGATCGGCCGGTCGGAGGACTGGGCGTGCTGGAGGGCGGCGCACATCTTCCAGGCATGCAGCGGGTGGACCCGGGTGTCGGACTGGAAGACGGTGAACAGCGTCGCCGGGTACGACACGCCCTCGCGGACCCGGTGATAGGGCGAGTAGGCGTACAGCCAGGCGAACTCGTCGGGCTTCTCGGCGGAGCCGTACTCGACGTTCCAGGTCGCGCCGAGGCCGAACAGCTCGTAGCGGACCATGTCGAGCAGCGGGGCCGAGCAGACGACCGCGGCGTACAGGTCGGGGCGCTGCGTCAGGGCCGCGCCGACCAGGAGGCCGCCGTTGGAGCCGCCGGAGATGGCCAGCCGGGAGGTGGTGGTGACGCCGGTGGCGATCAGGTGCTCGGCCGCCGCGTGCAGGTCGTCGTAGACGTTCTGCTTGTTGGCGAGCATTCCCGCCCGGTGCCACTCCTCGCCCTGCTCGCCACCGCCGCGCAGCTGGGCGATGGCGTAGGCGCCGCCCGCCTCGACCCAGCTCAGGATCGACGCCGAGTAGCCGGGGGTCATCGAGATGCCGAAGCCGCCGTAGCCGTACAGGATGGTCGGGCGCGGGCCCTCGGCGCCGGGCTTGGAGATCACCAGCATGTGCACCTCGCTGCCGTCGGCCGAGCGGTAGGTCACCTGCTCGGTCTCGACGGCGGGCACCTCGACGGCGCCGGGGGAGGAGGCCCAGAGGGTGGTCTCACCGGTGCGGGCGTCGTAGCGCTGGATGGTCGGCGGGGTGGTGTTGTCGGTGTAGCCGAACCAGGCCTCGTGGCCGCCCTCGGGGCGCTCGCTGATGCCGCCGATCGTGCCCAGGCCGGGCGTCGGCACCTCCCCGACGCGCTCGCCGGTGACCAGGTCGTGGACGGAGATCTCGCTGATCGCGTGGCGGGTCCAGCCGACCAGCATGACCGGCCGGTCCAGGTCGTCGAGGATCGCGAAGTCCGACAGCACGGCCTCCGGGTCCTGCGGGATCAGGTCGCGCCAGTGCTCGAACTGGGGGGTGGAGGGATCGGTCACGCAGATCCGCCCGCGCGGGGCGTCGCGGTCGGTGAACACGTAGAGCCTGCCGTCGCGGCCGAAGTGCACGGCGCTCTGGGCGTCGACGTCCTCCTGGACGACGACGAGCTCCGGCGACTCGGGAGAGGAGGCCACGAGGTCGGCCACCCACAGGTCGTTGCGGGGCGCCGTGCCGCGGGAGGCGGAGATCTGCAGCCAGCGGCCGTCGCGGGAGACCGCGACGCCGTAGTAGTTGGTCTTCTCCATGCCGTCACCGAAGATCAGGACGTCCTCCTCGGTGGAGGTGCCGATCCGGTGCAGGTAGACCCGGCGGTGGAACTGCTCCTCCCCGTCGGGCACCTCGGTGGCGGGCAGCCTGCGCACGTAGTAGAACGCCTCCCCGCCGGGGAGCCAGGCCACGGGGGAGTAGCGGCAGCGGTCGATCGGCCCCTCGATCCGCTCGCCCAGCACGACGTCGATCAGGTAGAGGCTCGACTCCTCGTCGCCGCCCACCGAGATCTGGTAGGCGAGCAGGCGGCCCTCCTTGTCGGGCTGCCAGGAGTCGAGCGTGGTGAGGCCGGTCGGGTCGAGCGCCATCGGGTCCAGCAGCGCCCGCTCGGTGCCGTCGGGGGCGACGGTGTAGAGGACCGCGTGCTCCTGCTCCGGGGTGCGCCGCATGAAGAACCCGCGCTCCCCGCGCCAGACCGGCGCGCCGATCGAGCCGGACCTGAGCAGCTCGGCGATCCGCGCCTTGAACGCCTCCCGGCCCGGAAGCCCGCCCATCTCGGCCGCGAAAAGCGCCTCCTCCTCCGCCAGCCACGTCTTGGCCGCCGGATCGTCGGGGTCCTCCAGCCATCGGTAGGGGTCGGGGACGGGGGTGCCGTGCAGGTCCTCGACGAGTTCATCACGGCTGGCTGGAGGGTATGGCTGTCGCGTCATGGCAGGAACCCTACGACGTTCCGCCGACAACACGGGCCCATTGCGCGAGGGGCGTATCCGATCCGTCACGGGAGGAGTTAAAAACTAGTAATGCGGGCATAAAACGTACCAGGCGTCCCTTCAGTCATTTATGGGTGGCTCATTTATGAGTGGCGGGAACGACGATGCAGAAGCCAAACTTGGTTGAGGACGGTGCCGTGGTGACCATCCGCTGGGCCGTCCGGCGGAGGTCCTCGTGACGGAAGCACCCGGGCCCCAGGAGGGGCCGCCAACCGGGGCACGCGACAGCGTGCCCCCTCAACTGACGCGTCGCGTAGCGGGAAAGGCCCGCTGATGCGCCAAGTCCTGCTGTTGAACGCCACCTACGAACCCCTGACCACCCTCTCCCTGCACCGCGCGGTCGTGCTCGTGCTCAGGGAGAAGGCGGACGTCGTGCACCGCGACGGGCGGGGCGCCGTGTTCCGCTCGGCGAGCCGCACGCTCGACGTGCCGTCGGTGATCAGGCTTCGCCGATATGTCCGTATCCCCTACAGGTCGCGGATCCCGCTGACCCGGACCGCGTTGATGCGCCGGGACGACTACCGGTGCGCCTACTGCGGCCAGCGGGCCGAGACCATCGACCACGTGATCCCGCGCTCGCGGGGCGGCCCCCACACGTGGGAGAACTGCGTGGCCTCGTGCACGTCGTGCAACCACCGCAAGGCGGACCGGATGTTGGAGGAGCTGGGATGGACGCTGAGCGTCGTCCCGGTGGTGCCACGCGGCGTCCACTGGCGGTTGATCGGCGCGCACAGTGTCGGCGATCCCCTGTGGGCGCCTTATCTCGCGGAGAGCGCGGCCTGAGGGCGGCGTGCAACCCGTTCGCCCCGGCCCATCCGTTTCGGCACAATCAACATATGGGATGGATGTTCACCTCCGATGTCGAGGTGTATGCCGGGGCGGCGGAGCCGTGGCTGCTACGGGACCCGGTCCGCAACACCGTCCCGCTCACGGTCCTGCGTGGGATCCGCACCGGCCTGTGGGGCGACGACGTGCTGCTGGCGTGGCTGGAGCGGGACGGTGAGACCGTCGCCGCGGCCAGCCAGACGCCGCCGCACCCCCTGCTGCTCCCTGACGTCCCCGTCGACGCCGTCCGCGAGCTCGCCACCCGGCTGATCGAGGCCGAACGGGCGCTCCCCGGCGTCTCCGGGCCCCGCGCGCAGGCCGAGGCGTTCGCCGGCGCCTGGTGGCGGCCCGAGGCCGGGCGCCGCTCCGAACGCCTCTACCGGCTCGGCACGCTCGTCCCGCCGCGCCCCTTCCCCGAGGGGGCCTCCCGTACGGCCGTCGCCGACGACCTCGAACAGCTGGTCAGGTGGTCCAACGAGTTCCAGGCCGAGGCCGGCGGGGTCCTCCCCGTCGACCTGACGTCGCTGGTGGCCAGCAGGATCAGCCGCGAGGAGCTGGTGCTGTGGGAGGCGGGCGGCCGGCCCGTCGCGTTCGCCGGGCGCTCCTCACCCATCGCGGGCATGTCCCGGGTCGGCCCGGTCTACACGCCCCCGGGGTTCCGCAGGAGGGGATACGGCGCGGCGGTCACCCATGCCGTGACGGCCAGGGCGCTGGCGGGGGGCGCCACGGAGGTGCTGCTCTTCACCGACCTGTCCAGCCCGACCTCCAACTCGATCTACCAGGAGATCGGCTACCGTCCGGTCGCGGACTACGCCTCCATCCGCTTCACGTGAGTAACCTGTGTGTCATGCCGCGCTATGACTTCCGCTGCCGTGCCTGCGGGTCCACCTTCGAGCTCTCCCGTCCGATGGCCAGTTCCGGCGATCCCGCGTCCTGCCCGCAGGGACACGACGACACCGTCAAGCTGCTGTCCACGGTCGCCGTGACCGGCGGGTCCGGCGCCGCGGCCCCCCGACCGGCCGCCGGTGGCGGTGGCGGTGGCGGTGGCTGCTGCGGTGGCGGCTGCTGCGGTTAGGCCCCCTCCGCGGGTCTCCGCTCCTGCCCGAGCCGCGGCTCCCTCCTGGGCCGCGGCTCCCTTCTGAGCGCGCCGACCATGAGACGGGCGACGCGCTCGACCGTGGCGATGCCCGTGTCCTTGCCGGGGCTCCGCTCCGACAGCACGGCGACCAGCAGGTCGTGATCGTCCGAGCGGAGCCTGCCGATGCTGTTGACGGTCCACAGGCCGCCGTGCACCCGGGCCGGGAGCCAGCCGTTCTTCAGCGAGACGTGGTCCCCGGCGGACGCGGCGGCGCTCACGCCCCAGGCCTGGGGCGTGACGACCGACGACATCAGCGCCGCCGCGAGGCGCCGGTTCGCCGCGCCGATCGGCCCGGACGGGGAGCTGAGCGCCCAGAGCACCTTGAGCTGCTCGGATGCCCGGCTCCTGGTCACGCCCCAGTAGGGCCCCGGGCCCGGCCAGGTGTCCCCGGCCCCGAGCGCGTGCATCACCCGGGCCAGGCCGTTCTGGCCGCCGATCGCGGCGTAGAGCTCCTGCGCGGCCCGGTTGTCGCTCTTCCTGATCATCACCTCGGCCAGGGAGCGTTCGTGGCGGGTCAGCGGCCGCCGGGCCGCCTCCGCCTTGAGCAGCAGCGCGGCCAGGATGCCGACCTTGGCCACGCTCGCCAGCAGGAAGTGCCGGTTGTCGCGGTAGGTGTAGCCGGCGCCGGTGGCCCGGTCGAACACCGCCGCCGCCACCCGGCCGGGACGGTCGTCCAGGTAGTCGTCCAGCGTTCGGGTGAGGCGGCGGCGGTCCTCGGCGGTGAGGACCGCCGGAGCCCTGTCCGGCGTGGTGACGGCGGACGACAGCGCCCGCCACACCCTCCCGGCCGGGACGGGCGGCGGTCCGGCGGCCGGATCCGGCGGCCGCGCGCAGCCGGAGGCGACCGTCGTCATGGCGACGACGAGCGACGCCCCCCGAACCCTCATGGCGGGAGTCTGCCACCCGGCTTCCCGGATCCAGCCGAGTGACAGGTCAAGATCCGGCTATGCGACGCGCTCGTTCCGCATGGCGCGCCGCCTGCCCTGGAAGGGGAGGAAGTGGTCGGCCGTATGCGGCTGGGCGGGCAGGAAGGTGGGCTCGGTGGCGACGATCCGGTCGAACCGGAAGGCCCTGATCCCGCGCCGCAGGCGGCACATTCCCACGAGGTACCAGTAGTCGCGGTGGACCATGCACGTCACCGGGTCGACGTCGCGGACGGTGATCCGTCCGGACACGTCCCGGTAGTGCAGGCGGACCACCAGCTGGGAGGTGATGGCGTTGGCGATGGTCCGGGCCCGGTCGGCGACGGGGGCGGGCATCGGATCGGTGAGGGTCGAAAGCGTGGTGGCGATGACCTCGTCGTCGAGCTGCATGTGCTCGAACGCGTGGCGCAGGCCGCTGCGGGCGGTGTTGGCCTGCGGGCCCGAACCCAGGTGCGCCAGGGACAGGGCGAGGGCGGCGATCTCGGCGGTCGTCAGCGGGCTGGCTGAGGGCTTCATGACGTTAGCCATACCCAAATAATACGGGCGAGCACCGACATTTTTCGAAAGTCTTGTCGGGTACGGCATGCCGTACCCGACACGTGGAAGATGTCAGCGGGAGAGCTGGGAGAGGTCCCGTGAGGCGCCGGTGGAGGCCGAGGTGGTCAGTGCGGCGTAGGCCTGCAGCGCGGCGCTCACCGGGCGGTGACGGTCGCGCGGCCGGTAGCCGCCCAGGTCGGCCACGAGCCGCTCGCGGCGGGCGGCCAGCTCCTCCTCGGAGACCTTCAGCTCGATCGAACGGCCCGGGATGTCGATCTCGATGAGGTCGCCGTCCTCGACCAGGGCGATGGTGCCGCCCTCGGCGGCCTCGGGCGAGGCGTGGCCGATGGACAGCCCGCTCGTGCCGCCGGAGAAGCGTCCGTCGGTGACCAGCGCGCAGGCCTTGCCCAGGCCCTTGCCCTTCAGGAACGAGGTCGGGTAGAGCATCTCCTGCATGCCCGGCCCGCCCTTGGGCCCCTCGTAGCGGATCACCACGACGTCGCCGGCCTTGACCCTGTTGTTCAGGATGCCCTCGACCGCGTCGTCCTGGGACTCGAAGACCACGGCGGGCCCGGAGAACCTCCAGATCGACTCGTCGACCCCGGCGGTCTTGACGATGCAGCCCTCGGTGGCGATGTTGCCGTAGAGGACGGCCAGGCCGCCGTCACGGGTGTAGGCGTGCTCGGAGTCGCGCACGCAGCCCTCGGACCGGTCGAGGTCCAGCGCGTCCCAGCGCGCCTCCTGGGAGTAGGGCTTGATGGTGCGGACGTTGCCCGGGGCGGCGTGCCACAGCTCCAGCGCCTCGGGCAGCACGCCGGCCGACTGCGGGTCCCAGGCGTCGAGGTAGTCGCCCATCGTGCCGCCGTTGACGGTGTGCGCGTCACGGTGGAGCAGGCCGGCCCGGTCGAGCTCGCCGAGGATGGCGGGGATGCCGCCGGCCCGGTGGACGTCCTCGACGTGGTACTTCGCGGTGGCCGGGGCGACCTTGCACAGGCACGGCACCCGGAGCGAGATCTCGTTGATCTCCTTGAGCCCGAAGTCGACCTCGGCCTCGCGGGCCGCGGCGAGGATGTGCAGGATCGTGTTGGTCGAGCCGCCCATCGCCACGTCCAGCGCCATGGCGTTCTCGAACGCGTCCTTGGTGGCGATGCTGCGCGGCAGGACCGTCTCGTCGTCCTGCTCGTAGTAGCGGCGAGTGATCTCCACGAGCTGGCGTCCGGCGTCCTGGAACAGCTTCTTGCGCGCCTTGTGCGTGGCCAGGGTCGTGCCGTTGCCCGGCAGCGCCAGGCCGATGGCCTCGGCGAGGCAGTTCATCGAGTTGGCGGTGAACATCCCGCTGCACGAACCGCAGGTCGGGCAGGCGTTCTCCTCCATCTCCAGCAGCTCGGCGTCGGAGACGCTGTCGTCGGCCGCGGCGATCATGGGGTCGATCAGGTCGAGCTTGCGGCCCGGCGTCTTGCCGGCCTCCATCGGGCCACCGGAGACGAAGATCGTGGGGATGTTCAGCCGGAAGGCGGCCAGGAGCATGCCCGGGGTGATCTTGTCGCAGTTGGAGACGCAGATGAGCGCGTCGGCGCAGTGCGCGTTCACCATGTACTCGACCGCGTCGGCGATCAGCTCGCGGCTGGGCAGCGAGTAGAGCATGCCGCCGTGTCCCATCGCGATGCCGTCGTCGACCGCGATCGTGTTGAACTCGCGCGGGATCGCGCCCGCCTCGCGGATCGCCCCGGCGACCACGTCGCCGACCTCGCGGAGGTGGACGTGTCCGGGCACGAACTGGGTGAAGCTGTTGGCCACCGCGATGATGGGCTTGCCGAAGTCACCGCCGGCTACGCCCGTCGCCCGGAGCAGGGCCCGGGCTCCGGCCATGTTCCTGCCGTGAGTGACCGTACGAGACCTGAGGGCGGGCATGAGGCTTCTCCCATCATCGAGACCGTGTCCTCAAATGGTACGGCTACCGCCCGGTGCGTGAGACGCCTGTCCACGGCACGAGACATACGGCCCCCGACCGGCCGATGGCGGATCGGGGGCGCGGGCCGGACGGAGAACGGAGGAACGGAGGAACGGAAGACGGGAGCCGCCGGTGCGGGTGGCGCGTGAGGCGCCCCGCCGGAGACTCCCGTCGGAGGGGAAGGGGGACGGGCCGTGAGGGCCCGGGGTCAGGATTCGGGGTAGCGCGCGGGCAGAACCTGCCCGGCGGCCTCGTAGATCCTGTCGATCTCGGTCTCGGTGAGTGACCGCTCCCGTTTGGTGATCCATTTACGGACACGACTGCCGTCGAAGACGTCGACCTCGCGGACGTTGAGGATCTTCCACGGGATCGCCGGGCCGTAGATCGCCAGGGACGGCACGATCGTGACCTCGTGGCCGAGTGTCTCGCCGATCAGCTCGGCGGCCCGGGACGCCTCCCAGCGCGCCTCGTCGAGGCGGGGCTTCTGGTTGAACGGCCCGTGGAACAGCTTGCGGTGCGACTGGACGCGGACCGGCAGGCGCTTGTCCCATTTCTCCGAGTCGACGGCGTAGACCCCGGTGGGACCCACGACCAGGTGGTCGATCTGGGCCTCGCTGTCCGGGATCGCACGGGCGTGCAGGGTGCGGTAACCACCTCGCTCCAGCCTCTTGAGCTGGGCCTCCGTGCGCCGCTCCGCGACCGAGGCGCGCCGCCAGGCGGGCACGGTCGAGTTCGTGCGGGCGTGCAGCACCGTGTCGACGATCGCGGCCACGACGGCCGCGGTGACCCCCAGCCGCCAGCTCGAGAGCAGGATGCCCGCGAGCACTCCCACGCCGACCGCGATCAGGAGGCGACGGCGCAGATGGCGGTATTTGGGATGGTCGAGCAGGCTGCGCAGGGAAGCGCGCTCGACGGGTGCGTACGTAGACGCGGGCGCGGTGGGTCGAGACGGCGGCCTGTCCTCGGCCGGTCGGTCGCTGACCCAAATTGGTGACGTAGAGTTACCGTCTTCTGGTACCTGACCGGATTCCACGTAACTCACGGTAGCTGACGTCCATGGGGGTGCCTAGTATTGGGTATCTCATACTTTTGTGACCGCCATCACTCGCTTGGCGGGGTTCTGATCCGGGTATCTACTCATTTCCTCTCTAGATAACCCGGCCTTCTGCGCTTACTGTGCGGGACGTGGCCCACATACATGATCTTACCGCCCTGGAGCAGGCGGCAGCCGTGAAACGCAGGGAGATCTCGCCCGTCGAGATCGCCGAGCACTACCTCGACCGCATCGCGCGGCTGGACCCGGAGGTCGGCGCCTACGCGACCGTCACCTCCGAACTGGCTCTGGAGCAGGCGCACAAGGTCGAGGCCAGGGTGCTGGCGGGAGAGGACTCCTCGCCCCTGCTCGGGGTGCCGATCCCGATCAAGGACCTCAACCTGGTCAAGGACGTGCCGATCCACTTCGGCTCGGCCACCTACGGGGACTTCGTCGCCCCGGTGGACGACAGCGTGGTCGAGCGGCTCAGGGACGCCGGCACGATCATGCTCGGCAAGACCGCGACGCCCGAGTTCGGGCTGTCCTGCTACACCGAGACCTCGCTCTCCCCACCCACCCGGACTCCCTGGGACCTCTCCCGCTCCGCGGGCGGTTCCAGCGGCGGCGCGGCCGCCGCGGTCGCCGCCGGACTGGCCCCTGCGGCGCAGGGCAGCGACGGCGCGGGCTCGATCCGGATCCCCGCCTCGGTCTGCGGGCTGTACGGCATCAAGCCGACCCGGGGCCGGATCAGTTTCGCCCCGATCATCCCCGACCTCGCCGGCCTGTCGACCAACGGGCCGATCACCCGGACCGTGGCCGACGCCGCCGCGCTGCTCGACGTGATGACGCACGACAACCCCGGCGACCTCTACTACGCCCCGCCGCCCGCGCTCGGCTCGTTCGAGGCCTACGTGGGCCGCGACCCGGGCCGCCTGCGGATCGCCCGCTACGCCGAGCCGCTCGTCCCCGGCACCGAGGTCGACCCCGAGGTGCTCGCCGCCTACGAGCACGCCTCGGCGGAGCTGGCGGCGCTCGGGCACGAGGTGGTGGACATCGCGCCCCCGTTCGCCCCGGAGCTGGTGCCGCAGTTCGTGACCCTCTGGTACGCCTTCGCCTGCATGCACCCGGTGGACCTGAGCAAGCAGGACCGGCTCCGGCCGCTGACCGCCTGGCTGCGCGAGCGCGGCTTCGCCACCCCCGCCCCCGACTTCCTGCAGGCCCAGTCGGCGCTGCAGCTCGCCACCCGGTTCGGGCTGATGGTCACCGATCTCTACGACGCGGTGCTCACCCCGACCGTCACCCAGTCACCCCGGCCGGTGGGCTGGTTCGAGGACGTGGAGAGCCCGGAGGAGACCTTCGAGCGGATGAAGCGCTTCGCCGCCTTCCCCGCCATCTACAACATCAGCGGCCAGCCCGCGGTCAACCTCCCGCTGCACTGGACTCCCGACGGCCTGCCGATCGGTGTCATGCTGGCCGGGCGGTTCGGCGACGAGGGCACGCTGATCTCGGTGTCGGCGCAGGTCGAGTCGGCCCGCGGCGGCTTCTGGGGGGAGCGCAGGCCGGCTGTCTGGCAGGTCTCGACTTAGCTCTCACCACAGGTCTACCGTTGGCTGTGTGGACGCGATCCAGGTCCTCGGGTCTCTCATCGGATCCTCCGCGGTCCTGTTCCTGCTGATCACCTTGCTGGTGACGCTGCCCGGCAAGGTGCGCGCGAGCGCGAGCCGCCCCACCTCGGCGGGCGCGGTGTGGTTCGGCGGCCCGTCCGGCAGCGAACGGGGTGGGAGCCCCTCCGGTCCGGTGCTGGTGGACCAGGGGGCTCCCCGGACGCGGGTGCCGGGGGTGGACTGGGTCTCGCTGGCGGAGCTCTCCGAGCCGGGGCGGTCCACCGGCGGGGCGTCGGCGCGATGGTGACGGTGGTGCCGGCCCTGAGCCCGGCGCAGGCGGCCGGCGTCCGGGAGGCGCTGCGCGCCGCGGGGTGCCGCAGCGGCCTGCGCTTCGCCGCCTACCTCGGCCCGGCCGTCGGCCCGCGCCGCCATTTCTCCGAACGGCTGCACGCCGCGCTGGGCGAGGAGGCCGCCAGGGCCGTGCTCGTCTTCGTGGATCCCGGAGACAGGGCCCTGGAGATCGTCACGGGCCCCCACGCCAGACGTAGGCTTCCTGACGGGGAGTGCCGCCTGGCCGCGATGTCGATGGCGGCCGCCTTCGGCGAGGGAGACCTGGCCGACGGGCTCGTCGCCGGACTGGGGCTGCTCGCGGACCTGGCTTCCCGCCGCAGGTGACCTTCTCGCATAATCGGGTGGTGCTGAAGATCGTGGGTGACACGCCGACGGGTCACGTCGCGGGGGGAGGCGCGGTGCGGCAGGAGCGGGACGAGACCCTCGGCTACATCACGACGGTCCTCGCCGACGTGCGCGACGACATCGGCAGGGTGGACCGCAAGGCCGTCGCCCTGCTGGTGGCGGCGGTCCTCGGCGTGCTGCTGGGCAACGGGTGGCGGCCGGAGGAGCTGCCCAGCCAGGTGGAGTGGCTCTGGTGGACCGGCGTCTTCTTCTGCGTGATGGGAATCCTGATGCTCGCCGGCGCGCTCTACCCCCGTAGCGCGCGGCTCGCCGGGCAGACGGTGGAGCGCCGCCGCTCCTACGCCGGCCTCGCGCAGGCCGAGAGCCCGCAGGACGGCGATCCCCCGGTCGAGGACTCCCGAGCCGGCGCCTTCGCCCGCAGCGCGCTCGCGGACCTGAGGGCCCGCATGGCGAGCCAGGAGACCCGGGTCCGGGCCGACGAGCTCGTGCTGGGGATCAGGAGGCTCAGCGCCGTCGCCGACGCCAAGAAGCGCTACGTCCGCAGGGGGACGATCCTGCTGGTGGTCTCCGTCGTCTGCTGCGCTCTCTCGGTGATCGTCGGTCAGGCCATCACGTCGTGGGACTTCTTCGGCAGGCCCATGGCCCCGGCGGTCCAGCCGACGCCCGCGGCGGGCCACTGCGCCCCGTCCGGAGCCTGTGGCGAGCCCTCCTGAGGCCCGCCTGGGCGGATCTTCCGTCCGGAGCCTGTGGGGAGCCTTCCCGGGCCGCCTGGTGGATCTTCCGTCCGGAGCCTGTGGCGAGCCTTCCGGTGCGCCTGGTGGATCTTCCGGCCGGAGCCCGCGGCGGCCCCTCCTGAGCCCCGGCGGGCCTGCGCTCAGAGCCGCAGGAGCTTCACCAGATGGGTGGTGATGTCGGTCAGCAGCGTCGAAGGGGGCACGGGCGCGGCGGCGACGGCGGAGAACAGGCTGGGCAGGCCCGGCAGGGGGAAGCCGTCCTCCTTGGTGGCCTCGTCGCCCACCTCGTTCTTGCTGAGGATCGCCCGGCTGCGCTGCCAGGCCTCAAGGACCTCCTCGGGGGAGGGCACGCCGAACCCGTGGCCCACCGGGGCCGCATGGCGCAGCCGTACCAGGGGGGTGTCGGCGAAGGTCAGCGCCACCCGGGCGCGCACGGCGAGGTCCTCGCGGCGGTCCGGGGCCACCCAGTCCATCGCGGTGCAGGGGTTGCGGCAGCCGGCCACGCAGGTGGCGAGCGCGCCCGCCACCTGGCTGTGCTGCCGGTCGAAGTAGGCCCGCCAGCCCTCGGCCGGCTCCCCGGCCACCCGCAGGGTCCGGTTGACGGCCGACTGCTCCGACTTGGTGTGGTCGCACTCGCGGTCGCCGATCACGCCGAACCTGCTGCCCTCCGCGCTGAGGCCCCGAGGCCAGCGCGCCGGGTCGCCGGCGTTGCCCAGCAGCGGCTCGAAGGCGAGCAGCGGCAGATACTCGCTGGCGATGTGGATGGCGGCGACCATGGGGCTCAGCTCGCGCCGGTGCCACCGGACCGCGATCGTCTCCAGCAGCAGCCCGTAGGCGGGCCGCAGCGACTCCAGCGCGCCGCGTGGCTGCTCCCGGGGGGTCTGCGGCATGGTGCACGCTCTGGCCCGGCGCCTCAGGTCGTTGGGTACGGCCCGCGCCTCGACGGCGAAGTCCTCCGCGTCGAGCGAGAGCAGCCGTTGCCCGAACTCGCACACCGCCTCGATGTCACCCGCGTCATCGACGACGTCCGAGGCCAGTGCTCCGAGGTCGGCGAAGGCGTATCTCCGCGCCAGGGAGATGAGTAGGTCACGTGCCGATTCCACTTGATCACCTTCTCACGGCATGCGGATGACGGAGGACATTGTCTGTGCAAAGCGGGATTTCAGTCCGTTTTCGCAGGTAGAGCCTATTTTTACCATCATCTGACCGTGGCAGCCGCATTGATCGTGCCTCCCGGGTGGCCGCCGGCCGTCCGGCGCCGGGAACGCGAGGACGCCCCCCGCCGCGATGGCGAGGGGCGTCCGGGACGGCCGGATCAGGCCGCCGGGGTGTCCTTGGCCTGGGCGCGCAGGGCGCGGCTGACGCCGTCGGCGCCCTCCAGCAGGAGGCGCTTGAGGGCGTGCGGAGGCTGGTCGGCGGAGATGAAGTCCTGGGTCCTGGCGACGGTCTCCGGGGAGATGGCCAGGGCCGGGTAGCAGCCGTTGGCGAAGCTCTGGGCGCTGTCGAAGGTCCAGGACTTCCAGATCCGGCCGATCTCCTCGAAGTACTTCGCGGCGTACGGCTCCAGCAGGTCCGGGTGCTGGGGGTCCATGAAGCCGATGACCGTCGAGCGGAGCAGGGCGCCGCTCAGCTTGCCCTCGGTGATCGTGCTCCAGGCCTTCGCCTTGCCCTCGGCCGTCGGGAGGGAGGCGCGGCAGAGCGCGGCGGAGCGCTCGCCGGTGGCGGTGGCGTCGCGCAGGAGCTCCTCGGCGATGTCCTCCTCGCCGAGCACGCCGCCGGAGACCAGGGAGTGGATCAGCGTCCAGCGCAGGTCGGTGTCCACGGTCAGCCCGTCGAGCGCGGCCGAGCCGTCCAGCAGGGCCTTGAGGAACGCCAGGTCCTCGGCGGAGGTCGCCACGCCGGACAGGGCGTTGACGTAGGCGAGCTGGTGGTCGGAGCCCGCCTCGGCCCCGGCGACCAGGGACCGCAGGGAGGAGGCCAGCAGGGCCAGGCCCTCGGCGCGCCAGGCCGGGTCGGCGTACTGCTGGACCGCCTGGCGGGCCTGGCGGAGGACCGTCTGCGTGACGGTGATGTCCTTGATCGACGCGATGCCGGAGACGACCAGGGCGACATAGTCGCGGGTGGACATCTCCGCGTCACGGGTCATGTCCCAGGCGGCCGACCAGCACAGGGCGCGCGGCAGCGACTCGGTGAACCTGGCGATGCCGCCGTTCACCAGCGTCTGCAGCGAGCGCTCGTCGAGCCGGACCTTGGCGTAGGTCAGGTCGTCGTCGTTGATCAGGATCAGGTCCGGCTGGACCTCGCCGACCAGCTCGGCCACCGCCGTGCGCGCGCCGACCACGTCGAGCTCGACCCGCTTGGTGCGGACCAGCTCCTCACCCCGCAGGGAGTACAGGCCGACGGCGACGCGATGCGAGCGCAGCGTCGGGTAGTCGGCCGGGGCCTCCTGCAGCACCTCGAAGGAGAGGAAGCGGCCCTCGGGGTCGGTGGTGAACGACGGGCGCAGCGTGTTGACCCAGGAGGTCTCCAGCCACTCCTTGGACCAGGAGGACAGGTCGCGGCCCGAGGTGCGCTCCAGCGCGCCGAGCAGGTCCGCCAGCGTGGTGTTGCCCCACGCGTGCTCGTTGAAGTAGTCGCGGACGCCGGCCAGGAAGTTGTCCAGCCCCACGTAGGCGACGAGCTGCTTGAGCACCGAGGCGCCCTTGGCGTAGGTGATGCCGTCGAAGTTGACCTCGACCGCGTGCATGTCGACGATGTCGGCGGCGATCGGGTGGGTCGAGGGCAGCTGGTCCTGGCGGTAGGCCCAGGCCTTCTCCACGTTGGCGAAGGTCGTCCACGCGCCCTGGCCCCAGCGGGTGGCCTCGGCCTGGCAGAGCACCGAGGCGTAGGTGGCGAACGACTCGTTCAGCCACAGGTCGTCCCACCAGCGCATGGTGACCAGGTCGCCGAACCACATGTGCGCCATCTCGTGCAGGATCGTCTCTGCGCGGCGCTCGATGATCGCGTCGGTGACGCGGGAGCGGAAGACGTAGTCCTCCAGGAAGGTCACGCAGCCGGCGTTCTCCATCGCGCCCGCGTTGAACTCGGGCACGAAGAGCTGGTCGTACTTCCCGAACGGGTAGCGGACGCCGAAGATCTTGTGGAAGAAGTCGAACCCCTGCCGGGTGATCTCGAAGAGGTTGTCGGCGTCCAGGTGCTCGGCGAGCGAGGCCCGGCAGTACAGGCCCAGCGGGATGCCGTCGTGCTCGGAGGTCACCTTGTGGTACGGCCCGGCGCACAGGGCGGTGATGTAGGTGGACATCACCGGGGTGGCGGGGAAGTGCCAGCGCTTGGCGGCCTGGAGCGCGCCGTGGCGGCCGCGGTGCTCCTGGAGCTCCTCGGCGGAGTCGGGCGCCGCGTTGGAGATGACCTCCCAGTAGGAGGGCGCGAGCACGGTCAGCTCGAAGGTGGCCTTCAGGTCGGGCTGGTCGAAGCAGGCGTACATCCGGTGGGCGTCGGCCGTCTCGAACTGGCTGTGGAGGTAGACGCTCTTGTCGACCGGGTCGACGAAGCGGTGCAGGCCCTCGCCGGTGCGCGTGTAGGAGCAGTCGGCGTCGATGCGCAGCTCGTTGGTCTCGGCCAGGGCGGGCAGCGGGAGCCGCCCGGTCTCCGGGTCGTAGCCGCTCACGTCGAGCTCGGTGCCGTTCAGCACGGCCTTGCGCACCTTCGCGTCGGCCAGGTCGATGAACGTCTCCGCACCCGCCTGGGCGCTGGTGAACCGGACCGTGGTGACGCTCTCGAAACGCTCCTCGCCCTCCGTCAGGTCGAGCTCCACCGCATATGACTGCACACTGAGCAGACGTGCGCGCTCGCGGGCCTCGTCACGGGTCAGATTGCCTGCCACTACCGCTCCCTCGTCACAACTTCCCCCGCTCCGTTGCGCAGGGATTCCTGAATCCTGCCATGTGAGACAGAAGATCGCCGCCTCGGATGCCGGGGGACGGGCCGCCCGCTCCATTCGAGGATAAAGCCGCTAGTCAACGTAATAATCCACACGCGGAATAGGAAACTCGGCCCTCCGGGTTGTCGCTATGCGAGGAAGCTTCACGATCAGAAAGTTGAGAGATGACTGAGCGCACCCCGGTGGACCTCTGGTTCGACCCCTTCTGCCCGTACGCGTGGATGACCTCCCGATGGCTGCTGGAAGTGGAGAAGATCCGGCCGATCGAGCCGCGCTGGCACATCATGAGCCTCAACGTGCTCAACGAGGACAAGGAGGTGCCCGACAAGTACCGCGAGCAGATCGCCAAGGCCATCGGCCCGGTCCGGGTGGTCACCGCCGTGCAGGAGAAGTACGACTCCGAGACGGTCGGCCGGCTCTACACCGAGCTCGGCACCCGCTTCCACAACCAGGGCAGGCTCAAGGAGCTCGACAGGCTCCGCGAGACCGTCGAGGAGGCGCTGGAGGCCGCGGGGCTCGACCCGGCGTTCGCCGACGCGATGGACTCGGAGGAGTTCGACGAGGCTCTGCGCGCCTCGCACAACGACGGCATCGACCGGGTCGGCCAGGAGGTCGGCACCCCGGTGATCGCGGTGGAGGGCGTCGCCTTCTTCGGCCCGGTCGTCTCGCCCGCGCCCAAGGGCGAGGAGGCGGGCAAGCTCTGGGACGGCGTCCGCCTGGTGGCCGGCATCGACGGCTTCTTCGAGATCAAGCGCTCCCGCACCCGAGGGCCGATCTTCGAGTGATCGCCGGTCCTGCCCTGCCACCTGCGCGTTCGGGCGGGGCGGGGCGGGTGCGCGCGGTGTGCGGGGGATCCGGCCCGACCGTCCTCCGCACGCCATCGCGCGGCCGAGACCCCCGCAAGGCATAATCTCTCCTCGTTTATCCGGATATTACGAGTTTTTAAGTATCTCGGTAATTCGCCGTTTATGAGCGTGCTTCGCCGTACCCTCGTCGCAGAGGGGGCCGAGTGCCCGCCGCGGCGAGGACGGCATGCGGCTAAATTGCGATCTTCATGCGGTTGGGCAGGTATCCCGTGACCTGCCGGGCTCTCGCCTTATGACGGTCCGCACGCAAGGATGAGAGCCATGCGTCATCTTTATCTGAACGGAGCATGGCGGGCCTCGGCGTCCGGCGAGAGCGTCGACGTCGTCAACCCCGCGACCGAGGAGACGGTCGACAGGGTGCCCGCCGGATCGCCCGCCGACGTCGAGATCGCCGTGGCCGCGGCCCGCGCGGCCCTGCCCTCGTGGTCGAGTACGGCCGCCGCCGAGCGAGGCAAGATCCTCGCCGCCGCGGCCGAGCTGATACGAGAACGCTCCGATCAGATAGCCCGGATCATCACCACGGACATGGGCGCGCCCTACAACGTGGCGATGAAGGTGCAGACGCTGATGCCGGCCGGGGTGCTGGCCTCCTACGGCCAGCTCGCCGAGACCTACGACTTCGAGGGCGGCAGGGTCGGCAACTCCCGGATCTTCCGGGAGCCGGTCGGCGTGGTCGCCGCCATCACGCCGTGGAACTACCCCCTCCACCAGATCGTGTGCAAGGTGGGCCCGGCGCTCGCCGCCGGCTGCACGGTGGTGCTCAAGCCCAGCGAGGTGGCGCCGCTGGCCGCCTTCGCGCTGGCCGGGATCTTCGACGAGGTCGGGCTGCCCGCCGGGGTGTTCAACATGGTGAGCGGCTACGGCCCGGTGGTGGGCGAGGCCCTGGTCACCCATCCCGACGTGGACATGGTGTCCTTCACCGGCTCCACCAGGGCGGGCCGGCGGGTGGCCTCGCTCGCCGCCGAGACGGTCAAGCGGGTGGCTCTGGAGCTGGGCGGCAAGTCGGCCAGCGTGGTGCTGCCGGACGCCGATCTGGCCGCGGCCACCAAGGTGACGGTGGCCAACGCCTTCCTCAACTCGGGCCAGACCTGCTCGGCCTGGACCCGCATGATCGTCCACCGTGACCAGTACGACGACGCCGTCGGGCTCGCCGTCGCGGCCGCGGGGAAGTACACCGTCGGCGACCCCTTCGACGAGCTCACCCGCCTCGGCCCGCTGGTCTCCGCGGCCCAGCGCGACCGGGTCGTCCACTACATCAACCGGGGGCAGGAGGAGGGCGCCCGGCTGGTCGCCGGAGGCACCGACCGGCCCCTGGACCGGGGCTTCTACGTGGAGCCCACCGTGTTCGCCGGGGTGGAGCCGGGGATGGTGATCGAGCAGGAGGAGATCTTCGGCCCGGTCCTGGCGATCATCCCCTACACCCGCGGCGAGGACGAGGCCGTGGCCATCGCCAACGGCACGCCGTACGGCCTGGCGGGCGCGGTGTGGGCGGGCAGCGAGGAGCGCGCGGTCTCCGTCGCGCGGCGGCTGCGCACCGGCCAGGTGGCCGTCAACGGCGGCCAGTTCAACCCGCGGGCCCCCTTCGGCGGCTACAAGCAGTCCGGGCTGGGACGCGAGCTGGGCGAGTTCGGACTTGAGGAGTATCTGGAGATCAAGTCGGTCCAGCTCTGACCTCCCCGTGGGACGTCCCCCTCAAGGTGTCGTCCCGCGGATCCGTCCCGCGGATCCCTCCCGCGGGGACGGGCCCGCGACTGTGGCCGTGTTCTCCGTAATCGCCTGGCCGTGTTCCGCGGAATCACCGCTCGGCGATCCCGTAGATCGCCGAGCGGCGTTCCACGGAATCGCCGATCACTGTTCTCCGATATTGCCGATCGGCTCGGAAAGGGTTGCCATCGCGGGATCTTCTGGGTAAACCCGCCTTAAGGGAATCCTCGCCCTTCCGAAAGGCAGCGAATGAATCTGGGCACCAAGCGTCCGAGCGCGTTCGACCTGGTGATAGCCGTGGGAGGACTGGCGCTGGTGCTGCTCGCCGCGCAGAACCTCGGATCGGCCCTGGCCGCGCTGCGCGGCGAGGGCACCTGGGGCACGTTCACCGCCCAGCGGGTCGAGTGCGTCCAGCATCCCGGCCACGAGCAGTGCACCTGGCTGGGGGAGTTCCGGGCGGGCGAGGAGGTGCGCCCGGAGATCGCGTTCTACGGCGCGGACCGGGAGGCGTTCGTCCCCGGCCAGACGTCGCGGGCCTTCGACACCGGTCGCCGGGGCCATGTCTACGGCCCCGGCGGATCCAATGAGTGGATCATGGTCGCGCTGCTCCTCGTGGCCGGCCTCGGCCTGGCCGCCAGGCCGGTGATACGCCTGCGGCGCGGCACGGCCCAGACCGCCGGAGCCGCCGGGGCCTCCGGGGCCTCCGGGGGCTGACGGCACGGAGCCCGGCCGGCTCGATCACGGAGCCTGGAGGAGGACCTTCCTGGCGGCGTCCTTGGCGAGGCGGTCGACGTAGAGCATCCCCTCGAGATGGTCGGTCTCGTGCTGGAAACAGCGCGCGAGCAGGCCGCGGGCCCTGATCTGGACCGGCCGGCCCAGGCGGTCGAGACCGCGGACCGTGACCCCGGCGGCCCGGGGCGTCCTGGCGTAGATCGGAGTGCCGGTGTCACGGCCGGGGACCGACAGGCAGCCCTCCTCGTCGAGGATCTCCGCGTCGTCGTCGACCGTCAGCACGGGGTTGATCAGATGGCCCTTGCGGCTGCTGCAGTCGTAGACGAAGACCCGCTTCGACACGCCGATCTGCGGACCGGCCAGGCCGACGCCCTGCGCGGCGTACATGGCGTCGAACATCTCGTCGATCAGGCGGCGCAGGTCGCGGTCGAAGTCGACGACCGGCTCGGCGGGCGTGCGCAGGACCGGATCCCCGACCACTCGGATGTCACGCATCGGGACTCTCTCTTGTAAGGGTTCGAATAGCAGAGCGGTCATTACTCTAGCCGGGGTGGGGGTCGAGCCCGCCACACACACCTGCGAAACTGGGCGGGTGCGCGTCTACATCGGTGCCGACCATGCCGGCTATGAGCTCAAGAACCACGTCGTCTCCTGGCTGAAGGAGCACGGACACGAGGTCACGGACTGCGGTCCGTTCGTGTACGACCCCGAGGACGACTACCCGCCGTTCGTGCTGCGCGCGGCCGAGGGCGTCGCGGAGGACCCCGGGAGCCTGGGGATCGTCATCGGCGGCTCGGGCAACGGCGAGCAGATCGCGGCCAACAAGGTGCGCGGCATCCGTGCCGCCCTGGCCTGGAGCGAGGACACCGCCAAGCTCGCCCGCGAGCACAACAACGCCAACGTGGTCAGCGTCGGTTCGCGGATGCACACCCAGGAGGAGGCCACCCGGCTCGTCGAGCTCTTCCTGGGCACGGCCTACTCGGGCGCCGAGCGGCACAACCGCCGGATCGCGCAGCTCACCTCGTACGAGACCATCGGCCAGCTGCCGCCGCTGCCGTAGACCGGGACCGGCCGGTCCAGTCCGGTCCGGAGGCCCGCCCCCTCCCTCGGGGACCGGGCGCGCGCCTGCTCGCACGCCACGGTCGGGCAGGCGCCTCATCTGCGACGCGGCGGCTCCTTGCGCACCGGTTCTTTGCGCACCGGTTCTTTGCGCACCGGTTCTTTGCGCGGCGTCTCGTCGCGGAGAGGCCGCCGGTCCGCGGCCTCCTGCTGCTCCTGCGCGGGCCGGGAGACGTCCCGGGCCCGCATCGCGGTGATCGCGCTGATCTGCAAGCTCTGCAGTGCCATGCGGTCACCCTAACCCGCGCGACCGGACGGGTCAGAAGATCAGACCGGCCCAGGGGGCGGGCTCCCACGACATCGCGACCGACAGCTCCCGTACGGCTCCCGCCCGCGACTCGCGCACCACCCCCGCCGCCTGCAGCGCCGCCAGCGGGCGGCCGCCCAGGTAGGCCGCGCCCAGCACGGTGACCGGGAGCGTCAGGTCCGCCGGGTCCTCGGTGGGCACGCACCGGGCGCCGGAGGCGTCGGCCGTCAGCCGCCAGCGGCGGGCGTTCCACGGGCAGAAGGCGTCCTCGACCTCGATCACCACGTCCACCGGCGCCGAGTAGCGGCGCGCCGGCAGCGCCCGCTCGACGTCCACCAGGCGGATCCACAGGTCGTCCAACCACCCCGCGTTGAGATGGCGCGGCTCGGCCAGCAGGTGGATCAGCGGGTCGTCGGACGGCCGCTGCCAGGCCTTGACCCGCGCGACCAGGTCCCGCTCCAGCACGTGCCGCCAGAGCAGCGCGTAGGCGGCCGGGTCCAGGCCGAACAGCTCCTTGAGCCGCAGCTCGCCGTCCGGCACGTCGTGCGGGGTGAAACCCTGCTTGATCCTGAAGAGCGCGTAGCCGCGAGGTCCCCCGTCGTCCTCGGCGACCACGGCGCGCAGCGGCCCGGCGCCCCCCTGGTCGGCCTCGTGGTCCGACAGCACCGCGTCCCAGCGTGCAGGCGTGCGGGCGTAGAGTCCCGGGCGGCTGTCGAGCGCGGCCTCGAAGACCTTCTCGAAGGCGGTCCTGGCCTCGGCGGGGGTGACGACGCGCAGCCGCAGCGCGGGATCGACGGGAGCGTGCCCGGCCAGGGCCGCACCGTGCTTGGGGATGTCGAAGAAGAGGTTGTCGGCGGCCCTGCCGTACCCGAAGCGTCCGTAGATCGCCGCCTCCGAGGCGTACAGCGCGGCGACCGCCTCGCCCCGCTCGCGGAGGTCGGCGAGCTGGCGGGTCATCAGCGCGGACAGGACGCCCCTGCGGCGGTGCGAGGGCAGCACGCCGACCGAGGTGACGCCGCCGACCGGGATCGGGCCGCCGGGCACCGTCATGGTGAAACTGCACACGGCGGTGGCGCCCACGAGCAGGTCGCCCTCGAAGGCGCCCAGCGAGCGGTCGAACTCGGCGTTCCTCCGGAACAGCTCCGACCGGTGCGGAGGGATGGCGTTGCCGAACGCCTCCTCGTCGAGCGTGATCCAGGCGGACCATTCTTTCTCGGTTATCGGGCGCAGGCTAAGACTCATTTTTCCTACGGTAGAGGGGGCAAACCGTTCCGGCCATTCAATATCCGCCCTTAATGATCAAGGCCATTGGTCAAGTGGGCTGCCCAAACGGGTGACGGCCAGATACAGTCGAACGCATCATGAGTTCTCGCCCGGTGCCGCTGATCCCTCCGGGGCTCCGCGCGTTCCTGGTGCGGGTGCCCCTTCTCGTGCCCATCGTGCGGTTCCTGCGCCGTGGGCCGCTGGGCCGCGACCGCAACCTGCTCATCATGCTGACCGTGCTGACCGTGGTGCTCGCCGGCCTGGCCGCCCGGGTCTCCATGGAGTGGTTCTCCCCGGCGCTCCTGATCCCGATCACCCTCGTCGGCGGCCTCCGGCTCCGGCTGCGGAGCCTGGGCAAGCTGCTGTGCGCGGTCGCGGCCGCCCTGCTCTACGTCGGCGTCGCGCGCGGGGTGGGGCACATCGGCCCGGGCCTGCTGGTCACCTTCGGCTTCACCACCGTGCTGGCGGCGCTGATGGCCCGCACCCGGGGCAAGCTCGGCGTGCAGGGCCTGCGTGGCGACGCGATGCTGCTGGAGCTGCGCGACCGCCTCAAGAACCAGAGCGAGCTGCCCTCGCTGCCCAAGGACTGGGACTCCCGGGTGGTGCTCAAGCAGGCCGGCGGCTCCTCCTTCGGCGGTGACTTCCTGGTCTCCATGCGCGAGGGCGACACGGTGGAGCTCGCCCTCGTCGACGTGTCCGGCAAGGGCGTGGACGCGGGCACCAGGGCCCTGATGCTGTCGGGGACCTTCGGCGGCCTGCTCGGCTCGGTCGACGACTTCCTGCCCGCCTGCAACACCTACCTGCACCGCCAGCGCGAGGCCGAGGGCTTCGTCACGGCCGTCCACGTCCGGCTCAACCTCGTCACGGGCGAATACGTGATCACATCGGCCGGCCATCCGCCGGTGGTCAAGTTCGAGGCGGGCACCGGCACCTGGCGGGTCTCCCCGGCCAAGGGCGTGGTCCTGGGCATCGTCCCCGACCTGCACTGCGAGCCGGACCGGGGGACGCTCCGCAAGGGCGAGGCGCTCATGCTCTACACCGACGGGCTGATAGAGCAGCCCGGCCGCGACATCGACGCGGGCCTCGACCGGCTGCTGGGGGAGGCCGAGCGGCTGCTGCCCTCCGGGTTCCGCGACGGCGCCCGCAACCTGGTCACCTCGATGTCGGCGGGGCACAACGACGACTGCGCCCTGATCCTCATCTGGCGCCCCTGACGGCCCGGCGCCCGGACGATGTCTCACTCGCCGATCTCACAGCCACCCGGAGTCGCTGGCGATCCGTACGGCGTCGAGGCGGTTGCGGGCATGGGTCTTGCACATGATCCTCGACATGTGGTTTCGGACCGTTCCCACGGACAGGAACAGCTGGTCGGCGATCTCGTTGGAGCGCGCCCCCTGGGCGGCCAGCCGGAGCACGTCCAGCTCCCGGCGGGTCAGCGGGTTCTCGGCCGCCTCCAGGGCGGCCACCGCCAGCTCCGAGTCCACCGCCCGTCCGCCGGCCGCGACCCGCCGGACGCCGTCGGCCAGCTGCTCGGGCCCCACGTCCAGGCTCATGAACCCCAGCGCGTGGACGGCGAAGGCGCGGCGCACCTGACCGGGGTTGGGGTCGCGGGACAGCAGGAGCACCCGGCAGCCTGGGGTGTTCTCGCGCAGCCGGAGCGCCGCGGTGAACCCGTCGACGTCGGGGAGATCCACGTCGATGACCGCCGTCTCCGGGCCGTGCCTCAGGACGGAGGGGACGACCTCCTCTCCGCTGCCCACGTCGGCGACGACCTTCAGATCGGCCTCGCACTCCAGCGATGCCACGAGGCCTCGCCGGACCAGAGGGAGATGCTCGGCCACCAGGATCCCGATCAAAATTCTCCTCTCACTCTTCTTCTCGAAGGGTGATCGAATGATTGCTTACCGTCAACAAAGTGTCTCCATTCGACAAAGCCCGCGCAAGTGGCTTGATCTAGAAGGCCTGTTTTCAGGGGATCCTGGCTCCGGATACTTGGGCTAATCTCTTATGGGGCATTGTCGGTAAATCCGTGACCGGGGGTATGAACCTTGAGCTGGCTCTTCGTGATCGGGATCATCGTCTTCCTCCTGGGATTGATGGTGTCGATCGGGCTGCACGAGATCGGTCACCTGCTGCCGGCGAAGCGGTTCGGCGTCAAGGTCACCCAGTACATGATCGGCTTCGGCCCGACCATGTGGTCGTGGCGCAGGGGCGAGACCGAGTACGGCGTGAAGTGGATCCCGTTCGGCGGCTACATCCGGATGATCGGCATGCTGCCGCCCCGGCCCACCGACGACCCCACCAAGGTGCGTTCGGTCGCCACCGGGCCGTGGCAGGGGCTGATCGAGAACGCCCGCGAGGTCGCGCTGGAGGAGGTCCGGCCGGGAGACGAGAACCGGGTCTTCTACCGCAAGCCCTGGTGGCAGAAGGTCATCATCATGAGCGGCGGCCCGGCGATGAACTTCGTGCTGGCCTTCGTCCTCTTCGCCATCGTCATCATGGGCTTCGGCGTCCCGGTGCTCAAGCCGGTCGTGTCGGGGATGACCAAGTGCGTCATCCCCTACAGCGAGTCGCTGAAGCCGGGCCGTACGTGCACCGAGGCCGACCCGCCGACGCCGGCGGCGCAGGCGGGCGTCAAGCCCGGCGACAAGATCGTCGCGTTCGACGGAGTGCCGGTCTCCACCTGGGAGGAGGCCACCAAGAAGATCCGGGCCAACGGCGCCGGGCCCGTCACCATCGGCATCGTGCGGGACGGAAGGCCGCAGACGCTGAACGTCACCCTGATCTCCCAGGACCGCCCCGCGGTCGACGACCCCAAGAAGATCGAGAAGAACGTCGGCTTCCTCGGCGTCGCGCCCACGCAGGTCATGGAGAAGCAGAGCTTCGGCTACGTGGTCGGCCACATGGTGGAACTCACCGGCAGGGTCGCCGAGTCGCTGGTCAACCTGCCGGAGAAGATGGTCGGCGTCTGGAACGCCGCCTTCTCCGGTGAGGAACGCGACCCCAACGGCCCGGTCGGCGTGGTCGGCGCGGGCAGGATCGGCGGCGAGATCGCCGCCTCCGCCGCCCCCACCGAGAACAAGTTCGTCGCCCTGCTGAGCCTGCTCGCCGGGTTCAACCTCGCCATCGGCGTGTTCAACCTGATCCCCCTGCTGCCGCTCGACGGCGGCCACATCGCGGGCGGCCTCTGGGAGGGGCTCAAGCGGGCCTTCGCCCGGGTGACCCGCAGGCCCGAGCCGGCGCACGTGGACATCGCCAAGGTGCTCCCGCTGACCTACGCCCTGGCGTTCACGATGATCATTCTGTTCGGCCTGCTCCTGTACGCCGACCTGGTGAACCCGGTCCGCCTCACCGGCTGACCCGCCGTACCGCGGCGGGCGGCGGCGGCCGTACCCGCCGATAAGGTTGTTCCGTGAGGGACGGGACGCCCGGGGCGGCGATCGATGTGGCGCTGTTCCGGCTGCGCCGGATCTGGGCGCGGCCGCTGCGCTCGCGCAAGATCGTGGACCCGCAGCGGCCGGTGCAGCTGTCGAACGTGATGGTCGTGCACGCCGTGCACAAGCTGAGCCTGGACGTGCCCGAGGTGACCGTCGGCGCCGTCGCCGAGCAACTGGACGTGGACCCCTCCACGGCCAGCAGGCTCGTCAACGACGCGATCGGTGCCGGGTTCGTGGAGCGCGAGGAGTCCGAGGTGGACGCCCGGCGGGCCCGGCTGGTGCTCAGCGGGCGGGGGCGCAGGGTGCTGGAGGTGGTCGTCCACTACCGGCGGACCTACCTGGACGGGCTGATCGCCGACTGGGACGAGGCGGACCGTGAGGCCTTCGCCCGCCTGCTCACCCGCTTCGCCGAGGCGGCCATGGCCCACCCCGCGGACCTGGCCAACCTCGACCAGGTGATCGCCGAGGCGATCCAGGAGCCGACTACTCTCCGGTGACGCCGTCGAGCTGCTCGCGGATGATGTCGGCGTGGCCGTTGTGCCGGGCGTACTCCGAGCTCATGTGGATGAGGATCCAGCGCAGCGAGACGTCCTCCCCCTTGCGCTGCTGCTTGCCCAGGGTGTCCGGAGGCAGCCCCGCGGAGACCTCGCGGGCGTGGTCGATCTCGCCCTGCCAGCGGGTGAACGCCTCCTCGGCCGAGGCGGTGTCCACCAGGTCGAACTCCCCGTCGGGATGCAGGTCGGACCAGTAGATCCCCGGGGTGTTCTCACCGTTGAGGACGTTGCGGAACCAGTAGCGCTCGACGTCGGTCATGTGGCGGACCAGCCCCAGCAGGGAGAGCGTGGACGGCGCGACGGCGCGCAGGCGGAGCTGCTCCTCCGAGAGCCCGGCGCACTTCACGGCCAGGGTCTCCCGGTGCCAGTCCAGCCACGACTGGAGCATGAGGGTCTCGGCGGCGGCGTAGGGAGGGTCAACGCGGCTGTCGGTCATGGGGCCTCATCATGCCAGTCCACCATGTCGCGTGGGCGACGGTGTCGAACCCGAGGGAGTCGTAGAGCGGCTTGCCGGCCGTCGCCGAGGTCAGGGTGACAGAACCCTTCAGGTGTCCCAGGACCGCGTGCATGAGTGCCCGTCCGACCCCGCGGGAGCGGTGCTCGGGCAGGGTGGTCACCCAGTAGACCCCGCCGACCGCGTCATCGGTGACCGTCATGCAGGCTCCGGCGGGCACCCCGTCCCGGGTGGCGAGGAACAGGTCGACCTCCTGGCGCTCCAGCAGGCTCTGGGGGAGCACCTCGCCCGGACGGTACGGCTGGAAGCCCGGCAGCGGGAATCCGTCGACCACGATCCGTTCCGCGGTCTCCAGCCGCCCGCCCGGCTCTAGCCGGTCGACCTCCACGGCCGGTGGCGCGGGGACCGGACCGGGGCGGCGGATCATGACGGGGAGCCGCCGAGGGCTCAGCCCCAGATCGCCGAGGTCGACCGAGCTGAACGGGTCCTCGACGACCACCCCGCCGGTTGATCGGCACCGGGCCAGCTCCGTCAGTTCGGCGAGATCGCCCGCGTCCGGCTCCGGGGAGAGAAGCAGGACGCGCAGGCCGCCGCGGGCGCCTCCGTCCACGCCGACGAAACCGGGACGGGTGAGCAGTCCGTGCCCTCGGGTCTGCGCGAGAGCCGTCCAGAAGGCGGCGGCGTTCCGGGTGGCCAGGTGCAGCGAGGTCGTGCGCGCGGCGTGGACGCCGTGTGCCGGTTCAGCGGTCATGGAGGCAACCCTATGAGGCGGCCGGACCCGCGCCGAGGTCCACCACCGCGCCGTTGGGCCGGGCCACTTCCGGCGCCCCGCATCCGGCGCCCAGGGCCGCGAGCACGGAGAGCTCGGCGACGCTCGGGAGATACGGCCGGTCGACCGGAGCCTGCGGAGGCATCATCAAGGAGATCGAACAGAGCGCGATCAGCGCTGCGCTCGGGGAAGCAGGGAACATGGTGACGCGGGGGGCATTCAGGTGTTCACTCTGACCTATGACTGCGTGATCAACGGCGATCCCCGCCGGGGGAACTCAAAGTGCGGCCCGGAGTACGGGCGTGTCCTCAAAAAAGAGTACGCACCATTGTGAGCCGGACGGTTTGGAGACCGAGATGAATGACCTGGCCGGCGTCCGGCAAGTGGATGCGCGTGGCGGCGCCCGCTGGAGAACGTGCGCGATCGTACTTGCCGTGCTCCTGGCCGTCTTCCTGGCCGCCGCCGGACTCGTGTGGAAGCGTGAGCGTGACAGGGCGTCGGCTCAGGAGCGCCTCGCACTGGCTCATGGGCTCGCGCTCCACGCCGCGGAACTACGTGACGCCGCCCCCGGCACGGCTCGGGACCTCGGCCTGGCCGCAGTCAAGATCCACTCTGACGGGCAGACCCGGGCGGGGCTGATCGACACCCTGGTCGGGGAACGCGGCGATGAACTCACGCCGGTCGCCTCCGGCGAGGTGGCGCTGAGCGGCGACGGGCGGATCGCCCTGACCGGTGCCGGCGACGAGGTGAGCGTATGGGACCTCACGACCCGGCTCGACCCCAAGATCGTCGATAAGCCCGACCGGATCGCCGTGCTGAAGGGGCACAAGGAGGACGTGGGCGCGGTGGCGCTGTCCTTCGACGGTCGGACCGCGCTGACCGGCGGCGACGACGGCGTCACGATCGTGTGGGATCTCACCGATCCGGCCAAGCCGATCCGGATGGCCGCGTTGGCGGGCGGGAAGACCACCAAGGACGCCGGCAGCGTGCTGGCGGCGGCGGTGTCGCGCGACGGCCGTACGGCCGTGATCGCCGACGACGACGGCAACGTGACCGTATGGGATCTGACCGACCGGTCTCGTCCGGCGCGCCTGTCGGTGACGAGAGCGCGCACCTCCTCCTACATTCGCGACTTCGGACTCAGCGCGGACGGCGGGGGCGCCGTCACCGTGGACGGCGATGGGGCGGTGACGGTCTGGGACCTCGCCGACCCCTCGCGCCGGGTCAAGTCGGCCGGCCTCGCCCTGCCCGCGAAGTCCGCGGCGACGGCGATGAGCGCGGACGGGCGCGTCGTCCTCGCTGGAAACGCGTATCGGGCCGGGCTCTGGAACCTCGATGACCGGTCGCGTCCGGTCAGCACGGCTGTGTTCGATGTGCCCCTCGCCGACATTTATGACATGGCCCTGACCTCCGACGGGAAGATCGCCCTGCTCGCGGGACCGAGCGATTCCGGGATTCTCTGGGACCTCTCCGCCCCGTCCGGGCCGGCCCGGACGGCCGCGTTGAAGGGATACGCGCGGGAGATCGATTCCGTGGCTCTCAGCGCCGATGGCGGCATCGCCCTGGCGGCCGGCCCCGGCGGGGTCTCCCTGTGGGATCTCAGGGGCCTCGCCGAGGTCGTCGCCGACCCGGAGCGGGCGGCTTGCAGCGGTAACACCAACGCGGAGATCGACAAGGCGGACTGGGCCCGCTACGCGGGCGGCGCGGACTGGTCGGACTACGGGGGAGGGGGTTCTGACGTCCTTGCCGTCTGCTTCATCAGCCCGGGCTCCGCATGATGCCCTGTCCGACCATGTCGCTGACGGCTGACACCGTTTGACGACGGGGCCGGGTGCCACTCGGTGATCGAGAAGCCCGGAAATGTTGGCGGCGGTGAACGCGTAGTGTGCCCCGAGAGCCATCCACGACGCGTTAACCGCAGGTCAGCGCCCCAGCAGCTCAGTACATCGAGATGTGGACGTGGTCGAAGTGGTTGGCGGTGATGCCGCCGCGGTTGGACATCGGGCGCCAGCCGGAGCCGGAGTTGATGCGCTGGCGCCAGATGACGTATTTGACGCCGAGGGCGGCCTTGTTCTTGATGGTCCAGGCGGCGATCTCGTCGCCGAGTTTGATGTGGGCGGCCGAGGGCATCGAGCCGCCGGTGCTCATCATGAAGTCGCAGGCGCGGCCGAGGGGGTGTTCGCCGCCGTCGTTCGCGGCCCGGTAACAGCCGACCTGGTAGGGCAGGGGAAAGCGCTTCTTGATGGCTTCGCGCATGATCCGGGTGCGGTCGGTGATGTTGTCGGCGCCGGCGGGGAGCTGGGGGGCCCAGCTGCCGTCGGCGCGGCGGCCGGAGCCGGTGGGGACGAGCGCGTCGAGCTTCTTCTCGATGTCGTCGATCACCTGCTCGGCTTCCTCACGCTGGTTCTCCACTGCCGCCGCCTCCTCGCCGATCGCTTTGGTGAGCTGGGCGGCCTTGTCCGCCGCCTGCTTCTTGAGGTCCCGGCTCAGGGCGAAGCCCTGCAGGTAGGTGCTCTGCTGGGCGCTGAGCTGCTCCATGATCGCGAGGCCTCCGATGTCGGTGGAGAACAGCACGGAGGGCAGGTCGACGGCGTTGCTCTGGTAGCGGTACTGGGCGAGGGTGTCGACCTGCTTCTCGGCCTCGGCGTAGCTCTCCTCGGCCTTGCGCAGGTCCGTCTTGGCGACGCTCTCGGCGGCCTGGGCCTTCTTGAGGGATTCGCGCTTGGCCGCGTAGGTCTCGATGAGCTTGTCGACCTTCTTGTTGAGCTGGGCCAGCTCGGCGCGGAGCTGGGACTCCTTCGGCTTGGGGGTCGCGTTACCCGCGGTAGCCGTGCCAAGGGTGAACGCTAGGGCCGAAACCATGGAAATGGTCAAAGCCGCATGGCGACGGAACGTGGGGGATAGAGCCGCCACGACTCTCCTCTCCTTCCGCCTACCGGGTTAGCTGACGGGTTCGGGCTGGAGGAAGCCCTTCCACCGAAGTGGTTCACCCCAAGTGCGGTGGGTCCCCGGCTCCCGGGCGACGCGCCCGGAATTAGGCATATCGGACATTAGGTCCGATGTGTGAGGATAGTAGTGGTAAACCCTGGGTAACGCGACCCCAATCTGAGACTAATAAGTGATCATCCTGTGACAAGAGAACGTAAAAGGCGCGCCGTCTCCTCAGGCAGGACGTCGTTCACGAAAGCCCCCATGGCCGACTCCGATCCGGCGAGATACTTCAGCTTGTCCGGCGCCCGGCGGATGCTGAACAGCTCCAGGTGCGCGTACGACAGCTCCCGGCCGACGTTCACCGGCGCCTGGTGCCAGGCCGCGACGTACGGCATGGGCACGCCGAAAAGCCCGTCCAGGCGGCGGAGCACCTCCGTGTAGAGCGGTCCGAACGCCGCGCGCTCGGCGGGCTCCAGCCCGCCCAGGTCGGGGACCTGGCGGTGCGGGTAGAGGTGGACCTCCACGGGCCAGCGCGCCGCGGCGGGGACGAAGGCCGTCCAGTGCTCGTTCGAGGCGACCACGCGGATCCCGGCCTCCCGCTCGGCGGCCAGCACGTCGGCGAACAGGTTGCCCCCGGTCCGCTCCCGATGGCGCTCGGCCGCGCCGAGGGAGAGCCTGGTGCGCGGGGTCACGTAGGGGTAGGCGTAGATCTGGCCGTGAGGGTGGGCCAGAGTGATGCCGATCTCCGCTCCCCGGTTCTCGAAGCAGAACACCTGCTCCACGCCGGGCATCGCGGACAGCTCCGCCGTACGGTCGATCCAGGCCTCCATGACCAGCTCGACCTGGCCGGCGGAGAGCTCGGAGAAGGACGAGCCGTGGTCGGAGGTGAAGCAGACCACCTCGCACCGCCCGGTCCCCGGGCGGACCTCGCTCAGCCCCCCCACCTGGTGGTGTTCGCCCCTCTGGGCGGAGAAGGAGGGGAATCGGTTCTCGAAGACGACGACGTCGTAGGCGCTCGACGGGACCTCGGTCAGGTTGCCGAGGGTCGACGGGCACAGCGGGCACTCGCTCGCCGGCGGCAGGAAGGTGCGCCCCTGGCGGTGCCCGGCCACCGCGATCCACTCCTCGGTGAGCGGGTCGTAGCGCAGCTCGGAGGCCGGCGGGCGGGGCGGCAGGTCGCGCTTGTCGATCGCGCCGCGGTCGGCGTCGTCGTGCCGGTCGAAGTAGAACAGTTCCCGCCCGTCGGCCAGGTGGGTGATCGTGCGCTTCATCGGCTCAGCACCGCGCTCTCCGGCCGCGCCTCGGCGACGATCAGCTCGCCGACCTGGGCGGTGAGCTCGTCGCGGGCCTCGTCCGGCATGCCGGAGTCGGTGATCACGACGTGGGCCTGGGACAGCTCGGCGATCGTGCTGATCCCGACCGTCCCCCACTTGGTGTGATCGGCGGGCACCACCAGGCGGTGCGCGGAGGCGACCAGCTCGCGGTTGGTCTCCGCCTCCAGCAGGTTCGGAGTGGTGAACCCGGCGCGGGCGTCCATCCCGTGCACGCCGAGGAACAGGGTGTCCACGTGAAGCCCGCGGATGGCCGCCACGGCGACCGGGCCGACCAGCGCGTCCGAGGGGGTCCGGACGCCACCGGTCAGCACGACGGTGCGGTCGGCGCGGGGGGAGCGGTGGAAGACGTCGGCGATCCGGATCGAGTTGGTGATCACGGTCAGGTCGGGCACGTCGACCACGGAGTGGGCCAGCGTCCAGGTCGTGGTGCCGGCGGACAGCGCGATGGCCGTGCCGGGCCGGACGAGCTGGGCGGCGTACTGGGCGATCGCCTCCTTCTCCGGTTGCTGGCGCATCGACTTGGCGGCGAATCCGGGCTCCTCGGTCGAGCCGGGGCCGGCGGCGGTGGCCCCGCCGTGGACCTTCTCCACCAGCCCGCGCTCGGCCAGCACTTCGAGATCCCTGCGGATCGTCATGTCGGACACGCCGAGCTCGCGGACGAGGTCGGCGACCCTGACCCCGCCGTTGCTGCGCACCCGTTCCAGAATCGCCTGCTGCCGCTGTTGGGCGAGCATTGACCCACTCCTTAATCAAACAGATTCCACCAAATTATCACAGGAGATTTGGGTGATCGCTGTTGGATCCTGGTGAATAGTGGCTCACAGCCGCTCAAGCTCGGCGTGGATGTTCGCCCTGGCCGCCGCCTCCAGATCGGCGATCCGGAAGATCGTCGGCAGGTCGAGCAGCGAGCGCAGCACGGCCGCCCGGCCGGCACGGAAGGCGTCGTCCGGGACGAAGGAGTACTCCTGGCGTACGGCCGCCGCGTAGGCCGCGTAGACCTCGGGCGGGGCGGCCAGGATCGCCAGGTCGGCGTCGCACAGCACGGCGCCGTCCACGTCGTCCGGCGCGGGGTCGTGCGTCCGGGTGAGCCGCACCAGGCGGGCCACCGTGGCCACCGCTCCGGCGGGCAGCCCCATCTCGGGCAGCGTCCGTTCGGCCAGCCGGGCGCTGCGTTCCTCGTTGTCGCCGCGCCGGGGGTCGTAGACGGCGTCGTGGAACCAGGCCGCGAGCCGTACGAGGTCGGGGGCCGCCGCGTGCTCCGCCAGCGTGTCGATGTGGGCCAGTACGGCCTCCAGGTGGTCGGTCGTGTGATACCTGCGGTGCGGCTCGCCGTACCGGGTGATCAGGTCCTGGCCGAGGCTCTCGGCCTCGGGCCCGGCCAGCGACCGCCAGCGGTCCATCAGATTCGCGCTCATGCGGGGGAGCCTAAAACCATGGCCGGCCGTCGTGCCCGCCGCCTCCGCCGCACGGCTCGCCCCCCGGATCCCGTACGGCACGCCTCGGGTCTTGTACGGCGCGCGTCCGAGGAGGAATGTGAAGGCCGGACCCGACGGAAGGGGCGCGGCATGGGCAGGCGAGCGCGCAAGAGCCGGTCACGCAGGAAGCGCAAGGCCAACCACGGCAAAAGGCCGACGGCCCGCTAGCTGCGGCGCCCCCACGAGGCGAGCAGCCTGGTCTGGGAATCGGTGCCCGAGGCCACCGGCTGCTGTTCTCCTATCACCCCCGCCTGGCGGTAACCCTCCTCCGCCCGTGCGAACCAGGCCGCGCAGGCCTCGACCAGCTCGGGGTCGAGCCGCTCGTCGGCGCCGATCGCACGGGCCAGGTCCCAGGTGTGGATGAGCGCGTCGGCGAACAGCTCGGTGATGTACTCCTCGCCGCGCACGTCGCCGAACGACAGGTGGACGACGCAGGTCAGGGAACGCTCGTCACCCGCAGCCTGGGCGGCGGCCACCGCCGAGGTGTCGAACGCCTTCAACGGGTCGTCGCCGAGCAGGTCGCCGTCAAGAGCGTCGCCGAGGTCCGCGACGTTCCGTCCGGCGAGCAGTTCCGGGGCCCAGCGGTTCTCCCCGACCACGTGGTTGACCAGGGCGCGCACGTCCCAGTCCACGCACGGCGTCTTGTTCTCCCACTGTTCCGGCCGGATCCGGTGCACAAGAGCGCCGAAGTCATCCAGGGTGCGTCGGTAGGCCTCACGTATGTCGATAGTCATCATGTCCTCCCGAGTCGTCATTTCGACCGTAACTCCTGAGGGGCACCCCGTCATCGGGCCCGTGGGGCATGATCGGCCGGGGGCGCGGCATCCGACCGTGGGGTTCATCCGGCGGTCATCGCGACGTCAGTGAGCGGTCACGCCATCTCGCCATAATTCCCCTCATGCGTAAGAGGGGGAGGCGGGTCCGCTGAAGGAGACGGCGCTGCGGCGCGGTTGGCGCTCTCCGTGAGCGTGTCGCGCCATAGTGTCACCCATGGCCGAAGCATCCGGACCCGCGAGATCGTCGACTGGCTTCAGGCTGTTGCTCGGGCTGGCCGCCGCGGTGGTGACGCTGGCCGGGATCAGGGCGGTGGCCGACATCGCCGGCCCGGCCTTCCTGGCGCTCACCCTCACCATCGCGGTGAGCCCGCTCCGGGTCTGGCTGCGCCGCCGCGGGGCGAGGCCGTGGGTGCTGGTCGCGGTCCCGCTTCTCACCGTCCTGCTGCTGCTCGTCGCACTGGTCGGTTCGCTGGTCGTCTCGGCGGCGCAGCTCGTGGCCCTGCTGCCCACCTATGCCGCGCAGTACCAGCGGCTGCTGGCCTCGATCGCCCGGGGCATCGACCACCTCGGCATCACCCAGGAACAGGTCAACTCGGCGTTGAGCAAGCTCGACCCCGGCGCGCTCATCGGCCTGGTGCAGGGTTTCCTGGGCGGGCTGCTCAGCATCGGCTCGGCCCTCATCCTGATCGCGCTGCTGCTGTTCGGGATGAGCCTGGACGCCACCGTGACGCACGACGCGATCAGGTCGCTGCGGACCTCGCGGCCCCACACGGTCGGGGCACTGAGCGAGTTCGCCCGGGGGACGTGCAGCTATCTGATCGTCTCCACGGTCTTCGGGCTGATCGTGGCGGTGCTCGACACCGCCGCCCTGTGGATCATGGGCGTGCCGTTGCCGCTGCTCTGGGGACTGCTGGCGTTCATCACCAACTACATCCCCAACATCGGGTTCGTCATCGGGGTCATCCCGCCCGCGCTGCTGGCGCTGCTGGACTCCGGGCCGAGCACGATGGTCGCCGTGGTGGTCGTCTACTCGGTGCTGAACTTCGTCATCCAGTCGGTGATCCAGCCCAAGTTCGTAGGGGAGTCGGCCGGTCTGTCCACCACGGTCACCATCCTGTCCCTGCTCGTGTGGGCCTACGAGCTCGGCGCCCTGGGGGCGATTCTGGCGGTGCCGCTCAGCGCCTTCGCCCGCGCGCTGCTGATCGACTCCGACCCCGCGGCCCGCTGGGCCACCCCGCTGATCAGCGGCCGGCTCCCCGGCCGCCCTTGACGGACGCCGGGATGACGGAACAGGTGGTGTCGGCGGCGGGCATGACGCCGTCGATCAGATAGCGGTTGACGGCGCTGTCGACGCAGGCGTTCCCGGGGGAGAAGAGTCCCCCGTACACGGTGTGGCGGAAGGCGCCGCGCAGGGTGACCAGGCGGGAGCCGGTCAGGGCGCGGTGCGCGGCCCGCTGCCCCGCGTAGGTGGCTGCCGGGTCGCCGGTGGCGCCCACCATCAGGACCGGGACGTCGTTGCGGACCCGGGTGGGCGGTTCGGCGGGAGTGGTCGGCCAGAACGAGCAGGGGGTGAGGTGGCGGGTCAGCGGGCCGAACAGGGGCTCGTCGGCGCGGTGGGCCTGGATGTCGCGGTAGTAGGTCTCGGGGTCGCGGGAGGCATCCCGGTCCGCGCACTGGATCGCGGTCTGGACGCTGGCGGATCCCTCCGCGTCCGGGGACGACAGGCCGGTCAGGACCTGTTCCAGGACCGGGGTGGGGGTGACCGCGACGCCGCGGGCGGCGTCGCGGAGGACCTGGACGTCGGCGGCGAATCCGGCATACGCCTCGTCACCGTCGCCGGCGGTGACGTTCCACAGGAGCTGGGGCAGGACGCCGCTGTCGACGCGGTGGCGGCCGACCCGCAGCGGGCTGCGGGCGGCGGCCCGGTTGATCCGGTCGACTGTGGCCAGGACCTCGGCGGGGGTGGCGCCCAGACGGTGGCGGTCGTGGTGGCGGGCCGCCCAGGCCGCCCAGTTCTCCAGGACCGCGGCCGCGGCCGGTCCCGCCGTGCGTGTCAGGTCGGGGCCGAACAGGTCGGGGTTCAGGGCGCTGTCGAGAACGACCCGGTCGGCGCGGCGGGGAAACAGCTGCAGGTAGACCTCGCCCAGGTAGGTGCCGTAGGAGGAGCCGAGGTAGGACAGTTTCGGCTCGCCGAGGGCGGCCCGGATCACGTCCATGTCCCGGGCGGTGTTACGGGTGGAGGCGTGGGGCAGCACGTCCCGGTGGGCGGCGCAGCGGGACGCCAGGTCTCTGGCCAGCGCCACGCTCCGGTCGAAGGTGCGCCGGTCCGATCCGGCGGAGCCGATGCTGACAGTGGGCCACTTGCAGTTCAGGGGGGTGCTGCGCCCGACGAAACGGGGGTCCATCCCGATCAGGTCGTAGCGGGCCGCGACCGCGGGCGCGACCTGCTTGACCTTGAGCGCGAGGTACATCGCGGGAACGCCGGGACCTCCGGGGTTGTACAGCAGCGCCCCCCGCCGGCGCCCGGGATCGGTGGCCTTCAGCCGGGACATCGCGACCTTGATGGTCCGTCCGCCCGGCCGGCTGTAGTCCAGCGGCACGGTGACCTCGGCGCACTGGGCCTTCGCGTCGTCCAGTTCCTTGCCGATCGCGTCGTCCGGGGCGGTCTGGCAGCGATGCCAGGTGATCCCCTGCCGCTGGAACCGGGTCGTCCCGTCATCCTGGCTGCGACCGCCGGCGTCCGTCCGGGCCGCCCCGGCCGCCGGCTGCACGCCGATCACGGCGGTGCCCGCGAGGGTCGCCATCACGGCCCCGGCCACGGTCATCCTTCGTCCACGCATCGGATTCTCCTCTTGCCCTGTTCTCGGACATGAACGGTGGCGGTTCCGGACCTGACGTCACGGCGCGCGGGCGGCTTCCCAGCGGCCGGAACGGCCCGTGAAGATCACGGGCCACACCATCACGGGTACGAAACTAGGCCGCACGGCCGGTCCGGCGCGTCAGCCCCCGGTCGGGGTTTCCGCTCCTGTGCGTGATCGCCGCGCGTTTTCGGGGGCTGCCGACCGCATCGGCTCTGACCAGCGCTTTCCTCCGGACGGGACTGCGGCGGGTGCCTCCTCCGGGACATCCGTGTACGACTGCGGGCTGAGGCGGTCGCGCTCCGGCCCGGCCCTCCGGTGATCTCGGGGGGAGAACCGGCCGGTCATCCGGGGGGGAAGAGGACCCCTGCCCCGCCGGTCGGTTCCGTGGCCTTCTCCCTGTCCGAAAGGCGGGGCCGGAGGTGTTCGTCCGCCGGCCGGAGCCGACTATGTTGGCGCCATGGACCGGGTCCCCGCCCGCCGCCCGTGCGCGGCGGCGACCCCGGCCGGGGCCACGACGGTACGGAGCGACAGGACCTGTGATGATCGATGGGCCGGTGGCCGGGACGGAATGGGCCGGGCAGCTCGTGAGATACGCCGCTTTCGCCTCCGCACAGACAGCGCGGCCGGTACGGGCCCTGCTGCGGACGGGTGCCCGGCTCCCCCCGGTGGCATTCGACGTTCTACCGGCGGCCGCGATCTTCTTCGGGAGCGTCGGCCTCAACGGCAAGGTCTACCAGGACCCTCCCGGAGCCCTGATCCTCCAGGCGGCCCTGTCGCTGCCCCTGGTGTGGCGGCGCCGCGCGCCCCTGGCGGTGTTCTGCGCGGTGGCCGTCGTCGCGTCCGTCCAGTGGCTCATCGGCGTCCAGCTGCTGACCGACGTGGCGCTGCTGGTGGCCCTGTACACGGTGGCCGCGCGCTCCACCTGGCGCCGCACGCTCATGGCCGCGGCCGTCCTCGAAACCGGCATCCTGCTGGCCTCCGCCCGCTGGGCGGCACCCGACGGGAGATTCCTCAGCTCAGCCGTCTTCCTGACCGCTGTGGCCGTCGCCATCGCCGTCACCGGTACGAACACGCGGATGAGGCGTGCCCACCTCGCGTCCCTGGAGGACCGCGCGGTCCGCCTGGAGCGCGAACGCGACCAGCGGGCCCGGCTGGCGGTGGCAGACGAACGGGCCCGTATCGCCCGGGAGATGCACGACATCGTCACCCACAACCTGTCCGTCATGGTCGCGCTCGCCGACGGCGCGGTCTTCGCGCAGACCCGCTCCCCCGACAGGGCGACCACCGCCATGCGGCAGATCTCCGGCACCGGCAGGCAGGCCCTCACCGACATGCGGCGCTCCCTCGGCGTCCTGCGGGTCGACGGACCGGACGCGCTGCGCCATCCGATGCCCGGCATCGCGCAGCTGGAGTCCCTCGCCGGCCAGATGCGCGCAGCCGGGCTGCCGACCAGCCTCGACCTGGAGGGCGATCCCGTCTCCATCCCCGCCGCCGCGCAACTCACCGTCTATCGCCTGGCGCAGGAAGCCCTGACCAACGCCCTCAAGCACACGCCGCCCGGCACGCGCGCCGAGGTCCGGGTGCGCTGCTCGTCCGAGGCCGTCACCGTCGACGTCACCGACGACGGCCGCACCGCACGGGCACCCGGCCCATGCTCCGGACACGGCATCCCCGGCATGCGCGAACGTGCCGCCGCGTACGGCGGGACACTGGACGCCGGCCCCCTTCCGGGCAGCGGCTGGCAGGTCTCGGCCACCCTCAACCTCTGCCCGGCCGGGGGCGAGGCCGCGTGACGATCCGCATCCTGCTCGCCGACGACGAACCGCTGCTCCGCATGGCGTTCACCATGGTCCTCGAAGCGCAGCCGGACATGGAAGTGGTCGGCGAGGCCGGGGACGGCATGGAAGCCGTGCGGCTCGCACGACGGTTCCGTCCCGACGTCGTCCTGATGGACGTACGCATGCCCGGCACCGACGGAATAGAGGCGACCGGCCGGATCGTCCGGACGTGCCGGCAGACCCGGGTCCTCATCCTCACCACCTTCGACCTCGACGAGTACGCCTTCGCCGGTCTGAAGGCCGGGGCATCCGGCTTTCTCCTCAAGAACGCCCTGCCTGAGGAACTGCTCGCGGCGATCCGGAACGTCGCCGCGGGCGACGCGGCGGTCTCTCCGCGGATCACCCGCCGCCTGCTGGAGAACTTCGCCCACCAGCTTCCCACCGGCGGCGCCCCGGCGAGCGCCGAGCGGCTGCAACGGCTCACCCCACGCGAGCGAGAGGTGCTCATCGAGGTGGCCCGCGGCCTGTCCAACACCGAGATCGCCGCCGGCCTGCACCTCGCGGAGGCCACGGTGAAGACGCATCTGGGCCGGATCCTGCTGAAGCTGGAGCTGCGCGACCGAGTGCAGGCCGTGGTCTTCGCCTACGAGGCCCGGCTCATCCGCCCGGTGTGAGGACGGCCTGGGCCACCGGCTCCGGCCGATCAGCGGACGCCGCGCCGGGCAGCACGCGCGGTGGCAGCGGCGGTCCGACCAGGTCCTTGGTTGCGCGGCCCGGCTCTTCCCCGCCCTGGGCGCGAGGCCTTCTCCTGGCCTCGCGCCCCGGGCTTCCGGGCCTCACGGCAGGCTCTGCTCCACCCAGACGACCTTGCCCTTGGGCGTCAGCCGGGAGCCCCACCGATGCGCGAGCCAGTTGATGAGATGCAGCCCGCGGCCGGTGTCGTCTCCGCTGCCGGCCTCGCGCATGACCGGCATCGCGAGGGAGCGGTCGGTCACCTCGCACACCAGCGTGGGACCGCGCAGCAGGCGCAGCCCGACCGTGCCCGAGCCGTGCTTGATGGCGTTGGTGACCAGCTCGCTGATCATGAGCTCGGTGGCGTCGGCGATCGGGTCCAGCCGCCACTCGGTCAGCGTGGCCCGGATGAAGCGGCGCGCCTTGGAGGCGGAGCGGGGGTCCGACGGGAGGGCGATCTCGACGATGTCGTCCTCGTTCAGCTCGCGCACCCTGGCCAGCAGGAGCGCGATGTCGTCGCGCTCGTGTCCCGGACGCTGCGCGCCGATCGTGAGGTCGCACACCTCCTCCAGGTCCCGGTTCTGGCCGGCGAGCAGATCGCAGACCATGTCGATGCCCTCGTCGATGTCCCGCTCGCGGCTCTCCACCAGGCCGTCGGTGTAGAAGGCGAGGACGGCGTCGTGCGGGAGGACGAGCTCGCGCATCTCGACCGGCTCGTTGCCGATGCCCAGGGGGAGCCCCGGCGGCAGCTCCAGCAGCTCGGGCTTGCCGCCCGGCCGTACCAGGATCGGCGGCACGTGCCCCGCGGAGGCGAGCGCGCAGATCCGGGTGACCGGGTCGTAGGTGGCGTAGACACACGTCGCGATCTGGGTGGCGTCCAGGTCCTGGCTCATCCGGTTGAGCCGGAACAGCACCTCGGCCGGGCTGAGGTCGAGACTGGCCAGCGTGCGGGCGGCCGTGCGGAGCTGGCCCATCGTGGCCGCCGCCCTGATGCCGTGCCCCATGACGTCGCCGACCACGAGGGCGACCCGGCAGCCGGGCAGCGGGATCACGTCGTACCAGTCGCCGCCCACCCCCACCAGATCGCTCGCGGGCAGGTAGCGGGAGGCGATCGTCAGGCCCAGCGGCTGGTAGAGGTCGGCCGGGAGCAGGCTGCTCTGCAGGGTCAGCGCGGTACGGCGCTCGCGGTTGTAGAGCCGGGCGTTGTCCAGGCAGACCGCGGTCCTGGCCGCCAGCTCCTCGGCCAGGCCGATGTCCTGCTCCTCGAAGGGCTCGCTGTCGGGTCTGCGGGTGAAGATGACGAAGCCCAGCACCCGGCCGCGCGCCTTGAGCGGGACCACCAGGAAGGAGCTGTCCTCCAGCACCTTGGACACCGAGTCGCGCTGCCAGAACCGCCCGATCTCCTCGGCGGTCCGGCGCCCCAGCCGGGGATAGAGGATCGGGTTGCCGGTGGCCATGCACCTGGCGTAGGGCGTCCACGCCTCGTAGACCACGACCTCGTCCACCGGGAACGCCCTGGCGTACTCGCCGGGCGCGGGGTCGGACACGCCGACCGCGATCCGCCGCACCAGCGCCGTGCCGTCGGTGTTGCGCTGCGGGAACTCCCCGTCGGTCATGAGCCGGTCCTGCACCAGGATGCCCGCCGCGTCCGCGAAGCGCGGCACGGCGACATCCATCAGCTCCCTGCCGGTCTCGAACATGTCCAGGGTGCTGCCGATCCGCTTGCTCGCCGCGTTGAGCAGGGAGAGCTGCTCGTTCATGGTGGCGGGGCTGCTCATCCGCGGTGCGGCCGCCGCGGGGTCCTTGGTGACGAAGCGGCGGTTCACTCGCTCCACCGGGGGGCCGGGACCGGGGTCCACCAGGGGCTGAGGCCGAGGTCCTCGGCGATGGCGTTGGCGCCGTTGTAGCCGGGGGCCCCGGAGACCGAGCCGCCGGGATGGCTGCTCGCGCCGCAGAGATAGAGGCCGGTGATCGGGGTGCGATACTGCCCGAGTTCGGGGACGGGCCGGTTGCCGCCCAGCTGGGCGGGCTCGTAGGCGCCGACGTGATGACTGCCGCGGACCATGTTGACGCAGTGCCGTTCTATGTCGAGTGGAGAGAAGACCCGTTTGCCGAGTACGGCGCCCCGGGACAGGTTGGGGGCGTATTCCGACCATTCGGCGAGCAGCAGCTCGCCCACCTCCTCACGTTGCCGGTCCCAGTTCCCCGCGTCGCCGTCGAGGTCGTAGGGGGCCCATGGCCACCAGAAGGCCACGTGCTTGCCGTCCGGGGCGTAGGAGGGGTCGAACAGCGAGGGACACGCGCCGTTGCCCGCCAGCCGGTCGGGCAGCCGTCCCTCGTGGATCTGGTCGAAGGTACGGCCGAGCTGCTCGCTGTCGTCGGCGCCCAGGACGACCAGGAAGGCCCGGTCCACATCGGGCTCGAACTCGGCCGCCAGGTAACGCGGCGCCTCGTCCAGTGCCAGGTGCAGGGTGACCAGGCTGTGCCCGGCCCACTTGTAGTTCTCGACCTTGGCCGCGATGTCGGCGCCGAAGTTCTCCGGGCCCGCCAGCCGTACCGTCTGGGGGGCGTCCACCGCGCTGGCCACGAACCGCCGCGCGCTGAGGACCTCGCCGGTGGCGAGCTTGACCCCGACGGCCCGGCCGTCGTCGACCAGGATCCGCTCGGCGTGCGCGCCGGTGACCACGATGCCGCCGTGCTCCTCGATGACGCCGCGCAGCGCGTTCGCGACGTTGACGGCGCCGCCCACGGGCACGCCGAGCCGGGCGATGCGGGACAGCAGGCGCGGCAGGAAGCCGCCGGTCCCGGGCACGTTCTCGATCGAGATCGCGTGCAGGAAGGACTTGAACAGCACCCTGACCTGCTCGCTCTCGAAGTTCTTGTCCACCGCCTCGTACAGCGACAGCGGCATGTAGCTCAGCAGGTCCCGGCCCAGGTCGCCCCGGAGCCGTTCGGCGAGCACGTGCGGCGGCAGCGGTCCGGAGTACAGGAAGCCGTTCATCAGGTCCCTGGCCGCCTCGGCGTAGCGCTCGTACAGCTCCAGCCACCGGTCGGCGTCGGCGCGGGAGAAGCGCGCGAAGGACTCGGCGGTGCGCTTGGGATCGGTGTAGACCGTGATCGCGCGGCCGTCCCGGAAGATCGTGGAGTGCTGGGTCTCGGGGTAGACGTAGCGCAGGCCGTACCGCTGGAGTTCGAGGTCGGCCGGGACCGGGCCCTCTTCCAGGAAGTGGTAGCTGCTGTGGGTGTTGTGCCGGAAGCCGGGGAGGGTGAGCTCCTGGGTGCTGCAGCCGCCGCCCGCCTCGTCGTTGCGCTCGACGACCGCTATGGACAGGCCCGCCCTGGCGAGATAGGCGGCGCACGTGAGCCCGTTGTGACCGCCACCGATGATCACGCCGTCGAACCCCGTCACGTTCTCCTCCAGTGCGACTTGACTGCCGTTCAGGAGAATCGTAAAGAATGATCTACGGCTGGGTCCGCGTTTGACTGAGATTCATCGATATTTCTTGATCTCAACCATATGGTCCCGATATGTGGCGTCATCGTCAAGATCGCCCTGCCGGTGCCCGTCTGACGCCTGCCGCGCCCGGAGCCCGCGCGATCCCGCCGGAGGCCCGCCCCGGGTTCGCGAGCCGCCTGCGCGATCTTCCGGACTGTCGCGCAGGATGGTGATCGTGACTTCACGGAGGCTCTATCACGGCACCGGCCCGGGAACGATCACGCCGGACGGCTGCGCGGTCGATCACTACGCCATGCTCACCCCCAAGGGTGAGCCCGAACACATTCACGCGGCGATCCCCGAGGGGGCGTCCATCCTGGAGCTCGGCTCGGGCACGGGCCGGATCACCCACAGCCTGCTGGCGCTCGGGCACGAGGTGGTCGCCGTGGACGAGTCACCCGAGATGCTCTCGCACATCAGGGGGGCCGAGACGGTCTGCTCGTCCATCCAGTCACTGGCGCTCCACCGGAAGTTCGACGTCGTCCTGCTCATGTCGTTCGTGATCGAGACGGCCGACGACGGACTCCGCCAGGCGTTCCTGCGCGCCTGCCGCGAGCACGTCGCCGACGACGGGTGCGTGATCCTGCAGCGCCAGCCCCCCGAGTGGTACGACACGATCCAGCCCTTCGAACGGGCCGGTGACGACGGCCGTGTCGTCCGCATGACCGAGGTCAGCCGGCCGGAGCCCCACGTCCTCCACGCCACCATGGAATACACGGTGGGGGAGCGGAAATGGACCCACACCTTCGTCAGCAGGCGCCTTGACGACGACTTCCTCGAGGCGGCACTCGGCGAGGCGGATCTGACGATGTCCGGATTCCTGAACGGAGACCGGGGATGGGTGCGCGCGGTGCCACGCTGACGGCTCACCGCCCGAGGGGCGCCGCGCCCCTCGGGCGGGCATCCACAGGTTGGAAGACCGTGGTCCGCGCCGCTTCGACCTGCTACGCCGCAGGTCACGGATCATTTCGCCGTGTCCGCGAGTCGCCGTGGTCCCCTCTTGACCGCCTTCCCGCCGCCGCTGCCGGCGGGCGAGCCGCGCCGGTGTAGCCGCCATCCGGCCGTCGCCCAGCACAACCCCCAGAGCAGGAAGAACGGCGACCACAGCAGCAGATCCCAGCGCGCCAGGGTGTGAGCCAGCGCGGCGTGCTCGACCGGGGTCGGGCGGACCCCGGTCAGCAGCAGTGTGTCGCCGACGAAGCCGAACCCCAGCACCCCGATCGACCGGACGATCATGAAGGCCCCCAGCGTCCAGACGATCGTGAGCAGCAGCCGGCGCGGGACTCTCGCGCCCCAGGGCCGTACGGTGGCCAGCGCGACGATGACACCGACCAGCGCGGCACCGGCCAGCAACCAGTGGCTCGCCACGAACAGGGGATCACGGGCGAGCAGCTGTTCGCGCAGGTGCGGGGGTAGCGGGTCCTTGTCGGCCAGCGCGTTGGCCCCCAGCGCCTGGGCGAGCTTCATCGATCCGTACGCCGCGGCGCACACCGCCGCCCCGTACGCGCCCACCCGCGCCCGATCAGCCCGCGACACGTCGCGTCGCCGCCGCGTAGGACCGGGTCATCTCCAGGAACAGCCCGATCACGAGGATCCCGAGGACTCCGTGGTACCACTGCCAGCCCACACCCATGCCGACGAACCCGTCCACGACCATGATCCCCGCGCCGCCGCCGACGGCCAGCAGCATCCCGGTCAGCACGAGCAGCATCAACGTTCTCGGCACCCTGCGCCCCAGCGCCGTGACCGTGGCGATGGCGACACACGCACCCAGCACGCCGGACGCGGTCGCGAGCCACTGCGCGGTGGCCGCCTCCATGAAATAGCTCCCGGTCTCGGCCGCCGACACGGGCGGCCCGCCCGGGAACCCGAGCCGGGCCTGCAGGGCGAAGGCCGCCTTCCCCGCGGCGTAACCGAGGAACAGCACCGCCACCGCGTAAGCCGGCCAGCTTCGCGGGCGCTCAGAATCATCCATGACTGCGACCGTAGAGACCGCACACCGGGCCTCCCTCCCCATGGCGGGGGAGGCGCCTCCCCCCAGAAGGGGAACTCTCCCCGGATCGAGCCGGCGCTCGCCACGGCACCGCGGCGAGATCACTCGCGGGCGGGTCGCGAAGGGGTCGGCTGCCTCGTGGAAGGGCCGCGATCGTGAGCGGGCGAGCATTCGAAAGGGCCGGTACGGCGGGCACGGAGGCCATCGGGCACGCCACGGGCACGGAAGATCGTAAAGTTTTGCCGGAAAGCAGAAGGCCAGGTCTCCGGATACCGGTTGACCTGGCCTTCTGTCATCTGAGCGGACGACGGGAATCGAACCCGCGTAGCCAGTTTGGAAGACTGGGGCTCTACCATTGAGCTACGTCCGCGCGAGCCGGTGTCAGTCTGGTCTAGACTTCATCCGGTCGTCAGGGCGTAATCGTACCGGAGTTCCGGAGCGAGCGCGTACCCGACGGACCGGGGTGTGGCGCAGCTTGGTAGCGCACCTGCTTTGGGAGCAGGGGGCCGCAGGTTCAAATCCTGTCACCCCGACACGTATGGCGAGCTAGAGGCCGTCTCCGATCTCCGGGGGCGGCCTTTTCCGTTCTCCGGGCGGCGGATCGCATGGCCGGAATCGGACGTGCGGCGGCGCTCCACGGCGGATCGTGCGGCGAGGCCGCGCGGGGAAGGCCATACGGCCGAGGCCTACGGGGGCGGGCCGTACGGGAGGTTCTGTGGGGCGGGCCGTACAGGGGCGGGCCCTACAGGGGCGGGCCCTACGCGGGCGGGAGTGGAGCGGGCCGTACGGGGAGGCGCTGTGGGGCGGGCCGTACGTGGGCAGGGCGTGCCGGGGGCGCTGCAGGGAGCGGGCCGGGCTGCGAGCGGGTCAGACCGTGCCGCTGAAGAGGGCCCAGACGGCCTTGCCGCCGCGGTCGAGGTGGTCCCAGCCCCAGCACTGGCTGTAGGTCTCCACGATGTAGAGGCCCCTGCCGTTCTCGGAGATGAAGTCCGGCTCCTTGGGGGTGGGGACCTCGTCGCTGGGGTCGGCCACGGCGAGCAGCACGTGGGGCGACAGGTGCAGCAGCATCAGGGTGATCGGGGTGGTCTCGATCTGACTGGGCGGGCACAGCGCGTAACGGACCGCGTTCGTCACCAGTTCCGAAACCACTAGCGCTGCGTCATCACTCAGTTCCGAAAGACCCCAGTCGCTCAGTGTCGATCGGGTCACATCTCGCGCGGTCTTCACGGAATCGGCCTGCCGGGGGAGCGGGCATGCCGTGGCGTCGGAGTGGTTGGCCCCGAGCAGCTCGTCGAAGCCGACATCACGAGTCGCCTGCAGGTAGTCGGCAGCCGATTTAGGCTCCTCCACCATCCTGCCGGTACCTCCCGCTGTCATCGTGAGTCTCCGTGCCAGTTGTGAGTTTTCAGAGCCTGTGCACCATAAGCCCAATATGCACTAGGCCATCATGGGTCACCGGAAGGTCCGCTGCAAGACCCAAATGCACGTGCAGTTGCAATGTGCAGCAGCATGGGCGGTTACGACAGGAGGTTGGCGAATCGGACACGGTGTTGAGACCTTGTCATCGAGGCCGGAAGTGGTGACACTGTGTGCGCTGGCCCAAGTGAAGAGGGAGGCGAAGTGACGCAGGTTCAACAGGGATCAGGTCCCACAGCTCTGCGTATCCTTTTGGGCTCCCAACTGCGCCGGCTGCGTGAGGCCAAGGGTCTGTCACGGGAAGAGGCCGCGCACCTGATCCGGGGCTCCGAATCCAAGATCAGCAGGATGGAGCTCGGACGGGTCGGCCTGAGAGAGCGCGATGTCGCCGACCTGCTCACCTTCTACGGGGTGGAGGACGAGGCGGCCCGTTCGGCGGTGATGGACCTCCTGCTCAGGGCCAACGAGCCCGGCTGGTGGCACCGGTTCAACGACCTGCTGCCCTCGTGGTTCCAGACCTACGTCGGCCTGGAGGAGGCGGCCTCCCGGATCCGCACCTACGAGGTGCAGTTCGTGCCGGGCCTGCTCCAGACGGAGGAGTACGCCAAGGCGGTCATCACCGCGGGGAGCGCCGGGGTCGCCCCCGAGGAGATCACCCGCCGCGTCGACCTGCGGATGGAGCGCCAGCAGGTGCTCGACCGCCCCGACGGGCCGTTCTTCTGGGCGGTCATCGACGAGGCGGCGCTGCGGCGTCCCATCGGGGGTACCGAGGTGATGCGGGCCCAGCTGGAACACCTGCTGGACCTCATGCGCCAGCCCAACATCACGATTCAGGTGATGCCGTTCAGCTTCGGCGGCCACAGCGCGGAGGGCGGAGCCTTCAGCGTGTTGCGCTTCCAGGACCAGGAGCTCCCCGACGTGGTCTACGTCGAACAGCTCGCCAGCGCGCTCTATCTGGACAAACGAGAGGAAGTCGACCGCTACAGCGAAGTCATGGAGCGGTTGTGCGCTGTCAGCACCACCCCGGGGGAGACCACCGAGATCCTGAGGCGCATCATCAAGGAGAACTGAACAAGCAGCGGTCGCTCCGAGGTGTAGGTCTGCCCTAGACTGGCCAGCGGCGCTGGACACCCGCCACAGTGGAGCATGCCCTAATCTCGCATGTCTCGACGGCTGTGCCCGGTGCCGCTCATGTGGGCGCGGCGCGCGAGCTTGCCGCGGTAGCCGTACGACTTGACGCGCCCGCGATCACTCGAAGCTTGATCAAGGAGACCACCCCGTGAAGACCGCTGTGGAGGAGCTCAGCCCGACTCGGGTCAAGCTCACTGTCGAGGTGCCGTTCGAGGAGCTCGGCGAGAGCCTGCAGGCGGCGTACAAGAAGGTCGCGCAGCAGGTGCGCGTTCCCGGCTTCCGCCCCGGCAAGGTTCCGGCCCGGATCATCGAGCAGCGTTTCGGCCGCGCGGTGGTGCTGGAGGAGACCCTCAACGACGCCGTGCCGAAGCTGTACGGCCAGGCCGTCGACGCGAGCGACATCTTCCCGGTCAGCCAGCCGGAGATCGAGGTCACCAAGATCGAGGACGGCGAGCAGGTCGAGTTCACCGCCGAGGTGGACATCCGCCCGAACTTCGACGTTCCCGACTTCCAGGGCCTCGAGGTGACCGTCCCGGTCGCCGAGGTATCCGACGAGGACGTCGACGGCCAGCTGGACGGCCTGCGCCAGCGCTTCGCGACGCTGACCGGTGTCGAGCGCGCCGCCGCCAACGGCGACTACGTCGTCATGGACCTCGCCGCCGCGATCGACGGTGTGAACATCGAGGAGCAGCAGGCCAACGACGTCTCCTACGAGGTCGGCGCCGGCTCGGTGCTGCAGGGCCTGGACGACGCGCTGGTCGGCATGTCCGCCGGTGACACCAAGGAGTTCACCACGAGCCTGGTCGGCGGCGAGAACGCCGGCGAGGAGGCCGTGGTCACCATCACCATCAAGAGCGTCAAGGAGAAGGTCCTCCCCGAGCTCGACGACGAGTTCGCCCAGCTTGCCAGCGAGTTCGACAGCCTCGACGAGCTCAAGGACAGCATCCGGGAGCAGGCCCGTCGCAACAAGCTGATCGACCAGGTCGTCCAGGCCCGCGAGAACGCTCTGGACGCCCTCCTCGCCAAGATCGACATTCCGCTGCCGGAGAGCGCGTTCAAGGCCGAGGTCGACAACCGCAAGCACAACCTCGAGCACCAGATCGCCGAGAGTGGCCTGAGCAAGGAGGCGTACTTCCGCCTCTACCAGACCACCGAGGAGGAGCGGTACGCCGAGTTCGACGAGAACGCCGCCAAGGCGCTCAAGACCGGCTTCGTCCTTGACAAGATCGTCAAGGCCGAGGAGCTCGGTGTCAGCGAGCAGGAGCTGACCAACTTCGTGGTGCGCCGCGCCATGCAGATGAACGTCGCCCCGAACACGCTCGCCCAGCACCTCGCCGACAACGACCAGCTCACGCTGGCCATGGTCGAGATCGTCCGGGACAAGGCCAAGAGTGTCGTCGGTGACGCCGCCAAGGTGACCGACGAGGCCGGCAACGAGGTGGACCTCAAGGCCATCTACACCGAGATCAACGGTGAGGAGTCCGCGGAGGAGGACGCCGAGGAGTCGAACGAGAACTCGGCTGACAAGCCCGCCGAGGCCGAGGCCGCCAAGTAGGCTCCGCCGCGACGCGCCCGACGCCCCCCGACGTGCCTGGCACGGAGGGGGGCCTCGTCGTTTCCCGGTGTCGCCTCCTCCGTCCCGGCGAGGGACGAGCGGCCGTCTGGACGGCACTGAGGGGCCGCGGGCCGTACCCGAAGGCGATGCTTGCCCCGGAAACGGTGGTTCCGCGCCCGGGGACCCGGCGCCGACACGCTGGTCGGCCTGGGCGGAAACTGGTCCTGAAGGGCTGTCTGAAGGGGCTTGGGACGGGGTGGTGAGCATGCGCCGTCAGCGAACAGCACCTGGAGGGGGCATGTCCGGTGGGCGGCGCGCGTTAAGGTCACAAGCAAAGCCAATCGATTACGACGCATCGGAAGGTGACGCTGTGACCAGCCCGCCGACCTTCTACCAGCCGACCGGCTCCGGGCCCGAGTCGATGAGCCAGCCGAACGGCTCGTTCAGGCTCGAAGACCAGCTCTACCAGCGGCTGCTGCGTGAGCGCATCATCGTGCTGGGCACCCAGGTCAACGACGAGATCGCCAACCGAATCTGTGCCGAGCTGCTCCTGCTCGCCGCGGACGACCCGGACCGGGACATCTGGCTGTACATCAACTCGCCAGGCGGATCGGTGACCGCCGGTATGGCGATTTACGACATGATGGAATACGTGCCGAACAATGTGTGCACGGTCGCGATGGGTCTGGCCGCTTCCATGGGCCAGTTCCTCCTCTGCGCCGGCGAGAAGGGCAAGCGCTACGCCCTGCCGCACGCCCGCATCATGATGCACCAGCCGTCCGGAGGCATCGGCGGTACCGCCGCCGACATCGCCATCCAGGCGGAGCAGATGCTCTACGTCAAGAAGACTCTTGCCGAGCGCATCGCCTTCCACACCGGTCAGCCGCTTGACCAGATCGAGGCCGACTCCGACCGCGACCGCTGGTTCACGGCGGAAGAGGCCAAGGACTACGGCTTCATCGACCAGGTCGTCCGTAGCGCGCGGCAGGTGCCCTCCACGGGCGCCGTCTCCTGAAGGGGCACAAGGTGAGTGAGTTGATCCGGCCGGGAGACATCAACGGCCGTTATGTTCTTCCCTCCTTCGTCGAGCGCACGTCCTACGGCGTCAAGGAGATGAACCCGTACAACAAGCTGTTCGAGGACCGCATCATCTTCCTCGGCGTGCAGGTGGACGACGCGTCGGCCAACGACGTCATGGCCCAGCTGCTGACGTTGGAGTCCCTCGACCCCGACCGTGACATCAGTGTCTACATCAACTCGCCGGGCGGGTCGTTCACCGCCATGATGGCGATCTACGACACGATGCAGTTCGTCCGGCCGGAGATCCAGACCGTCTGTCTCGGGCAGGCGGCCTCGGCCGCGGCGATCCTGCTGGCCGGCGGTACGGCCGGCAAGCGGTTCGCCCTGCCGAACGCCCGCATGCTGATCCACCAGCCCTCCACCGAGGGTGGCGGCCAGGGAAGCGACATCGAGATCCAGGCGCGGGAGATCCTGCGCATGCGTTCGCAGATGGAGACGATCCTGGCCCGGCATTCGGGCAAGACGCCCGCCGAGGTCCGCAAGGACATCGAGCGCGACAAGATCCTCGATGCCGAGGAGGCCAAGGCGTACGGGCTGATCGACGACATCATCCCGTCCCGCAAGAAGCTGGCCAAGGCCATAGCCTCTTAATGAGGCCCATCGCACCGGAACGGTGCCCAATTGGGCACGTTCCGGTGCGACTCGCCGCTAGGGGGCTCACTGAGGGCTCAGAAGACGGTAACGTCGAAACCTGAGCGGGATGACTTTTCGTACCGGGTATCGGGCCGGTCGGAAGAAACGGACCGCGGCAGCCAGAGCGGTCCCACGCAAAGGAGTATCTGGGGTGGCACGCATCGGCGACGGGGGAGACCTGCTGAAGTGCTCTTTCTGTGGGAAGAGCCAGAAGCAGGTCAAGAAGCTCATCGCCGGACCCGGCGTATACATCTGCGATGAGTGCATCGATCTCTGCAACGAGATCATCGAAGAGGAGCTCAGCGAGTCCTCGGAGCTCAAGTGGGACAGTCTGCCCAAGCCCAGGGAGATCTACGAGTTCCTCGACGCCTACGTCATCGGTCAGGACCAGGCGAAGAAGGCACTCTCGGTGGCGGTGTACAACCACTACAAGCGGGTGCAGTCCGGTGAGCGCGGGCGTGACGACGGCATCGAGCTGTCCAAGTCCAACATCCTGCTCCTGGGCCCGACCGGATCCGGCAAGACACTGCTCGCCCAGACGTTGGCGAAGATGCTGAACGTGCCGTTCGCCATCGCCGACGCCACCGCCCTGACGGAGGCGGGCTACGTGGGCGAGGACGTCGAGAACATACTTCTCAAGCTGATCCAGGCCGCTGACTACGACGTCAAGAAGGCCGAGACCGGCATCATCTACATCGACGAGGTGGACAAGATCGCTCGCAAGAGCGAGAACCCCTCGATCACCAGGGACGTCTCCGGTGAGGGCGTGCAGCAGGCCCTGCTGAAGATACTGGAGGGCACCACGGCGAGTGTGCCGCCGCAGGGCGGGCGCAAGCATCCCCACCAGGAGTTCATCCAGATCGACACCACCAACGTGCTGTTCATCTGCGGTGGTGCCTTCGCCGGGCTCGAAAAGATCATCGAGTCCCGGGTCGGCAGGAAGGGCATCGGCTTCAACGCCATCATCCACTCCAAGGAAGACGTCGACTCCTCCGACATCTTCGGCGACGTCATGCCCGAGGATCTGCTGAAGTTCGGCATGATCCCCGAGTTCGTCGGCCGTCTTCCGGTGATCACCAGCGTGCACAACCTCGACCGCGACGCGCTCATCCAGATCCTCACCGAGCCGCGCAACGCCCTGGTGAAGCAGTACCGCCGTCTGTTCGAGCTGGACAACGTCGAGCTGGAGTTCACCGACGACGCCCTGGAGGCCATCGCCGACCAGGCGATCCTGCGCGGCACCGGCGCGCGTGGCCTGCGGGCCATCCTGGAGGAGGTCCTCCTGTCGGTGATGTACGAGGTGCCCTCCCGCCAGGACGTGGCCCGTGTCGTCATCACCCGCGAGTCGGTGCTGGAGCACGTCAACCCGACGCTCGTGCCGCGTGACCAGCTCAACAAGCAGCAGCGGCCGCCACGCGAGAAGTCCGCGTAACCCGTCCGCACGGCGACGCCCCCGCAGAGTCACTCTGCGGGGGCGTCGCCGTCTCCGCGGTACGGCCCCCCCTGACCGGATCGGCCCGTGCGCGGGGAGAGGGCCGCCTCAGCGGGAGGGGACGGAGGAGCGGATGAGGGTGCTGGCCCGCACCGAGGTGTGCACGGTGAAGGCGACGGCGTCGCCGAGATAGCGGTCGTCGGACCACTCCAGCGGGCGGTTGTCGGGGTCGGTGGTACGGCGGAGCTCGCGCAGCAGGGCGCTGTGGGGGCGGACGCCGAGCAGGCGGGCGTCCTCGGCCTCGGCTGTGATCGCGCTGACGGTGTGCTCGGCGTGGGCGAACACCACGCCGAGCTCCTCCAGCCGGGCGGTGACGGACTCGTCGCCACCCTCGGCGGCGATCCCGCCGACGAGGGCGCCGATCCGTTCCACGTAGGCGGTGCGCTCGACCATCACCGGCCGGCCGGACAGCAGCCGGACGCGGGTCAGGTGGTAGATCCGGGTGCCCGGAGAGAGCCCCAGCCGCTCGGCCTCCAGCTCCGTCGGCTCGCGCCGGACCAGCTCCACCATCCGTACGCCCGGGGTCTCGCCGATCGACGCCGCCCACCGGGAGAAGCTGTGCAACTGGCTGAAGCTCTGCCTGGGGGCCGGTCCCAGGACCAGCCGCCGGGTGCCCTTGCGCGAGGAGATCAGCCCATCGGCCGCGAGCACGGTGAACGCCTGGCGGACGGTCCCCCGCGAAGCCCCGTGCCGCTCCGCCAGCTCGCTCTCCGACGGCAGCCGGGATCCGGGCGGGTAGGTCCCGCCGGCGATGCCGGCACGTAGCTCGTCGGCAAGCCGCCGGTAAAGAGTGGACATGTATAAATAAGCTAGAAGATGTATAGACACCTTTCAAGACTTGAGAGCATGGGACATCGACCACCCGGACGTCCCTAGAATTGGACACCGTGACGACGCCAGAGCTGCCCACCCAGTACACGCCCGCCGACGTGGAGACCCGGAGCTACGAGCGCTGGGTGTCGGAGGGATATTTCACCGCGGACCCGAGCAGCGAGCGCGAGCCGTACAGCATCGTCCTGCCCCCGCCGAACGTGACCGGTGTCCTGCACATCGGCCACGCCCTCGACCACTCCATCCAGGACGCGCTGACCCGCCGCGCCCGCATGCGCGGCCAGGAGACGCTCTGGCTGCCGGGCATGGACCACGCCGGCATCGCCACCCAGAACGTCGTCGAGCGTGAAATCGCCAAGGACGGCCTGTCCCGGCACGACCTGGGCAGAGAGGCCTTCGTCGAGCGCGTGTGGCAGTGGAAGGAGGAGTCCGGCGGCCGGATCCTCGGCCAGATGAGGAAGCTCGGCGACGGCGTCGACTGGTCGCGCGAGCGCTTCACCATGGACCCCGGGCTCTCCCGCGCCGTCCAGACGATCTTCAAGAAGCTCTTCGACGACGGGCTCATCTACCGCGCCGAGCGCATCATCAACTGGTGCCCGCGCTGCCTGACCGCGCTGTCGGACATCGAGGTGGAGCACAGCGAGGACGAGGGCGAGCTCGTCTCGATCCGGTACGGCGACGGCGACGACTCCATCGTCGTCGCGACCACCCGCGCCGAGACCATGCTCGGTGACACCGCCGTGGCAGTGCACCCGTCCGACGAGCGTTACGCGCACCTGGTCGGCCGGGAGGTCGAGCTCCCGCTCACCGGCCGCCGGATCCCGGTCGTGGCCGACGAGCACGTCGACCCCGCCTTCGGCACCGGCGCGGTCAAGGTCACCCCGGCGCACGACCCGAACGACTTCGAGATCGGCCGCCGCCACTCGCTGCCGTCCATCACGGTCATGGACGAGCGCGGTGTGATCACCGCCCACGGCCCGTTCCAGGGACTGGACCGCTTCGAGGCCCGGCCCGCGGTCGTGGCCGCCCTGCGCGAGCAGGGCCGGATCGTCGCGGAGAAGCGGCCCTACCTCCACTCGGTCGGACACTGCTCGCGCTGCAAGACCGTGGTGGAGCCCCGGCTCTCGCTGCAGTGGTTCGTCAACGTCTCCCCGCTGGCCAAGGCCGCCGGTGACGCGGTCCGCGACGGCCAGACGAGGATCCACCCGCCGGAGCTGGCCAAGCGCTACTTCGACTGGGTCGACGACATGCACGACTGGTGCATCTCGCGGCAGCTGTGGTGGGGCCACCGGATCCCGGTCTGGTACGGCCCGGCCGGCGAGGTCGTCTGCGTCGGGCCGGACGAGGAGTCGCCCGCCGGATACGTCCAGGACCCGGATGTCCTCGACACCTGGTTCTCCTCCGGCCTGTGGCCCTTCTCCACCCTGGGCTGGCCGGACAAGACGCCGGAGCTGGCCAAGTTCTATCCGACCTCCGTCCTGGTCACCGGCTACGACATCCTGTTCTTCTGGGTCGCCAGGATGATGATGTTCGGCATCTACGCGATGGACGGCCGGCCCCCGTTCCGTACGGTGGCCCTGCACGGCATGGTCCGTGACCAGTACGGCAAGAAGATGTCGAAGTCGTTCGGCAACGTGGTGGACCCGCTCGACTGGGTCGAGCGCTTCGGCGCCGACGCCACCCGCTTCACGCTGCTGCGCGGTGCCAACCCCGGCTCCGATGTGGCGATCAGCGAGGAGTGGGCCGGAGGCTCCCGCAACTTCTGCAACAAGATCTGGAACGCCACGCGCTTCGCACTGATGAACGGCGCGGCGGTCGGCGAGCTCCCGGTCGAGGAGCTGACCGCGGCCGACAGGTGGATCCTCTCCCGGCTCCAGGAGGTCGTCGCGTCGGTGGACGCGGCCTTCGAGGACTTCGAGTTCGCCAAGGTCTCCGACCTGCTGTACCACTTCGCCTGGGATGAGGTCTGCGACTGGTACGTGGAGCTCGCCAAGATCCAGATCGCCTCGGGCCAGGAGCACACCCGGCTCGTGCTGGGCCACGTCTTCGACTCGCTCCTGCGGCTGCTCCATCCGCTGGTGCCGTTCGTCACCGAAGAGCTGTGGCGGGCGGTCACCGGGGGTGAGTCGATCGCCGTCGCACCGTGGCCGACGGTCCGGGAGTCGTTGCGCGACCCCTCGGCCGAGGAGGAGGTCCTCGCCGTCCAGGGTCTGGTCACCGAGGTCCGCAGGTTCCGTTCCGACCAGGGTCTCAAGCCCGGCCAGCGGGTCGCCGCACGCCTGTCCCTGGCCGGTACGGCCCTCGCCTCGCACGAGGGCGCGATCCGATCGCTCCTCCGGCTCGACCAGCCGTCGGAATCCTTCGCCGCCACGGCCCGCCTCGATGTGAGCGGGATCGTCGTGGAGATCGACACGGCGGGGACGATCGACGTGGCGGCCGAGCGCAAGCGCCTGGAGAAGGATCTCGCCGTGGCGCGGAAGGAGGCCGCACAGGTGGCGGCCAAGCTCGGCAACGAACAGTTCATGTCGAAGGCGCCCGACGACGTGGTGACCAAGGTCCGGGCCCGTGCGGCTCAGGCCGATCAGGACATCACGCGGCTGGCCGCCCAGCTGGCGGCGCTTCCCGCCGGCTGAGCACGCATCCGAGGTGCGTTCTTGATCGGGAGCCCGGAGTCCGTTGACTCCGGGCTCCCGCGTTTGGAAGCCGCTGGCCCAGGGAAGACCTAGTTGTTACCGCGAAGTGGGTCATGGCAGCCCTAGTGGACTGCTAGAGTTCATCAAGCAGGACGAGCTCCTGCACCCCCCTCTAAAAGATCACCGAAAATCCGGTCCTGTCTGCACGGTTGGACAGAGGTTGGATGTCGGAGTAAGTTAGAAGGGTTGCTCCGGAAACGGGGTGGTCGGAATTCTGGTAAGTCCAGCTAGATCAAGTCAAGTGGTTCGAAACGGGCCGGTTTGACACGAAAAAGCGGGCCTGAAAGAATAAAGACACAACGGAACGAACGAAACGCCCCGAAGTCGGGACCACGGTCACGGCGACGGAGAACGCGTCCGTTTCTTGAGAACTCAACAGTGTGTTAAAAGCCAGTGCATGAAGCACAACCCCGTCCAACCCATTTTTAGTGGGGGACGGATTCCTTTGGTTGATACATCCGATGCGAATCGGGTGCTTTCAGCTGGGAAAACCTTTCAAACATTGTTTGGAGAGTTTGATCCTGGCTCAGGACGAACGCTGGCGGCGTGCTTAACACATGCAAGTCGAGCGGAAAGGCCCTTCGGGGTACTCGAGCGGCGAACGGGTGAGTAACACGTGAGTAACCTGCCCCTGACTCTGGGATAAGCCCGGGAAACTGGGTCTAATACCGGATACGACCACTTCTCGCATGGGATGGTGGTGGAAAGTTTTTTCGGTTGGGGATGGACTCGCGGCCTATCAGCTTGTTGGTGGGGTAACGGCCTACCAAGGCGACGACGGGTAGCCGGCCTGAGAGGGCGACCGGCCACACTGGGACTGAGACACGGCCCAGACTCCTACGGGAGGCAGCAGTGGGGAATATTGCGCAATGGGCGAAAGCCTGACGCAGCGACGCCGCGTGGGGGATGACGGCCTTCGGGTTGTAAACCTCTTTCAGCAGGGACGAAGTTGACGTGTACCTGCAGAAGAAGCGCCGGCTAACTACGTGCCAGCAGCCGCGGTAATACGTAGGGCGCAAGCGTTGTCCGGAATTATTGGGCGTAAAGAGCTCGTAGGTGGCTTGTCACGTCGGGTGTGAAAGCTTGGGGCTTAACTCCAGGTCTGCATTCGATACGGGCTGGCTAGAGGTAGGTAGGGGAGAACGGAATTCCTGGTGTAGCGGTGAAATGCGCAGATATCAGGAGGAACACCGGTGGCGAAGGCGGTTCTCTGGGCCTTACCTGACGCTGAGGAGCGAAAGCGTGGGGAGCGAACAGGATTAGATACCCTGGTAGTCCACGCTGTAAACGTTGGGCGCTAGGTGTGGGGACCTTCCACGGTTTCCGCGCCGTAGCTAACGCATTAAGCGCCCCGCCTGGGGAGTACGGCCGCAAGGCTAAAACTCAAAGGAATTGACGGGGGCCCGCACAAGCGGCGGAGCATGTTGCTTAATTCGACGCAACGCGAAGAACCTTACCAAGGCTTGACATCGCCCGGAAACACTCAGAGATGGGTGCCTCTTCGGATCGGGTGACAGGTGGTGCATGGCTGTCGTCAGCTCGTGTCGTGAGATGTTGGGTTAAGTCCCGCAACGAGCGCAACCCTTGTTCAATGTTGCCAGCACGCTCCTTCGGGGGTGGTGGGGACTCATTGGAGACTGCCGGGGTCAACTCGGAGGAAGGTGGGGATGACGTCAAGTCATCATGCCCCTTATGTCTTGGGCTGCAAACATGCTACAATGGCCGGTACAGAGGGTTGCGATACCGTGAGGTGGAGCGAATCCCAAAAAGCCGGTCTCAGTTCGGATTGGGGTCTGCAACTCGACCCCATGAAGTCGGAGTCGCTAGTAATCGCAGATCAGCAACGCTGCGGTGAATACGTTCCCGGGCCTTGTACACACCGCCCGTCACGTCACGAAAGTCGGCAACACCCGAAGCCCGTGGCCCAACCAGCTTGTCTGGGGGGAGCGGTCGAAGGTGGGGCTGGCGATTGGGACGAAGTCGTAACAAGGTAGCCGTACCGGAAGGTGCGGCTGGATCACCTCCTTTCTAAGGAGCATCGACTGCGGCCACCTGGTGGTCCGTGGTCCATGTCATGTCTGCAGGCGAACGTTCTGCACGTGACGCGCTCATTAGTGGAGCACTGGCTACTCAACCGGACCGCATTCGCCGGGCCGCTAGTACCGCCTGTCTCTTCTTCGGAGGAGCTGGGAGTGGGAACGCCGGCTGCGGAGGGTCGGACTGGTTGGACACACTGTTGGGTCCTGAGGAAACGGACCGGGCGGGCCCGCTGAGGCGGGCTTGCTGTCTGTTTGACCTCGTGCGGGACCGGCCTTCTGTCACATCGGCCTGGGTGTTGTCCCGGGTGTCTGGTGGCGGGTGCGGTTCGGTCGCTGTTTGTTGTTTGAGATTTGCATAGTGGACGCGAGCATCTTTGTGGCCAAGTTTTTTAGGGCACACGGTGGATGCCTTGGCATCAGGAGCCGATGAAGGACGTGGGAGGCTGCGTTAAGCCCCGGGGAGTCGCCAACCTGACTTTGATCCGGGGATGTCCGAATGGGGAAACCTAGCACCAGTCATGTGGTGTTGCCTCCGCCTGAATGTATAGGGCGGTTGGTGGTAACGCGGGGAAGTGAAACATCTCAGTACCCGTAGGAAGAGAAAACAAATAGTGATTCCGTGAGTAGTGGTGAGCGAAAGCGGAAGAGGCTAAACCGTATGCGTGTGATAGCCGGCAGGCGTTGCGTGTGCGGGGTTGTGGGACCCTCTGGGAGAGGCTGCCGCTTCTCCAAGCAGTGAGAAATCGATGGGATAGCCGAAGTTTCTGGGAAGTTGCGCCGTAGACCGTGAGAGCCGGGTAGGCGAAATCTTGTCGACTGTTTGAGGGGATCCCAAGTAGCACGGGGCCCGAGAAATCCTGTGTGAATCTGCCAGGACCACCTGGTAAGCCTAAATACTCCCTGATGACCGATAGTGAACAAGTACCGTGAGGGAAAGGTGAAAAGCGCCCCGGTGAGGGGTCGTGAAATAGTACCTGAAACCGTGTGCCTACAAGCCGTAGGAGCGTAGACGTCTTCGGGCGTCTGTGATGTGACTGCGTGCCTTTTGAAGAATGAGCCTGCGAGTTATGGTGTGTGGCGAGGTTAACCCGTGTGGGGGAGCCGTAGCGAAAGCGAGTCTGAATAGGGCGTTTGAGTCGCATGCTGTAGACCCGAAGCGGAGTGATCTAGGCATGGGCAGGTTGAAGCGCGGGTAAGACCGCGTGGAGGACCGAACCCACCAGGGTTGAAAACCTGGGGGATGACCTGTGTTTAGGGGTGAAAGGCCAATCAAACTCCGTGATAGCTGGTTCTCCCCGAAATGCATTTAGGTGCAGCGTTGCGTGTTTCTTGCCGGAGGTAGAGCACTGGATGGCTAATGGGCCCGACAAGGTTACTGACGTCAGCCAAACTCCGAATGCCGGTAAGTGAGAGCGCAGCAGTGAGACTGCGGGGGATAAGCTCCGTAGTCGAGAGGGAAACAGCCCAGACCACCGACTAAGGCCCCTAAGCGTGTGCTAAGTGGGAAAGGATGTGGAGTCGCAGTGACAACCAGGAGGTTGGCTTAGAAGCAGCCATCCTTGAAAGAGTGCGTAATAGCTCACTGGTCAAGTGATTCCGCGCCGACAATGTAGCGGGGCTCAAGTACACCGCCGAAGTCGTGGCATTCACGCATTAACCTGGCAGCTTGTCTGTCTAGGTGTGTGGATGGGTAGGGGAGCGTCGTGCGGCCGGCGAAGCAGCAGAGTGATCTAGTTGTGGAGGCCGTGCGAGTGAGAATGCAGGCATGAGTAGCGAATCAGAAGTGAGAAACTTCTGCGCCGGATGACCAAGGGTTCCTGGGCCAGGCTAATCCGCCCAGGGTAAGTCGGGACCTAAGGCGAGGCCGACAGGCGTAGTCGATGGACAACGGGTTGATATTCCCGTACCCGCTACGATGCGCCAATACTGAATCCAGTGATACTAAGGGTCCTTAACTCGGTTGTCCCTTCGGGGACGGCGTCAGAGTGAACGCCTGGCCTGATCTGGTAGTAGGTAAGCGATGGGGTGACGCAGGAAGGTAGCCCAGCCCAGGCGATGGTAGTCCTGGGGTAAGCATGTAGGGAGAGAGGTAGGCAAATCCGCCTCTCATGTATCCTGAGATGTGATGCCGAGCCGATTGTGGCGAAGTGGGTGATCCTATGCTGCCGAGAAAAGCCTCTAGTGAGTGTCGTGGCGGCCCGTACCCGAAACCGACTCAGGTGGTCAGGTAGAGAATACCAAGGCGATCGGGTGAACTGTGGTTAAGGAACTCGGCAAATTGCCCCCGTAACTTCGGGAGAAGGGGGGCCTTCGCTGGTGATGAACCTTTGCGTTCGGAGCTGGTGGGGGTCGCAGAGGCCAGGGGGAAGCGACTGTTTACTAAAAACACAGGTCCGTGCGAAGTCGTAAGACGATGTATACGGACTGACGCCTGCCCGGTGCTGGAACGTTAAGGGGACCGGTTAGCTGCAGTAATGTGGCGAAGCTGAGAACTTAAGCGCCAGTAAACGGCGGTGGTAACTATAACCATCCTAAGGTAGCGAAATTCCTTGTCGGGTAAGTTCCGACCTGCACGAATGGCGTAACGACTTCCCCGCTGTCTCAACCGCAGACCCGGCGAAATTGCACTACGAGTAAAGATGCTCGTTACGCGCAGCAGGACGGAAAGACCCCGGGACCTTCACTACAGCTTGACATTGGCGTTTGGAACGTCTTGTGTAGGATAGGTGGGAGACTGTGAAGCTGTCACGCTAGTGGCGGTGGAGTCATTGGTGAAATACCACTCTGGTCGTTTTGAACGTCTAACTTCGGTCCGTGATCCGGATCAGGGACAGTGTCTGGTGGGTAGTTTAACTGGGGCGGTTGCCTCCTAAAGAGTAACGGAGGCGCCCAAAGGTTCCCTCAGCCTGGTTGGCAATCAGGTGTCGAGTGTAAGTGCACAAGGGAGCTTGACTGTGAGACCGACGGGTCGAGCAGGAGCGAAAGCTGGGACTAGTGATCCGGCGGTGGCTTGTGGAAGCGCCGTCGCTCAACGGCTAAAAGGTACCCCGGGGATAACAGGCTGATCTTCCCCAAGAGTCCATATCGACGGGATGGTTTGGCACCTCGATGTCGGCTCGTCGCATCCTGGGGCTGGAGTAGGTCCCAAGGGTTGGGCTGTTCGCCCATTAAAGCGGTACGCGAGCTGGGTTTAGAACGTCGCGAGACAGTTCGGTCCCTATCCGCTGCGCGCGCAGGAGACTTGAAAGGAGCTGTCCCTAGTACGAGAGGACCGGGACGGACGAACCTCTGGTGTGCCAGTTGTTCCGCCAGGAGCACGGCTGGTTGGCTACGTTCGGAAGGGATAACCGCTGAAAGCATCTAAGCGGGAAGCTCGCCTTGAGATGAGGTCTCCCACCACGTGAGTGGGTAAGGCCCCCAATAGACGATTGGGTTGATAGGCCGGAGGTGGAAGCACAGTAATGTGTGGAGCTGACCGGTACTAATAGGCCGAGGACTTGACCACAAAGCTTTTTGCTCGCGTCCACTATGCGATTCTGAAACAGCAGGCACCGTGTGTGTTTGACAGTTTCATAGTGTTACGGCGGTTATGGCGAAGGGGAAACACCCGGTTACATTCCGAACCCGGAAGTTAAGCTCTTCAGCGCCGATGGTACTGCACCGGGGACGGTGTGGGAGAGTAGGTCGCCGCCGGACAATCTTTTACAGGAGAAGGCCACCCCTTGGGGTGGCCTTTTCTGTTTTACGGGCCGGTGAGGGGTCCGGCCGCGAGGTCAGTAGGCTTGGGACGTGGACTATCGAGCGGTTGAACTGGCAATCATGGAACGCGGCGTCGAGTGGAACTTCGAGCCCACCCTCGACAGGATCGCCGCGCTCATGGACGTGCTCGGTTCCCCGCAGCACTCATACCCCGTCGTGCACGTCGCCGGGACCAACGGCAAGTCGAGCACGACCCGCATGATCGAGACCATTCTGCGCGAGCGGAACCTGCGCGTGGGCCGCTTCACCAGCCCTCATCTGATCTCCATGCGTGAGCGGATCTCCGTGGACGGCGCCCCGCTGAGCGAGGAGCGTTTCGTCGAGGTCTACGAGGACATCGCGCCCTACCTCCAGATGATCGACGCCCAGGGCCGCCGGCTCTCCTTCTTCGAGACCCTGACGGCGATGGCCTTCGCAGCCTTCGCCGACGCCCCCGTCGACGTCGCGGTGATCGAGACCGGCATGGGCGGCAGCTTCGACGCCACCAACGTCGCCGACGGCGCCGTGGCCGTCATCACCCCCATCTCCCTCGACCACGTCGACTATCTCGGTCCCGACATCGCGACGATCGCGGGGGAGAAGGCCGGCATCATCAAACCCGGGGCGACGGCCGTGCTCGCCCAGCAGGAGCTTCCCGCGGCCGAGGTGCTGATGCGCAGGGCCGCCGAGATGGGCGCCACCGTGGCACGTGAGGGGCTGGAGTTCGGCGTGCTCGGCAGGGAGCTGGCGATCGGGGGGCAGCTGCTCCGGCTGCAAAGCCTCAAGGGGACCTACGACGAGGTCCTGCTCCCCCTGTACGGCGCCCACCAGGCGAGCAACGCCGCCTGCGCGCTGGCCGCGGTCGAGGCGCTGACCGTCGGAGACGACCCCCTCGACCCCGAGCTGGTCCGGCAGGCGTTCCTGCAGGTGACCTCGCCGGGCAGGCTCGAGGTCGTACGGCGGGGCCCCACGGTGCTGGTGGACGCCGCGCACAACCCGGGCGGGATCCAGGCGACCCTGGAGGCCGTCCAGGAGTCGTTCGACTTCGCCAAGCTCATCGCCGTGGTGGCGGTGTTCGAGGACAAGGACGTCCAAGGCATCCTGGAGCTGCTGGAGCCGATGGTGGACGAGATCGTGGTGACCCGGAACTCCTCGCCCAGGTCCATGGACGTGGACGAACTCGCCGCGCTCGCCGAGGAGATCTTCGGGCTGGACCGGGTCCACCAGGTCGAGCGGCTGGACAGTGCCATCGACCGGGCGATCGGGATGGTGGACGCCCTGGGCGAGTTCAGCGGGGCCGGAGTGCTGATCACCGGGTCCGTGGTCACCGCCGGGGACGCGCGGCTTCTTCTCAAGGCGGGCGAGGCCACGTGAGCGGGGCGACGGCGGGAAGGCGAGAGATGATCACAGTTACTCCGGGCATGCGCCGGCTCTGTGCCAGCGTGCTGGGCATGGAGGCGATCGTCATCGGGCTGTTCACACCCGTGGCGATCAACACCCAGAACGTCGAGCCGACCGTCGCGGTGACCGTCGGGATCGGTCTGGCGGTCCTGTGTGTCCTGGTCGCGGGCATGTTGAAGCGCCCCCTCGCGTACATCATGGGAAGCGTGATCCAGGTGCTCGCCATCGCCGCGGGCTTCCTGGTCCCGACCATGTTCTTCCTGGGAGCGATCTTCGCCGCACTGTGGATCACGGCGATATTCGTCGCTCGCCGTGTCGAGGGCGTGACTTCCCGCTAAAGTCGGCCAACATGGCCGTCCCTCCCACTCAACCGACCCGGGCGGTGACCGCCGGGCCCAAGGGCGTGGCGCGCCCGCTCGGTGTCTCCGCGGTGCTCGACGTCATCCTCGGACTGCTCGTCGCGGTGGTTCTTCCGCTGGCGATCGTCGCCATCCCCAACACCATCTCGGTGGTGGCCACCCTGCTCCCGCCTGAGATCTCGCAGATAGCGATGGTGCGGGCGCACGGGCTGGCGCTGCCCGCGATGGTGCTGACCGTGCCGCCGGCCGCCATCGCCGTCCGCCGGATGCGGGCGGCCCCGCTCCTGGTCGCCGGCCTGACCCTGCTCGCGGTGGCGGACGCGGCGGGGGGTTACGCGGACTCCACGTTGCTGGTGGGGGTCCTGCGGGTCCTGCACGGGATCGGCGCCGGCCTGCTGGTGCCCGCGACCCTGGCAGCGGTCTGGGAGCGGTCGCCGCTCCTGCGGGCGCTGTGGGGAGGCATGCTCGCGGTGAGCCTCCTGACCGCGCAGGCACTCGCCCTGTGGCCTCTTGACGAGGTGAGGTCCTGGCGGGTCACGCTACAGCCGTACCCGATGCTCACGGGCGTCGCGCTCGCGCTGGCGGCCGTCTATCTCGTGCTCTGGATGAAGAGGGGACAGGGCGCCCCGGCGGGCGGCGGGACGGACGTCGCCGAGGGCGGACGCCTGCCCGTGGCGATGGTGCCCGCCGTGGCCATCGCCGCCCTGGCCCTGGGCAGCACCTTCGACTGGCCTCCGGATCTGCTGATCGGCGCGGCGCTGCTGTCCATCCTCGTGCTGTTCGGGCTCGCCTCCCTGAGAATCCTGGGCGGTGCCGGCGGCCAGGTGCCCGCTTACACGATGCTGGCGGTGGGCGTCGTCGTCCTGCCCACCGCGGCCCAGGTCACCTACGTGGAGCTGGGCGGGCTGGGTGGTCCGGGCCTGTCCGGGCTCTGGCCGGCCTTCGTGATCGCGGGGGTCGCGGGCGTCGCCGCCGCGGCGCTGGTGAGCCGGCTGGGCGACGGCGCCGTGTCCCTCGCCGGCGCGGGCGGCCTGGTGCTCGTGGTGGCCGGGCTGTGCGCGGTCCGGTTGCTCCTCCCCGCCCCCGGCGGGCCCGCTCCCATCGTCCCGCTGACGCTGCTCGGGGTCGGCGCCGCGGTGGCTCTCACCTCCGCGCTGCGCTCGTCCGGCCCCGGCGCGGCGCTCTTCGCACTGTCGCTCTTCTTCCCCGCGGTGCTCTCCGGCTTCCTGCTGGGCAGCGGGGTCCAGTTCATGAGCCTGAAGGACGCGGCGACCTCGCAGGCGCTGGTCGACGGGTTCGTCGATGCCCTCCATCTGTGGGCTCTGATCGGTGGCGGCCTGGTGGTCGCGGTGATCGTGCTCTGCTCCGTCCTGGCACGCCGTTCCCCGGTGCCCGCATCTGCCACGGCGGACACCGCGGCCGGGGACAGCCTGCCTCCGGGTGGGCGGGCGCCCGCCGAGGGACTGCCCGCCGGGCGGCCCTCGGCCGATCAACCCGCCGGGGGACTCGGCGGCTCCCGGGTCCAGCCGCCTTCAGCGACCGCGGCGGCCGCCTCGGCTCCACCTCCGGCCAGCCCGGCTCCACCTTCGGCCAGCCCGGCTCCACCCTCGGCTTCCCCGGCTCCGGCCGCTCCACCCTCGGCTTCCCCGACTCCGGTCGATCCCCCCTCCGCCGCTCCAGCCCCGGAGGCGGTCAAGCGGTCGCGCCGGTCCGCCGGACGCGCCACCGGACCGGTGATGGTCCCCGAACCCGCCCCCGAGCTGGAGCCTCTGGCCGGGCCGCAGCCACCATGGCCCGCTCCCGCGGCGCGGGCGGAGCCGGAGGCCGGTGGGGAAGGCGACAGGCCCGGCCGGGACGGATCCGAACCGGGCGCCGAGCCGCGGCCGGATCCGCGCTCGGAACCGCGGCCGGACAAGACCGGCACGCTGCCGGTGGTTCCGCCGCCCACACCGTCTCCGGAGGACGCGCTGGGAGACGGGCCCGCCCGCACCTGACACCGCCGAACACGGGGAAACGGGCCGGGGGCGGTAAACTTCGCGCGTTCATCGCAGTCCGCGAGTCAATCCTTCCTGTTCAAAGGAGAACTTCAGTGTCCGAGCGCACTCTTGTCCTGATCAAGCCCGACGGTGTCGCGCGCGGTCTCATCGGCGACGTGATCGCCCGGGTCGAGCGCAAGGGCCTGAAGGTCGTGGCGCTGGAGCTGCGCACCCTGGACGTCGACACCGCCAAGGCGCACTACGCCGAGCACTCCGAGCGGCCCTTCTTCGGCGAGCTGGTCGAGTTCATCACCTCCGGTCCGCTGGTCGCCCTGGTGCTCGAGGGCCCCCGGGCCATCGAGGCCTTCCGCGCCCTCGCCGGCCTGACCGACCCGGTCAAGTCCGCCCCCGGCACCATCCGCGGCGACCACGCCCTGGAGATCGGTGAGAACGTGGTCCACGGCTCCGACTCGCCCGAGTCCGCCGCCCGCGAGATCAAGATCTTCTTCCCGGACCGCTTCTAGGAATTCTCCACATCCGGCGCCGTCGAGCCTCGTCAACCCCCTGGGGTTGACGAGGCTCGACGTATTTGACGCGTCTTAAGATTTTCCTGGAACTGGCGGGCTCATTGCGCTCAGGGGTGGGTACGTCACGTTACGATTCGAGTGCGTTCTGTAGTTTTCGCCGACGATCCCACGGGAGGAGGGCCGCCTTCCCCATGAGCAGCAAGCTTTCTTTTCTCGGCCGCGACATGGCAGTCGACCTCGGCACCGCCAACACACTCGTCTACGTCCGGGGACGCGGCATCGTGCTCAACGAACCCTCCGTCGTCGCGATCAACACGACCACAGGGAAGATCGTCGCCATCGGCATCGAGGCCAAGCGCATGATCGGCCGGACGCCTGGCAACATCGTGGCGATCAGGCCGCTCAAGGACGGCGTCATCGCCGACTTCGACGTCACCGAGCGTATGCTCCGCTACTTCATCCAGCGGGTGCACAAGCGCCGCCATTTCGCCAAGCCTCGCATCATCATCGCGGTGCCGAGCGGGATCACCGGGGTCGAGCAGCGGGCGGTCAAGGAGGCCGGCTACCAGGCGGGGGCGCGTCAGGTCTACATCATCGAGGAGCCGATGGCGGCCGCGATCGGCGCGGGGCTCCCCGTGCACGAGCCGACCGGCAACATGGTGGTCGACGTCGGCGGCGGGACCACCGAGGTCGCGATCATCTCGATGGGCGGTGTGGTGACCAGCCAGTCGATCCGGGTGGGCGGCGACGAGCTGGACCAGGCGATCATCAGCTTCGCGAAGAAGGAATATTCGCTCATGCTCGGCGAGCGGACCGCGGAGGAGATCAAGATGGCGATCGGCTCCGCCTGCGTGCTCCCCGAGGAGGGGCATGCCGAGATCCGGGGTCGCGACCTGGTCAGCGGTCTGCCCAAGACGATCATCGTGTCGGCCCACGAGATCCGCAAGGCCACGGAGGAGCCGGTGAACGCGATCGTGGACGCCGTCAAGACCACCCTGGACAAGTGCCCGCCGGAGCTCTCCGGTGATCTGATGGACCGGGGGATCGCGCTGACCGGCGGTGGCGCGCTCCTCAAGGGCCTGGACGAGCGGCTCAAGGACGAGACGGGCATGCCGATCCACCTGGTGGACAACGCCCTCGACTCCGTCGCGCTCGGCTCGGGCAAGTGTGTCGAGGACTTCGACGCCTTGCAGCAGGTCCTGGTCCCGGAGCCGCGGCACTGATGAAAGACACGCGCCGGGCACGGATGAGCCTAGGACTGCTGCTGGCCGCGGCGCTCGTGGTCATGACCGTGGACCATCGGGCGGGGGACGACTCTCCCTTCGGCCCTCTCCGCGGGGCCGGTACGGCTCTGTTCGGCACCGCCGAGAGCGCGGGGGCCGACGTCATCCGGCCGGTCGGCCAGTTCTTCGAGACGATGGTGGGCGCGCCCGACGCGCAGCGCCGCATCGACGCGCTGAGCGCGGAGAACCAGCGGCTCAAGCGTGACCTGGTGGCGCAGAGCCTGGACCAGCGGCACTCCGCCGAGCTGCGCCGGCTGCTGGGGGTCGCCGGGACCGCCGGATACAGGATCGTTCCCGCCCAGGTGATCGCCCGGCGTGGCACGCCCGGGTTCGAGGAGGCCATCGAGCTCGACGTGGGCAGCGCCGACGGGGTGCGCTCGGAGATGACCGTGCTGAACGGCGACGGCCTGGTGGGCCGGGTGGTCCAGGTGGGGACGTCCACCTCGACCGTGGTGCTGCTCAGCGATCCCGCCTCGGCGGCCGGGGCGCGGCTGGAGGGGAGCAACGAGATCGGGGTGGTGCACGGGGTCGGGGAGAACGGCCGCCTGGTCCGGTTCCGGCTGCTCGACTCGACCGCGCAGATCGTTCCGGGCCGCCGGATCCTGAGCTTCGGCTCCCAGCGTGGCGTGCCGTACGTGGCGGGGGTGCCGATCGGGGTGGTGGAGCGGGTGGAGGCCACGCCGGGGGAGCTGACCCGGATCGCCTACGCGCGGCCGTACGCCGACCTCACCGCGCTGGACGTGGTCGGTGTGGTGGTGCAGTCGCCGCGGCGCGACCCGCGTGACGCGGTGCGGCCCGACGGGCCGCGCAAGAGCGCTCCCTCGCCGAAGCCCGTCCCTTCGCCGAAGCCCGAAGCGTTGCGCGGGCCCGGCTCGGCGGGGAGGGGGATCTGACGGTGGGCGGTCGTGACGTGCTCTCGGTGGGGGTGTTCCTGCTGGTCATGGTCTTCCAGGTGACGGTCGTGAACCGGCTGCCGCTGCCGGGGGAGGGCGCGCCCGACCTGGTGCTGCTCACCGTGGTGGGCTACGCGCTGGTCCGCGGGGCCAACGCCGGCGCGGTCATGGGTTTCTGCGCGGGGCTGGCCAGCGACGTGCTGCCGCCCGCCGCGCACGTGCTCGGGCAGCACGCGCTGGTGCTGTGCCTGATCGGGTTCATGGCCGGGCGGGTGGTGGAGAGCTATCCGGACGCCGGGCAGCTCACGACACTGGCCTGTGCGGTCGCCGGTCCGCTGGTCGCCGCGGGGGTCGGCGCGCTGCTCGGTGACGATCGGATCAGCCGGTCCATGCTCACGGCGACGCTGCCCCAGGCGGTCCTCTACAACCTGCTGGCCGCGCCGCCGGTGGTGTGGGCGGTGACGAGAGTCGTCCGGGGGCCCCGGGTGCGGACCATCCAACCGGCGGGATACCTGGCGCGGGGGCGGACATGAGCCGGCGGGCCGCCGGGCACGGGGTCCGCGGATCCCGTCCGGGCGCGCCGGCGTGCGAGGAGCGGACATGATCCGGATGCGGGGCAGGCTGGTCGTGTTGCAGGTGCTGGTGGTGTCGTTGCTGGCACTGCTGGCCGTACGGCTCTGGCAGGTGCAGGTGGTGCGCGGCGACGAGTTCGTGGTGGCCGCGACCGAGACGCGCACCCGCGACGTGGTCGTGCCCGCGGTGCGCGGGCAGATCCTCGACTCGGCGGGACGGCCGCTGGTGCGCAACCGGACCAGGCTCGTGGTCTCGGTGGACCGGACGAGCCTGAACCGGATGGAGGGCAACGGCAGGGGGGTGCTCCAGCGGCTGGCCACGGTGCTGGATCGCCGGCCGGCCGACCTGCGCGAGCGCATCAGGGCGTGCGGTCCCGGAATCGCCAGACCCTGCTGGCCCGGCTCGCCGTACCAGCCGATCCCGATCGACGACAACGTCACCACCCGTGAGGCCCTGCAGATCCTGGAGCGGCAGGAGGAGTTTCCCGGGGTCACCGCCGAGGTGCAGGCGGTGCGGGAGTATCCGGGCAGCAGTGCGGGCGCGCAGGCGCTCGGCTACCTGCAGCCGATCACCCAGGCCGAGATGGACAGGCGCGCCGGGTCCAAGGCGGTCTTCTCCGGGGTGGACCTGGTGGGCCGTGACGGCCTGGAGTCGGTGTACGACAGCGCGCTGCGCGGGGTGCCCGGGATCCGGCGGATGCAGGTGGACCGGCTCGGCAAGGTGATCGGCGTGGAGCGGCAGGTGCCGCCGACGCCCGGGGACACGCTCATCACCAGCATCGACGCCAAGGTGCAGGCGGTGACGGAGAAGGCCCTGGCCGAGGCGATGAAGTCCGCCCCCAAGGCCGACGGCGCGGCGGCGGTGGTGCTCGACGCGCGGACCAGCCGGGTGATCGCGCTGGCCAGCGCGCCGACCTACAACCCGGCGATCTGGACCGGCGGCATCTCCGAGGTGGCGTACCAGCGGCTGCTCTCCGGCAAGACCGGCAAGCCGCTGGTGTCGCGGGCCATCAAGGGGGAGTTCGCGCCGGGTTCGACGTTCAAGGTGTCGTCGGTGGCGGCGATGCTCAAGGACGGCTATCCGCTGAACGGCCAGTACGACTGCCCGGGCTCCTTCATGGTGGGCAGCCGGCCGTTCAACAACTTCCGGGGGATCGGGCTCGGCACGCTCACCCTGCACACGGCGCTGGTGAAGTCCTGCGACACGATCTTCTACAAGGCCGCCTATGAGCAGTGGCTGCGTGACGGCGGGCTGAAGCCGAAGGCGAAGACCAAGGAGCCGATGGCGACCATGGCGCGTGCCTTCGGGTTCGGCCGTCCCACGGGCGTCGACCTGCCGGGCGAGTCGGCCGGGCGGATCCCCGACCGGCACTGGAAGAAGGACCTGTGGTCGGCGACCAAGGCCGACAACTGCAGGCACGCCAAGATCGGCTATCCGGACGTGGCCAAGAGCGACCCCAGCCGGGCCGCCTTCCTCAAGCAGCTGGCGTACGAGAACTGCCTGGAGGGTTACCAGTGGCGGCCGGGTGACGCGGCGAACTTCTCCATCGGACAGGGCGACGTCCTGGTGACCCCGTTGCAGCTCGCGGCGGCCTACGCGGCGCTGGTCGGCGACGGCAGGCTGCGCAGCCCCCGGCTCGGCTGGGCGCTGGTGCGGCCGGACGGCACCATGGTCAAGGAGATCAAGACGCCGGTGGTGCGCAAGCTGCCGATCTCCGCCAAGGAACGGGCCTACATCAAGGGGGCGCTGAGCGAGGTCGCCTCCGACGGCACGGCCGCCGGGGCCTTCGTCGGATTCCCCATGGACAAGGTGAAGATCGGCGGCAAGACCGGCACCGCGGAGGTCTACGGCAAGGCGGACACCTCCTGGTTCGCCTCGTTCGCGCCCGCCGACAAGCCCCGGTTCGTGGTAGTCGTCATGGTCTCCCAAGGGGGGATGGGCTCCCAGACCGCCGCTCCGGCCGCCCGGAAGATCTACGAGGGCATCTACGGCTTCACGCCCACCGGGGACAAGGCCCCGGCGGCGCTGCCGGCTCACCGGCCCGCCTCCGAGCCGCCGATGATCAAACGGGACGGCACGGTGGCTCGATGATCTGCGTGACGGTGGGGCGGGCCCGCTGTCTGCCCCGTGCGGCGGCGGTGGCGCGGTGACCCGCGCGACGGCCGCGCCGCGGCGCGGGTCCTTCACACGCAGGGCGGTGACGGCGTCCTCGGCGGTGCGCCGGATGGACGGGGTGCTGCTGGTCGCCGTCGCGGCGCTGGCGGTGATCGGCACCATGCTGGTCTGGTCGTCCACCAGGACCTGGGCGCCCGGATCCACCGGCCTGGTCAAGAAGCACATCCTCAACCTCTGCATCGGGACCGTGCTGACCGGCATGGCGGCGATGGTGGACCACCGGAGGCTGCGGGCCTACGCGCCCCTGGTGTACGGCCTGTCCCTGCTCGGGCTGTTCCTGGTGATCACGCCTCTGGGCTCCACCGTGAACGGAGCCCACTCGTGGATCATGGTGGGCGGGGGGTTCGCTTTCCAGCCGTCGGAGTTCGCCAAGCTCGGCCTGGTGCTGATGCTCGCCATGCTGATGGCCCAGCCCGCCGCGGGCACCGACCGGCCGCGCGGCCTGGACGTCGGGATAGCGCTGGTGGTGGGCGCCTTCACGATGGGCCTGGTGATGCTCCAGCCCGACCTGGGCACCACGATGGTCCTCGGCGTGATCACGGCCGCCGCGCTCGTCGTCGCCGGGGTCCGCAAACGCTGGATCGGGGGCCTGGCCCTCCTCGTGGTCGGCGGGGCCGTGGCCGTGTGGTTCCTCGACGTGCTGGAGCCGTACCAGATCGCCCGGTTCACCGCCTTCCTCAACCCCGCCAGCGACCCGCGCGGCGTCGGCTACAACAGCACCCAGTCGCTGATCGCCATCGGGTCCGGGGAGCTGTTCGGCAAGGGGTTGTTCGACGGCGGCCAGACCACCGGGCGCTTCGTGCCCGAGCAGCACACCGACTTCATCTTCACCGTGGCGGGGGAGGAGTTCGGCTTCCTCGGCTCGGTCACGGTGGTGGCCCTGCTCGGCGTGATCCTGCTGCGCGGGATGCGCATCGCGCGGCAGTGCGACGACCGGTTCGGCACGCTGACGGCCGGGGTGATCGTGTGCTGGCTGGCCTTCCAGTCGTTCGTCAACATCGGCATGACGATCGGGATCATGCCGATCACCGGCCTTCCCCTGCCGTTCGTCTCCTATGGCGGCACCGCGACCTTCGCCAATATGATCGCCATCGGATTGCTCCAGGCCATCCACATACGCGAGCAGTCCTTCTAGGCCGGCCGACATGAGAGCCGTCCGCATGTCGGTGACGCCGGATTCTCACTGGCGTGCCGGGAGTCAAGCGAACATTCTGGGAACGACGCCAGAACTCGCGATGACGGAGGGGTCGTGACATCGGAGCTCGCCGAGCGGCAACGGGCACTGGAACTGCTGCGTACCGCCTTTCCCGACTATCGGATCGTCTTCAGCAAGGGCCGCTGGGCCGCGGTGTCGGCGGGCAGCCCGCCGGCGGTCTGGTTCGCCGAGACCCCGAGCAGCCTGTGCGGGCAGCTCTTCCAGGCCCAGCTCCGCAACGGCGGGACGGTCGGGCCCTTCGGCGGTAGCGGTTCATGAGGGGCGCGCTCTCCCGGACCGGCGGCCGGCTCTCAGGTGCACCCCGGGACGGCCGGAGCACTACCGTGGCGGCGATCCCTTCGGAGCACGGCGGGGAGAGCCGATGACCCAGAGCACACGTGGTGGCGACCGCGCCGCGCTGGCCTGCGCGACGATCATCCGTAACCGGACGCTGGCCTCCCTGTCCGGCCCGCCGTCCGCGGCGGTCATCCAGCGGATGGTCGACGAGATCCATGCCTGCTGCCCGCAGCAGACCAGGTTCAAATGCCGCAGGCTCGCGCACGGATGGACCGTGGAAGAGGCCATCGAGCACTTCCACGCCCTGTGCGACCGGGAGGGCGTCAAGCGGCGCGGGCTGACCGAGCGCTCCTGGCGGGAGTGGGAGGCGGGGGCACGGCCCGATAGGGACTACACCGACCTGCTGTGCAGGCTGTACGAGACCGGGCCCGTGCAGCTCGGCTTCGCCCACGACTACACCCCCGACGACCTGCGGTCCGGGCCGTCCGCGCCGCCGGTCCTGGACCTGATCACGGAGGCGGCCGACGAGGCGGGCGCGCACGCCGAGGAGGCCGAGGCGAGCGAGCTGGGCTCGGGCGCGCTGGAGCGGCTGCGCACCCAGGTGATCTGGGTCGGCAAACGCTATGTCGCGGAGGCCCCGCTGCCGCTCTTCGTGGAGATGCGGGAGCTGCAGGAGCGGACCCGCAGGGCGCTGGACAAGCGCATCCATCCGGGCCAGGCCAGGGAGCTCTACTTCCTGACCGGCGCGCTGTGCGGGCTGATGGCCAATGTCAGCATGGACATGGACCGCCGGATCCCCGCCGACACCCTCGCCCGGGCCGCGTGGACCTACGGCAAGGTGGCGGGGCACGCGGCGCTGATGGGGTGGGCGCGTGGCATGCAGGCCTCGGTGGCGCTGTGGGACCGGCGCTACAGCGACGCGGCCAAGTACGCGGAGGAGGGGCTGACCTCCATGAACGTGGGTTCCGGCGCCACCCGGCTGCACATGTTGCGGGCCCGCTCGTACGCGCTGCTGGGCCGTGGCAGGGAAGCCGCGGAGGCGCTCCGCCAGGCGGCCGACGTCCGGTCGGCCGGCGCCGACGAGCTGCACGACGAGATCGCCGGGGAGTTCGCGTTCCGCCCGGCCAAGGAGCACTACTACGCGGCGGTCACCCACCTGCACCTCGGGTTCTCGGCGGCGGCCATCGAGTCGGCGGGCGCGTCGCTGTCCCTGTACGCCTCCGGAGATCCGGAGAACCGCTCCTACGGCTGCGAGTCCATGGCCAGCGCCCACCTGGCGATCGCCCACCTCATGGAGGGCGACGCCAGCGGAGCGGAGGGCGCCATGGCGCCGATCCTGGCGCTCCCGCCCGACCGGCGCATCGGCAGCCTGGGCACGACCCTCGCCACGGGTCGCGCCCTGCTCTCCGCCAGACCCGGGGGAGCCCACATGGCCAGGCAGATCGAGAGTTTCTGCGCCGTGGGCCTGCCCCAGCACGCCCGGCAAGCGATCTCAGACAGGAGCGGACGATGACGATTGCCGCCGGAAGCTCGCTTCTCACCCGGGCGGCCGAGGCGCTCGGCCACGCCTGCCGGGAGGCCGGGCTGGACAGCGCCGGTTTCACGCTGCTGCGCGACTTCGCCAACACCGTCTACCACCTGCCCGCCGAGCAGGCGGTGGTACGGCTGGCGCAGGCGACCACGCCGGGCAAGTTCGACCGGCTGGTGACCTCGGTCCGGGTCACGCGCTGGCTGGCGGAGCAGGGGTTCCCCACCATCCGGCCGCTGAACGTCAGGCAGCCGGTCGTCGCGGAGGGATTCCTGGCGACCTTCTGGCACCACGAGGAGCACATCGGGCCGCCGCCCGATCCTGCGCAGCTGGGACCGCTGCTGCGCAGGCTGCACGACCTGCCGTCCGTGCCGTTCGAGCTGCCGACCCACGACCCCTTCGGCGCGGTGCGCCGGGCGATCCTGGCCGGCCGCGCGCTCGGCGAGGACGACCGCGGCTGGCTGCTCGAACGCTGCGACACGCTCGCCGAGACCTACTACGAGCGGCTGGAGTTCGCTCTGCCGTACGGGCTCACCCACGGCGACGCCCACCGCGGGAACATGATCCGCACCCGTGACGGCTTCCTGCTGTGCGACTGGGACGGGGTGTGCGCCGGGCCGCGGGAGATCGACCTGATCCCGACCCTGCAGGGGATCCGGTTCGGGCTGACCGAGCGGCAGCGGTCCAATTTCAGCGAGGCCTACGGCTACGACGCGACGCGGTGGGAGGGTTACCCGGTGCTGCGGGACATGCGCGAGCTGCAGACCCTCACCGCCGTGCTGCGCAACGCGCACCGTGATCGCAGGGCCCACGACGAGCTGCGGCACCGCCTCGACTCGCTGAGAGGGGGAGACGACCGCCTGTGGCACCCGTTCTAGGCGGATAGGCTTGACGGCATGTCTGTCGAGTCGTTGTTTCCCCGCCTGGAAGCGCTTCTGCCCAAGGTGCAGAAGCCGATCCAGTATGTCGGAGGTGAGCTCAACTCGACCGTCAAGGACTGGGACGAGACCACGGTGCGCTGGGCTCTGATGTACCCGGACGCCTACGAGGTGGGCCTGCCCAACCAGGGCGTGCAGATCCTCTACGAGATCCTCAACGAGATGCCCGGGACGCTGGCCGAGCGGACCTACGCGGTCTGGCCCGACCTTGAGGCGCTCATGCGTTCCGAGGGTGTTCCCCAGTTCACGGTCGACGCTCACCGGCCGGTGCGGGCGTTCGATGTGTTCGGGCTGTCGTTCTCGACCGAGCTCGGTTACACCAACATGCTCACCGCGCTGGACCTGGCTGGTATCCCGCTGGAGGCCGCGGACCGGGGTGACGACGATCCGATCGTCCTCGCGGGCGGTCACGCCGCCTTCAACCCCGAGCCGGTCGCCGACTTCCTCGACGCCGCGGTTCTGGGCGACGGGGAGCAGATCGCCATCGCGATCACCGAGGTCATCCGCGAGTGGAAGGCCGAGGGCTCGCCCGGCGGGCGCGACGAGCTGCTGATGCGGCTGGCCGAGTCCGGCGGGGTCTACGTGCCCAAGTTCTACGACGTCGCCTATCACGCCGACGGCCGGATCCAGCGTGTCGCGCCCAACCGGTCGGGCGTGCCGTGGCGGGTCCACAAGCACACCGTCATGGATCTGGACGAGTGGCCCTATCCGAAGAAGCCGCTGGTCCCGCTGGCCGAGACCGTGCACGAGCGGTTCAGCGTGGAGATCTTCCGCGGCTGCACCCGCGGCTGCCGGTTCTGCCAGGCCGGGATGATCACCAGGCCGGTCCGGGAGCGCTCGATCACCACGATCGGCGACATGGTCGAGGCGGGCGTCAAGGCGTCCGGGTTCAACGAGGTCGGCCTGTTGTCGCTCTCGTCGGCCGACCACTCCGAGATCGGCGAGGTCGCCAAGGGCCTGGCCGACCGCTACGAGGGCACCAACACCTCGTTGTCACTGCCCTCGACCCGGGTCGACGCCTTCAACATCGACCTGGCCAACGAGTTCTCCCGCAACGGCCGCCGGTCGGGTCTGACGTTCGCCCCGGAGGGCGGCTCCGAGCGGATGCGCAAGGTGATCAACAAGATGGTCACCGAGGAAGACCTCATCCGGACCGTCACCACCGCCTACACCCAGGGCTGGCGGCAGGTGAAGCTCTACTTCATGTGCGGTCTGCCCACCGAGGAGGACGCCGACGTCCTCGGCATCGCCGACCTGGCCAAGAAGGTCATCAAGGCGGGCCGTGAGGCCACCGGGTCGCGTGACGTCCGCTGCACGGTCTCCATCGGCGGGTTCGTGCCCAAGCCGCACACCCCGTTCCAGTGGGCGGCCCAGGCCGACCACGAGACCGTGGACCGCAGGCTCAAGGCGTTGAAGGACGCCCTGCGCGGCGACAGGGAGTACGGCCGGGCCATCGGCCTGCGCTATCACGACGGCAAGCCCTCGATCGTGGAGGGCATGCTCTCCCGGGGCGACCGCCGGGTGGGCAAGGTCATCCGCGCGGTGTGGGAGGGCGGCGGCCGGTTCGACGGCTGGAGCGAGCACTTCTCCTACCAGCGCTGGATGGAGGCGGCGGCCAAGTCCGGCGTCGATGTCGACTGGTACACCACGCGCGAGCGCGAGGAGAACGAGGTCCTGCCCTGGGACCACCTCGACGCCGGCCTCGACCGCGAGTGGCTCTGGCAGGACTGGCAGGACGCCGTCAACGATGTCGAGGTCGAGGACTGCCGCTGGACGCCGTGCTACGACTGCGGCGTCTGCCCCACCATGGGTACCGAGATCCAGATCGGGCCCACGGGGAAGAAGCTGCTGCCACTGACGGTTGTCTGAGATAGGCCGTGCGTGAGCACGGCCTATCCTGAACTGACGACCACGACTTGGGAAGGACGACACCACCCTGAAACCCGCTCCCGATGGGCCTCCGCCCGCGCCCGTGGTGCAGCGCCTGCGTGTTCGCTACGCCAAGCGCGGCCGCCTGCGTTTCACCAGCCACCGTGACATCTCCCGGGCCGTGGAACGCGCGGTCCGGCGCGCCGACGTGCCGGTGGCGTTCAGCGCGGGCTTCTCACCCCACCCCAGGATCTCCTATGTGGGCGCGGCCGCACCCACCGGAGTCGCCAGCGAGGCCGAATACCTCGAGATCGGCGTGACGCGAGAGTGTGATCCCGACCGGTTCCGTGCCGCGCTGGACACCTCCCTCCCACACGGTCTCGACGTGCTCGACGTCGTCGAGGCGGGCGCCGGCAGCCTGGCCGACCGGCTGGAGTGCTCGGCGTGGGAGATCCGGCTGCCGGAGGCCGACGCCGCCCTCGCCGGGGTGGCGGTCGAGCGGTTCATCACCACCGAGCGGGTCGAAGTGGAGCGCCTCACCAAAAAGGGGCCGCGCCGCTTCGATGCGCGAGAGGCGGTGCTGAGCCTCGAGGTTATTGAGGGAACTGAGACAACAGCAGGTCAGGCGTCCAGTCAGCCATGTGTCATACTTCGCATGGTTGTACGGCACGCAACTCCTGCCGTTCGACCCGACGACGTTCTTACTGGATTGCGTCTTGTGGCTGACTTCGCGCCGCCGGTGCCCCCCGAGGTGACCAGGCTGGCGCAGGGCCCGCTGGACGTGCGCACCGGTAAGCCCGCCGATCCGTTCGACCTGGACCGCGACAGTACGCGCGGCGGCGAAACGGAACCGGTGGGCCAGTACGTCGGCGGCGACCTATAGGACTTGGCGCCGGGCTCAGGCCCGGCGTACAGCGAGAGACGAGAGCTCCCGCGCGGCGCGGAGACGCGCCCGGGAGCTGACGGGAGAGCGCCCGCATGCTCGACAACGAGCCCAACGTCGGGGCCAATGGCCCCGATGGGGACATGACGGAGAAGACAGAGCCGACGCGCCGTCGGCGGGTCGCCAGCCGGCCCGCCGGGCCTCCGCCGGAGGACCCAGAGCCCGCCCCACAGGTGGTGGCGGCCGTGGAACAGCCCTCCGCGCCGGTGGCGACGGAGCCTGAGACCCCGGTGGTGACCGCGGAGCCCGAGGCTCCCGCGGTGACCGCCGAACCTGAGCCCGCGACGGCTCAGCCCGAGCCCGAGACGGCTCAGGAGACGGCGCCCAAGCGCGCCACCCGGCGCAAGGCGGCCACGACGGCCTCCACGGCGCCGGCCACGACGCCCGCCCGGCGCAGCCGCGCCAAGAAGGCGGCTCCCGAGCCGGTCGCCGAGGAGGCTCCCGAGCCGGTCGTGGAGACCGCTCCCGAGCCGGTGGCGGAGGAGGCCCCCGCGCCGGTGAAGCGCAGCCGTACCCGCAGGAAGGCCGTCCAGCAGGACGTGCCGGCCGAGCCGGAGCCGGTGGCCGACATAAGCGAGGCCGAGGCCGAGGAGGTCGCGGCGTCGCTGCTGCTCGCGATGCCCGCCGACGAGGCGCTGGACGACGAGCCCGCCGGTGAGGACGTCGTCGAGGAACGGCCGGGGCTGTTCGTCGACCCGTTCGGACTGGCCGCCCAGGAGCGTGCCGAGGTCCCCTCGGTGACCTTCCAGGCGCCCGCCGCGGTGTTCCAGCCGCTGTTCCAGGCCCCTGACCCGCACCGGGCCGAGCAGCCCGCGGCCCGCACCGCCCCCGCGCAGCAGCAGCCCGCCCCGGTGCAGCAGCCCGAGCCGGAGCCCGCCGAGGTCGAGGCCGAGACCGCCGAAGAGCCCGAGGACGACGACACCGAGGGCGACGACGAGGCCGGTGGCCGTCGCCGTCGCCGCCGCAGGGGCGGCCGCGGCCGGGGCAAGACCCGCGAGCTGGACGAGTCCGAGGACGACGACTCCGACCAGTCCGAGGACGCGACGGCGCCCGAGGCCGAGCAGGACGAGGACGAGGCCGGCGGTTCGCGCCGTCGCCGCCGCCGTCGCCGCAGGGGCACCGAGGAGGCCGGCGAGGTCCAGGACGACCCGCCGAACACCGTGGTGCGCATCCGCGCGCCCCGCGCCGGACGCAGCACCTCGGTGGACGAGGTGCAGAGCGTGCGCGGGTCGACCCGCCTGGAGGCCAAGAAGCAGCGCCGCCGTGAGGGGCGTGAGCTCGGCCGGAGGCGTCCGCCGATCATCACCGAGTCGGAGTTCCTGGCCCGCCGGGAGTCCGTCGAGCGCGTGATGGTGGTCCGCCGCACCGGCGGCCGGACCCAGATCGCGGTGATGGAGGACGGCGTCCTCGTCGAGCACTACGTCAACCGCGAGGCGAGCCAGTCCTACGTGGGCAACGTCTACCTCGGCAAGGTGCAGAACGTCCTGCCGAGCATGGAGGCGGCGTTCGTCGACATCGGCAAGGGCCGCAACGCGGTGCTGTACGCCGGTGAGGTCAACTTCGACACCGCGGGGCTGGAGGGTCAGCCCAAGCGGATCGAGGTGGCGCTGAAGTCCGGCCAGTCGGTGCTGGTCCAGGTCACCAAGGACCCGATCGGGCACAAGGGCGCGCGGCTCACCTCGCAGATCAGCCTCCCCGGCCGTTACCTGGTCTACGTGCCCGACGGCTCGATGACCGGTATCAGCCGCAAGCTCCCCGACAAGGAGCGCACCCGTCTCAAGAGCATCCTGAAGAAGGTGATGCCGGAGAACGCCGGGGTCATCGTCCGTACGGCCGCCGAGGGCGCGTCGGAGGAGGAGCTCGGCCGTGACGTGGCCAGGCTGTCGGCCCAGTGGGAGAACATCCAGCGCAAGGCCAAGTCGGCCAGCGCGCCGGAGCTGCTGTCCTCCGAGCCGGACCTGACCGTCCGGGTGGTCCGCGACGTCTTCAACGAGGACTTCACCTCGCTGGTCGTGGCGGGCGACGACGTGTGGGAGACGGTTGACGAATACGTCCGCTATGTCGCCCCGCACCTGGCCGACCGGCTCTCCCGGTGGGAGGACGGCGCCGACGTCTTCGCCGCCTACCGGATCGACGAGCAGATCGCCAAGGCGATGGAGCGCAAGGTCTGGCTGCCCAGCGGAGGCTCGCTGGTGATCGACCGGACCGAGGCCATGACCGTGGTCGACGTCAACACCGGCAAGTTCACCGGCCAGGGCGGAAACCTCGAGGAGACCGTCACCCGCAACAACCTGGAGGCGGCCGAGGAGATCGTCCGCCAGCTCAGGCTGCGGGACATCGGCGGCATCATCGTCATCGACTTCATCGACATGGTGCTGGAGAACAACCGGGACCTGGTGCTGCGGCGGCTGCTGGAGTGCCTGGCCCGCGACCGGACCAAGCACCAGGTCGCCGAGGTCACCTCCCTCGGTCTGGTGCAGATGACCCGCAAGCGGGTCGGACAGGGCCTCCTGGAGGCCTTCTCCACCGTCTGCGAGTGCTGCAACGGCCGCGGCCTGCACGTCTCGACCGAGCCGGTCGAGAGCAAGCCCGAGCCGCGCGGCACCCAGGGCAAGATGGCCGTGGAGAAGGCCGTCGCGGACAAGCTCGGCAAGGACGCCGGCCACGCTGTCGCGGCCGGTGACCAGTCCGGCCGTGATACGGTGACCGATGCGCTTGATGACGTCCCAGCAGAGGACGCACAGGGCATACAGGCTTCCGGCCGGGGGCGGCGACGCTCCCGCAAGGCCAAGTCGGCCGATTAGGTCGGCAACCAAGTAAGGCCATGTCGGCCGTCAGGCCGGCAACCTCCGACGTTCCGCCCGGTTCGCTCAGGACACCGGTAATCCGGTACCCTGGTGAACCGGTGCGCTCATGGCGCGCCCTGTTCGCGCGCCTACCCGGTTCGTCGGTCAAACCAGTGACCATAGCCGGATGCGGGGCGCAGCATCCAGCGAGCAAGTAGTCAGAAGAAGGGTTCCGCGGTGTACGCGATCGTTCGTTGCGGCGGCAGGCAGCAGAAGGTCTCCGTCGGTGACGTCCTCGAGGTGGACAAGGTCGCCGGCGAGGTCGGTTCCACGGTTTCGCTGCCGACGGTGCTCGTCGTCAACGATGGCGACGTGACCACCGAGACGGGCAAGTTCCTGGTCGCCGCCGAGATTCTCGGTGAGACCAAGGGTCCGAAGATCCGGATCCTGAAGTACAAGAACAAGAGCGGCTACAAGAAGCGCCAGGGTCACCGCCAGCGTTACACGCAGGTGAAGATCACCGGCATCAACCAGGCCTGAGTTTCGGGAGTTTTGCGAGATGGCACACAAGAAGGGCGCGTCGTCCACTCGGAACGGCCGTGACTCCAACGCCCAGCGGCTCGGTGTGAAGCGCTTCGGCGGTCAGCTGGTCAACGCCGGCGAGATCATCGTCCGTCAGCGTGGCACCCACTTCCACCCGGGCGACAACGTCGGACGCGGTGGCGATGACACGCTGTTCGCGCTGGCCGCCGGTCACGTGCAGTTCGGTGTCAAGCGCGGTCGCCGCGCGGTGAGCATCGTCCCGGTCGCGGAGTAGATCCGCACCGACAGACGTTAACGGCAGGGGTGGATCGCATACAGCGGTCCACCCCTGTTGGTGTTGTAAGCGGGTATGCCCGCAGATGGGGTAGGAGGGCAGACATGCCGGACTTTGTGGACCAGGTGGTCCTGCACATCAAGGCCGGTGACGGGGGACATGGCTGCGCCTCTGTGCATCGGGAGAAGTTCAAGCCGCTGGGCGGCCCCGACGGAGGCAACGGCGGCCGCGGCGGCGACGTGATCCTGGAGGTCGACCCCAACACCGCCACGCTGCTGGAGTACCACCGCCGCCCGCACCGCAAGGCCGACAACGGCCGGCAGGGCTCGGGCGCCAACCGCGACGGCGCCAACGGCGGCGACATCATCCTCGCGGTGCCCGACGGCACCGTGGTCAAGGACGCCGTCAGCGGTGAGGTCCTGATCGACCTGGTCGGCGCCGGCACCCGCTACGTGCTCGCCGAGGGCGGCCACGGCGGGCTCGGCAACGCGGCCCTGGCCTCGGCCAAGCGCAAGGCCCCCGGCTTCGCGCTGCTCGGCGAGCCCGGCGACGAGCTCGACGTGATGCTGGAGATGAAGAGCGTCGCGGACGTGGCGCTGGTGGGCTTCCCGAGCGCGGGCAAGTCCTCCCTCATCGCCGCCCTCTCCGCGGCCCGGCCGAAGATCGCCGACTACCCGTTCACCACCCTGGTGCCCAACCTCGGCGTGGTGACCGCGGGCGACACCATCTTCACCGTCGCCGACGTGCCCGGCCTCATCCCGGGCGCATCGGAGGGCAAGGGGCTGGGACACGAGTTCCTGCGCCACGTCGAGCGGTGCAACACGCTCGTCCACGTGATCGACTGCGCCACCATGGAGCCCGGCCGCGACCCGATCAGCGACTACGAGGCCATCGAGGCCGAGCTGAAGGCGTACGGCAAGCTGGAGGACCGTCCCCGTCTGGCGGTGCTCAACAAGGCTGACGTGCCCGACGCCCGCGAGCTGGCCGACATCGTCCGGCCGATGCTGGAGGAGCGGGGCCTGCGGGTCTTCTCGATCTCCGCGGCCACCCACGAGGGCCTCAAGGAACTGACCTACGCCATGGGTGAGATGGTCGCCGCCGCCCGGGCCGCCGCGCCCGTGGTCGAGCCGACCCGCCTGGTCATCAAGCCCAAGCAGCTCGGCGACACCGGCTTCACCGTGCGCAGGGTCGACGACAACACCTTCCAGGTCACCGGGGTCAAGCCGGAGCGGTGGATCCGCCAGACCGACTTCACCAACGACGAGGCCGTCGGCTACCTGGCCGACCGGCTGGAGCGGCTCGGTGTCGAGGAGGAGCTCACCAAGGCCGGGGCCACGGCCGGGGCCGAGGTGATCATCGGTTCCATGGAGAACGGCTACATCTTCGACTGGCAGCCGACGCTCAACGCGGAGGCCGTCCACCAGGGGCCGCGCGGCACGGACAACCGGCTCGGATAACCTGCTCTCCCCTGCAAGCCCCTGCGAAATCATGGCTCCCGCGAAAGGTGCGTGTCGTGGACTCTGTGCGTGTCATGGACTCTGTGCGCGATCGGATCCGTACGGCCTCACGTCTGGTCGTGAAGGTGGGTTCGTCCTCGCTCACCACCGCGCAGGGGATGATCGACGTCGACCGGGTGGACGCTCTGGTCGACGTGCTCGCCGCCCGGCGCGGGACCGGCACGCAGATCGTGCTGGTCTCCTCCGGCGCGATCGCGGCCGGCCTCGGCCCGCTGGGCCTGTCCAGCCGGCCGCGTGACCTCGCCACCCAGCAGGCCGCCGCCTCGGTCGGCCAGGGGGTGCTGGTCGCCCGATACACCTCCTCCTTCGCCCGGTACGGCCTGCGCGTGGGCCAGGTGCTGCTGACCGCCGACGACATGATGCGCCGCTCGCACCACGTCAACGCCCAGCGCACGCTGGGCCGGCTGCTGGAGCTGGGCATCGTCCCGGTGGTCAACGAGAACGACACCGTGGCCACCGACGAGATCCGCTTCGGTGACAACGACCGGCTCGCCGCCCTGGTGGCGCACCTGACCCGTGCCGACGCGCTGGTGCTCCTGTCCGACGTGGACGCCCTCTACGACGGCGATCCCCGCCGTCCCGGCGCCCGCAGGCTCGGCGACGTGCGCGGCCCGGAGGACCTGGTGGGGGTCGAGCTCGGCAAGGGCGGCGCGGTCGGCACCGGCGGAATGGTCACCAAGGTGCAGGCGGCCAGGATCGCCACCGGAGCCGGCGTGCCCGTGGTCCTGACCGCCGCCGCGCACGCCGCCCAGGCCCTCGCGGGTGTCGACATCGGCACCTGCTTCCATCCGGACGGCCGCCACCCCGGCACCCGCCTGCTCTGGCTGGCCCACGCCACCACCGGCCGCGGGCGGCTCCACCTGGATCCCGGTGCGGTCGAGGCCGTGGTGGGCCGCCGCAAGTCGCTGCTGCCCGCCGGGGTCACCGCTGTGGAGGGGGACTTCGCCGCCGGGGACCCGGTGGACCTGTGCGGACCGCTGGGCCGGGTGGTCGCCCGGGGACTGGTCAACTTCGACGCGGTGGAGATCCCCGGTCTGCTCGGCCGTTCCACCCGCGAGCTGGCCACCAGCCTCGGTCCGGAATATGAACGCGAGCTGATCCACCGTGACGACATCGTCATACTGGAGTCCCACCACTAGTTCCATGGGAGCGCGAGATGTCCGAGGACTTCCTGAAGGTAGCCCTGGCGGCTAAAGAGGCCGCCGCCGAGCTGGCCCCGCTGCCGCGGGCACCGAAGGACGCCGCGCTCCGCGTGATCGCCGACGCGCTGGTGTCCCGGGCCGCCGAGATCGTCGCGGCCAACGCGCTCGACGTGGAGAGGGCCCGGGAGGGCGGCCTCTCCGAATACATGATCGACCGGCTCCGGCTCGACGTGGCCCGGGTCGAGGCCGTCGCGGAGGCGGTCCGACAGGTCGCCGACCTGCCCGACCCGGTGGGTGAGGTGATCAGGGGCAACACGCTGCCCAACGGGCTGGAGCTGCGCCAGCTCCGGGTGCCGCTCGGTGTGATCGGCATCATCTACGAGGGCCGTCCCAACGTGACCGTGGACGCCGCCGCGCTCTGCCTGAAGAGCGGCAACGCCACCCTGCTGCGCGGCTCCTCCAGCGCCTACGAGTCGAACACGGTCCTCGTCAGGATCATGCAGGACGCGCTGGCGGGCACCGAGGTCCCGGCGGGAGCCGTGCAACTGGTCCCCGGCCTGACCCGTGACTCGGTCAAGGAGCTCATGCGGGCCCGCGGGCTGGTGGACGTGCTGATCCCGCGCGGCGGGGCCTCGCTGATCAACTCGGTGGTGGAGGAGTCGACGGTCCCGGTCATCGAGACCGGCGTGGGCAACTGCCACGTCTACGTCGACGCCGACGCCGACCAGGACCTGGCGGTCGAGATCCTGCTCAACTCCAAGGTGCAGCGCCCCTCGGTGTGCAACGCCGCGGAGACGTTCCTGGTCCACGCGGCCGTGGCCGACACCTTCGTGCCGCGCGCGCTGGCCGCGCTGGCCGCGGAGGGCGTGACGGTGCACGGCGACGACCGGATCGCGGCCTACGGTGACGTGGTGCCGGCCGGCGAGGAGGACTTCAGCGTCGAGTATCTCTCGCTGGACATCGCCGCCGCCGTGGTCGATTCGCTGGAGGATGCGGTCGCGCACATCAGGAAGTACGGCTCGGGCCACACCGACGCGATCGTCACCCGCTCCGTCAGCGCGTCCCGCAGGTTCGTCGCCCTGGTCGACTCCGCGGCCGTGGCGGTCAACGCCTCGACCAGGTTCACCGACGGCGGCGAGTTCGGCTTCGGCGCGGAGATCGGCATCTCCACCCAGAAGCTGCACGCGCGCGGCCCCATGGGCCTGCCCGAGCTGACCTCCACCAAGTGGGTCTACACCGGCGAGGGGCATCTGCGCACCGGCGCGGGCACGGTCATCGCCTCGTGCGCGGCCGGCGCCGAGTAGGAGACGGGCCGGAGGGTCACCCGGGAAACCCGGGAACGGGTGGTCGTCTCCGACGCCCCGGCACTCCGCCTGCGGGCCGCGGGAGGGCATTCCCGTGCGAGACCACCGGCGCCGACGTCCGCTACCCGCTGGAGCAGGCCAACCACCGGCTGCGCGAGCCGCTGGTCCCCGAGGTCGTGCTCGGCGTCTACGCCGGCCTGCGCCCGCTGGTGGACCGGCCCGACCGGCAGAAGACCCAGGCGATCAGCCGCGAGCACGTGGTCAGGGAGGTCGCGGTCCGAGGGCGGCCGCCTGGGCGGGGGCGTTGGTGAGGCCGGTGCTCCGGCGTTTCGCCGGCGGCCTGGTCCAGCGCCCCTGTCGTCACTCAATGTAGTGGCGTGTCGCTCCATGTAATCGCGACTGCTTGTGGTTTGACTGGACTTCATGGAAATCGTAGTTGCGTTCCTGTTTGTCGTCCTGGTGTTGTCCGGTCTCGACCGGATGATGCTGTGGCTGGAGCGCCGGGGACATGTGAACTGGCGGCGCACCGCCCGCCGGAACCTCTCGGCCGAGCCCACGGCCGAGCTGGACAGCCTGCTGATGAACTCGGCGCACGAGCCCGCGCACCAGACATGAGACGGCTCCTGTACGACCTGGCCGCGCTGATCGCGCGGTTGGTCCTCGGCGTGGTCTTCATCGCCCACGGATGGCAGAAGCTCAGCAGCGGGGGCATCGACGCCACGACCGCCGGGTTCGCCACGATGGGTGTTCCCATGCCCCGCGTGGCCGCGACGTTCGCCATACTCGTCGAGCTCGGCGGGGGAATCCTGCTCCTCCTGGGCCTGCTGACCCCGCTCGTCGGTTTCCTGATCGCCGTGGACATGCTCGGCGCGTTCATCTTCGCGCACATGGGCAAGGGCGTTTTCGTGTCGGAGGGGGGGTTCGAGCTGGTGGGGGCCCTGGGCTCGGCCGCGCTGCTGCTGGCCGCCGGGGGAGCGGGCCGGTTCAGCCTGGACCACCTGATCTTCGGCCGCCGCAGGGATCGCCTCCGGGAGACCGAGCACCCTCCGGCGTACGTCCCGCCGATCGCGGCCGAGCCCCTGCCGCGGATCTCGCCGGCCACGGAGCGCCCGCAGCCGCCGCAACAGCCGCCCACGGAGCGACCGCAGCCACCGCCTACGGCGGAGCAACCGCAGCCGCCGGCCACGGAGCGGCCAGGACCGCCGGCCCCACCGTCCGGCCCCCGTACCGAGCCACCGGACGCCGAGCCCCCGCCACGCTGATCTTCCAGCGGGTACGGCGCGCCTCCGGACATTCGTCACACCTGCCCGCTATGGTGTTGTCTCCTATGGCTGGAGGGCAGGGAAGCGCGCGGAAGCGGGCGACCCGATAGGCACAGCGGTCTTGGACCCATGTGGCCGATGCAGGAGGTCACGTGGGTCGTCCCGGGCGCGTCGGCCCCTACACGCTGGCGGAACGCCTTGGCCGGGGTGGCATGGGCGAGGTCTACCGCGCCACCAACCGCCGGGGCGAGAGCGTCGCGCTCAAGATGCTCCACGAGATCGTCGACGCCGACTCGGAGGCCAGAATACGACTCGAGCGCGAGGTCCGCGCCCTCCGCCGGGTCGAGAGCCCCTACGTCGCCCGTGTCGTCGACGCCGACCTCGCCTGCGAGCGGCCCTATCTGGTCATGGAGCACATCGAGGGAGACACCCTCCTCGATCGGGTACGGCGCAGCGGCCCGCTCAAGGGGAGCAGCCTGGTCACCCTCGCCCAGGGCCTGGCCGCCGCACTGTCGATCATCCACGCGGCGGGGGTCGTCCACCGCGACCTCAAGCCCGCCAACGTGCTCGTCAACGCCGAGGACGAGCCCGTCCTGATCGACTTCGGCATCGCCCAGGTCCTGGACGCCACCCGGCTCACCCTGACCGGCACCTTCCTCGGCACCCCGAGCTACGCCGCCCCGGAGCTGTTCGTGGACGAGCCCGTGGGCGAGCCCGCCGACGTGCACGCCTGGGCGGCCACGGTGGCCTTCGCCGCGACCGGACGCCCCACCTTCGGTCGGGGCACGGTCGAGTCACAGATGTACGCCATCCTCAACGGCCAGGCCGACCTCGCGGGCATCCCCGCGGCGCTGCTCCCCCTGATCCGGGCCGCCCTCCACCGCGAGGCGGCGAAACGCCCCACCGCGGCCCTTCTCGCCGCCCGTCTGGCCCGTCTCGCCCGTGTCACCTCGCCCGAGCGTGCGCCGTCGAAGGCGGTCAGGCAGGGCGGGGAGAAGACCGGCGTCATCCCGCCGAGGAAGCCGGAGCCGCGGGTCAGGTCCGGGGCCAAGGCGGAGGAACCCGTGCGGAGCGGCCGGGCGGCACCCCGGGCGGGCGAGTCCGATCGCGGGGCACGGCCGGCCGCGGGCGGGGAGGGGACTCCGCGCGCGGGCCGTCCGGCCGCCGTCACCGGCGAGCCGTCGCGGACGGGCCGACCGGCCGCCGGAGCGGACGGGGCCGCACGTGCCGCCCGTCCGGTCGCGGGCGGGGACGGAGCGACCCGTGGCGGGCGTCCGCCCTCCGGGGCGGGCGAGACATCCCGGGGGGGCCGGACGGCGTCCGGGGGGACGGGAGGCAAACCCGTCCGGGGGACGCGCAAGGGACGGCAGGCGGACGGCGCGCAGGGCTCGGAGGGCGCGACCGGCGGCAGGGCGGGGCCGTTGCCCGCGGGGAACGGCGCGCTGCTCCTGCTGGCCGTGCTGGCCGTACCGTGCGTGGTGGCCACGGTGATCTGGCCGCTGGCCACCTTCGCCGTCACCGGGCTCTTCGCCGTCCTGGCCCGCACGATCTGGGCCGGGCGCTGGCTGGTCAGGAAGCGCAAGTCGGCCAGGGTCCGGGGCGTCCTGCGGGTCGTGGGCTTCCCGCCGACGTTCGTGGTGTCGCTGGTGACCGCGCTGGCCTGGCCGGGGCTGCCCGCCGCGGCCCTCGCGGGCCTCGTGCTGTGGCTGGTCCTCGGCGCCTCGCTGCCGCCGGAGTGGTGGCTGCGCCCCGCTCCCGTCGCGGTCGCCGGCATCGTGTTCGGCGTGGTCTGCGGGGGGATCATCGGCCGCGAGGTCGAGCGGATCAGCTCCGTGATCCCCGAACTCCGCAAGGAGGGCCTGCGGGCGCTGGCCGTACTGGGCGGGTTCGTCGCCGTGTGCGCGGCGGCCGTGCGGGCGATCGCCCTGCTGGTCTGAGGGCGGGGGTTCCCCGCCGGTGGACCGGTGGTCTCCGTCGGCGGATCCGCGGGTGGGGGGGCGGGACGGATCTGCTGGCAGGAAGGTCCAGAAGATGGGCTTCTGGACCTTTTCCCGGGTTCCGCCTAGTTGCCGTCGCGGCGGGAGAAGCGGTTGAAGATGCGCTCTCCGGCGTTGACCGCGCCCTCGGCCACGTCACGCAGGACGCCGATGAAGGGGTCCTGGGACTGCGACCAGGACTCGCGGTAGGAGCGGGCGGCGGCCTTGATCTCTTCGGAGATCCTGGCGTTGGAGTCGTCGGCCCGGCGGGGGTATTCGCCGCCGATGATCGTTTCGTACTCGCCGCCGCGGCGCCACTTGTCCAGCTCGGCGACCCGGGAGACCGCGAAGGGGTGGGTGGTGCCGAGCAGGTTGAGGACCTTGAGCAGGCCGTCACGGACGTCGCCCGCCGTGTCGTACTCGCGTGCCTGGTCGAGGAACGCCTCGATGTTCATCTCGTGCAGGCGCGATCCGCCGGCGAGCTTCATCAACGCGCGCAGCGCGGCGTCGGTGTCCTGGCCGCAGAGCAGGCCGCCACGGTCGGCGGAGAGCTCGGACTTGCGGTGCCACTCCTCCAGGCCGGCGACGATCGCGCGCAGGCCGATGTAGCCGAGCGGGATCCAGGCGACCCGGGTGGCCAGGCGGGTGAGGATGTCCAGCATGGTGCGGTAGACCGCGTGGCCGGAGAGGATGTGCGCGGTCTCGTGGCCGATGACGAAGCGCTGCTCCTCCTCGTCCATCAGGTCGAGCAGGCCGGTGCTGACGACGATGAACGGGTCGTCGAAGCCGATCGCCTTGGCCTGGACCAGCGGGCTCTGCTGGACGTAGACCTCGGGGATGCGGTGAAGGTCGAGTGTGTAGGCGGCGTCACGGCCCATGTCGTGCAGCGCGCGGAACTGGGTGTCGCTGGTGCGTACGGCCGAGGCGAGGTAGATCAGGCGCAGGCGGCGCTCGCTGACCAGTCCGGACATCTGCTTGAGCACCGTGTCGAACCCGCTGAGCGAGCGCAGAGCGACCAGCGCGGACCGGTCAGCGGGATGTTCGTAGGCACGCGAGCTGATTCCGGGAAGCTGCACGCGGTTGCGATCCGGGGTGGTGGTCATGTCCGGCATGCTACGTCGGAGGCGCCTGGCACGCGCGGGGGGTGACTAAAAGCCGTGCATGGCTTACGCGTATGGTCCGTTGCATGATGAACGCGCCTACCGGCCAGGGGAAGCGACGTCTGGGCGTCATGGGCGGCACCTTCGACCCGATCCACCATGGTCACCTGGTCGCCGCCAGCGAGGTCGCCCACCACTTCGACCTCGACGAGGTGGTCTTCGTCCCGACCGGGCGTCCATGGCAGAAGGCCGACAAGACGGTCTCCGCACCTGAGGACCGCTATCTGATGACGGTCATCGCGACCGCCTCCAACCCGAGATTCTCGGTGAGCCGGGTGGACATCGACCGTCCCGGCCCGACCTTCACCATCGACACGCTGCGGGAGATCGCCGCCGCCTGGGGCCCGGACGTCGAGCTGTACTTCATCACCGGAGCCGACGCCCTCGCCCAGATCCTGAGCTGGCGTGACGTCGAGGAGCTGTTCACCATCGCCCACTTCGTCGGCGCCACCCGGCCCGGCCACATCCTGCACGACCCGGGGCTGCCGAAGGGAAAGGTCAGCCTGGTGGAGATCCCGGCGCTGTCCATCTCGTCCTCGGAGTGCCGGGAGCGGGTCGCCTCGGGACAGCCCATCTGGTATCTCGTGCCGGACGGTATCGTTCAATACATCAACAAGCGTGGTCTCTACCGCTACGTGAGCCCCTGATCGGACCGCCGACTCGTCTGCGGCACGGAATCGGGTGCACACGACAGGCGTTGTACCTATGGCGTCTCTTCAACGAGCGCCCGATCGGGCACCCTGATAGGTGACAGCGCCGACTACAGGAGGACTAACCGACACCGTGACCGCAACCGACAGATCCGTCCAGCTCGTGAGGCTCGCCGCCGAGGCCGCGGCAGACAAGCTGGCCGATGACATCCTCGCCTACGACGTGAGCGAGCAGCTCGTCATCACCGACGCGTTCCTGCTCTGCTCCGCCACCAACGACCGTCAGGTCCGTGCCATCGTCGACGAAATCGAAGACCGGCTGCGGATCGAGGCCGACGCCAAGCCCGTCCGCCGTGAAGGCGAGCGTGAGGGCCGCTGGGTTCTCCTGGACTACATCGACATCGTCGTCCATGTCCAGCACGAGGAGGACCGCACCTTCTACGCGCTCGAGCGCCTGTGGAAGGACTGCCCCTCCATCGCCCTGCCGGACAGCGTGCGGCAGGCAGCCGCCCAGCGAGCCCGCGAGGCGGTAACTGAGTGAGTCGCCGTGTCGTCTGTCTGAGGCATGGCCAGACGCTCTGGAACGCCGAACACCGTTTCCAGGGCCACAGCGACATACCGCTGGACGAGACCGGCGTGGCGCAGGCGGCCCGCGCCGCCTCGTTGCTCGCCTCCCTCCGCCCCGACATGATCGTCTCTTCGGACCTTCAGCGGGCCCTGACCACCGCCTCGGCACTGGGCCGGGTCACCGGCCTGGACGTGGCCGTGGACAAGGACCTGCGCGAGCGTGGCGGGGGCGAGTGGGAGGGGCTCACCCGCGATGAGATCTTCGCCGGCTGGCCCCGTGAGTACGCCGCCTGGAACGCCCCCGGCGGCGAGGAGGTCGCCGACGTCGCGGAAAGGGTGTCGGCGTCGATCCGCCGCTGGGCGGCCGAGCTCGACTCCGACGGCCTGCTGGTGATCGCCTCCCACGGGGCGGCGATCCGGCTCGGCGTCTCCAGGCTGCTGGGTCTGCCGCCGGAGCTCTGGTCCGCCCTCGGCGGCCTGGGCAACTGCTCGTGGTCGGTGCTGGAGGAGGGGCGCAAGGGCTGGCGCCTGCTCGAGCACAACGCGGGAACCCTGCCCGAGCCGATCCAGAGCGACGACAGTCCCGAGGTCACGCAAGACTGATCCGTGGTACGGCTTGCGCCCGAAAATGGCGGGCGCGAGCCGTACGGCCGTCGATTAGGTGAACGTACGGGTCTCCCTATATGCTTCCGAAGCGCCGCAACGAGAGCACTCGGAGCGGTGACCAGGGGCTATGGCGCAGCTGGTAGCGCGCCTCCATGGCATGGAGGAGGTCTGGGGTTCGAATCCCCATAGCTCCACAGCATCAGCCGCCCTCGACCGGTGTGAAAGCGCCGGTCGAGGGCGGCTTTCGTCGTTCCGGCCACCGGCCGGTGCCCGCCGCGCGGGATGACCCGCCACGCACGATAATCGGTGCCATGTGGGTCGGCGTGCTCGGCGCGATGGAGGTGCGGGACACCGCGGGCGACCCGATCGCCGTGGGTGGCACACAGGTGCGGGCGCTGCTCGCGATGCTGGCGTTCGACGCCGGGCGGGTGGTCACCGCCGAACGGCTGATCGACGGTCTCTACGGCGAGGAACCGCCGGGCAACGCCGCCAACGCGCTCCAGTCCCAGGTCTCCCGGCTCCGCCGGCTGCTGGGGCGCGGCGGCGCGGTGGAGTTCCACCCGGCGGGCTACCGGCTGGCGGTGCGGCCGGAGGACGTCGACGCGCACCGGTTCGAGCGGCTGGCGCTGGAGGGGCGCCGGGCCCTGGCCGCCGGTGACCGGCCGCGCGCCGTCACCCTCCTGCGCGAGGCACTGGCCCTCTGGCGTGGGCCGGCGCTGCCTGACGCGGGGGACGCGCCGTCCGTGCGCGCCCAGGCCACGCGCCTGGAGGAGATGCGCCTGGCGGTCGTCGAGGAGCGCGTCGAGGCCGAGCTGGCGGCGGGCGCGCACCGGACGCTGGTGGCGGAGCTGCGGGACCTGGTGGCCGCCCACCCTCTCCGGGAGGGGCTGCGAGGACAGCTCATCCGCGCGCTGTACGGCAGCGGGCGGCAGGCCGAGGCGCTGGCCGCCTACGAGGAGGCCCGGCGGACCCTCGCCGAGGAGCTCGGGGCCGAGCCCACGGCCGAGCTGGCCGCGACGCATCTGGCCGTGCTGCGGGGCGAACCGTTTCCCACCGCCCCGGCCGCCCCTCAGCCGGACGCCCCGGCCGTACGGCAGGCGCTCCCGGCCCAGCTCACCAGCTTCGTGGGACGGGAGCGGGAGATGGCGCGGGTCGCCGCGCTCCTGGAGGAGGGGCGTCTGGTCACCCTCACCGGGCCGGGGGGAGCGGGCAAGACCCGGCTGGCCGTGGAGGCGGCGGCGCGGCAGCCGGGTGAGGTCTACTTCGCCGACCTCGCGCCGCTGGGGGAGGGGGACGAGGTGGCCCAGGCGGTGTTCGGCGTGCTGGGGCTCCGCGAGAGCGGGCTCACGCCGGTGCCCGACCGGCCGCCGGCCGACTCCGTCGAACGGATGATCGCCGCGCTCGCCGGCCGGCAGGTCCTGCTCGTCCTCGACAACTGCGAGCACCTGGTGGAGGCCGCCGCCGGGCTGGCCGGGCGCCTGCTCGGCGCCTGTCCCCGGCTGCGGGTCCTGGCCACCAGCCGGGAGGCGCTGGGCATCACCGGCGAGAGCCTGTGCCCGCTCCCCTCGCTCGCGGTGCCGCCTCCGGGCACGCCGGCGCCGCAGACGCTCGGCTATCCGGCGGTCCGGCTCTTCGCGGACCGGGCGGTGGCCGTGCTTCCGGGATTCACCGTCGACGGGGCGAGCGTCGAGGCCGTCCTGCGGATCTGCCGGGCCCTCGACGGGCAGCCGCTGGCGATCGAGCTGGCCGCGGCGCGGCTGCGGTCGCTGCCGGTGGCCGAGGTGGCCGCCAGGCTGGACGACAGGTTCCGGCTGCTGTCGCGCGGCAGCCGTACCGCGCAGCCGAGGCACCGCACGCTGCGCGCGGTGGTGGAGTGGAGCTGGGAGCTGCTCGACGAGACCGAGCGGACGCTGGCCCGGCGGCTGACAGTCTTCTCCGGAGGGGCCGGCCTGGAGGCGATCGCGGCGGTGTGCGGGCTGCCCGACGACGAGGTGGTCGAGCTGCTGACCGGGCTGGTGGACAAGTCCCTCATCGAGGTCTCCGGGGCCCGCTATCGCATGCTCAACACGATCCGGGCGTTCTGCGCCGAGCGGCTGGCCGAGGCGGGGGAGGTGGAGCGGTTCCGCCGCTCGCACGCCGACCACTTCCTCGACCTGCTGCTGGCCGCCGAGCCGCGCCTGCTCACCGCCGGCCAGCTGGAGTGGCTCGCGTCGCTGGACGCCGAGCGCGACAACCTGCACGTCGCGCTCCGCCGGGCGGTGGACACCCTCGACGTGGAGCGGGGGCTCCGGCTGCTCGCCCCCCTGACGCTCTACTGGTGGCTGCGCGGGCTGCGCACCGAGGGGGCCACGCGTGCCCAGGAGCTCATCAGGGCGATCGGCACCCGGCCGCCGGACGGGCTGGAGGAGGAGTACGCGCTGTGCGTCCTGAGCATCGTGCCGGGCGGATCCCACAGCGAGTTCGGCGTCCATCTGGAGAACGCCGTCGAGGCGATGGTCGGGAGCGGGCGGCCGCTCCGGCGTCCCTTCCTCACCATGATGTGGGGGATGGTGGCGGGGATCCCCGACGAGGCGTCCCCCGGTCTCGCCGAGCACCGGCGCAGGCTGCTGGGGGCCGATCCGTGGAGTCAGGCGCTCAGGCTCGTCGGCGAGGGGCTCATGAGGCTGTACGCCGGACGGATGGACGAGGCCGAACGCGATCTGGCCGCCGGGCTGGCCGGTTTCCGCGCGATAGGGGAGCGGTGGGGGCTGGCGCTGACTCTGGGCGAGCTGGTCAAGCTCGCCGAGTGGCGGGGTGACTCCGCGCGGGCCTCGGCGCTGTGTGACGAGGCGCTGGAGCTGGCGCGCGAGCTCGGCGCGGACGAGGACATCGCCGAGCGGCTGTGCCAGCGCGCGGGTGTGCGGACGGGTGTGGGCGACCTTGAGGGAGCGCGCCGCGACGCCGAGCGGGCGGCCGTGCTCGCCCGCCGGACGGGGGCGTCGGAGATCCTCGCCAGGGCCGACCAGATGCTGGGCCGCGTCGCCCGGCTACGGGGTGAGCCGGGCGAGGCCAGGAGGCTGTCGGAGGCGGCGCTGGCCGAGTGCCCGGCCGGGTGGTTCGGCGCCGAGGAGAGCCGCACCCACATCATGATCGAGCTCGGCCTGACCGCGGAGGCCGGAGGCGACGCCCCCACGGCCCTGGCCTGGTACCGGCGGGCGCTGGCCGTGGCGTCCAGCCAGCGCAACATGACCACGGTCGCGCTGGTGACCGAGATGCTGTCCGGGGTCGCGCTGCTGGAGGACGACGGTGAGCGGGCCGCGCTGCTGCTGGGCGCCGGTACGGCGGTACGCGGGACGGCGGTCGCCGGGGACGCCGACGTCGCCCGGTTGAAGACCGCCGCACGGGAGGCGCTCGGCGACGAGGGCTACGAGAAGGCCTACGGGCGGGGGGTGTCCCTGACCAGGGAGGAGGCGCTGGCGCTGGCCGGGGCTCCGGTGGCCTGACGCTCTTCCTCTCGTCTGCCCGAGGTCGTCTGCCCGAGGTCGTCTGCCCGGGGTCGTCTGTCCGAGGGGCAGGTCCGTGCCGCCGGAGAGGGCCGCTCGGGCGGTCACGGGGCTCATCCGGGTGTTTCGTAACGCCGCGCCAGGGACCTGGCGGTCTCCGCCATGAGGTCGCGGAGCTCGGCGGGGGCGACGACCTCCAGGTCCAGGCCGAACCGCAGGAATTCGCTCAGGGCGTGCCGGTGCGACTCGACGGGGACCGTGACCCGCGTCCAGCCGTCCGGGCCGGGAGGTTCCGCGGTGGCCTCGGCCGCCCGGAGGAGGGCCGGGCGGCCCATGTCGGGCAGGCGCTCCATCCCGTGCGGCGAGAGCCGGATGACGGCCTCCCCCCGGTGGAGCCGGGCCTCGAACTCCTCCAGGGCGCCGTTCCAGTGGGCGGCGAGGTCGAAGTCGGCGGGCCGCTCGAAGGACTGCGGGAGCGCGCGCAGCTCCAGGATCTGGGAGACCCGGTAGGTGCGGATGTGCCGGCCGCCGCGGGCGATGAGGTACCAACGGCCCGCCTTCAGCACCAGCCCGTACGGCTCCAGCGTGCGGACCACCTCCTGGGGGGCCTTCCAGCGGCGGTAGCGGATCTCCAGCCGGCGCTCGTCCCACACCGCCCCCGCGGCCGCCGCCAGGTGCGGGGTCTCGTCGGCGCCGTGGTACCAGGTGGGGGCGTCGAGGTGGAAACGCTCGCGGATCCGCCCGGCCCGGTCCCGCAGCTCAGCCGGGAGGGCGGCCATGAGTTTGAGCTGGGCGGCCGCCACCACCGCCCCCAGGCCCAGCTCGGCGGCGGCTCCCGGCATCCCCGCCAGGAACAGCGACTCCGCCTCGCCCGGGGTCAGGCCGGTGAGCCGGGTGCGGTAGCCGTCGAGCAGCCGGTAGCCGCCCGAGGGGCCGGCGTCGCCGTACAGGGGGACGCCGGCCGCGTGGAGCGCCTCCACGTCCCGGTAGACGGTCCGGACCGAGACCTCCAGCTCGGCCGCCAGCTCCCGGGCGGTCATCCTGCCCCGCGTCTGCAGCAGCATCAGGAGGGAGAGGAGCCGGCTCGCACGCACAATCTGAATTATTCCGAAAAACGCTGACAGTAGGTGTCAGTGACCTCCGCCTAGCGTTCAGGCATGAACGACTTCGACTTCCTCTTCGGCGCCTGGACCGTGACCAACCGCCGGCTTGTCAGCCCCCTGACCGGTAGCAGCGAATGGGACGAGTTCCCCGCCACGTCCGTCGCCCGGCCCGTCTTCGGCGGCGCGGCCAACGTCGACGAGATCACCTTCCCGACCAAGGGGTTCTCCGGATTCACCCTGCGGCTGTTCGACGTCGAGCGGGAGGAGTGGTCGCTCTACTGGGCCAGCAGCCGGACCGGCACCCTGTTCCCGCCGGTCGTGGGCCGTTTCGTCGACGGGCGCGGGGAGTTCTACGGCGACGACGCCCACGAGGGCACCCCCGTCAGGGCCCGGTTCGTCTGGTCGGAGATCACGCCTGACTCCGCCCGCTGGGAGCAGGCCTTCTCCGTCGACGGTGCGAAGACCTGGGAGACCAACTGGATCATGGAGCTGTCCAGGGCGTAGGCACGCGGAGGCCTCAGCGTGCCGCGCCCCTGCGCGGCCAGCCCTTGCCGACCAGCCGCCGGGTCCCGCGCGGGGTGCGCTCGCGCTGGTCGGTACGGAACCAGAGCTGCACGCTGGCCCCGCCCAAGGAGGAGGAGTCGATCCGCAGCGTGCCGCCGGACGACTCGGCGAGCTGGCGGGCGATGTCGAGGCCGAGGCCGGTGGAACCCGAGCCGCTGGCCCCGCGCCGCAGAGCCGTCTCGGGGTCGGGGATGCCCGGCCCCGCGTCGGCGATCAGCAGGCCCACCGTGCCGGAGCCCTGGTGCAGGGTCACCGTGAACGCCGTGCCCTCGGGAGTGTGCCGGAAGACGTTGCCGAGCAGCGCGTCCACCACGGCGCTGAGCTCGGTGGCCGCGACCGGGACCGGGACCGGATCCGACGCGCCGACCAGCTCGCACGGGCGCCGCTGGTCCTCGGCCAGGGCGGACCAGAAGGCCAGCCGCTCGCGCAGCACGTGTGCGGCGTCGCAGGAGACGGACTTCGGGGCGCGGGAGGGCTGGCGGGCGGCCGCGATGATCTGGTCCACCTCGGACTCCAGGCGGGCCAGGGCCTGGCGGCTCTGCTCGGCCTCCGGGCCCAGGTTGTCCAGGCTGAGCCGGAGTGCGGTGAGCGGGGTCCGCAGCCGGTGGGACAGGTCGGCGGCCATCTCCCGCTCGGCGGCGAGGAGCTGGACGACCCTGTCGGCCATGGTGTTGAACGCCTCTCCGGCGGAGACCAGCTCGGGTGGCCCCTCGGGCTCGATGCGGACGCTGAGGTCTCCGGCGCCCAGGGCGCCGGCGGCCCGGCCCAGGCGCTGGGTCGAGCGCACCACCCGCATCCCCAGCCGGTCGGCGACCAGCACCGAGCCGGCGACGAGCACCACCGCGACCCCGGTGAGCACCGCCCATGATTTGGTGACGCCCCGGGTGAGGTCCTGGGCGGGTACGAAGATCTCGATGACCACCGTCCGCCCGCCGTCCAGGACGACCGGGCGGAGCAGGAGGTAGCCGGTCTCGGTCCTCCCGGTCACGGCCCGGCTCAGCCGGGAGGCCGTGGCCACGCTCTCGCCGGGCGCCCGTACGGTGCCCACCGAGCCGCCGTCCGGGAGGTGGACCGCGATCCGGTCTCCCGCCCCGGTGCTGACCAGCGCGTGGGTCAGGCGGGCCGGATCCACGGTGATGGCCAGCACCGGGACCAGTGCCGACGCCTGCCGCTCGGCTTCGGCCATGGCCCGGCCGTGGGCGATCTCCTTGACGATGAGCCCGAGCGGGATCAGGAAGGCAAGGGCGATCATCGAGGCCCCGGCGACGGCGAGCAGGGCCAGGGTCCGCCTCACAGGGGAGTGATCAACATGACGCCGACGCCGCGCACGGTGTGCAGGTAACGGGGGGCGGAGGCGCTCTCGCCGAGCTTGCGCCGCAGCCACGACAGGTGGACGTCGATGGTCTGGTCGTCGCCGTAGGACTGCTGCCAGACCTCGGTAAGCAGCTCCTTGCGGGAGACGACCCGCTCGGCGCGGGCGGCGAGGTAGGCCAGCAGGTCGAACTCCCGCCGGGTCAGCGTGAGCGGCACGCCGTCCACGGCGGCCTCCCGCCGGTTGAGATCCACCGTGAGCCCGCCGATGCGCAGCACCGAGGGCGGGGGTGCGGCCCGGGCCCGGCGCAGCACGGCGTCCAGCCGGGCGTTCAGGTGGTCGCCGGAGAACGGCTTGACCAGGTAGTCGTCCGCGCCGGCCTCCAGCAGGCGGACGATCTCGGCCTCGTTGTCCCGGGCCGTGGCCACGATGACCGGGACGCTGGAGATGCTGCGGACCATCTTCAGGACCTCGGACCCGTCCAGGTCGGGCAGGCCGAGATCGAGGATCACCGCGTCCGGGGGGTTCTGGGCGATCTCCCGCAACGCGTCGAGGGCACGTCCCGCGCTGCGCACGACGTGCTGGCGCCTGCTCAGTTCCTGGATGATCGCGGAACGTACGTAGTCGTCGTCTTCCACCACCAGAACCGTCGCCATGCGACGTAACCGTAGTGAACAAAGAGACATGTGAGGTAATAATTCACCGCATGCGGCAAACGCTCGGTTTCATAGCGGTGTGGTGTGGAGCCACGGTGCTGGCGATCTCGGTCGCCTGGTTCGGCGTCAGCGACGTGCTGCACAGAGAGGTCTTCGACGACGCGAGGATCGAGCCGATCAACGCCGCGATCAGCCGGACGGGGGCCGCGCCGCTCCCCTCGGGGGCGCCCACCGGGCCGGTGCCCGTCGTCGGCACGCCCACCGTCTCGGCGACCCCGGACAGGTCCGCCCCCACCTCCCGCGTCACCCCGTCCGAGCCCGTGCGGAACAGCTCCCGGCCCAGGGCCACACGCGCCCCGCGGCAGCCCGTCCACATTCCGGTGCGCTCGAAGGACCCGGCGACCGCCGAACCGCGGCCGTTCACGACCGTTCCCGCGCCCGCGCCCGCGCCCGCGCCGACCGGACCGGCCGCCATGCCCGGCCCCTCCGCCGCGGCGGTTTCCGACGACAACGTCCGGGTCGTGAACGTCAAGGGTGGCTCGGTCTCGTTCGCTGTCGAGAGCGGCGCCTGCCGCCTGGTCGCCGCCGCGCCCAACGCGGGTTTCGAGGCGAAGGTGTCCCGGGCCCTCGGCTGGATCCGGGTGGACCTGGTCCGGGACGAGCACGGCTCGGCGGTCTTCTGCATCGGCGCGGAGAAGCGGACCGACACCTGGGAGTACTAGTTCGGCCGGGACGTACGGCCCCGCGACGGGCAGGCGCAGGTCACGTTCGCGCACAGGGCCGGGTGGGCCGGCGGCTCAAGGGCCGACGCGGGCATCGTCAGGTCCCTGCCGGGCGAGGAGGGGCGCCACCACGCCGTCGGCGCGCTCACCGACCTCGGCACCCGGTACGTCGACGCCGGCTGTCCGTCCACCGGCCATCGGGAACGCGGGACAGGCCCTAAGCCTCCTCCAGCTCGCGCAGCCGTACTCCGGCGTCGGCGACGCGGTCCTCGGCGAACACCGCGATGCCGTGCAGTTCGAGCAGGGCGGTGGTGACGCCGCTGCCGGGCAGGCGGCGGCCGCGGAAGGTGCCGTCGTAGACGGCCAGGCTGCCGCAGGAGGGGCTGCCCTCCTTCAGGATCGCCACCCTGGCACCGCAGGAACGGGCGGCGGCCAGGGCCGCGTGGGCTCCGGCCAGGAACTCCCGCGTGACGTCGCTCCCGTCGGTGGCCAGCACCCGGGCGGCCCCCGCGAGCACCGCCGCGCCCCCGGCGCCGCCCTCGATCTCGGCGGCCGGGCGGGGGACGGGCAGCCCGCCCTCGACCTCCGGGCAGAACGGGACCAGCCGTCCCTCCTCCCGCCAGGTGGCCAGCAGCGCGTCACCGCTCGTCTTGGCGGCTCCGTCGTAACGGACCTTCCGCCCCATCAGGCAGGCGCTGACCAGGATCCTCTCCACGGCTCCAGCCTATGCGGCGCGGCGGGGAGGGCGGCGGGGCCGGGCAGTACCCTACTGCTCATGTCCCTTGCCCCTGTGATGTACCGATGATCGGCTCGCTCGCGGCCGGCGTGATCGTGCTGTCGCTGGTGATCGTGGCGTTCAGCCTCGTGACCACCGCGCGCGACAAGCCCATGGGGACCGTTCTTCTCGTCGCGCTCGGGGTGCTGGAGGTCGGCCTGCTCGTCCAGGCGGGGTTCGCGATCGCCGGCATGGTCCGGGGCGAGGGCCCGGACGAGACGGCGACCCTCATCGGCTATCTCGCGGGCACCCTGGTGATCCCGCCGATCGCGGCCTTCTGGGGGATCGGCGAGCGCTCGCGGTGGGGGCCGGCCGTGATCGCGGTGGCGGCCTTCGCGATCTGCGCCATGGTCGGGCGGCTGCTGCAGATCTGGCAGGGGACGGCATGAGCGACCCGGCCATCGGCAGCGGGCCGGGGCGTGCGCTGGTGGCGGTCTACGGGGTGTTCGCCCTGGCCGCGGGGGCGCGTGCCGCCGTGCAGATCGCGACGCGCTTCGACGAGGCCCCGCTGGCCTACTCGCTGTCGGCCTTCGCCGCGGCGGTCTACGTCGTGCTCACCGTGGCGCTGGCCCGGGGCGACCGGCGGCTGGCGCTGGCCGCCTGCGGCATCGAGCTGGCGGGGGTGCTCATCGTCGGCACCCTGAGCATGGCGGACCCCGAGGCGTTCCCGCGCGCCACGGTCTGGTCCGGCTACGGCAGCGGCTACGTGTTCATCCCGCTCCTGCTTCCGATCCTCGGCCTTTACTGGCTTTTGCGCCGCAGGTAGTTAGGGCCCGACCCCCTCGGGCAGGTCTGCTCCCCGAACCCACAAGAGGGAGGCAGAGTTGTGAGCACGATCGAACAGTCCGTCGATGTGAACGTCCCGATCCGGACGGCCTACAACCAGTGGACCCAGTTCGAGAGCTTTCCCGAGTTCATGGAAGGCGTCGAGTCGGTCAAGCAACTGAGCGACACCCGTACGGCGTGGGTCGTCGAGATCGCGGGGGTCCGCCGCGAGTTCGAAGCCGACATCACCGAGCAGCACCCCGACGAGCGGGTCGCCTGGAAGTCCGTCGACCGCCCGCACCAGGCCGGCGTGGTGACCTTCCACCACCTCAACCCGGAGACCACGCGGGTCACGCTCCAGATGGAGTACGACCCGGAGGGCTTCGTCGAGACCGTCGGTGACTGGCTGCAGATCGTCCGCCTGCGCGTCCGCGGCGACCTGGAGCGGTTCAAGACGTTCATCGAGGCACGCGGCGGCGAGACCGGCGCCTGGCGCGGGGACGTGCCCGGCCCGCAGGACCACGGCACGGGTGACTACGGGCCGGGCACCGGCGGCGGCGGCGGAGGCCTGGACCTGGAGGACCGTCCCACCGGCGGCCCGGCAGGCGGCTACGGCTTCGACCAGCCGGCACCCCCGCGCACCGTCGGCGGTGAGTACCCGCCGGAGTCCCCGCTCCCCCCGCCGGGCAGCGGCCCCCTGCCGCCTGCCGGGCGCCGGCCGGGCGAGGAGCCGCCGCCGGCTCCCGGACCGCGTATCTGAGAGTCCGCGTCTGAGCCCCGCCTCGGACGCGTGGAAAAGCCGGGTCACGCCCTGTAAAGGAGAGCGTGGCCCGGCTTTCACGTTGTCAGAGTTCAGGGGGACAGGAACAAAGTGACGTTTTACTCCTGTTACAGTTGCAGTCAGCCAATCATCCTACGATTGGGTGAATCAATTGGAGGAGGACTGAGCCCCCCATGACCGTGCTCACCCAGGAGACCCGGGGCCGCACCGGTGGAACGACGGGATCCCTGGCCTGGCTGCTTGTGGCGGGAATCGTCCTCGCCGCGCTGAACCTGCGCACCGCCGTCACGAGCGTGGGACCGGTCCTCGACCAGATCTCATCCGGTCTGGGCATGTCCGGAGTGGGGGTCGGGCTCCTCACCACACTACCCGTGCTCATCTTCGCCTCGGTCGGTGCGGTGACGCCGGCACTGGCCAGGAAGATCGGTGAGCACCGGCTGCTGCTGTTCGCCCTGATCACCCTCGGCGCCGGCCTGCTGGTCCGCGCGATGGTGGGTTCGCCGGGGGTGTTCCTGCTCAGCAGCGCCGTGGCGCTGTCCGGGGGCGCGGTGGGCAACGTGCTCATCCCCACCCTGATCAAGCGCCACTTCCCGGGCAGGGCCGGGACCATGACCACCGTCTACACCACCGCCCTCGCGGTGGGCACGATGCTCGCGGCCGCCGCTACGGTGCCGATCGAGCGGGCCGCCGACGGCAACTGGCACGTTGCCCTCGGGGTGTGGGCGGCGCTGGCCGCTGTCGCCGCCATTCCGTGGCTTGCGCTGTTGCGCAGTGAGCCGGAGCGGGACACGGGCAGCAGCGATCTCGGGCCTCGGACCCTGGTCCGGAGCAAGCTCGCCTGGTCGGTCGCCGCGTACTTCGGCACGCAGAGCATGGTGGCCTACATCATGTTCGGCTTCCTGCCGAAGATCCTCACGGACGGCGGCTACACCACCGGTCAGGCCGGGCTGGTGCTGGGCGTCTTCACCGCGATCGGCATCCCGGTCTCGATGGTCGTGCCCTGGATCGCCTCGAAGTTCTCCGACCAGCGGCCCGTGGTGGCGGCGTTCGTGGCCTTCTACACGGTCGGCTTCCTCGGCCTCTGGCTGGGCCCGGTGGGTCTGGCATGGGCGTTCGCGGTCCTGGTCGGCATCGGGATGGGGTCCTTCCCGCTCGCGCTGACCATGCTCGCCCTGCGTACCCGCACTCCGGAGGCCACCGCCGCGCTGTCCGCCTTCGGGCAGAGCACCGGATACCTCATCGCGGGCGCCGGCCCCCTGGTCGTCGGCGTGATGCACGAGTCGACCGGCGGCTGGACGCTGCCGTTCCTGCTGCTGTTCGCGGTGGTCGGGGTCCAGCTCGTGACCGGCTGGTACGCCGGCCGCTCCCGCTACCTGGAGGACGAGCGGGCACTCGCCGGCTGACCTCCCCCTTCCGGTACGGCTTGCGCCCCTTCGGGGGCGGCGCAAGCCGTACTGGCATGATGAGGGGATGGAAATCGGTGGGTCGACGCTGGTCGGGTATCCGGCAGGTGAGGTCAGGGGACGTTCGGCGGTCGTGGGGACCGTGCCGGTGGGGGATCGGTACGGCACGATCGTGGCCGAGACCCCGTTCCACCCGCTGGACCACACCTGGCCGGACCAGCCCGCCGACGAGGGGACGATCGGCGGGCTGGCGGTCGTCGACTGCGTGACCGGAGCGGTGGAGGAGGGCGGGGAGACCGTTCATCTCGGTGGGGACATCCCGGTGCGCCGGGGCACCCCCGGCTGGAACTGGCTGGTCGTCCACGTCACCGACGGGCCGGTGCCGGGCCGGGAGGTCGAGCTGGTGGTGGACGAGGCCAGGCGCCGCGCGCTGTCGGCCGGGCACACCGCCTGCCATCTCACCGCGCTCGCGCTCAACGCGGCGCTGGCCGGCCGGTGGCGCAAGGAGATCCCGGCCGACGGGCTCGGCCATCCCGACTTCGACCAGACGGCCATCACCTCCTCGCGGATCCTGCCGGACGGCAGCCAGGACGTCTACCGCCTGGGCAAGTCCCTGCGCCGCAAGGGCTTCACCGCCGAGGGGCTGGCCGAGGACCTGCCCGAGATCGCCCAGCGGGTCAACGACCGTCTCAAGGCGTGGATCGCGGCCGACGCGCCGGTCTGGATCGACAGCCCCGGCTCCGAGCTGACCGCCCGCCGTACCTGGCACTGCGGCCTGCCCGAGGGCGAGGTCGCCATCCCGTGCGGCGGAACGCACCTGTCGCGCACCTCCCGGCTCGGCTCGGTCACCGCCACCCTGGAGCTGTCCGGCGACGGTTCCGAGCTGACCATGCACACCGTCGTAGGCCACTGACCACGGACGCCGTCGACGGCAGGACGTGATCTACAGCGGAGATCTCCGATGTGGCAGGGGTGTCCAGGCTCCCCACCACACACGGAGGTCTCCGTGTCTCCCGTGACGCCCGCCTGACCGTCCACGGCGGACGACCGCTCATCGAGCGCGCCCTGGCGTGGATCACGGCCGGGCCGGCAGGGAACGCCGGCGTCCGGCCGCCTGGAGCGCGGACCGCGCCGCCGCCAGCGCGCTGTGCGTGGAGACCTCGCTGAGCAGGCCGGGGGCGGCGACCGCGTCCCCCGCCAGCCAGACGCCGTGCCCCCTGTCGATCGCCGGCCGGTCCCGCCAGGACAGTCCGGGCAGGTCCAGGGCCCCGGTCCGGCCCCCGGCGGTGGCCTCCCGCCGCCAGGTCGTCCGGCTCCGCCAGCCGGGCAGCCCGAGGTCGGCCAGCCGCTCCGCCCGGGCGATCGCGCCGGCCCTGGACTCGCCCGGCCGTGACGGCATCTCCAGCTGGAACAGGGCGTGCCCGGCGGGTGCGAGCGAGGCGTCCGGCAGGGTGTACTGCTCCAGGAAACCGCCCTCGTCCAGGTCGGAGACGAGGAAGAGGTCCCCGGGACGCCTGGTGAGGCCGAGGTCGAGCAGGACCGCCCGGCCGCTCTCCCAGCGCAGCGACTCGTCGCCCAGCAGGGTCCTGGCGGCCTCCAGCGACGTCGCCACGATCACCGGGGTGTCCTCGGGGAGGCGGTCCACCCGCGCGCCGGTCTCGATCCGCACGCCCAGCCCCCGCGCGTGGGCGGTCATCCGGTCGACCACCCGCTGCCAGCCGCCGACGACGTACCGCGGTGCCGGATATCGCGGAGCGGTGGCCCGCAGCAGCCGCTCCCAGACGAACGCCGCCGACAGCCGCCCGGGATCGGCGTCGTAGGTGATCACGCCGACCAGGCCCGCGGCCGCCCGCGTCCCCTCCTCGCCGAGATGCCGGGCGCCCCAGGTGCGGAAGTCCTCCTCCACCGGGGCCCGCAGCCGCCGCTTGGCGATGATCGCGCTCAGCAGCGCCCAGGGCGGCCTGGCGGTGAGGCGGTCGCCGTACCGGAATCTGGCCCTGGCGAGCACGCCGGGCGCCGGCCTGCGGAAGGGCCGGACCAGTCCCCGGGCCGCCATCCAGCGCCACGGCTCGCCGTCGGAGTAGAAGACGTGGGTGCCGTCGTTGGCGATGTACGGCGCTGCGGTGCTCCGGGCCCGGCCGCCGAGCGTCCGGTGCGACTCGTGGACGGTGACCCGCGCGCCGCCCTCGGCACACGCGATGGCGGCGGTGAGGCCCGCGAGCCCGCCGCCGACGATGGTTATCTCTCGTGTCATGCCCTCACGACGCGTCCGGCGGGGGCATCCGTGACATCACAGGCGCGACATCTTCTCCGGGTTGGCGACCAGGAAGACGGTCTGGATCAGGCCGTCCTGGATGACCAGGGAGAACACCGAGACCGGCCGCCCGCCGGCGGTCACCACGGCCGCCGGCGCGCCGTTGACGTCCGCCACTGCCGTCTCGATGTCCGGGGTCGGGCCGGTGCCCAGCGACTCCAGAAACTTGCGCACGCCCCTGGCCGAGGCGGCGGAGAGCAGGAAGCGCGCCACCTTCTCGCAGCCGGTGATGACCCGGACGGGGGCCTTGGCCTTCCCGCCGCCGTCGCCGACCAGTGACACGTCGTGGGCGAGCATCGCGGTCAGCGCGTCCAGGTCACCGTCGGAGGCCGCGCCGACGAACCGCTCGGTCAGCCTGCGCCGCTCGGCGCGGTCCACCTCGAAGCGGGGCCTGCGCTCCCGCACGTGCTGCTTGGCCCGCCGGGCGAGCTGCCGGGCCGTGGCCTCGGTGCGGCCGATGATCTCGCCGATCTCCGCGTACGGCAGGGCGAACGCCTCTCGCAGCACGAACACCGCGCGCTCCAGGGGCGACAGGGTCTCCAGCACCACCAGCAGTGCCAGCTCGATCGAGGCGGTCAGCTCGGCGTGCTCGGCCACGTCGGGCACGGCGCCGACCAGCTCGGGCAGCCACGGCCCGACGTAGGACTCCCGCCGCGCCTTCACCCGCCGCAGCCGGTCGATGGAGAGCCGGGTCGTCACCCTGATCAGGTAGGCCCGGTCATCCTCGACCTCGGCCGTGTCCACCCCCGACCAGCGCAGCCAGGCCTCCTGGACGACGTCCTCGGCGTCGGTCACGGTGCCCAGGACGCGGTAGGCGACCGCGGTCAGCAGGTCTCGGTGTTCCTCGAAGCGCTCGATGGCCATAGGAGTAAAGACGTATCACGGTGTCCCTGGCGTGACATGACCCGGCCGATGGTGTTTCCTTCATACGATCTACCATTTGATTGCCAAAGCGGGCGGCAAAGGGGTGGTCTGTGACAGAAGTAGCCGTCGCCGAGCCGAGCGCGGCGCGGCAGGGCAGGCAGCTCTGGCTGACCCTGCTGGCACTCTCCACAGCCGGAATGGTCGTCTCCGTCCAGCAGACCGTGGTGATCCCGCTGCTGCCCCGGCTGATGGTCACCCTGGGCGTGCCGGTGGCGGAGGTCACCTGGGTCTTCACCGCCTCGCTGCTCGCGGGCGCGGTCGCCACGCCCCTGCTGTCCCGCCTGGGGGACATGTACGGCAAGAAGCGCATGATCCTGTTCACCGTCGGCCTGCTCGTCGTGGGCTCGGTGATCTGCGCCCTGTCCGGATCCCTGGCCGTGCTGATCGCCGGGCGGGCCCTGCAGGGCGCGTCGGCGGCGCTGATCCCGCTGGCCATCGGCATGATCAGGGACAGCTTCCCGCGCACCCGGGTGATGACGGCCATCGGCGTGGTCAGCGCCACCATGGGCGTCGGCGGCAACCTCGGCATGATCGTCACCGGGCTCATCGCCGACCGCACCCCCAGCCACCACCCGGTCTTCTGGATCACCGCCGCGCTCGCCGCGGCGGCGCTCGTGCTCATCGCGCTGAGCGCCCACGACACCGGGGCCAGGGCCGGCGGCCGCCCCGACTTCGTCGGCGCGGTGCTGCTCTCCCTCTGGCTGGTCTGCCTGCTGCTGGCGATCTCCCAGGGCAACGACTGGGGGTGGGGTTCCGGGCGGATCGTCGCCCTGTTCGCGGGCGCGGCGGCGCTCTGCGCGGTGTGGGTGTTCAGCCAGCTCCGGATCCGGGCGCCGATGGTCCGGCTCCACCTGCTCGCCGGCCGCCGCTCCCTGCCGGCCAACCTGGCCTCGCTGCTGCTGGGCTTCGCGATGTTCGGCTCGTTCACCCTGATCTCCAGCTTCGTCCAGACGCCCTCGTCGGCCGGATACGGCTTCGGCGGATCGGTCCTCGACGTCGGCGTCTACGCCCTGCCGAGCACCCTGACCATGCTGGTGTCCTCCTTCATGTCCGGACGCCTGTCCGCCCGCCTCGGCCCGGCCCGCTCCCTCGCCCTCGGCGCCGCCCTCTGCGCGGCCGGATTCGGCTGGTTCACGATCTTCAACGCCTCGGTGCTCGATCTGATCGGCGCCAACGCGTTGCAGGGGCTCGGGTTCGGGATCGCCTACGCGGCGCTGGGCGCGCTGGCCGTACAGCATGTGCCGATGGACCAGAGCGGCATCGCCAGCGGGATCAACTCCCTGGTCCGCTCCATCGGCGGCAGCGTCTCCGGCGCCGCCACCGCCGCCCTCCTCACCTCGATCACCATCGCCGGGACCGCCCTCCCGTCCCGCGACGCCTACGTCCTGTCGTTCGCGATCGTCACCGTGAGCGCCCTGGCCTCCGCCGGTGTCGCCCTCGTCTCCGGAATGATGGCGCGCGGGGTGTCCGAAGTCGGCTAAGATTTGATCTGCGTCGCAAGGGGCTATGGCGCAGCTGGTAGCGCGCCTCCATGGCATGGAGGAGGTCTGGGGTTCGAATCCCCATAGCTCCACAGCGGGCCGTTCTCGAGACGGCTGGACTGAAGTTGACGGGATCCCGTCTGATCATCGCGATCAGGCGGGATCTTGTTGTTTCAGGGGTTTCCGAATCGGGTTCGTCCTGGTTTGGGAGCTGCGGAGCGGGTGCCCGGGAAGGTCCAGGTGGTGCCAGATCGCTGGTCGAGGACCGAGTTCGCGTCGTTGGGCATGGCGAAGCCGACGCCAGACTGGGTGTTGCGACAGGGTGATCTGAATTGCGGCTTATGGGATGGGTGGCGGCCTGCTCCGACCCGGGAGCGGCATGCGGTCGACCTGCTCTGCTGGGATCTCGAGGACGTCGGCCGAGGTGTCGGGCTCGTCTGGAGGCTGCTGGGTGTGGCGCCAGGCGTCGAGGAAGTGGCCGTTGGCGACGGCGACGATCAGCGCGGCCAGGATGGTCTGGGCGACGCGGCCGTGGGCGAGCCGGTTCTTGGGGTCGCCGAGGTCGAGGTCGTGCCCCTTGACTCTGCCGTTGATCCCCTCGGTGTTGGCGCGGACAGTTTTGTAGGTCCCGATCCAGGCGGGGCTGAGGTAGGGCAGGTCCTGACGGGATTTGTCGAGATGACCGAGGTCGCCTTTGCTGACAGTGACGGTCTGCTGGCGGCAGATCTTCGGCAGCTCGCCGCGTTCCAGCCAGGCCAGCGAGGCACGCATATGCCGCAGCCAGGCCCGATAGGTCTGCGCCGAACTCGGCGCCAGGTCGGTGCAGCCGGTCAGGACGAACACGTCGATCGTCTCGTGCCGCAACCACACCTCCGGATCATCTGGCAGACCTCGGTGGCGGCACCACAGGGCGAGCCGGGTGGTGGCGTGCAGCAACCGCTCCACGTTGTAGGGGGAGCGGTCGGCGCGCGCCCCGGGACCTGGCCGACAACCCGCAGGCCTGGCCCCACGCGGACCTGGCCGGACACCCGGCCGCCATTGTCGTCCAGGCGATCGCCGCCAAACTCACCGCTGAACTCGCCGCGCGCAAGCTGAGCCGGCGCGGCTTGGCCACCCTGTCCGGGGTCAATCGACAATCCATCAACGACCTGCTCGCCGGGACGTCTTGGCCGGACGTGGCCACCATCGCCTTGCTGGAGACCGCCCTCGGGCAGCCGCTGTGGCCCACCACCTCGTAAGGCAGCAGGTGGCGCGGTTGGTGATCGACCATCGACAGGTATGACAGGCATCATCGTCCTCTTTCCGCTCTGCCGGGCATCGGACAGGGAAGGCGAAATAGGCTCGACGGCCCCCAAGCGACCGCATCGCGCGTTACGCCCAGAAGCGCGCGAGCCACCGTCAGTTAGACCTGCAGGGCGCTCACGCAACCCGGGTGCCGCCGAGCTGAACTCTCGGCGGCACCCTCTTGTCGTCGACCCTGACCACTCGGCTGAACCCCTTGCAGCCAGAAGGATGACGACAAACTCATCAATGGTCAGCGGCGGCCCCGTTCAGCGCGGCACCGTTGAGGCCCTCAACGATCGAGAACTGCCCGCGCTGGTGTTCGGCCAGCCATCCTTTGTCGATCAGACGCTTGAGACGAGTTCGGACGACCTCCACCCGCTTGTGAATATCCGGCTCGCCCAACGCCATCGCGACCTCCGTGGCGCGCATCGGGCGACCTGCTGAGGCCAACATGATGACGACCTACCGGTTAATACCGGTCAACGAGGGCCACGCGGCAGCAAGAGTGTCCGGAGCTCCCATGAACGGCACCGGCTGAAGGTGACGAGACCCGGCGGGGCTTTGACGGTCAGCCTCACCGGTGACCAACTGGTGCGAGCCCCGGGCGTTCTGATCGAGCACTTCCGGCTCGGAATCGCCACTCGCCGCGCTCTTCGCCCGGAGATCCTCCACGGGGTTCCGGCTCGACACCTCGTCTTTGGCCTGCAACCTGGCCAAGGTGCGCCGAACCGCCGTCAGCTGCTCCAGTCGCTCCTCGGCCTCGGCGATTTTCTCGCGCCACGCCACGACCTCTTGCCGCGCCTGAGCTTCCTCATCGTCCAGCCGCTCAACAAGCTGAGCGACGCTGATCTGCTCAAACCGTGATGGCACCATCGCCCCCTCAGGCTCGATGACCCCAGCGCCTCGCCGCACTCCGGCTTACTCACTCACCGAATAGTTGCAACTCCACACTGTAGGCACGAAAGCCACGCGAATGCAGACACATCACAAGATCTTCCTTGCTCTCAGGCCACAACTTCCGCAACGAAGCCAAAGCCAGTTCCGGGTCCATGCCCGAGCCGCCTTGCACCGGACCTCCACACTAACTACGCATCAGGCACATACCGGCCTGCTTTGATGGCGCCGTGATCAATCGAAGAAGGCCCTCGACGGATGCCGGCGACATTCGCTGGGCCTTCGGCTGCGGACCTAGAACGATGAACTTCCCTCCTCCCTCCAGGGAAGCGATCACAAGGATCCTGGAAAGCGATCTTCCGAGCCTCCACGCCGTTCCAGGTCAGACCAGCTCGTGAAAACCCCACCCAGGTCAAAGGCCACTTCCGGTGATTGGAAGTGGCCTTTTTGATCTTCTGAGTGACAAACTGAGTGACATGCCGACGAACCGCTGGACGTTCGTGAGGTCGTCGAAGATGCGATTCATGGCCGGAGCGCCGGTTTGGATGACGGGCCGGATCTGGTGTCGATAGACGGTCTCGGTCACGGTTGTGCCGGCGTGTCCGCACAGTTTTGCGATCTCGTCTATGGATAGGTCGCCGTCGTCGGAGAGCAGTGATACGAAGCTGTGTCGTAACGCAATCACCCTCGGCCGGCTCACCTCCGGAGACCGTGTAGCGCCGCGTCGAGGAACGCGTCCAGGATCCCCTGCGAACCTTGGAGCTGACTGATCATCTCGGCGATGTGGGCGCGTTCGCGCCGCAAGTCCTCGATGAAGGTCGGGCAGCCGGACGGCACGAGCAGTTCGTCACCTCCGTGCATGCAGTGCAGGACCCGGGCGATGACAGCGGTGGAAAGCCCGGCGGCGAGCAGGGCGCGGATGTTGCGCACCGTCGCGATGTCCGCCTTGGTGTATTCGCGGTAGCCGTTGTCCAGGCGGACCGGCCTGAGCAGGCCCTGCTCCTCGTAGTAGCGCAACAGCCGCCTGTTCACCCCAGTCTCGTGAGCCAGGTCGCCGATCCGCATCCAGCTCCCTCCCCCTTGACCTTCACATCGATGTGACGCCATACCGTCACGAGTATCGCTGATCCAGAAGCAAGGAGTATGTCGATGTCGAGTGCCGTGATCATTGGTGCAGGTCCGGGGATCGGACAGGCGGTGGCTCGTCGGTTCGCCAGGGAAGGGCTGCCGATCGTGCTGATCGCCCGGAGCGCCCGGACGTTGCGTGCAGCGGCCAAGGCGGTTGCTCCCAGTGATGTCCCAGTTGTCACGTTGGAGGCCGATAGCACCGACCAGGCCGGGTTGAACGCCGCGCTCGACGAGGCTGTCCGCGAGTACGGTGTGCCGGACGTCGTCGTTTACAACGCCGCGATCATCCAGGCGGACGCGCCGGGCGAGCTGTCGGTACGCGGCCACATGGAGGCCTGGGCGGTGAACGTGGTCGGCGCGCTCAACGCCGCGGCTCACGTCGCGCCCGCCATGGCGGCACGCGGGCATGGAACGATCCTCATCACCGGCGGCATGCCCGAGCCCAAGCCGCAGTATGTGAGCCTCTCCCTGGGCAAGGCAGGTGTCCGTACCCTGGTCACGCTGCTCGACCAAGAGTACGGCCCGGCCGGAGTGCACGTGGCGAGCGTCACCGTGGACGGTCCGGTCGCACCTGGCACCGACTTCGACCCAGACGACATCGCCGAGCACTACTGGCATCTGCACACGCAGCCACGACACCAGTGGACGCGGGAAGCTCTGCACGCAGGTTCCTCGCGATGACCGGCGCCGGGGCCGCAGACGTTCTCGACAGGCTCCTCCACGACTGGCAGCAGGCCTTCAACGGGCACAATCCGAACGAGATCGCCGCGCTGTTCAGCCAGGACGCGCTTTTCCAGGGCATCAGTCCGCAGCTGAGATGTGGCCCGCAGGAAATCTTCGACTATTACGCCAGGGTCACCCGTGGTACGACGGCACAGGTCGAGGTGGTGTCCGCCGTCCGGTTGAGTCAGACAATCGTGCACGGATTCGCGGAGGTGACCTTCATCGCGCCCACCGGTGACCTCCACTTGGTACGCCTGTCCATCGTGGCCAAACAGGCAGAGAGCGCATGGCTCATCCACAACTACCACGCCGCCACACGTCAATGACTGGAGTCGCCGCCTTCAGTCCATGCTCCGGTCGAAGACGCAATATGAAGATCCGAAAAGGTGCGCGCGTCGTATCGTTAGATCACGATGACCGGCTTCTCGTAATCCCGCCGTCGGCTGACCGCAGCACCGTTCCCTCCGGGAAACGATCATCACCTTCTCGGGAAGCGATCTTCCCATCCCTGCCTCAACCGCAGGCCACACCCATTCGTGAACACCCCACAGCGGGCCGTTCTCGAAATGGCCTGTAGGTAGTTGACGAGATCCCGTCCGATCATCTCGATCGGGCGGGATCTCGTCGTTTTCCCGGTCGCGTGGCCGTCGGCGGTCTCCGCGACACCGCTCACCGCTCAACGGCCTGCGGCCTCAACGCGTGCGCTCGACCCGGCCCTCGCGCCAGACCGGCTCGTCGCTCTCGTAAACGGTCCCGTCAGCGCCGAAGATCAGGAAACGGTCGAAGTCGGCGGCGAACCAGCGGTCGTGAGTGACGGCCAGCACGGTGCCGGAGAAAGAGGCCAGGCCCTGCTGCAGGGCCTCGGCACTGACCAGATCCAGGTTGTCGGTGGGCTCATCCAGCAGCAGCAGGGTGGCGCCGGACAGCTCCAGCAGCAGGATCTGCAGCCGGGCCTGCTGGCCGCCTGACAGGGTTGCGAACCGCTGGCCGGCGGCGGGAGCGAGTTCGTAGCGGGCCAGAGCGGCCATCGCCTCGTTCAATGTGAGCGCGTGGCCGGTCATGACCAGCTCGACCGGAGTGTGGCCGTGCAGGTCCGGCCGGGCGTGGGTCTGCACGAACCGGCCAGGTGCCACCCGCGCTCCCAGCCGAACCGAACCGCTGTGTCGCACTGAGGGCACCGCGCCGTCGGCGGCCTGCTCCAGCAGGTGCAGGAAGGTGGACTTGCCCGAGCCGTTGGAGCCGAGCACCCCGACGCGCTCGCCGTACCAGATCTCGGTGTCGAACGGCCGCATCAAACCGGTGAGTTCCAGGTTCTCGCAGATGACTGCGCGTTTGCCGGTGCGGTCACCGCGCAGCCGGATCCGCACGTTCTGTGTCTTGGGCGGGCGCTGCGGCGGGCCGGCCTCCTCGAAGCGGCTCAGCCGGGTGCGCGCGGCCCGATAGGCCGAGGCCAGCGCGTCGTTGTTGGCCGCGGTCTGCCGCAGGGTGCGCGCCAGCTGCTTGAGCTTGGCGTGTTCCTCGTTCCAGCGGCGGCGCCGCTCCTCCAGCCGACTGATGCGCTCCTCGCGTGCCTTGGCGTAGGTGGCGAAGCCTCCGCCGTGGATCCAGACGCCGCGATCTTCCACGGTCACGATCCGGTCGGCGGCCTCCGCCAGGAGCCGGCGGTCGTGGGAGACCAGCAGCACGGTCTTGTCCGTGGCCTGCAGCCGGGCCTCCAGCCACTGCTTGCCGGGCACGTCCAGGTAGTTGTCCGGCTCGTCCAGCAGCAGGAGCTCGTCCGGGCCGCGCAGCAGGGCCTCCAGGACGAGGCGTTTCTGCTCGCCTCCCGACAGGGAGGTCACCGGGCGGCCCCGGATCGCGTCGTAGGGCAGGCCCATGGACTCGGTGGCGCAGACGTCCCAGACGACCTCCATGTCGTAGCCGCCGACGTCGGCGTGGTCGGCGACGGCCTGCGCGTAGGCCAGCTGCGCCGCCTCGTCGTCGTCGCCGGCGGCCAGTGCCGCCTCCGCCTGCGCCAGGGCCGCGGCGGCGGTCCGGATCCGGTCGGGAGCCACCGACAGCAGCAGGTCGTGCACGCTCCGGTCGTTGCGGACGCTGCCGATGAACTGCCGCATCACCCCCAGCCCTCCGGAGGAGACCACGCGGCCGTCGTCCGGCTGCAGATCTCCGGCGATCAGCCGCAGCAGGGTGGTCTTGCCCGCGCCGTTCGGCCCCACCAGGGCGGCCTTGACCCCGTCCCCGACGCGGAACGACACCTCGTGCAGGAGCAGCCGTCCGTCCGGCAGCACGTAGGTCAGCCGGTCCACCTCGACGTGTCCTGCCACGGCTCCTCCTTCACGCGGACTCCGGCTTCGCATGACTTCAGGATCGGTGTTCTAGACACCGGATCAATGATCCGGTGCCCGATCGTCATACTAGACTCACTCCCGTGGACACAGGCAAGGCAGGACCGGGAACACGCCGATCAGGCGCGGCAGGAGAGGTGTGGCTGCGGCCGTCCGCGCGGAGGGGACGCGGCGCCCCGCCGCTCAGCCGGGACCGGATCGTCGAAGAGGCCGTGGCCCTCCTGGACGCCGAAGGCGCCGACCGGCTGACCATGCGGCGCCTGGCCGAACGGCTCGACACCGGCTCCACCACGCTGTACTGGCATGTGAAGACCAAGGACGACGTGCTTGACCTCGCTCTGGACGCGATCTTCGCCGAGGTCGGGATTCCACCGAAGGGCGGCCAGGGGTGGCGTGCCGGCATCACCGTGCTGATCAACGGATGGCGCGCGGTCCTGCTGAGGCATCCCTGGTCGGCGGCGCTACTGAGCCGTCCGATGCTGGGCCCCAACGTGCTGGCCCGCAGCGAGTTCCTGTACGCGACCCTCCTGGAGGCCGGGGTCGTCGAACCCCACCTCACCGCCGCGGCGTACGGGCTGTCCAACTACGTCATCGGCTCCGGGTTGATGCAGGCCACCTGGCCGACCAGCGCGGAGCAGGACGTGCGGAGGGCGGCCCGGGAACATCTGCGCGCCAATCGGGAGCGCTACCCGGCCCTCGCCACCTACGGCCCTCTTGTCGCGGAAGGTGATTGGGACGCCGGCTTCGCTCTCGGCCTGACCTGGCTTCTCGACGGTATCCAGGCCGGTATCGCCGGTGCCGGTGACGCCGCCGGTGGTGCGGTGCGAGCGTGAAGCGGCTGCGTCGCCGGTAAACGATCTTGGAGATGGTTCATCGCCGCAGGTCGGAGCTAATCGTGACGCCCCGCGGCGGGCCGTTCTCGAAACGGCCTGCGGGTAACTGACGAGATCCCGCCCGGCCGTCTCGATCGTGCGGGGTCCCGTTGTTTTGCTTACCTAGAGCTGGGCGTAGCGGACGCGCATGCCGTCCACGAGGGTCTTGAGCGCGGCGGGGGTCGGCAGCCAGAGATCGGCCAGCGACTGGGTGGCCTGACCGACGAGCTGGTCGGCGAGATTGGTCATCGGCGTCCCCGCGTTCGTCACGTCCGCGGCCCACAGGTAGGCCGCGTGCCCCGCGGGCAGGGGCGCCCCGGCCGGCAGCACGTGCACGGTGGCCTGCCCGCGGCCCCAGCCCACCAGCCTGTGCAGGTCGCCCAGGACCTCCTCCATCACCGCGAGGTCGTATGCGGTGATCATGGGAAGGACCGGCGGGACGTCGACCCGGGTGGTGGCGCGGCCCCCGGCCCCGTGGTGCAGGGTCATCGAGACCTGCTCCGACTCCAGCATGAGCTGCCGGAGCAGCAGCTCGGTCGGCTTGGGGCCCAGCCACAGGTAGGAGTTCTGGTACTGCTGCACATATCCCATGCTCTGCCACACCCACAACGACCGGGCCCAGCCCCGGGTGAGCCGCTCCTGCGCCTCCGTCATCGCCTGGCGCACCTTGGTCTCCTGCGGCTGCGTCAGGGCCGGGCCGGCCGGCGGGCCGAGCACGACGAGCGGCGCGGGCGCGGGCAGGGCCAGGCCCGCGTGGCGCCTGGCCACCTCGGCGTAGTGGTCGGCGTTGGTGCTCATGGTCGGCCAGTCGGCCGCCGCGAAGCCCGGTGCGCCGAAGTAGTTGTGATCGGTGATGTCCTCGCTGACGATGTGGAAGGACTCGTGCAGCAGGGTGCGGACCCGGTCGTCGGTACGGGCGTCCGCGAACGTATGGGGAAGGATCGACACCACGGGTGAGGTCACCGCGCCGGCACCCTGGATGGCCAGTTCACCGCGGAAGTCCAGCAGGAGCATCCGGTCGTCGTAGAGGCGCCTCACCCCTTTCGCCGCTTCGGTGAACTTCTCCTTGATCTCCGGCAGCCTGGCGGTGTTCGGCAGGTTGAAGACGGCGATGATGTGCGCGTCGGCGTTGCCCGCCGCGACCTGGTCGAAAACGCCGGCCACCTCGTCCACTATGGCCTTCAGCACCACCAGGCCGGCGTTGTCCGGGGGCCGGTTCTTCCGGGTTCCCGCCTGCATGACGTACGGGGCCTTGTCCTCGAAGACCGCGATTATTTTCTCCAGCGTGTCGTTGGCCGCCGCGGTCGTGTAGTTCAGGGGGTTGGCGGCCTGTACGTAGGGGGCCACGCCGGTGTTGTTCAGTGCAACCCTCAACGGGCCCAGGTCGTTTGCCCGGACCCTGCCGTACGCACGCCGTACCAGCCGGTGCAGTGTCGCGCGGAGTGGGGGCTGGGGGAGCTGGGGGTGGGTGAACGGTTCATCCTGGGTCACACCGCGTAATGGCAGCATGAGTTCCCTTTCATCCGGCGTGTTCCCTTGCGACGGCTGTCGCGCGCACCAGATGTGACGCTTAAGGCACAAATTGCGTTTACCGCCCCAGGGTGGGCAGATGGCACGGCTGACCGGACCGATCGCGGCCGGGACCTGGCCGCCGCTGGAGCGTTTCACCGCCGTGGCGGGGCCAAGCGACGATCAGCCGGGCTGAACCGACTCAAGGAGAATTTCCAGCAGGTTGTCCGGCGCGTCCCGCATGAGGTTGTGCCTGCTGTCCAGCGCGTGCGTCGTCCACAGCGGGTCGTCACGCAACCGCTGGTAGACGGGGGTGAACGGCGACTCGCCGTCCCACCCCGCCGCGTACACGTAGTCCCTGCGCCGCAACCGCGAGAGGTCGCCGGTGAGCCGGATCGGCTGGAGCAGCGAGGCGAGCGGATGGGGCGTGGCACGTGAGTCGAAGAATGGCAGTGGCCGCACCGAATGGCCGGTCTCCGTCACGTCCATATACCATTTCCGCTCCTGGTCGGAGACCAGGGTCCAGCAGGAATCGCCGTGCCGCGGCACGACGGCGTCCAGATACACCAGGGAGCCCACCCGCTCCGGCACGCGGTCCGCGACCCCGGTTATCACCATCCCCCCGTAGCTGTGACCGACCAGCACCGCCTCCTCGATCTCTTCGGCCGCCAGCACGCCGACCACATCCTGGATATGCGTTTCGAGGTTCACTCCCGCGTTCAGCAGATGGCTGCGCTCGCCGAGCCCGGTCAACGTCAGCGGGTACGCGCGGTGACCGTGGCGTCGCAGCTGCTCGGTGAGCGGCTCGTAGGTCCAGCCGCCATGGCACATGCCGGGAACGAGAACGAAGGTGGCCAAAACATGCTCCTTACATCGGTTGCCGGCTTACATCGGTTGCCGGCGTCATCGCCGCCGCCTTCCGCGGCGGCGGGGTGGTTCAGCGGGCGGGAGGGACGAACTCGGGCTGGTCGAGCAGGCGCAGCCAGCTTCCGTCGGGCTGGCGCCGGACGACCTGCGCGCGGGCGCCGGACCCGTCCCGCGGCGGGGTCGAGGTGAGGGCGATGTCGCCGCTCACCAGCGTCGGCAGCGGCTGCTCCGGCTCGAAGCGGGGACGGTTGGCGAGCACCTTCTCCCACAGCGCGCGGATCGCCTCCCGGCCCACCGTCTGGCCGCCGGGCGGATAGGCCATCACCGCGTCCTGTTCGTAGAGCGCGGCGACTCCGGCCGCGTCGCCGACGTTGGACCGTTCGACGAACAGGCGGGTGATGTCCTCGGGCCGCATGGCCTTCTCGTACTCCGGCATGGCTTCCTCCTGAGATCGGACTTGAGCACCTCCCACCCTGGTCGCCCGGCAGCCAGAAGTCCAACAGATGGATCTGATGGAAACCAGAAGTTGTGGTTATGGAAAATGGGGCGGCTGGACGGCTCCGCCGCGCTCGCCCGGGAGCGGGACCCCACCCGGGCGGCCGGACGGGCGCACACCGGCGGGCCCGGCGCCGGCGCCCGGATCCGCGGGTGGGAACGGACTCGGTGCCGGGGCCGAGTACGGCGGGCGTGGCCTGACGTTTGCGGCGGTGGAGCGGGGGCAGCCGAGGCAGTGCCCAAGGCGGTGCTAAAGGAGGGTTTCCATGCTGCGGCAGAAGCAGAGAGCCGGCACGGTCGCGGTGATCGCCCATCAGAAGAAGTCGCTCGGGGGCGGGCTGGACGAGCTGCGCAGGCTCCTCGCCGACGAGGAGCCCGGCAAGCTGCTCTGGTACGAGGTGCCCAAGAGCAAGAAGGCGCCGAAGCAGGCGCGCAAGGCGCTCAAGGAAGGCGCCGATCTGGTCCTGGTCTGGGGCGGTGACGGCATGGTGCAGCGCTGCGTGGACGCGCTGGCCGGCTCCGGCGTGACCGTGGGCATCATCCCCGCCGGGACGGCGAATCTCCTCGCGCAGAACCTCGGCGTTCCCGAGGACCTTCCCGAGGCCGTGCGGATCGCCTTCCACGGCGAGAGCCGGAAGATCGACCTGGGCAAGGTCAACGGCGAGCACTTCGCCGTCATGGCGGGACTCGGCTTCGACGCTGAGATGATCAAGGACGCCGACCGGGGACTGAAGGACAAGCTGGGCCGGGCGGCGTATGTGTGGACCGGGCTGCGACACGTCCGGGGGGAGCTGGTCCGGATGGAGGTCAAGCTCGACGGGGTGAAGTGGTTCGAAGGGGAGGCGAGCTGCCTGCTGCTGGGCAACGTCGGGACCATCACCGGCGGCATCGAGGCCTTCGACGACGCGCGCCCCGACGACGGGTGGCTGGAGATCGGCGTCACCACGGCGAAGGGGCCGATCCAGTGGGCCCGCGTGCTCGGCCGGATGAGCGCCGGCCGGTCGGACGAGTCTCCCTTCGTCCGGATGACCCGGGCGCGCAAGGTCGACGTCAAGCTGAGCGAACCGATGACCTACGAGCTGGACGGCGGCGCCAAGGACTCCGTCACCCGGCTCAAGGCCAAGGTCGTGCCCGGCGGCATCACCGTCCGCGTCCCCGTGCCGGACGGCCCTGACAGACCTGACGGCCGGGCCTGACGACCGGGCCTGGCCGTCGGCACCGCCCTCGTCCTCCTGGACGGCGCCGACGGGCAGGTGGATCCCGTCCCGAGAAGATCACTGAGGGTCTTGCCGGCGCTCCGGCCCGCCGCGTACGTCAGGCTGCCGCAGGGCGGCGGCGAGCAGGACGTCGAGCGCCTGCCGGGACGCCTGGGCCGTCAACGTGGTCGGCGCGCTCACCGCCGCCGCGCACGTCGCGCCCGCGATGTGGGAACGGGAGGTCGTGCACGGCGGCCCGGCCGCCGCCTCGGCCTCCGCCGGTTGATCGGCCCCGGACCGGCCCGCACCACGACGGCACCGGGGTGATCATCCCTGCCGGCACATGGCGATGAGGGGCGCCCCGGCATCGGGACACCCCTCCACCGGCAAGACCTTCAGCGATCTTCTAGGTGGTGCTGACGGTCATCTGGAGCTCGGTGACCCACTGGTCCTGGTCGTCGGGGCATTCGATGCTGACCTCCCGGGCCAGCCCGACGCTGCGGTAGCCGTGCTCTTCGACCCAGTGGGCCAGTACCTGGAACGTGGTGCCGACCTGGTCCATCGAGCCCCGGTGGATGATCGTGGCGGCCGTCTCGACCGCCGGCAGGTCCACGATCGCGAAATCGTGCGTCCCGGACGCCTCCGCCGTCACCTCGACCCCGGCGTGCACGACCACCCTGCCGTCCACCTCCGGCTCGTAGCAGGCGATGCCGTATCCGGACGGTGTCACCCCGGCCCGGTCGAGCCGCTGGAACAGCTCGCCGTACAGGGGCTGGATGACGGGTCCGATGTCCTCGCTCTCGTAGCTCCCCGCGATGGCGGTGAGCTCGGCCACGCGGGTCGGGGGGATCCGCTTGAGAATGACCTCTTCGGTATGCATGCGCCCTTCTCTCTCGATCGTCCGGAGCCTCGCCTCGACCCGGAGCAGTCGCGCGGTGTCCGCCGTGATCCGCTCCTCCAGCTCCGCGCGGCGCAGCCGTACCATCCCCTGCAGCTCGGCCGTGCTCACCCGCTCGTCGAGGATCGACCGCACCTGTTGCAGGGTGAAGCCGAGATCCTTCAGCGCGATGATGCGGTTGAGCCGCGAGAGCTGGCTCGCCTGGTAGAAGCGGTAGCCGCTGGCCGGGTCGACGTGGGCGGGCTGCAGCAGCCCGATCGCGTCATAGTGGCGCAGCATGCGCACCGACACCAGGCCGAGCTGGGCGAAGTCTCCGATACTGAACATGGTCCTTCATGGATAGGGGCTCACACGGTGTCAGAGTCAACCCAGCCTGCCGGCATAGGCCCGGGCGAACGCCTGCTGCGCCAGGACGCCCGCCGGTCCGGCCAGGCGGGTGTACCACCGTCCGGGACGGGTGAACGCGCGGACGGTGAACCATACCCGCCCGTCCCCGGCCCGTTCGAGAAGGAAACTCTCCTCCCCGCTCGCGGGATGTCCCGGCAGCGTGCCGTAGGCGAATCCGGCCCGGTCGTCCTCCTCTCTCACCCACACCACCCGGCACGGCATGAGTATCCGCAACGGCCCGGCGCCGAGCCCGCAGACCACGGTCACCCCGGGCGCGGCCCGGGGCGCGGACGCGACCGGGCGGAGCCCGAGCCGGGCGTGCACCCGCCAGGTGAGCAGGGACTCGGCGGCACGGCCGAAGCTCAGCTCCGGCCCGAGGCGCCGCCGGTAGCGCAGCGCCCGGTAGCCCGGCGGGACCGTCCCTGTACGGCTCGCGCCGACGTCCGGGTAGGAGAACTCCGCGTCGAGGTAACGCTCCAGAAGATCCATCTCGCTCCTCACAGGGGTTGGGGGCGCAGCCGGAGCCGGGCCCCGATCGCGCACAGGGCGAATCCGAAGGCGTTCAGCAGGCCGTGGGTGGCGACCATCCAGCTCACCGGCAGCCTGGGCAGGCCCGCCGCCTCGCCCAGCGCCCAGCTCAGGGCAAGCACCATGGACACCGTCAGGACCAGTGAGGACACACCGAGAAGGAGACGGGTCGGGCGGTCGTGGCCGTCCTGCCGCACCTCGGCGAGAGTCAGCAGGCTGACCAGCCACATACCCGCGGTGAGCACCACCGCACCGGCCAGCTCGAACCAGTCGCCGACGAAGTAGCCGGCCAGGACCAGCATCGTGCCGCCGGGCACGCTGAGCGCCGCCGTCCGGGCGAGCGGGCCGTCTCCGGCCGCGCGGCAGGTCAGGCCTGCCACCAGCGCCGCGGCGAAACCGGCGAAGTGGAAGTGGGCGACGGTCAGGGCGAGGATGCCGAGGGAGAAGCCCCACAGCGGGTGCCCCAGGCGTTCGGCGACCAGGGCGGTCGCGGCGATGGCGGGGGTGACCAGCGCGGTGAGAACGGCGATCTCGCGGGGGAGCGGGGACCGTCGCGCCCGCAGGCGGAGCGGGGCCTGCAGCGCGAGCCAGACGGTCATGAGCGCGTAGGCCGCCGCCAGTGCGCCGGCCCAGGCGCCGCGGTCCAACCACAGGGAGATCGCGCCCGGTACGGCACCGAGCCACCACAGGCGGAGCATGAGGCCCGGCACCTGGACGAGCCGTAGCCCCGCGGGGACCACCCCGAGCATTCCGACCGTCAAAATCACGTTGAGCAGGAGGCGCATGATGTCCTCTCACGTTCTGAACGCGTTCAAAAACCTGATGGCATCAAGGTAACAGCCGGGTAGATCCCTCCCGTGGGGCGCCCCTTCCAGGGTGGGTCCGCCGGAGGGCGACCGTCAATCATGTAGGTGAATGACTACGATCATCTGGCCGATTGATGCCGTATGGTCAGGACATGTCCACAGACCAGGAGCGCCCCGCACCGCGCAGGGCGGCCACCCCGGAGGAGCGCGGCAGGGCTGCCGAGCAGACCCGCGAGCGGATCCTGCGGGCGGCTGTCGAGGAGTTCGGCGCCAAGGGGTACGCAGGAGCGCGTACGGCGGGCATCGCTGCGCGGGCCGGCGTCAACCAGCAGCTGATCTCCTACCATTTCGGCGGCAAGCAGGGGCTGCTGGACGAGCTGCGCCGCCGCTGGCACGAGGAGCAGCCCGTGCTCCTGCCCCCCGGCTCCACCTTCGGGGAGTCGCTGGTGGCCTATCTCGACGCCACCCTCGACCGGCCCGACTGGGCCAGGCTGGTGATCTGGCGGGCGCTCGGCGACGATCCGGGCGACAGCTCCGAGGCGGCCGGACGGCAGCGCGCCGGGCTGCGCGAGGCGGTGGACGCGATCCGGCGCCGGCAGGCCGACGGCGAGCTCACCGCCGCCGTCCAGCCGGAGTTCATCGCCCTCATCTCGCACGTGCTGACGTTCGCCCCGGTGGCGATGCCGCAGTTCGTGGCGGGCATCCTCGACGTCGAGCCCTGCTCGGAGGACTATCGCGAGTGGGTCGGCGAGCAGCTCACCGCTCTGCTCCGCCCCGTATGACCCGCATGACCCGGACGGTTCGGACCGCTCACCGTGACGGCCCGCCGCTGTCGGCCGGACCGCTCACCGTGACGGCCCGCCGCTGTCGGCCGGACCGCTCACCGTGACGGCCCGGTGGCCGTCCGCCGTCGGCCGGGCCTGTCGCGCCGGTGGAAAACCAGTTGGCCGGGGGTGTCGTGCCAGGAAAGCATGACCGCCATGTCACTTCGCTTCCACGAGATCGCCGAGAGCGGTCATCGCATCCTCAACCCGTTCACCGACGAGAAGCTGGCGCTGCTCGGAGAGGTCGCCCGGCTCAGGCCGGGCATGCGCCAGCTCGACCTGGCGTGCGGGAAGGCGGAGCTGCTCTGCCAGTGGTCCCTGCGTCACGGGATCGAGGGCGTCGGGGTCGACATCAGCGAGGTCTTCCTGAGCGCGGCCGCGGAACGGGCGCGTGAGCTCGGGGTCGGCGACCGGCTCCGCTTCGAGCGGGAGGACGCGGGGGCCTACCGGGCCGAGCCGGAGGCGTTCGACGTCGTGTCCTGCATCGGGGCGAGCTGGATCGGAGGCGGGCTGGAGGGAACGGTCGAGCTGATGCTCCCCGCGCTCAAGGAGGGCGGGATCCTCCTCGTCGGCGAGCCGTACTGGACCTCCATGCCACCGGAGGAGGCATACGAGGTGCTGGGCTTCGGCGCGGAGGCGTTCGGCTCGCTGGCCGGGACCTTCGACCGGTTCGAGGCGGCCGGGGTCGAGGTGCTGGAGATGGTCCTCGCCGACCAGGACAGCTGGGACCGCTACGTGGCGGGCCAGTGGTGGACGCTGAGCGACTGGCTCCGCGACAATCCCGCCGATCCCGAGGTCGAGGAGGTGCGCGAGTTCCTGGAGCGCGCCCGCCGCTCGCATGTGGAGTACGGCAGGCAGCACCTCGGCTGGGGCGTCTTCGTGCTGCGCCGCCGTTGACTGCTACTGACGGGTAAGAATAGGTTCCCAGATACCGACTGGTCGGTTTAAGGGAGCTGCTATGCGGGTGCGGGACAAGGTCGTCGTGGTGACCGGGGCCGCGAGCGGGATCGGGCGGGCGATGGCCCTGCGCTTCGCCGCCGAGGGCGCGGCCGGGGTGCTGGTCGCCGACCTCGACGAGGTGGGCGCGACGGAGGTGGCCAAGGAGATCGGCGACCGGGCGGTGGCCGTACGGGCCGACGTGTCCGTCGAGGACGACGTCCGCGGCCTGGTCACCACCGCGGAGAGCGCCTTCGGGCCGATCGGCCTGTTCTGCTCCAACGCCGGGATCATCACCGGTCACGGGCTGGACGCCACCGACATGGAGTGGACCAGGACCATCGCGGTCAACGTCCTGGCCCACGTCTACGCGGCGCGGGCCGTCGTGCCTGGCATGGTCGAGCGAGGCGAGGGCTACCTGCTCAACACCTGCTCGGCGGCCGGGCTGGTGAGCTGCCCCGGCGACGCCCCCTACGCGGTGACCAAGTCGGCCGCCATCTCCTTCGCCGAGTGGGTGGCCATCCACTACGCGACCAAGGGCGTGAAGGTCAGCGTGCTCTGCCCGCAGGGCGTGCGCACCGGCATGTTCGAGCAGGGGATCGCCGAGGAGCATCTCACCGCCAGGGCGGTGGGCGCCTCCGGCGCCATCCTCGACCCCGCCACGGTGGCCGGCGCGGTGGTCGAGGGCCTGGAGGCCGAACGGTTCCACATCTTCCCGCACCCCGAGGTCGCCGAGTTCGTCCGGCGCAAGGCCGGCGACCCGGACCGCTGGCTGGCCGGGATGGCCCGTTTCGTCGACTCCCTGGAGGCGTGATGACCGACGTCCGACTGGCCCGGCAGTCCTGGCGCCGCCTGGAGCCCGTCCACGGAATGATCTATTTCGTGCCCGAGGCCGCCGAGCGCTACGCCGCGCTCGGCCTGAAGTCCCAGGCGGGCTACTTCGCCTCCCGCGGAGCGGCCTTCGGGACCGCCTCGCCCGAGCTGGTCATCGCGACCTTCTACAACTTCTGCCCCACCCTGGTACGGCGGGCGCTCCCGGCCGCCTGGGACGTCACGACCCCCGCGAAGGTGATCGAGGCCCGCCTCGACGCCGTCGGCGCGGCCCTGCGCCGGGCGGGCATCCACGAGATCCCGGTCCTCGCCGAGACGACGGCGATGGCCCGACGCGCCGCGGAGCGGGCCGTCGAACACCTGCAGGGCCGCCCGCTGTTCGCCGCGCACGCCGCGCTGCCCTGGCCGGACGACCCGCTGCTGGAGCTCTGGCACGCCCAGACCCTGCTCCGCGAGTTCCGGGGTGACGGTCACGTCGCGGCACTGACTGCCGAGGGGATCGGCGGGCTGGACGCGCTGATCCTGCACGGCGCGACCGGGCAGATGCCCACGGTCTTCCTGAAGGTCAGCCGGGGCTGGCCGGAGGAGGAGTGGGCGGCGGCCGAGGAGGTGCTGCGCGGACGCGGCCTGCTGGACGGCGACGCGCTCACCGAGGAGGGCGGCGCGCTCCGGCAGCGGATCGAGGACCGCACCGACGAGCTGGCCCTCCCCGCCTACGCCGCGCTCTCGGACGACGAGCTCGCCCGGCTGGCCGAGCTGGCCCGGATCTTCGGCCGTGCCGTGGTCGACGCGGGCCTGCTCACGTTCTCCGTGTGAGGCCGGCCGCCAGGGTGCCGCTCCCGTGCCTTTTCCGGCACGGGAGCGGCACCCCGGAGGCTCCGCCGGCGATCAGTCCTTGGCGGTCGGATCGGCGACCTGGCCGACGAACAGCGGGGTCAGCGTCGGCCGGTGGACGATCGCGAAGGCGAACGGGTGGTCGGCGCGGATCTCGGCCTCGGGCGAGGGCATGGCCATCACGGGGAAGGCGAGGCCGGTGACGGCGGCGGCCTCGGTGCCCCACTCGTCCACGGTGATGGTGGCGCGGTGCGTCGCCTGGCCGAGGAACGCGCCGTCGGCGATGCCGGAGTAGTCGGAGCCTTCCAGCCCGAGCCTCCGCAGAGGCTCCTGCAGGCTCAGGGCCGTGGAGAAGTCCCACCGGGGCATGACGATCTTGACGGAGGTCTCCCTGAGCCCGGTGGCCACCTCCGCCATCACGGCCGGGGCGAGCAGGGCGGCGGGGGACCCGCCCGCACGCGGCAGGAGGACCCACATGGCCAGGTCGCTCTTGGCGTAGCGGAGCTCGACGGCCTGCCAGCCCGCCCCGGAGGCGTAGCCGAAGGTCCCCATCTGGCGCATCAGGGTCGTCCGTACGGCCGTCCCGTCGGCGCGGGTGAAGGCGGCGTTCTCCTCCGGCGGGTCGGTGAACGCCGTCGCCCACTCGGCCTTGAGGTAGACGGCGTTGGCGATGACCAGCTTGGTCCCCGGATCCAGCCGGTCGAACACCTTCTTGATCCGCCCGGCGGTCTGCCTGTCCGCCCACGCGTCGATGACCCCGGCGGCGTCCTCGGTGAAGTCCACCTGCCGCACGCCGGCGCCGTACTGCGCGGCGAGCGTGCGCAGGAACTCCGGCCTGACGCTCAGCCCCTCCTGGGTGAACAGCCCGTTGGCCACGCCGACGACCGGCGCGGCCGGCTCGCTCTCCTGCGCGTCCCGCCGGGCGTCCGGGGCGGGCGCGGGCGGCGGGCCGTCGAGCGTGACGATCTGCCGGGTGAGGGCGTTGAACGAGGTGTGCGGTCCCTCCGCGGGGAAGCCGAAGACCTCGTCCAGCTCCGGTCCCGTCCTGCCGCCCGCGCCCGCCCTGGCCATCCCGTAGGCGTGGCCGATGCTCAGCGGGGACAGGACGGTGTTGGCGCCGGGCCTGGCGGCCGCGGTGAACAGGGCGTGGCCGAACGCGGTCAGCCCGCGCACGGTCTCCTCGACCGGGGGCTCCGTCGGCGTCTCCCGCCCGACCCCCTCGGCGGTGATCACGCGGGCCTGCGGCGTACCGCAGGCGGCGAGGGCGGCGACGGCCAGCAGGGCGGTGAACAGACGACGCATGCCCCTAAGACGCGTGCCACCGGCGGGAGGTTCAACCCGGTGGATCGGCGAGACGTATGCCGTGGGCGGGCGGGTCAGTCCGGTGGATCGGCGAGACGTGTGCCGCCGGCGGGCGGGGCAGGGCGGCGGCTCAGGTCAGGGCGGCGGAGACGCCCGCGCCGATCAGGGCGACGGCCCACACGAGGTCGAGGTTGAACCACGCCTTGCGGAGCACCGCGACCCCCAGCCGCTCGTAGACGACCATGGCCAGGGCGGTGGTCGTCGCGAGCATGGAGAGCGTGTGGATCGCGGTCGCCAGCAGGCTCTGCGAGGCCAGCGAGGCGGCGCCGTGCCCGGCGTGCAGGGTGATCGGAAGCACCATCAGGCCGGCGCCGTGGGCGGAGGCCATCAGGAACGACCACCCGGCGAGCTGCCAGCGGGTCACCTTCATCCCGACCCAGCGGGGATGGCGCCGCCGTACCAGCCGCCAGACCCCGAACCCGCACACCAGGGCCGCCACGCCGTACGAGACGAGCCTGGGCGGGGCGGCCAGGCGTGCCACGGACACCAGCGCGAGTGTGATCAGCACCGATCCCGCGTGGCCGAGCACGATGGGCGGCAGCGCGCGCAGCACCGCCGCGCGCGAGCGTTCCTGCAGGCCGAGGGCTACCGCGAAGAGCCAGCCCATGGCCGGGTTCAGGCCGTGGAAGGCGCCGAGCCCGGCCAGGATCAGCACGGAGGTCAGATCCATCGGGCGCGCCCCGTCGTGATCATGGACAGGACCGTGATCACGGGAAGCAGTAGGAGTCGGACGAGGAGTCGCCGCCCTGCAGGCGGATCTGGTGGGCCCGGCGGCCGTCGGAGGCGAAGTCGACGAAGAAGCCGGGGTCTAGCGAGATCGAGCCGTCGTCGGCGATGTCCACCTTGGCCATCCAGCTGGAGATCCCGTCGGGGTAGAAGACGTCGTCCCAGGAACGGTAGAGCGAGTTGGTGAAGTAGACCCGCCGCCCGTCCCTGCTGGCCTCGACCATCTGCGGCCCGCCGTTCAGCGCCCGCTCCGGGGCGGCCGGATGGGCGCCCCGCTGGGCGATGCCGCCGATCCGGACCGAGCCGGTCTCCCGGGGGGCGAACGGGTCGGAGACGTCGTAGGCCTTGAGCTCGCCCGTGCCCCAGCAGGAGACCAGCAGGATCCGGTCGTCAAGGGTCAGCGAGATGTCGCTGACCAGCGGCGGAACCGCGCCGAACTGCTTGAGCGGCGCCGGCAGCAGATCGGCCGGGGCCGGCTCGGCCGGGATGGTGATGGTCTTGCGGGCCTTCCAGACCCCGTCCTCCAGGTACCAGGTGAAGATATTGGCCGACAGGTCCTCGACGCTGATCACGGTGTTGACGAAGCCGTAGGTCTTGGTCGGGTCGTGGGCGGGACGCAGCTCCAGGGCCATCTGGTGCTGGTCGCCCAGGTCGATCTCCTGCAGGTGCCTGCGCTTGGACAGGTCCCAGACGTGCAGCTTGTGGCCGTACTCCCGGCCGACCAGCAGGTCCAGCGAGGGCCCCGGCTCGATCTGGTTCGGTGTGCCCCACTCACTGCTGATCATCGTGTCGTGGCCGAGATGCCACCAGAAGTCGTAGTGCAGCTCCTGCGTCCCCCGGTCCGCCTCCCAGCGGCCCTTGGGCTCGAAGGTGTCGTGGTCGAGCGTGAACACCCCGCCCGGCGCGTCGCCGTCCACGTTGCCGAGCGCGCTGACGTAGATCGCGTCGGTGCCGCAGTGGACGGTGTGCGGGCGGCTGTAGCCGGTCTTCTCGAAGATCGTCTCAGGCTCGATCGTCTTGACGAGCTTGGGATGCCAGGGGTCGTCCTTGACGTCGAAGATGTAGATCCTGCTGGACCGCAGGCCTGGCAGGACCAGGTAACGCCGCTCGACGTGCGGGTGCGGGGCGTACGGGCACAGGGCCGCGCTGCAGACGTTCCATCCGAAATGGTGGAGCTCGTCACCAGGGACGGACATGTCGTGCACGTTGACGATCGACCCGTCGGACAGGTCGATCGTGGCGAGCCCGTCGGGACGCCCATCGCCGGCGGTGTCGAGTAAGGCCACATAGGCGAGCTCTTCCCGGGGGGCCAGCATGGCCTCGCGGGCGGACGGGTAGAAGGTGGGATCGGGCTGGATGAGTGCCATGGCGGACTCCTGGGCCGAGATCAATATCCCACTAATGTTGTAGGAAAACTCTCCGCTGTCTAGGGGTCATTTTACGTAACCGGCGCGGCCGGGGAACGGGCGGGCACCCCCGGCGAGTCGTCCGGGCAGGCGGGGGCCGGGACACCCGGGCCGGTGAGTTCGGGCGCCATCTTGTGCCGATGCGGAACCGTGCGCGCGGGCGGGACTCCCGCGCGCACGGTCCCGCGACCCCTCACGGCCGTCGGCGCCCGCACTGCTTCGAGCGCCCGCAGCGCTCGCAGCTGCTCGGAGCGGTGCGGGCGGTGCTTTCTACGGCTACGGCGCGCGCACCTTCCGGGCTACAGCGCGCGGACCTTCCGGGCCGCGGCCACCATGTTCCGCAGGCTCGCCTCGGTCTCGGCATAGCCCCGGGTCTTCAGCCCGCAGTCGGGGTTGACCCAGAGCCGCTCCGGCTCGACCGCCCGGACCGCCAGCCGGAGCGCCCGCTCGATCTCGCCGGTCTCCGGCACCCGGGGGGAGTGGATGTCGTAGACGCCCGGCCCGATCCCGCGGGTGTACCCGGCGGCGCGCAGGTCCTCCAGCAGCTCCATCCCGGACCTGGCCGCCTCGACGCTGGTCACGTCCGCGTCCAGGTCGCCGATGGCGCCGATGATCTCGCCGAACTCCGAATAGCACATGTGCGTGTGGATCTGCGTGGAGTCCGACACCCCCGAGGTCGCCAGCCGGAACGCGGCGACCGCCCACGCCAGGTAGGCGGCGTGCCCGGCCGCCCGGAGTGGCAGCAGCTCCCGCAGCGCGGGCTCGTCGACCTGGATGATCCGGATTCCCGCCGCCTCCAGGTCGCGGATCTCGTCCCGCAGCGCCAGCGCCACCTGCCGCGCGGTCTCGGACAGCGGCTGGTCCTCCCGGACGAACGACCAGGCCAGCATGGTCACCGGTCCGGTCAGCATGCCCTTGACCGGCCTGCCGGTCCGGGACTGGGCGTAGACGGCCCAGCCCACCGTCATCGGCTCCGGCCTGGCCACGTCCCCGAACAGGATGGGCGGCCGGACGCACCGGGTGCCGTACGACTGCACCCAGCCGTGCTCGGTGGCCGCGTAGCCGTCGAGCTGCTCGGCGAAGTACTGGACCATGTCGTTGCGCTCGGGCTCGCCGTGGACCAGCACGTCCAGCCCGATGTCCTCCTGCAGCGCGATCACCGAGTCGATCTCGGCCCGCATCGCCGCCTCGTATCCGGCCCGGTCGGTCCGGCCCTCCCGGAGATCGGCGCGGGCCCGCCGTACCGCGTCCGTCTGCGGGAACGAGCCGATCGTGGTCGTGGGCAGCGGCGGCAGTCCCAGCGACGCGCGCTGGATCACCGCCCGCTCCGCGTGAGCGGCCCGCGCCGTCCCCTCGCCCAGCGCCTCCAGCCGGGCCCGCATCCGCCCGTCCACCGGAGCCCTCACCGGTACGGCGGGCACGACCGCGCCGGGTCCCTCCCGCATCGCGCGGCCGATCGCCACGACCTCCGCCACCTTCTGCCTGGCGAACGCCAGCCCCTCCGGCACCGCCGTCTCCCGCTCCACGTCGAGGGGGACGTGCATCAGCGAGCAGGAGGTGGAGATCACCACCTCCCCGGCCAGCCCGAGCAGGGCCGCGCAGGTGGACAGCGCGGCGGGCAGCTCGGTCCGCCAGACGTTACGGCCGTTCACCACCCCCGCCACCACGGACTTGGCCGCCATCCCGGGAGTGGAGGCCACCGCCGCCAGGTTGCCTGGACCGGCGACGAAGTCCAGGCCGACGGCCTCGACGCGGGTCGCGGCCAGCACGGGGAGCGCTGCACCGATCTCGCCGAAGTAGGTGGCGACCAGCAGCCGCGGGCGGTGGCTGAGCCCGCCCAGGTGCTCGTAGGCGCGGGCGAGCGCCTTCAGCTCCTCCGCCGACCGGTCCGCGGCCAGTGCCGGCTCGTCGAGCTGGACCTCGGTGACCCCGGCGGTGGCCAGCCGCTCCAGCAGCTCGGCGTAGACGTCGAGCAGGTCGTCCAGGAGCCGCAGCGGAGCGAAGGCGGGGTCGGCGGACTTGGCCAGCAGCAGGTAGGTGAGCGGGCCGACCAGCACCGGCCTGGTCTCGATCCCCAGCTCCCTGGCCTGGCCGTACTCCGCCAGAGGCTTGTCCCAGGTCAGCCGGAACCGCGTCTGCGGGCCCACCTCCGGCACGAGGTAGTGGTAGTTGGTGTCGAACCACTTGGTCATCTCCAGGGGGGCGGTTCCCTGGGCGCCGCGTGCCATGGCGAAGTAGCGGTCGAGGCCGTCGAGCTCGGCGAAGCGGGCGGGGACGGCGCCGACCATGACGCTGGTGTCGAGCATCTGGTCGTAGAAGGAGAAGGTGTTGGAGGGGATGTCGCTCAGCCCGGCGTCGCGCAGCTCGCTCCAGGTGCGCTCGCGCAGCTCGCGGCCGGCCTGTTCCAGCCCGGCGGCGTCGAGACGGCCCGCCCAGTAGGCCTCCACGGCCTTCTTCAGCTCCCGGTCGGGGCCGATCCGGGGGTAGCCGAGGACGGTGGTGCGTTGGTCTGTCATGGGTCCTTTTCCCTCGTGGAACCCGGCTTCGCGGGCATGACGAGGGGAGGTCCCCCCGGCCCTCCCGCGAGGCCATGGACTCACCGCGCGCCGGTCGGCGCGCGGACGGTGGCAGGTATTCGGACTCGTGGGCGTCGTGCGCGTTCCTACTGGCCGTCGCTTCCCAGGTGATCGCTCACCCAGTGCTCGTGTGACGGCGGTCGTTCCCACTCACCGCTGCGGGGCAGTCCCGGAATCGCACCGGGTTCCCTGTTGCCTCGCCGCTCCGGTGAGGGAGCGGCGAACCAGCCGCACCGGCAGCATAACCCGCCCCCGGCGAAAGCTTCGGCCGGTGGCACCGGATCGGGGAGCCGATATTCAGCCGCAACCGTCGCCCTCAGTGGAGGTTTTTGACCATCGTCTGCTGGTGAACCCCCCTGCCCTCGTATCGGAGGCCGGGCACCAGCGGCGTCGGGCCGTGCGTGGCGAACCCGGCGCGCTCGAAGAACCGCACCGCCCGGGTGTTCTCGGCCAGCGTCTGAAGGTGGCAGCCGGGGGAGCCGGCCGCCTTCAGCCGGTCGAGCCACAGCGCCATCAGGGCGTCGGCGGCGCCGGTCCCGCGCGCCTCGGGGGCCACGTTGATGTGCAGGTGCGACGGCCACCGCGCGTCGGTGAAGTCGCCTGCGGTGGGCCTGCGCCGTACTTTCGACACCGTCAGGTCGGCCAGGCTGCGCGCGAAGAAGGTCGCGGGACCGCGCCGGAAGAAGAGCCGGTACTTCCTGATGGCGTTCTCGATGCGCTCACCCTCGCTGGGGAAGGCCGCGCTGTCGAGGCAGCCTGCCAGGTAGCCGACCAGAGCGCCGTCGACCGAGGCGACGAACAGCGAGCTCGGCTCGAGGTCCATGTAGGGGTGGAGATAGATGGCCGCCTCGGACTCCTCATGTCCCCACAGCGAGGCTGTGGGTGCGCCCTCGCCGGCGCGGCTGAACAGCGCGCGCAGCTGGGTGCGGTCGGTCTCGGCGAACATGCGGGCTTCCATGCGCCCTCCCTTCTGCGTGCAACATACACGATTCTGCGTATGTCGTACGTTTTCAAGTGTCCGCAGGGTATTCACCGTGTCGCCCAGTCCCTGCGACACCCCCGAGAGGGAATCCGTCGGCCCTGGTGGCGGGCAGGCTGCGGGCCGGGGCCCGCTGTCGCACGCCGGTCGTGTCCGGCGTTCCTCCGCTGGTGGCGCGGCTGCTGGAGATCACCGGCCTGGCCGGGCCCTTCACGCCGCCGGGCCACGTCAGCCGAGAGAGCGGATGTGTGCCTCGACGCCGTCCAGCGCGCGTTCCAGGCCGAAGGCGAAGTGATCGTCGGGAGCTCCCGGGTCGTCGCCGAAGGCGCCCTCGTCGAGCGCGGCGCGTAGCCCGGGCAGGCGGCCTCCGCCGCTCACCCGCCGCAGGAACGGTTCGTACTCGCTCCAGCGCCGCAGGCTGCCGGGCTCGGTGTCGAGCGTGATCGCCGCGGTGATGCTCACGTGGCTCCACACGTGCCCGCTGATCAGCAGCTGGGTGGCGAGCTTGGCGTTCGCGGGCAGGCCGGTGTCCTGGAGGATCTGCAGGAACTGGTCGAGCCAGGCGAGCTGGTTGGGGGTGGCGGGCGGCCCCTTGGGCATCAGCAGGTGGACCGTCCAGGGGTGGGCCAGGATCGCCGCGCGCATCGAGGTGGCCCACGACTCCAGGCCTCGCCGCCAGCCGAGGCCTTCGGGCAGCGGCGGCGGTGGGCCGACGGCGGCGTCCAGCATCAGCGTGAGCAGCTCGTCCTTGGTGGCGAGGTAGCGGTAGAGCGCCATGGTCGAGCTGCCCAGCTCGTTGCCCACGCGGCTCATCGAGACCGCGTCGAGGCCGTTCTCGTCGGCGACCTTCACGGCCGCGGAGACGATGCGCTCCAGGGTCAGTCCGCGCTTCGGTCCTTTGTGGGGACGTTCGCGCAGGCCCCAGGCCGCCTCGATGCTCGCAGGGAACGCCTCGCCGCTCTCGCTGTCCATTCCGGCAGTCTAGCGTGTATGGTCTACGCAATAACGCGTATGCCATACGCAGAAGAGAGGCGGTCATGACGCATGCCATCGAGGCGAGAGGCCTCATGAAGTCATACGGCGACGTCAGGGTGTTGCGGGGCGTCGACATCACCGTGCGCGGCGGGAGCGTCTTCGCCCTGCTCGGCCCCAACGGCGCGGGCAAGACGACCACGGTCAGGATCCTCGCCACCCTGCTGAAGGCCGACGCGGGCCGGGCGCGGGTAGCCGGCCACGACGTGGTCGCCGAGCGCTCGCGGGTACGCCGCGGCATCAGCCTGACCGGCCAGTACGCGGCCCTCGACGAGCAGCAGACCGGCGTCGAGAACCTCCGCATGATGGCCCGGCTGTCCGGCCTGAACCGGGCCGGAGCGCGCAGCCGCACGGCCGAACTGCTCCAGCGCTTCGAGCTGACCGAGGCGGCCGGCCGGCGCGTCTCGACGTACTCCGGTGGCATGCGGCGCCGCCTGGACCTGGCGGCCTCGCTGGTCGCCGAGCCGTCGGTGCTCTTCCTGGACGAGCCCACGACCGGCCTCGACCCGCGCAGCCGCATGGACCTCTGGACGATCGTCGCCGAGCTGGCCGGATCGGGCGTGACGGTCTTCCTCACCACGCAGTACCTGGAGGAAGCCGACCGGCTCGCCGATCGCATCGCCCTCATCGACGGCGGCCGGATCGTCGCCGAGGGCACCGCGGCCGAGCTCAAGCAGCAGACGGCGGGGGAGCGGCTCGACCTCACGCTGGCCGACGCCCAGGCCTACGAGCACGTCGCGGCCCGGCTCGGCCCGGGAATCGCCCGCCGCGACCCCTCCCGGCTGCTGCTCGGGGTGCCGACGACCGGGAAGGCGCACGACGTGCGCGCGCTGCTGGACGCCGTGGACCCCGAGAGCCGCCTGGTCGAGCGCTTCGCCGTGCACAGCGCCAGCCTCGACGACGTCTTCCTGGCCCTGACCGGTCACCCGAGCGCCAAGGAACCCAGCCATGCCTGACGCCCTGACGATGGCCGCCCGCTCCATCCGCCTGAGCGCGCGCAACATCGACGCGCTCATCACCGCGCTGGCCCTGCCGGTGATGCTGATGCTCTGCTTCGTCTACCTCTTCGGCGGAGCCATCGACCCCGGCGGCGGCTATATCCAGTACGTGGTGCCGGGCATCCTGGTCATCTGCGCGGGATTCGGTGCGGGAACCACCGCCATGAGCGTCTCGGGCGACATGAGCGGCGGCATCGTCGACCGCTTCCGCTCGATGGACGTCGGCGGCACCGCGATCCTCGCCGGCCATGTCGCCGCCTCCATGGTCCGCAACCTGGCCGCGTCCACCATCGTCTTCGCCGTGGCCCTGGCCATCGGCTTCCGCCCCGAGGCCGCGGCCGGCGGCTGGCTCGCCGCCGTCGCGATCCTGCTGGCCTACGTCCTGGCCGTCTCGTGGATCGGCGCGGCGGTCGGCCTGCTGGCCAAGACGCCCGAGGCGGCCAGCGGCTTCGCCTTCTTCGTGTCCTTCCTGCCCTACCCCTCCAGCGCGTTCGTGCCCGTCGAGAGCATGCCCGGCTGGCTGCACGGCTTCGCGCTGAACCAGCCGCTCACCCCGGTCATCGATGCGCTGCGCGGGCTCCTGCTCGACCAGCCCGCCGGCGCCGCCCCGTGGCAGGCGCTCGCCTGGTGCGCGGGGATCGTGGTGGCCGGGATGGTGGTCTCGGCCGCTCTGTTCCGCCGCCGCATCTCCTGACCGCTCAGGCGGACCGCTCGCGGCGATCGCGATACCGGGACGCGGGGGCCCCGCCGCCGGACCGGGTTCCGGATGAGCCAGGGGCCCGGCCGGAGGGGGAGGTCACGACGGGATGGGGACGCGGACCGGGTCGAGTCCTTCGGGGGCCTTGCCGGGGTAGGTGCCGTCCAGCATCGTGGCCACGGTGTAGAGGTGCCAGGCCTGGGTGGGTTTGCCGAGCACCGGTCCGGCGAACAGCTTGCGGACCTCGTCGGGGGCGACGATCGGGGCCAGCAGGTCGAGGCGGCCGAGGACGTGCTCGCGGAGCAGGGCCGTCAGCTCCTCGCCGGGGGCGGTCCGCCAGTTCCAGCCGGCGCCGGTCTTGGGCGCCGTCAGGAACTGCGGTCTGCGCTGCCAGGGGCGGTAGCGCCTGCCCACGGTGAACCGCCACGGCTTGCCCTCGATCGGGATGTTCCGGAGCGACGGTGCGAGCATGGTGATGAGCTCGTAGATGACCTCCTCCGACAGCCGCCAGGTCTGGTCGAGGCCCAGCGCCGCACCGACCACCCGGTTGTCGAGGAACGGCCAGATCGGATCGCCCCGGCGCAGGGCTCCCGCGCGGGCGCCGGCCTGCCAGCGGCCGACCTTGTAGGTGACGTACATGTGGTCGAGCGCCTCCAGCCCTGGCCGCTCCCGCCAGGGCCGGGCCAGCTCGCGGGCGTGCTCGTTGGCCGCCTCGCTGAACAGCGCCGGATCCCGCAGGAACGTGGTGTCCACCCGCCGGCTCAGCGCCTTGGCCCCCAGATCGGTCTGGAGCAGGAGGAACCCTCCGGACCGGAGGATCTCGCCACTCTGCCCGGACATGGTCGGCCGGGCGTTGTAGGGCAGGTAGCCGACGACCGACTCGTAGGCCGACGTCATGCCCTCGCAGGCCCGCAGCGTCTCGTAGGCCCGCGCGAGCGGGTGCTCGACCAGGATCGCGTCCTTCTTCTCGGCGCGCACCGGGGGGATGACCGTGTGCTCGATGCGGAGCGCGCGGGCGATCCGCCCGGCGACGACCACGTCGGGGTGGCCCTCCAGGCCGTTGGTGGTCGCGCGGAGCGGGATCCTGGCCGCGTGCAGCACCGCGGCGACCAGGCGGCTGTCCCGGCCGCCGGTCAGTGCCAGGTTCACCGGCTCGCCCGTCGCGCGCAGCGGCTCCACGGTCGCCAGCAGCGCGGCGGCCAGCTCCTCGACGAGCGCCTTCTTCTGCCTGCCGGAGGCCGGCGCGGGCGCTGCGGTGGGGAGCGGGGTCCGGGTGATCGTACGGCTGCCGCCCGCGACGGTGACGGCCGAGGCCGGCGGCAGCGCGGTCACCCCGCGGTAGGGCGTCTCGTCGGACAGGAAGTAGCCCTGCCGGATCAGCGACTGCAGCGCGAGCACGTCCCACTCGACCAGGTCTCCGCGGGCGGCGAGGTGGACCAGCAGCGCCCGGCTGCCGATCACGTGCACGTCGGGGGTCTCGGCGTAGTAGACCGGGCAGACCCGGTGGATCGCGGTGGCGGCCGACAGCTCGCGGCCGGTCGCGCGGAACACCGAGAAGCAGCCGCCGACCGCCTCGGTGCCCAGCACCGGCATGCCCGCCAGCCGGCCGACCTCGCCGGGCGCGGCCAGATGGCCGTTCACCCCGGTCACCCGGTCGTGCCCGTCGTGCAGCAGGGCCGGCTGTCGGGAGTCGTCCGGCTCGTTGGTCCAGGCGAACAGGGAGACGCCGGGGCGGTGCCACTCACGGGCCCTGATCACCTCCGGGGGGACCGGGAACGCGGCGGAGATCGCCTCTCTGACGGTGTGGAGCACCGTCTCCGGGAGTCCGGCCTCCGGGCGTTTGGCGGCCAGTCCGAGATACACACGCATGTCGAAGGATCTTATGTCGCGTTTTTTCAATACACCTGTGATTTTGTGGGAAAGCATGGCCGTCATGAACGAACTGCTCTCACGCGCCGTCATCCGTACCGCGGCCGTCGTCCGCGAGATCCGGGAGGACCAGCTCGGCCTGCCCACTCCCTGCGCGGACTTCGACGTGCGGGGCCTGCTCGGGCACCTGTCCAGGGCGGCGGAGATGTTCGACGCGCTGGCGCGCAAGGAGGAGGTGCCGCCGGAGGACGGCGACCACACCGCCTTCGAGAGCCGCGCCGCGGCGATGGTCGCCGCCTGGTCGCGGCCGGAGGCCTTCGAGGGGATGAGCCCCACGCTGGGGATGCCCATGACCACGGTGTTCCAGCTGGGCCTGGGCGACGTGGTGATCCACGGGTGGGACCTGGCCAGGGCCACCGGGCAGGACTACGGGGTGGACGCGGAGACCGGGGAGGCCGTGGCCGCCTTCATGGATCGGATGGCCCCGCAGGGCCGGCGGATGGGGGCCTTCCGCGAGGCGCACGCCGTACCGGAGGACGCCTCGCCGTTCGAGCGGGCCCTCGGGCTCAGCGGGCGTGACCCGGGCTGGAAACCCTGATCACGTGCTGAGCACGGTTTGCGCTCGCTTGGGTCAAGCCCCCGGCGCGCGCGGAGGGGACGTCGTCGTAGGGGGTGACACGCATCCTACGGAGGCGACATGAATCCGCGCACGCTCGCCATTGCCCTCGCCGTGATCGCCCTGCTTCTCACCGCCGCCTGCGGCGGATCGGGCAGCAGCAGACCCGCCAGTGAACCGAGGAACAACCCCGGGAACGCGGTACCGTCCCCGGCGCAGGACCAGGAATCCGGCGCAGCCCGGGAACGGGACGCCGCCGCCGACCAGATCTCCACCTTCGCCCTCGACGTGGACACCGCCTCCTACGGCTACGCCAAGAGGATCCTCCAGGAGGGGCGGCTGCCGGAGCCGGGCCAGATCCGGCCGGAGGAGTTCGTCAACTCCTTCCGGCAGGACTACAAGGAGCCGGGAGACGACGGTTTCACCGTGCACATGGACGGCGCCCGCATGCCGGAGAACGGCACCGCGCTGATCCGGGTCGGCCTGCAGACCCGGAAGGCGGAGCCGGAGGCGCGGCGCCCGGCGAACCTGACCTTCGTGGTGGACGTGTCCGGCTCGATGGGTGAGCCCGGCCGGCTGGACCTGGTCCGCGAGGCGCTCCACAAGCTCGTCGACCAGCTCGGGCCGGGGGACCAGGTCTCCATCGTGGCCTTCAGCACCCAGGCCCGGCTGGTCCTCTCCATGACCCCGGCCACCGGCAGGGACCAGCTGCACGCGGCCATCGACCGCCTCGGCGTGGAGGACTCGACGAACCTGGAGACGGGGCTGACGGCCGGCTACGCCGAAGCCGCCCGCGCCTTCCGCCCGGCGGCCACCAACCGGGTCATCCTGCTCTCCGACGGCCTGGCCAACACCGGCGACACGACCTGGCAGGGCATCCTCGACCGGGTGGCGGAGTCCGCCGGCAGGCAGATCACCCTGCTGTGCGTCGGCGTCGGCCGTGACTACGGCGACCAGCTCATGGAGCAGCTCGCCGACAACGGCGACGGCGCCGCGGTCTACGTCAGTTCGGCCGACGACGCCCGCAAGGTGTTCGTCGAGCAGCTCGCCACCAACCTCGACCTCCGGGCCCGCGACGCCAAGGCGCAGGTCGTGTTCAACCCCTCGGCCGTGGAGTCCTACCGCCTGATCGGCTACGAGAACCGGCAGATCGCGGCCGAGGACTTCCGCGACGACACCAAGGACGGCGGCGAGATCGGCCCGGGCCACTCGGTGACGGCCCTGTACGGGGTACGGCTGCGCAGCGGGGCCTCCGGCCAGCTGGCCACGGCCACCGTACGCTGGCAGGACCCCGACACCCGCGGCCCCGGCGAGACCAGCCGGTCCCTGGAGTCGGCCGACCTGTCGGCCTCGGTCTGGCGCGAGTCCTCGCCGAGGTTCCAGGTGGACGTGGTGGCGGCGGCCTTCGCCGAGTATCTCCGCACCCGTGAGGAGATCGCCGGAGTGGGGGCCAGGGAGCTCGCCGGACACGCCACGCGTCTGGCCGCCTCCACCGAGGACGCCGCGGTGACCGAGCTCGCGGGCCTGATCGACAGGGCCGTGTCCCTGAGCTAGGCGGATCGGTCACGGAGGTCGAGCGCGCGGGCGACACGGGACCTGGTGTCTCGCCCGCGGGGACCGGGCCCCGCCCGCCACGCCCGGTCCCCGCGGGCCTCGTCCGCCCGGCGCGGCCCGCGCGCACGGTTTCCGGGTGGTCCCCGATGTCCTATACACTGGCGTGGTGCCGCTGGGGCGAGAGCCCGGTGGCACGGACACCTGAGGGGCTATGGCGCAGCTGGTAGCGCGCCTCCATGGCATGGAGGAGGTCTGGGGTTCGAATCCCCATAGCTCCACAGAGGGCCGTTCTCGAAATGGCCTGTAGGAAGTGACGAGATCCCGTCCGATCACCTCGATCGGGCGGGATCTCGGCGTTTCCGGGGGCGTGGGGCCGCCGGGCCGGCCGGAGACATCCGATCAGCCGAGGTCCGCGTCGTGGACCAGGATCGCCGCCTGCACCCTGTTGGCCAGGCCCAGCTTGGCCAGCAGCCGGCTGACGTGCGCCTTCACCGTCGCCTCCGTCAGCTTGAGCTCCCGCCCGATCTCCGCGTTCGACAGGCCGCGGGCCAGGACCCTGATCACGTCCTCCTCCCTGGCGGTCAGCGACGCGAGCCGGCCGCGCGCGGACTCGGCGCGCGAGGGGGCCTTGTCGACGAACGAGGTGATCAACCGTTTGATGACGGCGGGAGAGAGTATGGCCTGGCCCGCCGCGACCGTGCGGACGGCGGCGGCCAGCTCCCGGGGCGGGGTGTCCTTGAGCAGGAATCCGACCGCGCCGAGCCGTAGCGCCTCGTGGACGTACTCGTCCAGGTCGAACGTGGTAAGCATGATCACCCCGGGGCCGTCGGATGCGGCCGATATGCGCGCCGCGGCCGTCAGGCCGTCGGTGCCGGGCATGCGCACGTCCATCAGCACGACCTGGGGTCTGAGCCTGACGGCGGCGGCGATCGCCTCGTCACCGTCGCGGGCCTCGCCGACGACCGCCATGTCGCCCGCCGCCTCCAGGATCATCCGCAGCCCGGACCTGACCAGCGCCTCGTCGTCGACGATCAGTACGCGGATCATGCGGCCGGGATCCGGGCCAGCACCTGGAAGCCGCCGTCGTCCCGTGGTCCGGCCTCCAGCCGGCCGCCGACCAGCTCGACGCGTTCGCGCAGGCCGACCAGTCCCCAGCCGGAGCCGGGCAGGTCGCCGGCCGCCTCGGTGCGGGGGCTGTTGCGCACGGTGACCTCCAGCTCGGCGGGCCGGTAGCGGACGGACACGTCGGTCTCGGCGTTGCCCGCGTGCTTGTGCACATTGGTCAGCGCCTCCTGGACCACCCGGTAGGCCGTACGTTCCATGATGGGACTGAGCGGGCGCGCCTCGCCCTCGTCGTGGCGGTTGACCGTGATGCCCAGGTCGCGCGACTGATCGAGCAGCCGGTCGAGGTCGGCCAGCGTGGGCTGCGGGCCGCGTGCGGGATCCGGAGACCGCAGCACGCCGAGGACCTCGCGCAGGTTGCTCAGGGCTTCCCTGCCCACGCCGCCGATCAGCGCCGCGGCCTCGGCCGTGCGCTCGTCGGGGGCGCCGACCTCCAGGGCGCCGGCGTGCAGGACCATCAGCGACACCCGGTGCGCGACCACGTCGTGCATCTCCCTGGCGATGCGCGCCCGTTCCTGACCGCGCGCCTGCTCGGCGCGTAGCACCTGCTCGCGCAGCAGCTGTCGCGCCTGCTCACGCAGCGCGTCGAGCACCTGCCGCCTGGCGCGGACCCACAGTCCCACGACCAGGGGCAGCACGAGCAGCGCGCCGCCCATGAGGACCACGTTGGCGAAAGTGCCCGCGACCAGCGCCCGATAGCCCTCACCGCGGTGGGAGACGAGGCCGCCGAGAGCGAGGACCGCGATCGCACCGCCGGCGTAGAGCCACAGATCACGGCGGCGCAGGCGCGTGCCCGCGTAGTAGGAGGCCACGACGGCGGCGGGCCACATCACCAGCCACGCGTAGGCGATGGCGCCCACCGCGGTCAGCGGCCACGGCGAACGCCTGGCGCGAGCCGCGGCCACCCCCGAGGCGGCGGCGGCGACCGCGAGCACGGGAGCGGGCAATGTGGACTCGACTCCCATCGAACCGGACACCGAGGCCAGGGAGAGGAGGAACACCGCCGCGCCGAGCGCCCACGGCGTGATCCGCTCGACGGAGCCCGAAACGCCGTACGTCATGGGCAGAGGCTATAGGGGCGATCGACGGGTCGACCCCCTACGAAAGTCGCGGATGCCGGGCGACTTTCGCCGAGGACGGTACGGCCACGCCCTCCGGCACGGTGGGGGCATGAGAAAGACAGTCGTCGCGAGCGTGCTCGCGCTCTCCGCGCTCACCGGCGCCGGTCCGGCGAACGCCACGGCGTCCGCGCCCACGCCCGCCCTGCCCCCGCCGGCCGGCGAGCACGCCGTCGGGCGGTCGGTCATGCACCTGATCGACTCCGGCCGCCCCGACCCGTGGGTCGCCGGCCGGAAGGAGCGCGAGCTGATGGTCTCGGTCTGGTACCCGGCACGCGAGGCCGAGGGCGAGCCGGCCCGGTACGTCACGCCTCAGGAGTCGGCATTGATCATCAAAAGCGTGCCGCAGCTGAAGGACGTGCCGCCGGACACGCTCGCCAGGACGAAGACGTACGCCCGCGCCGACGCGCCCGCGCTGAAGCGGAAGGGCGGATGGCCGCTGGTGGTTCTGTCGTCCGGCATGACGTTGCCCCGCGCGACGATGACCTCGCTGGCCGAGGAGTTCGCGAGCAGGGGCTACCTGGTGGCGGGCATCGAGCACACCTACGAGTCGGTGGCCACCACCTTCCCCGACGGCAGGACCGCCACCTTCGAGGCGGGCAGGGGCGGCCAGACCCCGGAACTGGGCGCGAAGGTCGCCCGGGTCAGGGCCGCTGACACGGCGTTCGTGCTGGATCGGCTCGACAGGAGCAAGCACTGGAACCGGCTGATCGACGAGACCAGGATCGCGATGGTGGGACACTCGGTGGGCGGTCAGAGCGCCGCGCACCTCCTGCCCGCGGACAAGCGGATCAAGGCCGCGGTCAATCTGGACGGCTCCTACAATCCGGCGACGCCGGCGGCGCCGGTCAGAAGGCTGTTCATGATGCTCGGCAACCCGAGGCAGGAGCCGAGCACCGGCGGGGAGAAGGGCTCCTGGGACCTGTTCTGGCCACACGTGACCGGTGACTGGAAGCGCTGGCTGACCGTGAGGGGAGCCGAGCACATGAGCTTCATCGACTACGCGGTGCTCCAGCCGCAGCTCGGGCTGCCCAAGTATCCGACCGACGGCGAGCGCTCCATAGAGATCACCCGCGCGTACGTCACCGCCTTCCTCGACCTGCACCTGAAGGGCAAGCGCCGTCCGCTGCTGGACGGGCCGTCGGCCGACTATCCCGAGGTGAGGTTCTGGTAGTCCGTGAACGCCTCGTGCCACCGGGAGAAGGGCGGCCATCCGGCCGTCCGCCCGCGGGTTCCGGGCAGGTACGGAAGATCCGCGGGTTCCGGGCGGGGGCGGACGAGGAGAGGCCTACCCGAGCTCGTAGTCGAGGTGGAAGGAGTGGGCGCCGTCGTCGTTGACGATCTGGCCTCCGCCCCGGATGCCGAGAAGCTCACCGGTTCCCGAGTCGGGCAGGATCGTCCAGCTCAGAGATGATTCCCCGGCATGGCTGGTGGCGGTGTGATGGAGCACGAAGGTGCCCTTGCGGCCGTGCGCGGTGCCGGCGAAGCGCTCGAAGCCGGCATAGGCCGCCGAGCCCTCGACCTGGGCCATCGCGGTGATGATGTCGGTGGTGCTGGTGCCCAGCAGGTCACCGTCGAAGGTCTTGGTGAGGTGGACGCGGGAGAGCGCGGCTCCCTCGGCCTCGTCGTAGGGCTGGGGCTCCCAGCTGTCGATGCTGAAGGTGCCGGTGGCGCGGGGCATGAAGTTTCTCCTTGAAATCCGAGATCTGGCGCCATCCTTCCCCCCATCCCTGCCACCTGCTGTCAGGTTTGGCGCCGGTATCCGTGGACGCTCGGCCCAGGACGTGACCGGCGGGCCGGCATCCGCCGTCCGGGCCAGGGTGCCCGGTCCGGGGCGTTCGGTCCGCGGCGTTTCCGGGGCGTTCGGCCGCCCCGGAAACGCCGCGAGCCGTACGGGAGAGGATCCCGTACGGCCCGTGTCCTCCGACCGTCCGGTCAGCGCGCGGTGACCTCGGCGAAGTGGCAGGCCACCGGGTGGCCGTTGCCGTGGTCGACGAGCGGGGGCTCCTCGACGGCGCAGATGTCCTGGGCCTTCCAGCAGCGGGTGCGGAAGCGGCAGCCGCTCGGCGGGTCCAGGGGGCTCGGCACGTCTCCGGTGAGGATGACGCGCTCCCTGGCCCGCTCCTCCTTCGGGTTGGCCGTGGGGGCGGCCGACAGCAGCGCCTGGGTGTAGGGGTGGGCCGGGCGGTCGTAGAGGTCGTCTCTGGGCCCGGTCTCGATGACCTTGCCCAGATACATCACCGCGACCCGGTCGGAGATGTGGCGGACCACCGACAGGTCGTGCGCGATGAAGATGTAGGCCAGCCCCAGCGACTCCTGAAGGTCCTCCAGCAGGTTCACCACGCCCGCCTGGACCGACACGTCCAGCGCGGACACCGGCTCGTCGAGCACCAGCAGCTTCGGCTCCAGGGCCAGTGCCCTGGCGATGCCGACCCGCTGGCGCTGGCCGCCGGAGAACTCGTGCGGGTAGCGGTTGCCGTGCTCGGGGCTCAGGCCGACCAGCCGCAGCAGCTCGGCCACCCGGTCCGGGCCGCCGTCCTTCCAGCGCTCGTGGACCTTCAGCGGCTCGGCGATGATGTCGTTGACCGGCATCTTCGGGTTGAGCGACGCGTAGGGGTCCTGGAAGACGATCTGCATGTCGCGCCGTACGGGCTGCAACTGCTTGGACGACAGCGTCGTCAGCTCCTTGCCCCGGAAGCGGACCGAGCCCGAGGTGGGCTTGTGCAGCTGCAGGATCGCCCGGCCGGTCGTCGACTTGCCGCAGCCGGACTCGCCCACCACGCCGAGGGTCTCGCCCTCGTCCACGTACATGGACACCCCGCTGACGGCCTGGACCTGGGCCACGACCCGGCGCAGGAATCCGCCGCCCCTGACCGGGAAGTTCATCACCAGGTCGTTGACCTCGAGCAGGTGGTCGCCGCCGGCCGGCTCCCGCTCCGGAGCAGGCGTCTCCTCGGTCTTCACGCTCATGCCTTGGTCTCGCTCTCGGTGCGGAAGAACACGGTCGGGTCCTCGACCGCCGCCAGCCGGTCCCAGTGGTGGCAGGCCGCGAAGTGGCCGCCGCTGTCGGTCTCGGTCAGCTCCGGCTCGGCCGTCCTGCACGTGTCGTCGGCGAGCGGGCAGCGGGGCGAGAAGGGACAGCCGGCCGGCATGTTGATCAGTGACGGGGGAGTGCCCTTGATCGGACGGAGCCGGTCACCGGAGTTCTCCAGGGACGGGATCGACCCCAGCAGGCCCGCCGTGTACGGCATGCGGGGCTCCTCGAACACCGGGTCGGTGTCGCCGACCTCGACCGGACGGCCGGCGTACATCACCAGCACCCGGTGGGCCATGCCCGCGATGACGCCCAGGTCGTGCGTGATGAGCACGATCGCGGCGTTGACCGCGTCCTTGACCTCCAGGAGCTTCTCCAGGATCTGCGCCTGGACGGTCACGTCGAGGGCCGTGGTCGGCTCGTCGGCGATGATGATGTCGGGGTTGTTGATGACCGCCATGGCGATCATCGCGCGCTGGCGCATGCCGCCGGAGAACTCGTGCGGGTAGCTGCGCAGCCGTGCCTCGGCCTGCGGGATGCCGACGAGGTCGAGCATCTCCTTGGCGCGGGCCAGCGCGCTCTTGCGCGGCATCAGCTCGTGCGCGAGCACCGCCTCGGCGAGCTGGTCGCCGACGCTGTGCACCGGGTTCAGCGCGGTCATCGGGTCCTGGAAGACCATCGCGATCTTGCGGCCGCGCAGGCTCCGCTGCTTGCGGGCCGACATCTTCAGCATGTCGTCGCCGCGGAAGAGGATCTGCCCCTTGACCCGGGCGCTCTTGGGCAGCAGGCCCATGACGGCCAGCGAGGAGACCGACTTGCCGGAGCCGGACTCGCCGACGATGCCCAGCACCTCGCGCTCGCGCAGGCTGTAGGAGACTCCCCGGACGGCGCGGACGACGCCGTCGTCGGTGGGGAACTCCACCGTCAGGTTGTCGACCTTGAGGATCTCCTCCTCCGACGGAGGCCGTACGGCGTCCAGGGTCAGGCCGACGTGCACCTCCCCGGCGGCGTCGAGCACGTTGGGGGCGATGTCGTAGGTGTGCACATCGCCCTTTCGGGGCTCGATCGGCACATTAGGAGTCGTCATTAGGCACGCACCCGGGTCTGTCGGGGATCGAAGGCGTCACGCAGGCCGTCGCCGATGAAGTTGATCGACAGCGCGATCATGATGATGAACATGCCCGGCCACCAGAACAGCCACGGGCGGACCACCATCGCGCTGCGGTAACGGCTGATGAGCTGGCCCAGTGAGGTGTCCGGTGGCTTGATGCCCAGGCCGAGGAAGGACAGCGCGGACTCCAGCAGCACCGCGCTGGCGATGCCCAGGGTGGCGCTGACGATGATCACGCCGATGGTGTTCGGCAGGATGTGGCGGAAGATGATCCGGCTCGGCCGGGTGCCGATCGCGCGGGCGGCCTCCACGAACTCCTTCTCCCGCAGGGAGAGGAACTCGCCGCGGACCAGGCGGCCGAGTGTCGGCCAGGTCACCAGGCCCAGGAAGACGCCGAGGACCAGGGCGCCGCTGTCGCCCATCATCCGGCCGACGACGGCGGCGATGACGAGGACCGGGATGGTGATCATCACGTCGGTGAGGCGCATCAGCACGGCTTCGAGCCGGCCGCGGAAGTAGCCGGCCAGCGCGCCGACGACGGCGCCGGTGAGGGTCGCGACGAGGCCGACGACGAACGCGATGATGATCGACTGCTGGGCGCCGCGCATGGTCAGCGCGAAGTAGTCGATGCCGATGTCGTCCTGGCCGAACGGGTGCTCGCCGAGGTGGATGCCGGTGCCGCCGAGGAACTCGGGGATCAGGCTGAGGGTCGGCCTGCCCTGGTTGGTCAGGGGGCCGGTGTCGAGGTAGGTCTTGTCCCACCAGCCGGGGATGCCGGCGAAGCCGATGGAGCTGAACGCCAGCACGATGACGAAGCCGAACATGATCATCCCGGCCAGTGCGGCGCGGTGCCGGAAGAAGCGGCGGCGGACCATCTGGCCCTGGGTCCGGGCGACGATCGCCATGCCCTGCGAATCGGATGGGGTGCCAGGTTCCGTTGCCTGCGCATTGAGCGTCATGGGTGGTTCTCCGATTTCAGGACAGCCGGATGCGCGGGTCGAGGTACGCGTAGAGGATGTCGGCGACCATGTTGAAGACGACGATCGCGGTCCCGGTGACGATGAAGAACGCCATGACCGGGGCCGGGTCCACCTCGCGCAGGCCCTTGATGAACAGGTTGCCCATGCCCTGCCAGCCGAAGACGTTCTCGGTGACCACCGCGCCGCCGATGACGCCGGCGAAGTCGAAGGCCATCAGCGTGGTGACCGGGATGAGCCCGTTGCGGAAGGCGTGCTTGACCACGACGGTCCGCTCCGGCAGGCCCTTGGCGCGGGCCGTGCGGACGTAGTCCTGGTTCATGACCTCCAGCATGCTCGCCCGGCTGTAGCGCGTGTAGGTCGCCAGCGAGACCAGGATGAGCGCCATGCTCGGCAGCAGCAGGTGACCGGCCGAGTCCAGGTTCAGCTGCCAGAAGTCGCCGACGAAGTTGGGGGTCCGCGCGCCGATCGTCGAGATCGGCCGGCCGCGCACCGCCTTGCTGTAGGAGTCGAACGCCTGGAGCAGGTGGTCCACGAAGATCACAGCGCCGGTGAACAGGCCGGTCAGCACGGAGGCGGTGATCGCCTGGCGGCGCTGGAACCCGCCGAGGCCGTAGCCCAGACCCACGCAGACCGCGACCGTCACCAGGGCGAGACCGATGATCTCCAGCCAGGTGGGGTCGGCCAGCACGGGAGCGAGCACCTGGGAGGCGACCGCCCCGATCAGGGCGGCGGCGAGGGCGGCGTACAGCGGCCCGCGCTGGCGCAGCCCGGCGGACAGGACGGTGAAGCCCACCGCGGCGGCGAGAGAGATGGCCAGGACGAGCGGGAGGCCGAACCCGGGGTCGGCGAACCAGCGGGTCACCGAGAGCAGGGTGAAGAGCGCGCCGCTGATCACGGCGCCGACGAGGAAGGCGAGGAGCCGCCGCTTGCGGTCGCCCACGGTGAGGGCGCCGAATATCAGGCCGCCGAGCAGCGTCAGGATGCCGATGACGGTCGGCGGGATGCCGGGGTCCTTCAGCCAGTTGTTGAACTCGATGGCCATGTACTGCTTGAGCATCACCGCGATCCAGAAGATCGGCAGGGAGAAGCAGACGAAGGCGGCGAAGGTCACGCTGTAGTCGAACCCGCTGTACTGACGGAGGGCGGAGACGATGCCGACGACGATGCCGACGACGATCGCCAGCACGGTGGCGGCGAGCACCAGTTGGAGCGTGGCGGACAGGGCGTGGCCGAGAAGGGGGGCGACATCCTGGCCGTCGCGGTTGACGCCGAGCTCACCCTGGACGATGCGGCCGAGCCAGCCCAGGTAGCGGACCGGGATGGGGACGTCGAGCTCCATCCGTTCGGTGCGGTCGGCGATCTTGTTGGCCTTGTTGGGGCTGTTGTCCTGGCGGAGGTCTTCCAACGGGTCGCCCGAGAGCGCCGTCAGCACGAAGATGATGAAAGTGGCCGCCAGGAGGACGAAGAACGAGATGACCAGCCTCCGCGCGATGAAGACGATCATTCCGTCACCTCCTGCTCATTCGAAGGACTATATGTGCGGGTCAGGGCCGGAACCGGAGGTTGGTGATTCTCCGGTCCCGGCCCTGGGTGGTTGGTGTTCCATCAACCGCACGCGACGGTCAGGGAACGGGCCCTAGAACGAGGGGGTTACGACAGGCTCCACTTGTCCATGTTCCAGGTGATGGTCGACTGCGCGGGGTTCGGGACGACGTTCTTGACCGTCTCGTCCCACGCGCTGAGGCCCGGGTGCTGGAACAGCGGGATGGTGGCCAGGTCGGCCCAGAGGTTCTTCTCGATCTCAGCGATGATCGGGTCCTGCGCGGCCAGGTCCACGGTCGAGTTCAGCTTCTTGATGAGCTCGTCGACCTTCTTGCTGGAGTAGCAGCCGTTGTTGTTGCCCTTGTTCTCGCCGTCGCACTTCTTCGGGGTGGTGAAGGTGGAGGCCCAGCCGCTGACCAGGGAGGAGCCCGCCCAGGCGTACAGCGCCACGTCATAGTTGTTGGCGGGCATCACGGTGCCGAAGAAGTCCTCGGAGCCCTTGTCGACGACCTTGAAGCCGGCCTTGTTGCAGGAGTCGATGATGAGCTGCACGGCAGCGGTACGGCGCGGGTTCGGGGTCTGGTAGCCGATCTTGACTTCCAGGCCGGTCTTGCCCGCCTTCTCCACGAGAGCCTTGGCGCCCTCGATGTCCTGCTGGGCGTAGACGCCGGCGCCGCCGCTGGCCGCGACGACCGCGGCGCTGTTGTTCTGGAACGGGGCCACGTTGCGGACTTCCAGAGGCTTGGACTCCGGCGCGACGGGCTTGATCAGGTTGTCGACGATGAGCTGCCGGGGCACGCACTTGGCGAAGGCCTCACGCAGCGCCTTGTCCTTGAACGGGCTGGAGTCGAAGTTGAAGTCCAGGTGCTCGTAGGTGTAGGCGTCGCCCAGGTTGACCTGGACGCCCTCCAGGGCCTTGAGCTGGTTGAGCACGTCGGGGCCGGGCTGCGGCTCGACGATCTGGACCTCGCGGTTCTGCAGGGCCTGGGCCTGCTCGTCGAGGGCGATGAAACGCTCCACGATGGTCGGGGTCGCGGCGGGGGTGCCCCACCACTTGTCGTTGGCGACGAAGGTCAGCGACTGGCCGGCGTCCATCTTGGAGAGCTTGTACGGGCCGGAGGCGGGGATGAGGTCGGCCGCGGGCAGCGTGCCCTCGGAGATCCAGCCGTCGTTGAAGAACTTGATGGCCTTCTCGAGCTTCTTCGCGTCGGTGGCCTTGACCGCGGCGATGAACTCGTCCTCGGACAGGCCCCCCTGCTTCTCGACCACGTGGGCCGGCATGATCTCGGCCGCGCCGGGGCCGTTGGCCACCCAGTCGGCGAAGGGCTTGTCGTAGACGAGGGTGAACTTCTTGCCGCCCTTGTCGCAGTCGAGCACCTTGGTGTCCTGGACGCCGTCGGTGCCGGAGGCGGAGAAGCCCTTGATCTTGCCGGACTTGTAGGCCCACCAGAGCAGGGCGTCGTCACAGTCGATCGGCGTGCCGTCCGACCAGACGGCCTTGTCGCTGATCGTGTATTCGACGGTCAGCGGGTCGTCGGAGGTCTTCTCGTAGGTGCCGAAGTCCTTGTCGGGCGTGATGGCGCCCTTGTCGCCGTAGAACCAGAAGCCCGTCAGCACGCGCTGGAGGGGGCCGTTGTTACGGGTGGCGTTCTCCGCAGCGGTGTTGCCGTTGTAGGAGTGGAACTCCTGCTCGTAGGCGTACGTGATGCTCTGTGCAGCCGGAGCCGAGGCTGACGCCGAGCCCGACGCGGCCGGCTTGTCCGCCCCCGTGTCGTTACCCGCACAGGCGGTCAGCAGGAGCGCACCTCCTGCCACAGCAGCTAGAAACTTGCCAGATGTCCGCGATTGGAACACGCCAGCACTCCTTTAATTGTCCGGTCTGAGGTCAGCCGCCAGCATTGTCGAACAAAGCTGAGCACCGGGACTCTCCCTCGGACAAGTAGGACGACTTGGGTGTTGCAGACCTGAGACCGGCACCGTCCCAAGCTGTAACAAAGTCGGGCGTGAAGCGCCAAACTCCCCAATTGGTGAGGATCAGGAAAAACGTAACGTTTGACCGAATAGTCCCAGTATGTGAGATGACGGAGGGTGACGACGGGGGAATCGTCGGAGGGCTCCCGAATGTGTCGGGATGGCGGTAAGCTGTTCGGAAACTCCGGCGGGGATCGCGATTTCGCTCACGGACAGTGACCGAGGGGTAGGGTTTTCCGGGTTTCCGGAACCCGTGGACCGGCATGTCCGCAGTGGCGGTGCCGGGTTCTGTGGCGGCAGCCTCGGGTCTCGCCCATGTCTCCGTTCCTTTTTCGGAAGGGTTTTTCCCGCTTATATCAGATCGCTGAACCACTTCATGAGTGGAATTTCTATCCCGGACTGTGTTCCGGGGACCACTTTCCGTAGCCGGCCCGGCCATTGGGGCGCCGGGGGCCGGAAAGCGTCGCCTGCCGCAGGGAGAAAGATCACCTTCTGCCGTCCGGTCCGCCCCCGGCCCGGCCGTACCGCCGGCGCCGCCGGCTTGGCCCGATCTTTTCGGATATTGGCACCCGGGCCACTCGTGGGCGCGTGCCGCCGAACTCCATGATTGGCCGCATGACAACGACTCTTCAGACGCGTAAGCGTGGGCTGCATCGCGCCTGGATCGTGGCAGGAGTCGCGTTCGTGGCCATTCTCGGCGCCGCCGGGTTCCGCGCCACGCCCGGCGTGCTGATCACCCCGCTCCAGGAGGAGTTCGGCTGGTCCCGGGGCACCATCTCGCTGGCCGTCTCGGTCAACCTCATGCTCTACGGCCTGACCGCCCCGTTCGCCGCCGCCCTCATGAACCGCTTCGGCATGCGCCGGGTGGTGTCGGGCGCGCTGCTGCTCGTCGCGGCCGGCAGCGGGCTCACCATCCTGATGAACGCCCCCTGGCAGCTCGTCCTGTGCTGGGGCGTCCTGGTCGGCCTCGGCACCGGATCGATGGCCCTGGTCTTCGCCGCCACCCTCACCGAACGCTGGTTCGTCCGCCACCGCGGCCTCGTCACCGGGATCCTCACCGCGGGCGGCGCCACCGGGCAGCTCATCTTCCTGCCCGTCCTCGCCCACCTCGCCGTCGCCCAGGGCTGGCGCACGGCCGCCGTCACGGTCACCGCCGCCGCCCTCGTCGTCGTGCCGCTGGTCTGGTTCCTGCTGCGCGACCACCCGGAGGAGGTGGGCACCACCGCCCTGGGAGCCGACCCCGGCGCGGTCACGGCCGCCCCGCCCGCCAGGCCCGGCGGGGCAGCCAGGGCCGCGGCGCACGCGCTCGGCGTGCTGCGGAGCGCCGCGCGGACCCGGCCCTTCTGGCTGCTCGCCGGCGGGTTCGCGATCTGCGGAATGAGCACCAACGGCCTGGTCGGCACCCACTTCATCCCCGCCGCCCACGACCACGGCATGGCCGAGCCGACCGCCGCGGGGCTCCTCGCACTGGTCGGGATCTTCGACGTCGCCGGGACCATCGCGTCCGGCTGGCTGAGCGACAAGGTCGACTCTCGGATCCTGCTCGGCGCCTACTACGGGCTGCGCGGGCTGTCGCTGATGATCCTGCCCAGCCTGTTCGGGGCGACCACCGAGCCGAGCATGCTCGTCTTCATCATCTTCTACGGCCTCGACTGGGTGGCCACCGTCCCGCCCACCGTGGCCCTGTGCCGGCAGATCTACGGTTCCGAAGGCGCGGTGGTGTTCGGCTGGGTCTTCGCCTCCCACCAGGTCGGCGCGGCCGTCGCCGCGGTGGGCGCGGGACTCACCCGCGACCACTTCGGCACCTACGACCTCGCCTGGTACGCGGCCGGGTTCCTCTGCCTGATCGCCGCCCTGATGTCGGTCGCCATCGCCAAGAGGGCATCCTTGAAAGCGTGAATGAGCGAAGTGGATCAGTCGGCGGGCACGGCACCGGATCGGTCACGCGACGGGCGGAGGCGGCGTGACCGGTCAGAAGGTGCTCCCGCTGGTGGTCAGGATCGAGCGGGCGGCCCCGCCGGAGCGCACCGACGCCCTGGAGGCGGCCGCGCTGGCCGTGCTGACGCTGCTCGACGACCCCCGCACCCTCGGCGACGGCGAATGGGCCGAGGCGGTCCGGTCCTGGGAGGACATCGGGATCAGGAAGGTCGTCCGGCGTGCGCGCGGGGCCGAGTGGCGCCGGGTGCTCGACCTGCCCGGCATCACGGTGACCTCCGGCACCGCCGAGGTACGGGTCCATCCGCCGGTGCCGCTCGACGACTGGCCCAAGGACCTGTCCAGGCTCCAGGTCTCCGGCACCGACCTGACCGACTCGGCCCCGCCGGGACCGGCGCGGGAGGTGACGCTCTGGGTCAACCCGGAGCTGGAGATGTCGGCGGGCAAGGCGATGGCCCAGGCCGGGCACGCGGCCCAGCTCGCCTGGTGGGGCAGTGACGAGCGGGCCCGGCAGGCGTGGCGGGACCGGGGGCTGGCGGCCGCCGTACGGACGGCCGATTCCGCCGGATGGGCCGCGCTGACCGGCTCGGGCCTGCCGGTGGTCCGGGACGCGGGGTTCACCGAGATCGAACCGGGCTCGTGCACGGTCGTCGCGGACGCCCCGTGGCTGCGTCACGGCGGCTTCCGGCCCGCCGGCTCCGGGCCGCTCAGATCATCTTGACGACGTCGGCCGGCACCCCGCCCCAGGGGGGCAGGCGGGCCGGGGACGGGCTGTCGTAGACCACCGGGAGGCGCTGATCGTCGAGGAGCGCCGGCCCCTCCGCGTGGTCCCGGCCTCACGTGAGGTGCGGTGGAAGCGGAGCTCTACCTGGCGTTCTACGGGCACCGTCGAATCATCGCAGGCGGGCTTCCCGCCGACCGGGGGAGATACTCGTTACACGGGAGGCTGTCGTTACACGGAGGGAGGTACTCGTTCCCGAAGTGTGATGGGTATCGTGCACGAGAAAACTGGATTTGTCGTACGCTCCCGATCGTGCTCGATGGGTTGGATGGGACTCCGGGGACCCGGGGGACGGGTTCTGTGCCGACGTATGTGACCGCCGAGGCGGCCACGTCCGAGCTGCCAAGGGTCGCCCTTGACGACCCGCCGAAGTCACCGGTGAGCCCGCCGAGGTCACCGGTCAAGAAGTCGCGCATCGGCGACCTGCCGATGCGCGTGATCTACCGGATTCTCGCCGTGGTCACCGCGGTGGTCGTGGCCGCCGTGGCGGCCGTGGTCGGGTTCGTCTACTCCGGCCCCTCAGATCAGCCGGGCGGGGAAGCGTCGGGGCCGATCGCCGCGCCATCTGCCGCGACGCCCTCGCCCGGTGTCAGCTCGCCGCCGGCTCCCTCCCCCCTGTCGTCGGCCTCCTCCTCGGCGTCGGCGATCCCGCCGTCGCCCTCGCCGGCCGTGAGCGCGGCCCGCGCGCAGGGACGGAGCGCGGCGGTGGTGGCGGCCCTGGCCGACCCCCGCGTCCCCGGGCTGCCGCGCGACAAGCGGCTCGGCCGGCTGCCGGGCAAGGAGTACAAGACCAAGCGCCGCCTGCAGGACGCCAAGTCGGGCGTGTCGCTGGCCCGGCTCGGCAAGCCGTGGAAGACCCACGGCGCCTCGCCGTTCTCCACCAAGCAGGTGCTGCCGAAGGTGAAGGGCGTGCCGACCCGAGCGATGCTCGTCAGCTGCCCCGTGCCGATCAAGGTGCAGGAGAGCCCGAAGGACACCGCGCTGCTGGCCGCCCGCTGGACGCTCAACCACCACCCCGAGGACGCCAGGATCGGATGGACCGCCTCCCAGCGGATCAAGGGCGGCTGGGTGCTCGCCTACCGGGTGAGGTACGAGGTCAAGGGCAAGCCTCGCTTCTCCATGGCCGCCGTCGCCGTGACGGAGGTGCCCGGCGCCAAGCCCGCCATGGTCTTCGTGACGATCCCCGACGCCCAGCGCAAGCGCTGGCGCGACATCAACACCGCGATCTCCTCGATCAGGTTGAAGTAGGCACTGACTGGGCAGGAATCGCCTTATTCATCTGGCCTAATGAAAATCGGGGGATTTCATGGCCGACCTCTCCGTCGTCGCCTGCGACGCCCCCGCCGCCGCCGAGCAGGTGAGAGACAGCCCCTTCGAGCCCCGGAGCGAGCGGCAGGACCGCCGCGTGGCCGCGGCCGGGCGCGGGCGAGGCGGCACGATCGAGCCCCATCGGGCGTCCGGCACCGCGACCGCGGGCGCCACGGGCCGGGCGGGCGCCTGAGGACGCCGTTACCAGGATGATCCCCTCGGGGGATCGGCCTGGGCAGTGGAGGGGGGAGTCGTGGAGCGACCGGCGTCTCAGGAGCGCAAGGGTCCCAACGCCGAAGGGCCTGACAGGGACGACGAGCCCAAGCCGTGGCGGTCCGAAGGGCTGCCCCCCGGACCGCCGGCCCCGCAGCGCCCGAAGATCAACTGGCGGCGCTTCCTGATCACGCTCCTGGCGGTGTACGCGGCCTTCTTCCTCATCTCGTCCTTCTTCGACAGCGGCGGGACCGAGACGATCTCCTACACCCAGTTCACCCAGCAGGTGCAGGCCAAGAACGTCAAGGACATCTACGCCAAGGGCTTCTCCGTCCAGGGGGACCTGAGGAACGCGGCCAAGGACCCCGACAGCGGTGACCGCAGCTACACCAAGTTCTCCACCGAGATCCCGGTCTTCGCCGACCAGGACCAGCTCTACCAGCAGCTCACCTCGGCGGGCGTGAAGATCAAAGCCGAGCCGGTCAGCAGCGACCGCGGCTTCTTCGTCAACCTGCTGCTGTCGCTGCTGCCCGTGCTGCTGCTGGCCGGCCTGTGGATCTGGTTCATCCGCCGGTCGGCGGGCAACATGATGGGCGGCGGAGGGCTGGGCGGCCTGGGCGGCATGGGCAAGTCCAAGGCGGCCACGCCGGTGGCGGCGGGCAAGGTCCGGGTCGACTTCGACGACGTCGCGGGCATCGACGAGGTGGAGAACGAGCTCGCCGAGGTCGTCGACTACCTCAAGGAGCCTGGCAAATACCGCCGGCTGGGCGCCAAGCTCCCCAAGGGCGTGCTGCTCACCGGCCCGCCCGGGACCGGCAAGACCCTGCTCGCCCGGGCCGTCGCCGGCGAGGCCGACGTGCCCTTCTTCTCGGCGAGCGCGTCGGAGTTCATCGAGATGATCGTGGGCGTCGGCGCCTCCCGGGTGCGGGAGCTGTTCGAGGAGGCCCGAAAGGTGGCCCCGTCGATCATCTTCATCGACGAGATCGACGCGATCGGCCGCGCACGCGGCGGCAGCACCGTCGGCGGCCACGACGAGCGCGAGCAGACCCTCAACCAGATCCTCACCGAGATGGACGGCTTCACCGGCTCCGAGGGCGTCATCGTGATCGCGGCCACCAACCGGCCGGAGATCCTCGATCCGGCGCTGCTGAGGCCCGGCCGCTTCGACCGGACCGTCATGGTGTCCGCGCCGGACGCCGACGGGCGGCTGGAGATCCTCAAGGTGCACACCCGCGGCGTGCCGCTCGCCGACGACGTGAACCTGGCGCAGCTCGCCAAGTCCACCCCCGGAATGACCGGCGCAGACCTGGCCAACCTGGTCAACGAGGCCGCGCTGCTCGCCGCCAAACGCGGGAACGAGAAGGTGCGGGCGCGCGACTTCACCGACGCCCTGGAGAAGATCCTGCTCGGTACGGCCCGCGCGGTCGTGATCCCGCAGGAGGAGCGCAGGCGCACCGCCTACCACGAGGCGGGTCACGCGCTGCTCGGCATGCTCCAGCCCGGCGCGGACCCGGTCAGGAAGATCTCCATCATCCCGCGTGGCCGGGCGCTCGGCGTCACGCTCTCCACACCCGACACCGACCGCTACGCGTACGACGAGAAGTACCTGCGCGACCGGATCGTGGGCGCCCTCGGCGGCATGGCCGCGGAGCAGGTCGTCTACGGCGTGATCACCACCGGCGCGGAGAATGACCTGGAACAGGTCACCATGATCGCCCGGGGCATGGTCGGCCGCTGGGGGATGTCCTCCAGGATCGGCCCGCTGACCATCCTGCCGAGTTCCGCCGACGGCCAGCTCACCGCCGCTCCGGCCACCCTCGCCGCCGTGGACGAGGAGACCCGGCGCATCGTGGACGAGTGCTACGAGGTGGCCCTGCGCGTCCTGACGGAGAACCGTGACCGCCTGGACGCCATCGTCGCCGCCCTGCTGGAGCACGAGACCCTCGGCGAGGCCGAGTCCTACGCCGCCGCCGGACTGCCTCGGGGCGGGCACGTGGACGCGCCCGTCTCCGCACGGGAGGAAGGCGGCTGACCCCCGCCTCCCGGGAGACGCGGCCCGCCGCGCACGTGGGTCAGGGGGTTGTCCGTGCGGGGTGGGGCGCGTGTGGTTTCCGTGTGGGAGGCGCGTGTGGTTCTCCGTACGTGTGCTTTCTGTATGGGAGGCGCGTGTGGTTCCCCGTGCGTGTGGTTTCCGTGTGGAAGGCGCGTGTGGTTCTCCGTACGTGTGGTTCTCCGTACGTGTGGTTCTCCGTATGGGAGGGGGCCGGCAGGGGTTCTCCGCGTGGAGTGCGTGGAAGGCTTCCCCGTGAGGCGGGAGAGCGGCGCACCGCGCTAGGCTCGATCGACGTGACCCAGATCGTTCTCGCCTCAGCCTCGCCCGCCCGTTTCGCCCTGCTCCGCAGCGCCGGACTCGATCCCAAGGTGATCGTCAGCGGAGTGGACGAGGACGCCGTCATCGCCGACACCCCGAGCGACCTCTGCCTCGCGCTGGCACGCGCGAAGGCGGCGGTCGTGGCACGGGACCTGACAAGCGGGCTGGTCATCGGCTGTGACTCCGTGCTGGAGCTCGACGGCCGGGCCTACGGCAAGCCCTCCTCGGCCGAGGAGGCCGTCTCCCGCTGGCAGAGCATGCGCGGCCGTGAAGGCCGTCTGCTCACCGGTCACTGCGTGATCGACGCCGCCGGCGGACGGGAGGTGGCCGAGGTCGGCGCCACGGTCGTGCGGTTCGGCACCCCCACCGACGCCGAGATCGCCGCCTACGTCGCCACCGGCGAGCCCCTGCGGGTCGCGGGCGCCTTCACCCTGGACGGCCCCGGCGGATGGTTCGTCGACGGTATCGAGGGCGACCACGGCAACGTCCTGGGCATCTCCCTGCCCCTCCTGCGCCGCCTCTTCGCCGCCCTCGGCGTCTCCGTGCCCACCCTCTGGCAGAGCGTCTGACCCGCCCCGCCCGCCCGGTCCCTCCCGGGGGTTCGCGCGGGCATCCGGGGCCGTACGGCGGGCGCCGTCCCGCACGTCCTCCCAGCTCGCTGTCCTGTCCTTCGCCCGGCGCCGGTACGGCGAGGCGCGAGGCGGTGCTCCCGCGCCGTCGCGCGGTGATCCACCGATGACGCTAATCTTCCGGGCATGGGTCATTTCCGCTCCTTTACGGACGGCATCGGGTTCTTTCTGCAGGGAGTGCGCTGGGTCGCACGGAACCCTCGGTGGTGGCTGTTCGGGTTGATCCCCGCCCTGATCGTGTTCGTGCTCTACGCGGTCGCGCTCTACTTCCTCGGCACCAACCTTGGAGGCCTCGCCGAGTGGGCGACACCTTTCGCGAGCGAGTGGGGTGAGGCGGCGCGCAAGACCCTCCGGGCACTGGTCGGACTGGTGATCTTCGGTACCGGCCTGGTCCTGTCCGTGGTGACCTTCACGGCGGTCACCCTGATCGTCGGTGAGCCCTTCTACGAGAAGCTCTCGGAGAAGGTCGAGGAGACCTATGGCGAGGTGCCGGGCGGGCACGAGCTCCCGCTCTGGAAGTCGATCCCCAGGTCCATCAAGGACAGCCTGATCACTCTCGGATACGTGTTGCTGTTCACCGTCCCGCTGTTCTTCCTCGGCTTCGTGCCGGTGATCGGGCAGACGGTGGTGCCGGTGCTGGGCGCCCTGGTCTCGGGCTTCTTCCTCACGGTCGAGCTCACCACGCTGGCCATGGAGCGCCGGGGCATGGCGCGCAAGAACCGGTTCGCCCTCCTGCGGAGGAACAAGGCATCGGCTCTCGGTTTCGGCGTGCTCGTCTTCCTGCTCTTCCTCATCCCCCTGGTCGCGGTGGTCGCGATGCCCGCGGCCGTGGCGGGTGGGGCGATCATGGTCAGGTCGCGGCTGGCGCCCGTCTGAGTTTTCCACAGGAGGGCCGGGCGGAGGGCCGGGCGTCCACAGATCGAGGTCTGGCGCGGAGGCGTGGCCGGAATCCGGCGAAACTCTGGGCCATGACAACCGACATCCCGGCCCCGCCCGCCTCCCAGCCTCGACTGCTGCTCGGTTCCACGGAGGACGTCCTCGGTGCCGTGCCCTACCTCGTGGGGTTCCACCCCGCCGACAGCCTGATCGTGATCGGCCTGAAGGGCAGACCGTCCAGAGGACGGCTCCACCTCACCATCCGGTGGGATCTGCCGCTGGCGGCACCGGGCCTCGGCCGGATCGTCCCGCTGCTCCGCAAAGAGGGGATCAGCCAGGTCATCGTCATCGGCTACGGTCCGGGCACGCTGGTGACCCCCGCCGTGGACGTGGCCGTCGCACTGTTGCGCCAGGACGGGGTCACGGTCGTCGACGCGCTCCGGGTGGAGGAGGGCCGCTACTGGTCCTACCTCTGTTCCCGGGCCGACTGCTGCCCCGCCGACGGCACGCCGTACGGACGGGAGGCCGATGCGATCGCCGCCGAGGCCACCGTGCACGGACTGGTCGCTCTGCCCGACCGCGAGACCCTGGAGCGCTCGCTCGACCCCGTCGGCGGGTCCGCGCGGCTGGCCATGCACCGGGCCACGGTCCGTGTCACGGAGGAACTGCGGGGCCGGCTCGTCAGATGCGAGGACGTCGAGGGGCTCGCGGCGGAGCTCGTCGCGGACGGGATGGCCCGGGTCCGTGCGGCGATCGGCGCCTATGCCTCCGGCGGGCGGCTCGACGACGAGCAGGCGGCCAGGCTCGGGCTGGACCTGGCGGTGACCCGGATCCGGGACGAGGCGTGGGCGCTCGTCACCGACGCCACCCACGACGTCCACCGCAGGCTCTGGCTGGATCTCACCCGGCGGCTGGAGCCCAGATTCGTGCCTCCGGCCGCGTCCCTGCTCGGCGTGGTCGCCTGGTGCGACGGTGACTCCGCGCTGGCCGGCATCGCCCTCACCCGGGCACGCGACGTCGACCCCGGTTACTCGATGGCGAACCTGCTCATGCACGCACTCCACCATCTGCTCCCGCCACACGTGCTCAAGGAGAGGATGCCCAGCTCCGAGGAGCTGGACGAGGAGATGGGCAGTCCCCGGGCGGCCTGGCTGCTCCCCATGATCGCCTTATTGGAGGATGCGGAGGCGCCGGCGGGGTGACAGGTCAGCCCTCGGCGCGTCTGCGGCGCTCGTTGTAGGCCCGCATCCGGGGCGGGTAACCGGTCAGCTGCACGTCGTAGACGGGCAGGGCCAGATCCCGGGCCACCTTGCGAATCACAGCGGGCGAGCCGACCCGGCGCCGGGTCCACTCGCCGTCGTCCGCGATGGCCATCGCCGTGGTGTCCGTCGCGAAAGTCTCCGGCTCCACGTAGAACTCCACGCCACGACGCGACTTCGCGAAGGCGATGAGCGCCTCGACGTCGGCGTCGGTTGCCTCACGGTCGAACTTGGCGATCTTCGGCCCACGCAGACGCCTCAACCCATAGCGATCCCGCCATCTCATGACTCCTTGTATACCTCTCCGGGGCGTTCCATGGCGGGAGGCCAGGGTGGACTCTAAGGGACATCCAAGGGTTCATCCGGATGGACCGGACGAAAGTTGATGACAAATATGGAAGGCAAAGCGGCGACGAAAAGGATGTCGGTTCATGGCAGGCACAGTGACACCAGCGGCGAGCCCCTGGCACGGGGGCGTGCCGGCACCCGGAGCGAGGCCCGGACACGCCGACCTCAGGGTGAGCAACCAGGATCGGGAGCAGGTGGTCGAGCACGTCAAGGCCGCCTACGCCGAGGGGCGGTTCGACAAGCTCGAGTTCGACGACCGGCTGGAGCGGGCGATGACAGCCCGGGTGCACGGCGACCTCATGCCGATCATGCATGAGCTGTACGGCTCGCATCCGGTCAGGCCGATGCCCTACCCGCCCGTGACCGGCCGGCCGATGCCGGGCCACCACCACAACGTCCGGGCGCAGACGGGCGGAGACCGCCTGGGCGCGGCAGCGGCGCACCTGCTCCCGCTGACCGGCCTGTTGGTGATCGGCCCGCTGATCATGCTGCTGGCCGCGGGCAAGACCTCGCCCTACATCCGCAAGCACGCGGTGGAGGCGCTCAACTTCCAGCTGACCCTGCTCGGGGCCACCGTGCTGCTGGCGATCACCTTCGTCGGCTTCGTGCTGATGCCGGTGCTCTGGATCGGGGGCGTGGTCCTGTCCGTGGTCGGAGGCGTGGCGGCGCTGGGCGAGGGCGACTTCCGCTACCCGTTCACGCTCCGTCCGGTGAAGTAGGACCGGTGAGCCGGGCCGGCGCACGCCCGCGCCGTCTCAGGTGCCGAGGACCTCATACTTGACCCGCATGACCCCGGCGCCGGTGTTGCCGATGGCGGAGAAAGCGGCTCTGGACAGGTCGAGGCAGCGTCCGCCCACGTAGGGGCCACGGTCGTTGATCCGGACCGTTACCGACTCGCCGTTGGCGGGGTTGGTCACCCTGACCCTGCTGCCCATGGCGAGGGTCTTGTGCGCGGCGGTCATCGCACGGGGGTTGAAGCGCTCACCGCTGGCTGTCATCTGCCCCTCGTCGTAGTAGGAGGCGCCACAGGTCCCGGCAGAGATCACCCGGACCTTCGGCTTGGAGACGGTCTTCGGCGTGCCGGCCTTCTCGGCCTTCGCCGGGCTCTCGGCCTTGGCGGCCGAGCTGTCGCGCGATGTGCTCCCCGTCTTGGGAGTGGCCGCGTCACGCGGGGTGCTCTTGACCGTGGGAGCGGTCGCGTCGCGTGGCGTGCTCTCCGTCCTGGGAGTGCCTTTCTCACCGGCGGTGCTCGACCCGGCCGTGGTGTCAGGTGTGGCGGATGGGCCGGTGGACGGGGTGGCGATCTCGTTGGTGGCGGCCTCCGCGTTCCCGGCCGCCGGTTTCCGGGAGGAGGCGGAAGGATCGGGGACGGCCCCGGGGATCGGGTCGCCGGACTGCCGCACACCGGCCAGACCGGCGGAGGCGGCCGTCTGCGAGGCGTCGCCGCCGGAGATCGCCCAGGCGGTGGTCGATGCCGCGGCCACCACGGTGACGCCGGCGGCCAGAGCGGTCAGGCGCCGCCTGCTCATCAGCGATCTCTTCGAGGATGACTTGTCGGGGGACGGGGTGGAGGAGTGCAGGCCCAAGGGAAACCACGGTCCAAAATCGGGGGCAGGACACGGGAGGGCCGTACGGGGCAGGGGAGAGGGGGATGCACGTTGGCCGGTCCCGTTGGCGGGGTACAGGGGTGTCTCCCGCGTAATGCGGTTGACCATATGCGACAAATAGGTAGTAAAGGCAAGTTAATGTCGCAATGGTGACTTATGTCACTTTGGTCAAGAAACAGTGCTGCGCCGATATGGATCTGCCCAGCTCAGATCATGGGTGGGCTGGATCCCACCCCACCCGCGACCTTTCGGACACGCGGAACCGCGCGGGCGCATGCGCCGGCTCATGAGCGAGCCGCAGAGGCGGCGACAGGCCACCCGCGAAGTGGGGGACAGTCCACCCTGCGAAGTGGCGGACGGGCCATCCTGCGAAGTGGCGGACGGGCCATCCTGCGAAGTAGGGATGGGCCATCTTGCGAAGTGGCGGACGAGCTGCCTGCGGGAGGTGAGGAGCGGGCCGTTCCGTGAGGGGGACGGGCACTTCCGTGAGACGGGTTCTTTCGCGAGGAGAAGGGGCGCTGTGTGAGGGGGACAGACCGAGTAAGCCGGAAAGGGGCCAACCGCAGGTCAGAGACTATGGCGAGGCTCTGATAGCTCTGATCAGTGCCGACGCCGCAGCGGAGCCAGGACCTCGGTGACCTTGGCGATGGCCTCAGCTCCGGGTCTGACGTAGCGCATGGCGGTGCGGGGGTTCTTGTGCCGGGTCTTGCCCATGATGAGCTGCAGCGGGATCTCAGCCTCGCCGAGGTGGGTGGCGGCGCTGTGGCGCAGTTGGTGCAGGTCGAGCCCGGCGTATGTGTCCAGCAGGACGCGGGCGCGATCGTAGCCGAGGCGGGGGTGCCACCGGAATACGGCAGAAACGGGCCGCGGGGTGGCACAGCTGCTGGTCAGCGTTATGCGGGTGCTGCGTAGGCGGCGGAGTCGCCGAGGTGGCCGAGACGCCGGTCTGCGCTCTTGCCCGTAGTTTCCTGCGCTCTTGCCCGTAGTTTGATGTTGATCAGAGGGGCGGCGGGATTGGGGTGTTGTAGTGAGGACGATGTCAGGGCGGTATGAGCTGCTGGAGCCGTTGGGGCGCGGTGGCATGGGGGTGGTGTACCGGGCGCGTGACCGGGAGCTGGAGCGGATCGTGGCGGTCAAGGTGCTGCCCGCGCAGATGCTGCGCGATGAGGACTTCCGGGCCCGGTTCCGCCGGGAGGCGCGGGCGGCGGCGGGCTTGTCGCATCCCCACATCGCGACCGTCTACGACATCGGTGAGGACATCGGTAACGGGGATCCAGTTCCGTATCTGGTGATGGAGCTGGTGGAGGGCGGAACCCTGGCCGATCTGCTGCGCCAGGCGCAGCCGACCCCGAACGAGGCCGGGCAGATCGTGGCGGCGGTCCTGGAGGCGTTGGAGCACAGTCACGGGCGGGAGATCGTGCACCGCGACATCAAACCCGCCAACATCATGGTCCACCGCGCCGGCGGCCGGGTGCGGGTGAAAGTGATGGACTTCGGGATCGCCAAGCTCATGTCGGAGACGGCCACCCGACTGACCGCCACCGGAATGCGGATCGGCACCCCGTCCTACATGTCGCCCGAGCAGGCCGACGGCAAGCCCGCCGACGCCCGCTCGGATCTGTACTCCACCGGATGCGTGCTGTATGAGATGCTCACCGGTCGGCCGCCCTTCACCGGGGACTCGCCCACCGCCGTGCTCTTCCAGCACATGCACAAGACCCCGCAGCCGCCCTCACAACTGAGCCCGGCCCTGGCTCCCCTCTGGGACCAGATACTGGCGACCGCGCTGGCCAAAGACCCCCAACAGCGCCACCGGGATGCCGCGGCGATGCGGCAGGCCATCGAAACCGGCTTAGCCGCCCCTACCGCCCAGGCGCCTGCGCCGGTCCCGCCCTCCGCGTCCGCACCGACTGCCCGGCTTGACACCCCCCTACCTATCGAACCGGCGCCCACCGAACCGGCACCCCACGCGTCGGCCCTCCACGCACCCGGTTCTTCCGGTCTCGGGGATCGGTCCGCGCCTGCATCCGCAACGCGAGATCACGTCGCTGCCGTGCCGCACCGGGTCCTGTCCCGCCGCCGCCTGCTCACCGGGCTGGGCGCCGCAGGCCTGGCCGCCGCCCTGCCGGCCGCCTACTACACCTTCACCCGGGAAGACACCGCCACCCTCCGCGGCCAGCCCCTCACCGGCCACACCGGCGTCGCGGTCTCCGCGGTGGCGTTCAGCCCGGACGGCAAGATCCTGGCCGCTGACGATGGCTACACCGTGCGGTTGTGGGACGTGGCCACCCGCGCCCTCCTCGGCACGCCCCTCACCGGCCACACCAGCTGGGTCTCCGCGGTGGCGTTCAGCCCGGACGGCAAGATTTTGGCCAGCGGCAGCTATGACGACACCGTGCGGTTGTGGGACGTGGCCACCAACACCCCCATCGGCCGCCCCCTCGCCGGCCGCAACAACCCGACGGGCGCTGTCTCCGCGGTGGCGTTCAGCCCGGACGGCAAGATCCTGGCCACCGATGACGACGACGCCGTGCGGTTGTGGGACGTGGTCACCCGCACCCCCGTCGGCCGTCCCCTCACCGGCTACACCGACAGCCTCCAGTCGGTGGCGTTCAGCCCGGACGGCAAGATCCTGGCCACCGATGACGACGACGCCGTGCGGTTGTGGGACGTGGTCACCCGCACCGCCATCGGCCGTCCCCTCACCGGCCACACCAGCTGGATCGCCGCGGTGGCGTTCAGCCCGGACGGCAAGATCCTGGCCACCGGTAGCACTGACGACACCGTGCGGTTGTGGGACGTGGCCACCCGCACCCCCGTCGGCCGTCCCCTCACCGGCCACACCGACAGCCTCCAGTCGGTGGCGTTCAGCCCGGACGGCAAGATCCTGGCCACCGGCAGCGATGACGAGACCGTGCGGTTGTGGGACGTGGCCACGCGCACCCCCGTCGGCCGTCCCCTCACCGGCCACACCGACAGCCTCCAGTCGGTGGCGTTCAGCCCGGACGGCAAGATCCTGGCCACCGGCAGCGATGACGGCACCGTGCGGTTGTGGCAACTGTGAAGTGATTCCGATCGATGATCATGCCTGCGGCCCGTTTCTGCCGTATTCCGGTGGCACCCGACGGGGAGCTGCGTGGCCTGTCGATGGACGTCGCGGTGGCCGTGTCGGCGTTGTCGACGGCGCTGTATCTGCATGGGGACGTCGAGGTGTTGGCGGCCGCGCGGCGTCTGGTCGCTGAGGTGCAGCAGGTTGAGGAGAAGGTGGAACCGTTCCGGCGGCCGTGGGTGTCGGAACGGACGAGGGAACATTTCGCTGCGCTGGTGGAGTTCCTCGCGGCCGCCCCGTGAGGGGGGTCTCAGTAGCAATGGAGCAGAAACCAACGAACCCGCTGCCGACCTGCGGGCGGAGACCGCAGGTCGGGTGACAGGAATGGAAGCCGGGGTTTCGGCTGTGGATGGCCGTGCCCGGCGTGGGGCCGGATTGGCTCTAAGGAATAACCCCACAGTTCCCTGAGCCCTCCATCGCCGCCATAGCTCCAGGACCTGGGCGTTCTCCGTACAGAAGACCTGGGCGTTCTCCGTACAGAAGACGTCGGTCCAGCAGTTGAAGGGATCTCGGGATCGGTGAAGCCTCTTCCTCTTCGTTGAGGTTTTTGTAGTGGTGGTGAAGATGAGGAGGCGCGTGGTCGGCCCGTCCATGGACGCCTTGGTCCGGTGTTGAGCGTTGCCCTGACAGAGAACGCCTGATCACGCGGGGGTTGGCTCCGTACACCAGCTCAGGCGTCCCCAGCCGCTCGCCGGGCCGAGCCGGTCGCCGTCGCCGTGTCCTGGGCACTGCCTGGTACCGCTCCGAGATCGGCCGGCCATGAACGACCTTGGGTTTTGGTGAACCCAAGGGTGCATAACCTCCCATACCGCCCCAACGGCCCAACGTCGACCCTTGGGTTCGCGGGAACTCTGGGCTTTCCTGGGGTCCCGGTAGTAATCGCCGAGAATCCAACGGATATCGCCGACCAACGTCGATGTGGAGCATCTGGGCGAGGTCAGCGGCATTCTTGACCCAGCCCGCCGCACCCACTACCCGGCACACCATCCCTGGGACGCCCTCGCAGCAGAGCAGATCAGGGGTATATCCGTTGGATCGTCGGCGATTACTGCCGGGACCCGCACCAGAAGCCGCCCAGCGCCTTGGGCCAGTCCTCGGTGGTGTCGGGCACGTAGTGCGAGCCGCGGCCGGCTACCCGCATCGTGGTCGCCCGGACCAACACCATGCTGCGGCACCTCCTGGCCAGGTCCCACGAGCGCGGTACCTGGGAGCGGCGGAGCTGGACCTCGCAGAGCTGGAATGTCGCAAGGAAAACCCCAGCCGGCGTCGATGAGAATCCTGGCCTGTAACGCGGACTGTCGGCGACGCATGGGAGACTTCCGCTGTATGACGAACTGGCCCGAGCGCGTTCGGCGGTTGATCGCCGCCAAGCGTCCGCCCCGCGAAATGCTGAAGGCGCTGCGCGCGGATGCGGCGAAAGACCCGGAGGCAGCACGAGACCTGGGGCACATGCTGCTGCAGGTGTCATGGTCGGAAACGCAGACCGACGGTTATGGCTACCTACCGGAAGCGGAGAAGTGGCTGCGACAAGCGGTGACGAAGCGGCCGCAAGACGCCGAGGCAACCCTCCTCCTGGCGACCCTGTTGTCGACGCAGTGCGGACAACTCTGGGACATGGCCTTGGGAATGCGTCACCCGAAACGGTGGGACGAAGAAAGAAAGCGTAGGGCCATCGAGGCATGTGACCTGTACGAACGGGTGCTACAGTTCGATCCCCATTCCAGCGCCGCCGCCAGCGGGCTGGCACTCCTCCGTGAGACTCACAGCCTCACGGGCCGTGACCACTCAACCGTCAGCGCGGCCATAGACCTTGACGAAACCGAATCGTACCGCTTCGACTACTTCGTCGTGCGGGTTGAGCTGCTGGTGACCAATAACGGGGACACGGTCACCCGATGGGTCGTGCTACGCGATCCCGAGCAACTCTGGGGTTTTGAAATCTGCGCCTGGGAGATCAGCGAGCCAGTGGCCTTCCAATACGAGCATGGGGTCCAGGTCGCAAAGCACCGGCCTGCCCGGCTGTCAGGCAGATCACTCTCCCAGGTCACCGAGGAGTGGCTCGACAAGAGGGACCCGGCGTCACGGGCCACGCTCCTTCCCGTCGGACATCCGGTTTGCCGTGACGGCAAGATTCTCCAGTACGGCGTCAACGGTGCCCAGATGGCGGACGGGCCTCTGTGAGGATTGCGCCCCTGGTCCGCTGCTCGTCCAGAACGGCGCCCTCCTCCCGAACGCGGCCCCAGCCCCAAGGTGAGCAGATCTGCGCAGCTCGCCGGACTCATGTTCTCGGAAGCGGAGACGGCCACGACTTCCGAGAACATGCATGGCTGAGAGGCGAAACCCCAGCTCGGCACTTCCGGGAACAAGACCGCGTCGCTAGTTGGCGGCTGAGGACACGTTCGGGAGGAGGAAGCTTATGTGCCGTCTTCCTGTCATTCGATCGTGCGTACGCATCTCCGTATGGTCATGCCCTTTCCCCTCCCATGGTGTGCCTGTAAGCGTTCGTTTGTTCGATTGTGATCGTCTTGGTGGGGTTGCGTCAACGAGGCATTGACGGGCCCTTGGAGGCTTCTGGGATGTAAGCGGCGGAGTGTGCTTATCTCCGCTCTGTGGCTGGTGGATCGAGTAAGCCCTGGGCGACTCATAGGGGTCCCAGTAGTAATCGCGGAAAATCCAACGGATATGCCCCTGACCTGCTCCGATGTGAGGGCGCCGCAGGACTGGTGTGCCGGTTGGTAGATACGGCGGGCCAAAGCGCAGATACCGCTGACATTGCCCGGGTCTCCACTTCGCCGCAGGTCAACGGCATATCCGTTGGAAATTTCTTCATTACTACCGGGACCCCACCTTCGGGTCGTTGTGGTGGGTGGAGCGCCAGCTCGCTCAGTACCCGCTGCGGCGAGGGACGGCGGTCGGGCGACGGGAGAGATTGGTCCGGCCCGTGGGCTTGAGGTCGCGCGCCGGCTGGTCGTGACGGTGCGGCGATCGGGCCTGATACTCGGCCTTGGCCTGGGTGATCGTGGCGGGGAATTTGATATGCATGCTTCCTCCTTGGGTGCTAAACCCTGGTGAGCCAGGTGACCTGGGCGCCGTTGTCGAAGGTCTCGCGCCGGGTGGGGGCGAAGAGGGTGGGGCGGAACTGCCCGGAGAACATGGGGATGCCTGCGCCCGCCACCACGGGGTAGTTCTTGAGGATGATCTCGTCGATCTCCGGGAGCAGGGAGGCGGCGAGTCTGCCGCCGCCGCACAGGTAGATGTCCATGCCGGTGTCCTCGGCTTTCAGCCGCCGGATGAGCTCGATCGGGTCGCCAGTCTCCACCTGCACCGTGGGGTCGTCGATCGTCAGCGTGCTGGAGACAACGTACTGGCGCAGGTGGGAGTACGGGCTGGTGATGGAGGCATCCAGGGCCGGCTCGTAGGTGCCGCGGCCCATCACCAGGGTGTCGAAGACCTTGTTGGGCACACCCTCAAGGCCGACAAGCTTGCGGACGTGGGTGGGGACCGTCTCGGGGTAACGGTCATTCATCCAGGCGGCCATCTGGTCCGACACGGGGTAGAAGTCGAACTCGGCGTTGGGGCCCGCGATGTAGCCGTCGAGCGAGACGCCGATGTAGTAGACAAGCTTTCGCATATCGATCAACTCCCGATGTAGTACTCTGTCTGGAGTGGTCAAAACGTAGTACTACAGACGGAGTGGTGTCAAGTGCGGAGAAATCCCGAGCGGCGGCAGGCGCTGATCGACGCGGCCATCGAGGTGCTGGCCAGGGAAGGAGCACGGGGGCTGACCTTCCGGGCCGTCGACGCGGAGGCGGCCGTGCCCCCGGGCACGGCCTCCAACTACTTCGCCAACCGCGACGACCTGTTCACCCAGGTCGGCGGGCGTATCTATGAGCGGTTGCTGCCCGACGAGGTCACGATCGCCCGCAGCCGGGAGGGTGTGCAGGACCAAACCCGCTACGCCGAGCTCATGCACGAACTGGTGGATCGGGTCTCCGCCTTCAACTCCGGCTACCTGGCCCTGCTCGAGCTCCGGCTTGAGTCCACTCGGCGCCCCGAGCTGCGCGCCGTGCTGACCAAGCGCATCCGCGAGGACATCGACGCCAACATCGGCAACCACGCCGCCTCGGGTCTGCCCGGCGACTCGACCTCGGCGGTTCTCCTCTATCTGGCTCTGAACTGGCTCATCGTGGAGCGGCTGACACTGCCCGACATCTTCACCGAGCAGGAGATCCACGAGCTAGTGGACGCCGCCGTGCAAAGATCGCTGAATGCCTGACTGCTGAGGCCGCCCGGCGATTCGCGGTTACGAGGTCGGCGCGCAGCAGATTCTCGATGACCCTGCCGACGGCGATCTGGTCCTGGTCGCCGAGATCCTTGACGCCGACCCGAGTGGCCTCAACATCGTCGGCCGTTCGGTTGTTGATCAAAGGGTAAGTCTTGCCTGGCGGCCGGGGACACGGAGGTGGACCTGCAATGGAACCGTTTCGTACGGTAGGCGCTTTCCCGCAGGCCAGAGCGGGTGAAGAGCGGGCCTGATGCGGGGTCGTTAGCGTACGTTCCGGTACCCCCGCAGCTCGCCTCTGATCGCTGTTTCGAGGCGGACGGCCTGGTGGGTGACGTCGGGTGACGGTGATCTTCGTGTCCGGGAGTCCTCAGTAACGGACAAGATCGAGCAGGGCCGCGCAAGGGCTCTAACTGGCCCCGACAAGCGTCCGTAACTCCGTCCGGAATCAACGTCCCGAAACTTGCGGATCAGAGCCGGGTTCCGGAACGCGATCAACCTCCCAAGCGCCCTTGTTCGATCATGCCCGATACCGCGTCCGAAAGCTCATTCACCCTCGACGATCAGTCCAACGACCCTCTTGGCATCCCGTTGACCTGCATGAACAGAGGTAATCGTGCGTTCTGGTTCCGTTGCAGGTCCAGCCCTTACTCGGCGAACGCCGCCCCGAGCGGGGTGGGGTGGCCCTCGCGGCCAAACATCCGCAGCAGGTCGTAGGCACGGACCTGGTTGGTGATGAGTGACCCGGCGACCCGGAGCATGTCCGGCCAGTGCGTCTCAATGCGCTTGAGGTTGACCTTGTTGCAGGCCACGGCTTCGAGCGGCCCGTACCGGCCCGGAACTCCTATAGCTGCGGCGAGCCGCCACTCGGTTGATCAGTGGGTACGGCGGCGGGGTGCCAGGACCTCGGTGACCTTGGCGATGGCTTCGGCTCCGGGTTTGATGTAGCGCATGGCGGTGCGGGGGTTCTTGCGGCGGGTCTTGCCCATGATGAGCTGCAGCGGGATCTCAGCCTCGCCGAGGTGGGTGGCGGCGCTGTGGCGCAGCCGGTGCAGATCCAGCCCGGCGTACTTGTCCAGCAGGACGCGGGCGCGGTCGTAGCCCAGGCGCGTGCGGCCGGTGTGCGGGCAGATGTCGGCGGCCGCCGGACGGCGGGCGGGGACCGGGCGGCGTTCGGACAGGAACAGCGGGCCGTGGGTGCGGGACGTGTCGTCGGGGAGCCGGAGCAGGCGGGGCAGCAAGTGAGCGGTGCCGCGGTCCCAGTACACCCACTCGGTGGTGCTGCCCTTGGAGCGGACGGGGGCGCGGCGGTGCTCCAGGTCGAGGTCTTCGACGTTCAGGGCGAGGATCTCCGCGGCCCTGGCCGCCGTTTCGTAGAGCATCCGCCACAGTGTTTTCTCCCTGAGCGGGATGTCGCGGCGCGACAGTAGCCGGTGGATCGTGCTCTTGGCGACCGCGCGGGTCTCGTCGACGCTCTCCTTGCGGCGTTCGGCCTCAGCCGGGACCGAGGGCACCGCCCAGTGCTTCTTGGTCTGGCACCAGAGCAGCCAGGAGGTGATGGCGGCGCGGTTGCGGTTCCAGGTCGCCGACGCGCTCGCCCCCCACAGTTCGGCGAGCGCGGTTCCGATCTCGGCGTCGGCGACTTCAGCGAGCGGCCGATCGCGGCCGAGCCGGGTGATGACGCGGTCGACGGCTGAGGCGTAGGCGCGGTGGGTGTTGGGGTTGGCCGTGCGCGGGATGGCCAAGTAGGCGTCGGCGGCCGCAGCGAGGGCCCGGCGCTCGGGTCGGTGTCACCAGGGGCAAAGTAGCTCAGCGTGAGGTCTGACCGGACAGACCGTTAACTCTGTCCGGTCGTCCGAATCACATCCGCCCAGGTCAGCGCCCTAGGACGCCCGAACGCCATGATTCGGCCACTGCCCCGCCCCGGTTGTCCACAGCCGTAACCGCTCCGGCGGCCACCCGCCGTCCGGGCCCTCTGACCAGCGCGGACGCTCTACTTTGCGTCTGGTGACACCGACCCGAGCGCCGGGCCCTGAGGGCGGTCGCCTACCGCGTGCTCGGCTCACTCACCGAGGCCGAGGACGCGGTCCAGGAGGCCTGGCTGCGGCTGGCGCGCTCGGACTCCGGCGACATCGACAACCTCGGTGGCTGTCTGACCACCGTGGTCGGCCGGGTCTGCCTGGACATGCTCCGCGCCCGCAAGGCCCGGCGCGAGGAGGCACTGGAGGACCGCCTGCCGGACCCGGTGATCAGCCGCGAGGACGTCACCGACCCGGAACAGGAAGTGCTGCTAGCCGACGCGGTGGGGCTGGCGCTGCTGGTCGTGCTGGAATCCCTGACCCCCGCCGAACGGCTGACGTTCGTGCTGCACGACATGTTCGGCCTGCCGTTCGACCAGATCGCACCCATCGTGGACCGCACCCCTGCGGCGGCCAAGAAGCTCGCCAGCCGCGCCCGCCAGCGGGTGCGCGGCGCGGCCCCGAACCCGACCTGGCCGATCAGCGCCGGGTGGTGGACGCGTTCCTGGCCGCCGCGCGCGGCGGCGACTTCGACGCACTGGTGTCCATCCTCGACCCCGACGTGGTGCTGCGCGCCGACGGCGGTGTGCTCGCCGGCGGTCTGAAGGTTATCCGGGGTGTTGCGGCCGTGGCCGGCAGCTCGCCACCTTCCAGCGCATGGCCACTGCCGCCACCACGCATCCTGCCCTGGTCAATGGTGTCGCCGGCCTCGTCAACACCATCGACGACCAGGTGCTCTCCGTGATGAGCTTCACCATCTCCGACGGCAAGATCGCCGCGATCGACATCCTGTCCGACCCCGACCGGCTGGCCCGGCTCGACCTCACCCACCGGGAACCGTGATGCCGCCATGCCGACACTGGTTCGTCGCCGACGCCCCTGAGCGGAGGGACGGCTACGATCCAGCCGCGGACGGGCTTGACTCTGACACCGTGTCAGGCGGCACCGTGTGGGGCATGTCCGTCACCTATGTCGGCTCCGGGCCGTACTGCTATGCCAACTCCCTCGCGATGGTCCTCGGCGGCGAGGCGCCGCCCCCGGCCGTGATCGAGGTCCTGACGGGCTCCCCTTACGGGATGCAGCTCATCGGCGGCAGCCTGCCGTTGTTCGACTCGTTCGGCTGGGACCCCGAGGTCGGGCTGGACGCGGCGATCGGCCTGCTCGGCTGGGAGTGCGAGCGCGTGGACGGGGGGACGGCCGCCGCAGCGCTCGACCGGCTGCGCCGCGCCTGCCAGGACGGCCCGGTGCTGGCCGGGCCGCTCGAGCTCGGTCTGCTGTCGTACCAACCCGGGGCGGGCAAGGCGGTCGGCGCCGACCACTACGTGGTGGTGCTGGAGGTGAGTGACAACACCGTGCTCGTACAGGACCCGCAGGGCTACCCGTACGCCACGCTTGCGGTCGACGCCTTCGCCGCGGCGTGGCACGGGGAGCTCATCTCCTACCTGGAGCGGCCGTATCGGATGCGGCACCGGTTCACCCGGCGGGAGCGGGTCAGCCCGGAGGAGGCGTTGCGGCGCTCCCTGCCCGCCGGGCTGGCCTGGCTGGCCGGCCGTACGGACGTGGAGGTCCAGCCCGGCACGTTGGGGCAGGCCGAGGCCGCCGAGCGCACGGCCGACCTGGTGGAGGAAGGGCTGGATCCCGAGATCAGGATGTTGTGGCAGGCGTTCGCGGTGCGGGTGGGGGCCCGCCGCCTCAACGACCTGGCGGCCTGCCTGGCGTCCCTCGGTCTCGACACGGGCGCGGCCGTCGCCGCAGAACAGGCCCGCATCGTCGGCGGCCTGCAAGGTCCGCTCGTGGCGGGCGACGACATGGCGCTCGCGGCCGGCCTGCGCCGATTGGCTCCGACATACGAACGGCTGCGTACCACCCTGATCGCCGATGAGGGGACGTCCCAGGCAATGGGAACGCCTTCTCGAAGGAGTTGACCCTCGGCACCCTGCTCACCCTACTTCCGGAAACACAAGCCGATCACGCGCGGCCGCGCTGCCCGGCCCGTACGCCGCGATCCTCACCGAATACGCCACCGCGCTCAAGCGCTCCCCGCTGGCCGACTCCAGCAAGTTAGAGCGACCTTGCGTCAGGCCGCCAGACCGACCGCGGGAAAGTCGATCTCGGCGAGTTCGGGATTGAACGCCGTCGGCTCGCACGCGATCTCGTCGGTGGCGTAGGCGCCGAAGCGGCGGATGTGGGCGCGCAGGTAGGGCGAGATCGCGCCGAGCTCCTCGGCGGTGATGGGCCGGCCCTCGGCGACCAGAGCGCGCACCACGTCCATCAGGTCCCAGGCATTGTGGAAGATCACCAGGTTCGCCAGCAGGGTGTTCATCTTGATCAGCTTCTCCTGCTCGTCGGGGTCGTTGTGGGCGATCACCCCGTTGTTGCCGAACCCGAGCCACTGGGAGAAACCGTTGCAGGACTCGACCTTGTTGGTCGCCGCCGTCACCCGCGAACGCAAGCCTGGATCCGCGAGATAGTGCAGCAGGGCGACGGTGCGCACGCTGCGGCCGACCTCCCGGAAGGCCTTGTAGATGCGGTTCTTACGGGAGTTGGAGCGCAGCCGCCGCATGAGCGTGGCCGAGCTCAGCCGGTTGGCGCTGATGGAGATGGCCACCTGCATCAGATCCCGCCAGTGGTGCTCGATCAGCTCCCAGCCGACCACACCTCGACCCCGGTCGCCGAACAGCGCGTCGATGTGCGGGTAGGCGGTCCGCTCGATCGACGTCACCGGCGAGTCCTTTCCGGCTTGATCGTCTCCAGAACCCGCACACCATAGCGACAGGTGATCACGGTGCGTCCCAGTGTTCGTCAAAACGTAATCAAGTCAGCGCAAACGGTTACACCTCAGGCATTGATAGGACCGCTGACCTGCAGCTGGCCCCTTTCCGGCTTACTTGGTCTGCCCCCCTGTGAACGGGGCTACGGGGGCGTGGGCCAGTGGATTTGAGCGAAAGATCGGGTGAAGGGAGATGTCGAGGCCGGGGGAGGGAGGCCATGTCCAGTGGCGCGGTACGAGTATCCGATGCCGGGGCTGGGGTCGAGGGTGAGGTCGGGCCCGGAGGTGGGGTCGAGGTCGTTCGCCGCCAACCGGTGCGGCGCCGTACCGGGGGGAAGGTCAAAAGCGCAGCGAGGGTGGGTGGAGTGGCCGGGGCCGTTTCTTTCGTGCGGCGCCGTACGGGGTGGAAGGTCAAAAGCGCGGCGAGGGTGATGGGGTGGCCGGGGGTCGCTTCTTCCGTGCGGGTCGGTGTCTCGTGGTCCGGGGGCGGTGCTCAGGAGGGGGCTGGTCGATGGGCGGGTGGGAAGGCCTGGTGAGGGGGCGGTGGTGGACCGGGCGAAGCAGGGCAGGCGCCGATGGGCCCCGGGAGCATCGGGGTTTTCCTTGATCTGTTGGGATTAGCGGTCCATAGCGCCGCTAATCCCAACAGATCAAGGAAAACCCCGCACCGCACTCTCTCCCACCCGCGCAGCGGGGAGCACTCCGTATGGCGCCGCGCGGATGGGTCGGTCCCGGGCCACTTCACCCACCTCTCGCTGCGCTTTTGATCTTCCACCCGGTACGGCGCCGCATGGAAGAAGCGGCCCCCGGCCACTCCACCCGCCCCTCGCCGCGCTTTTGACCTTCCCTCCGGTACGGCGCCGCACAGATGGACACCCCCTGGGGCGGAACGGAGGTGAACGGGCACCGGCACCGCCGCCCGTCACTGGCGGAACCCGTCCACCACATCCGTGGACGCAACTGGGAGGGAATGCAGGTGGCGATATAGGAGAGATAACGGGGCTGGTCGGAGGAGGGGGTTGGTTAGAGGGCAGGACTGGTTAGAGCGCTGCGCCGGTCAGAGGGTGGGGCTGGTTAAAGCATGAGGGAGCGCACCATTTCCACGGTGTCGGCCTGATCGGCGTTCTTGTCGGGGCGGTAACGGACCACCCGGGCGAAGCGGAGTGCCATGCCTCCGGGATAGCGGGGGGACTGCTGGACTCCGTCGAACGCGATCTCGACGACGAGCTCGGGGCGGACGACGACCGTCCAGCCGTCTGTGGGCCCCTCGGCGATTTCGAGGAAGCGTTCGGTCTGCCAGGCGAGCACCTCGTCGGTCAGGCCCTTGAAGGTCTTGCCGAGCATGACGAATCCGCCGGTCTGCGGGTCGCGGGCGCCCAGGTGCAGGTTGGACAGCCTGCCCTCACGGCGGCCGCTGCCCCACTCGGCGGCGAGGACGACCAGGTCGAGCGTGTGCCGTGGCTTCACCTTGATCCAGCCGGCGCCACGCCGTCCGGCGGCGTAGGGCGTCTGCAGCGACTTGACGACCACCCCCTCGTGACCGGCCCTGACGACGTCCTTGAAGAACGCCTCGCCGCTCGCGGCGTCGCCGGTGACCAGACGGGGGGTCACCAGCTCCGAGGGCACGGTCGCGGCCAGCGCCGCGTGGCGCACCTCGCCCGGCAGGTCGAGCAGATCGACGCCGTCCACCCGCAGGGCGTCGAAGAAGAACACGCGCAGCGGGGTCCTCTCGCGCACCCGGGCCACGTCGATGCGGCTGGACACGCGGCCGGAGGTGACCTGGAAGGGCTCGGGACGGCCGTCGGGGCGCAGCGCGATGACCTCGCCGTCCAGGACAAGGTCCTGGGAGGACAGGGCGCGGACTGCCTCGACCAGCTCGGGCACCTGGGCGGTGATGTCGTCGAGGGTCCGGGTGAAGACGCTCACCGCGTCGCCGGAGCGGTGAGCCTGGACCCGGACACCGTCGAGCTTCCACTCGATCGCGGCCGGCCCGCCGAGCTTGCCCAGGGCGGCGGCGACGGAGGTGGCGCTCTGGGCAAGCATCGGCGACACCGGCCGGCCGACCTCCAGATGGAAGGCCCGCAACGCGTTGACCCCGCCGCTCAGCGCGGCGGCGCCGACGGCCGGCAGCCAGCCGCGGAGGGTCAGTGCCCGCCGTACCTCGGCCGTCGGCACCGCGGACGCCTTCGCGATGGCCTCGATCATCACCCCGTCCAGCGCGCCCTGCCGGAGCTCGCTGCGGAGCAGCCGGGACAGGAAGGTCTGCTCCTGGCGGGTGAGCGCGGCGAACAGCTCGATGATCAGCGCCTTGCGCGCGGCCTGGGAACCGGGGCCCGCCTGGGCCTTGATGCGGTCGAGGAGGTCGTTGACCTGGCGCAGGGTGGCGGTGGCGGCCAGGCGCGGGTCGGGGGGATCCTGCAGGCCGGCCCAGCCCACGCCGATGTGGCGCTGCGGCAGCTCACCGGAGAGATAGGAGATGGCGATCTCCGCCTCGTCCGCGTCGACCCGGCCGAGCAGCTCCGCGAGATGGCCGATCTTCGCCAGCCTGGCGGAGTCGGCGGTCACGGCTGCGGAAGTGCGCGCAAGATCGATCAACAACACAAGGCTCAGCCTAAGAGCTGGGGGTGACATTCCGGGAGAGCGGACCCCGCTTTTCGGAGCGATCCGGCTCCGGGGGATCGGGCCGTCCCGCAGAGGGTGAGCGATCCGGCTCCGAGCGGGTCGCCTCGTGGCGGTGCAGTGATCGGGCTTCGGGAGATGGGCTGTTCCGTCGGGGTGGACCGATCCGGTTTCGGAGGGGGGCGTCACTTCGTGGTGGTGCAGTGATCGGGCTTCGGGGGACGGGCCCTCCGACGGTGGTCGAAGTGACCCGGCTTCGGGAACGGGCGTCGTGGCGCGCGGAGCGATCCGGCTCCGGCGATGGGCCACCCCATACAGCGGGGTGGCCCGTCACCGGGATGTCAGCTGACGCCGAGCAGGTCCACGACGAAGATGAGCGTCTCGCCCGGCTTGATGCGGGCACCCGCGCCGCGGCTGCCGTAGCCGAGGTGGGGCGGGATGGTGAGGCGGCGGCGGCCGCCGACCTTCATGCCCGCGACACCCTGGTCCCAGCCCGCGATGACCTGGCCGCCACCGAGCTGGAAGTCGAAGACGTCGCTGCGGTTCCACGAAGCGTCGAACTCCTCGCCGGTGGAGAAGGCGACGCCGACGTAGTGCACGCTGACCCGGTGGCCCGGCTTGGCCTCCTGGCCGTCTCCCTCGACGATGTCGACGATCTGCAACTCCGCGGGCGCGTCGCCCTCCGGGAAGTCGATCTCCGGCTTCTCCAGTGCCACGTGGTTCTCCTTGGTCGTATACGCGCCGGTCGATTTCCGACCGGCCGGACGACTCTACGGGGTCCGGCGGCCGTATGAGAGACAGAGGGACGTGACGGCCCCGGCGTCGTACTCTCAAGGAGATCCGTGGAGGTGGGATGCGCAAGCCGTACACCCCGGAGGAGATCCTCCTCACCGGGAAGGTCGCTGTCGTCACCGGGGCGGCCCGGGGGCTCGGGCGGGCGATCGCGGAGGCCCTGCGGGAGTTCGGGGCGGAGCTGGCGCTGTGCGACCGGCATCCGATCGACGGGTTCGACACGCTCACCATGACCATGGACGTGCGGGATCCGGCCGCGCTGGAGGTGTTCGCCCAGGCGGTGCGGGAGCGGTTCGGGCGGGTGGACGTGCTGGTCAACAATGCGGGCGGGACGTTCCATGCGGCCTTCGCCGAGACCTCCCCGCGGGGTGAGAGTGTGCTGATCGGGGAGAACTTCACGCAGGTGACCGCCATGATCAGGCGTTTTCTGCCGTTGATGCCGCCGGGGGCGTCGATTGTCAACGTCACCTCCAGCGAGGCGCACCAGGCCGCGCCCGGGTTCGCGGTCTACGCGGCGATGAAGGCAGCAGTGGAGAGCCTGACCCGCTCGCTCGCGCTGGAGCTGGCTCCACGCGGGATCCGGGTCAACGCCATCGCGCCCGACGCGCTGCCCACCGGTGGTGAGGAGAGCGTGCGCGCGCGCATGCTGGCGGACCCGCTCCCCTTCGAGCCGGTACGGCTGCCGCCGCTCGGTCATCTGGGCGATCCGGCGGAGGCGGGAGCCGCAGTGGTGTTCCTGGCGAGTGAGATGGCTGGTTTCGTCACCGGGACCACCCTGCACGTGGACGGCGGCATCCACGCCGCGGGTGGCTGGCGGCGCGCGGAGCCCTGACGGAGAAACGCTGGGGAGCGCTCTCTGAAAGAGAGGTTGACCGGAGCGGCCGGAGCTGTCAAGGCCCGGCGCCGGTGCCGCGAAATATGACCGCCTCGCGATGTTAACGTGACCTGCCTCCAGTGGGAGCGCTCCATCGATCTTGCAAATAGGCTATTGCACCCCTTTTGACCTGCGGAGATATATCACTCTCTTGGAGAGCGCTCTCCCCTTTCCGTGCCGGCAGGTAACGGCGATCGTTATCCGAGAGGTCGTTGACACTTAACTCCGGTGGCATCAATCTGCTCAGGGAGCGCTCTCTCCATGATCACTTATGAGGACCCTAGGAGGGTTCCATGCGCAAGCTACGCCACCGGTTCCTCGCCCCGATGGTCGCCGTTTCGGCGCTGGCCATGGGCCTCGCCGCCTGTGGCGGCGACAGCGGTGGCGCCACCGGAAGCGGTGCGACGGCCTCCCAGCCGGCGGAGAAGATCAAGCTGACCGTCGGGCTGTTCAGCGACTTCCACTACGCGCCGCTGTACGAGGAGTTCAAGAAGACCCACCCCAATGTGGAGATCGTGGAGCGCCGCGCGCAGTTCAACGACCACCACACCAACCTCATCACGCAGCTGACCACCGGCGCGGGCGCCGCGGACGTGGTCGCCGTCGAGGGCGGCTACATCGGCGCCTTCACGCCCGTGCCCGACAAGTTCCACAACCTCAAGGACTACGGCCTGGACAGGCGCCAGAGCGAGTACCTCGACTGGAAGTGGAAGCTGGGCGTCTCCAACGACGGCTCCTCGCTCATCGGCCTGGGCACCGACGTCGGCGGTCTGGCCATGTGCTACCGCCCCGACCTGTTCAAGAAGGCCGGCCTGCCCTCCGACCGCGACGAGGTGTCGGCGCTCTGGCCCACGTGGGACCAGTACGTCGAGACGGGCAAGAAGTTCGTCGCGGCCAAGGTGGCGGGCGCCAAGTTCACCGACGGCCCCGGCGAGCACTTCCGGGCCATGGTCGAGCAGGCCCCCGTCGGGTTCTACGACGACCAGTACAAGATCGTCGCGGGCGCCAACCCGGAGGTGCGCAAGGCCTACGACATGTCCGTGAAGATCATTGACGACGGCCTGTCGGCCAAGCTCGCCGCCTTCACGCCGCCGTGGAACACCGGGATCGCCAAGGGCACCTTCGCCACCATGGTCTGCCCGGCCTGGAAGACCGGCACGATCAAGGACCAGAAGCCCGGCGAGGGCGTCTGGGACATCGCCGCGGTGCCCGGCGGCGGCGGCAACCAGGGCGGCACTCATCTGATGCTGCCCAAGCAGGGCAAGCATCCCAAGGAGGCCGCCGAGCTGATCGACCTGCTGACCAACAAGGAGAGCCAGATCAAGCTCTTCAAGGAGGCCAGCGCGCTGCCCTCGCTGCCGGCTCTGTACGACGACCCCGCGGTGGCGGAGTTCGTCAACCCCTACTTCGGCAACGCGCCGATCGGCAAGATCTTCACCAGCGCCGCGAAGGCGCTCAAGCCGCAGCACGTGGGTCCCAAGGCCGGCGACGTTCTGAAGGCGTTCGACAACGGCCTGCAGCGGATCGAGCAGGGCAAGCAGAACGCCGAGGAGGCCTGGGCGCAGGCGCTGAAGGACGTCGGCAGGATCAAGTAGTCCGCGCTCCCGGCCGGCTGGTCCCGCACCGGCCGGCCGGCCGCTTCCCCTCCCCCCGGGCCTTCTGCTTCCCACCCACAACGGGCCGCCGGCCTCCCGCCCCCTACGAACCGACGAAACGCCGAAAGGAGCTGCCATGGCCACCCGGGCCCCCGATCGCCTGGCGGCGGTCCCACCGGACAGGCCGGTGCGACCTCGCCGCCGCCGCCACCGCCACCTGGTCCACCAGCTCGACGTCAAGGGCTCGCCGTACGCCTACGTGGCCCCGTTCTTCCTGCTGTTCTCCGCCTTCGGGCTGTTCCCCCTGGCCTACACCGCCTGGGTGAGCCTGCACGAGTGGACACTGCTGTCGGATGAGCAGACCTTCGTCGGCCTGGACAACTTCAGGACGCTGCTCGCCGACGACTACTTCTGGAACGCCACCTTCAACACCCTGTCCATCGGGGTGCTGTCCACCGCCCCCCAGCTGCTGCTGGCCATCTGGCTGGCCCACCTGCTCAACCGGCCGCTGCGGGCGCAGACCTTCTTCCGCATCACGCTGCTGCTGCCCAACGTGACCAGCGTGGTCGCGGTGGTGGTCATCTTCAGCCAGCTGTTCGGCCGGGACTTCGGCATGATCAACTGGATGCTGTCGTTGTTCGGGGTCGGGGGCGTCGCCTGGAACGAGGGGGTGATGACCTCCCACGCGGCCATCTCCGTCATGATCATGTGGCGGTGGACGGGCTACAACGCCCTGATCTTCCTGGCGGCCATGCAGGCCGTACCGCGCGAGCTGTACGAGGCGGCCACCATCGACGGCGCGAACGGGTTCACCCAGCTTCGCAAGATCACCATTCCGATGATCAGGCCCACGATCGTCTTCGTCGTCATCACCTCGACGATCGGTGCCATGCAGATCCTCGCCGAGCCGCTGCTGTTCGGCTCCTACAGCGTCTCCGGCGGACCCGACCGGCAGTACCAGACCCTCTCGCTGTTCATCTACGAGAATTTCACCAAGCTCGACTTCGGCTACGCCTCGGCCATCTCCTGGATGGTGTTCGTCTTCATCGTCCTGGTCGCGGGTGTCAACTACCTGCTCACCCGCCGCGCGAAGGGAGCACTGACGTGAGCGCCCGCCCCGCCGCCCCCACGGCCCGGCGCTCCGGCGCCGCCCGCAGGCTCACCTATCTCACGCTGGCGGCGGTGGCGTTCTTCTCGATGCTGCCGCTCTACTACAGCATCGTGGTGGCCTCCCGCGACAACGCGGCCCTGGCGGACGTCCCGCCGCCGCTGCTGCCCGGCGGCAACTTCTTCGCCAACGTCGCCCGCGTCTTCGACACCGTCCCCTTCGCCATGGCGATGGTCAACTCCGTCCTGGTCTCCGGCTCCGTCGCGCTCGCGGTGATGTTCTTCTCCACGCTGGCCGGGTTCGCCTTCGCCAAGCTGCGCTTCCGCGGCAGGAACGCCCTGCTCCTGCTCACCGTGGCGACCATGATGGTGCCGACCCAGCTCGGGATCATCCCGCTGTACATGCTGATGGTGAAGCTGGAGTGGACCGGCACCATGTACGCGCTGATCGTGCCCGCGCTCGTCAACGCGTTCGGCGTGTTCTTCATGACCCAGTACCTCTCCCGGGCGCTGCCGACCGAGCTGCTGGAGGCGGGCCGGGTCGACGGCTGCACCACCTGGGGCCTGTTCTGGCACGTCGTGCTCCCGGCCGCCCGCCCCGCGGCGGCGGTGCTCGGCATGCTCACCTTCATGTCGGTCTGGAACGACTACTTCTGGCCGCTGGTCGTCCTGACCCCGGAGGACCCGACGGTGCAGGTCGCACTGTCCACGCTGGCCAGCGGATACGTCAACGACTACGTACTCGGCCTGGCGGGCACCACACTCGGCACCCTGCCGCTGGTCGTGGTGTTCGCCCTGCTCGGCAAGCAGATCATCGGAGGAATCATGCAAGGAGCGGTAAAGGGATGACCATCGTCGGCATTCGGGGGGCGTCCATCACCCAGGGACGCGCGGACTTCCCCACCGGGTTCGTCTGGGGCGCGGCCACCGCGTCCTACCAGATCGAGGGCGCGGTCAAGGAGGACGGCAGGCAGCCCTCGATCTGGGACACCTTCTCCGGCACGCCGGGCAAGGTAGCCGGGGGCGACACCGGCGACGTGGCCTGCGAGCACTACTTCCACTACGCCGACGACGTCCGGCTGATGAGCGATCTGGGCCTGCACGCCTACCGCTTCTCCGTCGCCTGGCCCCGCGTCCAGCCCGACGGCACCGGTCCGGTCAACCCCCGGGGCCTGGACTTCTACAGCCGCCTGGTCGACAAGCTGCTGGAAGCCGGGATAACGCCGTACGCCACCCTCTACCACTGGGACCTGCCCCAGTCCCTGGAGGACGCCGGCGGCTGGCCCGAGCGGGACACCGCCCACCGGTTCGCCGACTACGCGCGGGCCGTACACGAGCGGCTGGGGGACCGGGTCCGGCACTGGACCACCCTCAACGAGCCGTGGGTGTCGGCCTTCCTCGGCTACGGCAACGGGGTGCACGCGCCGGGCAGGAAGGATCCCGCCGCTGCCCTGCGCGCGGCCCACCATCTGCTGCTGGGACACGGGCTGGCGACGCAGGCACTCCGCGCCGGGGGAGCCGAGGAGATCACGCTGGTGCTCAACCTCGCACCGGTGATCACCCCGGCGCAGGTGGGCGATCCCGCGGCCGGGCCGTCACCGGCGGACGCCGAGGCGGTGAACCGGATCGACACCCTCCTCACCCGGCAGTTCCTCGACCCCGCGCTGCGCGGGCGGTATCCCGCGGAGCTGCTGGAGATCGTCGAGCGCAACGGCGGCCTCGCCCACATCCGCGACGGCGACCTCACGACCATCAACCAGCCGATCGAGACGATCGGCATCAACTACTACAACCCGTGCGTGGTCGAGTCCGGGCCCGGCGAGGCCGCCGACGCGGCGTGGCCGGGCAGCGAGGACGTCCGCTTCTGCGCGGTCGACGCGCCGGTCACCGCGATGGGCTGGCCGATCGTGCCCAACGGGCTGTCCCGCCTGCTGGTACGGCTGGCCGACGACTATCCCGAGGTCGGCCTGATCGTCACCGAGAACGGCGCCGCCTTCGACGACGTCGTGGAGGACGGCCGGGTCCACGACACCGGCAGGACCGGCTATCTGGACGGCCATCTGCGCGCCGTGCACGCCGCGATCGCCGCGGGCGCGGACGTGCGGGGCTATCTGGTCTGGTCGCTGCTGGATAATTTCGAATGGGCCGAGGGATACCGGCGTAGGTTCGGCATCGTGCACGTCGACTTCGCCACCCAGCGGCGCCTGCTCAAGGACAGCGCGCTGTGGTATCGCGAGGTCATCAAGCGGAACGGACTGCGGGGGAACTAGATGAGACGACCCACCTTGGAGGCGGTCGCCGCCCGTGCCGGGGTGTCCCGGTCGACCGTCTCCCGGGTGGTGAACGGTCAGACCACGGTGACCCCGGACATCCGCGACGTGGTGATGCGGGCGGTGAACGAGCTGGGCTACGTCCCCAACGGGGCGGCCCGCAACCTGGTCACCCAGCGGACCAACTCGGTCGCGCTGGTCGTCTCGGAACCCCCGAACCGGGTCTTCTCCGACGACCCGATGTTCTCCACCGTGATCCGCTCGGCCTCCATCGAGCTGGAGGCCGTCAACATGCAGGTCGTGCTCTTGCTGGCCGGGTCGCAGGAGAGCCACGCCCGCGTGGAGACCTACGTCGCCGGCGGCCACGTGGACGGTGTCATGCTCGTGTCGAGCCACGGCGCCGACCCGCTGCCCGTCGCGCTCACCCGGCTGCGCGTCCCGGTCGTCTCCTACGGCAGGCCGGCGGTGCCGGTCGCCATGCCGTACGTGGACAGCGACAACGTGGGCGGCGCCGCCGCCGCCGTGCGTCACCTGCTGGAGCGGGGGAGACGGCGGATCGCCACGATCGCCGGGCCGCTGGACATGATCGGCGGCCAGGACCGGCTCGCCGGCTACCGCGACGTGCTCCGCGACTCCGACCGCCGCTCCATCATCGCGGTCGGCGACTTCACCCGGGAGTCCGGCGCGGTCGCGATGCGCCAGCTCCTGGCCGACGACCCCGAACTGGACGCGGTGTTCGCCGCCAACGACCTGATGGCGATCGGCGCCATGCACGCGCTGCGCCAGGCGGGCCGCCGCATCCCCGACGACGTCGCCGTCGTCGGCTACGACGACATCGAGGCGGCCCGCTACACCGACCCGCCGCTCACCACCATCCACAACCCGCACGCGGAGCAGGCCGCCGCCATGGTCCGCCTGCTGCTCGGCCTCCTGGAGGGCGGCCCCGCCGACCCGTTCATCGTGTCCACGGAGCTCGTCGTCAGGACCTCCTCGTAGACTCCCGCACCACCAGCTCGGTGGGGAGCACCACCGGCGTCCTGTCCTCCGGGTTGAGCACCATGCGCGCCAGCCGCCGCCCCATCTCCACGGTCGGCTGCCGGACGGTGGTCAGCGGGGGCTCGGCGTAGGCCGCGGCCGGGATGTCGTCGAAGCCGACGACGGCGACGTCGCCGGGGACCGCCCGGCCCGCTCGGCCCAGCGTCCGCAGCGCGCCCAGCGCCATCAGGTCGTTGGCCACGAACACCGCGTCCAGGTCCGGATCGTCGGCCAGGAGCTGGCGCATCGCGACCGCGCCGGACTCCCGGGTGAAGTCGCCGACCGCGACGATGGAGCGGCGGTCGGAGTCGCGCAGGACGTCGCGGTAGCCGGCGAGCCGGTCGATCCCGGCGATCATGTCCTGTGGCCCCGCGATGGTCGCGATCCGGCGCCGGCCCTGCTCCACCAGGTGCCGGACAGCCCGCTCGGCGCCGCCGATGTTGTCCATGTCCACGTACGGCAGGTCGCCGGGCACGCCGGGCCGGCCGCCGCAGACCACCGGCACACCCCGCCGGGTCAGGATCCCCGGCAGCGGGTCGGTCCCGTGCATCGAGGCGACGATCACGCCGTCCACGTGCCCGTTGGTGGCGTAGCGCTCGACCCGGTGGTAGCTCCCGTCAGGTCCGGTGAGCATCAGCACGAGCTGCTTGTCGGCCTCCTCGATCTCCAGGCTGACCCCCGGATGATCCCGGCGAAGGTCGGGTCGTCGGAGAAGACGCGTGTCGCGGGCTCGGGGAAGACCAGGGCGATCGAGTCGGCCCGCTGGGTGACCAGGCTCCGCGCGGCCTGGTTGGGGACGTAGCCGAGCTCCTCCACGGCGCGGTTGACCGCCTCGCGGATCTGCGGCGCCACCCGGGTGGAGCCGTTGACGACCCGCGAGGCGGTCGCCCGGGACACTCCCGCCCGGGCGGCCACCTTCTCCAGAGTCGGCCGGGCTCTCACAGCCCGTTCCGGCGGACGACATCGCGGTACCACAGTGCGCTGTCCTTCGGGGTGCGGTTCTGGGTGGCGTAGTCGACGTGAACGACGCCGAACCGCTTGTCGTAGCCCTCGGCCCACTCGAAGTTGTCCAGCAGCGACCAGACGAGATAGCCGCGCAGGTCGGCGCCCGCCTCGATGGCGGCGTGGGCGGCGCGCAGGTGCCCGTCGAGGTAGGACACCCGGCCCGCGTCGTGGACCCGGCCGTCCTCCAGGACGTCGTCGAAGGCCGCGCCGTTCTCGGTGATGATCAGCGGGGTGCCGGGGTAGTCCCGCGACAGCCGTACCAGGAGGTCGGTCAGCCCGAACGGCTGGACCGGCCAGCCCATCGCGGTCCTGGGCACGTCGGGGCGGGGGAAGGCGATCCCCTCGCTGCCCGGGTAGACCGGGTTGGCGGGCTCGCCGGGGCGGGCGGCCACGGTCTGCGGGTGGTAGTAGTTCACGCCCAGCAGGTCGACCGGCTGGCTGATGATCTCCAGGTCGCCGTCCTCGACGAAGGACCAGTCGGTGAAGCGGCCGGCCCGTTCCACCACGTCGGCGGGGTACTCCCCGCGCAGCACCGGGTCCAGGAAGATCCGGTTCTGCAGGCCGTCCACGATGGACGCCGCCTCGGCGTCGTCGCCGAGCACCGGTGCGAGGTTGAGCGTGATGCCGATCCGGCCGGCGCCCGCCGCGCGCAGCGCCTTGACCGCCAGCCCGTGGCCGAGCAGCAGGTGGTGGGTGGCGGCGAAGCCCAGGCCGGGCTCGCTGCGGCCCGGCGCGTGGATGCCCGAGGCGTAGCCGAGGAAGGCCGAGCACCAGGGCTCGTTCAGGGTCGTCCACGTCTCGACCCGATCACCCAGCCGCGCGTGTACGATCGCGGCGTATTCGGCGAACCGTTCGGCGGTCTCCCGGTTGGTCCAGCCGCCCCGGTCCTCCAGGGGCTGCGGCAGGTCCCAGTGGTAGAGCGTCACGATCGGGGTGACACCGGTCCCGTGCAGCTCGTCCACCAGGCGGTCGTAGAAGTCCAGGCCGCGCGGGTTGGCCGGACCGGTGCCGTCGGGCTGGATGCGAGGCCAGGAGATGGAGAAGCGGTAGGCGTGCAGGCCCAGGTCGCCCATGAGGCGGACGTCGTCGGGGTAGCGGTGGTAGTGGTCGCAGGCCACGTCGCCGGTGTGCCCGGCGTGCACCTTGCCGGGAGTCCGGGAGAAGGTGTCCCAGATGGAGGGACCCCTGCCGTCCTCCCGAGCCGCGCCCTCGATCTGGTAGGCCGCGGTGGCGGCGCCCCAGACGAAGCCCTCGGGGAACCTCAGCACGCCGGAGTCCTCCAGGACGTAGGACTGTTCGGCGGACATGGTCATGTGCTCACCGCTCCATTCTGTTCCGAGTCGTGTGAGAGCGCTCTCACGAGCATCACGGTTGTCTGAGTTGCCTGTCAAGAAAAATGGGACTGTAACCGTAGTATCACAGTTATTGACATCGGGGAGGGGGCAGACAATTCTTCCAGAGAGCGCTCTCACACTTCCCGGCAACTGCATATGGAGGAAGGTTCATGTCGCTCCCCTCACGGGCCGGCCGCGTCACCCTGGTGGCGGGCACCATCGGACTGGCGCTGGCCGTCACCGCCTGCGGATCCACGGAGCCCAAGCCATCGGCGAGCGGAGGCGGCAGCACCTCGGCCGAATGCGCGGCCTTCAGCAAGTACGGCAAGCACGACGGCAAGACCGTCAGCATCTACTCCCCGATCCGCGACGCCGAGGCCGACCTGTTCCAGGAGGCGTGGAAGCCGTTCGCTAAGTGCACGGGGATGAAGATCACTTATGAGGGCACCGGTGAGTTCGAGGCCCAGATCCAGGTGCGCGCGGATGGCGGCAACCCGCCGGACATCGCCTTCTTCCCGCAGCCGGGCCTGCTGGAGCGTTTCGCCAAGGCCGGCAAGCTCAAGCCCGCCTCGGCCGAGGTGAAGAAGCTGACCGACGAGGGCTGGTCGCCCGACTGGGCCAAGTACTCCACCGTCGACGGCACCTTCTACGGCGCGCCGCTGGGTGCCAGCGTGAAGTCCTTCGTCTGGTACTCGCCGAAGATGTTCAAGGAGAAGGGCTGGGCCGTCCCCACGACCTGGGACGAGCTGATGACGCTCTCCGGCACGATCGCCGGCTCCGGCGTCAAGCCGTGGTGCGCGGGCATCGAGTCCGGTGACGCGACCGGATGGCCGGCCACGGACTGGATCGAGGACATCCTGCTCCGCGAGATCGGCCCCGAGGGCTACGACGACTGGGTGGGCCACAAGCTCGCCTTCAACGACCCCAAGGTCGTCGCGGCGGTGGACAAGGTCGGTGCGATCCTCAAGAACGACAAGTTCGTCAACGGCGGCTACGGGCCGGTGAAGTCGATCGCCAGCACCGCCTTCCAGGAGGGCGGCGTCCCGATCACGCAGGGCAAGTGCGCGCTGCACCGCCAGGCGTCCTTCTACGCCAACTTCTGGCCCGAGGGCACGAAGGTGGCCGAGGACGGCGACGTGTTCGCCTTCTACCTGCCGGGCAACGACCCGTCCAAGAAGCCGGTCCTCGGCGCGGGCGAGTTCGTGGCGGCCTTCACCGACCGTCCCGAGGTCCAGGCCGTGCAGGCCTACCTCGCCTCCGCGGAGTTCCCCAACACCCGGATGAAGCTGGGGACCTACGTCTCCGCGCGCAAGGGCGTCGATCCCGCCAACGCGCAGAACCCCATCGACAAGCTCTCCATCGAGATGCTGCAGGACCCGGAGACGGTCTTCCGCTTCGACGGCTCGGACCTGATGCCGGCCGCAGTCGGCGCCGGCACCTTCTGGAAGGGCATGACCGACTGGATCAACGGCAAGGACACCAAGACGGTCCTCGACTACATCGAAGCCTCCTGGCCTAAGTCCTGATATTTACCTGTATGTCCGGTCCCGTGTAGTCTGCGGGGCCGGACATGGCGCCCCCCTCGGCACGATCTTTTCCGGGAGTTCCCTCCGATGGACTTCGACTTCGCCGCCGAACAGCCCAAACTCGTTCAACTGCTGATCGGCGTCGCCGCGTTCCTCGTGGTGGTCGCGGTGATCCTGCTGCTGGTCGACCGCGCCCCGATGCGGCGGCGGGCCTGGCCCCACGCGACGATCCTGCTCCTGCCCGCCGTCGCCCTCCTCGGAATCGGCCTGGTGGTGCCCGCCGTACGGACGACCTTGCTGTCGTTCATGAGCGGCGACGGCCTGAACTGGGTGGGCCTGGACAACTACGCCTGGATGTTCACCCAGCCCGAGGCCCTGACCGTGTTGCGCAACACGCTCATCTGGGTCCTGCTCGTGCCGCTGCTGGTGACCACGGTCGGGCTGGTCTACGCGGTCCTGGTGGACCGCACCCGCTTCGAGTCGCTCGCCAAGTCGCTGGTGTTCCTGCCGATGGCGATCTCGTTCGTCGGCGCGGGCATCATCTGGCGGTTCGTCTACGCCTACCGCGCCGAGGACCAGGACCAGATCGGCCTGCTCAACCAGCTCGTGGTGAGCATGGGCGGCGAACCCCAGCAGTGGCTTCAGGAGCCGCCGCTGAACACGCTGTTCCTGATCGTGGTGATGGTCTGGATCCAGGCGGGCTTCGCCACCGTGGTGCTCTCCGCCGCGATCAAGGGGATCCCGGCGGAGATCATCGAGGCCGCCCGGCTGGACGGGGCGAGCCCGACGCAGATGTTCTTCCGGGTGACGCTGCCCTCCATCCGCTCGGCGGTGATCGTGGTGCTGGTCACCCAGTCGATCGGCACCCTGAAGCTGTTCGACATCGTCCGCACGATGACCGGCGGCCAGTTCGACACCAGCGTCATCGCCAACGAGATGTACAACCAGGCGTTCCGCTACGGCGAGACTGGCAAGGGCGCGGCACTCGCGGTCTTCCTGTTCGTCCTGGTGACGCCCATCGTGATCTACCAGATCCGCCAGCGCCGGGAGGTCCGGTGAACGGGCGGACAGGGCGAGCAGGCAGGCACGGCGTTACGGGAACGTCTCCGACGAAGGAGTCCGCGTGACCACATTGACCGAGACCGTGGCGCGGACCAGGGCCGTCACGGCCCCCCAGCGGGTCCGCCGGCGGCTGACCAGCCGGGTCGCCAGCGCCGTGGCGATCGTCATCGCCGTCCTGTGGACCACTCCGACCTTCGGCCTGCTGCTGTCCTCGCTGCGCCCGGAGGACCAGATCAAGTCCACCGGGTGGTGGACGTTCTTCTCCGATCCGCAGCTCACGCTGGAGAACTACCAGGAGGTGCTGTTCGGCACCTCCTCGTCCTCCGGCCAGATGATGAGCTTCCTGATCAACTCGATCGTCATCACGATCCCCTCGGTGCTCCTGCCGCTGGCCCTGGCCACCTTCGCCGCCTACGCGCTGGCCTGGCTGCCGTTCCGGGGGCGTGAGTGGATCTACATCGGCATCTTCGCGCTCCAGATCGTGCCGCTGCAGATGGCCCTGGTCCCGCTGCTGTCGTTCTTCTCCCAGGGCGTGGACGTCTTCGGCGTCCAGGTGCTGCCCGGCTGGGACCTGGAAGGGCCCGCCCGCTTCGTCCAGGTCTGGTTCGCGCACACCTGCTTCGCGCTGCCGCTGGGCATCTTCCTGATCCACAACTTCATGTCCGAGCTGCCGGGCGAGCTCATGGAGGCCGCCCGCGTGGACGGCGCCACCCACGGCGCGATCCTGCGCAAGCTGGTCCTGCCCCTGGTCGGGCCCGCGCTCGCCACCTTCGGCATCTTCCAGTTCCTCTGGGTCTGGAACGACCTGCTGGTGGCCCTGATCTTCGCCGGCGGCACCGCGGAGACCGCCCCCATGACGGTACGGCTGGCACAGATGGCCGGCACCAAGGGCAACGAGTGGCAGCGCCTGACCTCGGGCGCGTTCGTCTCGGTGATCATCCCGCTGGCCGTCTTCCTGTCGATGCAGCGCTACTTCGTCCGGGGCCTGCTCGCGGGCAGCGTCAAGGGCTGAGCACGCCCGATGCCCCCAGGCCCGCCCGGGGCCGGCGGCCGGGCCTGGGGACATCGGGCGGCGTGCGCGGGGCCGGCCGGTCAGGCGCGGCGGTCCGGCGCGGCGGGCTCGGCGGTGGCGTGGTGGCCGGGCGCGGAGGGTGTCGTGACGGCGTGGTGGTCGGGGGCCGTGGGCTGCGCGGCGGCCGGATCGTAGAGGCCGGCGGATGGCGGAACCTCGACCACCATCGTGTCGGCGGGACCGGGGGCCCCTTCCATGACGGCGCGGGCGTGGTCGAGGTGGGAGGCCGCGACCAGCACGTCGTAGCGGCCGGCGACGATCGCGCTGCGTGAGGCGAAGTCCCGCTTGCCGCCGGTGAAGAAGTGGTTGATGAACCCGAAGGCCGCTCCCATCACGGCGCCCCAGAGCGCCGCCCAGAGCACGAGCACGATGAACGACATCGTGGTCGAGGTGAACAGCCCGAGGAACATCCCCACCACAGCGCCGAAGACGGCACCGCTCCCCGCCCCGGTGAGCGCGGCGCGTCCGTTGGTCATCCTGCCGGTGACGGTCTCCTCCAGCTTCAGGTCGCTGCCGACGATCGCCACGTGCTCGACGGGGAAGCCCGCGTCGGAGAGCGAGTCCACGGCTCGCTGCGCGGCCAGGTAGTTGTCGTAGCCGACCAGCACTCTCCGGTCGACGACGACCTGGGTGGCCGGGGGGGTGGCCAGGGGGGTGGGGAGTTCTGCCATGTCCGTTCGCCTTCCCGTGCGTAGAGGGGGATCCGGCCTGGCGACTACCCTGCCCCCCGTCGACAATGCGCGATCGCGGGCGAGACCTTGTGTCCGCGGAGGACATGCAATACTTTCAAACGAAAAGTTTTCTGACGAAAGCGGACATAGGGCGACAAACCGCCCTGTCACTGTTAAGGTTCTTTAGGGAAAGACGCCGTCGGTGGGCGGCGGTACGGGTCGTCCGGCGCCAGGTCCGCGAAAGAACCTGGATCGCCCTCCTCCCCATGGCTGAAGCCCGGGGTCTCCACACTCAAGGAGATTCGATGATCGCATTCATCGTGATGATCGAAGCAATGCTCGCGCTCGCAGGACTGATGGCACTGTGCCGTCTCACCCGCTACACGGGCAGGCGGCCGCTGTACCTGCACGACCGCCGTGACCGTCGCGCCCACCTGGCGGGAGTGCGAAGGCGGCACTGACCGCCCCGTGACCGGCCGGGCCGGGCGCGCGAGCGCGTTCACGGCGGGGACGGGCCGCAGGCGGCGGCGCCGTGGGACGCCACCGCCGGGCGGGGACTACCAGCTCTGGTGGAGCGGCATGCCCTCGGTGTAGCCGGACGAGCTCTGGATGCCGACCACCGCGCGCTCGTGGAACTCCTCCAGCGTGGAGGCGCCCGCGTAGGTGCACGAGGAGCGCAGGCCGGCCACGATGGCGTCGATCTGGTCCTCGACGCTGGGCCGTGCCGGGTCGAGATACATCCGCGAGGTGGAGATGCCCTCCTCGAACAGCGCCTTGCGTGCCCGGTCGAAGGGGGAGTCCTCGGCGGTGCGCAGCTTCACGGCGCGGGCCGAGGCCATGCCGAAGTTCTCCTTGTACTTGCGCCCGTCGGGGGCGGTGCGGGTGTCACCGGGAGACTCGTAGGTCCCGGCGAACCAGGAGCCGACCATCACGTTGGCGGCTCCGGCGGCCAGGGCGAGGGCCACGTCGCGCGGGTGCCGGACGCCGCCGTCGGCCCACACGTGGCGGCCGAGGCGGCGGGCCTCGGCCGAGCACTCCAGCACCGCGGAGAACTGGGGACGGCCGACGCCGGTCATCATCCGGGTGGTGCACATGGCGCCCGGCCCGACGCCGACCTTGAGGATGTCCGCCCCGGCCTCGGCCAGGTCGCGCACGCCCTCGGCGGTGACGACGTTGCCCGCCGCGATCGGCACGCCCGGGTCGAGCGCCCTGATCGACCTCAGCGCGCCGATCATCTTCTCCTGGTGGCCGTGGGCGGTGTCCACCACCAGGCAGTCCACCCCGGCTCCGAGCAGATCCTTGGCCTTGGCGACCACGTCGCCGTTGACGCCGACGGCGGCGGCGACCCGCAGCCTGCCGGAGGCGTCGAGCGCGGGCCTGTACAGCGTGGCCCGCAGCGCGCCCGTCCTGGTCAGGATGCCGACGAGGCGGCCGTCGTCGTCGACGATCGGGGCGAGCCGGTGGCGGCCCCCGTGGAGCCGGTCGAACGCCTCGCGCGGGTCGAGTCCGGCGGGCAGGGTGAGCAGGTGGTCGGACATGACCTGGGAGAGCTGCGTGTACATGTCCACGCCGCCGCAGTCGCCCTCGGTGACCACGCCGATCGGGCGGTTCTCCCAGTCGACGATGATGATCGCGCCGTGCGCCCGCTTGGGCAGCAGGTTGAGGGCCTCGCCGACGGTGTCGTGCGGGGTGAGCGTGAGCGGTGTGTCGTGGACCAGGTCACGCGCCTTGACCCAGCTCACCACGTTCGAGACGACGTCGATCGGGATGTCCTGCGGGATGACGGCGATGCCGCCGCGCCGGGCGACGGTCTCGGCCATGCGGCGCCCCGCGACCGCCGTCATGTTGGCGACGACGAGCGGGATGGTGGTGCCGGTGCCGTCGTTGGTCGACAGGTCGACGGCGAGCCGGGACCCGATGGAGGATCGCGACGGAACCATGAACACGTCGCTGTAGGTCAGGTCGTAGGCCGGTGCCATCTCATTGAGAAACTTCACGTTCGTCCACCTTATCCGGTGAATAGTCCAAGGTGAGCGTTCCCTGTTTTGGGGTTTCCCAAGAGGATTCACCAGTCAGGGAGGGCACTAAGATCCCATTTGCGTGAATTTAACGGGGTGGCCATGAGGAGGCGCTGTGATCGTTGTTGATCGGCCCGAGATGATTGTCGTAGGCCATGCCGTACGGACCTCGAACGCCGACGAGGCCGAACCGGGCAGGGGGCGGCTGGGCGCGCTGTGGGCGCGGGCGGGGGCTCCCGGAGCGTTCGCGCACGTCCCCGGCCGGGTGGACGAGAACATCTACGCGGTGCTGACCGACTACGAGAGCGATCACCACGGCTCCTACACGCAGATCGTCGGGGTGGCCGTCCGCACCGCCGCCGCGCTGCCCGAGGGCATGGTCGCGGTCCGGGTGCCCGGCGTCCAGTCGCTGAAGCTGGAGGCCCGCGGGCCGATGCCGGGGGCGCTCCTGGAGGCCTGGCAGCGGCTGTGGAAGCACACCGAGTCCGGTGGCACCCCGCCCCGCGCCTTCACCACCGACCTGGAGGTCCACCACCCGGCGGGCGCCGACCTCTACGTGGCGGTCTTCCCGTCGATGGGCTGACCCTTCCCCGACCGGCCGGGCGCCCGGCCGCTCCGGCCGTCCTCGTCCTCGCCGCCGCGGCCCTCTCCGTCGTCCAGGTCGTCCTCGTCGTCCGGCGGCGGGTCGGACATCTGCCAGCCCGCCATGAGCGACGGCAGGATGACGTGCGTCGCGATCACGCCGAACACGAGCATGACGATCGCCGCCGCCGGGATCTGCACGACCGTTTCGCCCCTGGGCATGGCGACCGAGAGCAGCACGCCGAGCACGACGAGGGTCACCGTGGTGCCCCGGTGGGCGTTGGCCTGGATCTTCCGGCGCTCGCGGGACTGGCGTTCGTCGAGGTGGCGTTCGGCCAGGCCGATCACCCCGCGGGTGGCCCCGACCAGCGCCGAGTAGACCACGACGTAGATCACGAACGCGGCGCCCGTCAGGGCGAAGGTGGTCCACATCGCGGTCGTGCTCGGCGCCAGGTAGTAGCAGACGATCGCGCTGATCCAGATCAGCCCGGCGGACGCGGCACCCACCCCGACGAGGATCCGGCGGCGCCCGCGGGTGGCGTACCAGGATCGCGGGGGCCAGTCGCGGTAGCGGGCCTCCAGCTGCCCGGGGGTCAGCTCGCCCATCACCTCACCTCACCTCACTGCCAAGCCGGGGAAACGGTCTCAGGGAGAACACGATCTCCACCGGCACCTCGAAATACTCGGCGATGCGCAGGGCGAGGAACAGGCTCGGGCTGTACTGGCCCCGCTCCAGATAGCCGATCGTCTGATAGTGGACACCCAGGGCGGCGGCCAGATCCTTGCGCGAGACGCCGCGCTCGGCTCTCAGCACCGAGATCCGGTTGTGTACGTCTTCGGCGGACATCGCAACGCTCTCCCGGGGTCAGGAGGCCTGCGCCGCCAGCCGGCGCTCGGCGAGCCGGGACCCGGACTCGCGGCGGGTGACGCGGCGGATCAGCCCCGGCGCCAGCAGCATACCGGCGACGGCCCACGTCGCGAGCGCGCCGGCCACCCAGGGCAGGCGCCAGCTCCCGCCGATCTCGGCGGCGAGCATGGCGTCGGGCATGAACGCCGCCCGCAGGCCGAGTCCCTGCCAGTAGAGCGGGAAGGCCTGGGAGATCCACTGGACGACCTCGGGCATGAACGTGACGGGGACCATGACCCCCGAGGTGACCATCAGGACCATCATCGGCAGTCCCAGCAGGCCCGCCGCGGCCTTCGGCCCGGGGACCAGGCAGCCGATGACCGCCCCCAGCGGCACCACGGCGACGGTGCCCAGCAGCAGCACCCACGCCAGGGTCAGCCAGTCGCGGGGCGGTGCGATCCCGCCCATGGCGACGCCGGCGCCCACGATCAGCACGCTCTGCACGGCGATCTGGCACAGGACCGTCACCGCCCGCCCGGTGAGGTAGGCCGGGATGCCGCCGGGGATGGTCCGCAGCCGCAGCAGCGTCCCCTCCTCGCGGTCGGTGGCGATCGCCATCGGGAGGGTCATCAGGCCGTTGGAGAAGACGGTGAAGGCCAGGAACCCGACCGTCATGAACGTGCCCTGGGAGACGCCCGTCTCCCCGACCCGGCCGTCGCCGATCCAGAGCAGCAGCAGGGCGAAGACGCCGACCGTGCCGATCAGGGTGGTGAGCAGCTCCTTGCGGTCCTTGACCAGGTGCAGGTGCTCCCTCCAGCCCCGGCGCAGGCCGATACGGAGTGACTTGACGTTCATGCGGCCCTCCCGATGAGGCTCAGGTAGTTCTCCTCCAGCGACGGGCGCCGGATCTCCAGGCCGGGGACCGGGCCCTCGAACCTGTGGTGCAGCTCCCACGCCACCAGGGACGGGTCCGGCGTGGTCACGACCCGCTCCAGGCCGTCCTCCAGCCAGCGGACGCGCGACTGCGCCTGTACGGCCTCCGCCAGCTCCGACGGGGTCCCGCACACGGCGATCTCCCCGCCGACCAGGATCGCGGTCCGGTGCGCCAGCTTCTCGGCCTCGGCGAGGTCGTGCGTGGTCAGCAGCACCGTGATGCCCTCGTCGGCGGCGAGCTTCTCGATCAGCAGGTGGAACTCCCGGCGCGCCTCCGGGTCGAACCCGGTCGTCGGCTCGTCGAGGAACAGCAGCTCAGGGCGGCCCACGATGCCCAGCGCGACGTCCAGCCTGCGGCGCTGGCCGCCGGACAGGCGGCTGGCCCGCTGCCCGGCCTGCGCGGTCAGGCCGAGCGCGGCCAGCAGCTCGTCGGGGTCGCGGGGGTCGTCGTAGAACTCGCCGAGATGGGCCAGGAGGTCCCTGGCGCCCCACCGGGGATGGTCGCGCCAGCTCTGCAGCACGATCCCGAGCCTGGCCCGCCACGCCTCGGTGCCCCGCTCGGGGTCCACCCCCAGCACGCTCACCTCGCCGGCCGACCGGTTCCTGAAGCCCTCAAGGATCTCGATCGTGGTGGTCTTGCCCGCCCCGTTGGGACCGAGCAGCGTGAAGATCTCGCCACGCCCTATCTCGAGGTCGACGCCTCGGAGCACCTCGGCCGCGCCGTAGTTCATCCGCAGGCCGTGGACGCTCACTGCAGTATCCATATGTAGGAATGTAGTAGGTCTACTACATTTTGAGCAAACCTCACTACGAAAAGCGGTACACCTGAGATAGGTGTACCGCTCCTGACCTGGGAGGATCAGAGATCGGACGGGGGCCGGCCGGGCCCGTCCGCGGGGCCGGTGCTCAGCGCGGCTCCAGGATCACGGGGAAGGAGGTGACGCCCCTGACGAAGGCGTTGGGCAGGATGCGGGGGCCCAGGTCGTCGGCCCGGACCGCCGAGCCGACCCGGCGGACGAACTCCTCGAAGAAGATCCGCAGCTCCAGCCGGGCCAGCGCGGCGCCGAGGCAGAAATGGGTGCCGAGGCCGAAGGCGATGTGGCCTCCGGGCGCGCGGGTGACGTCGAAGACGCCGGGGTCGTCGAAGACCGACGGATCCCGGTTGGCGGAGCCGTACATCAGCAGGACCTGCTGGCCCTCGGAGATCTCCTGACCCTGCAGGACGGTGTCCCGGGTGGCGGTCCGGCACATGTTGAGGATCGGGGTGGTCCAGCGGATGAACTCCTCGACCGCGTCGCCGATCAGCGCCGGGTTCTCCCGCAGCCTCTGCCACTGGAGGGGATGCTCGATCAGCGCGTCGATCGCGGTGGCGATGACGGTCCTGGTGGTCTCGGCGCCGCCGTCCAGCAGCAGCAGCGCCTCGTTGGCCAGGTGGTCGTCGTCGTAGCCGGGCTGCCGGCTCCAGATCGAGACCAGGTCGTCGTGCGGGCATCCGCGCCGCTCGGCCGCCAGGTCCAGCACGGCGAGCGCGAACTCGCCGGCCGCGACGGCGGCCTCGTGGGTGACGTATCGCAGGCCGCCCCCGGCCGCGATCGTCGTCTCCGACCAGCGGACCAGCTCCGGCCAGCGCTCGTCGGGGAAGCCCAGCAGCCAGCCGATCATCCGGCCCGGCAGCGGGGCGGCCAGCGCCGGGACGGCGTCCACGGCGCGCCTGTCCAGGGCGTCGTCGATGAGCTCGGTGACCACGGCCCGGATCCGGTCGGTGTATCTCTCCGCCACGTAGCGGGGAGTGAAGCGCTTGTAGACCAGGCGGCGGCGCTCGGCGTGCTCGGGGTCGTCCACCCCGATCATCGACGGGTCGCTGGGGAGCTGCGGGCGGTAACCGCCGGCGTTGGACCAGAGCTTCGGGGCCCGCTCGATCGCCGAGACGTCGGCGTGCCGGGAGACGCCCCACAGGCCGTTGCCCGCGTCGAAGTGGACCGGCGCGTGCTCGCGCAGCCAGGCGTAGACCCGCCAGGGGTCGCCGGCGTACATGTCGCCGTCGAGCAGGTCGATCCCGGCCGGGTCGAGCGCCGGTGCCGAGGCACGCGGTACGGCCTGCCGGTCCTCCTCGGGGAAGGGGGCGTTCATCGGCACCTCCCGGCCGGGCGCGGCGCGGGGCGGGCGACGCCGACGGCCGTCGCGGCGCGAATGACGAGATCATGCATGGTCAGCTCCGGAACATCGGGGGACTGCGGGGCGTTCGCGTCAGGTCACGGCGGGTCCTTCCATCAGGCGAGCACTCCCGCCGCGCGCAACTTGGCGGCGGCCTCGTCGGACAGGCCCCAGGAGGACAGGTCCGCCAGCCGGGTCGCGGGGGAGAGGTCCTGCCCGGCCGTGCCGAGCAGGCGCGGCGCGGGCGCGGGCTGCCGGACGCCGCCGACCTCGACGAAGGCGCCGCGGGCCCTGTTGTGCGGGTGGCCGGCGGCCTCGGCCATGTCCAGCACGGGGGAGACGCACGCGTCCGACCCCTCGAACACCGTCTCCCACTCGGCGCGGGTCCTGGACCTGAACGCCTCGGCCAGCCGCTCGCGCAGCGCGGGCCACTGGGACCTGTCGCCCCGGTCGGGCAGGTCCTCCAGGCCCATCAGCGTGACCATCTCCGTCCAGAACTGCGGCTCCAGTGCGCCGACCGCGAGGAACTTGCCGTCGGAGGTCTCGTAGGTGTCGTACATGGGCGCGCCGGTGTCGAGCAGGTTGGTCCCGCGCGGGCCCCAGAAGCCGCTCTGGACCCCGTGGTAGAACATGGCGAACAGCGTCGCCGCCCCGTCGACCATGGCCGCGTCGATCACCCTGCCCTCGCCGGTCCGCTCCCGCTCGATGAGCGCCAGCAGCACGCCGTACGCCAGCATGAGGCCGCCGCCCGCGAAGTCGCCGAGGATGTTGATCGGCGGGGTGGGCCGGTCGCCCTCGCGGCCCAGCATCGACAGGACGCCGGAGATCGCGATGTAGTCGATGTCGTGCCCGGCGGTCGGCGCCAGCGGGCCCTCCTGGCCCCAGCCGGTCATCCGCCCGTAGATCAGGCGCGGGTTGACCTCGTGCAGGTCGGCGGGGCCGATGCCGAGCCGCTCGGCGACCCCCGGCCGGAAGACCTCGATGACCACGTCCGCGCTCCGGACCAGCTCCTTGAACGCGGCCACGCCCTCGGGCGACTTCAGGTCCAGGCCGACCGTCCGCTTGCCCCGGTCCATCACGTCGGCGCGCGGGGTGTCTCCCGCCGCGGCGACGGTGGCGACGCGCTCCACCCGCAGCACCTCGGCGCCGTGGTCGGCCAGCATCATCCCGGCGAACGGCCCGGGGGCCAGCCCCGCCAGCTCCAGCACGCGGACTCCGGCCAGCGGGCCCTTCCTGGTCACGCGCTCCATCGATATCTCCTCGGATGCGGTCTCGACTCTAGCCGGGCACGGCTCGCACAAGCAAGCGCTTGGTAATAGCCGGCCTTACCCAGAGCCAAGTAGAACAACATTCGGCTTTCTGTGGCAAGACATCCGGCGTGAAGCCGCGTGGTGCTTGGGTGTTATGGGAAACTTGCGCGTTATCTGAATGGGGACCTAGGGGTTACGCGATGACATATCCGCACAGTGAACGGATGGTCGCTGGGCGTTACCGACTGCTGCAGGAGCTCGGCCGGGGCGGCATGGGCGTGGTGTGGGAGGGATACGACACGCTCCTGGACCGGCCGGTCGCCGTCAAGGAGGTGCTGCTCCCGCCGAACCTCGCCCCGGCCGAGCACGAGCGCCAGCTGACCCGCACCTCGCGAGAGGCCAGGACCGCGGCCCGGCTCAACCACCGGGGCATCGTGGCGGTCTACGACGTGGCCGAGCAGGACGGCCGGCCCTGGATCATCATGGAGCTCGTCAGGGCCCGCGGGCTGGACGAGGTCGGCCCGCTCCCGGTCCAGCAGGTCGCCGACATCGGCCGCCAGGTGCTGTCGGCGCTCCAGGCGGCCCACGAGGCGGGCATCCTGCACCGCGACGTCAAGCCCAGCAACATCCTGCTCGCCCCCGACGGGCGGGCCGTGCTGACCGACTTCGGCATCGCGACCGTGGAGGGCGACACCTCGCTGACCCAGACCGGCATGGTGACGGGCTCGCCCAGCTTCCTGCCGCCGGAACGTGCCACGGCCGACGCGGCGGGCCCCTGGTCCGACCTGTGGGCGCTCGGTGCCACCCTCTACGCCGCGCTGCTGGGCCACGGCCCTTTCGAGCGCACCACCGCCATCGCCACTCTCGGCGCCCTCCTCACCGAGGAGCCCGACTTCGGCCGGGTGCCCCCCGCGATGCGGGAGGTGCTCACGGGCATGCTCCAGCGCGACCCCGCCCACCGGCTGACCCTCCAGCAGGCCGACACGCTCCTGGCGGAGGTGGGCGGCGACCCCGCGGCGGCGCCCCGCCGTACCGAACGGCACCGCAGGCGGGACGCGCCCACCTCGGCGATGCCCGCCCCGCGGCGCAGGCGGGACCGCGGCCGCGGCCGGATCCCGCTGATCGTGGCGGCGGTGGTGGTCCTGGCCGGAGGGGGAGCGGCGGCGGCCGTGGCGATGACGCAGTCGGACCCGCAGAGCCCCCCGCAGGCCGGTCCGGTCTCGGACACCTCCACCGTCGACGCCGTGGCCACCCCGACGGAGGCGCCGAGCGAGTCCCCCAGCCCCAGGCCGTCGAGGAGCCGGACCGCCGTCGCGGAGGGGCAGCAGTGGAGGCAGTGGCAGGCCAGGCCCCCGGAGAACTGGTCCATCCGCTATCCGGCCGGTTGGAAGGGCGACTGGGCCGCCGAGACGGGCTACACCCAGTGGCTGCGCCGCGACGGGGGCGCGCACATGTCGGTGGAGGCGCTCCCCGGCCCCCACGACAGCCTGGAGTCACTCCAGGGGACCGTCAGGACCGACGCGGCGCAGTGGAGCGAGATCGACGCCGACGACATCACGCGCGTCCCCCTGGCGTACGGCACCGGCCTCCAGTGGGAGTTCACCTGGAAGATGAAGGACAGCGGCGGCGTGCCCTGGGCCCGTCCCGGGGTGACCTACCACGAGGTCCGCCGGTTCATCGGGGTCGGCGACACGGTCATGGTGCTGAGCTGGACCACCGCCGACGCCGAGTGGAAGAGCCAGCTGAACAGCATGAACCGGGCCTTCAAGAGCTTCCACCCGCGCGGAGGTGAATGAGGTGGCATGGAGGGTGCTGGCGCTGCCGCCGCTTCCCGAGGAGGCGCTGCGCAACCTGCTCGGCCCGCTGGGAGAGCGGGTCGAGGTGTCCGTCCCGGCCCGCCGCGACCGGGATGCCCTGCTCTCCGCCCTGCCGGAGGCCGAGATCGTGGTCGGCGACTGGAGCGGCGGGCTCGCGCTGGACGCCGAGGCCGTCCTTGCCGCCCCGCGCCTGGCGTTCGTGCAGCAGCCCTCGGTGGGCGTGGACGGCCACGATCTCGGCGCGCTGGCCGCCGCCGGAGTGCCGCTGGCCAACGCCGCGGGAGTGAGCGCGATCGCGGTGGCCGAGTGGTGCTTCGCCGCCGCGCTCGCGCTGTCCAGGCGGCTGCTCGACGCCGACGCCGCGGTCCGCGCGGGCGGCTGGCCCCAGCTCGACCTCGGCCCCAGAGAGCTGTACGGCTCGCGCGTGGGCATCGTCGGCTTCGGCCCGATCGGCGAGGCGTGCGCCCGGATGTTCGCCGGCCACGGCTGCGAGGTGTCCTACTGGACGCGGCGCCCCCGCGAGGTGCCCTACGCCTACCGGGAGCTGGAGGCGCTGGTCGCCGGCTCCGACGTGCTCGTGACGGTGATCGCGCTGTCGGAGGAGACCCGGGGCCTGATCGACCCGTCCCGGATGCCCGCGGGATCGCTGCTGGTCAACGCCGCCCGCGGGGGAGTGGTGGACCAGGCGGCGCTGCTGTCCGCCCTGGAGTCCGGGCACCTGGGCGGTGCCGCGCTGGACGTGTTCGAGACCGAGCCGCCGCCGCCCGGAGACCCGCTGCGCGACAGCGCCCGGGTGCTGCTGTCGCCGCACGTGGCCGGGGTGACCCCGCAGTCCACCGGCCGCCTGGTCCGGTGCGTGCTGGACAACCTGCGGGCCGCGGTGGAGGGACGTCCTGTGGCCAACGTGCTCAACGGGGTGGAGCCGGTGGTCCGGCGCCGTCCCGGGGGCGGACGTACATAGAGTTTTCGCGCGTTTAACGTGTCCCGTCTGGCCCGAGGGACACCCGAGATATAACGTGCTAGGGGCGATCTTTACTATGAGGGCTCTGGGGGTGAGGTCCTGTGCAACAGATGACACAGATGTCGGCGCATCGGCGCGCCGTCGAGCAGATCAGGGAGTCCTACGCCGCGATCCCTGAGGACGCGGTGCCCCGGCTGGCCAAGGCCACCACCAACCTGTTCCGCTTCCGGGACGGCGCTTCCGGAGCGAAGCTGTCGGCCCGGGACCTGGACCAGGTCATCGAGGTGGATCCGGTCACCATGACCGCCGAGGTCCAGGGGATGACCACCTACGAGCACCTGGTGGACGCCACGCTCGCGCACGGGCTGATGCCGTACGTCGTGCCGCAGCTCAAGACGATCACGCTGGGCGGCGCGGTGACCGGGCTGGGCATCGAGTCCACCAGCTTCCGCGACGGGCTGCCGCACGAGTCGGTCGAGGAGTTGGAGATCCTCACCGGCGACGGCCGGATCGTCGTGGCGCGCGACGACAACGAGTACCGCGACCTGTTCCGTGCCTTTCCCAACTCCTACGGCACGCTCGGTTACGCGCTCCGCATCCGGATCAAGCTCAAGCCCGTCCAGCCGTACGTCCGGCTGACCCACATCCCGTTCGGCGACGCCGACAAGTGCATGATCGCCATGAAGGAGATCTGCGAGAGCGGCGAGCACGACGGTGAGCCGGTCGACTTCGTGGACGGCACGTTCTTCGGTCCCGGCGAGCTCTACGTGACCGTCGGCCGGTTCGCCGAGCGCGCGCCCTACCTGTCGGACTACACCGGCATGCGCATCTACTACCGGTCGATCCAGACCAGGACCCGCGACTGGCTGAGCATCCGCGACTACCTGTGGCGCTGGGACACCGACTGGTTCTGGTGCTCGCGCGCCTTCGGCGTGCAGGGGGCGCTGGTGCGCTCGCTCATGCCGCGCAAGTGGATGCGCTCCGACGTCTACCGCAGGCTCGTCGGCCTCGACCGCAAGTACGGTGTGATCGCCCGGGTTGACCGGTGGCGGGGCCAGCCCGTCCAGGAGTCGGTCATCCAGGACATCGAGGTGCCCGTCGAGCGCGGCGCGGAGTTCCTGGACTTCTTCCACGACAGGGTCGGCATGGCGCCGGTGTGGATGTGCCCGCTGAAGTCCACCGGCGAGTGGCCGCTCTACCCGCTGGAGCCCGGACGGCTCTACGTCAACTTCGGCTTCTGGGGAACAGTCCCCCTGCCCCGGGGCCAGTTCGATGGGTACTACAACCGTCTCATCGAGAACAAGGTGCACGAGCTGGACGGGCACAAGTCGTTGTACTCGACGTCGTTCTACTCCCGGGACGAGTTCTGGCGGTTTTATAACGGAATCGCCTACTGGCCGGTCAAGCGGGCATACGACGCGGGTGGCCGGTTGCTCGACCTCTACGACAAGTGTGTACGGGGGCGTTAGGAGGTTGATTCTGTGAAGCTCGCAGAAATCTTCGAAAAGGTCATAGGGCCCGAGGCGGACATCCGGTTCGCCGCCTATGACGGCAGCAAGGCCGGTCCGGCCAGTGCGGACATCAGCATCGAGGTGAAGTCCCCGGCCGCGGTGGCCTACCTGGCGCAGGCCCCCGGGGAGCTCGGTCTCGCCAGGGCGTACGTGTCCGGACATCTCGACGTCCAGGGCGACATGTACGACCTGCTGTCGCGGATGTGGTCGCTCACCATCAACGACATCCCGGCGAGCGAGAAGCTCGCGGCCATCCGCGCTCTCGGCATCAAGCCCCTGCTGATGCGGGTGCAGCCGCCTCCCCAGGAGGTACGGCGCAGCATGCTGGCCAAGATGGGCAGCAGGCACGCCAAGCAGCGCGACGCCGAGGCGATCCACCATCACTACGACGTCTCCAACAGGTTCTACGAGTGGGTGCTCGGCCCGTCCATGGCCTACACCTGTGCGGTCTTCCCCAGCGAGGAGTCCACGCTGGAGGAGGCGCAGTACGCCAAGTTCGACCTGGTCGCCAGGAAGCTGGGTCTCAAGCCCGGGATGCGGCTGCTGGACGTGGGCTGCGGCTGGGGCGGCATGGTCATGCACGCGGCCCGCGAGTACGGCGTGAAGGGGCTGGGGGTCACCCTCTCCCGCCAGCAGGCCGAGTGGGCGCAGAAGGCCATCGCCGAGGAGGGGCTGGGCGACCTGGCCGAGGTCCGCTACATGGACTACCGGGACGTGAAGGAGAGCGGTTTCGACGCCGTCAGCTCGATCGGCCTGACCGAGCACATCGGCAAGGAACAGCTGCCGTTCTACTTCCGGTTCCTGTACGACAAGCTCAACCCCGGCGGCCGGATCCTCAACCACTGCATCACCCGGCCGACCGGCACCGAGAAGACCATCAACGCCGGCGGCTTCATCAACCGCTACGTCTTCCCCGACGGGGAGCTGGAGTCGGTCGGCTACCTGGCCCGGCAGATGGAGGACCTCGGCTTCGAGATCCGCCACGAGGAGAACCTGCGCGAGCACTACGCCCAGACTCTCCGCTACTGGTGCGCCAACCTCGACGAGCACTGGGACGAGGCCGTCGAGGAGGTCGGTCAGGGCACGGCCAGGGTCTGGCGGCTCTACATGGCCGGTTGCGTTGTCGGCTTCGAACGCAACAAGATCCAGCTCCACCAGATCCTCGGTGTGAAGCTCGACTCCCAGGGCGCGGCCCACATGCCGCTCCGCCCCTCCGTCGACTGGCCCTGATCGTCATCCGGTGATACGGCCCGCGCCCTTCACGGGACGCGGGCCGTACCGCCGGGCCCTCCGGGAGGGGCTCCGATCTCCGAGGTCAGCTCGGAGAAGGTGACCTTTCCGCCGGGCAGGAGCCGTAGGACCGGGATGGCCTTGTTGACGGGGTTGCCCTTCTTGTCGAAGGAGATCCACCCGCTGGCGGCGGGCACGGTGAAGGGCGCGCTCGTCAGCATGTTCGCGACGGCGCTCGCCGTGGGACGGGTCGTGCCCTGCGCGGCGTAGATGTCCACCACCCCGATGGCGGTCAGCATCGCGTCATGGTGCATGATGGCCTGCCCGTCGTCGAGGATCTCCCCGGGGAACTTGGCGCCGAAGCTGTCCGTGCCCGGCCTGAAGCGGTTGGCGGTCGCCGGCTGGACGGCCTCGGGATGGCTGTCCCAGGCCGCGGGGTGGGCCAGTGCCGTGTAGTAGACCTCGAGGTTGGCCCGGGTGTCGTCCCAGATCGGCTCCTGCTGGGTTCGGTTGAGGTTGCTGGCGTCGTCGCCGGTGACGACGGTGATCTTCCGATCGACGCACGTCCGGCGGGTCAGCGCCCGCAGGAAGGGCGGCAGGTTCTGCCAGCGCCCGGCGAAGAAGACCACGTTCGCGCCGCTGTTGCAGATCCGCTCCGGCATCTGCCCGAGCACCGTGTCCGCGCTGTCGAGCGAGGAGCTGTAGGTCAGGGAGACGTCCAGGAGGCGGCTTCTCCTGTTCGCCGGGACGACGACGTCGGCGAAGGCGGAGGTGAAGGACGTGGCGAGGGTGCTGGTGTAGGAGTCGCTCCCGTCCTCGTCCTGCACCAGGACCGCGGTGACGGCGTCGCGCTCCTTGAGGAAGTGCGCGATGGCCTTGGCCTGGGCGCTGTTGGGAGGGGACACCCGGACCATGGTGGCCTTGCCGGCCAGCTTGTCGGAGGTGATGACGGCGCCCACCATGGCGATCTGGGCCGTCGCGAGCTCGTCGATCGCCTTCTCCGTCCCCGCGACGCTCGAACCCAGCCCGGTGACCGCGACCAGGTGCTCCTCACTCGCCGTCTTCTCCTTCAGCTCGCCCACCGTGGCCCGCCAGGCGTCGCCGTCGCCGGAGGAGTCGGCGAGCAGGAGTTGCACGTTCGGCGCGCTCGCGTCGCCCTCGTTGTGGTTGCTCCAGTACTGGGCCAGGTAGGCCCCCTGCAGGGCGTGCCGGATGGACTCGGTGCTTTGCGTGCTCGTCGGACTGGTCACCGGGTCCATCGGCAGCATCACCGCGATGCTCACGTAGGGCGTGCTCTGCCCGCGCACCCACTCGTTCTCCCGGCGGATCAGCTCCGCGACGGGGGACAGGTTCGCGGTGTAGTCGCCGGACCCGTCGGTGACCCGGGGGCGCGGGCGGAGGAGGAGGAACAGCCCGGCGCCCAGGGCGCCGGCGAGCAGGACGCAGAGCAGTCCGAACCAGAAGGGATGGACCTTCCGGAACGGCGCGCGCCTGTCGAAACCGCGCTGCTCACTCATCGTCGTCCTCCCGGTCGTAGCGGTGAGCCTCGTTCATCAGGATCGTCCTGCCGCTGGTGGCGTACCGGGCGAGCAGCCTCAGGCCGTCCGCGACGCTCCGGCGCCTGCCGCGCAGGGGGTCCACCCCGGGGTCGGACAGGAACCAGCGGTCGACGACCACGCTGCGCACGACGGCCAGCCGCTCCGCGCCGCCCGGCCGGTCCGGGGCGGGCCGGTCGCGCGGGTCGTCCGGCGGCTCCTGCCCGGGATGGTCGCCCCGCCCGTCCTGCGGCTCCTGGATGAGCCGGCCGTACAGGTTGTCCGGCGACGTCGTCACGGGCAGCCGGTTCGGCGCGGAGGTGATCCAGTTGTACTGCCTGATCCAGGCGGCCATGTCGATCCGGTTGAACCGCCCGTCGAGGAGCGCCACCACCTCCTGCAGGTGGCGGCGGCCGGTGGCCGTCAGGTCCACGCGGGCGAGCCGGTGGTGCATGACCATGGAGAGCCGGTCGCGGGGCAGGTCCTCACGGGAGGTGTAGAGGGCCTCCAGGCGCTGGTGGGCGATGTCCCACAGCGGGCCGTCGCGGCGGTGGCGGCGTTCGAGCTCCCGCAGCAGCAGGCGTCTGAGCCAGGGGTGGATGGCCGGTGCCCTGTCCTGCCCCGGACCTGTGACGAGCCACATCTGGTCGCCGAGCTCGTCGACCGCCGAGCGCCAGGGACGGGACAGCAGCCCGGCGTCGTCGGCGTCCGCCAGGTTGGTCGCGGCGGAGCACGCGACCAGATCCTCCAGGTCGTGGGGGAAGTCGCGGAACGGGTGCTGCGCGTGCGCCCGGTTCAGAGCCGGAAGCCCGCGCAGGCCCTGCTCGGTCCAGCCGGTGTCCTGCCCGGATGCCCCCGCGTCCGCGTTCTCGTGCGGGTCCTGCCCGTGTTCCCTCGTGTCCGCGTTCTCGTGCGGGTCCTGCCCGTGTTCCCTCGTGTCCGCGCTGTCGTGCGGGTCCTGCCCGTGTTCCCTCGTGTCCGCGCTGTCGTGCGGGTCCTGCCCGCGCTCTCGTACGGCCGCGCGCTCGTGGGCCTCCCGCCCGGCGCGGGCGGAGTCCCGTCCCTCCCCTCGCTCCCGGGCCGCCATGGCCTCCAGCAGGTGCGTGACCGCCAGCGGATGGCCGCCGGTCAGCGCGTGCACGAATCCCGTGTGAGCCCTGCCCGGCCTTCCCCGGGTGGCCATGCGCATCCGTGTCACCTCGGTGCGGCTGAGGCCGGGCAGCAGCACCGGATACCACCAGCGGTCGCGCCTGCCGTTCGCGCGGTTCGCGAGCCAGTCGGCGTGGCCGGCCTGCTGTAGCCGGCGTGGATGCCGGGCCACGCCGTCCTCCGGGGGTTTGAGGGTCCCCGGGCGGTCCCAGTGATGGCCGAGGTCCTGCCAGGATCTGGAGGTGGCGACCACCAGCAGGGGATCGTCTCCGGCCGGCTCCGGGGCGGCGGCCCGGTGGGCCTTGGCGGCCACCAGGGCCCGCAGGAACTCCCGGCCGGAGGGACTGTCGGAGTTGTCCAGCAGGACCAGGCAGTTGCGCGGGCGCCATTTCCTGGACCAGCCCTCCCTCAGGTCCTCCAGGAGCGCCTCGCAGATGATCTGCGCCGCCGCCGGAGACCCGTCCTCGGCCGCGCCGGAGCGTGCCAGGTCCGTCAGGCCGCCGGGGTCGAGCCGGTCGCGGTACCAGGCCATGCCCTTGCGTTCCAGCAGCTCCACCAGCCGGCGCCCCCGCGCGATCCGGTCGATCAGCGTGGCGATCAGCGGACCGGCCACCGGCAGCACCGGGACGCTCCCGCCGAGCAGGTTGAAGAGCTCCTGAAGGGTCCTGGCGCTGTCCGGGATCCCGCGCCTGCCGCGGATCAGCTCGTAGAGCTCCTGTTCCGCCTCCTCCTGCCGCAGCCCGGGGTCCAGCGAGAGCGCCAGGTTCCCCAGCACCACCCGGGGCAGCTTGACGGGCGCGAATTGGCGCCAGCGATGGCCCATGACGCGGCGCGCGATCTGCGCGGTGATTTCCCATACCTTTATGTCGGGGTGTTCGGCGCAGTCGATGTGGACAAATGGCAATGAAAAGGAGGTCGCGGCGTTTTCCGCGACCTCCTTGAGGAGAGTGGTCTTGCCGCTCCCGCGTGGACCGAAGAGTACGATGACGGGCAGTTCGCCGCCCCCGGGCCCACCCTCGCGGTCGAGGCATTCGTTGATCAACCGCTCGCAGGCGGACGTCAACTCGTTGTTCGCCATGTTCTACCCGCCTTCGGCAATTCCCGGCCTGTTGCGCTGGAGGATGAACGAGAGCACGCCCGCGATCGTAAGGGCGGGACCGCATCGTAACCTAGCTTTTCGGGAAACGCTTTCGAGTCAGGTATATATGGCTATTTTCAATTATCTACAGAAAACCCGGCCGGTCACCTGAGCTCGCGCTTGAGGATCTTCCCGGTGGCGGTCATCGGAAGGGCGTCACGGAACTCGACGATCCGCGGATACTTGTAGGCCGCCATGTTCTCCTTGCACCAGGCGACCAGCTCCTCCTCGCTGACGGACACGCCGGGAGCGCGGATGATGTAGGCCTTGACCTCCTCGCCGTGCGAGTTGTGGGAGATCCCGACCACCGCGGCGAGGGAGACCCCGGGGTGGGTCATCAGGACCTCTTCGATCTCGCGCGGGTAGACGTTGAAGCCGCCCCGGATGATCATGTCCTTGGCCCGGTCGATGATCGCGTAGTAGCCGTCGGCGTCGCGGGTGGCGATGTCGCCGGTGCGGAACCAGCCGTCGTTCATGACCTCGGCGGTCGCCTCGGGCCGGTTGTAGTAGCCCTTCATCACGTTGTGGCCGCGGATCGCGATCTCACCGGGGCCCTCGCCCTCGACCGTCTTCCACTCGCTGTCGACCAGCCTCATCTCCACGCCCCAGATCGGCGTGCCGATCGTGCCGGGCTTGGTGGGCCTGCCGAGCTGGTTGAAGCTGGCCACCGGGGAGGTCTCCGACAGGCCGTAGCCCTCCAGGATGCCGATGCCGAAGGTGGCCTCGAAGTCCTTGAGCACCTCGACGGGGGAGGAGGCGCCACCCGCGACCGCGACCTTGAGCGAGGTGGGCACCTCGTCGCCGTCGGCGTGGATCTTCGACAGCATGGCCCAGTACATGGTCGGCACGCCCGCGAACAGCGTGATGTTCTCGGCGCGCATCAGCTCCAGGGCCGGGCCGGGCTCGAAGCGCGGCATGAGCACCACGGTCGCCCGGCGGCGGAAGCCGAGGTTCATGACGGTGGTCTGGCCGAAGGAGTGGAACAGCGGCAGCGCCGCCAGGAAGGCGTCGCCGCCCTCGCTGCGCGGGAACATCTCATCCGAGACCATGGCGTTGAGCAGCATGTTCTGGTGGCTGAGCTCGGCGCCCTTGGGCTGGCCGGTGGTGCCGCTGGTGTAGAGGATCACCGCGGTGTCGTCCGGCGCGGTCTGCACGGTCGAGAACTCGCCCGGCACGCCGTCCAGCGCCGCCCACAGCGTCTCGCCGTACTCGGACTCGGTGGCGAACGCGGCGGCCGGCAGCACGAAGAAGTGCTCCGTCGCGGCGGCCTGGTCGAAGCCCGCCCGCCCGCGCTCGCCCAGCGGCAGCTCCGGCGTGCCCTCGAAGCAGAACAGAGCCTTGGCCTCGCAGTCCTCCAGGTGATAGGCGATCTCCCTGGACTGCAGCAGCACGTTGAGCGGCACGACCGTGGCGCCGGTCTTGAGGATCCCGTAGTACACGAAGGGGAAGTAGGGCAGGTTGGGGCAGGCCAGCGCGACCCGGTCGCCCTTGCCGACGCCCCGGGAGACAAGCAGGTTGGCAACCTGGTTCGCGATGGTGTTGACCAGGGAGTACGGCAGCCTCAGATCACCGAAGACCAGTGCGGTGCGGTCGGGCTGCTCCCGGGCGCTGTCCTCCAGCGCGATCGACAGGTTGAGCATGGTGCGTCCTCCTCCGAACAAGCTCTGACCCGCCCATACTCGCAGCCCGAGATACCTACCGGTAGGTAACCAAGGTTACAAATTGACGTGTAAAGCAGCGAGGAGTAAGCAGATGAGAGCCCGCTTACCGGGGGCGAGCCGGCCGTCCGTGCGTTCGTGCGACGAAGGGTCAGTGGCCACATGGAGTACGACTATGTGATCGTAGGCGCCGGCTCGGCGGGATGCGTGCTGGCCAACCGGCTCTCGGCGGACTCCGCCACGACCGTGGCGCTGATCGAGGCGGGAGGCTCCGACGACAGGCTGGAGGTCCGGATGCCCGCCGGCTTCGCCAAGCTCTTCAAGACGGACCGCGACTGGGCCTTCACCACCGCCAAGCAGCCCGAGCTGTCCGGCCGGGAGCTGTACTGGCCGCGCGGCCGGATGCTCGGCGGCTCCTCCTCGATGAACGCCCAGATGTGGGTGCGCGGGCACCGGGCCGACTACGACGGCTGGGACGTGCCCGGCTGGTCCTACGAGGAGGTCCTGCCGTACTTCCACAGGGCCGAGCGGCGCGCCGGCTCCAACCTCGGCGGCGTGTACGGCACGGCGGGCCCGATCCACATCTCCGAGCTGCGCAGCCCCAACCCCGCCACCGCGGTGTTCCTGCGGGCCTGCGAGGAGCTCGGGCTCACCCGGCTGGACGAGCTCAACGGCCCGTCCAACGAGGGCTGCTGCCAGACCCCGGTCACCCAGAACCGGGGCCGCCGCTGGAGCTCCGCCGACGCCTATCTCAGACCCGCCGCCAAGCGGCCCAACCTCACCGTGCTGACCTCCTCGCACGTGCGCAGGGTCCTGATCGAGGACGGGCGCGCGACGGGCGTGGAGTACGGCGACGGCACGGTGGTGCGGGCGCGCAGGGAGGTCATCCTGTCGGCCGGGGCGATCGGTTCCCCGCACCTGCTGATGCTGTCGGGCGTCGGCGCGGCCGACGAACTGCGGGCGGAGGGCGTCGAGCCGGTCCACGAGCTGCCCCAGGTCGGCAGGAACCTCCAGGACCACCTGGCCTCGGGCGTCATCCTGCACTGCCCCAGGCGGGTCACGCTCGCGGGCGCCGAGTCGGTCGCCAACCTGCTCCGCTTCCTGGTCGGCCGTAACGGCATGCTGACCTCGAACGTCGGCGAGGCCGTGGCCTTCATCCGCACCTCCCCGGGAGAGCCCGCCCCCGACATCGAGCTGATCTTCGCGCCCGGCCCGTTCATCGACCACGGCCTCACCCCGCCGCCCGGCCACGGCCTGACCATCGCCTCGATCCTGCTCCAGCCGGAGAGCCGCGGCCGCGTCTCGCTCAACGGCCGCGACGTGGTGATCGACCCCGCCTACCTGACGGCGGAGGCCGACGTCCGGCGGCAGGTCGCCGGGTTGCGGATGGCCAGGGAGCTGTTCGCCACCGAGGCGCTCAGGCCGTTCGCCGGGCCGCCGATGAATCCGTACTGGGGCGCGGAGACCGACGAGGAGCTCGACCGCTGGATCCGCGAGCGCAGCGAGACCCTCTACCACCCGGTGGGCACCTGCCGGATGGGAGAGGACGCCGAGGCGGTGGTGGACCCGGCGCTGAGGGTCCGCGGGATCGGAGGCCTCCGGGTCGTCGACGCCTCGGTCATGCCGGTCATCAACCGGGGCCACACCCACGCCCCCACCGTGATGATCGCGGAAAAGGCCGCCGACCTCATCACCCGCGCCGGGTGAGCCGTGCTCGACAGCGAACCCCGGTCCTGACCTGGGCACTATCAGCTTGACGGACATCGGAACAGCGCCACCGGACGATATCCAAGGGGATGACGCGCATCGGCCAGGTCATCCGCGCACCGGTGTCCATCGGCTGCGTTTCTGTCGGCTCGGGTTGCTATAGATGGCGCTGTCACCCCCCGACGATCAAGGGATGTACCGATGGCGTTGGTCACCTTTCGCGACGAGACGGCCCGCTGCACCGCCGGCCCCTCCCCCCGTTTCCGCGGCCTGGTCACGCCCGCCGACGCCGGAGCCGAGCTGACCGGTGACTCAGTGGCGTCCGTCGTCAGGCTCGTGGCCCCGGTGGGAGGCTGACGTGGCGATCCTGGACGAGCTGCCCTCGGACCGGCGGGCCTGGCTCGACTGCCTGGACGAGACGACGTTCGACGTCTTCGAACGGCTGGACGCGGTCTTCGACCCGGCGGAGCGCGTGCCGTGGAACGTGAAGCTCGCCGACACACCGATGGGGAGGCTGGCGAAGGAGTCCGGCGGCGCCGAGTGGCGCGCCCTGGGGCTGTGGGGCCAGCTCCGCCTGCACATCAGCGTGGGGAAGGGCGATTACCACCGGGCGTTGACCAGTGTCTTCACCCCGGTGCTCCGGCGCGCCCCCCGGTGGACCCCGGCGGAGATCGAGCTGCTGTGGCGCGTCGCCGTCACCCCCACCCCGCTGGGCAGGGACCAGCAGCCGGCGGACCTCTACAGGCTGCCTCTCGCCGCGACCAGACGGCTGCCGGTCGCCGAACGCGAGCCCTACGTGGAGTTCCTACGGCAGGTCAAGGACCATCTGGCCCAGCGGCCATGGGGGGCGACCGACTCGGTCAAACGCGTCATCGACAACCTGCTGGCCGACCACGCGGGCGATCCCGCGGTCGCCGCCCAAGACCTCATCAACGAGCTGGACCCGTTCGCCACGCTCCTGCGCGAGGAGTACGCCGCCCGGTTCGGCACTCCCGAGGTGCTGCCGCTGCTGCGCCACTGGACCACGGCCACGAATCCCCGGCCCAACGCCGCCTGGCTCGACCAGGCCGCGGCGCTGCTCACACCCGACGCTGTCACCCTGGTCAAGGATGTGCTTGGCCGCATCCCCGGTTACCGCGAGCGCGTCGAGCCGCATCCTTACCGGCCCGTCGTCACCTACTTCCACGAGCACACCGCGGTCCTGGTGCGCGGCATGGTGTGGACGTGCGAGCTGGTCGGCGAGCCGTGGGTGACGGCGCTGCTCGGCGACGTGGCCGTCGCGACCGGCACCGGTGTCGGCGGCTCGGGCCCCGACTCGCGCAACGAGCGGACGACCAACGCCGCCCTCGGCGTACTGGCTCGGCGCGGCGGCCTGGAAGCGGTCACCCAGCTCGCCCGGGTGCAGGCCAAGGTCCGCAGGAAGAGCATCCTCGCGCTCGTGGCCAGGACCCTGGACGGGGTGGCCGAGCAGACCGGCCTGTCGCCCGAGCAACTCCTGGATCGGACCGTCCCGTCCTTCGGCCTCGGACCCGACGGCACCCGCACCGAGCACGGCCTGCGCCTGTCCGCCGACGGCGTGATCGCCTTCGTCGACGAGGGCGGCAAGGTCCGCAAGACGATCCCCAAGGCCGTGCGCTCCGCCCACGGCGAGCTGCTGGCCGAGCTCAGGGCCACCGCCAAGGAGCTGAGGAAGACGCTCCCCGCCGAGCGCTTCCGGGTCGAACGCGCCCTGGCCGGCGAGCGGATCTGGTGCTGGCGCGACATCTGTGCCCACTACCTCGACCACCCGGTGACCGGCAGGTACGGCAAGGCGCTGATCTGGGAGATCCCGCAGGGCCCCGCCGGCCTCCCCGTCCGGGCCGCCGGCGGCTGGGAGCTGGCGGACCCGCAGGGGCGGAGCATCCGGCCCCTTCCGGACACCCCGGTGAAGCTGTGGCACCCCATCTCCGCCGCCGTGGACGAGGTGCGCGCCTGGCGCGACCACGTCCTCGCGATCGGCCTGCGGCAGCCGTTCAAGCAGGCTTTCCGCGAGGTCTACCTGCTCACGCCCGCCGAGGAGAGCGCCGGCGACCGCTCGCGGCGCTTCGCCGGCCACGTCCTCAGATACGGCCAAGCCAAGGCGCTGCTCACCGAACGCGGCTGGACCGGCCTGTCGCTGGGCCACTGGTGGGCGGAGGGCGGCTACAACCAGGCCGAGGCCGTCAAGGAGCTGCCGGGGCTGACCGCCCGCTGGGACTTCCACCTGGACGAGGAATCCGGCGAGCGCGACGCGTACGGCACCGCCTCGCTCTGCGTCAGCGGGGACATCCGTTTCACCGACGAGCACGGGCGCCGGGTCTCGCCGGCAGAGGTGCCGCCGCGAGTGCTGTCGGAGGCGCTGCGCGACGCCGACCTGGCCGTCGGCGTCACCTCCACCGGCCTTGACCCCGAAGGCCAGGACGACTACTGGCACTCCTACAACCTTGGCGACCTCACCGGAACCGCTCAGGTCCGCCGCGACGCCCTGACCAGGCTGGTACCCCGTTTGGCCATCGCCGACCGGCTCGAACTCACCGACCGTTTTCTCCGCGTCCGGGGCGACCTTCGCACCTACAGGATCCACCTCGGCTCCGGCAACATCCTGATGGAACCCAATGACGCCTACCTGTGCATCGTCCCCCGCGGCGCCACCGACCACGTCTTCCTGCCGTTCGAGGAAGACGGCGGCATGCTGTCGGCCATCGTGTCCAAGGCGTTCCTGCTGGTCGCAGACACCACCATCACCGACCCGTCCATCGCTCACCAGCTCCGCTGACCCGCCCATGGGTTGAGCCGGCGTGCGCGGCGGCCCTGTTCGGGACCACAGCGGTTCGTCGACGACCGCCCGGGTGGGAGACAGGGTCGTGTCTCCCACCGTCAGAACCGGCTTCCGTGGCAGGCGGGCTGCCTCGGCCTGGCCGGACCGGATCCCTGAGCTCTTCGACTTCGCCGAACCGGCCATCGCTGTCCAGGGTGTCAAGCAATCCGGCTGGTCAGTCGCTTGAAGGTTGTCAGGCCACGTCAGGCACGTAGGCTGGCCGCGACTGATCCGTCCGACGAACGAGTGATCTCGTCGTCCTGGCTGGTCCATGAGGAGCAGGGGCATCGCATCCACGGTCCTGAACGTCCATCAACCGGCGGAGACATCATGCGCAAAGGCATTGTGGTCACGGCACAACCCGGTGTGGAGGAACTGGCCGCGCAGGCCGAGGAGTTGGGCTTCAGCAGCTTCTGGGTCTACGACACACCCATGCTCCACGGCGATCCGTTCGTAGCGCTGGGCTTGTGCGCGAAGGCCACCAGCCGTATCAAGCTCGGCGTCGGCGTGACCTCACCGGCGTTGCGGTCGTTACCGGCTGCGGCGAGCGCGTTCGCCAGCCTCAACGCGCTGGCGCCAGGCCGGATCATCTGTGGCGTCGGCACCGGCAACACCGCCCGGCGCACCCTGGGAATGCTGCCGGCCACGACGGCCGAACTCGAGAGGTTCACCGCCGGGCTGCAGGACTTGTGCGCCGGAGGCACCGTCGAGTACCGCGAGGGTGACCAGGTCCGCGACATCCGGCTCCTGCATGCCGGGCAGCACGTGAACACCACTGACCCCATCGAGTTCCTGGTGGCCGCGACCGGTCTGAAGGCCGCCGCCGTCGCCGGTCGTCGCGGCACCGGCATCATCTCCTTCGGCCTCCTGGATCCTGCGGCCTGGAGCGCGTTCCACCACGCTCGCCGGCAGGCCGCGGGCGCGCCTCGTGACGTCGACTCCTACGTCATGACCTCGCTGCACGTGCTCGACGAGGGCGAGGACCCCTACGGCGACGCGGTCCGGGACGCGACGGGTCACATCGTCATGTCGCTGTTGACCTTCGCCGCCGATGCACCCGCGTTCGCCGAAGGGTTCGGCGTTGAGGAACGCGACGCGGTGCGGTCACTCCTCGACCGGCGGGGCACCACGACCGTCGCGCCGGACCGGCACACCGCGCTCTACCCCCACTATCTGGGGCGCATCGCGCCGGCAGACCGGGACCTGATCCTGCCGTCGCTGATCGACGCGCTGGCCCTGGCCGGAACGCGGGACGACCTTCTCGCTCGCATCGCCACCCTGGAACAAGCCGGGGTCAACGAGATCGTCATTCAGCCGGTGATCGATCCATCGACGGAGATGGCCGAGCTCGCGAAGCTGACCACCTGAGCCGTTCGCCGGCGGGCTCGCCTGTGGCCAGCTATCGATCTCAGGCTCAATCTTCGATCTCTCACTATCAAGTCGACTGTCAAGATCCGCGCCAAACTGTCAGGTTCGATGAGTCCGGACACTCGCGATCGCCTATGGCGTGGCTCACACTTGACGTAAGTGGGCACTTGCATAAATCTGGGTTGATGACCGTGAGCGCGACGGATGTCGACCTGTCGGAGATCCTGTTCTGGGCCCGCCCGCAGGCGGAGCGCATGGAGGCCTTCAAGAGGCTCCGGGAGCTGGACCGGCCCGTTTTCGTGCATGAGAACAAGATCCCCTTCGTCGGGCACGGACCCGGCTACCGCGCCCTGGTGCGGCACGCGGACGTCTCCGAGGCCAGCCGGAACGCCGGGGTGTTCAGCAGCGAACCGACGGCCAACAGCGTCGTCGACATGCCCCGGTGGATGGCGGTCTACTTCGGGTCGATGATCAACATGGACGATCCCCGGCACGCCCGGCTCCGCCGGATCGTCTCCCGGGCGTTCACCCCCAGGGTCCTGTCGAAGATGGAGGAGGACCTGCAGCGGGCGGCCACCCGGATCGTGGACGAGGCGCTCGCCGAGGGTTCGGGCGACTTCGTCACCCAGATCGCGGCCCGGCTGCCCGTCCAGGTCATCTGCGACATGATGGGCATCCCGCCGGAGCTCCACCCCCGGGTGCTCCGCGCCACCAACATCATCCTGGGCAACGCCGACTCCGAGTACACCGGCATCGCCCCGGAGCTCAACCGCTGGAACGTCGGCCGAGGCCTGGTCAAGCTGATGGCCGCCGGGCGCGAGCTGAACCGGCTGGCCGCCAGGCTCGGCCGCCGGCGCCGGGGTGACTCCACCGGCGACCTGACCAGCATGCTGGTCAACGGCGAGGAGTCCCTCACCCCGCAGGAGCTCGGCTCGTTCTTCATCCTGCTCGTGGTCGCCGGCAGCGAGACCACCCGCAACGCCATCTCCCACGGCCTCAAGCTGCTCACCGACCACCCGGCCCAGCGCGAGCTGCTCGTGGGCGACTTCGACGGGCGCATTCCCGGCGCCGTCGACGAGATCATCCGTTACTCCACCCCGGTGATCCAGTTCCGGCGCACGGTCACGCGCGAGCACGAGATGAACGGGCAGGTCTACCAGAAGGGCGACAAGGTCCTGCTCTTCTACAACTCCGCCAACCGCGACGAGACGGTCTTCGCCGACCCCGACGTCTTCGACATCACCCGCCACCCCAACCCGCACGTCGGTTTCGGCGGCCCCGGCCCCCACTACTGCCTGGGCGCCCACCTGGCCCGTCGCGAGGTCACCGTGATGTTCCGCGAGCTGTTCACCCGCATGCCCGCCATCCGGGCCGCCGGTGAGCCCTCCTATCTGCTGTCCAACTTCATCAACGGCGTCAAGCACCTGCCCTACACGACCTGACCCGCACCCGTTCCCGGCGGGCCGCGGTCCGGGGCGGGAGCGGGGAGGGCGGGTCGGCCCGCCGGGGTCTCCGGCGTGCCCGCCGGCGAGCGCGGAGATCGGGTCCGCCGAGGGTGGTCACTACGTCAGCCAAGCGAATGCCGGTTTGTGTACCGTGGACATCCGCTCCACGGACATCGAGCCCGTCACCACCGGCGGTGACGGGCTCGCGCATCCGGCGGCGGGGGATGAGCGCCCCCGTCTCCGGGGTGCCGCCGCGAGGCCGGCGGCCCCATTCCGGGCTGGTTAGCTTGAAGATCGTGTGGCAGGATCAGAAAAACCGAATGCGGTTCTAGTAGGGGGCTGACGTGACGGTTTCACTGGCGGACATCGACCTGTCCGACATCGCCTTCTGGGAGCGGCCGATGGCCGAGCGCGAGGCCGCCTTCGCGCTGCTGCGCGCCCAGGCGGCCCCGGTCCGGTTCGCCGAACCGGAGATCAGCTTCGCCCTTCCGGGGCCCGGATACTACGCCCTGGTCAGGCATGCCGACATCGTCGAGGCCAGCCGCACCCCCGAGGTCTTCTCCTCGGGGCGGGGGTCCACCGCCATCCACGACCTGGGCCCGGAGTTCAGCGAGTACTTCGGCTCGATGATCAATATGGACGACCCGAGGCACGCCCGGCTCCGCCGGATCGTCTCCCGGGCGTTCACCCCCAAGATGATCAAGCAGTTCGAGGCCGACGTGCAGGTCGAGGCCACCCGGATCGTCGACGACCTGATCGCCCGGGGGCCCGGCTGCGACTTCGTCACCGAGGTGGCCGCCAAGCTCCCCTTGAAGATCATCTGCGACATGATGGGCATCGGCCCCGAGCATTACCAGACGGTCTTCGACGCCTCCAACATCATCCTGTCCGGCGGCGACCCCGAGTTCATCCAGGACGTCAGCCGCGCGGCCGAGCTGCTCCTCGGTGCGGGGCAGCGCCTGCAGGACCTCGTCGTCTCCCTGGCCGCCGAAGGTGGCGACAATCTCATCACCTCGCTGACCAGCGCCAACATCGACGGCGAGAAGCTGACGATGCAGGAGCTCGGCTCGTTCTTCATCCTGCTGGTGGTGGCTGGCAATGAGACCACGCGCAACGCCATCTCGCACGGCCTGCACCTGTTCACCGAGAATCCGGACCAGCGCGCGCTGCTCCTGGCCGACCTCGACGGCCGCCTCCCCGGCGCGGTCGAGGAGATCGTCCGCCTGGCCTCCCCGGTCGCCTGGATGCGCCGGACCGTCACCCGCGACCACGAGATGAACGGCCACCTCTACCGCAAGGGTGACAAGGTCCTGCTCTTCTACTGGGCCGCCAACCGCGACGAGGCGGTCTTCGCCGACCCCTACCGTTTCGACATCCGGCGCACCGAGGGCCCCCACGTGGGCTTCGGCGGCCCGGGGCCGCACTTCTGTCTCGGCGCCCACCTGGCCCGCCGCGAGCTCACCGTGATGTTCCGCGAGCTGTTCACCCGGATCCCGCAGATCCGCTCGACGGGCGAGCCGGACCGCCTGCGCTCCAGTTTCATCAACGGCATCAAGCACCTCGATTGTGACTTCGAAGACGTTCCATTGACGTAAGTGGTTGCTTGCGCAAATGATTGACGATATGAGCGTGACGCCAGCCGAGCGGAAGCCGATCGTCTCCGCCGCCGACTTCGACCTGTCGGACTACGACTTCTGGGCCAGGCCCATGCCGGAGCGCGAGCACGCCTTCCGGCTCCTGCGCGGCCTGGACCACCCCGCCTTCTACGAGGAGATGGAGGTCCCCTTCGCTCCCAAGGGGGCCGGTTACTACGCGCTGGTCAAGCACGCCGACATCCTGGAGGCCAGCCGCAACCCCGAGGTGTTCTGCTCGGGGGACGGCGGCGCCACCAACATCCCGGACATGCCGCCGGAGTTCACCGAGTACTTCGGCTCGATGATCAACATGGACGACCCGAGGCACGCCCGGCTCCGCCGGATCGTCTCCCGGGCGTTCACCCCCAAGATGATCAAACAGTTCGAGGCCGACGTCGAGGCCGCCGCCGTCCGGATCGTCGACGACCTGATCGCCGGAGGACCCGGCTGCGACTTCGTCACCGAGGTGGCCGCCAAGCTCCCCCTGAAGATCATCTGCGACATGATGGGGATCCCGGAGAGGGACTACGGCTCCGTCTTCGACCGGTCCAACGTGATCCTCGGCGGATTCGACCCCGAATACGGCGGCGACGACATGACCACGGTCGCCGAGAGGCTGCTGGCCGCCGGGATGGAGCTGCAGCAACTCGTCCAGGACCTCGCCGCGCACCGGGTCGAGCACCCCACGGGCGACCTCACCTCGTCACTGGTCAACGCCAACATCGACGGCGAGAAGCTCACCGCCCAGGAGCTCGGCTCGTTCTTCATCCTGCTGGTGGTGGCGGGCAACGAGACCACGCGCAACGCCATCTCCTACGGCCTGCGCCTGCTCACCCAGAATCCGGACCAGCGCGCGCTGCTCCTGGCCGACCTCGACGGCCGCCTCCCCGGCGCGGTCGAGGAGATCGTCCGCCTGGCCTCCCCGGTGAACTTCATGCGCCGCAAGGTCACCCGGGACCACGAGATGAACGGCCACCTCTACCGCAAGGGCCAGAAGGTCGTCCTGTACTACTGGGCGGCGAACCGGGACGAGAGCGTCTTCCCCGACCCGCTCCGCTTCGACGTCACCCGCGACCCCAACCCGCACGTCGGCTTCGGCGGCCCGGGGCCGCACTTCTGCCTCGGCGCCCACCTGGCCCGCCGCGAGATCACCGTGATGTTCCGCGAGCTGCTCCGGCGGATCCCGCAGATCGAGGGCGGCAGACCGCAGCGGCTCTACTCCAGCTTCATCAACGGCATCAAGCACATGGACTGCGCGTTCTGAGTCACGGGGTCGTCGACCGGATCGACTTGAACACGGTGTTGATGTCGGGCAGCAGCTCCTTCTTGCTGTCCGGCACCGACATGTAGACGATCGCGGGCAGGTCGGCGCCGGTGCTCAGGGCGGCCACGACCATGGTCGTCTTGGACGTGCCCGACGTGATCTCATACGCGGAGAGCTGTCCCCGCAGGCCGTTGACGTTCAGGGTCTGCTGCGCGGTCTTGCGGGCGGAGTTGTCCTCGGGGAAGAACTTCTTCCGGCCGCTGGACGCGACCGCGTTGATCACCGGGGCCAGGTTCCCCGGTGAGGTGTACTTGCTCTTCAGCCGGGGCGAGAGCGGGCCCGACATCACCTGGGCGAACTGCGTCTTGCCCGTGGAGTCCGGACCGGCCGGGACGTACTGACGGGTGGTGAAGCCGTAGGTGGTGGGCATGGCCGGGCGCTGGTCCTGCTGCCAGGGCGTGCCGAGCTTGGCCACGCTGATCGCTGCGGCCTGGTCGGGCAGGGTGCCGACCACCGGTGAGGCCTTGCCTGGGAAGCGCGGCAGGCGGCCCACCGCCTGGGACTTGGCGGGCTTCTTCCCGGTCGCGGAGGGCTTGACCTCCGGGGTGGCCTCCTCCTTGGTGGAAGCCAGGGGGCCGGCCAGGAAGGCCCAGAGCACGGCCCCGATCAGGGCGATCACCACGGAACCGGCCAGCGCGAACACCCAGACCGGCCTGCCCGGCCCGTCGAGCTCCTGCTCGTCATCCATGGCCTGGTAGTTGTCGCCGAAGACCGTGTTCCACAGCTCCTGCTGGCGCTCCGGCGGCGGGGTCTTCGGGCCGCTGATCTGGCCCGCGGTGACGAACGGCCTGTTGGGGTCGGACGGGTCCCTGCTCAGGTGCCCGCCCGGCTGGCCCGTCATGGGCTGCTGTCCGGGGTGAGGCTGGCCGGGGCCCGGCTGGCCCGCCATGGGCTGCTGTCCCGGGTGAGGCTGGCCCGGGTGCGGCTGTCCGGGGTGCTGGCCGTTGCCCGGATGGGCGGGCGCGGGCCCTCCCTGCGGAGGAGCGTGGTACGGCGGAAGCTGCGGCGGGGCGCCCGGAGGCGCCTCCGGGGCGGTCGCCCCCGCGAGGGCCCACACGCCGGGATTCTCCGGGGCGACGCCGTTGCCCGAGGGGTTGCCGAACGGGTCCTGGCCGCCGAAGGGGTTGGGGCTGGTGAGCGGGTCCTGGCTGCCGAAGGGGTTGGGGTTTCCGCCGGGCGGGTTGGTCAGGTGCTCTTGGCCGCCGAACGGGTTGGGGCTCGTGAGCGGGTCCTGGCCGCCGAAGGGGTTGGGACTGGTGAGCGGGTCCTGTGTGGCGAAGGGGTTGGGGTTTCCGCCGGGCGGGTTGGTCAGGTGTTCCTGGCCGCCGAAGGGGTTGGGGCTGGTGAGGGGGTCCTGGCTGCCGAACGGGTTCGGGTTTCCGCCCGGTGGGTTCGTCCAGGAGGGGGAGGAGTGCTCATGGCTCGGCGCCTCGGCCGGTGGGCGGTCCCATCCGCCGTTGCCGGCCGGCGCGGCGGCGTTCCGCCCGCCGTCGTTCGAGGCCGGCGCCGTACTCCATCCGCCGTCGCCGGTGTTCTGCGCGGCCGTACCCCATCCGCCGTTGTCGGTGCTCTTGGCCACGTCCCATCCGCCGCCTCCGGCGGCCGGCGCCGTACCCCATCCGCCGTTGTCGGTGGCCTGCGTCGCGGGCCACCCGCCGTTCTCGGCCGGCGAAGCGGGCGGCCAGGTGCCGGGCTGCTCCTGCGGCGGCGCGGCGGCCTGCCAGGAGTCGCCGCCCGACTGCGGGCCGGAGGGCTGCGGCGCCTGAGACGGGGAGCCGGGGGTCGCCGCTCCGAAGGCATGTTGCCAGGAACCGTTGCCGGGGACGCCGGCCTGCCAGGAGGTGCCGTCTCCTGCGGGCTCCTCCGGGGGAAGGGGGAGCCGGGGGCTGGTGCCGTGAGAGTCCTTCGCCCAGGCGGGCGGCGGCTCTGCTGCCTCCGGCCATGCCGGAGGCAGGTGGGACTGGCTGGACTGCTCCGAGGCCATGGCTTCCTTACCTCCCGGGCGTGTGCCCGAATTATGGGTATTGGGCATGGTCTCACGTGAGGCGGGGGGGTTCGCAGGGAAACTGGAGAACGCCCCTCTGAACTGGAGTCCGGTGGGGTCGGTTGGCGGATCCTGCATCGGCAGGCCGACCTCCGAAGGATCCGGGCCCTGCCCCGGCTCGACTGAGTGTGCCACGGTGAAAGAGTAAACTGACGGGACAAGTGAGGTCACAACGGACGTATCACCATCGGCCCTGACCCGTCCCAGACGCACGAGCCTCCCATTGTGCTGACCCTCCGGTGCCGGTGTCCCCGGTTTGCCGTGATCGGGCTTGTTCCCCGTCCCACGAATATGGCTTGCGGACTGCGATAGTCTTGGAATATGCGTGCCGAGACCCTGCTGCTTATCGGGCCGCATCGGCCTTCCCGGCGCTAGACGCCCGCCGATGCGGCTGCCCTTCGCGTGAGCGGAGGGTTTTTCTATTGGGTCGGATGGGTCAGATCATCTGCGCAGACGTATACCGAGGGAAGATTGACGTGAGCGAGCGAGCCGACATGCAGAGCGACGAGCAGCACTACGACCCGCAGGCACTGCAGGTCAAGTGGCAGCGGCGATGGGAGGAGCTCGACCCGTTCCGGGCCTCCGACGATCCCGCCGACACGCGTGAGCGGCGCTACATGCTCGACATGTTCCCCTACCCCTCCGGCGACCTGCACATGGGCCACGCCGAGGTGTTCGCCATCGGCGACGTCGTCTCCCGCTACTGGTTCCAGCGCGGCTACAACGTGCTGCACCCGATCGGCTGGGACTCCTTCGGCCTGCCCGCCGAGAATGCCGCGATCAGGCGGAACGCGCACCCGGCCGAGTGGACCTACGCCAACATCGAGACCCAGGCCCACTCCTTCAAGCGCTACGCGGTCTCCTTCGACTGGTCCCGCCGCCTGCACACCAGCGACGCCGAGTACTACAGGTGGACCCAGTGGCTGTTCATCCGCTTCTTCGAGCGCGGCCTGGCCTACCGCAAGGGCGGCCTGGTCAACTGGTGCCCCAATGACCAGACCGTGCTGGCCAACGAGCAGGTCAAGGACGGCAAGTGCGAGCGCTGCGGCGCCGAGGTCGTCCGCCGCGAGCTGACCCAGTGGTACTTCAAGATCACCGACTACGCCGACCGGCTGCTGGACGACATGGCCCAGCTGGAGGGCGGCTGGCCGGAGCGCGTGCTGACCATGCAGCGCAACTGGATCGGCAGGTCCGAGGGCGCCGACGTCAACTTCGTCATCGAGGGCCGCGACGAGCCGGTCACGGTCTACACCACCCGCCCCGACACCCTGTACGGCGCGACCTTCTTCGTGGTCGCCCCGGACGCGGCGCTGGCCGAGGAGATCGTCACAGAGGACCAGCGCGAGGCCTTCGAGGCCTACCGCGCCGAGGTGTCCAAGCTGTCCGACATCGATCGGCTCTCCACCGACAAGGAGAAGACCGGCGTCTTCCTGGGCCGCTACGCGATCAACCCGGTCAACGGCGAGCGCATGCCGGTCTGGGCGGCCGACTACGTGCTGTCCGACTACGGCCACGGCGCCATCATGGCGGTCCCCGCGCACGACCAGCGCGACCTGGACTTCGCCCGCACCTTCGGCCTGCCGGTGCGGGTCGTGGTCCACACCGGCCTGGCCGACCCGGGCGAGACCGGTGTCGCCACCGCGGGCGAGGGGGCCCTGGTCAACTCCGGTCCGCTGGACGGCCTGCCCAAGGCCGACGCGATCCGGAAGATCATCGGAGTGCTGGCCGAGCGCGGCACCGGCCGGGCGACGGTCAACTTCCGCCTGCGCGACTGGCTGCTGTCCCGCCAGCGCTTCTGGGGCTGCCCGATCCCGATCATCCACTGCGCCGACTGCGGCGAGGTCCCCGTCCCGGACGACCAGCTGCCCGTCACCCTGCCCGACCTGCGCGGCGAGGCCCTGGCCCCCAAGGGTGTCTCCCCGCTGGCGTCGGCCGACGACTGGGTCAACGTCGCCTGCCCCAAGTGCGGCGGCCCGGCCCGGCGCGACACCGACACGATGGACACCTTCGTCGACTCCTCCTGGTACTTCCTGCGTTACGTGGACCCGACCTACGAGGACGGCCCGTTCGACGTGGAGAAGCTGCGCCAGTGGGGCCCCATCGACCAGTACGTCGGCGGCGTCGAGCACGCGGTGCTCCACCTGCTGTACTCGCGGTTCTTCACCAAGGTCCTGCACGACATGGGCATGGTCGACTTCACCGAGCCCTTCACCCGCCTGCTGAACCAGGGGCAGGTGATCAACCAGGGCAAGGCGATGTCCAAGTCGCTGGGCAACGGCGTGGACCTGGGCGAGCAGATCGACTCCTACGGCGTGGACGCGGTCCGGCTGACGGTGGTGTTCGCCGGCCCGCCGGAGGACGACATCGACTGGGCCGACGTCTCCCCGGCCGCCTCGCAGAAGTTCCTGGCCCGCGCCTTCCGCGTCATGGCCGAAGCCGGTGCGGCCTCCGCCCCCGGCGTGGACTTCGCCACCGGTGACCTCGACCTGCGCAAGGCCGTCCACCGGACCATCGACGAGGTCACCAAGCTGGTCGACTCGCACCGGTTCAACGTCGCGGTGGCCCGCATGATGGAGCTGACGAGCGCGACCCGTAAGGCCATCGACTCCGGCCCCGGCGCGGCCGACCCGGCCGTCCGCGAGGCCGCCGAGACCCTGGCGGTCATGCTGTCCCTGGTCGCGCCGTACACCGCGGAGGAGGGCTGGGAGCGTCTGGGGCACCCCGCCTCGGTCGCCACGGCCGGATGGCCGGCGGCCCAGGCGGCCCTGCTGGTCCAGGACTCCGTCACCTGCGTCGTCCAGGTCGCCGGCAAGGTCCGCGACCGGCTGGAGGTCTCCCCGGAGATCTCCGACGCCGAGCTGGAGGTATTGGCGCTCGCCTCGGAGAAGGTCCAGTCCTTCCTGTCCGGGGCTCCGCGCAAGGTCGTCGTCCGCGCGCCCAAGCTGGTCAACATCGTCCCTTAGCGGTTTTCCGGGGCGCTCGTACGGCGGGCGCCCCCAGCCGCGGTCCCCGCGGAGCCGTCCGCGGCCTACGGGCCCACCCGAGCCCCGTCCGGTACGGCGGGCGGCACGCCGTCACGGGTCTCCGCTTTCCGGTAGGTGTGGCGCCGTTACGGACCGTCCGGCGAGGCCGCCTGCCGCTCGCCGGCCCGCTCAGGAGCGGGCCGGATTTATTGCCTCGAACGCCGGGCACATCGATGCGATGATGTCGGCGACAGACCGATCACCACCAGGAGCATGCGATGCGGCGAGCCTTCGGAATCTCACAGCGCCCTATCCGGACGAGAGTTTTCGAGGCCTCCAGCACTCATGCACACCCTCAACATCGGCATCCTCGCCCATGTCGACGCGGGCAAGACCAGTCTCACTGAGCGACTGCTGTTCGACACCGGCGCCATCGACCGGCTCGGCAGCGTCGACGCCGGCAGCACCCAGACCGACACGGGCGACATCGAACGGCGGCGCGGCATCACGATCCGCTCCGCGGTCGCCTCCTTCACCGTCGGCACCTCACAGGTCAACCTGATCGACACCCCCGGCCACTCCGACTTCATCTCCGAGGTCGAACGGGCACTCGGCGTGCTCGACGGCGCCGTCCTGGTCCTGTCGGCCGTGGAAGGCGTCCAGGCGCAGACCCGCGTCCTGATGAAGACCCTGCGGAAGATGCGCCTGCCGACCCTGGTCTTCGTCAACAAGATCGACCGTGCCGGAGCCCGGCACGAGGAGATGCTGGCCGACATCCGGCGGAAGCTGTCACCGCAGGTCGTCCCCATGAACGCGGTCCGGCAGGCCGGTTCCCCGGCCGCGCGCACCGTCCCGATCTCCCTGGACGGACCGGACTCCCGCTCCCGGGTGGCGGAGATCCTCGCAGAGAGCGACGATACGCTGCTCGCCGACCTCGTCGCCGGCTCGATCCCCACCGCCGGCCGCGTCCTGGCGGAGGTACGCGCCCAGACCGCCGCAGGCCTGCTCCACCCGGTGTTCTTCGGCTCGGCCCTGACCGGCCAGGGGATCGAGGCGCTCATCGACGGGATCTCACGGCTGCTCCCGCCGGCGCGCGGCACCGGAGACGGCGATCCCCGGGCCACCGTCTTCGCCGTCGAACGCGGCGGTGCCGGCGAGAAGGTCGCCTACCTGCGGATGCACTCCGGTGAGCTGCGCGCGCGGCAGCGGATCACCTCCTACCGGCTGGAGGCGGACGGTGACGTCAGCGAGAACAGCGAGCAGATCACCGCACTCCACGTCATCGGGCCGGTACGGCGGGAGGCCCACCAGGCGGCGGCGGGCGACATTGCGAAGGTGTGGGGTCTGTCCCGCATCCGGGTCGGCGACCAGGTCGGCTCGGCGCGCGGGCTCGCCGGCCAGTCGCACTTCGCGCCGCCCACCCTGGAGGCCCTCGCCCGGCCGAAGCAGGCTGAGCAGGCCGCGCGGCTGCACGCCGCGCTCGTGAGCCTCGCCGACCAGGACCCACTGATCCACACGCGTGCCGTCCCCGGTGAGGGGACCTCGGTCCTGCTCTACGGCGAGGTGCAGAAGGACGTCATCGCGGAGACCCTCCTCCACGAGTTCGGCGTCGAGGCCGTGTTCGAGCAGAGCCGTACGGTCCACCTGGAACGGCCGGTGGGGGTGGGGGAGGCCTGCGAGGAGATCGGCGAGCACGGGCCCGGCGGCTTCTTCGCGACCGTCGGGCTGCGGGTCGAACCCGCGACCGGGCCGGGGATCACTTTCAGGCGGGAGGTCGAGCTCGGTTCACTGCCGCGCCCCTTCCACCGGGCGATCGAGGACACCGTGCGCCGCACCCTGGAGCAGGGGCTGCACGGCTGGGCGGTGACCGGCTGCCTCGTCACCCTGACCCGGACGGGCTACGCGGCCCCGGTCAGCACGGCCGGTGACTTCCGCGGCCTCACGCCCCTGGTCCTGATGCGCGCCCTGGACATCGCCGGAACCCGGGTCTACGAGCCCTGCCACGCCTTCGAGCTGGAGGTCCCCCCTGACGGGCTCAGCGCCGTCACCGCCCAGCTCGCCGCGCTCGGAGCCGACATCATGGAGTCCTCCGGAGGCACGGAGACATGGTCGGTCAAGGGGGACATCCCCGCGCGTCGGGTGCGCGAGTTCGAGCGGCAACTGCCCGGTCTGTCCCACGGAGAAGGGGTCTGGTGGTCGCGACCGTCGGGGGATCGGCCGGTCCTCGGGCCGGTCCCGGTGCGCGCGCGGTCGGACGGCAACCCGCTCAACCGGAGCGAATACCTGCGGCACCTCGCACAGCGGGGCACGGCGAGGTGAGGCGGGCCGCGGTCCGGGGCCCACCCGGACCGCGGCCGACACCGCCTGCCGACACCGCCTGCCGGGCCCGCGCCGGCACCGCTTAAAGGCTTCCTCGCCTTTCAGGCCTTTTCCGGCCTCCCTCGCGTAGAGGGTGACCGGGGGAGGAAAACCATGCCTGACAGGGGGATGAGGCATGCGGGTATCGGTGCTCGGGATGGGCAGCATGGGGCGGGCACTGGCCCTGCGGCTGCTCGGCCGCGGCCATGCGGTCAGGGTCTGGAACCGGACGCCGGGTAAGGCCTCCGAGGTGATCGACGCCGGCGCCGCCGAGGCGCTCTCGCCGGCGGAGGCCGCGCGGGACGCCGACGCGGTGCTGATGTCGCTCGCCGACGATCAGGCGGTCCGTGAGGTCATGGCACGATTGGCCGAGCCCGCCTCCGAGCCTGCCTCCGATCCCGGTTCCGGGGACGCCTCCGAACTCGGCTCCGAGCCTGGCTCCGTTTCCGGCTCTGATCCCGGGGCCGGGGCCGGGGCTGGGGCCGGGGCCGGCGCGCCGGTTGTCGCCGACATGAGCACCGTCTCCCCGGACACGTCCCGCGCGCTGACAGGGCTGGCGCCGGGGGGCCGGTTCGTGGCCGCGCCCGTCATCGGAGGGCCGCAGGCGGTCGTCGACGGTCAGATCATGGGCCTGCTGGGGGGCGACCGCGGTCTCGTGGACCGGCTGGGACCCGTCTGGCAGGACCTGTTCGCCGTCCACTGGTACTGCGGGGACGATCCCGGCAGCGCCCTGACCTACAAGCTCCTGAACAACTACCTGCTCATGTCGGGTGTCGCCGTCGTCGCCGAGGCGGTGGCCGCGGGTCAGGCGGCAGGTCTCGACGAGGCGATGCTGAAGGACCTCCTCCTGCGGTGGCCGACCGTCGCGCCCGCTCTGCACAACCGGCTCGACGACATCCTCCACGGTGACCACCGAGGATGGTTCGCTACGCGGCTCGGCGCCAAGGACGTACGGCTCATCGCCGAGGTCGCGGAGTCGAAGGGGCTCCGGCTGCCGATCGCCCGGCTGGTCGAGCAGCGCTACGAGGAAGCCGCCGGACACGGCTGGAGTGACTCCGACATAACCGCCGTCGTGGAGCTGCTCCGGGAAGGGCGCGGCTGAAGGGCCGGCGCTCCACTCACCCCCCGTCACGCCGGCCGCGTCGTCCAAGCCGCCATCATCTGCGAGGTGAGGCCGGCCGGGCCGCTCTGAGCGAACCCCCCGTGCGGGGGAAAGGGATGGCGCCGGCGGGGGAGGACCCGCCGGCGGCGGCGCGAAAGCGTGAGTGCGTGACCATACATGCCAGAAACGCCGCCCTGTGGTGCGCGTTGTACGCGGTCGTCCATCTGGGCTGGGCGGTGACCGGCACCGCCGTACCCTGGACGGCGACCGCCCCCTACCCGCCCGCCGCCCTGCTCCTGCTGGCCGCGCTCGCCGTACTGGCCGCCGGAGCGTGCCTGGCCAGTCCCGGCAAGCTGCCGGGCCAGGCGGCCGTCGGCGCCACGCTGGCCGTGACGATCGCGGTGTTCGCCGTCGGGATGATCAGCCTTCCGCTCCATCTGGTGACGCTGCTGTCGGGCGCGGGTGTGGAAAGCCCCACCGGCCTGGTCCAGGTCCTGCTGACCTCGGTGGCCGCCGGGCTGCTGACCCTCGTCGCGACCGGCTCCCTGCGCCGCCTGCGCGGCAGGTGCCCCCGCTGCGGCCTGGCCCACCGGGGGGCCACCGGCGGGCGCACCCACCCGCCTGCCTCCACCGCCACGCCGCGCGCTCAGGTGGCGGTCTATCTCCTGATGTGCGGGCTCATCCCCTGGTCGGCGGTGAAAACCGTGTGGACGCTCGGCGGCAGCGCGCTCGGCGTCACGGCCGAGGAGTGGGCGGCGATCAACGCCGAGGCGCCGGCTGCCGCCCACGCCCTGGCCGCTGTGGGCGTCGACATCACTGTCCTGGCCGCCCTCTTCGGGGTCTTCCTGCTGGCCGGCCTGATGTACCGGTGGGGCATGGTGTTCCCCCGATGGACGCTGTGGCTGTCGGGGGTGCGGGTGCCGCGCCTGCTGCCGCTGATCCCGGCCTGGATGATCGCAGTGGCCTTGTCCCTGTACGGCGTCGCCCTCACGGTGTACGCGCCGGCCAGCGTGCTCGGCGTGGTGCCGGCCATCGAGCCGATCACCGGGTTCACCGCCACCGGGTCCGTCTGGATGATCGAATTCGGCGGGCTGGCCTTCGCCGGGCTGGGCCTCGGTCTCCTGGTGGCCGCCCGCTCCTACGCCCGCAGGACCCGCCCCCTCTGCGTCATACGGTAGGGGTCCCCGTGGCTTCGGCCGAAAATCCGACCGCGGGCATCATGTTCTCGGCGTTCTCCTGCCGGCCCGGCCCGGCCTGGTCACCGCCGTGACAGGCGGCGGTCTCGCGTTCCGGGGCAGGCCACCGAGGCTCGGCGTGGCACCCTGTCGTCGACCGTGACCGTGACCGTGACCGTGTTCCGGGGGCCACGGCGCAGGGTGCCTCCGTCACCAGCCGGGAACGGCACTTGGGTGATCATCCCTTCCAGCACATGGCGATGAGGGGCGTCTCGGCATCGAGACGCCCCTCACCAGCAAGACTTTCGGTGATCTTCTAGCCCAGGCCGCTCTTCATCGCGCTGATCAGCTCACCGTTGGAGGTGTCTCCGGTGAGCTCCCAGAAGAAGGCCCCTCCCAGGCCCTGGTTCTTCGAGTAGCTCATCTTGCCCCCGATGGTCGCGGGGGTGTCGTAGCTCCACCACTGGTTGCCGCAGTGGGCGTAGGCCGTGCCCGCGACCGTACCGGTCGCCGGGCAGCGGGTCTTGAGGACCTTGTAGTCCTCGTTGCCCGCCTCATAGGTGCCCGGGGCGGCGCCGGTGGCGGTGCCACCCGGAGTCGCCTGGGTCACGCCGGTCCAGCCGCGGCCGTAGAAGCCGATGCCCAGCAGCAGCTTGCTCGCCGGCACCCCCTTGCTCTTGAGCTTCTGGATGGCGGAGTCGGAGTCGAAACCGGTGATGGGGATGCCGCTGTAGGTGTTCAGCGGTGAGTGCGGCGCGGTCGGGCCCTGGGCTGCCCAGGCACCGAAGAAGTCGTAGGTCATGACGTTGTACCAGTCGAGGTACTGTGCGGCGCCGCCGTAGTCGGCCGCGTCGATCTTGCCGCCGGAGGTGGCGTCGGCGGTGATGGCGGCGGTGACCAGGTAGCTGGAGCCGAAGCGGGAGCGCAGTGCCGACATCAGGTTCTTGAAGGAGGAGAAGCCGCTGGTGTCACAGGTGAGGCCGCAGGCGTTCGGGTACTCCCAGTCGATGTCGATGCCGTCGAACACATCCGCCCAGCGCGGGTCCTCGACCAGGCGGTAGCAGGACTCGGCGAAGGCCGCGGGGTTGGCCGCCGCCTGGCCGAAGCCGCCCGACCAGGTCCAGCCGCCGAAGGAGAACAGCACCTTGATGTTCGGGAACTGCTTCTTCAGCTTGCGGAGCTGGTTGAAGTTGCCGCGGAGCGCGCCGTTGTCCCAGGTGTCGGCGACGCCGTCCACGCTCTCGCCGGCCTGGTAGAAACGGTCGTAGTCGGCGTAGGTGTCGCCCAGCGTGCACTGGCCGTTCTGCACGTTGCCGAAGGCGTAGTTGATATGGGTGAGCTTGGCGGCCGAGCCGCTGGTGACGATGTTCTTGACGTGGTAGGCCCGCTGGTAGATGCCCCACTGGGTGAAGTAGCCCAGCAGCTTGTTGCCGCCCCCTCCGCCGCCGTCCTGGGTGGTGACGTTGAGTTGGTTGCTGGCGGTGGAGCGGTTTCCGGCGGCGTCGCGGGCGCGGACGGTGTAGCTGTAGGCGGTGGCGGGGGTCAGGCCGGTGTCGGTGTGGGTGGTTCCGGTGACGGTGGTGACGAGGGTGGTGCCTCGGTAGATCTCGTAGCCGGTGACGCCGACGTTGTCGGTGGAGGCGTTCCAGGCGAGGGAGACGCTGGAGGAGGAGGTGGCGGTGGAGCGCAGGTTGCCGGGGACGCTGGGGGGCGTGGTGTCGCCTCCTCCGCCGCCGCCGGTCACCGAGATGGCGGAGACGGTCGCGTAGTTGGCGCCGCCGTTCATGTTGAACTGGACGTTGAGCGCGCCGTCGCTGACCGTCGCGGGGAAGGTCCGGTCACAGGCGGTGAGCGCGCCGCAGGAGGCGAAGATGTCGAAGGCGGTCAGCGCGTTGACGCCTTCGACGCGGACGTCGAACTTGCGCTGACCGGCCGCGTTGGCCCAGTCCTCGACCATCTTCAGCGTCACCTGGTAGGTGCCGTTCGGGACGTCGAAGCGGTAGCCGCCCCAGCTGTTGAAGGTGTTGTAGTTCTGGTAGAGGGAGTCGTCGGTCGTCCCGGCGATCGCACCGCCGGTCGAGCCGCTCCCGTAGCTGGTCTGGTAGCCCCAGTCGCCGCTGGAGTAGGCCTTGTCGGCGACCCACTGGTCACCCGCGGCGTCGGTGAGCGCGGACCCGCCCGCGTTGGCCCGGAGCGGCACGGTCACGGCCGCGGAAGCGCCGGGTGCCGTCGCGACGACCGCCCCCAGGGGGAGGAGCATCACCCCCACCGCGGCTAGGAGTTTCAGGACATGTTGATTCGCCATGGGCCGCCGCCTCTACGCGCTGGAACTGGGGGGTTAATTAACAGGAAACTTTACTGTCAATTTGAGGTGAACGTAATCACGCGCGCACGCGCCGTCAATGGTGCGAAATTTCGGGGGGCCCAATCGCGGGAAGAGAGGTTTACGGCCAGCGCCAGGCGATGCCCAGCACGCCGGAGACCACGTCGGAGGCGGCCACGTGGACGGTGTGGTGGGCGTTGGGCACCAGGACGCCGGTCCGGCAAGGCTTCGCGTCCGGTCCGGACCTGACGTAGGAATGGCATTCGGCCGGGAGGGCCGCGGGGTCGAACCGCACCTGGACGAGGAAGTGCCCGACCGGCTGCCGGAAGCCGTGGCCGTGGTCGACGCACGGCTGTGCCGGTCTGTCGAAGCTCTCCCACTCGAAGACCCAGGTGTCGCCGGCCCGGAGCGCGTGGTCGAAGAGCAGCTCGGCGACCATCACCCCCCGCGCGTGGTGCCGCAGGATGGTGCCGACCCTGCAGTTCTCCAGGGCGTGGATCTCGCGGCCGTCGAGATCGGTGCCGGGGTCGACGAACGACCTGATCGCATACCGGTCCATGCCGTCGCGCCGGGCCCTGATCAGCGTGCGGGTCCACACCGACTCGCACCGCCGGGCCGCGTCGATCAGCACTTTCTGCTGCTGGGTGATGATGGCGGCGTCCTGGTCGCGGGAGCCCGGCAGCGCGTCCAGCAGCTCGCCGAGGGCTCCGGAGCGCTCATCCAGCCCCGGCCCGTGGTCGAGAAGGCGGGTGAGGGAGCCGCCGGGAAGCCGGAGGATCTCCTCCAGGGCCGTGACGACCAGCGGGGACTGCTCGCCGCCGGGACGCCGGTGCCCCCGCTGCCAGTCGCTCAGGGTGGACAGCGCGACCGCCAGCCCGCGCTGGGCCAGGCGGGACCGGATGCGGTCGAGGGACAGGCCGCTCTCCCGGATGCAGACACGCAGGGCCTGGTGGAACGGGCCGGAGCGGAGCAGGGTGCCCCGGTCGGCTGCCGGCTCGGGGGGACGGCGAGGCATGGGGACGCTCCTCGGTGTCGAGGCGGGCGGCCGGGGGTTTCCCGCGCTTCCATCCCTGAGAGGACGGCGCGGGCCCGCCGCGCTCTGTGGGGAGCGAGCGTAGAACGTCTCGTGACCCAAGAACAGGTCGCCGACCATAGCAACTACCGAAATTTCATCACTTGTGGCTTATTTCCATCCGAAAACAGAATCAGCGCATCTCCGCACCTCCGATAAGGGAGAAAAACGCGTGCCCTTCTGTTCAAGGCTCTATTCAAGGCGGTTACCGGGGGCGCCGTACTCATCCGGATCGGCCTGCCCTCGGCTCCGGCGCTCGCCCGGCCCGACCGGGCTGACCCACTCGCCGGTCAAGCTGCTCGGCTGGGGCGCCACCGCGGACCCCCACCAGGGACCGCCGCCGATCCGGCTACAGGACACCACCGCCATCCGCCCCGATTTCGGGTGCGGCACCGGGACGGCCGAACTCCGCGTCGGGCACGTCGGCGGCCGGCGCGGGGCCTGCTGCGGCGGGCGGTCGCCACTGAGGCGCCTGACGAGGAGCGGGGTCCCGATCGTGGGACCCCGCTCCTCCGGTGCGTTGTCTCAGAGCTTGCGCAGAACCGCCACGACCTTGCCCAGGACGGTGGCCTCGTCGCCGGGGATCGGGTCGTAGTTCGGGTTGTGCGGGACGAGCCAGACGTGGCCGTCCTTGCGCTTGAAGGTCTTGACCGTGGCCTCGCCGTCGATCATCGCGGCGACCACGTCGCCGTTGTCCGCCACGGGCTGCTGCCGGACGACCACCCAGTCGCCGTTGGCGATGGCGGCCTCGATCATCGAGTCGCCGGTCACCTGGAGCAGGAAGAGCGTCCCCTCGCCGACGAGCTGCTTGGGGAGGGCGAAGACGTCCTCGATGCTCTCCTCGGCGAGGATGGGGCCGCCGGCGGCGATCCGGCCGACGAGCGGCACGTAGGCCGCGGTCGGGCGGCTGATCGGGGTCTCGTCGTCACGGGACTCGGGATCCACCCACAGTGCCGGCTCGCCGGGAAGGCGGACCTCCAGCGCGCGGGGACGGTGCGGATCACGGCGCAGATAGCCCTTGCGCTGCAACGCCGTCAGCTGGTGCGACACGCTGGAGGTGCTGGTGAGCTGCACCGCCTCGCCGATCTCTCGCATGGAGGGCGGATAGCCGCGCTGCTGCACCGAGTCGCGGATCACCTCAAGGATCTTCCGCTGCCTGGGGGTGAGGCCAAGGGAGTCACGCCTGCGCACCGCCAGGTCGCTGACGGCCGAAACGTTCTCGTCATGTTCGCTCATACGATCTCCTCGCCTCCCGGTCTGTATCTCTCGCGTCGCACACAGCGACCGTACCGCCGTTGAAGATCGTATTCAAACAATTGTTCGAGTCATTCTCGAAATCAGCGGTGACGTGGTGTACAACATCGTACGGGAGTTCGATCGACATCGTGTTCGATTCGCCGATCTTTCTTCGACGTGTGTTCGGCCAGGTCGAGGGTGCTGGGGGGCCATCATGAAGACGACCGTGACGACAGGGAGGGCCGGGCGCCCGCCCGCCCGGCGCCCCGGGGCCGCGGGGGGCGTCCGATATCCTGATCCGCCGCTCCGGCTCACCAGGCGGGGCCGGATCGTGGTGGTGGCGGCGCTCACGCTGGTCACCCTGGGGGCGCTCTGGGTCGGCGCGCGCATCGACGCCGCCTCGGCGCTCGAGCACGGGGGGCGTGAGGAGCTGTCGTGGGTCGTGGTGCGCGGGGGTGACACGCTGTGGGAGATCGCGGACGCCGTGACGGAAGGCGGGGATCCGGCTCCGACGATCCGCCGGATCATGGATCTCAACGGCCTGTCCGACTCCGTGATCCGGCCCGGGACCCGGCTCTACCTGCCGGACGGTTCCGCCCCCTGAGGGGGTGCCGGAGGGGCGACACGCCCGACTCGTTCGAATGTGACGCGCTGATCAGCGACTTCGTCTGACGGGGTCCTTTCAACTTGCGTTCATGAGCCGACCCTCCTACCGTTGGACCACAACATCTAGTGGCTTCATCGGTGGTCTTCACCATAGATTGTGTTTCCATTACCGCATCTCGACCATTCGAGGGGCGTGCGCAAGCGTCTGGCGTGGACGCCGTGGAATGCACGAGAAGGTGGGCCACTTGCCGGCTCAAGGGGGCGACACGCGTGCACTGTCCGTTCTGTCGTCATCCTGATACGCGGGTCATCGACAGCCGGTCCACCGAGGACGGCGGAGCCATCCGCCGCAGGCGCACGTGCCCGGAGTGCGGGCGCAGGTTCACCACGCAGGAGACGGTGCTTCTCATGGTGAGCAAGCGCAGCGGGGTGACCGAGCCGTTCTTCAGGGACAAGGTGATCGCCGGCGTCCGGCGGGCGTGCCAGGGGCGCCCCGTCAGCGAGGACTCGCTGGCCCAGCTGGGTCAGCGGGTGGAGGAGAGCATCCGGGCCACGGGAGCGGCGGAGATCGCCGCCCATGAGGTCGGGCTGGCGATCCTGGGGCCGCTCCGCGAGCTGGACGAGGTGGCCTACCTGCGGTTCGCCTCGGTCTACCGGAGCTTCGAGACCCTGGCCGATTTCGAAACAGAGATAAAGCAGCTGCGGGCGGAACGCTCCGTCCAGCAGGACTGATCCATACCCCGGGCGCCGGGGGACAGAGCGGCGCGTTGATGTGGTCCGACTCGAGGGCTCTGGGGAGCCCCGGAAGGGGAAGTCATGACGGAGACGATCGGTGGCGCGGCCGCGCGTGGGGGCAAGCGGTTGCGCAAGGGCTTGAAGATGAAGCGCATCTTCACCACGCCGGGAGTGCATCCCTATGACGAGGTGCGCTGGGAGCGCCGTGACGTCGTGATGACCAACTGGCGGGACGGCTCGATCAACTTCGAGCAGCGGGACGTCGAGTTCCCCGTTTCCTGGTCGGTCAACGCGGCCAACATCGTGACCACCAAATACTTCCGCGGCGCGGTCGGCACCCCGCAGCGCGAGTGGAGCCTGAAGCAGCTCATCGACCGGGTGGTGGGCGTCTACACCAGGACCGCGGTCGAGCACGGCTACTTCGCCGGCGAGGAGGACGCCGAGATCTTCGACCACGAGCTCAAGCACGCTCTGGTCAACCAGGTCTTCAGCTTCAACTCGCCCGTCTGGTTCAACGTGGGCACCGCCTCGCCGCAGCAGGTCAGCGCCTGTTTCATCCTGGCCGTCGACGACCAGATGGAGTCCATCCTCGACTGGTACAAGGAAGAGGGTGTGATCTTCAAGGGCGGTTCGGGCTCCGGCGTGAACCTCTCCAGGATCCGCTCCTCCAAGGAGCTGCTCTCCAGCGGCGGCACGGCCAGCGGCCCGGTCTCCTTCATGCGCGGCGCGGACGCCTCCGCGGGCACCATCAAGTCCGGCGGCGCGACCCGCCGTGCGGCCAAGATGGTCGTCCTGGACGTGGACCACCCCGACATCGAGGAGTTCATCGAGACCAAGGCGCGCGAGGAGGACAAGGTCCGCGCGCTGCGCGACGCCGGGTTCGACATGGACCTCGGCGGCAAGGACATCGTCTCCGTCCAGTACCAGAACGCCAACAACTCCGTGCGCGTCTCCGACGAGTTCATGCGCGCGGTGGAGAAGGGCGAGGAGTTCGGCCTGCGCGCCCGCCTCACCGGCGAGGTCATCGAGAAGGTCGACGCCGGGCGGCTGTTCCGCAAGATGGCGACGGCCGCGTGGGAGTGCGCCGACCCCGGTGTCCAGTACGACGACACGATCAACGACTGGCACACCAGCCCGGAGACGGGCCGCATCACCGCCAGCAACCCGTGCTCGGAGTACCTGCACCTGGACAACTCCTCGTGCAACCTGGCCAGCATCAACCTGATGAAGTTCCTGAAGGACGACAACTCCTTCGACATCGAGAGCTTCGTGAAGATCACCGAGCTGATCATCACCGCGATGGACGTCTCCATCACCTTCGCCGACTTCCCGACGGAGAAGATCGACCAGACCACCCGCGCCTACCGCCAGCTCGGCATCGGCTACGCCAACCTCGGCGCGCTGCTCATGGCCACCGGCCACGCCTACGACTCCGAGGGCGGCCGGGCCATCGCCGGTGCCGTCACCTCGCTGATGACCGGCGCCTCCTACCGCCGCAGCGCCGAACTGGCCGCGGTCGTCGGACCGTACGACGGCTACGCGCGCAACGCCGACGCGCACAAGCGCGTCATGCGCAAGCACGCCGCCGCAAACGACGACCTGCGCACGCTGGAGGGCATGGACAAGGCCATCCACGCCGAGGCCTCCCGCCAGTGGACCGAGTGCCTCAAGCTGGGTGAGAGGAACGGCTACCGCAACGCCCAGGCCTCGCTGCTCGCCCCGACCGGCACCATCGGCCTGATGATGGACTGCGACACCACCGGTATCGAGCCCGACCTGGCCCTGGTCAAGTTCAAGAAGCTCGTCGGCGGCGGCTCCATGCAGATCGTCAACCAGACGATCCCGCGCGCGCTGCGGCAGCTGGGCTACCCCGAGGAGCAGGTCGAGGCGATCGTCGAATACATCGCGTCCAACAGCCACGTCGTGGACGCCCCCGGCCTCAAGCCCGAGCACTACGAGGTGTTCGACTGCGCGATGGGCGAGCGGGCGATCGCCCCGATGGGGCACGTGCGCATGATGGCCGCCGCCCAGCCGTTCCTGTCCGGCGCCATCTCCAAGACGGTCAACCTGCCCGAGGCGGCGACGGTCGAGGACATCGAGCAGGTCTACATGGAAGGCTGGAAGCTCGGCCTGAAGGCCCTGGCCGTCTACCGCGACAACTGCAAGGTCGGCCAGCCGCTCTCGGTCGCGGGCAAGAAGAGCGACAAGAAGACCGAGGAGAAGGCCGCGGAGCCGGAGATCCAGGTCGTGGAGATCAGCCGCCCGACCCGCCGCCGGATGCCGAACCAGCGCCCCAGCACCACCACCCGCTTCACCGTGGGGGGCGCCAAGGGCTACATGACCGCCTCGTCCTACCCCGACGACGGTCTCGGCGAGGTCTTCCTGAAGATGTCCAAGCAGGGCTCCACCCTCGCCGGCGTGATGGACGCCTTCTCGGTGGCCATCTCCATCGGCCTGCAGTACGGCGTGCCGCTGGAGACCTACGTCAGCAAGTTCGTCAACATGCGCTTCGACCCGGCCGGCATGACCGACGACCCGGACATCCGCATGGCCGCCTCGGTGATGGACTACATCTTCCGCCGCCTGGCCCTGGACCACCTGCCCTACGACGACCGGGCCGCTCTCGGCATCTTCTCCGCCTCCGAGCGCGCCGCCCAGCAGCGCGGGGAGGACCCGGCCCCGATCCACACCGACGAGGTCATCGCCGAGCTGGCCACCTCGGCACCGATCGAGCAGCCCCAGCCCCAGCCCCGCCCGGAGGTCGTGGCCGTGGCCGCGCCGGAGCGGGGCGGCTCCCTGGAGTCCCACCAGGGCCGCACCGCCGACGCGCCGCTCTGCATGACCTGCGGCACCAAGATGCGGCCCGCCGGTAGCTGCTACGTCTGCGAGGGCTGCGGCTCCACCAGCGGCTGCAGCTGAAGTCAGCCGCCTCAGGGCGGGAAATAGCAGGTCAGGGCGGGGAAGCGACCAGGTGTCGTTTCCCCGCTCCGGCGTTCGGATCATCCGCCGACCGGAGGAGAGCATCTCGGGACGGCCCGGCCGACGGCCCGTGGTCCGGGGGAGTGAGCTGCTCGCGGATCCTGACGAGGCGTCGGAGTTCTTCCGCCGCGACTCGACGGGGTTCTCGGCCGCCGTTGGCCGAGACCGCCTCGACGGATCGAACCCGGGGCCGGTCCGTGGCGGGTGGAGCCGGCCGGCGACGTCGGCTCCATCCGCGGCACCACGCAGAACCTCGCCTACCAGCGCTCCACCAGATGCTCGCGGCCCGGCGGGGGATCATACGACTCCGGCCAGTAGTCGACGACCCGGGTGATCAGCCCGTCATCGGAGAGCTCGAACCACACACAGGCGTCTTGGTGCTCAGTAGTGACGCGTGCATCGATCCACGCGGCCGCGTGGCGGCCATCGGCGACGATGCGACGCGCCTGGAGATGCCAGTCCCCGGGGTATTCCCTGTTGAACTGGATGAAAGCCGACCTGCCGCGGATCCGCTCACGGCTCTGCGGCATCTCGTACACCATGTCTTCGGTCAGCAGATCGCCAAGCCGCTGCCAGTCGCGCTGCTCGGCGCTGTCAATGTAGACGCGCACGGCCTCTCGCGTTCTCGATGTCTCGTCCACCGGCCGCACGCTACACGGCGGCACCGACAACGGATCAGGTGCAAGGCGCTTCATCACCGGCAGCTGGAGATGGTGCCGACCGGTGATCTCGTACCGGCGAACCGCCGGCACATCACCGCGGTGTTCGCTCACATCGCCCCCAACTGACGATCATCCCCTCGGGGGCGCCCGGCTCGTGCTCTCGGCGGGGCGTCATCCCTTGATCGCGGGGAGGTGCGGCCTCCGGACGGATGACGCCCCGCCCGGTTCACCAGGTCTTGCCGGCCTGCTCCCGGTTCGTGTGGTTGATCCGGTTGAAGAAGTTGGTCATCGCGATGTTCAGAGTGATCGCCGACAGCTGCTTCTCGTCGAAGTGGGTGGCCGCGGCGTCCCAGATCTCGTCGGTGACGCCCGGCGCGCCGTCCTGGATCCGGGTGGCGGCCTCGGTCAGCGCGAGCGCTGCCCGCTCTCCCTCGGTGAAGAAGGGCGTCTCGCGCCACGTGACCACGTTGTGCAGCCGCTCGTCGGTCTCTCCGTGCTTCTTGGCCGACGCGATCCCGGCGAATACGCACGGGCTGCAGCCGTTGATCTGGCTGGCCCGCAGGTGGACCAGCCCGAGTACGCGCGGGTCGACGCCGCCGGAGTGCATCGCCTTGTAAAGGCCCTGGATCGCCGTCATCACGTCGGCGTTCGCGGGGCTCTTCATGCGTGCTTCCATCGGTCTTGCTCCTTCATCGGTTACCTGTGCCCGTCCGGGCCCGTCATCACCTATGACGGAGCAGATCCGAGGAAGGTAACAACATGTACGACCCCAGCCCGACGGACCCGGTGGCCGAGGCGTTCGAGGCCCAGCGCGACCGGCTGCGCGCGGTCGCCTATCGCATGCTCGGATCGCACGCCGACGCCGAGGACGTGGTCCAGGAGGCCTGGCTGCGGCTCTCCCGCCAGGACACGGCGACCATCCACAACCTCGCCGGCTGGCTGACCACGGTGGTCGGCCGGATCAGCCTCGACGTCCTGCGATCGCGCCAGACCCACCCTGAGGCGTCCTACGACGACCGGCTGCCCGAGCTCGTGGTGACGGTCGACGACGGCCCCGCGCCGGAGGACGACGTGGCGCTCGCCGACTCGGTCGGGCTCGCGCTCCTCGTCGTCCTGGAGTCGCTCGGGCCGGCCGAGCGGCTGGCGTTCGTGCTGCACGACCTGTTCGCGGTGCCGTTCGACGAGATCGGCCAGATCCTCGGCAGGTCCGCCGACGCCGCCAAGATGCTCGCCAGCCGGGCCCGCAGGAAGGTGCGGGGGACCGAGCGGCCGGCGGTCGTCGGACGGGAGCAGCGGGAGGTGGTCCAGGCCTTCCTGGCGGCGGCTCGCCGCGGCGACTTCGAGGGGTTGCTGCGCGTGCTCGACCCCGAGGTGAGGCTGACCATCGATACCCCCGACGGCGTGGTCGTCACCCTCGGCGCCACCGAGGTCGCCGCCGGCGCGCGGCTGTCCGCCGGCGCAGCCGTACGGGGGCGAGCGGTGCTCGTCAACGGCCTTCCCGGGATCGTGGCCTGGCGCGAGGACGGCACTCCGCTCTCGGTCGCCGCGTTCACCATCGCCGACGGCCGGATCGCGGGCATCGCGATCGTGATCGACCCGGCCAAGCTCGCGTCGATGGACCTGCCGGACCCGGTGTGAGCGCCGGCCCGCCGGCACCGGTCGCGGCGGGCCGGGATGGTCCGCCGAGCACCTGCGAGCGCTGCGGCACAAGAAGGTCTCGGCGCCGGGTGCGGCCGGTCACTGCTCGCGGTCGCCCCGCTTGGCCTTCTTGCCGCCCCGGCCGGCCAGGAGTGCTCCGGCGACGGCGGCCACCGCATAGCAGGCCAGCCATACCGCGAACCCGCCGGGCAGCCAGGCGAGCAGCCCGGCGTTGTCGTGGTCGGCCAGCAGCCGGATGGCGCCCTGTGCTCCCAGGACCAGCAGCAGCATGCCGATGATCAGCAGGGTGACGTGCTTCATGTGTGCTCTGTCTCCCATCGCCCTCGAAGGGCCGCGACGGCGGGCGTGGGCACGCCCTCCGCATTTTTGTGGTGCGATCGAACCATAACATCGTCTTGGTACGATCGCACCACAAACGAGTCGCGAGGAGCGGATGGCATGCCAAGACAGGTGGACCACGACCGGCGCCGCCACCAGATCGCGGAAGCCGTCTGGCGCCTGGCCGCCCGCGGCGGCCTGGAGGACGTCACCTTGAGACAGGTCGCCACCGAGGCCGGGGTCTCCGCCCGGCTGCTGCAGTACTACTTCGGCACCCGCGACGAACTGCTGCTCGGCGCGCTGGAGATCCTCAACGACGACGCCGAGCAACGGGCCCGCGAACGCCTCGCGATGCTCGGCGACGCGCCCGGCATGCACGCGGTCGTGCGGGGAGTGCTGCTGGAGCTGCTCCCGCTGGATGCCGAGCGGCGCAACCGGCACCTGGTGTACGCCGCCTACTTCGTCCGCTTCCTGGCCGACCCCGCCCTGGCCAAGGTCGCCCGCGCCGCGCCGCCCGCGCTGGAGAACCTGGTCGCCGGCCTGATCGCGCAAGGCCAGGGACTCGGCCAGGTGTCACGGGACGTCGACGCCGAGGCCGAGGCCGCGTTCCTGGTGGCGGGCGCCGACGGGATCCAGGCGACCGTCCTGCTCGGACAGCGGACTCCCGAAGAGGCCGTGGCCTTGATCGATCATCAGCTCGCCCGCGTCTTCACCGTGACGGTCCGCAGCTGACACATGCCCTCGGACCAGGCGCTGCCGGCCGCTGCGACTGCCGGGCCTCCGGCGCGCATGCCCGCCATCTGTTCCGATTCGCCCGCGCGGGGACGACTTCTGAGGCCGCGCAGCGGTACTCCGGATGCGCTGGCCTCGCCAGGGCGCTCGCCGGCAACGGCAGGCCGGCGACGGTCCGGCTCAAAGCTTCACGATCGACTCATGGCCGGTTTCCCCGTGTCCCGGCCGGACCCGGATGAGGGCCTCCGGCCGGGGAGGGGCCTCGGTGCGTGCCTCCGCACCCGGGATCTCGGGCCCCGGGGGTGCGGAGACGTCCCTCATGGAGCTATCCGCAGTTTCCCCAGGAGTGCCGGGAACGGTCCAGCTCAACGGCGGGCGGGGCGGGTGCTCAGCAGGCGCAGGCGATGCCGGAGACCGGGGCGGTCAGCGGGTCGACCCCGCGCCGGGAGACGCCGGCCGAGGTCTCGGTCGCGAAGCCCTCGCGCGCCCAGTACTCGAAGCCGCCGATCATCTCCTTGACCGGGTAGCCGAGCTTGGCGAACTCCAGGGCGGCACGGGTGGCGCCGTTGCAGCCGGGACCCCAGCAGTAGGTCACCACGGTCACACCCGCCGGGATCACATCGGCGGCGCGGGCGGCGATCTCGGCGGTGGGCAGGTGTACGGCGCCCCTGACGTGGCCCTGCTCCCAGCTCTCCAGGTTGCGCGAGTCGACCACGATGATTCCCGGAGCCTCGGCGGCGAGGTCGGCGGCCACGTCGGACACGTCGGTCTCGAACGCCAGGCGGCCGGCGAAGTGGGCGAGCGCGGCGGCGTTGCCGGCGGCGGGGACCGCCGTGACGGCGGAGGGGGCTGCGATGGTGACGGTCATCTCGGTGGCCTTTCGATCGTGTCCGGCGGCGGCAGGACAGGGTGACAGGACAAATGGTGCCGGTCCCGGTCTGCAACCCAACAGTGGCGTGAATGTCCCGTATCGCTAAGATCTCGCCATGCTGATCCCGTCGCCGGAGCTCCGCGCCGTCCGCCATGCCGTGTCCGTGCTCGCCTTCGACGGCATGTCGCCCTTCGAGCTGGGCTGTGTCGTGGAGATCTTCGGCATCCCCCGGCCCGAGCTGGACGTGCCCTGGTACGAGCTCAGGGTCTGCGCCGAGACCCCCGCCGACCTGCGGATCGTCGGGGGGTTCACGATGCGCGCCGAGCACGGGCTCGGCGTCGTGGCCGAGGCGGACACGGTGATCGTGCCCGGGGTGCCGGACGTGTCCGGCACGGTGTCGCCGGAACTGGTCGCGACGCTGCGAGCGGCGCACGCCCGGGGGGCGAGGATGGTGTCGATCTGTTCGGGGGCGTTCGCGCTGGCCCAGGCCGGGCTGCTGGACGGCCGGGAGGCGACCACCCACTGGAAGTACGCCGAGCTGCTGCGCCACCGGTTTCCCCGGGTCAGGGTCAACCCGGATGTCCTCTACGTGGACGGTGACGACGTGCTGACCAGCGCGGGCAGCGCGGCCGGGCTGGACCTGCTGATCCATCTGGTCCGGAAGGACCACGGGCCGGGCGTGGCCAACTCGGTCGCGCGCAGGCTGGTCATCCCGCCGCACCGGGAGGGCGGGCAGGCGCAGTTCATCCAGGCGGCGGTCACCCCCGTGGAGGACGACGACGCGGTGGCCACCGCGATGGCCTGGGCGCTGGACCACCTGGCCGAGCCGATCACGGTGGCCGGGCTGGCCAAGGTCGCCCACATGTCGCAGCGGACCTTCATCAGGCACTTCGCCCGCCAGACCGGCACCAGCCCGCTGCGCTGGGTGATCGCCCAGCGGGTCGCGGCCAGCCTGACGGTGCTGGAGTCCACGGCGGCACCGATCGAGGAGATTGCGCTCTCGGTCGGCTTCGACAGCCCGGTGACCTTCCGCCATCACTTCACCAGGGCGATGCGCACCTCGCCCTCGGCCTACCGCAGGGCCTTCCGCGTGCCGGCGTGACCCGGGCGCCCTCGCTCATGACGGGACGGGTGGATCCACGAGCGCGGACCTTTCCAGCGTCTTCGCGACGCGCTCGACGTCGGCTTCGGTGGTGCGCCAGTTGCTGAAGGCGGCGCGCAGCGCGGGCACGCCGTCGTAGACGGTCCGGGTGAGGAACGCCTCACCGGATGCGGTGATCGCCGAGGTCAGCTCCCCGACGCGCTCGGGGGAGGATGCGAGGGTGAAGCAGACCACGTTGAGCCGGACGGGGGCGAGCAGGCGGTACGCGGGCATGCCGGCGATCCGTTCCCCGAGCCGGGCGGCGAGGGCGATGTTGCGCCGCACGATCTCCGCGTGACCGTCGCGCCCGTACGCGGCGAGGGTGAACCACGCCGGAAGCGCCCGGAGACGCCGCGAGTTCTCCGGTGTCAGGTGCACGAAATCGGGGTCGTCGCCCAGCGGCCCGAGATAGGCGGCGGAGTTCTGGAAGACGCGTGCCTGAAGGTCCCGGCGGCGGGTGAACTGGATCGCGCTGTCGTAGGGGACGTTGAGCCACTTGTGCAGGTCCACGCAGACCGAGTCGGCCTCGTCGAGCCCGTCGGTGAGGTGCGCGTGCTCCGGGGAGAGGGCGGCGAAAGCCCCGAACGCCGCGTCCACGTGCAGCCAGAAGGGGTGGCGCTCGCGCAGGGCGGCCAGCGCGCGGAGATCGTCGAAGTCGGCCGTGTTGACCGTGCCCGCGTTGGCCACGACGATCGCCGGCGTCCCGTCCAGGGATTCCAGTGCCGCTGCGAGGCCGCCGACGTCGACGGCCTCCCTGCCCGGCAGGCGGTCGACCTCGCGGATCGCCGAACGTCCCAGCCCGAGCATCGACAGCGCCTTGCCGATGCTGGAGTGGGGGCTTCCGGAGAGCACGTGGACCGGGCCGAGCGCGGCCGCTCCCCGCTCGGCGACCGAGACGCCGAGCCGCTCGCCCAGCCATTCCCTGGCTATGGCCAGGCCCGTGAAGTTGGACATCGTCGCGCCGCTGACGAAAGCGCCCTCGTGTTCGGGGGACAGGCCGAACAGCTCGCGCAGCCAGGCGGCCGTCTCCCGTTCGAGGTCGGGGGCGCTGGAGTCCAGGCCGGAGGTGGGGTTCTGGTCCAGCGTGCCGGTCAGCCAGTCGCCCGCCAGGGAGGCGGGGGTCGTGCCGCCCGTGACGAACCCCAGGTAGCGGGGTCCGGCACCGGCGGAGAAGCCGGGCTCCCAGCGCCGGGTGAACGTCTCCATCGCCCCCGCCAGCCCCGAGCCGTCCACCGGCAGGGGCGCGGACCGGTGGGCCGCGGGCGCCTGCGCGACCGGCCGGTCGCCGAGCCCGGCGAGCAGCCGTACGGCCTGCGCCCGCGTCTCGTCGAGCAGCTCGGGCAGGCGGGCGAGATCGTCGTCGAGTCGGGGATGCATGGGGCCACGATAGGAAGCTTGTAGGGCATATGTCCCAGTCCAATCTCAATGAACTGGACTTAACCCGGCAAAGACCTCCGGTCGCCGCCCGATGCCGTCATCCGGCCGGCCGCTCCTCCCGGACGGGGTCCTAGACCTTCCAGCGCCGGGTGACCTCCTCGGCGGTGGGGGGCGGGCCCGGCAGGGGAGGGGCTGAGGCCAGACGCAGGGCGTCGAGCATCAGTGCCAGATACCGGCGCCTGATCTGGGCGGTGCGCTCCTCGTCGCCGAGGTGGAGGGCGGCGAGCTGCTCGAAGATCAACGACGTGTCGGCGACGTTCACGTCGGGGCGGAGGGCGCCGGTCCGGGCGGCGCGGTCGAAGACCCGCTCGGCAAGCTCGGCCGCTCGGGTGGAGGCGCGGCGGAGATCCTCGTCGGGGGTGAAGGTGCCGGCCAGGTTGATCGTCAGGGACTGGACGTCGGCGTCCACGACGCGCTGCATGAAGCCGGTGAAGGCGATCCACGGGTCGCCCTCGTCGGCCAGGGCGGTCTCGGCCTCGGCGATGTAGGTTTTCAGGCCGTCCGAGCACAGCTTGCGGAGCAGGTCCTCCTTGCCGGCGTAGCGGCGGTAGAGCGCGCTGATGCCCACCCCCGCCCGCTCGGCCACCGCGGCGATCGGGGCGCCGGGGTCGGCGATGAAGACCGCGCGCGCGGCGTCGAGGATCACTTGGTCGTTACGGGCGGCCTGGGCTTTGCGGCCGCTCATGGGCGCCGTGCCTGTTGTCTCCATACCGCTAATATAGTCAATGGAACATAATGTTCCGTTCTATTGATGGGGAATTCTTGGAAATCCCGGCGCGCCCGATCTGCCACGCTAGCGGGATGATCGAGGGGTCCGGCCTGCCGGATGCCCGGCTCCGCCGCCGGACTCGCCGGCGGGTGGGGGTGTCCGAGGTTCGAGGCCCCCGGCGATCGGCGCCGGTCCGCCCGTGCGAGCCGTACGCCCCGGGATCCGCGTGCCGGGACGGGTTGCAAACAATAAGCAGACCGGTCTATTTTTTAGGCATGGGACAGAAGGGCGAGGAGACGCGCGGCAGGTTGCTGGACGCGACCCGGGAGCTGATCGAGGAGGGCGGCTACTTCGGAGCCGGGCTGAACCAGGTGATCGCGGCCAGCGGGGCTCCGCGCGGCTCGCTCTACTTCCACTTCCCCGGCGGCAAGGACCAGATGGTCGCGGAGTCCGTACGGCGGGGCGGTCATGAGATCGGCCGGGTCGTGCGGGAGCTGGCGGAGGCCGTTCCCGACACCGCGAGCCTGGTCGTCGCCGTGCTGGCGCTGCTCGGCGACCGGCTGGAGGCGTCCGGGTGGCGCAAGGGTTGCCCGGTGGCCACGGTCGCGCTGGAGATGGCGGCCACCAGTGACCCGTTGCAGGAGGTCTGCTCGGAGGTCTACGGCTCCTGGGAGGACACGATCCGCGACCGGCTGGCCGCCGACGGGCATCCCGAGGCGGGCGACGTGGCCGTCACCGTTCTCGCCCTGATCGAGGGGGCGCTGCTGCTGGCCAGGGCTCACCGCAGCCGGGAACCGCTCGATCGTGTGGCCCGCCGGATCGTGACGCTGCTGTAGCGACCGCGTACGGCGGCGCCCCGCCGGGTGCCGCCGCGGGGAAGCCCGCTCCGGGGGCCTTCCCGTGTCCCTTTAATATGTAGACCGATCTATTATGAGGTGATCGCGTGACACCCGACTCCATCGTCTTCGGCGCGGCGGGATTCGTCGGCCGCTCCCTGGTCGCGGAGCTGCTGCGGCAGGACCGCCGGGTGGCCGCCGCCGTGCGCGGACCTGCGGAACGGCTCACGTCCTGGCTCGCCGGGCAGCGGGCGGACACCGCGGGGCTGACCGTCGTCGGCGCCGACATCACCGTGCCCGGCCTCGGTCTCGGCGGCGCCGGCGGCGCGGAGGCCCGGGGCCTGGAAGGAGTGCGTGACGTCTACAACGCCGCCGCCCGCTTCGCCTTCGGGCTGAGCCTCGAGGAGGCCAGGCGGGTCAACGTGACCGGGGCGCTCAACGTGGTGGACTGGGCCGCCACCCGGCCCGGCCTGCGCCGCCTGGTCCACATCAGCGGCTACCGCGTCGGCGGCGCTCCCGTGGACCATCGCGCGGACGGCGCCTACGAGGCGTCCAAGAAGGAGGCCGACGCGGCGGTGCGGGTCCGGGCTCGCGAGCTGGGCGTCCCGCTGACGGTCGTCAACCCCAGCAGCGTGATCGGTCCCGGCCAGTTCATCGGCCTGGCCTCGATGGTCGAGGATCTCTGGCGTGGACGGCTCCCGGCACTGCCCGGGGGATCCGGCACCTTCCTGCCGGTCGTCGAGAGCGGCTACTTCGCCCGCTTCATGGCAGCCCTCCCCGAGCACGAGGAGACCACGGGAAAGGCCTACTGGGTGCTCGACGACGGCACTCCCGAGCTGCCGGAGCTGGTCTCCCTGATCGCCGGGCACCTGGGCGTCCCCGCGCCCCGGCTGACGATCCCGGTCCGGCTCCTGCGGCGGCTGCCCCGCGCGCTCACCCGGGCCGACCCCGAGACGCTGTCGTTCATATCCGGGGACCGCTACCACACCGCCCCCGCCCTGGCCTTCGCGGAGCGGGCCGGACTGCGCATGCCCCCGGTCGGGGAGGCGCTCCGGAGCTGGGCCGACGGGCTGGTCGGCGCCCGGTTCGGCGCCGGGGCCCCGCCACGCGGGCCGTACGGTTTCCGGAACGTGGCGGGGAGCCGGACCTGGGTGGCGGGTGAGCGGGAGAACCCCGAGTACGTGCTGCTGCACGGGCTGCCGCTGGACGCCGATTCGTGGGAGGGCGTGCGCGATCGGCTGGGCGTCCCGGTACTCGCCGCCGACCTGCCGGGCATGGGCCGCTCCGCGCCGGCCCACTCGCTCGACGACTGGACGGCGGCCCTGCTGGAGCCGGTCCGGACGCGGCCGGTGCTGGTCGGCCACTCCCTCGGCTGCGGCCCCGTCCTGCGGTACGCGCAGGCCCATCCCGGCCGGGTGGCCGCCGTGGTCCTCGTCGCCCCGGCCTTCCTCCAGGCGCCCTCGGGACGCTTCCCGCGGTCGAGAGCGGCCGTGCCGGCCCTGCGCCGGATGCCGAGGGACCGGCTGGGGGAGCGCCTGGGCGTCCCGGCGGAGGCGATCGCGGACCTGCGCCGTCCGGGGGCCGCCCGCCGGGTGGTCGAGGCGATGCGCGCGGCCCACGCCGGGCGGCCGGCGCTCCGCCGGGTGCTCGACCGGGTCATCGAGGACGCCCGGGTCCCGGTGACGGTCGTCGCCGGCTCGGGCGATCCGCCGGCCGCGGGCACGCCCGCCACCCTGATCCAGGGCGCCGGGCACTATCCCCAGCTCACACACCCCGACGAGCTGGTGGCCGCTATCCGAGCAGCCGGTGGGCGAGCTCTCCCAGAGCCGCCGCGACCCGCCCGGGGCTGAGCCCCCGCTCGGTCCGCTGGTGGGTGTAGACCTCGGGGGCCAGCGGGGCGAGCACGACCTCGACCAGCGCGTCCGGGTCGGGCACTCCGGCGGAGACCAGCAGCGAACGCACGTGCAGCCGCCAGAAACCGTAGGCGCCGGTGGCGAACCGCGAGTGCCCGGTCTCGGCGCCCAGCACCAGGTGGGCGTGGCCCTCCAGCAGCTCCACCATCGCCGCGTAGAAGGCGGCCAGCCGCTCGGCGGGCGGCGCTCCCGGGCCCAGGGGCGCCTCACCGCCGATCAGCTTCTCCTGCAGCGCCTTCTCGTGCTCGTCGAGCATCGCGGTCGCGATCGCGGCCCGGTCGGGGTAGCGGCGGTACAGCGTGCCCCGCCCCACCCCGGCCGCCTTGGCGATGTCGTCCATGGTGACGTTCGGCGCGCCCTTGGCCGCGAACAGCTGCCCGGCCGCCTCCAGGATGCGCGCCCGGTTGCGCGCGGCGTCTGCTCTCTCCATACCCCAAGGGTATATGTGGACACGCTGTCCACTCTAAGGGGCGGAGGTCGGGAGAGCCGGGTCCCCGGCCGCCCCTCCCGCTCCGGCCGGGCGCTCGGAGAGCCTGCCCGTGGACAGGTCACTCATGGGGCGGCATTCGATCAGGCCCCGGAAATGCGGAAAGACCCGCGGGAACGGGTCTTCCGGGGATCGGGATCAGGCGGCGGGGGTGGGGCCGCTGGTGAGCGGGAACCGTAAGATGTTCCGCCCGGTGTAGGCGCGCAGGTCGACGACCTTCGTGTCCGCCGTGGTCCTGCGGCGTGTCGCGGACCGGATGTCTCTGATCTTGAGCCGCGCGACGTATGGTGGCACGACCATAAGTCTCTTCATTGAGCCCCCCGGCGTGATGAATCCGTTACGCGAGATGTCTACAGATCACCGCGTAAAACCGCCGTAAAGATCAGGGCGGCGCCGTGAAGATCCGGTCAGTAGGGGAGCCGGCGGCCCGACGGGGACCGCAGGTCCGGGCCGGGCGTGCGGGCGTGACGGCGCCGGCCCTGCGGCCGGATGATCCTGATGCGTCGCATGGTCTGCGCCCTCTCCTCGGACTCGCCGTTCCCGGACCGGCTGTGCTCCACGCCGTGTGCTCCGGACGCCGCCGGGCGTCCGGCCGGCGGGCCGCTTTCGGTGGGGTTGGCTCGCGCGGATGCCCGTGCGAGCCAACCTAGTCCCGCGGTACGACCCGGATCAACCGGTTTGATTACGCAGGGACCCGGCGACCGCACGCGTGGTGACGGCGATCCGGTTCCACGCGTTGATCGCCGCGATCGCTATCACCAGCGTGGCCAGCATCTCCGGCTCGTAGTGCCTGGCGGCCTCGTCCCACACGTGGTCCGGCACCGTCTCCCCGCGGTCGCTGAGCCGGGTGGCCTCCTCGGCCAGCGCCAGCGCCGCGCGCTCGGCGTCGGTGTAGTACGGCGCCTCCCGCCAGGCGGCCACCGAGAACAGCCGCTCGTCGGTCTCGCCCGCCTTCTTGGCGTCGTGGCTGTGCATGTCCACGCAGAAGCCGCAGCCGTTGATCTGGCTGGCCCGCAGCTTCACCAGCTCCAGCGTGGCGTGCGGCAGCTTGCTGCCGGCCAGGAACTTCTCCAGGCCGAGCATGGCCTGGTAGCCCTCGGGGGCGAGCTGCGCGACGTTCATCCGTGCCTTCATCGAACACTCCTCAGTTTCTCTGGGTTCACCACGATGTGGATCTCGGTGATCCGGCCGCCGGCCACGGTCAGCGCGTAGACGCCGCTGAGCGCGCCGTCCCGGAACCGCAGCAGCCCCGGCCGGCCGTTGACCATGATCGGGGTGAACCGGCTCCCGGCGCCGAACCGCTCGGCCACCCCGGCGATGAAGCGGGCCACCCGGCCGGCGCCGCGGACCGGCCGCCTGGCCGCGGTGACCAGGCCACCGCCGTCGCTGCGGAGCACCACGTCCGGGTCGAGCAGCGCCAGCAGGGCGTCGATGTCGCGGCCCGTGCTGGCCCGCGCGAACGCCTCGACCACCCTGCGGTGCTCGTCGGCGTCCACCTCGAACCGGGGCGCCCGGGCCGCGACATGCTTGCGGGCACGGGCGGCGAGCTGGCGGCAGGCGGCAGGGGAGCGCCCGACCGCCTGGGCCACCTCCTCGAACGGCAGCCCGAACACGTCGTGCAGTACGAACGCGGTGCGCTCGGCGGGGCTGAGCGACTCCAGCACCACCAGCATCGCCATGCTCATCGACTCGGCCAGCGTCACCCTGTCCGCCGGATCGGCCTCGGTCACCACCGGTTCGGGCAGCCACGGCCCGACGTACTCCTCCCGGCGCACGCGCGCCGAGCGCAGCACGTCCAGCGCGAGCCTGGACACCGTCACCACCAGCCAGCCGGTGACGTCCTGGATCTCCGCGCGATCCGCCCGGCCCAGCCGCAGCCAGGCGTCCTGGACCACGTCCTCGGCCTCGTCGAGGCTGCCGAGCAGGCCGTAGGCCACGCCCACCAGCCGGGGCCGGATGGCGTCGAACTCGGTCGCGAGATCCTCATCGCTGTTCACACAAGAAGGACGGGACATCTCCTGAGTGTGTGACATCCGGCGAACTATGCTGCCCACCGGGGTGTCCGACGAGCCGCCGAACGGAGATGAGATGAGCACCGGGCTGATCGACGGGGATCCCCAGCGGCTGGGCGACTACTGGCTGGCCGGGCGGCTGGGCGCGGGCGGTCAGGGTGTGGTCTACGAGGCCTACGACGCCGAGGGCAGGCGGGTCGCGATCAAGGTGCTGCACGGCGACGCGGGCGGCGACCCCGAGCTGCGCGACCGGTTCGGCCGCGAGGCGGCAGCCGCCCGGAGGGTCGCCTCGTTCTGCACGGCGGCCGTGATCGACGCCGACCTCGACGGGCCCAGGCCCCACATCGTCTCCGAATACGTCGAGGGCCCCAGCCTGCGCAGGGCGGTTGCCGACGGACGCCGCTTCACCGGTGGTGACCTGCACCGCCTGGCGACCGCGGTCGCCACCGCGCTCACCGCCATCCATGACGCCGGGGTCATCCACCGCGACCTGAAACCCGACAACGTGCTGCTCGGCCCGGACGGCCCCCGGGTGATCGACTTCGGCGTCGCCCGCACGGCGGAGATGTCGCTGACCGCCACCGGCATGGTGGCGGGCACGCCGACCTACATGGCACCCGAAATCTTCATGGGCCAGCGCGCGGGCACCCCGGCCGACGTGTTCGCCTGGGGCGGGATCATGGTCTTCGCCGCGACCGGGGCCGATCCGTTCCGGGCCGAGAGCCTGGGCGGCGTCATGCACCGCGTGCTCTCCGTCCAGCCCCAGCTCGACATGCTGCCCGAACGGCTCCGCCCGTTCATCGCGGCCTCCCTGGCCAAGGACCCGCAGGCCAGGCCATCGGCCAGGGACCTGCTGCTCGCCCTGGTCAGCGATGACGGCCGGCTCGACACCCCGCGGCTGCTCGCGGTGGGCAGCAACGCCGGAGCGCAGATCCGCGCCGTCTCGGCGGACCCCGCGCTCGGCGCCCTCGCCGAGGAGGCCTACGCCGCGCTCGGCCAGGCCGAGCGGGAGCTCGCCCCCGAGGTGTTCCTCCGGCTGGTCACCGTGACCGACGACGGGGAGCAGGCCGTACGGCGGGCGCAGTGGGCCGAGCTCCTCGACGGGCGGAGGGAGGACGAGGCGGTCGCCGTCCGGCAGGTGCTCCAGGTCTTCACCTACCTGGTCACCCACGACGACCAGGAGGTCTGGCTGTCGCGGCCGGCCCTGCCGCAGGCGTGGCCCCGGCTGCGCCTGTGGGTCCAGGCCAACCGGGACGGCCTGGCCGTCCACCGGGGGATCCTCACCGCCGCGCGGCGCTGGCAGACCCAGGGCCGCCGGGACGGCGACCTGTTCCAGGGCAGCAGCCTGGAGAACGCCATGAACTGGGCGGCCACCGGCCGCCGCAACATCACGCTGAGCCCGGTCGAGCGCGACTTCCTGGAGGCGGGCGCCGCCCTCACCAAGCGCCGTGCCCGCCGGGGACGGCTGCTCTCCATGACGCTGGCCGTGCTGCTGGTGGCCGCGCTGGCCGCCGGGGCGCTCGCCGTACAGCAGAGCAGGGTGGCCGAGGCGCGCAGCGCCACCATCGCGCTCCAGCGTGACCAGGCGGGGGCCCGCCAGCTCGCTGCGACCGCCGACTCGCTGCGGGTCGCCGAGCCGGTCAGGGCCATGCTGCTCAGCGTGGCTGCCTGGCGGCTGGCCCCCGTGGTCGAGGCCAGGGCGAGCCTGGCGGGATCGCTGGCCCAGCGGGAGACGGCCACCTTCCACGACCCGGCCACCGCGATACAGACGCTCCGGGCGCTGAGCCGCGACGGGCGCACGCTCGTCAGCGTGGGTGGGGGCGAGGTGCGGATCTGGGACGTGCGGAGCGGCAGGCGTGCCGGAGGGTTCAGGGGGGTCGGCGACGACCTGCGGGGGATCGCGCTGAGCCCGAGCGGCAGGCTGCTCGCGGTGATCGGCGGGCTGGAGCTGAAACTCTGGGACGTGGCCAAGGGCAGGCCGACCGGCGCGACCCTCACCGTCCAGGGACGTGAGGCCGGCGGCGACACCCAGGTGTTCTTCGGCCAGGCCGAGGACCGGGTCCTGGTGGCCGAGGGGGAGAAGCTCACGATCTGGAACCCGGTGACGGGGGAGAAGCAGCTCTCGCCGGTCACGGGCGTGGACTTCGACACCTCCGCCGACGGCCGGGGGCTGGCCGTCGGCGGCCTCGACGGCGAGCCGGTGGCCTTGGCCCTGGCCGGCCTGCGCCGGATCCCGCTGGGGAGCCGGTGCGACGCCTGCGGGCTGCGTGTCGCCTACAGCCCGGACGGCAGGACCGTCGCGGTCGGCCGCGGGAAGAGCGTCCAGCTGCGCGACGCCTTCACCGGAGCCGACCTGGAGCGCCCGTTCACCTCCGGCAACGGCGGAGATCTGCGCTTCAGCCCCGACGGGCGCTTCCTGGCCGCCGCTGACGAGACGAGCATCAAGCTCTGGCGGGTCCAGGACGGCCGGCTGCTGCTCACCCAGAGGATCGACGCGTTCATGCCCGCCGTGGCCTTCGACCCCGACGGGCGCACGCTGCGCTACCTCACCGAGGAGGCGGTCACCACCCTCGACATCACCGCGCTGACCAGGCCCGTCGTGCTCAAGGGGCCCGGCACCCACTGGGCCCAGCTGAGCCCGGACGGGCGCCTGCTCGCCTCCCGGGACAGCCAGGCCGGCGAGGTCCGGCTCTGGGACGTCCGGCGGCGCAAGCCTCTCGCCGCCCTGACCGTGGGACCCGAGGGCGCCGACGGCTACTTCGAGATGGCCTTCAGCGGCGACGGCAGGCGGCTGGCGGTCAACACCGGCGGGCAGAGCTCCAGGCTGACGATCTGGGACACCGCCACCTTCAGGCGGCTCACCACCGTCGAGACGGCGCGCGAGGGACAGGTGCCCGCTCTGGCGATGAACGCCGACGGCACCGCCGTGGCCTCCTACGTCCTGTACTACGACTCCGAGAAGGCACCCGGCGGGGAGGTCCACCTGTGGGACGTGCCCGGTGGACGTCACCGCTGGTCCGTGGCCCAGGAGTACGTCGAGGCGCTGAGGTTCACCCCCGACGGCAGGGCCGTCGGGGTCGCCGGAGGAGAGCAGCGGCTGCTGGACGTGACGACCGGGAGACCGTTCGGCGCCACGTACGGCTCGCCGACCGTCAGTATCCCGGTGACCTCGCTGGTCTTCAGCGCGGACGGCGCCCGCACCGCCACCGCCGACCAGGTCGGGCGGATCTCGGTGTGGGAGACGGCATCCAGGGGCCGGGTGGGCACCCTCATCCGGGGCGGCGACGGCGCCGGGGCCAGGCTGGCCTACTCGCCGCGCGGAGACGTGGTCGCGGCCGGGATCGACTCCCAGTCGGTGGCGCTGTGGGACATCGCGACCGGGCGCCGCCTCGGCCAGCCGATCGTGGCGCACACCGGGGACCTCCAGTCGCTGGCGTTCACCGCCGACGGGTCCCGGCTCGTCACGGTCGACTCCGCCGGCACCCTGGCCGAGCAGCCGGTCGACCCGGAGCGGGTGGCGCACGCGGTCTGCGAGCGGGCCGGCCGTACGCTGTCGCCGGAGGAGTGGCGGACCTACCTGGCCGATGTTCCGTATCGCGATGTATGTCCGGGTTAATCCAAACTTTCTGCCCGAAGATCGCGTCCAAGGACGTATGAGAGTCGCGGCGGGGTTGATCGAGGGGGATCCGCAACGCCTGGGGGACTACCGTCCGGGCGCCTCGGCGCGGGCCGCCGGGGGTGCTCTACGAGGCCTGCGATCCCGGTGGCCGGCGGGTGGCGCTGAAGATGCTCCACGGCGATCCGGAACTGCGGAGGGGGGCTCGCCGGGGAGGCGGCGGGTGCCCCGGCGGGCGTGTTCGCCTGGGGAGCGACCGTGCTCTACGCCGCGACCGGTGAGAATCCGTGGTGGATCGAGGACGGCCGCCACCTTCTCGTGGCGCGCAGGGCGCACACCCGCCTGATCCCGCTCCTCCTGGCTGGCCTGGTTGGCCTGGCGGTGCTGGCGGTGCTGGCGGTGCTCGCCGTGGTCGCCGTGGTGATCGACTTCGGGGCGCCGGTCTGAGTGACACCCGCTCTGGGCGGGGTAGCACGCCGCTGTCCAGCCGGGAAGGCAATCGTCCAAGCAAGTGAGAGGGAGTCACTCCGGCGGCGGACGAACCGCCGGCGGTCGCCCTCCTAGAGTTGTCGACTGCAGGAGACGACGCAGGGGGAAGTTCCGATGCTCAAACTGTCCGATGCGAGTGACTTCACAGGCGAGGACCTCACCCAGGCACTGGAGGGCTACCTGTCCCACTGGGCCGAGCGGTCCGGCATCGTCGTCGAGACCTGGGCGCTGCCCGGCAGGGCCGTGCCCCGCGAAATCGCCCGGGCGGTGTACGCCACCGTTCTGGAGGCCCTCGCCAACGTCGAACGGCACAGCGGCGCCGCCCACGTCTCCGTCGCGATCACGCTGAGCACGAACGGCCTGCGGATGACCGTCAGCGACGACGGCGGCGGATTCGCCGAGGACCGGGCGGACCGGCCCCAGGGAAGAGGCCTGGCCGCCATGCGGGCCTGGTTCGCCGAGGTGGGTGGCACAGTGACGGTCAACACCGTCCCGGCGGGCGGCACCACCGTCACGGGGGTCGTCCCCGTGTGAGAGCCGCTCGCGGACGGATGGGCACGTCAGGGGAGCGGTCCCGCCGCACGTCCTGGCGACGGCGCAGGCCATTGGCGGGCGGAACGCGTGGGGGGAATGGCCTGCCCGTGGCCCGTGAGTGGCGAGTCTCAGTGATCCATCACCATCCATGGTGTGACACTTTCCCAGACCCGGAATCGAGTTTGCACAGGTAAGGGCATATACAAGCCGCCTGATCAGGTCGGAGGCGATCACTCGTGACCGGGCCGAATGAACCGACGTTTTTCGGGGGGAAACATGGCGCAGTGTGAGGTCTGCGGCAACGATTACGACATGAGCTTCGAGGTGCACGCCCAAGGGGTCGTGCACGTCTTCGACAGCTTCGAATGCGCGATCCAGCGGATGGCGCCCATCTGTGAGCGCTGCGGGGTCCGTGTCGTCGGGCACGGCGTCCAGGCCGGCCGGCGCTGGTTCTGCTGCGCGCACTGCGCCCGGCAGGAGGGCGCGGACACGATCGTCGACCGGGTGGGGATCCCCTCCCAGCAGGGCGCGCAGTAGACGGCCCCCGCTCAGAGCGTCACGGGCCGGCAGTCCTCTCCGTGGAGGGCGGCCGTCATTTCCCGGTGGGCGGCTGTCATTTCCCGGAGGGCGACCGTCATCGGCGCACCGGGTCCCGTTGCCGAGGTGGCATGAGATCCACCGCCCGGCACATGTGATCTGGGATGGGAGCACGCATCCGGGATGCTCCGGGCGTTCGGTGACGTCCATGCCGCAGGCCCGGCACGAGCGATCGTGCCGGGCCTGCGGACGGTTGGAAGCTCAGGTCAGCTCAGCGGCCAGCAGGTGGCGTGAGAGGTGATCTGCGCAGGCAGAAGGCCCTCGTTCCTGGCCGTCACGGTCCAGGAGTTGTTGGCCAGGTTGGCGAGGTTGGCGGTGACGAGCAACCCGTCCGGGTTCGCGTATCCACCGTTGATCAGCGCCGTGTTGATGGGGCAGATGGCACTGGCGGTCCCCGTGCCGTCAGCGTCGACCGTGACGGTCTCGTTGACGTCCTGAGGGTTCACGACGATGCCCGCATCCCCCTGGGGCCCCTGCGGTCCGGTGTCGCCTTGCGGGCCCTGCTCCCCTTGGGGACCCGCCTCACCTTGCGGTCCAGCCTCACCTTGCGGTCCAGCCTCACCTTGCGGTCCGGTGTCGCCTTGTGGTCCGGCGTCGCCCTGCGGTCCGGCCTCACCTTGTGGTCCGGTGTCGCCCTGGGGGCCCGCCTCACCTTGTGGTCCGGTGTCGCCCTGGGGGCCCGCCTCACCTTGTGGTCCGGTGTCGCCCTGCGGTCCGGCCTCACCTTGTGGTCCGGCGTCGCCCTGCGGTCCGGCCTCACCTTGTGGTCCGGTGTCGCCCTGGGGGCCCGCCTCACCTTGTGGTCCGGCCTCGCCCTGCGGTCCGGCCTCACCTTGTGGTCCGGTGTCGCCCTGCGGTCCGGCCTCACCTTGTGGTCCGGTGTCGCCCTGGGGGCCCGCCTCACCTTGTGGTCCGGCCTCGCCCTGCGGTCCGGCCTCACCTTGTGGTCCGGTGTCGCCCTGGGGGCCCGCCTCGCCCTGTGGTCCGGCCTCGCCCTGGGGGCCCGCCTCACCTTGTGGTCCGGCCTCGCCCTGCGGTCCGGCCTCACCTTGTGGTCCGGTGTCGCCCTGGGGGCCCGCCTCGCCCTGTGGTCCGGCCTCGCCCTGGGGGCCCGCCTCACCTTGTGGTCCGGCCTCGCCCTGCGGTCCGGCCTCACCTTGTGGTCCGGTGTCGCCCTGGGGGCCCGCCTCGCCCTGTGGTCCGGCCTCGCCCTGGGGGCCCGCCTCACCTTGTGGTCCGGCCTCGCCCTGCGGTCCGGCCTCACCTTGTGGTCCGGTGTCGCCCTGGGGGCCCGCCTCGCCCTGCGGTCCGGCCTCGCCCTGGGGGCCCGCCTCACCTTGTGGTCCGGCCTCGCCCTGCGGTCCGGCCTCACCTTGTGGTCCGGTGTCGCCCTGGGGGCCCGCCTCGCCCTGTGGTCCGGCCTCGCCCTGGGGGCCCGCCTCACCTTGTGGTCCGGCCTCGCCCTGCGGTCCGGCCTCACCTTGTGGTCCGGTGTCGCCCTGGGGGCCCGCCTCGCCCTGTGGTCCGGCCTCGCCCTGGGGGCCCGCCTCACCTTGTGGTCCGGCCTCGCCCTGCGGTCCGGCCTCACCTTGTGGTCCGGTGTCGCCCTGGGGGCCCGCCTCGCCCTGTGGTCCGGCCTCGCCCTGGGGGCCCGCCTCACCTTGTGGTCCGGCCTCGCCCTGCGGTCCGGCCTCACCTTGTGGTCCGGTGTCGCCCTGGGGGCCCGCCTCGCCCTGCGGTCCGGCCTCGCCCTGCGGTCCGGCCTCGCCCTGTGGTCCGGTGTCGCCCTGCTCACCCTGCTCGCCTTGCGGCCCGGTGTCGCCCTGGGGACCCGTCTCGCCCTGCGGGCCGGTGTCGCCGGTGTCACCCTTGGGGCCTTGCGCCCCGGTGTCGCCCTGCGGGCCCTGCGGGCCTTGGTCGCCGGTGTCGCCCTTGGGGCCCTGCGGGCCCGTGTCGCCTCTGGGGCCCTGGTCGCCGGTGTCGCCCTGCGGGCCCTGCGGGCCTTGGTCGCCGGTGTCGCCCTTGGGGCCTTGCGGGCCGGTGTCGCCCTGCGGGCCCTGCGGGCCGGTGTCTCCCGGCAGGCCCTGCGGGCCCTGCTCACCCTGGGGGCCGGTGTCGCCGGTGTCACCCTTGGGGCCCTGGTCGCCGGTGTCGCCCTGCGGGCCCTGCGGGCCTTGGTCGCCGGTGTCGCCCTTGGGGCCTTGCGGGCCGGTGTCGCCTTGCGGGCCCTGCGGGCCGGTGTCTCCCGGCAGGCCCTGCGGGCCGGTCTCGCCGGTCGCACCGGTCTCGCCGGTCGGGCCCTGCGGACCCTGGGGACCGGTGCCGCCGGTGTCGCCCTTGGGGCCGCGCGGTCCCTGGGAGCCCTGCGGACCCTGGGAGCCCTGCGATCCCTGCGCCCCGGTGTCGCCCTTGGGCCCCTGCGGGCCGGTGTCGCCGCGTGGACCGTCGGCGCCCTGCGGTCCCTGGCGGCCCTGCGGGCCCTGGGGTCCGGTGTCGCCCTTGGGCCCCTGCGCCCCGGTGTCGCCGCGCTTGCCCGGCTCGCCCTGCGGGCCGGCGGGGCCCGCAACGCCTGGCCTTCCCTGCTCGCCGGTGTCGCCCTTGGGCCCGCGCGATCCTTCGGCGCCCTGCGGTCCCTGGCGGCCCTGCGGGCCCTGGGGTCCGGTGTCGCCCTTGGGCCCCTGCGCCCCGGTGTCGCCCTTGGGCCCGCGTGGTCCGACGGGGCCCGTGAGCCCCCGTGGTCCGGCGGCGCCCTCGGGACCTTCGATGTTCCACAGGATCCGTGTCTCATCGAAGTAGCACGTGGTGGTCCCGGTGCCGAGGATGCGGGGCCTTCCCTTGGTCGACCCGAAGGCCTTCACACAGGCGTAAACCGTTGTGGGGTCGTCGGCCAGCGCGGTTGTCGCGCCGGCCACGGCGCCGGCGTGAGCAGCCGCCATCGTGACCGCGACTGCAAGCAGCCGGGTACCGAGGAGGACTTTTGATTGCTGTGCCACTCTTGTCTCAATTCTGCACGTCTTGATCGAAAATTGCCCGGTGAATGAACGGCGGGCTGAATGCGCTCCGCGATTAGGGAAATCGCAGAATAAATGACAGTCGCACCCATATGTGCCCAGAATGTCCGTTGAGGGAATTTCTCCCCGCCGAATGGCCTCACCAGCGAAATCCGTACCCAGAAGAGGGCGGACGACCAGAAAATGACGGTGAACAGAGGATCAAGATCCATCAACGTGTGATCCGCCTGGGAGTAGCGGGTTGACGGCGTGCAGCTCCCTGGGCCCATGTAACCACATGGGGAATTTTAATCTCGCTGCAGAATGTCGGTAGTGCCAGGAGATAGTGCTATCTAGTTTATTGTCGGAAATTCGGTGAACTGCACTCTGTGCGGCCCGAGAATCGCCGTCCCCTGACGGTCCGCCGGAAGCCGGCATGGGCCCGACGCCGATCGCGGAGGTCCGGGATCGGCGTCGGACCCGATATGCCACCCTGCCGAAGCTATCCGGCTAACCGGACATATTCCTTGCCGATTTCCTGCCGGGTGTCACGCGTTCGCCTTGTCCGGGCTGCCGGACGCGAACTTCAGCGGCGGCAGCACCGCCCGGGCGTCCGCGCCCCCGAACCACAGGCCGATCATGAACGCCGCCGTCGCTTCGAGCAGCCCGGCGCGTTCCAGCCCGCCGGCCTCGACCGCTCCGCATCCCAGGTCCTCGACCAGCGAGCGCACGGTCGCGAGCGCGTCCTGGTCGTCTCCGCACAGCGGCACGGACAGGGGAGCGCCGTCGAAGACGGGAGGCGTCATCCGCCAGACGTCCTCGTGGCACAGGTTGAAGGCCTTGACGACCCGGGAGCCGACGGCGGTCTCGGCCACCCGCTCCGCCATCGACGGCCCGCCCTCCGTTGCGAGGGTGAACCGCCCCGGCACGACCGGGTTGGTGCAGTCGATCAGCACCCGCCCGCGCAGCGTCCCGCCGGCGGCGCCGGCCGCCTCCAGGACCTCGGCCACCGCATAGTCGCGTACGGCCAGCAGCACCACCTCGCCGGAGGTCGCGGCCTCGATCCAGGTGCCCGCGCGCGCGGCCGGGCCGAGCCGCTCTGCGAGAGCGGCGACCTTCACCGGGTCCCGGCCGCTCAGCGTAAGTTCGTGTCCCGCACGGACCCACTGCGTTCCGAGCGCGTCCGCCATGCGGCCCGCGCCAAGGATGCCGATACGCATCCGTCCTCCTGTCATCCGGCTGATGTAGGACGAATGTAGAAAGCTCATCAGGCACCGTTCGGTGCGTAACGTCTCAGCGATACTGGAGGGCCCCGACGTGTTCCTCGCCGACTGCCGTGCCCGCCTCGCCTTCGATCTGATCGGCAACACCTGGAACGCCGTCGTCGTCTGGGCGCTGCGCGACGGCCCGCGCCGGCCCGGCGAGCTGCGCGAGCACATCGGGGGGATCAGCACGAAGGTGCTCACCGAGACCCTCCGGAGGCTGGAGTACAACGGTCTCGTCTCCCGCCGGGCCTACTCCGAGGCACCTCCCCGGGTCGAATACGGGCTCACGGATCTGGGCCACAGCCTGGTGCCGCTGATCGGGGCCTTCGGGGAATGGGCCTTCGACCACGGGGACGATGTCCTGGACGCCCAGGACCGCGCCGACGGCCTCCTCCCGCCCCCGGCCGTGCGGGAGGACGGGGAGAGCGAGGAGGACGAGGAGGACGGGGGAGTCAGTGGGCGACCGGCCTCGGCAGGGGGGAGTGGAGGACCGACCGCCGCTCCAGCGTGATCACCGCGGTCACCAGCACGACCAGCGCGGTGAGCTGCGCGAGGCCCGACCAGAGCCCGAGAGCGGTCGTCATGAGCGCGATCAGGGCGCCGGCGTTTCTCACCCGGTTGCCCGTGATGTCCAGGACCTGGCGGAACCAGGCGTTGCCCGCCAGGAACAGGGCGACGCCCACGGCCAGGGTGACGGCGGCACTGGGCTTCAGCGGGTCGACCGGATGGCCGATCAGCTTCTTGACCCCGGCGGCGACCGCGACCACCCCCAGCAACATCGGGATGTGCGCGTAGAAGTAGGCGCCGAGGATCAGCCGGGTGCGCCGGACCGGCTCGGCCCCGGCCAGGGTGTGCTCGGCGCGCACCTCGTCGTCCCCGCCGAAGTAGAGCCACCACAGGCAGGCCGTCAGCGCGAGGGCGAGCACCGCCGCCAGGCCGAGGGTGAAGTCGACATGGAGCCCTGTCGCGCCGATGCCGATCGCCACGATCGACTCGCCGAGCACCACGATCACCAGCAGGCCGTGGCGCTCGACGATGTGACCGGCCTTGAGGGCGAAGCCCTTCTGCCCGATGAAGTAGGGGCTGCCCCACAGCAGCAGCACCGCGGCGCCCCAGAGCAGGTAGTTGTACGGCGCGCCGACGAGGCTCGCCACGCCGATCAGTGCGAGCCCGCCGAGGTTGAACGGGACCACCCGGGCGATGGCCGAGGTGGCCTGCAGGTACAGTCCGGCGTGGACGGTGATCAGCAGCAGGTAGCCGATGGCGAACGCCGTGCCGTCGCCGTCGAACACCGACGGGATCGCCAGTGCCACGATCATGAAACCGGCCATGCCCAGCAGGATCAGCATCCGGCGGGCGGGCCGTACGGGCGGGATCGCGTTCGTCAGCCAGGCGTAGCCCGCGTACATCCACCAGATGACACCGAACACGAGCAGCACGCGCAGCGCGCCCTCGATGGGCTTGCCGGCCTGCAGCCCGTCCACCAGCAGACTGGTGAGCTGGGTGACGGTGAAGACGAAGACCAGGTCGAAGAAGAGCTCAAGGGTGGAGACGCGCAGTTCGCTCTCCGGAGGGGCGGATTCGATCCGCTCAGTGAACCAGCCAGGCAGCCGCATGCGCCCATTCTGGAGGGATCCGCCGCCCGGCACATCCGGATAAATCATCCATTATGAGACGAAGTGTTACTCCCCTCCCCATCGGATCCGTCGAGCAGCGCGGTGGCCGCCCCGTCCCTCCCGCCGGGGATCGTGCCGGCCCAGGCCGCGGCACCCGCCCGGGGAGCTCCGGTCCGCGCGGTGCGCCGGACCGATCACTCTCCGGCGGACTCCTCCTTCGCCTTCTCCCCGGCCACCAGGGTGTCGGCGCTCTTACCGGGCGGGGAGGCGCTCTCCGGCTCGCTCGCCGTACTCCGGCGGCGGGCCCGGGGCTGGACGGCAGGGAACTCCGCGGTGTCCCTGCCGGTCTCGGGGCCGTCCACCCGGGGAGCCTGGGCCGGCCTGCCCGTCCGGGGAGTCCTGTCCGCCCGGACGCCCTGACCGGGCCTCTCCGCCGGAACCGGCTTCCCGGTCCGGGCCGGCCTCTCCGCCTGAGCGGTCCGCTTCTCCGCGGGCGCGGGCGCGGTCCGGGCCGGCCCGTCCGGAGCGGGACCGGGGGCCTCCGGCTCGCGCAGCGCGGCGATGACGTCATCGGCCTCGGCCTCGGCCGCGAAGTCCTCGGCGGCCTCGGCCTCACGCCGCTTGATCACCACCATGTGGTCGACCGACAGCCGGCCCGCGCCACCGACCGCGAGAAGGATCGAGGCCGCGCCGAGCGCCACGATCAGGTTGACGTCGCCGCCGGTCAGCGGCAGGCCCTGCTCCCCGCTGGCCACGATGAACACGGCGACGGCCTCGGCGAACAGCAGCAGCCCGCAGGCCGGTACGGCGAGCCCGAACACGAGCAGGGCTCCGCCGATGAGTTCCATGAGCATCGTGGTGGCGGCCCAGGCTCCGGGGGCGGGGGCGCCCAGGGTCGCGAACTGGTCGCCGGTGGCGGTCAGCCCCGCCTCCAGCTTGTGCCAGCCGTTGGCGAAGAAGATGCCGCCCACCCCGAGCCTGGCGGCCAGGGCGGCGAGATCGTGGAGGGTTCGTCGCACGGTTCCTCATTCTGGTCAGATTCACCGTTCCTGCCCATAGATGACCGCGCGGAGGCCGCCCAAACCCGTCAGTCGCAGTCGCCCTGGTCAGCGGATCGGCGGGGGACCAGGAGCGCCACCGACACCGCGGTCGCGCCCAGCAGGAGCACGCTCACCATGATCGTGGTGTGCAGTCCGGAGACGAAGGCGACCCGGGCTGCGCCCAGCAGCGCGATCCCACCGGCGCCGCCGATCTCCTGGGCCGCGTGCGCCGCGGCGGCGAGCGACTGGCGGGCCAGGGTCATCAGCTCGGGGGAGACGCCGGAGACCGAGGCCAGCGAGGGCGCGTAGACGACGGTGGTGATCGTGCCGAGGATCGCCACCCCGAGGCCGGCTCCCAGCTCGTAGGCGGTCTCCTCGATCGCGGCGGCGCCGCCCGCCCGTGACTCCGAGGCGGAGGACATGATCGTGTCGGACGCGGCCAGCAGGGTGACCTGGATGCCGAAGCCGATGCCGACGAAGCAGAGCGCGAGCATCAGCGGATGCGGCTCGGTCCCCCAGCCCAGCGGGGGGAGCAGGGACAGGGTGGTCAGCGCGAGCCCGCCGCTCATCGTGGCGCGCAGTCCGACCCGGCGCAGCAACTGCGCGCCGGCGAGGCCTCCCGCGACGGAGGCGATCATCAGGGGCAGCATGCGGATCGCGGCCCCGAGCGGGCTGTCACCGAGCACGAGCTGCAGATACTGGGCGAGCATCAGCTCCAGCCCGACCAGCGCGAAGACCGTCAGCAGCACCGCCGCCACCCCGACGGAGAACGCCCGCCGCCGGAACAGGCCGAGGTCGAGCAGGGGGAAGGGCAGTCGCCGCTGCCTGCGCACGAACCAGACCAGCAGCCCGGCTCCGCACAGGAAGGCCACCACCCCGCCCGGATGGCCGGATCCCGCCTCCTTCAGGCCGAAGGCCAGCGCGAGGATGCCGAGCACCGACAGCAGCGCGCTGGGCGCGTCCCACGGCTGAGAGGCGCGCCGGCGTGACTCGGGCAGGATCCTGGCGGCCGAGGGCAGCAGCACCAGCAGGATCGGCACGTTGATCAGGAAGACGGCGCCCCACCAGAAGTGCTCGACGAGCAGGCCGCCGATGAGCGGTCCGATCGCGGCTCCGGCCGCAGCCACCGCGCTCCACACGCCCAGCGCGATCGCGCGCTCCCGCCGGTCGGTGAAGACCTGCCGGATGATGGAGAGCGTGGCAGGCATGATCATCGCGCCGCCGATACCGAGGAACGCCCGCGCGGTGATGAGCGTGAGCGGGGTCGGCGCGAACGCCGCCGCCGCGGAGGCGGCGCCGAACACCAGGTATCCGGCGAGCACCAGGCGTTTTCGCCCGTAGCGGTCGCCGAGGGTGCCGAAGGTCAGCAGCAGCGGTGCGACCACCAGCGAGTAGACGTCGATGATCCACAGCAGTTGCACCGAGCTCGGTTCCAGCGCGGCGGTCAGCGCCGGGACCGCGATGTGCAGGACGGTGGCGTCCACCGCGATCAACAGGAGGCTGAAGCAGAGAAGTATCAGGACCGACCAGCGGCCGGCCCCGCGCGCCCGCGGATCGCTTCCGTCTCGCGTGGCCTCGGCCACGGCCCCCATAGTGATCATGGGCCGCTCAGGGATTGCCGACCTGGACGAACATGCGTCGCAGCTTAGGCGAAGTCGGGCACCGGATGAGACCGCATCGGAGGATCGGTTCACGGCGGTATGCGCATCCCCCGAGGACGCGCGCGACCTCTCTAGAGAGATACAGGCATATATCCGCCATCTAGGCAAACAGTGATCCCGCACGGACCATGGCGATCGTGGGGAGTCAGCGCAAGGTCCGTGAGCCGTCATGGTGAGCGGTCCCGGCGGGCAGGACTCCGCTCAGGTCCCGTCCCCGCTGGACCCCGATAATCCGCGCGAATGGTGCGCCGTGGCCGCCGCCTGCCTGAGCCGTGACCAGCCGGAGGCCGCGCTGGACGCCGCGCGCCAGGCGGTGGAGCGTGACCCCCTGGCCGAGTCCGGGGCCGACTGGGGGTATCGCCTCGCCAGCCTCGCCTTCGAACGGCTCGGCCGCGACGCGGAGGCCGTGGCCGCCGCCGAGGAGGCCGTACGGCTGGTGCCCGGGTCCTGGGCCGCGAGACTGCGCCTCGGCGCGGCCCTGCGCCGGGTGCCGGGACGCTGGCGGGAGTCGCGGGTCCAGGCGGCCAGGGCCGTCCGCTACGCACCCGAGGAGCCCGACCCGCACGTCCTCCTCGGCGACCTCGCGCTGCTGCGCGGTGAGCACCGCCGCGCCGGGGCCGCCTACCGCGACGCGCTGCGCCGCCTGGACGGCCACCCCGGCGCCAGGATCAACCTCGGCCTGGCCTTCCTGCGCTGGGAACGCCCCCGGGGCCATCACGACCCCGCCTGGCCGGTCGACCCCCGCGAGACCGGCCGCGCCCGGAGGGCCATGGAGGTGTGGTCGCGGCAGGTCCGCGTCCTGCTGGCCGTATCGCTCGCCGCGGTCGCCACGGTGGCGTTCGGCCCAGGCCTGGTCACCGAGGCCAGGCTCGGCGGCGCGGTGGTGCCGGCCGCCGTTCTGGCGATCACGCTCAGGCAGGCCCATCGGGTCAGGCTCTGGCCCTACGTCCCCGGCATGCTCGCCCGCGACCCGTGGCTCGGCATGTCCGTCTCGATCACCCTGATCGCCGTCGCCGCCTATGTGGCGGCGATCGCCACCCTTCCCCGGACGGCTCCCCCGCTCGTCTTCGACCCGGCGGTGGAACCGGCGGACGGCGTGTGGGCGGCCCTCGCCGGTCTGGTCCTCCTCAACGGCGTGGTCGTGATCGTCCTGCGCGTGCTGATCGAGGCGTGGCGGGGCCGGCCGGTCAGGGCACTGGCCGAGTTCGCCGCGGTCCACGAGGACCGTACGGCCCGGCGGGACATCGACGTGACCCTCTGGCTGGTGGCGGGCCGCGCGTGGTCGGTGCTGGCCGTGGTCGCCGGGGCCGCCCTGTTCCTGGACGAGCCGGGGTGGGCCCTCGCCGCGCCGGCCGTCCCGCTCGCGCTCGGCTGGGTGTACGCCAGGGGAGGGCTGGCCCCCTGCCTCCGCCAGGTGCTCGCCACGGACCGGCTGCTCAAGGTGGCGCTGGCCCTGCTGCCGGCCGCCTCCCTGGCGCTCGGCCTGGCGGCGGCCGTGCCGGCGCTGGGGCTTCCCGAAACGGTGGGCGCCTGGTCCCTGCGGGCCGGGATCGGGGCGCTGGCCGCGCTGGTGGCGGTGTCCGCCACGCGGTCGGCGGAGGCATGGTGGCGGGGCGCGCCGGGGCCGTGGCGGGCATCCCTGATCATGTGTGAGAGCTGCGGCCCCCGGCTGCCGGGTGACGCCGGGCCTCCGGTGGGGCTCAGCGGGGAGGTGCGCCGGGCCTTCACCTACGCCCGCGGGGTGGTGCTCGCCTACGCCGACCCGACCGGGCCGCGCGCGCTGGCCGTCGGCTCGGTCAGCTCGGTCGGCCCGGGCGGCGAGCTCCGCCTGATCGCCGCCGACGACGCGTGGAGGGCGGCCGAACACGACCCGAGGGTGGCGGTGTTCGTGGCCGACCCGCTGGACCGCCGGTTCTGGGCAGAAGTGCGCGGCATCGCGATCGGCGACACCGAGGCCGCCGTGCTCCGGATCACCCCCAAACACGTCCTGGTCGGCGAGTATCCCGGCCGCCACCAGGGCCGCGTCCGCCCCGGCTGAGCGGCCGGGGAGCCCGCGGCGCGCCCCGTCCGGCCGTCGGCGTCCTTCCCGGCCGGTGACATTCCCCTGGCCTGCGCCCGGCGGCCGGCGCCGCGGGCCGTACGGGCACGCCGCCGCCGGAGCGCCGGAGCGGAGGGCCCGGAGAGGCGCGGGAACGCGGCGGAGGGAGGGGGTGTTTCCCGTGGCGGGACATACGGCCGGAATTTGACGCCCGGATCGTAGGGTTCATCCGCCCTCATCCCTTTATCTGATCGTGTCGTGCGGCGGCGTGGCGCGTTGCTCAGGCATGCGCAAACCTCTTCTCGGTGCGGTATAACCGGGGTCGGACCGGGGAGGCGTGATGCGGGAACCCGACAGGGCCCGGCCGACGGGGCGCGCGGCGGCACGGGATGTGTTCGAACAAGTCAGGCTGGGTTATTTCCGGCTTTCGCCGCTCCTGCGCAGGCTGATCTACGCCGCGCTGCTCATCGGAGCGGTCGGGCTGGCGCTGGGCATGGGCTGGTCGCCGCTCAACGCGTTCCTCGTCACGCTCACCCTGCTCGCTTTCGCCGCGCTGACCCTGCGCTTCCCCCGGGCCGCCGCCACCCTCGTCGTGGTGGCCGCCTGGGTGCTGCTCCTGCCCGTCTTCCAGAGCCTGTACGGCACGCAGTCGTCCTCCTCGGCGGCGTTGACGCTCCTGGCCGTCCCGGTGGCGGGGCTCGCGCACCTCATCCGCTGGGTCCCTCCGTGGCTGACCACGCTCATGGCCCTGGTCCCGGCCGCGGTGGTGGCCCTCGCGCTCGCCGCGGTGTCGCCGGGCGCCGCCCTGTGGGCCGCGTACGGCGTGGCCGCCGCGGTGCTGGTCTACCGCTTCGTCCAGGCCCGCCAGGCCAGGGCCGCGCTGGCGGGGACCGAGCAGCCGGCCCGGCTCCGGGTCCGCGAGGGCGGGCACCCCGTCTCCGCGTCCGGCGAGCAGGCCGCGCCGCCGCCGATCTCGGTGGAGGAGGCCCTCGGCGAGCTCGACAGCATGATCGGCCTGGCTCCGGTGAAGGAGCAGGTGCGCTCCATCGCCGCCTCGATCGAGGCGTCCCGGCTCCGCAAGGAGGCCGGATACTCCACCGAGCCGCCGATGCGCCACTTCGTGTTCGTCGGCCCCCCGGGCACCGGCAAGACCAGCGTGGCCAGGACCGTGGCGAAGATCTTCTACGCGTTCGGCCTGCTGGAGACCCCCTACGTGGTGGAGGCCCAGCGCGCCGACCTCGTCGGGGAGTTTCTCGGTGCCACCGCGATCAAGACCAACGAGCTGGTGGACCGGGCGCTGGGCGGGGTGCTGTTCGTCGACGAGGCCTACAGCCTGATCAACTCGGGCGACGGCCAGCCCGACCGCTTCGGCGCCGAGGCGGTGCAGACGCTGCTCAAGCGGGCCGAGGACGACCGCGACCGCCTGATCATCATCCTGGCCGGCTACGAGAAGGAGATGACCTCCTTCCTGTCCTCCAACCCCGGCCTGTCCAGCCGGTTCGCCGGCCGGGTCCGCTTCCCCAGCTACGCGCCGGAGGAGCTGCTCCAGATCACCGAGCTGCTGCAGCGGCGGCGCGGCGACCGGATGGCCGGGGACGCCGGCCCCGCGCTGCTCGCCCGTTTCGAGGACGTGCACCGGCGCACGATCGTCGACGAGCTGGGCAACGCCCGGTTCGTGCGCAGCCTCGTGGAGGCCGCGGCCCAGGCCCGGGACGTGCGGGTGGTGGGCGCGGGCGGCTCGCCCACCACTGAGGACCTGGTGACCACCTCCGCGCACGACGTCGCCAAGGCCTTCGACGAGCTCACCGCCCGCTTCCGGGGCTACCAGGCCACGCCCAGCCTGGAAGAAGCGCTCGCCGACCTGGACCGGATGGCCGGTCTGGAGCCGGTCAAGAGACAGGTGCACGCGATCACCGCGCAGCTCAGGGTGGCCAGGATGCGCCAGGAGCGAGGGCTGCCGACCCCGGCGCAGATGCGGCACTTCGTCTTCGCCGGGCCGCCGGGCACCGGCAAGACCACGGTGGCCCGCATCCTGGGCCGCATCTTCGCCGCGCTGGGACTGCTCGCCCAGCCCGACGTGGTGGAGGCCCAGCGCGCCGATCTGGTCGGCCAGCATCTCGGTGCCACCGCGATCAAGACCAACGAGCTGGTGGACCGGGCGCTGGGCGGGGTGCTGTTCGTGGACGAGGCCTACAGCCTGATCAACACCGGCTACGCCGGGGGCGACGCCTTCGGAGCCGAGGCCGTGCAGACGCTGCTCAAGCGGGCCGAGGACGACCGCGCCCGGCTGGTGATCATCCTGGCCGGATACGAGCGCGAGATGGACGGGTTCCTGGCGACCAACCCCGGTTTGGCCAGCAGGTTCAGCCAGCGCGTGCAGTTCCCCTCCTACCAGCCGGGCGAGCTCGCAGAGATCGCCGAGCTGCTCGCCGAGCGGTCGGGCGACCGGTTCGACGAGGCCGCCCGCCGGGATCTGGCCGAGGTCTTCACCTGGGTCTGCGACGAGGGCCTGATCGACGGCCTCGGCAACGGCCGGTTCGCCCGCTCGCTGTTCGAGCGTGCCGCGATGCGCCGCGACGTGCGCCTGGCCGCCCTGGGCGGCGGCACCGCCAGCGCCGCCGACCTGACCACGATCACCAGCGCCGACCTGCGCGCCGCCGTGGACGAGCTCGCCGGACGCTGACCCGCGCGCCGTCGCGGACGAGCTCGCCGGACGGTGATCCCCCGCGGCCCGTCGTGGACGGATCCGTCCCGTGGTGACCTGCGGCCCGTCGCGGACGGGCCCGCCGTGCGGCACCCGCGCGGCACCCGCGCGCTCATGACGCGAGGGCGGCGAACACGGCCCTTGACTGAGATCGCACCCCCGATTGAGAACTCTCTGTAGTTGAGTGGACGCAACATGTAGCAGGATGGCCACCGACAGCAGGGACCGCGGAAGGGGAGGCGATGGCGGGATTCCTTCTTCGCCGGCTGCTCAACTACCTGGTGCTGATCGTCGTGGCCACGAGCCTGGCCTACATGCTGGCGGCCAGCGCGCTCAACCCCCGGTCCAACTACGAGGGCCGCAACCCGCCGATCCCGCAGGCGGTCATCGACGCGCGCCTCACCGAGCTCAACCTGAACGACAGGACGCCGCTGTTCGAGCGCTATCTGACCTGGGCGGGCGACGTCGTCCACGGAGACTTCGGCAAGACGGTGGCCGGCGGCTCGGTCGGCCAGGACCTGGGGCGGCGGGCCGGTGTCACCCTGCGCCTGATCACCATAGGGCTGATCCTGGGCAGCGTCACCGGCGTGTTCGTCGGCGCCTACGCGGCGGTCAAGCAGTACGGCGTGTTCGACCGGCTGTCGACCGGCGCCTCCTTCGTCGTCCTCGCGGTCCCCACGGTCGTGCTGGCCAACATCCTGATCATCACCGGGGTCTGGTTCAACGAGCTGGTCGGCGCGCAGGTCTTCCTGGTCAGCGGTGAGGCCACCCCCGGGCTGCGGGGAGGCTTCCCCACCCAGGTGGTGGACCGGGTCCAGCACCTGATCCTGCCCACCCTGTCGCTCTCGCTGGGGCTGATCGCCGTCTACAGCCGCTACCAGCGCAACATGATGCTCGACGTGCTCGGCGCCGACTTCATCCGTACGGCCATGGCCAAGGGGTTGCGCCGCCGTACCGCGCTGACCAGGCACGCGTTGCGCACCGCGCTGATCCCGGCGGTCACCTACTTCGCCTTCACCTTCGGCTCGCTGCTGGTCGGCACCACCTTCACCGAGAAGATCTTCGGCTGGCACGGCATGGGCGAGCAGCTCGTCAACTCCATCTCCACCAACGACGTCAACACCGTGGCCGCGATCAGTTGCTTCGCGGCCTTCGCGGTCCTGGCGGCCTCGCTGGCCTCCGACGTCCTCCATGCCGTCCTCGATCCCCGGGTCCGGGTGGGGTGAGCGAGAAGATGACCATCTCCGACGAGGAACTCGCCGAGCAGAGGGCGGGCATCGACAGGATCAAGGCGCCTTCGCGGCTCCGGGTGGTGGCCGGCCGCTTCTCGCGCTCGGTCCAGGGCCGGATCGGGTTCGCGCTGTTGGTCCTGATGTTCCTGCTGGCCTTCGCCGGGCCCTACCTCGGCAGGTGGAGCTACACCGACAAGGACTTCATGGCCTTCCTGCAGCCGCCCTCCGCCGAGCACTGGTGGGGCACCCTGCAGACCGGCGCGGACGTCTACGCGGTCACGCTGCGCGGCATGCAGAAGTCGCTGATCGTGGGCCTGCTCGCGGCGGTGATCGGCACCACGCTGGCGGCCGTGGTCGGCGCCTTCGCCGGATACTTCATGGGCTGGGCCGACAGATCGCTGACCTGGCTCACCGACCTGTTGCTGGTGCTCCCGGCCTTCCTGATCCTGGCGATCATGTCGCCGCTCTTCGCCGAGGGCCAGTGGCCGCTGTTCGTGCTCGTCCTGGCGCTGTTCCTCTGGATGGTCACCTCGAAGATCGTCCGGAGCATGACCATCTCGCTGAAGGAGCGTGAGTTCATCCAGGCCGCCAGGTTCATGGGCGTGTCGCCGGTGCGGATCATCTTCCGGCACGTCATCCCGAACATGTCCTCGCTGCTGGCCGTGGACGCCACGCTGAACGTCAGCGCCGCGATCCTCACCGAGACCTCCCTGTCCTACTTCGGCTTCGGCATCCAGCCGCCCGACGTCTCGCTGGGCAGCCTCATCGCCGACGGCGCCAAGACGGCCGTCTACGCCCCGTGGACGTTCTGGTTCTGCGCCGGCCTGCTGATCGTCACCGTGCTCGCGGTGAACCTCGTCGGTGACTCCCTGCGCGACGCCTTCGACCCCACCGCGAAGCGAGGAGGACAATGAGAGAGTGTGACGAACGCCAGGTGGGTGCGGGAGCCAGGCCCGGCGCGAGCGGCCGGGCGGACCTGGCCGACCCGGTCCTCGAGGTGACCGACCTCAACGTCACCTTCGGATCCGGCCGTGACGCGGTGCGCGTCGTCCGGGGGGTGAGCTACGCGGTCCGCCCGGGCGAGGTGCTCGGCATCGTCGGAGAGTCGGGGGCCGGCAAGTCGGTCACCTCGCTGGCGGTGATGGGCCTGCTCCCGCCGCACGCCCACGTCACCGGCTCGGTCCGGCTGCGGGGCCAGGAGATCCTCGGGGCGACGGAGAAGACGCTCACCGCGTTCCGGGGCAAAACGATCTCGATGGTCTTCCAGGATCCGCTCTCCGCGCTCACCCCGGTCTACCGGGTGGGCGACCAGATCGCCGAGGCCGTGCGGATCCACCAGAAGGTCACCGGGCAGCAGGCCGCGAGGCGGGCCGTCGAGCTGCTCGACCTGGTCGGCATCCCCAACGCCGCGCAGCGCGCCAAGGCGTTCCCGCACGAGTTCTCCGGCGGCATGCGCCAGCGCGCGGTGATCGCGATGGCGATCGCCAACGACCCCGACGTGATCCTCTGCGACGAGCCGACCACCGCGCTCGACGTCACCATCCAGGCCCAGGTGCTGGAGGTGCTGAAGAGGGCGCAGCGGGAGACCGGCGCGGCGATCGTCCTGATCACCCACGACCTGGGGGTGGTGGCCGGGTCCGTCGACCGGGTCCTGGTCATGTACGCCGGGCGGCCCGTCGAGGTCGGCTCGGTGGACGACGTCTACTACCGCATGCGCATGCCGTACACCATGGGCCTGCTCGCCTCCATCCCGCGGCTGGACCGGGACGGCGGGCAACCGCTCGTCCCGATCGAGGGGAACCCGCCGTCGCCGTCGGCGCTGCCACCCGGCTGCCCCTTCGAACCGCGCTGCCCGATAGCCGTCCCGGCCTGCGCCGAGGCGGAGCCGGCGCTGGAGCCGGTGGGCTCGCCCGGCCACCTGGCCGCCTGCATCCGCGCGGGCGAGATCGACGCCGAGGGCTGGACGCCCGCCCAGATCTACCGCGCCGGGACCGGCGGCCCTGAGGAGCACGGGCCGGGGATGCCCCCGGTCCACCTGCGGCCGGCACGGCTGCCGCGCGACGAACGCGACGTGGTCCTGGCGGTGAAGGACCTGACCAAGCACCACCCCCTGATGAAGGGGGCGCTCTTCAGGCGGCGGGTCGGCACCGTCCACGCGGTGGACGGCATCAGCTTCGACATCCGCAGGATGGAGACGCTCGGCCTGGTCGGCGAGTCGGGCTGCGGCAAGACGACCACGCTGATGGAGATCCTGGAGCTGACCAGGCCGCAGCACGGCACGATCGTGGTGCTGGGACACGACACGGCCACGCTGAACGCCCGCGACCGGATGGCGATCCGCCGGGACATGCAGGTCGTCTTCCAGGACCCGCTGGCCTCGCTGGACCCGAGGATGACCGTCTACGACATCGTCGCCGAGCCGCTGCGCACGCACGGGATCCGGGACCCGGGACCGAGGGTCCGGGAGCTGATCCGCCTGGTCGGCCTGGACGCCGGCCACGCCGCCCGCTACCCGCAGGACTTCTCCGGCGGCCAGCGCCAGCGCGTCGGCATCGCCCGGGCGCTCGCGCTGGAGCCCCGGCTGCTCGTGCTGGACGAGCCGGTCTCGGCGCTCGACGTGTCCATCCAGGCAGGCGTGATCAACCTGCTGGAGGACCTCAAGGACCGGCTGGGCCTGTCATACCTGTTCGTGGCGCACGATCTGGCCGTGGTCCGGCACATCGCCGACCGGGTCGCAGTCATGTATCTCGGGAAGATCGCCGAGATCGGCCAGGTCGGCCAGGTCTACGACACCCCGATGCACCCCTACACCCAGGCGCTGCTGTCGGCGATCCCGCTGCCCGACCCCGAGAAGGAACGTTCCAGGAGACGCATCCTGCTCGAAGGCGACCTGCCCAGCCCGGCCGACCCTCCCTCCGGCTGCCGCTTCCGCACCCGCTGTCCCAAGTTCAAGACCCTCGACGAGACCGACCGGACGCGGTGCGTCGAGGAGGAGCCCCGGGTCCGCCGGCTCGGGGAGGACCACGGCGTCTCATGTCACTTCGCCGAGAAGCTCGACGTCGTCTGACCCGCTCGACGTCGTACACCCCAGGAGGAACCGTGATATCAATCCGGCGCGTGGGCGCGTTCGCCGCCGCCCTGAGCGTGGCCGGCTCGTTGGCGCTGGCCGGCTGCGGCAGCCAGGGCGGGAGCGGCGGAGGCAGCCGGAGCGGCACGGGAGGGGAGCCGTCAGCCGGTTCCGCCTCGGCGGTCAAGGCCTACGACATCAACCCGGTCCCCCGGGACAGGGTCCGCGAGGGAGGCCAGCTCCGCTGGGGGCTCAACGAGTATCCGACCAACTGGAACCTCAACCACGTCGACGGCAACCTGGCGATGGTCAAGAAGGTCATCGACGCGCTCATGCCCTCCGCCTTCCGCTCCGACGAGAAGGGGGAGATCTCGGCGAACACCGACTACCTGTCGGAAGGGGTGATCACGGCCCGCAAGCCCAAGCAGGTCGTCAGGCTGACCCTCAACCGGAGTGCCCGGTGGTCCGACGGAAAGCCGATCACCTGGGAGGACTACAGGGCCCAGTGGCAGGCGATGAGCGGTAAGAACGGCGACTACCGCGTCGCGGGCACCACCGGCTACCAGGACATCGAGAGCGTGGCGAAGGGCAAGGACGACCACGAGGTCGTCGTCACCTTCGCCAAGCCCTTCGGCGACTGGCAGTCGCTGTTCGGGCCGCTCTATCCCAAGGCGACCAACGCCACCCCCGACGGGTTCAACAACGGATGGCTGAACAAGATCCCGGTGACCGCGGGCCCGTTCAAGTTCGTCTCGTTCGACCAGACGGCCAAGACCGTCACCATCGTCAGGGACGACGCCTGGTGGGGGGACAGGGCCAAGCTGGACCAGATCATCTACCGGGCGCTGGAGAGCGACGCGCTGGTCGGCGCCTTCAGCAACGGTGAGCTCGACACCTTCGACGTCGGCCCGTCCGCGCCCGACTACGCGCGGGCCAAGAGCACCCAGGGCGCCATCGTGCGGCAGGCGGCCGGCCCCGACTTCCGGCACATCACGATGAACGGCGAGAGCGCCGTGCTCTCCGACGTCAACGTCCGCCGGGCCGTCGCGATGGCCATCAACCGCCAGGCCATCGCCCAGTCCGACCTGCAGGGCCTGGACTGGCCGATCGTCCTGCTGAACAACCACTTCTTCATGAACACCCAGGAGGGCTACCAGGACAACGCGGGCGAGGTCGGCGTCCACAACGTCGAACGGGCCGCGCAGCTGCTGGACGCCGCCGGGTGGCGGCTGGAGGGGCAGACCCGCAAGAAGGACGGCAGGGAGCTGGCCCTGCGGTTCGTGATGCCGTCCGGCCTGCAGCTCACCAAGTCCGAGGCGGAGATCACCCAGAGCATGCTGGCCCAGGTCGGCGTCAAGGTCACCCTCCACGCGGTGCCCAGTGACGACTACTTCACCAGATACATCATCCCCGGCAACTACGACATCACCGCCTTCGCCTACGTGGGCACGCCCTTCCCCGTCTCCAGCGGCTACGGCCAGTACGCCGACGCCACCAAGGATTCCAAGGGCCGGCTGCAGTGGAACGCCAACCTCGGCCGCATCGGCTCCCCGCAGATCGACGCCGCCATGAACAAGGCGACCGCCGACCTCGACGGAGCCCAGGCCATCGCCGACACCAACGCCGCGGACAAGCTGATCTGGGAGGCGGTCAACGTGGTGACCCTCTACCAGCGCCCGCAGAACGTCGCGGTCAAGAACACCCTCGCCAACTACGGCGCCCGCGGCTTCTACGACCTGAGATACCAGGACATCGGCTTCACGGGCTGACGCCCTCGCCGTCCGGTGGGGGCAGGCCTTCCGTCGGGGCGGTGGTGTAGAAGACAGTCCATGACGATTTCAGTGACCTGGCCCCAGGTGCTCGCATGGCGGTTGAAGCGCCAGTTCATTGATCCGGCGACCGGCCCTGACGCGGTGTCGGTCGTCCGGCGGCTCACCGGGGTCCAGGCCCAGGTGGCCTCCTCGGCGGAGCTGGCGGTGGCCGTACGGCACGCGGGCCCGCGCCCCGGCGAGATCGACGCGGCCCTGTGGCAGGAGCGCACCCTGGTCAAGACCTGGACGGCGCGCGGCACCCTGCACCTGGTCCCCGTCGACGAGCTGCCCTCCTACACCGCGGTCCTGGGCGCCTTCCGAAACTGGGACAAGGGGTCCTGGCAGCGCGGTCACGGCGTCACCGCCGCCGAGGTCGCCGCCATCCTCGACGCGGTCCCCAAGGCGCTCGACGGCCGCACCCTCACCCGGGAGGAGCTGGTGGAGGGGGTCATCGAGGTCACCGGCGACGCCCATCTGAAGGAGGCGCTCACCTCCGGCTGGGGCGCCCTGCTCAAGCCGCTGAGCTTCCTCGGCGAGCTCTGCTACGGCCCGCCGCGCGACGGCCGCGTGACCTTCGTCAGCCCCCGAGACTGGGTGCCCGGCTGGCCGGCCGAGCCGCTGTCGGCGGAGGAGGGCGGCCTGCGCCTGGTCCGGTCCTTCCTCGGCGCCCACGGCCCCGGCACACCGGAGACCTTCGACACCTGGCTCTACCGGGGCGCCGCCCGCAAGGCGATCCTGCGCGGCTGGTTCCGCGACCTCGCCCCCGAGCTGGCGGAGGTCGAGGTGGAGGGCCGGCCGATGGTCCTGCTCGCCGAGCACCTCGACGACCTGGCCACGACCACGCCCTCCACCGGAGTCCATCTGCTGCCCGGCTTCGACCAGTACATCCTCGCCGCCCCCCGCGACCTCGAACCGCTCCTGCCCAAGGAGGCCAGGCCCAAGGTGAGCCGGGCCGCCGGCTGGATCTCCCCCGTCGTGGTCCACCGGGGCAGGGTGGCCGGGGTCTGGGAGGCGAAGAACGGCGAGATCGCCTTCGACCTCCTGGAAGACGTCCCCGCCGACGCCCTGGCCGCAGAGGCCCGGCGGGTCGCCGCGCTCCTGCCCTAGAGCGACGCCTCGGATCCCCGGCCGAGGCGGAAGCGGACCCGGTCCCCGGGGCGGAGCTGAGCGGCTCCGGCGAGGTCCGCCGAGACGAGGACGGCGATGACCGGGTAGCCGCCCGTCGGCGGATGGTCGGCGAGAAACACGATCGGCAGGCCGTCCGGCGGCACCTGGAGAGCTCCGGCGACCATGCCCTCGCTGGGCAGTTCCCCGTCGCGGGCGCGCTCCAGGCGGGCGCCCTCCAGCCGCACGCCGACCCGGTTGCTGTCCTGGCTCACCCGGTACGGCTCGGCGCACAGGGCCGCCAGCGCGCCGGGGACGAACCAGTCGTCGCGGGGGCCCGGCAGGATCCGCAGCACCTCCGGCGGGGCCGCGGTGGGCGGCGCCGCGTCCACGGTGATGGGGGACAGGGCGCCGGTCGGGCCGACGGGCAGGACGGTGCCGGGACGGAGCGGGGGAGGGCCGAGGCCGGAGAGCGAGTCGGTCGAGCGGCTTCCCATGACGAGGGGCGTGTCGAGACCGCCCCGGACCGCGACATAGGTCCGCAGGCCGACCGGAGGCGTCCCGACCCGGAGCTCGCCTCCCGCCGGGACCCAGACGGGCGCGTACGGTCCCACGGTCCTGGTCCGAGGACCCGGCCCGCCCGGCGGAAGGCCCTCCCGCCCCGCGCCGCCCGGCAGCCCGGCGTCCGGGAGCTCGCCGATCCGCAGCCCGGTGCTCGGCAGCCCGGTGGCCGGGGGCCCGGCGGTCCGGAGCTCGACGGGGCAGGGGGCTCCGGTGACGGCGGCCCAGGCTCCGGAGGTGAACCGCAGGCAGGCCCCGCCGAAGGTCAGCTCGATCCCGGCGGCATCCTCCGGATTGCCGACCAGGCGGTTGGCCAGCCGCAGGCTCGGCGCGTCGGCGGCACCGGACCGGGGAACGCCGAGATGGCCGTAGCCGGGCCGGCCGAGATCCTGCACGGTGGCGTACGGCCCCGGCACGAGCACCTCGATCACGGGACGGTCCGGAGAGGAGGGGTCATCCCGTGACCGCCCGGAAGCGCACCCGCGTGCCCGGCGTCAGGACGGCGGGCGGGTCGGCGGTCACGTCCCACACCGCCATGAGGGAGCGGCCGAGCAGCCGCCAGCCCCCCGGCGAGGCCGAGGGATAGACCGCCGAGTAGGGGCCGGCGATCGCCACGGCGCCGGCGGGCACCGCGGTCCGGGGGGTGGAGAGCCGGGGCACGTGCAGCGCCGGGTCCAGCCCGGTGAGGTAGGCGAACCCCGGCGCGAAGCCGAGCCAGCCCACCACGAGCTCCCTCCGGGTGTGCCGCTCGACCACCTCCTCGGTGGACAGCCCGCTCAGGGCGGCCACGTCGTCCAGGTCGGCGCCGTCGTAGACCACCGGAACCGTCACGGCCCTCCCGGCCGCGGAGGCGCCGGTGCCCGCGTCGCGTGCCGTACCCAGCAGGTGGGAGAGCCGGGAGCGGAGCCCGGACAGGTCGGCACCCGGCGCGGTGACCAGGACGGTCTCCGGGCCGGGCACGATCTCGACCACCCCGGCCGGGCGGTCGGCCCGCAGGAGGGCGTCCAGCCGGTGGGAGATCTCCAGCGACCCGGTCTCCACCAGCAGCGAGTCTTCCCCGGCCCGGCGGATCCAGGACGTCAAGTGAAGGCCTTCAGGGTCACCCCGGCGGCGATCAGGGCGTCGCGGACGGCCCGCGCCAGCAGCACGGCGTCCGGGGTGTCGCCGTGCACGCAGATCGATCGCGCGTCCACCGGGACCTCGGAGCCGTCCACCGCGGTCACCGTGCGGGCGGTCGCCATGCGCACGGCCCGGGCCGCGACCGCGGCGGGGTCGTGCAGCACCGCGCCGGGGGAGCGGCGGGGGAGCAGGGTCCCCGCGGGGGTGTAGGCGCGGTCGGCGAAGGCCTCCGTGACGGTGGCGACGCCCTCCCGGGCGGCGATCTCGTGGACGGCCGAACCGGGCAGGGTGAGCAGCGGCAGGTCGCGGTCGTAGTCGGCCACCGCCTCCACGACCGCGTCGGCCTGCTCGGGGTCGCGGCAGATCCGGTTGTAGAGCGCGCCGTGCGGCTTGACGTAGGAGACCCGGCCGCCCATCGCCCTGGCGATCCCGTCCACCGCCGCGAGCTGGTACAGCACCTCGGCGCAGAGCTCCTCCGGATCCACCTCCATCTCGCGCCGACCGAATCCGGCCAGGTCCCGGTAGGACACCTGGGCGCCGATCATCACCCCCCGGTCCACCGCGGCCGCGCAGGTGCGGCGGATGGTCAGCGGGTCGCCCGCGTGGAACCCGCAGGCGATGTTCGCGCTGGTCACAATGTCGAGCAGGGCCATGTCGTCGCCCAGCCGCCAGATGCCGAAGCCCTCACCGAGGTCGGCGTTGAGGTCGATCACCATGGCTCACCTACACCGGAGGCTCGTCGGGAATGTCAGCGATGTCATCGAGGGCGATGGCCAGCTCCTCGGGGTCGTCGCCGATCCGCTCGGCGATCTCGATCAGCACGTGCAGCACGTCGTGCCGGTCGTGGCCGAGGTCCAGCAGCCGCTGGGCGGCCTCCCAGAGCTGCGGAGGGTCGCCCTCCCAGAGCCGGCCGGCGATCTCCTCGTGCCAGGCGAGGTGCTCGTCGTAGTCCGGCCGGTTGAGCTCGCCCCCGTGGTCGATGCCCAGCAGCACCCGCCGGTCGGCCTCGTCGGACGGGTTCAGCAGGTCGAGCTTGATCTCGCCGTGCGTGCCCTGCAGGAACGGGAACGCGAACACCCGCCGGGCCAGCGCCGACAGGTCGCCGTCCGGCAGCAGCCGGTCCAGCAGGTCGCGGTCGAGGCCGAAGGTCGTCGGGTCGCGGTAGGTCTCGGCGAACCTGGCGGTCGTCTCCCAGATCCCGTCGAGCGTGGCGCGCAGGCCCTCGTCCGGCAGCCCGGTCCGGCGCGCGGCGAAGCGCGCCCAGGCCCCCAGAACGTACGGCACCGCCTCCTGCTCGGCCGGGCTGAGCATGACCTTGCGCGGCAGCCAGTCGAGCAGGAACGTCTCACACTTGGTCGGGCTCACCCGTAACGGGCGGCCGAAATCCTGGTCGCAGCCGTAGTCGATGATGTGGTCGGCGCAGCGCGAGGCCGCCGAGGGGTCCGACAGGTGCTCGGCCGCGTCCGAGGAGAGGAACTCCGCGGCCAGCATCGCCCGGCGGTCACGGCTGTAGGGGGCCTCGCTGTGCAGCGGCGCCGGGCGCTTGCGGCCGGGCGGCAGCGCCTTGATCCGGGACCGGGCGAAGGCGTGGTAGGCGCTGTAGCTGTCGCTGACCGGCGCGGTCGTCCTGCGGTGGCCGTACTCCACGGTGGCCTTCATGGCGGATTCGAGCAGCGCTCTGGCCTGCTGCGGCTCGATCTCCTCGAACCTGAGCATCGGGTTGGCCTCGGCCTCGGCCGCGGCCTGCTCCAGGAGCTTCTCCACGTGTGAGGAGACCCAGGCGTCGCGGGCGATCCCCCGCATGTTGTAGTCGACGACCACGACCAGCGCGTGCCGGTCCTCGCCGCTGTCGGCGCCCCGGTAGGCGAAGGTGCACACCACGGTGTCCTGGTCGCCGTAGGCGTCGCGGGAGACGAAGCACCCGGTCGGCTTGACCGCGCCCAGCCGGTCGGCCCAGCGGGGCCTGGCCACGTCGCGCTCGATGAGCGCCAGCGCCGCGCCCTCGGCCTTGGCCGCCTGGCGGGCCGTGCCGAGATAGGCCAGGGCGATCAGCAGGGTCAGCGCGGCCGGGGATCCCGCCTTGGCCGCGTAGTCGACCAGCCCCTCGCCGAGGACCTGCTCGGCGTCCCCGCGCCGCAGGCGCCGCCCCCACCAGGCTCCGACCATGTCGGAGACCATGAGCTCGGCGTCCAGCGGGCTGCGTACGGCCAGCAGCTCGCGAGCAGCGATCAGCATCTCGGAGAACACCTCGTCCGGGGACTGGCTCTCTCGGGGATCTCGACGGTGTCGCCGGCTCAAGCAGCCTCCTCCGTCGGCCGTATGAGCCCAGTGCCACCGCGCTGATTGGCTCGCTCGCTTCGCTCGCTCACGTCCCAACCTTCTCGCATTCCCGGGCCAAACGGTGCGTGGAACACGGCCCGGTGATCCCGATGTTACCGGGGACTTCGCGGTGGCGGCGCGGAGTTCACGAGGGCGAGCAGATGCTCGCGGGCGACGCGTTCGATCACCTCGGGCGTCGCGTCCACCCTCAGATGCTCGGCGCAGGCCCGTACGTCGGCCACGCACCGTGCCACGGTGCCGAGCGGGACGGTGAGGAACTCGGCGGCCAGACGGGCGCTCACCGGGTCGTGGAACGTCGTTGTGCCGCCGGTGAAGCGGATCGCGAGAGCGGGCATGGGTGTCGCATTCCTCCGGGTTTCCGGGGGGCATCCCCCGGATGGACGGCGGGGACGTGCGTTCTCATTCCACAACTTATCCCGGGAGTGTCAACCCTTGGATGGGCGACATGCGAAGCTGACCCCAATCCTGACTCGATTTGTCGACCGGGGAGTAAACGAGTGTCCCCGAAGGGGCAGCCAAATCGCCAACGAGTCAGTAGCCTGATCTTGCTTGGGACGCTGACGGAGACGAGGTGGGCAGTTGTCGGGACGGTCCGGCTTGATCCTGCTAGGGTCCTGGCCGCATACGTTCGAAGGCGTCGGCGATGATCACGCCGGCGTTCCGGGAGGGCAGTGGGAGCGGCGTCAAGCCCAGGTCGGCGCAGGTCGGCGGGGGTGAGGACGCGAAGCAGTCGGAAGAGTCCGGAACCGGGCCGATCGCATCGCGGTGCGACTGCCGCCGCGCTCCCCGAAGGGGGGCGGACGCGGTGGGGGACGGCATCATCGTTCGGCTTCGGCCGAACGCCGGTCGGGCGACGCCCATGCCGGGGAACCCGCGCGTTAGCGTGGAGCCTCCGGTCTTCGGACCCGGGAGGTTCGCGGGATGCGCTGACCGCATCATGGGCGGGGCTTCCGTCCGCACGCACCCATCGCCGATGATGTACTGCAGGATCCGGTCCCCCGGAGCTGCGCTACGCCAATTCGCAAGTTTGGAGATGTGCCTCGTGGGAGACCCTGGCACGCGACGGAGGTGCCGACCATGAGCGCCGAAACCTCCGTGCCCCGTCCCCGGGAGTCGGGTGTGGACATCTCAGACCCCGGCCTGCTGCAGGGCCTGTTGTCGCAGTCGCCGTTCGCCTTCGCGTTCTTCGACCCCGACGGCCGCTTCCAGCGGGTCGACGAGGTCTTCGCCGACGTGGTCGGTCTCCCGGTCGAGCGCCTGGTCGGCCGGGCCCCGGGCGAGTTGCTCTCCGCCGACCTCACCGCGCTGGTGGAGGGGTCGGTCCGCGGCGTCGTCGAAGGGACCGGGGTCGAGGCGGACCAGCGGATCCGGGTGCGCACCGCCGACGGGCAGACCCGTCACTGGTCGCTGACGTTCTCCCCGATCCACGACGACAAGAGCGAGCTCCGCGCGGTCTGCCTGGTCGGCGTGGACATCACCGAGAGCAGGCAGGTCGAGGAGGACCTGCGGCGCAGCGAGGAGCGCTACCGCTCGCTGGTCGAGGCGCAGTCCCAGCTCGTGTGGATCACCGCCCCGACCGGGGCCGTGGTGGAGGACGCGCCGCAGTGGCGCGCCATCACCGGCCAGGGCCTGGAGGAATACCTCGCCCACGGCTGGCTGGAGGCCGTCCATCCCGACGACCGGCCGCACGCGGAGGAGGCCTGGCGCGAGGCGCTGCGCGGCCGGATCATGTTCGAGTGGAACTACCGGGTCCGCACCCGGGCCAGCGGTTACCGCCACTTCGAGGTGCGCGCGGTCCCGATCATCCGCCACGGCCGGGTGGTCGAGTGGGTGGGCGCCAACACCGACGTCACCCCCCAGCGCGAGGCCGAGGAGATGCGCGGCCGGCTCACCGACCAGCTCGGCGCGGCCGCCCTGCGTACGGCACGGCTGCAGGGCGCCACGGCGCAGCTCGCCGAGGCGCTCACCGTCGAGCAGGTCGTCCAGGTCATCATCGACGTCGGCCGTACGGCACTGGCGGCCGACCGCTCGGCGGTGGCCCTGCTCGACGTCGAGCGGGCCGCGCTGAAGCTGGTCAACAGCGGTGGCATCCCCGATGTTCCCGGTGCGCCCGGCGAGGAGATCCCGCTGTCGCACTCCAGCGTGATGACCATGGCGGTCAACAGCCGCCGTCCGGTCTTCGCCGAATCGCCCGACAGCCTGCGCTCCCAGCTCGTGGACGCCGGGGGCGACGACGAGGCCGTCACCGGCTTCATCGACCACAGCGACGAGCGGGCCTGGGTGGGCCTGCCGCTGCTGGCCGCGGGACGCGCGCTCGGCGCGCTGAGGTTCTCCTTCACCCGTCCGCAGAAGATCTCCCAGGAAGACGGCGTGTTCCTGGAGGCGCTCGCCGGGCAGTGCGCCCTGGCCGTGGAGCGGGCCACCCTGTTCGAGCGTGAGCACCGCACCGCCGAGACGCTCCAGCGCAGCCTCCTGCCCGATCGCCTGCCGGTGGTGCGCGGCCTGGTGCTGGCCCAGCGCTTCCGCTCGGGCAGCCGTCACGTGCAGGTCGGCGGAGACTGGTACGACGCGTTCGTCCTGCAGGACGGCCGGGTCGCCGCGGTGGTCGGCGACGTCATGGGCAAGGGCGTCAAGGCCGCGGCCGGCATGGGCCGCATCCGCAACGCGATGCGGGCCCTGGCGCTGACCAATCCGCCGCCCGCGGCGGTCCTCACCGGCCTGGACCGGGTCTTCGAGGCCACAGAGGAGGAAGAGCAGGTCACCACCCTCGCCTACATGGTCGTCGAACCCGGCACGGGAGAGGGCACGCTGGCGCTGGCCGGCCACCCGCCGCCCCTGCTGGTCTCACCGCAGGGCATGCCGCTGCTGTGCGACGGCGAGCCGGGCACCCCGCTCGGCTGGCCGACGAGCCGCAGGCAGTTCCGGTTCTGTGTCCCGCCGGGGCACACCGCTGTCCTTTATTCGGATGGTCTGGTGGAGAACCGGAAGCGTGGGCTGGATGCCGGACTCGCTGAACTTTGCTCTGTTGTGACCGAAGCGCCGCCCGAAGTCGTCGGAAGTCCGCATATGTTGCTGGATTTCCTTGTGGATCGGATGCTGTCGGGGTATGAGCAGGATGATGACGTTACGGTGCTGGCGATTCACGTCCCTCCGGCCACGAAGAGTGACTGAATGAAACAGTCATAACGGTTGCTTTCGGGTATCGGTGCCTCGCTTCCGTACGCACTACTCTCTTGGTCGGCCTAGGGTGGAGGGCAACCGCCAGGAGGCGGCCGTATGGATCACGGTGTCGTGCCACAATGCTGGACAGGTGCGTCGCGGTTCGCGGCCTCGTTCATCATGACAACTAGAGGTATCTGCCCCTAGTGGGCATCTGGGTCCATTCTCGTCACGCTTTCCTTCGAGAGGTGTTCGTGTCGCCTGCAAGTTCGACTCGCTCGAAGCCATCCGAGCTGAACGAGCCCGTCATTCAGCAGCTGATGGAGCGGGGGCGCTCGCAGGGGTTCCTCGAGTCCGAGGATGTCCGCAAGGCCGTCGAGGAAGCGGACATTCCGATGGCGCAGGTCGCTGGAATCCTGCGCAGCCTCAGCAAAGAGGGCATCACCGTACGACTGACTGCTGAGGACTCCGCGGCTCCCAAGAAGTCTCGGACTTCGACCAAGCGCCGTACCCCCGCCGCTCCCGCCACAGTCAAAAAGACCAAGACCGCCGCGGCGGCCAAGGAGCAGCCGGAGACCGTCACCGCGGTCGTCGGCGGCTCCGAGCCCACGCCCGCGGCCAAGAAGCCGACGGCTCCCGCCAAGAAGGTCGCCCCGGCTGCCAAGAAGCCGATCCCCGGACCGCCGCCGAAGAAGGCCGGCCCCGAGGGGATCGCACCCGCGGCCAAGTCCGAGCCCAAGCCGAAGACGGCCGGTGGCGAGGACGACGAGGTCATCGAGCTCGAGGACGACGTCGAGATCGAGGACTTCGACCTCGAGGTGGAGGTCGAGACGGAGGTCGAGGTCGAAATCGAGGCCGAGGCCGAGGTCGAGACCGAAGAGGAGCCGAAGGTCGAGGTCGTCGAGCAGAACGAGGACGAGGTCCTCATCCTCTCCGACGACGATGACGACGCTCCCGTGCCGCAGGTCGCCGCCGCCGGCGCCACGGCCGACCCGGTCAAGGACTACCTCAAGCAGATCGGCAAGGTCCCCCTGCTCAACGCCGAGCAGGAGGTCGAGCTCGCCAAGCGCATCGAGGCCGGCCTGTTCGCCGAGGAGCAGCTCGGCACCGACGGGGACAAGCTTCCGGTGGACGTCCGCGCCGAACTCGAATGGATCGCCGAGGACGGCCGCCGGGCCAAGAACCACCTGCTGGAGGCCAACCTCCGTCTGGTGGTCTCGCTGGCCAAGCGCTACACCGGCCGCGGCATGCTCTTCCTGGACCTGATCCAGGAGGGCAACCTGGGCCTGATCCGTGCGGTCGAGAAGTTCGACTACACCAAGGGCTACAAGTTCTCCACCTACGCCACGTGGTGGATCCGGCAGGCGATCACCCGCGCCATGGCCGACCAGGCGCGGACCATCCGCATCCCGGTCCACATGGTCGAAGTGATCAACAAGCTGGCCCGGGTCCAGCGGCAGATGCTTCAGGACCTCGGTCGTGAGCCCACTCCCGAGGAGCTGGCCCGCGAGCTCGACATGACCCCTGAGAAGGTCGTCGAGGTCCAGAAGTACGGTCGTGAGCCGATCTCCCTGCACACCCCGCTGGGTGAGGAGGGCGACAGCGAGTTCGGTGACCTCATCGAGGACTCCGAGGCGATCGTCCCGGCCGACGCGGTCAGCTTCACGCTTCTGCAGGAGCAACTCCACTCCGTTCTGGACACCTTGTCCGAGCGCGAGGCGGGCGTGGTCTCGATGCGCTTCGGTCTCACCGACGGTCAGCCGAAGACGCTGGACGAGATCGGCAAGGTCTACGGGGTGACGCGCGAGCGCATCCGGCAGATCGAGTCCAAGACCATGTCCAAGCTCCGCCACCCGTCCCGGTCCCAGGTCCTGCGCGACTACCTGGACTGAGGTCTCTTCCGACGAGGGCCCGCTGCCACCCGGCGCGGGCCCTGCGTCGTTGGAGGGGACGAGAGGCCGGGCCCCGGCCGGACGCGACATCCGGCGGTGCCCCGCGGCATGCCGCGACACGGCCGGCGGGACATGCCGGATGCCGTGACGCGGTCGCGGGTCACGCCGGGCCGGATGCTGCGACGTGGCTGCGGGTCACGCCGTGCCGGAATGTCGTGATGTGGCCGCGGGTCACAGCGGGCCGGATGCCGTGACGTGGCCGCGGGTCACACCGTGACGTCGAGGGTCCACGGACGCCTGCCCGCGGGGGCTTTGCCGAGGGCGACGGTGTGGCCGAGGCTGTCCAGGACCTTGACAAGCTCCTCCGGGGTCTGCGGGTCGCAGTCTCCCTCCAGCAGGGAGCGGGCGATCACTCCCCGGGTGGCCTTGGCCATGTGGCTGACGACCTTGCCGTCCTTGAGCACCCGTACGGCCACGGCCCGGCCGCCGGGTTGCCAGGCCGCCGCGTAGGTGCTGGAGCGCATGTCCACCACCAGACCGGGTTCGGCGTCGAGAACCGGGGCGACGGACCGGCGCCAGTAGGAGCCCAGGCCGCCCAGCGGCGGCAGCTTCACGCCCATGGACAGGCGGTACGGCGGCACCCGGTCGCCGATCCGCAGCAGGCCCCAGAGACCGGAGAAGATCACGAGGCTCTGCGCGGCGCGCCCGGCCGCCTCGGAAGACATCGAGGCCAGGCCGAGATGGTCGTAGAGCACCCCGGTGTAGAGCTCGGCGGCCGTCAGGGTGGGAGCCCCCCGCAGATCCCGGTTCTTGCCGATCTCGCCCAGCTGTCCCTGCGACAGTCCGAGCACGGTCTGCGCCCCGGATCCCGCGCAGAGCGCGACGAGCGCGTCCAGGACGACCTCCCGGGAGGCGTTCAGGGACGGGAAACTCAGCCGGGACAGCTCAAGAGCGGGGCCGTTGCCCAGCTCGGCCTTTCCCTCCGACGGAGGCAGCAGAATCAGCACAGTCGCCGAGCGTAGTGCGACGGGAGGGGTCCAAGCTCCACGGCCATGAACGGATCCACTGCTGTGAACGACGAAATCTTCGCCCGTCTCGTCGATCAGGCATGGCCCGCCGTCGACCGGGTGGATACGGGCGGATGGGTCATGCGCGCCATGGACGGGGTGACCAAGCGGGCCAACTCGGTGCTGCCGCTGGGGGAGCCGGAGGATCTGGGGGCGGCCATCGCCGAGGCGGAGAAGTTCTACGCCGACCGGGGGCTGCCGTGCGTGTTCTCCGTGGGCGGAGGCGCGACTCCCGGGCTGGACGAGGCGCTGCGGGCGCGTGATTATCAGATGGTGGACCCCACACTGGTGATGACGGCGCCGCCGGCGCGCGCCGTACCGGCCGGAGAAGGGGTCGAGCTCGCGCGGACGCCGTCACAGGCGTGGCTGGACACCTGGTGGAGCGTGGACGGGAGATTCGGTGACGAGGGCTTGGCGACGGCCGCGCGGATCCTCACCGGCGTGCCCGCCGTGTACGCCTCGCTGGGACGGCAGGCCGTCGGGCGGGGCGTCAAACAGGGAGAATGGTTCGGGATCTACTCCATGGCGGTGGTGCCGCACGCGCGGCGCCAGGGCCATGGCCGAGAGATATTGCGTGCCCTGCTCTCACATGCGCGGGAGCAGGGCACACGGAAGGCATATTTGGTCGTGGTGGAATCGAACGCCGCGGCCCGGTCGCTCTACGAGCAACAGGGCTTCACGGTGTCGGGCCGATATCACTACCGGGTCCGGTGATTCCTACCGTTCGTCATTGTTCGCGGTTGCAGGGGTGTCGCTGAGGCGTGCCGACTCGTCCTGGATGTCGGCGCCCTTGGCTCTCAGCACAGCTACGTGCTGCCGCCCGTGGTGGGCGCAGAAAAGCAGCTCCCCACCTACGGGCAGGGTTGCGCGGATGTAGGCCTGGGCGCCACACCGGTCACAGCGGTCCGTGGCCGTCAGCTGCTTGGCGGGGGCGAGGGTTCCAGTCACGTATCGCCTTTCAGGTCATCCCCTTGTGGAGGATCTGGCGTCAGTCACTTGAGAGAACATCTAACCCGATGCGAACGTTCCCAACCGACCCCCCGCTACGCCGAGAGCGGAAAGTGTCCGAAAGTAACGGCGAGCACGCCGGAAGTAACACTGTTGGCTACCTGATGGCAAGCTTGTACGCGCCGCGCCGGGAAGAACGGTAGGCTGCGCACACGTGTTCGAGCAGAGTGGGAGTGGGTGTGACCGCAGTTAGCGTGGAGACGGGTTATACAGCCCGTCATCTGTCGGTTCTGGAGGGTCTCGAAGCCGTCCGCAAGCGCCCGGGCATGTACATCGGGTCGACTGACAGTCGCGGTCTCATGCACTGCCTCTGGGAGATCGTGGACAACGGGGTCGACGAGGCCCTGGCCGGCTACTGCGACCGCATCGAGGTCGAGCTGCACGCCGACGGATCGATCGAGGTGCGCGACAACGGCCGGGGCATCCCGGTCGACGTCGAGCCCAAGAGCGGCCTGGCCGGAGTCGAGCTGGTCTACACCAAGCTGCACGCGGGCGGGAAGTTCGGCGGCGGCTCCTACGGCGCCTCGGGCGGCCTGCACGGCGTCGGCGCCTCCGTGGTCAACGCCCTGTCCTCCCGGCTGGACGTCGAGGTCGACCGCGACGGCCAGATCCACGAGATCAGCTTCCGCAGGGGCGTTCCCGGCGTCTTCGACGGCGACGGGCCCACCGCCAAGTTCAAGAAGAAGTCCGGTCTGCGCGACGGCGGCAAGCTCGCCCGCAAGGTCACCGGCACCCGCGTCCGCTTCTGGGTGGACCACCAGATCTTCCTGCCCGAGGCCGAGGTCTCCCTCGACGAGATCCACGTCCGCCTCCGCCAGACCGCCTTCCTGGTCCCCGGTCTCACCCTGGCCGTGCGCGACAGCCGGGGCGAGGAGGCCGTCGAGGAGGAGTTCCACTTCGACGGCGGGATCTCAGAGTTCACCGAGTTCCTCGCCCGCGACGAGGCCGTCTGCCAGGTGCTGCGGCTGCAGGGCGTCGGGCACTTCCACGAGACCGTTCCGGTCCTCGACGACCTGGGGCACATGACCCCCACCGAGGTCCAGCGCGAGCTCACCGTGGACGTCGCGCTGCGCTGGGGCAAGGGCTACGACACCACCGTCCGGTCCTTCGTCAACGTGATCGCCACCCCCAAGGGGGGCACCCACGTCAACGGCTTCGAGCGCGCCCTGGTCCGCACGCTCAACGAGCAGCTGCGCGAGACCCGCCTGCTGAAGAACGGCGACGCCCCGGTCAGCCGGGAGGACATCCTGGAGGGCCTCACCGGAGTGGTGACCGTCCGGGTGCCCGAGCCGCAGTTCGAGGGGCAGACCAAGGAGGTCCTGGGCACCTCGGCCGCCTCCCGGATCGTCTCCCACGTCGTCTCCCGCGAGCTCAAGGAGCTGTTCACCAACCCCTCGCGCGCGCTCAAGCCGCAGTTGCGGGCGGCCCTGGAGAAGATCGTCGCGGCGGCCAAGGCCCGCATCGCCGCCCGCGAGCACCGCGACAACCAGCGGCGCAAGACCGCCCTGGAGAACTCCGCGCTCCCCGCCAAGCTGGTCGACTGCCGCAGCGACGACGTGGACCGCAGCGAGCTGTTCATCGTCGAGGGTGACTCGGCGCTGGGCACCGCCCGCGCGGCGCGCGACTCGGAGTTCCAGGCTCTGCTGCCGATCCGGGGCAAGATCCTGAACGTGCAGAAGGCGTCCGTCGCCGACATGCTCAAGAACACCGAGTGCGCCGCGATCATCCAGGTCATCGGCGCGGGCTCCGGCCGCTCGTTCGACATCGAGGCCGCACGCTACGGCAAGGTCATCCTGATGGCCGACGCCGATGTGGACGGCGCGCACATCCGCTGCCTGCTGCTCACCCTGTTCCACCGCTACATGAGGCCGATGGTCGCGGCCGGTCGTGTCTTCGCCGCCGTTCCGCCGCTGCACCGGATCGAGGTCACCAACCCCGGTCGCGGTCAGGGCAAATACGTCTACTGCTACTCCGACGCCGAGCTGCACCGGGTCCTGCGCGACCTGGAGCGTCGCGGCAAGCGCTGGAAGGACCCTGTGCAGCGCTACAAGGGTCTGGGCGAGATGGACGCCGACCAGCTGGCCGAGACGACCATGGAACCCCGTCACCGGACCCTGCGCCGGGTCAGGATCGAAGACATCGAGGAGGCCGAGCGCATCTTCGACCTCCTGATGGGCAGCGACGTGGCGCCTCGCCGGGAGTTCATCGTGGGCAGCGCGGCCGAGGTCGACCGCGACCACATCGACGCCTAGACCGCCGACCGGGCCTCCGGTGGCAGCCCCACCCGGGCCGCCGTCCGGAGGCCTTCGCGCGTTCACCCCGCCTGCTTGAGCCGGCCAGACGGCAGCCGCCGCCGGCTTGAGCTGTACGGATGGACCGCCGGCGGCTGAGCCGTGTGGATGGACCGCCACCGGTTCGAGTCGTACGGATGGACCGTCGGCGGCTGGGCCGTACGGGCGGCGGCTGTACCGGACAGGGGCAGCGTCTGCGGTCGTGGTGCCCCCATGGTCACCGCCGGTCCGGTGACGGGTGACGGCCGTCTCTCCCGTCACCGGGGGCCGGCGGTGTGGCCGGCCCCGGTCGCGGGTGGGGGCCGGCACCCGTGCTCTCCGGTGCGCCCGCCCTGCCGCGGGCGGGACGCTACAGCTCGACCGGCATGAGCTTGCCGGTGTGCACGTCGTAGATGGCGCCACCGATGGCCAGGTCCGGCGGCAGGAACGGGCTGGTCCTGATGCGCGTCAGATCATGGCGCAGGGCGGCGTCCTGGTCGGGGACGGTGTGGAAGTCCAGGCTCCGGGTGTCGACGCCGTGCTGTGCGGCGAGCGCGTGCACATCGTCGTCGGTGCTCTTCGCCATGCCACAGTCGGTGTGCGGCATGACCAGCACCCGGTTCACGCCCAGGAGATAGACCGCCAGCACGAGTGTCCGTAACACGTCGTCGGTCACCCGGGCGCCGGCGTTGCGCAGGATCTTGGCGTCGCCGGGCTTCAGGCCGAACACCCCCAGTGGATCGATCCGGGAGTCCATGCATGTAACCACCGCCAGGCCGCGTGCTGCCTTACCGGTCAGGGCGGAATGGGTGAAGGCGGCGGAGAACTCCTTGTTGGCGGCCAGCAGGTCGTCGAAGGCACTCACGTGAACACCTTTCGGTCAGCGGAATCGACGGATTTATGATCCTGCATGCTCTTTTCGTCGAAGTTTCCGGGGGGCCTATCCGGCTCGACTTGGGGAAGATCCCACACTTCTCCTTCACCATGAGTGATGATGTCGTGACGCAAAGCGCGGAAAACTGGAGAGGGTCATGAGCAGGATCGAATCCCTGGCCGAATATCTGCGTGCCGAGGGCAGGCGGAAGCTGGACCGGGTGGAGGTCCGCGACGGGGGCCGCAACGCCCGCTCCGCGCTCGCCCTGCTCGACGCGGCGGCCTACACCCGGTCGCTCGGCGACGACGACCCGCTCATGGCCGTTCTCGTGGAGGCCGGATGTTTCGGCCCGCACGGCTTCGACGACTTCCAGCCGGGCGAGCAGGTGGCGGGGCTCGTCCGTTCCTGGGAGTCCGGTGAACCCTGGCAGTTGCTGATGGCGATCAGGTTCGCTCTCCAGGGGTCGCTGACCTGATCGGGGCCGCCGGCGCCCGTGACCTCGCCTCCGGCGCCGCCGCGGCCCCGGCTCCGGCGGGCCGCCCGCTCCAGGTCGCCGTTGCCGTACGGATCGTGTCGGGTCCGGGAGACGCGGCGGTGCTCGGTTTGAGCCTGCCCGCTGGGGAAACACGGATCGAGGCGGTCGCGCTGGGCTGGGCGCCCTGTGTGTGCTCGGCGCCAAGCGATGGTGAAACCCGGTGACACCGCCATAAGCTTGATACTGGTGTCCCGACTTGGAGGCAATCATGGCAATCGCACGGATGCGGTCGGTGGTTCTCGACTGCCAGGACCCGAAGCGGCTGGCTGATTTCTACAGCGCGATCCTGGGCTGGGCGATCACCTCGATCGAGGACGACTGGGTCGTCGTCACCGACGGGAGGCCCGAACGGATCTGCTTCCAGCTCGTCAAGGACCACCAGCCGCCCGACTGGCCCCACCCCGACCGGCCTCAGCAGCTGCACCTGGACCTGACGGTGGACGACCTCGACCGGGCGGAGGCCGAGGTGCTCGCGCTGGGCGCGGTCAAACACAGATACCAGCCGAGTGAGGACGGCAGTTTCCGCGTCTTCCTCGACCCGGCCGGGCACCCGTTCTGCCTCTGTGCGGACTAGGCGCTCCGCGCGGGCCGAGGTCTCCCCGGGGCCTTCCGTGAAGCTCTCAGGACTTCATGCCTGAGAACTCCGCGGAAGGCCCGAAGGGTCACTGCTCCGAGGGGGCCGGTTTCTCGGCGGCGGGCTCCCCGCCGGACGCGCCGAGGGCGCCGCCCACGGCCGCCACCGTGTGGGTGAGCCGGACACCGGAACCGTCGCGGCGGCCCAGCTCCTCCGGCAGCGGGACCGGCTTGCCGACGGTGGAGACCGCGCGGGCCGGTGCGGGGCCCGCCCAGGCGAGGAGCAGCACGTCTTCGCCCTTGAGGAAACGCTGGACCCGGACGCCGCCGGTGGCGCGCCCCTTGGCCGGATACTCGGCGTAGTCGGAGATCTTCGCGCCGCCGATCTGGGTGCCGGGCAGTGCGGTGGAGGATCCCGCGATCGTCACGACCCGGGACTCGCGCGCCGGATCGACCACACCGAACCAGATCACGGTGGCACCGCCGTCCAGGCGGACGCCCGCCATGCCGCCCGCCGGGCGGCCCTGCGGCCGGACGTTGACGGCGGGGTAGCGCAGCAGCTGGGCCTCGGAGGTGATGAAGACCAGGTCGTGGTCCTCGGAGGTCAGCTCCACCGCCCCGACCACGGTGTCGCCGTCCTTGAGCCCGATGACCTCGAAGTCGTCGCGGTTGGCCGGGTAGTCGGGGACGACCCGCTTGACCACGCCCTGCGCGGTCCCCAGCGCCAGGCCGGGGCCGTCGGGATCGAGCGAGCCGATGCCGACGACCGTCTCACCCGGGCTCAGCGTGACGTATTCGGACACGGGGTGTCCGCCGGAGAGCGACGGCGGGTTGGCCGAGGGAGGCAGCGTCGGCAGGTCGACCACCTGGACGCGGATCATCCGGCCCTGGTTGGTGACCACGCCCACCTCGCCCCTGACCGTGCTGTTCACCACGGAGACCAGCACGTCGTGGGCCGAGCGGTCACCCTCGCCGGCCAGCGGGGAGGCGTCGGTCGTCCGGGCCAGCAGGCCGGTCGAGGAGAACAGCACCAGGCACGGGTCGTCGGCCACCTCCAGCGGCACCGAGGCGTTCCTGGTGACGCCGGAGGACTCCAGCAGCACCGTACGGCGGGGCGTGCCGAAGGTCTTGGAGACCTGGGCGAGCTCGTCGGAGACGACCTTGCGGAGCTTGTCCTCGGACGACAGGATCGCGGTCAGCTCGGCGATCTCGCTCTCCAGGGTCTCCTTCTCCCCGTCGAGCTCCAGCTTGTCGAAGCGGGTCAGGCGGCGCAGCGGGGTGTCCAGGATGTAGGCGGCCTGGATCTCCGACAGCTCGAAGACCTCCATCAGCCGCTCGCGGGCCTGGGCCGAGTCGTCCGAGGAGCGGATGACCTGGATGACCTCGTCGATGTTGAGCAGGGCGATGATGAGGCCCTCGACGAGATGGAGACGGTCCTCGCGCTTGCGGCGGCGGTAGGCCGAACGGCGGCGGACCACGTCGAGGCGGTGGTCCACGTAGACCTGGAGCAGCTCGCGCAGCCCCAGCGTGCGCGGCTGGCCCTCCACCAGGGCGACGTTGTTGATGCCGAAGGTCTCCTCCATCGGCGTCAGCCGGTAGAGCTCCTCCAGCACGGCCTCGGGGATGAAGCCGTTCTTGATCTCGATGACCAGGTTCAGGCCCTTGTGCCGGTCGCTGAGGTCCTTCAGGTCGGAGATGCCCTGGAGTTTCTTTGCGGTGACCAGCTCTCTGATCTTGGTGACCACCCGCTCGGGGCCCACGTTGAACGGCAGCTCGGTGACGATGATGCCCTTGCGCCGGGGGCTGACCTGCTCCACGGAGCACTTGGCGCGCATCCGGAAGGTCCCCCGGCCCTTGGCGTAGGCGTCGCGGATGCCGTCCAGGCCGATGATGGTGCCGCCGGTGGGCAGGTCGGGCCCCGGGACGAACCGCATCAGGTCGTCGAGTGTGGCGTCGGGCTTCTTGATCAGATGGCGGGCCGCCGCGACGACCTCGACGAGGTTGTGCGGCGCCATGTTGGTCGCCATGCCGACCGCGATGCCGGTGGCCCCGTTGACCAGCAGGTTCGGGAACGCCGACGGCATGACCGTGGGCTCGGTCTCCTGGCCGTCGTAGTTGGGCTTGAAATCGACGGTGTCCTCGTCGATCGACTGCACCATGGCCATGGCCGCCGCGGCCAGCCGGGCCTCGGTGTAACGCATCGCGGCGGGCAGGTCGTCGGGGGAGCCGAAGTTGCCGTGCCCGTCGATCAGCGGCAGCCGCATCGAGAACGGCTGGGCCATGCGGACCAGCGCGTCGTAGATGGCGGTGTCGCCGTGCGGATGCAGCTTGCCCATCACGTCGCCGACGACCCGTGACGACTTGACGTGTCCCCGGTCGGGCCGCAGGCCCATCTCGCTCATGGAATAGAGGATGCGGCGCTGGACCGGCTTGAGGCCGTCCCTGGCGTCGGGCAGCGCACGCTGGTAGATGACCGAGTATGCGTATTCGAGGAAGCTGGTGCGCATCTCGGCGGAGACGTCGATGTCGACGATCCGCTCCTCGAAATCCTCGTCAGTCGGGGGTGTGGTCGTCCGTCGGGCCATCTGATTTCCTGCGCGGGCACCTCGGCTTTCAGGCCGAGAGGGAAGCGCATCCTCCTTCTGTCTTCGTGGTGTGACGATGGCCGTCGGCTCGCTGGAGCGTCGGGCCGGTGTGCGGGGTATCGGTATATCCCGTGCGGGTGGCGATGCGGTAGCGTACGGCGACGCGTTCTGTGCGCTCACGCGCGGGGAACGGAGTCATCGGAGGCACCTCCTCGATGATGACGGGGGTGATCCGCGGGCTCAACCCCGATCGAGGTGACCGGACACTGTGCCGCGACTCGTTACCATACTCACGCCGTCCGACACTTACGGCCCCCTAGCCGGCATCCGGTGAAGCACCGGGCGTGCGGCGGAGGCGAGGACCGGCTCCCGGCCACGGACCGGGCGTGGGCCCCTCGTGCTCGTCTCCGGGGACGTTCAGCCTGCTGTCGTAGATCCGGAACCCTCGTGCCTGGTAGTTGGCGAGTGCGACCGGACTGTCGAGGGAGCAGGTGTGCAGCCACACCCGCCGGGTGGGCTCCCGGTCCGGCTGCCGTTCGGCCAGGTCCCAGGCGCGGGCCGTACCGGTCTCGAGAAGGTGGCCGCCCAGGCCCTTGCCGATCGCCCAGGGAAGGAGGCCGAAGCAGGTGATCTCGACGGCCCCGTCGTCACCGGGCATGAGCTCGACGTAGCCCGCCGGGGTGCCGCGGTAGTAGGCCACCCAGGTCTCCACGCCGCGCTCCAGCCAGTCCGCCCACTGCTGCCAGGTCCACGGCAGCCTGTCGGTCCAGTGCCAGTCGCCGCCCACGGCCGTGTTCAGGAACCTGCTGAACTCGGGCGAGACGATCTCGGCGCGCACGATGTCGACCTCGATCGCCGGCGGCCTGGCGGTGAGCAGGTCGGAGCGGGAGGTCTGTTCGAGGTACCAGGTTGTGACGTCCATCAAGTTCTCCGGAGGGGACCGCTGCCTTCAGGCGACGGGGGAATCGGGAGCGGGAGGGCCGTCAAGACCCGAGCGTGCAGCGACCTGCCAGGCTTGCGCATCGAGAGCTCCGCGTTAGATGGATGGCGGTGCTGTAATGATCGCATGCCTCGTCAGGTGCGCACTTCTCCCGGTGCGGCGCATGACCTCGGACACCACGTCGTGCGGTGCCCGAATTATCGCCGCCCGGTTCTGAGCGGGCGGGTGAAGACCCGGCTGGGGGAGCTGATCGCGGTGAACCCCGCACACACCTCCCGCACCTGCGCCCGGTGCGGGCATTGCGCGCGGGAGAACCGCCGCACCCAGGCCGGGTTCGCCTGTACGGCATGCGTTCACGCCGCGCACGCCGACGTGAACGCGGCGATCAACATCTTCAGGGCAGGGCTTGCCCTTCGCCGAGCCGCGCAAGCGGCCTGGCGAGAAGCCGCTCCTCTCCCCCTGCCCCAGGTGCCCGGAGGCACTTTCTCTCCGGGTGGGGCGGGGCATATTCTTGACCAAGCGGTTGCTTGACTGGCGCGGTCGGGCAATGCTCGTGACAAGGGGCCGGCCAGGACTTCCCGGTCCCTGGGACCGGCGTGTGGCCACAAACGGAGGGCGTCCACAAGATGATCGAGTTCAAGCCCGTCACCAGGCACATCGGCGCCGAGGTGAGCGGTGTCGACCTGCGCAAGCCACTGTCGGAGGGCGAGGTACAGGAGCTCCGCCGGGGCTGGCTGGAGCACAAGGTCCTCTTCTTCCGCGACCAGCACATCAACGACGAGGAGCACGTCCGCTTCGCCGAGAACTTCGGCTCGATCAACCACCCGGCCTTCAAGAAGGACGGCGGCAGCCCGATCCACGTCCTCGACCAGACCGACCCCAAGGGGGAGGGCGGCGACGAGTGGCACAGCGACAACACCTTCGAGCCGGTCCCGCCGATGGGCTCGCTGCTGCGCTGCGTGCAACTCCCCAGCGTCGGCGGCGACACCATGTGGGCCAACTCCTACCTGGCCTACGAGACGCTCTCCCCGCCCATCCAGCGGCTGTGTGACGAGCTCACCGCGATCCACGACATCACGGCCTCGATGAAGAAGGCCATCTCCAAGGGCCACGACTTCGACCTCGCCGAGATCCAGGCCAAGTGGCCGCCGATCGAGCGCCCCGTGGTGCGGGTGCACGCCGAGACCGGGCGCAAGGCGCTGTTCGTCAACCGGGCCTCCACCACGCGGCTGGTGCAGCTGTCCGACCGGGAGAACGAGGCGCTGCTGCCGTACCTGATCGACCACATCCGATCTCCCGAGTACCAGGTCCGGCTCAACTGGCGGCCGGGCACGATGGCCTTCTGGGACAACCGCAGCACCCAGCACTACGCGGTGGCCGACTACACCGAGCGCCGCCGCATGCACCGGGTGACCATCAACGCCTTCCCCGAGCACGCGGACGCTCAGGGGCCGGAGGAGCCGCAGGCGCGATAGGCGGCGACGGCGGCGTCCACGGCCGGGTGCAGCCGCCCCCGGCCGGACAGCCGCTCCCAGGTGCCCGTGTGCCTGAGCATCTCGATGGGCTCGCGGCTGTCGAGGGCGACCCAGAGGTCGACGCCGCGCTGTTCCATCGTGCCGTGGAACTCCTCGGCCGCCGACACCGCGGTGAGGTCCATGCCGGGCACGCCGGTCAGGTCGAGGAGCAGCGCGTGAGGGCGGGGGGTGGCGGCCTCGACGAGGGCCGTCACCCGCTCCGCCACCCGGCGGGCGTTGGCGAAGTACAGGCGGCTCTCGACGCGCACGATCAGCAGCCCCGGCTCGGTCTCGTCCGACGGGTGGCGTGTGAGGTCGCGGTAGACCCCCGAGGCGGGATCGCGGCCCAGCGGGTAGATCGCCGGATTGTCCACATGGTGCAGCAGCAGGAGTATCGAGATCAGGACCGCGGCCGGCACGCTCTGCATGATGCCGAAGCCGACCGCCACCAGCATCGTCAGGCAGGTGAGCGCGGCCTCCGACCGCCTGGCCCGCCAGATCGCCGCCAGCCCGCGGACGTCGATCAGGCGCGCCGCGATGGTCATGACGAGCCCGCCCAGGGCGGCTCCGGGCAGCGGGGCCAGGATCGGGGTGAGGAAGACGAGCACCACCGCCGCGCAGAGCGCGGTCACGATCTCGGCCCGCTGGCTCCGGGCGCCGGAGGCGTCGTTCACCTCGGTCTGCGTCATCCCGCCTGCCGCGGGGTAGGCCCGAAAGATCCCGCCGGCGGAGTTCGCCAGTCCGAGGGCGAGCAGTTCCCGGTCGGTGTCGAGCGGCGGGTCGTCCCGGTGCCGGAAGATCCTCGCCGCGGTGATCGACTCCACGAAGGCGAGCAGCGCCATGCCGAGGGCCATCGGCGCCAGGACCCGGACCAGGCCGGGATCGGGCAGGAGCGGGAACGGCAGGCCGCCGGGCACCTCGCCGACGGTGGCCACGCCGTACGAGGGCAGGTCCGCGAGGGAGCTGACCAGCGTGACGGCCGCGATCGCGACCAGCGGGCCCGGCACGTGGGGCACGCGCCGCAGCACGACGACCAGCAGGATGGTCCCGCCCGCCACGAGCACCGTCGGCAGGTGGGCGTCGCCCAGCCTGCCGAGGGCGGACAGCAGCCGGTCGACGACCTTGTCCCCCTCCGTGCGGACGCCGATGACCGTGCCGAGCTGGCCGGCCGCGATGGTCAGGCCGATGCCGCTCTTCAGACCGGTCATCACCGGGTCGGAGATGAAGTCGGCGAGGAACCCCAGCCGCAGGAAGCCGGCGATCAGCAGGATCACCCCGGTCAGCACGGCCAGCGTGGCGGCGGCCGTCATCGGCGAGGTGCCCGGCGGGGTCGCCGCGAGGGCGGCGGCCGTCAGGGCGGACAGGGTGGAGGTGGTGCTCACCGACAGCGGGCGGGAGGTGCCGGCCAGCGCGTAGGCGACCATGGGGACCAGCGCGCAGTACAGGCCCGCCTGCACCGGCAGCCCTGCGATGGTGGCGTAGGCCGCGGCCTGGGGCAGGACGACGGATGCCGTCGTCACCCCCGCCACCGCGTCGGCGCGCAGCCTGCTGAGGTTCGGCATGTGGGTGAAGCGCAATTCTCGTCGGTGTGCCGGGCTGTTCACCCCACTCTCCTCCCGCTGCCCGGGGACGGAGCCGAAAGGGGTCCGGCGGTTCGGTCAAGGTTCGGCCATCGCCGCCGGACGGCGTCCGGAGTGAAACAGTCGGCGGGACCTGGTACCAATGACCGGTGAGCGAAGAGCAGATGCTGCGAGAAGAGGCCGAAGGGCGGCTGCGGGCGCTGGCGGGCGAGCACGCCCGGCTGCGCGAGGACCAGTGGGCGGCGATCAAGGCGTTGGTCATGGACCGCCGCCGGGTGCTCGTGGTGCAGCGGACCGGCTGGGGCAAGTCGGCGGTCTACTTCATCGCCACCGCGCTCCTGCGCGAGCTGGGCGAGGGGCCGACCGTCATCGTGTCGCCGCTGCTGGCGCTGATGCGCAACCAGATCGCCGCCGCCGAGCGGGCCGGGATCAACGCGGTCACGATCAACTCGGCCAACCCCGAGGAGTGGGAGCAGATCTACGGTCAGGTCGCCGAGGGCATGGTCGACGTGCTGCTGGTCAGCCCCGAACGGCTCAACAACCCCGACTTCCGCGACCAGGTCCTGCCCGAGCTGGCCGAGAGCGCCGGGCTGGTCGTGGTGGACGAGGCGCACTGCATCTCCGACTGGGGCCACGACTTCCGCCCCGACTACCGCCGGCTGCGCACGATGTTCGAGGAGCTGCCCGAGGGCGTGCCGATCCTGGCCACCACCGCCACGGCCAACGCCCGGGTCACCCACGACGTCGCCGAGCAGATGGGCGAGGAGACACTCGTCCTGCGCGGGGCGCTGGAGCGCGAAAGCCTCCATCTGGGTGTCGTACGGCTGCGCGGCGCCGAGCAGCGCCTGGCCTGGCTCGCCCAGACCCTGCACGAGCTGCCCGGCTCCGGGATCATCTACACGCTCACCGTGGCCGCCGCCCAGGAGATCGCCGCCTACCTGCGCGAGCAGGGGCACGAGGTGGCGGCCTACTCCGGGCAGACCGAACAGGCCGAGCGGCTCGCCGCCGAACAGGCCCTGCTCGACAACAAGATCAAGGCGCTGGTCGCCACCTCCGCGCTGGGCATGGGATACGACAAGCCCGACCTCGGCTTCGTCGTCCACGTCGGCGCGCCGCAGTCGCCGGTGGCCTACTACCAGCAGGTCGGCCGGGCGGGGCGCGGGGTCGAGCGGGCCGAGGTGATCCTGCTGCCCGGCGCCGAGGACCGGGAGATCTGGGCCTACTTCGCCTCCCTGGCCTTCCCGCCCGAGCCGGTCGTGCGGACCGTGCTCGCCGCCCTTGAGGAGGGGGGCGTGCTGTCCACGGCCGCGCTGGAGAACAGGGTGGACCTCAGCCGCACCCGGCTGGAGACCATGCTCAAGGTGCTCGACGTGGACGGCGCGGTGCGCCGGGTCAAGGGCGGCTGGGAGGCCACCGGTGAGGCCTGGGGTTACGACGCCGACCGCTATGCCCGGGTCGCCGCGGAGCGCGAGGCCGAGCAGCGGGCCATGCTCGACTACCTCGACAGCACCGAGTGCCGGGAGATGTTCCTCCGCCACCGCCTGGACGACGACACCGCCACGCCGTGCGGGCGGTGCGACAACTGCACGGGCGCGCACCGCTCGCCCGAGGTCGAGGAGCGGGCGGTGGAGCGCGCCGCCGAGAGCCTGCATCGGCCCGGCGTGGAGGTCGAGGCGCGAAAGCAGTGGCCGACCGGGCTGACCGACCTCAAGGGCCGGATCAAGCCCGAGCTGGGCGCCGAGCCCGGCCGCGCCCTGGGGCGGCTGACCGACATCGGCTGGGGCAACCGCCTGCGCGGCCTCCTGGCCGAGGGTGCCCCCGACGGCCCGGTCCCCGACGACGTCTTCGCCGCGGTGGTCAAGGTGCTGTCGTCCTGGGAGTGGACCCAGCGCCCGATCGCGGTGGTCGCGATGCCCTCCGCGGGCCGCCCCCAGCTCGTCCGCAGCCTCGCCGAGCGGCTGGCCCAGGTCGGGCGCCTGTCCTATCTGGGCGACCTCGGATACCGTTCGGGTCCGCCCGGACGCCAGTTCAACAGCGCGCAGCGCGTCCAGGCCATCCGCGGCACGCTCGCCATGCCCTCGGCGCTCGGTGCCGCCATCGCAGGGGCGGGCGGCCCGGTCCTGCTGGTCGACGACCGCGTCGACACCGGCTGGAGCATGACGCTCGCCGCCGCCATGATCCGCCACGCCGGGGCCCCCGCCGTGCTGCCGCTCGCCCTGGCGGTGACGAGTTAGGGCGCCGGCCGTTCACCGGGTCCGCCGGCCGGTGGTCGGAGCGGTCCGCGTGGATGACCTGTCCGGCGGGCTCCGGGAGCACCACACCGGCCCGCGCCCGTAGCGCGCACGTACACCGAGGCCGGCGTCGAGGCGGTGTGCGGTGGCCGGCGGCACCGCGAGGTCCTCGCACGAGCACGAGGATCCGTGCACGGCCTCGTGCCGCCCTCGGCTACGGAGCCGCTTCGGCGGGCACCGCGGAGGCGGTGTGCGTCGTCGGCGTGGCGGAGGCCGGACGCCGGCCGGGCAGGAAGGCCGCGAGGGCGAAGGCGACGAGGGCTGCGCCCGCGCCGATGGCCATGACCAGGCGCAAGCCGTTCTCGGAGGGGACGGTGGCGGAGCCGAGCGTGATGGTCATCTGGGCCAGGACGACGCCGGCCGCCGCGCTGGAGGTCGAGGTGCCGATGGACCGCATCAGCGTGTTGAGGCTGTTGGCGGCGGCTGTCTCCGACATGGGTACGGCCGCCATGATGAGCGCGGGCATCGCCCCGTACGCGAGACCGATGCCGGCTCCGATCACGGCGGAGACGAGCACGAGATGCCATATGGCGGACATCATTGCGACGCTCAGGCCGTAGCCGGCGGCGACCACGACGGCGCCGAGCATCAGCGTCACCTTGGGGCCCCTGGCTTTCGAGACCCGCGCGGACAGCGGCGCCATGGCCATCATCACCAGCCCGGAAGGTGCCATCACCAGACCCATGGCCAGCATCGACTGTCCCAGCCCGTAGCCGGTGGCCTCCGGCAGTTGCAGGAGTTGCGGGAGCACCAGGGACATCGCGAACATCGCGAACCCGAACACGGCGGACGCGAGGTTGGTGAACAGCACCTGGCGGCGTGCGGTGGTGCGCAGGTCCACCAGCGGTTCCCTGGTGCGCAGTTCCCACCAGCCCCACAGCACCAGCACGACGACCGAGGCCCCGAACAGGCCGGTGGTGAGGGCACTGGTCCAGCCCCAGTCGGCGCCCTTGGAGATCACCAGCAGCAGGCAGAACAGCCCGGCCGACAGTCCGGCCGCACCTACCAGGTCGAAGCGGCCTCCGCTGCGGACCGCGGACTCCGGCACGAGCGTCAGCACGAGCACGGCGGCGAGGGCGCCGAGACCCGCCGACACCCAGAACAGCACGTGCCAGTCGGTGTATTCGGCCAGGAGGGCGGCGGCAGGCAGGCCGAGCGCGCCGCCCACGCCCAGCGAGGCGCTCATCAGCGCGGTCGCCGCGCCGAGCCGTTCGCTCGGCAGTTCGTCGCGCATGATGCTGATCCCCAGCGGGATGACACCGGCTGCCAGTCCCTGAAGCGCCCGTCCGACGACCATGGGCGCCAAGGTGTGGCTGAGAGCGGCGACGACCGAACCGGTCACCAGCAGGGCAATGCTGATCAGGAGCATGAGCCGCTTGCCGTACATGTCTCCCAGCCGTCCCACCACCGGCGTCGCGACGGCGCCCGCGAGCAGCGTGGCGGTGATCGCCCAGCTGGTGTCGGCCGCCGAGGCGCTCAGGAGTTTCGGGAGCTGGGGGATCAGCGGGATCACCAGGGTCTGCATCAGCGAGACCACGATCCCGGCGAGGGCGAGCACCACCACGACGGTGTTCGCCCGCGGCAAGGCGGCCGCCCCGGCGGGTTCGGCGGGTTCGGTGGGGACATGGGGCATGGGGAAGCCTCCGGCTCGGCAGTTGCGGATCGCACGACTCGACAGACTTTAAAGCAGTCGCTTGACTTAAATTAGCAGCCCAGGTTAACTGGCCATGAGCTGAAGGCCGGTTGGGGGGAGGTCATGGTGGGTCATGATGGCGGCGGGCCGATGCCGAGCTGTCCGATTCCCGGCGACGCGACACTGCTTGTCGCCGGTCCGGTGGAAGAGCCGCGCCAGGTCGAGGGGCTCGCCGCCGGCGGGCCGCGCGAAGTCCCGGTGAGGTGGTGACCATGGCCGGCAGGACTGTCCGGGCCGAGCGGGTCGGTGCGACGCGGGAGTCGATCCTGACGGCGGCGGAGCGGTTGTTCGCCGAGCACGGGGTGTTCGCCGTGTCCAACCGCCAGGTCAGCGAGGCCGCGGGGCAGGGAAACAACGCCGCGGTCGGCTATCACTTCGGTACCAAGGCCGATCTGGTCCGCGCCATAGTGCGCAAACACGCCGAGCAGATCGAGCAGGTGCGCTTGCGGATGCTGGCCGAGATCGGCGACAGCTCGAATGTGCGCGACTGGGTGGCCTGCCTGGTGCGCCCGAGCGCCGAGCATCTGGCCGCACTGGGCAGCCCCACGTGGTACGCCCGGTTCGGTGCCCAGGTGATGACCGACCCCGCAATCCGCGGGATCATGGTCGCCGAGTCTCTCACCTCGCCGTCGTTGCACCAGGTCCTCGACGGGCTGAACCGGTGCCTTCCCGACCTGCCGGTCGAGGTGCGTGCCGAGCGCGGTGACATGGCCCGCCAGCTGATGGTGCACATGTACGCCGAGCGTGAGCGCGCTCTCGCCGAGGGCTCCCTCACTCCCCGGTCCAGCTGGCACGACGCCGCGACCGGGTTGATCGACGCGATCGTCGGGCTGTGGCTGGCGCCGGTCACGTCCTGCCCGTGAGGATCCGCGGCGGCCCCTTCCGTAACCGGAGCCGCCGCACCTCGGCGGACCGCAGGCAGAGGAGGAACGGACCTTGAAAGTCACCGTGGACGAGGTCAGGTGCCGCGGTGCCGGCCAGTGCGTGCCGATCGCGCCGGAGGTGTTCGATCAGCGGGAGGCCGGAGGTGTTCGATCAGCGGGAGGACGACGGGATCGTGATCCTGCTCGACCCCGCACCGGCCCCGCGATGACAGCGGGGGGAGGCCGGCCCGGCACCGCTCCCGACGGGAACCGCTGAGCCCTCTCGTCCGACTCGCTGCCCCTTCGTCAGGGGAAGTGCTCGTCAATGTTCGCCGCGAACACGTCGCGACACAGGTTCCACTGGAGGAATCGATGACCAGCAGGTTGAATCCGGTGAGTGGGCACCCCGCCGAGACCCCGGAGTACCCCATGACCAGGGCGGCGGGCTGCCCGTTCGACCCGCCCCCGGCTCTGCGGGCCAAGCAGGAGGAGGGGCCGCTCACCAAGGTCCGTCTGTGGGACGGCAGCACCCCGTGGCTGGTGACCCGTTATGCCGAGCAACGGGCACTGCTGGCCGACCCGAGGGTCAGTGCGGACATCAGCCGGCCCGGCTATCCGAGCTCGGCCCCCATCGGCGGCTCGTCGACGATCAGCTTCATCTTGATGGACGATCCCGAGCACGCCCGGCTGCGGCGGATGGTGACGGCGCCGTTCACCATCAAGCGGGTGGAGGCGCTGCGGCCGGCCGTACAGAAGATCGTCGACGATCTGATCGACGACATGCTCGCCGGCCCGAAACCGGTCGACCTGGTCGAGGCGTTCGCCCTGCCGGTGCCCTCGCTGGTGATCTGCGAGTTGCTCGGCGTGCCGTACACCGACCATGACTTCTTCCAGGACAACAGCAAGACCATCATCAAGCGGGACGCGGCGCCCGAGCAGCGGTCGGCCGCTCTCGGCAACCTGGCCGGCTATCTGGACAACCTGCTGGGCGAGAAGCTCACCGATCCCGGCGACGACATGTTGTCCCGGCTGGCCGAGCGGATCAAGGCAGGGGAGCTGTCCCGGCAGGAAGCGGCCCAGATGGGGGTGCTGCTGCTGATCGCCGGGCACGAGACCACCGCGAACATGATCGCGCTCGGCACGCTCGCCCTGCTGGAACACCCCGAGCAACTGGCCCTCCTCCGCGACACGGACGACGGGAAGGTGGTCGTCTCGGCGGTGGAGGAACTGCTGCGCTACCTGCACATCACGCACAACGGGCGGCGCCGGGTGGCGCTGGAGGACATCGAGATCGCCGGACAGCTCATCCGTGCCGGCGACGGGCTGATCATGGCCAACGACATCGGCAACCGCGACCCCGCCGCCTTCCCCGACCCCGACCGGCTGGACATCCGGCGCGACGCCCGCCACCACGTGGCCTTCGGTTTCGGGGTGCACCAGTGCCTGGGCCAGCCGCTGGCCCGGCTGGAACTGCAGATCGTCTACAGCACCCTCTACCGGCGCCTCCCCACCCTGCGGCTGGCCACGGATCTGGAGCAGATCCCGTTCAAGCACGACGGGTCGGTCTACGGGGTCTACGAACTCCCCGTGACCTGGTGACGTGCCCTCGCGCGGCGAACAGACGACCACGGCGACAACGAGGAGGATCTTATGAAAGTGACCATCGACCAGGACAAGTGCGTCGCTTCCGGACAGTGCGTGGTCGCCGCCGCGGACGTGTTCGACCAGCGTGACGAGGACGGCATCGCCGTGCTGCTCAACCCCGATCCGTCGGCGGAGCAGGCCGTCGACGTCCGGCACGCGGCGGTGGTCTGCCCGGCGCTGGCCATCCACATCGAGGAGTGACCTCCGGGGCGATCCGGTCGTGACCATGGCGCTTCCACCCCGGACCCGTCCGCGGTGGAAGCCCTCCGCGGGATCAGAGGCGGGGGCGGGCGCCCAGGTGGGAGATGGCCCGCGATGCCAGGCGGCAGCCGGAGGCGAGGGACTCGGCGGGGGGCTTGCCCTCCAGCCAGGCGGGCAGGAAACCTGCGGTGAACGCGTCACCGGCGCCGGTGCCGTCGACCACGCGCTCCACGCTCTCGGCGGGGGCCTTGACCGGCTCGGCGCGGTTGTTGGTGTACCACAGCGCGCCTTCGTCGTTGAGCTTGACGACGACCTGGGGGAACCAGGCGGTGAGCACCTTCGCGGCGGCGGCGGGATCGTCGCGGCCGGTCAGGACCTTGGCCTGGTCGGCGTTGGCGAACAGCAGCTTGGCGTTCTGGGTCCACTCCAGGAACGGCTCCGCCCCGGTGCGCTCCAGGGGGGCGGAGGAGGAACAGTCGACCGAGACGGACATCCCGGCGCGGCCGGCCATCTCCAGGGCGGCGAGACCGGCCTCACGGGAACCCTCGTTGATCAAGGTGTAGCCCGACAGGTGCAGGTGGCCGCCCTGGGTGAACAGGTCGCGGGGCAGGTCCTCGGGGGACAGGGCGGCGTTCGCCCCCGGATCGGAGAGCATGGTGCGCTCGCCCTTGTGCGTGACGAGCACCACGCAGGTGCCGGTCGGCCGCTCGGGATCCATGACGAGGCGCGCGTCGACGCCGTAGCCCATCAGCTCCATGTCGCGGTTACGCCCCGTGATGTCGGCGCCGCGACGGCCGATGAAGGCCACCTCGGCACCCTCGACGGCGAGCCAGGAGGCGATGTTGGCCCCGGAACCCCCGCCGTGCATGGTGACGATCGCCGGTGTGTCGCTGGCCCTGGCCAACGGGTAGCGAGCCCGCGCGACCGCGTCGGTCATGAGATCGCCCACCACGACCACCCGCGTCATGATGTCACCACCTTGCTGCCTTCGATGCTGACGTGCCTCTAGCCGCGAAAAACTTAACAGCTTCCGGCCAGCGTATGGGGTCCGGACCGGACACCGGGCCATAGTCGATGCACAAGCGTTGCGTGAAGTCGCCCTGCTGGTCCGTTATATGGGATTCGCGTTTACTCTCGGGACTGTGGAGGTTTCTCACTATCCCGCTCACTGGGAGGCTGACGTCGTCCTGTCAGACGGCGGCACCGCTCACGTACGCCCGATCCGGCCCGCCGACGCCGACCGGTTGCGCTCCTTCTACTCCAGGCTGTCGGAGGAGTCGATCTACTTCCGCTTCTTCGGCCCCCGGCCCCGGCTGTCGGACCGTGAGATCACCTGGTTCACCAACGTCGACTACGTGGACCGCGTCGCGCTGATCGCGACGATCGGCACGGAGATGGTGGCGGTGATCCGCTATGACCGGATCGAGCCGGGAGAGGCCGAGGTGGCCTTCCTCGTCGAGGACGCCCACCAGGGGCGCGGGGTCGCCTCGGTGCTGCTGGAGCACCTGGCCGCGACCGCCAGGGAACAGGGGATCGCCCGGTTCGTCGCCGACGTGCTGCCCGCCAACCAGAAGATGATGGCGGTGCTCAAGCAGGTGGGCTACACCGCGCAGAGCCGCTTCGCCGACGGCGTGGTCCGGATGACCCTCGACCTCACCCCGACCGAGACCGCCCAGGAGGTGACCGCCTCGCGCGAGCACCGTGCCGAGTCCCGCTCGATCGAGCGGCTGCTCTCCCCGGGGTCGGTGGCGGTCGTCGGCGCGGGCCGCGAGCCGGGAGGCGTCGGACAGACCGTCCTGCGCAACCTGCTCGGCGCGGACTTCACCGGTCCGGTCTACCCCGTGCACCGCGAGGCGCGGGCCGTCGCCGGAGTGCGGGCCTACCCGAGCGTGACGGCCATCGACGGCGAGGTGGACCTCGCGGTGCTGGCCGTACCCGCCGACGGGGTGATCGAGGTGGTGAAGGAGTGCGCGGAGAAGGGCGTGCGCGGGTTGATCGTGGTCTCCTCCGGATTCGGCGAGACCGGCGCCGAGGGACGGGCCAGGCAGGACGAGCTGGTCCGCATCGCCCGCGCGTACGGCCTGCGCGTCGTCGGCCCCAACTGTCTCGGTGTGGCCAACACCGACCCGGCGGTCCGGCTGAACGCCACGCTCGCCGCGACCATCCCCGGCCGGGGCCGGGTCGGCTTCTTCAGCCAGTCCGGCGCCCTGGGCACCGCCCTGCTGCAGCGGGTGGCCCAGCGGGGCATGGGCATCTCCTCGTTCGTGTCGGCGGGCAACCGCGCCGACGTCTCGGGCAACGACCTGCTCCAGTACTGGGAGGAGGACCCGCAGACCGATGTGATCCTGCTCTACCTGGAGTCGCTGGGAAACCCCCGCAAGTTCGCCCGCCTGGCCCGGCGGATCTCCCGGCGCAAGCCGATCGTGGTGGTCAAGAGCGGCGGCACCACCCAGGGCGTGCCCACCGGCCACGCCGCGCCCGTGCTCGGCCTGCCCGACACCGCGCTGAGCTCGCTGTTCGAGCAGGCCGGGGTGATCCGGGTCGACGACCTGATCCAGCAGTTCGACGTGGCGCAGCTCCTGGCCTACCAGCCGCTGCCGGCGGGCCCCCGGGTCGGCCTGGTGAGCAACTCCGACGCGCTGGCGCTGCTCGCCGCCGACGCCTGCGTGCGTGCCGGGCTCGAACCCGGCACGCCGGTCAACCTCGGCGCGCGGGCGGGAGCCGCCGCGTTCGGCACGGCCCTGACCACGCTGATCCCGGACGTGGACGCGGTGGTCGCGATCTACATGCCGCCGATCCCCGGCAGGGCCGACGAGGTCGCCGCCGAACTGCTGCGGGTCTCCCGCGACTGCGGCAAGCCGGTGCTGGCCACCTTCGAAGGCAAGATCGGCATGCTGCCGGAGCTGCGGGTCGGCACCGTCCCCGAACGTGGTTCGATCCCCTCCTACGCGGCGCCCGAGGAGGCGGTCCGCGCGCTGGCCCATGTCGTACGGCACGCGCACTGGCTCAAGCAGCCCGCGGGCCTTCACGAGGAGATCGAGGGCGTCGACACCGCCGCGGCACGGCGGATCGTGCTGTCCGGGCTGGGGGAGGAACCGGCCGAGATCGAGGCCTCGGAGCTGCTCGCCTGCTACGGGCTCACCGTGTGGCCCGCGGAGGTGGTGGCCTCGCCCGAGGAGGCCGTCGAGGCGGCCGAGCGACTCGGATGGCCGGTGGTGCTGAAGGCCGCCGACCCCGAGGCGGCCAAGCGTGCGGGCACGGTGCGTCTGGGGCTGTCCGGCCCCGACGGGGTGCGCGAGGCCTTCGCCGGCCTGCGGGAACAGCTCGGCTCCGACGCCGTGCTCGCCGTGCAGCGGATGGTCCCGCAGCCCGCGGTCCCGACCGTGGTCAGCGTCATCGAGGACTCCGCGTTCGGCGCGGTCGTCTCCTTCGGGCTCGGCGAGGTCACCGCGCGGCTGCTGCGCGACGAGGTCTACCGGCTCGCCCCGCTGACGGGCGAGGACGCGGCGGCCCTGGTCAGATCGCCGCGCGCGGCGCCCCTGCTCTTCGGCGAGTACGGCTACCCGCCGGTCGCGGTCGAGGCGCTGGAGGACCTGCTGATCCGCGTCGGACGGCTGGCGGACGACCTTCCCGAGGTGGCCAGGCTCGACCTCGACCCCGTGCTGGTGGGGGAGTCCGAGGTGATCGTGCTGGGGGCGCGCGCCGTACTGAGCAGCCCGGTGGGGCCGCGGCTCGACGGGGGGCCGCGCCGCCTCGGTTAGGCGCGCTCCGGCCGGACGCGCCCGGCCGGGTGGAGCGGGCCGTTCAACTGATTCACTGTGAAAGACCGATGGCCAGCCTAAGAATGCCAATTAATTATAAAAAATCGAATTAAATGCTTGTGATGCGTAAAGGGGGTGTGGTCGGTCACGGTCACGATTTGCGCCGACGGCCGAACGGCGTGCGCACAGGGTGAAAGCGCTGCCCCGGACAGGGCAGGATGGACCCATGAGGGAAACCCGACTCTCGGCCGCAGGCCTGCGTGACGCCATCGACCGCAGTGGCTACTATCCTGACCTGGTCGCCGACGCGGTCGACTCCGCCTTGGGCAAGGAACAGGTGGGCGCCTACGTGGTCCACCACGAGGCCACCTTCGACCCGGCCATGGAGGTGCGCAGACACGTCACCGTCCTGGTGCTCTCCCCCACCCGCCTGCTCGTCTGCCACACCGACGAGCACCCGCCGGTGGAAGGGGTGTCCGCCTCTCACGCCTCCACGACCACCGAGGCCGTGCGGCTCAGCCGGATCCAGTCGGTCGCCGTCACCCGGGTCGTCCCCGACCCCGCCTCCTACGTGCCGGGCGTGCCGCCCACGGAGGTCACGCTCACCATCGGCTGGGGAGCCATCTCCCACGTCGACCTGGAGCCGGCCACCTGCGGTGACGAGAACTGCGAGGCCGACCACGGCTACACCGGAGCCATCACGGCCGACGACCTCTCCCTGCGGGTGAGCGAGGCGGCGGACGGCCCCGAGGCCGTCACCCACGTGCTGGCCTTCGCCAAGGCACTGTCGGAGGCGACCGCCCGCGCCGCCTCATGAACCCCCTGGTCCCCGCCTACGGCGTGGCCTCACTCGCCGACCTCTCCTCCTCCCTTCTGACCGTGCTCGGGATGGAGGGGGACAACCCGCTGGAGCTCGCGCCGGCCGAGCGCGTCCTGCTGTTCCTCGTCGACGGGCTGGGAGCCGAGCTGCTCCGAGCCCACCCGGAGACCGCCCCCTTCCTGTCGGCCCAGCTCGGCAGGGTACTCACCGCGGGCTTCCCCGCCACCACGGCGACCAGCCTCGGCACGCTGGGCACCGGCCTGCCGCCGGGCGAGCACGGCATGCTCGGCTACCGGATCGCCGTGCCCGGCGCCGGCTACCTGCTCAACTGCCTGCGCTGGACCGCCTCGGGCCCGCTGATCCCTCCCGACGAGTGGCAGCCCACCCCGACCGTCTACGAACGCGCCGTGGCGGCCGGGATCCCCATCAGCTACGTCGCCCCTTCGGCGTTCGAGCCCACCGCGTTCAACCGCGCCGTCTACCGGGGCGTGCACTTCATCGGCGCCGACGGGATCGACGACCGCATCGAGGGCGTCCGCCGGGCGCTGGCCGAACCCCGCTCCCACGTGACGGTCTACTACGGCGACCTCGACGGCATGGGCCACCTGACCGGCTGGGGCTCCCCGCAGTGGCTGGAACAGCTCGCCCTGGTCGACCGGATGGCCGAGCGGCTGGCGGGCACGCTCCCGCCCGGCTCGGCGATGTACGTCACCGCCGACCACGGCATGATCAACATCACCGAGCGGGTCGACGTGGACGCCCTCCCCGAGCTGCGCGAGGGCGTCGCCCTGCTCGGCGGTGACACCCGCGCCCGGCACATCTACACCGACCCGGGCGCGGCGGCGTCCGTGCTCGACGCCTGGCGTGACATCCTGGACGGCAGGGCATGGGTGACCTCCCGCGAGGAGGCGGTCGAGTCGGGCTGGTTCGGGCCGCGTGTGCGTCCGGAATGGCTGCCCCGAATCGGCGACGTCCTCGCCGTGCCCTACACCGACTGCGCCATCGTCGCCTCGGTCGCCGAGCCGTTCGAATCGTCGTTCACCGGCTGCCACGGCTCCCTCACACCCGCTGAGCAGCATGTTCCCCTGCTGGAGGTAAGCACCCGATGAGCCCGCTGATCACTCCTTCCGAGCTGGCCGACCTGGCCGGTGCGACCGTCCTGGACGTGCGCTGGAAGCTCGGCGGGCCGCCCGGCGCCGACTCCTACCGCGAGGGGCACGTCCCCGGCGCCGTCTTCTGCGACCTCAACGCCGACCTCGCCGCCCCGGCGGGGCCACTGGGCCGTCACCCGCTGCCCTCCGCGGACCTGTTCCAGGACGCCATGCGCCGCCTGGGCGTGTCCGGCTCCCGCCCCGTCGTCGTCTACGACGGGGCCGACTCCACCGCCGCCGCCCGCGCCTGGTGGACGCTGCGCTACTTCGGTCACCCGGACGTCCGGGTTCTCGACGGCGGGTTCCGCGCGTGGGCCGCCGAAGGCCTGCCCGTCTCCACGGGGGAGGAGGCCGCCGCGCCCGGTGACTTCGTCGCGCGCCCGGGCGGGATGCCCGTGCTCGACGCCGCGCAGGCTCTGGAGCTCGCCGCAGACGGGGTCCTCCTCGACGCCCGCGCCGCCGAGCGATACCGGGGAGAGGTCGAGCCGATCGATCCCGTCGCAGGGCACGTCCCCGGCGCGGTCAGCGCTCCCACCGGCGACAACGTCGATCCGGCGGGCCGCTTCCACCTGCCCGACTTCCTCCGCGAGCGGTTCAACACCCTCGGCGCCGTCCCCGGCGTGAGGGTCGGCGCCTACTGCGGCTCCGGCGTGACGGCGGCCCACGAGGTGCTGGCCCTGGAGCTGGCGGGCATTCCGGCCGCCCTCTACGTCGGCTCCTGGTCCAACTGGGTGGCCGACCCCTCGCGGCCGGTCGCCACCGGCTGACCGCCGTAACCGAAACAGACGAACCCGGCCACCCCGGTCTTCCCGCCCGCCGCCGTCAGCGCCTGGGCGGGCGGGTGGCCGGCAGCCAGCAGCTCATGGAAGACCGTCATCAGCGTCAGGGTCTCCTCATCACGCACCGGGACCAGGCTGGCCACCACGCACTGCGACCCCAGCGACAGGAAGGTGCCCGCCAGCCCCAGCGGTGCCCCGTCGGCCGGAGCGCGCGCCATGCCCGCATCACACGCCGACAGCACCACCAGGCGCGGTGGCGTGCGGAGCCGTAGCAGGTCGTAGGCCATCAGGGGGCCGTCGTCGAGGTCGATGCTGGACAGCAGCGGGCTGCGCGAGGAGAACATCCCGTGCGCGGCCAGGTGCGCCACCCCGGCCCGCTCCAGCGCCGCCATCACCTCCGCCCGCAGCGCGGCGACCCGCTCCGTCCCCGGATGGCAGCCGCCGACCATGTCCGCCTCGGCCTCCGCGCACCGCAGCCCGGGACCGGCCACCGCCACCACCCTCCCGTGCCGTACGGCCCGCATCCGGTGCCCGGCCAGCCAGGCGGCGGCACCGGATGCCACGGTCACCGGCCGGCCGGCGTTCATCGGCAGGACCGGCCAGGGCAGGGTGTGCAGCGTCCCGGTCGGCACGATCACCAGTGGCCGGTCGCCCAGCCTGCCGCGTAGCGGGCCGAAGAGCAGCCGCTCCAGCAGGGCGGCCTCCCCGGCCAGCCCGGGGGCCTCCCCGTCGAGCAGATGGGTCCGGCGCAGGCCGTACCGGATCCTGACCGTGGCCTCGGCGACCGCGGCGAAGGGGCCCAGGCGGCGCAGCACGACGCGGTCCGGGGTGACCGCCACGGCGACCAGCTCATCGGCGTGACGGACGAACTCCACCAGCGCCGCCTCCCCGAGCGCGGCGCGCAGCTCCTCCACGTCGGGCGCGACGGGCTGACCGGTGCCTCCGACGACCGCCCGCCACCGTTCGGCCCAGGCCAGGAGGGTGCGGCCCCGTCCGGTCCGCAGGGCCAGGGCCAGGCCGAACCCCGCCAGCGACTCACCGGCCCTGACGGCGTGGGCGCGCACCATCGGGTCACTGAACGCCATCGCCTCGGCGCCCACCTCCACCAGGCCGGCCCGGACCATTGCGAAGGCTCCCCGCCGGTCTCCCGCCAGCGCCCGCCGCACCGCCGCCGCCTGGCGGGACACCACACCGGGACCGGACGAGACGAGGCGGGCGAGCTGCTCGTCGGCGGCGGGACGGTCGCCGAGCCGGAGCGCGACCTCGGCGCCGGTGAACCTGAGCGCCCGGGAGGCCTGCCGGTGGCCCGCCGCGTCGAGGGTGCCGGCGCACGCGAGCATCTCGGCGAGCAGCTCCGCGGTGGGCGGGCCGAGCATGAGCCGGGCGCGGAGGAGGATCTCCGCGGCGAGCGGTGCCAGGACCGTCCGGCCCTGCGCGGCCAGATCGGCCGCGGCCCGCTCCGCGCTCTGCCGGGCGCGGTGCGGGTCGCCGGTGCTCAGCTCGGCCTGGGCGAGCAGGAGACGGGCCTCGGCCAGGGCCACGTTCGCGCCCGCCGCGGTCAGCTCCGGTACCGCCAGGTCGAGCAGGACCCGCGCCTCACCGGGCAGGTGGGCGGCGATCAGCGCCTCGGCAAGGTCGCAGCGCATCGTGGCCAGCCGTTCCGGATAGCCGGACAGGCTGCTCTCCGCGCGATGGTAGGCGCTGAACGCGGCGGACAGGTCTCCCCGCCGTGCCGCCAGGAACGGCAGGTTGCCCTCGGCGAGCGTGAGCACGTGATCGAGGCCCGCTTCCCGCGCGAGGTTCGCGCACCGGGTCAGATCGGCCTCCGCCGCCTCGAACTCGCCGAGGAACACCCGGGCCAGCCCCCGGTTCAGCACCGCCCCGGCCATGAACCTGACATCGCCGCCGAGGGAGTCCACCGCGCGGTCGCAGTGGCCGACGGCTTCGGCGTAGCGGCCGAGGCGGGTCAGCGCCACTGCTCGGTGGACGCCGAGCCTGGCCACCTCGACCGGGGTGAGGTGGGGCTCGGCGGAGTCGGCGATGGTCAGGGCCTGCCGTGGGTGGCCGAGCTCGGTGCGGACGTGGACCAGCGACAGGCGTGCCTGGGCGGCCCGGTGCGGAAGGCCCGCGGAGAGCGCGACGCTCACGGCCAAGTCCAGGTGCTCCTCGGCCAGCGGCAGGTCGCCCAGCTCGCGGGCGGCCACCGCCAGCGCCCGGTGGGCGACCGCCACGGCCTCGCAGCGAGGATGGGAGGCCGACATGCGGTGGAGCACGCTGTGCGCCAGTGCCCGGGCTCGCTCCGGGGCCGTGCCGGAGAGGTCCACCGCGTGCTCGGCGGCGGCGAGCGCGTCGTCGGCGATCACCTACGGGCGGATCCGGGTCCAGCTGGTGACGACCGGAGAGCGCTCCGGCCGGTGGCACACCACGCTGAACCAGCCCGGCGGCAGGCCCGTGACGGCGAACTGGCCCGTCGGGGAGAGCTCGCGCGACTCGGTGAGATGCAGGGTGCGCACCTCCACGCGGGTGCCCGCCTCCGGACACGGGGACACCTGTCCGGCCAGGTCCACCAGGCCGTCCATCGAGGTGACCTCCAGATCCACGGTGAGCTCGGCTGCGGTGAACCGGAGCAGCCGTGCCTCGTCGGCGGACCGGACGCCCCGCGGGGCGGGTGTGGCCACCGGCCGGGCCGCGGCGGCACCGGGCAGCCGCAGGCCGAAGACCGCCCTGGCTGCGGCGGAGACGTGGGCGGGCACGGGATCCTGGCCGGCGCTCAGGCGGAGTGCGGCGATGAGGGACTCGTCGTCGATCGCCGGGGGATGTCGGGTCATGGCGTCGCCTCCTGGGCGGTGAGCACGGTGCGTAGTCGGTTCAGGCAACGTCCCCGGGTGGGGCCGTAACTGCCGCTGGGCATGCCCAGTCGACCGGCGAGCTGGTGGACGCCCGCGTCGGGCGCGGTGGCCATCAGCCGGAACAGTGAACGGCAGGGCTCGTGCATCTCCTCGACGGCCCGCCACAGCCGGCGGCCCTCGTCGGCGGTCAGCACCGCCACTGCCGGGTCGGGGTGGACATGCCCGGCCAGCGCCGGGTCGGAATGGGCATGCTCGGTGCCGGCGGGATCGGCGGTCAGCCGTTCGCCCCGGTTCCGCCTGCTCAGGAGGGCGGCCTCGCGCTTGGCCGTGGTGAACAGCCAGGGACCGATCCGATCCGGCTCACGGATGGTGTGCAGGCTCTCGACCAGTCGCAGCCATGCCCCCTGCACCGCGTCGGCCGCGTCCGCCGCGCTCAGGTCGTAGGCGCGCACGGCCGACCAGAGCGGCCCCGAGAACCGGTTGACCAGCACGTCCCATGCCGCCTGGTCGCCTGCCAGGACGGCATCGATCGCATGCTGGTCACTCACCGGCGCCTCCGAGGCCACGGCGAACACTCTGGGTGTTCACGCGAAGACTTTGGGTGAGACTTTACCTCGGCATGGGCACCGCAACACCCAGATCCGGGATTTGGCGGGTCCGCAGCGGATCGAGGACGTGCGCCGCGGCCTCCCGCGGGGTCCGGCCCCGGGCCGCCGCCGCGATCACCCCGCTGACCACGGCCGCGGCGAAGGAGGTCCCGCTCCAGCGCGCGTAGCCCCGGAAGGCTCCGTGTTCGAGGAAGGAACTGGTCAGCCACTCGCCCCGGGCGCAGGCGTCCACCCACGGGCCGTGCGCGGAGAAGGGGGCCCTGGCCTCCTCGGCCGCGTCCAGCGCGCCAACGGCGATCACCCCGGGCAGCGCCGCGGGCCAGAACGGGCGGTCCGAGGCCGTGTTGCCCGCGCAGGCGACCACGGCGGTGGCGCTCAGCCCGGCCAGGGCGGTCTCCACCAGCGGTGAGGAGTGATCGTCGAAGGTGTGGCCGCCGAAGGAGAGGTTGAGCACCTGGGGCGGGTCGTTCCGCAGCCGGGTCAGGGCCCGCAGCAGACCCGCCTCGTCTCCGATGCCGTGGCTGTCCAGCACCCGCAGCGGGCGCACCCGCGCGCCGGGAGCCGAGCGCAGCACCAGCCCGGCGACGAACGTGCCGTGCCCGGCCTGGGCGTCCAGCTCGCCGTCGCCGTCCGCGTCGGGCAGCTCGGCGGCCTCGCGCCGCTGCTCCAGGAACCAGGGATGACTCCGCCACCAGGGGTGCGCGGTCAGGCCGGTGTCGGCCACGGCCACGGTCACCGCGTCTCCGGCCGCCTCGGGCGGGGGGAGAGGGTCGGCCGGAAAGGGGCGGGAGGCCGGGCCGCCGAAGAAGAGCGGCTGGCCCACCAGGACGTGGTTGGGGGAGGCGGGGTGGCCCCTGCCGCGCACCGCCGTCACCAGGTCGCAGACGTCCACACCGGGCGAGAGCCGTATGCGGAAGATCCCGTCGACCTCGGCCACGGCGGTGGTCCACCGGGAGACGGCGGCCATCCCCGAGGCGTCGGTCAGCAGCTGCCCCGGCCTGATCAGCGCGGGTGCTCCGGGCACGGGTTCCACCCGTATGATGTCGGCGTCCATCCGGCCCTCCGGGGTTGATCACCAGGTCGCTGCGTCTTCTCCCCTCCGAGGATGCCCCGAGCCGGGCGCCCGCGGCACAACATCTCGGTATGACCCCCCTCTGGTGCGGCGTCACAACCGACGGTAGTCTCTCCTTCAGTCACTTGTGATCATCCTGGGACGAGGCCGTTGGGGAAGGCGCACCTCGTACGAAACGGGAGGTCCGGTGTCTGCTCGTGGCGTGCTTTACGTCCACTCAGCTCAGCCTGCGCTGTGCCCTCATATCGAATGGGCGGTCGCGGGTGTCCTTGGCGTACCCGTAGACCTGACCTGGACTCCGCAGCCTGCCGCGCCCGGCCACGTGCGCGCACAGGCCGAGTGGGAGGCCCGTGTCGGGACCGCGGCTGCCATCACCTCGTCGTTGATGGGCTGGCAGCGTATCCGCTTCGAGATCACCGAGGACGCCTCGCCTGGTTCCGACGGGTCCCGTCATGCCTACACCCCGTCCCTTGGCGCCTTCACGGCGGTGATCGGGGCCTCGGGTGACATCCTGGTGCCCGAGGACCGGCTGCGCTCCGCCATGTTGATGGCGCGTCAGGGCCGCGTGGTGCTGGAGGAGGAGCTGGACCGCCTGCTCGGCAAGCAGTGGGATGCGGAGCTTGAGTCGTTCCGCTACGCGGGGGAGGGCGCCCCGGTCCGCTGGCTGCACGCCGCGGTCTGACCCGGCGGTCCCCTCCGGGTACGAAGACCTCCGAGCACGGAAGGAGGATGAGCGTCCCGGCTCTGTCGCCTCGGGTCTGCCCGCACCCCTGCGGCGCCGTCCTGACCCCGGCTCTGTCGCCTCGGGTCTGCCCGCACCCTTGCGGCGCGGTCCTGTCCCGGGTCTGGCTCTGACGGCGCCTCGTCCGCGCGTTCGGATGCCCGAGGGGTCGCCCGATGGTCCGTCCGGCTCGGGAGGAACATCCCTCCCGAGGATTCACCCCTCCTGGTGGTTCCCGGCCCTCGGGTCTTTCATCCCTTTTGAGGGCCCGAGTTTTGGGGGCCCGAGTAAGCGCTCCGGGCGCCTCGGAGCGGCTCCGGTAGGGCTTCTCCCGTCCCCTGAGGCAGGCGGACACCCGTGCTCTGAGGGGGGCACGCCCGTGTGCCGCGCCCGGGGAGACGGTCCGCGCCCGGGAAAGCACGACGCCCCCGCCGGCGGGAGGCCGGCGGGGGCGTCGCTGAAGCGGGTCAGAGCGGGATGTTCCCGTGGGCGCCGCGGGCCGGGGTGGCCTGGGCCAGGATCCTGGCGATGGCGCCGCGGGTCTCCTCGGGCTTGATGACCTCGTCCACCACGCCGAGCTCGATGGCCCGGTCGAGGCCGCCGGCGAGGATCTCGTGCTCCTCGGCGAGCTTGGCCTCCAGGGCCGCGCGCTCCTCGTCCGGTGCCGCCGCGAGCTCGCGGCGCTTGAGGATGCGGACCGCGGCGACCGCCCCCATGACCGCGATCTGGGTGGTCGGCCAGCCGAAGACCCGGGTGGCGCCCAGCGAACGGGAGTTCATCGCGATGTAGGCGCCGCCGTACGCCTTGCGGGTCACCAGCGTGATCCGCGGCACGGAGGCCTCGGCGAAGGCGTGCAGGAGCTTGGCGCCGCGGCGGACCACGCCGTCGTGCTCCTGACCGACGCCGGGGAGGTAGCCGGGAACGTCCACCAGGACGACCAACGGCACCCCGAAGGCATCGCACATCCGGACAAACCGGGCGGCCTTCTCGGCGGAGGCGGAGTCCAGGCAGCCGCCCAGGCGCATGGGGTTGTTGGCGATCACGCCGATGGTCCGGCCCCCGAGACGGCCCAGCGTGGTGACGATGTTGGGCGCCCACTTGGGGTGCAGCTCGACGCCCGGCTCATCGAGCAGGCCCTTGACCAGCGGCTTGACGTCGTAGGCGCGGCGGACGTTCTCCGGCAGCAGGCCGGAGAAGTCCACCTCCTCGATGTCGCCGCGGACCCGGCCCTGGTGGCCCAGGAGCACCGCCAGGCGGCGGGCCTGGGCGTAGGCCTCGGTCTCGTTCTTGGTGACGATGTGCACGACGCCGCTGCGCTTGCTGTGCGGCTCGGGGCCGCCGAGCGCGGCCATGTCGATCTGCTCGCCGGTCACGCTGCGGACCACGTCGGGGCCGGTGACGAAGATGCGGCCCTCGTCGGCCAGGATCACGATGTCGGTCAGCGCCGGGCCGTACGCGGCGCCGCCGGCCGCGGGGCCGACCACCACGGACAGCTGCGGCACGACGCCGGAGGCGCGGGTCATCGCGGCGAAGACGCGGCCGACCGCGTGCAGTGACTCGACGCCCTCGGCCAGGCGGGCGCCGCCCGAGTGCCAGACGCCGATGACCGGGACCCGCTCGCGGACCGCGACGTCGTAGGCGTGGACGATGTGCTCGCAACCTTCGCTGCCCATCGCGCCGCCCTGGACACGGGCGTCGCTGACGAACACCACCACCGGCACGCCCTCCACGCGGCCCGTCGCGGCGAGCACGCCGCTGCGGTCCACAGGGGAGATCAGCCGGATCGAGCCCTCGTCGAGGAAGGCCGTGAGGCGCACCTGGGGATCACGAGGATCGTCAACCTCCTTGTCGGAGGTGTCGGTCACCACCCTGTTGCCGAGCACGGTCATCACCAGCTCCTTGTCAGATGCTCGTGAAGGCGACGGCGACGTCGTGTCCGCCGAACCCGAAGGAGTTGTTGATCGCGGCGATCTGGCCCTCGGGCAGCTTGCGCGGCGCACCGCGCACGATGTCCACCTCGATGCCGTCGTCGAGGTTGTCCACGTTGATGGTGCCGGGTGCGATCCGCTCGTGCAGCGCCAGGACGGTGAAGACGGACTCGATGCCGCCGGCGCCGCCGAGCAGGTGGCCGGTCATCGACTTGGTGCCGCTGACCAGCGGGTGGTCGCCGATGACCTCCCTGATCGCGATGGTCTCCACCACGTCACCCGCGGGGGTGGAGGTGGAGTGCGCGTTCACGTGCTTGATGTCCTGGCCGGTGAGGCCGGAGTTCTCCAGGACGCGGCGCATGGCCAGCATGACCCCGGCGCCGGTCGGTTCGGGCTGGGCGATGTGGTGGGCGTCGGCGGAGTAGCCGACACCCGCGGCCACCGCGTAGATCTTGGCGCCGCGAGCGAGGGCGTGCTCCTCGGACTCCAGCACGACGATGCCGGCGCCCTCGCCGAGGACGAAGCCGTCACGGTCCTTGTCCCACGGGCGGGAGGCCAGCTCGGGCGCGTCGTTGCGGGTGGACATCGCGCGCATGGCGGCGAAGGAGCCGATGTTCAGAGGATGGATGGCCGCCTCGGTGCCACCGGCCACGACCACGTCGGCGCGCCCGGAACGGATCATCTCGATGGCGTAGCCGATCGACTCGGCGCCGGTGGCGCAGGCGCTCACGGTGGCGTGCACGCCGGCGCGGGCGCCGACCTCGATGCCGATCCAGCCCGCCGCGCCGTTCGGCATCAGCATCGGGACGGTGTACGGCGAGAGCCGCTGCCAGCCCTTCTCCTTGAAGGTGTCGTAGGCGGCGAGGATCGTGGTGATGCCGCCGATGCCGCTGCCCACGACCACACCGAGGCGCTCCGGATCGACCTTGTCGATCGCGGCGTGCGCCCAGGCCTCGCGGGCCGCGACCAGCGCGAACTGCTCGGCCCGGTCAAGCCGCCGTGCCTCCGGCCGGGGCAGCACCTCGGTCGGGTCCACGGCGGCCACGGCGGCGAACTTCACCGGGACCGAGTCGACCCAGTCCTCGGTGAGGTTGCGGACCCCGGACTGACCGGCGAGAAGCGCCGACCAGGTCGAGGCGACGTCCCCACCGAGGGGCGTGGTCGCGCCGAGCCCGGTGACGACGACACGTACCTGGTCTGTACTCACGTTCTGCGCTCCTTGTGAATCGCGGGTCAAATCCGGGAAATCTTCAGACGTCTCAGTTCTGGATGAAGTTGATGACGTCCTTGACGGTCTTCAGGTGCTTGAGCTGCTCGTCCGGGATCTCGACGCCGAACTCGTCCTGGGCGGCGACGGCGATCTCGACCATGGACAGCGAGTCGATGTCGAGGTCGTCCACGAAGTTCTTCTCCGGGCTGACCTCGGAGGCCGGGATGCCGGTGATCTCGTTGATGATCTTGCCGATACCAGCGAGGATCTCCTGCTCGGTCAGAGCCATGTCGCTTGTTCTCCTTGGATTGGGTTTTTTCTTGTTCTGCACGGCCGGAGCCGTACAAGCTTTGTGTCGCGCGGCCGGAGCCGTACGGGTCTCAGGGGATCTCGATGACCTGACCGGCGTAGGTCAGGCCGGCGCCGAAGCCCAGCAGCAGGGCGAGGTCGCCCGACCGGACCTCGCCGCGCTCGATCATCCGGGACAGTGCCAGCGGGATCGAGGCCGCGGAGGTGTTGCCCGCCAGCACGATGTCCTTGGCGATGACGGCGTTGTCGGCGCCGAGCTTGCGTGCGATGGCCTCGATGATGCGCAGGTTGGCCTGGTGGGGGACGAAGGCCGCCAGGTCGGCGGGGTCCACTCCGGCACGCTCGCAGATCTCCTTGGCCACCGGGTGAAGCGCGGTGGTGGCCCAGCGGAACACGGTCTGGCCTTCCTGGTGCAGGAAGGAGTCGCGGTCCTTGATGATGATCGCGTCGGACTTGTCGCCGGCGCTGCCCCAGACCACCGGGCCGATGCGGGGGGTGTCGGACGGGCCGACGACCGCGGCGCCCGCGCCGTCCGCGAAGATCACCGCGGTGGCTCGGTCGGTCCAGTCGATCCACTGGGAGAGCTTCTCGGTGCCGATGACCAGCACGTTGGTGGCCGAGCCCGCGCGGACCGCGTCGTTGGCGACGGCCAGCGCGTAGCAGAAGCCGGAGCAGGCGGTGTTCACGTCGAACGCGCCGGGGGCGTCGATGCCGAGGCGGTTGGCCACCCGGCCTGCCGCGTTGGGGATCTGCGTCTCCAGCGTGCAGGTGGCGACGATCACCAGGTCGATGTCGGTGACCGCCAGCCCGCTCGCGGCGAGGGCCTTGCCGCCCGCCTGAACGGCCAGGTCGATCTCGGACTCGCCCTCGGGGGCGATCCGGCGCTCCTTGATGCCGACACGGCTCTGGATCCACTCGTCGTTGGTCTCCATGGTCGCCGACAGATCGGCGTTGGTGACCACCTTGGACGGCTGGTAGTGGCCGAAGGCCAGGATCTTCGCGCCAGGAGCGCCATTCATGATCTTCATCCGTCGCTCACCACTCCTCGTTAGCTGCGGAGGCCACTCGTGCCTCGTGGACCACCGCGCTCACCGCGCCGGCTTCACGCCGATCCACTGAGAACCCCGCGGGCCGCGTCCAGGTCGTCGGGGGTCTTCAGGGCGACGGTGGCCACCCCGCGCAGGGCGCGCTTGGCCAGGCCGGTGAGGGTGCCGCCGGGGACCAGCTCGATCATCGCGGTGACGCCCCGGTCGGCCATCGTGGCCATGCAGGAGTCCCAGCGGACCGGGTTGGCCACCTGGTTGATCAGGCGCTCCACGAACTCGGCGCCGCTGGTGACCGCCGCGCCGTCCGCGTTGGACAGCAGGGTGGTGGACGGGTCGCCGGGCGTGATGCCGGCGGCGGCCTTGCGCAGCTGGTCGACCGCGGGGGCCATGTGCACCGTGTGGAAGGCGCCGGCCACCGAGAGCGGGATCAGCCGGGCCCGCGCGGGCGGCTCGGCCCTGAAGGCCTCCAGCTGTGCCAGCGTGCCGCCGGCCACGATCTGCCCGGCGCCGTTGATGTTGGCCGGGGTGAGGCCGTGCCCGGCGATGGCCGCCAGCACCTCGTCCTCGGCGCCGCCGAGGACGGCGACCATGCCCGTCTCGGTGACCGCGGCGGCCTTGGCCATGGCCTGGCCGCGCTCGCGGACGAGGGTCAGGGCCTGCTCGGGGGTGAGGACTCCGGCGAGGACCGCGGCGGTCAGCTCTCCGACGCTGTGCCCGGCGACGATGGAGGGGGAGGCCCCGAGGACCTCCGCCACGGCCAGCCCGGCGGCCACGAGCAGTGGCTGGGCGACCGCGGTGTCACGGATCTCGTCCGCGCCGGCGGTGGTCCCGTAGGCGACCAGATCGAGGCCGACCAGGTCGGACCACGCGGACAGGCGGTCCGCCAGGCCCGGTATTTCGAGCCATGGGGCGAGGAAGCCTGGGGTCTGGGCGCCTTGGCCCGGAGCGACGATAACGAGCACGAAATCCAGCCTGCCCTGTAGGAGTCTGCTACCCGGATAAGGATACGAACGAACTTTATCCACACCTTTTTGTAGGAAGCCTACAGCGGGGGTTTCGTTGAGGTTACGTAAGGACCTCAGGTCCCGATTGTTTCGGACAGGCGGCCGAGGATGAGCCCCACCTGCAGGGTGAAGGCGGAGCGTCCCTCCGTGGGCTGGTATCCGGTCAGCTCGGTGATCTTACGAAGACGGTAGCGCACCGTGTTCGGATGCACGAAGAGCAGCCGGGCCGTGGCCTCCAGGGACGTGCCCTGTTCGAGGTAGGTCGCGAGCGTGTCGAGAAGCGGCGTGCCCACCAGCGGAAGGTAGACGTTCTCCACGAGCTGGCCCCTGGCGTCGGCGTCGCCGTCGATCGCCCGCTCGGCCAGCAGGTCCTCGGCGTGGACCGGCCGGGGCGCGTCCGGCCAGCCGCCGGCGGCCCGCAGGCCGGCGATCGCGGCCCGCGCCGAGCGCGCGGCCGCGTGCAGGTCGTTCACCTCGGGCCCGATCACGATCGGCCCCGGACCGAAGCGCGGCACCACGTGCCTGGCCGCGGCGCTGACACTGTCGGCGCCGCCCACGATCACGATCAGCCGGTCGCCCTGGACTCCCGCCAGCATGTCCAGCCCGGACCTGCGGCCCCGGTCGCGCAGCCCGTCGATCACCGCCTGAGGGTCGTCGTCAGGCGTCTGCCCGGCCAGCACGACGACGGGGGAGGAGATCCAGCCGAGCGCCGCGGCCCACGAGTGCAGGCCGTCGTCGACCTCGCCCCGGACCAGCGCGTCCACGATCAGCGCCTCCAGCCGCGCGTCCCAGGCGCCCCGCGCCTCGGCCTCCCGCGCGTAGACCTGGGCGGCGGCGAACGCGACGTCGCGGGTGTAGCGGAGCATCGCCTGCTGGAGCTGGTCCTCCCCGCCGGGCGCGGCCAGGTCCCCGGTCTGCGCCTCGACCACCTCGACCACGATCCGCACGATGTCCACGGTCTGCTGCAGCGAGATGGAGCGCTTGAGCTCGCGGGGGGCGGTGCCGAAGAACTCGATGCTGGGGGTCGGACGGCCCTCCCCGGCGTGCTGGAACCACTCCACGAACGCGGCGATCCCCGCCTGGGCCACCAGCCCGACCCAGGACCTGTCCTCGGCGGACAGGGCCCGGAACCACATCAGCCGGTCGTCCATCCTCGCCATGGCGGCCGTGCCCAGCGTGCCCATGGCCCGCTCCAGCCTGCGCGTGGTGTCCTCCCTGACCCGGTCGGGGTCGGGCTCCCTCCTGGCGGGCTCCTTCCTGCCGGAGTCTTTCCCGCCGGGCTCGACCACGACGTCGCTGTGTCTGCTGCCTCGCTCGTTCCGCTCCCTCACGTCACTAAGAGTGCCAGGTCGCATGAGATGCGCCAGCCGCTGCGCCGGACAGCGCGCGGGCTCCCGTTCTGTACGGTTCGCGCACGGCGGGGCGCCGGAAGTTCTGTACGGTTCGCGCACGGCGGGGCGCCGGGAGCCCTCCGCTCAGATGACGGCGACGGCGGTGATCAGGCCGATGACCAGGTGGGTGACCGCCAGCAGGCGGGCACCGGGCTGGAGGTCGGGCTCGCTGACCAGGTCGCGGACCGACATCCCGGCGATCTTGTCGAATGCGATCATCGCCACCGTCTGCACGGCGATGCCCACCAGGCCGAAGACCGCGGTCGCGAGCAGGCCCTCGTGCAGGGCTCCGCCCGAGGACCAGATGGAGGCCGCGACGATGAGCCCGACGGCGGCCAGGCCGGAGGCGGTGAGCAGGGTGGCGTTGGGGTTGCGGTCGGACTTGATCAGGTGGCTGAGCTTGCCGGGGATGGCCATGTCGATCACGTAGAAGCCGATGATCAGCAGGATCACGCCGAGCGCGGCGTAGGAGACGATGGCGAGCGCGCCGCGCCCGAGGGTCTCGGCCAGCGAGATCGTCTCGACGCTGATCGAGCTCGGGACGGGCAGGGGGGTGGGGCTCATGTGGTTCTCCAGGGTTCAGAGTTCGATGCGGTGCGGGACGAAGGACGACGTGTCGTCGGTGATGAACCCTGAGGTCTCACGGATGCCGACCCCGGCCGCCTCGTCGTGGATGATCCAGGCGCCGAGCACGGGACGCCAGCCGTCGAAGACGGGCAGCGGCTGGAACTCCTGGTAGACGTGACCTTCGGCGCCGTAGCCGCCGGGGGTCTCGACGCGGTCGCCAGGGGTGACGATCCGCATGTTCGCGCCCTCCCGGCCGAGCAGGGGCTTGGCGATGTGGGAAGGCATGTCGCGGGGGCCGTCGAGGTAGGCCGGCAGCAGGTTCGGGTGGCCGGGATACAGCTCCCAGAGCACCGCGAGCAGCGCCTTGTTGGACAGCAGCATCTTCCACAGCGGTTCGATCCAGGTCATCGAGACCTGCTGGCGCACCGCGCGGGCGCCGAACGGGTCGGCGACCGCCCACTCCCACGGGTACAGCTTGCACAGCGAGCGGATCACCCGGCGCTCCATGTCGACGAACCGCAGGTTGAGGCTGTCCCAGCCGATGTCCTCCATGGCTACGGCGATCGTCTTCAGCCCCGCCTGGTCGGCGGTCTCCTGGAGGTAGGCGAGGGTCATCGCCTCCTCGCCGGTCTCGTCCATGTTGGTCCAGGCGAAGTGCGCCGGGCCGGTGGGCAGCCCGGCCGCTATCTGCTGCCACCGGTCGATCAGCCGTTCGTGGATGGAGTTCCACTGGTCGTCGTCCGGGTAGCGGTCGCGCAGCCAGAACCACTGCACGACCGAGCTCTCCAGCAGGCTGGTCGGAGTGTCGGCGTTGTACTCCAGCAGCTTGGCGGGGCCGGTCCCGTCGTAGCGCAGGTCGAACCGGCCGAACAGGTGGGGGTCGCTCCGCTCCCAGGAGCGGGCGATCTCCGGGGCCACCCATTCGGGGATGGCGAAGTCGGCGTAGCGGCCGTGCGCGACGACGTGCTCCACCGCGTGCAGGCACATCCGGTGCAGCTCCTCGACCTGGTTCTCCAGGTCGAGGACCTCGTCCATGGAGAAGACGTACTGCACGCTCTCGTCCCAGTAGGGGCGGTCGAGGCCGTCGGGGTGGGCGGAACGGTGGTAGGCCAGGCCGTGGCCCTCGATGATGCTCTCCCAGCCGTCCCGGGGGAGCGAGGTTTCGCGTCTCATCTGTCCGGGCTCAGCTCCCGCTGCCCCAGCCGCTGCGGCCGCCGAAGCCGCCACGCTGGATCACGGTGCCGTTGCGGCTCGTGATCCTGACGTCCGAGGGGCGCACGGTGGTGCCCTGCGTGATCCGCGCTCCGGTCCGCACACCTCCGTAGTACCAGCTGTAGGCGCCGCGGGAGCCGTAGTAGTGGGTGTCGTCGTCGCAGTAGTCCTCGTCCACGACGGTGTAGGACCCGTCCGGCTCGAGGCTGTTGACGTCCACGCAGTCGGCGCCGACCTCTTCGTAGTCGTCGTCCTGGGCGGAGCAGTAGCCGATGAGGAGCAGGGAGACGACGCCGATCCCGGTCAGTGTGATGACCGTGGACGCCTTCACACCCGAGGACTTGGGGGCGGGCGTACGCGAAGGGGGCTGTCCTGCTGACAGTGGGTGGTTCGGTCCTGCAGCCATCGAACTCCAATGAGATGTGTCGCCACAGGCTATCGATGCTGTTTTGTCTGTTCAACTACGGTAAAGGGATCGGTGCTCACGGAGACTGTCGGTATCACCGCGTAACGTCACAAGTGTGAACCGTACCGATCGGCTTTACGCTCTGGTCGAGGAGCTCAGCGCGGTCTCGCCCCGGTTCCGGTCGGCGCGTGAGCTGGCCGCCGGGTTCGAGGTCAGCGTCCGCACGGTCGAGCGCGACGTCTCCGCGCTCCAGCAGGCGGGGGTGCCCGTCCACGCCGAGCCCGGCGGGCGCGGGAGCTACGCCCTCGGCAGGAGCGTGCCCCCGCCCCCGCTCACCTTCACCTCGGACGAGGCGGTGGCGGTCGCGGTGGCGCTCGAACGCGCGGGGGACCATCCCTTCGGCATCCACGCCCGCAGTGCCCTGCGCAAGCTGGCCGCCGCGATGTCGCCCGCCACGGACGCCGGGGCCGGGGAGCCGGTCTCCCGGGTGCACACGGCCGTCGAGCCGGAGCCGTACCCCCGTGCGTCGCGCGTGATCGAGCAGGCGCTGCTCCACCGCAGGGTGCTGCGGATCGAATACGAGGACCGGAAGGGCCGGATCACCAGGCGCGAGGTGGAGCCGGCGATCTTCGTGGGCGGCCGCGGCGGCCACTGGTATCTCGTGGGCATGTGCCGGCTCCGGCAGGACGCCCGGGTCTTCCGGCTCGACCGCATCGGCTGGGCGGAGGAGACGGAGGAGGTCTCACCCGAGCACCCGCCGGAGCGCTTCGCCTCGCAGATCCCCCACATGCTCGCGGGCAACCCCGACCTCGGCTGAGAGCACCGGTACGGGGCCGCCGGGGCGCGGGCGGCGACCGTACGGTGACCCGGATCGGCGGCCACCGGCCCGGCAGGGCTTCCGCCCGCCCGGCGGATCTTGCTCGTGAGGTCCGCGGTGGTCGGCCGGTGGGGCCCGGATGACGAGGAAAGATCCACGACGGTCAGCCGGCGCCGTCCCGGTCGATCGGGGCGGCGCCGGTGGCGGCGGCCCGGTCCTCGGCCGGGAGCCAGTGCCGGGCGGGCTCGTAGCGCAGCCATCCCTCCCGCCGGGCCGTCGCGGCGGCGGTGCGCAGCAGCCGGGGCAGGAGCGGGTGGCGGTTGTCGTGCCGCCAGACCAGCGACCACGGGTAGAGCGGGGTGGGGTCGACCAGCGGGATCAGCGCCGTGGCCGGGATATGGGCGGTCTGGACGTCGGCGTCGATCAGCCACACGCGATCGGGGTGTGCGTGGATCTGCGCCACCACCTGGTCGAGGGTGGCGACCGCCGGGCCGATGGCCAGGGGGATCCGGAAATGGTCGCCGAGCGCGCGCAGGTAGCCGTCCAGCTCGGTGGCGCCCGCGAGGGCGGGCGTCCAGATCCCCTGGGGACGCAGGTCGGCCGGGCGCAGCGTGGGCCGTGTCGCCAGCGGGTGGCGCTCCGACATCAACGCGTGGAGGGGTTCGAGCCGCAGGAGCCGGTGGGCCAGGTCGTCGGGCCAGGGATGGGGGAGACCGTGCACCCTCCCGAAGGCCACGTCGATCTCGGCGCGCTGCAGGGCCGACAGGGCGGTGCCCAGGCTGTGCCGGGTGCTCAGCTCCAGCGGCAGGTCACCCAGATCCGTGATCAGCCTGCGCAGCAGGGCGGAGGCGGCGATCGGGCGGAAGGTGTCGAGCCGCAGGGGTTGCCGGCCGAGCTGCGCCGCGGCCACTATCTCGTCGGCGACGGCCAGGGCCTGCCGCGAGAGGGGCAGCAGCCGCCGCCCGAGGTCGGTCAGCTCGACGACGTGATGGCCGCGCACGAACAGCGGTCCGCCCAGGGTGGCCTCCAGCCGCCGGATGCGGTGGGACAGGGCCTGCTGGGTGAGGAACAGCCGGCTCGCGGCCCGGCCGAAGTGCAGCTCCTCGGAGGTCGTGACGAAGGCCTGGAGCTGGCGGAGGTCGAGATCCACCCCAACAAGCTGCAGTGACAAGCGCTGCTTGTCAAGAAGGCGAGTTGTTGTTGGACGCCGCCGGGCGCAGGCGTTTGAGTGGATCACATGGATGAGGACGTCCGGTCCCGCGGGCCGGTTCAAGACTCGGCCGGTACGGCGGCCGCGGCGGATCCGCGCCGCTGGCGCGCGCTGGCGGTGCTGGCGCTGGTGCAGTTCATGTTCACCGTGGACAGCTCCATCGTGAACGTCGCGCTGCCGTCGGTGCAGCGGGAGCTGGGGGCGTCGACGGCGGACCTGGCCTGGGTGGTCAACGCCTATGTCGTGACCGCCGGCGGGCTGTTGCTGCTCGGCGGGCGGCTGGCCGACCTGTGGGGGCGGCGCCGCATGTTCCTCGTCGGCACGGCGGTGTTCGCGGTGGCGTCGCTGACCAGCGGCATCGCCGCGAGCACCGGGATGCTGGTGGCCAGCCGGTTCGGGCAGGGGCTCGGGGAGGCGCTGGCGGCGCCGGCCGCCCTGTCGATGATCGCGCTGATGTTCGCCGACAGCCGCGAGCGGGCCCGCGCCCTGGCGATCTGGGGAGGGCTGAGCGGGCTGGGCGCCACGGCCGGAGTGCTGCTGTCGGGGGCGCTGACCGAGCTGGCGGGCTGGCGCTGGGTCTTCTTCGTCAACCTGCCGGTCGCCGCGGTCGCGTTGCTGGTCACCCCCCGCCTGGTGGCGGCGCGGCCCGGTTCCGGCGGCCGGCGGGTGGACTGGGCGGGCGCGGTGCTCGTCACCGCCGGTCTGATCGCGCTCATCGCCGGTCTGCTCGCGGCCGGCCACAACGGGTGGACCGCCCCGGCCGTCCTTGTCCCGCTGGGCGCGGGGCTGGCCGCACTGGCCGGTTTTGTCGCCGTGGAGACGAGGACCGCCGAGCCGCTGGTGCCGCTGCGCTTCTTCGCCAGCCGCGTCCGCCTCTCGGCGAACCTGGCGACGATCATGCTGACCAGCGGGATGGCGGCGACCATGTTCCTGCTCACCCTCTACATGCAGAACGTGCTCGGCTACCAGCCGCTGGCCACGGGCCTGGCCTACCTGCCCTTCTGCGTGGCCTTCCTTGGCGGCCTGATGGCCTCGACCGCGCTGACCGCCAGGCTGGGCACCACGGGCACCATCTGCGCCGGTCTTCTCCTCAGCGCCGTCGGGATGGCCTATCTGGCGCTCCGCATGTCGGTCACCAGCGGTTACGCCGCCGACGTGCTGCCCGCCACGGTGATGATCGCCGCAGGGCTGGGGATCGCCTTCCCCACGCTGCAGAACGCCGCCCTGCACGGGGTGACCGACGACGACGCCGGGCTCGGCTCCGGGGTGCAGACGACCATGCAGCAGCTGGGCAGCGCCCTCGGCCTGGCCGTCTTCGCCGCGATCGCGATAGGCCGCACCGGAGCGGCACTGGCCTCCGGGGACTCCGCCCCGGCGGCCGCCGTCAGCGGCTACCAGTGGGCCTTCTCCGTCGCCGCCGGGGTGCTGGTCCTCACCGCCCTGCTGATGCCGGTGACCGTCCGCTCCGTGCGGGAGACCGGGGACGAGGCGCGCGCCGGCGGATGATCGTGATGTCCCGGCCGGTCGGCGTGGCCGCGGTCACGCCGACCGGCGAGCAGTGCGGTCACGGCCGGTCACGGTCAAGGCCCTGCCGTGTCTCACGGGCGCTTCCCGACCCCGGGCAGCTGTTCGCGGCAGGCCTCCATCGCCTCCCTGCTCTGCGACGTGCCCACTTTTATCCCATTTTCGCCAAATCGCACCTTTCCATGGGAAAAGTCGGGATCTTCCACTTCGGCGCCGTTCTCCCTCATGCACCGGGCGAAGCCGAGAATGGCGTCCTGAAACTCGCGGGTGGCGACCGTTCTCTTTCCCGGGCCGGTCGGGCTGTATTTCTCGCAGGCCCTGGACGCCCTCTCCAGATTCTTCTTGTTGATTTTCCCGCGGATTATGACGGCGTCGCCGCCCGGTTCCGGATCGGGCATGTCGACGCCGTTCTCCCGCATGCACCGGGCGAACTTCAAGCCGTCGGCCTGGGGTGACGTGGACGGGCTGGCCGACGGCGTCGCGCCCGTCACGGAGGCGGCCCCGTCGCTCCCGGCCTGTCCGCACGCCGTCAGCGCGGCCAGGGATGCGATCGCCACCGCCATGACTTTTCTCATTTCGATTTCCCTCCTGTTGTCACAGGTATAGCGGGAACCCTGTTAAAAACTCTTCAAACGAATCCGTTTGAACGGTCTTCATCTCCGTGCTCCGCCGGAAGCGGGCGATCTTCGCCGTTCGGGTGTGCAATGCTTGGGCAAAGCGTGTAAAGGGGTACATACGAGGGGTCGGCGATGCCGGAGATCAGACCGCTGCGGCCTGGGGATCCGCCGCAGCTGGGGAGCTACACGCTCAGGGGCAGGCTGGGGGAGGGCGGGCAGGGGGTCGTCTACCTCGGGGAGTCCGAGGACGGGGAGCGCGCCGCCATCAAGCTGCTGCACGTGCGCTTCACCGGCGAGGCCCAGGCGCGTTCCCGCTTCGCCCGCGAGCTCACGGCGGCCCGGCGGGTCGCGGCCTTCTGCACCGCCCGGGTGCTCGTCGCCGACCTCGACGGCGAGACGCCGTACATCGCGAGCGAGCTGATCGACGGGCCCTCGCTGCGCCAGGTCGTCGAGCGGGACGGGCCGCTGGGCGGGGAGGCGCTCGAACGCCTCGCCATCGGCACGGCCACCGCGCTGACCGCGATCCACCAAGCCGGGATCGCCCACCGTGACTTCAAGCCCGACAACGTGCTGCTCGCCGCGGACGGTCCCCGGGTCGTCGACTTCGGCATCGCGAAGATCATCGATGAGAGCGGGACGATCACCACCCGCGCGGTCGGGACCCCCGCCTACATGGCGCCCGAGCAGATCGCCGACGAGCACGTCGGCCTCCCCGCCGACGTGTTCGCCTGGGCCTCCACCATCGTCTTCAGCGCCACCGGAAAGGCTCCCTTCGGTGGCGACACGATCGTGGCGACGCTCAACCGGGTCATCAACCACGAAGCCGACCTGAGCGCTCTCCCCGGCGACCTGCGCGCGACCGTCGCCTCCTGCCTGAACAAGGACCAGAGGCTCCGTCCCACCTCCGACGAGGTGCTCAAACGCCTGCTCGGCCATCCGGTGGACGAGTCCGAGGCCTCCGAGGAGGTGCTGGCCGAGGGCGCCCAGGCCGCCACGGTCGACCTGACCCGGGTGGAGACGCGGCCCACGGCCCGGCGGCGGCGCCGGATGGCCGCCACCGCGGCCGCGACGGCGGCCCTCGGCCTGGCCGCGACCTTCGCCGTCCTCCAGTTCGGCCCCGCCTTCGGCGGGAACGCCACGGTCCTCCCGGGGCGGGGCACCCCGACCCCGGCCCCGGAGAGCACCGTCCGCTCGCCCCTGCTCGACCGGATCAAGGCCGGGGGCGTGCTGAGAGTGGGCTACCGCGACGGCTTCCCGGGGGTCTCACTGGGCGTCCCGCCCACCGGCTTCGAGGTCGAGGTGGCCGAGTACATCGCCAGGGCGCTGAAGGTGCCCGAGGGAAAGGTCAGGTTCGTGCCCGTGGGCTACGCCGACCGGGAGGCGGCGGTCGAGCGGGGCAAGGTGGACCTCGTGATCGCCAACCTCTCGATCGACAGCGCCGACCGCAGCCGGGTCGCCTTCGCCGGGCCCTACTACGTGGCCCATCGCGACGTGCTGGTCCGGGCCGGCATGAAGATCTCCGAAGTGGGGCACCTGCGCGGCAAGAAGCTCTGCCTGGCGGCCGGCCAGAGCACCGGCTCCATGATCAGCGACATGGGCGTCACCTTCGTCGCCGTCCACGACAACGACACCTCCAGGTGCGCGAACCGGGTGGCCGACGGCAGGGCCGACGCCCTGCCCGGTGACGACGTGCTGATCGCCGGGTTCGGCGCCCGCCTGCGCGGGCCGGGACTCAAGATCGCCGGAATCCGGCTCACCACCGAGCGGTACGGCGTGGCCCTGCGATCCGGCGATCCCCGGGCCTGCCAGGCGATCAACGGGGCGATCCGGGCCATGTACGCCGACGGGACCATGCAGGCACTGCTCGAACGCAACTTCGGCAGGGTCGGGTTCCGTTTCGAGACCGGCCTGCCCCGGCTGGAGGACTGCCGGTAGCCGGCACGACCCCGCGGCGGGCCGCCGTACCGCCGGCGGCGGGCGGTCCGCCGCCGGTGGTACGGCGGGAGCGCTGTCCCCCGCCGCTCAGGACACCCATGACGCGGGGCAGGCCGTGGCGGGGCCCTCATCGACGCGGGGCAGGCCGTGGCGGGGCCCTCATCGACGCGGGGCAGGCCGGGCCGGGACCGCCGCGCTGGGCGCTCAGGACATGGGGCAGGCCGGGTCAGGACGCGGGCGGGGCAGTCAGGACATGGGGCAGGCCGGGTCAGGACGCGGGCGGGGCAGTCAGGACGCGGGGCAGGTCGTGTCCTTCGCGGGAGTCCTCCCGTCGAGCAGGTAGCCGTCGACGACCTTCTTCACGCACGTGTCGCCGGACAGGTACGCGCCGTGGCCCTCGCCCTTGTAGGTGACCAGCACGCCGCTTCCGAGCTCCGCGGTCAGCCTCGGTGCCCACTCGTACGGCGTGGCGGGGTCGCCGGTGCCGCCGACCACCACGATGGGCGCCGAACCGGTGGCGTTCACCTTCCTGGCCTCGTCACTGCCCGGGACCGGCCACACCCGGCAGATGGTCCCCAGCCCCGCGCTGCCGAACAGCGGCGAGATCTTCAGCGCCGCCTTCTCGATCTTGGCCAGCTCCTGCGGGGTGGGCCGTTCGGCGGTGTCCGCGCAACTGATGGCCGGGAAGCTGCTCATGAGGGTCGTGTAGGACCCGTCGGGCTTGCGGCCGTTGTAGTTGTCGGCCAGGGCCAGCAGGATCCGGCCGTCGCCCGTGAACCCCTGGCTCAGGGCCTGCTCCAGCAGCGGCCAGCTCAGCTTGGAGTACAGCGCGGCGGCGATGCCGGTGCCGGCCAGTCCCTGGGTGAGCTTGCGGTCGCCGACCGGCAGCGGCTTCTCCTTCAGGTCGGCCAGGAAGTTGTCGACGCTCTTGTTCGCGATGGTCACGTCGGCGCCGACCGCGCACTCGCCGGGCCCCTTGACGCAGTCCTTCAGGAAGGACTCGTAGGCGTGCTGGAACCCGGACGTCTGGACCAGCGTGCGCCGCGCCAGGGTGACGCTGGGGTCGAGCGGGGCGTCCAGCACGAAACGTCCCACGTTCTCGGTGAACTCGGTGGCGTAGACCGCGCCGAGCTGCGTGCCGTACGAGATGCCGAAGTAGTTGAGCCGGTTGTCGCCCAGGGCCCCGCGGAGCCGGTCCATGTCGCGGGCGGCGTTCACCGTGCCGACGTAGGGCAGGACCTTGCCGGAGGTCTGCTGGCAGGCGTTGGCGAACTCCTTGATGACCCTGTCCATCTCGGCCTGCTCCGCCGGGCTGGTGGCCACGCTGTTCATCGAGGTGAACCTGTCCATGATCCGGCTGTCGCCGCACCGGACGCCGTCGCTGCGCTCCACCCCTCGCGGGTCGAAGCTGACCAGGTCGTAGCGGGTGCGCAGGGTGCCGAACACCTTGACGGCCTGGGCCAGGGTGTCGACACCGGACCCGCCGGGGCCTCCGAAGTTGAAGACCAGGGAGCCGATCCGCTCACCGGGACCGGTGGCCTTGGCCCGGATCACCGCCATGTCCACGGTCTCGCCGGCGGGCTTGGCGTAGTCGAGGGGGACCTTGAGCGTCCCGCACTGCAGGTTGGGATCGGGCTTGGCCGGGGCCTGGCCGTCGGGACGCGCGATGTCGGTGCACGGACCCCAGGCGATCGTGCCCGACGGCTGCACCGAGCCCTGTGCCGAGCTCTGGACGGACCCCGGCGTGGAGGGACCGCCGGCGGCACCGTACCCGTTGGGCGAGGTGCCGCCGCCGCAGGCGGCCAGCGCAGTGGACAGGACCGCCGTCACGGTGGCGGCCGTCAGGATTCTTCGCACGGAGTGCTCCCCTCGTAGCGTTCGCCGGGGGGAGCGATTCAACACTAACCGGACGGGGCCTTCCAAAGAAGGACCCGCCCGGCATAGATCACAGACCCATGGACTGCGTGTCGTTGCTCTCGGCGCCACCCGCCTCGGTGACACCGTTCTTCAGGTGGTACCTGGCGATCGCGTCGTTCAGCACCGCCGAGTCGAGCTCGCCCCGCCTGACGAGCTGGGTGAGCACGGCGAGCGTGATCGAGGCCGCGTCCACGTGGAAGTGGCGGCGCAGCGCCGACCGGGTGTCCGACAGGCCGAAGCCGTCGGTGCCGAGCGAGGTCCAGTCACCCGGGACCCACTGGGCGATCTGGTCCTGCACCGCGCGCATGTAGTCGCTGACGCCCACGAACGGCCCCTGGGCCGCCGACAGCGCCTGGGTCACGTACGGCACGCGCTGCTCGGAGTCGGGGTTGAGCAGGTTGTGCTCCTCGGCGGCCAGCGCCTCGCGGCGCAGCTCCGCCCAGGAGGTGGCCGACCAGACCTCGGCCGCCACGCCCCACTCCTCGGCCAGCATCCGCTGGGCCTCCATGGCCCACGGGCCGGCCACGCCGGACACCAGGATGTTGGCCTTCGGACCCTGTACGGCCGGCGCCGGGGCGAACCGGTAGAGGCCCTTGAGCAGGCCCTCCAGGTCCAGGTCGGCGGGCTCGGCCGGCTGCGGGTAGGGCTCGTTGTAGACGGTCAGGTAGTAGAAGACGTTCTCCGGCTGCTCGCCGTACATCCTCCGCAGGCCGTCCTTGACGATGTGGGCCACCTCGAAGCCCCACGACGGGTCGTAGGACACCGCCGCCGGGTTCGTCGAGGCGATCAGCGGGGTGTGACCGTCCTCGTGCTGCAGGCCCTCGCCGTTCAGCGTGGTGCGTCCGGCGGTGGCGCCGAGCAGGAAGCCCCGGCCCATCTGGTCGGCGAGCTGCCACATCTGGTCGGCGGTGCGCTGCCAGCCGAACATCGAGTAGAAGATGTAGATCGGGATCATGTGCTCGCCGTGCGTGGCGTAGGCCGAGCCCACGGCGATCGTCGAGGCCATCGAGCCCGACTCGCTGATGCCCTCGTGCAGGATCTGACCCTCGGTCGACTCCTTGTAGGACAGCAGCAGCTCGCGGTCCACGGCGTCGTAGGTCTGGCCGTGCGGCGAGTAGATCTTGGCGGTCGGGAAGATCGCGTCGAGACCGAAGGTGCGCGCCTCGTCCGGGATGATCGGCACGAATCGGTGGCCGATCTCCTTGTCGCGCATGAGGTCCTTCAGCAGCCGGACGAACGCCATGGTGGTGGCGACGTTCTGCTTGCCGGAGCCCTTCTTGAGCTGCGCGTAGGCGGCGTCGCCCGGAAGCTTGACGGGCTTGGCGCGCATCACGCGCTTGGGCAGGAAGCCGCCCAGGGCCGCGCGGCGCTCCTTCATGTATTCGATCTCGGGGTCGTTCTCGCCCGGGTGGAAGTAGGGCGGCAGGTCGCCTTCGAGCGCGGAGTCCGGGATCGGCAGGTAGAGCCGGTCGCGGAACTCCTTCAGGTCGGCCTTGGACATCTTCTTCATCTGGTGCGTCGCGTTGCGCGCCTCGAAGTCCTTGCCCAGCGTCCAGCCCTTGATGGTCTGGGCGAGGATGACCGTCGGCTGGCCGACGTGCTCACGGGCCGCCTTGTAGGCCGCGTAGACCTTGCGGTAGTCGTGGCCGCCGCGCGACAGCTTGCGGATGTCCTCGTCCGACAGGTGCTCGACCATCTTGCGCAGCCGGGGGTCGCCGCCGAAGAAGTTCTCGCGGATGTATTCGCCGCTCTCGACGGAGTAGGTCTGGAACTGGCCGTCGGGGACGGTGTTCATCTTGTTGACCAGCACGCCGTCGACGTCGGCCGCCAGCAGCGGGTCCCAGTCGCGGCCCCAGACGACCTTGATGACGTTCCAGCCGGCGCCCCGGAAGTAGGACTCCAGCTCCTGGATGATCTTGCCGTTGCCGCGCACCGGGCCGTCGAGACGCTGCAGGTTGCAGTTGATGACGAAGGTGAGGTTGTCGAGCTCCTCGCGGGCGGCCAGGCCGATCGCGCCGAGCGACTCCGGCTCGTCCATCTCGCCGTCGCCGAGGTAGCACCAGACATGGCTGCGGCTGGTGTCCTTGATCTTCCGGTTCAGCAGGTAGCGGTTGAACCGGGCCTGGTAGATCGCGCCGATCGGGCCGAGGCCCATGGAGACTGTGGGGAACTCCCAGAAGTCCGGCATCAGGCGCGGGTGCGGGTAGGAGGGCAGGCCCTTGAAGCCGTGCGACAGCTCCTGCCGGAAGGCGTCGAGCTGGGCCTCGTTCAGGCGGCCCTCCAGGAACGCCCGGGCGTAGATGCCCGGCGCGGCGTGGCCCTGGATGAAGACCTGGTCACCGGACTCGCCGTGGTCCTTGCCGCGGAAGAAGTGGTTGAAACCCACCTCGTAGAGCGACGCGGCCGAGGCGTAGGTCGCGATGTGGCCGCCGACGTTGGTGCGGGCGTTGGCCCGGGTCACCATGACGGCCGCGTTCCACCGGATGTAGGCACGGATCCGGCGCTCGACGTACTCGTCGCCAGGGAACCAGGGCTCTCGCTCCGGGGGGATGGTATTGATGTAGTCGGTGCTGCGCAGGCCGGGGACCCCGACCTGGTTCTCGCGGGCCCGCTCCAACAGGCGAAGCATCAAATAACGGGCCCGAGTGCGACCTTCCGTCTTGATGACGTTGTCGAGCGACTCGAGCCACTCCTGGGTCTCGCTGGGGTCGACATCAGGGAGCTGACTGGGTAGGCCGTCGCTGATGACCGAGAAACGCTGGCGTCCGGAAGCCACTGGGTCTCGCCTTCCGAGGATGGACTTTTGTCTGGTGTAGGTCGTCTTCCATCCTGGTCTCTTACCCCGGAAAGTGCATCTCTACTGACCGGTAACCAGGAGGTCCCTGCTGGCAGGGGCCTGTAAGTGGCCTAGACCACCGATGGTAGGACGAATAGCCACCAAAGGTTACATCCATGTCCCTTCTTTCTGGAGGGCTGGGCCATGCGAATCCGGAAACCCGTCATGGCGGCCGTGCCGGATGGGGCGGCCGGGGTCCGCGGGACTCCGGATGCCGGGCCGCCGCGGCGCGGGAGGCGCGGTGGCGGCCGGGAAGGCGCGCGCCGGGTCTACCAATCCGGTAAAGAAAGATCCTTGATCCGGCCGGTATCGAGGGCGCACCCCCTTGTATGGTGCGGTTCGGCGGCAGATATGCGCATCCGGTGCCACCCTTACCGCGCGCTGTCGTCGTCCCAGCTCAGGATGGATCGTAGGATCGGGTATGTGAGATCTCAGACAATCGAGGTGGTAACGGGCTCCCGGGAGCGGGTGCACAACATCACCGCCGAGTGCGAGAGCTTCGTCCGGTCGTGTGGGGGAGATGGTCTGCTGAACGTCTTCGTGCCGCACGCGACCGCGGGGATCGCGCTGATCGAGCTCGGCTCGGGCAGTGACGACGACCTGATCGCGGCCTTGAAGGACCTGCTTCCGGCCGACGACAGATGGAGGCATGCGCACGGATCCAGAGGGCATGGACGGTCGCATGTCATGCCGGCTCTCATTCCTCCGTACGCCACCGTCCCGGTTCTGTCCGGGCGGCTCGCACTGGGCACCTGGCAGTCCATTGCCGTTGTGGATCTCAACGTCGACAATCGGGAACGCCAGGTCCGTTTGTCATTTTTGTCGGACTAATTCATACGTAGCCCAGTCGTTGCCGTGGCGACCGTTGACGACCGAGGGTCACAGCGTGTGGACTGTGCCGAAGCACTTTGAGCACCGTGTAATCGCGGGGCCATTCAAGCAGGAGGGACAAACGTGAGCGCGACCGCGGGTCAGGCGCAGGGCGAACGCAGCCTGGCCGAACGACTCGGTCTCAAGCCGGGTCAGGTGGTGCAGGAGATCGGATGGGACGAGGACGCCGATGACGATCTGCGCGACTCCATCGAGGAACTGACCGGCAACGAACTGGTCGATGAGGACTTCGAGGACGTCGTCGACATCGTGCTGCTGTGGTGGCGCGACGGAGACGGTGATCTGTTCGATGCCCTGAGCAGCGTGCTGACCAACCTGAGCGAGGGGGGCCAGATCTGGCTGCTCACCCCCAAGGCGGGGCGGGACGGGCACGTGGAGCCAAGCGACATCGGGGAAGACGCCACGACGGCGGGTCTCTCGCAGACCAGCAGCATCAGCGCTGCCCCCGACTGGTCGGGGACGAGGCTGGCCACGCCTAAGGCGCGCCGCTAAGGGGACCTGCCCTGCCGTACGGCTCGCGCGAGCCGTACGGCAGGATGATGGCGCGCCCATCATCCGTTGAAAGGACCTCTGATATGGCAGTCGAGGTAGGCTCTCCGGCTCCGGACTTCGAGCTGAAGGATCAGCACGGCACTCCGGTCAAGCTTTCGGACTACCGGGGCAGGAAGGTCGTGTTGATCTTCTACCCCCTCGCGTTCAGCGGCGTCTGTCACGGTGAGCTCTGCGCCATCCGCGACGAGTTCATCGCCACCGCGCCCGAGGACGTCCAGGTGGTGACCGTATCGGTCGACTCGGTGTTCACCCACCGGGCCTGGGCGGACCGGGAGGGCTACACCTTCCCGTTGCTCTCCGACTTCTGGCCGCACGGACAGGTCGCCCAGGCGTACGGTGTGTTCGATGAGGAGAAGGGGCTCGCCACCCGAGGCACCTTCATCATCGACGGCGAGGGCGTGGTCCGCTGGAGCGTCGTGAACCCGATCCCGGAGGCGCGCGACGTCGCCGAGTACCGCAAGGCACTCGCCGAACTTTCCTGAGTGGTGATCCGGCGGATGCTCACGGGGCGTCCGCCGGTCCCGACCTTCCGGAGGCGATCATGCCCTGCTTCTCCTGCGGGGCCAGGCAGAGCGACCCGATCCGTGGTGCCAGCCCGTGGAAGCGCGGGGTGCGCCAGGAGGCGCAGGTGCTCATCTGCCCGGACTGCCAGCGCGCGCACGATCTCGATCTCGACACGTGCTCCACGTGCGGTTCCGTCGCGCTCATCTGCCGGCTCGGCGAGGTGGAGTGCCGTTCCTGCGGCGCCGTGCGACCGGCGCGGGCCGGCGGGCAGGCCGCGGTCTCCTGCGCGCCCGGCCTGGCCGACGAGGTCGAGGCCGCCCTGAACCGCGTTCTCGGCCGCGTCCATTGATGCTCATATATCGGCTTTAAGAGCATTTACGAGCATGTGGGGTGATCTGCCGATATCTCCATGCGCTAAGGTCGGGCTCGGCCCCGCCCCTTCGACCTGCTGGATGCGTGCATGAGCTCCTTCGTTGTGGCCCTTGACGTCGGCGGCACGTCCATGAAGGGCGGTCTCGTCACCCGCTCGGGCGAGATCCTCCGCACCGACCGCCGGGCGACCCCGCGCGACGAAGGACCCGCCGCCGTCGTCGCGACGATCCGGTCCTTCATCGACGACCTCGCCGTCGCCGGCGGCGGCACCCCCGAGGGAGTCGGTCTGGCCGTACCGGGTCTGGTCACCGCCGACGCGGCGCTCTACTCCGCCAACATCGGCTGGCGCGACGTCCCCGCGGCCGACTTCGTCCCGCTCGACGTGCCCGTCATGCTCGGCCACGACGTGCGCACCGGCGGCCTCGCCGAGAGCGTGCTCGGTGCCGGCCGTGAGGTCTCCGACTTCCTCTTCCTGCCCATCGGCACGGGCATCGCCGGCGCCGTGATCGTCGACGGCGAGCCGTACGGCGGGGCCGCCGGATGGGGAGGTGAGATCGGTCACATCCCGGTCTTCCCCGAGGGGGAGACGTGCGCCTGCGGCCAGATCGGCTGCCTGGAGACCTACGCCTCGGCCTCCGCCGTCAGCCGCCGCTACTCCGCCCGGGCCGCCTCGCCCGCCACGGCCGAACAGGTCGCCGCGCTGACCGTCTCAGGTGACCCTGTGGCCGCGGAGGTGTGGGACGACGCGGTCGAGGCCCTGTCCCTCGCCCTGGCCACCTATACGCTGCTCCTGGACCCCTCCGCGATCGTCCTGGGCGGTGGCCTGGCCGAAGCCGGCCCCCTCCTGGCCGACCCGCTGGCCGACCGCCTCCGCAAGCGCCTGACATTCCGCGCCGCCCCGCCGCTCCGGCCGGCCGCCCTGGGCGTCAACGCGGGCATGCTCGGCGCGGCCCTCCTCGGCTGGCGCGCGGCCGGAGTCCCCGACGCCGGCACCACGTGGTCATTGGATGTGCTGAAGTCCCCCCGGGTGGCGTAAGGTGTTATCCCGTCTGTCGGACGGGATTCCCGGGGCGCTTAGCTCAGCGGTAGAGCGCTCGCCTTACAAGCGAGATGTCACTGGTTCGAACCCAGTAGTGCCCACCAGCCAGAACGCCCCGTTCCTGATCTTCGGAACGGGGCGTGAGTGACTAACTGGGTGACTAACTCTTGAAGATGTCGTCCATAGCCTCCGCGCCCTGCATGAGCACGGGGCGGATCTGCTTCCTGTAGACGGTCTCGGTGACCCCTGTGTTCCGGTGGCCGACCAGGCGTGAGATGTCCTCGATCGGGACGCCGGAGTCCGACAGCAGCGAGACGAAGCTGTGCCGCATCTCGCGAGGAGTCCAGTCGGTGGCCCGTAGCCCCGCCTTCTCAAGGATCTTCCGCATATCCCGGCGCACGTTGCCCGCGCTCATGGGAGTCCCCTTCGAGGTGGAGAAGACAAGGCCCGCTTCTGTCTCCGCCTTCTCCTGTTCCTCCCGGAGCGCTCGCAGCGCGTCGACGCACCGCCGAGGGAGCTTGAGGGAGCGGCGCGACTTGACGGTCTTGGTGTCTCCCTTCTGCCGTACGGACCGCCAGACGTAGATCGCGAATTGCTCGTGATCCCAGCCCGTATCGGCTACCGGTAACCACGCCTTGCGCTCCTCGTCGAACGCGACCACGTGGGACCAGAGGAGCGCGCGTAACTCCTCGGTTCGGGCGCCGATCAGCAGCGAGAGCACGATGTACGCTCGCATGCGCGCGTTGGCCTTCTCTGCCAGGGCGATGACGGATTCCGCCTGAGCGAGCGTGAGCGCCTTGGAGGTACGGCCCGCGCGTCCCTCCGGGATCTCGCAGAGGTCGACGACGTTCCGCTTCACCTTGTCGCGACGCATGGCGCTCTTCACCGACCGGTTGAGGATGCCGTGGATCAGCTTGAGAGATCGGGTGCTCAGCTCACCCGTCTTGCTCGCCAGCCACCGGTCAACGTCCTCCACCGACAGGTCACGCAGCTTGCGCGCTCCCACCGCGGGGATCACGTGGTTGTCGGCGAACGTCGTGTACATCTTGACCGTGGTTGCCGAGCGCCCGCCCAAACCGTGCTGCAACCAGTACTTCACGGCGTCGGCCACCGTGTAGTTGGCCGGAGCGATGGCCAGGCCGTCGTCGTAGTCGCGCATGATCTCCTTGAGCCTGTCCTTGGCCTCCGTCTTGGTCTTGCCGCTGGCCTTCTTGACGATGCGCTTTCCGGCCGGGGTGTAGCCGACCGTCACCGAGGCGATCCAGCGCTCCCGTGTCTCGTCCCAGTGCAGTCCGCCGTCTCCCCGGCTGCGTCGTGTGGTCATGATGCCCTCGTTTCCTGTTCGAGTAGTGCGATGTAGTCGGAGATGGCCGAGGCCGGGATGAGCCGGGTACGGCCCTGGGTGACGGAGCGCAGACGGCCCGCCCTGATCTGCTCGTAGATCACGCTGCGGCTCATGCTGAGCAGGTGCATGGCGTCGCATATGCGATACAGCCGCCGTTCGCCGGGCGGTCCGGGTGCTGTCATCCGTCCTCCCGCTCGGTGGCGATCTTCCGAGCGGTGGCGACCTTCTGGCGGATGTGTTCGGCCATGATCGCCTCACCGGGGGAGTAACCCGATCCGGTGAACCGCCAGTGACCGAGAACGAGGGTCGTCTCGTCGCCAAGGGGCGGAAGGCCGTGCCGTTCGCGTGCTTCGGTGGCCCGGTGTGTTGTGCGAACCTGCCGGAGATCACCGAAGGTGGTGGAGTAGCGACGGGACTTCGTGGAGAAGTGGCCCCGAAACCCCAGCATGTGCGCCCACGGCCGTAGACGGAGAGCCTTGTACTCAGGACGTGCGCCCAGCTCCCAGCAGGTGCGGATCATGCGCCGGGCGTGCTCGGTCACTGGAAGCGCATCCAGGTGCAGGCCGGGTTTGAGGCCGGTGCCGTGACAGCGCCCGCAGGAGGCCATCAGGCTCAGCCGCCCCCGCCCCTTGCAGGCCGGACACGACAGCCGATGATCGACGGTGCCGGAAGCTTCGGCGCCCTTCGTTGCGTACTTGGCGATGTAGCCGGCCACCGCCCGCTCGCTCAGCCCGTCCGGGCCCTGGTCGAGCAGGATGGGCCGGATGTCGAGCTGATCACCCCAGACCAGATCCCACCGGCCGAGATCACTCGGGGGAGAAGTGACCGTGACCCGCTGGACCGCTGGAGGGATCGCCCGAGTGAGCAGACCATGATCAGCCCAGTCCGGAGGGATTTCACTCCCGCCGCCCAGACCGTCGAGCCTGACGATGGCGTGGAAGTGCACCAGGCCGCGCCGCTGATACTCGGCCACCTTGGCGAACGACACCCGGACCCGCTTGGCGAACTCCCGACGGCTCAGTCCAGCCTCGCTGGCGAGGGTGCGCCGCACTTCCAGGGTGAAGCGATGCCACAGCGCGCCCGCGTGAGCCTGCCAGAGCACCGCGCCCACGTAGTCGTAACACTGGCCGCATATGGGTTGCCCGAGCCGTTCGTCTCCCGGCTCGTGGCGAGCATGGCAGCCGACCGGATGCCCGTGCTCACAGATCTTGTCGCGCTTACGGGGACGGCAGGCCCGTACCGTCCCGCCCTTCTCCCGCCGTGTGTGCACCGGTCCGAACGAGGGAGCGGTGAGCGTGACGAACGCCCGAGGGTGCCCGCTCACCTCCTGTGGGACACCCTTGCCGCCGGACAGGCCCGCCCGGATCAACTGGAAGGTGTCGGCCCGGTAGACCTCCGAGCAGGCCGGACAGACCGAGGCCCGCCGGTTGCCGCAGGCCACCAGCAGATGCCCGGACGGCTCATCCGTTGTGCGGTAGCTGTGCAGCACCTCACCGCTGGTCGCATTGACGATCAATGCCTCGCCCGCCAGGTGCACCGGGTGGGCACACCCTCCAGTCGCCGCGACCATCGAGCGCCACCGGGCGTAGCCCGGATCGTTGATCACCCGTGCGAGATCGACCAGCCATTCCGGCTGCTGGTCGATGGTGCGGTGCTGCGGTTCCTCCTTGCTGTTCATGACGTCCTCCTTTGCTCGCTCCCGACAGGTACTCCAACACGTGCTACGTCTTGGCCCATGTGGACATGGTAAACAACACGTGCTACCTCTTGTAAAGAGCAAACGTGGAAGAAGGAGAACTCGGCATGACCGACGAGAAGGGCACCGCCCGGTGGCGAATCATCGCCGACCTCTTGCGTTCAGACGTGGTCCAAGACCACTACCAGCCCGGGCAGGCACTCCCCGGCGAAGCGTTCCTCGCTTCTGAGTACGCCACCTCACGCCCGACGATCCGCAAGGCCATCGCCCAGCTCGTCGGCGAAGGATTACTCACCGTCGCCCACGGCCGAGGCACCTTCGTCCGCCCCACCCCTGACCGCCGCCTCATCCTCATGGGTGGCTCGGAACGCGAAGACCTGCTCAGCCCCACGTACGACCCCGCCAAGCAGGGATGGGAACACGTCACCGTCGCCAGCGAGGCCGAACGCACCGCAGGCGGTGTCACTCCCAACTCGGCACTGTTCATGATCATCGAGGGCAGCAAAGCCGATGTCCTGGGCGTGCGCCGAGGCCGCATGAGCGTCTACCGCTACGCGTACTGGCAGCACACCAAGACCCGCGCCCGCATCCACCTGTGCTCCTACCTCCTGGCTGACCAGGTCGCCACCATCACCGGCGAAGGCAGAGGCATGGAGATCGACTCCGAGATCGAGCCCGAGGACTACTACGCCCACCTGGAGCGCACCCACGGGCCACTGCGCTGGATCACCTCGGTTCACACCCAGATGCCCTACGGCGAGACCTACGAGGACCTCAACATGGAACCCATCGGTACACCCTTGTTGCTGGTTCGCCGGCTGATGCTCAGCAAGGACGGCCGCCCGCTGGAGTTCACCGAGATCGAAGCCCCCGGCGACCGCTTCGAAGCCGCAGCAGCCAGTGAGCATGACCAGGCCGGATCAGATGGACAGGTCTCGCTCAGGGTGTAGTGGGCTCAGACTTTCTTTACTGGTTCAAGGCAGTCCGCCTGCGGCGGCCTGCGCGCGTCGGGCGATCGCTGGCCGCGCTGCGGCTCTCCGGCCGGTCGCGGCCAGCGCCGCCCACGCGCCCGATCACCACAGCGAACGGTCAGGCCGATCGAACATCATCATTGAGCATAGCCAGGCGACCGTCGTATCCGCTGCAACCGGTGGCGGCCGGAGCATGGCTCCGGGTGATCGCGGCGGGCATGAGGTGGGCCGTGAGTGGCTGATGTGAGCCAGATCTTCCCGTCCGCCTCGTCCAAGCTGACGGGAGAAGCGAGCCGGAGAAAACATGCGAGCAAATAGGTCGTACTATCTAATTCTTAATACGCACTTTTCCTAGAGAGGCTTTTTCACCCAAGCTCAGTGCGAGATCGCGAATGCGTACAGACTTGCCCGTTCGAATATTAACTCCGTAATAGCCAAACGAGCCTCCGGGCTCTGGAGTCTCAGCCTGAAGGATGTATTCATCGTTATCAATCCAGCCATACCCGATAGCGTCGCTTGGCTCCGATAGAAGTCGAAGGGTGAGCGTACGTACGACCTTGCCAGTCTTAGCTTCACGGATGACAAGATGCTCCTTGCCGCCCTCCCCGACGCTGGCAAGCACCTCGACCAGCAGACGACCATCCGGAGAAAGGTCGTCCACGGAGTCTCCACCCTTCCACTCGCCAGTGACCAAGCCTTGGCGGTTCAGTATGGTTATGGTGTCGCCGTTCGGTTCGTCTTCCCCGATATCTGTACAGGCTCGTTTAGCTGCGATCACGGCAGCGGCCTGACTTAGGCCAAGCACACGGCAGAAGCCAGGGAGTGTAGAAGTCTGACCTGTGGTGAAGTCGGTTACCAACAGCCGTGGCTGGGCGCCGGAGAACGCGACCGTGAAGAACCGGCCGTCGGGTGAGATGTTCACACTCTGTAAATCGTTGAGCGCCTTTGCGTCTAGACGTGGAGAGATGGCTTTGCGTTGCCCGGCTCGCAGGTCCCATCCGACATACCGCATCCATGATTTACTGAAGTATGAGATGAAATGGCCGTCGGGAGTGATACGAAGTGGCACACCTTGGCGGTAAGAGCCATCTATCTGAACTTTGCTTGCCGCGTCAAAGAGTTGGATATCACTCGAACAGTCGTCTTCATCGTTTTTAAATCCAGCACAGCCCATTCCGTAAGGGAGGTCTAATTCCTGCCTGCCTTGACCTTTTTTGTAGTTCACGTGCAACGTCCACTCGCTACACAGGACCAGCTTCGCCTTGGTGTCCTCCGTCGCATCCGTAAGGCGGTCGCGGCAATCCGAGACTTCTGGTATAGACGCATACTGCACCGGCGGGTCGAATGGGCCTGGCTGCCATTCCGGTATCGCCTTTGACTCGCCGTGCCGGTTGAAATAGAGAAAGCCCACTCCTATTACGAAGACAAGGAGAATGAATAGGCCAGTCCGTCGCAACGACCCGGGCCGAGCGCTGCGTCGTTTGACTTCAAGCAAAAATCTTCTCCCTTCTACCCAGCCAGAGCTGGTCCTGTTCATACCAGAGAGACCCTCGGGGCGGCGGGTTCTACGGGTGAGGCCGTTCAGAGTAACCAGTTCTGAAGGGTATTGTCCACCAAAAGATTTACCGCTGCCTGACGACAATATGCACTGATGTCATCACAGAACGCCAACCGTCCACAGCACTCAAAACAGCATGTCTACCAGACAGCTAAGGCGATCGGTTTGCCTAAAATGGAAAATCATGCTGCCGCGAGGCTTCCGCTCCTCGGGCCTGGCGGCCCTGCGGTACGTATCCTCTTGCCATCGAATGACGGGGCGGACCGTCGGTCAGAGCTACTGTGTACAGCAGCGAATACAGCAACGTCGCCATACACGATCACACGCCACCGGGTCGCATCTGCCACGTGACCAGGGTGAGGAGCCCTCTACGTCGTGACCGGCTCCCGTTTGCAATCAGACAGTCATGCTGCCGCGTAACGTTCGCTCTGGACTTGGCGCTTTGGTTTGTTATCGATGGATCTGCTCCTTCTGGGAGACGTGGCGACATGGGTCCCTCCAGATCCCACGCCGCCACGCCCGTCTTACCGGGCTCTTCCGGACAGCAGCGCCGCCCACATCGCCCGAGCTTCACTGATCGGCCAGGTGGAGGTCTCGTGGACCTGATGGCCGTCATCGAGTTGGAGGGTTCGCCGGACGAACGCTCGGCCGCCGCCCTCGCACAGTTCGTAGACCGTGGCACGGCACCAACAGGTCCAGGCCACCGAGCGTGCCCGTTCAAGCGTCGGGTATGGCTCCCGCCAATCCAGACGAATGTGATCTCGCTGTGGCATTACCACATGCGGACTCAGGCACTCATCGAGCAGAATCACGACGTGCGCTCCACGACACCCCTGGAGTGATGGGACGCCTTACGGAGTTCTTCGTACCGCTGAGCGACGCAGTGGGCGACGGTGATCGGGTTGTCCACGGCGTAGACCCTGTACAAGCGGCGGCCCGTCTTCGCTGAGATCTTTCCCGTCCACCATCGGTAGGCGAGCCCGTCCGTCCAGACCACGAGATTGGTCCAGACGGAGACCAGGGAGACGCCGTAGCCCTGGTGGACGTCGGCCGAGATGCCGCAGTGTTCGAGGCCGATCTGCAGGCGCTCAGCAGCCAGGGCGGCCGGGCATCGTTGGGCCGGCTCTTTCCTGTCGTGGGCGCTCATGACTCCAGCCCCTCCTGATCGCGGAGCTGCTGGGCGAGTTCGGCAACGTCGTCGGCGTCGATCGTCTGATAGAGGCCACGACTCACCTCTCCGTCTGTAAGGTGCTGACCGTTCCGGGTGGCCCACAAACGGCCCGCAGAACTACGCCAAATGCACCATCCAGGAAAGGCCGCCTGGAGGTCCTCCAGAATTACGGGGGTTGACATGGAGTAAGCGTCATTCCATTTGAGTGACGAACCCACCGCGTTCCAGAGACGTCCAGGACGTTTCAAAGTTAGAGTCGAAAACGTCCCTGACGTCCTCACTTCACGAGGTGCACCGTGGCCAACGTCCCCTTACGCCGCGCCATGCTCGATGCGAAGCTGAGCAACCAGAACCTGGCGGATCGCTGCGAGGTGGATGTTAAGACGGTGGAACGCTGGTTACAGGATGAGGCACGAGTTCCGCACCTCCGGCATCAGTTGGCCGCCGCCGAGGCATTAGGAGTTGATACGTCCGTGTTGTGGCCAGAGGCTATCCGTAACACCGTGAAGACCGGTCCGGATCGAGAGGTTCTGACCGTTTACCCCTATCGGTCGGCTTGCCCCAAGTCGATCTGGCGCAACCTGATCAGTTCGGCCCGCAACGAGATCGTCTTCGCCGGGTACACCAACTATTTCCTGTGGCTGGAACACCCCAACCTCGCCAAGGTCCTCAAGCGCAAGGCCGAGCAGGGGTGCAAAATCCGCTTCCTGATCGGCGACCCGGACAGCGAGGTCACCCGCCGCCGGGAGGAGGTGGAGAACGTCCCGCTGACCGTCTCGACCCGTATCCGGATCACCCTCTCGGAGATCGAGCAGGTTCGGAACGTACCTGGCATCGAGGCGAGGTTCGGAGACGAGCACATTGCGATGAGCGTCTTCCGCTTTGACTCCGAGATGCTCGTGACCCCGCACCTGGCCAAGCTCGTCGGCCACGACTCGCCGATGATGCACCTGCGCCGCTACCAGGACGACGGCCTGTTCGACCGGTTCGGCTACCACGCCTCAGAGCTGTGGAGCAACGGCCGAGACGTCTGGGCGGAGGAGCCCAATAAGCGCACGGAGAACACCAGTTCTGGGTGACAACGGCCATGGACGAGGTTGGACCCGGATGCTTCACCGCGGTTTCGTACGTTGACCTGGGACCGCGCCGCCTGGGCACGTGCTCGCGCCGGAGAGGCCCAGCCGGCGCTGAGAGCGCTGAGCGAGGCGAGTGCGGTCCTGGCAAGCACGTCCGGAGCAGACAAAGACGTCCCCCAGGTGCGTGAGCTGCTGACCCGCTATCCCAGAGCGCCCGAGCCTGTCGGCAGACCGGTCTCCAAGCGGACCTGCCGATCAGTCATCCAGGGGTTCCTCGCCGGAGAAGCACAGCTCCAGCATCTCTGGGGAGAAGTGGAGACCGGTGATCCTGCTCGCCAGGGCGAACGATCTCTCGATCGGGAAGTCGATGCACGAGCCGTCTATGTCGATGTCGTAGTCGGGGTCCAGCCCGACCTCGCGCATCTCCTCGACGAAACGGTCCGGATCGGTGCCCGATCGATCGTCCGGGAGTACCGGGTCAAACTGGACGACCGGCTCACCGTCGACGATGTAGGCGAAGGTGTCCGAGGCGTAGTCATGGCGGCAGACCAACACGACCTCGGTTCCCTGTGAGATCGGGATGTATATCTCGGGGTCGACGGCGATCTGCCATCCTCCTGGTTCGACGACCAGGGTCCAGTCGCCGATCTTCGCGGTGCCGATGTAGGCGGCCGCGTCGTCCCCCATACTTTCCACCGAGCGCTGGCCCAGTTCGTCGACCGCCACCGTCTCTTCCATGGTGCTCCCGTCCACGCTGAATCGGCGGAGGACCTCCTCCGGAGCGAGACCCCGGACAAAGGACACACAGTAGATCTCAACCAATTCTTCACAGTCGGAGAGCCAGCGAAATTCCCCGGGGCACTCTGTCATCGTCACTCCTTTGATCATGTGAGGCGCATGATTGCAGTCGTCACCGACAGAAGGGTTCGGAGGTCCGATTGGTGAAGGAACGTCGGTGGACAACCTCGGCCCAGGGATGTCTTCTGGGTGACTATCTGGGTGACAACGACCACGGACGGGGTCGGACAACGGTGGACGGTCGTGGACCGTAAGCCCAGGTCAGTGCCGGTATCGGCCCTGGTCGCAGTCCTGCTCCGATCGCCTTACAAGCGAGATGTCACTGGTTCGAACCCAGTAGTGCCCACCCCAAGCCCTTGGCCTGCTGAGACAGGTCAAGGGCTTTGTTTTCGACCGGACCCTCTCTGCTCCATCGTTCGGTCACCTCGCTTCAGTAACTGGTCCGCGCATGAGCATGCGCCTGTGTCATTCCGTCCTTGGCGATTCAGACAGGGCGAGACAGGTCCTATGCCCGGCGCCATCGGTAACGGTTCGCTACCCTCGGTAATGTGCGTGCGTGGAGGGAGTCTCAGGTGCGCAAACCATATGGTTTTGAGATCGAGCCAGAGGTTCGAGAGTGGCTCGACAACCTGAGCGACAGCGACTTCAAACGGGTTGACGAGGTGGCTGGTCTTCTGGCGGAAAAAGGGGCAGAGCTTGGCGGTCCATGGTCGGATCACCTGGAAGGGTCGGTCTGGGAACTGCGTGTCCGGCTGCGTGATGTTGCAGCTCGGGTGACGTACTGGTGTACTCCGGGTAGGACGATCGTGTTGCTCACTGTTTTTCGTAAGACAAAGCAGCATGATCAGCGGCAGATCGACAGGGCGGTTCGGGCGCAGAAGATCTGCGAACGCGACCATCATGGACCGGTGGCCGAGATCTATGAGAGGCAGGCGTGATGACTGGTTATCACACCCGCTGGGTGCGGCCTGAACCCCTGGTTGAGGATCCCGAACGGATCATGATTCGAGAGGCGCTGGCCTTCGGCAAGGCGCTATATGACCGGCGTGGTGTGCTTGGGCTGAGCGTGGCGGAGCTGGCTGAGCGTGCGGGCATGACCGAGGATGAGATCGAGTGCATCGAGGAAGGCGGGACCGTGCCGACGATCGCCTTGCTGCGGCATCTGGCCGCGGCGCTAAACGCCGACGTTCGTCTCACCTCTGGTCATGATCTGGGCTCGGTCTGGTTCGAGCCACACGCGGCCTGATCGACGGACACCGGTCGCCCGGCGCGCCGAGAGCACGAGTTCTGGGTGACTAACCGGGTGACAACGACCACGGACGGGGTCGTACCGAGCGCCCGCCGCACCGAACGAACCCGCCGCCCGAGGTGCGCGCTGCCACCTGCCGCTGCGACCTCCGGCCCAACCGCTCCACGGACCCTTCGGGATGCCTCGGGCGTCGCACCGGCCGTCTACGCTCGGTAGGCAATCAGAGCTCTACGGCGTACCAATTCCATTGCTGGTCGATCAGCGTGACGGACCCCTCATCAGCCAGGCCATGCAGAGCGGAAACGAAGCTTTCGCGAGGCAGACGCCCGTGCCCCATAGACCTTGCGAACACTCCCACCCTCCAGACATCGAAGATGAGCACTCCTGGTCGAGGTCCAAGGTCGACGTCAACAACTGTCCGCTCGGGGAAAGCGATCGTCATGCAACAGCCGATCCCGTGCACGCGATAATGCACGCCACTGGGAAGCTGCCAGATCCTGGGAGCGCGACGTTGAACGACGGCCCGATGAAGAGCCCACAGGTCGTCTCCACCAGTCTGGTCCGCCATACCGGTCCCGATGTGCCGTGACAGTTCGCCGACACGGGCCGCGAACGCCCGTACCGGTTCGGTAGCGTCCACAAGCGATCTCCCTCATCCATTGGAAAGAGCCATTCCGCCTCCGGCGGGGGACTCCGGCTCCGAGAGTGTTGTGGCCGGCGGCGATCCGTAACACCGTGAAGACCGGCCCGGACCGGGAGGTCCTGACCGTCTACCCGTACCGGTCGGCGTGTCCCAAGTCGATCTGGCGCAGCCTGATCAGCTCGGCCCGCAACGAGATCGTGTTCGCGGGCTACACCAACTACTTCCTGTGGCTGGAACACCCCAACCTCGCCAAGATCCTCAAGCGCAAGGCCGAGCAGGGGTGCAAGATCCGGTTCCTGATCGGCGACCCGGGCAGCGAGGTCACCCGCCGCCGGGAGGAAGTGGAGAACGTTCCGCTGACGGTCTCCACCCGCATCCGGATCACCCTCTCGGAGATCGAGCAGGTTCGCGGGGTGCCCGGCATCGAGGCGAGGTTCGGAGACGAGCACATCGCGATGAGCGTCTTCCGCTTCGACTCGGAGATGCTCGTGACCCCGTACCTGGCCAAGCTCGTCGGTCACGACTCGCCCATGATGCATCTACGCCGTTACCAGGACGACGGGCTGTTCGACCGGTTCGGCTATCACGCCTCCGAGCTATGGAGCAACGGCCGAAATATCTGGGCAGAGAGCCAGACAGAGCGCGCCGACAGTGCGAGTTCGGGGTGATGTGCCTCGCGTTTCCGGACAGCTCGTCACCCGTGCACGGGATATCCGATCTGGGCAAGATCTCCTTCAAGGCTGGAAAGGTTGACATCTGGGTTCAGTGATGACACGACATTTTGAGTGAGGGGCTGCAAGGCATAGATGTGGCGAACGGCCCCGATGTTCACCATGACCTCGTAGTACTCCTCTGCGAACTGCTGGTATGCCTCGGGCCGGCCATCAACCAAGACGTCAAACAGCCACTTAGCGCTGCGATCGTCCTTCGCACCCTCCGGCAGGGCTTCGATGGCCCCAGACCTCCACTCCGTGTCAGCCTGCTCACGCCAGAAACACACCGTTACCCGTGGCGTTCCATCCTGGTCGCTGAACGCAGGCTCTGTGGCAAGGGGACAGAATGCCTCGGGCACCCCATCGAACAGACCAGGCCACGGAACCGGGGGCGTGACCCGATACGGGCTCATCGGCGACTCGTGATCGAAGCCGCGGGCATACGCACCCGTTGGAGAGAAGACAATCGAGTAGTCATTGCCGCACCCGTCCCGCATCGAGGCCACTTCTTGGTCTGGCGACCACTGGGAGTCAAACGAGTAGAACCGGTACTCCCACTCCGGGCTCATGATGGCGTCCAACACGGCCATGGCTCGGGAGCGATCCCGAACGATTGAGATCTCGGGCAGTTGACGGGTCACCTCATGGACATACACGGCCCCATCCAAGCCGAGCCCACTGACAAACATCTACCCCGCCCACCACACCGAACCCGGTGCGATTGCGGGGGCCTCTTGATGCTGTCCTCCTCTTCCTGAGTGACCAACTGAGTGGCAATGACCGGGAACGCCCATGGATACCGGTGGGCGACGGCGGATGGGAAGACCAGGATAAGCCGTCTCTCTAAGACGATCAGACTGACATCGGGATTGCAACGCAGCTGCTTTAGTTGCGCGGCATCGCGTAAAGCCGCAACTCGGTTGCGGCGCTTTCCTTATCAGTTCGAATCTAAATTTCCACAAAAGCTGATATGCGCGATAGGATGTCAAGCACCTCGACCTCCTCACGCATCGCCGCCCATTTGTGCACTGAGGAAAGCGTCAGGTTGTATTTTTTCACCACCTCGGACAGTGCCACCTTCGCCCGAGCCTCCACGACACCCTCGTCAGATCGGTCACAGACCGCTACCACATCAAGCTGCAATGGAGTAGAGCCGTCCTCGACGGGAGAGATTTTCAAAAAATACGGACCCTCAAAGAAATATGCATCGCCGGATTTTCCCTGACGAACAGCGGAGATGGCACTATGTAGCGTACCGAGTACCGAGAGTGGCTCGTCGGTCCAGAGGGCGCCCGGAAAGGTCACGCCTTCGATCTCAACCCACGCCTGTCCGCCAACGAAAAGCGGATATCGTGAGTCCACTTCAAGCGTCTCAACTGGGATGATTATCTCGAACAACCGAAACCTCTTCCTCGGAATCGCGTGTCCTTTATGGCATATGTCAATTGCGGCTCGCTGATCGCCCGTGAGTCTCCGTGATTGATCCTGATTTAGAACCTCCAGCAGAAGAGTCTTCGAGTCAGGAGTCGATCTCCCAGCGGAGGGCGCCAGCCTCGGCGGGGGTTTCGAGAATCTTGATGAGAGGCGTCGGGTCGGTACCAGGAGGAAGGTCTACAGCGAGATAAGTGCCATGGAGCCATTCGTGCGCCAGGCCGGACTCGACGGCCTTGCCATGCAGGAGTTCGTGCAGCCTGACCTGCTCTTGATCCCGAGGAACGAGCGCGACGCGCAGGGTGCGATGACCGGACTTTGTCACGGCCACATTCACTGCAGCGAGAGCCCTCGCCCGTGATGGGCGGGGGCTCTCTGCGTTGTACGGCTACAGGCAGTTGACCGACTCGACCCGTGAGCTGTTGTACGAGCAGGAGTCGATGAGCTTCCCAGATGGGTTGCGGATGTACCCCGTGTCCGCGGTCTGGTTCCAGATGTACGCGAACGTCCCGCCGGATCGACCCCAGTAGCGGATGGTCGAGGTGTCCGTACCCTTACCGGTCCGCACCGTGACCGTCTTCCCAGCGCCGAGGGTGAACGCCCCGAATGTGTAGACGTGATCAGACGCAGACGTCTTGTCGCGGAGGGTCCACCCCTTGAGGCTGATCGCCTTCCGGGTGGTGTTCTTGAGCTGCGCCCACTCGCCGTTCAGGCTGCTGTTCGCCCCGTTGTCCGGCGAGCCGGGCGAGTTGTAGTAGATCTTCATGAACTGGACCGCCGGGAGCGCGGCGGCCTGCGCTGGCACAACGGGAACAAGCACCACAGCCAAAGCGGCAGCGGACAGGGCCAGGGGGAGAAAGCGCACCGGCGGATCCTTCAATATGTGAGATATGGGGCGAATGTGAGACGGCTGGCCGACGGTGCGGGTTGGCACGTGAATGCAGTTTCCTTGGCGCCCCCGGACATGACGACACCCTCGCCCGATCGAGGAGTGAGGGTGCTGGCGTAGGTCCAGAGGTACGGCTACCGCGCGGCGAGGAATTCTTCCAGCGTCAGCGGCTCGTCTGTCTCTTGCATTTTGTCCGGCCCGGCCTCAGCCCGGGTGCCGATGGCGAACAGGGCGGCGGGGGAGACTGCTGCCATGTGCTCAGGTCGAGGCTGTCTCTGACCTTCGTCGGCCCGATCTAGGGTGTCGTATGGTCGAAGATCGATGGTTCCTCCTTGAGGATGACGATGAGCCCGATGAAGTTCAAGCTGCTTTCATCAACGCGCTGAGGGAGCGCGCAGCCTCATGGTCGCTGGCGGTCAACGATGTTGAGGTGCTGCTTCCGGACTACATCGCGTACGGGTACGACCTCCAACCGGGAGAAACATCCTTCGGCAAGCTGCTGGTCTACGCCGATCTTCCTGCCCCGGGATTCAACCGCAGCCTCTTGACGGTGGGTGCTTACCTCGATGGGTCCACGATTTACGGCGACAAGCTCCACAACCAGTTGTTCACCCTTCCCGCAGAGCCCACGCCGCTCGCCTTCACGGGGTCCGGCAGCCCTGAGGAGCTAGCGATGATCACAGGAGATTGGTTCGAAACCATCTGGAGACGCCCGGTCATTCGCCACGAGTGGCTCCGGTCTGGACAGATCTACGCTGATAGATTTCTTTTCGCGGACACAGGCCAGGGTCTGAGCGAAGGCAGAGTCCATACCGTTGCCCTCGGGGCGCCTGATCACATTGTCCACGTCCGAGGCGAATCAACCCTGCAGCGGGTGACGCGGGCGCTTCCCCTTGTAGGGGGAGGGCTGGGTGAGTGACCAACTGGGTGACAACGACCACGGACAGGGCTGGACTCCAGTGGATCACGACGGACTGTATGTCCAGGTCAGAGCTGGTATGGATCCTGGTCAGGGTCCCGTCCCGGTTGCCTTGCAAGCGAGATGTCACTGGTTCGAACCCAGTAGTGCCCACAAAAGAATCCCTGACCTGCATTGACGGGCCAGGGATTCTGTGTCTTCAGGGATGATGCCAAGTATTCGCCGCTTGATGAGCACTCGCTTCATCGGTGAGTGCTCCAAGGGCTGTTCCTGGTGAACGTAACCTGTTTCAGGCGACCTTGACGGAGTGCGGGCCGACGCTGATCGTGACGTCGACGTGTCCACCCAATGCGGCTGCATAAGCGCGGAGAGTCTCCAGCTCCATGGCGTCGAGATCACCGTTCTCGATCTGGGAGACCCGAGACTGGGAGATGCCGAGCGCGGCGGCGACGTCGGCCTGGGTTTTGCCGAGAGACTTGCGCAGTTCCTTCAAGTGGTAGCCGGCCACATAGGCATCCAGCTCGGCTTCGGCGGCGGCCTGTCGCTCCGGGGCGGCCAGCTCGGGATGGAGCCGGTGGGCCTCGGCCTTGACCTCCTGCCAGCGGCGCGCAGGACTCATCGCCTGTCCTCCTTGGTCTTCTCGGCCTTCTTCTCCGTGCAGTACTCCGCGTAGCGGGACTTGGCCAGCGGGATCGCCTCGTCATACCAGCGCGACCACTTGCCTGCCTTGTCCCCGGCCACGAGGAAGATCGCTTCTCTGTCGGGATCGAAGATGAAGACGATTCTAATCTCTGATCGCCCCCGGGAGCCTGGACGGAGTTCCTTCAGGTTGTTCAGGTCATCATCCTCCAGCGTGTCCACCAAGGGACGGCCGAGGGCAGGACCGGCCTCGGCGAGTCGATCGATAGCCCTCTCGATGAGGGTTGCGGAGTCAGGATCGCTTTCGCAGAGTTTGAGGAACCAGGATTCTACGGGCTCCAGTAGAACGATCTCCCACGCCATCTTCGAAATATAACCCCTGACTCATTTTTTGTCCGAAGGATCGGCCATGTCGAAGCGGCTTGGCCCGACCGGCGCCGCGAGCATGGAAGTGATCACACGCCGCCCCTGGAAATGGATGGACCGGATGCCTCAGCGTGGCTCCGCGGGCTGACCCGGCATCGCACCGCCTGGGCGTACGCCCGCGCCGGAGAGACCCAGTCGGCCAGGAGTGCGCTGGGCGAGGCGAGTGCGGCCCTGGACAGCACCACCGGGGCCGGCGAACCGGACTATCGGAGGAAGCGGCGCACACGGCCTCCTGGATGCTGGACCTGTCCGCAGACCTGATCGATGACCGCACCACCCAACGAGCTCGCGTGGTCCTGGTCCGTGTCTCACGCTCTACGCCGATGTTCCTCAAGTTCGGGAACTCCTGGCCCACTACCCCATGAGCGCCTGAGCCCGTTGACAGACGGTCTCCGCGTGGGCTTGCCGATCAACCCTCAAGGGGTTCCGCGCCGAGGAACCGCAGTTCCAGCATCTCCGAGGAGAAGGGGAGGCTGGTGATCCTGCTCGCCAGGGCGAACGAACGCTCCATCGGGAAGTCGATGAACGAGTTGGCGATGTCGATGTCGTGTTCGGGGTCCAGGCCGACCTCGCGCATCTCCTTGATGAAGAGGTCGGGGTCGCTTCCCGACCGGTCACCTGGGCACATCGGGTCGAAGTGGACGGCCGACTCACCATCAACAATGTAGGCGAAGCTGTCCGAGGCGGACTCATGGTGGCAGACCGACACGACCTCGGTTCCCCGCGAGACCGGGGCATATATGTCGGAGTCGACGGCGATCTTCCATCCGCCCGGTTCGATGACCAGGGTCCAGTCGCCGATCTTCGCGGCGCCGATGTAACCGGCCGCGTCGTCCCTCATACTCTCCACCGAGCGCTCGTCCAGCTCCTCGGACGTCACCCCTTCCTCCATGGTGCTCTCGTCCACGCCGAACCGGCGGAGGACCTCCTCCGGGGAGAGCCCTCGGACGAAGGACACACAGTAGATCTCACCCAGTTCCTCACGGCCGGAGAGCCAGCGGAACTCCTCGGGGCACTCTGTCATCGTCACTCCTTTGATCGCGTGGACGGCATGATCGCAGTCGTCGCCGACAGAAGGGGTTCGAAGGTCCGATCGGTAAGGGAACCTCAGGGATGCCCCTGATCTTAGGGATGTCTTCCGGGTGACCAACTGAGTGACAACGACCGTGGACGGGGCCGGACACCGGTGGACGGGCAGGGATCGCAGCCGCAGGTCCGGGCCGGTATCGGCCCTGGTCGGGGCCTGCTCGGGCCGCCTTCAAGCGAGATGTCACTGGTTCGAACCCAGTAGTGCCCACCAGTCAGTAGTGTTCACCAGGCAAAACCTCCCTCCTCTCACTTTTGGGCGCAGGGCGAGAGTGACTAACTCCTGAAGGCTTCGTCTGACGCCTCCGCACCTGTGAGTGCGCCGGGCGGATCTACTCGCGATATGCAGTTTCCGTGACGATCGCGTTGCGATGATCGACGAGGCTCGAGGTGTCCTCGACGGGAGCGTCAGGCCAAGTAGGGGTTGAGCGAACATGGCGAAGGCGCGCCCGCACGCATCGTGATCGGTCGGCGTGGAGAGATCCTCCGGTCGCATCCCCACCTGGGGTCAACCGGCCGCTTGGGCGACTCCGGCAAGGTCCCGGTCTGGGGCGGCCCTTTGTGAACACGCTTCAAGGGTCGACTATCCGTAACCTCAAGGAGCTGAGGCCTGGATCCAGCGGGCGGAGCGAGGTGCGAATGCTCTTCGTCTTCGACCCTTGGCGCCAAGCTGTGTTCCTGGTCGCCGGAGATAAATCCGGCGACTGGAGCGGTTGGTATGACGTGGCGATCAAAACGGCAGAAGTGCGTTTTGCTCGATACCTCAAGGAGGGGGCGCAATGAGCGATCAGGCGGTGACATGGGAGGAACTGCGTGCTGAGCTTGTCCAGCCCAGTGATGAGCAGGAGGTTGCCCAACTCCGCGATGGGCTCGTAGCTCGCCAGCGCGCGTACCAACTCGCTGAAGCCAGACGCAAGCTCGGCCTACGGCAGGAGGATGTCGCTCAGGCGATGGGCGTGTCACAGGCCCGCATCTCACAGATCGAGAGCGGAGTGATCAGCGAAGTTGCCACCCTGGCCGCTTACGTGACGGCGCTGGGAGGTCAACTCAAGGTCGTGGCCGACTTCGGTGACTCGGTCATGGTGCTTGATACTCCTTGCGGACGCCGTACGGGGTGATCTTGCCCATGACGGATGCCGTAGTTCCGGTGTCCTTCTCTCCCTTGCGGGCTTTCGTGCTGCTGCCGCGCCGTCCGGCCGCGTTTCGTAGCTGAGGACCAACTGGGTGACGACGACCCTGGGCGGGGCCGGACAACGGCGTGTGGTCATGGACCGTACACCCGGGTCAGTGCCGGGACCGCCCTGGTCGCGCTCCTGCTCGGATCGCCTTGCAAGCGAGATGTCACCGGTTCGAACCCAGTAGTGCCCACCAACCAGAACGCCTCGTTCCTGATCTACGGAACGGGGCGTGAGTGCCTAACTCTTGAAGATGTCGTCCATGGCCTCCGCACCCTGCAGAGCACCGGGCGAATTTGCTTCCTGTAGACCGTCTCCGTGACCACCGTGTTCCGGTGGCCGGCCAGGAGCGAGAGCACGATGTGCGCCGTACCGGGCGTCCGCCGCGCCGAACGGACCCGCTGCCGGTGGGGCGCGCTGCCACCTGCCATTGCGACCGTCAGCCCAACCGCTATGCGGCCCCTTCGCATTGGTGCCGGCCGCTGCGCTCTCCTCTGTGAATGATGGTGTCGCCCATGGGTGGAAGGGCAATATCATCCGACGCATGGGTGCGGATTCTGATCTTGGTATGGCTCTGGACCGTCTCTATGAGACCTTTTCGCGCTACCCGCTTCCGGACAAGATCGATGTATGTGACCACTGTGTGGCCCCTGAAAGCGTTCAAGCGGCACGTGCGGTACCGCTCCGCGCCCTCAGCGCGTCAGTCCTGGAATCTTATGCGTGGAACGCCCTGTCTACCTGGGGCGACATCGAAGACTTCAAGTACTACCTTCCCCGCCTACTGGAACTGCTGATCAGCGAGGAGCTCGACGGCTTCCTTCATGCCGACGGCCTCACGATTAAGGTCGGCGCTTACTGGCACGACTGGCCGCAGGATGAAAAATATGCTGTGGTGGCCGTCGTCAACGCGTGGTGGCGGATCACTCTGCACCACTATCCACGCGATGTCGACATCATGAAGATGATTGAAATCATCGCGGACAATCTCAAACTCGATCTGTGTGACTACCTGGCCGAATGGGAGTCCAACGCCGACAACGAGGCCGCAGCACTGCACATGGCGTGGTTGGTCGAGGACTTCCCCGTACAGTCGGCTCACGGCGCGGATTGGTATGTCCTGCTGGAGAACTGGATCGATGGTTCCGCCCCCGCCCGCATTCTTGAGGACGCGTTGTCCTCCCCCAGCTCAAGCCAGGTGGAGCAGGACCTGTTGCATGCTCTGGAGCATCACGAATGGTGGAGCCGGAGGCCGAAGTAACCCCGTGCTGGACTTGCCGCCTACGGCCGACTCATCGATGTGAGCGCCTCCGGCGGGGGACTCCGGCTCCGAGATGATCCACGACGGCCAGCCCGTAGCAGGCTGAGCTGGTGGCCCTGATCGTCTCGTCTGCCATCGCCCAGGCAGAGCCCAGCAGGCTGGCTCCTCCGGCTCAAGCCCGGCTGTGCGCGCAGGCCAACCAGTGCGCCAGGAGGTCACCGGGAACATGGACACACGAAGCCGGACTTGCCCCTCCCTCCCCGGCCTGCTGCCCCTCCGGGGTGGGCGACGGCAGACGAGAAGACCAGGGGGCGTGGAGCGCTGCTCAGCGATTGAACCAGAACAATGCGGCGGGTCGGGTCAACCAAAAGACCGCCACGATCCCCAGAATAAGACTGGCCAGCGTGCTGAGGTCACGTAGCCCGAATAACAAAACTAGAAGTACGACGACACCTTCGGTTATGAGGGTAGTGGTCTGTGTCCATTTCTTGCGAGAAAGAAAACTCGCTGCCAATACTCCGAGTAGTAGGGGGAGTGTGAGAGTCAAGAGACCTAGGGGTGGCAGCAGTGACTGCCATGAGGGGTATGTCTCAGTGACGATGAGGCCGATTCGAAGCGTGATAGCCACTAGCCCCACCGTCGATTGAATCCATATGAGCCGTTGAGCCGTTTTCACTTCCTGTGGAACCTGTGCGATCGTGTACGCCTCTGTCATGGAAGCCTCTAAAGGTGGGGATTATTCAGGATCTTGATCGAGTGTAGGGGGTCATCTGATCACAGACCATTGAGTTTGTGCATCAGTGCTTGTCTATCGCACCGTTCCGGATGGCGGGGCTTTCCAGATCATCCGTGCTTTGCCTGGCAGAGACCACGGCCTATCTCTTCGGCCGTGAGATGTCGACCATTCCGGGTAGCCCACAAACAGCCGGGAGGTCTGGTCGGAGGAGCCGCGCACGCCTGCGGAGAGCGCCAGTTCTGGGTGACTATCTGGGCGACAACGACCCCGGACGGGGCGGACAACGGTGGACGGTCGTGGGCCGTACGCCTAGGCCAGGGGCGGTATCGGCCCTGGTCGCGCCCTCGCTTGGATCGCCTTGCAAGCGAGGTGCCATCGGTTCGAACCCAGTAGTGCCCGTCTAAAAGACTCTGGCCTGCGTTGACGGGTTAGAGCCTCTTGCGTTTCCGGGGGCGGTGTCAGGGCTTCACCCTTTGGCGAGTGTTCGCTGTATCGGAAAGCCCGCAGGGCGGGGCCGGTTTCCCGGCCGGTTGTGTGCGATTCGCCGAGGGCGCAGCGCCCTGGGACCGTGTCCTCGGCGCGGATCCGGAGTGTCGTCGACGAGCGCTGAAGCAGGTGACACGGGGCTGAGCGTGGGTTCCGGCGTCCGTGGCCGCGGCACGGGACCCCGTGGAACCGGTGCGTGCCAGTCGCTACGCTCGGAGACACCGCCCGGCCCGCCACGGTCGCATCGAGAGGATCTTCGTGACTGAGCCCGCCCGCTCCTGGCCGCACCTGCTCGCAGCACTGTTGCGCGGGCACGACCTCACCGCGGACGACACCCGATGGGCCATGCTGCAGGTCATGGACGACGCGGCCGAACCCGTCAAGCTCGCCGGGTTCCTGGTCGCCCTGCGCGCCAAGGGTGAGAGCACCGCAGAGCTCCGCGGAATGCTCGACGCACTCATGGAACGGGTCGTGCCCCTCCCGGTCGACGGCGCGGACGTCGTCGACATCGTCGGTACCGGCGGCGACGGCGCCCACACCGTGAACGTGAGCACCATGGCGGCGATCGTCGTCGCCGCCGCCGGCGCCCCGGTCGTCAAGAACGGCGGCCGATCGGTGTCCAGCAAGGCCGGTTCCGCCGACGTCCTCGAAGCCCTGGGCCTGCCACTCGATCTCATGCCCGACGGCATCAGCCGGTGCCTGCGCGAAGTCGGCATAGGCTTCACCTTCGCCCCGCGTTTCCACCACGGGCTCCGTCACGCCCTCCCGGTGCGCAAGGCACTCGGCGTCCCCACCGCCATCAATTACCTGGCACCGCTGACCAATCCCGCCAGTCCCCGTGCCGCCCTTGTCGGCTGCTCCAACCTCGCCCTCGCCCCGGTCCTGGCGAGCGTGCTCGCCGAACGGGGCACCAGCGCCCTGGTCGTGCGCGGAGAGGACGGCCTCGACGAAATCACCACCGCCGCGCCTACCGACGTCTGGATCGCCGGCAGCGACGGCGTCCGGCAGGAGACGCTGGACGCCGCCGACTTCGGACTCGCGCGCAGCACACCGGACGGGCTCCGCGGCGGTGACGCCGCCTACAACGCCTCGGTCGTCCACCGGGTCCTGGCCGGCGAGCCGGGCGCCGCCCGCGACGCCGTCCTCGCCAACGCAGCCGGAGCCCTCGCCGCCCACCGCCGCCTCGGCGGAGGTCTCCACGACGCCTTCGCGACCGGTCTGGAGGAAGCGCGTCACGCCATCGACAGCGGCGGCGCCACCGCCACCCTCGGCAACTGGCTGAAGCTCGCGTCGTCCCTGGCCGACCGGCAGCGCTGACAGAATCCCGGCCGGCGCGCTGACAGAACCCCGGCCGGCGGCGCTGCAAGAACATGGCCGGCCGTGCCTTCCCGGGCCTCGACCCCGATCCGCGCCTGGACCGGCCGGTGTGCGCCATCGGCTGACCGCCGGCGCACGCGCCGTCCACTCGGAGATGCCCCCCGCACCCGGCCGGACGTCGATGAACCCGGCCTGCCGTACAGGGGCAGCGCCGACGGGCTCCGGGGCGTGGCGGCCCGCGCCTTCACCGAGTCGCGCCGCCCGCTGCGCGCCGTACCTCCGCTCGCCGGGGTGCTGACTCGCCACCCCATGCCCGCCCGAGCTCTACAACTGTCGGCCGTGCGAGCGGCACGCAATGACTCGCGTGGACAACGCAAGAAGCAAAGATAGCGCCGCAGCTACAAAGCAATATTGCGAAACTATTTTGCAGAGACCTTGTGGAACGGGGGGCGGGGGTCCTAATGTCACCTCACCCTCATGGCGCCGCTCTGCCCCGAGCGTCTTCAGGGGTTCGCCCCCCGAGAGAAACGAGCATTCGATGTCACGGAGCATCACAGGAGCTGTGGCGAGGTGGTCCGGCAGGCCGCCGCGGAGGGTCGCGGTGGCGGTCGCCGCGGTGACCGCGGCCACCCTCGGTCTCGGCGTCGTGCCCGGCGGCACGGCACTCGCCGGCACGGGCGCGGCCGGCGCCTCGACTCCCGCCGCGACGCGCGCCGTTCCCGTTGTGACGCGCGCCGCCCTCGACCCGTCGCTCGTCGCGGGCCGGGGCGCGGACGTCGGCTTCGCCGAGCAGGAGGCGGAGAACGCCGCGACGGACGGCACGGTCATCGGCCCGGACCGCTCCGCGTACACGCTGCCGGCGGAGGCGTCCGGACGCAAGGCGGTCAAGCTGACGCCGGGGCAGCACGTCGAGTTCACGCTGCCGGGCGCGGCCAACGCGATCACCGTGCGCTACAGCATCCCGGACGCGCCCGGCGGCGGCGGCATCACCGCGCCGCTCGGTGTCACGGTGAACGGCGGGGGCAGGAAGACCATGACCCTCACCTCGCAGTACTCGTGGCTGTACAACCAATACCCGTTCTCGAACGACCCGGACGCCGGGCTGCTGCACCCCGAGTGGTGGATCACCGAGTGCGCCTGTGTGCCCGCCACCACGACGCCGCCCCCGGTGATCACGACGCCGTTCCGCCCGAACCACTTCTACGACGAGCAGCGCCTCCTGCTCGGCCGGACCTACCGCGCGGGTGACAAGGTACGGCTCACGGTTCCCGCGGGGAGCAACGCCGCGTGGACGGTCATCGACCTGCTCGACTCGGAGCTCGTCGGCCGGCCGCACGTCGACCTCGTCGCGGCGAACGTGCTGGCGTTCGGCGCCGACCCGTTCGGCAAGCGCGACTCCGCCGACGCGTTCGACAGGGCGATCGCCTTCGCGCAGCGCAGGCACCTCAACGTCTACATCCCGCCGGGCACGTACCAGGTGAACCGCCACATCATCGTCGACAACGTGACGATCAGGGGTGCCGGCAGCTGGTACACGATCATCAAGGGCCGCGAGGTCGCCCTTCCCGTCCCGGCCCCCGACGGCTCGGTCCACACCGGTGTCGGCTTCTACGGCAAGGACGCGGCGGCCGGTGGCAGCAGGAACGTCCACCTGTCCGGCTTCGCGATCGAGGGTGACGTCCGCGAGCGCATCGACACCGACCAGGTGAACGGGATCGGCGGGGCGATGACCGACTCGACCATCGCCGGGCTCCACATCCGTCACACCAAGGTGGGCATGTGGTTCGACGGACCCATGACGAACCTGCGGATCACGGACAACGTCGTCGTCGACCAGATCGCCGACGCGCTCAACTTCCACACCGGCGTCACGAACTCGGTCGTGTCGAACAACTTCGTCCGCAACACCGGCGACGACGGCCTCGCCATGTGGTCCGAGAAGACCGCGAACGCCAACAACACCTTCGACCACAACACCGTGCAGACGCCGGTCCTCGCGAACGGCATCGCCGTCTACGGGGGTACGGACAACACCGTCTCGAACAACCTCATCGCCGACCCGATCCGTGAGGGCAGCGGCATCCACGTCGGTTCCCGCTTCGGCGCCGAGGCGTTCACCGGACACCTGCGGATCACCGGCAACACCACGGTCCGCGCCGGCACCTACGAGCTGAACTGGAAAATCGGGCTGGGCGCCATCTGGTTCTACGCCCTGGACAAGAACATCGACGCGGACATCCGGGTGGTCGGGAACGACTTCCTGGACAATACCTACAACGCGATCATGCTGGTCAGCGACTGGCCGGTGAAGGACCTGTACTCGATCACGAACGTCCATTTCAAGGACATCAGGGTCGACGGCACGGGCACCTCGGTGGTCAGCGCCCGGGTGAAGGGGGGCGCGTCCTTCGAGAACGTGGACGCCCGCAACGTCGGCGCGGTCGGCGTCAACAACTGCGGGTCGTTCAACTTCCCGTCCACCGGCTCGGAATTCTCGCTCACGGACCTCGGAGGCAACGACGGGGGTGGCACCACCGGGCCCTGGCTCGCCCCGTGGGAGCTGCCGAACACCATCACCTGTGATGACCGTCCCCCGGTCGTCGCGCCGCCGGCGCCGTCCCCGTGGTGACACTCCGCCGGGGCGCGTCCTAGGCGTCGCCGATCTGCCCGGGTGGCTGTCCGGGGGAGACCCGGGAAGCCACCCGGCTGCGTAAGGGCGCCGTCCCGGACGGCCCCATGACATTTGACGGGCGGGCGGTAGGCCCGAATATTCACGTGTGATGCGTTACGGCAATTGATAGCGTTGCCTCAGTTCGCCGGGTACGGAATGGGTGCGGAGTGAATGACGTCGGTTGTCTCTCTTCAAGAGATCGGGCCGGTGGCCATTCACGCATCCGCATTCTTTCCCGGTCCGGTGAGCTGGTCAGGTCTGGTGTCGGTACGGGTCGAAGCGCGTCGGTTATCGCCTTCTAAGCGGGTGGTCGCGGGTTCGAATCCCGTCACAGATTCGAGTCTGTGTAGCTCAGTGGCCAGAGCGCCTAACGGCCGGTGTGCGTCCCCACATCCGTGCCGGCTCCAGGCCTGACCAGCAGGGGAGAGCGGGTCGAAGTCCGTCGGTTATCGGGAACAGGTTGTCGCAGGTTCGAGTCCTGCCGCTGCGGCCCGGCCGCGGTGTAGCTCAGATGGAAGAGCGTCTGTCTAAACACCGGCGGGCATCACCACATCCGCTCTCCCCTTTCACATATCCGCCCTCGGGCGGGTCGAAAAAGGCCGGACGAGGCCGAAAAAGGCCGGAAAAGGGAGAACAGCAATGGCGCGCGACCCCCTCGCATCCGTATCGACGATCGCGACCCCGCAGACCCGGCGTATCCCCGGCCGCACCGACCAGGTCAGGAACGCCGCCGGCGGCTACGTCTTCGCCAAGGACACCTGGACGCGTCTGGAGGACTTCCTCGTCCTCGGCACGAACGGCGGCACCTACTACGTGGGCGAGGACAGGCTGACCGCGGAGAACGCCGAGGTGCTGTTCCGGGCGATCGCCGAGGACGGGCCTCGCGTCGTCGCCCTGCTCACGGATGTCTCCACCGCCCGCCCGTCGCGGGCGCCGAAGAACCGGCCCGCCCTGTTCGCCCTGGCCGCCGCGTACGCCAAGGGCGACGCCGACACCCGCCAGGCCGCCAAGCTCGCCCTGTCGAAGGTGGCCCGTACGACCGATCACCTGGCGACGTTCTTCGGCTACTACAAGAACCTCGGCGGCAAGGCGACTGGCCGCGGCACCGCCCCGGTGGCCGGTCGCAGCCTGCGCTCGGCACTCGGCTCGTGGTTCCTCACCGGCTCACCGGACGACGTCGCGTTCAAGGCGTGCAAGGCCGCCCAGCGCAAGACCCCGTCCGGCGAGGCGTTCTCGCTGCGAGACGTGCTGCGCATCGCCCACCCGGCCGCTGACGGCGACCAGCGCAGGACCTTGTTCGGGTGGATCGCGGGAAACGTCACCGACGGGCAGGCTCGCGAGGTGCTGCCTGCGGTGGACCGGTTCCTGACCGCCAAGACCGTCACCTCCGCCGCGGAGGCGGTCGGTGTGGTCACCGAGCGGCGGGTGCCGTGGGAGTTCCTTCCCGACGCGATGCTCACCGAGCCGTCGGTGTGGGACGCGCTGGTCGACACGGTCGGCATGACCGCGCTCCTGCGGAACCTGGCCCGCATGACGCGCATCGGCACGCTCGGCCCGATGAGCGACGCCACCCGCCGTGCCGTCGCCCGGCTGACCGACGCCGACGCGCTGGCGAAGGCGCGCGTCCACCCGATGGACGTGTTCCTCGCCCTGCGCGTCTACGGCTCCGGCCGCGCCCAGCCCAACCCGCGCGCCGCCGCGCACACCTGGCAGCCCGTCCCGGCCATCCGTGACGCGCTGGAGGAGGCATACGAGGCCTCGTTCGGCCACATCGAGCCGACCGGCAAGCGGCTGCTCGTCGCCGTCGACTCGTCGGGGTCGATGAGCTACGCCGGCGTCACCGCGGGCGGGTCCCGGCTCGGCACCGTGTACGAGGTGGCGTGCGCCATGGCCGTCATGCTCGCCCGCATCGAGAGGGACAACCTGCACGTCATCGACGTCGACACGGCCGTCCACGCCTCCAAGGTGACCCCGCGTACGAACTTGAGGGAGATCGCCTCGTGGCGGCCCTCGGGCGGCGGCACCGACCTGTCGCTGCCGTTCACCTGGGCGAAGCAGCGGAGACTGGAGGTGGACGGGGTGGTCGTGTTCACCGACAACGAGACGTGGTCAGGCCGCTCCCACCCGGTCCAGGCACTCGCCGGCTACCGCAAGTCGGTGAACCCGAACACGCGGGTCGTCGTGGCTGCGATGACCGCCGGCGGATACTCGGTCGGCGCCCCGGAGGACGAGGACGTGCTCAACGTCGTCGGGCTGGACGCGTCCCTCCCGATGATCGTCAACGGGTTCATCCGGGCCTGAGCCGCGCACCGGCTCGCCCGGAAAGCCGGCATGTCCGGAAGGCATGACGCGTCACCTTTGAGGAGGCATCGCCCCGGGGAAGGCCCGGTCCCCGGGGCCGGGAGATCATCGGTCAGCAGGCTTACCAACCCGGCATAACGCTCTCAACTGGGGGAATAAGGTGCCGATGGTCCCTGAAACCCTGCCTGCCGACGGTGACACCCGCAGTTTCCTCGGCGCGATCATACGTAATCCGCACCAGCTGGGCGCGATCGCGCCCAGCTCGAAGGCCGTCGCCTGCCTGGCCGCGTCGATCGTTCCGAGCACCGGCGAAGCCGTCGTCGTCGAACTCGGGGCCGGGGGCGGCGTGATCAGCGACGCGATCCGCCGCCGCCTGCCGCCGGGTGGACGGCAGCTCGCCGTCGAGCTCAACGACGGCATGGTCCGCCACCTGCGGCGCAGCCGTCCCTGGCTGGAAGTGATCGCCGGCGACGCGGGCGATCTGGGAAAGTTCCTGGGACGGGCCGGGGTGACACGGGTCGACGCGGTCGTCTCCTCGCTCCCCTGGACCCTGTTCGACGAACACCAGCAGAAGCGCATCCTGGACGAGGTGTCGGCCGTGCTCGCGGCGGGCGGGAGGTTCAGCACCGTCATCACCCTGGCCGCGATGCCGTTCCGGCGGTTCCGGCAGTTCCGCGGACTCCTGGAGGGCACCTTCGCCACCGTCGGCGTCCTGGGCCCGGTCTGGCTCAACGTCCCGCCCGCGCTGGTCTTCACGGCGTCGACGTCCTCTCCCTCCCCCGGGAGGATCACGTAGTCCTCCGGCAGCCTGCGGGAGCCGGACGGCCCGCCGTCTCCGCGTAACGACCTGCGGTCTCCGTACGTCCGCGCCGACGGAGCAGCTCGAAGCCCGGCTGGAGCGTCGGCCGCCGGCCCGGGGAATGGACGGGCCGCCCCATCCCAGTCAGGCCTGTGGGTTGCACTGCGGACTGGTACAGGGTGGCCCGTAACGCCAGATAATGCCGATGTCATGCACCGTTGACAAGTGTTTTACCTGCATAAACTCCAAATTGTGGACACTGTGAACAGTGAGACTGATGTGGCGACCCGCGGATGGGAGCGCACACCTCCGAGCCTCACGCGGGCCTTCCGGACGCGCCCTTTCGAGCCGACGGAGAGGACGCTCCCGCCCGCGCTCACATGAACGCCAGTTCGAGATCCTGATCGACACGGCCCCAGGAGGAGGCCGCGACGACGTTCGGGTGCTCGTCGCCGGGCGTCGGGCGCATGTCGCCGAGGACGCGGGAGTACGGCCGTCCGGCCTCCTCGCGCCGGCCGCCGGCCCGGAGGGTGATCGCCGGATTCGCCGAGCACGCCTGGGTGATTAGTGGCCCGGCGGGTTCGCGTCCGGTGAAGGCGCAGGCCGGGTTCTCGTAGGTGAACGGGGCGGACGGAGGGAGATCGGACTGATGCGCCACTTCCGCGATCCAGATGGAGATGACCTGTCCGCGGCTTTCGGTGAACGGGGCCACGGGCGCCGGCCCGCTCACTCCTCAGGGGGCGGGCCGAGGATCTCGATCGCGTGCTGGGCGGCGGCGTGACCCAGGACGGTGGGATCGACGGGGGCGGGGGCGGGAAGTCGCCGCTCGCGCGCGGGCTCGCCCACGGTGGCGGCGAAATCTTCGAAGCCGGACGGTGTGGTGATCTGCAGGACCCGCAGGGGCTCGTCCGGCCCGACGGTGAAGGTGTGCGCCAGCCCCACGGGGAGGAAGACGAGGTCGCCGGGTCCGGCGGAGAGGTCCTCCCCGTCGCAGCGGAACCGTGCCGTGCCGGACAGCAGGTAGAACAGCTCGTCTTCCTTCAGGTGCCGGTGGAGGGGAGCTGCGAAGCCGGGCGGATTGACGAACTCCGCGACAGTGAGGCGGCCGCGGGTCTCGGCGCCGGTGGTCTTGATGGTGACGAGGTTGCCGAGGAACCACAGCGTGTCGCCTTCGGCTTCGCCGCGGACGTATGGGCGGACCGGTGCGGTCTGGGTCATGGCCACCTCATTTGAATAGACGCTGGTATGTTGAATATAACGCTGGTATCTCGGATATGGTCAAGGGCCGGTGCTCGGAGGGGCGGGATCGATCATCGTTCCGTCAGGACGGCGCAGGACGGTGCAGGCGCATGGCCGCCGGATCCGACGGCGCCGGAGTGGTCAGCCGATCGCGCAGGTGAGCGAGTGCGCCACCGGTCCGTCCGGCAGGGGGCACAGGCGATGGCGGTGCGGGGACGGGAGCATCACTGCGCCGGGCCGCGACCGGCCGGAGGTGAGCCCGTACGGATTGGAGCCGCCGCCGGCCCGGGTCAGGCGTCGCGTACGGCGGGCCGGCCGTCCGGGCCGTCCGGGGCGCGGCGTCCAGGCGGCAGGGTGGGTACGTGGCTGTAGTTCTCGCCGTGGATGGAGGCGATGTCCTCGTACGTCACCCACTGCTCGATGACGCGGGCCTCGGCGCCCACCCGCGCCGACCAGTAAACGAGGGCTGTCCAGGCGCCGCGGTCGTCGCGGCGGCGGGCTCTCAGCCAGGCGGTGCCGTCCAGGTAGCGGACGAGCGGCGCGCGTGGCGGCAGCTCGGTTTCGTCCACGGCCGGATCGTATCGAAAGGGGAGGAAGTCGGGAAGCACGGATCTCGTCGGACTCCTCCGGCATGACGGACGCGGAGGAGCGCAAGGGCGAGCGGCAGCGCGGGCGATCCGTCTGGCAGGCACTGGTCAGGAGCTCGGTCAAGTCGGTGTACGGCGTCTCGGCCACGAGATCGCCCAGCCGGTCGGCGGACACGAGCACGAGATCGCCCAGCCGGTCGGCGGACAAGAATACGAGATCGCGTAGCCGGTCGGCGGACACGAGCGCCTGTTCCGGCGTCATACGGGGCTCGGTGCCGACGTAGTCCGCATCCAGGGAGTTGTGCCCGATGGTGTCCGGAGGTGACCCTCCTGACAGGGCGTAACCGGGAGGTGGGGCATGGGCGAGGGGCCGCTCCTGCGGGTGGTGCGCGGGAATCCGACACCTGAGGAACTGGCGGCGCTCATCGCCGTCGTGCTCGCGCGCGCGTCCTCGGCCGCCGCTGCGGAGGCGGTGCCGTCCGCCTGGGCCGACCGCTCGCGGTCCATGCGGCAGCCGCCCGTGCCGGGCCGCCGGGCGGTCAGTGACGACTCTCGGATTCCGGCCCCCTGGCGACGCCTGAAATTCTCCCCCTGACCTCCGTCGTGGTGCGACGGGCCGGGAAACGACGGCTCACATGGGAAATGCCTGTGCCGGACCGTGGGGGGCGGTCCGGCACAGGCCGTTCGGGGGGTCAGTGGTCGGGGTTGGTGGTCGGGTTGAGGTTGGTGGGGGTTAGAAGGACAGTCGGTGGTGGGGGTTAGAAGGACAGGGGGGTGGTTCCGCCGTCGAAGGCGTTGTTGAAGACGGCGATGACGGTGGGGGTGGTGGCGGTGTTGATGGGCCAGGTGCTGCCGTCGGCGGCGCTGCCGGTGAAGGAGCTGCGGACGGTGAGGGTTTTGGTGATGGTGCCGGTGGCGGAGGCGGTGACGTCGACGTTGGTGGCGGCGTTGCAGGCGAAGGCGTCGGGGCGGACGGCGGCGCACTGGCCGAGGTGGTAGACGCTGCCGGGCTGTAGGCCGGTGGCGGAGATGGTGATGGTGGTGTTGTCGCTGAGGCCGGTGGAGGGTGCGGCGGAGATGGCGGCGGCGGAGATGGATGCCCCCGAGGAGGCGGGGGTGGTGGTGGCGCCGGCGGCGGGCTGGAAGGCGAGGCCGAGGCCGAGGGCCAGGGCGGCGGTGGCGCCGAGCTTGGTGAGGAGCTTGCCCTTGTTGGTGTTCTGCATTTTCAATCCTTTTTTAGTGGGTTTGGTGGTGTGCAATGAGTTTTGTTGGTGGGAAACAGTCGGGGTCGGGGTCAATTTCGGGGTCGGGGGTCAAGTTCGTTGAGGGTTGATGGGGTCGGGGTTGGGGGTCAAGTTCGTTGAGGGTTGGCAGGTTGGGGTTGGGGGTCATGTTCGGGGTTGGGGGTTGAAATCGGGGTCGGGGTTGATGGGTTCGGGTTGGGGTCAGTTGGCAAGTCGGGGGTTGAGGGTTGGCGGGTCGGTGGTTGGGGTCAAGTCGGGGGTTGGGGGTCAGGTCGGGGGGTGGTGGTCGGGTCGGGTGGGGGTTAGAAGGACAGGGGGGTGGTTCCGCCGTCGAAGGCGTTGTTGAAGACGGCGATGACGGTGGGGGTGGTGGCGGTGTTGATGGCCCAGGTGCTGCCGTCGGCGGCGCTGCCGGTGAAGGAGCTGCGGACGGTGAGGGTTTTGGTGATGGTGCCGGTGGCGGAGGCGGTGACGTCGACGTTGGTGGCGGCGTTGCAGGCGAAGGCGTCGGGGCGGACGGCGGCGCACTGGCCGAGGTGGTAGACGCTGCCGGGCTGCAGGCCGGTGGCGGAGATGGTGATGGTGGTGTTGTCGCTGAGGCCGGTGGAGGGTGCGGCGGAGATGGCGGCGGCGGAGATGGATGCCCCCGAGGAGGCGGGGGTGGTGGTGGCGCCGGCGGCGGGCTGGAAGGCGAGGCCGAGGCCGAGGGCCAGGGCGGCGGTGGCGCCGAGCTTGGTGAGGAGCTTGCCCTTGTTGGCGATCTGCATTTTTTGGCCTTTCGTTGTGGTGGTTGTTTTGTTCTTGCACTTCAAATTCTGCTGATTCGACTTGCTGCAAACCAGGTTTGTCAGGGTCAGCAAGCTGCCTGGGGTTAGCCGTTTCCTGTCAGCCGAAACGCTGGACGGATCCACCCGCCAAATGAGATAGGGCGGCGCCGTACGAAGGGTGGTCCTGGCCGGGGTAAATGCTTCTACCTCGGGTTTTGGTCAGGGGTGCGGCGCGCGTGGATGTCCGGTCCTGGAACTCGGCAGCCGCCCACGGCGGACGGATCGTGTCCGAAAAATTCCCTGATGGGCATTTCGACGGTGGAGCAGCCCGCCTTCACCCGTGTTCCGTCCGGGGCGTCGGAGCGCCGCGAGGGACTGGCGGGCTCTCCATTCCGGGTGCTGAAGCGCTGCGAGGGCGTGGCAGGGCCTCCTGCCCAGGTGTTGAGGCGCTGCGAGGGCGTGGCGGAGTCTCCTGTCCGGGTGTTGGGGCGATGGCAGGGCGTGGCGGGGTCTCCTGTCCGGGTGTTGGGGCGATGGCAGGGCTTGGCGGCGGTTTCGCTCGGGTGCTGAAGCGCCGGCCGGGCTTGCCGGGGTTGCGTCCACGGATGTGGTGTACGGGGTCCGCCGGTGGCGGGCGGCGGTAGCGGCGCCCGTTCCCCCCACTCCGCCCCGCGGGTGTCCAGCTGTGCGGTGCCGTACGGGGTGGAAGGTCAGAAGTGCGGCGAGGGTGGGTGGAGTGGCCCGGGACGGTCCCTTCCGTGCGGCGCCGTGCGGAATGGGTCCTTTCCGTGTGGCGCCGTACGGAATGCTCCTCTCTGTCCTGTCCCGGGGGCATCGGGGCGCCGGTCGACGGGTTCGGGGTGGCCTCGGGGGTGCTCGTCGGCGGGTCCGGGCGCGTCTGGCGGGCCCCGTCACCAGTGCGGACACCTAAGAAATCATGGAATTCCGCCGCATTACTAAGCGGCTAATAATCACAAAGTGTCGCAATTCGGGAGATGTATCCCCAGATTCCACATATGACCATGGGAAGGTCCGGCTGATGGCCAGTGACCGCCGCCAGCCCATGGGAAGGTGAGGAGGGGCTTATGCCGACGCTGTTCGGTTCGCTGCGCAGGCTTCTGATGACGCCGTCGCTGGCCGAGGTGAGTTTCGAAGGGCGGGGATTTCCTGTCACGCCGTCGGATGCCACGCGACGCCTGGAAGCGATTCCCCAGGCGGTGATCTGTGGATTCGAATGGGGAATCGACGCGCGTGACCAGTGGGAGGTCGAGCGCCGGTTGAGCATGGTGGACCCCGAGCAGCGGGGGTTCGCCTACGAGGGCGCGACGATGGCCTTCACCATCCTTGACGCGATGGGGGGCGGCCGCGGCCACCGTACCCGTGACCTGTTGCTCGGTCCGGGGCAGCCGCACATCTTCCTCACCTACATCGGCATCGGTTTCGCCATGGCGCGTCTGCCCAGGCCGCTGTGGAAGAAGGTCATGCCCGACCTCAGCGGGTCGGCCTACTACCCGACGATGAGCTGGCTGGCGGTCGACGGCTACGGCTTCGACCGCGCCTACTTCGACACCCGGCGCTGGGTCGACGAGCAGCGGGTGCCGGCGTCCTACCCCTGGGAGGGCTCGCCCGACTACTTCCCGCGTGCAGTGGACCAGGGCATCGGCCGGGCGCTGTGGTTCATCCACGGCGGTCAGGTGCCCGACGTCGCCTCCGCCGTGGGCCGCTTCGCCAGTCACCGCCAGGCCGACCTGTGGAGCGGTGTCGGCCTGGCCTCGACGTTCGCCGGCGGCGCCGGCAGCGAGGCCCTCGCCACGCTGCGCCGGGAGGCCGGTGAGCATCGGGCGGAGCTGGCCCAGGGCGTGGTGTTCGCGGTCAAGGCGCGCGACTTCTCCGGGTTCGTGCCGCCGCACACCGAGGCCGCCGCCGCCGTCCTCGCGGACCTGTCCATCAAGGACGCCGTCGCGCTCGCCGACGACACCGCCGTGGACCCGTACGGTTCCGGGCCGGTTCCGCAGTACGAGTTGTGGCGGAGCAGGATCCGTTCGCATTTCACCTCGTCCGCGGATCTTCTTCTGAGCTGACCGCGCCGGCGCGTGATCACCGCTGATTTCGCATAAAGCGTTGTTTCCAGCAGTCGTTAAACGGGTCGACCATGCCCGGAAAATGGCTGCATTTCTCCGAGTGAGCACGTATGGAGTGGACCCGAGAACGGCTCCTATGGGTAGATTTATCTAGATTTATTAACCCTTGGATAAGAGGCAACCTGAGGGGCGGAGAGGTAATTGACTGGTTTTATGCGGGCATTGAGACGCCGCATTCTGACACCCGACATCTCAGAAACACTGCTCTCGACACGTGGTTTCCATGTGAAGAGCCCGAAGGCCCGGGAACAGCTGGAGACCATCGGCGCGACGTTTCTCACCGGCTATGCATACGCGGCGGAGGCGCGCACGCCCGCGGAGGCGGAGGAGTGGCTGGAGCAGGTCCCCCGGCAGTTCCGTGGCTTCGCCTACGAGGGCGCCGGCATGGCCTTCACCATCCTTGACGCGATGCCGGTCGGAGGCGGAGGCGGGGGCAAGCTCGCCGGCTTCCTGGCGGGACGCGGCAACGACCACATCTACATGGTCTACGTCGGGATCGGCTGGGCGATGGCGCGCCTGCCGCGGTTCCTGTGGCCGAAGAGCGGCACGCTCGACCCCCTGCTGCTCTGGCTCGTGCACGACGGCTACGGCTTCCACCAGGCCTACTTCCGCACCCAGCAGTACGTGTACGAGCAGTACCAGGCGCCCAGCTTCCCCTGGCCGGCCGACGACCCCACGTCGTACGCCAACCGGGCCCTCGACCAGGGCATCGGACGGGCCCTGTGGTTCGTCAACGGGACCGACGGCGACCGGGTCGCATCCATGATCGAAAAATTCCCCGAGTCCCGCCGCGCCGACCTGTACGGCGGCGCGGGACTGGCCGCCACCTATGCCGGTGGTGCGCACGAGGACGAGCTGCTGGCGTTCCGGGAGCGTGCCGGGGAGTACCGTTCCCTGCTCGCCCAGGGGAGCGCGTTCGCAGCCGAGGCCCGGGTCCGGGCCGACCTGCTGGTGCCGCACAACGAGGTCGCCGCGCGGGTCTTCTGCGGCGCGACGCCGGAGCGGGCGGCACGGGTCACTCACGAAACCCGCCCCGGCGGGACGGTACAGGGCCAGCTGCCGGCCTACGAGGTATGGCGGCAGCGCATCGCCAACGAGTTCGTATCCCTTGGAGGTGTTAGTCCGTGACCACGACAGCTGGCTGGCTGCGGAAGCAGCTACCCGGAATCGTCGCCCTCGTGCTGATGACGGGCGCGTTCGTAGTGAGCCGCCCGCCCACGTCGTCCGCCGACGAGAAGGCGGACATCGCGAGCAGGTACGGGTTCACCCCGATGAACATCGCGATGCCCGGAGGGTTCACCCAGAAGACGATGCGCGCGGTGAACAAGAGATACACGCACATCGACGCGTGGATCTCCTCGGTCGGCGCCGGCGTCGCGATGAACGACCTCGACGGGGACGGCCTGGCCAACGACCTGTGCATCACCGACCCCCGGATCGACCAGGTCGTGGTCACCCCCACGCCCGGTGAGCGGTCCGGCCGGTACGCGCCGTTCGCGCTCAACCCCGGCACCCTCCCCATGAACGAGGCCATGGCCCCGATGGGCTGCCTGCCGGGTGACTTCAACGAGGACGGCCGCACCGACCTGCTCGTCTACCTGTGGGGCCGCACGCCGATCGTCTACCTGGCCAAGGCCGACGCGCAGAGCCTCGGCGCCGGGGCGTACCTGCCCACCGAGCTGGTGCCGGGCGCCGGCGGCGCCGAGTACACGGGGCCGCTGTGGAACAGCAACACGGCCACCTTCGCCGACTTCGACGGCGACGGGCACGGTGACATCTTCATCGGCAACTACTTCCCGCACAGCCCGGTGCTCAACGACAAGATCAACGGCGGCGTGGAGATGAACGACTCCATGTCCCGGGGCCTCAACGGCGGCGAGAACTACTTCTTCCGCTGGACCGCGGGCAGCGCGGGCGCGCAGCCGTCGGCGACCTTCCAGAAGCTCGACCGCGTCCTGCCCAGCAACGTCTCCAAGGGCTGGGAGCTCGGCGCGGCGGCCGCGGACCTCGACGGCGACCTGCTGCCCGAGCTGTACCTCGCCAACGACTTCGGTCCCGACCGGCTGCTGTACAACCGGTCCAAGCCGGGTGAGATCAAGTTCTCGGTGGTGGAGGGCGTGCGCACGCCGCTCATCCCCAAGTCCAAGTCGATCGGCCACGACTCCTTCAAGGGCATGGGCCTCGACTTCGGCGACCTGAACGGCGACGGCATCTACGACATGTTCGTCAGCAACATCACCACCTCGTTCGGCATCGAGGAGAGCAACCTCCAGTTCATGTCCACCGCCAAGGACCAGGCCGACCTGCGCGCGAAGCTCGCCAAGGGCGAGGCGCCGTGGGAGGACCGCAGCGCCCAGCAGTCCACCGCCTGGACGGGCTGGGGCTGGGACGTCAAGATCGACGACTTCAACAACAGCGGCGACCTGGCGATCGCCCAGGCCACCGGCTTCGTCAAGGGTGAGGTCAACCGCTGGCCGGTGCTGCAGGAGCTGGCGACCGCCAACGACGGCGTCCTGCGCAATCCGAGCTCCTGGCCCAAGGTCCGGGCCGGTGACGACGTCGCGGGGCACCAGACCCTCGCCTTCTTCGCCAAGAACGAGGACGGCCGGTACGCCAACATCTCCGAGCAGCTCGGCCTGGCCATCCCGGTGCCCACCCGCGGCCTGGCCACCGGCGACTCCAACGGCGACGGCCTGCTCGACCTCGCGGTCGCCCGGCAGTGGGACGAGCCGGTGTTCTACCAGAACAAGAGCCCGAACCCCGGAGCCTTCCTCGGGCTGAAGCTGACCCACGAGGGCCCCGCCACCACCGGCGCCCCGGCCGCGGGCACGCTCCCGGCCCCGGGCTCGGCCGCGATCGGCACGGAGGTGACGGTCACCACGCCCGACGGGCGCAAGACCATCGCCCGGGTCGACGGCGGCAGCGGCCACTCCGGCCGGCGCAGCCACGACGTGCACATCGGCCTGGGGCCGAACGTGACCGGACCGGTGCAGGTCCGTCTGTGCTGGCGCGACAGGACCGGACAGATCCACGACCAGACCCTTCAACTGACCCCGGGCTGGCACTCCCTCCAGCTCGGCTCTCAGGCCAAGGAGAAGTGACGGTATGGCAGAGAAAACCAACAACCCGCCGCGTCACGACCCCAAGGTCGTCACGGCCCTGCGCAGGTTCGCCCTCTCGATGACGGTCTTCAACATCCTCGGCTACACGGTCCTCGGATTCGAGCAGCCGTGGCTGTGGCCCCTGATCGCGCTGGCCACCGGCTACATCGCGGAGATCGGCCTGGAGTACATCTCGGCCCGCAACGAGGGGCGCCCGCCGCGCTTCACCGGCGGCGGCGCCCGCGGGTTCATGGAGTTCCTCCTGCCCGCCCACATCACCAGCCTCGCGATGAACATGCTGATCTACGTCAACGACCAGGTCCTGGTCCTGATATTCGGCGTCCTCGTCGCGGTCGGCACGAAGTGGGTGCTGCGGGCACCGGTGCGCGGACGCCTGCGGCACTTCATGAACCCGTCCAACTTCGGCATCGCGGTCATCCTGGTGCTCTTCCCCTGGGCCAGCATCGCCCCGCCGTACCACTTCACCGAGAGCGTCTCCAACCCGATCGACTGGATCGTCCCGGGCATCATCCTCTTCTTCGGCACCATGCTCAACGCCAAGCTCACCAACCGGATGTGGCTGATCGTCGGCTGGGTGGGCGTCTTCGCCCTGCAGGCGGTCGTCCGCGGTCTCATCCTGGACACCTCCATCCCCGGCGGCCTGGCGATGATGACCGGGGTGGCGTTCATCCTCTTCACCAACTACATGATCACCGACCCGGGCACGAGCCCGTCCAAGCCGCTGTCGCAGTTCGCCTTCGGCGGCGGGGTGGCCCTGGTCTACGGCGTCCTCACCGGCATGAGCATCCCCTACGGGATCTTCTTCGCCACCGCCATCGTCTGCCTCATCCGCGGTGGCTTCCTGTGGTCGCTCTACATCGTCGACAAGTCCCGCGAGCAGGCCAAGGCGCAGGAGCGCAGTGCCGCCCAGGTGCCCGGTCCGGCCGTCGCCGGGTCGCCGGCCGGTGAGAAGGAGGTCGCGACCGTATGAGCAGGATCGCGATCGTCGGCATGGCGTGCCGCTACCCGGACGCCGCATCGCCGAGGGAGCTGTGGGAGAACGCTCTCGCCGGTCGCCGCGCCTTCCGCCGACTGCCCGACGTGCGCATGCGACTGGAAGACTACTGGGACGCCGACCCGGCCACCCCGGACCGCTTCTACGCGCGCAACGCCGCGGTCATCGAGGGCTACGAGTTCGACCGGATCGCCTACAAGATCGCCGGTAGCACCTACCGGTCGACCGACCTCACGCACTGGCTCGCGCTCGACATGGCGGGCCTGGCACTGGCCGACGCGGGCTTCCCGTCCGGTGAGGGCCTGCCCCGCGAGCGCACCAGCGTGGTCGTGGGCAACACCCTCACCGGCGAGTTCACCCGGGCCAACGTGATGCGCCTGCGCTGGCCGTACGTGCGCCGCACGCTCGCCGCGACGCTCAAGGAGCAGGGCTGGGACGACGACCGGCTGGCCACGTTCCTCGACGACTTCGAGGCCACCTACAAGAACCCCTTCCCCGCCATCGACGAGGACACCCTGGCCGGCGGTCTCTCCAACACGATCGCCGGGCGGATCTGCAACCACTTCGACCTCAACGGGGGCGGCTACACCGTCGACGGCGCGTGCTCGTCCTCGCTGCTGTCGGTGGCGACGGCGTCCAAGGCGCTCCTCGACGGCGATGTCGACGTCGCCATCGCCGGCGGGGTCGACCTGTCCATCGACCCGTTCGAGATCGTGGGCTTCGCCAAGACCGGCGCCCTGGCCAAGGGCGAGATGCGGCTGTACGACCGCGGCTCCAACGGCTTCTGGCCGGGCGAGGGCTGCGGGATGGTCGTGCTGATGCGCGAGGCCGACGCCCTGGAGGCCAGGCACCGCATCTACGCCACCATCGCCGGCTGGGGCATCTCCTCCGACGGCAAGGGCGGCATGACCAGGCCCGAGGTCAGCGGCTACCAGCTCGCGCTGCGGCGGGCGTACGAGCGGGCCGGGTTCGGCATCGACACCGTGGAGCTGTTCGAGGGCCACGGCACCGGCACGGCGGTCGGCGACAGGACGGAGCTCACCGCGCTGTCGGGGGCCAGGTCCGCCGCCAACCCCGACGCCGCGCCCGCGGCGGTCACCTCGATCAAGGGCATGATCGGCCACGCCAAGGCCGCGGCCGGGGTGGCCGGCCTGATCAAGGCGGTGATGGCGGTGCACGAGCAGGTGCTGCCGCCGACCATCGGCTGCGTCGACCCCCACGAGGTGCTGACCGAGGAGTCGTCGTCCCTGCGCGTGCTGCGCAAGGCCGAGCCCTGGCCGGCCGGCGCACCGGTACGCGCCGGCGTCACGGCCATGGGCTTCGGCGGCATCAACACCCACATCGTGCTGGAGAAGACCGGCCCGCGACGGCGCGTGCCGCTCCCCAGCCGCACCAGGATGCTGGCCTCGTCGCTTCAGGACGTGGAGCTGCTGCTCGCCGACGCGGCCTCACCGCAGGCGCTGCGCGAGCGGCTCACCCAGCTGATCGACTTCGTGCCGCAGGTGTCCTACGCCCAGCTCTCCGACCTGGCGGCCACCCTCCAGCGCGACCTGCGCGACCTGCCCTACCGGGCCGCGGTGGTCGTCTCCTCGCCCGAGGACGCCGAGCGGCAGCTCCGGCGCGTGCTGGAGGCACTCGACGCGGGCGAGACCAGCCTGTTCGCCCGGGACGGCCGGGCCTTCCTGGGCCACGCGGACGGAACCGGCCGGGTCGGCTTCCTCTTCCCGGGGCAGGGATCGGGCCGCGGCACCAGCGGCGGCGCGCTGCGCCGGCGCTTCGCCGAGGTCGAGGAGATCTACGCCAAGGCGGCGCTGCCCACGACCGGTGACATGGTGGCGACCGCGGTCGCCCAGCCGCGCATCGTCACCGGCTCGCTGGCCGGCCTGCGGGTCCTGTCCGCCCTCGGGGTGGACGCGGACATCGCGGTCGGCCACAGCCTGGGCGAGCTCTCGGCACTGCAGTGGGCCGGCGCGATGGACGAGGAGACCCTGCTGCACGTGGCGGGGGTCCGCGGCAGAGCGATGGCCGACAACAGCGCCTCGGGAACCATGGCCGGTGTCCGCGCGACGCCGGACGTCGTGACCGGGCTGGCTGCCGGCCTGCCCGTCGTGATCGCCGGATACAACGGGCCGGAGCAGACCGTCGTCGCGGGACCGGTCGAGGCGATCGAGGCCTTCGGGCGCAAGGCCGCCGACGCCGGCGTGCGGTGCACCCGCCTGTCGGTGTCCCACGCCTTCCACTCGCCGCTGGTGGCGCCGGCGGCCGACGCCCTCGGCGCCGAGCTCGCCGGCGAGGAGTTCGGCCCGATCGGACGGCAGGTCGTCTCCACCGTCACGGGGGAGGAGCTGGCGCCGGACACCGACGTCCCGGCACTGCTCCGCCGGCAGATCACCGAGCCCGTGCTGTTCACCCAGGCCGTGGAGCTGGCGGCCAAGGACATCGACCTGTTCGTCGAGGTCGGTCCGGGCCGGGTGCTCAGCGGCCTGGCGTCGGCTCTGACGAAGGTGCCGGCGATCGCGCTGGACACCGACGACGAGTCGCTGGGCGGGCTGCTGCGGGTGGCCGGCGCGGCCTACGTCGCCGGTGTCCCGATCATCCACGAGGAGCTCTTCCAGGGCCGGCTGATCCGGCCGCTGGAGGTCGGCGCCGAGTTCACGTTCTTCGCCAGCCCCGCCGAGCAGGCACCGGAGGTCAAGCTCCGCGCGGGTGTCCGCAAGGTCGACGAGCCCGTCAAGACCGTCGTCACCGGCACGCAGCAGCCGGAGGTGCAGCCGGGAGAGTCGAGCGTCGACCTGCTGCGCCGCCTGGCGGCCGAACGCGCCGAGCTGCCGCTGGAGATGGTGGGCGAGGACAGCCATCCGCTCGACGAGCTGCACCTGAGCTCGGTCACGGTGATGCACATCATCGACCAGGCGACCCAGCGGCTGGGCGTGCCGGCGGCGCAGGCGCCGACGAACCTCGCCACCGCGAGCCTGCGCGAGCTGGCCGAGGCGCTCGACGCGCTGGCCCAGAACGCCCAGGCCGCCGATTCCGCCCCGGCCCGCCTGGTGGCCGGATCGGCTCCGTGGGCCCGGCCGTTCGCGGTCGACCTCGACGAGGTGCCGCTGCCGGCGCGGACCACGCCCGAGGAGAACGGGCAGTGGCAGGTGTTCGGGGCCGGAGAGTCCCCGATCGCCGAGCCGCTGCGCCAGGCCCTCGAACGCGAGAAGGTCGGCTCCGGCGTGCTGGTGTGCCTGCCGCAGGACTGCTCCGAGGAGCATGTGGAGCAGGCGCTGCTGGGCGCCAAGGCCGCCGTCCGCGGCGCGCAGGACAGCCGGTTCGTCCTGGTCCAGCACGGCCGCGGCGCGGCCGGTCTGGCCAAGACGTTGCAGCTGGAGGCCCCTCACCTGCGGACCACCATCGTGCACGTGCCGGCGGGGCCCGAGGCGGTCGGCCGGGTGGTGGCCGAAGTGGCCGCGACCTCGGCCTACGCCGAGGTCCACTACGACGGCGACGGCGTACGGCGGGTGCCGACGATGCGCGCGCTGCCGGTACGGCCGGCCCGCACGCAGCAGCCGCTGGACGGGACCGACGTGCTGCTGGTGACCGGCGGCGGGAAGGGCATCACCGCCGAGTGCGCGCTGGCGGTGGCCGTCGACACCGGCGCCAAGCTGGCCGTGCTGGGCCGCTCGGATCCGGCCGACGACCGGGAGCTGGCCGACAACCTCCGGCGGATGGCGGACTCCGGGGTGAGCGTGCACTACGCCCGGGCGGACGTCACCGACCTGGACCAGGTGCGCCGCGGGGTCGCCGAGGTGGAGGCGGCCCTCGGGCCCGTCACCGCCGTGCTGCACGGCGCCGGCCGCAACGAGCCCGGCGGGCTGGCGAGCCTCGACATGGCCGCCTTCCGGCGGACCTTCGCCCCCAAGGTGGGCGGCCTGCGCAACGTGCTGGCCGCCGTCGAACCCGGCCGGCTGCGCCTGCTGGTGTCCTTCGGCAGCATCATCGGCCGTGCGGGACTGCACGGTGAGGCGCACTACGCCACCGCGAACGAGTGGCTGGCCGACCTCACTCGCGAGGTCGCCGAACAGCACCCGCAGTGCCGCAGCATCTGCATGGAATGGTCGGTCTGGTCCGACGTCGGCATGGGCGAGCGGCTCTCGGTCGTCGACGGCCTGGCCCGCAAGGGAATCACGCCGATCTCCCCGGAGCAGGGTGTGCAGATCATGCGGCGGCTGGTGGCCGACCCCGACGCGCCCACCGTCGTGGTGATCAGCGGGCGCACCGAGGGCATCGACACCGTCCGCTACGACCTGCCGTCGCTGCCGCTGCTGCGCTTCGTCGACAGGCCGCTGATCCGCTACCACGGCGTCGAGCTCGTCACCGAGATCGAGATGAACGCCGGAACCGACCTCTACCTCGCCGACCACCTCCTCGACGGCAACCTTCTCTTCCCCGCCGTGTTCGGCATGGAGGCCATGGCACAGGTGGCCTCCGCGGCCACCGGGTGGGAGACGGTGCCGGTGATCGAGCAGGCGGAGTTCCTGCGGCCCATCATCGTGCCGCCGACCGGCAGCACCACGGTCCGCATCGCCGCGACCGTGACCGACCACGAGACCGTCGAGGTGGCCATCCGCAGCGCGGAGACCGGCTTCGACGTGGACCACTTCCGCGCGCGGCTGCGCTTCACCGGTGACGGCGCGCCGGACGGCCCGCCGGGACAGATCGGCGAGGGACTGCCGGTGGTACCGCTGGACCCGGCCGCCGAGATGTACGGCGACGTGCTGTTCCAGGGCACGCGGTTCCAGCGCCTGCGCCGCTACCACCGGGCCGCGGCCCGGCACGTCGACGCCGACGTGGCGGCGGTGGAGGCGAGGGACTGGTTCGCCGCCTTCCTCCCCGGGGAGCTGCTGCTCGGAGACCCGGGCATGCGGGACGCGCTCATGCACGGCAACCAGGTCTGCGTGCCGGACGCCACCCTGCTGCCGACCGGGATCGAGCGGGTGCACCCCGGCGGCGCCGCGCTGGCCGAGGCGGGGGAGCTGCGCTACTGCGCCACCGAGCGGCAGCGCGACGGCGACACCTACATCTACGACATCGCGGTGCGCACCGCCGCCGGTGACGTCGTCGAGCGGTGGGAGGGCCTGCGCCTGCAGGCGGTGCGGAAGAAGGACGGGCGCGGCCCCTGGGTCACCCCCCTGCTCGGCTCCTACCTGGAGCGGACGCTGGAGGACCTGACCGGCTCGCGGGTCGCGGTCGCCGTCGAACCGCACTACCCGGACGTCCCGGAAGGGGACGAGGGGCACCGGGTCCTGGCGGCCGTGGCCGTGGGACGGGCGCTGGGCCACCAGGCCGAGATCCGGTACCTGCCGGACGGCCGCCCGGAGACCGGCGGCGACCGTACGGTCTCGGCCTCCCACACGGCCGGGGTGACCCTGGGCGTCGCGTCCGCCGGCACGGTGGGCTGCGCCGTCGAGCGGGTGACCGAACGGCCGGCGGAGGCGTGGCGGGAACTGCTCGGCGGGCACGTGCCCGTCGCCGAGCAGGTCTCCGCGCAGACGGGGGAGAGGCTCGACACCGCGGCCACGCGGGTGCGGGCCGCCGTCGAGTGCCTGCGGAACGCGGGCCTCTCGCCGGACGCCCCCCTCACCCCGGCCCCGGCCCAACGGGACGCCTGGGTGGTCTTCGCCTCCGGCGACCTGCGGATCGCGACGCTCGTCACGAGCCTGCGGGACACCCCGGATCCAGTCGTGTTCGCAGTCCTTACAGAAGGGCGGTCGTAGACCATGGGCAAGTACTTCGAATACCTGCACACGGTCGGTTTCGAGGAGACCAACCTCGTCGGCAACGTCTACTACGTCAACTACCTGCGCTGGCAGGGACGTTGCCGGGAGATGTTCCTGAAGCTGCAGGCACCGGAAGTGCTCGTGGACCTCCAGGACGACCTGAAGCTCTTCACGCTGAAGGTCGACTGCGAGTTCTTCGCCGAGATCACGGCCTTCGACGAGCTCTCCATCAGGATGCGCCTGGTCGATCTCACGCAGACCCAGATCGAGTTCAACTTCGACTACGTCCGGCTCGACGCGGGCGGCGGCGAGGCGCTCATCGCCCGCGGCCGGCAACGCATCGCGTGCATGCGCGGACCGAACACCCGGACGGTCCCCGCCAGGGTCCCTGAGGCGCTGGCCCGGGCGCTCGAACCGTACGCGCCGTAGGCGCGGATCCAGACAGTCAGCCAGGAGGTCAGCGTGACAGTCGACAACTCCACGTCATCTCGCGAGATGGCAGAAGCGAAGGCGCTGCGGCGGGCGTTCGGGACGTTCGCCACCGGTGTCACCGTGGTGACGACGGGCGGGACCATCCCGCACGCCATGACCGCGAACTCCTTCACCTCGGTCTCCCTCGACCCGCCACTTGTGCTGGTCTGCGTCGACCGCAGCGCGGTCATGCACCGGTGCCTCACCACCACGGGCTTCTTCGGGGTCTGCGTGCTGGCCGCCCACCAGGAGGCCGCGGCCCGGCACTTCGCCGACCGCTGGCGGACCCTGGGCGCGGCCCAGTTCGACGACGTCGACTGGCTGCCTGGCGAGAACACCGGTGTGCCGCTGCTCGAGGGCACCCTTGCCCGTTTCGAGTGCGAGCTGTGGCGCACCTACGACGGCGGCGACCACACGATCTTCATCGGAAAGGTGCTGTCCATGGAGCAGCAGACCGACCGGGACGCCCTGCTGGTCTTCAACGGCAAGTTCCGGCAGATCACCCCCGATTGGAGTGAGGTGCCTGCATGACCGTCACCGGGCGGGGTGCGAATGCCGTACCCAAGAGATCCTCTCCGGCATCCGGCACCCGCCGGGTGCCGCCCGGGCCGCCTTTCTGGGCCGGGCCGAGCCTGTTCAAGAAACTGGCGACGGACCGGCTCGGCATGATGACCCTCGCCGCGACGTACGGCGACGCGGCCCGGCTGTCCATCGGCCCCAAGACCCTCTACTTCTTCAACCACCCCGACCACGCCAAGCACGTGCTGGCCGACAACAGCGGCAACTACCACAAGGGCGTCGGTCTCGTTCAGGCGCGGCGGGCCATCGGTGACGGGCTGCTGACGAGCGAGGGCGACCTGTGGCGCAAGCAGCGCAGGATGATCCAGCCGGTGTTCCAGAACAAGCGGATCTCCCAGCAGGCCGGGGTCATCGCCAAGGAGGCGGCCAACCTGGTGGACCGGCTCCGGGCCCACGCCGGCGGGCAGCCGGTCGACGTGGTCCAGGAGATGACCTCGCTCAGCCTCGGCGTGCTCGGGCGCACCCTGCTCGATGCCGACCTCGGCGCGTTCAGCTCGATCGGGCACTCCTTCGAGGCCGTCCAGGACCAGGCGATGTTCGAGCTGGTGACGCTGAGCAAGGTGCCGATGTGGGTGCCCCTGCCCAAGCAGCTGCGCTTCCGCCGTGCCCGCGGGGAACTGCAGCGGATCGTCGACCACCTCGTCGCCGACCGCCTCGCGCGGTCCGGCGACGGCGGTGACGACGTCGTGTCCCGCCTGATCGCCTCGACCAGGCAGGAGGCCGACCCCCGGGTCGGCCGGCAGCGGATGCGCGACGAGCTGGTCACCCTGCTGCTCGCCGGGCACGAGACGACGGCCAGCACGCTGTCGTGGACCTTCTACCTCATCGACCGGCATCCGGAGGTCCGCGAGCGGCTGCACGCCGAGGCGGTGGAGGTGCTCGGCGACCGGCTGCCGGCCTACGAGGACCTCCACCGGCTGAAGTACACCGTGATGGTGGTGGAGGAGGTCATGCGCCTCTACCCGCCGGTGTGGATGCTGCCGCGGGAGGCCCAGGGAGACGACGAGATCGGCGGCTACCGCGTGCCGGCCGGTTCCGACGTCCTGATCAGCCCGTACACGCTGCACCGGCATCCGGCCTTCTGGGACGCCCCGGATCGGTTCGACCCGGATCGCTTCGATCCGGACCGCCCCACCGGCCGGCCCCGGTACGCCTACATCCCGTTCGGCGCCGGGCCCCGGTTCTGCGTCGGGAACCATCTCGGCATGATGGAGGCCACGTTCGTGATCGCGATGGTCGCCCGTGACCTCCGGCTGGCCGGCGTGCCCGGCCATCGGGTGGTCCCCGAGCCCATGCTGTCCCTGCGGGTGCGCGGCGGGCTGCCGATGAGCGTCCACTCCGCGACCGGCGCACGCGACGCGCGACCCCGGGCCGGTTCCCGGCGGGGCGGGGCGTGACGTCTCGGATCACACGGGCGCGACGGGCGCGGCGGAGGTCCCGGGAACGGCCGAAGGAGGACGGGCCCGGGACTCTCCCAGCGGGCCGCCGCGCCCTTCGCTCTCCGCCGCTCCGGGAGGTCCGGTTCCCGGGCGGCGCCCGGCGCCTCGCGGGCTCGCCGCCCAGGCCGCCGGGGTGACTTCCGACCTCATGCCTCAGGCCGCGGTACGGCCCCGCTCCCGCCTTCGGGGCGCGGGGGAGGGCTCCCCGGCCCCACCGCACCCGCGCCTGTACGGCCGGGTGCCGGGGTGGGGGTCAGGCCGTGTGCCGTGCCGCGGTCGCGGTCACCAGGTCACGTAGCGCGAGCAGCACCGGGGGGTCGAGGGTGCGCATCGGCTTGAGCTGAACGTCGGCGGGCTCGGTGCTCTTGCCGGCCTGGACCGTGATGGGCCCGTGGCGCCCGATGCACAGCGCCTCGTCGCCGCCGGGCGGGTGGTCGATGGCGTCCTCGCTGCCGGCGGCGGCGGACTGGGCGATCAGGTGCCACTGGCCTTCGGGGACGTCCTCCAGTACGTACGGTCCCGGTTGGTGGAGAATCGTGTAGCGAATGGGCCGGCCCTCAAGGATCCGGTCGGGGAACAGGCCGGCGAAGACCGGCCGGTCCTTCAGCGGCGACGAGATGTCACCGCGGACCGTCATGGTCGTGGTTCCCGCGAGGACGCGGTGGTCGTCGGTGAGGAGCTGTGGCATGACGGTTTCAAGCTGGCGATATTTACTCGGAGAAACACCCACGCTGCTGGTGAAACGTGAGCTGAAGGTGCCGACGCTGGAGTAGCCCACCCGATGGCTGATGTCCGTGACGGTCAACGAGGTCGAGGTGAGAAGCCTCTTGGCCTCGCGGAGCCGTACCGCCGACAGGAACCGGCCGGGCGACAGCCCGGTGACCCGTTGGAAGACACGGGAGAAATGAAACTTGCTGAACATCGCGGTGCGAGCCATGTCGTCAATGGTGATTTGATCACCCAGGTTGTCGTGCATGCTCTCGACGACTCGCAGGACGGCTTGCTCGATTACGTCGTTCATTACTCCTCCCGGGTATTGAAGGCGTCATCTCGATTAACCTTGAATTGACATGGCGAGAAAATTCGCCGTGCGCCCACGGCCTGCACATGTCCCACGAACGGCCTGGCCGGTACGTGTCTCCGTGCGTCTGCTCGAACGTCTCTAAATAGCCCCGGCCGCCGTCGGCGGCTGATTCCGCGGGATTGGGTCGGCTGGCTTCGCCGTCCGTGACGGATATTGGCCTGTTCGTTTATTACACGCGTCGGCGCGTGCGGAAGGCTGCATGGCAGCGCAGATTTCTTTGTAAATATTCGATGTAGCCGAGGGGTTACACAATGTGTGCGAACGTGCCGTGCATATGACCGGCTCTGTCCCGGCCTTTACGTGCGTTCAATTGATATGAATGACCGAGGAATGGTGGGCACGACGGGATGTCGCCGTGCGTTCGGCCGTGCGCGCGGGCAGGCTGCCTTCCCTGTGACGGGGGCGTCGCCCGCGGGGACGGCCGAAGAGGGGCTCTCCGGACCTCACGCCGGTCGCGGGGAGCTGCGGATACCCGTGGGCCGCGGTGGCGCGCCTGCGGCTGCGGCGGGGGAGCGGGTGCGTCGGCGACCGCCTGATTCCTGGCAGAGGCGACGTGGAGGTTGCGTGTCGCCGGCAACCTTCCGCTTTTCGTCTCCGCACTGCTCACGCCGAGATCGTATGCACGCCCCGATGTCGCAGGAATCGATCTCGGCGGTTTCTGGGGTACCCCCAATCGGATTAAGGGGGGTTAGGGGGTGAATAGGGGTTGCCGCCGGTGGGCGGGCCGGTCGATTCTGATGCCATTGGCTGGATGCCGTCGGCCTGCCGTTTTCGCGTGCCGTTTTTCGGGGGTGTGCGTCGTGAGCGGGGGCCGGTTGATGGTGATGGGGTGTGGCGGATGGCCGGGGCTCGCGAGGAGGAGTTCTCGCGTTATGTCAAGGAGGCCAGGCCGGGGCTGCGGCGGACGGCTTTTCTGCTCTCGTCGGACTGGTTCGAGGCCGACGATCTGGTGCAGCGGGCGTTGATCGCGATTCATGGGCGCTGGGAGAGCCTTGAGCATCGTGATCGGATCACGGGGTACGCGCGCACGATCATCATTCGGATGATCATCAGTGATCGCCGGTCTCATCGGTGGTCGCGTGAGGCGTTGGCGGAGGCGCTTCCGGAGCCGGAGCCGGCCGGGGATCCGTACGCGCTGCTGGGCGACCGCCTGGTGTTGATGAGGGCGTTGGCGGCGCTGGGGCCCCGGCAGCGGGCGGTGGTCGTCCTGCGGTACTGGGAGGACCGCAGCGTGGAGGAGACCGCGCTGGCGATGGGGAGCGGGGGCTCGACGGTGCGCAGCCAGACCGCGCGCGCGTTGAGCACGTTGCGTTCGGTGCTGCGGGGCGAGTGACCCGGTGCCGCGGGCCGGGCCTTCCGTCCCGGGGCCGGGGCCGGGGAAAGGCAACGCAGAAGATGCACCGGCAGGACGGCGCCCGGACGATGGAGTTGACCTGAGCCGAACCCGAGGTGAGGAAACGCCTATGACGCCGCGAATCCGAGACGAAGACCAGGTCAGGACGGTGACGCTGGAAGCGTTCGCGGACACCATCGTCCCCGGTGAGAAGCGGTCGCCCGACGACAGGGCCGTCGCGGGCGCCACCACCGGCGGCGGCGCGGTGGCAGCCGGCGCCATAGAGCTGCTGGAGTGGGACGCGACCGGGCTGAGCTCCGGACTGGACGATTTCGCCCGCCTGCTGAACGGCCACGCCCAGGCGTACGCGGCCGAGCACGAGCTGGCTCCCGACGAGTCGGTGCCGCCGTTCGTCGCGCTGCCCTTCGAGCACCGCACCGCCCTGGTGCAGCGGCTGACCACCCCCGGCCACCCGGAGAAGGAGTTCTGGGTCAGCCTCGCCCTGTTCAGCAACATGGCCTTCGACTCTGCGGCCCATCTGCACACCGCCGAGGCGCTCGCCGCCGGGCACCCCGGCCTGATCGCCATGGGCATCGAGCTGCCCGACCCCGACGGCCTGTGGCGGTTCCCCGCGTACTCCTACGGCCGGCAGCTGGCCCGGCTGCACCCGGACACGACCCCCTCAGGGAGCCCCGCATGACCAGCACCGAACGCACCGACGTCCTCGTGGTCGGAAGCGGCTTCGGCGGCGCGATCGCGGCCTACCACCTTGCCGCCGGCGGCGCGCGGGTCGTGGTGCTCGAACGCGGGCCCTGGCTGACGGGAAACGACTTCGACCACGACTTCAAGCTCGGATCGTCCTACACGCGGGCCTTCGACTTCACCGTGGGCGACGGCATGAGCGTGCTCGGCGGCAACTGCGTGGGCGGCGGCAGCGTCGTCTACTTCGCCGCGATGCCCCGCGCGCCGCGCTTCGTCTTCGAACGCCACGGCAGCATCGGCAGGCGGATGTGGCCCTCGGCCGTCAGTCGCGACACCCTTGAGCCGTGGTACGACCGGGTGGAGGAGTCGATCCCGGTCACCAAGCAGGAGTGGAGCGACGTCAGCTACGCCGGAGGGCTGTGGGCCGCCGCGTGCAACCACGCGGGCCGTACGGCCAACCCCCTCCCGAGCGCCATCGACAACAGCAAGTGCGCCAACTGCAACTGGATGATGGCCGGCTGCCGCTTCGACGCCAAGCGGTCCCTGCTGTTCAACTACCTGCCGGCCGCGCTCGCGCACGGCGCGGAGGTCCGGCCGCTGCACGAGGTGCAGCACATCTCGCGGACCGACGACGGCGACTACCGGGTGCACTACAACGTCGTCGACGACGAGGACTACCGGATCCAGGCGGGCAGCGGCACGATCGACGCCAAGATCATCGTTCTCGCGGCCGGCGCCGGCGCCACCCCCGTCATCCTGCAGCGCAGCGAGGCGACGCTCGGCACGATGCCGAACGCCGTGGGCAGATACTTCTCGGGCAACGGCGAGCGGCTCAACACCGCCGTCTTCAACGAGGACAAGGTGCGTGAGGTTCTCGGCCTGAGCCGGGGGGACGGCCTGGCCTACGAGGCCAACCAGATCGGCAAGGGGCCGACCGTGGCCAGCTGGGACCGTCTCGACGGCTCGCTGCCGGAGTACTCCCGCTTCTCGCTGGAGCAGCTCTACTTCCCGCCCGGCCTCGGCACCATCCTCGCCCAGGTGCCCGGCGCGACCGGCCCGAGCTGGTTCGGCGTGGACAAGAAGGAGCTCCTCAAGCGCTGGCGCTCCTGGCTGATCATCTTCCAGATGACCGAGGACGACAACGAGGGGGTGTTCGGCCCGCCCCCCGCCACCGGCAACGCCGACCGGATCTCGCAGCAGATGCTCGGAGTCGGCAGGCTCCGGTACAACCCGACCGCCAACACGCTGCGCGGCTGGGCCGAGGCGGACGCCGAGGTGAAGGACATCCTGGAACGCGACGGGCTGGCCGAGGTGGCGGCGTGGACCAACGACGTGGTCGGCGCCTACACCGTGCACCCGCTGGCCTCCTGCCGTATCGGCGACGATCCGGACACCTCCGCGCTCGACGACCGTAACGAGCTGCGCGGACACCCCGGAATCTTCGTCACCGACGGCTCCGCCGTACCGGGGGCGCTCACCGTCAACCCGGCGATGACCATCGCCGCGCTCGCCGAGCGCGCCGTCCCCGGCATCGTGCAGGCGGCACAGCAGCGGGGCGTGAACGTCACGTACGGCGCGCCGTCGCCGGACGGAGCCATCAGCGGGCGGCAGGGAGCGGCCCGGCTGGTGCCCACCCTGCTGCACAGGTAGCGAAGGAGCAGGCGATGGGCAGGATCCTCACCCCGGTGGCACGACGGAGCGCGCTGTCTCAGGTCCGCCATGTCTCCCCGGTCAGACCAGGCGCTGCGCGGGAGATCGTCGCGGGAGTCTACGAGCAGGCGGAACGGGACTTCGGCATGCTGGCGCCGCCGGTGATCCTGCACTCGCCCGCCCCGGAGCCCCTCGCGGCCTGCTGGCTGATACTGCGGGAGTCGCTCCTCGCACACGGGACGGTCAACAGGGCGATCAAGGAGGCGGTCGCCGCCGCGGTGTCGCTCGGCAACACCTGCCCGTACTGCGTGGACGTGCACAGCGCGACGCTGGGCAGCCTCGTGCGGGGAGACTACGCCGCCGAGATCGCCGGCGACCGCATCGAGGCGATCGCCGACCCCGGCGTGCGCCGGATCGCCGCGTGGGCGCGGGCGAGCGGCACGCGGGAGGCGGCCGCCCGGCACGACCTGCCGCTCCCCGCGGAACAGGTCGCGGAGCTCGTCGGGGTGGCGGTCACCTTCCAGTACTTCAACCGCATGGTCAACGTCTTCCTCGACGAGTCCCCGGTGCCGCCGCAGGTGCCCGCCGGGGTCCGCCCCGGGCTCATGCGGCTGCTCGGGCTGTTCATGAGGCCGGCGGCCCGCAGGGCTCACGCCCCGGGTGCCTCTCTCGACCTGCTGCCGGCCGCGCCGCCGCCGGCGGACCTGTCCTGGGCGGACGGTGCGGCCAACATCGCCGAGGCCTTCGCCCGGGCCGCCGCCGCCGTCGACAGAGCCGGGCACCGCTCGGTGCCGGAACCCGTCCGCGACCTGGTCACCGCCGAGCTGGCCGGGTGGAACGGCGCGCCGGCCGGTCTCAGCCGCTCCTGGGTCACCGACGCGGTGTCCGGCCTGCCGGCCGCCCAGCGCCCGGCGGGACGTCTGGCGCTGCTGACGGCCATGGCCTCCTACCAGGTCGACCAGCCGGTCATCGACGAGTTCCGCCGCACGGAGCCCGGCGACCGGGCGCTCATCGAGCTCACCTCGTGGGCGAGCCTGGCCGCGGCGCGCCGGATCGGAAGCTGGGTGCTGCCGGCCCGACCCGACGGCCCGCGCCAGACGGCTCCGGATGGCTGCCCGGTCGCCGCGCGGCTCTCCTGACCGCCTTCCGGCGGTGCCGGCCCCTCTTTTTCCCGGAAACGCAGGCCTTTCCTGGAAGCGCAGGCTTTTCCCGGGAGCGCCGGCGCCGCCTTTCGGCGGTGCCGGCCGGAGCCGGCGCGGGCCGCCCGCCGGATATGTCGGCGGCCGCGCGGTGAACACGGGATGCCGGGGCCACAGGGCATAAAGGGAGAAGACAGGGACATTTCTCCGATGCATTCTTTGTATAACGCATTCCAGTGGTGCCGCCGGCGAGCGGGATGTCCATTGTTCCACGCGCGCCGCCGACCGGGCCGGCACGCCGGGAATTGCTCTGCAGCCTCGAATCATTCGATCTCCAAGTGAGAGGACAAGGCGTGTGAGCGACCTGGACAACGTGCTCAGGGACCTGACCCGGGAGGGTGACGACGTCGACCGCCTGGTGGCCGGTCTCGACCCAGAGCAGTGGGCGCTGCCCACCCCCGCAACCGGATGGACGATCGCCGACCAGATCGCCCACCTGATCTTCATCTTCCGGCTGGCCGGGACCGCGGCCTCCGACGCCGACAGGTTCAAGGCCATGATCGCCGGGGCCGAGCACGATTTCGACGGGGCGGTCAACGCCGCGCTCGCCGACTACAAGGACGACCCGCCGGAGGTGCTGCTGGCCCGCTGGCGTGCCGAGCGCGCGGCCACGGTCAAGGCGCTCGCCGCCGTGCCGGAAGGCCAGACGGTCCCCTGGCTGGTCAACCCGCTGCCGCCGATCATCCTCGCGTGCGCCGGGATCATGGAGACGTTCGCCCACGGGCAGGACATCGCCGACACGCTCGGGGCGGAGCGGGAACGGACCGACGGCCTCAAGCACCTGGTCGTGTTCGCCGTGCTGACCAGGGACTTCGGCTACCTGTCGCGGGGCCTGACCCCGCCGGCCACCGAATTCCGCTTCGAGATCACCGGCCCGTCCGGGGAGCTGTGGGCGTTCGGCCCCGAGGACTCGCCGGAGCGGGTCTCCGGGCCCGCCGTCGACTTCTGCCTGCTCGTGACCAGGCGGCGGCACCGCGACGACCTCGCGGTCGTCGCCTCCGGCGCCGAGGCCGACGCGTGGCTGGACATCGCCCAGGCCTACCGCGGGCCGGCCGGGGCGGGCCGTTCCCCCGGCCAGTTCGCGACCGCCCGGCGATAGTCCACCTCCTGCGGACCGTGACGGGCGGCACGCGCACGGCATGCCCCCCGCGCAGCCACCCGGCGGACGCCGGCACGGGACGACGCCGTCCCGTGCCGGCGTCCGGTCCGCGTGGCGCGGCCGATGGCCCGGGCCGTTCCGGGATTTCCCCATATTGGTTTACACCGCAATCCGGGAGATGCCCGGAGCGGCGGCGGGATGCCAAAGTCAGGCGATGGGATGGATGCCCGGCCGTCGGCCATGATATACCGCGTCGACCCATCGCTTCATTGGTCCCAAGATGGGGAAGGTACGTCAATGGTGGCGTCAACGAAACAAATCGAGAAACCGGTCGAGAATGCGCCCGTCACCCAGAATCCCCGCCTGCCGTCACTGACGGGAATGCGGTTCATCGCCGCGGCGATGGTCTTTTTCTTCCACGTCGTGTGGCTGGCGAACATGTTCGGCTCGCCGGAGGCCAAGGTCGTCCTGGAGACGCTCTTCGGCCGGCTCGGCTTCGTCGGGGTGGGCTTCTTCTTCGTGCTCAGCGGCTTCGTCCTCGCCTGGTCGGTGCGTACCAAGGACAGGGCGCCGGCGTTCTGGCGGCGGCGGTTCTTCAAGATCTACCCGAGTCACGTGGCCACCTACGTCGTCGCCTTCCTGCTCGTCACCCTGGTGGCGCAGCAGGCCATCAGCAGCGAGGCCGGGATACTCAACTTCCTGCTGCTGCACGCGTGGTTCCCGCAGATGGACATCAGGTTCAGCGTCAACCCCATTGCCTGGTCGCTGGCCTGTGAGGCGCTGTTCTACCTCATGTTCCCGCTCCTGATGCGCTACATCGGCCGGATCAGGCCGGAGCGGCTCTGGGCCTGGGCGGCCGGGGTCGCGGTGGTCATCCTCGCCGTCCCGGTCGTGGCCGGCCTGCTGCCGTACCAGATGCGGTTCCCGTCCCCGGCGGTGACGGACACCGCGCACTGGTTCATCTACACGTTCCCGCCGGTACGGATGCTGGACTTCGTGTTCGGCATCCTGCTGGCCCGCGTGGTCATGACCGGCCGGAAGCTCCCGTTCGGCCTCGGTGGTTCCGTGGCGCTCGGCGTGGTCGTGTACGCCCTGACACCGCTGCTCCCGGGAGGTTACTCCCTCGGCCCCACCATGGTCGTTCCCCTCGGCCTCGTCATCGCCGCCGCCGCCGTCACCGATGTGAAGAAGCTCCCGTCGTGGTTGTCGGGCCGCATCATGGGCTGGCTGGGCGAAGTGTCCTACGCCTTCTATCTGTGGAACGCCCTGGTGCTGGTCTACGGCCACAAGTTGCTCGCCGACAGCCAGGGCCTGAGCACTCCGCTCGCGATCGGCATGGTCGTGCTGCTCTTCGGGGTGACCCTGCTGCTGTCCTGGCTGCTCTTCTCCCTGGTCGAACGCCCGATCATGCGCCGCTTCGCGACGTCGCGGCGCCGCCGGGACGGGGAACCGCAGAGCGTCGCCCGCCGGGGATCCGGCGGCTGACCGCTCCGCCGGGACGGTCCGTTCCCCCTCGCGAGACCGTCCCGGCACCCGCGTTCCGGCTCGTCCGGACAGCACCCGATCGGGCCGGAAGGCGCACACGCCGCCTTCCGGCCCGTACGCGTTCCCGGGCCGGTGCCCGTGAGGTCAGCCTTCGTCCCGCTTACACGCGTTCCCGGGCCCGCGCCCGTGACGCCAGCCATCTGTCATGCGCCGCGCGCACCCGCTCCCACAGCGCCATGCGCTCCGAATCCGGCACATCGGTGAGGATGACCCCGAAGCGGTCGGCGAGGGTCGCGTACCACTCGGCGGCGCCGCCCAGCTCCCACCTGCCGGCGTCGGCGCCGACCCGGGTCAGGACGCAGCCGCGCATCATGTCGCTGCCGGTGGCGTCACGCCGGTAGACCGTCAGGACACGGGTGAAACGGGAGGCGGGCGAGGTCGTCAGCTCGACGTGCCGGGCGGTGAAGTCGGCCATGGTGGCCTGCTCGACGACGAAGTCCATCGCGACGAAGCTGCCGTCCGGGTCGTGGTCGAGGCGCCATCCCCGCGGCTCGACCGGCGAGGGGCGCAGCCTGTAGGTGAACGGGCCCTGCCGGTAGGTGCCGGCCGCCAGCGGCAGCGGCTCGTGGAGCCCGTCGCCGAGGCCGACGTCGACGAGCCAGGAGCCGCCGGGGTTCTCCGGGCCGGGCAGCCCGTGGACGGTCACCGCCAGGTGGTTGGCGTCGGCGCCGGGCGCGGGCTGGCCGTGGGCGACCTGAACGCCGCCCCGGTGCCGGCGCACCTGGTAGCCGAGCGCCGCCAGCAGGGCCGAGAAGGCGCCGTTGAGGTGCATGCAGTAGCCGCCCCATCCATGGCGCACGATCCGGTCGGCGGAGGCGGACGGGGCGATCGTCGTCGGCCGGCCGAGGTGGATGTCGGCCGTCTGGTAGGCGACCCGCTCGACGTGCGCCCGGTGCAGCGACCTCAGCGCGCCGACGGAGGGCGGCCCCGGATGGGACACGCCCAGCCTCGCGAGGTAACCGGTGACATCGATGGCGTCATGACCGAGGAAACGGTCGTCAATGGTGAAATCGACCGGCGTACTGATTGAGTTCAACATTTCTAACCCTTTTCTAGGGCGATGGATTGTTCTCGCACAGACAACGATCCGCGCTTCACGTCCCGCAGGCCATGCTGGTCAGGTGCATCAAGCGGGCATTCCGGTGGCCTTTTCCTGCCAGCCGGGCGCCGGGCGGTCAGGGGCGCGGGGAGAGGAGGCGATGTTTCTCCGGATCGCCGCCGTCATGAGATCCGTACGTCTGTCGAGGGGCGCGGGGAATTCCCGGGGGTGAGGGAATTCCCCGCGCCGCGCGGGAACGGCTTGGCCGTACGGGAACGGTCCGGCCGGCCCCCGGGGGACGGCGGCGTGTCCGGCGCCGGGCGCGGGTCACGCCCGCCGGGCGGCGCGCGGCGGTCCTCACGTACGGCCGCGCGGACAGGCGGCGCCGCGTCCCGGCGTCCCCGGCCGCGGGGGGCACGGGCGTTACCGGGACGCGTGGCGCCGGCGCCGCTACCCGATCGAGACCGGGAGCCAGTTGTGGCCGCGCGCGAGCCACCGGGCGCGGAAGGTGGGGGTTCCGGCGACGGCGAGCTTCGGGAAGCGGCGGAGCAGCATGGGCAGGGCCACCTGGGCCTCCATCCGGGCGAGGGGCGCCCCCACGCAGTAGTGGATGCCGCCGGCGAAGCTCAGCGGCTGGATGTCCGGGCGGTCCGGGTCGAAGCGGTCGGGCTGGGGGAAGCGGCGGGGGTCCCGGTTGCCGGCGGCCATGAGGACCAGCACCTTGGTGCCGGCGGGCACCTCCGTGCCCATCAGGTTCACATCGGCCCCGGCCCAGCGGCTGGTGGCCTGCACCGGCGGTTCGAACCGCAGGGTCTCCTCCACGTAGTTGACCGTGAAGTCCGGGTCCACGCACAGCCGGGCGCGGAATTCGGGCCGTTCGAGCGCCTGCAGCACCCCGTGGCCGAGCAGGTGGGTCGTCGTGTCGAACCCGGCGTTCAGCAGCAACGTCAGATTGCCCATCAGCTCGTCCTGGCTGAGCCGGTCACCGTCGCTGTCGCGCACCTGGACCAGCGCGCTGACCAGGTCGTCCGACGGGGTACGGCGGCGGCGGTCGATCAGCTCACCCAGGTACGCCGACAGTTCGTCCACCGCGGCGTCCGCACGGGCGAGTTCGGACAGCGTGGTGAGCCCTTCCAGGGCGATCATCACGTCCGCCGCCACGGCGCGGAACCAGACCTGGTCCCCCTCGGGAACCCCCAGCATCTCGCTGATCACCGCGACGGGGAGCCGGAAGGCGAACTCGTTCATCAGGTCCATCGGCGATCCGTCCGCGCCGATCTCCGCCAGGCGGTCGAGCAGCTGGTCGGTCATCCGCTCCACCGCGGGCCGGAGCTCCGCCACCCGGCGGGCGGTGAACGCCCCGGTCACCAGGCGCCGCATCCGCGCGTGGTCCGGGGGGTTGGTGAACAGCATGGAGTTGGTGAACCCGCGCAGCGAGGAGTGCGAGCGCCATTCCGGGTAGACGATGTCGTAGCTGCTGGCGTCCTGGACTCTGAACTGAGGTTCCCGGAGGGCGCGGGAGCATTCGGCGTAGCCGACGGCGGCTATCAGGCCTTCCCTGACCTGCACCAGATCTCCGTGGGCCCGTATCGCCTCGTAGAGGGGATAGGGATTCAGGCGCCCCTCCGGGGCCACCATGGCTGCGATCGCCTCATCCGGCTGCATCACGTACACGGTCATCGGGATCTCCTTCTTCCGCAGGCCCACCCGGGCCTGCCTTCGACGCTCGGCTCGGACCAGTGCGGCAACCGCCTCGTGCGGGCCGGATCACGCCTCGGCGCGTGCCGCGCGTACGGGCGCGCCCGCACTGTCACCCAACGGTCAGTTCCAGGACCGACAACGTGCCGGCCGCGTGCACCGCCACCGGCCGGAGCCCGCAGCCGGCGGCCAGCGCGGTCAGCTCGTCCACTCCGCGCTCCTTGCCGCCGCAGTAGACGAGCATCCGCAGGTCCATTCCGGTGTGCGGAGCGCCACCGCCGGCGTCGACGCTCTCCACGACGAACACCCTGCCGCCGCTGCCCGCGGCCTCCGCGCAGCGCCGCAGGATCGCCCGGGAGGCGGTGTCGTTCCAGTCATGGATGATCCACGACAGCAGGTACCCTCCGGCGCCCGGCGGCAGCGGGTCGAAGAAGCTCCCGCTGACCACGTCGGCGCGGTCGACCAGACCGGCCGCCGCCAGTGCCTTGCGCGCGGCCTCGGCGGTGCCCGGCAGATCCACGACCGTGCCCCGCAGCTCCGGATACTCGGTCAGCAGCGCGGTCAGCAGCGAGCCGTCGCCGCCGCCGACGTCGATCACGTGTCCCAGCGATCCCCAGTCGTAACACGACAGGAGCTCGGGGACGCGGGTCGGGACGTTGGCGCTCATCCACGCGTCGAAAGAGGCGCCCTGTGCCGGATTCGCCGCCAGGTCCTCCCAGAACGAGCGGCCGAACTGCAGCGAGTAGGAGGCCTCGCCGGTGCGGACGCTGTGCAGCAGCTGGGCGAAGGCCAGCTCCGCGCGGCCCGCGCCCTCGATGTCGAGCAGGGAGCGCATGCCGGAAGGGTGATCATCACGCAGCGCCGCCCCCTGGGCGGTCAGGTCGTAGCTCCCCGATCCGTCGCGACTCAGGATCCCCCGGGCGGCGAGGTAGCGCATCAGCCGCTCCAGCGCGTCGGCGTCGGCCTTCACCGCCTCGGCCAGCTCGGGCGCGGTGCGCAGGCCGGCCACGATGTGGTCGGCGATCCGCAGCGTCGCCGCCGTACGCAACGCCATCGGCGTCCCAAGGTGCGCCATCGCCCACAATCCGGCGCCCGCTCCGTCCTCATCGGACAACACGCGTTCCTCCTTCGTAACGACCGCAGACCAGCAGGACCCACAGCGTCGGCAAGTCATCCCGCGGCGCGGGATACGCGCTTCATCGTCACGCCGGAGCACGCCTCGGCGCATCTTTCTGAGTGCGGCATATTCCGGAGTGCGGCATAGTCGTTTTATGGCGCGCAGGCCGCCGCCCGCCGGCTCCGGCGGCGGGGCGCGGGCCGTCCGGAACGGCGCCGGCCGTACGGCGTGCGCCCTCCGGTGAGCTGCGCGGCCCCCACGAGGAGCCATTCGGCGCCTATTGGCAGGAAGTGGTTACCCGCGAACAGCTTGCTGACTTCCGTCTGTCTGGTCCGCGCATCGCGGAAAGCGCAGGATTTGTTTTGCGAGAACAAATCCAGAGACCGATGAGACAGAGAAAGGTCGGCAGTAATATGGTAATCGTAATGGACACGGACGCCACTTCCACCGATATCCAGTCGATTGTCGAGCTGGTGGAGTCGGCGGGCGGTGAGGCATTCGTCAGCCGCGGTGTCAGCCGCATCGTCATCGGCCTGGTCGGTGACATCGACCACTTCGCCATGATGAACCTGCGGGGCATGCCGGGGGTCCGCAACGTCGTGCGGATCTCGGCGAAATACAAGCTGGTCAGCCGTGAACACCACCCCGACCGGTCGGTGGTGCAGGTCGGCGGGGTGTCGATCGGCCCGCAGACCGTCACGTTGATCGCCGGCCCCTGTGCGGTCGAGACACCGGACCAGACGCTCGCCGCTGCCCGGATGGCGCAGGCGGCCGGGGCGACCCTCCTGCGCGGCGGCGCGTTCAAGCCGCGCACCTCGCCCTACGCCTTCCAGGGCCTGGGGGAGCGGGGCCTGCAGATCCTCGCCGAGGTCCGGCAGGAGACCGGGCTGCCGATCGTCACCGAGGTCGTGGGAGCGCACGATGTCGCCATGGTCGCCGACTACGCCGACATGCTGCAGGTCGGCACCCGCAACATGCAGAACTTCACCCTCCTGCAGGCCGTCGGAGAGGCCGGGAAGCCGGTGCTGCTCAAGCGGGGGATGAACGCCACGATCGAGGAGTGGCTGATGGCGGCGGAGTACATCGCCCAGCGCGGCAACCTCGACATCGTCCTGTGCGAGCGCGGCATCCGCACCTTCGAGCCCGCGACGCGCAACACCCTGGACATCTCCGCGGTCCCGGTGGCCCAGCGGCTGTCGCACCTGCCGGTCATCGTCGACCCCTCGCACTCCGGGGGCCGCCGCGACCTGGTCCTGCCGCTCAGCCGGGCGGCCGTCGTCGCGGGCGCCGACGGCATCATCGTCGACGTGCACCCGCAGCCCGACATCGCGCTGTGCGACGGCCCGCAGGCGCTGGTCGCCGACGACCTCCAGGCGCTGGCCCGCACGATGGAGGACCTGGCCGGCTTCATGGGCCGCCACCTGGCCACACAACGGGACCTCGTAGCCGTCTGATCCGCGCGGCCAGGGCATTTCAGGAGAACTCATGAATACGACCACAGTCCGCCGCGTCACGGTCCTCGGCACCGGTGTGATCGGGACCTCGATCGCGCTCGCCCTGCGGCGCGCAGGCATCCACGTCGCACTGTCCGACCAGGACGTCGATTCGCTGGCGACAGCCGAATGCATGGGGGCCGGCATCGCCCTGATGCCCGGCGACCCCCCTGCCGACCTGGTGGTCATCGCCACCCCGCCGTCCACGGTCGTCAGCGTGCTGCGCGACGCCCAGGCCCGCGGGCTGGGCGCCGTGTACACCGACGTCGCCAGCACCAAGGCCCGCATCGCGGCCGACGCCGAGCTCGCCGGATGCGACCTCACGTCCTACGTCCCCGGGCACCCGATCGCCGGCCGCGAGCTCTCGGGGCCCCACGCGGCGCACGCGGACCTGTTCGCCGGACGGCCGTGGGCGCTGTGCCCGCACCCGGCGACGTCGCCCGAGGTCGTGCGGGTGGTGGCCGAGATGGTCGCCGTATGCGGGGGAGCGGCCAGGCTCCTCGCGCCCGACGCGCACGACCGGGTCGTCGCGGCGGTCTCGCACGCGCCGCACCTGGTGTCCGCGGCGCTCGCGGCCCGGTTCGCCGGCGCCGACGCGACCACCCTCTCGCTGGTGGGCAGGGGCCTGCAGGACACGACCCGGATCGCCACGGGCGCGCCCGGCCTCTGGTGCGACATCCTGGAACAGAACGCCGAATCGGTCGCCACGGTGCTGGAGGCGGTGGTGCGGGATCTGACCGAAGCCGCGTCCGCCCTGCGGAGATCCGACCGCGTCCGATCCGGCGCGCTGGCCGATCTGCTCACCCGGGGCAACCGCGGCCGGGAGCACATAGTCGCCGCGTGACCGCCGGGGAGGGCAGCCGCCGGGACGCGGGGGTGCGGGGGAGGGCAGCCGCCGGGACGCGAGGGGCGCGGGGAAGGGGAGCCGCCGGGACGCGAGGGGCGCGGGGGCGGAGCCGCCGGGAGGCCAGGGAAGAGCGGGAGGGGCGCGGGGAAGCCGCCGGGACGCGGGGAAAGGCCCATCGCGGGGGAAAGGCGCGTGACCGTCGGGAAAGGGCGCACGGCCGCGGGAAAGGCCCGTGACCGCGGGGAAAGAGCCGCACGGTCCGGGAGCGCAATCCGGAAGATGCGTCGAAGAGCAGGCGGATGACACGCTGCCTGTGTAGCTGGAATCGAGGGAAAAGCCGGCAGACGACAGCGGAGAAGGGCTTCGAATTCGGGGCCCCTGGCCGGCCTACTCATCGATGTGGTCCGCATTGAAAAGCTTTAGCCTCAGAGGAGGAAGAAGATTCGAATTCCTTTCCCGCCTCGACGACTGCAGACGTCGGGGCGGAAAGGGGCGTGACCACCCGGCTCGGGAGTCGATCCCCCGGCACGGCAGACGGGGCTCAACCGCCACCGGACACCTTTCCAGAATTCCTGCTTCGTCCTCGATACCCGTGACGCGTTTCGCTGGTGTGTTGGCACCTGACTTGCCCTACCGACGAGATCTTGGAGAGATCCATGGAGATTCGCTGCCCCGTCGCCCTCGACACCACCGGCCGGGACATCCACGCTGAAGCCGCCGGACTGCGGGCGCAGGGCCCCGCGACGCAGGTGGAGCTCCCCGGTGGCGTGCTCGCCTGGTCGATCAACAGCCACGCCGTGATCAAGCAGCTGCTGACCGACTCGCGGGTCACCAAGAGCGCCCGCAACCACTGGCCGGCCTTCATCAACGGAGAGATCCCGCCGGACTGGGAGATGATCAGCTGGATCGCGATGGACAACATGGTCACCGCGTACGGCAAGGACCACATCCGCCTGCGCAGGCTGGTCGGCAAGGCGTTCACGCCGCGCCGTACCGAGGCGATCCGGCCGCGGATCGTGGAGTTGACCAACCAGCTCGTGGACGCCCTGGAGGCCGCCGGGCCCGGTGAGGTGGTGGACCTGCGGGAGCGGTTCGCCTACCCGCTGCCCGCCCGCCTCGTGGCCGACCTGATCGGCATGTCCGAGGACGCCCGGGTGAAGACGGCCAAGGTCATCGACATGATGGTGGACACCACCGTCACTCCCGAGCAGGCCCAGGCCGTGCTGGCCGGCTGGCGGGGCGCGATGGAGGAGCTCATCGCCGCCAAGCGCCTGGAGCCGGGCGAGGACATCACCAGCGACCTGATCGCCGCCCGGGACGAGGACGGCTCGCGTCTGACCGAGGTCGAGCTGACCGACACGATCTTCGCGATCCTCGGCGCCGGCTCGGAGACCACGATCAACTTCTTCGACAACGCGATCACCGCGCTGCTCGCCCACCCCGAGCAGCTCCAGCTCGTCAAGTCCGGGCTCGCCTCGTGGGACGACGTGATCGACGAGACCCTCCGGGTGGAGTCGCCCCTGGCGCACCTGCCCCTGCGCTACGCGGTCGAGGACATCGAACTGGACGGTGTGACGATTCCCCAGGGCGACCCGATCCTCATCAACTACAGCGCGGTCGGCCGTGACCCGGCCCTGCACGGCGCGGGCGCCGACAGCTTCGACATCACCCGCGCCGACAAGGAGCACCTGTCCTTCGGCCACGGCCCTCACTTCTGCCTCGGCGCCGGTGTGGCCCGCCTGGTGGCGACGGTCGGCCTGTCCACGCTGTTCGAGCGCTTCCCCGAGCTGAGCCTCGCCGTCGCCAAGGAGGACCTGGAGCCGCTGCCGACGTTCATCATGAACGGTCACCGCGCCCTGCCGGTCCGCCTGACCGCCCCGGTGGCCGTCGGCGCCGACGCCCGCTGACCGGCACACGAGGATCCGGCGGGCCCATCCGGAACACAGCACGCCAGAAGAAGCGCCGGAGGGCGGGCGGGCGGAGGATGGGCCCATGGGATCGCGCGGTGTGACCTCTGGACCACCGGGAGTGGGCAGGTCCGGCGATCGGCGTACTCGCGAAACGGCGGGCGGGCTGTCATGACGAGGCTCGCCCGCCTGACGATTTTTCTGCCCTTGACAAATATTATTGTCGGTAGGACGATCGTCGCATGTGCGAGACGGCGGTGACGGAGAACCAGGCGGCGGCAGAGGCCCCGCCGGAGCGGATGCGCCCGGCCGCCGCCCGCCCGCGCTCCTACCAGGACGCGCGGGCCCGTCGCCGGCCCCGCGCGGGCCCCGGCGGGCGGCGCCGTCCGGTTCCGGGCACCGAGGTACGGCCCGGCGCGCCGGAGACCCTCCGGGGCGCCACGCGGCCCCGATCGCGCGCGGGCGGCCGCCTTCTCCGCCTTCTCCGTCTCGGAGGCGGCGGGGCGATCGCCGGACACCGTGTAACAACCGACATTCACGATGACAGTACGAGGAGATCAGAATGAGGAAGATCGCCGCAGGTCTGTTCGTGTCGCTGGACGGCGTCACGGAGTCGCCGGAGAAGTGGCACTTCACCTACTTCAGCGACGAGATGGGGGCGGCGGTCGGCGCGCAGATGGCCGCGGCCGACACGATGCTGCTGGGGCGGCGGACCTACGAGGAGTTCGCCGGCTACTGGCCGAGCCAGGCCGGCACCGGCAACCAGCTCGCGGACCAGATGAACGACACGCCCAAGCTGGTCGTCTCCACGACCCTGGACAAGGTCGAGTGGCAGAACTCGACCCTGATCAAGGACAACGTCGTCGAGGAGCTCACCAAGCTGAAGGAGCAGCCCGGCAAGGACATCTCGATCACCGGAAGCGCCACCCTGGTGCGCTCGCTCCTGCGCGCCGGCGTGCTCGACGAGCTGCGGCTGCTGGTCCACCCGATCGTCGTGGGCTCCGGCAAGCGCCTCTTCGAGGACGGCGGCGACCAGGTGCCCCTGAAGCTCATCGACTCCCAGACCTTCGACACGGGCGTCCTCTACCTCACCTACGCGCCGGCAGACAAGTAAGGCAACCGTGCCATCGGTGACCCGTCGGCCCCGCCCGGCCGCCCGGCCGGGCGGGCCGTTCCCGGGACCCGGGGCACCACCTACCGAAAGGACAACGCGCCATGGCTACCAAGTCCGTCGCACAGAAGCTGCTCATCAAGCCGGACACCGCCGTCTGGTCCTCGGACTCCTCCTACCTGGAGCTCATCCAGCCGCTCCCGGAGAACGTGCACCAGGCGGACGTGCCGGACCAGGCGGCGACCGCCCTCATCTTCGCCCGGAACGCCGACTCGCTGCGCGACATCCTCAGCGCGCAGGAGGGGCGGCTGGGCCGGCCGAACGCCCTGTGGGTGGCCTACCCCAAGGCGAACCGGGCCGACATCAACCGTGAGAGCCTGGCCACGATCATGGTCGAGCACGGGATGCGCCCCATCGGGCAGGTGTCGGTGGACGACACGTGGTCCGCGATGCGCTTCCGCACCGCCGACTAGCAGAGCTTGGTCGGGTGGGGACGGGCCGGGCGTGTCTGGGTAACGCGCGGCGGTAGGTGGGACAGGCCCCGGCCCAGCAGGCCAGGAGTAGTTGCGGCGCGGCGATGACCCGGTAGGTGGTCAAGCCGTGGCCGGGGCTTTCGGGTCGAGCCGCTGCAGGGGGCAGAAGGCGTGTGCGACCGAGACCAGGGTGACGTGGTGATGCCATCCGGTCCAGGTGCGGCCCTCGAAATGGTCCAGGCCCAGGCCGGTCTTCAGCGGACATCAGCACCGGAGGGCTGTCGCCCCCTGTCGCGAGGATCGCAAGGTGCCACCGGAGTACTAAGCCCAGGGGCGAGGGAAGGCGTCTCCGTCCAACCTGTCGCCCGCGGCGAGTCCGAGAGGGTCGGTCACGACGTGCTCGGTCCCGCTGTAGCGGGTCGCCTCGTCCATGTAGATGACGACGTGCGCGAGCCGGGCCTCGTCGGTGCGGTTGGGCAGCGCCATGTGTCCGGTGTAGCCGCTGTGGAAGGTGCAGTCGCCGGCGCGGAGCGGCACGGTGACACGGGGGATCCAACGCAGAGACGGGTCCATCCCGAACAGATCCTCCTCATGGTGGAGGTCCTGCGGGCGCAGGCCGGTTCGATCCTGGGTGCCGGGCAGGAAGGTCATGCAGCCTCGCTCCGGCGGAACATCGACCAGCGCTATCCAGGCCGACAGCGGAAGCCGATCTCCCGCATGCGGCCAGTACGGACGATCCTGATGGAACTCCGTGGCGGCGTTGTTGTGCGGCTCCTTGACCAGCATCTGGTCGTGCCAGAGCCGCAGCGGGAACCCGGCGAGCTGTTCGGCGATCCGGCCGAGCCGTGCGTCGAACGTGAGCTCCCGCAGCGTCCGGTCGTGTTGCCAGACGTTGACCAGCTGGCTGAAGACGCCTTGCTTCTCCAGGCTCTCCGCGCGATGCGCCTCCAGGAATGCCTTGGCGCTCACTCGAAAGCGCTCGACCTGGTCCGGCTCCAGGACGCCCCGTACTCGGACGAAACCGTATTCGTGGTATGCCGCCACAAGCTCGTCCGGTACACGGCCGTCGGCATCCACGTCCCTGCCGGACTGTTCGGTCGTCGTCGTTGTCATCACTGGCCTCCGAGATTCTTGCCGCTGGGATTGCACCCAGTGTCGTCGCGGTGTGCCGCCACGGGCTAGGCCGATCCCAGGGAGTAGTCGTACGATCCCGACATGCCTGCCACGCTGCACGAGCACGCGCTGTTCGCCGGGCGCCCCGTCTTGGGCGGTGTCCATCAGCTGAACCCCGGCATCGAGCCGCACGCGCACGACTTCCTCGAGATCGCGGTGATCGGAAGCGGTTACGGCCGGCACGTGACCAGTCAGGGTGAGCATCCGCTGCGGCGCGGGCAGGTCATCGTGCTTCGCCCCGGTGCCTGGCACGGGTTCCTGGACTGCGCCGACCTGACCGTCGCCAACTGCTGCCTGTCCGCCCAGGCTCTGAGGACCGAGCTGGCGGCGCTGTACGACATCCCGATGCTGCGCCGGATGCTGTGGACCGACCCGGTGGCATCCGGCACGCACGGTGTGGCGGTCACGACCGTCGATCCGGTGGCCGCCGAGGAGGCCATCGCGGAGATCGGCCTGCTCGAACGGGACCTCGGAGCCGATCAGGGCCGGCCAGGCCGTGTGCTGGGCCGGCTGGTCACCGTACTCGGTGTCCTGGCCGACGGGCGTGACCCCGAACGAGAGACGCCCGAGTCCGCCATCCACCCCGCTGTCGCCGCCACCATCGCCCGGTTCGAGGCAGCGCCTGCCCATCCATGGCGGCTGGATGATCTCGCCCGGGCGGTCAACCTGGATCCCGCCTATCTCGGCCGGCTGTTCGGACGGCACGTCGGGTTGACGCCGCTGGGCTTCCTGGCCCGGCTGCGGGCCGAGCGCGCCGCCACGCTACTGGCACACTCGACCCTGCCGGCCGCCCGGGTCGGCGCCGCCGTCGGCTGGGACGACCCGACATACTTCGCTCGCCGCTTCCGGACACTGGTCGGACTGACACCCACCGAGTACCGGCGACGTAGCCGATCAACCGCCCATACGGAGTTCAGCGCCTCGGCCGAGTCGACGCGGAAGAGTTCCTGACCCGCCCAGCAGGCTGGGCGGGCCGTTCGCGTCGGCGGCCGCGGTTACCCGATGTTGAACCGGGCCTTGGTGAGTTCCCGGTTCGCCATGGTCTTCAGGACGACGGCGTATCCGGCATGACTGTGAAGCATGGACATGTCACGCCACACCCGTTCGATGCGGTCACCATGGCGGACCGAGCTGGAACCGGCGGTGGGGAACAGCTCCCCCTCGACCGCGCGCCAGCACAGCCGGACCACCTCCCGGCTGATGGTGGCGAGCCGCCATTCCTGCTCCCTGGTGAACGCCTCCGGGCCCGCGGCGCACGTGTCACGCCATTGCTGGATCCCGTTCAGGAGAGCGGCCTCCGCCGTACTGATCATGCCGGTGGCTTCGCCGTACCTGAGCTGGAAGTCGGGATCCTCCACGCGCAGGACGATGGGCGGGTAGATCGTCGTCCGGGTCAGCATCAGGTCCTCGTAGGCGTCGAGCGCTCCCCTCGCCATGCCCACCGCGAGAGCGCCGAGTTCGAGCAGCATGAAGCTGAGCGGCCCGCCCCCGTACTCGGGGTTGCCGTGCAGCGCGAGGCCCGGGGTGCCCTCGGTGACGGTGACCTGACTCATGTGGAAACCACGGGTGAAGTGGTCGGGGATGCGCCCGTTGTCGATGGCGACGCTGTGCGATCCGCTCCCCTTCAGACCCAGCTGCTGCCCCCAGTCGTCCAGGCGCTTCCACTGGTCGCGCGGGACGATGAACAGCAGGGGAGCCGGCGGCTCCCCGTCCGCCTGCGGAACGAAGGTGTGACCGATGAAGTGCGTGGCGTACGGCGAGCCGGAGGCGTAGGACCAGACGCCGTTGAGCACCCAGCCGTCGGCCGTACGCTCGGCGGTGCCACTGGGCGCGACCGTGGCGGGGCAGATGAAGTCACCGGAGCTGAAGAGCTCGGCCTGCGCCCGCTCGTCGAACAGCGTGGCCACCGCGAGCGCGTGCGCGGCGCCGAAAAGGTACATCCAGCCGGTCGACGGGCACCCGCGCGCGAGCGCCATCGCCACGCGCAGGAACGTGTCGGTCCCGAACTCGTAGCCGCCGTAACGCCGGGGGACCAGGATCCGGTAGAAGCCGGCCCTCGCGAACTCCTCGTGGGTGTCCTGCGCGTAGAAGGTGCGCTGTTCGGTCTCGGCCTGGCGGCCGATCAGGGTCGGTGCGATCGCCTCGGCCCTCGCGATGATCTCCGCCGGAGTGAGGCGCGGCTCGGGCGGGGAAGGAAATGCGTGTTCGGGAACACTGGTGACGACTGTCATTGCTGCGCACATCCCCTATCTCGGATGGTTGGCTCACGACCAGTGACACGGTGGCCGCGTCGCGGGACTCAGATCTCCCGCAGCGGCCGATCGGGGCCGGTGACCGCGTTCCACAGCACCTGACGGAAGTCCGACACCAGGTCGACAATCGTGCTCTCGTCAAAGCGGTTGCGGTCGAACTTGAGGCTCCCGGCTATCTCCCCCGAGGGGAGGACGTCCATCGCCCACAGCGCGCCGTTCGGAATGTGCGAGCTCAGCGGCTGCGGCAGCACCCGCCGCCGTATCTCGGAGTACGTCAGGCCCCCGATCGCCTCCTCCTCCACCTCGGACGGAGCCTGGAGCACCTCGAAGGCGACGACGGCCACGCCGTCGTCCGCGAACGGGCTCACGAGCCCGGGGTTGCCGTGCGCGATCAGCGGGAACGGGATGTCGTTGCCGTAGGCCTCGAAACAGGTCGCCCGGGTCCGCGCGACCACGTCGCGGAAGGTCTCGCAGCCGGTGATGTCCGTCCTCAACGTCAGGTAGTTGAAGATGGGGCCGACGGTCTCCATGAAGCGCTCGTCGGACCGGCCCGAGGTGAACGTCGGGACGACGATGTCGGTGACCCCGGTCTTCTTGTGAAGAAGCACGTTGTAGGCCGCGACCATGACCATGAACGCCGAGCTCCGCGCCGCCTTGGAGAAATTCAGGGTCGCGGAGGTCAGCTCCCTGTCGAACACGAAGCGGTGCGCGGCGTACACGTTGGTGAGCCCGCCGTCGCGCGGCCGGTCCGTGGGGATGGCGAGGATGCGGGCATCGCGCAGCTTCTCCCCCCAGTAGTCGAGCGCCCTGCCCATCTCGGCGCCGGCCGCGCTCTCCAGCTGCCAGGCGGCGAACTCGCCGTACTGGTGGACGTCGGGGAGGACGGGGGCCTCCGATCCCCGGCGGGCGGCGTAGCGGGCGGCGAGGTCGCGGATGATGACCTGCATGGACCACGCGTCGCCCGCCGTGTGGTGCAGGACGAGCACGAGCACCGCGTCGTTCCCGTCGAACCGCCCCAGGCGGGCCCGCAGGTGGGGGAGGCTCCCCACGCTGTAGGTGCCGGCGTCGAGCTCGTTGAGGAACTCCTCCGCGCGGACGTCACGCGGACGGGGGTCGTCCGCCGGGAGGTCGCTGACCACCAGCTCGACTGAGCCGGGCGGGTGGATCCTCTGGTACCGGTCCTCGGTACCGCGGACGATCGACGTGCGGAGCGCCTCGTGACGTGCCACCACGTCGTCCAGGGCTCCCTGCAGCGCGCCGGTGTCGACCGCCCCGCTGAGCCGCCAGCCGAAGACCAGCGTGTGCCGGTTACCGAAGGCCCCGTCGGCCTCGCCGTTGTCGAACGCGCACAGGAACTCCTGGTTGAAGGCGAGCGGAGCGCGGCTCTCCAGGTCGTTCGGCGCGTGCGTCGTCTCGTGAACAGTCGCGTGCGTCGTCTCGTGAACAGTCATGGTGCCGTGCCTCTCAGGCGTCGCCGCGGGGGCTGTTCTGGTAGGCGGCGAGCCGCCACTCGCCGTCCCGCTTGACGACCACCCAGGAGGCCCGGACGGCCCGCTCGTCCGAGACCTCGGTCTCGCCGGGCGCCAGCACGCCGCCCAGCGTGATCAGCACCCCGGCCTCGGCGCTGAAGAAACGGATGTCGATGGGCCGGCCGGTCACCCGGGTGCCCTTGAACGGCCCGGCGAACGCCTGCGTCATGAACGAGCGGATGTCGTCGCGGCCCTTGCGGTAGACGCCGGGCAGGATCATCGACCCGTCCTCGGTGAAGACGTCGGCGAAGGCGGCGCCGTCGTGGCCGGCCCAGGCCGCGATGATGCGCTGCGGGATGGCGGCGACGGCGGCCTGGTCGTCGGCGGAGGGACCCGTGATGGTGGATGCGGGGGCGGTCGTGGTCATGTTCCTTCTCCGTTGAGTCGATGCGGAAGGCCGATGGCGGTCAGCGGTCAGAGGTAGAGGGTGTCGGGCTCCTGGCCGCAGAGGATCCGCCCGTACAGCTCGGCGTTGGTGTTCGGATGCATCAGGGCGTGCAGGTTGACGGCCTGGACATCGCGCGCGATCCGCTGGATCGGCTGGTTGCTGTAGACCGACGAGCCGCCGCTGGCCAGGGCGTAGATGTCCACGGCCTCCTTGCCGAGCCGGCACACCGCGCCCATGTCAGCACGTGCCCTGGCGCGCTCCTCCAGCGTCCAGGGCGCGCCCTCGGCACCCTTGGTGTCCACCAGCGTCGCCAGGCGGTGGGCGTGGAACTCCGCCTCGTCGATCTTCATCGCGGCCTCGGCGACCTGCAGGTGGGTCAGCGGCGCCTCGGCCTGGCTCGCGTAGCCGGTGTAGGTGATCTTGCGCTCGGGGAGCCGCTGGAAGAACGCCTCCCTGGCGGCCCTCGCCAGCCCGAGCACGGTTCCGACCGAGGAGGCGGAGGCGACGGGGAGCAGCGGTGCCCGGTAGATGGGGGAGCCGGCGTTCAGCGTCGAGGCGGACTGCCCCTGCAACACCGCGGGAAGGGGCAGGACCCGCTCGGCCGGGATGAACACGTCGGCCGCGACCGTGCTGACGCTGCCCGTGCCCTTCAGGCCCGAGGTGTGCCAGTCGTCCACGATCTGCAGATCCGACAGCGGGACCAGCGCCATGATCGGGTACGGCTCGCCGGCCGGCGGCACCAGGATCGCCACGACCTCCTGCCAGTGGCTGTGCAGGGCGCCGCTGATGAACGCCCACTTGCCGTTGACCACGACCCCGCCGTCGACCGGAGCGGCCATCGCGGTGGGGCTCAGCGTCCCGCACACCCGCACGTCGGGGGTCGAGAACACCTCGTCCTGCACGGCGTCCGGGAACTGGCACGTCATCCAGGTCGGAATCGTGTAGACCGACGCCACCCACGAGGTGGAGCCGTCGGCCTGGCCGAGCTCGGCGGCCACGTCGACCAGGGTGCGCGTGTCGGACTCGTATCCGCCGTAGCGGGCCGGCACCCGCATCTTGAAGATTCCGGCGTCGGCCAGTGCCTCGATCGACTCGTCGTGAATGCGCCGGTTCTCCTCCGACCAGGCCGCGTTCTTCCGAAGAACCGGAAGCAATTCGGACGCGCGACGAACAAGCTGCTCCCGCGTCGGGGCATCGGTCGTCAACACCATTTCCTCCCAAGGAATTCAGACGAGAAAGGGCAGCCGCACCGGTCCGCCGATGCTAACCATCCGACGGTCGCACCGGAGGTCCGGTGGACGCATCTTCTGGATTGCGAATGGATTCCCGGCCACCGCTTCCAGCAGGGCTGGCCAGGCGCGGGATCCCCGCTCAGGAACGGTTTCCAGAGCCGAGGCGAATGGGCCGGAGGAATGGCGCCGACCGGATCTCGCAACCTGGGAGAAGCCGCGCGCCGCCTCCGAATGCCAGCATCGGAACCTACAGCAGAATGCCGATGCGCCCGCCTGCACCGTGAAGCGGGACGCGTCGTCCGGAGCGCTCAGGCTTCGGCGTTTCCCGAGTTCTGCTGGCGCGCGTGCGGACGATCGCGAACTTCTCCGAGCACGTCCCGTCGGTCAGGAACGCTCGACAGCCACCGATTCATGCAGGAGTTGAGTTGCGAGAAGAGGGAGAAGCCCGATGACCGATCTTCAGGATGCCGCCCCCACGACCGGGGCGCGGCGGAAGACGCGTCCTCTGACCGGCGACGAGTACGTCGAGAGCCTGCGCGACGACCGTGAGATCTACCTGTACGGCGACCGCGTCAAGGACGTCACCTCGCACCCGGCCTTCCGCAATCCCGTCCGCATGACGGCGCGGCTGTACGACGCGCTGCACGATCCGGACAAGCGTGACGTCCTCACCGCGCCGACGGACACCGGCAGCGACGGCTACACCCACAGGTTCTTCACCACGCCGCGCAGCGTGGACGACCTGGTGGCCGACCAGAAGGCCATCGCCGCCTGGGCCCGCATGAGCTACGGATGGATGGGACGCAGCCCGGACTACAAGGCGTCGTTCCTCGGCACGCTCGGCGCCAACGCCGACTTCTACGAGCCCTTCGCGGACAACGCGCGGCGCTGGTACAGGGAGTCGCAGGAGAAGGTCCTGTACTGGAACCACGCGATCGTGCACCCCCCGGTCGACCGCAGCCGCCCCGCGGACGAGGTCGCGGACGTGTTCATCCACGTGGAGAAGGAGACCGACGCCGGTCTCGTCGTGAGCGGGGCCAAGGTCGTCGCCACCGGGTCCGCGCTCACCCACTACAACTTCATCGCCCACTACGGCCTGCCGATCAAGGACAAGAAGTTCGCGCTGGTGGCCACCGTGCCGATGGGCGTGCCGGGGATGAAGCTGATCTGCCGCCCCTCCTACTCCGCCACGGCCGCGGTGATGGGCAGCCCGTTCGACTACCCGCTCTCCTCGCGGCTGGACGAGAACGACACCATCCTCGTGCTGGACAAGGTGCTCATCCCGTGGGAGAACGTGTTCATCTACGGTGACCTGGGCAAGGTCCAGCTCTTCACCGGCCAGTCCGGGTTCATCGAGCGCTTCACCTTCCACGGGTGCACGCGCCTGGCGGTGAAGCTGGATTTCATCGCCGGCCTGCTGGCCAAGGCGCTGGAGATCACCGGCACCGCGGACTTCCGGGGCGTGCAGAGCCGGCTGGGCGAGGTTCTCGCGTGGCGGAACCTGTTCTGGGCGTTCTCCGACGCGGCCGTGCGCAATCCGGTCGAGTGGAAGAACGGCGCGCTCCTGCCCAACCCCCAGTACGGGATGGCCTACCGGTGGTTCTCCCAGGTCGGCTACCCGCGGATCAGGGAGATCATCCTTCAGGACGTCGCCAGCGGGCTGATCTACGTCAACTCCAGCGCCGACGACTTCAAGAACCCGGACATCCGGCCCTACCTGGACAAGTACGTCCGCGGGTCGGGCGGCGTCGACGCCGTGGGGCGGGTCAAGCTGATGAAGCTGCTCTGGGACGCGGTCGGCACCGAGTTCGGCGGCCGGCACGAGCTGTACGAGCGCAACTATGCCGGCAACCATGAGAACACCCGGGTGGAACTCCTGTTCGGGCAGCTCGCCAACGGCCAGGTCGACGACTACAAGGCCTTTGTCGACGAATGTCTGGGGGAGTACGACCTGGACGGCTGGACGGTGCCGGACCTGTCCACCTCCGGAGACCTGTGGCACGCCAGGAACGGCCTCCTCGACGGGTGAGGGCCGGGCGGAGACCGCCTGATGGAGCCGCCCCCGGCGACGTCGACAGCGGCGTCGCCATCGGCGAGGACCGGCCGTGTGACAACGGCCGGTCGCGTGGCGACGGTCGTTCATGTGGCAGCGGCCGCACGTTGAACAACGGTCGCCTGCGTTACAGCGGCCGCACGTTGAACAACGGTCGCCTGCGTTACAGCGGCCGCACGTTGAACAACGGTCGCCTGCGTTGCAACGGCCCCACGCGAAACAATGGTCGCCCATGTGGCGGCGGCCGTTCGCGAGAAAAGGGCCGTTCATGTGACGAGGCCTGTCGGGGCGGCAGAGGATCCGCGTGCGGAAAAGACCGTTCACGCGGACAACGGCCCGTACGGGGAAAACGCTGATTGTGCGGGAAAGGCTCCGCGCATGCCGGAAGCCGTCCGTATCGCGAAAATGGCGCGTGCGACGGAAAGGGTTCACGGGACAATGGAAGATTGCGCGGCTGCGGTGGAAAAGTCAAATGCCGGGCGAGAATACACCGCAACACAGGAGATGCCTCGCATAACAGGCGGATGTGATGCTGATGGCATGTCCGAATTTGAAGGAAAGACCGTACTGGTCACTGGGGGTGGCAGCGGCATAGGCCTGGCCACCGCGCGACGACTCGTAGGCGCCGGAGCGAGCGTGGTGCTCGCCGGGCGCAGCAGCGATCGGCTCGAGGCCGCTGTGAAGGACCTCGACGCCGGCGACAAGGTGCTCGCCGTTCCCACCGATGTGGCGCGCACCGGCGACCTCGACGGGCTCATCGCCCAGGTTCAGCAGCGGTTCGGCCGCCTGAACGGTGTGTTCGCCAACGCCGGGGTCGCGCTGTCCGCGCGCACCGCGGACGTCACCGAGGCCGACTTCGACCAGGTGGTCGGCGCCAACTTCAAGGGTACGTTCTTCACCGTCCAGAAGGCCCTGCCGCTTCTCGGCGACGGCGGGTCGATCGTGCTGAACGCGTCATGGCTGGTGCACCGCGGCGTCGGCCTGGCCTCGGTGTACGCGGCGAGCAAGGCCGCCGTGCTCAACCTGGCCCGCACCTTCGCCCCCGACCTGGCCGAGCGGGGCATCAGGGTCAACACCGTCACACCCGGCCACGTCACGACGGACATGTTCGACGCCGTCACCGGCGGCAACGAGCAGGTTCAGGAGTTCTTCCGGAGCCAGGTGGCACTGGGCCGGCTGGGCCAGGCCGAGGACATCGCCGACGCCGTCGTCTTCCTGCTGTCGCCCCGCGCGTCGTACATCACCGGTCAGGAGCTCGTCGTCGACGGTGGCCTGGTCGGTTCGGTCCCCAGCTGACCGGTCATCCTCCCGTTCGCTCTGGCCCCCGGCTGCCGCCGGGGGCCAGCGGCCGACAGGACAAGGCCGGGCTCGCGGCCGGCGGTAGCGGGGAAGTCAGGGATCGGCGGATCGATACATCCCTTCGGCGACGCATGATCCAAATCCGGGATTTGAGGAGGTAACCGTGAGCGATACAACCAATACTCGCGCGGTGGTGCTCGGCGGAAGCCTTGCTGGGCTGTTCGCGGCCAGGGTGCTCGCCGATGCTTACGACGAAGTGCTCATAGTGGACCGCGATGTCCTGGTCGGGGTGGAAGGGCCGCGACGTAGCTGTCCGCAGGGACGGCACATCAACGGGCTGCTCGCCCGCGGCCAGCTTGTCATGGAGGAGCTGTTCCCCGGAATCACCGAGGAGCTGTTCGCGGACGGCGTGCCGACCGGGGACCTGGCCGGTGACGTGCGCTGGTACTTCAACGGCAAGCGGGTGAAGCAGCAGCACGCCGGCCTGGTGTGCGTCGCCGCGAGCCGGCCGATGCTGGAGCGCCACATCCGCGAGCGGACGCAGGTCCTGTCCAACGTCCTCTTCGTCGAGAAGCACGACATCCTCGGCCTGGAGACGACGCCGGACCACAGCCGGGTCAACGGCGTGCGGGTGCAGAGCCTGGAGGAGGGCGGCGCCGAGGAGGTCATCAGCGCCGATCTGGTGGTCGACGCCACCGGCCGGGGCTCGCGCACCCCCATCTGGCTTGAGGACCTCGGCTACCCGCGGGTCAAGGAGGACCGTAAGAAGATCGGCCTGGGCTACGTGACCCAGCACTACCGGCTGACCGCCGACCCCTACCACGGCGACCTGTCGATCAACCCCGTCGCGTCGGCCGAGCTGCCCCGTGGCGCGATCTTCACCAAGACCGACGGCGACCGGGTCGAGCTGACCACCTACGGCATCCTCGGCGACCACCCGCCCACCGACCAGGCCGGCCTCTACGCCTGGGTGAAGTCGCTGGCGGTTCCGGACATCTACGACGCCCTCCAGCACGCCGAGCCCCTCGACGAGCCGGTGGCCTTCCGCTTCCCGACGACCCTGCGGCGCCGCTACGAGGACATGGAGCGGCTGCCCGACGGCCTGCTGGTGACCGGCGACGCCGTGTGCTGCTTCAACCCGGTGTACGCCCAGGGGATGACCGTGGCGGCGCTCGGGGCGCTGACCATCCGCGACCACCTGCACAGCGGCGCCGCGCCGCAGCCCGGCCAGTACTTCCGGGACCTCGCCCGTGACGTCGTCGACCCGCCGTGGCAGATGACGCACACCGTGGACCTCGGCTTCCCCGGCGTCGAGGGGGAGCGCACGATACCGATCCGGATCCAGCAGGCCTTCCTGGCGCTGGTCCAGAAGGCCGCGTCGCGCGACGGCGCGGTCACCGCCGCCTACATGCGGACGGCCGGCCTCGTCGAGCGTCCCGAGTCGCTCATGCGCCCGGCCATGCTCCTGCGCATCCTGTGGAAGGGGCTGTTCGGCGGCAAGGACGGAGCGGCACCCCGGCAGAGCACCGTGACCGGGGCGCCCGCGAAGAGGAAGGTCCCGGTCGCGTAGGAGGCCCGTGGGCGAAGGCTCGCCACGGGAAGTCGAGAAGTGGTGACGAGGGTCGGGACGACCGGCGATCTCGTCACCACTTCCTGCTGTCCGGCCCCGGACGATCCCCAGCCGCCTCCTGCCTCCGGCCCGGCCCCGGATGATCCCTCCCGTCTCCGGCCTCCCCTCTCCGGCCCGCTCTCCGCTCCGCTTCCTTGCCACGTCTTTCTCGCCCCGTCCCCCTCGGGGGCCCCGCCTCCGCCCTGGCCGTTCCCCGTCCCTGGCCGTTCCCGCCCTGGCTCCGTCGCCGCTCCCCGCCCCTGTCTCCGGTCCCGGTCTCTGTCTCCGGTCCCGGCCCGGAACGCGGTTCTGCCACCCGGCCGTGATCACGGCCGGGTGGCAGAGGGGGAGTCAGGGTATGTCGGCATCCGGCCCGCCGTCCGGATCTCTCCGGCGGGCGGGCCGGTGGGTCAGGCGGCGGCCTCTTCCCTGCTCTGCTGGAGCTCCACCGCCTGGTAGAGCGCCGAGATGTTGCCGCTGCCGAAGGAACGCGCCCCCAGCCGCTCGATGAGCTCCAGGAAGAACGTGTTACGCGGGTGCACGGATCGGGCGAAGATCTGGTAGAGCTGGCCGTCGTGGTCCTCGTCGACCAGGATGTTGAGCCTCCGCAGCTCGTCGACGGAGTACCGTCCCAGCTCCATCCGCTCCGGGAGCAGGCTGTAGTAGGCGTCCGGGGTGCTCAGGAACTCCACGCCCCGGGCACCGATGGTGCCCACCGCCTCCACGATGTCGCCGGCCGTGAACGCCATGTGCTGCACGCCGGCACCGCCGTGGTGCTTGAGGAACTCGTCGATGTGGCCGGCGACCTGTGACACGTCCGGCTCGATCAGGGTCAGCGTCACCGCGCCGGACCTGCTCTGCACCACCTTGATGGTCATCGCCTGGGAGCCGACGACGATGTGCTCGGTGAAGATCAGCTCGAAGTCGAGAATGTGCCGGTAGAAGTCGACTGTCGCGTCGATCTGGCCGGACTCCACGCAGACCGCGAAGTGGTCCACCTCGTCCAGGTTGCCGCCCGTGCCGGACGCCGACCCGTACACCGGCCGCAGCCCGGGAAGCGCGCGCTCGTCCGTGTCACCCGCGCGCTGCACGAAGGTGTGCGCCACGTCGCCGAAGCCCATGATCGTGGCTGTCACGACGCCGTCGTACCCGGCCGGCGGGGACACCGGGCGGGCGCCGCGCCGCACGGCCTCGTCGAACGCCGCGGCGGCGTCCGTGACCCGCAGCGCGATGTCGGCCACTCCGTCGCCGTGCTTCTCCACGTAGGCGGCACCCGGATGGTCGCCCACCAGCGGCTCGGTCAGCACGAGCCGGATCCGGTTGCCGCCGAGCCCCACCGAGCGGACCTCGGGCTCCTTCTCCGACGCGTCCGTGGTCGCGTACACCGAGAAGCCGAAGCTGTCGACGAACCAGTCCGTTTTCGCCGCGAGCTCGTTGACGTAGAACTCAACGTGATCGAGCAACATGTCTTCGAAGATCTGCGTTCCTGACGAGGCCATAGGTCATTTCTCCGTTAGTCGTCCAATTTGCCGTGCCGTACAGACGGAAGTCCGGCGGGTCGGTCCGGACAGGCGCCGGAGCGGGCTCAGGAGGAGGCGCCCATGCGGGCCGCGAGGCTGCGCGGCCGCATGTCGGTCCAGTTGGAGTTCACGTAGTCGACGCAGGCGCCGCGGCGGGCCGGGCCGTACGCGACGGCCCATCCCGCCGGCGCGTCGGCGGAGGCCGGCCACAGGGAGTGCTGGCCCTCCTCGTTGATCAGCACGGAGTAAACACCGTCCTGGAGGTCAAAAGGATTCGTCATCTCGCCCTCTCTCGGGTCTCCCAATCGGATAGGCGCGGCATCCGCTCATGCGGGCCGGCCGCGGACCGGTCCGTCCGGCTACTTCCTTCCGGAGCCGGGACCGACCTGCTTCGGGTCGCTGCCGAGCTGCCTGTCCAGGTCCGCCACGGTGGGGGCGTCGAACAGGTCACCGATCGACAGGTCCACGCCCAGCACCGCCCGGATGCGGCTGACCAGCCGCATCGCCAGCAGCGACTGGCCGCCCAGCTCGAAGAAGCTGTCGTCGATGCCCACCCGCGGCACCCCGAGCACCTCGGCGAAGATGGAACACAGGACCTCCTGCCTGGCGTCGCGGGGCGCTCGGTAGGGGGCCACAGCCTCGAAGTCCGGCTCGGGAAGCGCCCGGCGGTCCAGCTTTCCGTTGGGCGTCAGCGGCAGGGCGTCCATCGTGACGAACACCGTCGGCACCATGTACTCCGGCAGCGAGTCCATCGCGTGGGCGCGCAGGGCCGGGGTGTCGAGGTCGCCGGTCTCGGGGACGACGTAGCCGACGAGCCGTTTCTCGCCCGCCTCCGTCTCCCGCGCGACCACGGCGACGTGGGCCAGCCCCGGGTACCTCGCCAGGACGGCCTCCACCTCCGCCAGTTCCACCCGGAAACCCAGGATCTTCACCTGGTCGTTCGCGCGCCCCATGAATTCGAGCAGGCCGTCGTCGTTCCTGCGCATGAGGTCGCCGGTGCGGTACATCCGCTCGCCCGCGCCGCCGAACGGGTCCGCGACGAAACGCTCGGCCGTCAGATCCGGACGGCCGAAGTAGCCCCGCGCCACGCCCCGGCCGGAGATGTACAGCTCACCGACCGCGCCGGCGGGGACGGGGCCGAGGCGGTCGTCGAGGATGTGCAGGCGGACGTCGTCCATCGGGCCGCCGATCGCCACGACCGACCCCGCCTCGTAGGGAGCCGTCAGCGGCGAATGCGTGGAGAACAACGTCATCTCGGTCGCTCCGTACATGGCCCGGACCACCGTGTCCGGACACGCCTCCAGCACCCGCCGCACCGCCGTCGGGGCGATCACGTCACCGCCGGTCAGCACCTCGCGCACACCGGCGAGGCACTCCGGCGCCTCGTCCGCGACCACCCGGAAGAGCCCGGCGGTCAGGTGCACGCCGGTGATCCGCTCCTCGCCGATCAGGCGCCGCAGGACGCCGACGTCCAGGTCGCCGGGGGGCGCCACGACGATCTGACCTCCGTGCAGCAACGGCACCCACAGCTCGTAGGTGGACACGTTGAAGGCGTAGGGGGCGACCATCAGCACCCGCTCGTGCCGCCCGGTGTCCCAGATCTGGTCGAACGCCAGGCCCAGCACGTCTCGGTGCGTGACCGCGACGCCCTTCGGATGCCCCGTGGAGCCCGAGGTGTAGATCACGTATGCGAGCTGGTCCGGATCGGTCGCCGTCCCGGGGTCGGACACCGGTGACGCCGCCAGTTCCCGGTCGGCTCCGGCGATGAGGACCTGACCGCCTTGGGGAAGGCCTCGCGCCCGCATGACCTCGTCGGTCAGCAGCACCGGCGCCCCGGACTGGTCCATGATCCACTGCTTGCGCTCCAGGGGATACGCGTCGTGCACCGGCAGGTAGAACGCCCCGGCCTTGACGATCCCCAGGATCGCCACCACCACGTCGACGGAGCGCTCCATCAGCACCGCCACCGGGACCTCGGGGCCGGCCCCCAGGCCCAGCAGGCGGTGCGCCATCTGGTTCGCCCGCTCGTCCAGCTCCCGGTAGGTCAGGCGGACGTCGCCGGAAGACACCGCCACCGCGTCCGGCGTCCGGCCGACCTGCTCGGCGAAACGTCCATGAATGGTGGAAGAGGAACCCATCACGTACTCCAATCCGTTCATTCCCTGAGACCCGACGGCGGTGCCGGGCGGCCGCCGGCCCGGATCACCACGTGTTCGGCGCGCGCCGGCGCCGGCGGGGACCGCGACGACAGGGTGAACCGGAAGGCGCGATGGACCGCTGTACGGTGGCCCGGCCCACGCCGCTTGCTACCTCCGGCGATCAGTGTGGTTCTGCCTGTTCAGGCATGCACCCAGCGTCACATTCGCCTGCTCCGCGCGCATCTCCGGGATTGCGATGTTGTCTCCGCGGCGGCGTTTCCGGGGGCTTTCCCGTGACGGTGTCTCTTCGTCTCTTCGGGACGCCTTCCCGTGACGGCGCCTTCCCGTGACGGCGCCTTCCCGGGACGGATCGCACGCGTGCGGACGCGCTCAGAAGATCGCGGAGGCGTTGGGGGCGATATCGCCCCGGAACCGGCCGGAGGGGTCGACGCGCGCGCGGACCCGGTCGACGGCCTCCACCTGCTCCGGGCTGAGGTGGCGCTGCGGCTGCTCCAGGCGCTCCACGAAGGAGGGCACGGTCCGTCCGGTGTCCCACGGCTCCAGCGCGGCGCGCACCTTCGCGCAGTGGTCCACGAGGGCCCGCGCGACGTCCGGGTCGAACGGCACCCCCGAGCCCGCGTAGGAGTAGCGGGCGTCGAGGTGGTCGAGCGCGCCTCCCGCCGGGTCCGGTACCGAGAACGCGCCGCCGAGCTGGCGCAGCCCGGCGACGATCAGCGGGGAGCCGGACCCCTCGCCGACGACCCTGAGGAACTCCGCGGCGCCGTCGTCGCCGATCTCGGAGAGCAGCATGTGGTCGCCGTGGAAGGGAACGGGGTCGCTGGGATCCATGTGCGCGTGCAGCACCGCGGCGGGGGTGGTCAGCTCCCAGGTGTCCATCACCGGCTCGGCCACCGCCCGCAGCGGTCCGAGCAGGTCCTCGGCGTACCGCCGCGCGACGGTCACGTCGTCGGTCGTGCTGAGCACCGCACCGTCCACGGACAGCACCGGGCCGGCGGCCAGCGCGGGCGGGACGTCCGGCAGCGGCGGCAGGTTCATCACCCGCAGCGACGTCGTCACCTCCCGGGGCGCGTCCAGGGTCCACCGCCGCCACACCGACAGCAGCCGCTCGGCGTGGACGGCGGGCCAGTACGCCGCCCCGGTGATGACCTTGGCCGCGGGGAACAGCTCGATCTCGACGGCGGTGACGACGCCGAAACCCCCGCCGCCGCCGCGCAGCGCCCAGAACAGCTGCGGGTCGGACGAGGCGTCCACCCGGCGGAGCTCGCCGTCGGCGGTGACCAGCTCGATCGCGCGGACGCTGTTGACGGCCAGCCCGACCTGCCGGCCGTAGGGGCTCAGCCCGCCGCGCAGCAGGAATCCGACGACGCCGACGGTCGGCGACGAGCCGTGCGGCGCGGCCAGGCCGTACGGTGCCCCGGCCTCGGCCACGGCGCCCCACCGCGTCCCCGCGGGGACGCGCGCCACGCGACTCCGGGCGTCGATCTCGACGGCGCCGCCCAGCTCCGTCCGGATCAGCACCGCGCCGTCCATCGGGCGGGTGGCCGCCGAGGCGTGGCCGGTGGCGTGCACGCGCACCTGGAGTCCCTCGGACTCGGCGTAACGGATCGCGTTGCGGACCTGGTCGATCGTGTGCGCGGTGACCGCCGCCACCGGCCGAGCCGGAGCGGCCAGGTTGAAGACCTGCGTCGCGACGTCGTACGCCGCGTCTCCGGGCAGCGAGATGCTGGTGTCCTGTTCGCCGAGCATGGTCATGGGTGACGTGCCTCCGTTCGCGGGGCAGCGGCGACGGCTGCCCGTTCGGGCTGCGGCTCCACAAGTTCGGGGACCGGTCGAGGCCGTGCCGGACCAGCCGGTGCCGGCCTGCGTCCGGAGAGATATCGCCGATGAGATCGTCACATCGGCGTCCCGCCGAGTCTTCTTCCCGCGTGCTCAGCGCGTCGCGCGGACACTTCTGGTTCTTCCCAGGTGCTCGGCGCGTCGCGCGGGCGCGGCCGGTTCTTCCCATGCCTCTCCGCGTCGCGGGCCTTTCATCGGGGGCCGGACGCGGACCGGCAGGGCAGTCTAATCGGGCAATTCAGGAGATGCTCGTCCGTCGTCCGCTGCTCAATCATGGGCCTCAAGGTGGACCGCGCTCCCGATGACCCACGCGGGCACCGACCCGAGCCCTCTGGCGTACGGCCAGGCGAACATGCTCCGGCGATCACCGCTCGGCAAGCACCTCGCGTGCACGGACGATCGGGCCGCCATGCCCTGAAAAGCAGGAGGAGATCGAATGAAGAGCAAAACCGTAATCGACGTCTGGGTGGCCGATCTGACCTTTCCGGGGTACATGGACCGGTGGATGAAGTGGGGGGAGGAGTTCGAGGCGGCGCATCCGGAGTACCGGATCAACATCACGGGCCAGGACTTCCGGACGTTCCCCGTGGAGATCGCCCAGGCGGCCGCGGAGGGACGCGTGCCGGCCATCGCGGAGTACTACTTCTACATGGCCCAGGTGGCCCGCGACTCGGTCAAGCGGGACGGCAGCCCGCTGTTCACCTCGCTCGAGAAGGCGATCGCCGGCCGTACGGAGATCCTTGGCGAGCCGGTCGTGATCGACGACATCATCCCCGCGCTGCGCGAGTACTACACCTACGGCGGCGACCTGCTCTCCATGCCGTCGGTCGGCACGACGAGCCTGCTCTACGCCAACACGGACCTGCTCCGCGCGGCCGGCGTGACCGAGCTGCCGCAGACCTGGGACGAGGTCGAGGCCGTGTGCAAGACCATCGCCGCGCACGAGGGCGGCCCGTCCCACGCCATCACCTGGTCGAACCACGGCACGTTCTTCCAGCAGGCGATCGCCTCGCAGGGCGGCCTGCTCGCCGACCGGGACAACGGCAGGTCCGGCCAGGCCGAGAAGGTCGACCTCTCCTCGAAGGAGATGCTGACCTGGGTCAAGTGGTGGCAGCGGCTCCACCAGGACGGCCACTACCTCTACACCGGCAAGATGCCGGACTGGGAGGGCACCCTCAGGGCCTTCGCGGACCAGGAGGTGGCGATCAGGATCTCCTCGTCCAACGACGTCAACTACATGGTCCAGACGGCCAAGAGCCGCGGGTTCGGCATCGAGGCGGGCATCTTCCCCTACAACGACCACGTTCCGTACGGCGGCAACGCGGTCGCCGGCACCTCCCTCTGGCTGGCCGACGGCCTCGACGAGGCCACCCAGGACGGCGCGCTGGCGTTCCTGCAGTTCCTGCACAACCCGCGCAACGCCGCCGACCGGCACAAGGCGAACAGCTTCATCCCGCTCACCCACGCGTCCTACGACCTGCTGGAGGAGGAGGGCTGGTTCGACGAGCACCCCTACCACCGCGTGGCCAGCGAGCACGTCAACAGGTATCCCGGCCGGGAGAACGGTGGCGGGGCCAACGCCAAGGACGGCGCGCCGCCGTCGCAGGGGGCGCTCTTCGGTGACTTCGCCGGAGCCCAGGACGTCATGACGCACGCCATGGGCGACGTGCTGGCCCACGGTGCCGACCCCGACACGCGGTTCGCCGAGGCCACCGCCGAAGCCCAGCAGCTGCTGGACGACTACCACGCCGACCGCGCCGCCGCGGGTCCGCGCAGCCCCAACAGCCTGAGGGTGGAGTACTTCAGGGACGCCGAACCGTATTCGGGCGCCGACCTGGAAAACATCGTTCAGCTCAGCCGCTGACCTCGGCCTGTAAAGAAAGCAATTTGAAAGATGCGGGCGTGCCGTCCGGCGCGCACGCTTTCTGTCAAGACCGAGCTGAAACAGGAGTCGAAATAGTGAGCACTATGACGAAAGGATCAGTGACGTGACTGCTGGCGAAGTACCGACCAAAGCTGGACGGCGGGAGTGGCTTGGGCTGGCGGTGCTTGCCCTGCCCACTTTCGTCGTAGCCATCGACCTGTTCGTACTGTTACTCGCTCTGCCGAACCTGGCCACCGACCTGGGTGCGAACAGCACCCAGCAGCTGTGGATCATGGACATGTACGGCTTCCTGCTCGCCGGGTTCCTCGTCACGATGGGTACCCTCGGCGACCGGATCGGCCGCCGCAAGCTGCTCCTCATCGGCGCGGCCGCCTTCGGCGTGGCCTCGCTGCTGACCGCCTACTCCACGAACCCGGGCATGCTGATCGTCTCCCGCGCGCTGCTGGGCGTCGCCGGAGCCACCCTGGGCCCGTCCTGCCTGGCGCTGATCGTCACCATGTTCCAGGACGCCAAGCAGCGGGCTGCCGCCTTCGGCGTGTGGGGCGGCACCTTCACCCTGGGTGCACTGCTGGGCCCGGTCATCGGCGGCGTGCTGCTGACCAACTTCTGGTGGGGTTCGGTGTTCCTGCTGGGCGTGCCGGTCATGGTGATCGTGCTCATCGCGGGTCCGAAGCTGCTGCCCGAGTTCCGTAACAGCCAGGCCGGCCGGCTCGACCTGACCAGCGTGGCCCTGTCCCTCGTCAGCATGCTGGCGCTGGTGTACGGGATCAAGCAGCTGGTCCGCGACGGCTGGGACGTGCTGCCCGTCGTGGCGGTGGTGGTCGGCCTGGTGGCCGGAGTGGCGTTCGTCCGCCGCCAGAACCGCCTGACCAACCCGCTGCTGGACCTGCAGCTGTTCAAGAACCGCGCCGTCGGCACCGCGCTGATCGGTCAGCTGTCCTACAGCAGCACCGGCGGCGGCATGATGCTGTTCATGATGTTCTACCTGCAGCTGGTGCAGGGAATGTCCACACTGCAGGCGGGTCTGGCGCTGATCCCCGGAATGGCCGCGGCGACCCTGGGCTTCCAGGTCGGTCCCAAACTGGCCAACCGGTTCCGCCCCGCCTACGTCATCGCCGCCGGCATGGCCGGCATCGTGGCCGTGCTGCTGGTCTTCACCCAGGTCGGCGTCACCAGCGGAACCGCCACCCTGATCATCGGCTTCGCCATCCTGTCCTTCTGCGGCGCTCCGCTGATCGCGCTGGGCACCAACCTGGTGGTCGGCTCGGCCCCGCCGGAGAAGGCGGGCTCGGCCGGGTCCCTCACCCAGCTGAGCACCGAGTTCGGCGGCACCCTGGGCATCGCCGTCCTCGGCACCATCGGCACCGCCGTCTACCGCAACCAGATCGCCGACACCCTGCCGGCCGGCATCCCGGCTCCGGCGGCCGCCGCGGCCGGCGACAGCCTCGCCGCGGGCACCGCCGCCGCCAGCCAGCTGCCCGAGCCCGTGGCGACCTCGCTGCTGACCCCCGCCTACCAGGCCCTCGTCGACGCCCTGCACTCCGTCTCGATCATCGGCGCCGTCCTGATCGGCGTCGTGGCCATCCTGGTCGCCGTCCGGCTCAGGCACGTGCCCCCCGTCGGCCAGGCGGCTCCCCCCGCCGAACAGGCTCCCGCCGCCGAACAGGCTCCTGCCGCCGAAGGTGAGGACACGGCCCTCGTAAACGCCGGCGGATCGGCCTCGACGGTGGATGATAGAGCGGCTGTCAATAACTCCTCTATTTAGAGGAACAGGCGTCGGCTGGACACGTTCTCGGGAGAGTTGCCTATTTCGCCATAATCTGACGGTAAAAATGGAATAATAGAGTCACAGAATGACTCTTCACACACATAGTCATGGAGGTAAGTGAATGGGTGCCACGAAGGCAGACACTCTGAAAGTGCCAGGCGCGACGCTGTACTACGAGGTCCGGGGATCTGGTCCGCTGCTGCTGATGATTCCCGGTGGTCCGGCAGATGCCAGCACGTTCGAGGGCGTCGCCGAAGCTCTGGCCGACCGCTACACGGTCATCAGCTTCGACAACCGCGGCACCTCACGCAGCACCCTGGACGGCCCGCCGCCGGAGACCCTCTCCATCGAGGTCCAGAGCGACGACGCCCACCACGTGCTGAAGGCCTTCGCCACCGAGCCGGCCTACGTGCTGGGCTGTAGCGGTGGCGCGCTGACCGCCCTGGACCTGGTCGCCCGCTATCCCGAGCAGGTCCGGGCCGTGGTCGCGCACGAGCCTCCGGCCATGACGCTGCTGCCCGACGGCGAGCGCTGGCAGGCGACCTTCCAGGACGTGTACGACACCTACGTCAGCGAGGGCCTCGGCCCGGCGGGGCAGAAGTTCATGGCCACCCTGGCCGTGGAGGGAGAGGAGAGCGCGCCCCCGCAGATGCCGGACATGTCGCAGATGTCGCCGGAGATGCTGGAAGCGATGGGGAGGATGCAGGCCAACACCGAGTTCCTCTTCGCCCACCAGCTGCGGACGACCATCAACCACGTCCCCGACGTCGCCGGCTTGAAGGCGGCCTCGACCCCCGTCTTCGTGGCGGTCGGGGAGGGGTCCGTGGGACAGATGCCCCACCAGGCCGGCCTCGCGCTCGGCGAGCGCCTGGGCGCCGCACCGGTGTACGTCCCCGGCGACCACCAGGGCTTCGCCACCCACCCCGGAGGGTTCGCCGAGGTGGTGCACAAGTCCTTCCAGGAGAGCTAGCCGGGACTCCCGTCTGAGCCCGGTAGGGCACCGCGGGCTCCTCGCCGACATCGTCGGCGAGGAGCCCGCGCGCGTTCCGGCGGGCGCCCTCCGGCGGGCACGTCGGCCCGCCTCCGGCCCGGACTGACCCGGTCCCGGCGCCGGGCACGTCGGTCCGCCTCCGGCCGGGTTGATCCGGTCCGGGCGCCGGGTGCGGAGGTCTGCCTCCGTTCGGACGGACCCGGTCCGGGGCCGGGAGCCGGGTGCAGGGAGCCGGGAGCGGTCATTCCGCAATTCCGAAGATGTGCCGGGAAGAGCCCCGGCATGACGATTGAACCGCGCATCCGGTGATCGGCGGCGAGCCGGCGCTGTGATCGCGGCGGTCCGTGCGCGTTGCGAAGGAGGAAGACGTGTTGGCAGACGAAGACGGGGCGGGCGCCAAGCTGTGGGCCATGGCGCATCTCGCGACCCCGATGGTACTGCGCGTGGCGGCGACACTGCGGATCGCCGACCACATCGCCGCCGGACTGCGCACCGCGCCGGAGCTGGCCGAGGCGGTGAACGCCGACGCCGACGCGCTCGACCGCCTGATGCGATATCTCGCCGCCAGGGATGTGCTGAGCCGTGACGAGTCCGGCCGGTACGCGCTGACCGCCCGGGGCGAGGCGCTACGTGACGATCACCCCGCGGGTATGCGCGCCCTGCTCGACGTCGACGGCGCGGTCGGCCGTATCGAACTGTCCTTCGTCCAGCTGCTGCACAGCGTCCGTACGGGCGAGGCCGCCTACCCGGTCCAGTTCGGCCGGCCCTTCTGGGAGGACCTGGCGGCCGATCCCGCGCGTGCCGACTCCTTCAACGGGTGGATGAGCGCCAACGTCCCGGCGCGGGCACCCGGGCTTCTCTCGTGCTACGACTGGGGGTCGCTGGGACACGTGGTCGACGTCGGCGGCGGCGACGGTTCGCTGCTGATCGCGCTGCTGACGGAGTATCCGGAGCTGCGGGGCACGGTTCTGGACCAGCCGGACACCGCAGAGGTCGCGCGGAAGTCGTTGGCGGCGGCGGGTCTCGCCGACCGCGCCGACATCGTGGCCGGAAGCTTCTTCGATCCGCTGCCGCCGGGCGCCGGAGGCTACGTGCTCTCGTGGATCATCCACGACTGGAACGACACCGCCGCGCGCGCGATCCTGCGGCGCTGCGCGGAAGCGGCGGGTCCCGACGGCACCGTGTTCGTCCTGGAGACCATCGACGCCGGCGGTGGGGCGCCACACACCGGAATGGACCTGCGGATGCTCGTCCACTGCGGCGGCAAGGAGCGCGGGGTCGCCGAGATCACCGCACTGGCCGCCGGCTCCGGGCTCAAGGCGGTCGCGGTGTATCCCGCGGGCAAGCTGTCGATCATCGAACTGAAGCCCGTCTCATAGATCTTCACGAGCGAAGGAGTACGGCCGCCGCCGTCGCCGGTCCATCCTGATCGGGGTGTCGATGAGATGATCATCGACACCCCGATCGCCTATTGGTATGTTGACATAGGTATGTACTGATACCTATATTGTGAGGTATGCCCGCCTCCAGCGCCTCCCCTCAGGACATCGACCACGTGGCCTCCGCGCTCGTGGCGAGCCTGCCCGCGCTGCACAGGGCTCTTGAGCGGCAGGTCGACCGGGAGTTCCCGCATCCCAGGCTTCCGGAGGGCCAGCTCGCGCTGCTGTGGCTCGTCGAGGAGCGAGAGGGGATCACGGTCCGCGAGGCCGCCGACGCGCTGTTGATGAAGCCGAACAACGTCAGTGCCCTGGTCTCGCAGCTCACCGAGCTGGAGCTGCTGGAGCGCAGGCAGGACCCCGCCGACAAGAGGGTCGCCCACCTTCACCCCACGGCCACGGCCCGGCAGCGCCTCGCCGAGGTCCGGCGGCTCAAGACGGCCTACGTGGCGCACGCGCTGCGCGCCCTCACAGACGGGGAGCGGGACGCCCTGGGCTCGGTCCTGGGCGCGCTGACGTCACTGACGCGGCGTCTGCACCCCGACGCCGGCTGATTCCGCACCGTTTCCGCCACCGGAGCTCGTCCGCATGCGTGTACGGACCGCGTACACGGACCGGATGATCGGCCCGCGACGGTTTCCATGGCCGCGACCGGACGTTTTCACGTGCCCGCGGCCGCCCCGTAGTTCCCGGCTCGTTTCTACGACGTCCCGAAAAGCTCGCCTCTTCGACGTCCCGAAAACTTTCTCACAGACAAGGCATCTCCATGCCCTCCGCCACCTCGGAACACCGCGCCATGTCCGCGCACTCTCCACCGGGTCCCTCGCTGGGCCGGCGCTCCAACCCCTGGTTGACGTTGATCGCCGTCGCGATCGGCCTTTTCATGGTCAATCTCGACGCGTCCGTGGTGTCGATCGCAAACCCCGAGATCGGCCGGGACCTGAACGCGTCCACCGCCGACCTGCAGTGGGTCACCAACGCCTATCTCATCGCGATGGCCGCCGCCCTGATCCTGGGAGGCAAGCTCGGCGACCGCTTCGGGCGGCGGACGTACTACATGATCGGGACCATCGGGTTCACCATCGCCTCGGTCGCGATCGGCCTGGCCGGATCGATCGAGGGAGTCATCGCCTTCCGTGCGGCGCAGGGATTCTTCGCCGCGCTGCTGATACCGAACACGCTCGGCCTGCTGCGCGCGGTCTTCCCGCCGAAGAAGTTCGGCATGGCGGTGGGGCTGTGGGCCATGGTGGCGTCCTGTTCCACCGCGCTCGGGCCGATCGTCGGCGGGCTGCTCGTCGAGCGCGTCAACTGGGAGTCCGTCTTCTACATCAACGCCCCCATCGGCATCATCGCCCTCGCCGTCAGCGCGCTCGTGCTGCCGCAGAGCAAGAACTCCACGGGCCACCACCGCTTCGACATCCCCGGCGTGATCATGCTCGCGCTCGGCCTGGTGGCGCTGATCTTCGGTGTGATCAAAGGCGAGACGTGGGGCTGGACTTCCGGGGGAACGCTGGGCGCCCTCGTCGCGGGCGTCGCCATTCTGGTCGCCTTCGGCTGGTACGAGACCCGCGTCAGGCACCCGTTGCTGCCGATGCGGCTGTTCCGTAGCCCCTCGCTGACCATCGGCACGATCGTCACCGCGATCAACTTCTTCGTGCTGCTCGGTGTGATCTTCTTCCTGATGCTCTACCTGCAGAACGTCCGAGGCTTCACGCCTGTCGAGGCGGGCGTGCGCACCCTGCCGCTGAGCCTGGCCACCGTGGTCGCGTCGCCACTCGGTGCGGCGCTGACCGGGCGGTTCGGCGCACGCCTGTCCATGCCGATCGGCATGATGCTTCAGGCCGCCGCGTCCTTCTGGATGCTGACATGGGACGCGCACTCCTCGTACGCCGCCGTGTGGCCGCCGTTCCTCGCGCTCGGCCTGGGCGTCGGCATGGTGATGTCCGCTTCCTCCGACGCGATCGTCGGCAGCGCGCCGGCCAAGGACGGCGGCGTGGCGGGCGGCGTGCAGGCCACGGCGCTGCAGATCGGCGGGGCGCTCGGCACGTCCGTGCTGATCTCCCTGGTCAGCAGCCGGGTGGGCTCGACGCTCACCGGTGAGCTGATCGACGCCGGGGTCCCGGCATCCGCCGCGGGCGCCTTCGAGAAGGCCGGGGACGCCGTGGCGATGGGCATCTCGCCGGTCTCGGACGGCATGCCCGCGCGGTTGACGGCCGCCATCGTCGAGGGCAGCGGAAACGCGTTCATGAACGGCGTGCACTCGGCCGTGCTCCTCACCGGCGTGCTGTGCGTCGTGGGCGCGATCCTGGCCGCGGCCGGTGTACGGCGCAACCCCGAGGCCGCTCGCCCCTGAGGGCCGCCGGGCCGTCCGGCCCGGCCGGGAAACGCGCAGGTCTCCGTGGAGACGGTGGCCTCGCCCCCGGCCGGGCCGTTCGCATTCCCTTCCACGCGTACGCCGGCCCGGAGTCGCGGCCTTCGCGCCGGCGGCCAGCGAGGCGACGGGGCGCGTCCACGCCTGGATGGGCGCCCCGGCGGACGCGGGCCACCCCAGCGCCAAGACGCCTGTCGGCGCGGCCCACTCCACTTCCCAAAGGCTTGTTGGCGCAGGTCGCCCCATTCTTCAAAGACCTGTTGGCGCAAGACACCCCACTCCGCAAAGACCTGTTGGCGCAGATCACTCCTCTACCAAAACGCCTGTTAGGGAATTTTTCCGACACGGCCCATCCTGACCGGTGACTACCGGGGCCCAAGAACCGGCAGCCGGACCGGCCGCATCCCATTGCCGGAACCCGAGGCCAGGATGTTGACGCCGGTCAAAGCCATCTCCTGTACGGCCCCGGCCCGCCTGCGGCCCTCTATCTCATTTGGCGGGTGGATCCGTCCAGCGTTTCGGCTGACAGGAAACGGCTAACCCCAGGCAGCTTGCTGACCCTGACAAACCTGGTTTGCAGCAAGTCGAATCAGCAGAATTTGAAGTGCAAGAACAAAACAACCACCACAACGAAAGGCCAAAAAATGCAGATCGCCAACAAGGGCAAGCTCCTCACCAAGCTCGGCGCCACCGCCGCCCTGGCCCTCGGCCTCGGCCTCGCCTTCCAGCCCGCCGCCGGCGCCACCACCACCCCCGCCTCCTCGGGGGCATCCATCTCCGCCGCCGCCATCTCCGCCGCACCCTCCACCGGCCTCAGCGACAACACCACCATCACCATCTCCGCCACCGGCCTGCAGCCCGGCAGCGTCTACCACCTCGGCCAGTGCGCCGCCGTCCGCCCCGACGCCTTCGCCTGCAACGCCGCCACCAACGTCGACGTCACCGCCTCCGCCACCGGCACCATCACCAAAACCCTCACCGTCCGCAGCTCCTTCACCGGCAGCGCCGCCGACGGCAGCACCTGGCCCATCAACACCGCCACCACCCCCACCGTCATCGCCGTCTTCAACAACGCCTTCGACGGCGGAACCACCCCCCTGTCCTTCTAACCCCCCGACCTGACCCCACCACCAACCCCCGACCTGACCCCCAACCCCCGACTTGACCCCAACCACCGACCCGCCCACCCTCAACCCCCGACTTGACCCCAACCACCGACCCGCCAACCCTCAACCCCCGACTTGACCCCAACCACCGACCCGCCAACCCTCAACCCCCGACTTGCCAACTGACCCCAACCCGAACCCATCAACCCCGACCCCGATTTCAACCCCCAACCCCGAACATGACCCCCAACCCCAACCTGCCAACCCTCAACGAACTTGACCCCCAACCCCCGACCCCATCAACCCTCAACGAACTTGACCCCCGACCCCGAAATTGACCCCGACCCCGACTGTTTCCCACCAACAAAACTCATTGCACACCACCAAACCCACTAAAAAAGGATTGAAAATGCAGAACACCAACAAGGGCAAGCTCCTCACCAAGCTCGGCGCCACCGCCGCCCTGGCCCTCGGCCTCGGCCTCGCCTTCCAGCCCGCCGCCGGCGCCACCACCACCCCCGCCTCCTCGGGGGCATCCATCTCCGCCGCCGCCATCTCCGCCGCACCCTCCACCGGCCTCAGCGACAACACCACCATCACCATCTCCGCCACCGGCCTACAGCCCGGCAGCGTCTACCACCTCGGCCAGTGCGCCGCCGTCCGCCCCGACGCCTTCGCCTGCAACGCCGCCACCAACGTCGACGTCACCGCCTCCGCCACCGGCACCATCACCAAAACCCTCACCGTCCGCAGCTCCTTCACCGGCAGCGCCGCCGACGGCAGCACCTGGCCCATCAACACCGCCACCACCCCCACCGTCATCGCCGTCTTCAACAACGCCTTCGACGGCGGAACCACCCCCCTGTCCTTCTAACCCCCACCACCGACTGTCCTTCTAACCCCCACCAACCTCAACCCGACCACCAACCCCGACCACTGACCCCCCGAACGGCCTGTGCCGGACCGCCCCCCACGGTCCGGCACAGGCATTTCCCATGTGACATGACTGCGGGCCCGTTCTTTACGGGAAGCGGTACCGGCCCCGGTCGTGGTGCGCCGGGGTTGCGTCCACGGATGGGCTGCTGTACGGGGTCCGCCGGTGGCGGACGGCGGTAGCGGTTCCCATCCACCTCCGTTCCGGCCCAGGGGGCCTCCATCCGTGCGGCGCCGTACCGGGTGGAAGGTCAAAAGCGCAGCGAGGGGTGGGTGGAGTGGTCCGGGGCCGGCTCATCCGTGCGGCGCCGTACAAAGTGCTCCCCGCTGCGCGGGCGGGGGAGGGGCGGTGCGGGTTTTCCTTGATCTGTTGGGATTGGCGGCACTATGGACACCCAATCCCAACAGATCAAGGAAAACCCCTGATCATTACCGCTCCCGGGGCTCATCGGCGCCTACTCTGCCTCGTTCGGTCCACCACCGCCCCCTCGCCAGGCCTTCCCACACGCTCATCGGCCAGCCCTCCTGAATACCGCCCCCAGGCCACAAGACACCGGCCCGCGCGGATGGCTCGGCCCCGGGCCACTCCACCCGCCCCTCGCTGCGCTTTTGACCTTTCACCCCGTACGGCCTGCTGCCAAGGAAGCTGTCATCAAGTACAGGCGAGCGCGTTGTGCCTGGTCAGGGAGGCCTTCGTCGGCTTCTTGCGGATCTTTCGTGGAATCCGAGACGAGCCCGGTCACGTACGGCCAGCATTGATCCGGTTTCGGGAGGATGCCCGCAGAGGTCAGGTGACCGCCGGCCCGCGAGGAAGCCGGATGGGACGTGGCGCGTGTCATCGGCTCGGGGCTGGAGCAGGCCGGGAAGACCCTGACGTTGCGGATTGCCTCGCGGATCGACGAGGAGGTGGTCGAGCGCGTGCTCACGTTTCGCCCGTCGCCGCGCGCGCTGAATCACAGCAGGCCAGCGCGGACGGCCCCGCGACTTCGGGGCTGGGGACATCCTCGGGAGTCGCGGGCCGTGCCACGCCGGGCGGGTGCGGCCGGCGTCAGTCAGCCCGCAGGAGGGTGTGCAACTCGGCGGCTTCGAGGATGTGGGCCCGTGAGGGAAAGACCTGATGGAGCAGGACGTCGTGCACTTCGGGGTCAGGGTCGGCGACGCCGTCGGCCAGGACGTAGAGCCGGTAGTCCCGGTCGGCCGCGTCGAGGACGGTGGACAGGACGACGCCGCTGGTGCTGATGCCCGCGATGATCAGAGTGGTGATGCCGTGTTCGCGTAGCCGCTGATCGAGGTCGGTGGTGGACAGGCCGCCGTGACGGACCTTACGCACGATGATGTCTCCGTCCTGGGGAGCGAGACGTTCGTGGACAGCGGTGTCACGGTCTGCGTGGTGCATGAGGCGGTGCTGGGCGATCGGTGCGAAAGACCTGTTGGTGGGCGGGATCGCAGCCCAGTCGGCCTCGGTGAAGCCGACCCGGACATAGGCGATGGCGCCGCCCTTGGCGCGAACGTCGGCGATTACCTTCTCCATGCGTCCCAGCAGGGCTTCACTGTCTCCTTCGGGTAGCAGCGCGAGGATCGCGGGCTGATAGTCCATGACGAGCAGGGCGGTGTGTGCGGGGTCGAGCGCGGGGGCGGTGCTCATGCGAGTGTCTGCCTTTCCGGTGGCGCCTGGTCGGCGTTCTTGAGTAGGGGCGTGCGGTCGTGTCGGGGTAGGAGGAGCGAGGTCGCCAGAAGGAGAAGACCGGCGATCGCGATCGCGGTGCGGGGGCTGGTGAGACCGGCCAGCAGGCCCCACCCGCCGGTCATGGCCGCGACGGTGGCTTTATTGGTGATCGACCAGGCGGCCAGCGTGCGGGCGACCCGGTCCGACGGGAACTGTTCGAGCCGGTAGGTAGCGAATACCGGGTTGAACACGCCCATACAGGTGATCAGCCCGAATTCGACGGCGATGACGAGGAAGAGCCCGGCGGGGCCGGGACTGATGAAGGCCAGTCCGAGTGACCAGCACGCGCGCAGCGTCCCGGCGGTGAGCATGACCTTGTGCCGCCCGAACCGTGCGATGAGCGGGCGGGCCATCCGCGAGCCGATGAGGCCGCCGACGCAGGGGACGCCGAAGGCGAGGCCGTACTGCCAGGGCGCGAACCCGAGCTCGCCGAGCATGAGGACGGCGAGCAACGGCGAGGTTGCCATGATCAGGCCGCTGACCAGGACAGTGTTGAAGAACAACGGGCGCAGCGCCGGGCTGGCGAGGATGTACCGCCATCCCTCCAGCAGGTCGCCGGCTCCAGGCCGGGGCGGTGCGGCGGCTCGCGCGGGACGTGGCTCCCGCCCGCCGATGGCACGGATCCCCGCGGCCGAGAGGAGGAAGCTGACCGCGTTGGCCGCCACGCTCGTCACCGGGCCCACCAGCCCGATCGCGGCGGTACCGAGCGGCGGCCCGAGCGCGGTGGCGGTCCAGGTCGTGGCCTCGAACCGCCCGTTCGCGACGAGCAGGTCCTCGGACCGGACGAGTGCCTTCAGACATGCTCCGCTCGCAGCGGTGAAGGCGATGTCGGCCGCGCCGACGACGACCGCCACGACCAGGAGCTGAGCGAAGCTCAGCCGGCCGAGCACGTAGGCGGCGGGAACGCTCAACAGCGCCGCGAACCGGATCAGGTCCATCGCGATCATCACCGGCCGTTTGCGCCGGAACTCCACCCACGGCCCGAGCGGCACCGCGACCAGTGCCCCGACCGCGAGCCCCGCGGCGGCCAGAACCGACACCTCGGTAGGCCCTGCGTCCAGAGCGAGAATCGCGATCAGGGCGAACGTGTCGAACGCGAGCCATGTGCCGAACGCGCTGACCGCATACGCGGCCCAGAACCACCTGAACTGCCGACCCAGCGACCTTCCCAACGCGCACCCCGCCATCCCCAGGAGACAACCGTCCATTGATTTGAGAGATCAAAACGCGCGGCTCGTAGGCAGGTCAAACAACCAGCCGACCGAAATCACACAACCGTGAGTTGTGCACTAAGGTCGGTCGGCGTGGATCTTGATGCTGTGCGTACGTTCGTCGCCGTCGTGGACACCGGCCAGTTCCAGCACGCCGCCGCAGACCTGTCGATCACCCAGCAGGCCGTCTCCAAGCGCGTCGCCGGGCTGGAGAAGGACCTCGCCGTGCGGCTGTTCACCCGCACCGCGCGCGGGGCCCGGCTCACCATCGACGGGCAGGCGTTCCTGCCCCATGCGCGCGAGCTGCTGCGCGTCGCCGAGCGCGCGGTCGCGTCCGTGCTCCCCGGCAGCCGTCCGCTGCGCGTCGACGTGATCGCCTCACGCAGCGCGGCCTCGGGCCTGATGCGCGGCTTCCACCGCGCGCACCCCGAGATCGAGCTCGACGTGGTGATGCTGTTCGATGTCGGGACGGCCGTCGCCGCCATCCGGTCCGGTGCGATCGACGCGTCCTTCCGCGCCGTCGCCGTGCCCGGCCGGCCCCTTCCCGAGGACATCGAGTCCGTCCGGGTGCTCGACGAGCCGCTCCAGCTCCTCACCGGGCCCGCCCACGCGCTGGCGGGCGCCCGGTCGGTGACCGTCGCTCAGCTCGCCGGGCACCGGATCTGGATGCCCGGCATCGTCCCCGGAACCGAGTGGGCCGCCTACTACGACGATCTCGTCGCCGAGTTCGGCCTCACCATCGAGGCGACCGGCCCCAACTTCGGCTCCGACGCGCTCCTCGACACCATCGCCGACACCCCGGCCCTGGCCACTTTCATGAGCGAGCAGACCCGCCTGGTCTGGCCCGCCGACCACGGCCTGCGCCGCATCCCGGTGACCGACCCGACGCCCGTCTACCCGCACTCGCTCCTGTGGCACCGCGACAACCCCCACCCGGGGCTGGCCACCCTCCGCGCCCACCTCGCCGCCGCAGCGGCCGGCCATGACGCCGCCGGGACCTGGGCGCCTGACTGGGTGATTCGGCGCTGAGCGCCGCCGCGTCTGCGGTCATCGGATACTCGTGCGCCACGCCACCGGACGTGGCCTGCGCCGGCGGCGGTAGCCGGGCTCCGGGTGCCCGTCGATTCAGCAATCTGGAAGATGCGCCGCCTCGCGATCGCGCGTGATGATGTCACCGTCCGGCGTGTTCGGCGTCGAATGCGCGTCGCCCGGTTCTCTGTCCGTGAGCAGTAAGCCTCCGGGGAGGCGATGAATGCGCGATCAGGCAGTGCCGCACGCGAGCCCCCCGGTCGCCGTCCCCGATGTACGGGACCGCCGCGCGACCACAAGGGCGCGTGGTGGCCGGCCGGGCCTGCTGGGACCGTCCCTTGAAGGGACGCGGGTGGGGACACACGTCGGGCGGGAGGTGAGAGAGCGTTCACCCACCGCGGGCTCCGACGTCGGCTCTGGGCACTTCCCGTGAAAGGCCCTTGTCCCCGGAAATTTCCGCACTCAAGCGTAAGAAGTGAAAGGACTTAGTTTTCCATGAAATTTCGCACCGTAGTCATACTCAGTGGGAAGACCACGACCGGTATCCAGGTTCCGCAGGAGGTCATCGAGAGCCTCGGTTCGGGCAAGCGGCCGCGGGTCCAGGTCACGATCAACGGTTACACCTACCGCAGCAGCGTGGCGCCGATGGGAGGGGGGTACATGCTCCCCATCAACGCCGATCACCGCAAGGGCGCGGGCGTCGCCGGCGGTGAGGAGGTGGACGTCGAGATCGAGCTCGACACCCAGCCTCGCGAGGTGACGCTGCCGTCCGACCTCACGGAGGCGCTCGACGGCGAGGCGGGCGCCAAGCAGTTCTTCGACGGGCTGTCCTACACGCAGAGGCTGTCGTTCGCGACCTGGATCGAGAGCGCGAAGAAGGCCGAGACCCGGCAGCGCCGTCTCGATGAGACGGTCACCATGCTGCGCGAGGGCCGTACCCGGCGCTGAGCGCACGACAGACGATGGGGCGCCGGATCGCACCGGCGGCAGGCCGGGCCGGGCGAGCGCACCCGTGGGCCGCTTTCCCGGTGGGTCCGCGTCCCTTGCGGGTAGGCGCCCTCATCGTGCTCCGCGGATCCGGGCGAGGACCCTCATCGCGCTCCGGGGGTCCGAAGGGCAGGGGACGCTGGGACGAGCGGGGACCTGCCGGAGTGAGCGGGGCCTGGCCGGAGCGGGCGGATCGGCTCACGAGAACGACGACGGAGGGGCCGGCCGGTGGATCAGGGCCGGACGACGCCTGCGAACGGCCCGTCCGGGGCCTGGATCACCGTGGCGTCGACCGTGAGGTCATGCGCGCCGGTAGGTCAGGGCGACGGCGCCCGTGGAGAACTCCCTTGAGCTCAGGAGCTTCAGATCGATCGGATCGGTGAACAAGGGCAGCCCGCTGCCCAGCACGATGGGATGGACGATCAGCCGATATTCGTCCACGAGTCCCAGCCTCGACACCGACTGCGCGAACCTCGCACCGCCGGGCACGAAGATGTCCGTGCCGGGCCGCCGCTTCAGCTGCGCGATCTCTTCGGTGACGTCACCTGTGGCCAGCCTTGAGTTGTTCCACTCGACCTTCTCCAGCGTCCCGGAGAAGACGATCTTGGTCGCGTTGTTGATCAGAGGGGCGAGCCGGTCGGTCGAGTACGGCCAGTGCCCCGACTGCTCTTCGTAGTTGACGCGGCCGAGAACGTGCGTGTCCATCCGGCTCAGCGAGTCGATGGTCCATTCCGTGAGGTCGTCGTCCATGTCCGGGAAGATCCATTGCAGATCTCCGTCCGACCGCCCGACAAATCCGTCAAGCGAGACATGCATTAATAGAACGACTTTCCTCATGAATGGGATCTCCTGTACGTATCACATTTCAGCGCCGGGCCGGCGCGGCTGTGCTGGGCTACCCGTTCAAACCAGTGATCAACCCGGTTTCCCGGGTTGATCACCGTTGGTATGCCGAATAGGTCAGATCACATTGTTCTACGGCCGCCCGGCTCCACTCGAGGTGAACTCCGGCGCCGGCTTTCCGGCTTCGGAGGTCGCGACGCTCGGTGCCGCCTTTCCCTTGCCCAGCCGGTCGGTGAGCTTGAGGATCGGACGTTCGAGGACGTAGTAGCTGAGCGTCGAGATCGCGATGGTGCCCACCAACGTGGGAATCAGCAGCTCCCAGAAACCGAACTTGCCCAGCAGGGCCTGCACGGGGACGGTCTCGCCGAAGATGCTCCCGCTCTGGAACACGAGATACATGACGGCGAAGTGCCAGAGGTAGAGGCCGTAGGAGATGCGCCCGAGGAAGCGCAGCGGCCAGTTGCCCAGCGAGACCTCCATCAACCGCGAGGTTGCGCCCGGCACGACCAGCGGCACCATGACCAGGAAGGAGAAGATGAGCATCAGTGCGGAGCGGATGACCGCGGCCTCCGGTGAGAGCCAGTCGGCCGTGCCCGGGATGGAGAAGGGCTGGGCGCAGTTGATGACATAGGGCACCAGTGCCGCGAGCCAGAACAGGTTCGGCCGCTTGGTCGCCCAGCCGAAGAACTTGGGCGCCTTGTCCGGGGACACCTCGGTGAGGACCGACCACACCGCCATCGCCATGCCGATGGCGAACAGGCCGGACACTCCGAACGGGTAGAAGAACTGCGGCGGCCAGGGGCCGAAGCTCGAGTTGATGTAGAGGGCCCACCCGAGCTGGACCACCACGAGGAGGCCGAGCGGGATCAGCATCCGGCGTGCCTTCCGCGCCGGATCGGCGACACCGCGCGCGAGGCGGTGCATGACCCAGGCGATGATCGGCAGCGCGACGTAGAACTGGGTCTCCGCCGGTACGGTCCAGGCCACGTCGAGACCGGCGTACCAGTGGAAGTCGTAGATGTGCAGCAGCAGGAACGGCCGCAGCACGTCCCAGACCCCGGTGATGCTGGAGAGGTTGAGCACGATCAGGCTGAACGCGCACAGCACCCAGAAGGCCGGCAGGAGTCGCGAGGCGCGTCTCACGAAGTAGATCCCCAGCCTGGGCTGCGGGGTGCCGGCCAGGGTGGCCCGGGCGAACGGCCGGTAGAGGAACAGGCCGGACATGATGAAGAAGGGCCCGATCGCCCCAACCTGCCCCGCCCAGAGAATGGACCAGATTCCCTCGGTCGGCGGGCCCGCGGAGGACGGGAGAACGAATGTGGAGAAAGCGACGTGGGTGGTGACCACGATCATCGCGCACACGCCGCGTATCCCGTCGAGCGACGCGATACGTTTCTTATCTGGTGTCTTCACGCTGGGCCCACGCGCGGGTGTCGCCATAGCATGCTCCTTTCTGAATCATTTGACGTGCCTAGTGTTGACCCGGGCGCTTTCTCCGGCATCTCCTGTATTGCGGAATTGATGGTGTGCCGGCATGGCGGCGTGGCACGCCGTGCAGGCGCATGCGGAAGGGCCGCCGGTGCCGTCCGCGCAGGTTACGGATGTGCCGGCGCAGCCTCGGGGCCGGTCGGGGCGCCCAGGTCGGAGAGCTCCGCGCCGAGTAGCTCCATGGCGGTCACGAGCTGCGCGTCGGACAGGTAGGGTGCGGGACCGAACCGCAGATACTCCCCGCGGCTGTCGGTCCGTACGCCCCGCGCCGCCAGGCCGGCCTGCAGGCGGGCGGCGTGGGGCGACCGCAGCGCGAGGAACCCGCCGTACTCCTCGCGGGAACCACGGCGGTCGCGGGTGATCAGATGGTCGGGCGCGTCGAGCGCGTCGAAGCGCTCGGCCAGCAGGCTCACCTGGCGCAACGAGACCTGCCGGAGGAATTCCGGGGTCAGGCCGTGCTCGGCGAAGAAGTCGAAGACACGGGCGGCGCGGTAGTGGCTCGTGGGGTCGTAGGTGGACCCCGCGAAACGCGCGGCGCCGGCCGGATAGCCGACGGACCCCGCGCGATGGTCGCCGGCCAGCTCGGCGAACTCCGCGAACCAGCCGGTGATCACCGGCCGCAGCGTGCGGGCGTGCTCGGGCATCCGCAGGAAGCAGTTGCCCTCACCGAGCTGGAGATATTTGTAGCCGCCCCCGACGACCCACGCCTCCTCGACCTCGGCCACCGAGAACGGCACGGCGCCCAGGGCGTGGTAGGCGTCGACCAGCAGCTCCACGCCCCGCCGCCGGCAGGTCCGGGCGAGCGCGCCGAGCCCGGGGACGATCCGGGAGGTCTCGAACAGCACCGCCGACACCAGGACGGCGGCGGTCCGGTCGTCGACGGCGTCGGCCATGCGTACGGCGAGCGTGCCGGCGGGTTCGGCGGCGATCCTGACGACCTCGACACCTTCCTCGGCCAGCCGGGCGAGCTGCCGCCGCAGGGTGTGGAACTCCCCGTCGGAGGTGATCAGCCGGGGCCGGTCCCGCAGGTTCACGGCGGACAGGAAACGCAGCACGAGCTCATGCGTGCTGCCGCCGAGGGCGAGCTCGGCGGACGGGTCGCCGAGGAACAGGCGGAAGCCGTCCCGGACCCGCTCGGCCTTGTCGAAGGCCTTGCCCCACTTGTCGTCCACTTCGAGGGCGGCGTCGTGGAACGCGTCGAGCTGTCCGGCCAGAGCGACGTCCGGCCACGCCTGGTGCGAGTGGCCGGACAGCAGCAGGCGCCGCGACACGTGGAACTTCGAGTAGTGCGGCGCGAGCCACGGCGACGGGTCGGTCACAGCCGGCCCCGTACGGTCCACAGGTCGGGGAACATCGGTGTGGACAGGGTCGCGCGCAGGTAGGCGGCTCCCGAGGAACCGCCGGTGCCGGCCTTGTCGCCGATGATCCGCTCCACCATCTTCCCGTGCCGGTAGCGCCACTCCTGGATACGCTGGTCGAGATCCACGAGCCCCTCGCAGACCTCCGCCGCCACGTCGTCGTCGTGATAGACCTGCAGTAATACACTCTGCAGCTCCACCGACGGTTCCAGCGGCAGCGACACGTCCCGATACAGCAGGTCGTGCGGCACCGGGTAGCCATGGACCACGAGGTAGCCGAGGAAGGAGTCGAAGAGGGTCGGCCGGTTCATCGCCGACTCGATCCGGTAGCGCTCACCGCTCCCTTCCAGATAGCGCTCGAACGTCCGGCGGTCGCGCCGTCCCAGCACCGCCTCGATCTCACGGAACTGCGCGGACTGGAAACCGCTCGCGGTGCCCAGGTTGCCCCGAAAGCTGGTGAACTGGGAAGGGGTCATGGTCTCCAGGACGTCGATCTGAGCGATCACGGCCTTCAGAATGCCCAGTGACCGGCGCAAGGAGTGAAGGACGTGCGCGCTGTCGCCGAGGGCCAACTGCCGCTGCAGACCGGCGAATTCGTGCAGCAGTTGTTTGAACCACAGTTCGTGCACCTGGTGGACGACAATGAACAGCATCTCTTCATGCTCGTCCGAGTGCGGCCGCTGGGCCGTCAGGATCTCATCCAGCGCCAGGTACGAGGAGTACGTCAAAACGGGGGAGTGGTCGACGATCACGGCTTCATCAACCTCCACAAAAGGCAGGCATCGCGGTCGGTGTGAACGCGATGTAGGGCACATGGAAACAAGCGCGGTCCCGCACGGCGGAACCGCCGGGGATTTCCCCCCGGGACCCCGGTCGCGCAGGTGGCGGCTTCGCGTGGAAGCCACGGCGATGGCGTTCGGGGCCGTTGAGAAACGCGCCGTCATTCCATAGCGTCAGGCTACGGCGCGCGACACCCCACAAAAAAGAGATTGCGGAAATAAGGGTAGGAACAGCATTTTCGGAGAAAAAGGGCATTCGTAATCAAAGTGGATGCAATTCCCGGGGTCGTGCGCTCAATCCGGCCCCGGCTCCCCGTAGGGCATCGCGGGAGAGGCGTCGCGGACGGTCGGGGGCTGTGACCGTAGCCGGGGGACACCGGAGCCGGCCGCCGCGCCGTCATGCGGCTTCGGCCAGCTTGAGCGGGTGGATGTCCTGGTGGGAGACATCGCGGGACATCTCCTCCAGGGCCCGGCGGTCCAGCTTGCCGGACGCGGTGTGGGGAAGCCTGTCGACGAACTGGACGTCCCGCGGATACTTCTGCGGGGCCAGCCTCGACCGCACGAAGGACTGCAACTCCGCCGCCGTCACCTCGCCGTCGGACACGACGTAGGCGCGTGGCCGGGTCAGCCCTCCCACCTGGTAGCCGATCAGCGCGCACTCCACCACGGACGGATGCGCCATCAGGCAGTTCTCGATCTCGGCGGGCGCCACCCATATGCCGCCGACCTTCAGCAGGTCGTCCGCCCGGCCCCGGTAGTAGAAGAAGCCCTCGGCGTCCCGGGTGACCAGGTCGCCGGAGCGCACCGTGTGCTCGGCGGTGAACGTCTCGGCCGACTTCTCGGGCTCCTGCCAGTACTCCAGCGCGACCGCCTCGCCGCTGACCTCCAGGACCCCGACCTCGCCGTCCGGCACGGTCGCGCCGTCCTGGTCGACCACCCGCGCGCGGTACCCGGGAACCACCTGGCCGAGGCTGCCGGTCCGGGACCGGCCGGGCCGGTTGGACAGGTAGATGTGGTACGCCTCGGATGAGCCGATCCCGTCGATGACCTCCACGCCGAAGGTGTCCATCCACTTGCGGTGCAACTCCGCCGGCAGGGCCTCGCCGGCCGACGTGCACAGCCGCAGCGAGCTCAGGTCCTGGTTGGCCGCCTCCGGGTGGGCGACCATGGCGCTCATCATGGTCGGCACGTTCACCAGGATCGTCGGCCGGTGCTCCGCGATCAGCTCGAAGATCTTGTCTGCCGTGCTGCGCTCCGGGAACGCGATGCCGGCCGCGCCCACGCCGAAGGGGAACAGCGTGGTCAGGTCGCGGGAGTAACCGAAGAACAACTTGGGGACCGGCAGCACGACGTCGTCCGGCCGGATGTCCAGCACTCCGCGGGCATACCCCTCGAAGCTCAGCAGCGGGCTCCGCGCGGGCAGCACGCAGGCCTTGGGAGCACCGGTGCTGCCCGTGGTGAACTTCCAGATCGCGACGTCGTCGCGTGTCGTCGGGGCGGGAGCCAGGTCGGGCGACTGCGCGGCGACCAGGGTCTCGAAGTGGTGCTCGCCGTCGCGCAGGTCGTGCGGAGGCACCCCGACCACCAGCATGTTCCGGACCCCCGCCTCGCGCAGCCGGTCCAGGGTGACCGCGTCCGCCACGACGATCGCCGGCGACGCGTAGTTCACGTAGTAGCGGTAGTCCTTCGGCTGCAGATACGTGTAGACCTCGGCGGTGACGGCGCCGATCTTCTGCGCGCCGTACCAGGTCGCGACGGACTCGACCCCGTCGCTCAGCGCGGTCAGCACCCGGTCGCCCTGCCGCACTCCCAGCGCGTGCAGCGCGTTGCCCACCCGGTTGGCCAGCGCCGTCAGTTCGGCGTAGGTCGTACGGCCGGCGCCGGTGATCAGCGCGGTCCTGTCGCCGATGTTCCGGTCGAGGAAGTATTCGGCGATGTTGAATTCGGGGTGGTCGATTTGGCTTTCGAATGGGGAAATGATCGGCAAGGTGGCTAGAATCGTCATTTTCTTTAACCTTTTTCTCGAATGTCGATTTGTCCTCGCACAATCAACGGTGCGCGCCGCGGAGCCGCCGGACCAGGCGAATCAAAGGCAGCAAGCTGGCCGCCGATGGCAACTTCCTGCCAGCCGGATGCCGGACATTCCGCCGCGCGACAGGTGGGAGAGGGGGGCCGGGATCTCGCGGCCGTTCACGCCGGGGTCCGGCAATGTGGAAGACGGCGGATTCCCTCCGGGTTCGTACGCTTGACGTCGGTCCGTGCCGGTACGAGAGGGAGGTGGCCCTATGTGCATGGCCTCACCGAGCGGCCCCTCCGGAGGCCCGGTGGCGCCGGTCGCCCGTCCCCGCGCGGACGGCGTGCCCGTCGAGGAGCCCGCGGGGCGGGAGCTGAGCCCCCGGGAGGCGGGCAGGCGGGTCGAGGAGATCTGGAGGAGCGCACTCGGCCTCGCCGGCGACGGGACGGACGCGACGTTCGGGGAGCTGGGCGGCCGGGCGATCGCCGCGGTCCGGATCGTCGCCCGCATCGAGGACGACCTCGGCATCCGGGTCAAGCCCAGTGACCTGTACGGTCACCCTCGCCTGGACTCCTTCACACGCCATGTCGTGGAGGCGGGACAGGCCGTTCGCCCGCGGCCGCACGGGAGCAGTACGATCTCCGCATGGCTCTCCCCGACGTGCTGACCCGTCCGGCCATGCCTCCTGACCGCGTCATCGGCTACGGCGACGATCCCGAGCAGATCATCGATGTGCGGTCCGCCACGAGCGAGCCGGACGCGCCCGTCGTCATCCTGCTCCACGGGGGGTTCTGGCGGGCGAAGTACGACCGGGTCCACACCCGCCCCATGGCGGACGACCTGGCGGGCCGCGGGTATGTCGTCTGCACTCCCGAATACCGCAGGCTCGGCCAGCCGGGCGGCGGCTATCCGGGCACGTTCGACGACGTGGCCGCCGCCGTCGACGCGATCATGAGTGACCTCCCGGCCGCGGGAGGCGTCGTCCTCCTCGGCCACTCGGCCGGCGGGCATCTCGCCCTCTGGACGGCGCTGCGTCACCGGTTGCCCGTCACCTCGCCCTGGCACGCGAGCCTGAAGATCCAGGGAGTGGTGCCGCTGGCCGGCATCTCCGACCTGGGCTGGGGCATCGACGCCGGCATCGGCGGCGGCGCCTGCTCCGACCTGCTGGACGGCCGCCTCGCCCTGCTGCCCGAGACGGACCCGGTCCGCCTGCTGCCCTACGACCGGGGCCGCCTCGTCCTCGTGCACGGCACCGCGGACGTCCAGGTCCCCATCGAGATCAGCCGCCGCTTCGCCGAGCGGGAGAAGTCCGCCACGCTGGTGGAGCTGGAAGGACTGGATCACTTCGAGCTGATCGACCCGCTCTCCCCGGGATGGCCGTCGGTGGTCGAGGCCATCAGGTCGATCGTGGGCCCCGGCGGCCGGGTCGAGTAGCGGCCGCCCGCCCGACCCGCGCCGCACGAGAGGGACGGGACGCCGCGAGGCGGCAGGGTCTCCGCAGGGGTCTCCGCGAGGTGGACGGGAGCCGGCACGGACCGCGGAGCACGCATGGACCGCGGAGCACGCACGGACCGCGGAGCGCGCGCACGGAGCCGCCCCGGCCTGTGGTCATGCGCCCGGCACGGTCGCCGGCGCGGCTCCGGCCGGCGCGGCCGCCGGGGCACGTCCCCGTGCTGATCCGGCGGTGATCCCCGCGCGCTTTCCGGGGTTCCCCCCATCCGGATAAGGGCGACACTGCCGGATGAATAGGGGTTGTCGCCGGTAACACGTCGGCCAATTCTGATGGCGTCGGCTCAACGTGACCGATGTGTCATCGGTCTGTTGTCGAGTGCCTTTTCCGGGATTTCACACCGCTGACGGTGGGGTCCATTCGTTGTGACGGGGTGTGAGCGGATGGCCGTGGCCCGCGAGGATGAGTTCTCGCGTTATGTCAAGGAAGCCAGGCCGGCGCTGCGGCGGACCGCTTTTCTGCTCTCGTCCGACTGGTACGAGGCCGACGATCTGGTGCAGCGGACGCTGATCGCCCTTCACGGGCGCTGGGACAGTCTTGAGCGCCGGGACAGGATCGCCGGTTACGCGCGTACGGTCATGATCCGGATGATCATCAGCGATCGCCGGTCCCACCGGTGGTCGTGTGAGGTGCTGCCGGGAGTGCTTCCCGAGCCGGCCCCGGCGCCGGACCCGTACGCGCTCCTGGGGGACCGGCTGGTCCTGATGCGCGCCCTGGCCGTTCTCGGGCCGCGGCAGCGGGCCGCCGTGGTCCTGCGGTACTGGGAGGACCGCAGCGTGGAGGAGACCGCGCGGGTGATGGGGAGCGTGGGCTCGACGGTGCGCAGCCAGACGGTGCGCGCCCTGGACATCCTCCGCTCGGTGCTCCAGACCGAGGCGTACGGCCCGGCGGGCGGGCCGGTTCCGGCGCCGCGGGGGGACGGGCCGAGGGGATAGGCGGGCAGCGCCTCCTCGCGGCGGCCCGGTCGCCCCGCGGGCGGCCTGGTCTCCGGGCGGCGGCCCGGCCGCCCGCGCCGCGGCCTGGTCTCCGGGCGGAGGCCGGTCGCCCCGGTGAAACGCCGGAAAAGTTGACCCATGTTTTCCGGAAACGTCGGAACGGCTTATTCGAAAGCCTGCCGCCGTGTTATAAAAATACCTGCCGAGCCGTTCCTCCGCCGGGGCCGGAGAATGTTTCCGGCCGTCGCGCGACCGGTGATTCCGCGCCGGTCGCAATGCCTCTTCTTCCAAATTGCTGCATAGGCCTTTTCGCGTTGACGGTCCCGGACGCAGGCGTGTTGTATTGGTCTTGTGGCAGCACCTTGTGTGACCCACGACACGAATTGAGGTGCTGGATGCCGGGGAAGCCCGGCTCGCGGCCCTCGCTAATGGCAGGACCCTTCCGGTGGTGGCAGGTGGCCGCGGGCCGGAGGGCTTCACCATGGGCCCTCAGGGGGCCGGGATGCGTGGCGAGGAGGGACTGATGACGCCCACACCTGGAAGCTCTCGGTCAGCGGTTTCAGGGGCGTCGTGGTCGCCGTTGCCTCTGGAGGGGGTCGCCGAGTGTCTTGGCGGGGAGGTCCACCTCGCGTACGCGCAACGGCCCGTGTCCGGGGTCGTCACCGTCGCGGCCGGTTTCTCCCCGGACGCCGCGCTCACCAGGGCGGAGTTGCGGGCCACCGCCATGGACGCTCTGTACCGGATTCCCGACGGGGTCGCGCGGCCCTGCGGCGGCGACGACGGCAGGGAGCTGTGCCTGGCCGACTTCATGCCGGAACCCCCCGCCGACCGTCATGTGAGCGTCGCCGGCGTCGGCATGCTGAGCGGGGAGCGCTACCTTCTCCCGGCCGAGGTCGTATGGATGGGCGAACGGGACTGCCGGGTGGAGCCCACCGTGGTCGGCGTGGTGGACGACCGCTCCGACGGCGCCTCCGGTGCGATCGCCGACCTTCTCGCCCATGACGTTGTCACACGCTGGTGGGCGAGTCCGCGGATGCCGCTCCTGAGGGTCTCCGAGCACCTGGAGCGGTTGATTCCCGCGAGCGTCGCGTCCGCGGTGTCCGCTCTCGGGCTCTGGGTGTCGGCGTTCGTGCTTCCCGGCCCCGATTTCCAGATCGCCGTCGTCGGCGTCAGCGGGGAGGGGACCACGATAGCCACCGCCGCCGCCCGGTCGGTGAAGGCGGCGGTCGGCGAGGCGTTCCTGCGCGCGGTGGCGGCACGGGCACAGCCTTGGGACACGCTTCCCGTGGCCGACTCCCTGCGCCGCCTGACGGTGTGGCATCGCGAGGCCGACTACCTGGCCTACCTTGAGCGTTCCGCCGTCGACGCGGATCCGTCGCGGGCCGACGAGCCCGTCTCCCGGGACGAGGCGTTCGGCTGGGCCGACATCGCCTCCCGCCGGTTCGGGCACGAACCGGTCCTGGTCGGCTTCGGGGCATTCGATGACCCGGTGAAGGTGGTGTGCCCCGGCGCGGCCTGTTACCGGACCGTGCCGCCCGGCACGACGCTTCCGTGCCCCGTCCCCTGAGGACGCGCGGGCCCTCCGGCAGGCGCCGGACCTCCCGGGGACACGCCGGCCGTTCTAGGACGCACCGGCTCCGCTGGATTTCGCCGGAGGGCGTTCGTACACCAGGCGCCAGAGGAGCTTGTTGAACAGCTCGCGCTCGTCCGGGGTGAGCGGAGCGAGGAAGGCGTCCATGGCGTTCAGCATGGTCGGGGTGAGCTTGTGGCGCAGGAGGGCCTGTCCCTCGCTGGTGAGGCCGATCGCATACTTACGCCGGTCGTCGGGGTTGCGCGCCCGCTGAACGAGGCCGAGCCGCTCCAGCCCGTCGACGACGCTGACCATGGTGGTCCTGTCGATGCCGTGGGTGCGGGCGAGCTGCTGCTGGGACTGGGGTCCCATGGAGTCGATGGCGGTGAGCACGATGAAATCCTTCGACCGCAGCCCGAAGGGCTCTACCGCCGATTCGAAGATCTCGACGAAAAGATCGTTGGCCTTGCTCACCAATAGGCTGGTGGAGCTGGACATAAAGTCCGCAAGGGGAAGATCCGTACTCGGAGAATCAGCGCTCACATACGTCCCTTCAGCGGTCATGTGTTGCATAATGCGCCAAAGTGCCCATATCAAGCATGCTCATATATGGCAAGAGCGTCACACCCTATAAGCCAAGAGTGTCACACGCTGCCATGCGCAGCGCAACAGCCGAATCTAAATCATCAGCGATGCTGATTGACAGGAATGCTGAGGATCTGTGAAGCTGATTAATGTGGGAGGGTGGTGGGGACTCTGCTCAGGGTTCCGCGGCCGCCCTAGGTGAGGAGACTCCGTGTCCGAAGGCCGAGGCGGCCCTGACGCCGGCACCACGTGGGATGAGGTCCATGAGATCGTGCTCGGCGTGGACCTGTTCGAGGTGGCCGACGAGCAGGAAGGCTGACCGCTGATCCGCCGGGAAACCGCTGATCCGCTGGAAAGGGGTGGGGCTATGGGTGGAGACGGGAGCGAGCCCGCGCCGGCTCCGGGACTGCTGGCCGAGTCCACCGGCTGGCTGCTCAACGGTGCGGCGCGTGAGGTCACGTTGGAGCTGGAGGAGGTGCTGAAGGATGACGACCTCCGCTGGCGCGACTACGGCGTGCTCGGCGTGCTCGAAGCGTCCGGCCCGCTCTCGCAGCAGGAGATCGGTCGGCGGCTCGCCGTCGACCGGTCGACGATGGTGCACATCATCGATGTCCTCGAGCAGCGCGGGCTGGTCGTGCGGAGCCGTGACCGGGCCGACCGGCGGGCCTACTCGATCGAGCTGACCGACGCCGGGCGCGCCCTGCTCGTGGAGGTGCTCCATCCGGTGACCGCCGCGGTCCACGACCGCGTGATCGGCAGGCTGACGCGCGAGGACCGCGCTCATCTCAACCGGATCCTCGCGCAACTGGCGGGCGGGGCCTGAGCCGGTGCTATATGAGGGTTTACGAATGATCTGACGTCTGATAGTTTGTAAATATACATATCCATGGAGTTGGGCACGGGTGGAGTAGCCCGAAGTCGCCACCCTGCGTGAAAGTACATGGCCGGGAGGTGAGCCATGGACATTTCCGTCATCGGTATTTCGGCTGAGGCCGAGGAGCTCTACCGGTACTTCCTGCGACACCGTGGCGAGGGGATCGGCTCGGTACGGCAGGCGCTCAACCTGGATCCCGACACGATCGAGGCCGCGGCCGAGGTCCTGGGCCGGCTGTCCCTGCTCGACCTCACCGACCGTCACCGCGTGGTGGCGACGGAGCCGAGGATCGGGATCGAGCGCCTGGTGGAGCAGCGCCTGGACCAGCTCAACATGGAGATCCGCCGCGTTCTGGCGGCGCGCGACGCCATCGCCTCCCTCGTGGAGGACCAGCGGCACGGCGAGAACTCGACGCCGGTGCTCGACATCGAACGCGTGGAAGGTCTCGACCAGGTCCGGCAGCGGCTCGACGACCTCGGGTTCTTCTCCTACAAGGAGACGCTGTGCCTGCATCCGGGCGGGCCGCTCTCGCGGGGTGCCATCGAGACGGCGCTCCCGCTGGATACGCGCTCTCTGCGTCGCGGCCTTGCGGTAAAAGCGGTTTATCACCCTAAAGCACTTGACGATCCATTTATGGCGGCATATCTGCGTGACGTTGTCAGTCTTGGCGGGCAGATTCACATTACAGAAGACCCCATGGACCGTATGCTGATTTTTGATCGCAGCGTAGCGGTTGTGCCGATAAATCCGAAAGAGAGCTCGCGGGGCGCGCTACTCGTACGGGAACCCGGCCTGGTCTCCCAGTTGGTCACCTATTTCGACGGCGTGTGGCAGTCCGCCGTCGATCTCCGTGATTTCACCGAGCCTTCCACCGGCGCGCCGCTGCTGTCCGATCTGGAGAAGCGGGTGCTCGCGGTGATGGCGACGGCCGACAAGGACGAGATCGCCGCACGCGAGATCGATGTCTCCGTCCGGACGTACCGTCGTTACGTCGCGGACCTCATGGCGCGGCTCGGTGCCGTCAACCGCTTCCAGGCCGCCCTGCGCGCCAAGGAGGAGAACTGGATCTGACCGAGCCGCGCCGGCCGGGCCCGCGTCGCGGCCTTCCCGGGATCGGTGGGCTCCCGGCGGGCACCGGTGGGAGCGGGCTCCAGGAGGGACGGCAGGGGGCGAGGGGCGGCAGGGGTCAGAGGGCGTCCCTCCCCGGTCCGGGACGGCCGATGGTCAGGACGTGACAGTCCGCGAGCTCCCAATGGCTGATCGCGGGATCGGTGAGAGCCTCGATCGCTTCGGCCCGTATCTGCGCGCCGGTCACGTCCTCATCGGTGTGGACGCGGATCACGACGTCTCCGGTGGCCTGCCTGAGGTCCTTGCGCCATCTCTCCGGCAGAAGCGCCAGGATCCGGATCCCGTCGACCGGTGAATTGCCCACCGGCTCTCCTGCGGTCCGGCGCATCGTCAACTCGACCAACATGGCTGGATGCCTCCGCCTAGTCCCGGTTGGCGCCGGCCGGGCCGACGTGGAAGGGGCGCCGGCGGCTCACCGGATGATACCGGAGGCCGGTGGCTCGAAGGCGGCGCCGCCGGGGCGGCCGGAGGCTCCGTCCGCCGGCCGCGTGCGCGCCCCGGGGCGCCGCGCCCGTCCCGGCCGGCGGCCGTCTCCGCGCATCAGCGGGAATCTCCGCACGCCGGCGGGAAATGCCCCGGTGAAGCAGATCCGGCGGGATCGCCTTCCAAGGCGTTTCCCCGGAGTTTCGCGTGCGAGGGCGCGGTCGAATATGTCGGCGCGCGATTGTTTCCGGCCTTTTTCCCGAGCCGGAAAATCGGCTGTTGAACGCCGGTCCGGCGCAGCGGGGAAATCCTCTCCGGACGGTCCGCGCGGTTGCCCGCGGTTCCGTGCCGGCGGGTGAAGCACACTCGGAGATGACAGGAGGGAGGCAGGAGTATTTCACTGGGTGTGGATTAGAGGAGATGGTCTGATGCTGGTGAGCGCGACCGGCGGTACTGGATTCGTCGGTGCCCATTCGGTTGCGGCGATTGTGGGGATGGGCCACCGGGTCCGCATGCTCGTCCGCGACGTGTCCAAGGTGAAGCGCGCTCTGGCGCCGTTGAACGTCGACCTCGATGCCGTCGACGTGGTCACCGGAGACGTCACGGACGCGGACAGCGTGGCCCGCGCCGTACGGGGCGCCGACGCCGTGCTGCACGCGGCGTCGGTGTATTCCTTCGACAGCAGGCTCCACATGAGAATGCGGCAGGTCAACGAACGGGGTACCGAAATCGTGCTCGACGCCGCGCGGCGGGCGGGCGCGGACCCGATCATCCACGTCTCCAGCGTCGTGGCGATGTTCCCGGCGCGGGGACAGGTGATCCATGAGGACTCGCCCGTCGGCCGGCCTCGCGAGACGTACATGGCGAGCAAGGCCGCGGCCGAGGTCATCGCACGCCGGCACCAGGCCGAGGGAGCTCCGGTGGTGATCACATACCCGCCCGCCCTGCTGGGCCCGGACGACCCGAATCTGGGCGACCAGAACGCCCGGCTCCGCAGCGTGCTCCGCGGACTGACGCCTCTGTGGCCTCTGGGCGGGTTCCCGGTCGGCGACGTGCGGGACACCGCGGCGCTGCACGCCCGGCTGCTCGCCGCACCGGGTGACAGGCCGGGCCGCCACTTCGGACCGGGCCGCTACCTCTCCACACGCCAGTACGTGGAGGTGCTGCGCGAGGTCACCGGACGCGCACTGCCGACGATCTTCCTCCCGGCTCGGGGGATGATCCCGGTCGGGCGGTTCGTCGACCTCGTGCAGCGTGTGTGGCCGTGGCACATCCCGGCCGAGTACGGAGCCATCTACACGTGTGCCTGCGCCACGCGCCCGGCCGAGGGCGTCAGCACTCATGGGATCAGTCCACGGCCCATCGCCGAGACCGTCGGTGACACGGTGCGCTGGCTGCGGGAGAGCGGTCACCTGTCCGCTCGGCAGGCGGGTTCCGGCCGGCCGAGCCTGTCGTCTGTACCAACGCAATGACGGGAGATGCCCCCATGAGCGAGCGGACCGCCCGGAGGGCCGGAGCCTTGGGTAACGAGGGGGAGAAACGCCGATGAGCACCTCGGAGCTCGATTTCATTCTCGTTCCCCTGCCCGCGCCGGCCGAGGAGGGCGTCAACGGCCGTCCCGACGAGCACCCGAACGGGCGTCTTCACGCGAAGCCGCCGGCCCCGCCGCCGCAGATCCGGTCCATGAGCCTGCTGCGCGAGCAGCGCGAGCGACTGCGCGAGGAGGTCGTCGCCGGCCGCCGCCAGGCGGTCGACCGGCAGCACACGCTCGGCAAGCGCACGGCGCGGGAGCGGATAGACCTGCTGCTGGACGAGGGGTCGTTCACCGAGATCGACATGTACCGCCGCCATCAGGCGCACGGCCTGAGGATCGAGGAGCAGCGCCCGCACACCGACGGTGTGGTCACGGGGTCCGGCACGATCCACGGCCGCCGGGTGTTCGTCTACGCCCAGGACTTCACCCTCTTCGGCGGGTCGCTCGGCGAGGCGCACGCCTCGAAGATCCACAAGGTGATGGACCTGGCGATCTCCACCGGATCCCCCTTCATCGGGCTGAACGACAGCGGGGGCGCCCGGATCCAGGAAGGGGTGATGTCACTCAACGGCTATGGCGGGATCTTCCAGCGCAATGTCCAGGCATCCGGGGTGATACCGCAGATCAGCGTCGTGCTCGGGCCGTGTGCGGGGGGAGCCGCCTACTCCACGGCACTGGCCGACTTCACCTTCATGGTCCGCGACACCGCTCAGATGTACCTGACCGGGCCCGATGTCGTCGAGGCGGTGAGCGGCCAGCGGGTCACCCATGCCGAGCTCGGCGGTGCGGAGGTCCACGGCGGCCGATCGGGTGTGGCCACGTTCGTGCACGACGACGAGGAGAGCTGTCTTGAGGACGTGCGCTATCTCGTCTCGATGCTGCCCAGCAACAATCTGGACCTTCCCCCGAGTGCGCCCTCCTGCGACGCGGCCACGGATGTGCGGCCCCGGCTGGCCGAGATAGTCCCGGTCGAGCCGAACAAGCCCTACGACATGCGGCAGGTCGTCGCCGAGCTGGTGGACGACGGTGACTTCCTCGAACTGCATGAGAACTGGGCCCCGAACGTCATCTGCGTGCTGGCCCGGATCGACGGTGACGTGGTCGGCGTGGTCGGCAACCAGCCCATGGTGCTGGCCGGTGTGCTGGATGTCGCCGCGTCGCAGAAGGCCGCACGGTTCGTACGGTTCTGCGATGCCTTCAGCATCCCGCTGGTGACACTGGTCGATGTGCCCGGTTTCCTGCCGGGCACCGATCAGGAGTACGCGGGGATCATCCGGCATGGCGCCAAGCTGCTGTACGCCTACTGCGAGGCGACCGTGCCGCGGATCCAGGTCATTCTGCGCAAGGCGTACGGCGGGGCGTACATCGTGATGGACTCGCGTTCCATCGGCACCGACCTCTCGCTGGCGTGGCCGACGAACGAGATCGCCGTGATGGGCGCCGAGGGCGCCGTGAACGTCATCTTCCGCAGGGAGCTGGCCGCCGCCGCGGACCCCGCCGAGCTCCGCTCGGAGCTGGTCGCCGAGTATTCCGAACAGCTCGTGCACCCGCACTACGCCGCCGAGCGCGGACTGGTCGACGACGTGATCGACCCGGTGCAGACGCGGTCCGCGGTCGCCAGGGGGCTGGCGATGCTGCGCGACAAGCGCAAGCAGCCGCCGCAGCGCAAACACGGGAACGTGCCCCTGTAGACAGCGGCCGGCACCGGCCGGTGGGCACCGGCCGGTCCACGGCGGGCTGACCGCGCCGGCATGAGACCGGCGCGGCGGCCGGCCGCGCCGGTCTCACCGCGCCCACCGCCGCTGAGGCCGCGGGCGGATCCGCGCTCCTCCAGCCCTCCCGTGCCGCCGCCCGACCGCCGCTCGCTCCCGCACCGTCTCCGGGCGCCCGTGCCGCCTCCGGGCCCCTCCAAAAACCCTGTGCCGCCTCCGGGGCTCCGACGCACTCCCGTATCGCTTCCGGGGCTCCGACGCGCTCCCGTATCGCTTCCGGGTCTCCAGCGCGCTCCCGTATCGCTTCCGGGTCTCCAGCGCGCTCCCGTATCGCTTCCGGGTCTCCAGCGCGCTCCCGCGCAGACTCCTTCCCGCACGCCCGCACCGCCTCCGGGTCTTTCCACGCGCCCCGCACCACCCCCGGGCCTTCCCTGGCACCCCGTACCGTCCCGGAAGCCCGGTAGTGCCTTCCGGGCCTCCGCCACCTCTCGGTGTCACCTCCGGGCCTTCCACACAGCCTCCGGGCCTCCCACACAGCCTCCCCTTCCACGCGCAGCCTCCCCTTCCACGCAGCCTCCGGGCCTTCCCGGGCACCCGCATGCCTTTGGATCGTCCCGTGGCGCGCCCTGTACCGCCCCGGACCGCCTCCGGTCCGGGGCGGTCGTCGTTGGACGGGCGGCTGTCGCGTCCCTTGTCCCGGGAGGCGGGCGCCTGTGTCCCGGAAGGCGGATGTCTGCCGCCCGGACCCGCCACCGGCAGTTGTCCCGTTCCTGCCCGGTGCTCGCGGGCCGTCCGGCACCCGTTTGGCAGGAAGCGGCTAGCGGCAGGCAACTTGCTGCCTTTGATCTGCCTGGTCCATGGGCTGCGGAGAGCGCAGAGTTAGGTGTGCAAGAACAAATACGCAGCCCGAGAAAATGGATGAAGAAATGAAGATCCCAATCTTGTCCCCAGGCAGTTTCAACGTCACTGCAATGTTTTCGCCCGCAATTGTCGCCGGCGCTGTCCTGTGTTCCGCCGTCATCGGCGGCCACTCCGCGCCGGCCGCCGAGGGCGGCCCGTGGGGCGTCGAGTCGCAGTTCGCGGCCGCCGGCACCCCATGGGGCTCCGCGTCCACTGACGGCACCACCTGGGACTAGGCGGAGGTATCCACTCATGTTGGTTGAACTGACGATGCGGCGGACCGGGGGAGAGCCGTCGGGTAATTCGCCAATCGACGGAATCCGGATTCTGGCGCTTCTGCCGGAGAAATGGCGCAAGGACCTCAAGCAGGCCACCGGAGAAATAGTCATCCGTATCCAGACCGATGAGGACATAACAAGTGAGCAGATCTGCGTCAGGGTGGTTGCGATTCTCACCGACCCGACGGTCAGCCACTGGAAACTCGCGACATGCCACACATTGACCACTGAGAACCGCGAACCAAAGGAGGCAACCCATGATTACTCCCGTTTTGCAGACTGGAGAGTGCAGCGTGTGGTGGGCGGATCCACGGGATCAGCCGATCGACGTCCTGACCAGCGTGCTCAGTGGAACTGAGCTGAAGCGGGCCTCGACCTACCACCGTGATCAGGACCGGCGCCGCTTTCTCACGGCGTGCTGGTTGTTGCGCACCACCGCGGCGGCCCAGCTCGGCGTCCCTCCCGCGGCCGTCATCGTCGAGCGGCGGTGCCCGGACTGCGACAAACCGCACGGCAAGCCGTACGTCCGCAGCGTGGGGATCGACCTGCATGTCTCCGTCTCCCACGCGGGCAACCGCGTCGCGGTGGCCTTGAGCACCGCCGGGCCGCTGGGGGTCGACGTGGAGGAGGTGCCCACCGGCCCGGTCGACGGGCTCGCGCAGTGCGCGCTGTCGCCGGCCGAGCTGGCGGTCCTGCAGGCGCTCCCCGAGCACGAGCAGAACGCTGCTTTCGCCCGCATATGGGTATGTAAAGAAGCAGTCCTCAAGGCGACAGGCCACGGGCTGCGGATCCCTCCGGACCAGGTCGAGGTCAGCGGTCCACAGGAAGAACCCGCACTGCTCGGCTGGCCGCTGGACATCCATCCAAGTACGGTGCAAATCCACCCCCTTGCCCCTGGTGGCGGGTACGCCGGCGTCGTCGCGGTCCTCGCCGACGACCTCCCGATCATCGTGTCGGAGTCGGACGCCCTCGACCTTCATCTGATCCAGCTCTCCGCCCCGGTGAGCATGGCCGCCTGACAAGTCTTGACTAGACCGGTAAGAGGCTGCTGAATGAATGTGGAAAGTCATGGACGGCAAGGTGGCCGACCTGCGGACGTAATGTGCTAATAGGTCCGATTTCTACATTATTCAAGGCAGCCTTAGAGTAAAGGAGAGGAAGCTGACCTGCCGTGAAAAACCATTTCGTCTTGATTCCTGGCCCTTGGATGGGCGCCTGGGTCTGGGAGCCGGTGACCTGCGGCCTGCGCACGCTCGGTCATCACGTCCGCCCGGTCACGCTGTCGGGACTGGCCGCCCCTGATACCGATGTCTCCAGTGTGGGCCTGGCCACCCATGTCGATGATGTGCTGTCGCTCCTGGAGGCGGACGACCTGAGAGACGTCATTCTCGTGGGCCACAGCTATTCGGGCATCGTGGCCGGTCAGGTCGCTGACCGCGCCCCCGGCCGGGTGGCGCGCACCGTGTTCGTCGAAGGGTTCCTGCCCCATGACGGTGTTTCGATGCTCCAGGCCTTCCCGGAACGCCAACGTGCCGGCGAGCTCCAGTTGATCGACGAGAACCGGGGCCGCTGGCCGATCCCGGACGCCACGGTCGTGGCCGACGGGCAGGACCTGTCCGTCGAGCAGGCGCGGTGGCTGGTGGAGCGTTTCGTCGGCCATCCCGGGCGCACGCTGTCCGAGCCGGCCGTCCTGACGCGGCCGCTGGCACAGCAGCGGGCAAGCTACGTCATGTGCGAGATGGAACACTTCGACGGCAAGGTCTCCGACGACGTCGCGGCCATGCGCGCCGAGCCGAACTGGGACTTCCACACTCTCAAGACCGGCCACTGGCCGATGGTGTCGGCCCCCGAGCAGCTCGTCGCGCTGCTCGCCGGCATCGCCTCCCAGCAGAACTGACCGGGCGGCGAGCCCGCCCCGCGGAGATCACGACGTGGCGACGGTGCCGCGCACCTCTGCCACCCGATCCTGCCTTCCCGCCGGCGACCGACACGCTGTCACGGACGCCGGCGGACGCCTGACCCGAGGCCACCGCCCGGTGGCGGTCACCGGCCCGCGCAGGTGCCGCCGGCACGCGGACGCCGGTGCGGACATACCGGCACGGGTCCCCGGCACAGCCGTCGAAGCGGTCCGCCGCAGGTTCGGCATCCGGTCCGCCGTCGAAGCGGTCCGCCGCAGGCTTGGCATCCGGTCCGCGGTCGAACCCGGTCCATCGCAGGTTCGGCACCCGGTCCACCGCAGGCTCCGCATCCGGCCGCGGTCGAACCCGGTCCGCCGCAGGTTCGGCGTCCGGTCCGCAGGAGGCTCAGCGTCCGGCCAGGCCGCCCGCCAGGGACAGTGCCGGCTGCCCGGCGAGGACGGCGGCGATCCGCGTGGTCGGGGTCTCCTGGTGTCCGCGCGCGCCGCTGACCATGAACTCGTAGGTGTGCCCGCGCTCGGCGGGCACTTCCAGGCTGTCGGCGAGTATCGGCAGCGGTGACCTCTGGAAGCCCTGCCCGGCGGTGACATCACGCCAGTAGAGCCAGTATCCGCTCGCGCCGAACACGTGCGGCCACGAGACGCTGATGGACGAGTCGTGCGGGGTGGCGGCGATACCGGCCGGTGGGGAGATCGCAAGCGGGTCGGCCGTACGGGGGACCGGGTCGAGGAAGTCGATCCGGCCGCGACCGAACACCGCCGAGAAGGCGTCGGCGAACGCTTTGGCGATCTTGAACTCGCCGACGCTGTTCGGGTGGAGGCCGTCATAGGTGTCGCCACCGGGGTCGTAGACGCCGGCGAGGTCGACGGGGACGACCGCCGACCGAGCCGTCGACATCGCCGCCAGCGTGGACGGCAACCCCTCGTTGTACGCGGTGATGACGTCCGCCAGGCCGGGGCCGGAGTCCAGCGGGGTGCGGTGCACGACGTTGGCGACCAGGAACTGGACATCCGGATTGGCGTCGCGGGCCCGTTGAACGAAAGTCCCGAGGTCCGCGGTCAACCGGCCGGGGCCGGAAACCCCCCAGGCCAGGTCGTTGAAGCCGAGCTCGACCATGAGGTGGTCGGCGCCGTGGGCGGCGACGGCATCCCGGATGTTGTCCTTGGCCTCGTGGAGCAGGCGGCCCCATCTCGCGTAGTGCCTGCTGTCGCCGAAGTCGATCCCCGGCCGGTAGCGGCCGTTGTGGATGGGGTCCGCCGTGCGGGCCGGATAGTCACCCGGCTGGCTCGCGGGCAGCACCGAGGTGCCCGTCTCCGGCCCGGCGAAGCGGACCGGGAACCCGTGCTTGCCGAAGTTCTGCGACAGCCGGTACCGCCAGGTGTAGTCGCCCTCCAGGCCATGACTGATCGAGTCCCCGACGATCATTATGTTCGGGTGTGTGCCAGGGATGGCATGCCTCCGGAGTCGATGGGGGATGTGAACGGACCTGGCCGGCCCCGCCGTCTGCCGGGCGGCCGGTTCCGCCGTATGTCACCTGCCGGGCGGGTGCGCCGTGCCACCGGGCGTCACCCGCCGTCTCCTCTTCACGCGTGCACGGGGACGCAACCGTCCTCATGCGTGCGCGGGGACGCAACCGTCCTTACGCGTGCGCGGGGGCGCAGCCGCAGCGCATCGCGGCGCGCTCGGATCCGCGGGGGCGCCGGTGGAGGACCATCGCCACGACCATGGGCAGGAAGACGATCGCGTTGTAGAACAGGTGGAGTTCCACCCGCGGCACGATGAGCTGGATGATGCTGGTCGGCACGGGACGGCCCAGCAGGTTGGAGCCGGTGAGCGCCTGAAGGAGCAGGAGCAGGTGCTCAAAGTGGTGCCACACCTGGATTCCGAGTGACACGTTCCACCATGTCCGCGACCTGCCGGTGAAGCCCTTCCTCAGCAGGATCAGGCCGATCAGCATCAGCAGGGCGTAGCCGTAGTGCATCCACTCGGACTTCACCAGCCAGGGGAACGGCACCCCCAGAACGCCGCGCGCCTCGGGGAGCGGCCAGCCCAGGACGTACAACTGGATCGCCTGGGAGACGTGCTCCGCCCAGTGGGCTATGACTATCACCAGGTAGAGACCCAGCGCAGCCTTGTGATATCGGCTGTTGAGAGCTGATATCCAGGTGTGGGAATGACGAGCCGGAGCTGTCTCGGTTGCCATGGCGGACCTCGATCCCAAGAATCACGACCGTCTGTTCGCCGTGCGTTTCACGGCATGGTGGGCTCTGCCCTCGCCCCGCGTTTTCCGCGGCGGCACTGTAAAGCTGAATGCCTATTCTCGTGGGCAGGTCAGGACGGTGTCTTATTGGAGTTTGCTGTCTTTCCCGATGTCGTTGCATCGGGCGGCGGGAAGGCGTCTCCGGCGCCCGCGGGATCGGAAATCTCCGCCCGCGCCGCCGTCCTCACCCGTGGGCAGCTGCGGGCCGCGCTCAAGCGGGCCGGGCGAGTCCGCTGCTCCTAGGAACAGCCAGTCAGGATCAGCGCCGTGGTCAGGACAAGCGAGACGAGCGAGGTCCACCCTCCCGCACAGAGGGCTGCCGCCAGGGCGAACGGGACTGCGCTGAGCAACGACCACCACAGTGGGTCTGTCGTGGACAGTCCCAACTTGCCGAGGGCTGACGCCCCGGCGATCCAGCCGATCACCCCGAGAATCAAGATCGCGCCCGCCCACAGCACCCTGCCGCCCGGGGTCGCCGTCAGCGGTGAACCGCCTGGTGTCATGAGCGCCACGACATACAAAACAGCCATCGCGAAGAGCGCGGCGAAGACCAAGACGATCGGGCCCAGCCCGAGAACAAAGATAGCAACGACATACAGGCAAGGGCCGAGCAACGAACCCACGAGCCCCACTCCGGCGATCTGACCGAAGGTCCACGGCCATTTCCGGCCCGATAGGGCTGCCTTCCACCTGACGACTAACGCAGATGATCGCATTGCGAGATCGTAAGGTTCACGCGGCAACATTCAGGAATACTGCATGACGCGACAAGATAACGCTCTTGCGATCGCATCAACGTTCCGGCCTGTTCTGATGCCCTCATCTCATGATCGTCCGGCGGATAAGGCGGCACCCGCCTGTACTTCCACGACCCCGCCGGGCGGATCATCACCGGCGGCTCGGGCGGCCGGTCCGGGCCCTGCCCTCATGTCGGTGGGCCCTGACCGTCTGCCCCTTTCGCATTCGATCAGCTCACTGCCACAACGAGGAACAAGCTCTTTCTCACCGCCAACGGCTGTTCCGCTGTTCCTCAACCCCGGACCGCCAGCACCTGATATAAGAAGGCGAATGATCGTCGAACCTTCCCACATTGGCCCATACCGTTTGGAGGGGCTGCTGGGCGAAGGCGGGCAGGGCGCGGTCTACCTCGGAGTCGACCCGTCGGGCGGCCGGGTGGCGATCAAACTCCTGCACGCCAGGCTGGCCCACGACGCCGGCAACCGCCGGCGCTTCCTGCGCGAGGTGGAGGCGGCCCGCCGGGTCGGGCCGTTCGGCACCGCCCAGATCCTGGACGTCGACGTCCAGGGCAGCCAGCCCTACATCGTCAGCGAGTACATCCCCGGCGAATCGCTCCAGCAGCTGATCGCCCGCGAGGGGCCGCGCGCCGCCGGTGGCACGCGCCGCCTGATGCTCGCCACCGCGGCGGCGCTGAAGGCCATCCACGAGGCCGGGATCGTGCACCGCGACTTCAAGCCGAGCAACGTGCTGCTCGGGCCGGACGGGCCGCGCGTCATCGACTTCGGCATCTCCCTCGCGCTGGAGGGCACGACCATGCAGTCCAGCGCCGTGGTCGGCACGCCGCCGTACATGTCGCCCGAGCAACTGCGCGGCGCGGCCGTGGGGCCGGAGTCGGACGTGTTCTCCTGGGCGGTCACCATGGTGTTCGCCGCGACCGGGCGGCCGGCGTTCGGCCAGGACAGCATGCCGGCTGTGTTCAACCGCATCCTCAACCACGAGCCCGACCTGGCCGGCGTCCCGCCGGAGTTGCGAGGCCTGCTGGGCGCGTGCCTGGCCAAGGAGCCGCACCACCGGCCGGACGCGGGCGGGCTGGTGCGGCTCATCGTCGGGGAGGAGGCCGCGCCGCCCATGCCGCAGGCCGTGACACGGGTCCGGGAGCCTGACCCGGCCGGCGAGCGGCCCTGGGGTCTGGCCTTCGCGGCGCAGATCATCACGACCCTCGCCGTCGCGACGGTCTTTTTGACCGTCGCGGAGCTTGACTCCCGGCAGTGGCCGGACATCCCCGTTCCCGGGACGGCCGGCCTGCCGTTCTGGCCCGCGACCCTGACCGGCCTGGCCGCGGGCGGCGCGATCGCGCTGGTGCTGCGCCTGCTGACGAGACGGAGCTGAGCGTGGATCTCGCCTTGATGCTCGCCGTCCTCTTCGCCGCCGCGGTGGTGGCGGTCACCGCCCGGATCATCGCCGTCCGGGGCCGCACCTTCCTGGCGCGGCACCGCCTCCTGCTGGCCGTGACGCTGCTGCCGCTGCAGCCGGTGCTCGGCGTGGGCATCGGTGTGCTGCTGATCACCCAGTGGGACCACGTCGACGGCAACGGCGTGGTCTTCGGCGTCATCGCCTACCTCGCCGGGCTGATCGCCTTCGGCATCGTCACCGGCGTGCAGGAGCTGCGCCGAGCCTGGCGCCGCTGACGGCCGGGCCCGGGCGACCGCCGGCTGACTGATCGTTTCGAAACGGGGTCCGGATACGGCGCGGGCAGATGACGCTGCACGCCGGATCGAGCAGGCCCTGATGGAGATCGGCACGGTGTCCCTGGCGGCCTCCTCCCGAACGTGTCCCCAGCCGCCGCCTGGCGACGCGGTTCTGTTCGCGGCAGTGCCGAGCCGGGGTTCCGCCTCAGCCGTGCGTGTCGGGGGTCGAGGAACATCGGAGCCGGATCGTGCGCTTGTGCGCCCCGTCCAGGCGACACACGGCTGCGTGCGGAACCGGCCGCAGACCGGCCGGTCAGAGCGGTCGATCCGGAGCATGTTCGCGCCGCCTTCGACGGGTTGCCCGAGCGTGGCCGCGAGGTCGTGGCACTGGCCTGCGGGGAGGGCCTGACCGGTGAGCGGATCGCCAAAGTCGTGGGATGTACGGCCGTTGCCGCCCGGACCCGGCTGCGTCCACGCAAGCGGCCGGCGGCGGCGCGTCCTCCCACGGCGAAAGCGCCGATGGGCCGCACGGGGCCTCGTAGAATGACCCGATGGTTTCTCCCGTGAGCGGTCCCGAGGTGAGCGACGCGCTGCGAGTGCTGCACCGCGTCTTCGGCTACGACTCGTTCCGGGAAGGGCAGCAAGAGATCATCGACCACGTCGTCGCCGGCGGTGACGCGCTGGTGCTGATGCCGACCGGTGGCGGCAAGTCGCTGTGCTACCAGATCCCCGCCCTCGTGCGGGACGGCGTCGGCGTCGTCGTCTCACCGCTCATCGCCCTCATGCAGGACCAGGTCGACGCCCTGACGGCCCTGGGCGTGCGGGCGGGGTTCCTCAACTCCACGCAGGACCACGACGAGCGCCGTCAGGTCGAGTCCGCCTTCCTGGCGGGTGAGCTGGACCTGCTCTACCTGGCGCCGGAGCGCCTGCGGGTCGATTCGACGCTGCGGCTGCTCGACCGCGGCACGATCTCCCTGTTCGCCATCGACGAGGCGCACTGCGTGGCCCAGTGGGGGCATGACTTCCGGCCCGACTACCTCGCGCTGTCCGCGCTGCACGAGCGCTGGCCCGACGTGCCCCGCATCGCCCTGACGGCGACCGCCACCGAGGCCACCCACGCCGAGATCGCCTCCCGGCTGAACCTGGAGGAAGCCCGCCACTTCGTGTCGAGCTTCGACCGCCCGAACATCCAGTACCGCATCGCGCCGAAGAACGAGCCCAAGCGGCAACTGCTCAAGCTGCTGCGCACCGAGCACCCCGGGGACGCCGGCATCGTCTACTGCCTGTCGCGCTCCTCGGTCGAGAAGACCGCCGAGTTCCTGGTGCAGAACGGCATCTCGGCGCTGCCCTACCACGCGGGGCTCGACGCGCGCACCCGGGCGGCCAACCAGGCGCGGTTCCTGCGGGAGGACGGCCTCGTCATGGTCGCCACCATCGCGTTCGGCATGGGCATCGACAAACCCGACGTGCGGTTCGTCGCCCATCTCGATCTGCCCAAGTCCGTCGAGGGCTACTACCAGGAGACCGGCCGGGCCGGACGTGACGGCCTCCCCTCCGTCGCCTGGCTGGCCTACGGGCTCCAGGACGTCGTGCAGCAGCGCAAGATGATCGACACCTCCGAGGGCGACGAGACCCACCGGCGCCGCCTGGGCACCCATCTCGACGCCATGCTCGCCCTCTGCGAGGCGGTCGAGTGCCGCCGCGTGCGCCTGCTCGCCTACTTCGGCCAGGACAGCACGGCGTGCGGCAACTGCGACACGTGCCTGACGCCGCCGGAGTCGTGGGACGGCACGATCGCCGCCCAGAAACTCCTGTCGACCGTGCTCAGGCTCCTGCGCGAGCGGCGCCAGAAGTTCGGCGCGGGCCAGATCATCGACATCCTGCTCGGCAGGAAGACGCCGAAGGTCACCCAGTTCGACCACCACTCCCTGACGGTGTTCGGCATCGGCACGGAGCTGGGCGAGGCCGAGTGGCGCGGCGTGGTGCGCCAGCTGCTGGCCCAGGGCCTGCTGACCGTCGAGGGCGACTACGGCACGCTGCTGCTCACCGAGGCGAGCGCCGAGGTGCTGAGCCGGCAGCGCCAGGTCCTGCTGCGGCGTGAGCCCGAGCGGGCGGCGCGCACCAGATCCGAGCCGTCGGCACGGGCCGGTGGGGCCCGCCGCGCCACCCCCGCGGACCTGCCCGAGGAGGCCGTGCCGGTGTTCGAGCGGCTCCGCGCCTGGCGCGCGGCCACCGCCAAGGAGCAGGGCGTGCCCGCCTACGTGATCTTCCACGACGCGACCCTGCGCGAGATCGCGACCGGGGTCCCGTCCTCCCTGGCCGAGCTGGGAGAGGTGAGCGGTGTCGGCGAGAACAAACTGGCGAAGTACGGCCGGCAGATCCTGGACACCCTCGCGCAGGACGCCGTCGAGCCCGATCAGGCTCTCATCTTCCCCTGACATAGCCGACCGGTTCCCGCCAGGATGTGGCCCTCCTTACGGGAACCGGCCGGGGCTGTCTCGCGCGGCCCCCCGACCGGCGCGTTCAGAAGGTGGCGCAGGGCCACCGGTTCAGGAGGTGGTGCAGGACCACCAGGCGGCCGTGTCGGGCTCCAGGATCGCCTGGAGCCCGTCGCAGCGCGTGTCGCCGCTGGACAGCAGCAGCGTGCCGGGCGACTCCAGGACGACGGGGTCGGCGCCCAGGTTGACCGTGCACAGCAGTCCCGGCTCGCGGGTGAAGAAGAGGGTGTCCGGCGGCGAGTCCAGCCACCGCATCGTCCCCCTGCCCAGGGCGGGGTGGGTACGGCGCAGCCGTACGGCGTTCCGGTACAGGTTGAGGACCGACCCGGGGTCGCCGAGCTGCGGGATCACCGCCTGCCCGCCCCACTCGCGGGGGATCGGCAGCCAGCTCGGGTCGGCTCCCGGCGGGGAGAAGCCGGACGACGACTCGCCGTACGCCCACGGGATCGGCACGCGGCTGCCGTCCCGGCCGCGGTCCGCGCCGGCCGTACGTAAGAAGATCGGATCCTGCAGCACCTCGTCGGGAAGATCGAGGACCTCCGGCAGACCGAGCTCCTCGCCCTGGTAGAGGTAGACCGAGCCGGGCAGCGCCATGGTGAGCAGGGTGGCCGCACGCGCGCGCCTCGTGCCCTGCTCTCCGCCGCCGTAGCGGGTGACGTGGCGCACCTGGTCGTGGTTGGACAGCACCCAGGTGGTGGGCGCGCCGACCAGGTCGGTGGCGGAGATCGAGGCGTCGATCACCTGGCGCAGCGGGCCGGCTCCCCAGTCGGCGGCGAGGTAGTCGAAGTTGAAGGCCTGGTGGAGCTCGTCGTGCCGGACGTAGTTGGCCAGCCGGTCGGGGGAGGGCGGCCACACCTCCGCCACCCCGATGCGCTCGCCCGGGTAGGAGTCGAGCAGCCGCCGCCAGGAGCGCAAGATCTCGTGCACGCCGTCCTGGTCGAAGAAGGGCAGCGGGGCGCGGCCGAGCAGCTTCAGCTGGCCGGTGAATCCGGCGTCGGGCAGCCCCTCAGCCTTGACCATGCCGTGGGCCACGTCGACGCGGAACCCGTCCACGCCGATGTCCAGCCAGAACCGCATCACGTCCTCGAACTCGGCGCGGACCTCGGGGTTGTCCCAGTTGAGGTCGGGCTGCTCGGGGGCGAAGAGGTGGAGGTACCACGAGCCGTCGGGCAGCCGGGTCCAGGCGGGCCCGCCGAAGCTCGACTCCCAGTCGTTGGGGGGTTCGGCCCCGTCCTGCCCGCGCCCCGGCCGGAAGACGTAGCGGTCCCGGGCCCCGGGCTCGTCACGGAGAGCCTCCGCGAACCAGGGATGCTCCGAGGAGGTGTGGTTGGGCACGATGTCGATGAGCACGCGCATGCCCAGGCCGTGGGCCTCGCGGACGAGGGCGCGGGCGTCGTCGAGGGTGCCGAGCCGGGGGTCGACGGCGCGGTAGTTCGCCACGTCGTACCCGCCGTCGTTCATCGGGGACGGGTAGAACGGGGTGAGCCAGATGGCGTCCACGCCGAGGTCGGCGAGATAGCGCAGGCGGCTGCGTACCCCCAGCAGGTCCCCGATGCCGTCCCCGTTGCCGTCGGCGAAACTGCGCACGTAGATTTCGTAGATCACGGCGTCGCGCCACCACTCGGATGACGGGGGCGCGGACGGGACGGGTGACGGGGCGGCACACGGGGCGACGATCGGTTGCGTCACTTGTGCTCCTTGCAGGTGGGGACATCAAGCCCGGCGGTGTGGGGACTCCGGCGGGCCGTACCCGCTGCCGTGGAGGATCGGTGATCTCCGCGATCACATACATGCATGTTATGCATTCACGTTACATAGCCGTCAAGGGGGTGTAACCATGGATTCGCCGTACGCTCCGGAGTCCCGCGTCCGCGCGGGGGCCCGTACCCGCCCGCGAACCGTGTCCGTCCGGGGGGCGCGGCCGGCCCGGAGGCAGGCCGTCCGCGCAGGACGAGCAGCGGATCTTCCCGCCGGCCCGGGGCCGGTCATCCGCGCCGGACGGGTCGCGGATCCCCATGTCGGACCGGGGACGGATCCCCGCGCCCGTTTTCACTCACGTCACAGGCGTGACTACCCGTTTCGCGAACAAGCTGCCGACATTCTGGAATGATCGCGTCCATATCCTGTCGGACATCGAGACTGACGGACAGTGACTGATGCCCCCCATCGATCAAATCACCGCCTTCGCGTCGGACCACCCGGTCGGAACGGTCATCATCTGCGTGGTCGCGCTGGTCCTGCTGGGCCTGGCCTATCTCGCGCTCCGCGCCGTCTACCGTGCCGGTAACCGCTTCTTCCACCGTTTCGTCGCCCCCCGCCCGGCCGAGGACATCCTCACCATCGTGGCGGCGAGCATCGCCACGGGCGTGTCCGCCCAGGGCATGTGGCGCTTCTCCGGCGACGTGCTCGGCTTCGACGGCCCCCTGAGGCTCCTGCTCTTCGCGTTCATCGAAGTCGCCGTGATCACCAGCGCGGTGCGGGCCCGCCGCAACATGAGGGAGAACTACTCCGCCGGCATCGACGGCATCGCGGTGTGGACGCTCACCGGGCTGTCGGCGGTGCTGTCGAGCATGGACGCCCGCAGCCTCGCCGAGGCCGTGTTCCGGCTCGCCGCCCCGCTGGTGGCCGCGTGGCTGTGGGAGCGGGGCATGGCGATCGAACGGCACCGCATCACCGGGCGCGCCCGCATCAACTGGCGGATCACCCCCGAGCGCATGCTGGTCCGGGTCGGGCTGGCCGAGGCCAGCGACCGTACCGCGAGCGAGGTGGACGCCCACCGGAGGCTGACCCGTGTCGCGCTGGCGGCCAAGCGCGCCCGCGCCCTCCGCGAGGCCGGCGCGTCCGACCGGAGGATGCGCGCGGCGCTCACCAAGCTGGACCGGGCGATGGACCAGGCGGTGGAGCACACCGGCCTGGCGGTCGACGCGGGCCGCCAGGAGGCGCTGCTGTCCCAGATCGGAGCGCTCTACAACACCTCCGCCCTGATCGACCTGAGCCCGCCCGTCCCGTGGGCCCCCGAGCCCGAGGCGCCGCGGGCCTCCCCGGCCCTGCCCGCCGCCGGGTCCTACGACGAGGACGAGGACGAGGACGAGGAGGAGGCCGAGGTGGTGGAGACGGCCCTGCCGGTCGTCGACACGGCGCAGCGCGCGGCCCTGATGCGCGCGGCCCGGGAGTACTGGGACAAGCAGATCGAGCGGAAGTTCGTTCCCCGCGCCTCCGACATCGCCCACGAGACCGGCATCACGCTGGCCACCGCCCGCGAGTACCGCGCCCTGTGGAAGCTGGAGCCACGGGCGCACGCCCTGATAGAGGCCGCCTACAACGAGCACGGGATCATCGACACCGGCACCTTCCCCGCCATCGAGACGCCGGAGCGCGTCCTGACGGTGAACGGCTCGTCGCCCGCCCCCTGAGGTTCGTCACCCGCCCCCTCAGGCTCCCGCCCGCCGCCTGAGACTCCCTCCCGCCCCCTGAGACTCCCTCCCGCCCCCTGAGGCTCCCGCCGGTCGCCTGGTCCGCGCGGGCCGTCCGGTCCCTGAGACCACCTGTCCGCGCGGGCCGTCCGGCCCCTGAGGCCGCCCGGCTCACCGGGGTCCTCCGGGAGGGGGCACCCGTGGCTCCGGTCTCCGGGGGCGGGGCAGTGACCCCGCTCCCCGGGGGCCGGGGCCGGAAAAACGAAGGGCCATATCCGGTCGGATCTTCTCGATGACGCGCATTCCCAATTGCCGTCGCCGAGAATGTGTTCATGGGAAGCGGACGAGGGCCCGGAGGAGGTGCGATGGTCTGGTTGCGGCGGCTTATCGAGGACCTGAGAATCCGTCAGAACGTCGATGCCCATGTCGTGACCGTCGTCGTGTTCGCCTTCGCCGTCGTCTCGATCTTCGGGGACGTGGTCCCCGATCAGTTGAAATGGGCGGCGCTCCTTTCCGGAGTGGGAATTCTGGTCTACCGGCTCACATTGCCGGAAGAGCGTCCGGAGATCTCCACGAGCATTCTGGGGGACAGGTCCGCGTTCGACTCCGTGCCGCTGTCGTCGGCCCTGGCCAATGCGCGTGACGTGAGGATCTTCGCGCCCTCCGCGGTCAACCTGCTCTCCGCCCATACCTGTGAGACTTTGCGCAGGACCGTGCTCGCCCGCGCGGGCGGATCGGTCCGTGTCGTGATTCTCGACCCGGCGGAGAAGGCCGCGGTGCGGATGGCGTCCAAGCAACTGGACGATTCCGTTGATTTCCCGATCCAGAGACTTCCCGCCGCGCTGGACAGTGCGATCGAGCGGCTGGATCTCATGAGCAAGTGGGAGGTCGAGGGGCGTTTCCGGTATCGGCTCCTGCCGTACAGTCCCGGATTCAGCATCGTGCTCATCGACCCGGACACCTCGAAGGGCCGGGTGGTCGTCGAAATCCACGGGTTTCACAACCCGTCGACCTCGTCGCGAATGCATCTGGAGCTGAGCCGCGCGCAGAACGAGCGCTGGTACTCCTACTGGGTCCGGCAGTTCGACTACATCTGGCGGGAGGCCACGCAGGTGGACGTCAGTTCGGCGGCGGAAGCAGACGACGGGCCTGCTCCCGCAGATGCTCGGGAAGGGCGGGATCGTCCGCTCTGATCGCCTGGGCCGCCAGGTCCGCGCCCGCCACGGCGTTGCCGAGGATGACGCGGATACGGGCGGCCCGGAGCAGCACGGGGCCGTTGCTCCCGGCGTTCGCGATCGCGTCGGCCGCCTCCTGCTCCGCGGCGTCGAAGCGGCCGGCCAGGGCCAGTGCCAGCGCGCGGGCCGCCAGGGTCGCGGGCTGCTGGTGCTGGCGGACGAGGTCGAGGTCGCGGAGCGCGGCCTCGGGCTGGTCCAGGTCGGCGAGGATCACCCCGCGAAGGGCCAGGGCGTCCAGCAGGGCGTCGCCCCCGACGGCGAGGGCGCCGTTCAGGACGATCAGGGCCGAGCGCGGCTGCCCGACGTGCCACAGCGCCTGCGCGAGAGCGGTCTGCGCGGACATGTCGCCCGGTACCCTCGCGACGGCGGCGCTGAGCGCGCTCACCGCCGTGGGGTAGTCGCCCAGGTTCAGTGACAGGCGGCCCTTCGCGGCGAGGACCCGGCCCACGCCGTCGGCCCGCTGCAGCACGGCGAACATCTCCGCCGCCGCGTCGTAGCGTCTCCACGCGGTCGCCGGATCCCCGGTGCCGACCGCGACGTCACCGAAGATCGCCTCGGCCTCGGCGCGTACGCCCAGGTCGTCGAACTCCGCCGTGCGCACCGCGTCCTCGGTCAGCTCCCGCGCGTGGGTCCACTGGGCCCTGGAGAGGGCGGTCCGCGCCGCCTGGAGGAACGTCTCGGGATCGGTGTGCCGGATGGCGGCGATCAGGCGGTCGTGCTGCAGTTCGTACCAGCGCGCGCCCGCGCGGTACTCGGCCTTGAGGATGTGGCGGTCCTCCAGGGACCTGACCAGGGCGTTGGGCATGCCGGAGGTCTGGTGCAGCCCCTCGTAGGCGGTGCCCCGGGTGCCGTGCTCGGTGATGAAGGTGCGCCTGAGCCAGGATCGGATGCTGCCCTCGGGCACGCCGTGCCGTTCCGCGACCTCCCTCAGCATCCGCCGGCAGAAGCCCGCCAGGAACCGGTCGACGTTGGCGTGCAGCCGTACGTGGTCGACGGTGATCTCGTGGACGTCCGGCGGCAGCGACTCCCACAGCGCGGAGCAGACCACCTGGAGCTGGACCGGTTCGACGCCGCTGACCCTCAGCACGGTCTTCTCGCCCTGCTCGCTGTGGATCGTCACGGTCTGCAGGTCGTCCACGAGCAGCTCGGCCGCGTTCTCGCCGAACCTGCGGTCGGTGCCCTCCAGCGGCCGCCGGGTGGCGTCCAGCGCGGCCTCCCGCCGGAAGGGCAGCAGGTGGAACCAGGATCGGGACCCCTGACCCAGCACGCGTTCGAAGGGCACGATGGAGGCGAGGTACTCCTGGCGCATCGACAGCAGCAGGCGCAGCCCCGCGTGCGCCTGGAGGGCGTCGGCCAGCTGGGCGACGAACTCCTCCAGGTCGGACTCCCGGTAGGGGGCGCCGGTGAACATCTCCTCGGCCTGGTCGATGGAGATGAGCGTCGGGATGGGGTCGTCGTAGCGGTCGACGCGCGCGGGGCGCTGGTCGAGGTAGTCGCGGACCGTCAGCTCGGCGAGTTCGGCGGGCGGCGCGGCGGACCAGGAGGACAGCAGGCTCAGGACGTAGACGCTGCGTACCGGTGTGGTGGAGACGAGGAGAGCCGGGTCCGGGGCGACCCGGCCCACCGGCAGGATGTCGACGCGGTCGGAGCCGAGGAACGGCAGCACCCCCGCGTGCAGGAGGGAGGTCTTGCCGACGCCGGAGGCGCCGTAGAGCACGGTCAGCCTGTCGGCCTGCCAGAGGGTGGCGATCTCGCGCGCCTCCCGCTCGCGGCCGAAGAACAGGCCCCTGTCCTGCTGCCGGAAGGCGCGCAGCCCGACGTACGGCTGGCCCGTCTCGTTCTGCACGTGGCCCGCGGAGGTCATGCGTCCGGTCCCAACCGGCGCCGCAGCTCCTCGCAGAACTGGGCCGCGGTGCCCCAGAAGATCGAGATACGCCATCCCGCGTCCAGGTATCGGACGAGGTACTGTTTCGCCCGCTCCTCGGCCTCGGCTATCGGCGTGTTCACCGGCGGCAGCAGCTGCACGCTCACGTGGCGTCGCAGGCGGACGGCGGGTATGGCGCGGAGCAGACCGTGGAAGAGCACGCGGAACGTCCAGTCCTGCAGGCTGTAGCCGACGAACAGAAGGGGGCGGGTGGTCATCGCGCGCAGGACGGGGATGGGGATCAGCGTCCGGTTGCCGGACGCCTGGGCCGCCGCCACGTTGGCCAGATATTCGAGGTAGTCGTCTTCGATGAGAACCAGGGACGAGGGTTCCGCCCAGCTCCCGTGGAGATGGTAGACGAGCGGCTCCTCGACCGAGGGCTCCGGCAGCTCCGGCGTTTCCTGGGGATTGCGGTCGGCCCAGGAACATATCGCCGTGTGGGCCGCCTTGCCCTCGCCGGCCAGCGCCTCCATCAGGAAGTTGTCGTAGTTCGTGGTGAGGAAGACCCTCAGCTTGAACTTGGCCAGGAGGGCGTGGGGCTCGCCGGCATGGCTGAAAGCCGGTAGCCCGTGCGATCGGAGGTATTCGCAGATCTGCTCTTTGAGGTAGACCGGGTCGCCTTCCAGCACCGCCGCGTACTGCATCACCCGGGCGAGATCGTGGTCATCAGGAAAAGGGTATTTGTAGCTATTTGCCCATTTTCTGCTGAGTTCAGAGCCGGTCGGCAGGGTGCCATAACAGGCCCCCGCACCGAGAAAGGGCGTGCAGTCCCCGCTGCGGAGTTGGTCGATCAGTCGCCGCCAGTCCGCGTCGTCCACGACACCGCCCTGGTTATTGGTGGAAGGTCCCTTTGTGACACCTTGTCTCGCACATCCAGGGCGGTGCCGTCAAGTCTCGCTAGATTGACGATGTGAATCCGGCGACCGGGCCGGTGTCCTCCTCGCTAAGCAACCGGCGCAGTGCGAGCGCGAGGCTGGACTCTCCTACTTCGTCGAGGTCACTCAGTCTTATGTCGGTCACATCGATGAGGTCTGTGCCGAAATCCGTAGCTTGCTCACCCACCTGGGCTCCCTGGCTCCTCAAACATCTTGACGCCTACATCCTTCCATGTTATGAAGTCAACTTCGACCGCGGGGTAGACGGGGACGTTTGTAGCTATTGGGGAGATTTGCGACTTGCGGCTGCGGGGACGGAAGCTCCTTTTCGTCATCCGTTGTCACGGAAGTGTTTCAAGTTGAACGATCCGAATAGAAGGTTCTGTCTAACCGGTTTATAAACACTTAGTTAAACCGGGTCTAGGATGAGCGCAGAATCAGGTCAGTGGAGGCGATCGCGTGTCTGTTTCGCACCCTTCCGGAGCGTCGCGGACGCCGGGACGGTCACCGGATGTGTGGGGCAAGGTTCCGCAGCGGAACAAGAACTTCACCGGCAGGGACGACCTGCTCGAACAGCTGCGCAAGGGGGTGACCGCCGAGGTGACCGCGGTCGTCCCGCACGCCCTCCACGGGCTGGGCGGTGTCGGCAAGACCCAGGTCGCCATCGAGTACGCCTACCGCTACAGGTCCGCCTACGACCTCGTCTGGTGGGTCCCCGCCGACCAGCCCATGCTGGTCCGCTCCGCCCTGGCCGGGCTCGCCCCCTACCTCGGCCTGCCGTCGGCGGCGACCACCGGCATCGAGGACGCCGCCACGGCGGTGCTCGACGCCCTGCGCAGAGGCGAGCCGTACGACAAGTGGCTGCTGATCTTCGACAACGCCGACCAGCCCGAAGACCTCAACGAGATCGTGCCGCGGGGGCCGGGACACGTCCTGATCACCTCCCGCAACCACCGGTGGCAGGGCGTCGTCGACACCGTCGCCATCGACGTGTTCGGCCGCGAGGAGAGCATCGAGTTCCTGAGCAAGCGGGTGTCCAAGGCGGTGAGCCGCGAGGAGGCGGACCGCCTCGCCGAGGAGCTCGGAGACCTGCCGCTGGCGCTGGAGCAGGCCGGCGCGCTCCAGGCCGAGACCGGCATGTCCGTCGACGAATACCTGCGGCTGCTCCACGAGCAGACGGCACTGCTGCTGGCCGAGAGCAAGCCGTCCGACTACCCGGTGTCGATGACCGCGGCCTGGTCCCTGTCGGTGTCGCAGCTCGTCTCCAAGATGCCCGAGGCGGTCGAGCTCCTCCGCTGCTGCGCCTTCTTCGGCCCCGAGCCCATACCGAGGGACGTGTTCGCACCGCTGTCGGAGCAGGCCGAGGCGGAATCGCGCCTCGGCGCGCTGCTCGGCAACCCCATCCTCGTCAGCCGGGCCATCCGCGAGCTCGGCCGGTACGCCCTGGTCCGTCTCGACTCCGTCAGCCGGACCATCCAGGTCCACCGGCTGGTCCAGGCCCTCCTCCGCGACGAGCTCAGCGCGGAGGACAGCGATGGCTTCCGCCACGAGGTGCATCTCCTGCTCGCCGCCGCGGCCCCCGACGAGCCCGACGACAACACGGCGTGGCCCCGCTACTCCGAGCTGCTCGGCCACGTGACCCCCGCGCGCGTCGCCCAGAGCCGCGAGCCGCAGGTCCGCCGCTTCGTCCTCGACGTGGTCCGCTACCTCTACTCCTCCGGCGACTTCAGGTCGGCGCGCGTGCTGGTCGAGAGCCTTCTCACCCAGTGGCGGGAGGACTCCAGCGGCGACGACGAGTACGTCCTCTCCGCCCAGCGGCACCTCGGCATCGTCGTGCGCGAGCTCGGCGAGTACCAGGCCGCCTACGACCTCAACCGGGTGACGCTGACCCGGATGGTGGAGGTGCTCGGCCCGGACCACGCCGAGACCCTGCTGCTCACCAACAGCTACGGCGCCGACATCCGGGCGCGCGGCGAGTTCTCCGCGGCGCTGGAGCACGACAAGGAGTCGCTGCGCCAGCACGAGACGGTGTTCGGGCCGGACCACCGGCGGACGCTGCGCGCGATGAACAACCTGAGCATCGACTATCTCCTGCTCGGCGACTACACCGCGACCCGCCGGCTGCTCGAGAGAACCTACATGGTGCAGAGCAGAGCCGGCTCCGGCTCCAGCAAGCAGAACATCCTCGCCTTCCGCAACGGCCTCGCCCGCGTCGTACGGCTGAGCGGAGAATACTTCGAGGCCTGTGACCTGGGCGAGGACGCCATGGAGTACGGCCTGCAGGAGCTCGGCGCCGACCACCCCTGGACGCTGCGCACCGCCAAGGACCTGTCCATCGCCAAACGCCGGGCCGGAGCGATCGAGGAGGCGCTGGAGCTCGCGGAGAGCACGTTCGAGCGGCAGGAGCGCATCTTCGGCCGGGACCATCCCGACACCCTCGCGGCGGCCCTGTGCCTGGCCAACGCGCTGCGCGCCAGCGGGCGCACCGGGGAGGCACTCGAACTGCTCAGAGACACCTCCACCCGCTATCCGACGATGTACGGCGAGGACCATCCCTTCAACTACGGGTGCGCCACCAACCTCGCGCTGCTGCTACGGGTCCACGGAGACGCCGAGCAGGCCCGGCAGCTCGACCGGATATCGCTGGAGGGGCTCAACCGCACGCTCGGCGTCGACCACCACTACTCCCTGACGTGCGCGATCAACCTCGCCAGCGACCTCGCGGTCCTCGGCGAGCTTGACGAGGCGCTCGCCATGAGCCAGGACACCCTGGTGAGGCTGCGCGACGTCCTCGGTGTGGACCACCCGCTGACCCTGGCCTGCGCGACCAACCTGGTCCAGGACCTGCGGGCGGAAGGCCGTGACGACGAGGCCGACGTCCTGCGGGCCGACACCTTCGAGCGCTATCACCGGGTGCTGGGACAGAACCATCCCGACGTCATCGTGGCGGCCCGCAACGACCGCCTCGACTTCGACTTCGACCCTCCGGCGATCTAGGCGCTCCGGCGGTTGCGCTCGACCCACCGGTCGCGGTGGCGCCGGCTCGCCTCGTGGGCCAGCGTCAGGGCCTCGTCGGGGACGGGCTCGGCCGCGCACCCGTCCAGCCGCGCGATCATGCCGGACACGAAGATCTCTCCCGCCCGGGTCAGCCGCCCGCTGCCCGCCAGCGTCCCGCAGACCATGCGGGCCGCCTCACGCCACTGGGCGAACTCGGCGCTCGCCAGGACGGCGGCCTTGCCCTTCTCGTGCGCGCGCTGGCGCCGCCAGAACTCGGTGACGCCCAGGTAGGCGTAGGCGCCCTGGAGCAGCCCGCCCAGCGGGCGGGGGTCGTCGCGCCAGGGCGCGTAGTGCCGGGAGCCGTCGTCGGGCGCGAGCAGCGTGACGACGTCGAGCAGCGCGGAGAGTTTGGCGTGCTGCACCTCGTGGGCGAGCGTCACCGCCAGCGAGCATCCGTCCAGCGGTTCCGAGAGCGCCACGCAGCCGAACGTCTCGCGGGAGGACGCGCTCGACTGTCCCCCGTTCTCCGGGGCCATCGGGGCGAGGACGGAGACCACCGTGGCGGTCTCGCCGGCCACCGCCGTGTGGTGCCGGACGAGGAGCTCCCAGGCGGAGTCGAGCGTGGACTGCCAGTACGCCATCCGCGTCGCGTCGAGCCGGCCGCTCAGTGCCGCCGAGCCCGGCATGCGATAGGGGTCGAGGTCGTCGACCAGGACCCGCAGATGCCTGTCGCCGGCTTCCGCCGTCAGCGCCCGCAGGGGCCGCCATCCGGGCGCGTCGGCTCCGGAGGAGACGGCCGAGGCGGGGAGCTCGATCCGGAAGCCTTCTCCCACGACCTCCGCCCCTGCCGGGGAGCAGCGGATCGTCGCGCCTGCGGCGCCGCCGGGGACGAGGACCTGCCCCACGGAGGGCAGCGTGATGACCCCGTCGGTCACGGGCACCTCGACCGTGCAGGCCGTACCGGCTCGCAGTGCCGCGGCGGCGGCCAGCGCGCCGAGCTGCGCCGGCACGGCGGGGGCGCCGGGGTCGGAGAGCCTCCTGACGGTGTGCCGGGCCCACGCTCCGACCGACGGGTAGCGCAGCACCGCGTCGACGGCCTCCGGGTGCCCGGCCTGGACGGCGGTGAGGAGGTCGTAGCCGCGGCGCGCGGCGCCCGCCTGGGGGTGCCCGGTCGCCCGCGCGGTGTCCACGACCCCGCGTACGAGAAGCACGTGCTTGCTGTACTGCGTGGCCGCGAGCAGGCGCGCCGCTGTCACGCCGCCCCCGCCCGCGGCCAGATCGGAGAACGTGTCCGCCGGAATCCGGTGCTCGCGGAGGTTCATCGGGATCCTTTCAGCGTGGACACATCGGCGGCGACGGCTCGCCTGATGTGGGTGATGAGGCGGAGAAGGTCGGGGCTGTAGACCGAGGGGTTGGCGAAGCCGGTCCCGTCGCGGTAGCGGTGGGCGTAGAGGCCGCCGCCGCACACCCGGGCCACCGGGCAGGACCTGCACTGCGGTGCCAGGGCCAGCTCGCCGATCTGGCGCGCGGCGATGGACGGGAGCGTCAGCGCCGCGTCGAAGGGGTCACGCGCGACGTGCAGGCCGGTGGCGGCCGCGCCGTCGTAGGCGGACTTGAGGATGTCGGACTGCTCGATCCCCCCGTCGGTCTCGACGACCACCATCCCCGCCGGGGAGAGCCCCACCTGCTCGTTGCTGGAGGACCCGCCGAGGAGCAGGTGCATGATCTCGCCGAAGAGCCGGATGCGGGTCGGCTGGCGCGGGGCCCCGTACCACCGGTCGAAGACGGTGATCAGCCAGTCCGCGTACGGCGTGGCGTCCGAGCCCGGCACGAGGCCCGGCGGGGGAGCCGACCAGTTGCCGTGGGGGAGGAGGAAGTCCACGGCCGGCGGGTCGAACCCGACAAGCGCCTCGTAGGTCGCGATCGGGTCGTTGCGCAGGTCGACGGCGCACAGCAGGCCGGCGAACAGGTGCCGGAAGGAGGGCGACGAGAGCCGGCCCAGGGCGGCGGCGACCGCCGCATGGCTGCCCTCGCCGTTGGGACGCCGCCTGTTCCTGTCGTGCATCTGCGCGTCGCCGTCGAGGCTGACACCGATCCGCACGTCCAGCTCGTCGAAGAGGCGCAGGTAGGAGGTGTCGAGCAGGGTCGCGTTGGTCTGGAGGCTGACGTCGACGCGGGTGCCGGGGCCGACCGCGGAGCGGATCGAGGAGACCGCCTCCCGGATCGGCTCCCGGCCGGCGAGCAGCGGCTCGCCACCGTGCAGGATCACCTCGATCGAGGGCAGGGCGTGCGCGCGGGCGTGCTCGGCGATCCGGCCGGCGACGGCGGCCACGATCTCCGGGGGCATCCGGCGAGGACGGGAGCGCCAGCTCTGATCCGCCATCTCGTACATGTAGCAGTAGTCGCACGCGAGATCGCAGCGGCTGTGGATCTTGAGGATGAACTGCCGGAACGGGGTCGGGCGCCAGCCGCCGGCCATCAGCTCCGTCACGTCGAGAGTGGACGGCCATTCGGGCACGGATAAGCCTCCACGCTGAGACCTGATGTGTAGCCCGCCGTGACGGGAGAGATCAGCATAGCGAAACCCCTCCGGCGCACCGGGTATTTCGCCGACGTCGCGGGCGAGCCCCGGCGGCGGAGCGGGCCCTCGGACGGGACGCGGTGTGGCCGGGCTCCGGCGCCGGAGCCCGGCCACGCTCAGGGAGTGCCGTGCGCCGGGATCAGACGGCGATCCGGCCGGCGCCGGCGCCGGCGCTCACGACCGACTTGACGTTGGCCGCGGGGTCGAGCGAGTAGGCGTAGGGGATGGCGGCCACGCTGCCCCCGGCGTCCCCGGCGCCGGAGTTGACGGAGTGGTTGTTCCGGGCGACCAGGCTGCCGGGGTCCGACGATCCCTCACCGCGGTGGTAGGGGTCGGCGGTGTTCTCGAAGTAGTTGCCCTCGACCAGCACGCCGGCGCCCTCGGTGGACGCCACGCCGTACCCGCCGCCGCTGCCGACGCCGGCGTAGTAGTTGTTGTAGACGTGCACCGGGTTGCCGAAGCGGACCCGCGGGTGGCGCTGGTTGGTGCCGTCGAACCAGTTGTGGTGGTAGGTCACCCGGAGGTGCCCGCTGTCCTCGCCGCCGTTGCCGTCGCTGTGGCCGAGCAGCATGGTCTTGTCGTGGTCGAAGAACCTGTTCCACGAGACCGTGACGTAGTCACTGGCCCGCTTGATGTCCAGCGCGCCGTCGTAGCCGTCGCTGAAGGAGTTGTGGTCGAGCCACACCCGGGTCGAGTACTGCACGTTGATGCCGTCGTCGTCCCAGCCGCGGAAGTTCAGGTTGCGGACGATGACGTTGGAGGCCTCGGAGATGTTGAGCCCGCAGCCGGCGATGGTGGCGCCGGAGTTGCCGAGGACGGTCTTGTCGGAGGTGACCTTGAGCATGCCGGAACAGGAGATCGTGCCCGACACCCGGATCACCGCCGCGCCGGCGGAGGAGAGCGCGCTGGTCAGCGCCGAGGCGCTGGTGACCGTCACCGGTGCCGTACCGCCGCCGCCGGTGGTGCCGCCGCCCTGCGTCGCCCAGCCGACCAGGCCGCCCGTGCTTCCGGGCGGGGGCGTCACCGTGGGGGTGGCCGTGGGCGTGACGGTCGGCGACGGGCCGGAGCCCGCCGGGACCAGCCGCCACTGCTTGGTCGCCACCGAGTCGCAGGAGTTCTGCTGGACGAGGGCGCCGGCGGAGGTCGCGTTGTCCTTGGTGTTGAGGCACTTGCCGCCGTTGGCGTTGACCACCCGGTAGTCCGTGCCGGACTGGGTGAGCTGCCAGGTCTGGGAGGCCGCGCCCGAGCAGCCCTCCTGCTGCACGGCCTTGCCCGCGGAGGTGCTCGCGTCCTTGACGCCCGCGCACTTGCCGCTGTGGGTGGCCTTGAGCTGGAACCCGCTACCCGCGGCGGTCAGGCTCCACGCCTGGCCGGCCGCGCCGTCGCACCCGTTCTGGACGAGCTGCACGCCGTCGGACGTGCTTCCTCCGGGTACGGCGAGGCAGAGGCCGCTCGCGGCGTTCACCAGGGTGTAGGTCCCGGGAGCGGGCGCCGCGGAGGCGACCGACACGCCGACCGCCAGCCCTGAGACGACGACCGTGCCGGTGATGACGGCGGTCGCGGCCTTGCCGCTGATCCTACGTTTCACTTCGAGCTCCTTGCTGGTCCGGCAGGCCGTACGGCCTGCGATTCGGGTCCCCCCAGCGAGCACTCACTGTTCACATATGTGATCGCTATGCACATGAGCGAACAATGACAAGGTAGGAAAGCGTTTTCCCGCTGTCAATCGGCTGTGAAACTTTCACGGCATGGAGCGCCGTCGTGGCCCGGTTCCGCGGGGGCGGGGCAGCACGGAGGGCCGCGGTGAGGCCGTAACCTCACCGCGACCCCCTGTGGCGCTGGTACGGGTCAGACCCGCGCCGGGACCTCCGTGGCCTCGTGGTCGAGGTGGGCGCGGAGCTGCTCACCCTCGATGTCGACGTTGGGCAGGACGCGGGCGAGCGGGCGGGGCAGCCACCACGCGCTGTCGCCCAGCAGGGACATGACGGCGGGCACGATGGTCATGCGCACCACGAAGGCGTCGATGGCGACGCCGACGGCGAGGGCGAAGCCCATGGATTTGATGATCGGGTCATCGAGGAGCACGAAACCGCTGAAAACCGAGATCATGATGAGCGCGGCGGCGGTGACGACGCGGGCGCCGTGGCCCGTGCCGGAGATGGTGGCCTGCTGGGCGGTGTCGCCGTGGACGAAGTCCTCACGCATCCGGGAGACGAGGAAGACCTGGTAGTCCATGGCCAGGCCGAACAGGATGCCGATGAGCAGGATCGGCAGGAAGCTGACCAGCGGCCCCGGCGTGTCCACCCCGAGGAGACCGGCGAGCCATCCCTGCTGGAAGACGGCGACGGTGATGCCGAAGGTCGCGCCGACGGTGAGCAGGAAGCCGAGTGCCGCCTTGACGGGGACGAGCACGGAGCGGAAGACCAGCATCAGCAGCAGGACGGACAGCCCGACGACGAGCAGCAGGTAGACGGGCAGGGCGTCGGAGAGTTTCTCGGAGACGTCGATGCCGATCGCGGTCATGCCGGTCAGGGAGACCTGGGCGCCGTCGATGCCGCGGACCTTTTCCCGGATGTCGTGGACGAGGGTCTCGGTGGCGGCGTCGGTGGGACCGGTGGCCGGGATGACGGCCAGCAGGACCGTCGTTCCCGAGGCGTTCGGCTGCGGCGGGGTCACCGCGATGACTCCCTTGGTGGCCTGGATCAGCGCGGTGGCCTCCTTGGCGGCCCGCCCGGTGGCCTCGGCGGAGCCGCCGGAGACGACGGCGGCGAGACGGCCGTTGAAACCCGGTCCGAAACCCGCGCTGATGAGGTCGTAGGCCTCACGCGCCGGAGATCCGGCCTGCGCGGTCCCGGCGTCGGGCAGCGCCAGCCGCATCTCGGCGGCGGGTACGGCGAGGCCGCCCAGGCCCAGCACTCCGGCGAGGATGACCAGGACGCGCCAGCGGGTGACGATGTAGGCCCAGCGGAACCCGAAGCCGCCGCGCTCGCCGGGCACGGCCTGCCGCGCGGTGCGGTGCTTGCGGGGCAGGATCCGGTGACCGGCGAAGCCGAGCAGCGCGGGCTGGAGCGTGATCGCCACGAGAACGGCGACGGCGACGGTGCCCGAGGCGGCCAGACCCATCACGGTCAGGAACGGAATGTTGACCACGGCCAGGCCCGCGAGCGCGATGACCACGGTGGCGCCGGCGAAGACGACGGCCGATCCGGCGGTGCCGACCGCGCGTGCGGCGGCCTCCTCCGGCTCCAGCCCGTCGAGCAGGTTCTGGCGGTGCCGGGAGGTGATGAACAGCGAGTAGTCGATGCCGACGGCGAGGCCGAGCATGAGGGCGAGGACCGGGGCGGTGCTGGTCAGCTCGATGGCGCTGCTGAGGGCGAACAGCCCGGCCATCCCGACGCCGACGCCGATGAGCGCGGTGAGCATGGTCATGCCGGCGGCCACGAGCGATCCGAAGGTGATGACGAGGACGACGGCCGCGACGGCGACGCCGAGCGCCTCGGTCGATCCGATCTCCGGCTCACTCGTCATCACCTCACCGCCGTGCTCGACCCGCAGCCCGGCGGCTTCGGCGCCGGCGCCGACCTTCGCGTACGCCGCGCGCTGGCCGTCGGTCACGCGGTCGTTGACGGCGGCGAACTGCACCTGCACCAGGGCGTGGCGGCCGTCGGGGGAGACGGCCCCGATCTGGAACGGGTCGACGGCGGCCACCACGCCGGGCAGCCCGGAGGCCTCCTTGGTGAGCGCCCCGATCGCCTGGCGGGCCTGCGGGGTCGTCAGCTGCTTCCCCTCGGGGGCGGCGACGACGATGGTGCCGGTCGCCCCTCCGGCTTCGGGGAAGTGCTTGGCCAGGGCGTCGAGCGCGCGCTGCGACTCGGTCCCGGGCATGGTGAAGTTGCTGGCCGTCGGGCCGATGAAGGCGGCGGTGGCCACGCCGAGGGCCGCCAGTACGGCGAGCCACAGGGCGAGGACCAGCCGTCGGCGGCGGAACGAGGCTCGGCCGAGCCGGTACAGCAAGGTGGCCATGGAGCATCCTTGTCGGGGTCAGAGGGGTCAGAGGGGTCAGAGGGGTCAGAAGGGGCGCTTCGCCGATGGAGGCGGGCATGGGGGGAGGCCCGCATCGGGGGAGTCCGGCTGAGGAGCGGTGCGCAGAGCCGGGGAAGCAGGGGGAGAGACGGGGGAGTCCGGGAGCGGGGACGGCGGTGCGCAGGGACGGCGCCCGCCGTCACGCTCGGCGGAGGTCCAGGGTCCGGGCCGCGCTCCGCGTCAGGATGGAGCGCAGCTCGTCGTCGCCGATCTCGGTGGGTTTCATGCAGACGACGGGGACGGAGCCGAGCACCATCAGCGCGGTGATGCGGGCCGCCGGATCCGGGGAACGGGCGGCCAGCGCGTCGAGAAGCCGGTCCGACATCTCCTGGACGCCGGCGAAGGCGGGGCGCTGGAGCAGCGCGGGCATGTCGTCGTACAGGACGGTGACCTCCCGCCGGAAGCGCATCACGAGGTCCACGTATCCCTCGACGGCCGCGAGCTGGACGGCGTCGTCACCGAGACCGGCCAGCCGGGCGTCGAGCGTCGCCAGCGCCTCGAGGGGCGGCGCCAGCAGTTCGGTGAGGATCGCGTCCTTGCCGTCGAAGTGATACAGCAACGCGGCCTTCGAGCAGCCCACCTCGCCGGCGATGTCCTGCAGCGACGTCCCCTTGAAACCGGTCGCGGCGAAGAGACGGGCCGCCGCGTCGAGGATCTCCTCACGGGTTCCCGAGCGTGTGCCGCGTGACATGAAATCACCTCCACCACCAGGATGCCTGACCGATCGGTCAGAATCTGACCGATCGGACAGTTCAGGGGTGTGGCGTGCGGCACATTCGGAGCGCGGAAGGTCGCCGGACCCTAGTCGACCTCGGCGCTGCCGTTCACGCGGAGCTTGCGGCGGGCGCGCTCGTAGAAGCTCGTGGTGCCGAGCCGGACGACCCAGGCGGCGGCCCGCACCGCGGTGACGGTGAGCCGGTCGCCGGGCGACAGATGCGCGCCGATGGCCCCGTCCACCTCCATGGCCAGCCGCCCGCTCGTCGAGAGCACCTCAAGGCTGACCTCCTCGTCGGCGGAGAGCACCAGGGCCCGGTTGAACGCCGAGTGGGCGGCCGCCGGCACGACGAGGAACCCCTCGACCGTCGGCGACACGATCGGGCCGCCCGCCGAGAAGCTGTAGGCGGTCGACCCCGTGGAGGTCGCCACGATGACGGCGTCGGCCGCGTAGCGGACGAAGGGGTGGCCCTCCACCGAGATCGCCACCGCGGACAGCCCGTCGCCGGGGGTGCGCACCAGGGCGACGTCGTTGAAGGCGGTCACCGTCTCCCCCTCACGGAAGGTCGCCCGCACCGCCATGCGGGGCTCGACCGTGTACTCGTGGCTGTCGATGGCCGACAGCGCGGAGGACAGGTCCTCGACGTCGATCTCGGCGAGGAAGCCCAGCTTGCCGAGGTTCACGCCGAGGATGGGGGTGGGTCGTCCGGCGATGAGCCGCATGGTGCGCAGCATGGTGCCGTCACCGCCGAGGCTGACGAGCAGGTCGGCGCGGTCCACCAGGGTGTCGGTGTCGACCGGCACCGCGCTGCAGTCGATGCGTCCGACCTCCTCGGGCAGGCCGAGGACGGTCACGCCGTGGGCGCGAGCCCACTCCACGATCGTGTCGATGGCGACCTTCGAGTCACGTTGCGGGTGCAGCACCAGGCCCACCGTTTCGACCATGCCCATGCCGCCACTGTACGGCGCGCCGCCTCGCGGCCGGTCCCCGGCGATCCGGCGCCGGTCGGCGGGGATCCCGCCGGCCGGCGCCGTGACGTGCGCAGGGCGGGGCGCACCCGCCTCTGAGCGGCGTCCTCAGCTCTGGCGTTCCCGCTTCATCCTCTGAGCGGCGTCCTCAGCTCTGGCGTTCCCGCTTCATCCTCTGAGCGGCGTCCTCAGCTCTGGCGTTCCCGCTTCATCCTCTGAGCGGCGTCCTCAGCTCTGGCGTTCCCGCTTCATCCTCTGAGCGGCGACCTCAGCTCTGGCGTTCCCGCTTCATCCGTGCCTCGTAGAGATGGCGGCGGCCGCCGGCCAGCTGGTCCCTGATCCGTTTCTCGAGGCCGGCGAAGAAGCGGTAGTAGCCGTCGTCGTACTCCTCCATGATCTGGAAGGTCCACCGGTCGGGCAGCACGTTGCGGCCGATCAGCTCGTCGGCCACGACGTCGGCCAGGTCGGGGTGGCCCGCGGCGCGCAGCAGCTCCACCACCCGGTCGAGCTGCAGGTCGGCATGGCCGGTGAGCTGATGGAAGGAGTAGAGATGGCCGCGGGCCCGTTCGGTCGTCTCCAGTGCCTCGGAGAGCCTGCCCAGTGCCTCGACGGTCGTGTCGTCGATGTCGGGTGGCGGGGAGCCGGCCGGCCGTTCGTCGATGGTCACGAGGTCTCCTCTCAACGGTCCCCGCCGGTCTGGGCAGGGCAGGGTGACGGGCCCGAGGGCCGCGGGCCGGGTCGGACGGCCTCCGCCCCGCCCCGGCCCCGACGGCCCTGGCTGGGTCGCCGCAGCCCTTCACGTCCTGAGCTGCGGGAACATTTCTCTACCCGCGCGGTGGGGGGCGAATCGCCGGGGGCCGCGCCGGGAACGGGGCGTGGCCAGGGTGATCCGGCGGTCAGGCGGCCCGGCGCGACGGGCGGAGCGAGCGTCCCCCGGCGTCGCGCTCGTCTTTCCATGTGTCATGCCCTTCTTCCTGGGCATACGTCCGGCAGCCGAGTAGTGGGAGCGTGGAACATGACAATTACCGGCATCATCACCGCCATCGTCATCGGAGCGATCATCGGCGCCCTCGGTCGTCTGGTCGTGCCGGGGAAGCAGGGCATCCCGATCTGGCTCACCATCGTGATCGGTATCGTCGCGGCCCTCATCGGAACGGCGATCGCCGGCGCGCTGGGAGTAGGTGCCACCAAGGGGATCGACTGGATCGAGCTGATCATCCAGGTCGTCCTGGCCGCCGTGGGAGTCATCCTGGCGGTCAGCATGTACAGCAGGCGCGGAGTCCGCTAGCGGATCGGAGGCCTCCACCGGACATCCGGTCCGCCGACACGGGCGTCGACCGTTTCGAGGTGGCCCCGGCCCGGGACCTCCCGGGCCGGGGCCACCGCCGTACGGTCCGGGCACCGGTGCGGCGCAGGGAGGGCGGCCGGTCCGCCCCGGCCGTACGCCGGCGGCGAGGGGCCCGGCGGAGCCGGCGCGGCGGGCACGTGACCGGGGACGCCCTCCACGACGGGTCCCCGCCCGCGCGGGCTGTGACCAGCGGGTTAGCGTGGTGGACACGGCTGGGCGCACGGGCCGGAGCGGCCCCGGGCGCCGGAGGAGGGGCGAGGTGACGTCCGTGTCATCGCATCGCGGCGTGGGCGGGACCGGAGAGGGGAGCCCGCGGTGAGCATCGCCCTGGGCCTTCTGGCCGTCCTCCTGCTGACCCTGGCCACCGGTTACTTCGTCGCCCAGGAGTTCGCCTACGTCACCGCCGACAGGCTGGCCCTGTCCCAGCGGGCGGCGGCGGGGGACAGGAAGGCCGCACGCGCGGTCAAGGTGATGGGGCGGCTGTCGTTCATGCTCTCGGGCGCCCAGCTCGGCATCACGGTCACCGCGCTGGTCGTCGGCTTCATCGCCAAACCCGCGCTGGCCGAGCTGGTCGCCCCCGCGCTGCGGGCCGCCGCCGTGCCCGAGGCGGCGGTCGGCGGCATCGCCCTGCTGCTGGGCCTCATCGTCGCCACCGTGGTGCAGATGGTGCTGGGCGAGCTGGCCCCGAAGAACCTGGCGCTGGCCAGGCCCGAGCCGCTGGCCCGGGCGCTGGCCTCGTCCACGCTGGTCTACATGACGGTCGCCGGGCCGATCATCCGGCTGTTCGACGGGGCGGCCAACCGGCTGGTGCGCGCGGTGGGGATCGAGCCGGTGGAGGAGCTGCGCCACGGCGCGACGCTGGAGGAGCTCGGGCACATCATCGGCGAGTCCGAGGCCTATGGGCACCTGCCCGGCGACCAGGCCGACCTTCTGGAGCGGGCGCTGGCCTTCTCCGACCACACCGCCGAGGAGGTCATGGTCCCCCGCGTGGACGTCGTCACCGTCAGCGGCTCCGTCCGGATCCCGGACCTGGACGAGCTGATCGCCCGGCACGGCCACACCCACTATCCGGTCCTGGGCGACAGCCTGGACGACGTGATCGGGATCGCGGGCCTGCGCGAGGTCGTGCCGATCCCGGTGGACAAGGCGGCGCGGACCCGGGTGGCGGACATCGCGAGAGAGGCCCTGGTCGTGCCCTTCTCGGCGTCACTGCCGGATCTCGTGGCCCAGATGCGCGCCCGCCACGAGGAGGTCGCCTGCGTGGTCGACGAGCACGGCGGGCTGGCCGGGCTGGTCACCTGGGAGGACGTCGCCGAGGAACTCGTCGGCGAGATCGCCGACGAGAACGACCTCGACATGCCCGCGGTCGAGCGGCGCGGCGACGGCTGGGAGGCCGAGGCCGGTCTCCGCATCGACGAGCTGGCCCTGGCCACCGGCATCGAGCTCCCCGACGAGGACGACTACGACACCCTCGGCGGCCTGGTCCTGCAGCGGCTGGGGCGCTTCGCCGTACCCGGTGACGTGGTCACCGTCGAGCCGGTCCCGTCCATGGACGCCGGCGCGCCCACCCACGTCGAGATCGAGGTGCTCACCATCGACCGGCACGTCCCCGGACGGGTCAGGCTCCGCCCGGTCCGCCGTGCCGGGGAGAGCCGGCAGGGGGCGTCGTGAACCTGCCCATCGGTCTGGTCCTCACCATCGCGCTGCTGGCAGGCAACGGGTTCTTCGTCGCCGCCGAGTTCGCGCTGGTCGCGGCCAAACGCCACCGGCTGGAGAAGGCCGCCGCCCGCGGTGACCGCGCCGCCGCCGCGGCCGTGAAGGGCATCAAGGAACTGTCGCTGATGCTCGCCGGCGCGCAGCTCGGCATCACGCTGTGCTCGCTCGGCCTGGGCGTGGTCTCCGAACCGCTCATCGCCGGCAGCCTCGCCCCCCTCTTCGCCGACCTCGGCCTGCCCGGCGCCGCCGCGCACGCGGTCGCCTTCGTCATCGCGCTGGGCATCGTGACGTTCCTGCACATGGTGTTCGGCGAGATGGCCCCCAAGTCCTGGGCCATCGCCCACCCGGAGCGCTCGGCCACGGTCCTGGCGCTGCCGTTCCGCGCCTTCACCATGGCCGTCCGGCCGGTCCTGAAGACGCTCAACGGGGTCAGCGACCTGCTGCTGCGCATGGCCGGCGTGCGGCCTCGCGGGGAGACGGCCACCCCGCGCACCCCCGAGCAGCTCCAGCACCTGGTGGAGGAGTCACGGCGGCTGGGCCTCATCGACACCGATGACCACGTCGTGCTCACCCAGGCGCTGAACGCCCCCAACGCCCCGATCGCCCGGCTGGTCACGCCGAGGGAGGCCATCGTCGGGGTGCCCGCCGGGGCGGAGCCCCAGGACGTGATCGACACCTCTGCCCGGACGGGCCGCACCCGCCTGGTCGTGTGGGACGGCGACCGCCCGGCCGGCGTCGTCCACGTCCGTGACGCCTATCTCGCCCGCAGGCGTGGCCTGCGGGCCCGCGCGGGTGATCTCCTCCACCGGATGCCGGAGCTCGCGGCGACGAGCTCGATCGCGGATGCGGTCGCCCGGCTGCGTGCCGCCCACAGCCAGTTCGCGCTCGTGCGCGCCGCGGACGGCACCCTGGCCGGGCTGGTCAGCCTGGACGACCTGCTGACCACCCTGCTCGCCCCGGCCTAGCGGCAGACCGCCCGGCGGCGGTCGCACATGGGCCGTTCGGCTCCGTGGAGGGACAGACCGCCAAGCGAGGCAGCAGACCGGTCGAGACCTGCGATCACCGACAAAAATGACATTTAATTCCAATCTGACATTTCGCGATAATGGCGATACCAGCTTTTGACCTGATCATATTTAATGCTTGACAGGCTATTTAATTGAACTCCAAAATTAGCCCTGTTCGCGATGGCGGTCTGCATCCGGATTTTCGTGCCGGAATTGGGAAAGTACGGCGATCTGACGACGGTCAATCCGATGGCTTCCCATTTCCTGGTTCAAACCTTCAGTTTCTCCCTTTCGACACGAGTGCGAACAGGTGGTGTGTTGTGACGGAGTTCGACGCCGGCAGGACGCAGTTGAGTCTCGGTACGGCCGCGGCGCGCAATCTCGCGACGACGACCAAGACAGTGCCGCAGATGCAGGAGATCTCCTCGCGGTGGCTGCTGCGGATGCTGCCGTGGGTGCAGGTGTCGGGCGGCACCTACCGGGTGAACCGGCGGCTGAGCTACACCATCGGCGACGGGCGGGTGAGCTTCACCACCGTGGGGTCACAGGTGAAGGTGGTCCCGGCCGAGCTGGGCGAGCTGCCGACGCTGCGCCACTTCGACGACCCCGAGGTTCTGGAGGCGCTCGGCGAGCGGTTCGCGCAGCGGGAGTTCTCGCCCGGGGAGGTGCTGGTGGAGGCGGGCCGGCCGGCCGACGAGGTCGTGCTCATCGCGCACGGCAAGCTCAACAAGGTCGGCAACGGGCCCTACGGCGACCAGGTCGTCCTGGGAGTGCTGGCCGGCGGCGACCACTTCGGCGACGAGACGCTGGCGGGGCCGCAGGGGGACTGGGAGTTCACGGTCAAGGCGGTCACCGCGGGGACGGCGATGATCCTGCCCCGCCAGGCGTTCCAGGAGCTGACCGACCAGTCCGAGTCGCTCCAGGCCCACCTGCGCCGCGTACAGGCCGGTCCGAAGGGCCCGCAGAACAAGTACGGCGAGGCGGCCATCGAGACGGCGGCCGGGCACGCGGGCGAGACGGACCTCCCGGGCACGTTCGTCGACTACGAGCTCGCTCCCCGCGAGTACGAGCTGAGCGTCGCCCAGACCGTGCTGCGCGTGCACAGCCGGGTGGCGGATCTCTACAACGACCCGATGGACCAGATCGAGCAGCAGCTCCGGCTGACGATCGAGGCGCTGCGCGAGCGGCAGGAGCACGAGCTGGTCAACAACCGCGAGTTCGGGCTGCTGCACAACGCCGACCTCAAGCAGCGGATCCACACGCGGACCGGGCCGCCCACCCCCGACGACCTCGACGAGCTGCTCAGCCGCCGGCGGAACACGCAGTTCATCCTCGCCCACCCCTACGCCATCGCCGCCTTCGGCCGGGAGTGCAACCGCCGCGGGCTCTACCCCCTCGGCATCGACGTCGGAGGGAACACGGTCCCCGCCTGGCGCGGTGTCCCGATCTTCTCCTGCAACAAGATCCCCATCACCGGCACCCGCACCACGTCGATCCTCGCCATGAGGACCGGGGAGGACAACCAGGGGGTCGTCGGCCTGCACCAGACGGGCATCCCGGACGAATACCAGCCCAGCCTGTCGGTCCGCTTCATGGGCATCAGCGAGAAGGCGATCATCTCCTATCTGGTCAGCGCCTACTACTCCGCCGCCGTGCTGGTCCCCGACGCGCTCGGCATCCTCGAAGACGTCGAACTCGGCCACTGAGGGCGCGGGCACATGCGGCCCCCTGAACTCACCGGCTGGGGAACGCCCGGATCCGGTACGGCCGCCGCACACGATCTTGCGCTGGGGGCCGGGACGGTGGCCCGGCCCCCAGCGCGCCCGGCGTCATCGGAGACGCCGGGTCCGGCCACAGAGCGAGGAGACGGGAAACATGACCGCGGTTGAGGTGACGGCCGAGGGACGATCGGCGCGGGAGGTGCTGGCCTGGAGCCGCGACCTGGTCGAGTCCGCACTGCGCCCGGCGGCCGACACGCTGCCCCCGTCGATGCGGCGCATCGCCGGCTACCACTTCGGCTGGTGGGACGAGCACGGCCGGCCGGCCGGGGCGGACGGCGGCAAGGCGATCCGTCCCGCCCTGGTCCTGCTGGCGGCCGAGGTCGTGGGGGGAGGCGCCGCCGCCGCGTTGCCCGCGGCGGTCGCCGTCGAGCTGGCGCACAACTTCTCCCTCCTGCACGACGACGTGATGGACGGTGACAGGACCCGCCGCCACCGTCCCACGGCCTGGACCGTCTTCGGCGTCAGCCCGGCGATCCTGGCCGGCGACGCCCTGCTGACGCTGGCCTTCGACGTGCTCGCCGCGGGCGGGCATCCGGCCACCCCGCGGGCGGCGCGGATCTTCAGCGCCGCGATCCAGGAACTGCTGGAGGGCCAGCACACGGACGTCGCCTTCGAGCGGCGCCAGGACGTCGAGCTCGCCGAGTGCCTGAGCATGGCGGCGGGCAAGACGGGCGCCCTGCTGGGGTGCGCCTGCGCGCTCGGCGCGCTGTTCGGCGGTGGCAGCCTGGCGCAGGTCGAGCATCTGCACGCCTTCGGCAGGGACCTGGGACTGGCGTTCCAGTTCGTCGACGATCTCCTGGGCATCTGGGGAGACCCGGAGGTGACCGGCAAGCCGGTCTACTCGGATCTGCGCAGCCGTAAGAAGTCCCTTCCGGTCGTGGCGGCGCTCAGCTCCGCAACCCCGGCCGGGCGGGAGCTGGCCGGGCTGTACCACGGAGAACACCCCCTGTCCGACGCCGACCTGGTCCACGCCGCGGGGCTCGTCGACGCCGGGGGCGGGCGCACCTGGAGCCAGGCGCAGGCCGACGAGCTGCTGACGCGGGCGCTGGGCCACCTGCGGTCGGCCGGGACGGTCCCGGGATCGGTCGCCGAGTTGGGCGCGCTCGCCCGCCTCGTCACCCGCCGCGACCACTGAACGGCGTGGAGCCCGCCGGGTCGGCCACGGCCGGGCTCTCCCCGGCTTCCCTCTCGGCCGGCGTCAACGGCCGGGCTCTCCCCGGCTTCCTTCCCGGTCGGCGTCAACGGCCGGGCTCTTCCGGGCTTCCTTCCCGGTCGGCGTCAACGGCCGGGCTCTTCCGGGCTTCCTTCCCGGTCGGCGTCAACGGCCGGGCTCTCCCCGGCTTCTCTCTCGGCCGGCGTCAGACGAAGGCGCCGACGCCGGTGATCGCGCGGCCCACGATCAGGCTGTTGATCTCGCGGGTGCCCTCGTAGGAGTAGATGGCCTCGGAGTCGGCCACGAACCGGCCCATGCCGTAGTCGAGCACGATCCCGTTGCCGCCCATGATCTCCCGGCCCCAGCCCACCGCCTCGCGCATCCGCACGGTGCAGAAGGCCTTGGCCATGGCCGAGTGCTCGTCCTTGTAGACGCCCGCGTCCTGGAGCTGGGCCAGCCGCACCACCATGCCCAGGGAGCAGGTCACATTCCCTAGCATCCGCACCAGCAGGTCCTGCACGAGCTGGAAGCCCGCGATCGGCCGCCCGAACTGCTCACGGTCCTTGGCGTACTCCAGCGCCAGCTCGTAGGCGCCCATCATGCAGCCCACCGCCTGCCAGGCCACCCCGCCCCGCGTCTGCCGCAGGATCGCCGCGGTGTCGCGGAAGCCGTTGGCGTCGCGCAGCCGGTTCTCCTCCCGCACCAGGCAGTTCGTCAGCGTGATGTCGGCGTTCTGGACCGTCCGCAGCGCGATCTTGTTCTCGATCTTCGTGGCGGAGAACCCGGGCGTGCCCTTCTCCACCACGAACCCCTTGACCTGGCCGTCGGCCTCGTCCTTGGCCCACACCACGACCAGGTCGGCGAAGGTGGCGTTGCCGATCCACCTCTTGGCCCCGTTGAGCACCCACACGTCGCCCTCGCGCCGGGCCGTCGTGCGCAGTCCCGCCGCGACGTCGGACCCGCCTTCGGGCTCGGTCAGGGCGAACGCCCCGATCTTCTCCATCGCGGCCATCGGCGGCAGCCACCGCTCCCGCTGCTCGTCGGAGCCCAGCCGGTCGATGCTCCCCATCGCCAGCCCGTTGTGCACGCCGAAGAACGTCCCCATCGAAGGGTCCACCCGGTTCATCTCCAGCACCAGGAACCCGGTCAGCAGGCTCCGCGCCCCCCGGTACGGCAGGCCCGCGATGTCCAGCTTCGCGAACTCGGGGATGAGCTGGTGGGGGAAGCGGGCGTTGGTCCACGACTCGTCCGCGATGGGCGCGACCTCCCGGGCCATGAACTCCCGCACCCGCAGCACGATCTCCTTCTCGTCCTCGTCCAGAAGCTCGAAGTAGTCGTAGAAGTCGCCTGTCATCATCGTTCTCCGTCCCCCTCAGGTCCGTGTGCCCGCACACCTGCCCAGGGACCGGGGGATCAAGCCGTGACCCGCCTCACAGGCCGGCCGTCCCGCGGAGGGACTCGGGGCCACGTCCGGTGGCGTGGTGCACGGGTATCCGGTGCCGGTGCTGGGGCCGAGGGCGATGCCGGTCACCTCTCGCTGTGCTTTTGACCTGCGACCCCGTATGGCGCCGCACGAAAGAGCGGGTCCTCGGCCACCCCACCCACCTCTCGCTGCGCTTTTGACCTTCCACCCGGTACGGCGCCGCACATATGGACACCCACTGGGGCAGAACGGGGTGAACGGGCACAGCTACCGCCGCCCGCCACCGGCGGAACCCGTACATCACATCCGTGAACGCAATCCGCTGGGCGACGATCGGGCCGACCCGTACGACGGCGCGCGCCTCGTCCGGGTCGCGCCCGTTCCGCCCGGCCGCCTCCCTGACCGTGTTCCACATGCCCGTCAGCGTGGCGGGGGCGCGGACGTCACGAGCCGTCCGCCGGCGGAGCGGCCGCCGCGGCGGCGCCGGTCCGGGGCGGACGGACATCAGGCCTTCCTGCCCACGCCGCACATGATGAGCGTCCGCTCGGGGTCGTCGTGGCGCTGGTATCCCTCCGGCCGCCACCTGGGCAGCCAGACGAGCCCCGGATCCACCAGCTCGAACCCGTCGAACAGTTCGAGGATCTCCTGCCGTGAGCGGAGGACGAGTGGTGAGTTGGCCCGCTCGTAGACCTTGGTGCCCCTGGCCACGGCCGCGGCCCGGGAGTCGCGGGTCCCGTGGGAGAGGACCAGATAGCTGCCGGACGGCAGGGCGTCCCGCAGCGTGGCGATGATGCGCCGGGGGTCGTCGGACTCGGTGATGAAGTGCATGACCGCCACGAGCAGCACGGCGATGGGCCTGGAGAAGTCGAGATGGTCATGTATCTCGGGGGATTTGAGGATCTCCTCCGGCTGCCGCAGATCGCCCGAGGCGACCAGGACCTCGTCCCGGCTTCCGCGGAGGAGTGCTCTGGCGTGCACGAGGACGATGGGGTCGTTGTCGACGTAGGCGACGCGCGCGTCCGGTGCGATCTGGTGGGCCACCTCGTGGACGTTGCCCCGGGTGGGCAGCCCGGTGCCGATGTCAAGGAACTGCTCGATCCCCGCCTCCGCCATGAACCTGACGGCCCGGCCGAGGAAGGCGCGGTTCTCCCGGGCGGCCATGCGCAGCTCGGGGACGGCCGAGAGGATCTCCTCGGCCGCGGCGCGGTCGGCGGCGAAGTTGTCCTTCCCGCCGAGATAGTAGTCGTACAGCCTGGCGACGCTCGGAGTGTTGACGTCGATTCCCCGCCGTACCCACTCTTCTTCCGCCATGTTCCTCCTCGCCTGAACAGTCGCGAAGATCCTTCTATCGAGAGTAATGCCCTATCTGTCGGCGTAGGCGAGGTTTTTTGCGGAAGAACGACGGAAGCCCAGGTCGCCCTGGGCTTCCGCGTCATCGAGATGTGCCTGTCCGGGCAGGCGTCGTCCGCGAGGGACTACCGGCGCCAGACCCGGATCCGGTCGGACCGGCTGGTGCTGTCTTCGAGCCGGTCGTCGCCGTCGAAGACCGCGCGGTACTCACCGCTCTTGGAGGCGCGGGCCTTGGCCCGGAACGAACCCTTCCACCCGGTGTCGGCGGAGGTCACCCACTTCCAGGCGCTGGAGCCGCGGGGACGGAAGTAGATCTCGACCTCCTCGTCCCTCACGCCTCGCCACTCGTGACCCCTGCTGACCTGGAGGCGGCCGGTGAAGTAGACCCAGCGTCCCTTGCGGACCGCCTCCGGGTCCGCGCGGAACCCGGTCAGCCGGGTGTCGGCCTTCTCCTGCTCTTCGTGCTTGACGGAGAAGTTGACCTGGTCGGTCACCTTCTTGCCGTCCTTGTCGTAGGCCTCGGCGATCGCCAGCCAGCGGCCCTCGAAGTCGTCCTCGTCGAAGCTCGTGCTGAAGCGCCACAGGTCGCCCTCGTGGATGATCCTGGGCTCGCGCACGTCCAGCGCCCGGAACTCGTCCGAGACCGGCTTGAGGCGGAGCTCGACGCGGGTCGCCTCGGTGGTGCGGACCTCGATCGTGACCCTCGTGTCCTCGCCGTCCTGGACGACGACCGGGTTCGGGTTCACGCTGTCGATGCGCACGCTGAGAGCGGTGCGCTCGGCGGAAGCCGTACCGGCGGACAGGAGCAGCGAGCCGCCCACAGCTGCGGACAGTAGGCCGACGGCGATTCGTTTCATCAAGACGTTTTCCTTCTCCCCGTTGTGAGAGGCGATCGGGGGTGATCGCTTCCACCTCTATAAGACGGGTCTGGCGGAAGAAATGTTGTCTGAAGTCTCGAAAAAGGCCGGATAAAATTTCTGTAAGGTAACGTTTCGCCGTGAGTCCGCAGGTCGCGCCAGTGCCAGGGCGACGCCACGCTGTTGGATCTTGACTCGAAATCTGTCCGATTTGTCGGGAATACGGTTGGCGCCGGAGTCCGGCTGCCGGACGTCGGAGTCCGGATCCCGGACGACCGGGTCCGGTGGGAGGGACGGGCCCCCGTCGCCGGATACCGTTTCCCCCATGAGTGCCACCATCGTCGCCAAAGATCTCGCCGCAGGACACGGCGACCGCGCGCTGTTCTCCGGACTGGACCTGGTCGTCGCCCCCGGCGATGTGATCGGCCTGGTCGGGATGAACGGGGCGGGCAAGTCCACCCTGATGCGGATCATGGCCGGACTGCTGCCCCCGGAGCACGGTGCCGTACGGCTCAGCCCGCCCTCGGCGGCGGTCGGCTACCTGCCGCAGGAGCGGGAGCGCCGGGCGGACGAGACGGTCGCGGCCTTCCTGGCCAGGCGGACCGGGGTGGCCGACGCCCAGCGTGAGCTGGACGCCGCGACCGAGGGACTGGTCGAGGGTCGCCCCGGCGCCGACGACGCCTACGCCGCCGGCCTGGAGAAGTGGCTGGCCCTGGGCGGAGCCGACCTGGAGGACCGCGCCGAGGAGGTCGTCGCCGAGCTCGGCCTGGCGGTGGACCTGGACCGGCCGATGACGGCGCTCTCCGGCGGCCAGGCGGCGCGGGCGGGAATGGCCTCCCTGCTGCTCAGCCGCTACGACGTCTTCCTGCTGGACGAGCCCACCAACGACCTCGACCTGGAGGGCCTGGAGCGGCTGGAGCGCTTCGTCGTCGGCCTGCGCGCCGGGACGGTCCTGGTCAGTCATGACCGCGAGTTCCTCGCCAGGACGGCCAACCGGGTCGTCGAGCTGGACCTCGTCCAGCAGCGGATCGGGATCTACGGCGGCGGCTACGAGGCCTACCTCGCCGAGCGCGAGGTGGCCCGGCAGCACGCCCGCGACGAGTACGAGGAGTACGCCGGCACCGTCGCCTCGCTCAAGCAGCGGGCCGGGATGCAGCGCGCCTGGATGGAGAAGGGCGTCAAGAACGCGCGGCGCAAGGCGAGCGACAACGACAAGGTCGGCCGGAACTTCCGTACCGAGGCGACCGAGAAGCAGGCCGCCAAGGCCCGCCAGACCGAGCGGATGATCGAGCGGCTGGAGGAGGTCGAGGAGCCCCGCAAGGAGTGGGAGCTCCGGATGGAGATCGCTGTCGCCCCGCGGGCGGGGGCGGTCGTCGCCACCCTTCGCGGAGCGGTCGTCCGGCGCGGCGGCTTCACCCTCGGCCCGGCGGACCTGCAGATCGGCTGGGCCGAACGGGTGGCGATCACCGGGGCCAACGGCTCGGGCAAGTCCACGCTCCTGGCCGCGCTCCTGGGGCGGCTCCCGCTGGAGGAGGGGAACGCCTCGCTCGGCTCGGGTGTGGTCGTCGGCGAGGTGGACCAGGCCCGCGGGCTGTTCCTCGGCGGCGAACCGCTGCTGGACGCCTTCGGCGCCGCCGTGCCGGACATGGCCCCCGCCGACGTGCGCACGCTGCTCGCCAAGTTCGGGCTGCGCGCGGCGCACGTGCTGCGCCCGGCCGCGACCCTGTCACCCGGGGAGCGGACCCGGGCCGCACTCGCGCTGCTCCAGGCCCGGGGAGTGAACCTCCTCGTCCTCGACGAGCCGACCAACCACCTGGACCTGGCGGCCATCGAGCAGCTGGAGTCCGCGCTCGTCTCCTATCCCGGCACGCTCCTGCTGGTCACCCACGACCGGCGGATGCTGGACGCCGTGCACACCACCAGGCACATCCACGTCGACGCCGGGCGGATCTCGGAGGTCTAGGGCCTGTTCTCAAAGTTGATCAGTGCGTGATCCGAGGGTCACCGCCCACGCGGAGACACCGTCCTCAGCACCGTCCCTCAGCGAGAACACGCGTGTGAGTCCGCTCGGGCGCGCGCGGCCCTGGTGTCGGGCGAGTTCCGCGAAATCCTGCGATTGTCGGTGTCGATCCCTAGAGTCTCGGTCGTTCCGCTTGATCAACACCGTCGATCGGAGACGCCATGTCGGTGCGGCAGCTCGGTGCCCCCGAAGATCTGGAGACGCCGCGTCCCCTCCCCGCGCGTTCACCCGTTCCCGAGCGGATCACCGCGATCGCGGCCACCGCGGACCTGAGCCGGGTGGCGATCGCGACGGCCACGCCGTGGTTCCGAGAGTTCTCCGAGGTGCTGCTCCTGGCGGAGGGAACCGTGGTCCGCCTCTCCGTCCCCGGTCGTCGGCGCGTCCTCGATCTCGTCTTCGACCCCGACGGATCGGCGCTGACGGCCATGGAAAGCGGCAACTCCATCTACCGCTGGTCGTTCAACGCCCCCGGCGAGCCGTGGACGCGAGCCATGACCGGGGGCGGTGGTGGCGACGGTCCGGACCTCGCGCAGGCCGCGGCCAGCGGCGACGGCCGGTTCTTCGCCACGTCCAATGCGTTCAGCCGGAACGTCGTCGTCCGGGACGCGGCGACCCGGCGCGTCGTCCACGACATCGAGAACATCTTCGAGGGCCTCGCCCACCAGGATCGAATTCAGGGTGAGGGCACCGTCGCCTTGAACGCCGACGGATCGCGGCTGGCCTTCTCCACCGCCCGCCGGTGGTCCTCGAAGGAAGGAGTCGTCGTTCAGGAGATCGGTAGCCGCGCGTGTACCGAGTACCGCACAGGTATTCCGTGGGTGAACGGTCTGGCGTTCGGCCCGGACGGGGCCGCGCTCGCCGTCGTGGGTGCCCGGCCCGACGAGACGGTGGCCACGGTCGTCGATCTGGACGACCCGGCGGCCGGACCCGAACCGATGGTCCTGCCGACCGGCGAACGGGTCGACCGGATCAACCTGCGGCCCGTGTGGTGCGGTGCCGAGCCCCTCGTGCCGATCGTGGACCAGCGCCGCGTCACCGTCTGGAACCTTGCCACCGCATCCGCCCGCCTGTCGGTGGACGCCCCCGGCCCGCGGATCGCCGCCGCGCTTACCCCCGACGGCCGCACCCTGGTGATCGCTTCTCCCGACGACGGCGTGCAAGCCCACTCCCTTCCCTTCTCGCCTCCAGATGAAGAGGACCCGCTGCGATGAGCTCTCTGGACGGACTCCTGAACGCGCGCCCGACCAAGGAGGTCTGGCAGGAGGTCTGCCTGCGTCTCGCCGAGCTGGACGAGGAGGAGCTGGCCGCGGTCGCGCCCCGGGTGCTGTCCTGGCCCGCGCAGCAGCGGCCGATGCCGGACGACGACGTCCCGGCCGAGCAGAAGGCGTTCGGTCCTGTCGCGTTGGACGCGAGAGGCCGGCTGCTGGCGCACACGGCACCGGATGGCCGTGTGGTGATACGCGAGGCCGACGGCGGCGCCGTGCTGGCCGCCGCCCAGACCGGGCTCACCGATGTGAACGCCCTCGCCTTCGCCCCGGATGGCGCCGCCCTGTTCGCCGTGGGCGGCGCGGTCGAGGGCGCCGCGGTCCGGGGCGCCCAAGCCGGCCCGGCCGCCCGGATGCTGAACCTGGATCCGGCGCCAGATCATCCGTCCCTCACGGCCGGTGCGCTGGTCCGGTCGGCGGAACTCCCGGGAGAGCTCGATGCGGCCTCCCCGTTCGCCGCGACCTCGACCCGCGCGGTGTGGGCCGACCGCGGACCGTTCGCCTTCGTCGCGTCGGACCACGGCTCTGTGCTCTTCGACTCCGTGGGGCGGACGCTGTGGGCGCACCCGAGCGGCCAGATCGTCTCGTTCACTCCCGACGGGCAGGCGATGGTGACCGTCGGCGAGAGCATCGACGCGTGGTTCCTGGCCGGTCTCGCCGTACCGGAACGGACCGGGCCGGGCGCCGCCGACAGGACGGCCGGCGCACCACGCTGAGACAGGACAGCAAGAAGGGTGTGCTCTCGAACCGGCGCACCCTTCCGAACTGGCGGAGGACGGGAGATCTGAACTCCTGACGGGGTGCCTCACCCTCATCTACTGACTTCGAAACGGACTCTGGACGGCGGCCTCCATGGCCTCGGCACCCCGCGGCCTGCCCGGGTGGTGGAGGGCGCGGCGGCCGGTCGGAGGCGGTGCGGCGCGGGGCGTTCCCCGCCGTGCCGGGAGGGCGGGGAACGCAGGGGAAATATGCGATATCTTTCGCAAAGATCCGCAAATACTTGCGCCTAATGCCGTATGGTTTCGTCATGACGCGACGGCTTGCAGAGGTGGCCAAGAAGGTCGGCATGAGCGAGGCGACGGTGAGTCGCGTGCTCAACGGCAAACCCGGGGTGTCCGAGGCGACGCGGGAGGCCGTGCTCACGGCCCTCGACGTGCTCGGCTACGAGCGGCCGACGCAGCTGCGCGGTGACCGGGCGAGGCTGGTGGGGCTCGTCCTGCCGGAGCTGCAGAATCCGATCTTCCCGGCGTTCGCCGAGGTGGTCGGGGGAGCGCTGGCCCAGCAGGGGTTCACCTCGGTGCTGTGCACCAGGACGCTGGGCGGGGTCTCCGAGGCCGAATACGTGGACCTGCTCCTCCAGCAGCAGGTGTCGGGCGTGGTGTTCGCCGGAGGCCTGTTCGCCCAGGCCGACGCCTCCCACAGCCACTATGAGCTGCTGCTGGAGCGCCGGCTGCCGACCGTGCTGGTCAACGCCGCGGTGGAGCATCTCGCCTTCCCCCAGGTCTCCTGCGACGACGTGGCGGCCGCCGAGATGGCGCTCGGGCACCTGCGCTCGCTCGGGCACGAGCGGATCGGCATGGTGCTCGGCCCGCCGGACCACGTGCCCTCGCGGCGCAAGCTGCAGGCGGCCGGCCTGGCCCCGGAGTTCGTCGAGCACACCATGTTCTCCCTTGAGGGCGGGCACGCGGCGGCGACCCGGTTGATACGGCGGGGCGTGACCGGCGTCATCTGCGCCAGCGACGTCATGGCGCTGGGCGCGATCCGGGCGGCGCGCCGGGCGGGGCTGTCGGTGCCCGACGACATCTCGGTGATCGGCTACGACGACTCCGCCCTGATGAACTGCACCGACCCGCCGCTGACCACCCTGCGCCAGCCCATCGACGCGATGGGCCGCGCGGTCGTCGACCTCCTGGCGGCCCAGATCGACAAGGCCCTGGTCCCGGCCGACGAGCTGCTCTTCGAGCCCGAACTGGTGGTCAGGGCCTCGACGGGCCCCGTCAAGCGCTGAGGGCCCCCGGCGGGACCGGGCCAAGCGCTGAGGACCTCCGGCGGGACCCGTCAAACGCTGAGGACTCTCGGCGGGACCGGGTCAAGCGCTGAGGGCCCCGGCGGGGTGAGGTACCGCAGGTGGGCGTCGTGGTCCAGCCCGGTGCCCTCGGCGAACCGGGCGGCGAAGGCCTCCTCTCCCAGGGCGTCGCGGGCCCGGGAGGTGATGCGGTCCACGTCGCCGCGTTCGGCGGGGGGCAGGGGAGCGCCCACGGACGCTCTGACGGCGGTCGCCGTCCCCAGCAGGCGGGCCGCGTGGCCGTGGTCCCCCGCGAGCGCCTGCGCGCCGGCCAGGCCTTCGAGGGCGAGGGCGATCGCGCGGGGGTCGCCGATCTCGCGTGCCGCGGCGAGCCCTTCGAGGTGGAGCGAGCGGGCCTGGCCGGCGTCGCCGCGCTGTTCGGCGATGAATCCGAGCTCAGCCAGGAGCAGCGTCACGCCGTAGAACGGCACGCCGTAGTCCGCTTCCAGCCGGCGGTTCCAGTCGAGCGAGTTGCGCAGGTGCGTTTCGGCGGTCTCCAGCTCGCCCTGCCGTCTGGCGCCGAGCCCGAGGCCGACCTCGGCGAACTCCTCGGCGAACTTGTTGGACTGCTCGGCGGCCAGTCGCATGGCCCGCTCGTGGAGCTCCCCGGCCTGGGCGAAGTCGCCGGTCAGCAGGGCGATCCGGCCGAGGCCGGAGAGGCGGTAGGAGACGTCGGTCCACAGCTGGAGTTCCTCGGCGACGCGCAGGCCGTCCCGGTGCAGGCGGGCGGCCCGCCCGTGGTCGCCGGTGACCTCGGCCAGGTAGCCGAGCGTGTCCGTGGCCTGCAGCCGGCCCCAGCGGTCGCCCAGCTCACCGAAGAGCGCGGCGCTCTCCGAACCGCTCCGTCCGGCCGCGGGGAAGTCGCCGCGGAACATCGCCTGTCTGGCCTGGCTGCCCAGCGCCGCGGCCACGCCCCAGCGGTCGTCGAGGGCGCGGAAGCGGGCCAGGGCCCGGCCGGCCAGGTCCCCGCCGGTGGACACGTCGCCGAAGTGGAGATGGGCGAGTCCCAGAAACCACTCCGCCCTCGCGTGGTGCTCGGGGTCGTCGACGCCGTCATAGGTTTTCAGAGCCGTACGGCTCTGCCGCACGAGGTCCGTGCCGTCGCCGGCCAGCATCGCGAACCCGGCCTGCCAGGTGGTGGCCCTGGCCAGCGCGGCGGCGGACACCGGTCCGTCCACGGCCAGCGCCGTCGTCAGCAGGCGGTGGCCTTCCCGGTGGCGTCCGCGCAGGAACCAGTACCAGGCCGCCGCGTTGACCAGGCGCAGTGCGAGATCGGCTTCCCCGCGCCGCGCCGCGCCCTGGAGCGCGCTGCGCACGTCCGAGGTTTCGGCGTCGAGGCGCTGCAGCCACAGGCGCTGGCCGGGGCCGTACAGGTGCGGCTCGGCCCGCTCGGCCAGCTCGGTGTAGTAGACGTCGTGCCGACGCCGTACGCGGTCGGTCTCTCCCGCCGCGTGCAGCCGTTCGAGACAGTAGGCCGCGACCGATTCGAGCAGCCGGTACCGGGGGCCGTCCGTGCCGTTCACGGTGGCGACCAGCGAGCGGTCCACCAGGCGGATCAGCAGATCGAGCACGTCGGCGGTGTCCAGATCCTCGCCGGGACAGACCGCCTCGGCCGCTTCCAGGGTGCAGCCGTCGGAGTGGACGGCCAGCCGGCGCAGCACGACGCGCTCGGGCTCGGTGAGCAGCTCCCAGCTCCAGTCGATCATCGCCCGCAGGGTCTGCTGCCGGGCCGGGGCACCCCGCTTGCCGGTGGCCAGCAGGCGGAAACGGTCGTCCAGCCGCTCGGCCAGCCCGCGCGCGCCCAGCGCCCGGATCCGGGTGGCCGCCAGCTCCAGCGCGAGGGGGAGGCCGTCGAGCCGTCTGCAGATCGCCGCGACCGCGGGGGCGTTGTCCGCGTCGAGGACGAAGCCCGGTGCGGCCGCCGACGCGCGCGCCACGAACAGGCGTACGGCGCTCGACCGGCGCAGGTCGGAGAGTTCCGTGCCGGCGGCGGGGCCGGGGAACTCCAGCGGCGCGACCGCCTGGAGCACCTCTCCGGAGACGGCCAGGGGCTCCTGGCTGGTCGCCAGGATGCGCAGCCCCGGTGCCCGCCGCAGCAGCAGCTCCGCCAGCTCGGCGACCGGCTCGACCACGTGCTCGCAGTTGTCCAGTACGAGCAGGAGCCGCTGGGGGCGCAGGGCGTCGGCGAGCCGGTCGGTCAGGCCGGCGGGCCGTACGCCGGGGCGGGAGCCCGCGGTGGTCCCGTCGCGGATCCCCAGGACCGCGGCCACCGTCTCGGCCACCTCGCGCACCGCGGCCACCGTCTCGGCCACCGCGCCCACCTCGGCCGTTTCGCCCACCTCGGCCGGCGCCGGCCGGGTGTCCGGTCCGCCGGCGGGCCGGCGCCCGGCGAGCTCGACGAGCCACACACCGTCGGGGAACGCCCCGGTCAGCTGGGCGGCCGTCTCCAGGGCGAGCCGGGTCTTGCCGACGCCGCCGGGACCGGTGAGCGTCACCAGCCGGGCCGATTCGAGCAGCGCGCGCAGCTGGGCCACCGCTCCGTCCCGGCCGATCAGGTCGGTGAGCGGGGCGGGCAGATTGGTACGGGGCCGCGCCGCCGACGTGGCCGGGGCCGGGATGGCGGACAGGGCGGGGTCCTGTTCGAGGATCGCCTGGTGGAGGGCGGTCAGCTCCGGGCCGGGGTCCAGGCCGAGCTCCTCGGCGAGCTGTTCCCGCAGCTCGCCGTAGCTGTCCAGGGCCTCTTTCCGCCTGCCGGCGCGGTAGAGGGCGCGCACGTGCGCGGCGCGCAGCCGCTCCCGGAGCGGGTGGCGCGCGACCAGGTCGCCGAGCTCGTCGGCCAGCAGGCCGTGCTCGCCGAGCTCCAGCCGTACCTCGGCCTGCTCCTCCAGGACGGTCAGCCGCTGCTCCTCCAGGCGGGTGATCGCCGCCCGGGTGAACCCCTCGTCCCCGAAGTCGGCGAAGGCGGGGCCGCGCCACAGCGCCAGCGCGTCCGACAGCAGCGCCGCCCTCGCACGGGGATCGCCGCTCTCGCGTGCCCGGACCACCAGATCGGCGAACCGGCGCGCGTCCACCGCGTCGGCCTCGATCCGCAGCAGGTAGCCGGCCGGGAGGTAGGCCACCAGGCCCCGGCCTCCGGGCTCGGCCTGCTCCAGGGCCCGGCGCAGCTGGGAGACCTTGGTCTGCAGGGTGTTGGCGGGGTTTCCGGGCAGGTCCTCGCCCCACAGGTCGTCGGCGAGCCGGTCGGCCGGCACCGGCCGTCCCTGGTGCACCAGCAGGTCGGCCAGCAGGGCGCGGACCTTCAGCTCCGGGACCCGCACCGGCCTGCCGTCGGTCGTCCATACCGCCAGCGGACCAAGTACCCCAAAGCGCATGGCATCACGTTAACGGAGCCGAACGGCGTGAGAACGGCAGGCCGGCGCCCGGCCGTGCGCCGACCCCCAGCGGACCCCCAGCCGATCGTGCGCGCCGGTCGGCACAGTTGAGCCTGACGCGGCCGGGAAACGGGCCGGTCGATTCCCCACCCAGCAGAAAGAGGCGGTCGCCATGTCTTCGAACGTCACCCCGGACAAGCAGATCATCGGCCGGGAGATCCGGCTCGCCTCCCGCCCGGCCGGCGAGCCGGGCCCGGAGAACTTCGAACTCGTCCGGACCGAGGTGCCGCAGCCCGGCGAGGGCCAGATCCTGGTCCGCAACACCTGGATGTCGGTCGACCCGTACATGCGGGGCCGGATGGACGACGCCGAGTCCTACATCCCGCCGTTCCGGCTCGGTGCCGCGCTGGAGGGCGGGGCAGTCGGCGAGGTCGTCGTCTCCCGGTCGGAGGCCGTCGCGGTCGGGGCGACCGTCTCGCACTTCCTGGGCTGGCGCGAGTACGCCGTCATGGACGCCTCCGCCGCGACCGTCGTCGACACCGCCGCCGTCCCCGCCCAGGCCTACCTGGGAGCGCTGGGCACGACGGGCCTGACCGCGTACGCCGCCCTCACCGAGGTGGCCCCCGTACGGCGGGGCGACGTGGTCTTCGTGTCGGGCGCGGCCGGAGCCGTCGGCAGCGTCGCCGGGCAGCTCGCCCGCAAGCTCGGCGCGGCGAAGGTGATCGGCTCGGCCGGCGGGCCGGCGAAGGCCGAGAAGCTGGTCACCGGCTTCGGCTTCGACGCCGCGATCGACTACCGGGCCGGCTCGATCGCCGCCCAGCTCGCCGAGGCCGCCCCCGAGGGCATCGACGTCTACCTCGACAACGTCGGCGGCGACCACCTGGAGGCCGCCATCGGCGCGATACGCCATGCCGGCCGCATCGCGCTGGTCGGCGCCATCAGCGCTTACAACGCCACCGCGCCGGTCCCCGGCCCGGACAACCTCTACCGGGCCGCGTACAAGGAGGCCACCCTGCGCGGCATGCTGGTCACCAGTTACCTCCACCTCTTCCCCGAATACATCGAACGGGCCGCGGGCTGGCTCGCCGACGGCACCCTGCACACCGAGGAGACCGTGGCCGAGGGGATCGGCCAGGCACCCGCCGCCTTCCTGGGGGTGCTGCGCGGCGCCAACGTCGGCAAGATGCTGGTCCGCCTCGACGGCATCGGATGACCGGTCGGACCGTGCGGCACTTCGGGCATTACCGGTGCATCTCCCGACGGACTCTTTGCCGTTATCGTCACTCTGGGTAGTTATTGAGAACTTAAGGTGATCGCGGTAGGTGGAGGAGATCCATCGCTTGCCCGCCCCCCGAGGACATGTACGGCCATTCGGAAGGAAGAGACCTTGCGCAAGAGATCCATGACGCTCACCTCGGCGGGCGCGGGTGTGCTGATGTTCCTGCTCGCGGCGCCGGCGGTGGCCGCCCCCACCGATGACACCCCGATCACCTTCGAGGTGTCGGCGGGCAGCCTGGACGTCAGCGCCCCCGCCGGCCCGGTCGACCTCGGCAACGCCCCTCCGGGGGGCGAGATCACCGGTCAGCTCGGCCCGGTGTCGGTCTCCGACACCCGCGGCGGGGCCACGTCGGACTGGACGGCGTCGGTGTACGCGACGGACTTCACCGTCGCCGCGCTGACCATCCCCTTCAGCGCGCTGGAGTACTGGTCGGGGGCGGGCACGGCCCCCAGCGGCGGTGGCACCTTCACCCCGGGCCAGCTCACCGAGGACGACAGGGTCACGCTGACCGGTACGGCCGGCACCGCGGTGACGGCCTTCTCCCACTCGGGAGGCACCGGCGGCAGCACGGTGACCTGGAACCCCACCCTGGTGATCTCGATCCCCCTCACCGCCCAGACGGGCACCTACAACGGGACGGTGACACATCAGGTGGCCTAGCCGGGTCGCCAGGCCGTGCGCGTTGACGCTGCTGGCCGCACTCTGCTCGGGTGCGGCCGGACCGCCGGCCGGCGCGAGCGGGCAAGCGGTGGAGGACACCCACGGCAAGATCGGCATCCGGCTCCTGGAGGCGCCCGTCAGCCGCCGGGACGACCCTCGGGCACGCTCCTACATCGTCGATCACCTTTCCCCGGGGACCACCATCAGGCGGCGGCTGGAGATCTCCAACACGTCCGGCGACGCCCAGCACATCGACCTGTACCCGGCCGGTGCCGACATCGTGCGCAACAGGTTCGCCATGGCGCGGGGGCGCACCCCCAACGAGCTGACGGGCTGGGTGTCACTCGACCGTTCCTCGCTCGACCTGCCTCCGGGGGGCCGCGGGACCGCCCGGGTCGCGATCGAGGTGCCGCCGGCCGCCTCGCGGGGCGAACGCTACGGCGTCGTCTGGGCGCAGGCCGTCGCCGAGGCCGACGCCGCCCACCCCGTACGCGTCGTCAGCCGGGTCGGGATCCGCCTCTACCTCGACATAGGCCGCGGGGGTGAACCGCCGTCGGATTTCCGGATCGAGGAGCTGACGCCCGTACGGGCGCCGGACGGCAGGCCGCAGCTGGCGGCCCTGGTCCACAACACCGGTGCGCGGGCCCTGGACATGAGCGGGTCGCTGTCGCTGTCGGACGGGCCGGGCGGCCTGTCGGCGGGGCCGTTCGCCGCCGACCTGGGGGTCACGCTGGCCCCCGGCGCCGCCGCCCCGGTGACCGTGACGCTGGACCGGCGGATACCGGACGGCCCATGGAAGGTGGAGCTGACCCTGATGAGCGGCATGGTGAAGCGGACGGTCAGCGCCACTGTCACCTTCCCGAGGGCCGGCGCGGGCACGCCCGTCCCGCCGGACTCGGGCCTGCTGTCCCTCTTCGGCGTCCTCGGGGGGCTGGCCGCGCTGCTGGTGGCGGTCGCGGTCCTGGCCGTCCGGCTCCGCCGGCGTCGCGCCGCCGCGGGCTGACGGCACGTGACCGGCGGCGCCGGCAGCCCGGGCCTCCGGGGGCTCCTTCTCGGGGCTCTCGCCTGCCGTGAGGCCCTCCTGCGGTGTCTCCTCCCGCCGTGTTCCCCCTGCCGTGCTGTCGTGACGCCCGCCGTACGGGCTGTCGTGACATCCGCCGCACGCGGTGACCCGCCCGGCGCGGAAGCATCAGTGCCCCGTCACGGGGAAGGAGCCCGGAGCAGGAGGTGGATGTCATGGAAGCGCTGGGAATCGACATCGGCGGATCCGGGATCAAGGGTGCGCCGGTGGACGTCGTCAAAGGTGAGCTGACACGGGAGCGCCTGCGGATCCCGACGCCCGTCCCCGCCACCCCCGAGGCGGTGGCCCCGGTGGTCGCGCAGATCGTCGAGCACTTCGCCTGGAACGGACCGGTCGGCGTGACCTTCCCGGGGATCGTGACCGACGGGATCACGAGGTCGGCCGCCAACGTGGACGCGGCGTGGATCGGCGAGGACGCGCAGGCGCTGTTCGCCAAGGCGACGGGCCTGCCCGTGGTGGTGCTCAACGACGCCGACGCGGCCGGTACGGCCGAGATGGCGATCGGCGCGGGCCGGGGCAAGACCGGGGTGGTGCTGGTGCTGACCTTCGGCACCGGGATCGGCAGCGCCCTGTTCGTCGACGGCCACCTGGTGCCCAACACCGAGCTCGGGCACCTGGAGATCAGGGGCAAGGACGCCGAGAAGCGTGCCTCCGACCACGCGCGCGAGGATCACGAGCTGAGCTGGGACAAGTGGGCGGGGCGGGTCGAGGAGTATCTGCAGCACGTCGAGGCGCTGTTCTCCCCATCGCTGATCATCATCGGCGGCGGGGTCAGTAAGAAGTCGGAGAAGTTCCTGCCCAAGGTGCGGGTGCAGACCACGGTCGTGCCGGCCACCCTGCAGAACGAGGCCGGCATCGTGGGCGCGGCCATGGCCGCCGCGAAACCCTAGGGAGTCCGTACGGCCATCGCGGGACCCTAGGGAGTCCGTACGGCCATCGCGGGCGCCGCCGTGGCCCGCCGCGAAGCCCGGGGAATCTGCGGCATATGCCGGGAAGGCCGCTCGGATTTTGATCTTCTTTTGACGGACACGCTCTCCGGCCTGGGTAGGTAGCGATCGATAGCAAGATCGTATCTGCTGGAGACGGAGGGACGTGATGCAGTCGACGGGAGTCCTGACCCGCTGGGTCGCGACGGCCGGGGTGGCGGCCGTCGTGGTCGCGGGGGCGGCGTGGCCGGCGGCGGCGAGGGGGGACGACCAGGAGGTGAGGCTCTCGCCGTACCGGGTGCGGCCGGGGCAGGACATCGAGATCGCGGCGCCGGCGTGCGACGGGCCCGCCTTCGCCCGGTCGGCGGCCTTCCGGAACGAGGTGGAGCTCGGCGGTCCGGGGTTCCAGGAGGGCGCGGGGTTCGAAGGGGACGGCTCCGGCGGTTTCGGCGACGGTTTCGGCGACGGGCCCGGACGCGGGTTCGGTGACGGTTTCGCGGGCGGGCCCGGGGACGGGTTCGGGGACGGTTTCCAGGGCGGGCCCGGGGACGGGTTCGGGGAGGCACCTCCCGTCACGGCCGGCTGGGCGCAGGTGGACTACGACGCGCCGTGGGGGGCCTACGCCGTGGAGGTGGACTGCCAGGGTGACACCCTCTACGGGGAGCTCTACGTGGTCGACGGCTCCGGTCCGAACACCGGCGGCGGCGGTCTCGCGCTGGCCGGGGACGCGGCCGCGCGCGGGGCGGCGGCCGAAGAGGGGGAGAGGCCGGCCGCCGTGCTCGGCTGGGGGATCGGCGCGGCCGCCGTCCTCGCCGGTGCCGGTGGGCTGACGCTGATGAGGAGACGCCGGGCGGCGGGGCGTGGCTGAGCTCCGGACCGTGACGGCCCTGGGGGCTCTGGGGGCCCTGGGAATGGGAGCCGTCCTCGTGCTCGCCGGCTGCAGGGTCGTGGGAGGTGAGGAGGCGGATCCCGCCCTGGTCCGCGCCCTGCCGATCACGGCCCCCGCCGCGCCGCGGCCGGGTGCGACCACCGCGCCCGCCGCCCGGGGAAAGGGCGGCTGGCCCCGGGCGCTGCCCCGGTTACCGGGCGCGTCCGGTCCGGTGGCGCTGGTGGTGCCGCGTGCGGAGGTGAACGCCCCTGTCACCCCGATCGAGTCCGGTGTGGACGGCGCGCTGGAGCCCCCCTCCCTCGATCAGGCCGATCTCGCCGGCTGGGACCGCCTGGGGCCGGCGCCCGGCGAGCCGGGTTCCGCGGTCGTCGTCGGTCACCTCGACACCAGGACCGGGCCCGCCGTGTTCGCCGGGCTGTCACGGGTGCGCAAGGGGGACGCGGTGGTGGTGACCCGCGAGGACGGGACCGCCGTGGTCTTCCGGGTCTCCGCGATCGAGCGGGTCCGCAAGTCCGCCTTCCCGGTGAAAAAGGTCTACAGGTCGTTGCCGCATCCGACGATCAGGCTCGTGACCTGTGGCGGCGCCTACGACGTCGAGCGCCACTCCTACGACGACAACCTGATCGTCTACGGCGACCTCGCGGGCTGGTACCGCCTGTCGGACTTCTCCCGCGCCTGACACTCCGGCGGCCCCGGCGGGGACCGGCCGCCTGCCCGTCAGGTGCCCTCGGCGGGACCGGCCGCCTGCCCCGCCGGCATGGCGCGCACGACCCGGTGCCGGGGGACCTTTGAAACTTTCATCGGATTCGAAAAGCGTTCGGTGAGGTCAGGGGCGGGGGCGGTCCCGGCACGGGCCCTCCGGCGCGCAACACGCTGTACACACGCCTGAAACATCCGGACTATGGGAGCGCTCCCACCCTCGTCCTGGAGATGATCACGAATGAGAGTTCATCCGCGCCGTCAAGCCTGGCGCAATCGGGCGGTGACCACGGCGGCCCTGCTCGTGGCCGCGGCCGGTCTCGCCACCGGGCAGGCCGCCACGGCACACGCCGCAGTCTCGTGCGACGTCGCCTACAGCACCAACGAATGGCAGGGCGGTTTCACCGCCAGCGTCACGGTCAAGAACCTCGGTGACGCGCTCGCCGGCTGGACCCTCGGCTTCGCCTTCCCCGGCACCCAGCAGGTCCAGCAGGGCTGGTCGGCGACCTGGAGCCAGACCGGCAACCAGGTCACCGCGAAGAACCTCGACTGGAACGGCAACCTCGCCACCGGCGCGTCGACCAGCATCGGCTTCAACGGGTCGTGGAGCGGGAGCAACCCCAAGCCCACCGCCTTCACGGTCAACGGCGTCACCTGTGGCGGCCAGCCGCCCGTAAACCAGGCTCCGACGGTCAGCCTGACCAGCCCGGCGAGCGGCGCCTCCATCCCCGCGGGCTCCGCCGTACCGCTCGCGGCGACGGCCGGCGACGACGGCGCGGTCAGCAAGGTCGAGTTCTACGTCGACGGCGCGCTCGTCAACACCGACACCTCCGCCCCGTACGGCTACTCGGCGACGGGCGTGGCGGCGGGCAGCCACACCGCCAGGGCGAAGGCCTACGACAATGGGACCCCGGTCCTGTCCGCCGAGACCGCCGAGGTCCCCTTCACCGTCGGCTCCGACGGGGGCACCGCGGCGGTCGTCGCCTCCGCGACCTCGGTCAGCGTCCCCGAAGGCGGCTCCAAGACGGTCGGCTTCAGGCTCAGCAAGGCGCCCAGCGGCAACGTCACGGTCAACCTGACCAAGACCGGTGACGCCGACCTCACCATCGCGCCCTCCACGCTCACCTTCACCCCCGCCAACTGGAACACGGCGCAGAACGTGACCGTCTCGGCCGCCCAGGACGCCGACCAGACCGACGGCACCGCCACCATCGCGGCCGCCGCCACCGGGCACACCGGTGTCTCCGTCACCGCGACCGAGTCCGACGACGACGTCGTCACGCAGCCCGGCGAGCACGTCGAGAACCCGTACGCCGGGGCCACCGGCTACGTGAACCCCGACTGGGCGGCGAAGGCCGCGGCGGAGCCGGGCGGCGACGCGGTGGCCGACATCTCGACCGGCGTGTGGCTCGACCGCATCGCCGCCATCGAGGGCACCGCCTCCGCCAGGGGCCTCCGCGCCCACCTGGAGGAGGCCCTCAGGCAGGACGCGGCCAACGGCAGCAAGCCCCTGACGATCCAGTTCGTCATCTACAACCTGCCCAACCGCGACTGCTCGGCGCTGGCCTCCAACGGTGAGCTGCTCATCGCCCAGAACGGGCTTAACCGCTACAAGACCGAGTACATCGACCCGATCGCGGCGATCATGGCCGAGCCGAGGTACGCCACGCTCCGGATCTCGACGGTCATCGAGATCGACTCGCTGCCCAACCTGATCACCAACCTCAACGTGCCCAAGTGCCAGGAGGCCAAGTCGAGCGGCGCCTACGTCGACGGCGTCCGCTACGCCCTGAACAAGCTGCACGCGATCAAGAACGTCTACACCTACATCGACGCCGCGCACCACGGCTGGCTGGGCTGGGACACCAACTTCGGCCCCTCGGCCGACCTGTTCGCGAGCACCGTCGCCGGTACCACGGCTGGGTTCGACAGCGTCGACGGCTTCATCACCAACACCGCCAACTACTCGGCTCTGAAGGAGCCGCACTTCACCATCAACACCACCGTCAACGGCACCACGGTGCGCCAGTCGCGGTGGCTCGACTGGAACTTCTACGTCGACGAGCTGTCCTACGCCCAGGCCTTCCGGACCCTGCTCATCCAGAAGGGCTTCAAGCCGGGCCTCGGCATGCTGATCGACACCTCCCGCAACGGGTGGGGCGGTACGGCCCGCCCGGCCGCTCCCAGCACCTCCACCGACGTGAACACCTTCGTCAACCAGTCGCGGGTGGACCGCCGCATCCACGCCGGCAACTGGTGCAACCAGAGCGGCGCCGGTCTCGGCGAGCGCCCGCAGGCCAGCCCCGCCGCCGGCCTCGACGCCTACGTCTGGATCAAGCCCCCGGGCGAGTCCGACGGCGCCAGCAAGCTCATCCCCAACGACGAGGGCAAGGGCTTCGACCGGATGTGCGACCCGACCTACACCGGCAACGAGCGCAACGGCAACAACATGACCGGCTCCCTGGCCGACGCCCCGCTCTCCGGCCAGTGGTTCTCGGCGCAGTTCCGTGAGCTGCTCAAGAACGCCTACCCCGCCCTGCCGTAACCCCTGATCCCGGGCCCCCGCTCCGGCGGGGGACCCGGCGGCCCGGCAGCCGGACGAGCACGGCCCCGCCGCTCCCCGCGAGGGAACGGCGGGGCCGTACCCTTTTCCGGAAGGCGGTCTCCAGGTTTCCGGAAGGCGGTCTCCAGGTTTCCGGAAGGCGGTCTCCGCGGTTTCCAGGAGGCGGTCTCCGTGGTTTCGGGGAGGCGGTCTCCGCGGGCCGCGGTCGTTTATTGGGATGCGGCCGGGCGGCGGCTCAGGCACGATGGGCGGTTGGCTCCTGACTTGCGGGCTGAAAGTATTCTGAAAGCAGTATGGGAACGCCTCCGTTGACATCTCCACTCGCCGACCTCCACGCACGCCTGCCCGAGCTCACGCTGCGCGACCAGCGACGGCTGCGGCGCAGGCTCGACGGCGCGCGCAAGGTCAGAAACCGCGCCACGCAGCAGAAGATCGCCGCGGAGATCACCGCCGACATCGAGAAGGCCGAGCGCCGGGTGGCCGCCCGCAGGGCCGGGGTGCCGGTGGTCACCTACCCGGAGGCGCTGCCGGTCAGCCAGCGCAAGGACGACATCCTGGAGGCGATCCGCGACCATCAGGTCGTGATCGTCGCCGGCGAGACCGGTTCCGGCAAGACGACCCAGCTCCCGAAGATCTGCCTGGAGCTGGGCCGGGGCGTCCGGGGCCTGATCGGTCACACCCAGCCTCGCAGGATCGCCGCCAGGACCGTGGCCGAGCGCGTCGCCGAGGAGCTCGACACCCAGCTCGGCGACGCCGTGGGCTACAAGGTGCGCTTCACCGACCAGGTGAGCGACGGCACGCTCGTCAAGGTGATGACCGACGGCATCCTCCTGGCCGAGCTGCAGACCGACCGCGACCTCGACCAGTACGACACGCTGATCATCGACGAGGCGCACGAGCGCAGCCTCAACATCGACTTCATCCTCGGCTACCTCAAGCAGCTCCTCCCGAAGCGGCCGGATCTCAAGATCATCATTACCTCGGCCACCATCGACCCGGAGCGCTTCTCCCAGCACTTCGGCGACGCCCCGATCGTCGAGGTCTCCGGCCGGACCTATCCGGTCGAGGTCCGCTACCGTCCGGTCGCCGAGGACGACGACCAGATCCAGGCGATCAGCAACGCCGTGGACGAGCTGTGCGCCGAGGGGCCGGGCGACATCCTGGTCTTCCTCAGCGGCGAACGCGAGATCCGCGACACCGCCGACGCGCTGTCCAAACGCAAGGACGCCGAGATCCTCCCGCTGTACGCCCGGCTGTCGGCGGCCGAGCAGCACAAGGTCTTCCAGCGGCACTCCGGCCGCCGGGTCGTGCTGGCCACCAATGTGGCCGAGACCTCGCTGACCGTGCCCGGCATCAAATACGTGGTCGACCCCGGGTTCGCCCGCATCTCCCGCTACAGCCACCGCACCAAGGTCCAGCGCCTGCCGATCGAGGCGATCTCCCAGGCCTCGGCCAACCAGCGCAAGGGCCGCTGCGGCCGTGTCTCCGAAGGCGTCTGCATCCGGCTGTACGAGGAGGACGACTTCCTCACCCGGCAGGAGTTCACCGACCCGGAGATCCTGCGCACCAACCTCGCCTCGGTCATCCTGCAGATGACCTCCATCGGCCTGGGCGACATCGGGGCCTTCCCCTTCGTCGAGCCGCCGGACCAGCGCCAGGTCAAGGACGGCTACGACCTGCTCCAGGAGCTGGGCGCCTTCGACCAGGCCAGGCAGATGACCCCGCTCGGCCGCAAGCTGGCCGGCCTGCCGGTGGACCCCCGCCTGGCCCGCATGGTGCTGGAGGCCGACCACAACGGCTGCGTCCGCGAGGTCATGGTGATCGCCGCGGCGCTGTCCATCCAGGACCCGCGCGAGCGGCCGGCCGACAAGCAGCAGGCCGCCGACGACAAGCACCGCCGCTTCGCCGACAAGGAGTCGGACTTCGTCTCCTACCTGAACCTGTGGGAATACCTCCAGGAGCAGCAGAAGGAGCTGTCCTCCAGCGCGTTCCGGCGCCTGTGCAAGTCCGAGTTCCTCAACTACCTGCGCGTACGCGAGTGGCAGGACGTCTACAGCCAGCTCCGCCAGATGTCGAAGTCCCTCGGTGTGACGCTGAACAGCACCCCCGGCGACGAGCAGAAGATCCACTTCTCCCTGCTGTCCGGCCTGCTGTCCCACGTCGGCGTCAAGGACATCGACAAGAAGACGGCCAATGACGGCCCCCGCCGTCCCGTCACCGAATACATCGGTGCCCGCAACGCCCGCTTCGCCATCTTCCCCGGCTCCGCGCTGGCCAAAAAGCAGCCGCTGTGGGTCATGTCCGCCGAGCTGGTGGAGACCTCCCGCCTCTGGGCCCGGGTCAACGCCAAGATCGAGCCCGAGTGGGTCGAGCCGCTCGCCCAGCACCTGATCAAACGCACCTACTCCGAGCCGCACTGGGAGAAGAACCAGGGCGCGGTGATGGCCTACGAGAAGGTCACGCTGTACGGCGTGCCGATCGTGGTCCAGCGGAAGATCAACTACGGCCGCATCGACCCCGAGCTGAGCCGCGAGCTGTTCATCCGGCACGCCCTGGTCGAGGGCGACTGGGAGACCCACCACGCGTTCTTCAAGGAGAACCGGAAGCTTCTCGAAGAGGTCGAGGAGCTGGAGGAACGGGCCCGCCGCCGCGACATCCTCGTCGACGACGAGACGCTGTTCGACTTCTACGACCAGCGCGTCCCCCAGGACGTCGTCTCCGGGCGCCACTTCGACTCCTGGTGGAAGAAGACCAGGACCGACCAGCCCGATCTGCTCAGCTTCGAGAAGTCGATGCTGATCAGCGAGTCGGCGGGTGACGTCAGCCAGCGCGACTACCCCGACGTGTGGCGCCAGGGCGGCCTGCGCTTCCCGCTGACCTACCAGTTCGAGCCGGGCACCGACGCCGACGGCGTCACCGCGCACATCCCGCTCGCCCTGCTCAACCAGGTGAACGTCGAAGGCTTCGACTGGCAGATCCCCGGCCTGCGCGAGGAGCTCCTCACCGCGCTCATCCGGGCCCTGCCCAAGAACATCCGGCGCAACTTCGTGCCCGCCCCCAACTACGCCAAGCAGGTGCTCCAGCGGGCGGAGCCCACCCAGGAGCCGCTGCTCGCGGTGCTGGAGCGGGAGCTGCTCAACCTCACCGGCATCCAGGTGCCGCGCGAGGCGTGGCAGTCCGACCTCGTCCCCGACCACCTGAAGATCACCTTCCGGGTGGTCGACGGCCGCAAGCACAAGCTGGCCGAGAGCAAGGACCTGGCCGCCCTCAAACGGCGGCTCGCGCCCAAGCTCCGCCAGACCCTCTCAAGGGCCGCCGACGGGCTGGAGAAGTCGGGCCTGACCACGTGGAACGTGGGGGAGCTGCCCAAGACCTTCGAGCAGCGCCGGATGAAGGCCTATCCGGCGCTGGCCGACGAGGGCGCCACGGTGGCCGTGCGGATGTTCGAGACCGAGGCCGAGCAGCGCCGTGCCATGTGGGAGGGCACCCGCAGGCTGCTGCTGCTCAACACCCCCTCCCCGGCCAAGTGGGTGCTGGGCCGTCTGAACAACCAGGCCAAACTCGCCCTCAGCCGCAGCCCGCACGCGGGTGCCACCGCCCTGTTCGACGACTGCATCGCCTGCGCCGCCGACGAGCTGATGAGCCAGTACGGCGGGCCGGTCTGGGACCAGTCCGCCTTCACCGCCCTGCACGACAAGGTCCGCGCCGAGCTCTTCGACACCACCGCCGAGGCGGTCGCCAGAGTGGAGGGCATCCTCCGGGTCTGGCACTCGGTCGCCACCCTCCTGCCCGAGGCCCGTTCCACCCCCGCGATCGAGGACATCCGCGACCAGGTCGCCGACCTGGTCTACCCCGGCTTCGTCACCGACACCGGCTACAAGCGCCTGCCGGACCTGCTCCGCTACCTCAAGGCGGCCGAGCGGCGGCTGGAGAAGCTGCCCGACGACCGGCTCCGCGACGAGGAGCGGATGCACCGGGTCCATGACATCGAGGACGACTACCACGACCTGGTCGAGAAGCTTCCCCCCGCCCGCCGTTCCGACGACGACGTCCGCCAGATCCGCTGGATGATCCAGGAACTCAGGGTCAGCTACTTCGCCCAGACCCTCGGCACCCCGTACTCGATCTCCGACAAGCGCATCCGCAAGGCCATGGACAACCTGTAGGGCGGAGACGCCCTCGACGTCAGACGCTGTCGCCCACCGGAGCGAACAGGGACTCCGGGTCGGGCGGTGGCAACGGGACGCCGAGCCGCTCGAAGGACTTGCGCAGTGCTGACTCGCTGGCGATCACCAGATCGTAGACGTTCGCCGAGGTCTGGGCCGCGACGATCTTGCCGAGGAGATCGAGCAGGTCGCGGGCGTTGTCACGACGTTCGTTGAGCATGTCCTGGAGGATGACGGCCGCATTCTGCGGGTCTTCTCCCAGCTGGATGGCGTAGCGCGCCATCCAGCTGTCCATCGCCTCAGACAGGAACCGCTCGCAGGCCGCCCGAGACTCGCGGAGCGTCTTCATCTGGCGTTCCGTCTCTGTTGCTCTGGCCTCGATCTCAAACATCGCGTTGAGATGCCGTCGCCGAGGTTCCTTCACTTCGTCCGGCAGGGCGAGCTCGGCCTGCGCGCGCCATCCAGGTAGTAGGGGAGAGGGGTGGGACAGTTCCCGGTCAAGGCAGAGGTTCACCGCCTTCTCCGCCCTGTCCGGTTCGAGGATCGGATACTGCCGCGTCGCGGAACGCACGGTGCTTCGGATGATCTCGCGAGCCTGCTCCTTCAGCTCCGCGGAGAATCCCCACGGGGTGAAGCCCCTGCGCTTGGCGCCAGAGATCCGCGACAGCCTTACGGTGACCGAGAAATCGAAGGTGTCGCCCTGGGACGGTGAGGTGAAGGACAGCGTTGTCTCCTCCTGTTTCGAGGTCCCTTCAGCGTTGTAGTGGTTGTAGAGCAACGCCATGAGTCAGTTCCCTTTCGTGAGACGGGTCAGGTGGTCGCAGAACTCCGGTGAGACGCGACACCGGATCTTCCATAACGTGAGGTGGAGGAGGCAGGCCCGGCGGAGCCGGGGATTCCTGGCCGCCTCGGCGAAGACGGTCTCGGTCGGCCCCCGCAGCGCAGGCTGATCGACAGAGAGGGCGACCCAGCCCGCGAGCAGGTCCCAGGCCTCGGGGGTGAAGGACCGTTGCGATCCGGCGGGTGGGCCGGACGAGAGGCCCCAGACGAGGGCGTTGAGCCACAGCCGCGCGAGTTCCGATCCGTGAGGATGGTCGATCGGTGATGGGCGCTGAGGATTGTGCTCGCGTAGGGAGAGCAGCCGGACGAGGGCGAGTGCGGCCGTGAGCTGCTGTCCGGGGCTGTTGTCGGTCCCCGTCCACCTAGCGAGTTCCGTCACGATGCGATCTGCCGTCTCGCTGGTGTAGACGTCGGCGACAGATCGGGCGACCGCGTCACACAGGCGGCTGGCGACCGCGGTGAGAGTGATCGTCTGGAAGGCGCGAAGCGCCTCTTCGATGTTGTCCACGCCGATCTGCGAGCCGTACGCCAGCGCTGCCGTCAGCCGCTGGCCCGCGAGTTCCGATGTCGCCCAGGACTGGAGCCGGCCATGCACCCTGTCCGCCATGTGCGGGTCACGGATCGCAGCCTCCATTGCCCATGCGGCCAGCATCTTGGGCAGTAGCCGCCGGTCCCGGCTCCACGGGTCAAGAAACTCCCTGTCGATCTCCTGAAAGTCGCAGGTGGCCAGTCGTCCGACCGCGTGCGCGGTTTTGAGTGGGACCTCCCAGTCATCGCTTTCCCCCAGCGCCTTCAGCCACGTGTAGAGGGGGGAGCGGATCACGGGCAGCTCTTCCCAGACCAGCCGCAGGACGGCGGGGGCCAGGCCACGTCGCAGTTCGATCCGCGGTCCGTCACCCCAGCCAGACGGCCGCGCGCTGAGTCCTCCATAGTCCATCCAGCTCTTCAGCTGCTCCCAGACGGGAATGCCCTCCTCGTCCTTCCTGTCCTCCTTCGCGCGCACGAGGTCCGCCAGGTCCAGTGTCGCCCGTGAGACGGTCACCTCCGGTAGGCCGTGCAGCACGGCGCTGCTCATCAGGAAACAGCGGCTCAGCATGGAGGAGCCATCATCAAGCCGGTTGCGCAGCCGCTCCAAGGTGAAACGGGGTTGGTTCTGCAGGACATCGGAGACCGAACGGCCCTGCCGAAGCCCTTCGGCCACCTGTTCGGCGAGCTGCGCGGCTTCGGCGGGTCTGCAGTCGACGACGAGCTCCGTGACGGTCGTCGCGTGCTGGTGGAAGTCGTGTGTGCGCCAGACATCGACGTCGTCTAGACAGTAGGCGAGCGTCCTGCGGAACACCTCCTCAGCCGGCGGGGGTAGATGTTCGACGATCCCGGTCACCCGGTGCTCGCCCGTCACCAGGACGACCATGCGGCAGCTTCTCGTCATGGCAAGTTCGCGGAGGCGGGCGATGGTCTGGTCGGGATCACGGACCCATGGGCTCGAGCTGGCGTCGACCAGATATCCGAGTCCGGCCTCCAGATCCGTCTCTGCCGGTGTGGCGGTGCCGGTTGCGAGGCTCAGCTGGGCGACGGGTACCTCATCTTCCTTGCCAGATGCTCTGGCCCAGGCCAGCAGCGCGGCGATGGCGGTCGTCTTCCAGCCGCTCTCCGCCTTACCCGCCAGGAACACCACGGGCTCATCGTTGAGAGCCTTGACCAGGCGCTCCTGGGAGCCGGTGACCACCAGGCAGCCCAGAAGGCGCGAGGCCCGGTCGGGCTGGAGCCGGATGAGCTGCGCCCCGGATCGCCGCCCGGGGGCGCCGACGTAGATGGTGTCCGCCCGGTAGACGGTTCCTCCGCCCGATACCCGGTAGGCCGAGTCGCCGATCCAGTCACGCCCGGCGATGGATCGCGTCTCCTCCCCGTACAGGGTCTCCAGGCTCTCGGCGCGGAGCCGCCGCTGTCTCTCCTCTGCCTCGATCCGCCTGCTCAGGGGTATCTCGTCGGGGGATGAGTCCTGTTTCTCCTTGTCAGCCCCTCCGTCGTGCCGCGTGGTGGGCTCCACCGATTCCACTGAGGGGCTGGCGGCGTCCGCTTCCTCCTGGGCTGGGACGGGTGCATTCTCCGCGGGATCGGCGCTCATCGTGGCTGTCCTTTCCGTCTCACCGGTCCTTTGCTGATGTCGCCTTGCGCGATCTGCACGGTCCCCCCGCCCTTGACCTTGAACATGTCATTCATCGCCAGGTCCCGCCCAGCCGCAATCGAGGTGCCGCCCGAGCCCTCCGCAGGCGTCCCGGGTTCCGGATCCGGAGCGCCGGGGTCGGTGAGGTCGCCCAGCGCGTGCACGTTGTGGCCGGGCAAGTGAATGTGGGCGACGTAGCGTTCCTTCTTCTCTGCGACCTCCACGCGCCGGAAGTCATCCTTCGACGGTCCTGCGTCGCTCTGGCCGACGTAGTCCTCGAATATCCGATCGGAGACGATCACCCCCAGGTTCGCTCCGGGACGGGCTCTCATCGCGGCTTTCAGCGCGGCGGCGTTCACCAGCCGGTTGGTCTGCACGGCGTGCGCTCCGGGAACGCCGTTGGCTCCGTCGAGCAGGATCGGGCCCTCGTGGATCGACAGCCGCAGCCGCATTCGGGACGCCAGGGTGTTGTATCCGGCCAGGACCTCGCCGAGTTCGGCGACGAAGACTCGCAGGACGGCGATCGGCTGGACGCCCTGGGGAAGCACGACGAACTGGCCGTCCCCCTGTTCCTGGCGTCGCCAGTCGAGCAGGCCGAGTCTCGCCAACCCCCCGGCGTGGTCGAGTGCCCGGACCAGATCTCGCTGAAGCGTCGCCTGCTCGCCGCGGTTACGGCTGGTGTAGTCCTCGATGTCGCTGCAGAGCATGACGCGGTGTTCGGTGTGATGTTTCATGTGGCCCTCCGTGCCGGTGGCGTGGTGACGGACTCCACGATGACGCCGGAGGCACAGACGGACCCGTATCAGTAGGGCTTGAGCTGATCGATCACTTCCGGCGTTCCTGCGAGCTCGGCCAGCTCCGCTACCCCTGTGATGACCACGCCCCGCCGGACGCGTCGTATCAGTCCCCGGTCCGCCAGCTCGCGCAGGGCCTTCTGGACGGTCACCTCCTTCGCGCCGATGAGCTCGCCGAGCTCTGCCTGTGTGAGAGGGACTCCCATGTCCAGTTCGCTGGAGACCCACCGGCCATGGCGGGCCGCGAGTGTCAGCAGAAGGCGCGCGAGGCGGATGCCGGCGTCGTAACCTGCGAAATCGAGCCTGCGCTCGTTCGCCCACCGGAGCCGGTCGCCGATCAGGCGGCTCAGGGCCAGGCCCGCCTCGGGGGTCTTGCGCAGGAAGTCGAGGAAGATCGGGCCTTTGATCGCGCAGATGGTCGATCTGCGACAGGTCGTCACCGTCGCCGAACGCGGTCCCCCGCTCAGCGCCGCCATGTCGCCCACGATGTCTCCGCTCACCCGGACCGCCAAGAGCACCTGGCTGCCGTTCTCGGCCCGTGCGGTGATCTTCGTGATGGCCTCCATAAGGACGAAGACGATGTCGTCCATCGTGCCCTGCCGGATGAGATCGTGTCCGGCGGCGCGTTGCGCGACCGTCCCGAGGCCCAGCAGACGTTCTCTCACCGGGGCCGACAGTTGGGTGAGGAAACTTCCCCGGGCGAACGGGTCACCTGGCTGCCTCCTCGTCACTCGCCCACCTCCACGGAAGTCGTGCTCATGGTGACGAATGTTTCACCGGAGGGCGGGGCTATCAACGCGGTGCCCCGCACGCCGCACCCGGCTTCCGGCGGCCGCGTCGCCGGGCCGTCGTGGACAGGGGAGCCACTGGGCGACCTGGGTGACTCTCCGGCAGTGCTTTTCCGGCCGGCTTCCGGCACTCGGACAGGCTTCGGTACGGCTGCGCGTCAGGTCGGACCCCGCGCACAGAAAACCCGCCACGGTTATGGAGGGACGCCGTGGCGGGTCGCCGAAGGTCGGGGGACTACAGGAAGATCGAGGTGTCCAGCTCGAAGTCGACGGGGGCGGGGATCCGGACCGGCTTGCCCATTTCGGTGCGCGTGGTGGTCCGGTAGGCGCCGTCCTCGGGATTGCTGAGGACGGTGACCGTTGCCGGGGAAGCGACGGGATCGATGATCAGCATGATCGGAATACCGCAACCCGCGTAGATCCGGGGCTTCGTGGCGCGGTCCGTCTCCATGCTCCCGGGCGAGACAATCTCGGCCACCATGATCAGCCCTGAGGAGAGGATCTCCCGGTCACCCCAGAGCGGAGCGTCTCTGAGGGCCAGGCAGTAGTCGGGGATCACGGTGTCGCGTGGCCCTTCGATGCAGACGTCGACGTTTCCCGCAAAGCTTTCCCATCCGTGTTCGTCCAAGATGGGAAGCAACGCGAAGGCCATGTGCATGGCGATGCGGCCGTGCCGGGGGATGCCTGAAGGGCTCAAGATTAGGTTCCCGTCGATGATCTCGGCGCGGAGGCGGAGGGTGGGGGGGAGGGACTCGAAGAACTCCCTCGGCGTGCGGGGTAGTGGGTGGTCTTCGGCGGGGGTGTGCCGAGGGAGTCGTCCCTGTGCTGTCATCACCATGGGTTCGTGCCCCTTCGTGTTCGAACAAACACCCTAAGTGTTCCATGGGGTTCCCTGGGGACCGTGAGATATGCGCAGCGGTTATCGGTGCGCGACCGGGTGCAGACAGATCCCGACAGGTCATGTTCCGGCAGGACCTGTCCGGCGTGGCCCCGCCGTACTCCCGTAGGATCGGTGGGCCGAGCGGAGGGGGAGCATCGTGGTGCGGGCGTTGGTGTTCGATGTCGGGGAGACGCTGATCGACGAGACGCGGATCTGGTCGCGCTGGGCCGACCGGCTGGGCGTCACCCGGTTCACGATGCTCGGCGTGCTGGGCGGCGTGGCCGCGCTCGACCGGCCGCACTCCGACGCCTTCGAGCTGATCAGGCCCGGGTTCGACCTGGAGGCGGAGCAGGAGGCCTGGAAGCGGGAGGACCCCGACGGGCTCCGGGTGAACTTCGACGCCGACGACCTCTATCCGGACGTGCGGGCCGGCCTGGCCGCGCTGCGCGACCTGGGATACGAGCTGATCATCGCGGGCAACCAGCCGCCGCAGGCCTACGACGCGCTGACCGCGATGGACCTGCCCGTCGACGCGATCCACACCTCCGACGGCTGGGGCGTCTCCAAGCCCGACCCCGCTTTCTTCGCCAAGGTCGTCGCGGTGTCGGGGCGGGAGCCGGGGGAGATCCTCTACGTGGGCGACCGGCTCGACAACGACATCCGTCCCGCCCGCGCGGCCGGCATGTGGACCGCGCTGATCCGCCGGGGTCCCTGGGGTCACCTCCACGCCGCGCGGCCCGAGGCGGGTGAGGCCGACTTCGTCGTCGACGACTTCCCCGCCCTCGTCGCGGCGCTGACCCACAAGACGGCCGGGTGACCTCCGCCGGTCACCGGCGTGCGGTCACCGGTGGCGGGCCGCCGGTGGTGTCCCCGCCCGGGGAACCCGCCGGTGACCCGGGCCGGGGCCGTGGCCCCGCGTCAGGCGTCGGGGTCGATGTGGATGGCGCGCTCCTCGGCTGACAGGTCGCCGTCGTCGGCCCCGACGTCCCGGGCGTACTCCTCGGACGTCTCGTCCGGGCCGATGCCCTCGTCCGGTGCCACGAGGCGGTTCTCGTCGCGCGGGGCCCGCTCGCGCTCCGGGGCTTCGCGCCAGAGGCGTTCGTCGAGGGTGTCCCGGTGCTCGGGGTCGTCCTCGCGGATCTCGTGGTTGAGGCCGAGGTCGTCGGTCCACTCCTCGACCTCGACCGCCTGCTCGTCGCTCAGACCCTTGCGGTCTGGGGGCATTTCGCTCATATCGCCGCCCTACCCGTTCTGCCGCCGAAAACCCCCGGTCAGAGTCCGGCGGCGGCCCCGATGATCGACCGCGGGTCGGCCGCCCCGGCCAGGACGCCCGAGGGCAGCAGGTCGATCAGGTGGGCGTGGCCGAAGGTGGAGCCGTACGGCGCGGCGCCGACGGGGTGGCCCCGGTCGCGCAGGCCGTCGCCCCACGGACCGCCGGCCTCGACCTCGACCATGGCCTGGTCGGGGGCGTCCCAGGTGTCGAAGCCGGTGCCGCCGGAGGCCAGCCGCCAGCGGGCGGCGCCGATGGCCTCACCGGGTGTCTGGCCGTGGGCGAGCAGGCGGGTCAGGACCTGGAGCAGGATCTGCGGCTGGGCGTCGCCGCCCATCGTGCCCACGACCGAGCGGAGCGACCCGTCGGGGCGGGTGACGAGGGCGGGGACAAGGGTGTGCGGCGGGCGCCGGCCGGGACCGTACTCGGCGGGGTGGCCCGGGACCAGCGAGAACCCGATGCCGCGGTTGTGCAGGTTGATGCCGGTGCGAGGTTCGAAGACCATTCCGCCGAACCCCGCGGCGTTGGACTGGATCAGCGAGACGCCCATGCCGTCGCCGTCCACCGCGCACAGATAGGTGGTGTCGCCAGGCGAGGTGAGGTCGCGGACCGCCACCCGGCGGGCGGGGTGGATCAGGGCGCGGCGCGCGGCGGCCGAGCCCAGCGCCTCCTCGACGGAGGCGCCGTCGAACAGCAGCTCCGGCCGGTCGTGCCCGGCCATCCGCGCGGCCTCCACCAGCAGGTGCGCCCAGAGCGGATCGCCCGGGTCGGAGGGCAGGTCGAGCCCTTCGGCGATGCCGAGGGCCAGCAGCAGCAGGTATCCCTGCGAGTTGGGCGGCATGGTCCACACGTCGTGCCCGAAGGCCCTCACCCGCAGCGGATCCACCCATTCGGCGCTCGCCTTGGCGAGGTCGTCCTCGGTGTACTCGCCGCCGCCGACCTCGAGCAGCCCCTGGCCGAACTCGCCGAGGTAGAACCCGTCGCGGCCGTCGGCCAGGGCCTCCAGCGCCCGAGCCACCCCGGGCCGCCTGATCAGGTCACCGGCCCGCCGGGCCGAGGCGAAGTCCTCGCACAGCGGGCCGACCGTCTCCAGGGCGGGGATCATCAGCGGCGAGGCGGGGAAGCCGTCACGGGCGTGCCCGATCGCCGGTGCCAGCACCTCCGCCGCCGGCAGCCTGCCGTACCGGCCGTGCAGGGCCAGCCAGCCGTCCGCGCAGCCCGGCACCGGGGTCGAGCGGACGTCGTGGCGGTGCGGCATGCGGTCGTGCCCCTCGGCGCGCAGCCGCTCGGCGTCGGCGCCCGACCCCGCCCGCCCGGAGGCGTTGAGCGCCGCGGGCGCGCCGGTGCCGTCGTGGACGAGCGCGAACAGATCACCGCCCAGTCCGCACATGTGCGGGGCGGTCACCGCCAGTACGGCGTTCGCCGCGATCGCCGCGTCGGCCGCCGAACCTCCCCGCTCCAACATGGCCACGCCCGCGCTGGAAGCGAGGTGATCGACCGTGCAGACCATTCCAGAGCGCGCATAGCGGGTGTTGAGCATGACGAGAGCGTACGGCTTCCTTCCTCTGGATCGACGTGCCGGCCGGTTTCACCGGCCTGGCCGGCCTCCTCCTCATCCACCGTGCCGCTCCGAACGGCCCGCCGCTGATGCTCGTCTCCCTGGTCCTGGCCGCCGCCACCGGAACCGTCGTCATCGGCCACTTCGACCCGTCCACCGCACCTTCAGCTGGATCTCCGCCGGCCACCCGCCCCCCGTCCTGGTCCGTGACGGCCGGGCCACCTTCCTGAAGGGCGCCCCCGGCACCATGCTCGGGGCGTTCGAGGTTATGGAGTACACGGTCAGCTTCTCGGCCGTAAACGACCGAGCTTGCAGCTCCTCGCCGTCGATGGGTTCGACGGTTCAGGCCGCGTCGTCGGCAGCGTGACTCACTGCCCAGCCCGCCACACCGCGCGAGGCGATGTTGCGGGCCGCGTTGACGTCGGCGTGCTCAGCGAAACCGCACGACGTACAGCGGAAGGTCTCCTGGTCCGGCCGGTTGCGTCTGTCGATGTGCCCGCACGCCGAACACCCCTGCGAGGTATAAGCCGGGTCGACGTACACCACCGCGACCCCGGCACGACGGGCCTTGTAAACGACGAACCGGCCGAGCTGGTGGAAGCTCCACGAATGCAACGTGACCCGCTGGGGCTTACGGAGCCGTACCCGGTCGCGGATGCCCTGGAGGTCTTCCAGGGCGATCCCTTGCCCGGTGCGTGTCGCCTCGGTCACGATGCGTTTGGCAATGGTGTGGTTGGTGTCCGCGGCGAAGCGCGCTTCTTTGCGGCGGCGTTTCCTCAGCAGCCGCTTGGCGGACTTGGTCTGCTTGGCCTGCAAGCGGCGGCGCAGCTCGCGGTGACGGTGGCGGACCGCGTTCAGAGCCCTGCCACTGTGGCGAACCCCGCCACTGGTGGTCGCGAGGTTGGCGATCCCCAGGTCCACTCCCAAAAATCCGTCCGGGGTGGTGGCTGGCCGGTCGGGAATGTCACAGGTAGCGATCAAAAACCACCTGCCATCGCGGTACAGAAGGTCCGATTCGCCCTTGCGGTAGGCGGCCAACGTCGTGAGCTGATCGGCCGAGGCGGTGAACGCCACGCTCTTCATCCGCCCGCACGTGGTCCAGATCGACACCGTCCGCGACTCCATCCGCCAGGACAGACAGCGGTCGTCGAACGGCTGGGCCGCGCCGGGGCGAAAGACGATCGGCTTGGCCAAGGCCCGCTCGCGCCGCGCGGAGCCGGGTCTGCCCACCTGTCCGTTGCGGAGATTGGCGTGCAGCGTGGCGTAGGCGTCAGTGACCTTCTTGATGACATGCTGCGCGGCCTGAGCCGCCAGCCCGTAGTTGTCCTTGATCCGCCCGTAGGCGTGCCGGCGCAGGTCGTAATTGCGAAACACCCGCTGGTGGTGGGCGAGCGCCGAGACCCAGGTGGCCGCCTCGTTGACCGCGCGCAAAGTCGCCGCCAGCGCCGCCGCCTGCTCAGGCGTCGGCAGGAGTCTCACCTGCACCACCAGCTTCACATCGCCCACGGTATCTTTTGGTCCATGTCACCGTGATGGGAATTCGACAAGGGCGCCTCGGCCCGTCTGCTGCGCACGGAGTACTCCGCTCACGTCCGCGAGTATCTGTGGGGCGGCCATTTGCGGTCGCCGTCCTACGTCGCCACCTCCTGTGGCGGCGCACCCTTGAGCATCATCAAGGGATGCATCGAAAACCTCAAACCGCCCGGACTGACGACCGGACGTTCACACCTCCAGGACCGGGAATCGATTCCTCCCGGGAGTGAGCGCCGAGGGTTCCTCGCTAGATAACGCTGAACACGGCGCACTTCGACGCGGGCGACATGCTGTTCTTCTATACCGACGGCATCGTGGAGCGCCGGGGCCGGGATCTCGGCGACGGTCTGAACGCGCTGCTCGACGCGGCGGCCCGGTGCGTCGAGGGCGACCTGGAGAAGGACATCACGTGCGTCCTCAAACAGCTCGGCGGCGACCAGTCCGACGACGACATCTGCATGCTGGCCCTGCGCGTCCTGTAGGGGCCGGCCGCGCCCGTACCTCTCAGCCGGAGGTGTCCGGCAGGCCGCCCGGCAGGTAGACGGGGCGCCTGTCCCTCCGGGCGAGGTGGGCGGCGGGCAGGCGGGCGGCGGTGTGCGCCGGAAGCAGGGTGACGGCGGTGTCCCAGGGGAGGAAGGCCGCGTCGTCGAGCTCCTCGACCTGCAGCCTTATGCGGGCCGGATCGCTCAGGACGCCGCCGTCGAACAGGAAGTTGATCATGGAGCGGGGGCGTTCCTCCGACGGCGGCGACCAGTGGACCACGAGGAGCTCGCCCGCCTCGACGGACACGCCGAGCTCCTCGGCGACTTCGCGCACGGCGCCGTCGTGCGGCGCCTCACCGGCCTCGACGATCCCACCGGGGAAGCTCCAGCCCGGCCGGTAGTTGGGTTTGACCAGCAGGACGCGGTCCTCGGTGTCGGTGAGCAGCAGGCAGGCCGAGGTGAACACGCTGGGCAGGGTGGCATACCACTCGGCCGGTTCCAGGTAGGTCTTGCTCATCCCGGCTACGTTACCCCCGCGGGCCGCGGTCATCGGGGACGCCACGGGCGGGGTGTCGCGCGTGAAGCCGGCCGATCCGCAGCCGGTCGGCGGCCGACGGAGGCCGGGCACGATCAGGTGCAGGCCCTGCTCGCAGGTGTGCCGGGGCCGGGCGCCGGGGGGACGCGTCCCGTTCCGGGGTCCTTCAGGCGGCGGCGGCCACGGGCTCGTCACGCCGGACGAGGGCGGCGTAGGGGCCGTCGGCGGCGAGGAGCTGGGCGTGGGTGCCGCGCTCGACGACGCGGCCGCGCTCCAGGACCACGATCTGGTCGGCGTCGCGGACCGTGGACAGGCGGTGGGCGATCGTGATGGTGGTACGGCCGTGCGACAGGGTGTCCAGGGCTTCCTGGACCGCGCGCTCGGTCTGCGTGTCGAGGGCGCTGGTGGCCTCGTCGAGGATCAGCACGGGCGGGTTGCGCAGCAGCGTGCGGGCGATGGCCAGGCGCTGCTTCTCGCCGCCGGAGAACCGGTAGCCGCGCTCGCCGACCATGGTGTCGTAGCCGTCGGGCAGCGACATGATGTGGTCGTGGATCCGGGCGGCGCGTGCGGCCTCGACGAGCTCGGAGTCCGTCGCGGAGGGCTTGGCGAAGCGGAGGTTGTCGGCGATCGAGGAGTGGAACAGGTAGGTCTCCTGGGAGACCACGCCGACCGTCTCGGCCAGCGTCTCGAAGGTCAGCTCGCGCACGTCCACGCCGTCGACGGTGACGCGGCCGCCGGTCACGTCGTAGAGGCGGGGGAGCAGGTAGCTCAGCGTGGTCTTGCCGGAGCCGGTCTCGCCCACCACGGCCAGGGACGTGCCCGCCGGGACCGTGAGGTTCACCTCCGACAGGGTCGGAGCCTCGCCGTAGGAGAAGTCCACGTGCTCCAGGCGGACCTCGCCGCGCACCTCCGCCAGCGTCCGGGTGCCGGGGTGGATGTCCACGGACAGGTCGAGATACTCGAAGATCCTGGCGAACAGGGCGAGGGAGCTCTGCACGTCCACGCCGAGGCGCAGCAGCGACACGGTGGGCCGGAACAGGTTCATCTGGAGTGTGGTGAAGGCGACGACGGTGCCGATGGAGACGGCCGAGGTCAGCCCGGTGGCCCAGTAGATCATCGCGGGCATGGCCGCCATGATGATCTGGATGGTGGACTGCCGCCACCGTCCGGCCATGCTGGAGCGGACCTCCAGGTCGGCCAGCTCGTCGGAGGCGGTGGAGAAGCGCCGGGTGAGCTCGGGGCCGCGGCCCATCGTCCGGCCCAGCAGGATCCCGCTGATCGACAGCGATTCCTGGACCATCGAGGAGAGGGCGGCCATCTTCCGCTGCCGCTCGGAGGTGATCTTCCGGCGCTCGCGGCCGACCCTGCGGCTGATCCCGACGAAGACGGGCAGCAGCAGCAGCGACACGACGGTCAGCCGCCAGTCCAGGACCAGCATCGCGATGATCGTCGCCACCACGGTGGTCAGGTTCGAGACGATCGAGGCGGCGGTGGAGGTGACCACCGACTGCATGCCGCCGATGTCGCTGGCGATGCGCGACTGCACCTCGCCGGTGCGGGTGCGGGTGAAGAAGGCCAGGGACATGCGCTGGAGGTGGCCGTACACGGCGGTGCGCAGGTCGTGCATGACGCGCTGGCCCACGGTGGTGGAGATCAGCGTCTGGACGACGTCGAGCACGCTGGTGGTGACGGCGACCGCGACCATGCCGAGTGCCAGCAGCGTCAGCAGGCCGGTCCTGCCGTTGGGGATGGCGTCGTCGAGCACCTCGCGGAGCATGAACGGCGACGCGAGGGAGACCAGCGAGGACAGCGCGATGAGGGCGCCGACCACGGCCAACCGGCCTCGGTAGGGGCGGAACAGGGCGACGATGCGCCCCAGGGGAGCGCGGGGTTCGTCGTTCATGTCTGGTGTTTCGTCCCGGGGGACTTCTCTGGTTCGCTCGGTCATGCATCTCCTTTGTGATGTTTGCTCAAACGGAGGTTAGCTCACAATCATTCCCGCGGACAATGAGATAAGTTCAGGGCGTGGAGACGGAACTGGCCGATCTCGTGCACGGCGTCGGCCATCGACTGCGGCGCGGTTACGGCGAGCGGCTCGGGCCGCTCGGGTTGAGCCCCGGCCAGGCGCGGGCGCTGCGCGTGATCGCCGACGCCGAGCCGCCGCTCAAGATGGTGCAGCTCGCCGAGAGGCTCAGGATCGTGCCGCGCTCGGTCACTCCCGTCGTGGACGCCCTGGAAGAGGCCGGTCTGGTCCGCCGGGAGGTCGATCCGGCCAGCCGCCGCTCCACCCTGCTGGTGATCACCCCCGAGGGCAGGACGGAGTACGGCCGGGTGCGCGAGGCGCGCAGGAAGGTGGCCGAGGAGCTGTTCGCCGTGCTCACCCCCGACCAGCGGGAGCAGCTCAGGGAGCTGTTGAGCGTGGTCGACCACCAGGCCGGCTAGAGCCCGTCAGCCCCGCCGGTCCGTCAGCTCACCGGCCGCAGCCCCGCCGGTCCGCCGGTCCGGTGGGGGACGCGTGTGTCCGGCCGGTGCGAGGCGCTCCCGGTCAGGCGGGACGCCTTGTCTCGGTCTTCCGGCCGTCGCCGGTACGCCGGCTGCGGCCGCCGACGACCGTGGCCACGCACCGGCCCGGTCCCTCGCGGAGCAGGGCGGTGTAGGCGGTCCGCTCGTCGGCCTCGACGGCGAAGACGGCGAAGTCGGCCCGGCTGTCCCGGCCGAGCGAGCCCAGTCGGCCCGGCCCCTCGGCCATGCCCAGGGCCCGCGCCCCACCCAGCGTCACCGCCTCGACCAGGAGCCTGTCGAGGGCGGTGCCGGGAGAACCGTCGCGGGCGAGCGCGCGGGCGGCCGCCAGCGGGTCGCCGCCCGTCCGGGTGCCGAACGCGATGGTGACCTCTCCGTCGAGCAGCCCCTCGGCGGCGAACGGCGACGCGATCGCCACCGCCGTGCCCCGGATCCGCAGCAGCTTGCGGTCCGCCTCGTCGAGCGGACCGGAGATCGCCACGTGGCAGCCTGGCCCGAGGGCCCCCACCTCGTCCAGGAAGCCGGCCGGATGGCGCCCCAACTCGACGTGGAGCCGGAGCCCGAACGTCCGCGACAGGATGGCCAGATCCTCCATGACCACGGGGTCGGGGGAGTGCGGGGCGATGCCGACGACGCCCGGGTGGCCCACCTCGCGGATGGCGGTGATCAGCCGGTCGCGCCCGTCCCTCTCCCACCGTGCCTCGTCCTCGCAGCGTGTCTCGAGGTAGGTCACGCCGCCGAGGCCGGCCTCGGCGGCCGAGGACGCGGCGTCCAGGTCGCCCGCCACGCCCGCGACCGCGGTGACGCCGTGGACGGCCGACCGGGCCGGAGCCCGGTCGAGACGGAGGTGGGCGTCGACCAGTCCCGGTACGATCATCCCGGGCCACCGGACCGGAGTGAGGTCGGGGTGGGCGGCCTCGATCTCCCGGCGCGGGCCGATCCGGATCACCCGGTCGCCCCGGACGGCGACGGCGCCGTCGACGACGGGCGGCTCGCAGACGGGGAGGACGAGAGGCGCGGTGTGCACGACGACCTGCGGGAGCGCACGCGTGCCGATGCCGTGGCCCGCACGCGTGGGCATAGACACTCCTGTCTGTTTGTCCCTTTAGAGAGATTAAGGGCATCGACCTGCCGATCTCAAATGTCGCATCGGCGGACCGCGGCACGGCGCGTTTTCCTACACCTGACAGATGACCTTCCTACAGAAGATGATTGATCGCTGCGAAAGCGATCTATAGCGTCATTTGTCGTGACTCGACCCCCCAGGTTACTGAAAGCACTGATCGCAGCGGTGGTGCTGATCCCGATCGGCATCGCCTCCGTCCCCGCCTCCGCCGACCCCTCTCCCGCGCCCGAGCATCCCTGGCGACTGGACCACTGGCCCCAGACCCAGCCCTGGCAGCAGGACGAACCCGCGGCCACGCTGCGCGCCAAGCCCGGCGCCCCGGCCCCGATCGACCCGCAGAACTGGAAGAACCCGGACCACATGACGTGGGCCGACTACAAGAAGCCGCCGGGCACCAACTGGGCCGATCCCGCGGTCAAGGGTTCCAAGCGCACCTTCCGCGGCGCGCTGGTCCTGCTCGACTACCCCAACCAGCCGTTCGTGGTCACCCAGCCCCAGGGGTCGACGGTCTTCAAGAACCCCAGCGCCGAGGCCCACGACATCCCGCGCGAGCAGGTCGCCGGGTTCTACAAGGACTTCCTCAACACTCCCAACCAGCTCAACCGCGGCCACACCATCCACGAGTACTGGATGGAGGACTCCGGGGGCCGTTACGGCGTCGACCTGACCGCCTTCGGCCCGTACCAGATGCCGGGCAAGTCCCACGAGTACGCCATGGAGTTCCAGGCGGGGACCGGCTGCCCGGCGGGCGACAGCTGCAACAAGAACATCAGGACCGACGGGCGGGCCGCGTGGGTCGGCGCCGAGGGCCCCGAGATCCCCGCGGGGTTCGACTTCGTCTTCTTCCTGAGCGCCGGCCAGGACGAGTCGGCCACCTGGCAGGAGTTCGGGCCGATCAAGTTCCCGGCCAAGGAGGCGGTGACCGACGACTTCGGCCCGCCGGACCCCGCACTGCCCAACTGGGCGAACACCCGGTACGTGGAGTGGACCTCCTGGGCCTCGGCCTCCTCCATCTGGCCCAACGCCGGAGGCGGATCGTCCACCCAGGCCGAGAGCTCGGGCCAGGGCGTCTACGCCCACGAGCTCAGCCACATCCTCGGCATCGGAGACAACTACAACAACCCGTTCGGGGTGCCGCCGCGCCGGGCCTACACCGGTATCTGGGAGATGCTCAGCCGGGGCAGCTTCAACGGCCCGGGCGGCCCGCACAGCCGCTGGATGATCCCGCCCACCGGAGGCGGTTCCATGGGCGCCCAGCACATGCTCCGCAACAAGATCAAGCTTGAGATGGTGGACGAGCAGAACGTGCTGCGCCTGTCCCGCGAGGCGCTGGCCGACTCCGGTCTCGTCGTGGCCAAGGTGACGGCCCGGGTGGTCCAGCCGGGACCGACCGGCCTGTCCGGGGTCAACATCGCCTTCGGCGACGGCGACCGCAGCCCCGCCTGCGCCATCGCCACCGACCCGTTCTGCGACGGCGGCGGCTACGACAACTACACCGTCGAGGTCGTCGACCGGATGGGCGCCGACTCCTTCACCCCCGACTCCGGCGTGCTGCTGGCCAAGACCAAGAACCAGGACCGCGCGCCCTTCGAGTGGGTCGTCGACGCCAACCCGCAGGACATCGGCATGACCGACTACGTCCTGCCCGACGGCACCGCCGTGCCCATCACGATCGGCGACTACCGCCAGCTGTCGGACGCCCTGTTCCACGCGGGCGCCGACTCCGGGGCCGAGTTCGAGTACGTGGACGAGGCCAACAGGCTCCACTTCTACGTCCTCGACCTGCAGCGCGACCGCAAGGGCGTGCTGTCCTACACGGTGGCCGTCCGCTCCCTGGACGGCGCCGGGCCGCAGAAGCGCGGTGTGAAGCTGCTGCCCGCCGCCGGGATCCCCGACGGCAAGGGCCTGTCCTTCTGCAAGTTCCCGCTGTTCAACACCGGCAGGTCCGCCCCCGCCCAGGGGCAGCACCCCGAGGACGTGAGCGCCTACCTCAAGAGTGACGTCTACCGGCTGTCGGCCACCGTCGAGGGCAACGGCTGGACGGCCTCGGTGCCCAACCGGCTCGCCGGCGTGGACTTCGGCAAGCAGGCGCTGGTGGGCGTCAAGGCCCAGCGTGCCTCCGGAGGCAGCCGGCTGGCCAAGGTCACGCTGACGGCCACCTCCGAGAGCGACCCGTCCAAGACCGCCAAGGCCACCTGTCACGTGATCGGCCTGTAGAGGGCCCCGGCCGGAAGGCCGCAGGAGTCCCGGAAGGGCGTGACGGGGTGCGGCGGGCCGCCGTACCCCGTCACCGCCGGCCGGGCATCTGGTTGAATCAATCTTGAGACAACACGTCGGCTGGGTCGGGGGGCCGCGGGCGTGCCGCGGTTCTTTCCGGAGGGTGTGGATGCCCGGGCCGTCAAACGTGCCTGATCGTCGTGGTTCCCGACCGTCGAGGCGGTCGATCTCGCTGGCGGCCCCCGCCGCCGCGGGAATCGCCGCCGCGGTGGCCAGCATCCTGGCCACGTCGCTGGACGTCTGGGACCTGCCCACCGAGGCCAAGGTCGGCGTCACCGTGCTCGCCGCCCTCCTGGTCGGCCTGCTCACCTGGGCGACCGCCGGCACCCGGGCGGAGAAGCCCGCAGCGGGAGACGGCCCGTCCTGGCGCCCGCCCGACCAGTGGCCCCCGGTCTCCGCGCACTTCACCGGGCGGACCGAGTCGCTGGCCGAGCTGCGCCGGGTGTTCGCCGGGCACCAACGCTCCCGTGGCCGCGACGGGGACAACTCGCCGCTGGTCGTCTCGGTGTACGGCAGAGGCGGGGTGGGCAAGTCCATGCTCATCGCCAGGTTCGGGCACGAGGTCGCCGACCGCTTCCCCGACGGGCGCCTCTACGCCGACCTGCGCGGCGCGGTGGAGGCGCCGATCCAGGCCGAGGAGGTGCTGATCGGCTTCCTGCGGGCGCTGGGGGTGCGGCTCACCACCGACCCCGGCGGCCCGGCCGAACTGCGCAAGCTCTGGCTGACCTGGACCAAGGGCAAGCGCATCCTGATCGGCCTGGACAACGCCCAGGACGGAGACCAGGTCAAGGACCTGATCCCGGCCGAGCCGGGCTGCGCGGTCATGATCACATCACGGCAGCCGCTGTTCCTGCTCAACACCTACGACAAGCAGCTCTCGGTGTTCAGCGAGGCGCAGGGCGTGGAACTGCTGGCCCGGCTGGCCGGGGACGACCGGGTCGCCGCCGACCTGGAGTCGGCCCAGGAGATCGTCCGGATGTGCGACCACCTGCCGCTGGCCATCAGCATCTGCGGCGGCCGCCTGGCGACCCGGGAGAACTGGACCCTGCGCGAGCTCGCCGACCGGCTGAGGGACGAGCGCCGCCGCCTGGACCACCTCGAACTCGCCCGCAGGCTCGACAAGAGCGTGCGCGCCTCGCTCCAGCTCAGCTACGACGACTGCACCGGCCTCCAGCGCCGGCTGCTGCGCCTGCTCAGCCTCCTCACCGCCCCCGACATGCCCGGCTGGGTGGCGGGGGAGCTGCTGGCCACCTCCGAGCTGGACGGGGCCGACCAGCTTGAGGCGCTCATCGACACCCAGCTCGCCGAGTGCTCGGGCATCGACTTCTCCGGCGTGATGCGCTACCGGCTGCACGACCTGGTCCGCATCTTCGCCCGCGAGCTGGCCGTCTCCGACGAGGACGACGGTCACCGCAGGGCGGCCATCGAGCGGGTCCTGTCCGGCTACCGGCGCCGAGCCGAGACCGCGGCCATGGCCCGCTGGCCCCAGGACTGGGGCCGCAGCGGCAGGAACGCCGACCCGGCGACCACGACGGTCGCCCAGGCGTCGGCGGCCGACTGGCTCAACGCCGAGCGGCGGACCCTGGTCGCCATGATCCACCAGGCCCGCGCCTTGGAGATGTGGGATCTGGCCTGGGGCCTGGGCCGCGCCTTCTGCTCGCTCTGCCACTCCCTGCGGGCCTACTGGTCCGACTGGCGGGCGGTCGCCGAGATCGTGTGCGAGGCCGCGGCCCACATGGACGACCGGCGGGCCCTGGGCATCGCGCTGCTGGACCGGGCGGCGGTGAGCGGCGGGCAGGGCAGCCACCAGGTCGCCAGGGCGGACGCCGAGCGCGCGCTGGAGATCTTCACCGACCTGGGCGAGTCGTGGTGGTCCGCGCGGGCGATGCGGGCGGTCGGCATGGCCCTGTTCAGCGACGGCAACCTCGACCCGGGCCAGGGCTACCTCATCGAGGCGATCACGGCCTTCAAGGGGGAGGGCGACCGCTGGTGGTCGGCCAGGACGCAGCGCAACCTGGCCGAGCTCCGGCTCGCCCAGCGCAGGCCCGAGCAGGCCAGGAAGCTGCTGGAGGACGCCCTGGAGGTCTTCAAGTACGACCGTAACCGCTACTCCGAGGCGCAGACCCTGCGCGCCTACGGGGAAGTGCTCGGCGCGACCGCGCGGACGCTGCACGCCCAGGGGGAGACCAGGGCCGCCGCGGAGGACTTCACGCGGGCCGGGTTCAGCCTGGACCGGGCGGCGGAGACGTTCCGGCTCAGAGGCGAGCTCTGGGAGGAGGCCAGGTGCCTGCGCGCGGCCGGTGAGGTCGGCAATCCCGCCGACGGACTCCGCGAACTGGCCTACGTACGGCGGGCCACGGAGATGCTGGCCGCCCTCGGCGACTCCTGGGGCGTGGCCCGGAGCGAGCTGTCGGCGGGACGCGCACACAGCCGGCTGGGCCGTACCCGGGAGGCGCGGGAGTCGCTGGAGCGGGCCGTGCACGCCTTCGAGGAGCTGGGTGACCGCTGGTGGATGGCCCGGAGCCTGCGCTACCTCGGCGAGGCGCATCTGGAGGCGGGTGACCAGGAGGCGGCGCTCCCCCCGCTCAGGCAGGCCCAGGACATCTACCGGAGCCTGGGCAACCAGGCCGGGATGGGCCGCACCCTCGAACTCCTGCGCCGCGCGGGGGAGTGAGCCGGACCGGCCGCGTCCTCGTGCCCCCGGCGGGGGCGTCGCCGTTGCGGCAGCGAGCATCCGGGCGTCCGTCCTCAGCCGTGGGCCCGCGCGGTGTGGGGGTGTCGCCGTTGCGGCAATGAGCACCTGGCGTTAACTGCGCGGACATACCTCGCCGTATAGGCTCGTGAGTGATGAACGACTTCACGCGATGGATTGATCTTGAAGGTGCCGTCAACGTTCGCGACCTCGGCGGGCTCGCCACGGTGGACGGCGGGACCACGCGCCCCGGCCGGCTGTACCGGTCGGACAACCTGCAGGGACTGACCGAGCACGACATCGAGCTGCTCGTCGGAGAGCTGAAGCTCCGTCACGTCGTCGACCTGCGCTCCGGCGCCGAGGTGTCCCTGGAGGGCCCCGGGCCGCTCATGGCCGTGCCGGAGGTGAGCATCCACCACCACACCCTGTTCGCCGAGGGGGGCAGGCACACCGACGTCGAGGCCGACACGATCGACGCCGACAAGGTGCTGCCCTGGCAGGAGCGGGTCGAGGAGGATCTCGCCGAGCTCAGGGTGACCGGCTTCTACTACGCCTACCTGCGCGACCGTCCGGACTCGGTGCTGGCCGCCCTGCGCGCCATGGCCCGCGACGACGGCGCCGCCGTCGTGCACTGCGCGGCGGGCAAGGACCGCACCGGCGTCGTCTGCGCCCTGGCCCTCGAAGTCGCCGGGGCCACCCGGGAGGCGATCGTCGCCGACTACACCGCCACCGGTGAGCGCCTGGAGGGCATCCTGGCCCGCCTGCGCTCCAGCGCGACCTACCGCGACGACCTCGACTCCCGCCCGGCCGACGACCACCGGCCGCGCCCGGAGTACATCGAGCAGTTCCTCCGCGTCCTCGACGACCGTTTCGGCGGGCCCCTGCCGTGGCTCGCCTCCCAGGGCTGGACCGAGGCCGACTCCCGGTCGCTCCGTTCCCGCCTGCGCGACTGACATCGCCCGCGAGGGACCCCCGGTCCCTCGCGGGTCTCAGAGGGCGACGACCCGGTGCTCTGCGGCCGACCGGCGGGCGGCCTCCAGGACGGTGAGGGCCTCGATCACCTCTGCGGGGTCGACCGGCGGCGGGGCGCCGTCACGCAGGCTCGCCGCCACCGCCCTGTAGAAGTCGGCGTAGGCGCCCGGTTCGGTGCGGACGGGGTGGTTGGCCTCGTCGGTGCCCAGGGTGCCCCACCGCTCCCGAGGCTCCTCACCGAAACCCGGGGAGTCCGGGGTGAGACCGGCGCGCAGCCGGTCCTCCTGGACGTCCAGGCCGTGTTTCACGTAGCCGGCCTCCGAGCCCAGGATCCGGAAGCGGGGACCGAGCCGGGGCGCGACCGCGCCGGCCCACAGGTGGGAGCGGGCACCGCCGGCATGGGTCAGGGCGATGAAGGTGTCGTCGTCGGAGGCGACCCCGGGACGGCGGATGTCGGACTCGGCGTAGACGTGGGTGACCGGGCCGAGCAGGCGCAGGGCCTGGTCGACCAGATGGCTGCCGAGGTCGTAGAGGAGGCCGCCGATCTCCTCGGCGCCGCCGAGCTCGCGCCAGCCGCCCTTGGGGATGGGGCGCCAGCGTTCGAACCGCGACTCCAGCCGGCTCACGGTGCCGAGCTCCCCGGAGGAGACCAGCCGCTCGGCCGTCAGGAAGTCGCCGTCCCAGCGACGGTTCTGGAACACGGTCAGCATCAGGCCCAGCTCGCCCGCCAGCCGTACCAGGGCGCGGGCCTGTGCCGCCGTCGCCGCCAGCGGCTTGTCCACCACCACGGGCAGGCCCGCCTTCAGGGCGGCCTCGGCCAGCGGGACGTGGGTGCGGTTGGGGGAGGCGACCACGATCAGGTCACTGGAGTCCCACAGCTCGGCGGCGTCGCCCACCGCCCGCGCGCCGTACTTCTCCCGCACCTCGGCCGCGCGCCCGGGGTTGCCGGTCACCACGGCCGACAGGCTCAGCCCCGGGGTCGCGGCGATCAGCGGGGCGTGGAAGAACGCCCCGGCCACGCCGTACCCGATGAGGCCGACGCGCAGGTCAGTCACCGCGCTGCTCGTCACGCTCGGCGAGGAAGGCCTCGAACTGGGCGGCGAGCTCGTCGCCGGTGGGCATCTCGGAGGGCTCCGCCATCAGGTTCTCGCGCTTGGACCCGGCGGCGAACGCGTCGTACTGCTGTTCGAGGCCGGTGATCGCGGTGGACAGCTCGTCGGAGGCCTCGATCTGCTCGGCGATCTCGGTGTCGGTGCTCCGCGCGGCCTCGCGCAGGCTCTCCAGCGGGAACACCAGCCCGGTGCTCCTGGTCACCGCCTCCAGGGCGGTCACCGCCGCCGCGGGATACTCCGCCTGGGCCAGGTAGTGCGGGACGTGCACGGCGTAGCCGAGGGCGTCGTGGCCCTCGGCGCCGAGCCGGAACTCGATCAGGGCGGCCACGCTGCCGGGCACCTGGACCTTGCCGAAGGCGCTGGTCTGGCCGGTGACGAGCTCGGGGCGGGTGGCGTGACCGGTGACGCCCAGTGGGCGGGTGTGCGGGACGGCCATCGGGATGCCGTGGGTGGTGACCAGCTTGCTCACCTTCAGCCGGGTGGCCAGCGTGCCGAGGGCGGCGGTGAACAGCTCCCACTCGCGGTCCGGCTCGGGGCCGGTGAGCAGCAGGAACGGCGTGCCCGTGGAGTCCTGGACCAGGTGGAGGGCGATCTCGGGGCTCTCCACGCTCACCCACCGGTCGGTGTCGAAGGTCATGATCGGCCGCCGGGACCGGTAGTCGAGCAGGCGGTCCACGTCAAAGGTCGCGACGACCCGGTGCTCCAGCTCGCCGAGCAGGTGGCCGATGGCGAGCCGTCCGGCGCCACCCGCGTCCACGAACCCGTCGAAGTGGTAGAGCAGCACCGGATCGGTCAGCTCAGGGACGTCTCCGCTGAGCCGGTAGAGATCCGTCGGGTCGAACACCGTGTTCCAGCCTTTCGTCGGTCGTCTCTTCTCATGAACCCGTGGGGTGCCCGGTGAATTCCGCCTACCCGCGGCGATCACTGGGCACCCTATCGGGGCACAATGGATCCCATGCAGCCTGACCCGGAGCTCGAGGAGTTCGCGACCCGCCTGTTCGACCTGGCCAGGACCGGGCAGACCGAGCAGCTCCGCGCGTATGTCGAGGCCGGGGTCCCGGCCGACCTGTGCAACGATCGGGGCGACACGTTGCTGATGCTCGCCGCCTACCACGGCCATGCGGAGACGGTCCGGGCGCTGACCGCGCTGGGCGCGGACCCGGGGCGGGCCAACGACCGGGGGCAGACGCCGCTCTCCGGCGCGGTCTTCAAAAAGGAGCCCGAGGTGGTCCGCGCCCTCCTGGAGGCGGGCGCGGATCCGGACGCGGGGAGCCCTTCGGCGACGGACGCGGCCCGGATGTTCGGCCAGGATGAGTACCTCAAATGGTTCGGACATTAACCCTTATTCAGGACGTGTCATTACTTTCAGATATATATGAAATCACTCAGGGTTAGGCCATCCTTGACGGGTGGGAACTACTACTACGCACAAGTTCGATCGGCCCCTCCGCCTGCCTCCGCTTCCCTGTCCCTTCCCGAGTGAAGTCAATCCCTATGTCGAGCAGGTCGACAAAGAGACCCTCGAATGGCTCATCGACTCGGAAATGCTGGATGACGCAGAGACGGTGGAGCGCTACAGACAGGCGAAGTACGGATGGTTGTCCGCCCGGACATATCCCTACGCCGAGCATCACACCCTCCGGCTGGTGAGCGACTGGTGCGTGTGGCTGTTCGCCTTCGATGACGCCTTCTGCGAGTCGGACAGGCGCGCCGCGGAGATCGCGCGAGCACTGCCGCAGCTCTACGCCGTCCTGGAGGATCTGGACGTCGGCTCCGAGGTCGACGACGTGTTCGCCAAGTCCCTGCTGGAGATCAAGGGCAGGATCGCGGCCTACGGCGACGACGAGCAGCTCGACCGGTGGCGCAACGTCACCAAGGACTACCTGTTCGCCCAGGTGTGGGAGGCGGCCAACCGGGAGGACGAGGTGGTGCCCTCCCTGGAGGACTACATCTTCATGCGCCGGCGGACCGGGGCCATGCTCACGGTCTTCGCCCTCATCGACGTCGCCAGCGGCCGCAGCCTGAGCGCCGACGAGTGGCGCCACCCCGGAATGCGCGCGATCACGGAGAGTGCCAACGACGTCGTCGTCTGGGACAACGACCTCATCTCCTACGCCAAGGAGAGCAACAGCGGCAACTCCCGCAACAACCTGGTGAACGTGCTGGCCGAGCACCGGCACTACTCCCGGCAGGAGGCGATGGAGGAGATCGGCGAGATGCGCAACCAGGCCATCGCCGACATGGTGGCCGTACGCCCCTCGCTGGAGGCGCTCGGCTCGGACGCGGTGCTCGCCTACGTGCGCGGCCTGGAGTTCTGGATCAGCGGCAGCGTCGACTACTCGCTGACCAGCTCCCGCTACACGGACGCCTGGCGGACGGCCCGGCAGCCCTCCATCCGGTGATCACATCTGGGGGAGCGGGTCGTCCGATTCCTGGTCTCCGAGTGCGAGCTCGATCAGCTCCTCCAGATTCAGCTTCTTGCCCTGCGCGAACGCCTCATCGTGCGCCTGGTCGCCGAGGACGCGCCTGCACTCCTTGACGCACCGGTCGTGCTCGGCGTTGAAGAACGGCGAGTTCATCTGGGGCATCCCGAAGGTGCGCCAGTTGGCCTGACCGGCACCCATCAGCCGGGCCGCGAGCACCGGCTGCCCGTCGTCCAGCGCCTGCTTGGCCACCACCTCGATCGCCAGGCCGATGCCGAGCACGTCGTGGAAGTTGCGCTTGAGCCGGAGTGCCTCGCGCGCGTTGGCCATGGACTCGGGGGCGCGGCCCATCGCCTGGTGGACGCTGGCCAGCGCGTAGATGGCGTAGGAGCGCAGCCACAGCTCGCCGCGCTGGGTGCAGACCGCGATGCAGTCGCGCAACAGCACCTCGGCCTCGGCCGGATCGTTCTGCATGAGCAGCACCATCGACAGCTCGACGATCGAGGGGAGCAGTCCCGGGTTGAGCTCCCGGCCGCTCTTGTGGAACCCGAGCAGCGCGCTGGCCTTCTGCAGGTCGCCCTGGAGGAACGCGGCCGTGCCGAGCATCTTGGTGGCCAGGATGACCGCGCCGGAGTCGCCCACCCGGACGGCGTCCGAACTGCACTTCTCGGCAGCCTCGACGGCGCCGGAGATGTTGCCCTGCGCGCTGTGGATGTAGGAGAGCACCCACAGCGCCTTGCACCGCTCCGGAGTCGGCTGGGAGCTCAGCTCCAGGGTCTTCTCCAGATAGAGCCTGCCCTCGCGGGCCAGCCCGCAGGCCACCCACATGAACCACAGGGAGGACAGCAGCTTCAGCCCCGCCTGCACCTCGGAGGGGTTGCGCAGGCAGTAGTCCAGGGCCACGCGGATGTTGTCGTGCTCATGGCGCATCCGGATGTACCAGTAGACCTGGCGGGCACCGGACCAGGCGTCCTCGCTCCTCGTGGCGAGCTGCAGGTAGTAGTCGCGGTGCCGCTCCAGGACGGCGGAGGTCTCGCCGAGCTTCTCCAGCCACTCCTCGCCGTACTGGCGCAGGGTGTCGATCAGCCGGTAGCGGTGCCCCGAGGGCGTGCCGTCGCTCAGCAGGATGGACTTCTCCACCAGGCTGGCGACGAGGTCCATGACATCCTCGGCGGGCAGGCTCTCCCCGGAGCAGACGTAGCGGGCGGCGTCCAGCTCGAAGTCGCCGGCGAAGACCGACAGCCGGGCCCACAGGAGCCGCTCCGCGGGCTCGCACAGCTCGTGGCTCCAGCCGATCGCGGCGCGCAGCGTCTGGTGGCGGGGCAGCGCCGTACGGCTGGCGCCGGCGAGCAGGCTGAACCGGTCGGCCAGCAGTCCGAGGATCTGCTCCACCGACAGCGCCCGCATCCGGACCGCGGCCAACTCGATGGCGAGCGGGATGCCGTCCAGGCGGCGGCAGAGCTCGGCCACGGGGCCGATGTTCTGCTCGTCCAGCATGAAGTTGGGCACCACCGCGCCCGCCCGCGCGGTGAACAGCTGCACCGCCTCGTTGCTGAAGACGTCTTCCCCGGGCGACTCGCCGGGGACGGTCAGCGGCGGGATGGTGACCGTGTGCTCGCCCCTGGCGTTCAGCGACTGGCGGCTGGTCGCCAGAATGGTCAGGCCCCTGGCGCTGCTCAGCAGCTCCTCGAAGAGCGCGGCGCAGGCGTCGACCAGATGCTCGCACGTGTCGATGATCAGCAGGATCTCGCGGTCGCCCAGCCATTCGACCAGCGTCTCGTTCGCCGAGCGGGAGGACTGGTCGGCGATCCCGAGCGCCGAGGTGATCGTGTGCCTGACCATCCCCGAGTCCTGCAGCCGGGCCAGGTCGGCGAACCACACGCCGTCCCTGAACTGGCCGCGCATCAGGTGCGCGATGCGCAGCGCCGTGCGGGACTTGCCGACGCCGCCGATCCCGGTCACCGTGACCAGGCGGTGCTCGCGGAGCCGCTGCCGGAGGGTGGTCAGCAACCTGGTGCGTCCCACGAAGCTGGTTAGCTCGTTGGGGAGATTGCCGTCTCGCCGCCATCCTGATGGCGTTGCCATGGCCGCCTCACGGGGGGTAGCTGACACTGCCTCCGCATCGTACCCGCCGGACCCCTCGGCTGTCCTTGGCGCTGCGGGGCTGTGGCGGCGAGCTTTCCACCGCGGGAGAGACACGCCTTGTCCCCGATGGAGAAATGACTCACCGTCACGGTGGCTAGCATGGAGGCGTGACATCGCATGAACCTGACGACCTGCGCCCCGTCGACCTCTCCGACGACGGGCCGCCGATCCTGCCCGACCAGACCAGCGACGACACCGACCTGGGGTGGGGCGACTGGCGGGAGCCGGACGACGACGCCCGGTTCCTGGAGGACCGTCCGCCCCACTGGGGCTAGGGCGTCGCTGCTCGGCTCCGGCGCGTCAGCGGCTCTCGGCAGCCATGCGCAGGCCCAGGGCGACGAGGACCGTGCCGCTGACCGCGTCCAGCCGACGCCGGATCACCGGGCGGCGGAACCACGCCCCGGCCCGCCCGACCGCGGCCGCCAGCGCCAGATACAGGACGGTCTCGATGGCCACCTGGAGCACGGCGAGCAGCGCGGTCGTGGCGAACAGCGGCCGGTCGACCGGTACGAACTGCGGATAGAACGCGATCATGAAGGCGGCGGCCTTCGGGTTGGCCAGCATCACCACCGATCCCTCGCCGAACGCCCTCCACCAGGTCAGCGCCGAGCCGCGCTCCGGTTCCCCGGCAGCGACCTCCTCGGCCGCTCCGCCCGTTCCGCGGCTGCGCCACGCCGAGCGCCAGGTCTTGATCCCGAGGTACAGCAGGAAGGCCGCGCCCACCACGCGCAGGACGAGGAAGGCTACCTCCGAGGCGGCGACCAGGGCGGCGAGCCCGGCGGCGGCGAGCAACGCCCACAGGTACAGGCCGGCCTCCAGGCCCAGCACCGTGGGCACCGCGCCGGAGAAGCCGCGCAGGGCCGCGCGGCGCAGGATCAGCGCCATCGCCGGGCCCGGCGAGGCGGAGATCAGCACCACGGCGAGGACGAAGGCGGGCAGAGAGGAGCTGAGGTCCATGAGTGCATCATGCTTGTGCGCGTACTGCCTGTTCAACGCGTTTTGCGCAGAACATGGCAGCTGACGGGCTCTGCCACCGTGCCTCCACGTGCAGGTCCGGGGCTGAGGATCCACATCCGACCGGTCCGGGCACCACCACCGCGACCCGGTGAACCTTCCCGGTCACAGCACCGGCCGTGCCCGGGGAGCCGCGGGACGTGCCTGGGGGAGCCGCGCGATCGCGGCCGGCCGGGCGGACCGCCGCCGCGAGCCCGGTCGGTCCACGGGCCGGTCGGTCCACGGGGAGATACGGCCCGATCAGTCCACGGGGAGAAGGGTCCCCAGGGGGCCGAGGTCGAGGTTGAGGTCGGACGGGGACAGGTCGAAGCGCTCGCACAGCTCCGTCATGGCCTCTTCGAGGCGCATCAGGGTCAGCCCCAGCGTTTCGATCTGCTCGTCGGACAGGTCTCCCTGGTCCATCCGCCGCACGCACTGCCGCTCCACCAGCTGGCGTACGAGCTCGACGAGGGTGAGGACGAGACAGGTCAGGTCCCGCTCGACCCGCTCGGGGTCGGTATCGACGCGCCAGCGGCCCGAACGCGCCGTGTCCGGCGCCGCCGCGGCGCTCACCGCGAGAGGCTCACTCCCAGGCCGGTTCATATCCGTGCTTCTCATGGCCGTTCTTCCGCTCGGTCGTGAAGGACCCGTTGACAGAGGTGATCAGCACGCGCAGGGAGACACGCACCAGGTCGATGTCGGCGATGGAGAGGACGAGGTCGCCGGTGACGACGACGCCGCCGGCCAGCAGCCTGTCCAGCAGGTCGACGAGTGCCACCCGCTCGGGCGGAAGGCGCCCCTCCGCGGCCAGCGCGGCGCCTCGCGAACCCTCAGGCGCCATCGCGTGACTCCGGATCACCGGTGTCGAGGTCGAGGTCGAGGGTGGTGAAGGAGTAGGGCGCCCAGGGGCCGGTGAGCTCCACGTCGATCCCCCGCCCGCGGAGGCTGTCGAGGACGGCGGCGAACTCGTCGCCGCGCCCGTCGTCGACGAGGTAGGCGCCGTTGAGCACCATCCACTCGTCGCGGCCGGACAGGCTCGGGTCCTGGGGCCTGTGACGCCGGCTCGCGACGGCGACGGCCGCCAGCGCGGTGTGGATGCGCTCGGCCTGGGCGGCCGCACGCCGCCAGGTGTCCTCCCGGCCGCGCAGGCTCGCCTGGCGGCGTTTCAGGTAGGCGATGCCGGGGCTGTCCGCCTCCGGTCCGTCACCGTCGTCCGCCCGGGGAGGTTCCTCGGCCTGCCGCACGTATGCCTTCACCCCCCACTCCTTCCGCCCGGTGACGTGGGAGAGCAGCGTGACGAAGTCGTCGTGCCGCCGTTCCAGCAGCTCGCCCACCTGCTCCTGGCTGCTGTAGACGGTCACGAGCCGGATGGGCGCCGTGGCGGCCGTCTCCGCCACGACCTCCACGACGTGGTGGTGGGCGCGGGCCGTTCCCCCCAGCCAGTCCAGGTCCTCCAGGGACCGCCGCAGCGGCTCCTCCCCGAACTGGTCCAGCGGCACGGTGCTCACATAGGCGACGAGCCCGGCGCGCTCGATCGTCCACACGGGCGTGCCGGCCACCCCCGTCAGGCCGGCCGGGTGGGGACGGCCCACCTCGCGCGCGACCGCGTAGACGTACGTGCCGAAGTCAGCCACCGTCGTCCTCCGCTCCACGCGCCCGCCTCCTGGCGGTCCTCCGCCGGGGCTCGGCTGTACGGCGCTCGCCCCGGTCGTCGAGGTCGTCCCGCTCGTCGCGGAGCCCGCCCCGGCGTTCCCTGCCGCCCGCCTCGTCGCGAGACTCCGCCCGGCGGTCCCGGCCCTCCTCCAGCTCTCTGCGGTCCATGTCCGAGAGCTCTCCCCGGTCACCCTCCGCGGCGACGAGCCGTTTGCGGAGCCGGCGGTTCTCCTCGACCAGGTCACGGTCCTTCGAGCTGAGCCACGGATCGTGCTCCCACCAGTCGATGCCCAGCTCCCTGGCCGTGTCCACCGAGGCGATCAGCAGCCGCAGCTTGATCGTGAGCAGCTCGATGTCCAGCAGGTTCACGCGGATGTCTCCCACGATCACCACGCCTCTGTCGAGCACCCGCTCCAGGATGTCGCCGAGGTTGGTGGACGACCCCTGCCGGGCGGGCGGCCTGCCGTAGCCCTGGGACATCGGGGAACCGGAGCGCACGGGGTCGGCCATCTCAGTGCGCCTCGCCGTCGTCGCCTCTGCCGCGCTTGTAGCGCCGCGTCCTGCGGTACGAGAGCAGGTCTCCCCTCCGGTCCATGTCGATCTCGTAGAGCGCCAGGATGTCGCCCGAGGAAGGGACGCGGCGGTCCTCGACGACCTCGATCCCGACCCGCCAGCCGTCCTGCTCGGGCTGCACGAAGACGACGCCCTCGGCCTCGCGCCCGGTCAGCTCGGCGATGTGACGAATCCCGACCCGGCCGGCGGTCACCGCGGAGAGGGCGCGCGGGCGGGTGCCGGAAGCCTCCTCCTCCTCGTCCTCGGCGGGAACGTCCTCGTCCTCGTCCTCGCCCTCGTCGAAGGCGTCGTCCTCCTCGTCGAGCGGCGCCTCCTCGTCCTCGTAGAGGTCGTCGGAGACGTCCGCGTGCTTGTCATGGGTTCTGCGGCTGACGGGCACGAGGTCACTCCCCCTCTCCGCTTCTCCGCGGCACGTCCGCGCCGGGGAGATCCGGCTGGACCACCATCTGTTCGAGGATCTCCGCTGTCGCCCGGGCCTCCTCCTCCTCGGAGATCTCGCCGGAGAGCCTGGCCTCCTCCAGCTCCTCCAGCCGGCGCCGGACCGCCGCCGGGTGCCGCATTTCGAGCTCGGCCTGTTCCTGTATCAGCTCTCCGATCCGGATGAGCGCGCGGATCGGCGCGAACGGCAGGCCGATGGTCAGACCCAGCAGATCCATCTGTCATCCCCCCTGTCCCGGTGCCATGACGAAGTCGTACGGCGCCAGCGGGCCGAGCAGGCGCAGATCGATCCGGCCCGCCCATCGCTCCCCGAACTCGTCCAGGATCTTCTCGAACTCCGCCTGCCGGTCGGTGTCCACGAGGACGGCCACGTGCACGGCGTCCTGCTCGTGGGTCGGCTCACGCACGACGACGCCGGCGCACTTGGGAGCGAGGGCGTCGACCAGCGCGGCCGTGTCCGCGTCGCGCTTGGCCGCGACCGCCTCGCCGATCATCTGCCCGAGCTGGATCCGCGCGTCCCAGGTCGCCTCCTCCGGCCGGCCGCGGATCTCCTCGCGAAGCCGGGTGGCCTCGGGGTCCTCCGCGAGAACCTCGCCGATCACCACCCGCTCGACGTACCGGCCCTTGACGACGTACTCCGCCCGTCCCTCCAGCTCTTTCAGGGCGGCGAGGAAGTCGTCGTGGTTGGGGCCCAGCAGTTCCTCGACGACCGCCTCGGAGTCGGACACCACAGCCCCGAAGCGGAACGGGAGCACGGGCACCTCGGCCGCGGTGGCGTCCAGCAGCCGCTGATGGGCCAGCAGGTCGTCCGGCCGGCCGAGCGGGCGGTCCAGGACGATGTCGCTCACCAGCGCGGCGATCTCGCCGTGCCGTACCAGGCTTATCCGCCCGGGTGGATCGCCCACGCCGCGGGCCTCGGGATCCAGCTCGACGTCCGCCGGCACGACACCGTAGACGTAGGAATTGCTGTCCTGGTCACGCCGGGCGGTCTCCCCGGCCTCGGCGGTCCTGGTTTTTCCGGTGGAGCCGGGCATCTCACTCCTCCTCTCGCCGCCGCCGTCTGCGGGGCGCCGGCTCTTCCTCTTCCTCGGGCTCGCCGATGATGTCGCGCAGTTTCTCTCCGGCCGTTTCCAGCGCCCCCTGGGCGATCCCCTTGGTCTTCGACTTGCTCACGCCCTGTGTCGTGTCCTGCAGGACTTCCGGCAGGCCCTTTCCGCCGGTCTGCGTGAGATCCAGCCGGTTCGTGGCCTCCGCGAAGCGGAGGTAGGTGTCGACGCTGGCCACGACGATGCGCGCGTCGATCGTCAGGATCTCGATGCCGACGACGGAGACTCTGACGAAGGCGTCGATGACGAGGCCCTTGTCGAGAATCGTGTCGATGACGTCGGCCAATCCCGACGAGGACCCACGACCGCTCGCCCCGCCACCCGAAGGCTGCACCATGGTCATCCGCTGTCTCCTCGGCTCTGTGCCCGCTTTCCGGCAGTCGGGTCATGCGCCTCGGGCGGCGGCCCGGCGGCGGGCGGGGCGTGGAGGCGGCCTGTCGTCCGCCTCCGCCTCCGCCTCACGGCGCCGGCGACGCACCGGACGTCTTCTCTGCTCCGGCTCCTCGGGCTCCTCTTCCTCGGGCTCGGGCTCCGGCTCTTCCTCCTCCTCGGGCTCTTCCTCTGTCTCCCCGCGCTCCTCCTCGGGCTCCTCCTCGGGCTCTCCCTCTTCGGGTTCTCCCTCCTCGGGTTCCCCTTCGAGTTCCTCCGCCGTCTCCTCTTCCCGTCCGGGCTCCTCGGGTTCCTCCTCGGGCCCCTTCTCGCGCTCCTCCTGCTCCTGCTCCTCGCGGAGTGCGGTCTCGTGGTCCTTGACGACCTTGCTGTCGCGTATCTCGCCGCGCCAGCCCTCGATCTCGTCGGGATGGAGCAGCGCCTGCATCATGACGTGCCGCCGGAAGTGCTTGAACTCCAGGCGGGCCCGCCGGCCCTGGGCGCGCCAGATGTTGCCGGTGCGCTCGAACAGGCCTTGCGGGTGGTATTCCAGCACCAGCAGGACCCGCGTCATGTCAGGGGAGAGCTCATGGAAGGTCACGGCGCCGTCGACGTAGCCCTTGGCTCCCTTCGAGCGCCAGATGATCCGCTGGTCCGGCACCTGCTCGACGATCGTCGACTCCCAGGTCCGGTGGGACCAGAAGACCTGCGCCTTCCACGTCGTCTTCTCGTCGGACTGCTGGTCGACCCCTTCGACCTTCTTCATGAAGCTGGGGAAATCCTGGAACTGGGTCCACTGGTCGTAGACGAGTCTCCGGGGGGCGCCCATGTCGAGCGTCTCGACGATGTTTATGAGCTTGAGCTTCTTCCCCTTGCCGCCCTTGCCGCCTCCGGTGATCTTCTGCATCAGGCCGCCGGCCGCCATCTTGGCCGCTCCCTTGAGCCCGGCGGCCACGGGATGCTTCGATCCGATCACCGACCCTATGAGGCCCAACGCGCCCGATCCGCCCGATCCGCCTGATCCGCCGCCCTGCGCGTAGTCGGTCAGCCGGCTGGTCAGGCCGCCGATCTTCTCGGTCGCCGACGACAGGATCCGCTCACCGAGCGCCTCGGCGAGGTTGCGCAGTTCCCGGGTGAGCTGGTCGATGGGGAGCAGCTGCTCGCTCTCGCGTGCCGGCTGGTCCTTGGAGCCTTCGGCCATCGAGCTCACCCCCGCGCCCGGCGGACGGGCCGGCTGCGCGCGGGCGTCGTCTCACGCTGCACGCCGCCACGGCGCCTGGCCCCCCTGGGCCTCGGCTCCTCTTCCTCCTCTTCCTCCTCGGGCTCCTGCTCCTCGCGGGCCTTGGCGGCCGGCCGGCGGCGGGACGCCGAGGGGCGGCGCCGGGGAGCGGGTTCCGGCTCCTCCTCCGGTTCCTCTTCGAGTTCTTCCTCTTCCTCGGGCTCCTCCTCAAGATCCTCTTCGTACTCCTCTTCCTCTTCCTCGGGCTCCTGCTCCTCGCGGGCCTTGGCGGCCTTCCGGCCCCGGCGCTTGGGAGCGGGCTCCGGCTCCTCTTCCTCGGCCTCCTCGGCGCCTCCGGGCTTGCCGGGGGTCCGGAGCATGTCCGCGCGCTCGTGGAGCTTGGAGGTCAGCGCGTCGACCTGCTTGGTCGCCGCGGCCTTGGCCGCGGCCTTGCCGACCTCGAACAGCTCCCCCCGGACGCTGTCGACGATCTTCTCCAGTTCCGGGACGGTCCCGAGCTTCTTCAGCACCTGCTGCACCAGGTCGCTCCCGCTCGCGCCCAGCCGGCCGGTCGCACCGGCCGCCGCCAGCGCGACCGCCATGCGTAGCCTGCGATTCCGGCCAAGAAGATAGCCCGCGCCCACGGCCAGGGCTATCTGCGCTCCGCATTTCACGATCACCACTCCCCAATCGATCACTCCGCCTTGGGTTCCGTCCATCCGCGAGGCTTCGATCGGCCGGTCGGACGGGAGGGAGGACGTCGTCAAGGACTGACGCCTGTCGCTGTGAAGGTGTCGGAAGCATCGCGCTTCCGAATCGGCCTTTTCCTACCCTAGAGCGTGATAAAGAAACTCATATGGGTAAAAAACGGGCATAGCTCGCCCGGAGGGAAAGACTTCCGGGCGAGCTATGCCGGCGGCGCTCCACGGCCGATACTTCGCTGTGAATGCGTCAAGAATCAGGAAGTGGTCCTGAACGTTAAGAAACGACATCCTTCCGCCGGAACCTGCGGAAGGCGAACGCGATCAGGATCACCGAGTAGGTGACCGAGACGGCCACACCCTTGATCATGCCGCTGTAGTCGGGCTGCGGGGCGAGGGCGTCCAGCCAGGCCGTGTTCCAGAACGTCGGCAGGAACTCCCGGAGCGAGCCGAGCGCCTCCACCGCCTGCAGGATGCTGCTCACGATCACCAGGCCGACCGCCCCGCCGACCGCGCCGAGCGGGGAGTCGGTGCTGACCGAGAGCAGGAAGGCCAGCGCGGCGACCACGAACTGGCTGATCAGGGCATAGATGATCACGACGCCGAAGCGGGGCAGCACCTCCAGCGCGGCGATGGTCTCGCCGGTGCCCGGCACGCGGACGTCGTTCCAGCCGAAGGCGAGGGTCCCGGCCAGCAGCGCCATCAGCGGCAGGCAGATCACCGCCGCCGCCGAGTAGCCCATCGCGACGATCAGTTTCTGCCGCAGCAGCCGGTCGCGGGGGATCGGGGCGGCCAGCAGGTAGCGCAGCGAGGACCAGTTCGCCTCGCTGGCCACGGTGTCGCCGCAGAACAGCGCCACGGCGACGACCAGCAGGAAGCTCGCCGACACCGAGAGCGCGAACGCGGCGAAGTTCAGGCCGCCCTCGGTCGCCAGGTCGGAGATGCGCAGCGTGTTGCCCGGCTGGCTGGAGCGGGCGCCGACCTTGAAGGCGATCACCAGGATCCACGGCAGCGCGAGCAGCAGGCCGAACATGACCAGCGTGCGGCCGCGCTTGAACTGGCGGACCACCTCCACCATCAGCGGCAGCGTCCGCCCGGCCAGGTAGCCGGGCGTCGAGCCGTCCCCCGGGGAGCCGGTGCTCGCCGGGGAACCGGCGAGAGCCGTACCGGGGCCGTGGGCGCCGTTCATGCCTTTTCTCCGATCAGGTCCAGGAACACGTCCTCCAGGCGGGTGCCCGAGCCGTTGGAGGCGGTACGGCCGCTCAGCAGCTCGCTGACCGGGCCGGCCGTGACGAGGCGGCCGCGGTGCATGACCACCACGTGGCTGCAGGTCTGCTCCACCTCGGCGAGCAGGTGGCTGGAGACGATGACGGTACGGCCCCGCGCGGCGTAGGCGATCAGGACCTTGCGCATCTCCCTGATCTGGGGCGGGTCGAGACCGTTGGCGGGCTCGTCGAGGACCAGCAGGTCGGGCAGGCCGAGCATGGCCTGGGCGATGGCCAGGCGCTGGCGCATGCCCTGGGAGTAGGTCCGCACGGCGCGCTCCAGCGCGCCGCCGAGCCCGGCGATCTCCAGGGCCTCGGCGAAGTGGGCGTCCTCGGCGGGACGGCCCGTCGCCTTCCAGTAGAGCTCAAGGTTGGCCCGGCCGCTCAGGTGCGGCAGGAAGCCGGGGCCCTCGACGAAGGAGCCCAGCCGGGACAGGACGGGGGCGCCGGGGACGATCCGGTGTCCGAAGATCCGGATCTCGCCGGCGTCGGGGTGGATCAGGCCCATCAGCATCCGCATGGTGGTGGTCTTGCCCGCGCCGTTGGGGCCGAGCAGTCCGAGCACCTGGCCGTGCTCGACGGTGAAGGACAGGTCGTTCACGGCCAGCTCGCCGTTGCTGTAGGCCTTGGTCAGGCCGTTGATCCGCAGGGGGACGGCCTCCAGGTCCGGGTCGTGTTCGTCCCGGCGGCGCCGGCGCCCGGACAGCACCAGGGCGACCGCGACCACCACGGAGGCCAGCGGCAGCGCCCAGGTCCACCAGGCGGGACCGGTGGAGGGGGTCCGCAGGGAGGTGTCGGTCGGGACGGTCACGGCCGGTGCGGCCAGGCCGACGGTGTAGACGGCGGGGGCGGCCGGCGTGCTGTAGCCGAGGTCGGTGGTGGTGAACGTGACGCGCAGCCGGTGCCCCGCGTCGAAGCGGTGGTCGATGGCGGGCAGGCTGACCGTGGCCTCCCCGGCGCCGCCCTCGGGCAGGGTGATCCGGACCGGGGCGGCGAGCCCCTCGGGCAGGATGGGGGCCTGGGTGTCGCCGGCCACGTCGTAGAGCTTGGCGAACAGCGTCACCTCACCCGGGCCGGCCTTCCCGTCTCCGGCGCCGGAGGCGGCCCCGGGCTCGGAGCGCACCCGCACCTTCACGGTGGAGCTGCCGGTCACCTGGAGCGGGGCGGTGAGGGGGGCGGAGTCGAAGTCGGCGCTCTGCCCGGCCATGTCGACCGACACGTTCAGGTTGCCGGCGCCGGCGGTGAGACCGCCGAAGCCGGGGACGGCGGAGATCGAGGCGGGGGAGCCGCCCGGCGGATTGGCCACCGGCTGCTCGGGCCCGATGAGCGGCACCGAGGTCTGGCCGGTGCCGGACAGGCCGGGGTAGCCGCCCGAGGTGGCGTGCAGCTGGACCGGCCGGCGGGTGCCCGGGTCGCGGCCGCCGTCGCGGGTGACGGTGAACGCGCTGTTCACGCTCTCTCCGCCGGTGGCCTTCTTCAGATGGCGGTCGAACCAGCCGAGGGTCTGCCCGTGGAGCCAGTCGACCTCGCCGTTGCCGCCGTCGTGGCCGCCGTCGAACCAGGCGACGCCGACCGGGGCGCCCGTCGCGGCGATCGCCCTGGCGTTGGCGTCCGCCTGGGCCAGGGGGAACAGCGAGTCACGCTGCCCCTGGAGCAGCAGCGTCGGAATCCTGATCTTCCCCGGCACCGAGACCGGGCTGGACCTGCGCAGGGTCTCGACCGCGCTCGGGGTCGGCCGGCCGGTCTCGGCCACCTGCTGGTACATGTCACAGATCTCCGGCAGGAACCGGCCGCACCGGACCTCCTGCGCGTTCAGCGGCGCAGCGGGCTGGGCGGGCCGGGCGGAACCGCCCAGCGCGGCGGCCACCCCGGCCTCCGGCGCCGGGCCGCCCCGGCTGAAGAACAGCCCCGCCCACATCCGCTTGAACACGCCGCTCTGCGGCCCCTGGCCGGTGGCGTTGGGGAAGAGCGCGTCGGCCAGGTCGTGCCAGGTGACCTGGGGGACGATCGCGTCGATCCTGCTGTCGTGCGCGGCGGCCATCAGAGCGATGGCGCCGCCGTACGAGCCGCCCGCGATGCCCAGCCGGGGGTCGCCGGCCGCGTCGAGCTGGACCTCGGGCCGCCTGGCCATCCAGTCCACGAGCTGGCGGACGTCCTTGACCTCGTAGTCGGGGGAGTTGAGCGCGATCTGCCCGGTGGACCGACCGAAGCCCCGTGCCGACCAGGTCAGCACGGCGTAGCCCTCCTGCGCCAGCCGTACCGCCGCGTCCCGGACGCTCTGCTTGCTGCCGCCGAAGCCGTGCGCCAGCAGTACGGCCGGAGCCCTGCCGCCTCCGGCGGGCGGGAAGAAACTCGCGTCGAGCGTGACCTTCTGATCGTCCTGCGGCCCGTCGAGCACCGCGATCTTCTGGTCCTGGGCCCGCACGGACGGTGCGGACGGCCACAGCAACCAGGTCGCGACACCGACGACCAGCACGATGACCACCGCGACCCAGGTGGCCGGTCCCCTCGCAAGCTTCATGCCGAGAGCCTACTGAGAGGAGCTGAGAGCGGACTGAGACGGCTCAGCCGGCCGCCGGAGGTCAGGCGCCCGCGGCGGCGAGGGGGAGCCGGTAGTGCACCTCGGAGACCGGGAAGGGCAGGCCCTCCACGTCCTTGACCCGGCCGGAGGGGGTGAATCCGAACCGCTCGTAGAACGCGCGGGCACGGGCGTTGCCCTCCAGGACCCAGAGCCCCGCCTCGATGTGCCCCATCTCCCGCAGCCGGGCCACGGACCGTTCCATCAGGGCCAGTCCCAGCCCGGTCGACCAGTGCGCGCTGAGCACGTAGATCGCGTAGATCTCCCCGCCGGTGAGCCCCTCGTCGCGCGCGGGCCCGAACAGGCCGAAACCGGCGACCTCGCCGGCCGCCTCACCGATCACGAGGCGGCCGGCGCCACAGGAGAGCCTTCCCCTCCAGACCTCCACCGCCCGGGGCTCCACCCGCAGGTCGTCGAGGTAGTCCTGGGGAAGGAGCCCCCGGTAGGCCGTCTTCCACGTCTCGGTCCTGACACGCAGGACGTCCGCGGCGTCGTCTGGGCGGCCATCTCGTACAAAAGCTCCCATAGCAGGTAATTATCTCGACATGAAGGTCCGCCCATGCCAATGCCTGGACGATGCCTAAGGGATGTCCCCGATTGCGCACCAAGGTAAAGGCCAGGCATCATTTCGACGCGTGAAGCCAGTCGAGAGCCTGAAACGAAGAGCCACTCCAGTCGTCGAGTGGGCCCTGCCCTACTGGAACCGGGGGAAGGCCGGCCGGGAGACGCCGGAGGATCTGTTCCGGCTGCTCTACCTCGGATGGCTGGTGGCGTTCTCCTTCAAGGTGCTCGGCGCCTCCTGGGACGTCTCCTGGCACTTCAAGTGGCTCCGTGACGATCTGGCGCCGCCGCACCTGCTCAACAGCGTCGGCACGGCCATCGCCCTCGTACTCACGATCATCCATCTCTACACCGGCTACGGCGTGGACCGGACCGCGCAGCGCCTCATCGGCTGGGGCACCGGGATCTTCCTTGTCGCGGTGCCGCTGGACCTGATCAACCACCGCGTCAACGGGCTCGACATCACCTCGTGGAGCCCGTCGCACATGATGCTCTACATCGGCACGTTCCTCATGGTCTGCGGGGTGATCCGGGGCTGGTTCATGGGGGCGCCCCCCGGGCGGATGCGGACGCTGGTGCTCGGCGGGCTCTTCGTGTTCCTGTTCGAGAACGTCTGGTTCCCGGCGCAGCACCAGGAGTACGGCGTGTTCGGCATCGCCGCCTGGGACCGGGGGCAGCCGGAGGCCGAGCCCATCCTGCTGCAGTTCGCCGCCGACCAGATGGGCCGTTCGGTGGACCGGCAGATGGTGGTCAACTTCTCGCTGCCGGTGCCCGACCAGGTGTATCCGATCTACGCCGCGGTGGCCGCCATGATCGTCCTGGTCTTCGCCCGCGCGATGATCGGCCGGATGTTCTCGGCCACCGCCGTGATCGGCGTCTACCTCGCCTTCCGCACCCTGATCTGGCCGCTCCTGGCGCTCGCGGACTTCCCGCGCTCGGCGGTGCCGATCTTCCTGATCGCCGGCGCGCTCGCCGTCGACCTGGCGTTCCTGATCCGGATCCCGGCGGTCAGGGCGCTGGTCGGCTCGCTCGGGGCGACCATACTCGTCGACCAGGCGCTCCGCCTCCAGAGCGTGGCCTACTACACCCCGCCGCTGGTGACGCCCATGACCATGCTGGTCGGCGGCCTCATGCTCGCCGCGCTGTGGCTGGGTGCCGAGTGGGCCTCCACCCGGCACGGCCTCCGGGCTCAGGACATGGACGCCGTGGTCAGAGCCACCGCGATGCCGTAGGCCAGGCCCATCACGGTGATCTCCGCCGCCGCCCACGCCGCGACCGCCGTCCCCTGCCGCTCAGCGATGCGCGGCAGCAGGCGGAAGCGGATGTGGGCCGCCAACGGGACGAGCAGCGCCACGCAGACGGTCTTGGCCACCACGAGCAGCCCGTAGTCGCTGGTGAACACCGCGCCCGGCAGCTCCACCCCCTGGGTGAGGGCCATCGTGGCCAGGCCGTTCACCAGGCCGGAGACGCTGACCAGGACCAGCGCCAGAGTCGCCAGCCTGGAGAACTTCGGCAGGACCCGGGCCAGCAGCTCACGGTCCGCGGCGACCAGCGTGATGATCGTGAGCAGCCCGCCCGTCCAGGCGGCCGAACCCATCACGTGCAGCTCCATCGAGATCATGATGGGGTCGTGCCAGACCGAGTCGACCGCGTGGCCGGTGACCGGGATCGGCAGCAGGCCGAAGAAGGCGATCACGATCCGCAGCTCGGCCGGGACCTTCTCGCCGAACCGCACGGCCAGCAGCCCGATCCCGGCGTAGGCGAGCGCGCAGGCGGCGCTGAAGAGCATCCCCTGGCCCGCGCCCACGCTGTCGACGTAGTCGGCGATCATCCCCGGGGTCGGGAGCGCCCCCGGGTTCAGCTCGGCGGTCTGGAACACGATGACGACCAGCGCCAGCACCGCCCACGCCCACGCGAACGTCACCGCCAGCGGCCGTGCCCGGCGCATCACCGGCTCGGTCCGCTCCGGATCGTCGAATCCGAGCATCTTGGGCAGCAGGCTCAGCCCGACCACGGCCACCGCGGCCAGGTCCAGCAGCACCCGCAGCACCGGCAGGCCGTACTCCACCAGCGGGCCGGGCAGCGCGATCCCCGGCACCGCCTCCTCGGCGGTGAGCGCCGTGACGACCAGCACGGAGAGCACGGCACCCGAGACGAGGCCGCCGACCACCAGCCTCCTGACCGTGCCCGACTCGGGGGCACGCTCGACGGTCGCGGTCATCCGGTGGACCCCTGCTCCCTGGTACGGCGCAGCGCCACGACGGTGGCACCGCCCAGCAGGACGAGGGCGGCGGCGATCCACAGCACCGCCATCCCGGCCCCGCCGTTCTGCGCCGCCTCGGCAGCCTGGGCGCTCAGGTCGGGAGCCTGGGGCGCGGCGGCCGAGGGGGCCGGGACCGGCTGGGACGCGGTGCCCGGACCGGCGGCGGTCAGGGTGAAGGTGACCTTGCCGGACACCGGATGGCCGTCGGAGGACAGGATGCGGTATCCCACGACGTACTGCCCGGCCGGTCCCAGGGGCCTGACCCCGATGCCGACCTTCTGGCTGTCGACGGCCGTCTTGCCGTCCTCCCAGCGGCTCCCGTCGGGACCGGTCACGCTGATCTGCGCGAAGCCCTGCCGCACCGGCTGGTCGAAGGTGAGTGTGATCTTCGCGGGCCCGGTGGCGAGCTGGGCGCCGTCCTTGGGGTCGCTGCCGATCAGCACGTTGTGGGCCTGCGCGGGGGTGACCACGCCGAGCAGCGCGGCACACGCGAACAGCAGGACCGTGAGTAGCCGCCTCACTGATCGTGGCCTTCCGTTGGGTTTTTCATGACCCGGCCATGCTCCCACCACTGCCTCGCGCCCGGGGAATCGAGTGAGTCCGTACCCGCGCGTGCGCCGGTCCGCCGTGGTCGCCGGCGGTCCCCCGGTCCCGGTCCCGCGGTCCGGGGCGCCTCCGGGGCCGCGGCGCGCGAACGCGCCGGCGCCCGGCCGCGTCGGTGGGACGCGGCCGGGCGCCGGGGGGTTCGGCGGGATCAGGGGACGGGGCTCAGCTCAGGCGCAGCCAGAGGGCCGGGACGTTCGAGGGCTCCCAGCCCGCGGAGGCGGTGTGGGGCTGGCGGCACTCGTAGTCGGCGCCGGAGTGGGAGACCCGGGTGCCGGTGGTGTAGGCCGTGCCCGCCTTCCAGGCCGGATAGGCGCCGGTGGGGGTGACCGTCGGCGTCGGCGTGACGGTCGGGGTCGGGGTCGGGGTGGGCGTCGGCGTGGCGGTCGGTGTGACGGTCGGGGTCGCGGTGGGCGTCGGGGTCACGGTGGGGGAGGGGGTGGCGCAGGCCCCGAGGTCCTTCCAGACGTCGTTGGTGCCGGGCTCGTTGTTCTGGGTCCACCATTTGGCCTCCCACTGCCTGCCCTTGTAGGAGACCTTGTTGCCGCCGGTGTAGACCTGGGTGGCCGACCAGGCGGGGGCGGAGCAGTCGCCGCCCGGGCCGCCGGTCGGGCCGGTCGTCGGGGTCGGGTTGACGATCACGCCGCCCCGGGCGTGGTCGGCCGTCAGACCGTAGGTCCTGCCGCCGAAGCTCACGGTGAAGTTGGCCGGCGCCGGGGCGGGCAGGTAGTAGACGTAGTCCATGTTCAGCGAGGCGCCGGGGGCCAGCGGCTCGTTGGCCCGCAGCTTGAAGGAGATCCGGTTGAAGTCGCCCTTCAGGCCGCCGATGTTGTTGCCCGCGCCGTGCTCGCTGCTGATCACGGTGACGCCGAAGCCGGACTGGTCCTTGGCGTTCTTCGGGGCCGAGCTGGCGTAGTCCCACTGGAACTCCGCGCCGCCGGGGATCGTCGTCGCCGACCTGTTCGTGATCTTCAGCTTGCCGGTGATCGGATAGTTGCTGTCACCGACCGGGAAGCCGCCGATCTCCACGCCCACGTCGAGCTTCTCGTTCGGCACGGCCACCTTGGCGCGGGTCGCGCCGTACGGCGTGGCGGTCTTGAGCGCGTCGTACATCTGGTTGGTGAGGGTGTTGCCCATGAACCACTCGCCCTTGGGCGCGTCCCATCCGTAGTCGCCGGCGAGCTCCCAGATCATCAGGCCGCCGATGCCCCGGTCCTTGACGTAGTCGGTCTTGACGCCGATGGACTGGTCGTCCTCGGTGGACAGGAAGACCTTCTTGGTGGAGTTCCACAGCCACGGCGCGACGAGGGTGGAATCGTAGTTGCGGGTGTAGGTGCCGGTCAGCCTGTCCTCGGGGTCGGCCGGGTCCAGGCCGTAGGCGGGGCCGTAGGAGCCGACGCGGCCGTCCTGGAGGTTCTTGGCGTGCCACAGCGGGTTGCCGCCGCCGCTGACCTCGGTGTTGTTCTCCTCGTCGTGCCAGAGGTTGTCGATGCCGCGAGCGCCGTCACCGCAGGAGGTCAGCCCGGTGGGGCAGCCGCCGGTGCTCTTGGACGTGCCCCACAGGCCGTTGACGCCGCCGGTGACGTTGCGCCAGCCGCGGGTGTAGTACGGCACGCCGATGTTGATCCGGCCGGCCTGCATCGCGCCGCGGAAGTAGTGGTAGGCCCAGTCGGTGTTCAGGTAGCCGAGCCCGCCGTACGCCTCGGTGTTGTAGACGTTCCACTTGGCGAGCTCGGCGTCCTTGCCGTCGTCGTAGAGCGCGGCGTTGGGGCCGACGAACTCGTTCCACGCGCCGTGCAGGTCGTAGGACATGATGTTGACGTAGTCCAGGTACTGGGTGACCTGGAAGGTCTCCATGCCGCGCAGCAGGTAGCCGGACGACGGGGCGGCGATGGTCAGCATGTAGTACTTGCCGTCGGCGACCGAGGCGGCGTTGAGCTTGTCGCGCATGGTCTTCATCAGGACCGCGTAGTTCTTCATCAGCGACGCGCGGCGGGCGTTGGCGACCTGCCAGTCCAGCGGGTGGCCCGCGTCCTTCATCGAGGTCGGGTACTCGTAGTCGAGGTCGACGCCGTTGAAGCCGTACTTCCTGACGAACTCCACCGAGGAGTCGGCGAAGGCGTTGATCCCGGCCGTGTTGGCGGAGCCGTCGGCGTTGGTGGTCATCGTGTAGAAGCCGCCGGAGGGCTTGCGCGCGCCGGAGGCGTCGAAGTAGCCGCCGGTCTCGGCCCAGCCGCCGACGCTGATCAGCGTCTTGGCGTCGGGGTTGGCCTTCTTGTACTTGTTCAGCAGGTTGAAGTGGCCCTTGTACGGCAGGGCGGGGTCGAGCGTGTCGATCCCCGGCCATTCCATGCCGGTGGCCGCGTTGTCCGGGCCGTCGGTGCCGACCGAGATCCTGTTGTCCGGGCCGACGTGCGCGAACGCGTAGTTGATGTGGGTGATCTTGCCCCACGGGATGTCCTTGGCCAGGTAGGACGGCTGGCCGTTCTTGCCGGTCCGCCACCCGGTGAAGTAGCCGATGATGCGGCGCGGGTGGCCGGCGCCCATCTTCTCCCGGCCGGCCTCGTCGTAGACCTGGCAGAAGGGCACGCTGAGGCCCGGGGTGGTGTAGAGGCCGTCCGGGCGGCAGGACTCGTCGTCGGCCGCGGCGGCGGCCGTGCCGGCGAGCGCGCCTGCGATCAGGGCGAGTGACGCGCCGGCCGCCGCGAGGCCGGCGCGTAGACGTGAGGACATGGGAGAGCTACCTCCGAGCAGGGGAACATAGCCGTGATCCCGCCCCCCACGGGTCATTGAACGGGAAACTATGCGCTCCCATCAGGCCCGTCAATGCTTTCTTTTAAGAAAGTTTCCTGATAATTAATGGGTGTGGAGCAATGGCGGAGGAGAATGCGGCGACGTGGCGGAGAGGGGGAAAGGGAATGCGCTCACCGCTCCGAGGTGCCGTCCCCGGGGCTCTCCAGCGCGCTCCTGAGTGCGCCGAGGAACTCGGCCGACTCGCGGCCGTTGACGAAACGGTGGTCGTAGGCGAGGCCCAGCATGATCACCTTCCGGACGGTGAAGCCGCCGTCGCGGGTCTCCACGACCTCCGGACGCGGCGCGGTGAGCGACAGCGCGCAGACCTGGCCGGGGAAGACGACGGGGGCGGCCATGACCACGGCGGCGTCGGTGTGCAGGGTGACCATGATGTTGCCGCCCCGGAGGTCCTGCTCCCTGAAGGCCCCGTTCAGCGCTGTCCGGCGGAACCTCGTCAGCTCGCGGGCGATCTCGCCGAGCGGGCGCCCTCCCGCGTCCCGCACCACCGGGACGAACATCCCCCTGCCGACGTCGACGGTCACGCCGACCTCGGCCGTCGCGGCCCGGCGGGCCCGGCGGCCGTCGACGGGCGTGGCGAAGAACAGCGGGAAGCGGTCGAGCAGCCGGCCGGCCGCCTCCACCAGCAGTTCGGGAACGCCGACGAGGACGCGCAGCCGCTTGGTCTCCCGGCGGGCGAACAGCAGGGCGTCCGTCACGTCGACCCGCATGACGGTGAACGCGGCGGGGATGTCGCGGTGCGACCGCTCGACCACCTCGGCGACCCGGCGCTGGGTCCGCGACAGCTCGATCAGGCCGGGGTCGTCGGCGTCCACCGGGGCGGAGGGCGGTCCGGCGTCCATCGGGACGGCGGGCGGTCCGGAGTCCTGCGGGGCCGTCCGGGAGGCACCGAGGAGCTCCAGGTCGGCCCGTCTGATCACCTTCCTGCCGAGGGTCCGCACCTGCTCCATGGAGATGCCGCGCTCGTCCATCATCAGCCGGGCGGGGGCGGTGACGACGATCGCCTCCGGATCCCCGTGGCCGGCGGGCACCGGCTGGGGCGGCGGTCCGGCGGCCGCCCCGGCCTCCTCGCCCTCGGCCAGCAGCCGGGCGATCACCTGGCCCGGCGCGCACTCGGCGCCCGCCTCCAGCAGGCACAGCAGCGTTCCGTCCTCCTCGGCGGTGAGCTCCTCGGCTGCCTTGGAGGTCTCCAGCACCGCCAGCGGCTCCCCGGCCCGTACGGCCTGGCCGTCCCCGGCCGCCCACTCCACCAGCAGGTAGACGGTGTCGTTGTTGTTGAGCTTGGGCACCCGGATCTCGATCAAGACAGGGCCTCCACGATCGTGTGCCGGATCCGGCCGGGCTGGACGAGCACCTCGCGCTCCAGGTGGGGCGCTGCCGGGATGACGCTGTCGGCCGCGCTGATCAGGCCGATGGGACGGCGCAGGGTGGACCAGAGCCGGGGGTAGAGCAGCCGCGCCACCTCCGCCCCCCAGGTCCCGCCCTCCGTGCCGTCCTCGACGACGCACACGTGCCGGGCGCGCTCCAGGCCGGGCAGGCCGGGCAGCGGGTGAAGCCGGGCGGGCACCAGCAGCTCGCAGGCCAGGTCCTCCTCCAGGAGCAGCTCGCGCATGGCCGAGAGCGCCCGGTGGGCCATGCCGCCGTGGGCGATCAGCGTGCAGTCGGGCTCCGTCACGCCGTCGAGGAAGACCCGGGCGACGTCGCCGTCGAGCTCGTAGCGGAACAGGTCGTCCACGACCCCGTCCTCGTACATCCGCCGGGTGTAGAGGACCTTGTCCTCGAAGAACAGGCAGGGCTGCCCGAGCGCGAACATCCGGGCGAACAGCTCGCCCGCGTCGTGGAAGGGGGTCATCTCGAACAGCGCGAGGCCGGGGACGCCGATGAAGTGCTTCTGCGGGCTCTGGCTGTGGGTGGGGCCGTAGCCCCGGTTGCCCCCCGAGGGGCAGCGGACGACCAGCGGGATCGGCACGGGCCTGCCGTACATGGAGGTGGACTTGGCGGCGAAGTTCACGAGCTGGTCGAAGGCGAGCGCGGCGAAGTCGGCGAACATGATCTCGACGACGGCCCTGTCGCCGGCCAGGGCGAGGCCGGCCCCGACCCCGGCGAGCGCGCCCTCGCTCAGCGGGGTGGACCGCACGCGGTCGCCGAACCTGGTGGACAGACCCCTGGTGACCTTGAAGGCCCCGCCGTACGGGTCGGAGACGTCCTCGCCGAGCAGGTGCACGCGCGGGTCGGCCTCCATCAGGTCGTGCAGGGCCTGGTTGAGGTGTTCCGAGACGCGTGTCACCGCCGCTCCCACACCGACGGCGGCCGGGCCGCGACCTCGGCGGCGATCCGCTCGACCAGCTCGCGCCGCTCCCGGTCGAGGCGGTCGAAGCGATCGGGGAACATCCGCGCGTAGCGGGCGTACCAGTCGTGGTCGCGCGCCCGCGCGATCTCCTCGGGGGGCCTGGTGTCGTCGCCCTTGCTGTGCGGGCCGAGCCGGTGGGTGACGAACTCGGCGACCAGCGGCCGGCTGTCCCCGCGGACCACCGTGAGGAGGGGGGCCAGCTCGGCGCGGATCTCGTCCACCTCGGTGGAGGTCATGCGGTGGTGCAGGACGTCGAACGCGGCGGCGCGGGCCGCGATGTCGCCGGACATCTGCGCGGCGGTCGGGGTCGACTGGGCGATCCCGTTGTTCTCGACGACGACCAGCAGCGGCACCCGCCAGAGCTGGGCCATGTTGAGCGCCTCGTAGACCGAGCCCTCGCCCCAGGTGCCGTCGCCGACGTAGGCGCAGGCGAGAGCGCCGCTCCCCTTCAGCTTGAGCGCCACGCCGACCGCGACCGGGAGGCTCTCGCCCTGGACCCCGGTGGACAGGAAGCGCCGGTGGTAGATGTGCTGGCTGCCGCCCACCCCCGCGCAGAGCGCGCCCTCGCGGCCCATGATCTCCGCGAGGAGGCCGTGCGGCTCGGCGTGCCGGGCGAGGAAGTGGCCGTGGCCGCGATGGTTGCTGAAGACGTGGTCGTCCTCCTGGAGCAGCGGTTTCAGCGCCACCGGGATGTACTCCTGCCCCAGGCAGGTGTGGGTCGTCCCGCTGAGCTCGCCCGCCTCGAAGAGCCTGAGCAGGGCGAGCTCGAAATGCCGGATGAGGAGGAGGAGTTCCAGGTCCTCGTCCGCCGGTGGGGACGGTGCGTTCCGCAGGCCCGCGGGCGTGGGGACGGTGACGATCACGTGTGCGCTCCTGGCGTCGGCGACCGGGGGGACACGCTCGGCCGCAGGATATCGATACGACATGGGAGCGCTCCCACCGGAGAGTAGAAGTCGCCGGGATCACTGTCAATCATGAAATCGGTAACCGCGCTCCACGGAAAGCCGGGAAATGCGCTTCTATCTGCGGTGATTTGCTAACCGTCGGAATGTTTCGGTTGAGCGGGGCCGAAAACAACTCCGAAACCTTGACGAATTTGGCGCGTGATCTCTAGCCTCCTCCGTGGGAGCGTTCCCATATAGCCGTGCTCATCGGTACGGCAGAAGTGACGCTCGGGCGGGCGCCGCCGTCCCGCCGGAGCGCCCGCGCATCTCGGCGCTGGGAGGAATCCCGCGCCGCGCTCGTCCTCACGTCACCGGATCGGGCCCGCCCTCGGGCGGCCCGCTTCGGCCGGTCGTCATGGAGCCGCCCATGAGGGCGATCCCGTTCACCACCGCCAGGGAACGCATGCCGGTTCCCTCCCGCCAGCACGGAGGCGTCGTGACGCACACCAGCCTGTCACCGGCCAAACAGGCGCTGCTCGCCCAGCGGCTGGGCGGCCGCGTCGTCGCCGCGGCCATCCCGCCGCGCCCGCCCGGCACCGCGCCGCCGCTCTCTCCCGCACAGGAGCGGCTGTGGTTCCTGGAGCAGTACGCCCCGGGAACGGCCGCCTACACCGTGGCGTTCGCGGTCAGGCTGGAGGGCGAGGTCGAGCAGGAGGCGCTCACCACAGCCCTCACCGAGGTGACCGCGCGGCACGAGAGCCTGCGCACGCGGCTGCTCACCACCGAGGACGGCGGCCCTCGGCTCGTCGTCGACCCGGCGCCCGTGGCGGAGCTGCGGGTGACGGACGACCTCGCGGTGGTCGACCAGGAGATGGCCCGCCCCTTCGACCTCGCCCGGGGCCCGTTGATCCGGCTCCTGCTGGTCCGGCTCGGCCCGCTGGAGCACGTGCTGCTGCTCACCATGCACCACGCCGTCACCGACGGCTGGTCCTGCGACATCGTCATGGAGGAGCTGCTCACCCTGCACGCCGCCCACCGCGCCGGGCGGCAGCCGCTGCTCCCGCCGGTGGGGGTGGCCTACGGCGACTACGCCCACTGGCAGCGCGACCGCGCCTACGACCGCGAGATCGGCTACTGGCGCCGGCACCTGGACGGGCTGCCGCCGCTGGAGCTCCCCGCCGACCTGCCGCGTCCCGCCGAGCAGAAGTGGGAGGGCGCCGCACGGGGGCTGGCGCTGGATCCCGGGCTCGGCGAGGAGATCACCGCACTCGGGACGGCCCACGGCGCCACGCCGTACATGACGCTGCTGGCGGCCTTCCAGGTGCTGCTCGGACGCTACTGCGGGCAGGACGACTTCGCGGTCGGATCGCCGGTCTCCGGGCGCGACCTGCCCGAGCTGGAGCGCGTGGTCGGCGTCTTCGTCAACTCGCTGCCCATGCGCGCCGACCTGTCGGGCGATCCCACGTTCACCGAGCTCCTCGCCCGGGTCCGCGAGACGGCGCTGGACGCCTACGCCCACCAGGAACTCCCCTTCGACCGGCTCGTCAACGAGCTCGCCGTGGAGCGCGACGTCAGCCGGTCGCCGGTGTTCCAGGTCATGTTCGCGCTGCAGAACTACCGCTCCACGCCGCTGCGCACCCCGGGCCTGACCATGTCCGCCTTCCCCGTCGAGACCTCCGCCAGCCGCTTCGACCTCGCCCTCTACCTGTTCGAGACCCCCGAGGGGCTGCGCGGCAACCTCACCTACAGCACCGCGCTGTTCCGCCCGGACACGATCGAGCGGATGGCGGCGTGCTTCGAGAACCTGCTGCGGTCGATCGTCGCCGACCCCGGCGCGCGGATCTCCGAGCTGGAGCTCCTCCCGGACGGCGAGCGCCGCCGGGTGCTGGCCCTCGGCGAGTCCGCCCCGGCCGAGCCCTCCGGAAGCGGCCTGCTGCACGAGGCCGTCTCCGCGCAGGCCCGGCGCACGCCCGACGCCGTCGCGGTCGTCGCCGGCGGCACCTCGCTCACCTACGCCGAGCTGGAACGGCGGGCCAACCAGCTCGGCCACCTGCTGCGACGGCGGGGCGTGGGCCCGGACGACCGGGTCGCGATCTGCCTGGAGCAGTCGGCCGAGCTGGCCGTCGCGGTGCTCGGCGTGCTCAAGGCCGGCGCGGCCTACCTCCCTCTGGACCCCGACCACCCCGCCGACCGGCTCGCCTACGTGCTGTCCGACGCCGGGGCCCGCGCGGTCGTCACCGCTCCCGAGCTCCGGGACCGCCTGCCGGGCGACCTGCCCGCCGTCTTCACGGAGCACCTCGACGAGGCGGACCCGGGGCCGGTGGACAGCGGGGTCACCCCCGGCCACCTGGCCTACGTCATCTACACCTCCGGGACCACCGGCCGGCCCAAGGGCGTGGCCGTCCAGCACCGGCAGGTGACGGTCTACCTCGACGGCGCGCGGGAACGGCTGGGGGTGGAGCCGGCCGGGGCGTTCGGGCTGCTGCAGTCACTCGCCTTCGACTTCGGCGTGACCGTCTTCTACCTGTGCCTGACGACCGGCGGCGCGCTCCACCTCATCCCGTCCCGTACGGCGGGGCCCGAGCTGGCCGCCTACTTCCGCGGGCACGGCATCGACTACCTCAAGATCACGCCGTCTCACCTGGCGGCGCTGCTCGCCGACGCGACCCCGGCCGAGCTGCTCCCCCGCAAGCTGCTGATCCTCGGCGGCGAGGCCGCGCCGTGGGGCTGGGCCGCCGAGCTGGCGGCGGCCGGGCGGTGCCGGGTCGTCAACCACTACGGTCCCACCGAGGCCACGGTCGGCGTGACCACCTACGCCGTCGGGCCGGGCACCGGCGCCCCGGAGGCCGGGGGCCTGTCCCGTCCCGCTCCGGGAGCCGGTCCTGCTCCGGGAGCCGGTCCTGCTCTGGGAGCCGGTCCTGCTCTGGGAGCCGGTCCCGCGCCCGGGAGCGCCGCCGGTCCCGCCCCCATGGCGGGGGCGGCCCTGCCGATCCCGGTGGCGGGGGCGGCGCTGCCGATCGGATCACCCCTGCCGGGGGCCCGCGTCCACGTGCTCGACGCGAACCTGCGGCCGGTGCCGATCGGCGTCCCCGGGGAGATCCACCTCGGCGGCGACCGCCTCGCCCGCGGCTACCTGGGCCGGCCGGGACTCACCGCGGACCGCTTCCTGCCCGACCCCCGGGGCGGCCCCGGTGCCCGGATGTACCGGACCGGTGACCTCGGCCGCTGGCTGCCCACCGGAGAGCTGGAGTTCCTCGGCCGCTGCGACCTCCAGGTGAAGATCCGCGGCTACCGGGTGGAGCCGGCCGAGGTGGAGTCGGTGCTCGGGGACTTCCCCGGGGTGGCGCACGCGGTGGTGGAGCTGCGGGGCGGACGGCTGGTCGCCTACCTGGTCGCGACGGTCAGGGCGGAGGCCGCAGAGGTGCGGTCGTGGCTGGCCGACCGGCTCCCCGACTACATGATCCCGGCCCGCTACGTGTGGCTGGACGAGCTGCCGCTGAAGTCCCACGGGAAGGTCGACCGGTCGAGGCTGCCGGAGCCCGGGGCCGACGTCCCGGCCGCCGGGTACGTGCCGCCGGAGACCGCGCCGGAGCGGGCGGTCGCCGCGATCTGGGCGGACGTCCTCGAAGTGGAACGGGTCGGCGCGCTCGACGACTTCTTCGACCTGGGCGGTCACTCCCTGCTCGCCATGAGGGTGATCGCCCGGCTGCGCAAGGAGGTCCCCGGGCGGACGCTCACCGTGCTGGAGCTGTTCAAGCACCGCACGGTCAGGGACCTGGCCCGCCTGCTGGAGGCCGAAGACGCCGGCCCGCGCGACCTGCTGCACCGGCTCACCCCGGTCCGCGCCGCGACCTCCACCATGGTGTGCGTGCCGTTCGGCGGGGGCAGCGCGGTCGTCTACCAGCCGCTGGCCGACGCCCTCCCCGCCGGCTGGGCGCTCTACTCGGTCGCGGTGCCCGGCCACGAGCTGGGGGAGCGGGCCCGGCCCTTCGACGAGGTGGCGCGCGACTGCGCCGAGGAGATCCTCGCCGGGATCGAGGGCCCGCTGGTGCTCTACGGGCACTGCGGCCTCGGCGTCATGCTGGTCGCCGAGATCGCCCGGCGCCTGGAGGCGGCCGGTCGCGTCATCGACGCCATCTACCTGGGAGGCGTGTTCCCGTTCGCGCGACCGGGCCGTGGCCTGGGTTGGCTCGGAACCCTGATGGACCGGATGACCAGCGACCAGGGCCGGATCAACGCGCTCGCCGCGGCCGGCCTCGACGTCGAGGAGTTCGAGCGCGACCAGCTCAAGCTCATCATCGAGAACCGCCGCCACGGCACCCGTACGGCGGAGCGCTACTTCACCCGGCTGTTCGAGGGCGAGGGCGACCCGCTCCGGGCGCCCGTCATCGCGGTGGTGGGGGAGCGGGATCCGGCGACCGAGTTCTACCAGGAGCGCTACCGCGAATGGCGGCGGCTCTCGGAGACGGTCGCCTGCGTGGTGCTCGACGAGGCAGGGCACTTCTTCGTGAAATACCGGGCGGAGGAGCTGGCCGCCATCCTCACCGGGACCCACCGGGCCGTCGCCTCGGGGGAGACGGCGCCGCTGGAGCGCACCGAGGAGTCCACGTGGTGGCTCCATGGCCTCTCCGGCCAGGCCACCCGCCCGCCCGGCGCCGGGGAGGGCGGATCCGCGGCCTCCGGCGCCGGTGAGCGGGGCGCGCCACAGGCCAGCATGCGGCGGTTCCTGCTGATCTCGGTGGGACAGCTCGTGTCGATCACCGGGTCGGCGCTGACCGAGTTCGCCATCCCCATCTGGATCTACCTGAACACCGGATCGCTGGCCAGGTTCGCGCTGTTCGCGGTGCTGGGACTGGTCCCCGGCATGCTGGTGGCGCCCCTCGCCGGGGCGATCGTGGACCGCTACGACCGGCGCAGGGTCATGCTCTGCGGGGACGTCGCCGCCGGGGGCACCCAGCTCGCGCTGGGCGTCCTGCTGTGGACCGGCAACCTGGAGATCTGGCACATCTACCCGCTGCTGGCCTGCCTGTCGGTCGCGCTCACCTTCCAGCGGTTCGCCTACGGCTCGGCGATCCCGCAGATCGTCCCCAAGCGCTTCCTCGGCCACGCCAACGGCGTCGTGCAGATGGCCACCGGCACCGCCCAGCTCGTCGTCCCGCTGATCGCGACCGGGCTGATGGCCACGATCGGGCTCGGCGGCATCCTCGTCATCGACGTGGCCAGCTACGCCGTCGCCACGATCGTCCTGCTGTTCGTCCGGTTCCCCGCCGGCATGCCCTGGCGCCGCCGCGAGGGCGTCGTGACCGAGATGATGAACGGCATCCGCCACTCGTGGGGCAACCCCGGATTCCGGGGCATGCTCGTGTTCTTCGCGGTGCTCAACGTCTTCCTGTCGCCGCTCTTCCTGATGATCTCCCCGCTGGTGCTGTCGTTCGCGACGCTCGACGACGTCGGCAGGATCGCGTTCGCGGGCGGTCTCGGGGTCTTCCTCGGCGGGCTGCTGATGACCGCCTGGGGCGGCCCCCGGCGGCGCCGCCTGTACGGGGTGCTCCTGGCCACGCTCGCCCTCGCGGTGTTCTGCGTGGTCACCGGCTTCCGGCAGAACCTGCCGCTGATCGCGGCCGGCGCGTTCGGCATGTCGTTCTGCCTCACCCTGCTCAACGGCGTATACGCCACGATCATCCAGGTCAAGGTGCCGCAGCGCTTCCACGGCCGGGTCATCGCGCTCAACACCCTGGTCGCCTGGTCCACCCTGCCCATCGGCTTCGGCCTGGTCGCGCCGTACGGCAGCGCGGTTTTCGAGCCGCTGCTCGCGCCGGACGGCCCGCTCGCGAGCACCGTCGGCGCGCTGATCGGCACCGGTGAGGGACGCGGCATCGGATTCATGTACGCCTGCTTCGGCCTGGCCATCGCCGCCATCGCGCTCGTCGCCATGCGCGTGCGGGTGCTGGCGTGGTTCGACACCGACGTCCCCGACGCGCTCCCCGACGACCTGGTCGGCTTCGAGGCTCTGCGGAGCCGTACCCGCAAGAAGGAAGAAGAGGAGGCCCAGAGATGAGTTTTCTGGTGGTGCTCAACGACGAGGAGCAGTACTCCGTCTGGCCCGGCGGCCGGGAGCTGCCCGCCGGATGGCGGGCCGAGGGCTTCCAGGGGCCCAGGGAGGACTGCCTGGCCCACATCGACCAGGTGTGGACGGACATGCGCCCGCTCAGTGTGCGGCAGGCACGGGCGTGACCGCCCGGCAGGCGGCGGGCGCCGACGCGACCGCCCGGTACGTGCCGGGCGCCGACGTGATCCCGGAGGCGGCTCGGCGGGCGGAGGACGCCGTCGTGATCCCGGAGGCGGCCGGCCGGCGGGCGGAGGACGCCGGGGGGACCTCCGCACTCGCCGCCAGGATCGCCGGAATGATCTCCACCGCCTGCGACGGCAGGCTCACCTCCGAGGAGATCCTCGCCTCCGGCACCTCCCTGTCCGCGCTCGGCGTCACCTCGCTCGCCCTGCTGCGGCTGATCGACGCCGTCGAGGACGAGTTCGACGTCACCCTCGACCTGGGCGGCGGCGCGCCCTATCTCGACAGCTTCCCGCTGCTGGTCGGCTACGTGGCCGCGAGGACGTCATGACCCCGGCGGTCGTGCCGGTCCCGCGGACCGTGCCCGAGATGCTCCGGCTGCGCGCCGCGCAGGAGCCGGAGCGGGCCGCCGTGATCGTCGAGGGCAACGGGGCGATGACCTTCGGCGAGTGGGAGCGGCGCTCCGACGCCCTCGCGCACGGCCTGCTCGACCGCGGGGTACGGCCCGGCGACCGCGTCGGACTGATCTTCGGGAGCTGGGACTGGATCGACTTCTCCGTCGCCTACTGCGCGGCGCAGAAGGCCGGGGCGGTCGCCGTACCGCTGTCGGACCGCCTCGCCCCCGCCGAGGTCCGGCACATGCTCGCGCACTGCTCGGCCTCCGCGGTCCTGTACGGGCGCGACCTCCGGCCGCCCGCGGGCGACCACTGGAGCGCCGCCCCGGCCGACCTGGAGGGCGACGCGGCCGGAGCGGTGGACGTGCGGGTCGGGCCCGGGGACCTGGCCCAGATCCTCTACACCTCCGGCACCACCGGGCTGCCCAAGGGGGTGGCCGCCAGCCACGCCAACCTGGTCTTCGGCTGCGAGACCCGGCCGAACCGCCGGAGGTTCGGGCACTCGCGCCATCTGCTGCACGCCTTCCCCATCGGCACCAACGCCGGGCAGACGATGCTGATGAACGCGCTCGACGCCCGTCCGGCCATGCTGACCCTCGGCCGGTTCACCCCGGGCCGGTTCGCCCGCCTGATCGAGTCGTACGGGGCCGGCACCGTGTTCGTGGTCCCGGCCATGGCGATCGAGTTCCTCAACGCCGGACTGCACGAGCGCCACGACATGTCGAGCGTCCTGCTGCTGGGCTCGGCGGCCTCGGCCCTTCCCCCCTCGGTGTCGGTACGGCTGGCCGCGGCCTTCCCCAGCGCGACGATCACCAACTACTACACCTCGACCGAGGCCGCTCCCGCCCAGACCATCATGATCTTCGATCCGGCCCGGCCCGGGGCACTGGGCAGGCCCGCCTTCGGCGGCTCCCTGCGCATCGCCGGCCCCGGAGGCGACCCGCTGCCCGCGGGCGAGACCGGCGAGGTCTGGCTGCGCTCGCCCGCCGTCCCCCGGTCCTACTACCGGGACGAGCGGGCCGGGGCCGAGGCGTTCCGCGACGGATGGGTGCGGATGGGAGACCTCGGCCACCTCGACGCCGACGGCTACCTCCACCTCGTCGACCGCGAGAGCGACGTGGTCAAGTCGGGCGCGTTCAAGGTCTCGACGCTTCAGGTGGAGGCCGCCCTGTACGAGCATGCGGACGTCGCGGAGGCCGCGGTCGTCGGCCTCCCCCACCCGGTGCTGGGCACCACGCTCGCCGCCGCCGTCGTTCCCCGGTCCGCCGGGATCTCCGGCGGCGATCTACGAGCCTTCCTGACGGAACGGCTGGCCGGGCACGAGCTCCCCGAACGGGTGCTCGTCGTCGACGCCCTGCCCAGAAACCAGTCAGGAAAGGTCACCAAAAGGGAGTTGCGGCGGCTGTTCGACGCCGCCGCGACGGGTCAGACGGAAGGCACGTGAGATGTCGGTATCTCTGATAGACGGGTGGGACCGGGCGTCCCTCGCCCAGCACGGGATGTGGATCACCGAGCGGACGGGCGCCGGAGGCCGGGTCTACGCCATGCCGCTCGCCGTCCGGTTCGACGGCCCGCTCGACGTGGACGCGATGCTCGCCGCCTGCGCCGCGGTCGTCGAGCGCCACCCCGTCCTCGCCGCGACCCTGGCGGAGCAGGACGGGCACGTCCGCCTGGTCCCCGGCGAGGTGCCCCCGCCGATCCGCTTCGAGGACGTCTCCGGCCCGTCCGGCGAAGTCTTCGGGGACGTCTCCGCGCCGCCCGGCGGAACCTCCGGAGAGGCTCCCGCCCTGTCCGGAGGGGCCTCCGGCCCGTCCGGCGGGATCGAGGCCGAACTCTCCCGGCCCTTCGACCTGGTGACCGGCCCGCTGGCCAGGTTCACCCTGTTCCGGCTGGGGCCCGCGCGGCACGTCCTGCAGATCGTCGCCCACCACGCGGTCTTCGACGGCATGTCGAAGGACATCGTGCTGCGCGACCTGGCCGCCGCCTACGGCGGCTCCCCCCTGCCGCCACTGCCGATCTCCTACGGCGAGGCGGCACGTGCCGAGCAGGACCGGGTGGCCGCCGGGCTGGAGGGGGCGGCCGAGTTCTGGCGGCCGAGATGGCACGACGACCAGGACCTGCTGCTGCCCGGCGCCACCCGCCCGTCGCTGCGCGCCGCTCCCGGCGGGACCGTGGACCTCGCGCTCGGCGGAGAGACCGCCGGCGTGGCCGAGCGGCTGGGCCTGACCCGGTTCGAGGTCGTGCTGGCCGCCCTCCACACGCTCCTGCATGGATACGGCAACGACCGGGTCGCGGTCGCCGTGGACCTGTCCACCCGCACCGAGGAGACCCGGGACCACGTGGGACTGTTCGTCAACGAGCTCCCGGTGGTCTCCACGCCGCAGGGGACGTTCGCCGAGTTCGCCCGGACGCTCCGGGAGGAACTGCGCGCCGTCTACCGCTATCGCGAGGTCCCCCTGGCCCGCGCCCTGGGCGGGATCAGCCCCCGTACGGCGCTCACCCCCGTCTCGGTCAGCTACCGCAGGCGCTCCGGCCCCGACCCCGTCTTCCCCGGCCTCGACGCCTCCGTCGACTGGACGGCGTTCAACGGCGCGGTCCGCAACACCCTGCACCTGCAGGTCGTGGAGTCCCCGGACGGTCTCGCGGCCCGGCTGCAGTTCAACCCGGAGGTGCTGAGCCGCGCCGCCTGCGAGAGCGTCGCCGGACACCTGCGGACCCTGCTCCTCGGCATCGCCGCCCGCCCCGACGCCCCGATCACCGAGCTGCCGTCGCCCGGACGGGAGGCCGCGCCCGCCCGTGAAGCGGCCCCGGCCGGCGCTCCCGGTACGGTCCCGGCCTCCGCCTCCGTCGACTCCGGTACGGCCCCAGCCTCCGCCGCCATCGCCTCCGGAGCGGTCGCGGACTCCGCTCCGGACGCGTCTCCCGCCGCCGGCGCGGCGGCCGGGGCCGTGGAGGACCCCGCTCTCCTCGGGGAGGTCGGGGCGATCTGGTGCGAGGTGCTCGGCGTCGACGAGATCCAGCCGGACGACGACCTGTTCGACCTCGGCGGCCACTCGCTGTCGATCACCCAGATCATCGCCCGCGTCCGGGACCGGATGGGCGTCGAGCTCTCCTTCGAGGTGTTCATCGACACCCCGACCGTCGCCGGCGTCGCCGAAGAGATCGCCCGATCCCGATGACGACCGCTCTCACACGGCAGGGGGCGGCGGTGGTGGAGTTCACCGGCGCCCGGGGCGGCGAGGCCCCGCTCACCTGGGGGCAGCAGGCGATCTGGCGGCTGACCCGGTGGCTGGACGACGGCGACCCGTACTTCAACATGCCCTGGACCCTGCCCGTCTACGGCAGACGTGATCTCGACGCCGTCCTGCTGGCCCTGCGCGGGCTGGTCGAACGGCACGAGACCCTCCGGACGACCTGCGAGGAGACCCCCGCCGGGCCGGTCCAGCGGGTGGCGCGCGAGGGCCGGCTGACGGTCGAGGTGTTCGACGCCGGAGAGGCCAGGCCGCTCGCGGCGGCCAAGGAGCTCGCCGCCGACCTGGCTTCCAAGGGGTTCGACTACGCCACCGAGCCGCCGATCCGGTGCGCCGTCGTGACGGGCGGCGGGCGGCCCCGGGCCGTCGCCTTCGCCCTGTCCCACCTGGCGGTCGACGGGTGGGCGCTGGACATCCTCGCGACCGACTGGAAGGGCCTGCTCGCCGGGGACGACCTGCCCGAACCCGCGTGGCAGCCGCTGGACCAGGCTGCCTTCGAACGGGAGGGGGCGGGCGCCGCGCGCGGGGAGCGGGCGCTCCGGCACTGGCGCGCGGCGCTGGAGAGGGTGCCCCGGTCCCTGTTCGACTTCCCCCGGCAGCCGCCGGAGGAGCAGCGGTTCGTCCGGGTCGGCATGGAGTCGGTCGCGCTCGCCGCCGCCGCCGAGAGGCTGGCGGCCCGCTGGTCGGTCAGCACGGCGAGCGTGCTGACCACGGCGAGCGCCGTGCTCCTGGCCGTGCTGACGGGGCACCGGGAGGTGGTCATGCAGCTCATCGTGGCCAACCGGCACGACCCCCGGACCAGCGCCATGGCGGGTACGGCCGTCCAGGACGGGATCTTCGTCCTGGACCTGCCCGAGGGGACCTTCGCCGACGCCGCGCGCGCCGGGCACCGGCAGGCGCTGACCACCTACCGGCACGCGCACTACGACCCTTTCAGGATGATGGCGCTGCGCGAGGAGGTCGGCCGCGAACGCGGCGGGCCCGTCGACCTGTCGGCCTACTTCAACGACAGCCGGGCCACCGGCCACTGGCCCAACCTGCCCCGGACGGCCCGGGAGGGCGACGCCGCCGCCCTGGCCGCCCTCACCGAGCGGACCAGGACCTTCTTCGTGGGCGCGTGGCCGGAGGTGGACGCGACGGTGTTCTTCGCCACCGGCCCCGCCACGGACACCTGCCGGCTCCACCTGCTGACCGACACCGCCTGCCTGCCGCGGTCCACGGCCTACACCCTGCTGCGCGGGATGGAGACGCTCCTGGTCCGCAGCGTCGCCGAGGACGTGCCTCTCGACGCGGTCGCCGGGCTGTGCGGCATCACCCCGGTCGAGCGGCCCGCCGCCGTCGCCGGGGGAGGTGGCCGGTGACCACGCCGGACCAGCGCGCGGCACTGCTCAGCCGGCTGGCCGAGCTGCCGCCCGAACGGCGCGAAGCCCTGCTCGGGCGCGCGCGGGACAGGGACGCGGGCCGTACCTGGCCGCTGTCGTTCGGCCAGGAACGGCTCTGGTTCCTCAGCCGGTTCGACCCGGCCGACACGACCTACCACACCCCCTGGTGCGTACGGCTGCGCGGTCCGGTCGACGCCGACGGCATCGCCGCCGCCCTCACCCGCGTGGCCGGGCGGCACCACGTGCTGCGCACCCGCTTCCGCCTGGCCGGTGACCGGCCCGTGCAGGTCGTCGCGCCCGCCGGGCCGGTCGCCGTGGAGCGGCGGGACGTCACCGGCGACCCGGCCCCGGCCGTCGTGGAGTTCGTCAACCGGCCGTTCGACCTGGAGGCCGGGCCGCCGCTGCGGGTGGCGCTGATGCGGCTGGCCGGCGAGGACTTCATCCTCTGCGTTGTCCTGCACCACATCGTGGTCGACGGCTGGTCGCTGGACGTCCTCATGCGGGAGCTGGCCGAGTGCTACGCCGCCCACCGCGAGGGACGGGAGCCGCTGCTGGCGGAGCTCCCCACCCAGTACACCGACGTCGCGGCGGAGGACAGGAGGCGGGCCGAGCACGAGGACACCGCCCACCTCGACCACTGGACGCGGACGCTCGCCGGCGCGCCCGTGCTCGACCTCCCCGCCGACCACCCCCGCCCGGCCCGCTGGACCGGACGGGGCGGGCAGGAGAGCCTGCTCGTGCCCGACGAGGTGATCACCCGGCTGGAGGGGGTCGCCAGGCAGCAGCGCTGCACCCTGTTCATGGCCCTGCTCGCCGCCTACCAGGTGACCCTGGGACTGGCCGCGGGACAGGAGGACCTGTGCGTGGGGGTGCCGGTCGCGGGACGGAACAGGGTGGAGCTGGAACCGCTGATCGGCTACTTCGCCACCACCCTCGCGCTCCGCGCCGACCTGTCCGGCGACCCCACCTTCCGGGAGCTGCTCAAACGCACCCGCCTGTCGGTGTTCAGGGGGCTCCAGCACGCGGAGGTGCCCTTCGAGCGGATCCTCGGGGCGCTGCGCCTGCCCCGCGACCTGAGCCGGCCGCCGCTCCTGCAGGCCATGTTCAACCTGCACAACCTGCCCAAGGGCGACCTGCTGCGGACGGAGATGGCGGACCTGGCCGTCGAGGTCTACCCCATGCCGCCGGCGGGCCGTACCAAGGCCGAGATATCGGTGGACGCGTGGCGGGGGCCCGAGGGGCTCGGCGGAGTCCTCGACTACAACAGCGACCTGTTCTCCGCCGGGACCGCGCGGCGTCTGGTCCGGGCCTTCACCGACGTGGTGGAGCGCGCCGGGACCGACCCGGATCTCCGGCTGTCCGACCTGAGAGGTGTGTGACCGTGGTGACGACGCTGGAGCTGACGCGGCGCCGGCTGGAGCTGACGCCCGACGCGGTGGCGGTGAGGGGGGCCGGAGGCGAGCTGACCTATCGCGAGCTGCACCGGCGGGTCGACGACCTGGCGGCGGCGCTGCGCGAGCGGGGAGTCGGACCCGAGGTCCCCGTCGGGCTGTGCATGGAGCGCACGACGGGGATGGTGGTCGCGGTCCTGGCCGTCTGGGCCGCCGGCGGCGCGTACGTCCCGCTCGACCCGGTCTTTCCCGAGGACCGGCTCCGGATGATGCGCGAGGACGCGGGGATCGGCCTGGTGCTGACCCAGCCCGGCGTGGACCCGCGCCTGCTCGACGGCGTCCCCCGGGTGCTGTCGCTCGCCCCTGACGGGACGCTGCCCGCGCCGGGCCGTGCCGGGGCCGGCCGGATCTCCGGTCAGGGGACGCTGCCCGCGCCGGGCGGTGCCGGGGCCGGCCGGGTGCCCGGTGAGGGAGCGGCGCCTGCGGCCTCCGCGGCGGACCTCACCCCGCCCGCCGCGGAGCCCGTGGGCGACCTGGCCTATCTGATCTACACCTCGGGTTCCACCGGACGGCCCAAGGGGGTGGCGGTCCCGCAGCGCGCGGTGACCAACCTGCTCGGATCGTTCATGCGCAGGCTGGAACTCACCTCCGAGGACCGCTGGCTCGCCGTCACCACGCTGTCGTTCGACATCTCGGTCCTGGAGCTCCTGCTGCCCCTGGCCTGCGGAGCCCGCGTGGTCGTGGCCTCGGCGCGGGAGGCGGCGGACGGCCGGGCGCTGCGGGAGCTGGCGGTCGCCGAGGGGATCACCGTCATGCAGGCCACCCCGGCGACCTGGCGCATCCTGCTGGAGGCCGGAGGCGTGCCCGAGACGGTCGGCACCCGGCTCTGCGGGGGCGAGGCGCTGCCGCGCGACCTGGCCGACGCGCTGCTCGGCACGGGCGTGCGCCTGTGGAACGTGTACGGCCCGACGGAGACGACCGTGTGGTCCACGGCCGGGCCCGTCGCGCCCGCGCCGTCCGGGGTCGACCTGGGGGAGCCGATCGACGAGACGTCGCTGTACCTCCTCGACGAGGGCGGGCAACCGGTGGCGGCCGGCGAGGCGGGGGAGCTGCACATCGGCGGGACGGGGGTGGCCAGGGGCTACCACGGCCTGGCCGCCCGGACCGCGGCCCGTTTCCTGCCCGACCCGTTCGCCGGCCGCGCCGGGGCGCGTATGTACGCCACCGGCGACCTCGCCCGGGTCACCGGCGAGGGGCGCCTGGAGTATCTGGGACGGGCCGACCAGCAGGTGAAGATCCGGGGGTTCCGGATCGAGCTCGGCGAGATCGAGACCACCCTGCGGTCGGCGGAGGAGGTGCGGCAGGCCGCCGCCGCCGTGTGCGACGGGCCCGACGGGCTGCCCCGGCTGGTGGCCTACGTGGTTCCCGAGGAGGGCCCCGGGGAGCCGGGGGAGCTGTGGCCGGCGCTGCGCGGGCGGCTCCGGCTGAGCCTGCCCGAGTACATGGTCCCCGCCCACCTCGTGACGGTGGACGCCCTGCCGCTCACCCCCAACGGCAAGCTGGACCGCGGGGCGCTGCCTCCGCCCGACTGGACATCCGCCAGGACGGCCCCCTACCGGGCGCCGTCGACGCCCGTGGAGGACGAGCTGACCGTGATGTGGGCCGAGGTGCTGGGCACCGGGGAGCCCGTCGGCGTCGACGACGACTTCTTCGAGCTCGGCGGCCACTCGCTGACTGCCGCCCAGATCATCGCCAGGGTCCAGGCCCGGTTCGGGGCCGCCGTGCCGATCGTGGCGCTCTTCGAGCATCCGACCGTCGCCGGGCTCGCCCTGGAGCTGGACCGTCTCGGCGACGACGACCTGGACCTGGCCGAGGTGGCCGCGCTGCGCGAGCAGCTCGACGGTCTCAGCGCCGAGGACCTGGACGCGATCTTCGACGGACTGGCGCCGGACGCATGAGGGCGCCGCTGTCTCCGGAGCAGGAGCGGCTCTGGCTCCTGCAACGCCTCGATCCGGACAACGCCTCCTACACCATGTATCTCGTGCGGGCCCTGCACGGTCCGCTCGACCAGGCCGCGCTCACCTGGGCGCTCACCGACGTCCTCGCCCGCCACGAGAGCCTGCGCACCAGGTTCGCCGAGGAGGACGGCGTGCCCTGGGCGGTGGTGGAGCCAGGGGCGCCCGGGATCGAGTGGCTGAGCCTCCGCAGCCGGCAGGAGGCCGCCGACCTGGTGTCCCGGCGGGCCAACGCGCCGTTCGACCTGGAGGCCGGGCCGCCCCTGCAGGTCGCGGTGATCCGGCTCGCCGACGACGAGCACCTGCTCTGCCTCACGATGCACCACATCATCGCGGACGGGTGGTCGCTCAACGTCATCCTCGACGACCTCGCCGAGTGCTACACCGCCCACCTGCACGGTGTCGAGCCCCGGCTGCGCCCGCTGCCCGTCCAGGCCGGCGACTACGGGCGGTGGCAGCGCCGCCGGGCCCAGCGGGCCGTGCCGTACTGGACGGAGAGGCTCGCCGACCCGCCGGCGTCCGAACTGCCCTTCCGCCACCGGCGGGGGCGGAGCGGGGAGGCCGCGACCCACCGCGCCGGGCTGCCGCCGGCGACCGCCCGGAGGCTGGAACGGCTGGCCGGGGAGAACCGCACCACCCTGTTCGCCGTCCTGACGGCGGCCTACCAGACCCTGCTGTTCCGGCACACCGGGCAGGAAGACGTCCTGGTCGGCAGCGTGGTCGCGGGCCGGGACCGGGTCGAGCTGGAGCCGATGGTCGGCTACGTGGCCCAGACGGTGATCCTGCGCGGGGATCTCGGCGGGGACCCGTCGTTCACCGACCTGGTCGCCCGCACCCGGGGCGAGGTCCTGGGCGCGCTGGGCAACTCCGCGGTCCCGTTCGAGAAGCTCGGCCACCCCGCCGACTCGCTGCTGCCGTCCATGTTCATCCTGCACAACCAGGACGCCGGCCCCCGGCGGTCCTTCGGCGGGCTGACCGTCACCGATGTCGATGCCGGGTTCCGGCAGGTGAAGGTGGACCTGCTCGTCGAGGCGTGGTCGGACGGCAACGGGCTCGCGCTGTCCTTCCTCTACGACAGCGGCCTGTTCGAGGCCGGGGCGATCGGCCGCCTGGCCGACCGGTTCGCGGTGCTGCTGGAGTCCGTCGCGGCCGAGCCGGGCACCCCGATCTCGGCCCTGCCGATCTGGACCGAGGCCGACCTGGCCGACATCCGCGCCCTCGCCACCGGCCCCGCCCTCGCCACCGGCTCGCCCTCCGTGCCCGAGCCGCCCCTCGCCGCCAGCGTTCCCCTCGACCCCGCGCCGGGGTCCGGCGCCGCGCCGTACCTCGTCCCGGAGATGATCGTCGAGGCCGTACGGCGGGCGCCCGGCGCCGTCGCGGTGATCTGCGGCGAGGAGACGATCACCTACGGCGAGCTGCTCGCCCGGGCGGACGCGCTCGCCGGCGCTCTCCGCGACGGCGGGGTGGGCCCCGGTGACGTCGTGGGCGTCTGCCTGCCCCGCTCGATCGAGGCGATCGCCGCGCTGCTCGCCGTGTGGCGGTCCGGCGCCGCCTACCTGCCGTTCGATCCGGACGTGCCCGACGAGCGGCTGGCCTTCTCGCTGTCGGACAGCTCGGCCACCCACGTGATCACCAGGAGGAGGCTCCCCGACGGCCTGACCGCCGTCGACCCCGCGAGCGGCGGCGGTCCCGACGGTCTCGCGGGCCGTACGGCCGCCGCCCCTGCGGAGCCCGGCCGTGCGGCCGCCTACGTCATCACCACCTCCGGCTCCACCGGCGTGCCCAAGGGCGTGCTGGTCGAGCACGGCGCGGTCGCGGCGCGGGTCCGGTGGATGCGCGCGGACTACGGCCTGACCTCGGCCGACCACGTCGTCCAGTTCGCCTCGCTCAGCTTCGACGCCCACGTGGAGGAGGTCTTCCCCACGCTGGCCGCCGGGGCGACGCTGGTGCTGCTCCCCGACGGCGCGGCGAGCCTGCCCGACCTGCTGGCCTCGCCCCCGGGCGGGCGGGTCACCGTGCTCGACCTGCCGACCGCCTACTGGCACGCGCTGGTCGAGGAGCTGGAGGAGGTCGTCTGGCCGCCCTCGCTCCGCCTGGTGATCCTCGGCGGCGAGCAGGTCTCCGCGGCGGCGGTCGAGCGGTGGCGCGGCCGGTTCGGCGACGGCGTCCGGCTCGTCAACACCTACGGCCCGACCGAGGCGGCGGTGATCGCCACCGCCGCCGATCTCGGGGCGGAGGCGGCTCTGGAACATCCCCCGATCGGCCGCCCGATCGGCGCGACCACGGTCCACGTGCTCGACGGGCGGGGCGAGCCCCTGCCTCCCGGGGCGACCGGGGAGCTCGTCATCGGCGGGGCCGGGGTGGCCCGCGGCTACCTCGGCAGGCCCGCTCTCACCGCGACCGCCTTCGTCCCCGATCCCGCCGGAGAGCCGGGGGCACGCCGCTACCGGACGGGGGACCGGGTGAGGTGGCGCGCCGACGGGCGGCTGGAGTTCCTGGGACGGCTGGACGGCCAGCTCAAGATAAGGGGCTTCCGGATCGAGCCCGGCGAGGTGGAGAGCCACCTGCTCGCCCATCCCGGAGTGGGCCAGGCCTTCGTCACCGGGCGGGGCGGGGAACTCCTCGCCTACGTCACCGGCACCGTCGACCCCGCCGACCTCCGTGCCCACCTGGAACGGACGCTTCCGCGCCAGCTCGTCCCGACCGCCTGGGTCCGGCTGGAGGCGCTGCCCCTCACCGGCGGAGGCAAGGTCGACCGGGCGGCGCTCCCCGAGCCGGTGACCGCCCCGGCGGCCGAGCGGGTCCTGCCGCGCACCGACGCGGAGAGGCTGGTGGCGGGGATCTGGGACGAGCTGCTCGGCGCCGGCCCGTACGGCGTCCTCGACGACTTCTTCGCGCTGGGCGGCCACTCCCTGCTGGCGACCCGGGTGGCCGCCCGGATCCGGCGGGCCACCGGCGTCGAGGTCCCGATCCGGACGATCTTCGCCCGGAGCACCGTCGCGGCCCTCGCCGAGGCGGTGGAGGACCTGCTGATCGAGGAACTGGCCGGTCTGACCGAAGAGGAGGCCATGGACCTGCTCGCGGGCACCGACTCTCCCTGAGCCGGCCCCGTCGCCCGGTGGGGCCGGAGCCGGCGGCGCGAGGGGGCACGGCGGGCGGAGGACTGTTGTGATCATGTGATGTCGGGGACTGTCGTGCGGGGAGGCGTACGGCGTAGCATCCGTGCACGCCTCGGATTGTCGGGCGCTTGGTTCGAAACCGTGAGCCGCGGAGTGCGAGGCACCATGAGCGCTGTCCAGCCCGTTCCCGAGCTGCCGGCGGCACTCGCCGAACCGACCCGCAGGGTGGGGCCGTGGTGGGTCGCCGGTATCTCGCTGGCCAACCTCGCCCTCTGGATGGGCTACTTCGGACCACTCCAGGTGCTGCTTCCCTCGCAGGTGGCACAGGTCGCCCCGGGAGGCAAGGAGACGGCGCTGGCGGTGGTGACCGGGATGGGCGCCGCGGTGGCGATGCTGCTCAACCCGGTCGCCGGGGCCCTGTCGGACCGGACGTCCGGACGGTTCGGCCGCAGGCACCCGTGGACGCTGGCGGGCGCGCTGCTCGGCGCGGGCGCCATGGTCTTCCTGGCGGAGCAGGGCACGCTCCTCGGGATGGTGATCGGCTGGTGCCTCGTGCAGGCCGGGCTCAACGCGATGCAGGCCTCGCTCACCGCGGGGGTGCCCGACCACGTGCCGACCGGCCAGCGGGGGGAGGTGTCGGGCTGGGTCGGGATACCGCAGTCGCTGGGCGTGGTGCTGGCCGTCGTCCTCGTCACGAGGGTCGTCACCACCGTCGAGTCCGGATACCTGCTGATCGCCGCGCTGATCCCGCTCTGCGTCCTCCCCTTCGTCCTGACCACCTCCGACCCGCGGCTGACCGCCAAGCCTCCCTTCGACCTCGGGGCCTTCCTCAGGGGCTTCTGGATCAGTCCCCGCGCCCACCCCGACTTCTTCTGGGCATGGGTGACCCGCTTCCTGATGCAGCTCGGCAACGCGATCGCCACGCTCTACCTGCTGTACTTCCTCACCGACGCGGTCGGCTACGAGCGGCTCTTCCCCGGCGAGAAGGCCGAGGACGGCCTGCTGCTGCTGATCCTGCTGTATACCGCGACCGTGGTCCTCACCACCGTCGTCGCGGGCGTCGTCTCCGACCGGCTGGGCCGCCGCAAGCTGCTCGTCACGGTCTCCGGGCTGATCAGCACGGTTCCGGCGGTGATGCTGGCGCTCTGGCCGCTGTGGCCGGTGGCGCTCGTCGCCGCGGCCATCCTGGGCGTCGGCTTCGGCGTGTACCTGTCCGTCGACAACGCCCTGGTCACCCAGGTCCTGCCCGCCGCGGACGGCCGGGCCAAGGACCTCGGCGTGATCAACATCGCCAACTCCGGCCCCCAGGTCCTCGGCCCGGTCGTCGCCGGGCCGATCGTGGCCGGCTCCGGCGGTTACCCCGCCCTCTACCTGACCTCCGCCGCCCTGGTCCTGCTCGGCGCCCTCCTGGTCATGAGGATCCGTTCCGTCCGCTGACGCGTCCATGCCGTCGGGGGTGCGGGAGTGGGTGTGCGCGGCTTGTGGCGCCGTCCACGACCGGGATGTGAACGCCGCGAAGAACATCCTCGCCGCCGGGCCGGCGGAGAGGTGAAAGGCCTGTGGAGCCGGTGCAAGACCTCAAGGGGGTGAGGCGGGCGCTCAGGGGCGGGGCGGCGCCGTGCTTTCGCGGACGACGAGTTCGGTGGCGAGTTCGACGCGCCGGGCCTGGGAGCGGTCGCCCCGGCCGATGGCCAGGACCATGCGGGTGGCCAGGGCCGCCATGTCCCGCAGCGGCTGGCGGACGGTCGTCAGGGGCGGCCAGGCGGAGCGTGCCAGTGGCAGGTCGTCGAAGCCGACCACGCTGAGGTCCTCCGGGACGCGCAGCCCCCGCCGGCGGGCGGCTTCGAACACGCCGAACGCCTGCAGGTCGCTGCCGGCGAAGATGGCGGTGGGCGGGTCGGCGAGGGCCAGCAGCCCGTGGCCGTGGTCGTGACCGGAGTCGACCAGGAAGTCGCCGTGCCGGATCAGCTCGGCGGCCACGGGGACGCCGGCGGTCTCCAGCGCCGCCCGGTAGCCGTCGATCCTGGCCCGGCTGCACAGCATGTCGGCCGGGCCGCCGATGACGCCGATCCTGCGGTGTCCGAGCTCCAGGAGGTGGCGGGTGGCGGCCAGGCCGCCGTTCCAGTTGGTGGCGCCCACCGAGGCGACGTGGGGGGCGGGCTCTCCCTCGGGGTCGACGACGACGAACGGCATCGAGCGGGCGTTGAGCCGGCCCTGCAGCCCGGCGGAGAGCCGCGACGCCACGATCACCACTCCGTCGGTACGGCGGGTCGCGATGCGCTCCAGCCAGTCGCGGCCGGGACCCGCGTGCGTGTGCAGCACGGAGATCACGGTGCTGGCGCCGGCCTCGCGGGCGGTGGCCTCGGCGCCCCGGACGATCTCCATCGCCCATGGGCTCTCGATCTCGGTGAAGACCAGGTCGATCAGCCCGACCGGTCCGTCGCTCTGGCTGACGCGCCGCTGGTAGCCGTGTTTGTGGAGCAGGCGTTCCACCCGCTGGCGGGTGCCCGGGGCGACCTCGGGACGGCCGTTGATGACCTTGGACACGGTGGGGACCGAGACCCCGGCCTCTTCGGCTATCAGAGCGATTGTCACCCGGCTCTTCGCTGGCATGCGAGGGAGTGTAGCCAAAAACTTTCGGAGAGCCGTCCGGCCGTCTTGGTCGCTGACCAGAAGTTCATCCAGAGCTCTATTGACGTGTTATGCGTGATTTACCTATCTTCCGGGCGCGAAAGATTCGATACTTTCCCGAAAGTTTCAGAGAGGCGTGTCCGATCCTTGTCCGGCCGCCGGAAGCTGATCGCCGGGCGTACGGCGGCCCCGCCCGCCCGTCAGGCGCCGCCCAGGCGGCGGATGGCGAGTGAGGCGGCACGGACGGCGAGCGAGGGCGAGAGCCGTACGCCCCGCCAGGCCATCCGCCCCGACGCCGGCGCCACGATGAGCGCCCGGTTGCGGGCCAGGCCCTTCATGATGTCGCCGGCCAGCGCGTCGACCGAGTAGAGCCGGCCCTGGGTCCTGGTCGCCGACCGCCGGGCGCCCGCGCCGGTCGCGGTCTGCGGCAGGCCGGGGTTGGCGTGGTCGAGCAGCGGGGTGTCGGTGAAGCCCGGGCAGACCACGCTGACCTTCACGCCGTGTGCCGCCGCCTCGGCCCGCAGCGCGAGCGACAGCCCGACCACCGCGTGCTTGGTCGCGGTGTAGGGGGCCATCAGGGGAGCGGGGACCAGGCCGGCCAGGGATGCCGTGTTCACGATGTGGCCGAAGCCCTGCCGCATCATGATCGGATAGGCGGCGTGGACGCCGTGGACCACGCCGCGCAGGTTCACGTCGATGGTGCGGTCCCAGTGGTCGAGGGTGAGCTCGTCGGTGGTGCCGCCGACCGCGATCCCGGCATTGTTGAACACGAGGTCCAACCGGCCCCTCTCGGCCCTGACGCCCGTGACCAGATCCTGCACGGCCCGCGCGTCGGTGACGTCCAGCGTCGCGGCCGAGCAGCCGAACTCCTTGGCGACCCGCTCCGCCCCGGCGCCGTCCAGATCCGCGGCCACGACGTGCGCGCCGCGCCTGGCGAGCTCGCGGCAGAGGGCCCGGCCGATGCCGGACGCCCCGCCCGTCACGATCGCCGTCCTCATCGGGCCGCCTTCCCGGCCGGTGCCGCCCAGATGCCCATCGCCTTCCAGACCCTGCGCTGGACGGGGTTCATCATGCCCAGCTCGGCGCAGAGCTCACGGGTCTTGCCCACCGAGTCGCGGATCTGCTGGGCCGTTTCGGGGTTGTCGGTGTAGACCTCCTTGACGACGTGCTCCGGGATCCGGAACCTCTTGATCATCGATCCGGGGGGCGACAGCATGATCCGCGCCATGATGCCCAGGACGACGGGGGAGACGATCCCCAGCGTGAAACGGCGGTGGCGGGGCATCCGCGGGACCCGGCGGCGCAGGTAGTGCCGGGCGAAGGAGATGTGCCGGGCCTCCTCCGCGATGTGGATCCGCATGATGGTCTCCTCCAGGGGGTGCCGGATCTGGCCGTCCCTGAGGGTCTTGCGCTGCACGTGGTCGATCGGGTCCTCGCCGCCGAGCACGAAGATGAAGAACAGCTCGGTGGAGATCAGCGGAATCCACGGGGTGACCTGGGCGAGCAGGCTCAGCGGGCCCGGCATGCCCCTGATCGGAAACTTCGTACGGTTGACGAACTCCTGGAACATCATCCCGTGATGTCCCTCTTCGATCGTCTCGTGGTAGACGTAGCGGAACTCGGGGGAGCCGTTCGGCAGCCGGTAGGCGTAGTTCAGCAGGCCGCGCTTGAGCAGGTTCTCGAACTGCAGGCCGATCTTCATGGCGGTCGCCACCCGCCACAGCCCGATCCTGGCGCGGATCTCGGGCGTCTGTGCCCGGTACCAGGGGTGACCGCCCAGTTTGTCGACCCCGGGCAGCTCCCAGCGGGGGTCGTCCTGGTGGACGAGGAAGTCCTCGTCGTCCCAGGGGATGTCGGCGTAGGGCTCCCAGTGCTTGTCGACCGAGGCCTTGGAAAGGCGTTCGATGACCGCTTCGTAGGCGCGCTTCTCCGCGACCGCCTGGTCGCTCTCTCTGTCCGCAGTGGTGTTCGGGGCGGGTGTCATCGCTCCACTCCCATCGGGTGTCTGCGCCGTAATTGTACGAAGCATCCAATAGTGGGGGAAGCCCCCGCGGGGGTGTGAGCTCCCTCACGCCGGTGTGGCGTCCTTCACTCAGAGTTGTATTCGGGCCACTCCCGATCCGCGCTGTGACGCGGCGGTAGCAGTGGGTGATGCAATCCTTCCGGTATGGCAGCGGTGTTCGCTCCTCGACCCCTCTTGGGAGCCGTGCTTCTGTTGTCCGTCAGCGTGGCCTGGGGGTCGGCTTTCCCGCTGATGAAAGACCTCATCGCCCGGATGCCGGTGGCGGACCTGCTCGCCGAGCGGTACGGCATCGCGACGCTCGCCCTGTTCGCGCTCCGGCCGCGCTGCCTGCGGGGGCTGCCGGAGAGCACCTGGCTGACCGGCCTCCTGCTCGGCCTGCTGTTCGGCGTGGGCCAGACCGCCCAGGCCGTCGCGCTGCACGACCTGCCGTCATCGGTCTCGGGCTTCACCGTCGGCTCCTACGTGGTGATCACCCCGGTCCTCGGGCTGGTCCTGCTCGGCGCCAGGATCTCCGGGCGCACCTGGGGCGCGGTGGCACTCGCGCTGGCCGCGTTGACGGTCTTCACCCTCCTGAGCGAGGCCGAGGGCGGCGCCGTCTCCCTGCCCGCGCTGGCCGTCACCCTGCTGTCGGCGGTGCTGTACGCGGGGCACACGCTGGTGCTGGGAAACTTCGCCGGCGCGCGGCGGGACGCCTACGCGGTCACGGTGATCCAGCTCGGCACGATCGCGCTCATGACGGGCGTCCTCGCCGCGCCGGACGGGCTCACCCTGCCCCGCACGACGGGCGACTGGGCGCTCCTCGGCCACCTGTCGATCGTGGCCTGCGCGCTGGGCTTCCTGGCCCGGTCGTACGGCCAGCTCCATGTCCCGCCGGTGCCCGCCGCGGTGATCCTGTCGGCCCAGCCGCTCTGGGTGACCGCCCTGGCCGTCGTGATGTACGGCGAGCCGCTCACCTGGGCCGTCTTCCTCGGCGGAGGGCTGATCGCCCTGGCCATGCTCCTGGTCGTGCTGCCCGGCGGGCTGTTCAGGACAGCACGTCGAGGGACAGGCCCAGCTCCCCCGCGGTAGCCGTACGGATGAACTCGGCCATGCGGGCCCGGGGCAGCACCCGCTTGTGCACGGTGGTCTGGGTGGACAGGCCGTCGATCAGCGAGACGATCCGCCAGGTCGCGCCGTCGGGGTCGGCGCAGGTGAAGGCCCCGGCCGCGGCCCCCTCGTCGATGATCGCGCGCAGTGCCTGCCGCCAGCGCAGATCCATCCTGCGCGACATCTCCTCCAGGTCGGCGTTGCGCATCGACTCGGCCCAGGCGTCGATCCACAGCGCCCACGACTTGGACCTGCCGGTGGGGGAGTAGAGCTTGAGCAGGCCGCGCAGCCGTTCGAGCGGGGAGCCGCCCGCATCCTCCAGCTTGGTGAGCGCCTCCAGGTCGCGCTCGGCCGCGTAGGCGAAGGCCTGGGCGAACAGCTTCTCCTTGGTCTCGAAGTGGTAGAAGAGCAGCGCCTGGCTGACCCCGGCGGCCTGGGCGATGTCCGCCGTCCGGGTGTGCCCGAACCCCTGGGCCGCGATGACGTCGCAGGCGGTCCGGAGCAGATCATCGCGGCGTAGTCGCCCAAATCCCCGTGCCACAGGGGAACCCTAGCGGGTCAAGGGGAGCCGCAGGACGAAACGAGCGCCTTGCGGGCTGTCTTCCAGCCCCAGGGTCCCGCCGTGCGCCTGGGCGATCTCCCGCGCGATGGACAGCCCCAGCCCGGTGCCCCCGGCATCCCTGCTGCGTGAGGCGTCCAGCCGGGTGAACCGGTGGAAGACCACCTCCCGCTGCTCGGGGGCGATCCCGGCGCCGTCGTCGAGCACCTCCAGAACGGCCGTGCCGTCCTCCTCCGTCACGCTCACCGTGACCTGCGAGACGGCGTGCCGCTCGGCGTTGTCCATCAGGTTCGTCAGCAGCCGCGCCAGCCGGAGCCGGTCGCCCTCCACGACGAGGCCGGGTTTCAGCTCCCGGACCACCTCGACGCCGCGCTTGCGGCGCTCCAGCTCGTCGCCGCACAGCTCGCCCAGGTCGACCGGCTCCCTGGACGCGGGGGTGCCGGCGTCGATCCTGGCGAGCATCAGCAGGTCGGAGACGAGCGCCTGGAGCCGGTCGAGACTGGCGAGCATCGCGGTGGCCTTCGCGCTCCAGTCGGTGTCATCGGGGTAGAGCAGCGCCTCCTCCACCTGGGTGCGCATGGCGGTCAGCGGGCTGCGGAGGTCGTGGGAGGCGTCGGAGGCGAACCGGCGCTGCTGCTCCACCGTGCCCTCCAGGCGGTCCAGCGTCTGGTTGATCGTCTCGGCCAGCTTCCCGACCTCGTCGTGCGCCTCGGGCACCGGCACCCGCCGGCCGAGGTCGGTGGCGGTGATCTCCGCAAGGTGGTCGCTGATGTCGCTCACCGGGCGGAGCGCCCTGGTCACCATGTGGTGGGCGCCGATCCCGGCCAGCGCCACGAGCACCAGGCAGGCGCCGACGAGCACGGCGAACACCTGGGGCTGGACGTACCAGGGGACGGCGTCGTCGACGGAGTAGATGAGCCAGTCGCCGCCCGGCCGGGGGATCCGCAGGGCGACGACCACCATGCACCTGCCGGGGAACTCGGGGATCTCGCAGAGCTCCCTGTCGGCTCGCGTGCTCCCGGCGGGGGGAGCGAAGTCCGCTACCGCGGGGGCGCCGGTCAGCGACGGAGTGGCCGCGACGACCATGCCGACCGAGTTCACCACCTGGACGCCCGCGGCGTCTCCCTGGGGCAGCGTGACCGGTGCCGACGTCTCCTCGTCGAGGTGGATGACCTCCATGGCGGCGCTGGCCACCTCGTTGGTGCGGAAGCTGTCCGCCAGGTCGTGCAGGGAGAGCAGCAGGACGGTGGTGGCGAGAAGGCCGCACAGGAAGGCGACGGTGATGGCGATCAGCGTCAGCCGTGTCCGGACGGACCAGGAGTTCCGCGTGACCACACCAATCTCTCCCCCCGAGATCAGACGATCACAATGGATGAATTGATTACCGATTCCTGGTGGTTCATGACCAAGCGAGGGCAAATATCGCTCCTCCTTCCGCTGTAGAGCATTGCTCTGTACTGCCGCACCGCCGCTGGTTAGAGTAAGTGCGCACTGATTGGAGCGGACATGAACCTTGAGGAGTACCGCCGGCGGGCCAGAAGCTGGCTGGAGGCCAACGCTCAGCGGAGCAGAGACGAGGACGACCCCGGTGCCGACGGGGTGGCCGTGGCGAAGGCCTTCATGGCCGACCTCTACGACGCGGGCTATTCGGGGATCTCCTGGCCGGCCGAGTGGGGCGGGCAGGGGCTGGGCCAGGCCGAGGAGCGCGCCTTCGCCGAGGAGGCCAAGGACTTCACGCTGCCGACCTACGTGTTCTCCATCGGACTGGGCATGTGCGGGCCGACCCTGGTCGACCTCGGCACCCCCGGGCAGAAGGCCCGCCACCTCCGCCCGCTGCTGCGGGGAGAGGAGATCTGGTGCCAGCTCTTCTCCGAGCCCGGCGCGGGCAGCGACGTCGCCGCCCTGCAGACCCGGGCGACGGAGACCGAGGACGGCTGGGTGGTCAGCGGCCAGAAGGTCTGGACCTCGGTGGCCCAGCACGCCGACTGGGGCCTGCTGCTCACCCGGACCGACGTGGACGTGCCCAAGCACAAGGGACTGTCGATGTTCGTCGTGGACATGCACGCCCCCGGCGTCACCGTCCGGCCGCTGCGCGACATGACCGGCCGCGCCCACTTCAACGAGATCTTCTTCGACGACGTGCACATCCCCGCGGAGAACCTGGTCGGCCGGGTCAACGACGGCTGGAGCTGCGCGGTCACGACCCTCCTGCACGAGCGCCTGTCGATCTCCAGCGGCGTCGGCATGGGCGGCCAGAAGGACAACCCGGTCGCCTTCGAGACGCTGCGCCACACCGTGGACACCGGCGATCCCCTCGTCAAGGACCAGCTCGTCGAGCTCTACATCCGCTCCCGCGCGCTGGCCCTGTTCAACCAGCGGCTCGCCCAGGAGACCAAGGCCGGGATCTTCCCCGGCGCCCGGGGCAGCGCGGCCAAACTGCTCCTCGCCGAGCTCAGCATGTTCCAGGCCGACCTGGCCACCTCGCTGGCCGGCCCCGAGGCCGTGGCCTACGAGGACGACGGGCGGCTGGCCGGCTCGATCGCCCTCGCCCCCGCGCTGTCCCTCGGCGGCGGCACCAACGAGATCATGCGCAACATCATCGGCGACCGGGTGCTGAACCTGCCGCCCGAGCCGCGAGTGGACAAGAACGTGCCGTTCAAGGACCTGAAGACGGGAACCCGGCAGTGAACCTCGTCCTCACCGAAGAGCAGCGGGAGCTGCGCGGCACGGTCCGCTCCTTCCTCGCCGCCGCCTCGCCCCTGCCCGAAGTCCGCCGGGCGGCCGAGTCGGAGAGCGGCTACGACCCGGCGGTCTACCGCCGCCTCAACGGCGAGCTCGGGCTCGCCGGCCTCATCGTCCCGCAGGAGTACGGCGGAGCCGGAGCCGGATACGCCGAGCTCGCGATCGTCCTGGAGGAGACCGGCGCGGCGCTGCTGCCCGGCCCGTTCCTGGCCACCACCCTCGCCGCGATCCTGCTGACCGAGCTGGGAGACAAGGAGCTGCTGCCGGCCATCGCCGCCGGGACCACCGTCGCGACCGTGGCACTCGACGGGGACCGGGCGCTCAACGGCGCCGAGGCCGACGTGGTCCTCATGGTGGACGGCACGCGGGTCCGGGCCGTCCGGGGCGGCGGCCGTACCCCGCTGACCACCCTTGACCCGACGCGCAGGCAGGCGCGGGTGGAGGCGGCCGGAGGCGAGACCGTCGCCTCCTCCCCGGAGGGGATGGAGAGGGTCCGCGACCTGTTCGCGGTGGCGGTGGCCGCCGAGCAGCTCGGCGTGCTGCGGGCCTCACTCGACGCGATCGTGGCCTACAGCGGCATCCGGGTGGCCTTCGGCCGGCCCATCGGCTCCTACCAGGGGGTCAAGCACAAGCTCGCCGACATGCACTGCAAGCTGGAGCAGGCCGAGTCGATCGTCCGGAACGCGGCCTGGGCGGCCGACGAGGCGCCCGGCGAGCTGCCCCTGGCCGCCGCGCTCGCCCAGGCCTACGTGGGGCGGGCCTGCTTCGAGGTGGCCCGCGACAGCCTGCTGCTGCACGGCGGGATCGGTTTCACCTGGGAGCACGACGCGCACCTGTACTACAAGCGGGCCAAGTCGGACGAGGTGCTCCTCGGTCCGCCCCGGATCCACCGGACGCGTCTCGCCGATCTGCTGGAGCTCTGAGCCAAGGAGGGATCCCATGCCCGACATCAGCACGCTCCCCGGTTTCTACCGGATCGCACAGGCCGACCCGGGCCGCCGGGCGGTGATCGACGCCGACGGCGCCGTGACGACCTACGGCGAGCTGCTCGCCAGGGTCAACCAGGTGTCCCACGGACTGCGGGCACGGGGGCTCGCCGAGGGCGACGTGGTCGCGGGCGTGCTGCCCAACGGCCTCGACGCGGTGGTCATGCTGATGGCCACCGGGCAGATCGGGCTGTACTACGTGCCGGTCAACTGGCACCTGACCGCGGCCGAGATCGCCTACATCGTGGCCGACTGCGACGCCAAGGTCGTGGTCGCCGACCGGGACCACCCCGTGGAGGGGGCGCTCACCGGCGTCGGCGAGCTGGCCGGGGGCCGGCCCGCGACCGCCCCCGGCGACAGGTCGGCGGGGGCCGTCATGTGGTACACCTCGGGCACCACCGGGTTCCCCAAGGGGGTGCAGCGACCCCTGTCCGGCGCCGAGCCGGAGGCGACGGTCCCGCTCGTCACCTGGTTCCTCGGCGAGGTCTGCGACCTGCGGCCGGGCGACGATATCCACCTGGTGACCTCGCCGATGTACCACTCCTCGCCGTGCGCCCACACGATGTTCGCGCTGCACCTGGGCCACACCCTGGTGATCGCGCCCAGGTTCGAGCCGGTCGCGATCCTCGAACTGGTCGACAGGCACCGGGTGACCAACGCCATGATGGTCCCGACGATGTTCCACCGGATGCTCCGGCTGCCGGACGAGGTCCGCCGGAAGTACGACGTGTCGTCGCTCCGGCAGGTGATCCACACCGGTGCGGCCTGCCCGGTGGCGGTCAAGAAGGAGATCATGGACTGGTGGGGCCCGGTCCTGTACGAGTACTACGGCTCCACCGAGTCCACCATCGCCTTCTCCGTCAAGCCGCACGACTGGCTGGCGCGTCCCGGCACGGTCGGCCGCCCGGCCCCGGGCTTCGAGGCGAGGATCCTCGACCCGGACGGCGAGGAGGTGCCCGCCGGCGAGCCCGGCATGGTCTACGTCAAGTCGGGTCTCGGCAGCTTCACCTACCGCAAGGACCCGGCGAAGACCGCCTCCAGCATGCGCGGGGAGTGGTACGCCCCCGGCGACATCGGCTTCATGGACAAGGACGGGTTCCTGTTCCTGTGCGACCGCCGTACCGACCTGATCATCTCCGGCGGGGTGAACATCTACCCCGCCGAGATCGAGGCGGCGCTGCTGGAGCACCCGGCGGTCGCCGACGTCGCGGTGATCGGCGTGCCCGACGAGGAGTGGGGCCACAGCGTGGTCGCGCTGGTCCAGCCGGTCCCCGGCCCCCGTCCCTCCCCGCGGGAGCTGCTGGACCACCTCGGCCCGCGCATCGCCCGCTTCAAGCACCCCAGGGTCATCGAGTTCCGCGACGAGCTGCCCCGCACACCCACGGGGAAGCTGTCGCGCTCCAGGGTCCGGGAGGAGTATCTGGCCGGATAGGGAGCCGCCGCGGCCCGGGTGTCAGAGGGTGATCCATTCGGTGGAGGTGGTGACCTCGTCCAGGATGCCGGGGACGGGGTCGACGCCGATGCCGGGGCCGGTGGGGACGTCGAGGTGGCCGTCGCGCAGTTCGAACGGTGTGGTGATGTCGGTGGCGTAGTAGCGGCGGGAGGCGGAGGTGTCGCCGGGCAGGGTGAAGCCGGGCAGGGCGGCCAGGGCGAGGTTGGCGGCGCGGCCGATGCCGGTCTCCAGCATGCCTCCGCACCACAGGGCGACGCCGTGGGCGCGGGCCAGGTCGTGGATGCGGCGGGCCTCGAGGTAGCCGCCGATCCGGCCGGGTTTGACGTTGATGATCGAGCAGGCGCCCAGGGTGATGGCGGCGGCGGCGTGCTCGGCCGACTCGATGGACTCGTCCAGGCAGATGGGGGTGGTGAGGCGCTTGGCGAGCCGGGCGTGCTGGACGAGGTCGTCGTTGGCGAGGGGTTGTTCGATGAGCAGCAGGTCGTGGGCGTCGAGTTTGGCGAGATGGGGGGCGTCGGCGAGGGTGTAGGCGGCGTTGGCGTCGACCTGCAGCAGCAGGTCGTCGCCGAAGCGCTCGCGGACGGCGCGGACGGGGGCCAGGTCCCAGCCGGGTTCGATCTTCAGTTTGATCCGGACGTAGCCCTCGTCGAGGTAGCCGCCGACGGCGTCGAGCAGCTGGGGGACGGAGTCCATGATGCCGACCGATACGCCGGAGGGGACGCGGTCTCTGGCGGCGCCGAGGAAGGAGGCCAGGGATTGGCCGCCGGTGCGGAGCTGGGCGTCCAGGACGGCGGTCTCCAGGGCGGCTTTGGCCATCCGGTGGCCTTTGAAGGGGTGGAGGGCGCGGCCGACGGCGTGGACGTCGGAGTGGGCGGGCAGTGCGGGGATGAGGAAGCGGCGCAGGACGTCGGCGGCGCCGTCGACGTATTCGGGGGAGTAGAGAGGGTCGGTCATGGCGACGCACTCGGCCCAGCCCTCGGCGTCGGGGGTGACGACCCGCACGAGCAGCACGTCGCGTTCGGTCTCGGTGCCGAACGAGGTGCGGAAGGGGGCGACCAGTGGCATCGCGATCCGCCGCAGTTCGATTCCAGTGATCTTCACTTTCTCTCCTTCTCGGCGGTGAGCCGGTCCCGGCTCACCGCTCCACGATGTAGTGGCCCTCGCCGGTGAACCCGGTGACCTGGGCGCCTTCCTCCATCAACCCGCCCAGCACGTCGCGTACGGCGTGGCGCCAGGCCTTGGCCGCGCCGGGGTCGGCGCGGCGCAGCGTCTCGATGTCGGCGGGGACCGCGACCAGTAGCGTGCGGGCGTCGGTCCGCCCGGTGATCGGGCGGCCGTCGCGTTCGGCCAGGGCGGTCACCGCGTCCGGCGGGATCTGCGGCCGGTGCGGTTCGCCCCGGACGGCGGCCAGCACTCGCGGCTCCGTCAGCCGCCAGACGGCGAGCGTCCGGTCGGACTCGTCGCCGGTGTTGATGGCGTCCGCCATGACGCCGTAGAAGGAGGGCAGGTACTCCTCGGGGCGGGCGCCGAGTTTGACCAGGTTGAAGTGGGCGTTGCGCCGTACCAGCGGGTCGTAGGTCCAGGTGATGCGCTCCAGGCCCCGTTCCAGTGCCCAGGCGCGCTGGTGGAGTTTGAGCGCGAAGCCGATGCCGCGCCCGATGGAGGCGCCGGTGACGTGGGAGTGCAGCACCTGTCCGGCCGGGGCGGCCAGGAAACCGACCGACGCGCCGACCAGGCGGCCGCCCTCGTAGGCGCCGGCCACGTAGTTGCCCGCGTGCGAGAACGCCCGCATCATCTCGACGGTCACCGGCGGATTGCCGGGATCGGGGTGCCAGACGTCGTCGAACAGCCGGAAGACCTCCTCGAAGGCGGGGAGCTCGGACAGCTCGTCGATGCGCACCCCCGCGGCCCGGGCCGCCGCCTCGGCGTGCTCGTCGCTCCTGGCCGGGCCCGTCACCTGCCGGCCTCCCCCGGGGACTCTCCCGCGGTCGCCGAACTCCCCGCCGCCGGCGAGGTCCTTCCCGCGGCCGCCTCTCCCGTGACCGCCGCTTCCGTGGCCACCGCTCCCGCAGGGGGCTCCCCTCCGAGGACCGAGGCGATCAGCCCGGTCAGCAGCCTCGTCCGGCCGGGCATCTCCTCGACGACCACGTGCTCGTGTGCGGCATGGGCGCCGCCGCCCACCGCGCCGAGCCCGTCGAGGGTCGGGCAGCCGATCCCCGCGGTGAAGTTGCCGTCGGACGCGCCGCCCACGGCCACCCCACGCGGCGGTTCCATACCCAGATCCTTGGCGATCCGGCAGGCCAGTTCGAACAGGCGCGCCGACGAGGCCTGCTCCAGGGGAGGGCGGTTCGGCCCGCCGCTCACCTCCAGCCGGGTCCCCGGGGTCCGGGGGGCGAGCGCCCGTACCATCTCGTCCACCCGCGCCTGCGCGGCGAGGGTGGGCACCCGCACATCCACCTCCACGCTGGCGAGCGCGGGCACGGTGTTGGTCGTGGTGCCCCCGGACAGCACGGTCGGGGTGACCGTGGTCGGGCCCAGACCGTCCGGTGCCGCCCCGTCGTCCGCCGACAGGGCGATCGCGCCGAGCGCGAGGATCTGGTGGGCCAGCTCGATCCCGGCGTTGGCACCCCTCTCGGGCTCCAGGCCCGCGTGCGCGGCCCTGCCGTGCACGGTGACCGCGTAGTTGGAGGTGCCCTTGCGCGCGGTCTTGAGCGCGCCGCCGTCGGCGCCGGCCTCCAGCACGAACGCGGCCGCGCAGCCGCGCGCCGACTCCTCGATCAGCGCGCGCGAGGACGGTGAGCCGACCTCCTCGTCCCCGGTGACCAGCAGGCACACCCCTTCCGGCGACGGCAGCGCGGCCAGCGCGTGGAAGGCCTGCACCAGCCCGGCCTTCATGTCGAACACCCCGGGCCCGCGGGCGATCCCGTCCACCAGCGACCAGGGATGTTCGGCGAGCGTCCCGATCGGCCAGACGGTGTCGTGGTGGCCGACCAGCAGGACCCGGGGCGTGCCGAAGGTCCACCGCAGGTGGGTGACCCCGTCGATCACGATCGTCTCGGGGCGCGTGCCGAGCCTGCGCAGCCCCTGGTCGGCGACCACCCGGGCGCTGCGGGCCACCGCCTCGTGGTCGGCGGAGAACGACTCGCACGAGACGAGCTCCTCCAGGTCCTCAAGCATCAGGCGGAGGTTCATGCCGGCCTGCCCAGCTCGGCGCGGAACAGCCGCAGGACGTTGCCACCGAGGATCTTGACGATCTCCTCGTCGGCGAAGCCGTGCTTGAGCAGGGCGTCGGTGACCAGCGGCAGCCCGCTGGGCCCGGCCAGGCCGGGGATGGCCGCCAGGTTGTCGACACCGCTGTAGCTGAAGCCCTCGCAGCACGGCGGGGTGAGGTCGTTCATGACCTCGCGGACGAAGTCGGGTCCGAGGCCGACGTGGTCGATCCCGCCGACGCCCACGATGTGCTCGATGTGGTCCACCAGGCGGTCCACGGTGTATTCGGCCGGGTCCTCCGACAGGAAGGCCGCCAGGAAGTTGACGCAGACGACGCCGCCGGTGGCGGCGACGGCGCGGATCTGGTCGTCGGTGAGGTTGCGGTGGTGGTCGCGCAGGGCCCGCGCCGAGGAGTGGGTCGCCATCACCGGCCGGGTGGACAGCTCCAGCACGTGCCCCACCCCGGAGGCGCTCAGGTGCGAGATGTCGAAGATCATGCCGAGGCGTTCCATCTCCCGGACCGCCTCCACCCCGGCCGCGGTGAGCCTGCTGGCGGTGGCGTCCTCGCCGCTGCCGTCGGCCAGGGCGGTGCGGCCCCAGTGCGCGATCGAGGCGATCCGCACGCCCAGCCGGTACAGGGTGGGCAGCAGTTCGACGCTGGCGTCCAGGCCGGGGGCGCTCTCCAGTGCCAGGACCAGGGCGATCCTGCCCTCGCTGAGCGCCTGGTCGATCTGGGTGCCGTCCAGGCAGAGCCGTACCGTGTCGGCGTTGCCCTCGGCCAGGGTGTGGGCGCACTCGATCATGCGCAGGGTCTGCCGGAGGGCTCCCTCGGGCCGGTACTGGTCGTCGATGAAGACCGGCAGCACCTGCACGTTCACCCCGCCCTCGTGGAGCTGGGGCAGCCAGCGCTCGCGGAAGAACGACGCCCACTGCCGCGGGGGCCGTGCCGTGACCGCCATCAGCAGGTCGTTGTGGGTATCGGCGACCACGGCGTCACGGTGGAGTTCAGCGGACACGGGCAGGCCCTTCTTCGCAGGTGGCTCTCGTCAGAGACGACGCTATCGAGAGCCCGGGCCCGGTGTCCGGACGGGTCAGCGCGCGAAGCGGAACGCCGCCGGCCGGGGCGCCCTGGTGATCCGCCGGTAGACCGTCGTCGGGGCCGGCCAGTTGTTGGTCACCCGGCCCGCCGCGTTCTTGTACCAGCTCGTGCAGCCCGCCCCCCACACCATGGAGCCCATCGCCCGATCCAGGCTCCGCCGCCACGCCTCCATCGCCTCGGGCCTGACCTCCATCGGTCCCCTCCGCGAGAGGTACGGCAGGCAGCGCATGACGTATCCGACCTGACACTCGATCATGAAGACGATCGAGTTGTGGCCGAGGTTGGTGTTGGGCCCGTAGAGCAGGAACAGGTTCGGGAAGTGCGGCACCGCGATGCCGAGGTAGGCCTCCGCCCCGTCCTTCCACTCCTCGCCGAGACGGCGCCCCTGACGACCGGTGATCTCGACGGGCGCCAGGAAGTCGGTGCTCTGGAACCCGGTGGCGTAGACGATCACGTCCGCCTCGCGGAGGCCGGTGGCGGTCTCGACGCCCGCTGGGGCGATCCGGGTGATCGGTTCGGTGACGAGATCCACGTTGGCGCGGGTCAGCGCGGGATAGAAGCTGCTGTCGATGATGACCCGCTTGCAGCCGACCGGGTAGCCGGGAGTCAGCCTGGCCCGCAGTTGCGGGTCCGGGACCTGGTCACGCAGGTGTTCCAGGGCGCGTCTGCGCAGCACCCCGGCACTCCATCCGCCCGCGAGGGCCCGGTAGAGGGCGCCCTCGGCGTACCGGTAGATCCACTCGCGGTAGCCCCGCTGCAGGAACGGCACATGGCGGAAGGCCGTCCTTGTGGCCTCGCCGAAGACGGCGTCCGGCTTGGGGATGACCCAGTTGGGGGTGCGCTGGAAGACGTCCACGTGCCCGGCGACCTCGGCCACCCGGGGGATGAGCTGCGCCGCCGACGACCCGTTCCCGATCACCGCCACCCGCCTGCCGGTCAGGTCCTGGGAGTGGTCCCAGCGGGCGGAGTGGAAGGCCGCGCCCCCGAAGGACGGCATCCCCGGGATGTCGGGCAGCCGGGGGCGGTTGAGCTGGCCGACCCCTGACACCACCACGTCGAAGAGCTGCTCACCGGCCGCCGTGCGCACCCGCCACCTGCCCAGCGACTCGTCGAAGGCGGCGGCCGTGACCTCGGTGTTCAGCCGGATACGCGGGCGCAGTCCGTACTTGTCGGCGCACATCTCCAGGTAGTCGAGGATCTCCGGCTGCCCGGGGTAGCGGCGGGTCCAGCTGGCGTATCTCTCGAAGGAGAAGGAGTACAGGTGCGAGGGGATGTCGCATCCGGCCCCGGGATAGGTGTTGTCCCGCCAGGTGCCGCCGACGCCGGGCCCTTTCTCGAAGATCGTGTAGGAGCGGATCCCCGCCCGCTCCAGCCGGATGGCCATGCACAGCCCGCCGAACCCGGCACCGATGATCGCGATATTCGGACTCATACGCCAGCCCTTCGAGGGTCGGGATCCACTTACATTAGGCGATCCGCCTGCGTTCGGACATAGGCCGGTAGTCTGCGCACGTGCCTACTCTTGCCGACGTCGTCCGAGAGCTCGAATCGACCTACGACCCCCGATGGGCGGAGTCGTGGGACGCGGTCGGACTCGTCTGCGGAGACCCCTCCTCGGAGGTGCGCAGGGTCCTGTTCGCGGTGGACCCGGTGGCGGCCGTCGCGGAGGAGGCCCTCCGCTGGGACGCCGACCTGATCGTCACCCATCACCCGCTCTACCTGCGCGGCACCACGAGCGTCGCCGCCACCACCTTCAAGGGCCGTCTCGTCCACACACTGATCAAGAACGACGTCGGCCTCTTCACCGCCCACACCAACGCCGACGTCGCCGACCCCGGAGTCTCCGACGCGCTCGCCCGCGCCGTGGGCCTGACCGGCCCGCTCACGCCTCTGCTGCCCTCGGCGGACGACCCCCGGCGCGGCCTCGGCCGCGTCGGCTCGCTGCCCGCCCCGCTCTCCCTGCGCGAGTTCGCCCGCCGGGCCGCCCGGGGGCTTCCGGGTACGGCGGGCGGCCTGCGGGTCGCCGGGGACCTCGACTGCGAGGTCCGGCGGGTCGCGGTGAGCGGGGGATCGGGAGACTCCCTCCTCGGCACGGCCCGCGCCGCCGGAGTGGACGTCTTCCTCACCGCGGACCTGCGCCACCATCCGGCGAGTGAGTTCATGGAGGCCCCCGACGGCCCCGCGCTGATCGACGCCGCCCACTGGGCCACCGAATGGCCCTGGCTGGCCGAGGCGGCACGCCGGCTGACGTCCGGATTGGCCGGGAAGGGGATTACTGTTGAGACGCGCGTATCCGAGACGGTCACGGACGCCTGGAAGACAACAGCAGAGTGCGAGGATTTGAAGTGAAAGCAGCCCCGGCAGCCCAGAAGCGTCTGCTCGACCTGGCCGAACTCGACTCCGTCATCGACCGGCTGGCCCATCGTCGCCGCACCCTGCCCGAGCTGGCCGAGATCGACGAGATCTCCGCCCGCGTGGCGAGGCTCGCGACTCAGGTGATCTCGGCCGAGACCGAGGCGGGCGACCTTGCCCGCGAGCAGTCCAAGGCGGAGGCGGACGTCGACTCGGTCCGCATCCGCGCCGAGCGCGACCAGAAGCGCCTCGACTCCGGCCAGGTCTCCTCCCCGAAGGACCTGGCCAGCCTCCAGTCCGAGATCGCCTCCCTGAACCGCCGCCAGGGCGACCTGGAGGAGGTCGTGCTGGAGATCATGGAGCGCCGGGAGTCGGCCGACGCGCAGGTCACCAAGACCGTCGCTGAGCGCGACGGGCTCGCCGCCGCCCGCGGCGTCTCCGAGGACCGCAGAGACGCCGCCTTCGCCGAGATCGACAAGGAGAGCGCCGAGGTCAGGGGCAAGCGCGCGGAGGTCGTCACCGACATCCCCGCCGACCTGCTGGCCCTCTACGAGAAGCTCCGGGACCAGTTCGGGGTGGGCGCCGCGATGCTGCAGGGGGGCCGCTGCCTCGGCTGCCGCACCAGCCTGTCCATCGCCGAGATCAACCGCATCAAGGCCGCCTCCCACGACGAGGTGATCCGCTGCGAGGAATGCCGCCGCATCCTGGTCCGCACCGCAGAGTCAGGCCTGTGACCTCCTTCGTCATCGAGGCCGACGGCGGGTCCCGGGGCAACCCCGGGCCCGCCGGCTACGGCGCGGTCGTCAAGGACGCCGCCGACGGCCAGGTGCTGGTCGAGACGGCCGAGGCGATCGGCGCCCAGACCAACAACGTCGCCGAGTACCGAGGGTTGATCGCGGGCCTGCAGTCGCTCCTCGCCCTCGCGGGCGACGGCGCGGTCGTCGAGGTCCGGATGGACTCCAAGCTGGTCATCGAGCAGATGGCCGGCCGCTGGAAGATCAAGAACGAGGGGCTGCGCCCGCTCGCGCTGGAGGCGGGCGCCCTGGCCCGGCGTCTCAGGGTCACCTGGCAGTGGATCCCCCGGGAGAAGAACAAGGACGCCGACCGGCTGGCCAACGAGGCCATGGACGCCGCCGCCAAGGGCCGCCCCTGGCAGCCCAGCGGTTCCGCGGGCACGGGTTCCGCGCGTCCTGGTTCCGCAGGCCTCGGTTCCGCGCGCACCGGTTCCGCGGGCACCGGTTCCCCGCTCGCCGGCCCCTCCGGGGCGCGGGAGTTCGACCTCCCCGGCGCCTCGGACGCCGATGCCCCCAGCCGTCCGGCCCCGGCGCCCGCCCCGCTCCCCGCTGTCGCCGCGCAGGACTCCCTTCTCGACCTCATCGACTCCGATGCCGTCTCACCGGGGCAGGACGTCCCCTCGGGCCAGGGGACGGCGGTGCCCGGGACCGCCGGCACCGGCTGGCGCGCGCCCACGACCGTGGCGACCTCGCTGCTCCTGCTCCGGCACGGCGAGACCCCGCTCTCGGTCGAGCGCAGGTTCTCCGGGCTCGGCGACCCGGAGCTCACCCCCAACGGCATCGCCCAGGCGGAAGCCGCCGCGGCCAGGCTGTCGCGCGAGCCGTACGGCATCCAGGTGGTCGTCAGCTCACCGCTCAAGCGTGCCCGCGCCACCGCCGAGATCGTCGCCGCCCGGCTCGGGCTGGAGGTGGTCGTCGAAGAGGGGCTCAGGGAGGCCGACTTCGGCGACTGGGAGGGCCACACGTTCACCGAGATCCAGCGCCGCTGGCCGGACGCGCTCGCCGCGTGGCTGGCGGACCCGTCCGCCGCGCCGCCGGGTGGGGAGAGTTTTGGGGTGGCGGCGCGGCGGGTCCAGGCGACCGGGGACCGGCTGGTCGAGCGTTACGAGGGCAGGACGGTCCTCGCCGTCTCCCACGTCACGCCGATCAAGATGCTGCTCCAGTCAGCGCTGCTGGCTCCCCTCGCCGCGCTGTACCGCATGCATCTCGATCTGGCAGCCCTGTCCCTGATCGAGTATTACGCCGATGGGCCGGCGGTGGTCAAGGCGTTCAACGACACCTCGCACCTGCGCTGAATCGGCACTTTCCCACCGGCGATCCGTGTGCTCGCGGGGGGTGGCACGCCCCCCGTCCCCCGCGCCGCACGGAGCCCGCCCGGCCTGGTGATCGGTCGTGCTCTCATCGGTCGTCCCCCCGGGCGCTCGTGCCCCCTGGGGCCGTGTGATCCCCATTCCACCGGAGGTGACTTGCCGCTCGGTTGGAGACCACTTGGGAGCCGATAGGCTTGCAGGCACGGCGGACGAGCCGGCCGGGCGGCCGCGTCGGGTCTCTTCGGAGGCCCGCCGAGGAAGGTCCGGGCTCCACAGGGCAGGGTGGTCGGTAACGCCGACCCGGGGCGACCCGCGGGACAGTGCCACAGAGAACAGACCGCCTCTCGCGAGAGAGGTAAGGGTGAAACGGTGGTGTAAGAGACCACCAGCGCCCACGGTGACGTGGGCGGCTAGGTAAACCCCACCCGGAGCAAGGTCAAGAAGGGACGCTCCCCGGAGCGTCCCGCGCGCGACGTTTGAGGGCTGCCCGCCCGAGTCGCGCGGGTAGACCGCTTGAGGCCGCCGGCAACGACGGCCCTAGATGGATGGTCGCCCCTTCACGCAAGTGAAGGACAAAACCCGGCCTACAGGCCGACTCGTCCGCCCCATCCGCATCTGACCTGCGGCGGAGCCTTGTAAGAGGATCGCCGGAGGCGGCCCCCGCCGAGACCGGGTAGTGGACTGCCGGCGCTGCGCGGCGGGGCCTGAGGCCGTGAGGGGTTGGCGTACTCCCGGCCACCGGATGACACATCAGATGAGCTTGTCGCCGTGATGATCGGCGAGGCGGGTGAGCAGGTCGACCAGGGTCCGCCGGTCGGCCGCGGGCAGCGGGGCGAGGAACTCGTCTTGGGCGGCGGCGACCAGCCGGTCGAGGCGGGTGAGTTGCCCTCGGCCTGCCGCGGTGATGGTGATGATGTTGCGTCGGCGGTCTTCCGGGTCGGGTGCGCGCTCGAGGAGTTGCCGTTCGACGAGGTCGTTGACGATAGCCACCATGTCGCTGCGGTCGATGCGGGTGCGGCGACCGAGGGCGGCCTGGCTGCCCGGGCCGTACTCCTCCAGCGTGGCGAGCAGTTTGTAGTGGTAGCGCCGGACGCCGGCTTGGGCCAGCGCTTGATCCACGATCCGGTTGGCGGTCAGTGCTGCCTGGTTGGTCAACCTGCTCGGCAGCGTGCGCAGCCGCTGCGGCAGCGTTCCCTCTGCGGTGTCCACAGGGGCAATCTAGCAAGTTGTTGGCCGCACCCACGATTCTGTGTATTGTTGGTCGAGCCAACGTTGGCCAGGCCAACATTTTTGCTGTGTAGAGGTGTGATCTCTCATGGGCACAGCCACCATCAAGGCGCCAGGCAGCGTGCCGCCATCACGTCGCCGGATGGCGCTCGGCACCGTGGCCACCGGCCAGACCTCGACCTTCAACCACGACGCAAGGAGTTTTCGTTGAGTACCGACGTCGGTACGGCGGCCGCACCGCGGGCGACCCGAAGGGAATGGCTGGGGCTGGCGATCCTCGCGCTTCCCGCCATGCTCATCGCCGTGGACCTGACCGTGCTGCACCTGGCGCTGCCCGCCCCCGTTGCCGAGGCGGCCGAGGACACTCTCGCCGCCGCCGTCAATGTCGCCCGCGAGCTACCGGCCGCCCAGGGCTCCGGGCTGGTGTCGGTGGCCCGTGAGGCCTTTGTGTACGGCCTGCAGACGACCGCGATCGTTGGTGCGGTGCTCGCCGTGCTGCTGGCCACCGTGGCCGCGACCCTTGCTGCGCAAGGCCCGGATGCCGGGCCCGCCTCCGCCTGCGGAGGCGGGCGACGCGGCGAAGTCCTTCGAGAAGGCGGATAAGTGACATGCTGGAAAGGCAGATAACCGACATGCTGGAGACGGACTCCGCGGCCGACGCGCTCCGGACCCCCACGGGGGTCTGGACCGGCCGGGTGCACCACGACGACCGGACCGGCTCCTTCACCGTCTCGTTCGCGCCCGACGGCACCGTCGCGTTGCGCACTCCCCGCAGCGTGGGCACCGGGGTCTGGAGCGCAGGCCGGCCCGGCCGGTTCTCCTACGAGCTCACCGAGACTCTCACTCCGGCCGCCGGCCGATCGGGCCGCGCGCAGATCCATGTCGAGGCTCACCTCGAGGGGGCCGTATATCGCGGGATCGGCACCATCAGGGGGGAGACCCCCGGCGGCGTGCTGGTGCGCACCGTCACCCCGGCAGAGTTCAGCGCCGACCGTCTCGCCGGCGGGCAGGCGGCCTGGCACGACGTGGTGAGCCTGGCGGCGCCGATCCGGGGGCGCACGCTCTACCCCGGTGACGAGGGCTTCGAGGAGGCCTGCTCCGGCTGGTTGCTGACGGTCGAGCACCGGCCCGCGGCGGTCGTGGTCGCCGCCGGCGCCGATGACGTGGCCGCCGCCGTCCGGTTCGCGGCGGAGACAGGACGTCCGGTCGCGGTGCAGTCGACCGGGCACGGAAAGTCGGTGCCTGCGGATGGAGCCGTGTTCATCGCCACCGGGGAGCTGCGCGAGCTGTCGGTGGACCCGCGTGCCGGCACCGCAAGGATCGGAGCCGGGCTGCGGTGGGATGAGGTGCTCGCCGCAGCGGCCGAGCACGGCCTCGCGCCGCTGTGCGGCTCCTCCGGCCAGGTCGGGGTGATGGGCTACCTGACCGGCGGCGGGCTCCCGCTGGCCTGCCGCACGTACGGCTTCGCCGCCGACTACGTCCGCTCGCTCGACATCGTCACCGCCGACGGCCTGCTCCGCACCGTCTCGCCGGCCCAGGAGCCCGACCTGTTCTGGGCGGTGCGGGGCGGCAAGAGCAACTTCGGTGTCGTGGTCGCGGCCGAGATCGAGCTGCTGCCGCTGCGCACCGTCTACGGTGGTGAGCTTCACTACCCGGGGGAGGACCCCGGGCACGCGGCCCACGTGCTCGGCTCCTACCTGGCCTGGGTAAAGGAGCAGCCGGAGGAGATGTCGTCCTCGGTGACGCTGCTGCGCCTGCCTGACGTGCCGCAGTTGCCCGAGGAGTTCCGTGGCCGTTCGTTCGTGCAGTTCCGGGTGGTCTACACGGGGGACGAGGAGCAGGGCGCGCGGCTGATGGAGCCGTTGCGTGCGCTCGGCCCGGAGAAGGACACCTGCGGCGCCATGCCGTACACGCAGATCACCGAGATCTACCAGGATCCCAAGAACCCGGTCATGGTGCACCTGCGCAGCGCGTTGTTGCACGAACTGGACGACGAGGCCGTGGAGGAGCTGGTCTCGTTCATCGACCCGTCGACGCCCGAGGGCACGTTCCCCGGCATCGAGCTACGTCATCTGGGCGGGGCGCTGAACCGGCCGCCCGGCCGCTCGCACGCGGTCAGCACCCAGGGCGCGGCCTTCCACCTGTGGATGCGGATGCCGGCTCCGGCCAGGCGGGCCGCCGACGAGGTGCTGGAGCGGCTCCGGCGGTGGGACACCGGCGCCATGCTTCCGGGGTTCCTGTTCGACCACGACTCGGCTCCCGAGCGGGTCAGGCGGGCCTACACCGAGGCGGACTACCGGCGGCTGGCCGCGCTGAAGGCGGAGTACGACCCGGACCACCTTTTCCGCGTCAACCACACCATCCCGCCGGTCAGTAACGGTGAGCGCACCCGATCCTGACGGCGCAGGACATCAGGTGAGGATCGACATGTAATTCCCGGCAGAGATGTCGTCGGCGGTGATCGAGCCCGCCGAATTCGCCGGGGCGCAGGCCGTACAGGCTGACGCTGAGCGCCGGATGCGCCCCGACGTGACGGCAGGCGGTGGTGGCGTGGCCTGAGGCCGACCCATCCGCGCGGCGCCGTACCGGGGGGAAGGTCAAAAGCGCAGCGAGGGTGAGTGGAGTGGCCGGGGGCCGCTTTTCCGAGCGGCGCCGTACGGGGTGGAAGGTCAAAAGCGCAGCGAAGGACGGGTGGGGTGGCCGGGGGCGGTGATCAGGAGGGGCCGGTCGATGGGCGGAGGGGAAGGCCTGGTGAGGGGGCCGACGGTGGACCGGGCGAGGCAGAGCGGGCGCCGATGAGCCCTGGGAGCGGCAGTGATCAAGGAAAACCCCCGCACCGCCTCCCCGGCCCGCGCAGCGGGGAGCACTCCGTACGGCGCCGCACGAAAGGGCGGCCCCAGGCCACCCCACCCACCCCTCGCCGCGCTTTTGACCTTCCACCCCGGTACGGCGCCGCACAGATGGACGCTCCCTGAGCCGGAGCGGAGGTGAGCGGGCACCGCCACCCTCGTCCGCCATCGGCGGAACCCGTACAGCACGTCCGTGGACGCAACCGGAGAAGGCGTCCGCGCCGCGAAAGTCGCCGGCGTGGATGACAGGTCCTTGAGGGCGACGCGGAGGCGCAAGGGGGGCACATCCGGGGCGCTTGCGCCTGGCGGATCACGGAGACGTCCACAGGTCCGGCTCGGTTCACCGAGGCAACCGGTTCGGTTGGCGGGGGACCTGGAGCCGCTCTGTCGCGGCAGGGTGGTCCGAACGCCGGTGGCGTCGAGCGCCACGGAGGCGTAGTCTCGAATCGAATAGACGTTCGATAGTGCGGAAGGTTCGGTCTCGCTGGGATTCCGCTCGGGCAATTGTCCGCTTCCGGCCATCTCCTGTTTGCGGAAGGCGATCGGAGATCGCCGCTTTCCCGTGGGGCCCAAAAAGAACCCGGACGATGGAGCAGGGAGACATGAAAGACGAATTCTTCCCGACCGGTTCTGTTTCCCATGATGACCCTGCGGTCGAATGGGCCATGGGGACGATTGATGGCCTACGGCCCTCCGAACAGAGGGAACTCGTGCGCAGTTCCTACCGTGCGGCTCTGTCCTTCGAGCGGACAGGGGACGTTGACCACCTTGTTAATTTCGCGAAGAATCTCCTCGCGACCGTTCATTTGCGCGGCATTCCCGCCTATGCGGAAGCGTTGAAAAGCGCCTCCCGAGGCACTCGCGGATCGGGCGAGACGCTGAAGGTTGAAGAGGTGCTCAACCGACTCATGGAGTAACCATGGCGGAGCTGCGGCTCCAAGAGGAAAGCGAACGAGTGCTTGCGGAATGGTGGGAATCGACCAGGCCCAGGGAAGGTGATCGCCAACTCGTCTGCGAGGTCCTGCGCACGGTCCTCGGCGGGACCTGGAGCGGCAGGTGGTACTGGACGCAGGACCTGGCTGATGATCAGCCTTGTTTTCCTGTCGTGACGATCCAGCCGCGGGAGAGATTGATGGTACTGGTGCGCTTCTGGCCGGCTGACGACCCCCCCGAGCTTGAGCTGATCAGCATCTTCGAAGCCGACCCCTGTCAGAACCACCGGATCGCCCGAGGGTGAGAAAGCTCCCCGGAATCTCCCCGGAGTCTCTCCGGACGTCCTCCAGCCGAGGAGTTCGCCGACCGTCTCTCCCCGGGGAACGGAACCCCATTCAAGGCGCCACCGCCGAAGTCGAACTCATCGAACGCCGGATGTACGGCCGAGCCGGCTTCCCGCTGGTCCGTCGGAGAGTCCTGCTCGCGCAGCCGGGGTGCGGACGGAATACGGGAAAGACGGGCCATCCTCCGCGTCGGCTGCTCGAACGCGTGGGGACCTGCCCCGGCCGAAAATACGATGCGATGTGACCCCGGCTGAAATAGCGTCGGCGCCTATGACCCCTCCTCGCGATCGCCCTCCCTACGTAGCCGACGAGCGGACCCAGCTTGTCGGCTGGCTCGACATGCAGCGCGCGATCATCCACTGGAAATGCGAAGGGTTGTCCGACGCGGACGCCCACCGACCCGTCCTTCCGGCCTCACCTCTCATGACGATGGCGGGTGTCGTCTCCCACCTGCGGTGGACCGAGCACTGCTGGTTCGAGGTCCTCTTCCTGGGGCGGCCGGCCACGGGGCCTCAATTCGAAGGCGAGCATGACGATGCCGACATGATGGTCGAAGGCGTCCCTCTCGCCCAGCTCCTGGAGGAGTACGACCGGCAGTGTGCGGTGTCGAACGAGATCATCGCGGCCCATTCGCTGGACGATGTGGGCCGGCATCCGGACTTCCGTTCCGCTGCCGCGACCCTGCGGTGGATGGTGATCCACATGGTCGAGGAGACCGCCCGGCACGCCGGTCACGTGGATGCCATCCGGGAGCTTCTCGACGGGGAGAAGGGCTACTACTGACTGCCGGCCGCGAGCGCCGGAGCCTGACCGGCCCCTCGCGCCGCTCGCCGGGGACTCGTAATCAGCCGACGCGCAGCCGGGGACTCGTGTATCCGCCGATGCACGGCTGATACACGCCCAAGCCGTCATGGAGACATGGCGGCTACAGGATGGGCGCGGCAGGTTGTTGTAGTGTCCCTAGCGATTCGTACACCTACTTTGGGAAGAAATGTCTGGTTCGGGCGGCGGGGGCACACCCTCGCTACTCCTCGTCGAGGACGACGAGGTGATCCGCAGGACGGTCGCGATGACCCTGGAGCGGTACGGCTACGAAGTGTCTGTGGCCGGCGACGGCCTGACCGGGCTGGAGCTCTTCCGTGACGGGCGGCACGACCTGCTGCTGCTCGACGTGATGCTGCCCGCACTGGACGGCATCGGGCTGTGCCGGAGGGTACGGGAGTCGAGCGTGGTGCCGATCCTGATGATGTCGGCCCGGGGCGACTCGCCCGACGTGGTGTCGGGGCTGGAGGCGGGTGCCGACGACTACGTCGTGAAGCCCGTCGACACGGCGGTACTGGTGGCGCGGATCCGCTCGCTGCTGCGCCGCGCGGCGTTCGCCCCGCCCGCGCCCCCCGCCGAGCAGCCCTCGGAGCCGGCCGGCGCCTCCCTGGTCTTCGGGGACCTGAGCATCGACCCGCAGGGCCTCGAGGTGCGCCGGGCCGGCGAGCCGGTCGCACTGGCACCCACCGAGCTACGGCTCCTGCTGGAGTTCGCCGCCAACCCGGGGATCGTGCTCGACCGGCAGACGCTGCTGCGCGACGTCTGGGACTACGGCTGGGACGGGGACAGCCGGGTCGTCGACCTGTGCGTGCAACGGCTGCGCAAGAAGATCGGCGCCGACCGGATCGAGACGGTCCGCGGTTTCGGCTACAAGCTGCTGCGATGAGATGAGCCGCCTCGCTCCGGCACGCCACCTGCTGAACTGGCGGTCCCTGCACTGGAAGATCGCCGCGCTGACCGCCGCCGCGGCGTGCGCGGTCACGGCGGTGGTCGGGGTGCTCGTCCACCGGGCGACCTACGACTGGTCACTCACGATCGGCCAGCAGAAGGCCTACCGGGCCCTTGAGGACGCGACCGTCGCGTACGCCAGGACCGGCAGCAGGGGGGAGGCCCTCGCCGACCCCGACGAGATCCCTGCCCCGATGCTGGGGTCGCTGCGGCGGGGAGTGACTCTCACCTGGTACGACGACAGGAAGCCCGACCAGCCGTGGATGTGGGCGGCGCGGGTCGTCGACGGCGAGCCGCTGGCCGTACGGATGGAGATGGGCCCGGAGCGGCGCAGCCTCCAGGCGCTCGACCGGCACATCGTCATGGCCGCGCTGGCGGCCCTCGCCGTCGTCGTTCCGCTGGCCGCCCTGGCCGCCAGCCTGCCCACCCGGCGGCTACGGCGGGTCGCCCAAACAGCGCGCCGCATCTCCGAGGGCGAGCTGGACGCCAGAATCGGCATGGACGGCCGGCGGGGGGACGAGATCGCCGAGATCTCCGCGGCGGTCGACTCGATGGCCGGCTCGCTGCAGCGGTGGCTCCTCAACGAGCAGCGTTTCACCGCCGACGTCGCCCACGAGCTGCGCACCCCGGTGATGGGCCTGATGACCTCGGCCGAGCTGCTCCCGGACGGCGAGGTCACCGACCTGGTCCGCGACCGGGTGCGGGTGCTGCGGACCCTGGTGGAGTGCCTGCTGGAGATCTCCCGCCTCGACGCGGGCGCCGAGCGTGCCGACCGCGTGCCGGTGCCGCTCGGTGAGGTCGTCGAGGAGTCCGTACGGCGGACGGGGCTCCAGGCCGCGGTGACGGTGACCGGCGCGCCGGTCGTGGAGACCGACCCGCGCCGTCTCGACCGGATCATCGCCAACCTCGTCATCAACGCCCACCGGCACGGACGCTCTCCGGTGGAGGTCGCCGTGGACGGCACGACCGTCGTCGTACGCGATCACGGCCCCGGCTTCCCGGACGAGCTGCTGGCCCACGGGCCGCAGCGGTTCCGCACGGGAGCGGCCGAGCGCGGCCGGGGGTACGGCCTCGGCCTGGCCATCGCCCTCGGCCAGGCCGGGGTCATCGGCGCCGATCTCACACTCGCCAACGCCCCCGGCGGCGGCGCGGCCGCCGTCGTGTGCCTTCCCGAGCGTGCCCAGCGGGGCTGACGGCCGTATGTCTTCCCGAGCGTGCCCAGTGCGGCCGCCGTCGTGTGTCTTCCCGAGCGTGCCCAGCGGGGCTGACGGTCGTGTGCCTTCCCGCGAAGGAGGAGATCAAGGAGACGGCGCGCGAGCAGGCCCGGTGCCGGCGCGACCAGGGCTACGAGGTCGGCGACCCCGAGGACGGCGCCGCCCTCAGGGTGCCGCAGGACGTCAGGCCGGAGGACCTGCGGAAGTGCCTGCCCGGACGGACTCAGTGCACGGAGAACCCGCCGTCGACGAAGATCGACTGCCCGGTGACGTAACCGGAGGCGCGGCCGGCCAGGAACACCGCCGCACCGGCGAAGTCCTCGGCCAGACCGTTGCGTCCGACCATCGTGCGAGCGGCCAGCGCCGCCACCTTCTCGGGGTCGGATGACAGCCGTGCGTTGAGCGCCGTCATCACGAATCCCGGCACGAGCGTGTTGCAGGTGACGCCACTCGACGACCACGCCTCGGCCTGCGAGCGTGCCAGCGACTCCAGCCCTCCCTTGGAGACGCCGTAGACGCCGCTCTGGACGAACGCCCTGTGCGCCTGCTGGGAGCTGATGTGGATGATCCGCCCGTACCCCCGCTCCGCCATGCCGGGACCGAACCGCTGTCCCAGCAGGTAGGGCGCCTCCAGGTTCACTGCCATCGTGACGTCCCACACGTCCTCGTTCAGCTCGGCCATCGGCGGGCGCAGGTTGATCCCGGCGCTGTTCACGAGGATGTCGGGCTCCCCGAACGCCTCGACCGCCTTCTCGGCCGCCAGCCGCACCCCGTCGCGTGTGCTCAGGTCCGCGCTCACCCAAGCCGCACGGCAGCCGTGGGCCGCCAGCTCGTCAACCGTGGCGATCAGGTCCGCCTCCTTGCGCGCCACGACCACGACGCTCGCCCCCGCGCGCGCGAGGGCCCCGGCTATGGCGCGGCCGATGCCGGAACTCCCGCCGGTCACCACGGCGACCCGGTCGTCCAGAGAGAACAGTTCGGACAGGTAAGGCTGTGTGGTCATGGCCGCACACTCTAGAGGATCGATTCCGGGCCGGCCTGCAGCGGGACTGCACGCGTCCACGCCCCGGGCCCGAGATGTTCGCGAGGAGCCGCAGGAGCGCCGGTGACCGGGCGGAGCGGCAGCCGGACCGCTACCGGCGAGCTGTGACCCGGTCCTCGGCGTCCGCCCAGAGGTCGGCGGCGGGGCTGTCCCAGGTGTCGGAGGTCAGCGTGCCGCGGTCGCGGTAGGCGCGCATGATCTCGACGTGCAGCGGGTGCCGGACGAACGCCCGCAGGTCGCTCTCGGCCCGCCACACCGACACCGACCCGATGCGGCGGCGCGGCAGGTCGGCCCAGAGCCACACCCCGACCGCGCCCGCCAGCTCCGGCCACAGCCCGCCCAGCCGCCACCCCGTACGGCAGGCCCGCGGCAGGTCGGCGACCCGGTGCACGCGGAAGTCGGTGCGGCTGACCACGACCGGGCCGTCGCCGCGGGGTTCGGGACCGGGGATCCAGCGCGACCGGATCACGCGGCCAGCACCTTCGCGGCGTCGCGGATCTCGTCGCTGAACGACGTGGGCCGCAGCGTGGCGGGGTCGAGGTTGACGTTCACCCGGCGGCCCTCGGCATGCACGGTCTGGCCGTCGGATGACAGGACGCGGAAGCCGTAGACGCCGCTGGTGTTGCCCATGCGCTCCATCCAGAAGTGCACCAGTGGCTCGCCCGCGCCCATGATCGGCACGTGGTAGGTGATCTGGAACTCCCGGACCGCGAGGAAGACGTCCTTGAATCGGGAGCGGGCCGGGTCGAAGTGCCAGCCGAGCTCGGTCCAGAAGGCGCTGATGGCGCGTTCGACGAGCACGCCGTAGTGGGCGTTGTGCAGCAGGCCCATGGCGTCGAGGTCGTCGAAGTGCACCTGGACGGGACGGGTGTGGGACAAGGGTCAGTCCTCCGGGAGGATCGAAGGGTCGGTGGCGAGGACGCGGAGCCGGTCGAGGACCGCTCTGCGGGCGTGGCGGTAGGCGGCGTCGCTGTCGCGCAGCCGGGCGTGGGTGACGGCGGCCTCGCCCAGCGCCTCGATCTCGTAGGCGAGCTGGGCCGGATCGGCGGTCAGCTCGCCGAGGTCGACGGCCTCCTGGACCCGGTGTTCGAGGTAGCCGAGCCAGTCGCCCATGGCGGCGGCGACGCTGTCCCTGACCGGGCCGGGACGGTCGTCGAACTCGACCTGGGCGACGAAGAAGAAGCAGCCGCCGGGGAGCACGCCGTCCGCGTAGAAGGCGAGGCGGGACTCATGGAGGGCGAACAGCCGCCTGAGGCCTCTGGGGGCGGTGGCGGCAGGGGCGATCACCCGCTCGCTCCAGAGGCGGCGGGCCCGGTCGACGCAGTCGAGCTGGAGCTGCTCCTTGTCGCGCCAGTGGGCGAAGAACCCGGACTTGCTGACGCCGGCGGCCTCGGCCAGGCGGCTCAGGGTGAGGCCGCCGAGGCCGTCGACGGAGGCCAGGGCGACGGCTTGGTCGAGGATCGCTTCGCGGCTGCGCTGGCCGCGCAGTTTTCTCCCGTCTTGCATGGGGGAAAGCTAGCACACAATAAGACCGACCGGTCGTTTTTTTATTGGAGCGGCCGCTGCGGGGACGCGTTCCGGCGTGGAAGAGCGACCGGAGGCGTGGTCAGCGCTTCAGGTTCACGGTGCGGTCACCCCTGCCGGGGAACGACATGATCAGCAGATGCTGGGAGTCCTCGCGCTCGGAGACCCGACAGTGCAGGCGGATCCGGTAGTGGCCTTGCCCAGGCCGGCGAGGTCGGGAAGGGGCGCCGCCGCTCTGGCCGGCGAGCTCGATCCGGCCGGAGGAGGTGCCCAGCCCGAACTCGACCACCCGGTCCCAGCCCCCCGGTCTCCACCGGCGGGCACCCCGCCGTACCGGAAGACCGGGAGCCACTCGTAGATCACATGAACCGGAACCCGGTCGATCACCGCCGGGCCCGGGCAGGGCTGCCCCAACCGGAGATGATGAACCTGTCCGGGAGGAGGAACCGGCGGACGGCGATCCCGGATGCCGTGCGGGAGGCGGTCAGAGGGCGGGCGCGGCCGGGGGCGGTGTGCCGTCCGGACCCGGCGACAGGGGGCGCCCGTCGGCGGGCAGGTCCGGCCGGGCCTCGGCCGCCTGGCGCAGCGCGTCATCGGAGCTGGGATGGATCTCGAAGGCCTTGCGGAGGCCGGTGATCGTCAGCACGCGCGCCAGGGGCCCGTGAACGCCGGCGAGGACGAAACGGGTGCCCGTCGCCTCGCTGTGCTGCAGGGCCGAGACCAGCTCGCTCAGCCCGACCGAATCGCAGAAGGTGACCTCCGTCAGGTCCACGATGAGGAAGGGCCTGTCGGGCCCGTCCCAGATGCGGCGTAGCTGCTCCCGTAAGAGCGGGGCTGAATGGAACCCGAGCTCTCCGCCGACGCGGATCACAGCCGCGTTCTCGCGAAGGTCGCACGAGATGGTGAACGCCGAGCCATGCCCGGCCCCGAACAACATGATGAGCTCCTTACGCCTGCGGGTTTCAGGGCAGGCGTGTCCCTTCCTATCAGTGTTCGGATCTCCTCACGCACGCCGGAGAGCCGGCGGCGGTCTGGCCGGGCCCACCCCGCTTGCCGTACATGCCCGCCGCCACCACCGCCCGCCGGGTTCACGCGATGACGGGGAGGTCGTCGCGGGCCGTCGCTAGGATGAGCGTGGTCGCACCGGCCCTGATCATCAGCCTGCCGTACGGACCGGTGAGCGGCCGTGAAGGACTCGAGGAAGCGGGTGAGCGACGTGGACGTCCCGCGGGCCGCCACAGGCCGGCGATCGGCATCGGCGCGGCATCCTCGGCATCCCGCCCGTCCTGATTGGAGAGGTGTCCGGTGACCGCTGCCGTCCGATTCACCCTTGAGAGCGGTGCGCAGCAGGCCGTGACGCCGGTGCCCGTGATCGCCCTGTCCGGTGATCTCGACTTCACCAACGCCGAGCAGTTGCGCGCCGACATCCAGGCCGCCCTCACCCCGGACCATCGGGACCTGGTGCTGGACCTGACCGGGCTGGACTTCTGTGATTCCACCGGGATCAGGATCTTCCTGGCCATCCGTAAACTCCTGCAGGAGCGCGGCGGAGCCGTCGCCCTGACCGGCCTCAACTCCCGGCTCACCAGGATCTTCCGGCTGACCGGGCTCGTCCACGCCTTCACCGTCCAGCCCACCGCCGCCGACGCCGTCACCCTCCTGCGATCCCGCCCCTGACACGGCCGACGGGTGGCCGGCCACTGCGGCTCAGCGGGCGTCCAGCGACCGCAGCGCCTCGTGCAGGGTCTCGAAGACCGGGAGGTTGGCCGCCAGGCCCGTGATGCGCAGCAGCCGCGCCGGCTGCGGGGTCGGATCGGCGTAGGCGACGGCCCTGCCCTCGCCGGTCAGCCGCCGGCGCATCGCCAGCAGCGCGGCCAGCCCGGGGGAGTCGACGAAGGTGAGCCCGGACAGGTCCACCAGGGTCGCGGGCCGCGGGCCGCGGGCGAGATAGTCGTCCAGCCAGGCCTGCAACTGCGCCGCGGTGTTCACGTCCAGCTCCCCCTCGGGCCGCAGGACCAGCGTCGCGTTCTCGGACCTCACCGGCAGGCGCAGAGCATCGGTCATGGCGGAGCTCCTTCTCTTCCCACCCCCGCTTCCCCGAAAAAGGAGGGTCAATCGTCTCCGGCGGGAGGAGGCCGCAGACCTGGCTCCAGACGGCCTTTCCAGGAATCCCCCTCGGCCGGGGGGCCGGCGCGGGGCTCAGCCGGTGTCCCAGGACAGGGCGAGCGTGGTGTGCCGTTTACGGATGACCAGCCCGCCGACGGGCACGGCGCCGACATGGGCGTCGATGCGCAGTCCGTCCGTCATCGGACGTCCCGCCCTGTCCCATGCCCCGATGTGGGCGGCGAGTTCGGCGGCCAGCCTGGCCGCATCGGGTCCGAAGGCCCGCGCGACCAGGGTGTCGTACGCTTCCGACTCCAGCACGCAGAGGCTGTCGCCCTCGACGATGCCGATGACCATCTTGAAGCCTCGCAGATCGAGGGGGCCCGACGCCAGCCATCCGGGCTGTGTCTCCGACAGGGTGCACCAGCGGGGTTCACGCACCGCCAGCCACAGGCTCAGCCCGTCGACGAGCTGCGCGAGGCCGCTGTTCACCTCGGTGAACAGCTCGGTGGCCGGGCCGTCGAGCGCCGCCACAAGGTCGCCGATCTCGCCCCCCTCCGGCAGCGAGATCGTGAGGTCCGTTCCGGCGTCCAGCACCCGGGTCGTCTCCGGGCCGGCGGAGGGACCTCGCATCCGCATGAACCCGCAGGGCACCACCGAGCGGCTCCGCCAGTGCCCGCCCGCCCGCTCCAGGGCCACCGAGCGCTGCACCCCGTGCAGATCCAGCGGGGCGACGATGCGCCCGCCGGGGCCGAGCTGGTCCAGCCAGGCCGGGGCCAGATCCCACACCCCGACGGTGGCGATCACCCGGTCGTAGGGGGCCCGCAGCGCGAACCCCTCCGCGCCGTCCCCGCACACCACGATCACCTCGGGATACCCGGCCCTCTCCAGGTGGTCCCGGGCCCGTGCGACCAGGTCGGCGTCGATGTCGACGCTCACGACCTGGCCCTCCGGCCCCACCAGGCGGGACAGCAGCGCGGCGTTGTAGCCCGTCCCCGACCCGATCTCCAGCACCCGCTGGCCCGGCTCCACGCCGAGCTGGTCGAGCATCAGGGCCATCATCGCCGGCTGTGACGACGAGCTGATCGGCCGGCCCTCCGCGTCGCGCTTGGTCACGATGGCGTCGTCCTGGTACACGGCGTGCACCGGGACCTCCGGCAGGAACACGTGCCGGGGCACCGCCCGCAACGCGTCGGCCACGGCCTGGCTGATCCCGCGCTCGCACACCTGTGCGACCAGGTCCTCCCGCAGGTCATGCCACTCAGTCATCGCCTGCCTCCATGCCAGTCGCCCTCTTTTCCACGCCCCGATGCGGGTTCCCGCCCCTGGCAGAGCCGGGGAGACCGGAGGAGCGCCGGACCCGCCCGGGGAGGCGCCGGTCCGCCTCCCCTCACCCCCTCCCCGTCGCGGAAGGTCTACGGGGAGGGGGATCGTGCGCGTCCAAGCCGAGTCGGATGTCCGTGGAACCCTTTATGCCCACTCGGCGAGGATTTCGGCCTCCTTCTCGGGGTCGATGCCGTGCCGGCCGAAGGAGCGCTCCTCCACGGGGATCTCGCGCAGCCAGGCCCAGGTGTCGCGGATGGTCTCGGCGACGGGGCGGCAGCGCAGCCCCGCCGCGCGGGCCTTGGCGGACGACGGCAGCCAGACCCCGGCGAACTCCGGGTTCTGCGGGGCCCAGAGCGGCAGCTCGGTCCAGGGCTGGACCTCCCGGTCGAGCAGGAACCGGTCCTTCACCCAGACGAACTCCGCGTCCGAGCCGGTCACCGCGCGGCACTCGGCCAACCAGTCGCCGAAGGTGATGTTGCCCTGCACCCCGCTGGTGAAGAAGCGGTCGTTCACCCCGGCCTCCGCCTGGGTCAGGGTGAAGGCGGCGATGTCGCGGGCGTCGATGACCTGCATCGCCACGTCCGGACTGCCCGGGGCGAGCATCCGCCCGCCCCGGGCGATCCGGGTGAGCCACCAGGGCAGGCGGCCGACGTTCTCGTGCGGGCCGAGGATGAGGCCCGGTTCGATGATCAGGACGTTGCCGTCGAAGCCCTGCTCCACCGCGCGCTCGCAGCCCGCCTTGAGCGTGCCGTAGTCCCCGTCCTCGGGGCCGGCGTCCGGGGCGCACTCGAACCGGGGCGCGCTCTCGTCGACCGCCCCGGGCTCCGGCCAGCCGGAGCAGGCCGAGATGCTGGAGATGAAGGCGTAGGTGGCCGCCCTGCCGTTGAGCGCCCGCACCGACTCGCCGACGACGCGGGGGACGTAGCCGCAGATGTCGACGACCACGTCCCACTGCCTGCCGTCCGTGAGGCGCGCCAGATCCTCGACGGCCTCGCGGTCGCCCCTGACCGCCTCGACGCCGGGCAGGTCGGCACCGCTCCTGCCCCGGTTGAACGTCGTTACCTCATGCCCGCGCCGCAGTGCTTCCTCGACGATCGCCCGGCCGAGGAAGACCGAACCGCCGATGACCAGAGTTCTCATAGCGGCTCATTCTTTGGCCCACCCCGGCGGCGGACAACGCTCTTTCACCCTTGGCGCAAGCCGTCCGCTCAGAGCGGACTGGCCGTGAGCGGCGGCTGTTCGAGGACGTGGACCCGGGCCGTGCCGATGTCGAAGTAGAGGCCCACCAGTTGTAGGCGTCCGGCCCGGACGAGCCGGTCCACCTGGGGATAGGTCCGCAGGTTCTCCAACTGCTGGATCACGTTGACCCTGCAGAGGCGGTCCAGCGGGCCGTCGTCGACGCCGTCGCCCTCGGTGGCGACGAACCGGGCCAGGCTGTGGTCGCCGTGGTGCAGCCAGCGGCTGAGCGCGGGCAGTCCCGGCGCCTTCTCGTGACCGCTCAGCAGCGCGGCCATGGCACCGCAGCCGGAGTGGCCGCAGACGGTGATGGTCCGGATGTTGAGCGCGTCGGTGGCGTACTCGATCGCCGCGGCCACCGAGTCGTCCGGAGGCGCCGCCCCCACGCGCGGCACCAGGTTGCCGATGTTGCGGACGGTGAACAGGTCGCCGGGGCCGCTGGCGGTGATCAGGTTCGGCACGACCCGGGAGTCCGCGCAGGTGATGAAGAGATGGGAGGGCTCCTGCTTGCGGGCCATCGCCAGCAGGAACGGGCGGACCAGCGGAGCCGTGCGACGGTGGAACTCCCGTGCCCCGGCGAGCAGGTCGGGCACGGCGGGGCCGCTCCCCGCCGGCGGATGCTGGGCGGGGACCAGGGAGCTGGCGGGCACGGGCCGTCCCCGCCGCCGATGCGCCCAGGGCAGCCACCAGCGCTCCGGCGCACGGGGCGGCGTCTTGGCCGGGAACATCCGGGCCCCGCTGGCGGCCATGGCGTACCACTCGTCGTGGATCTCGTCGATGTCGACGGTGCCGCCGCCGCGTTCGTGGTCCTGCCGCCAGGTGTGGATGGCCTCGAAGGCGGCGTTGTCCATGAAGTCGATGTTCAGGTCCAGCTCCACCGCGGCCCCGGCCGGTACGGCGCGCAGCTCCGAGGTGAGCCTCGGCACGCCGAGGAAGGTCAGCGAACCGCCGATCAGCACGTGCCAGCGGCCGTCGGGCTCGGGCCTGGCCCGCACGGTGATCCAGGTGAGACGGCGCAGCGCCGACAGCATGGCGAGGCCGAGGCCGAGCAGCACGCCTTCGGCGAGGCCGACCAGCACCACTCCGGCCATGGTGACGACGTATATCGGGATCTCGCCGTGGCCGCGGAGGTTGCGCAGGTGCCCCAGGTTGACCATCTGGACGCCGATGAAGACCAGCAGGGCGGCCAGCGCCTCCATGGGGATCAGCGTGATCGTCCACCCCAGGCAGACCGCGAACACCAGGATCCACAGGCCGTGCATGACCGTCGACCAGCGGCTGCGCGCCCCGGCGCGGACGTTGGTGGTGCTGCGCACGATGACCCCGGCGATGGCCAGACCGCCCAGCGCGCCGGTCACCATGTTGGCCACGCCCTGGGCGGTGAGCTCCCTGTCCAGGTCGGAACGCCTGCCGTCGTGCAGCTTGTCGGTGGCCACCGAGGAGAGCAGCGACTCCACCCCGGCCAGCAGCGCCACCAGCAGCACCGCCCCGACGATGCCGTGCCAGTCGCCCCTGGGCCAGATCGGCGTGGCCCACTCGCTCAGGCTCTGCGAGAGGTCGACCCGGGTGACGTCCCAGCCGAGGGCCCCGGCGGTCGCCGAGGCGACGAACAGGGCCGCCAGCGGCGCCGGGACGATCCGCAGCCGCTGCGGCAGCCGGGTCCAGCCGACCAGGACCGCGATGGTGAGCAGGCCGGCGAAGACCGCGTGGCTGTGGTTGTGGATGATCTGCTGGGGCAGCTCGATCAGGTTTCCGATCGCCGATCGCTGCGGGCTGCCGCCGAGCACCACGTGCAACTGGGAGAGGGCGATCACCACGCCGACCCCGGCGAGCATGCCGTGCACCACGGCGGGAGAGACCGCCAGCGCCGCGCGGGCGACCCGGAACAGCCCCAGGAGGAGCTGCAGGGCGCCCGCCATCAAGGTGATCATGCAGGTGGCGCGCCAGCCGTACGTTGTCACCAGCTCGGCGACCACCAGTGAGAGCCCGGCGGCGGGACCGCTCACCTGGACGACCGAGCCGCCCAGTGAGCCCGCCACCAGACCGCCTACCACGGCTGCGATGAGCCCGGCCGCCAGCGGTGCTCCGGAGGCCACCGCGATGCCCAGCGAGAGGGGCACCGCCACCAGGAAGACCACCAGGGAGGCGGGCAGGTCGTATCGCAGCACAGATCTGATGCCACTCTTCGCGAGCGGCCGGTAACTCTTCGTGTCCGTCCCCATGAGACAGACCTTATGTTGTGTGCCCCTCCCCGCTTAAGCGGTTATCGGAGGCCTTTACGCAGGGCGGGGAGAAATCAGCGGTAATAGTCGGGGTAATCCGGCTCCTGTGCCCGGTGGTGGTTGCCCCGGGAGCCGGCGCGGTCCTGTCCCTCGGGAGCGGCGGCGGGACCGGTGCCGTAAAGATCGTCGTAGCTCGGCCAGATCGCGTTGGCGCCGTCACCGGGGGCGGGCTCCGGCCAGGCGGAGGGGGTCGCCGGGGTGGCGCGCCGGCCGTCGGGCTGGTAGCCGTAGCCGCCCGCGGCGGCCCCCGGCCGGGCCTCGGCCGTGCGGTCGTCGTAGGCGGAGACGCTGCGGGAGGGGCCCGTCGGGGTCGAGACCGCGGGGGTGGGGCCGGTGAGCGTGTCGTCGTCGATGGTGGCCCAGCCGGCGCTCACCTCGTAGGAGGCGGCGGGCGGGGCGCCGTACACCGGCGTCTGGTACGAGTTGTAGGACGGCGCCGGGTCGTCGAGTATGTCGGCGGTGTTGGCGGCCGCCCAGCCTCCCGAGCCGGGGGCGGTGGCCTGGGCCCAGGGGTTGTCGGCGACGGGCCTGGGCGGTTCGGGTGAGGTGCCGTACGGCGCCGCGAGCGGGTTGCCGCTCGGCGTCGCGGGGAAACCACCGCTGGTCGTGGGGCCCATCGGAGGCATCGGGGCGAGCGGCCCGGCGCCGGGGTCCGAACCGAGGGGCCCGCCGGTCGCGCCGAGCGCGGGCATCGAGCCGCTGGAGGTCGCCGGGCCGGTGCCGCGTGAGTAGGGGCCGGCGAGCGGGTCGCTCAACGGGTCGGGCCGGGAGGGGGCGCCGTTGCCCGGAGCGGAGCTGCGGCTGCTCCTGCGGGAGCTCGAACGCGGGGTGCGGTTCTCGCCGAAGGCGCCGGGCGTGGGGGCCGCGAAGGTGACCGTCTTCTGCTCGGCGAGGGCGGAGGTCGTGGGGGCCGGGTTCGGCTGGACGGGACCGACCAGGTCGGACAGGCCCGAGGGCAGGGAGGCGGAGGCGACGGCCGGCGCGGGGTTGGTCGCGGGCCGGGGCTGCGGCGCCCGGTTCGGCAGCGGTGCCTGCATGGTCACCGCGTCGGCGTCCACCCGGGGCTGCGGCGCCCGGTTCGGCAGCGGGACCTGCATGGTCGCCTCGGCGTCGACCTGGGGCTGGTCGCCCTCGACGGGACGGCTGGCGCCCATCCGAGCTGCCAAGGACCCTCCGAAACCGCCCTCGTCAGCCTGGAGCCGCGTCCAGTAGTCGTCGTCGTAGTCGTCGGTCTGACCGAACTCGTTCATGCCCCGCTTGCCGCGCGAGCTCGCCGGTCGCGGCTGGCGCGGCGGCTTGGGCTCGTCGAACGGGGTGAGGTCGGGCGAGAAGTGGTTCATCTTCGGCTCGCGCGTGGCGAAGTCGTCGGTGGACGTGGTGGGCGTCTGCGCCTCCTTCTCCGCCATCTCGCGCAGGCGTTCCGCGGGGAGCGCGCTCTCCCTGCGGTTCATCGACCGCATTCCCAGTGCCACGACGACGAGCACGAGGAGCACGACGGCGACCAGGCTTACTACGACCGCGATCATTGCACCACCCTCAAGGCCATGGCCTTCCAGCGGCGCCGGTGAGGTCGCGCGGCCATCGACGCGACCTGCCCCCTTGCATCACCTGCGCTCGGACATTGGATCTGATTGTGTCGGACCACTATGAGCGTTGTCACACCCTAAGTGAAGAATCGGTAACCATTACTACCTCCGGTGTTTGGCCTGTCACTCGATGTGCGCCGTGGTGAGGCGTCCCCAGGCGATCGTCTTGTCCGCGATGCTCTTCAAGGTCTTGTCGAGGGAGGCGCCCTTTTTGAGGTTGACCTTGTCGTTGAGCGCGTAGACGGTGAAACGATAGTTCTCCTGGGCGCGGCATGGAGGGGTATAGCCCACCTTGCCGCCTGTAGTGCTTCCCTCCACGGCTCCCACCGGGACGCTGTTGTCGGCCAGCTCGTTGGTGCGCGGGTCGATGTCGAACACGACCCAGTTCACCTCTCCACCGGTACGTGCGTTGCTGTCGGCCACGATCGCGACGGACTTCGTGCTGTCCGGGACACGCGACCAGCGCAACGGCGGGTTGCCGGCCGAACCGTTGCACGAGTAGTCGGACGGCAGAGGAGCACCGTCCTTCAAGCGGGGACTCGAGACGCTGATCGGCTCCAGCTGCAGCCTATCGGCAGAGGCGGAGCTGCCCACCATCCCGCAGCCGGAGGAGACGACGACGAACGCCGCGGCGATCGCCGTTCCGACGGCCTGCCGCGGGCGGCGCGTAGACGTGTTCGGCTGCCCCATGCCCGATGATGCTACGCGGGTCTGGAAGATGCGCAGACCGGATCGCGAGGTTCCATGGCGCGGAAATGCCCGGGAATCGGACAGAATCGAAGGATGGAGGGGGTGAGGTTGGACACGGAAATGACCTTCGCCATCCTCGGACCCCTGGAGATCCGCCGGTGCGGTGCGACCGTGGAGATCGCGGGGCAGCGCCTGCGCACCCTCCTCGGCCTGCTGCTTCTCGACGCCGGCCGGGTCGTGCCCGTCGATCGGCTGATCGCGGGGGTGTGGGAGGACCGCCCGCCGAACGCGGCGGGAAACGCGCTGCAGGCCCTGATCTCCCGATTACGCGCCGCGCTGGCCGATCAGCGTGGATTGGTGGAGGCCGACGCGGCCGGCTACCGGCTGGCCGTCGACCCCGGCCGGGTGGACGCCCACCGGTTCACCCGGCTGGCGGCAGAGGGCCGCGCGGCCCTCGCGGCGGGCTCCCCGGCCGACGCCGCGACCGCCCTGCACGCCGCGCTCGCGCTGTGGCGCGGGCCCGCCCTGGCCGATCTGGCGGGCAACGACACCGTCGCCGCCGCGATCACCAGGCTGGACACGCTCCGCCTGGCCGCCCTCGAAGACCGGGTCGAGACCGACCTGCTGCTCGGACGACAGGCCGAGGCGGCCGCGGAACTGCCCGGCGTGATCGCCGCCCACCCGCTGCGCGAGCGGCTCCGCGGCCAGTTGATGCGCGCCCTGTACGGCTCGGGCCGCCACGTCGAGGCGCTGGCCTCCTACGAGGACGCCCGCGCGGTCTTCGCCGACCGGCTCGGCGTGGACCCCTCGCCCGAGCTGGTCGGCCTCCACCTTTCCATGCTGCGCCGCGAGTGGGCCGAGAACGGCCTGCGGCTCCCGTCACCCGACCGGGACGGCCGGGGGCTTCCGGTGCCCGCCGAGGTCCCGCGGCGGGGCAACCTGCCGGCCAGGCTCACCAGCTTCGTCGGCAGGGAACGCGACGTGGCGCGGACCGCCGAGCTCCTCGCCGGGCACCGGCTGGTCACCCTGCTCGGCCCCGGAGGCGCGGGCAAGACCAGGCTGTCGATCGAGTCGGCCGAGGCGGTCGCCGGGCGGATGCCCGACGGGGTGTGGCTGGTCGAGCTCGCCCCGGTGGCCGAGCCGTCCGAGGTCCCGCAGGCCGTGTTCTCGGCACTGGAGCTGCGCGACCCCCCTCCGCCGGCATCCCTCACGACCTCGGGGGCGCTCCCCCTGCCCGCCGCCCGTGACCCGCTGGCCCGCCTCGTCTCCGGCCTCGCCGGGAAACGGCTGCTGATCGTCCTGGACAACTGCGAGCACGTGGTCGAGGCGGCGGCGGCGCTCGCCGACCGGGTGCTGGCGGGCTGTCCCGGGGTGCGCATCCTGGTCACCAGCCGTGAACCGCTCGGCATCACCGGAGAGACGAGCCGGCCGGTGCCGCCCCTCGGCCTCCCGCCGGGCGACGGCGACCCGGGCGACGCCCTCGGCTACCCGGCCGTCCGCCTGTTCGCCGAGCGTGCCGCGGCCGTCCGCCCCGGTTACCGGGCCGAGGACGAGGCCGCCGCGGTGGTGCGGATCTGCCGCGAGCTCGACGGCATGCCGCTCGCGATCGAGCTGGCCGCCGCCCGCCTCCGCTCGCTCTCCGCCGAGCAGATCGCGCACCGGCTCGACGACCGCTTCCGCCTGCTGACCGGCGGCAGCCGTACGGCGTTGCCCCGCCACCAGACGCTCCGCGCGGTGGTCGGGTGGAGCTGGGACCTGCTGGACGAGCAGGAGCGGGTGCTGGCCCGCCGCCTGTCCGTCTTCGCCGGGGGCGCCGCCCTCGACTGCGCCGAGGAGATCTGCTCGGGGCACGGCCTGGACCGGGCCGAGGTGCTCGACGTGCTGGCCCGGCTGGTGGACAAGTCCCTGGTGGTGGCCCAGAGCCACGGCGCCGCCGTCCGTTACCGGATGCTGGAGACCATCCGCGCCTACGCCGCCGAGCGGCTGGCCGAGTCGGGTGAGCAGGGCCGCGTACGGCTGGCCCACGCGATGTTCTTCACCGAGCTGGCCGAGAGGTCCGATCCCGGCCTGCGCGGTCGCGGGCAGCTCGCCGTCGTCGCCGAGATGGCCGCCGAGCACGACAACCTGTCGGCCGCGCTGCGCTGGACCGTCGAGGCGTCCCGCTCCGACCTGGCGCTGCGGCTGGTCGGTGCCCTGGGGTGGTATTGGTGGCTGCGCGGCTACCGGGCCGAGGGCGCCCACCGCGCGCACGAGGTGCTCAGGCTCGCGGGCGACGACGCCGACCCCGCCCGGCTCACCCTGGCCCGCGCCTCCTACGGGGCCAACGCGGTGGGCGGCGGCATCGAGCTCGACACGGCGCGCGCCGAGCTCGCCGAGGTGGTACGGCTGGCCCGTGAGGAGCTGGCCCGGCCGTGGCACCCCCTGATCGTGATGGCGGGCCCGATCATCGCGCTGGTCACGGGCCTGCCCACCGGCAACGACCACCACCTCGACGAGATGCTCGCCCATCCCGACCCCTGGGTGCTCGCCTCGGCACGGCTGTTCCAGGGGTTCGACCACCTGTCCACGGGCCGCATCCCCGAGGGCAGGGCCAAGCTGTCGGCCGCCCTGCGCGACTTCCAGGGGATCGGGGACCGCTGGGGCGTCGCCAACGTGCTCGCCTCGCTGTCGGACCTGCACTTCCTCCAAGGCGAGCCCGAACGGGCGCTGGAGGAGGTCCACCGGGCCATCGCCCTGATGGAGGAGATCGGCGCGGTCGACGAGGTCGCCTACATGCGAGGCCGTCTGGCGGTCGGGCTCAACCTCACGGGGGACAGGGCGGCGGCCGAGGAGATCCTGGAGGAGACCCTCCGCGACGCCGTCAGGAGCGGGGACCGGATCGCCGCCCTGTCTCTGCTCAGTGCCCGGGGGGACTTCGCCCGCGAGGACGGCAAGCTCGACGAGGCCAGGCACTACTACGCCGAGGCCATGCGGGTGGTCGAGGAGACGCCCAGCGTCTCGCTGCAGATGCGGGCCTCGGTCAACGCGGTCCTGGGCCTGCTGGCCGAGCAGGAGGGCGACCTGCCCCGCGGCAGGCGGCTGCTCGGCACCGCGCTGGAGCAGGCCTCGGAGACGGCGGACGTGGCCGTGATGGGCCTGGTGCTGATCGGCTGCGCCGGGCTGGTGCTCTCGGAGGGCGACCCCGCCACGGCGGCCATGCTCCTCGGCGGTGCCGCGGCGGTCCGCGGCATCGACGCGGTGGTCGACTTCGACCACGTACGGATCACCGAGCGCACGATGGCCGCGCTCGGCCGGCAGGAGTACTCCCGGTACTACGAGCGCGGCCGCCTGATGCCCCGAGAGAAGATCATCGCACTGGCGGGCTAGGAGCCTCGCGGGCGGGGCGGGACGTCGCCTACTCGCCGTTCAGCTCCCGGTAGGGCTTCCTCAGCAGATCGACGAGCGGGATGTGCCGCACCTTGACCGGCGGCGGCTCCAGCGCCCGCAGCAGAAGGTCCGCGGGGGCCGCCGCGACGTCCGGCCGGGGCCGCAGCCGGCTCAGCGAGACGCCGGGGGAGTAGAAGTCGGCCGTCCGCCGGTCGAACGGCACATCCGGCGCCACCCCGTCTTCCACCGGATCCCGCTCGGCCACCGGATCCCGCTCGGTCGGCGGAACCGGCGGGGCGGACGGGGTCGCGTCGCTCTCGCGGGGCATGTCAGCTCACCGCCCCGGGGCCGAGGCGGAACAGCTCGCGCAGCTGGTCGGTGGACAGGTTCGTGATCCAGTCCTCGCCGGCGCCGACCACGCTCTCGGCGAGTGCCTTCTTCCGTTCGATCATCTCGTCGATCCGCTCCTCCAGGGTGTCCACGCAGATGAACTTCCTGACCTGGACGTTCCTTGTCTGGCCGATCCGGAAGGCCCGGTCGGTCGCCTGGTTCTCCACCGCCGGGTTCCACCACCGGTCCACGTGGATCACGTGGTTGGCGGCGGTCAGGTTGAGGCCGGTCCCGGCCGCCTTCAACGACAGCAGGAACAGCATCGGCTCGTCGTCGCGCTGGAAGCGCTCCACCAGCTCCTCGCGCCTGTTCTTGGGCAGCCCGCCGTGCAGCCACAGCACCGGCCGGTCCAGATGGGCGGCCAGGTAGGGCTGCAGGAGGGAGCCGAACTCGGTGTACTGGGTGAACACCAGGGCCTTGTCGCCCTCCTCGACGATCTCCTCGGCCAGCTCCTCCAGGCGGGCCAGCTTCCCCGACCGGCCGGCCAGCCGCGAGCCGTCCTTGAGCAGGTGGGCGGGGTGGTTGCAGATCTGCTTGAGCCGGGTCATCGTGGCCAGCACGTTGCCCCGCCGCTCGATGCCCCGGGAGCCGTCGATCCTGTCCAGCATGTCGTTCACCACGGCCTTGTACAGCTCCGCCTGCTCCCGGGTGAGCGTGCACCACACTTTCATCTCCAGCTTCTCCGGCAGGTCGGAGATGATCGACCGGTCGGTCTTGAGCCGCCGCAGCACGAACGGCCCGGTGGCCCGCTTCAGCGCCGTGGTGGCGCTCTCGTCGCGCCGCGTCTCGATCGGGTCCTGGTAGCGCCTGCGGAAGCGCTTGGCCGGGCCGAGCAGCCCGGGGTTGCAGAACTCCATGATCGACCAGAGCTCGGAGAGGTGGTTCTCCACCGGGGTGCCGGTCAGCGCCAGCCGGGTGCGGGCGGGAATCGACCGCACGGCCTGCGACTGCTGCGCCGCGCTGTTCTTGATCGCCTGCGCCTCGTCGCAGACCACCCTGCCCCACTCCAGGGCCGCCAGCGCCCCCAGGTCCCGCAGCGCCGTGCCGTACGTGGTGACGACCAGGTCAGCCTCCCGCACGGCCCCGGCCAGCTCGCCGTCCCGCTTGCGCGTGCCGCCGTGGTGGACGTAGACCCGCAGCGAGGGGGCGAACCTGGCGGCCTCCTTCTGCCAGTTGCCGACCAGCGACATCGGGCAGATCAGCAGCGTCGGCGGGTGGGCGCCGCCCTCGCGCTCGGACAGGAGCAGGGAAAGGGTGGACACGGTCTTCCCGAGCCCCATGTCGTCGGCGAGGATGCCGCCCAGCCCCAGGCCCGACAGGAAGCTCAGCCACGACAGGCCGCGCTCCTGGTAGGGGCGGAGCGTCCCCTCCAGGGTCCGCGGCACCGCGACCGGGGTGAGCCGGCGCTCGGCCTCGCCGGAGAGGAGGTCGCCGAGCGGGCCGTCGGCGTCCACCGCGACCAGCGGCAGCTCGTCGTCGCCGCCGTCCACGACCTCGCGGAGCACCTCGCCCACGGTCCGCTCGCCGCCGCCCCGCTGCTCGACGACCTTCAGAGCCGCCTTGAGCTGCTGGTCGTCCAGCTCGATCCACTGCCCCTTGACCTGGACCAGGGGGATCCTCAGCTCGGCCAGTCCGGCCAGCTCCTCCCCGGTGATCGTGTGGTCGCCGATGGCCACGTCCAGCCGGAAGCTCACCCGCCGGTCCAGGCCGAACCCCTCCTCGCCGGCGACCGTGCGCGTGGTCAGCTTCAGCCCCAGGCCCTGGCGTCCCGCCCAGGCCGGCAGGCGCACGCCGTAACCGGCGGCTCTCAGCATGGGCGCGCCGTTGCGGAGGAAGGAGAAGGCCCAGGCCGTCTCGACGGTCAGGCCGGACGGCTCGGGGTCGCGCAGCGCGCTGTAGAGGTCGGGATGGAGGCGGACGGCCCGGCTCAGGTCGGCACGGAGGACCTCCTCGGGCCGCTCGGGCAGCCAGGGAGCCCTCTCGCCGGCCCTGATCTGGTCGGCCGACAGGTATCCGACCTGCCCGTCCGCCTCTCCGGGCCCGTCGGGGGAGCGGCCGGAGCCGGCCGGGGAGACGCGGGGGGCGAGACCGAACTCCACCTTCCAGGAGGCGTCCTCCCCGGCGGGCTCGATGAGCCGGAAGCAGGCCCGGACCGGCCCGTCCAGCTCGTGCGCCGAGGCGGACCACCCGTCGAGCGCGCCGGACAGCGCCGCCGCCTCGGCGGACCTGGCGGCGGGAAGCGCGGCGTCCTCGCCGGTCAGCGCGTACAGCCAGCGGTCGGGCAGGGGCGCCTTGGGCCCCGGCCGGTGGCCGAGGATGAGGCGGTCGGGCAGCGACAGCCGCGCCGCGCCGTCCGCCAGGCCGTTCAGGGCCTCGCGCAGCACGTCGGCCGACGGGCGCTCCTCGCCCACCGCCCTGCAGACCGGCGGCATCGCGGTGGCGAGGTCGCGCAGCGCCGTCGCGTCGGCGCCGGTGAGCACGGGCCGCCAGCGGGCCGCGTGGCCGCCGCCCTCCACCACGAGCCGGGGCAGGATCCGGCCGCGCCGTACCAGGCCGCGCGCGTGCTCGGCGACCACGGCGAAGTAGCGGAGGGAGAGGCCCGGACCCCATCCGGGCCCCGCTGCGTCGTCGGAGTCGAGCCCGGACGGGCCCGCCCCGGCGTCCAGAACGGCCGGGGAGGCGAGCAGGGAGAGCGCGTCGGCCGGACGGAGCAGCAGCGCGGGGACGCGCCAGGCGGAGATCCTCGGGCTCCGCGCCGAGCTCGTCAGCCCGGACTCGGGCGAGGGCAGCGGGCCCCCGGCCGAGCCGGGGAGCAGGAGGGTCAGCTCGCCCTCCCCGGCCCCCGCGGGGAACCCCGGGTCCGCCGGCCCGGGAGCCGTCTCCCCCGGGACCGGGGCTCCGCCGGGGACGGCCGCGCCGAGGGCCGCGGCCAGGACGGCCGCGGGGGCGGCGAAAGGATGGGGGCGGAGCGTGGCACGGGAGGCGGGCGCGGGGGCCCGGGAGGTGTCCTCCGCCCAGACCCCCAGCTGCCCGTCCACCCAGGCGCCATGGACCACCAGCACGCGATCACCTCAGTTCTCAACGGCGCGTTCCCGCCACGGCCGGCCGCCGCCCGCGGTCTCCGCGCTCCCGACAGATTAGGCCCGGCCGCGGAATGCGCGGATCGCCAGCGGGGCGAAGACCACCACCAGCGCGACGGCCCAGAGCAGCGAGCTGATCGTCGGCCCTGCCACCTCGCCGCCGATCAGCAGCCCGCGGACGGCGTCGGCGAGCTGCGTCACCGGGTTGACGTCCACCCAGACCTGCAGCCAGCCGGGCATCGTGTCGGTCGGCACGAAGGCGTTGCTGGTGAACGTCAGCGGCATCATCAGGGAGAACGCGAAGATCTGCACCTTCTCCGGGTCCTTCGCCTTGAGGCCGATGAGCACCGACATCCAGGACATCGCCAGTGCGAAGGCCAGCAGCAGGGCCACCGCGCCCAGCACGCCGGCCACGCCGGTCTGGATCCGGAAGCCCAGGATCGTGCCGATCCCGAGGAACAGGAACAGCGCCCAGAGCTGCTTGGCGGTGTCGGCGATGATCCGGCCCGCCAGCGGCGCGGTGCGGGCGATCGGCAGGCTGCGCAGCCGGTCGAAGACGCCCTTGGTGATGTCGGTGTTGAGGCCGATCGCCGTGGTCAACGTGGCGAACAGCGCGTTCTGCACGACCAGGCCGGGCAGCGCGAACTGCAGGTAGTCCTCGGTGCTCCCGGCGATGGCGCCGCCGAACACGTAGGTGAACAGCAGCAGGAACATCACCGGCTGCACGCTCAGGTCGAGCAGCTCCATGGGGTTGTGCTTGATCTGCACCAGGCTGCGCCAGGTGAGCGTCATCGTCTGGCGGATCCCCGCCGACAGGCCGGCCCGTTTGGCCGGCGCCGGGGCAGGTACGGTCATCGTGGTCACGCGAAGACCTCTTCCTTGGCGTCGGCGGGCTTGTCCTCGGCGGGATGGCCGGTCAGGGCCAGGAAAACCTCGTCGAGGCTGGACTTGCGCAGCGAGAGCTCGGAGGCGACGACCCCGAGGTCGTCCAGCCGCCGCACGATCGCCGGCACCACCGCGGGGTCGTGCACCGACGCCACGGCCTTCCCGCCGGTCACGGCGGGGGCCTCGCCGATGACGTCGGAGACGACCTGGACGACCAGGTCGAGATGGTCCGGCCGGAGCGGCCGGACCTCCAGGACCTGGGCCCCGGTGGTCGCCTTCAGCTCGTCGGAGGTGCCCGAGGCGATCACCTTGCCGTGGTCGAACACCACGATGTCGTCGGCGAGCTGGTCGGCCTCCTCCAGATACTGGGTGGTGAGCAGCACCGTCACCCCGTCGGCCATGAGGTCGCGCACCACGCTCCACAGCTCGGTACGGCTGCGCGGGTCGAGACCGGTGGTCGGCTCGTCGAGGAACAGCACCTGGGGCCGCCCGACCAGGCTGGCGGCCAGGTCGAGGCGGCGGCGCATGCCACCCGAATAGGTCTTCGCCGCCCGGCCCCCGGCGCCGGTCAGCTCGAACCGCTCCAGCAGCTCGGCCGCCCTGGCCCTGGCGTCGGCCCGCGACAGGTCGAGCAGGCGGCCGATCATCACCAGGTTCTCCACCCCGGTGAGCGTCTCGTCGACCCCGGCGTACTGGCCCGTGAGGCCGATCAGCGACCGCACCTGGTGGGCCTGCCTCGTCACGTCGAACCCGCCGACGGAGGCCGTGCCCCCGTCGGGCCGGAGCAGCGTCGCCAGGATCCGCACGGCGGTGGTCTTGCCCGCCCCGTTCGGCCCCAGGACGCCGAGCAGGCGGCCCTGGGGCACGAGAAGATCGACCCCGTCCAGCGCGTGGGTCTCCCCGTAGCGCTTCACCAGCCCCTCGGCCTGGATGGCATATCGCATGATCGGCACCTCTCCCTAGTGATCGGTCACCAGGGTGCACCGTCCCACTGACACTTCTCTGATCCCGCGGCTGATCCGGCCGGAGCCCGCTGACAGATCGCTGACACGACGGTCCGCCCGCCCGGACACGACCCTTTAGGCTGACAGCGTGAGCGACCGAGCCGATGAGTACAGGGATGCCACGAGTGGCGCCGCGGCGGCGGACCGGGCGGGCGGGAACGGCGAGCGTCCCCCCGGCGGTCGTGTCCCGTTGCGCGCCCCCGCCAACCCGGTCTCCCGCAAGGCCGTCACGCTGTGGCTGCTGGAACAGGTCTTCTGGGCCGTCGTCCTGGTCGGCGGATCGTTCTTCCTGGCCCGGTGGATCGACGCCGACCGGTGGTCCTGGCTGCCGGCCTGGACGGTGGACGGCATCTGGTGGCTGCCGATCGCGGTGGCGGTGCTCGTCGTGCCGGCCGCGATCGTCGAGCCGTTCTGGCGCTACGCCGTGCACCGGTGGGAGTTCAGCGGGGACGTGGTCTACGCCCGCTCCGGATGGATCAGCAGGGAGTGGGCGTTCGTCCCGGTCAGCCGGATCCAGACGGTGGACAAGACACAGGGCACGCTGGAGCGGACGCTGGGGCTGGCCACGGTCGAGATCCGCACCGCCTCCCACGCGGGGTCGTCGACGATCAAGGGTCTCGACTACGAGGTCGCCGCCGCCCTGGCCGAGGAGCTCGCACGGCGGGCCGAAGAGCTGAGGGACGACGCCACGTGACCGAGCCTCCCGAGCACCAACGCCCTTCCGACCACCAGAGCCCTTCTGGACACCGGAGCCTCCCCGAGGACCAGAGCCCTTCCGGACAGCAGAGCCTTCCCGAGCACCAGAGTTCTTCCGGACACCAGAGCCCTTCCGGACACCAGAGCCCTTCCGGACAGCAGAGCCTCCCCGAGGACCAGAGCCCTTCCGGACACCGGAGTCTTCCCGAGCACCAACGCCCTTCCGGACACCAGAGCCCTCCCGGGCAGCCGGACGTCCAGGGAGACCCCCGCCTCGCGGCGGCCCCCGGAGGCTTCCCGCCGGGCCCGCAGGCCGTACCGGAGGGCGAGCCGCCGGCGGCCGGTCAGGGATACGGCCCGCCGCCGGCCGGACCGGCGCTGCGGCTCAGTCCCAAAGTGCTGCTGACGGATCCCATCCGGATGCTGCCCTCGCTCTTCCTGCCGCTGGCCGGTGTCCTGTTCATCGGCGGGTTCTCGCCGGGCTCGTTCGGGTGGGCGGCTTTCGGCGTCGTCGGCTCGGTGGTCTACGCCGCCGTCCGCTGGGCGACCTTCACCTACCGGATCGCCGGCGACAGGCTGGAGCTCACCCGGGCCCTGGTCAGCAGGTCGGTGCGGACGATCCCGCTGGAGCGGATCAGGGGCGTCGACGTCAGCAACCCGCCCCTGCACCGGCTGCTCGGCATCGCCGTGCTGAGGATCGACACCGGGGCGAGCGGCGACGAGAAGCAGGAGGGCGAGCTCGACGGGGTGACCGTCGAGGAGGCCGAGCGGCTCAAGGCCGTGCTGCTGTGGCACGCCCGCGCCCGGATGGCGCGGCGCGCCCAGGCGCAGGAGGCGGCGCGGGCGGCCGCCGGGCCGGACCTCGCGGCACCGGCGGCCGGCCCGTCCGCCGGGCCGCCGAGGACCACGGCTCCCCGCGAGACCCGTCACGAGGTCGGCGAGACGACCCCCGAGCGGGTGTTCTTCGTGGTGCCGCGCAAATGGCTCGTCTACGGTCCCCTGTCGGGGGCCTACCTGCTGACGCCGTTCGCGCTGGTGGCCGGTGCCGTGGGCCTGGCGTTCCAGTGGGGCTCGGAGTTCAGGATCGACGGGCGGACCGTGGTCGGCGCGGGGGAGTGGCTCTGGAGGCATCCCGCTCTCCTGGTCGGCGCCCTGGTGCTGCTGGTGCTCGCCATGCCGGTCGTCGGCACGGTCATGTACGCCGTGTTCAACTGGGACTTCACCCTGCGTGCCAGGGAGGGATACCTCATCGCCGAGCGGGGCCTCGTCACTCGCCGGAGCGTGTCGCTGGAGCGGCGCAGGGTGCGCGGGTTCGAGCTGGTGGAGGGGCCGGCCGAACGCTGGACGGGGTTCGCGCGCGCCTGGGCGATCGTGACCGGTCTCGGCGACTCCGAGACCCGGGGCCAGCTGATGCCCGTGGCGCCGCGCGCCATCGTGCTGGACGTGGTGGGTGAGGCGATCGGCCCGATCGCCACCGGGCTGCGGGCCCATCCGGTGGTGGCGCGGCGGCGCCGGCTGTTCCGGGCGATCTTCCCGTGGCTGGTGGTCGCCGCCTGCGCGGCGGTGCTCGCCGTGGCGTGGTCCCCGCTCTGGTGGGGGCTCGCGGCGCCCGCTCTGGTCCTCGCGCTGCTGGGCGTCCCGCTCGGCCTGGACCGCTACCGGTCCCTCGGCCACACCTACGACGGGGCCCGCCTGTCGGTCCGGTCGGGGTCGCTGCGCCGTTCCCAGGCCGTGGTGGAGGAGCGGGCCGTGGTCGGCTGGACCCTGCGGCAGACCTGGTTCCAGCGCCGTGCCGGTCTGCTGACCGTGGTCGCCGGGGTGGGCGCGGGCACCGGAGGCTACGAGGCGATCGACGTCGGCGAGGCCGCGGGCGTGGCCTTCGCCGCCGAGGTCACGCCCCGCTGGCTCGCCCCGTTCGTCACGACCGAGGCCGCCGAACGGCCCTGACCCTCCCGCCCGTCGCAACGGAGGTCACCGGAACGGCCCCGCCTCCCCGGTACCGGCGGCGCCGAGGTAGCCGACCGGCCCGGAGTTCCCCGGTACCGGCGGCGCCGAGGTAGCCGACCGGCCCGGAGTTCCCCGGTACCGGCGGCGCCGAGGTAGCCGACCGGCCCGGAGCTCTCCGTACGGCGGCGCCTGGGGTGCGCGGACCGCGCTGCCCCCGTACGGCGAAGCGGGGGCGACCGGTTCTCCGGTCGCCCCCGCTGTCGGCGGTGCGGTCAGTCCTGGCGGCGGGCGCCGAACATGATCTCGTCCCAGGTCGGCACAGACGCGCGCCGCCCGCGGGCCTTCTTCGCGGGCCGGGCGGGCGCCGGTGCCGGCTTCGGCGGCTCCGCGGGTTTCGGCGGCTCGACGGGCTTCTCCGCCGCGGGCTTGCCCGCCTCACCCTCCTGCGCCGCCGCCCTGTCGGCCTGCCGTGGCCCTTCCTTGACCGGCTCGGCCTGGGCGGGCCGCTCGTCGGCGCTGACGCGCGCCGCCGGCACGGCTATCGAGGGCTCCTGGAGCGGCTCCTTCTCGGCCGCGGGCTCGGGAGCCGGGGGCTCCTCCGCCTCGGGCACCGCCTCGGCCCTCTCCGGCTCGGGAGCGGGCCGCTCCCCGGCGGGCTCAGGGCCGGCCTCGGCGACGGCGGGGACGATCTCGGGAACCTTCACGACGACCGGCTCGGGTCCGGCGGCCGCCACCGGCGTGACGGGCTCGAGCTCGGGCTCGGGGGAACGGAGCTGCTCACGCGCGGCGGCGGGTTCGGACACGACAGGTGCCGTCTCGGACGCCCTTTCCTGCTCCGGCGCGTCGGCCGGTGCGACGGGCACGACCGGCTCGGGAGCCTTGACCGGCTCACGCACGGCGGCCGGCTCGGGCGCCCCGATCGGCTCGGGTGGTCCGACCGGTTCGCGCAGGGCGGCCGGTTCGCGCAGGGCGGCCGGTTCGCGCATGACCGGCTCGGGCGCCCTGGCCGGTGTGTAGCCGGCCGGGTCCGGTGCGCGCAGCGGCGGCACCGAGGGCCTGGGCGCCTCGTATCCGGGTGGGATGGGCGGCATCGGCGGCTGCTCGTAGGCGGCCGGGGGCTCGGGCCGGGCATAGGCGGCCGGAGGCTCGGGCTGGGCGTAGACGGGCTTGGCCGGGGCCGGCGGCTCGTTGCGCACCACCGAGGGGAACGACACCGGCGGCTGGTTCAGCGGCTCGGGCGCCAGCGGCGGCACCGGCGCGAGTTTGGCCACGCGCGGCACGAACGGCGTGACGATGGAGTCCTCCACCGGCTCGACGTACTCCCCGGCGGACAGGCGCATGGCCTCGTCGTCGTGCGGGGTGATGTGGCGCCGCCGCGGATCGAAGATCCATTCCGCGTTGCGGCTGTGACCGTTCCAAACGAAACCGAGCTTGATCCGCCACAGGTTGTCGTCACGCTTGGCGGAGTCCCAGTCGATCTCGTCGGCGGGCACGCCGCGACGGGTCAGCCGCTCGGCGACCAGGTCGCCGAGGGTGGGACCGGGAGCGGAGTCGCCCGGCAGCCGCACGGCGCAGCGCTGCGCCTGCTGAGCCATGTACTCACGTTCCTGGAGCACGGGGCCCTCGAACCAACGCACGCGCTCGACCGGGATGCCCGCCGTGGCGGCGATCTCCTCCGCGGTCTCGCCGGCACGGATCCGGGCCTGGATCTCCTTGGGGCGCAACGGACTCTCCACTTCGATCTCGTACTGGCCGAGACGGGAGAAGTTGCCGCGGACGGCAGCACGGAGCCGGTCGTCGACGGGCAGCGTGAACCGGGTACCCCGGCCGGCTGTCGCCAGCACGAGATAGGTCCCGTCCTCACTCACCGCGACGAGTCGGAGCTCCTGCATGCGAGTCCCTTCGTCGTCGTGCTCAATCTTCCCCCGGACCCTTGAGTCTCTCGCGTGTGCCGGTTGCCTGCCAGCACCGTACCCGGCATGTCCGAACATCGCCTTCCTGGATGGGGCTCGCAGCGATGTGACGCCGGTCACATTTGCTCCATTCATCTACTTACGGGTACCGGTGTGGAGCAGCACGTTCAGGGTCCACGACGGATTCTCCCGAATAACTCCCTGTGCCGTCGTGGACTTGGGACAAGAGCCAGGAGATGACGTCGAGGCCTGCCCGCCGGTCTCCGGGCGGCGGGCCATGCCGCCGCGGGCGCGCGGAGGCGAGCCGGTGGGGGCCGTGCCGTCACCGCGACCGGCGGTCACGACGGCCGGTGTGGCGTAGAGCGGCGGTTGGTGCGAACGGCGGGAGAATGTCATCTCCGGCGTACTCCCTCGGGGTTGGGCTGCGCGGGGCGTCTGCGAATCTGCCTGTCGCACAGGTCACAGGAACAACAGGACACGCGGATGCGTCATTCTTCGGAGGGAGCCTTTACGCACCCCTTTACCGAAAGCTTGTGAGAAGGGACTGATTCGGGGAATGGGCGGCCAGCAGAGGTTCGATCTGAGCGTGCCGCAGATCGTGGGAGGCGCTCTGGCCACGATGACGGCCGCGGTGGCCGCGTCGTACCTGGGGGTCGCCGGGACGGTGATCGGTGCGGCCGTGATGAGCGTGGGGAGCACGGTCGGCGGGGCCGTCTACACCCACTACCTCAAGCGGACCGGCAGTCAGCTCACCCTCCTGGTGGCGCACGAGACCGACGACGATCCGCCCAAGAAGGTGGAGGGCAAGGGAGAGCTGGCGACGGCCGTGCAGGCCACCGTACGGGAGGAGGTCCCGGCGGGGAAGGCCGGCAGGCCCGCCCCGGTGGACCCGGACGCCCCGACCTCGGTGTTCCCGGCCGTCGGCGGCGCCCCGGCGGAGAGCGTCAACAGCCTCGACGACCTCGTCGTGGTGGACGTGAACCCGGCCACCGCCGAGCTGCCCAGGATCACCGGCGGCCCCCGTGTCAAGGTCTGGATGCTGGCGGTGACGGCGGTGGTGACGTTCACGGTGAGCATGGGGGTCATCCTGGGGTTCGAGGGGCTCACCGGGCAGCCCGTGTCGAGCACGCTCAAGGGCGAGCAGAGCTCGGGCACCAGCCTCAACCCGGGCGCGGGGGAGCGGAAGAAGGCCCCCGAGCGGGTCAAGACGTCCAAGCCGGCCAGCCCGCTCCCCCCGCCGTCGGCGCCCGAGAGGACTCCCGGGCCGGCCGCGACCGCGGACTCCGGGCGGACGGAGCCGCCGACGACGGAGCCCACCCCGGAGCCCACCCCTCCCGCGACGCCCACCCAGGACCCGACCTCGGCCCCGACGTCCGGCCCCACCCAGGTCGACCCGTCGCCGGAGCCCGGCGAGGAGCCGGCCGCCTCGCCGCCCCCGAGCGAGACGGTCGCCCCCGAGCAGGGCGGTCTGCCCAGCGGCGTGCCGGACCGGCAGGACCCCGCCGGCGACCAGTGAGGCACGGCGGGATCAGCCCAGGACGGTGTCCAGGTAGTCGTTGGTGAACACGCGTTCCGGGTCCAGCAGGTCCCGCAGGGTCCGGAAGTCGCCGAACCGGGGATAGACCGTGGCCAGGTAGCCCGCGTCGCGGGTGTGGAGCTTGCCCCAGTGGGGGCGGCCGCCCAGCCTGGTCATGATCTCCTCGACGCCCTCGAAGTAGGCCGGGTTCGGCGTCGGCCGGTATATGTGGCAGGCGACGTAGGCCGATTCCCTGCCGTAGGCGGTGGACAGCCAGGCGTCGCTTGCCGGGGTGACCCGCACCTCGATCGGGAAGGTGATCTTCCAGTCCTTCCGTTCCACGAGGTCGCGGGTCTCGCGAAGGGCCTGGCCGAGGTGCTCGCGCGGGACGGCGTACTCCATCTCCAGGAAACGCACGTCCCGCACGCTTGTGAAGATCTTGTACGAGGTGTCGGTGTGGGTCGAGGCCGACAGCGCCGCCGCCGAGATCGCGTTGAGCCGGGGGATCGCGCGGGGGAAGCGCCCGCCGACCCCGCACAAGGCGCCGAACAGGGTGTTCTCCAGGAACTTGTTGTCCAGCCAGTGCCTGAACGCGCTCGGCGGGTCGGCCGGCCCCGGGCTCCGGTTGTTCCGCTTGGTCAGGCAGGTGTCGGTGTGCGGCAGCCAGAAGAAGTCCAGGTGCTCGTTGTCCGCGGTGATCGCGTCGAGCGAGCCGAGGATCTCGGTCAGCGTCATCGGCTGCCGGGTGCTGCGCAGCAGGAACGACGGCTCCACCCGGAAGGTCACCGCGGTCACCACGCCGAGCGCGCCCAGGCCGACCCGGGCCGCGTCGAACAGGTCCTGCTCGCTCACTCCGTCGCGGATCTTCCCCGTGCCGCCGCGGGAGACCGTGACGATCTCGCCGTCGGCGAGGACCAGTTCCAGCCCCGTCACCTGGTCGGCCAGCCCGCCGACGTCCCTGCCGGTGCCGTGGGTGCCGGTCTGGATGGCTCCGGCCAGGGTCTGGGCGGTGATGTCGCCCATGTTCGCCAGGGCCAGGCCCATCCGGTGGAGTTCCTCGTTCAGCACGCTGAGGGGCGTCCCGGCCGCCGCCGTCACCCAGCCGTCGCCGGTCTCCCGGATGCCGGTCAGCGCGTGCGGCCGCAGCAGCATGCCGTCGGTCAGCGCGACCCCCGTGAAGGAGTGCCCGGTGCCGACCATGCGCACCCGGCGTCCCGACGCGGCGGCGTCCCGTACGGCCCGCGCCACCTCCTCCGCCGACGAGGGCGCGCGGACCTCCGCCGGGGTGACGGACTTGTTCCCGGCCCAGTTGCGGAAGATCTCGCTCATGCATGCTCCTTGCCTGTCGGCGTCAAGAAGCACGCATGTTCATGCTGTGGTTACCGGTCCACCCTCGCTTCTTCCGCGAATGTGAACAATACTCATGATTACTGCTGGGGAACAGGGGTCCGCAGCCAGGCGGAGCCGCCGACACCGATGATCACAGCGAGTATGGCGCAGGCGAAGGAGAAGCCGTAGGCGTTGGAGGCGCCGAACGCGTCGGTGAGGCGGCCGCCCGCCCAGGCGCCGAGCGCCACGCCGAAGCCGACCGAGGTGGAGACCCACGACATGCCCTCGGTGAGCAGGCGGGCCGGGACCAGCCGCTCGATCAGCGTGTAGCCGGTGATGATCGTGGGGGAGATGGCCAGCCCGGCGAGGAACAGCGCCGGAGCCATGACCCTGACGTCGCCGATCAGGGCGATCGGGGTCAGGCCGACCGCGAACACCCCGATGGCGCGGACGAACCGGCTGCGCAGCGAGAGCTTCCACTGCCGCGCGCCGTACCAGAGGCCGGAGACCAGGCTGCCGCCCGCGAACGCGGCGAGCAGCAGGCCGGCGGCGGGTTTGGCCCCGTGCTCCTCGGCGAAGGCCACCGTGATCAGGTCGACCGAGCCGAAGACCGCGCCCATCGCCAGGAAGACGCACGACAGCAGGGCGACCCCGGGGATGGTGATCGGGCTGCCGGAGTGCCTCTCGCCCCGGTTGACCGGTGGCTCGGTGCCGCGCTGCATCGCGAAGGCGAGGGTGCCCGCGATCGTGCAGACCAGGGCGACGATCAGGCCGGCGTAGGGGTTGACCATGGTGGCCAGGGCGGTGACCAGCGCCGGCCCGCCGACGAAGACGACCTCGTCGGCGACCGACTCGAAGGAGAACGCCGCGTGAAGCCTGCTGGACCCCGCGAGCAGGTGGGACCAGCGGGCCCGCACGAGCGAGCCGAGCGACACCGCGCTCGCGCCGGCCAGGACGCCGGTGGCGAACAGGCTCCACGCGGGCGCCCCGAACTCCGCGCAGAGCATCAGGCCCGTCAGCGCGGTGCCGTGTGCCAGGGTGAGCGGGACGATTACCCTGGCCTGGCCGAACCTGTCCACCAGGCGTCCCGTCAGGGGCGCGGCGACGGCGTAGGAGACGTTGACGGTGGCCGCGACCGCGCCCGCCATGGCGAAGGAGTCGGTGAGGGCCTCGATGAGCAGGATGATGCCGAGGCCGAGCATCGACATCGGTATCCGCCCGACGAATCCGGCGATCACGAAACCCTTGACGCCGGGAGTGCTGAACAACCCCCGGTACGGCCCGACCACTGACAGCTCCCCCTTGCACACCTCAGGCGTAGATCGTACCGACGATTTCGTATCGAACCGCTGCTCGGCAAGCCATTTTCCACGCAATGGCACACATCACGGCTTCTTGGAGCTAACGTGAGCGCGGTGTCGCATCTTCCCCGGTTGTGGGCGTTCGTCACGATGATCGCCATCGTGGCCGCGCTCGCGGTCGTCGTCGGCGCGGTGTTCCTCGCCACCCGTCCCGCCGGCTCCCTCACGGCCACCGCCGCCGAGTCCGACCTCCCCGACCTGGCCGGACTCGCCCCGCTGGCCGGCCCCCCGACGGCCGGGCCGACCCCGGCGCCCTCCGCGGCCCCGGTGACCCCGGTGACCCCGGTGACCCCGGCCACCGGCGGTCCCGGGATCACCCTGACCCCGCCCCGGCTGCTGGTGATCTCCCAGGCGAGCCTGCCCCAGCAGACCAAGGAGGACATCTCCCAGCTCAAGCACGTCGAGAAGATCGACTCCTTCGACGGCGGGGCGGTCAGGATCTCCGGGGCCGGGCTCAACCTGCTCGCGGTCGACCCGGCGCGGTTCCGCGCCTGGGCGCCGAAGGCCGTGGCCGAGCAGCCCAGGGTGTGGAGCGCGCTGACCCAGGGGGAGTTCGTCGCCGACAGCTCGGCGGTGCGCCGCTTCGGGCTGGTCCTCGGATCGGAGTACCAGGTGGACGGCGGCCCCCGGCTCCGGGTCGCGGCGTCCGCCTCGTTCGGCCTGCCCGGCGTGGACGGCCTGGTCGGCATGGAGACCGGCCGGCGGCTCGGGCTGCTGCCGGGCGTGGCACTGCTGGTGCACGGCCCGGAGAAGGCGGCGACCGCCCTGAACGCCGGGGTACGCAGGCTGCTCGGCTCGGGCGCGCAGGTGGTCACGGTGGGCGGCGGCCGTACGGCGCGGGCCGCCGCGGACAAGAGCGCCGCGGACAGGCCCGCCACAGGCAAGACCACCGCCAAGACCACGGGCAAGACCACCGCCAAGCAGCCGCGGGCGCCCCGGCAGGTGGCGGTCGGACGGCCCGGCAGCTACCTGGATCTGTACCGCAGGTCGGCCGCCGTCTGCCCGGGCCTGTCATGGACGGTGCTGGCCGCGATCGGCCAGGTGGAGAGCTCGCACGGGCGCAACAACGGGCCGTCCTCGGCGGGCGCGCAGGGCCCCATGCAGTTCATGCCCGCCACCTGGAAGGCCTACGGCGTCGACGGCGACGGCGACGGCGTCGCCGACATCTGGAGCCCCTACGACGCCGTCCCCTCGGCGGCCAACTACCTGTGCGCCAACGGCGCCGGGCAGGGCGGCAAGAAGCTGGAGAAGGCCATCTGGTTCTACAACCACTCCTGGTCGTATGTCAGCAAGGTCATGTCCATCTCCCTGGGCTACGCCCGCGCCTACCCGTGACGGCCGGCCCCCGGCGCCGGGGCGGTACGGCGGGCCGGGGCGGGGCAGCAGGTGGCCGCGCAGGCGACCGGCTCCGGCTCGGCCAGCAGCTCGCCGACCATCGCGACGAACCGGGGGTGGGTGCCCGCGGTGGCGGCCCTGGCCAGTGGCAGGCCGATCTTCCCGGCCAGCTCCGCGGCCTCCACGTCGAGGTCGTAGACGACCTCCATGTGGTCGGAGACGAAACCGATCGGCACCAGCACCACCGCGGGGGCGTCGATCCCGCCCAGGTGGTCGCAGACGTCGGGCTCCAGCCACGGGATGTGCGGGGCGCCGCTGCGGCTCTGCCAGACCAGGTCCCACGGCCGGTCGCCGCCCAGCCCGGCGGCGATCAGCGAGGCCGTCCGGCGTAGCTGCGCCTCGTACGCCCCGCCACCCGGCCCGGACGTCGCCGCCATCGAGACGGGGATGCTGTGCGCGGTGAAGACCAGGCGCGCGGCGTCCCTGTGCTCGGCCGGCAGCTCCTCCAGGGCCGCGCGGGTGTGGTCCACCATGGCCGCGACGAAGCCGGGATGGTCGAAGTAGTGCCGGAGCTTGACGATCTCCGGCGCGCCCTCGACCGCGGCCCTGGCCAGGGCGATGTCGTCGATGTACTGCCGGCAGGCCGAGTACGAGCTGTAGGCGGCGGTGACGAAGGCCGCCGCCCGGCGGACGCCGTCGGCGGCCATCTGGCGGAGCGTGTCCTCCAGGTAGGGATGCCAGTTGCGGTTCCCCCAGTAGACCGGCAGGTCGATGGTCGGCTCGATCGCGGCGATCAGGTCGCGGCACTGCTGGTTGATCGGGCTCATCCCGCCGAAACGCTGGTAGTGCGCCTCGACCTCCAGCAGCCGCTCACGCGGGATCCCCCGGCCCCGCACCACGTTCTCCAGAAACGGCATCACGTCGTCAGGCTTCTCCGGCCCCCCGAACGAGACGACGAGCAACGCGTCGTAAGTCCCCATGGCATTCATCAAACCGCATGCAGGGGCATTCTCCGGCATGGTCCCACCCCGTTGCCCGCACAGAGGCGTCCATCTGGATGCGCGACCGGGGACGACGTCCGAGGTAGGTTCGGATGGTGACCCCTTTCAATGACATTCGCGATTATGTCGGCGTACCGCGGGTGGCATCCCTGCGGCTCTCCCCCGACGGAACCCGCCTGGTCAGCGTGGTGCAGGCACTGAACCCCGACGGCAAGTCCTACGGGACCTCGCTGTGGGAGATCCCCCTCGACGGGCGCAGGCCGTACCGGCTGACCAGGTCCGTCAAGGGCGAGGCCGGAGCGGAGTTCACCGCGGCAGGCGACCTCCTCTTCGGCTCGCGCCGTCCCGACCCGACCGTCAAGGACAGCGACGAGGAGACCCCGGCGCTCTGGCTGCTGCCCGCGGCCGGTGGCGAGGCCAGGCAGATCGCGTCCAGGCCCGGAGGCGTGGCCGGATTCGCGACCGGCGGCCAGAGCGTGGTCTTCGGCTCCGACGTCCTGCCCGGTGACGAGGCCACCGAGGACGAGCGGCGCAAGACCCGCAAGGAGGCCGGGATCAGCGCGATCCTGCACGAGAGCTCCCCGGTGCGCTACTGGGATCACGACCTCGGCCCCGGCGAGCCCCGGCTGTTCGCCGGGATCCTCGGCGACGACGAGCGGCTGACCGAGGTCAGGGACCTCACCCCGCAGCCGGGCAAGGCGCTGACCAACGCCTCCTACGACGTGACCCCCGACGGCGGGACGGTCGTGACGACCTGGTCGGTGCCGCTGCCGGCGGGCGAGCTCCGCTCCCGGCTGGTGGCGATCGCGACGGCCGACGCCGGAGCCCAGCGGATCCTGGCCGAGCAGGACGGCCACGACTTCGACGGCCCGGTCAAGGTCTCTCCCGACGGCCGCCTGGTCGCGTGCGTGCGCGGCAACCACGCCGACACCTCGCGGATCCCCGAGACCACCTTGTGGATCGTGGATCTGGCCACCGGAGAGGGGCACGCCGCGGGCGGCGGGCTGTGGCCGGCGGACATCGCCTGGGCCCCCGACTCGCGCTCCCTGTACGTGGCCGCCGACCACCAGGGCCGCCGCCCGATCTTCCAGGTTCCTGCCGACGGCTCCGAGCCGGTACGGCTCACCCCGGACGACGCCGCCTACCTGTCGCTCAACGTCGCGCCCGACGGCGCCGTCTACGCGCTGCGCAGCGCCGTGGACCGCGCCGCGGGACCGGTCCGCGTCACCGCCGGCGGCACGGTCGAGGAGCTGGCCTCCCCGGCCCCCGAGCTGGAGCTGCCCGGCACCCTGACCGAGGTGACCGTGACCGCCGACGACGGCGCGACGGTCCGGGGCTGGCTGGTGCTGCCCGAGGGGGCCTCCGCGGAGAACCCGGCACCGTTCCTGCTGTGGATCCACGGCGGGCCGCTGTCGAGCTGGAACGACTGGTCCTGGCGGTGGAACCCGTGGATCATGGCGCAGCACGGCTACGCCGTACTGCTGCCCGACCCGTGCCTGTCCACCGGGTACGGCTCGGAGATGATCCGGCGCGGCTGGGCCAACTGGGGCCCGCGCACCCACGCCGACCTGATGTCGATCACCGACGCCGCGCTGGAGCTGCCGGAGGTCGACGCCACCAGGACCGCCGCCATGGGCGGCTCGTTCGGCGGCTACATGGCCAACTGGGTCGCCGGGCACACCGACCGGTTCAAGGCGATCGTCACCCATGCCTCGCTCTGGCACCTGGACCAGTTCGCCGGCACCACCGACGCGCCCATGTACTGGCAGCGCGAGTTCGGCACCCCGGGCGGCGAGCTGTACGGCAGCCTCTCCCCGCACCTGTCCCTGGCGGAGATCTCCACGCCGATGCTGGTCATCCACGGCGACAGGGACTACCGGGTGCCGATCGGCGAGGGCCTGCGCCTGTGGTGGGACCTGCAGCGCTCGGGGGTGGAGTCGAAGTTCCTGTACTTCCCCGACGAGAACCACTGGGTGCTCAAGCCGGGCAACGCCGTGGTCTGGTACGAGACCGTGCTCGCCTTCCTGGACCAGCACGTTCTCGGCCGGGAGTGGAAGCGGCCGGAGTCGCTCTCGTGAGCCCGGCGGAGCGCGCGAGAGCGAGGGAGGAGGGGCGATGGAGACCCTAGGCACCTTCGCCCACCTGGCCGAGGAGATCGCCCGGGAGGCCGGGGAGATGCTCCTGGCCAAACGCCCGGCCCGGCCCGAGGTGCTGGCCACCAAGTCCAGCCCCACCGACGTGGTGACCGCGCTGGACAAGGCCTCCGAGGAGCTGATCCGCGCCAGGATCAAGGCGGTCAGGCCGGAGGACGCGATCCTCGGCGAGGAGGGCGGATCGACCGGCGACGGCCGCGTCCGCTGGATCGTGGACCCGATCGACGGCACGGTCAACTTCCTGTACGGCCTGCCGGACTGGGCGGTCAGCATCGCGGTCGAGGTCGACGGCGAGATCGTCGCCGGGGTGGTCAACGTCGTGCCCCGCGGCGAGGTCTTCACCGCGGCCAGAGGCGAGGGCGCGTGGCTGTCGGGGGAGCGGCTGCGCTGCAACACCGGCGTGCCGCTGAACCGGGCCCTGATCGCCACCGGATTCGGCTACGAGACCGGACGGCGGAAGATCCAGGCGGAGGTGCTCGCCCACGTGCTGCCGCGCGTACGCGACATCCGCCGGGCCGGGTCGGCCGCCGCGGACCTGTGCTCGGTGGCGGCGGGCCGGGTGGACGGCTACTACGAGCGGGGCCCGCAGGTCTGGGACTACGCGGCCGGCGGCCTCGTCGCCACCGAGGCCGGGGCCAGGCTCGGCGGGCTGAACGGCGGCGCGGCCAGCCCGGAGCTCACGCTCTGCGCGGCGCCGGGCCTGTTCGAGGAGCTGCACGACCTGCTGGCGCCGCTGGACCCCGAGCGCGACGCCTGAGGGGCGCGTCCCCGAGCCGGGTGTCCGGAAGACGGGCACCCGGCCGGGGACGTCCGGAACGGCGGGCCCCGAAGCGGGGGCACCCGGCCGGGGGACGTCCGGAGCGCGGGCATCCGGGATGCCGGATGTGAGGACGTCGGGGACACCTGACGCGAGAAGGCCCCGGCGTCACGCCGGGGCCTTCTCGCGTCAGCGCTAGAGGGAGACGCCGTTGTCCGTGGCCAGACGACGGAGATCCTCGATCTCGGCGGCGAAGGTGTCGGCGAGGTAGTCGTCGCCGGCGGACCTGGCCTCCTGCAGATTCTTGTAGGCCTGGTCGAGGCGGTGTCCGATCGTGGTCGTGAACTCGCCCATTTCACCTTCTTTCTCAACGGGGGATGAAGGGCAGGGCTGGGAGGACTGGCTTCGGGCTGTACCCAGCAACCGGCATCGGCTAAACCTGGATGTGTCACACATCACGGACGGTGTCTATCGTGGCAGTGGCCTTACCACCGGCTTACGGAAGGTGTGGCGACAATGGGTAGCCGTTCCAGCGGCTCTTTCGCATATTTCACGGGAGGTACCAGAGGCCGTGCGGGTGCTTGTGGTTGAGGACGAGCGGGTGCTCGCCGACGCGATCGCGACGGGGCTCCGGCGTGAGGCCATGGCCGTGGACGTGGCCTACGACGGCGCCGGCGCGCTGGAACGGACCGGTTACATCGACTACGACGTGATCGTTCTGGACCGGGACCTGCCCGTGGTCCACGGGGACGAGGTCTGCCGCCGCCTGGTGGCCGAGCGGACCGCGTCGCGGATCCTGATGCTGACCGCCTCGGGCGACGTGGACGACAAGGTGGAGGGGCTGGGACTGGGTGCCGACGACTACCTGGCCAAGCCCTTCGTGTTCATCGAGCTCGTGGCGCGGGTGCGGGCGCTCGGCCGCCGTTCCGCTCCGGCGCTGCCGCCGGTGCTGGAACGGGCCGGGGTCCGCCTGGACCCGGGCAAGCGGCTGGTCACCAGGGACGGCGAGGAGATCGCGCTCACCAAGAAGGAGTTCGCGGTCCTTGAGGAGCTGATGCGCGCCGAGGGCGCCGTCGTCAGCCAGGAGGACCTGCTGGACAAGGCGTGGGACGAGAACATCGACCCGTTCACCAACGTGGTGCGGGTCACCATGATGACCCTGAGGAAGAAGCTGGGCGAGCCTCAGGTGATCGAGACGGTGCCCGGAGTCGGATACAAGTTGTGAGTTTTCCAGCAGGCGGGGGAGAGGAACGGCCGATGGCCGCTCCGGCGGACGGGCCGCGAGAGTCCGTGCCCACCCACCCGATGATCAGCCCGCACTCCGAGAGGGGCGCGGGTAAGGGCACCCGGCCGGCTTTCTCCGCTCCGGGGCGGTCCCAGCCACCGCCGCCGACCGGCCCGCCGGTGTGGGACGGGCCGCCCCCGAAAGGCGCCTCCCCGGAGCGGCTCTCGATCCTCGACCAGGTGAGAGCGCTCATGGACCGGGTCAGCATCCGGTGGCGGCTCACCATCACCTACGGCGTGCTGTTCTTCGTGGCCGGGATGCTCCTGCTGTTCGTGATCTACATGATGGTGGGCTGGGCCATCAACGAGGCCTGGCCGCCCATCAGCCTGCCGGACGCGCCGTTCGCCTACCAGCAGAAGTTCCAGCAGGAATGGACCGGGTTCCGGCATCTCGCGATCGACGAGGCACGTGACGCCCTGCTCAGGCGCTCGCTGCTGGCTCTGGCGGGCGTGGGCATCCTGGCGGTCATCATCGGCTATCTCGTCGCCGACCGGGCGCTCAAGCCGATCCAGCAGATGACCACGACGGCCCGCAAGCTGTCCGGCACCACGCTCGCCCACGAGCGGATCGGCCTCAAGGGCCCCGACGACGAGCTCAAGGAGCTGGCCGACACTTTCGACGCCATGCTGACCAGGCTCAATGTGGCGTTCGACACACAGCGGAGGTTCGTGGCCAACGCCTCGCACGAGCTGCGCACCCCGTTGACGATCAACAGGACGGTCCTGGAGATCGCGCTGGGGGACCCCGAGGCGTCGGCGGACCTCAAGGCGCTGGGCCGTACGCTCCTGGAGGTCAACGCCCGCAACGAGCACCTGATCGAGGGCCTGCTGCTGCTGGCCCGCAGCGAGCGCGAGCTGAGCGTGCGCAAGCCGGTGGACGTGAAGGACGTCGCCGAGACCGCCGTGGAGCAGCTGACCTCACGTGCCGAGGAGGCCGGCGTCACCATGACCGCCGAGCTCCGGAGCGCCCAGACGGAAGGCGACCCGGTCCTGCTGGAGCGCTGCGTGGCGAACCTGGTGGAGAACGCGATAAAACACAACCTCCCCGAGTCCGGACGTCTCTGGGTGCGTACGGGAATGGTGGAGGGGGCCTTGGTTGTTCAGGTGGCCAACACGGGGCCGCATGTGCCCGCATACGAGGTGAACAGCTTGTTCGAGCCGTTTCGGCGGCTCAACGCCGACCGGGTCGAATCGGCCAGGGGGGCGGGTCTCGGGTTGTCCATCGTCCGTGCGGTCGTGCGCGCTCACGGAGGCAACGTGACCGCCGTCCCCAGGGACGGAGGAGGTCTCGTGGTGACCGTGAGACTCCAATCACGTTGATCCGGCGGGGGGCGTCTCGTTCACGCCGTACATGTGGTTGGATGTGCCGTCGAACACGGTGGTTCATGTCGCCAATGCTGTGGTTTACGCCATATTTGGCTAACCATGCCCATTGGAGGTAGGTCCCTCACGTGTGGGGAGGTTCAGCGACCATTCCGGCGGGGTACCGAGCAGGAATCTCTCTGTCGGATTGGGCACAACTTGGGCCTCTCAGACGTTACACACGCGCGAGCCAGCGCAGACAGATAGATGAGGGGGATGGAGCAGACCGATGGCTACCGACTACGACAGCCCACGCAAGACCGATGACGACCTCAACGAGGACAGTCTTCAGGAACTGCAGGCACGCCGTACCGACAAGTCCTCGGGCAGCATCGACATCGACGAGACGGATCTCGCCGAGTCGCTCGAACTGCCGGGTGCCGACTTGTCCAACGAGGAGCTTTCGCTCCGGGTGATTCCTCGTCAGGCCGACGAGTTCACCTGCGCGCGCTGCTTCTTGGTGCATCACCGCAGCCAGCTCGCCGTTGAAAGGAACGGCCAGCAGATCTGCCGGGAGTGCGCGGCCTGACGATCGTTCCGATGGCCTGTCCGATGTGTGCCCTCCGATGGAAGGGTAGGGCCCAAGGACAAGCCTTGAGGAGGTTCCGAGACATGCCGTCAGAGAACAAACAGACCGGTGCCGAGCCGGACGACTCCACGGCCGAGGAGTCGGCCGGCACACCGGAGAACGAAGTGGCCGAGATCGTCGGCAGGCTCGCCGAGCCTGGCGACATGGATGGCGCCGAGCGGCGACGGCTGCTCGGCCGCCTGACCACCACTCTGGCCGACGGCGCCAAGAAGGCCAAGGCCTCCGGGACGGGCCGGGGCCGCTGGCTGGCCGACGTGTTCATGGCCGTTGCCCCCCGCATCCCCATCCGCGACCTCGCCACCCTCTCCGAGCACCACCACGGACTCACCGCCGAGCCGCTGGCCGACGACCTGGCGCGGACCGCGTCCAAGGCCACCATGACGGTCGGCGCCATCGGGGGAGCCCTCGCCGCGGCCGAGTTCGCCGCCCCGCCCCTGCTGCTGTCGGCCCCCGCCCAGCTCGTGGCGGAGACCCTCGTGGTCGCCGCGATCGAGGTCAAGCTCATCGCCGAGCTCCACGAGGTCTACGGCATAGCGGTGCCCGGCACCGGCTCCCAGCGGGCGGTGGCCTACGTGACCGCCTGGTCCAAGCAGCGCGGGGTCGACCCCATGTCCCCCGGCTCCGTCACCGTCGCCCTGGGCGCCGCCACCAAGACCGCACTGCGCAACCGGCTGATGCGTACCCTCGGCCGCCATCTGACCACGCTCGGCCCCTTCCTCACCGGTGCCGTGGCCGGCGGGGTGCTCAACCGCGCCGCCACCAGAAAGCTCGCCGACATCGTCCGGGCGGATCTGCGGGCCCATCGGGGACTTCCACGTGGAAAGTCATAGAAACGCCCGAATTGGGTAGTCGTTATGGGTAAGACGACTATCTGGAGGAATCTGTGCAGGGCCGCAGTTCATTTCTGATCGTGGCTAACCGCCTTCCCGTCGACCGGGCGGGTGAGGACATGTGGCGGCGCAGCCCCGGCGGCCTCGTCACCGCGATCGCCCCTGTCCTCCAGCGCCGGGAAGGCGCCTGGATCGGCTGGCACGGCGCCCCCGGCGAGCGGCTCGAACCCTTCGACCACGACGGCATGCACCTCATCCCCGTGCCGCTGTCGGAGTCGGAGGTGGAGCTCTACTACGAGGGTTTCTCCAACACCACGCTCTGGCCGCTCTACCACGACGTGGTCGCCCCGCCGGTCTACTCGCGCACCACCTGGGAGGCCTACCGGGTGGTCAACGAGCGCTTCGCCCAGGCCGCCGCCGAGGAGGCCGCGGAGAACGCCGTCGTGTGGATCCAGGACTACCAGCTCCAGCTGGTCCCGGCCATGCTGCGCAAGCTCCGCCCCGACCTGCGCATCGGTTTCTTCCTGCACATCCCCTTCCCACCGGTCGAGCTGTTCTCGCAGCTCCCGTGGCGGCGGGAGATCGTCGAGGGCCTGCTCGGCGCCGACCTCGTCGGGTTCCAGCGCCCCGGAGGCGCCTCCAACTTCATCCGGCTCTGCCGCCGCCTGCTCGGCTACCAGCACCACAAGCACGAGATCTACGTGGAGGACCGGGTCGTGCGCGCCGGGGCCTTCCCCATCTCTGTGGACTTCGGCGAGCTGGACTCCCTGGTCCGCGAGCCGCACATCATCGAGCGGGCCAAGGAGATCCGCGCCGAGCTGGGCGATCCCGAGTGCATGCTGCTCGGCGTGGACCGGCTCGACTACACCAAGGGCATCGGCCAGCGGCTGAAGGCGTTCGAGGAGCTGCTCAGCGAGGGCTCGATCAAGGCCGGGGAAGCGGCGTTCGTGCAGATCGCGACGCCGAGCCGGGAACGGGTCGAGGAATACATGCGGCTGCGCGACTCGATCGAGCTGCAGGTCGGCCGGATCAACGGCGAGCAGGGCGAGCTCGGCCTGCAGCCGGTGCAGTACATGCACCAGTCCTACGGCCGGGACGAGCTGGCGTCGCTCTACCTGGCGGCGGACGTGATGGTGGTGACGCCGCTGCGCGACGGGATGAACCTGGTCGCCAAGGAGTACATCGCCTGCCACAACGACCTGCGCGGCGCGCTGGTGCTCAGCGAGTTCGCCGGGGCGGCCGACGAGCTGCGGCAGGCGTTCATGGTGAACCCCTACGACGTCGACGGGCTCAAGCGGATGATGCTGACCGCGATGCGGGCCACGCCGCACGATCTGTCCCGCCGGATGCGCTCGCTGCGCAGACGGGTGGCGACCTACGACGTGGACCGCTGGGCGAAGGAGTTTCTCGCGGCCCTGGAGTCCTGAGGCCCCGGGCTCCCTCTCACCGCCCCGCCCGCGGCGGGGCGGCGCCCGCCGTCAGGAGGCGACTTCCCTGGCCGTGTTCTTCACGGCCTTCCAGGCGTTGTAGCGCTTCCTGGCGGTGCGGGCCACCACGATCTGGGCGACCTGCATGCCCACGCCCATCACCACGGCGTAGCCGATCGCCTCGCCGAGGCTGATGTCCAGCGACTCGTTGTCCGCCGGCGGCTTCCTGCCGGTCGCCTTCTCCCAGGCGAACCCGATGACCTTCCTGGCGCCCCAGGCGGTGGCCAGGCCCACCAGGCCGCCGATGGCCCGCCACGCCATGTCCTGCTTCTCGGTCTTGTCGGCCATATGGGTCCTCCCCTTTTTTCGCTCCGCAAAGGAACACTAGTCTCCATCAGCGTCGCATCGCGTGAAGCCATACCATAGGGAGGCATGACACAGCAGCGACCGCGCCATGCGCCCATGCCCGAGAAACCGACTCTCGACGGGCTGGAAGCCGTATGCGTAGCCCGCTGGGAGACCGAGGGCACCTACCGTTTCGACAGGTCGCGCACGCGGGACGAGATCTACTCGATCGACACCCCGCCGCCGACCGTTTCCGGGTCCCTGCACGTCGGCCACGTCTTCTCCTACACCCACACCGACACGATCGCCCGTTTCCAGCGCATGCGCGGCCGCGAGGTCTTCTACCCCATGGGCTGGGACGACAACGGCCTGCCCACCGAGCGCCGGGTGCAGAACCACTTCGGCGTGCGCTGCGACCCCTCCATCCCCTACGACCCGCAGTTCGAGCCGCCGGCCAAGCCCGACGCCAAACGGCAGATCCCGATCTCCCGCCGTAACTTCATCGAGCTGTGCGAGCGGCTCACGATCGAGGACGAGAAGGCGTTCGAGGAGCTCTGGCGCCGCCTGGGCCTGTCGGTGGACTGGTCGCTGACCTACGCCACCATCGACGGCGGCGCGCGGGCCGCCTCCCAGCGGGCGTTCCTGCGCAACCTGGCCCGCGGCGAGGCGTATGTGGCGGAGGCGCCCACGCTGTGGGACGTCACCTTCCGTACGGCCGTCGCCCAGGCCGAGCTGGAGGACCGGGAGTGGCCCGGCGCCTTCCACCGGCTCGGCTTCACCCTCTCCGAGGAGCAGCGGGCCAGGGGGTTCGGCGACCGCGTCTGGATCGAGACGACCCGTCCCGAGCTGATGCCCGCCTGCGTGGCGCTGGTGGCCCACCCCGACGACGAGCGCTACCGGCCGCTGTTCGGCACCACGGTGCGGACGCCGCTGTTCGGCGTCGAGGTGCCGGTGCTGGCCCATCACCTGGCGGAGCCCGACAAGGGCTCCGGCATCGCGATGATCTGCACCTTCGGCGACATCACCGACGTCACCTGGTGGCGCGAGCTGAACCTGCCCACCCGGGCGGTCGTCGGCTGGGACGGCCGGATGCTCCCCGAGGCGCCCGCGGGCGTCCCGGCGGAGCCGTACGCCGAGCTGGCGGGCAAGACCCTGCACGGCGCCCGCGAGCGGATCGTGGAGCTGCTGCGCGGATCCGGCGACATGGAGGGCGAGCCGCGGCCGGTGAAGCGCGCGGTGAAGTTCTACGAGAAGGGCGACCGGCCCCTGGAGATCGTCACCACCAGCCAGTGGTACGTCCGCAACGGCGGGCGGGACCACGGGCTCAGGGACACGCTCCTGGCGCGCGGGGAGGAGCTGGCCTGGCACCCGCCCCACATGAAGGTCCGCTACGACAACTGGGTGGAGGGCCTGGCGGGTGACTGGCTGATCTCCCGGCAGCGGTTCTTCGGCGTGCCGATCCCGGTGTGGTATCCGCTGGACGGCGCGGGCGAGCCCGACCGCTCCTCGCCGATCGTGCCGGAGGAGTCCATGCTGCCCATGGACCCCTCCAGCGACGTGCCGCCCGGCTACACCGAGGACCAGCGCGGCAAGCCGGGAGGCTTCGCCGGCGACCCTGACGTCATGGACACCTGGGCCACCTCCTCGCTGAGCCCGCAGATCGCGGGCGGGTGGGAGCGGGACGAGGACCTGTTCGAGCGGGTCTTCCCCATGGACCTGCGCCCGCAGGCCCACGAGATCATCCGGACCTGGCTGTTCTCGACGGTGGTCCGGGCGCACCTGGAGCGGGGCACCCTGCCCTGGCGCAACGCCGCCATCTCCGGATGGATCCTCGACCCGGACCGCAAGAAGATGTCCAAGTCCGTGGGGAACGTCGTCACCCCGCTCGGCCTGCTGGAGCAGTACGGCTCGGACGCGGTCCGCTACTGGGCGGCCCACGGCCGTCCGGGCACCGACACCGCCTTCGACACCGGCCAGATCAAGATCGGCCGCCGCCTGGCGATCAAGATCCTGAACGCCTCCAAGTTCGTCCTGAGCCTGGGGGAGGACGGCGGCGAGGTCACCGAGCCGATCGACCTGTCGATGCTGACCCGGCTGTCACAGGTGGTCGGCGAGGCCACCGAGGCGTTCGAGGCCTACGACTACACCCGCGCGCTGGAGCGGACCGAGCGGTTCTTCTGGGAGTTCTGCGACGACTACCTGGAGCTGGTCAAGGCCAGGGCCTACGACGGCGGCGCGGCCGCGCGCTCGGCCCACGCGGCGCTGCGCGAGGCGCTGGACGTCATGCTCCGGCTGTTCGCCCCCTTCCTGCCGTTCGTCACCGAGGAGGTCTGGTCCTGGTGGCGCGAGGGGTCGGTGCACCGGGCGCCCTGGCCCACGCCTCCCGAGCGGGGCGGGGAGGCGGAGCTGCTCCCGGTGGTGGCCACGGTCCTCGGCCGGGTGCGCAAGGCCAAGTCCGACGCCAGGCTGTCGATGCGCGGCGAGGTCTCCCGGCTGACCGTCACCGGCGCCCAGGCCGATCTCGTACGGCAGGCGCAGGACGACCTGTGCGGCGCGGGCGTCATCGAGGAGTTCGTGCTCCGGCCCGGCGAGGGGGACCTGCTGGTGGAGGTCGCCCTGGCCTGATCCCACACAAGTCTGTCCTCCCGGTCGGGTGGTCCTGCCGTACGGTCGGAACACGACAGGTGAGGGGAGGACAGGGCATGACTCCAGGCTGCGGTAACTGTAGCTGCTACCTCGACGACAGGGTGATCTCCCGGCCGCCGCAGGAGCGCTGATCCGGGCCGCACGACGCGGGGAGGGGCCGGTCATCCCGGCCCCTCCTTTTCGTATCCGGCCGATAACCCCGCGCATTGTCGGCCGCGGCGTGACAGTCTGGAAAGCGTGATCTCCGATCGGGAACGTCTGACGCAGTTGGTGCCGCGCACGCTGCTCCGCCTGGCCGCATGGAGCCTGTGCCTGATCATCATCGGCTGGGCCGTGTTCTACTTCGCGCAGTTCATCGCGATGCTGCGCATCGTGATCCTGCCCGTGGCCGTCGCGCTGTTGCTCACCGCGCTGCTGTTCCCGGTCACCCGCAGGCTCCGGGCGATGGGCATGCGGCCGATCTACGCCACATGGGTCACCCTGCTCATCGCGCTCGCGGTGCTGGGCGGCATCGGCTGGTTCATCGGGGTGCGGGCCAACGACGAGTTCCCCGGACTGGTCGACCAGGTCCGGGCGACCTCCAAGACCGTGGAGGACTGGCTCTACACCGGGCCGCTGCACCTGCAGCCCAGCCAGCTCAGCAAGTGGATCGACGAGATCGCCGTCCAGGTCACCACGCAGCGCAACCAGATCACCCAGACGGTGCTCACCGGCGCCACCGTGGCGCTGGAGGTGCTGGCCTCCATCGTGCTGCTGCTGTTCGTCACGTTCTTCCTGCTCAAGGACGGCGACCGGATCTGGGCGTGGTTCCTGCGGGCCTTCGGGGGGACCGCGCCCCGCGTGGACCGGGCCGGGCGGGCCGCCTGGGTGACGCTCTCGCACTACGTCCAGGGCACGGTGGCGGTGGCCGGCGTGCACGGTGTGATCATGGGCATCGTCCTCGCCGGGATGGGCGTGCCGCTCTGGGCGCCGCTGGCGGTGCTGATCTTCCTGGCCAGCTTCATCCCCATCGTCGGCATCTTCTTCGCCGGCGCGGTCGCGACCCTGGTCACCCTCGGCGCCAAGGGCCCGATCTACGCCCTGATCTTCCTCGGCATCCTGGTGGTGGAGCAGCAGCTGGAGAACCACGTGCTCCAGCCGCTGATCGTCGGCCGGGCGCTGAGCTTCCACCCGCTGGCCATCATCCTGGTGCTGGCCGTGGGCGGCATCCTGGCGGGCATCGCCGGGGCCGCGGTGGCGGTGCCGGTCGCCGCCGTGATCTACCGGGCTCTGCCCGAGCTCAGCAGCGATCCTCCGAGGGCGCTGCCCGCCGTACCCGAGCCGGACGAGCCGGACGAGCCGCCCGAGCCGGGTGAGCCGGGTGAGCCGGGTGAGGCGCCCGAGCCGGGTGAGCCGGGCGAGTCGTCGGAGGCGGGCGAGTCGCTTGATCCGGGTGAGCCGCCGGGGTGGGACGAGTCGCCGGGACCGGCCCGGCCGGCCGGGGCCGCCGAGCCCTTCGCGCCCGTGAATGAGGGATCACCGCAGCCCAAGGGGTAACGTTCTGCTCCGTGACCCGTTCCACCGTGACAACCCCTCCCCCGGGAGCGACCCGGCCGCAGGCGCTCCCCGGCGCGCCCGCTCCCGGCACCCCGCTCGGCCCGCACTACAGCCGCTGCTTCGGCTGCGGCGACCAGCATCCGACCGGCCTGCACCTGAAGGCCACCTCGCCCGACGGGACCACGGTGGTCGCCGAGTTCACCGTGGGGGAGGCGCACCAGGGTGCGCCGGGCCTGGCCCACGGCGGCGTGCTGGCCGCGGCCATGGACGAGGTCATCGGCATGTCCATCTGGCTCTTCCAGCGTCCCTACGTCACCGGGCGGCTGGAGACCGACTATCTGGCGCCGGTCCCGGTCGGTACCACCCTGCATCTGCGTGCCTGGTGCACCGGGATGTCCGGCCGGAAGGCGTACCTTGAGGCTGAGGGGCGGATCGGATCCCCGGACGGCCCGGTCGCCGTGCGAGCCGCCGCGCTCTTCATCGAGGTTGGCATGGAACACTTCGCCAAGCACGGTGATGCCCAGGCCATCATCGACGAACATCACGAGTACGAGGTGAACCCGTGACCGACAACGTCGAGGTGCTGATCCACCGGCTCGACGCCGAGCTGCCGGTGCCGTCCTACGCCCATCCGGGCGACGCGGGAGCGGATCTCTACGCCGCCGAGGACGTCGAGCTGCTCCCCGGGGAGCGGGTCATGGTGGGCACCGGGGTGGCGATCGCCCTGCCCGATGGTTATGCCGCGTTCGTCCACCCGCGTTCCGGTCTGGCCACCAAGCACGGTGTGACGCTCGTGAACGCGCCCGGCACCGTGGACGCGGGCTACCGGGGCGAGATCAAAGTGACGCTGCTCAACACCGACACCAAGGACGCGCTACGGCTGCGCAGGGGGGATCGCATCGCGCAGCTCGTGATCCAGCGGGTGGAGAAGGCGGTGTTCTACGAGGTGGACCGGCTGCCCGGATCGGCGCGAGGCGCCGGCGGGTTCGGCTCCACCGGCCGTTGACAGGGAGCGAACCCGACATAGTGAGCGGAGCGGGCGGAGAGGGACGAGCCGACCGCGAAGCGAGCGAGGAGTGGTGAGCGACCAGCGAATCTTCAAGGAGCGTGAGGAAAGTGTTCGGACGTCGCCGTCGCGAGGAGTCCCCGGCCGTGGCCGATGAGGTCGAGGAGGTCGAGCAGGTGCAGGCACGTGAGTCCGGCCCATGGGACTCGGGTGAGCCCTGTTCCGAGCGGGAGCGGGTCGATCTGGGCGGCATGCGCCTGCCGGTCGACCCCGGTTTCGAGGTGCAGCTCAACCTGGCCGGTGACCACATCGTCGGTGCGGTCATCATGGTCGGTGAGAGCGCCCTGCAGGTGCACGCGTTCGCGGCGCCCAAGCGCAGCGGCATCTGGGACGAGGTGCGGGACGAGCTCGCCGAGGGGGTCAAGGGCGCCGGTGGCACCGCCGAGGAGCGGGAGGGGCCGTTCGGCGTCGAGCTGGCGGCCCAGGTCCCGGCGGACGGGGTCGCCCAGCCGGTCCGCTACATCGGTGTCGACGGCCCGCGCTGGTTCCTCCGGGCGGTGATCAGCGGGCGTGCCGCGCTGGACGCCGAGGCGGCCGCGACGCTGGAGGGCGTGATCCGCGACATCGTGGTGGTCCGCGGAGACGAGCCGATGGCCCCCAAGGAGGCGATCGAGCTGCGGCTTCCGCCGGAGGCCAGGCAGGCCATGGAGCAGCACGCCGCCGGAGGCGACGTGCCCGACCTCAACCCCTTCAAGCGCGGTCCGGAGATAGCCGAGCTTCGCTGACGTGAGGGATCGCGTACGCTGATTCAACACGTATGTGAAGGAGAGGTCGTGGGTTCTCAGGAACCGCATAAACAGGGCGGATTTCGGGGCTTTTTCCGGCGGCTGACGACGAGTCAGGCCGAGCTGGAAGCCAGCGAACTCCAGCAGGACCTCGATCGTCATGGCGCCACCCCCATCGTCTCGTGCGGCGGACGCCGCCGATTCTGTGTTACCGGTACGCTACGGACGGTGACCTTGAGGCCCCGTGGGGGCGCGCCCGCGCTCGAAGCGGAGCTCTACGACGGCTCGGATGTGATCGACCTGATCTGGCTGGGCCGCCGGAAGATCGCCGGAATCGAGCCGGGCCGGATGGTGCTGGCCGAGGGGCTCGTCAGTGTGCAGGACGGGCGCAAGGTGATGTTCAATCCCCGATACGAGCTACGTCCGGCGGGCGGTGCGTGAGCCATTGACGACCACAGAACGGTGAGCGAGAACATGACCACCACCGATGAGACCGCCGCGCACGACACGGTGGAGGCGGCGATCCGCGTTCAGCTCGCCAAGGCCTTCGGGGGAGTGCGCGGCATCATCGAGGCAGCCGTGCCCACGATCACCTTCACCGGGATGTGGATCGGCACCTCCGACCTGAAGATGTCCCTGATCGTCAGCATCTCGGCGGCGGTGGTGCTGCTGGCCGTGCGGCTGCTGCAGCGCTCGTCGCCGCAGTTCGTGATCAACAGTCTGATCGGCATCGGCATCGGCGCGTTCTTCGCCTCTCGCACCGGCGACGCCCGTGACGTCTACCTGCCCGGCATCCTCTACAACGCCGGCTACTCGGTGGCGATGCTGCTGTCGATCGTCACCCGGTGGCCCCTGGTGGGCTTCCTGATCGGGTCCGTCACCGGCGACCCGACGGGCTGGCGCCAGGACCCGGCCGTCGTGCGGCTCTGTTCCAGGCTCACCTGGATGCTGATGATCCCGTGTGTGGTCCGGGTGGCCGTGCAGCTGCCCGTCTACCTGATCGGCGGGAACGACGCGGTCGCCGAGCTGGGCATCCTGAAGATCGTGATGGGCTGGCCGCTCCAGGTCGCGGGCCTCGCCGCCATGGTGTGGCTGCTGACCAGGGGCCGGACCCCGGTCCGGCCACCCGCCATCCCCTGAGACCGGACGCCACTCCCCGAGACCGGGATCGGATCCGGGACGGGCGCCCGTCTCAGTGGATGGACCGGTGCGCGGACAGGAGCCGGGCCAGCTCCTCCTCGACCTCCTGGCTGGCCACGAACATCAGCTCGTCTCCGGCCTCCAGCGGGTCGTCGGCGGTAGGCACCAGCACCCGCCCCTCGCGGAGGATCGCGACCAGGGCGCTGTCGGTCGGCCACGGCACCGATCCGGCGCGCTGGCCGACGACCGGCGCGTCCTCGGGAAGGGTGAGCTCCACCAGGTTGGCCTGCCCCTGACGGAAGGTCATCAGCCGGACCAGGTCGCCGACGCTCACCGCCTCCTCGACCAGCGCGCTCAGCAGGCGGGGGGTCGAGACGGCCACGTCCACGCCCCACGACTCGTTGAACAGCCACTCGTTCTTGGGGTGGTTGATCCTGGCGACCACGCGCGGCACGCCGTACTCCGTCTTGGCCAGCAGCGACACGACGAGGTTGACCTTGTCGTCGCCGCTGGCGGCGACGACCACGTGGCAGTCGGCCAGGGCCGCCTCGTCCAGCGAGGAGATCTCGCAGGCGTCGGCGAGCAGCCACTCCGCGCGCGGCACCGTGTCGATCTTGATGGCCTTGGGGTCGATGTCGATGAGCAGGACCTCGTGGCCGTTCTCCAGGAGCTCGGCGGCGATCGACCTGCCGACGGCTCCGGCACCCGCGATGGTGACGCGCATCAGTGGCCCTCCTCCGGCGCACTGGACAGCACCTTGTTGATGCGGTCCATGTCACTTTCGACCGCCATGACGTGCAGGATGTCGCCTTCCTGCACCACGGAGTCGCTCTTGGGCAGCAGGGTCTCGCCCATCCGGTTGACGAACGCCATGCGCGTGCCCGCGGCCTCCTCCAGGTCCTTGCTCCTGGTGCCGATCCAGCCGGGGTGGTAGGCCACCTCGGCCAGCACGACGGACCCGGTCGGGTCGCGCCACAGCGGCTCGGCCCCCTCGGGCAGCACCCGGCGCAGGATCTGGTCGGCGGTCCAGCGGACCGTGGCGACGGTGGGGATGCCCAGCCGCTGGTAGACCTCCGCCCGCCGGGAGTCGTAGATGCGGGCCACCACGTTGTCCACGCCGAACGTCTCGCGTGCGACCCGGGCGGAGATGATGTTGGAGTTGTCGCCGCTGCTCACCGCCACGTAGGCGCCCGCCGATCCGATCCCGGCCTCTTCCAGGACGTCCCGGTCGAAGCCGATCCCGGTGACCCGGCGACCGCGGAAACCGGCCCGCAGGCGGCGAAAGGCCTGCGGGTCCCGGTCGATGATCGCGACCGAGTGGCCGCTGTCCTCAAGGATGTGCGCCAGGGTCGAACCCACTCGGCCACATCCCATGATCACGATATGCATGCTCCCCCGCCGGTCGCGTTGAGGCGGATCTTGTTCCCGATGTACTTAGTCAGTATGGCCCGCTTGGGGAGTGCCGTGTCGGCGGGGCGGACGGATGGGGACTAGCATCGGCAGACGTGTCAAAGGTGACGGACCTCGTCAAGCGCCTGTTCATCGGGCGTGCGCTGCGCAGCACGCAGCTGCATGAACAACTGCTCCCCAAACGCATCGCACTGCCCGTTTTCGCGAGCGACGCGCTCTCCTCGGTGGCCTACGCCCCGCAGGAGATCCTCGTCATCCTCTCCATCGCCGGGATCTCGTTCTACAGCTTCGCCCCGTGGGTCGCCGTCGCCGTCGTCGTGGTGATGCTCACGGTCGTGGCGTCCTACCGGCAGAACGTGCACGCCTATCCCAGCGGCGGCGGCGACTACGAGGTGGCCACCGTCAACCTCGGCCAGAACGCCGGCCTCACCGTCGCCAGCGCCCTGATGGTCGACTACGTCCTCACCGTCGCGGTGTCGGTGGCCAACGGCGTCGACTACGTCGGCGCCACGATCCCCTACGTCGCCGAGCACAAGCCACTGGTCGCGATCACCATCGTCGTCCTGCTGACGCTGGTCAACCTCCGCGGCATCCGCGAGTCCGGCGGGGCCTTCGCGATCCCCACCTACACCTTCATGTTCGCGGTCATCGGCCTGGTCGTGTGGGGCGGCTTCCGGCTGCTCGTGCTCGGCGACGAGCTGCGCGCCCCCACCGCCGACTACGAGATCGTCGCCGAGCAGGCCAACCTGACGTCCTTCGCGGCGGCCTTCCTCATCCTGCGGGCGTTCTCCTCCGGCTGCGCCGCGCTCACCGGTGTGGAGGCGATCAGCAACGGCGTGCCCGCCTTCCGCAAGCCCAAGAGCAAGAACGCCGCGACCACGCTGCTGATGATGGGCCTGGTCTCGGTCGTCATGTTCGTCGGCATCATCTCGCTCGGCCTGGCCTCGGGCGTCAAGCTCGCCGACCCCGCCAGGGCCGCCTACGACGTGCTCATCAACGGCAGGCCCGCGGGACCCGACTACTACCAGCAGCCGATCATCGCCCAGGTCGCCGACGCGGTCTTCGGCAGCGGGTCGCTGTTCTTCTTCGCCATCGCCGCGGTCACCGCGCTGATCCTGTTCCTCGCGGCCAACACCGCCTTCAACGGTTTCCCGGTGCTCGGCTCCATCCTGGCCCAGGACCGTTTCCTCCCCCGCCAGCTGCACACCCGGGGCGACCGGCTGGCCTTCTCCAACGGCATCATCTTCCTGGCCGCCGCCGCCTGCCTGCTGCTGTGGGGCTTCGACGCCGACGTCAGCCGCCTGCTCAACCTCTACATCGTGGGCGTCTTCGTGTCGTTCACGCTGAGCCAGATCGGCATGGTCCGGCACTGGACCCGGCATCTGAAGACCGAGACCGACTCCTCGGCCCGCCGGCAGATGCGGCGTTCGCGGGTCATCAACTTCTTCGGCGGCGTCATGACCGGCGTGGTGCTGGTGGTCGTGCTGCTGACCAAGTTCACCCACGGCGCGTGGATCGTCTGCGTGGCCATGCCGCTGCTGTTCCTGATGATGAAGGCCATCCACCGCCACTACGAGAAGGTGGCCCGCGAGCTCGCCGTCTCCGAGGACGCCCAGATGGACGAGTCGATGCTGCCGGCCCGCAACCACGCCGTCGTCCTGGTCTCCAAGATCCACAAGCCGACCCTGCGCGCCCTCGCCTACGCCCGCGCCACCCGGCCCTCGACCCTGGAGGCGCTCACCGTGGGCGTGGAGGGCGAGGAGGCCCGGATCCTGCAGGAGGAGTGGGAACGGCGGGGCATCCCGGTGCCGCTGAAGATGCTCGACTCGCCCTACCGCGAGATCACCCGGCCGATCCTGGAGTACGTCAAGTCGCTGCGCCGCCGCTCGCCCCGCGACGTGGTGACCGTCTACATCCCCGAGTACGTCGTCGGCCACTGGTGGGAGCACCTGCTGCACAACCAGAGCGCGCTGCGGCTCAAGGGCCGGTTGCTCTTCCAGCCCGGAGTGATGGTCACCAGCGTGCCCTGGCAGCTCCACTCCTCCGACCGCCTCAAGGGCCGCCCCGAGCGCTACGCCCCCAACGCCGTCCGCCGCCGGCAGCGTGAGGCGCCCGCGGGGGAGGCGCGCTATGACGAGGCGGTCCGGGAGGCCGCCGCGGAGGAGTCCGCCCGCGACGAGATGGCCCGGGGCGAGGACGGCAAGGCATAACCTTTCGTATGTACTCCTGACGACAGGGAGGCCTGGCGACGACGGACTGTGGGGGCATGGCATGGCGGTTGAACTGACGGTGGGACCGGTCGCGCACGGCGGCTGGTGTGTCGCCCGCCACGACGGCCGGGTGGTCTTCGTACGGCACGCGCTCCCCGGCGAGCGCGTCCTCGCGGAGATCACCGAGGAGACCAGCCGTTTCCTGCGGGCCGACGCCGTCGAGATCCTGGAGCCCTCCGCCGACCGGGTGACCCCGCCGTGCCCGTTCGCCGGGCCCGGCCGCTGCGGAGGCTGCGACTGGCAGCACGCCTCCCTCGACGCCCAGCGCCTGTTGAAGACCGACGTGGTCGCCGAGCAGCTCAAGCGGCTGGCCGGGATCGAGTGGAAGGGCGTCGTCGAGGAGGTGCCCGGCGCCCCCGACGGCCTCGGCTGGCGCACCCGGGTGCAGTTCGCCGTCGACCGTGAGGGCGTCCTCGGCCTGCGCCGCCACCGCTCCCACGACATCGAGCCGCTGGACGCCTGCCTGATCGCCCACCCGGAGGTGGAGAACGTCGGCGCCGAGGTCATGAACTGGCGCAACGCCTCCTCGGTCGAGGTCATCGCCTCCAGCGTCGGGGAGCAGGCCGTCGTGGTCGCCCCCCGGCCCCGCCGTACGGTGGCCGTGCCCGACCTCGACACGAGCGTGGCCGTCTTCGTCGACGAGGGCAAGGGCCGCACCCGCGTGGTGCACGGCCGCAACCATCTCACCGAGCGCGTCGGCGACCGGGACTTCCAGGTCACCGGGAGCGGTTTCTGGCAGGTCCACCCGGGCGCCGCGGCCACGCTGCTCGCCACGGTCCTGGAGTTCGCCGCCCCGCAGCCGGGGGAGTGGGCCCTGGACCTCTACTGCGGTGTCGGCCTGTTCGCCGCGGGCCTGGCCGAGGCGGTCGGCCCCGAGGGCGCCGTGTTCGGCGTCGAGTCCGAGGCCGTGGCCGTGCGCGACGCCGAACGCAACCTCCGGGACCTGCCCCAGGCCCGCTTCGCCCGGGGCCGCGTCGAGAACGCCCTCGACCGCTTCGGCATCGAGCGCGCCGACCTGGTCGTCGTCGACCCGCCCCGGGCCGGTCTGGGACGCGAGGTCGTCGACCGCGTCGCCACCCTCCAGGCCGGCCGCATCGTCTACGTCTCCTGCGACCCGGCCACCCTCGCCCGTGACATCGCCTGGCTCGCCGACCACGGCTACAGCCTCGCCGACCTGCGCGCCTTCGACGCCTTCCCGATGACCCACCACGTGGAGTGCGTGGCGTTGCTGGTCAACGGTTCGATCTAGGCTCTGCCCAGCTGTAACGCAACACATCAACCCCGGGAACCCTGGCGGTCCCCGGGGTTCTTACAAGATCATGACGCACGGGAAGCGCATGCGTCCATCCGCTCGCCGCGACGCGCGATCGTGAAATCGCCTCGGTCCCGTCCCCACCGGGACGCGCCAGGGCGCACCGGGAGAGGTGCTACCCCTCGTCGTCGCCGAGCCGCTTTTCCAGCCGTTCCAGCCGCTGGAGGAGCGGCTGCAGCTCCTGGCGGATGGCGGCGGACAGGGCCGCGGCCGGGGTGGCCGGGGCGGCGCCGGCCTGGCCCTGCGCCCGGAGGTGGACGTAGCCGGCCAGGGCGGCCGTGACGGTGCGGCGGGTCAGCCGCGGCTCGGCGCCGAGACCCCGCAGGACCTGACCGGCGGCCCCGTCGGGTTCGCCGATCAGCCCGAGGAGGAGGTGCTCGCAGCCGACGTAGTTGTGCCCCATGCCGGTCGCGTCGGTGACGGCCAGCTCCAGGGCTCCCGCCGCGGATCCGCCGAACCGGAGCGGGGAGCCGCCAGGTCCGGCGGCCGGCTCCGCGGGGGCCAGCCGATCCAGCTCGCGCCGTACCTGCTCGGGGTCGATCTCCATGGCGCGCAGGACGTGCAGGGCCAGGTTTCCGCCCTCGGCCAGCATTCCGCTCAGCAGGTGCTCGGTGCCGACCTCGGCGGCCCCCTCGGTGCGTGCCTGCTCCACCGCGAGCTTGACCACGGTGCGGGTCCGATCGGTGAAATGCGTGAGGCGGGCCGTCGGGTCGTCGAGGTCGGGGGCGCTCAGTGCCGTCTCCCGGATGGCGGTGACCCGCCGTACGGCCTGCTCCAGGGCGCGCTGGCAGATGGCCGAGACCGGCACGCCCGCCTCCTTTACCGCTTCGGCCAGTTCGTCGGGCAGATAGACGTTGATCTTCGGCATTGTGCCCCCTATGGGGTTAGTGAAGGGTTATAACCCAGTTATAACCCCGCCTGGGGCGCCTGTCTAGCGGGCGATGGCCGTCAGAAGCCGGGTGACCTCGGAGGTGGGGGCGGCTCCCCGGGTGGACAGCCAGGCCAGCCCGTTGCGGGTGGTGAAGGCGACGAGCTTGCGGGCGTCGGCCGCGGTGAGGTCCTGGGAGCCGGCCAGGACGGGGGTGAGGGCGATCCTGTGCCAGGCGGTGGGCTCGCCCAGGGAGCGGGCGACCTGGGGATGGGCGGCGCGGACGGCCGAGGCGACGGGCCGCAGGTCCGCCTGCCCGGTGGGAGCGCGCCAGATCGGGGCAAGGAGGTTGACGGCGGCGATCTCGGCCCCCGCCTCCCGGGTGGAGCGGAGCATCGCCTCGTCGCGGGGGGACAGGCCGGTCCCTGTCACCGGCAGGGTGAAGCTCACGGTGAGCGGACGCCCCCGTGCGGCGGCCTCGCGCTGGAGGGCCGCGATCGCGCCGGCGCGGCGCAGGACGGTCTCGCCGTCACCCGGATCCCGGACCTCGAAGTCGATGTAGGTGGTGCCGAAGGCCCCGACGGCCCGGCGGTAGGCGGCGGTGAGACGGCCGGGATCGGTGCAGGCGGCGGCCAGCTCGCGGCCGGACGGGCCGCCGAAGGCGAGACCGGCGTCGCCGCCGGCCGCGCGCAGGCGCCCCAGGCGGCCGGCGACCGGATTGCCGTCCTGCTCCTGCCCGCCGCCCCACTCGGGCGTGCAGTCGTGCTGCCCGGCGGTGAGGTGCCCGAGGGTGAACCAGCGGACGTTGCTCTGCCGGGCGGCCCTGGGCAGGTTGTAGAGCGGGTCGCGGACGGTGTCCACGAACGTCACGAAACCCGACGGGCGGCCACCGACGGGGGAGGGGAGCGCCGGTCCGGGCGCCCGGTCGGCCGCGGGCAGGGTGGTCAGGTGGGGAGGGCCGACCCTGGCGTGGGGCGGCCGGCCGGCCCGCGCCCAGCCGCCGGTCTCGGCGGGCAGGACCCAGATGGCGAGGCCGGTGCCGGCGACGAGCGCGGCCGACGCGAGCGCGACCAGGGATCGGGGCGGGGTGCCCGGCTCGCGGGTCCGGCGGGCGGCGGAGCGGTCTGTCGCCACCGACATGGGATTCACCTTCTCGACGACATCGAGTGGTCGCGGGGAGTGTTCGATCTGTTACCGAGCGGACCGAAAGCCTGAACGTTAGCAAGCGGCCGCGACCCCGCGTGGGCTTTCTGTGGATGCCGTCCGGAGTGCCCGGATAATGGGGTTCATGAAGTTGAGGATCTTCACCGAACCGCAGCAGGGTGCCACCTACGACGAGCTGCTGGCGGTCGCGCAGGCCGCCGAACGTCTGGGTTTCGACGCCTTCTTCCGTTCCGACCACTACATGCGGATCGGGCCGGGCGACCCCGGCCCCGGCCCCACCGACGCCTGGGTGACCCTCGCGGCTCTGGCCAGGGAGACCTCCACGATCAGGCTCGGCACCCTGGTCACCCCGGTCACCTTCCGGCTGCCCGGTGCGCTGGCGATCAGCGTGGCCCAGGTGGACCAGATGAGCGGTGGCCGGGTCGAGCTGGGCCTGGGCACCGGCTGGTTCGACGCCGAGCACACCGCGTACGGGATCCCGTTCCCGCCCGTGGGTGAGCGGTTCGGCCGGTTCGAGGAGCAGCTGGAGATCCTCACCGGCCTCTGGACCACGCCTGCGGGCGAGACGTTCTCGTTCGAGGGCGCCCACTACCGGCTGGCGGACTCGCCCGCGCTGCCCAAGCCCGCGCAGAGCCCCAGGCCGCCGATCATCATCGGCGGGTTCGGCGCCAAACGCACCCCCCGGCTGGCCGCGCGGTTCGCCGACGAGTACAACCTGCCCTTCCACACCCTGGACGACACCGAGCTGGCCTACGGCCGGATCCGGCAGGCGTGCGAGACGGAGGGGCGTTCGCAGATCGTGCTCTCGGCCGCCCAGACCGTCGCCGTCGGCGCCGATGACGCCGAGGTCGCGCGCCGGGCCGAGGCGGCCGGGCAGGACCTCGCCATGCTCCGCGCGAGCGGCCTGGCGGGCACCCCCGCCGAGGTGGTCGACAAGATCGGCCGGTTCGCCGAGCTGGGCGCCGAGCGGATCTACCTCCAGGTGATGGACCTGTCGGACCTGGACCACCTGGAGCTCATCGCCGCCGAGGTCCTGCCCCACGTGTAGGCCGTGGACCCGCACGTCGACGACGCCGGAGCCGGCAGGCTCCCGGCGTCGTCTAACCGATGGCACACATGATCGGATATCGGGCAGACTAGGCCGGGTGTTGCTCACGATCTCCACGACCGTACGGCCCGCCACCGACCTCGGATTCCTGCTGCACAAGCACCCGGACCGGGTCCAGGAGTTCGGCCAGTCGTACGGCACGGCCCGCGTCTTCTACCCGGAGGCGGGCGAGGAGCGCTGCACGGCGGCGCTGATGCTCGACGTCGACCCGGTCCGCCTGGTGCGCTCGCGCGGCCGCTCCACCCCCGACTACGCGCTGGGCCAGTACGTCAACGACCGCCCCTACGCCGCGTCGTCGCTGCTGGCCGTGGCGCTGGCGGACGTGTTCCGCACGGCCCGCACCGGCCGCTGCGACAGCCGTCCGGAGCTGGCCGCCGGTCCCATCCCGCTGGAGATCACGCTGCCCGTACTGCCCTGCCGGGGCGGTCCCGAGATGGCCCACCGGTTCTTCGGACCGCTGGGCTGGACGGTCGAGGCCCAGGCCGTACCGCTGGACGAGGGGTTTCCCGAGTGGGGCGACTCCCGTTACGTGCGGCTGTCGCTGCGCGGCGAGGTACGGCTGGCCGACGCGCTCAACCACCTCTACGTGCTGCTGCCGGTGCTCGACGACGCCAAGCACTACTGGATCGCCCCCGACGAGGTGGACAAGCTGATCCGGGCGGGCGAGTCCTGGCTGGCCGCCCACCCCGAGAGGAGCTTGATCACCCGGCGCTACCTCGGCCGCCGGTGGGCCCTCGCCCGCACCGCCTTCGCCCGTCTGGCCGAGCTCGGCGACGACGTGGAGGAGGACCTCGAACCTCCCGTCGAGGAGGATCCCGCCACCGGCCCCGAGCCGGCGGCGGAGGTTCCCCCCTCGATGGAGCCGGGCGGCGAGCCTCCGGCGGTGCCCGCGGGGGAGGCGCCGGGGGAGCGGGACGCCGCGCCCAGGCGGCCCCTGAACGTCCTGCGCCGGGAGGCGGTGCTCGGGGCGCTGGCGGAGTCCGGGGCGCGCAGCGTCATCGACCTGGGGTGCGGGTCGGGGCAGCTGGTCGGGGCGCTGCTGGGCAGGCCGGAGTTGACCGCGGTGGCCGGGGTGGACGTGTCGGCGCAGGCGCTGGCGATCGCCGCCCGGCGGTTGAAGCTCGACCGGATGCCCGACCGGCAGCGGGAACGGCTGCGGCTGTTCCAGGGGGCGCTGACCTACACCGACGACCGGTTCGCCGGATACGACGCCGCCGTTCTCATGGAGGTGGTCGAGCACGTCGACCCGCCGCGGCTGAACGCGCTGGAGCGGGTCGTCTTCGGCGCCGCCCGGCCGGGGCAGGTGATCGTGACGACCCCCAACGCCGAGTACAACGTGCGCTACGACTTCCTGGAGGGCATGCGCCATCCCGACCACCGCTTCGAGTGGACGCGGGCGGAGTTCCAGGCGTGGGCGGCGGGGGTCTGCCGCGAGTACGGCTACCACGTCGCCTTCCGGCCGGTCGGCGACGACGACCCCGAGGTGGGCCCGCCCACCCAGATGGCCCTGTTCGGCAGGGGAAGCGCCGCGAACGCGGGAGGCGGAGATGACTGAGATCGCTGTGCCGGAGATGTCGCTGGTCGTGCTCGTCGGAGTGTCGGGGAGCGGCAAGTCGACCTTCGCCCGCAAGCACTTCGCGCCGACCCAGGTGGTCTCCTCGGACTTCTGCCGGGGCCTGGTGGCCGATGACGAGAACGACCAGACCGCCACCCCCGACGCCTTCGACGTGCTCGACTACATCGTCGGCACCCGGCTGCGGCGGGGGCTGCTCACGGTCGTGGACGCCACCAACGTCCAGTGGGAGGCGCGCAAGAAGCTGATCGAGCTCGCCAAGTCCCACAACGTGCTGGTCGACGCGATCGTCATGGACGTGCCGGAGGAGGTGGCGATCGAGCGGAACGAGGCCAGGCCCGACCGGGACTTCGGGCCCCATGTGATCCGGCGGCAGCGCAAGGACCTGCGGCGGTCCATGGCGAAGATCTCCCGGGACGGCTTCCGCCGGGTCCACGTGCTGCGGGGGACCGACGAGATCGAGGCCGCCACGGTCGTCCGGGAGAAGGCGTGGACCGACAGGCGCGAGCTGACCGGGCCGTTCGACATCATCGGCGACGTGCACGGATGCCGCGCCGAGCTGGAGACGCTGCTGCGCACCCTGGGCTGGGAGATCGAACCCGGCGGTACGGGCGCGACCCATCCCGAGGGCAGGACGGCGGTGTTCGTCGGCGACCTGGTGGACCGGGGGCCGGACTCGCCGGGCGTGCTCCGGCTGGTCATGGGTATGGTCGCGGCCGGGACCGCGCTGTGCGTGTCGGGCAACCACGAGCAGAAGCTGGCCCGCGCGCTCAACGGCCGCAAGGTCAGGGTCGCCCACGGGCTGCAGGAGTCGCTGGACCAGCTCGCCGCCGAGCCCGAGGAGTTCCGGGCGGCCGCCCTGGCCTTCATGGACGGGCTGATCAGCCACTACCAGCTCGACGGCGGCAGGCTCGTCGTCGCGCACGCCGGCCTCAAGGAGGCCTACCACGGCCGCGCCTCGGGTCGGGTGCGCTCCTTCGCGCTGTACGGCGACACCACCGGTGAGACCGACGAGTACGGCCTGCCGGTGCGCTACCCCTGGGCGCGGGAGTACCGGGGCCGGGCCATGGTCGTCTACGGTCACACCCCCGTCCCCGAGACTGAGTGGATCAACAACACGATCTGCCTGGACACCGGGGTCGTGTTCGGCGGAAGGCTGACCGCGCTGCGCTACCCGGCCAAGGAGATCGTCTCGGTGCCCGCCGAGAAGGTCTGGTACGAGTCGGTCAAGCCGTTCGCGGCCCCGGGCCACCGCGACCCCGGCGTGCTCTCCATCGACGACGTCCGGGGCGCCCAGCACATCGAGGTGCGCCACGGCGGCGGCCGTATCAAGGTCCGGGAGGAGAACTCCGCCGCGGCGCTGGAGATCATGAGCCGGTTCGCGGTCGATCCGCGCTGGCTGGTCTACCTTCCCCCGACGATGGCGCCGCCGGAGACCTCCAGGCTCGACGGCTACCTGGAGCATCCGGCCGAGGCGTTCGAGGAGTTCGCGGCCGCGGGGATCACCCGGGTGGTGTGCGAGGAGAAGCACATGGGCTCGCGGGCGGTGGCCGTACTGGCCAGGAGCCCGCAGGTGGCGGCGGCGCGGTTCGGGGTCACCGACGGTACCGCCGGAGCGGTCTACACCCGGACGGGCAGGCCGTTCTTCGACGACACCACCGAGCTGGTGGACCGGCTCGGACGGGCCTGCGCACCCCTCATGGACGAGCTGGGGTCGGACTGGCTCGCCCTCGACTGCGAGCTGCTGCCCTGGTCGGCCAAGGCGGAGGGTCTGATCCGCAGCCAGTACGCGTCGGTCGGGGCCGCGGCCCGCACCGCGCTGCCGGAGGCGGTCACCGTGCTGGAGGCGGCGGCGGGACGCGGGCTGGATGTGGGCGATCTGCTGGACCGCACCCGCCGCCGCCTGACCAACGCTGCCCGATTCCGGGACGCGTACGCGCGTTACTGCTGGCCGGTCTCCGGTCTGGACGGCGTACGGCTGGCGCCGTTCCAGGTCCTCGCCTGCGAGGGCCGGGCGACCGCCGTGCGGGAGCCGCACTCCTGGCACCTGGACGTGCTCTCCCGGCTCACCGACCCGCTGATCGCGCCCACCCGGCACGTGACCGTCGACCTGGCCTCGCAGGAGTCCAGGGACGCCGCGACCGCCTGGTGGTCGGCGCTGACCGCCGAGGGCGGGGAGGGCATGGTGGTCAAGCCGCTGGAGTGGCCGGGCCGTGCGGGAGCGGACGGGCGGGACGGCGCGACGGGCGCGGCCGTGCCCGAGGGCCGGGTGCAGCCGGGGATCAAGGTGCGCGGGCGGGAGTACCTGCGGATCATCTACGGCCCCGACTACACCGAGAGCCTGGAGGTCCTGCGCCACCGTTTCCTGGGCCGCAAGCGCTCCCTCGCCCTGCGCGAGCACGCCCTCGGGCTGGAGGCGCTGTCCAGGCTGGCCGAGGGTGAGCCGTTGTGGCGGGTGCACGAGGCGGTCTTCGCCGTTCTTGCACTGGAATCCGAGCCGGTGGACCCGCGTCTGTGACCTGCGGGTAAAGACAGGTGAAGAAGGAAGGCATTTTCCCGATTGGGACGATCGCTCCCCCTATACAGGTCCATATCGTTGGAGGCCGGACCATCAGGGGGGAACGTCGTGAGATTCGATCGTGCGGCTCTGCGGGAAGTCGTCGCCATCCACGACGACCAGGGAGTGCTGTCGTTCTACGTGACCGCCGACCCCCGGGAGGAGGCGGCGGTCCGGCCCGCCTGGCGGATCCGTTTCGGCAACCAGCTCGCCGAGCTGCGGGAGCAGGTCATGGCCGACGAGGACCGGGCGCGGCGGATGGCCGTCCTCAAAAGGCTGGAAGGGCTCGACCAGGATCTCGGGCTGCTGCTCAACCCGACCGAGTCCGGGCTGGGGCGGGTGCTGTACGCCCCGATCGGCAGTGACGAGGTGTGGACCTTCTCCTTCCAGCTGCCGGTCGCCGACCAGATCGTGCTGGAGTCGACCGCCTACGTCCGCCCGCTGGTCAACACGGTCGAGGCCGCGCCGCCCGCCGGGATCGCGCTCGTCTCCCGGGACGGACTGCGCATGATCGACTACCGGTACGGCCTGGCCGAGGACGCCGACAGGACGTACTTCGACGTCAGTGCCGAGGACTGGCGGCAGATGCGCGGCCCCGCCGCCTCGGAGCTCGCCCGGCAGGGCGCGGCGCACCGGGACAGGTTCGAGCGCCGGGTCGAGGACAACCTCACCAGGCTGCTGCGCGCCACCGGGCCGGACATCACCGAGCAGGCCGAGCGCCGGGGCTGGACCACGGTCGTGCTGATCGGAGACGTCCAGCTGACCGAGATCGTGGCGGCGGAGCTGAACGGCGACGTCATCCAGATCGACGCCGTGGTGGACTCGCTGCCCCCGGCGAAGATCGCCGAGTACGCGGAACCCCAGCTGACGGCCGCCCGGACCCGGCGCGGCGTCGAGCTGGCGGACCGGGTCAAGGACGCCGCCCTGTCCGGCGGGCGCGGATCCCTCGGCCTGGAGGAGACGCTCACCGCGCTCAACGACAGCCGGGTGGCGCAGCTCCTGCTGGCCGAGTCCCGCGAGTGGAGCGGCAGCCGTACCGCCGACGGGCGGCTCTGCCCGCCCGGCCAGGTGCCGCAGGGGGAGACGGCGCAGTCGCTCGTGCAGGAGTCCAGGATGGGGGAGCGCATGATCGAGCGCACCCTGGACATCGACGCCGAGGTGATCGTCCTGGACCAGAACGCCTCCGAGGCCCTCGCCGACTTCGACGGGGTCGCCGCGGTCCTGCGCTGGTAGGAGAGGCGGGTGCGGCCGGATGCCCGCATCTCTTCCCGGGGTGGGCATCCGGCCGGGACCTCTTCCCGGGGGCGTCCGGCCGTTCCGGGCCGCCGGTCGCGCACGGGATCCCACGACGGCCGCGCGCGCGGTCCGTGACGATCGCGCACGGCGCGTGACGCCCGGAGGCGGGGGTCCGCGACGAGAGCCGCGCTGATCCACAGCGAGGCGCTGTGAGACACTCGTCATTAAGTCGAATCATGTTTTCGCAGCTCATGGCATGAAAACCCCCCGAGCCGGATCGGCCGTGCTCTTCTACGCCGATCCAGGGATACCTACGTTCTTCGGGGGAAAGGACGGTCATGGTCGGTACCGCCTCTTCGGGCACTTCCAGTGAGCATCTCGGGCATGTCGTCTTCATCACCGCCGCGGCGGCGCTGGGCGGGTTCCTCTTCGGCTACGACAGCGCGGTCATCAACGGCGCCGTCACCGGGATCCAGAAGCACTTCCGCGTCGGCCCGGTCGAGATCGGCGTCGTGGTGGCGATCGCGCTGCTGGGCTCGGCGGTCGGCGCGTGGATCGCCGGAGGCATCGCCGACCGCTGGGGGCGCACCAGGACCATGCAGGTGGCAGCGCTCCTGTTCGCGGTCAGTTCCGTCGGCCAGGCGCTGCCGTTCGCGATCTGGGACCTGGCCTTCTGGCGGGTGCTCGCCGGCGTCGGGATCGGCATGGCCTCGGTGATCGGGCCCGCCTACATCGCCGAGGTCGCGCCACCCGCCTACCGGGGGCGCCTGGGATCCTTCCAGCAGCTCGCGATCGTGCTGGGCATCGCGGTCTCCCAGCTCGTCAACTACGCGATCGCGCAGACGGCAGGGGGCAACGTCAACAACGTGCTGTTCGGGCTGCAGGCCTGGCAGTGGATGCTCGGCGCCTGCCTGGTCCCCGCCCTGCTGTACCTGCTCTTCTCGACGATCATTCCCGAGTCGCCGCGCTTCCTCATCGCGATAGGGAAGACGGAGCAGGCGCGCCAGGTGCTCAGGGAGGTCGAAGGCGACAAGGTCGACCTGGACTCGCGGGTGACGGAGATCTACAACCTGCTGCGCAGCGAGCGCCCGCCGCGGATACGGGACCTGCGCGGCCCGGCGCTGGGACTGCTGCCGATCGTCTGGATCGGCATCCTGCTCTCGGTCTTCCAGCAGTTCGTCGGCATCAACGTCATCTTCTACTACTCCTCGTCGCTGTGGCAGTCGGTCGGCATCAACCAGAGCGACTCGCTGCTGATCAGCTTCTCCACCTCGATCATCAACATCGTCGGCACCTTCATCGCCATCGCTCTGGTCGACCGGATCGGCCGCAAGCCGCTGCTGCTGATCGGTTCCGCGGGCATGGCGGTCGCGCTCGCCACGGCCGCGTGGGCGTTCAGCGCGGGAGTCCGCACCGGCGACGCCGTCCGGCTGCCGGAGACGCAGGGCACCGTCGCCCTGGTCGCCGCACACGTCTTCGTGCTGTTCTTCGCGCTGTCGTGGGGCGTGGTCGTCTGGGTGCTGCTCGGCGAGATGTTCCCCAACAGGATCAGGGCCGCCGCGCTGTCGGTGGCCGCCTCGGCCCAGTGGGTGGCCAACTGGCTGATCACCGTCTCGTTCCCGTCCCTGGCGGCGTGGAACCTGTCCGGGGCCTACGTGGGCTACGCCTTCTTCGCCGTGCTGTCCTTCGTCTTCGTGCTGCTCAAGGTGAAGGAGACCAAGGGACGCAGGCTGGAGGAGATGGGTTAGGTTCGCACCCGTGTCTCCCGTCCCGCGTCCCTGGCGGGTTCCGTGTCTCCCGTGAATCCCGTCCCGCGTCCCTGGCAGGTTCCGTGTCTCCCGTGAAACCCGCCCCGAGGCCCCGGTGCCGCCCCCGGGGACTCCGGTGACCCCCGTGCCCACGGCGGAGCCCTCCGTCCCCGTGCCGCCGGACGGGCCGCGCGTCAAGGCCGTGCCGCCGACGAGGGCCGAGCTCGACGCGGCCAGGGGCCGGACGCTCAAGGACGTGCTCGGGCCGTCGCTGGACGTGCTGTTCTGCGGCATCAACCCCGGCCTCTACTCGGCGGCCACCGGTCACCATTTCGCCCGGCCGGGCAACCGGTTCTGGCCCGCGCTGCACCGTTCCGGCTTCACGCCCCGGCTGCTCGACCCGGCGGAGCAGGATCTCCTCCCCTCCTTCGGGCTGGGCATCACCAACGTGGTGGAGCGGGCCAGCGCGCAGGCGGCGGAGCTGACGCCGGAGGAGTTCCGCGAGGGCGGGGCGAGGCTGGCCCGGCTGGTCGCCGGGACCCGGCCCCGGGTGCTGGCCGTGGCGGGGGTGACCGCCTACAGGACGGCGTTCGGGCAGCCGAAGGCGGCCGTCGGGCCGCAGGCGACCGTGATCGGCGACACCGCGGTCTGGGTGCTGCCCAACCCGAGCGGCCTGAACGCCCACTGGACGCTGGAGGGGATCGCGGGGGAGATGCGGCGGCTCCGGGAGTCCCTCCGCTGACCGCGCCGCCGTACGGCCGCCATCGCGGGCCGGGTTCACGCGCGGCCGCCGATCGCCCCCGCCGTACGGCCGCCGCCCGCCCCCGCGAGGCCGGGCCCCGTACGGCCGCCGCGGCCCCTGACGGCCGGGTCCGTGCCCGGCGCGGACCCCCGTGCCGGCCGGGACGGTGCTCAGTGGCGGGGGCCGCCCCCGGCCCGGACGTGCTGCCACCGCCTGCGGTGGAGCATGCCCACGACGGCCATCGCCAGCCAGGCGAAGAAGACGAACTTGAGCGTCCAGAACCCGGCGGTCGCGACCCCGGCGACCAGTATCAGGATCAGGAACGGGGCGGCCGGCGGCCCGCCCCGGCGGCCCGGCCGGTGCCAGGACGCGGGGTGGTGGCCGCCCCGGCGCGGGCCGCGCCCGTGACGCCCGTGCCACGGCCCGGCCCGGCCGGAGTCCCGGGGGTCCCATCCGAGCGCGGGGCCGTCGCGGTCCTCGGGGCGGGGGCCGTACAGGTCGGGCAGGTCGGCCGAGGTCAGCGCCAGCTCGCGGCCGGTGCGCGCGGACAGGGTCAGCTCGATGCGCTCGTCGAGCTCCTCGTGGGTCAGGCGGCCCTGTGCGTAGTGCTCGCGCAGGGCCGTCACGGCCGCGTCGCGCTCGGCGTCTCCGATACGGAGGTCGTCCCGGGTCGTCATCGGGCCGCTCACTCCTCGCCGGAGTCGCCGTCGGCCAGGATCTGGTACAGCTTGCGACGCGTCTCGGTCAGGATCTGCTTGGCCTGGCGGATCTGCGCGTCGCTGCCGGTCTGCAGGATCTGGAGCATGGCGAACCCCGACTGGCGGGCCAGGTTCATCATCTCCCAGGTGCTGTCGTCGACGTCGGGCGTCATCTCCTCCCATGGGGCGCGCACCTCGTCGGCGTGCTCGGTCACGTAGGCCCGGCCCGCCTCGGTGAGGCGGAAGGACTTGCGGCCGTCGTTCTCCTCCGACAGGACCAGGCCCTCGTCGGTGAGCTGCTGCAGCGCCGGGTAGACCGCGCCGGGGCTGGGCTTCCAGCCGCCCTCGCTGCGCCGCTCGATCTCCTGGATGATCTGGTAGCCGTTGTGCGGCTCCTCGGTGAGCAGCGCGAGGATCGCCGCGCGGACGTCACCCCGCTTCGCCTTGCGCCCCCGGCCGAACGGCGGACGCCCGCCGAACGGGCCGCCGCGTCCCGGGCCGCCCCTGCCGAAGTCCCACGGGAAGGCGCCGCCGCCGAACGGGCCGCCGCGGTGCCCACGGTGCCGGTGCTCGTGGGGGGCCCAGCCGTGCGGGCCTGGCCCGCCGTGGTGGGACTCGCCCTGCTGCCAGCCGGCGGCCATGGTCCGCCAGGCCTCCCTGGCGGCGCGCTTCATCTCGCGCCGGAGCTCGTGCGGGACGGCCCTGCCCCAGTCGCCGCCCATCGTCTGTGCGGAAGTCATGATTCCTCCTTGTATCGCGATCGACTTTCGACCGCTCTCGATGCTTCAAAGATATATCGAGAACATTCTAACGACAAGTCTATGAGGTGATATGGGGGTTTTGCCTGGTCGGACCCCGACTGAATCACCCCGCCTCTTCCCCTCGATCGTCCCGATGAGTAAGGTGTGACCATCTAAACGGCTTAGGTGGTGTTGCATGACAGTTCAGCAGGAGCGGGTGAGCGGACCGGTGCGGCGGAACGAGACGGCGCTCGTCGGCTTCACCGTGGCGACCAACCTCGCCGACGGGGTGGCCAAGATCGTGCTTCCGCTGCTCGCGGTCGGGCTCACCGACTCCCCGGGCCTGGTCGCCGGAGTGGGGCTCGCCCTGACGCTGCCGTGGCTGCTGGCCTCGCTCCACGTCGGGGTGTTCGTCGACCGCAACGACCGCAGGCGGCTGGCGGCCGCGGCCAACCTGATCAGGCTCGTGGTCGCGCTGGGCGTGCTGGCGGCCGTCGCCGGCGACGCCCTGTCGCTGCCGCTGCTCTATCTCGCGGCCGCCTCCATCGGCCTGGCCGAGGTGGTGGCGGACTCCGCGGTCGGCGCCCTGGTCCCGGCGGCAGTGCCGAGGGAGCGGCTCGGCCGGGTCAACGCCTGGATCGCCGGCGCCGAGACCGTCGCCAACGAGTTCGCCGGCCCGGCCATCGGGGGCCTGCTGGTCGGCTTCGGCGCCGCGCTGGCTCTGGGTTCCTCGGCCGCCGCCTTCGCCCTCGGGGCGGTGCTGCTCGCGCTGCTGGCCGGCCGGTTCCGCGTGAGCGCCGCCGAGGAGCGGGACTCCGGGGGGGACCGCCGGCCGGGGAGCGTCCGGGCGGAGATGGTCGCGGGGCTGGTCTTCCTCTGGCGTCACCGCCTGCTCCGCACGATGTCACTGACCATCTCGGCGCTGGTGGCCTGCTGGAGCGCGTGGCTGGCCCTGCTGCCCTCCTACGCCGTCCGGCTGCTCGACCTCGACCCGGCGGGGTACGGCCTGCTGCTCAGCTCGATCGGCCTGGGAGGACTGCTCGGCGCCGTGCTCGTCACCACGGTCAACCGCCTGCTGGGCGTGCGCTGGGCGCTCTTCGTCGATCTGGTCGGCACGTTCGTCATGATGATCGTCCCGGCGGTGTTCCCCGAGGCCTGGGCGGTCGGCGCGGCCGCGTTCATCGGCGGCATGGGCGGCACGCTCTGGACGGTGAACAGCCGGACCCTGGCCCAGATGATCGTCCCGGACCGGCTGCTCGGCCGGTACGGCTCGGCCGCCCGCCTGCTGAGCTGGGGAATGCTCCCGATCGGGGCCGGTCTGGCCGGGCTGCTGGCCGAGATCGTGGGTCTGACCGGGGCTTTCGCGATCTTCGCGGTGGTGGCCGCGCTGCCCGTCGTGCCGTTCCTGATGACCGTCACCCAGAGTGACATCGAGATCGCTCAGCGAAGAAGTGAGCTAGATCACGTAATTCTCGGCTGATTTCGGAACAACCATCGAGACCTGCACGTTACAAAGGACATAGACGGGATTCGTTCCGTGCCGGAAGGGCTGGGGGGTGCTTTCGGTGCGGAACGGTCCCGTCTGTCGTTTCCGGGATGTGCGGGCGATCCGCCGGAGATTCTCCGGCGGATCGCCCGTCTCTCAGTAGACGTCCGCCGTCAAGAACTTCCACGGGTCGGGCGCGCGGCCCGCGCCGGCGCTCCACCGCTGCCCCGCGGCCCGCTGGAGCACGACCGCCGAGCCGTCCGAGGTCCCGGACGGGGCGATCGCCCATCCGGTGTCCTTGCGCGACAGGAACGTCCCGCCGGTCAGGTTCCACCGCATCGACGCCGAATACTGCCCGACCGCCGAGGAGCAGTTCGCCACCTGGATCGGCTGGCCGGCCGCGACCGTGCCTCCCTCCAGGTCCACGCAGAAGCCGGGGTCGGCCAGGTTGTGCAGCTGCCCGGAGACCGGGTTGTGCGCCCAGAACTGGTCGGCGTTGCCGTCGCACGTGTAGAGCACCAGGTTCGCCCCGCTCGCCGGGGAGTTGCCGGGCACGTCCAGGCACTTGCCGCCGGACCTGAGCTCGGTGTAGGTCAGCGCCTTCTTGGCCTCCCAGGTGAAGACCTGCCGGGAGTCGCCGGAGTCGCAGGCGGCCAGCGTCAGCCTGGCGCCCGGGGCGCCGCCGGTGAGCGTGGCGCACAGCGCGGGGGCGTCGGCGGCGTGCAGGCGCGCGCCGTCATGGGTCCAGCGCTGGGCGGCACTGCCGTTGCAGTCCCACACCTGGATCGCGGTGCCCGCGGTGAGCCGGCCGCCGTCGATGTCCGCGCAGCGGTCGTGGGAGAGCTCGGTGTGCAGGGACCTGCGCGTCGGGTCGTACCAGAAGGCCTGGTTGCGCGTGCCCTCGCAGGCCCAGCCGAGCAGCTTGCGGCCGTTGCGGCTGGAGTTGCCGTCCACGTCCAGGCAGTCGCCGGTCGCGCCGTTCCTGAGCTGCCTGAACTCGGGCAGGCCGGGGTAGAGCGCCGGGGTGAGGGTGCCGGCGGGGAGCATGCAGGTGGCCTGGGTGGTGTCGGCCGCGTAGAAGCGCCCCAGGCAGGCGCCGAAGGCGGCGTGCCCGGCGGAGTTGGGGTGGAAGGACTGCTGGGTCGCCCGGGGGTTGAACAGGTCGCCGTTCACCGCGTGCAGCCCGGTCACCCAGGGGCCGTCCATGCAGACCTCGCGGCCGTGGAAGAGCCTGCTGGCGTCCAGGTAGCGCGCGCCGGCCAGGCTCGCCGCCCTGCGGATGCCCTGCTCGAAGATCGGCACCGCCTTGTTGCGGGCGAAGGCCAGGTCGGAGAGGTAGCCGAGGCAGCCGCCGTTGTACCAGCCGGGGAAGTTCGGGTTGTCCTCCACGTCCGGGCTGGCGGGGCCGGGATAGCTCATGGCGACGAGCTGGTAGTCCGCCGCGGTGTAGCCCGCCTCCGTCATGATCTGCTGGATGTCGCGCAGGGCCTTCTCCACCCGGGGCACGATGAAGTCGATCCGGCCCGCCCAGCTCGGCGAGTGCTTGGGCCAGCAGTTCCCCTTGAACAGGACCCGGTTCTCCACGCACCCGGTCATGGTCGGCCCGAACTCCGGGCCTCCGGCGTCGTTGGCCCCGACCACCACCGTGATCATCTTGATGCGCGTGTTGCGGGCCTTGATCGCCAGGTTGTCGCCCTGGTTGAGCTCGTTGTACTGGTGGGTCCCGCCGATGGTGATGTCGTTGGTCTGCCCGCCGGAGCAGGCGAGGTTGAAGGTCGCGTCGGCAGGGATCCCGGTGACGTGGATCGCGGCCTTCTTCGATCGGTGGCACCAGTTGTCGGGTCCGTCCGTTCCCTGTTCATAGAGAGAACGGTCGAAGGCGCCCTCACCGGAGATCTCGCTGTCGCCCAGCGAGACGAGTCCGGTCTTGCGCTGATCCATGGGCCGGATGGCCTCGTCGCCGTAGAGCTTGACGGCCTCGGCCCTGCGGACGCTCTCCAGCGCCGCGGGGAGCGGTCTGACGTCGTTCTGTACGGCATGCGCCGTCGGGGCGGCGAGGACGGCTCCGGTGACCGCGACGAGCGCGGCCATGACGAGTCCGGGCAGGCGGAGGGGCATGGGGGGTTACCTCTCGCGAAGGGATGGGGACATCAACACAAGCGCTTGTTACGTTCAGGTAACCTCAAAATCCGAAAAAGATGAACAGCGCTCATGTATCGGATTGATCTCACTGGATCGACGCGCCGATGATGCAAAATGGCACGGTCCTCCTCTTGAAGCGGGCTTTGCCGTAAAGTCACTTGACGTGATCTTGATGGGGGTGGCCGGCCGATGATGGGACACACGCACGCGCTGACGGGTGCGATCGCCTGGCTGGGGGTGGCGCCGACACTGGCCGCCCTGCCACTGCTCACCGAGTCCACCCGGTTCATCGAGACCGGGGTCATGGTGAACGCGCTCACCCCGGCCGAGTTCGTCGCCGGGGCGCTGATCTGTTCCGGGGCCGCGATGCTCCCCGACCTCGACCATCCCAGCGCGACGATCGCCCAGACCTTCGGCCCGATCACGTGGGGGCTGAGCAAGGCCATCGCGTGGCTGAGCGGCGGTCACCGCAACGCCACCCACTCGCTGCTGTTCGCCGTCGGCGCCGGATTCGGCGCCCACTACCTGGCCAACACCTATCCGATCGGCCGCGACATCATGGTCGTGCTGCTCATCGGACTGGCGCTGCGGGCGATCGGGATCGGCATCCCGGGCAAGAAGTTCGCCTCGGCGATGGTCAACATCGGCCTGACCGTCGGGCTGTTCGCGGTGTTCCGCAGCGACAACGTGGGCTACGCCTGGCTGGGGCTGGCGGTCGCGATCGGGTGCCTGGCCCACGTCATCGGTGACTGCTGCACGGAGAAGGGCTGTCCGGTGCTGTGGCCGATGCGGCAGCGGTGGCTGCTGCCGTGGAAGATCGGGATCAAGACCGGCCGCGCCTTCGAGCAGAAGTTTCTCGCGCCGGTACTTTCCGTCGTCGTTCTCGGGCTGCTGTACTTCCGCCTCGCCCCGCTCTGAGCATACTGGTGGGTAACTTGATGTCGAGATATCCGTGGCGATATCTTGATGTCGAGACATCTGCTGCGGCCGGCGGGTTCCGGGTTAGGCATACCTAACTGACGTGGGCACTCCGGTGGTGCGGCAGGATTCAATTGCGCCTTTTATGGTTGGCGCGCCGGACAACTGGGTGATGAGGGAGGCGAACCGTGTCCACGAACAGCTTCGGCAGCCGTGACACGCTCCGCGTCGGTGACGCGGGATACGAGATCTACCGGCTGGACGCCGTCGAGGGGTCGGGACGCCTCCCGTACAGCCTGAAGATCCTTCTGGAGAACCTGCTCCGTACCGAGGACGGCGCGAACATCACCGCCGACCACATCCGGGCACTCGGCCAGTGGGACCCCAACGCAGCGCCGAGTGTGGAGATCCAGTTCACCCCGGCCCGCGTGATCATGCAGGACTTCACCGGAGTCCCCTGCGTCGTTGACCTGGCCACGATGCGCGAGGCCGTCCGCGACCTCGGCGGCGACCCCGCCAGGATCAACCCGCTCGCCCCGGCCGAGATGGTCATCGACCACTCCGTCATCGTCGACTTCTTCGGCGGCCCGGACTCCTTCCAGCGCAACGTCGACAGGGAGTACGAGCGCAACCGCGAGCGCTACCAGTTCCTGCGCTGGGGCCAGACCGCCTTCGACGAGTTCAAGGTCGTCCCGCCGGGCACCGGCATCGTGCACCAGGTGAACATCGAGCACCTGGCCCGCGTGGTGATGATCCGCGACGGCAAGGCCTACCCCGACACCTGCGTCGGCACCGACTCCCACACCACGATGGAGAACGGCATCGGCGTCCTCGGCTGGGGCGTCGGCGGCATCGAGGCCGAGGCCGCGATGCTCGGCCAGCCGATCTCCATGCTGATCCCGCGCGTGGTCGGCTTCAAGCTGACCGGCAAGCTCCCCGCCGGGGCCACCGCCACCGACCTGGTCCTCACGATCACCGAGATGCTGCGCAAGCACGGCGTCGTCGGCAAGTTCGTGGAGTTCTACGGCGAGGGCGTCTCCAGCGTGCCGCTGGCCAACCGCGCCACGATCGGCAACATGAGCCCCGAGTTCGGCTCCACCTGCGCGATCTTCCCGATCGACGGCCAGACGATCGACTACCTCACGCTGACCGGCCGCTCCGCCGAGCAGGTCGCGCTGGTCGAGGCCTACGCCAAGGCCCAGGGCCTGTGGCTGGACCCGGAGGCCGAGGAGCCGGTCTTCTCCGAATACATCGAGCTGGACCTGGCCACGGTCGTCCCGTCCATCGCCGGTCCCAAGCGCCCGCAGGACCGCATCGCCCTGTCGGACGCCAAGAGCGCCTGGCGCGCGGCCGTCAAGGACTACGCCCCGAGCATCCAGGGCCCGCTCGACGAGTCGTCCGACGAGTCGTTCCCCGCCTCCGACTCCCCGGCGGTCTCCCACGAGAGCAACGGCGACAAGCCGCACGCCCCCGGCCTCAACGGCGACCGCCCGCGCAAGCCGGTCCAGGTCACGCTGGCCGACGGCACGAGCTTCGAGATCGACCACGGCGTGGTGACCATCGCGGCCATCACCAGCTGCACCAACACCTCCAACCCGTTCGTCATGATGGGCGCCGCGCTGCTCGCCAAGAACGCGGTCGACAAGGGCCTGACCCGCAAGCCGTGGGTCAAGACCTCCCTCGCCCCGGGCTCGCAGGTCGTCACCGGCTACTTCGAGCGCTCCGGCCTCCAGCCGTACCTCGACAAGCTCGGCTTCAACCTGGTCGGCTACGGCTGCACCACCTGCATCGGCAACTCCGGCCCGCTGCAGGAGGAGATCTCCGCCGCCATCCAGGCCAATGACCTCGCGGTCACCGCGGTGCTGTCCGGCAACCGTAACTTCGAGGGCCGGATCAACCCCGACGTCAAGATGAACTACCTGGCCTCGCCGCCGCTGGTCGTCGCCTACGCCCTCGCGGGCACCATGGACCTCGACCTGAACACCGAGCCGCTGGGCACCGGGACCGACGGCGAGCCGGTGTTCCTCGCCGACATCTGGCCCTCGGCGGAGGACATCTCGGCGGCCGTCGCCTCCTCCATCGACCAGGACATGTTCCTGCACGACTACGCCGACGTGTTCAAGGGCGACGAGACCTGGCGCTCGCTGCCGATCCCGACCGGCGACACCTTCGAGTGGGACCCGGCCTCGACCTACGTCCGCAAGGCCCCCTACTTCGACGGCATGCCCGCCTCCCCGGAGCCGGTGACCGACATCTCCGGCGCCCGGGTGCTCGCCAAGCTGGGCGACTCGGTCACCACCGACCACATCTCCCCGGCCGGCTCCATCAAGCCCGGCACCCCGGCGGCGGAGTACCTGCGCGAGAACGGCGTCGCGGTCAAGGACTTCAACTCCTACGGCTCCCGCCGGGGCAACCACGAGGTGATGATCCGTGGCACCTTCGCCAACATCCGGCTGAAGAACCTGCTGCTCAACGGTGTGGAGGGCGGCTACACCCGCGACTTCACCCTTGAGGGCGGCCCGCAGTCCTTCATCTACGACGCCTCCGCCAACTACCAGGCGGCGGGGATCCCGCTCGTCGTCCTGGCGGGCAAGGAGTACGGCTCCGGCTCCTCGCGTGACTGGGCGGCCAAGGGCACCGCGCTGCTCGGCGTCCGCGCCGTGATCGCCGAGTCCTACGAGCGCATCCACCGCTCGAACCTGATCGGCATGGGCGTGCTGCCGCTGCAGTTCCCCGAGGGCGAGACGGCCGAGTCGCTGGGCCTGACCGGCGAGGAGACCTTCGACTTCGTCGGTGTCGAGGAGCTCAACAAGGGCGGCGTCCCGCAGACCGTGACGGTCAGGGCCGACGGCAAGGAGTTCCAGGCGGTCGTGCGCATCGACACCCCCGGCGAGGCGGACTACTACCGCCACGGCGGCATCATGCAGTACGTCTTGCGCTCCCTGCTCGCCAAGAGCTGAGGCAGGGGGGGCGGGGCCGCACGCAAGCCTCGCCCGCAAAAAGGGGGAACACCCCGGACGAGAGCCGCCCGGCGGGACATCATCCCGCCGGGCGGTTCCGCGTCCGGAGCCGGTCGTCGACTTCCCGTCCAAGGGGGACGTCACGCCGGCCGCCGGCGCCGAGCTGTGGCCGAGACGGCTGCGGGAGGTGGGCGGGCGCGCGTTCGGTGGACCGGTGCCGGTCCGCCCGCGGCAGACGCTCGAGGTGAGTCTCGGCGACATGGACGACGGCTGGGAGCGGCGTTTCCCGCCCGCCCGTGCGCTCACCGCGAAGGTGCCGCCGGTGCGGGCGCGCAGCCTGCGCTACCGCAACGAGACCGCCGAGACCGCCGATGCCGCCGTCGAGCGGGTCGGCGCGCGCAGGGCTCGCGGGGGACGTACGGCTCCGCCCCGCGGTGGAGATCATGATCGCGGCCTGGCCCTGCGCGGCTCTCACCTGTACCGGGACGGGAGGCGTGGGCGGGCGCGAAAGGCTCGGCCGCCTGCTCGACGAGACGTTCGCCGCCGTGCCCGGCGGCATCAACCTGGCGATCTGAGGAGCCGTAGGTCCGAGGGGGCGTCGTGCCCGGTGGCATCGGCCTGCCGGACTCAGGGTCCGCCGTGCCCGGGGGTGTCGCTCCGCGGGCCGAGGGTCTGCCGTGCCCGGCGGTGCCGCTCCGCGGGCCGAGTGGGCGTCGTGCCCGGGGGTGTTGCTCCGCGGGCTGAGGGTCTGCCGTGCCCGGGGGTATCGCTCCGCGGGCCGAGTGGCGTCCGGCCTGCGCGGATCGCGATCCGCGCCGCCGGATCGTGTGCCGTGAACGGCCGGGTGTCGCCCGCGCGCGTGAGCCCCATGCCGTCCGGGGCCGCAGGCCTTTCCGTTGATCGCGCAGAGTACCGCCGGTTAAGTCCGCGTTTCTGGATTGTTACCGGCCACAACAAACTTTACCGTTGGAGGGTCTGGCTTTCCTGGCCAGCGCGGAATACGTTGCCGCAAACAACATTCAACGGAACGGCACACCGAGACCCGGCAAGTCGTGCCCGCGAATTCGCCATGCTCCACCCTCAGACCCCCCACTTTTCGAAGAAAGGACCCGTGCATCATGCGCAAGGGGATCCTCAGCCTGACCGCCGCCGCTGCGGCGATGACCCTCGGTCTCACCGCCTGCGGGGGCGAGAGCGGCGACACCACCACCGCCCAGAACAGCGCCGCCCCCGCCGAGAGCAAGGCCGCCGGAAAGGTCGGCGTCATCCTGCCGGACAGCAAGTCCTCCGCCCGCTGGGAGACCGCGGACCGCAAGTACCTGGAGGAGGCGTTCAAGGCCGCGGGCGTCGCCTACGACATCCAGAACGCCCAGGGTGACAAGACCCAGTTCCAGACCATCGCCGACCAGATGATCACCAATGGCGCGACCGTGCTGATGATCGTCAACCTGGACAGCGGCACCGGCAAGGCCGTGCTCGACAAGGCCAAGGCCCAGGGTGTGGCCACCATCGACTACGACCGCCTCACCCTCAACGGCGGCGCCTCCTACTACGTCAGCTTCGACAACACCAAGGTCGGCACCCTGCAGGGTGAGGGCCTGGTGAAGTGCCTGACCGACAAGAAGGCCGACAAGCCGATCGTGGCCGAGCTCAACGGCTCGCCCACCGACAACAACGCCACGCTGTTCAAGAACGGCTACGACGGCGTGCTCAAGCCCAAGTACGACGCCAAGGAGTACGTCAAGGGCCCGGACCAGTCCGTGCCGGACTGGGACAACGCGCAGGCGGGCACGATCTTCGAGCAGATGCTCACCGAGCAGCCGAAGATCGCCGGCGTGCTGGCCGCCAACGACGGCCTGGGCAACGCCGCCATCGCCGTGCTGAAGAAGAACAGCCTCAACGGCAAGGTCCCGGTCACCGGCCAGGACGCCACCGTGCAGGGTCTGCAGAACATCCTCGCCGGCGACCAGTGCATGACGGTCTACAAGGCGATCAAGAAGGAGGCCGACGCGGGGGCCGCGCTCGCCATCGCGCTGGCCAAGGGTGAGAAGCCCGCGGCCTCCGGTTCGGTGAAGGACACCGAGAGCGGCGCGGACGTGCCGGCGGTCCTGCTCGACCCGCAGGCCATCTTCTTCGACAGCGTCAAGGACGTCGTGGCAGACGGGTTCGTGACCAAGGACGAGCTGTGCGCCGGCGAGTTCGCCGCCAAGTGCACCGAGGCCGGAATCCAGTAACGCGCCGGGGGCACGGCCGGCGGACCCCGCCGGCCGTGCCCCCGTACCCGAGGAGCCCCACATGACCCCCGTTCTGGAACTCCGCGGGATCGACAAGAGCTTCGGTCCCGTGCAGGTTCTCCACGACGTCGCCTTCTCCGTCTACCCCGGGGAGGTGACCGCGCTGGTCGGCGACAACGGCGCGGGCAAGTCCACCCTCGTCAAGTGCGTCGGCGGCATCCACCCGATCGACTCGGGCGAGTATCTCTTCGACGGCAAGCCCGTCCAGATCCACAGCCCGCGTGACGCCGCGGAACTGGGTATCGAGATCGTCTACCAGGACCTCGCGCTCTGCGACAACCTCGACATCGTCCAGAACATGTTCCTCGGCCGTGAGCACAAGCGCGGCCTCGTGCTCGACGAGGACACGATGGAGGAGATGGCGGCCAAGACCCTGGAGAGCCTGTCGGTCAGGACCGTCAAGTCCATCCGCCAGCACGTCGCCAGTCTCTCCGGCGGCCAGCGGCAGACCGTGGCCATCGCCAAGGCCGTGCTCTGGAACAGCAAGGTCGTCATCCTCGACGAGCCCACCGCCGCGCTCGGCGTGGCCCAGACGGCACAGGTGCTGGAACTGGTCCGCCGCCTGGCCGACCAGGGCCTGGCCGTCGTGCTGATCTCACACAACATGAACGACGTGTTCGCCGTGTCCGACCGGATCGCAGCCCTCTACCTCGGCCGGATGGCGGCCCAGGTGAAGACCTCCGACGTCACTCACGCGCAGGTCGTCGAACTGATCACCTCTGGCCGGAGCGGGGACCTCGGCCTCACCAACGGAGTCACGGTATGAGCGCCACGATTTCCCCCGAGCGCAAGGCCGAGGCGCCCTCGATCAGCGCCAACGTCCGCGGTTACGCCGAGCGGGTGCGCGGTGGCGACATGGGCGCGCTGCCCGCCGTGTTCGGCCTCGTCGTGCTCTGCACGGTCTTCGCCGTCCTGCGCCCCTCCTTCCTCACCGCGGGCAACTTCGCCAACCTGCTCACCCAGGGCGCCGCGGTCACCGTGATCGCCATGGGCCTGGTCTTCGTGCTGCTCCTGGGCGAGATCGACCTGTCGGCGGGCTTCGCCAGCGGTGTCTGCGCCTCGATCCTGGCGATCCTGCTCACCAACCAGGGTCTGCCCTGGTACGTGGCGGTGGGCGCGGCCATCCTGGCCGGTGTGGTGATCGGCGCCACGCTCGGCTCCATCGTCACCAAACTCGGCATCCCCTCCTTCGTGGTGACGCTCGCCGCCTTCCTGGCCTTCCAGGGGCTCGTCCTCCTGCTGATCAAGGGTGGCACCATCATCGCCATCCGCGACGAGACGATCCTCGCCGTCGCCAACAAGAACCTCCCGCCCGCGCTGGGCTGGGGGCTGCTGGTGGCCGGCGTCGCCGCCTACGCAGGGCTGCAGCTGCTGCGGGCACGCAAGCGGGCCGTCCGGGGCCTGGCGTCCGACCCGATCTCGCTGATCGCGGTCCGGGTGGGGGCACTGGCACTGCTCGGCGGGCTCGCGGTCTACTTCCTCAACGTGGAGCGCAGCCGCAACGCGGCGGTCGTCTCGCTCGCGGGCGTGCCGATCGTGGTGCCGGTCATCGTGGTGCTCCTGCTGATCTGGACGTTCGTGCTCCGCCGTACCGCGTTCGGACGCCACCTCTACGCGGTCGGCGGCAACGCCGAGGCCGCGCGGCGGGCGGGCATCAACGTCGACCGGATGAAGATCAGCGCGTTCGTGATCTGCTCCTCCATGGCCGCCGTCGGCGGCATCATCGCGGCGTCCCGGGCCAGCTCGGTCGACCCCAACACCGGCGGCAGCAACGTGCTGCTGTACGCGGTGGGCGCCGCCGTCATCGGCGGGACCAGTCTGTTCGGCGGCAAGGGCCGGGTGCTGGACGCGATCCTCGGCGGTACCGTGGTCGCGGTCATCGAAAACGGCATGGGCCTGATGGGCTACAGCTCCGGCGTGAAGTTCATGGTCACCGGCTCGGTACTGCTGCTGGCCGCAGGGGTGGACGCACTGTCCCGCAAGCGGGCGGCCGCCACTGGTCTAAGGTGATCAGCGACCCCGACCCCCCGAAGGAAACCCACGCGATGCGGGCTGGCCCCTCCCAGGAGGAGATCCGGCGCCACAACCTCGGCGCCCTCCTCCGCCATGTGCACCTCGGCGGCCCCACCTCGCGCGCGGAACTCACCAGCCGGATGGGACTCAACCGCAGCACCATCATGGCCCTCACCGCCGACCTGACCGCCGCGGGCCTGGTCCGGGAGGAGTTGCCCAGGGAGACCGGCCGCGCCGGGCGCCCGTCCCTCGTGGTCCGCCCGGAGTCGGCGCGGGTCTACGTGTTCGCCCTCGACGTGGGCGTCGACCGGCTGGTCGCCGCCCGGGTCGGCCTCGGCGGCACGATCCTGGACCGGCGCGAGGCGGTACGGCGGCGCGGCCCGTTCTCGCTGGACGAGATCGTCGGGCCACTCGCCGGGTTCGCCCGGCAGATGCACCGCAAGACCAGGCCGGACACGGTGTGCGTCGGGGTGGCGGCCGCCTTCGCCGGCGGGGTGAGCCGCAGCGACGGGGTCATCAGGTTCGGGCCGAACATGGGCTCGGTGGACGTGCCGTTCGCCGAGGAGATGGCCCGCAGGCTGGCCTTCGGCCTGCCGGTGACGGTGGGCAACGACGCCAATCTCGCCGCCCTCGCCGAGCACACCCGGGGGGTCGGCGTCGGCTGCCGCGACCTCGTCTACCTCCACGGGGACGTGGGCATCGGCGGCGGCGTGATCGTCAACGGCCAGCTCCTCGGCGGTCACGAGGGCTTCGGCGGTGAGATCGGGCACATGATCGTCAATCCCAAGGGCCGTCCCTGCGGCTGCGGTTCGCTCGGCTGCCTGGAGGCGGAGGCGGGGGAGCGGGCCGTGCTGGAGGCCGCCGGCCGGTTCGGCGCCCAGATGGGCAGGGACGCCGTCCGTGCCGTGGTCGACGCCGCCGACCGCGGCGACATCGTCGCGCAGGCGGCGCTGAGCCGTGTCGGCGACTGGCTGGGCCTGGGCGTCGCCAACCTCGTCAACGTCTTCAACCCCGAGATGGTCGTCTTCGGCGGCATGCTCCGGGAGGTCTACCTCGGCTCCGCCGCGCAGGTCCGCAGCCGTCTGGCCGTCGACGCCCTGCCTCCCTCGCGTGACAGCCTCCGCCTGCGTACGTCGGCCCTCGGCGATGACGCCACCCTCGTCGGCGCCGCCGAGCTCGCCTTCGCCCAGGTCCTCGCCGACCCCCTCGAAGTCCTCGCCCGCGCGGGCTCCTGACCTCTCTTACGGCTCCGGCGCGCGACGCCGGATGCGGACGACCGCCGACACCCCCCACCCGAGGAGTGCCGACGGCCGTCACGTGTCACTTGATCAGGCTGGCCACCAGGTGGCGAAGCTCGATGTGACCGGCCTTGAGCTCGCCCACCTCACCCTCGACCCGTTTCATGGACGATTCGAGGTTTCCGGCGGAGCGCTTGACCGAGGCCACGTCCTCGCGGAGCTCGTCCTGCCCGATCCGGAGTGCCACGGTGGTGATGCGGAGCTCGGCGATGCTCGACCGGAGCCCGTCCTGTCCCTTGCGCAACTCCTGGGTGCTCGCCCGGAGCTCATCGGTGACCGTCCGGAGCTCGTCCTGTCCCTTGCGCAGTTCGTCGGTGACCGTCCGGAGGCCGATCACCTCCGTCCGGAGGTCCGTCGTCGCCGTCCGCAGGTCGTTGAGCACTTCGAACATCGCCGAAGTCATCGCCCTGTTCTCCTCGGTGCGTATGTTGAGCACGGCCACATCGGTCTCCAGGACCTGGATGCGCACGTCTGTCGTGTCCAACGCGTTCTTCTCCTCGCCGTCGGGCAGTAAGGGGGACCGGCCTGGTGTTACGGCGTGGAGGGCACGCAGGCCGTGGCACCACATTACGCAGAGTCAAGCCTCTGTCGTCACTCGTGTCCGGCCCGGAACGGCTGACATTCTCTCCCCGGGAGTGAAGGACTCGTCCCCCGGGTGGAAAGAAACGACCACCCGTCGCGCGGCTGTGGGACGGCGACGGGTGGTCGTGGGAGAGGGAGGGGTCAGGCGACCTTGGACTTGGGAGCGGAGAAGGTGTTGCAGGCGCCGGGGCCCTCCTGGTCGAAGCCGCGCTTCAACCAGTAGGCGATGTTGGCGGCCTTTCCGTGGCTGGCGGTGTCGTAGGCGGCGCGCAGGACGTAGGTGAAGTCGGACTGGCGGCGGTCCAGGGACTGCCAGACGCTGCCGATGAAGGCGCCGCTGAGGCACTCGGCCTGGAGCTCGACCTTGCGGAGCACGGGCAGGAATTCCTTGGCGCTCTTGTACTTCCGGCCGTCGACCGCGCCCATGATCCCGGAGAGCTGCTGCACGTGGTGGCCGTACTCGTGGGCCATCACCTGGAACAGGAACAGCTCGGTCGGCTGGGAGAGGATCGACGGGCTGAGGAAGAAGGTGATCTTCTTGTTGATCGGGCAGTAGACCGCCTGGGCACCCTCGGGGAAGTCACCGCAGCCGGTGGGGCGGCCGATCCGGGAGATTGTTTCGAGCCGGGGCTTGGAGAACGGCAGCTTCGCCTTGGAGAACTGGTACTCCCAGCTCTCGTTGAGGCAGTCCATCAGGAATTCGAGGTAGATCCGCGAGGAGTCGAGGTCGTCGGGGCGGACGGGCTGCTCCTCGCACTTCTTGAGATCGAGCTTCCCGCTCTTGTAGATCGGGTTGCCGGTCAGGGCCGCTTTGCCCGTGGGTACCGGCCCGGACTGCTCGGCGACGCCTGCGCCGGCGGTTCCGGCGAACAGCAGGCTCGCGAGCACGCCGGAGAGCAGGGAGATAAGGGGGGTACGCATGATCCAGAACCCTAGTAGAGGTGAAACTAGGGGTAAAGCGGAATGCGGCCGTGCGGGGAGCACGGCCGCATTCTCGGCTGGAAGGGGTCGGGCGGCGCCGCGGAAGGGTCAGGCGACGCTACGGGAGGAGGCGGTCCAGGTGTTGCATGCGGACGGGGAGGCCGCGTTGAAACCGCGTTCCATCCAGTAGGCCTGGCTGCGGCCCTTGCCGTGGTCGTTGGTCGGCCAGCTCTTGTGACCGTTCTCGTCCACCCACCGGACCATCGCGTCCCACTGCTCCTGCTCGACCGGCAGATCGTCGGCGACCTGCCGCAGGAATGCGGAGCCCAGGCAGTCGGCCTGCAGTTCGAGGCGGCGGGAGAAGGCGAGCTTGGTGGAGGACCTGGCGCGCCAGACGCTCTGGCCGTAGTAGTTCATGATGCCGGCGAGCTGCTGCACGTGGTGCGCGTACTCGTGCGCCATGAACTGGGCGTGGTTCGGCCCGTACGGGTTCTTCAGCACCGCCCGGGTGACCCCGATGTACATGGTGCGGTTGCTGGAGCAGTAGTAGCCGCCCGCGCCGCTGGGCCAGCGGCCGCAGGGGCTGCTCACCCTGGAGGTGACGAAGCGGAGCTTGGGCTGGGCGAAGGGCAGCTTCGCCTTCCTGAACTGGGTCTTCCACATCAGGTTCAGGCAGCGGTTGACGCGGGTCATGAAGGTTCTGTAGGAAGCCGCGCTCCCCGCGCGGATCTGTCCGGTCGCGCACCGCAGGTTGGGCAGCGTGCCCGTCCGGTAGAGGGGGTTGGTCGTCGCGGCGGCGCGGCCGCGCGGGGGAGCCTGCTCCTTCGTGACGGAGGCCTTGGCTGTCTCCGTCACGGAGGTCTTGGCGGTCGACGGAGTGGCGGCGTTCGCGGTACCGACGCCCGTGACCAGGGAGAAAGCCAAGGAAGCGACGATGAGTGACGATAGTTGCCTAAAGGGGAGAGTGCTCATGGTGAGGCAAAGGCTATTGCAAGTGTGAATAAAACGTGCAGAATCCCCTTCCCTGGAGGCAGTGCCCGCCGCGCGAACTAGACTCGGTCTGATGCTGACTGGACAGAGGAGATGATTCCGTGAGTGAGCGGACCGGACGGCCTGGCAGTCTTCTGGAGTCGGTCAAGGGGCCACGGGATCTGAAACTGCTCGGAGCGGCCGAGCTGCCGCGGCTCGCCGCCGAGATCCGGGACCTGCTGGTCAGCTCCACCGCCCGCACCGGCGGTCACCTGGGCCCCAACCTCGGCGTGGTCGAGCTGACGATCGCGCTGCACCGGGTCTTCGACTCGCCGCGCGACCGCATCCTCTGGGACACCGGCCACCAGGCCTACGTCCACAAGATGCTCACCGGCCGCGCGGGGCTGTTCGACACCCTCCGCCAGGAGGGCGGCCTGTCGGGCTACCCGAGCCAGGCCGAGTCCGAGCACGACATCGTCGAGAACTCCCACGCCTCCACCGCGCTGTCATACGCCGACGGCCTGGCCAAGGCCTACAAGGTGCGCCGCGAGAACGACCGGACGGTCGTCGCGGTGATCGGCGACGGAGCGCTCACCGGTGGCATGGCCTGGGAGGCGCTCAACAACATCGCCGCGCACAGGGACCTGCCGCTGATCATCGTCGTCAACGACAACGGCCGCTCCTACTCGCCGACCATCGGCGGCCTCGCCTCGCACCTGGCCTCGCTGCGCGCCACCCAGCGCTACGAGGACGTGCTGGAGTTCGTCAAGGACAACCTGGCGAAGGTCCCCGTGGTCGGCCCCCCGGTCTACGACGCGCTGCACGGTGTGAAGAAGGGCATCAAGGACGTCCTGGCCCCGCAGGTCATGTTCGAGGACCTCGGCCTGAAATACATCGGGCTGGTCGACGGCCACGACGAGCAGGCCGTGGAGGCCGCGCTGCGCAAGGCGCGCGGCTTCCGCCGCCCGGTCATCGTGCACGTGCTCACCAAGAAGGGCTTCGGCTACTCCTTCGCGGAGAACCACGACGAGGACTGCTTCCACTCGCCCACCCCCTTCGACCCGCTGACCGGCGAGGAGAAGCCCAAGCCGCACGGCTGGACCAACGTCTTCAGCCAGGAGATCGTACGGCTCGGCGCCGAGCGTCAGGACATCGTGGCGATCACCGCCGCGATGCTCGGCCCGACCGGCCTGATCCCGTTCTCCGAGGCCTACCCCGACCGTCTCTACGACGTCGGCATCGCCGAGCAGCACGCCCTGACCAGTGCCGCCGGCCTGGCCCTCGGTGGCCTCCACCCGGTGGTCGCCCTCTACTCCACCTTCCTCAACCGGGCCTTCGACCAGCTCCTCATGGACGTCGCCCTGCACCGGCTGCCGGTCACGGTCGTGCTCGACCGGGCGGGCGTCACCGGCGACGACGGCGCCAGCCACAACGGCATGTGGGACCTGTCGATCCTCCAGGTCGTCCCGGGCCTGTCCATCGCCGTCCCGCGCGACGAGCCGCGCCTGCGCGAGCTGCTGGCGGAGGCAGTGCGGGTCGACGACGGCCCCACCGTGATCCGCTACCCCAAGGGGCCGGTGACCGCCGAGATCGAGGCGGTCGGGCAGCTCGGCGGGATGGACGTGCTGCGGGCGGGCGACCCCGACGTGCTGATCGTGTCCGTCGGCCCGATGGCCGAGATGTGCCTGGAGGCCGCCGCCCTGCTCGACGCCCAGGGGATCTCGACCACCGTGGTGGACCCGCGCTGGGTCAAGCCCCTGGACGAGGCCCTGGTGCTGGCCGCCGGCGCGCACAAGCTGGTCGTGGTGGTCGAGGACAGCGGCCGGGTGGGCGGTGTCGGCGACGCGGTCGCCCGGACGCTGCGCGACGCCGACGTGGACGTCCCGGTCCGCACCTACGGCATCCCGCAGCGGTTCCTGGACCACGCGAAGCGGGCGAAGATCCTCAGCGAGATCGGCCTGACCTCGCAGGACATCGCCCGTGAGATCACTGAGGCGGTGGCGAAACGGTCTGCGGTGCTGGAGAACCACCCGGCTCGCTGACCTGTGCCCTCCTGTCCGCGCGGGCCCGCCGGCTGATCACGGCGAGGCCCGCGGCCAGGATGGCGACGCATCCGGCGACCGGCACCATCAGGTGCTCGTTCTGCCGGACGAACTCCCCCGCGAGGGAGCCGAGCACGAGATAGGTGCTCACCCATGCCACGCTGCCGGCCAGCGCCCAGCGGATGAACCGGCTGTACGGCACGCCGAGGGTCCCGGCGAGGACCGGGGTCAGCGCGTTGACCACCGGCAGGAAGTAGGAGGCGGCGAGGGCGGGGCCGCCGCCCTCGCCGGTGGCCATCCGTTCGGCCCGCGCCCAGCGGTGCTCGCCGATCCACCGCCCGGCCCTGCTGTGGCGGACGCGCGAGCCGTACCGGCGGCCGATCATCCAGCCGCCGGTGGCGCCCAGGTAGCACCCGATCACCCCGGCGACCGCCGCCACCGCGATCTCGGCGGGGCCCGTCAGCGCGGTCCCCGCCACGACGATCGCCGCGTCCCCGGGGAGCACGGCCCCGATCAGCAGGGAACCGTCCAGCGCGAGCACCGCCAGCAGCACCGCGCCGACCAGATATGGGTCCAACTGGCCCAGCATGTCCAAGAGCATGCCTCGATGGTGTCGCGGGAGAGAGCGGGAGACATCGGGACTTTCCCCTAAAGAACCCCTAGTTGGCCGTTCAGTCGTTGATCGGGTGGGCATGACCTGATCTGTGGGGGACAGTGACTCCGGAAGGTCAGGAGGGGATCCGTGGAGGTTTTTCGCGTCAAATCGATAGAGCAGTCGATCCAGGACACCGAGGAGCCCGAGCATCGGCTGCGCAAGGATCTCTCCGCGCTCGACCTGACCGTCTTCGGCATCGGCGTCATCGTGGGCACCGGCATCTTCGTGCTCACCGGCCGGGTCGCCAGGGACCTGGCCGGACCCGCGGTCGCCCTGTCGTTCGTGGCCGCCGGGATCGTCTGCGCGCTGGCCGCGCTCTGCTACGCCGAGTTCGCATCCACGGTGCCGGTGGCGGGATCGGCCTACACCTTCGCCTTCGCCACGCTCGGTGAGTTCCCCGCCTGGATCATCGGCTGGGACCTGATGCTGGAGATGATGCTCGGCGCCGCGGTCGTGGCGGTCGGCTGGTCGGGCTACCTGACCTCGCTGCTGGAGTCTCTGGGGATCGTCCTGCCCGACGCGATAGCGGGGGAGGGGGCCACCTTCAACCTGCCCGCTGCGCTGGTCGTGCTGGCCCTCACCGCCATCCTGGTCGCCGGGATCAAGCTCTCCTCCCGGTTCAACCTGATCATCGTCACGATCAAGATCGCGGTGGTCCTGCTCGTCATCGTGGCGGGGCTGTTCTTCATCAACATGGCCAACTACACCCCCTTCATCCCGCCCTCCAAGCCCACCCCCGCCGTCGAGGGCCTGGCCGCGCCGCTGATCCAGGTGCTGTTCGGGATCACCCCCGTCGCCTTCGGCGTGCTGGGCATCTTCAGCGCCGCGGCGATCGTGTTCTTCGCCTACATCGGCTTCGACGTGGTCGCCACCGCGGCGGAGGAGACCCGCGACCCGCGCCGTGACCTGCCGATCGGCATCATCGCCTCGCTGGTCATCTGCACCCTCCTCTACGTCGCGGTCTCCCTGGTCGTCGTCGGCATGCAGCCCTACTCGCAGCTCAGCGAGTCCGCGCCGCTGGCGGACGCGTTCAAGGCGGTCGGCCAGACCTGGGCGGCGACGCTCATCAGCATCGGCGCCCTGGCCGGGCTCACCACCGTCGTGATGATCCTCATGCTCGGCATGTCGCGGGTGATGTTCGCGATGTCGCGCGACAACCTGCTGCCGCGCGGACTGTCCAAGGTCCACCCGAGGTTCGGCACGCCGTACCGGATCACCATCCTGATGGGCGTCATCGTCGCGGTCCTGGCGGGGCTGGTGCCGCTGTCGACGATCGCCGAGCTGGTCAACATCGGCACGCTCTTCGCATTCGTGATCGTCTCGATCGCGGTGGTCATCCTCCGGCGCACCCGCCCCGACCTTCCGCGCTCCTTCCGCACCCCGCTGGTCCCGCTGGTGCCGATCCTGTCGGTGCTGGCCTGCCTCTACCTGATGCTCAACCTCCCGGTGGAGACCTGGCTCAGGTTCGTCGTGTGGATGATCATCGGCGTCGTCGTCTATGTCACGTACGGCTACCGCCACAGCCGGGTGACACGGCGGCCGCTGGACAGCCGGTAGCCGCCGTTCACGCCGTGGGTGGACCCGGGGCCCGGCGAGGCGGGCGGAGGGCTCAGATGTGGAAGAGAGGGCCGGTGAGGGCGGTCATCTCGCAGCGGTTGTCGTAGGTCCTGTCGAACCAGACAGGCCTGCCCTCCCAGGTGCCGAGGGCCCGCACGGTGTGCGGGAGGTACTCCTCCGGGCAGATCATGTCGATGTCGTAGGTGAGCTTGGACAGGTCGCCGCCGACCTTGCGGAGCAGGCCGCAGGCCGTGAAGGGGTCGGGATGGCTGCCGCCCTCCCGGTCGCAGGTGAGGGAGACGCCGCCGCCCGTGCCGTCGGCCACGGAGAGGGTGAGGGTCAGGGCCGAGCCGCCCCCGGGGACGGGTGAGCGGTCCGAGGCGGCCGGGGGAACGGGGGGCCGCTCCGAGGCGGGCGAGGCGGCCGGGGGCAGCGCGGTCGCGAAGGCGAACACCGCCGCCGCGGAGACGATCTTGACGGTTCTCACATGAGGGGTGATTCCCCGGCAGGGTAATGCCCCGGCCCTCTTCCGGTAAAAGAATCCGCCCGTTCTCCGGCCGGACATCCCCTACGGCGGGCCGGCGCGCCCGGCCGGGGCGGAAGTGCCGGCCCGGCGCGTTCGGCCGGGGCGGACGTACCGGGCGCGGGGAAGAGGCGCCCGGTACGTCCCGCCCCGCGCCCCCCCGCGCTCGGTCGGCCCACGGGACAGCGGGCGCGGGACGGGGACGGCCGGGGAGGCCGGGATCGGAGGTGACGCTAGGCGGGGACGGAGGCCACGCCCGGCGGCAGGAAGCGCGGCTCGGCGATCCCGGTCCGGTCCAGGTACGGGGTGATGCCGCCCAGGTGGAACGGCCAGCCCGCGCCGAGGATCATGCACAGGTCGATGTCCTGGGCGGCCGCGACCACGCCTTCGTCGAGCATGAGGCGGATCTCCTCCTCAAGCGCCCGCAGCGCGCGCAGCCGTACCTCCTCGGCGGTCGACGGGGAGGTCCCGCCGGAGAAGAGGGCCACCGCCTCGGCGTCCAGGGAGAAGTCCGGGGCGTAGACGCCGGGCTTGCCCGCCGCGACCAGCCGGGCGAGGTTGTCCGACACGCCGTAGCGGGCCGGGAAGGCCGCGTGCATGGTCTCGGCGACGTGCAGCGCGACGGCCGGGCCGACGAGCTGGAGCAGGGTGAACGGGGTCATCGGCAGGCCGAGCCCGTCCAGCGCGTGGTCGGCGACCTCCAGGGGGGTGCCCTCGTCGACGGCGCCGATGACCTCGCCCATGAACCGGGTCAGGAGCCGGTTGACCACGAACGCGGGCGCGTCCTTGACCAGCACGGACGACTTCTTCAGCGACCGGCCGACCGAGAAGGCCGTGGCCAGCGTCGCGTCGTCGGTCTCGGCGCCCCGGATGATCTCCAGCAGCGGCATCACGGCCACCGGGTTGAAGAAGTGGAAGCCCACGACCCGCTCGGGGTGCCTCAGCGAGGAGGCCATCTCGGTGAGCGGCAGCGAGGAGGTGTTGGTGGCCAGCACGCACTCGGCGGAGACGACCTCCTCCACCTCGGCGAACACCTTCTGCTTGACCTTCAGGTCCTCGAAGACCGCCTCGATGACGAAGTCGGCGTCGGCGAACGCGTCCTTGGTCAGCGAACCGGTCACCAGGGCCTTGAGCCGGTTGGCCTGGTCGCCGGAGACGCGGCCCTTGCCGAGGAGCTTGTCGATCTCGGCGTGGACGTAGCCGACACCCTTGTCCAGCCGGGCCTGGTCCAGGTCGGTCAGCACGACCGGGACCTCCAGGCGGCGCGCGAACAGCAGCGCCATCTGGGAGGCCATCAGGCCCGCGCCGACGACGCCGACCTTGGTGACCTTGCGGGCCAGGGCCTTGTCGGGAGCGCCGGCGGGCTTCTTGGCCCGGCGCTGCACCAGGTCGAAGGAGTAGAGGCCGGCGCGGAGCTCGTCGCCCATGAGGAGGTCGGCCAGGGCCTGGTCCTCGGCGTCGAAGCCCTCGTCGCGCGAGGCGGTGCGGGCCAGCTCGATCAGCTCCAGCGCCCGGTAGGGGGCGGGGGAGGCGCCGTGCAGCTTCATGTCGACCAGGAAGCGGGCGTCGGCGACGGTCTTGGACCAGTCCTCGGCGGTGTGGTCGGTCCGGGAGACGGTCACCTCGCCGCGCAGCACCCGGGCCGCCCAGCGCAGCGACTCCTCCAGGAAGTCGGCGGGCTCGAACATCGCGTCGGCGACGCCGGCCGCGAAGGCGTCGCGGCCCTTGATCATGCGGTTCTGCGAGAGCGGGTTCTCGATGATCAGCTTGATGGCCGCGGCCGGGCCGATCAGGCGGGGCAGCAGCTGGGTGCCGCCCCAGCCGGGCACCAGGCCCAGGAAGCACTCGGGCAGGGCCACCGCGGGCACGCCGGAGGAGATGGTCCGGTAGGTGCAGTGGAGGGCGACCTCCAGGCCGCCGCCCATCGCCGCGCCGTTCACGAACGCGAACGACGGCACCTCCAGCTCGCCGAGGCGGCGGAACACCTCGTGGCCCAGCTTGCCGATCCGCAGCGCCTGGTCCCGCTCGGAGACCGTCGCGGCGCCCTTGAGGTCGGCGCCCACCGCGAAGATGAACGGCTTGCCGATAACGCCCACGGCCGCCAGGTCGCCGCGGCCGGCCACCGAGTCCAGAGCCTCGTCCAGCGAGGTGAGGCCTCCGGGGCCGAACGTGGACGGCTTGGTGTGGTCGAAGCCGTTGTCCAGCGTGATCAGGGCCATCGTGCCCGCGCCGTACGGCAGCTCCACGTCGCGGACGATCGCCCTGGTGACGACCTCGTCGGCGAAGAGTTCCTTGATGTCCGTCACTTCTTACCTTCCCAGCCCAGGTTCTCCCAGATGACCGTTCCGCCCATGCCCATGCCGACGCACATCGTGGTCACGCCGTACCGGACGTCGGGGCGCTCGCCGAACTCCCGGGCGAGCTGCGTCATCAGCCGCACGCCGGAGGAGGCCAGCGGGTGGCCGAAGGCGATCGCGCCGCCGTAGGGGTTGACGCGCGCGTCGTCGTCGGCGATGCCGAAGTGCTCCAGGAACGCCAGCACCTGCACGGCGAAGGCCTCGTTGATCTCGAACAGGCCGATGTCGGAGATCGAGAGCCCGGCCAGGCGGAGCGCCCGCTCGGTGGACGGGATCGGGCCGACGCCCATGACCTCGGGGTCCACGCCCGCGAAGGCGTAGGAGACCAGGCGCATCTTGGGGGCGAGGCCGAGCTCCTCGGCGACGTCGGAGGCGGCCACGATGCAGCCGGTCGCTCCGTCGTTGATCCCGGAGGCGTTGCCCGCGGTGACCCGGCCGTGCGGGCGGAAGGGGGTCTTCAGCGTGGCGAGCCCCTCAAGGGTGGTTCCGGGACGGGGCCCCTCGTCGGCGGTGGCCAGGCCCCAGCCCTTCTCCGCCGACCGGGTGGCCATCGGGACCAGGTCGGGCTGGATCCGGCCGTCGGCGTAGGCCTTGGCGACCTTCTCCTGGGAGGCGAGGGCGAAGGCGTCCGCGCGCTCCTTGGTGATGGCCGGGTAGCGGTCGTGCAGGTTCTCCGCGGTCATGCCCATGACCAGGGCGGAGCCGTCCACGAGCTGCTCGGCCAGGAACCGGGGGTTGGGGTCCACGCCCTCACCCATCGGGTGGCGGCCCATGTGCTCGACACCACCGGCGATGGCGACGTCGTAGGCGCCGAAGGCGATGCCTCCGGCGACCGAGGTCACGGCGGTCATGGCGCCGGCGCACATGCGGTCGATCGAGTAGCCGGGGACGCTCTTGGGCAGCCCGGCCAGCACCGCGGCGGAGCGGCCGATGGTCAGGCCCTGGTCGCCGATCTGCGTGGTGGCCGCGATGGCCACCTCGTCGACGCGCTCCGGCGGCAGGTTGGGATTACGCCGGATCAGCTCGCGGATGACGCGGATCACCAGGTCGTCGGCGCGCGTCTCGGCATACAGCCCCTTGGGGCCCGACCTGCCGAACGGCGTGCGCACACCGTCGACGAATACGACGTCACGAGAGGAAGGCACGGGGTTCGCTCCTCGTTGCTGGATGGCTTCCCCCCTATGCTACTGGTCGGTAACAACACCTCGTGCGATCAGGGGGCCCGTGCGTCCGGGATGCGGGGAAGGGGTGTCTCTGGCAGACTTGGAAATCGCTTTCCTGGAGGTTGCCGATGGTCACGCTCGAGGACGTCGCACAGCAGGCGGGCGTCTCGCTCGCCACGGCGTCGAGGGTGCTCAACGGAAGCACCCGGCAGGTGGGGGCCTCCCTGCGCGCCAAGGTGGAGCTGGCCGCCGCCCAGCTCGGCTACCGGACCAACGTGGCCGCCCAGACGCTGGCCCGGGGGGCCAGCAACGTGATCGGGCTGGTGGTCCACGACCTCACCGACCCCTACTTCGCCGCGCTCGCGGACGGGGCCATGCGGGTGGCGGACAGCCAGGGACTCGTGGTCATGGTCGGCACCACGCACCGCGACCCCGAGCGGGAGATCTCCTACGTCTCGGCCCTGAACGCGCAGCGGGTCTGCGCCGTGCTGCTCGCCGGATCCCGGATCGCCGACCCCCACGTGACCCGCAGGCTCCGGGAGGAGCTCGACCGCTACCGGGAGACCGGCGGCCGGGTGGCCTGCGTCGGCCAGGACCTGCTCGGGGCCGACACGGTGGTGCCGGGCAACCGTGAGGGCGCCGCCGCGCTGGCCCGGGCCCTCGCCGGACTGGGGCACCGCCGCTTCGCCGTACTGGCCGGCCCCGCCGGGCTGATCACGGCCCGCGACAGGGTGGCGGGGTTCGCCGGGGTGCTCGCCGAGCTCGGCCTGCCCGTCCCGCAGATCGTGCACGGCTCCTTCGACCGGGACGGCGGCTACGCGGCGGCGGCCGAGGTCTCCGGCGCCACGTGCGTGTTCGCCGTCAACGACGTGATGGCGGTGGGGGCGCTGGCGGCCTTCAGGGACCGGGGGATCCGGGTGCCGGACGACATCTCCGTGGCGGGATTCGACGACATCGTCACCCTGCGGGACCTGGTCCCGGCCCTCTCCACGGTACGGCTGCCGCTCACCGACATGGGCGCCCGCGCGCTGGAGCTGGCCCTCGACGCCGCGGAGGAGGTCCGGGTCGAGCCCGTGGCCGGCGAGGTGGTCCTGCGGGAGAGCACGCGCGGGCCCGCCTGAGGCCGTCTCCCGGCACGACGAACGGCCCGGACATCCCGCGGGGCGTCCGGGCCGTTCGCGTCGTAGGAGGCGGTCAGCGGTTGCTGAGCGTCGGTTGCCCCTGCTCGTTCATGGGCGGGACGGTGATCTGCCCGCGTAGCCAGCGGATCGTCCAGATGACCCCGTCGCCATAGGCGGGAGGATGCTGACGGCCCCGGCCGAGCTGCCGGGACACGTCCTCGGCGGCGCTCTCCTCCATTCCGAGATTGAGTCCGGTCGGCCCGTGAATGGGGCGCGGGGTGTTGCGGACGGGGGACTTCGAGCGGAGGCCGAGCAGCCATTCACACACGGCGACCGTTCCGGAGCACCATGCCTTCTCCCGCTCGCCCGGCATGCTCCGCAGGCCCTCCCGGGCCAGCTCGGCGACCCGGTTGATCTCGGCCTCGGTGCGAAGGATCACCCCGCGGCCGCCGACCAGATGCCCCCAGCCGGTGGAGGAGCGGCGACCGGGCATCGGCACCCCGTCCTTGGCACCGATCAACCAGTGCAGGGCGCTGATGACCCCGTCGGCCGGAACGACCCGGCCCTCGCGCGGAACCCGCTCGGCGGCATCGATCTCCGCGCGCGCTTCGGCGAGAGTGGGCAAGGCTCCCGATGCCGGGCGGCCGCTGATCGGCGCCTGGTCACGCTTGCCGAGGGCCCACAGAATGGCCTCTCCCTGTCCTGAGGGGGCCGACTCCGGATTGGCGGCCTCCCACTCCCTTATGGCTTCGAACACAGCCGTTACATGCTCCTGCGGCCGCTGTACGGCGGGGCTCGCTTCGCTCTCTGCGGTCGTCATAACCCCCACCGTACGGTTACCCGCCCACCGCTCCGGCGTGAAGCCGGGATCGGGACCGGATGGACACCTCCGTTCCGCGCTTCCGGCCCCGGCGTGTCAGCCTCCGACGAGCTCATCGAACCTGGTCATGATCCTGGGCAGCACCTCGTCGGGATCGGCGGCCCACACGTCGGCGTTGAAGATCTCCACCTCGATGTCCCCGGTGTAACCCGCCTCGGTCACGGCCGTGGTCAGAGGTGCGAAGTCGATCACGCCGTCGCCCATCACCCCCCGGCCGAGCAGCACGTCGGCCGGGAGAGGGGACAGGAAGTCGCACACCTGGTAGCTCGCGATCCGCTCCCCGGCCCTGGCGATCTGCCGGAAGACCTCCGGGTCCCACCAGACGTGGAAGGTGTCGACGACGACGCCGACCTGCTCCACCGGGTACGGATCCGCGAGGTCCAGGGCCTGGCCGAGGGTGGACAGCACCGCCCGGTCGGCGCAGTACATCGGGTGGAGCGGCTCCAGGGCCAGCCTGACCCCGCGCTCACCGGCGTACGGGGCGAGGACGGCCAGCGCCTCGGCGACCCGCTCCCGGGCGCCCGCCAGATCCCGCGAGATCGCGCCCAGGGGCTCGCCGGGGACCACGCCCGGCAGGCCACCGACCACCATGACCAGGCACGCGGCCTTCAGAGCGGCGGCCTCGTCGATCGCCCTGCGGTTGTCGTCGAGCGCGTCCCCCGAGGTCAGGAAGCCGCCCCGGCACAGGGACGACACCCGTAGCCCGGCGTCCCGGACCAGCTCGACGGTCTCGTCCAGCCCCTGCTCGGCGACGTCCTGCCGCCACAGGCCGATGGCCTCGACGCCGTGCCGTACGCATCCGTCGACGGCCTCGGCCACCGACCACCGCCTGGTCGTCCACTGGTTCAGCGCGAAACGGCTCACGGCCCGTCCGCCGCCGGTCTCCGCGCTCACAGTCCGTGCACCGCCAGCAGGGACCTCATCCGGGAGACCGCCAGCCCGGGGTCGGCCAGCAGCCCGGCCCGGTCGGCCAGACGGAAGACCTCGCTCAGATGGGGGAGCGACCGGGCAGCCTGGGCGCCGTTGACCATGCAGAAGGCGTCCTGGTGGCCGTTGAGCCAGGCCAGGAAGACGATGCCGGTCTTGTAGTTGTAGGTCGGCGCCTCGAAGATCTTCCGTGAGAGGGCAACCGTCGGGTCCATGATCTCGTCGTAGCCGTCGAGGTCGCCCGCGTCGAGCGCGTGCAGGGCCGCGGCCGCCGCCGGGGCGATCGCGTCGAAGATGCCCAGCAGCGCGTGGCTGCCCGACTTGATCAGTGAGGGGTAGTTGAAGTCGTCGCCGGTGTACAGCCTGACGCCCTCGGGCAGCGCCGCGCGCAGCCCGATCTCATGCTCGGCGTCCAGCAGCGAGACCTTGACCCCGTCCACCATCGGCGCGTGCTCGCCGATCAGCGCCAGGAACGACGCGGTGGCCTCGGCCACGTCCCCCGAGCCCCAGTAGCCCGCGAGGTGCGGGTCGAACATCTCGCCGAGCCAGTGCAGGATCACCGGCCGGTCGACCTGGGAGAGCAGCTTGCCGTAGACCGTGTGGTAGTCCTCGGGCCCGCGCGCGATCCCGGCGAGCTGGCGGCTGGCCATGACGACGACGCCGGCGCCGGCGTTCCGCACGGTCTCGATCTGCTCGGTGTAGGCGGCCACGACCTCGTCCAGCGTCCCGGCCCGTGGCGCGTGGTCGGTGCCCGCACCGCAGGCCACCAGCGCGGCCGGGTCGCCGAAGGCCGCCGCCTCGGCGGCGCTGCGCCCGATGAGCTCGCGGGTGGCCGCCCAGTCCAGGCCCATGTTGCGCTGCGCGGTGTCCATGGCGTCGGCGACCCGCAGGCCGTGGGACCACAGATGGCGGCGGAAGCGCAGCGTGGCGTCCCAGTCGACGGCGGCGGGGGAGCCGGGGGTGTTGTCGCCGAGCGGGTCGGCGACGACGTGGGCGGCGGCGTAGACGGTGCGGCTCTTCGCGGGACCGGGGGGCCTGGCCCAGGTGACCGGCTCGCGCAGGGTGTGCTCCCCGCCGGGCAGTGTGATCCTCATCAGGGCTCCACCGGCAGGCGGCGGCCCTCGGCGGAGGAGCGCAGGCCCAGCTCGGCGAGGCGGACGCCGCGCGCGCCGGAGGCGAAGTCGTGCGGGAACGGCGCGTCCTCGATCACGTGGCGGACGAACATCTCCCACTGGATCTTGAAGCCGTTGTCGAAGTCGGCGTTGTCGGGCACCTCCTGCCAGCCGTCGCGGAAGCGCGCGGTGACGGGGAGGTCGGGGTTCCAGACCGGCTTGGGGGTGGTGGCGCGGTGCTGGACGCGGCAGTCGCGCAGCCCCGCGACCGCGCTGCCGTGCGTGCCGTCCACCTGGAACTCCACCAGCTCGTCCCGGTGCACCCTGACGTTCCAGGAGGAGTTGATCTGGGCCACGATGCCGTTCTCGAGCTCGAACACGCCGTAGGCGGCGTCGTCGGCGGTGGCCGGGTAGGTCCTGCCCTCCTCGTCCACCCGCTCGGGGATGTGGGTGACGGCCTGGGCGTAGACCGACCGGACCCGGCCGAACAGGTTCTCCAGCACGTAGGCCCAGTGCGGGAACATGTCCAGCACGATGCCGCCGCCGTCCTCGGCGCGGTAGTTCCACGAGGGGCGCTGCGCGGCCTGCCAGTCCCCCTCGAAGACCCAGTAGCCGAACTCGCCGCGCACCGACAGGATCCGGCCGAAGAAGCCGCCGTCGATCAGGCGCTTGAGCTTGAGCAGTCCCGGCAGGAAGAGCTTGTCCTGCACGACGCCGTTCTTCACGCCTCTGGCGGTCGCGGCCTCGGCCAGCGCCAGTGCCTCCTCGAAGGTCTCCGCGGTCGGCTTCTCGGCGTAGATGTGCTTGCCCGCCTCGATCGCCTTCAGCACGGCCTTCACCCGGGCCTGGGTGACCTGGGCGTCGAAGTAGATGAGGTTGCCGTCGTCGGCCAGGGCCGCGTCCAGGTCGGTGGTCCAGTCGGCGATGCCGTGCTCGGCGGCGAGCCTGGCGAGTTTCTCCGGGCTCCGGCCCACCAGTACGGGCTTGAGCGTGACCCGGCTGCCGTCGGACAGCGCCACGCCGCCCTGCTCGTTGATCGCCAGGACCGATCGGACCAGGTGCTGGCGGTAGCCCATCCGGCCGGTGACGCCGTTCATCACGACGCCGATGCTTCGCGGGGACATCTTCTCAAGCCTCCTCTGGAAAGCGCTTTCCAGATTACCGTACGGCAGCCGCCATGCTCTCGGCAAGCGCTTACCGTGGGAGGTCAGGGCGGACCGGCCGGTGGCGGGCCGCGGGGATGCTGGGATGCCGCGCGCGGGGGTGGACGCGGGCGCGTGCCGGAAAGTCATTCGGGGTCAGATGATCGCCCGCTGGAAATGGACATAAGTCTGCATGTCGTACATAGCGCATAAAAGATGTAGAAATGGGGGGATTGTTGCTGGAAGTGCGGCATGGAAAGGCGTGGCGGCACGCGGATGCCGCCCATTCGAGGGGTCTCGAGGATCGCCGTCTCAGTGGGGAGAGGGGGAGGGTGCGGATCGCCCGAGATGTCCACCGGAGGAACTTAAGGGACACATCATGTCTAAAGGGACTTTCCAGGCAGGTGTATTAAATCTCGCCTTTGGTCTCCAGCCGGATCAGCGCCTTGGCCATCGGATGGGCGGTCAGGCCGATCTGCCACTCCCGGGCGCCCAGCTCGCGCAGCCGGGCGGAGATGGTCCCCTCGTCGATCACCGAGGGCGGCTCCCAGGTCAGGCGGCGCACGGCGTCGGGCTGGACCAGGTTCTCCGTCGGCATGTGGTGCTCGTCGGCGAGGGCGGCCACCACGGCCCTGGCGGCGGCCAGCCGCCGGGCGGCGACCGGGTCGCGGTCCATCCACCGGTTGGCGGGCGGCGGCCCGTCACCCGGGGTGCTGGGCTGCGGCAGCTCCGAGTCCGGCAGCGCGCGGCCCCTGCCGATCGCGGCCAGCCAGTCGCGCAGGTGCCGGCGGGCGCTGCGGCCGGTGAACGGGGGGATCTCGGTGAGCGCCTTGGTGGTGCGGGGCAGCTCCAGGGCTGCGGTGACGATCGCCGAGTCGGGCAGGACCCGGCCGGGGGCGATGTCCGACTCGCGGGCGAACTCGTCGCGGAGCGTCCACAGCTCCCGGACCACGGCCAGCCCGCGCAGCGAGCGGACCTTGTGGATCCCGGAGGTGCGCCGCCACGGATCCGAGCGCGGCGCGGGTGACTTGTACGCCAGCACCGAGGCGAACTCCTCCTGCGCCCAGGCCAGCTTCCCGCTGGTCTTCAGCTCCTCGTGGAGGACGTCCCGCAGCTCGACCAGGACCTCCACGTCGAGCGCCGCGTAGCGCAGCCAGTCTTCCGGCAGCGGGCGGGTGGACCAGTCGGCGGCCGAGTGACCCTTCTCCAGCTTCAGCCCGAGGACGTTCTCCACCATCATGCCGAGCCCGACCCGCTCGTAGCCGAGCAGCCTCCCGGCCAGCTCGGTGTCGAACAGCTCCCGGGGATGGAAGCCCAGCTCCGCCAGGCACGGAAGGTCCTGGGAGGCCGCGTGCAGCACGACCTCCGCGCCGGCCAGCACCGTGTCGAGCTCCGACAGGTCCGGGCAGTAGGTCGGGTCGATCAGCGCGCTTCCCGCACCCGCGCGGCGCAGCTGCACCAGGTAGGCGCGGCCGCTGTAGCGATAGCCGGAGGCCCGCTCGGCGTCCACGGCGACCGGGCCGGTGCCCTCGGCGAAGGCGCGCACGACGCGTGCGAGGCCCGCGGGATCCTCGATGACGGGTGGGATTCCCTCTCGCGGCTCCAGCAGCGGAACGATGGTTGTCTCGTCGGTCACGTTCGGAAGGGCTCCGGATCTTCGCGACGGCGTGGCGGCAGGGTCGCCACGTCGGGTGGCAGGGGTGGTATACCCGCCGCAAGGCACATCAGATCGCACCAGGCGGCGACATGGCCGGAAAGATCCTCCTCCAGCGGAGACCAGGAGGCGCGCAGCTCCAGCTCCGTGGTCACCGGGTCCTCGGCCTTGTTGCCGAAGCCCTCGGAGACCGCCCGGGTGACGGTCCCCCCGGCGGCGGCGTAACCGGCGCCGTGCGCGTCGAGTGACTCGGTGAGCCAGCTCCACGCGACGGGGCCGAGCAGCGGATCCTCGGTGATCTCCGGCTCCATGTCCGCCCGGACGTAGGCGACCAGGCGGAACGGCCCGTCCCAGCCGCGCTGGCCGTCCGGGTCGAAGAGCATGATGAGGCGGCCGACCGCCAGCTCGTCGTCGTCGCGATAGACCGACGCGCCGATGGCCGCGGAGTAGGGGGCCAGGCGCTGGGGCGCCGGGATGTCCTCCAGCTCGATCTCCGGTCTGACCTCGGCAGGGCGCAGAGTGGCCGCCGCACGCCGGAAAGCGGCGGGAGCGGGCGGTGCGTCACCGAGGGTCATATCGGAAGAGTAGGTCGGAACTGAGCGCATTGGGACCACTGGGGTGTGTGTAGGAGCCATTGGAGCCAATCAAGCCGCTGCCATCGACCGGCGGAGGGCGGGCGCGCCCTCGCCATCGGGGATCCCGAGGAACAGCGCGTGACCGCACTCGGCGCAGGCCCACTCCGGGCACAGGCCCGGCCCGTGGCCGTCGGAACAGGGGGGCTGCTCGAAAACCCGCTCGGCGGCACAGGAAGCACAGTGCTCACCGCGGCGTTCGGGTGAACTCCACATCGTGGACATCGCACGGGCCTTTCGTCGGGTCGTGGTCCGACGTTGGCACGTCGCGCCGACAATTCCGCGCAACGTGCTCGGCGTGTCCCGAAAGTGGTGCCGGAATCGATGCCGCGCGGTGACTTGACGAACATTTGGATCAGCCGGGGGCTGCGCCAGGTTCATCAATGGGAGGAACTGTACCCGGAAACATGATCGCTCCGTGCCGCGCCACTGCATCGGATGCCTGCCTACATCGGTTTCTGACGGACGAAGCACTCGAAACCGGCAGAACCCGATCGTCATCATGACTTGAAACTGTCTGGGCGTTGTTGGTAGTGATCTCATTGAATAACCGGTGATTTCGTACCGAGAACCCCAGCTAATGGCCTTGGTGAGCAGACCGCGCCCCCGGCATGGCACCCTGGGAGGGTGACTCCCGAGCTTGCCGACTCTCCGTTCCTGCGCGCCTGCCGCCGCCTGCCCGTCTCCCGCACGCCCGTGTGGTTCATGCGCCAGGCCGGTCGCTCGCTGCCCGAATACCGGGCCGTGCGCGGAGAGGTGCCGATGCTCACCGCGTGCGCCACCCCCGAGCTCATCGTGGAGATCACGATGCAGCCGGTCCGCCGCTACGGCGTGGACGCGGCCATCTTCTTCAGCGACATCGTGGTGCCGCTCAAGGCGATCGGGATCGACCTGGACATCAAGCCCGGGGTCGGCCCGGTGGTGGCCGAGCCGATCAGGGACGCCGCCGCGATCGAGACGCTGCGCCCCATCGAGCCCGGCGACGTCTCCTACGTCACCGAGGCCGTGCGGGCGCTGACCGGCGAGCTGGGCCCGACCCCGCTCATCGGCTTCGCGGGCGCGCCGTTCACCCTGGCCTCGTATCTCATCGAGGGCGGCCCCTCCAAGAACCACGACCACACCAAGGCCATGATGTACGGCGAGCCGCGTCTGTGGCACGCCATGATGGAGCGACTGACCGGGATCACCCTCGAATTCCTGCGCATCCAGATCGCCGCCGGGGCCTCGGCCGTCCAGCTCTTCGACTCCTGGGTCGGCGCCGTCGCCCCCGAGGACTACCGCGAGTTCGTCCTCCCCCACACCAGCCGCATCTTCGCCGGCCTGGCCGACCTGGACGTCCCCCGCATCCACTTCGGCGTCGGCACCGGCGAGCTGCTCGCCCTGCTCGGTGAGGCCGGGGCCGACGTGGTCGGCGTCGACTGGCGGGTCCCGCTCGACGAGGCCGCCAGGCGGGTCGGGCCGGGCAAGGCCCTGCAGGGCAACCTGGACCCGGCGACGCTGTTCGCCCCCTGGGAGGTCGTCGAGCGCCGCGCGGCCGACATCCTCGCCCGCGGGGCCAAGGCCGAGGGCCACATCTTCAACCTCGGCCACGGCGTGCCGCCTAGCACCGACCCCGACCAGCTCGCCCGCCTCACGGACTTCGTGCACAGGGCCTCGGCCCGCTGACACCCCCGACGGGAACGCGGCGGGCCTGCGGCCGCTCGGACGGATCCGGGTCCGCCCCCCGTCAGGGTCCGTCCGGGGTCCGGTCCTGCCCGGAGGGCCGTGCCTGTCCGGGTCCCTCGGGGCCCCGATCCCGTCCGGGTCCGCCCGGAGCCTGGTCCTGCCCGGAGGGCCGTGCCTGCCCGGGACCGGCGGGAGCCTGGTCCTGTCCGGAGGGTCGTGCCTGTCCGGGTCCCTCGGGAGCCTGATCCTGCCAGAGACCGTCCAGAGCCTGATCCTGCCCGGAGGGCCGCTCCCGCTCGGGGCCGTCGGAGACCCGCCGGGGACCCTGGCCGCCGGGGCTCCCCGCCGGTCCGCCGAAAGCGGCCGTGAGCGGCTGCGACGGCGCCGACCGGGCGCCGTTCTTCCTGCTGCGGCGGAGCATGAAGGCCACCAGCAGCCAGAGCGGGACGATCACGATCAGCCAGGGGAGCAGAACGCCCAGGACCGTCAGCCCGATCTTGAGGGCCGTGACGAAGCCCTTCCAGCCGGCCCGCAGGCCGCCGAGGAAACCGGACGGCTCGTCCTCCTCCTCGGGGATCACCGTCGCCGGGCCCACCAGGTTCAGCGTCAGCGTCGCCAGGCTCGTCTGCGAGGCGAGCGTCTTCTGCCTGGCCTGGAGCGCCTCCAGATCGGACTCGCGGCCGGAGATCTCCCGCTCGACGTCCAGCACCTCGCCGATCGTGTCGGCCTTCTTCAGCAGCGCGCGCAGCGAGTCGAGCGCCGACCTCGCCGACCTCAGCCGGCTCTCCACGTCAGCCACCTGCTCGGTGACGTCCTCGGTGTTCTGCTGGAGTGACTCGCGCGTGCCGAGCTCCCTGCCCAGGCGCTCCAGCACGCCGGGATAGCCCCCGGGCGGGATCTTGAAGACCAGCATCGCGGAGCCCTCGCCGCCGGAGTAGGCGTCCGACTTCTCCATGGCCAGATGGCCGCCGGCGGCTGTGACGATCTGCCGTGCCCGGTCGGCCGCCCCGGTGACGTTCTTGGCCCGGACCGTCATCTCCGCCGTGTAGATGATCGCCCGATCCTGCGGGACCACCTTCACCTGTTCGGTCTGCGTCTTCGGCGCCCTGGGCCGCGCGGGGCTCTCGCCCGCGCCGGACTCCCCGTCCGAGTCCTTCGTCTGCCTGCCGGCCGCCGGAGCGGGGGCGGAGTCGGAGGTCGAAAATCCGCCAGTGCCTCCGCAGGCGGACACCAACAACGCCAAACCCACCAGCGGGACCGCGAGGCGCCGGCTGTACCGGAATCTGCTCATGTCCTTAATGACGGGCTGTCCACCGGCGGAGTTTGGCGGGGGGAGTCACGATGACGTCACGTTCTCCATGCCCGCGGGCCACGGGGTGGCGGGTCACGCGGGCGCCCATGGGGGGCGGTACGGTCAGGAGTCATGGAAGGCAACCGGTGCCATGTGGTGGTCGTCGGCGGCGGGATCGCGGGGCTGGCCGCCGCGTGGTACCTGCGACAGGGCGGCGAAGGTGTCCGGGTGACCGTGCTAGACGGCGCCCGGCGGGTCGGCGGCAAGCTTCTGGCCACCGAGGTCGCGGGGGTCTCGGCGGACGCCGGGGCCGAGGCGATGCTCGCGCGGCGGCCCGAGGGCAAGGAACTGGCCCGGATGGTCGGCCTGGGCGAGGAGTTACGGCATCCCGGCACCACCCAGGCGGCCATCCTGTCCCGGGGCGCGCTGCGGCCCATGCCCAAGGGACACGTCATGGGCGTCCCGTCCGACCTGGCCTCGCTGGCCAGGTCCGGCATCCTCAGCCCCGGCGGCCTCGCCCGCGTGCCCCTGGACCAGATCCTGCCCGCCACGCTCGTCGGCACCGACGTGTCGGTGGCCGCCTACATCCGCGCCCGGATGGGCGGCGAGGTGGTCGAGCGCCTGATCGAGCCGCTGCTCGGCGGCGTCTACGCCGGCAAGGCCGACAGGCTCTCGCTGGACGCCACGATGCCGAGGATCGCCATCGCGGCCCGTTCCGAGCGGTCGCTGCTCGCCGCCACCCGGGAGATCGCCGCCGAGGCGCCCAAGGACGCCGGGCCCGTCTTCACCACCCTGCGGCGCGGGATGGGCAGCCTGCCCGAGGCCGTGGCCGCGGCCTCCGGCGCGGAGATCAGGACCGGCGTCATGGTCCGGGAGATGCGCCGGACCGAGAGCGGCTGGCAGCTGGTGGCCGGGCCGGTGCCCGAGCCCGAGGTCATCGAGGCCGACGCGGTGATCGTCGCCACCCCGGGGCCGTCGGCGAGCCGCCTGCTCGCCGGTGAGGCGCCTCTGGCCGCCGCGGAGCTGGCCAGGATCGACTACGCCAGCATGGCCATCGTCACCCTCGCCTACCCGCGGGAGGCGTTCCCCCGGCCGCCGGACGGCAGCGGCTACCTCGTGCCGCCCGTCGACGGGCGCCCGATCAAGGCCGCCACGTTCAGCTCGGTCAAGTGGCCGCACCTGGCCGAGGCCGACCCCAACCTGATCCTGCTGCGGTGCTCGATCGGCCGCCTCGGGGAGGAGGCGGTGCTCCAGCGCGACGACGCCGAGCTGGTCGCGCTGGCGATGGCCGAGATGGTCGAGGTCATGGGGGTGCGCGGGCTGCCGCGCGACTCCCGGGTGACCCGATGGGGCGGCTCCCTGCCGCAGTACGACGTGGGTCACCTCGACCGGGTCGCCCGCATCCGCGCCGCCGTCGCGGCCCAGCCGGGTCTGGCCCTGTGCGGCGCCGCCTACGACGGCGTCGGCATCCCGGCCTGCGTCTCCACCGCCCGCACCGCGGCGGCCCGGATTCTGGACCACCTGGACCCCACGGGAGAATGGCAGAAGAGAGCCGATTCGCTGACGAGCTGACGGCGTCGACGGAACTGACGAAGAGGTGAGGACGACGGACGGGAACCCGCGGCCCAAGGCACGCGACCTGAACCAGGTGATCCGCTACACGATGTGGTCGGTCTTCAAGCTGACCGAGCGCTGCCCGGGCAACCGTGAGGGCATGGCCGACGAGGTCGATGACCTGCTGGCCCAGATGGCGGAGAAGGACGTGGTCACCCGAGGCCTCTACGACGTGACCGGGTTCCGCGCCGACGCCGACTTCATGTTCTGGTGGCACGCGCCGAGCGCCGAGGACCTGCAGGAGACCTACGCCCGTTTCCGCCGCACCGACCTCGGGCTGCTGACCGAGCCGGTCTGGTCGGCGATGGCGCTGCACCGCCCGGCGGAGTTCAACAAGTCGCACATCCCGGCCTTCCTGGCCGAGGAGGAGGCGCGCCGTTACGTCAGCGTCTACCCGTTCGTCCGCTCCCTGGAGTGGTACCTCCTGGACGACGCCGAGCGCCGCCGGATGCTTGCCGAGCATGGCAAGATGGCCCGTGACTACCCGGACGTCCGGGCCAACACCGTCGCCTGTTTCTCCCTGAACGACTACGAGTGGATGCTGGCCTTCGAGGCCGACGACCTGCACCGCATCGTCGACCTGATGCGCACCCTGCGCGCCGCCGAGGCCCGGCGGCACACCCGGGAGGAGACCCCCTTCTTCACGGGGATCCGCAAACCGGTCAGCGAGCTGATCGCCGCCCTGCCGTAGTCAGGGCGCGGCAGGCCGTACGGCCCCGGCCCGCCGCCGTGGACCGGGTGTCCCGGAGCCGGTTGGCGCGCCGTCGCCCCGGGTACGCCTGGTGTCCCTGGGGCGTGTGGTGCCCCGGGGACGGCGACGTCCAGATGAATTCCGCGAAACGTCCGATATCATCCCGTGGTTTGTCATACTCAGGGAAAATCACCTGTCTATGTGAGGCCAAGGGTGACAAGGGGCGAAGACCTGGCACGGTCCACGGGGCGCGCGGACGCGCGCCGCAAGAGGAAGATCCGGTCACGGGTTCTCGAGGTCTCGGTGGGGGTGACCGCGCTGGCGGTCGCGGGGCTGGCGCTGGGCGGGTCCCTGCTGCGGCCGGGCCCGCAGTCCCAGGCGCAGTCGCGGGAGGCGGCGGGGGCGGCCCTGGCGGCGCCGCCGGACGCCGCCGCCGGTGGAGGTCCCGTGATGGCCGCCCGGCCCGACGCGAAGAAGCGGGCGGCGGACGAGGCCAAGGCCGCCGGGCTGTCCAAGCACAGCGACAAGAAGGCGTTCGCCTACTTCGAGGGTCACAAGGCGACCAAGCGCGTCAAGGACATCCGCATAGTCGGCGGCTATCTACGGATATATACGGACCTTCCCGAGTCGGCGGGCAACTCGAAGCAGGCGCTCAAGCTGTGCGAGACGGGCGTGAACTACCTCGTCGGAGAGCTCGGCGTGTCCAGCCCGGTGGTCTTCGTCCAGGCGAAGTTCGGGGAGAACGGCAACCCCGTGCTCGCCAACATCCTCGGGCCCGACGACTCCGACTGCCGCGTCACCCATCCCGAGCCCGGCGGATAGCGCGGGCGGCGGGGCGTTCCGCCCGATCAGGTCACCCGGACCCGGGTCTTGCCGCAGACCTTGCAGCGCTGGGTGACCACCCGGCCGATGATCTCTATGACCTCCCACTTGTGCCGGATGTGCACGGCGGCTCCTCGAGGAAGATCACGTTACGGATGTGTCCGTATACTCTGCGTGATTTCGCTCTACCCCGCCTTTGCCCGCCCTCACCGTCCGGGATGCCAAATGTGGCGTGTCCGGGCCGGTGGGCGCGGAGGGTGTGACCGGCTCCGCCGGGCCCCGCTCCGGAGGCCCGGCGGAGCCGGTGATCAGTCGGTGGGCTCCAGTCTGAGCGAGACGGAGTTGATGCAGTAGCGGTCGTCGGTGGGCGTCGCGTAGCCCTCGCCGTGGAAGACGTGGCCGAGGTGGGAGTCGCAGGCCGCGCAGCGGACCTCGACGCGGGTCATGCCGAGCGAGCGGTCCTCGATCAGGGTCACCGCCTCCGACTCCGACGGCTCGTAGAAGCTCGGCCAGCCGCAGTGGCTCTCGAACTTGGTGTCCGACCGGAACAGCTCGGCCCCGCAGGCCCGGCAGCTGTAGACGCCTTCGGTCTTGGTGTCGACGTATTCTCCGGTGAAGGGGCGCTCGGTGCCCGCCTGGCGGAGAACGTGAAACTCCTCGGGAGAGAGCTGGACGCGCCATTCGGCGTCGCTCTTGACCACCTTGTCCATCCCATCAGCCTATGCGGTCGCGGTGCGCCTCCAGCGGAGGCGGGCGACGGCCCGGGGCCTACCGGATGTCCGAAAAAATCATTATGGGTGAAGCATCCATTAATGTCCGGTTTGGCGTCTTTATCACCATGGGGGGTTTTTCGCCTTCCTGATTAAGGGTGAGATCATCTGTCGGGCCGCCCAACGATCAACTGGGCGGTCGGATGCCGCCGGCCGGGTGGCGCGCCAGCGCCCGGAACCGGAGAGCGAGACGGGTGGTCATGTGGTCCGTCCCGTCGAGAGCCCGGTCCCGCCGCCGTGGCGGCTCCGGGACGGACCCGCCTTTCATGGAGTAGCGTTCGAGGCATGGCGTCGCCGTACATCGAACTCACGGTCGGGGACAGGGTCGTCAAGGTCACCAACCCCGACAAGGTCTACTTTCCGGAGATCGGGGCGACGAAGCGCGACCTGGTCGAGTATTACGTGAGCGTGGGTGAGGGGGCGCTGCGCGCGCTGTACGACCGCCCCACCTATCTCAAGCGCCACCCCGACGGGGTCGAGACCGAGGGCATCTACCAGAAGCGCATGCCCCCCAGGCATCCCGAGTGGCTCCAGACGGTCACGGTCCGCTTTCCCAGCGGGCGCACCGCCGACGCGCTCCGGGTGACCGAGGTCGCGGCCATCGCCTACTGCGCGAACCTGGGGACCGTCGACTTCCACCCCTGGCCGGTCCGCTCCTGCGACGTGGACCACCCCGACGAGCTGCGCATCGACATCGACCCGCAGCCCGGCACGGGCTTCGAGGAGGCGCGCCGGGTGGCCTTCGCGGTCAACGAGATCCTCGGGGAGCTCGGCATGACCGGCTTCCCCAAGACCTCCGGCAGCCGGGGCATCCACGTCAGCCTGCGGATCGAGCCGCGCTGGGACTTCACCCAGGTCCGTCACGCCGCCATCGCCTTCGCCCGGGAGGTGGAGAGCCGGGTGCCCGACCTGGCCACCACCGCGTGGTGGAAGGAGGAGCGGGGGGAGCGGGTCTTCATCGACTACAACCAGAACGCCCGCGACCGGACCGTGGCCGCCGCCTACTCGGTCCGGGCCAAGCCGCACGCCCCGGTCTCGACCCCGCTCACGTGGGAGGAGCTGGTGGACGCCGACCCGCGCGACTTCGACATCCGTACGGTCCCGGCCCGGTTCGCCAAGCTGGGTGACGTGCACGCCGCGATCGACGACCGGGCCTTCTCGATCGAGCCCCTTCTGGAGTGGTTCGAGCGCGACGACCGGGGCGACATGCCCTATCCGCCCAACTACCCGAAGATGCCCGGCGAGCCGAAGCGGGTGCAGCCCAGCAAGGCGCGTGACGATTCCCGGTGAGTGACCGGGGTCGCCTCGGCCGCCTCGCCTGACGCCAGGGCCGCCGGCCGGCCGCCCCTCCCCGGCCGCTCCCGCCTCCCCGTACGGCCGCCGCCGCGGGCGGCGGCCGTACGGGGTCAGGGGTCGCGGGGCAGGCCCAGGGCGCGTTCGGCGATGATGTTGAGCTGGACCTCGGTGGTGCCGCCGCCGATGGTGAAGGCCCGGGTGGTGAGGATCATCCGGTTCCAGTACGGCGAGGCGGGGGCGAGCGACCAGCAGAACTCCGAGACGGCCTGGGAGTGGCGCATGCCGAGGAGTTTGCGGACGCTTGAGGCGGTCCCGGAGTCTCCTCCGGAGAGCTGCGAGAGGGTGACGCGCAGGCCGAGGGCGGACAGGGCCTGGCCGGAGGCCCACAGGCGGCCGGACTCCTCCAGAGCGGCAGGGCGCAGCGCGCCGGGGCCGCCGAGCTCGCCGATCAGCCTGACCATGTCGGTGTGCCGGGAGCCGGGGCCCCAGGTGTCGCCGAGGGCGACGCGCTCGTGGGAGAGGGTGTCGCGGGCGACCCGCCAGCCCTGGCCGACCTGGCCGACGACCAGTTCGTCGGGGACGAAGACGTCGTCGAGGAAGACCTCGTTGAAGACCTCCTCGCCGTTGATCTCCTTCAGCGGGCGGACGGTCACGCCGGGGGAGGACATCTCGACCAGGAAGTAGGTGATGCCCTCGTGCTTGGGGGCGTCGGAGTCGGTCCTGGCCAGGCAGATGGCCCACTGGGCCCACTGGGCGAGGGAGGTCCAGATCTTCTGGCCGCTCAGCGACCAGCCGCCCTCGACCCGGAGGGCCTTGGTGGTCAGGGAGGCGAGGTCGGACCCGGCGCCGGGCTCGCTGAAGAGCTGGCACCACATGATCTCGCCGGTGAGGGTCCTGGGCAGGAAGCGCTCCTGCTGCTGCGGGGTGCCGTAGCGGACGATCGAGGGAACGGCCCAGGCGGCGATACCGAGGTTGGGGCGCTTGAGATCGCGGAACTCCTGGTGGATGACGACCTGCTCCAGCGGTGAGGCGGCGCGGCCCCAGGGCCTGGGCAGATGCGGCATGATCCAGCCCTCGTCGGCGAGCCGGACGAGCCTGTCCAGCGGTTCCGCCCCGGCCAGCGACGCCACCGAGGCCCTGATCCCCTCCCGGAGGGCCCCGGCCTCCTCGGGCAGGTCGGGCTCCATCCGCCGCCGGACCCCGCCGGCGGCCAGCCCGGCCACCCGTTCGGCCCACTCGCCGGGGTCGCCGCTCAGCGCCCGCAGGGACAGCGCCCTGCGGTAGTAGAGGTGGGCGTCGTGCTCGTAGGTGTAGCCGATGCCGCCCAGGACCTGGATCGCGTCGGCCGCGCACCGCACGGCGGCGTCCGCGGCGAGCACCCCGGCGGTGCCGGCCGCCAGCGCCGCCTCGTCCGGGGGGCCGTCGCCGTCGAGCGCGCGGGCGGCGTCCCAGACCGCGGCGCGGGCGTGTTCGAGGGCGACGAGCATGGCGGCGCACTTGTGCTTGACGCCCTGGAACTGGCCGATCGGCCGTCCGAACTGCTCGCGGACCCTGGCGTGCCCGGCGGCGGCGGCCACCGCCCAGGCCGCCACCCCGCAGGCCTCGGCGCCGAGCAGGACGGCCGCCAGGTCCGCCACGAGGCCGGAGGTCACCCCGCCCAGCACGCGGTCGTCCGGTACGGCGCGCGCCGTCACGGCCGTCAGCCGGCGTGACAGGTCGATGCCGTCGACGGCCTCGGCCGCGCAGTCGGCCCGGTCGAGGGCGGCCCACCGGCCGTCGGGGAGCGGCAGGACGAAGAGGTCGGCGCCGGGGGAGCCGAGCGCGGTCGCGGCCGGGCCCGCCGCGGCCGCGCGCGTCCCGCCGGGCAGGGCGACGGCGGCGGTCAGGGTGCCGCCGGCCAGGCCGGCGAGCAGGTCGTGCACCGGGAGGGACGCGTCCCGGGCGGGCGGGACGCGCGCAGCCGGGGTATCCAGGGCCGGGACGTCCACGGGCCGTGCGTCCAGGGCCGGGACGTCCACGGGCGGGGCGTCCACGGGCGGGGCGGGGGCCGGTGGGAGGGGGTGTGCCGCGGTGGCGCGGGCGATGACGGCGGAGGCCAGGACGGTGGGCAGGTGGGAGCCGGGCGTGCAGTGCTCGCCGAGTGCCTCGAGGGCGACCGCCAGCTCCTGCAGGCCGCCGCCCTGCCCGCCGTACCGCTCGGGCAGGTGGAGGCCGAGCAGTCCCTGCGCGGCCAGGGCGGCGCGGAAGGGTTCGTGGTCCATGCCCCGCGCCGTGATGTTCCGCCCGGCGAAGCCGTGGACGGAGGCGGCCAGCGCCCGATGCTCCTCGGTGATCGCGATTCCCATGCCCCGACTCTAGAACCATATTCGGTTTCCGGTAAGGGGCCGTCCGCGGCCGGCGCCGTCCGCCCCGGGGCCTTCCGGAGCTCTCAGGTCTGGATGATCGCGGCCTTCTCCCGGGTGTACTCCAGCACGGCGTCGTGCCCGTAGCCGGAGTCCTTGACGCCGCCGAACGGCAGGCCGGGCGGCATCTGGCGGAAGGTGTTCACCCAGACCGTGCCGCTCTGCAGGTCGCGGACGAACCGGTGGGCGCGGCCCAGGTCGCGGGTCCACACGCCCGCCGCCAGCCCGTAGGAGGAGTCGTTGGAGACGGCCAGGGCCTCGTCGTCGGTGTCGAACGGGATGGCCACGGCCACCGGGCCGAAGATCTCCTCCTGGCAGACGCGCAGGGCGTTGTCCGAGGTGGCGAACAGCGTGGGCGCCACCCAGTAGCCATCGGGCATGGACGGGACGACGTCGGCCCCGGTCTGGCCGCCGAACACCAGCTCGGCCCCCTCCTTCTCGGCGATGTCGAGGTAGGAGGTGACCCGTTCGTACTGCCCCTCCGACACGATCGGGCCCATCGTGGTGGCCATGTCGAGGGGGTCGGCCAGCCTGACGCGCGCCGCGATCGAGGTGATCCGCTCGATCATCTCGTCCCAGACCGACCGGTGGATCAGGATGCGGGACCCGGCCACGCAGACCTGCCCGGCGTTCCCGGTGTAGATCGAGTTCACCGTCACGCCCTGGGCGGCGGCGTCCAGGTCGGCGTCGGGGAAGACGATGTTCGGCGACTTGCCGCCGAGCTCGAACGTCAGCGGCTTGAGGTGGTCGGCCGAGGCCCGGGTGATGGCCTGGCCCGTCTGGGTGGAGCCGGTGAGGCTGATCTTGTTGACCCCGCGGTGCCGGACCAGCGGGTCCCCGACGTCCTCGCCGAGGCCGCTGACGATGTTGAGCACGCCGGGCGGGAGCACCCCGGCCAGCAGCTCGCCCAGCCGCAGCACCGAGGCGCAGGCCTGCTCGGCCGGCTTGACGATCACGGTGTTGCCCGCCGCCAGCGCGTAGGCCGCCTTGGCGGAGAAGGTCGAGATGGGGGAGTTCCACGGGATGATGCACAGCGCCACGCCGTACGGCTCGCGCCGGGTGAGGCCCAGGCTGCCGGGGCCGAGGATCACCGTCTCGCCCTTGACCGCGTCGAGCACCTGGCCGGCGGCGATCTGCCACAGGTGGGTCATGCCGGGCAGGTCCTTCTTCAGCGTGTCCCGCAGGATGCGGCCGTTGTCGGTGGTCTCGATCCTGGCCAGCTCCTCGGCGTGCGCGGCGAAGACCCCGGCCACCTCGCGCAGGAAGTGCGCCCGGCCCAGCGCGGGCAGGGCCGACCACTTCGGGAACGCCTCGCGTGCCGCCGCCACGGCGGCCTCGGCGTCGGCCCTGCCCGAGGCCGGGACGCGGGCCCAGACCTCGCCGGTGGCCGGGTTGACCGAGTCCAGCGTGCGGCCGTCGGCCGCGGCCACCAGCCGCCCGCCGATCAGGTTGCGGTACTCGTTCACTGCTCACTCCCGCGTCAGCCGTACAGAAACGTGACCAAGCGTACGCTTGCTTGATCGTGCGGGAAAGCCGGAATTCGTGATCGGCGGTTGTGTCGGGGCGGCGGCACCGATCCGATCAGGTCTCGGTCTCGGGGAGGCCGGATGCCGGTGACGCGTCCGCCGCGTGCCGGCGGCCCCGGCCGTCTTCTTCGACGGCGAGACCGGGGAGATCCGCGGCCGCGTGGCCCGCTACGCGACGGACCGGGCTCCGAGGGAGGGGCGGTGGCCGGGCTAGCGGCGCCGGCCGAGGGCGAAGGTCGCGTTCACGCCCACGATGCCGAGCCAGAGGATCAGGATCAGGACGATCCCGCCGTCGGTGGAGGCGGCGATGCCCGCCGTCGCCGGCACGCCGAAGACGAGAGAGACGATGGACAGCGCCAGCCGCTGGCCGGCGTCCACCGACGGGCGGACCGCCGGGGTGTCCTTGCGGGAGCGGGCGGCGATCCGGTCGTCCACCCGCCGGTCGATCTCCTGGTCCATCTTCTCAAGGAAGCCCTCGACCAGGGAGTCTTCGTACTCGGGGCCGAGCTCGCGACGGGCCGCGACGGCGGCCCTGAGCTCGTCGTCGGAAGAGGATGATCGCACCATAGTCGAGATATATCGCTTCTATGCGTCCGTGTCTACGCGAATGCCACGCTAACCGGTCAGGATGTCGTCCAGGTCGTAGGAGACCGGCCGTTCGAGCTGCTCGTAGGTGCACGACTCGGGAGTGCGGTCGGGGCGCCAGCGGCGGAACTGGGCGGTGTGCCGGAAACGGCGCCCCTCCATGTGGTCGTAGGCGACCTCCACCACCAGCTCCGACCGCAGGGGCACGAACGACAGGTCCTTGGTGGCGCTCCACTTGGAGATCGCGCCGGGCAGCGAGGCGGCGCTCCAGGGATGGTCGCCGTCCCGGCTCACGTACGGGGCGAGCTCCTCGACCAGCTCGGCCCGGCGCTTCATCGTGAAGGACGCCGCGACGCCGACGTGGTGGAGCACGCCCTCGGCGTCGTGGAGCCCCAGGAGCAGGGACCCGACCACCGGGCCCGACTTGTGCTCCCGGTATCCGGCCACCACCACGTCGGCCGTCCGCTCGTGCTTGACCTTGGACATGACCCTCTTGTCCGGCTGGTACGGCAGGCCGCCCGGCTTGACCACGATGCCGTCCAGCCCCGCGCCCTCGAAGGCGGCGAACCACTCGGCGGCCCGCTCCTCGGACGTGGTGATCGGCGTCAGCCGCACCGCGTGCCCCGCGCCGCCGAAGATCGACTCCAGCCTCGTGCGACGGGCCGCGAACGGGACGTCCAGCAGGGACTCCTCACCCAGGGCCAGCAGGTCGAAGGCGACGAACGACGCCGGGGTCTGCCCGGCCAGCAGCCGCACCCGGGAGGCGGCCGGATGGATGCGCTGCTGCAGGGCCTCGAAGTCGAGCGTCTGGCCGTCGCGGACGACGATCTCCCCGTCGACCACCACCCGGTCGGGCAGCTCCGCCCGCACCGCCTCGACCAGCTCGGGGAAGTAGCGCGTGAACGGCCGCTCGTTGCGGCTGCCGAGATAGACCTCGTCCCCGTCGCGGAACACCACGCACCGGAAGCCGTCCCACTTGGGCTCGTAGAACAGGGTGCCGTCCTGCGGCGGCAGGCTCCTGACCGCCTTGGCCAGCATCGGCGCGAGCGGCGGCGCGATCGGCAGCCTCATCCCGCCACCCCGGCCGGCCATCCGGCGCGGCGCCCGGCCGCGAACTCACCCTGCTCGTCCACTACGGCTCCGAACATGTGTCGTCGTGCTCGACGGTGAACTCACCCCACCGGTTCACCGGGACTTTCGAATATAACGGGTGAAGAGGAAACCTTCCTCTTCCAGGACGTGGGCCAGGCGGAGACGGGTGAGCGAGGCCGGGCCGTCGAGGATCCGGGCGGCGTCCCCGCCGATCAGCATCGGGCTCAGCGTGAGGCAGAGCTCGTCGACCAGCCCGGCCGCGGCGAGCTGGGCGTTGATCTTCGGCCCGCCCTCGCACAGCACCCGGCCCAGGCCGCGCTCGCCGAGCTCCTTGACCGCCGCCGCCAGGTCCACCCGGTCCCGTCCCGCCACGATCACGTCGGCGTGCCCGGCGGCCTCCTCGCGCCGCTCCGCGGGCGCGGCCTCGCAGGTGATGACGATCGTCCGGGCGTACGGCTCGGCCTCGGCGAACAGCGGTCCCGTCAGGTCCAGGTCGAGCCGCCGGGTCACCACGGCCACCGGCGGGGCGGCCGGGCGGCCCTCGCGCAGCGGGCGCCACGACTCCCTCGGCCGGGCCGGGCCGTACCCCTCGGTCCGCACGGTCGCCGCTCCCACCACGACGACGTCCGCCAGCCCGCGCAGCACCCCGAAGATCCGCCGGTCGCCCCCGCCGGACAGGCCGCCGGACAGCCCCTCCAACCAGGTCCCGCCGTCGGCGCTGGCCACCATGTTGACCCGGACGCACGGGCCGTCCGGGTAGGCGTAGGCCTGGGCGAGGTCGACGTCGCCGACGGCGGCGGGATGGATGAGGCGCATCCTCCTACCTTGGCACAGTGGCGGATTACGGAGCCCGTCAGCACGGACGATAACGGATTCGACGCTCCTAGTGACTTCGGTTGACTCTCGTTACATGATTCGTTCTGGCGGATCTGGGAGGTTTTGTGGGGCTGGTCGCGATCGTGACCTGGTTGATCACCGCGATGGTCGGGATCTACCTGTTGTACCTGTGGCTGTCCGGCGGGGGGCTGCGCCAGCAGCGGACGAAGGTCACCCGCTTCCCCGCGGTGCTCGTCTTCGCCCATCCGGGCCTGGCGGTCTCCGCGCTGGGCTGCTGGGTCGTCTACGTGCTCACCGGCGAACGCGCCTTCGCGTGGGTGTCGTTCGGGGTGCTCGCGGCCTCCGCGCTGCTGGGCTTCACCATGTTCACCCGCTGGCTGGGCGGCGGCCGCCACGCGCGCGGCGCCGAGCAGCGCTTCCCCGTCCTCGCCGTCCTGCTGCACGGCGTCGCCGGGGTGACCACGTTCGTCCTGGTGCTGCTCACCGCCGCGATCGCGGCCGGACCCTAGGTCCTGGGGCAGCGGAGGATCTGCATGGAACGCGAGGTCACCGGGACCACGGCCTCCGGCGGCCAGAACCCCTCGGGGGGCCGTCCGTCCTTCGGCCCGTCGTCGGCGGTGTCCAGCACGGTCCGCCACTCCGCCCCGTACTTCGCGTCGGGGACGGTGAAGTCCATGTCCTCGTGATGGCCGTTGATCAGCAGCAGGAACGAGTCGTCCAGGATCGGCTCGCCGCGCGGGCCCGGCTCGGTGATGGCGTCGCCGTTGAGGAAGACGGTCAGCGACTTGGCGTAGCCGGTGTGCCAGTCGGAGGCCGACATCTCCTCACCCGCGGGGGTGAGCCAGACGATGTCGCGGGTGCCGTCGTCGGCCTTGCGCCCGTGGAAGAACCTGCGCCGCTGGAAGACCGGGTGCGCGCGGCGCAGCCCGGACAGGCTCCTGACGAAGTCCAGCAGGTCCTTCTCGTCCGCGACCAGTGACCAGTCGACCCAGGAGATCTCGTTGTCCTGGCAGTAGGCGTTGTTGTTGCCGCCCTGGGTCCGGCCGAACTCGTCGCCCGCCAGGAGCATCGGCACACCCTGGGAGATGAACAGGGTGGCCAGGTAGTTGCGGCGCTGGCGGCGGCGCAGACGCGTGATCTCCGGATCCTCCACCGGACCCTCGGCGCCGCAGTTCCACGACCGGTTGTCGTCGGTGCCGTCGCGGTTGTTCTCCCCGTTGGCCTCGTTGTGCTTGCGGTTGTAGGAGACCAGGTCGGACAGCGTGAACCCGTCGTGGCAGGTGACGAAGTTGATGGAAGCCACCGGGCGGCGGCCGGAGGTGGCGTAGAGGTCGGCGGACCCGGTCAGCCGGGAGGCGAACTCGGGCAGCGCGGACCCGTTCCCGCGCCAGAAGTCGCGCACGCTGTCGCGGTACTTCCCGTTCCACTCCGTCCACAGGGGCGGGAAGTTGCCGACCTGGTAGCCGCCGGGGCCCACGTCCCACGGTTCGGCGATCAGCTTCACCTGGGAGATCACCGGGTCCTGCTGGATCAGGTCGAAGAACGCGCTCAGCCGGTCGACGTCGTGCAGCTCGCGGGCGAGGGCGGCGGCCAGGTCGAAGCGGAACCCGTCGACGTGCATCTCCATGACCCAGTAGCGCAGCGAGTCCATGATGAGCTGCAGCGCGTGCGGGGAGCGGACGTTGAGGGAGTTGCCGCAGCCGGTGTAGTCGAGGTAGTAGCGCCGGTCCCCGTCGTGCAGCCGGTAGTAGGCCGTGTTGTCGATGCCCCGGAAGCCCAGCGTGGGCCCCATGTGGTCGCCCTCGGCGGTGTGGTTGTAGACCACGTCGAGGATGACCTCGATCCCGGCCTCGTGCAGCGCCCGCACCATCGCCTTGAACTCGAGCACCTGCTCGCCGCGCTGTCCCGAGCTGGAGTAGGCGTTGTGCGGGGCCAGGTAGCCGATCGTGTTGTAGCCCCAGTAGTTCGTCAGCCCCCGGGCGACCATCGCGTGCTCGGGCACGAACTGGTGCACCGGCATCAGCTCGACCGCCGTGACGCCCAGGCTCAGCAGGTGCTCGATGACCGCCGGATGGCCCAGCGCCGCGTAGGTGCCGCGCTGCTCCTCGGGCACCGCCGGGTGGCGCATCGTGAGCCCGCGCACGTGCGCCTCGTAGATGACGGTCTGGTGGTACGGCGTGCGGGGCAGCCGGTCGTCGCCCCACTCGAAGAACGGGTTGACCACCACGTTCTTCGGCATGAAGGGCGCGCTGTCCTCGTCGTTGCGCTCGGCCGGATCGGTGAACGCGTACGAGAACAGGGCCTCGTCCCAGGCCAGGTCGCCCTCGACGGCCTTGGCATAGGGGTCCAGGAGGAGCTTGGAAGGGTTGCACCGGTGCCCGTGGGAGGGCTCGTAGGGGCCGTGGACGCGGTAGCCGTAGCGCTGCCCCGGTGTAATCCCGGGGAAGTAACCGTGCCAGACGAACCCGTCCACCTCGGGCAGGTCGATGCGTTCCTCGCTGCCGTCATCTCCGAAAAGGCACAGCTCGACCCGCTCGGCCACCTCGGAGAACACCGAAAAGTTGGTGCCCACGCCATCCCAGGTGCCACCGAGTGGATACGGCTCTCCAGGCCAGACTTCGCGCATGTGGCCCTATTCTCCTCCAGTTAGGCCCTCGTGTGCAGGGTGTTGCCGTTCTTGTCACCCTTGTACGGCGGGGGAACGCGGACGGCCAGACCCGCCGGGGCCGCATCGCCGTGCATCGGGGGAGCTCACGAGGTGCTCGGATCTTCTCCGGCTGCTTGTCCTTCGATCGGATCGTGACCTGACCATATGGGGCGGCCCTCAGCCAGGTGGCCGCGACCGGGGCACGACGTCGTCGGGTGCTCCGGTCACCAGATGGTGTGCCCAGCAGGGCGGGGATGCCTGAGTGTACGTGTCCCCGGACAGTGGGCGGGCCCTCCGGCGGCAAGGCCAGGACCTGCGCTTTCATCGGTGCGGGCCGGGCGGAGGGGCAGGGCGGGGTCCGGGCCGGGGGACCGGTGCGGGAAGCCGGAGGCCGGGGGCGGAGCCTCGGAGAGGGCCGGAGAGCCGGGGAAGGGCGGAGGGCCCGAAAAGAGGGGCGGGAGGGCCTGGGGCGGCTCGGGCGGGGCCTGGAAACGGGCCGGAGCCGCCCGTGGCCGCGCGTGTCCCGGCCGGGGCACGCGCGGCCACGGGGCGGCGCGGATCAGCTCAGCAGTTCGGCGTTGAGGCTGATCGTCGTGCCGGCGAGGGCCTTGCTCACCGGGCAGTTGGCCTTGGCCGTCTCGGCCGCCTTCTGGAACTCCTCGGCCGACAGGCCCGGCACCTGGGCGCGGACCGAGATGACGATCCCGGTGATGCCCTCGCCCGGCTGGAAGGTCACGTCGGCCTTGGTCTCCACCGTCTGCGGCGGGGTGCCTGCCTGTGCCAGCCCGTGGGACAGGGCCATCGAGAAGCAGGAGGAGTGCGCGGCCGCGATGAGCTCCTCGGGCGAGGTCTTGCCGTTGGCCTGCTCGGCTCGCGAGGGCCAGGACACGTCGAACGTGCCCACCCCGGAGGAGTCGAGCGAGACGGTGCCCGAACCGTTGAGCAGCGCACCCTTCCACTGAGTCGTCGCGGTACGTGTCGTCGCCATGGCGATGTCCTTTCGATCACGAAGCGTTAACCATGCACGACCCTACTCGCCGAGATCACCGTGATCGTCCGCGGAGCACCGGTTGTCCCCCGCCCGCCGAGGTCATGGCCTCGGCCCCGGCAATCGTGCCCTGCCGCCGGTTGCGGTTCCGAGGTCCGTCGCCGGCCGGTCCGACATGCAGGATCTCGGTCGTCTGCGCGGGTGAACTTCTGTCGCCACAGGCGCATCCAACCCGGATGTGAAAAGAATTCAGCAGGCACTCGCTCTTTTGGCGTCGTCCCTCGTGTCGGCCGGGACACTGATCGTGTCGCCCGCCCACGCGGTCGCGACCGGCCACGCCGGCTGCCCCACCCCCACCAAGGCAGAGGCCGAACGGTCCGAGGCGGCCAGATCCGACCAGCCGCCGAGGGGCGCCACCGCCATCGACGGGCTCCTCGTCAACCACATTCCGAAGGGTTTCTCCCTGGGCCAGGTCGTCGTCGACAAACACGACGGCATGAGCGAGTACGGCTATCAGTGGACGGACACCCGTGACGAGGTGGATCGGAAGCACAGAGCCCTGTGGGTGCGAGTGGTCTGCTGGCCGGACGCCCGCAAGCTCTCAGGGCTGAGAGACGCCCCGTTCCACCTCGGCACGTTCTCGGGTGATCCGAAGACCGCGAAGATCGGCGGTCGCGAGGTGCTCACCCAGGAAGGTGACGGCGCGCTTGGCCACGGGCGGTACGTCGGCTGGGTCGAGCGAAAGGGGACCGTGGTCACCGTGATGGCCGGCCGGCCGCTCGTCCCCGAACTCAACAAGATCATCAAGGGGATTCGGCTGCCCTGAGCCGGGCGGTCCACGGGCCCGGCGGTAAGGGGGGCGGCAGCGAAACTGCCGGGCCGCCACGGCCGTGGCGGCCCGCCACCGGAGGTGTCAGGGACGGGTCAGACGATGGCCCGCTCGATGAGGGCGTCCAGGTCCAGGCGCGGAGGAAGGGTGCCGAAGGCGCGCCCCGCCTCGCCGGCCAGGCGCGAGGCGCAGAAGGCGTCGGCGACGGCCGGGGGCGCCAGCCGTACGAGCAGGGAGGCCTGCAGGACCAGGGCCATGTCCTCGGCGACGCGGCGGGCGCGCGCCTCGATGTCGGTCAGGTCGCCGAGGGACTTGCGCAGGCGGTCGGCGGCGTCGTCCAGGTGCCGGTCGGCCCCGGCGGCGAGCGAGACCTCCGCGAAGAAGGCCTCCAGCGCCTCGGGCTCCCGTCCCAGAGCGCGCAGCACGTCCAGGGCCGCCACGTTCCCCGACCCCTCCCAGATGCCGTTGAGCGGCGACTCCCGGAACAGCCGGGGCATCTGCGACTCCTCGACGTAACCGTTGCCGCCCAGGCACTCCAGGGCCTCGGCCGCGTGGACCGGGCCGCGCTTGCACACCCAGTACTTGCCGACGGCCAGCGCGGTACGGCGCAGCGCGCTCTCGGCCCGGTCCCCGGCGATGGCCCGGTCGGTGGCCCCGGCCAGCCGTGTCATCAGGGTGGTCGCCGCCTCCGACTCCAGGGCCAGGTCGGCCAGGACGTTGCGCATCAGCGGCTGGTCGATCAGCTTCCTGCCGAACGCGCCGCGGTGCGCGGCGTGGTGGACGGCCCGCGTCACGCCGTACCGCATGCCGGCCGCCGAGCCGATCACGCAGTCCAGCCGGGTCATGTTGACCATCTCCAGGATGGTCCGCACGCCCCTGCCCTCCTCACCGACCAGCCAGGCGACCGCGCCGTGGTACTCCACCTCGGCGCTGGCGTTGGACCGGTTGCCTAGCTTGTCCTTCAGCCGCATCAGATGCACGGCGTTGCGGGTGCCGTCGGGCAGGACCCGGGGGAGCAGGAAGCACGACAGCCCGCCGGGAGCCTGGGCGAGGACCAGGAACACGTCGCACATCGGGGCGGAGTTGAACCACTTGTGCCCGGTCAGGGCGTAGCTGCCGTCGCTCAGGGGCTCGGCGCGGGTGGTGCCGGCGCGGACGTCGGAGCCGCCCTGCTTCTCGGTCATGGCCATCCCGGCGAGCACCCCGCGCTTGCCGAGCGGCGGGCGCAGCCCGAAGTCGTAGCTGCGGGAGGCCAGTGCGGGCTCCCAGTCGGCGGCGAGGGCGGGGCTGTGGCGCAGCGCGGCGACCGAGGCGTAGGTCATGGAGATCGGGCAGCCGTGCCCGGCCTCGACCTGGCTCCAGACGTAGAACTTGGCCGCGCGGGCCATGTGCGCGCCCGGCCGGGCGCTGGACCAGGGGGTGGCGTGCAGGCCGTTCTCGACCGCCACGGTCATCAGCTCGTGCCAGGCGGGGTGGAACTCGACCTCGTCGATCCGGTGGCCGTACCGGTCATGGGTGCGCAGGACCGGCGGATGCTCGTTGGCCAGCCGTCCCCACTCCCCGGCCTGATCCGACCCGGCGAGCGTGCCGAGGCGGTGCAGCTCCCCGGTGGCCCAGCCGGCGTCCTCGCGGGCCAGGCCCGCCAGCAGCGCGGCGTCGGCGGACACGTCGTGACCGGTGAGCGGGGGAGCCTGGTTGAAGACGTCGTGGGTCACGTGCGGCCTCCGGTGAACTCGTCTGGACCCGTCGCCGGGCGCTGTCCCCCATCTCAGCATTCCCCCGCGGGCCTCGCGCATCCGGGTGGAGTCCGGAGGTCCGCGTCCGGGCGGGCGGCGGATCCCGGAGAGGGGGGCCGGACACGCCGGCCCACCCGTCCCCGCCCGGAAGGGCGGTTAGGAGCCGCGGACCAGGTCGCGGACGTAGTCGTCGTCCTCGTCGCTCTCGGAGAGCACGCGGTCCACGCCCTTCTGCGCGCGGGCGTCACCTCGGGTGGCCAGGCCCCGCGTGGCCTCGGCGACCGTGCTCAGGTCCTCGTCGTCGAGCCGCGCGGCCAGCGCGTCGCGGATCTGCTCGCTGTCCTCCGGCAGCCCCGCCAGGCCCATGGTCGCCCAGTCGCGCACCTCCTCGTCGGCGTCCTCCGTCATCGAGATGAGCAGCGCGAGCCCCTCGCCGTGGCCGGGCGGCAGGACGGCGGCCAGCGCGGCCGGGTCGGCCTGGGTCCGGGCCCAGCCGTCGGCGGTGATGATCTCCAGCACCTCGGGCAGCGACCGCGGGTCGGCCTGGTGGCCGAGCGCGCCGAGCACCGACCGCAGCACCCGCTCGTCGCCCTCGGTGGCGGCCATCCGCCGCAGGATCGGCAGCGTCCGGTCGAGGAAGGGCTTCTCCTCCCCGCTGAAGCCGAACTCCGCGAGCACGTCGACGGCGAACTCCCGCTTGCGCGGGTCCTCGTTGACGCACAACCGTGCCGCGGACTCGAAGGTGTCCTCGTCGGCCCGCCTGCTCAGCGAGCCGGCCACGGTCCACCAGGTCTCGGCCTCCTCGTCGACGTCCCGGTACGGCAGCGCCCGCTCGACCAGCTCGTCGAAGGGCAGGAACTCCGAGGACGCGTCCTCCAGCAGGGTCGCGATGGCCGCGTGGCCCCGCTGGCACTGGAGCTCGACCGCGCGCTCGCCGTCCGGCCCCACGGCCGCGACGGTCACCAGGTCGGTGCCGTCCGCGGCGCGGCTGCGGCCCACGACGAACTGGGAGCCCTCGGGGGCCTGCTCGGTGACCTGCTCCAGCAGCGCGCTCTCCAGCTGCGTGCCCAGCCAGTCGTAGGCGATGGCCAGCGGAGTGTCACCCTCGCCGTCCGACCGGGTGGGGTCGGCCCCGGCCTCCAGCAGCGCGCCCACGGCGCCCAGCGCCCCGCGCCGGGTGGCCAGGGTGAGCGCGGTCTCGCCGCTGTCGTTGGCCTCCTCGGCATCGGCCCCGGCCGCGAGGAGCGCCTTGAGCGCGTCGGCCTGCCCGTTGGCGGCGGCCCAGAGCAGGGCGCTCCATCCGCCGCTCTCCCGTCCGGAGACCTCGGCCCCGGCGGCCAGCAGCGCCTCCACGACCTCGGCGTGGTTCCAGGCCGCGGCCCCGGACAGCGGCAGCCCCTCGTCATCGCCGCCGCTGGCCCGGTTGGGGTCGGCCCCCGCCGCCAGCAGCGCCCGCACGATCGTCACGCGGCCGTCGGTCGAGGCCCGGTACAGGGCCGTGGTCTCCCCGGCGCCGTCCGGGTCGGCGCCCGTACCGCTCTGGAGCAGGCGCTCGACCCGCTCGGCGTCGTTCCCGGCCACCGCGTCCAGAAGTTCTTCATACATGCCTCCGGATCATAGGTGGCCGGGAGAGCCGCCGGTCGCCGCGGCTCGGCGGCCCCAGCCCCGGACCTGCGGTTCGGCGATGTCCGGGTGCCGCGCCGCCGAGGGCGGTGAACCCGTCGCCGCGCCGTCCGGGACGCCGTGAGCACGCCGGACCCGCGCCGTGCGGGACCCCGGGGCACGCCGCAGGGGAGGCAGGGGGGCGCGCTGTCCGGGATGTAGGCCGCAGCATCCTCCTTGGGAAGGATCCACCGCGGAGAAAACTCGCGATATGTTGTGAGTTATGAACGATCCCGGAGTGATACGGGCCTCGGACGCCGAGCGGGAGGCCGTCGTCGAGCGGTTGCGTGTCGCCTCCGTCGAGGGACGGCTGACCCTCGGCGAGCTGACCGAGCGCACGGAGGCGGCCTACACCGCCGTCACTCAGGCCGAGCTGGCCGTCATCACCTCGGACCTGCCGTCCGACGGCCGGACCCAGGAGCCCGCCCCCGCCTACGCGCCCGGTCCGGCGCCGCAGGGCGGCGGGGCGCGGCGCTGGTTCGTGGCCGTCATGGGCGACTCCAAGCGCCGGGGCAAGTGGCGGATCGACCAGGGGCTCGGAGCGGTCGCCGTCATGGGCGACGTCGTGCTCGACCTGCGTGAGGCCGAGGTCCGCACCGGCGTGGTGGACATCGTGGCCACCGCGGTCATGGGCGATGTGAAGATCATTGTCCCGGACGGCGTGGACGTCGACCTCGAGGGCATCGCGATCATGGGCGACAAGAAGGTCCAGGTCCTCGAAGCCCCTCCCGGCATGAACGTGCCGGTCATCCGGGTCAAGGCGTACGCCGTCATGGGCGACGTCAGGGTGATCGGCGACTCCAAGGCCAAGCCCGTCAAGAAGGCCTGGGCCGCCTGGCGGGAGCAGTGGCGCGAGCTGCGCGGCGAGCTCATGGGCGAGCCGCAGCGTCCCCTGCCGCCGCCCGGCCCGCACCAGCACCTCGATCCGCACTGGCACTCCGACCCCCAGCAGCACCTCGACCCCCACTGGCACTCCGACCCCCAGCGGTGGTCCGGCCCCCACCGGCAGGATCCCTCCCAGGGGCCGTACCCGCCCCAGCCGCCGGGTTACTGACGCCCCGCCGCTGCGAGCGGCCCACTGACGGCGGGTGACCGGCCGCGCGGGCCCGCCCGTCTCGCACCGCGTCACGGCCCGCGGTGACGGCCGCGGGTCCGAGGGCCCGCGATGACCACCGCCGGCGTGACGGCTCACGATGATCGCCGCCGATGCGGCGCCTCACGGTGATCGCCGCCGCAGCGGCAGGGAGGTCCCTCATCTCTGTTTCCGGCCAGGACATCCCGGGGCGCGTGCAACGTCTCCGGGGGGCCGGAGCGTAGTGATCGGTGACAGACACCGAACAGTGAGGACCCCGAATGCGAGATCGGGCCGACTTCGAGCGCTACGTGGAGCAGCGCTCGGCCCGTCTGCTGCGGACCGCCTACCTGCTGTGCCGCGACTGGGGCACGGCGGAGGATCTCCTGCAGACGGCCCTGGCCAAGGCATGGTCCGTCTGGCGGCGGGTGGGTGACGACCCCGACCCGTACGTCTACCGCATCCTGACCAACACCCACGCCTCCTGGTGGCGGCGTAGATGGCGGGCGGAGGTGCCGACCGGAGTCCTGCCCGACGTGGCGGGAGAGGACATGACGGGCGAGATCGGGACGCGTGAGGCGGTCCGGCAGGCTCTGGCCGGGCTGCCCGACAGGCAGCGGGCCGTGATCGTCCTGCGTTACTTCGCCGACCTGCCCGACCCGCGGATCGCCGAGATCCTCGGCTGCTCGGTGGCGACCGTCCGCAGCCAGGCCAGCCGGGCACTGGCCAAACTACGCGTCGATCCCGCGACGGTCGCCGCGATCACCACGGGGAGCTGAGATGACGATCACCGAATCCGAGCTGCGCGAGATCCTGGACCGGGAGAGCGACGACGGTCTGCGCGGGGGCGTGACCGTCGCCGACGTCGACCGGCGCGTCCGCAGGATCAGGCGCCGCCGCCTCCGGGCACTGGGGGGCACGGTCGCGGCGGGACTCGCCGCCGCGCTGGCGTTCACCCTGCCCGCGGGGGGCTCCGCCCCGGTCCCCGACGACGTCTGGACCGGGGTCATGGCCCAGCCGTCACCGCGGTACGGCGCCCGCACGGTCACCGACACCATCCTGGAGAAGAAGTTCTCGGCCATGGGGGAGCGGATCGCGTTCGACCTCCCCGAGCGGCGGCGTGAGTGGATGTTGTGGGTCCGGGTCCACTGCCCGCGCCAGGCAGAGGTCCTCTACTGGGAGAAAGGCGTCTACCACGGTGCCCGGCTCTGCAACGAGCTGCCGAAGGAGGGGGGCCGGTCGGACTTCTTCGCCAGCCTGATGGTGGAGAACGACATCAAGCACCTGGAGGTCGCGGTGGTCCCGCCCGGCTCGATCAGGAAGCTGGGGCGGCCGCTGATCAACGACAAGGACGCCCGGCAGGTCGTGAGGGATGCCGGAAAGAGCCGTGCCGACATGAGAATCCTGGCCATGACCAGCTGGATCGAGTCGTGCGACAGCGGACCCGGCTGTCGTTTCGCGGACGAGAACCGGCTTCCCCCGGGCTGACGTCAGGCGGTCGCGAAGGTCCTCTCCCGCTGTACGGCCCGCTCGTAGCGTTCGACCAGCACGGCCGCGAGCTCGGGGGCGGCGCCGAGCACGCCGGCGACCGCCCAGGCGCCCGCGGCCAGGGTGTCACGGCGGATCTTGTCGGCGAAGTGGCCCGGGGCCAGCAGGTAGGGAGCCACCACCACCCGCGGGGCTCCGGCGTCGAGGAGCCGCCGGACCTCCTGCTCGGGGGTGGGCTCGGCGGCCGAGGCGTAGGCGGCGGTCACCGACCACCAGCCGCGTTGCCCGGCCCAGTCTCCCGCCACCCCCGAGACCGTCGCGTTGGCCCGGCGGTCGCTGGATCCCGCCGAGACCAGCACCACCGCGGTGCCGGGATCGCCGGGCTCCACCCCGGCCTCGGCCAGGCGCCGCTCCAGAGCGGTGAGCAGCAGGGGATGGGGGCCCAGGGTGGCGCCCCGGTGCACGCGCAGCAGCGGCCGGCGGGCCGTCGCCTCGGCGAGCGCGCCGGGGATGTCCACGCGGCTGTGGTAGGCCTCGGTGAGCAGCAGCGGCAGGACCACCGCCTCGGCCAGCCCGGACAGCGCCCCGGCGAGCGTCGGGGGAGCGTGGTCGAGGTAGGCGGCGCGCACGGGGATCTCCGGGCGTGCCCGCCGTACCAGATCGAGGAGATCCTCCACCGTCGCGGCGGCGCGCGGGTCACGGGACCCGTGCGCCACCGCGATCAGCGGGATCGCGGGCGTCGCGCCGTGGACGTGCCACGTCATAGATGCAGCCCGCATTCGGTCTTGGCCATCCCGGCCCAGCGGCCGCTGCGCGGGTCCTCTCCCGGGGCGACCTGACGGGTGCAGGGGGCGCAGCCGATCGAAGGGTAGTTGTCGTAGTGCAGCGGGTTGATGAGCACGCCGTTGTCGGCCATGTAGTTGTCGACGTCGTCCTGCGTCCAGCGGGCGATCGGGTTGATCTTGACCATCTGGCGCTTGGCGTCCCACTCCACGACCTTGACGTCGGCGCGGGTGACGGCCTCGTCGCGGCGGATGCCGGAGACCCAGGCGAGGTACGGCTCCAGCGCCCGGTTGAGCGGCTCGACCTTGCGCAGGTAGCAGCAGAGGTCGGGGTTGCGCCCGAACAGGCGCGGACCGAGGTCGCGCTCCTGCTCGGCCACCGTCCGGGACGGCTGGACGTCGATCACGTTGACGTCGTAGACCTGCCGCACGGCGTCACGGGTGCCGATCGTCTCGGCGAAGTGGTAGCCGGTGTCGATGAACAGCACGTCCACCCCCGGCTTGACCCGGCTGACCAGGTCGATCAGCAGCGCGTCGCTCATCGAGGAGGTCAGGCAGAGCCGGTCGCCGAAGGTGGCCGCGGCCCAGCGGATGATCTCCAGCGCGGAGGCGTCCTCCAGGAACCGCGCGGCCGACTCGACGATGTCCTGCAGGTCGAGCGCGCCGCGCTGCTGTCGTAGTCCGACTTCGATGTCCACCAGTGTCATGTCGCTCACCACTCCTCATTCGCCGCGTGGGCCGCCCATGCCTCGCGGGCCGCCGCGCGCGCCACGCCGGGTCCGCCGACCGTCATGACCGCACTCCGATGCCCAGGAACTTCAACTTGAAGGCGCGGACGCACGAGCGGCAGTACCAGCCGCCGTCGCCCTCGTAGGGTTCGAGATCCTCTTCACCGCAGTAGGGGCAGTGGAAGGGGACCGCTCGCTCGCTCATCGGCCCGCCCTTCCCCCGCGGCCCGCCGGGCGGCTCACTTGAGGTCCGCCTCGTCGGCTCGCTGGACCCAGCCGGAGAAGGTCTCGCCGTCGTTCTTCTGCTTCTCGAAGTTCCTGACGACGCGCTCCACGTAGTCGGGAAGCTCCTCGGCGGTGGCCTTCAGGCCGCGGACCTTGCGGCCGAAGCCCGGGTTGACGCCGAGGGAGCCGCCCAGGTGGATCTGGAAGCCCTCGACCTGCTCGCCCTTGTCGTTGACGACGAGCTGGCCCTTGAGGCCGATGTCGGCGACCTGGATGCGCGCGCAGGAGTTCGGGCAGCCGTTGACGTTGATGGTCAGCGGCTCCCTGAAGTCGGGAAGGCGCTGCTCCAGCTCGTCGATCAGGTCGGAGGCGGTGGCCTTGGTCTCGACGATCGCCAGCTTGCAGAACTCGATGCCGGTGCAGGCCATGGTCTGGCGGCGGAAGGTGGAGGGGTTGACCCGGAGGTCGTTGGCCTCCAGTTCGGCGACGATGCTGTCGACCCGGTCGGGGGCGACGTCGAGGATGACCATCTTCTGCTCGACCGTGGTGTGCACCCGCCCGGAGCCGTGCCGCTCGGCGATGTCGGCGATCAGGTGGAGCTTGTCGCCGTCGAGGCGCCCGACCCTGGGCGCGAAGCCGACGTAGAAGTTGCCGTCCTTCTGCGGGAAGACGCCCACGTGGTCACGGCGCCCGCCGCGCGGCTGCTCGGGCGCGGGGCCGTCGGGCAGCGCGTGGCCGAGGTACTCCGTCTCCAGGATCTCCCTGAACTTCTCCACGCCCCAGTCGTTGACCAGGAACTTGATCCGGGCCCGGTGCCGCAGGCGGCGGTAGCCGTAGTCGCGGAAGATGCCGATCACGCCGCCCCAGACCGGGGTGACCTGCTCCGGGGCGATGAAGACGCCCAGCCGCTTGGCCAGCATGGGGTTGGTCGACAGGCCGCCGCCCACCCACAGGTCGTAGCCCCTCTCGCCCCGCTCGTTGACGACGCCCACGAAGGCGATGTCGTTGATCTCGTGCACGGTGCAGTGCGCCGGGCAGCCGCTCACCGCGGTCTTGAACTTGCGGGGCAGGTTGGAGAAGGCCGGGTCGCCGATGTAGGTGTCGTAGATCTCGTCGATCTGCGCGGTGCCGTCGAGGACCTCGTTGTCGTCGATCCCGGCCAGCGGGCAGCCCAGGATGACGCGCGGGGTGTCGCCGCAGGCCTCGGTGGTGGACAGGCCCACCGCCTCCAGCCGCTTCCAGATGTCGGGGACGGCCTCGATCTCGATCCAGTGGAGCTGGATGTTCTGCCGGTCGGTGACGTCGGCGGTGCCCCGGCCGTAGAGGTTGGAGATGTCGGCGATGGCGCGGAGCTGCTCGAGGTTGAGCCGCCCGCCGTCGATCCGGACCCGGAGCATGAAGTAGCGGTCGTCGAGCTCCTCCGGCTCCAGGATCGCGGTCTTGCCGCCGTCGATCCCCGGCTTGCGCTGGGTGTAGAGCCCGTACCAGCGCATCCGCCCCCGCAGGTCGGCCGGGTCGATGGAGTCGAAACCGTTCTTGGAGTAGATGTCGATGATCCGCTGACGGACGTTGAGCCCGTCGTCGTTCTTCTTGTTCTCTTCGTTCTTGTTCAGCGGTTCGCGGTAACCGAGAGCCCACTGACCTTCGCCGCGCGGGCGCTTGTGGTGGCGGTTAGCCGGCTTGGCCGGGGTCGTCATGTGCGCGTCCTTTGGATCGATGGAGTGATTTCCGGACACGCACAGACAGCACCTCCCGCCTCATCGTCGAGTGTGGGGGTCGCATTACTCGCAAGGAGGACGCCTGTCGCGCGCCCGAGCTGGGTGAAATCAGCGGAGGGCGACGGTCAACGGACGTCACAACAGATGGCACTGCGGACACGCAGGAGGTCGACGTGGCGTCGCACGACGAGCAATGGGTCCGCTGGCATGTCCCCGACGATACCTTGGTCGTCCGAGATGTCCAATGTCGGGTCCACACTCTGGACTCTCTCCAGGCCCAACCTTGGTTTCGGGACTCACCCCTGACGCGGCCAGTCCATCGGGGACTCCTGAGGGCGCTCGGCGTCCTGGTGCTGGCAGTCGCACCAGGAGCCGCCCCGGCACTCCTCGTGATGACGGTCCTTGCACTGTTGGCAGATCACCCTTCCATTGTGGGGTGCCCCCCACCGGCGGCGGGGCTGTCCCCTAGAACATCGCTCGGTTACCCTTGCCTGGGCTGGAACGAGGAGGCGCGCCATGGGTCTGATGGACGAGCTGCTGGCCGACCTGCGCGCGGAGACCGCCGAGCTCGACGCCATGGTCCGCGGGCTCGACCCGGCGTCCTGGGAGCTGCCCACTCCCGCCGAGGGCTGGGCGGTGCGCGACCAGATCAGCCACCTGGCCTGGTTCGACGACGCCGCCACCGCCGCCGCGACCGACCCCGATGGCTTCCGTGCCGCGCTGCCGGCCTTCCTCGGCCGCGGGGAATCCGCGGTGGACGAGCTGGCGGCCGCCTCGCGCGGCCTCGCCCCAGGACAGGTCCACGAGTGGTTCCGCGAGGCCAGGGCCCGCAGCCTGGACGCCTTCGCCCGGCTCGATCCCGGGACCAGGCTGCCCTGGTACGGCCCCGACATGTCGGCCGCGTCCTTCGTCACCGCGCGGCTGATGGAGACCTGGGCCCACGGGCAGGACGTGGCCGACGCGCTCGGGGTCGTACGCGTCCCGACCGCCAGGCTCAGGCACGTGGCGACGCTCGGCGTCCGGGCCATGCCGTACGGCTTCGCGGTGCGCGGCCTGACCCCGCCCGCGGATCCGATCCGGGTGGAGCTGACGATGCCCGACGGCTCGTGGTGGACGGCGGGGCCTGACGGCGCCGCCGACGCGGTCAGGGGCACGATGCTCGACTTCTGCCTCCTGGTGGTCCAGCGCCGCCACCTCGACGACACCTTCCTGGAGCTGCGGGGTGAGGGCGCGCGGGCCTGGGCGCGGGTCGCCCAGGCGTTCGCCGGGCTGCCGGGCAAGGGGCGGGCGCCGCTCGGATCAGGGCTTTCTCAGGGGCAGACCCGATAGAACCGGTCAAATCCAGCCTGACATGCTCAGATCATGCGGACTCTGTTGAATGTCATCTGGCTGGTGTTCGCGGGGATCTGGCTGGCCATCGGCTACGTCGTCGCGGGCGTCATCTGCTGCGTCCTGATCATCACCATCCCGTTCGGCATCGCGTCGTTCCGGATAGCCGCCTACGCGCTGTGGCCCTTCGGCCGGACCGTGGTCCGCGATCCCGAGGCGGGCTGCCTGTCCACCGTCGGGAACGTGATCTGGTGCGTCGTGGCCGGGATCTGGCTGGCCATCGGGCACCTGCTGACCTCGATCCCGCTGTTCCTGTCGATCATCGGCATCCCGCTGGGGATCGCGAACATCAAGCTGATCCCGGTGTCGCTGCTGCCGCTGGGCGCCCGGATCGTCGACGCGGACGACCCCCTGGCGTTTTATCGCAGGTAGCACGGGTAGTGGACACGAGATTCGATCGTTGCCGGACGAACTCGTGATCAAGCACCACTAGGAAATACCGTTGTGTGCCATGACGTCCACTGATGCTCCGGCGCACCGGCCCGGGCCCGACAGGCGCTCACCACGTGGGCGCAGGGCCAGGCTGCGCGCCGGGCTCTCCTGGGTGCGCGGGACGGGCAGCTGGGCGCTGGTCACCGCCACCGTGAACGCGGGCGTCACCTACCGGGTCACCGGCCTGGCCGGTGAGGCGGCGTTCTTCGCGCTGCTGTCGCTGCCGCCGTTCATGCTCGGCCTGATCGGCGTGCTCGGCCAGCTCACCCGGGTGTTCGGCCCGGAGACGCTGCAGAACGTCAGGGACTGGATCGACGCGCAGGCGCACCTGCTGTTCACCGACAACGCCGTGGACAGCGTCGTCACCCCGCTCGTCGAGGACGTGCTGAAACCCGAGAACCAGGTCTCGCTGATCTCGCTGGGCTTTCTGCTGGCGCTCTGGTCGGGCTCGCGGGCGCTGTTCGTCTACGTGGACCTGATCTCGGTCGCCTACGGGCTCGGCGAGGAACGCGGCATCATCCGCACCCGCCTGATGTCCTTCGGCTTCTACCTCGCGGGCCTGCTGGTCGGCCTGCTCGTCATGCCGGTCCTGGTCCTCGGCCCCGCCGCGCTGCGCGGCGCCCTGCCTCCCGACTACGCCCCGCTGGTGGACATCCTCTACTGGCCGGTGGTCATCATCGGCTCGGTGTTCTTCCTCACCCTGCTGTACCACGTGAGCGTGCCGGTGCGCACGCGCTGGTGGCGCGAGCTGCCCGGGGCCGTGCTCGCGTTCATCATCTGGATCGCCTGCGCCGCGGTGCTGCGCGCGGTGCTGGCCGCATGGTTCTCCCCCGTCTCCATCTACGGCTCGCTGGCCGCCCCGATCGCGGTGCTGCTGTGGCTCTACATCACCGCGCTGGCGGTGCTCATCGGAGCCACGCTCAACGCCGAGGTGGACCGGCTCTGGCCGGTGGACGGAGCGGGCCGCGCCGGCCGCGCCGGCTAGTCCGCTATCGTCTATGACGCGACTGGCGCATTGGGTGGGAGAGACCACCGGGGAGCGGAATGGCGAAGGCCGTGCGCCTGGGTCTTCGCACGACGTCAACGATGACAGAGGAGTGAAGGCGCCATGAGTTCTCTTTCCAGCGTCGATCCGCAGATCGCCGAACTCATCAAGGCGGAGGAGCGGCGTCAGGCCGACACCGTCAAACTGATCGCCTCGGAGAACTACGTCTCCAGGGCCGTCCTCGAGGCCACGGGCACCGTCCTCACCAACAAGTATTCCGAGGGCTACCCCGGCAAGCGTTACTACGAGGGCCAGCAGGTCATCGACCAGGTCGAGACGCTCGCCGTCGAGCGGGCCAAGTCCCTGTTCGGCGTGAACCACGCCAACGTCCAGCCCTACTCCGGCTCGCCCGCCAACCTCGCCATCTACCTGGCCTTCCTGCAGCCGGGCGACACGGTGATGGGGATGGGCCTGCCGTTCGGCGGCCACCTCACCCACGGCTGGTCGGTCTCCGCCACCGGCAAGTGGTTCAACCCGGTCCGCTACGGCGTGCGCCAGGACACCGGCCGCGTCGACATGGACGAGGTCCGCGAGATCGCCCTCCGCGAGCGGCCCAAGCTGATCTTCTGCGGTGGCACCGCGATCCCGCGCACCATCGACTTCCCGGCCTTCGCCGAGATCGCCCGTGAGGTCGGCGCGGTGCTCGCCGCCGACATCGCGCACATCGCCGGCCTGGTGGCCGGTGGCGCCCACCCGTCGCCGGTCGGCCACGCGGACGTCATCTCCACCACCACCCACAAGACCCTGCGCGGTCCCCGCGGCGCGATGCTCATGGCCACCGCCGACGAGCACGCCACCGCGCTCAACAAGGCCGTCTTCCCCGGCCTGCAGGGCGGTCCGCACAACCACACCACCGCGGCCATCGCGGTGGCGCTGAAGGAAGCCGCGACCGACGACTTCAAGGACTACGCCCGTCAGGTCGTCCTGAACGCCCAGGCGCTGGCCGAGGAGCTCAAGGGGCGCGGCTTCGACCTGGTCTCCGGCGGCACCGACAACCACCTCATCCTGTTCGACCTGACCCCGAAGGGCATCGGCGGCAAGCCCGCCGCCCAGGCCCTGGACCGGGCCGGTCTGGAGACCAACTACAACACCGTGCCCTTCGACACGCGCAAGCCGTTCGACCCGTCGGGCATCCGCATCGGCACCGCCGGTGTGACCAGCCGGGGCATGGGCGTGACCGAGATGCGGCAGATCGGCGCCTGGATCGACCAGGTCGTCACCGCCCTGGCCAAGGACGAGGACGAGGCCAAGCACGTCATCACCCGGGTCCACGGCGAGGTCACGGAGCTGACCTCGCACTTCCCGGCCCCTGGCCTGTGAGCTGAGCCGTCAGGGCCCCGGGACCTCCGCGTCCCGGGGCCCTCTGCGTCCGCCGCGCCGTACGGGGCGCGGGGGAGCGGGGCGCGCGGGCGGAGGGCCGGCGCGCGGTTATATCGGTTGCGCGGGGAGAGTGGCCCTGCGCTAATCTTCTACCGAAGACGCCATCCGGCAGGGCCGGTGGCCACGGATCCTGGAGGTGAGGACTATGCGGGTCGTTCTGTCGAGCCTGCCATCCATCAACCTCCGGGTGCCCGTCTAACCCATTTCACGTAGGGGCACCCGGCTTTCCGCAAAGGGTGTACCCACGTTGTCCTCGCCAGTGTCTTCTGGTTCTTCCGTTCTCTCCTCGCTCGGCTGGAACGACTCTCTCGCCGCCGAGCTCCCCGCCGGTCTCGTCCCCGCCCGGGTGGCCCGCGTCGACCGCGGCGCCGCCGAGGTGCTGTCCGCCGACGGCCACTCCCAGGCCCACTACAGCGCCCAGGTACGGCGGGCCGCCGCCGCCGACCCCGTCGCCCTGCCCTGTGTGGGGGACTGGGCCGCACTCCGGCGGCTGCCCGAGGGCCGCTTCGAGCTTGAGGCGGTGCTGCCCCGCCGTACCGCGTTCGTGCGCGGCGGCGTCGCCAGGGTCTCCCGGGGCGGCCTGTCCGGCGACTCCCAGGGGCAGGTGCTCGCCGCCAACGTCGACGTCGTCTTCGTCGCCGAACCCGCCCTGCACGCCACCGACACCGCCGACCTGGGCCGGATCGAGCGGCTGCTCGCCCTGGCCTGGGAGAGCGGCGGCCTGCCGGTGGTGCTCGTCACCAAGTCCGACCTCGTCGGGGAGGGGCTCGACTTCCTGATGGGGGAGGTCGCCGCGGCGGCGCCCGGGGTGGACGTGCATCCGGTCTGCTCGGTCACCGGCGAGGGGGTCGAGATCGTGCGCGGCTACCTGGAGGGCAGGCGCACCGCCGTGGTGCTCGGGGCTTCGGGCGCCGGCAAGTCCACGCTGGTCAACGCCCTCGCCGGGGGCAATGTGATGGAGACCCAGCAGGTCAGGGCGGGTGACGGCCGGGGGCGCCACACCACCGTGCACCGTGAGCTCATCCCGCTCAAGGACGGTGGCCTCATCATCGACACGCCCGGCATCCGCCGTGTCGGCCTGTACGACATGGGCGAGGGCGTGGACATGGTCTTCTCCGACATCGAGGACCTCGCCGAGCGGTGCAGGTTCGCCGACTGCGGGCACGACAGCGAGCCCGGCTGCGCGGTGATCGCCGCCATCGAGGACGGCACGCTGCCCGAGCGGCGGCTGGAGAGCTGGAACAAGCTCCAGCGGGAGGCCGCCTGGATGGCGTCCAGGAGCGACGCCCGGCTCCGCAAGGAGCTGCAGAACAGGTGGAAGATCATTCACAAGGAGATGCGGAAGCCCGGCCGGAGCCGCCCGTGACCTCCGGAGCCTGAGCCCTGCCGTCCATGCGGACGCGCGTCCCCGGGGACGCGCGTCCGCTCCCGCCCGCGGCCGTCTCCGGCGGAGAGAGGGTGGGGGCGTGTCCGTTCTCGCCCCCGGCGGGATGCGCGTCCGCTCTCGCCCGCAGGCACGCCGGCCGGGGGTGGGACGCGCCCGGCCGGCCTGCCATGACCTTCGGCGCTCCACCGGCTCGGCGACGGTTGCGTTGCCGCAGGTCCGGCTACTCTTACTCAGAGTTGAGTTTTGACTACTCGGAGTAGGCAAACTTCTAAGTGTGATCGCAGACCTGCGTGGATGCATGTCGTCCCGGCGTCGCCGGGCGGCTCCGTGGGTCGCGGTCCTGCTCTGCCTCGGGCTCCTCCTGGGGTGGCACGAGAGCGTCCCGGGTCTGCCCGGAGGCGCGGCCGCCGAGATTGTCGCCTCCGAGGTGCAGCCCGTCGACGAGGTGCCCTCCACGCCCGTCACCCGTCACCCCCAGGGCAAGCGCGATCCCCGCACGCAGGCCAGGGGGCCCGCGATGCCGGGCGCCTGGGGAACGGTCCCGCCCGCGAACGGGCGGCCGGCCCGCAGGCCCGCCGTCGGGGGCTTCCCGGTCACACCGCAGGCAGAGGTCGATCGGCTGATCCTGCTGAGCATCTCTCGCATATAGGTCCGACGGCCCGCCGTCCGGATCAGCACAGCACGCCCATGCGAGGAGATAGCTCATGCGAGAGATTCACACGGTCACCGAGGCCTGGGACTTCCAGTGCCTGCACTGCCTGCACATCTGGGAGGATGTCTACGAGGCCTGTCACGCCGACGACGGGCATCCGGTCGTGTGGCGCAGGCAGGGAATCGTCACCACCGCGCCCTGGGCCGACCAGACCTGTCCCAGCTGTTCCGCTCCCCAGGTCAAGCCACTGCCCGCCAGGGGCCGGCGCGACATTCCGAGGGTTCCCCCGCGGGGCTGACCCGTCCGAGGGCGGTCGAGGATGGCTTACAGTTGGATGGTAAGCGGTCGTCCGGGGAGGCGGCTGCCGGTGTGGCGGCGCCGACGGTGACCTTCCCGCAGGGTGTCCCTCGGCGGATCGCCGTGCGGAACACCCTGACCGTACACAACAACGTGTGATCTCGCAGGGGAATCGGCGAGATCACACGCGAGGGGAAAGCCGGGTGGAGGTGCTGCTCAGGCGACGGCGCTGATGCCGGCGCTGGCGGCGCGGCGCATGCGACGGCGACGCTCGGAGGCGCGCTCGTCCTCGTTCAGACCGCCCCAGGTGCCGTACTTCTCCGGACGGGACAGTGCGTAGTCGAGGCATTCGGCGCGTACGGGGCACTGGGCGCAGATGGCCTTGGCCTTACGCTCGCGAATGTCACGCTCGGGCTGACGCTCGCCGTCGGGACCGAAGAAGAGCACGAGGTCCTCGCCCCGGCACGCGGCGTCATCCTGCCAGCCCCAGCTGGGCCGAGGCCGGGCGGTCTGCCGACGTACCTGAGACATGAGAAAACCACCTTTTAGTGAGGGTATTTCGGGTTGATGCCGCATTGGACGTTTACGACGTCCCTGTGTCCAACGCCTGGATTGGCCGTGATGTTCCCTCAGGTCAGGTGAGGGCGGACGTGGCGTACCGCACAGGCGCGAGCCTGTCCAGCGTGACCAGCCGATAGGTAGTGATCGTGTCGGCGCAAGCCGTACCACATGGCGTTGTTAGCGTCATGGGTTCAACCACTACCCGAAAACGAGCGTCACTACCGCGCACGAACGCCTCGGTGGTGTCGCCGTCCGACCTGGAGGATTCCACGGCCACTCCGCCGACCGAGAGCTCGCCCGTGTGGGAGCGGACGAAATGCTCGGCGGCTTGCAATGGCTCAGGGATGCCTGCGCGTCCCCGGAAACGGTCGAGGATGACCTCGCCGGACCGGTACGCGTCGGCTGCCGCGATCGCAGCAGCCTGAGACATGCTGCCGTAGTAAAGCCCGTGTGGCAAGCACACGAGGTTGGCGGCGTATCGATCGCCGCCAACATGTGATGTTTCCCATACTCTGTCTGGCAACATTTCCGCCAGAGCGCGAGCGAGGGGTAGTCCAATGCGGGCGCAGCACGCGTTGCGCTTGGCATGCGTGCAGACCAGAAAAACCGGCTCACTCACAAGTATGCAGGACTCCGGGACCACTCCGGCCACCAAAGCGTCCATGTCAAGATCGTCTGGACCTGCGATGACGCCCTCTGCGAGCCACGGTTGGGCGGCCGTGGAGTCGGCGACCATGACGTGAATGCCGGTCCCGTGGGGGTTTCTCCGCCCCGGGCGGCGGATGAGCTGGGGCCGGATGCCGAGGTGCGTGGCCCGTTTGATAAGAGTGTGCACGTCTTCGGGAAGGCGGCAGTCCTCCAGGTGGGAGGCCCAGGGGCCGGAATGCTCGATGAGCAGCCAGAACCGGGCTCCTACCGTCGCGCTGGCGAGAACCGGCAGGTCGCCCGTGTGGCATCCCCGAGGGTGCGCGCAGCCCCTGGCCGCCTCACCCGCAACGCTCCCCGTGGCCACCGCACGATCCCCCCGTCTCGACTTAGGTAAGACTAACCTAATGCATCCGAGGGTGTGGCGTAGGGGGCACCGGAGGCGGGCGGTGCCGGTGAAGCCATATGGCCTCCGACGGGTCCGCGTCAATAGGTTGGTGTCAACCGGTGTCAATGAGCTGTTGTCAATAGGCGGACGAAAATAGGCGGGGGAAAAGACGGGCGGGGACGGCCTGCCGGGACGGGCCGGAAGCCGGGTGGGCGGAGAGTCCCCGCAGCCGGGCCGGTGGAGGCTGGGCCGGGAGACGGTCTGGCGGAGCAGGGCGGGCCGGGGCCGGGCGCCGCCGGTGCCGGTCGGAGCCGCGCGCCTGACCCGGGTGCCTGACCCGGGCGTCTCACTCGCGCGTCTCACCCGGGCGGAGAGGGGTGGGCGGAGGCGGGGCGCGTCAGGGGGCGTGTCAGTACGCCAGCGCCGCCCGCGCGGCGGGCAGGGCCGCGGCCCGGTCTTCGGGGACCAGGCCGATCCGGGTCCGGCGGTCCAGCAGGTCGTCGACGTCCAGCGCGCCCTCGTGCCTGACGGCCCAGACCAGCTCGGCCCGGGTGATCCCGGTCGGCACCGGCTCGGCCAGCGCGGGATCCTCGGCCATCAGCGCCCGCACGGCCCCCGCCTCGCTCCCGTACCGCTCCCGCAGCCGGTCCGGAGCGGCCCCGGCCCGGTCCGGAGCGGCCCCGGCCCGGTCCGGAGCGGCCCCGGCCTTCCGGGCGGGTCCGGTTCCGACCAGCGGCAGCCGTGCCGTCCGGCTGCCCCCCGCGCCGAGGCGCCCCAGGGCCACGACGCGGTCCACCGCGTCCTCGGCCATCCGCCGGTAGGTGGTCAGCTTGCCGCCCACGACCGTCACGACCCCGCTCCGGGAGGTCAGCAGTGCGTGCTCCCGGGACAGGTCGGCGGTGCGTCCCCCGGCGGCGAGCAGCGGCCGCAGCCCGGCGTAGGTCCCGGCCACGTCCTGGCGCCCGAGCGGCACTCCCAGCACGGAGTTCAGAACGTCGAGCAGGAACGCCACGTCCTCCTCCGGGGCCTGCGGGACATCCGGGACGGGACCCTCCACCGGCTCGTCGGTCAGGCCGACGTAGACCCGGCCGTCGGGCTGGGGGAGCACCAGCGCGAACCTGTTGCTCTCTCCCGGGATCGGCACGTGCAGCCCGGCCCTGAGGCCGGGCAGGGTCTCCGGTCGGAGCACCAGGTGGGTGCCGCGTGACGGCCGCATCCGGATGTCCGGGTCGAGCTGGGCCGCCCAGACACCGGTGGCGTTGACCACCGTCCTGGCCCGGATCGCGAAGGTGCTCCCGGTGAGCTCGTCGCGGACCCGTGCCCCGTCCCCGGCCAGCTCCAGCGCCCGGCAGCGGGTCAGGATCCTCGCCCCCCAGGACGCGGCCGTCCTGGCCAGCGCGACCACCAGCCGCGCGTCGTCGACCAGCCGACCGTCCCAGGACAGCAGCGCGCCGCGCAGGCCGTGCGGGCTCAGCGGGGCGGCGAGGGAGAGGGCCCGGCCCGCGGAGATCCGTGACGGCCCGGGGAGGAGCCGGCGGGGAGTGCGCGCGGCCATCCGCAGCCCGTCGCCGAGCCGGTAGCCGGTCATCACCGTCGCGGCCCGGCCGCCGGAGACCGCGGGGGTCAGCGGCAGCAGGTACGGCTGGGCCCTGACCAGGTGCGGGGCGGTGTGCCGGAGCAGGACGCCGCGCTCCACCGCGCTCTCGTGCGCCACCTTCACCTGGCCCTTGGCCAGGTAGCGGAGCCCGCCGTGGATCATCTTGGAACTCCACCTGGAGGTGCCGAAGGCCAGGTCGTGGGCGTCGATCGCGGCCACGGACAGGCCCCGGGAGGCGGCGTCGAGCGCGGCTCCGGCGCCGGTGGCGCCCAGCCCGACCACCAGCACGTCCACCACGAGGTCCCCGGCTTCGGCGAGTTCGCGCGAGCGGCGGGCGGCGTTGAGGGAGGAGTTCACGGGCACAGGTACCTCTCCAGAAGCGTGGCCAGCTCGGCGTCCAGGTCGTCCTGGGTGAGGGGGCCGAGCATGGTCGGGCCGGACAGCAGGAAGGACTGGGCGGTCAGCAGCACGGACCTGGCCAGCGTCCCGGGATCGCCGGGCCGTACGGTGCCCAGGGCCTGGCCCCGGGCGATCGCCGACTCGACGAGCGCGAGCATGGCCTCGTGGCTGGAGCCCCTGCGGTGGAGCAGATAGGGCAGGAGCAGCTCGGGGTCCACTTCGACGATCTTTCGCCAGAGCGGATGGTCGCGCAGCTCCCGCACCACCCCGACCGCCGCGGTGATCGGGTCCTCGGTGGCGAAGCGGCTCGCGACGAGCACCCATTCGCGGGTCATCAGGTCGGCGACGAGGCCGCGCACGTCGGGCCAGCGGCGGTAGATCGTCATCCGGGACAGCCCGGCCCGGCGCGCCACGTCGGTGAGCGTGGTCCGCCGCACCCCGACCGCGAGCACCATCTCGCGGGCGGCGTCGAGGACCGGGTCGCCGTTTCCCATGGTCGTATTGTGACGGATGGACGTCATCTGTCACAGTGTAGAGGTGGAAACTCCGAAGAACGCCGCCGAACCCATGCTCTGGTCCGGCTGGGGCGATCCCGCCAAGGCCGCCGCACTGCCCGCGCCGATCCGCGGGCTGCTGCGGGACCTGCTGGGCGTGCGGGAGCCGGAGACCCCGGCCGCGAGCTTCGGCGAGGTGCGGCTGCCCGTGGCGGCGCTCTCCCCGCTCGTCCTGAGCGAGCTGGGGGGCATCGTCGGCGCCGACCACGTCCGCTCCGACGACGACGCGCGCATCCGGCACACCCGGGGCAAGTCCACCCCCGATCTGATGCGCATGCGCGCGGGGGACGGCTCCGACGCCCCCGACGCCGTGGTGCTGCCCGGATCGCACGCCGAGGTGTTGGAGCTGCTGCGGGCCTGTGCCGCGCACCGGGTCGCGGTGGTCCCGTTCGGTGGCGGCACCTCGGTCGTCGGCGGCCTGGTGGCCGCGCGGCAGGGCTTCGCCGGGGTCGTCGCCCTCGACCTGGCCCGACTGAACCGGCTGGTCTCGGTGGACGCCGAGTCGATGGTGGTGGAGATCGAGCCGGGGCTGCGCGCGCCCCAGGCCGAGCGGCTCCTCGCCGGGCACGGGCTCACCCTGGGCCACTTCCCCCAGTCCTTCGAGTACGCCACGCTGGGCGGTTTCGCCGCGGCCCGCTCCAGCGGCCAGGCCTCGGCGGGATACGGCCGCTTCGACGACATGGTCGTCGGGCTGACCGTGGCCACCCCCCGGGGCACCCTCGACCTGGGCCGCGCGCCCAAGTCCGCCGCCGGTCCCGACCTGCGCCAGGTGATCCTCGGCTCCGAAGGCGCCTTCGGCGTGATCACCTCTCTACGGCTCCGCGTGCGGCGCGCCCCCGCCGAGCGGATCTACGAGGGCTGGCGCTTCGCGTCGTTCGCGGAGGGGTCGGCGGCACTGCGGCGGCTCGCCCAGGACGGCCCGCTGCCCACCGTGCTCCGGCTGTCGGACGAGACCGAGACGATGATCGGCCTGGCCAGGCCGGAGGAGATCGGCGGACCGGCGGCCGGCGCGGGCTGCCTGGTCATCGCGGGCTACGAGGGATCCTCCGAGGTGGCCGATCTGCGGGAGCGCGCCGCCGCGGTGCTGGCCGGGCTCGGCGGCGTCCCCCTCGGCCCCGGGCCCGGGGAGTCCTGGGCGCACGGCCGCTACTCCGCGCCCTACCTGCGCGACTCCCTGCTCGCCGAGGGGGCCACGGTGGAGACGCTGGAGACCGCCGGGTTCTGGTCCAACCTGCCCCGCCTCTACGACGCCGTACGGCTGTCGCTGCACGCCTCGCTCGGCTCGCCGCTGGTGATGTGCCACGTCTCCCACGTCTACGGCACGGGCGCCTCGCTCTACTTCACGGTCGTCACGGCCCAGAGCGGGGACCCCCTGGCCCAGTGGGAGGGGGCCAAGCGGGCGGTCAACGAGGCGATCGTCGCGGCCGGCGGCACGATCTCGCACCACCACGGCGTCGGCCGCGACCACCGGGAGGCCTACGCCGCCGAGATCGGCGACCTGGGCGTGGAGATCCTGCGCGGGATCAAGGGCCGGCTCGACCCGGAGGGGATCCTCAACCCCGGGGTGCTGATCGCCTGACCTCCGGGGCGGTCGCGTGGACGCCTGATTGAAATCTACATTGTAAAGGCGCCGGGTCGCGCGGGCCGGGACCGCTCCCTCGGAAGGCGATCACCTGGCGGACCGCCTCGCCGGTGTGCAGGCGGTCGAAGCCCTCGTTGACCTCCTCCAGGGCCGGCCGGTGCGACAGCGGCGCGTCTGCCGGTCAGGGGTGGCGGGGGACGCCGTCTCCGGTCACGAGCTTCTCCATGGCGCCGCGCAACGGTCCCGGGATCTCGGCCGGCCGGCGGGTCCGCCGGTCCACGAACACGTGGACGAAGTGCCCCTCGGCCACCACCGTCTCGCCGTCCTCGCGGAACAGGCCGAGCTCGTAGCGGACGCTGGAGCGGCCCAGGTGCCCGATCCGCAGCCCGACCCGGATGGGCTCGGGGAAGGAGACCGACGCCTTGTAGGCGCAGTGCGACTCGACGCACAGGCCGATGGCGTCGCCGTGGTGGATGTCCAGCCCCGCCTTCTCGATGAGCCAGGTGTTGATCACGGTGTCCATCAGCGAGTAGTGGACGGCGTTGTTGACGTGGCCGTAGACGTCGTTGTCCTTCCACCTGGTCGCGACGGTCTCCCAGTAGGCGTACACGGTAGAACTATATTCCAGAGCTGATCGGGAACGCGTCCCCCCGCCACGATGATCAATCTTTTGCGGAGCGAGAGGGTGCGGGGGCAGGGCCGTGGCCCGCTCCGAGGTCGCGGTCCAGGTGTTCCGGGACGGTCGCATCTCCGGGAACGGGTGCGTCTGCGTAAGATCAACGCCAAAATACGGTCATGGTCGATGTCGGGCAGGCCGCGGAACGCGGGCGTGAGGTCTCCTCTCGGGTGTCGGAGGAGGGGGCGGGCTGGGACTGCGTCGAGATCGGCGCCTTCAAGGAGCTGCGGCCCAGCAAGGAGAGTTTCACCTGGCTCAGCCCGCACACCGTCTGGCGGTCGAGGAACGAGGTCCTCGCGGGCCTGTTCGGCGATCCCTCGGGCCAGGTCCGGGTGCGCTGGACGGCGTCCCAGCGGGAGCGGGGCGTCGATCCCTCCTTCCGCATCCCGATGGACGTCGGGCCGGAGTTCTCCTTTCTCGTCCTCGGGGACACGGGGGAGGGTGACGCCTCGCAGTACGCCGTGATCCCCGGCCTGCTCAAACTCGGCGCGGACACCTCCTTCGCCGTCATCGCCAGCGACGTGGTCTACCCCACCGGGTCGGGGAACGAGTACGAGGACAAGTTCTTCCGCCCCTACAAGGACTACCGGGCGCCGATCTACGCCATTCCCGGCAACCACGACTGGTACGACGGGCTCGGCGGCTTCATGCGGGTCTTCTGCGACGCCCCGGCGCTGAAGGCCGAGCGGCAGGGGTTCCGGCTGACGCCCTCCGGGCTGCGGGGGCTGCTCTGGCGCAAGCCGGAGAAGATCGACGAGGCCCGGCTGGCGAGGGCGCGGGAGCACCGGCCCCTGCCCGTGCAGCGGGCCGTGCAGCCCGCGCCGTACTGGGCGATGGAGACCCCCGGGCTGCTCATCGTGGGCGTGGACACCGGGATCCACAGCACGCTGGACCGGGAGCAGGAGCAGTGGCTGCGCGAGGTGTCGCGCGATCCCCGGCCCAAGGTGCTGATCACCGGCAAGCCCGTCTACACCCGTAACGAGTACAAGCCGTCCAAGCTGGAGGGCGGCGGGACGATCGACGACATCGTCGCCGACCCCGCGCACAACTACGTCGCGGCGATAGGCGGCGACGTGCACAACTACCAGCGTTTCCCGATCAAGGCCGGTGGCCGGACGATCCAGTACATCGTGGCGGGCGGCTCCGGGGCCTTCATGCACGCCACCCACACCATCCCCAGGGTCACGGTCGGCGGCCTGCACGAGGACGACTACAGGTGCTACCCGCTCCGCGGCGACTCGCTGTCGTTCTACAGCAAGCTCTACAGCGAACGGCTGCGCATGCGCTGGCTCTACCTGACGCCCGCCGAGAGCGCGACGCTGATGTCCCGGCAGATCGGCAACACCCCGGTCCGCGACGTCCCGCCCGTCCGCGTCACCCGGCGGATGCGCTGGGCGGCGCGGATCCTCGGCGGCTGGCCGATGCCGTTCCGGCTGCCCGTGGGCAGGGTCTTCCACCGTTACCTGTCGGAGCTGTCGGACTGGGACACCCCGCCGTTCTTCAAGAGCTTCCTGCACATCTCCGTGACGCCGCAGACGTTGAAGATCCGCTGTTTCGCCGCCACCGGGTGCCTGCCGCAGGAGATCGAACCCCCGCTCGAAGACGAGGTCGTGATCTCGCTCCTCTGATCGGAAATGTCGGTTCTCCGTGGCAGGCTGGGCATATGAACGTGGCAGTCGCGGCAGGTCCCGGCGGTGGGGGCGTCCTGTGCCCGGAGGGGCGGGACGCGCGGGCCGTCGGTGATCTGGCGGAGGCCGTGCGCAAGCTGGAGGCCGGGCGGCCGCGCTGGGTCTGGGCGGACACGCGGGAGGTCCAGCCGTCGCTGCTCGCCGCCGGCGTGCGGCCGGCCCGCTGTCACGACCTGGCGCTGACCGAGGGCCTGCTCCTGGGATACGAGGGGCGCCACGGTGAGCCCCGGTCGGCCCAGGCCGCCCACGCGCGGCTGCACGGCCTGCCGGTGCCGGAGGACCACCACGGGCCGCAGGCGCGGCAGGCCACGCTGTTCGAGGAGGAGCCGCCCCCGCCCGACGTCGGCCTGGTCGCCGAGGTTCACGCCGACCAGCTCAGGCGGATCGAGGCCACCGCCGATCCGCAGCGGTTCCGGCTGCTGGTCGCCGCCGAGTCCGCCGGGGCGTTGATCGCGGGGGAGATGGGCCACGACGGCATGCCGTGGCGGGAGGACGTGCACGACACGCTCCTGACCGGGCTGCTGGGCCCGCGCCCGGTGCACGGCATGCGGCCCGCCAGGCTCCAGGCCCTGGCCGACCAGGTGGCCGAGGCCTTCGGCACGCCGTTCAACCCCGACTCCCCGCAGCAGATCGTCAAGGCGTTCAAGTCGGCGGGCGTGCCCGTCGCCTCCACCCGGGCCCATGAGATCAAGAAGGTCGACCACCCTGGCGTCGCGCCCCTGCTCGCCTACAAGGAGATGGCCAGGATCTACAGCTTCCACGGCTGGGTCTGGGCCGACCAGTGGGTCCGCGATCACCGCTTCCGGCCTGAATACGTGGTGGGGGGCGTCGTGTCGGGCCGGTGGGCCACCAGCGGCGGCGGCGCGCTGCAGATCCCCAAGGTGATGCGGCAGGTCGTGGTGGCCGACGAGGGCTGGACGCTGGTCGTCGCCGACGCCGCCCAGCTCGAACCCCGGGTGCTGGCCGCGATGGCCGGGGACGGCGGCCTGGCCAGGGCGGCCGGGCAGATCGACCTCTACCAGGCGCTGGCCCAGGCGTTCGGCGGTGAGCGCGACAGCGCCAAGATCGCCATGCTGTCGGCGATGTACGGCGGGACCAGCGGAGACGCGCCCAAGTTGCTGGCCGTGATGCGGCAGCGCTTCCCCAGGGCCTACCAGTTCGTGGAGGACGCCGCGCGGAGCGGCGAGGAGGGCAAGCTGGTCCGCTCCTGGCTCGGCCGCACCTGCCCGCAGCCCTCGGCGGGCTGGCGGGAGCTGGTCTCCGGCCCCGAGGGGAAGCGGGCGGCCCGCGACCGGGGCCGGTTCACCCGTAACTTCGTGGTCCAGGCCACCGCGGCGGAGTGGGCGCTGGCTCTCATGGCCGTGCTGCGAGGGCTGCTGCCCGACCCGGCCAGGCTGGTGTTCTTCCAGCACGACGAGGTGATGGTGCACTGTCCGGCGGAGCTGGCCGAGGAGGTCGTCGCGGCGGTCGGCAGGGCCGCCGAGGAGGCGACCCGGCTGCTGTTCGGCCCGACCCCGGTGCGCTTCCCGATGCAGGCCGTCGCGGTGCGGTGCTACGCCGACGCCAAATGAGCCGGGTCGTGTCAGGGGGCGTCAGGTGCGCTTCAGCGTCAGCCAGGCACCGGTGATCGTCACCATGACCGCCACGACCGTGCCGAGCACGCCGTAGGACAGGGCGCCCACGATGACGCCGGCGGCCACCGCGCCGGTCGCGCCGCAGACGTTCATCAGCAGGTCCGACAGGCCCTGTACGGCGGGGCGGTGCTCCAGCGGCACGGCGTCGCTGAGCATCGCCGAGCCGGCGATCAGCCCGCAGGACCAGCCGGCGCCGAGCAGGGCCAGGCCGGCCGACACCTGGGTGACGCCGTGCGGCCCGGCCGTACCGGCGAGGACGGCGGCGGCGAGCAGCAGGCCCATGCCGAGCGTCAGCACCGGGACCCGGCCGATCCGGTCGGCCAGCCAGCCGACCAGCGGGGAGAGGACGTACATGCCCGCGATGTGCAGGCTGAGCACGATCCCGATGACCCAGTTCGGCGAGCCGCCGTGGTCGAGGTGGACCGGGGTCATGGACATGACCGACACCATCGCGGTGTGGCTGACCGCGATCGCGACGAGAGCCCGCACCGCCGCCGGAGCCTGGCGCAGGGCCTGCCAGGCGGTGCGCAGGGTCCCCCGGGCCCGCGCGGCGGGCACGGTCGTGCCGGGAGCGGAGGCGGGGGCGGGGGCGGTCGAGCGGGCCAGCAGCAGCGGGTCGGGACGCAGGCCGATCACGATGACGGCCAGCGCGATCGCGAAGGCCAGCAGGGAGAGCGCGAACGGGCCGGTGTCCGGGGCGAGGCCGAGCCTGCGGCCGAGGTGGTCGGCCGGTTCGGCGAGGTTCGGGCCGGCGACCGAGCCGATCGTGGCGGCCCACACCACCCACGAGAGGTGCCGGGCGGAGTGTCCCGGCGGGGACAGGTCGGTCGCGGAGTAGCGGGAGGCCAGGCTGCCCGCGCTCGCGCCGCCGAACAGCACCAGCCCGGCCAGCATCAGCGGCCACGAGCGGACGGTGATGGCGACCACCGTGATCAGGCAGCCGAGCAGGGCGCAGCCGTAGGCCAGGGCCAGCCCGGCCCGCCGCCCGCTCCTGCCCGAGGCTCTGGCGGTGGGCAGGGCCAGCAGCGCGGCCCCGAGCACGGAGGCGGTCCCGGCCAGCCCGCTGATCGACACGGAGCCGGAGAGCTGGGCGACCACCAGCGAGCTGAAGGCGAAGCCCACCGCGACCCCGACCCCGCTGGTGATCTGCGCGACGGACAGGACGGCGAGCGTCCGCCGCTGGACGGTGGCGATTTGCCCCCCAATCTGGGGGGAAATGTCGACATTTGTGGGGATTTTGGTCACGAGTGAAGTCTGTCATCACTCATGACGTGACCCGCAGGGGCGGGTGGCTCACGCCGCGGCCCGCGGAGGCGGGCCCCGGCACCCCGGCCGGGACGACGCTCAGTCGGCCGGGGCGAAGGTGTCGAAGAAGGTCCGCAGCAGCGGGGCGTTCTTCTCCCACTCCAGGTCCTGCATCGCGAACGTGATCTGGTAGGCGGTCTCGCCGTCGAGCGCGACATAGCGGGTCAGCCCGTGCATGGGCACGACGCTGTCGGGCTGGACATAGGTGTATTCCCAGTCGGCCGCCTTCCACGCGCCGTACCGCACGGGCGTGACCCCGACCTCGATGTATTCGTCCAGGCCCTGCTTGCTCGCCCGCCTCAGCGCGGTCACCGGATCGGCGACCGGCACCTTGGTGACCGCGATGCTCCGCCCGCTGTCCTTCGGGCCGGAGAAGGTGGCCGAGCCGTCCTCCCCCGCCTTCACCGTCCAGCCCTTGGCCACCGCGCCGGAGACGCCGCCCCCGCTCAGCGTCCTGAACCCCTCCGGGACCTCGCCGCCCGCCCGCAACGGCGACACCGGGTCGGCCGGCGCGGAGACCGCCGGAGACGGGCCCGGAGCCGCCGTGCCGGAGGAGGCGTCCCCGGGGAGCAGGATGAGCAGCGCGGCGGCCAGCACGGCCGCCGCCCCCACCCCGCCGGCCACCAGCAGGCGCGCTGTCGGACGGCCGTCGCGCATCCAGCCGCCCTGGCCGCCCGTCCGGCGGCGCGAGCTCCTGCGGCCCTCGATCCGGCTGGGCACCGTGACGGGCTGGGAGGACTGCGCGCCGTCGCGGGTGCCCTGGCCGGCGGGGAGGGGCCACAGCCCCGCTCCGGAGGCCGGAGCGGCCGTGCCGCGCGGCGGGGTGCCCGTGAGCTCGCCGGGCGGATCGGACGGGAGAGGGCGCCCGAGGTCGGCCGCGGGGCTGCGCAGCGCCTCGTAGCCACGCTGGTGCCCGCCGGGCGGGGCGGCCGGCGGATCGGCGGCGCCGACGGGTGAGTGCCCCGGCACGGACAGCAGGTCCGCGCGGTGGCCGCCCGGCGTGCCGCGGGGCGCCGCGTGGCCGCCCGGCACCTCGTACGGCACCCGCACCGGGCCGGAGGGGGTCTCGATGATCCGCGAGGGCATCGGCCCGGAAGGCGGGTCCGGCGGCGGCAGGAGATGCATCGGCATCGAGTCGCCCGGGACCGGCATCGGCGAGGGGACGGGAGCGACGGGCACGCGGTTGGGAGGCGTGGAGCCATGGCTGCGCAGCACCCGGTCCAGCAGGTCCGACACCTGGGCGGCGGTCATCCGGTCGGCCGGGTTCTTGCGGAGCAGGCCCTCGATGACGGCGACCAGCGCCCCGGCCCGCTGCGGGCGGGTGGGCTCCTGGGTGAGGATCGCACCCAGCACCGCCACCGCGTCGGGGCCCTCGTACGGCGGGCGGCCCTCCACCGCCGCGTACAGCGTGGCCCCGAAGGACCACAGGTCGGCGGCGTGCGTGACCGGCTGGCCGGACAGCCGCTCCGGCGGGATGTAGGCCGGGGAGCCCATCAGCAGGCCGGTCTGGGTGATCGTGACGTCACCCTCTATCGCGGCGATGCCGAAGTCGGTGAGCACCACCCGGTCGGAGGTGAGCAGCACGTTGCCGGGCTTGACGTCGCGGTGCAGGATTCCGGCGGCGTGGGCGTGGCGGAGCGCGTCGAGCACCCGGACGCCGATCTCGGCGGCCTGGGCCACGGGCAGCGGCCCGCTCTGCCGTACGGCCTGCTCCAGGGACCAGGCGCGGACCAGCTCCATCACGATCCAGGGGCGGCCGTCCTCCTCGACGACGTCGTGGACGGTGACGATCCCCGGGTGGCTGAGCCGCGCGGCCGAACGGGCCTCGCGCAGCATGCGCCGGTGGGCCATCTGCTTGCCCGCGTGGTCCAGCCCGTAGGGGAGGATCAGCTCCTTGACCGCGACGTCCCGGTCGAGCAGGACGTCGTGGGCGTGCCACACCATGCCCATGCCGCCGCGGCCGACCGGTGAGACCAGGCGGTAGCGCCTGCCGACGAGTTTGCCCTGTGCCGCCGGCGCGGACCCGCCCTCGCCCTCGGGGCCGGTCGGGGCCTTGCCGAGCAAGCGATCGGTCATCGTACCCTGTCCCCCCAGAGCCAACCCTATTCGTAAGGTTGGCCACGATATCGGGATCACAATCGGTAATGGAAGTTGACATACGAGAAAGCGCATCGCGGCATTTGTTGGCCGGTGCCGCTGTTCGCGTGTTTGACCTGCTGTCCGGGGTCGCCGCCGGGGGGCGTGAAGCGCCGGCGCGTGCACCGTGGACCGATCATGACTTTCCGGCTCACGGCTCCCCGGGAAATGATTACTTACCCGATTCCCCACCGGGTTCCGCGGCCTCGGCCAGGGCGGCCAGGGCGGCGGTGAAGGCCGAGGCGGGCGGGCTCACCAGACCCGCGCCCACCTGTCCGGTGCCCGCGACCCGGCCCGCGATACCGGTGTTCACGGTGGGCAGCAGACCCGTCCTGGCGACCAGCGCGACGTCGACGCCGACCGGCGTGCCCCGGAAGTCGAGCCCGGGAATCTGGTAGGCGGGATGCTCGGCGAGGGTGATCTCGTACATGGACCGGGTGGCCGCCATCGCGTCCGACACGTCGCCGCCGATGAACCTGACGATGGCCGGGGCCGCGGCCATCGCGAAGCCGCCCAGGCCCGCCGTCTCGGTGATCGTGGAGTCGCCGATGTCGGGGTTGGCGTCGGCCGGGCCGTACGCGCCGAGGTAGAGGCCGTCCGGCACGCCCGCGGGGCCGGTGAACCAGCGCCCGCCCAGCCCGGAGACCTGGACGCCGAAGTCCGTGCCGTTGCGGGCCATCGCGACGACCATGGTGGAGCCGGGGATGTCGCGGGCCGCGTCGGTGCTCACCTTGCACGCCGCCATGCCCGCGTTGAGGAAGAAGTGGTCGTTGCCGTTGACGAAGCGGAGCACCTCGGCCGCGTGGCCGGGAGCGGCGTCCACGATCCCCGGGGCCAGCTCCCGGGCCAGCAGCGAGGTGGCGGCGCGGTTGCGGTTGTGCAGCTCGTCGCCCATCTGCAGGGCCTGCGCGACCAGCGCCCTGAGGTCCAGCGGCCCGGTCCGCTCCAGGGTGGCCCGCAGCACGGGACCGAGCACCTCGCCCATCCACCCCAGCCGCTCCAGCACCTCGGGGCCGTAGGCGCCGTACCGGAGCACCTTGCCCAGGCCCTCGTTGAGCGAGCAGTAGGCGGTGCCGCCGTGCTCGGCGTCACGCACCTCGAACATCCACATCGACGGGCTGACCACACCCGCCATCGGCCCCACCGTCCGGTGGTGGTGGCAGGGCTCCAGCCGGGCCCTGCCGGCCGCGAGCCGGCTGCCGGCCTCCTCGGCGTCGGCGGCCAGTCCCTCCAGCAGCATCGCCCCGATGAGCGCGCCCCGCATCGGGCCCGACGCGCGCTCCCAGTCGATCGGCGGCCCGGCGTGCAGGAAGGTGCCCCTGGGCAGGTCAAGCACCTCGTGCGCGGGCCGTACCCCGACGAGCTGGGGCCGCGCGGACACCAGACGGCCCACGGCCGTCTCGTTGGCCCGGGTCCTGCGCGGATCGGCCAGCACCCGCGCCAGGTCGCCGGCGGTGCCGGGCATCGGCGGGCGCCAGTCCACCCCCACCCTGGGCACCGCCTGCGCGTCCAGCGCCTCGCCGAGCAGCTCGGCCCCGACCGTGATCACCTGAGGCTCTCCGGAGAGCATGGGAAGCGTCAAGGAGTCCTCCTGAGCGGGGAACGGCGGCTGCGGGCCGGGCGGTCACCGGTGCCGGGGGGCGGCAGGCGGGTCATCGGGCGCTCGCGAGCAGGCCGGCCGCGTGCCGGGCGGCCTGGGCGTTGGAGGTGAACACCGCGGCTCCCGCCGTCCGCACCGCCTCCGCCTGGGCGTCCAGCCCCTGAGGATCGCCCTCGGAGCCGACCAGGGCGACGACCACCGGCACGCCCCTGGCGACGGCGGCGGCGATCCCGGGCGCGAGCCGTGCCGAGGGGCCGGGGTCGGCGCCGTGGCCGAGGACCACGTCGAGCAGGACGACGTCGCCGGGCGGGACCTCGGCCAGGGCCTCCAGGCGGAGCGCGGGATCGATCATCGGGTGGGCCCGGCCGCGTGTGTAGGCGTCGTCGCCGAAGTCGGTGAAGTCCCCGGTCCCGGCGATCAGCCGGGCCTCGGCGCACAGCGTCCCTCCCGAGTAGACGCCCCGCAGCGTCCCGGCGCGCGTGCTCTCCCCGGAGCCACCCGCCCGGCCGGCACCGGTACGGCCGGCGCCCGCCCCGCCCGTGTCCTGCCCGCCGTCCCGTGGCCGGTCCCCGGGCGAGGGCGGGACGGGAGCGGGCCATGACCGCCACGCGGGCACCGCCACTCCGAGCGCGCGCAGGGCGCTCCCGGCGGCGGCGGTCAGGTCGTCCTGGCCGGGGCCGAGCAGCGCGGTCACCACCGGGGTCCCGAGTTTGGCGACGGCCTCCCGCACGGTGCGCGCCACCTCGGGGGCGGGAGGCTTGGAGACCAGGACGATCAGCTCGGTCGCCGGATCGGCGTCGAGTGCCTCAAGGGCGCGGAGCGTGGACAGCCCGCCCACCTCCTCCGACAAGTCCCTGCCGCCCACGCCCAGCACGTGGCTGACCCCCACGCCCGCCTGGTCCAGCAGGCAGCTCACCTGCTGGGCGCCGGTCCCCGAGGCGGCCACCAGCCCGACGGGCCCCGGCCGGAGCACGTTGGCGAACCCCAGGCCGGCCCCGGCGATCACGGCGGTGCCGCAGTCGGGTCCCATGACCAGCACGCCCCGCTCACCGGCACGCCTTTTGAGCAGGACCTCCTGCTCGACCGGCACGTTGTCACTGAAGATCATCACGGACAGGCCGGCCTCGATCGCGTCCATCGCCTCGGCGAACGCGTGCTCGCCCGGCACCGAGACCAGGGCCAGCGTGGCGGCCCGGCCGCGGGCGGCGGTGCGGACGGTGCGCGGCGGATGCTCGGCGGCCGTCCCGCCGCCCGTCCGGCCCGCCAGGCCGGCCAGGAGCCGGTCCAGCTCGGCGGAGGCCGCCTCCAGCGCGGCCGGGTCGTCGCTCCGCACGGCGATCAGCAGGTCGGCGGGGCCTGTCTCGGGGAGGTCGAAACCCAGCTCGGCGGCGATGCCGCGGTTGAGCTCCGTGGCCATCGCCACCACCGCGACCTCCACCCCGGGCAGCCCGGTGACCGCCTGGCTGACCCGCATCAGGCTCACCGAGTCGTGGTAGACCCCCGTGCGCACGCGGACCAGATCAGTGCTCACCGGCCCTGCCCCCCAGGCTGACGACGGCGGCCAGGCCGATGCGCAACCCCCAGGCCAGGTCCGCCCCCGAGGTGTGGCCGAGCTGGAGGAGCCGGTGCAGCGCCGGCTCCAGCTCCTGCCGCCCGGCCAGGCCGCGCAGTACGGCGAGCACCTCGCCGCCGGCCTCGCCCCGGGCCGCGCAGTGCAGCAGCGCCGCCGAGATGGGAGTGGTCCTGCCGCGGGCGTCGAAGGTGACCGCGGCGGCCAGCCAGTCGGCCAGCCAGACGGCCCGCCCGACCCCGGCCGCCGCACCCAGGTGGCGCAGCGCCACCAGCACCCCGGCGAGCATGTCGTCACCGCTGGGGGTGAGCCCCGGCCCCAGCCCGACGAGCTGCTCGGCGGCCGTGACGACGCGCAGCAGCGAGGCCTCGGCGCACCCCTCGGCCAGCAGGCTGGCGGCGCCGTTGCCCTCCAGTCCCGGACGTCTGGCCGACCGGTCGCACAGCGCGGCCATCCTGGGCAGCGAGGCCGACAGCCGTACCGGATCCACCGGGCCGAGCGGCGGAGCCGGGTTCCACCAGCGGTGCGCCCGCAGGCCGAGCCGGCCGACCTCGATCGATCCGTCGCCGACGTACGCCTCGTCGCCCACCGTGACCTGCGGCAGTGGGCCGGTGACCACCATCGCGTTGGGCAGCCGGACGGCCGAACCCGTCACCACCGCGATCACCTGTGGTTCGAGCTCGGTGCGGACCTCCAGGTAGATCCCGTAGGGGAAGGCCGCCAGCACCCGCGCGGGGCGGCGGGGCGACTCCAGCAGCCGCCGCAGGGCCGTGCTGGCCGCGCCGGTCGCCTCCGTCCGCGCGTGGGCCCGCTGTGCTCTCGGGCGCGTTCCAACGGTCATGAGACCCCCCTCGGCGGGCTCGCGCCGGTGCCGTGCCCGCCGGCTCGCTCACTGCGCTCGATCACGGATTCCCCCTGTCCATTGAGCCGACGGTAGAACGGTCCCGGAGCCCCTCCGTACGGAGAAAGATGCCAACAGTCAGCCGAAAGGTTGGTTCTTCCTGACAGACGGTTCCATCAGTCACAATCGCTGCATGGAACCTCCCGTGCGCCTGGCAAGCACCGGCACGATCATTCACGGCGTCGCCGTCGGGGAGGTGCTCGGAGTCTCGACGTTGGCCGGAGCCCGCCTGATCGCGGGGGAGCGGGGCCTGGGCCGGATCGTGCAGCGGCTCAACGTGATGGAGGTTCCGGACGTCCTCGCCTGGGTGAAGCCCCACGAACTGCTGCTCACCACCGGCTACCCGCTGCGCAACACCCCCCAGTCGCTCGACCGGCTCGTGGCCGACCTGGACGAGCGCGGCCTGGCCGCGCTGGCCATCAAGCTCGGCCGCTACCTGGACCGGCTGCCCGAGGAGATGGTGGAGCAGGCCGACCGGCTGGGCTTCCCGCTGATCCAGCTCCCCGACGACGTCGGCTTCGACGACATCCTCAACCAGGTGCTCACCGACATCCTCAACCGGCAGGCCGCCGTGCTGGCCAGGGCCGAGGAGGCGCACCGGGCGCTGGTCCAGGTCGTGCTCGCCGGGGGCGGCCTGCGCGAGGTGACGGCCGAGGTGGCCGGGCTGCTCGACGTGGCCGTGGCCGTGCTGGACGGGGCCGGCCAGGTGCTGGCCGCCGCCGGGCCCGCCGAACACCTGGCGGCGCTGCGCGGCACCCCCGAGGGCCGCCACACCTCGGTCCCCGTCGTCGCGGGCGGCCACCACCACGGCCGGATCGTCGCCTGCGGCCCCGTCGGGTCGGTGAGCGACAGCGACGTCGGAATCTTGGAACGTGCCGCCACCGTCGCCGCGCTCGTGGTGACCCGGCAGGAGGCGGTCAACGCGGTCGAGAGCAAATACCGCGCCGACTTCCTGCGCGACGTGCTCACCGGCCGGGCCGGCGGCTCCGAGCGGGTCGCCTCGCGGGCCAAGGCCTTCGGCTGGGACCTGGAACGCCCGGTCACCGTGCTGGTGGCCGAGCTCGACCCGGAGGGCGACGAGCGCGTCGCCCAGGACCGCCTGGTCACCTGCTGGACCGCCGCGATGCGCCGCCACGACCCGCGCGGCGCGGTCGCCGGCTTCTCCCACGAGGTCGTCACCATCGTGGACGCGGCCGTCGACGCCGGCCGCCTGGCCAAGGACGCCGCGGCGGCCTTCGCCGAATGCCTGCCCGCCACCTTCTCCACCGGCGCCAGCCGTACCGCCGCCGGGGCCGAGGCCCTGCCCGAGGCGTACGGCCAGGCCCTGAAGGCGGCCAGGGTCGGCCGCCAGCTCCACGGCCCCGCGGCGGTCGCCCACTTCGACCAGCTCGGCGTCTACCGCCTGCTCTCGCTGGTCAACGACACCGACGAGCTGCACGCCTTCGTCCGCGAGACCCTCGGCCCGCTCGCCGCCGACGCCGACGCCGAGAACGCCGACCTCCGCCGGACCCTGCAGGTGCTGCTGGACACCAACCTCAACGTCGCCGAGACGGCCCGCCGGCTCCACTTCCACTACAACACGCTGCGCTACCGCATCGGCAAGCTGGAACGGATGCTCGGCAACTTCACCGAGGACGCCCACCTCCGCCTGAACCTCACCCTCGCGCTGCACGTCCTGCGGATGCGCGGCATCTGAGGGGACGGCCTCTAAACTCTGGAGCGTGAACGAGACCTTTGAGCTGGAGACCGACTACATCCCGCTGTGCGACCTGCTGAAGTACTGCGCCGTCACCGACACCGGCGGCCAGGCCAAGCACTTCATCGCCGAGGGGAACGTCATGGTGGACGGCGAGGTCGAGCTCCGCAAGACCTGCAAGATCCGCGCCGGCCAGGTCGTCACCGGCGACGGCTTCGAGATCCGCGTCGTCGGCGCCGGAGGCTGATCCCGCCCGGCCCCCGGGTCCCCGCCGCCCAGGCGGGTCCCCGCGGAGTCCACGCCGGGTCCCGCCGCTCCCTCCCGCCGTCCCCGCGGCCCGCCGTTCTCCGGCCGGCGGGCACGGAATCCATAGCGGTTGTTTAGATCTTCAGCAGGTGGGACACGTGCTCCGGGTGGTACTCACCTGATCAGTGATGACGCTGTGCGCGAGGCGACCACTGGTCAGCAGATCAGTTTTGGCAGATCATGACGGTGTAAGGGCGCGACCGCGGGCCTAATGTGCCCGCAACGACAGCATGGGGATTCGCCGGAGGGATGCCTGCGGGGCGGCCACCGACCGACGGCCCGGTGAGAGGTGGGGCTTGATGGTTGCAGGTTGGACCAAACACGGTGACGGCAAGACCCTCGCGCCCGGAGAGGTCGTCAGGCCGGACGAGAGACTGTCCTGGCCGCGCATGATCGGGTTCGGGGCGCAGCACGTCATCGCGATGTTCGGCGCGACGTTCGTCTTCCCGCTGGTCATGGGTCTGAGCCCCAACATCGCCATCATGTTCTCCGGCGTCGCGACGATCATGTTCCTGCTCATCGTGAAGGGCAAGATCCCCAGCTATCTCGGGACGAGCGCCTCGTTCGTGGGCGGGGTGCTGGCCATCCGGGCCTCCTTCGGCGGTGACACGCCCGCCGCCGACGCGATCGTCACCGGCGCGATCCTCGTCGTCGGACTGGTGCTCGCGCTCGTGGGCGTGGCGATCCACTACCTCGGCGTGCGCATCATCAACCGGATCTTCCCGCCCGTCGTCACCGGCGCGGTCGTCATGCTGATCGGGTTCGGCCTGGCCTACGTGGTCGCCGACGTCTACTGGCCGCAGGACCAGTGGATCGCCCTGACCACGATGATCGTCACCTTCCTGATCATCGTGGTCTTCAAGGGGTTCATCGGCCGCATCGGCATCCTGCTCGGCCTGGTCATCGGCTTCGCCCTCTCCTGGGGGGCCGACAGGCTCTTCGGGAACATCACCGCCTACAACGCCGCGACCGGCGTGGTCGACACGCACCCGCGGGTGAGCTTCGCCGACGTGGCGAAGGCCGACTGGATCGGCTGGCCCGACACCTTCCTGCCCGACATCAGGTTCTCCGCCGTGCTGCTGGTGCTCCCGGCCGTGATCGCGCTGATCGCGGAGAACATCGGCCACGTCAAGGCGGTCGGCGAGATGACCGGCACCGACGTCGACCCCTACATGGGCCGGGCGATCGCGGGCGACGGCGTCGCCACCGTGGTGGCCAGCACCTTCGGCGGCTCCCCGACCACCACCTACGCCGAGAACATCGGGGTCATGGCCGCGACGCGGGTCTACTCCACGGCCGCTTACTACATCGCCGCCGTCATCGCGATCCTGTTCGGCCTCTGCCCCAAGTTCGGCGCACTGGTCGCGGCGACCCCCGGCGGCGTGCTCGGCGGCATCACAGTGATCCTCTACGGCATGATCGGCCTGCTCGGCGCCAAGATCTGGATCGAGAACCAGGTCGACTTCTCCAACCCGGTCAACATGGTCCCGGTCGGCGCGGGCGTCATTCTCGCCATCGGTCCGGTCAAGCAGATGATCGGCTCGAACTTCATCCTTGAGGGCATAGCCCTGGGCACCATCGTGGTGGTGGGCGGCTACCACCTGCTGAGGGCGATAGCCCCCGGGATGGGGGACGAGCCCGGCCGGACCGGTACGGAACTCGGCGGCCCCGGGCAGATCCCCGATGGCGGGACCGGGCAGCGGGGAGAGGCGTCCGGGTGAAACCGCCCCCCTTCGACTACCACGCCCCCCGGTCCGTCGAGGAGGCGCTGGAGGCCCTCGCCGACGCCGGGGAGCACGGCAAGGTGCTCGCGGGCGGCCAGAGCCTGATCCCGATGCTCAACATGCGGCTGGTCGCTCCCGGCCACCTCGTCGACATCAACCGGCTCACCGAGCTGGCCACCCTCGGCGTGGAGCCCGGAGGCATCCGGGTCGGCGCGCTGGCCAGGCACGCCCAGGTGGAGCGTTCCGAGGAGGTCGCTGCCGCCCAGCCGCTGCTCCGCCAGGCGCTCCGGCTGGTCGCCCATCCGGTGATCCGCAACCGGGGCACGGTGGTCGGCAGCCTGGTGCACGCCGACCCGGCCGCCGAGCTGCCCGCCGTGCTCGCCCTCCTCGGAGGCTCGGTACGGCTGGCCCGGCCCGGAGCCGTCCGGGACGTCCCCGCCGCCGCCTTCTTCACCGGTCCCCTGGAGTCCGCCGCCGGACCGGGCGAGCTGGCCGTCTCCGCCTTGTTCCCCCTGCTCCCTCCGCGTTCGGGTACCGCCTTCCGCGAGGTGGCCAGGCGGCACGGCGACTACGCCCTCGCCGGGATCGCGGCGCTGGTCGGTTTGGACGACGACCTGCGGATCACCGCCGCCAGGGTGGCGTGCGTGAGCGTGGGACCCGTCCCGGTCCTCGTCGACGTCACCGAGGCCTGCGGCCACCGCCCGCCGGCCTCGGCCGACTGGGCTTCGGCGGCGCGGGCCGTACAGGACCGGATCGGCCCGGAGGCCGACATCCACGCGACCGCCGACTACCGGCGCCATCTCACCGGCGTCCTGGCCCAGCAGGCCCTGCGGGACGCGGCACGGGAGGCGCTCGATGCGTGAGCGGAGCCGGGCCGGCGCCGGGGCGGCCGGTCGGGGGCGGCGGGACGGGGCCGTGGACACGGAGGCGGCGGAGGAGGAGCGGTGAGCCGACGATGAACATCGCGATCACACTGACGGTGAACGGGGTGGTCCGGCAGGTCGAGGTGCCGGGGCGGCGGTTGCTGTCGGACTGCCTGCGGCACGATCTCGGCCTGACCGGCACGCACGTCGGATGCGAGCACGGGGTGTGCGGATGCTGCACGGTGCTGCTGGACGGGGAGCCGGTCCGGTCCTGCCTGACGTTCGCGGTCACCGTGGACGGGCATGACATCACCACGGTGGAGGGGCTCGCCACCCCCGGCGGCGCGATGTCGCCGGTGCAGCGGGCCTTCGCCGAATGCCACGGCCTGCAGTGCGGTTTCTGCACCCCGGGCTTCCTGTGCACGGTCACCGCCCTGCTGCGGGACAACCCGGCGCCGACCGAGGAGGAGGTGCTGGAGGGCATCTCCGGCAACCTGTGCCGGTGCACGGGCTACCAGAACATCGTCAAGTCCGTCCACCGCGCGGCCGAGATCATGGCGGAGGAGTCGTGAGCGAGCGGAGCGAGCGGGCCAATGGGCACAGCAGCGTTCGCGAATGCGGACTCCGAGCCCCGGGCGAGGAGGTCGTATGAGCGAGCGAAGCGAGCGAGCCAATGGGCACGGCAGCGTTCGCGAATGCGGACTCCGAGCCCCGGGCGAGGAGGTCGTATGAGCGAGCGAAGCGAGCGAGGTGTCCGGCCGGACCACGGGGTGGGGGCGGCATGACGACGAAGCTGTTCGGGGAGCCGGTGCGGCGCCGGGAGGATCCCCGGCTGCTCACCGGGCAGGGGCGCTACCTGGACGACCTCGGCGAGGACGCGCTGGCCGCGGCGTTCGTCCGGTCCCCGCACGCGCACGCCCGCATCCGCGACATCGACGTCTCCGCCGCGATCGACGTGGACGGGCTGGTGGCGATCTACACCTGGGAGGACCTGCCCTCCCTGCTCGCCCAGCCGCTGCCGCTGCTCATCCCGCATCCGGCGCTGACCCACGGCCGTACGGCATACCCGCTCGCCCGCGACCTGGTCAGGCACGTCGGCGAGCCGGTCGTGATGGTCGTCGCCCGCGACCGCTACCTCGCCGAGGACGCCTGCGCGCTCATCCGGGTGGACTACGAGATCCTCAAGCCGGTGGTCGGGGTGGAGGAGGCGGCGCAGTCCGCGCAGCTCGTCCACGACGACGTGCCGGGCAACGTCGGCGCGCGCCTGGTGCAGGAGGTGCCCTCGGCCGCCGGGCTCGGCGCGCGGGAGGCGATCGAGGCCGCGCCGCACACGCTGGCCTTCCGGCTCGACATCGAGCGCAGCGCGTCCATGCCGCTGGAGGGGCGGGGGGTGTACGCCCGCTGGGACGCCGACGACCGCTCCCTGCGCGTGTACACGAGCACCCAGACCTCCACCAGCGTCCGCATGGCGATCGCCGCCAAGCTCGGACTGCCGCTGCCCAAGGTCGAGGTGATCGCGCCCGACGTGGGCGGCGGCTTCGGGGTCAAGATCGTGCATCCGTGGCCGGAGGAGGTCCTGGTCCCGTGGGCGGCCATCCTGCTGGGCCGCGAGGTCAAGTGGGCCGAGGACCGGCGCGAGCATTTCATCTCCTCGGCGCACGAGCGGGCCCAGGTGCAGTCCGTCCGGGTCGGCTTCGACGACGACGGCCGGGTGCTCGGACTGGAGGTGAACATCCTGCACGACCACGGCGCCTACACGCCGTACGGGATCATCGTGCCGATCATCACCTCCACCCAGCTCCTCGGCCCCTACAAGATCGGCGCCTACCGGGTCGAGTTCTCCTCGATCTACACCAACACCGTGCAGGTCACGCCGTACCGGGGGGCGGGACGGCCGCAGGCCGTCTTCTGCATGGAGCGGACGATGGACCACATCGCCGCCCACCTGGGGGCCGACCGTACGGCGGTGCGCGAGGTCAACTTCATCCGGCCCGACGAGTTCCCCTACGACCAGGGCCTGATCTTCCAGGACGGCCGCCCGCTGATCTACGACAGCGGCGACTATCCGGAGTCGCTGCGGATGCTCAAGGAGCTCATCGGCTGGGATTCCTTCCCCGAGGCGAAGGCGCGGGCGGCGGCCGAGGGGCGCAGGATCGGGATCGGGATCGGCTGCTACGTCGAGGGCACCGGTGTCGGGCCGTACGAGGGCGGCCACGTCCAGATCACCTCGGACGGCCGGGTGCACGTCTCCACCGGGCTCACCTCCCAGGGGCAGGGGCACGAGACCGTGTTCGCCCAGATCGCCGCGGCCGAGCTGGGCGTCCCGATGGAACGGGTCTCGGTGGTGACCGGCGACACCCGCAGGTTCGGCTACGCGGTCGGCACGTTCGCCTCGCGGGCGGCGGTGATGAGCGGCAACGCGATCGCGCTGGCGTGCCGGAAGGTCAGGGAGAAGGCGCTGAGGATCGCCGCCGACGCGCTGGAGGCCGCGCCCGGTGACCTGGAGATCGTCGACGGCGAGGTGCGGGTGCTGGGCGCGCCCGGCGCCTCGATCCCGCTGGCGACCGTCGCGGTGCTGTCCAACCCCCTGCGCTACGCCTTCGACGAGGAGGCGGCGCGGGCGACCCAGTTCGCCGGGGCGTCGTCCTTCGACAGGCCGCCGGTGGAGGAGGGGCAGGAGCCGGGGCTCGAGGGGCGCGACTACTACTCGCCGCTCCGCTCGACCTTCGCCTCCGGCATGCACGCCGCGATCGTCGAGACCGACCCGCTGACGGCCGAGATCCGCATCCTGCGCTACGCCGTCGTCCACGACTGCGGCAACCTGATCAACCCGATGATCGTCGAGGGGCAGATCCACGGCGGCGTCGCCCAGGGCGTCGGCGGCGCGCTGTACGAGCGGATGGTCTACGACGAGCACGGCCAGCTGCTGAACGCCTCGTTCATGGACTTCCTGATGCCCTACGCGACGGAGATCCCGCTCGTGGAGACCGCGCACCTGCAGACGCCGTCCCCGCTCAACCCGCTGGGCATCAAGGGCGCGGGGGAGGCGGGAGTCATCCCGGTGTCGGCGGTGATCGCCTCGGCGATCGAGGACGCCGAGGGCATCGGGATCGACAAGATGCCGATCTCCCCATCGGACCTGTTCGACCTGCGCCGCGCGGCCACCGGACGATCCACGTCCGAAACCTGACCTTTTGCCCTGTCCGCCCCCGCCGGATCGCGGATGAACAGCCTGCCCACTATTGACGAACCAGGGGCGGATGCCGTACCGATCCCTTACGGTGACAGATCGTGAACAGCGAGTCATGCGCGTACATTGATGAGTCCATGCGGGTCGGCGCCGGACTCTAGTGCCGGCCGCCGCGGTCGTTCCCAACCACCAGGCCGGTACGTACAGGGCGGTTCTTCGCGCATCGTGCGCGGTGAGACAGGCGACGGCGGAGCGGGCCTCGGGGTCAGGCGATCTTGTAGCGGGTGTCGTCGACGGTGGCGACGACCTCGAGCTGCCCGCCGAGCGCTCGGACATAGGCGATCAGCGTGCTCAGTGTCGCCGAGGTCGGCTCTCCCCGTTCGATCGCGGAAACCCTTTCCTGTCGCACGTGCATGCGCTCGGCGACATCCACCTGGCGCAGGCCGAGCTGCTTGCGCATGGCGGCAAGCCTGACAGCGGCGACCGTCTCGGCGGCGCCCCGGTCGATGGCGGCGAGATCCTCTTCGTCGAAGACCTCATGCCTGACGTCGTCCCATCGGTGGAATGTGGTCATCGATCATGCTCCTTCGGTGATGCTTCCAGCCACGCCACCCATTCGGCGAACCGCTCCTCCGCCAGCGGTATCGCCTTGTCGTACCAGGCTTCCCAGTGGCCGGCTTTGTCTCCGGCGACCAGCAGCACGGCGCTGCGTCGAGGATCGAAGGCGAACAGGATCCTGATCTCGCTCCGCCCCGAAGAGCCCGGCCGTAGCTCCTTCATATTCCGTACGGCGGAGCCTGTGATCCTGTCGACCAACGGCCGTCCCGGATCGGGGCCTATCTCCACGAGGGTCTGGATCGCCTGGCCGATCAACCGGGAAGTCGCTCGATCGCCTGCTCTCATCGCGTGCAGCCACTCTCGTACTTCTCCCGTCATCGCCAGGTTCCATGCCACCGGAGTCTCCTTCATAGTATTTCTGCATACTACGAAGAGCAAGATTGTCGCGTAGGGTGTTCATGTAAATTCTCTACGTGCCCGTCCGGGCGGTCTTGGCGGCGATGCCGAGCTCAGGCCTCGTCCGATCCAGGGGCTCAGGCGCCGACCTCCTGGGGGGCGGGCAGGTCGCGCATCGTGCGCAGCGGGGACAGCAGTAGCGGCACCACGGCCAGCAGTCCCAGCGCGACGCTGATCCACAGCGTGGTGCGGGCGCCGAAGAGCTCGCCCAGCACTCCTCCGGCCAGGCCGCCGAGAGGGAGCGTGCCCCACACGACGAAGCGCATGGTGGCGTTCATCCGGCCGAGCATGTGCTCGGGGGTGACGCTCTGGCGGAAGCTGACCTGGCTGACGTTGTAGAGCACCACGCCGACCCCGTGCATGAACATGCCGATCGCGAACAGCGACGTTCCCCAGCCGGGCCCGGAGAGCGGCACCAGGAGCATGAACGGCCCGGTGGCGAGGATGGACAGCCAGATGATCCTGGCCGTGCCGGCCCGGCGGACGACCGTCCCCACGATCGCCGCGCCGGTGAGCCCGCCGAGGGCCGCGGCGGAGAACAGCAGGCCGATGGCGCCGGGGGAGAGGCCCAGCACCCGGGTCAGGAAGATCATCTCAACGGCCGCCAGCATCCCGCCCGTGAAGTTGGCGGTGGCGGTGGAGGCGGCGATCATCCGCAGGATCCGGTGCGTGGCCACGAACCGGAGCCCCTCGCCGATCTCCTTCAGCAGCCCCCGCCGCTCAGCCGGGTCCGGGGTCTGCTCGGCGGCGTCGATCCGCCACAGGAACAGCGCCGAGCCGAGGAAGCTGACGGCGTCGGCGAGCACCGCGACCGGCGCGGTGAGCACCTGGATCAGCCCGCCGCCGGCACCCGGCCCGGCCACGCCCGCCGCCGACCGCACGATCTCCAGCTTGGCGTTGCCGTCCACGAGCTGGTCCCTGCCCACCAGGCTCGGAAGGTAGCTCTGGTAGGCGATGTCGAAGAAGACCGTGGCCAGGCCCATGCCGAGCGCCACGCCGTACAGGTGGGGGAGGGTCAGGGCGCCGAGCCACCACGTGATCGGCACCGACGCCAGCAGCGCGGCGCGGACCAGATCCGCGGTGATCAGGATCCGCCGCCTGCGCATCCGGTCCACCCAGACCCCGGCGGGCAGTCCCACCAGCAGGAACGCCACGGTCTCCGCGGCGACCAGCAGGCCGGTCTCGAACTCGCTCGCCCCGAGTGCGAGCACCGCGACCAGGGGAAGGGCGAGCATGCTGATCTGCGTGCCGACCTGGCTGATCGTGTCGGCGCCGAACAGGAGCATGAAGTTCCGGTGCCGGAACAGGCTGGGAGGGGTCATGAAGGAATGCTTCAGAGTCGCGCGGGGGAAATCAACCCGGTTCCCCCTTTCCCCCGCGCCGGACGTGGGCGGCCGTCGAGTGCTCCGCCTGTGGATGCGTCAGGACACCTCGGCGACCAGGCGCTTGCGGAACACCCAGTAGGACCAGGCCTGGTAGCCGAGCACGAACGGCAGCGCGATCAGGCCGATCCAGGTCAGCATGCCCAGCGTGTAGGGGCCGGAGGCGGCCTCGGCGACGGTCAGGCCGGGCAGGGGGGCGGGCCAGAGGGCGCCGAACAGGGCGATCGAGCCCAGCGCGATGGAGGAGGCGGTGGCGGCGAACGCCCAGCCGTCCCGGCCGCGCCAGGTCAGTGCGATCCCGGCGGCCAGAGCGGCCATCGCGGTCAGCGCGCACGCCCACAGCCACGGAGCCGCCGTCCAGTCGGCGACGGCCGTCCCGGCGGCCGGGATGTTGGACAGCGCCACCACCGCGGCGGGCAGCGCCACCGCGGAGGTGACCATCGCGGTACGGCGGGCACGGGCGCGCACCGGCCCGGACGTCTTGAGGGTGACGAAGACCGCGCCGTGCAGGACGCACAGCGACAGGGAGAACACCCCGCCGACCAGCGCGGCGATCGCGCTGTCGTGCAGCAGGTCGGCGAAGACGGCGCCCCACAGGAAGGCCGGGAGCGCGCTGCCGACCAGGATGCCCAGGTCGCACCAGGCGCGGTCGGAGGAGTGGTGGACCTTGCCCCGCCACTCCAGGCCGATGCCGCGCACGATCAGCCCGACGAGGACCAGCGTGACCGGCAGGTAGAACTCGCTGAGCAGCCCGGCGTACCAGGCGGGGAACGCGGCGAACATCGCGCCGACCGCGGTGATCAGCCAGACCTCGTTGCCGTCCCAGACCGGGCCGATCGTGCCGAGGACCTGCTTGCGCTCGGCCTCGTTCCTGGACAGCGCCGGGGCCAGCAGGCCCACGCCGAAGTCGAAGCCCTCCAGGACGAAGTATCCGGTCCAGAGGAACGCGATGACCGCGAACCAGAAGGTGGTGAGTTCCATTGTTCCGCCTTCAGTACATCAGGGTCGGCTGGAGCCGGGCGGCCGAGTCCTCGTCGTCGCGGGAGGGCGGCGTGAGGGGGCCGGGGGCGGCGGGCTCGGGGCCCGTCTTGACGTGGCGGACGATCAGCACGGCCTCGGCCAGCGCGAGCACGCCGTACAGGGCGGTGAAGATCGCCAGGGAGATGGCCACCTCGGTGAGGCTGACACCGGGCGACACGCTCGCGGCCGTGAGCAGCTCGCCCTGGACGGTCCACGGCTGGCGGCCGATCTCGCTGAGCAGCCAGCCCGAGATCATCGCGATGGTCGGCAGCGGCAGCGCCAGCACGCAGGCCCGGGCGAGCCACGTGGGCAGCTCGCGGGGCGGGCGGGGGTCGCGGCGGCGCTTGCGGGTCAGCCAGAGGCCGAGGACCGACAGGGCCACCGTGGCCATGCCGAAGGTGATCATCACGCGGAAGGACCAGAAGACCACGGGCAGGTTGGGGCGGTAGTCGCCGGGGCCGAACTCCTTCTCGAACCGGGCCTGCAGGTCCTCGGTGCCGTGGACGACCGCGGACGGGTCGTTGGTGGCCAGGAAGCTGAGCAGCATGGGCACCTCCACCCCCGGCACGGGGGAGAAGGGCGCGCCGGCGGTGTCGTGCCTGAGCCCCTCCGCGGCGGCCAGCTTCATCGGCTGCTGCTCGTACAGCAGTTTGGCGGACATGTCGCCGCTGCCCGCGACCACGACTCCGGCGATCGCCGTCATGACCAGCGCGGCCCGCATCGGGGTCCGCCACATGTCCGTCGCGCCGCGCCGCATCGGCGTGGTCCGGTCGGGGTCGGCACGCCGTTCCCGCAGGACGTGGTAGCCGCAGACCGCCAGGACGAACCCGCCCGCGACGACGAAGGCCGCTCCCACCACGTGGGGCACCTGGGCGAGCGCGCTGGAGTTGGTGAGCACCGCCCACAGGTCCGTCATGCGCGCCTTGCCGTCGACCACCTCGTAGCCGACGGGATGCTTCATCCAGGCGTTGGCGGCGAGGATGAAGTACGCCGACAGGTTGGAGCCGATGACCGCCGCCCAGATCGTGGCGAGGTGGACACGCTTGGGCAGCTTGTCCCAGCCGAAGATCCACAGGCCCAGGAACGTCGACTCCAGGAAGAATGCGAGCAGCGCCTCCAGGGCCAGCGGGGCGCCGAAGACGTCTCCGACGAAGATCGAGTAGTCGCTCCAGTTCATGCCGAACTGGAACTCCTGCACGATGCCGGTGACCACGCCCATCGCGAAGTTGATCAGGAAGAGCTTCCCGAAGAATTTGGTGAGTCTGAGGTACTGCTCCTTGCCCGTGCGATGCCATGCGGTCTGCAGGCCGGCCACGAAGACGCCGAGGCCGATCGTCAGGGGTACGAACAGAAAGTGGTAAACGGTGGTGACCCCGAACTGCCACCGCGCCAGGTCCAGTGCGTCCATCTTCCCCTCGCGGGTCTGGAGCTCTACAAGTTGTAGTGCTACTAAAAGTAGTACTACAAGCTGTAGAGCAACGGGAGGGAAAGGCGCCGCGAGCTGTTGCGATCTTTGTCACATGGTCCGGCGCGAGACCGCACTTCTCCGCCCGACCGAGATCGTTCCCTCCGGCTCGCGGCGCCGGTTCTCCCCCTGCGTCGCCGGGGACGATCCCCGGGCGCCCCGGCCCCGGAGGGCGTGCGCCCCCGTCCGCCGGGTGCGCTCCCGGGGCCGTCGGGCCCCGCGAGCGCATGACGTTCATGGTGGCGGCGGCGCCACCCGCCGGTCATCAGCCGCTGGGGTGATTCCGGGGTAAGCCGGGCGGTGGACCCGCTTCAGCCGGCCAGTGCCGCGAGCCTGCCGGCCAGACCGGAGAGGGCGCCGGAGGCGAGGGCGTAGCAGATGGTGTTCCCTTCGCGGCGGGCCGTCACCAGACCCGCCTCCCTGAGCACCTTGAGGTGCGCGGAGATCGTCGGCTGGCTGACGGTGAAGACCGCGGTGAAGTCGCACGCGCAGATCTCGCCCTCGGCGGCGAGGTGGCGGAGGATGCCCAGCCGGACCGGGTGGGCGAGTGCCTTGAAGGCGTCGACGTCGCTGGACGTCTGAGGGCCGGACATCTGGACAGTGTAGAGGCTTTCGACTATATAGAAACTTAACTATATAGAGAGAAGACGATATGGAAGTTCTGGACGGAGCTCTGGAGCGGTTCGCCGGCACCGGTCCCGAGTTCGGCGGCGGCCTGTCCAGCCACGGGCCGATGGCGGCGGAGGCCCTGGTCGGCCTCGGCCGCGCCGACGCCGTCGAACGCTGGGTGGACGGCTACCTCCCCCGGCTGGGACCGGAGCCGGAGCGGACGGCGCCCATCGGCGACTGGCGGGAGGCGCTCGGCGACTTCCGGAGGGTGACCGACTGGAGCGACTACTTCGCCCACCGGTTCGAGGAGGCGCCCTGGCCCGACGTGGTCTCCGAGTGGTGGCCGAGGCTGGTCCCGGGACTGGCCGCCGGGGCCACCCACGGGATCATCCGCGCCGCGCACGCCGTACGGGCCGTCGCGGACCGGCCGGGCCCCGTGCGGCTGGCGGAGCTCGCGCACGCGCTGGGCTACTGGGCCGCGCGCTACGCGGAGCTGCCCGGCACGCCCCGCACCGGAGGGAACGCCTCTCTGGACGACGCGATCCGTGCTCTGCCGCTGATGCGGGAGATCCCGCCGGGCGGGCTGATCACCGAGCAGCTGGCCGGGCTCGGCGCCGTACGGTCCTTTCCCGAGGCGGTCGGCGCGCTCCGGCCGCCCGGCGACGTCGACGCCGGTCTCGGCGAGCTCACCCGGACCTTCTCCGGGCTGTTCCTGACCCACGGCCGCCGGATGCCGATCGTGTTCCTGCACGCGGTGACCGCGCCGGCCGCCGTCAGGTCCGTGCTCCCGCTGCTTCCCGGAGCACTCCACCGGCCCACCTACGACGCGCTCTGGCAGGTGGCCGCCGGGATCTACAGCGCCTTCGGCACCCGCACCACCCCCGAGCCGTTGCCGTACGGCGATCCGCCCGGCCCCGAGGAGGTGGCGGCGCGGGCGGTGGACAACGGCGACGAGCATGCGATCAAGCTCGCCGAAGCCTGCCTCCGAGAACACGCCCGCACCCCCGACCCCGTCTACCTCCACGCCGCCGCGCGGGCCGCCGAACTCCTCTGAGCGGTTCCCGGGGTCACCGGTCAGGTCGTCAGCTCCCGTGCAAGCCCGGCTACGGGGGACTGCAAGCACCGCTACGGGAGGCTGCAAGCACCTCCCCGTACCAATGACCCAAGCCCAGGGGGGATCCGGCAGGGAGCCGGTCCGGGGGTTGAGGAGAGATCACGATGAAGCGACTGACCACTGCTCTGCTGGCCACGGCCGTCACCGCCGGCGCGCTCGCGTTCGCGCTGCCGGCCACCGCGAACGCCGCGACGCAGGCCACCACGGCGGTCACGGCCGGCTCTTCGGGCTACGACTACGACGAGTACTGGGGCCCCTACCGCTCCTCCAACCACCGGGCCAAGGCCACCGGCTGGATCGGCGTCGAGTGGGACCGGCACCAGAGGTCCAACGAGGTGCACGTCAGGGGCAAGCTCTACGACCTCGACCACCGCACCTATCGCCAGGGCGGCAAGTGCGGCTACGTGAAGTTCCAGGTGAACCACTTCGGTGACGACGGCTGGTCCGGCGGCAAGGCCTACAAGTACTGCGGGGCGGGCGGCGCCAAGCAGTTCCACTTCGCCGAGGAGGACGTGCGGAGCGTCCGCGTCAAGGTGTGCCAGATCGAGCTGCGCGGCTCCTACCCGACCCGGTGCGGCGGCTGGGAGTACCTCTACACCGCCGAGAGCGAGTAACCGGACAGCACGTGTTCCCGGACGGCCCGTCTCCCCCGGGGGAGACGGGCCGTCCGAGCTTCCGTCCGAGCTTCCGTCCGAGCTTCCGTCCGAGCTTCCGTCCGAGCTTCCGCACGGGCTACCGGGTCGCGGCCTTCAGGTAGGCGTCCAGATTGCCGATCTCGAAACCCCGGCGCTTGATCTTGTTGACCAGGATCCGGAAGTCGCGCGACAGGTCCGGGCGGAAGTGCAGCAGCAGCACGTCACCCGGGCGGAGCTTCTTGTCGGGCACCTGATAGGCGATCTTCCCGCCGGGCTGCACGGTCGCGGTCCAGAGCAGGAGGGCGTCGATGCCGCAGGACTTGGCGGCCTTGCGGGTCAGGGTGTTGTGGTTGCCGAACGGTGGGCGGAACAGGGTGGGCGAGCTGCCCGTGTGCCTGCGGATCAGCTTGGAGGTGCCGCAGATCTCGGCCCTCTGCCGCTCGTAGCCGAGCGCCGGCAGGTTCGGATGGGTCAGCGTGTGGTTCTCGATCGTCGCCCCCGCCTCGCGCAGGTCACGCATGTAACCCCACTTGCCCGCGCCCAGGAACCTGCCGCCCTGGGCGGTCGGGTCGGTCGCGCCCCTGGCCTCCACGGCGTCGCGGGTGACGAAGGCCGCGATGGAGATCCGCCGGTCCCTGACCTGCGCGAGGAAGCCCGGATCCTGCTCCCAGCCGTCGTCGATGGTCAGGAAGACCACTTTTCTCTTCGTGGGGATGGAGCTGATCACCGGTGGCAGCCCGTCGGAGGGCGGGGGGATCCGGCCCACCTCGCCCGGCCGGGGCAGCACCCCCGGGGGCCCGGAGGGCCTGACCGGTGAGGCACTGGCACCCGGGGAGGGGGTACGGCCGGCGCCGGCCTGCGGGCCGCTGCCGTCGGTCGTGCCGCCGGCGCATCCCGCGCTCGCCGCCAGGGCCATGAACGCGGCCGCCGATCTGGTCGCCCATGATTTCCCCGCTGCCATGGGCCACCATCCTGCCAGCAGCCGGAGCTCCAACTGACCCGTGAGCCGGTCGTCATGGTAGGGCCAGCACTACCATCAGCCGGGGTGGGCGCGGGGGTTCGTAATTACGGTGGTCACGAAATCCTGGGACAGTCGCTTCGTCAGCCTCTTCACGCTGATCTAGTGCGCCAATGACTGATTGATCACATTCAGCGTTCCGGCCCCAGAGGAGAACCGTGACCAATTCGATCGCGACCGACGCCGCGGACCGAGCCGCCGGCACAGCAGGTGCTGAGGACGACGGGGCGAGGGGCAGCGACTTCGCCCGTCTGTCACGCCGGATCGTGGGGGCGGGGCTGCTGGATCGGCGCCCCGGCTACTACGCCCTGCGGCTCGGGCTCGTCACCGCCGCCTTCGCCGGCGGCTGGGCCGTCTTCTTCGCGGTGGGCGACTCCTGGTACCAGCTGCTGGTCGCGGCCTTCCTCGCGCTGGTCTTCGCCCAGGTCGCGCTGGTCGCCCACGACCTGGCCCACCGGCAGGTCTTCCGCTCCCGGCGCTCCAGCGAGATCGCCGGTCTGGTGGCCGGAAACCTCGGCATCGGCATGAGCTACGGCTGGTGGATGGACAAGCACACCCGCCACCACGCCAACCCCAACCACGAGGACCACGACCCCGACGTCTCTCCCGACGTGCTGATCTGGTCGCCCGAACAGGCCGTCGCCAGCCGGGGGCTGTCCAGATTCCTGGGCCGCAGGCAGGCCTTCCTGTTCTTCCCGCTGCTCACGCTGGAAGGCTTCAACCTGCACGTGTCCAGCTTCCGGGCCCTGCGGCGCCCGTCGCTGAGGCACCGCGGGCGGGAGGCGGCGCTGCTGGTCGTGCACGTGGTCGCCTACCTCGCCGTGCTGTTCGCGATGCTGTCGCCGGGCAAGGCCGTGGCGTTCCTCCTCCTGCACCAGGCGATCTTCGGTGTCTACCTGGGCTGCACGTTCGCGCCCAACCACAAGGGGATGCCGATGCTGAGGGGTGACGACCGGCTCGACTTCCTCCGCCGTCAGGTGCTGACCTCGCGCAACGTGCGCGGCGGGCGGATCACGGACACGGTGCTGGGCGGGCTCAACTACCAGATCGAGCACCACCTCTTTCCGAGCATGCCGATGCCGAACCTGCGCCGCGCCCAGCCGATCGTGCGGGAGTACTGCGAGGAACTCGGCATCCCCTACCTCGAGAGCGGGCTTCTCAGCTCCTACGCGCAGGCGCTGCGGCACCTGCACGCGGCGGGGGCGCCGCTGCGGCGGGACGCCTCCACGCGAGGTCTCTGACAATCACGTGTCCCGCCGACGGGCACATGTTGCTGTTATCAGTACGGCCGGCGATTGCCTAGGGTGCTGCTGTGAAGCTCGCAGGCAGTGCCGTGCTCGGCATCGACAGAGACCGCGTGTGGTCCGCGCTCCAGAATCCGGCCGTGCTCGTGCGGACGATCCCGGGCTGCGAGCGTCTGGAGGAGACGGGACCCGACACCTACCGGATGACGGTCACCGCCGGGGTGGCCTCGATCAAGGGCGTCTACCAGGGGGAGGTCGCCCTGTCGGAGCCCGACGCGCCGCAGCGCTTCGTGCTCAGGGCCCGGGGCCAGGGGGCGCCCGGCACCGTGGACGCCACCGTGGAGGTCCGCCTCAGCGAGATCGAGGGCGGCACCCGGATCGACTACGACGCCGAAGCCGTGATCGGCGGCATGATCGGCGGTGTCGGCCAGCGCATGCTCAGCTCGGTCGTCAAGAAGACGGCGGGGGAGTTCTTCTCCGCCGTCGAGAGCCACCTCTCCGCCGCCCCGGCCTCCGCTCCCGTCGTGACCTCCGCGGCGACGTTCCCCGCCGTGACGCCACCGGCCGCGGCCGCCGATCCCGCCGTGACCCCGCAGGTCTTTGAACGCCCCGCCGCGCAGCCCAGGGCGGGCGCTCCCGTGTGGCCGGTCCTCGCCGCGTTCGGCATGGGTGCGGGCATCGCGCTCGGCAGTGCCGTGATCGGCTGGCTGCTCGGCCGTACCGGCAGAAAGAGCTGATCATGCGCCGGTGAAGAACCGGCGCTGTTCGGGTCAAGCGGCTGTGCGCTACGGCGGCGAAACGGGCGGCTCCTGGCAGTTTGGGTACGTCGGCCACGACGGTTGCCCGGGGGGACATGGAGCCGCTGCTGATCCTGCACGCCGTCGCGGCGGTGTGCGCCCCGGCGCTGGTCCGCCGTCTCGGCCGCGACGCCTTCCTCGTGCTCGCCCTGCCGCCCGCGTGCGGGCTGGGCTACGCGCTGTGGGTGGCGGTGAGCGGCGTTCCCGTCGAGTCGCGCCACGACTGGGCCCCCGCGCTGGGGCTCGGGCTGTCCTTCCGCGTCGACCCGCTGGCCCTCCTCATGACCTTCCTGGTCACGGGCGTGGGCGCCCTGGTCCTGCTGTACTGCTCCCGCTACTTCGACGCGGGGGAGGAGGGGCTCGGCCGCTTCGGCGGGGAGCTGGTGGCCTTCGCCGGGGCGATGCTCGGACTGGTGGTCGCCGACAACCTGATCCTGCTGTACGTCTTCTGGGAGCTGACCACGGTCTTCTCCTACCTGCTGATCGGCCACGACCCCGCGAGCAGGACCAGCCGCAGGGCGGCGATGCAGGCGCTGACCGTCACCACGTTCGGCGGGCTGACCATGCTGGCCGGCATGGTCGTGCTCGGCGAGACGGCGGGGACCTACGAGATCTCGCGGATCGTCGCGGACCCGCCGGCCGGTGGCGCGATCCCGGTGGCGACGGCGCTGATCCTGGTCGGCGCGCTGTCGAAGTCGGCGATCTTCCCGTTCAGCATGTGGCTGCCCGCCGCGATGGCCGCGCCGACCCCGGTATCCGCCTACCTGCACGCGGCGGCCATGGTGAAGGCGGGAATCTATCTGATCGCCAGGCTCGGCCCCGCCTTCGGCGGACTGCCCGTCTGGCAGGCGATCGTCGTACCGCTCGGACTGCTCACCATGGTGCTGGGCGGCTGGCGGGCCCTGCGCGAGTACGACCTCAAAAGGCTGCTGGCCTACGGCACGGTGAGCCAGCTGGGGTTCCTGACCGTGCTGTTCGGCGCGGCCACCAGGGACACCGCGATCGCGGGCGTCGCCATGCTGCTCGCCCACGCGCTGTTCAAGGCCTCGCTGTTCCTGGTCGTCGGCATCATCGACCACTCCACCGGCACCCGCGACCTGCGCGAGCTGAGCGGTCTGCGCCGTTCGGCGCCCTGGCTCTGCGCCACCTCGGTGGCCGCCGCGGCCTCGATGGCGGGGATCCCGCCGTTCCTGGGGTTCGTCGGCAAGGAGGCCGCGTTCGAGTCGCTGCTCACCGGGCGGCTCGCCGACACCGTGACGCTGGCCGGGGTGGTCGCCGGGTCGGTGCTCACCGCCGCCTACAGCCTGCGGTTCCTGTGGGGGGCCTTCGGCGACCGGCCCGGCCTGGAACCGGTCCCCGCGCACCGCGCCGCCGCGGCGACGTTCCTGCCGCCCGCGCTGCTCGCCGTACTCGGGCTGGTCGCCGCCCCCTACTCCGCACGGTACGGCCACGCGATGGAGGGCTACACCGGCACGTTCGCGGGGCCCGGCCACGGCACCCACCTCGCGCTGTGGACCGGCGCGCCCGTGCCGCTGCTGCTGTCGGCCGTCGCGCTGGCCGGGGGCGTCATCCTCTTCCTGGCCAGGGCGGCGGTGGCGCGTGCCGGGGAGCTTCTGCACCTGGTCGACTCCGGCCGCGCCTACTGGGCCGTCGTCCGGGCGCTGGACCGCTTCGCCCTCCAGCTGACCGGCGTCACCCAGCGCGGCTCGCTCCCCGACTACCTCATGATCGCCTTCGTCGCCATGGCGGGGATCGGCGGCTTCTCGCTGCTGTACGGCCCCGCCCGCGACATCCGGCTGGACGTGGTGCGCTGGGAGCGCGTCGAGCAGCCCCTCGTCGGCGTCCTCCTCATCGCCACGGCGCTCATCGCGACGCGGGTGAACTCGCACATCGTGCTCGCCCTGGTGGCGGGGCTCACCGGGTACGGCGTGGCACTGCTGTTCCTGGTCCACGGCTCACCGGACCTGGCGCTGACCCAGTTCCTCGCCGAGACGCTGAGCCTGGTGGTGTTCGTGCTGGTGCTCCGCAGGCTCCCGGTGGGACCGAGGGAGGGCCAGCTCAGAGTGCCCTTCGGCGTGCGCCTGGCCCTCGGGGTGGTGAGCGGCGTCGTGATCGTCGGGGCCGGGATGCTGGCGGAGAGCGCGCGCTCGGCGGTGCCGGTCGGCAGCCTGATGGCCGGGGCCGCCGAGGAGGCCGGTGCCGCGAACATCGTCAGCGCGCTGCTGGTGGACATCCGGGCGTGGGACACCATGGGGGAGAGCTCCGTGCTCGTCGTCCTCACCCTCGGGGTGACCAGCCTGATCTTCCTGCGCCGCCGTATGTACGCGCTGGAACGCCCCTCGGGGAAGGTGCGCAGGGGAGAAGGGACGCACTGGCTCGCGGCGACCCTGCCCGTCGGGCAGCAGGCCGTCGTCCTGGAGATCGTGGCCCGGCTGATCTTTCACACGGTGGTGCTGATCTCGATCTTCCTGCTGTTCACCGGGCACAGCTCGGTGGGGGGCGGGTTCGCGGGCGGCATCGTGGCCGGGCTCGCGCTGGTCGTCCGCTACCTCGCCGGTGGCCGCTACGAGCTGGCCGTCGCGGTGCCGGTCCACGCCGGGGTGCTGATCGGCATCGGCCTCCTGCTGTCAACGGTCACCGCGTTCTGGGGACTGCTGGTCGCCGGCGCGCCACTGGACATGCTGGCCGCGGACGTGGCGATCCCGCTGGTCGGCAAGCTCCACCTGTCCACCGTGCTGCTGTTCGACATCGGGGTCTACGTCACGGTGGTCGGCATGGTCCAGGACATCCTGCGCAGCCTGGGCGCGGAGCTGGACCGGCAGATCGACGACGAGGAGGGCCGGTGACCATCTCGCTGCTGCCTCTGCTGGTGTCGGGGACGCTGGTGACGGCCGGGGTGACGCTCCTGCTGGAGCGGAGCCTGATCCGGCTGCTGGTCGGCGTCATCCTCCTCGGCAACGGGGTGAACCTGCTGATCCTCACCGTCGGCGGCCCCGTGGGGGAGCCGCCGATCCTCGGCAGGTCCGACCCGGAGCGGATGGCCGACCCGCTGCCGCAGGCGATGGTGCTCACCTCCATCGTGATCACCCTGGGCGTCACCGCGTTCCTGCTCGCCGTGGTCCACCGGTCCTGGCAGCTCACCGGCGGTGACGAGGTTCAGGACGACACCGAGGACCGCAGGGTACGGCTGCGCGCCCGGCGCGGGGAGCTCACCCAGGCCGTGCTCGCCAAGCAGGACGCCTACCGGCGGCTGGTCCGGGAGCAGCGCGAGGAGCTCGCCCGGCTGGAGGCCGCGCGGCACGAGAGGGAGCACCGGGAGGCCCAGGAGCTGGAGCGCCAGATCCTGGACGTCAACGTCGACCTGGGCCGCTGGCTCCAGGCGCACAAGGACGCCGGACTGTCCAGCGAGCAGATCGAGGAGCGGCTCGCCGAGGCCCGGCGCGCCGAGGCGGCGTCGAAGGAGAGCAGGCAGGAACGGGTCGGCAAGCTGCGCGCGGAATTCGCCCGCAGGGAGCGGGAGCAGGCCGAGCGGGAGCGGGAGATCCGCAGGCGGTTCCGGATCCGCCAGCGCGAGGCGCGCAAGCAGATGCGAGCGGCCATCCGGGCCGACCGGGAGCGGCAGGCCAGGGCGCAGGATCCGGATCTGGAGGGGGACGACTGATGACGGTGCCACAGGCCGTGCACACGATGGGCGGCAGGCCACCGGGGGGCCGGGGGTGGTGGGCCGAGCCGGGCGCGGGAGCGCCGGGGAGGCGGGCCGTACCCGGGGCCCGGGAGTGCCCTGCCGTGCCGGGGGCGTGTGGTGCGGGCGGGGAGGGCCGGTGGAGGTGCTGATCCCGGTGCCGGTGGTGCTGCCGCTGCTGGCCGCCGGGCTCAAGCTGGCCATCGGAGGGCGGCTGCGCGGGCTCCAGTCGCTCATCAGCGTGGTCACGCTCACGACCGTGCTGGTGGTCTCATCCGTCCTGCTGGTTGCGGCCGACACCGGCGGGCCGCTGGTGACCTACGCCGGAGGCTGGGGTGCGCCGATCGGCATCGCCCTGGTCGCCGACCGGCTCTCCACGCTGATGCTGGTGGTCTCCTCGGCGGTGACGCTGTGCGTGATGGTCTACTCCATCTCGCAGGCCTACGCCGACCAGGAGCGCACCGCCCCCCTGTCGATCTTCCACCCGGCCTACCTCATCATGGTCGCCGGAGTGTCGGACGCCTTCCTCGCCGGTGACCTGTTCAACCTCTTCGTCGCGTTCGAGATGCTGCTCAGCGGGTCCTACGTGCTGCTCACCTTCGGCGGGACCGAGTCCCGCATCCGGGCGGGCGCGACCTACGTGGTGATAGGGCTGGCGTCGTCGATGCTGTTCCTGGTCGGGATCGCGGTGGCCTACGGCGCGACCGGCACCGTGTCGACCGCCCAGCTCGCCGAGCGGTTCTCCGTGCTGCCCGAGCACGTCAAGCTGCTGGTGGAGCTGTTGCTGCTGCTGGTCTTCGTGGTCAAGGCCGCGATCTTCCCGATGTCGGCATGGCTGCCCGACTCCTATCCGACCGCGCCCGCTCCGGCGACGGCGCTCTTCGCCGGGCTGCTCACCAAGGTCGGCATCTACTCGATCATCCGTCTGGAGGCGCTGCTGTTCCCCGGCGGCCCGGTGAGCGGCCTGCTGATGTGGGCGGCCCTGCTGACCATGCTGGTCGGGGTGTTCGGCGCGGTGGCCCAGACCGACATCAAACGGATGCTCTCCTTCACCCTGGTCAGCCATATCGGCTACATGGTGTTCGGGGTCGCGCTCTCCTCCGTCCTGGGCATGGCGGGCGCGGTGTTCTACGTCGTCCACCACATCACCGTGCAGACCAGCCTCTTCCTGGTGACCGGGCTGATCGAGCGCCGTACCGGCACGACCTCACTGGACCGGCTGGGAGGCCTGATGAGGCTGGCGCCCCTGATCGCGGTGCTCTTCTTCGTCCCCGCGATGAACCTGGCGGGCATCCCGCCGATGTCCGGCTTCCTCGGCAAGCTGACGCTGATCCAGGCGGGGGTGGCCGACGGCAGTCCCATGGCGATCACCCTGGTGGTGGGGAGCCTGGTGACGAGCCTGCTCACCCTGTACGCAGTGGCCACGACGTGGAACAAGGCGTTCTGGCGGACACCGCCCCCCGGGATGATCAAGAAGGTGGGGACCGTGCTGGAGGGGGAGGAGACCCCCGTCATCCGGGCGACCGGCACCGAGGGGATCACCGGCCGCGCGATCGTCACCAGCTCGACCATCCCGCTCCCGCTGCTCGGCTCCGCGATGGCCCTGGTGGCGCTGGCCCTGTCGTTCACCGTGCTGGCCGGACCGCTGTCCGCCCTCGCGGAACGGACCGCCGGCGAGCTGATGGCCCGCGAGCCGTACATCTCAGCGGTGCTCGGAGGCGAGCGGTGAGCGGGCGGAGCGGCCCGAGCCGCGTCCCCAGGCTGCTGGGCAGGCCCGTCCCGCTGTCGCAGGTGGCCTGGCTCACGGTGGTCTGGCTGCTGCTCTGGGGCGACCTCAGCGTGGGGAACGTGCTCGGCGGCCTGCTGGGCGGGCTGGTCGTGGTCTGGCTGCTGCCCCTCCCGGTGGTGAACACCGGCCTCCGCGTCCATCCTTTCGCGGCACTCGTCTTCCTGGTCCGCTTCGCGGGGGACCTGGTGGTCTCCAGCTTCCGCGTCGCGTTCTGGGCACTGCGCCTGGGCGCGCTGCCACCGGTCCACATCGTCGAGGTACGGCTGCGCTCGTCGTCGGAGGTCATGGCCGTGCTGATCACGGTGGCGCTGTCGGCGCTGCCGGGCAGCCTGGTCCTTGAGGTGCACGGCAGGGAGAGGGAGCTGGTGCTGCACGTGCTCGGCATCACGGGCGACGTCCAGGAGATCGTCCAGGATGACGTGACCCGGCTGGAGAGCCGCATCGTGGCGGCCTTCGGCACCCGAGCCGACCAGGAGGAACTGCGGTGACAGGCACCCGAGCCGACCAGGAGGAACTGCGGTGACAGGCACCCGAGCCGACCAGGAGGAACTGCGGTGACGACGGTGTATCTGGCGGCGCTGGCGCTGCTCGGCTGCGCGGCGGCGCTGACGCTTTACCGGCTGGTGCGCGGCCCCTCCATGCTGGACCGGGCGGTCGCCCTGGACGTGCTCACCGCCGTGATCATGTGCGGGATCGGTACGGGGGCCGCGGTGCTCGACGAGTACTCCGCGCTGCCGGTGCTGCTGGTGCTGGCCATGCTCGGGTTCGTCGGATCGGTCTCGCTGGCCAGGTTCTTCTCGGGCAGGGCGCGTTGACCGCGCTGGACGCGGCCGCCGCCGCGTGCCTGCTGCTGGGCGCCGCGCTCGCGTTCGCGGCGGGGGTGGGGATGTACCGGTTCCCCGACACTCTGTCGCGCATGCACCCGGCGACCAAGCCCCAGGTCCTGGGCCTGCACCTGATCCTGCTGGCCATGTGGCTGCGCGAGCCCACCTGGACGACGGCCGGGACGTTGCTGCTGGTCGGCCTCTTCCAGGTGATCACGGCGACGGTGGCCGCCTACATGGTGGGACGGGCGGCCTACCGGGCGCGGACGCCGGACGACGACGGCACGGCCATCCCACCCCGCGACCCTCGCGCGTGAGGCCCGCCCGGCGGGCTGAGACGCCGGTGTCCACGGCCCGAGTTCGGGGAGCGCTCGGCAGGGCGTTTCGGCAGGGCGTTTCGGCAGGGCGGTGTTGTGCGGAGAATGCTCGGCAGGCGTTTCGGCAGGGCGGTGTTGTGCGGGGAGCGCTCGGCAGGGCGATGTGCTGGGAGGGGCATCCGGCTCCGCGACCCTCGCGCGTGACGATCGCCCGGCGTAACGTGGCCCGTATGCGCGAGGAACGTGCGGAGGACGCCCGAACCGAGGCCAGACGACTGATCCGTGACCTGCTGGGTGAGGAGCGACCCGACGCGGGTGTCCTGCTCCGCGAGGCGGGGGCCGCGCTCGGCGCCGACCGCGTCGCACGCTGCGCCGACCTCGCCCGGGGCGCCCCGCTGACCCGCAGGTCCACCGAGCTCGCGGCGCTGGCCGGGCTGCTGGTCGGCACCCGTGACCTGGGGGAGGGGTGGTGGCGACGGGAGCGCGGCGGCAAGCTGCCTGCCCCGGACGAGGTGCTCCGCAGCGCGACCGCCGTCGACCCGTGGACCGACCTGACCGTGCTGGAGATGCTCGCCGCCTGGGTCGCCGACGACGTCGCGGACGAGGCCTGGGGCCGGCCGGTCGCGGTGACCGACCTGAACTCCTGGCAGGCGGAGGACCGGGTCGAGCTGCCCGAGGACGCCGCTCCCGGCCGGCGGATCGTGGTCTCCTTCGACGCGGGGGGCCGGCTCGACGCGGTGGTGATCCGCCGCCCGGACGGCGATCTCGGCTCCAACCTGGACTTCGACTCGCTGCGCTACTCCCGCCCGGCCGAGGCCCAGTGGAGCTGGGGCGTGGCGGCCGGTCTCGGCCCGCACCGGTTGGACGAGCACCCCGACCCCTACGCGCAGCCGGTGGACGCCGAGGCCGCCGGAATCCTGCGCGGCTGGGCCCTGCGCCACGGCGCCTCCACCGGGCAGGCCGGTGAGCCGTGGCGGGTCAGGGGCGACGTCATCGCCGCGATCGAGCGCGTCGACTGGATGTGGCGCAGCGGCGAGTGGTTCGCCTGGTGGCGCGCCGTGGCCGCCCTGGCCGACGGCGCCTCCGACCGCCTCGCCGCCCGCCTGGAGGAGATCGCCGCCGCCCCGTAGCCCGGCCCGGACCTGTATCGCCTGTCGCCGCAGCTCCGGCGCGGACCCCGGACCTGTGCCGGGTCCGTGGCGATCGTTCCAGCCGGTCTCATGGCCGGATCGCCGCACCCGGTGAAGGCGTGTGGTCGTGTCCCACTCGGCAGTCGGCCGCCTTGCTCCCGGCGGCGCCGACACCGTCCCTATCCGGCCACGGGCTTCTCACTGTCCTGATCCGGCCATGAACTTCTCGCAGCCTCGCTGCCGGCAGAACGACGCCTTCGGCGGCCTCAGGTCCATCGGCCCGCAGAGGCTTTTGGCGCTCCTGTTGCCGGCCTGATTCACCGCCGACACCACCTCGCTCTACCGTGTGCGACCTGGCTCTGAGAGTCGCACTGTCAGTCATCGAATTACGGAGAGTCGTCCGAGCAGTCACCGTGCGCTTCTCCGCGTCGATTTTCTGTCCCTGCAATTCGGTCACCCAAAGTCGCCTGACGCGCACTCATTTGACAAGTCATTTTCTCAAACCTGGCGTGTGCGTATTTATTTGTTCCTTATGTAGATTTTGCGGGATCGGATGTTCCCGCAAGGTACCGAGAGGTAGAGCGGCGCTCGCGATAGGCAGGCGCCGCGGAACCGGTTGTGTCCTGGACGCGCATCCGGGCTGTCAGCTGCTGGGCGCATCGTCCGAGGCGGCAGCTCCGGCCACCCGCTTGCCCTGCTGGTGGAGGGATCTCGCCTGCCTTGACCGGGCGGCCGGCTTGGTGATGGCACAGCGCTCTATCCACCAGTGGCCCGGGCGTGTTCGGCGAGGTGGACGGCCGATCGACGGACAGCGAGTAGTCGCGATGTTTGCCGCCCCTATGGTCGACGATGCATACGGGCCGCTTTGCGTCCTTGATCTGGGTGAAACTCTTTTGACCAACGTATGACGCGTTGATCGTTTTCGTCACTCGCGAGTCAGCTTGAACTATTTTTCGCAAGTTGAGAAGAGTGTCTGGCATGCACTTTTTGTGATCTTGAACACCCTGGTAAGCGTTCTGATCTTGGTTATACAGTTTGATCGTTTTGCACTCCCTCTCCGAATGGAGGTTGGGTGGACTCCCCCTTTTTGGTCCGCTCTTCCACGCCGCTACGCCGGCGTAAAACGCTCCACCGAGTCATGGTCGTGGGGCTCGCAGCCGCGTTGCTGGCCTCCTCTGCGCAGGCAGCCCAAGGATCAGTAGCACCTCCGACGCCGCAGCCGGAAACACCACAGACCAAGCAGGTGACCGAGCGCCCGGATCGGGTGGCGGCGGCGCTGACAGCCCGGCTGCAGGGCAGCCGGATTCTCATCAGCGATGAGACGACCGAGACGAGCCTGTCCTACAGCAACCCCGACGGGACGATCACGGTCGAGGCGACCAGCGGTGTCGCCCGCATCCGCCAGGGCGAACGCTGGACGCCGGTCGACACCAGCTTGATCGAGGACAACGGGGTGCTGCGGCCGCGTGCGGCCAAAGCGGTCGTGGAACTGTCGCCCGGTGGGGAGGGCAAGCCGCTGGCCAAGATGTCTCGCGACGACGAGCAGTCGTTCGCGCTGACCTGGCCCACCGCGCTGCCCAAACCCGTGATCAAGGACAACGTCGCCACCTACCCCGACGCCGCTGGCGCGGGCGCCGACCTGGTGGTCACCGCTCTGCCCACGGGCTTTCGGCACGATGTGGTGCTGCGGGAACGCCCTAGCGGGCCGGTGGAGTTCAAGATCCCGGTCGAGACCAAGGGGCTGACCCTTGCCGAAACCGAGCAGGGCGGCTTGAAGCTGACCGATGCCAAGGGCAAGACGGTCGCCTCCGCGCCCGAGCCGTTCATGTACGACTCACCTGCAGGGGAAGCACCGCAGCAGGCGGGGGCGGCGACGGCCGAAGCGAAGATCGACACCAGTGTGGTGCGCGGGGGCGATCAGCAGGTCCTTGTCCTCAAACCGGATCCGGCGTTCCTGGCCGACCCGACCACCAAATACCCGGTGACGGTGGACCCGACCACCACACTCGGCGCGCAGACCGACGTCACGGTCACCGGCATGTACCCCTCCACACCGAACGCCTCAGCCGATCACATCGGCACGACCAGCAGCTGGTATGACGATCTCGGCGTCCAGCGGCGCTACAACTCCTACGGCCTGGTGAAGTTCGATCTGGCCTCGCTGACCAGCCAGCCCGGCCTCAACGTCACCGACGCCAAGCTGGAGCTGTGGGGCTTCGGCAGCTCCTCCTGTGAGATCGGTCAGGGTGTCACCGTCCAGCAGGTCACCAGTTCCTGGACCCAGTCCGTCACCTACAACACCAAGCCGACGACCACCACCACCGGACAGCAGACCGTTCTGGACCCGCACGACTGCGGACCCAGCACCCCATATCGGTCGTGGACCTGGCCGATCACCTCGATGGTGCAGGGCTGGATGACCGGCACCGCCAACCACGGGGTGATGCTGCGCCCCAAGTTCGAGTGGACCTCCGGCACCCTGTACTACGGCGCGTCCTTCCACTCTTCGGAGATGACCGGCGCGAACGCGCACCCGCCCAAACTGATCGTCACCTACGGCTCCACCCCGTCGGTCGGCACGCTGCGCGCCGCGCCGATCGTGGTGACCAAGAGCGTCACCGAGACCAACACCACCACGCCGCGGCTGTTCGCCGACCTGAAGGACCCCGACGGCGGCCAGTTGCGCGGGGAGTTTCAGGTTGAGCGCAACCCGGACGTGCCCCCCTACGACGGCGGCGGTAGCGGATTGCTGTGGTCCGGCGGCGTGGACGGCGTCCAGGCCGGCGGCATCGCCTCGGTGACCGTCCCGGCCGGCAACCTGGCCGACGGCATGGCGGTGCGCTGGCGGGCCCGCGCCTTCGACGGCGGCGAGTACTCGCCATGGACCGCATGGACGGCGCTGCACATCGATACCAGCCCGCCGAACGTCGCCATCACCTGCCCGCAGGCGCCGAACGGCCAGTGGAGCAGCGCCACCACGGTGCAGTGCGATATCACCACCACCAGCACTGACGTGATGGCGATGCTGTGGGGCCTGGACGACCCGGCCACCCCCAGGGTTGAGGACGACGGCAAGGTCGCCAACTACATCACCAAGAAGACCATCACCCTCACCGACCTGCCCAGCGGCTGGCACACCCTGCACGTCAAGAGCCGCGACAAGGCCCACAACACCTCGACGGTAACCACTTACAGCTTCGGCACCGGCGTCGGCGGCCTCACCAAACCGGTGACCGGCGACCGCACCCAGCAGGCCATCACTCTGGGATCCAGCGCGCCCACCGCGCGCACCGGCGTGCGTTACGAATACCGCACCGACGTCGCCAACGGCACCTGGGCCGCCATCCCCACCGCCGATGTGACCGTGCCCGGGTCGGCCACTCCGATCGCCTCCTGGCCGCAGATACGCACCGACACCGGCAAGGACTTCGCCGACCTGACCTGGAACCTGGCCAAGACCCTGCAAGGCCAGAACCGCACGGACGGCCCGGTGCAGATCCGCGCCTGCTTGTCCGGCGGCACGGCCGAGGCCTGCTCCACCGCGGCCACCGTCACCCTGGACCGCTCGGCCTTCGGCGGCTCCTACGCCACCGACGACCTAGGCCCCGGCAAGGTGGCTCTGAACACCGGTGACTACTCGCTGACCGAGTCCGATGCTGGCATCTTCGGCCTGGCGGTGGGGCGCAGCCACACCACCCTCAAGCCCACGACCACTATTACGACCGGCCCGACCGGGATGTTCGGCCCCGGATGGAAGGCATCCTTCCCCACCGGCTCCTCCGACGCCAGCAACTACCAACTAGAGAGCGGCACGACCGACAACTCGCTGACCCTTGTCGGCGCGAGCGGCGAAACACTCAGCTACACCGTCTCCGCTGACGGCACCTTCAAGGGCGTGGGTGACGCCGACGACGGCTCGAAAATCGTGGTGAACTCCGCAACCCAAGTCACCCACCACGACTCCGCCGGGATCAGGACCGTCTTTACCTGGTCGGGTGAACGCTGGCTGGTCACCAAGATCGAAGACATCCCGCAGGAATCCACCTTCACCTACACCCGGGATGCTCAGGGTCGAGTAACTCGGATGACCGCCCCCGCTCCCACGGCCGTGACCTGCGGCGCCACCCTGGTCGCCGGCTGCCGGGCGCTGGAGTTCACCTATGCCACAGCGACCACCGCGACCGGCACTGGATCGGGCTGGGGCGATTACAACGGCCTGATCAAGAAGATCGCCTTCACCGCCTATGACCCTGAGACAGCGGCAATGAAGACCATCCCGGTGGCCACCTACACCTATGACTCCACCGGGCACCTACGCGTGAGGACCAACGCCCGCACCGGGCTGAGCACCTCCTACTACTACAACGCCCAGGGCCGTATCTCCCAGCTCACCCCACCTGGGCTTGCAGCCTGGCGGATGGACTACGACGCTTCCGGGCGGATCGCGCACGTGCAGCGCGAAGGCGGCGACGTCGACCCGACCCAGGCAGTGGTCTACAACGTCCCGATCGGCGGCGCCGGAGCCCCGGTCGACCTGACCCTCACTGAGACCACCAAGTGGGGCCAGCTCTCCGGCCTGCCTCGCCTGGGCGCGGCGACGTTCCCCGCCTCCCGGGTCCCGGCTCGTGGTGGCGACGGCACCTACCAGCCCTCGGCCGAGGACTTCAAGGACAGCACGATCGCCTACCTGGACGTCAACGGGCGCAAGGTCAACACCGCGACCTTCGGCGCCGGCACCTGGCAGATCTCCGCTGCCCGCTACGACGACAAGGGCAACCTCGTCTGGTCCCTCACCCCTGGCAACCGCGCCCAGGCCGTCACGTCAAACACTGACACCAACCCGTACGTGAGCAGTCGAGGCGATTCGATCGAGCGGGCCAACCTTCTTGCCTCGATCAGCACCTACAACCTCGATGGCGATCTTCTTCTCGAGGAAAGGCCAGCTCACCAGGCAAAGCTCGTCTCTGGGACCTACTCAACCATCCGGGAACGCTCCACCTTCATCTATGACGAAGGCAAGCCCCAATCGAACATCAACTACCATCTGGTAACTACTGTCCGACACGAGCCAGTCGTTTTGGACGGCACCGCCGCCCCTGGCGCGGCTGACGTCCGTACCGCCAAGGCTGGCTACGACCCGGTCGCCAGCGGCGATAAGTCCGGCTGGGACCTACGGGCCGCGACTCGCTCCACTGTCGTCGTCGATGGCCAGGCCGACATAGTTCGTAAGACCCGTTACAACACCAAAGGCCAGGTGATCGAAGAGCAGACGCCCCAAAGCAACGGCGCGGACGCCGGCACCACGGTCACCACCTATTACACCGCTGACGGCTCTGGTCCTATCGAGTGCCGTAAACCCGAGTGGGCAGGTCTGGGATGCCAAAGTGGCCCGAAGGCTCAGCCGACCTCCGGTAAGCCGCTGCCGATATCCCAGGTAGCTGCTTACAACTACTTCGGTCTGCCGGTTAGCACCACCGAAACCGCCGGAACGGTCACTCGCGCGACAACCGTCCGCTACGACGCCGCTGGACGCGCCATCGGGCTCAAGACCACAGTGACGCCGGAGGCCGAAGGCGGCGTTCCGATGCCGGAGACCGTCACCACCTATGATCCGGCCACTGGTCTGGTCACCAATGTCACCGCAGGTACGGCATCCACCGTTACCGGCTACGACACGTTCGGTCGCGCGGTGTCCTACGCCGACGCCGACGGCAACACCTCCGGCGCCACCTACACCATCGACGGCAAGGTCGCCACCACCAGCGACGGCAAGGGCACCACGAGCTACACCTATGACGGCACCGACTATTGGGGCCGTCAAGAACATCGAGGCCTGCTCACCAAGGTCGACACTCCCGGCGTGGGCGCCTTTCAGGGAGTTTACGGAGAAAATGGCCAGCTCATCCAGCAGGCCTATCCCAACTGGCTGATCGCTGAATACCGCTATGACAACGCCGGCAACAACGTCGCTCTGACCTATGCCAAGGACCAGACGCGCTGGCTTGAGTTCACCAACACTCCGGGCACCGGCGAAGCTGTCGCCCAAACGACCAGCCCAGCCAGCCGGCAGGATTACACCTACGACACTGCAGGACGCCTGACCAAGGTGGCCGACACCTATAACCAGCGGTGCACCACACGTGCCTACGCCTTTACCCCCAACACCAACCGTAGCCGCCTGGACGTCTACAGCCCTGGCGGAAGTGGTGAGTGCACTACTTCCAGCACCCCGGTCACAACGTCATACACCTACGACGGAGCCGATCGGCTCACTAGCCCCGGCTACACCTACGACGCATTCGGCCGCACCACTACTGTGCCAACGGCGCACACCTCTGGCAGCGCTGACCTGACTATCGGCTTCCACGCCAATGACATGGTCGCCTCCATGCAGCAGGCCGGTGTTAACCGCACCTTCACCCTTGATCCCCGAGGTCGTATCCGCAGCACAACGCAGACCGGCGGTACTCGTCCGGGCACCATGGTGAACCACTACGCCGGTGGTAGCGACGCGCCCATTTGGATCGCCGAGGCCGATGGCTCCTGGAGCCGCAACATCAAAAGTATCACCGGTGGTCTAGGTGCAATTCAGCGCTCCACTGGCCAGGTCGCCTTGCAACTGGCCAACTTGCACGGCGACATTGTCGCCACGGCCGACGCCAGCACACTCACCACTGGAATCGATTCCTACTTCGAGCAAACAGAGTACGGCACCCCCCGCGCTGAAAACGCCGACGATCCTGCTCGGTACGGCTGGCTCGGTAGCCATGAAAGATCAGTAGATTCCCTCGGCGGAATAGTATTGATGGGAGCGCGCCTATACAACCCGACTATAGGGCGCTTCTTGCAGGTCGATCCTGTCACGCATGGGTCAGCCAATGCGTACGAATACTGTTTCGCCGATCCAATCGGCTGTAAGGACCTGGACGGACGGGCAGGCTGTCCGTGGTGGTGTCAGATCGGTTTTTGGGCGCTTGAAGAAGCAGCAGGTGCCGCCTGCATCGGTACCGGCGCCCTCTTCGTAGCCTGCCGGGGACTGGTCGGCGGCGGAGTTAACATGATCAAGGAGCTCATAACCTGCGAAAAAAACTGCAATGATCCGCTACTTGACTTCTGGTACGGATTCGTAACAGGATCAGCCACAACAATAGGCATCGCAACCTGGGTAATACCAAAACTGATATCGCTTGCAAAAAAATATCTTTCGCCTTCAATTCTAAAAAAACTGCAACCCGCCCTCAAGTGGCTGCAAGATGAAGCGAATAAGCTCAACCCCCCCAAGGGGGGCAAGCCAATGTCGTCAGCGGCGTTTGAAAAAGCGTTTAAACAGGCAGTGGTCGACTATCAGTGCATGACCGGGCCATGCACTGGAAGTTATACGGGACACGTCGGAATAACCATCAATACACATTGACGCAGAAATAAGACTTCATGAAGGTGGAGATGTGCGCCCTGAGCTCATACACATCTCCACCTTCATGACGAATCGACTTGCCATGAAAATAAACCCCCTAATCGAAGACGGCTCTACTCTTCCACTTCATCGGATGACATAGAAAAATAGGTGGCTAGCGAGCGTCGACCGCGCGCTAGGCTAGGCCAAACCTTGAATGATCAGAGGGACCCGCTGCCGCGGCGATTATCGTCTGAGCGACAGGGGCGCGGCAACTATCCGACTACCAAAGGGGCGGTTGCCGCGCTGGTGGTCAAGGAGCATCTTCGGTAGGCCGAACAGCAGTGGCAGGACGCGATGCCCGATTCGCACTGACTACAGCCGATGCGCCATGCCTGTTATCAGACAGAATCCAGCTAAAACGATGAAAGGTTCCAGATGCGTCGCCCGCGAGAAGCAGCTAAAAAATTTGCCTTCATGATGTCATTATGGTTGATTGGATTCGGCGTGATCTTCGGAATGTCCGCGCTGTTCAGCTTGCCGTGGCTGGCGGACGTACTGCGTGGTCGTTTTGCGCTACTCATCGGCGTGCTCGTTCTGCTGGGATTTGTGGCCTTCATTGGATGGTCGGTGCAGAAGATCAGGAAAAGACAACGTCAGTCTGCTGAGTAACATATGCACATATGAGTGCCTGGATAGCCCAGCTCGGCTGGCTGCCCGACGACCTGCGGCAAGGCAGATCTATCCTTTGCGGGCGCGCGCCCCGCCCGGCTGATGCAGTGTGTTTCGCAAAGGGAACTACAGGAGGCCGCACCACTGTCTCTGTTCCCGGTAGTCCGCGCGCGAGCGACCGCACCCCCTTCGTGGACATAGAAGCCGAGCACTTCTCCGATCGCCATAGAACTTGTGCCCGCCATGTCTGCAAACTCTCGACGTCGTCACGCCCGTACTCACCGCGCCCCCTCCCAGCGGTATGGGCGTCATGCACCGACACCACGGCCACTGCTCCCCTGCACATGCAGAGAGCCCGGGCATCGGCCCGCCAGGCTGGTCGACCTCCGGTCATCCGATCGAGGAAACATCGCCACCGGACCGGCTCTGCTGCCTGTCCCTCCCCGATCGCCCAGCCGCCCCACCCGTTCGGACACGTTGTCGGCCTAGGTCGTTTCGTTCGGATCTCGCTTCGCCGCACGCCGGGTACGTGGTAACGGCAGAGGTTCTGCGGTCCCGGGCCGATATGCCGAGCTAGCTAAAGTGGTCGCCATGAGTGATCATTCCGGACCTCAGGCCATATCGCCGGTGCTGCTCAGCGTGGGTGGTGGCGACTGGTTGCCTGTCACCGCGGGCGAGTCGGGAGCCGCTGTCTTTCGCAACGCGGACGCCACCCGGTATGCCAAGTGCGTGCCTGCTGCGGATGCAGCCGACCTGAAGGCCGAGCGTGACCGGGTCGCATGGCTGAACGATCAGGGTGTACCTGGTCCCCGGGTGCTCGACTGGCACTCCGGTGACGTGGGCGCCTGCCTGATGACCAGTGCCGTTTCCGGCATATCTGCTGATCAGGTGCCCGCTGAGAAGCTACGGGTCGCCTGGGAACGCATCGCGGACGCGGTCCGCCGACTGCACGAGGTGCCGGTGCCGCAGTGCCCATTTCGCCGGGACCTGGACGCTATGGTCGCCGTGGCGCGCGGCGTCGTGGCCCGTGACGCCGTCAACCCGGAGTTTCTCCCCGTCGAGCAGCAGCACACGCCCCCTGGGGAGTTACTGGACCGCCTCACCCGGCAGGTGCCACGGCGACGGGAGCAGGAGGCCGCCGACACGGTCGTCTGCCACGGGGACCTGTGCCTGCCTAACATCATCCTCGATCCGCGGACCCTGGACGTGTCAGGCTTCATCGACCTGGGCCGCCTCGGACAGGCCGACCGCTACGCGGACTTGGCGCTGCTGCTCGCCAACGCACGAGAGACATGGAAAGACGAGGAGCGGGGGCGGGCCGCGGACATGGCGTTCGCCGAGAGGTACGGCATCGCCCTAGACCACGAGCGCCTGCGCTTTTACCGCCATCTCGACCCGCTCACCTGGGGCTGATCAATTTTTTAGGGATCATCAGGCGGACCAGAGGAAGATGCCGACGATATGGAGTCCGGCCAGGTAGATGGTCGCGTTCTTCTCGTAGCGGGTGGCGATGCCGCGCCACTGCTTGAGGCGGTTGATGCAGCGCTCGACGGTGTTGCGCTGCTTGTACGCCTCACGGTCGAAGGACGGCGGCCTGCCACCCCGGCTTCCCCGACGCAGTCGGTGGCCCCGCTGGTCGGCCGGAACTGGGATCACCCCGGATGCCACGTCTGCGCAGGTGCTCACGGATCGCGCGGGAGGAGTACGCCTTATCGGCCAAGACAACCTCCGGCCTGGTCCGAGGCCGGCCGCGTCGGCGGGGAACGCGCAGGCGTGCCATCACCTCGGTGAAGGCGGGCGCGTCACCGGCTTGGCCGGCGGTGAGGTGGAAGGCTAGCGGCCGGCAGCGATCGTCGGCGGCGAGGTGGATCTTCGTGGTCAGTCCGCCGCGGGACCGGCCGATGGCATGGTCGCCCGGCTCGTGGGCTAGGGCCCCTTTTTTGCGGGCCCCGGCCGCGTGCTGATGAGCCCGCACGATCGTGGAGTCCACCGACACGGCCCAGGTCAGGTCCTCGTCCGCGTCGGCCTGGGCCACCAAAGTGATGAACACCCGCTCCCACGTGCCATCGACGGCCCACATCCTCAGCCGGTTGTAGACACCTCGCCAGTTGCCATACCTGTCGGGCAGGTGGACCCACTGGGTCCCGTTCTGGAACTTGAAGGCGATCGCATCGATCACCTGCCGGTGCTCCCTCCACCGGCCGCCTCGCTTCGGCGTCCGGTTCGGAAGCAACGGCTCAATCCGCGCCCACTGCGCGTCAGTCAACGGCACACCCGGACCAACGACCGGCTGATCCAAACGAAACTGCCTAGCTCACGCCGCCTGGCGCAAGCCCTGGGTCTACTGGATCTTCCGATCGCTCCTAGTGCTGCGTTCCTGAATGCGGCCGTACATCCCTGCCCGCCGACCTGGGGAGATGATGGTCTCAGGGGTATTGTCATGCCGAAACTGCTGTACGCGCGTCCGCCGGCGGACGCCGAAGAAGAGCGGCAGATCCGCAAACTGGCCGGGGCCCGCCATGCCCCGGCCGACTGGATCACGCGGGCGCAGATGATCGCCTTCAGCTGGCAGGGGCAGCGCACCAGCGCCATCGCGGCCAGGCTGGGCTGTCACATGCAGACCGTGCGCGAGCGGATCGAGCGCTTCAACGCCGAAGGCCTGGCCGGGCTCGGCGATCGGCCCGGGGCGGGCCGTAAACCCCGGCTCACCGAGATCGAACGCGGGTGTGTCATCGCCCTGGCGCGCTCGGCCCCGCCCGGACGACCGGTTCGCGAAGGGGCTGGCGACCTGGTCGCCGACGACGAGAGCGGTCCCGCGCAGTGGACTCTGGACAGCCTGACCGCCGCCGCCCGCGCGCAGGGCATCGTCATCGCCCGCAGCCAGGTCCGCCGGATCCTACTCACAGAGAAGGTCCGCTGGCGGCACACCCGCTCCTGGAGCGAATCGACCGATCCGCAGTTCACCCCAAAAGGGCCGAAATCATCGGCCTCTACACCCACCCGCCGCCCGGCACCACGGTGATCTGCGCCGACGAGCTGGGACCGGTGACCCCGCGCACCTTCCCGCCCGCACCCGGCTGGTCGGTCGGCGGGCATCGGATCAAGGACCGGCCGGAGTATTCACGCGGCACCGACAAGACCTGGGTCTACGGCGCGCTGCGCATCCGCGACGGCACCGAGCTCACCTTCTGCGCGCCCTCGCGCAACAGCGACGGCTGGATCCAGCTGCTTCAGCAGATCGCCACCGCCAACCGGCGTGGCCCGATCGTCGTCATCACCGACAATCTGTCCAGCCATTTCAGCTGGCGGGTCCGGCAATGGCTGGCCCGTCATCCGCGGATCCGCCAGGTGTTCATCCCGGTCAGGGCCTGCTGGCTGAACCTGGCCGAGGGCTGGTGGCGACTACTGCGCCGGGCCGCGTTCGCCGGGCAGACCTTCGCCGACGCCACCGAGATCGCCTACGCGGTCGCCCTCGCCACCGCCCAACTCAACGCCCACGCCCAGCCCTGGATCTGGGGACGGCCATCCCCGCAGCCCCGAATCCTCCGGCATAAGTTCGTCTACCTGCTTTAAGGAACGAAGCACTAGTCTTCCCGCTCGCCCTTGCCAAGGATCTGCTCAGGGTGTCCGGGCCGCTCGACTTCTTGGAGTTGCTCGGGACGTGTCCAAGACAACGCAGGGCTCCGGCGACCACAAGCGTGGTCGCCGGGGCCCTGTCGAAAGCAATGTCGAGGTGGGCAAGCTGGGGGGAGTCTTACGGCCGTGTCGGGAGCGCTACAGCCGTCCGCCGCGCAGCAGCGCCTCGATGCCGAGCTCCAGGTCGCTCTTGGCCAGCACCGTCTCAATCGTTCCCTTTGCCAGCTCGTCGGCGATGGCGAGGATCATAGTGGTCTCGGCCTGCATCTGCTCGACCAGAGCGGCGTAGCGCTCGACGCCGCAGCGCTGCTCAGCGCTCATGTCCGCTGCGGCCCAGCGCCAGCCCTGCTCGGCGAATATCTCGTTATCGGCAGCCGTCTGGGTGAAGAGCCGCTTGACTCGGGCGACGATGGCGTCATCGAGGACGTAGGGCGTGGCCAGGCCTCTCTCCAGAGTGGCACGCTGCTCGCGCACCATGGTCACGCCGTCCTCGACGTGGGCGGTCAGCATGGCCAGCATGCTGATCGACTGCCAGGTCGGTTCCGCCTGCGGTGCCGCCATGATGCGCGCCCTTCGCGGTGATCTGCCGGGGGTCGGATCAGCGTAACGACGCCGTGCCCGGCCACGCAGGACAACAGCCGCAGCCACCGCGCGCCGATCATGCTCTTATAGAAATGCTCCCGGAAATGAGGCGACGGAGTCCGGGGAGAACCGCCTGCATGAGGCTGGCCGGCTTGGAATGCTCCCGGCATGAACCGAACCCTCATCGCCAGCGGCGATTCCGAGCAGGCGCTGTTTCGGATCGCCGAGGCCGCCATCGACGTCATCGCCGACGTTCCCGGCTCCGACCTGCCCACGCTCGACAAGAGCCTGGCTGCACCGATCGGGATCATCGCAGCCCTACTGGAGATCAATCACACGCTGCTAGAGATCAGGAACGAGGTGCGGAACATCGACCCGTGTCGGCACGGGCCCGAGTGCCCCGGACGCTGCGGATTCGACTGGTCAGGCACCGCCACATCCGCGCCCTCTTCGACACAGGCCCGGTCCGGCTCGGTTGCGCCGAACAGCTCCAACTGCTCGTCGGCGGGTTCGGTGTGGGTGAGTTTCAGGCAGCGGCGGCAGGTGCCCGCGCCCCGGTCGGGATGGGCGGCGGCCGGGTCCCAGCCGCTGACGCCGACCATGCAGGCCGGGCCGGGCATGCGCTCATCGGCAAACCAGCGGGTCGTCGCGACTTCGTGCACGATGCCTGAGGAGCGCACCCGCAGATGGGAGCCGCCCGAGTAGGCGGCGCGCGCCGCGGCGGCGATCGTGGCCAGCGCCTCGTGCAGGCTCGGTGTCGAGCCGGACTCGGTCATCAGGCACCTCCGCCGAGGATGGACGCCATCCGGTAGGCGGCGTGGGAGTCGAGTTTGCGGCGGCCGCGGTTGTAGCGCTGGGTGGTGACCGGGGAGGCGTGGCCGAGGAGTTCCTGGACGTCGGCGAGAGGTACCCCGGCGTCGAGGGCGGCGGTGGCGGCGGTGGCTCGCGCGGTGTGCGGGGTGAGCTTGGTGTGGTCGACGCCGGGGGCGGTCGCGGCCCGGCGCAGCGCGGTGGTCATCCGCCAGCGGTCGAACGGCCGGTCGGCTTCTCGGACGAACAGCGGCTCGCCGGGGGAGCGGTCGGCCAGCAGCGGTTCCAGTAAGGCGCGCACCCGGGGCGGGATGGGCATGCGGTCGGTCTTGCCGCCCTTGCGGCGAAACAGGATCACCATGTGCCCGGCGTCGGCGGCCACCGAGCCGACGGTGAGAGCGACCAACTCGCCGACGCGGACCGCGCACACGCTCAGCAGCGCCACGGCCGCGGCGTCGGCCGGATAGGCCGCACTGATGGTCTCGGCGCCGTCGACCAGGGCGGTGGCCTCCTCCACGGTGCGGGCCGGGGTGGTGCCCACGGTAGAGACCTTAGGCCGCTCCACCGAGTCAGCAGGGTTGACCGCGATGAGACGGCGGCGGGTGGCATAGCCGTACAGGCTCGACAACCTGCGGGCCACCGTGGCGGGAGCCGGCGCAACCCCCGGGCGGCCCAAGCCGGCGCGGGCCGATCCGGTGCCGATGCCGTCGCGGTAGTGCGTCAGGTGGTCCTCGGTCACCTGCAGAAGACCGGCGCCGGGCAGCTCGGCACCAGCCAGCGCAGAAACGCGGCGACGTCGGCTAGGCGGGCACGGCGGTTCGGCGGGTTCCGGGCAGGAAGGTCTCGACACCCTTCCACCCTGACGCCCACGGCCGATACCGCATCACAATGTCGCGAACCCGTTACCCCGCACCTCACCCAGCCGGCCACGCGCTCATCTCGATGTGCGAAAAGGGTCCTGGGCAGGTTGCTGAACACTCCGAGCTCTCGACACGTTTCCTGAACGTCCCGCAAGACCCGCGCGACGCTCTCCACCACCGTTGTGATCTTGCTGGTCTGCCGAACGATTCTCAGCACCCATCATCCACACGATCAATCGAGCGGCGGCTGGCTGTAGCTGATGGCTCCTGCCAGGTCGCCGGATTTGTTGTGCCTGCCGGCTCGCAGCGGCTCGTCAGAGGGGCTCTGGTGCGACGCGCCGGAGCCGGTCACGGGCTCCTGCCATGATCCGACACCGTCCCTCCGCACGGAATCAGGGGGCCTGCGGGCAGGTTGCAAGGTGACGTGAAGGTTGAAATCTACTCAGACGTCGTCTGTCCCTGGTGCTACATCGGCCATACCCGCTTCGCCCGCGCCGTCGAGCGCTACCGGGCCAAGGGGGGCGAGGTGGAGGTGGAGTTGCGGCCGTTCCAGCTCGCGCCGGACGCCGAGTCCAACGGTGAGCCGACCCTCACGTGGGCGGCGGCGAAGTTCGGTGGGGCCGAGCGGGCCGCGCAGATGTTCGGGCACGTGACCGGGGTCGCCGCGGAGGACGGGCTGGCGCTGGACTTCGATCACTCGATCCAGGCCAACACCTTCGACGCGCACCGCCTCATCCGGCTCGCCGGTGAGCAGGGCAAGGGCGAGGAGGCCCTCTACGCCCTCTTCCGCGCCCACTTCACCGACGGTCTCGACGTCGGCTCCCGCGAGGTCCTCGCCAAGCTGGCCGCCGAGCTGGGGGTCCGGGCGGACCTCGGAGGCGAGGACGGTGCGGCGGCGGTCAGGGAGGAGCTTGCCCAGGCCCGTGCCCTCGGTGTCAGCTCCGTGCCGCTGTTCCTGTTCGAGGGGCAGTTCGCCGTCTCCGGCGCGCAGCCCGAGGACACCCTGCTCGCCGCCCTGGAGGAGGTCGCCGAGCGGACCGGCCAGGCCGTGAAGGCCGTGAAGACCGCCGGCGCTGACGGGGACGCCTGCGACGAGGACGAGGGGTACTGCGCCGTCTGACGGCGCCGGACCGGACAGGGTGGCGAACGCTGGTCGCCGCGCCGCGCCGCGCCGCGCCGCACCGGACCGGACCGGACCGGGCAGGGCGGCGGGTGCCGGCCGCCGCCCTGCCCGGACGATCCGTGACCGTGAGCCCACGTTCCCGCGTGACATGGATGGACCGCCCGGGGGAGATCATCTATCGTGCGGTCATGAAGGGCCGGTATCAGGTGTACTTCGAACGTGCCCGGATCCCGATCGCGGCGGTGGACGGGCTCGGCCGGGTCAGGGAGAGCAACCCCGCCTTCCGCTCCGCGGTGGCCCGCACGGCCGAGGAGCTGGACGGAGTCCTGGCGGAGGAGTTGCTCGCGCCCGGCGAGATCGACGCGCAGCGGCCCTACTGGCGGATGCTGGCCTTCGGGCGGCTGGACGTCTACCGGACCCGGATACGGCTGGTCCGCGGGGACGGCGCCGTGATCTGCGCCCGGGTCAGCGCCTCCGTCGAACACCGCGCGGACGGCCTGCCGTGGCGGGCGGTGGCCGTGCTGGACGAGATCTCCTCCGCCGCGCCCGTGCTGAGCCCGCTCCAGGGCGAGGTGCTGCGGCTGGTCGCCGGGGGCGCGTCCAACGCGCAGATCGCCCGGCGGCTGTACCTGACCCGTCAGGCGGTGGACTACCACCTGGTACGGCTGCGCGCCAAGCTCGGCGCCGAGAGCCGGTCGGCGCTGGCCGGGCGGGCGTTCGTGCTGGGCCTGTTCGTGCCCGGGGTGTGGCCGCCGGTCCTGCACCCGCCCCTGGCCGGGGCGGGTGCGCCGGAGTGTGGTTACTGGACGCCGAGGAACTGAACGGCCGGGTCGGTCTGGGCGGAGGTGCCCCAGACCGCGTCGTGCTGGGCGGTGTCGTCGTGGAGGTAGTACAGCAGCCAGGCGGTGGTCACCCGGCGGGTGATCGCCTGCTGGGCGGCCCGGGTGATCGAGCCGCTGTCGCAGCCGATGCCGCCGGAGTCGGTGAAGCCGCAGTGGAAGCCACCGATGATCGTGCGCAGCTGCTTGGGGGCGAGCTTGGCGTTGTAGATGGGGATCTGGTGGCCCGACGGACCCGCGACGCTGTCGTTCGTACCGGCGACCAGCTGCATGGGGACGGTCGTGGTCGCCGCGGCGGCGGCCGCCGAGGGGTTGGTCTCGGCGGCGGCCAGGTTCGTCACCGTCCGCACCGACGAGTTGCGCGCGGCGGCCAGCACGCCGGCGCCGCCGCCCATCGAGTGCCCCGACAGTCCCAGCCGGTTGGTGCGCACGTGGGCGTTGAACCGCGACCCGGCGGTGGTGTTCTGCGCCACCATCCAGGTCAGCGCGGCGTTCAGGTCGTCGGCGAAGGCGCTGTGGTTGGGGAACAGGCCGCCCTGCGAGGTCGGCATGATCGTGATGGTGCCCCAGGAGGCCCAGTGGCCGCCCAGGGTGGCGTACTTGCTGATGGTCTGGAAGAACCCGTGACCGAAGGCCACCGCCGGGAACTGCCCGGAGGCGACGGGCGTGCCGCTTCCCGCCGAGGTCGCCGGGTAGTAGACCCGGGCGCTGAACGAGCGGCCGGAGGCGGAGACGCTGACATCGGCGTAGCCGACGGCGTACGAGCCCGGTGCGGACAGGTCGACGGAGGCCCCGGCGGGGGCGGCCGTGAGGAACAGGAGCGGGATCAGGAGGATCGCACAGATCCTGATCGACCAGGAGCGCATGATGCTTCACCAGCTTTCACGCGGGAAACTGTTACCCGGATTTTGGAAACGATGGTTCCCCTATGGCAACAGTGGAGGGACGCGGACTAGGCAAATGCCAAAACGCCGGGAGCCGCGTCCGATCGAGGGCCGCCGCCCTCCCGCGTCCGCGCCCTCCTGTGCTCCGCGCGGACGAATGCGCGGAGCACGGACGCCGGACGCCGGACGCGGTCAGCCGCGGTGGAGGTAGGAGCCCGACGGCCGGCCGACCGCCTCGCCGTCGTGGAAGGCGATCCGGCCGCCGACCACCGTGGTCGTCGGCCAGCCGGTCACCTCCACCCCCTCGAAGGGGCAGTGGTCCTGGCCGGAGAGCAGCAGGTCGGCGGTCACGGTCCTGGTGGCCGACGGGTCGACCACGGTGAGGTCGGCGTCGAAGCCGACGGCCAGGCTGCCCTTGCGCCCCCACAGGTTGTAGGCCCTGGCAGGGTTGGCCGAGGCGACCTCGGCGATCCTCGACAGGGGCAGGCCCCGGCGCAGGTGTCCCTCGGAGAACAGCACGGGGTAGAGCAGCGCCGTACCGCCGAAGCCGGGGTGGGCCGGCCACAGGTCGTCGCCCTTGTGCTCCTCCATGCAGCAGGCGTGGTCGGAGGCCACCCAGTCGATCCGGCCGTCGCGCACGCCCTCCCACAGCGCCTCGTTGTGGGCGCGGGTGCGGATCGGCGGGTTGACCTTCCCGCCCAGCTCGCCCCGGGCGTCGAGGTCGTCGTGATCCAGGCAGAGGTGGTGCAGTGTGGTCTCCCGCCTGCCCGGCGTGCGGCTCGCCGCTTCGAGGGCCTCGGCGCTGGACAGGTGCAGGAAGTTGACGTCCGCGCCGGTGTGCGCGGCGATCGCGGCGGCCTCGGCGATGGCGACCTGCTCGGTGAGCGGCGGGCGGCCTTCGCTGTAGGCACGCAGGTTCTGTACGGCTCCGCTCCTTCGGACCCGGTCGATGAACACGCGCATCAGCTCGGACTGCTCGCAGTGGAGCGACAGCGACAGCCGGCGGTCCGGACGGGAGCGCTGGACCTCGGCGAGCTTCTCCATGATGAGGAACAGGTGGCCGAGGTCGTACTCGTCGCCCATGGTGAAGGCCTGCGCGTCGCGGCTGTTGGCGGCCAGGTCGAAGCCCTTGTAGAACATGTAGTACTTGTAGGAGGTGATCCCGTGCTCGGCGACGAGCCGCGGGATCTCCTCGATCTGCTCGATCGTCATCGGGGCCAGGTGGAAGCCGTAGTCGGTCCAGGCCCGGCCGCCGACCGCCGCCAGCACCTCGGGGAAGATCGTCCCGTAGGGGCCGGTCCGGTCGAGGTAGTGCCGGCCGGTGCGGAAGTACGACAGCACGGTGGTGGCCCCGCCCACGAGCGAAGAGCGGGTCTCCTCGAAGGCGTCGAGCGCCATGTCGCGATAGATCCCGATGTGGAAGTGGGCGTCCACCGCGCCGGGCAGCACGACCTTGCCGGTGGCGTCGATCACCTCCTCCGCCCCGTCCAGATCCTCGCCCACCACGACGATCCTGCCACCGGAGACCGCGAGGTCGGCGCGGATCTCCCCGTGGTAGGGGAGGACCAGGGTGCCGTTCTTTACAAGCAGGTCGTATCGCGTCATGGTGCGGCCGGTGGGGGCCCGGCCGTCACCCCCTTCCTCGTGAGGTGTGACCCATCCGGGCCGAGAGACGATCGGTCGCTTCGAGCAGGGCTTCGGCGCACTTCGGCGCCTCGTCCCTGAAACGCTCCAGCGGGCCGCACACGCTGATGACGCCGGCGGGCCGGCCGTGGTGGTCGAGGACGGGTGCGGCGACCGAGGCCGAGCCGGGCTGGCGCTCGGCGTTCGACCGCGCGTAGCCGCGACGGCGGATCGCCGCCAGATCCTCGCGCAGGACGTCCTCCCGGACCGGCGTGCGCTCGGTCAGCGGCGTCAGCGGGACCGTCCTGAAGTAGGCGTCGACCTCCTCGTCGGCCAGGAAGGCCAGGAACGCCTTGGAGGAGGCGCCCGCGTGCAGCGGGTAGGGGACGCCGAGGGTGACCGACATGATCACCTCACGGCTCGGCGTCACCTGGTCGACGTAGACCCGCGAGGACCCGGTGCGGACGGACAGCGTGGCGGTCTCGGACAGGGTCCGGGACAGGTGTGCCAGCTCGGGGGCGGCGAGGCGGCGGATGTCCAGCCGGTCGAGGTAGGCCAGGCCGAGCCGCATCGTGGTCAGGCCGAGGGAGTAGCGCCGGGTCTCCTCGTCCAGCTCGACCAGGCCGCGCAGCCGCAGCGAGGCCAGGATGCGGTGGACGGCCGCCTTGGACAGGCCGAGCCTGTCGGCGATCTCGGTGACGCCCAGGGTGAGCGCCCCGGGATCGGCGAACAGCACGAGCACGTCGGCGGCGCGCTCGACGGTCGCGGCGGTCTGGCTGGCGCCCTCGGAGCCGCGCCGGCGCGGCTGCTCGGAGGTGTCGACGCCGCGGCGCGGCGGCTCGGAGATGTCGATCGGCATGTGGCGTTTCCCCTCATCGGCGCCCCTTCCCGCCTGCGTCGCGGGCTTTCCGGGCACGGGCTCATCGGCGCCCCTTCCCGCCTGCGTCGCGGTCCTTCCGGGCGCGGGCGGGTCGGTGACGGTCCCGGTGTCGTGGAGATCCCACCACGATTCCCCGGAAACCCACTCCGTCCGACCCGGGACATCGTCCGGCTCGCGCAGTACAGTCTGGAACAGCTTTCCTATAATTGGAACACCCTCCGGAGGTCGCGTGACCGGCGCCCAGGCCGTCCCAGACGCCGCCACCCAGCCCGCCACCCAGCTTGGCCCCCACCTGGCTCCCCGTCTGGCCCCCGGTCTGGCTCCCCGTCCGGCGGACGGAACCGGCGGCGACCAGACTCCCCGGGAGCGACCCCGGCCGGCCGGAGACCTCGACGAGCCGCGCGCGAAAGGTGCCGTCTGATGCGTGAACCCTGGGAGGCGGTGGCCGGTGCCCGCGTGTTCGACCTGGCCCAGCCGATGAGCACCGGCATGCCCCAGTCACCCAACCACCCGCCGTTCCGGATGCTGCTGGAGCGCCGCCACGGCGACGTGGTCAGAGCCGACGGCGGCTCGGCGGCCAACGAGATCATCGTCACCGGCGGGCACGTCGGCACCCATGTCGACGCGCTCGCGCACGTCTCCCACGCCGGGCTGCTGCACGGCGGGAGGGAGGCGGCGGCCCTGCAGAGCCACCGGGGCCTGTCCGCGCTGGGCATCGACGCCTTCGTCCCCTACGTGGGCCGGGGCGTCCTGCTCGACGTGGCGGCCGTGCACGGCGTCGCGACGCTGCCCGCCGGATACGAGGTCACGCCGGAGGATCTGGACCGGGCCGCCGCCGGGCTGGACATCGGGCCGGGGGAGGCCGTCCTGGTCGGCACCGGCTGGTCGCGTCGCTGGCCGGAGCCCGAGGTCTTCACCGGCCAGTCCCACGGCGCCCCCGGCCCCGGCGTGGCGGCCGGGCGGTGGCTGGCCGACCTGAACCCGCGGCTGGTGGGCGCGGAGACCATCGCCTTCGAGCATGTCGCCCCGGGACGCGGCCACGCCACGCTCCCCGTCCACCGGCTGCTGCTCGTGGAGGAAGGGATCAACATCGTCGAGACCATGCGCCTGGACGAGCTGCTCGACTCCGGCGTCCGCGAGTTCCTGCTCGTCGTCAACCCCCTGCCCGTGGTCGGCGCGTCCGGTTCCCCCGTCAGGCCGCTGGCGGTGGCCCGATGACGACGTTCGCGGGGCACCTGGCCCGGTTCGCCACCGGCTGCCGGGACGGCGGCCTGCCCGCCGAGGTGGCCCGCGACGCCGTCGGCCGGGTGCGTGACGTGCTGGGCAACTGCCTGGCCGCGCACGCGGAGGAGGCCGGAGAAGGGCCGGGCGGCCCGGTGGCGGCGGTGCGCCGCGTGGTCGCCGCCTGGGGCGGCACGGCGGGCGCGGCGGCGATCGGCCTGCCGTACGGCCTGCCCGCCCCCTCGGCCGCGCTGGTGAACGGCACGCTCGCCCACGCCCTCGACTTCGACGACACCCACCTGCCGTCCGTCCTGCACCCCAGCGCCTCGGTCGTGCCCGCCGCGCTGGCCGCCGCCGAGGACGCGGGTGCGGGCGGCGCGGCCCTGCTCGCCGCCGTGGCGGCGGGCGACGAGGTCTGCGTACGGCTCGGCACCGCCTCCTACCTGCCGGAGCTGCGCAACTCCCTGTTCTTCGAGAAAGGGCTGCACGCCACCTCCATCTGCGGCACGATCGGCGCCGCCGTGGCCGCCGGGCTGCTCTACGGGCTCGACGAGGAAGGGATCGCCTCGGCGATCGGCGTCGCCGCCAGCATGGGCGCCGGGCTGCTGGAGGCCAACCGGACCGGCGGGACTGTGAAGCGGGTCCACTGCGGATGGGCGGCGCACGCGGGCGTGACGGCGGCGATGCTCGTCCGCGAGGGGCTGACCGGCCCGCCCACCGTGCTGGAGGGGCGTTTCGGGTTCTTCGCCGCCTACCTCGACGGCCGTCACGACGCGGACGCCCTGCTGGCCGGGCTCGGCGAGCGCTGGGAGGTCACCCGGACGGTCTACAAGCCCTATCCGGCCAACCACTTCACCCACCCGGCCATCGACTGCGCACTGGCCCTGCGCGCGCGGGGACTCGACCCGGACGACATCGAGGAGATCGAGCTGGGGGCGCCCGCCCCCGTGCTGCGCACCATCGCCGAACCGCACGAGGAGAAGATCAGCCCGCGCTCGCCGTACCACGCGAAGTTCTCCGGCCCCTACACGGTCGCGACGGCTCTCCTGGGCGGCGGCGGCCTCGGGGTCTACCTCGACGACTTCGCCGAGCTCCACCCGCGACGGCTGGCCCTGGCCGCGCGGGTCAGGTGCGTCGCCGACGACCGCGCCTCCGAGCTGTTCCCCGTGAGCTTCGGCGCCGTCCTGCGGGTGCGCGTCAGGGGCGGAGCCACGCTCACCCACCGGGTGGACTCCTCCAGGGGCGGGCCGGACAACCCGCTGTCGCCCGGCGAGCTGGCGCTGAAGTTCCGGCTCAACGCCGCGCGGGCCCTGCCGGCGCCGGCGGTGGCCGCCCTCGACCGCCGCATCGCCGCCCTGGCCACGGCGTCCTCGTGCGCCGGGCTGGCCCGCCTCGGATGAGCCGGGCCGCGCGACCGGTCGCCCGAGGGGTCCTTTCGCCGGCCCGAAACCCGTGCCGCCGGCCCGAATCCCGTGGTCAGTCCCGCGCCCGAAACCCGTGCCACCGGCCCGGCGCCCGTGGTCAGTCCTGCGCCCGAAACCCGTGCCACCGGCCCGGCGCCCGTGGTCAGTCCCGCGGAAGCGGTCGTCCGAGGGGGCCTTCCGGCGGCCCGGCGCCCGTGGTCAGTCCCGCGCCGGCCGGAACACCGGCAGGTGCCGGCCGTCGGGCAGGGGCCGCCAGGCCACGCGTACGGGCAGATCGCAGGCCCAGTCGGTGCCGCCGACCAGGTGGGTGAGCAGGATGGGCCCCTCGGCGAGCCGGACCCTGGCGACGGTGTAGGGCGGCTCGAAGCCGGGCGCGGGAGCGCGGTGGACGATGGTGAAGGAGTCCACCACGCCGAGACCCGACACGGAGGCGTACTCCAGCTCGGTGCCGCCGCAGGCCGTGCAGAGCAGGCGCGGGTAGTGCTGGCGGTGGCCGCAGGCGAGGCAGCGCTGGACGACCAGCAGCCGTCGCCTGGTCGCCTCCCAGAAATCCTCGATCACCGGTCCACCCCCAGCAGGACGGTGGCGTGTGCGGACAGGATGCCGCCGGTGCCGTGCGCCAGCGCGACCTCGGCGCCGGGGACCTGCCGGTCGCCGCACTCCCCGCGCAGCTGCCTGACCGCCTCGACCAGGAGCAGCAGGCCGTACTGCCCCGGGTGGTTGTAGGAGAGCCCGCCGCCGCTGGTGTTGACCGGGAACGCGCCGCCCGGTCCGGTCCGGCCGCCGGCGACGAAGTCGCCCGCCTCGCCCGCGCCGCAGAAGCCGAGTCCCTCCAGGGTGAGCAGCACCGTGATCGTGAAGGAGTCGTAGATCTGGGCGACGTCCACGTCGCCGGGGACGAGCCCCGCGCGGGTGAAGGCCGCCGCTCCGGAGCGGACGGCGCCGGTGACGGTGAGGTCGTCGACGGCGGTCATGGAGGTGTTGGTGACGCACTCGCCGTACCCGAGCACGCGCACCGGCGCGCGCCGCAGGTCGCGGGCGCGCTCCAGTGAGGTCAGCACGACGGCGCCGCCCCCGTCGGTGACCAGGCAGGCGTCGGCCACGGTGAGCGGGGAGGAGACCATGGGGGCCGACAGCACGTCCCGGACGGTCAGCGGCGCGGCGCCGTACCGGTAGGCCTTGGGGTTGAGCAGCGCCCAGTCCCGCGCGGCGACCGCCACCTCGGCCAGCGCCTCGCGCTTCACGCCGAAGGCGTGCATGTACCGCTGCGCGGCCATCGCGTAGTAGGAGAAAGGGTAGAGCGGGCCGTAGGGCGCCTCGAACCGCGCCTCGGGCGTGTGCTCCTCGACGACCCCGGCCAGCGACCGCGACCTGGCCGAGCGCTGGTTCGACCCGTAGGAGATCACCACGGTACGGCACTGCCCGGCCTCGATGGCCTGGACGGCGCGCGCGACGTACATCTCGAAGGCACAGCCCCCCGCGAACGTGGACTCGGTCCAGACGGGCCGGAGCCCCAGGTAGTCGGCGACCTGGGTGGCGGAGAAGCGGGACACGCCGCAGGTGGCGAGCCCGTCCACGTCGGACAGAGGGAGTCCGGCGTCGGCCAGCGCCCTGGTGACGGCCTGCGCCTGCAGGGTCAGGACGGACTCGCCGGTGATCCCGAGGTCGGACTCGGCGGCTCCGACGATCGCCACGCCGGTCACGGCAGCACCGCCTGGGCCGTCCCGCCGACCGCCACCCGGCCCGCGACGAGCACCTTCTGCTCGACCGTGACCAGCGTCCCTTCGACGCCGGTGACGACGCCGGTCACCCGGACGCTCTCTCCGGCGAACACCATGGACAGGAGGCGGAACCGCAGCCGCCGCAGGCGGGCGTCCGGCCCGAGCCAGTCCTGCACCTGCTCGGCGAGGAGCGCGCCGAACAGCTGCCCGTCCACCACGGGGCGGTCGAGCCCCCTGGCCCGGAGATAGGCGGCGTCGTGGTGCAGCCGGTGCCAGTCCCAGGTGGCCCCCGCGTAGGCGATCATGTCGGCCGCCCCGATCGTGCGCTCCAGCGCCGGGACCTCCTGCCCGGCCCTCACGGGATCTCCACGTAGATCAGCGTCTCCTCGTTGACCGCCAGCAGCTCGCCCCGCTGGTTGGTGTAGGTGGCCCGGGATGTCACGAACAACTTGCCCGCCTTCTCCTCGACGTCCTCGATCCGCCAGGTCGCGGTGATCACATCGTCGGGATGGACCGGCTGGTGGAAGGTGTAGTCGTTGCCACCGCGCACCAGCCGGGCGCCCGGCACGTCGATGTGCCAGGAGTGGCCCGCGTAGCCGTCCGCGTCCATGGGCAGCCCGGCGTACTGGTTGGTCTCGCAGATCAGCGTGGGCGGGGCGACGACGTCCCGGTAGCCGTGCGCCCTGGCGTGGCCGGCGTCGGTGTAGAGCGGGTTGTCGTCGCCGACCGCCAGCGCGAAGTAGCGCAGTGCCGCCCGCCCCAGCGGCTCGGGCGCCGTGTAGGCGACCTCCCTGCCGACCAGCGCCCTGATCTCCTCGATGGGCAGGTTCACGGACGCACCGCCACCGGGACGACCTCGATCAGGAACTCCGGGCGCAGCAGCGCCGAGCAGACCACCGCGCTGACCGGCGCCCGGCCGAAGTGGCGCGCCCGCAGGGCGGCCAGGTCCGGGTGGGCGGCGACCCCCTCGGGGGTCACGTACTCGACCAGCCGCACGACGTCCGCGCCGCGGAGCCCGGCCTCGCGGAGCACCGCCGCGATCCCCGCGTAGACGAACCCGGCCTGGGCGGCCAGGTCGCCGGCGAACACCACTTCCTGGGTGGCCGGTTCCAGCGCCCCGAAGCCCGACATGAACAGCGTGTCCCCGGCCGCGACACCGGGCCTGTAGGTCAGCGTCTCGTACCGGCTCCACCCCGGGTTGACCGTACGCGACGGGGCGGTCGAGGCGAGCGCGTCCAGGGAGACCATCGCGCCCGCCAGCACGGGCCGGTCCACCAGGATTCCCGCCGCGCCGGGGAAGACGGGCAGGCCGTCGGCGCCGGTGCCGCCGAGCAGCTCCCTGCGGGGGCGGCCGCAGCGGGGGTATTCGGCCCGGGTCGCGGTCGCGGTGTAGTCGATGGTCCGCACCAGCGCGCCGGGTCCCAGCCCGGCGGCCTTGAGCAGCTCCGCGGCCCGATCCAGGCAGTATCCGTACTGGGCCCGGAAGTCGCCCGCGTGGACCAGGCCCTCGGCGTCGCACGGCTGGATCCCCGGCAGGTAGACCACCCCGCCGGCGACGCGCAGGCTTCCCCGGTGGAAACCGGTGTCGGGGTGCGCGACGACCAGGTCGCCGCCGCCGGGGAAGGCGGTCAGCTCCACCGCGTAGGGGCCGGGCCCGAGGAGCCCCGCGACCGCGACGGTCGCCACCGGAACGGCGTGCCCGCCGAGGAACCCCTCCCGGGCCGCGCTCACGCTCGCGTAGCCGTCCAGCGCCCCGGCGGTGACGTACTCGACGACGTGGACGAGGTCGCCCACGGCGAGCCCTGCCGTGTCCAGCAGGGCCGCCGCCTCCTCATATCCGGGTACGGCGGGCAGGTAAACGGTCATCAACCACCTCCAGCGTGGAGACCCCGTCCTTCAGGGCGGGGAGGATGTCAAGGGTCCTCTCAACGCGGCCATCAGGGACGTCAGGTCGGGCAGGCGCTCCAGCACGTCGACCGTCGCGACGACCGCCGTGCCCCCCAGGTTGGCGGCGGCCTTGGTACGCACCAGCTCGTCCAGGGCCGGATCGCCGGGCCCGCCGCCGCTCCGCTCGACCGCGGCCTCCACCCGGGAACCGTCGGCGAGCAGGGCGATCACCCGGCCCGGCTGGCCGGCGGCGACTCCGCCGGAGTCGGCCAGCTCGTGCCGTACCCGGGCGGCCAGCGCCACCACCTCGGGCCGATCCAGGTCGTCGAAGGTCGCCGTGGTCAGCGTGCCGTCGACGAGCAGCGCCGCCAGGCACCAGGGCAGCGAGAACTTGGCCGCGTACGCCGAGGCGGGCCGTTCCTTGCCCGGCCCGCACACGAACTGCGCCGCGTCCGGATGGATCTCGACGACGATCTCGTCGACGTCGCGCCCGCCGAGCCGCGGGCGCAGCCTGCCGGCCGCGTCCAGGGCGGCGTGGCTGAGCTGGCACACCGGGTAGGGCTTGATCGTGATCCGGGTCAGCTCCCACCGTTCCCCCAGCCCGGCCAGGACGGCCGCGCCCCCGACCTGCCTGCCGGCCAGCACGTTGTACAGGCCGTAGCGCCCCTCGAACACGCTCGCCGGCCCGGTCGCCCCCGCGGCGGCCAGCCGCGCCGCCAGCACCCCGCCCAGGGCGGCGAGACCGGGGTGCAGCTGCTTGGTGGAGGCACCCGTGTTGACGGACTCCAGCAGCCCGCCCGCCTGGCTGCCCGCGACGCCCAGCGCGTTCACCGCCTGCTCGGGCGAGAGCCGGTAGAGCCGCGCGGCCGCCAGCGCCGCGGCGAACACCCCGCAGACGGAGGTGGCGTGCAGGCCGCGCGCGTGGAAACCGTGCGGTACGGCGGCGCCGAGCCTGCAGATCGTCTCCAGCCCGGCGGCCAGCGCGACCGCGACCTCGGCGCCGCTCGCGCCGACCTCCTCTCCCACGGCCAGGACGGCGGGCAGCACGGGCGCGGTCGCGTGCACCAGGCCCCCGGCGTGGGTGTCGTCGAAGTCGAGCGCGTGGACGAGCGTTCCGTTCGCCAGCGCGGCGGCCGGCGCGCCCACCCTCCCCGCGCCGCCGATGATCGTGGCCTCGGGCGGCCCGCCGAGCGCCGACGCGACGTCCACGGCCAGCCGCGCGGCTCCGGACCGGGCCGCGGCCACCGCGGCGCCCAGCCCGTCGAGCAGGTGCCGTCGCACCGCCGAGGCCGCGTCGCCGGGGATCCCCCGCAGGTCCAGCGCCCAGCGGGCCAGCTCGGCCGCGACGGTCATCGCGCCGGCTCCTGCGGCCCGAAGGCGCCGTCCCGCCGCAGGGCGGCGATCCGGGAGGCGTCGTAGGAGAGCACCTCGCGCAGCACGTAGCCGGCGTCCTCGTCACGGCGCGGAGCCCGGCGGTAGGAAGGGCGTTCCCCGCCGACCCGCACCGGGGACGCCAGGTTGCGGAGCGTGCCGTACCGGGGGTGGTCGGTCTCCACGACGAGGTCGCGCGCGGCCGTGTGCGGTTCGGCGAGCGCCTGCTCGACCGTGTTGACCGGCCCGCAGGGCACCCCGGCGGGGGTGAGGAGGGCCAGCCAGCGCGCGGCCGTACGGGATCGGAAGATCTCCTCCAGCAGGGGCAGCAGCTCCCCGGCGCGTTCGGTGCGCCGGGCGAACGTGCCGTAGGGGGAGTCCGGCTCCGCCCACTCGGGACGGCCGACGGCCGCGGCGAGCCGCCGCCAGAACTTCTCCTTGGCGCAGCCGACCACGATCCAGCCGTCGGCGGTCTCGAAGACCTGGAAGGGGACCAGCGAGGGGTGCGCCGAGTGCCGGGTGCGCGCCGGGGCGTAGCCCGCGTTGAGGTGCCAGACCCCGGGATAGGTGAGCAGCGAGACGGCCGTGTCGTACAGCGACACGTCGCAGTCCGTCCCCACGCCGTCGCGCCGGGCGGCGTGCAGCCCCGCCATGAGGGCCAGCGCGGCGACGAACCCGCCGGAGTAGTCGACCATCGACAGGCCCGACTTGGTCGGCGGCCCCTCGGGCTCGCCGGTGACGTCCATCCACCCGGCCAGACCCTGAAGGATGTAGTCGTAGCCGGGTTCGGCCGCTCGCGGCCCGGTCATGCCGAAGCCGGTGAGCGAGCAGCACACGATACGCGGGTTGAGGTGCTTGAGCGCCCCGTAGGTGATGCCCATCCTCTGCGGCACGTCACCGCGCAGGTTGGAGTAGACGGCGTCGGCGCCGCGCACCAGGTCTTCGAACACCTCGCGGCCGCCGGGGGTGGCGATGTCCAGCGACAGCGACCGCTTGTTGCGGTTGAAGGCCTCGAAGAAGAGCGAGTCGCCGCCGTCGGCGTAGGGCGGCACGTAGCGGCCGACGTCGCCGCCCGAACGCGGCTCCTCGATCTTGATGACCTCGGCGCCGAGGTCGGCCAGGTGCAGCGAGCCGAAGGGGCCCGCGCCGTACTGTTCCAGGCTGATGATCCGGACGTCTTCCAGGGGCCTCAAGTCAGGTCTCCGATGAGCTCGATGATGCGGTCCTGGGCATGGCGGGTCTCCTCGGCGGGGATCCCGTGGGTGGGTGGGGTGAGCTTGACCGTGTCGGCGAGCCCCTCGTAGGCGCCGAGCCGCTCGCGGACCTGCCGCGCCGTGCCGGACAGGGTCAGGGCGCCGACCATGTGGTCGGGTACGGCCCCGGCCAGGTCGCCGGCGCCCGAGCCGCTCCGGAACGCCTCGACCACCCGGGCCTGTTCCCCGGCCAGGCCGTGGAAGTCGAAGAGGCCGGAGTAGGCGCGCACGGAGGCGTAGAAGCCGACCCCTCCGGCGGCTCTGCGGCGGGCGGCCCTCGGGTCCTCGTCGATGGAGCAGCAGGCGGAGACCACGACGTCGAGGTCGGAGCGCGCGCGCCCGGCCAGGCCCTCGCCGATCCGGGGCAGCAGCCGGTCGCGCAGGTAGGCCGGCGAGCACAGCTCGTGCGAGATCCAGCCGTCGCCGATCCCGGCCGCCAGGCGGGTCATCGCGGGCCCGACGGCCGCCAGATAGACGGGGATGCGGTCGCGGGCGGCGGGGAAGGGCCGCCGGTAGCCCCTGATCCGCAGCCCCGGCGCGTCGATCGGCTCGCCCGTGCCGCAGCGCGCGACGAATTCCCTGATCGCGGCGACGGTCTCGCGGAGCCGGGCCACGGGCCTGTCCCAGCGCACGCCGTGCCAGTCCTCGTTGAGGCGGCGGACGCCGCTGCCCAGGCCCAGGACGAACCGGCCGCCCGACAGCTCGTCCAGGTCCAGCGCCTCCAGCGCGAGGGTCATCGGGCTGCGGGTGAAGGCCAGGGCGACGGCCGTGCCGACCTGGGCGCGGGTGGTGGCCCCGGCGAGCGCGGCGGCGCCTACCGTCGCGCTGCGGTGCAGTTCGGGCACCCACACCACCTCGGCGCCCGCGTCCTCGGCGGCCCTGGCGGCGGCGGCCAGCTCGCCGAGCGTCTCGCCCCAGGGGCCGTAGGTGATCCTCATGCGGCCGGCGGTCCGTTCCCGGCCCGCAGGCGGCGGCCCCCGCCGAGCCGGTCCGTCACGGCCGCCTCGTCCCACACCTCGCCGTACTTGGCCTGGATGTCGAACAGGGCGGCCTCGTGCGGCCGGGGGTCGCGGTCGCCGACCGCCTGCCGCACCACGACCGGCACGAAGCCGTGCTGCACCGCGTCGACGGCGCTGGCGCGCACGCAGCCGCTGGTGGACACGCCCGTGATGACGAGGGTGTCGGCCCGCAGCGCGTTGAGCGTCGAGGCGAGCGTGGTGCCGAAGAAGGCGCTGGCGTACTGCTTGACGATCACCACCTCCTCGGGCCCGGGAGCCACCTCGGGCATCAGCCGGCCGAGCGGCCCGTCGCCGACGAGGTGGCGCAGCGGGGCGACCTTGCGGAAGAACAGCCCGCCGTCCACGCCGCCGGGGCCGAACGCGACCCTCGTGTGGATCACCGGGACGCCCGCCGTACGGGCGGCGGCCAGAACCCGGGCGGCCGACTCCAGGCAGTCGCGGGAGCCCAGGAACAGCTCGCCGCCGGGCTCGAAGTAGGCGCGCATCAGGTCGATGAGGATCAGCGCGGGACGCTCCCCGAACGGCAGGGAGCCTCCGAACACCTCGTCGTGGTCCCTGATCATGCGCGGGCGGGGGAGCGGGGGTCGGGGGGACGGCGCATGGAGGCTCCTCGCTTCAGATGATTCCCGCGGCGGACAGGGCGGCGATCTCCTCGTCGGTCAGGCCGAGCAGCCCGCGGTAGACCTCGTCGTTGTGCCGGCCGAGCGCGGGTCCCGCCGTGCGGACGGCGCCGGGGGTGGCCGAGAGCTTGGGGACGACGTTCTGCATGGCCAGCTCGCCGAAGTCGGGGTGCGGCACGCGGACGATGGCCTCGCGGGCGGCGAAGTGCGGGTCCTCGAACATGTCCTTGGCCGTGTAGACGCGCCCGGCGGGAACGCCGCCCTCGTGCAGTGCCTTGAGCAGGTCCTCCGCGGGGGCCGACGCGGTCCAGGCGGCGATGAGCTCGTCGAGTTCGGCCGCGTTCCCGCCGCGCGCGCCGTGGGTGGCGTATCTCCCGTCGGCGGCCAGCTCCGGCCTGCCCATCACGGCCGCCAGACGGGAGAAGACGCTGTCCTGGTTGGCGGCGATGAGGATGGAGTCGCCGTCCCCGGTCGGGTAGACGTTGCTCGGCGAGACGTTGGGCAGCACAGGCCCGCTGCGTTCGCGCTGGTAGGCGGCCTGCTGCCATTCGGGCAGCATCGACTCCATCATCGCCAGCACCGCCTCGTAGATGGCCGAGTCGACGACCTGGCCCCGCCCGCTGCGCTCCCGCTCGTGCAGCGCCACCAGCGTGCCGACGCAGGCGTGGGTGGCCGCCAGCGAGTCGCCCAGCGATATCCCGGTGCGCGACGGCGGCCGGTCGGGGTCGCCGGTGACGTGCCTGATGCCGCCCATGGCCTCGCCGATCGAGCCGTATCCGGCGCGGGGGGCGTAGGGGCCGGTCTGGCCGAAGCCGGTGACGCGGGTGATGACCAGCCGGGGGTTGAGCTCGTGCAGCCGCTCGGGCGACATGCCCCAGCGCTCCAGCGTGCCGGGCCGGAAGTTCTCCAGCAGCACGTCGGCTCGCTCGACGAGCCGCCTGACCAGGTCCTGGCCCTCCCGGGTGCGCAGGTCGCAGGTGACCGACTTCTTGTTGCGGGCGACGACCGGCCACCACAGCGACTGCCCGTACGGCTTCTCCCTGCCCCACTGCCGCATCGGGTCGCCCCTGCCGGGGTCCTCCACCTTGATCACCTCGGCGCCGAAGTCGCCCAGCAACTGGCCGCAGAACGGCCCGGCGAGCAGCTGGCCGAGCTCGACGACGCGGACGTCGTCGAGGGGAAGTCCTCTCATGGCCTCTCCCTCGGGCCGAGCAGCGAGGCGCGCGCGGAGAACAGGTGGGCGCGCATCACCGCCTCGGCCCAGTCCGGATCGCCCGCCCTCACGGCCGCCGCGATCTCGATGTGGTGGTTGACGCTGCGCCGCATGGCCTCCTCGTCGAAGGCGCTGTAGGTGCGCAGCAGCACGGGCGAGTGGACCAGCGAGCTGATCGACTGGGCCAGTACGGCGCTGCCGCCGAGCCGTACCAGCGCCTGGTGGAACTCGGCGTTGAGCCGGTAGACCGCGTCGAGGTCGTGGCGCCGGGCGTGCTCCCCGAGGGTCACCGCCACCTCGTGCAGGCGTCCGGCGTCCTGCTCGGTCGCGGTGGCCGCGGCCCGCCGGGCGGCCAGGCCCTCGATCCCGGCCCGCAGCTCGAAGATCGTCTCCAGGTCGGCCCGGGGGTACTCCATGACCTTGGCGCCCTTGTTGGCGGTGATCTCGACGAGCCCCTCGGACTGGAGCTGCCGCAGCGCGTCGCGGACCGGGGTGCGGCTGACGCCGAGCATCTCGGCCAGCTCGACCTCGCCCAACCGGTCACCTGAGGCGTATCGGCCGGCGAGGATCAGGCCGCGAAGGTCATCGACTGTCGACATGTATACATCCTTATGGGTTTCTCCGCCTAATCATGGGAGATAAGCGAGATATTGGCAATCTCTGCATACAATTCCATGATCTGTGGAGTCCGGGGTCGATGGCCCCGGGCGGGGCGGGCCCGGGGGAGCACGGACGGGTCACATGCCGTCGGCGTCCCACCGGCCGCGGGAGCGGCTGCGGACCGGCAGGCTGGAGAGGATGGGGGCGGGGACGGGGTCGCCCTGTCTCCAGGCGCGGCCGTGGCCCCGGTTGTGGGCGCCGGCATCGGTGCGCTCGCCGGGGTGTTCGAGCGATCGGGGGTCGGCTCCCCAGTCGGCGGCCGGACCGTGGAGGTCGTGACCGCCGTCCGCGTGTCCGTGGTCGTGACCGCCGTCCGTATGTCCGTGGTCGTGACCGCCGTCCGTGTGACCGTGACTGTCGTCCGTGTGACCGTGGTCGCCGTGGCCGCCCTGGAGGCGGGCCGCGTCGAGGGCCTTGGCGATGGCGAGCAGGCTCCTGTCGGCACCGTGACCGTGCGGGACGTGGTCGGCGTCGGCCGCGCCCTGGGAGCGGGCGTACTCCAGGGACGCCCGCAGGTCCGCCAGGTCGCGCTCGCCACGCCGGTTCGAGCCCCTGCCCAGGTCGTGCGCGGACTGGGACCAGCGCATGCGGCCGCCGTCGGTCCCCCCGTAGTTGACGGCCTCGCCGCCCCAGCGCACCCAGGCGTTCTGGGTGTACCAGTTGTGCAGTTCGCCGTCGGAGCGCAGCAGCCAGGTGGCGCCGCCCTCCATCGTGGTGAAGTGGCCGTGCTTGACGCGGGCGGGCCTGAAGAAGTAAGTGCCCAGGTCCAGGGTGCCGAAGTTGTACTCCATGTGCCCCTGGACGGTGTAGGCCTCCTCGTAGCAGGGGTGATGGGCCAGGCGGTGGTCGGACCAGCCGCCCTGGGCGTGGACGAGGCGGGTGTAGAAACCCGTGACCGGGTCGACGCGCAGGTATTTGATGAACAGTCCGGGCATGGGGCCGGGGTTGGGCACGGCGTCCCAGCGCATGGCCTCGGTGTCGAGGACGACGACGTCGTCGCGGGCGCCGGGCCGGCGCGCGGCGTGGAGGTCGAAGCCGGCGTCGCCGTACTCGCGGTAGTGCAGGATCCGCGTGCCCTCGGCGAAGGTGATCGCCTCGGCGGGCACGCCCCGGGGCGCGTGGACGTAGCCGCCCCTGCCGAGACGGCGCCCGCCGTACGTCATCGTGCCCTGGAGCACGTAGTACTCGGTGTCGGCGTGGTGGACGCCGGGGCCGCGCCCCCAGTCGGTGCGGAAGTCGATCCGGAGGGAGGAGGAGCCGTCCTCCTCGTCGACCGACAGCCGCCGCTCGCCGGCCCGGCCCTCGCCGCCGACCAGCTCGGCGGCGTGCCAGACGTAGTCGTCCTCGTGGATCAGTTCGACATGCGGTCGCATGGACGGCCCTCCTTAGTGCGTGTCGCGCAGTTCGCGCTTGAGGATCTTGCCTGCGGCGTTGCGGGGCAGCGCGGGGACGAACTCCACCCGCCGGGGGAGTTTGGGCCCGGCCAGCCGGGCGCGGCAGTGCGCGGCCAGGGCCTCGGCGTCGACCGACGCGCCGGGCAGGACGACCACGAACGCCGCCACCCTCTCGCCCCACCGCTCGTCGGGCAGGCCCACGACGGCGGCCTCGGCGACGCCGGGAAAGGCGGCGAGGACCTCCTCGACCTCGCGCGGGGCGATGTTGACCCCGCCCGAGACGATCATGTCCTTCTTGCGGTCGACGATGTAGAGGTACCCCTCCTCGTCGCGTTCGACGATGTCGCCGCTGGTGAGGAACCCGTCGGGGGTGGTGCAGGCGGCGGTGGCCGCGGGGTCGTCCAGGTAGCCGTTCATCAGGTACGGCGAGCGGCTGAACAGCTCGCCCCGCCGCGCCGGGTTCCCCTCGTCGTCGACGACCCTGACCTCGGTCATGAACCAGGGATGCCCGACCGAGCCGATCCTGCGCCGGGCGTCGGCCGGGCGGCAGGTGCTGACGATCCCGGCCTCGGTCGAGCCGTACAGCTCGTGCACGCCGACACCGGGGAACGCCTCCAGCACCCACTCCTTCAACGGCCCCGGCAGCGCGGCGGCGTTGAAGTAGAGCGTGTCGAGCGAGGACAGGTCGTACTTCCCCAGCCCGGCCGCGCGCAGCATGTGGGCGTGCGTGGGAACGAGGAAGACCGACTGGGCGCGCTCCCGCTCGATCATCGCCAGCAGCCGCTCGGGATCCCAGGAGCGCAGCATCGCGACCGTGCCGCCGGTGTGGACCGGGGCGTAGCCGAAGGCGAACCCGGCGCCGTGGTACATCGGCGCGACCGCGATCGTCCGGCGCCCCAGGCCGAGACCCCACTCCAGGGCGGAGGCGTAGAACGTCAGCGACCGCGACCGGTGGCTGATCACCACCCCCTTGGGCCTGCCCGTGGTGCCCGAGGTGTAGGCCACGCAGAACGGCTCCCGCTCGTCCGTCTCGATCCGGGGGTCGGCGGACCTCGCCTCGGCCAGCGCCGCCTCGTAGGACGGCCCGAGCCGGGTGCCGTCCACGGACAGGACCGTGCCGGGCACCTCCACGCCCTCGACCGCGGCGGCCAGCGCGTCGTCCAGGACGAGGGCCCGGCTGCCGGAGTGACCCAGCACGTAGGCCGCCTCACCGGGGGTGAGGCGCGGGTTGAGCGGCACCATGGCCAGCCCCGCCTTCGCGATGCCGCAGGCGATCTCGGCATACTCCATCCGGTTGCCGAGCAGCAGCGCCACCCGCTCGCCCGGCCGCAGCCCGGCGGTCAGCAGGGCGTTGGCCAGCCGGTTCGAGCGGTCGTCCAGACCCCGGTAGGTCAGCGTGCGGTCGCCGTCGATCACGGCGGGCGCCGCAGGGGAGGCTGCGGCGAATCCGCGGATCCCGTCCGCGATGTGCATCGGCCCTCCTGTTCCGCGTGAGAAATGCCATTGCGACGAGGTGAGGCGTGTCGCGCACGAGCCGCCGTCAGCGGAAGGCCCGCCCGGGTGCCGTCCGCGCGGTGGTGGTGGCCGGAGGGGAGAGGGTGGGCGCCGGAGGGAAGTCGCCCGCCCTGCCGAGCAGGGCGGGCGGCGGGGCGCCGAGCCGTTCGCCGATGTACGCGGCCGCGGCCGTCAGCCGGTCGAGGTCGACGCCGGTGTCCACCCCCGAGCGGCGCAGCGCGTAGGAGAGGTCCTCGGTGGCGATGTTGCCGGTCGCGGCGGGGGCGAACGGGCAGCCGCCGATCCCGCCCCCGCTGGCGTCGAGCGCGGCGGCGCCCTCCTCGACGGCGGTCAGCGCGTTGGCGTAGCCGGTGTTGCGGGTGTTGTGGAAGTGGAAGCGGAGCGGCAGGCCGGTGACCTCGCGCACGGCTCCGGTCAGGCGCCGCACGTCGGCGGGGACGCCCACGCCGATCGTGTCGGCGAGGGCGATCTCGTCGGCCCCCGAGTCCGCGCACCGCCGCACCATCTCGGCGACGTGGCCGGGCGGCACCTCGCCCTCGAAGGGGCAGCCGAAGCTCGCCCCGATGGTCGCGGTGACGCGCAGCCCGGCCGCGCGGGCGCGCCCGGCGACGGCGCCGAACGAGTCCAGCGCCGCGGCGATCGACATGCCCTGGTTGCGCCGGGAGAAGGTCTCCGTGGCGACGACCGTGACATTGACCTCGTCCACTCCCGCCTGGAGGGCGCGGTCCAGGCCGCGCGCGTTGACGATCAGGCCGATGTAGCTGAGCCCGTCGCGCCGTGGAACGCGGGCCATCACCTGCTCGGCGTCGGCCATCTGGGGGACCAGGCGGGGGTGGACGAAGCTGACCGCCTCGATGCGGGTGAGGCCCGCGGCCGCCAGCGCCTCGATGTAGGCCACCTTGGCGTCGGTGCCGACCAGAACGGACTCGTTCTGCAGCCCGTCCCTCGGCCCCACCTCGACGATGCGCACATTCGCGGAAGTCATACCTCAGAAGTGTATGCAATAAGCCTATAATTATCGATAAAAGTCGGGAAGTGCACCATGAATGTATACAACTAGCGCTGGGAGATCACTGTGACGTCGTCGTCGGAGGAGTCGCCGAAACCGTAGACGTAGGCCGCGGCCAGCGGGTCTCCCAGGGAGGCGCGCAGGAACAGCGCGCTCCACCTGGCGGCCGCGTCGACGCTCTCCTCCTGCGGCAGGGCCTGCGGCGAGGGGTCGGGCAGGGCCCCGGGCGGGGCCTGGGTGTCGGTGAGGCCGAAGTGGTTGGCTCCGGTCAGCGTGACGAACGCCTTGGGAGCCGAGCCGAGACCGTCGTAGGTCGCCCGTGCCGTGGCGGGCGGGTTGATCCCGTCCAGATCTCCCTGGACCAGGGCGACGGGCACCCCGGCGTTGTCGATCGGCACGGTCCCGCCGCCGGGCGCCGCCGTTCCGGCCCCGTGGAACACCGCGGCCCGCAGGGACGCGGGGCGCCGGTAGACGGGGCCAAAGCAGAACGGGACCGTGCAGGTGTTGCCGACGGCGAAGAGCCCGGCGGCCGCGCCGAAGGAGTGACCGAGCAGCACCAGCCGGCCGGCGTCCAGCCGACCGGCGACCGGGGAGCCCTCGCGGGCGCTCTCCGCCCCGGCCCACGTCGCGGCGGTGTTGATCTGGAGCTGCTCGGGGAAGAGCCCGGAGACCGGGCCGACGGCGCGCCGGTGGTCGGGGACGGCCACCGCGAAGCCGAAACCGGCGACGATCCGGGCGAACCTGTCGTAGCTCGCCGCGGGGACGTTGGCACCCTGCAGCAGCAGGGCGACCGGGACGGTCTGGCGGCCCGCCGGATAGTAGACGGCGGCCGGGTCGTCGCCGATCCGGGTCTCGTACCGGCCGACCCAGCCGGGCGACGTCGCGGCGGGTGCCGGGACGTCGCCGGCCAGAGCCGCCGAGGGCGCCGCCACGGTCCCCGCGGCGAGTGCCGCGGCGGCCAGCCAGGCACGCAGCCGGTGGGCGGGTCTGGTCGATGGGGCCATGTTTCCTCCTTGGGGTACCGATCGTGAGGAACGAACCGCTGAGAGCTACTGCTCGCGCAGGAGGCGGCCGGCGCCGTACACCTTGTCCTGAATGCCGTTGTCGCGCAGCGCCATCCACCAGGTGGCGGCGTTGATGGCGATGACCGGCTTGCGGAGCCGGCGTTCGGCCTCGTCGGCCAGGCCGACCATGGACAGGTTCGTCCCGCACTGCACGATCGCGTCCACGCCCGCCAGATCGACCTCGGCCAGCGCCCCCCGGAGCGTGGACTCGGTGACATGCGCGATCGAGACGGCCGTCGGGCACCTCAGACCTTTGATCGCGACGACGTCGAAGCCGATCTCGGAGAAGAACCGCACCACGTTCTCGTCGCCCACCGGCTGGTAGGGGGTCACCACGCCGATCCTGCGCGCGCCGTACAGGTTCAGGGCCCGCTCGCAGGCCTCCGCGCCGGTGGCCACCCGCAGCCCGGTGATGGCGTGGATCTGCTCGACGAAGCGCCGGTTGCCCTCGACGCCGCCCCAGAAGGTCTCGGCGGACATGCCCATGACCATGTAGTCCGGCTCGCAGGTCAGCACCCGCTCGCAGGCGGCGCCGATCTCCTCGCGGATCTGGTCGAGCAGCCGTTCCATGCCCTCGTCCCCGGCCATGTTCTGGTCGCGGATGTGGATGCGGCCGAAGTGCGCGGTCACGCCGGGGACGGTCATGCGGTAGAAGTCGGGCTCCACGATCGTGTTCGTGGACGGGGCGATCACGCCGAACTTGCGGCGCCAGCCGAGCGCGTCGGTCATGGCGAGACCTCCTGCCGGGTACGGCCCAGCCGGAACGCGGCGACGGCGAACGCCCCCTGGGCGGCGGTGTTGGACAGTTGCTCGACCCACTGCAGGGCGACCGTCTGGTCGGGGCGGGCGGCGAGCGGGCTGAGGACGAAGAAGCCGAGCAGCTGGACGCCGAAGAGCGCGGCGGCGAGCAGGTCGCCGCGCCGCCGGGCGGCCAGGATCAGGTGGACGCCGCTGAGGGTCGCGAAGACCATGGTGCTGACCAGCAGCGGCAACGTGCTCCCGGCCAGTACGGCGCCGCCCGCGCACAGCGCCGGCAGGCCGATGACCAGCGGCGGGATCCAGCCGGGCGCCGAGCCGTCGTGATGGGCGGTCAGGATCCACGCCAGCAGTCCGAACCCGGCTGTGAGCAGCGGGAACAGCATCAGCTCCAGCCAGGGCAGGTCCGGGCCGCCGAGCGCGACGATGAGCTTCCAGCCGGCCTTGGACAGCCCGCCCGCCCCGATGAGAGCCGCCGCCAGGAGCACGCCGGGCCGGTGCCGGTCGCCGGCGTACCGGCCGAGCAGGCACACGCCCGTCACGGTCAGCACCACGGGGACGAAGTCCTCGGCGGCCAGTGCCACGGGATACGTCACGGGATCACCCGGCGCTTCCCGAAGGGGGCGGCGGCGAAGCGGGCGAACACCTTGCGCCTGGTCAGCCAGCGGACGTGGGCGCCGTTGCGGGTCTGCGACAGCGCTCGTCCGGCCAGCCAGGGGGCGACGGTCCCGACGCGGTCGGCCAGGATGTTGAAGATCCGGGCGGCTCGGGCCAGCTCCTCCGGCGAGTAGTCGTGGACCAGCAGGTCGGTGACCACCATGCCGGGGCTCAGCAGGCCCACGGAGACGCCGTCGGGGACCTCCTTGGCCAGGGCGCGGGTGAGGTAGGTGAGCGCCCGCTTGGTCGCGCCGTAGACGGACAGCCCGGGTACGGCGCGGCCGTCGCTGCCGAGCCCCTCCATGTTCCAGACGTGGCCGTGGCCCTGCTCGGCCATCCCGGCCAGGGCGACCGCGCTGCCGTTGAGCACGCCGGTGAGGTTGACGCCGACGACCGTCGCGGCCTCGGCGGCCGGGAGCTCCCACAGCGGCTTGCGCGAGTGGGAGACCCCGGCGTTGTTGATCCAGACGTCGACCTTCCCGAAGCGGTCCACGGCGGCGTCCCAGAGCGCCTGGACCTGGGCCCGGTCGGTGACGTCGGCGACCACCCCGCACACCCGCCCGGCCTCCAGCGTGGCCAGCGCCCCGTCGACGGATTCGGGGCGGCTGCCGCAGAAGGCGACCTGGTGGCCCCGGTCGAGGAACTCCCGGACCAGGCCGAGGCCGAGGCCGCGGGTGCCGCCGGTGACGACTACGACCATCTCAGCACCCCGTGGACGACGGCGGACAGGACGTTGCCCTCGAACAGCTCGTAGGCGACCGCCAGGGTCGACCCGGCGGCCATCCCGGGCACGGCGTCGATCATGAACTCCCGGCCTTTGAGCTTCCACACGTCGCGGAAGTGCAGGCTCGGGTGGTTCGCGCGGCCGTACGCCTGCGCGTTCCCCCACGCGTCCGGGCCCTCGTGGAAGGAGCGGAAGCCGTCGCGGCGCACGTCGGCGGTGTAGCTGCGGTCCAGCGCGCCGGACCAGGTCACGTGCCGGCGCGTGCGCAGCAGGTCCAGCGGTTCCAGTTCCATGGTGATCTCGACGGTGCCGCGGGGTTTCTGGTCGGCGCCGAAGACCTCGCAGGAACCGGAGAAGGCGCCGGGAGTCTTGGTCGGCAGGATGTGCGGCACCGGCCCGTTGCCGGTCTCGGCCGCCGGCCAGTCCGCCACCCTGCCGGGGTCGCGGGTGTAGAGGCCGTTGAAGCAGCCCACCACGGCGGGACCCTGGTAGAGGATCGAGGAGTAGACCTGGGTCTCGCCGTCGGGCAGGACCTGGTTCCAGGTGTTGAGGTCGACCTGCCAGCCGGGACCGTAGTAGTGGGCGTCCACGAACGAGCCGTACGGCTGGCCGGTGCCGAAGAAGTCGGGGCCGGTGTAGACCCGGTTGGCGTCGGAGTCAGCCACGCCGAACGCGAAGGGCGCGCCCAGCCGGAACCGGCCGGCCAGCGGGCCGCCGCCCTCCATGCCCCCGTCCATGTAGTAGGTCGTCACGCCGTCCTCGAAGACGGACGAGCGGCGGATGTCCTCGTAACCCCGCCAGGTGCCGGTGGCGTCGAACAACGAGGGGCGGCCGTGCCACTCTCCGGCGATGCGCCTCTGCCACTCGCTGGGTTGTGCCGTACTCATCGAACCTCCTTGAGCGTGGAGAACCCGGATTTCCGCCGTGGGGAGGAGGTCAGGACAGGAGCTCCCAGCGGATCCGGTCGGTCTGGTCGGCGCCGAGCAGGCGGGTGACCTGGTGCCAGACCGGGTCCACGTCGGGGCTGAACAGGTTGGCGCGGTTGACGGCGTCACGGGCGGCCAGGTCGGTGTCGTCCACGGCGGGGACGCCCCCGCCGACGAGGGACAGCCAGTGGTCGAAATAGGCGTCGACGGTCGGGCCGAGCTTCTCGAAGGCGTCCTCGGTCGCCCGGCAGACCAGCATCCAGGGGGACATCATCGCCCGCTGGCGGGGGCCGACCGCCGCGGGGGAGACGCCGTCGATCTCCCAGGCCGCCTCCAGCAGGGGGGTGAGGGGCAGGTGGACGGCGTCCAGGTAGGCCAGGTGGGTGGCCAGTTCCACGCGGGGGATCAGGTCCAGGTGCATCGCGTGGTAGTCGGCCGAGGCGACCGAGTCCAGCGTGAAGTGCGGCACCGCCGACCCCGGCCGGGTGAACGCGAAGATCATGTGACTGTCCAGCCCGATCGCGGGGACCACCAGGCTGACCGTCACCGCCTTCGCCGGCCGCGCGTCGTCCGCGTGCGCCGGCATGGGGGGACGGAAGACGCGGAGTGCGCCGACGGGGGCGGGGGACATCGGGCTGGTCAGCTCGACGTGCGCCGAAGAGGACAGGCCGGTGGCGGTGAGCAGGCGGTCGAGGGTGCGCTCACTCAGCGCTGCGGGCAGGCTCATTGACGGTCTCTCCTCGGGATCGGTGGACCCAGGCGCGGGCGAGGTCGGGGTTGTCGCGGCGGGCGGGCGAGGGGATGACGGTGGCCTCTCGACGTGGCACGTCACCGGTGACGATGTCGTCGCCGCCGACCCACCAGCCCCGGTCCATGAGCTGCCGGCGGCGTCGCCGGTAGGCGACCTGGAGGGCGTCGCTGCGGATGTGCAGCTCGGCCGAGAGGTCGAAGGGCAGCAGCTCGGGCCGCTGGTTCTCGACGACGGGGCGGTCCTGCTCGAAGATCTTCTCGATGCGTTTGACCGCGTTGCCGTCCGCCCACCTCCCGGTGAAGAAGTTGCGGTAGCCGACGATCTTCACCAGCGTGCGGTTCTGCCCGAGCGGGATGTTGTGGTCGTAGAGGACGAGGTCGCCGAAGGGCAGCCGTACGTGCAGCTTGACGATGTTGGGCAGGTACCAGCCGTTGGAGACCACGACGTGCTCCGCGCGGGGCCTGCGCCGGGCCAGTGCTCCCCACAGGCCTTTCGGCAGCGGGGGGCTGAGCAGGATGTCGGCCTCGGCGTGCCAGTCGTCGCCGGTGATCTCGTAGTCGGGGATCTCCGGCCTGTCCGGGTTGCCGAACGCGGTGCCGTGCACGAACGGGGTGTGCGCCGCGTCGACCACGTTCTCCAGCGTGCGCTCGTAGTTGGCGTCGACCGTGGTCTCCCAGTAGACCGCCCGGAACGCCGGGTCCTCGTGCTGGGGGATGTGCGGGATCGGCGGCCGCTCCTCCTCGGGCAGGTCGCCGAGGAAGGCCCAGACCATCCCGTACCTCTCGATCACCGGGTAGGCGTCGACCCGGGCCTTGGAGGGGATGCCCCGGCCCGGCGGGTTGGCCGGGATCTTCACGCACCCGCCGTCCGGTCCGTACTCCCAGCCGTGGTAGGGGCAGGCGATGGAGTCGTCGCCGGCCAGCGTGCCCATCGACAGCGCGCCTCCCCGGTGCACGCACAGATCGGACAGGCACGCGATCCGGCCGTCGCGGCGGCGCCAGATCACGAAGTCCTGCCCGAGGCAGGTGACCTTGCGGGGGCGGCGGCCGACCGCGTGGCCGAACTCCACCGCGTACCAGAAGTTCTTGAGCATGGTCTCCTCCTACCGCCGCCGCAGGCCGGGCAGGCCGTCCAGCACGGCTCGCGCCCGCGTGTCGCCGTACAGATGAGTTCGCAGAAAGGCGATCACCAGTTGCGCCAGCGCCGGACGCGGTTCGGCGGTGGCGGGCAGGTCGAGGAAGGCGCGCGCGGCCGTCGGGTCCACCGGGTCGGCGACGCCGAAGTGGTTGGCGCCCTCGAACACGGCCAGCAGGTGGGAGCCGTCCCGGTCGGTGAGCGCCTCGTCGAAGGTGCGGGTGACCGGGTCGGCCGGGTGCGCCTCCTGCCCGTACCGGTCGGAGCTGCCCATGATCACGCCGTCCCTGGTGCCCACGGTGAGCAGGACGGGGCAGTCCACCTGGGCCGGGACCACCGTGCCCGCGGGCCAGCCCAGCATGGTGGCCACCATGGTGTGCGCGCCGTAGGCGAACACCGCCTTCACCTCGGGGAAGTGCCGGGCCGACTGCAGCGCGAGGGAGCCGCCCGCCGAGTGGCCGCCCAGCGCGACCCTGTCCAGGTCGATCGCGCCCTTCAGCAGGTCGATCTCCGCCAGCGCGGCCAGGATCGAGGGGATCGCCGGGCAGGTCGGGCGCGAGCCGTACGTCCCGGGCCGGGCGGCGTCCAGGTCGACGCCCGGCGTGAGCCCGTACTCCCCGCCGAACAGCTCGCCCACCCGGTCGAAGGTCACGCAGACGAACCCGGCGGCCGCGATCTCGACGGCCAGCCAGCGGTAGGCGTCCTGGCCCACGTTTATCCCGGACAGCAACAGCACCACCGGGTACGGCCCGCCTTCGGGCCGGAACACGCCGGTCAGCCGGTCGCCGTCCGGGGCCGCCGGGTAGTGGACCTTCAGATGGGCGGTGTCGAACGGCGCCTCGCCGCCGGTCTTCGCCGCCCACCACAGCGAGCGGATCACGAGGGCCTCGGCAGCCCGCGGTCGCCGCCCCACAGCGCGCGGACCAGCCGGTCGGTCAGCTCCTGGCCGAAGTAGCGCACGCCCATCACGTTGGCCGGGTCGCGCTCGGCGATGTTCCTGCGGATCGCCAGGTCGGTCGCGGCCAGTGCCGCCCTGCCGGCCTCCGGCATGGGTCCGGCCTCGTCCACCCAGCGCAGCCAGCGGTCGACGCGCGCGTGGAGCAGTTCGCCGACCACGTCGATGTTCTGCCGCGCGCGGGGGAAGGAGTAGCAGTAGGCGTTGGGCGACAGGCCGGCGCGGATGAACCCGGCCCGGCTGGTGAACCAGGTGAAGTCCGGGTTCTCCTCCCTGAACCGCAGCCAGTCCGCGTCGAGCGGCGCGTAGTGCCGGTCGTAGTGGTCGCCGCGCTCGACCAGGTTCACCCGGGGGATGTAGTCCTGGTAGAACCATCCTTCCGGCCAGACCAGCAGCGCGATGCCCAGGTGCGGCACGTCGACCTGCGGGCCGAGCCAGACGGTGAGGTGCAGGTTGGCGAAGCTCGCCGCCGGGTCGCCCAGCCAGGAGTGGACCATCCAGTCGACCTCCGGGCCGGAGTAGGCCTCGATCCGGCCGCCCGGTCCGTCGGGGTAGGTGCCGTAGGCGTCGAGCGAGCTGGGATCCGCGGTCAGCTCGAACCGCGCGTCGATCTTGGCTTTGAGGGCGGCGAGCATGCCGCGGAACTGCTCGAACGTCTCGGTGACGTCGACCACCGGTGACCCGTCGAGCATCTGCTCGACGTGCTGGAGCGTTTCCTTCACGTGTCTCCTTCCAGGAGCGCGCCGACGAGCCGCCACGGTCTGCCGTCCACCAGGTCGGTGCCGCGTGAGACGTGCCGGTTGACGGCCTGCGCAGGGTGGACGTCGGCGCGCACCACGCGGTCGTCGTTCCTGACCGGGGTGACGATCGGGTGGCTGATGCGGCCGGTGAACGGGCCTTCCCAGGCGGTCCAGAGCGTGAAGTCCCGCGGCGCGGCCAGGATGGCGCCGGCGAGGCCGCCGGGCCCGTCGTGTCCGGCGGCGACGACGTTGAGCCGGTTCTCCGCGGCCCGTTCCAGCAGGCCGGACCGGAGTTCCCAGGGCTCGGACGGGGTGAGGGGCGCCGCGACGACGTCGGCGTCGGCCAGCGCCGCCAGCCTGAACGTTTCCGGAAATATCGTGTCATCGCCGACGATGATGGCCAGCCTTCCCCACGGCAGCTCGAAGACCTCCAGCCCGTCCCCGAACGCGGTGACCCGCCCGGCCTGCCGCGCGGACGGGTGGAGCTTGCGCTGCCGTCCCATGATCCCGTCGGCCGAGACCAGCAGCCCGTCGTGCGCCCGGTCGCGGATCTCGCTGAGCACCACGTGCGCGGTGGTCCCGCGTACGGCCCGCGCCGCCTCCTCGGCCGTCACCCCGCACAGCTCGGGCAGCACGAGCAGCTCCGCCCCGCTCTCGGCCGCCCGCCTGATGAGCTCCGTCGCGCCTCCGAGCCCCGCGCACGGCCTGACCACGGCCACGGCCACGCTGCCCGCTCCGGCGGGAGCCGTACGGCCGCGGGGTTCGGCGGCGATCGGCCGGTAGAGGGCGGGGCGGCGGGCGGCCAGCACGTCCGTGCCGTCGGGCCGGACCTTGTCGTCGGCCAGGGCCACGTCGACGTCGGCCACCACGACAGCCTCGCCGGTCCTTGGCGCTCTGGCCACGACGGTGCCGTCGGGGGCGACGACCTGGCTCTCACCCGCGCCGTGCAGCCACTCGGGCGGGACGCCGAGCCCGGCGCCGATCAGCTCGATCCTGTCGGCGGGCAGCAGCGGCCCGACCTTGTTGGCGGCGACCACCCACACCCTGTTCTCCGCGGCGCGGACCGGCACGTGCAGGCTCGCCTCGTCCACGGCGAAGGAGTTCAGGCTGTTGAGCAGGACCTGCGCGCCGCGCAGCGCCAGCCCGCGGGTGATCTCGCTGATCACGCCCTCCATGCAGGCGTACATGCCGAGCCGGCCGACCGCGGTCGCCACCACCGGGCCGACGGCCGTTCCCGGGTCCAGGTGGTCGTTCTCCGCGCCCATCAGCACCTGCTTGTCGGCCTCGCCTAGCAGCGCGCCGTCCGGTCCGTACAGCAGGGAGGCCCCCGTGACGCGGCCGTCCTCGCGGGCCAGGGTGACGCCGAGCTTGACGTGCGCGCGGTGCCGGGCGGCGCGCCCGGCGACGGCGCTCAGGAACGGGTCTCCGTGGCGGCAGGCCAGGCGGCGCGCGTGGTCGCGGCTCTCGTACCAGGACAGGTGGTTGCAGAACTCGGGCAGCACGATCAGCTCGGCCCCCTGCCCGGCGGCGGAGTCGATCATTCGCAGGCAGGTCGCGAGGTTGGCGGTCACATCCAGGCCGGTTGCGAACTGCACCGCGGCGACGCGCACCATGTCCGCTCCTGTTACGTCTAGAGAAACAACGTTTCCAACGATTAGGATCTCGCGAAACCGGAGCAAATGTCTAGGAGGCGATCGTGCTGAACCACGTCGTGCTGATGAAGTTCTCCGATCCCGGGGACGCCCCGGTGGCCAGGGACCTGCTCGAAGGGCTGAAGGACCGGATCGGGCAGATCCGGGAACTCACCGTCGGCCTGGACACCACCGGCTCCGCGCTCTCCTACGACCTGTGCCTGGTCACGGTGCACGAGTCGGCCGACGACCTGCGCGGCTACCAGGACCATCCCGCCCACCTGGAGGTGGCCGGCTGGATCCGTCCCCGGCTCGCCGCCAGGGCCGTCGTCGACCACGAGTCGTGATCTCGGCCCTGTACGGCGGGCTCGCCCTGATCCAGGCGGCCCTGGCCGTACGGCTGGCGCGATCCGGCCTGTGGATCCCGTTCGCGGTCGCGGTGGGCGTCGCCTACGACTCGGCGGTCGTCGGAGCCGGGCGGCTGATCGGCGAGGGGCCGGGACTGGAGGCGCTCAGCACCGGCCGCTTCGCCGCCCACGCCGTCCTCACCCCGCTGCTCGTCGTCCACGCGGCCGCCCTCGTGCGCCGCGGACTGGCCGCTCCGGCGTGGGGCCTGGCCGGCGTGCTGGTCGTCTTCGACGCCGTGGGTCTCGCGGATCTGCGGCTGGAACCCCGGTGGTGGTCGGACACCCTGCGCCACGTCTCCGCCGATCCGTCGGGGCCGCCGATCGCGGCGCTGGTCACCACGGTGATCCTGCTGGCCGCGGGTGCCGTGCTGTGGGTACGGCGGCGCACGCCCTGGCTCTTCCTGGGCGCGGCCGTGCTCCTGGCGACCGCGGGCGCCGCCGTGGCGTGGCCCATCCTGGGCAACGTGGGTGAGGCCGTACTGATCGCCGCCATCGCGGCGACGGGCGACCGCGACGGCGGATGAGGGTCAGGGCGGGGGCCGGACGGTTCCGGCGGCTCGCGGGGTCCCGTCGTGGACGCCGCCGGGATACGCGCCGGGGGCCATGCCGGGGCCGCCGGGGCGGAAGGCGGCGGGGACGTGGACGACCGCGGACTGGACGTACTCCAGCAGGCCCTCCCGCCCGTACTCGCGGCCGTAGCCGCTGCGCTTGACCCCGCCGAAAGGAGCCCGCAGGGACATGCCGGTGCGGTTGTGGGTGTTGACGAAGACGAATCCGGCGCTGAGCCGCCCCGCCAGCGCGAAGGCCCGCTCCTCGTCGGCGGACCAGACGGAGGCGGCCAGGCCGAGCTCGCCCGCGTTGGCGCGGGCCAGGACCTCTCCCTCGGTGTCGTAGGCGAGCAGGGGCACCACGGGGCCGAACTGCTCCTGCGCCACCAGCGGGGCGCGGTCGTCCAGGCCGGTGACCAGGCACGGGGTCACGAAGTACCCCGACGCCGGATCGTGCCCCGGAGCGCTCCTCCCCAGCGGCGTCACCGTGCCGCCCGCCGCGCCCGCCACGAGCGCGCGGATCCGGGCGGCGGCCGCGGCCGAGATGACCGGGCCCATGGTGACCCCCGGGTCGAGGGGGTCGCCGACGACGAGAACGCGTTCCGCAGCCGCGAGGTACGCCTCGGTGAACTCGGCGATCCGCGCCCGCGGCACGTACAGCCGCTTGGCCGCCATGCAGACCTGCCCGCCGGTGGCGAACGACGCCATGACCAGGCGTTCGTAGTCGGCGCCCGACAGCGCGAAGTCCGGCAGGAACACGGCGGGGTCGTTGCCGCCCAGCTCCAGCACCGCCGGGGTGATCATCGCCCCGGCCGTCGCGGCGATCTCCCGCCCCGCCGCGTCGCCGCCGGTGAAGGCCACCTTGCGGACGAGCGGATGACCGGCCAGCGCACGGCCGGTCTCCGCGCCGCCGTGGACCACCTGTACGGCGGGCAGCGCGGCCGCCACCTCGGTGACCGTCAGCGGCGCCAGGGGCGAGGGCTTGAGCACGACCGTGTTGCCCGCCGCCAGCGCGGGCCCGAGCTTGAGCACGGCCAGGATGACCGGGGCGTTCCACGGCGTGACGCACCCCACCACCCCGTACGGCTTGCGCCGCACCACCAGCCGCCCGGCGTCGTCGTCGATCTCCGTGGCGGCCAGCACCGCCGGGGCCTCGTCGCAGACCCACCGCAGGAACGTGACGGCGAAGCCGATCTCGCCGCGCGAGTCGGCCAGCGGCTTGCCCGACTCGCGGGCCAGCAGCGGCGCCAGTTCCTCCAGCCGGGCGGCCACGGTGTCGGCGCCGTGCCGGAGAGCGGCGACGCGTTCCGCGACCGGCAGCCCCGACCAGTCGCGGAAGGCGTCGTCCGCCCGGCGCACGGCCGCGTCCACCGCCGCCGGGTCGGTGACGGGCACGGACCCGACGACCTCGTCGACGCGCGCCGGGTTCTCCCGGGTGATCAGATCCATCGGGGCCTCCGGTGCCCTCGTGGGACGCGCCGTCCCTCCCCGGCGGTCACAGGGGCTCGCGCAGGGACGAGATCAGGCAGGTGCGCAGCAGGTGGGCGCGGGTGGCCGCCGGGTCGGCGGCCAGGGCGCGCAACTCCTCGTGGTAGGCAGCGGGATCGGCCGCCCCCAGCCGCTCCCGGTTCCCGTGACTGATCGGCCGCACATGCGTCAACGCGACCTCCCGCCGCCGCGCGGCGACCTCGTCGACCGCCCTGTCCGGGAGCGCGGGCTCCTCCCGGCGCGAGGTCCGGTCCTCCCGGCGCGGGCGCGCGGCGGGCGAGCGGCCGGTCAGCAGGGCGGCGGCCAGGAGGACCGCGTCGTGGATGCCGCTGTTCATGCCCAGCCCGCCGAGCGGGTTGTTGACGTGGGCGGCGTCTCCGGCGAGCAGCACCCGGCCCTGCCGGAAACGGGCGGCGACCCGCTGGTGCACCCGGTAGAGGGAGGCGTGGGCGACCTTCCAGTCCCGGCCGGGGTCGGCCACCGAGCGCAGCCGGGCGGGCAGGCGGGCCAGTTCCGCCTCATCCGGCGTGCCGGGGGGAGTGGGCAGCAGCACCCGCCAGTGGTCCGGGGTGCGGAGCAGCACCAGCCACTCCTCCGGGTCGAAGACGTAGTTGATCGGCTCGATGCCCGGCAGCAGGCCTCCCACGTCCTCCTCCGTGGAGGCGACGAGGAAGCGCTCGGGGTAGGTGATGCCCTCGAACGGGATGCCCAGTGCCCGCCGTACCGCCGAGTGGGCGCCGTCGGCGCCGATCAGCCAGTCACCGGTGAACGCGTCGCCTCCGGCGGTGGTCGCGACCACGCCGCCCGGGTGGGGCCGCACGGACCGCACCTCCTGTCCGAAGACCACCTCCCCGCCGTGCCGCCGCAGGTGGTCCAGCAGGATCGGGGTGAGCTTGCTCTGCTCGCACTGCACCCGGAACGGGTAGGGCGTCTCCCCGGCGAGCGCGCCCATGTCGAGGGTGGCGATCGGCCCGCCGGACCGGTCGCGGTACTGGAAGGTGCGGACGACCAGGCCGAGGGCCATGAGCTCGTCCAGCACCGCCAGCCCGGCGAGCATCTCCAGCGTCGGCGGGTGGAAGGTGGAGGCGCGCGACTCGGCGGCCGGCCCGGGGCCGGCCTCCAGCACGGTGACCGGCACGCCGCCCCGGGCCAGCGTGAGCGCCGCGGTCAGTCCCACCGGCCCGGCCCCGGCCACCAGGACGCGCCTCACCGCTGTCTCCCGTGCAGGGAGAAACCGCCCTCGACGCCGACGACCCGGGCGTTGGTGAAGAACCGGAGCGTCTCGTGGGTGCCCTCCTCGCCCAGGCCGGACAGGCCCCAGGCCGGGCGCGGGGTGAACAGGTGCAGGCTCATGACGCTGGAGCCGTTGACCTTCACCTCGCCCGCCCGCACCCGCCGCGCGACCGCGAGCGCCCGCTCCTCGTCCGCGCCCACGACGTAGCCCTCCAGCCCGTACGGTGTGGCGTTGGCCAGCGTCACCGCCTCCTCGACGGTGTCGTACGGCACGACCGCCGCGACCGGCCCGAAGATCTCCTCGGCGAGGTCGGTTCCGGTGATCAGCGTGGGCGCCAGGAAGTTGCCGGTCTCCGGCATGGCACCGTACGGCACGGCCCGGCCGCCCGCGGCGGTGACCGCCTCCCTCACCCGTCGCACGTGCGTGGAGTGGATCAGCGGGCCGAAGTCCGTGTCCTCCCGCAGCGGGTCCCCGGCGCGCAGCGCGGTCAGCCGCTCGCCGGTGGCCGCGACGAGCTCGTCGAGCCGGTCGCGGGGCACGAGGAGACGGCCCAGCGCCCGGCACCACTGGCCGTTGAGCGTGGTGAGCAGGTCCGCGGCGGCCCGGGCGGCGACCTCGACGGCGGCGTCGGGCAGGACCACCAGAGGGTTGTTGCCGCCGAGCTCCAGCTGCGCCGGGCGGAAGCCGGTGACGCACGCGGCGGCGACCGCCCGGCCCGCGGCCGGACCGCCGGTGAACGAGACCGCGCGGACGCGGGGGTCGCCGACCAGCTGCCCGCCCGTCCGGGGACCGCCCTGCACGAACTGGAACACGCCGGGCGGCAGCACCTCGTGCAGGACCTCGGTCAGCACCTGCGAGCCGTGGGGCGCGTACTCGCTCACCTTGAGGATCACCGGGCATCCGGCGGCGAGCGCGCTGGCGGCCTTGTGCGCGGCCATCGGGGCGGGGGCGTTCCACGGCACCAGGCACAGGGCCGGACCCCGGGGGAGCCGGTGCACCTCGACGGCGCGGCCGTCCTCGCGGATCTCCGTCGTGCGCAGCCGGCCCTCGCGAAGCTGCGCGGAGGCCAGCCGGAACGACCCGCTGACGATCGCTCCCAGCGGGGTGGTCTGCCGGACGGGCACCCCGGTGGCGAAGGACTCCAGCGCGACGATCTCCGGGATCCGCCTGTCGAGCTCGGCGGCCACGGCGTCGAGCAGTTCGGCGCGGCGTTCCGGCGCGGTCGCCGCCCACGGGGCCGCCAGCCGATCCGCCGCGGCGAGGGCCTCGGCGACCCGTCCGGGCGCCGTCCCGCGTGCCCGGACGGACGCCTCGCCGGTCGCGGGGTCCTCCAGGTCGAAGCCGAGGTCCTCGGAGCAGGCGGACCACACGCCGTCGACCAGGTCCCGGGACTCAGGGATGTCGATCACGGATTCCTCCCCGCCGGGCACCCGCTCGCCGGTCCGGCGGTGACGGCGCGGCTCATGTGCGGTCCGCGGTCGTGAACAGCTCGTTCTCCTTGGCCTCCGTCACCATCTGGGCGGCCTCCAGCCTGCCGCGTTCGGCGGGGAAGGTCATCACCAGGCCCATCGCCAGGTCGCGGAGGGCGCGGCCGACGACGCCGCCCATCATGGCGCCGGAGGTGCCCGAGGCCTTGAACGCGCCGAGGGCGACCTGGAAGCAGGCTTCGGTGACCGCGCCCTTGCCCATCCGCCACTGCCGGAACACCTCGGTCTTGGGCAGGAGCGGCGGTTCGGAGGTCTCCAGCCGCAGCTGCCGGCGCAGCCACAGGTAGGCGGTCTCCAGCTGCACGGTCATGTCGCCGAAGAGCACCTGGTGCATCGGGCTGGAGGCGATCGGCCGGCCGGTGTCGGCGAACGTCCTCCTGGTGAGCTCCTCGACGACGGTGTCGTAGACGTTCTGCGCGCAGCCGGTGTAGACGGCCGCGATGGCGAGCTGGTTGCCGACGAAGCTGCCCCGGCTCATCCGCAGCATGCGGGTGAACGCGCCGGGTACGGTCAGCGCCTCGTCCCCGGGGACGAACACCCCGTCGAGCCGGATGCCGTTGTTGGCCGTCGCGCGCATGCCGAGCCCGTCCCACGGGGCACGGACGGAGACGCCGGGGGCCTCGCGCGGGACGAAGAACGTGACCAGGCCCTCGGCGGTGTCGTGGCCCTCCAGCTTGGCGGTGGTCAGGTAGTAGTCGGCGACGCCGGTGGCGCAGCCGAACGACTTCTCGCCGTCCAGGATCCAGCCGCCGCCGGTACGGCGGGCGGTGGTGGCGATGGTGATGTTGGCGCCCGAGCTCTTGACCGACTCGGAGGCGAAGTTGGCCAGCCACGTGCCGGAGGCCATCCGGGTCAGCACCTTCTCGGCGAAGGCCCGCACGACCGGGACCTCCGCGCCGGTGAACAGGCCCGCGTCGATCGCCTCCAGCGGCAGCAGCCCCCGGGAGGCGCTGGTGTTGTGGAAGAAGTAGGCGAGCGCCGTGGACGGGCAGGCGGTGCCCATCGCGAACGTGGCGGCGGCCAGGTCGCGCAGCGTGCCGCCGAGCCCGCCGTACCTCTCGGGCACCACCAGGCCGAGCAGGCCGGCCTCGCGCAGCAGCGCGACGTGCTCGACCGGGAAGCGGGCCTCCTCGTCGGCCTTGGCGGCGGCGGCGCGCAGCGCGGGCAGCACGCTCTCGATCCGGGCGGCACGGTCGCGCTCGGCGTCGGTCATGTCGTCGACGAGACGCTCGCCCGTCAGCTTGTCGGTCATGCGGTGTCCCTCCGGCAGAAGGATGTGGGTCGTGGTCGGCCTTCAGCAGGCGGACCGGTAGGTGCGGCCGGGCAGGCCGGAGCCCCAGCAGGTCTCCAGATCCACGGCCCCGGCGATCAGGGCGGTGCGGTCGACGGGGCTGGCCACGTTCAGCTGCTCGGCCAGGAACAGCACGTCCTCCCCGGGGAGAGCGCCGTCCACGCCGCCGAGCGTGGTGTCGAAGAGCCGTACCCCGCTCTTCATCGCGATGAGCGCGTTGACCATCCCGATGCCGTGACGTTCGCGCAGCCGCACGCGCAGGGGCACGGGGCGGGCGGCGGCGACCGCGTCCTGCAGGAGGTCGCGCACGCGCAGCGGAGAGGCCGGCAGCCCGCCCTCCTCCAGTCCGATCTCGTCGCAGCCGAGCTCGGCCAGCCGGCCGACCGCCGACAGGACGGCATCGGCACGGCCCTCGGCGAAGGCCTCGGTGACGTGCGCGACCGTGACCAGTCCCGCGCGCCGGGCCGCGTCCACGATGACTGCGGCGTTCTCCGGCGCCGGACGGGCGGTTCCGGCGGGCGGCGCGGAGGCCCCGGCGGGGCGTTCGGGCACCGGAACGGCGAACTCGGCTACTCCCGCGCCCGCGCCGACGACGGCGCCCACCCGCGCCGGGTCGGTGATCAGCGCGGAGGCCGTGGCCGGATCGAGGTCCTCGCGGGGCGGCGGCTCGCCGTACGGGCCGAACAGCCGGACCCTGGTGCCCGCGGCGCGCAGCGCGCGGGCGATCCGGGCCGGCCGCGCGCCTTCGACCCCGCGGACGCGCAGGACGGACAGCAGGCCGGTGTCGGCGACGGCGATCTCGTCGGGGAGCGGGTCGGCGAGCCGGCCCCAGGCCCGGGAGTGGAACAGCACGGGTGTCACCCGCCGTGGGGTGTCCGCGGCGAGCACCTCGCCGACGAAGATCGTGTGGTCGCCGCCCGGGTGGGCGTGCGCGACCCGGCAGTCGAGCCAGCCGGTCGAGTCGGCGAGAACCGGGGAGCCCGTCACGACCGTGGTCCAGGCCGCGCCGGCGAACCGGTCGGGTGTCCGGTCCCGCCCGGCGAACCGGCGGCCGAGCTCCGCCTGGTCCCTGCCGAGCACGCTGACCGCGAACGTCCCCCGCTCCTGGACGAGCCGGTGCGTCCGGGTGCTCCTCGCCAGGCACACCAGGACCAGCGGGGGATCCACGCTGACGCTGGAGAACGAGCTGGCCGTCATGCCGTGCCACCCGCCGCCGGGAGTCCCCGTCGTCACGATGACCACGCCGCTGGGCCATTGGGCCAGTACCGCGCGGAAGGAGTCGCCGTCGGTCGCCACTGCCCCTCACTGTTTCATTGATGGAAACGCTGTACCGCTGAAGGTAACGAGGCACGATGATGGTGTCAACGTGACGGCGTTTCCCTTGGGGAAATGCTCCGTCGTAGAGTGGGTCTCTGCCGAGAAGTCTTCAGCGAACGAGGGGGCCAGGTGCCAGCCCAGGCCAAGACCAGTGCACGGGTGGTGGACGCCGCGGACGAGGGCGACGGCCAGAGCAGGTCCATCGCGGCCGTGGAGCGCGCCATGGACGTGCTCCTGCTCTTCGGCCGCAGCGCCCGTCCGGATCTGGGGGTGACCGAGATCGCCACCGAGCTCGGGCTCACCAAGGCGGCCGTGCACCGCATCCTGACCGCGCTGCGCAGCCGCGAGCTCATCGCGGCCGACCCCGTCACCAGGCGCTACTCCCTGGGGCACGCCGCGATCTCGCTCGGCCGCGCCTACATGGCCCGCACCGACCTGCGCGCCATGGCGGGGCCGGAGCTGCGCCGCCTGGCCGCCCACGCCGGGGAGACCGCGACCCTGTCCGTACGGCGCGGCGACACCCGCCTGTACGTGGAGCAGGTCGTCCCCGAGCAGGAGCTGAGGATGGAGGTCTCACTCGGCATCCCCTACCCGCTGCACGCGGGCAGCTCCTCCAAGGTGATCCTGGCGTTCCTGCGGGAGGAGGAGATCGAGGGCTACCTGGCCCGCCACAGGCTGGAGGCGCTCACCGCCAAAACCATCACCGACCAGGCGAAGCTCCGGGCCGAGCTGGCCGCGATCCGCCGCCGGGGGTACGCGACCTCCCTGGGCGAGCGCCAGGAGGGCGCCGCGTCGATCGCGGCGCCCGTGTTCGACCACGACGGCGGCCTGATCGCGGCGATCAGCGTCTCCGGGCCGAGCGCCCGCTTCAGGTCGCACATGCAGCAGTCGGCGCCCCTGCTCGTCGAGGCGGCCGACCGCCTGTCGGCCCAGCTCGGCTACCACCGCTAGCCCGCCGGGGGGCCGCCCGGCGCCGGGACGGCGCCCGGCGGCCCCGTCAGAGGACCGCCCCCGGCTTGAGCACGCCCAGCGCGGCCGCCGCGAGCACGCTGCCCCAGATCACCCACACGTAGGGCAGGCAGCCGTCGACCGAGCCGCGCAGCGTCCGCTCCACCTCCGGGGTCGAACCCGACGCGGCCAGAGCCCCGAAGGCGGCGCCGAAGGGACGCAGCGTGAGCCGGATGCCCAGCCCGGCAGCGATGGCCAGGGCGTAGAGCGCCAGCTTGGCACCCAGCCAGCGGGGGTTGGTGTCCACCCCGAAGGGCCGGGAGGCGAGCAGCGTGTAGCCCGCGGCCACGGCGATCACCGTGATCAACACGATCCTGATCGTCCAGTCGGCCCGCCGCGCCAGGGGGAACCTGCCGTGGGTGCGGTGGTCGGCCACGGTCAGCGCCAGCCAGGTCAGGGCGAGGACCCAGACCGCCGCCACCGGCCACGGTGAGAGGGGCCGCACGCCGAAGAGCTCGGCCCCGTGAGGTTCCAGCGCCATCAGCGTGACCCCGCTGGGCAGGAACAGCACCAGGCAGATCTTCGGCCCCAGGTCCAGCCCGCTCATGATCTTCAGTGCGGTGGAGCGGGCCTCGGGGGTCAGCGCCGGTCGCAGCACGTACCTGCTGGAGTAGAAGACGCCCAGGTCTCCGCCCAGCCAGAAGACGAACAGCAGGAGGTGGAGCACGATCCACCAGCCGTAAGGGTGAGGTCCCACGCGCTTTCTCCCGGGGCTCGGAGATACTGGAAACGAAGTTACATCCTCCGAAACGTATGGCGGAAGGGTGGATCTGCCCGCTGCCCGCCGTACGGCCTGCCCCGCCGACGCCCGCCGCGCCGCTCAGGGCTGCCGCCGGGGACCGGATGAGGGGTCAGCCGGCGGCGCCGAGGTCGCCGGCGCGGTGGTGGCGGCGGCACAGCACCTGGTAGCGGACCGGGGCGTCGCCGGTGTCGCCGATCATCACCTGCTCGCCGGTGCGCACCAGCCTGTCGCCGACCACGCGGGCGTTCAGCCGGCCGGGGCGGCCGCACCAGCACAGGACCTCCACCTGGAGGCGGCTGATCTCGTCGGCCAGCTCGAACAGGCGCTGGGCGGCGGGGAACATCTGTGACCGGAAGTCCGAGGCCAGGCCGAAGGCGTAGACGTCGACGCCGAAGTGGTCGGTGAGGTCGGCGAGCTGCTCGATCTGGGCGACGGTGTAGAAGCACGCCTCGTCGCAGATCACGTAGTCGACGCGCTCGTGCTCGCGGACCAGGGCCACCAGATCGAGGTCGTCGACGACCTCGATCGCCTCGCTGCCCAGGCCTATCCGGCTGGTGACCTGGGGGCCGCCGGAGCGGTCGTGTTTGGTCAGCACCAGGCCACGCCTGCCCTGACGGCGGTGGTTGTAGTTCATCTGCAGGGCCAGGGTGGACTTGCCGCAGTCCATCGGGCCGAAGTAGAAGCGGAGCACCCCGTCACGGGACCCGACAGGGACGGCGGAGAGCGCGGACAGTTCGGTCACGGGGGGTCAGCCTAGTGGGTCTGCCGTGAGTGTTTGGGCAGGCGGTGTGCTGGTAGAGGATGGTGTACCCCGCCGTGACATAGCCTGACTTGGCTTGATTACGAAAAGCATGGGAGATTCATTTTGCCTATCGGAAAGTGGGAGGGTCTGTGACGACCGCCAAAACCTCTGCTCCGCCCCTCAACAAGATCCCCGCGGCCACGTCCCCGGTGATGCCGTCCGCGGCCGAGACCGCCGAGATGCCCGTCGCGCTCGCGGCGATGATGTCCGAGGACGAGGCCGTCGCAGCCCAGGCGGAGGCGGCCCGCTGGCGCTACGGGTTCTACGTCGTCGTCACGGGCCTGCTCGTCCTCCTGATCGCCTTCGTGGTGATCGCCCTGCGCAACGGCGAGTCCGCGGCCCCCTTCGCCGGCCTGGTCGGCGTCTCGGGCGCGATCATCGGCGCCTACTTCGGTGTTCAGGTCGGCCAGTCGGGCAAGGACCGGGTCGAGGCCGAGCTGCGCCGTACCAACGAGATGGCCATCCGGCTCGCCGCGAAGGTCCACGCGCACGACGCCGACGCGGTGATCGGCTCCACCATGGGTCCCCGGCGCCGCTGACAGCGTCCGTGGTGATCGGCTCCACCATGGGTCCCTGCCGCCGCTGGCAGTGTCCGCGGTGATCGGCTCCGTCGTGGGCCCGCGCCGCTAACAGTGCCCAAGGACGCGGCCCAGCTTCGGCAGGGTCCGCCGATTTGCCGACTCCGCAGGACTGGGTAGACACGGGGGCATGCGTAGCGTCCGTATAGGTGTCGACACCGGGGGCACGTTCACCGACGTGGTCGCGGTGGACGAACAGACCGGTGAGATCACCACTACCAAGACTCCCTCCACACCCGCCAACCCCGCTGACGGGTTCATGGAGGGAGTGCGGAAGGTCCTGCGGAAGGCGGGCGTGGAGACCGTGTCGGCGGTCGTGCACGGCACCACCGTCGCCACCAACCAGCTCCTCGAGGACCGCATCGCCGATCTGGGCTTCGTCACCACCGAGGGCTTCGAGTTCATCCTGGAGATCGCCAGGCAGAGCGTCCCCGACGGCTACGGCAACTCCTACTTCTGGGTGAAACCGCCCCGGATCGTCCCCGTGCACCGGGTCAGGACCGTCGGCGGACGCCTCGACCACACCGGGGCCGAGGTCCGGCCGTTCGACGAGGCCCAGGCCACGGCGGCGGCCCGGTGGTTCCGGGAGCGGGGGATCACCGCGATCGGCGTGTGCTTCCTGCACTCCTACGCCAACCCCGGGCACGAGCTCCGCATGCGCGAGGTCATCGAACGGGAGCACCCCGAGGCGGTCGTCTCGATCTCCAGCGACGTGCTGCGCGAATACCGCGAGTACGAGCGGTCGGTGACGACCCTCGTGGACGCCGCGGTCAAGCCGACCATGCGCCGCTACATCGCCAACCTCGCCGACCGTCTCGGCATGCCGTTCTCGGTGATGAAGAGCAACGGCGGCGTGCTGTCCGCCGCGGAGGTCGTGCACCAGCCGATCACGACCGTGCTCTCCGGACCGGCGGCGGGCGCGCTCGGCGCCGCGCTGATCGCCTCCACCGCCGGGCACCCGTCGGTCATCACGCTGGACGGCGGCGGCACCTCGACCGACGTCGCGGTGGTGGTCGACGGGGAGCCGTCGCTGACCACCGAGGGCAGCATCGGCCGCTACCCGTGCAAGATCCCGATGATCGACATCGTGACCGTGGGCGCGGGCGGCGGGTCCGTCGCGTGGATCTCGCCGGAGGGCACGCTGAAGGTCGGCCCCAAGTCGGCCGGGGCGGACCCCGGCCCGCTCTGCTACGGCCGCGGCGGCACCGAGGTCACCGTCACCGACGCGCACGTCTTCCTCGGGCGGGTCCCCCCGCACCTGCTCGGCGGGGAGATCCCGCTCGACGCGGACGCCGCGCGGCAGGGGATCGAGGCGCTGGCGGGGAAGGTCGGGCTGAGCCCCGAGCGGACCGCGGCCGGCATCCTGGAGATCAGCGCGTTCAACCAGTCCAACGCGATCCGCCAGATCACGGTGAAACGCGGTCTGGACGTGCGCGACTTCCCGATGGTCGCCTTCGGCGGCTCGGGACCGCTGCTGGTCTGCCGGCTGATCGACATCCTCGGCCTGCCGTCGGTGATCGTCCCGCCCGACCCGGGGAACGTCTCGGCGTTCGGCCTGCTCACCGTGGACGTCAAGAACGACTACGTGCGCACCTTCGTCACCCGCGAGCTCTCCCTCGACGCCGCCGCGGAGATCTTCGGCGACCTGGAGGACCAGGCGGCCGAGGCCCTCGGACGCGAGGGCTTCCCCGCCGACCGGCACGTCTACGCGCGCAGCGCCGACCTGCGCTACTACGGCCAGGCCTACGAGGTGCGGGTGCCCGCACCGGCCGGGCCGCTGGACGAGGCCTGGCGCGCCGAGGTGCTCGACCGCTTCCACGAGGCGCACCAGAAGCTCTACGGGTACGGCTACCGCGACGACCCCCGGCACGGCGTCGAATGGGTCAACCTCCGCGTCTCCGGCATCGGCCCCATCACCCGCCCGGCCATCGGGCGCAGGCCGTACGGCACGGCCGGAGCCGGGCCGGTGGCGGCCCGGGAGGTCTTCTACGACGAGTGGGGGCCGGTGCCGATCCACCGCCGCGCCGGCCTGACCGCCGGATCGGTGGTCCCCGGCCCGGCCGTCATCGAGGAGTACGGCTCCACGCTGCCGCTCCACCCAGGCTTCACGGCCACCGTGGACGAGTTCGGAAACCTGGAGGTGCGCCGTGGCTGAGCGGGCGCGGACGAGGAGCGGTGAGCGATCGGTGAACGGCGCGGACCCGGTGCTGGTGGAGATCGTGGAGGGCACGCTCGCGTCGGTGGAGAAGGAGGTCGAGACCGCCATCGCGCGCACGGCCCGCTCGCCGATGATCCGCGACGCGCACGACTTCCGGGCGGGCATCCACGACGTACGGCTGCGCAAGCTGACCGGCAGGTCCTACTCGGCGCTGGTCCAGCCCGTCGTCAGGGACTTCCCCGTAGCCGGGATGAACCCCGGCGACGTGTTCTTCCACAACGACGTCTACCTGTCCGAGGGCGGCATCGGGCACCTGCCCGACCTGTGCGTGACGGTCCCGGTCTTCCACGACGGCGCCGTGGTCGCCTTCGTGCAGGCGTTCGGGCACCACGACGACATCGGCGGAGCGGTGCCCGGGTCGATGCCCTCCCACGCGCGGAGCGTGTTCGAGGAGGGGCTGATGGTCCCGCCGATCAAGCTCTGGGACCGGGGCGTGCCCAACAGGGCGGCGCTCACGATCATGACGCGGAACTCGCGGATGCCCGACTCGCTCGCCGGGGACCTGGACGCCGAGTGCTCGGCCTGCCTGATGGGCGCGCGGCGGCTGGGGGAGCTGTTCGACCGCTACGGGCGCGAGGCGGTCGAGGACTGCTTCGACGCGATCATCTCCAAGACCACCGAGACGTTCCGCAGGGAACTGCTGGCCAGGATCCCCGAGGGCACGCACGTGTGGGAGGACTACGCCGAGCACGACGGCGTGGACGAGCCCCGCCTGCACACCCAGCGGATGACCCTCACCGTGGACCATTCGGCGGAGGTGCCGCTGGTCATCGACTTCACCGGCACGTCCCCGCAGGCCAAGGGGCCGATCAACCACGCGGGTGACTACGCGGACGGGGTGTTCCTGAAGAAGTGGCTCGCGCCGATCCTGCGCAACCTGGCCGAGACGCCGGAGCGGATGGCCGAGCTCGACGTCAACGAGGGCGTCGTCCCGCTGATCGAGATGAGGTTCCCGGAGAAGGGGACGCTGCTCACGCCGATCTTCCCGGCACCCACGAACGCCCGGACGTTCGTGATCCTGCGGCTGCTGGGCGTCCTGGCGGGGGTGCTGGCCAAGGCGACCGGCGGCAGGATGCCCGCCGACCAGGAGACCATCCGCTACACCGGCGTCTACGGCGACGACGCCGGCGGCACGCCGTACCTGATGCGGGAGGTCCTGGGCGGGGGCTCCGGCGGCCGGTGGTACGCCGACGGCGAGGACACCATCCACGTCGTCCCCGACTCGCGCAACATCCCGGTCGAGTTCGCCGAGTCCCGCTGGCCGTTCAGGGTCGAGCGGCTCGGCCTGGCCCAGGACTCCGGCGGTCCCGGCCTCTACCGCGGCGGTCTCGGATACGACAAGCATCTGCGGATGCTGCGCGACGCCTCGTTCATGTCGATCGCCGACCGTTCGATCCTGTCCTGCTGGGGTGTGAACGGCGGCCGGGCCGGGCGGCCCTTCGTCGTGGAGATCGAGGGCCGGGAGATGGAGGGCCTGGTGGACGACTCACCGGTCCGCGCGGGCGAGGTCATCCGGGTGCGCACCACCGGAGGCGGCGGCTGGGGCTCGCCGCTGGAGCGCGACCCCGCGCTGGTGGCCGCTGACGTCCGGGACGGCAAGGTCTCGGCCGAGGGGGCCCGCGACGACTACGGCGTCGTCCTGCACGGCTCCCGCGACGATCTCCGGGTCGACGCCGAGGCCACCGCGCTGCGCCGCGCGGAGCTGCGGGCGCTCCTCCCGGCCCGCGCGCCCTTCTTCGACCGGGGCCCCGGTTTCCCGTCACTGTCGGGTGGCCTGCCGTACGCCGAGGTGGACTTTATGTAATGAACAGATCACACCTGGGCGGGGCCGGGTAGCGGCCTTTCCATCGAAAGGCTTCCTGTTGACTAACCTGGAAAACGCGAAGCCTGGGCTTCCGTCGTCCGGCGGTCCACCCAGGCTCACTTCCACTCCCCCCGTAGGGGGCGGCACGTTCGATGTACCCGTGTGTGCGCCCTGTCACTCAGATAGCGCGCTGCCGCTCAGATGACACGGACCCGGGCGGGCTCAGTTGCGGCGGCGGAGGGTGCGGGTGACGGCGAGACCGCCGAGGGCGAGGGCACCGGTGAGCAGGATGCCGGTCTCGGTCCACTGGAAGCGCCAGAAGCGCTCGGGGGGATGGTGGTAGACGGCTTTACGGTAACCCTCGTCGATGAGGCATTCGTCCTTCAGCAGCTGGGCGCGTTCGGAGCGGGCGTCCACGCCGGGCGGCGGGGGGCAGGCCCCGTCGGGCAGGGTGACGACCTCCTGGCCGGAGGGGGTGACCCACGCGTCGCGGACCAGGCTTCCACCGCGGTCGTACAGGGCCGTCCAGTCGGTGGTGACGGTCCGTACCGGCTCGGCGTAGGAGTCGCGTGAGAAGAAGACGGCGGGGATGGCCAGAGCGATCAACGCGACGGTCACCGCCATCGCCGCGAGAGTGCGCCGGAAGAGCGTTCCGGCGGCGGCGCCCAGCACGAACGCGAACAGCCACCAGGCGGCCGGGACGACCCCGGTGATCGTGAACGTGCCGGCCTCCAGCGTCTTGTCGCCGATCGCGCCGCGGAACACCGGCAGCCACGCGCTGATCATCGCGGACAGGACCAGGGCGGCGACCACGATCATGCCGCCGAGGAGGCCGAGCTTGGCCACGAGCCAGCGCCCGGGGGAGACCGACTGGGTCCAGGCCAGTGCGTTGGTCCCGCGCTCGAACTCGGCCGCCAGCAGGGGCGCGCCCCAGAACGTGCCCACCAGCGCGGACCCGGCGAGGGGGAGCAGGCCGAAGACCATGAAGACCGGGTGGTAGTAGTCGTGGTAGATCGTCGAGTTCACGCCCGAGCAGGCGGCGGCCGGGCCCGGGCAGCCGGAGGGGGCGTGTTCGGAGATGTAGGCGGTCGCCCGCAGGCCGGAGACGAGCAGCAACAGGCCCAGGGCGAGCAGCAGGCCGCCGGTGACCAGGATCTGCGTGCGGTGCTGCCGCCAGGTCAGCCAGAGCAAGGGGGAAGTCCTTTCAGAGTGGTGTGTCCCGGTCGTTCCGGGTGATCCCGCGTGATTCCGCATGGCCGGCCGTGTGAGCCGGGTGATCCCGTGCGGCCGGCCGTACGGGTCAGGTGGTTCCGCGTGGCCGGCCGTGTGAGCCGGATTGTTCCGTGCGGCCGGTGGTGCGGGTCAGGTGGTTCCGTACGGCCGGCCGTGCGAGCCGGGTGGTTCCGTGCGGCCGGCCGGACGGGTCAGCGGGCGGAGGCCAGGGACGGCCGGGGGAGCGTCGCCTGGTCGGGGGCACGGAGGTAGGCGAGGACCGTCTCCTCCAGGTTCACCGGGCGGGCGGTCCAGCGCGGGTCGAGCGGCGGCGTGGCGTCCCGGACGAGCAGGGTGGCCTGCCGCCCGGCCCCGCCCCGTGAGATGACCGGCAGCCGGGCGGCGAGCGCGTCGGCGGTCCCGGCGGGTCCGGTCAGCAGGCGGTGCCCGGCGACCAGCTCGTCGATGTCGCCGCTGACCTGGACCCGGCCCCCGTTGACCACGACCAGCCAGTCGCAGACCCCCTCCAGTTCGGAGACGACGTGCGAGGAGAGCAGCACGGTCAGCCCCGTCTCCGCCACCGCCTCCATCAGGCCGCGCATCACGTCGTCGCGGGCCAGCGGATCGAGGTCGGCCAGCGGCTCGTCCAGCACCAGCAGGTCGGGACGCTTGGCCAGCGCGACGGTCAGCGCCACCTGCGTCCGCTGGCCGCCGGAGAGCCCGCCGACCCTCCGCTCCAGCGGGATGCCCAGATCCGCCAGCCGCCGCCGGGCCGCGGCGCCGTCCCAGCGCGGGTTGAGCTCGCGCCCGAACCTCAGCATCTCCTCCACCCGGAATCCGGCGTAGAGGGGCTTGCTCTGCGCCAGGAACGCGATCCGCTCCATGCTCTCGCGGACCGGCCGGCCGAAGATCCGCACCTCGCCGGCGGTCGGGGTGAGCATGCCCACGGCCAGGTGGAGCAGGGTGGTCTTGCCCGCGCCGTTCGGTCCCACCAGCGCGGCGACCCGCCCGGACGGCACCGCCGCCGAACAGTCGCGCAGCGCCCAGGTCCGCCGGTAGCGCATGCCCAGGCCGGTGGCCTCCAACGCCGGCGTCACGCGGTCTCCCCGGGGAAGGGGCGGCCCGGGGCCGGCGCTGCCGTGCGCTCCGCCCGGGGGAGGGCGGCGGGCGTCGTGGTCACGCGATCTCCTCCCGGAACGTCTCGCCCAGGACCGTGGCGACCAGCGCCTGCAGGTCCTCCTGGTCCAGGCCGGCCCGGCGGCCGTTGCGCACCCACTGGACCAGCTCGGCGCGTAGCCGCACGCGGTCGCTCATGGACGTCTCGCCCAGCGACCGCTCCACGAACGTGCCCAGTCCGGGGCGCCCGACGACCAGCCCCTCCCGCTCCAGCTCCCGGTAGGCCTTCAGCACCGTGTTCGGATTGATCGTGAGCTGGGCCACGACCTCCTTGGCCGTCGGCAGCCGGTCGCCGGGCCGCAGCGCGCCGAGCCGGAGCGCGTGCCGGACCTGGTGCACGAGCTGGAGGTACGTCGCCACCCCCGACCCCCGGTCGAGGTGGAATTCGATCACCGCCAACACCCTTTCACTAATGAAGTAGGGAAATAATGAAGGCCGGCGCCGCCGCACGTCAAGCCTTGCCGGTACGGTGCCGGCCCCGATCGCCGCCGCCCCGGTCTCCGTGCGGCGGGGGCGGAGGTCCTCAACGACGTCGGACGCCTGGGAAATGTGACGTTTTAGACCCTGTTCGCCGCTCCTCCATTGACGGGCACGCCTTCCTGGGATCTGCTGCGGCTAGATCAAGACGTGGTTCGAGGAGGGAGGCGCATGCGCCTGCGCACGGTGGTGGCGGCTCTCGTACTACTGGCCGCGACGTCGACGACGGCCGCACCCGTCTGGGCCGGCCCCGATCCCGCCGCCGGTCACGCGGCCCCGGCCCCGTCGCCCCCGGGCGGCTGCGACCCGATCGCCGGCGCGGAGTGCCTGCTGCCGTTCCCCAACGACTGGTTCACCACGGATGCGCGCACCCGCACCGGACTGCGGGTGAACCTCTCCGCGGAGGCCATGCCCCGCAACGCGGCGGGCGCCCCGATCGACCCGGCCCAGTGGAACGCGGCCGACGGCTTCTCTCCCGGTTCCATGCTCCTGGCCCACGTGCCCGGCCTGGACCTGGCCAGGACCGGCGCCGCGCCCGTCACCGACATCGGCTGGTCCCTGCGCCGCGACGCCCCCATCGTGATCGTCGACACCAGGACCGGGGAGCGCTGGCCGTACTGGGCGGAACTCGACGCGGGCGCCGCCGACCCCGCCCGGCAGGCGCTCATCATCCGGCCGGCGAAGAACTTCCAGGAGGGCCACCGCTACGCCGTGGCCCTGCGCGGGCTGAAGAACGCCGCGGGCGAGGACCTGCCGGCCCCGGAGACCTTCACCAGGCTCCTGGCCGACGATCTCCCCGCCGGAGACCCGCTCGCCGGACGGCAGCACGCGCTCCACCGGACGCTCGGAGACCTCTCCAGGGCCGGGGTGGATGCCAGGGGACTCCAACTGGCCTGGGACTTCACCGTGGCCAGCGAGCAGGGCATCGCCGGCCCCGTCCTGACCATGCGCGACCGGGCACTGCGCGCGCTCAGGGGCCGCTCGCCGAAGTTCACCGTCACCTCCGTCACCGACCTCGCCCCCGAGCAGGACCCCGACATCGCCCGCGAGGTCGCCGGCGAGATCCTGGTCCCGAACTACCTCGACAAGCCCGGCGGCCCGCCGGGCTCGAACCTCAACCGGGGGCCCGACGGGCTGCCGCGCCCGCTCGGCGACACGGCGAAGGCGCAGTACCAGTGCGAGATCCCGCGCTCGGCGTTCAGGCGGCCCGCGCACCCCTCCCTGTACGGCCACGGCCTGCTCGGCAAGGCGACCGAGGTGCGTGCCCGCAACGTGCGGGCGATGGCCGGGGAGCACGGCTTCGTGTTCTGCGCCACCAAGTGGATCGGCATGTCCGACGAGGACGTCCAGCACGTGGCGAGCGTGTTCGGAGACCTCTCCCGGTTCGGCACGGTCACCGACCGGCTCCAGCAGAGCCTGCTGAACTTCGTCCTCCTCGGCCGGGCGATGATCACCCGGGACGGTTTCGCCGGCCACGCGGCCTTCCAGGACGGGCGGGGCAGGTCGCTGATCGACCTGCGGGCCGATCTCGCCTACGACGGCAACAGCCAGGGCGCCATCACGGGCGGCGCGCTGGTCGCCGTCTCGCCCGACGTGCGCAACGCCGTGCTCGGGGTGCCGGGGATGAACTACAGCACGCTGCTCAACCGCAGCGTGGACTTCCAGCCGTTCCAGCGGCTGATGGACGGCGCCTACCCCGACAGGATGACCCAGCAGATCTGCTTCGCACTGATGCAGATGCTCTGGGACCGCGCGGAGACGGACGGCTACGCCCAGCACCTGACCGACGATCCGCTGGCCGGCTCGCCCCGCCACCGCGTGCTGCTGCACGTCGCCTTCGGCGACCACCAGGTCTCCACGGTGACGGCCGAGGTGGAGGCCCGCACGGTCGGGGCCCGGATCCGCCAGCCGGGCCTCGCCGCAGGGCGCGGCCCCGACCTGGTGCCGTACTGGGGGCTCAGGTCCATGCCCCGCAGGCCGTACGCCGGTTCGGCGCTGGTCGTCTGGGACAGCGGCGCCCCCGCGCCCCCGGTGACCAACACCCCGCCGCTCGGCCCGCAGTACGGCCGCGACCCCCACGAGGACCCGCGTCACGACCGCGCCGCCCGCGTGCAGAAGGCCCACTTCCTCCGGGACGGCCTGGTGGTCGACGTCTGCGGCGACGCCCCCTGCGTGGCGGGTCCCGTCGAGCACCGCTAGCCCGCGGTGACCGCGCGGCCTGGAGGGACGTGCTGGACACGGGTGCGGCCGCCGGGGAGACGAGCCGTCCAGCGGTAGGTGACGTGGGAGGACAGGTTGGTGAGGGTGCTGGCGTGACGGTCGTGCCGGACGGCGAGGTGCCCGTCGCCGAGCGGGATGCCGCTCACCTCCAGCCAGTCGACGCCCTCGGGCAGACGGGAGCGGGTGGTGACGGCGTCGGGGGCGTCGGGGCGGACGCCGAGCAGGCCCTCGACCGTCTGCCCGACCAGGGTGAACGGCACCTCGGGGTAGTCGCCGTTCAGCCCGCCGGCCACATGCGGCCGGTCGCGGACGGCGAAGATCTCCCGCATCCACTTCCAGGCGGTGTCGTCGCGGCCGTGGCGGAAGAAGGTGTCGGGCAGGTAGGTGAGCGCCTCGACGTTCTCCGGCCGACCGGGGCCGGACGCCTGGGCGTCGACGAAATCGAGGTAGTCGTCGTTGCGCGGACCGTCGTCGATGATGCCCTTGAGAGGCATGAACCAGCTGTTCTCCCGCCCCCAGCCGGTCATCGCCCGCCCGTCCACCGTGTAGGCCCTGACCATCCCGGAGCCGGTACCCCGACCGCTCCAGGTCTCGTTGAAGTGCCGTTTGAGCTCGGCGGCCCGCCGCTCGAAGGCGGCACCGCTCGCGCCCCCGGCCCGTGACAGCGCGGCCATCGCCAGATACGCCCGGTACTGAGCGGCGATCCCGTCCCCCGCCTCGGCCAGCGGCTCGCCGCTCAGCTCGTTGTAGCTGGCGACACCCTGGAAGATGCCGCCCCCCGTGCCACGCGCGACGAGCCCTCCGGCGCTGTGCCGGGTGACGAACTCCCCTGTCGCGTGCCGGTAGAAGTCCCGCAGCACGGGGTCGTCCACGTAGGCCCGGTCGCCGGTCCAGCGGTAGCCGAGTTCGGCCCGCTCGACCAGCTCGAACACGACGGGGATTTCCCGGACGAAGTCATCGGGCCCCCGGTAGTCGATGGCCAGGTAGGAGCCGTCGAAGTTGAACGCCCACACCGGGTGGTAGCCGTGCTCCGGCGTCGCGGAGGCGGCGAAGCGGCGCAGCATCGTCAGGTTGGCCTCGGCCAGGCCGAGCAGGTGGGCACCGGCGAACTGGTGCGCGAAGTCACGGGAGTAGAAGCCGCTGCGGTGCGCGTATCCGGCCCAGTAGGACGGTAGATAGACACCCTCACCCGTGCCGGACGGCCGATGTTCGTCGACGTTCAGCGGCCCGCGCGAGCCGCCGGGATGCGCCCAGCGCAGCGCCCGGTCCCGCGCCCACTCGAACATCGCCACGATCTCCGGGCAAGATGAACTGATCTTCATTGGCGTTCCGATCTCGGGGGAGGACTACCCGCCTGAGCTGGGCCGGACCACGAGCTCGCCGGCGAGCAGGAGGCCGGCCTGGGGGGTGACGCCGTCCTCGATGGTCTGCAGGAGGCGGTCGACGAGCGCGCCGGCGATCCGGCGCAGCGGCAGCCGTACGGTGGTCAGGGCGGGTTGCAGGAAAGCGGTGACCGGAAGGTCGTTGAAACCGGCCACGGCCAGGTCGGTGCCGATGTCGAGGCCCTCGGCCCGGGCGGCGGCGTAGACGCCCAGCGCCAGCCAGTCGCCGGCGGCGATCACGGCCGTCGGCCTGACGCGCTCGCCCAGGAGCCTCCGTGTCGCCGCGACGATCTCGCCGGGATCGTCGCCGGGCGCCGAGATCTCCTGGCCGTGCAGGCCGTGGCGGCGCATGCCCGCCTGGAAACCGTCGCGGCGGTGGTCCATCCAGGGCAGCCTGGAGGAGGAGGCGAGGAAGGCGATCCTCCGGTGCCCAGCCGCGGCCAGCAGGTCGACCATATCGATCATGGCCTGGACGGTGTCGACGTCCACCCAGTTCTGCGGGTGTTCGGACGCGGTCCTGCCGAAGGCCACGAAGGGGAAGCCCCGGCCGGCCAGATAGGTCACGCGGGCATCGTCGTGCAACACGTCGGAGAGCAGGAATCCGTCCACAGTCCTGGCCGCGATCAGCTCCTCCAAGGCCCGGGTCTGATCCTGTCCCGAATGGGGCCGGACCAGCAGGATGTGATAGCCGGCCTCGCCCGCGGCCGCGACGACCGCCTCGAGGAAGCCGCCCATGAGCGGGTTGGGGTTGGCGGGGTCGTCCTCGGGGGTGGGGTAGGCGATGATCCGCCGGGTGCCCGAGCGCAGGCTGCGCGCGGACTGGTCGGGCCGGTAGCCGAGCTCCTCGATGAGCGTGGTGACCCGCTCCAGGGTTTCGGCCTTCAGCCGGTAGGGGGCGTTGAGCGCGTTGGAGACGGTCTGGCGGGACACACCGGCCGCGCGGGCGACATCCTCGATCGTGACGCCGCGTCCACGGGGCCGGTGCGTCTCCATCTATTCCTCCTCGGTACGGCGGCGCAGCTTCAGCAGTCCGCCCATCGGCACGGTGACCAGGTTCGCTCCGGCGTCCAGGTGCAGCGTGGCGGCCGACAGCAGCCTTCCGCCGCAGTCGTGCACGGTCGCCTGCAGGCTCTCCGCATCCGCGCCGAGCAGCACCACGCGAGAGTCCGGGGCGGCGTTGGCGACCAGGAACTCGCGCCAGCCGGAGGCGGGGACCTCCACCGGCAGCGGCCCGTAGCGGGCGATGACCATGGTCTGCTCATCGTAGGCCCGCACGAGGGGATAACCATGCTCCGGCTGAGCCGGTTCCAGCACGCCGAGCTGGAGCGTCTCCAGGTGCTGCCGGAAGATCCCCAGCCAGAACCCGATGGCGGCGAGTTGCTCGGAGGTCTGGGCGGTGAGGTCCACGGAGATCTGCGGCACCGAGAACAACGCGTTGATCAGATGGACCGCGACCTGTTCGGCGGGCTCGGACGGGTGCCACAGGATCATGTCGGAGTGCACGGCGACGGGACCGGCGGTCAGCCGCAGGTCCACGGTCCGCTGCCGGTTCTCCTGCGAGCTGAGCGGGCAGTCGGTGGCCCTGACCATGTTCGCGTACGGCCACAGGCCCGGGTGCGTGTACGGCTGGCGGTGCTCGATCAGCACCTCGGGCCTGGTACGGCGCAGCCGTGTGTCCAACTCGTGCAGCAGGCGCCGCACACCCTCATCCACCTCCTCGCAGTCGGTCCCCTCGCCGGGGGCGGGGTCGCCGCCCGGCGTCGCGAACTGCTCCACGAAGTCGATCTTCAGGCCGTCCATGTCCCATTTCTCGACCGCCTGGGACAGCCGGTCGATGAGGAACTCGCGGACGTCGGGATGACGCGGGTCGAGCACCCCGGCGTCCATGTGGTCGAGGTAGCGCAGGAACTTGCCCTCGAAGCGCTCGAACGCGGCGTTTTCCTTGCCGACGAACGGGATGGCGTACCAGAGCATGTAGGCCTGTCCGATGCCCTGCACCCGCTTCACGTGTGCGGAAATATCGGGAAAAGCTGCCAAATTCGGCTCCCAGTCGCCGCAGAACGCGTACCCCCGCGCCCGGTCGGCGGTCTGCCAGCCGTCGTCCACGATGATCGTCTCGCAGCCCAGCTCCTTCGAGAGCCGCGACTGGAGTTCCACCGACTCCTCGCTGACCTCCTGGTGCATGCCGTACCAGGTCGAGTACGCCGGCAGCCGGGCCGCGCGCGGCGTCTGCGGCAGCTCCCGGCCCTCGCCCCACCAGGTCGCCACCCCGGCCAGCGCCGCCGAGAACGGCCCCGCCGAAAGGTCCAGCCGCAGCCGGAACGCCGGACCCTCGTGATCGATCGTGAACACGAACTCGCCGGTCTCCTCGATCAGCCCGCCGCTGAACCGGGACAGGGCCGCCGATCCGTCGAGTGCCGCGGTGCACACGTTCGCGTCGCCCGTGCCGACCAGGGAGACCACCGGCGCGCCGGCGGTCAGCCGGGACGTCTTCGGCCCGCTCCAGATCGGCGGCACCCACCGGGGACCGCTGCCCGGCGTCCAGAACGCGGTCGTCGAGACGCACGGAACGCGCCACTGCGCCCCTGTCGCGCCCGGTGCGTCGATCACCCAGACCCCGTCGGCGACGTGCGTGACCGCGATGTCGCGAGCCCCGGAGATTCTCACGTCCAGTCCTCCGACGGGAACCTCGGCGGAGTCGCCGGAGAAGGCGTGTGGTAGCCACAACTGCATGTCTATCCCTTCGTGGCTCCGGCCAGCAGGCCGGAGATGAACTGTCGCTGGAGGACGAGGAAGAGGATCATCATCGGCAGCGAGGAGATCGCGGTGCCCACCATGACCTGGCCGAAGTCGGTTCTGGCCTGGGCCTGCAGAGTCGCCAGGGCGACCGGCAGCGTATACATCTCGGGGGTCCGCAGCGCGATCAGCGGCCACAGGAAGTCGTTCCAGGCCCCGAGGAAGAGGAAGACGCCCAGCGCCGCCAGCACCGGGCGCATGACCGGGACCACGACCCGCCACAGCACCCGCAACTCGCCCGCGCCGTCCACCCGCGCGGCGTCCAGAAGCTCGTCCGGTACGGCGAGCAGCGACTGGCGCATGAGGAAGATGCCGAACGGGACCGTCAGATTGGGCAGGATCAGCGCCGGGAAGGTGTCGATCAGTCCGAGGTCGTTCATCATCTCGAAGATCGGGATGATCGTGACGCCGCCCGGGATCACCAGCGTGGACAGCAGCAGCACGAAGAACGCGTTCCTGCCGCGGAACTCGAACTTGGCGAAGGCGTACCCGGCCAGCAGCGCCACGACGATCGCGATCGAGGCCTGGACGGTCGCGACGAACAGCGTGTTGCCCAGCACGTTGACCAGGCCGATCGACTCCTCCAACTTCGCCGTGTTCGCCCCGAGCTGGTCGCCCGGGTAGAACTTCGGGGTGGAGGAGAAGATCTCGGAGTTGGCGTGGGTGGCGGCCATCGCCAGCCAGTAGAACGGGCCGACGCACAGTGCGAACACCGCGGCCAGCACGAAGGTCAGCGGCCAGCCCTTCACTTCCTGCCTCCGGTGAGCTTGAGCTGGACCAGTCCGAATCCGGCGACGATCAGCGTGAGCGCGTAGGCGATCGCCGCGGCGTAGCCGAAGTCGAAGTAGCGGAAGCCGTTCTGGTAGAGGTACAGCGAGATGGTGAGGGTGGAGTTGTCCGGGCCGCCGCCCGTCAGCACGAACGGCTCGTCGAAGAGCTGGAGCGTGCCGATCGTGGACAGCACGACCGTCAGCAGCAGGATCGGCCGCAGCTGCGGGACCGTGATCGACCAGAACCGGCGGACCGCCCCGGCGCCGTCGACCATCGCCGCCTCGTAGAGCTCCTTGGAGATGCTCTGCAGCCCCGCGAGATAGATCACCGCGGTGTAGCCGGTGTAGTGCCAGGTCAGCGCGATGACAATGGCGATGCGGGCCCAGAAGGGGCTGCCCAGCCAGTCGATCGCGTCGACGCCGAGGAAGCCGAGCAACCAGTTGAGCAGGCCGGAGTCCTTGCTCAGGATCACCGAGAACATCACGCCGTAGGCGACCAGGCCGGTCAGCGACGGCATGAAGACGCCCAGCCGCCACACGCCGCGCAGCCGTACGAACGAGGAGTTGAGCCCCAGCGCCAGCAGCAGCGCGAGCAGCAGCATGATCGGGACCTGGACGACCAGGATCAGCGTGGTGTTCCACAGTGAGGTCCAGAACAGCGGGTCGTTCACCAGCCGGACGTAGTTGTCCAGTCCGACGAAGGTGCGGGCCGCGCCCGCGCCGGTGGTCAGGCTGATGTACATCGCGGCGAGGATCGGATACGCCTTGAAGGTCACGAAGCCGAGCAGTGCGGGCAGGATCAGCAGGTAGGGGATGTTCCTCCTGGTGACCAGTGGTCGGCGGGGCGGGGGAGAGCCGCCCGTGGTGGCGGCCTCCCGCGTCATCGTGAGCGTCATCCCGCGAGCTTCCTGCCGGTCTGCTGGGCGAGCTGCTGGGCCGCCTGGGTCAGCGCGGCCGCCGGATCGGCGCCCTTGAGCAGGACCTGCGTCTGGGCGTCGCTGGCGATCTTCAGTGCCCGCGCGTAGTCACTGGAGTAGTAGGTGGCGTCGGCGCCCTCGGTCAGGGAGTCCACGAAGGTCTTGAGCGTGGGCTGCCCGCCGTAGTAGTCCGTCGGGGCGGAGAACATCGGGTCGGCGTAGGCGGCGGTCAGCGCCGGGAAGACGCCGCCTTCCTTGAACACCTTGTTGATGGCCTCGGGCTTGGTCAGCGCGTACTCGATGAACTTGAACGCCTCGGCCTGGTGCGGGCTGGTGCCGGAGATCGCCAGGTGGGTGGAGTTGACGATCGCGGTCCGCTTGCCGCCCGCGGTGACCGCCGGCGGCTGCATCACCCGCCACAGGCCCTTCTGCTCCGGGCGCATCTCCGGGATGTAGTTCACCGCCCAGGCCGCCCACGGCAGTACGGCCAGCTTGCCGCCGGTGATCAGCTTCTTCTGGGTGCCCTCGCCGGAGGTGTCGGCGACGATCCCGGCGTCGTTCATCTTCTTGATCAGGGTCATGGCCTGTACGGCGGGCGCCGAGCCGAGCGTGACATCGCCCTGCTGGTTGAAGTAGAACGCGCCCTGCTGCTGCAGGAGCGACTGGTACAGGTCCATGTCCGCGCTGCCGGCGCCAGGCTTGTTCAGGCCGATGAGGGACGCCCCGGTCTTCTCCTTGAGCTTCTTGCCCGCCTCGATGGCGTCGTCCCAGGTCTGGATCGCCGCCGGGTCGATCCCGGCCTTCTCGAAGAGGTCGGAGCGGTAGAAGAAGCCGATCGGGTTGACCTCCCACGGCATCGCGTAGACGCCGCCGTCCTTGCCGGTGACCGTGGGCCACAGCCCCTTGGCGAAGGCGTCCTTGTACTTGCCGGCGCCCAGCTTGTTCAGGTCGGCCAGACCGCCGGGGAACTTGTCCACGTAGCTGGGCAGGTAGTCGATGCCGATGTGCAGGATGTCGCCCAGACCCTTGCCGCCCGCCGCCATGCCGATGGTGATCTTTTCCCAGATCGTCGGGTTGCCGACCACCTGGACGTCGATCTTGATGTTCGGGTTCGCCTTCTCGAAGTCCTTGGCGATCGCGGCCAGGCCGTCCGAGGCGGGCTTCCAGGACCAGACGGTGATCTTCACGGGGCCGGAGGACCGCTGTTCCGGGCTGCTTCCGCAGGCAGCGGCGGTCAGGGCGGCCATGCCGGTAAGGGCAAGGGCGAGAAGCCCGCGACGGTTCATCATGATCTTTCCTTTCGGGGGGTGGAAGAGGTCAGAGAGTCAGTGGGGCGCGCAGGGCGAAGGCCAGGCGCTGGACGGTCTCGGGGGGCGTGGTGGCGTGAGGGGACAGGCGGATCCAGCCGCCGCGGAGGGTGGTGACGAGCCCGGCTCCGGCCAGCGCCGCGTGCGTGGCCGCAGGCTCAAGGCCGGGGAGGCGGAAGCAGCCGATGCCGCCGCGCTCGGCGGCGTCCAGATCGTCCAGCAGGACCTTCGCTCCGGCGCTGCGGGCCGTGTCGAGCAGGGTTCCCAGGGTCTCGGCGACCCGGCGGCCGATCTCCGCGACCCCCACGCCAAGGACCAGATCGATCGCGACGCCGAGCGCGGCCACGGCGGGATAGTCCGGATTGGTCAGCGTGTGGGCGATCGCCCCGCGCAACGGCGGGCGGGGATGCATGACAGTCCTGCCTGCGTGGGCTGCCCCGCCCCCGCCCGCCGGGCCGCGCCCGAGATCGTCGGTGGAGGCGAGACCACGGGAGGGGCTGTCCGGGACGGGGACGTCCTCGTCGGTGCCGAACGGGTCCTGGACCCCGGACCAGCCGCCGAGGCCGGGGATGAGCCGGTCGTTCACCCGGTCGCGGACCAGGAGCAGGCCCGCTCCCCAGCCGGCGCGCAGCCACTTCTGGCCGCCGCAGACCAGCAGGTCGGCAGCGTCGACCTCGACCGGGACCGCGCCCAGGCCTTGGATCGCGTCCACCACCAGCACCCGGTCCGGGCCGAGGAGCTCCTTCAGCGCGCCCAGCGGGGCGCGGTAGCCGGTGAGGGCGTCCACGGCGCTGATCGAGAGCGCCCGCACGTCGCCGTCCAGGTGCGTGGCGACGACGTCCGGGGTGATCCGGGGCGAGTCGATCCAGCGCACCCGGAGCCCACCGCGCCCCTCGAACCGCAGCCAGGGGTAGACGTTCGAGGGGAACTCCCCCCGGGGGACGAGTACGACGCCCTCCCCCTCGGCGGAGCCGTGATCCGGGGACGGGCACTGGAGGGCCGCGGCGGCCGCGAACAGGCCGTGGCTGGTGGAGGAGACGAAGGCCACCTCGTGCTCGGCGGCGCGCAGCAGCCGCGCCGCGCCGGCCCGTGCCTGGGCCGCCTGCAGTTGGAGCTCGGCCAGCGCGATGGACGAGTCGCCCCGGAGGAGCCGGGCTGCCTCGATGAGCGTCGTGGTGACGTCGTGCGAGGTGGGCCCGATCCTGGCGAAGTCGAGGTAGCCCGGAGGCTCGCTGAACCTGGCCAGGTAGCTCTTGATTTGAACGTTCATATCCAGCGCTGACGGCACTGCGGAAGCCTCCGGCGGCTTGAGGGGCGGATGTGTTTGAACGTTCATATCACCTAAAAGAGGACGTCGTGGAGCAAGGTTTGATAACGGGGTGGAAGCATGATCGCTTAACCGGCACCATCCGTTGTGTTTGAATATGTTGTGTGGTTCTGTTGGTTCATGGTCAATCACGATGAGAAGCTCACTGCGCGTCGGCAAGGTCCGACCCCCACCGGAGCCGTGCCCCGGACGCCTGAGCCCTGACCGCCGAGGTCATCCGTACCGGCACCGGGATCACCCCGCGGCCCGCAGTCGGTCGTGCCCGGCCCGGCGCCCGTCGGGGCGGCGGCGACCTGCCGCGTTCCGACTCCTCGGCGGGGGAGGGTGCGGCGGAGGAAGCCGAGCTCGACCGCCATGCCGTCGGGGGAGACGGCCAAGGCTCGAGGAGAGTCGCCCGGCGGCGGTGAAACGGGCGAGGAGCGCGCCATCATGCATGTAATGTGAAATATCACATTACATGCATGATGGCCAAGGGCTTGTCCGAACTGCTCATCAGCGCCTGAACGCCTACGGCGGAGAGGGGGCGTGGGGCCGCCGGAAGGGCGGACCCGCGCGGTGGTCAGGCGGATCCGACCGTTGTGCGGCGAGAGGGGAGTACGGCCAGGGGAGAGGGGAGTACGGCCAGGGCATGACGGACCTGCTCAGGACGGCTGGATCCTGACGAACTCGCCCGGGACCGTGGCGCCGTCGAGGAGGAGGTCGGCGCGGGCACGGGTGCCGTCGGCGGCGAACCACTTCTCCTCGGCGCGTGCCCAGTCCCGCCACTGCGCCGCGTAGGCGGCGCCGTCCCTGGCCAGGGCGCGGGCCAGGCGGAGCTCTCCGGGCGCCTCCACCCAGACGGTGAGGGCGGCCGGGGTCGTGCGCCGGGCGGTGCTGACCCCTTCGAGGATCAGCACCGGCGCGACCGGCACGTCCACCCAGTCGGCGAAGACGCCGCGGACCCAGTCGTAGCGCCGGTATCCTCCCGCTCTCCCCGCCGCCAGCGGGCCGAGCACCTGCTCCTCCACCCGCTCGAACCATGCCACGGGCGGCTCGTCCCACGGGACGGGGAAGTCGTCACTGTGGATCACCTGGGCGTCCAGCGCCGCCGCCAGCCGGCCGGCGAAGGTCGTCTTGCCCGACCCGCCCGGACCGTCCACCGCGACGACACGGACAGGCCCGCACGACGGCGGCAGTTCCCGGATCGCGCCGGCGAGTTCCTCGAAGGAGACAATGAGAGCCACCCGTCCATGCTGGCAGCACCCCGGGCCGGAAGCTTCCGCCTGGGAGGATCCTCGCGTGCCGGACCTGGATGCGGAGCGGCGCGGGCCGCCTGGCAGGCTGGCCGGCGTCGGGATGAATGCCTTTCCCGCTCCGATTCGACTAGGCTCGGCGACCACCACAGGAGGTTGATCATGCCCGGAGCCCTCGGCGACATCGTCGTTCTCGACCTCTCGCGCGCGCTGGCGGGACCGCACGCCGCGCAGATGCTCGGCGACCTGGGCGCCCGAGTGATCAAGGTGGAGCATCCCGGCGGAGGCGACGAGTCCCGGGGCTGGGGGCCGCCGTTCGTCGGCCCCGACGGCGACATCTCCACCTACTTCCTCGCGGCCAACCGCAACAAACAGTCGATCACCGTGGACCTCAAGTCCGCCGAGGGCAAGGCCCTGATCGAGCGCCTGGTACGGCAGAGCGACGTGCTGATCGAGAACTTCCGCGCCGGAGTCCTCGGCCGGCTGGGCTTCCCCGTCGAGCGGCTGCACGAGCTCAACCCGCGCCTGGTCGTCCTGTCGATCACCGGGTTCGGCCACGACGGTCCCGAGGGAGAGCGGCCGGGCTACGACCAGATAGCCCAGGGCGAGGCCGGGCTGATGAGCCTCACCGGGCCCTCCGCCGACGAGCCCTACCGCGTGGGTGCCTCGATCGCCGACCTGCTCGGCGGCATCCACGGCGCCTACGGCGTGGTCGCCGCCCTCTACGAGCGCGAGCGGACCGGCCGGGGCAAGGTCGTGCGGACCTCGCTGCTGGCCGCCGTGACCGGCGTGCACTCCTATCACGGCACGGCCTGGACGGTCGGCGGCCAGGTGCCCAGGGCCAACGGCAACCACCACGCCTCCATCGCCCCCTACGGCGCGTTCCGCTGCGCCGACGGCATGATCCAGATCGCGGCGGCGAACGACACGCAGTGGCGGAAGGTGGCCGCCCTGCTGGGCGTCGATCCCGGCATCCCGAGATACGCGACGAACAGGGAGAGGTTCGCGCACCGCGACGAGCTGATCGCCGACATGGAGCAGGCGCTCGCCAAGCACGACCGCGCCCACTGGCTGGCCGCGCTCGGCGAGATCGGCGTGCCCGCCGGGTCGATCCGGTCCATCGACGAGGTCTACGCCTGGGAGCAGACCCGCTCCCAGGGGCTGCTCGTCGAGGTGGACCACCCCGTGCTCGGCGCCATCGAGCTGCCCGGCCCGCCGCTCCGCTTCGACGGTGAGCCCCCCGTCCGCCACGGAGCCCCGCCCACCCTGGGCCAGCACAACGAGGAGATCCTGGCGTGGCTGGAGGAACGTGAAGGATGAGAGCGCGTCCCACGCGGGTCCCGCCGCGCGGGGGCAGGGGATGAGCCTCACCCGGCCCGACGCCCGCACGCTGATCGGCACCGTCCTCGATCCGGGGACGTGGCGGTCGTGGGACGAGACGCCCGCCGATCCGGCCGCGCCGGGGTCGGACTACGCCGAGGAGCTGGCCAAGGCCCGCGCCAGGACCGGATACGACGAATCGGTGATCTCCGGGGAGGGCCTGCTCGGCGGGCGCCGGGTCGCGGTCGTCGTCTGCGAGTTCTCCTTCCTGGCCGGGTCGATCGGGGTGGCCGCCGCCGAGCGGCTGACCGCCGCGGTCGAGCGGGCCACGGCCGAGGGGCTGCCGCTGCTGGCCGCCCCCGCCTCCGGGGGCACCCGGATGCAGGAGGGCGCGCTGGCCTTCGCCCAGATGGTGAAGATCACCGCCGCGGTGGTCGCGCACCGCGCTGCCGGCCTGCCGTACGTCGTCTATCTCCGCCACCCCACCACCGGAGGGGTCTTCGCCTCCTGGGGCTCGCTGGGGCACGTCACCGCCGCCGAGCCGGGCGCGCTGATCGGGTTCCTCGGGCCGAGGGTGTTCGAGTCGCTGCACGGCTACCCGTTCCCTGAGGGCGTGCAGGTCTCCGAGAACCTCTTCGCCCACGGCCTGGTCGACGCGGTCGTCTCCGCCGAGGACGCGCGGCGCATCGCGATCCGGGCGCTCGCCGTCCTGTGCGCTCCGCGCGAGGGGCTGGAGAGCGGACCCGAGCCGGACGAGCGCGTCCAGCCGATCGAGGCGTGGGACGCGATCAGCCGCTCACGCCGGGACGACCGCCCCGGCGTGCGGGCGCTGCTCAAGCTCGGCGCCTCCGACGTCACCCCACTCAACGGCACCGGTGAGGGCGAGAACGACCCCGGCATGCTCCTCGCCCTGGCCCGCTTCGGCGCGGCTCCCGCCGTCGTGCTCGGCCAGGACCGCAGCCGCCAGCGCGTCGTGGCCCCGCTCGGCCCGGCCGGGCTCCGGGTCGCGCGGCGGGGCATGCGCCTGGCCTCCGAGCTGGGCCTGCCGCTGGTCACCGTGATCGACACCTCCGGGGCCGCGCTGTCCAAGGCGGCCGAGGAGGGGGGCCTGGCCGCGGAGATCGCCCGGTCCCTGGCCGACCTGGTGGTGCTCGACGCCCCGACCGTCTGCCTGCTGCTCGGCGAGGGGGCCGGCGGCGCGGCCCTGGCGCTGCTCCCCGCCGACCGGGTGCTCTGCGCCCAGCACGGCTGGCTGTCCCCGCTGCCCCCGGAGGGGTCCTCGGCGCTGCTGTACCGGAGCGTGGACTTCGCCCCGGAGATCGCCGCCGCGCAGGGTGTGAAATCCACCGACCTGCGGCGCGACGGCATCGTGGACCGGATCATCCCGGAGCTCCCCGACGCCGCCTACGAGCCCGAGGCCTTCTGCCGCCGGGTGGCCGGCGCCCTCGAATACGAGATCGCCGGCCTGCTGGGACGGCCCCCCGCGGACCGCCTCACCGCCCGCCTGGCCCGCTACCGGCGGCTCGGCGTCTAGGGGGGTGGCCGGCGAGGATCGCGTCGGCTCCCGGCTGCCTGTCGCGCCTCCTCCATTCGGCGGTGCGGGGGTCTCCCGCCCGGGTCCGGATGGCAGGGCGTCTACGACGACCTCGCCCAGGACGGCTTCCCATGAGAAACGGGCGGACAGCCGTCGGCGTTGAGAACGATCATGGTGGTTTTCGGGGGCGCCGCGGGGAAACCCCCGTGATCTTCGTGATCTCCGGATTCAGGGGGCCGATCGCCTGCCGGCGGGAGCCGTCCGGGGCTGTCCTACCGCCGGCGCGCCGGCCGCGGGAACGGGGAGCGTCACCTCCACCGTGGTGCCCGCCCCAGGCTCGCCGTTGATGAGGCAGATTCCGCCCAGCTCCGCGGTGCGCTCGCGCATGGAGGTCAGACCGACGCCCAGGCGGCGCTCCGGCGGCAGGCCCACGCCGTCGTCGGCGATCAGCAGGCGCAGCGCCTCGGGCTCGCGGCGCAGCTCGACACGGACGCGAGTGGCGCGCGCGTGCCGCCGGACGTTGGTCAGCGCCTCCTGCGTGATCCGGTAGACGGCCACCTCGACGGCGGCGGACAGGTCGGCCAGGTCGCCCTCGGCGCTCACCTCCGTGGCGGGGCCTCCGGGGTGGGCCGGCCCGGCCAGCGCCTGTACGGCGGCGGCCAGGCCCAGATCGTCCAGGACGGGCGGGCGCAGGCCGTAGACGAGCTGCCGGATGTCGCCCGTGACCGCGTCCATGCCGGAACGCAACTCGCGCAGCAGCCCGTCCGCCGCCTCCGGGGAGGTCTTCAGGCTGAGGCGGGCCATGTTGACGGCCATGGCCATCCCGCTGAGCGTCTGGCCCAGGCCGTCGTGCAGGTCGCGGCGGAGCCGCCGCCGCTCCTCCTCCCGGGCGGTCAGGATGCGCTCCCGGGAGCGCTGCAGGTCGGCCGCCATCCGCAGCGCGTGCGCGACGTCGGCCGCGTACGGGACCAACGTGGCCAGCACCCGCTCGTCGTGTGCCGCGGGGAAGCGGCGCGGGGTGGGCGGGCCGACCAGCAGCCGCCCCACCCGCTCGCCGTGCCAGACCAGCGGAACCTCGCGCGGGGAGTCGCCGACCTGCCCGCTGACCGTGCTTGCCACGCTGACCTGCGGCCCCGGCTCGCCGCCGGTCACCTCCACCGCGACCCCCTGTACCGCCAGGCCCTCGCGCAGCACGCCGATCACCGACGCCAGCGCTTGCGCCGGATCTCCCCGGCGCACCTCCTGGACCAGCCGCTCGGCGAGCACACGTGGGTCGCCGACCGGGCCGTAGAGCAGGCGGTCGATGACCCGTTGCAGCATCCGGCGCAACGGCTGGAAGAACGCGCCAGTGAACAGGGCGGCGGCGAGCCCGGCGATCTGGTCGAACCCGGACACCATCAGGCTCGACAGCGCGGCCACGCCGAAGTAGACCCCGCCGACCACGCCCAGCAGCCCCGCGGCGACGAAGGTCCGGCTGATGATGGTGTCGATGCCGTACAGCCGGTAGCGCATCACCGAGAACACCATCGCGACGGGGACGAGCGCCGCCCAGAGGATCGACAGCCAGTACAGCTCCGGCGCGACCACGCCCACGAGCATGAACACGATGTACGCGGCGAACGCCGACAGCGGCCAGCCGATCTGCCGCCTGCCCACCGGGCCCGCCCGGCGAAAACGCGGCAGCAGGGACAGCGCCGCCAGCGGGATCGCCACGAGGATCCCCGTCCAGATCAGCACCCCTATCGCCGAGTCGTACGGCGCCAGAGCGGGGATCTGCAGCGGGTTGGGGATGACGGCCGGAAACGGGTAGTCCTCGAGCGGCGGATCGGGCCGCACGGACTTGCGCGCGACCTCGGCACCGACGGACACCACACCCAGCAGCACCACCGCCCGCCAGCGCCGCGAGGGTAACCTGCCGTCCGGGGAGTACAGCGGCAGCAGTATCTCCAGCGCGAGCGTGCACGCTGCCCAGCCCACCTGCGCCGGGAACCTCAGGAGCCCCGCCAGTGCGAGATCCCCGCGTTCCGCGGACGCCAGCGCCGTCGCCTGGCAGAAGTCGTAGACGGCGCCGCCGATCCCGCCCACGCACATCAGCCACGCCAGCTTGAGGCGAGGCCGATGCGCGATGAGGAACGCGCCGACCACGGGAAAGGTCACCCCCGCCGCCGTCAGCGGCGTGACCGTCACCGGCAGCCGCCACTCCTCCGGAAGCCCCGCGAAGATCAGCATGGCCGCGCCCACGAGCACCGGAGACACCACGGCCAGGATGACGGCGACCGCCCGGGCTGCCCACGCCATCCCGCCCCCGCTTTCCGGCTCCCGTCCCCGCCTGACCCTAGCGTGCCTGCGGAATGGCATAAAAGCCGCGATTTACCGCCATCGTGGCAGGGCCGTTACCAACGGGGAACTCGGGAGCGGGACATCCGGGCGAACGCCTCCCGCCGGTCGACGGACGGTGAGGCGGCCGTGGGAGCGCCGGCGTGCCCCGGCATGGCAGGACACGCCGAGGCGGGCCCCCGCGGACCGTCTCACCGCCCGCCTGGCCCGCTACCGGCGGCTCGGGGTGGGCTGACTCAGCGGGTCTGACCCGGGGTGGGCTGAGACGGACCGGGCGGAGAGGCCTGCCATGCCGGCTGGCGGCCGGGCCTGTCCTCACGCCATGTCTCGGCCCCCGCCGCGTCGTAGCCGACGATCTGGTAGCCCTCGGCGCGAGGGTCGCCGGAGGGGCGGCCCGGTGAGGCGCCGGAGGGCGGATAGGTGCCGGAGAACAGCACGGCGGCGCCTCCCCATGGGTCGGGGACCGTGTCGGCGCTGGTCGACGTGCCGTCCTTGAAGACCACGGAGACGCGGGCGGTGCCGGGGCGGGAGATGCCGAACCAGAAGCCGTGGCGGATCTGCAACTCCACCGGGAGTTTCTTCCCCGCCACGTCGGTCAGCAACAGGCGGGACTCCAGGAGGTTCAGTCCCACCTCCTCGTCACCGTGTGACCAGACCACGGTGCGGTCCGGTTCGGCGTAGAGGCGGGCGGTCAGCCCCCCGGGCATGTCCTGGCCGGGGCCGATGGGTTCGGCGGCGTGCGTGTCCTCTGGAAAGACCTCCGGTTTCACCCGTTGCACGACCTTTCCGCGGACGTCGGAGAACTCGAAACGGATCACCCCCGCCTTCGACGGGAAGGCGACGGTCCATACCGCGAGCGGTGCGCCCTCGGGCCGGTGGACCGTGCCGGGTATCCTCGCGCCGTCCTTGGTCACGGCCTCGACCTTCGCGACCCCGTCGCGGGCCGCGCCGTAGCTCAGCGCGATCCGGGGACGCGGCCAGTTCGAAGCGGTTCCACCTTCGTACCAGGCCTGTGCGCCGGACGACCGGGGCACGGACTCCTGGCCGCAGCCGCCCGTGCCCCCGCCGTACAGGTCCTGGGTGACCTGGCAGAAGGCGTGGAAGGTGCTGCCGTCCGCGGCCGTCTTCTCGGTGAACCACACCCGCGTCTGCCGTTCCTCGGGCGCGTCGTCGATCGTCACGGGCTCGCCGACCGGCGGGTTCTCGACCGAGACCTGCTCGTAGATGTCGCGGGGCCCGTCGACGACGCCGGTGGCGACACCGTCTCCGCCGCTGCCGCCGAGGTTCACGGCCAATACGATCGCGGTCGCAGCGGCGGCGACGGGGACCAGGGCGATCCAGCGGTGCCGCCGTACCCGGCGGCCGCGGGCCTGGACTCTCGGGTAGGCGTCGGGAGCCGCGGTGTAGGTGCCGGCGCGGGCGTCGAGCGCGGCGCGCAGGCGCTCTTCGAGGTCGTTCACGATTCCTCCCGGAGGGCCCTGCCGAGGGCGGACAGGCCCCGGCTCGTGTGTGTCTTGACGGAGCCGGGGGAGACGCCCATCGCGTCGGCGATCTCCCGTTCGGACAGGTCCAGCCAGTAGCGCAGGACGAGGGCCTCGCGCTGGCGGCGGGGGAGGCGGTCGACGGCGGACAGCAGCTCCCGGTGCTTCTCGGCGACGATGACCACGTGCTCGCTGCTGTGCGCGGCCGGTGGGGGGTCGAGCGGGCGCAGCCGTACCAGCCGCAGATGGCGCAGCCGGTTGCGGGTCAGGTTGCACACGGTGGACCGCACATAGGCGACGGCCGCTCCGCCGTCGCGCAGCCGCGCCCACCGTGCGTGGAGGCGGGCGAACGCCTCCTGGGCTATGTCCTCCGGGTCGTCGGCGCCGAGCAGCCCGGCCAGCCGCACCATCGACAGATGGTGCGCCGCGAACAGCTCGGCGAACGAGGGAGGAGTGGAGACGGAAAGGTCGATCACATTGTCGAGACACCTGCGGGGCCCGCCGGTTGACAGGCCCCACCGGTCCGCCCGCCCTAGGGCTCCGATCGCGAGGGGTCCGCGGGGACCGGAAGGCGCTCGATCCGGAGGGAGAAGACCTCGTCACGGGGGACGACGACCTCGTAGGCGCCGTGGTCGACCATCCAGTAGCCCAGCGCCTCGGCTTTCATCCCGCTGTGCCCGGTGTAGGCGATGTGCAGGCTCTCCTCGCCGTTCTCCTCCGAGACGTCGAGGATGAGGCACGGCTCGCCGCCGAACGCGCCGACCGTGCGGACCAGCACCAGCCAGTCGAGGTCCTCCCGGGCGACCACCGTCCGCCAGTAGCCGGAGGCGGCCTCGAAGCCCTCCCGGGCCTCCTCGTTGAACAGCACGACCTCGTCGCCGCCGGGGCCGAGCGCGGCCGCGTAGGTCCGGTCGGCGTAGTGGGCGACGAAGCCGGAGGCCACCGGCTCGATCTCGGGGCTCATGAGGCCGGCCTCCAGCTCAGTCCGTCGTAGAGGCCGAAGAGGCGTTCCTCGTCGGCGGTCACGTGGATGATCTCCGCGCCCGCCGGGATCGGCATCGGCGTGGTGTGGAACTGCGGTACGACGTGCTCGCGCGAGGTCGTGAAGCCGTTCCCGGCGAACGGCGGTGAATCGTTCCAGTCGCCGCCCATGTGCGGGCCGTACGGCACGACGTAGCTGTCCATGTCGCGGGCGAACCAGCGCATGAGATAGATCTCCGGGACCGAGACCGTCAGCTCCGAGCCGTCGAAGCCCAGGTCGAGCCCGACGAACAGCTCGGCGGGGGTGGTCAGCCGGGCACAGTCCTGCACTCGGTAGACATATCCGGAGATCACCGTCCGCCTGCCGGCCAGATAGGGCACGAGCAGCCGGGGCGGAATGACCTTCTGCATCTGCGTTCTACGCCCAGGTGGCTCACTCACGGTCGCATTTTACGATCTGCCGAGAGGCAGTCGCCGGTGTTCCAGGCACGGTAGGGCATTCCGGGTGGCAATCGTGATCTGCGGGTCCAGCTCGCAGGTCCGCACGGAGGGCGTGGGGCCCAGGTCGGAGCGGACCACGCCCATCGGATCGACCAGCATGCTCCGGCCGATCCCGAAGCCGTCGCGGGCCTCCGGGTTCGGCGCCTGGCCCACCGCGGCCACCCAGGTGGTGTTCTCGATCGCGCGGGCCCGGACCAGGGTGACCCAGTGCTCCTCCTTCATCGGACCCGACCCCCACGCGGCGATCACCGCGAACAGGTCGGCCCCCTGGTCGACCAGGGCCCGGGTCAGCTCCGGGAACCGGATGTCGTAGCAGGTGACCAGGCCGACCCGGAGTCCGGCCAGCTCCACCACGACCGGGGTGCCGCCCGGCGCGACCAGCTCGGACTCGCGGGCGCCGAAGGAGTCGAACAGGTGGATCTTCCGGTAGGCGGCCTCGATCCCGCCTCCGGGGCCGATGGCCACCGCGGTGTTGTGGACCCGCCCCTCTCCCGGCTCGAACACTCCGGCGATCACGGCCAGGCCGTGGGCCCTGGCGGATTCGGCCAGGCCGGTGACGAAGGGACCGTCCAGCGGCTCGGCCAGGTCGGTGATCCGCCTGCCGTACCGGGTGAGCGTGGCCTCGGGGAAGATCGCCAGGTCGGCGCCGTCGGTGGCGGCCCGCTCCAGCGCCTCCCGGGCGCTGCGCAGGTTGGCGGCGGGCTCCTCGGAGACCGGGATCTGGCACAGGGCGATGCGTGTCACGCGTTCGACCCTATCCGGCGGTTCGGCGCCGCCTCCATCCACGTCAGGCGGCGCCACAGCCATTCCAGCGGGCCGTACCTGAACCTGGCCAGCCACTTCCGGCTGAGGACGACCTGGAGCGCCAGCACGCCGGCGGACAGCAGCACGCCGGCGATCCGGGTCGGGTCGGCGGTGAGCAGCGGCAGCGCCAGCAGGATGACCGCGGTGCTGACCAGGTAGTTCGTCAGCGCCATCCGGCCGAGCGGGGCCAGGACCGCCAGCAGCGCGTCGCGTGGCCGGGACCGCAGGAGCAGCAGCAGCCCGGTGCAGTAGGCCACCGCGGCGGCCAGCCCGGCGGCCGGGTAGGTGCCCCGGTAGAAGAGGCCGGGGTCGTCGAGGGTGCGGATCCACAGGTAGCCGAGCCCCACCGCGAGCACGGCGCTGACCGCGAAGGAGGGGGGCAGCAGCCACTCGGGCGGCGGGTACTCCATCACGGCCATGCCCAGCAGGAACAGTCCCGGGATGAGCTTCATCCCGCCCCCCTCGTGCACCGCCCAGGCGGTGACGGCCAGCCCCAGCACCGGCACCGCCGGGCGGGGGAGGAAGGAGGCGGGCAGCAGGACCAGCACCCCGAAGATCGCGTACGGCAGGAGCACCTCGCCCGGGTTCACGAGCTGGTGGACCAGGCCGAAGCACGCCAGCACCGCGAGCCTGCGCAGCAGCACCACCCGGGGGTGGTCCGTCCGCTCGGCCGCGGACCGTAGGAAGAGGACGAAGCTCAGCCCGAACAGGAACGAGAAGATCGGATAGAACCTGCTCTGCAGGAGGTTGTCGATCGCCCAGTCGACCGCGTTCCGGTCCGGGGCGCCGAGCTGCTCGCGGGTGTGCTGCCAGGTGTTGACCAGCATGATCCCGCACACCGCGAAGCCGCGGAGCGCGTCCAGCTCATGAAGCCTTCGGGTCACAGGGAATAGACGTACCACCCCACAACACACCCCGTACACACAACCCCTGCCAAAAGGTAAGTCCTCCGGGGCGGTTGACCGGGTTCGGGCCGGAGTGCCGGCCGACCGGCGCGCCGGTCGCGACGTCCGGCGGTGCGGTCGCCCCCGGAGGACCGGCCCGGTGGGCGGCACGCCGGGCGGGGGCGGCACGCCGGCCGGCGTCACGGGTCTCGGCCGTCACCACCTCGGGATCGGTGGACGCGCGGGAGACTGTCGCCACCGGCACGCCGCACCGGCGCGCGAGGAACCATGTCAGGAGCGACCAGGAGATGACCGCGACCGAAGAGCGCGACCCCGGAGCCGGCGCCTTCCCCGCCGGTTTCGTCTGGGGGACGGCGACCTCCGCCTACCAGATCGAGGGAGCCGTCGACGAGGACGGCCGCGGCCCGTCGATCTGGGACGTCTTCTCCCGGACCCCGGGAGCGGTGGCGGCGGGGGAGTCCGGCGCCCCCGCCTGCGATCACTACCGGCGCTGGCCCGAGGACGTGGCACTCCTGGCCGGCCTCGGCGTCGGCGCCTACCGGCTGTCGGTGGCGTGGCCGCGGGTGTTCCCCGAGGGGGACGGCCGCGCCGACCGCCGAGGCCTCGACTTCTACCGCCGCCTGGTCGACGCGCTCCACGGACATGACATCGTGCCGTTCGTCACCCTCTACCACTGGGACCTGCCCCAGGCGCTGGAGGAGCGCGGTGGGTGGCGGGTGCGCGACACCGCCGAGCGCTTCGCCGACTACGCCGCGGCCGTCCACGAGGCGCTGGACGGCGTGCCGTACTGGATCACGCTGAACGAGCCGTACTGTTCCTCGATCGTCGGGTACGCCGAGGGCCGGCACGCGCCGGGTGCCCGCGAGGGGCACGGAGCCCTGGCCGCGGCGCACCACCTGCTCGTCGGGCACGGCCTGGCCGCCGGCCGGCTCCGCGAGCGCGCCCGGCAGGGCGAGCAGGTCGGCGTCACGCTCAACATGTCGCCGAGCGTGCCCGCCGGCCCGTCGGCCGAGGACGCGGCCGCCGCCCGCCGGATGGACCTGATGGTCAACCGGCAGTTCACCGAGCCGCTGCTCGGCGCCGCCTACCCCGAGGACATGTCCGAGGTCTACGGCGAGATCAGCGACTTCTCCTTCCGCCGGGACGGCGACCTCGCGCTCGTCTCGGCGCCGCTGGACTTCCTCGGGGTGAACTACTACTACCCGATCCACGCCGCCGCCGCGCCGTACACCCAGCCCGACCCGGCCTTGCGCTCGGCCTTCGACATCGGCGTGCGCACGGTGGCGCCGGACGGGCCGCCGACCAGCGGGCTCGGCTGGCGGATCGAGCCGCGCGGCCTGCGGGACACCCTCACCGGGCTCGCCGCGCGCCACCCGGGCCTGCCTCCGGTCTTCATCACCGAGAACGGGTACGGCGACCGGGGCGAGACCGACGACACCGGCCGTGTCGACTACCTGCGGGAGCACCTGGCCGCCACGGCCGAGGCCATCGCCGAGGGGGTGGACGTGCGCGGCTACTTCTGCTGGTCGCTGCTCGACAACTTCGAATGGGCCAGGGGCTACGACGCCCGGTTCGGCCTCGTGCACGTCGACTACGCCACCCAGGCCCGCACGCCCAAGGCCAGCTATCACTGGTACCGCGACTTCATCGGCGGCCACATGTGAGACCACCCGCGCCGCCGTTCAGCGAGCACTACGGGAGTTGGGTAAAGCGGGTTGCAACTCTGGGTAGTGGGTCGTACTCTCTCGGTTGTGGTATCACAGTGATACCACATTCGCCTACGATGGGAGGTATGGCTATGACGTTGCGGCTCTCCGACGAGCAGACCGAAGCCCTCCGGCGGCGTGCGGAGAGAGAAGGGCGGAGCATGCAGCAGGTCGCGTTGCACGCCATCGACGACTATCTCGCCAGGGTCGCCGACGACGACCTCACCGACGACCTCGCCGCGCGGGGGGCCGAGCGGTTCGCCGATCTCCTGAGAAGGCTTGGCGAGTGACGCTGTTCATCACCTTGGAACAGGGCCTCCGGATCGCACGAGCGGCCGTCGGCGGGCCGATCCAGGTGCGTGACCTGGGCCTCCTGGAAGCGGCACTGTTCCGTCCCCGGACGTCGGTGTTCGGGCGGGACGCCTATCCGGACCTGGTCACCAAGGCCGCGGCGCTGTTCCATTCGATCATTTCCAGCCATCCGTTCGTCGACGGCAACAAGCGGGCGGCGTGGCTCACGATGTACGTCTTCTGCGCCAAGAACGGTGTCACGATCGAACCCGCCGACGAGGATGAGGCCTACGATTTCGTCATCGCCGTCGCGTCGGGCAAGCTGACCGAGGTGGATGAGATCGCCGAAGCGCTCCGGGGCTTCGCCGTACCCCTCTAGATCGGATCGCGGCACCATCCGGACAGGCCCGTGGTGGTCGCTCCCGGCTCTGAGCGGCCGGCGCGAGCGATGCCGCGCATCGCCGCGACCGTGACCGTGGGGGCCGGGCGGAGGCGTCGGGGGCGTGCCGGCGATCGGCGTCGATCGCCGGACGGCGTGCCGGTTACTCTGGGGCACGTGAGCGATCCTCTGGTGGCGCGGATGCGCGAGTTCGGCACAACGATCTTCGCTGAGATGTCGGCGCTCGCCGTACGGACCGGCTCGATCAACCTGGGGCAGGGCTTCCCCGACACCGACGGGCCGGCGGCGATGCTCGAGCGGGCGGTGACGGCGATCCGCGACGGCTTCAACCAGTATCCGCCCGGCCCCGGCGTCCCCGAGCTGCGCCAGGCCGTCTCCGAGCACCGCAAGGACCACTACGGCCTGGCCTACGACCCCGACGGCGAGATCCTCGTCACGGTCGGGGCCACCGAGGCCGTCGCGGCCGCGATCCTGGCGCTGTGCGGTCCCGGCGACGAGGTGATCGCCTTCGAGCCGTACTACGACTCCTACGCCGCCTCCGTCGCCCTGGCCGGAGCCGTGCTCCGGCCGGTCACCTTGCGCCCGGTCGAGGGCCGCTTCACCTTCGACCCCGCGGAGCTGCGCGCCGCCGTCGGCCCGCGCACCAGGGCGATCCTGGTCAACTCCCCGCACAACCCCACCGGCACGGTCCTCACCCGCGCCGAGCTGGAGGAGATCGCCCTCCTGTGCCACGAGCACGACCTGATCGCCCTCACCGACGAGGTCTACGAGCACCTCACCTTCGACGGTGTCGAGCACATCCCCCTGGCCACCCTCCCCGGCATGCGCGAGCGCACCGTGATGATCTCCTCGGCGGGCAAGACCTTCTCGGTGACCGGCTGGAAGACCGGCTGGGTCTGCGCCCCGCCCGAGCTCGTCCGCGCCGTCCAGACCGTCAAGCAGTTCCTCACCTTCACCGCCGCCGCACCCTGGCAGCTCGCCGTCGCCCACGGCCTGCGCCACGAGCTCGGCTGGGTCTCCTCGCTCCGGGCCGACCTGCAGGCCAAGCGCGACCGCCTGACGGCCGGGCTCTCCGCGGCGGGCTTCGAGGTCTACCGCCCGGCCGGCACCTACTTCGTCCAGACCGACATCCGCCCCCTCGGCTTCACCGACGGTCTCGCCCTCACCCGCGAGCTGCCCTCCCTGGCGGGTGTGGTCGCCATCCCCACCCAGGTCTTCTACGCCCATCCCGAGCGCGGCAGCCACTTCGTCCGCTTCGCCTTCTGCAAGAAGGACGAGGTCATCGACGAGGCCGTGAGCCGCCTGACCAGGCTCGGAGAGGCCGGCACCGCCCCCGCCTGACCGGGCCCCGGACCTCCTCGCGCCTGCCCGCGCACGGGAGCCCGGCCGGTCCTACGCCGTCACCGCTGCCCTGGACCGGTGTGACCACCGGTGTCCCGCCAGGCGCCGGCCGTCGTGTCGCCACCTGAAAACAATCTCTTTCCGTGTATCTTCCGCCACGGAGAGTGATTGTCGCATGTGCTCACGAGAGCCGTGCGACGGTGGGGCGCGCCGAGGTGGAGGCGGGTTCATCCTCGGTGACGCCCGCCGCTCTCCGTTCCGTACCTCGTATAGGGAGAGCGATGCGACGAAAGTTCAGGATCCTGGCGCCCATGACGGCGGTCGCGCTCGGCTGCGCGATGCTCGTCTCCGGCCCGGCGAGCGCCTCGGCGACCGCTGCCACGGGACCCATCCGCACCCACCACAACTGGCGCTGCCTCGACGCCGACCTCAACACCATCGGGCCGAACGGCACGAAGGTGCAGCTGTGGAACTGCAACGGCTGGCCCAACCAGGCGTGGACCTACGACGTGCGCAGCCACACGATCCGCAGCAAGAGGAACGGCCGCTGTCTCGACGCCGATCTCAACACCATCGGGCCGAACGGCACGAAGGTGCAGCTGTGGGACTGCAACGGCTGGTCCAACCAGAAGTGGATCTACGATGCGGTCAGCCACACGATCTACAGCATGCACAACGGCCGCTGTCTCGACGCCGATCTCAACACCATCGGGTCGAACGGCACGAAGGTGCAGCTGTGGGACTGCAACGGCTGGTCCAACCAGAAGTGGAGCCTCTGACCGCCCGCCCGCCGCATCCGCGGAGCCCGTACCCGTGGAGTCCGTGCCCGTGAAGTCCGTGCCCGTGAAGTCCGTGCCCGTGAAGTCCGTGCCCGTGGAGTCCGTGCCCGTGAACGGCTGAGACCGGGGGGCGTCCACCGGGACGGCCCCCGGGGGCTTCACGCGCGCGATCGCCCCGGAGCCTCGCCCGGCCGCCGTCCCCATGTGATCACGAGGTGACCCGGACCGGGAGGCGCTTGGCGCGGATCGCGCCGCGGACGGCCCTGGCGAGCTGGGCGTATTCGGGGGCTCGGGCGGAGCTCGCACGGTAGGCCAGGCCGATGGTGCGGCCGGGGGCCGGGGCCTGGAAGCGGCGCAGCGCCAGCCGCACCCGCTTGCCCGTCTCCACCGGGACGGCCGACTCCGGGAGCAGGGTCACGCCGAGGCCGCCGGCGACGAGCTGGACCAGGGTGGGGAGGCTGGTGGCGTAGGTTGCCGCGGTGGCGCGGGCGCCGACCTCGCGGCAGACGTCGATGGCCTGCTCGCGCAGGCAGTGCCCCTGGTTGAGCAGCACGATGTCCAGCCCCTTGAGCACGTCCCGGTCCAGTGGCCCGTCCGCCTCCGCCAGGGGGTGGTCGGAGGGGAAGGCGAGCAGGAAGTCCTCGTCGTAGAGGGGCTCCTCGACCAGGCCGGTCGTCTCCGTCGGCAGCGCCAGCAGCACCAGGTCGAGGCGGCCCTCGCGCACCTCCTCCAGGATGGTCTCGGTCTTGGCCTCGTGCACGGTCAGCTTGAGCCGCGGGAACCGTCGCGAGAACATCGGCAGCAGCGCGGGAAGGACGTAGGGGGCCACCGTGGGGATCACTCCCAGGTGTGCCGGGCCGTGGAAGGGCTCCCGGCTGTGGGCCACCTCGCCCATCAGGTCCTCCACCGCCTTGAGCACCCGCGCGGCGTGCACCGCCATCCGGTCGCCCGCAGGCGTGAGCAGGACCTTCCTGGTGGTCCGCTCCAGTAACTGAGTGTGCAAAGTCTCCTCCAGGGCCGACACCGCACTCGACAAAGCGGGCTGGCTCATCCGGAGCGAGACGGCCGCCTCCCTGAAGTGGAGGTGATCGGCGACCGCGAGGAATGCCCGCAGCTGAGCCAGGGTGGGGGTGGGCTCATTGATAGGAAACACCTCTCAGATTGGTCCGACTGCTCGATTTCTCTGATCAATGCTAGATGCGGCAGGGTAGGCCCCGACAACGACGTCCTCTTCAAAGGAGATCCGGACTTGCTCACCGTCGGTGACCGCTTCCCTGAGTTCGAACTGACCGCCTGCGTCTCCCTGGACGCGGACAGCGCATTCGCCGAGATCAACCACAAGTCCTACGAGGGCAAGTGGAAGATCTACTTCGCATGGCCGAAGGACTTCACCTTCGTCTGCCCGACCGAGATCGCCGAGTTCGGCCGTCTGGAGGGCGAGTTCGCCGACCGCGACGCTCAGGTCCTGGGTTTCTCCGTCGACTCGGAGTACGTCCACCACGCCTGGCGCAAGGACCACCCGGACCTGCGCGACCTGCCCTTCCCGATGCTGTCGGACATCAAGCGCGAGCTCTGCACCGAGCTGGGCATCCTCGGCGCCGACGGTGTCGCCCAGCGCGCCACCTTCATCGTGGACCCCAACAACGAGATCCAGTTCGTCATGGTGACCGCGGGCTCCGTCGGCCGCAACGTCAAGGAGGTCCTCCGGGTCCTCGACGCGCTCCAGTCGGACGAGCTCTGCCCGTGTAACTGGAACAAGGGCGACAAGGGCCTCGACGACAAGAAGCTGATGGCCGGATGAGCGTCGACGCCCTGAAGAACGCCCTTCCGGCGTACGCCAAGGACATCAAGCTCAACCTGGGGTCGGTCGTGACGACGTCGTCGCTGACCGACCAGCAGCTCTGGGGCGCGGTCCTGGCCTGCGCGCTGGCCACCAAGTCGGCCCGCGTGATCGCCGAGGTCTCCGCCGAGGCGGCCGGCAACCTGTCGGACGAGGCCTTCCAGGCGGCCAAGGGCGCCAACGCCATCATGGCGATGAACAACGTCTACTACCGGTCGGTCCATCTGATCGGCGACGAGACGTACTCCACCATGCCGGCCAAGCTCCGCATGACGATCATCGGCAACCCGGGTGTCGACAAGGTCGACTTCGAGCTCTGGTGTCTCGCGGTGTCGGCGATCAACGGCTGTGGCCGCTGCCTGGAGTCCCACGAGCAGGTGCTGCGCCAGTCGGGCATGCCCCGCGAGCAGATCCAGGAAGCCCTGCGGATCGCCGCGGCGATCAACGCCGTGGCGGCCACGCTTGAGGCGGAGGCGGCTCTGCTCACGGTCTGAGCCTCCGACGGGTCTGCGAGGGCGGCTCTGCTCACGGTCTGAGCCTCCGAGTCACTGGTCTGCGAGTCTTGGGGCTCCGGGTCTCTGAGGTGCTGAGCCTGCCGGGCTCTCCGGCGACGGGCGGGTGTTCCACGGAACACCCGCCCGTCCGCGTGTCGTGCCCCGGCGCGCGGGGCGGCCCTCTTCCTCCGCGTGGCTCCGGGGCGCGTGCGCCCACCCCGCCCGGCCGGCCGTCGCGGCGCCCGCGAGGTACGGCCGCAGGCCCGCGGGCGCCGCGGGCGGAACAGAAGTGCCCGGGACCGGCGGAGAGGGCCGGGCCCGGGCACTGCGAGGGATGGTCCTATTCGGCCCGGACCGGGGGAGCGGTCGGGTCGGCGGGGGTGGCGGGGGTGGTCTGGGCCGAGCGGAGCGGGATCTCCTTCAGCATCAGGGTGGCCACCGCGGCCAGGACGGCGATGGGCACGCCCACCAGGAAGACCATGTGGATGGCCCGGGTGAAGGCCTCCAGGACCACCTCCAGCACCGGGGCGGGCAGGTGGCGGATGGCGTCGGGGGAGCCGAGGCTGGGGGTCGCGCCGCCGGTGAGGGGCAGGTGGGCGGCCTTGGCCAGGGAGATCAGCTCCGCGCTGAGCCGGTTGGACAGGATGGCGCCGAAGGCCGCCACGCCGACCGCGCCGCCCAGGGAGCGGAAGAAGGCCACACCCGAGGTGGTGGAGGCCAGGTCGGCGCGGGTCACGGCGTTCTGCGCGGCCAGGATCAGGATCTGCATGGAGGCGCCGAGGCCGATGCCCAGCACCGCGATGTCGAGGCCGACGACCACCAGCGAGCTGTCGACGTGCAGCCGGGAGAGCAGGAACAGGCCGAGCGCGACCAGCAGCATGCCTGCGACGGGGAAGATCTTCCACCGGCCGGTCTGGCTGACGAAGCGGCCGACCAGGATCGAGGAGACGAGCAGGCCGAGCACCATGGGCAGGGTCATCAGGCCGGAGCCGGTGGGGCTCATGCCCTTGACGATCTGCAGGTACTGCGGGAGGAACATCAGCGCGCCGAACATCGCCGCGCCGACCAGCAGGGATGCGACGCTGGTGAGCACGAAGGTGTGGTTGCGGAACAGCCGCGGAGGCAGGATGGGGTCGGCGGCCCGGCGTTCGGCGACGACGGCGAGGCCGAACATCACCAGGCTGAGCGCGCCCAGGCCGTAGGTCCACGCGGAGTTCCAGTCGAACTCCTTGCCGCCCAGGGACAGCAGCAGCATCAGCGCGGTGGTTCCGCCGGTGATGAAGGTGGCGCCCCACCAGTCGACCTTGGTGTCGTGGCGGACGAGCGGCAGCTTGAGCACCTTCTGGATGACGACGAACGCGACCACGGCCAGCGGCACGCAGATCCAGAACGTCCAGCGCCAGGACATGTTGTCGACGATGAATCCGCCCAGCAGCGGGCCGGCGACGGTGGAGACGCCGAAGACCGCACCCATGTAGCCGGAGTAGCGGCCACGCTCGCGGGGCTCGACCACGTCGCCCAGGATGATCTGCGGCAGCGCGGCGAGTCCGCCGGCGCCGATGCCCTGCACGGCCCGGGCCGCGATGAGCTGGCCCATGTCCTGGGAGAAGCCCGCGGCGATGGAGGAGACCGCGAAGACGACCAGGGAGACCTGGAACATGAACTTGCGGCCGTAGAGGTCCGACAGCTTGCCCCAGAGCGGGGTGGAGGCCGTCATGGTGAGCAGGGTCGCGCTGGCCACCCAGGCCAGCTGGTCCTGACCGCCGAGCGTGCCCACGATCGTCGGCAGCGCGGTTCCCACCACGGACGTCGCGATCATCGACGTCAGCATGGCGAGCATCAGTCCGGCCAAGATCTCCAGCACCTGCTTGTGCGTGAAGCGCGGTGCGGCCTCGGCCTGGGCCTGTTGTTCGGTCAGCATGAAGCATCCCCCAATGTGTGTACGATACATGTGAAGTTAGTAGACGCTTGTTTACTGGTCAAATCTGGAAGGATCGGAAGGGTGGATGAGGTACGGCAGCGCGACCGGGAGGGCACCCGGCGCCGCATTCTCGACGCCGCCCGCCGGCTGTTCACCGAGCTGGGCTACGACCAGGTGACGATGCGGCTGATCTCCGCGGAGGCGGACGCCAACGTCGCGCTGATCAACCGCTACTTCGGCTCCAAGCGGGAGCTGTTCGCCGAGGTGCTCGCCATGCAGGGCCGCTTCCCCGGCGTGCTGGACGTCCCCGAGGGAGAGCTGCCCCGGCGCCTGGCGGAGTACGTCGCCGAACGCCTCCGCTCGGACCGGGGGAGCCCGGTCATGGCGGCGCTCATCCGGTCGGCGTCCTGCTCGGAGACCCACGGGCTCATCCGGGACCGGGTCAGCTCGGCGATCCTGGAGCCGCTGGCCGCACGGCTGCCCGGACCGGAAGCGATCTTCCGCGCGACCATCGCCACCGCGCTCATCACCGGCGCCGGCACCCTGAGCCAGCTCTACGGCTCGGACGCGCTCGAGGCGCCCGACCAGGAGACCGTGGTCAGGCGGCTCACCGCGGTCTTCGAGGCCTGCCTCAGGGCGTGATCGCCTCCTGCCGGGAGGTTCCCGTGCCGGAGGCCTTGACGATCCGGCAGGCCGTACCCGGCACGTGGTCGACCTGCAGGGTGGTGTGGTCGATGTGGAAGCGCTCGTGGAGCAGCTCGGCGAGCTCGCGGCGGATCCGGTGGCAGTCGCCGCCGGTCTTGACGATCACGTGCGCGGACAGCGCGGGGAAGCCGCTGGTCACGGTCCACACGTGCAGGTCCTCCACACCGGTGACGTCACCGTGGGCGGTGATCGCGGCGCTCACCTCGGCGGGATGCACGCCGGGGGGCGCGGCCTCGAACAGGATGCGCCCGGCGTCGCGCAGCAGGCCGTAGGCGGACCTGGCCATCAGCGCCGCGACGACCAGGGCGGCGATCGCGTCCGCCCGGCCCCAGCCGGTGAGCCAGACGACCGCGCCCGCGATCGCGGTGGCGATGAAGGCGTACATGTCGTTGAGGATGTGCTGGAAGGCGCCCTCCACGTTGAGGCTGCTCCGGTCGGCCCTGGCGATGAGCCAGGCGGCGACCGCGTTGACCGCGATCCCGGCCAGGGCCGTGCCGAAGACCAGCAGCCCCTTGACCTCGGGCGGTTCGATGAGCCGGCGCACGCCCTCGTAGACGAAGTAGACGACGAGCAGCACGAACGTCAGCCCGTTGATCGCCGCCGACAGGATCTCGGCGCGCTTCCAGCCGAAGGTGTAGGCGCCGCGGGCGGGACGGGCGGCCATGCTCATCGCGATCAGGGCGAGCGCGATGGAGGCGGCGTCGGTGAGCATGTGCCCGGCGTCGGAGATCAGCGCGATGGAGTTGGCGATGACGCCGATGACGACCTCGGCCGCCATGAAGACGACCAGAAGGACGAGCGCCGCCGCCAGGTAGCGGCGGTCGGAGTCCGCGCCGTGCCCGTGCCCATGCCCGTGCCCATGCCCGTGTCCGTGACCCATCACAAGATCCATCCTACTAACACTTGAACAGTTGCTCAGATGTTAAGCAAGGTAAGCCTAACAGGGCAACATCCCGCTCTGTGCCGACACGGATTGAAGGGATAATTCGCTGGGGGCAAAATACTAACTTTCCGCATAAAACCGAGCGGTAGCTTGTGCGGCGCAGGCCTGGGACCGGCTGATCTTTCCTCCTATGTTGGGTTGTCTTGCCGTCACGGGAGATGACCAGATGTCCTTTGTGGAGCGGGTGCGCGCGCAGGCCGACCGATGTGGGCACGAACGGTCGTACACCTTCGTGGAGGACCGCAGGGGCGAGCTCACCGAGAGCCGCCTGACCTTCGCCGAGATCGACACGCGGGCCCGGTCCACGGGAGCATGGCTGGCCGGGCGGCGGGCGGCGGACCAGACGGCGCTGCTGCTCTACCCCGCCGGACTGGAGTTCCTGACCGCCTTCCTCGGCTGCCTGTACTCCCGCGTGATCGCGGTGCCCTCGCCGCTGCCGCAGACCGACCCGCGCGCGCTGGAGCGGGCGGAGGGGATCATCAAGGACGCCGACGTACGGTTCGTGCTCACCGACTCGGCCAACCAGGCCATGCTCACCCGGTGGCTGCGCGACGTCGGCCTGGACGGCGCGGTCGAGTGCGTGGCCACCGACACCCTGGACCTGCCCGGCCCCGACGAGTGGGCGATGCCGGAGATCGGGCCGGACACGCTCGCCTACATGCAGTACACCTCCGGCTCCACGAGCGAGCCGCGCGGCGTCATGCTCACCCACGCCAACCTGCTCCACAACGAGGAGGAGATCTGGCGGGCGATCGGCTCGCCGGAGGAGGGCGTGGGGGTCGGCTGGCTGCCGCACTACCACGACATGGGCCTGATCGGCATGCTGCTCCAGCCGATCTACGCGGGCGGCGACCTGTACTTCGCCTCGCCGATCGCCTTCGTCATGCGCCCCGCGCTCTGGATGGAGATGATCAGCCGCTACCGGGCCGGATACACCGTCGCGCCGAACTTCGCCTACGAGTGGTGTGCCGGCCGGGTCACCGACGGGCAGGTGGCCGGCCTCGACCTGTCGAGCCTGCGGTTCGCGCTCAACGGGGCCGAACCGGTCCGCACCGGCACGCTGCGCGCCATGACCGGGCGCTTCGGGGCCGCCGGTTTCAGCGAGAAGGCCTGGGCCCCGGCGTACGGCATGGCCGAGGCCACCCTGGTGGTCACCGCCACCCCGCTGGGGCACGGGCCGCTGATCCGCCGGTTCGACACCGGCGCGCTGGAGCGGCACGAGGCGGTCCCCGCGCCGGACGGCGTGGAACTGGTCGGCTGCGGGCGGCCGATCAGCATGACCGTGCGGATCGTCGACCCCGAGACCCACGCGGTCCTGCCGGACGGGAGCGTCGCCGAGATCTGGGTGCGCGGCGCGAGCGTCGCGCGGGGCTACTGGCAGCGCGCGGAGGCCAGCCGCGACGCCTTCGGCGGGCGCACCGCCGACGGCGACGGGCCGTTCCTGCGGACCGGGGACCTCGGCTTCATGCTCGACGGGGAGCTCTACGTCACCGGCCGGAGCAAGGACGTCGTCATCGTCAACGGGCGCAACCTCTACCCGCAGGACCTGGAGGAGGCGGCCCGGGAGGCGCACCCGTCGCTGGGCGCCGCGGCGGCCTTCGGGGTCGAGGCGGGGGGCGAGCACGTGGTGCTCGTCCAGGAGGTCCGCCGGCAGCGTCTGGGCGGCGCCTCCGCCGGAGAGGTCGCCCGCCTGGTCCAGGGAGAGCTCGCCCGCCTGTTCGGCCTGCCGTCGATGAGCGTCGTGCTGGTCGAGCGCGGCGGGGTCGGCAAGACCACCAGCGGCAAGGTCCAGCGCTCCCGCACCCGCGACCTGCTGCTGGGTGGGTCGCTGCCCGTCGTCCACGCCGAGCTCACGGCGGCGGTCGCCGCGCGGGCCGAACAGGCCGGGCCCGGCGCGCCGGCCGCGCATGCCGTACCGGCCGCACACGCCGTACCAGCCGCGCAGGCCGTACCGGCCGCGCGCGCCGTAGCAGAAGCCGTAGCAGAAGGAGCGTGAGCATGTCCGCCGACGCCGGGATCGCCACCGACCTGGACGCCATTCGGGGCTGGCTGCGGGCCCAGGTGGCCTCGTACGTGGTGCGCGCCCCCGAGGAGATCGACCCGCTGGTGCCGATCGCCCAGTACGGCATGGACTCGGTCTACTCGCTCAGCCTGTGCGGCGACATCGAGGCGGAGTACGGGCTGGAGATCGAGCCGACCCTCGCCTGGGAGCATCCGACGGTCGCGGCCATGGCGGACCACCTCCGGGGACGGTTGAGCGCGGGCTGATGACCGCTCTGCTGTGCGGCCGGCGCACGAAATGGGTGGTGCTGGTCATCTGGCTGGGCATCATCGGGACGGCCGCCTCCTTCGCCGGGCGGCTGGAGTCGGTGCAGAAGGACGACATCGCCGCCTACCTCCCCGAGAACGCCGACTCCGCGCGGGCGGTCAAGCGCATCCTCGGCATGCAGGGGGAGAACCTCTCCCCGGCGACGATCGTCTACGAGCGGCGTGAGGGCGTCACCACGGCCGACCGGGACGAGATCGCCCGGGACATGAAGGAGTTCGCCGGGATCGACGGGGTGGTGGCGGAGCTGCCCACGCCGACCGGGGGCAAGACCTTCGGGCGGGCGGAGTTCGACAGGGAGCTCAAGCCGTACCGGGACGCCAGGGGGAGGCTGCCCGAGCAGCTGCAGGTGGTCGAGCGGAAGCTCCAGATGCCCAGGCTGACCAAGACGATCAAGCTGATCGCCGCGCAGCGGTCCAAGGACGGCCAGGCCGTCCAGGTCGTGGTCATCGTCAGGGACCGGGGCGGCCGGGAGACGGCCGAGGTCGTCGAGCGGGTGCGCCGGGTCGTCGACGCGGGCCGCCCCGCCGGGCTGGCCGCGCACATCACGGGCATGGTCGGGTTCCAGGCCGACGCGCTCGCGGTGTTCTCGACCGTGGACACCAACCTGCTGCTGGCCGCGATGGGCGTGGCGGTGGTGGTGCTGCTGATCACCTATCGCAGCGTGCTCCTCTGGCTGTTCCCGCTGAGCGTCGTGCTGGTGGGACTGGTCGTCGCGATGGGGGTCAACTACCTGCTCGCCGCCGCCGAGGTGATCACGGTCAGCAGCGTGGCGGTCTCGCTGCTCATGGTCCTGGTGATCGGCGCGGGGACCGACTACGCGCTGCTGCTCATCGCCCGCTACCGGGAGGAGTTGGGCAGGCACGAGGACCGGCACGAGGCGATGGCGGTGGCGCTGCGCCGGGCCGGGCCGGCGGTGCTGGCGAGCGCGGCGACCGTGGTGGCCGGGCTGCTCTGCCTGCTGGTGGCCGACCTCAACTCCACCAAGGGGCTCGGGCCGGTCTCGGCGGTCGGCGTGGCCGGCGTGATGCTCGCCATGATGACGCTGCTGCCCGCCGTGATGGTCGTCTTCGGGCGGTGGGTGTTCTGGCCGCTCATCCCGCGCTGCCGGTCCTCGGAGCGGCCGGACCACGCGCCGGGGGGCGGAAGGGAGGCCGGGGCGGGCCGGTCCGGCGGGCGTGGCCCGGTGCGGCCGTCCGGTGCGGCCGGGGAGCCGCCTGCCGACGCCGGAATCTGGGGAGCTTTAGGCCGAAAAATCGCGAAAAATCCTCGGCTGGTGTGGGTGGTCACCGTCATCGGGCTGGGCGTATGCGCGTCCGGGCTGGCCTCCTACAAGGCGGGCGGGCTGGGCAACGCCGACGTGTTCCTCGGCCGGCCGGACTCGGTCGTCGGGCAGGAGGCCGCCGCGAGGCACTTCCCGTCCGGCGCGGCCGACCCGGTCCAGGTGGTCACCACCGAGCAGTACGTCAGGGACGTGATCGTGGACACCGCCCAGCGGCCCGAGGTCACCGCGATCTCGCTGGGCGCGGCCGGGAACGGCGACATCCTGCTCAACGTGAGCGTGCGCGCCGGCGACGGCGAGGAGTCCGAGCAGCAGGAGGTGCTCGCCCTGCGCGACCGGCTGCGGGCGGTGGCCGCCCCGGACGTCAACGTCGGCGGGAACGTGGCGCTCGTCGCCGATCTGGAGCGGGGCGCGCAGCGGGACCGCGCACTGATCATCCCGCTGGTGCTGCTGGTGGTCTTCGCGGTGCTGGCCCTGCTGCTGCGCTCGCTCGTCGCGCCGCTGCTGCTGCTGGCGACCGTCGTGGTGTCGTTCCTGGCGACGCTGGGGATCAGCTCGCTGGCCTTCACCCACCTGTTCGGCTTCGCCGGGGTCGACCAGGGGTTCGTCCTGCTGGTCTTCGTGTTCCTGGTGGCGCTCGGGGTGGACTACAACATCTTCCTGATGCACCGGGTGCGGGAGGAGGCGCACCGGCACAGCACCGCGCACAGCGCGATCCTCGGCCTCGGCGCGACCGGCGGCGTGATCACCTCGGCCGGGGTCGTGCTCGCGGGCACCTTCGCGGTGCTCGTGGTGCTGCCGCTGACGCAGACCGTGCAGATCGCCTTCGCGGTGGCGGTGGGCGTGCTGCTCGACACGATGATCGTCCGCTCGGTGCTCGTCACCGCGCTGACCCTGGACGTCGGCGACGCCGTCTGGTGGCCGAGCCGGCTGGCGAGAGGGCTGTCCTGGTGGCACCGCGCGGGGCGGCCGGTCCGGCGGCCGGACCCCCGGGTGCGGCCCCAGGTCCTGCTCCGGCCCCGTGGACTGGTACGGCCGCGCGTCATGCTCAGATCCAGCCGGGTCGTCTTGATGAAAGGCGAAAAAATGGGCGGTTAGTTTAGCGGGAAATGACAAATTCCATTATTGCGATATAGATCACACCTGTGGTTTACTGCCAGGTAACAAACGTGGGGCAGATCGTCGCACACAATGCGTTTCTACCCCTCTGAGGTGCTGATACGCACCCATCAGGCATTTCTTCGGCCAAGGTGGAAAGCGTGGCGACGGTGCTTATCCCGGGTTCCTTCCTGCCATTGTCCGCAGCGCAGAGTGGAATGTGGCACGCTCAGCGGATCGCCCCTGAGGACCCGATCCATATCGCCCAGTACATTGAGATCTCGGGGCCGGTGGACCCGGTGCTCTTCGCCTCGGCCGTCCGCCTGGCGGCCCGGGAGGTCGACGCGATCCATGTCCGGATCGTCGAGGGCGGGCAGATCGTCGAGGAGCGGGAGCCCGCCTGTCCCTTCCTCGACCTCGGAGACGAGCGGGCCGCCCTGGAGTGGATGCGGGCCCAGCTCGCCTCCCCCCTGGGGGAGGGCTCGCTGCTGGCCACCGCCCTGCTGCGGGTCGCCGACGACCGCTACCTCTGGTACCTCCGCTGCCATCACGTGATCATGGACGGCTACAGCGGGCCGATGATCGCCCAGCGCCTGGCGGAGGTCTACACCGCGCTGGCCGAGGGCCGCGACCCCGACCCCGGCGGCCTCGGGTCACTGGCCACCCTGCTGGAGGAGGACGCCGCCTACCGGGCCTCCGACCGCTTCGAGGCCGACCGCCGCCACTGGCTGGGCAAACTCGCCGACCTGCCCGCCGTACCCGCCCTCTCCTCCGGCACGGCCGTCGCCACCTCGCGCTTCCACCGGTGGAGCGCGATGCTGGGGGAGCGTGACGCCGCCGCGTTGACGGAAGGGGCGCTCTCCCACGGGACGGCCGTGTCCGGGCTCATGATCGCCGCGGTCGCGGCCTTCGTCGGCCGCCTCACCGGGGCCCAGGAGGTGGTCCTCGGGCTGGCGGTCACCGCCCGGACCACGCCGACCGCCCGGCGCACCCCCGGCATGGTCTCCAACGTGCTCCCGCTCCGCCTGGCCGTACGGCCGCAGACGACCTTCGGGGAGCTCGTCGGGCAGGTCACCCGGGAGGTCGGGCGGCTGCTGGTGCACCAGCGCTACCGGTACGAGGACCTGCGCCGGGAGGTGCGCGGGCGGCTGTTCGGGCCGGTCGTCAACATCATGCGCTTCGACTACGACCTGAAGTTCGCCGGTCACGCCGCCACCGCGCACCCGCTGTCCACCGGGCCGATCGAGGACCTGTCGATCAACCTCTACGACGGCTCCGACGGGCGCGGCGTCCGCATCGACTTCGACGGCCACCCCGAGCTGTACGGCGAGGCCGAGCTGGCCGACCACCACGACCGGTTCCTGCGCTGCCTGGCCCAGATCGCCCAGGCCAGCCCGGACCTGCGCGTCGGCGCGATCGACCTGCTCGACGAGGCCGAGCGGGCGCTCCTCGGCGACTGGGGCGGCGCGCCGCGCGAGGTGCCGGACGGCACCGCCGTCACCCTGTTCGAGGAGCAGGTACGGCGGCGCCCCGAGGCCGTGGCCGTCGTGGCCGGGGACACCGAGGTCACCTACGCCGAGCTGAACGTCCGGGCCAACCGGCTGGCGCACCATCTCATCGCCCGGGGCGCCGGACCCGACCGCTACGTCGGGCTGTCGGTGCCCCGCTCGCTCGACATGGTCGTCGCGTTCCTGGCGATCCTGAAGTCCGGTGCCGCCTACCTGCCGCTGGACCCCGACTACCCGCGGGACCGCCTCGCGGTGATGCTCGCCGACGCCGCGCCGCCGATCGTGGTCACCTGTGCGGCGGCCGGGCTCCTCCCGCCGCCCGGGGCGGACACGGTGGACGCCCGGACCGGAGAGAGCCTCGCCGGAGCCGGAGCCGGAGCCGGAGCCGGAGCCGGAGCCGGCGACGGAGGCGGAAGCGGCGACGGAGGCGGGGCCGGGAGGGCGGGCACCCGGATCGAGGACGGTCTCTCCGGCGCGGAAGTCGTCATGATGGACACCTGGACCGGGGACGGCCTCCCCGGTTCCGATCCGGTGACCGCGCTGCTGCCCGGCCACCCGGCCTACGTCGTCTTCACCTCCGGCTCGACCGGCCTGCCCAAGGGCGTGCTGGTCACCCACGCGGGCCTGCCGGGTTACGCGCGGACCGAGATCGACCGGTACGCGGTGACCGAGGACAGCCGGGTGCTCCAGTTCGCCTCGATCGGGTTCGACGGGGCGGTGCTGGAGTGGCTGATGGCCTTCTCCTCGGGGGCGGCGCTCGTACTGGCCCCCGCCGGCGTCTACGGCGGGGAGCCGCTCGGCCGCTTCCTCGCCGAGACGCGCGTCACCCACGCCTTCATCACCCCGGCCGCGCTGGCGACGATCCCGGAGCGGCCGCTCCCCGACCTGCGGACGCTGCTCGTGGGCGGCGAAGCCTGCCGCCCCGAGCTGGTCCGCCGCTGGTCCGCCGGCCGTCGGATGATCAATGTGTACGGACCGACCGAGACCACGGTCGTGGTCGCCACCAGCGACCCGCTGACCTCTCCCGACGACACCCCGATCGGCCGCCCGGTCTACGACACCCGCCTGCACGTCCTGGACCCCGGCCTGCGCCCGGTCCCGCCCGGCACGGCCGGCGAGCTGTACGTCGCGGGCCCGAGCGTGGCCCGGGGCTACCTCAACCGGCCCGGTCTGACGGCCGAGCGGTTCGTCGCCGATCCGACCGGGGCCGGCGGGCGGATGTACCGCACCGGAGACCTGGTCCGGTGGGGGGCCGACGGCCAGCTCCAGTACCTGGACCGGGCCGACCGGCAGGTCAAGGTGCGCGGCTTCCGGATCGAACTGGGAGAGATCGAGAGCGTGCTCGCCGGTCACCCCGGCGTCGGCCAGGCGGCCGTGCTGGCCCGCGACGACCAGCCCGGGGACCGGCGCCTGGTCGCCTACGTCACCGGTACGGCGGACGCCGACGAGCTGCGGCGGCATGCCCGGCGGGCCCTGCCCGACTACATGGTCCCGGCCGCGATCGTGGTGCTGGACGCGATGCCGCTGACCGCCAACGGCAAGCTGGACCGGCGGGCACTGCCCGCGCCGGAGCGGGAGACCTCCGGCCGGGAGCCCGCGACGGATCGGGAACGGCTGCTGTGCGCGCTGTTCGCCGAGGTGCTGGGGGTGGAGCGGGTCGGCGCCGACGACGGCTTCTTCGACCTGGGCGGCGACAGCATCCTCGCGATCCGGCTCGTGGCCCGCGCCCGCGAGGCCGGGCTGGGACTCACGCCCAAGCACGTCTTCCAGCACCGGAGCCCGGAGGCTCTCGCGCTCGTCGCGCACGAGGCCGTGGAGACGGTCGTCACCGGCGACGACGGCGTGGGAGCCGTCCCGGCCACCCCGATCATGGCCTGGCTGGCGGAGCGGGGCGGGCCGATCGACGGGTTCAACCAGACGGTGGTCCTGCGGGTCCCCCCGGGGCTTGGCCTGGATCATCTGATCGTCGCGGTGCAGGCCGTGCTGGACTGTCATGACGTGCTGCGGTTGAGGGTGGCCGGGCCGGGGGTGTCGGGGCTGGAGGTGATGGCGCGCGGGGTGGTCCGGGCGGTGGAGCACGTGCGCCGGGTCGAGGTCGCCGGGGAGGTGGAGGAGGCGGTCGCCGGGCAGGTCGAGTTGCTGCGGTGCGGGTTGGATCCGGTGGCGGGCAGGATGGTTGGCGTCGCGTGGCTGGATGCCGGGCCGGAGGTCTCCGGCAGGCTCGTGCTCACCGTCCATCATCTGGCGGTCGACGGTGTGTCGTGGCGGATCCTGCTGCCGGATCTGTTCGCCGCCTGGGAGGCGGCGGTTCAAGGGAAGGCTCCGGTGCTGGCCCCGGTCCCGACCTCCTTCCGGACCTGGGCCCACCGCCTGCGGGACGAGGCCCGCGACCGAGGCGAGGCCCGCGACGGGGGCGACGCTCATGACAGGACCGCCGAACTCGACCGCTGGACCGAGATCCTCGACGGCCCCGCCGGGGACGGGAGCGCGACTCCCCGGTGGTGGGGGACGTGGGGGGAACGGCGCGAGACGGTCGTGGAGCTTCCGGCCGAGGTGACGAGGCCGCTGCTCGGCAAGGTCCCCGGGGCGTTCCACGGACGGGCCGACGACGTGCTGCTCGCGGGGCTCGCGGCGGCTGTCGCCAGATGGAGCGGGGACCGGTCGGTCCTGATCGACCTGGAGGGGCACGGCCGGGAGGACGTCTTCGCCGGAGTGGACCTGTCCAGGACCGTCGGCTGGTTCACCGCCATGTATCCGGTCCGGATCGACGCCGGCCCGGTCGACTGGAGCGACCTCAGGAACGGGGGCCAGAGCGTGGCCCAGGCCGTCAAACGGGTCAAGGAGCAGCTCCGTGCCCTGCCCGACTCCCTGAGCTACGGCCTGCTCCGCTATCTCAACCCCGGCACGGCGCCCGTCCTGGCCGCCCTGCCCCGGCCCGAGATCGGCTTCAACTACCTCGGCCGGATCACGACCTCGGGCCAGGACTGGGAACCGGCGACGGACGGGCCGTCCGGCGGGCTGTCCGGCGGCCAGGACGCCGGCGCCCCGCTCAGGCACGGCATCGAGATCAATGCGGTCGCCCTCGGCGACACCCTCCGCGTCACCTGGACCTGGTCGCCGCACCACTACACCGAGGACCGGATCGTCGAGCTGGCCACCGCCTGGTCGGAGGCGCTGACCGGCATCTCCCGGCACACCGGAGGCGGCCTCACCCCCTCCGACGTCACCGCCCGGCTCACCCAGGACGACCTCGACGGCTTCGGCCCGGACCTCCAGGACGCCTGGCCGCTCGCCCCCCTCCAGCGGGGTCTGTTCTTCCACTCCATGCTGGCCGTGGACGTCTACACCGCCCAGCTCGTGCTGGACCTCACCGGCCCCCTCGACGCCGCCAGGCTCAGAACCGCCGCCGAACGCCTGGTCCGCAGGCACCCCGGCCTGCGCGCCTCCTTCGAGTTCCGCGACGGACCCGTCCAGCTCGTGCACCGCCGGGTCGAGGTCCCCTGGCGGGAGGTCGCCACCGCCGACGCCGCCGGGGTGGCCGCCGAGGAGCGGGCGCACCGCTTCGACCTCTCCAGGCCGCCGCTGCTGAGGTTCGCCCTGGTACGGCTCGCGCCCGGCAGGCACCAGCTGATCCTCACCAACCATCACATCCTGCTCGACGGCTGGTCCACCCCGCTGCTGGCCGCCGAGCTGTTCGCCCTCTACACCGGGGACGAGCCTTCCGCGGCCCCGCCGTACAAGGGGTATCTGGAGTGGCTGGCCCGCCAGGACCACGCGGCGGCGACGGCGGCCTGGGACCGGGCCCTGGACGGCCTGGACGATCCCACGCTGGTCGCCCCGCACGCCCCCGCCGACCCGGTGCCGCCCGGCCGCGTCACCGCCGAGCTCGCCGACGGCCCGACCCGGGCGCTCACCACGCTGGCCCGCACCCACTCCACCACGCTGAACACGGTCATGCAGGCCGCCTTCGGGCTGCTGCTCGCCCAGCTCACCGGCGGCGACGACGTCGTCTTCGGCGGCACCGTCTCCGGCCGCCCGCCCGAGCTGCCCGGCGTCGAGCGGATGGTGGGCCTGTTCATCAACACGCTGCCGGTCCGGGTACGGCTCCGCCCGGCCGAACCGGTGGGAGACCTGCTCCGCAGGCTCCGCGACGAGCAGGCCGAGCTGCTGGCCCACCACCACCTCGGGCTGAGCGAGATCCGGCGCGGCGTCCTGTTCGACACGCTGCTGGTGATGGAGAACTACCCCCTGGACCCGCGCACCACGATCGGGGATCTCCGGCTGACCTCGGCGGACGTGGCCGACGCGACCCACTATCCGATCACGCTGCTGGTCATCCCGGGGGAGCGGCTCCGCTTCCGGCTGCAGTACCGGCCCGACGTGTTCACCGAGGAGGAGGCCGAGGGGCTGCTGGACCGGTTCCGGCACCTGCTCACCACGCTGGCCGCCGCGCCGGACACCCCCGTCGGCCGCCTCGGCGGTCTCTTCCGCGACGAGCGGGAGCTGCTCCTGCGCGAATGGAACGATACGGCGGCGGCCGTACCCGAGGTGACGCTGGCCGGGCTGTTCGAGGAACAGGTCGCGCGGACCCCGGACGCGACGGCGCTGGTGTCCGAGGGCGTGGAGCTGAGCTACGCCGCGTTCAACGCGCGGGCGAACCGGCTGGCGCGGCTGCTGGCCGAGCACGAGGCCGGGCCCGAGCGGGTGGTGGCGCTGATGCTGCCCCGGTCGCCGGACCTGCTGGTCGCGATGTACGCCGTGGTCAAGGCGGGCGCCGCCTACCTGCCGATCGATCCCGGCCTCCCGGCCGGGAGGATCGCGTCGATGCTCGACGACGCGCGCCCGGTCCTCGTCATCGACCACGACTGGCTGGCCGGCGCGGACGTGTCCGGATGTTCGGCGGAGAACCTGGAGGTACGGCCGGCGCCGGACAACCCCGCCTACGTGATCTACACCTCGGGCTCGACCGGACGGCCCAAGGGCGTCGTGGTCTCCCACCGGTCGATCGTCAACCGCCTGCTGTGGGCGCAGTCCCGGTACGGCCTGCGCGCCGACGACCGGGTCCTGCAGAAGACACCCGCCGGGTTCGACGTGTCGGTCTGGGAGTTCTTCTGGCCGCTCCAGACCGGCGCCGCCCTGGTGATCGCCCGGCCCGGCGGCCACCGGGACCCGGCCTACCTCGCCGGGCTGATCGACGCCGAACGCGTCACGACCGTCCACTTCGTCCCGTCCATGCTCGCCGTCTTCCTCGCCGCCTCGGACGGCCCGGCGCCGGCCTCCCTCCGGCGGGTCATCTGCAGCGGCGAGGCGCTCCCGCCGGAGGTCGCCGACCAGGCGGTCGCGCGGCTGGGCGTCCCGGTGCACAACCTCTACGGCCCGACCGAGGCCGCGGTGGACGTCACCTACTGGGAGCACCGCCCCGATCCGGACGGCGGGTCCGTCCCGATCGGCCGCCCGGTCTGGAACACCCGCGTCTACGTGCTGGATCCGTGGTTGCGGCCGGTTCCGGTGGGAGTGGCCGGGGAGCTTTACCTGGCCGGGGTGCAGCTGGCGCGGGGGTATCTGGGGCGTGGCGGGTTGACGGCGGAGCGGTTCGTGGCGTGTCCGTTCGGGGGTCCGGGGGAGCGGATGTACCGGACGGGTGATGTGGTCCGGTGGCGTGCCGATGGGGGGTTGGACTACGTCGGTCGTGCTGATTTCCAGGTGAAGGTGCGGGGGTTCCGGATCGAGTTGGGTGAGGTGGAGGCGGTGCTGGCCCGGCATGGGTCGGTGTCGGGGGTGGCGGTGGTGGTGCGTGAGGACCGGCCGGGGGATCGGCGGCTGGTCGCGTACGTGGTGCCCGCTCCGGCGGGTCCGGTCGAGGGGGACATGCTCGCTGTTCCGGCGAGGCGGGCCGGGGGAGAAGCGGTTGCCGCTCCGGTGGGGCGGGTCGTGCCGGCGGAGGTGGACGCGGCGGAGTTGCGGCGGTGGGTGGGGGAGGTGTTGCCGGAGTACATGGTGCCGTCGGTGGTGGTGGTGCTGGATGTGTTGCCGGTGACGCGGAACGGGAAGTTGGATCGGGCGGCGTTGCCGGTGCCGGAGGTGTCGGTGGGGTCGGGGCGGGGGCCGCGGTCGGTGGTGGAGGAGGTGTTGTGTGGGGTGTTTGCGGAGGTTTTGGGGTTTGACGGTGTGGTGGGGGTGGATGATTCGTTTTTTGATTTGGGTGGGGATTCGCTGCTGGTGATGCGGTTGGTGAGTCGGGTTCGGTCGGTGTTGTCGGTGGAGTTGCCGGTGCGGGTGGTGTTTGAGGCGTCGTCGGTGGCGGCGTTGGCGGTGTGGGTGGGGGGTGTTTCGGGGGGTGTGCGGCCTGGGGTGGGGCGGGTTGTGCGTTCGGGGGTGGTGCCGTTGTCGTTTTCGCAGCGGCGGTTGTGGTTTTTGAATCGGTTGGAGCCGTTGTCGGCGGTTTATAACTTGCCGGTGGTGTTGCGGTTGTCGGGTGGGGTGGATGTGGGGGTGTTGCGGGGGGCGTTGGGTGATGTGGTGGGTCGGCATGAGAGTTTGCGGACGGTGTTTCCTGAGGTGGGTGGGGTGGCGTGCCAGCGGATCCTCGACCCCGCCGAACCGGCGCTGGAGCACGTGCACCTTGAGGAGGCCGAGCTCGCGGACGCTCTGCTCGCCTCCGTGGGCCGGGGATTCGATCTCGCCGTTGAGCCGCCGCTCCGCGCGACGCTGTTCACCCTGGGCCCCGACGAGCATGTGATCGCCCTGGTGTTGCATCACATCGCGGGGGACGGTTGGTCGATGGCTCCGCTGGCGCGTGATGTGATCACCGCTTATGAGGCGCGGTCTCGTGGGCGGGTGGCGTCGTGGGCGCCGTTGCCGGTGCAGTACGCCGATTATGCGGTGTGGCAGCGGGAGTTGCTGGGGGAGGAGTCGGATCCGGGGAGTCTGGTCAGCCGTCAGGTGGGGTTCTGGCGTGCGGCGCTGGCGGGGTTGCCGGATGAGATCGCGTTGCCGGTGGACCGGCCCCGGCCCGCCGTCGCCTCCTACCGGGGCGGGTCGGTCCCCGTGTCCATTGGCGTGGAGGAGGTTCGCCGCCTGAGGGCGCTGGCGCGGGAGGAGAACGCGAGCCTGTTCATGGTGGTGCAGGCGGCGTTGGCGGCGTTGCTGACCCGGTTGGGTGCGGGCACGGATGTGCCGATCGGGTCGGTGGTGGCGGGCCGGGTGGATGAGGCGCTGGACGATCTGGTGGGCATGTTCGTCAACACGTTGGTGCTGCGGACCGACACCGGGGGTGATCCGGGTTTCCGTGAGCTGGTGGGCCGGGTGCGGGAGGTGGATCTGGCGGCTTATGCGCATCAGGATCTTCCGTTCGAGCGGTTGGTGGAGATCGTCAGTCCGGCCCGTTCGATGGCCCGCCACCCCCTCTTCCAGGTGGCCCTGACCTTCCAGAACAACCCCGCCGCGGAGCTCGAACTCGACGGGCTGTCGATCCGGCCGGAGCCGGTGGAAGCCGGCGTCGCGAAGTTCGACCTGCTGATGTCCCTGACCGAGACGGCCGGAGAGCTGACGGGGACCCTCGAATACGCCACCGACCTGTTCGACCCGGAGACCGCCGAGGGGATCGTGTCGAGGTTCCTCCGTCTCGTCCGGGCCGTGACCGCCGATCCCGACGTCTCCCTCAGCGCGATCGACATCCTCGACGCCCGTGAACGCCACACCATCCTCCGCGACTGGGCCGGCACCGGCTCGTCCCCCGGGGTCCCCTCGACGATCGCCGAGGAGTTCGAGGCGCAGGTGGCGCGGTCGCCGCATGCGGTGGCGGTGGTGGGGTCGGGGGTGGAGCTGTCGTATGGGGAGTTGGATGCGCGTGCGGGGGCGTTGGCGCGGGTGTTGGTGGGGTTGGGGGTGGGTCCGGAGCGGTTCGTGGCGTTGGTGGTGCCGCGTTCGGTGGAGTTGGTGGTGGCGGTGGTGGCGGTGGTGAAGGCGGGGGGTGCGTATGTGCCGATCGATCCGGGTTATCCGGCGGATCGGATCGCACACATCGTGCGGGACGCCCGCCCGGTGCTGGCTGTCACCGTCCCGGGGAGCGAGGGGCTGCTCCCGGCCGGCCTGCCGAGGGTCGTGCTGGACGGCTCCGTCATCACCGCTGTTCCCGACGCCGCTGTGGCCGGTGGCGAGGTGGGGCGGTTGGTGCCTGCGCATCCGGCGTATGTGATCTTCACGTCGGGGTCGACGGGGCGGCCGAAGGGGGTGGTGGTCCCGCATGGGAATGTGACGCGGTTGCTGGCCTCGACGGAGGGGTGGTTCGGTTTCGACGAGACGGATGTGTGGACGTTGTTCCACTCGTATGCGTTCGATTTTTCGGTGTGGGAGTTGTGGGGGGCGTTGTTGTATGGCGGGCGGTTGGTGGTGGTGCCGTTTGAGGTGAGTCGGTCGCCGGGGGAGTTCGTGGCGTTGGTGGCCGAGTGTGGGGTGACGGTGCTGAATCAGACGCCGTCGGCGTTTTACCAGTTCATGCGGGCTGAGCGGGAGCGTGCGGGGGTGGAGCTGTCGCTGCGGTGTGTGATCTTCGGCGGCGAGGCCCTTGATCCGGGACGCCTGGACGACTGGTACGGCCGCCATCCCGAGACCGCGCCGGTGCTGGTGAACATGTACGGCATCACCGAGACCACGGTGCACGTCACCTATGCCGCGCTGGATCGGGAGGCGGCGGTGAGCGGGGTGGGAAGCGTCATCGGCGTGGGCATTCCCGATCTGCGGGTGTATGTGCTGGATGAGTTTTTGTGTCCGGTGCCGCCTGGGGTGGTGGGGGAGTTGTATGTGGCGGGGGCGGGGGTGGCGCGGGGGTATGTGGGCCGGGCGGGGTTGACGGCGGAGCGGTTCGTGGCTGATCCGTTCGGGGTCGGTGGTGGGCGGATGTATCGGTCGGGGGATCTGGCGCGGTGGGATCGTGCGGGGCGGTTGGAGTTTCTGGGGCGGGTGGATCAGCAGGTGAAGATCCGGGGGTTCCGGATCGAGTTGGGTGAGGTGGAGGGGGTGTTGGTGGGGCATCCCGCTGGTGGCGGATGCCGCGGTGGTGGTGCGGGAGGACCGGCCGGGGGACCGGCGCCTGGTCGCCTACGTGGTCGGCACGGCCACCCCCGACGCGCTCCGCGCATGGGCCAGGGAGGCACTGCCGGATTACATGGTTCCGGCGGCGGTGGTGGTGCTGGAGGCGCTGCCGCTGACGGCCAACGGCAAGCTGGACCGGCGGGCCCTGCCCGTCCCGGAGATCACCTCCTCCGGGCGGGAACCCTCCACACCGCGCGAGGCGCTGCTGTGCGCGCTGTTCGCCGAGGTGCTGGGAGTGGAACGGGTCGGCGCCGACGACGGCTTCTTCGACCTGGGCGGCGACAGCATCATCGCGATCCAGCTCGTGGCCCGCGCCCGGCAGGCCGGGGTGGTGTTCGGCCCCAGGGACGTCTTCCGCCACCAGAGCGTGCGGGAGCTGGCCGCCGTCGCCACCGACGGGCAGGAGACGGAACACGAGCCGGAAGGGGCGGGGATCGGCCCGCTGCCGGCCACCCCGATCATGGCCTGGCTGGCGGAGCGGGGCGGGCCGATCGACGGGTTCAACCAGACGGTGGTCCTGCGGGTCCCCCCGGGGCTTGGCCTGGATCATCTGATCGTCGCGGTGCAGGCCGTGCTGGACTGTCATGACGTGCTGCGGTTGAGGGTGGCCGGGCCGGGGGTGTCGGGGCTGGAGGTGATGGCGCGCGGGGTGGTCCGGGCGGCGGAGCACGTGCGCCGGGTCGAGGTCGCCGGGGAGGTGGAGGAGGCGGTCGCCGGGCAGGTCGAGTTGCTGCGGTGCGGGTTGGATCCGGTGGCGGGCAGGATGGTTGGCGTCGCGTGGCTGGATGCCGGGCCGGAGGTCTCCGGCAGGCTCGTGCTCACCGTCCATCATCTGGCGGTCGACGGTGTGTCGTGGCGGATCCTGCTGCCGGATCTGTTCGCCGCCTGGGAGGCGGCGGTTCAAGGGAAGGCTCCGGTGCTGGCCCCGGTCCCGACCTCCTTCCGGACCTGGGCCCACCGCCTGCGGGACGAGGCCCGCGACCGAGGCGAGGCCCGCGACGGGGGCGACGCTCATGACAGGACCGCCGAACTCGACCGCTGGACCGAGATCCTCGACGGCCCTGACCCACTCATCGGCAGCAGGCCGCTCGACCCGCGGATCGACACCGTCGCCACGCTGCGCAGCCTCCGCCTGACGCTGCCACCCGGACAGGCAGAGCCCCTGCTGACCAGCGTCCCCGCCGCGTTCCACGGCCGGGCCGGCGACGTGCTGCTGACCGGGCTCGCCCTGGCCGTGGCGCACTGGCGCAGGAAGCGTGGCGGCCGGGGCACCTCTGTCCTGCTGGACCTGGAGGGGCACGGCCGGGAGGAGATCTTCCCCGGCGTCGACCTGTCCAGGACCGTCGGCTGGTTCACCGCCATGTATCCGGTCCGGCTCGACGCGGGCATCGGCGGCTGGACCGACGAGCGAGCCGTGACCCAGGCGATCAAGCAGGTCAAGGAGCAGCTCAGAGCGGTGCCCAACCCCCTGGGCTACGGCCTGCTCCGCCACCTCGACCCCGTGGCCGGCCCTGAACTGGCCGGGCTTCCCCAGCCGCAGATCGTGTTCAACTACCTCGGCCGGGTCGCCGTCGCCGAGGGGGACTGGAACCTGGTCCCGGCCGGGTTCGGCGGCCACGACCCCGGCATGCCGGTGGCCCACACCCTGGAGATCAACGTGACCACCCATGACCGGCCGGACGGCCCCCACCTGGAAGCCGTCTGGTCCTGGCCGGAAGGGGTGCTCACCGGAGCGGAGGTCAGGGACCTGGCCGGGACCTGGTCCGAGGCCCTCGAAGGGCTGGCCGCGCACGGCCGGGGCGGCTACACGCCGAGCGACCTCCTGGTCGACCTGGACCAGAACGAGATCGACCGCATCCAGGCCGCGTGGGAGAAGCGATGACGCAGGTCCAGGACATCCTCCCACTCTCGCCGCTGCAGCAGGGCCTGTTCTTCCACGCCCTCCACGACGAGCACGACGTCTACACCGCCCAGGTCACCCTCGACCTCGACGGCCCGCTGGACGTCCCCGCCCTGAAGGGCGCCGCCGCCAGGCTGCTCGAACGCCACCCCAACCTGCGCGCCGCCTTCTGGCACGAGGAGCTCAACCGGCCGGTCCAGGTCATCCCGCACCAGGTGGAGCCGTCGTGGCGCGAGGTCGCCTCGGCCGATCCGGACGCCGTGGCCGCCGAGGAGCGGGCCCGCCCGTTCGACCTGGCCACACCGCCCCTGTTGAGGTTCGTCCTGGTACGGCTCGCGCCCGGCAGGCACCGGCTGATCCTCACCAACCATCACATCCTGCTCGACGGCTGGTCCACGCCCCTCCTCGTCGCCGAGCTGTTCGCCCTCTACCTGGGGGTGGAGGCCCCGGCGGCCCCGCCGTACAAGGGGTATCTGGCCTGGCTGGCCCGCCAGGACCGGGCCGCCGCCCGGCAGGCCTGGGACCGTGCCCTCGACGGGGTCGAGGAGCCGACGCTGATCGCGCCCGGCACGGTCACACCCGCCCCTCCGGACAAGGTGAGCATCGAGCTGGACGCCGGCCTGACCACCGGGCTGGGCAGGCTGGCCCGCCGCCGGGGGATCACCGTCAACACCGTGCTGCAGGGGCTGTGGGGAGTGCTGCTGTCCCGGCTGACCGGGCGCGACGACGTCGTCTTCGGCGCGATCGTGTCGGGACGTCCGCCCGAGCTGCCCGGCGTCGAGCGGATGGTGGGCCTGTTCATCAACACGGTGCCGGTCCGGGTACGGCTCCGCCCGGAGGAGCCGGTCGGGGAACTGCTGGAACGCCTCCAGGACGAGCAGGCCGAGCTGCTGCCCCACCACCACCTCGGGCTGACCGAGATCCATCGCGGCATCCTGTTCGACACCGTCACCGTGCTGGAGAACTACCCGTTCGACCCCTCCGCCGCGGACACCGCCCTCGGCGACGTCCGGCTGACCGGGTTCGGCTCCGTGGACGCCCACCACTATCCCCTCGCCCTCGCGGCCATCCCCGGCGACCGCCTCACCCTGCGCCTGGACCACCGTCCGGACCTGTTCACCGGAGCCCAGGCCCGGCGGCTGCTGGAGCGCCTGCGGCTGCTGCTCACCACGCTGGTCACCGCCCCGGAGACGCCCGTCGGCCGGATCGGCGTCCTGGACGCCGCCGAGCACCGCCAGATCGTCGAGGAGTGGAACGACACCGGCGAGCCGGTGCCCTGCCGTACGCTGCCCGAGATCTTCGAGAGCAGGGCCGCGCTGGACCCGGACGCCGTCGCCCTCGTGGAGGGTGAGACGGTCCTGACCTACGGCGGGCTCAACCGCCGGGCGAACCGGCTCGCCCGGATACTGGTCGAGCGCGGAGTCGGCCCGGAGCACGTGGTCGCGCTGGTGCTGCCCCGCTCCGCCGGCCTGATCGTCGCGGCCCTGGCCGTGGTCAAGGCGGGCGGCGCCTACCTGCCGGTGGATCCGGCCTACCCGACCGAACGGGTCGCGTACATGCTCGCCGACGCCGCCCCCTCCCTGGTGATCGACGAGGCGTTCCTGGCCGGCGCGGACGTGTCCGGACGTTCGGCGGAGAACCTGGAGGTACGGCCGGCGCCGGACAACCCCGCCTACGTGATCTACACCTCGGGCTCGACCGGACGGCCCAAGGGCGTCGTCGTGACCCACGGGGGCATCGCCGCGTTCGCAGCCGCGCAGACCGACCGGCTCAGGGTCGGCCCGGACAGCCGGGTGCTCCAGTTCGCCTCCCCCAGCTTCGACGCCTCGGTCATGGAGATGCTCATGGCCTTCGCCGCGGGGGCGGCGCTCGTCATCCCCCCTCCCGGCGTGTACGGCGGGCCGGCGCTGGCGGAGGTGCTGGCGGCGGGACGGATAACCCACACTCTGATCCCTCCCGCCGCCCTGGCGAGCGTGCCGGAGGCGCCGCTGCCGGATCTGCGGACCCTGGCGGTCGGCGGGGACGCCTGCGGAGCCGAACTCGTCGCCCGCTGGGCCCCCGGCCGCCTGATGATCAACGCGTACGGTCCCACCGAGGCCACGATCGCCGCGACGATGAGCGGGCCCCTGGCTCCGGGCGAGACCCCGCCGATCGGGTCGCCGCTGCCGGGCGCCCGGGTGTACGTGCTGGATCCGTGGTTGCGGCCGGTTCCGGTGGGGGTGGCCGGGGAGCTTTACCTGGCCGGGGTGCAGCTGGCGCGGGGGTATCTGGGGCGTGGTGGGTTGACGGCGGAGCGGTTCGTGGCGTGTCCGTTCGGGGGTTCGGGGGAGCGGATGTACCGGACGGGTGATGTGGTCCGGTGGCGTGCCGATGGGGGGTTGGACTACGTCGGTCGTGCTGATTTCCAGGTGAAGGTGCGGGGGTTCCGGATCGAGTTGGGTGAGGTGGAGGCGGTGCTGGCCCGGCATGGGTCGGTGTCGGGGGTGGCGGTGGTGGTGCGTGAGGACCGGCCGGGGGATCGGCGGCTGGTCGCGTACGTGGTGCCCGCTCCGGCGGGACAGGGCGTCTCCGGCGCCGGAGGGGACGGTGGCGGCCGGGGTGGATCTCCTGTTCCGGCGGCGGGCGGGCGGCGCGGCGACGGCGACGGCGACGGCGACGGGGACGTGGGGGGCGTGGAGCCCGGTCCTGCTGGGTGGGATGGGTTGCCGGCGGAGTTGCGGCGGTGGGTGGGGGAGGTGTTGCCGGAGTACATGGTGCCGTCGGTGGTGGTGGTGCTGGATGTGTTGCCGGTGACGCGGAACGGGAAGTTGGATCGGGCGGCGTTGCCGGTGCCGGAGGTGTCGGTGGGGTCGGGGCGGGGGCCGCGGTCGGTGGTGGAGGAGGTGTTGTGTGGGGTGTTTGCGGAGGTTTTGGGGTTTGACGGTGTGGTGGGGGTGGATGATTCGTTTTTTGATTTGGGTGGGGATTCGCTGCTGGTGATGCGGTTGGTGAGTCAACACGTTGGTGCTGCGGGACCGACCCGGGGGGTGATCCGGGTTTCCGTGAGCTGGTGGGCCGGGTGCGGGAGGTGGATCTGGCGGCTTATGCGCATCAGGATCTTCCGTTCGAGCGGTTGGTGGAGATCGTCAGTCCGGCCCGCTCGATGGCCCGTCACCCCCTCTTCCAGGTGATGCTCGCCTTCCAGAACACCCCCCCCGCCGTCCTGGAACTCGACGGCCTGTCCGTCGCCGTGGAGCCGTTCACCCCGGCCACCGCCAAGTTCGACCTCCAGCTCACCCTCGCCGAACGCCCCTCCGGAGGTCTCGAAGGCGGCCTGGAGTTCAGCCTCGACCTGTTCGACCCGGAGACCGCCGGCGACATCGTCACCCGCTTCCACCGGCTCCTGGAATCCGTGGTCGCCGCCCCCGACACCCCCATCGGCCAGATCGAGATCCTCACCCCCGCCGAGCGCCGGACGATTCTCGGCGACTGGGCCGGCACCGGCGCGGAACCGGCCCCGGCCACCATCCTGGAGCGCTTCGAGGCGCAGGTGGCGCGGTCGCCGCATGCGGTGGCGGTGGTGGGGTCGGGGGTGGAGCTGTCGTATGGGGAGTTGGATGCGCGTGCGGGGGCGTTGGCGCGGGTGCTGGTGGGGTTGGGGGTGGGGCCGGAGCGGTTCGTGGCGTTGGTGGTGCCGCGTTCGGTGGAGTTGGTGGTGGCGGTGGTGGCGGTGGTGAAGGCGGGGGGTGCGTATGTGCCGATCGATCCGGGTTATCCGGCGGATCGGATCGCACACATCGTGCGGGATGCCCGCCCGGTGCTGGCTGTCACCGTGTCGGGGTCGGAGGGGGTGCTCGTCACGCATGGACGGCGGGTGCCGATGTCGGGTGAGGTGTCGCCGTTCTCGCTGTTCCGGCTCGACGGGCAGGCGTCGCGTGATGCCTTCGCGGTGGGTGGAGAGCCTGGTGGGCAGGTGTCTCGTGATGCCTTTGCGGTGGGCGGGGAGTCTGGTGGGGAGGGTGGGCGTGAGTGGGGCGTGCCTGTTGTGGAGGGGGTGGCCGGTGGCGAGGTGGGGCGGTTGCTGCCTGCGCATCCGGCGTATGTGATCTTCACGTCGGGGTCGACGGGGCGGCCGAAGGGGGTGGTGGTCCCGCATGGGAATGTGACGCGGTTGCTGGCCTCGACGGAGGGGTGGTTCGGTTTCGACGAGACGGATGTGTGGACGTTGTTCCACTCGTATGCGTTCGATTTTTCGGTGTGGGAGTTGTGGGGGGCGTTGTTGTATGGCGGGCGGTTGGTGGTGGTGCCGTTTGAGGTGAGTCGGTCGCCGGGGGAGTTCGTGGCGTTGGTGGCCGAGTGTGGGGTGACGGTGCTGAATCAGACGCCGTCGGCGTTTTACCAGTTCATGCGGGCTGAGCGGGAGCGTGCGGGGGTGGAGCTGTCGCTGCGGTGTGTGATCTTCGGCGGCGAGGCCCTGGAGGTCTCCCGGCTCGCCGGGTGGCACGGCCGGGGAGTGTCCCTGGTGAACATGTACGGCATCACCGAGACCACGGTGCACGTCACCTACGCGCCGCTGGGACCGGACAGTCCCGCCGGCCTGATCGGTTCCGGGATCCCGGACCTGCGGGTGTATGTGCTGGATGAGTTTTTGTGTCCGGTGCCGCCTGGGGTGGTGGGGGAGTTGTATGTGGCGGGGGCGGGGGTGGCGCGGGGGTATGTGGGCCGGGCGGGGTTGACGGCGGAGCGGTTCGTGGCTGATCCGTTCGGGGTCGGTGGTGGGCGGATGTATCGGTCGGGGGATCTGGCGCGGTGGGATCGTGCGGGGCGGTTGGAGTTTCTGGGGCGGGTGGATCAGCAGGTGAAGATCCGGGGGTTCCGGATCGAGTTGGGTGAGGTGGAGGGGGTGTTGGTGGGGCATCCGCTGGTGGCGGATGTCGCGGTGGTGGTGCGGGAGGACCGGCCGGGGGACCGGCGCCTGGTCGCCTACGTGGTGGGACATGCCCACGTGACACCTGACGGTCCCGTGACGCCGGACGGTCCGGCTGCGGGCGACGAGGCGATGCCGGGCGGGCCCGGCGGGGGTGCCGGGCCGGGGGCGGCGCCGCACGCGAGAGAGGTGCTGGACGCGGGAGAGGTGCTGGACGCCGGGGAGGTGCGGCGGTTCGCGGGGCGGATGCTGCCGGATTACATGGTTCCGGCGGCGGTGGTGGTGCTGGATGCGCTGCCGCTGACGGCCAACGGCAAGCTGGACCGGCGGGCCCTGCCCGTCCCGGAGATCACCTCCTCCGGGCGGGAACCCTCCACGCCGCGCGAGGCGCTGCTGTGCGCGCTGTTCGCCGAGGTGCTGGGAGTGGAACGGGTCGGCGCCGACGACGGCTTCTTCGACCTGGGCGGCGACAGCATCATCGCGATCCAGCTCGTGGCCCGCGCCCGGCAGGCCGGGGTGGTGTTCGGCCCCAGGGACGTCTTCCGCCACCAGAGCGTGCGGGAGCTGGCCGCCGTCGCCACCGACGGGCAGGAGACGGAACACGAGCCGGAAGGGGCGGGGATCGGCCCGCTGCCGGCCACCCCCATCATGGCCTGGCTGGACGGCCTCGCCGGCCCGGCCGATGACTTCAGCCAGACGGTGGTCCTCCAGGTCCCCCCGGAGCTCGGCCTGGACCGTCTCACCGTCGCGGTGCAGGCCGTGCTGGACCGTCATGACGCGCTGCGGTTGAGGGCGGCCGACGGGCTGGAGGTGATGGCGCGCGGGGCGGTCCGGGCGGCGGAGCACGTGCGCCGGGTCGAGGTCGCCGGAGACCCGACCGGCGCGATCGTCGAGCAGGCGGCACGGTCACGCGCCGGGCTGGATCCGGCGGCGGGCAGGATGGTCGGCGTCGCGTGGCTGGATGCCGGGCCGGAGGTCTCCGGCAGGCTCGTCCTCACCGTCCACCACCTCGCGGTCGACGCGGTGTCGTGGCGGATCCTGCTGCCGGACCTGTTCGCCGCCTGGGAGGCGGCGGTTCAAGGGAAGGCTCCGGTGCTGGCCCCGGTCCCGACCTCCTTCCGCACCTGGGCCCACCGCCTCCGGGACGAGGCCCGCGACAGGACCGCCGAACTCGACCTCTGGACCCGGACGCTCGGCGGCGGGACCGCGCGGCTGGACCCGGCCGTGGACACCTTCGGCACCCAGGGCCATCTGACGCTCGAACTGCCCCCGGAGGTCACCGAGCCGCTGCTCACCCGGCTCCCGGCGGCGTTCCACGCCCGGGTCAACGACGTGCTGCTCGCCGGGCTCGCGCTGGCCGTCAGCCGGTGGACCGGGCAGGACTCGGTCCTGCTGGACCTGGAGGGACACGGCCGGGAGGAGATCTTCCCCGGCGTCGACCTGTCCAGGACCGTCGGCTGGTTCACCACCATGTATCCGGTCCGGCTGGACCCCGGCCAGGCGGACTGGGCCGACCTGCGGGGCCCCACGGCGGCCCGGGCGATCAAACGGGTCAAGGAACAGCTCCGCGCCATCCCCGACAACGGGATCGGCTACGGCCTGCTCCGCCACCTCGATCCCGTGACCGCCGCCGAACTGAGCCGGCACCCCGCCCCCGAGCTGGCCTTCAACTACCTCGGCCGGATCGAGGCCGCCACCGGCGCCGACTGGTCCCCGGCACCCGAATCCGACGCGGCGGGCGGGGGACACGCGGCGGACCTCGCGCTCCCGCACGCGCTGGAGGTCAACGCGGTCACCCGGGACACGCCCGACGGCCCCCGCCTCCGGGCGACCTGGTCTTGGGCGGGGCGCCTGTTCGGCGAGGAGCGGGTCAGAGAGCTGGCCGAGGCCTGGTTCACCGCCCTCACCGGCCTGTCCCTGCACACCGGCGGCGGCCTGACCCCCTCGGACCTGATGGTCTCCATCAGCCAGGAAGAGATCGACGCGTTCGCGGCGGAACTCGACGCGGAGTGGAGTGCCCGTGAGTCAGCTTGAGGACATCCTGCCCCTGTCGCCGCTGCAGCAGGGACTGTTCTTCCACGCCCTGTTCGACGAGGCCGCGCCCGACGTCTACACCGCCCAGCTCGTGCTGGAGCTGGAAGGGCCGCTCGACGTCCCCGCCCTGAGGAACGCCGTGGCGGCGCTGCTCCGCCGCCACGCCAACCTGCGCGCCTCGTTCCGGCAGCGGACCAACGGCGAACCCGTCCAGCTCGTGCACCGCCGGGTCGAGGTCCCCTGGCGGGAGGTCGCCACCGCCGACGCCGCCGGGGTGGCCGCCGAGGAGCGGGCCCGCCGCTTCGACCTGGCCGCGCCGCCGCTGATGCGCTTCGTCCTGGTACGGCTCGCGCCCGGCAGGCACCGGCTGGTCTTCACCAACCATCACATCCTGCTCGACGGCTGGTCCACCCCGCTGCTGGCCGCCGAGCTGTTCGCCCTGTACAGCGGGGCCGAGCCTCCCGCGGCCCCGCCGTACAAGGGGTATCTGGAGTGGCTGGCCCGCCAGGACCACGCGGCGGCGACGGCGGCCTGGGGCCGGGCCCTGAGCGGGATCGCCGGTCCCACCCTGGTCGTCCCCGATCTCGCGGCCCGCCCGCCCGCCGACCCCGGCCGCGTCCGCGCCCACCTCAGCGAGGACCTCACCGGCCGTCTCACCGCCGTCCTGCGTGCCCGGTCGCTCACCCTCAACACGGTGATCCAGGGCTCGTGGGCGCTGCTGCTCGCGCTCCTCACCGGCCGTGACGACGTCGTCTTCGGCGGTACCGTCTCCGGGCGCCCGCCCGAGCTGCCCGGCGTCGAGCGCATGATCGGCCTGTTCATCAACACGGTTCCGGTGCGCGTACGGATCGACCCGGCCGAGACCCTGGCGGGACTGCTCGGACGCGTCCAGGCCGAACAGTCGGACCTGTTCGCCCACCACCACCTCGGACTCGCCGAGATCCAGCGCCTGCCCGGCCTGGGGCCGCTGTTCGACACCATGACCGTCCTGGAGAACTACCCTCTCGACGCCGCGGCCCTGGACGGCGCCGGAGCCGGGGCGGAGGGAGGCCTGCGGCTCGCCGGATCCTCGGGCACCGACGCCACCCACTACCCGCTCGCCCTGGCCGTCGTCCCCGGCGGGCGGCTGTCCCTGCGCCTGGACCACCGCCCCGACGTCATCCCCCGCGCCGCCGCCATCCGGCTCCTCAACCGGCTGACGCGCCTGCTCAAGGCCATCGCCGCCGACCCCGGCCGGCCGCTCGCCCGGCTCGACCTTCTGTCCTCCGACGAGCGCGCGCACGTCCTCCACGACTGGAACGACGGAACCCCGCCCTCCCCGGTCTCCCTGCCCTCCCCGGCCCCCGAGCCCTCCCCTGCCTCCGCCACGGCTCCGGCCTCCGCCGCGCCGGCCACCGTCCCACCCGCCGCGCCCGCGCTTCCGCCCGAGGCGACGATCGCGGCGGCCTTCGCCGCGCAGGCGGAGCGGACCCCGGACGCCGAGGCCGTCGTCAGCGGCGCGACCTCCCTCACCTACGCCGAGCTGAACGGGCGGGCCAACCTGCTGGCACACCGGCTGATCGGACTGGGCGTCCGGGCCGAGACCCCCGTCGCGGTCCTGCTCGACCGGTCGGCCGACGTGGTCGTGGCGACCCTGGCGATCGCCAAGGCGGGGGGCGCCTACGTCCCGGTGCACCACGGCCACCCGGCCGACCGGATGAGCTGGGTGATGGCCGACACCGGCGCACCCGTCCTGGTCACCGACCGCGACCCCGGCTTCGGGCACGCCGCCGAGGTGGTCCGGATGGACGGCGGCCCGCCGGATTCCCCGGCTGAGGGGGCCGAGGCGGGCTCCGCGCCGGTTGGCGACCCGAATGTGAGAACCCATCCCGACCAGCTCGCCTACGTGATCTACACCTCGGGCTCGACGGGCCGGCCCAAGGGGGTCGCCGTACGGCACCGCGACGTCCTGGCCCTGGTCTCCGACCGGCGGTGGGCCGACGGTCACCGGCGCCTGCTGATGCACTCGCCACACGCCTTCGACGCCTCCACCTACGAGCTCTGGGTGCCGCTGCTGAACGGCGGCACGGTCGTCGTCGCGCCGCCCGGCGAGCTCGACCCCGCCACGATCGGCGCCCTCGTCGCCGGACACCGGCTGACCGCCCTGTTCATCACGACCGCCCTGTTCAACCTGGTCGCCGAGGAGGACCCGGGGGCGTTCGCGGGCCTGCGGGAGGTCCTCACCGGCGGGGAGGCGGCCTCACCCGAGGCCATGCGGCGGGTCCGGGAGGCCTGCCCGGACACCGTGCTCGGCCACGTCTACGGGCCCACCGAGGCCACCACCTACGCCACCTACCACCGGGTCTCCCGCGTGGACTCGGCCACGCCGCCCATCGGCCGGGCCATGGACGGCATGCGGGCCTACGTGCTGGACGGCCTGCTGCGCCCGGTCCCCCCGGAGGTCCCGGGCGAGCTGTACCTCGCGGGCTCCGGCCTGGCCCGCGGCTACCGGGGCCGTCCCGGCCTGACCGCCGAACGGTTCGTCGCCTGCCCGTACGGCGGGCGGATGTACCGGACCGGAGACCTGGTCAGGTGGTCGGCCGGCGGGGAGCTGGAGTATCTGGGCCGGACCGACCACCAGGTCAAGATCCGCGGGTTCCGGATCGAGCCGGGGGAGGTCGAGGCGGCCCTGTCCCGGCATCCCGAGGTCGCCCAGGTGTCGGTGCTCGCCCGCGACAACCGGCTGGTCGCCTACACGGTCGGCACCGTCGCCCCGGAGGAGCTGCGGCGCTTCGCGGAGCGGACCCTGCCCGAATACATGGTGCCCTCCTCGGTGGTGCCCCTGGACGCGCTGCCGCTCACCCCGAACGGGAAGGTGGACCGCGCGGCCCTGCCCGAGCCGGATGTCGCGGTGTCCTCGCGTGGCCCCCGCACCCCCGCCGAGGAGTTGCTCTGCCGGCTGTTCGCCCAGGTGCTCGGACTGGAGCGGGTCGGCGTCGACGACGGCTTCTTCGACCTGGGCGGCGACAGCATCAGCGTGATCCGGCTGGTCTCCCGCGCCCGGCAGGAGGGGGTGACGATCACCCCGCGTGAGGTGTTCGCGCGCCAGACGGTCGAGGCGCTGGCCGGAGACGGCCGGCCGGACGCGCGGTCGCGGCCGGAGGCGGACGCCGGAGGCCTGGAGGTGCTGCTCCCGCTGCGCGCCGGGGGTTCCCGGCCGCCGCTGTTCTGCGTGCATCCCGGCGCCGGGCTCGGCTGGCCGTACTCCGGGCTGCTCCGCCACCTCGGCCCCGACCAGCCGCTCTACACCTTCCAGGCCCGAGCCCTGTCCGAGCCGGACTACACGGCCCCGTCGATCGAGGCCATGGCCCTGGACTACCTCGGCCGCCTCCGCGAGGTCCAGCCGCGCGGGCCGTACCGGCTGGCGGGCTGGTCCATGGGCGGCCTGATCGCCCACGCGATGGGCGTCGAACTGCGCGCACGCGGTGAGGAGGTCGCGCTGCTGGCCCTGCTCGACGCCTACCCCGGCGAGAAGATCGACGCTGACGGGCGCGAGGCGCTGCCCGGACTGCTCGCCGCCGCCGGCTACGAGGGGCCGGAGGAGATCGGGAAGGTCATGGAGTTCGTCCACGGCCAGAACGGCAGGTACGCCACCCTCGACGAACAGACATTGCTCGCGGTCTACCGTAATTACCTCAATGGTGTGAAGATCTCTCAGGAGCATGTGCCACGGAGGTTCGACGGGGACGTGCTCCTCGTCATCGCCGCCCACGGCCGTGAGACGGACATCCTCACGGCCGCCGACTGGAAGCCGTACGTCACCGGCACGATCGAGGAGCACACGGTCGCATGTGACCACGAGGCCATGCTGAACCCCGAACCGATCGCGGAGATCGCCGCACTGCTCCGGAAGGAACTGACGTGACTTCCTCCCCAGGGCCGAAGCCCGGGGCCCCGCACTCAAGGAGATTCGATGAGCAACCCGTTCGAGAACGCCGACGGCACCTACCTGGCACTGATCAACGACGAGGGCCAGTACTCCCTGTGGCCGTCCTGGGCCGAGATCCCGGCGGGCTGGACGGTCGCCTTCGGCGAGGACACCCGGCAGGCCTGTCTCGACCACATCGAGGCGAACTGGACCGACATGCGTCCCAAGAGCCTGATCAGAGCCATGGGCGAATGAGCCGCACGATCTTCGAGGGACCCGGGGGCGAGGGGCACGCGTGAGCTGGCTGAACTGCTTCCACCCCCGCCCGAGGGCGACCACGCGGCTGATCTGCTTCCCGCACGCGGGCGGGTCCGCCACGGCCTACCGTGACTGGTCCGCGCTGCTGCCCGAGTCGGTCGAGCTGTACGGCGTGCAGCCGCCCGGCCGGGCCGACCGGTTCGGCGAGCCGATGCCGGAGCACATGAGCACGCTGGTCGACTCGGTCACCGACGCGATGCTCCCGCTGCTGGACCGGCGTTTCGCGCTGTTCGGGCACAGCATGGGCGCGGTGGGCGCCTACGAGGTCACGCGTGCGCTGGAGGCGCGGGGGATCGGCCCGGCGAAGCTGTTCGTGTCGGGGGCGACGGCGCCGCACGAGGCCGGGGAGCGGCGGAAGGTCTCCGGCTACGACGACGACGCGCTCCTGGCCGAGCTGTCCAGGCTCGGCGGCACCGAGCTGGAGATCTTCGCCCACCCCATGATGCGCGAGATCATCTTTCCCTACGTCCGAGGTGACTTCCGGCTGCTGGAGAACTACCGCCACCGTCCGGGCCCCCCGCTGCGCACCCCCGTCGCCGCCTTCGTCAGCGACGCCGACCCGGTGGTCACCCCGGCCCAGGCCAAGGCCTGGGAGACGCTCACGGCCTCGGACTTCTCCCTGACGGTCTTCCCCGGCGACCACTTCTACCTGCAGCCGCAGCGGGCGCGGGTGGTGGCCGAGGTCGTCCAGAGGTTGAGCGCCTAGGTTCGCGCCGTCCGACCGGACACCGGTGTTCAGGCCGCGCTCCACGGGGTCGAGGCCGGCGAGCGCGGCCCGTACCACCGGGGCGAGGGCAGGTGCGGCCACCCGGCCAGGCCGGGCCGGACGGCCTGGCCTGGCCGGGTCGCTCATGGTCAGGGCAGCACGTAACCGAGCCGCGACTCGTAGGTCCACCCCTCGCAGCCGGCCTGGTTGGTGATGAGATGGTCACCGTTGGCCGTGTTGCGACAGCGGTAGAGCGGCACCGAGCCGCTCACCTGCGTGGTGTAGGCGTAGCCGACCGGCCCCATGGGGAACTGCCCCTCGCAGCCGCCGTCGGTGGTGAGGAGGGTGTGGTCACCGACCTTGCACTCGTACAGGGCCACGGTCCCGGACGCCGGCCTGCGCAGCAGCCGCCAGCTCTGCTCCTGGGTGACGCCCGGCGGCAGCAGCCGTGAGGACGCCAGATGGCCGCGGGCGGTGCTGAACCCCCGGCGGAGCCGGGTGTAGGGCAGCTGCTCGAAACCGCAGGACAGCTGGGGCGGCGAGAGGTCGGCGCGGTTGGCCAGGGCCCAGGTGGCCCACGCCGGCTTGGCCGTGCCGTTGGTGCGGTGCAGGCCCACGCCGAGCCCGGCGGCGGTCTCGTCGGGATGGTCGCTCATCCGGTGCCAGATGTAGCTCTCGATGCCGGGCGTGCCGAGCACGTTGCGGAAGGAGTCGCACAACCTGGCCGCCTGGGCCGACTCGCTCGACGGCGCCAGGGAGTTGACGCCGCTCTCGGTCAGCTGCACCTCCCACGCCGACGGGGTGCCGGGGAACTGCTGCCGCAACCATCCCACCAGGACGCCGATGTTGCCGTAGGTCACCTTGGGGAAGTCGTCGGCGGAGAACTCGGGGCGCAGCAGGTTGGGCGGGTACGGATGGTAGGCCACCCGCCATGCACGGCCGCCCGCCCGCGCGGCCAGCCCCTTGAGCACGGTCATGCCCGACAGCATCGCCTCGGCCGCCGCCGGCCGGTCGTAGGTGGTGCCGAAATAGTGGTCGAGCGAGGTGAGCACCTTGGCCGTCGGCTGCTGGGCGGTGATCGCGTCGTAGGCGGCGTTGTAGTTCGCGGCGATCGCGTCCAGCCAGGCGGTCTGGTTGCACGCCGTCCCCTGGCCGCAGCCGATGTCGAACCACGTGTTGCTGTTGACCTCGTTCATGACGACGAAGTCGGCGATGCGGCCGTGGCCGTGCTGGCCGTCGTAGCGCTGGGCGAGCATTCCCGCGAAGCGGCCGTAGTCGGCCGGGTTGTTCGGGACACAGAACATCTCGAAGCCGGCGGCGGCGGGCGTGCACGTCCTGCCCTGCCGGGCCCAGGCGGGCGTGCCGTACACGACCGCGGTGACGACGAGCCCGCGGTCGGTCCAGGCCTTGATGTCGGCGTCGACGCGTGAGTTGACGGTGAAGCAGCGCCCGCCGAACTCCTGCGCGCCCGTCGCGCACGGCGGCGCCTTGACGCTGGGCTCCCAGTCCGACCAGATGAGGTTCATGGCCACGCCGCCCGCGTTGTTGCCGGAGATGTCGTTCTTCTCCGGCCAGAAGTCGGGTTGCAGACCCTTGATGCGGTAGTCGGAGCGGGTGGGGTACGGCAGCGCGGCCTGGGCCGTGGTGGGTGCCACCACGCCGAGCTGGGCGATGAGGAGTAAGGCGAGAGCGATGAGAGTGCGGTGGAATGTCCGCGCCATGCGGGATCTCCTGCCACTGTTGCCCCGATCGGTTAAAACGTCTCAAGAATGATCGAAGAAGCCGGCCGGATCAAGAGGCGATCATGGATCAGCAGGTCAACGTGGTTTCAGGGGCCTGGGAGGCCCGGACCGCCGGTGGCGGAGCCGGTGCCCCCAGGGGCCCGTCAGTGAAACGTCTCAGGCCCGTCAGCCGGCGCTCGGGTGGGCGGGGGCCGAGCTGGAGGCGCGCACCACGAGCTCGGGCTGGAAGACGATCTCCTGGTGCCAGTGGCCGGCCTCTCCCCGGGCGTCGGTGAGCAGGAGCTCGGCCGCGGCCCGTCCCAGCTGCTGCTTCGGCTGGCGGATCGAGGTCAGCGACGGCGACAGCAGTGCGGCGAACTCCACGTCGTCGTATCCCACCACGGCCATCTCGCCGGGGACGGTGACGCCGCGCTGCTCCAGGTTTCTCAGCGCGCCCAGCGCGACCATGTCGTTCATGCAGAACAGCGCCGTCGGCGGCGGGCCCGCCATGGCGAGCAGCTCATCCAGCCCCGCCTCACCCCCCGCGGCGTTGAGCACGGGCAGGGTGATCTCGGTGACGACCTCGTCGGGGACGAGCCCGGCGTTGCGGACCGCCCGCAGCAGCCCCTCGCGCCGGTCCCTGCACTGCCGTATGACCAGCGGCCCGTTGAGGAAGCCGATGCGCCGGTGGCCCAGCGAGAGCAGGTGGTTGCCGGCGAGCTCGCCGCCGCGGACGTTGTCGACCGCCACGGCGCACAGCTGCGAGTCGGCGCCGGGCCTGTCGAGCAGCACCACCCCGACCCCGCGCCGGTGGAGGTCGACGAGATGGCCGATGTCGTCGCCGGCCGGCGTGATGAGGATGCCCGGCACCCGGTGCTGCTCCAGAGTCTGCAGGTAGTGGGCTTCCTTCTCGGGCGAGTCGTTGGAGCTGCACACCACCAGCAGGAGCTGCTCCTCCGACAGCCGGCTCTCGATGCCGGGCAGCACCTCGGTGAAGAACGGGTTGCCGATGTCGCGCACGACGACGCCCACCGAGCGGCTCGTGCCCGCCCGCAGTTGCCGGGCCGGCGCGCTGGGCACGAAGCCGAGCGTCTCGATGGCGGCCTTGACCCGCAGGAGGGTGGGCTTGGCGACGATCTCCGGCCGGTTGAGCACGTTGGAGACCGTGCCGACGGACACCCCCGCGTGGGCCGCCACGTCGACCATGCTGAGCCGGCGACGGCCGTGGGCCCGCGTGTCCTCGGCGCCGAGCGCGGCGCTCCTGCGAGGGCGGGGACGCGACGGCGACGCCTCGGCCGTCTTGTCGGTCTCGGTCACCGGCGGACCTTTCTAGCTCGCCTGCTGGAGGTGCCAGTCTACCTGGTTGAAATGTTTCAGTGAGCTTGTCGGCGGTGATGGCGGGCAGGGTTGACGCCGGTTGCCGGGCTGTCTAGCGTTCCCTGGGTTGAAATGTTTCAATTGCTGGTTTCTGCTGGCCGGGCTGGAAGAGAGCGAACTCATGGAACAGGCCGTCGCGGCCGCCCTCGCCGTCACCGATCTCCGGATGGACGGCCGGACCGAACCCCTGGGCCTGGGCGAGAGCGCGCCGAGGTTCTCCTGGCGGCTCGCCGCTCCGGGCCGGGGCCGGGCCCAGAGCGCCTACCGGATCGTCGTGGGCCGCGAGTGCGACCCGCTCGCCGAGGGCGCCGAGGTCCTGTGGGACACCGGCGAGGTCGGCTCGTCCCGGACGTTCGACATCGCCTACGAGGGCGCGGAGCTGCGCCCGCGCACGCGCTACCAGTGGCGTGCGCGGGCGGCCGACGAGGCCGGCACGTGGGGCGACTGGAGCCCGGCGCACTGGTTCGAGACCGGGCTCGGCGACGTCACGGGGTGGACCGCCGACTGGATCGGCACGCCCGCCGTCCCCGGCTCGCAGCGGCTCCCGTCCCTGGAGAACGTGCCCCGCATCTGGGCCGCCGGTCCGCTCGGCCCGTCCGAGGCGCGGACCGGCGGTTTCCGCACCCGTTTCACCGTGCCCGGCGGGGCACGTCCCCTGTCGGCGTGGCTGGTGATCGGCGGCGCGCTCGATCCACAGGTCCATCTCAACGGGATGCCCGTGGCGGGGGAGGTCCGCGACGGGGCGTTCGTGGCGGACGCCGGCGACCTGATCGACTCCGGGGAGAACGTCCTGGCGCTGCGCGCCGGCGCCGTGGACGGCCTGCCCGGTGGGCTGTGCGTGCGTCTGGAGGTCGTCCTGGAAGGCCGCCCCGCCCTGCCCCAGCTCGTCCCGGTGGCCGGGGAGAGCGCCGTGACCGTGACCTCGGACGGCCGCTGGCGGGCGGCGGGTGAGCCCGCGCCCGGGTTCGAACAGCCCGGCTTCGACGACACCGGCTGGTCGCTCGCCGAGGAGGTGGGGCTGCACGGCGACCCGCCGCGGGGACGCGAGCCGGTCGCGGACCGCCCGAGCCCCTACCTGCGCCGGGAGTTCGACGTGCCCAGGCCGGTGAGCCGTGCCCGGCTGTACGCCACCGCGCTCGGCGTCTACGAGCTGCACCTCAACGGCATGCGGGTGTCCGCCGACCACCTGGCGCCCGGCTGGACCGACTACCGCCACCGTGTCACCTACCAGACCTACGATGTGACGGCACTGGTCGCCGAGGGGGGCAACGCGCTCGGCGCGGTGCTGGCCGACGGCTGGTACGCCGGCAACATCAGCTGGTTCGGCTCCTTCCAGTACGGCAGGCGGCTGGCCCTGCGCGCCGAACTGGAGATCGTCCACGACGACGGCACCACGACCAGGCTGCGCACCGACTCCGACTGGCGGGCCGGCAGCGGCGCGATCAGGTACGCCGACCTGCAGAACGGTGAGCGGCAGGATCTGGCGGCCGAGCCGGTGGGCTGGACCGCGTGCGGGTTCGACGACTCCGGCTGGCTGCCCGCCGTACCGGTGAGCCCTCCGGCAGGGCGGCCGGCGGCGGCCGTCGCCCCGCCCGTCCGGGTGCACGAGGAGCTGGCGCCCCGGGCGGTGTGGGAATCGAGCCCCGGCGTCTGGATCGCCGACTTCGGCCAGAACGTGGTCGGCTGGGTCCGGCTCACCGCCCGCGCCGGCCGGGATCGGCCGGTCGTGCTGCGCCACGCCGAGGTGCTCGACCACGAGGGGGCGCTGCACCTGGCCAACCTGCGCTCGGCCCGCGCCACCGACGAGTTCCTGCCGCGTGGCGGGGCGGGCGCGGAGACCTTCGAACCCCGCTTCACCTTCCACGGCTTCCGCTATGTCGAGGTGAGCGGGCTGCGCGAGCCGCTCACCTCGGACGCGATCCGGGCCCGGGTGGCCTACGCCGCGATGGAGCCGGCGGGCGAGTTCGCCTGCTCCGACGAGCGGCTCAACAGGCTGCAGGGCAACATCGTCCGGGGCCAGCGGGGGAACTTCCTGTCGATCCCGACGGACTGCCCGCAGCGGGACGAACGGCTGGGCTGGACCGGTGACATCTGGGCGTTCGCCCCTACGGCGCTGTTCAACTACGACGCCCGGGCGTTTTTGCACAGCTGGCTCACCGACGTGGTGGACGCGCAGGCCGAGGACGGCGCCGTGACCCACGTCGTGCCCGACGTGCTCTCCGGCCGCGGCCTGTCACCCAACCCCAGGGAGGCCGGCTCGCCCGGCTGGGGGGACGCCATCGTGATGCTGCCCTGGGCGCTGTACCGCCTGTGCGGCGACGCCGACGCCGTGGCCCGGTACTACGGGCCGATGCGCCGCTGGCTGGCCTACCTGGACAGCCGCTCGACCGACGGGATCTTCCCCGACGAGGGCTTCGGCGACTGGCTGAGCATCGGGGCCGACACCCCCAAACGGCTCGTCGGCACCGCGATCTTCGCGCTGTCGGCGCGGCAGCTGGCCGAGCTGGCCGCCGCGCTCGGCCGCGCCGACGACGAGCGGGCCTGCCTGGAGGTGTACGCCCGGGTCCGGCGGGCCTTCCGCGCCGCCTTCGTGCAGGGGCCGGGGGTGGTGGAGAGCGGCACGCAGACCGCCTACGTGCTGGCCATCACCGCGGGCCTGCTGGAGGAGGCCGAGCTGCCCCGGGCCGCCGCGCGCCTGGTACGCGACATCGAGGCGCGGGGCGGGCATCTGTCCACCGGCTTCCTCGGCACGCCGTTCCTGCTCGACGCGCTGACCCGGTCCGGGCACCTCGGCACGGCCTACCGGCTGCTGCTGCAGGAGAGCTTCCCGTCGTGGCTCTACCCGGTCGTGCACGGCGACGCCACGACCATGTGGGAGCGCTGGGACGGCTGGAGCCACCACCGCGGCCTGCAGGACCCGGGCATGAACTCCTTCAACCACTACGCCTACGGCGCGGTGGGCGCCTGGATGTACGAGACGATCGGCGGCCTCGCCCCCGCCTCTCCCGGCTACCGGGCCATCGTGGTACGGCCGCGCCCCGGCGGGGAACTCACCTGGGCCAGGACGGCGTACCGGACCAGGCACGGCCGGGTGGAGATCGCCTGGCGGCGGGAGGGCGGGGACTTCACCCTGGAGGTGAGGGTGCCGCCGAACACCCGTGCCGAGGTCTGGGTCCCCGGCGGGCCCGCGGGCGTGACCGAGTCGGGCCGCCCGGCGGCCGAGTCGCCCGGCGTCGCCCTCGACCGGGTCGTGGACGGGCACGCCGTCTACGAGGTCGGCTCGGGCTCCTACGCCTTCCACGTCTGAGCCGGGCGGACGCGGGTGAACCGGGCGGACGCGGAGGACTTCACCGCGTCCGCCCGGAATTGAGCGTTTCATCAGATCCCCCCTCGCTGGTCGCGCTCAGACGGCCGGTGGGCCATGTGAACAAACCGTTATTGCTGGCTATTGACACCACTTGGAGGTATGACGACACTCGAAACATTCCTGAAACGTTCAAATAACACCTCGGAACGAGGTTCTGGCGTAAGGCTCGATATGACAAGCGGAGAGGCAGTTCCATCGTGATTGGCCGGAAGGCGCCACCAGGGCGCCGGCGCATCCCATGGGGTGTCTACCTGGTTCTCCTGCCCACCTTCGCGGCCCTCGCGGTGTTCGCCTACTACCCCGCACTGAGCGGGATGCTGCACTCGCTCTACGAGTGGCGCCCCGGCTTCACCTCGCCGTTCGTCGGCCTGGAGAACTACGTCACCATGTTCGGCGACGACCTGTGGTGGGCGTCGTTCCGCAACATCGGGATCATCTTCGTCTGGGCGGTCACGCTCATGTGGGTCTTCCCGCTGCTGGCCGCCGAGCTGGTCATGTCGCTGTCGAGCGAGCGGCTGCGCTTCGTCTTCCGCACGCTGCTCATCCTGCCGCTCGCCTTTCCCGCCGTGGTCAACGTGCTGCTGTGGCAGTTCATGTACGACCCGCGGGACGGGGTCGTCAACAGCCTGCTGCGCGCGGTCGGCCTGGACGGGCTGGCGAGCAACTGGATCGGCGACCCGGACACCGCCCTGACCGCGCTGATGACCGTCGGCTTCCCGTGGGTGGCGAGCCTGCCGTTCCTGGTCTTCCTGTCCGCGCTGCAGAACGTGCCCGCGGAGATCTACCAGGCGGCGGAGGTCGACGGCGCGGGCAGGCTACGGCGCCTGTGGAGCATCGACCTGCCGATGATGCTGCGAGACGTCAAGCTGCTGCTGGTCATGGCGGTGATCGCGGTGCTCCAGTACGGCATGCAGGCGCACATCATGACCAAGGGCGGTCCTGACAACGCCACCCAGGTGCCGGTGCTGCGCATGCTCGACGCCGCCTTCCTGGACACCGACTGGGGTTACGCGGCGGCTCTCGGCACCGTGCTGTTCGTCCTGACCCTCGCGGTGAGCGTCGGCGCGCTGCTCGCCGGAAGGAGGGGAGGCCGGAATGCTCGTGCGTGAGAAGGCGCGGGCCGCCGAGCCGGCCGCGGGGCCGGCGGCAGGGCGGGCTGCGAAGGTCTGGATGAGCCGTACGCGCCGGACGGATCTGATGGCCGGCGCCGTGCTGTCGGTGCTCGCCTTCGCCGGCCTCTTCCCCTACCTGTTCATGCTGGCCGCGTCCGTCAAGGACAACGAGCAGTTCTACGCGAGCTACTGGGCGCCCGCGTGGCCGATCAGGCTCGGCAACTACGCGGTGGCGTGGGAGCAGGTCAGCCCCTATCTGTTCACCTCGTTCGTGGTGGCGGGGTTCGCGATCGTCGGCACCCTGGCGCTCGCCTCGGCCGCGGCGTTCGTGTTCGCCCGCTATCGGTTCCCCGGCCGGAACCTGCTGTTCGGCCTCGTCGCGGCGCTGCTCATGGTGCCGGCCGTCACCAGCCTCATCCCGCTGTTCGTCCTGATGCGGGACCTGGACATCCTCGACACCCGGCTGGTGCTCATCATCCCGCACGTCACCGGCAACACCGTGTTCGGCATCGTGATCATGCGCACCTACATGGCGCAGATCCCCGAGGAGATCTTCGAGGCGGCCAGGGTGGACGGGGCCGGCGGGATCCGCGTGTTCGTCTCCCTGATGATGCCGCTGGCCCGCCCGGTCGTCGGCACGGTGGCGCTGGTCACCGTGCTGGGGGTGTGGAACGACTACTTCTGGCCGCTCCTCACCGTGCAGACCGACGAGTTCCGCACGATCCCCGCGGGGCTGGCGTTCTTCGCCAACCAGAACGTGCAGCAGTGGGGGCCGCTGTTCGCGGGCTACACCCTGGCGAGTCTCCCGCTGCTGGTCCTGTTCACCTTCCTGTCCAAGTGGTTCCTCGCCGGCATCCAGGGCGGGATCGTCTCCGGCAAGTGACCGCTCCCGTGGCCTGCCCCATGCCATGACTGTATTGAAACGTATCAATATCTGGCTCACCCCCTCGAAAGGACCAGGCTCCATGAACACTCCCTCCACACGCCGCCGCAGGGCGGCGGCGTCGGTCGCGCTGCTGGCCGCCGGCGTGGCGGCCGGCGGATGCGGACTGCTGGGCACCGACAGGAAGGCCGGCTCGGACGGCGCCGCGGGGCAGGGCAGGGTGACCATCACCTTGGCCGGCCCCAACCAGTGGAACACCAGCGGCAGCAGCTTCGGCCCCGCCTGGGAGGCGCTCGTCGACGCCTTCGAGAAGCGCGAGCCGGGCATCGAGGTGCGCACCCAGGTGCTCCCGCTCGACGGCTTCACCCAGACGATCACGACGCAGCTCGCCGCCGGCACCGCACCGGAGCTGGTCTTCAACCAGCCGCCGCACAAGGCCCACGAGGTGCACGCGCTCGACGCCGAACTGGACAAGCCCAACCCCTACGTCGAGGGCAACCAGAAGTGGCTCGACGTCTTCAAGAAGGAGTACTTCGGTCCCGGCGTCAGCAAGGCGCTCAGCAAGGAGAGCGGGAAGCTCGAATACATCCCGTTCAACCTGGTGGCGATCGGCCTGTTCTACAACAAGGACGCCTTCGCGAAAGCCGGCGTCGACCAGCCCCCGGCCACCTGGGAGGACTTCAGGTCCGCCTGCAAGAAGCTGAAGTCCGCCGGCTTCGATCCCGTCGCGCTGGACAAGGGCGGGCTCGCGCCGGGATGGACCTGGGAGTCGATCAGCACCCAGCTCCTGGACAAGTACTACGACACGTGGAACGCCTTCGACGCCACCGGCAAGCCCGGTACGGCGCCGACCGTGACCGAGAAGTCGATCAGCAAGGCGATCAAGGAAGGGGTGCTCACCACCGCCGGGACGCCGGAGGTGGCCGAGTCGCTCAAGCTCTACAAGGAGTTCTTCGACTGCGGCACGCCGAACTGGACGGGCGTGGCCGACGGCGGCGCCACGGTCGGCTACCGCGACTTCGTCTCGGGCAAGGCCGCCATGTCGTGGGGCACCGACTTCGCCGTCGAGGCGCTCAAATCGGACGCCAAGTTCCCGATCGGCACCATGCCGTTCCCGACGATCACCAAGGCCACCAGCCCGCTGTCGACGGACGCTCCCGCCAGGTACGGAGCGTCGGTCGGCGGCACCAGCTACATGATCCCGTCCACGGTGAAGGGCGGGAAGTACGCCGCCACGATCAAGTTCCTGCAGTTCATGAGCTCGCCGGCGGTCAAGCCGTGGCTGGACGCCACCGGCGGCCTGCCCGCGACGGAGGGAGTGGAACCCTCTCCCGAGACCGCCGGCCTCCTCCAGGGCGAGTGGGGCAAGCCGTTCCGGGTGACCGCGCTGCCCGGCGGTCCCGAGGGCACCTCCTTCCGCGACGTGTTCGACGGTTACCTGCTCGGCAAGCGCCCGCTGGAAGAGGAACTGCCCGACCTGCAGAAGTGGTGGGACCGCGGGATCGAGGCCGGCATCAAGAAGAACAACTGGGGCGATGAGGACTGGGCCAAGTAGCCCGGTCGGAGACACCCCCGCCACACCCCCCGAGCAGGAGATGCAATGCCGTATTCACCACGGAACCTACGCAACGCGCTGATCGCTCTCACCCTCGCCCTGCCGGCGGCGGTGACGGCCCTGCCCGCCCCCGCGCTCGCCAGGACCGAGGCGGGCGTCACCGGGGTCGCCGTCGGCCAGAGCGCCGTCACCGTCACCGGCAGGGCGAGCGGCCAGGTGGCGCTGTACGCGCTGGACACCTGGCAGGACCCCGCGAGCCACACGGGCCTGCAGCCGGTCGCCGTCGTCGAGCCCCGCGCCGACGGCGCCTTCAGCGCCGAGGTACCGCGCATGGACGGCGCGCAGGACCGGCTGCACGACAAGTTCCTCGCCGTCGCCGACGGCCAGGTGCTCGGCGACGTGCACTACGCCGACGACCTGCGCTTCCCCTCGGCCAACGACGCCCCCTACCCGCAGGTGCCCGGCAAGAAGGGCCTGCAGGTCCAGATGACCGACGACGCCGAGGAGATCGGCGTCGAGCACGCGGGTATCAACCTGGCACTGGACTCGGTCATGATGGCCGGACCCGGCGCGGCGGGCAACACCATCGAGCACGTCTCGCAGGGCAGGACGTACTACTTCGACAAGGGCGCGGTCGCCGGGCTGGACGCACAGGTCAAGCCGCTGTCCGACAACGGCGTCCTGGTCAACCTGATCGCCATCGTCTACGACAACAAGGCCGCCAACTCCGCCGCGCCCAAGCTGATCCACCCCGAGGCCGAGCGCGGCAAGGGCACGGTGTACGCCTTCGACGTGAAGACCGCCGAGGGCGAGGGCTACTTCACGGCCGCGATGGAGTTCTTCGCCCAGCGCTACAGCCGCGCCGACGCCAAGTACGGCAGGGCCTGGGGCTGGATCGTCGGCAACGAGATCGACGCCCAGCAGTACTGGTACAACATGGGCCCCCAGGACCGCGACGTCTTCCTGGAGCAGTACACCAGGGCCATGCGGCTGACCTGGCAGGCCGTGCGCAAGTCCGACGCCAACGCCCGCGTCTACACCTCGCTGACCCACTTCTGGACCGGCGCCGTGGGCGACGACCCGAAGTACACCTACAAGGGCCGTGACGTGGTGGAGGGCCTCAACGCCCTGACCAAGGCCCAGGGCGACTTCGACTGGAACATCGCCCATCACCCGTATCCGGAGAACCTGTTCAACCCGGCGTTCTGGAACGACAAGACGGCGACCGACAGCTTCGACACGCTGCGCATCACGTTCAAGAACATCGAGCTGCTGCCGCGCTACCTGGCCCAGCAGCACCTGCTCCACGACGGGCGGCCGCGCCGGGTGATCCTTTCGGAGCAGGGCCTGAACTCCCAGGACTACACCGACGAGCAGCTCAAGCTGCAGGCGGCGGCCTACGCCTACGCCTACTACAAGATCGCATTTGCTGAGGGGATCGACTCGTTCATCCTGCACAGGCACGTCGACCACAAGCAGGAGGGCGGCCTCCGCCTCGGCCTGTGGACATGGGACGACGGGCACGCCGCGCCGTCCAACGCCGGCGACCGCAAGCCGGTGTACGAAGTGTTCAAGTACATCGACACCGAGCGCTCGCTCGAGGTGACCGAGTTCGCCAAGAAGATCATCGGGATCTCCGACTGGAAGGACGTCATCCCCGGCTTCGACCCGGCGAAGCTGGCGACCGGGAAGCTCCCGGCCACCGTCGGCGTACAGCTGGACGCCAGGCCCGCGCTGGAGCGCGTGGTCTCCGACTTCGAGCGGGACACCGGCGGCTGGCGGCCCTCCGACAACGCGGCCGCCGTCGAACGGGTGGCCGTCGACGGCGGGCACGCGCTGCGCGTGCGCTTCGACCGCGACCTGCCGGGCTGGTCGATGTACGCCAAGTCGTACAAGGGGACCGATCTGGCGCTCGACCGGCCGCTCGACGCCTCGCTCAGGTCACAGCTGTCGGTGTCGGTACGGGTGCCGGAGAACGCCGGCGACGGCTTCGAGCCGGGCAACGCCTTCTCCGCGAAGGTCCGCGTCTACGGCCCGGACGGCGAGGTCGCCGAGGGCGTCGGCGCGATCGACCCCGCCCGCGGCTGGAACCGGCTCACCCTCGACCTGTCCCGCTGGGCCGGCCGCAAGGCGATCTCCCGGGTCAAGGTGTGGGTACGCGGCTCGGTCGGCTCCGACTGGGCGGGCTCGTACGAGATCGACAGGCTGAGCCTGGCGGCCGCCGCGGTCCCGGCGGCCGACCGGCGCAACGTCGAGATCACCGCCGCGACGGGCGAGCGCGGCCGGATCGGCTCCACGGTGAGCTTCACCGTGACCAACCACGATGTGCTGCCCATGGCCGGCAAGGTCACTTTGCGGGCCTGCGACGGGGTGAGCCTCACCCCGGCCTCGCTCGGGGTGGGCGGCCTGCGGACCGGCGCCGGCCGTACCTTCACCACCGAGCTGACCGCCTACGCGCCGGCCGACCGGGAGCACCCGGTGGTGTGCGCGGACTACCTCAAGCAGGAGCAGCGGGTCACCTTCCGGCTGCCGCCCGAGGCGGCCTACGTGCCGCCCTCTCCCGACTCCTTCGCCAACCGGGAGCTGTCCGACGGCTTCGACACCGACAGCTCGGCCCGCTACCGGACGCACCGGGTCGAGCCGGAGAACAAGGAGGTCCCGCAGGTGAACGTCGGCGGCGGCACGCTGTCGGCGAGCCACGCCTCCGCGAGCTGGTTCGGGCTGCTCTCCTCGGACGTCTCGCCGCGCAACCCGGCCTTCAGCACCGCGATCACGGTCAAGGGATTCCAGGGGAACTCCACGGACATGGACACGGTCTACACCGGCCTGGTGAAGGACGGGCGGACGGACGTGGTGGCCTTCTACGTCAACACCCACAAGTTCGCCGGGTTCGAGGTGCGCGGGCCCCAGGTCCCGGGCGGTCTCGCGGTGTTCGGCGTCAAGCAGGGGGTGTCGATCCCGGACGGCGGCCGGTTCGCCCTGTCGCTGGTCGGGGACCGGGCGGCCATGTACGCCGACTCCGGCGACGGCTGGCGGCTGGTCACCGCCGCCACGCTGGAGCACCTGCCCCGGCTGACGGACCCGGACGTGCGGGCGGAATACCGCTACGGCTTCGGCGTCCGCGGTGACGCCGGCGCCGCCCCGCTGGTGCTCGACGCGGTCGAGGGCCGTAGCATCTCCTAGGGTCTGCCCGGTGATCGCGCATGATGGAGCCGGCGCGTGGGGAAACCGCCACGAGCACGATCACCGACAGTCCGGCGGGCGTGTCTTTCCGGTCCGTCGAGGCTCCTGAGGATCTCCCCAGCCGTTCACGGGTGATGTGGTGAGATTCGCGGTGGACGCGCCCCCGTCCGGGTGCGTCCACCGCGATCCCCGCCGATGCCCGTCCGCCAAGAATGACCTGTGGGGAAGAGGCTCTCAACGTCTTTCGATCCACGCTTAAAAGCACTGGTCATGCGGGTCGCGCGATACCGCGGTGTGCCGGTTCGGAGCGGAGGGGGCGCTCGGCGGGTCAGAGGATGAGCGCGAAGCAGTCCGGGCGGTAGCCCCTGGGCAGCGGTCCGGGGCTCTCCAGTGCCTTGTTGACGTAGGAGAGCATCACCGGGTCCAGCGTCTCAAGGTTGTGCCCGAGCGCTCCCTCGACGAGTCCCTTCAGCGGGCAGTCGTCCTGGAGCATCCGGTTGGTGACCTGCTCCTTCGGTCCGTCGACGAAAGTCGAGGCCGCCTCCTGCTCGGCCTTCAGCCCGAGGGCGGTGTAGCTGACCCCGTCCTCGACCATGGAGGAGTCGTTGAGCTCCTTCATCAGCGGCGAGTCCGAGCGCAGCTCGTCGCAGACCGTCTCCCAGCCGCAGCTCTTGCGCAGCTCCCCGGTCAGCTCGTGGTGCGGGGCGCCCAGGGTGATCAGCTCCGACACCTTGCCCGCTCCGCCCTCCAGCCGCATGTAGGCCCGCGGCACGATCCCGCCCAGGCTGTGCCCGACGATCGCCGCCTTCTCCGCCCCGGTGGCCTGGAGCACCCCCTCGACGAAGATCTCCAGCACCTGGGCGGAGTCCCTGATCGAGTTGCTCCACCCGTAGTCGAGCGCGAAGACGCAGTATCCCTGCTTGCTCAGGTACGGCGCCGCCACCGGCCAGGTCACCGCCCCGGTGCTCTTCGCGCCGTGGACCAGGATCACCGGGTACGGCGAGCCCTCGCGAGGCCGGCAGCCGAAGTCGTTGGCGTCCTCCAGCCCGTCGGAGGCCATCCGCCTGGCCTGGGCGACCATGTCCACCTTCGGTACGGCGGGAGCCGTCTCCCGGTTCAGCAGCGTGTCGGCCGCGAACGTGAGGACCGCGAACCCGGCCACGGCGCACAGGACGATCACGATGACGTGGCCGGGACGGAGCTGACCCACTCGTTCTCTCCCGTCGGAAGGACGCGGAAGAGAAGCCTTTCCCGGCACCCCGTCACGGATCTAGGGCCTGCCCGCGCCGGTTGGCCCCCCGAAGTTGGCACTCCGCGACAACTCCCGGCCGGTGCCCCCGCACCACCGCTCTGGACCTCCGCGCCACTGCTCTGGACCTCCGCGCCACCGCCCGGCGGCGGCCCCGGAGACGGCCGGGCCGCCGGTCGCCGGGTGGTGACCCGGGGGTGGTTCAGCCCTCCCGGCCGGGCCCCGAGCACCCAGCCGGGAGGACGATCATGGTGGGAACCGCGCGTGCGATCCTCACAGCACGGTGGGGATCAGGTCGAGGTCCTCGAGGTCCTGCTCGATCCGGGGCGCGAGCCGTACCGCGAGGGTGTCGGTGATGTGCACGTCGTCGCGGTAGAGCACGATGCCGTCCAGCGCCGCGGGGCAGCTCGCGGCGGTACCCGGGCAGAGCAGGGGCGTCACGTCCAGCAGGCGGACGCCGGGGCGCTCGCCCGCGACGATCTGCTCGGCCAGCGGATCGGGGCGCAGGCCGCGGTCGCGGGGGAAGGAGCAGTCGCCGACCGGCCCGCCCGACAGGCAGGCGGGCACGTCCTCACCGGGCAGCGGGGTGTCGCGCAGGTAGACCAGCGGGGCGCCGAGCCGGGTCAGCCGGTGGAGGGTGGAGTCCCAGGCGCGGGTCAGCGAGGCCCGGTCGGTCGCGTAGGCGTTGAGGGAGGCGACCAGGATCAGCCGGGGCGCCGGTCCGGCGGCGAGCCGGTTCAGCGCGTACTCGCGCCAGGTGTCGCACTCGTGGTACTCCCGTCCCAGGCGCGGGTCGACGACCGTGAGCCGGGGCAGCGGGCAGCCGGGCTTGGTCAGAACCTCCAGGGCCCACCCCCTGCGCACGGCGACGCGCTCCGCCGCGGCGAACCACTGGCCCGCGTGGGAGTCGCCGATGAGGACGATCCTGTCCTTGGCGGCCGGGTCGCCGAACAGGCACGCAGGGCTGGTCGTCGCGGTCAGCCCGATCTCGCACCCCTTCGACTTGGGGAAGTCGTCACGGGCCTGGGCGGGCGGCGGCTGGAGCGTCGTGACGGGGACGTCGGCCACGGTGACGTGGGCGGTGGTGGCCGCGCCCTGTACGGCTCCGCCGTTGAGCAGGAGCGCGGCCGCGACGGGGACGGTCATCGCGGTGGTGCCCAGGGCCAGGCCGCGCCTGGGGAGCGAGGTCACCACCTTCGACAGCCGCAGCGGGTTCTCCACCAGCCTCATCGTCAGGGCCGCCGGGACGGCCGAGGCCAGGACCAGCGCCAGCCGTACCGGCCAGGGCTGGGTGCCGAGTGCCGCCTCGGCGAGGACCAGGACCGGCCAGTGCCACAGGTACCAGGAGAAGGAGAGCCGTCCGAGGGCCCGGACCGGTCCCAGGGAGAGGACGGCCGAGACCGGCGAGCGGAACAGGACGACCGCGACCGTGCCGAGCGTGGGGACCAGGGCGGCCGTCCCGGGGTAGGGGGTCGCCGAGTCGAACGCCACGACCGACCAGGCGATCGCCGCCGCTCCGCCCAGGCCGAGCGCCGCCGAGGCCACCCCGGCGGCGGAGCGCGGGCGCCGCCCGCCCTCGGTGTCCGGACCGTCCCGGTCCGCGCCGCGCGGGAAGCGGGAGCCGTACGGCATGAGCAGGGCGGCGAGGGCGCCGGCGCCGAACTGCCAGGCCCGGGAGGGGGAGGCCAGGTAGGCCAGGGGCTCGCTGAGAGCGGTCCACCAGAGGGAGAGGGCGAAGGAGGCGCAGGTCAGCGTCACGACGATGACTGCGATGGCGGGGACGGCGCCGCGCCCGAGGCGGCGGGCCAGCAGGGCCGTCACCAGCAGCAGCGGGGCCCACAGGAGGTAGAACTGCTCCTCGACGGCCAGCGACCAGTAGTGCAGCAGGGGGCTGGGATCGCGTTCGGCGGCCAGGTAGTCGGTCTGGCCGGCGACGGCGCGCCAGTTGGCGATGGACAGGGCGGCGGCGACCACGTCGCCGGCGATGTCGCCACCGCGCAGGGGCGGCAGGAGCAGCCACGCTCCCGCCACCGTGGCGAGCAGCACGACTCCGGCGGCGGGCAGCAGGCGCCTGGCCCGCCGGGCGTAGAACTCGGCCAGGGAGAAGCGCCCGGTGGCCGAGATGTCACGCAGCAGCAGGCCGGTGATAAGGAAGCCGGAGACGACGAAGAACACGTCCACTCCGGCGAACCCCCCAGTCATGCCGGGGACGGTGGCGTGAAAGGCCAGCACGGCCAGGACGGCCGCCGCACGCAGGCCTTCGATGTCGGGCCGGAAGCCGAGGTCGTACCGCGGGGTCACGGCGGTCGCTCCTTAGGAGTCGGGAGGGTCAGGGGAGAAGCGGCGGGAGCGCGGTGGAGCCGGAGGCGAGCAGGACGCCCAGCAGGAGCAGGACGGTGATGGCGAGGGCCTCGGGCCAGCGGAGCCGGTGGTTCAACGGAGGATCCTCCACAGGTCGCGGATGAGGGGGAGGGCGATGTAGGTGGTGCCGGCCGCGAAGAGGGTCAGCGCCCAGTAGTCGTCCCAGCCGTGGACGGGCGCGCGCAGGGCGATGCCGATCCAGGTGGCGGCGGTCGTGAGGGTCAGCCAGGCCAGGGCCATCCGGCTGATCGAGGAGACCAGGGTGCTCCGGCCGGCGGCGGCGCCGCTCGGCACCCAGGCCGCCGCCTGGTCGCGCACCGCGTGCACGATGGAGACCAGGTGGCAGTAGGAGTACAGGGTCTGCGCCCGGACCACCTCGAACCGCCAGCGGCTCACCGACACCGCCGGGAGCAGCACCAGCGCCACCCAGAGCGGGGCCACGAAGGGGATCATGTGCCAGGCCCGGACGTCCTCGGGGTAGAAGGCGAGCATGATCAGTCCGGGCAGCGGCACCGCCGCGATGTTGGCGGCCGAGACGAAGTAGCTCAGGAAGCCGCTGTAGTAGGACAGCCGTACCCGCCAGGTCATCGGCGTGCGGTGGAAGTCACGGTCGAACAGCAGGCTCATGCAGCCCATCGCCCACCGGTACTGCTGGGCGATGTAGGAGGCGACGTTGTCCGGGGACAGTCCCTTGGCCAGCAGCACCGGGACGTACTTGGTGCGGTAGCCGTACCTCATCAGCTCGACGCTGGTGTAGATGTCCTCGCTGTGGTCGATCTTCGGGAAGCCGCCGATCTCCTCCAGCGTGGAGCGGCGGTAGACCACGTTCGTGCCCACGCAGATCGCGCCGCCGTCGGCGTCCCTGGAGGGCTGCAGCCACCGGTAGAACATCTCCTGCGCCGCCCCGGCGGTCCGCTGCAGCCAGGGCATGTCGGGGGCGGTGTCGAAGTACTGCGGGGACTGGGCCACGGCGATCCCGGGGTCCTCCAGGTAGGGGACCAGGTGGGAGAGGAAGTCCGGGCGCGGGCAGAAGTCGGCGTCGAAGACCGCGACGAGGTCGCCGGAGCTGATCGACAGGCCGTGGTTGAGGTTGCCGGCCTTCTTCAGGTGTCCCCGGTCGGGCCGGGAGCTGTAGCGGAAGCCGTACCGCCCCGCCAGGTCGGCCACCTCCGCGCGGGCGGCGTCGTCGAGCACCCAGACGGTGGTCGGACCGTTCCACCGCAGGGCGGAGAGGTGGCGGAAGGTGTTGTCCAGGATGGGCAGGGGCTCGCCGCGCGTCGGCAGGAACACGTCCACGGTGGGGACCCGTGCCGGCCGCCAGGACCGGACCAGCAGCTCGTGCGACTCCCAGGTGGTCAGGCGCTGCCGCTGGCCGTCGACGAACGACATCGCCCAGCCCGCCAGGTTGAGCGCCAGCGCGACGAAAAACGGCCACAGCGCGGGATGGCGCATCGAGAAAAGGAAAACGGTGCCCGCGGTGAATGTCAGGGAAAGGGGTGAGCAGAGTAATACCCAGCGCCTTTGCGGGCCGAAATAGAGCTTCAGTTCGTCGTCCGACGGAGGCTGCGGAAGATGGCGCACAGCCTCGTCAGAAGGTGCTTCCAGTATTGCGTGCATGCGGAGGACCCCGATTTCCCAGCCGCGCGGATCGAATCACTTTCAACTACTTCTCCAACTGTAAACAAACTTATCAGTGCTGTGCGAGGGGGCGGGTGAGGGGGAATGAAACACCGCGTTAACTGAACGAGATTCTGTACTGTGAAATATCCGCCGACGTTGTCATAAATGGCTCTTTGTCCAATTCATGGGATCTTCGGATGTGTCGCAGATCACAGCGCGGACCGGTGCTCCGGCCGTCGACTTCTGTCGAAGAACGGCTCCGCCTTGGGCAGAGAGTGCCCATGAGCCGGATCAGGCAGGCCGTTAGCGTCGCTCGTGTGGGTGAACGAGTACTGATCGCACTCGGCGGCAACGCGATGACGGCTCCCGACGGAAGCGCCTCGCCGGACGACCAGCGCGGAGCGGTCGAGGAAGCGATGCGCCACGTCACCGCCCTGATCGCGGCCGGCCACCAGGTGACCCTCACCCACGGCAACGGTCCCCAGGTCGGCAACCTGATCCTGAAGAACCAGATCGCGGCCGGCGTCGTGCCCCCCGTGCCGCTCGACTGGTGCGGCGCGCAGACCCAGGCCACGATCGGCACGCTGGTCCTCAACGCCCTGGACGGCCGCGCCGCGGTCGTGGTGACCCGGACGCTCGTCGACCCCGCCGACCCTGCCTTCCGCGACCCGGTCAAGCCCATCGGCCGCTACTTCCCCGAGGAGGACGCCCGGCGCTTCGAAGGGCTCGGCCAGACCTGGCGCCGCTACGACCGGGGCTGGCGCCGGGTGGTGGCCTCACCGGAACCGCTGGAGATCCTCGACGCCCCCGCGGTGGCCGCGCTGGTGGCCGCCGGATTCACCGTCGTCGCGGCGGGCGGCGGGGGAGTGCCCGTGGCCCGCGACGCCGCCGGGCGGCTCACCGGGGTCGAGGCCGTGATCGACAAGGATCTGGCCGCCGCGATGCTGGCCCGCGCCGTGCGGGCCACGGTCCTGGTGATCGCCACCGACGTGCCCCGGGCAGTCGTGGGATTCGGTACGGCCCACGCCCGGCCCATCGGCTCCGTCACCGCGGCCGAGCTGCGCGTGTTGCACGCGGCCGGGCACTTCGCGGGAGGGAGCATGGGACCGAAGGTCGAGGCCGCGCTCCGCTTCGTCGAGCAGGGCGGCGACCAGGCGGTGATCACCTCCCTTGAGGACATCGGGGCGGCGGTCGCCGGGCAGGCCGGCACCGTGGTGCGAAAGTGAAAACGACCCGATTGGAAGGTGGCAGGCATGCCGGAACCGATTGAAGTGCGCAAGGTGGCCATCGAGAGCGTGACCGACGCCTCCGGGCTGACCAGGCTCATCGACGACGGGGTGATCGAGGCCCACCGGGTGCTCGCGGTGATCGGCAAGACCGAGGGCAACGGCGGGGTCAACGACTACACCCGCATCCTGGCCGACCGCGCCTTCCGTGAGGTGCTCGCCGCCAAGGGACACCCGTCCCCCGAGAGCGTCCCGCTGGTGTGGTCCGGCGGCACCGACGGCGTGCTGAGCCCGCACGCGACGATCTTCGCCACCACCGCGGACGCCGAGCCGGGCGACGAGCCGCGCGTCAGCGTCGGCATCGCGATGAGCGACGTCATCCTCCCCGAGGACATCGGGCGCCCCGCCATGGTGGAGAAGGTCGCCGCCGGCGTGCGCGAGGCCATGAAGATCGCCGGGATCGACGATCCCGCCGACGTCCACTACGTCCAGACCAAGACGCCCCTGCTGACCCTGGCCACCATCAACGACGCCAAGTCCCGGGGCAAGGACGTGGTGATCGAGGACACCGGCCCGTCGATGGACATCTCCAACTCCACCACCGCGCTCGGCGTCGCGGTCGCGCTCGGCGAGATCGAGATGCCCACGGCCGACCAGATCCACCGTGACCTGTCGCTGTACTCCTCCGTCGCGTCCTGCTCCTCCGGTGTCGAGCTGGACCGCGCGCAGATCGTGGTCGTCGGCAACGTGCGCGGCATCGGCGGCCGCTACCGGATCGGCCACTCGGTCATGAAGGACGCGCTGGACGCCGACGGGATCTGGGAGGCGATCCGCTCCAGCGGCATCGACCTGCCCGACCGGCCCCACCCGTCCGACCTGGGCGGCAGGCTGGTCAACGTCTTCATGAAGTGCGAGGCCGACCCGTCGGGCAGCGTCCGGGGCCGCCGCAACATCATGCTCGACGACTCCGACGTGCACTGGCACCGCCAGATCAAGGCCACCGTCGGCGGCGTCGCTGCCAGCGTCACCGGCGACCCGGCCGTCTTCGTCTCGGTCGCCGCGGTCCACCAGGGCCCCAGCGGCGGCGGCCCGGTCGCCGCCATCGCCGACCTCGGCTGATCCGTCCCGGGCGGTACGGTCCTGCCTCCGCGCGGGCCGTACCGTGTCCGGACGGGTCAGCCCCAGAGCGCGTAGACGATCCCGAGGGCCACGGCGAAGAACAGGACCTCGACCGCGACACGTGCCGCCCGGGACTCCCCTGTCCGCCGACCGCCCTCGACCGTCTCCAGCATGACCGCTCCCTTCCGTCCGAATTCCCCGACGAGAGGATCGTCGCCCGTCCCCGGACCCGTCCGCATGGGGCTGGTGTCCCGGTTTCCCCGGGACTCCCGGCCCCGGCGTTCCCGCCTCCCCGCCGCCCGGGACTCCCGGCCCCGGAATCCCGCCTCCCCGCCGGTCGCGGGTAGGCTCCGGATCCGTGCCGAGCATTCCCCAGCCCCTGGTCCCCGACGACGACGGCAGCGCCGACGCCTCCGTGTCGTCCGCGCTCACGGCCTTCTCCGCCGGTACGGCCGACGCCGGGGCGGTGATAGCCGCGCTGGGCGGAGCCCGGCTGCTCGTCCCGGTGGTGGCCCTGCTGACGGAGTCGGAGGTCGGGGAGCACGGCCTGCGGCAGGAGAAGGAGAGCGAGATGGCCCTGCCGAAGCTCATCGGCAACGACGGGCGCGAGGCGGTGCTCGCCTTCACCGGGGTCGAGTCGCTGCGGCTCTGGCGCCCCGACGCCCGGCCCATCCAGGCCACCACCCTCCAGGTCTGCCAGGCGGCGGTGCACGAGAACGCGGCCGCGGTGGTGGTCGACGTGGCGGGTCCGGTGCCCTTCGTGATCGAGGGGGGCGTCCTGCGGGCGTTCGCCGCGGTCGAGTCGGGCACCGTCGACCAGCTCGGACCCGAGGTCACCGTGGCGCGGATGGAGGAGCCGGCGCCGTCCCCCCGGCGGCGGCGGTTCGGCTGGCCGTTCCGCGGACGGGACTGACCGTCTTCCCCGGGATCCGGGGGACGGCCTGGGGCCTCCGGATCCCGGGACCGGCAGGGAGCTTTCGGGGACGCCGGGAGCGGGGCCGGATATGGTCGGCCCGTGGAGGAGCGCGGCGAGCGAGCGGGTGGCGGCGGCGGTCCGTGGGCGGTGCCGGCCGGGGAGGCCCCGTGATTCTTCTGCCGGCCCTGGCGGCGCTCACCGGCCTGGCGGCCGGGCGCTGGACGCGGGGCCTGGTGGTCCGGCACTCGGTGGCCGAGGGCGAGCCGCTCCGGAGGGACTGCCCGCACTGCGGCGCCCCGCTGTCCGGCGCGCGCTGCCCCGGATGTTCCGGGCGGATCGGACCGCCGCCGCTGGCGGTGGAGCTCGTCACCGCGCTGGCCCTGGCCCTCCTCGCTCTGCGCGCCGTGTGGACGGCCCGGTCGGGCGCCGCCCCGGCGGGGCAGTCACCCGGGCCGCTGCCGGAGGTCGTGGCGGCGGGCGAACTGGCCGCCTACGGATGGCTGGCGGTGGTCGCCGTCGCGCTGGTCTTCGTCGACGCCGCCGTCCACCGGCTGCCCGACCGGCTCACTCTTGCCGCCTACCTCGGCACCGCCGCCCTGCTCGCGGTGACGGCCCTGTACGGAGGCCGGTTCGCCGACCTGCTCGGAGCCGGGCTGGGCGGGCTCGCGCTGGCGGCCTTCTACCTGGTGCTGTTCCTGGTCAACCCGGCGGGCATGGGGCTGGGCGACGTCAAACTCGCGGCGGGCCTCGGCACCGCGCTCGGCTGGCTGGGCTGGGACACGCTGGTCGCCGGGGCCTTCCTGGGCTTCCTCGCGGGCGGCCTCTACGGAGTCGCGTTGATGATCCTGCGCCGCGCCGGCCGCAAGAGCGAGATCCCCTTCGGCCCCTTCATGGTCGTGGGGGCCTTCGCGGCCATCCTCACCGGCCTCTGACCACCGGCCTCTGACCACCGGCCTCTGACCACCGGCCTCTGACCACCGGCCTCTGACCACCGGTCGCCGACCGGCCGCCGCCGGTCGCGGGGAAGATCCGGCCGGATCCCGCTCACGCCGCGCTGGCCTCCCAGTCGATGTGGTGGGTGTACATCCAGGCGTGCGACCTCTCGCCGGCGAAGACCTTGAGCGCGACCGGCATCATCAGGTCCCGGAACACCCGTGCCACCGGGCCGGCGGTCTTGCCGGTGCCGAGCTTGCGGGAGTAGGCGACGATCTTCTCCGTGCGCTCGCGGCGCCGGCTCTCGTAGGCGGCGAAGGCGCTCGCCGGATCGGGCAGGTCGCGCAGGCACTGGGCGAGCACCACGGCGTCCTCGCAGGCCATGGAGGCGCCCTGGCCCGCGCTGGGCGAGGTGGCGTGGACGGCGTCGCCGATCAGCGCGACCGGGCCGCGGTGCCAGACCGCGCTGGTCGGGATGTCGTGGACCAGGTGGGCGCCGATCGGGCCGGCGCCGCCCGCGATGATCTGGTTGATCAGCGGCAGGTCGTCGGCGAACAGCTCGGTCAGCCGCCGCTTCCAGTCCTCGGCCGCCAGCGACTCGCGGGTCGGCTCGGTCGCGCTGTGGATGTTGGCGAACCAGTAGATCTCGCCCGACTCCCGGACCAGGTAACCGAAGAACGCCTTCCTGCCGAACACGAAGTGCTGGGTGCCGGTCGTCGGGGCCAGGCCGGGCACCCGGCTGTACCCGCCGACGCCGACCAGGCCGGTGAAGCTCGGCTCGGGGGAGGCGGGATCGAGGATCCGCCGGGTCCGGGAGTGGATGCCGTCGGCGCCGATCAGGATGTCCCCGGCGGCGGTGGAGCCGTCGGAGAACTCGGCGACGACACCGTCCGCGACGGTCCTGTAGGACTCCAGGCGCTTGCCGTACTCGTAACGGATCCCCCGGGAGACGGCCTCCTCGCGCAGCACCTTCTGCAGCAGCCCGCGCTTGACGCACACGCTGACCGTGCCGTCGGGCAGCCGCACCCCGTTGGCCACCTCGCCCAGCCGCTTGCCGCTCCCGCTCCACATGACCATGCGCGGCATGGGGAAGCCGTCGGCGCGGCCGGCGACGTCGACGCCGATCGCCCGCAGCGCGTCCAGCCCGTTGGAGGCGGTGTTGAGAAACAGGCCGGTGTAGTCGGAGGGGGTCTCGTAGGCCTCGTAGACCACCGACTCGATCCCCGCCTGCCGCAGCGCCATGGCCATGGTCGGCCCGCCGACGCCACCACCGATGATCAATGCCTTCATCTGTTAGTCTCCCGTTGCGCGAATTATTTAGTTCGGCCTAACGAAATATAAGAAGGGACCTTCGCCTTGTCAAGAGAGCGACTGCTGGCGGCCCTGGTCGAGGCGGGCCGGGAGCACAGCAACACCGCCGTGATGTTCCACGCCGCGGTCAGCGCGCGGATGGGCCTGGGCATGACCGAGGAGAAGACGCTCGACCTGTTGCAGCGGCTGGGCCCGCTCGCCGCGGGGGAGATCGCCGAGCACTCCGGCCTGGCCCCGGCCTCGGTGAGCGGGCTGATCGACCGGCTGGAGCGCAAAGGTTTCGTCCGGCGGATACGCGACACCGAGGACCGGCGCCGGGTCATCGTGGAGATCAGGTACGACAGCATCGCCGGGTTCGGAGTGCTGTTCGAGGACCTGGTCCGCGGTCTGGAGGGGCTGTACGCCACCTACACCGACGAGCAGCTCGAACTCATCCTTGATTTCCTGCGCAGATCCGCCGAGGTCCAGCGCGCGGCCACCGCCGGACTCGGCTGACGTCTCACCTGATGAGCTGAGGCCATTTCAGTGGGCGGCACATGGAAGACTTGTCACCATGTTGCGCTGGTTGACTGCTGGAGAGTCCCACGGCCCTGAGCTCGTCGCGATCCTGGAAGGCCTGCCCGCCGGGGTGGGAGTGACCACGGCCGATATCGATGGAGCGCTGGCGAGGCGTCGCCTGGGCTACGGCCGCGGCGCCCGGATGAAGTTCGAGCAGGACGTGGTGAACGTCGTGGGCGGCGTGCGGCACGGCCGCACGCTCGGCAGCCCCGTCGCCATTCGCGTGGGCAACACCGAGTGGCCCAAATGGGAGACCGTCATGGCCGCCGACCCGGTGGACCCGGCGCTGCTGGAGGGCCAGGCCCGCAACGCGCCGCGTTCGCGCCCGCGCCCCGGCCACGCCGACCTCGCCGGCATGCAGAAGTACGGCTTCGACGACGCCCGCCCGGTGCTCGACCGGGCCAGCGCCCGCGAGACCGCCGCCCGCGTGGCCCTCGGCCAGGTCGCCAAGAACTTCCTCAAGCAGGCGCTCGGCGTCGACATCGTCAGCCACGTCGTCTCGATCGGCGCGGCGCAGGCCACGCAGGGCATCGTCCCGGGCCCCGGCGACATGGAGGCGGTCGACGCCGACCCGGTGCGCTGCGTCGACCCGGCCGGCAGCGCCGCGATGGTCGCCGAGATCGACAAGGCCCACAAGGAGGGCGACACCCTCGGCGGCGTCGTCGAGGTGCTCGCCTACGGCCTGCCGCCGGGCCTGGGCAGCTACACCCACTGGGACCGCCGCCTCGACTCCCGCCTCGCCGCCGCCCTGATGGGCATCCAGGCGATCAAGGGCGTCGCCGTCGGCGACGGCTTCGAGACCGCGCGCCGTCCCGGCTCCCGGGCCCACGACGAGATCGAGAACACCGCCGACGGCGTGCGCCGCATCACCAACCGGGCCGGCGGCGTCGAGGGCGGGATGACCAACGGCGAGCCGCTGCGCGTCAGCGCGGCGATGAAGCCGATCTCCACCGTGCCCCGGGCGCTGGCCACGATCGACGTGCTGACCGGCGAGGCCGCCAAGGCCCACCACGAGCGCTCCGACGTGTGCGCGGTCCCGGCCGCGGCGATAGTCGCCGAGGCGATGGTCGCGCTGATCCTCGCCGACGCCGCGATCGAGAAGTTCGGCGGCGACTCCGTCGAGGAGGTCGCCCGCAACCTGGCCGGCTACCTCTCGTCGATGGTGATCAAGTGAGCGGGAAGCCCGGCGGGCCGGAGGGATCCGGCCCCCGGACCGGCGAGCAGCCAGAGGAGGCGCAGTGAGTCCCCGCGTAGTTCTGATCGGTCCTCCCGGATCGGGCAAGTCGACCGTCGGCCGGCTGCTGGCCGACCGCCTGGGGGCCGCCTTCCGCGACACCGACACCGACGTGGAGGTCGTGGCGGGCAAGCCGGTGGGCGACATCTTCGTCGAGGACGGCGAGGAGCGCTTCCGCGAGCTGGAGGCGGCGGCCGTACGGCTGGCGCTGGCCGAGCACGACGGCGTGCTCTCCCTCGGCGGCGGCGCGGTCCTGGCCGAGGCCACGCGGGAGCTGCTGGCCGGCCACCCGGTGGTCTACCTCGAGGTGGGCCTGTCGCAGGCCGTGCAGCGGGTGGGCCTGGCCTCGGCGCGGCCGTTGCTCGTGCTGAACCCGCGCAGCCAGCTCAAGAAGCTGATGGACGCCCGCCGCCCGATCTACGAGGGGCTGGCCGCGGTCGTCGTGGCGACCGACGAGCGCAAGCCCGACGAGGTCGTCGACGAGATCGTGAAGGGGCTGCTGCCGTGACGGTCTCCAGGATCAAGGTCCACGGCGACGCCCCCTACGACGTGGTGATCGGCACCGGCGTGCTCGGCGAGCTCCCCGGCCTGCTCGGCTCCGGGGTCCGCACCGTCGCCGTGATCCACCCGGCGAGCCTTCCGGAGATCGCGCGGCCGGTCTGCGGCGCGATCGAGGCCGCGGGATACGAGGTCGTCCCGCTGCCGGTGCCCGACGCCGAACGGGCCAAGACGGTCGAGGTGGCCGCCCAGCTCTGGTCGGCCTTCGGCCGCTACGGCATCACCCGCTCCGACGCCGTGGTCGGCGTCGGCGGGGGGGCCACCACCGACCTGGCCGGGTTCGCCGCCGCCACCTGGCTGCGCGGCGTCAAGGTCGTGCAGGTGCCGACCACCCTGCTGGGCATGGTCGACGCCGCGGTCGGCGGCAAGACCGGGATCAACACCCCCGAGGGCAAGAACCTGGTCGGTTCCTTCCACCCTCCGGCCGGGGTCCTGTGCGACCTGGCCACCCTGGTCTCGGTGCCCCGCGACGACTACGTCGGCGGTCTCGCGGAGATCATCAAGGGCGGCTTCATCGCCGACCCGGCGATCCTGGCGCTCATCGAGGACGACCCCGCCGGCGCCCGGCTCCCCGAGGGGCGGCACACCCGCGAGCTGATCGAGCGGAAGATCCAGATCAAGGCCGACGTCGTCGGCGCCGACCTGCGCGAGGGCGGCCTGCGGGAGATCCTCAACTACGGGCACACCCTGGCCCACGCCATCGAGCGGGTCGAGGAGTACCGGATGCGCCACGGCGAGGCCGTGGCCATCGGCATGGTCTACGCCGCGGAGCTGTCCCGCCTGGACGGCCGGATCGGCGCCGACGTCGTGGACCGGACCCGGTCCATCCTGACCTCGGTCGGGCTGCCCGTCTCCTACCGCCGCGACGCCTGGCCCGAGCTCCGCGACCACATGCGCCTGGACAAGAAGAGCCGCGGCGCGAAGCTGCGCTTCGTGGTCCTGGACGATCTGGCGAAGGTGTCCCCGCTGGAGGACCCGCCCGAGGCCCTGCTCGAAGCGGCCTACGAGGAGGTCGCCCGGTGAGACCCGTCTACGTGCTCAACGGCCCCAACCTGTCGCGGCTCGGCACCAGGGAGCCCGACGTCTACGGCGCGGAGGACTTCTCCGACCTGGCCGCGCTCTGCCGGGAGACCGGCCGGGAGCTGGGCCTGTCGGTGGACGTCCGGCAGACCGACGACGAGGCCGAGATGGTGGCCTGGCTGCACGAGGCGGCCGACGGCCGGGTGCCGGTGGTCCTGAATCCGGCGGCGTTCACCCACTACTCCTACGCGCTGCGCGACGCCATCGCCCAGCGCACCGCGCCCCTGGTCGAGGTGCACATCACCAACCCGGCCACCCGGGAGGAGTTCCGGCACACCTCCGTGGTCGCCGCCGTGGCCACCGGCACCATCGCCGGCTTCGGCCTGAGGTCCTACGTGCTCGCCCTGCACGCCATCGCCGAGAGCGCCCAGTGAGCGGCTACCGTTCCTTCGTCGCCCTCGGCGACAGCTTCACCGAAGGCCTGAACGACCCCGCGGTGGACGGGCCCGGCGCGGGCCCGGCGTGGGCCGGACGCTACCGGGGCTGGGCCGACCGGGTCGCCGAGCGGCTGGCCGCGCTCGACCCGGAGTTCCGCTACGCCAACCTCGCCGTGCGCGGCAAGCTCATCGACCAGATCGTCGAGCACCAGGTGCCGCGCGCGATCGGGATGCGACCCGACCTGGTCAGCTTCTGCGCCGGGGGCAACGACCTGCTCCGGCCGGGCAGCGACCCCGACCGGATGGCCAAGAAGCTGGCGGGGGCCGTACGCGATCTGCGGGCCACCGGCGCCGAGGTGCTGCTGTTCACCGGCGTGGACCCGCGCGACACCCCGATCATGCGCCGCGCCCGCGGCACGTTCGCGATCTTCTACATGCACGTCAGGTCGATCTCCGAGCTGTACGGCTGCCGCCTGGTGGACCAGTGGTCGATGCAGGGCCTGCGCGACTGGCGCGCCTGGAGCGACGACCGCCTGCACATGAACGAGGAGGGTCACCGGCTGGTGGCCGCCAAGGTCTGCGAGGTGCTCGGGATCGACTGCGACGACGACTGGCGCAAGGCCTGGCCGCCCCGTGACCGGGTGGATCCCGGCGTCAAGCGCCGCGAGGACGTGCAGTGGGTGCGCCGGCACCTCGGCCCCTGGGTGATCCGCCGCCTGCGCGGCCGCTCCTCCGGTGACGCCCTCGACCCCAAGCGCCCGGAGCTGGGCGTCTTCCCCTGAACCGGTGGGCGGGAGCGGAACGGAGCCGGTCGGCGGGAGCGAAGGGCGACGGCCGGGCGGTTCTGCCCGTCGCCCCCGACCGGGCGAGCCCGGGGTGGCGACGGCCGGACGGTCCGATCCGCCGCCCCCTCGGCCGGTGAGCCCGGGGCCTACGACGCGGCCAGGCGCCTGAGGGCCTCGCGGACCTTCGCCGGGTCGTTGGTGGGCCAGAAGGGCGGCAGCGAGTCGCGCAGGAAACCCGCGTAGCGCGCCGTGGCCAGGCGGGGATCCAGGACCGCGACCACTCCCTTGTCGTGCTGGCTGCGCAGCAGGCGGCCCGCGCCCTGGGCGAGCAGCAGGGCCGCGTGGGTGGCGGCGACCGACATGAAGCCGTTGCCGCCCTTGGCCGCGACGTGGCGCTGGCGGGCGGAGCTCAGCGGGTCGTCCGGGCGGGGGAAGGGGATGCGGTCGATGATGACCAGGCGCAGGGAGGGCCCCGGCACGTCCACGCCCTGCCAGAGGGACAGGGTGCCGAACAGGCATGTCGGCTCGTCCTCGGAGAACTGCTTGACCAGCAGCATCGTGGAGTCGTCGCCCTGGCAGAGCAGCGGCACGCTCAGCCGGTCCCGCAGGGCCTCGGTGGCGGCCTTGGCGGCCCGCATCGAGGAGAACAGGCCGAGGGTCCGGCCGCCGGCGGCCTCGATAAGCTCGGTTATCTCCTCCAGGTAGGCCTCGGGCAGGCCGTCACGGCCCGGCTGGGGCAGGTGCTTGGCGACGTAGAGGATGCCGCTGCGCGGGTGGTCGAAGGGGGAGCCGACGTCCAGGCCGGTCCACCCGGACCGCTCCTTGGCCCCTTCCTTGGCGCCCAGCCCCCACTGGCGGGCCAGCCCGTCGAACGCGCCGCCCAGCGCCAGCGTGGCGGAGGTCAGGATCACCGTGCGGTCGCCGAAGAGCTTGTCGCGGAGCATGCCGGCCACGGTCAGCGGGGCCACCCGCAGCAGGGGCGGGCGGCGCTCGGTGCCCGTCTCCAGCCAGACCACCTCGGCCCGGTCCACCTCCTCGGCGTGGCCGAACGCGTCCAGCATCCGCTGGGCGGTGTCGTGGACCTCGTCCAGGGCGGTGAAGGCGGCCTTGCGCAGCCCCGCGCCCTCGGGGTCGTCCTTGTCGGAGCTCATCCGGGGTCCGAGGGCGGTGATGCACCCCCACGCCGAGTCGCGGACCAGGGCCAGTGTCAGCCCGAGCACCTCGGGGAGCTCGTCGAGGCGGCCGGCGGGCGCGACGGCGAGCAGGGCCTTCAGATCCTCCCCGGCCTCCACGAGCCGGTCGCCGAGGTGCGGCTCGATCAGCTTGCCGACCCGGCGCGCGGCCAGGGCGACCATGGTCTCCGACAGCTCGCCGGTCACCACCGAGGTGACCCGGTCGACCAGCTCGTGGGCCTCGTCCACCACGACCACCTCGTGCTCGGGCAGGAGGGGGAAGTCCTCCATCGCGTCGATCGCGAGCAGCGCGTGGTTGGTGACGACGACGTCCGACTCACCGGCACGGGCGCGGGCCAGCTCGGCGAAGCACTCCATCCCGCTCGGGCAGCGGGTGGCGCCCAGGCACTCCCTGGCGCTCACCGAGAACTGCCGCCAGGCCTGCTCGTTGACGCCGGGGACGAGCTCGTCGCGGTCGCCGGTCTCGGTCTCCTGGGCCCATTCCTGGATGCGCTGGACCATCCGCCCGGTCAGGCTCACCTCGCGCGGGTCGAAGAGCTGGTCCTGCTCGTCGTCGGGCCATCCCGCGCTGGCCTTGTAGCGGCACAGGTAGTTGCGGCGGCCCTTGAGGATCGCGTATGTGGGCTCGTGCGGGAGCTGCGGGGCGAGCGCCTCGGAGAGCCGGGGCAGGTCGCGGTCGACGAGCTGGCGCTGGAGCGCGATGGTGGCGGTGGAGACGACCACGGCGCCCTTGGAGGTCATCGCGTGGCGGATCGAGGGGATCAGATAGGCCAGGGACTTGCCGGTGCCGGTGCCGGCCTGGACGGCCAGGTGGTCACCCGACTGGATCGAGTGCTGCACCGCCTGCACCATCTTGATCTGCCCGGGGCGCTCCACCCCGCCTACGGCCTCGACGGCGGTGCTCAGCAATTCCTCCACCGGCGGCAGATCCGCCTTCGGGGAGACGTCTTCGGTGGGGGCGATGGAGTCGGTCGGCACGACAGCCAACCGTACCCGTTCCGTCCGACGATCGCGGCTGGCTCCGGGGAGTCACAGGCCGGGCGCATCCCGGAATTCCGGGACCCGGAGCTCGGCGCGCGTGGCAAACTGGCTGGATCATCCGGCTCACCGGCCTCCCCACGATCAAAGAAGATCGCCCGTTTTGGTGTCATAGTGACGGAAGGTGGGGACGGAAAGACCGGTTCGGTAGAGTTTCCCGGGGTCGAGTGGACGAATAAAGGCTGGTTAAAGCACTATGTCTTCCATGTCGGAAGTTGTCCCGTTGCCGTCGTTCGGCGAAGTGTTCTTTGACGAGCGTGGCCAGGAGCGGGTTCTCCGGGTCACCTGGCACGAAGGCACGCTGGTGCTGAGCTTGTGGCGCGGCGAGATGTGCAGTGCCAGTTTCCGGATGCCCATGCAGGACGTGGGCCGTCTGGTGGACACCCTTGACGAGGGCTTCGTCGAGGCCGGGGGCCAGTATCCCGACGAGGTGGGCGAGCAGCAGCCCGCACCCGCGGGCGACTACCAGGAGCACGGGGAGTTCCCCGGCACCGGGCAGTACGCCCGGCCGCGCCCCGAGGACTACGCCCAGCCGCAGTACGCCGACCCGGCCACCCAGATCTCCCCTCCGCCGGACGAGCCGCGCCAGGTCGCGGCCCTCGGCCCCAACGACGTGCTCGTCGCGCGGGGCGCGGTGCCGCCGTTGGACCGGTCCCAGGACCGTGCGGCCGCCGGATACGGTCCCGCCGACGGGTACGGCCCGGCCGACGGGTACGGTCCGGCCGACGTGGTGCCGCGGGAGAACATGATCGTGGGCGACTCCCTGCCCTACGGGCAGCCGCAGCCGGTCGAGCCGCTCGGGGCCGGTCCCGCCGAGCCGCTCTACCAGATACCCGGTGACCTCTACGGCACCCAGCAGCCGGACCCCTACGGCGTGTCCGCCCCGCAGCCCGACCCGTACGGCGTATCCCCGCAGGCCCAGCAGCCCGACCCGTACGGCGTGCCCGCCCAGCAGCCGGTGGACCCGTTCGCCGCCCCGGCGGCCCGGCAGCAGCCGGTGGATCCCTTCACACCGCACGTCGAGCAGTTCCCGGCCTCCGCCCACCAGTCGCACGCCGATCCCTACGCGGCCCAGGGGCAGCAGCACTCCACCGACCCCTTCGGCTTCGCGGCCCAGCAGCAGCAGTCGGCCTACGGCGCGCAGCCCGACGGCTACGGCTACCCCGCCCCGGCCCAGCCCGACCCCTACGCGTTCGGGGCCCAGCAGCCCGCCCCGCACCATCCCCAGCAGGCCGGTCATCCGGCGGACCTGCGCGACCTGTACGGCTCGCCGCCCACCTACCAGCAGGACGTGGACCCGTCCGACCCGCTGGGACTGCGCGGCCAGCAGGCCGAGCAGCGGATGCCGCGCCCATACGTCCAGGACCCGCCGCACTCCACCGGTGAGCGGCTCCGTCCCGAGCAGCACTACGACGACCAGCGCTATGACGACCAGCGCTACGACGACCGCCGCCGCGAGGATCGGGACGAGCGCCGCGACTGGTGATCGGCGCCGCAGGGGTGCCGGGCGGGTCCGCGTGCCGGCGCCGCGCCCCTCGGCGTGTCCGCACCGGTGATCGGCCTGCCCGGGGGCCGTGGGCCGGCAGGGCGGGACCGGTGCCGCGACCGTCCGCGGTGAAAGGCCGAGGCGGTGCACGCGCCGCCGGGAGAGGTCCCGTACGCTGATCGCCCATAGCGATGTGGGAGTGGGATGAGCCAAGCGTCGGTGCTACAGATACTGGTCGTGCCGGTCATCGCGATCGCGGTGGCGGCGGTGGCCAGGCGCAGGGGCTGGTCCGTCCCCCTCCTGCTGGTGCTGGCGGGGCTGGCGCTGTCGCCGCTGGTGCCGGAGTACGAACTGGACCCCGAGCTGGTCCTGCTGGTGTTCCTGCCGCCGCTGCTCTACTCCGCCGCGATCGAAAGCTCCTACCTCAGGCTCAAGGCGGTCCGCAGGCCGGTCGCGCTGCTCTCGGTCGGACTGGTGCTGTTCACCACCCTGGTCGTCGGCTGGGTCACCCACCTGCTCCTGCCCACGCTGCCGCTGGCCGCCGCGTTCGCGCTGGGCGCGATCGTGGCGCCGCCCGACGCGGTCGCTGCGGTCGCGGTGGCCCGCAGGCTCGGGCTGCCCCGCAAGGTGGTCACCATCCTGGTGGGGGAGAGCCTGTTCAACGACGCCACCGCGCTCACCGCGTACCGGGTGGCCATCGCCGCCGCGATGGGAGCGGGGATCACCTGGCTGGACGCGACCGCGAGGTTCCTGTCCGCGGCGGTGGGCGGCGTCGTGCTCGGAGTCGTGCTCGCCTGGGTCCTGGCCCGGGGACTGGTGTTCCTGCGGGACTCGCTCGTCGAGAACACCGTCATGCTGCTCATCCCGTTCGTGGTCTACCTCGCGGCCGAGAGCGTGCACGTCTCCGGGGTGATCGCGGTGGTGATCGTCGGCCTCTACATCGGCCACCGCCTGCCCACCGCGGCCTTCGGCACCCGGATCCTGTCCGACGCCGTCTGGCGGGTCCTGGGTTTCTTCCTGGAGTCGGTCGTGTTCGTGCTGATCGGCCTGCAGCTCTGGCCGATCATGAAGGCGTTGCGGGGAGCGGACCCGTGGCACCTCGCCGGGATGGCGCTGGCGGTCTTCGCCGCCACGGTGCTCGCCAGGGTCATCTGGGTCGTGCCCGGCATCTACCTGCCCAGGATCCTGTCCAGGAAGGTCCGCCGGCGCGAGCCGCACGCGCCGTCCTGGCAGAACGTGGTCATCGTGAGCTGGGCGGGCATGCGCGGGGTGGTCTCCCTGGCCGCCGCCTTCGCCCTCCCGCAGGACTTCCCCGGCCGCGACACGCTGCTCTTCCTCACCTTCGTGGTGGTGATCGGCACCCTGCTGATCCAGGGGATGTCGTTCCCGGCGATCATCCGGAGGCTGAAGATCTCCAACGAGCAGGAGATCTTCGCCGACAACCTCGCCGAGGCCGCCGCCCAGCAGGCCGCGGCCGCCGCCGGGCTGGCCCGGCTGGAGGAGCTGGTGGCCGAGGGGGCCACCGACGTCCACGAGGACGTGGTCGACCAGCTCAGGTCACGGTCCGAACGCCGGGCGCTCAGCGCGTGGGAGCGGCTCGGCGGCGGCACCGGCCCCGAGGGCGAGGAGACGCCGAGCAGCGTCTACCGGCGGCTGCGCCGGGAGATGCTGGCGGCCGAGCGCGAGGTGCTCGTCCGGCTCCGTGACGAGGGGCGCATCGACGACGAGGTGCTCCGCAGGGTCATGCAGGAGCTCGACTTCGAGGAGGCCACCCTTGAGCGCGTCTAGCCGATGATGTTGTCGATGTAGCACCACCGCCAGTCCTCACCCGGTTCGAAGGAGGCCACGACCGGGTGGTCGGTCTCCTTGTAGTGGGCGGTCGCGTGCTTGCCGGGTGAGGAGTCACAGCAGCCGATGTGCCCGCACGACAGGCACCTGCGCAGGTGGACCCAGCGCATGCCGGTGCTGAGGCATTCCTCGCACCCCTGGGGCGTGCGAGGGGGCGGGTCCTGGACCAGAGCGAGATGCTCGCAGGTATGCATGTTCCCCCTTATGTGGGTATCTCATGGCGGTCGTTCGGCCGGAGCCATGTTCCGATGAGCCCGTCCGCGGGCGGGATCGTCCATGACGACGCCGCCGCCGGGAGGTGCCGTCCGGTCCGGCCCGCGGCGGCTCCCGGTCCGGGCGGAACGGGTACGACCACCTTACTCCGGGCCTTCACGGCCCGCCGGACGTGCACGACGGCGCCTGCGGTACCGGCCCGTTGGGTAGGGTCGGGGCATGCGACCCCTTCCGCGACGGATCCCCGTCCTCGCCGCCTCCGTGTTGGCCGCTGCACTCATCACCACCGGATGCTCCGAGCTTCAGCAGGTGAGCGAGGGAGTGGACAAGGCCCAGCAGTGCCTGCAGGCCGCCGCCATCGTCACCGACACCGTCCAGAAGATCACTCCTCTGATCGAGGACCCCGCCGCGATGGAGAAGGCGCTGAACGACGGGGCAGCCAAGCTCGGCGACCTGGCCGACAAGGCGGCCAACACCACCCTCAAGGAGGCCGCCGACGGCGTCGCCAAGGACCTGGAGGGTCTGAACGTCACCGACGCCAACAGCGCCGTCGACGCGGGGCAGAAGGTCGCGACCGACTCGGTCAAGTGGGTCGAGCAGCTCACCTCCGCCTGCGGCTGAGGCTTTTTCCGCAGCTCACCGCCACCTCCGTCCGGGGCTCCGGCCAATCCCGGGTTCTCTAGGGGGAATGTCGCTGAAATAGCGTCGTTCCCATGAACAGCCCCGGCAACGAACCGGATCCCCGGTTCACGCTCGCGAACGAACGCACCTTTCTGACCTGGCTGAGCACGTCGCTCGCGCTGAGCGCGGGCGGCGTCGCCATGGCCGCTGTCTCCGAAGACGTGTTCGTGCCCTGGATGCGGACCGTGCTGGCCCTCACCCTGGTGTGCCTGGCGGCCCTGTCGGCCGCGATGGCCTATCCCCGCTGGCGCCGGGTCCAGCGCGCCCTGCGCAGCGCCACCCCGCTCCCGCCTCCCGCCATCGCCCCCCTGCTGGGGTACGGCGTGGCGACCGTGGCCGTGCTCGCCATGATCCTCATCCTGCTGGGCCGATGAGCCCCCTGTGGGACGAGGGTCTGCAGAACGAGCGGACCCGGCTGGCCTGGGTCCGCACGGCCGCCCTGCTCGCGGTCAGCGGTCTGGGCGCCGCGGGCATCGGGCTGCGCGTCGGCACGCCCCCGATCACCGTCGTCCTCTTCGCCCTGGCCGCCCTGTGCGGCGCGGTCCTGCTGGCCCGCACCGGCATCCGCTACCAGCGCGTGCAACACGCCCTGCACGCGGGCAGCCCCCTCGACGAACGGGCCGATGCCGTCGTCGCCTGGCTCGGCACCCTCGCCGCCGCCGCCGGAGCCGTCGCGTTCGTGCTCCTCCGGTAGGCCCGCGCCGGCCGCCGGAGCCGGATCCGCCGGGGCCGGATCCTCAGACGGGGCGGGTGAGGCCGGTGTGGAAAGTTATCCGGTTGCGCACACGTATCCGGCCGGAGGGCTGCCCGAGAACAGGTAACTCCTCCGAATTCGATAAAAATGCGGCAGGATAGCGCAGCATGTCACGTTTCGATGATCTGCCCGGCTACGCGGCGTCGATCGCTCCGCTGATCGACGCCGTTCATCTCGGCGTCCATGTCGCGAGCCGGCCCCTCGGCCGGGAGCTCGTCGAGCGGTCCGGGCTCCACGCGGATCTGCTGATCGATCTTCGCTACGTGCTTCCGGCCAGGCCGCTCACCCCCGAGGGGCTGGCCGCCCTCTACCGCTACAACCCCTTCGACGACGCCGACACCGAGGTCCAGATCGCCCAGGGCACCCTCCTCCCCGGAGAGGGAGGCCTGCTGCGCGCGACGGACGGCGCGCTCGCCTTCATCGCGGAACTGTACGAGGTGCACGCGGTGGTGACCGGCCGGATGTGGGCGGCCCACGCCGACCGGCTGCCCGAGCTCGCGGACTTCGCCGGGCGGCTGCTCGCGGCCGGTGCCGGCAGCGGCGGTACGGCCTTCAGGCAGGCCTCGCCGCCCCACGAGCCGGAGGGGACCCCCGCGGGCGTGCTGCTGTTCAACCGGCTGGCCGCGCTGCGCTACCACCGGGCCGACGCCCACGCCGCCGCCTGGCGGGCGGCCGGCCTCACCGCCGCCCAGATCGTCACCCTGACCTCGGGGCCCGTCCGCGGCCGGATCGAGGCCGAGACCAACCGCCGCGCGGCCCTGCCGTACGAGACCCTGAGCACGCGGGAGCGGCAGGCCCTCCTGGTGGGGCTGAGCGTCCTCGACCAGTCCTGAGAACACGCCGGAGCGCCTCCGAGCCCCCGCCGGTCCTGCCGTCACCCGCCCGCCGGACCGGTGATCCCCGGCCGGTCCGGCGGGTGGGTGACCGCGGGTCAGGACTCGGCGCCCATGGCCACGGTCTCGGCGACCTCGGCGTGGCGCTCGGCCTCCTCCAGGGCGAAGCGCTCGGCGTCGAGCCTGTCGGCGATCTCCTCGTCCTGCCTCATCAGCGCGTCCAGGCTCTGGCCGGCCATGTCCAGGACGCCCATGTCGGCGTAGGCCTGCTGGAGGCGGGGGCTCCACAGGCCGATGTCCTTGACGCACGGCACGATGCGGCTGAACAGCAGGGAGCGGAACAGCTTGAGGTACTCGGACCGGTCGACGCACTCCATGGCCTCGGCGACCTCGGACCTGTTGAGGCCGATGGTCTCCCACGTCTCCCGGCCGCGCAGCCGGTCGCGCATCAGGTAGCAGCCCTCGATGACGAAGTCCTCGCGCTCGCGCAGCTCGGTCTCGGTGAGCTGGCTGTAGTAGTCGCGCAGCGCCATCCGGCCGAAGGCCACGTGCCGGGCCTCGTCCTGCATGACGTAGGCGAGGATCTGCTTGGGCAGCGGCTTGGTGGTGATGTCGCGCATCACGCCGAAGGCGGCCAGGGCCAGGCCCTCGATGAGCACCTGCATGCCGAGGTAGGGCATGTCCCAGCGGGAGTCGCTCAGCGTGTTGTCCAGCAGGGCCTTGAGGTGCTCGTTGATGGGGTAGGCGAGGCCGACCTTCTCCTGAAGGAAGCGGGCGTAGGTCTCGGCGTGCCGGGCCTCGTCCATGGTCTGGGTGGCGGCGTAGAACTTGGAGTCGAGGTCGGGGACCGACTCCACGATGCGGGCCGAGCAGATCATCGCGCCCTGCTCGCCGTGGAGGAACTGGGAGAACTGCCAGGCGGCGCCGTGCAGGCGGACCTCCTGCCGCTGCCTGGCGTCCATCCGGTCCCACAGGGGCGTGCCGTGGATGGCGATGGTGTTGTCCGGGATGCCGAGCACGTTGTACGGATCGACCTCAAGGCCCCAGTCGATGCGTTTGACGGAGTCCCACTGCTTGTCCTTGCCCTTCTGGTACAGGGCGAGCATGCGGTCTCTGCCGTCGTCGTATTCCCATGTGAAGCGGGCGGCTCCGGCCGCCTCGACATCCCACGTGGAGAGCTCGGCCGGGATCGTGTAGAGATCGTGAGTCGACATGCGGCCTCCAGAGACGTACACCGTACGTACACCAGCGAGAGTCGCACGTACGGTGTACGTACGTCAAGATGAGGAGACAATGGCGATATGCCCGCAGAGCCACTGTCCCGTCCGCGCATCGTCGCCGCGGCCATCGACCTGATCGAGCGCGAGGGCGCCGACGCGGTGTCCATGCGCAGGATCGCGGCCGATCTGGGGGTGGGCGTGATGTCGCTCTACAACCACGTGCCCAACAAGTCCGCGCTGCTCGACGGGGTGGCCGAGACCGTGCTCTCGCAGATCGAGTTCGCCGACGATCCGGACGCCGACTGGACCGACCGCGTCCGGATGCAGGCGCTCGCCTTCCGGCAGATCGCCCACCACTATCCCCGCTGCACGATGGTGGTGGTCAGCCGCCAGCTCCAGTCGACCGCCGGGCTGCTGCCGGTGGAGCGGGCGCTCGCCACGCTGCGCAGCGCCGGGTTCGGCGGGCACGAGGCGGTCCGCATCCTGCGCGTGTTCATCGCCTACATCGTGGGTTCGCTGTTGCGGGAGGTCGGGGTCACCCCGACCTTCGCCCCGGTCCACCGCCCCGACATCGCCGTCGAGAACGTCGATCCCCTGCTGTTTCCGCAGGTGAGCGGGTTGGCTCCGATGTTGGTCGACTGCGACCACGAGTCGGAGTTCGAGTTCGGCCTGGAACTGCTCATCCAGGCGATAGCCGTGCAGCTGAAGAGATGACGTCCGGGACCCGCGAGCCCCGGACGTCTGAGGAGTGCTCCCTTCCCCTGAAGACTCCTCGGGTCAGTACCAGTTGCTGGACCGGAAATGACCCCATGCGCCGCACGGAGATCCGTATCGGCTCTTGATGTAGCGAAGGCCCCAGCTGATCTGGGTGGCCGGATTCGAGCGCCAGTCCCCGCCGCTGCCGCTCATCTTCGAGCCCGGCAGTGCCTGCGGGATGCCGTAGGCCCCTGAGGACGGGTTGTGCGCCTGGTGGTTCCAGTTGCTCTCCCTGGTCCAGAGACTGTCCAGGCAGCGGAACTGGCTGTGGGACCACAGCCGGCGGGAGACGAGGCGGAACGCGATCGCCTTGTTCCTGCTCCTGCTGGTCCTCGTGGTGAGTATGATCTTCGGCTGGGCCTGGGTGAACCAGATGCCCCGGTGGACCGTCGTCGCCGATCCCTTCCTGGCCGGTTCCGCGATCCCCTCGGCCCGCCCGATCTCGGCGGATCCGACCATGGTCGAAGCGGCGAGAGCGGTCACGACTGTATTCCGCAGAACGCGGTATCCGTTCATGTTGATCCTTGTCCGCTGGCCGCGTGCGGGAGGCGCGTGAGAGGGCCATGGCCCGCTCACGCGCCCGGTCATCCCGCACCCGTGGCTCGGACGCGGAGACGCCCGCGCGGTCTCGCCGGCCCGTTTCCGGCATGAGACACCGCGGCGTTTTCTCTAGGCGCTTTCTAGTACGCGGGACAAGCGCCGAAGGGTGGTTGCGACATGCCGCGGAAAGGTGTTTGCCCGATCTTCGTGGTCTACGGGTGGTTCGGCGGGTACCGACTTACCACAGGCCGGACGTCTATGCGGGGGGAGGAGGTGAAAATCACCCCGGCATGGGGTTTGAAACTAGTACCAGCCGCGTGAATGGAAATGCGCCCACGCTCCACACGGCGAACCGTAGCGCTTTTTGATGTAGGTCAGACCCCATTTGATCTGGGTTCTGGGGTTGGTGCGCCAGTCCCGGCCGGCGCTGGCCATCTTCCCGCCGGGCAGTGCCTGGGGGATGCCGTAGGCGCCGGAGTGGCGGTTGTGCGCTCGGTGGTTCCAGTTGCTCTCCCGGGTCCATAGCCGGCTGAGGCAGCCGAACTGGCTCTTGGTCCAGCCTCGTGCGGACACCATGGGCGCGGCGATGGCCTTGTTGCCCTGCCGTGCGGAGGAGGCCTGAGCGACCGTGGCGGTGGTGCTGACGGCGAGCGCCGAGGTGACCAGCAGCACGCTGGTACGGCGTAGCGTCGGCATAGGGGATCGCCTTTCGCTGGGATCGGGGGACGGCCGCCACGATGCCCCAGCGATTCTCGGCGGGCGAGTCGACAGTGCTTGTCGAGGTCTCTGTCAAAGATCGGTTAGAAAAAGATCAAGCGCCTGGTGAGGGGCTCGGCGTCTCGCCTGTGGCCTCCATCACATTTCACTCTTTGGACGGCATAACTCCCAAAAGTGACAAGGCGATTAGGCTGCAGATCATGAGCATCCGTGGTATCTCAGTGCGCACTCTTTCCGACGCCCCCACCACGCTGGCCGAGCTGGCCGGCGACAGGGCGGTCCTGATCGTGAACGTGGCTTCCAAATGCGGCCTCACCCCGCAGTACACGGGCCTCGTCGAGCTTCACCGCGCCTACGCCGACAGGGGCCTCACCGTGGTCGGCGTGCCCTGCAACCAGTTCATGGGCCAGGAGCCGGGCAGCGCGGAGGAGATCCAGGAGTTCTGCTCCACCACCTACGGGGTGGACTTCCCGCTGCTCGCCAAGACGGACGTCAACGGGGAGGACCGGCACCCGCTCTACGCCTCGCTCACCCAGGCTCCCGACGCCGACGGGCAGGCCGGCGACGTCCAGTGGAACTTCGAGAAGTTCCTGGTCTCGCGTGAGGGGGAGGTGCTGGCCCGCTTCCGCCCGGCCGTCGAGCCCGGGGACCCCGCCCTCATCGCGGCGATCGAGAAATCCCTCTAGGGGCGCAGCTGCCCCTGACCATCAGCTCGGTGGGCAGCAGCACGCTGCGCGGACGCCGTGGTCCGGCACGCAGCACCAGCTCGGCCGCGCGGTAGCCGATGTCCTGCGCGGGCTGGGCGATCACGGTCAGCGGCGGGGAGCACAGCTCGGCCCAGGGCACGTCATCGAACATGATCAGTGACAGGTCCCTGGGCACCCGCAGATCCAGCTCCCTGGCGGCGAGCACGGCCGCCTCGCCCAGCAGGTTGCCCCCGGCCAGCACGGCGGTCAGGTCGGGCCGACGCTGGAAGAGCCCGGCGGCGACCGCGTAGGCGGAGTCCCGGCTGCCCCGCGCGGAGACGATGAGATCCTCGTCCACCAGGGCGCCCAGGGCCTGACGGAAGACGGACAGGCGCTGCTCCTGCCCCGGGCCGCCGAGATAGGCGATCCGCCGGTGGCCCAGCCCGGTCAGGTAGTCGACGGCGGTGCGCACGCCCGCGCGGTCGTCGGCCAGGACCGCGGGCACGTCGTCGCGCCCGGCCGCCAGCCGGTGCGCGAACACCGTGGTGAGCCCGGCGCGCAGGGTCGGCGCCCAGGTCTCCCCGTCCCCGGAGGGGACCGCGATCACCCGGTCCACGCCCTGCTCCAGCAGCATGCCGATCAGCTCGGCCTCGCGCTCCGCGTCGTCGCCGGTCGCGCCCAGGATCACCGGCTCGCCCGCCGAGCGCGCGCAGGCGAGCACGCCGTCGGCCAGGCGGCCGTAGAAGGTGTCGGTGATGTCGGGCAGCAGCAGCCCGATCCCGCCCGAGCGCTGCTGGCGCAGGTTGCGGCCGAGCGCGCTGGGCCGGTAGTCGAGCTGGGCCGCGACGTTCAGCACCCGCTCCCTGGTCTCGGGGCTCGCCGAGCCGCCGGACAGAACCCGCGACACCGTGGCGACCCCGACCCCCGCCGCCTCGGCGACATCCTTGATGGTCGTACGACGCATGTTCATGGAAACGATTCCATCATATTTTCCGTAGTCGATCCAGTGCGAAGAGATAGCAGCGGCACCGCTGACAAGGAAGAACCAGATCTGCTCTTGACACGGATGTCCGTTTCCGGTGAGATGCATGAAAACGTATCCACATCGGGTGAACACGGGGTTGGCCCGAGGCGCTAAGGACTGTCCATGGCATCCATCGTTCTCAGCAAAGTCGACAAGATCTACGCAGGCGGTGTAAAAGCCGTAGACGGTCTCGACCTTGAGATCAGGGACGGCGAGTTCATGGTCCTGGTCGGCCCGTCCGGTTGTGGCAAGTCCACCGCCCTGCGCATGATCGCCGGCCTTGAGGACATCAGCGGCGGCGAGATCGCCATCGGTGACCGGGTGGTCAACCACCTGCCTCCGAAGGACCGTGACATCGCCATGGTCTTCCAGAACTACGCGCTCTACCCGCACATGACTGTCGAGGAGAACCTCGCCTTCGGTCTGAAGCTCCGCAAGATGCCCAAGGCCGAGATCTCCAAGCGGGTCAACGAGGCCGCCAAGATGCTCGGCCTGGAGCAGTACCTCAAGCGCAAGCCGGCCGCCCTCTCCGGTGGTCAGCGCCAGCGTGTCGCGATGGGCCGCGCCATCGTGCGTGAGCCGCAGGCCTTCCTCATGGACGAGCCGCTGTCCAACCTGGACGCCAAGCTCCGCGTCTCCATGCGCGCCTCCCTCAACACCCTGCACGAGCGTCTCGGCGTGACCACCGTCTACGTCACCCACGACCAGGTCGAGGCCATGACCCTCGGCGACCGCGTCTGCGTCCTGCGCGACGGCCTGCTCCAGCAGGTCGACACCCCGCAGAACCTCTTCGACAAGCCGGTCAACCTGTTCGTCGCGGGCTTCATGGGCTCCCCGTCGATGAACTTCGTCAACGCCGAGCTGGTGCGCGGCGACGGCGGCGCCGCCGTCTCCTTCGCCGGCTTCAAGCTGCCGGTGCCGAACGAGACCTTCACCGAGAAGCCCGGCCTCGACCAGTGGATCGGCAAGCAGATCATCCTGGGCATCCGCCCGTCCGACTTCGACGACTCCGTCGCCGCCAACGGCTCCGCCGGCGGCTGGACCCGCCTGCAGGTCCGCGCGGAGGTCACCGAGGAGCTCGGCTCCGAGATCAACGTCCTGTTCCTGATCGACGCCCCGCCGGTCCAGCACCAGGACACCGTCGCCGCGGCCGACGCCGGTGACGACGAGGAAGCGGCCCTCCCGCTGGTCGGCGACAAGTCGCTGTGGACCGCCCGCGTCAACTCCCGCAGCCACGTCCGCCCCGGCCAGAACATCGAGCTGGTCGTGGACACCCACAACCTGCACTTCTTCGACCCGGTCTCGGGTCTGGCGATCGGCCACCACGCCAACGCCCGCGTCTGACCAACCCCGTTAACCGGACCGGCCCGCGCCACGACCCCCTCCCGTGGCGCGGGCCTTTCCGCGTGTGCACCCTCGGTGCGGTTCGATAAGTGATGGCCTGTTTTTTCATTATTAATGGTATCTAACGTTGAAGATCCGCCCTAAATAGACAATTTAGCTCTAAATTCAGCGGTTTCTGATTTACGGCGATGATCGTTACCGTTTACTGAATTCATCAGCGTGTAGCCGTTCCGGGCGATGGGGTATCTGATGGATGCCTCCGCCACAGCGAGGTGCAAAGAGAATCCGGTCCCCCGGACTCGCGAACGACACGGGAATCAGATGAATTCGCACATCAGAAAATTCGCCTCCGGCCTTCGTGCGGGAAAGCGCGTCCTGAACATCGCCGCCGTCACGACATTGGCCGGAGCGGGTCTGGCGCTGTCATACCAGGCACCGGCCACCGCCATCACGGCGAAGCCGGCGGCCGTCCAGTCCTACGGGCATCTCACCGGAGCCGGGTTCCAGAGCTTCCTGCTCGGCGGCGGGCACTGCGGGCCCTACCGGTGGAACACCTGCGCTGACCGCTGCCACCATCACCACCACTGCTGCAACTGCCACGACGGCCGGCGGGGCCGGCGCGGCGCGCAGGGAGTCCAGGGTGTGCAAGGGGACCGCGGCCCGCAGGGAGTCCAGGGGCCGAAGGGGGACCAGGGCCCGAAGGGGGATCAGGGGGCCGAAGGGCCACGAGGTCCCGAGGGTCCGCAGGGTCCTGAGGGTCCGCAGGGGCCGCCGGGGAGCAGCGCCGGCATCGACACGGCGTTCCAGGGCAACAACAAGTTCATCGGCCGCCTGGTGGACGGGACGGCGCTGATCCGCGACCCGCGGACGACGCCTCCCTGGAACAACATCTCGACGCTGACCGGCTTCCCCAGCGGGGCGACCGACATCTCCCTGGCGGTCATGGGCAACGACCTTCACGTCACGGTGCTGGGGGCCAATGGCGTGGTCAGGCAGACGTCGTGCACGGTGGACCCCACTCCGGGAACCGGCAACAACCCGGCGTGGCCGGGCAACTGCACCGCCTTCGTGAACCTCACGCCGCCGCTCTGAGCTCCGGCGGCGAGCCGGTGAGCTGACACAGACGCGCCGTGCCCGGGATCTCCCGGGCACGGCGCAGTCGTCTCCGGCCGTTCTCCGGCGGGGCGGCCCGCCCTACCGGCGGCCGAGGCGGCGGGAGACCTCGCCGGCGAGACCCCGGGGGATCAGCCTGCCGACCCCGACGATGGCCTTGTAGCGGATGTCGGGGATGCTCACCCGCCTGCCGCGGGCCAGGTCGCGCATGGCCTCGTCCACCACGTCGTCCGCCGAGAGCCACAGGAAGCGGGGGATGCCGGAGACGTCCATCGAGGCGCGGTCGTGGAACTCGGTCCGGACGAACCCCGGGCACAGGGCCATCACCCGCACGCGGGTGCCGGTCAGCTCGGACGCGATGGACTCGCTGAAATTGACGACCCACGCCTTGGACGCGCTGTAGGTGCCCCGGGTGAAGAACGCCGCCACCGACGCCACGTTGACCACCGCCCCGCGGTCGCGCTCCCGCATCCCCGGCAGCGCGGCCAGCGTCAGCCGCAGCACCGCCTCGCAGTGCACCTTCAGCATCCGCAGCTCGTCGGCGACCGGGACGTCGAGGAAGGCGCCCGGATGGCCGAAGCCCGCGTTGTTGACCAGCAGGTCGACCCCCTCACGCAGCCGCGCCTCGACCGCCGTCAGGCCCTCCTCGGCGGCCAGGTCGGCGGGGAGCACCTCAACCTCCACCCCGTAGCGCAGGCGCAGGCTCTCGGCGGAGGAGGTCAGGCGCTTCTCGTCGCGGGCGACCAGCACGAGGGAGAAACCGTCGGCGGCCAGGCGGCGGGCGAACGCGGCGCCGATGCCGGCGGTCGCTCCCGTGATCAGTGCGGTGGGCATGCGTGCAGTCTAGAGACCGCGCCGCCGGAACCGGCAACTCCCCGCCGCACCTCCGGGCCCCCGTCTCTCCGGGGCTCCCCTAGAGGGCGGCGCCGACCGTCCGGCACAGGGGACGGCGCCGATCGCCCGACGCGGGCCGGGAACCTTCACCGCGGGGCCCCGGTACAGGACATCATGGATACGTCGTCGATCAATGGAGGATGAGGACCGTGCCGATCTCCTGCCGGGCCGGAATGGGGCTGGCCGTGCTCGGCGCGGCGCTGGTGGCCTGCTCCACGGGCGACCCCGCCGCCTCCGCCGCGCCGTCGGCTCCCGCCCCCGCGGTCTCGCGGACGGAGCCTGCCCCGGAGACGGGGGCGGCCCTCCCGCGGGTCCGGTTCACCGAGATCGCCCAGCTGGACATGCCGGTGGCGATGGCCCTGCGCACGGGCGATCCCACGCTGTATGTCGCCGAGCAGACGGGCCGGCTGCGCGCGATAGCGGACGGCGAGGTCGCGGGGGATCCCGTCGTCGACCTTTCCGGGGAGGTCAGCCGGGGCAACGAGCAGGGGCTGCTCGGGGTGGCGTTCCACCCGGAGGGCGACTTCCTCTACCTCAACTGGACCGACCGCGACGGGCACACCCACGTCACGGAGTGGGCCTTCAGCGACGGCAGGGCCACCGCGCGCCGGGACGTGCTGGTCCAGCGGCAGCCGTACCCCAACCACAACGGCGGCCAGCTCGCCTTCGGACCCGACGGCCACCTCTACGTCGCGCTGGGCGACGGCGGCAGCGGGGGCGACCCGCAGGGCAACGGCCAGAACCTCGGCACCTGGCTGGGGAAGATCCTCAGGATCGACCCGCGCGGCACGCCGTACAAGGTCCCCGCCGGCAACCCGTTCGCCGGCAGGAAGGGTGCCAGGCCCGAGATCTGGGCCTACGGCCTGCGGAACCCCTGGCGGTTCTCCTTCGACAGGGAGACCGGGGACATGTGGATCGGCGACGTCGGGCAGAACTCCTGGGAGGAGATCGACTTCCAGCCCCGGGGGAAGGGCGGCCTCAACTACGGCTGGAACCTCAGGGAGGGCGGCCATCCCTTCCAGGGCGCGGCCCCGCCGGGCGGGGCGGTCGACCCCGTCGCCGAATACGCCCTGGGGCGTGACGGGACCTGCTCGGTCATCGCCGGCCATGTCTACCGGGGCGCGCGGATCCCGGGCCTGCGCGGCCGGTTCCTCTACGGCGACTTCTGCGCGGGCTGGGTGAAGGCGGCCCCCGCCGACCGGCCCCGCGAGGCGCGGGAGGTGGGCAGGGTCGAGCAGCTCTCCTCCTTCGGCGAGGATCACGACGGCGAGCTGTACGCGCTCAGCCTGGCCGGGCCCGTCTACCGGCTTGAGGCCGAGGCTCCTTAGCGGGTCCGGACGCCCAGCGTCAAAAGACGGAGAACAGTGTGTGATCGTTCGGTAAGGGCCGTGAGCCGAACAGGGCACCTCATGTCGAGGCGGATATAACGGGTTCCGTGGACATGTCGCTCGTATTCCGAGCGGTATTTTGCCATGGCCTGAATCATCGCCACGGGGGAGTCTGAAATGGCCAGAAAACGGATGGTATCTATTTTTCTAGCGGCGGCGATCGGGGGTGGATTCGCGCTCGCAACCGCCACGATGGCGACAGCCGAAACCGGCATTCCGGCAATCGCCGTCGTTTCGGCGCCCTATCCGCCGGGGCCGGTCAACAACAATAACAACAACAACGGCGCCGACCCGACCGACCCCGGTTTCGACTCCGGTTTCGATTGCGGTGACGACAGCTGCTGCAGCGAGGAGAGCTGCTGCAGCGGTGGCTGCCATGCGGTCAAGGAGCTGCCGTTCACGGGAGCACCCGTGGCCACGGTCGCCACGCTGGGCGGTGGCCTGCTGGCCGCCGGAACCGCCGCCAGCCTGATCGCCGTACGGCGCCGCCGATCCACCAGTGGCATCTAGAAGACGTCGCAGAGCCGTCGTAACCGGCCTGCTGGCCCCCGTCGCCGTGGTGATACTGGCCGGGGGCTGGTCGGCCCATCTCGGCTTGGGCGTGCGCGACCACCTGGAGGCGGCCAAGAGCGCCCTGCTCCGGCTACGCGCGGTGGCCGACACGCGCGACCCCGCACTGATGGGCCGGGCGATCGCGGACGCCCGGTGGCACGCCGCCGAGGCGCGGCGGCTCACCGCGGACCCCTGCTGGTCGATGATGACGCGCGTTCCGCTGGTGGGGGAGGGCGCGACGACCGTGCGCGGGCTGGCCGAGAGCGCCGCGGAGCTGACCGACGTGCTGGCCGCCGTCCAGCGGGCAGCCGCGGTGTTCGTCACGGCGGAGTCGCACTCCCTGGGCAACGTGCCACGTCTGCTGGCGGATCTCGACGCGGCCGCACCGGTCCTGGAGGACGCGGCCGGACGGCTCGCGCGGGTGAGCTCCCGGCTGGCGGCCACGCCCGCCGGCACCGGCGTCGACCTGCTGGACCAGGCGCGGGGCACGGCGCTGCAGGAGGTCGATCGGCTCCGGGGCTGGCTCGGCAACGCCGCGACCGCCGCCGCCCTGCTCCCTCCGATGCTGGGCCGCGACGGCCCGCGCCGCTACTTCCTGGCCTTCCAGACCAACGCCGAGGCCCGGGGGACCGGAGGCCTGGTCGGCGCGTTCGGCATCCTGGAGGCCGACCGCGGGAAGATCGGCATCAGGCGGCTGTCCTCCAACGCCGATCTCGGCATGAGCCCGGCCCCCGTGGTCGATCACGGCCCGGCCTTCCGCGCCCGCTACGGGCCGAGCGCGGCCAAACTCCTCTCGATCTCCAACCTCTCCCCGCATTTCCCCTACGCGGCCGCCACCTGGGCGGGGCTGTGGGAACGGCAGAACCACCGGCGCCTGGACGGCGCCCTGGCGACCGACCCGGTCGGGCTGTCCTACCTGCTGGAGGTGATCGGCCCGATCGCCCTGCGCGGCGGGGAGACGGTGACCGCCGAGAACGTCGTCGACCTCACCGAGCGCGCCGCCTACGCCCGATACGACGACCCCATGGCGCGCAAGCGGTTCCTCATCGAGGTCGCCGGTGCCGTCAGCGAGGCGTTGCCGGCCTCCTTCGCGGAGCCCTCCCGACTGCTGCCCGTCCTGTTCCGCATGGTGGACGAGCGCAGAATCCAGGTCTGGAGCCGCCGGAAGGCCGAGCAGTCGCGCCTGTCGGCGACCGCCGTCGGCGGCGTGCTGCCGGAGCGGCCGGGACCGTTCGCGGGACTGGTGGTCAACAACTCGGCCGGCGGCAAGCTCGACTACTACCTGGAGCGCTCCCTCGACTACGAGCTGGGACCGTGCATGGGCGGGACGCGCTCCGCGACGGTGCGCATCCGGCTCACCAACGACGTGCCGCGGGGAAGCCTGCCCGGCTACGTCACCGACCGGCTCGACTCCCCGCGGCGCAGCCACAGGCCCGGCTCCAACCTGCTGTGGGTGTCGCTGTACGCCGGGGTCGGAGCGAGGATGAGCGAGGCGCGGCTCGACGGGGAGGAGGCGTCGGTCATCAGGGAGGACGAACGGTCCCATCCCGTCTACTCCACCCTGCTGGAGTTCGCCCCCAGGCAGTCGAGGACGCTGGAGTTCGACCTGACCGAACGCTCCTCCGGCGAGTCGCCGCTGGTCCCGGTGCAGCCGCTGGTCCGTCCCCAGCAGACCCGGATCGTCGAGAACACGGTGGGCTGCGCTCCCTGACGGAGGAGGCGCGGCCGGCGGCGGGGAATCCGCCGCCGGCCGCGCCGCCGTCACCGGCAGCAAAGGGTAAACAGCGGCGCGCCGCGGGCGGGGCGCCGCCGGGGGCGATCTACCGTCACGCTCATGGAAGGTGTACGGCGGACCGCCGAGACCGGTCAGCCCATCGATCCCGCGCCGGCCGGACACGAGAACTGCGGCCGCCGGTGCTGGAGGGACGCGCGGGCACTTCCCGCGCCGGATGATCCGGGGGACGGGCCGGATGGTGCAGGGGCCGGGCCGGATGGTGCGGGGGACGCGCCGGATGATCCGGGGGCCGGGCCGGATGGTGCGGGGGCCGGGCCGGGCGGTGCGGGGGATGAGCCCGGGTTCCGCATCCTGTACGTCTGCACGGGCAATCTCTGCCGCTCCCCGCTGGCGGAACGGCTGACCCGGTCGGTCCTGGGGCCGTGCCCGGCGCTTCAGGTGATCAGCGCCGGCACTCAGGCCGAGCCGGGCAGGCAGATGGCCGAACGGACGCGGCGCGTGCTGGTCCGGCTCGGCGGCGATCCCGGCGGGTTCGTCTCCCGCAGCCTGACCTCCGAACTGCTGGCCGCCGCCGACCTCGTGCTGACGGCCACCACCGAGCACCGCGCCGAGTCGGTGGCCGGACATCCCCCGGCGGCCACCCGGGCCTTCACCATCGCCGAGTTCGGCGTGCTGGCCCAGGCCGTGCCGGCCGGCGCGGTCGGCCGTCACGAGGATCCCGTACGGCGGGCCCGTGCGCTGGTCGCCGAGGTGCGCGCCCTGCGCGGGCTGGTCCATGTGGACCGGCCCGACATCCCCGACCCCTACGGCCGCTCCCGGCTCGCCCACCGGGCGGCGGGACGGAGGATCGCCCGGTCACTCGCCGTCCCGCTCCGGCTGCTCACGCATTCGCCGGCACCTTGACCTTGGCGTCGGACTCGTAGCCGTAGCCGTAGTACGTGCTGCTCTTGACCGGCGCGAAGTTCAGGACGGTCCCCACCACGCGGGCGTTGATCGACGACAGCAGCTCCACGGCACGGACGAGGTGCTCCCGCCGGGTCTTGCCGTACCGTGCGACGAGCAGCGTGCCGTCGCAGATCGCCGCGAGCGTCGTGGCATCGGCGACCGGCAGCATGGGCGGCGCATCGATGATCACCATGTCGTACGCATCCGTGAGCCGGGCGAGCACCTGGCGCATCCCGTACGAGCCGAGCAGCTCGCTCGGGTTCGGCGGGATCTGGCCGCTCGGCAGGACGTGCAGGCCGGCCTCGCCCCAGGGTTGCGTGACATCCCGCAGCTCCGCTTTGCCGATCAGCACGTCTGTGAGCCCCACTCCTCCCTCGATCCCGAGATAGCCCGGGATGCTCGGACGCCGGAAGTCACCGTCCACCAGGATCACCCGCCCCCCGGCCTGCGCGAGCGTGATCGCCAGGTTGGCGGAGATCGAGGATTTTCCCTCACCGGGCAGGCAACTGGTGACCACGAGGGATCTCGGCTGCCGGTCGACGCTGATGAACTGCAGGTTCGTGCGGAGTGACCGGAACGCCTCGGACCTGGACGACCGGCCGCCGGTGCGGACGATCAGAGGATGGCGGCGAGCGGCCCGCTCGTAACCGATGATCCCGAGTATCGAGCTCTTCGACGCCTCCTGCAGCACCTCCCTCGTCTTGATGGTCGTATCCAGGTAGTCGCGCAGGACGAGCAGACCGATGCTGGTGAACAGCCAGATCACCAGGGCGAGCGCCAGGTTGATCAGCGGCTTGGGGCTGACCGGCTCCTTGGGGACATCCGCCTGGTCCACTACCGTGATCTTGATGGTGGCGCGGCTGTTGGGAGAGGGCCGCTCGATCTGGTCGATCAGCTGGGTGAACGTGATGCTCAGGGCGTTGGCCAGCTGTGCGGCGCGTGCGGGGTCGGTGTCGGTGACCGTGGCCCGCAGCAATACGGTGTCGGGGATCGCCTCGGCCGTGATGTTCTTCTGAAGACGCTCGACGTCCTCCTCCGCGGTGATCTGGCCGACCACCCGGCGGCTGGTCAGCAGGCTCGCGTAGGACTTGACCCGCTGCGCCGACAGCGCTCCCGCCTGGTAGGCGGTGGAGAGGCTGCCTTTCCTGTCCTGGCCGGAGATCAGCATGGAGGTCGACGCGACGTATTTGGGCGGCGTGTTCTCGGTGACGACCAGCGCTGTGGCCACTGAAATGATCAATGCCAGCAGGATGAACAGCCAGTTCCTGCGTACGAGCCGTACGTAGTGGAGAAGTTCCACCGGATTATCGCCGCCTTTCACGAATGATGGCCGGACGGTTCGGAGCCCCGACCGGGGAGTAGACCCGCACGCGCTGCGGCAGGTTGATGAGGATGAGCGCCGCCCCGATCGCGGCGACCGTTGCGATGAGCGGTGAGATCCAGCCCAGGGCCATCGCCAGGCCGAGCGTGCCGGTGACGGCCGCCACGGCGGCGAGAATGGCGGCTGTCAGCCTCGTGCTGAGCCCGAGCCGGAGCAGGCGGTGGGACACGTGGTCGGTTCCCCCCTGCAGCAGTGGGCGGCCCGCCCGCTTCCGTGACAGGATCACGACACCCGTGTCGACGGTCGCCACGAAGGTGGGCAGCAGCAGGCCCGCGATCACCGTGCCCGTGCTATGTCCGGTGACCAGCAGGGCGGCCGAGCAGGCGATGACGAATCCGATGAACAGCGACCCGGCGTCCCCCATGAACACTTTTGCCGGCGCCCAGTTGTGCAGCAGGAATCCCAGGCTGGCGTGGGCCAGAGCCACCAGGAGCAGCCCGATCGCCAGTTGCAGGTGGACGAAGGCCATCCCCGCCAGGAAGGCGGCGCTGACCGCCGCGACGGTCCCCAGGGCGCCGTCCATGTTGTCGAGCAGGTTGAACGAATTGGTGATCACGACTATCCAGAGCACGGTGATCGGGCCGTCCAGCCAGCTCCCGGTCACCGTCGCCTGGACCCCGCTCACCACGACCCCGACGGCGGCCACCGCCTCGACCGCCAGCCGTGTGAGCGGGGACAGCGACGAAATATCATCGATCAGTCCCAGCAGGGCCACCGCCATGGCGGCGATCATGATCGCGGTGGTCCGTTCGTCGGCCAGGCCCGTGAGGACGGCCGGCGGGACGATCGTGCCGAGCATGACCGCCATGCCGCCGAGATAGGGGATGGGCCGCTCGTGCACCTTGTGGCCGCCCGGTTGATCGGTGAATCCCCAGCGCAACGCAAGACGTCCCAGCAGCGGGGTGGTGCCGGCGGCCAGCAGACAGCCGGCCGCGCCCGTGATGATTACGCTTGCGCTGTTCACCGCTGTGACGCCGCCAGATCGGCACGGGCCTCGGCGATGCTCTCCGTCAGGATGTCGTTCAGCGACCGCTTCGGCACCCACCCGGTGAGCTCGCGGAGCTTCGTGGTGTCGGGCACTCTGCGGGTCATGTCCTCGAAGCCCTTTTCGTAGGCCTCGGCATAGGAGATGAGATCGACCCCGGCTGTGGTCCCGGTGAGTTCGATGATCATTTTGGCGAGCTCCAGGATGCTCACCTCGTCGTTCGATCCCACGTTGAAGGTCTGGCCGACCGCGCCGTCATGGTCGAGAAGCTTGACCAGAGCTTCGACCACGTCTCCGACATGGGCGAAGCACCGGGTCTGCGTGCCGTCGCCGAAGACGGTGAGCGGGACGTCGCCGGCCGCCTGCCGGACCAGGCGGGGGATGACCATGCCGTAGGCCGGGCTCTGACGCGGTCCCACCGTGTTGAACAGCCTGACGATGATCGTCGGCAGGCCGCGTTCCCTGTGGTAGGCGTTGGCCAGGATCTCGTCGACGGCCTTGGCCGTGCTGTAGGCCCACCTGACCACCGCCGGACTGCCCAGGATGCGGTCGGAGAGCTCGGTGAGAGGTCCGCTGGAGTTCTTGCCGTAGATCTCGCTCGTGCTGGTGACGAGGATCTTCCGCCGGTAGCGGTGCGCCGCCTCGATGACGATCTCCGAGCCGCGGATGTTCGTCGTCAGGGACCGCAGCGGCTGCTCGACGATCAGCTTGACGCCCACGGCGGCCGCGAGATGGACGACCACGTCGCACCGGTGCACCAGTTCGTCGACCATCAGCTCGTCGAGGACCGAGCCGTGGACGATGCGCAGCCGGGGGTTCCCGGCGGCGTGGGCGAGGTTGGCCAGGCGTCCGGTGGACAGGTTGTCCAGGATCACGACGGAGTCACCCCGTGCGAGCAGCGCGTCGGTCAGATGGGATCCGACGAAACCGCTTCCTCCGGTTATCAGGTAAGTGGTCCCTGCTGAGTTACTCACAGGTTTCTCCAGATTTCATGTAATAAAAGGCTGTTTGAGTGCTTGTGGATGTTCAGGAGGTGCAGGGCAGGCCGACCTGGCTCGATCCGGTGGCCGGGACGTTGGCCATGGCCTTCTCGAACCAGGCCACGGTCATGCGGAGCCCGTCGTCCAGCGAAACGGGACGGACACCGGGGAACAGGCCGGCGAGCAGACGGGGAGAGGCTTGTGACTCCCGGATGTCGCCTGTCCGTGCCGGTAGGAACGACGGCTCGATCGGCCGGTCCAGAACCGCGGCGAGGGCGTCCTTCAGGGAGAGCAGGGAGACGCGGGTTCCGAACGCGAGGTTCACCGGTTTCCGGCTCGTCACCCGGCGGATGGCTGCGTCGGCGAGGACGGTGGTCACCGATCCCACGTAGGTGAAATCACGTGCCTGGTTGCCGTCACCGTAGATCGGCACCGGACGGCCGTTCAGAGCCGCGGAGACGAACGCCGGGATGACGGCCGCGTAGGCGTGGTCGGTGGCCTGCAGAGGGCCGTAGACGTTGAAGAAGCGGAACGGCAGGACCGGCAGGCCGTAGCTTTCCGCGTACGCCAGGGCGTAGGCCTCCATGGCGAGCTTGCTCGCGCCGTACGGGCTGAGCGGCCGGGTGGGCAGATCCTCGTGCTTGTGCGGCTCCTCGCAGTCGCCGTACACCGAGGACGAGGACGCGAGGATCAGGTGCGGCCGGCTTCCACGGCACGCCTCGAGAACGCGGAGGCTGCCCGTGACGTTGACGGTGTGCGTGGCCAGGGGGTCCATCAGGGAGCGGGGCACCGAGGGCCGGGCCGCCAGGTGGATCACATGCGTGGCACCGGCGACGAGCTCCGCCAGAAGGTCCTCGTCGAGGATGCTCCCCGTCACGACGTCCACGCCGAGGTCGCCGAGGTTTGTGAGGGCCCCGCTGCTCAGATCGTCCAGCACCGTGATGCTCTCGGCTTCGGGCCGGGTGACGAGCGCGCGGCAGACGTTCGCCCCGATGAACCCGGCACCACCTGTCACGAGAATTCTCATCGGGGCGTTCCCTCCAAGACCGTGCGGGACCGGCGCGCCTCGCACAACGACCGATAAAGGGTTTCGGTGTCCGAGACCAGCCGCTCCACCCCGAACGAGGCCGTCGTCCAGCGGCGGGCCGCGTCGCCCAGCTGGCGTGCGAGCAGGGGGTCGCACAACAGCCGTATGGTCTGTGCGGCCAGCTCGCCGGCATCGGGCCCGGTGAGCAGCCCGGTGTGACCGTCCCGGACGACCTCGGCGACGCTTCCCACACGCGTGGCGACGGCCGGGACCCCGGCCATCCCGGCCTCGATGAGGGTCAGCGGCATGCCCTCGTTGTCGGAGGTCAGCAGGACCACGTCGGCCGCCGCGTAGACCGTCTCCACGTCTCTTCTCCACCCCATCAGGTGGAAGGAGCGGTGGGCGGGTCCGATGCTCCGCTCGACCTCCGGGCTCAGCTCGCCGCCTCCGCAGACGACGAAGTGGCACCCGGGGACACTCCGGAGCACCGAGTGGGCCACTTCGACGAACCGGTCGGGGCGCTTGACCTGGGTGAGACGGCCCACATACGCCACGACGGGCGCGTCCATCGGCAGGCCCAGAGCGGCACGGGCCGTTCTGCGGTCGGGAACGCCGCCCAGCCGGACGCCGGGCGGGATCACGACGTACTGCTCCGGGCGGCCGATCCTGGCCGCCAGCAGATCCTCGCGCACCCGGGAGCCCACCGTCACCAGCCGGTCGGACATGGTCGCGAGGAGCCGCTCGGACTGTACGTAGAGGTGGCGTTTGGGCGGCGAGAAGTACCCGTGCAGGAGGTGGCCGTGGAAGACGTGTATCCGGGCCGCACCGGTGCCGGCCAGGCGGGCCGCCGTGCGGCCGAGCGCCCCTGCCTTCGCCGTCCGGGTGTGGACGATGTGCGGGCGGAACTCCCGTATCCGGGCGATCAGGTGGATCAGGGTCCGGACGTCATCGGCGGGTCTGACCGACCGGCCGAGTCCTGGGACCCGGTGAACCCGCACCGTCGAACCGCGGAGCCGGAGATGGTCGCCCTCGCCGCCGTCCACGTAACCGGTATAGAGACGGTGGTCGAACTCATCCGGGTTCAGCCCTTCGGACAGCCCCAACACCTGAGTAGCGGGGCCCCCCACGTTCATCCGGGCAATTATTTCCATGACACGAATCCGGCTGTCCGGTTTCACACGGGCTCCTTGGCGGCAGACGTGGCTCACCTCGAAAAAGTAACTAGGGATTCGGCCCGTTCCGCCCACGCCGTCGCGACGGTGGTGAAATGTTTTCTCGCTCCCTACCTGCACGTGATCGAGTCACTTGCCGGGCGCGGTGGTTGTTCGCGCCGTCATATGCCCATGAGAGCGGTCGGCGGAATGCGCCGGTGGAAAGAATCGGCAAGGAGAGGTAATCACCGGACCATGGGCGACCGCTGGGCGCGCTGTCGCCCGGCCCTGGCGCTAGCGTCGCCGTCGCAGAGTTGCTCGCCGGCGGTTCAAATCGACCGCCGGCTCCTGTGGCGTCGTCCCCGGCGCGGACTGAAGGTCGCTTTCCATGGAATATCTCGTCGTCGTCGCCGCCGTGGTGGTACTCGTCTTTCTGGTTCACGCGAACCTGGAGAGGGGAGTGGCACGCCGGGCGCTACCGGTTCTGCTGGCCGCGTTCGCCGTCCGGATGGCCGTCCACGTTCTGGTGATGCGGAGCGGGGTCATCGAGTACGGTGGCGACAACCTGGGGTACGAGATCAGGGCCATGCAGATCGTCGAATACTGGAAAAGCAACGGCTTTCAGTTCGTCACGTCCGAGGACATCAGCACCCTGTCATTCGTCGCCGTGCCGTGCCAGGTCTTCGCGATCATCGTCTACCTGTGCGGCGGTCCGGCCCCACTGGCCTGCACCGCCGTGGTCGCGCTCCTCGCCTGTGCGCTCTGCATCGTCATGTACAAATTCGCGCGGCTGGTCGGCGCCGATGATCGCGCGTCGTTTCTGCTGCTTGTCGTGACGGCGTTCATGCCCGCATTCCTGCTGCATACGTCGGACACCTACAAAGACGGGTTCAACGCGTTCCTCGTGGTTACCAGCATCGGCCTGGGGACTTCTATCGCACGCCGTTTCGATATGCGCAGGCTGCTCATGCTCGTGCCGCTGCTGTGGGCACTGTGGTATGTGCGCCCGTACATGGTGTTCATGTGCGCGGTGCCGCTGATCCTTGGTCTGATGGGCCTGAAGAAGGTGTTCTCCCTGCGGGGCCTGTTCGTCTCCACGGTGCTGCTGGTGTCCGCTCTCCTGGTTTTCGGAGGTGTTTACGAGAGCACTCCGGTCGAGGTGATCCAGCAGCAGCTCGAGATGGGCCAGGCGGAGAACGTCCGCAGTGCCAACGGGGACGGCGGGTCGGGCGTCGTCTTCGAAGACGGCGGCAACCCGTGGAGCACGCTCGACGCCAAACTGCTCTATACGGTCCTGTCACCGTTTCCCTGGACCCAGGGTGGCCAGATGCTGCAACTCGGAAAGATAGACGTACTCATCTGGTACTTCCTTCTTTACCATGCGGTGCGCGGGGCTCGCCGGCTGTGGTGCCATGACCGTGTGGCACTCCTCGTCCTCCTCTCGTTCGTCATCCCGGGCACGATCGTCTACGCGACGACCATGGCCAACATGGGCCTCATATTTCGCCAGCGCATACCGATCGTCATGGTCACGAGTGTGTTCGCCGCGGTGGCGTGGACGAAGAACCCCGGCGACCGGGAGCAGCCCGTGGCCGAGGTCGTCTCGAGGGTTTGACGACCGGCCCGGCGCCGGTACGGCGCCGGGCCGGTGGGCGGCAGGACCTCAGAAAAGCGTCGGCACAGTGAGAACGCGCGTCATCGTCGGTACGGTGACCGGAAGCGTCACCGGGGACTATCTCCGGCCCGCGGCCTGGGAGATCCGAGCGTGATACTCGGCCAAGGTCAGGGGCTGGAACCTCTCGGCGGCGAATTCGAAGAGCTCCTCCATGTCGTCGAACAGCCCCTCGATGCTTCGGCCCGTGCGGAAGTACGGGCTCCCGCCGGGCATCATCTCCGACGAATGGAGCATGAATTCCACATGGTCGCACGCCGCCGCCGGCGCCTGGGCGGCGATCCGCAACAGGTCGGTTCTGTTCCTGCCGTCAGGCCTCATCCATTTGACCTCGGGCGAGACCCGGTTCATGAGGCGTTTCGCCGTGCTGCTGCGGGAGATTAATCTGTCGACCCCCTTCCAGGACTGCCTCCACGGGCTGGGGACTATGGTCATGGGCACCTCGAGAAGGGGCGAGTCGCCTTCTCTGCCGATGCATTCGAGATCGACGAAATACGCGTTCCGGGGAAAGTCTGAGTAGTCTCTCGGCCCTCGGCCCGCAGGCGCGCCCCGGTTTCCGCTCCAGGAGACATGCGGTGTCACGGAGCAGTCGACGAGGTATCCGTGTTCGACCAGGATCTTCGCGTATCGCTCGTCGAGCGCCCATCTGCCGGCGCGGTGACTCACCATGGACACCTGGAACATGTCTTCCAGGACCTCGGTCGCCATCCGTACCTTCTCCCTGATGACGTTCTCCGGGAACTCGATCAGAAAGGGGTGGTGCACATGGTCCATGCTCGTCAGGGGGACCGACGGGGGAGTGGTCCAGGAGTGCAGATGCATTCCGATCTCACCGGCGTCACGATCGACAACGGACGCGCCGAACTCCTGGAACACGGGGTCCTGGGCCATTGCCCATTCCGTCAGATATGTAGGGCGCATCCCGTGTTTTTCGCACAGCGACTGGAATCTCGGCAGATGCTTGGCGTTCTCTGTCGTGACCGTCGATGACCGGCTCCATTGATCATCGGCTTCCACGTCTATGGTGATAATGAAGGCAGGGCGAGGGTGAGATGATCCGTTCACACGCTCAAGATTAATTGGCGGTCGGAGGTGTCACGAAATGCATGGTATGTGTTTCTTCAGCATCTTCAAAACATGAGGTCACCGGTCACACTGAAACAGGAGGACGATTTTTCCGTCCTGCCAGTCGGACTCCTGCCTGACGAGTGTGCCGAAGGCCTTCATCATCGTCTCGATTCTGCCGCGCTGCCCCGGAAACTCATCCACCATGATGTACTGCACGGGCTTGTTCTTGAGCAGTGAACGCAGGTTCTCCTCGATCCACTCGTCCGGCATGTAGTGGAGCCAGCCCATCGCGATCAGCAGATCTATGGACTCGCACTCCAGGTGGACGAGGGAGTCGAAACTCCCCACCCGGTAAGAGGTGTCCGGGCGACGCAGCCTTCCCAGGAGCCTCGCGCACGAAATCGTCGCCGAGTCCACGTCGTATCCGAACTTCTTGTCGGCCTTCACCCTGCTCACGATGTCACCCAGACCGCAGCCGACCTCCACGACCACCCGGGACGATCCGGGCACCTCCCGGGCGAGGGCTACGGCGACCTTCTTGTAGTTCGTCGTGTGGAACCCCCTGAGATGCCACTTGTCCGCGCCGTACGCCGACAGCAGGGGAGACAGGAGGACCTTACGGGTCAGCGCGGTCACGGTGTTTCCGACTCCGTGCTTCCTTGCCATTTCGAGTTGATGCTCGAAGCGTCGCCTGATCACTTGGAAATCACTCCCATAGTTTTCCGCGCCACCGGGAAGTCGCGCGGATCTCACATGTCTTCGCCGAAACGGCCGATGCCGGACGGGTGCCGTGCCCGGTTGCCGGCGATGCCGCCGGGTGGCGGGCCCCGGCGCCCGGCCCGACCTGGAGAGAGGCTCCGTCACCCGCGTCCGTCCGAGTGGCGGTCGCCGTGGCTCCGATCCTTGGAGCGGCATCCCGCACGACACACCTCCGATCAGCGCACAGCGCTGGACGACGACACTCTCGGTAAGATTCAGTGACTGTGAGTATTTCATTGGAAGGACGCTCATGCGCCGAAAAGGCCCTATCGCCGGTTCGGCGTGCCGCGCCGTGCATACGTCCGACATCACCGTGATCGAGGTCGGATGCCTTCGCCGGAAGTAGCGACCCCTCTCCGCAGGACCGTGCAGACGATGGCGAGCAACACGCTCCGGCTCGTGCTGGCGACGGGTACGGGCGTCCTCATCGCACGGGCCTTGCAGCCGGAGAGCCGGGGCGTCTACGCCGTCGTCACCACCGCGGCCCTGATCGCGATGACCCTGGGGCAGCTCTCCCTCGACAGGTCACAGATCGCCCTGTGGCCGGATGCCTCCCAGCGTCGTTTCCTGATGGGCAACGGCCTGCTTCTCGGGCTGCTCCTGGGAGTCGTGTCCGCCTCGGCCACCTTCGCGGTCACAGCGCTGTTCGTTCCTCAGGCGACGCCTTACCTGCTGGTCATCGCCATGCTCACGGTGCCTTTCGGCATCTCGTGGACCAACCTTCAGGGGATCTTGCTTCTTCAGTCCCGCACACGTCTGGTCAACGGAGCCTGGGTCCTGACCGGGCTGGTCCAGTTCCTGCCGATACTGGGCTTCGCCGTAGCCGGCTCCCTCACCGTCACCTCTGTGATCGTCTGCTGGGCGGCCTCCACCGTGGCGCCCTTCATCCTCTTCCTCTACGTGCTGCGCCGCTCGGCCCTGGGCGGAGACGCCGCGCTCGCCCGGCGGCAACTCGCCCTGTCGGGCCGGTACCACATCGGCCGGGTGGCCTTCTACCTCCACATGACCGCAGACGTCCTGCTGCTGAATACCCTCGCCTCGCCGTCCGAGGTCGGCCTGTACACCGTGGCGGTGTCGATCCTGTCTCTCGCGCAGGTGCCGACCGAGGCGGTGCGGCAGGTCTGCCTTCCGGGTCAGGTCGTGGAGAACGACCGCGACGCCGGTGACACCACCGCCCGCGCCCTCCGGTTCAACCTGATGTTCTCAGCGATTGTGATCATCGCTCTGGTGGTCACCGCTCCAGTACTGGTCCCGCTGGTCTACGGTTCCGCCTACGCCGGCAGTGTGGCGCCGCTGTTCGCCCTGGCGGCCGGCGCGCTCGCCCTGGCCCCGCTCCGCGTGGTCGAGCAGTACCTGATCCGCCTGGGGCGCCCCATGACCATGACCGCCATCGCGATCGCCGGCCTCGCCGTGAACCTCGGGTTGAACGCGGTGCTCATCCCCCTGTGGGGAGCCGTCGGAGCAGGGCTGGCCTCAACGGCGTCCTATACGGTGATGGTCGCGATCGAAATCACTTGGTTCATCCGCGTCTCCAAAGTCGGTGCACGGGGAGTGCTTCCCCAGATATCCGATCTACGTCCTGTCCTCTCGGGACTCGCCCGGATGCGCAGGGGCACGTCCAAGGGGCCGGCGGAGTCGCATGATCATGCCGGGGACGGCCGCCTGAGCGTATGAGCGTTCATACGCTCAGGCCTGGAGCGGCGACCGGTCCGGGTCATCCCGCGGATCGGGATGGGCTCAGGGCTGCGGCAGGGGGCATCGGACCTCGTCCCGGCTCCACGTACCAGGCGTGGCATGCGTCCGATGCCAGAGCTCGAACTGCAGCAGAGCCCATAGCCGGACGCTGTGGTCGACGCCGTCCATGTGCCGCTGGAGCAGTCTCCGCACCGCCGCCGGCCGGAACAGGCCTCTGTCGCGCGCGGTGTCGTCGGTGAGCAGGTCATAGGCCAGCTCCCGCAGTTCACCGCGGAGCCAGGTGGCGAGCGGCACCCCGAACCCCTGCTTGGGATAGCGCAGCAGCTGTTGCGGCAGCCAGGGCGCCACCGCTTGTTTGAGCAACAGCTTGGTCTGGCCGTGGCGGACGTGGAGTGCGCTGGGAAGGGCCGCGGCCCACTCCATCAGATGGTGGTCCAGGAACGGCGAGCGGGCCTCCAGCGAGTTGGCCATCGTCGTAATGTCGATCTTGGCCAGCAGGTCACCTGGAAGGTAGGTGAGCGTGTCGACGTCCAGAACACGGCCGACATCGGTTTCCGCCGGCGAAGCTTGGAAGACCTCCTCAAGCAGGCGGTAGCTGTCCACCTCCGCCAGCAGGTCCCGGAGCCGGTCGCTGTAGATCTCGGATTTCTGTTCCGGCGTGCAGTAGGAGATCAGCCGGGCGTAACGCTGTGACGGATGCGCGGCGGCGAACCCCATCAGCCGGCCCAGCCGCTGGGACAAGGATTTAGGAGCGCTCCGCTCGCTTACGAGGGTGCCGGTGCGTGCGAGCACTGCCGCGAACGGCTGGGGGATGCGCGGAATCCTGCGGGTCTGGTCCATCAGCGCGTAGCGCTGGTAGCCGCCGAAACACTCGTCTCCGCCGTCCCCGTTGAGCGCGACGGTGACATGCTGCCGGCTCAGCTGGGCCACGTAGAAACTGGGAATCGCCGAGGAGTCGGCGAACGGCTCGTCGAAGTGCCACGCGAGGCGCGGCAGGGTGTCGAGAAGGTTCGACGTCACCACGAGCTCGTGATGATCGGTGGAATACCGGTCGGCGACCATCCGCGCCTTGTGGCGTTCGTCGTAGCGGCTGTCCTCGAAACCGATGCTGAACGTCTTGACCGGCTCACTGCTCTGCATCGCCATGGCGGCGACCACGGCCGAGGAGTCGACGCCGCCGGACAGGAAGGCTCCGAGCGGGCGCTCGCTCACCATGCGGATCCGCGTCGCCTCCAGGAGGAGTTCACGTAGCCGCTCCTCCTCCGCCCGTTGGTCCGTCACGGGCCGGGGAGAGCGGTCCAGCCGCCAGTAGCGGTCCACCGTGATCTCGCCGCCCTCCCAGACGAGCACATGCCCGGGAGGAAGTTTGTGCACGCCCTGATAGATCGAGCGCGGTGCGGGGACGTACAGGTACGTCAGGTAGTGGTGCAGGGCGACGGGGTCGATCTCGCGGTCCATGCCCGGGTCCTGCGTGAGGGACTTCAACTCGGAGGCGAACCGGATCGAGGCGTGGTCGGAGCGCCAGTAGAGCGGTTTCTTGCCCACCCTGTCCCTGGCCAGGACCAGACGCCGGCGGTCCCGGTCCCAGATGGCGAAAGCGAACATCCCCCGGAGGTGGTGAACCAGATCCACGCCGAACTCCTCGTAGAGATGCACGAGGCATTCGGAGTCTCCCGCGGTGCGCAGCCGGTGCCCTTTGGAGATCAGCGTCTCGCGGAGCTCGGGGAAGTTGTAGATCTCGCCGTTGAACACGGCCACGATCCGGTTGTCCTCGTTGTAGACGGGCTGGTCGCCGGTCGCCACATCGATGATCGCCAGCCGGCGCATGCCGAGTGCCGCGTGTTCGTCACTGTGAAAGCCGGCACCGTCGGGCCCTCGGTGCACCAGCACGTCACACATGCGGCGGACGAGCCCGGGGTCCGGATGCGATGTCGAAGCCATCCCGGCTATCCCGCACATCGGGCCTCCAGAAGTCGCTGATAAAGGGTGACGTGCTGGTCGGCCATGACGGCCACGTCGAGGTTCTTGCGCGCCCAGGCGCGTGCCGCGGCTCCCAGCGAGGCCGCGAGCTCCGGATCGTCCAGGAGGCGGACGAATCCTTCGGCAAGAGCCGGGGAATCGGCGGCGGGGACGAGGACGCCACGGTCCTCCAGGAGCTCGGGCGTACCGCCTACCGAGGTGGCGACGATCGGCCGGCCCGCGGCCATCGCCTCCATGACCGCGTTGCTCAAGCCCTCGGACAGCGAAGGAAGGGCCACCACGTCGGCGCGGGCCAGGAAGCCGGCCGTGTCCGTGCGGCATCCGAGGAAGCGGACGTCGACGCCGAGTGCGGCCGCCTGCGCCTCGAGGGGGCCGCGCTCGGGACCTTCGCCGATGAGCACCACCGTGCATGCGCGTCCCTGCCGGGAGAGCAGCGCGGCGGCCTCCATCAGGAAACGGTGCCCCTTGACCTCCAGGAGATTGGCGATGCAGACGATCACCGGGAGAGAGGTGTCCACATGCTCCGGCTCGACCGGATCGAACGCCGGCTCCGGTAGGCCGTTGTAGATCACACTCAGTTTGCGCGCCGGCACCCGCTCGACCGCTCGGGTCTCCCCGGCGATGGCGACGGCGTTCGCGACCACATGATCGGTGAGGCGGGTCGCACCCCTCTCCAGAGCCAGCACCCACCGGCGGCTCCTTTTGAAGAAGCCCTGACTGCGCCGGCCGGCGACCACGACCGGAACCCGCGCCAGCCGGGCCACGGGCGCCCCGACGACGTAGCCGAAATAGAGGAAGGCATGCAGCACCTGAGGTCTCAGGCGCCGCAACAGGCGTAACAGGGAGATACAGGCGCGCAGGTTGCGGGCCAGAGCCGACGGTCTCCCCGAGACGGGGACGAAGCCGAGCTGGTGTACCTCTATCCCCTCCAGCATCCCCTTCAGCCGCGGGGACTCCGTGTGCCGTCCGCCTCTCCGCAGGACGAGCACCTTTACGTCGATGTTCCTGGCGCGGAGCTCCCGGGCCAGCAGAGAGATCTGTACCTCGGTGCCTCCCAGCGGCATCAGCTGCGGGATGAGAAGCGCGACGCGCCGAAGGCCGGATCCATCGCTGACCGCCACGACGTTGTCCCTTCCAGAGGCTGCCCTCTAGCATCGAAATCTGGTTGAAACGGTCCGCGTCCGTGGTCCGTGGTCAGAGTCGCCGACAGGTGTGCCGTACGGGTGAAGGCAGGTCGGTGTGTCACGCCGATTTTTTGACGGACTCGGTGTCCATACCGCTCTCCACGCGTTTGGAAAGAGTCATTCGATTGCCTGTCCAGCAGGACGACAATGACGGCCACGCCGACAGGTCCCTGACTCCCGAGACATATTACGGAAGGTGACCGCACGGACACGAACAGGCGGAAGGGCGTGTCCTGAGACGGACCGTTGAAAAAGTTGAAAAAGACGCCGGGTTCCGTCCCTCGTAAAGGAAAACGTGAAGTCGTCGTGGACGCGACGCGAGCCGTTCTCATCTAACCTTGGGCGCGATGACCGGTCGGTATGTTCAGATCTGTCGCGAACTTCTGGCGTATGAGGCGCGCGTAGGTGCTCAGGTATCGATTGACGAGCATGTCGCTGGTGAAGTGGTTCACCGCCCACTCCTGCGCCGAGGCGCCCAGCCGTTTCGCGAGCGCGTGATCGGTGAGAAGGCGCTGGATCGCGTCGGCCAGAGCGGTGGCGTCGGCCGGGGGGACGAGCAGCCCGCGGTTCTCTCCGAGGAGCTCGGGTACGCCGCCGACGTCGGTCGAGACCGTGGGAAGTCCGGCCGCCATCGCCTCCATGACGCAGTTCCCGAGGGCCTCCGCCAGCGTCGGATGGGCCATGATGTCGGCGCGGGCCAGCCACGCGCCCACGTCGGTTCGGAAACCGGGAAAACGGACATCGATTCCGAGCTTCTCCGCTTGTCTCTCCAGATTGCCGCGTTCTGGTCCGTCCCCGATCAGAACGATGGTGCATCTCAGTCCGCGGAGTTCGAGGAGTGCCGCGGCGTCGAGCAGGTGGCGGTGACCCTTGAGAGGCTGAAGCCTGCTCACGCAGACCACGACGGGACACTCCGTTTCCAGGTGGGCCGGGCTGTGCGGAAGAAACGCCGCGGGTGGGAGGCCGTTGTGGATCACAGTGATTTTGTGGCGGACCCGGAAGCGGCTTGAGAGCTCGTCCGCGATGCTCCGGCTGACCGGAACGATGTGATCGGCCAACCGGTTGGCGGCCCTGTCGATGAGCGATGTCAGCAGGCCTCTGCCGGTGATCCTGAGCGGTGTGTGACGTCCCGCGACCACCAGGGGGACCCCGGCCAGCTTGCCCGCCGGTACACCGATGGCATAGGAGTGGAACAGGTGGGAGTGGAGCACATGGGGCCGGGTCCGGCGCAGGAGGCGTACGAGACGGCAGAACGCCGCGATGTCGCAGAGGAGCGCCCGCCGCCAGCCGGCGGTGCTGATGGTCCGGAAGCGCAGATGGACCACGGGAACTCCCGCATCCTGGAGAAACGCTTCGAAGGGGCCGCCGTCGAAGAGCAGGAGCACGCGGCTGTCGACACCACGGGCGCGCAGTTCCTTGGCGCGTAGTACGACCTGGCTTTCCGCGCCACCTATGCCCATGGTGCCGATCATGTAGAAGACGCGCAATTCACGGTTATCGGTCAGGCGACGGCTCCGCCCGCGACGCCATCCCTTGAGTTTGCTGATCATGGATGTAGCATTACAGATCACGACTGTATCTCCCGTTCCAGGAGATGGTGTGTCTTGCCGCCCTGCCGTACCGGCCGGCCCATGTGAACGAATGACAAAGACATTGGAAAACGTGGCCGTCCAAATCCGGTCAGGACGCTCGTGTCGTGAGACTTGCGTGCATGGCCAAGACTCCTCACCTTCAAAGTCCCTTGCCGGATCCCCTTGAACTTACGGGAAAAGCACCGGTAAATCGGACTTCGCATGCACGAAGATGGTCTGTATGGTGGCGGAGGGTCTGGTGCTTTCACCTATTCAGATGGTTGCCGGCGGCGTTTGTAACCATCTTTGCGGTGACGGTGCTGGGTTTCTTCGGGGTTTCCGCCGGGGATATGGCCTGTTTCGGCGCCTACCTCGCACTGGGGGTCACCTTCCCGGGGCTGCTGCTGGTCCGCGCCCTGTACGGCGGCAGGCGGACACTGCCGGAGGAGATCGCCCTCGGACTGGTGCTCGGCTACGCGATCGAGGTGCTCACCTACATCGCCGCCCGCGCGGCCGGCATGCCGCTGCTCGTCATCGCCTGGCCGGTCGTCACCTACGCGGTCTTCGCCGCTGTCCCCGGCCTGCGCCGGCACTGGAAAGGCCCCTCCCGCCCCGCCGCACCGGTCTGGTGGTCCTGGTCCATCGCCCTGATCACGGCCTATCTGGTCGCCTGGAGCGCCACCAGGTTCTTCAAGCTCCATGCCCTGACGTGGCCGGCGTTCGGAACCACCAGCCTCGACATACCGTTCCACCTGGCGCTGATCGGCGAGTTGAAGAACCACATGCCGCCCACAGTGCCGATGGTCGCCGGTGAATCGCTCTTCTACCACTGGTTCGTCTACGCGCACTTCGCGGCGGCAAGCTGGATCACCGGCGTGGAACCGCTGGTGCTGCTGTTCAGGCTGGTCATGCTGCCCATGATGGTCGCCTTCGCCGTTCTGATCGGGATGATCGGACGGCGTGTGGTGGGTTCGTGGGCGGCCGCGCTGCTGGTCACCGTGGGCGCCCTCTTCCTGGAGGCCCCGAACCTGCACCTCGGCATGGATGTCGGGGTGTTCACGTGGAGACCCACCCAGACCTGGCAGAGTCCCACCCAGACCTTCGGGGCCCTCCTGTTCGCACCGGTGGTCCTCCTCCTGGTCGATCTCCTCGACCGCAAGCGGGGCACCCCCGGCAGGTGGTTCCTGCTGGGCGTCTTCCTCGTGGCGCTGATGGGGGCCAAGGCCACGTATCTACCTCTGCTCGGCGCCGGCCTGGCCGCGATCGCGGTGGTGGAGGTGGTGAGACACCGTCGGACGCCCTGGCCCGCACTCGCCGTGCTGGGGATCACCGTGGCGTGCTTCGCCTACGCGCAGTTCGTACTGTTCGGCCAGGCGCGTCTGGGGATGGCGCCCGAACCGCTCGCCATGATGCGCAGCGTGTGGGGAGAGCTGACCGGCCTGGGGGAGGACGCCCAGCCGTCGCTTGCCTCGGCTCTCGCCGTCACGCTGCTGTACTTGCTGGGCTGGGTCATCGGATGGTGCGGCATCTGCGGTCTGCTGAGCCGGCCGCAACTGCTCATGCGACCCGCGGTGGTCCTGATGCTCGGTGTCGGCGCCGCGGGGATCGGCGCCACGCTCCTGTTCGGGCACCCCCATCACGCCGAACGATACTTCTCCTCGGGAGCCTATCCCTACCTGGGGATCGTCGCGGTCTACGGGCTCTTCGTCATCCTGAGGCGATCCCGGGTGCCGGTGCGCGCGACGGCGTGCGCGGTCGGCGCGGCGGTCGTGGCGACCTGTCTGACCCGTGTGGTGTTCGGGGTCCAGGTTCCCCTGAGCCCGGGTGAGAACGAGATCTCCCTGTACCGGCCGTACATCGTCCTGGTGGTCCTCGCCCTGCTCGCGACGGGCGCGCTGCTCGTCGTCAACAGGCGGCGCCTTGTCGTCGGAGCGGCTCTCGCGATCTCGATGATCTCGGCCGCGGGTCTGCCCGCAGCCTTCGCCATCCGCGTCGTCTCGGCGGCCGTCCCCACTCCGGCAGGCGTCGGCGTCAACCCGGATCCGCCCGTGGAGGCGCTGATGGTCCCCCGAGACGCCCTGGCCGCCGGACGGTGGTTGCGCGCCCACTCGGACCCGGACGATCTGGTCGCCACGAACACGCACTGCCGCTGGGGGTTCGAGAATCCCTGCGACACCCGGGAGTTCTGGGGGGCCGCTCTGACCGAACGGCGCATGCTGGTGGAGGGCTGGGCCTTCACCCCGACGAACTACCGGCACTGGCACAGGGGCCTCACGGTGGAGGACCTGCCGTTCTGGGACCAGGAGCGGATCCGGCTCAACGACGCGGCCTTCCGGTCGCCCTCGGCCGCGTCGGTCCAACGACTGCGGGCGCGCTACGGCGTGCGCTGGCTGCTGGTCGACGAGCGACACATGAGCCCGGGACACAGGCTCGGCGACGCCGCGAACCTCCGTTACCAATCCGGAGACTACGCCGTCTACCAGGTGCCGGGCGACACCACCTGACTCTCCTCAGCCGGACGTCTGATCGGAGAACGGGCTCGACCACCTGCCCGCGCCTCCCGCGGTCGTCCACCGCCCGAGCCCGGGATCGGACCGCGCCATCCATGCCCACAACCTGAGATCATCGGGGCCGTGCACGCTCAAGCGCGCACGGCCCCGACGTCAACGCCGGGATCTGTGGGATCCGGTTCCCTCGGGAACCCGGCCGCCACGCCGGTGGAGGTTCGCGGCCAGGGGCGCGTCGGCCAGGAACAGCACGTCGACCCAGTAGTTGGTCGATTGGTAGCTGGCATTCGGGAAGGCGTTCGTGGCGCCGTACCTGTACAGCCCGTTTCCGCCTGCCGCGGCGCTTGCAAGGGCGACGAGCGGACCGCGCGTGTACTGCTGGGTGAAGTACGGCCGTGTTATCGAATAGAATCCCGATGTCGTGTGATATGACGCTACATATGTAGTGTTGGCAGTTATTGTAATAGGTGTATCAAATAGCACCTGTTGCCATCCGGTCGCTGTCTCGTCGGTGAACGTCGCGCTCGTGATCAGCTGACCGCTGGCCGTCCACAGGCTTCCGACGTGGGTTCCGGTGTTCTGCGGGCCTTTGTAGAATCTGATCCCCTCGATCGCGCCCGTGCGCGTGGCCTGGAACTTCACACCGAGCGTCACGGCCTTGGGGTCGTCCATGGTCGGGACCGCCGGGAGCGTGCTGTCGTCCCACAGGCTGATCGGCGGTGAGAACACCACGTCGACCCAGTAGTTCGTGGCCTGGTAGGGAGTGGTCGGGAAAGTGCTCGTCGCGCTGTATCGGTAAACGCCGTTCCCTCCCGGCGTGCTGTTCGCGAGGGCGGTGAGCAGACCGGTCGAGTACTGCGTTGTGAAATACGGCCGTGTGATCGAATAATTTCCCGACGTCGTGTGGTAAGACGCCACATATGTGGTGCCGGGGATCACCTGAACGGGTTTGGAGAAGTTCACCTGCTGCCATCCGGTCGCCGTCTCGTTGGTGAACGTCGCCCTCGCCAGGAGGGTTCCCGTGGAGCTCCAGAGATTACCGGTGTGCGTTCCCGTGTTCTGCGCGCCCTTGTAGAACCTGATTCCCGAGACGAAGCCGGTACTCGAGGCCTGGAACTTCACTCCGAGCTCGACCGCTTTGGGATCGGGATGCGAACTGACGGCGGGCGTGCCGGTCGGCGCCCAGACGGAGCACGGGCACCCGTCGGTCACGGTCACGGTCCGCACGGTCGGCGTCCCCTGGATGTTGCCGATGTCGTCGAACGCCCGTGTCCTGATCGTCGTCGTGCCGGCGGCACCGGGCGTCCAGGTGTACTGCCAGTTGCTGCGGCCCGTCGTCTGGAACCACGTGGTGCCGCCGTCGACGGAGATCTCGACGCCCGCCACGACGCCGCCTCCGGTGTCGCTCGCCGTTCCCTGGATCGGGATGGCCACGCCGCCGGCGACGGTCGCGCCGCTGGAAGGGCTGGTGATCGCCGAGGTCGGTGGGGCGGTGTCCGTCGACGGCGTCGCCGGGACAAGGTTCGGCTGGAGGCTTGCCGGCTGGGCTCCCATGTCGGCGAAGAGGTTGACCGTCGCCTGCTGCATCCGGATGTCCGTGGGAGTGCCCGGCCGGTCGTGGACGGCGTCGAGCCCCCACGACCACTGGGTGGTTCCCGCGCCGAAGACGAGTGCACCGCCCGGATTCCGGTAGAGCGTCAGGCTGTGGGTGGCGGTCCCGGCGCCGTACGCGCTGCCGAAGTTGAGCAGGATCTTGGACGGCTTGGTGAACGTCGTCCTGGACAGCCGCACCGGCCCCATCGGCTCGACCCCGTTGTCGGGTGACTCATCCCATTCGTAGCCGAGCACCCCGTCGGGGAAGACCGCCGTCTCTCCCGGTTGGAGGGTGGCCACGGAGGTGTTCCGCCAGAACCGCATGGGGGCGTACTCGGCGGGCACGCGCATCGGGTCGTTGACGATGCCGTTCACCTTGAACAGGGTCCCGGTCAGGCTGTTCTCCGGCCTGCCGCCGTTCGACGGTGGAGAGAAACGCGGGTCGCGCCAGGTACCGGTCCACTGGGGGCTGGGGTCGATCTTGGCGTTGGCGATCGTCTCCTTGTAGCAGACAAGCGTCCGGAACGGGGTGGCGGTGCCATCCGCGCTGTCCTCCCACCGGGTCTTCCAGAAAATCTCGTTCCCGGAGAAGAACGCGAGGTCGAGGCCGTTGTCGCGCGCGTTCTCCACATTGTTCCGCATCTCGTTGGACCAATACTCGTCATGGCCGACGGAGATGAATATCTTGTGCTCGAGCAATTCGGTGGCCCGTGCGGTGGTGTCGACGTTGCTGGTGTAGCTGACGTCGTACGCATTGGCCTCCAGCCACCTGATCATCGGATACTCCGAATTGAAGAAGAAGCTCTCCGGATTGGTGGCCCGGGTGGTGAACGGACGGTTGTAGCTGACCTTGAAGGCGCGCCCGACCGGAATGCCGGTGTAGAGGCTGCTGCCGCCGAACCTGTTGTAGGCCTGCCAGGTGGCATCGGAGGTCTGCATCAGCAGCTCTGACCCGCGCTCGTCGTCCCGGACCACGAATATCATCTGGCCGGCGCCGGGTGTCCCGTCCTCCCGGATGAGGTTCGCGATGTAGACCCCGGAGACGGCGCTCGCCGGAACCGCCCAGGAGGCGGACACCGCCCAGTTGCCGCAGTCGAGCAGTCCGGTGGTCACGTCCTGCGAGCAGTCCGGCTGAATCTGGGGCAGGGGCACCGAGGGGGAGACCGTTGTGATCAACCGTGCGCCCATGCCGCTGTAGTAACCGATGCGGTAGATGTCCACACGGTAGTCGGTCGCCTCGGTGAGGACCTTGAACTGTACGGTCTGCCCTTTGTTGACGCTTATCTGGGTTGTATAGCCATCTATGTCACCGAACCCGGATCCGGGGATGTCCCATTCACTGGGAGGGTTGCCGGGCAGGCTGTTCTCCAGGCAGATGACGGAAGTCGGCGGGCAGGCGGCGCGGAGCGCCCGCGTGTGAGCGGACAGAGGCCTTCTCCTGTTGTTGTCGCCCGCCCTCTCGCCGTCGGCGTCGGCCGGCGGGCGGACTTCGTGCCTGCCGTCATCGGTGTCGGCCGGTGGGCGGGCCTCGTTCCTGTGGCCGGCGGCGGTCGTCTGCGAAGGAGGGGCCACCGCCCCCGCGGGCTTTTCCTCCGGGGCGGGTGTCAGCGCCTGGGCGACCCCGAGCGGGCTGATCAAAACGCTGAGCCCGAAGACGAAAGGCGCAATTCGGAGCGCCCGTCTCCATCCAAAAGCGGTCCTTTTACTATGATTCGACATTAGCGGCTCCGATGACAATCCGGAAGTCACCCCCGCCGGTCGGTGAGGGGTGAGAACATACGAAAAATAACGATGCCCGGGCCGCAATGGGTATTAGCCGAAGAAGCGGCGGTTTCCATACGGGACGGACATTGATGGTGATCCCGCACCGGAAAACCCTTTACGGTGGACGCCGCGCCCGCTCAACGGCGCCCAGGGGCGGCGTGGGCCGTCGTCCCGGAGATATGGAGAGAACAGAAAAGGAGTGTTCAAGAGGCGGCGCCCCGCTCGCCCGGCGTTATGGAGCGCGCGGATTTCCCCGGTGAAGTTCGCGCCGGTCCGGGATCGGGTGCGGGAGCCTCGCGAGGCTCCCATTCCGTTCCGATGACGAGGCCCTCTACCGGGTCCGGGCGGCCGGGAACAACGTAATGCTTGCGCAATGGCTCGCCAAGGGACACGGGCGCAATGCGTGTCGGCCGTCCCGCCCGTTGTTCACTGCGAAGGTGAGCACAACCGGTCTGAAGACGATTCCCTTCAATCGAACGCATCTCTCGGAGAACGAGCTCGATTACCTCGCGCAGGCCGTACGCCAGGGATCCACCTCGGGGGACGGGCCGTTCACCCGGCGGGCCACCGGGCTCCTGCGCGAGCTGACCGGATCGAGCGGGGTGATGCTGACCACCTCCTGCACACACGCGCTGGAGATGTCGGCGATCCTGCTGGACCTACGGCCCGGCGACGAGGTGATCATGCCGTCGTTCACCTTCATGTCGACGGCCAACGCCTACGTCCTGCGCGGGGCGGTCCCGGTGTTCGTCGACTGCAGGCCCGACACCCTGAACATGGACGAGCGGCTGATCGAATCCGCGATCACCGACCGCACGCGGGCCGTCATGGTCGTGCACTACGCGGGTGTCGCCTGCGAGCTGGAGACGATCGGCGAGCTGTGCCGGCGGCACGGTCTGGCTCTCATCGAGGACAACGCCCACGGCCTGGGCGGGTCCTACAGAGGCCGGCCTCTCGGGTCGTTCGGCCGGATGGCCACCCAGAGCTTCCACGAGACGAAGAACGTGCAGTGCGGCGAAGGGGGCGCGCTGCTGCTGAACGACGCCGGCCTCGTCGCGCGTGCCGAGATCATCCGGGAGAAGGGCACCGACCGCAGCCGGTTCTTCCGAGGCCAGGTGGACAAGTACCGGTGGGTCGACATCGGCTCCAGCTATCTGCCGTCCGATGTTCTCGCCGCGCAGCTCACCTCCCAGCTGGAATCATTCGACAAGATCCAGTTCCTGCGTCACGCCGTATGGCGGAGGTATCACGAGGAGCTCGCGGACTGGGCCGCGGAGAACGGGGTCGCACAACCCATGATCCCTGACGGCTGCGCACACCCGGCGCACCTGTACTACCTGCTGCTCCCGGATCTGCGGGAGCGGCAGGCGTTCATCGCCCACCTCGCGGGCAGGGGCGTGCGGGCGGCATTCCACTACCAGCCGTTGCACACCGCGCCGGCGGGCGTGCGGTACGGGCGGGTGGCCCCGGGCGGATGCCCGGTCACCGAGGAGTCCGCCGATCGTCTCGTACGGCTGCCGCTGTTCGCCGATCTGGACGAGGCCGGTGTGGCGAGTGTGCTCGACGCCGTCCGGACCTACCGGGTGGGCTGATGGCCTGGCATGACGTCTCGGACGGGGGGCCGCTGCTGATCCGGGAGTCTCCGCTTGAGTCCGCCCGGTTCGGATGCGCCGTCCAGCGCCTCACCGTGCCCACCGGGTCCGGGTCCGGATATTCGATCTCCGCGGTCCGGGAGGCCGTCGCGGGGTCGCCCGGGGATGTCATCGTGCTGCGGTACCCGGCCGAACACGTCGGCTGGTTCGCGGAGCTGACCACGCTCGGCCGGACCGCCGTACTGGCGGACTGCCTGGTCTACTGGCGGCTGCGGGTGGGGGAGGGGCGTACGCCGGAGCCGTCGCGGGATCTGCGGACGACGACGTCGGTCGCTCCGACGGCGGTGCGGGAACTGGTCTCCGACATCTTCGCCTCGTACGGAAACCACTACATGGCCAATCCTCTTTTCGAGGCCGCCAAGGCACTGGCGGGCTACCGGGAGTGGGCATTGAGGTCCGCCACGGAAGGACGGTGCCTGGCACTGCGGAGCCGGAGCGAGCGGGAGGGAGAGGGGGAGCCCAGGCTTCTCGCGCTGGCCACGCTGGAGGACACGGTGGACGGCTCTCCGACGGAGATCCTGCTCGCGGGTGTGGTCTCCGGAGCGCAGGGGCGCGGCCTCTACGCCCACCTGCTGAAGGCGGTCGAGGATCGCACGCGGGCCCGTGGCGGGAAAGAGGTCGTCATCTCCACCCAGGGGCACAACACGCGGGTGCAGCGGGCATGGGCCAGGTACGGATTCGAGCCCGTGCAGGCACTTCTCACCGTTCATCTGATCCGGAGCCGACTCCTGCGCGGGCCGGAGCGCTGACATCCCCCGCCTGCCAGGGCACGTCGAGGGCGGCGAACGATCCGGCGCGTTCACGCACCACGTAGGTCGGCCGTCCCATCCCGTTCCCGTGGATGCGCCCGACGTATTCACCGAGAAGCCCGACGGATATGAGCTGGGCGGACGAGAAGAGCGCGACCATCGAGGCGATGGTGGTGAACCCGGCCACCGTGGTGTCGCCCGTCGCGAAGCGCCACAGCACGACCCCGCCCAGCAGCAGGCCGACGATCCCGGCCAGAAATCCGAGATAGCTCGCCGCCCGTAGAGGAGCCGTGCTGTAGCCGAGGAGCATGTTCACCGCGTGCCGGACCAGCAGGCGCGGCGTGTAGTTGGACCGCCCCTGGACGCGTTCGCTCATGTTCACCTTTACGGAGCCCACCCGCGTGGTCGCCCAGGACAGAGCCACGTCGACGGACGCGTGCGGTCCGGACAGCTCCTCGAACCCGTCGCGCAGCCGCGTCCGGAAAGCGCGGAAGGCGCTGATCGTCCGTGCGGTGCGCACTCCCAGCGCACCTGCCAGGCCGGCCTTGACCGTTCGGGAGGCGGCGCTGCGGACGAAGCCGTGCTCCTCGTGATGCGGAACGCCGTACACCAGGTCGAGATGGTCGCCCTCAAGGGCGGCCAGCAGGAGGGGGATCTGCTCCGGCGGATGCTGGAGGTCGTCGTCCATCGTGACGACGATCTCGAACTCCGCCTCCCTGATGCCGGCGACCAGCGCGTTGTGCTGGCCGTAGTTGCGGGACAGGTGGATCGCCCGGACGCCGTCGATCCGCCGGGCCAGCTCGGCGGCCGTCCTCCAGGTGTCGTCCGGGCTGCCGTCGACGACGAGTATCACCTCGTGCCGGACGGACATGTCCTGCAGGACCGGCATCAGCCTCGCTACCAAACTCGGAAGGGACTGCGCGGAACGGTAACACGGAATAACCACCGACACCGACATTAATCCCCCGATTATTTATCGTCACCGGCTACACTCCTCCTGATCCCGTTGCCCGACCGCGATCCGGAGTGACCGTCATATGGTTGAAGTGGAAGGCCGGGCCGCCCGCGACAAGAGGTCGCATTCCGGGTGGCGAGCTTTGATATCGGCTCTTGGGGGCCAGCGCATCACATACCTGCTGGCCGGCGCCATGACGGCCGTGGTCTATTACGCTCTCCTTGGCCTAGCATTGCTGATGGCCAAGAATGAGGTGCCCTATCTTTTCCTGCTTGTGGTCAGCCACCTGGTCACCGTGGTGATCGTCTACCCCTGGTACAGATGGGTGGTCTTCCGGGCCTCCGGGGAGCCATGGCTCACGGGCTACCTGCGGTTTTACGCGGTGGGGGTGGGCTTCCTCGCGGTATCTATCGCAGGAGTCCCGATTTTGGTGGAGTTTGTTGATATGTCCATAATGGTGGCTCAGGGGGTGATAATAGTCGCGAGTCCGCCGCTGAGCTACGCGATAAACAAAAGATGGACGTTCCGCGATCGCGGACATGTCTAGTCTTGGCAAGTTGTCGCCTGCTCTTCGACAAAAGCGGAGAATCACAGAGGGGGTTCCGAGTAGGCCGCCGCCTAAATTCGAGTCGACAGATGGTCGCTGCGGCCATGCGTTCTTCGCGGAAGGACTCAAAGGGCGATGAAGGCACTCGTTCTAGCGGGCGGCAAGGGAACGAGGTTGCGCCCGCTGACCCATACCTCGGCGAAACAGTTGGTGCCGGTCGCCAACAAGCCGGTGCTCTACTACGGGCTCGAAGCGATCCGGGACGCCGGTATCACCGGCGTGGGCGTCATCGTCGGCGATACGGGCCGCGAGGTCCAGAGCGCGGTCGGGGACGGTTCGGCGTTCGGGCTTGACGTCACCTACATCCATCAGGAGGCTCCGCTCGGGCTGGCGCACTGCGTCCTGATCGCCCGGGAGTTCCTGGCCGACGAGCCGTTCGTGATGTATCTGGGTGACAACTTCCTGGTGGACGGCATCACCGGCCTGGTGGACTCCTTCCGCCAGGCGGACTACGACGCGCAGATCCTGCTCACCAAGGTCGCCGAGCCGCAGTTCTACGGAGTCGCGGAACTCGGGCCGGACGGCGAGATCATCGGGCTGGAGGAGAAGCCGGAACACCCGCGTAGCGATCTCGCGATCGTCGGGGTCTACACGTTCTCTCCGGCCATTCACGAGGCGGTCAGGGCGATCAGCCCGTCCGCGCGCGGCGAGCTGGAGATCACGGATGCGATCACCTGGCTCATCGACAACGGCCGCCGTGTCCATTCGCACTTCGTCAGCGGCTACTGGAGGGACACCGGGCGGCTTCAGGACATGCTGGAGTGCAACCGGATCGTCCTGGAGGCGATCGAGCCGGACATCCGGGGAACCGTGGACGGGCTCTCCGACATAACCGGGCGTGTCGTCATCGAGCCCGGAGCCGTGGTGGAGAACTCCGTGATCCGGGGCCCCGCCGTCATCGGGGCCCATACCAAGATCGTAAATTCGTTCGTCGGTCCCTACACCTCGATCGGAGAGGGCTGCACGCTGGAACACGCCGAGGTGGAATACGCCATAGTCCTGGGAGAGTCCACCATCAGGGGCGTCTCACGGCTCACCTACTCCCTGATCGGCCGGAACGTCGAGGTCACGCGGGCCCCGGGAGTGCCCGACACGTGCCAGCTCATGGTCGGCGATCACAGCAGGGTCCAGGTGCGGTCATGAGGATCCTGGTCCCGGGGGGCGCGGGGTTCATCGGCTCCCACTATGTGCGGTCGCTGCTGTCCGGGATCTATCCCGGCTACGAGGACGCCCGGGTGACGGTGCTGGACAAGCTCACGTACGCGGGCAACATGGCGAATCTGCGTCCGGTGGCCGGGCATCCGCGCTTCGCGTTCGTCAGAGGAGACATCACCGACGTCCGGTTGCTCGCCGACGTGGTGCCGGAGCACGACGTGATCGTGAACTTCGCCGCCGAGACACACGTGGACCGATCGATAACCGCCGCCGGGGATTTCGTGGTCACCAACGTTCACGGCACCCAGCGGCTCCTGCAGGCGGCGCTCGACGCCGGCGTGCGCACGGTCGTCCAGATCTCCACGGACGAGGTGTACGGGTCCATCGCCGCGGGGTCCTGGACCGAGTCGGAGCCGCTGCTGCCCAACTCGCCCTACTCGGCCGCCAAGGCGGGAGCCGATCTCCTGTGCCGCGCCTACCACCGCACCCACGGGCTCGACGTACGGGTGACCCGCTGCTCCAACAACTACGGCCCCTACCAGTATCCCGAGAAGGTCATCCCGCTCTTCGTGACCAACCTGATCGACGGAGACCGTGTGCCCCTGTACGGGGACGGTCAGCATGTCCGCGAGTGGCTGCACGTCGATGACCACTGCCGGGGCATTCAGCTCGTGCTGGACAAGGGCGAGGGCGGCGAGGTCTACAACATCGGCGGCGGGGTCGAGCTGACCAACCGGGAGCTCACGGAGCGGCTGCTCGCGGCCTTCGACGTGGGCTGGGAGATGGTCGACCACATGCCGGACAGGCTCGGGCACGACCGGCGCTACTCCGTGGACAGCGGAAAGATCCGGGCGATCGGCTACGGACCGCGGACGGACTTCGACGAAGGACTCGCCGAGGTCGTGCGCTGGTATCGCGATCACCAGGACTGGTGGCGGCGTCTGAAGGGGGAGGGGCGCTGAGTTCTCCGGCTCCGCCGTGAGCGCCGCGGCACAGGCCGAGGGCCCGGTCGATCGGACCGGGCCCTCGGTGGTCGAGCCGGTGGGCCGGGTGATTCGCCGGCCTTCGGAGCCGGACCGGAGGATCAGGCGACCGTGAACACGACGTCGACCCAGTAGTTCGTGGCCTGGATGGTGCTCGTCGGGAAGGTGTTGGTCGCGCTGTAGGTGTATACGCCGTTGCCGCCGTCATCGCCGTCCGCGAGGGCGATGAGGGGGCCGTTGGCGTGTTGTGAGGTGAAGTAGGGGCGCGTGATGGAATAGCGTCCCGACGTCGTGTGGTAGGCGGCGACGTAGGTGGTGTTGGCGGTGATCGCCACGGGTGTCGCGAAGTTCACCTGCTGCCAGCCCGAGGCGGTCTCGTTGGTGAAGGTCGCGTTCGCGAGCAGGTTGCCGTTGCTGCTCCACAGGCTGCCGACGTGGGTGCCGGTGTTCTGGCTGCCCTTGTAGAAGCGGATGCCCCTGACCGTTCCGCCCGTGGTCGCCTTGAACTTCACGCCGAGCGCGACCGCGTTGGGGTCGCTGTAGGACGGGACCTCCGGGGTGGCCGTGTCCTCCCAGATGGTGCTCGCCGGGACGAACACGACGTCGACCCAGTAGTTCGTGGCCTGGGTGGTGCTCGTCGGGAAGGTGTTGGTCGCGCTGTAGGTGTATACGCCGTTGCCGCCGTCGTCGCCGTCCGCGAGGGCGATGAGGGGGCCGTTGGCGTGTTGTGTGGTGAAGTAGGGGCGCGTGATGGAATAGCGTCCCGACGTCGTGTGGTAGGCGGCGACGTAGGTGGTGTTGGCGGTGATCGCCACGGGTGTCGCGAAGTTCACCTGCTGCCAGCCCGAGGCGGTCTCGTTGGTGAAGGTCGCGTTCGCGAGCAGGTTGCCGTTGCTGCTCCACAGGCTGCCGACGTGGGTGCCGGTGTTCTGGTTGCCCTTGTAGAAGCGGATGCCCCGGATCGTTCCACTCGTGGTCGCCTTGAACTTCACGCCGAGCGCGACCGCGTTGGGGTCGTTGTGGGACGGGACCTCCGGGGTGGCCGTGCTCTCCCAGATGCTGCTCGACACGGTCTGGGTCACAACGGGTGATGTGCTCGGGGCGAAATGGATGATCGCTTCGTTGTCGGGGGTGTTGCCGCCCAGATACACGGCGGTGATCGGATGCTGCCCCGCGGCCAGGCTGGATGTCGTGAGCTTCGCGGGGCCCGTGTCGTCGTGCCAGTCGGAGCCGATGATGGTCGCGCCGTCCTTGAAGACCACCTGCCCCTGGGGGACGAGTGAGCCCGTGACCGGGCTCACCGTGGCGGTGAAGGTGACCGACTGCCCTTCCCGGGAGGGATTGACCGATGTGGTCAGGGCGGTGGTGGTCGGCGGGTCGTCCGGCACGGTGATGCGGGTTCTCGGCGGGTTGACGGTGCCCTGGACGGTGACCGTGTTGTTGAGGGCGAAGACGCGGCCGTAGACGGCGGCGCCCTCCGCCACCGTGGCCGCGGTCGAGGCCAGCACGTTCCCGCGGAAGGTGGAGAGCGTCCCGAGGAGCGCGGAGCCGTTGATCTGCCAGAAGACGTTGTCCTCCTGGGCTCCGCCTATCAGGTTGATGTTGCTGACGTTCGCGGTGGCGAGACTGGTCGCCTTGAAGATGAAGACCGCCTCCGGATTGCTCTGGGCGTCGAGCGTGAGCGTCCCGGTTATCCCGAAACCACCTCCGGGGGAGGTGTAGACGCCCGGAGGCTTGGTCGTCCCGCCCAGCTCCGCTGGGACGGTGACGACAGGCGTCCGTCCGGCGGCGTCGTTGTAGGCGGCGACCAGGTCGGCCTTGGCCGCCGCCGCGGTGGCGTCGCCGGCGTGTGTAGAGCCGCTCACCGTGCCGGGTGGGAATCCGGTCACCGTGTTGCCCGGGCTCACGCCGAGATCCCCGGTGATCGCGGTGAGGTTGCTGCTCGTCACCGCGGCCCCGGCCAGGACTCCGAAGGGGGCGGCGTCGCCGAGGTTCACCGGCGCCTGATCCGCGTTCGCGCTGCCTGCCGTCCCGGTGAGCACACCCGTCGTGAGAAGGGCTGCGAGAGCGGCCACGAGCCAGGGACGACCGGTACCTCGTGGGAGAGAGCGGGGGTGTCTGTTGCCGATCATGGGCGGGGAGGCTTTCCGTGTGTGGGTCGAACTGCGGGCGTCTGCGGCTGCCCTTTCCGGATCCACCGGGGACCGTTCGGCGGTCGCTCCGGGGTTCGGTTCTGCGGGCACGGCCATGCGGGCTTTTTGCCCGGGCGTGTCGCGGTGAGGTTTGAACATACGACTCAACTTCTAGGTGATCTTGCGCCGTGTCAGGCGTGCGGCCTGCCTGCGCCTGGTAATTCATCAAGGTTTTACCTTGGGATGTGCGATCTGCCTTCACCCGTTGTGTCGCGTTTATCATATAAAATGCGATGAATAGTGACGGCCGCAGGCGTCATCTGGATTTCGCCGCGCCAGTGGAGGGCGTCGCGACGTGTGCGGGTGGCTGCGCCTTGAGCGGCGGCGGGTGCGGGTCCATGTTCGACCATGAGGGGACCTCTATCAATGCATGATTGAAATTACGTTACCCCTGGACCTCCTGGATTGCCATACTGAGAGCCGCAAAAGGTGAAGTATTATCGGTGCGGCAATTGGGTGCTTCTGGCGTCGATCAATTGCGCGCCGTATATGTCTTGATATTTGGCGATTTTCTTCTCACTCCTCTATTCGAGCCCGGATCCCCCGTCCCGGACTCGGACGGGAGGCGACACGCCCGATTCGCCGCTGAATCGACGTCATGAGAACAGTCGCTCCTACAGTCGGGTCATATCTCATCTCGAAGTGACGGGGGTCCTGAAATGAGAGAGAAGCTAGTCGTTGTCGGTCAGGGGTACGTCGGTCTGCCTCTGGCGATGCGGGCGGTCGACGCGGGGTTCGACGTCGTGGGGATCGACCTGGACGAGTGGCGGGTCAAGCGGCTCAACGCCGCCGAGTCCTATGTCGAGGACGTCGACGACGACCTGCTGGCCGCGGCTCACCGTTCGGGCCGATACCTGGCCAGCGCCGACTACGCCGACGCGGAGGCGTTCGACGTCTGCGTGATAACCGTGCCGACGCCTCTTCGCGAAGGCGTCCCCGATCTCCGTCACATCGGCTCGGCGGGCCAGTCCCTCGCCCCGCTGGTACGGCGTGGCGCGACGGTGATCCTGGAGTCCACCACCTACCCCGGGACCACCGAGGAGTATCTCCGGCCCCTGCTGGAGGAGGGATCCGGGCTGCACACGCCCGATGACTTCTCCCTCGGCTACAGCCCGGAGCGGATCGACCCGGGCAACTCCCAGTGGCGTCTGGAGAACACGCCGAAGGTCGTGTCCGGGATCGACGCGGTCTCCCTGGAGAAGATCCAGGCGTTCTACGGGCGGATCGTGCAGGAGGTCGTTCCCGTCTCCTCGCTGCAGGTGGCCGAGCTGTGCAAGCTCCTGGAGAACACCTTCAGGCACGTCAACATCGCCCTGGTGAACGAGTTGTCGATCTTCGCGCAGCAGCTCGGGATCGACGTCTGGGAGGCGATAGACGCCGCCTCCACCAAGCCGTTCGGCTACATGCGCTTCACCCCGGGGCCCGGCGTCGGCGGCCACTGCCTGCCGATCGACCCGTCCTATCTGTCGTGGAAGGTCAAGCGCAGCCTGGGGCACAACTTCCGGTTCGTGGAGCTGGCCAACGACATCAACGACCACATGCCCGACCACGTCGTGCACCGGCTGATCCTGGGCCTGAACCAGCGACGCAAGCCGATCAAGGGGAGCCGGGTGCTCCTGCTGGGGCTCTCCTACAAGAAGAACGCGGGCGACTGCCGCGAGTCGCCCGCGATCGAGGTGGCCAGGGCCCTGTGGAAGCTGGGCGCCGACGTGCGGGCCGCCGATCCGCACGTGGAGGACTTCCTGCTGCCGCCGGGGATCGAGATCGTCAGGCCGACGGGCCGGGAGCTGGCCCTGGCGGACGCGGTCGTGATCCTCACCGACCACGACTGCTTCGACTACGAGCTGGTCGAGCAGATGGGCACCTTCGTCTTCGACACGCGTAACCGCTGCCGGGGTTCCAACGTCGAGCGTCTCTGAGCCGGCCGGCCGGTGGCGGGACCGCCACCGGCCGGGCCGCGGGCGCGGTGGCCCGGCGCGGAGGGATCACGGTTTCATGACGCGGTCGATCAACTCCTCGACCTGGGTGTTGAGCTTGGCGCCACGCGGCCAGCCCGCGTAGTGGGTGAGGAAGACGACGATCTCGCGGAGCTCGTCCGGGGTGAGCTCCCCGGTGCGCAGCGCCGCGTCGAGCTGGAGCCCGAGCTCGTCGTCCATGCCCTGGCCGACGAGGAGGCCGAGCAGGAGCAGCCGCCGGTCCCGCAGGCTCAGCCCGTCCCTGGACCACACCTCGGCGAACAGGTGCTCGACGGTCATTCCAAAGAAATCGCCGGGACCGTCACCGATGTGGTCCCATCCGTGAACCCGCTTCATGATCTCCAATCCGCGGGCCCGGCGGTCGGGAGTGTCGTTGTCCGCGTGGTCGTTCATGGGGCACTCCGAGTCCGTCAGCCAGCCGATCCGGGGCGAGTGCGGAGGGGGCGTCCTGCCCCTTCATCCTTGGCCGGTTCCAGCGCCAGTGATAGCTCCTTCTCGCCAAGAGTCCTGACATGTACCAATATGTCGTGTCAAGGAACGCTGGATGTTACAGGTGCGGCCGTCTTCCGTGATCTGATCGTCCCCGGACGCTCCCGGGCGCCGCAGGCGGGTCCGCGCCCGTCGACCTGATCGTCTCCGGACGCCGCAGGCGGGCCCGCGCTCACCGGTCCCCCTCCCGTCCCGTCTCGCGGGGCGCGGCCGTCCCGTGGTCCGGGCCGACCTCCGCCCGCAGGGGCGCCTCCGGCTCGACCTCCAGCAGGGTGACGTGCGCGCCTCGCGGCATGGAGATCACGGCCAGTACGGCCGCCGCCACGTCGCGAGGTCTGAGGAAGCGGTCGTGCCGGGCCAGCCCGAACCTGACCCAGTCGTCCAGCACGGCCTGCAGCACCTCCACCGGCCAGGTGGACCCCACCCCCGACAGGGTCGGTCCCGGCCGCAGGATCGACGCGCGGACCCCGGTGCCCTCCAGCTCCATCTGCATCGCCCTGGCCAGGCCCTCGACGCCGTTCTTGGCGGCGACGTAGGCGCCCATCCGGGGGCGCGGCAGCCGTACGACGTCGGAGCTGACGAACACGATGTCGCCGCGCCGGCGCGCGGCCATCGCGGGGGCCACCCTGGCCACGAATCGCTGGGTGCCGACCAGGTTGAGCTGGAGCTGCGCCTCGAAGTCGGGGGTGGCGGTCTCGTAGGCGTTCTCCGGCGTCACCTCGCCCGCGCACGTCACGACCACCTCTACCTCACCTAACGCTTGTTCAGCCTCGGCGACGAAAAAAGAGACCGACTCGTCCGACGTGACATCCAGCGCCAGCGCCACCGCCTCCCCGCCGTCGGCGCGGATCTTCTCCGCCAGTTCCTCGCAGATCGCGGTACGGCGTGCCCCCAGCGCCACCGGGTACCCGGCCGCCGCCAGCCCGACGGCCACGGCCGAGCCGACGCCCGAGGAGGCCCCGGTCACCAGGACCGGCCGCCGGTCGGGATGGGAGAGGGGGGTGGGCATGGGAAGACCTCCACGGTCGGCGGCTCAACGGGTTCTCACGCTCACCGGGAGGCCGGCCGGCCCCGGCGGTCCGCTCGTGCGCGCGCAGCCCGATCCGGGCACGCGGCTCGCCGTACGTCCGGCTCGCCGGAGAGCGGCGCCGTGGTGCGGGCCGCGGGGAGGACCCGGAACGCCTCCGTGGTCCCGGGCATCGACGCTCCTCCGGCTGGACACCTTTCCGGAAGCTAGTTCAGCCGCCCGCCCCTGCCTAGACCCAAATCCGGCGGCGGGCGATGTCCGGGAGATGAGGGTGATTGAAATCCCAATGATCGAGAGAGCGCTCTCTCGAAACTATTGACCCGGCCGCCCCCGCAGGGTCAAGATCTGCGCAATGCGGTCCCGTGAGGCCGCCGTGACCGTCGCCGTGTTTTCGAGAACGGACTGCCGATGACTGGACCTCTCGCGCGATCACGCGCCCGCCGGAGCGCGTTCGCGGCGTTCGCGAGCCTGACCCTCCTGGTCGGAGGGGCCGTCGGCGTCCCCGGAGCGGGAGCCGAGACCGCGGGGGGAGCCGCCGCCGCGGAGGCCGCCGGGACGGCGAAGGGGGTCCGGCAGCCCGAGGTCGGCAGGCCGTCCCTCGGCGCAGGCGGCTGCGCCCGCATCGACAGGAGCCTGCAAACGCTCTCCGACTGGCCCAGGGTCAAGAGCCGGATCAAGCGCGACCCGGCCGGCGAGAGGCGGGTGGCGAAGATCCTCGCCGGTATGACCCTCGCCGAGAAGGTCGGGCAGATGACGCAGCCGGAGATCGCCGCGATCACTCCCGCGGAGGTCCGGCAGTACGCCATCGGCTCGGTGCTCAACGGCGGCGGCTCGTGGCCCGGCCGTGACAAGCACGCCCCGCCGCGGGCCTGGCTCGACCTCGCCGACGCCTACTGGGAGGCGTCCGTCGGCAGCAGGACGAAGATCCCGGTCATCTGGGGCATCGACGCCGTCCACGGCAACAACAACGTCTACGGCGCGACGGTCTTCCCCCACAACATCGGCCTGGGCGCCGCGCACGACCCGTGCCTCGTCCGCGACATCGGATCGGCCACCGCCGCGCAGATCCGCGCGACCGGCCAGGACTGGGCCTTCGCGCCCACACTCGCCGTCGTCCGGGACGACCGGTGGGGCCGCACCTACGAGGGCTTCTCCGAAGACCCCCGGATCACCCGGGCCTACGGCTACGAGGCCGTCAACGGCCTGCAGGGCAGGCACCCGCGCGGGATCGGCGACAGGGGCGTCATCGCCACCGCCAAGCACTTCATCGGCGACGGCGGCACCCTCAAGGGGACGGACCAGGGGGTGAACCCCTCCTCGGAGGCCGAGATGATCAACATTCACGGCCAGGGCTACTACGGCGCGCTCGCGGCCGGGGCCCAGACCGTGATGGCCTCCTTCAACAGCTGGACGAACGCCGAGCTCGGCATCGACGAGGGCAAGCTGCACGGCAGCAGGCGCGCCCTCGACGACATCCTCAAGCGGAAGATGGGCTTCGACGGCGTCGTCGTCTCCGACTGGAACGGCATCGGCCAGGTGGCCGGCTGCACCAACGCGAGCTGCGCGCGCGCCATCAACGCCGGCCTGGACGTCGTGATGGTGCCCAACGACTGGAAGGCGTTCATCGCCAACACGATCGCACAGGTCGAAGCGGGCGAGATCCCGATGGCACGCATCGACGACGCGGTCACGCGGATCCTGCGGGTGAAGCTGCGCGCCGGAGTGCTCAGCGCGCCGAAGCCGTCCGAACGCGCCCTGGCCGGGTCGGCCGGCGCCCTGGAGGCAGGGAAGCTCGCCCGCGAGGCCGTCCGCAGGTCGCAGGTCCTGCTCAAGAACAACGGCAGGGTGCTGCCGCTGGCCAGGGGCTCCAAGGTGCTCGTGGTCGGCAAGAGCGCCGACAGCATGCAGAACCAGACCGGTGGCTGGACCCTCACCTGGCAGGGCACCGGCAACACCAACGCCGACTTCCCGGGCGGCACGACGATCCTCGGCGGCCTGCGGCAGGCGCTGGGCGAGGCGAACGTCACCTTCAGCGAGACGGCCGACGGCGCGGACCCCGCGGCGTACGACGCGGTCATCGCGGTGATCGGCGAGACGCCGTACGCCGAGGGGGTCGGCGACCTCGGACGGCGCACGCTGGAGGCGGCCAAGCTCTACCCCGGCGACCTCGCCGTCCTGGACAAGGTCAGCGGCAAGGGCGCACCCGTGATCACCGTCTACGTCACCGGCCGCCCGCTCTGGGTCAACAAGGAGCTCAACCGCTCCGACGCCTTCGTCGCGGCCTGGCTGCCGGGCACCGAGGGCGGCGGTGTCGCGGACCTGCTCGTCCGAGGGGCGCATCGGGACGGCGGATACACCGGCAGGCTGTCGTACTCCTGGCCGAAGAGCGCCTGCCAGACGCCGCTCAACCCGGGCGGCGAGGGCTACGACCCGCTCTTCCCGCTGGGCTACGGCCTGCGCGACGGGCAGAGCGGATCGGTCGGGACGCTCGACGAGACCGCGCCCCCCTTCGGCTGCGGCCAGCCGGGCGGCGGCGGGGAGGCGAGCGAGGACCTGGAGATCTACAACCGGGCCGACGTCCCGCCGTACAAGGGCCTGATCGGCTCCGCCGACAACTGGGGCGGAACCGAGATCGGGGTCGACGGTGAGGCGGCCCACGCCGCGATCAGCGTGGTGCGCTCCGACGTCAACGTGCAGCAGGACGGCCTGAAGGTGACCTGGAACGGCAGCGGGCCGGCGCAGTTCTACATGCAGGACCCGGCCAAGGGGACCGATCTGCGGAGCTACCTCAACGCCGACGCGGCCCTGGTCTTCGACACCATCGTCCACCAGGCCCCGGCGTCGAGGACCGTGATCGGCGTCCACTGCGGTTATCCGTGCATGTCGGAAGTGGCGGCGACCTCGCTGTTCCAGGGGCTCCCCGTCGGGACCAAGTCGACGGTCAAGATCCCGATCGCGTGTTTCGCGGCCGCGGGCCTCGACCTGGAGGCGGTCAACACGCCGTTCCTCGTCTACACCGACGGCGCCTTCTCCGCCTCGTTCGCCGGCGTCCGCTGGGTGCCGAAGGCCGCCAAGGACGCGGACGCCAGGAGCTGCGACAGCCTGACCTAGCCGTGCGGGCCGCGGACGCCGGCAGGGCCGGAGGGCGGACCGCCCTCCGGCCGTCTGCCTGCCCGGCTGGTCTCACCCCCATGATCTGTAACAAGTGAAGACAACATAGCGCCAAGATTTGGTCAAGATTTCCAGGATGGCTGAGCCGCGAAAGGCGAGGGATACTCAAAAAACGGGCACAACCACCCTGTTGGCCCGTAAGGCGGAGGTACAGCCCTGGTGAGACGATCAAGGGCCAGGTTCGCCGTGGTCGCGGCAGGGCTCGTCCCCGCCCTGGCCGGCGGGCTGACCGGATGCGCAGGTTCGGAGTTCACCTACGTCCGCCACGACGACGGGCAGACGTACTTCAAAGTCCCGGCGGCCTGGCGGCAGGTCGACCAGAAGGCCCTGGACAAGGCGACCACCGGAGCGGATCCCGAGTCGGCCACCGCCCGGCTGCGCAGGCAGCTCGTCTGGTCGATCGCCTACGACGCCCACGCCAGTCCCTCCGCAGGCCACCTCCTCGGCTACGGCACCGGAGACGAGCCGTTCGTCTTCGCCCGGGTCACCAGGCTGCTGCCCGAGGAGCGGGACGCGGTCTCCCTGAACGGCATGCGCAACTCCGTCATCCCCGTCACCGAGTCGCTCCGCAAGGAGTACGCGCAGGTCCCCGGGTATCCGCTGACCGGCTTCGAACTGCTCGCCGACGACGTGCTCCAGCCCGGGGACGGCCTGCGCGGGGTGCATGTGCGGTTCAACTACACGGTCCAGGGGGCCGGCACGCAGACCTTCGACCTCACCTCCTACCTGGCCGGGGACGGCGAGCGGATCTCCACCCTGCTGATCCGCTGCTCCGCGGGCTGCTACCGCAGGCGCGCCGCCGAGTTCGACAGGATCGCGCACTCCTTCAAGGTCAAGCGACTCACCGGGTGAGGAGAGGCCCGAACATGAAGCCACCGCCGCCGCCCCCGAGCTTCGAGGGCCTCCGCGCCCCCGGCTCCGGCCCCGTCGACCCGCATCCCCGGACCCGCAAGCGGATGCCGTTCTGGGACCGGGTCAAGTTCGTCCTCATCCTTACGATCATCTACTTCATCCTCGTCTGGAATGAGATGGCCTCCTACGAGGGCATCATCAGCGTCCGGGACGCGATGATCAGGACCGCGGCCGCGGCGCCGTGGATCTTCTGGCTGCTGGGGGCCGAGGTCCTGCGGCAGGTCCACTTCTCCGTCAGCGAGCGCTCCGCCGGATACCACCGGTTCTGGATGCGCGGGGTGTTCGGCGGCTTCGAGCGCTGGTCCCGCCGCCGCTTCTCCGACTGGAACCGCTTCAGGATGGCGCGGGCCGTCAAGTGGCTGTTCTGGATCGCGGTGCTCGCCCTCATCCTCGGCGAGGTGCTGGACACCTCACCCGCCCTGGCGCTGTTCCAGGCCCCGGCACTGCTCTGGCAGGCGCTGCCGTACGTGGCGCAGCTCGCCTTCGCGTTCTTCTTCATCGCCTTCCAGTTCATCGGCCTGTTCTGGCTGCTGTCACGGGGCGGCGTGGAGACCTACTTCCCCGACGACATCAAGACCCGGTTCACCGACGTCTGGGGACAGGACCACGTGGTCGAGCGCGTCAAGGAGAACATCGTCTTCCTGGAGCGGCCCGACGAGATCGAGGAGCGCGGCGGCTACGTGCCCAGCGGCCTGCTGCTGTGGGGGCCGCCCGGCACCGGAAAGACCCTGATGGCCGAGGCCGTGGCGGGGGAGACGGGCAAGCCGTACGTCTTCGTGGACCCCGGCGCGTTCGTCAACATGTTCATGGGCGTGGGCATCCTGAAGGTGAAGTCGCTGTTCAGGAAGCTCCGCAAGCTCTCCCTGCGGTACGGAGGCGTGATCGTCTTTTTCGACGAGGCCGACTCCCTCGGCCGCCGCGGCTCGCTGGCGCAGCAGGGGCCCCGGGGCGGCCCCGGCTTCTCCCCGAGCGCGGGCGGCTGCCACGGATTCACCTACCTGGCCGAGGAGAGCCGGTGGCTGCTGACCCGCCAGGGCGCGCGGCGGGAGCGGGAGCCCGCCACCGGCCGCAGCCGCTTCTTCATGGGCGGCAACATGGGCGGCGGCGGTGGGGACCCGGGGACGTTGCAGGCGCTGCTCACCGAGCTGTCGGGCCTGAAGAAGCCCCGCGGCATCGTCAACCGCCACGTCCGCAGGCTGCTCGGCATGCGGCCCAAGCCGCCGCCCAAGTATCGGATCCTGGTCATGATGGCGACCAACATGCCCAACTCGCTGGACGAGGCGCTGCTGCGGCCGGGCCGTATCGACCGCATCTACAAGGTGGGCTACCCGTCCAAGGCGGGGCGGGTCCGCACCTACCGCGGCTACTTCGACAAGGTCGACCACGACCTGACCGAGGAGCAGCTGGACAAGCTGGCCACGATCACGCCCTACGCCACCGGCGCCACGATCAAGGACCTGGTGAACGAGTCGCTGATCACAGCGATCCGTGACGGCCGGAAGGTCATCACCTGGTCGGACGTGACCAGGGCCAAGCGGCTCAAGCAGCTCGGGCCGCCGGAGGACGTGGAGTACATCGAGCGCGAGCGGCACGCGGTGGCCGTGCACGAGGCGTGTCACGCCGTGGCCGCCTACCGCACCCGCTACCACCTCGAGATCGACATCGCCACGATAGAGAAGGGCGCCGACTACCTCGGCATGGTCGCGAGCATCAAGCCCGAGGACCAGTTCACCCGGTGGAAGTCCGAGCACGAGGCCGACATCATGGTCTCGCTCGCCTCGCTGGCCGGGGAGCGGATGTTCTTCGCCGAGGACAACTCCTCCGGCGTCTCGGGTGACCTCTTCTCGGCCACCTACCTCACCGCGCTGATGGAGGCGCACTGGGGGATGGGCCGCGGGGTGACCTCGGTGCCCGCCCTGCAGGAGCTGGAGATCATGGGTGGCAAGTCGATGCCCAAACCCGGCGGCGGGGGGATCGGGTTCACCCGGGCGCCCGGCGGGCAGGCACCGGCCCCGGACGTGCTGGGCGAGCGGATCGAGTACAACCTGGTGCGCCTGCTGGACAGGACCGAGGACCTGCTGAAGGAGCACCGGAGGGAGGTGCTCTGCCTGGCGCACGCGCTGGAGACCCACAAGACGCTCAACGGCGACGACGTGATCGCGGTCCTGGAGCACCGGCGGGGACCGCTGGTGGACGGCTCGATCTACGCCTCGGACGATTTCTACGCCGAGATCGAGGAGTATCACCTGGAGGCCGCGCGGGCGCACCGCGAGCACAGCCACGTGGCACGGGAGTTGCCCGTCCCGCTGGTCCCGCCCCGGCTCGAACCCGCCACGGCGGTCATCCAGGGCGCGGTCGTCACGGGAAACGGCCACGGCTCCACGCTGCCCGCGGCGGTGGGGCCGGTGACCGCGGCCGGGCCGGACTTCGTGCCGTGGGGGGACAGGGGCGACACCGGCCAGGTGCCCGAGCACCTGCCGTCTCCGCCTCCGCCCGACGTGCCGCCGCCGGGGAGGCGGCTCCGGACGGTGCTGGTGGTCGCGGCCGGCCTGGCCGCGCTGGCGGCTTTCACGCTGCTCGGCGTCTACACGCTCAACGGCGGGATGACGATGGCGGGCGAGGTGGGGCGGCCGCCGGGGTCCGGCACGCTCCCGGTGGTGCTCGTCGCGGTCGTGGCGGCCGTCATGGGGATCGGCGTCGTCTTCGCGGTGATCCGGGGCGCCCAGGCCACCCGGGTCAGAGCCGAGGCCCAGCGGGACCGCGCCGTGGAGCGGGCCCAGCTCCTGGCCGCTGCGATGGACCCCGAGGTCGCGATGCGGATCCTCGGCTACAAGGGCACCGACGGCCCGAAGGGCCGCTGAGGCCGCTGGGGGACCGTGCCGGAGTGCCGGGGCCGCCGGCATCTCCGGGGGGACCGGCGCACCGGTCCCCCCGGGGACGACTCAGCCGAACTCGCCGTCCTTCACACCGCCGACGAAGGCGTCCCACTCACGTTGGGTGAACGCCAGCGCCGGGCCGTCCGGATCCTTGGAGTCGCGGACGAGGTAGAGCTCGTCGGCGTCGGCCTTGTGTCCGGCCAGGGCCGGGTCGCCGGGCACGATCGCCACTTCGACGCAGTCACCTCCGTTGGTGCTGCGACTGCTCTTGCGCCACATGACGCTGGACAGATCCATCGTGGACCCCCGCACTCTCTCTTCCTCTCATTCCTGTGGTTGGTTGGAACATCTCTTCGCCATCTGGGCGATGAAGGTGGCCGACGCCTCCGCGCCGAGAGCCAGTGCCGACAGGCTCCCGAACATGAGGGTGTAGCGGCGCACCTCCTCCGGGTCCTCCGGCACGAGCCCGCTCGCCGCCTGTTCCAGGTAGACGAGGTCGGGATCGCCGGGCTCGGGGAAGCTGAGCAGGCAGAACTTGCCGTCCATCGCGGCGTGCGCCCCAGCGGAGAACGGGATCACCCGGATCTCCACATTGGGCAGCCTGCCGAGATCGAGCAGGTGTTCCAGCTGCTCGCGCATCACCCCCGGGCCGCCGACCTGACGCCGGAGCACTGCCTCGTCGAGCACCGCGACGAGTTGGATCGGGTCACCGGGGCCGTGCAGCAACTGCTGGCGCGAGACGCGCACGGAGACCTTCTCATCGACCGCTGAGGGGGCGTGGGTGAGGGCGGTCGCCTCGATGACGGCACGTGCGTACGGCTCGGTCTGCATCAGGCCGGGGACGACCAGCGGTTCGTACGAGCGCACCACCGACGCCTCCGCCTCCAGCCCGATGTAGGAGTCGAAGCCGGGTTTGAGGGCCTGCCGGTGCCGGTGCCACCAGCCTCGCTTGCGGGCGTCCCTGGCCATCTGGATCAGGGAGTCCCGGGCCTCTCCGGTCACGCCGTACACATCGGTGAGGGCCGCCACGTCGGAGGGTTTGGGACGGGTGAGCCCCGTCTCGTATCTCCAGACGGTGGTGTCGGTGGAGCCGATCCGCTCGGCCACCTCCGCCCGTGACAGCCCGCTGCTCTCCCGAAGGCGGTTCAGTTCCGTGATCAGACGGCGATGGCGGGCCGTGGGACTGCGTCGGGAAGCCATGCACGTACCTCCATCCGGGGGAAGGAAACTGTGGAATTTCAATATGAGCTATTGAAGTCCCTGATAGAACAGTTCACCGTGAGTGAGTGTGCCATCTCGGAGCGCGATGTGCATGTGAATGTGCATGTCGGAGAGTGAGGCCAGCCATGACGCTCGAGCAGCGGACCGTTCCGCCCCGGTCGACCGTCACCCTGCGGGGGGCGCCGGAGTCGGTGTCGACGGCCCGTCAGCGGGTCAGGGAGCTCCTCGGGGAGGGGCATCCCGCCTTCGACGACGTCGTCCTGCTGGTGAGCGAGGTGGTGACGAACTCGGTGGTCCACTCGTGCTCGGGCGGCGGCGGGAGGGTGGCGATGACCGTGGCGGTGAGCTCCGGCGCCGTGCTGGTGGAGGTCTCCGACGCCGGGTCGGGGCTGTCGGCGCCGCACGTGCGCAACGAGCCGGACGCGGAGAGCGGGCGCGGGATGTTCCTGGTGGACCTGCTCGCCGACCGGTGGGGGATCCAGGGCGACGGCGGCGGGCCCAGGACCGTCTGGTTCGAGGTCCGTTTCTGACCTGTGCGACTTTCGGCTCCGTGTAGGCGAAAGCCGGACAAGCCCGAAACTTTGGGCCTTTGCCGATCGACATATTTGCCTGACTCTCGGTGCAGACGCGTGACAACCCCCTAGATCGCGCGCCTGAGGAGGGCACAGGTGAGACGCCGTCTGATCGTGGTACTCGCGGTCCTGGCGCTGTTATGCCTCGACATCACCGGGGCGGGAGCATCGGCCGAACCGCAGCCGAACAGCCAGTACAAGGTGCAGGGCCCCAGCGACTCCCGGCAGCGCAGCGCGGTCGCGGCCACCGGTGCGGCCATCGACCAGGTGGACCCCGCCTCGGTCGTGGTCACCGCGACCGAGGCCGAGGTCGCCGCGATCAAGAAGCTGGGCTACACCGTCACGAAGATCCCCCGTCCCTCACCCTCGGACATGCGGACCTTCGACTTCCCGCCGGCCGACTCCGGGTACCACAACTACGCCGAGATGACCGCCGCGATCAACCAGATCGTCGCCGACCACCCCGCGATCGCCCGCAAGACCAGCTACGGCACCTCCTACGAGGGCCGCGACCTGATCGCCATCAAGATCAGCGACAACGTCGGCACGGACGAGAACGAGCCCGAGGTGCTGTTCACCCACCACCAGCACGCCCGGGAGCACCTGACCGTCGAGATGGCGCTCTACATCCTCAACCTGCTCACCGACGGCTACGGCACCGACGGCAGGATCACCGGCCTGGTGAACTCGCGCGAGATCTGGATCATGCCGGACCTCAACCCCGACGGCGGCGAGTACGACATCGCCTCCGGCTCCTACCGCTCCTGGCGCAAGAACCGGCAGCCCAACTCCGGCTCCTCCTCGGTGGGCACCGACCTCAACCGCAACTGGGCCTACCAGTGGGGCTGCTGCGGCGGCTCCTCCGGCTCCACCTCCAGCGACACCTACCGGGGCGCGGCCGCCGAGTCGGCACCCGAGGTCAGGGCGGTCGCCGACTGGGTGCGCGGCCGGGTGGTCGGCGGCGTGCAGCAGATCAAGTCGCACATCGACTGGCACACCTACGGCGAGCTGATCCTGTGGCCCTACGGCTACACCAACAACGACACCGCCCCCGGCCTGACCCAGGACGACCACGACGCGTTCGAGGCCCTGGGCCGGAACATGGCCTCCACCAACAACTACACCCCCGAGCAGGCCAGCGACCTCTACATCACCGACGGCTCGATCGACGACTGGATGTGGGGCGTCCACAAGATCTTCAGCTACACCTTCGAGATGTATCCGACCGGGTCCCCGGGCTTCTACCCCCCCGACGAGCAGATCGTCCCGCAGACGACCCGCAACCGGGAGGCCGTGCTCCGCTTCCTGGAGTACTCCGACTGCGTCTACCGGATCACCGGCAAGGAGTCGCAGTACTGCGGCACCGGGACCCCGCCGGTGACGGTCTACTCCGACGAGTTCGAGACGGCGACCGGCTGGACCGCCAACCCCGGCGGCACCGACACCGCCACCCTCGGCCGGTGGGAGCGCGGTGACCCCGAGGCCACCACCTCCAGCGGCGCCAAGCAGCTCGGCACCACCGTCAGCGGCAGCAACGACCTGGTCACCGGACGGCTGGCCGGCGCCTCCGCCGGAGACCACGACATCGACGGCGGCACCACGACCATCCAGTCGCCGGCCGTCACCCTGCCCACCGGCGGAACGCTCAAGCTGAACTTCTCCTGGTACCTGGCCCACGGCTCCAACGCCTCCAGCGCCGACTACCTGCGCGTCAAGGTCGTCGGCTCCACCACCACCCAGGTCTTCCAGCAGCTCGGCGCCGCCACCAACCGCAACGGCGCCTGGGCCGCCTCAAGCGTCGACATCTCCTCCTACGCCGGGCAGAGCGTCCGGATCCTCATCGAGGCCGCCGACGCCTCCGGCGCCTCGCTCGTCGAGGCCGGCGTCGACAACGTCAAGATCACTCAACAGCCCTGACGGCTCCGGGGCGTTCCTCCTGGGAGCGCCCCCTCCGGGCTCCCGCCCGCGGTGCGCCGGTGCGCCGCGCCCTCTTGCGGACTTCCGCCCGAGGAGCGCCGGTGTGCCCTTCTTGCGGGCTCCCGCTCGCGGAGTGCCGGTGCGCCCTCTTACGGGCTCCCGCCCGCGGAGCGCCGGGGCGAGCAAGGTGGATCGGCTCGCCGCGGGGCTCAGGCTCGGCAGATCAGCTCGCCGTGGAGCAGGGACAGCCAGCCGTCCCGCTCCGCGGCCCAGGCCTGCCAGCCGTCGGAGATGCGGCGCAGGTCGTCGCCGGTGGCCGCGCCCGAGTCCAGCGCCTGGCGGGCCATGTCGGACCTCAGGACCCGCTCGGCCCACATGCCGCCCCACCAGGCGCGATCCTCCGGCGTCGCGAAACACCAGGTCGAGGAGGTGGCCGAGATGTCGGAGAAACCGGCCTCGCGGGCCCACGACAGCAGTCGCCGCCCGGCGTCCGGCTCGCCGCCGTTGGCCCTGGCCACCCGCTGGTAGAGGTCCATCCACTCGTCCAGCTCGGGCAGCTCGGGGAACCAGGTGAACGCGGCGTAGTCGCTGTCGCGGACCGCGACGATCCCGCCGGGCCTGCAGACCCGCCGCATCTCCCGCAGCGCCTGGACCGGGTCGCCGAGGTGCTGCAGCACCTGGTGGGCGTGGACGACGTCGAAGGTGTCGTCGGGGAACTCCAGGGCGTGCGCGTCGGCGACGGAGAACTCGATGGTGGACCGGCCGCGCCGCTCCGCCTCCGCGCGTGCCAGGGCGAGCGCCTCCGCGGTGACCTCGACCGCGGTGGTCACCCCGGGGGCGACCCGCTCCGCCAGCTCGACGGTGATGGTGCCGGGGCCGCAGCCGACGTCCAGCAGCGACATGCCCGGCCGCAGGTGCGGCAGGAGGTAGGCGGCCGAGTTCTCCACGGTGCGCCACCGGTGGGACCGCAGCACGGACTCGTGGTGGCCGTGGGTGTATACGGCATCCTTCGCCGCCATGGCGGATCACTCCTTCGCTCGGATGGGTCGACCGTAGCAGGAGTCTCATATTCTAAGAGAGATCGTCTCAATATTTGGTATAAGAAGTCCGTGACCGCCCGCCGTCACACGGAACCGCGCTCATCCCCGGGCCGGTACCGGTGTCCCGCCGGGGGTCCTGACGCACGAGGAGTGCGTCACTCGTGAAACCCGGCCGCCGGAGTGCCCGCCCCGCGGACACGTCCGGCGGGAGGAACCCCCTCGACCGCCGCCTGACCGGCGGCCACGGCCACGGAGTCGTGGTCCGGGCGCGCCCGGAACGTCCGCGTCCGTGAGGGGCCGCGCCGCAGCACGCGGCCCCTCACGTGTCCTGGCAGGCCTTACGGCCTTCCAGGGCGGGTGGCGGCCTCGCGCGGCCCCTACGGGTCCTCCTCGGGTACGGCGCGCGGGCCGGCGGACGGGGTGACGGGGCCGGGACCCCGTACGGCCGGAGGCCCCGGCCGCGAGAAGATCGGCCCCGTCCGCGACGGCCGCTCCGTCCGCGAGGATCACCTCGGCCGTCACGGAATCTTCTCCACGGAGAGGCATGCCGCGATCGTGATGGGGAGAACCTCCCCCTATGGCAAAGTCAGAGCCGGAAGTCCAGATCCGGGACGATCTCGGCGACATCCATCTGGGCCTTCTGCAGCCTGCCGGAGTAGTCCCAGTTCATCGCCTGCCACCGGGTGAACTGGTCGAGCACCCACATCCCCGACTGGCGGCTGCCGTTGCCGGACTTGCCGTTCCCGCCGAAGGGGAGGTGGGCCTCCGCGCCGGAGGTGGAGTTGTTGACGCTGACCATGCCCGCGCCGATGCCCGCGCGGAACCGGAAGGCCGACTTGGGATCGGTGGTGTAGATGGAGGAGGAGAGCCCGTAACCGGGCCGGTTGGCCAGCTCGACGGCCTCCTCCAGCGTCGAGAAGGTGGTCACGCCCACGATCGGGCCGAAGGTCTCCTCCAGGAACAGCCGGTCGTCGGGACGCACGCCGTCGACGACCACCGGGTGGTAGTAGAGCCCCCCGTCGCCGGAGAAGTCCCCGCGGGGACTGTCGCCGGTGATCCGGCCGGTCGGGCCGGAGACGACGGTGTGGTGCGGCTGGATCCAGCCCAGATACTCCTCGTAGCGGGAGGCGAACTTGTGGTCGAGCAGCGGCCCGCACAGCACGTCCCCCGCCGGGTCGCCGATCGTCGCGGCCGCCACGGCACGCGTGTAGCGGCCCAGGAACTCGGCGTGGACGCTCTCGTGCACGATCACCGTGCCGAGCGAGGTGCAGCGCTGTCCCGCCGTGCCGAACCCGGCGAACAGCGCGCCCTCCACCGCCAGGTCCAGGTCGGCGTCCGGCATGACCACCATCGGGTTCTTGCCGCCCAGCTCCAGGCAGGGCGACTGCAGGTGCCGCCCGCACAGCTCGCCGATCCGCCGGCCGACCTCGGTCGAGCCGGTGAAACCGACCTTGTGCACCGTGCCCTCGGCCAGCGCCGTCTCCAGGCCTTCGGACGTCGCGGAGCCGTCGGCCAGCACGAGGTTCAGCACGCCCTCGGGCAGCCCCGCCGCCGCGAACAGCCGGTAGAGCGCGTGCGCCGAGGCCGCGGCGTACTCCGCGGGCTTCCAGACGACCGCGTTGCCCGACAGCAGTGCCGGAACGAGATACCAGGACGGCACCGCGACCGGGAAGTTGCCCGCCGTGATCACCGCGGCCACCCCGACCGGGACCCGGAAGGTGAACAGGCTCTTGTCCGGCATCTCCGAGGGCACCGTCTGCCCGTAGAGCCGCCGGCCCTCGCCGAGGAAGAAGTCGCAGGTGTCGACGATCTCCCGGACCTCCCCCAGGGCCTCGGCGTAGGGCTTGCCGATCTCGCGGGTGACCAGGCTGGCCAGCGACTCGGCGTTGGCCTCGACCAGCCGCCCGATCGAGGCGATCACCCGGCCCCGGACGGGCGCGGGCACCCGGGCCCATTCCCGTTGCGCCTCGGCCGCCGTACGGCACGCGGAGGCGAACGTCTCCGCGTCGGCCAGCCGGACCTGTGCGACCACCTCGTCCACGCGGGCCGGATTGATCGAGTCGTAGGCCGCCCCGTTGGGGGCCTGCTTTCCGCCGATGACGGAGACGATCTCGTGGGTCACCGTTGACCTCCTCGTATGTCTGTAATCGCATTCTCTCCACAGACGGGGAGGTCGTCACGCCAAGCGGTCAGAGCATGCGGAAGTCGGCGAAGTCGAACCCCGGGGAGACGACGCAGCTCACCAGCACACCCTCGTCCCCGGCGGGCCGGGCGGCCTGCCAGGTCCCGCCGGGCACCAGGGCCTGCGGGACCTGCCCCTCCTCGACCAGCGGGCCGAGGGTCACGGTGCTCACCGGCTGGCCGTCGTGCCCGCCGAGGATCAGGGTCAGCGGGCCGCCCCGGTGCCAGAGCCACACCTCGTCGGAGCGGACCACGTGCGGGCGCGACTCCTCTCCCGGCTCCAGCAGGAAGTAGATCCCGGTGGCGGTGGCCCGGGGCCCCTCGTACCCGGGCGGGCTGAAGGAGACGGCGGTCTTCCAGGTCTCCCGGAACCAGCCGCCCTCGGGGTGCGGCAGCAGGTCCAGCGTCTCGGCGAGCGGGGGGCGGGAAGGAGTCGTCATCCAACCGATCTTAGGGAGTCGCCCGCCGGAGCCGCTCGCAGGACACACCCGTCGGCAGGCCGCGCGACCGCCTCCCGGCCGGTGGCCCGCGCCGGTCGCCGTGCGCCTGCGACCGGCCCGCGGCGGTCGCCGTGCGCCTGCGACCGGCTCGCGGTGGTCGCCGTGCGGCCTGCGGCGGCCGTGGCGTGACGGGTGCCGTACGGCCGCGATCGGCAGGCCGCGGCGGCCGTCTCGGCGGGGAGCGGCGGCCGTGGTCCGACGGGGCCGGTTTTGTCGGCGGGGTTGGCTACGGTTCGGACCGTGATCGAACGGTGGAACCGGGATCAGGTGCTCGCGCTCGCGCCCGACGCCTCGTCCCAGAAAGCGGCCCAAGGGGTGTCCTCACCCGGCAAGTGGTCGGGGGCCGGAGTCACGGCGGATGCGCTGTGGGGCGAGTGCAAGGGCAGCGGTTCCAAGCCCTACCGGGCGTGCGTGGACCTGTCCGAGCCCGCCTACCGGTGCAGCTGCCCCAGCCGGAAGTTTCCCTGCAAACACGCGCTCGGCCTGCTGCTGCTGTGGTCGGCCGACGGCGTCCCCGCCGCCGCCGAGCCCGCCGACTGGGTGGCCGAATGGCTCGACCAGCGGCGCGACCGCGCCGCCAGGGCGGTCGCCCGCCCGGCGGCCGCAGCCGGCACGGCGGGTGCGGCGGAGACCGGCCCGTCCGGCGACCCCCGCCGGGCCGAGCAGCGTGAGCAGCGCGTGGCCGCCGGCCTGTCGGAGCTGGAGCGCTGGCTCGCCGACCAGATCAGGCAGGGCATCGCCGGATCCCGGCGCCACGACCAGTGGGACGACCTCGCCAGACGACTGATCGACGCGCAGGCCCCGGGCGTCGCCGGCAGCGTCTCCCGGCTGAACGCCGTCCTGGCGACCGACGACTGGCCCGCCCGTCTCCTGGGCGAATACGCCCTGCTGCACCTGCTGTCGGTGGCCCACCGCCGCCTCCCCGAGGTCGTGCGGGCGGCCGAGGCCGGCGCGGACGCCGGGCCGGAGACCGGGGAGCCGCGCTCCCCGGCCGCCGGGCTCCTGCGGCGGGTCCGCGAGCGGGTCGGTTTCCCGGTCACCAGGGAGGAGGTGCTCGCCGGGGAGACGGTCAGGGACGTGTGGGACGTGCTCGGGCGCCGCGACGAGGAGCAGGACCGGCTGACCGCGCGACGGGTCTGGCTGCGCGGCCGGGACACGGGCCGGGCGGCGCTGGTGCTCTCCTTCGCCCCGCCCGGCCAGGCACTCGACGCCTCGCTCGTCACCGGCACGGCCATCGACGCCGACCTGGCGTTCTATCCGGGCTCGTCGCCGCTGCGCGCCCTGGTCGCCGCCCGCCACGACGGCGTCCCCGCCGGCCCTCCGCCCGGCTCGACCCTGGAACAGGCGCTGGAGGAGGTGGCCGAGGCCCTGGCGGGAGACCCCTGGCTGGACTCCTGGCCCGTCGTCGTCACCTCGGTCACTCCGGCGGGGAGCCCCTCCTGGCAGCTCGCCGGTTCTTCCGGGGGGCTCGTGCTGCACCCTTCCGCCGGCACCCCCTGGCGGCTGATCGCGGCCTCCGGCGGCCATCCGCTGACCGTCGCCGCCGAATGGACTCCCAGGGGCCTGCGGCCCCTCACGACCTGGGACGAGGAGGGCCGGGTGATCGTCCTGTGAACGCCTCGACCGAATGGGAGGACCTGGTCTCCACCGCGCTCGTCGGCACCGACCGCCGCCCCCTCCCCGGACAGCCCGCCGGCGAGATCGAGCTTCTCGAACGCGCTGCCGTGCACACGTTGCGGATGCGGGCCGGTCGCCGGCCGGTCGGCGGCGAGCCCCTGAGCGTCGCGCCCCCGGAGGAGCAGCCCGCGGTCTCGCGCGCGGCGGCCGACCGGCTCGCCCGGATCCTCGGCGGCGAGCGGCCGAGGCTGCTCGCCGAATGGCTGGAGACCGCGGCCGGCCACGGCTACCGGATCTCACCTCACCTGCTGCCCGAGCTGCTCGACCAGGGGGCCGGAGACCGGTCGATCCGCCCGCACCTCGGCGTCCTCGCCGGAAACCGGGGCCGCTGGCTGGCCGGGCTCAACCCGGCGTGGAGCTTCCTGCTGGAGGAGGTCACCGCGGCCGCTCCGGACGGGGCCGGCGAGGCCCGGGAGGTCTGGGAGCTGGGGACCTCCGGCGACCGCCGCGCCCATCTGGCCACGCTGCGGGCGGCGGCCCCGGCGGAGGCCAGGCGGCTGCTCGCGGCGACGTGGGAGCGGGAGACCCCCGACGACAGGGCGTCCTTCCTCGAGGTTCTCGCCGACCGGCTCTCCTCCGACGACGAGCCGTTCCTGGAGGCCGCTCTCGACGACCGCCGCCGCGAGGTCCGCCACCAGGCCGCCGACCTGCTGACCCGCCTGCCGGACTCGCGTCTGGCCCTGCGGATGGCCGGGCGGGTCGCCCGCTGTCTCTCCGTCGAGGACGGCGAGATCCAGGTCACCCCGCCCGACGCCTGCGACGCCGCGATGGAGCGCGACGGCATCCGGGCCAAGCCGCCCCGGGGGACGGGCGAGCGGAGCTGGTGGCTGCAGCAGGCCGTCGCGCGCACCCCGCTCGGGGTCTGGCCCCGCCTGCTCGGCCACTCACCCGGCGAGCTCGTCCGGATGAAGATCGTCGACTGGGGCCGCGAGGTCATGGCGGGATGGGTCAGGGCCACCGTGCTCCAGGGCGACCCCGAATGGGCCAGGGAGCTGTTCGCCTGGGACCCGCTCGCCGACCTGCTGGCCGCGCTGCCCCCCGCCGAGCAGGAGAGCGTCGCCGCCGACTTCGTCCGGCGGCACGGCCTGGACGGCCAGCTCATCATGGTCCTCGGCGGCGCCTCGGCGCCCTGGGGGCCGGGCCTGGCCGGGGCCGTGCTGCAGAAGATCCTCGAGGTCTCCGGCACCCAGCCCTGGAACCTCGGCGAGCTGACCAAGCTCGCCGGCGAACGCATCGACCCCGCCCTGTACGGCGTGGCCGAACGGCTCTCGCCCGAACCACCCATCCAGGAGGTCGCCGCCCTCCTGCGTTTCCGTGACGACATGCTGAAGGAGCTTCTGTGACAACGGTTCTGCGGGCCCACGCCGAAGACCAGTACGCCGAGGAGCTGGCGATCCTGGCCAAGGACGACGACCGGGTCCGGCCGCCTGGCTGGAAGCTGTCCCCCTGGGCGGTGACCACCTACATCCTGGGCGACGGCGACCAGATCACCCCGAAGTACATCGGGCCCCGCCGCATCGTGGAGGTGGCCGTGGCGACCCTCGCCACCGACCGCGCGCTGCTGCTGCTCGGCGTGCCGGGCACGGCCAAGACCTGGCTGTCGGAGCACCTGGCCGCCGCGATCAGCGGTGACTCCACCCTGCTCGTGCAGGGCACGGCGGGCACCGCCGAGGAGGCCATCCGCTACGGCTGGAACTACGCCCGGCTGCTGTCGGAGGGCCCGTCCAGGCAGGCGCTCACGCCCAGCCCGGTGATGCGGGCGATGGCCGAGGGGCGGATCGCCCGGGTGGAGGAGCTGACCCGCATGCCCTCCGACGTCCAGGACGCGCTGATCACGGTGCTGTCGGAGAAGACGCTGCCGATCCCCGAGCTCAACGAGGAGGTTCAGGCCTCGCGCGGCTTCAACATCATCGCCACCGCCAACGACCGCGACCGGGGCGTCAACGACCTGTCCAGCGCCCTGCGCCGCAGGTTCAACACCGTCGTGCTGCCGGTCCCCGCCACCGCGGAGGAGGAGGTGGACATCGTCTCCCGCCGCGTCGACCAGCTCGGCCGCTCCCTGGAGCTGCCCCAGACCATGACCGGCCTGGAGGAGATCCGCCGCGTCGTCACGGTCTTCCGCGAGCTGCGCACCGGTGTCACCGAGGACGGCCGGACCAAGGTCAAATCTCCCAGCGGCACCCTCAGCACCGCCGAGGCCATCTCGGTCCTCACCAACGGCATCGCCCTGGCCGCCCATTTCGGCGACGGGGTGCTCCGCCCCTCCGACGTGGCCGCCGGAATCGTCGGCGCGGTGGTCCAGGACCCGGTCTCCGACCGCGTCGTCTGGCGGGAGTATCTCGAGACCGTCGTCCGCGAGCGCCAGGACTGGCGCGATTTCTACCGGGCCTGCCGTGACGCGGGCTGAGGCGCGGGCCGCCGGAGCGGGGCCGTCCCGTCTCACAATGACCACACCACGTGACCCCCGCTCCGGCCCGCCGGCCGCGCGGACGGGTGGCCCGGTGGCCGGAGGCCGCCCATGAGCGTCTCCGTGCTGGGGGTCCGGCACCACGGGCCGGGATCGGCGCGCTCCCTCGGAGACGAGCTGGAACGCCTCAAGCCTGACATCGTGCTCATCGAGGGCCCGCCCGAGGCCGACGGGCTGGTCGAGCTGGCCAAGGACCCCGGTCTCGAACCCCCGGTGGCGCTGCTGGCCCACGTGCCGGGGGAGCCGTCCAAGGCCGCCTTCTGGCCGTTCGCGGTCTTCTCGCCCGAGTGGCAGGCGATCCGCCACGCGGTGGAGGCGGGCATCCCGGTCCGGTTCTGCGACCTGCCCGCCGCCCACAGCCTCGCCTCCGGGCCGGAGGAGCCGGCCGCCCGGCCGGACACGCCGGACACGCCGGACGGAGAGGGTCCGGACTCCGGGATACCGGCGGCCGTACGGACCGATCCGATCGGGACGCTCGCCCGCGCCGCCGGATACGACGATCCGGAGCGCTGGTGGGAGGACGTGGTCGAGCACCGCGGGGACACGCCGTTCCAGGTGATCGCCGAGGCGATGGCGGCGGTCCGCGAGGGCCACGTGGCCGACGCCTACGAGGCCCGGCGTGAGGCCTTCATGCGGCGCACCATCCGCAGGGCGGTCAAGGACGGGTTCGAGCGGATCGCCGTCGTCTGCGGCGCATGGCACGTGCCCGCGCTGGCCGGGCCGTCGCGGGAGGGCGCGGCCTGGGGGGCCGGGCTGCCCACGGTGAAGGCCGACGACGCGCTGCTGCGCGGGCTGCCCAAGGTCAAGGCCGAGATGACCTGGGTGCCGTGGACGTACGGGCGGCTGGCCGCCTGGAGCGGATACGGCGCGGGGGTGACGTCACCCGGCTGGTATCACCACCTGTTCACCGCCGCCGACCGTCCGGTGGAGCGGTGGCTGACCGCCGCCGCGGGGGTGCTGCGCGAGGAGGACCTGCCGGTCTCCTCGGCGCACGTCATCGAGGCGGTACGGCTCACGCAGAGCCTGGCCGTGCTCCGGGGACGGCCGCTGGCGGGGCTGGCGGAGGTCACCGAGGCGGCCAGGGCTGTGCTGTGCGAGGGCGACGACCTGCCGGTGGAGCTGATCCAGCGGCGCATGGTCGTGGGGGAGCGGCTCGGCCACGTCCCCGACACGACCCCGATGGTCCCTCTCCAGCGCCACCTCCGCGAGGAGCAGCGGCGGCTGAAGCTCAAGCCCGAGGCCCTGGACCGCGAGCACGATCTCGACCTGCGCAAGCCCCTCGACCTGGAGCGCAGCAGGCTGCTGCACCGGCTGCGGCTGCTCGGCGTGGAGTGGGGCACGCCCCAGGAGAGCCGGAGCAAGGGCACCTTCCGCGAGTCGTGGACGCTCGCCTGGCGTCCCGAGTTCGACATCGAGCTGATCGAGGCGAGCGCCTGGGGCACCACGGTCCCCGCCGCGGCCGGCGCCCGCGTCCGCGATCTCGCGGACGGAGGACGGCCGCCCGGCCCGGCCGCGCCGCAGGGGACCGCCGGACCGGGACCCGGGGGCGGCGGATCCGCCGCACCCGCCGGGGTCTCGCTGGCCGGGCTCACCGGGCTGGTGGAGCGGTGCCTGCTCGCGGATCTGCCGGACGCGCTGCCGTACGTGCTCGACTCGCTGTCGGCGCGGGCCGCACTCGACAGCGACGTCACGCACCTGATGGCGGCGCTGCCCGCGATGGTCCGCGCGCAGCGCTACGGCGACGTGCGCGGCACCCCCGCCACCGGCCTGGCCGCCATCGTCGACGCCCTGCTCACCAGGGTCTGCGTCGGGCTGGGCGGAGCGGTCACCGGGCTGGACGACGACGCGGCCCGCGACCTGCTGCGCCACATCGACGGGGTGCACGCCGCGGTGGCCCTGCTCGACGGGGCCACCGGCGCGGAAGCGCCCCAGGGCCGCTGGCTTGCCACGTTGCGCGGCGCGTCGGGCCGCTCCGACCTGCACGGGCTGATCGAGGGCCGGCTCACCAGGATCCTGCTGGACGCCGGTGACCTCGACGCCGACCAGGTGGGCCCGCGGATGTCGCGGGCCATGTCGGCCGGGCACCCGCCGGCCCGGGCGGCCGCCTGGATCGAGGGATTCCTGTCGGGCGGCGGCCTGCTGCTCGTCCACGACGCCCGGCTGCTCGCCCTGATCGACGGCTGGCTCACCGGGCTCGCCCCGGAGACGTTCGTGGACGTGCTGCCCCTGCTCCGCCGGACGTTCGGCGCCTTCGCGGCGCCGGAGCGGCGCTCGATCGGCTCGCGGGTCCGCTCGCTCGCGACCGGGGCGGTTGCGGGCGGGGAGGACGTCGCGGAGCTCGACGAGGAGCGGGCGGCGGCGGCCGTGCGGACCGTGCTGATGATCCTGGGGAAGACGGAGGCCGAGTGATGGACGAGAGACTGCGCCGCTGGCGGCTGGTGCTCGGCGGCGACGCCGACGGCACGGGATGCGCCCTCGGCGGGACCGACGCCCAGATGGACGGAGCCCTGGCCGCGCTCTACAACGGCGGTAAGGGCGAGGGCGCGGACGAGCGGAGCGGCGGCCTGGGCGCCTCCGCGCCCAGGGTGGCGCGCTGGCTGGGCGACATCCGGTCCTACTTCCCCTCCACCGTCGTCCAGGTCATGCAGAAGGACGCCGTCGAGCGGCTGAACCTGACCAGGCTGCTGCTGGAGCCGGAGATGCTGGAGGCGGTCGAGCCCGACGTCCACATGGTCGGCACGCTGCTGTCGCTCAACCGGGTGATGCCGGAGAAGGCCCGCGAGTCGGCCCGCGCGCTGGTCCGCAAGGTCGTCTCCGAGCTGGAGCGGCGGCTGGTGCAGAAGACGAAGGCGGCCGTCACCGGCGCGCTGGACCGGTCGGCGCGCACCCACCGGCCCAAGCGGGTCGCCGACATCGACTGGGACCGCACGATCCGGGCCAACCTGAAGAACTACCTGCCCGAGCGGAACACCGTGGTGCCGTCGAGGCTGGTCGGCTACGGCAGGCGGCAGCGGGCCGTCCAGCGCGAGGTCGTGCTCTGCATCGACCAGAGCGGGTCGATGGCCGCCTCCGTCGTCTATTCGAGCGTCTTCGGCGCGGTGCTCGCCTCGATGCGCTCGCTCAGGACGTCGCTGGTGGTCTTCGACACCGCGGTCGTCGACCTCACCGACCAGCTCCACGACCCGGTGGAGCTGCTGTTCGGCACCCAGCTCGGCGGCGGCACCGACATCAACCGGGCCATCGCCTACAGCCAGGGCCTCATCACCCGGCCCACCGACTCGATCTTCATCCTGATCAGCGATCTCTACGAGGGCGGGGTCCGGCAGGAGATGCTCCGCAGGGTCGCCCAGATGACCGCGGCCGGAGTCCAGGTCATCGTGCTGCTCGCGCTCTCGGACGAGGGAGCTCCCTTCTACGACCGCGACAACGCCGCCGCCCTGGCGGCCCTGGGGGTGCCCGCGTTCGCGTGCACCCCCGACGCCTTCCCCGCCCTGATGGCCGCGGCGATCGAGCGCCGCGACATCGGCCAGTGGGCCGAGCGGGAGCTGGAACGCACGGCCACATGATCCCGCTCTGGCAAGGGTGGCACGGAGGCCCGCCCCTGTCAGAGCGCCATGGCCGCAGGCCGTCCCCGCCGGGCCGCGCGTCCGGCAGAGATGTCCGGGCGGAAGGGCTATCCGAACGGAAGGGATGCCCGTCTGGCGGGAGCGTCCGCCCGCGGGGAGGTCCAGACGGTTCCCGTCACGCGGAGGCGTCGTCAGAGGTCGATCCGGAGCCTCACCTTCATGATCATCGACACCGCGGACCGGGCTCGGTATCCTCCTGGCGGGCTGGTCATGATCGGGTGGATCCGTCCCGGATTGCGCACGACGGGTCCGGAGGTGCTGCGGGACTCTCTCTGATGGAGGTCCAGGCGGTCCGCGACTTCGACGGGTTGACCGCGACGCTCGATGGGACGCTGCGACAGCTGGAAGGCAGGTAGGGGCGATGCTGCCCGAGCAGGTGACGATCGATGCCGACGGCCGATACCCCTCCGGGCGCGGCTTCCGGGCATTGGCGGATGAGTATGCGCAGTTCACTGAGGGGCTGCGGAGCCGCAGGGGGATGAGGCACCGTTGCCGTGCGAGGAGTTCGCCGGCCCCTACCGGGAGTTGAGGCGCACGCTGCTGGAGGAATGCCGGCACCTCGGCGAGCGCCTGCGCGACACCGGTGACGGCCAGGTCGTCATGGCCGACACGGACGTGGCAGCCGGCCGACCTCGCTGACCGTCTCACCGCCGCGGCCGACACCCTGCGGATCTCGAAGAACAGCGTCGAGTGGATCGTGGGCCTGCTCGTCGGGGTCGCCGGTGCCGCGGCGATCGCCGTCGCTCTCGCTCCGCACCTCCTGACCTCCTGACCTCCTGACCTCCTGCCCGTCTGGCCGACATGGCCCGGCGATTCACGGCCATGCTCCGCAGCGCCCTGAGGAGCATCGGAAACATCTTCAAACGCCTTGTGAAGTTCCCCCGGGCACGCCGGGCCCGCATGGAACAGAGAATCAACAAGGTGGCCCGCGACATGCATCACAGGTGGCGTGATGAGCGTGAGGCGGAGCTTGTTCGGGATGCCGTGAGGGCGGGAAAGCCTCCTCCCAGTGCCAGAACGACTGCCGACCGAAAATGGATGGACGAATACGGGACGGATCGGGTCGGGCTTGCCGGTGAAAAATACGAGAGACTGCCCGACGACCGGGTCTATGAATCCAACATGAAGTCGACCGCTGACCGGGGATGGATAAAGGCGCACGGCACGGACCGGGTCGACATCGCCAGGTCGAAATACGATGACCTGCCCAAGGACTGGCAGAAGGAGAACAGGGCGTCTGCGACCGTTGCGGTCAACGCGGTGCGCAACGCGCGACTGCGCGGAGCAGACATACGGAAAGAGGAATTCCTGAAAAAGGGAGCAGGAAGGTTCACGTCAAATGGCTGGAGCGGAATAAAGGGCGGGCTTCTCCTGAGCAGAGGCTTAAGTACAAGAATCTTTCGGAACTGGAGAAGGGAAAGGACAGGGTGGTCGTCCGGCCGGCGATCGATTACTGGTAGGCGCGCCAGACCGCCGGTCGTCCGCGTGTCCACCGGCCATCCGGCCGTTCTCGAAGCGGGTCGGCCCCGGGGATCCGGTGTCAGGCACGGATCCGAATGGTGCGCCGCCGTCGCGGCTTGGGCGGACGGCAGCGCAGGGAGCGGCTACGTCGTCGGGAGGCCGACCGCGTTGGACGCGTCGGCCTCGAAGTATTCCGTCGTGGCGAAGGGGCCGGTGTGATCCTCGAAGAAGCTTCTGACGCCGTCGATCGAGTCATGGACGATGACGTTCACCGCCTTGGTCCCGTCGGTGCTCGCCACCGCCATCGTCCACTTGGCACCCATGGGAAGCTGGCCGTACGCCTTCTTCACAGAACCCCAGAAACCGTCGTTGTCGGAAATTGTGGAAACAGTCATGACGTGCACCGTGGCACCCTCCTCATTGACTTTCGGATTTACTCGGCAATTGATGTGAAGATACTGTGCGGCACCGTTCTTGAAGTCGTAGATCGCGACGGTCTGAGGGTCCTCGAGCGGATCGTCCGAAGGCATCAAGAAGTGGGTCTCGCTGATCGGGAGCAGCTCGTAGTCGAGCTGTTCTGGTCTGTTGAGGAGTTGCGCCTCCATGGGGTTCAGGGTGAATTTGAGGTGGAGCTTTCCGCGTTCGGCCGCCACTTCGTAGCGGGTGCCGGGGCGCTCGTAGGAGCCTTCGTACCTGGACAGATCGAGGGCCAGGGTCGGGTCGGGCTCCGGCAGGTCGGGGATCGTGACCGCGCCGAGGTCGGCCAGGATTTCGTTGAACACCTTCCGGTAGAAGCTGTCGCGTGGCCCGGCGTTCACCAGCATCGAGACGGCGATGTTCGATTCCGGCAGGATCCGCAGGCGGGCGCTCTGGCTGACCGCGCTGCCGTCGTGGGCGTAGACGGTCTGGCCGTGCCAATCGCACACGATGAGGCCGAGTGCCCATTCCGGCCCGAACATGTACGGGTCAGGTATGGGGACCCGCGACTCCGTCATCTCGCGGATGGCGCCGGGTGAGATGATTCTGGTCCCGTTCGGCGCCTTTCCTCCGTTGAGGAAGACGTACGCCATCATCAGCGATTCCCGGGCTGTCGTGCTGACGTTGCCTCCGGGGCCGAAGGAGCGCGGCAGGTGACCCAGCGGTGAGAGGACGGGGCCCTCTTGGAGGGATCGGATCAGGTATCCGGTCGCGGCCCGGTCCTGGTCCACGTGCTCACGCCGGCTGCTCGTCGAGGTCAGTCCCAAGGGGTCGAACAGACGATCCTTCATGATGTCGTCCCACCGCTTGCCGTCGACCACCTCCATGATGCGGGCGAGGATCGCGTAGCCCAGGGCCGCGCTGTAGCCGTGAGTGTGGCCCAAGGGGTGGACCTGGGGTGCGCCGGCGATGTTCTCCACCATGCGCTCGTACACGTCGTCGTCCTCGCCCGGATCTCCGTAGCTCTCCTCGATGCCGTTGGTGTGGTTGAGGAGACGGCGGGGGGTGACCTTGGCGCTGACGCCGGGGTCGGCGACCCGGAAGTCGGGAAGGTAGGTCCGCACCGGCTCGTCCAGGGCGACTTTCCCCTCGTCGACGAGCTGCATGAAGGCGAGGGCGGTCCATGTCTTGGATACGGAGCCGCACTGGTAGACGGTGTCGGTCGTCGCGGGCTCGCGCGTGGAGATGTTCTTGACGCCGACCGCGAAGTCGGTGATCTCCCCGTCGCTGAGGACGCCGATCGCGGCACTCGGAATCCGGTACTCCGCGAGCAGCTCGGAGACGCGAGCTCGCATCCGGGTCACATCCAACGCTCTTGCCATAAGGGGTTCCTCGTCCTGTCCGATTCTTTCCAAGCGAGAAAAGGCTACGTTGCATTTCAAGTTGCGTCAACGAAAACCCTCGATGATGTGCTTGAAATGCTGGGCTTATGGCAAATCGTTGCAACAGCATTGTCGATAAACGCAATCCACGCCAACCGACCGTTGCAATGTAATGTTGGTGAACGCACCTGTGAACCCGAACCGACAGGAGGGCGGGCCGATGCCCGGAGGCAGGCTGACCCACGAGGATCGCCGGCAGATCGCGATCGGGCTGGCCGAAGGGCTGGGATACGCCGAGATCGCCAGGCGGCTGGGCAGGCCCACATCCACGATCAGCCGCGAAGTGGCACGCAACAGCGCGCCCGGCGGCTACCTGGCCGACCGCGCCCAGCAGGCCGCCGGGCAGCGCGCCCACCGCCGCAGACCGGTTCAGGCCACGGAGCCACCGGCCGACGAGCTGCCGGCCGAGTCCGTGCGCGGTTTCGTGGAGCAGTTCGCGACGCTGCTGGTCGGAACCGGCCTTCCCCGGATGCCCGCTCGCGTGTTCGTCTGCCTGCTCACCTCCGGCTCCGGGGGGCTGACGTCCGCCGAGCTCGTACGCCGGCTACAGGTCAGCCCGGCGTCGGTGTCCAAGGCCATCGGCTACCTCGAGGAGATCGAGCTGGTCAGACGCACGCGGGATTCCGGCCGCCGCGAACGGTATGTGATCGACGACAACGTCTGGCTCCGGGCGTTCAAAGCCGACACCGGGGCACACGCCGAGGTCGCGGCGGCCGCGCGGCACGGGATCGAGATCTTCGGCTCCGGCACGCCCGCCGGCACCCGGCTGGGCCAGATGGCTCAGTTCTTCGCCTGGATCAGCGAGCAGATGAACGACAGCGGCCTCACCGACGCCGTCGTGCGCGACGCGCTGACGGTGCTGGCCGCACTGGTGCACGCCGCTCGGCCACTCACCGTGGACGACCTCGCCACGGCGCTGGACTGGCCCGTCCGGCGGGCGGCCGACGCCCTGGACGCGATCAGCCGTCGTCCGATCCTCGCCGACCCGCTCGCCGTGGAGCGGCTCGGGCGCGGCGAGTACGCCGTCACCCCGAGGCCGGACCGCCTGAGCTCCGCACAACGCGACGCGCTGATCGTCGGTCCGCGCGCGACCCGAGGGACTCGGAAATGACGGAGCCGGATGGACTAGGGCCCGGGGCGTTCCGGGCCGGAGCCGCGAGGGTGTCCTGCCACGGGCTTCCGCTGAAGGCCAGGGCGCTCGTACCGGGCATTGAAGCACGAAGAAAATGTACGGCGTTCCATCGATGAACCTCCCATATGAGGATCAACCCAGCGGATCGCCGTACCGGCACGCGTTCCCCGCCGCGGGTGTGCCACGTCCCGGCTCCCCGAAGTGGGCGTGGCACGTCCCGGCGGGGTGCGTTCAGTGGGCGCTCTCCTCCTCGGGCCGGGCGCGGAGCGGGAGCAGAAAGGCGACCAGGAAGGTGACGGCGAGCAGGCCGACCTCGATCCAGATCGTCAGCCGCATCGTGTCCTCGAAGCTCCAGCCCTGCTTGAGCAGGCCGAAGAAGACCGTGCCGATGGCGGCCACTCCCAGTGCGCCGCCGAGCTGCTGGACGGCGGTCAGGGTGCCGGAGGCCGAGCCGGACTCGTGGGGCTCCACCCCGGCCAGCACGATGTCGAAGAAGGGGGCCATGATCATGCTCATCCCGACGCCGGTGACGGCCAGGGCGGGGGCGAGCTGCCACGGGGTGACGCCCGTGCCGGCGAGGCCGAGGGTGACGCCGACCCCGGCGACGCCCGCCGCCATGACGACCGTGCCCAGGTGGATCAGCTTGCGGCCCACCTTCCGGGCCAGCCCCGAGGCGTTGACGACGATGAACCCGGCCAGGGCGCCGACGGCGTTCGGCAGACCGGCGAGCCCCGCCTTCAGCGGGTCGTAGCCCAGGGCGATCTGGGTGTAGAGGCCGAACACCAGCGAGAAGCCGATCATCCCGGAGAAGAAGGCGAGGCCGGTGACCAGGCCCCCGCTGAAGGCGCGCTTGCGGAACAGGCTCATCACGACCAGCGGGGCGCCGCCCGCGCGCTCCTTGCGGGACTGGTGGCGGCCGAAGACGATGAAGATCACGATCGAGGCGGCCATCGAGGCGAAGGTCCAGGCGGGCCAGCCGAGGTCGCGGCCCTGGACCAGCGGGAAGATCAGCAGGAACGAGGCGGCCGAGACCAGTCCCGTCCCGGCCAGGTCCAGCCGTGAGGCGTGCGGGGGCTTCGACTCTGGCAGGTAGCGGATCGCGCCGAGGAGGGAGAGCAGGCCGATCGGCAGGTTGATCAGGAAGATCATGCGCCAGCCGGTGCCGAAGAGGTCGGCGTCGACCAGCCAGCCCGCGAGCACCGGCCCGGCCACCGTGGACAGGGCCATGATCGGACCGAACGCGCCGAACGCGGTGGCCAGCTCCCCGGGCGGGAACATCTCCTTGATCATGCCGAGCCCCTGCGGCACCATCACCGCGCCGAACAGGCCCTGCAGCACCCGCGAGCCGATCAGCATCTCGGGGGAGACGGCCAGCCCGCACAGCAGCGAGCACAGGGTGAACCCGAGCGCGCCGACGGCGAACATGCGCCTGCGGCCGTAGAGGTCGCCGAGGCGGCCGCCGGTGACGAGGCCGACGGCCATCGCCAGGGTGTATCCGGCGCTGAGCCACTGGATCATGCTCGACGGGCCGCCCAGGCCGGCCTGGATGGACGGTGCCGCGATGGTGGTGATCATCGAGTCGAGCAGGTCCATCGCCTCGGCGGCGAGGATCACGCACAGGGCGATCCAGCGCCACCTGTACGGCTCGGCGCCGGCGGGTGGTCCGGTGTTGATCGCTTGGGTCATCGGGGGGCTCCGGTCCGGAGGAGGGGAGGCGTTCGACGAACGCCGTTCGTTATCTACGAACATTGTTTTAACGACGAACACTGTTCGCGTCAAGTACGCCGTTCGATGTTAGTACGGTGTTCGTGAAAGCAGTCCGGCGCGGTATAGGATCGGCCGATGACCGACATCCCGGCTCCGCCGTGGCGCAGGACCCGCAGGGCGAACGCTCCCCGGACCGTCCTGAGCAGGGACCTCATCGTCGCCGCCGGCCTGCGGATCCTCGACGCCGAAGGGCTTGACGCGGTGAGCATGCGCCGGGTCGCCCAGGAGCTCGGCACCGGCCCCGCCTCCCTCTACGCCCACGTGGAGAACAAGGAGGAGCTGCTCGACCTGATCTACGACGAGGTCATGAGCGAGATCCAGGTGCCCGAGCCCGAGCCGGAGCGCTGGCTGGAGCAGCTCAGAGAGCTGATCATGGAGGCGTCCCGGGTGTTCCGGGCCCACGCCGACATCGCCAAGGTCGGGCTGGCCACCATCCCGACCGGGCCCAACGCGCTGCGGATGGCCGACGCCCAGCTGGCCGTCATGCTCGCCGGAGGGGTGCCGCCCAAGGTCGCGGCCCTGATGATCGACCGCCTCGGCCTCTACGTCTGCTCCGACGCCTACGAGGGCTCCCTCTACCTCAACAGGCAGCGCGCCAGCGGCAGGGACCTGGAGAGCTTCCTGGGGGAGTTCTTCGGGCAGATCGAGGAGTTCTACCGCAGCCTGCCCGCCGATCGCTTCCCCCACCTCGTCGCCCAGATCGACAACCTGATGGAGGCCGGCGGCGCCGAGCGGTTCGAGTTCGGCCTGGATCTGCTCCTGCGCGGCCTGGCCTCCCACGTCGAGGCGGCGGGTCCTACGACCAAGGGCTGATCTCCGAGGCCGATGCCCGGCGTGGGGCGGCGGCCGTACTGTCCGATCATGACTGCTACGACGGTTTCCGCCCCGGTTGAGGGGATATTCGCCCAGCGCTACCGCGCGCTGACGGTGGGCATGGTCGCGTTGATCGTCCTGGTGGCCTTCGAGGCGCTCGCGGTGGCGACCGCCATGCCGGTCGTGGGACGCGAGCTCGACGGGCTCGCGCTGTACGCCCTGGCCTTCAGCGGGGCGCTGGCCGCCGGAATGATCGCCACCGTGCTGGGCGGGCGCTGGGCCGACCTCCGGGGGCCGGTCGCCCCGCTCTGGGCGGGTGTCGGCGCCTTCGTGGCGGGGCTGCTGATCGCGGGCCTGGCGCCCACCATGGACGTGTTCATCCTGGGCCGGTTCGTGCAGGGCTTCGGCGGCGGGATCTTCCAGGTCTCGCTGTACGTGCTGGTCTCACGGGTCTACCCGGCGGCCATGCACCCCAAGGTCTTCTCCGTCTTCGCCGGGGCCTGGGTGGTGCCGTCCATGGTCGGGCCGGCGATCACCGGTGTCGTGACGGAGCAGGTCGGCTGGCGCTGGGTCTTCCTGGGCGTGCCGCTGCTCGTCGCCCCCGCGGCGCTGCTGCTGTGGCGCGGCCTGTCCTCCGCGCCGATGGACGACCACTCCGAGGTGAGCGAGCGCAGCCCCATCCTGCGGCGGCTGGGCTGGGCGGTGCTGGCGGCCGTGGGCGCCGCGCTCATGCAGTACGGCGGGGCGGCACGTGGCTCCGGGCTGGTCCTGCTGGTCGCCGGCCTGCTCGTCCTCGCCGTCACGCTGCCCCGGCTGCTGCCGCCCGGCACGCTGCGCGCCGCGCGCGGCCTGCCCTCGGTGATCACCCTGCGCGGGATCGCCGCCGGCACGGTCTTCGGCGGCGAGGTCTTCCTGCCGCTCATGCTCACCGAGGAGCGCGGCCTGTCGACCACCCAGGCCGGAATGGTGCTCACCGGCGGCGCGCTCGCCTGGTCGCTCGGCTCGTGGGTCGTCGGGCGCAAGCGCTACGACCGGGTCATGGTCCTGCGGACCGGTCCCGCCCTGATCGCCGTGGGTCTCGTGCTGATGGCCCTGACCGTCTTCCCCGCCGTCCCCGTGGCCCTGGCCTTCATCGGCGAGGCCGTGCTCGGATTCGGCATCGGGATCGTCTACCCGACGCTGTCGGTGCTCGTCCTGGAGCTGTCGCGCCCCGGCGAGGAGGGCGAGAACAGCGCCTCGATGGGGATCGGGGAGTCGGTCTTCACCGTCGTCACGGTCGCCGTCGTCGGCGCGATCGTCGCCGCCTTCGGCGCCGTCGGGCACGTCTACCTGGTGTGCTTCGCGCTGACCGCGCTCCTGGCGGGCACGGGTGTGCTGGTCGCGGGCCGGTTCAGGAGCTGACCCCATGGCACTATGGGAAGAACGCCGCCCTTCTCCGTGTTGAGGGGTGAGTCCCGCCTTCGGGCGGGATTCGCGTTTTTCCGAGCAGAGATCGAGGGGGGTCCATGCCACGCGTGCGTGAGCTTGAGGTGTTCCGCCTGGTCCTGCCGTACGGCAGGCGGCCGGAGAGCATCCTCGTCCGGCTCACCGACTATGGGGGCATGGCCGGGTGGGGAGAGGTCGTCGACCCCGACCCGAAGACCTGGGCGTTCCTGGAGGAGGGGCTCGGCCGGGCGCTGATCGGCATCGACTGGGAGCACCCCGACGAGCTGGGCGCCGTCCCCGGCGGCCCCGCCGCCGACATGGCCTGCTGGGATCTGTGGGCCAGGATGCGCGGCGTGCCGCTCTCCCACGCGCTGGGCGGCAGCCGTACCTCGCTGATGGCCACCGTCAGGATCGGCGCCGATCGCAACCTGGAGAGCCTGGTCGCGCGGGTGAACCGCCACGTCTGCGCCGGATACGCCCACATCACCCTGGACGTCCACCCCGGCTGGGACATCGAGCCGCTGCGCGCCGTCCGCCAGGCCTACCCGGCGCTGGGCATCGGCGTGGACGCCCGCGGCGCCTACACCGACATCGGCGCCCTCGAGGCGCTGGACGCCTACACGCTCTCGTCCATCGAGCGCCCGTTCGCCAACCTCACCGACCATGCCGACCTGCAGGAACGCGTCGCCGCCCCGGTCCTGCTGGAGGTGTCCTCGCTGGCCGAGCTCGACGAGGCGATCCTCGTCAACGCGGGCCGGGCGCTGCTGCTGCGCCCCGCCGCCCTGGGCTCCCTGCGCGAGGTACGGCGGGCGCACGACCACGCCGTGGCGGCGGGCTGGGAGATCGCCTGCGCCGGAGGCCAGGGCACCGGCCTGGCCCGGGCGGCCACGGTCGCCGCGGCCAGCCTGCCCGGCTGCGACCTGCCCTGTGACGTGGCCGAGCCTCCGCGCAGCGCGCAGATCGTCACCCCGCCGGTCGGCGCCACCGGCGGCGTCGTGGCCGTGCCGCTCACCCAGCCGGGCCTCGGCCACACCGTCGACGTGGACCGCGTCCGCCGGCTGGCCAAGGAGTCCTACGCCACCTGAGCGCCTCCGGTGACGTTTTCGGCGCCGTGACCGGCCACGACGAAGGTCATGATCGAAGCCCCGGCTCCTGGCCGGGTGCGGGAGATGATCGGGGCGGCTACGGGTGGTCAACGGTCCGGCCGCTGTAGCCGCCGGATCTGGAGGCGCAGCTCTCGTTCGCGGTTCTCGCGCCGCTGCTCGCGACGGAGCTCCCGCTCCTCGGCGTGCTCCTGGTCCCAGCGCGCCCGGGTCTCCTTGATCTGGTACATGGTGATGCGGGACACGCAGATGACGACGACCGCGATAACCAGAGGCGCGCTCGCATGGCCGGTGAAGACCAGCGCGAAAATGGCGATGAAACACACCCATGACGCGGTCTTGGCGGCGATTTCTATCGCGTCGATGTGCTCTTCGAACAGCGACATCAGTTACTCCGATGCTGTCGGGTGGAGTAGTCGTTTCGGCGCGATAGGAAATGACCGAAATATCAGACCCGTCCGCTCTCGCGGTTATGACTTAAACGACAGAAGCGCTATGCCGACGGCGTCCTGGCCTTGTCGGCATAGACGATCTATACCTAGTGTGGTATTAATTTTTTCTTTCATCACGGGGTCCTGGAGAGGACGGGGGCGGCGTGGCCGAGCCGATGGTGCCCAATCCCCGGCACGCGGAGCTGCAACGCCTCCTGGTGGAGGCCGAGGACAGGGCTCACGAGATACGGCAGGCCTACCAGCGCGCCTCCGGAGCGATGCGGTCGGGGAAGGTCTGGACGGGGCCGACAGCCGCCAGGTGGACCACCGAGCTGGAAGACCGGCACCAGCGGCTGGGGCGGCTCGCGCAGCGCGTGGTGGACGCGGTCGAGGAGGAGCTGCGCCGCACTCCTCCACTGGTGACCGAGGCCCAGGCGAACGCCGCGCGCCGGGAGATGGCCGGGCGCACATGACCGTCGTGACCACGAGGGGGAACGCTCCATGGCACCCACCGCCGAGTTCTGCGGCATCGATCCCGAGGAGATGGGACAGCTCGCCACCTCCCTGTGCGGCGCGGCCGACCGGCTGACCGCGTTCAGCCAGGAGTTCGAGGGAAAGCTCCGCCAGCACGGGATCAGCACCCCCGCCCTGCGGGAGATCGCCGACATCGCCGACTGGGGCGGCACACAGGTCTCCATGCTCCACGGCCGGATCGACCTGATCAAAGCATTGGGCGATGGAGCTCCGGAGCTGGGCGGCGGAGGGGGCCGGTCGTCGCTCGTCCGCCTGCCCGACGAGCTGGAGGACTTCGAGACCGCCCGAGGCCTGGCGAACATGTACGGCAACGACATCCTCGTCAACCACGGCGGCGAGTTCCAAGCCACGCTCATCCACGAGCACGCCGACGAGGTCGCCCAGCTCGCGAAGAACCCCCAGGCCGCCGCCGCCTTCTTCGCCCTGCTGCCGGCGGGGATCCGCGACAGCCTGCCAAGCCGCATAGCGCGTACCGGCAGCAAGACCGCCAAGCAGGACCTGGCCGCCTTCAGCGCGGCCCTCGGCGCCGCCCTGCGCGCTCCCACCTTCGTCCCCGCGTTCGCCAAGGTCAGAAACGAGCTGGTGAAGCCGACGGACAAGACCACCGCCTGGAACCGGCTCGCGCTGCTCAAGGGCGCGAACGCCCCCTCCGGCGTCCGCAGCGCGGCGGCTCGCGCACTGGCCCTGGACGGTTTCACCAAGGACCCCCGCCAGGACCGCCGCGCCGTCGGCCCCACCGAGTCGAAGGCGTACGGATACTCCTCCGACCTGGTCGCCATGGGGTTGGAGGTGCTCGCCGGGGACGGCGCGGCCGTGCGAGACGCGTTCAGCAAGATGGGCGGTACGGACGTCAAGCTGAGCCAGGTCGACAAGATGAAGCAGTTCCTCGGCTATGCCCAGATGATCGACACCGGAGACGAGGTGGCCGACGCCTTCGGCCGGGTGCTGGAGGCGGGCACCGAGGCCACGACCGAGAAACCCGGCCGGCACAGCCCGGCTGCCGCCGCCTTCGCCCTGGACGCGATCAAGGCCATGGGACCCTTCGGCGATGGCCTGCCGACGGTCACCAAGGACTCCATGGTCACCATCGCGAAGTCCTATATCCACGAGCTGGCCTCGGGCGCCCGCTTCGACAAGGCCGTGGACCGGGCATCCGGGGTGGGGGTTCCGGAGAACTGGATCACCCTTCCCGGCCTGGCACCGGCGTTCTATCTCAGTCCGGGGGATACTCATCGTTTCCTGAAGACCTTCGTTGGGGACAAGCGGCTCACCGACGACTTCGACGCGACCGCAGCCCACTTCCGCCACGACACGCTGAAGGCGGCGGCCCGCCTGGACACAGAGGGCGGAACCCGGCACTTCGAGAGAACGGCGAGGGCGTTTGGCGACTTCGCCGGTCTGGAGTTCAAGGCGACGCTAGATGTGCGTGGCGAACGGGACGCCACCAACGACTTGATCATCGACATCACCAAGAACACCCTTGCCCTTGGGATCGACCGGATTCCCCTCGTGGGCCCCCTCGCGGACGAGGGCGTGAAAGCGGGATGGGAACTGGCCAAGGCATACGGAATCAGCACCGCCCTCGACGGCTGGGCCGATAGCTTCGAAACACGGGTAGAGGAGGTCACCGGCACTCGATCGGACTTCGTCCTGCGCCAGAAGTACGACATGGCTCACATCCTTCACGAGGCCGGATACCCGGCGAGCGAGCCGCCTGCCGAGCTCATCAGCAAGAGCACCGGCGATCTTAAGACCTATGACGAGCTCCTGGCCGAAGCGAAGCGAGAAGCCGGTGAAGGCAAGAAATGGGAGCAGATGCTGGGGGAGAAGCTGACACCCTATGAACGCTGGATGGACAGCAATGGAAAGTTTGACGACAAGGTCGAGGATGCCTCAAATTTCCAGACCAGCGAGCAAGCCAAGGAGCAGATAAGACTTTGGGGCTGAATCGATTTCCTCACCGTGGCAGGCAGGCGGTTACCGCATGCAGTCGCCAGGTAGGAGCTTCGGGTGCCACATATACGGTTACCTTTATCGTTGGGTCACTTTTTGCGCCGTAAATGAATCGCCCTTCTTTGGCGTCCATTTGGCTGAAGTCGAACTCCAGCTTGTATCCGAGCGCCTGGGCGAGAGTGTTCTCCATCAGCGTTTGAGCCTGATCCAAATGGGCATCCAGCGGTTCGTTAATACGCACATAATCGGCCGTGGCTCGCAGCACTCGTTTGAACTTGTCCTTGTCGCAGCGGATGTCCTTGTCTGGGCGCTGCAAGATGCGCAGCTTCTTGAGCGGGTTCTTGAAGACGTCGTTGGTCTCCAGTCGCTGTGTGTCCTTCTGCAGCTCTGCCGCTGCCTCCTTCAGTGAAGGCTCGGAAGTGCAACCCGATGCCACCATCGCTAGCGCCAAACCGATGGCCAGTAGGCGGGCGACGCGCATTCGGTACCTCCGGGGGCAGCGGACTCCGGGACGTACTAATCTTCACCCACTCGGCACGCTTCCGCCACACCCTTCCCGCATCCGTATGTCGGTGATGGCCGTCTTTGAGGTGATGGCAGGCCTTGCCTCTCGACCTCAAGGCGGCCTTGTCGTCACGGACCAGAGTTCCGATTCGTCCGGCTGGCGGCCTCGCCCGTCATCATGATTCCCTCTTCCGGACACATTTAGATGTTTATGATCCGGACGTTAAAGAGTGCCGTCGCATCTATGTGTGGCCTGGCCTATTTCTGTCAGAGAAGGTGATGAACTGCTTTCTTTCTCGTGCTGTCGTGGAGAGAATTTCTGTGCCTAGAATGTCGTATGGATAGTTGATCGGCTGCTGAATTGGCAATCCAGGCTAGAGTGAATGATGACAGTCGTTGGTATGTCCGCGCTGGACTCAGTGTCGCCGATCGAATGATAGGTCCGTTTTTTTTAATTCGGGAGGAAATGCGATGGATGGTGGGCCTTCTCTCGACCCCGGCTCCCCGCGCGTGCTGTTCGGCACCGAGATGCGCCGCCTGCGGGAGGCCGCGGAGCTCTCGCAGGTCGCTGTCGCCTCGCGCCTTGGCTGCACCCAGACTCAGGTCAGCCGCCTGGAGAAAGCCACCCGAACCCCGTCGAGGTCTGATGCCGAGCGGCTGGACCGCCTCTTCAAGACCCCGAGCAGCTCATTCTTCACTCGGCTCCATGAGAGCATCGTCTCGCAGTCCCGTACTCCGGCCTGGTTCCGGGACTGGGCCGAGGAGATCGAACCCACCGCCCTCGTCCTGCGCTCCTGGGACCCCCTTCTGGTCCCCGGTCTTCTCCAAACAGAGGCTTATGCCCGCTACGTCCTCAGCCAGGAACCTCGAATGACCCCTCAAGATGTAGAGGAACGTATCGAGTCGCCCTGCATGTACGGACCATCCGAATGGACAGGTCCTGGCGCGGTGCCGTTCCCGACTCGTCCACGCTCACGCCGGAAGATGAGGACGCATTGACTCATCGCCAGGATCTCCGGCGTGAGCGGTGCCTGCTCTTGATGGCCCGCACCCGGATCCGCGACACGTCGCAGGTCTCACACAGCGGCAGGGCGGGCCCGTCCGTCGTCAGGCGCAGCCGTCGGTGATTCCCTTGGGTTCGGTCGCGTCCGGCGTCCTGGCGGCGCTGGACCGTGGAGCAGGCGTGACGGCAGGGGTGATGCGGGACCCAGGAGTGGGCGTGGCGGCGGTGGTTCCGTCCGGGCCGGGGCCGGGGGTGGCGGTCGGAGTCGTGGGCCGGGCGGTGGCGGCGAGGTGGCGGCGCGGGGCGGTCGGGGCGGCCGAGGCGCGGATGGCCTTGGCGGTGACGGTGCGGATCTTGGCCCAGTCGGGGTAGCCGGTGTTGATCAGCGGCGGCACGAACTGCACGCTGGTCACCTTGGCGCCCTTCACCTTCAGGGCCAGCGGGACCAGGTGCTCCAGCATCGGACGCGGGATGTCGGTCCGCAGGAGCTCCTTGGTGGCCAGCGCGATCCGGTTGAACCGGGACAGCACGGTCGCCGGGTCGGCCTGGGTGAGCAGGGCGCCCAGCACGCAGCGCTGGCGTCCCATCCGGGTGAAGTCATCGCTGTTGGTGCGCGAGCGGGCGAACCACATCGCGTCGGCGCCGCGGAGCTTGCGGGTGCCCGCCTTGACCAGGCCCTCGTTGTACTTGCCGAAGACCACGTCCTGCGGCACGGTCAGCCGGACGCCCCCGATCGCGTCGATCAGGCGGGCGAATCCCCACATGTTCACCAGGGCATACCAGTCGATCTTCAGCCCCAGGGTGTGGCCGATCGTCTCCACGAGCGTCTGGGTGCCCTGGCCTTTGCGGCCGCCGAAGATCTCCGGGTGGGCGTCGGCGTACTCCCAGACCGCGAAGAGCAGGTCCTCGCGCGAGCCGTCCGGGTTGGCGGGCAGCCGGAAGCCGTCGGGGAAGCGCCTGGCCATCGGCGAGCCCGGGACGAAGCGCACGTTCTCCAGGTTGCGCGGCAGGCTCAGCAGCACGGTGTTGCCGGTCGCGACGTCGATGCTGGCCACGTTGATGCTGTCGGTCCGCACGCCCACCCGATGGGTGTCGGCGTCGCCGCCGAGCAGCAGGATGTTCACCCGGCCCCGGCCCGCCCACGGGTCCCGCGGGTCCTGCCCGCCGTCCGAGGGCGGCGGTGTGACCGGGGCGTTGAAGACCTTGTCCAGCGCCGACTGCGAGACCGCGGCGTACTGCCCCACCAGGCCGAAGGGCAGCAGCACGGCCACCGCGAGCGCGCCCGCGAGGGTCCCGGCGATCGCCTGGCCGGCTCCGGGGAGCGTGCCCGGGTTCAGCACCACGAACGAGTGCACGACCAGCGCGAACCAGGCGACGCCGAGCGCGACGGAGGCCACGGTGACGACGGTCAGCCAGGACGACGCGGCCAGTTGCCCGGCGAGGCCGGCGAGATCGGCGAGGTCGGAGGTGAGCCCGATCCACAGCAGTCCCAGCAGCAGCACGGCGTGGACGGACAGCAGCGCCAGCCCGGTCCTGCGCCATCCGGCCCGCAGGTGCGCGGCTCCCGGCGCGACGGCGGACAGGGCCGTCCACCCGATGACCGTGCCGACCCCGGACGGCCTTGATCTGTCCCGCACCTGCTCCCCAATTCCTCCGCGCTTGAGCGCCGCAGGGGAGATGGTAAGGCGACGACCCGAGCTCGCGGGCGACGAGTGAGTGAACAGCATGAGAAGCAATCTGCCTTTATCCTCACATTTCTACTGGAATAAGGTTCGGTCATGTCTTTTACCGAGATCGAGTACGGCGTGGCCGACGGGGTGGCCACCGTCACGCTGAACCGCCCCCACCGCCTCAACGCCTTCACCTACGCCATGCGCGGCGAGCTGATCGAGGCCTTCGACAGGGCCGACGCCGACGACGAGGTGCGCGCGGTGGTGGTCACCGGCGCGGGCCGGGCCTTCTGCGCCGGAGCGGACCTCGGCGGCGGCGGCGACACCTTCAACCACCACAGGACCGAGGAGATGTACGGCGGCGAGGACACCGTCGACGGCTCGCCCCGCGACGGCGGCGGCACGGTCGCGCTCCGCATCGCCCGCTCGCTCAAACCGGTCATCGGCGCGATCAACGGCCCCGCCGTGGGCGTCGGGGTGACGATGACGCTCCCGATGGACATCAGGCTCGCCTCCGACACGGCCAGGTTCGGCTTCGTCTTCGCCCGGCGCGGCATCGTGACCGAGGCGGCCTCCAGCTGGTTCCTGCCCCGGATCGTCGGCATCGCCCAGGCCATGGAGTGGGCCGCCACCGGCCGGGTCTTCCCCGCCTCCGAGGCCCTCGAAGGCCGGCTGGTCTCGAAGGTCCACGCCCCGGACGAGCTGCTCCCGGCCGCCTACGCGCTGGCCCGTGAGATCGCCGACAACACCTCGGCGGTCTCGGTCGCCGCCATCCGGCGGCTCATGTGGTCAGGCCTGTCGGCGGCCTCCCCCTGGGAGGCCCACCGCGCCGACTCCCACCTCATGAACGCCCTCGGCGCCGCCCCCGACGCCGCCGAGGGCGTCACGGCCTTCCTGGAGAAGCGCCCGGCGAGGTTCCCGATGAAGGTCAGCGAGGATCTTCCGGACGCGATCCCCTCGTGGCCCGCCAACCCCTACGAACTACCCTGACCGCATGCCTGACGTTCTCGGTCCCGACTACGAGCTCACGGTCCTGCCCATGGCCGACGACTACGAGGGAGCGGTGGTCGCCTCGCTGGTACGGCGGCGCGCCCCCGAGCCCACCGGCAGGGCCGTGCTCTACCTCCACGGGTTCACCGACTACTTCTTCCAGACCCATCTGGCCGACCACTTCGTCGCCCGGGGCGTCGACTTCTACGGTCTGGACCTGCGCAAGTACGGCCGCTCGCTGCTGCCGCACCAGACCCGGGGCTTCGTGCGCAGCCTCACCGAGTACTTCCCGGAGCTCGACGAGGCGGTCCGGGTCATCCGCGAGGAGGACGGCCACGACGAGGTGATCCTCAACGGCCACTCCACCGGCGGCCTGATCGCCGCCCTCTGGGCCGACCGGGTCCGCGGCCGGGGGCTGATCCAGAGCCTGGTGCTCAACAGCCCCTTCCTCGACCTCAACGTCCCCTCACCCCTGCGGGTCGCCGCCGACCTGCTCAAGGGGCCGATGTCCAGGATGTCGCCACGCGCCGTCCTGCCCCTCGGGCCGGCCACCGCCTACGGCACGAGCCTGCACCGCGACCACCACGGCGAGTGGGACTTCGACCTGGAGTGGAAGCCGATCGGCGGGTTCGCGGTGCACGCCGCCTGGCTGGCCGCGATCCGCCGGGCCCAGCGGCGCCTGCACGGCGGCCTCCGGGCCGACGTCCCGACCCTGGTGCTCTGCGCGGAGAAGGGGCTGCAACTGCGCGACTTCGCGCCGGAGGCCCAGGGGGCCGACGTCGTGCTCAACCCCGAGCAGATCGCGCACTGGGCGACCAGGATCGGCCACCACGTGACGTGCGTCCGGGTGCCGGGCGGCATGCACGACCTGGTGCTGTCACCCGAACCCGCCCGCAAGGTGGTGTTCGCCGAGATGGACCGCTGGCTCGACTGCTACCACGGGAACGCGAAGAGGCTGTAGTAGGCCGCCGCGACCAGCAGCAGACCGGTGCTCCCCAGCACGCCGGCGATCGCGGCGCGCTGGGGGCGGCTGGGCTGCCAGCCCTCCCGCAGCCCCGAGACGACCGCCGCCACGGAGGTGACCTCCTGCAGCAGCATGAGCACCGCCAGGATCCGGATGACCAGCCATCCGGCGAGCACCGCCGGCCAGGCTCCGGCCTGGTTGACCGAGAACAGCACCAGCAGCGTGATGAACGCCAGCACCGACACCAGCAGCCCGAGCCCGGTCCAGGCCATCCGGCGGAACCTGCGCCGGATGGGCGGCCAGATCAGGGCGTTGGCCTCGGCGGGCAGCTGCCGGCCGCGCAGCCGTACGACCATCTCGGCCACCGGGCCGACCACGTATCCGACGGCGGCCAGGCAGAGCGTGAACCCCAGGACCGCGCCCCCGGCGTACCACGGAGCGGCGGGGACCTCGCTGGCCTCGTAGCGCTGGACCGGGGTGGCGCCCGCGATGTGCACCGGCGGCCTGGCCGTGCCCGGCAGGCCCTTTACCCAGTTGGACAGCGTCTCCAGGTAGCCGGGCGCGAACGGCCCGCCGTGGATGCGCATGCCGTGGTCGGCGCCTTCGAGGTAGCGGATCGTGTAGTCGGCGTTGCCGCCCTCGGCGAGCGCGCGGGTGAGTGCCCGGCTGCTCTCCACGAACGGGATCGACGGGTCGCGCGTGCCGTACAGGGCCAGGACCGGTTGCCGGATCCCGCGCAGCGCGGGCAGGCCGTCGTAGCGCAGGAAGTTCATGTGGACCGCGCTCATCGCCCTGGTGACCAGCTCGCGCACCCCGCTGGGCGCGTGCAGCCGGTCGAGCTGCTCGCCCATGGCCCAGGTGACCTGCCGCATGGGCGAGACGTTGGGCGCCGAGACCAGCACGGTGAACCCCACCGCGTCGCTCTTGGCGGCCGCGATCGGGACCACCCAGCTCCCCTCGCTCACCCCCCAGAGCCCGATACGCGCCGGGTCGACGTCGGCGCGCGTGCGCAGGCGGGCCAGGACCCGCAGCGCGTCGTCGGCGAGCAGGCCGAAGTCGCGGTTGCGGAAGTCGTAGCGCACGGTCCGCTTGTCGTAGACGAGGGTGACGATGCCCGCCCTGGCCAGCAGCTCCGCCTGCGTGGTGAACTCGCCCCGCACGCCGGGCCCGGCCCCCTGCACGAAGACCAGGGCGGGGTGCCTGCCGGGGGTGAGCGGCGCGCGGATCGTGGCCTCTAGAGTGGTGTCCCCGACGTCGACGGTGATGTCCTGCGTGACGATCTGCCCGGTCGTGCTGATGGGCCGGATCTCGGCCGGGGGCTGGGCGGGCAGGGTCTGGAAGACGGGGTCGACGCTCAGCGGCGGCGGATCGAACGGCGGAGGCAGGGCGTAGCCCACTGTCGCGAGAGCCACCAGGATCAAGCCTGCGGCCACGCTCAAAACGCCCCGGCCAACCTGCATGCCGATCCGCTCCCCGATCGTCGCCCGCCTCCGTGAGGACCGTATGCCGGTATCGTTCCCTCTGATCAACAAGCGTACTCACCCTCGCGATCGCGGGACAGAGGGTGGGGGCGGTGTGGTCAGAGTGGACGCATTTGTGGCTGAGGCCTGTTAGCTTCAAGCGACATGCGCGTGCTGCACACATCGGACTGGCATCTGGGCCGTTCGTTCCATCGCGAGAGCCTCCTGGCCGCCCAGGGGGTCTTCGTCGACCACCTGATCGAGACGGTCAGGGCCGAACGGGTCGACGTGGTCGCCGTCTCCGGCGACGTCTACGACCGGGCGCTGCCCTCGGTCGACGCGGTGGACCTGTGCAACCAGGTCCTGCGTCGGCTGGTCGCCGAACGGGTCCGCACCGTGCTGATCAGCGGCAACCACGACTCGGCGCGCCGTCTCGGCTTCGGCGCCGACCTGATCGACGCCGCGGGCGTCCACCTGCGCACCGACGCCGGGCGGGTGGGCGAGCCCGTGGTGATCGACGACGTGGCGTTCTACGGCATCCCCTATCTGGAGCCCGAGCTGGTGCGCGGGCCGTGGGAGCTGCCCGAGCGCACCCACACCGCCGCGATCGGCCACGCCATGTCCCTGATCCGCGCCGACCTCGGCCGCCGGGGCCCCCGGTCGGTCGTCCTCGCCCACGCGTTCGTGACCGGAGGGCAGGCCAGCGACAGCGAGCGCGACATCAGCGTCGGCGGAGTCGCCCACGTCCCGGTCTCGGCCTTCGACGGCGTCGACTACGTGGCGCTGGGCCATCTCCACGGACGCCAGAGGATGAGCGAGACCGTCCGCTACTCCGGATCCCCGATCGCCTACTCCTTCTCCGAGGCCGGCCAGGTGAAGGGCTCCTGGCTGGTGGATCTCGCTCCCGGCGGGCAGGTGGCCGCGGAGTTCGTCGAGGCGCCGGTGCCCCGGCCGGTCCACCGGCTCCGCGGCCGTATCGACGACCTGCTGACCTCCGCCGAGCACGCCCCCTACGAGGACCACTGGCTGCAGGTGACGCTCACCGACCCGATCCGGCCCAGGGGCGCCATGGAGCGGCTCAGGTCCCGTTTCGAGCACACCCTCACCCTCTCCTTCGAACCCGAGGGCGGTGTCCGGGAGACCGCGGCGCGGCCGAAGCTGGCCGGGCGTCCCGAGATCGAGGTCGCCCTCGACTTCGTCCGGGAGGTGCGCGGCGAGGCCGCCGACGCCGAGGAGACCAGGTTGATCCAGGAGGCCGTCGAGGCCTGCCGTACCAAGGAGGCGATGGCGTAGATGCGCCCGCACCGTCTGTGGATCAGCGCGTTCGGCTCCTTCCCCGCCGAGGAGGAGGTCGACTTCGACGCCCTGGCCGAGGCCGGGCTGTTCCTCATCCACGGCCCCACCGGCGCGGGCAAGACCACCGTGCTGGACGCGCTCTGCTACGCCCTGTACGGCAGGGTGCCGGGCAAGCGCGACAGCGCCAAGAGCCTGCGCTGCGACCACGCGCCCCCGGGCCGGGGGCCCAGCGTGGCGCTGGAGGTCACGATCAGGGGCCGGCGGCTGAAGATCACTCGATCGCCGGCCTGGCAGCGCCCTAAGCTCAGGGGCACCGGCACCACGAGGGAGAACGAGAAGGCCCTGCTGCAGGAGCTCACGCCTTCGGGGGAGTGGACCGGGCTGACCACGCGGGTCGACGAGGCCGGAGAGCTCATCGGCACCCTGCTGGGCATGAACGCCGAGCAGTTCTTCCAGGTCGCGATGTTGCCCCAGGGGGATTTCGCGAAGTTCCTGCGCGCCGACGGCGAGGACCGCCGCAGGGTCCTCGAACGGCTCTTCTCCGTGAGGATCTACGCCGCCGCCGAGTCCTGGCTCGCCGACCGGCGGACCGAGGCCCACCGCGAGCAGCAGGCCCTCCGCAAGGAGGTGGACTTCGCGGTCAAGCGCCTGGAGGAGGCCGCGGGCCCCGGCCTCCTCGCGTCGCTGGCAGGGGCCGCCTCCCCGCAGCCCCCCGGTTCCGCGGAGGCCGGAGCGGCCGGGCTGTTCGAGCTCCCCGAGGGCGACGCCGGGCCGTCCGCGGTGGCGGTCTCCGCGGAGGACGATCCGCTGGAGTGGGCCCGGACGCTGGAGGAGCTGGCCGCCGAGGAGGTCGCCGGGATGAGCCGGGGCCACGGCGAGGGCGAGGAGGCGGTACGGCAGGCACGCGCGAGGCTGGCGCACGGCGTCGCGCTGGCCGAGAGGCGGCGCCGTCACGCCGAGGCGCTGACGCGGAGCCGGGCGCTGGAGGAGAGCGCCGAGGAGCGGGCGGATCTGGAGACCATCCTGGCGGAGGCGGCCCGCGCCGACCGGGTGCTGCCCCTGATCCAGGCCGCCGAGCAGCGGGCCGAGGCGGCGGCCAAGGCCCACCGGCTGGCCGCCGACGCCGTCGCCCGTGCCCTCCCCCTCCTCCGTGACGGCCGCGACACCACCCCGGACCGTCTGGCCACGCTGGAGCGCGACCGGCACCGCGAGATCACCCGGCTGGGCGAGCTGCGCGCCGAGGAGTCACGCCTGGCGAAGATCCTCCAGGACCGGGAGGAGTCCGGCCGTGAGATCACCGGGCTGACCGCCGCGCAGGCCGGGACCGACGCCCGCCTGGCGGTCCTTCCCGGGCTCCGCCGCGACGTGGACGCCCGCCTCACGGCCGCCCGCCTGGACGCCGCCCGCATCCCGGCCGCCGAGTCCGCCGGGGAGGGCGCGGCCGCCCGCCTGCGGGCCGCCGAGCACCGCGACGGCCTCGCCGCCGCGCTGGCCGCCGCCCGCCACGACCTGGCTGCCAGGCTCCGCGCCCTGCCTGCCCTCGCGGACGGCGCCGGCGTGCCCGCCGTCCGCGAGGGGGCCGAGGTCCGCGAGCTGCTGGCCTCCTGGGAGCGCGAGCGCAGGGAGGAGAGCGCCGGGCTGGAGGGGTTGCGCGCCGACGAGGCCCGGCTCGCCGAGCTGGCCGGGCTGCTCGCCGCGCTCGACGTCGAGCTGCGGGAGGCGGCCGGGCAGGAGTCCGCGCTCCGCGAGGCCCAGGAGGCGCTGCCCGCCGCACTGGCGGACGCCTCGGCGCGCCTGGCGGCGGTCAGAGCGCAGGCGGCCGGGATCCCCGCCGCCCAGGCGGCCGCCGACGCCGCCGCCGCCGGGCTCGACGCCGCCCGGCGGCGTGACGCCCTCCGCGTCGAGCTGGAGTCCGCGCGCGCGGCCCAGACCGAGGCCACCGACCACGCCCAGCGTCTCCGCGACCGCCACCTGGACCTCCGCCAGGCCAGGATCGACGGCATGGCCGCCGAGCTCGCCCTCAAGCTCGCCCCGGGCGAGCCCTGCGCGGTCTGCGGCTCACCCGACCACCCGGCCCCCGCCGCCCCCGCCGACGCGGCGCCCACCGCCGAGGACGAACGCGCCGCCCAGAGCGCCTACGACACCGCCACGGACCGGCGCCGGACCGCCGAGAGCGCCGTCGCGGCCCTGGCCTCGCGGCTGGAGGAGGCGCTCGCCGTCGCGGGCGAGCTGGGCGCCGACCACGCGCGGGAGGCTCTCGCCGAGGCCGGACGGGAGCTGGCGGCCCTGACCGCCGCCGCCGGCACCGAGGCGGCGCTCAGCGCGGAGGCGGACCGCGTCGCGGCCGAGCTGGAAGGCGTGAAGGCACGGGCCGCGGAGACGGCCCGGCTGCTGGCCGAGGGCCGTACCCGCCGGGCCGGATGGCTGGCCGAGCGCGACCGGCTGGCCGGCCGTCTGGACGAGGCCCGTGGCGCCGACCCCACCGTCCAGGCCCGCCGCGACCGCCTCACCGGGGAGGCGTCCCTCCTCGCCGCCGCCCTCACCGCTGCCGTCCGCACCGCCGAGCTGGAATCCGGCCACCGAGAGGCGGCCGAGAGGACCGATCTCACCCTGGAGCTGGCGGCACGCGAGCTCCGGGAGGCCGAGCTGGCCCTGGCCAGGCTGCGGGAGTCGGCCGGGGCCGAGCCCGCGCTGGTGGCCGAGGCCGACCGGATCGCGGCCGAGCAGGGAGAGCTGGAGGAGCGCTCGCGCGAGTTCGCGGTCACGCTGGCCGCCCGCCGTACGGACGTGGACAGGCTCACCGCCGAGACCGAGCGGCTGACCGCGCGCATCGACGGGGCCCGGGGCGAGGACCCGACCCTGGCCGCCAGGCTGGAGCGGCTGGCGGACGAGGCCGAGCTGCTCAAGGAGGCGGTCGAGGCCACCCGGGAGGAGCTGACCACCGCCACCGAGCTGGCGGCGGCCCGGGACCGGGCCGAGGCCGCCGTCGCCGAGGCGGGCTTCCTCGGGCCCGACGACGCCCGCGCGGCGGCCCGCCCTCCCGCCGAGCAGGAGGAGAAGGCCGAACGGCTCCGCGAGCTCGACAAGGAGCGCGCCGCGGTCGCCGCGGTGCTGGCCGATCCGGAGCTGATCGCCGCCGCGGCCGAGGACGAGCCCGACCTCGACGCTCTGCAGCGCGCGCGGGACGCCGCCGACGCGGCCCACGCCGGCCTGCTCTCCGCCCGGCACCAGGCCGAGACCCGCCGGGCCCGGCTGGCCGCGCTCCGCGCCGAGCTGGCCGAGTGCCTGGAGCGCTGGCTGCCCGCCGCCGGACGGCACCGCCTCGCCGACCGGCTCGCGGCCCTCACGGGGGGAAACTCCACCGACAACCAGTGGAACATGCGGCTGTCGTCCTACGTGCTCGGCGAGCGCCTGCGCCAGGTGGTCGAGTCGGCCAACGAGCGGCTCGACCACATGTCGGGCGGACGCTACCTCCTCGAACACCACCTCAGCCGTTCGGCGGGAGACCGGAGCAAGTCGGGCGGAGGGCTCGGCCTGCGGATCCTGGACGGCTGGACCGGGGTGGACCGCGATCCGGCCACCCTGTCCGGCGGCGAGAGCTTCGTCACCTCGCTGGCGCTCGCCCTCGGCCTGGCCGACGTGGTGACCGCCGAGGCCGGGGGAGTGGAGCTCGGCACGCTCTTCGTCGACGAGGGCTTCGGCACCCTGGACGAGGACACCCTCGACGGGGTGCTCGACATCCTCGACGGCCTGCGCGACGGCGGCCGGGCCGTCGGCATCGTCAGCCACGTCGCCGAGCTGCGCACCCGCGTCCCCGCCCAGCTGCGGGTCCGCAAGGAACGCCACGGCTCCACCCTGTCCACGGTCACCTGAGGGGGACGGCGGTCATGGCAGGGTTCCGTTCGGGGCGCGATAGCCTTTTCGGAGGCTGACTCCGCCAGACATATGGAGAAGGCCTCCGATCAGCAAGGAGCCGTGGTGACGACCACACAGCGTCCCATGCGCGCCGACGCGCGCCGCAACTACGAGCGGCTGCTCGCCGCGGCCAGGGATGCCTTCGCCGGGCACGGCACCGAGGCGTCGCTGGAGGACATCGCCCGTTCGGCGGAAGTGGGCATCGGCACCCTCTACCGGCATTTCCCCACCCGGCGCGCACTGCTTGAGGCGGTGCTCCACGACGGCATCGCCACCCTCGACGCCCGGGCCCGCGAGCTGCTGGAGTCCCCCTCCCCCGAGGAGGCCCTCCTGGAATGGCTGCGCCATCTGATGGCGCACGCCACCACCTACCGGGGCCTGGCCGCGGCGCTGATGAGCAGCATCCACGATCCGGACTCCGAGCTGTACGGCTCGTGCGAGACGATGCAGACCAGCGGGGCCCGGCTGCTCGCCCACGCCCAGAACGCGGGCGCCATCCGCCCGGACCTCACCGGCACCGACCTCGTCAAGCTGGTCAACGCGATCGCCTGGGCGGGCGAGCACGGCGAGAACGAGGCCGACCGCCTCCTCGACCTGGTGGCCGACGGCCTGCGGACGCGCGATCGGTGACGGGGGCGCGGGTCAGTAGCCGCGGGTGCGGCGGGCGGCGGGGCGGGTGATGAACGGCCTGCGCCGGCCCGACGGCCGGCGCACGCGCCTGGTCAGGTCGGAGCCGGTCACCGCGCGCAGGATCTCCGCGCCGAGGATGACCCCGGCACCCAGGGCGAGAGCGGTCGACAGGGCCTGCAACAGGCTGACAAGTCCCTCGTCCGCATGGCCGAGGCTGGCTTCGAGCATGCCCCGGTAGAGCGCGGTGCCGGGCAGCAGCGAGCCGATCGCCGGGATTGTGACCACCATCGACGGCACCCGGGCGCGCCTGGCGTAGGCGCTGCCGAACAGGCCCACCACCGCCGCCGAGACGGCCGTCGCCAGGATGACCGGGACCTGCCAGATGTAGAGCTGGACGAAGACCACCCAGACCACCCCGCCGCCGACCGCCGCGGGGATCAGGTGGCGGGGCGGCACGAGCAGGGCGACGGCGAACGACAGCGTCAGCCCGATGGCGCCCAGGAGCTGCTCGGGCCTGATCACCAGCGGCGCGGCGGGCACGTTCTCCACGCTCAGCGGCACGCCGAGGCGGACCGCCGCGTAGAGCGTGACGCCGATCCCGGAGATGATCGCGGTCAGGATGAAGAAGATCTCGAACAGCCGGCCGGTCGCCGTGACGTACTCACCGGCGATGCCGTCCTGCACGCAGGCCACCATGGGACGTCCGGGCAGCAGCGCGACGACCGCGCCGACCACCACGGCCGAGGCCTGCACCGGCGCGTCGATCCAGATCATCAGCACCGCGACCAGCGAGCCGAGCATCGCCGCCACCGCGAGCTGGAAGAACTCCGCCACGCCCCGCCGGGCCAGCCAGGCACCGGCCCGGTCGCCCAGCACGGTGGCGGCGAACGCGGCCACCGCGACGAGCACGCCGCCGCCGACCAGGATGCTCGCCGAGGAGGCGATCAGCGCGAGCGCCGTGATCAGGACCCAGTTCGGGTAGACCGGCACGCGCCGGGTGATCTCCCTCAGCCGGGTCTCGGCGTCGTCGAGCGGCAACGATCCGCCGGAGGCCTCCCTGACCATGTCGTGGACCGCGATCAGCCGGTCGTAGTCGGGCAGGCGACGGCGGACCCGGCGCTCGGCGGTGACCGGCGCGCCGCCGTCGGAGGGGACGTGCGACAGCGTGATGGCCGACAGGTTGACGTCGGCCTCACAGTGCGGCACGCCGTAGGCGTTGGTGATCCTGCGCATGCTGCCGGCGACCGTCTCGGTGCCCTCCCCGCTGCCGAGCAGCAGCTCGCCCACGCGCAGGGCCAGCACCATGGCCCGGTAGAGGTCCTGTTGATCAGGGGCCTGCTCCAGCGGTGACGCGGACACCGATCCCCCTCAACCTCTCCCGTGCCGATCCCTGCCGAGGTTATCGGCTCACCGCGGAGGCGAGGACACGCACGCGCTCAGCGTGCCGGTCATGACCGATGATCACCGGTGGCTCGTTGTACGGCATGGCGTCGGAGGAACGGCGCAGCTTGATGTACTGCCCGCAGGCGTCGACCGCGTAGGGCTCCATGTCGTCCTGGAGCGCGCCGATCACCGTGATCCCGTAGGTCTCGCCGATCCGCCGGAACAGCGCCACGGCCTCCCTGCGGTGCTCCTTGCCGAGGTTGCGGCCCAGCTCGTCCAGGACCAGGCACAGGTGGCCGCCGCCGGAGGACGCGATCGCCGCCGCGCAGACCAGCTTCACCGCCTTCTCGTCCATCAGCGCCGTGTTGGCCCGCCGGTTGTACGGCACGAAGCCCTGCCCCTCGCCCCGGCGCCACTTGGGCGTGACCCGCCACGCCCAGCGCTGCTCCGGGTCGGCGGGCGCGGGCGGCACCGGGAACTCCAGCGTCGCGCCGTAGCCGCCGTAGGAGGTGTCCAGCTTCTCGAACTCCTCCGCGACGCGGGTCAGCCGCGCCTTGATCGCCGCGGTCAGCGCGGCCCGGTGCACGGCGGTGGACTGGGCGGCCTCCTCGGCGCCCTTGGCCGAGGCGGTCAGGTCCCACTGCCGGGTGGCGATCTGGGACTCGATCTGGCGGCGCTGGTGCCGTTCGTACTCCTCCTGGCCGCGCAGGTAGGACGAGAGGGCCGCGCAGACGCCGGGGAACGTCGCCTGCTCGCGCGCCGTACGCCCGGCGCCGGGCTCGCCGCGCTGCCTGACCAGGAAGCGCAGCTCCTCGGGCATCTCCTCGTCATCACCCGGGAAGGTGTCGCGCAGTGCCTCGTCGAGCAGCCGCTCCGCGGCCCGCCACCACTCCTCGGCCGTCAGCGGACGCTCCTGCTCGCTCAGCGCCTCCAGCCACTCGCGGGCCCCGTCGACCGTGCCGCCCCAGTCTCCGGCCAGCGCGTCCAGCCCCAGCGCGTCACGGTCCGCGGTGATCTTCGCCGCCTGGTCCCTGGCCTGGTCCCGGTCCGCCTCGTGCCGGGCCCGGCGGCCCTCCAGACGCTCGATCTCCATGTTTCTGGTCCGGGCGCGGAAGTCCAGCGTGCTCGCCCGCCGCTCGGCCTCGCCCACCTTCGGCCCGATCTCGGCCAGCGCCCCGGCCAGCTCGGCGAGCGTGGCCCGCCGCTCGGCCATCCGCCGCTCGATGTCGGCCAGCTGCACGGCGGCCCGGGCACCCTCCAGCCGCCGGCCCGCTTCGGCCACCCCGTCCTCGGCGACCCGTACGGCTCCGGCGGCCGTCTCCTGCGTGTCCCGTGCCCGGTGCAGCCGCTGCTCGGCGGCCTTGATGCGGGCCTCCCGGCCGGTGGCCACCGCCTCGAACGAGCCCACGACGGTAACGCCCGCCGCGCTGACCAGCACCGACCCGGGCAGGGCCCGCAGCGCCCGCGCCGCGGCCTCCAGATCGGCCACGTCCACGATCACCGCGTGCTCCTGCGGCCACCCGCGAGCCCCCAGGGCCGCCGCCCCCTGCCCCGCGCCGGGGGCCGTCTCGTCGTCGCGGGCGTGCTCGGCCACGTCGATCGCGTCGAGCAGCCCGGTCGCCCCGACGCCGGCCTCGGTGAGCGCGTTGAGCTGGGCCGCCGCCGGGCCGCCCTCGGCGTCGTCGAGGGCGGCCCCGGCCCCCTCGACCTCCCGGTCGGCCACGCCCAGCGCCTTCAGCGCCTCGTTGAGCCGGAGCCTGGCCTGAGCCAGCTCGGCGTCGGCGGTCCTCACGTCGCGGCCGTCGGCCAGCCGCCGCTGCTCCTCCAGCCCCGGGATCCAGCCGCGCAGCTCGTCCACCGCGTTCTCCGCCACGGCCCGGTCGGCGTCCAGCTTGGCCGCGCGGGACTGCAGGGAGGTCAGCTCCCTGCGGGCCTCGGCCAGGGCGCGCTCCATCGTGTCGTCCTTGAGCGTGGCGATCTCGGCCCTGATCATGTTGATCGCCTCCACCGCGCGCTCGCCCGCCGCGCGCGAGCGCTCCAGGTCGCCGGCGAGCGCCTCGTCCCGCCGCGCCGCGTCGGCGAGCCTGCGGGCCAGCCGCCCCCGCCAGCAGCGCAGCGCGTCCGCCAGCCGTACCCGGGCCCGGTCGCGCCGGTCGAAGGTCTCCAGCAGCGTCCGCGACTCGTCCTCGAACTCCTTGAGCAGCTCCACGGCCCGCGCCGCCCGCACCCGCTTGACGTGCTCGTCGCGCCGGGCCTCCCGCTCCTGGTCGAGCTCGGCGTCCAGCCCGGTCAGCGCGGCGATCGCCTCGAAGACCCGCTCCGGGGAGATCTCGTTGAGCGGCTGGGAGAGCAGGTTCGTGGCGACCTTGCTCCGCACCGAGGTGGACAGGAACGACACGCACCTGACCCGGTCGCCGTACAGGAACCTGGTCAGGTCGCGCGCCACCACGTCACGGCGTCCCGCCGAGCGGGGCAGCGTCGCCCACACCTCGTCGGCCCGCGCCACCCGCTCCGCCTCGGAGGCGGCCGCCGCCACGCGCACCCCCTGGATCCACCTGATCTCCAGGTGCGGCGCCTCCTGGTTGACCCGCAGCCACACCGTCACCGCGTCGTCCACGGAGTCGGCCCCGGCGAAGACGCCGACGATGTAGCCGTGGTCGGCGCTGGCCCACGACCTGCCGCCGCCGCCGGCGGCGAGCTCGGCGTTGAACAGCAGCTCGGAGACCGCCTTGGCGCCGGAGGCGAAACGCCACTGCTCGTCGCCGAGCAGCGCGGTGATCATCGCGATGAACGAGGACTTGCCCGCGCCGTTGGAGTCCTTCGGCCCCGCGCCCGCGACCACGATCAGCGTGCCCGGCACGGTCGGCACCGGATGGGTCGACAGCCGGGAGATGTTGACCGCCTGCACGGCGATCAGCACGCGGTCCCCGACCACGTTCTCGCTCGGAGCGGCGGCCCGGACCTCTACGGGAACCAGGCTCGCCTGGCTCCCGTGCGCCGGCCGCGCGGCCTCGGCGCCCTGGGCCGGGTCCGGCCCGCTCCCGCGCGGGCTCCTCGCCGCGGGGCCCGGTGGCTCGGCCGGTCCCCCCTGGCTCGCGTGTGCCCGCTCCGCGCTCTCGGCGGCCCGGGCCGCGGCTGCTCCGCGCTTCCGCGGGCTCTTCGCGGCCTGGCCAGGCTGTTCGGTCAACCCCGTCTTTCCTTTCATCGGCGGTTCGCCCGCACTGCCGCCGCCAGCGGGGTGTGCGGTCCCGCGGCGAGGATCAGCTCTTCCTGCAGGCCCCGTCTGGCCTGCGGGGTCAGTCGGTGGAACTGCGGGCCCGGGGTGTATCCCCCGGCCTCCTCTCCCGCCTTGACCTGGGTCACCAGGCCCGCGTGGCGCAGGGTCCGGAGCGCGGCCTCCAGCTCCCCGATCGGGAGCCTGGTGTGCCGCCGCAGCTCCTCGACCTGGGCGGGGAACGGCGACAGCCAGCTGTCGGCGGGCAGCAGGCCGTCGGCCCGGGGGATCGCCACCGAATGGATCAGCACGAGCACCAGCACCGCCCGCTCGGCCTCGCCCACCGTCGTGCCCGTCACGGCGGTCACCTCGGGGGCGTAGCCCGAGGTCCACGCCTCGCGGTCCTGGATCAGGACGCGGCCGCGCCGTTGCAGCATCTCCGCGAGAGCGCGGCGGAGCACCGGGTCGCGCAGCGCGGGCAGGCGCGCCTCGTGGACCGGCTCGGCGGCGTGCTCCACCGCTATGAACGCCGCCACGATCTCGGCCCGGCGCCGCTCGTCGAACGGGCCGAGCAGATCCTCGTCCACGTCCTCGGGAGGCGCGACGCTCGCGGCCGTCTCGGCGGGGGCCCGCCCGTCCGCCGGGAGCACCTCCAGCCCGGTGAGCCCCTCGTCGCCGGTGGGCAACCGGCGCATCAACTCCCTGAGCTGGGCGTGGGACTCGGAGGGCCAGCAGGCGCAGCGGGGGCCGAGCCGTACGACACCGTCCTCCACCTCCAGCCAGGCCGAGTCGTGCAGGCGGCGCAGCGCGCCGATCGCCCAGTTGCGCATGAGGTCGTCGCCGCGGCCGATCAGGGCCCGGTAGGCCGACAGCACATCCTCCACCGGCGCGGGGGCACCCGGCCACGGGTCGGCGCCCAGATCGGTCCAGCAGCACTTCAGCGCCGCGGCCAGCACCCGCCGGGTCTCCCCGGATCGTTCCACGTTCACCGGCGCGACCTGGTATTCCTCCAGCAGCGACGGGGTCGCCCCGTCCGGCCAGACCTGCAGCGCCAGGCCCGTCCCGTCGCCGTGCGCCAGCCGGACCATGCCCCGGGGGGCGGGCTCACCGGCGCCGAGCGGGAGCGGACCGGTCGCCCTGGCCCGCGCGTGTGCCTGCTCAGGCGTCATGGCCGGTCCTCTCCAGGTAGCCGTGGGACAGCCAGGCGGGCTCGGTGCCGGGGTCGGCGGTGAGGGAGTCGGACCAGCGCAGGCGGTAGGGGGACTCCGGGCGCAGGTCGGCCGAGACGAGATCGGCCAGCAGGCGGCGGGCGGAGACCCACTCGCCGTCGGCGGTGAGCAGCTCCTCCAGCCGGGCGGAGGAGCGCCCGGCGAGCGCGGCCTCGGCGACGGCGGTCAGGTGGTCGAGACCCCCGGTGCCGGGATCGTGGGAGTCGGCGGGGCCGGGGTCGGGCAGGGCCGAGCGCGGGGGAGTGGGCTGGGCGGGCGCGGGCCGGGGACTCTCGTCCACCGCCCGGACGATCGCCGCGGGGTCGTGCCAGGGGGCGGGGGCGTCGAAGACGAACCCGTCGAGCACCGCCGCGAGACGCTCCTTGGAGGCGGTCTGCGCGAAGGTGCGCCAGGTCTCCGCGGGCAGCAGGGTCAGGTTCCTGGTCGTGCCGGCGGAGTCGGCCAGGCGTCCGGCGGCGCGGCGGGAGGCGTCGCTGTAGGAGTAGATGGCGGCGCGCAGCTCGGTGCAGGTGCGGTCGAGATCCGGCCAGCGGGTGAGGATCGTGCCGTGCAGGCTCTGCGCCCTGCGGGCGATCTCCTCGGTGCCCCAGAGCTTGGGGGCCTGCTCGCGCAGCTCCTCGATGGTGCCGCCGGTCAGCGTGATCAGCTCCAGCGCCCAGAGCCGGAACGCCCGCGACAGGTTCTGCGCGCTGAGGCGGGCCTCCTCCATGGTCGTGCGGGGGTCGGCGACGTTGAGGTCCTCCAGCGCGAGCAGCCGGTGCATCTCCGACTGGCCGCCGTCGTCCATCATCCGCCGGATGAACATCAGCCCCACCACGCTGGTGAACGACGCGCGGTATCGGAGCTGGTTGGGCTTGGGGAACACCTCGCGGATCGCGCCGAGGCCCTTGAGCACCCGCAGCCGGTTCTCGAACTGGTCGAGCGGATAGGCCCGGCAGACGTGGCGCATCTGCTCGTGGGTCAGCCACTCCTCACCGGCCTCGGCGAACGCCGCGAACAGCGTTTCGGCGATGTCGACCAGCGCGGGCTCGTCGACCACCGCGCCGCTGTCGCGCGCAAGCGCGGCGAACATCCGGCGGTAGGTCGCGAGCACGGCCTCCTCGGTGAGGGCCGAGTCGAGGGTGATCTCGTGGTTCGTCTCTGGCACGCGCCCTACCGTAAGGCTTTCGCACGACAATCCCGGCCCGTACGCCGCGTGGACGGTGCCACTGCGACGGTCGCCACGGCACGCTAGGGTAACCCGGTGAACGGGGGCGAGAGCGGGTTCGTTTCGGCATGCGGGGTGGGTGACGGGTGAGGATTCCCAGGCCGAAGGGCGTTCCCGGCCCGGACCCGGCTCCGCCGTCCGGACCCCGCGGCGTGCTCCCGGTCGGGCGGTCCGCGCGGGAGGCGGCGTGAACGACCTCCGCAGAGAACGGCTCGCGGCGCAGTCGCTGCTCCGGCCCGCTCCCCTGGGAGTGCCCGGCCTCGTCGGGCGGCTGCTGGCCGTACAGGCCCAGGACGTCACCGCGGCGGCCCTGGCCTTCCGCGTCCGCTCGACCGGTCTGACCCGGGAGGACGTCGAGGCCGCCGTCCGGGAGCGTTCGATCGTCCGCGCCTGGGGGCCGCGCGGCACCCTGCACTACGTGCTGCCCGAGGACCTGGGCTGGCTGATCTCCCTGTCCGGCCCGGCGCTGGCGCGCGACGCGATCCGCCGGATCGGCCAGGAGGGGGTGGCCGGGTCGCCGGAGACGTTGCTCCCGGCCGTCGTGCGGGCCCTCGAAGGGCAGGGGCCGCTGACGAAGGCCGAGCTGGGGGAACGGCTGTCCGCGCGCGGCCTCCTCGCCACCGGACAGGCGATCGTCCATCTGGCCGCCCTGGGCGCGGCCCACGGCCTGGTCGTCCTCGGCCCCAGCGGGCGGGACGGTGTGCCCGGCGCGGGTAAGCCGACCTACGTGCACGCGGCCGACTGGCTCGGTGCCCCGGTGGCCTCCTCCCTCGACCGGGATCGCTCCCTGGCCGAACTCGCCCGCCGCTATCTGCGCGCCCACGCCCCCGCCACGTCGGCCGACCTGGCCGCCTGGTCCGGCCTGCCGCTCAGGGACGCCCGGGCCGGCTGGCGGCTGATCGCCGGCTCGCTCGACGAGCTGCCCGGGGGAGGCTGGCGCCTGCGGGGGACCGCGCCCGGGATCGAGACCGCGTCCGAGACCGCGTCCGGGTCCGGGATCGAGACCGCGCCCGGGATCGAGACCGCGTCCGAGAACGCGTCCGGGACCGGGATCGAGACCGCGTCCGGGTCCGAGACGGCGTCCGGGTTCGAGATCGCGTCCGGATCCGCGGCGGCGCCGCACGCCGTACGGCTCCTGCCCGCCTTCGACGAATACCTCCTGGGCTGGCGCACCCGCTCCGGCGTCCTGGCCGACGCCCACGCCCGCGCGGTGCACCCCGGCGGAGGCATCCTGCGTGCCACGGTGCTGGTCGACGGCGTGATCCGGGGCACCTGGAGCCTGAACGGCCCCACGCTCACGGTCTCCCCGTTCGAGGGGGAGCGGCTCCCCGTCCAGGCGGAGGCCGAGGACGTCTCCCGCTTCCTCGGCCGCCCCGTCACGCCGGTGCTGTCCCGCCGGGAGACCCCCTCCGGCCGCGGTCGCTGACCCGCCGGGCGCGGGCCCGCCGCCGCGCCGAACCGTCTGAGATTAGGGCTGTTAACTGACGGTTAACGCGCGTATTCTGAGCTCCTCGCGTCACGTACACGGTCGTTCCCGGACAGGAGGGTATGCGTGGCGAATCTCGCCGAGCGACTGGGGGAGGCGCTGCGTCACCGCGGCTATTCCACCCGGAGGGCAGCGAGAGCCGTCACCGACGCGGGAGTGCAGACCACTCACGTCTACATTCACCAGCTGAGCAAGGGCCAGCGGACCAATCCGACCCTGGAGCAGCTCACAGCGCTCGCTGTGCTGCTCCGGGTGCCTGTGGGATGGCTTGTGGGGGATGACATCCCTAGCCCTTTCTCTTCCGGCGACAGCGGTCAGGTTCTCCCCGACATCGAGGAGAACCCGCCGCGCCTCGTCGGAAAGCTCGATGTCGGCCAGCGCGCTGTTCTGGGCGAGCGGCTGCGGCTCCTGCGGGAGGCGCGCGGGCTGTCTCCGGCGCAAGCCGGGGACATGGTCGACGTCGATGAGCGGGTGGTCACGTCCATAGAGAACGGCGTCGCCGAGACTGAGACCCCACTCGACGACGTCGAAGCGCTGCTCACCCTCTATGGCGTGACCGCCCGCTTCCAGCGGGAGGCGATCCTGTCGATCGCCCGCGGCGAGCGCGGGCCCGGCTGGTGGGACATGCCCCCCATCCCGCTGTGGGTGTCGGCGACGTTCGGCCTGGAGCAGCGTGCCGAGCTGATCCGCACCTACCAGCTCCAGTTCGTCCCCCCGCTGCTGCAGACCGCCGAGTACGCGGCGGCCGCGGTCCGCGTGTCCCAGAACCCCTTCCCCCCGCCGGACCTGGTCGAGGGGGCGGTGGAGACGACCGTGCGGCGGCAGGAGGCACTGGCCCGGGAGAGCGGTCCGACGCTGTGGGCGATCGTCGACGAGGCGGCGCTGCTGCGGTGCATCGCCGGGCCGCAGGTCCAGGCCGACCAGCTGAGCCATCTGATCGGCATGTCGAAGCAGTCGCACGTCACGCTGCAGGTGACGAGGCTCGCGTCGTCCTACCTGCCGAGGTCGGCGCCGTTCACGATGTTCCGCATCCCCGGCATGGACCCGGTGGTCTCGGTCCATCAGTTCAACAATGACTTCGTGCTGGACGGCCCGGACGCGGACGGCTACCACGAGGCGTTCGCCAGGTTGACGGTGGCGGCATGCATGCCGCAGCAGACGGCCGACGTGCTCACGGAGGTCCGCGACAGGCTCCGCTGCCTGGCGTGACCGGCCTGCCCTCCCGATGGCCGCCTCCGGAGACCGCCGCCCCCGCTGAGCACTACTGTGGCGCCCACCGCCCCCCCGACAGCGAAAGGTGGTCACGCGTGAACTTCGACACGTCCAAGCCGCACCCGGCCCGCGTCTACGACTGGATGATCGGCGGGCGGGAGAACTTCCCCGCCGACCGCGAGGCCGCGCGGCGGATCCTGGAGCTCAGCCCGGACGTGCGCAGGTCGTTCGTGGAGAACCGCCGATTCCTCGGCAGGGTGGTGGGCCACCTCGTGGACCAGGGCGTCCGCCAGTTCCTCGACATCGGAGCGGGGCTGCCGGCCAGCGGCAACGTCCACGAGATCGCCCACGCGATCGCGCCCGACACGCGTGTCGTGTACGTCGACCACGACGAGATCGTCCTGGCGCACGCCCGCGCGCTCATGGCCGGCTCCGACAGGGTGCGCATCGTCGGCGGCGACGCCACGGAGCCGCAGAGGATCCTGGACGAGCCCGTGGTGCGGGACTTCATCGACTGGTCCCAGCCGGTCGGCCTGCTGATGGTGGCGCTGCTGCACTTCGTCTCCGACGAGGACGACCCCGCGCGGATCGTGGGGACCTTCCGGGACGCCCTGCCCGCGGGGAGCTTCCTGGCGATCTCCCACGGCGGGGTGGAGGGGTGGGAGGACCGCAAGGAACAGATACGGAAGGCCTCGCAGGCCTACGTGCGCACCCGCGCGGAGATCGCCGACCTGTTCGCCGGCTTCGAGCTGCTGGAGCCGGGCCTGGTCGATCTGGCGCTGTGGCGTCCCACCGCCGCCGATCCCGCTCCCACAGGACTGTACGGCGGGGTCGGCAGGCTCCCGGCCGGAGCGTGAACGCGGCCCCGGACGCGCCGGCGGGGACGGCGGAACGCCGCCGGCCGGCTCCTAGCGGAGCGTGACCGTGGTCGGCAGCGCGCGGAAGCCGCGCAGGTTCGGCGAGTGCACGAACTCGATGCCCGTCTCGTCGACGTCGTAGCCTTCCACCGCGGCGACGAGCTCCTCCAGGACGACCCTGAGCTGGAGGCGGGCCAGGGCCGCCCCGAGGCAGAAGTGCGGGCCGGACCCGAAGGCCAGAGCCTGCCCGGTGTCGCGGGTCAGGTCGTAGCGGTCCGCGTCCGGGAAGACGCGGGGGTCGCGGTTGGCGGACGCGCCGAGCAGCACCATGCGGGCGCCGGCCGGGACCGTCGTGCCGTACAGGACGGTGTCGCGGGTGAGCCGGCGGGCGACCATCTGCGCGGACCCGTCGTAGCGGAGCGTCTCCTCCACCCAGGCCGCGATCGCCCCCCGCCACGCGATCGCCCGCTGGCCGGGGTGGAGCCAGGCCTGGTACCAGGCGTTCGCCGCCAGCTTGGTCACCGACTCGTTGCCCGCGACGCCGATCAGCGAGAGCACGGCGACGATCTCGTCGTCGCCGAGCCGGTCGCCGTCGACGTCGGCCAGGACGAGCGCGCTGACGAGGTCGTCGTGCGGCCGGGCCCGCCGTTCGGCGATCAGCTCCTTGTAGGCGGCGGTCAGCGTGCCGGCGGCCTCCCAGAACGTCTGCGGTATCTCGGTGTCGCCGTCGTAGCGGGTGATGAGGATCTCGGACAGGCGCAGCATCTCCGCCCGATCCTCCCGGGGGACGCCGAGCAGCTCGGAGATGACGTACACCGGGATCGCCGACACGACCCCGGCGAAGTCGAACGTCCCCGCCTCCAGGGCCGGAGCCAGGAGCTCGCGGGCGACCGCGCGCACGGCGGGCTCCAGACCGGCCACGCGGGCGGGTGTGAAGCCCCGGGAGACGAGCGCCCGCATGCGGGTGTGGCGGGGCGGGTCCATCGCCAGGAACCCCACCAGGCCGGACGCGTCCGGGTCCCACATCTCCAGGGAGACGCCGTGGGCGCTGGAGAACAGGGCCGGGTCGCGGAACGCCGCGTTGACGTCGGCGTGCCGGGACAGCGCCCAGAAGTCCAGCTCGTCGTTGCGGTAGAGCGGCGCTCCGTCGCGGAGCCGCGCGTAGGTGGGGTAGGGGTTCTCTTGCAGCGCGTGGTCGAACGGGTTGTAGAGCAACAGGCCCTCATTCCGGCGCGGCGGACACGACCCTCATCATCAGCGAAGCGGATGATCAAGGCAATACGGTCATGCCCATCTGTCGCGCCCGCCGGGTTTCCGGACACCCGCCCGCGGTGCCCCGCGCCGGGGCACCGCCCGGCAGGACCGCGATTTCCCCGTCCGGATCGGCGGTCCGATGGTTAACTCCGCTATCCAGGGTAGTCGTCTGACTGCCCGGGGTAGCAGCAGTGACCCGGGAGACACGATTGGCTCACCGAAAAAGGGGAGACGACCGGTGATAAGCGTCCTGATCGCCGAGGACATGCATCTCATCCGCGGAGCGATGGTCGCCCTGCTCTCCGCCGAGCATGACATCAAGGTGGTCGACGAGGTCGGGCACGGCGACGACGTGGTGCCCTCGTGCCTGGTCCACCGGCCCGACCTCGCGCTCGTCGACATCGGCCTGCCCGGCACCGACGGCCTGTCCGCCACGGCGGAGCTGCGCCGCAGGCTCCCCTCGTGCAAGGCGGTGATCCTGACCGGGCTGGCGACGCCGGCGGCGCTACGGCGGGCGCTGGACGCCGGGGCGCGCGGGTTCGTCGTCAAGGACACCCCGGCCGGGCAGCTCGCCGAGTGCGTGCGCCGGGTGGTCGCCGGCGAGCGGGTCATCGACCCCGAGCTGGCTGTCGCCGCGCTCAACGCCAGGCAGAACCCGCTCACCACCCGTGAGCTGGAGGTCCTCAAGGCCGCGGCGGAAGGGGCGCCGGTCAGGGAGATCGCCGACCGGCTCTTCCTGTCCGGCGGCACGGTCCGCAACTACCTGTCGCGGATCCTCGCCAAGATCGGCGCCCGGACCCGGGTGGAGGCGGTCACCATCGCCCGCGAGGCCGGCTGGCTGTGGCCGGACGACGTGCGGGAGATCGGCCTGATCCGCTACCGGGACGGGGGGCCGGCGCTCCGGCCTTCGGAGCGGGGGTGAGGGCTCGCGAGCGCCGTCACCGCGGGACCTTCGTGAGACCGGTGTGCGCGGCCAGGAAGGCGAGCATGTCGGCCGCCAGCCCGACCGCCCGGCTGGTGGCCCGTGCCCCGTGCCCGACGTCGCTCTCGTGGCGCAGCAGGATCGGCCGGGAGCCCGAGGTCGCCCCCTGCAGCGCCGCGCACATCTTGCGGGCGTGGAAGGGGTCGACGCGGGAGTCGCCGCCGAAGGCGGTCAGCAGCGTCGCCGGATAGTCGACCCCGTCCCTGACCCGGTGGTAGGGGGAGTAGCCCAGCAGCCAGCCCAGCTGCTCCGGGTCGGAGGCCGAGCCGTACTCCGAGCGCCATGACGGGCCGAGGCCGGAACGCTCGTAGCGGACCATGTCGAGCAGCGGGGCCGAGCAGACCGCCGCGGCGAACAGGTCCGGCCGCTGCGTCACCGCGGCTCCGACCAGCAGCCCGCCGTTCGACTCGCCGCAGGCGGCCAGCTGCGCGGAGGTGGTCCACCCGTCGGCGATGAGCCGTTCCGCCGCCGCCACGAAGTCGTCGAAGACGTTCTGCTTGCCGTCGAGCATCCCGGCGCGGTGCCACTGCGCGCCCTCCTCGCCGCCGCCGCGCAGCTGGGCGAGGACGAAGACCCCTCCGGCCTCCACCCAGGGCAGGATGTAGCTGGAGTAGGAGGGGGTCAGCGAGAGCCCGAACCCGCCGTAGCCGTACAGGATCGTCGGCCGGGGACCGGTCCCCGGGCGTGCCAGCACCACCATCCGCACCGGCGTCCCGTCCGCCGAGGGGTAGACGATCCGGCGGGCCGACAGCTCCGGCACCTCGGCGGCGCCGGGCGCGGCGGCCCAGAGCGTGGTCCGGCCGGTGCGCGCGTCGTAGCGGTGCACGCTGCCGGGGGTGACGCTGTCGGTGTAGGTGAACCAGACCTCGTGCCCGTCTCCGGGGCGCACGGACATCCGCCCGGCCGAGCCGAGACCGGGCAGCGGCACCCGGCCGAGCGGCTCGCCGCCGTCCAGGTCGTGGACGCTGATCTCGCTGACCGCGTGCCGGGTCCAGCCGACCAGGAGCACCGAGTCGCCGAGGATCGCGAAGTCGCCGATCACCGCCTCCGGATCCGGTCCGACCAGGTCGAGCCAGTGCTCGGGCTCGGGACGCGCCGGGTCGGCGACGCACAGGCGGCCCCGGGGCGCGCCCATGGTGGTGAGGAGGTACAGGCGCCCGTCGGGGCCGACGGCCGGCGCCGTCACCGCGTCCGTCCCCTCCTGGATCACCCGCAGCGCGGGGCGCTCCGGGGAGGACGCGGCCAGGTCGGCCAGCCAGAGGTCGTTGCCGCCGCCGGCCGCCGCCGACACCGTCAGCCAGCGGCCGTCGTGGCTGATCCCCAGGCCGTAGGACCGGTCGGTCCCGCAGATCACCACGTCATCCCCGGCCGGGGTGCCGAGCCGGTGCAGGCACACCCTGCGGGAGCGGACGTAGAAGAACGCCTTCCCGTCCGGCAGCCACGCCACGGGCGCGTAGCGGCAGCGGTCGATGGGGCCGTCGACGATCTGCCGGGTGCCGACGTCCATGACATACAGCTCCGACCGCTCGTCACCGCTCCTGGACAGCTGGTAGGCCAGCAGCCGGCCGTCCGGGCCGGGCTGCCACTGGTCCAGCGTGGTCAGGCCGGTGGGGTCGAGCTCCACCGGGTCGACCAGCGCCTGCTCGGCCTGGCGGGGGGTGGCGGTGTAGAGCACCGCGTGCTCCTGCCGGGCCGTACGGCGCACGAAGAACCGGCGCTCCCCGCGCCAGACCGGCGGGCTGACCGTTCCGACGCCGGTGAGCTCGGAGACCCGGGCGTGCCATCCGTCGCGCCCGGCGAGCGCGGCGGCGTGGCCGCGCCACAGCTCGTCCTGGGCGGCCAGCCAGCTCCGCGTCGCCGGGCTCGACGGATCCTCCAGCCACCGGTAGGGATCGGGTACGGCACGGCCGTGGAGGTGGTCGACGATCGGCTGCCGCTCGGCGGGAGGGTAGATCATGGCACCAGCTCCTGCGTGTCCGTGGGGTTCCAGTGGCCGACCAGGTCCGCGTAGAGCGGTGAGGCGGCGAGCATCTCCGTGTGCGCTCCCAGCCGGACGCTCGTGCCGTCCATGACGAGGATCCGCCGGGCGCGCAGCGCCGAGGTCAGCCGGTGGGCGATGACGAGAAGGGTGCCGTCGCGGCGGGCGAACGCCTCCTCCGCGCGGGCCTCGGCCACCGGATCCAGATGGCAGGTCGCCTCGTCGAGGATCACCAGGCGGGCCGGGGTCAGGTAGGCGCGGGCCAGGGCGACGAGCTGGCGCTCGCCCGGCGACAGCAGGCCGGAACGGATCTCGGCGGAGTAACCGCCCAGCCGCTCCACCAGAGCGGTCAGGCCGACCGCCGTCACGGCCTCGTCCACGGCCTCCCGCGACGCCTGGGCGAGGTAGGTCAGGTTCTCCATGAGCGAGCCCCGGAAGACGTAGGCCTCCTGGGGGATGAGCACCCGGTGGGCCGGGTCGAGCCGGTCGGCCCGCACGCCGCCGACCAGGATCCGCCCCGCGTCCGGCCGGAGCACGCCCGTGACGAGCGCGGCGAGCGTGGACTTGCCGATGCCGCTGGGCCCCACCACGGCGATGTGGTCCCCGTCGGGGACGGACAGGTCGAGATCGGAGATCACCGGTTCCGCGTGCGGTCCGTAGGCGAACGTCACCCCGCACAGCCGGACGCCCGCGTCGCGGGCGGTCTCCCGTCCGGTCGCCGGGCGGGCGGGCCCGTCCGGGCTCAGGATGCGGCCGAGTGAGACGCGCAGCCGGACCCCGCTGATGCCCAGGCCCTCCACGAGGTTGCCGAGCGCCGGGGCCAGCGACTGCGTGATGTAGGCCAGCGCGCCGAGGATCACCCCGGCCCCGGCTCCCTGGCGCAGCAGCCAGGGGATGCCGGCGAGCACCAGCAGGACCGGCAGCCAGCCCCCCCACCGCCAGCGACAGCGTGCGCAGGGCGGTCACCCTGGCCAGCGAGCGCCCCGCGCCGGCCTGCTCCGTCACCTGCCGGCCGACCCGCTCGGCCACCCGGTCGCCCGCCACGCAGGCGGCGATGTCGCGCAGCCCGCCGGTCACGGCGGTGACCGCCTGGGCGGTGCGCTCGTCGGCCAGGAGGAACGCCCGCTGCCGCCGGGCCATGGCCGGGAGCGACAGCAGGAACAGGCCCAGGCCGACGACGAACGGCGGCAGCACCAGCACGAGCACCTGCGGGATCAGCGTCATCAGGCCGAGCACCACGCTCACCACGGTGAAGGCGAAGGACCTGACGACCGTGATGACCGAGGCGAAGGCGTCACGGGCCAGCTCGACCTGCAGGTTCGACCGGGCCACCGCCGCCGTGTCCGGCCCCCGCCCGGACACGGCCGACCGGTCCAGCGTGCTCTCGACGACGTGGCCGAGCAGGTCCTCCCGGAACGGCTCCACGATGGCGGCGACGGCCAGCACGACCTGCCGCGCGCCGGCCGCGGCGACCAGCCAGGCGCCGGCGAGCACGGCCAGCCAGGCGAAGCCGGTGCCCGGCCGGCCGGCGGCGAAGCCATCGTCGATCGCCCGCGCGATGGCGAGGCCGATGATGAGAGCGGGCGCGGTCTCCGCGACGGACCAGAGTCCGAGGCGGAGCAGCTGGTACGGATCCCGCCGCAGCGCCCGGCGGATCGGGCGGTTCACGGGGCCCGCCGGGGAGCGGGCGCGGTCGCCGTGCCGCACCGTGCCCTCGGGGGCCGCGGAGGACCGGGGCCGCCGGCGGCTCACGGGGCGTCCACCTGGAAGACGGCGCGATAGCCGGGGTCGTCCCACAGCACCCGGTGCCTGTCGTAGGCGCGCACCCGGCCGCCGTCCAGCCAGATCACCCGGTCGGCCGCCGCGGCGGTCGCGACCCGGTGGGCGACGATCAGCCGCGTACGGCCGCGCAGCTCGCCGGCGAGCGCCCCGCTGACCTGCCGCTCGGTGACGGTGTCCAGGCTGGAGGTGGCGTCGTCCAGGACGAGCAGGCGTTCTCCGTGCGCGAAGGCACGGGCCAGGCCGATCCGCTGTCTCTCACCGCCCGACATCGGAGCCTCCTCCACAGGGGTGTCGTATCCCAGCGGGAGCCGGCGGACGAAGGCGTCGGCGCACGCCGCGCGGGCGGCCGCGCGCACGGCCTCCGGGGCGGGACGGTCGAGGCCGAGGCCGATGGCGTCGGCGACGGTGTCGCCCACCAGGACGGGGCGCTCGAAGGCGTAGCCGACGGCCCGGCGCAGCGCCTCGGGGGAGAGGGCGGGCAGCGGCACGCCGTCGAGGCAGACCGTTCCGCGCAGAGGATCCACCAGGCGGCCGGCGAGGGCGGCCAGCAGCGACTTGCCGCTGCCGGAGCGGCCGACCACGGCCACCGCGCATCCGCCGGGGACGACGAGATCGACGCCGTCGAGACCGTCCGCGGCGACGCCGCGCAGCTCCAGGGTGCCGGGGCCGGGGCCCAGCGGCCGCCCGCCGTACGTTCTCGGACTCTCGCCGATCAGCTCCACGACCCGGCCGGCGGCCGCGCGGGCCCGGGTCAGCCGGTTGACGTAGCCCAGCGCGGCGCCGAGGCCGGCTCCGAGCACGGCGTAACGGGCGGCGGAGTACAGCTCGCCGACCGTGAGATCACCGGACGCCAGGCGCAGGCCGCCCACTCCCAGCACGGCCACCTCCAGCAGCGGAACCACGGCGCCCGCCTGGACACCGGCTCGGGCGTTGGCCCGCCACATGTCCATGGCATGGGCGCGCAGCCGGGGAAGCGCGGTGAGCACCCGTGACTTCTCCTGGGCGGCGGTGCCGGCCGCGGCGATCGTCCGGGCTCCGGCGAGGGCGTCGACCAGGCGGGCGGCGATGTCGCCCTGCGCCTCCTGGTAACCGCCGGCGATCGAGGTGGTCGCGTGGAAGAACGCCCGGAGCACGAGCGCGATGAGGACGAGGCCGGCGACCAGGGTCAGGGTCAGCCAGAAGTCGATGAGGGAGAGTGCCACGATGCTGCCCGCGGTGGGGATGACCAGCGCCGCCCCGGTGACGATCGCCTCCGGCGCGCGTCCGGCCTCCTCGGCGTTCACGCCTATCCGGGTGACCAGGTCGCCTTCGGGGAACCGGCGGGTCATCGCGGGGCCGACCCCGAGGACGTGTCGCAGGATCCGGTGGCGGAGCCATGCCGAGACCTGGGCGCCACCGGCTCCGGCGCCCCAGACGCCGAGGGTGTCACAGACCACCGCCACGACCACGATCGCGGCGCAGACGCCCAGCCAGGCCCCGCTCGCGGGTTCGGACGCCACGAGGCTGTCGACCGCCCTGCCCAGGACGGCGGGGAGTGCCAGCTCCGCGACGGCGCCGGCGACGGAGGTGAGGGCGAGGACGCCCAGCCAGGGGCCGCCACGCCGTACGGTCTGGAGCACCAGCCGATCTGCGGTCCGCATCGCTCGGCCCTCCTTAGCTCGGTCCTCCTGGGGGAAAGGGCGGTGCCCGGGACGGCCGCCGTCGCTGGCCGTCCCGGGCACCCGGTCCACTAGTGGCAGAGCAGGAGGCTGAGGTTGCTCGGCTTGTAGGACTCGCAGCCCAGGACGGTCAGGGTGCTGCCACCGCCGCCGCCGTGGCCGCCGCCGGGAGCTTCCAGGGTCTGGAGGTCGAGAAGAACCATGGGATTACCTCACTTCTTGGGGGTGTGGACGGGTTAGTGGCAGAGCAGGAGGCTGAGGTTGCTCGGCTTGTAGGACTCGCAGCCCAGGACGGTCAGGGTGCTGCCACCGCCGCCGCCGTGGCCGCCGCCGGGAGCTTCCAGGGTCTGGAGGTCGAGAAGAACCATGGGATTACCTCACTTCTTGGGGGTGTGGACGGGTTAGTGGCAGAGCAGGAGGCTGAGGTTGCTCGGCTTGTAGGACTCGCAGCCGAGAACGGTCAGGGTGCTGCCGCCACCGCCGCCGTGGCCGCCGCCGGTGGGGGCTTCCAGAGTCTGGAGATCGAGAAGTACCATGTGCTTACACCTCCTTCAGTGGCTCGTGGGAGCGGAGCCGCTCGGCGGATCCATGCACAGGCAGTGCCATGGTCAGGGCACCTGTGCCGCCGGGCGGCCCGGTAAAGGGGAGGAACACCGGCCGGTCGTGCAGCGCGGTGCCCATCGCGAACAGGACTCCGGCCGTGCCGGTCGCGAAGTCCATGGAGAGCCTGAGCAGTTGGTCGCCGGGGAAGGCCAGCCCGCCGCCGTAGGGCAGCGCGTGCCAGCTCAGTCCGCGGATCTGCTCGGCCAGGTCGATGTCGGGGTAGTGCGGCGCCGGCCCCAGGCCCGCGGCGAGAGCCGCGATCATGCCGCTCCGGCCGGTGAACAGCCCCGGCTGGACGAAGTAGCGGCCCTCGGTGACGCGCCGGCAGCCGTCGAGCGCGGCGCGGAAGTCGTCGTCGTCACGGTGGGCCAGGTAGCGGGAGAGGACCACGCCGATGCCCACGGAGCCCTCGTCCAGGTAGGGCAGGGTGCGCCAGCCCTGGCTGACCTGCAACGTGCCGTCCTCGCCCGAGACGCAGCGCCGCAGGTCCTGCCGGAGCGCCACGGCGGCCCGGTCGAGCATCGAGGTGTCGCCGGTCCGCTCGTAGGCGTGCAGGAACAGCAGGGCGGGGCCGGACGAGCCGTACATCAGCCCCGCGCGGGGATTGGCCCCTCCGCTGGTCTCCGGCACGTCGTCGGGGCCGCCGAGCCTGTCGGCGCAGAGGTCGACGATCTGGAGCGCCAGGTCGGTGAACGTCTGCTCCCGCGTCGTCCCGCCCAGGTGGAGCAGGTTCAGCCCGACTCCCGAGAGCCCGCCGAACAGGCCCAGTTCGAGCGACTCCCACTTCTCCCGCAGGCACAGGTCGACGGTGTCGAGCGCGTCCTGGCGGTGTCCGAGCAGGTCCAGAACGTAGGCCACGCCGTGCAGGCCGTCGTAGAAGCCGATGCCCGTCCCCCGGCCGGGTGCCAGCGCCTTCCGGCGCAGCCAGTCCTCGTGCTCGGGGAAGCGGCCCATCCCGGCCGCCGCCAGCGCGTAGAGCACGCCCGCCGCGCCGTAGGCGAGGTTGACGCCCCCGCCGGGCTGGAACTGGGCCACATCGCCGGGGAAGAGCCGGTCCTCCCGGTCGGGGGTGGCGCTCGCCATGATCGCCCGGCACATCGCCTCCCTGACCCGGGGCCAGCCGTCCCGGTCCAGCCGGGGGATCGGCCGCGCCGTCACCGGGGCCGTCCCCATGATGGTCCGGACGGCCTCCTCGACCACCTCGGGCGGCACGGGGAAGGTCTCGGTGACGAGCCCGGCCAGATGGACGACCTTGGCCCGGTCGAGCGGCAACATGATCGTGAGCTGGGGGGCGAACAGTCCCAGGCAGAGGCAGGCCAGGGCGTAGACGTCGACGTCGACGCCCTGCCGGTCGGGCGGCGCGCCGAAGGCCGGGTGGGCGAGGGCGGCCCGGCCGCGGTCCACGGCGAGGGTCGCGACCTCGTAGTCGATCAGGACCAGCCGCCCCTCGCCGGTGAGGAGGATGTTGTTGGGATGCAGGTCGCCGAAGACCACTCCCCGCCCGTGCAGGGACTCGACCGCCTGCCGGACCTTGGGGAGCACGTCGAGCACCCACCGGGTGTATCCGGCGATGGTCTCCTGGTCGCAGCCGGCCCGGGTCAGCGGGTATCTCTGCACGAGGAGCCGCTGCAGCGGATTGCCGTCGACGAACTCCTGGACCAGGAAGTGGTGATCGCCGAGCGTGAAGTAGTCGAGCAGCGCCGGCACCGCGTCCAGCCCGGCCAGGCGCTCCAGCATGTCCCGCTCGTGTGCCAGGCGCGCCACCGCGTCCCGGTCGGCGGCGTCGAGCCCGGCGTGCGGGCGGGCCTCCTTCAGCACCACCCGCTCATCGGTGCGCAGGTCCCGGCCGAGATACACGCCCCCGCCGTTGGAGAACTGTATGACGCTCTCGATGGTGTAGGGCAGGTCGTTGGTCGTGACCGCGTTGCGGGCGGCCAGATGGGGCTCCAGGAACCCCGGAAGCGTCACCCAGGCCGGCAGGTGGAAGGCCGGCCCCCGCGCGTCGGGGACCAGCCGTCCCTCGCCGTCCTCGACGGCGAGGACCAGCTCGCCGTTGCCGCCCAGGCAGCGCCGCGGCGTGAAGCCGCCGTAGCGCACGTAGAGGGGGCCCTCGCCGTAGCGGAGGTCGCTGAGGATGTAGGGGCCGCTGACGCCGCGGAGCAGCTCGTCGAGCTCCTTCAGCGTGAGTTCGAGCTGCCCCTCGTCCAGCGGGTAGATCGTCACGAGCTTGCCGCTGGACCCGCGGGCCGCCGCCTTGGAGTTCAGCATCGTCATGACCGGCCGGTTGCGCAGGAACTTGAACGCGATTCCGCGAGGCACGCAGTAGTCCCAGACGGCTTCCATGGCCTGCTCGGCGTCTTCCAGGCACGCCGAGACGTGGATCTTCCAGCCCTGTGCCGGCGTCCGGGTGGCGAGGGGCGCGTAGTGCATCCACGTGTCGGTCGCCTCGTGCGCCCAGCCGTCCGGGACGTCCCGGGCGACGAGTGCGAAATCGGGGTGATCGCCCCGGCGGCCGTCAAGGGTGTCGTAAAAGAGCCGGTCCGCGAGGCAATAAAGCTCATACTGGTCATTCACGGCAATCTCCCTGCTGTCTTCCAGAAGAGAGAATTACGGATAACCCGAGAAATCACCAGTTACAAATTCAACTACTCATACGTGCGAACTTCACAGGTCCAATCATGAATATGTGCGCCACCTGGGCTTTCGCATTAAAAGTGAAACTTATTCGGAAAATTTTCGGGGCACTTCGGCGATCAGGTTGAACCAGCCGCCCTCGCCGGCGGTCGCGCGCACCGCGCCCCCGAGCCGGGCGACCCGGTCGTGGAGATTGCCCAGGCCGTCGCCGGCGGACGGCAGGGGGGCCCGTCCGGGGGCGCCGTCGTTGGCGACGGTCAGCCGCAGCAGGCCGTCGCGCTCGGCCAGCTCGATCACGCACGTCCTGACCGCGCTGTGCCGCAGCATGTTCGTGACGCCCTCGCGGACCACGGTCCCCAGCGCGGCGCTCACCTCCCGGGACAGCCCGGTGGTCTCCATCCGGACCGTGCAGGCGGCCCCGAAGCTCGTGAGAAGGGCCTGGGCGCGCATGCTCTCGCCGTGCAGTGACAGGTGCCGGTGGGCTTTGGAGACGTTGCGCACCGCGTGCGCGGCGTGCCGTACGGCCTGGAGCGCCTCGCCCAGATCCCCGCGCAGGCGCGCGTCGCCGGCCGCCCGCCGGTAGGCCAGCTCGCTCTTGATGGAGGCCAGCCAGAGCCAGTGGCCCACGAGGTCGTGCACGTCGCGGGCGAACTCCTCGTGCGCGCGGGTGACGGCCCTCTCCTGCTCGGCCCGCAGCCGCCTGATCCGCAGCGCCAGGGTGACGGTTACGCCCAGTGAGATCAGGATGATCCCGGCTATGACGATTATGGCGACATATAGCTGGGGTGGCATCGACCGGCTCTCACTAGAAGGGCGGCATACCTGGACATAAACTCAAGAAATCGTTTAACTGTCAATGAAAAAGAACAATACTCTGCGGTAGAGGGGTGCGCTGAAAGAATGGCGACAACGCTCATCCATAACGCGGGGTTATAACCCGCCCGGTCGGGCGGGACCGCCGGTGCGGGCGGCCGGCCGGATACGGCGCCGCGGACGCGGGTGGTCCGGCCCGGGCGGCGGCGGCCGTTCCCGTGACCGGGCGGCGAGGGTCTCCGGCCGTCCGGCGATCAGTGGAAGGCGAGCGGCAACGGGACCAGCAGGTAGGCCCCGCCGAGCAGGGCGGCCCCCGCCACCAGCAGGAACAGCAGCACCCAGAACCCGCCGGGCAGGAAGGTCAGCCGGGCGAGCTGGTCGGCGTCGGAGCTCGGGGCGCGGCCGTGCCGCCGCTTGCGCTGCAGCTCCACGATCGGCCGGACACCGCCGAACAGCAGGAACCAGACGGCCAGATAGGCGAGGACGGCGTCCACGTCGGGCGGGGCGTACCAGGTGAGGGCGGCTGTCGCCCCGCCGGTGGCCAGCAGGCTGACCACGCCGAACAGGTTGCGGATCAGCAGCAGCATGCAGAACAGCAGCGCGATCACGATCGTGATCAGGATCGCCACGTAGCCGGCGGAGGTCAGCCACGCCCCGCCGAGCCCCAGCAGGGACGGGGCGACGTATCCGGCGGCGGCGGTCAGGATCATCCCCGGGCCGGTGGGCCTGCCCCGGGTCAGGGTGACGCCCGAGGTGTCGGAGTGCAGCCGGATGCCCTGCAGCTTGCGTCGGGTGAGCAGCGCGGTCAGCGCGTGCCCGCCCTCGTGCGCGATCGTGATCAGGCCCCGGGAGAGCTGCCACGAGGCGGACCACGTCACCACGGCCAGCGCCGCCAGCGCGGCCAGCAGCACGATCCACAGGGGCGGCCCCGCCTGGGGCGTGGTCAGAGTCACCCAGACCTCGGACAACGATCACTTCTCCTTCACGACGTCGGAGCAAAGCGTCCCATGACATCCGGTGTGCTGGCGATAAAGTCACGGATATGCAGAGCATTATTCCGGAACCGGCCGACGCCGACGTCCCCGCCTGGTGGCGGGGCCTGGGCCTGCCGGGTCTGGCGGACGTGCACGTCCACTTCCTGCCCGAGCGGATGGAGCGCCGGGTCTGGCACCACTTCGAGAACGGCGGCCCGCTGATGGGGGCGGGGTGGCCGATCCACTACCGGGTGCCTGCCGAGGAGCGGGTCGCGCGCCTGGGAGACCTCGGGGTGCGGGCGTTCTCCGCCCTGGCGTACGCGCACCGGCCCGGCATGGCGGCCGACCTCAACGCCTGGACCCTCGACTTCGCCCGCCGCACCCCCGGATGCCTCCCCTCGGCCACCTTCTACCCCGAACCCGGGGTCCTCGACTACGTGCGGGACGCCCTCGACCGGGGGGCGCGCATCTTCAAGGTCCATCTGCAGGTGGGCGACTTCGATCCCAGGCTCAGGGAGATCGACGAGGTGTGGGGGCTGCTGGCCGAGCGGGGCGTCCCCGTCGTGGTCCACGCCAGCTCGATCCCCCTGCCCGGCCGCTGCACCGGCCCGGTGCCGATCGCCGGGGTGCTGGCCCGCCATCCCCGGCTGGCCGTGGTCGTCGCGCACCTCGGCATGCCGGAGTACGAGGAGTTCTTCCGGATGGCGGAGACCTTCGCGAACGTACGGCTCGACACCACGATGACCTTCACCGACTTCGCCGAGCGCGGCATGCCGTTCCCCGCCCACCTCGGGCCACGGCTCCGTGACCTCGGCCTGGCGGGTAAGGTCCTGCTCGGCAGCGACTTTCCGAACATCCCCTACCCCTACGCACACCAGATCCACGCGCTGGACCGCCTCGGCCTCGGCGAGGACTGGCTGCGGGCGGTGTGCTGGGACAGCGCCGCCGATCTGTTCGATCTTTCTCCCGATTACACTCGGTCATCGGGAGAACGATGATCTGGGGGATCCGCGTGAACGACCAGAACGCCGCGCTCATCAGGACTTTCTACGACGCCTTCGGACGCCGCGACGCCGACGCGATGGAGCGCTGCTACCACCCCGACGCCACGTTCGGCGACCCCGTCTTCCAGGAGCTGGAGGGCCGCGACAGGGTCATGGGCATGTGGCGGATGCTGCTCGGCCGCAACCACGACATCGCGGTGGCCGTCCGCGACGTCAGCGCGCGCGACCACGACGGCGAGGCGCACTGGACGGCCCGTTACACCTTCGGCAGGACGGGCAGGGAGGTCGTCAACGAGATCGACGCCCTGTTCCGGTTCGAGGGCGGCCTGATCATCCGGCACCACGACGAGTTCGACTTCAAGCACTGGTCCAAGATGGCCCTGGGCCGGCCGGTGGGGCTCTTCTTCGGCTGGACCCCGATGTTCCGGGCGACGATCCGGGGTAGGGCGATGCGGTCGCTGGAGGAGTTCATGAACGTCGGATGAGGAGAAGGACGTGGCTGATCGGCGGGTGCGGGGTATGCGGAGCCTGATGCGCGGGCGTTCCGGAGCGGTGCGGGACTCTCCCGAGCGGTCGATGGACCCGCGCTCCGCCGGCGACGAGCCGCCTTCGCCCCGGTCGCACGTCATCGACAACGCGATCTACGTGAACGGGCGGCGGACGGCCACCCCCGGATCGCTGCCCGAGGCGTTCGAGTGCCTGAAGAACACCCCCGACAGCATGGCCTGGATCGGCTTCTACCGGCCCGAGGACGCGGTGATCCTCAACGTGGCGGAGGAGTTCGACCTGCACGAGCTGGCGGTCGAGGACGCCATCGTCGCCCACCAGCGGCCCAAGGCCGACCGCTACGGGGACACGCTGTTCGTGGTGCTCCGCCCGGCCAGATACGTCGACGAGGCCGAGGAGGTCGACTTCGGTGAGCTGCACCTCTTCGTCGGCCGGAACTTCGTGATCACCGTACGGCACAGCGAGGCCCCCGACCTGTCCCAGGTCCGCCGGCGGATGGAGGGCGATCCCGAGCTGCTCGGCCAGGGCCCGCAGGCGGTGCTCTACGCCATCATGGACGCGGTCGTGGACGGCTACGCCCCGGTCGTCGCCGGCCTGCAGAACGACATCGACGAGATCGAGGTCCAGGTCTTCGGCAACGAGCCCGGCGTCTCCCGCCGCATCTACGAGCTCTCGCGCGAGGTGATCGAGTTCCAGCGGGCCACGGGGCCGCTGCTCGGCATGATCGAGGGATTCATCGCGGGGGCGGCCAAGTACGGGGTGGACCAGGAGCTGCAGAGATACCTGCGCGACGTCGCCGACCACGCGATCACCGTGGCGGAGCGGGTCAGCGGCTTCCGCCAGATGCTCCACGACATCCTCGTGGTCAACTCGACCATGGTCGCCCAGGCCCAGAACGAGCACATGACCAATCTCACCGAGGCCAGCAACGCCCAGAACGAGGAGGTCAAGAAGATCTCCGCCTGGGCCGCCATCCTGTTCGCCCCCACCCTCGTCGGCACCATCTACGGCATGAACTTCGACGACATGCCCGAGATCCACTGGGATCTGGGCTACCCGTTCGCGGTGCTGCTGATGGCGGGCGTCTGCACGACCCTGTACGTGGTGTTCAAGCGCCGGGACTGGCTGTAGGCCTCCGTCGGGCTGTGGGTTCCGTCCGGGCGCGGGCCTGGGCTCCTCCCGCGTCCGCCGCGCACGCCGTCATTCATGAGACGTGCGTGCCGTCATCCAGGAGAACGGTGAATCACGCAAATACAAATGCCGAATTTTAGGGGTATTGCAGGCGGCGGCCGGTGTTTTTCATGCGGCCGAAATGCCCTGGACGGTGATATGTCCAGGGCATTTCCGTGCCGCGCGCGGAGGGGTCTCATCAGACGCTCCTGACAAGAAGGCGGCTACCGCGTCTGGAAGTAGAAGCGGTAGTCGGTGCCGTCGTGCAACATCGCCGCCCGGCCGGCGTCACTGGTGTCGGGGAAGTCCTTCAGGTTGAGCTGGGGAATCGAGTTGTGGCCGTACTGGTATTCCGCCGCGTCGCCGTTCCACGAGCCCTGGGAGATCCTGTCGTTGCACCCGTGGTGGAAGGCGTAGATCCGGTAGGCGGTGCCGTCGTGCAGCATCGACCAGCGCGACCAGTCGGTGTCGGGCGGGAAGCCGGTGACCCGGAGGGTGGGGGCGTGGTCGCCGTAGGACCACTGGTAGGTCGCCGTGCCCGGCACCCAGACGAACTGGTAAAGGGTGGTGGGGTCGCCGAGCCTGCGCAGGTAGGCGTGGTAGGCCCCGCCGCTGTGCAGCAGCGAGATGCTGCCGCTGTCGGCGTCCGCCGGCGCGCCCGTCAGTGTGAGCACCGGGATCGAGTTGTAGCCGTAGGCGTACGAGGTGCCGTCCCAGGCGAACTGGTACAGCGTGTCGCGGCTGCTGCCCCGGAAGGCGTACAGGCGGTAGAGGGTGCCGTCGTGCAGCACCGACCAGCGCCGGAAGTTGGCGTCGGCGGGGGCGCCGGTGATCGGGAGATTGGGGAGCGAGTTGTAGCCGTAGTGGTAATTGTCGCTACCGGGAACCCAAGCTCCCTGGTTGACGGAAACCATCGACCGACCCTCCGTGTGTGGAATAAAACGATTGGCATGCCGCGTGCTTCGTCATGAAACAGTAAATCAATCTGTTGATTTTTTGGGTTGAATCATTCCGGGTTTCACGGAGGCACTCGATCATTCCGGTGTTGGCGGCGAGTTCGGCGGCCAAAAGCGACTGTTCGGATATTTCCGAAATGTGAGACAGGGGAGGTAAGGAAGGGGGCGGCGCGACTCGACCGCGCCGCCCGCTCCGGGCCCGGCTCCGGCCGCCTCCCGCCGGAGCCGGGAGGCGTCATGCCCGCCGCGGCCGGTGGATCAGGTGAGCGCCTCGACGGCGGCCACGGCGCCGCCCGCCACGAGGCCGACGACCAGGACCAGCGGGCTCCCCTTGAGGCCCTGGACGAGATGGAACCTCAGGTCCCGGTACTCCTTCATGCCCTCGGTGCCGGGCAGCGTCATCAGGCGGGGACGCAGGCCGGCGAAGACGAGCCAGTCGATGACCACGAGGTCGTAGACGGACATCGTCGCGAAGACGATCGCGGCGCAGGCCGCCGCCGGGAGGAATCCCAGGTCGCCGCCTGTCGTGGCTCTCAGGTCGAGCAGGGCGACGACGAGGAGCGGGAGGAAGCAGGCTCCCCAGAAGATCAACCCGAAGCACAATGCCACCCGCCGGCCCCGGGCGCTCTTGGGCTTCGCGTACCGTTCCCGGATCGCGGGCGGGTAGGCGTCGACCAGGAAGTCCCGGCCGGCGAGGAATCCGGCGAGCAGGGCGAGGGTGAACAGCACGCTCACCGCGAGGCCGTACAGGACGCCGTGAGCGGCGATCGAACTCCACTGCATGCGATCTCCCTAGACATTAGGTAAGGCATGCCTAAGGGTGGTCTCCGTCATCCTTAAAGTCAACATAGTGTGAAGTTCAATCGGGCTGGCTACGATGAGCCCGTGCCATCCAGAGCGGGCGGGGAGCCCGATGTCCCGGTCAGGCGTCGCAGGCGCCCCGAGTACCGCGCGGGGCGCCCGACGCTCACCGGGGAGGGGATCGCTAGGGCGGCACTGGAGGTGCTCGCCGGGGGAGGGCCGGCCGAGCTGACCATGCGGGCCGTCGCCACGCGGCTGGAGGTCTCGCCGCGCGCCCTGTACAACTACGTCACCGACCGCCGTCACCTGCTGGAGCTCGTCGTCTCCGTCAGTCAGGCCGACCGCCCCGCGCCCCGGCTGGATCCCGCGCGGTGGCAGGAGAGCCTGCGGGAGCACTGCCGCGATCTGCGCGCCTGGTATCGCTCCCATCCGGGGCTGCTCGCCCTGGCCCGCGCCGAGGATCTGACCCCCTTCGCCTCACCTGACACCCTGCGCGCCGACGATGTCGTGGTGGGCTTCTTCCTTGAGGTCGGGCTGTCCCCGCAGAACGCCTACCGCGCCTGGGCGGTCACCGTGCTCCAGGTGGCCGGCTTCGCCGAGATCTGGGACGCGTGGCACGACCGGCCGCCTCCCGGCACGGAGCCGGGCGGGTGGAACGGGCTGCCGCGACCGCTCTCCCCGGACGACGGGCTGCCCAGCCTGCGGAGGGCCGCGGGCGCGGCCTCGGCCGCGCCGGACGCGCTCTTCGAGTCCGTGCTGGACATGCTGGTCGCGGGTGTCGAGGCGATGCGCTGACCGCCCCGCCGCCGGCCCCGGACGCCGCCTCGCCGCCCGCGCCTCGCCGCCCGTGCCTCTCCGGCCGGGGAGGACTGCGAGATCTCAGCCGGGCAGGACCGAGAGGCCGGACCGGGTGACGATGGCCTGGAGGGCGGCGACGTGGGCGGTGTAGGCCGCGCGCCCTTCGTGAGTGAGGCTGAACCACGTCCTCGGGCGCTTGCCGACGTGTCCCTTGCGGATCTTCACGTAGCCGGCCGCCTCCAGGGCGCTCGCGTGCTTGGACAGCACCGAGTCGCTGACGTCCAGGTTGTCACGCACGAAGGCGAACTCGGCCTCGTCGGCGGCCGCCAGCAGCGCGACGATCTGCAGCCGGGTCGGCGCGTGGATCACCGGGTTGAGCTGCGGCGTCATCGCTCCGCCGCCCCTGCCCTGCGGGCGGTCCGGGTGGACATCCAGCGGGCCAGGAGGGGGGAGGTGACCGCCACCACCACGGTCATGATCACGCCCATGAGGGTGCGCGGGTAGGTGGTGTCGCCCCCCGTGAGCCACCACGCCAGCACGCCGCCCCCGGCGCCGGTGGCGATCATCCAGCCCACGAAGCCGGCCCATGCCCATGGATCCACCACGGAGGGGTGAGGGCGCAGGTTTGCGTTCCGGACATCTCTCACGAACTTGAGTACGGCGACGGCGAGGCCGGCCGACAGGGCCGTGACGGCGATCCAGAGCCACCACGCGGGCGTGACCTCGGTGACGAACTGCAGGCCGGTGACGAAGAGCCAGACCGCCACCGGGTACCAGGCCGGGAACATCGGCGGTGCGGAGCGAAGGGCTCTGTGCTGCGTCTCGTGGACCTGGGCCAGTGTCCGTGCGGCGTCTTCGGGGGTGATGTGCATGATCCGCTCCTTTGTTCTTTCCTGATTGGAAAGTACTTTTCACTTTCCAATCTGTCAAGTACTTTCCGGGCTTGATCGGACGGATCGGACTGAGCGGACGGATCGGAACCCCCTGTGCCGGCTCGGCCTCTCGCGGCTGCTCGGCCCCGCCGCCGGGCCGGCGGTTGCGGGCCCGGCGGAGGTCCGGGTGCCTCGCATGGGCGGGGGCGACCCGCCGCCCGGTCCGGGCCGGCGCCATGGGGTGATCGTGTTCACCCCGACCGGGAGCGTCGCTGATTTGCACATCACTGAGCAAGTTGGTTAACTGCACAGCAGTGTGCAAATACCGATATATGAGCAGTTGAGGGGAGGGGGTCGCATGGACGTCTCGGACACGGCCGCCACGGGCGGTGCCCGCGCGCGGTCGAACAGGCGGCGCATCCTGGCGGTCGCCGCCCAGGAGCTGAGCCGTAACCCGCAGGCGAGCATGGACGACGTCGCCCGCGCGGCGGGGGTCGTCCGGCGCACGCTCTACGGGCACTTCCCCAGCCGGGACGCCCTGATCGACGGCATCGCCCAGCAGGCGGCGCGCGAGGTCACCGAGGCCTTCCACCGCGGCCAGGCCGACGCCGACTCGCCCGACGAGGCGATGGCCCGCTTCACGCTGGCCGTCTGGGAGGTCGGCGACCGCTACCGGCTGCTCATCGCACTGGCCCAGCGGAACCTGACCAGCGCCGGGATCCACGAGCTGCTCCGTCCCGTGCGGGAGAAGACCGCCGAGCTGCTGGAGATCGGGCAGCGGCTCGGCGTGTTCAGCGGCCACCTGCCGGCGCCGGTGCTGTCCTACGCCGTGGAGTCGATGACGCTGGGACTGCTCCAGGCGGTGAACGACGGGGCCTGGGAGAACGGCGACGCCGTGGCCGCGACGACCGCGTGCCTCATCGCGGCGGGCGTGCCGGCCGGCCGGGCGGCCTCGGTGACGGAGCGGATCGCCGCGGCCCGAGCGGGAGCGCGGCCGGTGTCCCCGTGACGTCGCCGCGCTGACCACCACCATTTCTTTCCGGGGGAGAGACAGACATGACCGACCACGCCGGATCCGCCAGGATCCCCCAGCCTCCGATGCGCCCCATCGTCGGCAACGCGCCCGAGATCGACTCCGGTGCGCCGGTGCAGAGCATGATGAGGCTCGCCGCCGACCTGGGACCCGTCTTCCGGATGAGCGTTCCCGGGCGGGAGATGCTCATCCTGAGCTCGCGCGAGCTGGTGGCGGAGGCCTGTGACGAGTCGCGCTTCGAGAAGCACGTGCACGGGCCGCTGGAGCACATCCGCGACTTCGCCGGAGACGGCCTGTTCACCGCCTACGGCGACGAGCCCAACTGGGCCAGGGCCCACCGGATCCTGATGCCGGCGTTCGGTCCCGCGGCGATGCGGAACTACTTCGACGACATGATCGACATCGCCGACCAGATGCTGACCAAGTGGGAGCGCCTGGGCGCCGACCAGGACATCGACGTGGCCGACAACATGACCCGCCTGACGCTCGACACGATCGCGCTCAGCGGGTTCGGCTACCGCTTCAACTCCTTCTACCAGCGGGAGATGCACCCCTTCATCGACGCGATGGTCCGGGCCCTCAGCGAGGCGGGGGGCCGGTCCCGGCGCGTGCCGCTGCAGAACAAGCTCATGTTCGTCAGCCGCCGGCAGTACGAGGCCGACGCCGCGCTCATGCACGACGTCTGCGACGAGCTCATCGCCCGGCGCAGGCAGGCCGATCCCGGCGAGGCCCCGCGCGACCTGCTCGGCCTGATGCTCGGCGCCGCCGACCCCCGGACGGGGGAGCGGCTCGACGACGCCAACATCAGCAACCAGCTCGTCACCTTCCTGATCGCCGGGCACGAGACGACGAGCGGCCTGCTGTCGTTCGCCGTCCACCTGCTGCTGGACAACCCCGACCTCCTCCGCCACGCCCGCGACGAGGTCGACCGCGTGCTCGGCGCGGAGATGCCGCGTTTCGAACACCTCTCCCGGCTCGGCCACATCGACCGGATCCTGCGCGAGACGCTCCGGCTGTACCCGACCGCGCCGGCGTTCGCCGTACACGCCAAGCACGACACGGTGCTCGCCGGGCGCTACCCGCTCAAGAAGGGCGACGTGCTGTTCGTGCTCACGCCCTCCCTGCACCGTGACCCCTCCGTGTGGGACGATCCCGAGCGGTTCGACCCCGCCCGGTTCGCGCCGGGCGCCCGGGAGAACCTCCCCGACAAGGCGTGGCTGCCGTTCGGCAACGGCAGCCGCTCCTGCATCGGGCGGGCGTTCGCGCTCCAGGAGGCGACGCTGGTCCTGTCGATGCTGCTGCAGCGGTTCGAGTTCTGGGCACCGGAACCGTACGACCTCAAGGTCAAGGAGACGCTGACCCTCAAGCCCGAGGGGCTGCGCATCCGCGCGCGCGTCCGGCAGGCCGTCGAACGGGCGGCCCCCGCGCCCGAGCCGTCGGCCCCGCCGCAGGACAGGCCCGTCACCGCGCACGGCACCCCGTTGCTGCTGCTGTACGGCTCCAACTCCGGCGCGTCCGAGGCGTTCGCCCGGCGCGTCGCGGGTGACGCCGCCGCCCGGGGATACGCCGCCCGGGTGGCCCCGCTCGACGAGCACGTGGGCAGGCTCCCCGCCGAGGGGGCGGTCGTCGTCGTGACCGCCTCCTACAACGGCCAGCCGCCGGACAACGCGCGCGACTTCGTCACCTGGCTCTCCGACGTCCCGCGGGGCGCGCTGGAGGGCGTACGGTACGCCGTCTTCGGGTGCGGCAGCCGCGACTGGCTCTCCACCTACCAGGCCGTCCCCACCATGATCGACGAGAGGCTCCAAGGCGCCGGCGCCCAGCGGGTCGTCGCCCGGGGTGAGGCGGACGCCGGCGGCGACTTCTTCGGTGACTTCGAACGCTGGTACGCCCCGTTCTGGGAGAGCCTCGGCGACAGCCTCGGCGTCAAGGAGGGCGGGGTCGAGACCGGCCCGCTGTACGAGGTCGAGGTGATCCCCTCGCCGAGCGCCGAGCTGGTGGCGCAGAACCGGCTCGGGCTGGCCACCGTGGTGGAGAACCGGGAGCTGGTCGACGTGGGCTCCCCGCTGGGGCGCTCCAAGCGGCACATCGAGTTCGCCCTTCCCGAGGGCACGACCTACCAGGCCGGCGACTACCTCACCGTCCTGCCCGAGAATCACCCCGAGCTGGTGGAGAGGGCGGCCCGGCGGTTCGGGATCCAGACCGACGCCGCCGTCGTCCTGCACTCCAGCCGGGGCGCCATGGCCGCGTCGCTGCCGACCGGGCAGCCCGTCTCCGTGCGGGAGCTCCTCGGCCACCACGTCGAGCTGTCGGCCCCGGCGACGCGCAAGGACCTCGAACGGCTCGCGCGCCACGCCCAGTGCCCGCCGGACCGCGACCGCCTGTCGGCCCTGGCCGGCGACCCCGTACGGCACCGGCAGGAGATCCTCGACAGGCGGGTGAGCGTGCTCGACCTGCTCGACACCCACCCCTCGCTCGACACGCCCTTCGGGGAGTTCCTGGACATGCTGCCCGCGATGAGGGTCCGGCAGTACTCCATCTCGTCGTCCCCGCGCTGGAACCCGGCGCACTGCACCCTGACGGTGGGCGTGGTGGACGCCCCAGCCCTGTCCGGCGTGGGCAGGTTCCGCGGCATCTCGTCCACCTACCTCGCCCGGCTGCGCCCGGGAGACCGGGTGCCCATCGCCGTCCGGCGGCCGAACGTGCCGTTCCAGCCTCCGGTCTCGAACGGCACGCCGGTCATCATGATCGCCGCCGGCACCGGGATCGCGCCCTTCCGCGGCTTCGTCCAGGAGAGGGCCCTGCGGAAGGCGGCCGGCGAGCCGCTCGGGGAGACGCTGCTGTTCTTCGGCTGCGACCACCCCGACGTGGACTTCCTCTACCGCGACGAGCTGGCACGGTGGGAGGCCGACGGCGCGGTCCGCGTGCTCCCGGCCTTCACCCACCAGCCGGAGGGGGAGGTGACGTTCGTCCAGCACCGCGTCTGGCGGGAGCGTGACCGCGTCCGCGACCTCTTCCGGCAGGGCGCCACGGTCTACGTCTGCGGCGACGGCCGTCACATGGCGCCCGCCGTACGGGAGAACCTCGTCAGGATCTACCAGGACGCGACGGGCAGCACCGGCGAGGACGCGACCGCGTGGGCCGCCGAGGTCGAGCGGAACGGCAGGTACGTGTCCGACGTCTTCGGATGATCCCGCGGCCGCCCCCGGTGCCGATCCGGCAGGCGGCCCGCCTCGCCGGGCTCAGCCCAGCAGCTTGCGGGCGGCGGCCTCGATCTCGCCCTCCGACAGCAGCACATGACTGGAGGCGTCGCCCAGCGGGATGAAGCTGTCGGCGGAGGTCACCCGGGCGATCCTGCCGGTGAAACCGGCGTCGAGCAGCTCGGCGACGATGCTCTCCGAGACGCCGCCGGTACGGCGGGTCTCGTCGGCGATCAGCACCCTGCCGGTCAGCTCCGCCGCGTGCAGCAGGTCGTCGATCGGGAGCGGCGACAGCCAGCGCAGATCCAGCACCCGGCAGCTGTATCCCTCCGCGGTGAGCCTGACCGCGGCGCGCAGGCTCATCCGCACGCCGTTGCCGAAGGTCACGATGGTCAGGTCGCGGCCGTCGCCGTAACTGCGGGCGCGGCCGATCGGGACGTGCGTCTCCGCCCAGCGGGCCGGCGGCGCGTACGGCGAGAGCCAGCCGTTGTCGCCGTCGTCGAACAGGTCGCGGGTGTTGTAGAGGGCGATCGGTTCGAGGAAGACGCAGACGCTGCCGTCGGTGCGGGCGGCGGCCAGGCAGGTGCGCAGCATCGAGGCCGCGTCGTCGGGGCGTGCGGGAGAGGCGACGACCAGGCCGGGGATGTCGCGCAGCGCGGCGACGGAGTTGTCGTTGTGGAAGTGGCCCCCGAAGCCCTTCTGGTAGGCGTAGGAGGCGACGCGGACCACCATGGGGTTGCGGAAGGCGCCGCGTGAGAAGAACGAAAGCGTCGCGGCCTCGCCCCGGATCTGGTCCAGCGCGTTGTGCAGGTAGGCCAGATACTGGATCTCGGGCACCGGCAGCAGCCCGGAGACGCCCGACCCCAGTGCCAGGCCGAGCACGGCCTGCTCGTCGAGGAGCGTGTCGAACACCCGGCCCGCGCCGAAGCGTTTCTGCAGGCCGCGGGTGACGCCGTAGACGCCGCCCTTGCGGGCCACGTCCTCGCCGAAGACCAGCACGTCGGGGTGGGCGGCCAGGGTGTCGGCCAGGGTCCGGTTGATCGCCTGGGAGAGGGTCAGCGGGCCCTCCAGCTCGGGCAGCCTGCCGCCGAAGGCCCTCTCCCTCGAAGCCGCGGCCACCGTGCTGGCCGGGGCGACGGCCTCGGGGGTGCGGGGGGCGAGGGGCTCCATGATCTCGACCGCCGAGGTCAGCCGGGAGCGCCGGGAGCTCTCCATGGCCATCTTGAACAGGTGCTCGCGCGTCGTCTCGTAGCGGGTCAGCAGCTCGTCGGGCGTGGTCAGGCCCGCCTCGACGAGCAGGCGGGCGGTGGCGACGAGCGGGTCGCGCTCCAGGTCGGCGTTGATCTCCCGCTTGGTCCGGTAGGACAGCTCCACGTCGGAGCCGGCGTGGCCCATCAGCCGGACGGTGCTGATGTGCAGCAGGGCGGGGGAGCGGTGCCTGCGGACGTGCTCGGCGGCGGCCCTCGCCACGTCGTGGACGTCGGCCAGGTCGCAGCCGTCGGCCTCGAAGTATTCCAGCAGCCGGTGGCGGGCGGCCTCCACCCAGCCGTCCGGGGTCCGCACGCTGATGCCCAGGCCGTTGTCCTCGCAGACGAACAGCACCGGCATGGCCAGCCCCTGGTAGGAGCCGTAGGCGGCGGTGTTGAGCCCGGACAGGGCGCTGGCGTGGTTGACGGAGGCGTCGCCGAAGCCGCACACCGCGATCGCGTCGCCGGGCCACGCGCCCGCCAGGCCGAGCTGCCGGGCGCGCTCGATGGCGAAGGCCACGCCCACCGCGCGCGGCAGGTGGCTGGCGATCGTGGAGGTCTGCGGGATCACCGCCAGGTCGGGGTGGCCGAAGACCTTGTGGCGGCCGCCCGCCATCGGCTCCTCCGCCGAGGCGGTCAGGCCCAGCAGGACGTCGCGCAGCCCCTCCTCGGGCAGGCGCCCCGCCATCACGGACCGGGCCAGGTAGAAGGCCCCCGAGCGGTAGTGCAGCAGGGCGGGGTCGGTGACCCGGACCGCCGCCGCCACCGCGACGTTGCCCTCGTGCCCGGCCGAGCCGATGGTGTAGAAACCCTCGCCGTGCTCGCGCAGCCAGCGCGAGGCGACGTCCAGGAGCCTGCTGCCGAGCTGGAACTCGAACAGCTCGCGGCATCGGGCGCCGGTCAGGGTCGTCCCCTCCCGCACGGGCATGCCGGGATCACGCGGGGCCCCGGGGGAGAGGGCGGTCACCGCCTCGGTGAAATGAGTCTCAACAGTGTCGCGCGCCACAGCTCGATTATGTCCTCCTCGACGGCTCCCGTCCCCGGCGTTGAGGTCTTTGGGCCTTAAAGAGGTGGTGGACCGATCCTATTCGACAGTTATTAATAACAACTTGTCAGATCTATCAACCAATTGCCCTCTCTGTACGTCTACTTGAGAGAAGTAACGTGGCACCCTCATGCCGCGTTCAGCCAACGGGGAGGATGGACAACCCGAATGTTGCAACGCACCCGAGCCGTTATCGTCGCGGTGGCCATGGGAGCCGGAGCCCTCGCTCTCGCTCCCTCCGCGACAGCTGCGGCGGGAACCTCAGCGGACCCCGTCGTCTCCAACGTGGAGATCGACCCCAACCCGGTCGTGGTGACCGGATCGCCGGTCACGGCGAAGTTCAGCTTCACCACGACCGCTGCGGGCAAGGCCGAGTTCCAGATCAAGGCGCCGGGCGTCGGCGCCTGGACCTCGCTCGACCTGAAGCCCAGCCCGCACGGCACCGAGACCAAGTGGACCGCGTCCAAGTCGTTCGACGCCAAGAGCGCCACCGGGCAGTGGAGCTTCCTCGCGATCGCCCACAGCGGCGACGGCAAGGAGGACTCGACGCGCGGCAAGTTCGCCGTCGAGGTCCGGAAGGCCCTCGACACCAAGATCGTCGACTTCGACGCCTCTCCCGACGACGTCGCCAAGGGCGCCGGCATCGAGGTCTCCGGCAAACTGCTGCGTGACAGCGGCGGCTGGAGCGGATACGGCGGCCAGCCCGTGACGATCACCTTCCGGGAGAAGGGCACCGACGCCTACCGGCACGTCGCCAAGGTCGGGACCGGCCGCAGCGGCTGGTTCAAGGCCAGGGTCAAGGCCGACGCCACCGGCTGGTGGCGTGCGGAGTTCGCCGGCAACGGCGGCGCCCGCGCCTCGGTGAGCGACACCGACCGGGTCGACGTCAAGGTCGCCCCCAGGGTCGTCGACAGCCGGATCGTCGACTTCGACGCCCGGCCCGACCGGGTGGAGGAGGGTGACAGGCTGAGCCTCCGCGGACGCCTGCAGCTCGACACCCGGCACGGCTGGGACGGCTACTCGGGCAAGAAGGTCGTCATCCTGTTCCGCGCCGACGGCTCGTCCCGGTGGGACGACGTGGCCCGCGACTGGACCGACCGCTACGGCCGCTTCGGCGCCGACGTGACGGCCAGGCGTTCCGGTCACTGGCGTGCCGTGTTCGCCGGCGCCGACGGTGTCAGGGGCAGCAGCAGCGGCACCGACCACGTGACGGTCGTCCGGCCCCAGCCGGAGCCGGAGCGCGCCGCCAGCCGCCTCGTCAAGTTCAACGCCTCGCCGGAGCCCGGCCGCTACGGCCGCTACCTGAAGTTCACCGGCAAGCTCCAGGTGGACGACTCGTCGGGCTGGGACGGCTACCGCGCGAAGGTCGCGCTGTACTTCAAGGCCAAGGGCTCGGACAAGTGGAGCTACGTCAAGACCACGCGGTCCAACGGCAGCGGCAACCTCTACACCAAGGCCAGGACCTACAAGTCCGGCTACTGGAAGTTCGTCTTCAAGGGTGACGGCGACTTCTACGGTGACTCCAGCCGGAGTGACTACGTCGGCGTCGTCAGGCGCTGACGGTGAGATCGAGGCCCGCTCCCCGTGAGCGGGCCTGAACGGACGGCGGCCCGGGTGCTCGAGCACCCGGGCCGCTCCCGTGTCCCCGTGCGACGGCGTCCTCCCTGCGGAACGGCAGGTCCCGGGAGGGCCGCGCTCCCTGTGGAACGGCAGGTCCCGGGCAGGCCGCGCGCCTGGCGGAAACCTCTGGTGCGACGGCGACGAGCGGCTCCCGGCAAGCCATCCGGCTTGCTGAGATTCGCTTTGCCCGGAGCAGGCATGGCCGGTGCGAGCATCTCTCCTGGAAGTCAGAGCCGATCATGACAACTGGGGAATGAATGCTGCGGAAAGTGATCCTGATGCTGGTCGTGGGTGTCGCGGCCGGGCCGCTGACCGGGGTGTCCGGCGCCTGGGCGGCCGGACCGCCGCCCGTCGCACCCGTCGCACCCGCTGCGCCCGTCGAGCCTGTCGCGCCCGTCGAGCCCGCTGCACCTGCCGTGCCCGCCGTGCCTGCCACGCCTGTCGCGCCCGCTGCACCCGCCGCGCCTGCCGTGCCCGCTGCACCTGCCGCGCCCGCTGCACCCGCTGTGCCCGCTGCGCCTGTCGCGCCCGCTGCACCCGCCGTCCCGGTGGCCACTCCGCCGCCCGTCGCGCCCGCCGTTCCGGGGCCCGAGCAGTCGCCCGTCGCGCCCGTCGCCCAGCCCGCCGAACTGCCGGCCGTCGCCATCGGGTCCGTCACCATCGGCTCCGTCACCTGGAAGGACATCCGCGTGGGCAGTCTGTGCCCGCCCATGTCGCCGTGTGCGACGGTCAAATGCGGTCCGGGCCACATCTGCGTGCCCTCCCCCGAGAAGTGCTCCACCACGCCGTGCCCGCAGTACGACTGCGTGTCGATGGTGCCGCTGCCCATGCAGCCCGCCCCGGCCTCCGGGCCGGTGGCGGTGGCCCCTCCTGCGGGCAACCCCGCCTCCCTGCCCATGTGACTTCCCCCTCAGGCTCGCCCCCTCCGCGTGGTCACCGGGAGTCGCGGCGGCCATCCCCGTCACGTGGGCGAGGTGCCGGGCCGGGGCGCATGAGAGGGCCGGGGAAACCCGGGCCGTCGTGTGAAGTGCCCTTTCGCGGGGGGTGAGCTATGGTCGAGACGATGAGGGAACCGCGGTGGGTCACACCCAGGCCCACTGCCGCAGCGGCCGTGGTGGGCCTTGTTCTCGCGGTCGTGCTGTCGGCCGTGGCCCCTTCCTCGTGGTCGGGCGGGTGGCGTCCCGCCGACGCCGACACCAGCCTCTGGATTCCCCAGACCGTCGGCGCGCACCCGTCGACCGCGCCGAGGCTCATCCCGGGCGGTACGGAGCACCTGCCGACGGTGGGGCAGCTCCGCCATCTCCTCGGCGTGAGCGCCGTGGCGGTGGCCTCCGTCCTCGTGCTGCTGGCCTGGCTGAACGCGGGCCCGGCGGCCAACCCCCGGCGCGGTGTCCAGCGGATCGTCACCCTGCGCAGCCCGCCGCCTTCCTAGACTCCATCCTCTTTTCCGACCTCCGCCGAGCCACGGGCCCGGCAGGAGTTCCCCCGGTCATGCGCCGCCGTACGCCCGCGCGTGCCCGGGATCCGGCTTTCACCTCGGCGGGCCGTCGCAGGCCCGCGCCACGGTGAGTCATTCAAGGAGTCGATGTCGTCATGGGTGACATCAGATCGGCAAGCAGGCTGCTGGAGGAGTACCGGCGGCACACCGCGCAGCTGGAGGAGCTGCGCGCCCTACTGCACGAGCGGCTCGCCGTCGCGCGGGCGGAGCGGGATTCCCTCACCGGGTGTGACCGGGTGCCGGGACCCGCGACGGCGGACGGGCCGGTCCCGCTCGCCTGGAGGCGGGTCGAGCGAGCCAGGAAGGCCGTCGCCGAGATCGAGGCGGCGATCGAACGGCTGGACTTCGGCCTTTACGGCACCTGCCGCCGGTGCGGGGCGTTCATCGCGCTGGACCGCCTGCGCCGCGCCCCCCATGCCCGGTACTGCGCCGTCTGCGGGCACACCGCGCGGCACTGACCGGGCCCGCCCCGGCCTGCCCGCGCCACCACCCGTGGCCGGTTCAGGCAGTTTCGAGTCGGTTTGGTTTGGGCTGATTCGAGCCGGCTCATGTCACCCCGGACCGGAGCGGGCCGGGTCCCATCCGGCCGGACCGGCCCCGTCCGGCGGGAGCGGTCCCGGCCTCCGGGCCGGTCCGCCGCTGCCGCCCTGCCGCCGCGGCCCGGCCCGCCGGCGCCTCTTCCCCACCTCACTTCCCCGCGTGCCCCACTTTCCGAAAGGACCAGAACATCATGTCCGTCGACACCCACCTCAGCACCGTCCAGCTCGACACCATCCGCGAGGAGCTGGAGGGACAGCTGTTCCGCTGGACCAGGCAGCTGGCCGACCTGGAGACCGCGGTGAACGACGACGCGGTGGAGGTCTCGGCGAAGTCGGGACTCCTCGCCGACATCGTCTCCGCCGAGCGGAACCTCGCCGTCGTGCGCCAGGCCCTCCGGGACGTCACCGAGCTGACCTACGGCCGCTGTGACGGCTGCGGGCTGGCGATCCCCTTCGAGCGGCTGAAGGCCCGCCCTCTCGCCCGCTTCTGCATGCTGTGCCAGCGCCGTCACGAGAGCCGCTGAGACCGGGACGCCCATGGCCGCCGGGGAGGCGGCCACGGGCGTCCAGGGCCGATGAACGTTAAAGATCCCTAACTCTGGACCCTGGCGAGCGCCGCGCGGGCCATGCTCCGCAGCAGCCCGGCCATCGCCTCGGGGTCGAGCTCACCCGCGCTGTGCGGGGTGGAGTTGAGCAGGCCGAAGACGGCGTGGGTCGCGGCGCGCAGGCGTGACGGGGGGCAGCCCGGGTAGAGCTCGCTCAGCACGGTGACCCACTCCTCCACGTAGAGCCGCTGCAGGCGGCGGATCTGCCGGCGGGCGGGCTCGGGGACGTTGCCGAGCTCGCGGTCGTGCACGGTGATCAGCGCGGGATGGCTGAGCGCGAACTCGATCTGGCCGGTGAGCAGGGCGTCCAGGGCGTGCTCGGCGTCCGGGGCCTCGGTCACGCGGGTGGCCGCCGAGGTGTGCAGGCGCTCGCTGACATCCAGCAGCATCTCCGCCAGCAGGGCCTCCTTGCCGCTGAAGTGCCGGTAGAGGGCGGGGCCCGAGGTGCCGACCGCGCCGCCGATGTCCTCGATGGAGGTGCCGTGGAAACCGCGCGCCGCGAACAGCGCGGCGGCCGCGTCCAGGATCTCCGTGCGGCGTGACCCGCGACTGCGGGTGAGGGGCTGGGCAGTCGTCACACCTCGCATGGTAGACGGTGAGGTTAATGATGACTAACATCGGGAGCGGAGTTAGTAACCGTTAACCCACGGCGACGGAGCCGGACAAGGGGGCTCGCATGAGTGGCTGGCCGGTGCTGCGGAGCGCCTGCGACCCGGGTGGCGAGGGGTTCAAGGGCAACGCGGAGGTCAACGAGCGCCTGGCCGCGGACCTGAGAGAGCGGCTCGCGGTCGCCGGGCTGGGCGGTCCGGAGAAGTCCCGGGCCAGACACGTGTCGCGCGGCAAGCTGCTGCCCCGCGACCGGGTGGACGCCCTGCTCGACCCGGGCTCACGCTTCCTGGAGCTCTCCCAGCTCGCCGCCACCGGGCTCTACGGCGACGAGGCCCCCGCCGCCGGGATCATCACCGGCGTGGGCCGCGTCTCCGGCCGCGAATGCGTGGTCGTCGCCAACGACGCCACCGTCAAGGGCGGCACCTACTACCCCGTCACGGTCAAGAAGCACCTGCGGGCCCAGGAGGTCGCCCTCCACAACAACCTGCCGTGCGTCTACCTCGTCGACTCCGGCGGCGCGTTCCTGCCCAAGCAGGACGAGGTCTTCCCCGACCGCGAGCACTTCGGCCGCATCTTCTACAACCAGGCCACCATGTCGGCGCGCGGCATCCCGCAGATCGCCGCGGTGCTCGGCTCCTGCACGGCGGGCGGCGCCTACGTCCCGGCGATGAGCGACGAGGCGGTGATCGTCCGCAACCAGGGCACGATCTTCCTCGGCGGCCCGCCGCTGGTGAAGGCGGCGACCGGGGAGGAGGTCACCGCCGAGGAGCTGGGCGGCGGCGACCTGCACGCCCGGGTCAGCGGCGTCACCGACCACCTCGCCGAGGACGACCCGCACGCGCTCAGGATCGTCCGCGACATCGTGGCCACCCTCGCCCCGCGCCCCCCGTCCCCGTGGGAGCGCGTCCCCGCAGAGGAGCCGGCGCACGACCCGCGCGACCTCTACGGGATCGTCCCCGCCGACACCCGCACGCCGTACGACGTGCGCGAGATCATCGCCCGGGTCGTGGACGGCAGCCGGTTCCTGGAGTTCAAGGCCGAGTACGGCGCCACGCTCGTCACCGGCTTCGCCCACATCCACGGCCACCCGGTCGGGATCATCGCCAACAACGGCATCCTGTTCGGCGAGTCCGCGCTCAAGGGCGCGCACTTCATCGAGCTGTGCGACCGCCGCGCCGTGCCCCTGGTGTTCCTGCAGAACATCAGCGGGTTCATGGTCGGCAAGGCGTACGAGGCCGCCGGCATCGCCAAGCACGGCGCCAAGATGGTCACCGCCGTCGCCTGCGCCCGGGTGCCCAAGTTCACCGTGGTCGTCGGCGGCTCGTTCGGCGCGGGCAACTACGCGATGGCCGGGCGTGCCTACTCGCCCCGGTTCCTGTGGATGTGGCCCAACGCGCGCATCTCGGTGATGGGCGGCGAGCAGGCCGCGAACGTGCTCTCCACGGTCGGCAACGCCGACCCCGACGCCATCCGCAGGCAGTACGAGGACCAGGGCAACCCCTACTACTCCACCGCCCGCCTGTGGGACGACGGCGTCATCGACCCTCTCGACACCCGCACCGTCCTCGGCCTGGCCCTGTCCGCCTCGGCCAACGCCCCTCTCGAACCCGTCGGCTACGGCGTCTTCCGGATGTGACCGCACCCATGACTCACCCACCCGCTCCCCAGCCGCCTCGCGGGGGCCGCTCATGATGTTCCACACCGTTCTCATCGCCAACCGGGGCGAGATCGCCCTCCGGATCATCCGCACGCTCAGGAGACTGGGCATCCGATCCGTCGCCGTGCACAGCGACGCCGACGCCGGAGCGCGGCACGTCCGCGAGGCCGACATCGCCGTACGGCTCGGCGGCGGCTACCTCGACATCGACCGGATCCTGGACGCCGCCGCGGCGACCGGGGCGCAGGCCGTGCACCCGGGATACGGATTCCTGGCGGAGAACACGGCCTTCGCGCGCCGGTGCGCCGAGGCCGGGCTGGTGTTCGTCGGCCCGCCGCCGGAGGCCATCGAGGCCATGGGCGACAAGATCCGCGCCAAGGCCACCGTCTCGGCGGCCGGGGTGCCCGTCGTCCCCGGAGGCGCCGAACCCGGCGACGACCTGGCCGCCGCCGCCGAGCGGGTCGGCTTCCCGGCGCTGATCAAGCCCTCGGCGGGAGGCGGCGGAAAGGGCATGGTGCTGGTGCGCACGGCCGCGGAGCTGCCGGACGCCCTGGAGTCCGCGCGCCGTACGGCGGCCGCCGCGTTCGGCGACGCGACCCTGCTGATCGAGCGGTTCGTGGAGAACCCCCGGCACATCGAGATCCAGGTGATGGCCGACACGCACGGCAACGTCGTCCACCTGGGCGAGCGCGAGTGCAGCCTCCAGCGCCGCCACCAGAAGATCATCGAGGAGGCCCCGTCCCCGTTGCTCGACGCCGCGACCCGGGCGAGCATGGGCGCGGCCGCGGTCGAGGCCGCCAGGTCCGTCGGCTACGTCGGAGCGGGGACGGTGGAGTTCATCGTCCAGGGAGCGACCGGCGACTACTACTTCATGGAGATGAACACCCGGCTCCAGGTCGAGCACCCGGTCACCGAGCTGGTCACCGGCCTGGACCTGGTCGAGCTCCAGCTCAGGGTGGCGGCCGGCGAGCCGCTCCCGCTCACCCAGGACGAGGTACGGCTGCGCGGCCATGCCGTCGAGGCCCGCGTCTACGCCGAGGACCCCTCCCGGGGCTTCCTGCCGACCGGCGGCCGGGTCCTCGCGCTGCACGAGCCCGGCGACGTCCGGGTGGATTCCAGCCTGATGGTCGGCGGCGTGGTCGGCAGCGACTACGACCCGATGCTGTCCAAGGTCATCGCCTGGGGGCCGGACCGGGCGAGCGCGCTGCGCCGGCTGGACGGGGCGCTCGCCGCGACGACCGTGCTGGGCGTGCCGACCAACATCGCCTTCCTGCGCGCGCTGGTCACCCACCCGGAGGTGGCCGCCGGCGACCTCGACACCGGCCTGGTCGAACGCCACCTCGACGCGCTGGTCACCCGCGAGGCCGTCCCCGCCGACGTCCTGGCCGCGGCGGCCCTGGTCCTGCACCACGAGCGCGTGCCCGCGACACCGGCCGACCCGTGGGACGTGCCCGACGGCTGGCGGCTGGGCGAGGCCGCCTGGACCACCTGGCGGCTGGAGGGCCGCGACGGCGTGACCGAGGTCCGGGTGCGCGGCCTGCCCGGGGCGGGAGCCGAGGTGGACCTGCCCGGAGACGGCGCCCGGACGGCCGTGCGGGCGAGGCTGTCGGCGGACGGCGACGACCTGCTGGTCACCCTCGGCGGGGCCCGGCGGCGCTACGCCGTCGCCCGGGACGGTGACACCGTCTGGCTCGGCCGGGACGGCGACGCCTGGGCACTCACCCGACACCACCTGGGCGACCCCGGTGACCGGGCGGGCGCGGGCGGCGCCGGGGACGGGGTGGTCCGCAGCCCGATGCCCGGCACGGTCCTGGTGGTCAAGGTGACCGCGGGGGAGCAGGTCGCCGAAGGGCAGCCGCTGCTCATCGTCGAGGCGATGAAGATGGAGCACACCGTGACCGCGCCGGTCGGCGGGGTCGTCGCCGAGCTGCCGGTACGCACCGGCCAGGCGGTCGACATGGACGCCGTGCTGGCGGTCGTCCACCGGGACGGGGAGTCGTGATGCGCGAGCCGTACGGGAGCCCGGCGGCGGGACGGGGAGCCGCGGCGGAGCGGCCGGGGGAGACCCCGGCGGGGCCGGAGGAGTCATGATGCGCGAGCCGTACCGGACGCCGGCGGCGGGCCTGCCGGAGCGGGTCACGATCTACGAGGTCGGGCCCAGGGACGGACTGCAGAACGAGTCGGCGGTCGTCCCCGTCGAGGTCAAGGCCGAGTTCGTCGCCCGGCTGGCCGCCGCGGGGCACCGGGTGATCGAGACGACCAGCTTCGTGCACCCCACGTGGGTACCCCAGCTCGCCGACGCCGCGGAGCTGCTGGCCCGCCTGGAGCGGGTCCCCGGCGTGCGCTACCCGGTGCTCGTGCCGAACCGGCGGGGCCTCGACCGGGCGCTGGAACACGGCGTCCGGGAGATCGCCGTCTTCGCCAGCGCCACCGAGACCTTCGCCCGCAAGAACCTCAACCGGACGCTGGAGTCGCAGTTCGAGATGTTCGAACCGGTGGTCGCGCGGGCGCTGGACCACGGCCTCACGGTCAGGGCGTACGTGTCGATGTGCTTCGGCGACCCGTGGGAGGGGCCGACGCCGATCGGGCAGGTGGTCGCCGTGGGCCGCAGGCTCCTCGACCTGGGCTGCTCCGAGCTGTCGCTCGGGGACACCGTCGGCGTCGGCACCCCCGGCCACGTGAGCGCGCTGATCGAGGCCTTCGGCGGCCCCTCCCGGCTCGCCGTGCACTTCCACGACACCTACGGCCAGGCACTGGCCAACACCCTCGCCGCACTCCAGGCGGGTGTGACCGTGGTGGACGCCTCCACCGGCGGCATCGGAGGCTGCCCGTACGCCGAGAGCGCCACCGGCAACCTCGCCACCGAGGACCTGGTGTGGATGCTGCACGGTCTCGGGGTCGAGACCGGGCTGAACCTCGAATCGCTGGTGGAGACCAGCACCTGGCTGGCCGCGAAGCTCGGCCGCCCCAGTCCCTCGCGGGTCGTCCAGGCACTGGGAACGGCCCCGGCGACCGATCAAGACGTCAAGGAGTGACGATGCCCAAGCTCAACGACGAGTACGAAGACCTGCGCAAGACCGTGGAGGCGTTCGCCCGCGACGTGGTGGCCCCGGTGATCGGGGACCTCTACGAGCGTGAGGAGTTCCCCTACGACATCGTCCGGCAGATGGGCGCGATGGGCCTGTTCGGGCTGCCGATCCCCGAGGAGTACGGCGGCATGGGCGGCGACTACTTCGCGCTCTGCCTGGTCCTGGAGGAGCTGGCGAGGGTCGACTCCAGCGTGTCCATCACCGTGGAGGCCGCGGTGTCGCTGGGCGCGATGCCGATCTACCGCTTCGGCACGGCGGAGCAGCGCGCCACGTGGCTTCCCCGGCTGACGTCGGGCGAGATGCTGGGCGCGTTCGGCCTGACCGAGCCGGGCGGTGGTTCCGACGTGCCCGGGGGCATGCGGACCACGGCCGTACTGGACGGGGACGAGTGGGTGATCAACGGCTCGAAGGCCTTCATCACCAACTCCGGCACCGACATCACCGGTGTCGTGGGCGTGGCCGCCATCACCGGTGAGCGCGCCGACGGCAAGAAGGAGATCTCCACGATCCTGGTCCCGTCCGGGACACCGGGCTTCACCGTCTCGAAGAAGTACTCCAAGGTCGGCTGGAACTGCTCCGACACCCGGGAGCTCTCCTTCTCCGACTGCCGGGTCCCGGCGGAGAACCTGCTCGGCGAGCGGGGCCGCGGCTACGCGCAGTTCCTGCAGACCCTCGACGAGGGCCGTATCGCGATCGCCGCCCTCTCGGTCGGCCTGGCCCAGGGCTGCGTGGACGAGTCCCTGCGCTACGTGCGCGAGCGCCGGGCGTTCGGCCACCCGATCGGCCACTACCAGGCCATCCAGTTCAAGATCGCCGACATGGAGGTCCGCACCCACACCGCCCGCCTGGCCTACTACCATGCGGCGGAGAAGATGCTGGCCGGTGAGCCGTTCAAGAAGGAGGCGGCCATCGCCAAGCTCGTCGCCGGCGACGCGGCCATGGACAACGCCCGCGACGCCACCCAGATCTTCGGCGGCTACGGGTTCATGAACGAATACCCCGTCGGCCGCTTCTACCGCGATGCCAAGATCCTGGAGATCGGGGAGGGAACCAGCGAGGTCCAGCGCATGCTGATCGCCCGCGAGCTGGGCCTGTCCGACCTCTGAGGCGCGGGCACACGGGCCTGTCCGACCTCTGAGGCGCGGGCACACGGGGCGGTCCGGGCTCCGAGCCGCGTCAGGGCCCGGAGGGCTCCGAGCCGCGGAGCCTGGCCTGGCCGGGCTTCCGAGGGAGCCGAGCCGTGAGCCGGGACTGACCGGGCTCCGAGCCGTGAACGCACGGGACGGGGGAGCGGGCCTGCCGCGGAGGCGGCCCCAGGGCCGGCCCTGTTCCGTGGGGTCAGGACTGCCGGGGCATGTGCAGGGTGGCCCAGTCGGCCAGGGCCCGGGCGCAGCCGGCCACCGACTCGCGCCAGCTCTTCGCCGCGCCTTCGCCCGCGTCGTCGCTGACGTGCTTGACGATGCGGAGCGCGACACCGGCCTGGGCCGCGGCCGTCGCCAGGGCGTAGCCCTCCATGTCGACCAGGTGGGCCCGGGCCGCCAGGCGTTCGCGCGCGGCCTCGTCGGCGATGAAGGCGTCGCCGGTCGCCAGGACCGGGCCGTCGTCCGCGTTCAGGGTCAGCGCCGCTCCGTAGGTCTCGCCGGTGAGGGTGCGCAGCAGGTCGGTGTCCAGGTCGTGCTGGATCACGGAGCCGACGACGTGGGTGCCCGTCCATCCCGGGCGCAGCGCCCCTGCCGTGCCCAGGTTGACGACATGGGAAGGGCGGGGCCCGCGGGCGAGGACACCGGCCAGGGCGACCGCGGCGTTGACCTTGCCCATGCCGGTGAACAGCACCGGCAGATCCGTGTCGAGGAACTGCGCTTCCTCCTTGACCGCGAGGACGAGCAGCGGGCGGTCAACGGTGATTCTCCCGACGAGTTCCATGGGCAAACGTTAGGTCATCGGCCCGGCGGCTCCGTGGCGGGGGACCGTCGCCGCGGCCGTGTTCCCGTACGAGCCGCCGCCACCCGCCGGACGGGACCCAGCCGGTGAGACGTGGCCGCACCGGGCGGCGCAGGGGCCGGCCCGGCGGCACCGGGGAGAACCCGCCGTTGCCGGCCTTCTTCTCCGGCAGTTCGTCTTCTTCTCCGGCAGTTCGTCGTGCGGGAGTCGTCACCGTCCCGGCCGGAGGGGCCGGAGCCGAGAGGGTGGGCCCCGTCAGGCGGGGACCAGTCCGCTGACGTCCGCCAGCAGCTCGTAGGAGCGCAGCCAGGCGTCGGTGTTCCTCGCCTGGGTGGCGACGATGAGCTCGTCGGCCTGGGCGTGCTCGGTGAAACGGTCGAGGTAGTCCCTCACCTCGGCAGGGGTTCCGACGGCGGAGTACTTGGTCATCTGCAGCACTTGCCGTCCGGCGGGCGACTGGAGGATCATGTCCGCTTCCTCCGGGGTGAACGTCCGGCCTCTGCCGAAGAACAGCTTCACCCTGTTGCGCCGCGCCGCCAGGAGCTGCTCCTGCGCCTCGGCGGTGGTGTCCGCGGCTATGACGTTGACCCCGGCGATGACATACGGCCGGTCGAGCTGCGGGGACGGCTCGAACTCGCGCCGGTAGACGGCGACCGCCTCCTCAAGCATGTCCGGGGCGAAGTGGGAGGCGATGGCGTACGGAAGTCCGAGCGCGGCGGCGAGCTTGGCCCCGAACAGCGAGGAGCCGAGGATGTACAGCGGCACGTTGGTGCCCTTCCCCGGCGTCGCGTCGACGCCGGGGATCCGGGACTCGCCCGTCAGGTATCCCTGCAGTTCCAGGACGTCCCGGGGGAAGTCGTCCGCGGACCTCGGGTCGCGGCGCAGGGCGCGCATGGTCTGCTGGTCGCTGCCAGGCGCCCGCCCGAGGCCCAGGTCGATGCGTCCCGGATGGAGTGTTTCGAGGGTTCCGAACTGCTCGGCGATGGTCAGCGGGGAGTGGTTGGGGAGCATCACGCCGCCGGCCCCGAGGCGGATCGTCCGGGTCAGCGCGGCGACGTGGGCGATGAGCACGCTGGTGGCCGAGGACGCGATGGTGGCCATGTTGTGGTGCTCGGCGTACCAGATCCGCCGGTAGCCCCACTCCTCGGCGCGCCGGGCCAGGGCCACGCTGGCGTCGAAGCTGTCGCGCGGCGTCCTGCCCTCGGGGATGTGCGCGAGGTCGAGGATGGACAGTGGAACGCTCATGGGGAACAGCCCTTTCATCGCGAGCGGCGGCGACCGGCCGGACTGATCGGGAAGGCCAGGTCCGGGCCGGAGCCGCGCTGTGAAACTTTCAGCGGTCGCAGACGGTATCAGCACAGCTCAGAGCTGATGCGAGTGGGCGGACGACAGTTCGGACTATATGCAGAGATTGTCGCGCCGTTATTGTGGGAGCGCTCCCATGCCCCCCTCGAAGGAGCCCATCCATGCCAAGAAGGTCGATTCTGGCCACGCTCTGCGCGGCCCTGGTGGTCGTGACCGGTGCCGCGGTGTCCGCGGCCTCCGGAGCGTCCGCGGCCGATTCCCCGTTCTACGTCGACCCCGAGACCAGTGCGGCCAAGTGGGTCGCGGCCAATCCGGGGGACTCCCGCACGCCGGTCATCCGCGACCGGATCGCCGCCGTCCCGCAGGCGCGCTGGTTCACCACGACCAACACCTCCGCGGTGCGCGGGCAGGTGTCGGCGTTCGTCGGCGCCGCCGCGAGCGCCGGCAAGACCCCCATCCTGGTCGTCTACAACATCCCCAACCGGGACTGCAGCGGCGCGAGCACGGGTGGCGCGCCCACCCACGCGGCCTACCGGCAGTGGATCGACGAGCTCGCGGCCGGTCTTCAGGGACGTCCCGCGACGATCGTCCTGGAGCCCGACGTGCTCCCGATCATGACCAACTGCATGAGCTCCTCCCAGCAGCAGGAGACCAACGCCTCCATGGCGTACGCGGGCAAGAGGCTGAAGGCCGGTTCGGCGTCGGCGAAGGTCTACTTCGACATCGGGCACTCCGGATGGCTGTCCGCGTCCGAGGCCGGGGCCCGGCTGAGGGCCGCGGACGTCGCCAACAGCGCCGACGGCATCTCCCTCAACGTCTCCAACTACCGCTGGAGCTCCACCGAGGTGGCGTACGCCAAGAGCGTCATCTCCGCCAGCGGCGTGTCCCGGCTGCGCGCGGTGATCGACACCAGCCGCAACGGCAACGGCCCGCAGGGCGGCGAGTGGTGTGATCCGGGCGGCCGGGCGATCGGGACGTTGAGCACGACCGGCACCGGAGACTCGATGATCGACGCGTTCCTCTGGATCAAGCTGCCCGGCGAGGCCGACGGCTGTATCGCCGGCGCCGGGCAGTTCGTGCCGCAGCGGGCCTACGACCTGGCCATCGCGGCCCCGCCGCCCACCCCCACCCCCACCCCCACCGTGACCCCCACCCCGACCCCGACTCCCACCGTCACCCCCACCCCGACCCCGACCGGCGGGAAGGCCTGCACGGCCGCGTACAAGCTGGTCGGCTCCTGGCAGGGCGGCTTCCAGGCGGAGGTGACGGTGAAGAGCACCGGCGGCGCGGCCATCGCGGGCTGGACGGTGAGCTGGTCCTTCCCGAACGGCCAGAGCGTCACCCAGCTCTGGAACGGACGGCACACCCAGAGCGGCGCCGAGGTCTCGGTACGCAACGCCGACCACAACGGCGCCCTCTCCCCGGGTGCCTCGGCGTCCTTCGGCTTCACCGGCAACTGGTCCGGGACCAACGGTGTGCCGGCCTCGGCCGGCTGCGCCGCCGCCTGACCCGGCGGCGCAGCCATGACCCGGTACGGCCCGCGCGGAACGTGCCCCCCGCGCGGGCCGTACCGGATGTCCTTCTCTCCGGGATGACAGGCTCTCCGGGATGACCGGGATAACTGGGATGACCGGATCCGGCGGCCCGTCCGAGGTGGCGGGGGCACGGCCGTCCAGCGAGGGCCCCGGAGAGGGCGGGGCCGGAAGGGAGACGACGTCGCAGACGCCGGTAACAGCGGGTAAGTCGGCGCTCACCTGTGGGTATCAACCCGGTGGCGCGGATCCCGTGGAGGGGGCGCGCCGAGGCCTCCGGCCGGTGGGCGGATCTTCGACGGGGAGTGACGGTGGTGGGTGGGGGCCCGGACGGGACGCGGGGCGGGGTGGGGGTGGAAGGCGGCCGTCCGAGGGGGCGGCTGTCGCGGTGGCTGCTGGCGGAGCCCTCCGCGAAGGCCCGGACGGCCCCACGCGAGGAGCATCCGTGGTGGCGCGTCATGTGCCTCACCGGTGTGGACTACTTCTCGACCCTGGGCTACCAGCCCGGAATCGCCTTCCTGGCCGCGGGTGTCCTGTCCCCGATCGCCACGCTGGTCCTGGTCGCGGTGACGCTGCTGGGCGCGCTGCCGATCTATCGCCGCGTCGCGGAGGAGAGCCCGCACGGGCAGGGGTCCATCGCCATGCTCCAGCACCACCTGCCCCGGTGGCGGGGCAAGCTCCTGGTGCTGGTCCTGCTCGGCTTCATGGCGACCGATTTCATCATCACCATCACGCTGTCGGCCGCGGACGCCACCGCCCACGTCATCGAGAACCCCTTCGCCCCGCACCTCCTGGACGGGCACCGCATCGGCCTCACGCTGCTGTTCATCATGTTGCTCGCCGGGGTCTTCCTGGGCGGGTTCAGCGAGGCCATCGGCATCGCGGTGGGCCTGGTGGGCGTCTACCTGACGCTCAACCTGATCATCGTGGTGACGTCCGCGCAGCACCTTCTCGCCCGGCCCGAGACCGTGGTCCACTGGGAGAACGCGCTGACCGCGCAGTACTCCAGCCCGCTGGTCATGATCGGCGTGGCGCTGCTGGTCTTCCCGAAGCTCGCGCTGGGGCTGTCGGGCTTCGAGACGGGTGTCGCCGTGATGCCCCTGGTGCGGGGATCGCAGGACGACGATCCCGAGCGTCCGGCAGGCCGGATCAGGGGGACCAGGCGCCTGCTCACCGTTGCCGCGTCGATCATGAGCTTCTTCCTCATCGCCAGCAGCCTCGTCACGGCCATGCTCATCCCCGCCGGGGAGTTCCAGACGGGCGGGCGGGCCAACGGCCGCGCCCTCGCCTACCTCGCCCACGAACATCTCGGGGAGGTCTTCGGCACCTTCTACGACGTCAGTACGATCACCATCCTGTGGTTCGCCGGCGCGTCGGCCATGGCCGGCCTGCTGTCGATCGTGCCGCGTTACCTGCCCCGGTACGGCATGGCACCGCAGTGGGCGTCCGCGACCCGCCCCCTCGTGATCCTCCTCACCGCTGTCGCGTTCGCCATCACGATCATCTTCAGGGCCGACGTCGACGCCCAGGGCGGGGCCTATGCCACGGGCGTGCTGGTCGTGATCCTCTCCGCCGCCCTGGCCGTCACCCTGTCCGCCCGTTCCCGGGGCGACCGCAGGGGGGTGGCCGTGTTCGGGGTGATCACACTGGTGCTCGCCTACACCACGGTCGCCAACATCTTCGAGCGTCCCGAAGGCATCAAGATCGCGTCGTTCTTCATCACGACGATCATCGTCGTGTCCTTCGTCTCGCGGGCCAGCCGGTCCCTCGAACTCCGGGTGGACGAGGTCGGGCTCGATCCCCGGGCGCGGTCGTTCGCCGAGGAGGCCGCCGCGTCGGGACGACTTCTGCTGATCGCCGACAACCCGGACGACAGGGATCATCTCGGCTACCGGGAGAAGGAGAGGCGCGCCCGCAAGCTGCACCATCTGCCCGGGGACGCCCCAGTGGTCTTCCTGGAGGTGACGGTGACCGACGCCTCGGAGTTCAGCACCAAGCTCCTGGTCAGGGGCGAGGAGCGGGACGGCGGCCACCGCGTCCTCACCGTCCGGAGCCCCGCGGTCGCCAACGCGATCGCCGCCATCCTGCTCCACCTGCGAGACCGCACCGGTCTCATCCCGCAGGTCTACTTCCACTGGGCCGAGGGCAACCCGGTGATGGCCCTGCTCGGCTATCTCGTCCTCGGCGGGGGCGACGTCCCGCCGCTGACCCGGGAGATCCTCCGGCGGGCCGAACCCCGCCCGGACCGTCGGCCGCAGGTCCACGTCGGCTGAGCGCCGCCGTACGGCCCGGCCGGGCGGCGGGCACGAGGCGCCGGCCGGCCGGGCGTGGTGCGGCGTCCGGCCGCCGGGGTCAGCCGGGCGGGGTACGGTCCCCGGTCCCCGATCCCCGGTCTCCGGCCGCCGGGGTCAGCCGGGCGGGGTGCGGTGCGCGGTCCCCGGCCGCCGGGCACCGGCCCGCGCCTCGGTCGCATGGCCCGGCGCCGCCGTCATCACCGCCGCGGCCTTCGACATGATCCGCGCCATGGCCTGGAGCTCCTCGGGGGTGAGCTGGTCGATCAGGAAGGCGCGGACGACGGCCACGTGGCCCGGCGCCGTCCGCTCCAGGCAGCGCACGCCCTCGTCGGTGAGCACGGCGAGGACTCCCCGCTCGTCGGAGGGGCAGGTCGTCCGCTCGACGAGACCGAGCTTCTCCAGCTGGCCGATCTGGTAGGTGAGCCCGCTTTTCGACACGACCACCTTGCGTGCGAGCTCGGTCATCCGCATGCGCCGCTCGGGGGAGGCCGAGAGCTTGGCGAGGATCTCGTACTGGGCGTGGGTGAGCCCGGAGTCGGCCTTCAGCTGCTCCTCGACGCGCCGTTCCAGGAGGTGTGTCGCGGTGACATAGGCCATCCAGGCGTCCAGCTCGATCTCGCTGAGCCATCTCGTGTCCTTCACCTCGCCATTCTACGGCTTGTTCAAATTTGAACTAACAGTTAGGGTGTGGTTCAAATTCGAACAACTAGAAGGAGTTGCCATGCTTGAGCGGATACGGCCCGTCGCCCTGCTGCTGGGGCGGATCGTCATCGGGGTGGTCTTCTTCGCCCACGGCTGGCAGAAGTTCACGGTGATGGGCATGGACGGGGTGACGGCGTTCTTCGGCTCGCTGGGAATCCCGATGGCGGGGGTGGCGGCACCGGCGGTGGCCGTACTGGAGATCGTCGGCGGGATCGCCTTCATCCTGGGCGCGGGGCTGCCGGTCGTCGGCCCCCTGCTCGCCCTGGACATGATCGGTGCGATCGTGTTCCTCCACGCCGGGAACGGCTTCTTCGTGGAGAAGGGCGGCTACGAGTTCGTTCTCACCCTCGCCGCGACCAGCCTGGCCATCGCCTTCAGCGGCGGCGGCCCTCTCGCCGTCGACACCCTGTTGCGGCGGCGACGCGCCCCCGCCCTCGCGTCCGTGGCGTAGGCGGAGCCCGGCGCCGGCGGGCGGGTGGGGGCCGGCCCCGGTCACGGCCGGTGGGGCGGCTCCGTGAGCCGCCCCGGCTTGTCAGCTGGGTAGCTGGGCGTCCAGGCGATAGCCGTCCACGGTGACGTACACCTGGTCGCCCGGCCGGGCGTTCAGGCGCATCAGCACCGGCTGTAGGGAGTCGAAGACCGGATGGTCACGCCAGACCAGCACCACCGCGTTGTCGCCCGGACCGGTCACCGACAGCAGCGTGCCGGGACGCATGCCGAGCTGGGTGGCGTATCCCTCCGGGACCGCCACCGGGCCGCCCCGCAGGTGCTCGCTGGTCACCTCGATCCGCTGCCAGCGGCTCGGATCGGTGGCCGGGGTGGTCGGCGGGTGCATCGGCGCCCGCTGGCTGGTGATGAGGTGGGGCCGGGTGTTGCCGCCTGACAGGGCCGACAGCGCGGCCAGCGCGGCGCGGGGATCGATGGAGTTGGCGTTCACCTGCGGGATCGGCTGGCCGCCGCGGTGGTGGTGGCCGTTGGCTCCCGGCGTGCGGCGGGGGAGCTGCTTGCCGCCGTCGGGGGAGGAGTCCTGGACGGTCTCGTCCCGCGTGGCGCTGGTGGCGAGCGCGTCCAGCCAAGCCTGTGCGGAGTGGGTGCGGATGCCGAGCTGGTGCTCCATGACCGCGACCATGTCGGCGTCGACGGGTTTGCCCGCCAGCAGCTGCCGGGTGCGGTCGCGCAGGCCCCCCAGATCGCCGACGACGAGCCAGCCGTCCTGCAGCCGTCTGTCGGGCATGAGCGTGACCAGCACCCGCCAGAGCGGGGTGCGGAGCGTGGGGACCTCGACGGGGTGCGCGGGGTCGGCGCCGATGAGCTGGTCCTGCGTGGCGGCGGCGCCCAGCCACTCGGTGAGCCCGAACATGTGGCCGGTGAGCGGCGCGGACTCGGAGGAGCGCAGCCAGAGCAGGATGCGTTCCTCGGCGGCCCGCTGGGCCATGGACAGCGCGTCGCGGTCGGCGTTCAGCTTGTGCGCCAGCGCCCGCAGGCTGATCGGGTCGACGGCGAACAGCCGCTCCACGGCGACCGCGCGCTCCAGCGGGCCCCAGTCGCGGAACATGTTGTCCACCAGGCGGACCAGCGGGTAGTCGTTGAGACTGACCTGCGGCTCGGCGGCGGGTTCGGCCGGTGCCTGCTGAGGCGCGGCAGGCACTTGCTGCTGTACGGCCGGGCCTTGCTGAGTTGCGGCCGGAGCCTGCTGCGGTACGGCCGGAGCCTGCTGCGGTACGGCCGGTGCCTGCTGCGGTACGGCCGGGCCCTGCTGAGTTGCGGCCGGAGCCTGCCGCGGGGGTGCTGCCGGTGCCTGCTGCGGCACGGGTGGGACCTGCTGCTGCGGTGCCTGCTCCGCCGGTGCCTCCGCGGCCGGCGCGGGCTGCTCGGTGATCATCGGGATCCGGCTGAGCACCTCGCGGAACATCGCGGTCACCACGACCTCGGGAGAGACGGCTGCCGAGGGGCCGCTCAGGTCTCCGGTGGTCAGGCGGCGCAGCCGGGACCAGCCGCCCAGCCCGGCCAGGGCCGAGCGCGCGGGCTCGGCCCAGCCGGGCAGGGTGGGATCGACGGTGTGCACGTGCAGCGCGGGCAGCACGTCGCTCAGCGGCAGGTGGTCCCATCGGGACACCGAGAGCCGGGCCAGCCGGTCGCAGACCCAGTCGAGCCCGGCGACGCCGAGGGCCTTGGGCAGGGTGACCGAGGACCACCAGCCCGCAGGCAGGCGGGGATCGGCCAGGGCTTCGGCGATCTGCTGTGGCCGGCTCCAGCGCAGGGCCGGAACCAGATCACTCAGGCAGATCGATGACTCGGCATCCATCGGCGGACCGCAACCTCCCCAAAGTGACGCATGTGGCTAATGGTGCAGCCTACGCCGCAAGCTATCAATTGGTGTTAAGAGGGTAAAGCTGGTCCGTACCCATTTCGGACGCGAGGATGCGGGGCCGGCCGCCTATGGCTGTCACAGCCTCGGCTCCGGCCCGGCGTCCCGCGTCCAGCGCGGCCTCGTCGTCGGCCCCTCTCAGCAGGGCGGTCAACAGGCCGGCGGCGAACGCGTCCCCCGCTCCGGTCGAGTCAACCACTTCCGTGGCGATTCCGGGAACCCGAGCGGTCAACTTTCCGTCCTTCGCCATCAGAGCGCCCCGGGAACCGAGTTTCACGGCCGCCGCGCCGTACCGGAGGCTCAGCCGTTCGGCGGCCCGCTCGGCGGAGCTCTCGCCGGCGAGCAGCAGCGCCTCGTCCAGGTTCGGGATGATCAACTGGGCGGCCAGGGTCTCCTGGACGAACCGCTCGGGGCCGAAGGAGCGCAGGGGGCCGGTCGAGGCCGGATCGACGCTGATCGTGACGCCGCGCAGGGTGGCCTCGGCCATGGCCAGCCGGGAGAGCTGCAGTCCCGGCTCGGCGAACAGCGTGTATCCGGACAGGTGCAGGTGGCGGACCCCGTCGAGCAGGGTGGCGTCCCAGTCGTCGACGCCGATGTGCCCGCCCGCGCCCCGGTTGGTGAGCATGGAACGCTCCCCGGTCGCGTCGACCATGGCGATCACCACCGCGGTCGGGCGGTCGGGATCCATCCGCAGGTGCGGCCGGACCCCGACGCGCCGCAGCTCGGCGGCGTGCCACTCTCCGGTGTCGAAGCCGACCCGGGTCAGGATCCGGACGTCGGCGCCCAGGCGCGCGGCCCAGGAGGCCGTGTTGGCCCCCGAGCCGCCCGGGCGCAGAACGATGTCGGCGTCGGTGTCCGTGCCGAGGGCCAGCCCGGCCAGGGCCGGCCCTCCGTGGAGTGCGACGACGTCGGTGACGACGTCGCCGATGACCAGCAGGCCCGTTCGGGTCACGACTTCCTCAGTTTCCCCGGCTCCACGACGCCGCGATCTGCCCGGCTATCCGGACGTTTCCTCGTACGGCGGCCAGATTCGCCTCAAGCGAGGCGCCGTCGGTGCCCCTCACCAGGTACTCCAGGAGGAACGGGGTGATGGCCTGGCCGGTGACCCTCTCCCGGTCGGCGGCGGCCAGGGCCTCGGCGAGGACCCGGTCGTGCAGGGCGGGGTCGAGCTGCTCGGCCACCGGCACCGGGTTGGCCACGATCAGCGCGGTCTCCGGGCCGCCGAGCGCGTCCTGGGCCCGCATGATGTCGGCGGCCTCGGCCGGGGTCTCGATCCGCCAGTCGATCGGCTCGCCGGAGGTGTGCAGGTAGAAGCCGGGGAACTCGTCGGTGCGGAAGCCCGCGACGCTGACCTCACGGGTCTCCAGCCGCTGCAGGGTGCCCGGGACGTCCAGAATGGACTTCACACCCGCGCAGACGACGGTGATACGGGTGCGGCTCAGCATGTCGAGGTCGGCGGACTCGTCCTGGCTCTCGGTCCACCCGCGGTGCACGCCGCCGAGACCGCCGGTGGCGAAGATCCGGATGCCCGCCCGGGCGGCCAGGAACGAGGTCGCCGAGACCGTGGTCGCCCCGCTGGCCTTCAGCGCGGCGGCGGCGGGCAGGTCGCGGAAGCCCAGCTTGCGCAGGCCGGACTCGGTGGCGATCCGCTTGAGCTCACGCTGGTCCAGGCCGATGTGCGCGACGCCGTCCAGCACCGCGATCGTCGCCGGCACCGCCCCCGACTCACGGACGATCTCCTCCAGCTCCAGCGCGACCTCGAGGTTGCGGGGCTGGGGCAGGCCGTGCGAGATGATCGTGGACTCGAGTGCCACGACCGGGGCGCCCTGCGCCAGTGCCTCGGCCACCTCGTCGGAGGGCCGGAGCACGTTGTCGATGGGCTGCTGGGTGGTACGCATGAGCGGGTTCTGTCTCCTCGTCCGGACCGGATGGTCACCCTGTTGGAACGATGTAAACGGGTTCCACTGGTTTAAAGGTGCACGTTACGGGGGTTGTCGGGAGACGTCCACTTGGAGTTCAGCCCATGATGACCACGCCGAGCAGTGAGATCACGCCGATGACCGCCGTGGCCGCTCCGCCCAGCAGCAGGGACCGTCCGCCGCGCGCCAGCTCCCTGAGGTTGACGCCTGTCCCCAGCCCGAAGAGTGCGGCCGCGAGTAACACTCCTGTCACCTCGGGCAGCGCCCGGGTGACCTCGGCGGGGACCAGGCCCGTGCTCCGCGCGATCACCATTGTGAGGAATCCCGCCACGAACAGGGGCATCACCGGCGGACGCCGCCCGGCACCCGCGACCGTAGAGCCCGCCCCGCCCTCCGCCACGCCCCCCGCCGTGCCCTTGTCGCCCGCCGTGCCCGACGTGCCGGTATCCGTCATATCCGCCGTGTCTGCCGTGTCCGCGCCGCCGCCTTCCGGCACCCCGGTCCCGGGAGCCCCGGGCGGGCGGGGCGCCGCGCCGCGCCGCAGGGTGGCGGAGGTCAGTGCCACGATCGGGGCCAGCAGGACGACCCGGGCCAGCTTGGCCACCACCGCGCTCGCCAGCACCCCCGCCCCGGCGGTCGCGCCGATGGCCGCCACCTGGGCGACCTCGTGGACCGAAGCGCCCGCCCACACGCCGAACTGGTGCGGCGTCAGGCCGAAGAACCGTGCGAGCAGCGGCAGCACGACGATCGTGGCGCTGCCGTACAGGACGACCACGCTGACCGCGCTCGCCACGTCGTCGTCGTCGCTGTCGGCCACCTCGTGCATGGCGGCCACGGCCGCGGCCCCGCACACGGAGACCCCGGTCGCGATGAGCAGCGACCTGCGCGGGCTCACCCCCATCCGCTTCCCGATCCACCGCGTGGCGAGGAACGTGCCGCCGGTGGCGGCGGCGATCACCATGAGCGCCCGCCAGCCGAGTGCGAGCACCTCCGGCAGGGCGATCTGCAGCCCGAGCAGCACGATCGCCAGGCGGAGCAGCCGGCGGCCCGCGAACCGCAGCCCTGGGCGGAGCGACCGGTGGAATCCACCGAGGTTGGTGAGCGCGACCCCGCAGGCCACCGCGATGACGGCCGCGCTCGTCCCGGGGACGGCCCGGCTCAGTGCCGTCGACAGGACCACCACCGCGGCCGCCACGCCCAGGCCGGGTGCGAGGGTGCCGAGCTCCGCCGCCGCCCGCCGTACCGGGCCGGGCCGGGGAACGACGCCTGGGCCGTCGCCGGGAGGCCGGGGAACGACGCCCAAGATGTCGCCGGAGGGCCGGGGAGCGATGCCTGGGTCGTCGTCGGCGGGCCGGGGGGCGGCGTCCCGGGCGTCGCCGGCGGGCCGGGTGGCGGGCTCAGAGGCGGCGCCGGCGAAGGAGTCCGCGCCCTGCCCGCGGCGGGCCGGTCCGCCTCCGCCCGGGGCATGCCTGTCGGTGAGGTGTCCGGAGGAGCCGGTGAACGGGAGGAAAGCCATGATTCGAGTGTTGACGCAGGTCGGCGCGGCCAGTAGCCGTCATCTCCCTGGAAGGTCATAGCCTAGGGCTATGAGCGAGTTGCCCGATCTCGGGTCCCTGCGGTTGCTCGTCGACGTGGACCGCCTGGGCAGTCTCGGCCAGGCGGCCCGGGCGGCGGGCATCGCCCAGCCGTCGGCGAGCAAGCGGATCGCGCTGCTGGAGCGCCGTCTCGGGCTCCCCCTGCTGGAGCGCACCCCGCGCGGCTCCACCCTCACCCCGCAGGGGGTGATGGTCTCGGCCTGGGCCGCGCAGGTGCTGGCGGCGGCCGAGGAGCTGATGCGCGGGGCGGAGGCGGTGCGGCACGGCCGGGCGGCCCACCTGCACATCGCGGCCAGCATGACGGTGGCCGAATACCTGCTGCCGCGCTGGCTGGGGGAGCTGCAGAACCGGGAGCCTCAGGTCCAGGTCGGGCTGGACGTGCAGAACTCCGCGGAGGTGGCCAGGCTGGTCGGCGGCGGGATCGAGCTCGGCTTCGTGGAGGGGCCCTCGGTCCCGCCGGGGCTCGCCTCCCGGGTGGTGGCCACCGACCGGCTCGTCGTGGTGGTCGCTCCCGGCCACCCCTGGGCGCGCCGCCGTACGGCGCTGCTGGCCGCCGAGCTCGCCGCCACCCCGCTGGTCGTCCGCGAGCGTGGCTCCGGCACCCGCGAGACCCTGGACCTGGCGCTGAACGGCCACGCGGCCGCGGCTCCCCGGCTGGAGCTCGGCTCCAACGCCGCGGTCAAGGGCGCCGCGGGCGAGGGCGCCGCCCCCGCCGTGCTCAGCGGCTACGCCGTCGAGGCCGAGCTGGCCACCGGCCGTCTGGCCGAGGTCGCCACCCGGGGGATCAACCTCGAACGCCGCCTGCGCGCGATCTGGCGGCGGGGCCGCACGCCCACCGGCCCCGCCGCCACTCTCCTGAAAATCACCCTGTCCACGGCCGCGAGCGAGCGGGGGCCCCGGACCGGACCGGCGGCGGGCCGATCCGCACCGTAGACCGATTTGTCGAGTTCGCTATATGGTGCGGCGCATGGTGTCGATTGGCGTGTCGCGTGTGCCCCGTCCTGATCCGCACTGGCAGACCGGTCTCTGACCTGGGCGGAGCCCTTCTCGCCCCGTCCTCACCTGACCCCTGGATGTCCCCGTGTCCCGTTCCCGCCATGACGCAGTGATCATCGGAGGCGGCCACAACGGCCTGGTCGCCGCCGCCTACCTCGCCCGCGCGGGCCGCAAGGTCCTCGTCCTGGAACGCCTCGGCCACGTCGGCGGCCTCGCCGTGTCGGCGCAGGCCTTCCCCGGCGTCGACGCCCGGCTCTCGCGCTACTCCTACCTGGTCAGCCTGCTGCCGGCCAAGGTCGTGGCCGATCTCGGGATCAAGGTCGAGCTGCGCCGCCGCCGGTACGCCTCCTACACCCCCGCCGGGGACACCGGCCTGCTGGTGGACAACGGCGACGCCGCCCGCACCGCCGCCTCCTTCGCCCGGGTCACCGGAGGCACCGCCGAGCTGGAGGCGTGGCGGCGCTTCTACGCGATGACCGCCGACGTCGCCGAACGGGTCGCGCCGACCCTGCTGGAACCGCTCATGGACCGTGCGGCGATGCGGGACCTCGTCGGCCGGCAGGCGTGGCGGGAGCTGTTCGAACGGCCGATCGGCGAGGTCGTGGACGAGCGGTTCGCCGACGACACCGTGCGGGGCGTGGTGCTCACCGACGCCCTGATCGGCACCTTCGCCGACCCGTGCGACCAGGGCCTGCTGGCCAACCGCTGCCTGCTCTACCACGTGATCGGGGACGGGACCGGTGACTGGAACGTCCCTGTCGGCGGCATGGGCGCGGTCTCCGGAGCCCTGGCCGGCGCCGCGCGCGCGGCCGGCGCCGAGATCCTGACCGGCGCCGAGGTCGTCGCCGTCGACCCGTCGGGCGAGGTCACCTTCCGCGACGCGGACGGGGAGCACACGGTCCGGGGCGAGCGGATCCTGGCCAACGTGCCGCCCGCCGTGCTCGCCCGCCTGCTGGGGGCCGGCGAGCCGACACCCGAGGGCGCCCAGCTCAAGGTGAACATGGTGCTGTCCAGGCTGCCCCGGCTCAGGGATCCCGACGTGGACCCGGTGGCGGCCTTCAGCGGCACGTTCCACATCAACGAGGGCCGCGACCAGCTCGCCCGCGCCTACGCGGAGGCGGCGGCCGGGCGGATCCCGGAGCTGCCCCCGGCCGAGGTCTACTGCCACTCCCTCACCGACCCCTCCATCCTCGGCCCGGGCCTGCGCGCCGCCGGAGCCCAGACGATGACCCTGTTCGGCCTCCACATGCCCGCCCGGCTGTTCCGCGAGGATCCGGCCGGGGCACGCGAGGCCGCGCTGAGGGCCACGCTGGCCTCGATCGACCGGGTGCTCGCCGAGCCGATCGAGGACTGCCTGCTGCGCGCCCCCGACGGACGCCCCTGCCTGGAGGCCAAGACGCCGGTCGACCTGGAGAACGAGGCGGGCCTGCCCGGCGGCCACATCTTCCACCGCGACCTGTCCTGGCCGTTCGGCGAGCCGGGCAAGTGGGGCGTGGAGACCGCCTTCGAGCGCATCCTGCTCTGCGGCGCGGGCGCCCGGCGGGGCGGCGGCGTCAGCGGCATCCCCGGCCACAACGCCGCGATGGCACTGCTGGCCTGACCGCCGCCGCGGCGGAGGACGTTCATGGGGTTCTCACGATGAGCCTCTAGCGTTGGGGCATGGGTGACGATGAGGCGGCGCGCGTGCTGGTCGTGGACGACGAGCCCGCGCTCAGGGAGGCACTGCAGAGCAGCCTGGAGTACGAGGGATACCGGGTGGGCCTGGCCTCGGACGGACTGGCCGCGCTGGAGATCCTGGAGCGCGAGCCGTACGAGCTGGTCCTGCTCGATGTGATGATGCCCCGCCTCGACGGGCTGACCGCCTGCCGCAGGCTCCGGGCCGCCGGCAACCACGTGCCGGTGCTCATGCTCACCGCCCGCGACGCCGTGGGCGACCGGGTGTCGGGGCTGGACGCGGGGGCCGACGACTACCTGGTCAAACCGTTCGAGCTGGACGAGCTGCTGGCCCGCGTCAGGGCGCTGCTGCGGCGCAGCGCCCTGACCGCGCCCGCCGCGGCCGACGACGACGGCGGCGTGCTCCTCCACGGCGACCTGCGGATGGACACCGCCAGCCGCGAGGTCACCCGCGCGGGCGAGCCGCTGGAGCTGACCAGGACCGAATACCTGCTGCTGGAGCTGCTGATGGTCCATCCCCGCCAGGTGCTCACCCGTGAGCAGATCCTCAGCGAGGTGTGGGGCTTCGACTTCGAGCCGTCCTCCAACTCCCTCGACGTCTACGTCATGTATCTGCGCCGCAAGACCGAGGCCGCCGGGCGGTCCCGGCTGATCCACACCGTCCGGGGCGTCGGCTACGTGCTGCGGAGCTCCCCTTGAGGGGGCGCCGCTCCCTGCGCTCCCGGCTCACGGCCCTGATCACGGTGGCCGTGGCCCTCGCCATCGCGGCCTGCGCCGGAACGTGCTGGCTGATCGTCCGCGACGAGCTCTACGACCAGGTGGACCGGACGCTCCAGGGCCACCCGAGGGGAGCGCCGCCCGGGGAGAGGCCGCCGAAGGAGCGGGACCTGTCCCGGGTCCTGGAGCTGTGCGCGGCCGGGCGGACGTCCCCGGCCGGCGGCGACGAGCTGCGGCCCTTCCTGTCCCTGGTGCAGGTGGTCTACCTGGACGGCCGGCAGTGCGTGCTCGGCCCGACGGCGGTCGTGGTGACCAGGGCCGACAGGGCGGTGGCGGCGGGCGGGCCCGGTGACGCCGAGCTGCGCAACGGCGTCACCGACGAGGGCGAACCGGTGCGGGTGCGGACCGCGAACGTCGCACCCGGCGTCGCGATGATGGAGTCACGGTCGCTGGCCCAGACCGAGTCGACGCTGACCTGGCTGGCCGGGATCCTGGCGGGGGTGGCCGCGCTCGGGGTCCTGGGCGCGGCCCTGGCGGGCCTGCTCATCTCCCGTACGGCGCTGCGCCCGGTCGGCCGCCTGACCGAGGCCGTGGAGCACGTCGCCAGGACCGAGGACCTGGCCACCAGGATCCCCGTCGAGGGCACCGACGAGATCGCCAGGCTCGGCACCTCCTTCAACGCGATGACCAGCGCGCTGGCCGGGTCCCGGGAGCGTCAGCGGCGGCTGATCGCCGACGCGGGGCACGAGCTGCGCACCCCGCTCACCAGCCTGCGCACCAACATCGACCTGCTGCTGCGCAGCGAGAACACCGGCCGCCCGCTCGGCCCGGACCCCAAGCGCAGGCTGCTGGGCAACCTCAAAGCCCAGTTCGAGGAGATGTCCACGCTGGTCGGGGACCTGCTCCAGCTCTCCCGCTCGGAGGACGAGCACGAGCCGTACGTCGAGGTGGCCCTCCACGACGTGGTCGAGTCGGCCGTGCGCCGGGCCCGGCTCCGCGCCCCCGAGACCCCGATGGAGGTCGGCCTCGGGCCCTGGTACGTCCACGGGGACCAGGCCGCCCTGGAACGGGCCGTGGTGAACCTCCTGGACAACGCGGTGAAGTTCTCCGCGGGCCCGGTGACCGTACGGCTGCGCGACGGTGAGCTGACCGTCCGGGACCGGGGGCCGGGCATCCCGCAGGACGAGCTGCCGTACGTGTTCGACCGCTTCTGGCGGTCCTCCTCCGCCCGGAGCATGCCCGGCTCGGGGCTGGGACTGGCCATCGTGGCGCAGGCCGTACGGGACGCCGGGGGGGAGGTCGCCCTGGAGAACGCCGCGGGCGGCGGGACCCTGGCCAGGGTGCGCCTGCCGGGCTCTCCCCATCAGATCTGAGAAGATCACCCGAAATTCCCCTATAACTAGTCATTCCTATGAGCTTCCAGCCATCCTGGAGGCTCTTCGGTTTCTCACCTGCCGTTAACGATCGCCTCAGGTTCACTCAAGATCCCCCGGCGAGCCTGAGGGCATGAGACATCCGAGTCGTCACTCATGGGGGGAAGCGTGAAGCAGTTGACGGCACCGCCACGCACCCGGCTGGTCGAGATCGTGGTCCCCGTGTACAACGAGCAGCGGGTGCTCGCCGAGAGCGTCCGCCGCCTCCACGCCTACCTCGCCGGCACCTTCCCCTACGGCTTCCGCATCACGATCGCCGACAACGCCAGCACCGACGCCACCTGGCAGATCGCCACGGACCTCGGCCGTGAGCTGTCCCACGTGCGCGCCGTCCACCTGGACGCCAAGGGGCGGGGACGGGCGCTGCGCCGCGTCTGGTCCGAGAGCGACGCCGACGTGGTCAGCTACATGGACGTGGACCTGTCCACCGATCTGGACGCCTTCCTGCCGCTGGTGGCCCCGCTGCTGTCGGGCCACAGCGACCTGGCCATCGGCACCCGGCTGTCCAGGGGCGCCAACGTGGTCCGCGGGCCGAAACGGGAGCTCATCTCGCGGTCCTACAACCTGCTGCTGCGCTCGGCGATGGGCGCCGGCTTCTCCGACGCCCAGTGCGGCTTCAAGGCCGCCCGGACCGAGATCGTCCAGGCGCTGCTCCCCGCGGTCGAGGACGAGGAGTGGTTCTTCGACACCGAGCTGCTGCTCCTCGCCGAGCGGCACGGCCTGCGCATCCACGAGGTGCCGGTCGACTGGGTGGACGACCCCGACAGCCGGGTGGACATCGTCAGGACGTCCATGGACGACCTGCGGGGGATGGCCAGGGTGGCGCGGAAGACCCTGTCGGGCGCGGCCCGGATCCCGGTGCCGCCACGTGTCCAGAAGGCCCGGCTGCCCACCGGCATGGCCCGGCAGCTCCCCAGCTTCGCCGTCATCGGCGTGATCAGCACCCTGGCGCACCTGGCCCTGTTCGTCACCCTGCGGCTGGTGGTGCCCGCCGTGGTCGCCAACGGCCTGGCCCTGCTCATCACCGCCGTGGCCAACACCGCCGCCAACCGTCGCTTCACCTTCGGCGTCACCGGCCGCGCCGGAGCCCTGCGCCACCAGCTCGAAGGCGGCCTGGCCTTCCTCATCGGCCTCCTGCTCAGCACCGGTGGCCTGGCCCTGCTCGGCTACCTCGCCCCCGGGGCCTCCACCGCCGTCGAGATCGCCGCGGTCGTCGCCGCCAACGCCCTGGCCACGCTGGTCCGCTTCCTCCTGCTCCGCGTCTGGGTCTTCAACCCCCGCCGCGCGAAGGAAGGCGCCCGATGACCTCCCGTACCCCCGGCCCATCCGTTTCCTCCCCCGCCGTCTTCGGTCAGGGGTCCGTGCCCGCCGGTGCCGCCGTCTCCGGTCAGGGGTCTGTGCCCGCCGGTGCCGCCGTCTCCGGTCAGGGACCCGGGCCCGCCGCCGGCCCGATGCCCCCGGGCGGCCCTGCCGCGGCCCCCCGCCACGGGATCTCCTCCGACGACGGCGCAGGCGCGGCGAAGAGCCCTACGGCGGGGTCCGGCGCCGCCGTACGGCGGGCGGTCCTCGGCGCACCCGGCGACCCGCGCTGGGCGCGGCCCGGCCTGTGGGGGGTGCTCGCCCTGGCCGCGGTCCTCCACCTGTGGGCCCTCGGGCGCAACGGCTACGCCAACGACTACTACTCCGCCGCGATCCTGTCGGGCACCCAGAGCTGGAAGGCCTTCTTCTTCGGCGCCCTGGACGCCGGATCGTTCATCACCGTGGACAAGCCCCCGCTCGCGCTGTGGGTGATGGGGCTGCCGGCCAGGATCTTCGGGTTCGGGACGTGGAGCATGCTCCTGCCCCAGGCACTCGCGGGCGTCGCCGCCGTCGCCGTGGTCCACTCGGCCGTACGGCGGGCGCTGCCCGGCACGCCGGGCCATGCCGCGGGGCTGCTCGCGGCCCTGGTGATGACGCTGACCCCGATCACGGTCGCGATCAACCGGGACAACAACCCCGACACCGTCCTCGTCCTGCTCCTGGTCCTGGCCGCCTGGTTCTGCCAGGAGGCGATCCGCACCGGCCGGACGCGCACGCTCGTCCTGTCGGCCGTCCTCGTCGGCCTGGCCTTCAACACCAAGATGCTCCAGGCCTACCTGGTGCTCCCGACCTTCGCCCCGCTCTACCTGGCCATGGCCCCCGGCACGGTGCTCCGCCGGCTGGGCCGCCTGCTCGCGGCGGGCGTCGCGCTGGTGGCCTCCAGCGCCTGGTGGATGGTGATCGTGGACCTGTGGCCCGCCGCCGGCCGCCCCTACATCGGCGGCAGCACCGACAACTCCGTCTGGGACCTGGTCATCGGCTACAACGGCCTCGGCCGGATCTTCGGTGGCGGCGGGCGCGGCGGCTTCGGCGGGGGAGGGGGCGGTTTCGGCGGCGAGTCCGGAGCCGGGCGCCTGTTCAACGACGTCATGGCCGGGCAGATCTCCTGGCTGCTGCCCTTCGCCGTGATCGCCCTGGCCGCCGGGCTGGTCCTGGCCGGCCGCGGTTCCCCGCGCGGCACCCGCGTCGCCCTGCTGCTGTGGGGCGGCTGGCTCGCGGTCCACTACGTGGTGTTCAGCTTCTCCAGCGGCACCTTCCACCCCTACTACTCCACCGCCATGGCGCCGGCCGTCGCCGCCCTGACCGGTCTCGGCGGGGTGCTGTCGTGGCAGGCCTACCGGCGGGCCGGGGCGTGGTCGTGGACGCTGCCGGCCGGCATCGCGGTCACCGGCGCGTGGGCCTTCGTGGTGCTCCGCCGTACCCCGGACTTCGTGCCCTGGCTGGCCTGGACGGTGGCCGCGGTGACGGTGGCCGCGGTGGCCGGGCTGGTCCTGGCCCGGCTCGGCCGGCGCCTCGGGCAGCGGATCGCGGTGGTCGCCCTGATCGCCGGGCTGGTCGCGGGCCTCGCCGGTCCCGCCGCCTACGCCCTGACCCCGCTCGGCTCGGCCGTCAACGGCACCAACCCCACCGCGGGGCCCGCTGGCAGCGGCGGCTTCGGCGGCATGCGAGGTCCCGGCGGGATGCGGGGCGGCTTCCCGGGCAGGCTCTCCGAAGGAGGCCCGGCGGACCTCCCCGGCGGAGGTCCGGGCGACCTCCCGGAGGGTCTCCCCGGCGGCGGCCGTGAGGCGGGCTCGCCCGGCGGCACCGGGCGGTACGGGCCGGAGGGGATGCCCGGCGGGATGATGCGGGGCGGTCCCGGCGGGGCCGTGGACCAGAAGACGACCGAGTATCTGCGCAGGAACCAGGGCGGCGCGACCTGGCTGGTGGCGGTGAGCAGCGCGCAGAGCGCCTCGTCGCTCATCCTCTCCACCCGCCTGCCCGTCATCGCCATGGGCGGCTTCACCGGCGGCGACCCCGCCATGACCGTGGACCGGCTCAAGGAACTCGTCTCCTCCGGGCAGCTCAGGTATCTGATGCCGGGCGGCGACCGGGGCGGCCCCGGCGCCGGCGGCGGCTCCGAGGTGAACGCCTGGGTGCGGGCCAACTGCACCGTCGTCGCCCCCGCCGAGTACGGCGGCGCCGAGGGCAGCCAATCCCTCTACCGCTGCGGCTGACCCCGCCCCGGCCACAGGGCCCTCCACCCCCGGAGGACCTCCACCCCCGGAGGACCTCCACCTCCGGAGGACCTCCACCTCCGGAGGACCTCCACCTCCGGAGCCCCACTCCCGGAGAGCCTCCGCCCGGCCCCGCGTGGTGCCGGGCGGAGGCCGTGCCCGCCCAGCGGGGGTTCCGCGATTACTACCGGAACCCCTGCTCGGCGAACAGCTCATTGCCAGCGGCGGTCTGGGTGAAGACCTCCTTCACGGCCCTCCGCTCGGGTCGGTGTCATAGGCCGCAAAGTAAGGGCGTATCCCCAGGTCAGGACAGCGCGCCGATGCCTGTCGAAATCCGCTCACCGACCCGTTTGCCAACGTTGATTCTCGGCACGAGTTCTCGACGCTCACCACCTGCGACCTCGTAGTTTCCCGGTGGAGTGTCGACAGACGAGGGTCTGCCGACACTGATACGCGATTACACAGAGCTACTAATCACTCCTAACGAGTTCAGCCGCTCCGGCAGACTCGGGCCTGAACAGCCGCCAGGTGGCCAACCGCCTCGTCGGCATCCTGCACGGATGCCTGAAGACCAGCACGCTCTACGACGAAGCAACCGCCTGGTCACATCACACCAAACCACTCACCGCTTGACACCCTAAGCACCTGGGATGTCTTTGCGCCCTGTGACGCCGACCCCGGCACCGGGCCAAAGAAACCGGCAACACTCTGATGACTTCTGGCATCTCATGAAGCATGAGGTTTCGTGCAGCTCTCGCGACATTCCTCCTCGCCGCCGTAACACTGATCGGACAGCCTGCGGCGGCTGCCACGCCGGTCACGATCGCGTACGCGCAGCTGACACAGACCTGGGAACCGGTGCTCACCAACGGAGACGTGGTGGAGGTGCCGGAGGCGCTCGCCAAGGCGCCTGAGAACGCGGTCAATGCCGGCGCCCGGGCGCCGTTCCTGGTCAGTGGGGATGGGCGGCATTTTCTTTACTTCCGGAAATCGGACGGGCGGTTCGTCGAGCGGACTCTGAACAGCAAGGAAAGGGTCGTGTCACGGCAGTTCACGGCGGACACGATCGGCGAGGAGTGGCCGTGGGTGTCGGACGACGGCAGTTATGTGGTCACGGGGACCTCGGGGCCGGGGCTGGGAGTCTTCGCGGACCTGCGGAAAGGCAGGGTATTGGGGCCTCGCGGAGAGACGGATGAGTGGGGCTTCCGCGGATTCAGCCCGGACGGCAAGCGGTTGCTGCTGGTAGGGGAACGGTTGACGGTGTTCGACCGAGGGCTGCGTGCCCGGATGCGGCTGAAGACGCGGCTGTCGCCGAGGGCGTTGGCGAATGACTACGTCACGGCGGCGACGCCTGTCGGCACGTACGGCAAGTACCGCAAGCTGCGCCTGCTCGACCTGCGTACCGGCCGCGCGACCGGCACGGTGACCGTGCGGTTGCCGCGCGGGCAGTACATCGAAGACCTCGACTTCGACCAGGCGGGTCACGTGATCGTCCGATCGAAGACCAAGACGGGGGTGGCTGTCTACCGGGTGTCGAGGGCGACCGGCAAGGCGACCCTGCTACGGACGATTACCCGGCCCGACGAGGAAATTTGGGTGCTCCCGGGGGACGGTACGTACGAGCTGTGGACGGAAAGAAAAAAGCAAGGCGACTCGTAGGGGGTCCCGGTAGTACTGGGGAAATTTTCGACGGATATGCAGGTCGGAGCCCCCGTAAGGGCCTTTGAGCACAGCCTGGAAGACGGGCCGCTGACCTGCATATCCGTTGTTTCCTGCGCCGTTACCACCGCCCCCGCATCACGGCCCGCGACCAGGCCGTCGCGGCCGCCGCCGTGAAGGCGCCGGCCGGCCGGATGGTGACCGGGTGGGACCGCGACGCCTGGAGCCGCTCCGTCTACGGCGAATCGACCTGGTCCGCCTGCCTGGCCGACTGACCGATTTATGCGCCATGGGCGCGGGCCTCGTCCCATCTGCACCCATTGATGGCAACCGCAGTTCTGACGGTTTTTTGAGGAACGATAACGATCCGTGCCCGCATCGCAACGGATTGTCGGGGGTGCTCGCTACCTTCCTGTCCGATGTGACAGATCCACAGGATGGGAGAGGCATTCTGGCCGAGCTCGCCGCTCAGCTGCGCGAAGGCGAGCTCGGCCGCCAGCACTGGCACCACGCCAAGCTCTACAACGCGATGCTCGATGCGCTGGTCGACCTCGGCGCGGCCTACCCGGGTGGCGTGGACTACCTGCAGCGCGACGCCGACCGGCGTAAGCGCAGGCGCTGAGAGCGCGGCCTGTTGCCCCGTTCGCCGGGGAAGGCGGCGCCCGTATAACGTCCCGGACGTATCGCTTTTCGTGTCCGTTTCCCGGTGCAAGTTAGTGGATAACTCCGATTTACGGCGAAGGGCAGAGTAGGTCACAGGGTGCCGGCCAGGCAGCGCCGGTCGCTGGTGATGGCGTAGCGGCGGTAGGCCAGCACCGTGGCCAGGTCCGTGCAGATCTCGTCGGCGAAGAGGGCCAGGACGTCGGAGGCATCGGCCTCCGGCAGGTACGCCGGGGCGATCTCCAGGCACATCCGCCCGACCTCGGCGGCCACCGCGTACAGCTCCTCCACCATGGCCCTGCCCTGACGCACCCGAGGATCGCCGGCCCGTGGTCGGGGCGGGGTGCGGACGTGCGAGATCGCGCGACGCAGCAGCTCGGCCACGTCAGCCTCGGCCAGCTCGCGGCCGTCGCGTTGGGCCTGTGCGGCCAGGTGGGCCAGCACCGCGGCGACCTGCTCGACCTGGTCTTGGACGTCGAGCAGCGCGCGGCCGGACAGGGCGATGCTGTCTCCCGTGGGAGACAGCCCGGTCGCGGTGGCGGCAATCGACAGCAGCCGGTCGGCGGTGGTGGCGATGTCGATCCGCCGGTACGCGTGGGCGCGGCCGATCCCGAACTCGGCGGCCGCGTACTGGCCCCAGGAGGCATAGCCGAGCGCGATCCAGGCCCGGCCCTCGTGGGGGGCAGACCAAGTAAGCCGGAAAGGGCTAATAGGGCTGGTCAGGCGGTTGTCTGGACTCATCGAACCTGACAGTTTGGCGCGGATCTTGACAGTTGACTTGATAGTGAGAGATCGAAGATGACAGTTGGCCCGCGCCCTCGACGCCTGGCGTTGATGGTTCGGTAAGTTTCTGATCATGTCCGATGCCGACTTCACCCCCCTCCGCGTCACCTACCGCGAGGGGCTCTCCCGTGACACCTCCCTCCGCATGCGCGCATGGGCGAAGGCGAAGGGCTACTCCGTCAGCGAGCGTGGCCGGGTCGCGCCGGAGATCATCGATGCCTTCCTCGCCGCCCATCCCGAGGTCTACGAGCAGGCAAGAAAGTTCGAGATGGTCCACGCCACCGCGAGAACCCCCGGCGCGTCGCCGGAGGATTACGAGTGGCAGGGGGACAGCCGACTCGGGGACATCTACACGATCGCTTTCGTCCGCGGGCTCGACGAGCACGAGGTGCTCCGCCGACTCGGTGCCGCGGACGAGGACATTCGGCTGATCACAGACGAGGACCACTCTCTGCCGGAAGGGCCAGAGGTCATCACTGTGAGGCGAATCGGGGATTGGACCATCTCGATCGAGGACTGCGGCTGGCGCGCGCAGTGGCAGGCTCTGTCCGACCTGTCTCGCGACGGCGGGGAGGTGGTGACAGTGCAGCGGCACGACTACGCCCAGCACCACGTCGCCTATGCCGTCGACGGCCGGCTCATCACCGGCATCAACCCGAGGTTTCCCATAGACAGGCAGGGTGCGGATCCCGACCGGCTCAATCGTCACCTCCATGAGCTGGGCATCGATCCGGCCGCCGGCGACTCCGTCGACAACTCCATCCCGGCGGCCCTGACACTCGCCACCCGCATCACCGGCGTCATGATCACTCCACAACACCTTCACCGCCCCATTCTCGGCGCCGCCATACCCGGCGCCTATTTCTGACCCACCTCAGCCTCGAAACGGGCCAGAAGCGGTGATGATGCAGCGATGCCCTCACCTCGCCACAGAGCCCCTCCGGGGGTCCGGTAGTAATCGCGGAAAATCCAACGGATATGCCCCTGACCTGCTCTGATATGAGGGCGTCGCAGGACTGGTGCGCCGGTTGGTAGATGCGGTGAGCCGAGCCGAAGATGCCGCCGACCTTGCCCGGGTCTTCACGTCGACTCAGGTCAGCGGCATATCCGTTGGAAATTTCTTCATTGCTACCGGGCCCCCAGGGGGCGTCCGATGAAATTGCGGCCACTTCCCGGATCGGAACGGCGAGTGGCGGTAAGCCGCACCCGACGCATCGCTAATGCCATTGACCGCTCCATTGCTTCTCGACCCCCTAAACAGGGAGCACCCCTTCTAGGGGCGCCCCAGGCGACGTCATCGGCCTCGTCGGCATCAATGGAGCAGGCAAGTCGACGCTGCTCCCATCATGCTCAAGCGTCAGATCAACATGTCCACGTAGACCAGGTTGACGATGGTGTGGATGAGGATGATCACCCAGATGTTGCGGTAGCGCCCCCACAGGTAGCCCTGCATCAGGCCGAACATCCCCTGCGCCGCCACGACGGAGGCGATGCCGACGCCGATGGCCTCGGGGTCGATGTGGCTGACGTGCATCGCGGAGAACAGCAGCGCGGAGGCGAGGATCGCGGGCCATCTGCCGTACAAGGCCTCCAGTCTTGTCTGCAGCCAAGCCCGGTAGAAGAACTCCTCCAGCACGCTCGCCGTCAGCAGGGTGATCAGCGAGCCGATGGCGAGCGTGACGGGATCGGGCAGTTGCTGGGTGAGAGGCGGCGACAGCGGGCTGACCTCCGCCAGCAGGAACCACGCGACGACGGCGGGCAGCGGGGCCGGCCACGTCACCGGCCTGGGGATGGATCTGGCGGCGGGGCCGTCCCCTCTGATCAGCCTGAACCCGACCAGCGGTACGACCACCAGGATCGTGATCTTGACGACGGGGTAGAGCAGCCCCCGGCCGACGAGCGCCACCGCGATGGGGAAGGCGACCGCCGCCGCGAGCAGCAGCCAGGTCTCCTTGACCAGCCTCGGCCGCGGCAGGCCGGACAGCGGCTGGGGTAAGGCCGCGCGCGGCGCGACGAGCATGGCGAGGAGCACCGCGGCCAGCTGCGGCAGCAGCGCCGCCCACAGGGAGACGCCGGTGGCGCCGGGATCGGCCGACAGGCGGATCACGGTGTTGCCGGTGAGGATCAGTGACGTGTAGGCCAGGACGAACACCGCCAGGCCCGCCCCCGTCAAGAGGCCGGTTCTCGACATGTGTTTCATGATTGTTCCGGCTCAGGCCCGTTTCCTCCTGCCGTGGAACCAGCCGGACGTCATCCCTTGTGTTGACGCGATCAGGCCGAGGTCGGGACCGATCTTTTCGCGAAATAGCAGGCGGCCTGTGCCTCCGGTACGGCAGGCGGCACCTGGAGCAGCTCCGAGCTGCACCTGCCGTCCGCCCCCTCCGATGCCGCCTTGCCCGACGCCGGTACCTGGCAGCGGGCGTGGAAGCGGCAGCCGCCGGGGATGCGCGTCGGGTCGGGCGGCTCGCCGGTCAGCACCACCCGCTCGGGCGACTCGGGCAGCACCGACAGCAGCGCCTGCGTGTGGGGGTGCTTGGGCGCCTTCAGCACCTCTTCGACGGGTCCCGACTCGACGAACCAGCCCGATTGGGAACCCGCTCTCGGCGGTATCGCAGTTACCTGTCGTGACCTGCGGCGATGCTCCCCGTTTGGGCCGTGTGGTGCATTTCTTACCGTCGCCCCTGGTTGGATGGGGTTTCTGCTTGATCGTGTTCGTGTCGGAGACGGTCGGGTGGAGGGCGGGTTGGGGTGCGTCGGGAGTGGGAGTCGGAGGAGCTGACAGGAGGGTCGGTTCCCGCCGGGAGCGGAGGGCACCTCACCGGCTTCGGCGCCATGGCCAAGCTCTACGCCGCGCCGAGCTGAAGTCGCCGTGTACGGCCGCTAACGGATGGTCGAGATCCCGGCGAGGATAAGGTCGATGCCTGCGAGGAATTGCTTGCGGTCGTCGTGCTCGGCCAGCTGTGCCACGACCTGATGCACGAACGGATACTTCGCGGCGTCGTGCTGTGTCGTCCACTGAGCGGCGATGGTTTCAAGGAACGCGGACTGGTCCGTCTCTCGTGGCAGGGCGCGGGCGCCTGCAGCGGACTGTCCTGCGATGCCGAGAACGTAGTTCACGAGCGCGGAGGCGGCGTCGAACTGCGCGTGTTCGGGAACGCCGAGGGCTGCGAGCTGACCGCCCGCGCTCTCGAAGATCTGCAGCATCGCCGTCTGCCACGGTTCGCGAGACAGCTGCGCACCGACCCACGGGCGGGCGTGGATCGCATCGAACACGCCGAGCATGATGGCGCGGATCGCCTCACCTGGCTCGTCACCGGTGACCGCTCCGGTCGTCACGTGAGCGATGACCTCGTCGGTGGCGGCGCGCAGGAGCTCGTCCTTGCCGGCGACGTGGTGGTAGATCGCTCCAGGCCCGGTCGACAGACGATTCGCCAGCACCCGGAAGGTCAGCGCGTCCTCCCCGCCCTCATCGAGGGTCTCGACCGCGGCACGGACGATGCGTTCCTTCGACAGCGCGTCCCCGCGCCGCGCTGTCCGCGGCTTTTTTGTCGTCATACGTCCATTTTGACACGGATGGAACGTTGTTCCATGCTATTGGAACAACGTTCCAAGCGAGATGCGCCGAAGGCCGGGCCAGGTACCCACCGAACGGCGTACACGGAAGAGATCGGAGATGGCATGGCACTCCAGGACCAGCCCGCGTACATCATCAAGATGCGTGCCAAGCCCGGACTGGGCGACCAGCTGTTCGAATTGGCCACCGCCGGCATGAAGAAGTCGGGGTCCTCCGACCGGTTCATCATGGCTCGCGAAGACGAAGACCCGGACGTGCTCTGGAACTTCGAGGTGTTCAGGTCCGAGGAGGTCAAAGACGCCTACGAGAACGGCCCTCTGGCTGACGAACTCCGAGACGAGATCATCGGCCTCCTGGCCGAGCCTCCGATGCGGATTCCGGTCCACCCGTACTCCGCTCTGCCCGCCGACCCCTCCTGAGCCGGCCAGGCCGCCTGCCGCGAACATGTTCACGACGGGCGGTCACATCGCACCACGCCGCCCGATGCGCGCCCCTCCTCAGCCGCTTGGCCACCAGGGCGTGGGTCTGGGTGTGGGGGGCGTGGTGGCGATGTGATTCGTCGCCATGGCGGTGAGAGCGCGCCGTCGCTGCCTCCTCGGACAACGGGGGGAACACATCAAGACCTACCCGGCGGCTGGGGACATCTTCGGGAGCGGGGAGCCGACCGGGGAGGGGAGACCTCACCTTGCTCAACGCCCCTCTCGCCCGTCTGATCATCCGGCCGCACCCGCCCCCTGGCAAGGGCCCCGGCCTCGACGGATGCGAGGTTGGCCGGATCTGGACACGTTCCGTATGGAACGCACCACGAACGCACGCCATCGCCAAGGTCACCGAGGTTCTGGCACCCCGTCACCGTACTCACTGACTGCGCACGTCAGCACCCAAATGACGGCTGGTGACAGCCGCCTTGCCGGTATCCCCAGTTGGTCTCAGAGGTTCGAGTTTCTCGGCTCCACTCCGGCAAATCTGCCCATTTACATTCTCGGCTGTCCGATAAAAGCTCTGGCCAAAGGATGCCGTTGAATCATCAACACGAAGACGGCGACGACGTAACCGGCGTAGCGAAGGGATGACGTCGCGTGTCACAACCAGACGAGAGCGTCATGATCAAGAGCCTCGGCTCGACATACTGGCGCAGCATTCAATACCAGGAACAAACATTCTGGTGTTGGAACGCGACGACGATCAGCGTCGCGAACTTCTACGCCAACGCGCAGGTTTGGACCCAGTGCGGATTCGCCGCCGCAGTCCTCAACAGGGACGACTCCCGGCTCGCTGACCAGCGACCGTTCCGCTGCTGCCCGGGTGACGAGTTACGCGGGGACTGCAACCAGGGTTGGTGGCCGGATGCTGGGCCGCTGCAGCAAGCCGGGATTCAGGTCCCGGTCGCCGAAGGCGACAGGCATCGCGTCGACCAGACGTGGATGGACGGCAGATGGGTGGGGGTCAGAAGGCTCACTGAGCTGACGAAGAACGAGGTCAAGGCGGAGATAGACGCCGGACGCCCGATCATCATGAACATCGGCTGGGGTGGCGGCCTGTCCGGCCACGTCGTCAACATCTGGGGGTACAGCTACCGCCCGGAGACCGGTGAACTGGTGCACGTATGGGTGCATGACCCGTGGGAGGACACGGGCGGGGTATATGAGGGCATGGAGGACGCTCCCATCATGTGGGTCGCATGGGAGACGCTCTTCGGCGGTTACCCGGGCGGCCAGAACGGCACCTGGAACAGGACCTTCAAGACTCGGCGCAACTAGCCTCAGGGAGCTTTGCAATGCCGTTGAACATGCCTGAACCGCCGGGACGGATTCGCGACGAAACGCGCTCCCATCTCGGCCGAATCGCCAGAGCCAGCGGGGACGGCCCGAAACTGCTTGGCGAGATCGCCCCGGATGACGTGGAGGTGTCCACCCCACACCGGGTGTTCGCACTGCTCGTGCGAGACATCGAGGCCGGCGGCGGCCTGGGAAAGGCGCAGCCGGTGGGCTGGCGATTCCTGTTGGAGTCCGGCGGCAAGGTGCTCGCCGGCGCCGAAGTCTCCGAAACGCCGGAACGCACCTTCCCGCCAACGTTCTACAGAGGCTCATCCGTTGGAGCCACCGCGACCGCGGTCAAAGCCGCACGAGCCCTGCCGCAGCTTCAACTGGCCGGGTTCGACCTCCGACTCCTGCGGATCCCCGAGCTCTACCAGATGGCGCTGTGGTTGCACTCATCCAACACCGACCTGCTCATACCGCTGGCACCCTCCCCGATCGGGCGCGAGGGTCAGGTCACACCACCACCGGTGTTCTTCCGAGAACTCACCGCCCGTGCCCAGGACTACAGAGCCCGCCAGCCCCCCGTCCGGGAGTCGGCCTAACGCCATCCGCTCACCCTTCCTGGAGGTGATCGCAAAAGATCGCCGGCCGGCGTGAGTTGCTCGGGGATGCGGGGGTGACTTCATCGCCCCCGCTCCCAAGGCCGTGGTGCCGGCGCACATCGTTTCCCAGCCCTGGCCCTGGCCGCACACCCCCAACCACCTGGCCATGTTCGCCCTCGCGGTACGCCGGCGCGACCGGCGTGAAGCGATCGGCCAGGTGGTGCGGACCATCGTCGCGGCGCCCGGATCGGCGCTGGGCCGCTATCCGGCAACTGGGCACTTCCGGCTCGCCAGTGGCGGCCAGTGGCGGCGGCCCTACCGACACCTGGTGTTCGGCGATGGTGCCTGCTCCGCGGCGCACCCTGGCCACTACGCCGAGTGTCCGCTTCCGGACAGCGTGTAGGTCTGGTGCATGTCGGCAAATAACGGAAGATGAGCGGTAAGCGGCACCCAGCCGCCTCCCGCCGGGTACGGGGATGCGGCGAACAGCATCCGGCAGGGACCCCTCCAGGTCGGACAAGGATCTCTCATGGCCGGAACGCGTCCCGCTCTGCCCGACGCCACCACTCCCGAATTCCAGGCCGAGGCGCTCGCCGAAGCCAACGCCCTGCGGGCCAGGCACCACGCGCCGCCGCTGGTCCTGGATGCCGCGCTCAGCGCCTACGCCCAGGAGCGGGCGACATCCCGGTCCGAGCAGGAAGGGCTGGAGGCCGGGCACGACGGCCTGCGCGCGCAGACCGGCGAGAACATCTTCTGGGGCGGTGGTTCGGAGGCGCTGCCCGGATCGGTAGCGGTCAACAGCTGGTACGAGGAGATCGCCGCCTACGACTTCGCCGCGGCCAAGTTCTCTCCGGAGGCCGGCCACTTCACCCAGCTGGTGTGGAAGGCCAGCACCAAGGTCGGCATCGCCCGCGCCGCCGGGCAGGGCGGCGAGTTCTTCGAGACCTACGTCGTGTTCGTCTTCGAGCCGCGCGGCAACCTCCAAGGCGCCTTCGCGCAGAACGTGCTGCCCGAGTAACCGGCCCTCGCCTGCATCGCGCCGGCGGCCTCGCACGTTCAGGATCGACCGCACCGCCCACGGTTGTCATGGGCCCGATCGAAGCCCACCGGAGGCGGTACGCAAGCCGAGAGGAGCTCTCCCCTTGCCCCCCACCACCCGTCCCCGCCGCGGACCGCGCAAACGTCTCACCGCTCTGGTCGCCGCGTTCGCCCTGGCCGCCACCGGCCTGACGGCACTGTCCACTCCCGCGCACGCCGCGGCACCTGGCGCCACGGCCTACGTCACGAACCTGCGAGGCAACTCGGTCTCGGTCATCGACGCCACGACCGGCACGGTGAGCGCGACCGTTCCGGTCGGCACTTTCCCGTCCGGGGTGGCCGTCTCCCCGGACGGAGCCGAGGTCTACGTCACCAACCAGGGTTCCAACAACATCTCGGTGATCGACGCCGCCACGAACACGGTGTCGGCGACCATCCCGGCCTCCCAGTTCCCCAACCCCGTGGCGTTCGCGCCGGACGGCGCGCACGCCTACGTGGGCGTCAGCCTCGGCGGAGGAGCCCAGGGAGTCAGAGTCATCGACACCGCCACCCACACGGTCACCGCGACCGTCACCGTCACCGGCCAGCCCTTCGACATCGCGGTGACCCCCGACGGCGGCAAGGCGATCGTCGCCGGTTTCGTCGGCAGCACGGTCTCGGTCATCGACACCGCTACCAACACCGTCACCGCGACCATCACCAGTCCCAGCGCCCAGACCCCGGCCGGCGTGGTGATCAGCCCCGACGGGACACACGCCTACACGGCCAACTACAACAGCAACAACGTCTCCGTCATCGATCTGGCCACCAACACGATCACGGGCACTGTCCCCGTCGCCTCCGGTCCGCAGGACGTGTCGATCAGCCCGGACGGCGCCCACCTCTACGTGACCACCGCCAGCGCCAACGCCGTCGCGGTCATCGACACCGCCACCAGCGCCGTCACCACCACCATCCCGGTGGGAACCCAGCCCGCGGGCATCCGCGTCAACCCCGCCGACGGCACCGCCTACGTCACCAACACCGCCACCGACGACGTCTCGGTCATCGACCTGACCACCAACGCCGTCACCGCCACCATCGGCGTCGGCGACACCCCGTACAACGTCGACGTCTCACCTGCCCGGCCCATCGTGACCGGCCTCAGCCCCAGCAGCGGACCCGCCGCCGGCGGCAACACCGTCACGATCACCGGCAGCCACCTTTACAGCACCAGCGCGGTGAAGTTCGGCGGCACCCCGGCCACCAACGTGACCGTGGTCAACGCCACCACCGTCACCGCGACCGCCCCGGCCCACACCCCAGGCACCGTGCACGTCACGGTCACCACCCAGGCCGGCACCAGCGCCACCGGCAACGCCGACCAGTACACCTACCTCCCCGAACCCGAAGCCGACATCGACGTCGACCTGACCGCCCAGCCGCACCTCGGCATCCTCGTCCCCTACCTGTCCTACACCCTCACCGCCCACAACACCGGCCCCGACGCCGTCACCTCGGCCACCCTCACCGCCACCCTCCCGCCCGGCGCGACCGCCACCAACCTCCCGGCCGGCTGCACCGCCGCCGCCACCACCGTGACCTGCACCTACGGCACCATCGCCAACGGAGCCAGCACCGGCAAGACCTTTCGCGTCCCTCTCCACCTGCTCTCCCTCGGCCACGTGACGGTCACCGGCGTCCGCGCCACCAGCGCCCCCACCGACCCCAACACCGCCAACGACACCGCCACCAAGACCTGCCACGTCATCTCCATCATCCTCGCCACCTGCTGACCAACCCCCAGCGGACCACCTGACCCACCAACGACCACAGCACAGCGGCCGGGACTCACCAAGCCCCGGCCGCACCGCAAGCGAGGGACCGCCACGACCTATGGTCAGGGCGATCTGACCAGCGACAACTGGCCCCATGCGCGCGCTCAGGGTGGCAACGCCTTACAAGGAACGGTCGTGCGGTCCGATCGCCCGGACCGCATGACCAACAACGCCGATTCCGCGCTTTCCGTAGAGGGCGCGGGCAGGATCGTGATCGAGGGTGATCATCACGGAAAGGGCGGTTGCCGATGCCAGGACGAGGCGAAGGACGGCGTACTGCCGACGGGGTGCCGCGGCCGCGCCGGGTCGGACCGTTGCGCCTGGCCGAGGAAGAGTTCACCACGCTGAGCGCGGCCGCCAAGCGCGAGGGACCGAGCGTCGGCGCCTACGTCACCTCGACCGCGCTGACCGTGGCGCAGGAGAGGCTGACGCCCGTGCCGGCGGACTGGCGCGCGTAGAGGACTGGTTCGAGCCGAGCTGGCCGCCGCAGAACAACAGAAGATCAAGCAGCAGAAGACAACCACGACAACTACACGAAACAGAGCAGACACCCGAGAAGGCGCAGACGACCAGACAGAACAGCAGAACGAGACAGGAAGATCACCAGTACGTCAACCAGCATCAAGTCAGAAGCAAGATCAACCAGCAGTGCTAAGGCATCGTCATTTCATGACAATGCGTAGCGGAACGTAAACAGAAGCTCACGGACAGTGCTAAGGCATCCGGCACCCTGTGCCCGATACGTCCGGGACGAAAAGGGTCGCGATGCCCACCGAGCCGGAGCCCGACGTCTCGGCCTACGTGCGCGTCTACGAGCAGTTGCTGGGCCGTTCCTGCGCCTGGTGTGGACGGCACGCGCCCTATTCCGGGCAGATCGCCTGGGCGTGAGCCCGGCGGTGTTGGCGCCCTACGGGCAACGGGGCGCAGACCCGTTCGGGCCATCTGGTGATGGATCTGTGACTGGTTAATGACGCACACTCCTATCTGTTCTGGTCGGTGCGGTCGCGCCGTTGGTTAGGCGAGGCGAGCCGGAACGGGGCCCTGTGCCAGGCCCTGGCGGACCTGGCGGGTGAGATCGTCGGCCAGGATTTCCGGCTGGCTCTCGGCGAGACCGTCGAGTGCCTGGGCGGCGACGTCGGCGGGGTCGGCCTTCGGGACGCCGGGCATCCCGGCGGTCATGTCGGTGTCCATGAAGCCGACGTGGAGCGCCGAGACGCTGATTCCTCGGGGCTGGAGTTCCTCGCGGGCTGCGTTGGTCAGGGCCCATGCGGCGGCCTTGGCTGCCGCGTACGCCCCGGCCCGTGCCGGGTGCATCCACGAGATCACCGACAGGATGTTCAGGATCGCGCCGCCGCCGTTGGCCTCGATGACCGGCGCGAACGCCCGTGTGACGGCAAGGGGGCCGTAGAAGTTCGTCTCCAGTTCCCGGCGCACCGTGTCGATGTTGCCGGCGATCAGCGGCGTGCCGGTGGAGATCCCGGCGTTGTTGATCAGAAGGTTCGCGTTGGTGGCGATCTGAGCGGCGGCCCGGATTGATTCGTGGTCGGTGACGTCGAGCCGGAGCGGAGTGGTGCCTGGCAGGTCCAGCTCGTCAGGGCGGCGTACTGCCGCATAGACCGATGCTCCGCGCTCCAGCAGCTGAGTCGCCAGGTGACGTCCCAGACCCCGGTTCGCGCCGGTGATGACCGCGATCGCGCCGTTCAGTTCCATGTCTGCCTCCTTGGGTGTGGGCCCGGCCTTGGGCCTCGAAATAGATTATGGCTATAATCTATAGCAGGAGCACAGGATAGATGATGTCCAACATCCAACAAGGGGCAGCAAATGGGTCGCAGATCACAGGCGCAGGCGCAGCAGAACCGCGAGCGTGTCGTCGACACGGCGTCCCGGCTCTTCCGCGAACAGGGCACCGAGGTCAGCGTCGCCGACCTGATGAAAGCGGCCGGGCTGACCCACGGCGGGTTCTACAAGCAGTTCGCCTCCAAGGAAGCGCTCATCGGCGAGGCGACCGCGCACGCCTTCGATGAAAACGCCCGCCTGCGCGCCACCGCACTCGAACGGCACGCCGGGGACCATGACGCCGCCCAGCAGGCGTTCATCGATGCCTACCTCTCAACCGGGCACCGCGACAACGCCGGGGACGGCTGCCCTGTCGCCGGGCTTGCCGTCGACATCGCCCGCGGTCACGGCGACACCGAGGCCCGCCGCGTCTTCACCGAGCAGGTCGGCGACACCGCCGCCTGGCTCGCCACCGGAGACCAGGACGGCATCGCCCGGCTGTGCACCATGATCGGCGCCCTCGTCCTCGCCCGCGCCACCACAGGCAGCCCGCTGTCCGAAGACATCCTCGCCACCGCGCGCGCGGTATTAGCCGACACCGGCAACCCGTCCGCCCCGTAGGCGGCCACCCCGTAGATGGGTCGCCGAGGCATCTTGTGACACCACGCCGATTTGCACTTGTGGTGCGAATGTTCTGATTTGTGTGTTTCGAGAATCCAGTACGGTGAACACCCGGAAAACGACGAATCCTGAAAGATCACCTTCAGTGGGAGTAGGCGGAGCAGGCCAGGCATGGAACTGCGCGACATCGAGATCTTCCTGACCCTGGCCGAGGAACTGCACTTCGGTCGCACCGCCGCCCGGCTGCACGTATCACCCGCCCGCATCTCCCAGGCGATTCAGAAGCAGGAGCGGCAGATCGGCGCGCCGTTGTTCGAGCGCAACAGCCACACCGTACGGCTGTCGCCGGTCGGGCAGCAGCTGCGCGACGACCTCCGGCCTCTTTACGCCGGGCTGAAGGACAGCATGGAACGCGCCCAGCTCGTCGGCCAGGGCATCACCGGCGTTCTGCGCGTCGGCATGCTGCCCGCCAACGCCTACGACCTACGCCCCTACTGGGACGCCTTCCGCCTGCGGCACCCGCAGTGGAAGCTACGCATCCAGAAAATCCAGTTCAGCGACGCCTTCGCCACGCTGCGCCGCGGGGACATCGACGTCCTGATCGCCTGGCTGCCCATCGACGAGCCCGACCTCATTGTGGGACCGGTCCTGTTCGCCGACCCCCGGGTGCTGGCCGTCTCCACCGGCCACGAGCTCACCCGCCGCACGTCGGTCTCCCTGGAGATCGCCGCCGACTTCCAGCACCCGCAGTCCGACACCCGGCCCGACTACTGGTACAACGCCGCCATTCCACGCGAGACCCGCCGCGGCCGCACGATCGAGCGTGGCCCGCTGGTGCAGGACACCGAAGGCGCCATCACCCTGGCCAGCATGGCCGAGATCGTCGTGCTCTTCCCCGCCCACATGACCCGCTACTGGATACGGCCGGACATCACCTACCTGCCGGTCACCGACATGGGGCCGCTGCCGTACGCGCTGGTGTGGCGCAGCGAGACGGAGAACGAGCTCATCCGGGCCCTGGCCGAGGTCGCCCGCGACCTCGGCCCACTCGCGCAACAGAGCTGATCGCCGAACAACACGGTGAACCCGGAAGCGTCGGGCGGTCCGGACGTCATCAGGTGCAGCGCCACCTTGGGCAGAGCCGCGGCCCATTTCAGCTGATCACCGGCAGGGGTGACCGGTGCGAGCACCTCGGCACTCATGTGGCCGGTGCCGGTGCCCTCGGTCGCCTCGACCAGGCAGCCGGTGCGCAGGATCGCCTCCTTGATGATGCCGATCAGCGCAGTTGTCCGGCCAGCCCCAAGCGCGCTTCCGGTCCCCAACCCGGCGCATCCAAGAACGCGTGCTCGCGCGACGTCAGCGTGAAGTACTTGATCAACTCCTCACGCCCGATGTCTGGGAGCGACCGAAGTCGCTCCAACTGCTCATCCGGCACCAACCCCGGCGACATCAACCACTCCACGCGCCACAGATCACCTAGGTCGTGACGGGCCGTAGCGGAGATGATCAATAAGAAGCGTGGAAGGCGAGAAGTCGCAGGTCAGACGTAGATCTGTTGGATTTCCGCCGTTTGCTACAAAAACCCCGTTAAGTCTGTGGTTAACGCGGCGTTGCGGGATCCCGCATTGCCGACAGTGAGCCGTACCGGCAGTCTTGATCCAGGACGAATCAGCACATGGGAGGGAAAACGTGGCATACAACCACATACGAGCAGATTCATGAACATTGTTGGCTCAAAAGTCGTCTTCACCATCGACGATCTGCCGAGGTCCCGCCACTTCTTCACCACCCACCTCGGTTTCCGCGAGATGCTCGACACGCCGGATCTCGTCTGGCTGAACCGCGATGACGCGGCCGTCGACATCATGCTGCACCAGCGCGACCTCGAACGGCCGCCCGAGCGGATCGCCCAGCCGGTGGTGGCGTTCGCGGTCACCGACCTGGTCAAGGAGTCCGCGCGCCTGAGCGCCGAGGGCGCGCCCGTCACCACGCGGCTGTGGCGCAGCCCGTGGGGCGAGCGGCTGATGCGCCTGACCGACCCCAACGGCATCGTCGTCGAGCTGACCGAATGGATCCCGCCGAGCGGCGCCTGATCCACCCCACCGGCTCTGCCGGGAGCACACGCCGCTGCTGCGGCCGAGCAGCGGCCCGTCCCCGTCGCACCGCGCACTGACAGGCGCGCCGGCTGGTGTCAGCGGCCGCGTCAGAGCGGCGACGGTACCGCCTCAAGGCGGCCAGCGATCGTCACCCATCGAACTTCGCAACTGATCCCCAGGAGCTCACCACCATGTCCCTCACCCTCACCACCCAGGACAAGATCACCCTCCGCACCGCCGCCTACGGCGCCGTCACGCTGCTGGCGTCCGCCGACGCCGCCGGCTCGCCGCACAAAGCCGCCACCGCCGGCTCGCTCGCCCTGTACAGCGCGACCGGGCCGGTCGGGCACGTGCTCGCCGAGAAGAAGCCGGGCGTCCACCTGGAGGGCAAGACGGTGGCCGCGATGGCCGACCACGTGCTGCCCGCCCTGACCGCCTCCATGACCCTGCTCACCCAGCAGGACCCGGCCGTGGCCGGAGAGTTCCGCCACACCGTCCTGGTCGCCGTCGACGCCGCGGCCCGCTCCCACCGGGGCGAGCCCAGCCCGACCGCGGCCGAGATGACCCGCAAGATCACCGCAGCTCTCGACGCCGCCTGACGAGCCGGTCGCCCAGCGCGACCACAGCCGGCCGACTACGAACAACAACCAAGGATGTCCATGTCTGTCCACCCATGGCGAGCCTCGCTCGCCGCACTCCCCCTCGCGGCAGTGACCGCGGTCGCAGGCGCTCCCGCCGCCTCCGCCGAGCCGAAGATCGAAGTCTCCGGCGGACTCACCCAGCCCGTCTTCTCCTACACCGACGCCATCCGCGAGCACGTCCGGGTGCAGTCGCCGCTCGACAGTGACGGCGACGGCAAGAAAGACCTGGTCCGGGTGGACGTCATCCGGCCGAAGGAGTCCGGCTCCGGGCTCAAGGTCCCAGTGATCATGCATCAGAGCCCGTACTTCGACAACCCCGGTGTCGGCTTCCAGCTGGATCACAAAAAATACGATGCGAACGGCAATCTGACGAAGTTTCCGCTGTTCTATGACAACTACTTCGTGCCCCGCGGCTACGCGTTCGTGTCGGTCGACATGGTCGGCACCCGGCTGTCGGAAGGCTGCCCGACCGGAGGCGGCCCGTCCGACGTGCTCGGCGGCAAAGCGGTCATCGACTGGCTGAACGGCCGCGCACCCGCCTACGACGACAACGGCGACCCGGTGAAGGCCACCTGGACCACCGGCCGCACCGGCATGATCGGTCACTCCTACGAGGGCGCGTTGGCCATCGGGGTGGCAGGCACCGGGGTGGCCGGGCTGGAAACGATCGTGCCGCTCGCCGCGCCGAGCAGTTGGTACGACATGTGGCGGGCGAACGGCACCCTCACGGACTTCAAGGGCGGGCAGGCGTGGCTGGCCAAGCGGGTCGACGCCGATCCGCCCGAGAAGTGCGCGGCGGTGCACCAGCGGATGACCACCGGCTCGGACGACACCACCGGCGACTACAACGCCTACTGGGACGAGCTCGACTACCGCGACGGGCCGATCTCGAGTGCGCGCAACGTGCGCGCCAGCGTCTTCCCGGTGGTGGGCATGCACGACCGCAACGTGATGGGCAACCAGTTCTCCCAGTGGTGGGCCGCGCTGCCCCGCCGCGTCGAGCGCAAGGTGTAGGTCACGCAGTACGGTCACCTGGACCCGTTCTGGGCGCGGCGCGACGTGTGGGTCGACACCCTGCACAAGTGGTTCGACCACGAGCTGATGGGCGTGGCCAACGACATCATGCGCCGGCCGCGCGCCGACGTGCAGCTCGGCCCGGACCGCTGGATCACCCAGGCCGACTGGCCGGCGCCGACGCGTACGGTGACCCTGAGACCGCGACAGGACGGCTCGCTGCTCCGCGGCCCCTCCAAGGGCGACGGCAGCTTCCTCGACACCAAGCAGGCCGAACTCGCGATGGCCGAGAACCCCGCCACCGCCAACCCGAACCGGCTGGCCTACCTGACGCCACCGCTGAAGGGGGCGGCGAGGTTGTCCGGGACGCCGACGGTAAGCCTCAAGGTCAAGCTCGACAAGCCCGCCGCCAACCTGGGCGTCCTGCTCGTCGACTACGGCACCGACACCCGCATCCACGGCGTCGACCCCGCCCAGGGGCAGGGTCTCAAGCTCATCGACGGACACGACTGCGTCGGCGAGGGCACGGCCGACGACGACGGCTGTTACCTCAGGGCCGGGGACAACACGATCACCTCCGGCTTCCAGGTGGTCTCCCGTGGCATCATCGACGCGCAGAATCGCAGGTCGCTGAGCCGTCCGGCGCCTTTGGCCCCGGGCCGGCCGTACCAGATCACCTGGGAGATGTTGCCGCAGGACTACGAGTTCAAGGCGGGGCACCGGCTGGGGCTGGTGCTGACCGGAACCAACGCCGACCTGGACCAGGCCGTCCTCGGCGAGGGCGAAACCGCCACCGGGGCCAGGGTTGCCGTCGACCTGGCCGGCACCTCGATCGCGCTGCCGCTGGTGATCTCCGGCTGACAGCGAGCCGGTTTCCCTTCACTCATGCAGGACAAGGCGGTTCGTCTTGTCCCCTACTAGTTCAGGAGTATCCGCATATGCAAACCACCTGGTTCATCACCGGTGCCAGCCGCGGTCTGGGCCGCGCCTACGCCGAGGCCGCGCTGGAGCGCGGTGACCAGGTCGTCGCCGTCTCCCGAAGCGTCGTGCGCGGCGACTTCCACGACGTCTACGGCGACCGCGTGCTGCCCTTGGCCGTCGACGTGACCGACCGGGACGCCGTGTTCGCCGCGGTATCCACCGCGGTCGAGCGCTTCGGGCGCCTCGACATCGTGGTGAACAACGCCGGGACCATGTCCTCGGGCATGGTGGAGGAGTTCACCGAGGCCGAAGCCCGCGCCCAGCTGGAGGTCAACTTCTTCGGCGCGCTGTGGGTCAGCCAGGCGGCCCTGGGACGGATGCGCGAGCAGGGGGCTGGGCACATCGTCCAGATTTCCAGCATCGGTGGCCTGGGCGGCTTCCCGAGCACGGGGTTGTACAGCGCGAGCAAGTTCGCACTGGAGGGCATGAGTGAGGCGCTGGCGATGGAGGCGGCGGCCTTCGGGGTCAAGGTCACCATCGTCCAGCCGGGCGGCTACTGGACCGATCTGTACACCAGCATGACCTCGACCGCTCCGGCGGAGCCGTACGACCCACTCCGTGCCGAGCTGGCCGAGCAGTGGGCCGAGGGGTCGATCGACAGCGATCCGAGGTTGGCCGCCGAGGCGATGCTGAAGCTGGTCGACAGCCCGGAGCCGCCGCTGCGGTTGCTGCTCGGGAGCATGGTGTACGACCTGGCCTTCGACATCTCGCGCCGGCGGATGAAGGAGTGGGCGGGCTGGGAGGAGGTCAGCCGGGCCGCCGAGCACGCCGTACCCGCCCCCGGGAGCGCCGGCTGACCTTGATGCGGTCCGGCCTGGGCGGATGTTTCGCCGACGCGCTCAAGGCACGCCGAACCGTGCGGCGTGCCGGGAGGGGTAACGGTGTCGGATTGTGGTCGGCTCGGTGGCCAGGCGTAGCGCGAATGTCGGGGTTAACGGGATCGCGGTGGCAGTGGAAATACTGAAGATCGTGTTGTCGCGCCGTGGCCGCGGCATGGCCCTCTCCTCGGGGCGGCGCAGGCCGCTTCCGGCCCGGGTCGGTCGGGGGCGGCCGGGGATGGTCCAGGCGCCGACGTGGACGACGTGGACGCGCTCCCGCACGCCGAGTGGTCGGCGGTGGCCGCGTGGCTGAAGGCGGGCAAGGCCGTCACCACCCGGCGCGCCCGCCTGGCCGACGTCGCCGCGTTCGTCCGCTGGCTGGCGGCCGAGGCCCCGGACGTGCAGCTGCCGGCCGTGACCGAGGATCACCTGACGCACTACCGCGACACCATCGCCACCGGCACCGCGCGCGCCGCCGCCCACCCGGCCGACGCCGCCGCCGTGGCGCTGCTCAGCGTGTGCGCGGTCCGCGTCAGCGAGCTGGTCTCCCTCACCGTCGGCTCGGTGGCCATCGACGCAGGGCACACGGTGATCCTGTTTCGCCGCAAGGGCGGCAAGGTCGACCAGGCTGCTGATCACGTCACTGACAGTGGTCAGCCTGGCCGGCGCCGGCGGCTGGTACCTGTATGAGCGTTCCCAGCTGCCTCAGCCTCCACCGGATATCGCGCTCTCGCCGTCACTTGAGTTCGAGGTGGTCATGTGCGGGTGCGGCACCCTGCCCGCGGCGACCGTTGAGCAACGGCAGGAGACCGAGGCCATGCTTCGGGCGATGCCCCAGGTGACCTCGGTCAAGGTGCGAAGCGGCCAGGAGGTGGCCGACCAGCTGCGCAGAAGCTACGAACGGAGCGGGGACACCAAACGGGCGCAGGACCCCTCCTCCTTCGGCGACGTCCTGCATGGCGTACTCCGGCGCGCTGAAGGCTTCCCCGCCATAGCCGAAAAGATGAAATCGGCGCAGAGAGTCTCCATGGTCTTCCGATCGGGGGTGAACTTCTGGGCAGGCAAGGCCGAGGCCCAGATCTCCCTATGCGGGCAAGACCTCTTCTCCCGGAACGCACCCGCGTGCCGGCAGAGCAAGCGCGCGGGAGCGACGAGGGTGGTCACCGAGACGAGGGTGGTCACCGAGACGAGGGTGGTCACCGAGGAGGAGAAGGCGGCTGTCGTAACCCGGCTGCGGGACCTGCTCGGAGTGGAGACGATTTACTTCCAGGACTCCGGCCACGCCCTGAAAATCGCGAAGCTCTCCGCTTCGGACCACAGGTCGACCGAGACCTTTCCGGATTCTTTCTATGTCAAGTTCCCCGATCCGGCCCTCGCCCGTGCAATCACCCCCACCATCAAGCCGATGCCCGGCGTCTTGGCGGTGTGGCCGGCCCAAGGTGATGCCGCCTGCTGCCCCGCCGACGCGTCCCGGGCCGGGGTCACCAGCCACTCCAGTCGGGTCATCCCCAGCCCCGCATCCACCACCAGCATCCGCTCCAGATCGGCGCGGAGCTCTGCCGTCAGCAGGTGCCCCACCAGCTGAGAGGTCAGATCGGCGGCCGCCTTTCGGGCGGTGCCGACCATCTTGGCCAAGATGAGCACGCCGGGCCGGATCACCTTGGCCGCCATCAGATACTCGCGCGCCAGGTTGAACAGCAGCGTCGGCGAATCATGCTCCATCGCCCGGTCCAGCAGGAACTGCTCCAGCTCCTTCATCGCCTGGCTGCCCGCCGGGGCGCTCTGCCACTCCAGATACTTGGCGATCAGGCCCAGATGATCCGAGCGGGTCTGATCGCGCTTGCCGTACAGCCGCAGCGCCGCCGGCGCCACGCCCAGCCGCTCCGCGACCCGGCCCACGGCCGCCGGCGGCGCCGAGCCCACATCGTCGGGCACGAACCCCAGCCTCGGCAGCGTACACAGCTGGACCAGCATGCCCAGCCGGTCGACCGGGCCCCGACCTTTCCCTGGATCGACGAACGCCACGTCAGCCGACGTCGGCGTGAAATATCGGATCAACTCATCCACGCTGATCTCCGGGAACGAGCGCAGCTGCTCCAACTGCTCCTCGGAGAACATCTTCTCTGACAACGCACCACTCCACGTGCCGTACCGGACAAAACCGGGACGAACGTAGAGACAGTGATCATCAACCCGCCACAGGCGGTCAACTCCTCCCGTTACCGCAGGTCAGACACTACTTCGTTGGAAATTTCTTGATTGCTACTGGGACCCCCAGCGAGTCGGCGGCGGGGAGGACGCCCGGCGGGAGCGACATGTTCACCGGATGGTGAGTGGGCCGTATCCGAAGGTCGCCGGGCCGCACCGGCGCGGTCTCACGGCTGTAGTCTTGCGCCGTGCAAAGCGGAGGGGCGCGCGGCAGCCGCGCAGACCAGGCCGACCAGCGCCGTGCGGAGCTGCTCGAAGCCACCAGGCGGGTCGTGCTCGAACGGGGGCTGGCCAGCACCCGCGTCGCCGACATCGCCAAGGCGACCAACGTGAGCGGCGGCCTGATCCACTATCACTTCGCCACCAAGGACGATCTCATCACCGAGATGCTCCGCAGCACCAGCGAGTCGGAGGTCCAGCGGCTGAAGGAGATCGCCGCGGAGCCGGGCACCGCCGTCGAGCGGCTGGATCGCGTCCTGCGCTTCTACATCCCGGCCTCCCGGTCCGACCAGAGCTGGATCCTCTGGCTCGACGCCTGGGCCGTCGGGGTGCGCGAGGCGCACGTCAGGACCATCCTGCTGGAGCTGGAGGGGGCGTGGATCGAGATCCTCGCCGAGGTGATCGCGGGAGGCGTGAGCGGAGGCGAGTTCGTCTGCGACGACCCGCAGGGGGCGGCCGAGCGGATCGACGGCATGCTCGACGGCCTGGTGGTCCGCTACACCCTGCACGCCGGCAACATGTCGCGCGGCAGGCTCCTGCACCACGCCCGGGTCGCCGCCGCCCGTGAGGTCGGCCTCGACCCCGGAGTCTTCCCCGCCTGAGTCACCCGCCCCGCCCGCGGATCGGCGGGCTCCGGCGGCGACGGCAGGGAGGCCGGGAGCTCAGGCGGGCAGTGCCGCGAGCAGGAAGGCCAGCCGCGCGGCGGCGTCCTCGATGTTGTCGGTGCTGCCCAGCCGGTAGCCCCACGAGGTGATGAAGCCCCCGTCCTGGGAGCACGTCACGGTCTCGACGAGCGTGTTGCTGAAGCGGTTGCGGACGCACACATAAGCAGGGTCCCCGAACGACATCCTCTGCACGGACAGGTCCGCGTGCTGCCGCGTGGCAGCGGCGAACCTCTCCAGACAAGACAGCGTGTCCAGCATCGTGTGTCACCTCCGTCTCGACAGAGAATTGCACGATCTTGGGAGGTTAATCAAGCAATTGCGGGGATTAATCCGCTGATTGTCGCTCGAAGTCCTCCAGCACCCGGACGATCACCGCTCTGGCGGCCTCCCGGAAGGCCGCGATCTCGTAGAACTCCTCGAACGCCCGCTCGTAGAAGGCGACGTCGTCCGGGTCGCGCAGGATCAGGTCCCGGGTCCTCGTCGGCACCGCGACCTGGTCGCTGTCATAGATCCAGAAGCCGTTGAGCAGGGCGGAGGGGAGGGGGGCCTCGAAGGGGACCACGCCGAACTCCACGTTCGGCAGCGCGGTCACCGCGAGCAGCCGGTCGAGCTGGCCGCGCATCACGTCCAGCGGGGCCAGGCGGTAGCGGAGCACGGCCTCGGGCAGGACGAACCGGAACTTCTTGGTCTGGTCGTAGAGGATCTCCTGGCGCTGCATGCGCACCCGGATGGCGGCGTCGATCTCGTCGGGCGCGTTGTAGAGGCGTTTGATCCGGGTGAAGATGCTCCGGGCGTACTCGGTGGTCTGCAGCAGGCCGATGACCACCCCCGGCTCGAACACCCGGAACAGGGCGGTCCGCATCTCCAGGTCGCGGATGTCCTCCTGGAGCGCGGCCAGCCCGCTGCGGTGCCGCTGCCGCCAGGAGTCCTGCCGCTCCAGCAGGCTGGACGCCTGCTCGATCAGCTCCTCGACGATCTCGGGGGCGGCCTGGACGGCCTGCCCCCACTGGGTGATGTCGTCCTCGGTGGCGGTCTGGCGGGCGTTCTCGATCCGGGAGACCTTCGAGGCCTGCCACCTCAGCCGCTCGGCCAGCTCCTTGCCGGACAGGTGGGCCGCCTCCCGCAGCTGCTTGAGCTGCACGCCCAGGTCGGCCCTGACCTGCTGGAACCCGCTCACCCGATCTCCTTTGCCGGACATGTGAGCGCCGGCGCCGTCGTGCTCGCGGGCCCGCTCGCTCACGCGACCTCCCGCATGGTTCGCATGAGGCTAGCCCCGGGCGGCGGGTCATGCCATAGAGGTCTCCCCAATCGTGATCAATATTTACAGAAGCACCCGGCGGGCGATGTCCACGAGAAGCTCTCTGGGGACCTCCACCGCGCTCTCGCCGTCCAGGACGTGGCGGAGGTCGCCCAGGGCCTCGGCGTCGGTGACGTGGAGCCCCTGGACGACAATGGTGCCGTGGTCGGTCTCATAGAGGGACGGGCAGGCGCCCGCCTCCGAAGTGGAGCCAAGAAACCGCAAACGCATGACTGATTCCTTCCCCGAGCCAGCCTCATGATGCAATTGCGGGCAATCCTAGAGTTCGGAAGGTTGTATGGGGGTTTCAATCGCCAAATTATGCATATTTCGCCCATCCGGTAGTGGGCGGCGGGGGAACCGGCACGGCGGCGAGGCTCCTGCGGCGCGTCCTCACATGAAGCTCCGGGCGCGGGCGAACAGGCTCAGCGTGGTCGCGTGGAGCAGGTCTCCGATGTCCTTGGGGGCCATGCCCGCGCACGCCCGGGCATGGGTGCCCTCCAGGACGATGCCGAGCTTGAAACAGGCCAGCACCGCGTACCAGTCGATGGCCGACACGTCCCGGTCGGACAGGGCCGTGTAGCAGTCGACGATCTCCCCGACGGCGGGCAGCCCGGGGACATGGCCGGCGATCATGCCTCCGCCGTCCGGGTCCGGCCAGGTGGCCAGCAGCCACCCGAGGTCCAGCAGCGGATCCCCGACCGTGCACATCTCCCAGTCCACGATCGCGGCCACCCTCGGCCCGTCGTGGGCGAACATCAGGTTGGCCAGGTGGTAGTCCCCGTGCATGACGCCGGGGGAGAAGCTCCGCGGCCTGTTCCGCTCCAGCCAGCCGGCCGTCTCGGCCAGGCCGGGGATCTCGGGCCCCGGATAGCCGTCGAGCGCCGCGTAGCCGTCCAGCTCGCTCATCCACCGGGGCACCTGCCGCTCCAGGAACCCCTCGGGCCGTCCGAGGCCGTCGAGGGCGTGGTGGTCCACCCTGCCGAGCTCGGCCAGCGCGCAGGCCGCCTCAAGTCCCATCCGATGGCGGATCGCGGGATCGCCGGCGTGCGGTTCGGGCAGCCCCAGGGTGGCGTTGAACCCCCGGACCGGCTCCATCAGGTAGAAGACCGCGCCCCCCATGACTGTCTCGTCCGTGCAGGCCGCGACGAGGCGGGGCGCCGCGACCGGGGTGTCCCTGAGCGCCGCGAGCACCCGGGCCTCCCGCCGGAGCACCTCGTTGCTTCTGGCCCGCGGGTGCAGCGGCGGCCTGCGCAGGACGTAGGCCGAGCCGCCCCGCTCGAAGCGGACCATGATGTTCTGCGTCCCGCCGGTCACCGGCTCGACGCGCTCGAACGGCCCGTCCGGCAGCCCGAGGCCGTCCATCCACATCCCCAGCGCGTCGAAGTCGATCGCGTTGACGTCGATGTGCGTGGAGGTCATGCGCCCGCCCTAACCGAATGATGTTCTGTTGATGTGAATCTACGAGCTCCCCCCACGGGGGTCAATAGCCCGCCCGCCGTCGCTACCGGCCCCTTCGGCGTGCCCGTCGAAGGGGGCTTCCGCGTCCGCGGGCCCGGTGGCGCCGTCGAGGGGCGACCGGTGCCGGCCGGAACCCGTGGCGCGCCGGGGCCTCCCCAGCCCGCCCGGCCGTACGGAACGGTCACAGCAGGGAGCGGGGGATGTCCGCGTGCCTGGCGCGGAGCTCCTCGCCGAGGGCCTTGGCCTGGGCGTCGAGGCGGGGGCTGGCGGCCACCCCCCGCCCGAGGAGGCCGTGGACGACGAAGTTGAGCGCGTGGAGGTTGGGGAGGTCGAAGCGGTCGATCTCCAGGCCGGCCGTGGCCGGGAGGAGTTCCCTGAGCCGCTCGGCCGTCAGGTGGCCCGACAGCCACGCGAACTGCTCGGCCGTGCGGACCCAGACGCCCAGGTTGGCGTTCCCGCCCTTGTCCCCGGAGCGGGCGCCCATGATCGCGCCCAGCGCGGTCCGCACGGTCCGCTCACCGGCCTCGGGCTCCAGGCCGGTCGGGCCCGCCCCCGGCCGCTCCGGCGCCTGCACCGGGGGCGGTGACGTGGCGGAAGCCGCCAGGGAGGCCGGGTGCGCTCCGCCGTCAGGATCGCCGCCGTCGGGTGCCCGCTCCCCGGGCGTCCCCCCGCCGGGCTTCAGGCCGCCGGGCTCGCGCTCCCCGGGCTCCGGGCCGGCGGCTTCCGGGCCGTCGAGCTCACGGCCGTCGAGCCAGACGCGCGCCCGGACGGTCTCCGCCGGGACGAGGGTGGGCCAGTAGACGCCATAGGGGGAGGCGTCGCCGGGCGGGGTGAGGCCGTAGAAGCCGGGATAGCTGGCCAGCCCCGTCTCCACCACGGCGGAGGAGAAGGCGCGTCCCGCCTTCTTCCGGTCGGCGTCCATCACGGTGACGCGGAGCAGGGCGGTGCCGGTGGCCGGCGCGGCGTCAGGCGGCGGGGCGGTGGCGGCCAGGGGGGTCAGCTCGACGTCGACCCGGTCGAAGGACTCCCTGGGGACGCGGGACCAGATGGCCTCCTGCGCCAGCCGGGCCTTGGCCTCGATCTCCAGACCGGTCAGGACCATGGTCATGGTGTTGCGGTAACCGCCGACGTAGTTGATCGCGACCTTGAGCGTGTCCGGCGGGGCCTCGCCGCGAACCCCCGAGATCCGGACCCGGTCCGGGCCCTGCTGCTCCAGGCGGATCGTGTCGAACCGCGCCACCACGTCGGGGCCCGGGTAACGCGGTGAGGCGATCTCGTACAGCAGCTGCGCCGTGACCGTGCCCACCGAGACGAGCCCTCCGGTCCCGGGATGCTTGGTGACCACACTCGATCCGTCGGACTCCAGCTCCACCAGCGGGAACCCGCAGTGCGCCAGGTCGGGCACCTCGCCGAAGAACGCGTAGTTCCCGCCGGTCGCCTGGCAGCCGCACTCGATGACGTGCCCGGCCACCACCGACCCGGCCAGCGCGTCGTGGTCGCCGGGCCGCCAGCCGTACCGCCAGATCCCCGGCCCGGTGACCAGCGCGGCGTCCGTGACCCGGCCGGTCACCACCACATCCGCCCCGGCGGACAGCGCGGCGGCGATCGGCCGGCCCCCCAGGTAGGCGTTGGCGGTCAGCGGGGCGGCGGGCAGCCGCTCCCCGGTGTCCAGGTTCGGCGCGCCGCCCAGGTCGTGCCCGGACAGGTCGTCCCCGGTGACGTGCGCGACCTTCACCGGCAGCCCGAGGCGGCCGGCCAGCTCGGTCACCGCGCCGGCGCACCCCGCGGGATCCAGGCCGCCCGCGTTGGACACGATCCTGATGCCCCGGTCCAGGCACGTCCCCAGGACCTGCTCAAGCTGCCGCAGGAAGGTCGGCGCGTAGCCGGGACGGCCCTTCAGCCGGTTGCCGGCCAGGATCAGCATGGTCAGCTCGGCGAGCCAGTCGCCGGTGAGCACGTCGATCGGACCGCCCTCGACCATCTCCCGGGCGGCCGACAGCCGGTCGCCGTAGAAGCCGGAGCAGTTGGCGATGCGCAGCATCGAGCCTCCTATGGCTGGGGAATCCAGGGCCCGCGTGGCCCTGGAATCCAGGGCCCGCGGCGGGGCGACGTCAGGCCTCCGGAACCGGCGCGCGGCGGGCCCTTCAGGACCGGGGGATCCAGGACGCGGGCCGTTTCTCCATGAAGGCGGCGATGCCCTCCTGGCCCTCGGCGGAGGTGAAGCGCCGGGCGGACAGCTCGGCCATCCGGCGCAGGCCCTCCTCCACCGGCAGCGCCGGCACGGTCCGCACGAGCTGCTTGGTCAGCGCCAGCGCCTCGGGCCCCCCGCGCAGCAGCATGTCTGTGTAGTGGGCGACCGTGCCGTCCAGATCCTCCTCCGGCACGGCGCGGGTGAGCAGGCCGATCTCCTGCGCGCGGGCGGCGTCGAAGGTCTCCCCGGTGAGCAGGTACTCGGCCGCGGCCCGGGGATCCAGCCGCCGCAGCACGGTCACCGAGATCATCGCGGGGACGACGCCGAGCCGTACCTCGGTGAACGCGAACGACGCCGTGTCCGGCGCGATCGCGAAGTCGCAGGCCGCCACCAGGCCCAGCCCTCCGGCGCGCGCGGTGCCGTTCAACCGGCAGACGACCGGCTTGGGGCTCTCCCAGATCAGGTTCATGATCTCCGGGAACGAGGCGGTCACCGGCGCCTCGTGCGCGCTGCCCGGCTCGACCCGCTGCTCCTTGAGGTCCGCGCCGGCGCAGAACACCGGCCCGGTGCCGGTGAGCACGATGACCCGCACGCTCTCCTCGGCGAGCGCCCAGTTGAGCCGGTCCTCCAGATCGCCCAGCAGCCGCACGGACAGCGCGTTCCGGTTGCGCGGGGAGTCCATCGTGATCGTCGCGACCCCGCCGGACACCTCCCTGTGCACCAGGCGTTCCACTGGCCAGCCCCCGTCGGTGTTCATGCCCGCTCCTCGATGACGGCCAGTACGGCCTCCGCCTCGACCTGCCGGCCCGGCACCACGTTCAGCGCGGAGACCGTGCCCGCCGCGGGGGCGGTGATCTGATGTTCCATCTTCATTGCCTCCAGCACCACGACCACCTGGCCCGCGGTGACGTGCTCGCCCGATTTCACCTCGACGCGGAGCACGGTACCGGGCATCGGCGCCAGCAGGGAGCCCGGCGCCACACGCGTGGCCGGTTCGGGGAGCCGTTCCAGGGGCGTGAGCCGTACGGGGCCGAGGGGGGAGTCCACGTGGGTCACGCCGTCATAGCGGGCCACGGCGAACCTGTGCCGCACGCCGGAGGTCTCCAGGACGACCAGGTCGGGCGTGGCGCCGACCAGGACCGTGTCGGGGAAGCCTTCGGCCCGCAGGCCGTCCCGGGTGATCCGGTAGGCGACCTCCGCCTCCCCGAAGGCCGCGCGCTGCGGCTGTGAGACCACGTTCCGCCACCCGCTGGGCAGCCCGGCCTGCACGGCCGCCGCCGCCCGGCCCGCCGCCGCCTGGGCGAGGGCCGCGGCGAGGGCGGACAGGCGTACGGCGCCCGGCCCGGCGGACAGGGTGTCGCGGTGCTCGGTGAGGAAGCCGGTGTGGGTGTCTCCCGCGAGGAACGCCTCGTGGCGCAGGACCCCGACCAGGAGGTCCCGGTTGGTGACGGGCCCGTGGATCCTCGCGTTCGACAGGGCGGTGGCGAGCCTTCTGACGGCGTCGGCGCGGCAGGCTCCGTAGGAGATGACCTTGGCGAGCATCGGGTCGTAGTGGACGCCGATCTCGGAGCCGTCCTCGACGCCGGAGTCCAGCCGGAGGCCGTGGGACGTCCCGCCGGGCACGGGGGCGAAGCGGGAGCTCACCCCGGGGACGTCGAAGCGGTGCAGGGTGCCGCTCTGCGGCAGCCAGTCGCGGGCGGGGTCCTCGGCGTAGAGCCGTGCCTCGACGGCGTGGCCCGCCGGGGACGGCGGAGCCTCGGGGAGCCGGGCGCCCTCGGCGATCCGGAGCTGGAGCTCGACCAGGTCGACGCCGTAGACGCACTCGGTGACCGGGTGCTCGACCTGGAGCCTGGTGTTCATCTCCAGGAAGGCGACCGTGTCGTCCTTCACCAGGAACTCGACGGTCCCCGCCCCGGCGTATCCGATCGCCTCCGCCGCCCTGACCGCCGCGTCGCACAGCCGCGCCCGCATCGCGGGGGAGATCGCCGGGGAGGGGGTCTCCTCGATCACCTTCTGGTGCCGCCGCTGGATCGAGCACTCCCGCTCGCCCAGCGTCCACACCGTTCCGTGCCGGTCGGCCAGGATCTGGACCTCGATGTGCCGGGCGTCCTCCAGCAGGGGCTCGACGAAGACCGTGCCGTCGCCGAACGCCGACTCGGCCTCCCGCCGGGCGGACTCGACCGCGCCGGGCAGGTCGCCGGTCGGCTCCACGATCCGCATCCCGCGCCCGCCGCCCCCGGCCGAGGCCTTCACCAGCAAGGGCGTCCGCCGGCTGGGCGCCGATCCGCCCGCCGGGGCGGACATGCCGGCCAGGCCCTGTTCGAGCTCGGCCGCCGAGGAGCCGGGCGCGGCGGTGAAACCCGGGAGCACCGGGACTCCGGCCTCGGCCATCAGGGCCTTCGCGCCGATCTTGGAGCCCATCGCGGCGATGGCCTCGGGGGAGGGGCCGACCCAGGTCAGCCCGGCGTCGAGCACGGCCCGCGCGAACGCCGCGTTCTCCGACAGGAAGCCGTAGCCCGGATGGACGGCGTCGGCCCCGGTCGCGAGGGCCGCGCCGACGATCGCCTCCACGGACAGGTAGGTGTCGGCGGGCCTGACCCCGGCGAGCCGTACGGCGTGGTCGGCCTCCGACACGTGGGGTGCGGTGGCGTCCGCGTCGGAGAAGACCGCGACGGTCTCGATGCCGAGGTCGCGGCAGGTGCGGAAGACGCGGCGGGCGATCTCACCCCGGTTGGCGACGAGAAGACGGCTGATCATGGGCACGTTCACATCCGGAAGACGCCGAAGCCGGCGGGCTCCGGGGCGGGGGCGTTGTTGACGGCCGACAGGCACAGGCCCAGGACGGTCCGGGTGTCGCGGGGGTCGATGACCCCGTCGTCGTAGAGCCGCCCGGACAGGAAGAACGGCAGCGACTCCGCCTCGATCTGCGCCTCGACCATCCGGCGCATCGCCGCGTCGCCCTCCTCGTCGTAGACCTGCCCACGGGCCTCGGCGGCGCTCCGGCCGACGATGGACAGCACCCCGGCGAGCTGCGCGGGCCCCATGACCGCGGACTTCGCGCTGGGCCAGGCGAACAGGAAGCGGGGGTCGTAGGCGCGGCCGCACATGCCGTAGTTGCCCGCGCCGTAGGAGGCGCCCATGACGATCGTGATGTGCGGGACGGTCGAGTTGGACACCGCGTTGATCATCATGGCGCCGTGCTTGATGATGCCGCCCTGCTCGTATTCCTTGCCGACCATGTAGCCGGTGGTGTTCTGCAGGAAGACCAGCGGCGTGCGCGCCTGGCCGGCGAGCTGGATGAACTGCGCGGCCTTCTGCGCCTCCTCGCTGAACAGCACGCCGCGGGCGTTGGCCAGGATGCCGACCGGGTAGCCGTGCAGCCGCGCCCACCCGGTCACCAGGCTCCCGCCGTACAGGGGCTTGAACTCGTCGAAGACGCTGCCGTCCACGATCCGCGCGATCACCTCGCGCGGGTCGAAGGGGATCTTCAGGTCCTCGGGCACGATGCCCAGCAGCTCGTCCTCGTCGTACAGCGGATCCCGTACGGCCCGCGGGGGGACGCCCAGCTTGCGCCAGTTCAGCCCTCTGACGATCTGCCGCCCGATCCGGAGCGCGTCGTGCTCGTCGGCGGCCAGGTAGTCGGCCAGGCCGCTGACGCGGGCGTGCATCTCGGCGCCGCCCAGCGACTCGTCGTCGGACTCCTCCCCGGTGGCCATCTTGACCAGCGGCGGCCCGCCGAGGAAGACCTTCGCGCGCTCCCTCACCATGACCACGTGGTCGCTCATCCCGGGGACGTAGGCTCCGCCGGCCGTGGAGTTGCCGAACACCAGGGCGATCGTCGGGATCCCTGCGGCCGACAGCCGGGTCAGGTCCCGGAACATCCGGCCGCCCGGGATGAAGATCTCCTTCTGCGTCGGCAGGTCAGCCCCGCCGGACTCCACCAGGTTGACCAGCGGCAGCCGGTTCCGCAGGGCGATGTCGGCGGCCCTGAGCGTCTTGCGCAGGGTCCAGGGGTTGGACGCGCCGCCCCGCACGGTCGGGTCGTTGGCGCTGAGCACGCACTCGACGCCCTCGATCACCCCGATCCCGGTGACGACGCTGGCTCCGACGGGAAAGTCGCTGCCCCAGCCCGCCAGCGGTGACAGCTCCAGGAAGGCCGAGTCGGGGTCGATCAGCAGCTCGATCCGCTCCCGGGCGAGCAGCTTGCCCCGCCGGCGGTGCCGCTCGACGTATTTCTCGCCGCCGCCCGCCACCGCCTTCGCCTGCTCGGTGTCGAGCTCGGCCAGCTTGGCCAGCATCGCCTCGCGCCGCGCCAGGTAGTCGTCTCCGGATGTGTCCAGCCGGCTCATGCGCCGCCTCCCTCGGTTGACGCGGACGTGGCCGGCATCACGGCGGGCAGCCGGGGGGCCGGCGCCGGATCGGCCGGCTCCTGCCCCTGCAGGCGGCGCAGTCCTTCCGCGCCCCGCCGCACGAAGACCTCGCGCGGCCGGTCGGCGCCTCGGACTTGACGATCACGCCAGTTAACGTAGCCGACAACCCGCCCCGCTACCAGGGGCGGCTCCGCTCCACGTCCTTCGCGGCCCCGGCTCCGGGGACGGGCGTGGAGCCTGGGCCGGGCAGCCGGGTCAGCCGCAGTGGCTCCAGCCGCTCTTCCATGACAGGGAGCCGTGCGAGCCGCCCCAGATGACGCACTTCTTGACGGCGGAGAGCCGTACGGGGCCCGCGTAGGCGGTGAAGGAGCCGGGGTTGCTGCCCGACGAGCCGCCCTTCACCTGGAGCGTCGCGTTCATGCTGACCTTCGAGGGGATCACGTACTTGGCCATGGTGACGACGCAGTTCTTGCCGGCGCCGGAGCTGTAGAGCAGGTAGATGGTCGCCGCGGAGCCGAGGGCCCTGGAGTTGACCACCTTGTAGCCCGCGCCGCAGACGCCCGTCGGGGTGTAGGGGTTCGGCTTCGGCGGCGAGATCGTCTGCTTGCCGGTCGGGGAGGGCTTCGACGTGGGCTTCGCCGTCGGTTTGGCGGTCGGTTTGGCGGTCGCCGTCGGTTTGGCCGTCGGGGACGGCAGGCCCGCGTCCGTCGGCTCGATCACCGAGGGCGGCTCCGACGTCTTCTCGTCCGGCTCCGGCTCGCCGTCCCCGGAGTCCCCGCCCGCCTTCTTGGTCGGCTGGCCGGTCGGCTGGTCGGCCGGTCGGACCGTCGGCTGGGAGACCGTCTCGCTCGTGACCCGGACGGAGGGGGAGGGGCTCTTCCTGGGCTTGGGGGACTCCCACGCCGAGGGCGGGTCGTCCGGGGTGAGCGCCGGGTCCGACTCCTCGGCCTCCTGGGAGGCGGGCGCCGACGCCACGGGCCGCACCGCCGCCGCCTTCTCGCCGCCCTGCAGGGCCACCGCCGTCCCGCCGCCCACCACGACCAGCGCGGCCGTCCCCGCGAGCAGGAGGCCGACCGGCCGGCGCGTCTTCTGCCGGGGCTGCGGCACGGGAGCCTGCGGCGGGACGGTGGCCGAGGAGTCATGCGGTGAGCGAGCGGACGCGTGCGGCGGGGCGGGAGCGTGCGGCGGGGCGGCGGGCGCGGGAGCCTGGCGCCGGACCGGGGAGGCGATCGTCGCGCCCATCAGATGGCTGACGAGCTCCTCGGCGGTGGGACGCCGTGACGGGTCCTTGGACAGGCACGCGGCGACGAGGAGGCGCAGCTGCCCCTCCAGGCCGCCCAGCTCGGGCTCCATCGTCAGGATCCGGTTCATCACCACGGCGATGGAGTCCGCGCCGAACGCGGGCTTCCCCGTCGCGGCGAAGACCATCGTGACGCCCCAGGCGAAGACGTCCGCGGCGGCCGTCACCTCGCCCTCGCTGAGCTGTTCGGGGGCCAGGTAGGACGGCGTCCCCATCGCCATCCCGGTCGCGGTCATCCCGGGGGAGTCCAGCGCCCTGGCGATGCCGAAGTCGATCACCACCGGGCCCTCCGGGCCCATCAGCACGTTCGCCGGCTTGAAGTCGCGGTGCAGGATTCCCGCGCGGTGGATCGCCGACAGGGCGGTGGCCGTGCTGATCGCGAGCCGTTCGAGCGCGGCGCCGCGCCGCGGGCCCTCCTTGTCGACGAGCTGGCGCAGGGAGAGGCCCGGCACGTACTCGCTCACGATGTACGGCTGGCTGCCCGCGAGGTCGGCGTGGAGCACCGGGGCGGTGCAGAACCGGGCCACCCGCTGGGCGACCGAGACCTCGCGCAGGAAGCGTGTCCGGGCGTCGGGATCGGAGGCCAGCCCATGGTGGAGAAGCTTGACCGCGACCTGCTCGCCCGCCGGGCCCTGCCCCAGGTAGACGACCCCCTGGCCGCCCTCCCCGAGCCGGCTGGTCAGCTCGAACGGTCCCAGCCGCCGAGGATCCTCCGCCGACAGCGGCTGCACCACAATGACCCCCCGACAATGCATGTAAAATGGGTTATGTGGTGTAGAACGCTACCAGTGTGGGCAGTGATGCGGACGATCTATTGAGATCCGCCTCCCCCGCCGGGGCGGATCGCAGCAGATCAGAGGTCAGATGGCCTTACCTGGATTGAGGATGCCGAGCGGGTCGAAGACCTGCTTGATCCCGTGGTGGATCTCCTCGGTGACCGGTCCGCTCTCCAGGGAGAGCCAGCGCCGCTTCAGCAGCCCGACGCCGTGCTCGCCGGTGAGCGTGCCACCCATCTCCAGGGTCTCCCGGAAGACCTCGTCGGCGGCCGCCCAGACGTTGGGCGGCGGTTCGGCCAGGCCGTGGTCGAAGATGAAGATCGGGTGCAGGTTGCCGTCGCCCGCGTGGGCCACCGTGGCGATCAGCACGTCGTACTTCGCCGCGACGGCCTCGATCTTCTCGATCATGTACGGCAGCGCGGAGCGCGGCACGCACACGTCCTCCACCAGGCACTTGCCGAGCCGTTCCTTGGCCTGGTAGGCCATCCGCCGTACCCCGATCAGCTCCTCGGCCTCCTGTGGGGACGAGGAGACCGCCACGAAGGGGGAGCCGTTGGCGGTGCACAGTTCCGCCATCCGCGCGGAGACCGCGGGGGCGTCCGCCGCGTCCGACTGCGCGATCAGCATCGCCTGGGTCGACTCCTCCAGCCCGATGTTCCTCCAGTCGTCGATGGCCTTGAGCGTGGTCCGGTCGAGCATCTCCAGCAGCGACGGCTGGCATCCCGCGGCGATGATCGCCGCGACCGCGCTCGCCGCCTCCCTGAGGGAGGTGAACTCGGCCGCGATCGTCGCCGGATAGACCGCGGGCGCCCGGCGCAGCCGTACGGTGGCCGCGGTGATCACGCCGAGCGTCCCCTCCGAGCCGACGAACAGGCCGGTCAGGTCATAGCCCGTCACGCCCTTGACCGTGCGCCTGCCGGTGTTCAGGATCCGCCCGTCCGCCAGCACGACCTCCAGGCCCAGCGCCGAGTCGCGGGTCACGCCGTACTTGACGCACCGCAGGCCGCCCGCGTTGGTGGCCAGGTTGCCGCCGATCGTGGAGATCTCGTAGGAGGACGGGTCGGGCGCGTACATGAGCCCGTACTCGCGGGCCGCCCGGTCCAGGTCCGCGGTGATGAGGCCGGGCTCCACCACCGCGATCTCGTCGGCGGGGGAGAGCTCCCTGATCGCCGTCATCTTGTGCAGCGCCAGGACGACGCCCCCCTCGATCGCCGTCGCCCCGCCCGCCAGTCCCGTGCCGGCGCCCCGGGGCACCACCGGCACCCGGTGCTCGGTCGCCCATCTGAGGGTGGCGACGACGTCGTCGCGGGTTTCGGCCAGCACGACGGCCAGCGGCCTGCCCGGTTCGAGGAAGGTCCGGTCCCGCGCGTAGGAGTCGGTCACATCGGGGTCCGTCAGCACCTTCTCCGGTGAGAGTGCAGCGACAAGTTCGGCGATAGCGGTCACATGGGGACTTTACGGCCTATGGCCCGAGGGAACGTCAGAGGGCCGCCGGCCGTGACGCCGCGCTCGGGTGTCCCGGAAGGCCGGATTCCGGGGTGTCCGGTCTCCCCCGGAGAGCGGAGGGGAAATTTATGTAAAAGAGCAGTTCTGTACCTGCTTGAGACCTTCTGTAAGGGGTGTCCGTTATGTGGAAGCCGGGCAGAGGGTTGACAGGGTGGACGGCTGGGAGGAGTCCCGCCGTGTCCGGCTGACGCCAACGGGAGGGAGCCGGCTGTGACCACTGTGCAGCAGAGGCCCACGCTTGTGCCTGCCGCCAAGGGATCGAGGCTCGCGTCGTGGCTGTCCTCGACCGACCACAAGGTCATCGGATATCTCTACCTGATCGCTTCATTCGTGTTCTTCCTGATCGCCGGGGTCATGGCCCTGGTCATCCGGGCGGAGCTGGCCCATCCCGGACTCCAGGTGGTCAACGAGCAGCAGTACAACCAGCTGTTCACCATGCACGGCACTCTGATGCTGCTGCTGTTCGCCACGCCGCTGTTCGCCGGATTCGCCAACGTGATCATGCCGTTGCAGATCGGCGCGCCCGACGTGGCCTTCCCCCGCCTGAACATGGTGAGCTTCTGGCTCTTCCTGTTCGGCGGGATCATCACGCTCAGCGGCTTCACCACCAACGGGGGCGCCGCCGACTTCGGGTGGACGGGATACGCGCCCCTGTCGGTCGCCACGTACTCCCCGCAGCCCGGCGGTGACCTGTGGATCGTCGGCCTGGTGATGGCGGGCCTCGGCACGATCCTCGGCTCGGTCAACTTCATCACCACGATCATCTGCATGCGCGCACCCGGCATGACCATGTTCCGGATGCCGATGTTCACCTGGAACGTGCTGCTGACCGGCCTGCTCGTGCTGATCGCCTTCCCGGTGCTGGCCGCCGCCCTGCTGGCCCTGGAGGCCGACCGCAAGTTCGGCACGCACATCTACGCGCCCGAGACCGGGGGGCCGATGCTCTGGCAGCACCTGTTCTGGTTCTTCGGCCACCCCGAGGTCTACGTCATCGCGCTGCCGTTCTTCGGCATCGTGACCGAGGTCCTCCCGGTCTTCAGCCGCAAGCCGCTGTTCGGCTACATCGGCCTCGTCGGCGCGACCATCGCCATCGCCGGTCTGTCGATCACCGTGTGGGCGCACCACATGTTCGCGACGGGCCGGGTATTGCTGCCGTTCTTCTCGTTCATGACGTTCCTCATCGCGGTACCGACCGGGGTGAAGTTCTTCAACTGGATCGGCACGATGTGGCGAGGGCATCTGTCCTTCGAGTCGCCGATGCTGTTCTCGATCGGCTTCCTGGTCACCTTCCTGCTGGGCGGGCTGACCGGAGTCATCCTGGCCTCGCCGCCGCTGGACTTCCAGGTGACCGACTCCTACTTCGTCGTGGCCCACTTCCACTACGTCGTCTTCGGCACCGTGGTGTTCGCGATGTTCGCGGGCTTCTACTTCTGGTGGCCCAAGATGACCGGCAAGATGCTCAACGACACCCTGGGCAAGGTCCACTTCTGGATGCTGTTCATCGGCTTCCACACCACCTTCCTGGTCCAGCACTGGCTGGGCGCGGAGGGCATGCCGCGCCGCTACGCCGACTACAGCGCGGTCGACGGCTTCACCGGCCTGAACCTGATCTCCTCGATCGGCGCCCTCATCCTCGGCGTCTCCACGCTGCCGTTCCTCTACAACGTGTGGATGACCAGCCGGCGCGCGCCGAAGGTGACCAGGGACGACCCGTGGGGCTTCGGAAACTCGCTGGAGTGGGCGACCTCCTGCCCGCCGCCGCGGCACAACTTCATCTCGCTGCCGCGCATCCGGTCCGAGCGCCCGGCCTTCGACCTGCACCATCCCCGGGTGGAGGCCCAGCCGCGCCAGCTCGACCCGACCGCGCCCGCCGAAGAGATCTGAGGGCCCTCCTCTCACGCCGCCCGGCGCCCTTCCCGGAGCCGCCCGCCGTCCGCGTCCGGTGCGCGCCCGCCGCCGGTGTCCGATGCCCATTCGGCCTCCGGGGGTATATGGCGGAGCCATAAGTCCGGGCTATACATCCGCGCCGTGCATTCGGCGCCGCGCGGGGTGAGCGGGGCCGGCCGGCCGGCGCCGTACACCGGGCCCATTTCGCGTCCGCGGTGATGTGCCCGTCCGCCCCGCGGTCCGGCTCCGCCGCGCTGACCTGCCATGGAGGGGGCCACCGACGGCGTTGGAGTGGAAATCATCACCATTTTCTAACAAACGACCATTTATTGCAGTTTGACAACATCATTTGGCGCTTTTACTGCCGCTTTACCTTCTCGTCTAACGTCCCGCTCGGCGCGTGCATCAGGCGCGCCGGGGACGTCCGCGCCCGGCGAACCCGGGCAGGGAGGGTATGCGTTGTCCAGCAGAGGCAGAGGCGTCGGCAAACGCCTTCTCGCGATAGTGCCCGTGGTCGGCCTGGCCGCCGCGGGACTGGCGATGGGCGGTACGTCGGCGGAGGCCGACACCTCGGCCGCGCGGTATCAGCCGACCGCGGCCGACTACTACATCAACTACGCGCCCCCGAGGGACGAGCCGGAGGTCGACGACCCGGCCGCGCCCGACGCCAAGGCGCGCAAGGTCAGCCCGTCCAAGAAGCTCCAGCAGAAGTTCACCGGTGGCAACCCCGCCGCCGCGCGGGTGCTGGCCGCCCGCGAGGCCGAGGCGATCCGGACCGGGCGCAACCCCGCGGACTTCCTGTTCAAGAAGGCGAAGACCACCACGTCGGCCAAGCTGCTCACCTTGCTGGTGGAGTTCGACGACAAGGCCAACGACGACTTCTCCGGCTTCGTCCGCCCGCCGGACGCGCGGAGCGAGGACCCGGCCGAGTGCGTCACCGAGCCGCCGGGCACGCTGCTCAACGGCCCGCTGCACAACAAGATCCCCGACCCCGCGTCGCTGCCCGCCAAGGACAACAACAGCTTCTGGGTACCGGACTTCAGCCCCGAGCACTTCAACAAGATGCTCTACAGCAAGGACGGCATCACCCAGCGCGTCCGCCCCGACCTGACCGACCCCCGGGACGGGCGCAAGGGCATCGACATCTCCAAGCACACCATGAAGAACATGTACGAGGAGATGTCCAAGGGCGCCTACACGGTCTCCGGGCAGGCGAGCCCGTGGATCAAGGTCCCGCACTCCGAGGCCTACTACGGCGCGCGCGCCTGCGGCAAGGAGATCCAGGACATGACCGGCCACCCGAGCAACCCGCTCGGCCCCGGCCAGCTCGCCATCGACGCGGTGAACACCCTGGCCGCCGCCAACCCGGACTTCCCCTGGGCCGACTACGACGTCGAGGACGTCGCCGACTCCGACGGCGACGGCAACTTCGCCGAGCCGGACGGGGTGGTCGACCACCTCGTGCTGGTCCACGCCGGCAAGGACAAGTCCTCCGACGGCGGCGCCGAGGGCCCCTACGCGATCTGGGCGCACTCCAGCGCGGTCGCGGGCGGCTACCAGGTCCCCGGCAAGAGCGTGAAGATCTCCAACTACATCGTGCAGCCGGAGGACTCCGGCGTCGGCGTCTTCGCCCACGAGTACGGCCACGACCTCGGCCTGCCGGACCTCTACGACACCAGCGGCCAGGCCTCCTCGGCCGTCGACTTCTGGGACCTGATGTCCAGCGGCTCGCACAGCGGCCCGATCTTCCAGTCGATGCCGACCCACATGGGTCTGTGGGACAAGTGGATCCTCGGCTGGGCCAACCCCAAGGTCTTCAACCCCGGTGACCGCGCCCGCGCGGTGACGGTGGGCCAGACCTCGCGCACGCCCAAGTTCACCGAGGACGGCCTCCGGGTCAACCTGACCAGCGCGCCGCTGGAGATGATCGAGCCGCACAGCGGCACCAAGGCACTCTGGTCCAACCTCGACCAGGAGTGGGCCGACTCCAAGATCACTCGTGACGTCCAGGTGCCCGCCGGGACCGACGTGAAGTTCTGGCTCTGGAACAACTACGAGATCGAGGAGGACTGGGACTTCGGCTTCGTCGAGGTCTCCGTCGACGGCGGCGCGACCTATGCCCAGCAGAAGGTCTACACCGAGGGCGGCGCCCTGGTCTCCACCGACGACGGCTACGGGGACCCCAACAAGAACCTCGTCAAGTTCGGCAACAAGAAGTACGGCCTCACCGGCAACACCAACGGCTGGCGGCACGACTACGTCGACCTGGCCCCGTTCGCCGGCAAGACCGTCAAGCTCCGGCTGACCTACGACACCGACGCGGCCTTCTCCCCGCGCGGCTGGCACGCCGACGACTTCGCCCTCACCAACGGCACCCAGACCGTCTGGAGCGACGACGTCGAGAGCGGCCTCAACGGCTGGGTGCCGAGCGGTGGCACCTTCACCAACACCCACGGCCAGGGCTGGGTCGTCAACGACGGCCAGCGGGAGGTCTCGCGGTTCTACCTCGCCGAGTGGCGCAACTTCGACGGCTTCGACAAGGGCCTGCAGTACGCCTACGACACCAACTACTCCCGCGACGGGGCGTGGAAGGTCGAGAAGTTCAAGTACAACGCCCCGGGCCTGCTGGTCTGGTACCGCGACTCGACCTTCACCAACAACTCGCTGATCAACAACCTCGAACTGCCGCCGAGCCTCGGCTCCAAGGGCAGCCTGATGATCGTCGACTCGCACTACGAGCCGCTGCGCCGTACCGGTGTGGCGGCGGAGAAGGACGGCGAGCTCAGGGACAACCTGCAGGGACGCGTCCAGACCGGCAACGCGGCCTTCTCCTTCGGCAAGACCTACCCCTTCACCGAGTGCGTGGAGGCCGCGGGCGAGCCGTTCAGCGAGTACTGCACCAAGATCGGCACGCAGCGCGGCGTCACGGAGTTCACCGACGCCAAGACCTGGTACCCGGGCATGGAGGTCCGCAACGGGGCGCTCGGCTACCGCGACTTCGACGCCTCGGTGGTCGTCCCGTCCAAGGGCGACCAGCCCTACAGCACCCGGGTCGTCAACGTCGACGGCACCCCGGCCACCGAGCTGTACGGCACCGACCTCGGCAACGGCCACGTCCTCGGCACCGGCAACCCCGGCGACGAGGGCAAGGCCCTGGGCGTGAAGTTCCAGCTCCTCACCCCGCTCCCGGGCAACCTCGGCGCGGTCGTCTACGTGACCCCGCCCAAGCAGTAGTCCCGCTCCGCCGGTCGCCGCCCCCGTGAGGGAGCCGCCGCCGGCGGATCGACCGGCATGACGGCGGCCCCGCGATCACATGTGTGATCGCGGGGCCGCTGCCGTCATGATCACGCCGCGACCGGATCGCCGGCACCGCAGTGCCCGGAGGGGATCCGGGCCGATCCCGTCCCTCACGGGCGGCGCGGCCGGACCCGGTGCGACGGCCGCGCCCTCCGCCTGCCGGATGGCGCGGCCGTCGCACCGGCAGTGTCCCACCGGCGGATCGGCCCTACGATCGGAGATCTAGGGCGCGGACCCCTGACTTCAGCCATGAGGGTAAGCCCTTCTATCGAATCTTTGAGCGGTAGATAGGCTGCTGCCGTATATTGATCCAGGTGGCTGCGACCTTGCGTACGAACAGCAATATCGCCTTTCAGTGCGCCTTTCACGTGGTGTGGTGCCCCAAGTACCGCAGGCGGGTGCTGGACGGACGGATCGAAGCGCGACTGAAAGAGCTGATCCACGAGGTGATCGAGGAGAAAGGGGCGTGGCCGGTGGAGGTGGACGTCATGCCCGACCACGTTCACCTGCTGGTCGAGGTGGATCCCCAGCTCGGGATCCACAAGCTGGTCAAGGCCATCAAAGGCCGCACCTCCCGCGTCCTGCGCCAGGAGTTCCCGAGCTTGAGGTCCAAGCTGCCTACGTTGTGGACCAACTCCTACTTCGTGGCCACGGCCGGTGGGGTGCCCCTGGATGCCGTCAAGCGGTACGTCGAGAACCAGAAGAACCGGTGAGGCATCGTGCTGACCGGACGCCGCTACCGCCTGGACCTCACCCCCGGCCAGGCGGAGTTCGCCGAGCGGATCGGCGGAGCATGCCGGTCGGTGTGGAACACCGCCCTGGAACAGCGCCGTGTCCACCACCGGCGCGGCGCGTGGATCGGCTACCACGAGCAGGCCCGCCAGCTTGTGGAGGCCAAGGGCGAGTTCGGCTGGCTGGCCGAGGTGCCCGGCCGCTGTCTTCAGCAGACGCTCATCGACCTGGACCAGGCATGCGCCAAGCACGGCACGTGGAAGGTGCGCTGGAAGTCGCGGGTGAGGAACGCCCCGAGCTTCCGCTTCCCCGAGGGCGGGAAGATCACGGTCGAGCGGTTGAACCGGCGCTGGGCGCGGGCGAAGCTCCCCAAGCTCGGCTGGGTCCGCTTGCGCATCACCCGCCCGCTCGGCGGGAAGATCAAGAATGCCACCGTCTGCCGGGACGGCAGGCACTGGTACATCAGCTTCCTCGTCGAGGACGGACTCGCCCCGCCTGAGCGGCACGCGAACCCCGGCAGTAGGGTGGGGATCGACCGGGGCGTGGTCAAGGTCGTGACCCGCTCGGACGGCATCTTCCACCACCGGGTGTTCGCCCGCGACCGGGAAGCCGCGCATGCCAAGAAGCTCCAGCGAGACTTCGCCCGGACCGCGAGGGGGTCGGCCCGGCGCAAGAAAGCTGCCGGGCGGGTCGCCGACCTGGCGGGCAGGATCGGCAGACGCCGCCAGGATTTTGCCGCCAAGACCGCCTGCGTCCTGGCCACGGGCTTTGAGCTGGTGGTGTTCGAGGCTTTGGCGACCAAGAACATGACCGCCGGTGTCGAGCCCAGGCCGGACCCCGAGCGGCCGGGTGCGTTCCTGCCGAACGGGGCAGCGAGCAAGTCCGGCCTGAATCGGTCCATCCTGGACAATGGCTGGCACCGGATCGAGGTGGCCACCATCGGCAAGGCCCGTTACACGGGCACCCACGTGATCAAGGTCAATCCTGCGTACACCAGTCAGAGGTGCAACGTGTGCACGGCGGTGGACGGGAAGTCCCGCGAGAGCCAAGCGGTCTTCCGGTGCACCTCGTGCGGACACACCGAGCACGCTGATGTGAACGCCGCCAAGAACATCCTCACCGCCGGGAGGGCGGAGCACGCACAACCCAGACCGGGTGTGCGCGTTGGGGCGCGCAAACCACGCAACCGCGTGGGCCGGAAGGCAAACCGCCAAGCAACAGCGGCTCAGGTCACCGCGCAGACGGAGCCCGAGCCGGCTGGAATCCCCCGACTTTAGTCGTGGGGAGCGCTTCAATTGCAGGGAACACCCGATCGAAGAGGGGCAGTGTGGGAGAGCTTCGCAGCAAGGCCGAGCACACCGAGGCCGTCCGGACCGGACGCCGGATCTGCGTGGTGGTCAACACCAGGTCGCGCCGTGGCCGCCGCCTCTACCCCGAGGTGGTCCGCACGCTCCGGGCCGAGGGCTTCGAGCCGATCCGTCTGTACCCCCTGGACGACCCCAGGCGCCTGCGCGCCACGCTGGAGGCGGCCCTGGACGCCAAGCCGGACCTGCTCGTCGTGGGCGGCGGCGACGGCACCCTCAGCGCCGCCGTCAAGCACGTCGCCCACCGCGACGTCGCTCTCGGCGTGCTGCCGCTGGGGACCACCAACAACTTCGCCCGCAGCCTCGGTCTCCCGCTCGACCTGCCCGGCGCGATCCGGGTGTTCCACACCGGCAAGGTCGCCGACATCGACCTGGGGATCGCCGGCGACCGGGAGTTCGCCAACCTGGCCAGCTTCGGCGTCTCCGTCGAGGTGGCCGGCAAGGTCAAGCCCTGGCTCAAGCGCATCCTCGGCCGTGCGGCCTACCCGCTCACCGCCCTGACGATCCTCCCTCACCACCAGCCGTTCCGCGCCTTCATCACGGTGGACGGCCGGCGCCACGAGCTGCTCACCCATCAGCTCAACATCGCCAACGGCCGCTTCCACGGCGGCTGGCAGGTGGCCAGGGACATCAGCATCGACAACGGCCTGCTGGTCGCCTACCAGCTCGGCTCGGGCAAGCGCCTGAGGCTGCTGGGGGAGACCCTGGTCCGCGCCACCGGCGGCCGCTGGCGCAGCCTGGCGGGCGGCCCCTTCGTGGTCGGCCGGGAGATGCACCTGGAGACCGAGCCCCCGATGGCCGCCGACGTCGACGGCGAGGTCCGCCTGATGACCCCCATCACGATCCGGACCGTCCCCAACGGCCTGCGGGTGATGGTCCCCGACCACTTCGTCGACTCCTGACCCGGCCCGGTCCCCGCGCCGCTCCCGGTGCCCGGTCCCTGATTGGGGCCGGGTCTGGGGGGTAGGCGGTCATCCTGAGGGGTTGGAGGAGACATGGCATCTCTGGTGGACCGTATCCGGAGCTATCTGAGCAGTCCGCAGGGGCGGAGAAACGTCGAGAAGGCCAAGATGATGGCCCGCGACCCGCGCAACCAGCGCAGGCTGCGGGAGTTCATGAACCGTTTCCGCTCAGGCGGCTCCAGGCACTAGACGAGCGGCCCGTGGCCCCGGGACGGTCCGCCGTCCCGGCGGCCGCGGGCCGCCCTTCACGGCTGTCGCCCGGACATGCGCCGGAATCTGTTCCGGAGCCTGTCGAGCAGGAGGGGCTCCGCCGGTTCCGTCGCGAGTCCCTCGCGTGCCCGCCGCAGGGCGCCCAGCGCCTCCACCGCGTCCGGCCGCTTGGCGGGCGAGTGATCGCGCATGCGCCGCAGCAGCTCCATGACCTCCGCCGGCACGCCGTCCGCGGAGATCTCGGCGTCCGGGCTGGCCGGGGGCAGCAGGCCGGTCAGCAGACGGAAGGCGATCACCCCGGCCGCGTACACGTCCGACGCGGCCGTCATCCGCTCGGGCCTGCCCTGGCACTCGGGGGCCACGTAATGGGTGTCGAGGACGTTGGGGAGCTCGTTGGCCACGGTGTGCGCACGGGGGCCCGGCTTGGCGTAGTCGAAGCCGGTCAGCATCGCCCGGCCGTCCTCGGTCACCAGGACGCAGGCCGGGCTGAGCGCCCGGTGGATGACCTTGTTGGCGTGGACGTGGGCCAGCCCCACCAGCATGTCGTCGATCAGGTCGAGCATCGCGCCGGTCGACAGCGACCGCCGTGAGGCGGTGAGGTGCAGGTGCAGCGCCTGGCCGTGCACGTCGTCGAGGACCAGCACGAACCGGCTCTCGTCGTCGATCGCGAAGAAGTCGCGTGAGCGCACGACGCACGGGTGCGGGGGGATCCGGGTGAGGGACTGGTAGGCGTTGGCGATCAGCCGCCGCTCGGCCGCGCGCGGCTCCTCCTCGGCCAGCGGGTCGGCCCGGTACACCCGCAGCAGCACCGTCTCGCTCCCCGGGACCGTCGCGTTGATCGCGCGGTACTCGGTCACCCGGTTGTCCCCGCCGAGCTGCTCCTCCACCTCCCAGTTGCCGAACCGCGGCGGCGCGGTGGAGCGCCGCACGGCGCCGTTCAGCGCCTCGATGATCGCGGTGCGGTACGGCCTCACGTCCGTCGTGTAGCCGCGCCTGACGCGGGAGGCGTCGCTCAGCGTGCCGACCAGGCCGGGCAGGTCGGTGACGTGCCGCGAGTCACGGCCGGCCGGGTCCACCAGCTCGGCGTCGGGACCGGTCAGCGTGACGACGCTGTCGACGTAGACCCGCTCCAGCTCACGGCGCTCCTGGGTGAGCAGCCCCTTGAGCGCGCGCCCGTTGCCGCGCAGCTTGGCGACCGGGGAGCCGAAGGCGTCCCGCCGCGCGGGGAACCAGCGCGTCCCGGCGACCTCGATCCGGCCGCGCGTGCCCTTGACGTCGATGAGGCAGAGCGAGTGGCCGGTCAGGACGATCACGTCGACCTCGAAGCTGTCGTCGCCGCGCGGCACCTCGATGTTGTGCAGCAGCAGCCAGTCACCGGGGGCGTTGTCCCGCAGATGGGCGATGACCCGCCGCTCGGCATCGTTGACCGGGCGTCCGCCACCGACGATCTGTGCCATCTCTCGCGCGCCGCCCTTCTCACCGTGCACCGAAGTAGGGCAAGGGTCTCATGCTCACGTGTATCTCTACTTTTCCGCCACTCTGACGGGCCCGGAGTATCCATGATCATGACACATCCCCGGCCTCGGAGAGGGGATCGAAACGTCGCCACAGCATGACCGAAACGCCGCCGAGGCGCGGAGGTCCACCGTCCTCCGGCGGCCCGGCCCTCCGGCGGCCCGGCATGGAGCGTGCGGTCCGGCGCGGAACGGGCGTCCCGGCATGGAGCGTGCGGCCCGGTGCGGAAAGGGCGGCCCGGTGCGGAAAGGGCGGCCCGGCCGTCAGGCGCCGCACCGGGCCGGTCGGACGGCTGGACGGCCTCGGCCGTGCCGGGCCGGGCCGTACGCGCGGAGCCCGCCGTCGGCCAGGGGCCGGCGACGGATACGCTCGGCTGCCATGGAACCCATGGAAATCGCCGCAGGAAGGCTTCACCTCCGGCCGTGGCGTCCGGCCGACACCGAGGTCGTGGCGGAGGCGCTGAACGATCCGGAGATCAGCAGATGGGCGCCCGCCCCCATGGCCGACTCGGACGAGAAGGCGTGGATCGCCGACCGGATCGCGGGATGGGCCGACGACTCGTCATTCGCGTTCGCGATCGCGGACGCGACGACCGGCCAGGTGCTGGGCCACATCAGGGTCAAGTCCGTCGTCGACGGGGCCGGAGAGGTCGGCTACTGGGTCCTGCCCGCGGCCCGGGGCAAGGGCGTGGCCGCTCACGCGCTGGGCGCGGTCGCGCGGTGGGCGTTCGCCTGCCTGGAGCTGTCCCGGCTGGACCTGCTGCATGCCGCCGCGAACACCGCCTCCTGCAGGGTCGCGCAGAAGAGCGGGTTCGCGCTGACCAGGCTGCTCGACGAACCGTCCTGGGACGGGGGAGAGGAGACCGTCGAGGTCCATCTCCACGCGCTCTCGCACAGCGGATGAGGCACGCGCCAGGGGGACCGGCGCACGCGTGACAGCTCACTGCGACCGCTGACCGGCGCGCCGGTCAGCCACCCCCTCCTCGCCCCTCCTCGCCGAGAACGCCGCGCCCGGACGGGGCGGTGGCGAGGCGGCGCATGACCTTGCCCGTGGTCAGCCGGCGGACGTGGGCGCCGCCGGGCCTCGACCGCCCGGACGGCCGCCACCGCGAGCCGGAGGTTTGCCGTGGCGGGAGAGGGTAGCGCCTTCTCCAGTAGGGACCTGCAGGGAGGAGGCAAGCCATGACCGGCAGTCCGAAGGACGCCCTGTCCACGGCCGAACTGATCCGGCAGATGTCGGAGGAGGTCTCACGCCTCGTCAGAGACGAGCTCCGCCTGGCCAAACTGGAGCTCGCCGAAAAGGGCAGGCACGCTGGAATCGGTGCGGGCCTGTTCGGCGGGGCGGGCGTCGTGGCCCTGTACGGAGGCGGCGCCCTGGTGGCCGCCGTGATCCTGCTCCTCGCCCTGGCGATGCCCGCGTGGGCCGCCGCGGCGATCGTGGGCGTGGTGCTGCTGGCCGTGGCCGCCGTTCTCGGGTTCCTGGGCAAGCGTCAGGTGACCGAGGCCGTTCCGCCGGCGCCTGAGCGGACCATCGAGAGCCTCAGGCACGACATCGACGTGGTGAAGGAGAGGGCACACCGATGACTGAGACAGACCCGGGCAGTCCCGACTTCGAACCCGGAGAAGCCGGGACCACCGGCTCTCGCAGGAAGGGGGTCGGCGAGCCCGTGACACCCGACGAGAGGGAGTCGCTGAACATCCCGCCGAACGCGCCGGACATGGCGGAGGCTCCGCCGGCCGGCCGTGACGGGACGCCCACCACGGATCTCGGTGGCCCGCCGTCCAGCCGTGACGGGACGCCTCACCTGGCGAACGGCACCGATGCCGGAAGAGCCGACGCCGGGACCGGTGCGGGGAGAACGGGCGCGGACCGGACCGGCAGGGCCGGCGCCGCCGTCGCCGGGACGGGCGCGGGCGTGACGGGCACGGCCGGCGTCGGTGGAGCCGGCGACGACAGGCCGGCCGCGGGAGTGACGGGCAAGGAATCCGTGCGGCGGGACATCGAGAACGACCGACGCGAACTAGGTGACACTGTGGAGGCTTTGGTGCACAAGACCGATGTGAAGGGCCGCGTTCAGGAGACCGCCACCCAGGTGGGCGAGGACATCCGCCGGGTGGGAGCGGCCACCGCCGGCACCGCGACCGAGATGGTGAGCCGGGTCAGGGAGGCGGCCCCCGAGATGGTCGGACGGATGAAGGAGGCGGCCCCCGAGGTCGTGGGCCGGGTCAAGGAGATGACCCCCGTCGAGATCAAGGATGCGGCCGGCAAGGTCTCGGCCGAGGCGGGCAAGCGTCCTGTCCTGGCCTTCGCCACGGTGGCCGCGCTCGCCCTGGTCGTCTTCCGGATGCTGAGGCGGGGCAGGAAGAAGTAGGCGAGAGCCCTCCGGGAAGGCCGTCCGAGGCCCTTCCGTCCGGAGAGCGCAGCGAGAGCCGGGCGACGCTGTCGCCCGGCTCTCGCGCGTCAACGTCGTCTTCATCGTCGCCCGGATCTTCGGCTGGGACGCCACCTCGTCGCCGCGGCCGTTCCGCCGCCCGCTTCGAGCCCGTGATGGCCGCCTCCGTGCCGCTCCTGCCGGGGGCACCGCCCATGTCTCCGCCCGGCTTGGCCGTAGTGGCTGCGACCTCCCCTGAGCGCGCCTCCGGTGGGCCGGCTGAATGGGCCGACTGAGCGGGCCGGACGGGCGGGCTGAAGTGGCTGACCGAGCGGGCCGGGCGGGCCGGCTGAAGTGGGCCGGCCGGGCGGGCCGGTTGGGCGGTCAGGACGGGGCGCCGCCGGCGGGGGGTTCGTGGCGGCCGATGGCCGGAGTGTCGCAGGTGGCCAGCTCCCAGTGGCTGACCTCCGGGGCGGTGAGAGCCGCGGTCACCTTCACGCGGATCTGTTCGATGGTCGTGTCGTCCTCGGTGCGCACGCGGACGACGATTTCGCCGTTGGCCGCCATGAGCTCTTTACGCCATTGCGCGGGAAGGAGGGAAAGGATCCGCACTCCGTCGATCGGCGAGTTATTCGGCGGTTCTGACGTGGTGCGCCGTATCGTCAGCTCGACCAGCATTATTCAATTTCCTCACGTACTCCGGGGTGTTTTCCGGAGCAACTTTAGAGCGTCGCGGTGTCCCAGGTGGTGCCGTCGGCGGAGTCCCACGTGGTGCCGTCGGTGCTCGCGGTGTCCCAGGTGGTGCCGTCGGTGCCGGCGGCGTCCCAGGTGGTGCCCGCGGCGACCGTCGAGCTGGAGTCCCAGGTGGTGCCGGCCGCGGCCGTGGCGGAGGAGCCGCCGATGACGGCGGTGATTGCGATGACACCCGAAACAATCGCACCCGAAAGCTTGGCGGCGAACTTGAGGTCGATCAGGGAAGCGGTGGAGTTCTTCATTTTCCGAGCTCTTTTCTTGAGTGGTTGTTCTCTTCCGGTACAACCAACTCTCCGCCTTCCACGACCCTCGGACCAGGCAGAACGGTGTCAGCAAGTTCCCCTCCGATGGCAGTTTGCTGACACCGGATGAGGGCCGCCGGGCCCGGGACGGGGGCCGGGCCCGGCGGGCACGGCGACCGGCTCCACGGCGATCTGCCCGGCCTCGACGCGGCGAACGAGCCAAGTCCGGGGTCGCCGGGGTAATCTGACCGCCTCCCGGGCGGGCGGCGGACCCCCTCCTTTCCGCCCGCCCGGGGCCTTTCCATCAGGAAACGTCCGCGGATCTCCCGGGGAACGCCCGCGGAGCCGTCGCGCCGGAGGGGCCGGCGGCCGTTCCGCCCGAGCGTCCGTGAACCGTTCCGGCGGCCCGGACGTTGTGATCGGTGCCGGGATTGTGAAACTCCTGATCCCGGAGCGGAGACGTCACCCTGAAGGCGGCGTCCTCCGGCAGGACACACAGGAGGTCTCATGCGCCGTGTTCTCGGTATCGCCGCAGGCCTGGCCCTCATCGCAGCCGCCCTGTCCCCGATCACCCCCGCCGAGGCCTCCTGCCTCGACGCCGCGAAGAAGTGCGGGCGGGACGCCCTGATCGCCATCGACGTGAAGGCCAAGGGCACGCCCCGCGCCCATCCGGGCGGGCGCGTCACCTACGTTCTGGACTACTCCATGACCTGGACACCGTCCTTCGCCCCCTACTGGGGTTCCTTCTGGGTGGGCGGCAAGTTTCCCCGGGGCGCCCAGGGCCCGGCCAGGGCCGTGCTCTTCGACGAGAAGGGCAAGCGGCTGGCCGCCTTCACCTGCCGCAGGCACTCCGACGGAGTCTGGTGTGACACCGGCGGCGCGATCCCGCACCGGGGGAGGATCGTCCTCAGCGCCCGCCTCGCCCGTGGCGGCGCGGGGGCGGCCGTGGCCAAGCTCGGCTTCGACAGCTTCGACGGGCTGAACAAGGAGCAGTCCGCCCGGCACCTCAACCGTGAGAAGTCCCGTGCGGAGTTCTGCAACTATCGTTTCACCAGGACCGTCACCACGAGGGTGGACTCTTGAGGGAGGTCGTGATGGAAGCCGGAGTGAGTGGTGTCCACCACGTCAAGATCTGGGTGAGCGACCTGGCGCTGAGCCGCTCCTGGTACGAGCGGGTTCTCGGCCTCGAACTGCGCACCAGCTTCGAGGACGACGACGGCGTGGTCAGGGGCATGGCCTTCGACGTCCCCGGGGCCGGCCTCCAGCTCGCCCTCCGGGAGAACCCGGAGCTGGCCAGGGCCCTTTCCGGCACCGACCCCTTCGCCCTCCAGACCACCGGGGAAGGGCTCGACGCCTGGGCCGCCCACCTCGACGCCCTCGGCGTCCCGCACAGCCCCGTCGTCAGGGCCTCCGCCGGCCACGTCATGGGCTTCCTCGACCCCGACGGCCTCCAGATCCGCCTCTACGCCCCCGACGCCGGGGTCCACGCCGCCCGGGCGGGCCAGGCGGGCACCTATCGTCCGGGCCCCGCCCCGGGCCCGGACGGCGGCCGGGGCTAGGCGCCCGCGGCCATGTCGAAGAAGCGCAGCTCCAGCCGTACGGCGCGGCGGAAGAAGTCGAGCACGCGGAGCTGCCCCTCCGAGGTGAGCCCGGGGCCGAGGCGGTCGAGCTCACCTCGGAGGAACCCCACCCACGCCCGGAACACCGGCCCCTCGTGCAACTCGATCCACTCGCGGTGGACGAAGTTGTCCGGCGACGGCTCCCCGGCCAGGCTCGCCCAGCCGAGATAGCTCCACTCCGCGACCGACAGCACCGCCAGGACGAGCGGATAGTCCAGGCTGGTCCTGGCCTCGTCCATCAGGGCGCGGAAGTCGGCCGTCACCGGCTCCAGCGGCGGGGAGGCCAGGTCCGCCGGGGTGGCGCCGAGGGCGGCCAGCGCGCGGTGGAAGTAGGTCTTCTCCTCGGTCGTGGCGGTCTCGCCGAGGAAGCGGCCGAACGGCACCCGCGACTCGAAGTTGTCCGCGCTGGCCACGGCCGCGCCGAGCAGCGCGGTGAAGGAGTCGACGAACTGGAAGTCCTGGATCAGGTAGCGGCGCATGTCGTCGTCGGCGACGTCGCCCCGGGTGATCGAGGCGGCGAACGGATGGTTCACGACCGCGGTCCACTCCGGCTCGCTCAGCGAGCGCAGCCACTCGCTGAACGCGGGGTCGACGGCGCTCGCGCGCCACTCGTCGTAGGGGACCAGGTCCACCGGGCTTCTCCTCGCGATCTGGGGAACGTCGATCAGCGTGAATGCTAGTCCGCCGCCGGATCAACGGCCGTCGCGCCGGAAGGCCGGCCGCCGTCGCCTACGATCACTGGATGTGACCGCCTACCAGGCACTCGCGGCCGACCTGCGCGACCGGATCGTCTCGGGGGAGTTCCAGCCCGGCGACAGGCTGCCCATCGAGCCCGACCTCTGCGTCCGGTACGGCGTGAGCCGCAGCACGGTCCGTGAGGCGCTGCGCCTGCTGGCCAGCCAGAACCTGATCAGGACCGTCCGGGGGGTGACCGGCGGCAGTTTCGTCGCCCACCCCGACCCCGACCACATCAGCGCCTACCTGGAGACCAGCTTCGACCTGATGCGGGTGGGCATCGGCCAGCTGATGGAGATCCGCGAGCTGCTGGAGGTCCCGGCCGCCGGGCTGGCCGCGCTGCGCCGTACCGGGGCGGACCTGGAGCGCCTGCGCGGCTGCATCGTCGGGGCCAGCGGCAGGGAGCCCGGCGAGGTCTTCGCGCCCAACCGCGACTTCCACATCGTCCTGTTCCGCGCGGCCGGCAACCCGCTGCTGGAGGTCGTCGCCCGGCCGGTCTTCGAGGTGCTGGAGGGCCGCTTCGTCCGCGACCGCGCCCCGCGGGCCGCACTCGACGGCATCGACCGGGAGCACCGCGACATCCTGCGCCACATCGAGGCGGGCGACGCCGAGGGGGCGCGGCGGGCCACCCTGGAACACCTGGACAACCTCCGGACCGCCTACTACCCCAGCGTGGAGCCGCGGGAGTAGCCTCCGGCACTCCCGGCCCGCCTGTCCCGCCGCGCCCGGACCGGCCCGCGCCCACCTGGCCGTCGCGTGGAAACAACCAAGCAAGCCATTGACCATCAAAACGTCAGACTATTAGCGTCAAGGTTCCGTCGTTCAGGGAGAGATCCGTGACCGTGCACGAACCCGGCCTGGGCCGGTACTACGAGGACTTCGTCGTCGGCGACGTCTACCAGCACCCGCTCGGCCGCACGATCAGCGAGGCCGACAACACCTGGTTCACGCTGCTGACGATGAACACCAACCAGAACCACTTCAACGCCCACTTCGCCGGGCGCGCCCCGGTCGGGAAGATCATCGTCAACTCGGGGCTGACCGTGGCGATCGTCCTGGGCATCTCGGTGATCGACGTCAGCCAGACCGCGCTGATGAACCTCGGCTGGGACGAGATCAAGCTGACCCACCCGGTGTTCCTGGGCGACACCCTCTACGCCGAGTCGATCGTGGTGGCCAAGCGGGAGTCCGGATCGCGGCCCTACGCCGGGATCGTCACCTGCCGCACGCGCGGCCTCAACCAGGACGGTGACGAAGTCATGTCCTGGCGCCGCTCCGTGATGGTCTACCGCCGCGACGCCCCGCACGACAAGCACTACTTCCCGCAGGCCAAGACCGGGCCGCTGACGACATGAAGGGCGCCGCCGGGCCGTGGGGGGAGTTCCCGCCCGAGCCCGCCGCCGTCCGGGCCGCCGGGGGCGGGCCCGCGGCCGAAGACGGACCTGTGACCGGCGAGCCTCCCCGCCCCGGCGGCCGCCGGCCTCCCGCGTTCGAAAGGACCCCGCCATGGATTTCGAGCTGAACGACGAACAGCGGCTGTTCCGCCGGACCCTCAGGGAGTTCGTGGACAAGGAGATCGTGCCGGTCGCCTCGGAGTGGGAGCGGACGGGCCGCTACCCCACCGAGATCGTCGAGCGGTTCAAGCAGATGGGACTGTTCGGGATGACGATCCCCGAGCAGTACGGCGGGCTGGCGCTGGACCGGGTGTCGTTCGCGCTGGTCTTCGAGGAGATCGCGCGAGGATGGATGGGGGTGGCCGGGGTGCTCGGCTCGCACTCGCTGGCCTCCTGGATGATCGCCGAGCACGGCACCGACGAGCAGCGCGACGCCTACCTCCCGGACCTGGCCACCGGTGCCCGCCGTACCGGGATCGCGCTGACCGAACCCGCCGCGGGCACCGACCTGCAGGGCATCCAGACCCGGGCGGTCCGCGACGGCGACCACTACGTCATCAACGGCACCAAGACGTGGATCACCAACGCCCGCCACGCCGACCCGATGCCCGTCCTGGTCAAGACCTCCGTCACCGAGCCCGCGCACCGCGGCATGTCCCTGATCCTGGTCGAGGCCGGCACCCCGGGCTACACCGTCAGCCGGGACCTGCCCAAGCTCGGTTACAAGGGCACCGAGACCTGCGAGATCGTGCTGGAGGACGTCCGCGTCCCGGCGTCGCGGCTGCTCGGCGGGGTCGAGGGGCGGGGCATGCAGCAGGCGCTGTCGGCCCTGGAGCTCGGCCGGGTCAACATCGCCGCCCGCGCGGTCGGCATCTCCCAGTGCGCCTACGACGCCGCGCTGAACTACTCACGTGAGCGTCACGCCTTCGGCCATCCCATCGCCGACTTCCAGGCGATCCAGCTCAAGCTCGCCGACATGGCCACCGACATCCAGGCGGCCCGGCTGCTCACCTACTGGGCGGCGACCCGCTCCGAGAGCGGCGCGGTCAACTCCGAGGCCGCGATGGCCAAGTACTTCGCGTCGGAGGTCGCGCTGCGGGTCACCATGGAGGCCATGCGGATCCATGGAGGGTACGGCTACTCCCAGGAGTTCGTCATCGAACGCCTCTACCGCGACGCGCCCCTGATGGCCATCGGCGAGGGCACCAACGACGTCCAGCGGATGGTCATCGCCAGGTCCCTCATCTCCGGTACCGCCAAGGTGGGCTGGTGAGCGGTGGCGCTAGGGTCGGGTGGTGATTCGATCTGCGCTTTATGTCCCGGGTGACCAGCCCGGCAAGCTCGCCAAGGCACTCGACCGGGGCTCCGACTCACTGATCGTCGACCTGGAGGACGCGGTCCTGCCCGCGCACAAGGCCGAGGCCCGCGCCGCCGTGGCCGGCTGGCTGCGCGGGCTGGGGCCCGGCGGCCCGGAGATCTACGTCCGGGTGAATCCGGGTGAGGCCGGTCACGAGGACCTCCGGGCGGTGGCCCTGCCGGGCGTGCGCGGGGTATGCGTGGCGAAGACCGAGTCGGCCGCCGAGCTTGAGGCCGTGGACGCCGTGCTCGCCGCCGCCGAGGCCGCCGAGGGCCTGCCCGGCGGCTCGATCGCGGTCTGCCCGCTGCTGGAGAGCGCCGGTGCGGTCCTGTCGGCGCCGGAGATCGCGCGGGCGCCCCGCGTCCTCCGGCTGCAGATCGGCGAGGCCGACCTGCGGGCCGAACTCGGCGTCGAGACCGGCTCCGACGAGCGCGAGCTGCTCTGGGCCCGCTCCCAGGTCGTCCTGGCCTCGGCGGCCGCCCGGCTCACCCCGCCCCTCGCCCCGGTCAGCACCGACTTCCGCGACCTCGACGCCCTGCGCGCCTCCACCGTCGCCCTGAGACGCCTGGGGTTCCGCGGCCGCGCCTGCATCCACCCCGCCCAGCTCGCCGTGGTCAACGAGGTCTTCACCCCCACGGAGGAGGAGCTCGCCCAGGCCCGCGACCTGATCGCCCGGTTCGAGGCCGCCGGAACCGGGGTCGTCACCGACGCCCGGGGCCGGATGGTCGACGAGGCGATCGTGCGCGCCGCCCGCCGCCTCCTATCCTGAGGGGATGCCAGCCGGAGAATGTTCGTTCTGCGCCATCGGGGCGGGGGAGCAGCCGGGCCATGTGGTGCTCTCCGACGAGGTGGCCGTGGCCTTCCTGGACACGCGACCGGTCTTCAAGGGCCACGTCCTGGTGGCGCCCAGGGCCCACGTCGAGACGCTCCCCGACCTCCCGCCGCCGGAGGTCGGCCCGTTCTTCGAACGGGTCCGCTCCGTCACCGCCGCGGTCGAGCAGGGCCTGGAGGCGGGCGGCACGTTCGTCGCGATGAACAACCGGATCAGCCAGAGCGTCCCGCACCTCCACGTCCACGTCGTCCCCCGCAACCGCAAGGACGGCCTGCGCGGCTTCTTCTGGCCCCGCACCACCTACGACGACCCCGCCGAGGCCGAGGCCTACGCCCTCCGCATCCGCAAGGCCCTCGACCCGAATCCCTGAGCCGCTGGGCCCATGGGATGGCGGCCAGGAGTTCCGCACAGTCATGATGGTTGCCTGGAGGTGGTGGAGACGTGGGGGAGACTCCTGCGGTGATGCCGGGGACCGGGCCGCTCGGGCCAGAGTTCAATGGGATCGACCCGGTGCTCATGAACGGCTTCATCGCCGAGTTGGAGCGGGCGGGAAAAGCGATCGCCGAGCATGGCGAGGCGATCCGCCGGGAATTGGCCGCTGTAGATCTTCCCACCCCGGGCATCGCTTCCATCAGGGAGATCGGCGGATGGGCCGAAGAACAGCTTCCCCGGCTCCGGCAGCGGGTGGAGACCATCGAAGTCATGCCCGCCATATTGCTGGGAAGCAAACTGGAACCGTACTCGGAGGGTGCACTGCCCGCTCCGGTGGAGGTCCGGAGGCAGGGCGCCGAACTGGGCAAGCGAGTCGCCGCCGTCGATCCGGAGGCGTTCTCTCTCACGGGCCCGTATCCCACCGAAAGGCTGGCTGCTCTCGTCAACGAGCTGAAAGCTCACCAGAGTGATCCGAACTTCACCGCCGCGTTCTTCGCGGCGCTCGGCCCCGCCGGAACCCGAAAACTCGGCGAAAAACTTCGTCGCCTTGAAAAGGCCGACGACGCACTCGGCATCGCCGGTACGGCTTTGGGCACCGCGGCCAGGGGCGGGGCCAGGATTCCCGGGTTCGCCCAAGTCATGGGAGCGGTGAAGAAGGCCGAAGTCAAGGACATCGAGGGGTTCGCCGAACTGCTGAACTCCGGCGACTACCCGGACGTGTGGCTGGCCGAGATCGTCGCACCCATGCTGGCGGCGGACAGCCACGTCAGCGGCGAGACCCTCGGTAAACTGCTGAATGCTCTGGGCAACAACCCCGTCGCCGCCAGACTCGCGATCAGCTCGGTCACCGACATCAGCCCGGTTCCCGCCTCCGCCAAGACCCCGTTCGGAATACTGCCCAGTAGCCCTCAGGTGTGGAAAGCCCGGCCGGATCTGGCTGCGTTTCTCAAAACGCTCAATGAACGGGTGAACTGGCAACCCGCGGCGGCGAAGGGATTCGGGCGGATGCTGGCAGCCGCGTCCGGAGCCTACGACGAGGCGCAAGGCAAGCACAGCCAGGAAGCCGCTTTCTTCGCGTATACGGTGATGACCAGCGTCGACGATCTGAAACTGGGTGACGCCACCCGGCCGCACCTGTCGGAGATCGCGGGCTCGTACGCCGCCGAGATCACCCTGGGCGCCAACATCGGCGACGCCGACATGACCAAGGACAGCGCGCTCCAGCTCACCCCCGGTCCCTTTGAGCCGACCATGGTTCCCGGTCTACGCGGCGCGTTCCGGCTCAGTCCCGAGGACACCTTCCGCTTCCTCACCACCTTTGCCGGGACCGCTGAAGCCCGTGCCCCGTTCGAGGCGGGCATGGGCGAACTCACCCAGCGACTTCTTCCCGAGGCGTCCCGCCTGGCCAAGAGCACCAAGGACGTCACCACTCTGGACAACCTGTTTACCGCTCTTGGAAACGTGCGCGGTTTCGAATTGGCTGCTGCCGTGCGGGTGCTTAAACCCTCGGACGAGGAGGCCGAAAGCGCGAAAGACGCGGAGGATCTTCTGGTAGGTGCTCTCATGGGCGTCGCCGGACTTGTTCCACCTTTTTCTATATACGCAAAGACTTGGGCCGGAATCTGCACAGGGAAAGCCGCCTATGACACCTATGGTCCTCAAGCTGAGGAGAAAGTGGAAAAACTCCGAGAGTTGGACGGCATGGAAACCTTGGGCCGTCAATACGCGGTGGCCCAACTCCTCGTGAAGCAAGGCTTCACCCCCAGAACGCCCCCATCCGGTACGGTTATCGCCGACTCAAACGGCAAGTTGCGCCCGTTCGGCGAGATTGCCAAGCAAGGCGATGTGGGCATGAAAGCACTAGAACAGTGGTTCATCGAAAATGGTATGGGCGCCGAGAACAGGATGCTACCGGGTGGGCTCAGCCGTCTGCTTGCGGATCGATTCGACGGACGTAAGAACTTTGGCTACGAGCGAGCACATCTCTACAAAAAGGGGCTTACGACTGATTGAGGCACTCCGTCTCGCCGCTCACCAAATATCTACCCATAGATGACGCATCAAGGACTAGAACGGTCCTGGCAGACTTGTCTGCAATCGTGGCCGGCTTCGATAGGTCGGGCACGCCGATACTGGTGTAATTTGCAACGCGGCCTAACGCTCCCCGCATTTCATCCTTCATGTAGATCGGCTGTGAGTATGGTGGCGCACCGTGGCCGATGGCGGCGAAGGTGCGTTTAAATTTGCCGTCCCCGCAGGGGATGTCCTTGCCGCCCGGGTCGGTGATCTGGATGTTCTGGGTGTTTACCTCTTTCAGTAACTTAAGGATATGCGCCTTGAGGGTCGCCCCCGCTTCGACGGCGGTGGGCTCCCTCTCGCCACAGGCCGCCAGGGTCAGAGCCGTTGCCAAGAGCGTGACGCCGAGCCGTACGGGGAAACTAGGGGCGGAACGGGGCACCGAATCTCCTTCGAAGCGCTGGCCGACTGAGCGCACGATCTCATATTCTCCGGGAGAATGCGCAAGCCGTACCGGAAAAACGCCGAGACGGAAGGCGGGACGGATGGGTTTCGGGCCTGAGGGCATAGCCAATCCTCGGCGGGAGGAATTGCTGCGTGCCCTGACGCGGGTGCAGCTGCATGCGGTGCAGTTGGAGACGGCGCTGGATCCGGCGCACGCCTCACTCACCGGGAAGGCGGTCTGGGCGGGGCCGACGGCGCGGGCGTTCGCCGAAGAACTGACCGGGCGGCGGAATCGGCTCCGGACGCTCGTGCAACGGATTGTCGAGGACCTGGAAGCAGAGCTTCGCGCCACCCCCGAGAAAGTGGATCGGTCATCAAACGTACGTTGACGGGCAGGGCTCCTGCCGTGCTTATGGAGGAAACAGGCGTTGGCGCCCTTCCAGCTGCCATGCCGCCACACCCGTTCATGGGACGGGCCACGGCGTCCGCCGAAGCGAGACGCGTCTTCACCCCGTCACGGTGACGTACATCCCCTGTTGCGCCCAGCGCTTCAAGCTCCTGCCTGAGCCGTTTGATGGTCACTCTGGCCATCGTCACGGTGATCGGACGATAGGAATGTCGCCCGGTGCCGCCACGCTTGTCGCTGATCACAAGGGGTGACAATACGGCTGCGAAAAGGCAGCGAGATCAGTGTGGTTGATACTTCGGCGCGAGGAGGGGACGGGGGCGCTGTCGCGGGCTACCTTGAGGGCATGGCCTACTCAGACCCGGCGGGTGAAAGCGCGGGGACACATGTGCGTCGTGCCCGTAAGCGCGCGGGCATCACCCAGCGAGAGCTGGCCCAGCGTGTCGGCCGAGCGCAGTCATGGGTGTCCGGGGTCGAGAACGACAGCATCCCGCTTGACTCCATCGCACTGGTCAACGGCCTTGCCCGCGTCCTGCGCATACATCCCAACGAGCTCACCGCACGCCCCTACCGGGGCGACACCCCCGCAGAAGACCGAGGGCATTCGGCGATCCCCGAGATCCGCCGTCACCTGGAGCGCTACGACCTCGACCCCGAATGGGGCGGCGAGGTGAGGTCGCTACCCGAGCTTCGCGCCGGGACCGAGCGCGCAAGCTGGCTGCGCCTGGAGGCGCGCTACGCGGAACTCGCCGAAGAACTCCCCGCTCTGCTCTCTGAGCTCCAGGCGGCGACCCACCTCTCCCCTGAGCCTGATCGGAGCGCGGCGTTCAGCCTGCTTTCCCTGGCCTATCAGGCGGCACACTCAGTGGCCTGCAATCTCGGTTACGCCGATCTTTCCCTGATCGCCGCGGATCGAGCTCGTTGGGCGGCGGAGTGCTCGGGAGACCCCTACCACGAAGCGGTGTTCGCCTGTATCCGAGTACGGAACCTGTGGTCCAGCACCTCGTGGAACGACGCGCTCACTGTCCTTGACTCGGCGTGCGCGCATATCGAAGATCGATATATCGCCGGTCAACCGAAGGCGCTGGCTGTTTGGGGTGGGCTCCAGTTACGGGCCGCGATCACTGCCGCACGGAAGAACGACGCCGCAGAGGCATGGTCGCGACACCGACTCGCGGCCGAGGCCGTCGCCAGGCTCGGACCTCGCCAGCGCACCAACTACTACGATCTATCTACCAACCAGCCCAACATTGATATTCACGGCGTCGCCATCGCTGTCGAACTCGGTGACGGGCCGCAGGCCGTACGCCGAGGAGAAACCGTCCGGCTTCCGAAGGGTCTGCAAGCCGGTCGCGTCGGACATCACCACCTTGATCACGCCCGGGGCTTGCTGTGGTGTGGCAAGCGAGAGGCCGCGCTGGCTGAGCTGGAGTGTGCCGAAAAGATCGCCCCTCTGCTCATCCGTAACCACCCGATGGCCCAACAGGCTGTACGGACGCTTCTCGATCTCGAACGCTACAGCTACCGGGAACGCATCCGTCGTCTGGGCGTTCGTATGCACATTCTCTGACCCTCTGGCGTCGGGCGGCACGTTCGTCGCGATGAACAACCGGATCAGTCAGAGCGTCCCGCATCTTCACATCCGCGTCGTCCCTCGCCACCACAAGGACGGCCTGTGCGGCTTCTCCTGGTCGCGCACGATGTACGGTGGCCCCGCCGAAACCGAGCCCTACGCCCTACGCATCAACGAGGCCCTCCCGCCTGGACGGTGAGCCGTCATGCCCTCGGGATGGCGGCCGATAGGCCCGCCTGGTCACGATGGTCGCCTGGATGCGGTGGGGCCACAGGGGAGACGCATGCGGTGAAGTCGGGGAGCGGGCCGCCGTGGGCTTTCCCCGCCGCCGGTTCTCGTAGCGGCGGGGAAGCGTCAGTCCCCATATTTGCCGTCATGAGGTTTGCGGCAGGACGGCGGCGCGGATGCCCTGGCGCAGGAGGGCGGGGATGCAGAGGACCGTGCCCAGGGCGCCGATCCACACGGCGGCCGACAGGCCGCCGAGCGCGGTCGCCCCGGCCGCCAGCAGGCTGCCGAGGGCGACGGCGCCCCAGAGCAGGAACCGCTGGACCGCGCCCACCCGGCCGAGCAGGCCGGCGGGGGTGGCGGTCTGGCGGAGGGTCAGCGAGGTCGGGCTGAACGCGCCCTCGCCGACGCAGTGCACGATGCTGCCGGCGATGAGCCCGGCCGTTCCCGCGGCGCCGCCGAGGGAGCCGAGGGCCGGCATCGAGACGATCCCGAGGACCGACAGCGAGGCGGCGCCGAGCAGGGTGCGCGGGGTGCCGAACCGGCGGATCAGCCGGCTGGACAGCAGGTTGCCGATCGGGTAGCCGGCCGCGGCGGCCCCGATCACGACACCGATCCACTGCGGGGACAGGCCGAGCACGTTGCGGCAGTACAGCACCAGGCTGGTCTCGACCATGCTGAGGAACAGGACATAGGTGGTGCCGCACATCAGGACCGGCTGCAGTATCGGGTGACCGAGTGCGAACCGGAGCCCGGTGGCGACGTCGCGCCGCAGCCAGCCGCGCACCCGCGGGGCGCTCTCGCCCGGCTGCTCCCGGTGCCGGATCAGCGCCAGCGAGACGACCGAGGCGGTGAAGCTGATCGCGTTGGCCGCGAGCGCGCCGACCAGGCCCAGGACGTGGATCAGCGGCCCGGCGGCCATCGGGCCCAGCGCCTTGGACGCCGACTCCGACAGGGCCAGGCGGGTGTTGCCGCGGTGCAGGTCCTGCGGGTCGCCGTAGAGGCTGGGCAGGTAGGAGGTGTAGGCGACCTGGAAGAACACCATCGCGCAGCCGCTCAGCAGCACCAGGCAGAACAGCAGCGGGAAGGTCAGCGTCCCGGTGGCGGCCAGCGCCCAGACCGCGCCGAAGGCGGCCACCTGCACGCCGTCGCAGACCAGCATGGTCATGCGGCGCGAGAGCCGGTCCACGATCGCCCCGGCAGGCAGGCCGAGCGGCAGGAAGGGCAGGAACAGCGCGAAGGGCAGCAGCGCCGCCTGGGCGGGTGAGGCCTCCAGCACGGTGACCGCGAGCAGCGGCAGTGCCAGTGTCATGAACTGGTCGCCGAAGAGGGACAGTGACTGTCCCGCCCAGAGCAGGCCGAAATCACGGCGCACGGAGGGCGCGCAGGCGCCGGGGGGACTGGTTGTGGGGGCGGACACGGGACGGCCTTCCGGGGAGGGGATCGGGGTGCCCACGGAGTATGCCGACCGGCACCGGCGCGTGACTGGCGGGAAGCGGACGCGGATGTCGGTCTCCGGAACGGGGCCGATCACGGCCACCGCCCGCGCGCCGGAGGGGTCCCGCCGCCGTCCGGCCGGATCCCTCGCGCAGTTTATTGATCCGCAAGGTAAGGGCATCGGATCGGTGCGGGATCTCGAGGGGTCCCGCCGCCGTCCGGCCGGATCTGTCGCGCAGTTTATTGATCTACAACGTAAAGGCGTCCGGTCGGCGCGGGATCCCGGCCGCACGAGACCGGCCTGTTCGATCCCGGCGCCAAGCGCGCCGACATGATCTCCCTGGAGGAGGCGCTCGTGAACCCGGGCAGATAGGGTCCGGGGCGTGGAGCCCGTCGTCGCAGTGCTGTTGATCGCCACTCTGGTCGGTGTCCCGGCCCTGGTGCTGTGGCGGGTGCTGCGCGGCAGGCGGGAGCTGGGCAGCAGCCCGGCCGAGCGGGCCACGTTCGAGACCCTGCACACCGCCTCGCTCGCCGCGCCGCCGCTGCGGGCCGGGCTGACCGAGGCGGGCGCCCAGAAGGCCTCCCGGTATCTGCGCGAGCTGCTCGGCTCCCCGGCGCTGGCGATCACCGACGGCGAGCGGCTGCTGGTCTACGACGGTGAGGGCGACCACCACGCCCGGGAGGCGTTCACGCACGCCGCCAAGACCCTCGCCGGCGGCCGGACCCAGGTGCTCGGCCCGGAGGTCGTCTCGTGCGAGATCCCCGAGTGCCCGATCAGGTTCGCGGTCGTGGTGCCGCTCACCACGGACGGCCGGGTGGTCGGCTCGCTGGCGGCCTACGGCGGGCACGCCTCGGCGGGCCTGGTCCGGGCCACCCACGAGGTGGCGAACTGGGTGGACTCCCAGCTGGAGCTGGCCGAGCTCGACCGGTCCCGGACGCGGCTGATGGAGGCCGAGGTCCGGGCCCTGCGCGCGCAGATCTCCCCGCATTTCATCTACAACTCGCTGACGACCATAGCGAGCTTCGTCCGCTCCGACCCCGACCGCTCCCGCGAGCTGCTGCTGGATTTCGCCGACTTCACCCGCTACTCCTTCCGGCGGCACGGCGAGTTCACCACGCTGGCCGAGGAACTGCGCTCCATCGACCGCTACCTCACCCTGGAACGCGCGCGCTTCGGCGACCAGCTCCAGGTCACGCTCCGGATCGCCCCGGAGGTGCTCCCCGTCGCCGTGCCGTTCCTGTGCCTGCAGCCGCTGGTGGAGAACGCCGTCCGGCACGGCCTGGAGAGCAAGCCCGGCGTCGGACGCATCTCGATCATCGCCGAGGACGCGGGCGCCGAGTGCCTGATCAGCGTGGAGGACGACGGCGTCGGCATGGAGCCGGACCGCCTGCGCCGCATCCTGGCCGGTGACGCCGACGAGCGCTCCGGGGCCGGGGGCGTGGGCCTGGCCAATGTGGACGAGCGGCTGCGCCAGGTCTACGGCGACGAGTACGGCCTGGTGGCCGAGACGGGAAAGGGCGCCGGCACCAAGGTCAGCGTCCGCCTGCCGAAGTACCACCCGGGAGTCTCCGCCCGCTGACCCCCCTGAGCCGGTCGACGGTCGTGGAGACAGCCGCCCATGTCGCGGAGTCGCCTGTCACGACCTCCTGCCCGGTGCCGCCACCGAGATGGCCGAGCCGCGGATCAACGCGATTCCGAGGACGTACCCCCTCAACCCGGAGGAACCATCGCCGCCACGGCAGTTGGCGGCTCGCTCCTCGTCTGGAACGTGCTGATCATGTCGGTCCGCCAGGCGCTGGTGCCGCCTCACCTGTTCGGCCGTGTCCTGGGGGCGATCCGCACCCTGCTGTGGGGGCTGATCCCGCTGGGCGCCCTGGCGGGCGGCCTGCTGGCCGGGGCGTTCGGGCTGCGAGCCGTCTTCATGATCAGTGGTTGCGTGATGCTGGCGCTCATGGTGCCGCTCTGCTGGGTGCTGTGGCGGCATCGGGAGCTGATCAACACTCTCCGCGAGCCGGGAACTGTTGACACCTGATGTCTGATTCATCACCCTCTAGGGATTCACCGTGAGCGTTCGGGGTTCACAGGTGACCGACCCGGAGGAGTGACCGTGACCGGCCTGCGTGTCCTGGCGGTGGACGACGAGCTCCCCGCGCTGGAGGACCTGGCCTACCTGCTGCGCGACGACCCTCGTATCGGAGAGGTCTCCCTCGCCAGGGACGGGGCCGCCGCACTGCGTGTCCTGGACCGGGCGATCGCCGACGGGCGGCCGATCGACGCGGTCTTCCTCGACATCCGGATGCGCGGCCTGGACGGGGTGGTGCTCGGCAGGCTGCTGTCGCAGTTCGCCAACCCGCCCCGGGTGGTGTTCGTGACCGCCTACGAGGAGCACGCGGTGGACGCGTTCGAGATCAAGGCCGAGGACTACCTGCTCAAACCGGTCCGGCCGGAGCGGCTCGCCGAGGCCATCCGGCGGGTGTGCGTCTCGGCCGAGCTGCCCGACAGCGACGGTGCGGGCCGTACCGACCCCGGCACCATCCCGGTGGAGCTCGGCGGCGTCACCCGGTTCGTGGCCAGCACCGAGGTCCGCTACGTCGAGGCGCAGGGCGACTACGCGCGCCTGCACACCGCGGGTGGCAGCCATCTGGTCCGGATCTCGCTGGCCACGCTGGAGGAGCGCTGGTCCTCGGCCGGGTTCGTCCGGGTGCACCGCAGCCACCTGGTGGCGGTCAAGCACATCGACGAGCTGCACATCGACTCGGGCCGCTGCGTGGTCCGCATCGGCGAGACCGAGATCCCGGTCAGCCGCCGCCACACCCGTGAGCTGCGCGACCTGCTGGTCCGCCGGGCACGCAAGGGTCGGCCGGAATGAGCGAGGAGAACCGCGGCCCCGAGCCGAGCCAGGGGTCCGGGCCTCGTCAGGACGCGGAGCCGCGGCGCCGGATGGCCGACCGGCTCACCCGGGCGGTGGAGCGGCCGCGCAAGGAGACCGACCGGCTCGCCCGCGCGCTGGAACGGCCGCGCAAGGAGACCGACCGGCCGCGTCGCGAGGTCGTGACCAGCCCCCGCACCATGGCCGCCCGCCACCCCCGCTACCCGGTGACCCGTGAGATCGACGAGCAGACCCGGCTGGGCGAGGTCTACATGGGCTCGCTGATCCGCACCCAGTTCCGCCTGGCGCTGTTCGTCTGCACGGTGCTGGGCTGCGTGGTCGGCGGCCTGCCGATGCTGTTCCTGCTCGTGCCGGAGCTGCGGGAGGTCCGGCTGCTCGGGATCCCCCTGCCGTGGGTGGTGCTGGCCGGTCTGATCTACCCGGCGTTCGTGATCGGCGCCTGGCTCTATGTACGGCAGGCCGAGCGGAACGAGCGTCACTTCGCGGAACTGGTGGACCGGGCCCGATGAACACCGCGTACGGCGTGACCGCGGTCGTGCTGGTGGTCCTGGCGGCGGTGCTGATCGGCGCGTTCGGCATCCGGCTGTCGCGCACCACCTCGGACTTCTACGTGGCCTCCCGTACGGTCTCCCCGCTGTGGAACGCCTCCGCCATCGGCGGGGAGTATCTGTCGGCGGCGAGTTTCCTGGGCATCGCCGGGCTGATCCTCGCCTACGGCGCCGACATGCTCTGGCTGCCGGTCGGCTGGACCGGCGGCTACCTGGTGCTGCTCGTCCTGGTCTCCGCGCCGCTGCGCCGCTCGGGCGCCTACACGCTGCCCGACTTCGCCGAGGCGCGGCTGGAGTCGATGGCCGTGCGCCGGATGGCCGGAGTGCTGGTCGTGCTGATCGGCTGGCTGTATCTGATGCCGCAGTTCCAGAGCGCCGGCCTGGTGCTGGCGGCCATCACCGGAGCCCCGGAGTGGGCCGGGGGGCTGCTGGTGGCGGCCGTGGTCGCGGTGAACGTGATGTCGGGCGGCATGCGGTCGATCACGTTCGTGCAGGCCTTCCAGTACTGGCTCAAGCTCACCGCGCTGGCCGTGCCGCTGGTGTTCCTGCTGCTGGCCTGGCGGGCGGGCGGTGCGCCCGGTCTGAGCGCGGAGGACGCGGCCACCTGGGCGCTGCCGCTGTCCAGCGGCAAGGAGTACGGCCTCTACTCGACCTACTCGCTGATCCTGGCGACGTTCCTGGGCACCATGGGGCTGCCGCACGTGCTGGTCCGTTTCTACACCAACCCCGAGGGGCGGGCCGCGCGCCGTACGACGCTGGTGGTCCTGTCGCTGCTCGGCGCCTTCTACCTGCTGCCCGCCATCTACGGCGCGCTGGGCCGGATCTACGTCCCGGAGCTGCGGGGCAGCGACATGGTGGTGCTGACGCTGCCCGGAAGGCTGGTCGGGGGAGTGGCGGGGGACCTGCTGACCGCCCTGGTGACGGCCGGGGCGTTCGCGGCGTTCCTGTCCACCTCTTCCGGGCTGACGGTCTCGGTCGCGGGTGTCATCGGGCAGGACATCCTCCGGGGCGGGGTCCGCTCGTTCCGGGTGGCGGCCCTGCTGGCCGTGGTCGCGCCGCTCGCCCTGGCGACCTCGGCCCGGTCGCTGCCGGTCGCCGACGTGGTGGGGCTGGCGTTCGCGGTGGCCGCGTCCTCCTTCTGCCCGCTGCTGGTGCTGGGCATCTGGTGGCGGCGGCTGACCTCCACGGGCGCGATGGCGGGGCTGATCGTCGGAGGCGGGCTGGCCTGCGGCGCGGTGCTGACGACCATTGCCGGAGGGCCGTACACCGGCCTGGCCGGAGCCCTGCTCGCCCAGCCCGCGGCCTGGACGGTGCCGGTCGCCTTCGCCGTCATGGTCGTGGTGTCGCTGCTCACCCCGGGCCGCATCCCGGCCGGTGTGGCCCGCACCATGGTCCGGCTGCACACCCCTGAGACGCTCAACCTCGATAGGGGTGACTGGCGGCCTCGCTCCTCTTGACTTGATTCATTACTTATGTCGAAATGTCCAGTAATTAAATGACATGTCAGTTACTGCTGTGAAGGGGTGTGCGATGGGCAACAGCAACTCCAACGGTCAGTCGCTTCTCAAGCCGGACGGCTTCCAGTTGGAGGACAGCTTCTCGTTCACCCTCGCCGAGACGGTGCTCCTCGACCAGTTCTTCGCCGCGCGGTCCGCGCCGGGCGCGCTCTGACAGTGGTGGCGCGCGCCCAGCGTGAGCGCTGCACCGGCCTTGCCGAGGCACTGTCGCTCATCGAGTCGGTGCTCGCCGACTCCGGTCTCTCGGCGGAGTTCCTCTCCACAGGCTCGGCGGAGTTCCCCGTGCACCGCTGCACCCTCCGAGACCCGGCCGGACGGGTGCTCACCGCCTCCCTCGGCAAGGGAGCCGGCGCGCAGAGCACGGTGAGCGCGCTGTTCGAGGCATGGCAGCACCTCCAGCACGAGGAGGGCCAGGCCGCGCTCCCCGGAGACCACCGGCGGGCACGGGCGGTGCCCGTCGCCACCGTCGTGGCCCAGCCGGAACTGTGCGGGGAGCAGATGATCCACCGGCTCGCCCGCGACTATCCGGACATCGACCTCGCCTGCCTGCGGGCCGAACCCCTCAACCCGGAGCGGGCCGCGCTGTGGTACCCGGCCTTCACCCGGTCGCCGTCCTGCCGCAGCCATCCGATCCCCGGCGACGACCTGCGCTACGAGCCCTACCTCCGCTACGCCTACGACAACGGCACGGCCACCGGGGCCACCGAGCCGGAGGCGCTCCTGCACGGCCTGCTGGAGGTCATCGAACGAGACGCGCTGTCCCACGCCCTGCTCGACTGGTACCTCGACGAGCGGCCACGGCTCTCCGCCCTCGGCCCCGACCTCCTCCCACCCGACCTGCGCCGCCTCCACGACGAGGCGACGGCCCGTCTCGGCGCGCCCCCGCTCGTCATCGACATCACCTCCGACCTGGGCATCCCCACCTACTGCGCGCTTCCCTCGCGCGCCGGGCCGTACCCGGGAGTGGTCGGCTCCGGCGCCTCCCTCGACCCCGAGTACGCCGTGGAGCGCGCGCTCACCGAGGTGATCCAGTCCTCGTTCAACCTGTCGCTCGGCGTGGACCTCACCCTGGGCCGCAGGCTGGAGAGCCTGCGCCGGTGGCCGCTGCTGGAGCGCTGCGCCCGGCTGGACCCCGCCCCGCTGCTCGACCGCCTCACCTTCGACGCGCGCCTGCCCGGCCGGCGGCCGGAGGACGCCGGCGAGGCGCCGGGGGATGTCGGCGAGCAGATCGCCACGATCCTGGAGACGCTGGAGCGCGCGGGGTTGCCGGCCTACTCCTTCCGCTGGAACCCCGCACACGACAGGTGCCCGGTGCTGACGGTGATCGTCCCCGGCCTTGAGACGTTCGCCATGGTCCACAGCGCCGTTCCGGTGTTCCCGACCGGCCGGGCCGTACGGCGGCTCGCCGGTCACCGGTGATGCGGGCGGTCCTGCGCGAACGCGGGTTCCGGCTCATCTATCTCGGGATGGCCGTCAGCCTGCTGGGTGACGCCTCGCTGCTGCTGATCCCGGCGATCCTGGCCAAGAAACTCACCGGCTCGGACGGCGCCGCAGGGCTGACCCTGTTCTTCTTCACGCTGCCGCTGTGCCTGTCGCCCCTCTTCGGCTACGTGATCGACCGCGTCGACCGCAGGAGGTTCCTCATCGCCGCGTGCCTGCTCTCGGCGGCGGCGCTGACCCCGCTGACCGCGGTGACCGGCGGGGACACCCTCTGGCTGCTCTACCCGGTGTCGGCGGCCATGGGCTGCTCGTACGCGGCAATCTCCGGGGCCCTCAGCGGCCTGCTGAAGAGCGTCCTGCCCGAGGATCTCCTCGCCGAGGCCAACGGCGCCCTGCAGACCACCCGGCAGGGACTGCGCCTGGTCGGGCCGCTGCTGGGGGTGGCCGTCTACACGAGCTCCGGCATCGGCGCCGTCGTCCTGCTCGACGCCGGCACCTTCGTCATCGCCGCGGCGGCCTTTGCGGCCCTGCCGAAACCGGCCCCCGTCCCGGCCGCGCCACGCGGCCGCTGGCGCGAGGAGTTCTCGGCCGGAGCCCGCCACCTGGCCGCCGACCCGTTCCTGCGCCGCGCCGCCGGGGCGTTCTGCCTGATGTTCGCGCTGGCCGGGGCGACCGAGTCGCTGATCTTCGCGGTCATCGACCACGGCCTCGGCAGGGCTCCGGAGTTCACCGCCCTCACCTCCACCGCGATGGGCGTGGGGGCGATCATCGGCGGCCTGTGCGGGGCCACGGTGATCAGGTGCCGGGGCGAGCTGTTCGCGATCGGTACGGGCATCGCCCTGTACGGCGTGGCGGTCCTGCTGTGGACGGTCCCCGCCGAGCCGGCCGTGCTGGGCGCGATGACGATGGCGGGCGCCGGCCTGACCCTCGCGGGCGTGGCCCGGATGACCCTCGTGCAACGCCGTAGCCCCGGCCACCTCGTCGGCCGGGTCTCCACCGCCTTCGAGGCCATGGCCGGAGCCACCCAGCTGCTGTCCCTGGTCGCGGGCGCGGCGCTGGTGTCGCTCGTCGACTACCGCCTCCTGCTGGCCGTGGTCGGGCTGACCATCTGCTGCGCGGCGGCCCACGCGCTCCGGGGCCGGACACCGGCGGAACACCCCAGACCTGGTTGAGAGGTCCCGCAGCGCGCAGACTGGGCCTTATATCGGTGGCGTCTGCGTCACACCGGCACCATCCCCTCCAAGACGCTGCACGAGGCCGTGATCCACCTGACCGGCCTCAACCAGCGCGGCATGTACAAGCGGGAGGGCGCCGGGGCACGTGTGGCGGAGAGTCGTATCCATGAGACCTTCTCCTGATCTCCAGCGGCGCGCAGACTGGGCCTTATGTGGGACTTCGATGTTCTCGTCCTGGGTTCCGGGCCGGGCGGGCAGAAGGCGGCGATCGCCGCGGCGAAACTCGGCAAGCGGGTCGCGGTGGTGGAGAAGAAACACATGCTCGGGGGCGTGTGCATCAACACCGGGACGATCCCGTCGAAGACGCTTCGGGAGGCGGTCCTCTATCTGACGGGGCTCAATCAGCGGGAGCTGTACGGAGCGAGTTACCGGGTGAAGGACGAGATCACGGTCGCGGATCTCGGGATGCGGACGCAGCATGTGATCGGCCGGGAGATCCAGGTGATCCGGAGCCAGCTGGGCCGCAACCATGTGACCGTCTTACAGGGGACCGGACGGTTCCTGGACGCTCACACCATCGGGGTCACCGGGGACGAGGAGAGGAAGGTCACGGCGGAGAAGGTCGTGATCGCCACGGGGACGTCGCCGGCCCGTCCGTCCAGCGTGGAGTTCGACGACAAGATGGTCATCGACTCGGACGCGATCTTGCATCTCGACCGGGTGCCCGAGACCCTCGTCGTCGTCGGAGCCGGGGTCATCGGCATCGAGTACGCCTCGATGTTCGCAGCGCTCGGCACCAAGGTGACCGTGGTGGAGCGTCGTGAGCGGATGCTGGAGTTCTGCGACCTGGAGATCGTGGAGGCGCTCAAATACCACCTGCGGGACCTGGCCGTGACGTTCCGGTTCGGTGAGAGCGTCGCCGCGGTCGAGCGACGGCCCCGCGGGGCCCTGACCGTCCTGGAGAGCGGCAAGAAGATTCCCGCCGACTGCGTCATGTACTCGGCGGGCCGGCAGGGGAAGACGGCCGAGCTCTGCCTGGCGGCGGCCGGGCTCGCCGCCGACGACCGGGGGCGGATCGAGGTGGACGAGAACTACGCCACACCCGTCCCGCACATCTACGCGGTCGGTGACGTGATCGGCTTCCCGGCGCTGGCGGCCACCTCGATGGAGCAGGGCCGGCTGGCCGCTCAGCACGCGTGCGGCGAACCGGTCACGGAGATGCACGAGCTGTCGCCGATCGGGATCTACACCATCCCGGAGATCAGCTTCGTCGGGAAGACGGAGGACGAGCTGACCCGTGACAAGATCCCGTTCGAGGTGGGTATCTCGCGCTACCGCGAGCTGGCCAGGGGGCAGATCATCGGTGACTCGTACGGGATGCTCAAGCTGCTCGTCTCCTCCGAGGACCGGCGCCTGCTCGGCGTCCACGTGTTCGGCACGGGGGCCACCGAGCTCGTCCACATCGGACAGACCGTCATGGGGTGCGGCGGGACGGTCGACTACCTGGTCAACGCCGTGTTCAACTACCCGACGCTGGCGGAGTCGTACAAGGTCGCCGCCCTGGACGCCATGAACAAGATGCGGGTGATCGCCCGGCTGACGGCCGAACTGTGACGCCGTGATCGCTACCCGGTCCCCGTGCCGTGCGGCGCGTGGTCGCGGTCAGCGCTGTTTTCACCCTGAGCGATCGGGAATCCGGCCGTCCCGTGGCCCGGCCGGCTGTCCGCCCGCCGCCGGCTGCGGGGCCTCAGCGGACGTCGCCGTGCCACTGCCATTCCTTCCGGCGGCCGAGGCCGGGCAGGGCGACGCGGCCCGTGCACCACAGCAGGGTGCGCGCCGGATCGTGGCCGGCCGGAGCGTCGGGGAAGAGCCGCTCGACCACCGGCGCGCACAGGTCGTCCGGGGGCGTCCAGTCGATCCCGAGGGTGAGGGCGATGTCGCGGCTGTGGACGAGGATCTCCAGCGTGCCCATGGCGGCGAAGCCGGGGCCGTCGGAGTGCCCGTAGGGGTGCCAGGCGCGGACCTCCGGTACGGCCTCGCGGACGGCCGAGGCGAGGATCGTCGCCGAGATCCGGATCCCCTCCAGGCACGCGGGGATCGGGGCCTGGCCGTCGAGCGAGGCGAACAGGGCGATGTAGCGGTCGGCCGGCTGGGCGATGAGCAGTCCCGCGTAGCCGACGACGCCGAGGGCCATGTGGTCGAGGGTCTGCCGGCAGGTCCAGTCGAGGTCCCCCGCGTCGCGGGACCAGTCCTGGTCGGCGCCCTTGGCGAGGACGGAGACGCCGTCGGCGGCTGCCGAGGTCACCAGGTCGGGCCAGGAGATGGTCATGGCGGGTCGTCCTTCTCGTCTGGGGCAGGCTTGGGCAGAGGGGATGGGGTGGGCGGAGATGCCGGAACGGCCCTCCCGGCCCACGCGGTGGGCCGCGACCGGCTCCCACAGGGGTGCCGCCGGTCGATGACCAGGCTCGCAGCGTGTCCCGTCCGGCGACAGCGGCAGGACTGCCTGTCTTCGACATATTCCTGCCATACCTGGTGATCATGAGCCCCAGGCCCGTCACGGTTGCCGTGGTCGATCACGCTGGCGTTTTGCCGTCTGTGCCGTGAAATATCAGCCTCAAAAGGTCGGCGTTATTACCGTGATCGACTATGGGCTGGGATGACGACGCGGGCGCCGGCCTCGCCGACCGGCAGAGGGACATCCGCCCCCAAGACCGGTAGGACGGGCGAGGCGGCGCCCGCTGCCGGGCCGGAACCGGTGGTGGGTCCCTGTCCGAGGGGCCTCCGTCCGGCGGGTCCCGAGTCGGTGGACCGCTCACCGCATGAGACGGACCTTTCACCGCAAGCCATATCCAACTGACCGCGACCCGGTGCCACCTGGGCGAAGAGTCCGGCTGTGGGTCTCCTCGCGGGGTACGGTCCCCTCCTACGTTATCCGTGATCCAGATCACATTCGTGGGAGGTCGCGTGACCGCCAGACAACATGATTCATCGGTTTACGAACATATCCAGGGCGAGGAGAGGTTCCAGGAGCTGAAGCGGCGCTTCCGGTCCTGGGCGTTCCCGATGACGGCGGCGTTCCTGGCGTGGTACCTGCTCTACGTGGTGTTGTCCGCCTGGGCGCGTGACTTCATGGGCACGAAGGTGTTCGGCAACATCAACGTGGCGCTGATCTTCGGTCTGCTCCAGTTCGTGTCGACCTTCCTGATCGCCTGGGCCTACTCCCGATACGCAGAGAAGAAGCTCGACCCGGTGGCCGACGAGATCCGCCACGAGGCGGAGGGGACGACCGAATGAGCCACCAGACGCTGTCCACGATCCTGTTCCTGCTCTTCGTCGCGGTGACGCTGGGCATCACCTTCAAGGCGAGCCGCAGCAACAAGGACGCCGCCGACTTCTACGCCGGCGGCCGCTCCTTCAGCGGCGCGCAGAACGGCCTGGCGATCGGCGGCGACTACATGTCGGCGGCGAGCTTCCTGGGCATCGCCGGGATCATCGCGCTGTCGGGATACGACGGCTTCCTGTACTCGATCGGCTTCCTGGTCGCCTGGCTGGTGGCGCTGCTGCTGGTCGCCGAGCTGATGCGCAACTCCGGCAAGTTCACCATGGCCGACGTCCTGGCCTTCCGGATGAGCCCGCGGCCGGTCCGCACCGCGGCGGGCGTCTCCACCATCGTCGTGTCGATCTTCTACCTGCTGGCCCAGATGGTCGGCGCGGGCGCGCTGGTCGGCCTGCTGCTCGGCATCACCTCTCCCCTGGGCAAGGCGCTCACCATCGTCGGCGTCGGCCTGCTGATGATCGTCTATGTGGTCGTCGGCGGTATGAAGGGCACCACCTGGGTGCAGATCGTCAAGGCTGTGCTGCTGATGACCGGCGCGACCCTGATCACCCTGCTGGTGCTCGGCAAGTACGGGTTCAACCTCTCGGCCCTGCTCGGCGACGCCGCCGCGCAGAGCGGCAAGGGCGACGCGTTCCTCAACGCCGGTGGGAAGTACGCCACCGAGGCACAGGGCCTGGCCGGCAAGCTCGACCTGATCAGCCTGGGCCTGGCGCTGGTGCTCGGCACCGCGGGCCTGCCGCACATCCTGATCCGCTTCTACACGGTCCCCACCGCCAAGGAGGCCCGAAAGTCGGTTCTCTGGGGCATCGGCATCATCGGCGTCTTCTACCTGCTCACCCTCGTGCTGGGCTTCGGCGCCGCGGCGCTGGTCGGCGGCAAGGCGATCCTGGCGCAGGACAAGGCGGGCAACACCGCGGCGCCGATGCTCGCCGAGGCGATCGGCCAGGCCATCTTCGGCGACGTGGGCGGCACGATCCTGCTGGCCGTCATCGCGGCCGTCGCGTTCGCCACGATCCTGGCGGTGGTCGCCGGTCTGACGCTGGCCTCCTCCTCCAGCTTCGCCCACGACCTCTACGCCCACGTGTTCAAGCGCGGCAACGTCACCGACAAGGAGGAGGTCCTGGTCGCCAGGATCTCCGCCTTCGTCATCGGCGCGGTCGCCATCGGGCTCGGCATCCTCGCGCAGGGGCAGAACGTGGCCTTCCTGGTCGCGCTGGCCTTCGCGGTGGCCGCCTCCGGCAATCTTCCCGCGATCCTCTACAGCCTGTTCTGGAAGAGGTTCAACACCGCCGGCGCGGTCTCGGCCATCTACGGAGGCCTGGTCTCCGCGCTGATCCTGGTGATCTTCTCGCCGGTCGTGTCGGGCAGTGCCACCGCGCTGTTCCCGGACGCCGACTTCGCCTGGTTCCCGCTGAGCAACCCCGGCCTCATCTCGATCCCGATCGGATTCCTGGCCGGATTCGTCGGCGCGCGGCTCAGCAAGGAGTACAACCCGGCCAAGTACGCCGAGATCGAGGTCCGCTCGCTGACCGGCATCGGCGCGGAGAAGGCCGCCCAGCACTGAGCCGACCACTCGGCTCGGAGCCGCCCCCTCGGCTCCGAGCGGACGGACCGGCTCTGAGCGGACCGTCCGGCTCCGAGCGGACCGTCCGGCTCCGAGCGGACCGCTCGGCACGACCCCGGGCGGGGGCCCGGCCGCATCACGGCCGGGCCCCCGCCGTACGGCGTCAGCGGGACGCCACGTCCAGCATCGCCAGCTCGTCCTCGCTCAGGGTCAGCCCGGCGACCGCGAGCAGCGGCCTGAGCTGTTCGACGTTGCGGGCGCTGGCGATCGGCGCGGCCACCGTGGGCTGGGCGGCCAGCCAGGCGAGCGCGACGGCCGCCGGGGCGACGTCGTGGGCGGCGGCCACCTTGTCCAGGGCCTCCAGCACACGGGGGCCGCGCTCGGTCTCCAGATACGCCGAGGCCCGGCCCGCGCGGGGGCTGTCCACCTCGACCCCGGGCTGGTACTTGCCGGTCAGGAAGCCACGGGCCAGTCCGAAGTACGGCGTGCTGGTCAGCCCCTCGGCGGCCACCACATCGCGCAGCGGGCCCTCGTAGTCGCGCTCCACCAGGTTGTACGACTGCTGCAGCACCCCGTAGCGGGCCAGGCCGTCCCGGTCGGAGATCGCCAGCGCCTCGGCCAGCCGCTCGGGACCGTAGTTGGAGGCGCCGATGTTACGGACCTTGCCCTCGCTGATCAGGGAGTCGAACGCGCCGAGGGTCTCCTCCAGCGGAGTCCCGGCGTCGTCGATGTGCGCCCAGTACAGGTCGATGTGGTCGGTCCCCAGGCGCCGCAGCGAGTCTTCGGCGGCCGCGCGGATGTTGGCCGCCGACAGCCCGGGACGGCTTGCCAGCGAGCCGACCTTGGTGGCGATCACGATCTGGTCGCGGTTGCCGCGGGAGGCCATCCACTCCCCGATGATCGTCTCCGACTCCCCGCCGGAATGCCCGGGAACCCAGTCGGAGTAGACGTCGGCGGTGTCGACGAAGTTGCCGCCGGCCTCGACGTAGGCGTCCAGGACGGCGAACGAGGCGTCGCGGTCCGCGGTCCAGCCGAATACGTTGCCACCCAGGCAGAGCGGGAAGAGGTTCAGCTCAGAAAGGCTCATGGTTCTCAGCCTATTTGCTGAATAATCGCGCACTCCGCGGGCATCCCCGGCAAGCGGCGGACAGTTATTATGTGCGACGTCAATAAGGACTGTCGGAGGCTCTCATGGCACCCGGTTCACGGCTACGCGGATTCTTCATCGGCGCTGTGATCGCGGGCGGGCTGACCGTCCTCGTCGTGGCCGCCTCGATCGCCCTCGTCGTCAACCAGCGCCAGGCGGCCTCCGGGCCGGTCAGTGCTCCGGCCAGTGCCACGGCCAGTGCCACGGCCTCCGCGCGGCCGCTGGAGACCTCCGGCGACGTGGAGGTGGTCAAGGAGCGGCGGCTCGGCGAGCGCCGGATGGAGCTGACCCTCCGCTCCACAGCTCTCGACGACGTCACCACGGTCCGGCTGCTGCTGCCCAAAGGCTGGTCCAGGGACTCCGGCAGAACCTGGCCGGCGCTCTGGCTGCTCCACGGCGGTCTCGACGGCTACCAGGGATGGTCGAAGTCGGATGTCGAGGAGATGACCGAGAACGCGCAGGTCATCGTGGTGATGCCGGACGGGGGCAAGTGCGGCAGCTACTCCGACTGGTACAACGGCGGCGACGGGGGCCCGCCCCGGTGGGCGACCTACCACCTGAAGGAACTGCTGCCTCTGCTGGAGAGCCGGTACGCCGCGAACGGGGAGCGGGCCGTCGCCGGATACTCCATGGGCGGCCAGGGAGCGATGCTCTACGCCGCGACCGGGAGCTTCAGGGCCGCGGCCTCCTTCAGCGGCGCGGTGCACACCCTCATGCCCGGGGCCGACGTGGCCGTCTTCCTCGGCACCACGGCGGGCTGCTTCGGCACCGACTGGAAGCGCATCTGGGGTGACCCCCGCGGCGACCGCGAGGTCTGGCGGGCCCACGACCCCTACCACCTGGCGGGCCGGCTCCGCGGGGTCCGGCTCTACGTGGCCGCGGGTGACGGCCGGCAGAGGCGGGGCGAGCTGTTCGGCGACATCACCGAGGAGCTGGCCGGCAAGGCAGCCAGGGCCTTCGCCGGCCGGCTCAAGGAGCTCGGCATCCCCGTCGAGACCCACTTCTACGGCGGCCGCCACAACATGACCTACTGGAACAGGGAGCTCCGCCGCGCGCTGCCGATGCTGCTCGACTCCGTCGGGGCGAAGTGAACCCGCCGGGTCCCGGTGCCTCACGCCCGGGGCCACCCGCCGGTCGAGGGTGCCTCACGCCCGGGACCGCCCGCGGGGTGCCGGTGCCTCACGTCCGGAGGTGACTACCTGCCGGGGGCGCCGGCCGGCGGGCGCCCCCGGCACCCGGCGGACGCCGTACGGGATGGTCAGTGCCCGCCGGCGGGCGGGCCACCGGCACCCGGCGGGCGCCCGTACGGGACGGTCAGTGCCCGCCGGACAGGTCCATGTCGCGCGGTGTGAGCAGCCAGACCACGACGGCGGCGGCCAGCATGAGGCCGCCGCCGGCCGCGCCGGTCACCACCAGTGAGTCGGTGAAGGCGGTCTGGGCCTGGCGGGCCAGCTCGGTCCCGGCCCGGCCCACGGCCCCGGTCACCTCCAGCGCCCCGCCCAGCGACTCGCGGACCACCTCGGCGGCCTGGCCGGTGACACCTCCCGCGGCCAGCTCGGCCCGCGTGAGCTCGTTGCGGTAGACCGCCGCGGCGACGCTGCCGAGGACGGCCACGCCCAGTGCCCCGCCCAGCTCGTAGCTGGTCTCCTCGATCGCGGCGGCGCTGCCGGCCTTCTCAGGCGGCGCGCCGGACATGATGACCGCCGAGGCGATCGCCAGCGACCCCATGCCGGCGCCGATCAGGAGGAGCGCCGCGGCCACGGCCGGGTAGGGGAGAGGGGCCGGTGCGACGGGAAGCACGAGGAACCCGGCCGCGGCGACGGCGAGACCTCCGGCCAGCACCGTCCGGGGGCCGAGCCGGCCGGCCAGGCTGGGGGCGAGCGGCGAGAGCAGCCCCGCGCCGACCGCGGCCGGCAGCAGCCGCACCCCCGTCTCCAGCGGGGAGTAGCCCTGCACCAGCTGCATCCACTGGGCCACCAGCAGCATCATTCCGGCCATCGCGATGGAGGTGGTCAGCGCCGCGACGGTGCCCGCGGTGAAGGAGGGACGGCCGAACAGGCGGACCTCCAGCAGCGGATCGGGCCGGTCGAGGCAGCGCCGGACGAACCAGGTGAGCGTCACCGCCGCGACGGCGAGGGCGATCAGCGCGCCGGGATCGCCGAGCCCGTCCTTGCCGAAGTGCTTGATCGCCCACACCAGGGCGACCATGCCCACGATCGACAGCACGGTGGCCACCGCGTCCCAGCGGCCCGGACGCGGGTTGCGGGACTCGGGCAGCAGCAGGAGCCCCGCGATGATCGCCGCGGCCATCACCGGGACGTTCACCAGGAACGCGGCGTGCCAGCTGAACCTCTCCAGCAGTGCTCCGCCGAGGATCGGCCCCAGCGCGGCGCCGAGCGCGGCCATGGCCGACCAGACGCCCAGCGCGGTGGCCCGCTCCCTCGGGTCGGTGAACAGGCTGCGGATCATCGACAGCGTGGACGGCATGATCATGGCGCCGCCGATGCCGAGGAGCGCCCGTACCGCGATCACCTCGCCGGGGCTGTCGGCCGCCAGCACCCCGACCGAGGCGAGGCCGAAGATCGCGAATCCGGTGAGCAGCATCCGCTTGCGGCCCCACCGGTCGCCCAGCGCGCTCAGGGTGACCAGCAGCCCGGACAGCACGAGCGCGTAGACGTCCACCATCCACAGCAGCTGCACCGAGTCCGGCCTCAGGTCGGCGGAGATCGCGGGCAGCGCCACGTTGAGGACGGTCATGTCCATGACCACCAGCAGCAGGCTCGCGGACAGGACGCCGAGCCCCGCCCAGCGGCGTGGGTGCGGGGGTGCGCCTGCGGTCGATCCCGGCTCCGGGGCGTGCGTCACATGATCTCCGGTGGACGGTTCCGGGGTGTGCGTCACGCGGTCCCCCGGAGAAAGGTCTCCAGCAGCGTCCGCTCGATGTCCCTGCGGGCGACGTCGCCCCGACGCAGGCTCTCGCGGACGGCGACGAGCAGGCCGTACACGGTGTTGCTGATCCACCTGACCGGCAGGTCGGAGCGGAGCACGCCCGCCCGCTGGGCGGCCAGGTAGAAGGCGATCTCGCGCTCCTCCAGCTCGTCGGCGCGCTCCTGCAACCCGGGCAGCTTGGTCATGACGTGCTCGGTCAGCGCGAAGCCGTGCTCCTGCACGTCGTCCACCATGCCGGCGAGCAGCTCGTGCAGGGCGGTGGTGATGCGTGCAGGGTCGGCGGAGGCGGCGGCCTCCTCGATCGCGGCCTGCCGCTGCCCCCGCTCCCACCCGTCGAGCGCCCTGCTCCCGAGGACCACGAGCAGCTCCTCCCTGCTGGCGAAGTGCCGGTGGAGCGTGGCGCGGCTGACCCCGGTGGCCTCGGCGAGCTGGGCCATGGAGGCGGTCGGGTCCCCGTTCAGGTGCTGTATCGCCAGGGCGATGATCTGGTCGCGGCTTACAGCCACCACTCATCTCCGTTTCATTTGAGACATATTTGTTTCAGATGATACGTGATCGTACCGATGCTCCGTGCGGCACCCGCCTCCCCGGCCCGGCGTGCCTACGGCCGCGGCGCGCATGCGGTCCCGTGCCGCGACAGGACGTGCCTACGGCCGCGGCACGCATGGGCCCCCGGTACGGCATGCGTACGGCGCTCTCTCCCCGGTGGCATGGAAATGCGGTCCGGCCGGAGGCTATGGTCAGGCTGTGGCCAGCCTCAGACAGCGCTCCGGCAGGTCCGGGCGTGCGCGCGACACCTCGGATCCCGGCACGCGCACCCGCATCCTCGACGCCGCTGAAGAGCTGTTCGCCAGGGGCGGCTACGAGGCGACGCCCACGGCGGAGATCGCCCGGCTGGCCGGCGTGCCCAAGGGGCTCGTCTTCCACTACTTCCCCAAGAAGATCGACGTGCTCGTCGCGCTGATCGACGAGCGCACGCTCGTGGAGGAGCTGCCCGAGGTGGAGGCCGTCCCCGGCGACGCCGCGGGGACCCTGTCGCGGCTGGCCCGGCGGCTGCCGCTCAGGGCCTCCCCGGCGATGCGCCGCATCCTGTTCCGCGAGGCGGACACGCACGGCTCGGTCCGTGACCGGCTCGGCCGCCTGAACGGTGAGATCATCCGGCGGGCCCGGTTCGCGCTGGAGCTGGCGCTGCCCACGGCGCGCGGCGACGCCGCCCGGCTGGAGGTGGCCGCGGTCACCTTCGCCGCGGTGCTGCTCTACCAGGAGAACCTCTGCCAGCTCACCGGCCACCACATCGATCCCGACGCGGTCGCCGAGCTGATCGCCCACGCCCTGGGATGAGATCCGCCCCCGGCCGGGCGGCCCGCCTCAGGCGGGGACGGCCTCCCGGGCCGGACGGGGCCCGGCCAGCTCCGTCAGCTCGTCCATGGCCTCCCGCAGGTGGCCCATCAGCCGCCACACGTCTTCCACCCGGTCGGGGCAGGCGAGGATGCCGAAGTCCAGCGAGCCGTCGTAGGAGAAGCAGGTGATGTTGACCCCGCCGCTCAGGTCGGTCAGCGCCGACATCGGGTGGTAGGCGAGCACCCGGGCCCCGCACAGATACAGCGGGCGCCGGGGCCCCGGGACGTTGGAGACGATCAGGTTGACCGGCGGCAGCACGATCGAGGCCAGCCGGAAGAGCGTGGAGGTCGCGCGCGAGGTGACGGCCGCGGGCAGCATCGAGGACAGCTCGCCCAGCCAGGTGGCGGGGGAGCCGGCGAAGCGCCGCTTGGCCGCGCGCATCGTCCGCCCCATGACCTGCAGGCGGTCGAGGGGCGCGGCGAGGTCGGTCGGCATCGGGGTGATCATGACCGAGAGCTGGTTGCCGACCACGTCCCGGGCACTCGCCGTGCGGACCGCGACCGGTACCGCGGCGATCAGCGGCCGGTCCGGCAGGCAGCCGTGCTCGCGCAGCCAGGAACGCAGCGCGGAGGCGCACAGCGTCATGACCACGTCGTTGACGCTGAGCCCGAAGGCCCCGGCGACCCGCTTGACGTCCGCCAGCGGGATCGAGCCGTAGGAGAAGCGCCGTCCGGCGCTGATCGGGCCGTTGAACGGCGTGCGCGGGGCGGACAGGGAGGGCGTCTCCGGCAGCTCCCGGTGGTCTCCCCGGATCATCCGGGTCGCGGCGGCCACCGTCCGGGCGCCGGGCAGCGCCGCGGCCACCGGGATCGCGTCGAGGTCGGCCGCCATCCTGCCCAGCGAGCGCAGCGCTCTGGCCGGGTGGGCCACCGACCGGGTCAGGGCCGCCGCGAGCATCGCGACCGGGCCGGGGGCGGTGGTCGCCGCCGGGGCGGCCGGCGGGTCGACCACGCGGCGCTCGGGGGTGAGGTCCAGCAGGACGGCGAGGGTCTCCGCGCCCGACACCCCGTCGATGGCGCAGTGGTGGACCTTGGCGTAGAGGGCGGCCCGGCCGCCGCTCAGGCCCTGGATGAGGTGCATCTCCCAGAGCGGCCGGGCCCGGTCCAGCCGCCGCTCGTGGATCCGGGCGATCGCCTCGGCGAGCTGCGCCTCGTCGCCGGGCAGGGGGAGGGCCGCCTCGTGGACGTGGTCGGCGACGTCGAGGCCGGGGACCTCCGCCCAGTAGGGATGGTCCAGGCCGAACGGCACGTCGGCCAGGCGCAGGCTCAGCGCCGGGGCGAGATGCAGCCGCTCGCGCAGCAGCTCGACCAGGGCGGCGCGCGTGACGGCGCCCCCGGGAGCCCCGGCCGGATCGAGGATCGCCACCCCGGCGACGTGGGCCGCGGTGGTCGCCGATTCGGCATGCAGGAACAGCGCGTCGAGTGCGGTCAGCTGGCGCATCGATTGAGCCTCCTCGCGGAGAGCGGAGAGATGGATCCGGCCATCATCGCCCCGGCAGGTTTCCGCCTCGTTTCCCCCGAGCGACTTCGGGAGTCGGTCCCGTCCACGCTGGTGCTGTATGAGTCGACCTGCGCGTGATCCTGTTTCTGCAGGTTAAGCGGTAGGTGTCTGCGGAAGAGGGGCGTGCTGCGGCGTGTCGCCCGTGATGACCCGCATCCGGGCTTCGGCGAGCACGTCCAGGCCCATGGAGCGGGCCCCGGTCCACCCGTCGGTCTGCTCGGCCGAAAACCGCACCGGCGAGGCGGACGATCGAGCCGGGGCCGGGGAAGATCCCGACCACGTCGGTGCGGCGGGGGTCTTCTCGGTCAACGTTCAACCGCTCCTGAGAATTGTTCGACCACACCTGTTTAGCGTCACACCGTTCGCGTGGATCTCGGGCTGGGCGAGTGAGGCCATCGAACCGGGCGGGACCGCGGGCGTGGTGAGTGACGGCACATGCAGATTTCAGGGGACGCCGCCGGTGGCTGTGCGCGGTCAGGGCGTGGCTCTTCCGGTGGCCCAGGCCCAGGCGGCGATGGCGACCCGGTTCCGGGTGCCGGTCTTGTTCTGGACGGACGCGATGTGGTTCTTCACGGTGCCCGGAGACAGGAAGAGCTCAGCGGCGATCTCGGCGTTGGTCATGCCGTGCGCGACCATGGCCACGATCTGGTCTTCTCTCTCGGTGAGGACGACGCTGGACGACTCCTGCGGCAGGCCGCGCCGGCGCAGCAGCCGGACGGTGAGCTGCGGGCTGATGAGCATGTCGCCGTTCATCGCGGCCCGGATGGCTTCGATGAGCAGCGTGGGGCCCGAGCGTTTCAGGACGAACCCGGCGGCGCCGTGGTGCAGGGCGGCGTGGACGTATTCATCGAGCCCGAACGTGGTGACGATCACGACGTGAATGCCGGTGCCGGCCAGAGCGCGCGTCACCTCGATGCCGTCGGCGCCCGGCATGCGGATGTCGGCGAGCACGACATCGGGTTGGACCGTCCTGGCGGTGTCGATCGCGGCGCGGCCGTCGGAGGCCTCGGCCACGACGGTCATGTCGGGCTGGGCGTCGAGGATCATGCGGAAGGCGCTGCGGATGCCTTCCTGGTCGTCGGCGATGAGGATTCGGGTGACCACATCGGCGATTGTTCCAGGGGCAGGCGTGCCGTCAGCGACCACCCGTCCGGTACGGCCCGCGCGACCAGCTCGCCGCCCCGATCCTCCACGAGTCCGGCCAGGCCGGGCAGGCCGGACCCGCCACGCCGGCGGCTCCGCATGCGGGTCACACCGTCGTTGGTCATCGTGATCTCCAGGACGCCGGCGGAGGCGCTGACCCGCAGGTCGACGCGCGTGGCCTGCGGAGCATGCCGCCGGATGTTGGTCAGTCCTTCGATCACGATCCGATAGGCCAGTGCCGCGGTCTCCACCGGAACCGTCACGGCCGGATCCATACGCAGGCGGACCTGCGCGGAGCCGGCGGCGGAGAATCGCTCGGCCGCCTCGCTTATGCCGCCCAGGTCACCGGCGGGGCTGAGGGGCCGATCGTGGTGGAGCGTGTCCAGGGTGCCGTCCAGCGTGGACAGGGCCCGCTGGCCCGCGTTTTCGATGCGTTCGAGCGCCTGAAGCGGATCGCCCGCGACCCTGCCCGCCTGGGCGTGCGCCACCATCTCGCTGATGTCGTGGGCGAGGAAGTCGTGCAGGTCCCTGGCCAGCCGCAGTCGCAGGGCGGTGCGCGTGTCGGCCACCGCGCGCTCCTGCCGTACATCGAGAAACCGCAGGTAGGCGCCCATGGCGGTGGCCAGCAACGCTCCCAGCCCCCAGAACGCGCTCACGCCGATCGCCTCCAGCGGCGAGGCGGGCGTGAAGACGCGCAGCGGCCAGACGGCAGCGGCCAGACCCGCCGCCGACGTCGAGAGCACCGCCTGCCGGAGGGGTGCGTACCGGATGACCAGGCCGGCCGACACCATCAGCGCCACACTCTCGATCATTCCCAGCGCGTCGACGCCGGGCGTGGGCCGCGCCGCACCACTGAGGTAGGCGAGTGTGACGGCCAGGGACACGCCCGCGGCCGGCAAGGCCGGCGCGGACAGACGCGGCCTGAGCCGGGACCGGAACAACCCGGTCGCGGCCACCGCGACAGCAACGACCACCGACACCAAGGCGACAGCCCACATCAGGTTCACCTGAAGACAATATGCGCACCAGGCGATCGACCCGCAGGTGCCGAACAGCACCTCTTCCGGCCGCAGGGAGTGCCGAACGGCATCTGGTCCGCCGTCCAGCCGGGCCGGGAGGCTGATCGCATGAAAACCTTCACTTCCGGCCGGCACGGGTATGCGGCAGCGCTGTGGGCGCTGGTCTACGGTGTGCTCGGCGCAGCGTGGGCACTGGGGATGCCCGGCTTCCCCTGGGGCCCCGACGATCCCGACCCCGACGGGGCGCTGTCGATCCTGGCCGGCACGACACCGCGCTTCGGCTGGTGGATCGCCGCCTTCTCACTACTCACCGGGGTGACGGCGCTGGCGCTGACCCGCAGGAGCGGCCACCGCGCGCCGTTGTTCCTGGCCTGGCCGATCGCCGCGCTCCTGATCCTGGTGATTCCCGACTCCCGGCTGATGATGGGCGTCGCCTACACGCCGCTGTTGCTGGTCGCCCCCGTCTTCGGCTGGAGCCTGGGCGGCGCCACCTTCGCCGACGCCTGGCCGTGGCCGGTGCTCAACCAGCTCGTGTGCGTGCTGGGCGGCCTGCTGCTGGCCGCCGCGGCGCTGGCCTACGGACGCCAGCAGGAGCGCAGGAGCTGGTTCACTCCGGAGCGCGGGCGCGTAGCGGTGTACGTGGCGGTCGCGGTGCCGTTGGTGTATTGCGCCACCCGGTGGGCGTGGGCGCTGGGCATCCCTCTCGGCGTGAGCGCGGAGTTCCTGGCCGAAGGCGAGGACGGTCTGTGGCTGGCAGGCGCCTACCTGGCCACCTTCGGCGCGTTGGGCGGCGTGCTCACCCTCGGGCTGATCCAGCGGTGGGGAGAGATCTTTCCGCGCTGGATCCTCGGACTGCGCGGCAGGCGAGTGCCACCGCTGCTGGCGATCATCCCCGCCGGGTTCGTCTCGATCATCATCACCGTGGCCGGGCTCACCTACATCCGCTGGACCGTCGCCGGCCGGTTCGCCTGGGCCGAATGGGGAGCCTGGCTGCCGGAATGCTTCTGGCCGATCTGGGGCGCCGCCCTGGCCACCGCCGCCGCCTCCTACCACCAGCGCCGAAGAGTGGACGCACACCAGGCAGGAACCGATCACGCCCGCGCGGTCCTGACCGGTGACGGCGCCGGGCGCTGATATGCCGGGGATCGGCCCATCCCGGATCGGCGCCGGGGATCATCAGGGCGTGGGCCGAGGCTGCGGCGATGCGCGCGTGACCGAGCGAAGTCGCGTGGACGCGGCCATCACCCCACGGACGGGAGCAGGGCATGACTACTCCACAGGGCTCTTGGTGCGCCGGTCAAGGACGGTCAGCGTCTGCCGGGCCCAGCGGAGGTTTTCGCGTTCGAACGCCAGGCCGCGCAGCAGGGCCAGATACGGTCCGACACGCTCGGCCCGCGCGAGGTGCTCCTGCTCGGTGCGGCCGTTCAAAAGGCGCGCGCGGAGCCGTTCAAAGCGATTGATCTTGGCTTCGGTCCAGATCATGCGTTCGCGGAGGGCGCTTTTAACGGCTTCGACGTCACCCGCGTCGACCGCGAGGACCTGCACCATGAGCTCTTCGCGGATCGCGCCCGGGCGCGGGGATGTGGCGGTGAACTCGTGCAGGGCGTGGCGGCCGGCATCGGTGAGGGAGAACAGCCGCTTGTTGGGACGGCGCTCCTGCTGAACGAGCCGGGCCTGGATGAGGTCATCGGCCGCCATCTTGTCCAGTTCCCGGTAGAGCTGCTGCGGGGTGGCCATCCAGAAGTTGGCCACCGACGCGTCGAAGCTTTTGGCCAGGTCGTAGCCGGATGCCTCGCCCTCCAGGAGGGCGGCCAAGATCGCGTTGCGCAACGACATGGGCCGAGAGTAGAGCGCCGATACCTGCATATGCCATTAATCAACTATGTGACTATGACCACAGGCGGCACTCATGGATCGCGTGGCTCGGCATGGCTAGCATCTCTCGCACCTAGTCAATGAATTGAGTAGTGGGTGAGGTCATGCATCCCTTCCGGCAGGCTGTGGAGAACGGCGATCTGGCGGCGGCCGAGGCGCTGTTCGCCGACGACGTGGTGTTCACCAGCCCGATAGCGTTCAAGCCGTATCCGGGCAAGGCGGTCACCGCGGCGTTTCTGCGCGGGGCAGCGCGGGTGTTCGAGGACTTCCAGTACGTCCGGGAGATCGTGAATGTGGATGGCCGTGACCACGCGCTGGTCTTCACGGCCAAGGTGAAAGGCCGCGTGGTGCACGGCTGCGACTTCCTGCACCTGAACGAGGACGGTCTGATCGACGAGCTCACTGTCATGGTGCGACCGCTGTCAGCCGCTACCGCGCTGTCCGAGGCCATGGGCGCGCAGTTCGATCGCATCCAGCAGGAGGCGCTGGGCGGATGAGCGGCTTCGATCATCCGTTCACGACGGTCACGGGATGGCGCACGACGGCGTCGAAGAGGTAGCCGTAGTCGTTGTGCGTGGCCCGCAGGGGCTGGACCGCGCCCGTCTCGTCGGTGGCCCGGGCGAGCAGGGTGTGCGGGCCGGTCCGCTGGGGGTTCCAGGTGATGTGCCAGCGGGTCCAGGCCGGCACGACGTGCGGGCCGCGGAGGTGGGCGCGCCGCCAGGTGTCGCCGCCGTCGAAGCTCACCTCCACTCCGGCGATCCGGCCGTTGCCCGACCATGCCCGCCCGTGCAGCACGTGCGGGCGCCCGGCCGCCAGCGTGGCGTCCCAGGGCAGCTCGAAGGCGCTCCTGATCCCCTGGGCGGTCAGCGGGACACCGCCCTCGGGCGGGTAGGCGTCGCCGAACATCCGGTAGAACTCGGTGTTCCACGGCGAGGCCAGCGGTGAGGTGGAGACCTCGATGTCGCCCACCCACTTGATCGAGGCCAGCCCGATCCAGGAGGGGACGATCAGCCGCACCGGGTGGCCGTGGTCGGGCGGCAGCGGCTGGTCGTTCATCTCGTAGGCGAGGATGACGTCCTTGAGCGCCTTGGACACCGGGATCGGGCGGCGGACCCGGCCGTAGTCGACCCCGCCGGTCACGTAGCCGGCGTCGAGCCCGCGCGGCATGACGTCGACGGCGTCGGGGGTGAGCCCGGCCCGTTCCAGCACCGTGGCCAGCGGCACCCCACGCCAGCGGGCCACCCCGATGCCGCCCAGCCGCCAGGGCGTTCCGGAGATCTCCTCGCCCTGCTGGGCGGCGAAGAAGCTCCGCCCGTTGCCCGCGCACTCGATCGCCACGTCCTGGGTCACCGCGGGCAGCGCGAGAAGCTCCTCATAGCTGAAGCCGCGGGGGTTGCGCAGCCCCGCGCCGTGCAGCTCCAGCCGCCAGGTCGCGGCGTCGATGATCGGGGTCGAGGTGTGGTTGCGCACGAAGAAACGGTCGTTGGGAACGTGGTAGCCGACGTCGCGCATCGCCTCCCAGCGCATCTCGGCGTTGGTGCCGTGGGCGATGAAGGTCTCCGGCGGCAGCGGCTTGACGATCCCCGGGGTGCCCTCCACCGGCTCCCCGTCGACGGCCGCGAGCCGGAGCCGGTCGCGCCTGCCCCGGGCCAGTTGCTCGGCGCGGGTGCGCTGGTAGACGGCCTCGTCGTTCAGGTCCTCGTACGGCATGCGGCGCCTCTCCTTCCCTTACATCTATTTCCTACCAAAAAAGCATGTAATTTGCGAAGGGGGGTGACGCTTTTGTGACTCTCAGCGACCCAGAAAGGTTAGCAGCCGTTCCAGCGGCCAGGTGTTGATCACGTCGTCGGCGGTCAGCCAGGCGCGCTGGGCGATGCCGATGCCGAACCGCTGGTTGTCCAGGTGGGGCACCGCGTGGGCGTCGCTGTCGATGGAGAACTTCACGCCGTGGTGGCGCGCCAGCCGGGCCAGGTCGGAGGGGAGGTCGGAGCGGTCGGGGAAGGAGTCGATCTCCATCGCGGTGCCGGTGCGGGCGGCGGCGCGGAACACCGCCTCCCAGTCGGCGTCCACCGGCGGACGCCCGCCGATCTTGCGGGTGGTGGGGTGGCCGATGATGTGCACGTGCGGGTTCTCGCACGCGGCGATGAACCGGCGGGTCATCTCCTCGCGTGACTGGGTGAAGTGCGAGTGCACGCTCGCCACGCACACGTCGAAGCCCGCCAGGACCTCGGCCGGCCAGTCGACCGAGCCGTCGGGGGCGATGTTGAGCTCGGTGCCGTGCAGCAGCCTCATATCCGGGTGGCTCGCCTGGAGCCGCTGGAGCCGCTCGCGCTGCTCCAGCGCCTTGTCCAGCGTCATCCGCTGCATCGCCAGGTCGGGTGCGTGGTCGGTCACGGCGTAGTAGGAGTGGCCGCGTGCGCGGGCCGCGGCGACCATGTCCTCCAGCGAGGCGATGCCGTCGGTCAGGTCGGTGTGGGTGTGCAGGTCGCCCCGGATGTCGTCCAGGGTGACGAGCGCGGGCAGCTCGCCCCTGAGGGCGGCGGTGATCTCCCCGCCGTCCTCGCGCAGCGGCGGCGGGATCCACGGCATGCCGAGCGCCTGGTAGATGTCCTCCTCGCGCTCGGCCGCGATCACCCGATCGCCGTCGAACAGGCCGTATTCGGAGAGCTTCCAGCCCTTCTTCACCGTGATCTCGCGCAGGTGCACGTTGTGCTCCTTGGAGCCGGTGAAATACTGCATCGCGGCGCCCCACGACTCGGCCGGGACCACGCGCAGGTCCACCTGGATGCCCTCGGTGGTGCGGATCGAGGTCTTCTTCTCGCCCGAGGCGATGACCTCCGCGACGTACGGCCGGCTCTTGAAGTCGTCCATCAGGCTCGCCGGGCCGACGGCGAGGATGTCGATGTCGCCGATGGTGTCCTTCATCCGGCGCAGCGACCCGGCGTAGGCGATCCGCTCGGCGGACAGCGAGGCGATGATCCGCTCGGCCAGGTCCATGGCCACGCCGGTGTGCACCCTGGCGCTGGTCCGCTCCAGCTGCTCGATGCCCCTGAGCAGGTTCTCCTCGGTCTTGGGGCCGAAGCCCTTCAGCCCCTTGAGCCGCCCCTGCCCGATGGCCTCGGCGAGGGCCTCGGGGGAGTCGATGCCGAGCTCCTGGAAGAGGAAGACGGCCTTCTTCGGCCCGAGCGAGGCGATCCGGGTCAGCCTCCGCACCCCGCCGGGGACCTTCCCGCGCAGGTCGTCGAGCTGGCGGAAACTCCCCCTCTCCAGGTATTCCTCGACCTTCTTGGCGATCGCCTCGCCCACCCCCGGCACGCTCCGCACGGCCGTGGCCGCGATGTCCTCGGGGAATCCCGCGATCGCCTTGGCGGCCTTCTGGTAGCTGCGCACCCGGAACGCGTCGCCGCCCGTCATCGCGAACAGCTCGGCGTATTCCTCCAGGGCGGCGGCCACAGTGTCATTAGCTCGTGCCATGGGCCCAGCGTAGAAGATCGCACCGACGTTTTCCCGGGCCGGTCCGGGGGAGCGGACCGTGGTCCGGACGTTCTCGGGCCCGGGTGCGCCGCGGGCCGATCCTCCGCGGCGGCCCGGCCCCGGATCCGGCGCGCCCTCGGACGTAGGCCGAAGGTCCGATGCCGGAGGCGGGTCCCGGCCGTAACGTCAGAGGGGCAAGGCCATTTCGAGGCTGACAACCGGGAGGTTCCATGTCGGCTTCGAGGCTGACAACCGGGAGGTTCCATGCCAGCGCAGCTCGACCACACCATCGTGCACAGCAGTGACCGTTTCGCCTCCGCCCGCTTCCTCACCGGCCTGCTCGGCGCGCCCGAGCCCCGGGCCTACGGGCCGTTCGCCGCCGTCCCTCTCGCCAACGGTGTGACCGTGGACTACGCGGACTCCATCGTCGCCTCCGACCGGATCGTCATGCAGCACCTGGCCTTCCTGGTCGCCGAGGACGAGTTCGACGAGATCTACGCCCGGATCACCGATCGCGGGCTGCCCCACTGGGGCGATCCGGGCCATACGGAGCCCCAGCAGATCAACCACCGCCACCGCGGCCGGGGCGTATACGTCGACGACCCCGACGGGCACTCCCTCGAATTCCTCACCCACCCGTACGTCACGGACGAGTGACCGCACCCGGGCCGGCCGGGTCAAGCATCTTCTCCGGCCGGCCGGCCGGTGCGGGCAGGGCAGGGCAGGGCGGGCCGGTCAGGCCCCCGAGGCGGTGATCACCTCGGAGACCAGGCCCGGGGAGGTGACCAGGCGGGCGTACTCGGGCTGGCGCAGCTCACCGCCCATGAACGGGTGGGGGTTGCGGTGGACGGCGGGGCTGGGCGCGTCCACGAGAGCGGCGAAGTGGATCTCCTTGACCCCCGTCGCCGCCACCACGCGGCTCACGTTGCGGGGCGTGATGCCGCCGCCGGGCATGACGATCAGTCCGTCGCCCGCCCGCTCGACCAGGGACGCGATCAGCGGCGCCCCCTCCAGCGCGGTGACGTCCTGGCCGGAGGTGAGCACCCGGTCGACTCCCAGCGAGGCGAGCGTGTCGAGGGCGGCGAACGGGTCGGCGGTCATGTCGAAGGCCCGGTGGAAGGTGACGGAGAGTCCTCCGGCGGCGCCGATCAGCCGCTTGGCCACCTCGACGTCCACCTCGCCCGACGGCGTCAGCACCCCGATCACCACGCCCTGCGCGCCCGCCTCCCGGACTGCCGCCACGTCGCGCTCCATGGCCGCGATCTCGTACTCGTCGTAGATGAAGTCACCGCCACGGGGACGGATGATCACGTGGACGCGGATCGACGAGACCGCGGCGAGGGTCGCCTCGACGGTGCCGAGGGTCGGGGTGAGACCGCCCTCGAAGAGGGCCGAGCACAGCTCGACCCGGTGCGCCCCGGCCTGCTCGGCCGCCAGCGCGCCCGCCGTGCTGTCGATGCAGATCTCATAGGTAAGGCTCATTTTTCCCCCAAAGCGTGGATCTCGCCGACCGGGACGCCCCCGCCCAGCACCGGAACACTCGCGAACTCCCCGGCCGCCGCGACGTCGCCCCCCGCCGCCCGGAGGGCGGCCAGCGCGATCGCGCTCGTGGCCCGCGGGCTCCCGTCGATGACCTTGACCGCCGCCGCGTGCCCGTCGGCCAGCGCGACGACGAGCACGCCCTCGGCGCCGCCCTTGGCCACCGCCCCGGGCAGCGCCCGCATCAGGGAGGTGTTGACGTGGCCGGTCCCGCCGACGTACTCGGGATACTCGCGCATCGCGTCGCCGACCGCCCGCGGCGCCGTCCCGGGCGCGGCGAGGACCAGTCCCTGTACGGCCCGCGCCAGCCCGGTCAGCGACAGCCCGAACAGCGGGGCGCCGCACCCGTCGACGGCGACGTGGGCCGTCTTCTCTCCCGACAGCTCCTCGACCACGCCGCGGACCCGCTGCTGCACGGGATGGCCGGGGTCGAGGTAGGAGCCGGCCTCCCAGCCGGAGGCCACGGACGCGGCGAGCATCGCGGCGTGCTTGCCCGAGCAGTTCATCCGCTCGCGCGACGCCGTCAGACCGCCGCGGATCAGCGCGTGCCGGGTGGCCTCGTCCTCCGGCCAGTCGGCGGGGCAGCCGAGGGCGTCGAAGCCGAGTCCCGCCTCGCCGAGCATCTCGGCGACCAGCCGTACGTGGAAGTCCTCACCCGTGTGGCTGCCGGCGGCGATGGCCAGGCGCGGGCCGTGCAGGTCGGCTCCGGACAGCAGGCACGCGAGCGCCTGGAACGGCTTGGCCGACGAGCGCGGCAGCACCGGGGCGTCGACCCGGCCGAGGGCGACGGCCGTGCCGCCGTCGGGCGCGAGGGCGACGGCGCTGCCGAAGTGCACGCTCTCGGTGAATCCGGAGCGGACCACCTCCGCGAGCGGGACGTATCCGGAACCTCCCCCGGTGAGCGGGACGAGTTCAGGCACGGGCGAGTCTCCTTCGCGGTCGGTGGGCTCGCGGTTGGCGGGCTTCGAGGGTGCGGGCGAGTTTGGACAGCGACGCGTTGACCACCAGGTAGACCAGCGCGACGACGATGTAGGTCTGGATGAGCAGGCCGTTGTAGGTCGCCAGGACCTTGCCGCTGTAGAGCAGCTCGGCGTAGCTGACCACGAAGCCCAGCGAGGTGTCCTTCAGCAGGCCGACCGACTGGCTGACGATCGAGGGCAGCACGCGCCGGGCCGCCTGCGGCAGCACGATCATGCGCATGGTCTGGCCGTGGGTGAGCCCGACGGCCAGGCCCGCCTCGCTCTGGCCGCGCTCGACGGACAGGATCCCGGCCCGGAAGATCTCCGCGAACGCCGCCGCGTTCGAGATCGCCAGCGGCACCACGAGCTTCCAGAACAGCGGCAGGTCCAGCCCGTAGCGGGGCAGCGCGAACAGCACGACGTAGACCAGCAGCAGCGCCGGGACGGTGCGCACGACCTCCACGTACGCGGCGGCGGGCAGGCGCACCCAGCGCCGCCGGGACAGCCGGCCCAGGGCCAGCGCCAGCCCGGCCGCCATCGCGAGCGCGGCCGACACGACCGCCGCCAGCACGGTGGACCAGAGCCCGTCGAGCAGGTAGCGCCACATCGGCCACGTCGCGTACGGCTGCCAGCGGTCGGCGTCGAGCTGGCCGTTGGCGGCGAACTGCCGTACGGCCAGCGCCAGCAGGCCGAGCACCGCGACCGCCCCCACCACGGTCGCGACGCGGATCCTGCGGCGGGCGCGCGGCCCGGGCTCGTCGAAGAGCAGGTTGCTCATCGGACCATCACCAGCCGTCGTTCGAGCCGCCCGGTGACGAACCCGGCACAGGCGGCGATCAGCGCGTAGGCCAGGCCCGCCCCGACGAAGATCGGGATGGGCTGGGCCTCCATGAGGTTCACCCGGTTGGCCGCGGCGGTCAGGTCGACCACGCCGATCGCGGCCGCCAGAGAGGTGTTCATCGTCAGCGCGATGAAGATGTTGCCCAGCGGCTGGATCACCGTGCGCAGCGCCTGCGGCAGGATCACGTGACGCAGGGACTGGCCGAAGGTGAGCCCGAGCGCGCGGGCCGCCTCACCCTGCCCGGCGGAGACGGCGTTGACGCCCGAGCGCAGCGCCTCGGCGATGTAGGCGGCCTCGTAGAGCGCGATGACCACGATGGCCGTGACCAGCAGGTCGGCCTTGATCCCGATCTCCGGCAGGCCGAAGACGGCGAGCACCAGCAGCACCAGCAGGGGCAGGTTCTGGAAGGTCTCCACGTAGGCCGTGCCGATCCCGCGCAGCACGCCGACCGGGCTGACCCGCATGGCCGTGATCACCAGTCCCACCACCGCGGCGCCGAGGAACGACGCCGCGGTGAGCTGGAGGGTGACGATCAGGCCTTCCCAGAACTCGGGCAGGTGATCAAGGATCGCCGACATCAGGAGCCCGGAACCGATCCGATCTGCGGCGGGGTGGGCGCCTCGCCCTGCACGACCGTGCCGATGGAGTTCTTCCAGGTCTGCTGCCAGAGGCCGTCACCCTGGATCTTCTTCAGCCAGTCGTTGACGAACTTCTTGAACTGCTCGTCACCGTGCTTGAGGCCGATGCCGTACGGGTCGGTCGTGAAGGGCTGCCCGACGACCTGGACCGAGGGGTCCTTCTGGGCGTTGGCGACCAGGAGCATCTCGTCCTGGACGTAGACGTCGCCGCGCTCCTGCTTGAGCGCCTGCATGCACTCGGGGTCGCTGCCGAACGTCACGATCTTCGCCTGCGGCGCGAGCTTCTTGATCGCCGGGATGGCCGGGGTGTTGGCCCCGGCGATGACGGTCTTGCCGTTCAGGTCCTCAGGCTTGGCGATGCCCGCCGTGCCCTTCCTGACCGCGAGGCTCAGGCCCGAGGAGTAGTACGGCCCGGCGAAGGCGACCTGCTTGGCCCGCTCCGGCGTGATCGTGTAGGTCTGGAAGACGACGTCCACGGTGCCGTTGCTCAGCAGCGCCTCACGGGTCTCCGACGCCGAGTTGACGATCTTCACCTTGGGCTCGCCGATGATGTACTTGGCGAGCGCCTTGCCCATGTCCGCGTCGAACCCCTCGACCTCGCCGGTCGTCGGGTTCTGCTGCGACAGCAGCGGGGCGTCGAGCGACCCGCCGACGATCAGCTCGCCGCGCTGCTTGATCTTCTCCATCGTGGAGCCGGGCAGGATGTCGGCGGCGGCCGCCACCGGCGCCTTGGCGAACAGGTCACCGCCCTTGGCCTCGCCGGGCACCGCCGGGCTGGCCGAATCCGTGCCGGCACAGGCCGAGAGGCCGACCATCGACACGGCGGCGACAGCGGCCATCCGCTTCATGGACACCATCGGGCCCACCATCCTTTGCGATCAGTGTGTGAGTACTTTGGCCAGGAAGTCCCTGGCCCGGTCCGTCTTGGGAGCTTCGAAGAAGGCGTTCGGCTCGGCCGTCTCGACGATCTGGCCGCCGTCCATGAACACCACGCGGTCGGCGGCCCTGCGGGCGAAGCCCATCTCGTGGGTGACCACGACCATGGTCATGCCGTCGGCGGCGAGCTGGACCATCACGTCCAGGACCTCGCCGACCATCTCGGGGTCGAGCGCCGAGGTGGGCTCGTCGAAGAGCATCACCTTGGGCCGCATGGCCAGCGCGCGGGCGATGGCCGCCCGCTGCTGCTGGCCGCCCGAGAGCTGCGCGGGCAGCTTGCCGGCCTGCTCGGCGATGCCGACGCGCGCCAGCAGCTGCCGGGCGGTGCTCTCCGCCTCGGTACGGCTGACGCCGCGCACCTTCACCGGCGCGAGCATGACGTTCTCCAGCACGCTCTTGTGCTGGAAGAGGTTGAACGACTGGAAGACCATGCCGACGTCGGCCCGGAGCCGGGCCAGCTCGCGGCCCTCCACGGGGGCCGGGACGCCGTCGATGAGGATGTCGCCCGAGCCCGCGGTCTCCAGCCGGTTGAGGCAGCGACACAGCGTGGACTTGCCGGACCCGGAGGGGCCGATCACCACGACGACCTCGCCCTGCGCCACCTCAAGGTCGATGTCGCGCAGCACGTGATGATCGCCGAACCATTTGTTCAGCCCTTGCACCTGAATCATTGCCGTCTTCCTTCGAAATCGAAGATAAACCGGAACGTAATGGATGATTCTGGGCGAAGTCAACACATTGCCGTAGTAAGTACAGACGTGGTATTCCTCTGTTCATGTCAGGCAAAGAGAGGTTGCCCGTGCGGGGGGCCCAAGGCGATCTCCTGCGTCTCGTCGCCACCGGCCACGCCGAGTCGCGCGCCGAGCTGGCACGCCTGTCCGGCCTGGCGGCGTCGAGCGTCTCCCTGCGGGTCGAGGAGCTGATCGGCACCGGGCTGCTCGTGGAGGAGGGGTCGGGCACCTCCCGTGGCGGGCGGCGGCCCCGGCGGCTGCGCGTCAGCCCCACCGCCGGGCTGCTCGCGGTGGCCGACCTCGGAGCGCACCACGCCCGTCTCGGCCTGCTCGACCTCAGCGGCACCCCGCTGGTCGTCGAGGAGCGCCCCTGCGACATCGCGCTGGGCCCGGAGGAGACCCTGGAGTGGATGGCGGCCTCCTTCGACGAGCTGCTGCTGGCCCACGGCCCGCCCGGCGTCCCCCTGCGCGGGGTCGGCACCGGCATCCCCGGGCCCGTCGACCCCGCCAGCGGCCGCGTGGTCTCCCCCTCGCGCATGCCAGGCTGGAACAACTTCCCCGTCGCCGAGCACCTCGGCGCGCGCTACGACCTGCCGGTGCTCGTCGAGAACGACGCCAACCTCATGGCCGTCGGCGAGGCCCGCGCGTGGCCCGGCTGCGACAACCTCATGGTGCTGAAAGCCGGCAGCGGCATAGGGTGCGGCGTGATCGTCGACGGCCGCCTGCACCGGGGGAGGGGTGCGGCCGGCGACATCAGCCACGTCCGGGTCAGGACCGACTCCTCCGTCGTGTGCTCCTGCGGCCACCCCGACTGCCTGGAGGCCTACGCCAGCGGGGCGGCGCTGATGAGCGCCCTGACCGAGCAGGGCATCGCGGTGGGGCGGCCCGCCGACGTCGTCGCCGCCGTCAACGACGGCGTGCCCGAGGCCACCGCCCTGGTCAGGAACGCCGGACGCCTCATCGGCGAGGTGCTCACCGTCCTGGTGAACTTCCTCAACCCCGACGCCATCGTGGTCGGCGGCAGCCTGTCCACGGCCGAGCCGCTGATCTCGTCGATCCGCGCCGCCGTCTACGAACGGTGCCTGCCGCTGGCCACCCGCGACCTGGAGATCGCCGTCACCCGCGCGGGCCCCGACGCGGCGCTGCTCGGCGCCGGATCCCTGCTCCTGGACGCCGTCCTGAGCTGAGCGGGGCCGGCGCGGCGGAGTCCTCCGCCCGCCCGCCCGGACGCCGCCCGCCCGGACGGGGCCGCCCGGCGGAGTCCGGAGCGGGCGGGTGTGATGGGATCGGATGTATGCACGTGATGCGCCCGACCTGCGGATCACGGCCGCGTCGACCTCTCTGAGGCCAGGAGGTGAGCGTCATCGGCATCGTCTCGCCGGGATTCTCCGGCCGCCGTCGCGGCGGCGCCCCGGACCTGCCGCCCGGGCAGTACCTCACCGAGGACTTCCCGGTGCTCTCGGCGGGCCCCACGCCGCACGTCCCCAAGGAGAGCTGGAACCTCACCGTCACGACCGAGACCGGCGCCGTCCACCACTGGGACTGGGCCGGGTTGACCGCCCTGCCCGCCGAGCGGTTCACGGTGGACCTGCACTGCGTCACCAAGTGGTCCAAGCTCGCCACCGCCTGGGAGGGGGTCTCGCTCGACACCCTGCTCGCCGGGGTGGAGACCTCGGCGGAGTACGCCCTGGCGTACTCCTACGGCGGCTACACCACCAACCTGCCCCTGGAGGACCTGCTCGACGGGCAGGCGTGGATCGCCGTCCGCTACGACGGCGAGGACCTCACCCCCGAGCACGGCGGGCCCGCCCGGCTGCTCGTGCCGCACCTGTACCTCTGGAAGAGCGCCAAGTGGGTGAGCGCCATCCGGCTCCTCAACGAGGACCACCCCGGCTTCTGGGAGAGCGTCGGCTACCACAACTACGGAGACCCGTGGCGCGAGCAACGGTACTGGGGCGACTGACCTGGCGGGTCGCCACGGTCGCCGCCGTCCGTGACGAGACCCCGACCGCGCGCACGATCGCCCTGGACGTGCCCGGCTGGCCAGGCCACCTGGCGGGCCAGCACGTCGACGTACGGCTCACCGCGCCCGACGGCTACTCCACCCAGCGCTCCTACTCCATCGCCTCGGCGCCCCGGGGGGACCACCTGGAGCTGACCGTCGAGTCGCTGCCCGACGGCGAGGTGTCCCCCTACCTCACGCGGGTCCTCTCCGCGGGAGACCCGCTGGAGCTGCGCGGCCCGATCGGCGGCTGGTTCGTCTGGCGCCCCGGGGCGCCGGAGCCGGTCCAGCTGGTCGCGGGCGGCTCCGGCGCCGTCCCGCTCATGGCGATGATCCGCTCCCGCGCGGCGGGCGCGGCGCCGTTCCGGCTGCTGTACTCCGCGCGCGACCCCGAGGCGGTGCTCTACCGCGACGAGCTGCGCGGCGCGTCGCAGGACGGATCCGGCGTGGACGTCACCTACGCCTACACCCGCCGGGTGCCGGAGGGCTGGCCGCTCCCACCGGGCCGGGTCGACGCCGGCCTGCTGGCCGAGAGCGCCTGGGTGCCGGAGCTGGCTCCGGCCTGCTACGTCTGCGGCCCGACCGGCTTCGTCGAGACCGTCGCGGACCTGCTGGTCGCCGCCGGCCACGACCCGGCCCGCATCCGCACCGAACGTTTCGGACCCGGCGGGGGACGGCCGTGACCTCCCCGCCGGGATCCGCGACCTCCACGCCGAAGGAGTCCCGATGACCGACAACCGCCTCGACGGCAACGCCGCCGGAGGAGCCCTGCGCGAGGTGTTCGCCGTCGACCTGACCTCGGCCGCCGGCCAGTGCTCGAACTGCTCGCGGAGCCTCGCCCTGGCCGAGTCGTACCTCTACACCCGCGCCCCGGGCCTGGTGGGCCGCTGCCCCGGCTGCGACGCCGTCCTGTTCCGGCTGGTCCGGGGCCCGGGGCGGGCATGGCTGGACATGCGCGGGCTGACGTGCCTGCAGTTCGCGCTGCCCGACGGCACCTGATCGGGCCGGGACCGGCGCGCCCGCCGTACCTGGTCCCGGCCGCAACCGGCCGGCGTCAGTGGGCGACGGCGCGCGGGCGGTACGGCTCGGCGAGGAAGGCCAGCTCCTTGTCCGTCAGCTCCAGATCCACCGCGGCGACGGCGTCGTCGACGTGCCTGTCCTTCGTCGCGCCGGTGATCGGGGCGGTGACGCCCGGCTGGTGGAGCAGCCAGGACAGCGCCACCTGAGCCGGCGGGACCTCGCGCTCCCTGGCCACCTGGGCGACCCGGCCGAGGATCAGGCGGTCGTTGTCGGCGTCGGTGTAGAGGGCGCCGATGCGCCCGTCGCTGTCGGCGCGGGTGGTCTCCGCGTCGGAACCGGCGCGGGCGAGCAGGCCCCGGGCCAGCGGGCTCCACGGGATCAGCCCCACACCCTGGTCGGCGCAGAGCGGGTTCATCTCCCGCTCCTCCTCGCGGTAGAGCAGGTTGTAGTGGTTCTGCATGGTCACGAACTTCGTCCAGCCGTTGACCTCGGCCACGTGCTGGGCCTTGGCGAACTGCCAGGCGCTCATGCTGGAGGCGCCGAGGTAGCGGGCCTTGCCCGCGCGGACCACCTCGTGCAGGGCCTCCATGGTCTCCTCGATCGGGGTCTCGTGGTCCCAGCGGTGGATCTGGTAGAGGTCCACGTGGTCGGTGCCGAGGCGGCGCAGCGAGCCGTCGATCGCGGAGTGGATGTGCTTGCGCGACAGGCCGCGGTCGTTGACGCCCTCGCCCAGCGGGAAGAACACCTTGGTGGCCAGCACGTAGTCGTCCCGGTCGGGGAAGATCCCGCGGAGCAGGTTGCCGGTGACCTCCTCGCTGCTGCCGGCGGAGTAGACGTCGGCGGTGTCGAAGAAGGTCACCCCCGCGTCGGCGGCCCGGCGCACGATCGGCTCCGCCGCGGCCTCGTCGAGAACCCACTCGCTCCACTTGGCGGGGTCGCCGTAGCTCATCATGCCGAGACAGATCCTCGACACCTTCATGCCGGTGGATCCCAGACGCACGTATTCCATGGTGAAACCTCCCGATCTCTGCTGCCAGGGCCCAGCCTACGGCCGGTGGTCCCGGCGGTGAGGCCAGCGGGGGAGCCGCTCAAGGCCGCGCGGCCGGGGCGCCGGGCACGGCCAGGCGCAGCGCGTCGGCGAGCCCGGCGACGTGCGGCTCCGCCAGGCGCCGGTGCGCGACGGCCACGCCGACGTACCGGGCGGGCCGGGGCGGCCTGATCGGCACGACGGCCAGCTCCGCGGACGGCTGCAGCGCCACCTGGGGGATCAGCGCGATGCCGACCCCGGCGGCGACCAGCACCTGGGCGAAGAAGTAGTCGGTGGTGCTGGCCGAGACGCGCAGCTCGAAACCGGCGAGCGTGGCGTAGCGGTGCAGGAACGCGCCGGTCTTGAGACAGCCCATCACCCACCGCTCGGCGGCGACCTCGGCCAGGTCCACCGACGCGCGGCCGGCGAACTCGTGGCCGGCGGGCATCACGACGGACATCGGGTCGTCCATCAGCGGTGTCCATGCCAGGCGGGAGCGGTCGCCGGGCCGGATCGGCAGCGGCTCGTCGAAGTGGTAGGCCAGCGCGAGGTCGGCCCGCCCCTCGCGGACCATCGGCAGGCTGTCCTCCGGTTCGCGTTCCAGCACGGTCAGCTCGACGTCCGGGTGGCCGGCCGTGAACCGGGCCAGCGCGGCGGGCAGCAGATACCGGCCGCCGCTGGTGAACGTCACGACCGTCAGGGTCGTGCGCCCGGTCGTGAGCCGGTCGATCCGATCCTGGGTGTGCCGCAGCTCGGCCGAGATCGTCTCGGCCGCCTCGACGAGCAGCCGTCCCGGCTCGGTGAGCACCACCCCGCGGGTGCTGCGGTGGACCACCGGCGCGCCGAGCGTCCGCTCCAGGGTGGCGACCTGCTGGGAGACGGCCGACGGGGTGAGCAGCAGCGCGGCGGCGGCTCCGCTGAAGCTGCCGTGCAGGGCGACCTCGCGCAGGATCCGCAGCCGCTGAACGTCGATCATCAGTTTTCCTAACAGCCGGTTAAGCAGATCACCACTTCCGCTTAGGACCGTATACGGACAGGCTTAAGGGCATGAAAGAGGTATGCGTCATCGGCGGCAGCCGCTACTTCGGCAGGCGCCTGGTGCTGCGGCTGCGCGACGCCGGAGTCAATGTCACGCTCGTCAACCGGGGCACGCAGGCGCCGCCGCCGGGAGTCACCCATCTCGTGGCCGACCGCGACGACGAGCGGGCGCTCACCGTGGCGCTGGGCACCCGTGACTTCGACGTGGTCGTCGACCAGGTGTGCGGCACGCCGCGCCAGGCCGGCGTCGCCGCGCGCGTCTTCGCCGGTCGCACCGGGCGGTATGTGATGACCTCGACCATCGAGGTCTACGACCACGCCCCGGCAGGAGGCGTTCCGGCGGCCGTACCGGGCGCCCCGCTGGCCGAGGAAGCCGTCGACCCGCTGCGGTGGCCGGTGGACCTGGATCTGCCCTGGCACGACCGGGAGTTCAGCGAGGCCCGGTACGGCGAGGGCAAGCGGCAGGCCGAGGCGGTCTTCGCCCGCGAGGCCGCGTTCCCGTTCGCCGCGGTCCGCTCCGGTCACGTCATGGGCGGCGGCTCCGCCGACTTCACCGGGCGGCTGGAGCACTACGTCGAGCGCGTCCGCGCCGGCCGCCCCGTCGCCGTCCACCGCGAGAACCACCCGTCGTCGTTCATCCGCGACCTGGAGATCGCCGATTTCCTGTACTGGGCGGCGGGCGCCGGCTTCACCGGTGCCGTCAACGCCCGCTCCCACGGCGAGTTCGACGTCATCGAGCTGTGCGAGCGGATCGCGGCGCGCCTCGGGGTACGGCCGGTCTACGAGACGGACGGGGGCACCGGGGCGTCGCCGTACGCCTTCGGCCACTACTACGGCATGGACAACGGCCGGGCGGGCCGGCTCGGCTTCGCCTTCTCGCACACCGGCGACTGGCTGCCCGGCGTCGTCTCCGAAGCACTGTGAGGTCCTCCGCCATGCGTATTCGCCACATCGGCGCCGTCCCCGTCGGCGCCGTCGGGTTGGGCGCCATGCCCCTGTCGATCGAGGGACGGCCGGACGAGGACCGCGCGGTCGCCACGATCCACGCCGCGCTCGACGCCGGCGTCACGCTGATCGACACCGCCGACTCCTACCACTGGCACGCGGGCGAGGCCGGCCACAACGAGGAGCTGGTGGCCCGCGCGCTCGCCGCCCGCGGCGACGGCGCCGGGGCGGTGCTCGTCGCGACCAAGGGCGGCCGGGGCCGGCCGGGCGACGGCTCGTGGACGGTCGACGGCTCGCCGGATCACCTCAAGCGGGCCTGCGAGGCGTCGCTCGGGCGGCTCGGCGTCGACGCGATCGGGCTGTACCAGCTCCACAAGCCGGACCCCGCCGTCCCCTGGGCCGACTCCGTCGGCGCGCTGGCCGAGCTGCTCGACGAGGGGAAGATCCGCATGGCCGGCGTCTCCAACGCCGACACCGGGCAGATCCGCCAGGCACGCGACATCCTCGGCGACCGGCTGGTATCGGTGCAGAACAGATTCTCCCCGGCCCTGCGCACCGGCGAGCCGGAGCTGCGCCTGTGCGAGGAGCTGGGCATCGCGTTCCTGCCCTGGAGCCCGCTCGGCGGCATCTCCCGGAGCTCGCTCGACGGCGGGTCCCGTCCCGGCGCGCCCGACCCGGCGTACGCGGCCTTCCACGCGGTCGCACGCGAGCACGGCGTGAGCCCGCAGCAGGTCTGCCTCGCCTGGCTGATCGCCCGGTCCCCGGCCGTCATCCCGATCCCCGGGGCCAGCCGCCCCGAGACGATCCGTGACTCCGCGGCCGCCGCCGGCCTGACGCTCGGCGCGGACGAGATCGCCCGGCTGGAGGCGGCCGGAACATCCTGACCGGACCTCCCGATCTTGGTGGCCCCGGCCGGGCCCCGGCACGACAATTCCAGCCATGAGCTCATCCAGGCACGACCACCCCCTGCCTCCCGCCCGCGTCCAGGAGGTCTCCGACGGCGTCTACGCCTACATCCAGCCCGACGGGAGCTGGTGGATCAACAACACCGGCTTCCTGGTGGGGCGGCGTGGAGTGATCAGCGTGGACGCCTGCTCCACCGAGCGGCGCACCCGCGCCTACCGCGAGGCGATCAGGTCGGTCACCGGCCGCCCGGTCACGACGCTGATCAACACCCACCACCACGGCGACCACACCTTCGGCAACTTCGTCTTCCCCGAGGCGACGATCGTCGGGCACGAGCGGACCCGGGAGACGATCCTGGCCGAGGGGATCCCGGAGTACCGCACGATGGCGTGGACCGAGGTGGACTGGGGCGACCTGGTGGCCTGCCCGCCGTTCCTCACCTACACCGACGGGGTGACCGTCCACTCCGACGAGCTGCGCTGCGAGGTCCGGCACGTCGGCGGCCCGGCGCACACGACCAACGACTCGATCGTGTGGATCCCCGAGCGGGCGCTGCTGTTCGCCGGCGACCTGGTCTTCAACGGCGGCACGCCGTTCGTGATGATGGGCTCGGTGCAGGGTTCGATCGCGGTGCTCGACGGGCTCAGGGAGCTGAACGCCGAGACGATCGTGCCCGGCCACGGCGGGGTCTGCGGGCCGGAGGTCATCGACCACGTGCAGGGATACCTGCGGTTCGTGATGGCCACCGCCGAGCTCGGCCGGGCGGCCGGTCTGTCGCCGCTGGAGGCGGCGCGCGAGACCGACCTCGGCGAGTACGGCGGGCTGCTCGACCCCGAGCGCATCGTCGGCAACCTGCACCGGGCCTACGCCGAGCTGGACGGCCTGCCTCCGGGGGAGCCGATCGACCTCGTCACCGCGATGCTCGAGATGGTGGAGTTCAACGGAGGCAGGCCGCTGACCTGCCTGGCCTGATCTGCCTGGTCTGCCTGGTCTGCCTGGCCTGCCTGATCTGACCTGGCTGGTCTCACCTGGCGTCCGCCCCGCGGGCGCCAGGTGAACGCCCGTCCCGGGAGGGTCAGGACAGGTGCCGCGACCACCATTCGAGGACGGCCTCGAAGCGCTGGAGGCGGTGCCTGGGGCGGCCGCTCCGGCTGAGCTCGTGCCCCTCGCCGGGGAAGAGCAGGAACTCGGCCGGGGTGCCGTTGCGGCGCAGGGCGACGAACATGCGCTGGGCCTGCTCGACCGGGCAGCGCCAGTCCTCCTCGGAGTGGACCACGGCGAACGGCAGGTCGATCCGGTCGGCGTGGTACAGCGGGCTCATCGCGCGCTGGACCTCGATGTCGGGACCGCAGTAGGCCTCGGCGAAGAACCAGCCGATGTCGGAGGAGCCGGTGAAGGAGTCCCAGGCGTTGACCGCCCGCTCGCTCCAGGCCGCCTTGAAACGCTCTCCGTGGTGGGCGGCCAGCCAGCTCGTCATGAATCCGCCGTAGGAGCCGCCCATCACGCCCACCCGCTCGCCGTCGCACTCGGGCCGGGCCAGCGCCGCGTCCAGCAGGGCGAGCACGTCGTCGACGTCCACGGTGCCGAAGGCGCCGATCGCCGCCTGGCCGTGCGCCTGGCCGTACCCGCTGGAACCGCGCGGGTTGGGCAGGACCACCGCGTATCCGGCGGCGGCGTAGACCTGGGTCTCGTCCAGGAAGCCCCACCCGTGGTGGTGGAACGGGCCGCCGTGCACGTTCAGCAGGACCGGGTGCGGGCCCTCGCCCTCCGGCAGGGCAAGCCAGCCGTGGACGGGGTAGCCGTCGGCGGACACGGCGGTGATCTCCTGCAGCGGGCGCCGTCCGGCCGGCGACCCGTTGAAGTCCGTGAGCGTCCCGGCCGGGGTGACCACCTCCCCGGGGCTCTCCGGGGTGGACACCACCGCCACGACCTGGTCGCCGTAGGAGGTGAACGTCTTGACGCCCGCCCGCTCGCCCAGCACGAGGGGGAGCTTCTCCAGCGGCGTCTCCGGGGTGTCGGAGGGGGCCAGCCGCAGCTCGACCGCGCCGCGCACCCGCACCGCGACCAGCACGCCGTCCTCGGTCGCGATGGGGGGCAGCGGCTCGATGTCCACCGACTCCTCCTCCGTCAGCCGTACCCCGGTCGCCGGCTCGCCGCCGATCCGCAGGGGGGCGCGGAAGAGGCCGGTGTTGCGGGCCACCGCGTGGATGCCGGAGAAGGCCGTGCCGAGGTAGAGCACGTCCCCGCCGGGGAGCGCGACGGGCAGCCCGGCCGATCCGGCGCTGCGCACCACCGGGATCGGCGCGCCGCCGCCGGCCGGCACCGCGTACAGGTCGGAGTGCAGGCTCTCGCCGTCCAGGTCGCGGTCGGCCGAGACCAGCACGTGCTCGCCGTCGGGGGTCCAGCTCGGGGAGGCGACCTCGTAGGGCCCCTCGGTGAGCCGGACCGGCTGCGGGATGTCCGCCAGGGCGTTGACCACGAACAGGGCGGGCCACCGGTCAAGGGTGAAGCCGACGCCGTCGTGCCGGTAGCGGAACCCGGTGATGCGGCGCGGCGCCTCGGCCGCGGCGCTCACGTCCTCCTCGGTGCCGTAGCGGCCGGCTTCGGGGACCCGTGCGACGAACGCGATCCGGCGGGAGTCGGGGGCCCAGACCGGGGCGCCCGCGCCGAGCGGCAGGTCGGTGAGAGGGCGTGCCTCGCCGCCGCCGGTGGGCATCACGTGGAGCTGTGGCCTGCCGCCGTCCTGCGCGCGCAGGAAGGCCACCCAGGCCCCGTCGGGGGAGATCCGGGGCGAGCTGTCGTGGTCGCCGAAGGTGAACTGGACGGGCGGGCCGTCCTGGGGGAGCCGCCACAGGCCCCCGCGGTAGGCGTCGGCCTCCAGATCGGGGCGGGCCACGTCGACGAGGATGAGATCCTCGTGAAGGGTGACGCTACCGGGGACATGCAGCAGGGCGAGATCTTCTGGACGCATGCCCAGGGACGTTATCACCGTGCTAATCATCTTTTGCGGTACGAAACCCGCATGTCCGCGCAGGCCGATCCGCCCGCAGCGGAACCGGGGGAGCACGGCCCGGCGCGGCACGGGCCGACGAGGGGCGGGCCGATGAGGGGCGGGCGCGGAGCCACTCGGCGCGCCGCGACGGCCCGGCCGGCTCCGCCCCGGCCGGGCGCCGGCAGACGCCGCACGAGGTGCCGGAGTGCCCGTCGCCCCTACAACAGGGTGAGACCGCCGTCCACGGCGAGGACCTGGCCGGTGACGTAGCTCGCGTCGTCCGAGAGCAGGAAGGTCGTCACCTTCGCCACCTCCCAGGCGGTTCCCTGGCGGCCCATCGGGACCATCACCTGGCCGCGGTGCTCCCAGAGCCTGGCCGCGTCCCGGCCGAGCGGGGTGTCGATCAGGCCGGGGGCCACCAGGTTCGCCCGGATCCCGAGGCCGGCGCCCTCCAGCGCGACGTGCCTGGCCAGGCCGACCAGCCCCGCCTTGGAGGCGTCGTAGGCCGGGATCAGGCTGCCGGGGCGCAGCCCGGCCACCGAACCGATGAACACGATCGAGCCGCCGGAGCCGAGCAGGGGCAGCGCGCCCTTGCAGACCAGGAAGTGGCCGCGCAGGTTGACCGCGAACACCCGGTCCCAGTCGGCGGCGCTGGTCCCCGCCAGGGCCAGCCCGGAGCCGATCGCGGCGTTGAGCACGATGCCGTCCACCGCGCCCGCCCGGCCGGTCAGCGCCTCGCAGGCGTCACCGTCGGCCAGGTCCACGGTGATCACCTCGGCCTTCCCGCCCTCGCGGCCGATCCACCCGGCCGTCTCGGCGGCCGCGTCCTCGTCCACGTCCGCGCAGACCACCGTGGCGCCCTGCCGCGCGGCCTCGACCGCGATCGCCCGCCCGTTCCCGACCGGCGGTTCGGGGTCGAGGGAGGGGCGGGTGCCCGCTCCCACGACCAGTACACGTCTACCTACCAAGCGACCGTTCACAATCGCGATCGTAGTAAGTAACCTCTGATCCGTGAATCCCCGAGTCGAACCGTTGCCGCCCGAACAGTGGGACGGGTTCCTGGCCCGCGTGGTCGAGGGCACCGGCCCCTACAACGTCTTCACCACGCTGGCCCGCCATCCCGCGCTGTTCCAGGCGTGGATCGGGTTCGGCGCCGCGCTGCTGTACGGCACGCTGCCCGCCCGTGACCGGGAGCTGGCCGTCCTGCGCACCGCGCACAACCGCGGGAGCGCGTACGAGTGGGTCCAGCACGTACGGCTGGCCCGGGAGGCCGGGCTGACCGAGGCCGAGATCGAGGCCGTCCGCGGCCACGGGCACGGCTGGGGCGCCGGCGACCGGCTGGTGCTGGAGGTGGCCGACGAGATGCACCGCTCCGGAGACATCGCCGACGAGACGTGGGAGGCCCTGTGCGCCCGCTACGACGAGCCCGGCCGGATCGAGCTGGTCATGCTCGTCGCCCACTACGACATGCTCGCCGTGGTCCTCACCGTCCTGCGCGTCCCCCTGGAGGAAGCGGGCACGGCGCTCACGGGCGTCGGGGACCCTCCGGTCCCCCCGGCAGGATCATCGTGACGCCCGGCACGGAGCCGATCGCGGCGAGCGCGGGTCCCGCTCCGTCGAGGCCGACGGTGCGGGTGATCAGCAGGTCCGGGCGGAGGAGGCCGGCGGCGACCATCTCCAGCATCGCGGGATAGGCGTGGGCGGCCATGCCGTGGCTGCCGAGGAGTTCGAGCTCGTAGCCGATCACCCGGTTCATCGGCAGCGAGGTGAGGCCCGGCAGCAGGCCGATCTGGACGTGCCGGCCCCGGCGGCGCAGGCCCTCGATCGACGACGCGCACGTCTGCGGGCTGCCCAGGGCGTCGATCGAGACGTGGGCCCCGCCGCCGGTCAGCTCCAGGACGCGTGCGGCGACACCGGCCCCGCCCGGCGGGACGTCAGCGGCGCCGGGAGCGGCGGCCGGAGCGGCGGCGGTGACGCAGGCGGCGGCGCCGAACCGCCGGGCCAGGTCCAGGGCCTGGGGGGAGACGTCCACGGCGACCACCCGTGCGCCCGCGGCGGCGGCGATCATCACGGCGGACAGGCCGACCCCGCCGCAGCCGTGCACCGCCACCCACTCGCCGGGCCGTACCCGGCCGACCGTCACGACGGCGCGGAAGGCGGTGGCGAAGCGGCAGCCCAGGCTCGCGGCGGTGGGGAAGGTCATCTCCTCCGGCAGCGCCACCAGGTTCACATCCGCGTTCTCGATCGCCACGTACTCGGCGAAGGAGCCCCAGTGGGTGAAGCCCGGCTGGGTCTGGCGCTCGCAGACCTGCTGGTCGCCGGCCGCGCACGCCGTACAGGAACCACAGGCGCAGACGAACGGGACCGTCACCCGGTCACCGGCCCGCCACGAGCCCACCCCCGGCCCCACGTCCTCGACGACCCCCGCCAGCTCGTGCCCGGGAACGTGCGGCAGGACCCGGATGTCCGGGTCGTGGCCCTGCCAGCCGTGCCAGTCGCTCCGGCACAGCCCGGTCGCCTCCACCCGGATCACCGCCCCGCCGGGCGGCGGCGCGGGAGCGGGCACCTCGCACACCCGCAGATCTGACCCGAAGGCGTCGAAGACCACCGCTCGCATCGGCGCACACTCCCTGACTCGTCCGGCGCCGCCGGCCCGCTCGCGCGGCCCGGCGGCCTGTGCAGCATTCTCCAGGCCCCCGGAGCGCCCGGAGAAGGGGGGCGGATGCGCCGTGCGGGCCGTCACTTACGCCGCGGGCCGATTAGAACCCCCGGGCTGGGACAGAGGAGGGGGCACAAGGACCAACGGATCGGATGGTGAGATGGGTCAGCAAGTCGACAAGGACCGATTCTCCGAGGCGGAGTTCGCCCGCTTCGGCGAACGGCTGGAAGAGCAGCTCGCCGCGCTCCGCGAGCTGCTCGCCAGGCCGGGCTTCGGTACCGGGCCCGCGACCATCGGGGCCGAGCTGGAGATGTTCCTCATCACCCCCGACGGCCGGCCGCTTCCGCGCAACCACGAGGTGCGCGACGCCGCCGACGACGACCGGCTCGTGCCGGAACTCGGCCGGTTCAACCTGGAGGTCAACCTGACGCCGCTGCCGATCGCCGGGCGGCCCTTCAGCGCCCTGGTGCGGGAGCTGCGCGAGACGATGGCCCTGGTGGACGCGGCGGCGGGGACACAGGGCGGGCAGGCCCTGGCGATCGGGATCCTGCCCTCGCTGAGCGAGTTCGACTTCACCCACGAGGCGCTCAGCGACGAGAGCCGCTACCGGGCGCTGAGCCGGGGCATGCGGCGGCTGCGCACCGAACCGTTCCGGGTGCGCATCGAAGGGGTCGAGGAGCTGGAGCTGGAGGTCGAGGGGGTGATCCTGGAGAGCGCCAACACCTCCTGGCAGGTCCACCTCCGTACGGCTCCCGCCGACTTCGCCCGCGTCTACAACGCCGCCCAGCTGGCCACCGGCCCGGTCCTGGCGGTCAGCGGCAACTCGCCGGGTTTCCTGGGCAGGCGGTTGTGGGAGGAGACCAGGATCGCGCTGTTCGAGGAGTCGGCCGACGACCGGGACGTGGAACGGCTCGACCGCAGGGACCGGCGGGTGGCCTTCGGCTCCGGCTGGGTGAGCGGCGCCGAGGAGATGTTCGAGACCTGTGTCCGCGACTACGAGCCGGTGCTGCCGATGACCTCGGAGCAGGTCCCCGCCGGGGAAGGGGAGGCTCCCGGGCTGGCCGAGCTCCGGCTGCACCAGGGGACGGTGTGGCAGTGGAACCGGCCGATCTACGACCCCGCGGACGGCGGCCACCTGCGGGTGGAGATGCGCGCCCTGCCGGCCGGTCCGACCCCCGCCGACATGGCGGCCAACGCCGCGTTCCTGCTCGGGCTCACCGCCGCCATGGCGGCCGGGCCGGTCGAGGACTTCCCCTTCGCCGCGGCCTACCGCAACTTCTACCGCGCCGCGATCCACGGCCTGGACGCGCCGATGGCCTGGCCGGGCGTGGAGGGGGAGGTGCCGGCCGCGCAGCTCGCCCTGGACCTGCTGCCCGTCGCGAAGGCCGGGCTTGAACGGGTGGGGGTGGACCCGGCCGAGGCCGACTGGGCGCTGGACATCATCCGGGAACGGGTCAGGCTCCGCCGTACCGGTGCGATCTGGCAGCGCCAGGTCGTCGAAGGGCTCGGCGGCGATCCGGCGGCCCGGGCCCGCATGGTGACCCGCTACCGGGAGCTGTCGCTCACGGGGGAGCCGGTGCACACCTGGCCCATATGATCACAAAAGATATTCAAGTCGGGGCATACTCATGAACTCCACACCTTGATCCGCCCATCCGGGCGTGACCGGCGGAGGAGAACCCCCCATGAGTGGGATGACGGCCGTAGCGGCGGAGCCCTTCCAGCTGAAGCGGGACGGCGGTGACCTCGCAGCCGGGGTCCGGGCCCTGGAGAAGCAGCTCAAGCGCGTGACCCTCGACACCGTGCTGGCCAAGGCGAACCGCGTCGCGGCCAGGAAGGGGGCCACCGGGGCCGGGGCCTTCGGGACGATGAGGCCCCGGCCGGTGGACTGGTACTGCTTCGACGCCGACGACAACGCCGTCCGCGACTGGTACCCCCAGGGGCTGACCTGCTCCTCCGACGCGGGGACCGGCGGGGGGACATACGTGGTGAGCTGGTACTTCAAGCCCGAGACGGGGGCCGAGCGGGGAGTGCGCCTGTCCTTCCTCGACACGGCGGCCCTGCGCTACCGGCACGTCCTGCTCGTGCGGGCCGGCGCAGACGGCGACATCGCCCCGATCGACATCCATGCCGGCGGCGTCGCCTGGTACGGCGACCTGCTCTACGTCGCCGACACCAGCCGGGGCATGCGGGTCTTCGACACCCGGCACATCTTCGAGGTGGACGGGGACGACAAGACCAGGATCGGCAGGAAGGGCGAGGTGCACAACGCCTTCGGCTACCGCTACGTGATGCCGCAGACCGGAGCCTGGACCCCGACCTCGGGCGGCGCCCGGTTCTCCTTCGCCGCGATCGACCGCACGACCGCCACCGACACCCTGATCTCCGGCGAGTACCTGGACGGCCCCGGCGGCCGGGTGGCCCGCTGGCCGCTGAACGCCGACGGCACGTTCCGGGCCGACGCCGGCGGCGTCGCCTCCGCGCTGGACGCCTACCGCCTGCCCGAGGCAAAGATCCAGGGCGCGCTCTCCCACGACGGCACCTGGTACCTCAGCCAGGCGGCGGGCGCGTCCAGGAACGGCAGCCTCATCGTGGTCGGCGACACGGTCAGGAAGCGCCCCTACCCGGTGGGCCCCGAGGATCTCACCTGCGTCCGCGACAAGAGGACGCTCTGGAGCGTGACCGAGTTCGCGGGCCGCCGAGTGATCTACGGCGTGCCGCTGTAGGGGCCCGGCCGCAGGAGGCCCGGTGCCGCGGGGGCCCGCACCACCATGGGGACCTCCGAAGCGCGGCGCCCCGGCTCCGTGCGGCGGTGCGAGCGATCCGGCTCAGTGCAGCGACCCGCCGACCAGCCGGAGGTCGCCCTCCACCGAGACGGCGGCCGCCACGATCGCCTTCAGCGCCTCGGCGACCATCGCCACCGGCATGGACGGCCCGGCCTGGCCGAGCACCTGCTCCGGGGCGAACGGCACGTGCACGAAGCCGCCGCGGATCCCGGGCCGCTCGGTGGCGATCAGATGCATGAGACCGTAGAAGACGTGGTTGCAGACGAACGTCCCGGCGCTCTGCGACACGCTCGCCGGGATCCCGGCCGTCCGGGCCGCCGCCACGCACGCCTTCACCGGCAGCGTGGCGAAGTAGGCGGCGGGCCCGCCGGGCACCACCGGCTCGTCGATCGGCTGCCGTCCGGCGTTGTCCGGGATGCGGGCGTCGTCGATGTTGACGGCCACCCGCTCGACCGTCACGTCGGGCCGCCCCCCGGCCTGCCCGACGCAGACCACCACCGCGGGGTCGTGCTCCAGCACCGCCGCACGCAGGTGCTCCAGCGCCTGGCCGAACACGCACGGCAACTGTACGGCCCGCACCCCGGGCACCAGCCTGACCGCCTCCCACGACGGGTTGACCGCGGCGCCGTCGAACGGCTCGAAGCCGGTGAGCAGGACGGTCATCGCCGGCCCGCCGGAAGCGCGCAGGCGGGGGTCCCACCGGGCAGCCGGTGGCGGTTCATCGCGACGAGCCGGTAGAGCCCCTGGGCCGCCCACCGGAAGGGCGGCACCCGCAGCGCGAGACCCGGCAGGCTCCACGGCGGGCCGGCGGCGACCAGCAGCCTGGCGACCGCCTGCGCTCCGCCGTACACCCGGCCGCGCTCGACCCACAGGACCTCGCGCTCCGCCCGCTCCCGCGTGGTGCCCAGCGCGGCCAGGTCGGCGAACTGCCAGGGGGTGACGCGGGCCCGGACACCGATCCGGCGCTCGGCGAACCGGACGCTCGTCGTGCAGAACCCGCAGTCGCCGTCGAAGACCAGAACCGGTTGCTCCCTCATGGAACAGACCCTACCCAGCCGCTCCGATCACGACTGCGGGACCAGGGTGACGGCGATGGGGCGGTGGTCGGAGTGGGGGACGTCGACGTTGGCCTGGTCCCTGCCGGTGAAGCCCGGGGTGACCAGCACGTGGTCGATCTGCTGGGCAGGGCCTCCCGGGGTAGGGATGGTGCTGAACGGCCGGACCGGGGCGATGGGGTCGGTCAGCCCGGAGCCCATGAGCACCTCCCAGGCCGGGTCCGCCGGCTCCAGGTTGAGGTCGCCCGCCACGACCACCGGCCGGCCCCCCGCGGCGGCGTCCCTGACGATCCGCCCGAGCTGCTCCACCTGGTCGAGCTCGCGCCAGCCGGGCGGCGGCTGCAGGTGGGTGCCGATCACGGTGACGTCCCTGCCCTGCCATCTCAGCCCGACCTCCAGCGCCTGCGCCCCGGTCGGACCGCCCTGAACGAGCACGTGGTTGCGGACCGAGGTGACCGGCAGGTCGGTCAGGAGCGCGTCCCCCCACACCTCGTCGGCCGCCGGGGCCCAGATGTAGCGCATGCCGAGCCGCTCGGCGATCAGCCGCACGTCGTCGTGGCCGCCGTTGAGCAGCCATCCCCGATCGGCCTCGCTGAGCACGACCACGTGCGGCCTCAGGGCCCTGAGGGTGTCGGCCTGCCGTTCCAGCGACAGCCTGCCGGACTCGCCGTACCCCATCCGGATGTTGTAGGCCGCCACCCGCAGCCCGTCGCCGGGCGGCTCCCACCTCGGCGTGGCGCCCTGCCAGAGGGGCACGGCCGCCACCAGCGCGACGGCGGCGGCGACGGCGATCGGCACCCGCAGGCCGTAGGAGGCCCGCGGCAGGCCGGTGGCGCCTACCACGGCGGGCACCGCCACCAGGAGCGCCGCGCAGACGGGCACCCACTGGTTGGGCAGGTAGAGGTCGTAGGCGGCGTAGTAGCCGAAGACGAACACGACGAACAGCAGCATGCCGCCCGCCGCCGCCAGACCGCGCCGCGGCGGGCGGTCGGGGCCGAAGGTCGCCGCCGCGTGCGCCAGGCAGGCCCCCAGCGCGACCTGACCGACGATCTGCGCGGCGATCGTCCAGCCCGGGGCCACGCCGTGGACGCCGCCCACCGTGGCCTCGCCGAACGTGAACGCCACGGCGGAGGCGACCAGGGCGACGGCGGGCACCAGCGGCCGCCGGAGCAGCGGCTGCGCGGCGGGCGCCGTCGACAGCACCGCGAACGCCGCCACGACCGCGGCGGCGGCCAGGGCGGAGGAACCGGCCGCGGCCTGGGCGTGCGCGGTGTTGCCCGTGTACAGGCCCCACAGCAGCAGGGCGGGACCGACCGGCAGCCAGGCGCGCGGGGCGCCCGAGTGCTCCTCCCCGGCGGGACCGGGCCGCAGCAGGAACACCGCGGACAGCCCGAGCTCGGCCGCCAGCGCCACCCACGGGACCGGGCCGGGCCGCCACATCAGGTCGATGCCGTCCAGTGCCGCGTGGATCACCGTGGAGGCCGCCAGGCCGGTGATCACCCCGGCCATCGCGGGCCGGGCGTCCCGGGCGGCCATCGCGGTCGCCGTCAGCCAGACCAGTCCGGCCAGCAGGCCCGCGCTCGCCAGGTGGAGCTGGATCTCGCCGCCGGAGGTCGGCTGCAGCGCCAGCCGGGCCAGGAGCAGCAGGAGACCGGCGCCGAGCGCCACCCGGCGCGGCGGGACCGACCGGGCCAGCGGGACCGTGAGGAAGGCCACCACGAACCAGGAGGCGGCGTACAGGCCCATCATCTCCGCGGGCGTGCTGCCCGCCCGGCCGAACAGGGTGATCAGCGACGGCAGGAAGACCCGCAGCACATCGATCAGCACCACCACGCCGAGGGCGACATCCACGCGGATCCGCATGCTACCTCCAAGGAATGTGAGCCATCCTCGCTTCCTTGGGGACCCATGGCAAGGGCGAACTTCCCGGCCCGATCGGCGTTCCCGGATCAGGCGGCGGTGAACGGAGCCGCCGTCGCGGCCGACGGGGCCGGAGGCGGTGGACCGGGTCCCGGCCGGTCGGCCGGGCCGGGGGTGAACGGAGCCACCGGCGCCGCGGGGTCAGCCGGGCCGGGGCCCGTCGAGATAGCGGAAGGCCTCGTGGGCGGAGCGGACGCTGTCGCGGAGCGCCCGCTGGAGCTGGGCGGCGTCCTCGCTCAGGTGGCCGATCTCCGGTGCGGAGAACCTGGCCGCCCCCGTCTCGGCGACGAGCTGCTCGTACTCGGGCAGGTGGGCCAGGAGGGCGTCGATCTGGCCCTGGGACCTGAGGGCGCGTTCGGCATTGGAGACGTGCCGCGCGTAACGTTCCAGAGTCTCCACCCGGGCGACGACGGCGGCCTCGCTGGCGGCCAGCGCCCGCTCCAGCGGCGCCATCGCGGCGGCCACCTCCGGCGTCCTGCCGCCGCGGGCGAGGCTGCCGTGCTTGGCCCGCAGCGCCGACAGCTTGGTCAGCAGGCGGGCGATCTCCCATTCCTCGGCCGGCAACATCACCGAGTTGCGCACGCTGTCGAGCATCCCCATGGTGTTGACCCGGGAGCCGAGGATGTAGTCGATCGCCCGCTGGACCCGGCCGAGCAGATCCCTGGCGCCGTAGTCGAAGTCCTCCAGGATCAGGTAGCCCCCTCTGTACCGCTGCGAGTGCCGGTACAGGACGCGCTCGACGGCGTCGTACGGAGCGGGTTTCCTGCCGATGTAGACGCAGGTGAGGACCGTCGCGTAGACGGCGAGCAGGACGAGCAGGAATCCGACGGACGCACCGGTGAGGGCGGTGACGGCGGCGGCCAGGGCCGCCGTCACCGCGAGGGGCGCCACGAGGGCCGCCGGAAGCCGCGAGACGTCCCCCGGCTCCGGACTCCATCCGGCCCGGAAGCGGGAGAGCAGTGGCCCGTTCCGCCGGAGGAGCTCGGCGACGTCCGCGGGCACCTCCGGATCGACCACCACGCGCTGCACAGGCCGGCCCCTTTCGCCACGGTCAAAAGAGCATAGCGATTAACCGATTTCCAGCTATGCGTCCCTCTATGTTGCCTCTCGCCGGCGATGCGCCGCGTGTCAAGAGGAAGATCGTCGCGATCTGTGAAAGGGGATCGGCGCTCTCGGCGTCGCGGTGCCACCGGCTCGGTGGTACCGGCAGAAAAAAGATCCCCAGGCCGGAGCCTGGGGATCTTCGATGGTGGACGATACAGGGATTGAACCTGTGACCTCTTCCGTGTCAGGGAAGCGCTCTCCCGCTGAGCTAATCGTCCTCGGGTGAACCAGAGCGGAAGACGGGATTCGAACCCGCGACCCTCACCTTGGCAAGGTGATGCTCTACCACTGAGCCACTTCCGCGTGTCTGCTTCGGGTTTCCCCTCTGCGGCACATGCGCTACTTTACCGGATCCTTGGGACTCCGATGTCCGTGCACTGAGGTGGAGACGGGATTTGAACCCGTGTACACGGCTTTGCAGGCCGTTGCCTCGCCTCTCGGCCACTCCACCAGTCAGATCCCGGAGGACCTGCTGGAGCGGAAGACGGGATTCGAACCCGCGACCCTCACCTTGGCAAGGTGATGCTCTACCACTGAGCCACTTCCGCGTGATTCCCGGCGACTCGTCCGGGGCACGTGAAAACTCTAGCGCCTCCGGAGCGCGGATGTGCGCAACCCGGCGGCCTACCGGGGATCTTCCTGGGGGACCACCTTGACGTCGGCGGCCCGGACGAACATGATCCGGTGGCCGAACTGGATCTGGTGGTAACGGACGTCGCCCCTGACGACCCGGTTCCTCGACGGGTCCAGGGCGCCCGACCGGAGGTAGGTGGCGCGGCTCGTCATGCCAAGGCTGTAGAACTGCCCGGCAGGGAAGGAGTACTGCAGGGGGATCAGCTCCTGCCGGGGGACGCCCCGGGGGTAGGCCGACGCCTCGGGGTAGGCCCTGCCGTACACCTTGACGGGGGCGCGGCCGGGCCGGGGCGTCACCAGGCGGCCGGCGGCGGGCACGGACGTGCGGGCGGTCTCGGGGTCATGAAACCACGCCTTCTGCCCGAGATACCAGATGGCCGTCCAGTCGCCCCTGCGCTCGGCGAGCGCGTAGCGCTGGCCGGTGGAGGCACGGGCCGCGTGGTCGTAGACGCCGTAGGTGGAGGCGCCCGTGGGGTGCTTGCCGATGTCCTTGACCAGCGGGGCCTCCTCCGAGGGGCGGCTGTGCAGCCAGACCGAGGCGGCACCCTGCGGGGGGCACTCGCCGGACTTGGCGCAGCCGGTGAAGCGCGGCTGGTTGAGGGCGTAGTCCGGCCTGATCAGCACCGAGCGGGAGCCGGGGTCGGCGGAGCCGGTCAGCGGGCTGCCGAGCAGCTCGAAGTAGTGGGCCCAGTCCCAGTAGGGGCCGGGGTCCTGGTGCATGTCCCGCACGCCCTCCGGGGTGGTGCCCGGCACGTTGTCGTGGCCGATGATGTGCGCCCGGTTCAGGGGCACGCCGTACTTGCGCGCGAGATGGGCGACCAGCGCGGCCGAGGAGCGGTACATCGCCTCGGTGTACCAGGCGCCGCCCTTGGCCAGGTAGCCCTCGTGCTCCAGGCCGATGGAGCGGGTGTTGACGTACCAGTTTCCCGCGTGCCAGCCGATGTCGCTGCCCCGCAGGTGCTGGGCGATGTGGCCGTCGCCGGATCGCAGCGTGAAGTGCCAGCTCAGGTAGGTGGGGTTGCGGGTCAGCCGGGTTATGGCGTCATAGCTGCTCTCCCCGTCGTGGATGACGATGTAGTCGATCCGGCGGGGGCCGTCGTAGCGGTCGTGGTTGCCGTAGTCGCCGTTCTTGAGCCGGCGGTAGGCGGCCGGCATCCACTCGCAGGAGACGGTGGGCGGGCAGTCGGGGCCGGCGGCGGGGGCGGGGGCGCGGAGCAGTCCGGACGGGGCGGGCGGCCGCCGCGGGGACAGGTCCGGGATCGCGGGCAGGACCACCCGCTCGCCGTCGTCGGTCACGCGCGCGACGCCGGTGCGGATCGTCGCGTAGACCTCGTCGGCGAAGGACGTCGCCGCCCCGGCGTCCTTCGTGCCCGGATAGCGGGCCACCGCGCCGTACCACCGTGCCGGATCGGTGCTCGGCCGCTCGCCGGTACGCCGCTGGTGGTCGGCGAGCAGCGCCGCGCCGCCCTGGATGTTGGCCACCGGGTCCCGGCGCAGCAGCCCGGGGGCGATCCCGGTCAGCTCCGCCGCGCGGCGCAGGGTGTCCTCGGGCGGGGGCGCAGCGGGCTCCGGGACCACGGGCGGGTGCGGCCGGCTCTCGTCGCCGCGCGGGTCCTCCCCGCCGTGACGGTGGCGGCCCGGACCGGTCCGGCCGTCGACCAGGTGCATGGGGCCGTAGCCCGCCGAGACGCTGGGCAGCCCGTCGTTGGCGTCCCAGCGGGACTCCAGGTAGGAGACCGCGAGGAGCACGCTCTCCGGCACGCCGTACGTCCGGGCCGCCCGGGCGAAGGCCGCCTGCCTGCTCTCCGATGTCCCGTACGGCCGGGCGGTGGCCGCCTGCCCCCTCCCCGGCGTCCCGTGCGCCGGGGCCGTCCGGGCGGGGGGAGCCTGCCCGCTCTCCGTCCGCCCGCCGTCCGGCGTCGGCGCCGCGGCGGCGGGCAGGGCCAGCACGGCGACGAGGGCGAGGACGGTGACTGCCGGCAGACGGCGCATGGTGGTCCCTCCCGACCGGACGACTACCCAGAGTTATGTTCGATTGCCGACTGTCTCACGGTCGGGGGTGCTTGGGGCCGACTGGGGCAATCCTTGCCCGAAATCGGGCAGAAAACTTGGTGAAGGCCACCGATGGTGCGTATGGTCCTGCTCTGTGTCCACGGCATGGCATCCGCATGAGGATCTGATTACCCACCTGACCCGGACGAGCGCGCTCGGTCCGGGCGAGGCGGCGCGGGTGGTGGCGGACGTGCTGGCCTACTTCTCCGAGCCCGTCGAGGAGTTCGTCCGGCGGCGTCACGCCGAGCTCAAGGCCAGGGGGCTGGTCAACGAGGAGATCTTCCCCCGGATCGCCGCCGAGATCCCGTCCCGCCGTGTCGCGGCACCTGAACTCTCCCTGCGCCAGCTGCGCCGGATCGTCTACGGGTAAGGAGCGGTTAGATGTGCGGAATCGTGGCTTATGTAGGGCCCAAGGATGCGGCGCCGATCCTGCTGGAGGGCCTGCAGCGCCTTGAGTACCGGGGCTACGACTCGGCCGGCGTGGTGATCTCCAACAAGGGTCTGAAGATGCGCAAGGTCAAGGGCCGGGTGGCCGACCTGGCGGCGGTCGTGCCGGCGCGGTTCAAGGGGGGACTGGGCATCGGGCACACCCGGTGGGCCACCCACGGGGCGCCCAGCGACGTCAACGCCCACCCCCACCTGTCCGCCGACGAGCGCATCGCCGTCGTGCACAACGGCATCATCGAGAACGCCGACGAGCTGCGCGCCAAGCTGGAGGCCGACGGCGCGGTCTTCCTGTCCGAGACCGACACCGAGGTGCTGTCGCACCTGATCGCCCGCACCGTCGTGGAGGCCGACTCGCTGGAGGAGGCGGTCCGGACGGCGCTGAAGCGGATCGTGGGCACCTACGGCATCGCGGTGATCGACGCCCAGCGGCCCGGCGAGGTGGTGGTGGCCCGCAACGGCAGCCCGATCGTGCTGGGCATCGGCGAGAAGGAGATGTTCGCCGCCTCCGACGTGGCCGCGCTGGTCCGCTACACCCGCCAGGTGGTGCACCTGGAGGACGGCGAGCTGGCGGTGCTGAAGGCCGACGGGTTCCACACCTTCGCCGGCGACGCGAGGCCGACGGCCAAGGAGCCGCTGACCGTCGACTGGGATGCCGGGCACTACGACACCGGCGGCTACGAGCACTACCTGCTCAAGGAGATCTCCGAGCAGCCCGAGACCGTGGCCCGGACGCTGCGCGGGCGGCTGGACGACCGCTTCCACATCGCCCACCTGGGCGGTCTCAACATGGACGCGCGCGAGACCCGGTCGTTCCGCCGAGTGAAGATCATCGGTTGCGGCTCCGCCTACTACTCGGGCCAGATCGGCGCCCAGCTCATCGAGGAGCTGGCGCGGATCCCGGCCGACGCCGAGCCGGCCAGCGAGTTCCGCTACCGCAGCCCGGTCGTGGAGCCCGACACCCTCTACGTGGCGATCAGCCAGTCGGGGGAGACCTACGACACCCTCGCCGCCGTCCAGGAGCTCAAGCGCAAGGGCGGCCGGGTGCTCGGCATCGTCAACACCGTCGGCAGCGCCATCGCCCGCGAGTGCGACGGCGGTGTCTACCTGCACGCCGGCCCGGAGGTCTCGGTGGCGAGCACGAAGGCGTTCACCTCGACCGCGGTGGCCTTCGCGCTGCTGGCGCTGCACCTGGGCCGGGTGCGCGACCTGTCCCCGGCCGACGGCCGCCGCATCTGCGAGGGCCTGCGCAGGCTGCCCGGCCAGATCAAGGAGATCCTCGCGCTGGAGCCGCAGATCAAGGAGCTCGCGCGCAAGTACGCCGACTCGCCGAGCATGATGTTCGTCGGCCGGGTCCGGGGCTACCCGGTGGCGCGCGAGGGCGCGCAGAAGCTCAAGGAGATCTCCTACGTGCACGCCGAGGCCTACCCGGCCAGCGAGCTCAAGCACGGGCCGCTGGCGCTGATCGGCCCGGAGATGCCGACCGTGGCGATCGTCCCCGACGACGAGCTGCTGGACAAGAACCTCACCACGCTGGGCGAGATCCGCGCGCGCGGCGGCCGGGTGCTCATGGTGGGCCACCGTACGGCCGACCCCAAGCTGGCCGACGACTGCGTCGTGGTGCCCAGGAACGAGACGGAGCTGGACCCGATCCTGCTGTCGATCCCGCTCCAGCTCCTGGCCTACCACGCCGCCGTGGCGCTGGAGCGTGACGTGGACAAGCCTCGCAACCTGGCTAAGAGCGTCACGGTGGAATAAGCCGACTCCTACCGGATGGCGGTAAGACCCCCCAATGTACGACAGAAAGTGATGTGTCGATAACCTAGAGTATTGGAGGTTCTTGGGGAAAGGGGCGCTTATGCACCGTAGGCGGTTCTTTGTGCTCGCCCTGGGGGTCATGGTCGCCGGCGGCTGCGGTGGAGCGGGAGGCTCCCGCCTGCCGCCGGCGGGCCGGCTGACCGTCGTCGCGCCCGCCGAGCGCGGGCAGGGCTGGGACCGGGCCGCGCGTGCGCTGGCCTCGGTCCTGACCGGGGACAGGCTGGCGCGGGCGGCCGAGGTGAGCAACTATCCGGGCGGCCTGGGCGCCGCCGCGCTGGGGGCGTTCGCCGCCGCCCGCGAGCCCTTCACCCGCGAGGGCAGGCTGCTCCTGACCGGGATGCCGATGGTGGCGGGGGCGGAGATCGCCAACGCCGCCTCCGTGGTGGAGTCCACCACCCCCCTGGCCCGCATGGTCGGCGACTGGGCGGCCCTGGTCGTCCCGGCGGGCTCCCGCCTGCGCGCCTTCGAGGACTTCGCCGCGGCGCTCCGCCGCGACCCGGCCGGGCTGGCGGTGGGCGGCCGGATGGAGGGCGGCTCCGACCATGTGCTCTACGGCATGATCGGCAAGTGTCTCGGTGTGGACACCCGGCTGCTGGACTACGCCGGCTACTCCAGCGGGGCCGAGGCCGCCCAGGCGCTCCACGACGGCCGGGTGGCCGCGCTGCTGGGCTCGGCCCGCTCCTTCGTGCCCGAGATCGCCGAGGGCCGCCTGCGTCCGCTGGTGGTCTCCTCCGCCGAGCGGATCGACGGGATCGACGCCCCGACGCTGATGGAGCTGGACGTCCGCCTGGAGTACACCGACTGGTGCGGCGTGCTCGGCCCTCGCGGCATGAGCTCCGAGGACAGGGACGTGGCCGTCGCCCTGTGCGACCGCGTCGACGCCTCGTCCCGCTGGCGGGCCATCTGCGCGGCCAACGGCTGGAACCGGGTCTACCTGAGCGGGGACGACTTCCGGCAGTGGCTCGCCACCGAGACCCGCCGCACCCGGGAAGTGCTCAACGAGCTCGGGCTGCTGAGCACTTTCGCCACAAGCTGTTGGGGTAGTTGCGTCCAGCGGCCCTACATGTAGGATCCTGCTCGTTGCTGGTTCGCCCTTCGGGGGCGAGGCAAGAGGGAACCCGGTGAGATTCCGGGACTGCCCCGCAGCGGTGAACGGGAACGACCGCCGTCATGAGAGCACTGGGCGCAGTTTGCCTGGGAAGCGACGGCCAGTAGGCGTGTGCGAGGCGCCCGTGAGTCCGAAAACCTGCCGGTGACGTGTGGAAGAGGGAGCCGGACCGGGCACCTGGGACGCGTGGAGCGGCCCGAGGCGTGCCGGGCGAGGCGGACTCGACCACGCAAGCTGTCCAGGGCCTCGAGGGAGGGCCCGCGGATGAGGCGGTCCGGCATGCCCGGGACCGCTCTCGGTCGCGTGCGCCCTTCCGGTGAGAGCCGTACGGGGAATTCGAGCGCGCGAGGGGTAGCACGTGACACAGACCTTGGTCGACGTCTCCAAGAAGACCGGCGACGGCCCGGCCGACCGCCGGTTGGCCATCGAGGAGGCCGCCGCCCGGGTGATCACCGATCCGGAGAACTCCAGGATCGCCGCCGGCCTGCTGGCGGAGCTGATCGCCGACGAGGCGGCCGGGCACGGGGTCCGGGCCTTCTCCGAGTCCGTCGCCGCCACCCACGCGGCCGGGCTCGTCCAGGACGGGCTGGCCGCCTTCGTGGCCGCCCACGCCGCGGAGCTGGACGCACTGGTGGCGCAGGACGCCGACGACCGGTTCGAGTACTTCGGGCTGCGCACGGTCTACGACCGCTACCTGCTGCGCCACCCGCGGACCCGCCAGGTCCTGGAGCGCCCGCAGCACTTCTTCCTCCGGGTGGCCTGCGGCCTGTCGGAGACGGTCGAAGAGGCGGCCGAGCTGTACGCGCTCATGTCCACCCTGTCCTACCTGCCCAGCTCGCCCACCCTGTTCAACTCCGGCTCGCGCAGGCCCCAGCTCTCCTCCTGCTTCCTGCTCGACTCGCCCCGCGACGAGCTGGAGGCGATCTACGAGCGCTACGGGCAGGTCGCGCGGCTGTCGAAGTACGCCGGGGGGATCGGCATCGCCTGGACCCGGGTGCGCTCGCGCGGCTCGCTGATCCGGGGCACCAACGGCCACTCCAACGGCATCGTGCCGTGGCTGCGCACGCTGGACTCCAGCGTCGCCGCGGTCAACCAGGGCGGCCGCCGCAAGGGCGCGGCCTGCGTCTACCTGGAGTCCTGGCACGCCGACGTCGAGGAGTTCCTCGAACTGCGCGACAACACCGGCGAGGAGGCCCGCCGCACCCACAACCTGAACCTGGCCAACTGGATCCCCGACGAGTTCATGCGCCGGGTCGAGGCCGACGGCGTGTGGTCGCTGTTCGACCCCAAGGAGGTCCCGCACCTCACCGACCTGTACGGCGCCGCGTTCGAGGAGGCCTACCGGGCCGCCGAGGCCGAGGGCCGCTACGTCAAGCAGATCCCGGCCCGGTCGCTGTACGGCCGGATGATGCGGACCCTCGCCCAGACCGGCAACGGCTGGATGACCTTCAAGGACGCGGCCAACCGGACCTCCAACCAGACGGCCCGGCCCGAGAACGTCATCCACCTGTCGAACCTCTGCACCGAGATCCTCGAGGTCACCAACGACGCCGAGACGGCCGTCTGCAACCTCGGCTCGATCAACCTCGCCGCCCACCTGGACGGCCGGGACGTCGACTGGACGCGGCTGCGCCGCACGGTCCGCACCGCCGTACGGTTCCTGGACCGGACCATCGACCTGGGCTTCTACCCGACGCCCGAGGCCGGGACCGCGAACAGGAAGTGGCGGCCGATCGGCCTGGGCGTGATGGGCCTGGCGGACGTGCTCTTCGCGCTGCGGCTGCCGTTCGACTCCCCGCAGGCTCTGGAGCTGTCCACCCGGATCTCCGAGGAGATCGCGCTGGCGGCCTACGCCACCTCCTCCGACCTGGCCGTCGAGCGGGGCCGTCACCCCTCCTACGACGACACCCGGGCCGCCGCCGGCGTGCTCCATCCCGACCACTACGGGGCCGCGCGGTCGCCGGAGTGGGCGGCGCTCAGGGACAGGATCGCCGAGACCGGTCTCCGCAACTCACTGATGATCGCGATCGCGCCCACGGCCACCATCGCCTCCATCGCCGGCTGCTACGAGTGCATCGAGCCCCAGGTCTCCAACATCTTCAAGCGCGAGACCCTGTCGGGAGAGTTCCTCCAGGTCAACCGCTACCTGGTCCGCGACCTGCAGGCCCGGGGCCTGTGGACCCCGCAGATCCGGGACGCGATCAAGCGGGCCGACGGCTCCGTCCAGGACGTCCCCGGCATGCCGGAGGACCTCAAGTCCCTCTACCGGACCGCCTGGGAGCTGCCGCAGAAGGCGCTGATCGACCTGGCCGCGGCGCGCACGCCGTACATCGACCAGTCGCAGTCGCTGAACCTCTTCATGGCCACGCCGACCATCGGCAAGCTCTCCTCGATGTACGCCTACGCGTGGAAGTCCGGCCTCAAGACCACCTACTACCTGCGCTCGCGGCCGGCGACCCGGATCGCGCAGACCACCGTGGCCCAGGCCGTGCCCGATCCCGAGGCCGTCGCGTGCTCCCTGGAGAACCCCGAGTACTGCGACGCCTGCCAGTAGCCGCTTCCCCGAAAGGCTTTCCCTGATGTTGCTCGACCCTGGCATGGACCTCACGCTGCGGCCCATGCGGTATCCGGAGTTCTACGAGCGCTACCGGGCCGCGATCCGCAACACCTGGACCGTCGAGGAGGTGGACCTCAACTCCGACCTGGCGGACCTGGCCAGGATGACGCCGGAGGAGCGCCACCTGATCAACCGCCTCGTCGCGTTCTTCGCGACCGGCGACTCGATCGTGGCCAACAACCTCGTGCTCAACCTCTACCAGCACGTCAACGCCCCCGAGGCGCGGCTCTACCTCAGCAGGCAGCTCTTCGAGGAGGCCGTGCACGTCCAGTTCTACCTGACCCTGCTGGACACCTACCTGCCCGACCACGACGAGCGGGTCAAGGCCTTCGCCGCGGTCGAGCACATCCCCTCGATCCGGAACAAGGCCGAGTTCTGCTTCCGGTGGATCGACTCGCTCGGCGGGCTGGACCGGCTGGAGTCGCGGGAGGACCGGCGGGCGTTCCTGCTCAACCTGATCTGCTTCGCCGCGTGCATCGAGGGGCTGTTCTTCTACGGCGCCTTCGCCTACGTCTACTGGTTCCGCTCCAGGGGCCTGCTGAGCGGCCTGGCCACCGGGACCAACTGGGTCTTCCGCGACGAGTCCATGCACATGGAGTTCGCCTTCAGCGTGGTGGACACCGTGCGGGCCGAGGAGCCGGACCTGTTCGACGACAAGCTCGGCGCGCAGGTGACCCAGATGATCGAGGAGGCGGTGGAGGCCGAGCTCGCCTTCGCGGCCGATCTGTGCGGCGACGGCATGTCCGGGATGAACGTGGAGCAGATGCGCCAGTACCTGGAGTACGTGGCCGACCAGCGCCTGGTCCGGCTCCGGTTCCCCGTCCGGTACGGCACCGCCAACCCGTTCGCGTTCATGGAGCTGCAGGACGTGCAGGAGTTGGCAAACTTCTTCGAACGGCGTGTTTCTGCCTATCAGGTAGCTGTTGAGGGGAATGTGTCTTTCGACGAGGCGTTCTGATTATGCGGTGAATCCCCGGGCACCTCGTCTGTAACGGACGACAAGGGGGGACGCCGTCAGTGTCCAGATGGATCATCCTGCTCGCTTCCATGTTGGCCGCCGCAGCCTGCGTGGAGATGGTGCGGAGGGCGTTGCGGTGGCGGCTGATCGGCGAGAAGTGGGTTCTCGCCGCTCCGCTCGTGCGCCGCTGCACCTGGCCGGGGTTCGCCACGGCGGTCGTGGTGACCGCCAACACGCTCTACCGGCCGGGCATGGCCGAGGGGCAGGTCGACGACGCGATCGACCGGATACTCAGCCTGACCATGATCGGATGTGTCACCTGGCTGGTCATCCAGGCCGCCTACGCCGTCACCGACGTGGTGCTGGAGCGGCTGGTCGTCGTCCAGGGCGAGCGCAACCGGCGGGCCCGCAGGATCCGCACCCAGATCACCCTGGTCCGCCGGGTGGCCACGGCGGTGGTCATCGTGCTGGCGATGGGCGCGATGCTCTTCACCTTCCCGCAGGTGCGCGCGCTCGGCGCCGGGCTGCTGGCCTCGGCCGGGATCGCCGGCGTCGTCGTCGGCATCGCGGCCCAGTCCACCCTGGGCAACCTGCTCGCGGGGCTGCAGCTGGCCTTCAGCGACGCGCTCCGGCTGGACGACGTCGTGGTGGTGGAGGAGGAGTGGGGCCGGATCGAGGAGCTCACCCTCACCTACGTGGTGCTGCGCCTGTGGGACGAACGCAGGCTGGTGCTGCCGGTCTCCTACTTCACCACCAACCCGTTCGAGAACTGGACCCGGCACGGCAGCCGGGTGATCGGCGCGGTGTTCCTCCGGCTGGACTGGTCGGTCCCGGTGGAGGAGCTCCGGGCCGAGCTCTACCGCGCCCTGCGCGAGCACCCGCTGTGGGACCAGAAGGACTGGGTCCTCCAGGTCACCGACACCCTTCCCGGCGGCCTGCTGGAGCTGCGCGCCCTGATGAGCGCCGCCGACTCACCCAGCGCCTGGGACCTCAAGTGCGACATCCGCGAGCACATGGTGAAGTTCGTCCGGGACAAGTATCCCGAGTCGCTGCCCCGCTTCCGGGTGATGGAGGAGGGGGCTCCGCTGTCCCGGTTCGGGGCGGTGGAGCACCAGTCCGGGGCGGCGGGACACCAGGCCGGGACGGCCCGGTACTAGGAGTTCCCGCTGGGGCGCAGCACCCGGGCGGCTCCGGCGATCAGGGCGGTGGCCAGGATCCAGCCGGAGGCGACCAGGGTCCAGGCCAGCCACTGGGTCCAGCCGACCGGCTCCCACGCCCCCCGCTGCTCGAAGACGCTCACCGGGACGAGCAGGTCCAGCGTGTAGACGAAGGGCTGGAAGCTCCGCACCTCGTCCGGGTCGATCTGCGCCGGGCGCACGGCGCCGAAGACCGCGGTGCCCAGGGTCAGCAGCACCGCCACCCAGAGCCCGGCCAGCCAGGGGCGGTAGCCGTAGCCGACGACGAAGTCGAGCAGCCGGCCCCAGACCCTGCCGGTGGGTTTGAGGGTGCCGCGGCGCCGGCGCTGCTTGGCCAGCAGCACCCGGCGGGCGTCCGGCTCGTGGCCAATCCGGCGGAACCAGGAGGCGAGCTGCTCGTACGGCTGCGGCTTGTAGCCCTCCGGGTCCCGGCGGAGCCAGTCCAGCCGTTCGGCCACCGTCCAGTGGCCCCGCAGCGACTCGTAGGTCAGCCCGGTGAGCTGGACTCTGTCCGCGTAGGCGGCGGGGCTGTCGAGCAGGACGCCGACCCGGGAGTAGCCGAGGTTGACCTCTCCCTTGATGGAGGCCGGGTTCAGGATCAGCTCCTCCACCTGGGCGTGGCTCAGGTGGAGGACCCGGCCGGGGGCCTCCAGCGTGGCCCCGTCGAAGGAGAGCACGCCGTTGACGCGCGAGCCGCGCATCCTGATGACGCCCGTCGCGGTGAACCCCGCACTGAACTCCGCCGCCCCGGACTCCATGAAGTCGGCGTGCACGGCGTGCGGGCCGGTCGCCGTGATGACCGTCCTCTGCAGGTAGACCCCGCCGTTGAACTTCGCCCCGATGAGCCTGAGGCCGCCGGTGACGCGCATGTCACGCATGAACGCCCCGCCCTCCACGGTCAGCCCGCCCGCCCACACCGCCCACTGGCTCTGGTCGAGGCCCCGCTCCCGCATCTCCGTCTCGGTGAACGGCCGCCGGATGTCCTCCAGCCGGCTCTCGCTCGCCCGGGACCGCTCACCGGGGGCGTGCAGGCGCGATCTGGAGAGCCGGAACTGGCCGGTCACGTGCGCGTTGTCCAGCCGGATCCCGCTGTGAACCGTGGAGCCGTCGAATTCCAGCAGGCCGTTGACCGTGCACCGGGCCGCCCGGACCCGTTCCATCTCGCACCCCCGGAACCGCACGCCCGACGTGGTGGCGTCGGTGAGGGAGACGGTCTCGGGGAGGTGGCAGTTGAGCAGGTGGAGCTTGCCGGTGAGGGTGGCGTCGGACAGGTCCAGCACCCCCGCCACGCGGGCGCCCGCCAGCCGCAGGCCGGCGGTCCTGCCCGGCTCGGGCTCCCGCGCGCCGAGCAGCAGCGCCGCGATGACCTCCGCCCGGACCGTCCGCTCCGGCCCCCACCCGGCACCCTTCGCCGGGTCGTCGGCGTCCTTGTCCCCGGTCCGCAGGTCGACCCAGGTGCCCGCCGGATAGGCGTCCCAGACCTGCCGCTCGGCCGGGCTCAGCCGCCGGAACGGTCGCGTCAGTCGCATTCGAGGCCTCTCGTGATCCGCGGTCGCGGGGGTGATCTGTCCGCATGACCAAAGGAACGTCCCGGGAGAATCTATCCCGTGTAGATCTTTGATGGCTTCGAGCTGCCGGCCACCGCCTCACTCGGGGGACATGACCTCGTAGAGGTTGCGGGCCTCGTCGACGAAGAACAGGCCGCGGGCGCAGAGCGGGTGGTCGACGCGGCCGTTGCCGGGATCGGCCGGGTGGTTGCCGTACGGCACGCCGAGCTCCTGGAGGCGGGCGAGGATCCGGTCGAAGGTGGCGGGGTCCACGTCGAAGGCCAGGTGGTGTCCCTCGGGGTCGTCGACGGTCATGTAGTCGAGGGTGAGGGTGGCGTTGACCCGCACGGGGACGAAGTGGCCGCGCGCCCCGGCGGGCGGCAGGCACTCCAGCCCCATGACGTCGGCGAAGAACCGGGCGTCCCGCTCGTTGTCGACGGCGGGGACGATGGTGTGGTTCAGAGTGATGGGCATGGTCGGCCTCTCAGATCAGGGCACCGTGCACGAAAACGTCCACGAGGTCGTCGTTGCTCACCTGGGGGCCGCCCAGCGGGCGGCGGGCGCTGGACAGCATCAGGTGGAGGAAGATCGTCGCCAGGCGTTCCGGGGGGAGCCGGAGCGAGTCGCGTTCGGGGTCGAACAGCTCGGCCAGCGCCTCGACGGTCTGCGTGGCCGAGTCCCCGCGGTCCGCGGGGCGCGCCCCGTCCGCCTCCTCCGGGGGAGGGACGGCGTGGCGGTCGCGGGAACGGCGGCGGCCCGAGGCGTGCAGGGCGCCGAGAACGGTACCGATCCGCGCCGTGTGCGCCTGCAGGGTGTCGGCGGCCTCGGTCAGGCGGGCGGCCAGCGGCTGGTCGAGGGGGATCGCGGCGAGCTGTGCCAGCGCGTGGTCGGGGCGGAGCGCCTCGACCACGCAGGCGTCCAGCAGCTCGTCCTTGTCGGTGAACGCCCGGAAGATCGTGGCCTCGCCGATCCCGGCGGCTCTGGCGATCTGGCTGGTGGTGACGGCGGCGCCGTACTCGGCGACCAGGGGGAGGGCGGCCCGCACGATCATGTGGCGGCGCCGCTCCGGGCTCATTCCCGGCGCTCGCCGCCGGGCAGGTGGGGTCTCCATGCGCCCATCATGCGGAGTGAGTGCTCACTCCGTCAATGGCTGCATCGGTCACCGGCGGTCGCCTGACGGCGGGCCGCGGTCGCCGATGGAAGCTTTGCCCACCCCGCCCCGGTGTTTCTTCGCACAGGGAGGGGGATTCCCCTCCCCGTGCGCGGGGTGGCGTGCCCATGGAGTCCTCGACGGCCTCAGGCTGGTCGTCGTGAGGACCCGCGCCCCAGTCCCTTCCTCACCGGCGTGCCCTGGGCCACGCCGCGTCTCGAACCGGAGGACACCCTCATGGTCACCCTGGAGGAGCGGGCAACCCGTCTGGAGAACGAATTCCGGGCACTCCGCACCCGCTGCGCGCCGGGGACCCCGGCCCGCGCACGTGAAGCCCGGGACGCCTGTCCGGGACAGGCCCCGCCTGAGCGGCCGGGGCGGGCGCCGGACGACCGGCGGCAGACGCGCGCCGCCCTGTGACGGATCCCGTGAGCGGTGACGGGGCCGGGCCTACCGCTCGACGATCTCGTTCTTGCCGATGACCACGATGCCGTTACGGGTCACCGCGAAGCGGCTGCGGTCGTACTCCAGGTCGAAGCCGATGCGGGCGCCGTCCGGGATGATCACGTTCTTGTCGATGATGGCCTTGCGGACGATGGCGCCCCGGCCCACCTTCACGTTGCCCATCAGGACCGAGTCCTCGACCTGGGAGTGGGAGTGCAGCACCACGCCCGGGGAGAGGATGGAGCGCTCCGCGAGCCCGCCGGAGACGATCACGCCCGCGGAGACCAGCGAGTCGATCGCCCGGCCGACCCGGTCGCCGTCGTTGTGCACGAACTTCGCCGGAGGGAGCGGGTCGTGGCCGGTGTAGATGGGCCACTGGTTGTTGTAGAGGTTGAAGATCGGGTGCGCCGAGATGAGGTCCATGTGGGCCTCGTAGTAGGCGTCGAGCGTCCCGACGTCCCGCCAGTAGCCCCGGTCCCGCTCGGTGGAGCCCGGCACGACGTTGTCGGCGAAGTCGTAGACCTCGGCGCTGCCCGCCTTGACCATCATCGGGATGATGTTCCCGCCGAGGTCGTGCTTGCTGGTGGGGTCGAGCGCGTCCTCCCGGAGCGCGTCGAGCATCGCCTGGGTCTTGAAGACGTAGTTGCCCATCGACGCGTACACCTGGTCGGGCGCGTCCGGCAGGCCGACCGCGTCCTTGGGCTTCTCCCGGAAGGCCACGATCCGCCGCCCCGCGGGGTCGGCCTCGATCACCCCGAACTGGTCGGCCAGCGACAGCGGCTGCCGGATCGCCGCCACGGTCACCTCGGCGCCGGACTCGATGTGCTGCTCCACCATCTGCCGGGGGTCCATCCGGTAGATGTGGTCGGCCCCGAACACGATGACGTGGTCGGGCATCTCGTCGTAGATCAGGTTCAGGTTCTGGAACAGGGCGTCGGCCGACCCGGAGAACCAGTGCGGCCCGAGCCGCTGCTGCGCGGGCACGGGCGTGACGTAGTTGCCCAGCATCGACGAAAGCCGCCAGGTTCGGGAGATGTGCCGGTCGAGGCTGTGGTTCTTGTACTGCGTCAGCACGACGATCTGCAGGTAGTGACCGTTGGCCAGGTTCGACAGGACGAAGTCGACGAGCCGGTATATCCCCCCGAATGGCACCGCGGGCTTGGCCCGGTCAGCTGTCAGCGGCATCAGTCGCTTGCCTTCGCCGCCGGCGAGCACAATCGCGAGGACTCTCATATCTGGACCTTAACCTGACGAACAGGACTGAAACACTACGCTGATCATATGCGCGTTGATCTGCTGAGTCGTGAGTACCCGCCCGAGGTGTACGGCGGTGCCGGGGTCCATGTCGAATACCTCGCCAGGGAGCTGCGCCGGCTGGCGGACGCCCGGGTCCGCTGCTTCGGAGCGTCACGGTCCGAGCACGGCGTCGAGGCCTACCGGGTGCCCGGCGGGCTGGAGACGGCCAACGCCGCGCTCCAGGTCCTGGGCGTGGATTTGGAGATGGCGGCCGGGTGCGAGGGCGCGGATCTGGTGCACAGCCACACGTGGTACGCCAACTTCGCGGGTCACGTGGCCAAGATGCTGTACGGCACGCCGCACGTGGTGACCACCCACAGCCTGGAGCCGCTGCGGCCGTGGAAGGCCGAGCAGCTCGGCGGCGGTTACACGCTGTCATCATGGGCCGAGCGGAGCGCGCTGGCGAGCGCCGACGCGATCATCGCCGTGTCGGAGGGGATGCGGCGTGACGTGCTGGCGAGCTATCCCGAAATATTGCCGGAAAAAGTAACGGTGATCCACAACGGGATCGACACCGGCGAGTACACCCCCGACCGGGACACCGATGTCCTGGCCCGCCACGGCATCGACGCCGCCAGGCCGTACGTCGTGTTCGTGGGCCGCATCACCCGGCAGAAGGGCCTGGTCCACCTGCTCCACGCGGCCAGGGACTTCCACCCCGACGCCCAGCTGGTGCTCTGCGCCGGCGCGCCCGACACCCCGGAGATCGCCGCCGAGGTCACCGGGCTCGTCCGGGGGCTGGAACGGGACGGCGTCATCTGGATCTCGGAGATGCTCCCGCGTCCCGAGGTGATCCAGATCCTCACCCACGCCACCGTCTTCGTCTGCCCGTCGATCTACGAGCCGATGGGCATCGTGAACCTGGAGGCCATGGCCTGCGAGACCGCCGTCGTGGCCACCGCCACCGGAGGCATCCCCGAGGTCGTGGCCGACGGCTCGACCGGCCTGCTGGTCCCGATCGACCAGTCCGCGGCCGACGGCACCCCCGACGACCCCGAGCGGTTCGCCGCCGACCTCGCCGAGCGGGTCAACCGGCTGCTGGCCGACCCGGCGCTCGCCGCCGAGATGGGCAGGGCCGGGCGGGTCCGCGCCGTGGACCACTTCTCCTGGGAGCGGATCGCCGAGCGGACGATGGACCTCTACCGGTCGGTCGCCCGCTCCTGACCGCCCGCCCGCCCGTTCGCGATCGGGAGGGTTCCGGGGCCTGGGCGGAGTTCAGGAGCTGATGAAGTGGAGGATCACGTTGTGCACGTGGTGGGCCTTGCTGTCGCCCCGGAACTCCACCTCGTAGGTGTGGGTGCCCACGTGGATGGCGATGGCCCCGGAGGAGAAGAACGAGCCCGCCAGGGACTTGTTGCTCACCACGCTGACCGCCGAGACCTTGCCGTAGGGGATGCTCGTGATGGCGACCTTCTTGCCCACGAAGGACTTGTCCTGCACGATCACCCGCTTGTCGGTGAGTCCCAGGAAGCCGGTCCCCGCGCCGATGGCGTCGTAGACGGCGATGATCTGCTCGCCGGGCATCAGACCGCTCTCGATCTGCTGGAGCTGTTCCTTCCGGTCGTACGCGACCTGTGCCATGACGCTCGCAATCTCTCGGGGGATCCGCGTATCCGTGTAACGAACGCCCCGGAGGGGAGGTTCCGGAGGCGGGTAGGGTCGGGGCCGTGAGCTTTCAGATGAGGATCACCGACCGACACGGCGGCGTCAGCGCCGAGCCGTACGGCAGCCGCAACCTCGGGGGCCTGTGCGGGGACGACCCGGAGGCGGTCGCCGCCAACAGGGCCCGCACCGCGGCCGAGTTCGGCCTGGACCGGGTCGTGTTCATGCGGCAGGTCCACAGTGCCGACGTCCGGTATGTGAGCGAGCCGTTCGGTGAGGACCCGCCGCCGCTGGACGGGGTCTGCACCGACGTGCCCGGACTCGGCCTGGCCGCGCTCTGCGCCGACTGCGCGCCCGTCCTGCTGGCCGACCCGGAGGCCGGCCTGGTCGGGGCAGCGCACTCCGGACGGGTCGGCACCGTCCTGGGCGTGGTCCCGGCCCTGGTCGCGGAGATGACCGCGCGCGGCGCCGACCCGGCGAGCATGACCGCCCTGATCGGCCCGATGGCCTGCGGTAGCTGCTACGAGGTCCCCGCCGAGCTGCGCGGGCAGGTCGCGGCCGCCCTCCCCGAGGCGTGGTCGATCACCCGTCAGGACACCCCCGCCCTCGACCTGCGCGCCGCGATCACCTCGCAGCTCGCCAAGGCGGGCGTCGGCGAGATCACCCACGACACCCGCTGCACCATCGAGACCCCCGACCTGTTCTCCCACCGCAGGGACCGGACGACCGGCCGTTTCGCGGGTTACGTCTGGCTGGAGGCCTGACCTCCGGCGGTGACCGCGCCGGTCATGCCCGGATCACGAGGAGACGCGCTCCGGCACGACCACCGGGATCTCGCGCGTCGATGCCCTGCCATCCGTGCCCCTCGGCGCCGTCGGTGGCCCGGTGGCGTTCGACATGCTCTTCTCCGGACAACATGATCGGCCCCCTCCGATGACGTACGGGTTCTCGACGCCCGGCAGAGGGGACCTCTCACGTCAGTCCTCGGCCAGCACGCTCCCGTAGGCGCGGGCGGCGAGGTCCGCGATGAGACCGTGCGCGCCGAGGAGGTCGGCGCACTCGGCCCCGATCTCCGACGCCGCGCCGCTCGCGAGGCCGGGGGCGACCTCCGGGCCGACGGCGCACGGGGACAGGGCGATGCGCTGGACGCCGATGCCGCGCAGCCGCTCGGCCGCCTCCGCCACGGCGGGCGCGCTGTCCAGGGAGGCCACCACGACGGGAAGCGTCAGGCGGGAGGCCAGCAGCACCGCCGTCGGCTGCGCCTCCGCCGCCGCGTTCTCGCCGCCGACCGTGGCGAGGATGACCGCGTCGACCGGGCTGGAGACGTTGAGCAGCCGCATTCGGTCGGCCCTGGCCAGATCCTTCTCCGCGAGGCGGATGTGCAGGGCCTCGGCGAGCAGCGGGTGCGGCCCGAGGGAGTCGGTGACCGTCACCGACGCCCCGCTCGCGGCGACGGCCATGGCGATCAGCCGGTCCGCGACCGGGTGCGGGCCGGTCAGGAGCGGCACCACGATGGCGGCGACGCCGTCCTCGGGACGTTCGCGGGCGGCCGCCTCGAGCTCGGCGGTCAGCGCCTTGCCGTCCTCGCCGAGACCGGCCAGCCGGACCTCGATCTGCGGGTTGTCCCCCTGGACGAGGGCGGCCAGCTCGGCGACGGCGCCTGTGGCGTCGCCGAGGGTGGCCAGCACCAGCGCGGGTGCCTCGGGCGGGAGCTGGGAGGGCACGGGCCTGCGATGCCGGCCGGAGGGCCGGACGGCGCGTCCGCGCACTGGGAGGATGGAACTCTCACTCACATGCGCGGACTCTAGGCCCATTTCACCCTCTTTGTAGTGAGAAATGGCGGCAATTCCGTCACGACATCGTCCCGGGGCGGGATTCCCGCCGCGCGGCCCCGGTCCGGAGCCCGGTACGGTCTCCGCGCGCGGACGGATGCCCCCGCCGGATACGACGCGGCACGGCCTCCGCGCGGACGGATGCCCCCGCCGGATACGACGCGGCACGGCCTCCGCGCGGACGGATGCCCCCGCCGGATACGACGCGGCACGGCCTCCGCGCGGACGGATGCCCCCGCCGGATACGACGCGGCAGGGCCTTCCGTTCAGACGTCCCGGTGGCCCTCCCACTCGTCCTCCAGCGCCGAATGGACGACGGAGTCGCGCCAGGCCCCCCGGGCCCGCACGTGGTGCCTGATCCTGCCCTCCTCGACCATCCCGGCGACCAGCATCGCGAGCTGGGCGGCGGTGTTGGCGGGGGAGCGGGCGCCCCAGATGCGGTGCAGGCGCAGATCCCGGAAGCCGAACATCAGCATCAGCCGGATCAGGTCGGTGCCCATGCCCCGGCCCCAGTGGTCGGGGCGGAGTCCGAGGCCGATCTCCGCGCTGTGCGGGTGGTCGGCCTCGATGTGCAGCCGGGCGACGCCGATGGCCTCGTCGTCGTCCAGGTCGATCACCGCGAGCACGTAGAGCCGCCGGGGCTCGGCCCGCGCGGCCTCAAGCGCCTGGGCGACTATCTCCTCGACCTCCTCGCGGGTGCGCGGGTCGAACGGCAGATGCTCGGTGGCTGTGGGGTCGCCGTAGACGGCGTGCAGCGCGTCCACGTCAGTGGTCGTGACTTCCCTCAGCCGGAGCCTCTTACCGGAGATCTCAACGTGACGCATGCGCAGACGCTAACGCCTCAGGAGTCCCACGGCTAGAGATCGTTCCGTCCGGCAACTATCACAAAGGCGGCAAACATGGCTTTGCTGCCGGTCTGGAGGCGGGGGGTGCCGCCAGGTGGAACGGGCGCCGTCCCGGGGGCGCCGTACCGGGGGTGCCGGCCTGGCGCGGGGTGGCAACCCGGTCGGCCTGGGCGGGCGCTGCGCGCGACCCGCCCAGGCTGCAGGTGATCAAATGACATATCTCGAAATGTCAGGCTTTCGGCTTGGCGTGGTCGATCCTCCTCCCCGATCTGGCGGGCGACGGCAGGGGTGATGGCCGGCCTCGGGTCCCCGGACCCGTCCCGCGGATTCCCGGACGGCCGCCCGTCAGGAGACGGACAGGGCTCCCGACGGGCACAGCTGTACGGCCCGGCGGACCGCCGCCTCCCGTGAGGCGGGTGGGTCGGTGTCCAGCAGCACCACCGTCCCCTCCTCCTCGCTCTGGTCGAAGACCTCCGGTGCGGTGAGCGCGCACATGCCCGCTCCGATGCAGCGGTCGGTGTCTGCCTTGATCTCCATCATTGGCAACTCCTACCAGGTAACCGGCAGCCGGTGCACGCCGTAGATGGTCATGTGGGAGCGCATGGGGACCTCCTCGGGAGGCACCGCCAGGCGCAGCCCGGGGAAGCGGCGCAGCAGTGCCGGGTAGGCGATGCGCATCTCGGCCCGGGCGAGCTGCTGGCCGAGGCACTGGTGGATGCCGTGACCGAAGGAGAGATGACCCGTCGCCGGCCGGGTGACGTCGAGGGTGTCGGGGTTCTCGAACCGCTCGGGGTCCCGGTTGGCCGCGGGCAGCGAGAAGGCCACCGACTCGCCGGCCCTGATCAGGTGGCCGTCGAGCTCGACGTCCTCCAGCGCGGTCCGGACCGGGCCCATGTGGATGATCGTGAGGTAGCGCAGGAGCTCCTCGACGGCGCTCTCGGCCACCGCCGGGTCGTCGCGGAGCAGCGCCAGCTGGGCCGGGTCGCGCAGCAGCGCGAAGGTGCCGAGCGCGAGCATGTTCGCGGTCGTCTCGTGGCCGGCGATGAGCAGGAGCAGCGCGACCCCGGTGAGCTCCTCGTCGTCCAGCTCCCCGCCCGCCACCAGGCCGCCGAGCAGGTCGTCGGCCGGTTCGGCCCGCTTGCGGAGCACCAGGTCGCGCATGTAGGCCATGAGGTCGACCAGTGCCGCGCCCATCTGCTCGGCCGAGGACTCGAGGTTGAGCAGCGCGGCCGAATCCCGCTGGAACTGCTCGCGGTCCCCGTACGGCACGCCGAGCAGCTCGCAGATGACCAGGGACGGGATCGGCAGGGCGAAGGCCTGCACCAGGTCCGCCGGGCGGTCGCCCCGCTCCATGGCGTCCAGGCGGTCGGAGGTGATCTCCTCGATCCTCGGTTCGAGCTGCCGCATCCTGCGCACCGTGAACTGCCCGGTCAGGAGCCGCCGGAAGCGGGTGTGCTCGGGCTGGTCCAGCCTCAGGAAGAACCCCGGAAGGGGCTGCCGGTTCTCCTGCCGGGCCAGCGGATGGGCGACCGGCGGATGGGTCAGCTCGGTGCGGTTGCTGAAACGGTTGTCGGCGAGCACGGCCCGGGCGGCGGAGTGACCGGTCAGCAGCCAGCCCAGATGGCCGTCCGCGAAGGTCATCCGGTGGAGTGCGCCCTGCCGCTGCCACTGGAGAACCTCCCCCGGCGGGTCGAAGAGGTGCCGGCGGGCGGTGGGAAAGGTTACCGGGCAGGATGGGGCCTCGGTCATGACGCAGCTCCTCGCAGGTAGACGCGTGTCCTCTCACCTCCACCAAACAGCATTCAATGTAAATTTGCAATCAGTGAAGAAAAGCTCAGAATGCAGTAAAGTGCGTGCATGGTCGATGGTCCGGGGTTGCGGGAACGTAAGAAGCTGCGCACCCGTCGCGCGCTGATCGAGGCGGCCCTGCACCTGTTCGAGGAGAAGGGCTACGAGGAGACCACCGTCGCGGAGATCGCCGCGGCGGCGGACATCTCGACGCGGACGTTCTTCAGCTACTTCGCGAGCAAGGAGGACGTGGTCTTCTTCGACGGCCAGGCGCGCCTCGACGAGATCATCGACATGATCGCGCATCGGCGGGCCGGAGAGACGGTGGTCGAGCTCCTGCTCCGCGTGGGCGAGCTGAGCATGGCCCGGACCTTCGCCGAGACCGATCGCCTCATGGAGCTGACTCCCGCCCGCACCCGCCTGATCATGTCGGTCCCGGTGCTTCAGGCCCGCGCGCTGCGGCTGCTGTTCGACACCCAGCTGCAGCTGGCCGAGGCGCTCCATCGGGCCTACTCCGAGGAGATCGACCTCGTCGAGGCCGCCGCCGCCGTCGGCGCCCTCGCCGGAGCGGCCAAACTCGCCACGATGGCCTGCCTGAACCGGGGCGACCCGCCGGAGCGGATATGGGAGGCGGTGCGCAGGGCCATCGAGATCGCCATGCGGGGCGTGCAGTCGGCGGGCTCACGGCCCTCCTAGTGCCGCATCGGAGCACCTTTGCCCCGTCCTGCCGAAGATCGACCGGTCTCGTCGAACGTCGACCGGCCTGCTTGCCGGACACGGGACGTCCCATGCCTTGGCCGGTCAATCCGCTGTGTTGGACGGTTCAGGCGAGCCTGTCCAGGACGCCGAGGTCCTCGCGGGACAGGCTCACGTCGGCCGCCGCCATGTTCTCCTCCAGGTGGGCGAGCGAGGAGGTGCCGTGGTCCTGCGGCGGCCCCCGCACGCCGGCACCTGGCAATTGCATCGCCCCGTAGCCGAGTCGCCCGAGGGTGACGCCGTCCGGGGGACCCGCCCGGGGCGCCGGTGTCAGCCGAGGCCGACCTTGACGTAGATGGGCCTGTGGTCGGAGGGGGCGGCATCCTGGGCCACGTGGCAGCGCGTCACGCTTCCCCTGGGGGCGAAGAGGTAGTCGAGCTTGCGCTTCGAGACGCTGCCGTCCTCGCGGACGTGCTTCTCGGTCCACCGTCCGTCTCGGGTGCCGTTCTGGTCGCACTCGGCGTAGGCCGCGTAGACGGGCGCCAGGATGCGTCTTTTCGCGGCGGTGCTCTGCCTGCTGTCCGGCGGGGCCAGGTTGAGGTCCCCGCCGAAGACGGCGCGGTAGCCGGGCTTGGCCGCCGCCGCCAGCAGTTCCTCGACCTGCTTCCTCCGGAAGGGCGCGCCGGGCTCCCTGTCGTCGTAGGACAGGCCGGCGCTGAGGTGGGTGCCGCAGACGTTGACCCTCCTGGCCGGGATCGCGGCGCAGAGCGCCATGCGCTTGACGTACCACGGCGGGGAGGTCAGTCCGTGGGCCTGGAAGGTGGCCGCGTTGCCGGCGACCGCGACGGTGACGGCTGTATGGCCCCGCGGCCGCCCCTGCCGGTCGGGCGCGCAGACCTTCGGCGAGCCGCCCTTCACCGTGAGGATCGACGACCGCACGGTCCAGGCGCGCCCGGTCTTCTGCTCCAGCAGGCTCTCCAGCGTGGCCGTCCCACCCGAGCAGAACTCCTGAAGGAAGATCACATCCGGCCTGATCGGCTGGGTGACCGCGTACCAGGCGACCTTCACGGCCACCTCCCGCATGTCCCTGCCGTAGAAGAAGCAGCCGGGGTTGGTGCCCGCGCAGACGTTCCAGCTCATCACCGAGATGGCGGAGGACGACGTCCGAGCCTGGGCCTGCCCCGCGGAGGCGGGGACCGTCACGACCGCCAGAGCGGCCGCCGCCATCAGCTTCCTTGCGATCATGGCTGGACATTGAAGCAGGTTCGGGCGGCCATCTGGGATATTTCACCGCCATGCGGCTGAAAGGCGGCTTTATCTGGTCGCTTGCCGGACGCGGCCCACGGGCCGGGCCGGCGCGGCGGACCGGTCAGCCGATCCAGCCGGCCACGAACCGGAGCCGCTCCTCGACGGGTACGCACGGGAGCGTCACCAGCTCGTAGCCGTACTCCGTGTAGGCCGCGACCATGGACTCGTACGTCTGCCGGGCCGTTTCGAACGACTGCCTGCGCTCGTCGTCCTGCTCGTAGATCTCCGGCCACGGTGGCGCGACGAGCACGCGCCGGTGGTAGCGGAACCTCTGCGCGGCGGCGTGGATGTGATCGGGGACCGGGCGTCCTTCGAGCCGCAGGTAGCCCACGATGTCCGGGATCCCGCGGTCGAAGAAGACCGGTGCGGCACGCGCCACCGCCAGGCGGTAGGAACGCAGTTCCCAGCAGAGCATCGCCTCGGCGAACAGGTCCGGATCGATCCAGGGCAGCGCGCGGCCCCCGATCACCAGCTGGTCCTGGATGATGCCGCGGCCCGCCTCCTCCGAACGTGCGAAGCCCGCCTCCTGCAGACGGTCGATCAGGGTGCTCTTGCCGGCTCCCGGTCCTCCGGTGACGACGATGAACCGCTCGGACTCCGATGACATGCCGTTCAACCTCCCGACCTCCGCTCTCTGACCGGACCATATGTGAAGATCGGCGCGTCCGCCGCGATGCGGGCCGGTCCCGGCGGCCGGGCGGTGCTCGCGGCGGACGGTGTCGCGGAGCGGCAAGGTCGCCGGGGCCGCGGCCTGGCTGCTCGGCGACCGCGCCTCCTACGTCACCGGGACCGTCCTGCCCGTCGACGGCGGAATGGTGGCCGTCAGGGGATGACCGGGCCGCCGATCGGCTTCCGGGGCGGCCTCAGGTGGGGGAGAGCGGGCGCCAGGGGACCGGGCTGGAGAGCACCATCATGCTCGACGGGTGGCCGTACGGCGCGAGCCGGTCGATCAGCTCCTCGAAGGCCGTCATCGAGGAGGCGGCCACCCGCAGCAGGCAGCAGGTGTCGCCGGTCACCCGGTGGACCTCCAGGATCTCCGGCCAGGCCAGCGCCTGCTCGTCGCGGAGCACGCAGCGCGGCCCGTAACACGACATCCTGATCAGCGCGGCCACCCCGCGCCCGGCCAGCGCCGGATCGATTCGCGCGTGATAGCCGATGATCACTCCCGACTCCTCCAGCCGCCGCACCCGCTCGGCGACCGCCGGAGCCGACATGTGGACCCGCCGTGCGAGCTCGCTGTAGGACAGCCGCGCGTCGTCCTGCAGCTCGGCCAGCAGTGCCCAGTCCATCGCGTCCACCGTCACGCTCCGTCATCTCGTAGCCTGATCGACTTCAACGCCTTCCGTTCCGAAGGCAGAAGCTCGAAATCGCCTTATTCCCATTATTTCCGGACCTGTCAATACGGGCCACCATGGAGGTGAACAACCTCAAGGAGTCACTGATGACCAGCACCAGGCAGCTCAGCGAACGAGAGCGGGAGACACGGGCCGCGGCCAACGAGGGACTGCCCACGCTCGGGTTCGACGCGGCCACGCCGTACGACGACTACGTCGGCACCGCCACCCTGCACCGGCTCCAGCGCACCGTCACCGACGCCCCGGAGGAGCTCGCGTTCCTGGTCACCACCCAGGTGATGGAGCTCTACTTCGGCCTGCTCCGCTCGGAGTGGCAGCTCGCCCAGCGGCAGCTCGACGATGACGACGCCGCCACCGCGACCGTGACGATCAAGCGGACGGTCCGGCACTTCGAGGCGCTCAACGCCGCGTGGGCGTCGCTCAGCTGGCTCACCCCCGCGCAGTTCAACCAGTTCCGTGACGCGCTCGGTGAGGCGTCGGGCTTCCAGTCGGCTCTCTACCGGCACGTGGAGTTCCTGCTCGGCAACAAGTCCGAGGCGCTCATCCGCCCGCACCGCCGCAACCCCGAGGCCTACAGTGAGCTCGCCGAGGCGCTGGCCCGGCCGAGCCTGTACGACTCGGTGCTCGCCTTCCTCGCCCGGCAGGGCTACGCGATCCCGCGCGAGGCGGTGGAGCGCGACTACGCCGCCGACTACGAGCCCCGCTCCGACGTCGAGGCGGTCTGGGCCGAGGTGTACGGCGGGCCGCTCGCGCCGCTGGCTGAAGCGCTGACCGACCTGGCGACGCAGTTCTCCGACTGGCGGTACCGGCACCTGATGGCGGTGCGCCGCTCGATGGGGGCCAAGCCGGGATCCGGCGGGTCGAGCGGCCTGAGCTGGCTGGAGCGGAGCATGCGACGTGAGATCTTCCCCGAGCTCTGGACCGCGCGCACGCTGATGTGACCTCCACCGCCGCCGGGCGGCAGGGGATCCCGCCCGCGCCTACCGCGCCTACCGGGCGTGACGGTCGCCGGGGAGCGAGGACCGCAGCGCGGTGGTGAAGGCGGCGACGGCCGGGTGGGCCGAGGCCCCCCGGCGGAAGGCGATCTGGGTGCGGCGGCGCATCGGCAGCTCGGTGAGCCGGACGCCGCCGGGCGGGTCGGCCGCGCCCAGCTCCGGCACCAGCGCCACGCCCTGACCGACCGCGACCATCGCCAGCACGGTGGCGAAGTCGTCGATGTGGTGGCGGATCCGGGGGGCGAACCCGGCGGCCTGGCAGGCCCGCACGGTCATCGTGTGGCAGAGCGTGCCGGGCTTGGAGACGATCCAGGAGGCGTCGCGCCACCGCGCCAGGACGTCGACGGCGCCGTGCCGTGCGGGGGAGTCACCGGCGCCGCCGGAGGTGCCGCCGTGCCGTACCAGGGCCCCGCCGGACGTGCCGCGCCGCCGCGCGGGCGATTCGCCGGCGTCACCGGAGGCGAGATACATGGGCTCCTCCAGCAGGGGCTCGGCGTCCAGCGCGAGGTCGGGGAGGGCCGGGACGAAGTCGTACTCGTGGACGAGGGCGACGTCCAGGTCGCCGGTCCGGAGCCGGGGGGCCACCTCGGCGGGGTCGATCTCGTCCACCATCGGTTCCAGCCCGGGATGGTCACGGCCCAGGGCGGCCAGGGCGGCGGGCAGGATGGTGCGGGTCGCGGTCGGGAAGGCGCCGACCCTGATGGCGCCGACCAGACCCGTGTGCGCGGCCGCCAGCTCCGCCGACGCCTGCTCCAGCCGTTCGAGCACGGCCTCCGCGTGCCCGACCAGCGCGACCCCGGCGGGGGTGAGCGCCACCCGGCGGCCGGTCCGCTCCAGCAGCGCCACCCCGGCCTCCCGTTCCAGCGCGGCGAGCTGCTGGGAGACCGCGGAGGGCGTGAACGTCATGGCCTCGGCGACCGCGGCGATCGTGCCCCGGTAGGACAGTTCGCGGAGCAGCCGGAGGCGTCGCACATCGAGCATCAGTTCAGCTTAACGGTCTCGGAAGAAACGGGAACTGGACCTGCATGGTCAGTGCCCGCGAGGCTGGGGACATGACACTTCGCGGCGTTTACGTTCCCCTGATCACCCCGTTCGCCGAGGACGGCGAGATCGCCGTGGAGGCGCTCGAAGGCCTGGCGCACGCGGTGCTCGACGAGGGAGCGGCCGGGCTGGTCGCGCTCGGCACCACCGCCGAGGTCGCCATGCTCGCCGAAGAGGAGCGGCGGGCGGTCGTCGAGGTGTGCGCCAAGGTGTGCCGGGAGCGGGGGGTGACGCTGGTCGTCGGGGCCGGGGGCAGCGACACCCGGAGCTCCGTCGAGGCCCTGCGCGGGCTCAAGGACCGGGCGGACGCCGCCCTGGTCACCGTGCCGTCCTTCGTGCGCCCGTCCGAGGCCGGGGTGCTCGCCCACTTCACCGTGCTGGCCGAGCAGAGCCCGGTGCCGCTGATCGTCTACAACATCCCCTACCGGACGGGTCAGTCGGTGGGCGCGGCCACCCTGCGCCGGCTGGGAGAGCTGCCCATGGTGACCGGGGTCAAGCACGCGGTCGGCGGCGTCGACCAGGACACCGTCACCCTGCTGGCCGACCTGCCTGAGGACTTCGCGGTGCTCGCCGGGGACGACCCCTTCTTCTCCGCCCTGCTCGCGCTGGGCGCCCCCGGCGGCATCCTCGCCTCGGCCCACCTGCACACCGGCCGCTTCGTCGAGCTGGTGGAGGCCTGGCACTCCGGCGACGTCGCCCACGCGCGCGCACTGGGCCACCGGCTCTCCGCCATGTCGGCGAGCATGTTCGCCGAACCCAACCCCACGGTGATCAAGGGAGTGCTGCACGCCCGGGGACTGATCCCCACCGCCTCGGTCCGCCTCCCGCTGGTCCCCGCCGGCCAGGCCTCGATCGAGGCGGCCGCGCGCCTTCTGTGATCACGTGGTCTGGCAGGCCGGGCACCAGAAGAGGTTGCGGCCGGCGAGCACCCCGGTGCGGACCTCGCCGCCGCACAGGAAGCAGGGCATGCCCGAACGGCGGTAGACGTAGACCTCGCCGCCGTGGTCGTCGACGCGGGGCGGACGCCCCATCGCCTCCGGGGTGTGCTCGGGCCTGACCGTGTCGATCCGGCCCACCCGCACCCCGTCGGCCATCAGCGCCACCAGGTCGGCCCAGATGGCCTTCCACTGCCCGTGGGTGAGGTCGCGGCCGGGGCGGGACGGGTCGACGCCCTCCCGGAACAGCGCCTCGGCGCGGTAGATGTTGCCCACCCCCGCGACGACCGACTGGTCCATCAGCAGGACGCCGATGGAGGTGCGGCTGCGGCCGATCCGCCGCCAGGCGAGCTCCGGATCGGCGTCGGCGCGCAGCGGATCCGGCCCGAGCCTGGCGTGCAGCGCCTTCTTCTCGGCCGGATCCAGCAGCTCGCAGGTGTTGGGCCCGCGCAGGTCGGCGTATTCCTCCGCGTTGCTCAGGCGCAGCCGTACCGCACCCGTCGGCGCGGGCGCCGGAGCCGGGCCGAAGGCGCTTTTGCCGTAGATGCCCAGGTGCACGTGGAGCCAGCGGTCGTCGTCGAATCCGAGCAGCAGATGCTTGCCGTGCGCGTCGGTCTCCCGGAGCACCCGCCCGTCGATCTGGTGGGCCCCGGCGGCGAACCGCCCCTGCGGGCTCTCGGCGCGCACCACTCGGCCGCCGAACGCCTGCCGGTACTGCGCGGCCAGGCGATGGATGGTGTGTCCTTCAGGCATGGTCTCGAAATGATACGGCCGGCCGTTGACCACTACGGCGTGACGGAGCGCGGCGGACGAGGGCGTGCGCCGTCGCGGCGAGAGCGGCTCCGGCGGCGTAGGCGACGAGGTCGGCGGCGCCGAAGGTGCTGCCGAGCACCAGCCTGGCCAGCACGCTGGCCTCCGACAGCGCGGCCGGGACGGGGGTGAGCTGGGCGAGCTCGACCGCCCAGCTGAACGCCAGCGCGCCGGCCGCGGCGCGGACCGGCGGGACCCGGGGGAGCACCAGCACGATCAGCGCGTGGACGAGCACGGTGTAGAGGGCGTCACCGGCGTACTTGCCGAACCAGCCGCCGGTGACCGCGCGGACCGTGAGCCCGGCTGCGACGGTTGCGACGGCCGCGAGCGCGGCGGGCAGGCGGGCGCGGAGAGCGGGGGACAGGCGGGTCTGGAGAGCGGGGGACACCCGCTCACGATAACGAGCACACCGCGCGGCCGGGGACACGGTGACACGCCGTACGGCCGGCACGGGATGACACCGTCCCGGCCGGGGGCACGGTGACACGCTGTACGGCCGGCCGGGGCGACGCCGTCCCGGCCGGGACACGGCGACCTCGTACGGACGGCACGGGATGACACCGTCCCGGGGCGCTGGGATGACCGTCCAGGGCGGGACGGCTCAGGCGAGCTGCCAGACCGCCGGGAGGCCCTTGCCGCCGCCGTCGGCGGAGTAGTCGTGGGCGACCTCCAGCAACTCGTCCATCCGGGCCTGCCAGGCGATGTTCACCGGCAGGCCGGCCAGCGAGGCGAGCAGCGCCTCGTAGTCGTCACAGTCGATCACGTGGAAGAGCTCCAGGCCGCTGCGCCAGATCGTCCACTCGTGCGCGCCGCCCTTCTTGATCGCCTCCACCAGCTCGGGGGGCACCTCCCGGTGCGCCTGCTCGTACTCCGACTCCTTGCCCGGCCTGATCCGGGTGTGCAACGCCACGCGCATGAGGTTCCTCCATAGGTCGTAGCCCGTTATAGCAGCGATCCGATCTATTTAGGGAAATATATGACCAGGTGGGTCGAATCACTCCCATTCGAAGGGAAAGGTCCGATGAAAGGAAGTGTGCGGGGAGCCGTACGGCAAGGCCCGCGCCGTACGATCAACCGCTCCGCCGACCGGCTCGGGCAGGGGAATGCCCGATGGCGGGGCCGGCGGCGATGGTGGGGAAGGATCCAGGACCGGGCTCGACAGCCCGTGATCGGCCGCTGATCCGTTGCCTAAACCAGCCAGTCCACCTGACCGGAAGCGGGCAGCCTCTCCTCGGAGAGGAGCCCGTCCAGGACCGCGATCAGCCGGCCGATCGCGGTCTTGGTTCTCGGAAAGCGGTGTGGACCGCTGTAGAGCAGACCCGCGCAGGGGTGTCCGTCGTGGAGTCGCCGTGCCCGGAGGATCTCGAAATCACGGACGTTCTCGGTGAGCAGGCAGCGGCGTTCCGCCACTGCCAGATCCAGCACCTGGGAATCGGGAAGTCCCGGGCCCCCGGGGCGTTCGACGAGTGCGACGACGTCGTGCCCCCGCTCGCGGAGACTCTCGGCGAGCGGAGGCGGGAACATCTCGTCCAGCAGAAGCCTGCCGTTCACGATGCCAGTAGCCCTTGCTCCCGCCTCCAGCGCTCCTCCGCCTTCCGTGCGGCGTCTTCGGCTGCGGCGATCTGCGTATCGATCTCGTCCGGATAATCCGACCAGTATCGGATCGCCGCTCTGACCTGGTGCGAGGGGAGCCCGGAGTATTCGGCGGTCATGGGCACGACCTCGTCGGCTGTCGCGTCGGGCTCGGCGGCACGGGTCGCCCTGATCGCTCGGATGACCTCCCAGACGTCGGGGCCGCCGGCGACCACCGCCCGGCGGCCCGACGGCCCGGTCCGGAACAGCACACCCGGGTGTTCCTCCATCCGGAGTGCCTCGGTGATGAGGAGGTTGACCGCGGCGGAGACCGAAAGCCCCGGGTGCTCCATGACGAACTTGGCGAGTTTGTCCAGGACGGCGTCCTCGAACCGGACGGACCGTGGTGTCGGCGACATGACTACAGCGTAGGCGAATGTAGCCGACTATGTCCGCGGAGTGCACCGGTATGGCACGGCGCGCGGGGTGCGAGCCGCAGGGTGTGCCGTCGGGACGGGCGAGGAGCGTTCCGCCCCGGCGTCCCCGCCGGTTGAACCGCGCGTGCGGCGTCCGAGTATGAGGCGGATCCTTTCCGTGTCTCCGTCAGGACAGCGCGGGGAGGCGGGAGCCGTACAGCCAGTCGGCGAACAGCCGCTCCAGCGGCTCGGTCGTGCGGCGCGAGGCCAGGTCGGTGAACTGCTCCGTGGTGACCGACCCGTGACGGTGGCCGGCCGTCCACTCGCGCAGCAGCGCGAAGAACGGCGCGTCGCCCATGGTGCGCCGGAGCGCGTGCAGGGTGAGCGCGCCGCGTTTGTAGACGCGGTCGTCGAACAGGAGCCGGGCGCCGGGATCGGCGAGGACGAAGTCCTGGGGGAGGGCCGCGAGCCTGCGGTGCCAGCGGGCCGCCAGATCGCCGGCGGGCATGTCGCCCGAGGCCTCCGACCAGATCCACTCCGCGTAGGCGGCGAACCCCTCGTGCAGCCAGATGTCGCGCCAGCCGGCGATCGTCAGGCTGTTGCCGAACCACTGGTGCGCCAGTTCGTGGGCCACCAGCCGCTCCTCGCCGCGCCGGCCGTCCACGTGGTTCACCCCGAAGATCGACATGCCCTGCGCCTCGACCGGGATCTCCAGCTCGTCGTCCACCACCACCGCGGTGTAGGAGCCGAACGGGTAGGGGCCGAAGCGCTCGCTGAAGACCTCCATCATCCGGTCCTGGCGTCCGAAGTCGTACCGGACCCGGGCGGCGAGCCCGGCGGGGAAGACCAGCCGCGTCCCCGCGCCGAGATCGGCCTGCTGGTAGCGGCCGATCTGGACGCTCGCCAGATAGGAGGCCATGGGCTCGGCCTGCTCGTAGACCCACGTGGTCGCCGACGCCGCCCGCCGCGTGGAGACCAGCTCCCCGTTGGCGATCACCGTGTACGGCGAGGCGGTGGTCACCGAGATCCGGTAGGAGGCCTTGTCGTCCGGCCGGTCGTTGCACGGGAACCACGACGGGGCCCCGATCGGCTGGCTGGCCACGATGACGCCGTCGGTGAGCTGCTCCCAGCCGAGGCCGCCCCAGTGGCTGGACACCGGCCGCGGATTGCCCGAGTAGCGGACCTCGACGCTGAACGGCCCGGCGCCCAGCCGTCCCGGCGCGAGGTGGAGTTTCCCCCCGCGGTGGGTGAAACGCGCCGCCTCGCCGTTGACCAGGACCCCGCCCACGCGGAAGGCGCCGAGGTCGAGGACGAGGCGGTCGAGCGGCCCGAGCGCCACCGCCGACAGGCGGGCGATCCCGCCGAGCCGGTTGGAGGCGACCCGGTAGTCGAGGGACAGGTCGTAGTGCTCCACCCGGTAGCCGTCGTCGCCGTGCGTGGGGAAGTAGAGCTTGCTGGGGGTCGTGCTCAGAACCACACTTGTTTCCTCTGCTACGTCCTGTGAGTCCGTGCCGCGGCCGCTACGTCCCGCGGGTCCACGCCGCGATCGGATTGCCGAACCAGCGCGTGCCCGGCGGCACCGACTCGCCGCGCATGACCAGGGACGCCGGTCCGACCGTGGTGTTCTCCCCGATCGTCGCCGCGGGCAGGACGACCCCGTGCGGGCCGAGCGTCGATCCGCCCTGCAGGACGACAGTATCGATGCTCATGACCCGGTCGTGGAACAGGTGCGTCTGCAGGACGCAGCCCCGGTTCACCGACACCCCCGCGCCCAGGGTGACCAGGTCGACCTCCGGCAGCCAGTAGGTCTCGCACCACACGCCGCGGCCGATCCGCGCACCCAGCGAGCGCAGCCACAGGTTCAGCGGCGCCGTGCCCAGCCAGGCACGGGCGAACCAGGGGGCGGCCAGCACCTCCACGAAGTTGTCCGCCAGCTCGTTGCGCCACACGAACGAGCTCCACAGCGGCCGGTCACCGACCGCGATCCGGCCCAGCAGGACCCATTTGGCCACTGCGGTGACCGCCGCGGCGAGCACTCCCGCGCCGAGCAGCACCACGCCGCTCAGCAGCGCCGCGACCGCGAAGCCGTACGATCCGGCCAGCCACTCCAGGGCGGCCGCCACCAGCACGGCGACCGCCACCGTGCACATCGCGGGGACGAGCCGGCACACCTCGACGGCGGCGCGGGCGGCCTTCAGCCGCCGCGGCGGGTCGTAGGTCCGGCTGCGGTCGCCGTCCTCGGCCGTACGGCGCAGCTCCACCGGTGGCATGCCGAGATAGGACGACCCCGCCCTGGCCTTCTTCGGCGCGGCCGACAGCACCGCGACCAGGCCGTCCTTGGGCACCTTGCGGCCGGGCGCGGTCATCCCGGAGTTGCCGAGGAAGGCGCGCTTGCCGATCCGCACGTGGTCCACCCGGAACCGCCCGCCGTCCAGCTCGTACGGCGCGACCATCGTGTCGTCGGCCAGGAACGCGCCGTCCCCGACGGAGGTCATCGACGGCAGCGCCAGCACCGTGGACAGCTCCACGTCCCGGCCGACCTTCATGCCCAGGGCGCGCAGCCACACGGGGGTGGCCATGCTCGCGTACAGCGGGAACAGCCAGACCCGCGCCATCGACATCAGGCGCCCGGTGGCCCACGCCTGCCAGGCCTGGCGGCTGTGCACCGGGTGGTGGCCGGCGTGCAGGCCGACCGCCAGCAGCCGCACCAGGGCCAGGATCACCAGGGCCAGGGCGGCCATCGAGGTGACGGTGGCGAGCGGCACGCCGTACAGGACGCCGGCCAGGGAGGTCGCGTCCCCGCGCAGGAGCAGGGCGAGACCGGGGGCGGCGGCGACCAGCGGGACGAGGCTGAGCGCCAGCGCCGACATCCCGTAGACGGCCGCCCAGCGCCGCGAACGCGGCGGCCGGTCGGCGGCGGGCGGGCGGGCCTTGCCCGTCCTGACGGCGGGCACCCCCGCCCAGCGCTCCCCGGAGGGCACCGGGCCCGCCACCGCGGAACCCGGCGCGACCTGCGCGTTCTTGCCTATCCGCGCACCCGGGAACAGGGTGGCGCGGGCGCCGACCGTGGCGGCAGCGCCGATCTTCATCTCACCGACGTGCACCTGGTCGCCGTCGATCCAGTAACCGCTCAGATCGACCTCGGGCTCGACGGCCGCGTTCTTGCCCAGTTTGAGCATCCCGGTGATCGGGGGCGCCGAGTGCAGGTCCGCGTCCTGGCCGACCTGGGCGCCGAGCGCCCGGGCGTAGTGCGTGAGCCACGGGGCGCTGGACAGCTCGGCCACGCCGAACTGTTCGGCGAGCCGCTCGGCGAACCAGAGTCTCAGGTGCGTGCCCCCGCCCCGGGGGTAGGTGCCCGGCTTCAGCCCCCGCAGCAGCAGCCGTGCCGCGCCCGCGGTCAGCGCGATCCGCCCGGCGGGGGAGACGAAGAGGACGGTGCCCAGCAGCACCCACCACCACGAGACGGCCGGCGCCCACGCGATGCCGGCCAGGTTGTTCAGCGCGGCCAGGGCGACCACCCAGCGCAGCGCGCCGGCGGTGAGCAGCGGCACCGTGAGGAGCGCCTGCGCGATCGCGGCGCGACGCGGCATCGGCGTGACGATCCGGTCGGTGGTCACGACCTCGGGCGTGTCCAGCGCGGACAGGTGCCCGGCGAGCCCGCGCAGCGTCGGGTGGTCGTAGACGTCCCCGACGGTGACCGCCGGATGGCGGACCCGCAGCGCCGACACCAGCCGGGCCGCCGCGAGGCTGGTGCCGCCCTCGGCGAAGAAGTCGCCCTCGGTGTCGCCGAGGACGTCCTGCCAGCACTCGGTCACCCACGGGTCGACGCCGGGCCGCTCGGCCTTGTCGCGCTTGGGCAGCGGCCACGGCAGGGCGTCCCTGTCGATCTTCCCGGACGTGCGGGTGGGCAGCCCGTCCACCACGGCGATCCGCGGCACCAGTGCGGCGGGCAGCGCGTACCGCAGCCGGTCCTTGGCCTCCTCCCGGTCGAATCCCTCGCCGGGCACGACGTAGCCGACGAGCAGCTGGTGTCCTCCGCCGGTCGTGCGCACCGCGGCCGCGGCCCCGGCGACCCCGGGCAGGGCCTGCAGGGCCGCGTCCACCTCGCCCAGCTCGATCCGGCGCCCGCCGAGCTTGATCTGCTCGTCGGCCCGCCCGACGAAGAGCAGCCCCTCCGGCTCGGCCCGCACCAGATCGCCGCTGCGGTAGGCGCGCTCCCAGCCCAGCGGGCCGAGCGGGGCGTATTTCTCGGCGTCCTTGACCGGGTCGAGGTACCGGGCGAGCCCGACCCCGCCGATGACCAGCTCACCGATCTCGCCCATCGCGACCGGCTCGCCGCGCGCGTCCACGACGGCCAGATCCCAGCCGGCCAGCGGCAGCCCGATCCGGACCGGCCCGTCCCCGGTCAGCGGCGCCGCGCACGCGACCACCGTCGCCTCGGTCGGGCCGTAGGTGTTCCACACCTCCCGCCCTGGTACGGCCAGCCGCTCGGCCAGCTCGGGCGGGCACGCCTCGCCGCCGAAGATCAGCAATCGCACGTCGTCAAGCGTCTCCACGGGCCAGAGCGCCGCCAGCGTCGGCACCGTGGACACGACCGTGATGCCCATCTCGACCAGCCACGGCCCGAGGTCCATGCCGGTGCGCACCAGCGCCCGGGGCGCCGCGACCAGGCAGGCGCCGTGCCGCCAGGCCAGCCACATCTCCTCGCAGGAGGCGTCGAAGGCCACCGAGAGGCCGGCCAGCACCCGGTCACCGGGGCCGAGCGGCTCGCGGGTCAGGAACAGCAGCGCCTCGGCGTCCACGAACGCCGCCGCACTGCGGTGGGTCACCGCGACGCCCTTGGGCTTACCGGTGGAACCGGAGGTGAAGATGATCCACGCGTCATCCCCAGGTCCCGGAGGCCCCTCACCTGCGCGCGCCCGCTCCCCGGTCTCCGGGGGCTCCTCACTCCACGGCGCCCGCTCCTCGGTCTCCAGGGCCCCCTCACCCGACCGCGCCCGCTCCCCGGCCTCCGAAGGCCCGCGCCGGTCGCCGAAGGCGATGATCTTCTCGCCCTCGCCGATGACGGCCCGCACCCCGGCCTCGGTGAACACCAGTTCGGCCCGCTCGTCGGGGTCGTCGGCGTCCACGGGGACGTAGGCCGCGCCGGCGGTCAGCACGGCCAGGATCGCCACGTACAGGCCGACGGTGCCCGAGGGCACCCGCACCCCGACGCGGTCGCCGCGCCCGACCCCCGCCTCCCGCAGCTCACCGGCCAGCCGACCGGCCTGGGCCCGCAGGCCGGTGTAGTCGAGACGGGTCCGCCCGTCGTCGAGCGCGGGGGCGTGGGGGTGCCGCCGGGCCGTCCGGTCGAGGATGTCCAGCAGGGTGCGGACCTGCGGCGCCGTCCCTCCCGGCAGGATCGCCCGCGTCGGTAAGTCGGTTGCTGCCGGTAACGGACTCAAGATTTTCCCCCACGTATCGGGTCACTCTGACCCCGGAAACAGCCTACGGGGGCAAGATGAACGCGCTCCGTGACGCGCCTCTGTACGGCGGGTGAAGTTTCCCCGTCGGTCAAGGGACGGACGGCCGGGTGGATCGCGGCCCGCACCACCGGAACGGCCCGCGGCCGTCGCGGGTGCCCCGCTCCGCCGGAGCCATGGCCGCCGGTGTCAGGTGGCGACTGCGCGGGCCGGCAGGCCGTGCGGGCGAGCCTCGGCCACGACCGTCCCGGCCGCGGTGCCGAGTCGTACGGCCAGCCGGAAGCGGTGCCGCTCGCCGACCCTGCGCGGCTCGAAGGAGATGTGGGCGAAGCGCGCCTCCACCGTGGCGGCCGCCGCGAGCCGGTCCAGCTCGGCCTCGACCCGCGCCCATTCGGCGGCCGGGACGTACTGGCGCATGATCGAGTGCCAGACCACGGTGAGCGTGCCGGGCTCCAGCCGGACGCCCGCGAGGAAGTCGGCGGCGCCGGCGGCCTCGACCTCGGCCGGCACCCGGGCGGCCACCCGCAGGGCGCCGTCCAGCCGCGCAACGCGGGCGGTCTGGTCCGGCCAGACGTATGCCCGCAGGGCGAGCGCGCCGTCCGGGGACAGCGGGTCGATGGGGGTCAGGTCGCAGCCGCGCCGTTCGACGATCTCCAGGTCCGGCTGCCCGGCGGTGGCTCCGGCCAGCCAGGCGGGCGGGGCGCCCGCCCAGGCACCCTCCAGCAGGACCGGTGAGTCCGCCGGACCCCAGGCGAAGCCCTCGGAGACGTAGCGGAAACGGTCGGCGCGCAGGTTGAGCCCGGCGCTGGAGCCCACCTCGAACAGCCTGACCGGCAGCGGGCCGGCCTGCGTGGCCTTCAACAGGCCGGTGATCAGGAGGTTGGCCCGGCCGACCTCGTTGGTCTGCGGCGGGCGGGTCATCCAGTCGCGGACCCACTCCATCTCGCCGGCGACGGCGGCACGGAAGGCGTGCCAGCAGGGCTCCGGCCGCTCCGGGTCGAAGGCGCCGCCGGTGCTGGGATAGCAGGCGGCCAGGTCGGGGGCCCGGCCGGTGAGGGCGAGGGCGTGCACACCGCCGAGCAGCCGCAGCGCGACGGCGTCGGGTCCGGGCGCGTCCTCGTATCCGGCGAGCGCCTCCGCGCAGGGACCTCCGGCGCGGACGTCCTGCGCGACCCGCCCCAGCAGGAACGCGTAAAGCGGCGAACCGAGTTCGGCGCAGCCGCGCGCCTGGTGCTCGACCATGACGGCGAGACGCTCGCGGGACATCGGCTCCTCCTCGTTCGGATACCGACGATCCTCCACCTACGGCGCCCCGTACGGCAGAGCTGTGAGCGGTGAGCCGCGTCACGCGCCGGGCCGCCATCCCCGCGTGGCTCGAACGGCTCCGGCAGGACGCCTACAGCGTGTGCGAGAGCTGTAGGGCGGCCCATCGCCTTCGAGCGCCTGCGGGCCCGCCCTGCCGCGCGCACCTGCATCGAATGCGCGGCCGGGGTGCGATGAGACGGATCTTTGAAGCAGGCCAGGCTGTTGACTTTCATGCAACGACGGCGTTCAGCTTCGGAGTTGACCCGGTCTCGAGAGACCGCCGAGTCCGGGGCTTCGTTATCGGCGCAAGGCCAGGACCTTGAGAAGAACCCTGTCGATCTCGTCGAGTTCGTATGACGAGAGGCGCCCGGCAAAGTCGCCCAGGCGGGACGTATCGGTGGCCTTGATCTGGTCGATCAGCACCCGGGTCGCCTTGCCGTTCAACTCGATCTCGGGGCGGAAGATCGCAGGCCCCGCGCTGGTCGAGGTCGGAGCAACGATCAGTGTGGACAGCATGGAGATGAAGTCGGCCTGTAACAGCACTGCGAACCGTTCACCGCGCTGTTCGTGACCGACCGCGTCGCGCGGTGCACGCAGGCGATATACGTCACCACGCATCGGCGTCACCAAGCTCCCTCCGGATGGCACGGATCTCGGCAAGGTCGTCCGGGTCGTTGCCCAACCGCTCCGCGTCGGTACGTGCCTGCTCCATCCAACGAAGTCGGCCTGCGATGTGGATCGCTTCGCGGATCACATCGGTGGTGGACCTGCCGTCGGAGGTCAGCTCAGAGAGAACTCTCTCGGTGTCAGGGTCGATTTCAACGGTCAGCACGCCCATATCTTCACTGTACGACGATAGGCCCCGCAGGCCTTTGAGTGAATTGCGTGATCGATCTGTTGCGTTCCGTGGTCGCGAGTGGGCGGCTCGGCGGCAGGCGCCGAAAGGGGGTCGTCTCCCGCGTACGGGCCGGTCAGCGGGAGCGGCGGGCGGCGTTCTTGCGCGGTGTCCTGGCGGGCTGGGGAGCCGCTCGTGGGACGCCCTGCATCGCGTCGATTCTGGCGTGCAGGCGGGCGAGCTCGTTCAGGACGGTGGTGAGCTGGTCCTCGGTCCGTTGCTCCTCGGCGGAGGTGTTCTGGTCGTCCATGGCGTTGACCACGACGGCGATGAACAGGTTGAGCACCACATAGGAGGCCATCAGGATGTAACCCACGAAGAAGAGCCACGCCCAGGGCTTCTCGGCCATGACCTTCTGGGCGATGTCCGGCCAGGCCTCGCCGGTCATGACCTGGAACAGCGTGAACAGCGACGTGGGCAGTTCGTCGAAGTGCTCGGGGACGAGCTCGCCGAACAGCTGGGTCGCCATCACCGCCGAGACGTACATGACCAGGACCAGCAGGCCGATGATCGCCCCCATCCCGGGCATGGCCGCGAACAGCGCGCCGACGACTTTGCGCATGCTGGGAACCGCCGCGACCAGACGCAGTGCCCGCATGATCCGCAGCGTCCGCAGCACCGAGGTCGGGCCGGACGCCGGGATCAGCGCGACGACCACGATGATCGCGTCGAACCAGTTCCACGGGTCCTTGAAGAATTTGCCCCGATAGGCGTACAACCGGGCGACGAGCTCGACGGTGAAGACCGCCAGGGCGACCCGGTCGACGACGTGCAGGAACCCGCCGATCCGGTCCGTCAGGTAGGACGAGGTCTCGCAGCCGATCGTGATCGCGTTGATCACGATGACGGCTATGACGGTCCGCTGGAAAAGCCGGGTTTCGAGGAAGGAACGGACGCGTTCTCGCCCTGGCAAGGGTGTGCTCCTGGAGGGGGGAAGAGTCAAATGCCGACCATCGTAGGCCTCCGCGCGAGATCACTCCCGGGCGCCCTCGGACGTACGGCACCCGCCCCGGGAGAACGCGGAGCGCCGACCTCGGGAAGGGACCGCCGGCCGTCCGGTTACCGCCTGAGCGCGTCGCGGAACCGGGAGAGAAGGCCTCTGGGGACGGGAGGGGCGGCGTGGGCGAAAGCCCTGTCGACCTCGGCGGTGAAGAAGTCCTCACCCTCGTCGCCCTGGGTCACCTGGACGCGCACCGCCCGGACCTTCCGCCAGAACAGGTAGATGTCCCGGCTCTCCATCAGATGGCCGAGCGCGCCGCGCAGCTCGGCCAGCTCGATGGTCCGGGTCTCGTAGGCCACCTTCTGCAGGTTGAGGATCAGGTTGCAGTAGTGGTCCTTCTTCGTCACCCCGGCCCCGGACGCCATCAGCGGCCAGACCTGTCGCAGCTCGGGGTCGTCGATCGCCATCCGGATCAGGCTGGTGTGCAGCTCGCGCAGCGCGATCTCGCTGCTCCGCTGCTGCTCCTCCCTCGCGATGGTCAGCTCCTCACGCTGGTTCCGCAGTTCGCGCCCCTGGAGGAAGAGGGTGAGGGCGATGCCGACGAATGCGACACCCGAGAAGAAGACCCCGATCGGCGACAGCGCCTCACCGATCTTGGACCAGCGGTCAAGCGTCGCCTCGTCGGTGCGGAACAGCAGAACCGTGGGTATGGCGAGCCCCGCCGTCACCAGCGCGATACCGACTGTCGGAGCGGAGAAAACGGCAAATGTTCTCAACCACTGGCGGCGATCCATTATCGGAACGTATCCGGGGGGTGCGTCCCCGTCCACACCCCGCCTCACACGGCCGTCATGAACTCCTCGAACGGTACGGCCCGCTGCCGGAGCGCGACCGCCTTCTTCTCCAGTGAGGATATGACGGCGGCATCCTGAGTCATCCATCCACCCGATTGGAGGCCGATATCGCCGTAATCATGGATCAATGCCGTGTGCCGGTCGAAGAGCAGGAAATCAAAGTGTTCATCGTCGGGAAGCCGCATGCTCGGGGCGCAGCGCACTATTTCGATGGTCTCGCCCATCGCGGCCCGGATCCGATAGGCGATCAGCTCGTATTCGAGATAGGCCGTCAGCGGTTCCTGGATCAGGCGGATCCGCGCGTAGTCGATCCCTTTCCTCTCGACGTCCTCGTAGAGCGATCTCTCGGTCTCCGACTCCTGTCGCAGCAGCCTCCGGGCCTCCTGGACGTCGCCCCGCTCGTGCGCGACCTGGGAGGTGGTGACCTCGCGCTCCCGATAGCTCTGCCAGCACTCAAGCTTGAGGAACCGCGACTCGGTCCGCGACCAGGCGTCCAGGAACCATGTCCCGAACTCGTCGAGATTCAGCCTTCTGCCTGATTTCGTTGCCCATTGCGGAGGGCGCATCTACTGCTCCGGAATGTCGCTCTTCGCCGAGATCAGCGTGGCGCGTGAGATTTTCACGATCCGCTCATCCGTGGCACACCTTGCGTCTGGCAACGGATTAATGCCGATCTGGTCGGTGATATCGGTCCCGATGACGGCGAAGTCTCCGTCATCCAGCTCGATGATATCCGGCGACCCCGTCGCGGCAGTCGTGTCGCCGCGCTCTTGCGGAGTCTTACCCAGTCGCCGAACCGCCTTCATCGGGCCCTCACTCTCGATTCAAGAGCATCAATCCCTCTCTATCATTTGCAGATTTAAATCACAAGAAATAGTGATTTAGTTGAAATGTTGAGATGAATAAGAGTGTGTCCAAATTTGTCATCCTTGACTGTTGCCTGGTGGGGGAGAGCCGGCCGGCCGTGTGGATACGGCCCGCTCTCGCACCGCTGGACCCGCTCGGCTCCGCCTGTCGCGCTCGTCAGGCCGGCCGGCCCGCCGTGGCGCGCCGGTCCGGACGATGAAGGCGATCCGGTGGGGGCCGGCCTGGTGTGAGCGGGCCGGCCCGCGCCGATCCGGCGGATCGGGTGAGGTCACGCAACTCGGGCCGGAGCCCGCCGTACGGGGTGGGCCTGCGCCGGCTGTTCTGCGCCGTGCCTCCGGTCAGGCGACGTAGCGGCAGATCAGTGCCTCGGTGGGATGGCGGAAGGCGCCCACCACCACCCGTGCCGGTTCGTGGTAGGCGCACGCGGAGAGCGGGTTCGCCGGCGTGGCCGTTCCCGAGTTGCGCAGGCAGACATAGCCTGTGGTCCTGTAGAGAGCCACGATCGTTTGCGGATCGATGTGCGTCATGCAGTAGCCGGCTCCTGACACCGGCCCGTAGACGATGTCGACCGTGCTGTTCAGCGCTGTCCTGATGGTCACTGTGGCGGCCTGTGTCGGAGCCGCGGTGAGCGCGCCGGCCAGCAGCGCGCCGGCGCCCAGGGCGAGAATGCGACGGAGCATGGGAAACCTCCTCGATGGCAGGGGAGTGCTTGCGGCCTGTCTGATGTGGCGGTGTCGTCAAGGCGGCACGAATGAGTGGCCTTGAGCCGGAACTGCTTCGAACGGGTGCGTGCCACACCGCGTCGGCCAGGGAAAACAAGGGGGCTGGACCTGCTCCTCGCAGTATTAAATAGGAAACCTTCCTATGCAATAGCGTGTTGCCCCTGGCTGCTCGCCGGACCCGGGCCGGGCAGTCTCTCGCGCCTCCGGGGCCGGGAAGCCTCTCGGGACGCCTCCGCGAACCTCGCCCGGCGGGACCGGCGCCGAGGGTGACGGGGCGGGACATCGATGCGCGGATGCCAGTGCCCGCTCCGTGATGCCATCGCGCCATCTTTCCGCCGCCCCCGGTCGGCGGTGACTCCGGCGAGGTCGGGGTGTTCCGGCGCGACGGGGCCGGCCGGCACTCACATAACGTCGGCTTCGTTATTTATGAAATGAAATTCGCATTTCGCGGCAATTCTGTGATCGGAGTTCCGGGTTGACGGGAATTCAATGCCAAATCTTGCTCCTATAAGACCCGCGTGAGATTCTGACGCGTTGTGGCGGCGAATGCGACGGTGGAATTAGAGGCGGCGTTGTCGCGGGTCGCGCGGCTCGGGGAAGGCCATGTCGCGCTGCTGGATCCATGCGTGCGGTGCATGGCGGCACACGCGTGGGTCGGCGGGGGAGCTCCGATGTTCAGCCGGGCACTCGCGCACCGGCGCACGACCCTGCAGCTGGCCTTCCAGTCGGCGGCCGAGCTGATAACGCAGCGGATCAGGCAGCTCGGCGGGCAGGCGCACGCGCCGTCGTTCTCGACGTCGATCAGCGTGCTGGCGCCGGCGCCGGCGCCCTTCTCCGGGATGGACATCCTCGCGATGAGCCGCCTGGTGGCCGACCTGCAACGGGCCGGGCGGGAGCTGCCCGAGGCGGGCCGCCGGTTGAGCGCCGAACTGTCGGCGCTCTGCCTCGCGGCCCCCTCCGGCCCGCAGATCGTCGACGCCGGGCTGTGGGCGGAGGAGCAGGTCCGGGACCTGCGGCAACGGCTGAACACGATCCAGCGGCAGCATGATCTCGGCACGGTCTCCCAGGCGATGGCCGGCTTCGGCCTGTTCGGCGGGCACGCCCCCGACCCGGACGGGGCCGGGAGGCTGACGGCCGCCGCGGGCAACGGAGACGCCACGGCGTTGAAGGCGCTGCTGGACATGCAGCGGACCGGCAGGGACAGGACCCTCGCCGCCCGGCTCAACGCATGGTGGCGGCACCTGGGCGCGGCGGTCCAAGATCGGTTGATCGCCGCGTCGCCGAACCTGGTCGGTGGCCTGAACGGCCTCCCGGCCACGGTCCGGGACCGGGCCAACCGGAGGTGTCTGGCCGGGCGGAAGACCGCGATCACCGCAGAGCTGGAGCGGCTCCGCCGAACGTCGGAGGACGCGGAGGCGATGGTCGAGAAGCTGGAACAGGCCCTGCCCGGCCGTCCGACCGGCCCGTGGCTCGTGATTCCCGTGGAGTTGGAGGAGCTGTACAGATCCTCCAGGAAGATGGACGAGGCGATCAGGGAGCTGGGGCCGGAGATGCGGCAGATCACGGCCGTGGAGAACGGGCTTGCCCTCGGCGGGCGGAACGGCCGCCCTCCGGCGCTCCTGCTGCAACTGGAACTGGGAGGTCCGGGCAGGACCGCGATCTCCTTCGGAGATCCCGACGAGGCCGACAACCTGGTCACCTATGTCCCCGGCACCGGCACCACGCTGGAAGGCTTCACAGGGGACGCCAACCGCGCCGCCGTCGTGTGGGATCAGGCGCACTACTTTCAACCGGATAAGAAGATCGCTTCTATCGCATGGCTCGGCTACACGGCTCCGCAGTGGGAGGCAACTCTTAGTTTGAACAGGACAGTTGTCAACACGAATGCCGCAGAGATGGGCGCTCCGGCACTGGCCAGTTTCGCTGACGGTCTGCATGCCGCGCACAAAGCGGCTTCCGGTGCCCGGTTCACCGTGCTGGGCCACAGCTACGGGTCGACGGTTACGGGTCTGGCTGCCCAGCAGCGTTCAGGTGCTTTTGCCGATCAGGTGATCTTCGTGGGGAGTCCGGGCGTAGGGGCTGTGAAAGCGAAGGACCTGGGAGTCGGCTCGGTGTGGGTGGGGGAGGCGCCCAACGATCCGGTGGGCGACGTGGGCTCCCTTCCTCTCCAGTTCACCGGGACCTTCGATGACGCCGCGCCGTACCTCCTGAAGGTGAGCGGTCCGCTCGGTGTCGACCCCAGCGCACCTGAATTCGGTGCCCAGCAGTTTTATGTGAAGGACAGTGGGGATCCTGCTCACACCTTCAGTGCCCACTCGAAGTACTGGGATGTGAACTCTACGTCCCTCAAGAATCTCGGATACCTGATCAATGGTCAGTACGGAGCTCTCATCCCCTTTCCTGACCCGCCCGTCGGGTCGGCGGAGATTCTGTCGCCTCTCGCCACGTCGCCCTCCCCGCAGTCGCCATCGATCTCGACCCGGAATCCGTCACCTCATTCGCTTCCCTCGTCCACACCGGCCGGAGGATAGATGCCACGTTTCACCGTGATGATCATTGCTTTTGCCGCCCTTGTCGTCGGCTGCACTGGAGGAGAAGCCGTGAACCGGCCCGCGATGACTCAGGCTCAGGCGCTCGTCCGGATCGAGCAGCTCATCAAGGAAACGGTTGATGCGATCACGCCGAAGCCCCGCCTTGACCTTTACCGTCCCAGTCTCAACATCAACGGTTGCTTCGATCCCACCGACGGTGGTTCCGAGGACCGCGTCGTGATCAGCCGCTCCTACTATTTGCGTGATATCGCCCGCGAACAGATCGCGGAAGTGGCCAGGCAGGTCAAGCAGCACTGGGAACAGCAGGGCCACTACATTGAGGGCGCCTCCAAGAGTGGTCTCAATATCTCAGGGCACTCTCAACCTGATGATTTCCTGCTCTCGCTTTCACTTACCGGAGACAATGATGTGCTGGGTCTAGGGGTCACATCACCTTGTATCTGGCCGAGCGGAACACCGGAGCCTTCCTCTGAGACATCGGTCGCCTGACGTTATCCCATGCCTTCTCATAGATTCTATAAGTAGAAATTTCCGGCTTTTCGGGCGGCGCCCTTGTCTGGCATGTTTTTTCCTTTTTGATCCGGTGTTCCGTTCTCTGTCAGGGGCATGGGGTTCGTGACACGCCGTTGAGGAGGAATCGCCGTGCCTCGGGGGCGGTGAGGTCGCGGCCGACGATTTTGCAGACCTGGTTGAGGGCGGTCGACACGTCCGTCGTCCATGCGAGCACGCGGCCGTTCATGTAGGCGGCGAGCACTTTGTCCCCTGCCGGGGTCAGGGTGATGTCGAGCACCTGGTCGCCCGGCATGGGAAGCAGGGCGAGCTGGAGTCCGCGGTTCACGTCCCACAGGATGATGTTGCCGTTGACGTCGCTGGAGATGAGGGTGCGACCGTCGGATGTGAAGAGGACCCGGCCCGCTCCGATCGGATGTCCGGTGAGGACGTGGATGGCCTTACGGGTTTTCACGTCCCACAGGATGATCCGGCCGTCGAGCCCGGCTGAGGCCAGGAGGTCACCGTGCGGCGAGAACGCCAGGCCGGACGCGGTGTTGAAGTGTCCGCCGAGCTTGCCGATCAGCTTGCCGGTGGCCGTGTCCCAGAGCCAGATGTCGAGGTCGCCGGCGCCCGCGGCTAGGATCCGTCCGTCCGGGCTGAACGCGACGGAGTCGTAGAGGACCCGGTCGGAGCCGATGCTGGTCGCCTTGCGGGTGGTGGTGTCCCACAGGACGATTCCGTTGGCGCCCCCGGCCGCCAGGCTCCGGCCGTCGGGACTGAACGCGAGACCCGCCACGCGCGCCGGTGCCTTCGGCAGCCGGGTGGCCGTGGACTCCGCTGGATCGTTGAGCCACACCTCGTTGCGGGTGGCGATCGCGATCTGGTCTCTCTCCCGGCTGGTGACGATGCGGGTGATCGCGGCCCCGCCCGGGACGCGAAGCTCCTCGGTATCCTCCGGGTCGGTGAGCGAGACGACGGAGAGCACGCCCTCGCTGCCGCCGCTGATCAGCTTCTTTCCGTCCGGATTGATGGCCACGGCCCGGGCGGCGCCGCCGGGCGTGCTCACCGGGGAGCCGAGCAGGTCCCACAGGATGACGTTGCCGTCCCATGCCGCGGTGTAGAGGGTCCGGGAGTCCTTACTGGGCGCTATCGCCGTCACCGGGCCGGTGTGCGCCTCGTAGCGGTCGACGATGTCCTCGTCGGCGAGATCCCACAGCAGCACCCGGTTGTCGGCTCCGCCGGTGGCCAGCAGACCCCCGCTGTGGCCGAGGAAGGCAAGCGCGTGGACGGGGGTGTAGTGGCCGTTGAGGCGATGCACCACCCGGCGGGTCCGCACATCCCACACGACCGCGCCTCCGATCGTGTTCCCGTAGGTTCCGGCGGCGATGAACCGGCCGTCCGGGCTGAAGGTGACCGGTGTGAATCTTCCGGACTGGCCGGGGACCGCCAGCGTGGCCGTCGCCTTGCTCTGCACGGCCGTCTCGCCCGGCTGCCACAGCTTGACCGTGCCGTCGGCGGACGCGGAGGCGAGCATGTCGGCCTTCGCGTTGAAGGCCAGACCGGTTACGGTCCCCCGGTGCCCCTTGATCAGGGCGAACGGCCGGTTGCCCTCCAGGTCCCACACCACGACCCGGCCCTCGTCGTCACCGGCGGCCAGCAGGAAGTTCCCGCTGGCCGCCAGCGAGAAGATGTCCGAGCGGTACCCGTCGACGCTGAGTGTCGTGATGCGGCGGCCGTCGCGCACGTCCCAGACGGACAGCGCGCCGTCCGCGCCGCCGACCGCCAGCCGCCGGCCGTCGGAGGTGAAGGCGATGGCATGTGGCGTGTTGACACCGGTCTCCAGCGTGCGGAGCCGGGTACGGCCGGCGGGATCCCACAGCACCACCCGGCCGTCGCTCCTCGCGGTGGCGAGCATCTCGCCGTCCGGGCTGAGCTTCATATCGTTGACCTTCGTACCGTCCGGGTCGGAGAGGAACGCCCGGATGGACCGCCACTGCCCGGCCTTGGCGAGCAGGGCCGCCCTGGCCTCCTCGGTCGGTTCGGTTCTCCACGCCGCCGCGCTCAGCAACATCGACAGCTGCGGATTCGCACGGGCCTGCCCTTCGGCCTGGATGGCGAAATAGCGCGAGAACGCCACAGCCGCCTCATGTTCGGCGCGTGTCTGCTGGGCGCGGGCGACACCGGTCTGCTGACGGGCGATCAGTCCCAGGCCGCCGGCCACGAGGGCCAGCACGAGCAGCACGGCCGCGGCCGACCATGCCGTGCGCAGAGCACGCCGATGCTGGCGGACGTCTTCGCCGATCAGGTCACCCTTGGGGCGGCCGTGGACGGCCGCTCCGAGAGTCGCGACGCAGTTCTGGAACCGGGCCTCGTCCTCCAGGCTCATGGCTCGCGGCTCGTTCGCGGGAATGCCGCGCAGGTCGGTCCAGAGCGGTGTCTCGGTGAAATACCCGGAGAGCTGTGGCGGCACGGCGCTTGTCCGGCTCCAGTCGAAGTCGCCGTCCTCTTCGCGCCACAGCACTGTGCCGCCGGTGATCGCCATCAGCAGTGTCTGCGGGCTGCGGTGCTCGCGCCACCAGGCCACCTCCCGGGCGACCCACGTCGAGGCGGCGGATTCGGGCGAGGCGAGCAGGATCAGATACCGGGATGCGGTGAGGGCGTCTTCCAGCTTGACCCAGAGCTGCGGATTGGCGGCCAGGTCCGAGGGGGCGCAGAACACCCGTAAAGCGCGCCGGCGATACCAGGGCCGGGCCAGCCGGTGCAGGGCCAGGCGGAGTTCGGGCGCGAGGACCGCGTCGGAGGCGGTGCTGTAGGAGATGAACGCGTCGTAGGAAAGGCCTTCCTCGCCCGCGCCCTTCGGAATCTTGCCCGAGCTCTCCGGAATCTCGCCTGAGTCCTCCGGGACGGCGCCGGTCCCCGGAGGCGTCTGGTCACTCATGCGACGCCCTCCGCTCCGGCGTCCGGGTCGCATGGACGGCCTCCGCCGGCGGGAGCTGGTCGGATCTCGGACTCAGGCGACCGGCCATCCTCATCCGCCTGTCCGGAGTCACGGCCTTGAACAGGGGGAAAGCGGCTTCCTGCGAGCTCTTTACCATCGTCGGCCTCCGTCCGATGGCGACGCCTCCGCTTGGTGCATCCTGTTGGTACATCTCCTCGCCGGGGATAACGTTTCACTCGTTTTCCCCCGGAGGCCGTCGATCTCCTGTGCCGGGAGCCGCCTCTTCGGACGGGCGGCTCATCCCTGTTGTGGAAGGGGCGACCTCCGCGTCATCGGACGTGTCCGGTTACGCGGGTTTCATCACCAGGGTGACGGTGGTGCTCGACGTCGCGATGGACGGCTTGGCCCGTTGCGGTCGTAGGAGTCGTAGCGGTGGTTGTCGGCCAGGAACCACTCGGGGCTGTTGTGGTGGTAGTGCTCGTCGACCAGGTCGGCCCTCTGGCCGCGGGCGGAGTCCCACCTCCGGTCGGACCGGGAGCCCTGCCCGGGGGAGGGCCGGTCCCGGGGGCGAAGCCGGAGGTGAAGGCGCCCTTGACCTCCTTCCGGTCGACGGCCGTGCCCTGGGGGATCGGTCCGGCGGCCCGGCCGATGCGGTCTGTCCTGCGAGCAGGTCGGCGACCGGTGTCGCGCATAAGACCGGTGACCAGGTCTTTCTTCCCGCATGGAGGGCTCCTCGGCATTTTGTTAGCGTTAACAAAAAGGCTTGGCGGCGAAGTGAGCGTTAACAACGGAGAACGGCCAACAGTTAAGAACCTGATGTGCCGCCACGTCAATAGGGCGTTGACGGGGCGTTTCGCGTGACCGGACCGTGACCGGGCGGGTCCTTGACGGGAGGCTTTGTTAACGTTCACAGTCTTGCCCAAGCCGGTAAAACCCCCAGCCGGGGACCTCGGCCGGGACCCTCCCGGCCGGACAGTTCGGCAGGGAAGGCCTGGTCGGGGGAGCCCGACCGGGAAAGTCGGAGCCGGGAAAGCAGCCGGGAGAGGAGCAACCTGTGGGATCGACCTCGGAGCGCCGCCCTCCCGTGATGGCCGATGTCGCCAGGGTGGCGGGCGTGTCACACCAGACGGTCTCCCGGGTGCTCAACGACCACCCGAACGTCCGCGCCGAGACCCGCACCCGGGTCCTGGCGGCGATCGACCAGTTGGGCTACCGCCGCAACTTCGTCGCCCGCGCCCTGGTGACCAGGCATTCACGCAGGCTGGGGGTGGTCAGTTTCGACACCACGCTCTACGGCCCGGCCAGCACGGTCTACAGCATCGAGCAGGCGGCCAGGACGGCGGGCTACTTCGTGAGCATCGTCAGCCTGCGGACCATCGACAGGGCGGGTGTGCGCGACGCGCTCGACTACCTCGCCGACCAGGGCGTGGACGGCATCGTCGTGGTCGCGCCGCAGCGTTCGGCCGCCCAGGCCCTCGACGACCTGCCCGCGGGCATTCCCGTCGTGGCCGTGGAGGGCGGACACGCCGGGGACATCTCCGTGGTCAGCGTCGACCAGGTCGCGGGCGCCAGGATGGCCACCGAACATCTCCTGGACATGGGCCACGACACGGTCTGGCATGTCAGCGGTCCTTCGGACTGGCTGGAGGCCGAGGGGCGGATCGCCGGCTGGCGCGACGTCCTGACCGCCGCCGGGCGCCCGGTCCCCGACCCGCTGGACGGCGACTGGAGCCCGCGTTCCGGCTACGTGGCGGGCCGGCGGCTGGCCGCGATGGCGGGCGACGTCACCGCGGTCTTCGTGGCCAACGACCAGATGGCGCTCGGCGTCTTGCGGGCGCTGGCCGAGGAGGGGGTACGGGTTCCCGAGCAGATGAGCGTCGTGGGTTTCGACGACATCCCGGAGTCGGAGTTCTTCTCCCCTCCTCTCACCACCGTCAGGCAGGACTTCGGGGCCGTGGGCAGGTGCAGCATCGAGGTGCTCCTGAGGCAGATCGAAGCGGACGGGCCGCTCGCGCGCGAACGTCTCGTCGTGCCACCCGAGTTCGTCGCCAGGGCCAGCGCCTCGCCCTCGCGCCGGCCGTACGGAAACGTGCAGAACTAGCCGTACCGAACCAGCCGTACAGAACCAGCCCCACAGAGTGGTACCGGAACGGAAGCGGAGCCGTGCGCGGGCGGAGAGCGCGTCACGGGCGGAGCAGTGCGGAGAAGGAAAGCGGGAGAGCGCCGGATTCACCGCGGCGATGTTAGCGCTCCCAGTAGGACGCTCACAGGAGGAAAGGACCCCCCACCATGTTCAAGAGGATCTCGGCGCTGCTGCTGGCCGGCGCCGTCACGATGACGATGGCAGGATGCGGCGGCGACGGCGGGTCGGGCGGCTCCGCCGGCGACGGCAAGATCACGATGGGATTCTCCCAGGTCGGCGCCGAGAGCGGCTGGCGCACCGCCAACACCAAGTCCGTCCAGACGGCTGCGGAGGCCGCCGGAGTCACGCTGAAGTTCTCCGACGCGCAGCAGAAGCAGGAGAACCAGATCAAGGCCATCCGCTCCTACATCCAGCAGAAGGTGGACGTCATCGCCTTCTCGCCGGTCGTGGAGTCCGGCTGGGACACCGTGCTCAAGGAGGCCAAGAACGCCGCTATCCCGGTCATCCTCACCGACCGGGCCGTGGACTCCAAGGACACCAGCCTCTACAAGACCTTCCTCGGCTCGGACTTCGTCGAGGAGGGCCGCAAGGCCGGCAAATGGCTGACCGAGGAGTTCAAGGACACCAAGGATCCGGTGAACATCGTCGAGCTGCAGGGCACCACCGGCTCGGCGCCGGCCAACGACCGCAAGGCGGGCTTCGCCGAGGCCATCGGGACCGACCCCAAGTTCAAGGTGATCGCCTCGCAGACCGGCGACTTCACCCGCGCCAAGGGCAAGGAGGTCATGGAGGCCTTCCTGAAGGCCAACCCGGACATCGACGTGCTCTACGCGCACAACGACGACATGGGTCTCGGCGCCATCGAGGCGATCGAGGGCGCGGGCAAGGTGCCCGGCAAGGACATCAAGATCATCACGATCGACGCCGTCAAGGACGGCATGCAGGCCCTCGCCGACGGCAAGATCAGCTACATCGTCGAATGCAGCCCGCTGCTCGGCCCCCAGCTGATGGACCTGGCCGCGAAGGCCGTCAAGGGGGAGAGCATCCCGGCCCGCGTCGTGACGGAGGAGACCACCTTCACGCAGGAGCAGGCCAAGGAAGCCCTGCCGAGCCGCCAGTACTGATCGCCGACGGGCCGCTTCCCGGAGCGACCCGTCCCCCGTCGAGGAAGGTGGACGCCGCATGGCCGCACCCGTCCCGATCCTGCGGATGCGCGGGATCAGCAAAGAGTTCCCCGGCGTGAAGGCGCTCTCCGGCGTCGACTTCCGGCTGCTGCCGGGAGAGGTGCACGCGCTCATGGGGGAGAACGGCGCCGGGAAGTCGACCCTCATCAAGGTCCTCACCGGTGTCTACGACATCGACGCCGGAGAGATCGAACTGGGCGGCGAGAAGGTCGCCTTCGCCAGTCCGCTCGCCGCCCAGCAGGCCGGGATCAGCACCGTCTACCAGGAGGTCAACCTCTGTACGAACCTCTCGGTCGCGGAGAACATCTTCATCGGCCGCGAGCCGCGCCGCCTGGGCCGGATCCAGTGGGGCCGGATGCGCCGCCGGGCCGCCGAGCTGCTCGCCCGGCTGGAGCTCGACATCGACGTGTCGGCACCGCTGTCGGCCTACTCGCTGGCCGTGCAGCAGATGGTTGCGATCGCCAGGGCTGTGGACATCTCGGCCCGGGTGCTGATCCTGGACGAGCCCACCTCCAGCCTGGACACCGGGGAGGTGGCCCAGCTCTTCCGGGTGATGCGCAAGCTCAAGGAGGAGGGCATCGCGATCCTGTTCGTCTCGCACTTCCTCGACCAGGTCTACGAGATCTCCGACCGCATGACGATCCTGCGCAACGGCCGGCTCGTGAGCGAGCACCTCACCAGCGAGCTCGGCCAGGTCGAGCTGGTCGGCAAGATGATCGGCCGCGAGCTCGCCGACCTGGAGAAGCTGGAGGGCAAGCCTCTCGCCCGGGAGACCAAAGCCCTGATGGAGGCCGAGGATCTGGGCAGGGCCGGGGCCGTCGAGCCGTTCACCCTCACCATCCACGAGGGCGAGGTCGTCGGCCTGGCCGGGCTGCTCGGCTCCGGGCGCACCGAGATCGCCCGTCTGCTGTTCGGCGCCGACCACGCGGGCACCGGCTCCCTCAAGATCGACGGTCGGCCGGTGAGCCTGCGCACCCCGCGGGCGGCCATGAACCACAGGATCGCCTTCTGCTCGGAGAACCGCCGTGCCGAGGGGCTCATCCCCGACCTCACCGTGCGGGAGAACCTCATCCTGGCCCTGCAGGCGGCACGCGGCTGGAGCCGGCCGATCCCGCGCCGCAGGCAGGACGAGCTGGTCGAGAAGTACGTCTCCGTGCTGAAGATCAGCCCGGCCAACCCCGAGCAGCTGATCAGGAACCTCAGCGGCGGCAACCAGCAGAAGGTGATGCTGGCCCGCTGGCTCATCCTCGAACCCCGCCTGCTCATCCTCGACGAGCCCACCCGGGGCATCGACGTCGGCGCCAAGGCCGAGATCCAGCGCCTGGTCGCCTCCCTGTCCGACGGCGGCATGGCCGTGCTGTTCATCTCCGCCGAGCTGGAGGAGGTGCTGCGGCTCAGCCACAAGATCGGTGTGCTGCGCGACCGCAGGCTGGTCGCCGAGCTGGACAACGACGACGACCTCACGACCGACGTCCTCATGGAGACGATCGCGAGCGGAGCCCGCGCATGAACACCGTCCTCAGGCACCGGCTTCTCTGGCCCGCCGTCATCCTGGCCGCGCTGCTGCTGACCAACCTGCTGTTCACCGACAACTTCTTCGCCGTCCAGATGCGCGACGGCCACCTCTACGGCAGCCTGATCGACATCGTCCGGTTCGGCGCGCCGCTGATCCTCGTCGCACTCGGCATGACGCTCGTCATCGCCACCGGCGGCATCGACCTGTCGGTCGGCTCGGTCGTGTCGATCACCGGTGCCCTGGCCTGCCTGCGGATCAGCGGCATGGACGATCAGAACGCCGTCTCCGGCGTGGTCGCGGCCGCGGGCCTCGCCCTCGTGCTCTCCCTGGTCCTCGGGGTGTGGAACGGCTTCCTCGTCGCGGGCGTCGGCATCCAGCCGATCATCGCGACGCTGATCCTCATGGTCGCGGGACGCGGCCTGGCCCAGCTCATCACCGACGGCCAGATCATCACCGTCAACAGCGGGCCGTACAAGCTCATCGGCGGCGGCTACTGGCTCACGCTGCCGTTCGGCATCCTCATCGTGCTGGCGGTCCTCGCGCTGACCGCGGCGCTCACCCGGCGCCTGGCCCTGGGCCTGCTCATCGAGTCGGTCGGCGGGAACGCGGAGGCCAGCCGCCTGGCGGGCATCCGCTCACGCGGCGTGATCATCGCGGTCTACACGTTCGCCGCGCTGTGCGCGGGCATCGCCGGGCTCATGATCAGTTCGAACGTCTCCAGCGCCGACGGCAACAACGCCGGTCTCTGGATCGAGCTGGACGCCATCCTCGCCGTCGTCATCGGCGGCACCTCGCTGGCGGGGGGCCGGTTCTCGCTCGGCGGCACCGTGCTGGGCGCGCTCATCATCCAGACGCTGACCACCACGATCTACTCGATCGGCGTGCCTCCGGAGACGACGCTGCTGTTCAAGGCGCTCGTGGTCACCGTGGTGTGCCTGCTCCAGTCCCCGGCCTTCCGCGAGAAGGTCTTCCACCGCCGCAGACGCCCGGTGACGGCGCCACCGGCGGCCGAGGAGAAGGTGAAGGTCCCGGCGTGAGCGTCCTTGTCACCGGCCGCCGCGCGGTCCCGAGGAAATACATCCCGGTCCTGGTGACCGCCTGCCTGTTCGTCGCGATGTTCGTCGCCGGCGGCGTCCGCTACGACAGCTTCGCCACCGGCCAGATCGTCCTCAACGTCTTCATCGACAACGCCTTCCTGCTCGTCGTCGCGGTCGGCATGACGTTCGTGATCCTCACCGGCGGCATCGACCTGTCGGTCGGCGCGGTGGTCGCGCTGTCGACGATGATCTCGGCGAGCCTCGTCACGGACCAGGGCTGGCCGCCGGCGGCGGTGATCCCGCTGGTGCTGGCCATCGGCGCGGCGCTCGGCTGGGCGATGGGCTGCATCATCCACTACTTCGAGATCCAGCCGTTCATCGTGACGCTGGCCGGGATGTTCCTGGCCAGGGGCCTGTGCTACACGATCGGCACCGACTCGATCTCCATCACCGACGAGACCTACACCGCCCTCGCCCAGGCCCGCGTCGACCTGCCGGGCGGCATGTCCGTCTCGCCGAGCGTGGTCATCGCGCTGGTGGTGGTCCTCGTCGCGGCCTACGTGCTGCACTACACCCGCCTGGGCCGCAACGTCTACGCGACCGGTGGGAGCGAGCAGTCGGCGCTGCTCATGGGCCTGCCGGTGGCCAGGACGAAGATCGCGGTCTACACGATCAGCGGCTTCTGCTCGGCGCTCGGCGGCGTGCTGCTCTCCCTCTACATGCTGTCGGGGTACGGCCTGCACGCGGTCGGCATGGAGCTGGACGCGATCGCGGCGGTCGTCATCGGCGGCACGCTCCTGACCGGCGGTTCGGGCTACCTGTTCGGCACCGTGCTCGGCGTGCTCGTCCTGGGCCTGATCCAGACGATCATCAGCTTCGAGGGCACGCTCAGCTCCTGGTGGACCAAGATCTTCATCGGTCTGCTCCTGCTGGTCTTCATCCTGCTGCAGCGCCTCATCTCGGTGCGCCGCCGTACCTAGGTCGTTCAGTGGTACGGCGGAGCCGCACCTGATCACTGGAGATTGTGTGAACGTTAACAACGAACGTTACGTGGTCGGTGTCGACTTCGGCACGCTGTCGGGCCGCGCCGTCGTGGTGCGGGTGGCCGACGGCGCCGAGGCCGGCAGCGCCGTGCACGAGTACGCCCACCGCGTGATCGAGGACCGGCTCCCCGGCACCGGTGCGCGCCTCGGGGCGGACTGGGCGCTGCAGTCGCCGCAGGACTGGCGTGAGGTGCTGCGCAACGCGGTGCCGGAGGCGCTGGCCGCCTCGGGGGTCTCCGCGTCGCAGGTCATCGGCATCGGCACCGACTTCACCGCCTGCACCGTGCTGCCCGCCACCGCGCAGGGCCTTCCGCTGTGCGAGCTGCCGGAGCTGAGGGACAGGCCGCACGCCTGGCCGAAGCTGTGGAAGCACCATTCGGCGCAGCCGCACGCCGACCGGATCAACGCCCTCGCCGAGCGGCGGGGCGAGAGCTGGCTGCCCCGCTACGGCGGCCGGATCTCCTCCGAATGGGAGTTCGCCAAGGGCCTTCAGGTGCTGGAGGAGGACCCCGAGGTGTACGGCAGGGCCGAGCGCTGGATCGAGGCCGCCGACTGGATCATCTGGGAACTGACCGGCGTGGAGAGCCGCAACGTCTGCACCGCCGGCTACAAGGGCATCCACCAGGACGGGGCCTATCCCGGCGAGGACTTCCTGGCCGAGCTCAATCCCGCCTTCACCGGTTTCACCGGCAAGCTGGGCCGGGAACTGTCCCCTCTCGGCGGCCTGGCCGGCCGGCTGACCGCGCGGGCCGCCGGATGGACGGGGCTCCCCGAGGGACTCGCCGTCGCCGTCGGCAACGTCGACGCGCACGTCACGGCCGCCGCCGCGGACGCGGTACGGCCCGGCCAGATGGTCGCCATCATGGGCACCTCGACCTGCCACGTCATGCCGTCCGACCGGCTCGCCGAGGTGCCGGGCATGTGCGGCGTGGTCCGTGACGGCATCGTGCCGGGGCTGTGGGGCTACGAGGCGGGCCAGTCGGGCGTCGGCGACGTCTTCGCCTGGTTCGTCGAGACCTCGGTGCCCGCCTCCTACTCGCGGGAGGCCGGCAGCCGCGGCATCACCGTGCACGAGTATCTCACCGAGCTGGCCGCCGCCCAGAAGGTCGGCGCGCACGGGCTGGTCGCGCTGGACTGGCACAACGGCAACCGCTCGGTGCTGGTCGACCACAACCTCTCCGGGATGGTCGTCGGCCAGACGCTCGCGACCAGGCCCGAGGACACCTACCGGGCGCTCATCGAGGCCACCGCGTTCGGCGCCCGCGTGATCGTGGAGGCGTTCGAGGCCGCGGGGGTGCCGGTGGAGGAGTTCGTCGTCGCCGGCGGGCTGCTGAAGAACCGGTTCCTCATGCAGGTCTACGCCGACGTGCTGCGCCGCCCGCTGTCGGTGATCGGCTCCGACCAGGGACCGGCGCTCGGCTCGGCGATCCACGCGGCGGTCGCCGCGGGCGCCTACGAGGACGTCACCGCGGCCGCCGCCGCCATGGGCAAGCGCACCGAGGCGGCCTACGTGCCCGACGCCGGGCGGGCGGACGCCTACGACCGGCTGTACGCCGAATACCGCAACCTGCACGACCACTTCGCGGACGGTGCGCTGCTGCACCGGCTCCGCGCCATCCGGAACGAGGGGATCGCATGAGAGAGACCGTCTGCGCACTCCACCGGGAGCTGGTACGCAACAACCTGGTCGCCTGGACCGCGGGGAACGTCTCGGGGAGGGTGCCCGGGGAGGACCTGTTCGTCATCAAGCCGAGCGGTGTCTCCTACGACGACCTGACCCCCGAGGCGATGGTCGTGTGCGACCTGGAGGGCAACCTCGTCGAGGGCGCGTTCTCCCCGTCCAGCGACACGGCCGCGCACGCCTACGTCTACCGGCACATGCCCGAGGTGAACGGCGTGGTGCACACCCACTCGACCTACGCCTCGGCCTGGGCGGCACGCGGCGAGCCGATCCCGTGCGTGTTGACCGCGATGGCCGACGAGTTCGGCGGTGAGATCCCCGTGGGCCCCTTCGCCCTGATCGGCAACGACGACATCGGCAAGGGGATCGTCGCCGTCCTGGAGAGCCACCGCTCCCCGGCGGTCCTCATGCGCAACCACGGGGTCTTCACCATCGGCGACTCCCCGAAGGCGGCGGTGAAGGCCGCCGTCATGTGCGAGGACGTCGCCCGTACCGTCCATCTGTCCCGGCAGCTCGGCGAACCGCTGCCGATCCCGCAGGGCGACATCGACCGCTTGTACGACCGCTACCAGAACGTTTATGGGCAAAGGAGTCAGCGTTGAAGGTCTGGTTTCTCACCGGCAGTCAGGGGCTTTACGGCGAGGACACGCTGCGCCAGGTGGCCGAGCAGTCCCAGCGGATCGCCGCGGCCCTGGACGAGGCGCTCCCCTTCGAGGTCGAGTGGGAGCCGGTGCTCACCGACGCCGCGGCGATCCGCAGGATGTGCCTGGAGGCGAACTCCTCCGACGAGTGCGTCGGGCTGATCGCGTGGATGCACACCTTCTCCCCGGCCAAGATGTGGATCGCCGGCCTGGACGCCCTGCGCAAGCCGCTGCTGCACCTGCACACCCAGGCCGACCTGGAACTGCCGTGGAGCTCCATCGACATGGACTTCATGAACCTGAACCAGGCGGCGCACGGTGACCGCGAGTTCGGCTACATCCAGGCCAGGCTCGGAGTGCCCCGCAAGACCGTGGCCGGCCACGTGAGCGACCCCTCCGTGGCGGCGCGGATCGAGGCGTGGGCCAGGGCGGCGGCAGGCCGGGCCGAGGTGGGCTCGCTCAGGCTGGCCAGGTTCGGCGACAACATGCGCGACGTGGCGGTGACCGAGGGCGACAAGGTCGAGGCCCAGCTCCGGTTCGGCGTGTCGGTCAACACCTACGGCGTCAACGACCTGGTGGCCGCGGTCGACGCCTCCTCCGACACCGAGGTCGCCACGCTGGTCAAGGAGTACGAGGACCTGTTCCAGGTCGCCCCCGAGCTGCGCGCCGGCGGCGAGCGGCACGACTCCCTGCGCTACGCGGCCCGGATCGAGCTGGGCCTGCGCCACTTCCTGGAGGCGGGCGGGTTCAAGGCGTTCACCACCAACTTCGAGGACCTCGGCGGGCTGCGGCAGCTACCGGGCCTGGCCGTGCAGCGCCTGATGGCCGACGGCTACGGCTTCGGTGGCGAGGGCGACTGGAAGACCTCGGTGCTGCTGCGCACGCTGAAGGTGATGTCGGCCGGACTGCCGGGCGGAACCTCGTTCATGGAGGACTACACCTACCACCTGACGCCGGGACAGCAGCTCATCCTCGGCGCGCACATGCTGGAGGTCTGCCCGACGATCGCCTCGGGCGTCCCGTCGTGCGAGATCCACCCGCTCGGCATCGGCGGCCGGGAGGATCCGGTCCGGCTGGTGTTCGACGCCGAGCCCGGCCCCGCCGTCGTCGTCGGCCTGGCCGACATGGGGGAGCGGTTCCGGCTGGTCGCCAACGAGGTCGACGTGGTCGCCCCGGTCGAGCCGCTGCCGAACCTGCCCGTGGCCAGGGCGGTCTGGAGGCCCCGGCCCGACCTGCGCACCTCGGCCGAGGCGTGGCTCACCGCCGGCGCCCCGCACCACACCGTCCTGTCGGCCGCGGTCGGCGCCGAGGAACTCACCGACTTCGCCGACATGCTCGGTGTCGAACTGCTCGTCATCGACGCCGACACCACGCCACGCGGGTTCGCCAAGGAACTGCGCTGGAACCAGGCCTACTACCGCCTCGCCCAGGGATTCTGACGGTGAGGGCAGGGGGCGCCGCGCTCACCCTGGCCGTGAGCACGGTGACGCCCGCGCGGGCCACCGCCGACGGCGGCCCCCGGCGCTAGATGGTTGAGTCCAAGGGGTCTGGCCACGTTCAGTGGTCATAGGCGATCAGGGATCGTTTGATCGGCCATCCGGCCGGGTCGCTGCGCTTGACCGTCTCGCGGGAGCGGCCGCACTCCACCGGGGTGGAATCGGCCACCCACACATCATCGCTCCACAACGAGGTGTCGGCACCGAGCACCCTGATCATGCGGGTGACCAGGGCGGATGCCTTACGCAGCCGCTTGCCGTACCCGGACCGGCCCGGCAGGCGGGGAAACAGGCCGGCCAGTTCGGCCTGGGCGTAGCGCAGCCGGCGCCGCTCGGAGGTGAACCCGAGCCTGGACCCGGGTGGAGCACCATCGAGGCGTTTCACCACCGGTGGACAGATCTTGGTGCGATCGCACCGCCGGCGGCCCCGACTTCATGTTCCTGCACGAAGCACTCCCGGGTGACGTGATGGAGGGTTGCTTGAACATTGATCTAGCTCCGGAGGCCTGTGAATGGGACTCGCCGAAGGCACCTCCACCCTGGCGCCCGCGCAAATACGTAAAACGGCGACCGTCACCGTCGGCCTGCTCATGGGCGTCTGGGTGATCGACTACGTCGATCGGGTGATGATGGCCGTCGCGTTGCCGTTCATCGGCGAGGAGTTCGCGCTCACCAAGACCGAGCAAGGCTGGCTGATCACCGCCTTCTCCCTGGTCTATCTGCTGTGCCAGGTGCCGGGTGGCATCCTCGCCGACAAGTTCGGCGCCCGCCGCCAACTCATGGTCTCTCTGCTGCTCTGGTCGGTCTTCACCGCCCTCACCGGTATCGCCTGGGGTCTGGCATCCCTCCTCGTCATCCGTGCTCTCTTCGGCGTCGGCCAGGGCCTCTTTCCCGGCGCGTCCTTCAAGGCCATCGCGGAACGCACCACCCCCGCCGTCCGCGCCACCGCCGCCGGCGCCATGCTCGCCTCCAACCAGCTCGGTGCCGGCGTCGCCCCGCTCATCGTCGCGCCGCTCATCCTCGCCCTCGGCTGGCGCCACACCTTCTGGGTCACCGCCGCCGCCGGCGTCGCCATCGGCGTTCTGCTCTGGAAGCTGCTGCCCAAGGCGCTGCCCGCTCACCTCAACGGCTCCGACGTCGTTCAGGACAAGGGGACCGGCCTCGGCGCCGTCATGCGCTCGCCATCGGTCTGGAAGTTCGCCGCCCTTTTCTGCACCACCAACATGCTCGGCTACGGCTTGATCACTTGGGTGCCCAGCTATCTGCTGGAGGAGCGCGGCATCTCCCTCATCAACACCGGTGTCATGTCCGCCATCCCCGGCCTGGTCGCGTGCGCGACCGTCTTCCTCGGCGGCTGGCTGTTCGACCACTTCTTCCACGACAGGGTCCGGCTCTACGTCATCCCCCTGCTCCTGGTCACCGCCGTGCTCCTGGTGCTCATGCTGATGGCCGACTCCGCTGTCGGGTTCACCGTCTACCAGACCCTCGCCATGGGCGTGGCGGGCCTTTCCTCGATGGGCATCCTCGGCATGCCCGTGCGCGCCCTGCCGCCCGCCGTCATCGGATCCGGCATGGGCGTCGTCAACGTCGGCGGTCAGGTCGCCGGTGTCCTCGCCCCCGTCCTCATGGGCTTCCTGGTCGACAAGTTCTCCTACACCGCTGCTTTCGGCCTGCTCATCGCCACCACCGTCCTCGGCGCGCTGATCGCGTTGATCGTGCCCCAGCGCCCTGAGCAGTTCAGCCTCGGAACGAAGGAGCTCGCGTGACGACATACGATCTGGTCCTCGCCCGCGGCCGGGTCATCGACCCCGAGACCGGTCTGGACGCCGTACGCGACGTCGGCGTCAGCGGCGGGGTCATCCAGGCCGTCTCCGACCAGCCACTTGACGGCGTCACCACCGTCGACGCGACCGGCCTGGTCGTCAGTCCGGGCTTCATCGACCTGCACAGCCACAGCATGGACGTCGCCGGCCACCGCCTGCAGGCGCTCGACGGCGTCACCACCGTCCTGGAACTCGAGGCCGGCGCCTACCCGGTCGCCGCCGCCTACCGCAGGGCCGAGATCGAGGGCAGGCCCCTCAACTACGGCTTCGCCACCTCCTGGGCCGTGGCCCGTATGGCCGTCCTCCTCGGCCTCGACACCAGCGGCGACCTGAGGGATGACTTTCTCGCCAACATCGGCCGCGAGGAATGGCAGCGCGCCGCTCCGCGAAATGTCGTCGACCGCATCGTCGGCATGCTGGAGCGCGACCTCGGCGACGGCGCGCTCGGCATCGGTATCCTCGTCGGCTACGCGCCCCGCGTCGATCCCTCCGAGTACCTCGCCGTGGCCGCCCTCGCCGCCAGCGTCGGGCTGCCCACCTACACCCACGCCCGCGAACTTGTCGAGATGGACCCCACCACTCCCGTCGACGGCGCCGAGGAGATCGTCCGCGCCGCCGCCGAGACCGGCGCGCACATGCACTACTGCCACGTCAACAGCACCTCCATCCGCCATGTCGACCGCGTGCTCGGCCTGGTGGAGAAGGTTCGTGCCGAAGGCTCGCGCGTCACCACCGAGGCCTACCCCTACGGCGCGGGCATGACCGGCGTCGGCGCGGCCTTCCTCGCCCCGGAGCTCCTTCACCGGCGCGGGCTGACCCCGCACTCCATCGGCCTGCTCGGTGCCGAGGGGCGTATCCCCGACGCCGACACCCTGCGTCGAATCCGCGAGAGCGAACCCGGCTCGGCGGCTTTCGTCCATCTGCTCGACGAGGATGACCCCGCCCAGTTCGACTACATCCAGCGGGCCCTCACCTTCACCGACGCCGCTGTCGCCACTGACGCCGTACCCCTCCTGTGGCGCTCGGGGGCGTCCGACCCGTTCTCCTGGCCGCTCGGGCCCGACGCCGTCACCCACCCTCGTACGGCCGGCACCTACGGCCGGACGCTGCGCAGGCTCGTCCGGGAGAACGGTGTCCTGTCGCTGCCCGAGGCTGTGCGCCGGTGCACGCTCATCCCCGCCGACGTGGTGGGCTCGGGTGTTCCGGCGATGCGGCGCAAGGGCCGTGTTCAGGCGGGCTGCGACGCCGACCTGACCGTTTTCGACCCCGAGACCGTCAGCGATCGTGCCACCTACACCGAGACGGTCAGGCATTCCGCCGGGTTCGTTCACGTCCTTGTCGGCGGCCGGTTCGTGGTCCGCGACGAGCATCTGTTGCCGACCGCCCTGCCCGGGCGCGCTGTCAGAGCCTGATGCCTGATCCGGGTCGTCTGGTTGACGGCCCCGACCGCCGTTTCGGGGCCGGGCTCCGGTCCAAGCCTCAGCAGGCCGTGACCCGGTCGGGTTCCGGGGCAGGTTCGGTCGCACGGTCCTGCCTGTGGCCGTCCTTGGTGGGCCGCGGGCGGAGCGGCCACCACATGGCCCGGCCGAGGAGTGCGGCGAGGGCGGGGACCAGCACCAGCGACACGACGAGCGCGGAGAGCATGATGCCGAGCGTCATCGCGAAGGCCATCTGCTCGTTGCCCGGGGACGTGATGAGGCTGGCGAAGGAGGCGGCCAGTACCAGGCCGGCCGTCGCGATGGCCGGTGTCGTGTGCCGTACCGCGCGGGCTACGGCGGCGCGGGCCGGGCCCGGTCGCCGCATCTCCTCCCGGATCCGGTCGGCGATGAGGATGTTGTAGTCGGTGCCCAGCGCCACGACGAACAGGAACAGCACCAGCGGGAGGGTGTAGCTGACGCCCGGGGTGCCGAGGACGTGCTGGAACAGCAGCGTGGCGGCACCGAGGGTCGCGGCGAAGCCGAGCCCGACGGAGAACATCAGGACCACCGGTGCGAGCAGGCTGCGCAGGAGCAGCAGGAGGATCAGCGCGATCAGCCCGGCCGCGACCGGGAACACGATCTTCAGGTCGTGGTCGACGGCGGTCGAGATGTCGGCGAAGATCGCCGCCGTTCCGCCCACGTATGCCGCCGTCCCGGCGGGCGTGTGCTGGGCGACCGCGGCCCGGATCGGTCCGGAGGCCAGGTCGCGGGCCTGCTGGCTCTGCGGGTCCGCGGTCGTGTACAGGTCGATCCGGGCAGCACGGTGGTCGTTGTTCAGGACGGTCCGTGCGATCTGGCCCACGCCCTTGACCTGGGTGAGCGCACGGGAGAGGCCGTCGAGCCGGCCGGTGGTGAGGACGCCGCCGTCGGTGGCGGTGACGAAGACGCTCGTCGGGTCCGACACGCCGGCCGGCAGCGTGCGGGAGATCTCGGCCGCGGTGGCCGCGGCGGGGGTCCGGGCATCGGAGCCGCCCCGGCCGTAGTCCATGTGGATGCCGACCAGCCCGGCGGCCAGCGCGGCAAGCAGGGCGACGGAGCCGGTCAGCATCGTCAGCGGTCGTCGCGTGACCAGCGCCCCGAAGCGGGCGGCACGGCCCTCGCGCGGCTCGTGGCCAAGGGTCCGGGAGGGCCAGAACATCTTGCGCCCGGCGGCCGCGAGCAGTGCCGGCAGCAGGGTGAGGCTGCCGAGCAGCGTCACCAGGACCGCGATGGCGATCGCGGGGCCCATCGAGCGGAACTGCCCGAAGGTCGCCACGCCCAGCGTGGCGAACGCGGCCACGATGGTCAGCGCCGCCGAGGTGATCGCGGTGCCCACCCGGGCGGAGACCTGCGCGGCCGCCTCGCGGGCGGACTGCTCGGGCCGGGCCCGCAGTTGCTCGCGGAAGCGGAACAGCAGGAACAGCAGGTAGTCGATGCCGATGCCGAGCAGGACCACATTGATCATCCCCGTGATGCCCGGGTCGAGTTTGCGCCCGGTGAGCATCGCGCCACCCACGACGGCTCCGGTCGCCACGAAGCCGATCATGGCGACCGCGAGCAGCGGCAGCAGGGCTGCCAGCGCACTGCGGAACGCCAGAACGTTGAGCAGGATGACGAGTCCCATGATGAGGGCGCCCCCGACCGTCGCGGCGGTCTTGTGGGAATCGGTGGTGTCGACGGTGTCGGCGAGAGCACCGGTGAAACCGGTGCGCATCCCCGCCTCGGAGAACTGCGTCCGGGCGGCGTCCCGGAAGGTCCGGTAGACGCCCTGGACCCCCTTGTCCGTGCGATTGCCGATCAGCTCGACGGAGAGCAGTTCGAAACTCCGGTCGGGCGCCGTCATTGCCGGGGCGATCCGGGGCGTCTGGGAGCGGTCCGGGACCAGGAACTGCGGGCCGTCGTCTTCCCTCGGCATGATCACCCGGCGCTTGCCCAGCTTCGCCGCCTCGGCCTCGACCCGCTTCCGGTCGGCGGCGCTGAGGGCCTTGCCGTCGGACCGGGCGACCAGCACCGTCACGGTGGTGGCGTCGGGGTTCACCCCGAACCGCTCCTGGGCGATGTGCAGCGCGGCGGCCGAGTCGTAGCTGCGGGGCAGGAAGTCCCCGGTCTGGTTCTGGGTGACGCCGGCGATCAGTGTCGGGGTCAGGGCGCTCAGCACGACACCCAGCACCGCCCAGAGGGCGATGACCCTCCATGGGTGTCTGGTGGAGTATCCGGTCAGGGCACGGATCACGATGTCCTCCGGCGGACGGTATTGACTGCGGACGTCTGCCGGGGGCTCCCGGCCGGTATCCAGACCATCACTCCGAGAGGCGGCAAACCTCCTGGTGGCGGATGATCCGGACCGGGGCCCTGGGGCCTTCCTCCGGTCCGGGACCAGGACCAGGGTCCTGGTCCCGGACCGGGCCGAGTCCGGGACGGGGGCCGCGAACCGCCGCCGACGGCGTTGCCGCCGCGGCTGCTGTGCAACCCTGGTCCGGGGGCCGGGAGGCCGGATACAGGGGGAACAGACATGCCCAGGGACCGACACGTCGGGCCTGGCGATGCCCGGGAGCTGCCGCACATCGACAGCGCCGAGCCGCCGTGGACCCGCAACGACGCACTCGTGACCGGCGGGGCGTGTGTGATGAACCTGCTCAGCTACGTGTTCTTCGACGACCCCGACGGCCGATACGCCGTGAGCGTGGTCGGGTTCCTCCTCGTCGCGCTGGCGGCCCTGCCGCTGCTCGCTCGGCGCCGCCATCCGGTGGCGGCGCTCGCCGCCGTACTGGTGCTCGATGCGACGGCCACCCTGACCGTGCCGCTGCCCAGCCACTTCGGTGCCGTCCTGCTGGTCGCCCTGTACTCGGTCGCCAGGGCCTGCCGCAGCCGGGTGACCGCGGTCGCGGCCGTCGCGACGGTGTCGCTGATGCTGCTGAGCCAGAGCGGCGGCCGGGTTCCGCCCTGGCAGGACGCCGTTTTCGCGCCCCTGTCCACCCTGATCGTCGTCGGCGCCGCCATGGCGGTCAACCGCTGGCAGCAACAGGTGGCGGCCAACCGCAGACTCCTCGCCGACCGTGCGGTGGCTGACGAACGCCGCCGTATCGCACGGGAGTTGCATGACATCGTGGCCCACCACATCACCACCATGCAGCTGATGGCCGGCGGAGCCCGGGCCAACATCGCCGAACCGGAGGTGGTCCGGGACGCCCTGGTCACCCTGGAGTCCTCCGGGCGGCTCGCGCTGCGCGAGATGCGCCAGCTCCTCGACGTGCTGCGGGCCGGCGACGAACCGGAGGCCGCGCCGTCGCTGCCCCAGCCCGGCGCCGACGACCTCGACCGCCTGGTGGCCGAGTCCCGCCTTGCCGGGCTGCCGACCGAGTTCAGCGTCCGCGGGCCGCGGCGCCCGCTGCCGCCGACCGTCGGCCTCACGGTGTTCAGGATCGCCCAGGAAGCCCTCACCAACGCCCGCAAGCACGCGGGGCCCGCCCGCGCGTCCGTACGGCTGACGTACCGCCAGGAGCGGATCACCGTCGAGGTGTGGGACGACGGCGGGGGCACACCGCCGCAGGAGAGGGCACCGACGGCGGGCTCCGGCGGTTACGGCCTGATCGGTATGCGCGAGCGCGTCGCCCTGCACGGCGGCACCCTCAGCGCCGGCCCGCAGGCCGGCGGGGGGTTCGCCGTGGCGGCCGACCTGCCGCTGACCATGGACGAGGCGGCCGAGGCGGCCGTCCAGCACGAGGGGGCACATCGATGACCGGGACCGGGCCGACGCTGCCGAGGATCAGGGTGCTGATCGTGGACGACCAGCCGCTGGTCCGGCGCGGCCTGTCGCTGATCCTCTCCCCCGACCCGTCCTTCGAGGTGGTGGGAGAGGCCGAGAACGGCGCGCAGGCCGTCACCCTCGCCCGCCGACTGCGCCCCGACGTCGTGGTGATGGACATCCGGATGCCCGTCCTCGACGGGGTCGGCGCGACCAGGGAACTCGCCGCCACCGTGCCCGACTGCCGGGTCCTGGCCCTGAGCACCTTCGACCTCGACGAGTACGTCGTGGGCGCCCTGCGCGCGGGAGCCTACGGGTTCCTGCCCAAGGACAGCTCCCCGGAGGACCTGAGCGCGGCGATCCGCACCGTCCACGCCGGTGAGGCCGCCGTCGCGCCGCGCCTGCTCACCCGGCTGATCTCCACCTACGTACGGGCACCCCACGGTACGCGGCCGACCCCCACCGGCCTGGGTGAACTCACGCCCCGCGAGGTCGAGGTGTGGCGTCTGATGGCCACCGGCCTCGACAACACCGGGATCTCCCGCACCCTGGACATCAGCCTCTCCACGGTCAAGAACTACATCACCAGCATCTTCGACAAGCTCGCCGTCCGCGACCGCGCCCAGGCGGTCATCGTGGCCTACGAATCGGGCCTGGTCACCGCCCGCGTGGCGGCCGGGGACCCGCCCGGTGACGGGCACACCGGATAGCGGAGAGCGGTGCGCTCACTTCCCGCGCGGGGTGGTGTCGGGAAGGGCCAGGACATCAGGGGTCCTGCTTGGCGGGTGCGCTGTCGGCGAGGACGGCGCGGCCGTCCTCGGTAGCACCGGTGCGCGGTTGGTGGCCGGGGATGTCACCGCCGCGGCCACCGGCAGCCGCTCGGATACCCCCGGCACCACTCGACGGCGAGGGGTGCCGCCGCGGCACCCCATGACCATCGCCACCGGTCCTGCCGCACGGGATGATCAGTCGGTCGATGAGGTGCCGCAGAGTGCGTTGTCGATCAGGCGGGCAGTGGCTTGGCCCTGCTCTCGTGTGCCGGGGTAGGTGGTGCGTGAGACGATCACGCTGGTGCGGCCGTCCTGGGTGACGGCGTTGTCGGTGATGAACCCGGGTGTGCCGCCGGGGTGCGACCAGGCCGTGACCCCGCAGCTCAGTCGCTGCTTGGCCATGCCCAGGCCGAACTCCCTGCCGGGCGCGCCGATGGGAACCGTGGTCGTCATCTTCTTCAGCTGCTGCGGCGGCAGTAGCTTCCCGCCCAGCAGCGCACGCCAGAACCTGCTCAGGTCGCCGGTGGTGGTGACGGCCTCCCCCGCCGCACCGGCCCAGCCGAGACTGAGCAGGGTGACGCGGAACGGCCGGGAGGTCTTGGCGTCCTCGGTGTAGCTCTGCACGTGCGGCTTGGGCAGGAGCGGGGAGTCGCCGGGCAACGTCGTGTTCCGCAGCCGCAGCGGCGTGATGATCCGGCGCTTCACCTCCTTGCGCCAGGAGTTCCCGGTGGCCCGCTCGATGACCAGCCCGGCCAAGAGGTAGTTGATGTTCGAATAGCTCCAGCGGGCGCCGGGGGCGAAGAGCGGGCGGTGGCCGACGCTGAGAGCCACCAGCCGCCGCGGGTTCATGCGCAGGAACCGGTAGGTGCGGTAGCCCCGCTCGGTGCGCATCTTCTCCTCGATGTCGCCCACGGAGTCATACAGGCCGCTGGTGTGCTGGAGCAGGTTTCTGATGGTGATCGCGCGCCCGTCGTTGCCGTTGCCGCGCACCAGCCCGGGAAGCCACCGTTCGACGCTGTCGTCAAGGGACAGGCGGCCCTCCGCCTCCAACTGCAAGATCACAGCAGCGACGAAGGTCTTGGTGTTGCTGCCCATCCGGAAGTGCCCGTCGAGCGGGATCGGCACGTTGCGGCCCCGCACCGCCGTACCGCTCGCCGCGGCCAGGTCACCGCCGGGTGAGATCACCCGCGCCTGCACTCCCAGCGTGCCGGCGTCGCGGATCGCATCCAGATCCGCCTGCAAGGCCGCCCGATCGTATCGGGACGACGATGCGTGAGCCGGACCCACCGTCGGCGCACCGACGGACGCGGCCACGGCCGCTGACGCCACGACCGCATGGAAACGACGCCAGCTCACACTCTTCATAATCATTCTTTGCCTCCCGGCGGATTCGATGCTGCCCACCATGGGTGTCTGGTGGAGTATCCGGTCAGGGCGCGGATCACGATGTCCTCCGGCGGACGGACTTGAATACAAGCGTCTGCCGGGGGCTCCAGCCCGATATCCAGACCATCACTTCGAGAGGCGGCAAACCTCCTGGTGGCGGATGATCCGGGCCGGGGCCCTGGGTCCTTCCCCCGGATCGGGACCAGGACCTTGGTCCTGGTCCCGATCCGGATACGGCTCCGCGGACTGCCTTGGATGGCGGGGCTCAGCAGCAGGCTGACGCCGGGCTCTGTCCGTCGTCCCGGGCGGCTTCAGCCTTTCGTCGCGGCGCCAGGCAGGGGCAGGCGAACCCGGGGACCGTCCATGCCGCCTGCCCGGTCAAGCCGTCGGCCCTCCCGCGTGCACGCCGATGGCCCCGGTGGAGCCGGGACGTGCGAGGTCTGGGTGGGAAAAGTCCATCTCCTTCATCCGGGCCGCCTTGCCCCGGGCCCGCCACCGGATGAACAGCGGGGAGGTGACCGGCATCCTGCGACACCCTCGTGCTATCTCCGCGGCCATGTCTCTGTGCCGCTACCCCTTGGACTCAATCGTCTGGGCGAAAACGGGACGAGAGCTCCGGCGCGGTGGCGGCCGGCGGATGATCCGGCCGGGCCCGTGGCGGAGCGGTTTCGCCGGGCCGTACCGTGGAAGGCTCACCTGGGTGGATGACGTGTGGGATCTGGTGATCGTCGGTGGCGGCCCCGCGGGCTCGGCGGCCGCCCTCCGCGCCAAGCAGCTCCGACCGGCCGCGCGGGTGCTCCTGCTCGACAGGGCCGACTTCCCCCGTGACAAGGCCTGCGGCGACGGCGTCGCCGCCCACGGCCGCGACGAGCTCGCCCTGCTCGGCGTCCCCGATCTCATCGCCGACTACCGGCCGACGCGGCGCCTGACAGTGGTCTCCCCGGGCGGCGCGCGCGTCTGCGCCACCGTCGCCCGGCCCAACCACGTCGTCCCCCGCACGGTCTTCGACGCCCGCCTCGTCGACGCCGCCCGGGCGCGCGGCGTCGAGGTCCGCCGCCATCGCGTCCGCGCCCTCGCCGCCCACGGCGGTCACATCGTCGTCGACGGCGCCTTCACCGCCCGCGCGGTCGTCGCCGCCGACGGGGCCAACTCGACCGTGCGGCGCCTCATCGGCGTCCCGGCCTCTCCGGCCAGGCACACCGCGATCGCCGTCCGCGGCTACGCCGACGTGCCCGACGACGACGACGTCCAGTTCATCGCCATGCAGAAGGAGGGCTGGCCCGCGTACGCGTGGTCGTTCCCGATCGGCGACGGCACCGCCAACGTCGGCTTCGGGATGCTCCTGCCCCGGCTGCACGCCACCGGACTGCCCGGCCGCGAAGTGCTCCACGGACGGCTCGCCGAACTGCTTCCCCACCTCCCGGCCCGCGACCTGCGCGCCCACCACCTGCCCCTGTCACCCGGCCGGCCGAGGCCCGGCGCGGGCCGGGTGATGCTCGCCGGCGACGCCGCCGGCCTGGTCAACCCGCTCACGGGCGAGGGCATCTACTACGCGCTGGTCTCCGGCAGGCTCGCCGGCGAGGCCGCCGTCCAGGCGGCCGGAGACCCGCTGCCCGCCTACCGGAACGCCCTGCGAAAGGCACTCGGCCGCCACCTGCGCACCACCGACGTGCTCGCCCGCGCCGCCCAGTCGCCCGGTTTCATCGACGCCGCCATCGACACCGCAGACCGGCGCCAGGAGGTGTTCGACCTGCTGGTCGACGTGGGTCTCGGCGCGGGCACCGTGCCCCTGAGGCTCGGATGCGCCGTGCTCGGCCGCTGGATCCTGAACGGTGTCCGGCGAGGGTGAGGAAGCACTCCCGAGGGAAGCCGTCAGGGTCTCCTGCGGGAAGGTCAGGGTCTCCCGCGGTGCGGGAAGGTCAGGGTCTCCCGGAGGAGGGAGGCAGGGGGAGATCCCGCCGGGAGGCTCCGGCGGTTCCGAAGCGATCCGATGCGCCGATCCGTTCGCGACCGGTTCCACCATGCGGCAGAGTGGTCGGGTGGCACGTCACGTTCTCCCGATACTTCTTGGTCTGGCCGTCCTGTCCGGCTGCGGATCCGAGGGCACGCTCAGCCAGGCGGCGCTGGATCAGGCGCGTGCCCAGGGGGTGGCTCCGGATCTGATCTATGTGGTCGACCTGCCGGGGTACGAGCTGGCCGAGCAGTCGGTCGGCGGGGTCGGGGGAGAGGGCTTCGGGGCCTTCTACGTCTCGCCCGAGGGCGGGCAGGTGGAGCTCCGGACCGACCGCGGCACGTTCAGCGACGCCCTGTGCGCCGACACGCCCGTCAAGGATGCCGAACCGGCGGCGGCGGTGCGGTGCGAGCGTGACGAGGTCGGCTGGTACCGCGTGGCGGGAGACCACCACGAGTACACGGTGGTCAGCGGTGACCACTACATCCGGCTGAACGGCCGCGTCGGAGAGGCGGACCGGGCCGCGTTGAAGGCGGCCGTGGCCGGAGCGCGGCATGTGACCGGGGAAGGTTCCGGGACACCCCTGCCATCGCGCACCCCGGTGGAGCGCGGCGACCTGCCGACCAACGGTGACAGCGCGCCGGACAACGACGCGGGCGCCGGCGGCTGAACCGGGCCCGGCGGCCGGGCTCCGTGGGAGACGGGACGGGATCTCCCGTACGGCCGGGGCCTTATGTACGGCCGGAGCCCTCTGCGTGATCCGGGCTTTCCGCGCGGCCGGGATCTCCTGTACGGCCGGGGCCTTCCGTGCGGCCGGCGACATGTGGGCGCGCGGATCGGACGATCAGCCGGCGTCGCCGCCCGCCGTCGCGCCGATGGTCCGCGCGAGTTCCACCGGCACCGGGTAGGGGCGCTCCGGCGGGAGCAGGGCTGTCACGTCCCGGCCGTCCCGGAGGGCGGTGTGGACGTCGCGGACCCGGTCGGTGATGTCGGTGATCGAGACGGTCCAGTCGTCGAGATAGCGGTCGACGGCCTGGCCGGACAGGCCGATCTGGATGGACCGGTGGGGCAGGGCGTTGTGGTGCGGGTCGCGTTCGGGGTCCCACTGGACGCGGACCGGGCTGTGCCGCAGGCGTTCCTTCCAGGTCTCCTGGTCGCCGTCCCGGCCGGGGTGGCTGAGGCAGGAGTGGGCCAGTGCCCACTCGAAGCCGGCGCGGGTGAGGTCGATGGCCAGGACCCGGGTCTGGCCGGGCTTGGTCGCGTAGCCGCAGCGGTACATCATCCACAGAAACGACGGCTTGATCCAGGTCATCCGCTCCCGCTTGAAGGGCGCGACGAACCGCTGCGCCGCGACAGCGGGCTCGGCGACGGCCGGGTCGTAGGCCTGGTAGACGGTGATCGACTTCTCCGTGTAGGCGGCGCGGATCTGCCGGTGGGGCATGTTCATGCCGATCAGCGTGGCGAACGGCGCCCGGGCCGGGCAACGGGATTAACCCGGTGAACGGCGGACCCGGTCCCCATCCTGGATCCGGGAGCGTGGCGAGCACCCTGGGGAGATGGAGTCTGGCCGCCCTGGCGGGCGCCGGGACGGAGGGGCGCGCTCCCGGCCTCGTGGCCGACGGTCGTGAAAACAGAAAATCCCAGGCCATCGGCCTGGGATTTCTCTGGTGGACGATACAGGGATTGAACCTGTGACCTCTTCCGTGTCAGGGAAGCGCTCTCCCGCTGAGCTAATCGTCCTCGTCGAAGCCTAGAGGTGGAGACGGGATTTGAACCCGTGTACACGGCTTTGCAGGCCGTTGCCTCGCCTCTCGGCCACTCCACCGGAGTGAGGGTCCGAAGACCCTTCGAGCGGAAGACGGGATTCGAACCCGCGACCCTCACCTTGGCAAGGTGATGCTCTACCACTGAGCCACTTCCGCATGTTTCCGCCGGGTTTTTCTCCCCGCGGCGACGAGAGAACTCTAGCGGGTTTTCCGGGTGGTTGCGTAACCGCGCGTCAACCGGGCGGCAATCCCGCGGTCGCGGGCGCAACCACCGCCTCGCCGGTCCCCTCCACCACTCCAGGGACGTCCGTGCGGGGAATGATTCGTCCCGCCGCGCCCGGTGCGGTAGAAACAACCAGGTGGAGTCGTTGAAACTCGGATCGCTTGAGGTCTGGCCGCCCATCGTCCTCGCGCCCATGGCCGGGATCACCAACGCGCCCTTCCGGACCCTCTGCCGCGAGCAGGGCGGCGGACTGTTCGTCTGCGAGATGATCACGACGCGGGCGCTGGTGGAGCGCAACGCCAAGACGTTCAAGATGATCCGGTTCGAGCCGGCGGAGAAGCCTCGCAGCATCCAGCTCTACGGGGTCGACCCGGTGACCGTCGGCAAGGCCGTCCGGATGATCGCCGATGAGGACCTGGCCGACCACGTCGACCTCAACTTCGGCTGCCCGGTGCCCAAGGTGACCCGGCGCGGCGGCGGCTCCGCCCTGCCGTACAAGCGGAACCTGCTCCGGGCCATCCTCCGCGAGGCCGTGCGCAACGCCGGGACGCTGCCGGTGACCATGAAGATGCGCAAGGGCATCGACGACGACCACCTGACCTACCTGGACGCGGGACGGATCGCCGTGGAGGAGGGCGTCTCCGCGATCGCCCTGCACGGCCGTACCGCCGTCCAGCACTACGGCGGGACCGCCGACTGGGAGGCCATCGCGCGGCTGAAGGAGGCGGTGACGGAGATCCCGGTGCTCGGCAACGGCGACATCTGGAGCGCCGCCGACGCGCTGCGGATGATGGACGAGACCGGATGTGACGGCGTCGTCGTGGGCCGGGGCTGCCTCGGCCGCCCGTGGCTGTTCAGGGACCTGGCGGTCGCCTGCGAGGGCGGGCGGGAGCGCCTCCGGCCGCCGCTGGGGGAGGTCGCCGCGACCATGGACCGGCACGCCACGCTGCTGGCCGAGTGCTTCGGCAGCGAGCCGCACGCCGTGGCCGACTTCCGCAAGCACGTCGGCTGGTACCTCAAGGGCTTCACCGTCGGATCCGACCTCCGCCGCCGCCTGGCCACCTCCGTCACCCTCGCCGGCCTGCGGGAGGGCCTGGCCGAGCTCGACGCGGCCCAGCCCTGGCCCGAGGGCGCCGACGCGCCCCGCGGCAAGTCCAACCCGCGTGACCGGGTCCACCTGCCCGCCGGCTGGCTGGACGACCCCTACGACCTGGCTGTCCCCGGCGCGGACGCCGAGCTCGACACCTCGGGTGGCTGAGGCGCCACGACCGCGAGAACGGCCGGCCCCCTCTCCGGGACCGTGAGAACGGGCCGGCCCCGCCCCTCCTCCGGGACCGTGCGACACCCCTCTCCGGGACCCGGGACCGTGCGACACCTCTCTCCGGGACCGCGAGAACGACCGGCCCCGCCCCTCTCCGCGACGGTGCGGGGCGTCACGGCTGGCTCAGGTCGCGGCGGAGGTACTCGGCGGTGAAGGAGCCGGTCACGTCGAGGAGCTGCCGGGGCGTGCCCTCGAACACGACCGTGCCGCCCCGGTCCCCGCCGTCGGGGCCGAGGTCGATGATCCAGTCGGCGTGCTTGACGACGTCGAGGTTGTGCTCGATGACGATGACGGAGTTGCCGGCGTCCACCAGGCTGTCCATGATGGCGAGCAGGTGCTTGACGTCGGACATGTGCAGTCCCGTGGTCGGCTCGTCCATCACGTAGACGCTGCCGGTCTTGTGGAGCTCGCCGGCGAGCTTGATCCGCTGGCACTCGCCCCCGGACAGGCTGTTGAGCGGCTGGCCGAGCTTGAGGTAGCCCAGCCCCACCTCGTTGACCGCGCGCAGGATGCGCAGCGGCTTCGGCTCGGTGAAGAACTCCGCCGCCTCGCCCGCCGTCATCTCCAGCACGTCGAGGACGGACCTGCCGCGCAGGGTGTGCCGGAGCACCTCCTCCCGGAACCGCCGCCCCTGGCAGACCTCGCACGTCGACGTGATGCCGTCCATGAACGCCAGGTCGGTGTAGATGATCCCCAGCCCCTGGCACTCCGGGCAGGCTCCCTTGGAGTTGAAGCTGAACAGGGCCGGGCTGACGCCGCCCGCTCTGGCGAACAGCTTGCGGACCTCGTCCATCAGCCCGGTGTAGGTGGCCGGGTTCGACCGGATCGACCGGCTGACCGCCGACTGGTCGATGACCACCGCGTCGGGGTGCCGCTCCAGGAACACCTTGTTGACAAGGGTGCTCTTGCCCGACCCGGCCACCCCCGTGACCACGGTGAGCACGCCGGTGGGGAAGGCGACCGTGACGTCCTTCAGGTTGTGCGCGGTGGCGCCGGCGACGGTCAGCGCACCGGCCGGCTCGCGGAACTCCGCCTTGAGCGGCCGGTTGTGGCGCAGGTGCCGGCCGGTGAGGGTGCCCGCCCGGTGCAGGCCGGCGACGCCGCCCTCGTAGACGATCTCGCCGCCGTGCGCGCCCGCGTGCGGCCCGACGTCCACCACGTGGTCGGCGATCTCGATGACGTCGCGGTCGTGCTCGACCACGAGCACGGTGTTGCCCTTGTCGCGCAGCTCGCGCAGCAGGTTGTTCATCCGGGTCACGTCGCGCGGGTGCAGGCCGACGGTGGGCTCGTCGAAGATGTAGGTCATGTCGGTGAGGCTGCTGCCCAGGTGCCGGACCATCTTGATCCGCTGCGACTCCCCGCCGGAGAGCGTGCTCGTCGCCCGGTCCAGGCTGAGGTAGCCGAGGCCGATGGAGATCAGGTGCCGCAGCCGTTCCAGGATCGCCGCGACCATCGTCGCCGCGACCGGGACGGTGATCCCGGCTATCACGTCCACCAGATGACGGGCCTCCATCGAGGCCAGCTCGGCGATGTTGCGGCCGTCGACGCGGCAGGCCAGCGCCGCCTGGTTGAGCCTGGCGCCTTCGCACAGCGGGCAGCGGCGCGCGGAGACGAACTCCATCACCGAGTCGAGGCCGGACTTTCCCTCGGTGTCCCGGTTGATCTGGAGCCGGTAGAACTTGTCGACCACCCCTTCGTACTTCTGCGGGACCGTCCCGCCCTGCGTCTCGAACATGACGTCCGGCCCGGTGCCGCCCAGCAGCGTCTGCCACTCGGCCTCGGTGTAGTCCTCCAGCGGCTTGTCGTTGTCGAACAGCCCGGAGTGGATGTAGGTCTTCCAGTACCACGTGCCGACCCGGAAGCCGGGCAGCAGGATCGCGCCCCCGTTCAGCGACTTCGACCGGTCGAAGGCCCGCTCGACGTCCAGGACCACCTTCCGGCCCACGCCCTGGCACTCCGGGCACATCCCGGCGGGGTCGTTGAAGGAGAACGCGTTGGAGTAGCCCGCGGGCGGCGTGCCGATCCGGGAGTAGAGCAGCCGCATCAGGGAGAGGATGTCGGTGATCGTGCCGACGGTGGAGCGGGAGTTGCCGCCGATGCGCTGCTGCCCGATGACGACCGCGGTGGAGAGGTTCTCGATGCCGTCGGCGTCCGGCTGGCCGTACTTGGGCAGGCGGTTGCGGATGAACGTGCTGAAGGTCTCGTTGAGCTGCCGCTGCGACTCCGCGGCGATCGTGTCGAAGACGATGGACGACTTGCCGGACCCCGAGACGCCGGTGAAGACCGTGATCTGCTTCTTCGGGATCCTCAGTGAGACGTTCTTGAGGTTGTTCTCACGGGCGCCCTTTATCTCGATGTGGCTCATGAAACCGACGCTAGCCACGGTTTAGGCCAGTTTCCGGCCGCAACCGGTGGCATCGTGGCACTCATGGCAGATACCACCGCACGGGTGCTCCGGCTGCTCTCGCTGCTCCAGGCACACCGTGAGTGGCCGGGGCCCGAGCTGGCCGGGCGGCTGGAGGTCAGCCCTCGCACGCTGCGCCGCGACATCGACCGGCTGCGCGAGCTGGGCTACCCGGTCCACGCGACGACCGGCCCGGCCGGGGGCTACCGGCTGGAGGCGGGGACCGCGATGCCGCCGCTGCTGCTCGACGACGAGGAGGCCGTGGCCATCGCGGTGGGCCTGCGCACGGCGGCGAGCGGCGGGGTGACCGGGATCGAGGAGACCTCCCTGCGGGCCCTGGCCAAGCTGGAGCAGGTCCTGCCCTCCCGGCTGCGCCGCAGGGTCAACACCCTGCAGACCCAGACCGTGGCGGTGCGCGGCTGGTGGCCGACCGTGGACCCCGACACCCTGGCGCTCCTGGCCCAGGCGAGCCGGGACCACGAGCGGCTGCGCTTCGGCTACCGCCGGCGCGACGGCACGGAGAGCGCCCGCCTGGTCGAGCCCTACCGGCTGGCCTCCACCGGGCGGCGCTGGTATCTCGTCGGCTGGGACACCGACCGGCGGGACTGGCGGACCTTCCGGGTGGACCGGCTCACCTCGCCGCTGGCCACCGGCGCGCGCTTCAGCCCGCGCGAGCCGCCGCCCGGCTACGTGGAGGAGTCGGTGGTCGCCCCCATCAGCCGCTACCGGGCCGTGGTGACCCTGTACGCGCCCCTGGAGGTCGTCGCCGACCGTTTCTCCGCTCCGGGGGCGATGATCGAGGCTCTGGACGAGCACAGCTGCCTGCTGCGCACCGGCGGGGACTCGCTGGAGTGGCTCGCGCTCACCATCGGAATGCTCGGCCTGGACTTCACCGTCCACGACCCGCCCGAGCTGGCCGACTACGTCGGGCTGCTCGCCGCCCGGCTTCAGGCGTCGACCGCACCGCCGCTGCGCCAGTAGACGTTGTTCTCCCGGCTCAGCAGCCCGTCGTCGACCAGGTAGCGGCGTAGCGCCGCGTAGTCGTCGTGGAAGGCGCGCAGCGCGGTGTTGACCTCCTTCTCCGGATAGCGGACCCCCGGCTCGAAGACCTGGGCGACGTAGTTCAGCACGATGAGCTGCTTGTCGCGCTTGGTGGGGATCGCCCGGAGCCGTCCCTCGACCAGGAAGGACTGCAGCACCTTCTCCTCGGGGGAGAGCGGGACGGCGGGCCTGGCCGCGGCGTGCAGCAGCTCGCGGAACCGTTCCCGGCGCGCCTGCCAGCGGCCGTCGTCGTCCCGTACGGCCAGCCCGCCGCGTTCCAGCCGGTCCAGCGCCTGCCGTGTCGGATCCTTGCCCAGCCCGGCATCCTCAGGCGTGCCGTCCAGCGCCAGTGCCGCCAGCACCCGCAACGTGTCCTTCTGGTAGAGCAGGCCCAGCACCTGCCTGATCGCGTCGTCGTTCATGCTCCCTATTCTGTCGGCCCCGTCCGCCGCCTCCGCGCCATGGACGGCGGGCCCGGCGCTCCTGGCATCATGTAGCGCATGTCGAGAAAGATCATTTTCACCGCGGCCCTCCTCGCCGGTACGGCTCTCGCCGGTGCCTCCCCCGCCTCCGCCGCCGCCCCCGCGGTCCCGAAGGGGTTCCTGCTGCACGACAGGGAGGTGGCGACGGATCAGGCCAAGAAGGACGAGCCCGCCGACGCCGAGAACGTCTGGCGGGCCAGCGCCAAGGTCGGGGAGAGGTTCGCCGCCGATTTCTGCGCCCACGACACGGTGATCGCCTCGCTGCCGAAGGACAGGATCGGCCAGACCGGCCGGGCGGCGGCCCGGACGGTCTACCTCGACGTCAAGGGCGAGACCGAGACCGCCGAGCAGGTGATCCTCTACCGCTCGGAGCAGGCCGCGCGCGCGGCGCTGGGACAGTTCCGGGCGGCCGTGGAGAAGTGCAGGCAGTCCGAGGTCTGGAAGAGCGGCTCCTACAGCCGGACGCTGGCCCGGGTCGCCCTCGGGGACGAGGCCTGGAAGAGCAGCGCCCGGGAGTACGAGGACGGCGGGCCCGTCGCCGGAGACGACGTCGTGATCGCACGCCGGGCCAACGCGGTCATCGTCTACCTCGCCTCCGCCTCCGCCAAGCCGTCCGCCAGGAGCTACACCCAGCAGCTCGCGCACACCAGGCAGATGCTCGCCAAGATCTGCCAGATCGCCGCCTGCGCCCCGCAGCAGGGGTGAGACGGGCCGGCCCGGAGCGCGGACGGTCGCGTCCTGGCCGGCCCCGCGAGGTCAGAGGCGGTTGAGGCCGATGACGTGGACCACGGCGCGGCCCTCCTCGTCGGAGGCGCCCAGGTCCACCTGGGCGTCGATGCCCCAGTCGCCGTCGCCCGCCGGGTCGGCGACGACCTGGCGGACCCGCCAGAACTCCTTCTCCTCCTCGATGCGGAGCAGGCCCGGCCCGCGGGCGTCCGGGCCGGTGCCGATCTCCTCGTGGTCGTCGTAGTAGGCGTCGAGGGCGGCGCCCCAGTCCACGTCCGGCGCCAGCTCGGCCAGCTCCTGCTCCCTCTCCAGGGAGGCCAGCTCGATCAGGCGGAACATCGCGTTGCGGACCAGCACGCGGAACGCGCGGGTGTTGGCGGTGACCGGCCGGGTCCTCTCCTCAAGGGAGGGCGCCTCCAGCTCGCCGGTCGGGTTCTGCAGCTGCTCCCACTCGTCCAGGAGGCTGGAGTCGACCTGGCGGACCAGCTCGCCGAGCCACTCGATGAGGTCGATGAGGTCCTCGGTCTTGAGGTGCTCGGGGATGGTCCGCGACAGGGTGCGGTAGGCGTCGGCGAGGTAGCGCAGGACGGTGCCCTCGGACCGGGCCAGCTCGTAGAACTGGATGTAGTCGGCGAAGGTCATCGCCCGTTCGTACATGTCCCGCACGACGGTCTTGGGGCTGACGGTGTAGTCGCCGACCCAGGGGTGGCCTCGCCGGTAGGTCTCGTAGGCGCCCAGCAGCAGGTCGGCCAGCGGCATCGGGTAGGTGACGTCGTTGAGGAGCTCCATCCGCTCCTCGTATTCGATGCCGTCGGCCTTCATCTGCGCCACGGCCTCGCCCCGGGCCTTGTTGAGCTGCGCGGACAGGATCTGGCGGGGGTCGTCGAGGATGGACTCGATGATGGAGACCATGTCCAGGGCGTAGTTGGGCGACTCCATGTCCAGCAGTTCGAGGGTGGCCAGCGCGAAGGTGGACAGCGCCTGGTTGAGCGCGAAGTCCTCCTGGAGGTCGACGGTCAGGCGGGCCATCCGGCCCTGGTCGTCAGGCTCGGCGAGCTTCTCCACCACGCCGCCGGCCAGCAGCGAGCGGTAGATCGCGATGGCCTGGCTGATGTGCCGCCGCTGCCACTTGCGGTCCTCGTGGTTGTCGGTGAGCAGGTGCTTCATCGCCGCGTAGCAGTCGCCGGGGCGGTTGATCACCGCGAGCAGCATCGCGTTGCTGACCTTGAACCGGGAGTTGAGCGGCTCGGGCTCGGCGCTCTGCAGCTTCTCGAAGGTCTCCTCGCTCCAGCCGACGAAGCCCTCCGGGGGCTTCTTGCGGGCGTAGCCGCGCCTTCTCTTGGGGTCGTCGCCGATCTTGGCCAGCGCCTTCTCGTTCTCGACGACGTGGTCGGGGGCCTGGCAGACGACGTAGCCGATGGTGTCGAAGCCCGCCCGCCCGGCCCGTCCGGCGATCTGGTGGAACTCGCGGGCGCGCAGCCGCCGCACCTTGTTGCCGTCGTACTTCGACAGCGCGGTGAACAGCACGGTCCTGATCGGCACGTTGACGCCGACGCCGAGGGTGTCGGTGCCGCAGATGACCTTCAGCAGGCCGGCCTGGGCGAGCCGCTCCACCAGGCGGCGGTATTTGGGGAGCATCCCGGCGTGGTGCACGCCGATGCCGTGCCGTACGAGACGCGACAGCGCCCGGCCGAACCTGGTGGTGAACCGGAAGTTGCCGATGAGGGCGGCGATGGCCTCCTTCTCGGTCTTGGTGGACATGTTGATGCTCATCAGCGCCTGCGCCCGCTCCATGGCCGCGGCCTGGGTGAAGTGGACGACGTAGACGGGCGCCTGGTTGGTGGTGAGCATCTCCTCCAGGGTCTCGTGGAGGGGGGTCATCCGGTAGGAGTAGACCAGCGGGACCGGCCGCTCGGCGTTCTTGACCACGGCGGTGGACCTGCCGGTGCGCCGGGTCAGGTCCTCCTCGAAGCGGCTCACGTCGCCGAGCGTCGCCGACATCAGGATGAACTGCACGTCCGGCAGCTCCAGCAGCGGCACCTGCCAGGCCCACCCCCGGTCGGGCTCGGCGTAGAAGTGGAACTCGTCCATCACGACCTGGCCGATGTCGGCCTTGGCGCCGTCGCGCAGCGCGACGTTGGCGAGGATCTCGGCGGTGCAGCAGATGATCGGCGCGCCGGGGTTCACGCTCGCGTCGCCGGTCATCATGCCGACGTTCTCGGTGCCGAACAGCGCGCACAGGTCGAAGAACTTCTCCGACACCAGCGCCTTGATCGGCGCGGTGTAGAAGGTGCGCACGTCCCGGGTCAGCGCGGCGAAGTGCGCTCCGGCCGCGACCAGGCTCTTACCCGATCCGGTCGGGGTGGCCAGGATCAGGTTGTTTCCGGAGACGACCTCGATCAGCGCCTCCTCCTGGGCGGGATAGAGGGTGAGCCCGCGCTCGGAATTCCATTCGACGAACGCGTCGAAGATGGCATCGGGGTCGGCGTCGATCTCTTCTGGCAGGCGATCTACAAGGCTCACAGTTCAATACTGCCGAAGAACTGAAGGTGGTCGGACCGGCTCGGGCAATAGATGTGATCGTATCTTGCGCAGGATGGATGACCCTGGGCGGCTATACCCGCCCAAATCTCATCAAATTATGATCAAGGGGACTCAACGGACGGCCGTGCCGCCGGCTGGAGCCGGGGAGCCGACCAGGTGAGCGCCAGGCCCGCCACGAGCATCCCCGCGCCGAGCACCGGAGCCGTCCCCGGGACGAAACCGATCACCGTGAGAACGAGCAGGCCCGTCCCGGCCAGCGCCACAGCCACCACGATCCGGGCCGTGCCCCCGGCGTACGGCGAGGCCTGCGGCGGCGTCTCGAACCGGGAGAAGCAGCGCAGCAGCGGGGACATGGCCAGGGAGAGCATGAGCAGCCAGTGCGGCCAGCCCGACAGCCAGGCCGAGGTCCCCGGCTCGGGGGTGGAGACGCCCAGGCCCACCACGACCACCGAGGTGACGATCGTCAGCGCGCTCATGTGCCACAGGTAGACGGTCATCATCCGGGGAGCCGCCCAGGCGAGCACCCGCGACACCCCCGGCCACTCCGCGAGCGCGACGATCCACCGGCGCAGCGCCAGCGCCAGCCCGATCTGGCCGAACGCCACCGCGAGCAGCGCGATCGTGGGAGGCGCCATGTTGGAGACGGCCGCGCCCGGCATCCCGATCATGCTGCCCGGGTAGGGGCCGAAGGCCACCAGCGCCGCGGCCAGGCCGTACCCGGTGAGGGCCATGGCCCAGGGGCGGCTCAGGCGGCCGTCGGCGTAGAGGAAGCCGAGCTGGTGCACCGCCAGCCAGACCAGGGCGATGTTGAGGAAGCCGACGACCTCCAGGCCGGTGGTGAAACGGGCGACGTCCACCACGACGGCCCCCGCCGTCAGCACCACGGGCACCCGCCAGCCGTACAGCATGTTGAGCCGGAGCATCGACGGGGTCACCGCCACCGCGACCAGGTAGACGGCCAGGAACCACAGGAGCTGACCGGCCAGGCGCGAGGCCGTGACCACCGGCTGCTCCGGCAGGCCGAGCGCCTGCAGCAGGTGGGGCAGGGGCAGCCACACCGCCGCCAGCGGCAGCACCGGCCAGACCAGGCGGCGCAGCCGCACCGCCAGCCAGGCGGGGACCGTGCCGCCACGCCGTACCGAGCCCCGCCAGCTGATCGCGTTGGCCGCGCCCCCCGCGAAGAAGACCAGCGGCATCACCTGGCTGATCCAGGTGACCACCCACGCGCCGCCCGCCGACAGCGCGTTGCCGGTGGAGATCCGCCCATCGGAGAAGGACAGCACCGGCATGCTCCAGTGCTGCAGCACCACCAGGGCCATGCCGAACAGGCGCAGCACGTCGATGAACACGTCACGACCCTGCGGCGCGGGCGCCGCGCGGACTGCTGAGCGGGAGATGACGGCGGTCATGGGGGTCTCGATTCGTCGGGGGAGCGGTGGTTCAACCCTCCCGTGGGGCCCCCGGCCGGCGCAGTCACGCCCGCAGCAGTTTCCCCTTCAAGCTCGCACCCGTGACGGGGGTAGGGCTGGCCCTACCCCCGGACGGCGGCACGCAGGGTCGAAGCCTCACCCCCGGGCTCGTAGCGTTGACGCCATGAGAACCCTCCTGCGCCGTATCGGCACGGACAGCCGGTATCTGATCGCCGGCTTCCCCCTCTCCGTCGTCTTCTTCGTCCTGATGGTGGCGGGCTTCGCCGCCGGGATCGGCACGGTGGTCGTGTGGGTGGGGCTGCCGGTCCTGGCGACGACGCTGCTGGTGGCACGGGGCATGGCCGATGTGGAACGGCGGATGCTGCCCGAGGTGCTCGGCCGCGCGCTGCCCCGCCCCCGCTACCGGCCGGCGCCGGAGACGGCCGGATGGTTCCGCCGCATGGTGAACCCCCTGACCAGCGGCCAGTCGTGGCTCGACCTGCTCTACGGGATCGTGGCCTTCCCGATCTCCGTCGTGACGTTCGTCTTCACGGTGACCTGGTGGGCCGGGACGATCCTGGGCCTGGCCACCCCCCTCTACGGATGGATCACCGCCGCCATCCCGGGCAACGAGGGGCTGGCCTACCTGCTCGGGCTCGGGGACAGCGTCTGGATCGACGTGGTCATCAACACCAGCATCGGCGTGCTGTTCGCGCTCACCCTGCCGGTGGTCGTGCGCAGCGCCGCGCTCATCCGGGCCGGGCTCGGCCGTGCCATGCTGACCGGCGTCGCCGAGCTGCACGAGCGCATCGACGACCTCGCCGAGGGCCGGGCCGCCGCGGTGTCGGCCGAGGCCAACGCGCTGCGGCGGCTGGAGCGCGACATCCACGACGGGCCGCAGCAGCGCCTGGTCTCCCTGGCCATGGACCTGTCACGGGCCCAGCGCCAGCTCAAGCGCGACCCGCAGGCGGTCGAGGCGATGCTCAGCCAGGCCATCACCTCGACCCGGGACACCCTGGACGAGCTGCGCGCGCTCTCCCGCGGCATCGCGCCGCCGATCCTGACCGACCGCGGCCTGGCCCCGGCGCTCGCGGCGCTGGCCAGCCGCTGCACCATCCCCGTCGAGCTGGACGTGCAGGTCACCGGCCGCTTCGCGGCGGCGGTGGAGAACACCGTCTACTTCGTGGTCGCCGAGAGCCTGACCAACGTCGCCAAGCACAGCCACGCCACCGTCTGCACGGTGTCGCTGACCAAGACCGGGGGCGTCCTGATGCTGACGATCGGGGATGATGGAGTGGGCGGCGCACACGTCGCCAAGGGACACGGCCTGTCCGGGCTCGGCGACCGCCTCAAGGCGGTCGACGGGGAGCTCGCGGTGGACTCACCGGTGGGCGGGCCGACAGTGATCGTGGCGGAGGTGCCGTGCGGGTAGTCGTGGCCGACGACGCAGTGCTGATCAGAGAGGGCCTGATCAGGCTGCTCGAGGAGTTCGGCTGCGAGGTGGTCGCGGCGGTGGGGGACGGCGACGGCCTGGTGGAGGCCGTCGCCGAGCACCGGCCGGACGTCTCGGTGGTCGACGTCAGAATGCCGCCCGGTTTCACCGACGAGGGGCTGCGGGCGGCGGTCGAGGCGCGCCGGCGGGTGCCGGGCGCGCCGATGCTGATCCTGTCCCAGTACGTGGAGGTGTCCTATGCCGACGACCTGCTGGCCGACGCCAGGGGCGCGGTGGGCTACCTGCTCAAGGACCGGGTCGTGGACGTGGACGACTTCATGGGGGGCCTGCGCACCGTCGCGGCCGGTGGGACGATCTTCGACCCGCAGGTGGTGGCCCAGCTGATGGTACGGCGGCGCCGCGACGACCCGCTCGCCCTGCTCACCCCGCGAGAGCGGGAGGTGCTCGGCCTGATGGCGGAGGGCAGGTCCAACCCCGCCATCGGCCGCCAGCTCGTGATCAGCGACGGCGCGGTGGAGAAGCACATCCGGAGCATCTTCGCCAAGCTCGGCCTGTACGCCGAGGACGGTGACCAGCACCGCCGCGTCCTGGCCGTCCTCGCCTACCTGCGCTCCTGAGCCCGGCAGCCCGCTGAGCCCGGCTGTCTCCTGAGCCGGGTCGTCTCCTGAGCCGGGTTGTCTGCTGAGCCGGGCCGCCTCCGAGCCGGGCTGTTCCCGGCTCCGGCGGGCGGCCGCCGGCGAGTGCGCCCGACGGCCGGGAGAGCCGGAGAGCCCCGGTGAGGGTGAAGGGGACCGCGGGATCCGGCGGCCCCCTTTCCCGGGTAAACGCTCAGTTCGACGCTTTCAGGTATCCGTTGTCGAGCAGCCATGCCACGGACACCTCCGGGGACGTCCGGGGCGCTTCGGGAATGTACTTGCTCACCAGGTGGTACTGCCGTCCGGCGCCTTCCTGCTGGAATGCCGCGGCGGCCGGACCGCCATCCACTTTGAACTCCTTTATCACCTTGTAGGTGTGGTAGTTGCAGATGTATTTCGGGGCCGCCTGAAAGGTGTTGAGATTGTTCGGCGGCAGCGCGCGCCCGACGTAGGACGCGCCGAGCGGGGAGACGAAGGAGCCCTGCTCGCCGCCGAAACGGTCGAGGTCCGTGCCGACCGGCAGTGTCACCGTCCGCACCAGCAGCTTGCCGTTGGCGTAGCCGCCGGAGTGGGCGAAGCCGTAGTCCTGCGGGTAGCGCCACCAGTTGGTGCTCTCGTCCCAGTAGCGGTCGACGAACTCCTGCGGGGAGATCCCGTTCAGCGGCTTGTAGTCGCGCAGGATCTTGCCGAGCGGCCCGTCCTCCGGGAGATACTTGGGCCCGAGGATCGGGTCGTCGTCGAGGTACGGCGGCCCGCAGACCTGCTTGGAGGGTTTGCCGTCCGCCGTGGGGGCCGTCCGGCCGGAGGCCTCCGGCTGAGTGGCGGCCCCGGCGTTCACGGACGGGACGGTGTCCGTGGGCGGCGCGACGTTCGTGGCCGGCGCGGTGTGCACGGACGACGCGGTGTCCGTGGCCGGCACGGGGCGCGGCCGCGTGATCGTATCCACGCACGGAAGGCCCGCCGCGACCGGCACTCCGGCGGCCGAGGCGGACGGGCAGTAGGTGCCGGGCGGGCCGGAGGCCGGATGGGCGCCGGTGGCGGCATGGGCCGCGACACCGGTGAAAGCAGCAGTGACGAGGCCGATGGCGGCGGCCAGCGGTGCGCGTCGTCGAAAATGCCGCACGGATCCCCCTGATGAACTTCACGCTGAGGTGAATCGGATATATGGCCTTAATCTGTGAATCAGTGGGGAAGGTGCCATGGAGGGGCGTATTCTTCGCTATCCACGGCCTTTCTCCCCAGCCATTCCGTCCGGGGGTGGAGTGATCGGCATGCGTCCCCGCCCGTTCTGAATGAAACAGCCGATCCGTGCCTACCCTGCCGTTCATCTGCGGCACCGCGGGCAAGTTAATCGAATGACAAAAGCGAAAAGACAAAAGGCGTAGCAGTGCCTATTTTCGATTACATGGAGAAATCGGATTGACTGCTCCTCGTCCCGCGTGTCCGCCATCTGTCCGGCGGGTGCGGGGCGGTCCGATGGACGCGGCGACCGGCGGCCGAGGAGGGACCTGGGGCCACGTCCAATGGCGTGGCGTACGAGTGTCCGACGCCGGGGCTGGGCTGAGGATGAGGCCGGGGGTGGAGTCGGAGGCATTCGTCGTCAATCGGCGCGGCGCCGTACGGGGACCGTTACCGCCGCCCGCCACCGGCGGAACCCGTACGCCACGTCCGTGGACGCAACCGGGCCCGGTGGGCGGGAGGCCGGAGGGCGAGGGCGGAAGGGGGGCGGGCGGCGGTTGATCTCGCAATGGGTGCGGAGTGCCGGTCCAGCTCCGGGGTCGCTCAGGACGTGGTTCGATCGGAGTCCCCTGAGCGGTGAGGACCCTTCTGACGTGCTGTTATTCGATCGTGACTTGACGTCGCCCATTACGGGCGAGTTACATTCCCCTAACCCCGTAAACGTTTTCAGCAAATCACCGAAGATGGCGGTAAACGTTTACAGAAAGGTGTGGTCTCTGTGAGCGACGGGCCGACGATCACCACGATCGCGGAGCGGGCGGGCGTCTCGATCGCCTCGGTCTCCCGCGTGCTCAACGGGCTGCCGACCCGCGAGGACACCGTGCGCCGGGTGCTCAGCGCGGCCGACGAGCTGGGATACGTCCCCAACTCGGTGGCCCGGTCGCTGAAGTCGCGCCGGACCAACCAGGTGGCCTTCGCCATGGCCGACATCGGCAACCCGGTCTACCTGACGATGGTCCGCGAGATCCAGCCGGTGCTGAAGGCGGCGGGATACCGTCTCGTGCTGCACTCCACGGACGCGGACGTGGCCGAGGAGATCGACGTGCTCCGCAGCCTCGGAGAGCGCTACGTGGACGGGCTCATCATGATCCCGCTACGGATCGGCGAGGCCCACCTGAAGGCCGTCGAGGCGGCCCGCGCCCCCGTGGTCATCATCGGCTCGGTGCCGGACGGCACGCGGGTGGACAACGTCCGCACCGACTCGCGCACCGGCGTACGGCTGGCGCTGGAGCACTTCCACTCCCTGGGGCGCCGCCGCATCGGATTCGTCAACGGCCCGCTGGACACGGTCCCCGGCTCGGCCCGGTCCACGGCCTACGCCGAGGGGATCAGGGAGCTCGGCCTGCCGTACGACGAGAACCTGGTGGAGATCGGCGACTTCTACCGCGCCGAGGGGGCGCAGGCGGTGAGCCGGCTGCTGTCCAGGGCGCCCGACCTGGACGCCGTCATGTGCGCCAACGACCTGATCGCGCTCGGCGCGCTGGACGTCCTGCGCCGGGCGGGCCGGCGGGTGCCGGAGGACGTGGCGGTGGCCGGCATGGACGACATAGACCTGGCCGCCGTCGCCTGGCCCTCGCTGACCAGCGTCTCCCTCGGCTCGGCCGAGCGTGGCCGGCTGGCGGCCGAACTGCTCCTGGACCGGCTGGGCAACGGCGACCGGGACCCCAAGGTGGTCACCGTGCCGCCCCACCTCATGATCCGGGCCTCGACCGTGGGAGAGGAGACCCCGTGACCCTCACCGCCGACCGGCCGGTCAGGACGGTGCCCCCGAAGAAGCCCCGCAAGGGCGGCCGGCAGGGGCGCGAGGCGCTGCTGCTGATGCTGCCCGCCCTGGTGCCCGTGCTGGTGTTCAGCGTGGGGCCGCTGCTGTACGGAATCTTCCTGGCCTTCACCGACGCGCGCTCCGGGCGCAACGCGGTCACCTCGTTCGTCGGCCTGTCGAACTTCGGGGACCTGCTGACCGACGGGGACTTCTGGGCGTCGTTCCGGATCGGGATGATCTGGGCGGTCTCGGTGACCGTGCTGCAGTTCCTGGCCTCGCTGGGGCTGGCGCTGCTGCTCAACCAGAAAATGCGGTTCCGGGGGTTCGCCCGGGTGCTGGCCATGGTGCCGTGGGCGATGCCGCCGGTGGTCATCGGGCTGATGTGGCGGCTGGTCTACCACCCGGACGCCGGGATCCTCAACAGCATGCTGGGCACCGAGATCGACTGGCTCAACGACTTCTCCATCGCGCTGCCCGCGGTGATCGTCGTCGGGATCTGGACCGGCATGCCGCAGACCACGGTGGTGCTGCTGGCCGGGTTGCAGAGCGTCCCCAAGGAGCTGTACGAGGCGGTCGAGGTGGACGGCGCGGGTGTCTGGCGCAGGTTCTGGAACATCACCCTGCCCCAGCTCCGCCCGGTCATCGTGGCCATCACCTCGCTGGACTTCGTCTGGAACATCAACCAGTTCGGGCTGGTCTACGTTCTCACGCAGGGCGGCCCGGGAGGCCAGACCCGCCTGCCGATGCTGTTCGCCTACGAGGAGGCCTTCCGCTACGGCTTCTTCGGCTACGCGGCCACCCTGGGCGTGGCGATCGTGATCGTCGTGCTGGCCGTGCTGGGCGTCTACCTCTGGCGGCAGATGCGGGAGGCGAGCTGACATGGGCAAGGCGTTGCGTTATCTGGCCCTGGCCGGCTACATCGTCTTCCTGGCGTTCCCGCTGGTCTGGCTGCTGTCCACGGCGCTGAAGACCCCGCAGGAGATGGCGAGCCTGGATCCGACGTGGATCCCGCGCTCACCGACGCTGACCAACTTCGCCGACGCCTTCGCGGAGCAGGACCTGGTCGGCAGCGGGGTGCGCAGCCTCGTCGTCGCGGTGGTCAGCGCGGTGCTCACCGTGATCCTGGCGCTGCCCGCCGCCTACGCGCTGGCCCGCTACCGTTCGATGCTCAACCGGATCGCGATCGGGTGGGTTCTGGTCAGCCAGGTCTTCCCGTTCATCCTGATCATCCTCCCGCTGTTCATGGTGCTGCGCAGGCTGGACCTGGTGAACACGCTGACCGGCCTGACCGTCGTGCACGTCACCTTCACGCTGCCGTTCGCGCTGTGGATGCTCCAGGGATACGTCCGTGCCGTACCGCGCGAGCTGGAGGAGGCCGCCGCGGTGGACGGGGCCGGGCGGGTGCGGTCGCTGCTGAGCGTCGTCGCCCCGCTGCTGGCCCCCGGCGTGGTCGCGACCCTGCTGTTCTCGTTCATCTCCTCCTGGAACGAGTTCCTGTTCGCCCTGATCGTCCTCAAGGACCCGGATGTGGCGACCCTGCCGCTGACGCTGGTGAAGTTCACCGGCGCGGAGGGGGTCGTGCGCCTCGGGCCGCTCGCCGCAGCCTCGCTTCTGGCGACGATCCCGAGCCTGGTGTTCTTCGCATTCATCCAGCGACGGCTGAGGTCCGGCCTGATGGCCGGGGCCGTCAAGGGATAGATAGCCCACCCCCCGATAGGAGAAGTCATATGCGCAAGAGGGTCGTGCTGGCCGCAGGCCTCCTCGTTCTGGCCGCCGGATGCGGTTCGGAATCGCCCGCGGCAGCCCCCGACGAGCCGGTGAAGATCAAATTCCAGAGCCTCGCCTGGCAGAAGGAGTCGATCGCCGCCAACAAGCAGCTCGTCGAGGAGTGGAACAAGGCCAACCCCAAGATCCAGGTCGAGTACATCCAGGGGAGCTGGGACAACGTCAACGACCAGCTCGTCACCTCCTTCGAGGCGGGCGACCCCCCGGACGTCATCCACGACGACTCCCCGGCGCTGTCCGGCTTCGCCAACCGCGGCTACCTGCTGGACCTCACGGACAAGGTCCCGGCCGAGCTGAAGAGCGACATCCCGCAGGCCGCCTGGGACACCGTCACCTTCGGCGACGGCAAGGGCGGGCAGGGCGTGTACGGCGTGCCGTTCCTCCAGGAGTCGCAGGTCATCATCGGCAACAAGAAGCTGCTCGACAAGGCGGGCGTGCGCATCCCGACCCCGGAGAATCCGTGGACGTGGGACGAGTTCGCCGAGATCTCCAAGAAGCTCACCAAGGGTGACGCCTACGGTGTCGCCTGGCCGATGAAGTCGCCGGTCAACAAGGTGCTCAACCTGGGCCTGAACTTCGGCGGCACGTTCTTCCAGACCGACGCCGCCGGCAAGACGACGGTGAAGGTGGGCGCCGAGGAGCGCGAGGTGCTCCAGCGCATCCACGACCAGCTCCACAAGGACAAGTCCGCCGACCCGTCCGCGCTCGGCATGGGCTCCGCCGACCCGCTGCCCGGCTTCTACGCCGGCAAGTACGCGATGCTGCCCGTCGGCGTCTACCTGCGCCAGCAGGTCGTGGAGCAGGCGCCGGACGGCTTCGAGTGGGTCACCCTCCCGCCGCTGAAGGGCGCCACCGCCGAGCAGGGCGCCGTCTCGCAGACGCTGTCGGTCGCCACCGACAGCAAGTATCCCGAGCAGTCGCTGAAGTTCATCTCCTTCTTCCTGAACGGTCCGAACCAGGTCAAGCTCGCCAAGGGCGACTGGCTGCTGCCGACCTCGGTCAAGGCCGCGGCCGACCCGGCCATGACGACCGAGGAGAACGGCTGGAACGTGGCGACCGCATCGGTCAAGAACCTCGTGGTCGCGCCGTTCCTGAAGGTCAACGGCTTCGACGAGTGGAAGAGCAAGGTGGCCACGCCGGCGCTGCAGCAGTACTTCGCCAACAAGATCACTCTCGACGAGACGGCGAAGAAGCTGGTCGACGAGGGCAACAAGGTGCTGGAGCGGTACAACCAGTGACCTTGACACATCGGGGGCGCGCCCGGGGGTGTCTGCTCGGCCTCGCGGCCGGCGACGCTCTCGGGCGCCCGGCGGAGAACCTCTCGCCTGAGCAGATCGCCGCCCGCTGGGGCAGGCTGACCGAGATCGACGGCGGGGGCACCGACGACACCGAGTACACCATCTTCGCGGCCTCCCTGCTCGTGCGGCACGGGCACGCGCTGACCCCGCAGGACGTCGCCCTGGCCTACCGCCAGGAGATCATTCCCCTGGTCGACGGCCCCATGAAGGGGGCGGGCTTCTCCGAGCTCGGCGCCGTCCAGGCGCTCCGGCGGGGCCTCGAACCGCCGCTGACCGGCCAGTGGCACCGGCACGGCTGGTCGGACGGCCTGGCCATGCGCGCGGCGCCGTACGGGATCTTCGCCGCCGGAGACCCCGGCGAGGCCGCCCGCCTGGTGGAGATCGACGGCTGCGTGAGCAACGCGGGCGAGGGCATCCTCGGCGGCCGCGCGGTCGCCGGGGCGGTGGCCGCCGCGATGACAGGGGCCTCTCCGGAGGAGGTGGTCGCGGCCGGACTCGCCGTGATCCCCGGCGACTCGTGGACCGCCCGCAACGTCAACCGGGCCCGGGAGGCCGTCCTGGACCCCTCCGGACCCGGCGAGGTCGCCGCGCGGCTGCACGAGGCGGTCGTGGTCCGGCACTACCCGTGGACGGACCTGGCCCCCGAGGCCGTCGCCCTGGCCTTCGCCGCCTACCTGCTGGGCAGGGGAGAGGTGGAGGAGTCCGTGGTGGTCGCGGCGAACCTGGGACGGGACGCCGACACCACCGCGGCCATCGCCGGCGCCCTGGCCGGGGCGGGACGCGGTGAGGCGGCGGTGCCGGAGCGGTGGGCACGGCAGATCGGCCCGGTCGAGGGACGATGCCTGCCGGTGACCGCAGGACGGCACGTGCTCGACGTGGCCGATCAGCTCGTGGAAGGGACGTAGGGCGATGATGCGGGGGGACAGGATCCTGGGGGCGTTCGCCGGGGTGGCGATCGGCGACGCGGCGGGGTGGCCGTCGTCACGGCACCGGGCCGGGGTGCACGCGCCGTGGAGCAGGCGGCTCCACCGCGAGCTCGACGCCTTCGCCGAGGAGCACCGGGTGACCACGCTGCCGGTGCCGTTCGCGCTCAACCAGCCGGTCGCGCCGCTGGTGATCGGGCCGTCCGACGACGCCGAGTGGCTCGCCTGGACCGCGCTCACCATCGACCAGGACCGTGCGGAGGCGTTCACCGGCCTCGCCGGCCGGGACGACGTCAGGGCGCGGATCTCGGTGCGGACCGCGCTGGACAACCTCGCGCGGGGGCTCGGCCCCCCTGCCAGCGGCCACGACAACCCGCACTTCTTCGACGACGCCGCGGTCGTGCGGGCGGTCGCCTTCGGGGCCAGAGGGCTGGACCCGACGGCCGACGCCCAGGTCACCAACGCCGGCGACGGCGTGCTCGGCGCCGTCGCGATGGCCCGCGCGATCGGCGTCCTGGTGGACGGCGGGCAGATGGGCGACGCCGTGGAGGCCGCGCTGGACGCGCTCCCCGACGACACCGTCATCGGCCGCGCGACCCGTACCGCGCTCGCGGTCGCGCGCCGCGCGGGCGATCCGTTCGGCGCGGTGCCCGCGCTGGACGCGGCACTGTTCGACCACGTCTACAGCTACGGGATCGCCGCCGCCGAGACGTTCCCGGTGGCTCTCGCGCTGGCGGAGGTCTCCGGCGGCTCGCCGGGCACCGCCGTCCCGGCCGCCGCCTGCCTGGCCGCCGCGGCGGACTCCGCGCCCGCGCTGACCGGCGCGCTGACCGGGGCGTTCACCGGCCACGACGCGCTGCCTCCGGGGTGGAGCACCACCCTGACCGGCTGCTGCCTGCCCGAGCTGGCGGGCAACGATCTGCTGGACATCGCGAGGGGATGGATCGCTTGACATCCTCCCCACGGCTGACACGTGCGGCGGCTTGGTCGCCGCCACCGCGGAGCGTATTACCGAATCACGTGGCACCGCGCCGCGTTTCCGCCCCAGAGCTGAAGCCTGGGGTCTCCACGCTGGAAGGATGTAGATGAGTGCTGCAGGTGAGGAGGGTACCCCGGTGAGTGTGACCGCGGGTGGGCTTGAGGACAAGGCCGTCGGATGCGTGGCGGGCGCCGCGGTGGGCGACGCGCTCGGCGGCGCCACCGAGGGCTGGACGCCCGAGCAGATCAGCGAGCGCTACGGCGGGCACGTCGAGGGCCTGGTCCCGCCGTTCTTCGAGGACTGGCGGAACGCCCGGCCCATCGCGCCCTACCACAAGGGCGACGGCCACATCACCGACGACACCTTGATGACGCACGCGCTGATCCGGGTCTACGAGCGGGTCGGAGGCCATCTGGACGCCTACGCGGCAGCCGATCACCTGGTGCCGGAGATGATGGGCGAGAAGCGCTGGATCCCCGAGCTGGAGACCGAGGCGCTCCCGCTGCACCGGGTCTTCCTGGCGGAGAAGTGGCTGGTGCTGCGGCTGCACTACGGCCACGTGGACCCGCGCGAGGCCGGGGTCGGCAACATCGTGAACTGCGGCGCGGCGATGTACATGGCGCCGGTCGGCGTGGTGAACGCCGCCGACCCCGACGCCGCCTACGCCGAGGCGATCGAGCTGGCCGGCGCCCACCAGTCCAGTTACGGCCGGGAGGCGGCCGGGGTGCTCGCCGCCGCGGTGGCCGAGGCCATGCGGCCGGGCGCGACGGCCGACTCGGTGGTCGCCACCTGCCTGCGGCTCGCCCGGGACGGCACGGCGGCGGCCATTGACGCGGTCTGCTCGGCGGCCCGCGACCTCGGCCACTGGGACGGCTCCTTCGAGACGCTGCGCGCGGCCATGAAGCCCTACGACACCGTCGCCGACACCTACCGCGACCAGGGACTCGGCGCCCGGCGCCCGAGCCGCCAGCACAGCATCGAGGAGCTCCCGCTCGCCCTGGCGTTCCTGCTGATCGCCAAGGGCGGCTTCCGCGACACCGTCCTCGGCGGCGTCAACTACGGCCGCGACGCCGACTCCATCGCCTCCATGGGCGGCGCCATCGCCGGTGCCCTCGGCGGGCGGGAGGCGATCCCCGCCGACTGGCTCGGCCAGATCTCCACCGCCAGCCGTACCGACCTCGTCACCCCCGGCCTGTCCCTGGCCCGTGTCGCCCGCGGCATCCACACCGCCGACCTGGAGCGCCGCCGCGCCCACGAGTCCGCTTTCGCCGCCCTCCTCGGAGCCGCCGGATGATCAGGCTGACCTGGGTGCAGCCGGAGGACCTGGTCGGGCACGAGCTGCGTCAGGCCGCGGAGGACGGCCGCGAGGTGACGGAGATCGCCGCGCGCTGGCACGCCGCGGGCGGGCACGACGCCCCGCCCCGGGCGGGGGCCTCGCCCGAGGTCCCCCCGGTACGGCTGCGCCGCCTGGCCGAGGACCTGCTCGACGAGCTGGCCGCGCTCCCCTCCCCGCTCCCCGAGCCCTCGACCCTGGCCGGGATCGTCGCGGCCTGCCCGGAATGGCCGTCCGGTCCGCGGCGGTCGCCGGGGGCGGCCGGAGCCGTGCGCGGCGACGGGCCGGCGGCCGGCTCCCCGGACCCGCGGCTCCTGGACCGGATGCTGGGGGCGTGGCTCGGCCGGGCGGCGGGATGCGTGCTGGGCAAGCCGGTGGAGAAGATCCCCCGGGAGGGGATCAGGGCGATCGCCGAGGCGACCGGGAACTGGCCCATCCGCGGCTGGTTCACCGCCGAGGGCCTGCCCGCCGAGATCGGCGCGCGCTGGCCGTGGAACCGGCGCAGCGCGGTCAACAGCCTCGCCGAGAACATCGACGGCGTCCCCGAGGACGACGACCTCAACTTCGCGCTGCTCGCGCTGGCCCTGCTGGAACGGCACGGCCGCGCTTTCACCACCGAGAACGTCGCCCAGCTCTGGCTGGACGAGCTGCCCGGCGGGCGGGTGTTCACCGCCGAGCGCGCCGCCTACCGCAACCTGCTGACGGGGCTGGAACCGCCCGCCGAAGAGGGCGGGCGTCCCGCCTTCCCCGATCCGCCGGACGGCGGGGCGGGAGGCGGCCGGGATGCCGCGGATCGGCGGGGCGGAGCCGTCCCCGCCTCCACGGCGACCTTCCGCAACCCGTTCAGGGAGTGGATCGGCGCGCTGATCCGGGCCGACGTCCACGGCTGGGTCAACCCGGGCGACCCGGCGACGGCCGCGGAGTTCGCCTGGCGCGACGCCCGGCTCAGCCACACCGCCAACGGGATCTACGGCTCCATGTTCGTGGCCGCGATGTGCGCCACGGCGCTGGTGGCCTCCTCCGTCGAGGAGGTGGTCGCCGCCGGTCTCGCCGTGGTCCCGCCGGAGTCCCGGCTGGCCGTCGCCGTACGGCAGGCCGCCGAGGACGCGCGCGGGGAAGAGGACTTCGAGCGGGTCGTCGACCGGCTCCACGAGCGTCACGGAGCCCTGCACTGGGTTCACACGATCAACAACGCCGCGCTGATCACGGCCGCGCTGGTGCACGGCCGGGGCGACTTCACCGCCTCGATCGCCGGCGCCGTGGCGGGCGGCTGGGACACCGACTCGGCCGGGGCGACCGTGGGCTCGATCGCCGGCGCGCTGCGCGGCGCGTCCGCGATCCCGCCGGAGTGGTCGTTGAAGAACCGGCTGTCCAGCAGTGTCACCGGGTTCGACGGCATCGGCCTGGACGAGCTGGCGGGCCGTACGCTGGCTCTGGTGACGGAGGAATCATGATCTCGGTATTCGGCAGCGCCAACATGGACCTGGTGGCCTATGTCGAGGCCGCTCCCGGGCTCGGCGAGACCGTGACCGGCCGGGAGTTCCGCACGATCCCCGGTGGCAAGGGCGCCAACCAGGCCATCGCCGCCGCGCGCGCCGGAGCCGAGGTCGTCTTCCTCGGCGCCGTGGGCGACGACGCCTTCGGGCCCGAGCTGCGCCGGACGCTGGCCGGGGCCGGGGTCGACGTCAGCGGTCTGCGCACCGTCCCGGGCCCCTCGGGCATCGCCCAGATCGTGGTCGACGGGCAGGGGGGCAACTCCATCATCGTGGTCCCCGGCGCCAACGGCGCGGTGACCGCGCCCACCGAGGCCGAGCTGGAGGTCATCGCCCGCTCCGACGTCCTGCTGCTGCAGCTCGAACTCCCCATTGAGGCGGTCACCGCCGCCGCCCGCGCCGCCCGCGCGGCGGGGACCACGGTGATCCTCACCCCCGCCCCGGTCCAGCCGCTCCCCGACGAGCTGCTGGACGCCGTGGACATCCTCGTCGCCAACGAGCACGAGGCCGCGGCGATCACCGGGCTGGCCGGCCACGAGGACGCGGCGCGGGAGCTGAGGACCCGGGTCGGCTGGGTCATCATCACCCTGGGGTCACGCGGCGCGCTCACCGCCGCGCCCGGCGCCGGCCCGGCCGTGCGCGTCCGGGCACCCGAGGTGCGGGCGGTGGACACCACGGCGGCGGGCGACACGTTCGTGGGGGCGCTCGCCGCCGCCCACGTCGAGCGGCAGTCCCCCGACCGGGCCGTCCGGTTCGCCGGCGCGGCCGCGGCCCTGTCCGTCCAGCGTGAGGGGGCCAGCACCTCGATGCCGAGCCGCGCCGAGATCGACCGGAGCCTCGCCCGTTCCGATGCCTGACGCCGGCCCGCGGCCCGCCGTACCGGCGGCGCGGGGGAGGGCCGGGCCCGTGCCCCCCCGCACCGCACCCACCCCCGTCCCGAATGACCGGCCTGCGCTGCCTGGAGGAGATGTGAAGGCACTGGAAGGTGTCCGCGTGCTGGACCTGGCGACCCTGTTCGCCGGACCGATGGCGGCGATGCTGCTCGGCGACTACGGAGCCGAGGTGATCAAGGTCGAGCACCCGGCCAAGCCCGACCCCTCGCGCGGCCACGGCCCGGAGGGGCTGTGGTGGAAGATGCTCGGCCGCAACAAGCGCGCGATCACGCTCAACCTCTCCACCGCCGAGGGCCAGGACCTGCTGGTGGAGCTGGCGCGTGAGGCCGACGTGGTGATCGAGAACTTCCGGCCCGGGACGCTGGAGCGCTGGAACCTCTCCTACGAGCGCCTCAGCGAGGCCAACCCCGACCTGGTGCTGGCGAGGGTGACGGGGTTCGGGCAGTTCGGCCCCTACGCGAAGCGGCCCGGCTTCGGCACGCTCGCCGAGGCGATGAGCGGGTTCGCGGCGATGACCGGGGAGCCGGACGGCCCGCCGACGCTGCCGCCGTTCGGCCTGGCCGACGGCATCTGCGCCCTCGCCACGGCCTTCGCGGTGATGACCGCGCTGCGCTCGGGCCGGGGGCAGGTGGTCGACCTGTCGATCATCGAGCCGATCCTGACCGTGCTCGGCGCCCAGCCCACCATCTACGACCAGCTCGGCGTCGTCCCGCCGCGCACCGGCAACCGCTCGGTCAACAACGCCCCCCGCAACACCTACCGCTGCAAGGACGGCTCCTGGGTCGCGGTCTCCACCTCGGCGCAGAGCATCGCCGAGCGGGTGATGATCCTGGTCGGCCGCCCCGAGGTGATCGGCGAGCCGTGGTTCGCCAGCGGGTCGGGCCGGGTCGCGCACGCCGACGAGCTGGACGGCGCCGTCGCGGCCTGGGTGGCCGAGCACACCCGCGAGGAGGTCATGGCCGCCTTCGAGCGGGCCCAGGCGGCGGTCGCCCCCGTCTACGACGTGCGCGACATCATGGCCGACCCGCAGCTGGCGGCCCTGGACGCGATCACGACCGTCGAGGACCCCGAGCTCGGCCCGGTACGGATGCAGAACGTCATGTTCCGTCTCACCGGCACCCCCGGCGAGATCCGCTGGACCGGCCGGCCGCACGGCGCCGACACCGACGAGGTCCTCGGCGCCCTCGGCCTGACCTCCGAGGACCTCGCCGCCCTGCGGGACAAGGGAGTCGTCTAACCGTCGATCAGCGACGTGCCGGACAGCGTGATCAGGAACGCGCCGGCCGACAGCAGCGCCACCGGCCAGGACCGGCCGATGGCGGCCCAGATCGTGGCGGCCAGGAAGCAGACCAGGGCGAGCAGCACGAGAACGTTCACGAGATCCTCCACGGAGTGGGACCGGTCAGGCGATCACCGCCTGGGGCAAGGCCGCCTCTGCCCCACCGGTACCGGGAGTAACACGCGGCCCGGTGGTGAAATCCGTCCTGGGCGCCGGGCGCCGGGCCTTCCGGCTCCGTCCGGGCCGCCGGCGTCCTCCTCGCACCCCCGTCCGCCTACCCTCCGTCCCAGAGCGAGGCGGCGGCCTCGGCACAGGCCACATCCTGGGCGACGGTGCCGCCGCTGACGCCGACCGCGCCCACCACCCGCCGGCCCTCGCCGGAGTCCCGGAGCGGGATGCCGCCGCCGAAGCACACGTACCGGTCTCCGGCGAGGCCGTACAGCTCTCCGCCCGGCGCGACCAGCGGCGCGAGGTCGGCGGTGGACATCCGGTGGGCCACCGCGGTGTAGGCCTTGCCGGGGGCCAGGGCCGGGCCGGCGATCTCCGAGCCGTCCATCCGCTGGAAGGCAACCAGGTGGCCGCCCGCGTCGACCACCGCCACCGAGATGAGGGCCCCTTCCCGCCCGGCCTGTTTCACCGAGGCCTCACACATGCGCAGCGCGAGTTCGAGGTTCACTAGCCTCCTTTAACCCTCTAAGGGTTAGCAGTGGACAATTCGGTTTGTATCCGTCGCCGCCGGGCGGTGCAAGATCTCATACGGGATCCGAAGATCTGCGTACGTGAAGGGAGAACCCGTGCAGGCCCACGACCTGTCCGCCGGAGGCGACGTGCTGGCCCGCGTGCATGACGCCGCCCGCGAGGCGGTGCGGATCCACGGCCTGCCGGATGCCGAGGTCACGCTGGTCAACGTGTCGGAGAACGCCACCTACCGGGTGGACGACCCGGTCACCGGGGCGCGGTCCATACTGCGGGTGCACCGCCTCGGCTACCACGCCACCCCGGCGATCCTGTCCGAGCTCGCCTGGCTGGAGGCGCTCCGGGAGGAGGCCGGGGTCAGGACGCCGCGCGTGCTCCCGGCCCCGGACGGCTCCCGGGTGGTGACCGTCCCCGGTGCGTGGCCCCGTGACTGCGTGATGTTCGAGTTCCTGCCCGGGGCTGAGCCGCCCCGGGAGCGGCTGGTGCCCGACTTCGAACGGCTCGGTGCGATCACCGCGCGGATGCACCGGCACGCGCGGAGCTGGCCGCGCCCGGCGGGGTTCACCCGCTTCCACTGGGACTACGACGCCGCCCTCGGCGCCGAGTCGCGGTGGGGTCGCTGGCAGGACGGCGTGGGGATGGGGCCGGAGGCGCGGGCCCTGCTGGACCGGCTCGACGGGGAACTACGCGAGCGGCTGCGCCGGTTCGGCCGGGACGCCGGCCGCTACGGCCTGATCCACGCCGACCTGCGCCTGGCCAACCTGCTGGTGGTGGGCGACGAACCGCCCAGCGTCATCGACTTCGACGACTGCGGCTTCGGCTGGTACCTCTACGACCTGGCCGCCGCGGTCAGCTTCATCGAGCACGATCCGCGGGTCCCCGAGATGGTCGACTCCTGGGTGCGCGGCTACCGGACCGTCCTCGACCTGCCGGCCGGGGACGAGGCCGAGATCTGGACATTCATCATGTTCCGCCGCCTGCTGCTGGTCGCCTGGATCGGCACGCACACCGGCGTGGACATCGCCGCCGAGTTGGGCGCAGGCTACACCGAGGGCACCTGCGAGCTTGCCGAGCGGTTCCTGTCGGGCGCGGGGGCAGGGGGACGTCGGGGAACGCCACTCCCGGGAAGATCACTATGAGTGTCGCCTTGATCACTCTTGGATATCATCTCATCTCCGGAGGGACCGCCGGGGGCGGCACCCTGACCTCGGGAGAGGCATGCACAACAACAACCGTGCCAGCATCGTCCACCAGCTCGGATACGCCATCCGCCATCCGGGCCGGATCTCGCCCCATCTGCGGAGGCTGACCAGGAACGCCTGGCTGCGCCTGCGCACCCGCGACCACGTCGACTACTACCGGGCCGTCATGAGGTCCGACGTCGCCCGCGGTTCGGAGGCGGCCGTGGGCAGCAAGTCGCACGCGCGCTGGCTCGCCATGGGCCGCCTGCAGTTCGACTACCTGGTACGGCACGGCCTGAAGCCGGACCACCGCCTGCTGGAGATCGGCTGCGGCAACCTGCGGGCCGGACGCCTGTTCATCGACTACCTGGACGCGGGCAACTACTACGGGGTCGACATCTCTCCCGACATCCTGATCGCCGCCCAGGACACCCTCTCCGACCACGACCTGCGCGACAAGCTCCCCCACCTCATGCCGGTCAGGGACCTGCGTTTCGCCGCGCTGCCCGACGAGACGTTCGACGTGGTCCACGCCCACAGCGTCTTCTCCCACTCCCCGCTGCACGTGATCGAGGAGTGCTTCCGGCACGTCGGCCGGATCATGAAGCCGGACGGCTGGTTCGACTTCACCTTCGACCGCACCGAGGGACAGGAGCACCAGGTGCTGCGCGAGGACTTCTACTACCGTACCGCGACCCTGACCGCCCTGGCCGAGAAGCACGGACTGCGCGCGGCCTTCATGGACGACTGGGAGAAGCTCCCCTCCAAGCAGTCCAAGATCCGCATCACGCTCCCCGGGGCCGCGCGGCCCGCCGACGATCCCGGACAGGAGCGGCAGGAGCGGCGGCGCCGCGCGGCCGGCCAGGCAGGGCACGTCGAGCACCGGGACGCTCCGGCGGAGCGCCACCGGGCCGTGACCCATGATCGTGACCTGTAGCCCGGCGCTGTGAGAGCCAAGGGCTGATCGGTGTCGTCGGTGTCCTGGTGGCACGCGCCGGACGACGCTCCCGCCGCCGGACGGACGGGCCGCCCGACGGCCGGTGGCGCCGGGCGGCGGATCAGAAGGCCGGATCGGTGTGCACTCGACGGCCCTCGACGTAGGTGGCCAGCACCGACGTCTCGGCGAGTTCACCGGCTGGGATCGAGCAGGGGTCGCGGTCGGTGACCACCAGGTCGGCGAGCTTGCCCTCCTCGATCGTGCCGGTGCGCGTGTCGAGGTGGTTCACCCGCGCTGTGCCGATCGTGTAGGCGGCCAGCGCGGTTGTCAGGTCGAGACGCTGTCGCGGTAGGAACACTCCCCGGTCTCCGCCCGGAACCGTACGGTTGACGGCGACGTGGATGCCCCAGAACGGGTCGGGGCTGCTGACCGGCCAGTCGCTTCCCGCCGCGAGCGAGGCGCCGGCCCGGACGAGATCCCCGAAGGGATACTGCCAGCCGGCGCGTTCCGGGCCGAGGAACGGGATGGTCAGCTCATCCATCTGCGGCTCGTGCGCCGCCCACAGCGGCTGGATGTTGGCGGTGATCCCCAGGGCGGCGAACCGCGGCACATCGCCGGGATGCACGACCTGCAGGTGGGCGATGTGGTGGCGGTGGTCGTTCATGCCGTTGGCGGCGCGCGCGGCCTCGAACGCGTCGAGGGCCTCGCGAGCCGCCCGGTCTCCGACGGCGTGCACATGAACCTGGAAGCCTTCGGCGTCCAGCCGGGTGACGTGCGCACGCAGCCTCTCCGGATCGAGGAAGCTGAGCCCCCGGTTGCCGGTGTGGCAGCCGCAGCCGTCCAGATAGGGAGAGGTCATCGCGGCAGTGAAGTTCTCCGCCACGCCGTCCTGCATGATCTTGACGCTGGTGGCGCGGAACCGTCCCGCGCCGCCTCTGCGCGCGAGCAGTTCGGGGACCTGCTCCTCACCCCGTTCGCGGTCCCACCAGAGCGCGCCGAGCACCCGGGCGGTGAGCAGCCCGGACTCGGCCGCGGCCAGGTAGGCCCGCTGAACCTCGGGAGTGACCATCGCGTCCTGCCAGGCCGTCACGCCGACCGAGTGCATCCGCCGCTGACCGGCGCGCAGGGCGCGCAGCATCGTGTCCGGGGTCGGCTCGGGGACGTGCCGGCCGACCAGGCCTGAGGCGCCTTCGTGGAGCGTGCCCTGCGGGGTGCCGTCGGCCTCCCGCTCGATGCGCCCGTCGACCGGATCCGGGGTGTCCGCGTCGATCCCGCACATCTCCAGGGCCTTGGTGTTGACCCAGGCCCCGTGACCGTCCTGGTTGATCAGATGGACGGGCCGGTCGGCGACCACCGCGTCCAGCAGGTGCCGGCTGGGCGTGCCGCCGGAGAACCATTCCATGGACCAGCCGCCTCCGGCGATCCATTTCACCTCGGGATTCGCCTCGGCGTAGGCCCGGACGGCTGCGAGGGCCCCGTCGGCATCATGGACGTCGTGCAGGTCACACTGGATCATGGTGATGCCGGCGAGGACCGGATGCACGTGGGCGTCCTGGAAGCCGGGCAGCAGGGCCCGGCCGGCCAGGTCGACGACCTCGGTGGCCGCGCCGACCAGCGGGCGCACCTCCGCGTCCCGGCCGACGGCGATGATCAGGCCGTCGCGGACGGCGACCGCGGTGGCGGTGGTGAAGCCGGGGCCGAGCGTGTGCACCGGACCGCCGTGGAAGACGAGGTCGGCGGGGGTGGGCATACGGATGCTCCTTGGCATGAGGTCAGGGGATCAGAGAGATTCAGGGCGGAACGCCCACGGGCGGACACGCTCGATGGCGGCACCGATCTGGAAGACGGTCGCGTCGTCGTAGCTGCGCCCGACGATCTGCACGCCTGTCGGGACGCCGTCCGCGGCTCGTCCGGACGGGACGTTGAGGACCGGGCAGCGGCTGGCGATGTTGAAGACCGTCGTCAGTGAATAGTCCATGTAGTGGTCGAGCTCGACGCCGTTCACGGTCAGCTTGGTGTCGATGTAGTCCTCGCCCGCGCGTAGGGCGGGCGCCCCGGTAGTCGGGCAGATCAGCGCGTCGTAGCGGTCCAGCAGCGCGCCGATGACCGCGTAGATCGCCGCCTCCATCTCCAGCCCGGCCAGGAAGCCGTCCCACTCCGCCGCCGCCCGGGACTCCGCGGCGAAGGCGAGGGCGTATCGGGTCAGCCTGTCGCCGTGTTCGGCCGCGACGTTGGCGACCATGGGGCCGAAGATGGTGCCGAAGTGGATGAACGCGGCGCGCATGACATCGGCGCGGCGCAGTCCGACCTCCACCTCCTCGACGATCGCTCCGGCCGCCGTCAGAGCGTCGGCGACGGCTCGGGTGTTGGCCGCGATGCCGGGCTCGATCTCCCAGTCGCCCAGGTTGGGGGCATAGGCGATGCGGAGCCCGGTGACGTCTCCGAGCTGGTCGGGGATGCGGACCGCCGGGCGGAGAGAGACCACGTCGCCGGGGTGAGGACCGACGATGGTGTTCTGCAGCAGCGCACAGTCGGCGACGGTACGGGCCATCGGCCCGTCGTGGCAGTAGTGGTCCAGGTTGAACGGAGGCATCGCCGGCACCCGGCCGTAGGGCGGTTTGTATCCGACGGTGCCGGTGTTGGCGGCGGGGAGGCGGATCGAGCCGCCGATGTCGGATCCGGTGGCGAGCGTGGCCGTACCGGAGGCGAGCGCCGCCCCGGAGCCGCCGGAGGATCCGCCGGGCGAGTAGTCGAGGTTCCACGGGTTGCGGGTGACCCCCCACAGCCGGGAGTGCGTGAACGCCGCGCAGCAGAACTCGGGCGTCGTGGTGCGGGCGTGCACGATGCCGCCGGCGGCCAGCACCCGCTCGATGACCGGGTGGGTTACCCCGGCCACATGGGTGGCGTAGGCGAGCGAGCCGTCCGTGGCCAGCCGTCCGGCGATCGGCTGCTCGTCCTTCGCGGCCACCGGGAGCCCTTCCAGTGGACGTGGCGAGCCGTCGCGGTATGCGCGCTCGGCCTGCTTCGCCTGAAGGAGCGCCTCCTCGAAGGTACGCTCGCTCAGCGCGTTCACCCGCGGCTCGACGGCTTCGGCCCGTTCGATGACGGCGGTCATCAGTTCGACGGGGGACAGCTCGCGGGATCGGAACAGCCGCAGGGCCTCGGTCGCGGGAAGGTAGGCGAGGTCGGTCACTGGGCCGCACTCCTTTTCGTGGGGTTCGTGTCAGGGGCGTGATGAGGGGACTCGGTGGAGGCCGGAGGGTTCGGCGTCTCCTGTAGGGCGGCTGCGAGGGCGCGCCGGTCGGCCGCGATCTGGGCGGGGTCCCAGCCGTGTCGTGGCACCGAGTGCAGCAATAGACGGGTGTAGGGGTGCTGAGGGGCGGACAACACCTGCCGGGTCGGGCCGGATTCGACCACGCGTCCCTGGTAGAGCACGAGGATGTCGTCGGCGACGTGCCGGACAAGTGCCAGGTTGTGGGTGACGAACAGATATCCGACGCCGGTGTCACGGCGGATCTCTGCCAGCAGGTCGAGGATCTGCGCCTGGATGGACACGTCGAGGGCGGCGGTCGCCTCGTCCAGGATCAGCACCTTCGGCTCGGTTGCCAGCGCGCGGGCGATGGCGACCCGCTGGCGCTGGCCGCCGGACAGCCGCCGGGGGAGCGCATCCGCCTCCCGCTCGCCGAGGCCGACCCGCGCCAGCAGCGCGTCGCGGCGGGCTCGTCGTTGCCGGGGGCTCAGCGCGAAGTGCAGACGCAGCGACTCCTCGACGCATTCGGCGACGGTGATGCGGGGGTCGAGTGAGAGGTAGGGGTCCTGGAAGACCATCTGGATCTCGCGGGCACGGGCCAGCCTGGTCGCCCTGCCACGGGCGGCGGCCGAGCGGTCGCGCCCGCCGACGCGGATCCGGCCGGCATCCGGCCGCTCCAAGCCGACGAGCATCCGCGCCGTCGTCGTCTTTCCCGATCCCGACTCGCCCACGATGGCCAGAGAGCCGCCGAGCCGCAGCGAGAAGGAGACGTCGTCGACGGCCACATGGCCGCCGAACGACTTGCGCAGGCCCTCGACCTCCAGTGCGTACTCAGTCATTGATCAGCTCCTCCGCACGCAGGCAGGCCACGTGAGCGCCGTCGATCTCCCGCTGGACGGGCTCGTGCTCGGTGCAGCGGGGTCGCGCGTGGGCGCAGCGGACCGCGAAGGCGCATCCGGGCGAAGTCTCGGCGAGTGACACCGGGCGTCCGGGGACGCTGCGCGGCGGCCGGTCCGAGTCCAGCTGCGGGGTCGAGGCCAGCAGCGCCGCGGTGTAGGGATGGCGGGGCCGGCCGAAGAGCCCGTCGGCGGACTGGGTTTCCACGATCCGTCCCGCGTACATCACGTAGACGCGGTCGCAGATCGCCGCGGCCAGTTCCAGGTCGTGGGTGACGAAGAGCATCCCCATGGCACGCTCGGTCCGCAGGTCGGTGAGGATCGAGATCACCTCGGCCTGGGTGGTGACGTCCAGCGCGGTGGTGGGCTCGTCGGCCAGCAGCAGCCGGGGCTCTCCGGCGAGCGCGCCGGCGATCATCACGCGCTGCAGCATGCCGCCGGAGAACTCGTGCGGATACCTGCGCAGCGCCGCGCGGGGATCACGGATTCCGACCGACTCCAGCAACTCCCCGGCCCGCTTGAGCGCGTCTTTCCGCGGCACCCCGCCCGCCCGTATCCCTTCGGTGACGAAGTCGCCGATCCTGCGCAGCGGGTTGATCGATGCTCGGGGGTCCTGGAAGACCATGGAGACGTCGTGGCGGCGCAGCTCGCGGAGCCGGGTGGGGGACATCGTCAGGACGTCGTTCCCGTCCAGCCGCAGGCTTCCGCAGGTCTGGGCCCCTTCGGGGAACAGGCCGAGCACCGAACGACAGGTGACGGACTTGCCGGACCCGGACTCGCCGACCAGTCCGACGGTCTCGCCTTGCGCGACGTGCAGTGACACCCCGTCGAGGATGGGGCGCGCGGCCTTGCCTGCCGCGAGCTGCACGTTCAGGTTCTCGATCTCCAGCAGGGGAGTGGTCATCGTTGCTCCCGCCTGGCGACGCGGTCGGCGATGGCCTCGCCGACGATGCTGAAGGCGACCACCGTGATCACGATGGCGACGCCGGGGGCAAGAGCGGGCAGCGTCGCGCCCTGGAGCAGGGCCGCGGACCCTTCGTTGATCATCGCGCCCCAGTCGGCGGTGGGCGGCTGGACACCGAAGCCCAGGAAGGACAGGGCGGCGAGGTCCATGAGCGCGTAACCGAAGTTGATCGCGGACTGGGCGAGGATCAGCGGGGCGATGTTGGGAAGCAGGTGCCTCAGGCAGATCACCCAGCCGGACCAGCCCTGCACCTTGTAGGCCTGGATGTAGGGGCGGGTCATCTCCTGCAGGGCCACGCTGCGCACCAGCCGGCCGACGTAGGGGGCATAGGCGATGCTCATCGCGATCACCGGCGCCGTCAGCCCGACACCGAACACCGCCACCAGGATGATGGCCAGCAGCAGGGCGGGGAAGGAGAAGATGAAATCCATGGTCCGCGACAGCAGCGAGTCAACGGCCCCGCCGAGCCAGGCGGCGGCCACGCCGAGCAGCATGCCGAGCACCGTCGAGATGGCCACCACCAGCAGCGGTCCGAGCAGGCCGGTCTGCGCACCGAAGATCAGCCGAGACAGGACGTCGCGGCCCGACTGGTCGGTTCCCAGCAGATGGTCGGCGCTGGAGCCGCTCAGAGCGGCGGACAGATCGATGGCCTCGGGGTCGTGCGGCGTGATCAGCGAGGCGAAGAGTGCCGCGATGATCAGCACTGCCAGGACGGCGAGGGCGGCCGTGACCAGTTTGTCGCCTTCGGCGAGGCGGGTCAGCGGCGCCAGGATCTTGCGCCGGTGGATGGGCAGGACGGTCACGATGCGCCTCCCTTCGCGTGGGACAGACGGGGATCGATGAGCGGGTGGAGCAGATCGACGATGAGGTTGGCGGTGACGAAGGCCAGCACCACCAGCAGGCTGACGGCCTGCACGACCGGGAAGTCCTTGACGGTGACGGAGCCGACGAGCAACTGGCCGACCCCCGAGAGCCCGAAGGCGGTCTCCACGATCGAGGTGGCGACCAGCAGACCGGCCACGACGGTCCCGATCACGGTGGTGATGGGGCCGAGGGCGTTGCGCAACACGTGCTGCCGCATCACCCTGCTGCCGGGGATCCCGCGTGAGCGGGCCACCTCGACGTGCTCACGCCCCAGTTCCTCCAGCATCGCCGCCCGGGTCACCCGGGCCAGCAGGCCGGCGAAGGTGAGCGAGAGCGCCGCCGCAGGAAGCGTCAGGTGGACGATCCTGTCACCGAAACCGGAGCCGTTGCCGAAGGCGGGGAACCAGCCCAGCTGTAGGGAGAACAGCGAGATCAGCCCCATCGCGGCGACGAACGAGGGAGTGGCCGTCGCGACGCCCGTGCCGATGAGGACCAGCCGGTCCACGACGCCTGGCCGCAGCGCGGCCAGCACCCCGAGGGCGAGGCCCACGATCAGGATGAGCAGGCCGGCGTAGCCGACGAGCCACAGCGTCGTCGGCAGCCGAGCCATGATCAGGCCGGCCACGTCCTGCCGGAACTGCGCGGAGCGGCCGAAGTCACCGGTGACGACGCCGCCGGCCCATTTGACGTACTGGACCAGAAACGGGTCGTCCAAGTGATATTGCGCCCTGATCGCCGCGACCGCCGCCGGCGACGCCGAGCGACCCCCCAGGAGGAAGGACGCCGGGTCACCGGGGGCGAGGTGCACCGAGCCGAAAATCGCGAACGACGTGGCGATCAGCGTCGCGACGATCCCGGCGACTCGGCGGAGGAGGAAACGCGCCATGGTCGAACTCAACCGGCCGAACCCAGACGAGCCGCCCAGGGATACTGGAGCTGGGCGATGCTGGTCGGCGCGCCGGTGACCCGATTGTTGAGGAACATGGTGTGCGGCACCTCGTACAGCGGGATCCAGACCATGTCGCGCACGGCGATCTCCTGCAGCTTGGCGACCGTCGCGGTGCGGGCGGACGGGTCGGCCTGGCTGTTGGCCTGGTCGACCAGGGCGTCGTACTCCGGATTGGAGTAGCCGCCGTAGTTGGGGAAGGCGCCGGTCTGTAGGTTGGCGTAGAACTCCAGCGGGTCGGGGGTGGAGTCGTACCAGATCGTCATGACCAGATCGATCCCCTCGCGGGCCTTCGGGTCGGAGAACAGCGCCGTGTAGGCGTCCGGGGCGACCGCCTTCAGCTCGACCTGGAGGCCGACGGCCTGCCCCGCCGACTGCACCGCGTTGGCGATGACGCTGATCTCCGGGGACATCGTGCTGGTCGCCATCACGATCTTCTTGCCGGCGGCGCCGGCCTCCTGGATCAGCTTCTTCGCCCCGGCGACATCCCGGGTGATGGCCGGAAGTTTGTCGTAGTAGCCCTTGGCCGCGTCCGGGGCGATTCCCCACGCGCCGATCGCGGCGGGCGCCTTCGCAGGGGTGCCGCCTCCAGCCGCGGCGGCCTTGACGATGCCCTCGCGGTCGAGCGCCATGGACAGCGCCCTGCGGACCCGGACATCACCGAGCGTGCCCTTGAGGTTGGTGGGGATCAGACTCACGGCCGTGGTGCTGGGGCCGAAGTAGAGCGTGCCGTTGGTGGCGGCGCGCAGCTTGGCGAAGCCGGTGGCCGGCACCAGGTAGCCGCCGTCGACCTCGCCGGCGACCATCGTGTTGACCCGCGCGGAGGGGTCCTGGATGAACACGTTCTTGACCGTGTTCACCTTGGGGGTGAGCGTCGTGTCCCAGTAGCCGTCGTACTTCTTGAGCGTGATCGACTGGCCCTTCTGCCATGTGTCGAGAGTGAACGGCCCGGTGCAGTTCACGCCACCGTCCGGGGTGCCGTAGCCCGCTCCGGTCTTGGCCAGGAACGCGGCGCTCTCGATGCTGCCCGCGGAGGTGCCCATCTCCTCGTTGAAGAGCTGGTCGGGCTTCCTCAAGTGGACCGTGACCTCCATCGGCCCGGTCTTCTCGATCGACTTGACGTTCTGGAAGGCCGAGACCCAGTAAGAGCCGACTTTGGGATCCAGGTGGCGGCGCAGGCTGGCGACGACGTCGTCGGCGGTGAGCGTCGAGCCGTCGTGGAAGCGCACGCCGGAGCGGATCGTGTAGACCCAGCGCTTGGGGTCGGGAGAGGCCACGGCGCTGGCCAGGCCCGGCTCCAGCTTCAGGTCAGGGGTGATCCGCATGAGCTGCTCGCACACGTTGGCGAGCACGGTGTTGGGCGAATAGTCGAAGGCGTACGCGTAGTCCAAGGACTGCGGTTCGGCGTAGAGCGACCAGGTAACCGAGTCCACCGTGCCCTTGGCCGGCGCAGTGTCTTTGGTGATCTCGAAAGCGGCGGAGCCGCCACCCTTGCCGGCGCGTGGAGCGCCGCCGCAGGCGGCGACCGCGAGCGCGAGCAGCGCGGTCATGGCAGCGAAACGGGAGGTGCGCATCAGACCACCTCTTTCTGAACGGGCCGCAACCTTGCGGTGCGCGGCTGAGGTGGCTGCGAGTATTGGTGAAGGAACGTTCCTGCACAAGGGAGGTGAAGGAACGATTCTGCAACGGTAGGTGGGGTAGCGGATCACTGGGTCAAATGACAGGATCGCGCTCATGAGTCAGTCAGACCGCAGCTCCGTCTCCCGGGTCCGCCTCGTGGACGTGGCCCGCGCCGCAGGGGTTTCCAAGACGACCGTGTCGGACGCGCTGAACGGAGCCGGGCGTCTTCCCGCGGCTACCCGCGAGCACGTACGGCAGGTGGCGCGCCGTCTCGGCTACCGCCCGAACGCCACGGCGCGGCTGCTGCGCGCCGGGCACACCCGGCTGCTCGGCCTCGCGGCGCGGGAGTACGTCGAGACGCCGTGGGTCTACGCCGACCTGGCCTATTTCGGACAGCTCGTCAACGCCACGACCCGGGCGGCCCTGGCTCACGGATACGGGGTCGTCCTGCTGCCCACCTCCGGTCCGGACGACTGCTGGCTGGACATGCCGCTGGACGGCGTGTTCGTCGTCGACCCGGTCGCGGGAGATCCGATGGTCGGAGATTTCCTCGCGGCGGGCATCCCGGTGGTCTCCGATCGGCGGGCCCTGGCGGAGGCCGTGAGCGAGGCGCAGACGGCCGGCCGGTGGGTCGACTTCGACAACGAGTACGCCGTACGCCAGGTCCTGGATCATCTGGAGGAAGCCGGCGCCGAACGCATCGCGGTCGTCGCGGGCGCGACCACAGCCTGCTTCCACCAGGAATCGGTCGACGCCTACCAGGACTGGTGCGCCGAGCGAGGCCGTGAACCCTCCATCGCCTACCTGCCCGGCCCTGGCATTCAGCAGACACTCGACGCCGTCGAGCGGCTGCTCGACGGCCCTGTCCCGCCGGACGCGCTCTTCACCCTGGTCGAGGTCAATCCGCCGCTCCTGCTGGACACGATCCGCAAGCGCGGCCGATCCGTCCCCGATGACCTGCTGCTCGTCTGCACCACGGAGGACTCGGCGGCCCTCTACACGGATCCGCCGGTCAGCACGCTCAGCTTTCTGCCCGGTGAGACCGCCGGGGCCGCGGTGGAGCTGCTCGTCGACCGCATCGAAGGCCGCGAGGGAGACCCCGGCCGCCTCTTCTCGGCCGAACTCCAGATCCGCGCGTCCTCGGCCTTCCCCGCCACCGCGTAGGCCTGGTGTCTCACCTCACCTCGTAGGCGTCGTAGAGCACGGCGTTGGAGGTGCGCATACCGGACGCGACGGCAAGCGAACGGTTGAGCCAGCGATAGGCGGGGGCTCCGGTCTCGAAGCGGCAGAACAGCCGGAAGTAGTATTCGGCGGGGTTCACCTCCTCGCCCCGCGCGAGCCGCGCCATCACTTCGGGCGGACCGTGCCGGATCCCTGTGGTCTGCAGGTAGACCAGGGCGTCGTCGTGCGTGCGCAGCGTGTAACGGGTGTCGATGCTCGCGCTCGCGTCATGGTGGACGACCTGCCAGTCGGCCCCGCCCGGCAGGATCTCGCCGGACAGCCGCGGACCTTCGAAGGAGCCGCCGGTGATGTTGATGATCCGGCGGCGGCCCCAGGGGGAGTCGCCGAGCTCCAGGATCGGGTCGAGCTCCACCCGGAAGGCGGCCAGGGGGGTCAGTTCGAGACCCATGCCGGCTCCACGCCGTAGGAGGGGCGTTCGTTGAGCAGGCGGGGATCGAAACCGGCGGTGCGCTTGTAGTCGGCCGCGATGCTCTCGCGCTCGGTCATCGGGATCACGTCCTCGATGTCGGTGAACCCGCTCGGGGCGCGCTCGTGGGCGATCTTCATCACGACTTCGGGCCCCATGCCGCGGTTGGCCTGGCAGAGCGTGGTCGTGACGGGTCGCCGGCGCTCTTCGTAGGCGGTCAGCGCCTGCTCCGGGGCGCGGCCGGCGGCGAGTTCGCAGGCGAGCACACGGGCGTCGATCACCGCCTGGGAGGCGCCGTTGGAACCGATCGGGTACATGGCGTGGGCGGCGTCGCCGAGCAGGGTCACCCGGCCGTACGACCAACGGGGGAGAGGGTCCCTGTCGACCATCGGGTATTCGTAGACGGCGTCGGCCGCCGAGATCAGCCCGGGCACGTCCAGCCAGTCGAACCGCCAGTCGCCGAAGTGGCGAAGGATCTCGGAGGGCTCCACGGGCCGATTCCAGTCACCGCGCGCGACGGCCTTCTCCATGGGGCGCTCGGCGATCCAGTTGATCAGGTTCGGGGCCGTGTCCTGGATCGGATAGGCGACGAACTTCGTGGTGCCGTCCCCGGCCATGATCATGGAACGGCCGGAGAGGAAGGGCCGCGCCTGGGACACCCCGCGCCACAGGACGAGGCCGTTCCACGGCGGCGGCCCCTCATCGGGGTAGAGCAGGGCCCGGACCGTCGAATGGATTCCGTCGGCGCCGATGAGCACGTCGCCGGTCAACTCGGTTTCTCCTCGGGCCGTCGCGAATCGGGCCGACACCGTGCCGCCTTCTTGATGGAATCCGGTGAGCGCGTGACCCGTCCGAACCACGGCCTCGCCCAGGCGCCTGCGCACCTCCGCCAGCAGCAGCATCTGCAGCCGGCCTCGATGCACAGAGAACTGCGGCCACCGGTATCCGGCGCGCAGGCCGCGGGGCTCGGACCAGATTCGCGAACCGTAACGGTTGTAGTAGGTGAGTTCCCCGGTGGCCACGCCGATCCCGGCGAGCCGGTCGGCCAGGCCCAGCTCGGTCAGCTCGCGAACCGCGTGCGGGAGCAGGTTGATGCCCACGCCCAGCGGGCGCAGCTCCGCGGCGGCCTCGGCGATCACTACGTCGGTGATGCCCGCCGCGTGCAGGCTCAGGGCTGCGGCCAGCCCGCCGATGCCGGCACCCACGATGACCACTGGCATCCGTACTCCCCGGGCTGAATGTTTTGGCCTTAACTATTTCGTGTTTCATCATCCAGAGCGGACGGTCTCCGCGCAAGACCCTGGGAAGATCGGGCACATGGGTGAATCAGCCGAGAGCCGGTACGAGAAGTACGCGAGAGACCGGGTGGCGGGCATGGGGACGGCGGCCGATTCCCGTGCCTTCACGCTCTCCTACAACGTGCTGCAGCTCTCGCAGATGCTGGTCAACGACCTGGAATCCCAGGTGCACCGGCCGCGTGGGCTCACGTTGCCGGGCTTCCGGCTGATGTTCAAACTGTGGCTGCTGGGGCCGACTCAGTCAGCCCGGCTCGCCGAGATGTCGGTGCTGACCCGCTCGGCGGTGTCGAACCTGGTCAACACGTTGGAGCGGGACGGTTTCGTGGACCGCAGCCGGACTGTCGCCGATCGACGGCTGGTCTACGTCGATCTCACCGAGCGAGGGCGGGCGATCGTGGCCGAGGCCTTCGAGCTCCAGACCCGGCGTGAGCGGGCCTGGTTCGCCGCGCTTGACGAGACCGAGCAGGTCCGGTTCGTCGAGATGATGCGAAAGCTGATCGAGTCACGGCCACAGGAATGACACCGGCCCGCCGGACGGCGCTGCCCGGTCCGTGTGAACAGGGGCCTGTCGGTGGTGTCAAGACCCCGCGGCCGTGACCTTCAGCCCGCCAGCTCCCGCTTGATGTCGTCGTCGTCCGGCGCCAGCTCCAGCGCGCGGGTGAGATCGGCCACCGCCTCCTCCTCCCGCCCGGCGGCGCGCAGCGCCATCGCGCGGTTGAACAGCAGTGCGGGATCCGCGCCGGGTTCCAGGGCGCGGGTGAAGTCGGCGACCGCGCCCTCCGGGTCGCCGGTCTCGAACGCCAGCATCCCCCGGCTGGCCCAGGCCGCGGCGAGCGAGGGGGAACGCTCCAGCGCATGGTCGAACGCGGCCCGCGCCTCCTTGTGGCGGCCCTCGGCCATCTCGACCTGGCCCAGCGCGCACAGCAGATACGGGTTGACCGGGTCCAGCGCGAGCCCGCTCTCCGCATCGGCCCTGGCCCTGCCGTACTCGCCGAGCGCGGCCAGCAGCCCGGCCCGGTTGGCGAGCCCGTCCACGAACTCCGGGTCCAGCTCCAGGGCGTGGTCCAGGTCGGCGAGCGCGCCCCGGTGGTCGCCGGTCGAGAAGCGGATCTCGGCCCGGTTGTAGTACGGCTCGGGGAAGGGCGGGCCGACCCGCATCGCCGTCTCGTAGTCGGCGATCGCCGCCTCCCGCCTGCCCAGCCGGTGCAGCAGGTTGCCCCGGTCGATGTAGTAGTCGGGGTAGCCGGGGTCGGCCGCGATCACCGCGTCGAGATCCTCCAGCGCGTCCTCGGGACGGCCCAGCATGACGGCGAGCTGCGCCCGGTTGGCCAGCAGCACCAGCCGGTGGATCGGGTGCTCGCCCGGCTCCAGGCCGTGCTCGGCCAGCTCCACCGCCTCCTGGACCAGCTCCAGAGCCCTGGCGGGGTTGCCGAGCCGTACCTCCACCAGGGCCCGGCCGTTGAGGTCGAAACCCAGTTTGAAAGCGCGCTCGCGCGGGTCGGGCAGCAGCGTGGAGATGGCGATCGCCTGGTTCACCCAGGCCAGCGCGGCGTCCAGGTCGCGCCGGGCCGGGTCGTGGTGGCGGACCTTGAGCATGCCGGTGGAGTAGGCGGCCGCGGCGTGCGTGGCGGGGGAGACGCTCGTCCGCCTGGCCAGGTCGAACAGGGCTTCGGCCTCGTCCTCGCGGTTCAGCGAGCCCAGTGCGGTGGCGGTGCTGTGCAGCAGCCGCCACCAGGTCTCCGGCTCGGCGGCCGGGTCGGCCAGCGGCAGCGCGCGCAGCCCCAGCTCCGCCACCGCGTCGTGACAGCCCGCGTCCAGGCACCGTTCGACCGCGGACCGGAAGGCCTCCACCGCGCGGTGCGGGTCGGTGCCGTGCTCGCGGTGGTAGGGGATCGCGCCGAGCCGCGCGCCGATCGTCCCCTCCCGTTCCAGCTCGTCGGCCCGGACGTCGTGCTCCTCCGGGCTGAGGGGCTCCTCCGGTACGGCCTGCCCGCCGATCACGACGGTCAGCAGGTCCGGGGAGATCCGCCGCCGCAGCACCGCCAGCAGCTCGTGGTCGGTTGGGTCGGCCTGGTGGACGTTCTCCACGACGAGCGTCCGCGGCCCGGTCTCGGCCAGGTGCTCGCGGACGAACTCGGCGAGTCCGTTGGACAGGCGGAGCGTGCGGCGGGGCGCGTGGACCAGGATCCGTTCGGCCCTGGGCAGGTGGTCGGCCATCGACCGCCGCCTGGCGGGGACCAGCCCGTCCAGGTCGGGTGACATGGCCCGCAGCTCGATGTCATAGCGGGCGACCAGCTCCGGCCGGGCGACGGACGCCAGGGCCGAGGCGATCGCGCCGCCGGCGGTGTACGGCCCCCGCAGGCGCCGGTCCGCGTCCACGGGGGGGAGGAGCAGCGGGGGGAGGGGCGGGTTTTCTGGTGGGAGCGGTCCCCGACTCACCAGTCTCCTTTATATGGTTCTGAGGTTTATGTGGTTCTGGGGGCCGGCGCCCATCGCTGGGCGCCGGTTCAGTGATTTCGGTCTCAGCCGACGTGCTTGGGGCTGGCGGTCCCGCGGAGCGTGACGGTGCCAGGCTTGTGAACGATAACGCGCTTCATTGCGATGCCTCTCTTGGTAATCAGAACAAATCGCAAGTATTCGCATTAATCACCCATATTGACAAGATCTATTTCTCAGGGTGGCCGAATCCGGACAAGTCACTAGACAAAACAGCACAATCCATACCAGTTTCCGGGTCGGTCAGGGGCGCGGCTGCTGCTGGGTGATGCAGTGGATCCCCCCGCCGAGGGCGAATATGGCGCGGGCGTCCACCATCTCGACGGCCCGCTCCGGGAAGAGCTTGACGAAGACGTCGGCCGCTGCGGCGTCGCGCGGATCGTCGAAGGAGCAGAGCAGGGCCAGGCCGTTGGCCAGGTAGTGGTTGACGTAGGAGTAGTCGACCAGCTCCCCGTCCGCCTCGCGGGTCTCCGGGGCGACCAGCTCGACGACCTCCAGCCGGCGGCCCCTGGCGTCGGTCGAGGAGCGCAGGATCGCCAGGTTCTCCCGGGTGACCTCGTGGTCCGGGTGGTCCGGGTCGGGCTGGACGTGGCAGAGCACCAGCCCGGGACGGGCGAAGGAGGCGAGCAGGTCCACATGGCCGCTGGTGCCGTACCTGCCGTAGTCGGCGGTGAGACCGCGCGGCAGCCAGATCACCTTCTCCACGCCGATCCGGGCGCCGAGCTCGGCCTCCACCCGCTCCCTGGTCCAGCCGGGGTTGCGCCTGTCGCCGAGCTGGACGGTCTCGGTGACGATGACCGTCCCCTCGCCGTCCACATGGATGCCGCCGCCCTCGTTGACCATCTCCGAACGGAATCTGACGGCCCCCGCCCGTTCCAGGACGGCCCCGGCGACCAGGTCGTCCTTGGCGTGGGCGTGCCAGCCCCACCCGTTGAAGGTCCAGTCCACCCCCGCCAGGCCGCCCCTGCCGTCCAGCAGGAAGGTCGGGCCGTTGTCGCGCATCCAGCAGTCGTCCAGCGGCTGCTCCATCACCTCGACCTCGGGGGAGAGCCAGCGGGCGGCCGGCTCACGCCCGCCCGGGTCGACCACCATGGTGACCGGCTCGTAGCGGACGATGGTGTTGGCCACGCTCGACCAGGCGCGGTAGGAGGCCTCGGGGTCGCTCAGCGCGTACCCGGCGACCGGCCAGGACATCCAGGTGCGGGTGTGCGGGTGCCACTCCGGCGGCATGAAGAACACGGCAGGGCTCCTTGTCGGAGGGGTCGGAGAGGTGTGGGGGACGGCGGGAGCGTCCGCGTGGTGCGGCACGTCGCAGGAAGGGCGGGACGTCACAGGAAGTACAGGCGGCTCAGCGAGACCGAGTCGGCGGGGGCCGACCGGACCGGGTCGCCGTCGAGGGTGACCTGGCCGAGAGTGTCCACCTCGACGGACCCGAGCCGGGAGTTGAGGACCAGGTCGCCGGGGCCGATGCCGCGGGTGCCGCGCACCCCCACCCGGCGGCGGCGGGTCGTCATGCGGTCGTCGGCCGCGTCCGCGGCCGCCCCGCTGACGAAGGCCACCGACAGGTCCGCGGCGGTCGCGCCGTACGCGCCGAACTGCGGGCCCAGCACCAGCGGCTCGCAGGTGTCGGTGGAGGCGTTCGGGTCCCCGGTCACGCCGTAGGCGGGGAAGCCCGCCTTCAGCACGAGCTGCGGCTTGGCGCCGAAGTGGTCCGGCCGCCACAGCACGATGTCGGCCAGCTTGCCCGGCTCCAGCGAGCCGACCTCGTGGGCCAGGCCGTGCGCGATGGCCGGGTTGATCGTCAGTTTGGCCAGGTAGCGCAGCACCCGCTCGTTGTCGTTGCGCTCCGGCGCGCCCAGCTCCCCCTTCATCTTCCCGGCCATTGCGAACGTCCGGCGGACCGTCTCGCCCGCCCGGCCCATGCCCTGCGCGTCGGAGGAGGTGATGCCGATGACCCCGAGGTCGTGCAGCACGTCCTCGGCGCCCATGGTGCCGGCCCGGATCCGGTCCCTGGCCAGCGCGGCGTCCCCCGGCAGCTCGGGCCGGAGCCCGTGCACCGAGACGATCATCCCGTGGTGCTCGGCGACGGCGTCCCGGCCGAAGGGCAGCGTCGGGTTGGTGGAGGAGCCGATGACGTTGGCCACCCCGGCCAGCTTGAGCACGTTCGGCACGTGACCGCCGCCGCAGCCCTCGATGTGGAAGGCGTGGATCGTCCGGCCTCCGAGCACGGCGAGGGTGTCCTCCACCGACAGGCACTCGTTGAGACCGTCGGTGTGCAGGGCCACCTGCACGTCGTGCTCCTCGGCGACCCGCAGCGCGGTGTCCAGCGCGCGGGTGTGGGCCCCCATGTCCTCGTGCACCTTGAAGCCGCTCGCACCGCCCTCGACCAGCGCCTCGACCAGCGGAGCCTCGTGTGAGGACGAGCCGCGCGCCAGGAAGCCGATGTTCACCGGCCAGGCGTCGAAGGCGTTGAACGCGTGCCGCAGGGCCCACGGCGAGTTCACCCCCACGCCCCAGACCGGCCCGAACTCCTGGCCGATGATCGTGGTGACGCCGGAGGCCAGGGAGGCCTCCATGATGCGCGGGCTGAGCAGGTGGACGTGGGTGTCGATCGCCCCCGCCGTCGCGATGAGCCCCTCACCGGACACGATCGTGGTCCCGGTGCCGACCACCACGTCCACCCCGTCCAGGGTGTCGGGGTTGCCGGCCCGGCCGACGGCGTGGACGCGCCCCTCCCGGACGCCGATCGACGCGGTCCGCACGCCCAGGATCGGGTCGAGGATCAGCACGTTGCTGATCACCAGGTCGCAGGTGTCCCTGATCGAGGCGGCCTTCAGGTGCAGGCCGTCCCGGGCGGTCTTGCCGAACCCGGCCAGGAACTCCTCCCCGGCCTTCTGCGAGTCGTGCTCGACCTCGACCACCAGGCCGGAGTCGCCGAGCCTGACCCGGTCTCCCTTACGCGGGCCGTACATGCTCATCGGTCACCCGCCCCCGCCGGCCGGTCGCCGGTGGTGGGCCCCGCCGGCTCGCTGCCCAGATATCCGCAGGCCCGCGCCTTCTCCATGGCCCGCTCGAACGCGCCCGGCGCGTCCAGCGGCCCGTCCACCAGCCCGGCGAACCCGATCGCCACCCGCGCGCCGCCGATCGGGACCAGCCTGGCGGTACGGCTCTCGCCCGGATCGAAGCGGACGGTGGAGCCCGCCGGAACGGCCAGCCGGCGGCCGTAGCCGGCGGCCCGGTCGAACCGGAGCCGGGGGTTGGCCTCGAAGAAGTGGAAGTGCGAGGTGACGCTGATCGGGACGGTAGCCGTGTTGAGCACCTCGACCTCGACGGCGCCCTCCTCGGCGGCGTCCCTCTGCCCGGAGGGCGGGGGCGCGGCGGTCACCGCGCCGGGGGCCTCGGCGCCGAGCGAGCCGCCGCCGAACGGGTCGGTCACCACGGCCAGCCGGGTGCCGTCGTCGAAGACCGCCTCGACCATGACCTCGGTGACGACGTCGGCCACGCCGGGCAGCACGTCGTCCGGGCCGAGCACCCTGCGGCCGGCCTCGACCGCCTCGGCCAGCCACGCCCCGTCGCGGGCGGCCTCGCAGACCGTGTCCGCGATCAGCGCGGTGGCCTCCGGCACGTTCAGCCGCAGACCTCTCGCCTTCCTGGCGCGCGCCAGCCCGGCCGCGGTGAACAGCAGCAGCCGGTCGCGTTCCGCAGGTGTCAGCCGCACAGCCCTCTCCCTTTTAGAACTGTCTTCAAACTTAGAGCAGCATTCTAAACCTGTACGGTAGGTCCCATGACTGCGAAGCTGGAGCGCCCCGACGTGCGGGCGCACGTGCTGCGCGCGGCGCTGCTGGCGATCGACGAGGTGGGGCCCGAGCGGCTGCGGGTGCGCGACATCGCCGAACGGGCCGGCATGAGCAGCGGTCACGTCATGTACTACTTCGGCAAGCGTGACCGGATCCTCGTCTCGACGCTGCTGCTCAGCGAGGACGAGCTGGCCGAGCGCCGGACGGCCGAGCTCGCGACCGTCGCCGACCCGCGCGAGGCGGTCGGCCGCCTGGTGGAGCTCTACCTGCCCGGCGGTCCCAGGGACGTCCGCTGGCGGCTGTGGGCCCAGGTCATCGCCCGCCCGCCGCAGGACGAGGAGACGCTCCTCAGGATCGCCGGATTCACCGGCACCTGGGTGGGGGAGCTGGCCGCCATCGTCGTCCGGGGCGTGGGGGAGGGGCTGTTCCGGCCGGTGGACGACCCGGAGGAGTACGCCACGCGGATGTGCCGGATCATGGACAGCCTCGCGAGCGACGTGTTACTCGGGCTGCCCGGCCGGGGTCCCGGATGGGCCCACGAGCAGGCCATGCGGGCGATCTGGCGGGAGCTCCTGCCCTGACCGCCGGCCGGTCAGCAGGTAGGCGAGGGCGGCCAGGAGCTGGAGCCCGGCCGCCGCGCACAGCGCGCCGGTCAGCGACCAGGCGGCCAGCGGCCCGGCGATCGCGGAGCCTGCCGCGAAAGAGGTGATCTTCAGGCTCGCCGCGGTGGTGAAGATCTGGCCGCGGAGCCGTCCGGGCGCGTCGCGGTGCCGTACCGCCAGCACCGCGGTGAGCTGAGGTCCCTCCCCGGCGCCGGCGACGACCGCCGCCGCCACCGCCACCGCGGGGGAGCCCGCCACCGCGGCGAGCGCGGAGCCCGCGGCGAGCAGCAGCGTGCTGATCAGGATGATCCTGTCGGGTGTGGCGGGCGGCCGTCTGGCCAGGAGCGCGTTCGCGGCCAGCGCGCTCACGGCCAGCGCGGACAGCAGCACGGCGCCGTGCCCCGCCTCCCCGGTCAGCTCGGCGCCCAGCAGGGGTGAGCAGACGACCAGCACGCCCACCCCGGCGAAGGAGACCATCGTGGTGACCGTCGCCCGGCGCAGGCCGGCGATCCGCGCGATCGAGGAGAACCCGGCGGCCACCTCCCGCCACAGGGGCCCGCCGCGGTCTCCGGCGGGCCGGACGGGCCTGGCGGGGAGCGACCAGGCCGCCGGGAACGCCAGCAGCACCAGCGCGATCGACACGGCGACCGGGACCGGAGCCCCGGCCACCGTGGCCAGCACCCCGGTCAGGGCGGGCCCGGTCAGGCTCGCCAGGTTGTACGTCAGCCCGTCCAGCATGCTGCCTCGCCCTATGCCCGCCTCCCCGACGACCAGCGGCAGCTGCGCCGTCCAGCCGCCCGCCAGCGCCGGGCCCAGCAGGCCTGCGAGCACGGCCACGCCGACGAGCAGCGCGACGGGCGCGTGCCCCAGGGCGAGCAGGATCAGCAGGAGCCCGCAGGCGTATGCGGCCAGCGCCGCCGCCAGCAGGCGTCCCGGCCGGGGGCTGCGGTCCAGCAGCACGCCGAAGATCGGACCTCCCACGGCGGAGGAGACCGTCAACCCCGCCAGCAGCGATGCTCCGGTGGCCGGCGACCCGGTGAGGGAGAGCCCGAGCAGGAGCAGCGCCGGGCCGGACATCTCGTCGCCGGTACGGGCCGTGACGGCACCCGCCAGATAGCCGCCGAATCTGTAACGCCTCATCATCGAAGAGACGTTACATTATGTGTGTGCAGCACTCCACGAGAGCCATGGCCGACCGCGCGGCCGACCTGACCGCCGTCCTGCTGGCCGACCCGGCCGTCGAGAGCGTGAGCGAGGTGCTCCACGCGTACGGCGAGCGGGGACCGGGCCCGTCCGGCGATCTCGGACTTACCGCGGAGGACGTCGCGGCCATGAGGGGTGCGGCGGGCCGGCTGCGCGAGGTCTTCGCGGCGGCTGACGTCGACGAGGCGGCCACGCTGCTCAACCGGCTGCTCGCGGAGGCGGCCCGGCCGCCCCGGCTGACCACCCACGACGGCCGGAGCACCTGGCACCTGCACGTGGACGGCCATGACGACGCACCCTGGGCGGAGTGGTTCCTGACCTCCTCGGCCATGGCGCTGGCCGTGCTGCTCGCCGATCACCAGCGGGTCCCCGGGGGCATCTGCGCCGCCGCCGGCTGCGCCCGCCCGTTTGCCGACTCCTCCGGCGGCAGCCCGCGGCGTTTCTGCTCCCCCCGGTGCGCGACCCGGGCACGCGTGGCCGGGCACCGGGCGCGGCGCGCAGGCGCCGCACCCGGTCCCCGGCCCGCCGGGGATCAGCCCGCGTGAGCCGGGGATCAGCCCGCGTGCGCCGGCTCCCGCTCGGGGAGCGGGGCGGGATCCGGGCGGCGGGAGCCCCGGAACCGGTCCTTGACGTCCTCGACGATCGTGTAGAGGGTCGGCAGCAGGATCAGGGTCAGCAGCGTGGAGCTGGTCAGGCCCCCGATGACGACCACGGCCAGGGGCTTGGACAGGAAACCGCCCTCCCCGGTCAGGCCGGTGGCCATCGGCGTCAGCGCGCAGATGGTCGCCAGCGCGGTCATGACGACCGGGCGGACCCGGTGCCTGCCGCCCTCGATGACCGCCTCACGGGCGCTCATGCCGCCGTCGCGATACTGGCGGACCAGGTCGAGCAGCACGATCGCGTTGGTGACCACGATGCCGACCAGCATCAGCATGCCGATCAGGCTGGGCAGGCCGAGCGGGGTGCCGGTGACCACCAGCAGACCGAGGGCGCCGGTCGCCGCGAACGGGATCGACACCAGCAGCATGAGCGGGTGCACCAGGCTCCGGAACGTGGCCACCATGATCAGGTAGACGATCAGGATCGCCGCGCCGAGGGCCACGAACAGGCTGTTGAACGAGCTGGTCTGCTGCTCGCTGACCCCGCCGATCTCGGCGGAGGCGCCGGCGGGCAGCTTCAGCTCTCCCAGCCGCCTGGAGAGCGTGGAACTCGCCGCGCCGAGGTCCTTGCCGGAGAACTTCGCGCTCACCGTGGTCGCGCGCTCCCCGTCGATCCGCGTCAGCCGGGTGGGCGCCGTCACGGTCTCGACCGTGGCCACGTCGTCGAGCTTGACGGTACGGCCGAGCGGCGTGGGGATCCTCAGGTTCCGCAGCGCGGTCAGGTCGTCCGCCGGGGCGCCTACCCGGAGGGACATCTCACGCTCGGCGCCGTCCAGGGTGACCCGGGAGACCCGCTGCCCCTGGGTCACCCGGGCCACCGCCTGCGTTACCTGGCCCTCGGTGAGCCCGCGTGCGACGGCCGCCTCGCCGTCGACCCGCACCGCGATCTGCCGGGCCGTCCCCGCCAGGCCTGACCTGACCTCCGAGGTGCCGGGCGTCTGCCGCATGGCCCCGCCGACCAGCTCCGCCGCGCGTGCCAGGGAGACATCGTCGCCCGCCGACACGGTGACCGCGAGGTCGGTGGAGGTCAGGCCGCCCTGATCGCCCTGGACGGTCACCTTGCCGGTCTTCGGGTCGGACGCGGCCAGCTCGGTGACCCGGGTCCGGACGGCCTCGCGGAGGGCCGCCACGTCCGCGCCCTCCTCGGCGGTGACGGAGAACGTCGCCACGTTGCGCGCCCCGCCCTCCTCACTGTTGTCCGGCCCGATGGTGACCTGGTAGGACTTCAGGCCCGGCACGTCCTTGACCGCCCGCTCCACCGCGCGGGCCGCCTGGTCTGCCGCCGCCAGGCTCGTGCCGGCGGCCAGCTCCTGCCGCACCTGGAAGGTGTCCTGTCCGGAGCTGCCCAGGAAGTCGGTCGTGAGCCGGCCCGCCATGCCCCCGGTGGCCACGAGGATCCCGAGGGCGGCCAGGAGCGTCACCCAGCGCCGCCGCACCGCGAACCCGATGACCGGGACGTAGACGCGCTGGAGCACGCCGCTGCGCTCCCTGGCCTCTACGACTTCGCGGGCCACCCCGGCCTTGGGCGTCTTGAGGAACCAGTAGGCGAGCACGGGGATGACCGTCAGCGACACCAGCAGCGAGGCCAGCAGGGCGATGGTGACGGTCAACGCGAACGCCGAGAACAGGCTTCCGGTGATCCCGCCCGTGAACGCGATGGGCAGGAAGACGGCGACCGTGGTCAGCGTGGAGGCGGTGACCGCCCCGGCAACCTCGCGGGTGCCCGCTTGGACCGCGTGGAGCTTGGCCTCGCCGTGGTCCAGATGGCGTTTGATGTTCTCGATGACCACGATGGAGTCGTCCACGACCCGGCCGACGGCGATGGTCAGCGCGCCGAGCGTCAGCATGTTGAGCGTGAAGCCGTTGACCCACAGGCCGATGAGCGCGACCACCAGCGAGAGGGGGATCGAGACCACCGTCACGACGGTGGACCGGAAGGAGAAGAGGAAGACAAGGATGATCAGGGCGGCGAAGCCCAGTCCCAGCAGGCCCTCGGTGGTCAGGTCGCCGATGGACTTCTCGATGAACTCCGACTGGTCGAACGCGACGGTCAGGGTGGCCGCGCCGCCCAGGGACCGGGTGAGCTCCGGCAGCCTCTGCTTCACCTCCTTGGCGATCGCCACCGTGTTGCCCGTCGGCTTGGCCATGACCGAGACGCTCAGGCTGGGCCTGCCGTCGGTGCGGGTCAGCGTCTCCGGACGCTCCTCGACGAGGCGCACGTCGGCGACGTCGTCCAGCGTGACCTTCGGCGCCAGGTGGATGCCGCGCACGTCCGCGAGGGAGTCGAAGCTCTCGCCGACCTGCAGGGCGAGCGACTCGCCGCCGGCGGTGACGGTGCCGACGGGCACGACCGACCCGCTGGAGCCCAGCGTGGCGGCGACCGCGTCGGCGGTGAGGCCCCACTTGCGGAGCCTGTCCTGGTCGAGGCGGATCTCCACGGTCTCGGCCCGCTCGCCGCTGACCAGCACCCGGCTCACGCCGTCGATGCCGCCCAGCTCGCCGGGGACGCGTTCCTTCAGCAGCCGGGCCAGCCGGCGCTCGTCGTCGCCGGTGGCCGCCAGGCTCAGGACCGGGAACTCGGTCGACATCCCCGGCGCGACCCGCGGGGTCACCTGGGACGGGAGCTCCGGCTGGATCCGGCCGATCCGCTGCTGCAGATCCTGGATCGCCCCGTCGAGATCGGTGCCGTGGTCGTATTCGACGGAGACTCCCGCCAGGCCGTCGCGGGAGAACGAGGTGATCCTCTTCTGGCCTGCGCCTCCCTCGACGGCCTCCTCGATCTTCTCGGTGACGTTGCGCTCGACGATCTGCGGCGCGGCCCCGGGATAGATCGCGGTCACGCTCACCGTGGGCACGGAGAACGACGGGAGCAGCTCCTGTTTCAGCGACATGGTGGCGATCGCTCCGAATATCAGCACCGCGATCGCCAGAAGTGCCACCAGCGCCCTGTTGGCGAGGCTTATCCGGGTAAGAACGTTCAACGGGGGTCCCCCCTCGGGAATGGTCGTCCCCTCCAGGGTTCGGCTTCCGCCCCGCCCGCGGTAGCGGCCAAGGTTGCGGCTCGGATCAACGAAAGTTGCGCGGCCGTACTCTTTGGTTGCCTGTGCCCGCCGTGCGGTAGCACCAGTGCGGGGCGCTGGATAGCGTGACCGGGTGAGTTGGAAGCCATCCCGTGTGGTCGTGGGCGATGCGACCCTGGCGATCGCCGTCGGCGCGCTGGGCGCGTCGTTGACGGTCACCAACGCGGTCGCCCAGCAGTCGCCGCTGTCGTGGAGCGTGTGGGCCGCGGCCGTCGCGCAGCTCATCGGCGGGCTGGCCCTGATCGCCAGGCGACGGTCGCCGGTCGCCGTCGTGATGCTGTGTGTCGTGCTGTGCGCCTTCGCCGCTCCGGTGGCGGGGCCGTTCGCCACCTACGCGATCGCGGTCTACGGCAGGGGCCGTCCCCGTGACTGGATCAGCGTCATCGTTCTGTCGATGACGCTGAGCCAGCCCTGGAACGCCTCCGGGCCGGTGCTCGAGATCCTGCTGAACACCGCGACCAACTCCCTCTTGGGGATCGCCCCGGCGTTGCTCGGCATGTGGCGGGCCTCCCGGCGGCGGCTGTTCCAGGCCCTGGCCGACCGGGCCGAGCGCGCAGAGCGCGAGCAGGAGCTGATGGCCGAGAGGGCCAGGTCGGAGGAGAGGGCCCGGCTCGCCGGCGAGATGCACGACGTCGTCACCCACCGGGTCAGCCTCATGGTCCTGCGCGCCGGCGCGCTGCGGACCATCGCCCGCGACGAGGTGGTCCGCGAGGCGGCCGAGGAGCTGCGCCAGGTCGGCTGCCAGGCTTTGGAGGAGCTGCGCGACCTGGTCGGCGTGCTCCGTTCGGAGGAGACCTTCGGCTCCGCGCGCACCGCCGAGCCCGTCGTGCTCGACCTGACCGGCCTGGTCGCGGAGTCCAGGGCTGCGGGGATCGAGGTCGGCCTCGTCACCGAGGGCGAGCCGCTCCCCACGCCGCCCGTGGTGGACCGCACCGCCTACCGGGTCGTCCAGGAGGCGCTGACGAACGTGCACAAGCACGCGCCCGGGGCGCGGGTGACCGTCCAGGTGAGCTATGCGGGCGATCTGCTCCGCATCCTGGTGCGCAACACCGCGGCGGACGGGGGCACCGAGATCATGCTCGGGGAGGGCGGCACCGGTCTGAGCGGCCTGCGCCAGCGCGTCGAGCTCGTCCATGGCTCGCTGCGGGCGGGGCCGTCACAGGACGGGGGCTTCGAGGTGCGGGCCGCGCTGCCGGTAGCCCCCGGCGCGGGACCGGCGGGCCGTACGGCCGGGCACGGTGCCGAGGGCGGATCGGCGCCGAGGGCGGCCGGGCACGGGCCCGGCGCCGCCGTGCCGCGCCCCGCCGCGGAGTCCGCCGGCGTGATCCGGGTGTCCCCGTGATCCGGGTGCTGATCGTCGACGACGAGCGCATGGTCTGCGCCCAGCTACGGACCATCCTGTCGGCGGCCGAGGATCTGGTGGTGGTCGCCGAGGCCTACGACGGGGCCGAGGCCGTGGAGGCCGTGGTACGGCACCGGCCGCACGTGGTCCTGATGGACCTGCACATGCCCGGGGTCGACGGGCTGGCCGCGATCGAGCACATCGTCCGCTTCCCCGCGCCGCCGAAGGTGGTGGTGCTGACCACCTTCGACCGTGACGGCTACGTGCTGCGGGCCATGAGCCTGGGGGCCGCCGGGTTCCTGCTCAAGGACACCCCGCCGGAGGACCTGATCGGGCTGGTTCGGGTGGCCGCCGACGGGCACACCGTACTGTCCCCGGCGGCCACCCGGCGGCTGCTCACCGCCTCGGCCGGGCACGGCGCGGCCAGGGATCGGGCCCTGGCCCGGATCGCGGATCTCACCGACCGGGAGGTGGAGGTGCTCACCTGCCTCGGCGAGGGTCTGTCCAACGCCAAGATCGCCCGCAGGCTCTACCTGTCCGAGGCCACGATCAAGAGTTACGTCTCGCGCATGCTGGTCAAGCTGGGCTTCTCCAACCGCACCCAGGCGGGGCTCCTCGCCTCCGAGGCCGGGCTCACCGGGGCGGCGAGACGGCCGAGGTGAGGCGGCCGAGGTGAGGCGGTGGGGGTGAGGCGGTGGGGGTGAGGCGGTCGGGGCGCGGCGACAGGCGCGGGGCATCCCCGGCTTCGCGGCCGGCACGGGCGGCGCCCCGCGCCCGTCGCCGCCGCGCTCACCGAACCTCACCGTGGTCCATGCCGGCCCGTGGTCCATGCCGACCCGTGGTCCATGCCGGAGTTTGGTCCATGCCGGAGTTTGGAGCACGCCGGGCCGTGGCTCATGCCGGATGGGGTCCCAGTAGCAATGGAGCAGAATCCAACGGTGTTGCTGCTGACCTGCGGGAACTCCTTGAGAAACACGATCACGGGAGGGCGGGCCGAGATTCCATCCATACAGGTCAGACCCATATCCGTTGGATTTTCCGCGATTGCTACTGGGACCCCTGTGCTTTGAAGGTTCTCCGCTCGCGTCAAGAAGTAGTCAGTGGGGCTTGACGAACGGCCGATCACCCAAACGCAACGGTGTTGGAGCTGATCTTCATGACTGATCATGTTACGGGTGGAAAAATCGTGATACGTCGCGGGTGTCCGGTCAGCGGTGGGTGGGCAGGCCGAGCCCGAGCAGGTGCACCGGGGGCGAGATCACCAACTGCGAAAGGTCCGCGAACGGCACGCCGTACGTTCTCAGCGCGGCGACGAGCAGCCGGGCGGCGGTCTGGGCCTCCTCGGGCCCGAGCACGGGGAAACGACGGATCAGCCGGCCCTCGGTGTCGGGCGAGTCCGGCGGCGACCAGCCGAGCCCGATCAGGTCGCTCTCCCAGGTGGGGCTGGGCTCGGCGGGGATGGCGGCCTGGATCTCCAGGCCCCACACCGGGTCGGTGGTCCACTGCGCGTAGGCGCGCTCGCGGGGGGTGTGGATGACCACGGTGAAGTGGCTCGACGGCGCCAGGAGGGCGAAGTCGGCGACGACCGAGCGCAGGGTCTCGGCCAGCCGCTCCTCGAACTCCGCCCAGTCGTTGGCGGCGTAGCCGCCGGGGATGAACAGGTCGGTCGCCTCCGGCCGCCGGCCGATCATCTGCCAGTAGCCGAGCTGCCCGAGCCCGTCCTCCGCCTCGGCCCACTGCGCGGTGCGGTACTCGTCCTTCTCGATCGCCTCGGCGGGGCAGGCCCGCAGGTAGGCGGCGCCGCGGACCCGCTCCAGCTCCAGCAGCCGGACCGGGCCACGCCAGCGCAGCAGCGGCCCCGGCCCGCGCAGGAGGGACGGCGGGCCCAGGACCTCCTCCAGGAGCGAGCGCAGGGCGAGGAAGAGCTCGTCGCCCTGCCCGGCCCGCAGCGAGACCTGGGTGCGGACGTCGTCGGCGCCGTGCCGGGCGAAGGTCCCGCTCTCGGCGCCGAGAGCGGTGTCGTACTCCTCAGCGGGGTACAACCTGGGGAACCGGGCGCGCCGGGCTTCCTCCTCGGGGGAGTAGACCGCGGCCTGCCAGCCGAGGTGCTCGCGGGCGCGATCGAAGGCGACGTCGTCCCATCCGGCCAGGTCAAGGGTGGCGAAACGGCGGACGAGCTCGCGGAGCTGGGCGTCGGGAGTCATGACGGGTGATCCTAACCGGGGCCCGTCGCGGGTCCGGTGCGCGGCATGCGCCACACTCGCCTGGGTGGAGGCCGGGGAGCGGGACGTGGTGGCGGGGCTGGACGCGGTGAACTGGTCGGTGGTGCTCAACCCCGGCACCGCCGCCGGATACGGGCCGCGGCTCGTGACCGACCTGTGGCGGGCCGAGGCGGCCGAGGCGGCGGTCCGGACGTTGCGCCGGGTCTGTGGCGTGGGCGAGTACCTCTATCCGGCGGCCGTTGAGCTGCTCCCGTTTATGACCCTGGCCGCCGCAGACCCGGCCGTGCCGGTCCGTGCCCTGCTCGTCGAGTCGATCGGGGAGATCGCCGCGACCGCCGCCCGCGCGGAGGCCCTCGGCCGGCCGATGCGGCTGCCCGCGATGGCCTCCCTGCGGACCGGCCTCGGCGCGTCGGCTGCCTCGCAGGTGCGCCGGGTTACGGCCGCTAGCTGGCCGAGCGTCTGGGACCGTGTCGTCACCGACCTGTGCGCGTTGCTGGACGACCCTGTCCAGCCGGTACGGCGGAGCACCGCGGTCGCCCTGGCGCAGGCGACCGGCCGGGCCGAGGAGGTCACCCAGCTCCTTCAGTCCCGCTGCGCCGCCGAGCACGACCCCGTGGTGGCCGAACACCTCCTCGCCGCCCTCGGCGAACTCGCCACCCACGCGGCGGAACCACGCCGGCAGGAGATCGTGACCTGGCTCCAAGCCCACCTGACCCTGGGGGACGCGGCGCTGGCCCATGGGGATCCCCACCCGTCCCCCCACAACCCCCATCTGACTTCCGCGGATCTGCATCCGAATCCCGGGGATCTCCATCCGGCTCCGGGGGACGGGCGCCCTGCGGATCCTCACCCGAACCTGGGGGATGGGTCCTCGGCAGGCGGCGGGCGGCCGGAGGTTCGGGTGGCTGTGGTGCGGGCGTTGCGGCGCGTGGTGCCCGGCCATGACGACCCGGCCTACGCCCGAGCGGTGGCCGAGGTGCTGCTCGACCCCGGCTGGAGGCCCTCGACCCAGCGCGCCGACCTCTTCGACCTGCAGGCCTCGGAGGTGCGCGAAATCGGCGAACTCCTGGGTGGAGACCTGCCCGGCCTCCTGGCCCTCACCCGCGCCCTGCTGAGCCACGACCGCCCGGAGCACCGAACCGGCGGCCTGGAACTCGCCGCCGCCCTCCTGGCCGACCGGCGTTCGGCAGTCCCCGCCCTGCTGCCCGCCCTGGCCAGGCTGGTCGACGACCCGCTCCCCGCCAACCGCGCCCTGGCCCTGCGAACCCTGGCCATGTGCGGAACCGCCTCCCGCCCCTGGGCCGACGCCGCAGCCGCGCACGCGACGCCGGTCGGCGAGCCGGACCCGCTGGTCCGGACCCAGGCGTTGTGGGCCCTGGCCAAGATGGGCGACGACCGGTGCGTGCCTTTGCTGGCCGTACGGATGGCCGCCGGCCCGCGCCGGGAACGGCGGGACGGCTTCCGCGACTGGTTGCCGCTGTCCAACGTGGGTCGCTGGAGCGACCTGGAGCTGAACTTCTGCGAGCTGCTCACCCCCCTGCACGCCCACCACCGCGACCTGCTGCTCCCCCTGATGGCCAAGATGGCGGCCCGGCACGACCGGCTCCACTACCCCCTCGTCCTGGCCGCCTGGCACCGAGCGGGCGTCCCGGTAGTGCCCGACCTGGTCGAGCTGCTCGACACCGAGCACGCGCTCTGGGCGGCGCACGCGCTCGGGGCGATCGGCCCCGGCCCGGTGGTAGCCGGCCGGGAGCGCGGGCTGCGCAAGCTCCTCGGCCCCCTCGATCCCGGGGGCCGGGATCCAGCGCGCATCGACCCCCTGATCCACTGGCGGCTGACGGGGGACACCGAACCCGTCCTCACCGCGCTGGACAGCGAGGACACGCTCTCCTGGTACCGCGCGGAGATCTACGCCGAGCTGGGACCGGCGGCGGCCGGGGCAGCGGAGTGGTTGCGGCAGGAGCTGCGGACCCTGCCCCCTCTGGCGGCCCTGCGTCACCTGCGGGCCCTGTGGCGGGTCACCGGCGACGCCGGCGAGGTCGTGCCCGCATTGCTGGCGCTGAGCGCCCCCGGCACGGGCGCTTCCGACACCGTCCCGGCGCTGATCACCCTCACCGAGATCGCCCCGACCGGCGAGGTCCTGGACCGCCTCCGGAACCTGATCCACCAGGCCCGGCGCCTCGGCCACCGGCACACCCTCGCCCTGGCCCGCGCGTTGTGGCGGCACAGCCGCCGCGCCGAGGAGATCGTCCCGGCTCTGATGACCCTGGTCGAGCAGGTGACCGAGCCCAGCGGGTGGTTGCCGCGCAGCCGGCTGGAGCCGCTGGCCCTGCTCGCGGAGGTCGCCGCCGCCGACCCCGAGGGCGTCGTCCCCGCCCTGCCCCGGCTCCGCGCGCTCCTCGACCCCGGCCAGCGCCCGTTCACCTACCGGAACTGGCGCCCCGTCGAGCGGCGGCACTGGCGCTCCGTCGAGGACGACGAGGCCCTGCGCGCCGCGGCCCGCGCCGTACTCGACGCCGGGCGGTAGGGGCCTCTGGGGAGGATCGGACCGGATTTTGGCGGTAGCACTCTCTGTGACATAGGTGACTGACAGTGCAAGCGCACGTTTCGATTCGGATGTTCTTCGCGCCGTGAGTGTGTCGGAAACGAGCTAATCGCGACACCCCAGCAAGCGACTCAGAACCATGATCAAAATCTACTTTGGGGCTGGGGTCATCTTCGGGAGCGGAGGGTCTAAACGGGGCGGTGAGCGGATTTCGACAGGCGTCGGCGCGCTGTCCTGACCTGGGGATACGCCCCTACTTTGCGGCCTATGACATCGACCCGAGCGGAGGGCCCTGATCACCGGATCGGACCAATCGGCGTTCCCAGGCCAGGGCCGCGACCACACCGATGGCATAGGCGACCAGGTCCCATGGGTCGGGGAACGCGCCGACCAGGACACCGCCGATGCCCGGCGGGGTCATGCCGACTATTTGGTAGAACTCGACGACGGCGGCGATCGCGGCCGTGGCGAGGGCGCGGCGTGCGGCGGTGGTGCGCCACAGCAGCCCCAAGAACGCGTAGACCAGCATGGTGGCGACGACGTCGCTCACGTAACCGCGGATGAACGGTTGTCCCGGGCCCCGGTAGAAGAGGACGAACGCGCCGACGGCGAGGGCGACGCCACCCAGAAGGACCATGGCACGGCGCATGAGATTGACATCTTCTCCGAATCTCAACGATCAGGACGAACCTGATCATAGAGCTCGTCCCTTATGCGGGTCCGGCCGAGATACAGCCAGAAGCGGCCACGAGCCGATCATGTTCGTAATCTCGGAAGCAGGCTGGAGCCTCTCCTCGGCCCTGGGAGGCGGAATCTCGGAAGCCCAGCCTGGAGACGACTTCCGAGATTGGCTGACCTCGGAAGTCGGGGCGGCGCTCAGCCCTACGTGCGCACTGCCGTCTGCCCAGGTCAGCATCTTCAAGATCCACCGATGGCCGGTATTACCCGTATCTCGGCTGAACCCGCTGAACGCCTGCCCCTTTCGCATTCGACCAGCTCACCGCCACAACGAGAAACAAGATCTTTCTCACCGTCAATGACTGTTCCTGCGTTCCTCAACCCCGGAGGAGTTCGGCGACGTGGGCGTAGGAGTCGTCCGCGTAACCGGCCGCCATGCCCCGGCGCGCGATCTCATGGGCGGCGGAGATCACCGTACTGTCGACACCCCGGCTGCGCGAGGCCTCGAGGACATGGGACATGATCGCCGCCGCCGAGCGGAGGTTGGAGCCCCCGGCGGGGTAGCTGCCGGTGTCGACCTGCTCGGCGAACGCGTCGATCACGTCGGGCAGGAGCGCGGCGACGCCCTTGGCGTAAGGGGCCAGGTCGGATGCGGTGACACCCTCGGACCCGGCGAGGGCGAAGGCGTGGACGACGCCGGTCAGTGCCGTCCAGAAGATGTCGAGCAGCGCGACGTCGTGCGCCCCCGCACGGCCCGGGTCCGTGCCCAGGTGCACACAGGTGCCGCCGATGGCCCTGAGGGTGTCCCGGTGGCGTTCGTACAGGTCGGCCGGGCCGCTGTGGAGGACCAAGGTGGACGGGCCGCCGACGAGGTACGTCGGAACCATGATCGCGCCGTCGAGATAGCCGATACCGTGCGCGTCGGCCCACTCGGCGGTGGCGCGGGCGTCGTCGGGGGTTCCGGCGGTGAGGTTGACCAGGGTCCGGCCCTTGAGCACGGCGGCGTGCGGGGCGATGACGGCACGGACGGCTTCGTGGTCCAGCACGCAGATCACCACGAGGTCGCTCGCCGCGATCGCCTCCGCGGCGGTCCCGGCCTCGACGGCGCCGTTCTCCACCAGACCGTCCGCCCGGCCCGGAGTACGGTTCCAGACGGTTGCGGAATGGCCCGCGGCCAGGAACGCGGAGACCAGGGCCCGGCCCATCGGGCCCAGGCCGAGAACGGTGACGGGGGAAGCAGACATGGGGAACTCCGAGGTCGTGACGGTGACCGATCCGCACACATGCGGGATGGGTGTGGCCGTCGGGGTGTTCGAGGGCAAGTGGAAGTCGTTCGTCATGTGGGCGCTCTCCGAGCGTCCGCGCCGCTTCGGGGAGACCAGGCGGCTGGTCACCGGCATCAGCGAGAAGGTGCTGACCCAGCAGCTCCGGGAGCTCCAGGCCGACGGGATCGTGCACCGGGAGGACTACGACGAGATGCCGCCCCGGGTCGAGTACTCGCTGACCGAACGGGGCCGTCGGCTCTACGAACTGCTGGAACTGCTCTCCGCCTGGGGTCGGGACCACCTGGCCGTGAGGACAGGGGCGGTATCGGACGACGGGCTTGGCGCGCCTCAACAAGTCTTCCCGGTCGCCGGTCCTTGATCAAGTACGTACCTTCAGGTACGTGCGCACGTCGCCCTCCCGGCTTGGCGTTCGCGCGTGCTGGAGGCCGTGCTCGCCGAGGGGGTCCTCGTAGTTTCGGCCGTGAATCCAACGAAGTAGGGCCTGACCTGCGTGTGCAGGAAGATGATTCAGCTTGGGCTGTCCGGCCTGCTGTGAAGAAACCGCAGGTCAATGCCAGCTTCGTTGGATTTTCCGCCATTGCTACCGGGCCCCCCGGATGGACCATGCCGGACTGCGAAGCACGCCGGGTTGTGGACTACGCCGGGTCGTGCCGGATACGGCGGCCGGTGATCTCGACGGGGGTGATGCGGATGTAGAGCTTGCGCTCGCCGCCCGCCCACGGTTCGACGTCCACGCCCGTCACGGCCGCCTGCTCCTCCTCGGAGGAGATGTGATGGGCGGGGCCTCGGACGAGCACGCTCCAGCCCTGCCTGTTGGGGTCGTCGATGCGGTCGATCTCGAAGGCGATCTTGAACTCGACCCCCTTGACGCCGGTGCGCAGATCCTCGTCCAGCGGGCCTCCGAGCGCGGTGCGCAGCAGCAGGGCCCCGTCGTGGACCACGTAGTTGACCGGCAGGATCACCGGCCCGGTGGGGGTGTCGAAGGCCACCCGCCCCACGCCGCCGGGGGAGATCAGCCGCATGCACTCGTCGGGGTCCAGTTTCTCCAGGTGCGGCCGCGCGCCCGCGGGGCCGCGCCCCGGTGGCAGGTCCACGCTGCCGCCGAGCAGCTCGTCGCTGCTGGTGCCCAGGGCCGCGGCGAGCTGGTTGACGGTGCTCGTGCCGGGCGAGGCGGCGTTCTCCTCCAGGTAGCCGAGGTAGCCGGGATCGATCCTGGCCCGTTCGGCCAGCTGCTCACGGCTCATACCGAGGGACTTGCGGCGGTGTGCGATCCGGCGGCCCAGATCCCCCGGGGCCGAGATGTGTTCGGTCATGGAATTCCCTTGCTCGCGGACCCGGGGTGGCGGCCGTGCGGGAGACCCGGCGCGACGTCCGCGGCACCCGGTGAAGGCCCTCGGCGGTGGCGCCCTCCCGGACGCCCTGTGATGGCTGGAGCTGCGGCCCTCGTTTCCGGGGCACGGTCAGGCAGGCGCACGCCACGACGGCGAGTCCGGTCACGCTCCTGCAGACCTCCGTACCCTGCGGACCGAATGATTAACTCCGTGCCCGGCCACGAAGGCTCAGCCGCCGCCGACGCCGCCGATGCCGTCGACGCCCACGCCGACCTGGAGCTCGACCGCACGGCCGTCAGGGTCGCGCAGGAGGTACCGTCCGGGACCGGCGGCGGCGTCGGCGACCGCGAACCCGAGCCGGAGCCCGCCGGTCTCCCCGGCCCCGCCGGCCGGGTAGATCTCGAAGACCGCTCCGTCCGGCAGCGTGGCCGCGTAGTGCCGTGGCCCGCCGCCGTGCTGCTCCGCGTGAAAGGTCAGGCCGAGGGCACCGTAGAAGTCACGGCACTCCTCCAGCCGGGAGGTGTAGATCACCAGAAGGGTCTGCCGCACCGGATCATTGTGAACGCCCGCGATCCCCGCCGCCTCCCGATCGCCGGAGCGGCCTCCACGATCTCAGGGCCGGGCGCCTCGTCTGCCGGATCGTGCGCAGGCCGGAACACCACCGGCGCCGCGTCCGGAAGGACACCGGACAATCGGAGACCCGCGGGGAAAGCCGGAAGGCCGCCGACACCCCGAGCCGGGGTGTCGGCGGCCTTCCGACCTGGGCCCATGGACGCCATGGGCGGTGGTGGACGATACAGGGATTGAACCTGTGACCTCTTCCGTGTCAGGGAAGCGCTCTCCCGCTGAGCTAATCGTCCTCGTCGAAGCCAGAGGTGGAGACGGGATTTGAACCCGTGTACACGGCTTTGCAGGCCGTTGCCTCGCCTCTCGGCCACTCCACCGGAGTGAGAGCCCTAAAGCCCTTCGAGCGGAAGACGGGATTCGAACCCGCGACCCTCACCTTGGCAAGGTGATGCTCTACCACTGAGCCACTTCCGCGCGTGTTTCCGGGCTCGGCCCGGCCTCACGCATAGAACTCTAGCGAATACTCGCCGACTCCCCAAACCGGAGCGCGCCGACCTGCTCGGCGTACCAGGTGATCCCGGCCACGTGCTCGGCGATCAGCCGCAGGGTCCAGTTGGGGTCGCGGGGGAGATCCCATGCCTCGGGGCCGGCTGCCGAGTAACGGTGCACGTAGGACGCGCCGAGGCGGGTCCAGCGGGATCGGGCCTCGGAGAGGTCGAGCTCCGCGAAGCGGGACCAGTCGGAGTCGAGGGTCACCGTCCGGCCGTGCCAGGTGTCGGGCAGGGGAGTGGCCCCCGCCAGCAGCGCCTCCACCTCGGCGAGGTGGTCGACCAGATGGTCCTGGATCCGGCGTGCGGCCTTCGCCGGTGTCCAGAGGTTGGCTCCGTCCGTCACGATCGGCCGGCCGTCCCAGGCGAGCCACGTCTCGGCGAGGGTGAGGCAGCGGTCGACGGCGTCGGCGACGAGCTGTGCGGGGTTGTTCGGCATGCTCCGATCGTGACCGGAGAACGCTTCGGCCGGCGTCGAAGTGTGGCCGAGGTACACGTCACGGCCAGAGCGGGCGCCGACCAGGGCCTTTTCCGGTCCGCACGGGTGTCGCCGCCGCGCGGCGCGGCGGATGATGGAGGTCACGGAATCCGGCAGGGAGGGCATAGCGGTGATCTCCCCCTGTAAGGGGCTAACATCGCATACGCCAGTTACCTAGTGCGAGAGAGTGACACCATGCGCGACAACGAGGTCGTGAACATCGGTCCGGAGCCGCTGAGCTTCGACGAGGTCGTCAGGGTGGCCCGGCACGGCGCCGCGGTACGTCTCACCGACGACGCCGTGGCGGCCATGGCCGCGGCCCGCACCCGCGTGGACGAGCTCGCCGAGAGCCCCACCCCCGCCTACGGGGTGTCGACCGGGTTCGGGGCCCTGGCCACCCGGCACATCGACCCCTCACTCCGTGCCCAGTTGCAGCGCTCCCTGGTCCGATCGCACGCGGCGGGCTCCGGTCCCGAGGTGGAGATCGAGGTCACCCGGGCGCTGATGCTGCTGCGCCTGCACACCCTGGCCACCGGGCACACCGGCGTGCGGCCGAAGACAGCCAAGGTGCTCCAGGACCTGCTCAACGCCCGCATCACCCCCGTGGTGCACGAGTACGGCAGCCTCGGCTGCTCCGGCGACCTCGCGCCGCTCTCCCACGTCGCGCTCACGATCATGGGCGAGGGCGTCGTCCGCGACGCGTCCGGAGAGCGTGTGGACGCCGCCGAGGCGCTGAAGCAGGCGGGCATCGAGCCCGTCGAGCTCGCCGCCAAGGAGGGCCTCGCGCTCATCAACGGCACCGACGGCATGCTCGGCATGCTGATCCTGGCCATGGACGACCTCGGCCGCCTGTTCAAGACCGCCGACGTCAGCGCGGCCATGAGCGTGGAGGCGCTGCTCGGCACCGACCGCGTCTTCGCCGCCGACCTGCAGGCCCTGCGCCCGCACCCGGGACAGGCGGCCAGCGCCGCCAACCTCCGGGCCCTGCTGGCGGACTCCGGGATCATGGACTCGCACCGGGACGGCACCTGCACCCGCGTCCAGGACGCCTACTCCCTGCGCTGCGCCCCGCAGGTCGCCGGAGCCGCCCGCGACACCCTCGCGCACGCCGCCGCGGTCGCCTCGCGGGAGCTCGCCTCCGCGATCGACAACCCGGTGGTCCTCGCCGACGGCCGGGTGGAGTCCAACGGCAACTTCCACGGCGCCCCCGTGGGCTACGTGCTCGACTTCCTCGCCATCGCGGTCGCCGACATGGCGAGCATCTCCGAGCGCCGTACCGACCGCATGCTCGACGTGGCCCGCAGCCACGGCCTGCCCGCCTTCCTCGCCGACGACCCCGGCGTGGACTCCGGGCACATGATCGCCCAGTACACCCAGGCCGCGATCGTCTCCGAGCTCAAGCGCCTGGCCGTGCCCGCCAGCGTGGACTCCATCCCGAGCTCCGCCATGCAGGAGGACCACGTCTCCATGGGCTGGTCGGCGGCCCGCAAGCTGCGCCGCTCGGTGGACGGCCTGACCCGGGTGCTCGCGGTGGAGATCCTCACCGCGGCACGGGCTCTCGACCTGCGGGCGCCGCACCGGCCCGCCCCCGCGACCGGGGCCGTGGTCGCCTCCCTGCGCCAGTCGGTCCCCGGCCCCGGTCCGGACCGCTTCCTCGCCCCGGAGATCGAGGCGGTGGTCCGGCTCGTCGCCGACAACACCGTCGTCGTCGCGGCGGAGTCGGTCACCGGCCCGCTGGGATAGCGGCGATCACCTCCACCTCGATCAGCAGCCCCGGCCGGAACAGCCGTGACACCTCCACGGTCGTGCTGGCCGGGGGCTCGCCGGTGATGTGCCGGCGCCGGACGGCCCCGTACTCCGGCAGCAGCGACATGTCCGTGAGATGCGTCCGGATGTGGGTCACGTCGTCGAACGTGCACCCCTGGTCGGCGAGGATGCGCGCCAGCGACTCCATCACGTGTTCCGACTGGCGCGTCATGTCGCCCTCGCCGACGACCTGGCCGGCCTCGTCCAGCGCCACCTGACCGGAGACGAACAGCAGGTCTCCGGTCCTGGTGGCATGGGAGTAGAGACCGTTGGTCGCCGGGACCGTCGCCGGGTTCAGCTTCCGCACGCCCGCGCGGCGGGCCGCGCCGACGTGCCCGAAGACGGCCGTCAGGTCCCTGTCACCCAGCCCGGCGGCCGCGGCGCCCAGGAGCCTGTCCCTGGCCGCCGCCGCGAGCGTCTGCGCCGGGTGCGAGGCCAGCACCAGGTCCTTGGCCGCCAGGCCGAGGGCGTAACGCGTCTCGAACGGGCCGTTCTCGACGGCCGGGCGGATCCGCTCGACGAGCGTTCCCAGCGGGGTCTCGCCGAGCACGTCCAGCAGCGCCGCCGTGTCCACGCCGGTCGCCTCACCGTAGGCGAGGGTCTCGGCGAGCAGCACCTGGGCGGGCACCAGCGCGCTCATCACCGCCAGCTTCATCGCGGCGCCCGCGCCGGGCCCTCCGGCCTCCCGGACGTGGCCGAACACCCCGAGCACCTCCCGGCAGCGCGCCAGGTCCTCCGGCAGCCCGCCGGCCAGCACCGTCAGCGTGCCGTCCCGCGCGGGCTGCACGCTGCCCAGCACCGGCGCGTCGACCAGTCCCACCTGCGAGGGGAGCCTGTCGCGGAGCTCGGCCACCGCCTCGGGCCCGATCGTCGACATCTCCACGACCAGCGCCCCCGGCCGCAGGCCGGGGGCAGCGTCGGCGAGCACCCGGCGCACCGCGGCGGGGTCGCTGAGCATGGTGACGACCAGCTCCGCCTCCGCCACGGCCTCGGCGGGGGACGCCGCGCTGAAAGCCCCCTCGACCGTGCGCGGGGTGCGGTTCCACACCGTCACCTTGTGCCCGGCCTCCACGAGCCGCCGTGCCATGAGGGCACCCATATGTCCCAGACCAAGAAAAGAAATCATGTGATCCACGGTAGGGACGGCCAAGGTATTCCACCAGCGACTAGATTGCATGTAAGCCATGCGAAGGAGGAATGTGTTCGACATCGAAGCGCTGCGCCTGCTGGACGCGGTGGCCCGCGCCGGATCCTTCACCGGGGCGGCGGCCCGGCTCAACTACACCCAGTCCGCGGTCTCCCGGCGCATCGCCTCCCTCGAACAGCAGGCGGGCGGCCCGCTGTTCGACCGGCTCGCGCGCGGGGTACGGCTGACGCCCGCCGGTGAGACGCTCCACCAGCACGCGCGGGTGGTGCTGAACCGGCTGGCCAGAGCCGCCGACGAGCTGGCCGGCATCCACGGCGGCTACAGCGGGCGGCTGCGCGTCGGGGCGTTCGCCACCGCCAACGTCGCGCTGGTCCCGGGTGCCCTGCGGGCCTTCCGGCGGGAGTTCCCCGAGGTCGGCCTCGCCCCGGTCGAGGGGCCCAGCGGCGGCCTGCTGCGCCGGATGCGCGAGGGTGAGCTGGACGTCGCCGTGGTCAGCGACTACCCGTCCGGCCTGCCGTACGACGACGAGGTGGAGATCATCCCGCTGGTGGAGGACGAACTGCTGGTCGCGCTGCCCGGAGACCATCGGCTGGCGGGGCGGGAGAGCGTCGACCTGCGCGAGCTGCGGGAGGAGACCTGGATCGAGGCGCCCCCGCCCGGCCGGACGACCAGGCTCGAAGAGGCGTGCGCCCGCGCCGGGTTCGCGCCCCGCGCCACGGTCAGGATCGCCGAGTGGACCGGCAAGTTCGGGTTCGTCGCGGCAGGGCTCGGGATCACGCTGGTGCCCGCCATCGCCGCGCCGGCCGTGCCGCCCGAGCTCGTGCTCCGCTCCCTGGGCGATCTCGCCCCGCACCGGACCGTCTACGCCGCCCTGCCGGGCGCGCCGCTGCCCGCGGCCCGCACGCTGGTACGCCTGCTGTCCGAGGCGGCGGGACAATAGCGGAGTGCATGACTCATTTGCGCATGTAGGTGGCCGTTTGGCCACCCGGCTCCGCGACATCACCACCGACCTGGCCGCACTCGACGGCGAGGGCTGGTGGGCCGTCGTGGTCGACTACGAGGGCAAGGTCACGTGCGCCAGGTTCGACGACGTCCGGCCCGCCCCGCTGCCCGTGCCCCGCGGACCCTGGCGCGGGCCGCACCCGTCGTCGTGGCGGAGCTCGCTGGACCGGGCCGCCTACGAGGACGGCGTGCGCCGCATCCGCGCCTACATCGAGCGGGGCGAGGTCTACCAGGCCAACCTGTGCCGGGTGCTGACCGCGCCACTGCCCGGGGACCCGGACCTGCCCGCGCTGGCCGTACGGCTGGCCGAGGGCAACCCTGCACCCCACGCCGCCACGGTGAGCCTGCCCGGCCTGGGCGTGGTGTCGGCCTCGCCCGAGCTCTACCTGGCCAGGGACGGTGACGCGATCGAGTCCAGGCCGATCAAGGGGACCGGGGTCACCGCGGAGGACCTGCTGGAGAAGGACTACGCGGAGAACGTGATGATCGTCGACCTGGTCCGCAACGACCTGGGGCGGGTCGCCACGGTCGGCTCGGTGAGCGTGCCGGCGCTGTGCGAGGTCGAGGAGCATCCCGGCCTGGTGCACCTGGTCTCGACCGTCCGGGCCCGGCTCGCGCCGGAATTCGGCTGGCCGGACCTGTTCTCCGCGACCTTTCCTCCTGGCTCGGTGACCGGTGCCCCGAAATCTTCTGCCCTGAGCATCATCAATGAACTCGAACCCGGGCCACGCGGGCCGTACTGTGGGACTGTGGGCTGGGTCGACGCAGACCGGCACCGAGCGTCGCTGGCCGTGGGCATCCGCACCTTCTGGCTCTCGTCCGGCGATATCCACTTCGGCACGGGCGCGGGCATAACCTGGGGCAGTGATCCGGAGCGCGAGTGGCGCGAGACCGAGTTGAAGGCCTCCCGGCTCATCGCGCTCGCTTCCACGTCAGGTTCAGCAGGTTCAGGAGGAGTCGTATGAACGTGCCCGTATGGGTCAACGGGAAACTTATCGATCCGGAGCAGGCCACCGTCTCGGTGTTCGACCACGGTCTGATGGTCGGGGACGGCGTCTTCGAGACCATCAAGTGCGTCAACGGCGCCTCCTTCGCCCTCACCCGCCACCTCGACCGGCTCCGGCTCTCCGCCCAGCGGATGGACCTGCCCGAGCCCGACGTCGACGCGATCACCGAGGGCATCCGCGCCTGCCTGGCCGAGGCGCCCCCGTGGCAGCTCGGCCGGATCCGGGTCACCTACACCAGCGGCCCCGGCCCGCTCGGGTCCGACCGGGGGGACAAGGGCTGCACCACGGTGGTGATCGTCGACGAGCAGAAGCCGTTCCCGGCCACCGCCGACGTCACCGTCGTGCCCTGGCCGCGCAACGAGCGCGGCGCGCTCGCCGGGGTGAAGAGCACCTCCTACGGGGACAACGCCAAGGCCCTGTTCTACGCCAAGGCCAGGGGCGGCGGCGAGGCGATCTTCCAGAACCTGGCGGGCGACCTCTGCGAGGGCACCGGCAGCAACATCTTCATCGTGCGCGAGGGCCGCCTGCTCACCCCCACGCTGTCCTCCGGCTGCCTGGCCGGGGTCACCCGGGCGCTCACGCTGGAGTGGTGCGGCGGCTCCGAGGAGGACGTCCCGCTGTCGGCCCTCTACGAGGCCGAGGAGGCGTTCCTGACCTCCACCACCCGTGACATCCAGCCGATCCGCGCGGTCGACCAGACCGTGCTGCCGGCCGCGCCCGGCCCGATCACCGCCAAGGCGATGCGGGTCTTCGCCGAGCGCGGCGCCGCCGACCTCGACCCGTGACGGGTCACCGCGGGTAGGACACCTGGGTCTGGGCGTTCAGCTCCTTGATCGTGACCTTCTTGGCCGGATCGGTCAGCGGGTCGTCGATCCGGAGCACGTCCAGGCCCTTGGTGATGTCGCTGGAGTAGATGTGGCCGTTGTAGTAGTAGGCCGACCACGAGCCGCCGACCCCCTCGACGGGGCCGCGCTCGAAGAAGCCGATCTCCCGGGGGTTGTCCGCGTCGGTGAAGTCCAGGATGGACACCCCGCCCTGGTACCACGACTGGACCATGATGTCCTTGCCGGGAACCGGCAGCAGAGACCCGTTGTGCGCGACGCAGTTCTCGTCGGGCTGCTGCTCCCTGGGGATCTTGAAGTAGCCGCGGAGCCGGAGGGCGCGGCCCTCGCTGAGGTCGTACACGGCGTCCGCCCCGTGGTTCTTCGGCGTGCCGGAGTCGCAGGTGGCGCTGACACCGCCGCCCAGCTCGTCGCCGAAGACCACCTTGGTGGCGTCGTTGTTGAACGTGGCCGAGTGCCAGATCGAGAAGTTCTCCTCGTCGCGCACGTGCTGGAGCACCTTGGGGTGCACCCTGTCGGAGATGTCCATCAGGATCCCGTCGCCGAAGCACGCGGCGGCGGCCAGGTCCTTCTCCGGGTAGGCCGTGATGTCGTGGCAGCCGCCCAGGCCGTCCTCACCGTCGCCTTCGGAGAGCACCGGCTCCGAGACCACCTTGGCGCCGGCGGGATCGGCGGTCGGCACCTCGACCACGGAGATCTTGTTGTGCGGTGCCGGGCAGGTCGTCGACTCGGGCTCCGGGCCGGGGGAGGAGACGTAGAGGTAGACCTTCTTCCCGTCCTTGCCCGGGACGAGGGTGTGGGTGTGGGAGCCGCAGTCGGTGCGGACCGCCGACACGAACCGGGGATGGGCCTTGTCGGCGATGTCGAAGATCCGGATGCCCTCCCAGCCGCCTCTGCCGCCGTTCCTGCCCGATTCGGCCGCGCAGTCGGGGCCCTCGCGCGGCGAGTCGACCGACAGGAACAGCAGGTCCCCGCTCACCGAGATGTCGTTCTGCTCGCCGGGGCAGAGCACCCGGCTGACCGCGGTGGGCTTGGCAGGGTCGGACACGTCGAACACGCTGAAGCCGTCGTAGTTGCCGACGAACGCGTGGTCGCCCTGGAAGGCCAGGTCGGTGCCCCAGGCCTGGGGGCCGTCGAGCGGGGCCTGCGGCGGCACGTTGGCCACGTGCGTGACGTTGGCGCTGTGCGTGACGTCCCCGGAGGCCGTCGCGCCCGCCGAGGCGGCCGCGGCCGGCGCGGTGGCCGTGGTGGAGGCGGCCCGGGGGACGGCGGGTTCGGCGTCCGCGCCGCATCCGGCCACAACGAGTAACGCCACCAATCCGAATGCCACGCTTGATCGCACAGTGCCCCCATTACACCGATTACCTTGCCCCATTATTGAAGGTATGCGGGGAATGCGTTGGTTGTATGGGGTTATCGTCACGATCTCGATGACATCGGTCCTCGCCGGCTGCGCGGCGGGCGGGACCGGAGAACGGGCCCCGCTGGTCGCGGGCACCGGAGCCCCGGTGATCATTCCGGGAGGGCCGGGCGACGCGGGCCGTACGGCGGAGCCGGGGGAGCGGCTCGGGGCGTCGGAGGCCCGCGTGTCGGCGGCCGACGTGCGGTTCGCCGAGGGGATGATCCCGCACCACCGGCAGGCGCTGGAGATGGCGGCGCTGGTCGCGCCCCGGTCGTCGTCGGCGGTCCTGCGGACGCTCGCCGGCAGGATCACCGCCGCGCAACGGCCCGAGATCGCGGCACTGTCCTCATGGCTGAAGGCCGTGGGCAGGCCTCCGGAGGGGCACGCCGATCACACGGTCACCCTGGAGCAGATGAACCGGCTCAGGGCGGCCAGGGGCGCGGCCTTCGACGAGCTCTTCCTGAACCTGATGATCGCCCACCACGAGGAGGCGATGACCATGGCCAGGCGGCAGCTCAAGGACGGCACCGACCGGGCGATGCTGGCCACGGCCAAGGACGTGCTGTCCGGGCAGGGGGTCGAGATCGCCCGGATGAGGAGGCTGCTCCGGGGCTAGGTGCAGCCAGGTCCCGGAGCCGGGGGCGCGGACACCGGGGCGCCGGCGTGGACCGGCCGCCCTGCGGGCCGCGCGCGTGGGGTCAGGAGCTCCAGAGCATGTTGCTGAGCTCGGCGTCGAGGTCCATGAAGTCGGTCTCGCGACCGGCGGGGACCAGCTCGTAGGTGCGGTGCAGGAACTCCGTGAGCGGAGCCAGAGGCACCTCGAACAGGGCCTGTCCGAACGGTGACGTGAGACTGATGTGCAGGGTGCGCTCGCCGTCGGCGCGCGCGGGCCACACCTGGACGTCTCCGTCGCCGACCCGTCGCACGATGCCGACTGTCAGCAGTTCGCGGGCAAAGATCCACTCGACCGGTTCGTCGTTCCCCACATGGAAGGCCATTCTGATCGCGTAAGGATCATCGGCCGTGTAGCTGAGTCCGGCGAGCAGGGGGACGGTGGTACGGTCGGGGACCACAAGCCGAAGGCCAAGCTCGGCAGAGACGGTGGCGCTGTTCATCGTCAGCCAAACCTTTTTCGTCGTCGGTCCCCTCTTCGGGGCTTTCACTGCTCTGACGGACTCTGTCCCGAGCTATGACGCGGAACAAAGAAACCTGTAGGAAAGATTCCGCCTCCAGGCCCTTCTGTAACACACATCACAGCGCGACATTTGGGCATCTACCTGGCTAAACATCGCCAACAGGGCCTTATTTGCAAGGGTTTTGCGTATCGTTTTGGTCACCGTCGACTCCCCTGTAGGGGCGTCTCGGGCGATAGAGGTCCAGCTTGGGTCGTTCGGTGCTTCTGCGGATCAGGACGATGCTATGACACCGTAGCCCCCCGCCGGACGCATCCCCAGACCTTTGGTTCATGACCGTGTCGCCCCTCGTGATCATCTCTGGTCCCGGCGCCGCTTCGCCAGCGCTCCCGGATTGCGGTATGGTTTTCCACGTCGGCACCGCGAGGAGCCAGACGGGGCGGGCGATTAGCTCAGCGGGAGAGCGCTTCGTTCACACCGAAGAGGTCACTGGTTCGATCCCAGTATCGCCCACAGGTAGTAGACGCAGGTAGAGGCCCGGAGGTTGCCAACAATCTCCGGGCTTTTTGCTTTCCGGGGCCGATCGATGTCCGATTTTGGGAGCCTTGCGGGGGTAGATCTCGAAAACCCGCCCTCAGCGGTACGGCTCCTCTCGTCATGGTCATCCTTCCGCCTCCGCCGGAGGCGGACCCCGGCCGGCCGCGGTCACCCCGCGCCACCGAGGGCGTCGGCCACGGCGCCGCCGAGTGGGTGACCGGCGAGCGGGCATCCCTCACACCGAACGTCGCCGAGGAAACAGGACACAGGACACCGTCGGCTTGCGTGCTTTTGCGTTAGCGTGTCCTCCCTCAGCTGGGGACTCACGGGGAGAAGACGACCGTTGGCTGGCAGAGGAAACGATCCCGTCGTGGTGGTCGGGCTCGGCAGGTTCGGCAGCTCGCTCGCCGTGGAGCTCGCCCGCAGGGGCACCGAGGTGCTGGCCATCGACAGCCGCCCCAAGGTGGTGCAGAGCCTGGCGGGCAAGCTCACCCATGTCGTCGCCGCGGACTCCACCGACCTGGAGGCCCTGCGCCAGCTCGGCGTGCCCGACTACTATCGGGCGGTGGTCGCCATCGGCACCGACATCGAGTCCAGCATTCTCACCACGTCCCTGCTGGTCGAGCTGGAGATCGAGGACGTCTGGGCCAAGGCGGTCAGCCGCGATCACGGGCGCATCCTGGAGCGCGTGGGCGCCCACCACGTGATCCTTCCCGAGCACGACATGGGGGAACGCCTGGCCCGCCTGCTGAACGGGCGGATGCTCGACTACATGGGGGTGGACGGCAACTACGCGCTGGTCAAGACCAAGCCTCCCCGGGAGTTCGTCGGCGTCCCCCTCGCGCGGTCCGGCCTGCGCCGCAAATACGGGGTGACCGTGGTCTGCGTCAAGGGCCAGCACGACGAGTTCACCTACGCCGCGGCGGACACCGTCCTGAGCTACGGGGACGTGATCATCATCGCGGGCACGGTCGAGCAGGTGGAGCGGTTCACCGAGCTGCCGTGACCGGCCGCCCGCGGCCGCGGACCACGCGGTTCCACCGTGAAACACGCGTTCCCGGGCTGGAGACCGTCCACTCCTGGCCGTGAACCGGGATCCGGCCGCCGGCCACGCACTCCCGGCCGCGCGGGGAGGGGCGACTCTGTCCCCCCGTCACATCGCGCGCTCCCCGTTTTTGGCGGGAGGCCATAGATCGGGGCCGGTGAACGCGATCACAATCGCCTCCTGACCGCTGTGGCACCGGCCTGCCGGGAGGGACCATGCCCGACCTCCGTCACGTTCCCCGAGCGCTCGCGGTGGCCGCGGTCCTGGCGGCCGCGCTGCTGCGTCCCCCCGCGACGGCCGCCGGCGAAGGCCCCGGCCACCCCTGGCTGGACCCCGCCAGGCCCGTCGCAGAGCGCGTGGAGCTCCTGCTCGGCGCGATGACGCAGGACGAGAAGCTGAACATGGTCCGCGGGCACGGCCTCGGGCTGATCCCCCGGGGACGGGTGGCGCCCGTTCCCCGCCTGGGCATCCCCGAGCTCCGCATGCACGACGGCCCGCACGGCGTGAGCGACGTGAGCGGTGTGACCGCCTTCCCCGCGCCGGTCACCCTGGCCGCCACCTGGGACACCTCCCTCGCCCGCCGGTTCGGGGCCGCGCTCGGCGCCGAGGCGAGGGGCAAGGGCGTCAACGTCCACCTCGCCCCCGCCGTGGACATCCTGCGGGTGCCGCAGTCGGGAAGGGCCTGGGAGAGCTTCGGGGAGGACCCCTATCTCGCCTCCGCGATGGCGGGGGAGGAGGTCGCCGGGATCCGGGGGCAGAACGTCATCGCCGCCGTCAAGCACTACGTCGGCAACAACCAGGAGACCGACCGCATGCGGGTCGACGCCGTGATCGACGAGCGGACGCTGCGGGAGATCTACTACCCGCCCTTCGAGGCCGCCGTCACCGCCGGGGCCGGCGCGGTCATGTGCGCCTACAACAGGGTCAACGGCCCGTTCGCCTGCGAGAACCCCCAGACGCTCACCGCCGCTCTGAAGGACTCCATGGGCTTCGGGGGCTGGGTCATGTCCGACTGGCTGGCCACCCGGAGCGGGCAGAAGGCCGCCCTGGCCGGCCTGGACCAGGCGATGCCGGACGACCCGCTGTTCGCCGCGAACCTCAAGGTGGGGATCGCCCTGGGGACGTTCCCCGCCGCGCGGCTCGACGACATGGCCCGGCGCGTGCTCACGCCGATGTTCGCCGACGGGCTCTTCGAGACCGGGTACGGCGCGCCGGACCGGGACGTCCGCACCCCCGAGCACACCGCCCTGGCCCGCGACATCGCGGTCTCCGGCACCGTCCTGCTCAAGAACCGAGACGGGATCCTGCCGCTCACCGGCGGCCGGATCGCCGTCATCGGGACCGCCGCGCACGACAACGTCGAGATCACCTCCGCCGGCTCCGGCCGGGTGCTGCCGCCCTACGTGGTCACGCCGTACCAGGGCCTCGACGCCAGGGCCGGAGGCACCGCGACCTACTCGCCGGGAGACGCGGAGGGGGCGCTGCCCTGGGATGTCGACAAGCGGCTGCGCGACGCCGCCGACGCGGCCCGGCGGGCCGACGTCGCCGTGGTCGTGGTGGGCCTGTCCTCCCAGGAGGGGGAGGACAGGCCGGACCTCGGGCTGCCGGGCAACATGGAGACGCTGATCGAGACCGTCGCCGCGGCCAATCCGCGTACGGTCGTCGTGCTGACCTCCCCCGCGCAGGTCCTCATGCCCTGGGCCGGCCGGGTCAAGGGCGTGGTCTCGGCCTTCATCGGGGGGCAGGAGCTCGGCAACGCGCTCGCGGCCGTGCTGTACGGCGACGCCGACCCCGGCGGTCGCCTGCCGATGACGTTCGCCGCCCGTGCCGCCGACTACCCGGCGAGCACTCCCGAGCAGTTTCCCGGGGTCGGTCACCGGCAGGTCTACAGCGAGCGGCTGCGGGTCGGCTACCGGCACTTCGACGCGACCGGCCTCACGCCGCTGTTCCCCTTCGGGCACGGCCTGTCCTACACGAGCTTCTCCTACGACTCCCTGTCGATCTCCGGGGCCACGGTGCGGGCCAGGGTGACCAACACGGGCTCACGCGCGGGCGTCGCCGTACCGCAGCTGTATCTCGGGTTCCCGCCGGAGGCGGGAGAGCCGCCCCGGCAGCTCCGCGGGTTCGCCAGGCTCCGGCTCGCGCCGGGGGAGTCGGCGACCGTCGCCTTCCGGCTCCCGGAGCGGGCCTTTCAGGTCTGGACGTCCCAGGGGTGGAGTACCGTGCGCGGCGACCACACCGTCCAGGTGGGCGCCTCCTCGCGGGATCTCCCCCTCAGCGGGACGTTGACCCGCTGAACAGCCGATGCCGCCGGGGGCGCGCCCTAGACTGGGCGCAACTACTAGAATGGAGTTCGGTAGTCATGCGGATCGGACTGTTGATCGACGAGCCCCAGGGGCAGGACGTGCTGGGCAGGCTCCGGGGGCGGATCGCCCGCGCCGCCGACGACGGCTTCTCCTCGGCGTGGATGTCCAACATCTTCGGCCTCGACGCGCTGACCGCGCTGGCCGTGGCCGGCAGCCAGGTGCCGGGGATCGAACTCGGCACCGGCGTCGTCCCCACCTACCCGCGCCACCCGGCGGTGCTCGCCCAGCAGGCGCTCACGGCCAACGCCGCCCTGGACGGGCGGCTCGCGCTCGGCATCGGCCTGTCACACCAGATCGTCATCGAGGGCGTGTACGGCTACAGCTTCGACAGGCCCGCCCGGCACATGCGCGAATACCTGTCGGTCCTGGTGCCGCTCGTGCGCGGGGAGCAGGTGGCGTTCGAGGGGGAGACCCTCAAGGCGCAGCTCGGGCTGACCACGCCGGGCTCCGGGGACATGCCCGTGCTCATCGCCGCGCTGGCCCCGCGCATGCTCGGGCTGGCCGGCGAGCTGGCCGACGGCACCGTGCTGTGGATGACCGGTCCCAAGACCGTGGCCGAACACGTGGTGCCCGCCGTCACCGAGGCCGCCCGCGCCGCCGGGCGGCCCGCGCCGAGGATCGTCTGCACGCTCCCGATCTGCGTCACCGGCGACGTGGAGGCCGCCAGGGCGCGCGCGGGCGAGGTGTTCGAGATCTACGGCCAGCTGCCGTCCTACCGGGCGGTGCTCGACAGGGAGGGGGCCGCGGGCCCGGCCGACGTGGCGATCGTCGGCGACGAGGACGCGGTGGCCGCCCAGATCGAGTCGCTCGCCCAGGCGGGGGTCACCGACTTCGTGGCCGCCGAATACACCTCGGACCGCCGGACCCGGGAGTTCCTCAGAACCCTGCTCTAGGAGCTCGCCCCGGAGGGCCCCGCCCCGCCCGCGCGGGATCGCGGGGCCCGCCTCCCGGACCACCAGGACATGACGGCCCAGCGGGTGAGCGCCGACAGGGTCGAGCCGACCGACAGCGCCGAGCCGATGGAGAAGGCCGACGTGGCCGAGCCGATCGACCCGACCGACAGCGCCGATCCGATCGAGAAGGCGGAGGCGACCGAGCCGATCGACCCGACCGACAGCGCCGAGCCGGCGGATCCCAGGGATCCGACGGACAGGATCGAGCCCGCGGACCCGACGGACAGGATCGAGCCCGTCGACCCGACGGACAGGATCGAGTTCTTGGAGCCGATGGACCACAGCGAGTTCTGATTTTCCGGCATGGAGGCAATCATGCTCCATCCGCGGCCGGTCGTGATCTACAGGCGGCCCGTGATCCGCGGACGGTCCGCGTCACGCGGGTGATCGGCGGTCTACGGGCCGTCCGTGGCCCGCAGGTGGTCGCGGACGAGGGCCCCGAACTCGGCCTCGAACAGGTCGTAGCGGTGCCTGAGGCCGTCGCCGGGCCAGTCGCCGGGCAGCAGGCCGGCCGGCAGCAGGGGGTCGGCCAGCAGGTGACGCAGCGCGGCGGCGGCCAGGGCGAACCGGCCGGAGATGGTGGCCGCCGCGTCGAAGGCGCTCTGCAGCGCCCGCGCGTGCCGGGCCCAGGCGGGCAGGTCCCACAGGGATCCCGCCAGCCGGGCGGGGTCCTCCTCCGGGACCGCCCGCAGGAAGGCGCACTGGCCGGCGACGACGGCGGGCCGGTCCCTGCTCAGGTTGTCCGGCCGCATCCACACGCCCTCGCGGATCTCGGCCAGGCGCAGCGCCGCCATGGCCTCCCGGAGCGCGGCCCGTTCGGCGGCGGGCCGCCGCTCGGCGGTCACGATCGCGACCTCCCACGCGCCGTCCCAGGCGCGGGTGCTGGGCGAGCGGCTCTCGTCCTGGCGGGCCTGCCGCAGGCGGAGGCGCTCGCTGAGCTCGTAGAAGCCGTCCGGCTGGCCGAGGTCGCCCGCGGCGACCATGCGTGACAGCGCGACCCGGACCGTGCCCTCGGAGATGCCGAACAGGGCGCCCACGCGGACCAGGCGGCCTGCCCTCAGCCGCGGGGGGTGGGTGCCCAGCAGCGTGCTGAGGATGACCGAGCGCGCGGTCAGCGGCCGGAGCCCGAGCGGGTCGTCTTCGTTCGTCATCGCTAGCCGCCGAGTTTAGTCGTCCATCCGGGGATTACATCTTTTCTCCATGTGTCGGAGAAGCGTAATGTCCAGGCATGGCTTCCTACCTCATAGAGCCGGTCGACCGGCTGCCCTTCGGCGGCCCGGACAAGGCCCGGCGTTACGCCACCGAGCGCTACCGGGGCGCGGCCGGCCTCAACTGGTACGGCTCCGACCCCACGCTGCGCTTCCTGATGCACCGCCACCTCGGCGCCGGCGCCCTGGAATGGGCGGCCCCCCACCTGGAACGGGCGGGTGCGCTGATGGGCGGCCCCATCCTCGAACACGCCGAGGAGACCGACCGGAACCCGCCCCGGCTGGAGAGGTACGACCGGTGGGGCCACGACGTCAGCCGGATCGTCATGCCGCCCTCCTTCGAGGCGGCCCGCCGCGAGCTGGTCGCGGGCTCCTTCACCCGCCCGGAGTTCGCGCGGGAGGCCAAGGCCGCCGGCGCCGACCCGGTGACCATGGGGCTGGCCTGGAACTACCTGCTCTACCAGGCCGACATCGGGATGGGCTGCGCGCTCGGCACCGGTGGCGACATGGTGGTGCTCATGGCCGAGGCCTTCGCCCCCCAGGACGTCAAGGAACGGGTCCGGGAGATCTTCGCGGACGGGATGTTCTCCGGCGAGGCCGCGCAGATGTTCACCGAGCGCACCGGCGGCTCCGACCTCGCCGCCCTGGAGTCCACGGCCACCCCGGCGGGGGACGCCTGGCGGCTGAACGGCCTGAAGTGGTTCGCTTCCAACGCCAACGGCTCCGCCTTCGTGGTGCTGGCCAAGGCCGAGGGCGGCCCCGACGGCAGCCGGGGCGTCGCGCCCTTCCTCGTGCTGCGCGAGCGCCGCGACGGCGGCCACAACGGCATCCGGGTCCGCAGGCTCAAGGACAAGCTGGGCACCAGGTCGGTGGCCTCGGCGGAGATCGAGTTCACCGATGCCGAGGCGTTCCTGCTGGCACCGGAGAGCACCGGCACCGGCGACGGCAAGGGCCTGGGCCGGATGATGGAGCTGACCAACGGCGCCCGGCTCGGGATCGCCACGATGGGCCTGAGCTGTGCCCGGCGCGCCCTGGTCGAGTCGCTCTGCTACGCCCGCAGCCGCGAGGCCTTCGGCGCCGCCCTCATCGACCAGCCGCTCATGCGCCGCAAACTGGCCGAGCTGATCGTCGAGGTCGAGGCGGCCCAGGCGCTGGTGTTCGACGGGTTCCACACCAGGCTGCGGCTCGGCCCGGCCCTGATCAAGCTCAGGGCCGCCCGCCTGGGCGTCACCGCGGCCAGCGACGCGATCGAGGTGCACGGCGGCAACGGCTACATCGAGCAGTGGCCGGTCGCCCGCATCCTGCGCGACGCCCAGGTCAACCCGATCTGGGAGGGCGGGGACAACATCCTCTGCCTGGACGTGCGCCGGGCCGTCAAGAAGGACCAGCACCTGCCGTTCTTCGACCGGCTGGCGGAGGCCGTACGGCATGCGCCGCCCGGTGACGACCCCACCGCGCTGCTGGTGTCGGACCGGATCGACCGGCTGCGCGAGGCCCTGGGCCGGTGGCGCGGCCTCGACCCGGTCACCGCCGAGGCCAGGCTCTTCCCGCTGGCGCAGTTCATGGCCGACGTCTACGCCGCCGCGCTGCTGCTGGAGCAGGCCGGATGGGAGCGCCGCGAGCTCGGCGCCGACCGCAAGGCACTGGTCGCCCGCCTCTACGCCCGCGCCCACCTCGCCGACCAGGGCCCGTTGCGCGGCATCGACCACGCCGCCGAGGACCTCGAACGGTTCAAGGACCTCGCCGACGGCGCCTTCGCCGACGACCGGCCCTGACCCGGCCCCCACGGACGCCCGCGCCCCGCCGTGACCGGCGCGAGGGAGCCCGCGCCCCGCCGCCTCAGCCGTCATCATGGGCCGGGCCGGGAGCGGGCCGGTCGCCGATACCCCGGCGGGACTCCCTCCGGCACCGCCGTCGCCGGTCCGGATCACCGATAACGTCGGACCGTGCACCACCCCCGCAACGCCCTGCAGGCCCTCGCCGGGCGGCCGCTGCGCTTCCTGCGGTCGGCGTGGCCGTGGCGCTCGCTGGCGTACCTGCTGTCGGGCGCGGTGTTCGGCGTCGTCGCGTCCCTGGTGGTCTACGTCGCGCTCACCGCCGGAGTGATGGCCGCCGTGGCGCTGGCGGCGGTCGCCGCCGTGCCCGGCGGGCTGGTGGCGGGCCGCTTCGAGCGGTGGCGGCTGCGGCTGGTCGACGGGGTGCCTGCCGCCGACCCGCACGAACGGCCCGGCGCTCCCGGCCCTCGCGGCTGGCTGCGCACCCGGCTGCGGGAGCAGGCCACCTGGCGCGAGGCCGGCTACGCACTGCTCTCGGTCCTCGCGCTGTGGTGGGTCGACCTGGGGGCGATCGGCGTCGGCGGCGTGCTCCCGGGCGTGCTGCTCACCGCGCCGCTCCAGCCGGACACGCCCCTGTCCCTCAGCCTGCCCCTGGCCCTGGCCGGAGCGGTGATCATGCCGACCGCCGCCTACCCGATCACCGCCTGGGCCGGGGCCCGCGCCACCATGGCCAGGGCGCTCCTCGGGTCTCCCGACCCCGAGCTGGCCGAGGTCGTCCGGTCCCGGGCCCGACTGGTCGACGCCTTCGAGATCGAACGGCGCAGGATCGAGCGGGACCTGCACGACGGCGCCCAGCAGCGGCTGGTCGCGCTGACGCTGAAGCTCGGCATGGCCCAGCTCGACCTGGAGCCCGGTTCCCCGGCCGCGGAGCGGGTCGCCGAGGCGCACGAGGAGGCCATGCGGGCCCTGGCCGAGCTGCGGGAGCTGATCCGCGGGGTGCACCCGCGGATCCTCACCGACCTCGGGCTGCCCGAGGCGGTGCTTGACGTGGCCGGGCGCTCACCGGTCCCGGTGGAGGTGGACATCGTGCTCGCGCGGCGGCTGCCCGCGGCGACCGAGACGACCGCCTACTTCGTGGTCAGCGAGGCGCTCGCCAACGTGGCGAAGCACAGCCGAGCCGCCCGCTGCCTGATACGCGGCCGCCTCACGCGGGAGAGCCTGGTGATGGAGATCAGCGACGACGGCGAGGGCGGAGCCGATCCGGTCTCGGGCACCGGGTTGGCCGGGCTGGCCGACCGGGTCGCGGTGCTCAGCGGCACGATGTCACTGTCCAGTCCGGCCGGAGGGCCGACCACACTGAGGGTGGAGATCCCATGTGCGTAGTCCCGGCCGGCGGCTCGTCGCCGTGGTGGGTGGAGGTCCCGTGCGGGTAGTCCTGGCCGAGGACGCGGTCCTGCTCCGGGAGGGGCTGGTCGGCCTGCTGGAGCGCTTCGGCCACACCGTGGCCGCCGCCGTCGGCGACGCGCCCTCGCTGATCGCCGCCGTCGAGGAACACGCGCCCGACATCGTGGTCACCGACGTGCGGATGCCGCCCGGATTCACCGACGAGGGACTGCGCGCCGCCGTCACCCTGCGTGCCAGGCGGCCCGGCCTGCCGGTGCTGGTCCTCAGCCACTACGTCCAGCAGGCCTATGTCGCCGAGCTCATGGACGCCGGCGTCGGCTACCTGCTCAAGGACCGGATCGGCCATGTCAAGGAGTTCGCCGACGCCCTGGACCGGGTGGCCGCCGGCGGCACCGTCGTCGATCCCGAGGTGGTCAGGCAGCTGCTGACGCGCCGTCGCGACCCGCTGCTGCGCCTCACCCCCAGGGAGCGCGAGGTGCTCGCCCTCATCGCCGAAGGCCGCTCGAACGCCGCCATCGCCCGGACCCTCGTGGTCACCGAGGCCGCGGTGGCCAAGCACATCGCGAGCATCCTCGCCAAACTCGACCTCCCTCCGGCCGGGGACGACCACCGCCGGGTCCTCGCCGTCCTCGCCTATCTCCGCGGATGAGCCGGCCTCCGGCTCCATGGCGGCCAGGCGGGCCCTCGCGGGCCTTCCGCGGCCCCCGGGGGAGATCAGAGGCCGAAGGCGCTCAGGGCCGCCCAGGCCGAGCCGGCGCCGACGACGGCCCCGGCGGCGACCTGGGCGGGTGTGTGGTGCCTGAGCCGCACCCGGGCCCAGCACACCGTCGCCACGATCAGCATGCCCGCCACGAGGGTCGGGGCGGCGGGCAGCACCTGGGCCAGCACCACCACGGTGCCCGCCGACACCGCCGCGTGGAAGGAGATCTTCCATCTGAGGGTGATCGGGACCGTCAGCGCGAGCGCGGCCAGCATCGCTGTCACCGTGGCGACCAACAGCCGGGGCGCGCCCAGGGAGGCCAGCAGCACCAGCGTGACGAGCACCGCCATGACCGCCACCAGCAGCGGCTTCGTCCGGCTCGCCCGGTCGACCAGGTGATGGGAGTCCAGCCGCCCGGAGCGGACGCCGGCCAGGATCACCCCGGCGGGGATCCCGCCGCACAGCGCCGACGCCACCAGCCCCCACCCGGCGCCCGGCCAGCCGTCCGCCACCAGCCCGACGGCCGGAGGCAGCGCGATGACCAGCACCTGGGGCGCGAACAGTCCGGTGACCCACCGCGCGAGCGCCGTCGTGTCCCTCTCGCCGTGCGCCGCATCCCGACCGGTCATTCCACTCCCATCGCCACAGGGTCCGTGGCACAAGCCTGTCAGGTGCGCGGCTCCGAGATGAACTTCCGGAAGTCGTCGATCCTGGCGGGTTGGGGCGGCTGCCCCTCGGTGCCGGGCCGGGGGAGGCGGTCCAGCATCTGGGTGCCGACGATGTGCCGGCCCACCACGGCGTGCAGGCGCACGACGCCGCCGGACAGGTTGCGGAAGCCGTGCGGGGTCCCCGCGGGAACGAAGATCACCGTACCGGGGCCGACGACACGCCGCTCATCGCCCAGGCGGGCCTCGGCCTCGCCCTCGTCGATGATCAGCAGTTCCTCGGTGGTGTGGATGTGGAGCGGGATGCCCTCGCCGGAGGCGAGCCGCTCGAAGCCGACGACGAGATCCTTGACGTAGTCCCCGTCGGGGGAGACGGGGTCCATCACGGCCCACATGGACGACCCCGGCTTGTAGTTGTCCGGATCGCTCTCGGGAAAGGGCAGGTAGTCGGGCGTGTCGATGATTGCCATGAGCATCAGCCTCCCCGCCGGGAGGCGATGGCGGAAGAACGCACTTCCGTGTGCGCCGGTGACGCGCGGATAACCGTCCAGCTCACCGTGCCGGGGCGCCGGAGAACGGCGCGCGGTCAGGACGCGCGGCCCCGGCGGGCTCAGTCGTTGGCGTGCAGGGCGCTGTTGAGCTCCACGCCGGTGCCCTGGCGGGACACGACCTCGACGGCGCCGGTGGTGGAGTTGCGGCGGAACAGCAGACCGGAGGCGCCGGAGAGCTCGGCGGCCTTGACGGTCCGGCCGTCGGGGAGGGCGACCTTGGTCCCGGCGGTGACGTAGAGGCCGGCCTCCACGACGCAGTCGTCGCCGAGGGAGATGCCGACGCCGCTGTTGGCGCCCAGCAGGCAGCGACTGCCGATGGAGATGACCTGCTTGCCGCCGCCGGACAGGGTGCCCATGATCGAGGCGCCGCCGCCCACGTCGGAGCCGTCGCCCACCACCACGCCCGCCGAGATGCGCCCCTCGACCATGGAGGCGCCGAGCGTGCCGGCGTTGAAGTTGACGAAGCCCTCGTGCATCACGGTCGTGCCGGTGGCCAGGTGCGCGCCGAGGCGGACGCGGTCGGCCTCGGCGATCCGGACGCCGGAGGGCACCACGTAGTCGACCATCCGGGGGAACTTGTCCACGCCGTAGACGGTCACCTGGCCGCGGGCCCGCAGGCGCAGCCGTACCGACTCGAAGCCCTCGACCGGGCACGGGCCGTGGTTGGTCCACACCACGTTGCTCAGCACGCCGAACAGCCCGTCCAGGCTCTGGCCGTGCGGCTGGACGAGGCGGGCCGACAGCAGGTGGAGGCGGAGGTAGGCGTCGTGGGCGTCGGCGGGCGGCTCCGACAGCTTGGCGATCCCGGTGTGGACCGCGACCACCTCCACACCGCGGTCCTCGTCCGGGCCCAGCAGGGCGGCGACCGCGGAGCCGAGCGCCTCGACGGCCTCCTCCGGGGTCAGCCGCCTGGTGCCCGGAGTGGAGGGCTCACCCAGTCGGGGGGAGGGGAACCAGGTGTCGAGCACCGTCCCGTCCGGAGTGATGGTCGCGATGCCGGCACCGTGGGCGCCTGATGTCTGTGCTGCTGCGTTCACGCCGACCAAGCCTAGTCAAAGCCGGTGCAATGGCAGTACGCCGAGGGAGGGTTGGACGTGTGCGCGTGTCGCCGGGGTCATTAGCGTGGCCGCCATGTTGCGTGGCATCGATGTGTCGAACTGGCAGGGCGCCGTCGACTGGGACCGCCATGCCAACAACGGGGTCTCCTTCGCTTTCGCCAAGGCGACGGAGGGAAGCACCTTCACCGACAGGTGGTTCGGCAGGAACTGGACCGGCATGCGGGAGAACTGGATGGTCTGCGGGGCCTACCACTTCGCCCGCCCCGCCGGCGATCCCGAGTCGCAGGCGGGGCACTTCCTGCGGGCCGTGGAGCGGGCGGGCGGCATGCGCCGCGGCGACCTGCTCGCCCTCGACCTGGAGACCAACGACCACCTGCCCGCCCGCCGGGTGGCCGGCTTCGCCCGCCGCTGGTGCCAGGCGGTCACCGCCCAGGCCGGGGTGCGTCCGGTGATCTACACCTTCCTGACGTTCGCGCTGAACGGCAACTGCGCCGGGCTGGAGGAATACCCCCTCTGGATCGCCGCGCCCGACGACCCGCGGGGCAGGCCGGATGTGCCGGGGCCGTGGGACAGGTGGACCATCCACCAGCACTCCAACGTCCCCGTGGACCGCAACGTCTTCCGGGGCACCCGGGCCGATCTCACCTCGCTCGGCTACCGCCGGCGCCGCAACCTCAGAGATATCCTGTAGCGGACACCGGTAGCATCGATGGCCAGACCTAAATGTCGCCGTCTTTCAGGGAGTCATCGTGTCCGCCGTGCCAGAACTTCGTATCACCCTCGCCGGAGCCGAGCGTGTGGTGGCGGAGGGCACGACGTACGGCGAAGCGCTCCAGGCCGACGGCCGCTCCGTGGTCGCCGCCCGCGCGAACGGCGAGCTGAGGGACCTGGCGGCCCGCGTGGCCGAGGGGGACGAGGTCGAGCCGGTCGAGGTCGGCAGCCCCGACGGCCGGGCGATCGTGCGCCACTCCACCGCCCACGTGATGGCCCAGGCCGTCCAGGAGCTGTTCCCCGAGGCGAAGCTGGGCATCGGCCCGCCGGTCGACAACGGCTTCTACTACGACTTCGACGTCAAGAACCCGTTCACCCCCGAGGATCTCAAGCGCGTCGAGAAGCGCATGCGCGAGATCGTCAAGCAGGGGCAGATCTTCTCCCGCCGGCCCGTCTCCGACGAGGACGCGCTCGAGGAGCTGGCGGCCGAGCCGTACAAGCTGGAGCTCATCGGCCTCAAGGGCGGTGCCGGCGCGCAGGCGGACGGGGCCGACGTCGAGGTGGGCGGCGCCGAGCTGACCATCTACGACAACCTCGACCCGAAGACCGGCGACCTGTGCTGGAAGGACCTGTGCCGCGGCCCGCACGTGCCGACCACCCGGTCCATCCCGGCCTTCAAGCTGATGCGCTCCGGCGGCGCCTACTGGCGGGGCAGCGAGAAGAACCCGCAGCTCCAGCGGATCTACGGCACCGCCTGGGAGTCGCGCGACAAGCAGGACGAATACCTCCACATGCTGGAGGAGGCCGAGAAGCGCGACCACCGCAGGCTGGGCGCCGAGCTGGACCTGTTCAGCTTCCCGTCCGAGCTGGGCAGCGGCCTGCCGGTCTTCCATCCCAAGGGCGGGATCATCCGCAAGGAGATGGAAGACTACATGCGCAGGCGGCAGGGCGAGGCGGGCTACGAGTTCGTCAACACCCCGCACATCACCAAGTCGCAGCTGTTCGAGACCTCCGGTCACCTGCCCTGGTACGCCGAGGACATGTTCCCGCCCTTCGAGCTGGAGGGGGTCGAATACCGCGTCAAGCCGATGAACTGCCCGATGCACAATCTGATCTTCCGGGCGCGCGGGCGGTCCTACCGTGAGCTGCCGCTGCGGCTGTGCGAGTTCGGCTCCGTCTACCGCTACGAGAAGTCGGGCGTCGTCCACGGCCTGACCCGGGTGCGCGGCATGACGCAGGACGACTCGCACATCTACTGCACCCGGGAGCAGATGGTCGGCGAGATCAAGAGTCTGCTCACCTTCGTGCTCAGCGTGCTGCGCGACTTCGGCCTGTCGGAGTTCTACCTGGAGCTGTCCACCCGCGACGACTCCGACAAGTTCATCGGTGATCCGGCCGACTGGGACGAGGCCACCGACGCGCTGCGCCAGACGGCCCTGGAGTCGGGGCTCGAACTGGTCGACGACCCGGGCGGCGCGGCCTTCTACGGCCCCAAGATCTCGGTGCAGGCCAAGGACGCGATCGGCCGTACCTGGCAGCTGTCCACCATCCAGCTCGACCTCAACCAGCCCAAGCGGTTCGAGCTCGAATACCAGGCCGCCGACGGCAGCCGGCAGACGCCCGTCATGATCCACCGGGCGCTGTTCGGGTCGATCGAGCGCTTCCTCGGCGTCCTCACCGAGCACTACGCCGGCGCCTTCCCCCCCTGGCTCGCCCCGGTCCAGGTCGTCGGCATCCCGATCGCCGAGGCTCACGCGTCCTACCTGCAGGACGTGGCCAAGAGGGCTCGCGAGCGGGGCATCCGGATCGAGGTGGACGCCTCCGACGACCGGATGCAGAAGAAGATCCGCAACGCGCAGAAGTCGAAGGTGCCGTTCATGCTCCTGGCGGGCGACGAGGACATCGCCAACGGCGCGGTCTCCTTCCGTTTCCGCAACGGTGAGCAGAAGAACGGCGTGCCGGTCGACGAGGCGATCAACGAGATCGTCGACGCGATCGAGCGTCGCATCCAGGTCTGACCCGGGCCGATCCGGTCTGATCTGTCACGGGGAGTACGGCGGGCCGCCGCGGCGGCCCGCCGTACCGCTGTCCGGAGGTCCGCTCCGGGGTGGGCGGGTCCGGCCGGGACGGTCCGCCGTAGGCCCGTCTGAGGCCGCCGCCGGGGCGGCGGGCCTGAACGCGGCGGCCCGCCGTACCGGGTGGCCTGGGCTCTCTCAGGGCTCGGCAGGCGCCTCCGGGTGGTCCTCGCCGGGCAGGCGCACGTCGTCCACGTTGACGTTGACCTCGACGACCCGCATGCCCAGCATCCGGCTGACCGTGCGGGCCACGTTCGTCTTGACCTCGTTGGCCACGTCCATGACCACGTGGCCGTACTCCGCCACGATCGCCACGTCCACCGCGACCGTGCGGTCCTGGACGTGGGCGCTCACGCCCCGGGGGCCGCGCCTGGCGCCGGCGCGCTCGCGGATCGGCACCACCGCGTCCGTGAGACCCGAGCCCAGGTCGGCGACGCCGGCCACCTCGAGGGCGGCGAGGGCGGCGACCTTCTCCACGACCTCGTCGGCCACCTTGATCCGTCCCTTGACCACGGCCGCGGCGACCGCCTCGGCGACCGGCTCCGGATCGGCCGCGGAGGCCACAGGCGCCACGGGGGGCACCGAGGGGATGGTGATGGGAGGCGTGGAGGGGATGGAGGAGGTGGACAGGCTCAGGGAGAACGGGCGGGCGGCGGTGGTCGTCTCAGCGGGAGAGTCGGTCTCCTCGGTGATGTCCTCGACGGAGACGTCGGTCATGGGGTGCTCCTCGGCTGTTGATGGTCACGCTCGCTGGGATTCTGCCGGAAATCTGCACCTTTTGTTCGCCGCGGCCGCCCGCGGGCACCCCGGGCACTCTGACAGGAGTCGCCAAACCGAACAAATCCGCTTGGCAATATGCTGATCGCCATGAACGAAGAGCCAGAGGCGCAGCAGGGGGCAGGGACGCCGGACGCGTTCGAAAGACTCTGGACTCCTCACCGGATGGCCTACATCAAGGGGACGAACAAGCCGACGGGGCCGGGCCCGGACGACGGCTGCCCCTTCTGCGAGATCCCCGCGATGAGCGACGAGGACGGGTTGATCATCGCCCGGGGCCGCTCGGTCTTCGCGGTGCTCAACCTCTACCCGTACAACTCCGGCCACCTGATGGTCTGCCCCTACCGGCACGTCGCGGACTACGCGGACCTGGACGACGGCGAGACCGCCGAGCTCGCCGACTTCACCAAGCGGGCGCTGGCCGCCCTGCGCAAGGCCAGCGGCGCGCAGGGCTTCAACGTGGGAATGAACCTCGGCGGCGTGGCGGGCGCGGGCATCGCCGCCCACCTGCACCAGCACGTGGTGCCCCGCTGGGGCGGGGACACCAACTTCATGCCGGTGGTCGGCCACACCAGGGTGCTGCCTCAGCTGCTCCGCGACACCAGGGAGCTGCTCGCCGATTCCTGGCCCGCGTCGCCGTAGCGGCCCGCGCCGTCGCGGAGGACCCTGACGCCCACCGACAGCGTGAGCGGCACCCCCAGGGCGAGCGCCATGGACAGCACGGCCGCGCCCGAGTCGTTGACCAGCATGCCGACGACCCCGCTGACCAGGGTGCCGATCAGGCCGGCCCGCAGCGCGGGGGAGTGGCCGAACGCGGCAGGGAGGACCCCGGCGCTGGCCGCCCCCGGCCGCAGCAGCGCGTAGACCAGGAACGCGGCCGCGGCGATCACGATCGGCATCAGGTTGGGGCTGAGCAGCGTGCCCAGCATCGCCCCCAGCTTGCGGCCGATCACCTCCATCGCCTCGCCGGTGAACACCTGGCCGACGAAGCGGCCCAGATGCGTCTGGGAGCCCGGCGGGCGCATGTAGTCGAGGTAGGCGATGGCCATCACGGTGACGCCGCCCGCCACGCAGAACGCGCCCAGCTTGACCACCGAGACCCGCCTGCCCGCGATCAGCAGGGCGGTGACCGCGATGCCCGGCACGAACGCGATCACGCCGCCGAAGTCGCTGCCCACCCCCGGCCAGCCGCCCAGGATCATCGCCGAGCACCCCAGCACGGCCACGACGGCGACCGCCGCAGTCCTGCGGCCCCGGCCCGCCAGCCGGTGCGCGATCGCGGTGGCCAGCAGCAGCACCGAGGTGGCGAACAGCGCGAACGGGATGTTGCCCAGCCCGTAGTAGCGGGCACCGACCACGGCGGTGTATCCCATCACGCTGTTGAGCTGCAGGGTCGTGCCTGTCAGCAGGTCGCCGGCGAGCACCGCCGCGGTGACCCCCGCCACGAGGGCCAGCGGCCCGAGCGGGTTGCGCCGCCACGGGCCGGCCAGCGCCACCGCGGCCAGCAGCAGCGCCGCACCGGCGATCCCGCCGATCAGGGCGAGCACCGGTGTCCCGCTGTGGTGCCAGGGAAGGAGGTTGACCAGGTAGGTCGACACGGGAACGGACGCCAGCGCCAGCGCCGCCACCCGGATCTCGGCGAGCCCGCGCCCGCGGCGTAGCAGCAGGAACGCGGTGAGGTAGAAGAGGACCTGGAGCGCGGCGACGGTGGTGAAGAAGATCCCGCCCACGTTCCTGATCGTCTGCCCGGCCACGTCGGCGTTCATCAGCGCGGTCCGCGCCGCCTCCGTGCCGCCGGTGCGGCTCCCGCCCGCCTGCCAGGGCGCCCCGATCACGGTCACCGGCGTGGGGATGCCCGTCACCGCGAGCATCGTGGCGGTGATGTCGGGCAGGATCGTGACGTCCTCGCGGTGGGTGGAGGCCGCCCCCAGGAACCGGCCCGAGGTGTCCGCGGCGCGCATCATGGCGGCGCGCAGGTGCGGAACGGCCCCGTGGTCGGCCAGGCCCGCCAGCAGCACGGTGACGTCCTGGGGCAGGGCGTCCAGCACCGCCCCCGCCTTGGCGTCGGCCAGCCGCAGCGCCGCCGCCCGCTGCGGCGGGGTGAGGCTCTCCTCCACCGCGGGCAGCCGCCCGTCCGTCACGTAGGGCCTGATCAGGTCGTCCACGTCCACGGCGATCACCCGGCACGCGGTGAGCGCGCCGGGGCCGATCCGTTCGGGGGAGGGGGCGTAGCGGTCCACCTTCCCCGTCCGGTCGGCCAGTGCCAGCGCCGCGCCGGGGCCGACAGCGGAGGTGCACTCCCCGGCGGCGTGCACGGCCTCGCCGAGCGTCCCGGCGTTCTTCTGCCGGGCGACCTGGTGCAGGTAGGCGTAGTCGGGGATGACCGCGCCGGCCGTGCCGGGGACGGGCTCCGGTGGGAGCCCGCAGCCGTAGCCGACCGCGGACCTGGTCCCGGCCGACACCGTCAGCCATCCGTCGTAGGGGCACGTCACCCGGCCGACCGCGCGCACCGACAGCGAGCCGACCGCGCTCTGCCCGGCCAGCCGCCACAGGTTGGGCGTGCTCTCGGGGCTGAGATCGCTCCACTGCAGTCCGGGAACCCCGATCAGCGCCACCCGCCCGCCCGCGGGCGCGGCGGCCTGCGCCGCCGTCGGCCACAGAACGCTCAGGACCAGCGCTAACGCGGCAAGCGTCTGCCTCACCGGTGACCTCCCCGACCTCGCCAAATGTTGGCACCGTAGGGGAACATTGTCCCCCCGTCCAGCGGATCCGTTGATCGGCTTCCGTGTCGGGTGGGGCGGTTCGGTGCCCCCGGCGCCCGGCCGGCACAGGGGGCGCGGATGTCGGCTCAGCTCAGCGGCGCCCCCGGGATGCGGCGGCTCGGAGGGAGGCAGGTGTCAGCGCTGTTCCCCCGGGATCCGGCGGCCCGGGGGAGGCGGGTGTCAGCGCTGTCCCCCGGGGTCCGGGAGCCCCGGGGGAGCCGGCTCAGGGCGCGGCCTTGGCGGGGGCGCTCTCGTTGTGCAGGCGGTCCAGGGCGCTGACGAGGTAGGCGCCGCCGCCCGAGGCGGGGAAGGACTGCCGGTCGCCGCCCGCCGCGGGGACGACCGCGACGAGGTTGCGGGCATCGGCGGTGGCGCACTCGCCGACCTTGCCGGAGGGGATCTGGTAGACGGCGTAGGAGGCGGCGCCGGGAGAGCCCTTCCAGCTGAGCGCCGTGCCCTGGATCTTCACGTCGGCGGGCTGGGCGGGCGCCTGGCCGCCGCGGTCCTTCATCAGGGGCAGCAGCGCGGGGTGGGAGTAGTGGTCCTTGATGATCAGGTCCAGCACGCCCAGCGGGTTGGTCAGCAGCTGCTTGGCGTTGAAGTAGACGTCGCCCTTGACCTGCTTGTGCTTGCGGTTCTTGGTGAGGTGCGAGGGCAGCTCGCCGGGCCTGGTCCAGGCGGGGGTGTCGGTGCTGCCGACCCGGTAGAGGGCCTGTCCGATGTAGAGGTGCACGTCGGTGCCCTTGACCTCCTTCGCCCACCACGGCATCAGCACGTCGTAGTCGGCGGCCTTGAAACCGCTCGGCCAGTAGAGCTGCGGCGCGACGTAGTCGACCGTGCCCTTGCGGATCCAGTGACGGGCGTCGGCGTAGATGGAGTCGTAGGCCGACATGCCCGCGGTGGCCGAGCCGGTGGGGTCCTGGGCCTTGTTGCGCCAGATCCCGAAGGGGCTGATGCCGAACTTCACGTGCTGCTTCGTTCCGTGCACGGCCTCGTCGACCTGCGCGATCAGCTTGTCGACGTTGGAGCGGCGCCAGTCGGCCAGCTTCTCGCCCTTGCCGTACTTCCTGAAGGCGGCGCCGTCGGCGAACTGCGCGCTCCCGCCCGGGTAGGGGTAGAAGTAGTCGTCGAAGTGGACCCCGTCGACGTCGTAGCGCTTGACCACGTCCGTGATGACCGAGGTGACGTGGTCGCGGACCGCGGGCAGGCCCGGGTTGTAGTAGACCAGGCCCTCGTGCTTGACGATCCAGTCGGGGTGGACCCGGGCCGGGTGGTCGGCCGGGAGCTTGCTCACGTCGCCGTCGTAGGAGGCGCGGTAGGGGTTGAACCAGGCGTGGAACTCCAGCCCGCGCTTGTGGGCCTCGGCGACCAGGAAGGGCAGCGGGTCCCAGCCCGGGTCCTTGCCGGCCGTACCGGTCAGGAACTTCGACCAGGGCTCCAGCGACGACTTGTAGAGGGCGTCGGAGGCGGGCCGGACCTGGACGAACACCGCGTTGAGGCGGCGCTTGACCGCGTTGTCGAGGATCCTGACGTATTCGGCCTGCTGCTTGGCGGCGGAGAGCCCGGTCCGCGAGGGCCAGTCGATGTTCTTCACCGTGGCGATCCAGACGCCGCGCAGCTGCCGCTTGGGATACCTCACGTCGGTGGTGCACGACGTCGTCCGGGAGGCCGCGGTCGTCTCGGAGGTCGTGGTGGTGGTGGCGCCGGGCGCGCGCTTGAGTGCCGTGGGCTTGGTCACCTGGGCATCCGGGCCGAAGGCGTAGGCGGCGCCGGTGGTGGCGACGGCGAGGGCGGCGGCGGCGAGCAAAGGGCGTCCGGTTCGCATGGTTCCTCAGTGTGGCATCGGGACCGGCGTGCTTTGGCCGGAAAAAAGAAATCGTTTCGTGACGTCACCGTTACGTGGGGAACTTTTTGGGAGGCGTGAGCCGGATGCTTCACGCCTCCCCGGGGCGATCAACCGGCGACCTTGTCCACCAGGTGGGCCGGGAGCGGCTCATAACGCAGGAAGGTGCGCTGGAACGTCCCCGTGCCGTGTGACATCGATCTCAGATCGATGGCGTAGCGGGTGATCTCCAGCTCGGGCACCTCGGCCCGGACGAGGGTACGGCCGATGCCGACCTGCTCGGTGCCGAGGACCCGGCCGCGGCGGGAGGACAGGTCGGACATCACGGCGCCGACGTGGTCGTCGGAGACCAGCACGGCCACCTCGTCGACCGGTTCCAGCAGCAGGGTCGGCACCTTGGCCGCGGCCTCCTTCAGCGCGAGGGCCCCGGCGATCTGGAAAGCCATGTCGGAGGAGTCGACCGAGTGGGCCTTGCCGTCGTACAGCGTCACCCGCACGTCCACCATGGGATAGCCGGCCACCACGCCGCGCTGCATCTGGGTGCGGACGCCCTTCTCCACCGAGGGGATGAACTGGCGCGGGACCACACCACCGACGATCTTGTCCACGAACTCGAAGCCCTCGCCGGAGGGCAGGGGCTCGACCTCCAGATGGCAGATGGCGAACTGCCCGTGACCGCCGGTCTGTTTGACGTTGCGTCCCAGCGCCTGGCACCTGCCGCCGAAGGTCTCCCGGAGCGGGACCCGCAGCTCGATCTTCTCCACCTCGACGCCGTGCCGCTTGCTCAGCCGGTCCAGCAGCACGTCGGCGTGGGCCTCGCCCATGCACCACAGCACGAGCTGCCGGGTCTCGGCGTTGTTCTCCAGCCGGAGCGTGGGGTCCTCGGCGACCAGCCGCTGCAGCGCCTGGCCCAGTTTGTCGTCGTCCGCCTTGGACCTGGCCTGGATCGCCACCGGCAGCAGCGGATCGGGCATCGTCCAGGAGGTCATCAGCAGCGGCCGGTCCTTGTCGGAAAGGGTGTCGCCGGTCTCCGCGCGCGACAGCTTGGCCACCGCCACGATGTCGCCGGCCACGCATTTGCCGGTCGTCCGCTGCAGCTTGCCCAGGGGCGAGGACAGCGCGCCGATGCGCTCGTCCACGTCGTGGTCCTCGTGGCCGCGGTCGGCCATGCCGTGCCCGGAGACGTGGACGGTCATGTCCGGGCGCAGCGTCCCGGAGAACACCCGCACCAGGCTGATCCGGCCCACGTAGGGGTCGCTGGTGGTCTTGACGACCTCGGCCACCAGCGGTCCGTCGGGGTCGCAGGTGATGCCGGCGACCGGCGCGCCGCCGATCTCGGTGATCTCCGGCATCGGGTGCTCCAGGGGGGAGGGGAAGCCCTGGGTGATGAGTTCGAGGACCTCCGTCGCGCCCACGCCGGTCCCGGTGGCGAGCACCGGGTAGAAGCCGCCGCGCGCGACCGCCTTCTCCAGGTCGTCGATGAGGACCTTGGTGTCGATCTCCTCCCCGGAGAGGTAACGGTCCATCAGGGACTCGTCCTCGCTCTCCTGGATGATCCCCTCGATCAGGGCGCCGCGGTACTGCTCGATCTGGTCCTCGTAGGAGGGCCCCGGGGCGTTCTCGGTCCGGGTCCCGGTGGCGTAGTTGTAGAACTTCTGGGTCAGCAGCCCGATCAGGCCGTTCATCCGGCCGTTGGTGACCACCGGCAGGTACAGCGGGGCCACTCCCTCGCCGAAGAGGTCCTGGCAGGCGGTGAGGGCCTCCTCGAAGTCGGCCCGCTGGTGGTCGATCTTCGTGATCACGACCGCCCGCGGCATCCCGACCGTCGCGCACTCCTCCCACAGCATCCGCGTCAGGCCGTCCACGCCCTCGGACGCCGAGACCACGAACAGCGCCGCGTCGGCCGCGCGCAGCCCGGCGCGCAGGTCGCCGACGAAGTCGGCGTAGCCGGGGGTGTCCAGTAGGTTGATCTTGATGTCGTTGTGGACCATCGGGGCGACGGTCAGGTTCACCGAGCGCTGCTGGCGCACCTCGACCTCGTCGAAGTCGCTGACCGTGGTGCCGTCCTCGACCCGGCCGGGCCGCTGGACGGTCCGGGTAGCGGCCAGAAGCGCCTCCACGAGCGTCGTCTTCCCCGCGCCGGAATGGCCGACCAGCACGACATTCCTGACCATGTCCGGCCGGTCGGCCGCAGGTGCCCTCCCCGCGGCTCCCGCTGCCCCGCCGGTTGCTTTCTCTGCCACGTCGCCTCCCGCGTCGTTGCCGGAGCGCGGCCAGGTGCGGCCACACCCTCGGGTCCGCTGCCGCGTCCGTCCACTGCGAGGACGCGGTCTGTTCACCAAATACCCATGTGGCGAATATCACAAGAGCTCCGGGCCAAACCGCTTGCGGAGCGTTGGATGCACGCTCACAAGCGGATTGGCCTACGATCAGAGCGCGATGCTGAAACTTCTGCGCCCCGCCGTAACCCGAGTCTTGACCCCCCTGGGCAGGGCACTCGCCCGCCGAGGGATCAGCCCCAACGTGGTCACCGCGGTCGGCACGCTCGGCACCGTCGCCGCAGCCCTCTTCTTCTACCCCCGGGGAGAGTTGTTCCCCGGCACGGTGGTGATCACGTTTTTCGTGCTGGCCGACCTTCTCGACGGGGTCATGGCCAGGATGGTCGGGCAGGGAAGCGTCTGGGGCGCCTTCCTCGACTCCACCCTCGACCGGGTGGGCGACGCCGGGATCTTCTCCGGGCTGGTGATCTGGTTCATGGTGAGCGACCAGCCGGTGCTGGCCGGGGTCGCGCTGTTCTGCCTCGTGGCGGGCGCGGTGGTGTCCTACGTCAAGGCCAGGGCCGAGGGGCTGGGCCTGACGTGCGACGTCGGCCTCGCGGAACGGCCCGAGCGCCTGGTCGTCGGCCTGGTCTCCGCCGGTCTCGGCGGCCTCGGCGTGCCCTACATCCTGGCCGCCGGGCTCTGGCTGCTCGCCGCCGCCAGCGCGGTCACCGTCGCTCAGCGCCTGCTGCACGTCCACCGCCAGGCCGTCTCCGTCCCGCCCCAGACCCTCCGCTGATCGGGAGAGCGATGACCGACAAGCCGTCCTTGCAGGATCGTCTCGTCGCCGCCGGGTTCGGCGCCGGCTGGACGCTCGTGCCCCGCCTCCCCGAACGGCTCACCGCCTGGGCCTTCCGCAAGGCCGCCGACCGGCTCTGGAAGCGCCACGGCGGCTCGGTCCGCCGCCTGGAGTCCAACCTCGCCCGGGTCAGGGGCACCTCGCCGGACGATCCGGCGATCCGGGAGCTGAGCCGCGAGGGCATGCGCTCCTACTTCCGCTACTTCCACGAGGTGTTCCGGCTGCCCTCCATGCCCGCCGAGGAGATCCTCTCCCGGATGAAGGTCGTCGGCGACGAGCAGGTCTACGACAACCTGGCCAAGGGGCGGGGCGTGGTGCTGGCCCTGCCGCACATGGGAAACTGGGACCAGGCGGGCGCCTGGTTCGTCGCCAAGGGGCACCCGTTCACCACCGTCGCCGAGCGGCTCAGGCCAGAGTCGCTGTTCCACCGCTACACCGCCTTCCGCCAGGGGCTGGGCATGGAGGTGCTGCCGCTCACCGGCGGGGAGAGCCACACCTTCGGCACCCTGGCGCAGCGGCTGCGGGCCGGCCGCCCGGTAGCCCTGCCCGCCGAGCGCGACCTGACCGCCAAGGGCGTCGAGGTGCAGTTCTTCGGCTCGGCCACGCGCATGCCCGCCGGTCCCGGACTGCTGGCGGTGCACACCGGAGCCGCCCTGATCCCGGCGATCCTCTACTTCGAGGGGCGCGACTGGGGCCTGCAGTTCCACCAGGAGATCGCGGTCCCCGCCGAGGGCACCCGCAAGGAGAAGGTGGCCGCCGTCATGCAGGACCTGGCCACGGTCTTCGAGAAGGGCATCACCGAGCACCCGGAAGACTGGCACATGCTCCAGCGGCTCTGGCTTGAGGATCTGGAGCCCCGCGGATGAGCAGGCGCGGCCGGGCCCGGCACGGTGAGCGGAGGGGGCACGACGGAGCAGGCTCTCCGCGAGGCGGACGAGGGACGGTGGAAGAGCAATGAGGGTCGGCATCGTCTGTCCCTACATGTGGGACGTGCCGGGCGGGGTGCAGGTGCACATCCGCGACCTCGCCGAGGCGCTGATGGAGGACGGTCACCAGGTTCAGGTGATCGCGCCGGCGGGCGACGACGCGTCGCTGCCGCCGTACGTGACCTCGGTCGGCCGTGCGGTCCCCGTCCCCTTCAACGGGTCGGTGGCCAGGATGTCGTTCGGGTTCCTGTCGGCCAACCGGGTGCGCCGCTGGGTGCGCGAGGGCCGCTTCGACGTGCTGCACGTGCACGAACCGTTCATCCCCTCGGTGGGCCTGCTCGCCTGCTGGGTGGCCAGAGGGCCGATCGTGGGCACCTTCCACGCCTCCTACGGCCGTTCCCGCGCGTTCTCGGTCGCGTCGCCCGTGATCACGAGCGCGCTGGAGAAGATCACCGCCCGGATCGCGGTGTCGGACGCGGCCAGGAAGACCCTGGTCGAGTTCATCGGCGGCGACGCCGTGCTCATCCCGAACGGGGTGACGGTCAGCCGCTACAGCGAGGCGGAGCCGCTGCCGGGCTGGGACGAGGGTGAGGTGATCGGCTTCCTCGGCCGGATGGACGAGCCCCGCAAGGGCCTGCCGGTGCTACTGGAGGCGTTCACCCTGCTGGCGGCCGAGCGGCCCGGGCTGCGCCTGCTCATCGCCGGGCCCGGCGACGCCGGCGAGGTGCTGGAGAAGGTCCCGGCCCGCTTCCACGACAGGATCGGCCTGCTCGGCATGGTCAGCGAGGAGGACAAGGTCCGCGCCTACCACTCGGTCGACGTGTTCTGCGCGCCCAACCTGGGCGGTGAGAGCTTCGGCATCGTGCTCACCGAGGCGATGTCGGCCGGGGCCGCGATCCTGGCCAGCGACATCCCGGCCTTCCGCAAGGTGCTCGACGACGGCCAGGCCGGGGCGCTGTTCGAGACCGGCGACGCCGGGTCGCTCGCCCGCGAGGCCGCCGCCCTGCTCGACGCCCCCGAACGCCGGGCCAAGCTGTCGCAGGAGGCCCGCCAGGCCGTCCGGAAGTACGACTGGTCCACGGTCGCCCGCGACGTCCTGCGCGTATACGAGACCGTGGCCAGCACGGCCGGGGTGGAGGAGGACGACACGCCGTGACCACCACGCTGATCCTGGTGGTGGGTGCGATCGTGCTGCTCACCGCCGTCTACATCTCCTGGCGGGCGGGCCGGCTGGACCGGCTCCACATCCGGCTGGAGCTGGCCCGCGAGTCCCTGGACGCCGCCCTGGTACGGCGGACCGCCGTCTGCCTGGAACTGGCGGCGTCCCGCGTCCTGGACCCGGCGACGAGCCTGGTGCTGGCCGCGGCGGCCCACGAGGCCCGTACGGCGGGGCCCGAGGAGCGCGAGCACGCCGAGAGCGACCTGTCGCGCACCCTGCGGGCGGTGGTCGACCAGGAGCGCTTCCGCGACCGGGTGGCCGCCACCCCGGCGGGCCCCGACCTGCTGGAGGAGCTCGGCGCCGCGGTGGCCAAGGTGCTCTACTCGCGCCGCTTCTACAACAACGCGGTCGGCGTGACCCGCGCGGCCCAGCGCCGCTGGCTCGCGCGCACGCTGCGACTGGCCGGGCACACGGAGTATCCGGACTTCTTCGAGATCGACGACACGCCCCCGCAGGCCCTCGCCGCCGAATAGGGCGCGCAGACGGCCAGATATCGGTCGGGTGAATAGGACGCACACAAAGGGGGGTATCCGGCAAGTCGGGCACAGGTAAGCTCTTGGGCGTTTCATGGCCGATTTGAGGAGATGAGCCGTGCGGGTGCCCCGGATGATCGCCGTCACGCTGGCGGGAGTCGCCGTTCTGGCTCCGGCCGCGGCCTGTTCCTCCGATGAGCCGGCCCCAGGGAAGAACCCGCAGGCGGCCACCGCTCCGCCCGCGGAGGCGACCCCGACCCCCGAGCCGGCCCATCCCTTCACCGGCCTGCCCGGGGCCGCCCGCAGGGCCGTGCTCGCGGCGAAGATCGAGAACACCTCGGCGGGCAAGCCGCAGCTCGGCCTCAAGAGCGCCGACATCGTCTACGTCGAACAGGTCGAGGCGGGTCTGACGCGCCTGATGGCGATCTTCTCCTCGAAGATCCCGCCCAAGATCGGCCCGGTCCGCAGCGCCCGGATCTCCGACCTGCACATCGTGCCGCAGTTCGGCAAGCCCGCCTTCGCCTACTCGGGCGCGCAGACCAAGATGCTTCCGATCATCGCGCAGTCGTCGCTGTTCGACGTCTCCGACAGCCGGGCGCCGGGCGCCTACTTCCGCCAGCCCGGCCGTTACGCGCCCTACAACCTGTTCGCCAACACCAAGGAACTGCTCGCCCAGGCACCCAAGGCGACCAAGGCCAAGGACGTCGGCTTCACCTTCGGCGACGCCCCCGAGGGGGGCGTGCCCAAGAAGATGTTCAGCGTGAAATATCCGGCCGCCCGCTTCACCTTCGGCTGGTCGGAGGCCGCCGGCAAGTGGCTGATCTGGCAGGACGGCGAGAAGGACATGGCGGCCGAAGGCGGCCAGCTCGGCGCGCCGACGATCGTCGTGCAGTACACCAAGACCGAGCGCTCGGAGTTCCACGACAAGAACCAGAGCTACACGCCCCTGGTGCACAGCACCGGCAAGGGCAGCGCGATCGTGCTCCGCGACGGCAAGGCCTTCAAGGCCAGGTGGTCGCGTGAGACGGAGGAGGACGGCACCGTCTTCACCACCGACGCGGGGGAGCCGATGAACTTCGCCCCCGGGCAGGTGTGGGTCGTCCTGGCCGCCCGCAAACCCGTCATCCCCTGACCTCCGGGCCCGCCGCCGCCGGCCTGCCGGCGCTCCCGCCGTACACGATGTCCAAGAAGATCGCCCGATGGCGACAAGTTGTCGTGTAAGGGGACAGGCGGATCAGCGCCTACCATGGAGACGTGGTGGCCGTCCCCGCGGACGGCCCATGTTCCGCAACCAGCCGTCGTGAGGTAGAGACCGTGTCCAGCAGCACGCCCGAAGTCACCGAGACCGCCGTCACCGGAACCGCCCGGGTGAAGCGCGGCATGGCAGAGATGCTCAAGGGCGGCGTCATCATGGACGTCGTCAACGCCGAGCAGGCCAAGATCGCCGAGGACGCCGGAGCCGTCGCCGTCATGGCGCTCGAGCGGGTCCCCGCCGACATCCGCGCCCAGGGCGGTGTCTCCCGGATGAGCGACCCCGACATGATCGACGGCATCATCGCCGCCGTCTCGATCCCGGTCATGGCCAAGGCCCGCATCGGTCACTTCGTCGAGGCCCAGGTGCTCCAGTCGCTCGGCGTCGACTACGTCGACGAGTCCGAGGTGCTGACCCCCGCCGACTTCGCCAACCACATCGACAAGTGGCAGTTCACCGTGCCCTTCGTCTGCGGGGCGACCAACCTGGGCGAGGCGCTGCGCCGCATCACCGAGGGCGCGGCGATGATCCGCTCCAAGGGCGAGGCGGGCACCGGCGACGTCTCCAACGCCACCACCCACATGCGCAAGATCCGGGGTGAGCTCAAGCGCCTGTCCTCGCTGCCCGAGGACGAGCTGTTCGTCGCGGCCAAGGAGCTGCAGGCGCCGTACGAGCTGGTCGCCGAGGTCGCCAAGACCGGCAAGCTGCCGGTCGTGCTCTTCACCGCCGGCGGCATCGCCACCCCGGCCGACGCCGCGATGATGATGCAGCTCGGCGCCGAGGGCGTGTTCGTCGGGTCGGGCATCTTCAAGTCCGGCAACCCGGCCCAGCGCGCCGCCGCGATCGTCAAGGCCACCACGTTCTACGACGACCCGGACGTCATCGCCAAGGTCTCCCGCGGCCTGGGCGAGGCCATGGTCGGCATCAACGTCGACGACATCCCGGCCCCGCACCGCCTCGCCGAGCGCGGCTGGTAGGAAGTTTCGAAAAAGGCGACATCCGTGAAGGATGTCGCCTTTTTCATGTCCGGGGGAGTTCACTCCGCCGTCATGATCCTCCGCGAGGCTGACGGGCGTCCGTGCCCGATCATCCTGGGAGGCCCCCATGTCCCGGCTCACCCGACGTTCCTTCCTTGTCACCGGCATCGCGGCGGGAGCGGTGGCGAGCGTCCCCGCCGCCGCGAACGCCGACCCCGAGCCCGCCTCCGAGAGCGCCGCGTCCCTGGCCTCCCGCGGCCTGCGCGCCGACCCCTTCACCCTCGGCGTCGCCTCCGGGGACCCCGACTCCGACGGCTTCGTGATCTGGACCCGGCTGGCGCCCCAGCCCCTGGCCGAGGACGGCCTGGGCGGCATGCCCGACCGGCCCTTCCCGGTCCAGTGGCAGGTCTACGGCGACGCGGCCGGCCGCCGCGTCCTGCGGCGGGGCGTGGCCCTGGCGACCCCGGAGTGGGGGCACAGCGTCCACGTCGAGCTGGACGGGCTCCCCTCCGACCGGGAGTACTGGTACCGCTTCAAGGTGGGCCCCTACCTCTCGCCGACGGGCCGGGCCAGGACCGCCCCCCACGCGCTCTCCTACGGCTCCGGCCTGGCGATGGCGTTCGTCTCCTGCGCCCAGTACGAGCACGGCTACTTCACCGCCTACCGGCGCCTGGCCGAGGAGCACCCCGACCTGGTCCTGCACCTGGGCGACTACCAGTACGAGTACCGGCGCGACACCTACACCATCCCCGGCGGCAACATCCGCCACCACGAGGGGCCCGAGACCGAGAGCCTGGCGAACTACCGCCAGCGGCACGCCCAGTACAAGACCGACCCGGACCTGCAGGCGGCGCACGCCGCCGCGCCCTGGCTGGTCGTCTGGGACGACCACGAGCTGGACAACAACTGGGCCGACGAGGTGCCGGAGAAGCCGGAGGTGCCCCAGCCGGACTTCCTCGCCCGGCGCGAGGCGGCCTTCCGGGCGTACTACGAGAACATGCCCCTGCGCCGCGGGTCCATCCCGCGGGGCGTCGACATGCAGCTCTACCGGCGGGTCCGGTGGGGCAGGCTGGCCACCTTCCACATGCTCGACACCCGGCAGTACCGCAGCGACCAGGGCTGCGGCGACGGCTACCGCGACTGCCCGGCCGCGGTGGACCCCGCGCGCTCGATCACCGGCGACGCGCAGGAGCGCTGGCTGCTGGACGGCTTCCACCACTCGCGGGCGCAGTGGGACATCCTCGGCCAGCAGGTCTTCTTCGCCCAGCGTGACAACAACGCCGGACCGGCCAAGATCACCAGCCAGGACGCCTGGGACGGCTACGTCGCCTCGCGGCAGCGGATCACCCAGGGCTGGCTGGACGCCGGGGTGCGCAATCCCGTCGTGCTCACCGGCGACGTGCACGCCCACTGGGCCAGTGACCTCAAGCTCGACTACGACGACCCCACCACGCGCACGGTCGGCTCGGAGCTGGTCGCCTCCTCCATCACCACGGGCGGCGACGGCCGCGACTCCGATCCGAAGACCCACCCCTACCTGACGATCAACCCGCACCTGCGGTTCTACAACAACCAGCGCGGCTACGTGGTCACCCGGATCGAGCGCGAGCTGCTCACCGCGGACTTCAAGGTGCTGCCGCAGGTCACCCAGGCGGGCGCGGCGGCGCACACCAAGGCGACCTTCGTGATCGAGGACGGGGTCCCCGGCGTCCAGCAGACCTACCTGCGCCCGCTCGACCCGTCGGCCGGCAGGGCGCCCGAGGTGCCGGCGGCCGAGCAGATCCAGGAGACCGTGGACTGGGAGACCAGGCGTCCCTGACCGTCCGAGGGCGGCGTCCCGCGGGGCGCCGCCCTCTGTCCGGGGCAATAGTTAGCCAGACTAAGTTAGACTGGCTAACTATGACGACGGACGATCTGGCGCAGAGGCTTTCGAGGGAGCTGCGGCACCTGGTGCTGCTGCTCCGCCGCGTGGCGGCCGGGCAACCCATCACCAGCCAGCAGTACGCCGTGCTGGGCTCGCTGGAGAGCGGCCCCCGCCGGATGACCGGGCTGGCCGAGGAGCACGGCGTCCAGCTGCCCACCATGACCGTGCAGATCAACCGGCTGGAGGAGCCCGGCCTGGTGGCGCGCGGCACCGACCCGTCCGACGCCCGGGTCCGCACGGTCGAGCTCACCGAGGAGGGACGCGCCCGCCTGGTGGCCGTCCGCCGTGCCCGCGTCGCCTACCTGGCCGAGCAGCTGGAGGCGCTGACGGCCGAGGAGCGCGCCGCCATCGGCGCCGCGCTCCCGGCCCTCGCCAAGCTCGGCGACGTCTGACCCGGGGCGCCGCCGCCGCTCCCGCCGCCGGCCGCGCCCCGCGACCCACCGGAGAAGACCGCACGATCGGACCGCCCGGCCCCCGCGCCCGCCCCGTCCGAGAAGGAGTTCACCCCCATGTCAGCACAGAGCGGCGGCAGCATCCTGCGCCAGCCGATGTCCGTCTGGGCCACCGCGTTCGCCGCGGTCGTCGCCTTCATGGGCATCGGCCTGGTCGACCCGATCCTGCCCTCCATCGCCCAGGGGCTGCACGCCGGCCCGAGCCAGGTCTCCCTGCTGTTCACCAGCTACTTCCTGGTCACCGCCGTGGCCATGCTCGTCACCGGGTGGGTCTCCAGCCGGATCGGCGGCAAGCGCACCCTGCTGCTCGGCCTGGCCCTGGTCGTGGTCTTCGCCGCCCTGGCCGGAACCTCCGGCAGCGTCGGCGAGCTGATCGGCTTCCGGGCCGGCTGGGGCCTGGGCAACGCCCTGTTCGTGGCCACCGCCCTGGCGGTCATCGTCGGCGCGGCCAGCGGCGGCGCCGAATCCGCCATCATCCTCTACGAGGCGGCCCTCGGCCTGGGCATCTCCATGGGCCCGCTGGTCGGCGCCGCCCTCGGCGACTGGAACTGGCGCGCGCCCTTCTTCGGCACAGCCTCCCTCATGGCCGTCGGCTTCGTCCTCATCGCCACCCTGCTGAGGACCACCCCCACGCCGGCCGTGAAGATCCGCCTGGGCGACCCGCTCCGCGCCCTGGCCCACGGCGGCCTGTCGACCACCGCCTTCACCGCGTTCTTCTACAACTTCGCCTTCTTCACGATCCTGGCCTTCACCCCCTTCATCCTGGGCATGTCGCCCTACGGCATCGGCGCGGTCTTCTTCGGATGGGGCGCCTGCGTCGCGCTCGCCTCGGTCTTCGGCGCTCCCGCCCTGCAGCGGCGGCTCGGCTCGGTCAAGGTGCTCCACCTGTCCCTGGGGGTGCTGGCCGCCCTGCAGGTCGGCATCGCGCTGTCGGGCCACGCCGGCATCGTCGTCTTCGTCATCCTGTCGGGCATCCCGATCGGCCTGAACAACACCGTGTTCACCGAGGCGGCCATGGAGGTCTCCGACGCGCCGCGGCCGGTCGCCTCCGCCGGATACAACTTCGTGCGCTGGATGGGCGGGGCCCTCGCGCCGTTCATCGCCACCAAGCTGGGGGAGGACGTCGCCCCCGCCCTGCCGTACGTCCTCGGCGCGCTCTGCTGCCTGGCGGGCATGGCCGTCCTGTACGGCAGGCGCCACCACATGCGGAGCCTGGAGCGCGTCGACGCCGACCACGCCTTCCGGGACGCCCCCGTGGCGGCCTGACCGGTTTGGGGAGACCTGCGCAGTGGCCATACGCTGAGAGGGCATTCCGAGCACCTTGAAAGGACCACTGGTGACCATCGCCCCGACGATCGGTGTGTTCGCTCTGCAGGGAGATGTGCGCGAGCACGCCCGCTCCCTGGAGACGGCGGGCGCCAAGGCGGTAGCCGTACGGCGGCCCGGTGAGCTGGAGGCGGTCGACGCCCTGGTCATCCCCGGCGGGGAGTCCACCACGATGTGGAAGCTCGCCGAGACCTTCGACCTGCTCGAACCGCTCAGGCTCAGGATCAAGAACGGCATGCCCGCCTACGGCTCCTGCGCCGGCATGATCATGCTGGCCGACCGGATCGAGGGCGGCATCGAGGGCCAGCAGACGATCGGCGGCATCGACATGGTGGTCCGCCGCAACGCCTTCGGCCGCCAGGTCGACTCCTTCGAGGCCGACGTCGACTTCGCCGGCCGCGGCCCGCTGCGCGCGGTTTTCATCCGCGCCCCGTGGGTGGAATCCGTCGGTTCCGACGTCGAAGTGCTGGCTCGGGCCGAAGCTGGGGATAGGATCGTCGCGGTCCGCCAAGGACCGCTGCTCGCCACGTCCTTCCATCCGGAACTTACCGGGGATGTCGGTGTGCATTCATACTTTGTTGAGATGGTGAGGGAGCTCTAGGCGATGTCCGGCCACTCCAAATGGGCGACGACGAAGCACAAGAAGGCCGCGCTCGACTCCAAGCGCGGCAAGCTGTTCGCCAAGCTCATCAAGAACATCGAGGTCGCGGCCCGGACCGGCGGCCCGGACCCGGACGGCAACCCGACGCTGTACGACGCCATCACCAAGGCGCGCAAGAGCTCGGTCCCGATCGACAACATCGAGCGCGCCCGCAAGCGCGGCGGTGGCCTGGAGGCCGGCGGCGCCGACTGGCAGACCATCATGTACGAGGGCTACGCCCCGGGCGGCGTGGCGGTGCTGATCGAGTGCCTCACCGACAACCGCAACCGTGCGGCCTCCGAGGTCCGCGTCGCCCTGACCCGCAACGGCGGCTCCCTGGCCGACCCCGGCTCGGTCTCCTACATGTTCAACCGCAAGGGCGTCGTGCTCGTCCCCAAGGGTGAGCTGTCCGAGGACGACGTGCTGACCGCGGTCCTCGACGCGGGCGCCGAGGAGGTCAACGACCTGGGCGACCAGTTCGAGGTCGTCTCCGAGGCCACCGACCTCGTCCCGGTCCGCAAGGCCCTGCAGGAGGCCGGGATCGACTACGACTCGGCCGAGTCCAGCTTCCTGCCGACGATGAACGTCCCGCTCGACGAGGACGGCGCCCGCAAGGTCTTCCGGCTGATCGACGCCCTTGAGGACAGCGACGACGTCCAGAACGTCTGGGCCAACTTCGACGTGTCCGACGAGGTTCTGGAGAAGCTCGACGCCTGACGGCACCCGGAGCGCCCGCCTCCCCGGCGAGGCGGGCGCTCTGCCGTCTGATGCGCATTTCGAGTTGTCTGCGAGGTTTGCCCCCTGGGGCGGGGGCAGCTCAGGCGGACGATGGGGAATCCTGATCTGATCTTCGCGCTGGCAGGCGCCGGAGCCCTGCTCGCGGCCGTCCTGCCCCGGCTGCTCAACCGGCGGCCCTTCTCGCTGCCGCTGGCCTGCCTGCTCGGCGGGATCCTGCTCTACCTCCTGCCACTGGACCTGCCCAGGCCCGACCCCGTGGCCCACCGGGCCCTCGTCGAGCACGCCACCGAGATCTGCGTGCTGATCTCGCTCATGGGCGCCGGGCTCGCGATCAACCGGCCCTTCGGGCTGCGCGGCTGGGCCTCCACCTGGCGTCTGCTGGGATGGACGCTCCCGCTGACCGTCGTAGGAGTGGCCGGCGCCGCCTGCCTCCTGCTGGGCTGGCCCCCGGCCGCGGCACTGCTGCTGGGCGCAGTGCTCGCCCCGACCGACCCGGTGCTCGCCTCCGACGTGCAGGTCGGCGAGCCCGTCGACTCCGAGAAGGCGGACGACGAGGTCAGGTTCACCCTCACCTCCGAGGCGGGGCTCAACGACGGCCTGGCCTTCCCCCTGGTGTTCGCCGCCATCGCGATGGCGGCCGCCGGCGGCTTCGGCTGGGCCGGGGAGTGGGTCCTGGTGGACCTGCTCTACAGGTGCGGGGCGGGACTGCTCTGCGGCCTGCTGGCCGGAAAGCTGCTGGGCCGGCTGTTCTTCCGCGCCCAGGTGTCCGACCTGCGGCTCGCCGAGCACAGGGACGGCTTCGTCGCGCTGGCCGCGACGTTCCTGGCGTACGGCCTCACCGAGCTGGTGCACGGATACGGCTTCATCGCGGTGTTCGTGACCGCGTGCACCATCAGGGCCGCCGAGCGCAGCCACGGCTACAACGGTGTGCTGCACGGCTTCATCGAGCAGATCGAGCGGCTGTTCACCGCCTGGCTGATCCTGCTGCTCGGCGGGTTCGTGGCGGTCGGCGGCCTGGCCGCGCTCACCTGGCGGGGCGCGGCCGTCAGCCTGCTCCTGCTGCTGGTGATCCGGCCGCTGACCGGCTGGGTCGCCCAGCTCGGCGGGCGGGCGGGGCCGCGCGAGCGCGGCGTGACGGCGGTCTTCGGCATCCGCGGCATCGGCTCGCTGTTCTACCTCGCCTACGCCCTCGGGCACGCCGACTTCGGCGTGCCCGCCGAGGAGCTCTGGGCGGTGGTCGCCTTCACCGTGCTGGCCTCCCTGGTCCTGCACGGGGTCACCGCGACGCCGATCATGACGCGGCTGGACCGCCTGCGTGACAGGGCGGGGGACGCGGAGACCGAGCCCGCCGCCCGCCACCTGTAGGGGCCGATTCGCCTTTCCGGACCCGCCCTGCCTAGGTTGGGGGCTTGTGGAGCTACGTGATCTGACCATCGACGACCTCGACGCGGTGCTGGACAACCGCAAGCGCGCCTTCGGGCCCATCTCGGGAGGGGCTCTGGAGACCTGGCGCAAGCTGGTCACCCCGGCGCTCGAAAAGGGAAGATATCTCGGGATCGTCGACGGCTCCCGGCTGGTCGCGACCAGCCGGGTCAACGACTTCACCCAGTGGTGGCACGGCAGGCCGATCTCCATGGGCGGCGTGGCGTCGGTGACCGTCGCCCCCGAGGAGCGTGGACGCGGCGTCGGCCGGACGCTGATGCGGGCCACCGTCGACCGCTGCGCGGAGCTGGGCCATCCGGTCTCGGCGCTCTACCCGGCCACCACCCACATCTACCGGTCGCTCGGCTGGGAGCACGCCGGCGCCATGCACCGGGCCACCCTGCCGGCCGAGGCCCTGCGCGCGATCAGGACCACCGGGCGGGTCGAGATCCGCCGGATGGGCCCCGCCGACGCCCCCGAGGTGGTCGCCGTCCTCGGCCGCGTCCACGCCGCCACCCGCGCCTCCGGCCCCGTCTGCTGGGACGAGGGGACCTGGCGCCTGCACCTGGAGGAGAAGGACGACTTCCTCTACCTGGCCGACGACGGCTTCGTGATCTACCGCTGGCACGGCGGCGACATCGAGGTCTCCAACCTCGTCGCGGGCTCGGAGGCCACGGCGCGGGCGCTGTGGGCGATGGTCGGCTCGTCGGCCTCCATCGCCAAGTCGGTCCGGGCGGTCGTCGCCCCCGACGACCCGGTGTTCTGGCTGATCGGGGACCGTCCCAGAGACGAGGTCGGCCAGACCCGCTGGATGTTCCGCGTCGTCGACCTCGCCCGGGCCGTCGCCGGACGCGGCTTCCCCGCGGGCGTCACCCTTGATGCCGTCGTCCGGGTCGACGATCCCCAGCGCCCCGCGAACTCCGGTCCGTGGCACCTGTCGGTCTCCGGCGGATCCGGTACGGCCGAGCCCGCCGGCACCCTGCCGGAGTCCACCCCCACCTTCACCGCTGGCGGCTTCTCCGCCCTGTTCGCCGGAGTCCCGGCGGCCACCCTGCGCCGCTCGGGCCTCCTCACCGGCCCGGCGGACGGAGACGACGCCCTCGACGCCGCCTTCCAGGCCAGACCCCACATGCTCGACTACTTCTGAGCGGCGGTCAGGTAGCCGTGCGTGGCGCGCTCCCACGCGGTAGAGTCGGGCACCGAACAGGTGTTCGGCGAGCGGAGGCGTGTCGGTGCGGTTGCCCGAGCTGCGGGTGATGGGGGTCGATCCGGGGCTGACCCGGTGCGGGCTCGGGGCGGTCGAGGGACGGCCCGGAGCGCCGCTCAGCCTCGTCAAGGTCGGAGTCGTCCGGACTCCGGCCGACGACGAGATCGGGGCCAGGCTGGTGGCGATCGAAGCGGGCATCGAGCAGTGGCTCGACGAGATCCGGCCCGACGCGGTCGCCGTGGAGCGGGTCTTCGCCCAGCACAACCTCAGGACCGTGATGGGCACCGCGCAGGCGTCCGCCGTGGCGATCCTGTGCGCCTCCCGCCGGGGGCTGCCGGTGGCGATGCACACGCCGTCCGAGGTCAAGGCCGCGATCACCGGCAGCGGCACGGCCGACAAGCAGCAGGTGGGGACGATGGTGACCCGGCTGCTGCGGCTGGACGCGATGCCCAAGCCCGCCGACGCCGCCGACGCGCTGGCGCTCGCGATCTGCCACGTCTGGCGGGGCGGGGCGCAGAACCGGCTGGCCGAGGCCGTGGCCAGGACCAAGACCGGGCCGGGGACGACCGCCGCCGCCTACTTCCGGGGGCGGGGCCGGGCCGGATATTCGAGAGGAACCACGCAGTGATCGCCTCGGTACGGGGACGGGTGGCCGCGATCGCGCCCGACGGCGCGGTGGTCGAGGTCGGCGGGGTGGGCATGCTGGTCCACTGCACGCCGGGCACGCTGGCCACGCTCAGGGTGGGCGAGGAGGCCCGGCTGGCCACCTCGCTGGTGGTCCGGGAGGAGTCGCTGACGCTGTTCGGCTTCGGAAGCGACGACGAGCGCGGCGTCTTCGAGATGCTGCAGACGGCCAACGGGGTCGGACCCAAGGTCGCTCTGGCGATGCTGGCCGTCCACACCCCCAACGCGCTCCGGATGGCCGTGGCGAGCGCCGACGTCAAGGCGCTGACCAGGGTTCCCGGGGTGGGGCCCAAGGGGGCCCAGCGGATCATCGTCGACCTCAAGGACAAGCTCGGCACGCCCGATCAGGCCGTCAACGCCGCCCTCAACGGCGGTGCGGCCGCGCCCGCCTGGCGGGACCAGGTGCACTCCGGGCTGGTGGGCCTCGGCTACTCGGCCCGGGACGCCGACGAGGCCGTCGCGGCCGTCACCCCCCAGGCCGACATCGAGGTGGCGGAGGGCCGCTCCCCGCAGGTGGCGACGTTGCTCAAGGCCGCGCTCCGCGCCCTGAGCGTGCGGTGAGCACGGGGTCTGCGATGCGGATCCCGGAGGGACACGGCGGGCTCGGCGGGACAGCGGTCGTCCGCGCGGGCCGGGACGGCAGGGGCGGTTCAGGTGAGACGGGGAAGACCCGCGTGAGTGAAGGTGGACCGGCGTGAGCTTCGATCGGGATCTGGTGGCGCCGGACGCCGAGGGCGACGAGCGGCTGATCGAGGCGGCGCTGCGGCCCAAGCGGCTGGAGGAGTTCATCGGCCAGGCACGGGTGCGCGAGCAGCTGTCGCTGGTGCTGCAGAGCGCGCTGCGGCGCAACCGGCCGCCGGACCATGTGCTGATGAGCGGTGGTCCCGGCCTGGGCAAGACGACCCTCTCCATGATCATCGCCACGGAGCTCTCCGTGCCGCTCCGGATCACCTCCGGGCCCGCGCTGGAGCGGGCGGGTGACCTCGCGGCGATCCTGTCGACCCTCTCGGAGGGAGAGGTCCTCTTCATCGACGAGATCCACCGGATGGCCCGTCCGGCGGAGGAGATGCTCTATCTCGCGATGGAGGACTTCCGCGTCGACATCGTGGTGGGCAAGGGGCCCGGGGCGACCGCGATCCCGCTGGAGGTCGCGCCGTTCACCCTGGTCGGGGCGACCACGCGGGCCGGGCTGCTGCCCGCTCCGCTGCGCGACCGGTTCGGCTTCGTCGCGCACATGGAGTTCTACGACGTGGCCGAGCTGGAGCAGGTGCTGCACCGCTCCTCACGGCTGCTCGGCCTGCAGCTCCCCGGTGACGCGGCGCACGAGATCGCCGGCCGGTCGCGGGGCACGCCCCGCATCGCCAACCGGCTGCTGCGCCGGGTCCGCGACTTCGCCGAGGTGCGGGCCGACGGGGTGGTCACCCGGGACGTCGCCTCGGCGGCGCTGAACCTCTACGAGGTCGACGCCGAGGGGCTGGACCGGCTGGACCGGGCGGTGCTCGGGGCGCTGCTGCGGAAGTTCGGGGGCGGCCCGGTGGGACTTTCCACACTGGCGGTCGCGGTGGGGGAGGAGCCGGAGACGGTCGAGGTGGTCGCGGAGCCGTTCCTGGTCCGCCAGGGTCTGCTGGCGCGCACTCCCCGGGGCCGGGTCGCCACCGCCGCGGCCTGGGTCCATCTGGGGCTGACGCCGCCGCCGGACGCATTCGGCGCCTCGATGGTCGTTGATCTTGAGGATGATCTGGGGCACGCCTGACGTTGGGTTTTGATGGGGAAACCGTACAGAGTTGATCACAGATCGGTGACAACGGTATCGAAATGGGAACTTCCCTGCGCGCCTGTCCGTGACTTCGTTGCCGCGCTCTAACAGCTCGCCTAAACTCCGTGCCTTGGCTGGCTGTGTAGGCTGACGTGCTGAGCGGCGTGGCCGCATACGACGTCCGGCCCCAGGCCGGTCATTCTTAAGCCTAAGGAGCGGCCCTATGGGCGACTATTCAAGCCTTATCATGATCGCTCTGATGGTCGTGGTGTTCTACTTCCTGCTTATCCGGCCGCAGCGCAAGCGGCAGCAGGAGCAGGCTCAGATGCAGAACTCCCTGACCTCCGGAACCCGCATCATGACCACGACGGGGCTTTTCGCGACCGTGGTGGCGATCGACGCCGACGACGTGATCCTGGAGATCGCCCCCGGTGTCGAGACCCGCTGGGTCAAGGCCGCGATCGGCCGTGTGCTGACCCCGGTCGACGACGTCGATCAGGAAGAAGATGTCAAGGCCGTCGACGTCGTGGACGACAATGTGGTGGACACCGTGAAGCCGCACGACGACCAGGACTCGCCGAAGAAGTGATGACCAGGCTCACCGACCATCCCCTATAGCCGAAAGAACTGACGACCAGTGGCCCGACCGACCAGCGGCCAGAGCAGACCGGGGCGCATGCTCCTGGCGCTTCTGGTGATTATTCTCGCCATGGGCGGGGTGATGTTCTTCAACAAGGCATACGCCCCGGAATATGGCCTCGACCTCGCCGGCGGCACGACAGTGACGCTGCAGCCCGTGACCCCGAACGGCACTCCTCCCACCGAGGAGAGCCTCAACCTCGCCGTGGGCATCATCCGGAACCGGGTGAACGGCAGCGGAATCTCCGACGCCGAGGTCGCCAAGTCCGGTGACAACATTGTCATCTCCGTCCCCGGAGCCGGGCAGGAGGAAGTCGTCAAGCTGGTCGGCACCACCGCGGAGCTGCGATTCCGCCAGGTGATGGCGGTCGCGGCCGGGTCGCCGCCGCCCCCCGGTCAGATGCCCACCCAGGCGCCGACACCGGCGCCGTCCGCCTCTCCCACGGCCACCGGCAAGCAGAACTCCAGGGCTCCCAAGCCGGGGCAGACGGCCACGCCGAGCCCGACCGGCTCGCCCGCCGGCCGCGCCCTGTCCTCGGCGCTCACCAACCCGAGCCCGGGGGCCACGCAGGCCCCGTCGGACAAGAAGCCGGCCAAGAACGCGTCTCCGTCCGCGGAGCCGAGTCAGAGCGCCGCCCCGACGGCGCAGCCGACGGCCCCGGCGATGGACCCGAACGACCCGATGGCGGGCGTGGACCCGGCCGGGATCGACCCGGCGGTGCTCAAGCAGTTCCAGGAGCTCGACTGCGCCAAGGACAACGGCCAGGGCGCCCAGGACGACCCCAACAAGCAGTTCGTCGGCTGCAGCCAGGACAGCAGCACCAAGTACGTGCTCGACAAGGCGGCCGTGACCGGCACCTCGATCGACACCGCGACGGCCGGGGTGGACCAGACCACCGGCGAGTGGCTCGTCCAGCTCTCCTTCAAGGGCGAGGGCCCGACCCAGTGGTCGAAGGTCACCACCACCGCCTTCAACTCGCAGCCGCCGCGCAACCAGGTCGCCATGGTCCTGGACGGCGTGGTGATCTCCGCGCCGGTCATCCAGGAGCCGATCACCGGCGGCCGGGCGCAGATCTCCGGCAGCTTCACCCAGGTGACGGCCGACGAGCTGGCCGGTCAGCTCAAGTTCGGCGCGCTGCCGCTGAAGTTCAAGAAGGGCTCCATCGAGGAGGTCTCCTCCACCCTGGGCGCCGACCAGCTCCGCGGCGGCCTGATCGCCGGTGCGATCGGCCTCGGCCTGGTGCTCGTCTACTCGATGCTCTACTACCGGGGCCTGGGCATCGTCTCGGTGCTGAGCCTCGTGGTCGCCTCGGTCCTGACCTACCAGGCGGTGGTGATCCTCGGTACGTTCGCGGGCTTCCGCCTGTCGCTGCCGCACATCATCGGCCTGATCGTCTCGATCGGTATCACCGCGGACTCGTTCATCGTCTACTTCGAACGCATCCGTGACGAGATGAAGGAGGGGCGCCGCTCGCTGCGGACGGCCGTCGAGGTCGCCTGGGTCCGTGCCCGCCGCACGATCCTGATCGCGGACGCGGTCATGTTCATCGCCGCCGTGGTCCTGTACTTCCTGGCGGTCGGCGGCGTGGCCGGATTCGCGTTCGCGATGGGCCTGACCACCCTGATCGACATCGCCGTGGTGTTCATGTTCACCAAGCCGTTCGTCGCGCTGCTCGCCAAGAGGAAGTTCTTCGCCAGGGGCCACAAGCTCTCCGGTCTCGACGCCGAGCGCATGAGCGTCCAGACGTCCGTCGGCTCCAAGCCCACCCCGCAGGAGGCCTGATGTCCGGCATCGCGCGCCGGCTGTACCGAGGCGAGGTCAATGTCGACTTCGTCGGGCGCAAGAAGCTCTGGTACGGCCTCTCCGCCGTCCTCCTGCTGATCTCCATCGCCGGCCTGGTCGTCAACGGCCTGAACCTGGGCGTGGAGTTCAAGGGCGGGTCGGTGTTCTCCTTCAAGGCCCCGGCCGCCGACATCCAGGAGGTGCGTACCACCTTCAACGACGCGGGCGTCCACCAGGTCATCGCGCAGACGACGAACAACGGCTGGCGGGTCACCACCGAGAGCCTCCCCGAGGAGGAGGTGACCACGGTTCAGAAGGCGGTCGCCAAGGAGTTCGGCCTGCAGCAGAACCAGGTCAACCTCCAGGTGATCGGCGCCTCGTGGGGCGGCCAGGTGGCCGACAAGGCGATCATCGGCCTGATCGTCTTCATGCTGGCGATCATCCTGTACCTCACGCTCGCCTTCGAGTGGAAGATGGCGCTGGCCGCCGTCGTGGCGCTGCTCCACGACCTGGTGATCACCGCCGGTGTCTACGCGTGGTCCGGATTCGAGGTCACGCCGGCGACCCTGCTGGGCTTCCTGACGATCCTCGGATACTCGCTGTACGACGCGGTCGTCGTGTTCGACATGATCAAGGAGGTCACCGCCAAGCTCGGCACGACCTCCAAGATGACCTACACGCAGGCCGCCAACAACGCGCTGAACCACACGCTGATCCGGTCGCTGAACACCACCCTGGTGGCGATCCTGCCGGTGGCCGCGATCCTGTTCATCGGCACCACGCTGTTCGGCGCCGGCACGCTGAAGGACCTGTCGCTGGCCCTGTTCGTCGGCATGATCGTCGGCACGTACTCCTCGCTGTGCGTGGCGACGCCGCTGCTGGTCACGTTGAAGGAGCGGGAGTCGCGCTACCAGGCGATCGCCCGCAGGCTCGCCGCCCACGGCGGCGCGGCCGGGACGGCGGCCAAGAGCGCCCGCCAGCCGGTCACGGCGGGGGCCGCCAACGGCTCCGTGCCGGACGCCGAGAAGCGCAAGAAGAAATAGGCGGAACAGATCACGCCTCCGCTCCCTCCCGGGGGGCGGAGGCGTTTTCGTAAGGGATGTGATCATGAGTGACCTGCAGCAGCTGATCCTCGACAGGATCCGCGACGTACCCGACTACCCCCAGGCGGGAGTGCTGTTCAAGGACATCACCCCACTGCTCGCAGACCCGCCCGCCTTCGCCGAGGTGGTGAACGAGTTCGCCGGGCTCCACCGGGTCGACAAGATCGTCGGCATCGAGGCGCGGGGCTTCATCCTGGCCGCCCCGGCCGCCTACAAGGCGGGCGCCGGGTTCGTCCCGGTACGCAAGAAAGGCAAACTGCCCTCCGAGACGCTTGAGGCGTCCTACGATCTGGAGTACGGCTCCGCCACCATCGAGGTCCACCGGGACGCCTTCGCCCCAGGAGACCGCGTCCTGATCGTCGATGACGTGCTCGCCACCGGAGGTACGGCGTGCGCGGCGGTGGAGCTGGTCCGCAGGGCGGGCGCCGACGTCGTCGCCATCGCCGTGCTCATGGAATTGGCCTCCCTCAAGGGGCGCGAGCGGTTGGACGGCGTCGAGCTGCACTCCCTCGTGATCGTCTGATTCCACCCCACCGGGGTAAGCATTGAAGCCGGTCTGGATACACTTGGGGGATCTGGACTCGAATGTGAGGAGTCTGAGTGCCCCGTGATGTGGTCGTCCCCGACGTGACCGCCGACGGCGGCGGTCCCGTGACGGCCGTCCCGGCCGGCGATGCCGGTTCCGCCATGTCCGGAGCCACCGAAGAGAAGCCTGCGGTGAGGCGCAGACTCGCGCGCTTTGGGGGGCAATGGGGTGGCGCCATGAACCCGGTGCTGGAGCCGCTGTTCCGGACGGTCCGTGCGACCCATCCGAAGGCAGACCTGCGGCTGATCGAGCGTGCCTACGATGTGGCCGCCTACCACCATCGCGATCAGAAGCGCAAGAGCGGCGACCCCTACATCACCCACCCCCTGGCGGTGGCGACGATCCTGGCCGAGCTCGGCACCGACGACGAGACGCTGTGCGCCGCGCTGCTGCACGACACCGTCGAGGACACCGCCTACGGCCTGGACGAGCTGCGCTCGGACTTCGGCGACAACATCGCGCTGCTGGTCGACGGCGTCACCAAGCTCGACAAGGTCAAGTTCGGTGACGCCGCGCAGGCCGAGACCGTGCGCAAGATGGTCGTGGCGATGTCCCGCGACATCCGGGTGCTGGTGATCAAGCTCGCCGACCGGCTGCACAACATGCGCACCATGCGCTACCTCCCCGAGCACAAGCGGCAGCAGAAGTCCCGCGAGACGCTGGAGATCTTCGCGCCGCTCGCCCACCGGCTGGGCATGAACACCATCAAGTGGGAGCTGGAGGACCTCGCGTTCGCCATGCTCTACCCCAAGCGCTACGACGAGATCGCCAGGATGGTGTCGGAGCGGGCCCCGCGCAGGGACCTGTTCCTGCAGGAGGTCATCGAGAAGGTCTCCGGCGACCTGCGCGAGGCCAAGATCCGCGCGGTGGTCAAGGGACGCCCCAAGCACTACTACTCGGTCTACCAGAAGATGATCGCCAGGGACGTCGCCTTCGACGACATCTACGACCTGGTCGGCATCCGGGTGCTGGTCGACACGGTCCGCGACTGCTATGCCGCCCTCGGAACGATCCACGCGCGATGGAACCCGGTGCCCGGCCGGTTCAAGGACTACATCGCGATGCCCAAGTTCAACATGTACCAGTCGCTGCACACCACGGTGATCGGCCCCGAGGGCAAGCCGGTGGAGCTGCAGATCCGCACCCACGCCATGCACCACAGGTCCGAGTACGGCGTGGCCGCGCACTGGAAGTACAAGGAGGACATGACGGCCGCCGGTCCTCCCGGAGCGAAGCTGAAGCCCGGCAACGACATGGCGTGGCTCCGCCAGCTCCTGGACTGGCAGAAGGAGACCGCCGACCCGGGGGAGTTCCTGGAGTCGCTCAGGTTCGACCTGTCGGTCTCGGAGGTGTACGTCTTCACCCCGCGGGGCCAGGTGATCGCCCTCCCCGAGGGTGCGACGTCGGTCGACTTCGCCTACGCCGTCCACACCGAGGTCGGGCACCGCTGCATCGGGGCCCGGGTCAACGGCCGCCTGGTGCCGCTGGAGTCGCGGCTGGGCAACGGCGACACCGTCGAGATCTTCACCTCCAAGTCGCCCGACGCGGGCCCGTCGCGTGACTGGCTCAAGTTCGTCAAGTCCGGCCGGGCCCGCAACAAGATCCGTCAGTGGTTCTCCAAGGAGCGCCGCGAGACCGCGATCGAGGCGGGCAAGGAGGCCATCGGCCGGGCCATGCGCAAGCAGGGCCTGCCGCTGCAGCGCATGATGTCCGGAGAGTCCCTCCTGACCCTCGCCAGGGACCTGCGCTATCCCGACGTCTCCGCGCTCTACGCGGCCGTTGGAGAGGGCCACATCGCCGCCCAGGCGGTCGTGCAGAAGCTGGTGCACTCCCTCGGCGGGGTGGACGGCGCGGAGGAGGACATCGCCGAGGCCTCGGTGCCCACGAAGGTGCGGGGCCGGCCCCGCGGCAGCGGCGGCGCGGGCGTGGTGGTGGCGGGTGACTCGGACGTGTGGGTACGGCTGTCGCGCTGCTGCACCCCCGTGCCCGGTGACGAGATCATCGGCTTCGTCACCCGTGGGCACGGCGTGTCGGTGCACCGCACCAACTGTCCCAACGTGGAGCAGCTGAAGTCCCAGCCGGACCGGCTGGTCGAGGTGGCCTGGTCGGCCGCGGACGACTCGGTGTTCCTGGTCGCCCTGCAGGTCGAGGCGCTCGACCGGCCACGTCTGCTGTCGGATGTGACCCGGACCCTGTCGGACCAGCACGTGAACATCCTGTCGGCGTCGGTGACGACGTCCAGGGACCGGGTGGCGATCAGCAAGTTCACCTTCGAGATGGGCGACCCCAAGCACCTGGGGCACGTCCTGAAGGCCGTGCGCAACATCCCCGGTGTCTACGACGTCTACCGGGTGAGCGGCGCCGGAGCCTGACCCGCCGCCCCCGCCGGGGCGAGACGAGGTCCCCGCACCCACCGCGGGTGCCGCTGCCCCGTCCCCCGGCCGGGCGAGGTCCACGTACCCGCCGCGGGTGCCGCTGCCTCCGGCGCCGTGCCGCCGCGTGGCGCCCTGGGGGCGCCGGCTGCGCCGTACGGGGGAAAGCCGGAGGGCGTGTCCCCGCAAGCGGGGACACGCCCTCCAGGGTCTCTCAGCGCGTCAGGAGAACTCGGCGAGCGTGCGCTCGGCCTCCTCCAGCCAGGAACGACGGGCGATCAGGGCCTCCTGGGCGTCCTTCACGTCCTTGTCCTTGCCGGCCGCCTCCGCCTTGGCCAGGCGGGTCTCCAGCTGCTCGATCGACTTGTGGAGCTGGTCGACCGTGTTCTGGGCACGCGCGCGGGCCTCGGGGTTGGAGCGCTTCCACTCCGCCTCCTCGGCCTTGCGGACCGCTTCGTCGATCTTGCGCAGCCCGCCCTCAAGGCGGTCGCGCTGCTCGCGCGGGACCTGACCGGCGGCCTCCCACCGCTCCAGGATGCCGCGCAGCGCGGCCCTGGCGGAGCGGGCGTCGGAGACCGGGACGATCTTCTCGGCCTCGGCGAGGAGCTGCTCCTTGACCTCGGCGTTGGCCGCCAGCGAGGCGTCACGCTCGGCGAAGACCGCGGAACGGGCCTGGAAGAACTGGTCCTGGGCGCCCTTGAAACGGCCCCAGAGCTCGTCCTCGACCTCACGGGAGGCCCGGCCCGCCGTCTTCCACTGCTGCATCAGGTCGCGGTAGGCGGAGGCCGTGGCGCCCCAGTCGGTGGAGGAGGCCAGCGCCTCGGCCTCGGCGACGATGCGCTCCTTGGATGAGCGCACGCCCTCACGCTGCTCGTCCAGCCCGGCGAAGTAGGCCTTGCGCCGCTTGGCGAAGGCCGTACGGGCCGCGGACAGCCGCTTCCAGAGCGCCGCCTCGGTGACGCGGTCGATGCGCTCGGCCGCCTTCCACTCCTCGACGAGCTGGCGCAGCCGCTCGCCGCCGGTCTTCCAGTGGGTGGTGTCGTCGGCGATGCGCTCGGCCTCGGCGACGATCCGCTCCTTGATGCCCTTGGCCTCCGCGCGGGCCACGTCACGAGCGGCCTTGACCTCCTCGCGGCGCTGGGCGACCAGCTCCGTGAGGACGCCCAGCCGGTTCAGCAGCGCGTCGAGATCGCCGACCGCATGCGCGCCGGTGATCGCTTCGCGGAGCTTGACGATGGTCGCCTCGGCCTGGGCGGGTGGCAGGTCGGTGCCGCGGACCCGCTGTTCCAGCAGCGTCACCTGCCCGGCCAGCTCGTCGAACTTGCGATGGAAGTAGGCAAGTGCCTCCTCCGGCTCGCCGGCCTGCCAGGACCCGACGGCCCGCTCTCCCTCAGCCGTACGCACGTAGACGGTGCCGTCGTCGTCTACCCGGCCCCACGGGTCGGTGCTCACCGTGTCCTCCCGCACTTTCATCAGCCTTTCGAGGCTAACCGCCCCTTGGTTGTATTACGTCAGCTCTTGTTGGACATTGTCACGTTTTTGATTTCGACGGTTTCCTTCGGGGCTCCGGTCCCGTCCGGCCCGGGGGTGATGACACCGCCCTTGTTGACCTTGTCGATGATCTCCAGTCCCTTGGTGACCGTACCGAACGGGGTGTACTGCGCCGGCAGCTGGGTGTCGCCGTAGACGATGAAGAACTGGCTGCCGTTGGTGTCGGGGCCGCTGTTGGCCATGGCCACGACGCCGCGGGTGTACTTCGCGCCTTCGAGGTTCTCGTTGACGAAACGGTAGCCGGGGCCGCCCTGGCCGTCGGTCTGGCTCTTGCCGTCGGCCTTGGCCAGCGGGTCGCCGCACTGCAGCATCGGGAACTGGTCGGAGCCGAGGCGGTGACACTTGGAGCCGTTGAAGAACTTCTTCTCCGCCAGGAAGGCGAAGGAGTTGACCGTGCAGGGCGTCTTCCCGGCGTCCACCGCGATCACGATGTCGCCCTGGTTGGTCTTCAGGGTCATCGTCTTGGGCTTGGTGTCCACCTTGGCCGGAGGGGTGCCCACGCTCTTCGCGGGGCTGCCGTCGGCGTCGGCGACATAGCCGCAGGTGCCGCTGGCGGGGTCGAAGGCCGTCGGCTTGGCGGCGGTGCCCGTCTCCGACGGGTTCGCCGAGGCCTCGGCGCTCACCGACGTCTCCGGGCTGGCCGTGGCCGGTGAGTCACCGCCCCCGAGCAGGGTCGTCGCGGCGACGACACCGCCGATGACCACCACGACGCCCACGCTGGTACCGATGATCGCGTTGCGCTTGGCCCGGGCCTCCCGCTCGATGCGCCGCTGATTCTGCCGCTCGTAGTGCTCGCGCGCCAGCTGCTTCTGGCGGTCCTTGCCGCTCACCGCTTCGCCCTCCCGAGTGCCGGAGTATTACTTAATGAGGTGGGCGAATCGTATCGGCCAAAGGGTAATGGTTCGCAGCCCGCCGACCCGCACCGGTACCCTTCGGTTACATTCCCATCCGTATTCTTGACGAGATCAGCTGAGGCAGATGCTCATCGCCGGCTTTCCCGCAGGGTCGTTTCAGACCAACTGTTACGTCGTCGCGCCCGCCGCGGGCGAGGAGTGCGTCATCGTCGACCCTGGGCAGAACGCCGTCGGCGACCTGGACGACGTGCTGCGCGAGCATCGGCTCAAGCCGGTCGCGGTGCTGGTCACCCACGGTCACATCGACCACATGTGGTCGGTCGCCCCGGTCTGCGGCGCGCGTGACGTTCCCGCGTGGATCCACCCGGAGGACCGTGATCTGCTCTCCGATCCGGGTAAGGGACTGTCGTTGGCGACCAAGCAGCAGCTGTTCGGCGGGCTGACCTTCACCGAGCCCGACGACGTGCGCGAGCTGGCCGACGGCGAGGTGCTGCGGCTGGCGGGCATGGAGCTCACGGTCGACCACACCCCGGGCCATACCAGGGGGTCGGTGACGTTCAGGCTGCCCAGCACCGAGGAGATTCCGGACGTGCTGTTCTCGGGCGACCTGTTGTTCGCCGGCTCCATCGGACGCACAGACCTCCCGGGCGGCGACTACCCGACCATCCTGCGCAGCCTGGCGACCAAATGCCTGCCGCTGCCGGAGGACACGGTGGTCCTGCCCGGCCACGGACCACAGACCACGATCGGCCACGAGCGCGCGACCAACCCGTATCTCGCGGAAGCCGCGCCGTACGCCGGTCCCACCAGGGGAATCTGAAGATGACTTTGCAGGCGCCGAAGGGCACCTTTGACTGGCTCCCGCCGCGTTCGGAGCAGGCGCTCGCCGTGCGGGAGGCGCTGACCGCCCCGGTCCGCCGCGCGGGGTACGGCTACATCGAGACGCCGGTCTTCGAGGACACCGCGCTGTTCGTCCGCGGTGTCGGCGAGTCGACCGACATCGTCTCCAAGGAGATGTACACCTTCGAGGACAAGGGCGGGCGCTCGCTCACGCTGCGCCCCGAGGGCACCGCGTCGGTCGTGCGCTCGGTCCTCCAGCACGGCCTGCACAACGGCCAGCTCCCGGTGAAGCTCTGGTACTCCGGCAGCCAGTTCCGCTACGAGCGCGCGCAGAAGGGCCGCTACCGCCACTTCTGGCAGATCGGCGCCGAGGCCCTGGGAGCCGAGGACCCCGCGCTGGACGCCGAGCTGATCGTGCTGGCCGCCGACGGCTACGCCGGGCTGGGCCTCACCGGCGTGCGGCTGCTGCTCAACACGCTGGGCGACAAGGAGTGCCGTCCCGGCTACCGGACGGCGCTGCAGGACTTCCTGCGCGCCCTCGACCTCGACGAGCCCACCCGGCAGCGGATCGAGATCAATCCGTTGCGCGTCCTCGACGACAAGCGCCCCGAGGTGCAGGCCCAGCTCGCCGGCGCCCCGCTGGTCGTCGACCACCTGTGCGAGGCCTGCAAGGCCTACCACGAGGAGGTCCGCTCGCTGCTGACCGCCGCCGGCGTGGCCTACACCGACGACCCCCGGCTGGTCCGCGGTCTCGACTACTACACGCGCACCACCTTCGAGTTCGTCCACGACGGGCTGGGCTCGCAGTCGGCGGTCGGCGGCGGCGGCCGCTACGACGGGCTGAGCGAGATGCTCGGCGGCCCCGCCCTGCCCAGCGTCGGCTGGGCGCTCGGCGTCGACCGGACGCTCCTGGCAATGGAGGCCGAGGGGCTGGCCGGTGCCGAGACCGCCGAGTCGCGTGTCCAGGTGTACGGTGTGCCGCTGGGTGAGGAGGCGCGCCGCCGGATGTTCCTGCTCATGACCGAGCTGCGCCGGGCCGGTCTCGACGCCGACATGTCGTTCGGCGGCAAGGGCGTCAAGGGTGCCATGAAGGGCGCCGACCGGTCGGGTGCGAGCTATGCCGTGATCCTCGGCGAGCGAGATATCGCCGCCGGGTCCGCGCAGGTCAAGGACCTGGCCAGCGGTGACCAGACCGCCGTACCGCTCGCTGAGATCGTCACGACCTTGAAGGAGAGACTGAAGAAATGATCCGCACGCACGAAGCGGGATCACTGCGCAAGGAACACGCCGGGCAGCAGGTGACGCTGGCCGGTTGGGTGGCGCGCCGCCGCGACCACGGCGGTGTGGTCTTCATCGACCTGCGTGACGCCTCCGGCTCCTCCCAGGTGGTCTTCCGCGAGGAGGACGACGCGCACGGCCTGCGCGCGGAGTACTGCGTCAAGGTCGTCGGAGAGGTGCGGGTCCGTCCGGAGGGCAACGAGAACCCCGAGCTGCCGACCGGTGCGATCGAGGTCGTCGCCTCCGAGGTCGAGGTGCTCAGCGAGTCCGCGCCGCTGCCGTTCCCGATCGAGGGCAACGCGGGGGTGTCGGAGGAGGCCCGGCTCAAGTACCGCTACCTCGACATCCGCCGGCAGCAGGTCGCCAACGCCATGCGGATCCGCTCCAAGGCCACCTACCTGGCCCACGAGGTGATGAACGAGCACGGGTTCAACTACATCGAGACCCCGACGCTGACCCGTTCCACCCCCGAGGGCGCCCGCGACTTCCTGGTCCCGGTCCGGCTGCAGCCCGGCAGCTGGTACGCCCTGCCGCAGTCGCCGCAGCTGTTCAAGCAGCTGCTCATGGTCGCCGGCATGGAGCGCTACTACCAGCTCGCCCGCTGCTTCCGCGACGAGGACCTGCGCGCCGACCGGCAGCCGGAGTTCACCCAGATCGACGTCGAGATGTCCTTCGTGGACCAGGACGACGTCATCGCCCTGGGCGAGGCCCTGGTCGGCCGCATCTGGAAGGAGACGATCGGCTACGAGCTGCCGACGCCGCTGCCCCGGATGACCTACTGGGACGCCATGTCCCGCTACGGCTCCGACAAGCCGGACCTGCGGTTCGGCCAGGAGCTCGTCGAGATGACCGAGTACTTCGCCGACACCACCTTCCGCGTGTTTCAGGCGCCGTACGTGGGCGCCGTGGTCATGCCGGGCGGCGCCTCCCAGAGCCGCAAGGAGCTGGACGGCTGGCAGGACTGGGCCAAGTCGCGCGGCGCCAGGGGCCTGGCCTACGTGCTCGTCGGCGAGGACGGCGCGCTCGGCGGCCCGGTCGCCAAGAACCTCTCCGAGACCGAGGCCGCGGGCCTGGCCGCCAAGACGGGTGCCAAGCCCGGTGACGCGATCTTCTTCGCGGCCGGTACGGCCGCCGCCTCGCGTGACCTGCTCGGCGCGGCACGCCTGGAGATCGGCCGCCGCTGCGGTCTGATCGACGAGTCGGCGTGGAACTTCCTCTGGATCGTCGACGCCCCCATGTTCGAGGAGGACGGCGAGGGCGGCTGGACCGCGGTCCACCACCCGTTCACCGGGCCCAAGCCCGAGTGGGCCGACAACTTCCAGGACCACCCCGGCGAGGCCCTGGCCTACGCCTACGACATGGTCTGCAACGGCATGGAGATCGGCGGCGGCTCGATCCGTATCCACCGGGCCGAGATGCAGCAGCGCGTCTTCGACGTGCTCGGCATCTCCAAGGAGGAGGCGGAGAACAAGTTCGGCTTCCTGCTGGAGGCGTTCAAGTACGGCCCGCCGCCGCACGGGGGCATCGCCTACGGCTGGGACCGGATCTGCATGCTCCTGGCGGGCGGCGACTCCATCCGCGACGTCATCGCCTTCCCGAAGACGGCGTCCGGCTTCGACCCGCTGACCGGCGCGCCCACTCCCATCACGGGTGAGCAGCGCAAGGAGGCGGGCGTGGACGCCAAGCCGAAGGCGGAGGCCTAGGTCCGAGCGGTGCGGGCCCCCGGAACGACCCGTTCCGGGGGCCCGCACCGTACCGGCGGCTAGAAGCGGACCGGCAGTGCCCGCAGCCCGCGGATCAGCGAGCCGTCCTGGCGCCAGGAGAGCTCGTCCGGCGGGCAGCCGAGGGCGATGTCCGGCAGGCGCCGCAGAAGCGTCCCGAAGGCGACCTGGGCCTCCAGGCGGGCCAGCGGAGCCCCCAGGCAGAAGTGGATGCCGTGCCCGAAGGCCACGTGACGGTTGTCGGCCCGGGTGATGTCGAGGGTGTCCGGATCGTCGAACGCCCCGGGGTCGCGGTCGGCGGCGCCGAGGGAGACGTGGACCAGGCTGCGCTTGGGGATGTGGACGCCCGCGATCTCCATGTCGGCGGTGGAGAAGCGGAAGGTGGCCCGCTCCACCGGGCCCTCGTAGCGCAGGAACTCCTCGATCGCCGAGGGCAGCAGCTCGGGCTGCTCCCGCAGCAGCCGGAGCTGGCCGGGGTCGGAGAGCAGGGCCAGCATGCCGTTGCCGATCAGGTTGACCGTGGTCTCGTGCCCGGCGATGAGCAGCAGGGTGAGCGTGGAGACCAGCTCCTCCTCGCTGAGCAGCTCCTCCTCGTCGCGGGCGAGGACCAGCGCGCTGATCATGTCGTCGCGGGGTTCGGCCCGGCGCCCGGCGATGGTCCGGAGGAAGTAGGCGCGGATGGCGGCGTTCGCCTCGACGCGGAGCAGGATCTGCTCGTCGTCGAACGGCGGGGTGATCAGGGCGGTCGACCACCGGCGGAAGTCGTCGCGGTCCTCGACGGGGACGCCCAGAAGCTCGCAGATCACCGTGATCGGCAGCGGGAAGGCGAAGTCGTCGAGCAGCTCGGCGTGGCCCTTGACGGCCATCGCGTCGATGAGACGGTCGGTGATCTCCTGGACCCGGGGGCGCAGGCTCTCGGTCCGCCGCGGGGTGAAGGCCTTGGCGACCAGGCGGCGCAGCCGGGTGTGGTCCGGCGGGTCGCTGTTGAGCATGTTGTGGGCCAGGACCGGGTTGCCCTGGCCCAGGATCGCGCGGAACGCCTCGGGCCCCTCGAACGGGTTCTTGCTCAGGCGCGGGTCGTTGAGGGCCCGGCGGCCGTGCTCGTAGTCGACCACCAGGAAGGCCTCGACGCCCGGCGGGAACTCGATCGGGTGGACCGGCCCCTTCTTCCGGAGCGCGGCGTAGGCGGCGTAGGGGTCCCTGCCGAATTCGGGATTCCACACGAACTCGACGGGCAGCTTCTCCGGCATCCGGTCCCCCTCGGTGAGATGGATCACACTCCCTCTGCTCCAAGTGTGGCTCCGGAGACCCGGGGATCGCCCGACTGTGATCGGGATCACAGCCCGCGAGGGGTCGTTCCGCCCGGAAAGACGGAACGCCCCGGCGGCCGACCGGCCACCGGGGCGTCCAGCCCGCACTCCGCTAGGCGAGCTTCACGTCCTTGATGATCACCGGGATCTTGGGGGCGTTGGAGCCGCCGTCGCCGGTGATGTCGTCGGGGTTGGTGATCCACCCGCCCTTGTAGACCTTGTCGAGGATGTCCGCGCCCTTGGAGACGACGCCGAAGGGGGTGTACTCCGGGCCCAGCTGGGCGGTCTCGTCGCCGAGCGAGATCCAGAACTGGCTGCCGTTCTGGTTGACCGCCTCGGCGGGCTGGGCCATCGCGACCGTGCCCTTGGTGAAGGGGATGCCGCCGAGGTTCTCGTCGTCGAAGACGTAACCCGAGCTGCCCTGGCCGTCGGTGGGGTTCTTGCCGTCGGCCTTGGCCTGAGGGTCACCGCACTGGAGCAGGGCCAGGCCGGAGTTCTCCGGGGTGGCCAGGCGGTGGCACTTGGTGTTGTCGAAGAAGTTCTTCTTGGCGAGGAAGGCGAAGGAGTTCACCGAGCAGGGCGCCTGCGCCGTCGCCAGGTCGATCACGATGTCACCGTGGTTGGTGGCGATCGTCATGGTCTTCAGCTTCAGGTTGGGCTTGCCCGGTGGCATGCCCACCTTCTTGGCCGGGCTGCCGCTGGTGTCCTTGCGGTAGGAGCAGCTCACCTTGGACGGGTCGACGGGGGCGCTGGTCGTCGCGGACACCGTCGGTTGCGCGGTCTCGGAGGGGGCGGGAGTGCTCGCGGCCGCGGGCTTGCCGTCGTCGCCTCCTCCGAGCAGGGTCGTCGCGGCGATCAGGCCGCCCACGACGACGACCACCGCTGCGCCGGCTCCGATGAAGGTGCTCCGCTTCGTCTTGGTCGCCTGCTCAGCACGCTGGGCCTGGCGCTCTTTGTGCTCCCGCGCCAGCTGGCTCTGGCGGTCCTCGCCGCTCACCGGTATGTCCTCCAGGATTACTGTTACTTGACTGTCAACTGGCCGAAAGCGTACCGGCCTGAGCGTGTGCTGAAGGTAAGTGATGGAATCCACCGGATGGGGCAGATGTGAAAAACGCCTGGCATCTGGTGTATTTCAGAACCATTCGTGGTGAGATTCCGTACTTGGTGATGACGAGCCACGGATGACCGGAGCCCCCGCATGTTCGACGAGATCCTGGGCCTGCCCGCCCACCCGCTGATCATTCATGCCGCGGTGGTCCTGACACCGCTCCTGGCGGTGCTGGCCGCCGTCTACGCGCTGGCGCCGCGCACGCGCGCCGTGCTGCACTGGGCGGTGGCGGCCCTCGCGGTGGCCGTCCCGGTCGCCGTCCTCGCCGCCAGGCAGAGCGGCGAGGCGCTGAAGGACAAGCGGTTCTCCTCGGTCGACGGCCAGCTCGGCCGGCGCATCGCCGAGCACGAGGGATTCGCCACGCCGCTGCTGCTGGCCGCCCTCGCCCTGGGCGTGCTCTCGCTGGCGCTCGTCTACGTCTCGCGGGCAGAGCGGTTCGGCCGCCCGGTGGGGACGGTCGTCTCGGCGCTCACCGTGGTCGCGGCCGTCGTGGCGGGCTACTACGTGCTGCGCGCCGGGCACAGCGGGGCGACGGCGGTCTGGGGGAGCTGACGGCCGGCGGCGGCCTCCCCGTCCGCCGGATCCCCGGTCCCGCCGGGGACGGGGCCCATGGCGGGGTGGATCCGGGACGGGTGGCCTGACGGTACTGTCGGAGCGTGGACAGCCTGTTCGACTCCGCGGCGGAGGAAGCCCACCGCGGCCATGAGCCCCTGGCGGTGCGGATGCGCCCGCGCGGCCTTGACGAGGTGATAGGCCAGCGCCACCTGCTGGGCCCCGGCACGCCGCTGCGCAGGCTCGTCGAGGCCGAGGCGCCGATGTCGCTGTTCCTGTGGGGCCCGCCCGGCACCGGCAAGACCACCCTGGCCTACGTGGTCGCGGGCGTCACCAAGCGCCGCTTCGTCGAGGTCTCCGCGGTGTCCGCCGGGGTCAAGGAGGTCCGCGCGGCCATCGAGCAGGCCCGGCGCGAGCTGGGCATGTCCGGCCGCCAGACCGTGCTGTTCGTGGACGAGGTGCACCGCTTCAACAAGGCCCAGCAGGACGCCCTGCTGCCCGCCGTGGAGAACCGCTGGGTCACCTTCATCGGCGCCACCACCGAGAACCCGTTCTTCTCCGTCATCTCCCCGCTGCTGTCCCGCTCGCTCCTGCTGACCCTGGAGTCGCTGTCGGAGGACGACATCCGGATGGTGCTGGAGCGCGCCGTCGCCGACCCGCGGGGCCTGGACGGGAAGGCGAAGCTGGCGCCCGAGGCCGCCGAGCACCTGGTCCGGCTGGCCGGGGGAGACGCCCGCAGGTCGCTCACCTACCTGGAGGCCGCCTCGCTGATCGCCGACGGCGAGATCACCGTCGAGGTGGTGGAGCGCGCGGTGGACAAGGCGGCCGTCCGCTACGACCGCCAGGGCGACCAGCACTATGACGTGATCAGCGGCTTCATCAAGAGCATGCGCGGCTCCGACGCCGACGCCGCGCTGCACTACCTCGCCCGCATGGTCGAGGCGGGCGAGGACCCGCGCTTCATCGCGCGCAGGATCGTCATCTTCGCCTCCGAGGACGTCGGCATGGCCGACCCGACGTGCCTGCAGGTCGCGGTGGCCGCGGCCCAGGCGGTGGAGTTCATCGGCCTGCCCGAGGGGCGGCTCAACCTCGCCCAGGCGGTCATCCACTGCGCGCTGGCCCCCAAGTCCAACGCGGTGATCAACGCCATCGGCGCGGCCTCCGAGGACGTACGGCGCGGCAGCATCGGCCACGTCCCCGCCCATCTGCGCGACGCCCACTACGGCGGGGCCAAGAAGCTCGGCCACGGCAAGGGCTACAAATACCCCCACGACTTCGAGCACGGCCTGGTCCGCCAGGACTACGCCCCGGAGGAGCTCCGGGACCGCCGTTACTACCAGCCCACCCGCCACGGCGCCGAAGCGGCCTTCGCCGACCGCTGGTCCAGGATCCGTTCCTTCCTGCGAGGTCAGTAGCCGCTGTGGGGCGGGGGCCCGGGAGGCTGCCGGTCACCGGGGCCGGAGCGTGCCGCGGCCGGTCTCCCGGCGGCTAGCCTGGATACCCGCCCCGCGCGGGCGGGGCGGCCCGACGGTGAGGGCCGGCCCCGGCGTCCCCCGGCCCGCCCGGCGGAGACGGCCACCGTACGGCGGCATGCCGGGGGAACAAGGCGGGACACGATAGGGTCTTGCCATTCCAGCCGGGTGAACTAAGGAGATCGGCGCATGCTTACCGCGGGAGAGGTCGCCGGACTGATCGTGGCCACGGCGTGGGCGGTGCTCGTCTGCTTCCTGGCCATGGTCCTGGTGAAGCTGGCCCGGCTGCTCACCGAGACCACCAAGATGGTCTCCGACCTGGGCGAGCGCGTGGTGCCGTTGCTGGAGGACGTCACGGCCACCGTTGGCGAGACCAACCGCCAGCTGGTCGCCGTCGAGGCCATCGCCAAGGACGTCAAGCAGGTCAGCGGGCACGTCGCGAAGGTCAGCGATGTCACGCAGAGCCTGGTCACCGGGCCGTTGATCAAGGTCGCGGCACTGAGCCACGGCATCCGGCAGGCCCTGCACGTCCGCGGCAGATCGAACCTTCGGATGCTGGAGAGGCGGCGGCGATGATCCGGCGGCTGTTCTACATGTCCCTGGGCGCGTTCGGCGCGGTGTGGGTCATGCGTAAGCTGCAAGCACTGCATCCGAACCACCTGGCCCGGCGCGCCGTGCACAACGCCGCCGGAGCCCTGGACCAGGTGCGGGAGTTCGCCGGCGACGCCCTGGACGGCGCGGCCAAGAGGGAAACCGAGTTGCGATCCAGGTTCGGGCTCGACACTGTTGAGAAGACCTATCACTACGACGTAAAGGATGGCCGCTGACATGGAGTCGGCAGAGATCGCCCGCCGCTTCCTGCGCTTCTTCGAGGAGCGTGGGCACACCGTCGTGCCCTCGGCCAGCCTGATCGCCGAGGACCCGACGCTGCTTCTGGTCCCCGCGGGCATGGTGCCGTTCAAGCCCTACTTCCTGGGACAGCAGAAGCCGCCCTTCAACCGGGCCACCAGCGTCCAGAAGTGCGTGCGCACCCCCGACATCGACGAGGTCGGCAAGACCACCAGGCACGCCACGTTCTTCCAGATGCTCGGCAACTTCTCCTTCGGCGACTACTTCAAGGAGCAGGCGATCCCGCTCGCCTGGGAGCTGCTGACCAAGCCCGAGTCCGAGGGCGGTTTCGGCTTCCCCCAGGAGCGGCTCTGGGTCACCGTCTACCAGGACGACGACGAGGCCTACGGCATCTGGCACGACAAGGTCGGCGTCCCGTCCGAGCGCATCCAGCGCCGCGGCCTGGAGGACAACTACTGGCACATGGGCGTCCCGGGCCCCGGCGGCCCGTGCTCGGAGATCTACTACGACCGCGGCCCCGAGTACGGCAGGGACGGCGGGCCCGTCGCCGACGAGAACCGCTACCTCGAGGTGTGGAACAACGTCTTCATGCAGTTCCAGCTCAGTGCGGTCCGCAGCAAGGTGGACTTCGACGTCGCGGGCGAACTGCCCGCCAGGAGCGTCGACACCGGCATGGGCCTGGAGCGCATGGCGGCGATCCTGCAAGGCGTCGACAACATCTACGAGATCGACACCACCTACAAGATCCTCGACCGGGCCGCCGAGCTCACCAAGACGCGCTACGGCCGCGACGAGCGCGCCGACGTCTCGCTGCGGGTCATCGCCGACCACGTCCGGACCGGCGTGATGCTCGTCGCCGACGGCGTGCTGCCCTCCAACGAGGGGCGGGGCTACGTCCTGCGCCGCATCCTGCGCCGGGCCATCCGCAACCTGCGCCTGCTGGGCGCGGGCGAGGAGCGCTACATGCACGAGCTCACCGCGGTGACCATCGACGTGATGGGCGAGCAGTACCCCGAGCTCAAGGCCGACGCCCCGCAGATCCACGGCGTCATCGACGCCGAGGAGGCCTCGTTCCTGGGCACCCTCCGCACCGGCACCGCGATCTTCGACGTCGCCGTGGAGGAGACCAGGCGCAAGGGGAAGGGCACCCTCGCCGGGGAGCAGGCCTTCCAGCTCCACGACACCTACGGCTTCCCGATCGACCTGACCCTGGAGATGGCCTCCGAGCAGGGGCTCAAGGTCGACGAAGAGGGCTTCCGCCGGTTGATGAAGGAGCAGCGCGACCGGGCCAAGGCCGACGCCGCCGCCAAGAAGACCGGCAACGCCGACATCTCGGTGTTCGGCCAGATCCTTGAGAAGACCGGCCGGGTGGAGTTCCTGGGCTACGACCAGGTGACCGCCGAGGCCGAGGTCATCGGCCTGCTCGTCGGCGGGGCCCCGGTCCCGGCCGCGGGCGCCGGCACCGAGGTCGAGGTCGTGCTGGGCCGTACCCCCTTCTACGCCGAGGGCGGCGGCCAGCTCGCCGACCAGGGCGTCATCCGCACCGACGGGGCCGAGGTCGAGATCGTGGACGTGCAGTCCCCGGTCTCCGGCGTCGTCGTCCACCGCGGGAAGGTCCGCGCCGGCGAGATCCGGGTGGGCGACCAGGCCCAGGCCGAGATCGACGTCGAGCGGCGCCGCGCCATCTCCCGCAGCCACACCGCCACCCACCTGGTGCACCGCGGCTTCCGCAACGCGCTGGGCGAGACGGCGGCGCAGGCCGGTTCGGAGAACTCGCCCGGTCGCTTCCGCTTCGACTTCACCGCCGCCGGCGCCGTGGCGCCCAGCATGCTCCGCGACGTCGAGGACGAGGTCAACGCCGTCCTGATCAACGACCTCACGGTCAACGCCTTCCACACCTCCCAGGCCGAGGCGCGGGCGATGGGCGCGCTGGCCCTGTTCGGCGAGAAGTACGGCGAGACCGTCCGCATCGTCGAGGTCGGCGACTACTCCCGCGAGCTCTGCGGCGGCACCCACGTCTCCAGCTCCGGCCAGCTCGGTCTGGTCAAGGTGCTGGGCGAGGCCTCGATCGGCGCCGGGGTGCGCCGGGTGGAGGCTCTGGTCGGCCTGGACGCCTTCCGCTTCCTGGCCCGCGAGAGCGTGCTCGTCGCCCAGCTGTCGGAGCAGCTCAAGGCGCGCCGCGAGGAGCTGCCGGAGCGGATCGACGGCATCGTGACCCGGCTGCGCGCCGCGGAGAAGGAGCTGGACAAGCTCCGTTCCGCCCAGGTGCTCGCGATGGCGGGCGAAATGGCCGCCGGTGCCCGTGACCTGCACGGAGTCTCTGTCGTGACGCGCCGCGCGCCTGATGGAACCTCCCCCGACGACCTGCGTAAGCTCGCCCTTGACGTGCGTGGCCGGTTCACGGGTGAGCAGCCCGCGGTCGTCGTCGTGGCCGGTGTCCCCAGCGACCGGCCCGTCGTCGTCGCCGTGGTCAACGACGCGGGGCGCGGACGGGGCCTGAAGGCGGGGCAGCTCGTCGGCGTCGCCGCCAAGGCGCTCGGCGGTGGCGGTGGCGGTAAGGATGACGTCGCCCAGGGCGGTGGAGCCCGTCCTGAGGCGATCGACGACGCGCTTGTCGCCGTCGAGCAGGCGATCGCGCAGACGGTCGTCTGACGATGGACGCCCGCGAGTCGCCGGCGGCTCGGAGGCGGGGATGATGATGAGAAACGGCATCCGGCTGGGTGTCGACGTCGGCTCGGTCCGCATCGGCGTGGCCCGCAGTGACCCTTCGGGACTGCTGGCCACGCCGGTGGAGACCGTACGGCGCGGCAGAGGCGACCTGGACCGGCTCGCGGAGATCGCGGCCGAGTACGAGGTCGTCGAGATCGTCGTAGGCCTGCCGACCTCGCTGTCGGGCCGCGAGGGGCAGGCGGCCGAGGCCGCCCGCGACTTCGCGACCCGGATCTCGCTGCGGCTGGCACCCATCCCCGTCCGGCTGTTCGACGAGCGGCTGACGACCGTCACCGCCCAGCAGGGCCTGCGGGCCAGCGGGGTCAAGGCCAAGAACCAGCGGGCCGTGGTGGACCAGGCGGCGGCCATCGTGCTGCTCCAGGCGGCCCTGGACGCCGAACGCGCCACAGGCAGGCCCCCGGGCAGGGCGCTCGTCCCGCCGGGTGGGCAGCCGGACGGCGGGGCCGCCCGGTGAGCCGCCTGCGGACAAGGACACCGAAGTGAGATCGCCGTACGACACCTGCCTGAGGCATGGCGTGCCGCCGGGGCCCATCGCGGATCCGGGAGAGAAGGCGTTATGTGCGGTTCTCCACCCAGACCAAGGAGATTGGTTCCGGTTTGTCACAACCGCTCCGGAGCATAGAATCACGAAATTCACTGACAAAGAGAGTGAGTTCGTGAGATACCGGGAAGACCTAAACAGCTACCTCGGGACGTGTTGATGTCCGGCGGAACACCCCTCGTTCCACCGCGTGCGGCGACTCGTGCCGAGAGGCCAGGAGAAGGCGCCCGGCGGACCGGGACGTCTGGCATGGTGTCCCCCCTCGGTTCGGCATACCCGCTTGACGGCAGGCCGCCTCTACCGGGAGATTGGCGGGCGACTCTATGAACGATCTCGATATGGACTTCCTGGTCGGCGACGACGACGGCAGGTCGCGGCGCGGCTCACGCACATCTTCAGGCTCCGGCGGCCGGCGCGGACGCCGCCGCCGGCGCCGCCGCAACCGGGGTGGCTTCCTCGCCCCCATGCTCGCGGTCATCGTCCTGCTGGGCGGTATCGGCGCCGGGGGCTTCTACGGCTACACCTGGCTGCGCGACGCGATGACCGTCGAGGACTACACCGGACAGGGCGCCGGCGAGGTCGTCGTGGAGATCAAGACCGGGCAGAGCGCCTCGGACGTCGCCCGGACCCTGCAGGAGCAGGGGGTGGTCAAGAGCGCAGAGGCGTTCGTCAACGCCGCCGCCGCCGCGGATATGAGCGCCTCCCTGCAGCCGGGCGAATACACCCTGCGCAAGCAGATGTCGGCCGCCGCCGCGGTCAAGCTGCTCGACCCGGACAAGCGGCTGCGGGAGACGGTGACCCTCAAGGAGGGGCTGCGCCTGTCCGACACCCTGACGCAGCTGGCCAAGCAGACCGGCAAGCCGCTCAGGGAGTTCCAGCGGGCGGCCAGGGACGGCAAGGCGCTCGGCCTGCCCTCCTACGCCAGGGGCAAGCTGGAGGGCTACGCCTTCCCGGCCACCTACGAGATCTCCCCCAAGATGGAGCCCGTCGACATCCTGACCGCGATGGTCGACCGCTTCCACCAGACCGCCGGCAAGGACGGGCTGGAGAAGGAGGCCAAGGCACTCGGCCACACCCCGCACGAGATCATGACGATCGCCAGCATCGTCCAGGCCGAGTCCGGCAGCGTCGAGGACATGGGCAAGGTGGCCCGCGTCATCTACAACCGCCTCGACGGCAATCCGCCGCGCAAGCTGGAGATGGACAGCACGGTGATGTACGGGCTGAACAAGTACGGCGTCGCGGCGACCAACGCCGACCTCGAGAGCACATCGCCCTACAACACCTACGCGCGGGAGGGTCTGCCCCCGGGGCCGATCGCCAACCCCGGCGACCACGCCATCCAGGCCGCGCTCAACCCCACCAAGGGCGACTGGATCTTCTTCGTGACCACCGACACCAAGCGCGGCATCACCAAGTTCACCGCGTCCGAGGCCGAGTTCTTCAGGTTCAAGGCGGAGTTCGAGAAGAACCAGGCGGGCGGGTGATGAGGGCGGCGGTGCTCGGGTCGCCCATCGTCCACTCGCTCTCGCCCCATCTGCACCGCGCCGCCTACGAGGGCCTCGGCCTGTACGGCTGGCGCTACGAGGCGATCGAGTGCGACGAGGCCGGGCTGCCCGGCCTGATCGGCAGGCTGGGGTCCGGGTGGGCGGGGCTGTCGCTGACCATGCCGCTCAAGCGGGCCGTGCTGCCACTGCTCGACACCGTCTCCGACCTCGCGGTGGCGGTGGGTGGGGCCAACACCGTGATCTTCTCGGACGGCGCCCGCCACGGCGAGAACACCGACGTCCACGGCATCGTCCAGGCGCTCGCCGAGGCGGGCGTGGCGCCGCCCCGGGCGGCGACGGTCCTGGGCGGGGGAGCGACCGCGGCCTCCGCGCTGGCCGCGCTGCGCGAGCTTGGCCTGCGCGAGGCGACCCTGGTGGTCCGCGACCCGGACAGGGCCGGGGAGACCGCCGCGGTGGCCGAGCGGCTGGGCACGGCCCTGACGGTGCAGACCTTCGACAAGCTCGACACCGTCCTGGACGTGGACCTGGTCGTCTCGACCCTGCCGGCGGGAGCCGCCGACGGTCTGGCCGGCCTGGTGGCCGGGGTGCCCGCCCTCTTCGACGTGGTCTACGCGCCGTGGCCCACCCGACTGGCCGCGGCCGTGGCCGAGCGGGGCGGGACCGTGATCGGCGGCTTCCCCATGCTCCTGCACCAGGCGGTCCGGCAGGTCGAGCTGATGACCGGCCGGACCGACGTGCCGGTGGAGGCGATGCGCGCGGCGGGCAAGGCCGAGATCGTCAGACGATCCGCTCCGGAGAGCTGACCGTCCCGGTGCCGTAGGGCTGGAAGCCGCGCCGGGCGACGATGAAGACGGTGACGACGAGCAGTGCCTGGACGGCCAGAAGGGGCCAGTCGGCCCCGCCGGGCCCGTCCGGCGGGGCGCCGCCGTAGATCATCGCCAAGAGCGGGACCATGAGCGAGACGGCGCGGCGGCCGACCGGGGTCCGGCTGCCGGCACCGCAGGCCATGGCGATCAGTGCCATGGTGGCCAGCCCGTCGGTGAATCGGCCGGGGACGAACAGGTAGGTCAGGGCGGCGCTCGCGTTCAGCGTCAGGATCGCCGCGAGGGCCCAGCGGAGCAACCGCCGGTGGCCGATCAGTGCCGCTCCTCCGGCGGGATGCGGCGCGAAGGTCAGCAGGAGGGCGACGATCAGGCCGGGGAGCGCGTGGAACGCCAGGCCGAACGGGCTGAACAGGAAATTCGAGGAGAAGGAGCCCGGGCCGAGATATACGACCGCGTCCAGGCTCATCTGCAGGTTGATCGCGGGGCTCGCGACGGCCCAGATCCACGCGCAGGCCGCCGCGGCCCATCGCATGCTCCGCAGAGCCAGGCCGATGATCAAGGCTTGCGGTAGCGCGAACGCGAGTGGCACCAGCGTGAGGAACAGGGGCAGCGCGTCCGCCACCCAGAGGGCCATGCCCCACGCGCCGGCTTCGAGGACGAGCAGGGAGAGCGGGGCGACGATCGCGGCGACGTTCAGCGCGTCGCGCCAGTGCGAGGCGGCCTCGGGGCCGAGAGACCTCTGGAGGCGGATCCGCAGGCCGCCCATGATCAGGTCGAGGACGTCACGTGGATCCGGATACCTGCGCCCGGGCTCCGCTCCGGCGAGCATCACGCCGATCATCTCCTCCTCGTGGCGGGCCCTGTGCCCGCGGGGGTAGCAGGCCATGAGCCTGCGGTAGCGCGCCTCCAGGGAGCTCACCCCGCACCTCCTGCGAGGCCGCGGCGGAACAGTGCCCCACCGGCCGGGCGGACGCGCAGGCGCGTTGAGGCCGCCTCGGCGTTCCTGCGCAGCCGTTCGGCCTCGGCGGCCAGGCGGCCGGCGCCGTCGCCGGTCAGCCGGTAGTAGCGCCGGAGGCGGCCGTCCACCACCTCTTCGCGGTCGGCGGCGACCAGCCCCTCGGACTGGAGACGGTCGAGGGCGGCGTAGAGGGTGCCCGCGCGCAGCCGTACCCGGCCGCCGGAGATCTCCTGAACGTCGTTGATCACTCCGTAGCCGTGCTGGGGTCCGGCCGCCAGGGCAGTGAGGATCAGGAACGTGGGTTCCTGCATCGATCGCTCGCTCATACCTTCTTTATATACAGATCATCGGTACGTCGCGCAACGGGTGCGGGGGAATGCGGCTCCTGCGGGGATGTCGCGGGATGATTCAGTGGACGCAGGTGGTTGTGGTAATGTAACTACTCGATCGGTCCGGCGTGCCTGCTGGACGCGCAAGCGGAGGGCCACCTCCCACCTGGTCGACCGAGAGGTCGGCAGGTCAAGGATCACACCGGGTAACTCCGGAGGGCTTACGGCGTCAAAGCTGATGAGCTCATGTGGCCCCGCATGCGCGACGTGTGGGGCATTTCGTGTATCCAGACCTGAAAACGGCCTGCGTTCCGCGACCTCCCGGCACGATCGAGCATGTGGCAACCGCCCCCAAAGACGGCGGCGGATCGCAACCTAGGAGGCCCCATCAGCGCCGAGCCCCGCATCAACGACCGTATTCGCGTCCCCGAGGTCCGCCTCGTCGGCCCGAACGGCGAACAGGTTGGCATCGTCTCCATCGGCGATGCTCTGAAGCTGGCTCAGGAGTCCGACCTCGACCTCGTTGAGGTCGCGGCCACGGCTCGCCCGCCCGTGTGCAAGCTCATGGACTACGGCAAGTTCAAGTACGAGTCCGCGATGAAGGCACGTGAGGCGCGGCGTAACCAGGCGTACACGATCATCAAGGAGATCAAGCTCCGACCGAAGATCGACCCGCACGACTACGAGACCAAGAAGGGTCACGTGGTGCGGTTCCTCAAGGCCGGGGACAAGGTCAAGGTCACGATCATGTTCCGCGGGCGGGAGCAGTCCCGGCCCGAGCTGGGCTTCCGGCTCCTGCAGCGCCTGGCAGAGGACGTCACGGACCTCGGTTTCGTGGAGTCCCAGCCCAAGCAGGACGGCCGAAACATGATCATGGTGATCGGCCCGCACAAGAAGAAGGCCGAGGCCAAGGCCGAGAAGGCGGCGGCCAAGGCGCGGCGCGACGAGGACTCCGTGGAGGAGCAGGCACCCGTCGGCGACGAGGTGGCAGCTCCGCAGGAGTGACTCGCATAGCCTGAACCGTCAGGTAGTCGCGAGATTAAGCCGAGACCGGGTCCGGTCTCGCAGTCAGGCATGCCCTTGACTTGGGTTACCGGCCCGGGACATCGGCACGATCGAGGGAGAGACGGCTGAGATGCCGAAGATGAAGACGCACAGCGGTGCGAAGAAGCGATTCCGGCTCACCGGCACCGGCAAGATCAAGCGTCGCCGTGCCAACCGCGCGCACTACAACGAGTGGAAGTCCTCCACCTTGACGCGTCGTCTCAAGTCCGAGGTCGTGCTCTCCGATGCCGACGCCAAGAAGATCAAGAAGCTGCTCGCTAAGTAACGGCCCCCGGGGAGATAGATACACATGGCACGCGTGAAGCGGGCGATCAACGCCAAGAAGAAGCGCAAGGTCGTTCTTGAGCGGGCGAAGGGCTACCGGGGCCAGCGGTCCAGGCTGTACCGCAAGGCCAAGGAGCAGATGCTCCACTCGATGACCTATGCCTACCGCGACCGCAAGGACCGCAAGGGCACCTTCCGCCGTCTCTGGATCCAGCGCATCAACGCCGCTGCCCGCCAGAACGGCATCACCTACAACCGGCTCATCCAGGGTCTGCGCCTGGCCTCCATCGAGGTCGACCGCAAGATCCTCGCCGACCTCGCGGTCAACGACGCCGCCACGTTCGCGACGCTGGTCGAGGCCGCCAAGAAGGCGCTTCCGGCCGACGTGAACGCGCCGGTCGCCGGCTGAATCCGGCACTGACGAGCGTGCGGCCCACAGCGATCACGCTGTGGGCCGTATTCGCATTCTTGGGGGGACAGGCATGGCCGGATCTGAGCTGACCAACATCAAGTCGCCGAGGGTCAAAGCCGTGCGGCGGCTGACCAAACGGGCCTTCAGGGACCGTGACCGCTCCTTCCTCGCGGAGGGACCCCAGGCGGTCCGTGAGGCGCTGGCGCTGGAAGGCGTCGTGGTGGAGCTGTTCGCCACGGCCGAGGCCGAACAGCGGCACGCCGACATCGTCGCCGCGGCCACCGCCGCGGGACTGGCCGTCCACCGGGCCAGCGGCGAGGTCATGGCCGAGCTCGCCCAGACCGTCACGCCGCAGGGGCTGCTGGCCGTGTGCCGGTTCGTGCACGTGCCCCTGGACGGAGCCGTCACCGCCGGCGCCAGGCTGGTGGCCGTGCTCGCCCACGTCCGCGACCCGGGCAACGCCGGGACCGTGCTGCGCACCGCCGACGCGGCCGGCGCCGACGCCGTCGTCTTCACCGACGCCTCGGTGGACCCCTACAACGGCAAGTGCGTCCGCGCCAGCGCCGGCAGCCTGTTCCATCTCCCCGTCACCACGGGGGTCCCGGTGGCGCAGGCCGTACAGCGGCTCAAGGACGCCGGGCTGCGGGTGCTCGCCGCCGACGGCGCGGGCAAGCAGACGCTGGACGACGTGGACCTGTCCGGTCCGACCGCCTGGATCTTCGGCAACGAGGCCTGGGGGCTGCCCGAGGAGATCCTGCGGCTGGCCGACGAGGTGGTCCGGGTGCCGATCCACGGACGGGCCGAGAGTCTCAACCTCGCGACCGCCGCCGCGGTGTGTCTGTACGCATCTGCCCGGTCTCAGCGGGCCGGTTCCCCGGCCCCCGCCCCGAGGCTGCCGTAGAACGCGGGAAACCCGCTATTGTCGGCGTTGTAGCGTCGAGGAGGCGGGGTCGTGCACGGCGAACACACCGACGAACGGAGCGCTGACTCCGCCTGTGTGATCGACGTGGACGACCTTCCCGACGGGCTCGTCGTGACCGATCGGGACGGCCACGTGCTGGCCGTCAACCGGGCCGCGACCCGCCTCACCGGGGTCACCCGCGACCAGGCCGCCGGACGGCACCTGCGCGACGTGTTCTCCTTCCGCGACCATGACGGGCGCGACTGGTGGAAGTGGCTCGACACCTACGGCGGGCTGCCCACCCGCAGCCGCCAGCCCGAGCTCCCGCTGCGCACCCCCGGCGGCCAGGAGATGCTCGTGGCCGCCCGCCTGGTGCGCAGGCCCGAGCGGGGCGGCGAGGTCGTCCGGGTGGTCATCACGCTCCGTGACGCCGGCGCCCGCGCCCGCCTGGAGCGCAGCCGCGCCGACCTGGTCTCCACCGTCGCCCACGAGCTCCGCTCCCCGCTGACCAGCGTCAAGGGCTTCACCGCGACCCTGCTGGCCAAGTGGACCCGTTTCACCGACAACCAGAAGCTCGTCATGCTGGAGACGGTCAACGCCGACGCCGACCGGGTGACCCGGCTGATCACCGAGCTGCTCGACGTGTCCCGCATCGAGTCCGGGCGGCTGGAGATCCACCGCCAGGTGGTCGACATCCCGGCGAGGGCCCGCAAGATCATCGCCGGCCGGGTCGCGGCGGGGGAGCCGGAGGACCGTTTCCGGCTGGAGGTGGACGGCGAGCTGCCCGAGACCTGGCTCGACCAGGACAAGATCGACCAGGTGCTGGCGAACCTGATGGAAAACGCGGTGCGTCACGGGCGCGGTACGGTGACAATAGCCATCGAGCCGAACGAGTGGGGAGTGACCGTGTCCGTCCGTGACCAGGGAGAGGGAATCCCTCCTGAGCTGGCCACGCGCGTGTTCCGGCAGTTCTGGCGGGGCAACGCCCGCCGCCGCGGTGGCACCGGGCTCGGCCTGTTCATCGTCAAGGGACTGATCGAGGCCCATGGCGGCACCATCTCCGTGCAGCGGGGGCCCGAGGGCGGGGCCGAGTTCCGATTTATGGTGCCCACCGGCACCCCCGACTTCGCCTGAGCGCGGATGCAGGCCCGGTGGGCTTCCCCGACTAGACTCGTTGCCGCTTAAGCCCTGGATTCGGAGCTCTCTTGTCTAACTACGACCCGGTTGAGGTGACCCCGCTGCACGCCGATGAGATGGCGAGCATGCAGGCCGACGCGCTCGACGCCATCAAGGCGGCGCGCGACCTCGACGAACTCAAGCAGGTACGGCTCGCACACGCCGGTGACCGCTCGCCGATCGCCCTGGCCAACCGCGAGATCGGCGCGCTGCCCCCGGCGGCCCGCGCCGAGGCGGGCAAGCGCATCGGCGGCGCCCGCAAGGCCGTCGCCGACGCTCTCGCCCAGCGCCAGGCCGAGCTGGAGGCCGAGCGTGACGAGAGGGTCCTCGTCGAGGAGACCGTCGACGTCACGCTGCCCGCCGACCGCGCCCCGCGCGGCGCCCGGCATCCCCTGACCACCCTGCAGGAGCGCGTCGCCGACGCGTTCGTCGCGATGGGCTACGAGGTGGCCGAGGGGCCCGAGCTGGAAGGCGAGTGGTTCAACTTCGACGCGCTGAACATCTCGCCCGACCACCCGGCGCGCTCGGAGCACGACACCTTCTTCGTGGAGTCCGTCGAGTCCGGGAAGGTGCTGCGCACGCAGACCTCGCCGGTGCAGATCCGGGCCCTGCTCAGCCGCCGGCTCCCGGTCTACGTGATCTCGCCCGGCAAGGTGTTCCGCACCGACGAGCTCGACGCCACCCACACCCCGGTCTTCCACCAGGTCGAGGGGCTGGCGATCGACGAGGGCCTGACCATGGCCCACCTCAAGGGCACCCTGGACCGTTTCGCCGAGGTCATGTTCGGCGAGGGCATCACCACCAGGTTCCGGCCCAACTACTTCCCCTTCACCGAGCCGTCCGCCGAGATGGACCTGAAGTGCTTCGTCTGCCGGGGCGCCTCGGCGGTGCCGGGCAACCCGCCCTGCCGCACCTGCAAGTCCGAGGGCTGGATCGAGTGGGGCGGCTGCGGCATGGTCAACCCGCGGGTGCTCATCGCCTGCGGCGTCGACCCGGGCCGCTACAGCGGCTTCGCCTTCGGGATGGGCATCGAGCGCACGCTGATGTTCCGTCACAACGTCGAGGACATGCGCGACATGGTCGAGGGAGACGTCCGCTTCACGCTCCCGTTCGGAATGGAGATCTGATGAAGGCCCCGCTTTCATGGCTGCGGGAGTACGTCGATCTCCCCGCCGTCACCGCGCACGAGATCGCCGACAGGCTCACCGCCGCCGGGCTCAAGCTGGAGGCCGTCACCTCCTACGGCTACGACGTCAAGAACGTGGTCGTCGGCGAGGTGCTGGCCATCGAGGAGCTGCAGGGCTTCAAGAAGCCCATCCGGCACTGCCAGGTCGAGGTGGGGGAGGCCGCGCCGCGTGAGATCGTCTGCGGCGCCACCAACTTCGCGGTCGGCGACCGGGTGCCGGTCGTGCTGCCCGGGGGCGTGCTGCCCGGCGGGTTCGAGGTCGGCGCCCGCAAGACCTACGGCCGGATGTCCGAGGGCATGATCTGCTCGGAGCGCGAGCTCGGCCTGAGTGACGAGCACGCCGGCATCATGGTGCTGGCCGAGGGCACCCCGATCGGGGCCGACGTGGTCGAGCTGCTCGGCCTGCGCGACGACGTGATCGAGATGGAGATCACCCCGGACATCGGCTACGCGCTGTCGATCCGCGGCGTGGCCCGCGAGGCGGCCACCGCCTTCGACTCGGCGTTCCTCGACCCGGCCGACGTCTCCCCGCCCGCCGAGGCAGGCCCGTCCTACCCGGCCTCCATCGCCGACCCGACCGCCTGCGACCGTTTCGTGCTGCGCGAGGTCCACGGCTTCGACCCGTCGGCGCGGAGCCCGCTGTGGATGCGGACCCGGCTCACGCGGGCCGGCGTCCGCCCGGTCTCGCTGGCCGTCGACGTCACCAACTACGTGATGCTGGAGACGGGCCAGCCCCTGCACGCCTTCGACGCCGGGAAGCTGACCGGTGAGATCGTGGTGCGCCGGGCCGAGCCGGGCGAGACGCTGGAGACGCTCGACCACGTCGTCCGCGAGCTCCACCCGGAAGACATCCTGATCACCGACGGATCGGGCGCGATCTCGATGGCCGGGACCATGGGCGGCCTGCACACCGAGATCTCCGACACCTCCACCGACATCGTGATCGAGGCCGCGCACTTCTCCGCCAGCGGCATCGCGCGCGAGTCCCGCCGCCACAACCTGGTCAGCGAGGCCTCCAAGCGCTTCGAGCGGGGCGTGGACCGGGAGCTGCCGCTGTACGCCTCCTGGCGCGCGGCCCAGCTCCTGGCCGAGCTCGGCGGCGGCACGATCCAGCCGGGCGTGACCCACGCCGAGGTCGAGGTCGAGCCGGTCCGCATCTCCATCCCGAGCGGTCACCCCGGCAGGGTCGCCGGAGTCGGCTACGACCGCGAGACCGTGATCCGCCACCTGGAGCAGGTCGGCTGCACGGTGGTCGCGGGTACGGTCGCCCCCGCCGACGAGCTCGCCGCCAAGCTGGCGGTCACCGGCGACGACATGCTGACGGTCACCCCGCCCTCGTGGCGGCCCGACCTGACCGACCCGAACGACCTCGCCGAGGAGGTCATCCGGCTCGAGGGCTACGAGAACCTGCCCTCGATCCTGCCCGCCGCGCCGGCGGGCGCCGGTCTCAGCGAGAGCCAGCGGCTGCGCCGCCGGGTGGGCCGGGCGCTGGCGGCCTCCGGCTACGTCGAGGTCCTGGCCTACCCGTTCGTCGGGGAGCGCGACTTCGACAACCTGCAGCTGCCCGCCGGCGACGCGCGCCGCCGGGCCGTACGGCTGGCCAACCCCCTCAGCGAGGACGAGCCGCTGATGCGGACCACGCTGCTGCCGGGGCTGCTCAAGACGCTGGTCCGCAATGTCGGCCGGGGCTTCGGCGACGTGGCGCTGTTCGAGACGGGCCTGGTCTACCGGCCCTCGCAGGACGCGCCCGCGACCGCGCCGGTGCTCGGGGTGGACCGCAGGCCGACCGAGGAGGAGCTCGCCTCCATCGAGGCCGCGCTGCCCGCCCAGCCGCTGCGGGTGGGCGCCGTGCTGGCCGGGGAGTTCGAGCGGTCCGGCTGGTGGGGCAAGGGGCGTGCGGGCACCTGGGCGGACGCCGTCGAGGCGGCCCGCACGGTGGCCCGGGAGGCCGGGGTCACCCTCGACGTCCGCGCCGACCGGCACGAGCCCTGGCACCCGGGCCGCTGTGCGGCGCTGTACGCCGGGGACGTGCTCGTCGGTCACGCGGGTGAGCTGCACCCGCGCGTCATCGAGGCGTACGGCCTGCCCGCGCGGACCAGCGCGATGGAGCTGGAGCTGACCCGGCTGGAGTCGCCGTCGGCCGGTCCGGTGGCGGCGCCCGCGATCTCCGCTTATCCGATCGCCACGCAGGACGTCGCGCTCATCGTCGACGCCGCCACCCCGGTGGCCGCGGTGGAGGCGGCGCTGTGCGAGGGAGCGGGCGACCTGCTGGAGTCGGTCCGGCTGTTCGATGTCTACACCGGGGCCCAGGCCGGAGAGGGCCGGAAGTCCCTGGCCTACTCCCTGCGGTTCCGGGCGCCGGACCGGACGCTGACCGCCGAGGAGGCCAGCGCGGCCCGTGACGCGGCCGTGGCGCTCGCCGGAGAGCGCACCGGAGCCCAGCTCCGCGGCGTCTGATCCACAGTGGTGAAGGCCCCGGCGGTCCTGCCGCCGGGGCCTTCACCATGGGATCGGGGCCTTCACCTTCGGGAGGGATGATGAGACACCTGCTGGTCTTCGCCGATCGCGGCGACGCGGAGGAGGTCGCGGAGACCGTGGCCGAGGAGTTTCCGCGGATGGGCACGCCCGCCGTCGTACGGGAGACCCTCGCGGGCGAGGACGACGCCGAGGACGCCCAGTGGGTCGTGGTCGTCGAGGACCCCGACGGGGTGCTGGGGACGGATCACCTGGCGCGGCTGGAGGCGCTGGCGGAGGAGTACGAGGGCTGGCGCGAGGCCGGCTGAGGCGCGGACCCGCGGGCCACCCGGTCTCCCGGTGGAGCGGGTCGTCCGTTCCGGGGCGCCTGGCGCGGCTGGAGGGACCGAGTGGCTGGAGACCCGCCGGGGGAGAGGCCTGGGGCGCTCCCGCGGACGGCCGTCAGGTCTCGGCCCCCGCGTGGGCCTCGCGGCGGGCACGCTCCCGGACCGCGTGCTCGTCGGTGCGGGCGTCGTAGTCGCGGAACCTGGGCAGCAGCCCGGCCATCGCGACCACCGCGCCGACGCACAGCAGGCCGCCCGCGCCCAGGGAGAAGCGGGTCCCGCCGAGCTGGCCCATCAGGCTCGCCCTGGCGTTGCCCAGCATCGGGCCGCTGGTGTAGGAGAGCAGCTCGATGCCTGCCAGACGGCCACGGAACTCGTCCGGGATGGTCTGGTTCCAGATGGTGGAGCGGAAGACACCGCTGATCATGTCGGCCGCCCCGGCCAGGGCCAGGCAGGCGAAGATGCCCCAGACGGTGGGCATGACGGCCGCCAGCGCCACCGCGGCGCCCCACCCGATCGCCGCCACGACGACGCCCAGGCCGTGGCGGTGGACGTGGCTGGTCCAGCCGGAGGTGACCGAGGCGATCAGCGAGCCGACGGCCGAGGCGGAGAAGAACAGGCCCTGAGCCTCGGGGACGCCGAGCTCGTCGGCGAGGAAGGGGTACAGCGCGGTGGAGAACGCGAAGACCATCGCGGCGATGTCCACCAGGTAGGTGCCCATCAGGTCCGTGCGGCCCACGGCGTAGCGGACGCCCTCGACCAGCGCCCTGATCGACGCCGGGGGAGCGTCCTCGGACTGCGGCGGGGCCTTCACCAGCCAGAGCAGGGCCAGGGAGAACAGGAAGGTCGCCACGTTGATGCCGTAGGCGGCGGCGAAGCCGAACCAGATGACGATCAGGCCGCTGAGACCGGGGGCCACGATGGCGCCGAGGTTCCAGCGGAAGCTGGTCAGCGCGGCGGCCGCGGTGAGCTGGTCGTGCCTGACCACGCGCGGCATCAGCGACTCCAGGCTCGGCCGCTGCAGGCTGCCGAGGCCGGCGGAGAGCGCGCCGACCACGTACAGCACCCAGATCTGCGGCTCCGGCAGCATCGCGTTGACCATCAGGGCCACGACCGTGACGCAGAGCCCCACCTCGGTGTAGAGGATGATCTTCCGCCGGTCGAGCGCGTCCGCGATCGCCCCGCCCCAGAGCCCGCACACCACCATCGGCACGAATTCCGCCACGCTGACCAGGCCGACCGCCAGGTAGGAGCCGTGGGTGAGCTCCTTCATCTGCAGCGGGACCGCGACCAGCGTGAGAAAGGTGCCGAACATCGTGATCATTCCCGAGCCGAAGAGCAGCCGGAAGTCGCGGGAGTCGCGCAGGGGGCCCAGGTCCATTTTCAGCCGGCGGACCAGCGTTCTGAGCGATCGGTCAGAAGTTTCAGGCACGGACAGACAGTCTTGGCGGTGACCTGCGCCAAGGCAAACGATTTTACGCCGGTCACCGCCGGTCCCGGATCAGGAGCCCAGGACCTCCTTGCGGAGGTGGGTCTTGAGGATCTTGCCGCCGGGGTTGCGGGGGAGCTCGGTCTCGCGGACCCAGAACCGGACCGGGATCTTGAACGCCGCGATCCGCTCGCGCAGGAAGGCCTGCAGCTCCTCGGCGCTCGCCGGGGCCGCCAGCCGTACCACCGCGCCGACCTCCTCGCCGAGCTCGTCGTGGGGGATGCCGATCACCGCGACGTCGTCCACCGCCGGATGCTCGAACAGCGCGGCCTCGACCTCTGCGCAGTAGACGTTCTCGCCGCCGCGGATGACCATGTCCTTGGCCCGGTCCACGATGAACACGAAGCCCTCCTCGTCCACCCGCGCCAGGTCGCCGGTGTGCAGCCAGCCGCCGATGAAGGTCTCGGCGGTGGCCTCGGGGCGGTTCCAGTAGCCGAGGATCACGTTCGGGCCGCGCAGGCAGAGCTCGCCGACCTCGCCGGCCGGGAGCTCGTCGCCGAGCGGGTCGGCGATCTTCACCTCGACCACGGGCATCGGCAGGCCGATGCTGTCGGGCTTGGCCAGGTAGTCCACGCCGCCGTTGTTGATGGTGAGCGCGGTGGTCTCGGTCATGCCGTAGCCGTTGGAGGGGGAGCGGCTGGGCAGCAGCTCGGTGATGCGCTCCAGCAGCTTCGGCGGGGCCGGGGCGCCGCCGTACCCGAGGGAGTTGAGGCTGGAGATGTCGTGCTTGTCCAGGCCGGGGTGGGACAGGAGCTGCCACACGTTGGTGGGCACGCCGCTGAACGTGGTGACCTTCTCGCGCTCGATCAGCTCCAGGGCCCGCCCGGCGTCCCACTTGTACATCAGCACCAGGCCGCCGCCGGTGAACATGGTGGTGGTCATCACCGCGAAGCAGCCGGTGACGTGGAAGAGCGGCACGGTGAGCAGGGTGACGCGGCGCTGCCCGGCCGACTCCGCCGGGTCCTTGCCCGCCCGGACCACGCTGCGCAGCAGGCCGTAGGCCACGGTCATGGGGGACTGGCCGAGGTTGCGGTGGCTGCCGAGGGCGCCCTTGGGGCGGCCGGTGGTGCCCGAGGTGTAGAAGATCGTGGCCGGGTCCTCCGGGGACAGCTCGACCGTCGGCAGCGTCACGTCGGCCTCGACGGCGCCCAGCACGTCCTCGAACGAGCGGGCACCCTCGGGAGCCTCGCCCCGGGCCACGATCAGCGACTGCGCCAGGCCGCCGAGCCTGGCGGCGCGCTCGCCGTCGGCGATCAGCACCTTGGCCCCGGAGTCCGACAGCCCGAACTCCAGCTCCTGGGCGGTCCACCAGGCGTTGAGCGGTACGGCCACCGCCCCGGCGGCCAGCGTGGCGGAGAACGCGACCACCCACTCGGGGTAGTTGCGCATGGCGATGGCGACCCGGTCGCCCTTGACCACGCCGTAGTCCTCCACCAGGCGCCGTGCCAGCGTCGCCGCCCGCCGGAAGTGCTCCTCGTAGGTGATGTGCTCGTCCTCGTACGTCAGGAAGACCTTGTCGCCGTGGAACCGGCTCATCTCGAGGAGCGCGCGGAAGTGGCCGGGAGCGTGTTTCCACGTCCTGACGGTGCCGCCGTGGCCGGCGACCTCCTCCATCTCGAAAAGCTGTCCTGGACCGGTGAGCTGGGCCTGGACCTGGTCATGCGTGACAGTCATGTGTTCGTACTCCCCGGGGGCGGAGGGACCGGAAACGTAACGATACCGACCGGTAGGTACGGGCAACAGTGCCGAAACATCGCCGACATCCTGGACGCATGATCATGCATGGTTAAATGTAGCTATTTATGCAGTTTTCGCCCTTTTGTCTCGCCTGGAGTACCCGGCGCCGCCGCACCGGCTACTTGCATGACAATCCTCGAAGATGCATAATCTCTCTAGTAAGTTCATAAGCAGAAGCGCATGACTATGCAGCGTTGGGGGACGGATGAGAGCGGCGATCGCCGGTGCCAGCGGCTATGCCGGGGGCGAGTTGCTACGCCTGCTGCTGTCCCACCCCGAGATCGAGATCGGCGCGCTGACGGCGGGATCCAACGCGGGCACCGCTCTCGGCGCCCACCAGCCGCACCTGGCCCCGCTGGCCGACCGGATCCTGCTGGACACCACGGCCGACACCCTCGGCGGCCACGACCTCGTCTTCCTCGCCCTCCCGCACGGCCAGTCCGCGGCCGTCGCCGCGCAGCTCGGCGACGACACGCTGGTCGTCGACTGCGGCGCGGACTTCCGCCTCACCGACCCCGCGGCCTGGGAGCACTTCTACGGCGGCGTCCACGCGGGCGCCTGGCCGTACGGGCTGCCCGAGCTGCCCGGCCTGCGTGAGGGGCTCCGCGGCACCAGGAGGATCGCCGTCCCCGGGTGCTACCCGACGGCCGTCACCCTGGCGCTGTTCCCCGCCTTCGCCGCCGGCCTGGCCGAGCCCGACGTGGTCGTGGTCGCCGCCACCGGCACCAGCGGGGCGGGCAAGTCGCTCAAGCCGAACCTGCTGGGCAGCGAGGTGATGGGCTCGGTCAGCGCCTACGGCGTCGGCGGCGTCCACCGGCACACCCCCGAGATGGAGCAGAACCTCTCCCCCCTGGCGGGTGAGCCGGTGAAGGTCTCCTTCACCCCCATGCTGGCCCCCATGAGCCGCGGCATCCTCGCCACCTGCACGGCACCGGCCAAGCCCGGCGTCACCGCGCAGGTCCTGCGCGAGGCCTACGAGACCGCGGCCAAGGACGAACCGTTCCTGCGGCTGCTGCCCCAGGGGCAGTGGCCCGCGACCTCGATGACCCTCGGCGCCAACACCGCCGCCCTCCAGGTGACCCTGGACGAGCGCACCGGACGTGTCGTCGCCGTCATCGCCATCGACAACCTGACCAAGGGCACCGCGGGAGGCGCGATCCAGAGCGCCAACCTCGCCCTCGGCCTGCCAGAAGAGCTCGGCCTTCCTCTCAATGGAGTTGCCCCATGAGTGTGACCGCCCCCCTCGGCTTCCGGGCGGCGGGTGTCGTCGCCGGAATCAAATCCAGCGACGCCCGCGACCTGGCGCTCGTCGTCAACGACGGCCCGTCGCGCGCCGCGGCGGGTGTCTTCACCCGTAACCGCGTCAAGGCCGCGCCGGTGCTCTGGTCCCAGCAGGTGCTGGCCGGAGGGCGGGTCCACGCGGTCGTCCTCAACTCCGGCGGCGCCAACGCCTGCACCGGCCCGCTCGGCTTCCAGGACACCCACGCCACCGCCGAGAAGGTCGCCGGGGCGCTCGGCGAGTCGGCGGGCGAGATCGCGGTCTGCTCCACCGGCCTGATCGGCGAGCGGCTGCCGATGGAGGCGCTGCTGAGCGGGGTGGACCTCGCGGTCTCCCAGATCAGCAGGGACGGCGGCCTGGCCGCCGCCGACGCCATCCGCACCACCGACACCGTCTCGAAGATCTCCTTCAGGCGGGGCGAGGGCGGCTACATGGTCGGAGGCATGGCCAAGGGAGCGGGCATGCTCGCCCCCGCCCTGGCCACCATGCTCTCCGTGATCACCACCGACGCCGACGTGCCCGCCGAGCAGCTCGACGCGGTGCTCCGCAGGGCGACCGCCGTCACCTTCGACCGGCTCGACGCCGACGGCTGCATGTCCACCAACGACACCGTCCTGCTGCTGGCCAGCGGCGCCTCCGGCGTCACCCCGGACCTCGCCGAGTTCGAGCAGACGGTCCGCGCCGTCTGCGCCGATCTCGCCCGCCAGCTCCTGGTGGACGCGGAGGGCGCGACCAAGGCGATCGCCATCGAGGTCGTCGGCGCGGCCTCGGAGGAGGACGCGGTCCTGGTCGGCCGTACCGTCTCCCGCTCGAACCTCCTCAAGTGCGCCATCCACGGCGAGGACCCCAACTGGGGCCGGGTGCTGGCGGCGGTCGGCACCACCGACGCCGTCTTCGAGGCCGACCGGCTCAACGTGGCCATCAACGGCATCTGGATCTGCAGGGGCGGAGCGGCCGGGGACGACCGCTCCAAGGTGGACCTGCGCCCCCGCGACGTGACGATCACCGTCGACCTGTCGGCGGGCCCGCACTCGGCGACGGTCCACACCACGGACCTCACCGCGGCCTACGTCCACGAGAACTCGGCGTACTCCTCATGAGGACCGGCGACGCCCTGGCCAAGGCGCACACGCTGATCGAGGCGCTGCCCTGGCTCGCCCGCTTCAACGGCGCGACCGTCGTCATCAAGTACGGCGGCAACGCGATGACCGAGGAGCACCTGCGGGAGAAGTTCGCCGCCGACGTCGTCTTCCTGCGCTACGCCGGGCTCAAGCCGGTCATCGTGCACGGCGGCGGACCGCAGATCAACGCCCAGCTCGACAGGCTCGGCATCGAGTCCACCTTCACCGCCGGGCTCCGGGTCACCACCCCCGAGGCCATGCAGGTGGTCAGGATGGTCCTGGTCGGCCAGGTCAACCGGGACGTGGTCGGCCTGATCAACCGGCACGGGCCGTTCGCCATCGGCATGTCGGGCGAGGACGCCCACCTGTTCACCGCCGTCCGCAAGCACGCCGTCGTCGACGGCGCCCGGGTGGACATCGGCCAGGTCGGCGACATCGTCAACGTCGAGGCCGGAGCCGTCCAGGCACTGCTGGACGACGGGCGGATCCCGGTGATCTCCTCGATCGCGCGCAGCGACGACGGCACCGTCTACAACGTCAACGCCGACACCGCCGCCGCCGCGGTCGCGGTGGCACTCCAGGCGTCCAAACTGATCGTCCTGACCGACGTCGAGGGCCTCTACCGCGACTGGCGTCCCGACGCCGGGGACGGCGGCAACGAGGTCATCAGGCAGCTGTCGGCCACGGAGCTCGGCAAGCTCCTGCCCGGCCTGTCCAGCGGCATGGTGCCCAAGATGGAGGCGTGCCTGACCGCCGTCCGGGGAGGCGTGCCGCAGGCGCACGTGCTCGACGGCAGGGTGCCCCACTCGGTGCTGCTGGAGATCTTCACCGACGAGGGCATCGGAACCATGGTGCTGCCGGACGTCGCGAAGGCGCCGGCCGTGCCGAACCTGGTCAATCGGCGGCTGACCGCCACCATCCAGCTGAACGGGAGCGACAAGTGATGTACGAGCGCCCCGCCTCCGACGCGCTCAGCAAGCGCTTCGAGGCCGCCTTCATGCCGAACTACGGCGTCCCCCCGGTCGCGCTGGCGCGCGGCGAGGGCTCGAAGGCCTGGGACGTCGACGGCCGTGAGTATCTCGACCTGATCGGCGGCATCGCGGTCAGCTCGCTCGGCCACGCCCACCCGGCCCTGGTGGCGGCCGTCTCCGCGCAGGTGGCCACGCTCGCGCACACCAGCAACCTGTTCCTGCACGAGCCGGAGGTGCTGCTCGCCGAACGGCTCCTCGGCCTGCTCGGCGCCCCGGCCAGGGTCTTCCTCACCAACTCGGGCACCGAGGCCAACGAGGCCGCGCTCAAACTCGCCATCAAGTACGGCAAGTCGACCGGCCGCGGCTACTTCGTGGCCGCCGAGAACGCCTTCCACGGCCGTACCCTCGGCGCGCTCTCGCTGACCGGCAAGCCGTCCATCCGCGACCAGTTCGGCCCGTTCCCGGCGGACGTCCGCTTCGTCCCCTACGGCGACGCCGACGCGCTGAAGAACGCGGTCACCGCGGAGTGCGCCGCGGTCTTCCTGGAGCCCACCCAGGGCGAGGCCGGAGTCGTGCCCCCGCCCGACGGCTACTTCAGGGCCGCCAGGGAGATCTGCGACGCGACCGGCGCGCTGCTGGTCGCCGACGAGATCCAGTCCGCGATCGGCCGCACCGGCCACTGGTTCGCCCACCAGCACGACGGCGTCCTGCCCGACGTGCTGACCCTGGCCAAGGGCCTCGGCGGCGGCATGCCGATCGGCGCCTGCGTCGGCTTCGGCCCGGCGGGCACGATCTTCGCCAAGGGCGACCACGGCTCCACCTTCGGGGGCAACCCCGTCTCGGCCGCCGCCGCGCTCGCCGTACTCGACACCATCGACCGGGACGGCCTGCTGGACCATGTCCGGACGGTCGGCGCGCAGCTCGCTGAGGGCATCGCCGCGATCGACCACCCGCTGCTGAAGGGCGTCCGCGGCCGAGGCCTGTGGCTGGCCATCGTGCTGACCGCCGACCGCTCCGCACAGGTCCAGGCGGCGGCGCAGCACGCCGGCTTCCTGGTCAACGCCCTCCAGCCCGACGCGGTACGGCTCGCGCCCCCGCTAGTGATCACCTCCGAGCAGATCGCCGCCTTCGTGGCCGCGCTCCCCGCCATCCTTGACGAGGCAGCCGATGACTGAGCACCACACCGGCTCCGCGCCGGTCAGGCACTTCCTCCGGGACGACGACCTGTCGCCCGCCGAGCAGGCCGAGGTGCTCGACCTGGCCGGGGCCATGAAGAAGGACCGCCACGGCTACCGACCCTTCGACGGCCCGCAGACCGTCGCGGTGCTCTTCGACAAGCCGTCCACCCGGACCCGGATCTCCTTCGCCGTCGGCATCGGCGAGCTCGGGGGCCTGCCCCTGGTCATCGACGCCGGATCCTCGCAGATGGGCCGGGGCGAGTCCATCGAGGACACCGCCCGAGTCCTGGAGCGCCAGGTTGGCGCCATCGTGTGGCGGACCGCGGGACAGGAGAGGATCGAGGCCATGGCCTCCGTGTCCTCGGTGCCCGTGGTCAACGCGCTCACCGACGAGTTCCACCCCTGCCAGATCCTCGCCGACCTGCAGACCGTCAGGGAGCAATTCGGCAGGACCGCCGGGCTCACCCTGACCTACCTCGGCGACGGCGCCAACAACATGGCCCACTCCTACCTGCTCGGCGGGGCCCTCGCCGGCATGCACGTGCGGATCGCCGCCCCGCCCGGCTACCAGCCCGACCCGGAGATCCTGCGGCAGGCCGGCCTGCTCGCCGCGGAGACCGGCGGATCGGTCGCCGCGCTGCCCGACCCGGCCGTGGCCGCCGCCGGCGCGGACGTGATCGCCACCGACACCTGGGTCTCGATGGGGCAGGACGGCAAGGAGCAGCGGATCGCCGACCTGACGCCCTTCCAGGTCAACGCCGAGCTGATGAGCCACGCGGCCCCCGGCGCGATCGTGCTGCACTGCCTGCCCGCCTACCGGGACCTGGAGATCTCCGCCGACGTCCTCGACGGCCCGCGCAGCCTGGTGTGGGACCAGGCCGAGAACCGGCTGCACGCCCAGAAGGCCCTGCTGCACTGGCTGGTCTCGGCCACCCGGAGCGCGGGGAGCGCCGACGGGCGTGGCACGCTTGCCATGAGGCCCGCGGAAGCGGAAGAGGCCACCTGATGATTCCCATGACCAAGGTCGCCCGCCAGGCGCGGATCGCCGAACTCCTGGAGCGCCAGCCGGTCCGCTCCCAGCCCGACCTCGCCAGGCTCCTGCTGGAGAGCGGGGTGGAGGTCACCCAGGCAACCCTCTCCCGTGATCTCGACGAGCTCGGCGCGCTCAAGCTGCGCGCCGAGGACGGCTCCCTGGTCTACGCCCTGCCCGGTGAGGGCGGCGGCCGGATCCCGCTGGCCAGGCTCGGCTCCGGGGAGTCCCCGGCCGCCCGGCTGGGCCGCCTCGCCGAGGAACTGCTCGTCTCCGCCGAGGCGTCCGCCAACCTGGTGATCGTCCGCACGCCGCCGGGAGCGGCCCAGTTCCTCGCCTCCGCCATCGACCACGCCGACTGGAAGTCCATCCTCGGCACGGTCGCCGGAGACGACACGATCCTCGTCATCAGCCGGGACCCGATGGGAGGGGACGCGGTCGCCGAGGCCCTGCTCCGGCACGCCGACCGACGTATCTAGCCCGCGAAGGCGGGCCGCCCCGATTCCACCCGAACGCTGTGACGAAAAGACTTCTGGAGAAACTGATCATGAATGACCGGGTCGTACTCGCCTTCTCAGGCGGCCTCGACACCTCTGTCGCCATTCCCTTCCTCGCCGAGAAGACCGGCGCCGAAGTCATCGCCGTGGCCGTCGACGTCGGCCAGGGCGGCGAGGACATGGAGGTCATCCGGAAGCGGGCCATCGACTGCGGCGCCGTCGAGTCCGTCGTCGTGGACGCCCGCGAGGAGTTCGCCTCCGACTTCTGCGTGCCCGCCCTGCAGGCCAACGCCCTCTACATGGACCGCTACCCGCTGGTCTCCGCGCTGTCGCGGCCGCTGATCGTCAAGCACCTGGCCGCCGCGGCCAAGGAGTTCGGCGGCACCCACGTCTCCCACGGCTGCACCGGCAAGGGCAACGACCAGGTCCGGTTCGAGGCCGGCCTGGCCGCGCTCTTCCCCGAGCTCAAGGTCATCGCCCCCGCCCGCGACTACGCGTGGACCCGCGACAAGGCGATCGCCTACGCCGAGGAGAAGAACCTCCCGATCGAGACCAGCAAGAAGAACCCCTACTCGATCGACCAGAACATCTGGGGCCGGGCCGTCGAGACCGGCTTCCTGGAGGACATCTGGAACGGCCCCGTCGAGGACGTCTACTCCTACACCGCCGACCCGGCCGAGCCGCGCGAGGCCGACGAGGTCATCGTCAGCTTCGTCAAGGGCGTCCCGGTCGCGCTGGACGGGCGTCACCTGACCCCGTTCCAGGTCATCGCAGAGCTCAACCGGCGCGCCGGCGCCCAGGGCGTCGGCCGGCTCGACATGGTCGAGGACCGGCTCGTCGGCATCAAGTCCCGCGAGGTCTACGAGGCGCCCGGCGCCATCGCGCTGATCACCGCGCACATGGAGCTGGAGAACGTCACCGTCGAGCGCGACCTCGCCCGGTTCAAGCGGTCGGTGGACCAGCGCTGGGGCGAGCTCGTCTACGACGGCCTCTGGTTCTCCCCGCTGAAGAAGGCCCTGGACGTCTTCATCGCCGAGGCCCAGCAGCATGTCACCGGTGAGATCCGGATGACCCTGCACGGCGGCCGGGCCACGGTCACCGGCCGGCGCTCCGAGGCCTCGCTGTACGACTTCAACCTCGCCACCTACGACACCGGCGACACCTTCGACCAGTCGCTCGCCAAGGGTTTCGTCGAGCTGTGGAGCCTGCCCTCCAAGATCGCGTCCGCCCGGGACGCCCGACTGGTCTGAGTGGGCTATGGTCGCGGATTGAACTGGGAGGGAGAACAACGGTGACTGATGGTGGTAAGCCGATGCGGCTGTGGGGCGGCCGGTTCGAGGGAGGTCCGGCCGACGCGCTGACCAGGCTCTCGGTGAGTGTGCACTTCGACTGGCGGCTCGTGCCGTACGACCTGCTCGCCTCGCGCGCGCACGCCCGGGTGCTGCACCGCGCCGGGCTGCTCACGGAGGAGGAGCTGGGGCGCATGATCGGCGCCCTGGACGACCTCGAGCGGGCCTGCAAGGCGGGTGAGTTCCGGCCGACCGTGGCCGACGAGGACGTCCACACCGCGCTGGAGCGCGGTCTCCTGGAGCGTCTCGGCACGCTCGGCGGCAAGCTCCGCGCCGGGCGCAGCCGCAACGACCAGGTGGCCACCGATCTCCGGCTCTACCTCCGCGACCACGTCAGGCACATCGTGTCCCGGCTGGTCGAGCTGGAGACCGCGCTGATGAGCCAGGCCGAGGAGCACGCCGAGACGGCCGCTCCCGGCATGACCCACCTGCAGCACGCCCAGCCGGTCTCCTTCGGCCACCAGCTCCTGGCCCACGTGCACGCCTTCGCCCGCGACATCGATCGGCTGCGCGACTGGGACAGGCGGGCGGCGGTCTCCCCGCTCGGCTCCGGCGCGCTGGCCGGATCGTCGCTGCCGCTGGACCCGCAGGCCGTGGCCAGGGAGCTCGGCTTCGACTCGGCCGCGCCCAACTCGATGGACGCGGTCGCCGACCGTGACTTCGCCGCCGAGTTCCTGTTCGACGCGGCGATGATCGGCATGCACCTGTCACGGCTGGGCGAGGAGATCGTCCTGTGGGCCTCGCAGGAGTTCCGCTGGATCGAGATGGACGACGCCTACTCCACCGGCTCGTCGATCATGCCGCAGAAGAAGAACCCGGACGTCGCCGAGCTCGCGCGCGGCAAGAGCGGCCGCCTCATCGGCAACCTCATGTCGCTGCTGACGACGCTCAAGGGCCTGCCGCTGACCTACAACCGTGACCTGCAGGAGGACAAGGAGCCGGTGTTCGACTCCGTCGACACCCTGCTGCTGGTCCTCCCGGCCGTGGCCGGCCTGGTCGCCACCATGCGCGTCAACACCGCCAAGATGGAGGCCTCGGCCCCCGACGGGTTCGCGCTGGCCACCGACCTGGCCGAGCTCCTGGTCCGCAGGGGCGTCCCGTTCCGCGAGGCGCACGAGGCGGTCGGCCACCTGGTGGTCTGGTGCCAGGTCAACGACAAGGACTTCGACGAGCTCACCGACGAGGAGCTGGCCAAGGTCTCGCCGCACTTCACACCCGACTCGCGCGAGGTTCTCTCGGTGCCGGGCGCGCTGGCGGCCCGCAAGGCGCACGGCGGCACGGCCCCCGACAGGGTCCGCGACCAGCTCACCGAGCTGCGCGAGACCGTCGACGCCCAGGCGGCCTGGGCGAGCGGCAACTGATGCGGGCCGGCGGACCCGGCGAGCCGGTGTTCGCCGGGTCCGTGCCCCTGAGGCGGGAGTTCTTCGACCGGCCAGGCCCCGAGGTCGCCCCGGACCTTCTGGGGCGGGTGCTCGTGCACGGGCCGGTCTCGGTCCGCATCACCGAGGTCGAGGCGTACGGCGTGCCCGGAGAGGACCCGGCGTCCCACACCTACCGGGGCCGGACGCCGCGCAACGCGGTGATGTTCGGGCCGCCGGGGCACCTGTACGTCTACTTCACCTACGGCATGCACTTCTGCGCCAACATCGTCTGCCTCCCCGAAGGGGTGGGCTCGGGCGTGCTGCTCCGGGCCGGCGAGGTGGTCTCCGGCGCCGAGGTGGCCCGGGCCCGCCGGACGGCGGGTGCGAGCCGTACCGTCGCCGCGCGTGACCTCGCACGCGGGCCCGCCCGCCTGGCGGTGGCACTCGACTTCACCCGGGAGCACGACGGGCTCGACGTCTGCCCGCCCGCTCCGGCCGACGCACCCTCCACGGCCGGCCTGCCCGGTCCGGCCGGCGTGCTGGACGGAGATCCTCCCGGGGCCGGGGCGATCCGGTCGGGGCCGCGCACCGGGGTCTCGTCTGCCCGGGAGACCCCCTGGCGTTTCTGGATCGACGGAGACCCCACGGTCTCGCCGTACCGGCCACACGTCCCGCGCCGCCGGTAGATCCTTCGGCAGGACATGCTTGTCCTGCCGGTCACGGGGGAGATTCCGGGTGGCGGAGCGGTGCCGGGATCGGGCAGGCTGTACGGGAGCGGTATATGTCCCTTCGAACATTGGAAAGCAAGGATCGTGACCGACATCCTCGATGAGCTCGAATGGCGCGACGTCATCGCGCAGACCACCGATGCCGACGCGCTGCGTACGGCACTCGCCGAGGGGCCGATCACGGTCTATGGGGGCTTCGACCCGACCGCTCCGTCGCTGCACGCCGGAAACCTGGCCACGCTGCTGATCCTCACCCGCTTCCAGCGGGCGGGTCACCGCCCGATCGGCCTGGTCGGCGGGGCCACCGGTCTCATCGGCGATCCCAGCGGCCGCAGCACCGAGCGATCGCTGAACTCCTCCGAGGTCGTCGCGGAATGGGTCGCGCGGATCCGCGTCCAGGTGGAGAGATTCCTCTCCTTCGACGACGGGCCCACCGGTGCCACCCTGGTAAGCAACCTCGACTGGACGTCGGAGATGTCGGCGATCGACTTCCTGCGTGACGTCGGCAAGCACTTCCCGGTCAACCGCATGCTCGCCCGGGAGTCGGTGTCCGCGCGTCTCGGCGGCGACGGGCTCAGCTACACCGAGTTCAGCTACCAGATCCTGCAGGCCAACGACTACCTGGAGCTCTACCGCCGGCACGGCTGCACGCTCCAGCTCGGTGGCAGCGACCAGTGGGGCAACATCACCGCCGGCGTCGACCTGATCCGCCGGGTGGAGGGCGCGCACACCCACGCCCTGACCGGCAAGCTGATCACCAAGGCGGACGGCACCAAGTTCGGCAAGACCGCCGGTGGCGCCATCTGGCTCGACCCGGCCCTGACCTCGCCGTACGCGTTCTACCAGTACTGGCTGAACGCCGACGACCGGGACGTCGTCCGCTTCCTCAAGGTGTTCACCTTCCGCACCCAGGACGAGATCGCCGAGCTGGAGAAGGCCGTCGCCGACCGGCCGGCGGCCCGTGAGGCGCAGCGGACACTGGCCGAGGACGTCACGACCCTCGTTCACGGCGCCGACGAGCTGGCACGGGTGGTGGCGGCGTCGCGGGCGCTGTTCGGCCAGGGCTCGTTGGAGGAGCTGGACGCCCGGACGCTCGGCTCGGCACTGGCCGAGGTGCCGCGCGCGGAGGTCCCCGCGCTGGGGGCCTCGTTCGTCGATCTGCTCGCCGAGAGCGGACTGGTGGAGTCGAAGTCCGCCGCCCGCCGCGCGGTCAAGGAGGGCGGCGCGTACCTCAACAACGTGAAGATCACCGACGAGGCCTACGTGCCTTCGGCCGATGACCTGCTGCACGGCCGTTTCCTGGTGCTGCGCCGTGGCAAGCGCTCCATCGGCGGTGTCGAGGTCACGGCCTGACACCCGCGTACGGCCGGCGCCCGGGTATGCGCGGCCGACGGTGGGACCGACGTCGTGATCTGTCTGACGAGCGCTCCGGCTCCGGCCGGGGCGCTCGTCGTCTGTTTCTGTAACGTTCGGGTAGCGAAGAGCGCGGGTCTTCCCGCGAGCCGCCGCTGACCTGCGGGTTCTCCCGGAGGGGTTGATTTGACGGGGCTCCGGAGGCCGCCTAATGTTCTCAATGCCCCGGGAGCGAGCCGGACGCCGAATCCGGCGGACGGGCCCCATGGGCAAGACTCCCACCGAACGAGCCTGAGCCTTCTGTGGTCGCGCAACCCCCTGAAAACCAGGTGGTTTGACGAGGCCCGGATGACAGGGTAGGTTTAGAGGGTTGCCCTTGAGAAGGGGTAGTCAAAATCCTAGACAAGCTTGACCAGGTAGTGGCAAATAGCTCGAGATGAGCGGTTTGACACGAAAACGGCAGGCGAGCTAAGATCGAAATAACGAACGGAACGCCCCGGACGCCGGGCCTCTTGGCCGGGAAGACGGAGAACGCGTCCGTTTCTTGAGAACTCAACAGTGTGTTAAAAGCCAGTGCATGAAGCACAACCCCGTCCAACCCATTTTTAGTGGGGGACGGATTCCTTTGGTTGATACATCCGATGCGAATCGGGTGCTTTCAGCTGGGAAAACCTTTCAAACATTGTTTGGAGAGTTTGATCCTGGCTCAGGACGAACGCTGGCGGCGTGCTTAACACATGCAAGTCGAGCGGAAAGGCCCTTCGGGGTACTCGAGCGGCGAACGGGTGAGTAACACGTGAGTAACCTGCCCCTGACTCTGGGATAAGCCCGGGAAACTGGGTCTAATACCGGATACGACCACTTCTCGCATGGGATGGTGGTGGAAAGTTTTTTCGGTTGGGGATGGACTCGCGGCCTATCAGCTTGTTGGTGGGGTAACGGCCTACCAAGGCGACGACGGGTAGCCGGCCTGAGAGGGCGACCGGCCACACTGGGACTGAGACACGGCCCAGACTCCTACGGGAGGCAGCAGTGGGGAATATTGCGCAATGGGCGAAAGCCTGACGCAGCGACGCCGCGTGGGGGATGACGGCCTTCGGGTTGTAAACCTCTTTCAGCAGGGACGAAGTTGACGTGTACCTGCAGAAGAAGCGCCGGCTAACTACGTGCCAGCAGCCGCGGTAATACGTAGGGCGCAAGCGTTGTCCGGAATTATTGGGCGTAAAGAGCTCGTAGGTGGCTTGTCACGTCGGGTGTGAAAGCTTGGGGCTTAACTCCAGGTCTGCATTCGATACGGGCTGGCTAGAGGTAGGTAGGGGAGAACGGAATTCCTGGTGTAGCGGTGAAATGCGCAGATATCAGGAGGAACACCGGTGGCGAAGGCGGTTCTCTGGGCCTTACCTGACGCTGAGGAGCGAAAGCGTGGGGAGCGAACAGGATTAGATACCCTGGTAGTCCACGCTGTAAACGTTGGGCGCTAGGTGTGGGGACCTTCCACGGTTTCCGCGCCGTAGCTAACGCATTAAGCGCCCCGCCTGGGGAGTACGGCCGCAAGGCTAAAACTCAAAGGAATTGACGGGGGCCCGCACAAGCGGCGGAGCATGTTGCTTAATTCGACGCAACGCGAAGAACCTTACCAAGGCTTGACATCGCCCGGAAACACTCAGAGATGGGTGCCTCTTCGGATCGGGTGACAGGTGGTGCATGGCTGTCGTCAGCTCGTGTCGTGAGATGTTGGGTTAAGTCCCGCAACGAGCGCAACCCTTGTTCAATGTTGCCAGCACGCTCCTTCGGGGGTGGTGGGGACTCATTGGAGACTGCCGGGGTCAACTCGGAGGAAGGTGGGGATGACGTCAAGTCATCATGCCCCTTATGTCTTGGGCTGCAAACATGCTACAATGGCCGGTACAGAGGGTTGCGATACCGTGAGGTGGAGCGAATCCCAAAAAGCCGGTCTCAGTTCGGATTGGGGTCTGCAACTCGACCCCATGAAGTCGGAGTCGCTAGTAATCGCAGATCAGCAACGCTGCGGTGAATACGTTCCCGGGCCTTGTACACACCGCCCGTCACGTCACGAAAGTCGGCAACACCCGAAGCCCGTGGCCCAACCAGCTTGTCTGGGGGGAGCGGTCGAAGGTGGGGCTGGCGATTGGGACGAAGTCGTAACAAGGTAGCCGTACCGGAAGGTGCGGCTGGATCACCTCCTTTCTAAGGAGCATCGACTGCGGCCACCTGGTGGTCCGTGGTCCATGTCATGTCTGCAGGCGAACGTTCTGCACGTGACGCGCTCATTAGTGGAGCACTGGCTACTCAACCGGACCGCATTCGCCGGGCCGCTAGTACCGCCTGTCTCTTCTTCGGAGGAGCTGGGAGTGGGAACGCCGGCTGCGGAGGGTCGGACTGGTTGGACACACTGTTGGGTCCTGAGGAAACGGACCGGGCGGGCCCGCTGAGGCGGGCTTGCTGTCTGTTTGACCTCGTGCGGGACCGGCCTTCTGTCACATCGGCCTGGGTGTTGTCCCGGGTGTCTGGTGGCGGGTGCGGTTCGGTCGCTGTTTGTTGTTTGAGATTTGCATAGTGGACGCGAGCATCTTTGTGGCCAAGTTTTTTAGGGCACACGGTGGATGCCTTGGCATCAGGAGCCGATGAAGGACGTGGGAGGCTGCGTTAAGCCCCGGGGAGTCGCCAACCTGACTTTGATCCGGGGATGTCCGAATGGGGAAACCTAGCACCAGTCATGTGGTGTTGCCTCCGCCTGAATGTATAGGGCGGTTGGTGGTAACGCGGGGAAGTGAAACATCTCAGTACCCGTAGGAAGAGAAAACAAATAGTGATTCCGTGAGTAGTGGTGAGCGAAAGCGGAAGAGGCTAAACCGTATGCGTGTGATAGCCGGCAGGCGTTGCGTGTGCGGGGTTGTGGGACCCTCTGGGAGAGGCTGCCGCTTCTCCAAGCAGTGAGAAATCGATGGGATAGCCGAAGTTTCTGGGAAGTTGCGCCGTAGACCGTGAGAGCCGGGTAGGCGAAATCTTGTCGACTGTTTGAGGGGATCCCAAGTAGCACGGGGCCCGAGAAATCCTGTGTGAATCTGCCAGGACCACCTGGTAAGCCTAAATACTCCCTGATGACCGATAGTGAACAAGTACCGTGAGGGAAAGGTGAAAAGCGCCCCGGTGAGGGGTCGTGAAATAGTACCTGAAACCGTGTGCCTACAAGCCGTAGGAGCGTAGACGTCTTCGGGCGTCTGTGATGTGACTGCGTGCCTTTTGAAGAATGAGCCTGCGAGTTATGGTGTGTGGCGAGGTTAACCCGTGTGGGGGAGCCGTAGCGAAAGCGAGTCTGAATAGGGCGTTTGAGTCGCATGCTGTAGACCCGAAGCGGAGTGATCTAGGCATGGGCAGGTTGAAGCGCGGGTAAGACCGCGTGGAGGACCGAACCCACCAGGGTTGAAAACCTGGGGGATGACCTGTGTTTAGGGGTGAAAGGCCAATCAAACTCCGTGATAGCTGGTTCTCCCCGAAATGCATTTAGGTGCAGCGTTGCGTGTTTCTTGCCGGAGGTAGAGCACTGGATGGCTAATGGGCCCGACAAGGTTACTGACGTCAGCCAAACTCCGAATGCCGGTAAGTGAGAGCGCAGCAGTGAGACTGCGGGGGATAAGCTCCGTAGTCGAGAGGGAAACAGCCCAGACCACCGACTAAGGCCCCTAAGCGTGTGCTAAGTGGGAAAGGATGTGGAGTCGCAGTGACAACCAGGAGGTTGGCTTAGAAGCAGCCATCCTTGAAAGAGTGCGTAATAGCTCACTGGTCAAGTGATTCCGCGCCGACAATGTAGCGGGGCTCAAGTACACCGCCGAAGTCGTGGCATTCACGCATTAACCTGGCAGCTTGTCTGTCTAGGTGTGTGGATGGGTAGGGGAGCGTCGTGCGGCCGGCGAAGCAGCAGAGTGATCTAGTTGTGGAGGCCGTGCGAGTGAGAATGCAGGCATGAGTAGCGAATCAGAAGTGAGAAACTTCTGCGCCGGATGACCAAGGGTTCCTGGGCCAGGCTAATCCGCCCAGGGTAAGTCGGGACCTAAGGCGAGGCCGACAGGCGTAGTCGATGGACAACGGGTTGATATTCCCGTACCCGCTACGATGCGCCAATACTGAATCCAGTGATACTAAGGGTCCTTAACTCGGTTGTCCCTTCGGGGACGGCGTCAGAGTGAACGCCTGGCCTGATCTGGTAGTAGGTAAGCGATGGGGTGACGCAGGAAGGTAGCCCAGCCCAGGCGATGGTAGTCCTGGGGTAAGCATGTAGGGAGAGAGGTAGGCAAATCCGCCTCTCATGTATCCTGAGATGTGATGCCGAGCCGATTGTGGCGAAGTGGGTGATCCTATGCTGCCGAGAAAAGCCTCTAGTGAGTGTCGTGGCGGCCCGTACCCGAAACCGACTCAGGTGGTCAGGTAGAGAATACCAAGGCGATCGGGTGAACTGTGGTTAAGGAACTCGGCAAATTGCCCCCGTAACTTCGGGAGAAGGGGGGCCTTCGCTGGTGATGAACCTTTGCGTTCGGAGCTGGTGGGGGTCGCAGAGGCCAGGGGGAAGCGACTGTTTACTAAAAACACAGGTCCGTGCGAAGTCGTAAGACGATGTATACGGACTGACGCCTGCCCGGTGCTGGAACGTTAAGGGGACCGGTTAGCTGCAGTAATGTGGCGAAGCTGAGAACTTAAGCGCCAGTAAACGGCGGTGGTAACTATAACCATCCTAAGGTAGCGAAATTCCTTGTCGGGTAAGTTCCGACCTGCACGAATGGCGTAACGACTTCCCCGCTGTCTCAACCGCAGACCCGGCGAAATTGCACTACGAGTAAAGATGCTCGTTACGCGCAGCAGGACGGAAAGACCCCGGGACCTTCACTACAGCTTGACATTGGCGTTTGGAACGTCTTGTGTAGGATAGGTGGGAGACTGTGAAGCTGTCACGCTAGTGGCGGTGGAGTCATTGGTGAAATACCACTCTGGTCGTTTTGAACGTCTAACTTCGGTCCGTGATCCGGATCAGGGACAGTGTCTGGTGGGTAGTTTAACTGGGGCGGTTGCCTCCTAAAGAGTAACGGAGGCGCCCAAAGGTTCCCTCAGCCTGGTTGGCAATCAGGTGTCGAGTGTAAGTGCACAAGGGAGCTTGACTGTGAGACCGACGGGTCGAGCAGGAGCGAAAGCTGGGACTAGTGATCCGGCGGTGGCTTGTGGAAGCGCCGTCGCTCAACGGCTAAAAGGTACCCCGGGGATAACAGGCTGATCTTCCCCAAGAGTCCATATCGACGGGATGGTTTGGCACCTCGATGTCGGCTCGTCGCATCCTGGGGCTGGAGTAGGTCCCAAGGGTTGGGCTGTTCGCCCATTAAAGCGGTACGCGAGCTGGGTTTAGAACGTCGCGAGACAGTTCGGTCCCTATCCGCTGCGCGCGCAGGAGACTTGAAAGGAGCTGTCCCTAGTACGAGAGGACCGGGACGGACGAACCTCTGGTGTGCCAGTTGTTCCGCCAGGAGCACGGCTGGTTGGCTACGTTCGGAAGGGATAACCGCTGAAAGCATCTAAGCGGGAAGCTCGCCTTGAGATGAGGTCTCCCACCACGTGAGTGGGTAAGGCCCCCAATAGACGATTGGGTTGATAGGCCGGAGGTGGAAGCACAGTAATGTGTGGAGCTGACCGGTACTAATAGGCCGAGGACTTGACCACAAAGCTTTTTGCTCGCGTCCACTATGCGATTCTGAAACAGCAGGCACCGTGTGTGTTTGACAGTTTCATAGTGTTACGGCGGTTATGGCGAAGGGGAAACACCCGGTTACATTCCGAACCCGGAAGTTAAGCTCTTCAGCGCCGATGGTACTGCACCGGGGACGGTGTGGGAGAGTAGGTCGCCGCCGGACAATCTTTGGAAAGGGCCGCTCCTTGTGGGGCGGCCCTTTCTGTTTTTCAGCCCCTTTTCAACCAGGGCCCTTTCCTCCATGAACGACGATGGCCGCCCAGCCCGTTACGGCCCAGCTCGATGGTCGTCTGTTCCTTTGGGGAGCAGTGACGGCCTGATCGAACACCAGAGATTCTTGATCTTGGTTGGTTCGCGCTCACTCCGATGTATGTGATCAATCCGCACCTACGTAGGCAGAAGGCGTACGGACTTTGGGCGACTTGCTAGGCTGGAGGAGCCGGGCCACCCCCACTGAGGGTGGCCTTCGTCGCGCTAGACCACGATAGGGCGGGGCAGCGATAGCGAACGGGGCGCACCCCGCGGCCGGAGACCGCCCGCACAGCGAATCGTCCCATGCAGGTAAGAAGAGGACGCGCTCGCCGAGTGAGCAAACGAATGGACCAGAAGTGAACAGTGATAACGGGCGTGACGGCGCGGGCCGGCGCGACGAAGGCGAGAACCGCGGATCTGGCGGTCAGGGAGGCTACCGCGGCGATCGCGCAGGTAGCGACAGAGGGCGTCCGGGAGACGGCCCTCGATATGGCGAGCGCCGCGAGGGGCGTTCGGGCGGGTCGTATGGTTCTCGCGATCGAGGCGACCGTCCGGCCGGCGGTTACCGCGACAGCCGCAGTGGAGGCGACCGGCCTCCGTTCAATCGTGACGACCGTCCAGGCGGTGGCGGTCAGCGCTCCTATGGCTCTCGCGACGGGGGCCAGCGTCCCTCCGGGCCGCGTGACAGCGGGGAGCGTCGCTCCTACGGCGACCGCGACCAGTCCCGCGGCACCTCCTATGGTTCGCGTGACGGCGGCCAGCGTCCGCCGTTCAACCGTGACGACCGTGGTGGGCGTCCTGGTGGGGAGCGTCGTTCCTACGGTGACCGTGATGGTGGTCAGCGTCCGCCGTTCAACCGCGATGACCGTCCCGGTGGTGGGGAGCGTCGTTCCTACGGGGATCGTGACCAGGCGCGTAGCCAGTACGGTTCGCGTGACGGCGGCGGGCGACCCCCGTATAACCGTGATGACCGTCCCGGTGGCGGTGGGCGGCCTCCGTTCGATCGTGACGATCGTGGTGGGCGGCCTCCGTTCAATCGTGACGATCGTGGTGGGCGTCCGCCGTTCAACCGTGATGACCGTCCCGGTGGTGGGGAGCGTCGTTCCTACGGTGACCGTGATGGTGGTCAGCGGCCTCCGTTCAACCGCGATGACCGTGGTGGGCGTCCGCCGTTCAATCGTGACGATCGTGGTGGGCGGCCTCCGTTCAATCGTGACGATCGTGGTGGGCGTCCGCCGTTCAACCGTGATGACCGTCCCGGTGGTGGGGAGCGTCGTTCCTACGGGGATCGTGACCAGGCGCGTAGCCAGTACGGTTCGCGTGACGGCGGCGGGCGACCCCCGTATAACCGTGATGACCGTCCCGGTGGCGGTGGCGGTGGGCGGCCTCCGTTCAATCGTGACGATCGTGGTGGGCGTCCGCCGTTCAACCGTGATGACCGTCCCGGTGGTGGGGAGCGTCGTTCCTACGGTGACCGTGATGGTGGTCAGCGGCCTCCGTTCAACCGCGATGACCGCGGTGGGCGGCCTCCGTTCAACCGTGATGACCGTCCCGGTGGTGGGGAGCGTCGTTCCTACGGGGATCGTGACCAGGCGCGTAGCCAGTACGGTTCGCGTGACGGCGGCGGGCGACCCCCGTATAACCGTGATGACCGTCCCGGTGGCGGTGGCGGTGGGCGGCCTCCGTTCAATCGTGACGATCGTGGTGGGCGTCCGCCGTTCAACCGTGATGACCGTCCCGGTGGTGGGGAGCGTCGTTCCTACGGGGATCGTGACCAGGCGCGTAGCCAGTACGGTTCGCGTGACGGCGGCGGGCGACCCCCGTTCAATCGCGATGACCGTGGTGGGCGGCCTCCGTTCAACCGTGATGACCGTCCCGGTGGTGGGGAGCGTCGTTCCTACGGGGATCGTGACCAGGCGCGTAGCCAGTACGGTTCGCGTGACGGCGGCGGGCGACCCCCGTTCAACCGCGACGACCGTGGTGGGCGGCCTTTCGGTGCCCGTGAAGGCGGATTCCGCGGTGAAGGCGAAGGTTCTCGTGCCCGTTACGGCCGAGACGACCGGCCTACCGGCCATGACGAGGCGCCGAGCCGAGAGCGTGAGGAGCTGCCTCCTCTCGCTCCGGACATCACGGCGGAGGAACTCGACAAGGAGGTCAGGGAGGAACTGCGTTCCCTCCCGCTCGACCTTGCCGATCTGATCTCTCGCCATCTCGTGGCGGCTGAGCGTGCCCTCGGTGAGGGCGACGCAGAGCAGGCCTATGAGCACACCAAGGTGGCCCGTCGCTTCGCTGCCCGGATCGGTGTGATCCGCGAGGCCGTCGGCATCGCCGCCTACCACGCCGGGCACTTCGCCGAGGCGCTGAGCGATCTGCGCGCGGCGCGTCGTATGACGGGCTCCGACGCGTTCCTGCCGATCATGGCGGACTGCGAGCGCGGCCTCGGCCGTCCTGAGCGGGCCCTCGATCTGGTCCGTTCCAAGGAGGCCGAGCGTCTCGACCGGATGGGCAAGATCGAGCTCGCCATCGTGGAGTCTGGCGCCCGCCGGGACCTTGACCAGAAAGACGCCGCGGTCATCACCCTGCAGCGTCTGCCGGAGCTGCGCGACACCCGTCCGCAGCCCTGGTCGGCACGCCTCGCCTTCGCCTACGCCGATGCTTTGGCCGACGCCGGCCATGAGGAGCCCGCCACCGAATGGTTCGGCCGGGCCATGGCCTTCGACGAGGACGGGGAGACCGACGCGGCCGAGCGCTATGCGGAGCTGACCGGTGCGGTCATCGAGGATCTCGAAGAGGACGAGGACGACGAGGACGTCGACAATGAGCTCGATGTCGATCTCGAAGACGTAGAGGTCAACGACGAGTTCGAGGACGCGGACGAGGACGAGGACATCGAGGACGAGGCGGACATCAAGATTGACGATGTCGCCACTCTCGACGCGGAGATCGAGGCCGAGGACGAGCTCGACGAGAACGAGCCCCTCATTGACGAGCTTCGTGACGACGAGGCTCCCGCCGTCGAGGAGAAGGTCCAGGACAAGCCCGGCGAGAAGGTCGAAGCCGGTGTCGGGCCGGCCTTCATCGAGCCTGACTTCGGTGACATCCTCGACGACCCCGCGGATGTCGACGGCGATGACGAGGACGAGGACAAGGCCGAGAAGAAGAAGTGATTGCGTTCCGTCTCGGGTGAACCAGTCTGTTCACCCGAGACGGAAGGCCTTCTACGGCTGCACCCGGTTCAGCCAGTGAAGGATTCCGGCCACGTTGGACGGGGCGCCGCTGAGGAGTTCGAACTGCTCAGCGGTCGCGTCGTCGGCCCTCAGCGCCGCGTAGCGTTCCTGCGTCCTCTCCTTGACCATGGCCACCGCGTGGTCCAGGTCCATGCCTTCCGAATGGGCCTGGCGGGTCAGGTCGACCCAGACGCGGAGCTCCTCCGCCGAGCGTCCCAGGGTTTCATCCACGTCCGTGACCGGGCCGTAGTGGCTGAACAGCAGCCGCTGCGGGCCGAGCGCCTGGAACAGGCCGATCGAGTCCAGCGCGATCTGCAGGTCGAAGTCCGGCGGCGGAGTGGCCGGGCGCAGGTCGCCCGTCTGCGGGAGGTAGACGCCGGCGGCGTCTCCGACGTAGAGGTCGCCGGTGCCCGAGTCGATCAGCCCCACGTGGTGCTTGGCGTGGCCGGGAGAGTAGTGGCTGTTCAGCGTGCGCCCGTTGCCGAGGTCGATGGCCCCCGTGTCTCCCAGCGCGCGGATCCGTGAGGCCTCCGTGGGGGACAGTTCGCCGAACAGGGTGTCCAATTTGTCACCCCAGACCATCCGGGCACTGGCCATCAGCCGGGACGGATCGGCGAGATGCCGCGCTCCCTTCTCATGGACCACGATCTCCGCTTCCGGGTAGAACCCGGCGATGTCGCCGACTCCGCCCGCGTGATCCAGATGGATGTGTGTGACGACGACAGTGGCGAGATCGCCCGGACCGACCCCCAATGAGGTCAGGGCGTCACGCACCACCGGGGCGGAGGTGGAGGTGCCCGTCTCCACCAGGCAGGGACGGTCTCCGAGGATCAGATATCCCGCCGTGATGCCGGAGTATCCGGCCATTCTCGTGTCGATCTCATAGACGTCGCCGCCGAGGGCGGTGATGTTGTCCACAGGCCACCTCAGAACTGGAACCAGCGTCCCCAGAACGGCGTTCGGGCCATCCTGGCATAGCTCACATCGTAAAGAGTCGTCCTCGATCGGCAGAGATCGGAGGAGGATTCGATGGATCGCAATGAGGTCGTCCTGGTGGGCCGTCTGCCCGAGGCGGTGCGGATCAGGTCGCTGCAGAGCGGGAGCACCCTCGGCAGCTGGAGAGTGATCGTCCGACGGCAGCAGCGCGGCCGCGGGACGCGCGTCGACACCATCCCGTGTGTGTCGTTCGAGCCCGAGGTCACCGTGGTCGTGGCCGAATGGCTGCCTGACGACATGGTCGAGGTGGTGGGCTCCCTGCGCCGCCGATGGTGGGGGAGTGAGGGATCCAAGTCGTCGGGCTACGAGGTCGAGGTCCGCTCGGTGAGACGTCTCGAACGCCGGGTCACCGTGGTCCTGGCCGCTGACGAGGAAGGTCAGGCTCCGATCCCCGTCCCGCCCCGGCCAGTGCGGTCGCTTACCCACGCCGAGACCGGTCCGGCAGAGACCGGGACCGCTATGGCAGGGGAGGATCGAGGGCTCACGGCCGTAGATCTGGAGCCGCCCCATGCTGCTGAGGGAAACACGCCGGCACCCGTGCTGCGACGTGTGGAGGTGCCGTCCTTGAGATGACCCCTCGGCCGGAGCCGGGCAGCCACTTGTCCTGTGATCGCTCGGCCGGAGCCGGGTGGCCGTCGCTCTCACAGGTATGCGCCCTGAGCCGGGTGACCACTTGTCCGGCGGTCGCTCGGCCTGAGCTGGGTGAGCACTTGTCTTGTGATCGCTCGGCAGGAGTCGGGCAACCGCTCGCCGTACGACCGCTCGGCCGGAGCCGGGCAACCGCTCGCCGTACGACCGCTCGGCAGGAGTCGCGGATCAGTCGAAGGCGAACGTGCGCAGGACCAGTCCGGTGCGGGGCTTGGGGCCGAAAGAGGTGGACTTACGGGGCACTCGCTCCCTCTGAGCCGCGACCGCGAGCACATCGTCGACCGTCAACGGGTTCAGCAGCACCGCGGTCCCTCCGGACTCCTGCGCCAGCCGTACCGCCGTCTCCGGGTCATGGTGCACGATGCGCACCGAACGCTCGTCGTCGTTCATTCCCCAGACCTTCGGCAGCAGGAACTCCGAGAGAACGGAGGTGTTCAGCGCACGCCAGCGGGCGGACCGGTGGGCGGGCATGGCGTGTTCGACCTGGACGGGGTCGGGGTCGGTGAGGAGATGCGCCGGGCCTCCGGCGGACAGCAGGTAGGCCGGGCCGGTGGTGTCCTTCAACGCGGCCAGCCCTTCGGCAAGGTCTGCGTGCTCGTGCACCCGCCAGGCGCCCTTGGCCTTGGCCAGTGCCTCCTCCAGCGGTAGTTCCGCGATGACCCGGTGGATGGCCTTCAGATCCGGGGGATAGGAGGTGGAGTCCACCAGGAGCGCCAGGCCGAAGTCCCAGGGACCCGGGTTCACGGGGCCTTCGGGAGCGGTCGCCCCGGCCGAGTCTCGGTGCTCCCGCTGCAGGGTGTGGTGCTCGTGCTGGAGGGCGAGGTAGGTGGCGTAGCGGTGGTGACCGTCGGCGATGAGGGCCTGACGGGTACGGAGATCGGCGTTGAGGGAGGCGAGCTCCTGGGGATCGGTGACGGCCCACAGCCGGTGCCTGACCCCGTCACGGGTCTCCGCCTCGATCAGTGGCGGCTGGGAGAGGGCGATCCGGTCGACGAGGAGCGTGGCGGCGCCGCCGTCGCCCTCGTAGAGGAGGAAGATGGGCTCCAGGTTGGCCTCGGTCGTGCGCATGAGGGCCAGCCGGTCGGCGACCGGTCCGGGCATGACGTCCTCATGCGGCAGGATGACCTGCTGCTCCGGACCCGCCAGGCCCACATCGCCGATGAGCCCTCGCTGCAGGATCCCCGGTCCGGTCTGCTCGTAGACGTACACGGCGGGCGTCTCGTCGGGCACCAGCACACCGGAGGAGAGCCAGGCCTGAAGAGTCTCCCGAGCCTCGGCGTACCGGTGGCGGTCGGCGCCGGGAAGGATCAGCCGCACCACGTTGTTGGGATGTGAGTCGAGCAAGTCTCGCACGTCGGCTTCTTCGACCAGGTCATAGGGCGGAGAGGTCACCTTTGCCAGATCGTCGACCGTGAACCTCACACCGCGGAACGGGCGTAGCACCAGCCCGTCGGGTACCGGCAGTTCAGGATTCGCCATAGGGGGCATGCTGCCATAAAGGCCTGAAACGTCCAGGGACCGCTCCGATGGCGCGGTGGTGCCCGGGCCGTCAGGAAATCGGTCAGATCTGTCGTCTGTCGATGAAGGAGGCCTCACGTATGGTCCAAGGACGTAGCGGTCCGTCTGATTCCCCCAGCCCCGAGACGGGCGCTCCGGCCGGGGACGTCTATGACTGGTTCCAACGAGGGATGAAGCTCCTGGCAGAGGGGAGCCCGGCGGCGGCTGTCGCGCTGCTGGAGCGTGCCGCCGACGCCGAGCCGGAATCACGGAGTATTCGAGAGGCGCTCGCCCGCGCCCAGTTCAACTCCCGGCAGTACGCCGAAGCGGTTGACAGTTTCCGCTGGATCGTCGACGCCAATCCGGCCGAGGACTACGCCTATTTCGGTCTCGGTCTCGCCCTGTGGCGCACCGGAGACATGGAAGCAGCGCAGGAGCCGCTGGCCATCGCCGCGGCCATGCGTCCCGACCAGCGGCACTACGTGACGGCGCTGAAAAGCGTCCGTGCCACGTTACGTGCCCGCCGGATGTGATCCTCGTGGGTGATGGAATGGAGGCGTGGACATACAGACGCTGATCGACCCGTATGACACCCTTCTCCTTGATCTCGATGGGGTGGTGTATCTCGGGCGCGACGCCGTACCTGGGGCTCCCGAGTCGTTGCGTGAGGCGGCGGGGCGTGGTGTGCGGCTCGCCTACGTCACCAACAACGCCTCGCGCACTCCGGGTGCGATCGCCGAACACCTGAGCGCGCTCGGAGCTCCGGCCACCCCCGAAGACGTCGTCACCTCGGCCCAGGCCGCCGCGCGTCTGGTGGCCGAGCGGGTCGCCCCCGGCGCGGCGGTGCTGACGGTCGGCGGGATGGGACTGCGCAGCGCCCTGCGCGCGCACGGCCTGCGTCCGGTCAGCACCGCCATGGACGGTGCGGTCGCGGTGGTGCAGGGCATCGCGCCGGGCCTGTCCTACGGTCTGCTGTCGGAGGGCGCGCTGGCCGTGCGGCAGGGGGCGTTGTTCGTGGCCGCCAACGCCGACTCGACCATGCCGACCAGCCGGGGCGAGCTGCCGGGAAACGGCGCGATGACACGGGTGATCGCCACTGCTACCGGGGTGGAGCCGATCGTCGCGGGGAAGCCCGAGCCGCCGCTGCACCGTGAGTCGATGCTGCGGACCGGGTCGCGACGGCCACTGGTGGTCGGTGACCGGCTCGACACCGACATCGAGGGGGCGACCAACGCGGGAGTGGACAGCCTGCTGGTGCTGACCGGTGTGGCGAGCCCTCTCGATCTGCTGACCGCCGGCCCCCGGCACCGGCCCACCTACGTCGCCGCCGGCCTGTCGGCCCTGCACAGGCCCTACCCCCAGGTGCGGCGGGACGGGGACGGATGGGCCTGTGAGGGATGGACGGCACGGTGGGAGGAGGGCCGTCTCCGCCTCGATGGGCGGGGGGATCCGCTCGACGGGCTCCGGGCGGCCGCCGCCGCGACGTGGGAGGCGGCCGGAGAGGGGCAGGCGGACGAGGACGCGGTGAAGGCCGTCCTCGACTCCTCCCTTTCCGGCGGCACCCCCTGAACCTTTTCGGCCACGCCCCCTGACGGCCATGGGTCTTCTCGGCGGGGCGGGTGCTCCGACTGGCTCGCCTGATGGTGGCGGGCCGTCCGTGCGTTTTTCGCCGGGGTCGTGGGTTTCTTGGGCGAGGGTGTCCTGGCGGTGGTGTGTCGCCGGGACGGTGGCGGACGGTCAGTGCGTTCCCTGGGCGGACGGTCAGTGCGTTCCCTGAGGGAGCATGCCCCGGGACAGGGGGCATGTCTCCTGGCTGGGGACGCCGACGTGCTCTTCCCTCACTCTCCGGAGCCGGACCGTCCGGAGCGGCTCGTTCAGAGGAGCTTGCGGAGGCGGAGGAGGTCGCCGAAGCTGGCATCGATCTTGACCCGGCCGCTGAACACGGCGCGTCCCATGTCGAGCTCGCCGTTGACCAGGGAGACCAGGTCGTCGCTGCCGATGGTCAGCTTCACCTCGGCGGGTCCGCCGCCGGCGGGAGGCGAGTCGTCGAAGGGGCCGAGGCCACCGTGGTGGATGCGGCCGTAGAAGGTGACACCGAGGTCGCGGATGTGGCAGCTGATGCTGCGCTCGACCACGTGTTTGCTACGGCTCGCCTGGTCAACCTCGTCGAACTGCTCACCGAGTTTGCGCAGTGCCACCCGGCACTCGTCGACGGTCGCCATCGCGTGGCGCTCCTTTCTGTTCGGACCGGCTCTGTTCGGACCGGCCCGAATCCCTTGGACCTACGGACGGTAGCGTTCCACATGAATACAACGTGCGATCCGGCACGCGGGGATGCGCCGGAGGAAGGAGTCTCCTGTCATGGCGTTCGAAGCGCTGCGGGGATATGTGCAGGCGGCTACGGGTCTCACGGAGATGACAACGAGCAGAGCCCGTGCGGTAGTTCGCGAACTGCTCTCCTCAGGCGAGACTGGTCTGTCTCAGATGTCCGGCCAGGTCGACAAGATGGCCAAGGAGCTCGTCGCGACGGGCAAGGCCAACCGGGAGCAGCTCGACGAGCTTGTCAGGCTGGACGTGAACCGGCTGCTCGGCGCGCTCGACCTGGCTCGCACTGAGGACGTCGACCGGCTGCGGGCCCGGGTGGGGGAGCTGGAGGCCAGACTCGCCTCCGCGGAGGAGGCGCTCGGGAAGGTCTCGGCCGAGCGGAGCCGTACGACGGCCGAGGGCGACGCCTCGGACCGGCCCGCGGCAGGGAGCCGTACGGCGGCCAAGGCCGATTCTCCCGGCGGGCCCGCCGCAGGAAGCCGTACGGTGGCCCAGGGCGACGCTTCCGGCAGGCCCGCCAAGGGGGCCGCGAGGGTGCGGAAGGCGACCAAGGACACGGGCAAGGACACGACCAAGGACACCGGCAAGGACACGACCAAGGGCACGGGCAAGGGCACGGGCAAGGGCACCAAGGCGACGAGCGCCGTGGCTTCCGATACGGTCAAGGCGTCCACGGGCAAGGCGGCTCGCGCGCCGCGTGCCCGGACGACCACCAAGTCGGCGAAGAGCACCTCCGGAGGGGGCGCATGACGGACCTGCCGGAAGAGACCGGCGAGGAGCGGGTCGACACCGCGCTGGGCGGGCTCGCCCGGCTCGGCGCGATGCCCGTCTCGGCGCACGTGAGCGTGTTCGAGGAGGTGTTCACCGGGCTCGAGCAGGCACTCGCCACGGTGGACGGCACCCCGGACCGGCAGCGGTGAGCCGGCGGACGCGCCTCGACAGCGAGCTCGTGCGCCGGAAACTGGCCCGGTCCCGGGAGCAGGCGGCCCAGCTCATCGAGGCGGGCCGGGTCAGCGTCGGCGGCCAGTTGGCAGCCAAGCCCGCGACCCAGGTGGACACCGCCTCCGCCATCGTGGTCGCCGAGGCCGCCGAAGGCCCCGACTACGTCTCGCGGGGGGCGCACAAACTTCTCGGCGCCCTGGAGGCCTTCGGCCCCCGGGGGCTGACCGTCGCGGGACGGCGCTGCCTGGACGCGGGGGCCTCGACGGGAGGCTTCACCGACGTGCTGCTGCGCAACGACGCGGCGCACGTGCTCGCCGTCGACGTCGGGTACGGCCAGCTCGCCTGGTCGCTGCGGACCGACGAGCGCGTCACGGTCATGGAGCGGGTCAACGTCAGGGACCTGACACCCGACATGGTGGGCGAGCCTCCCACGCTGATCGTCGGTGACCTGTCCTTCATCTCGCTGCGCCTGGTGCTGCCCGCCCTGACGCTGTGCGCCGCCGAGCGGGCCGACTTCGCGATGCTGGTCAAGCCGCAGTTCGAGGTCGGCAAGGAGCGGGTCGGCGCCGGCGGGGTCGTGCGTGACCCCGTCCTGCGGGCGCAGGCCGTACGGGACGTCGCCGGGGCCGCGCAGGCGCTCGGCCTCACCGTGCGGGGCGTCACCGCGAGCCCGTTGCCGGGCCCGTCGGGAAACGTGGAGTACGTCATCTGGCTCGGCAAGGGAGAAGGCGCGCTCCCGGTGGCGGACATCGGCGCCGAGGTCGAACGCGCGGTGGCAGAAGGCCCTCAGTAGTGGCTATCCCCCGAAAGAGTGGAACATGACTACCAAGCGCACCGTGCTGGTCACCGCCCACACCGGGCGGGAGGCGGCTGTCGACACCGCTCGGACGGTGATCGGCCGCCTGGTGGAGGCGGGGCTGACCGTGCGCGTTCTCAACGCCGAGGCCGAGGCGATCGCCTGCGCGGGCGCCGACGTGGTGCCCGCGAGCGCCGCCGCCGTCCAGGACGCCGAGATGATGATCGTGCTCGGCGGTGACGGCAGCCTGCTGCGGGCCGCCGAGCTCGCGCGTCCGGCGGGCGTGCCGCTGCTGGGCGTCAACCTCGGGCACGTCGGCTTCCTGGCCGAGGCGGAGGTGGAGGACCTGGCGGTCACGGTGGACTGCGTGGTCCAGGGCCGCTATGACGTGGAGGAGCGGATGACCATCGAGGTCACCGCCCGTCTCAACGGCCAGTTGCTGGCCGACACCTGGGCGCTCAACGAGGCCACCGTGGAGAAGAGCGACCGGATGCTCGAGGCGGTCGTGGAGATCGACGGGCGGCCGCTGTCGCGCTGGGGGTGTGACGGGGTCATCTGCGCCACTCCGACCGGTTCCACCGCCTATGCCTTCTCGGCCGGCGGGCCGGTGGTCTGGCCGGAGGTGGAGGCGCTGCTGCTGGTGCCGATCAGCGCCCATGCGCTGTTCTCCCGGCCGCTGGTGATCTCTCCCCGATCCACGCTGGCGCTGGAGGTTCAGCCGGAAACGGCGGGGGCGGTGCTGTGGTGCGACGGCCGCCGCCGCTTCGATCTGCCCGCCGGAGCGCGGGTCGAGGTCCGCCGGGGCGAGGTGCCGGTACGGCTGGCGCGGCTGCACGGCCTGGAGGACACCGGGGCGCCTTTCACCGACAGGCTGGTCGCCAAATTCGATCTCCCTGTACAGGGGTGGCGTGGCCGGGTACGGCCGTAGCGCGTCCGGGCGATTCCTGTCCCAAGCGCGTAGGATCGTGCCCGCGCACCGCACTGATGTTCGGTGAATTCGATGTGACGGGAGGGACCAGTGCGACCCAGGGTCGAGGAGGTCCGCATCCAAGGGCTCGGCGTGATCGACGAGGCCGTCCTGGTGCTGTCGCCGGGGTTCACCGTGCTCACGGGCGAGACCGGTGCGGGAAAGACCATGGTGGTGACCGGTCTGGGGCTGCTGTTCGGCGGCAGGGCCGATCCCGCTCGGGTCCGTCCCGGCTCGGACAAGGCCACCGTCGAGGGCACGCTCGTGGTCGACCCGGCGGGCCGGGTGGCCCAGCAGGTGCAGGACGTGGGCGGTGAGATCGAGGACGGGGAGCTGATCATCTCGCGGACCGTCTCCGCGGAGGGCCGCAGCCGTGCCTGGCTGGGCGGCCGCACGGTCCCCGTGGGCACGCTCACCTATCTCGCCGAGGACCTGGTGGCCGTGCACGGCCAGATGGACCAGCAGCGGCTGCTCCAGCCCGGCCGCCAGCGGGCCGCCCTCGACCGCTACGCGGGTGAGGACCTGGTCAAGCCGCTGCGCGCCTACGAGCACGCCTACAAACGGCACAAGCAGGTCGCCGACCAGCTGACCGAGCTGACCGCCCGGGCGAGGGAGCGGGCTCAGGAGGCCGACCTGCTCAAGTTCGGGCTCGACGAGGTCGAGAAGGCCGACCCCAAGCCGGGCGAGGACACCGAGCTCCGCGAGGAGGTGGACCGGCTCTCCCACGCCGACTCCCTCCGGAACGCGGCGGAGACGGCGCACCGGGCGCTGCTGGGCGATCCCATGTCCGGCGAGCAGGTCATGCAGGACGCCATCACGCTGGTCGGCCAGGCCCGCACGGCCGTCGAGGCGGTGCGGGAGTTCGATCCGGTGCTGGCCGGGCTCGCCGACCGGCTCGCCGAGGCGGGTTATCTCATCTCCGATGTCGCCACCGAGCTGGCCTCCTACGCCGAGTCGGTCGAGGCCGACCCGGTCCGGCTCTCGGTCGTGCAGGAGCGCCAGGCCGTGCTCGCCCATCTCGTCCGCAAGTACGGCGAGGACACCGGCGCGGTGCTCGCATGGGCCGCCCAGGCGGCGCAGCGCGTCGCCGAGCTCGAAGGCGACGACGAGCGGATCGGCGACCTCGCCCGGGAGCACGAGGAGCTGACCGGCCGCCTCACCGAGCTGGCCGCCGAGCTGACCCGGATCCGGTCCGCCGCCGCCGAGCGGTTCGGTCAGGCCGTCACCGAGGAGCTCACCGCGCTGGCCATGCCGCACGCCCGGGTGGTGGTCGGCATGACGGCCGCGGCCGACTTCGGCCCGCACGGCGTCGACGAGGTCGAGCTGCGCATGTCCCCGCACCCGGCCTCGCCGCCGCTGCCGCTGAACAAGGGCGCCTCCGGCGGTGAGCTCAGCCGGGTGATGCTCGCCATCGAGGTCGTGTTTGCCGGTGCCGATCCGGTGCCGACGTTCGTGTTCGACGAGGTCGACGCAGGTGTGGGTGGCAAGGCGGCGGTGGAGATCGGCCGGCGGCTGGCCCGCCTGGCCCGCACCGCCCAGGTGATAGTCGTCACTCATCTGCCCCAGGTGGCCGCCTTCGCCGACCAGCATCTGGTCGTGGAGAAGGCCGGCGACGGCAGCGTGGTGCGCAGCGGGGTGGTCGCGCTCGACAAGGACGGCCGGGCACGGGAGCTGTCCCGGATGCTCGCGGGGCTGGAGGACTCCGAGCTGGGTCGCGCGCATGCGGAGGAGCTTCTCTCGATCGCCGCCGCGGATAAGGCGTAAAAGAAGGACTGTTTTCGGATGCTCGGGGGAGCAGAGGATCGTGGGGATCTTCCGTGACGAATCTGGCATGCTGCCGTGGGTTTGGCTTTCCTGGTCATTCGCTCTGGCAGGATGGTCGTGATGAAGGTGCCGATTGACGAGCTTCAGAGCAGGCTCACCGGTTACCTCCGCCGCAGGAAGGTCACGGACCTTCCCGGGGTGACGGCAGTGGCGAGAATCGATCGGCGGACCAAGGGGCTGACCAAACGCCTCCGGCCCGGGGAAATCGCGATTATCGATCACGTTGACGTTGACCGGGTGAGCGCGGAGGCGCTTGTCGCGTGCGGCGCGGCGAGCGTGGTCAACGTGGCCGCGGGCATCAGCGGCCGCTACCCCAACCTGGGCCCGCAGATCATCGTCGAGGCCGGGGTGCCTTTCGTCGACAACGCCAGTCCCGAGCTGTTCGAGCGGGTCAAGGACGGCGATCTGGTCCGGGTGCACGAGGGGGTCGTCTACCTCGACGACGAGCTGGTCGGCAAGGGCGACGTGCAGACCGCCGAGGCCGTCGAGGCCGCGATGGTCGAGGCACGGGCCGGGCTGACCGTCCAGATCGAGGCCTTCGCGGCGAACACCATGGAATACGTCCGGCGCGAGCGCGACCTCCTGATCGACGGGGTCGGCGTGCCCGACGTCCGGACCGTCATGGAGGGGCGGCACGTCCTCATCGTGGTGCGCGGTTACCACTACAAGGAGGACATCGCCGCCCTCCGGCCCTACATCCGTGAATACCGCCCGATCATGATCGGGGTGGACGGCGGGGCCGACGCGCTCGTAGAGGCCGGCTACATGCCCGACATCATCGTGGGCGACTTCGACTCGGTCTCCACCAAGGCCCTCACCTCCGGCGCCGAGCTGGTCGTGCACGCCTACCGGGACGGCAGGGCGCCGGGCCTGGAGCGCGTCCAGCAGCTCGGCCGAGATGCCGTGATCTTCCCGGCGATCGGCACCAGCGAGGACATCGCGATGCTGCTCGCCGACGACAAGGGGGCCGACCTGATCGTCGCCGTCGGCACCCACGCGACCCTGGTGGAGTTCCTCGACAAGGGCCGTTCGGGCATGGCCAGCACCTTCCTCACCCGGCTCCGGGTGGGCAGCAAGCTCGTCGACGCGAAGGGCGTCAGCCGGCTCTACCGCAGCCGGATCTCCACCCCGTCCCTGCTCCTGCTCGTCGCCACCACGCTGATCACCATGGGGGTGGCGATCATCGTCTCCCCGGTGGGCAAGATCTGGCTCGACAGCGTCCGCGACGGCTGGAACGGCTTCATCTTCTGGCTGGTCGGACTCTTCTCGTGATCGATTTCCGTTATCACCTCGTCTCCATCGTCGCGATCTTCCTCGCGCTGTCGGTCGGCATCGTGCTGGGCACCAGCTTCCTGGAGGACCCCGTCATCAAGGCGACCGAGAGCCTCGCCAACCAGCTCCGCGTGGGCAACGACGAGCTCCGCGGCCAGGTCGAGGCGTTGCAGAGCCGCGAGGCGGGCAACGACGCCCTCCTCACCTCCAGCACCCCCCGGCTCGTCCAGGACGCCCTCGCCTCCGAGCGCGTGGTGATCGTGGAGGCCCCCGGGGTGACGGCGGGCATGCGTGAGACGGCGCAGCAGGTGATCGTCGCGTCGGGGGCGACCGTGACCGGCAGGGTCACCCTCACCGACCGATATGTCGACCCCAGCCGGTCGGCCTCCATCGACGCGCTGGTCACCGAGGCCAAGCCCGCCGACATGACCCTCCCCGTCGAGGGGACGACCTATGACAAGGCGGCCGTGCTGCTCGCCAGTGCAATCGTGACCAGCGATCCCGCACAGCTGGGCAAGGTGAATCCCACCGCGACCGGGATCCTGGAAGCCTTCCAGCGCGGCGGCCTGCTCACCATCACCGACCAGCCCGCCAAGCGCGCGGACCTGGCCGTGCTGATCGCCCCCCCGGAGCCCTACACCGGCGACGACGCCGCCCAGCAGGCGGGCGCGATCGTGTCGATGGCCCTCGGCCTGGACGAGGGCGGACGGGGCGCCGTGCTGACCGGCGCCCTGACCGGAAGCGCGGCCGGTGGCGCCATCGCCGCGCTCCGCGAGGACACCGCCGTCGCGGAGAAGGTCTCCAGCGTCGACAACCTCGATATGCCCGCGGGCCGGGTCGTGGTGGTCTACGCTCTGCGGGAGCAATTGTCCGGGGTTGCCGGGCACTACGGCATCGGCCCCGGCGTCTCGGGCATCGAGCCCAGTGCGCCCCCCGCCCCTACGGCCACCTCCGGAGGATGACCCGATGGCCCGTCGTGCTTTTCTCGGCGCTCTGGCCGGCGCCTTTCTCGGCGCGGCGGCCGCCCGCGCCGCCTACGCCGCCTTCACCCGCAGGCCGCCGATCGGCGACGCGGAGACCTGGGACCGGACCAATCACCGGGGCGAGCCGATCACGCTGCTGGAGGGGCCTGCTTTCGTCGCGGGCGCCGGTGCGGCCGGGGCCGTGCTGCCCGGCCTGCCCGTCAGGGTCCGGGCGGCCGTCCTGGTGGCCGTGGCCGGCAGCGGTGCTCTCGGCGCCTACGACGACCTGTACGGCGCGACGTCCTCCAAGGGGTTCAAGGGCCATCTGAGCGCCCTGGCCAAGGGCGAGGTCACCAGCGGCGCCGTGAAGATCCTGGGCATCGGCGTGACGGGCCTGGCCGCGGCCGCCCTGACCTCCCGGGGCCCTGTCGACACCGCCGTCAACGGAGCGCTGGTCGCAGGCGGCGCCAACCTGGCCAACCTCTTCGACCTGCGCCCGGGCCGCGCCATCAAGGTCGGCCTGCTCGCCGGCGCGCCCCTGCTCACCGCAGGCCTCTGGCGTGACGCCCCGGTCCCGGCCGCCCTGGCCGCCCTGCCGATCGGCGCCGCCGTCGCGCTCCTGCCCGAGGACCTGGGGGAGCGGGCGATGCTGGGAGACGCGGGAGCGAACGCGCTGGGCGCGCTGCTCGGCCTGGCCGCCTCTGTCGCTCTCGGCCGTCCCGGACGCCTGGCCGTCCTCGGCACCGTGGTCGCGCTGACCGCCGCCTCGGAGAAGGTCAGTTTCACCAAGTTCATCGCCGGTAACCCCGTGCTCAACCGCATCGACATGCTCGGCCGCCGTCCAGTGGAGCAGGCGCTCGGCAACTGATGATCAAAAAGATCGGGCAGGGGGTCGCCGGGGCGGCACTCCTCATCGGGATCGTGACCGTCGCGGCCCGGCTCGTCGGGTTCGGCCGCTATCTCGTCCAGTCCCAGACCGTCGGCAACCTCTGCCTGAGCACCGCCTACAACACCGCCAACTACGTCCCCAACATCGTCTTCGAGCTGGTGGCCGGGGGCGCGCTGGCCGGGATGGTGGTGCCGGTGCTGGCCTCGGCGGCCTCCCGGGCGGGAGAGGACCCCGAGGCCAGGGCGGAGGTCGGCTGGACCACCTCCGCCCTGCTCACCTGGGTGATGCTCGCGCTGGTGCCGCTGACCCTGCTCATCGCCGCGTTCGCCGGGCCGATCGTCACGCTGCTGACCGGCAATCCCGGCGAGTGCGACGTGGCCGAGGTCGTCAGGGCCGGCACGGACATGCTCGTCGTGTTCGCCCCGCGCATGATCTTCTTCGGCGTCGCGGTGGTCCTGTACGGCGTGCTCCAGGCCCACCGGCGGTTCATGGGGCCCGCCCTGGCGCCGCTGGTCTCCAGCCTGCTCATCGTCGCCTCCTACCTGGTGTTCGAGCCGGTCGGCAACGGGGCCGCCGCCGACCTGTCGAACCTCACGACGGCGGGGCAGCTGACGCTCTCGCTCGGCGCGACGATCGCCGCCGCGGCGATGGTGCTCACCGTGGCCGGCCCGGTGGGCCGCCTCAAGCTGCGGCTGCGGCCCTCGCTGTCGTTCCCCCCGGGGGTCGCCGCCCGCGCGCGGCAGCTCGCCGTCGCGGGCATCGCCGTGCTCATCGCCCAGCAGGTCGCGCTGACCGTCGTGGTCCGCCTGGCCAACGACCTGGGCGGCGCGGGGGCGACGGGGATCTACACCTACTCCTGGGCGCTGTACCAGCTCCCCTTCGCGGTGCTCGTGGTGCCGATCGCCACCAGCTCGTTCCCGGTGCTGTCGGCCCGGGCGGCCGACGGGGACCGGGCCGGTTTCGACAGCCTGGCCTCGTCCAGCACGAGGGTGATCCTGCTGGTGACAGGGCTGGCGGCCGGGGTGATGGCGGCGGTCGCCATGCCCGTGTCCCGGGTGTTCGTGGAGGGCACGCCGGGCGGCGATCCCCGGGAGATGGCCGGGGCCGTCGCGCTGTTCGCGCCGGGTCTGGTGGGATACGCGCTGATGCTCCATCTCGCGAGGATTCTGTACGCCTGTGGCCGGGGCCGGTCGGCGGCGGTCGCCTCGGTGGCCGGATGGGCCGTCGCGCTGGTGGCGCAGATCCTGCTGGCCCAGGCCGCGCACGGCCCGTCCGACGTCGTGGGGCAGCTGGCGCTGGGCAGCACCGTCGGCATGACCGTCGGCGGAGGGCTGCTGGCGCTCGCGGTGTCCAGGGCCGCGGGCACGGCCGCGCTGGAGGGGGCCTGGCGGGCCCTGTCCGCCGGGCTGCTCGGCGGGGTGGCCGCCTACGGGGCCGGTCTGGCCGTGGTCACGGTCTCCGGCGAGGTGTCACGGTGGATGTGCGTGGTGGTCGGAGCGGCGGCGGCGGTCGCCGGCTCGGCGGTGTTCGCGGCCGTGGCCGCGGTGATCGACAGACCGGATACCCGGCTGCTGCTGGAACGGCTCAGACGGATGTCCACTCCAGGAGGGAACCGTGGCGATGACTGAGGCGGGCTCACGGCTGGCGTTCGTGCTGGGGACCAGCGCGGGCGGGGTCGGCCGGCATGTGGCCATGCTGGCGGAGGGCCTGGTGCGGCGGGGGCACCAGGTGGTCGTGGCCGGGCCGCCGGAGACCGAGGAGGCCTTCGGGTTCGGCCGGCTCGGGGCGCGGTTCGTGCCGGTGCCGATCTCCGACCGGCCCCGTCCGCTGAACGACCTGCGGGCGGTGCGGGCGCTCAGGGCGCTGCGCGGGGCGCACGCCGTACACGCTCACGGGCTGCGGGCCGGGGCACTGGCCGCTCTCGCGCTGACCGGGACCCGGACCGGGCTGGTGGTGACCCTGCACAACGCCGCCACCGCGGGCGGTGCGATCGGCGCGGTCTACGGGGTCCTCGAACGGATCGTCGCCCGCCGCGCCGATCGGGTCCTGGTGGTCTCCCCCGACCTGGGGGAGCGGATGGCCGGGCTGGGCGCCGGGCACGTCGAGGCGGCCGTCGTCCCGGCGCCCGTGCTGACCCCCTCCGGACGCGGGCCGCAGGAGGTCCGTGACGAGCTCGGCGCGGGGGACCGGCCGGTATTCCTGACCGTCGCCAGGCTCGCCCAGCAGAAGGGCCTGGAGACCCTGCTCGATGTCGCGGCCGCCTTCGGCCCCGGCCGGGCACCCGCCGGATCCGCGCCGCGGGCGGTGTTCCTGATCGCGGGGGAGGGGCCGTTGCGCGCGGAGCTCCAGGGGCGCGTCGACCGGGAGAACCTGCCGGTGCGGCTGCTCGGCAACCGGAGCGACGTAGGAGACCTGCTCGGGGTCGCGCGGGCCCTGGTGGTGCCCAGCCGCTGGGAGGGGCAGCCGCTGACCGTGCAGGAGGCGCTGCGAGCGGGGACACCGGTGATCGCCACCGCGGTGGGCGGCATCCCGCCGATGGTGGGCGAGGGCGGGCTGCTGGTGCCGTACGGCGACGTCGCCGCGCTGCGTGAGGCGGTGGACAGGGTGCTCGCCGACGACGAGCTCGTCCGGACCCTGGCCGGGGCGGCCGCCCGGCGGGGCGCCGGGCTGCCCGGGCAGCAGGAGGCGCTGGAGGCTGTGATGGCGGTGTACGCGGGCATCTCGCGGGCCGGAACATCGGGCCGCGCCTGATTGTTGAATTAGGCGCTACCAAGCCACACACCTATACTGGCTTGGTTAGGGGGGGAGTATCCCTTCGTGACAGTCTCGTCATCACGGTGCTGCCTCGCTCCACGAGGCCCCCGGGGCTGTCGGTCCGCGCCAGAGTTTCGCGGGCGGGAGAGACCTCCGGCAGTCAGTCGTGCACGCCGCCGGAGGGTTATCAATCGTGACTGTTCCACTCTGGGCATGGATCGCCGTTATCGGCGGTCTTCTCGTCGTCCTTGCCTTTGATCTGTGGATCGTCGACCGGGGCGAGCCTCGAGAGTTCTCCATGAAGCAGGCCGGTTACTGGGTCGCCTTCTATGTCGCCCTCGCGGTCGTTTTCGGCATCGTGCTGTGGATCTTCGCCGGGCCGACCCCGGCGGGCCAGTTCTTCGCCGGCTACATCACCGAGTACAGCCTGAGCGTCGACAACCTTTTCGTCTTCTACATCATCATGACCCGCTTCGCGGTGCCCAAGATCCATCAGCACAAGGTGCTGCTGGTCGGCATCCTGATGGCGCTGGTCATGCGGGGCATCTTCATCGCCGTCGGCGCCGCCGCGCTGGCGAGCTTCGGGTGGCTGTTCTACGTCTTCGGCCTGTTCCTGATCTACACCGCGGTGCAGCTGATCCGCCAGCACGGTCACGACGACGACGACGTCCCGGAGAACGCGGTCCTGCGCTGGGCGCGCCGGGCGCTGCCGCACACCGACGACTACGTGGGCTCCAAGGTCGTCGTCAAGGTCGACGGCAAGCGGATGGTCACCCCGCTGCTGATCGTGATGATCGCGATCGGCACCACCGACCTGCTGTTCGCGCTCGACTCGATTCCCGCGATCTTCGGTCTCACCACCGACGCCTTCATCGTCTTCAGCGCCAACGCGTTCGCCCTGATGGGGCTGCGTCAGCTCTACTTCCTGCTGGGCGGTCTGCTGCAGCGCCTGGTCTACCTGAGCTACGGTCTCGCGTTCATCCTTGGTTTTATCGGGGTTAAGCTGATTCTTGAGGCGCTGCACTCCAGTGGCGTGTCCTGGGCACCCGAGGTGCCGATCTGGCTGTCGTTGTCGGTCATCGGCGTCACCATGGTGATCACCACTGCGGCCAGCCTGATCAAGGCCCGTCGCGACGGACGCGAAAGCAAGGAAATCACCACCTCCGCGAGTGGTAAGCAGGGCTAGCGGATCGGCGTGTGAGCGGCTTTGCTTGTCTAGTTGCGCCGTATAAGGGCTGAGAGATGGGTAGCATCCTGCCCCAAGGCAGGTAGACATACCGGTCTAATGCCGCAAGACATCACAAAGGTTCCCTGTGTCCCACGATTCAGCAAGCCACCAGCCAGGCCGGGTACGGCTGGCACGTGGCGTCTCCCCGTGGTTGCTCCCGACTGTGACCGCCGCCGCAGTGACCTCACTGCTCAGCCGCCGTGACCGGCGCTGGGCGCTGGCGGCGGCCCCCCTGGCCGCGCTCACCGGTGGCATGCTCTGGTTCTTCCGCGATCCCGAGCGCACGCCGGGGTCGGCGCGGATCCTGTCGCCCGCCGACGGCGTGGTGCAGAGCATCGACCCCTGGCCGGACGGCCGCACAAGGGTGGCCATCTTCATGAGCCCCCTGGACGTGCACGTCAACCGTGCGCCGCTGGCCGGCACGGTCACCTCGGTGGAGCACGTGGCCGGAGGGTTCGTGCCCGCCTTCAACAAGGACAGTGACAAGAACGAGCGGGTCGTGTGGCACCTGGACACCGCGCTCGGCGACATCGAGCTGGTCCAGATCGCCGGCGCGGTCGCGCGCCGCATCGTGCCCTACCTGGCGGCCGGGGCGAAGGTGGCCAAGGCCGAGAGGATCGGGCTCATCCGGCTCGGCTCGCGCGTGGACCTCTATCTTCCCGAGGGAATCGTCCCCGCCGTGTCGGTCGGCCAGCGGACCGTCGCGGGGGTGACGGCTCTTGACCACGGCTGACGCGAGCTGGCCGCTGGACGAGACGGACGACGAGCCCCGGGGGCCCGTCGGCAAGGCGTTCCGGCTCTCGGCGGCTGACTCCCTCTCCCTCGGCAACGCGCTGTGCGGCTTCCTCGCGGTCTGCGTGCTGGCCTGGTCGGCGATCAACCAGCTCCAGACGAACGGGAAGTTCGCGGCCGTTCCCCAGTTCTTCGGCACCGCGGTGGTGCTGCTCCTGATCGGCGCCACCTGCGACCTGTTCGACGGGCTGGTGGCCCGCAAGTTCCGCGCCTCGGCCATGGGAGCCGAGCTGGACAACCTGGCCGATGTGATCAGCTTCGGCTTCGCCCCCGCCTTCATGGTGGTCATCTGGGGCGGCTTCACCCAGAAGGTGCCGTTCCCGCTGGTGATGGTCGCCGCGGCGTCGGTGCTGCTGGCCGGAGTGATCCGGCTTGCCCGCTTCGCCTGCGTGAAGACCACGAGCGGCGACTTCATGGGCCTGCCCATCCCGATGGGCGCCATGACGGTGGTCTCGATCGTGCTGCTGTTCCCGCCGTCGATCGTGACCCTGCTGCCCATCTTCGGCGTGGCCTACCTCATGGTGAGCCGGATCGAGTATCCCAAGCCCAAGGGCAATCTGGCCGCCGCGGTGCTGGCCTGGATGATGATCAACGTCGCCTGCCTGACCATCTGGGCCGCGGGCCTGCCCGGCGGCGACACGCTGATCAAGGTCGGTGCCATCATGCAGGTGGCCATCGTGGCCGCCATCCCGCTGCGCATCCTGATGTTCAAGCGGGAGAAGCGCAAGGAGCGCAAGGAGTCCGAGAGCATCAGCTGACGGCACACGGCCCCGGAGACGGGCCGCCGTGTGCCGAGGTCCGTACCGTCCGCGCGGCGGGCCGGCGGCCGGGTCCGCGCGGTCGCCGCGGCGGATCGGGCCGTGCGGGCCTGTGGCCGCCCGCACGGCCGACGCCCCGGGCGCCGGCCGTGCGGGGACTACCAGCCGCGCTCCCGCCACTCCGGCAGGGAGGGGCGCTCGGCGCCCAGCGTGGTGTCCTTGCCGTGGCCCGGGTAGACCCAGGTCTCGTCGGGCAGCCGGTCGAAGACGCGCTCCGACACGTCCGTGAAGAGCCGGGCGAAGCGCTCCGGGTCCTTGTTGGTGTTGCCGACGCCGCCGGGGAACAGCGAGTCGCCGGTGAACAGGTGGCCGGGGTGGTGCAGGGCGATCGAGCCCGGCGTGTGGCCGCGCAGGTGGATCACCTCAAGTGCGACCGCTCCGACGGTGATCCGGTCGCCGTGTTCCACCTCCAGGTCCACCGGCACCGGCAGCGCCGCCGCGTCGAGCGGGTGCGCGATCACCGTCGCGCCCGTCGCCGCGGCGACCTGTTCCAGGGCCTGCCAGTGGTCGCCGTGCTGGTGGGTAGTGATGATCTTGCTGATCGGCCGGTCGCCGATGAGCGCCAGCAGGCGGTCGGCCTCGGCGGCGGCGTCGATGAGCACGCCGTCGCCGGTGTCGTTGCACCGCACCAGGTAGGCGTTGTTGTCGAACGGGCCGACGGCCAGCTTGGAGATCGTCAGAGCGGGCAGCTCCCGCACGTCGGCGGGGCCGCCGACCTGCACGTCACCGGTGTACGTCACGGATACTCCTCGGGCGGGGCAGCGGGCAGGTGAGAAGGCGCGAGCACGGTCAGCCACGGTGGCGGCGCGGGCAGCGGCCCGGCATCGGCCACGGCAGGCCGGTTGCCGCTGGCCCCCTCCGGCATCACTCTAAGCCCCGCTCCCGACGAGCGGCCGGTCAGCCAGCCCAGCAGGGCCCAGGCGTCGCCCTGCAGCACGGGCCCCGATCCGAGCTCCCGCCAGACCTGGTGGTGCTTGTCGCCGTCCTTGACCTCCTCGACCACGATCTCGCTGACCGTGCTGAGCTCGTGCGGCCAGCAGACCATCGCGTCGTGCAGATCCCTGCGGACGAACACCTCCGGCCAGTCGGCGCACTCGTAGCCCGCCCCCAGGTCCACATGGTGCACCTCGACCTCGCGCAGCCGCCGGACCAGCACATACCAGGCCGGATGGCCGGGCGGGCGCATGCCGCCCACCGTCGCCGACCATCCCTCGGCGGGCATCGCGGCGAGCGCCCCGGCCAGCCGCGCCGAGCTCTCCTCCAGGTCGGCCAGCTGCTCCTTCGCCGGCCGTACGGCTCCCGCCTCGATATCCGCGTCGCGTGTCTCCGGATCGGGGTACTGCGGGGTCCGGACGCCGGTCCTGGCCCACGTGGCCAGGTTGACGAGGCTGTCGGCGTTGCGGGAGAGGTGGGTCAGTAGGTGTCCCCTGCTCCAGCCGGGCAACCGGGAGGGGGCACTGACGTCGGCGTCGGACAGCCCGGCGGCGGTGGCGAGAAGACGGGCGGTGGAGCCGGTCAGCTCGGTAGTGAGCGTTTCTATGACATCCATCTCCTCACTCCATCACCGGGGCGGGGGTGGGGGCCAGGGCATAAACCACCGTGTCCCCGTGGTTGGTACACGTGGTCGAACCATCAAGTGGCCCGTAGGGCCCATGGGAAGGCCGTAGTCTGGAGAGGGCGGGGAAACCCTCGGCCCCGAGACGGTGCTCCGAAATTGTCGGACCCCGTCGCTAGTCTTCCCGCGACCGCTCTTAACCTTCTACAACGACGTCGGGACTGCTGTGGCTGACCGCCTCATCGTGCGTGGCGCACGTGAACACAACCTCAAGGACGTCTCGCTGGACCTCCCGCGGGACTCTCTGATCGTCTTCACCGGACTGTCCGGTTCGGGCAAGTCCAGTCTGGCCTTCGACACCATCTTCGCCGAGGGCCAGCGTCGCTATGTCGAATCACTGTCGGCTTACGCCCGCCAGTTTCTCGGGCAGATGGACAAGCCCGACGTCGACTTCATCGAGGGGCTCTCGCCCGCGGTGTCGATCGACCAGAAGTCGACGAGCCGCAACCCGCGTTCGACGGTCGGCACGATCACGGAGGTCTACGACTACCTCCGGCTGCTCTGGGCGCGCATCGGCAAGCCGCACTGCCCGCAGTGCGGCCGCACGATCGCCCGGCAGAGCCCGGAGCAGATCGTCGACCGGGTGATGGAGCTCGCGGAGGGCACCCGCTTCCAGGTGCTCGCCCCCGTGATCCGCGGCCGTAAGGGCGAATACGCCGAGCTCTTCAGCCAGCTCCAGGCCAAGGGCTTCGCCCGGGCCCGCGTCGACGGCACGGTGGTCCGGCTGGACGAGCCGCCGACGCTGAAGAAGCAGGAGAAGCACGACATCGAGGTGATCGTCGACCGGCTCGCGGTGAAGGAGGGCGCGCGCAGCCGCCTCACCGGTTCCGTGGAGACCGCCCTGCAGCTCTCCGGGGGCACGATCACGCTGGAGTTCGTCGACCTGCCGGACAACGACCCCAACCGTGAGCGCTTCTACTCCGAGCACCTCTACTGCCCCTACGACGACCTGTCGTTCGAGGAGATGGAGCCCCGCTCGTTCTCCTTCAACTCGCCCTTCGGTGCCTGCCCCGAGTGCACCGGCCTCGGAGTGCGGATGGAGGTCGACCCCGACCTGATCGTGCCCGACCCGGAGAAGACCCTGGGCGACGGCGCGATCTCCCCGTGGGCCGGCGGGCACACCAGCGACTACTTCGTCCGCCTCGTCGAGGCGCTCGGCCTCGCGATGGGGTTCAAGCTCACCACCCCCTGGGAGAAGCTCCCCAGGAAGGCGCAGAACGCCCTGCTGCACGGCCACGACGAGCAGGTCCACGTCCGCTACAGCAACCGCTACGGCCGTGAGCGCTCCTACTACACCACCTTCGAGGGGGCCATCCCCTGGGTGCAGCGCCGTCATGCCGAGTCCGAGAGCGACGGCATGCGGGAGAAGTACGAAGGCTACATGCGGGAGATCCCGTGCCCGGCCTGCAAGGGGGCCAGGCTCAAGCCGGTCTCGCTGGCCGTCACGGTGGAGGACCGCTCGATCGCCGACGTCTCGGCGATGTCGATCGGCGAGTGCGCGACGTTCCTGGCCGGGCTCAAGCTGTCCGACCGGGACATGCAGATCGCCGAGCGGGTGGTCAAGGAGATCAACGCCCGGATGGGCTTCCTGCTGGACGTCGGTCTCGACTACCTGACCATGGACCGCGCGTCGGGCACCCTCGCCGGCGGCGAGGCCCAGCGCATCCGGCTGGCCACCCAGATCGGCTCCGGCCTGGTCGGCGTGCTCTACGTGCTCGACGAGCCGTCCATCGGCCTGCACCAGCGTGACAACCAGCGGCTGCTGGAGACCCTGATCCGGCTGCGGGACATGGGCAACACCCTCATCGTGGTCGAGCACGACGAGGACACCATCGCCGCCGCCGACTGGGTGGTGGACATCGGCCCCGGCGCCGGCGAGCACGGTGGTCAGGTCGTCGTCTCGGGCACGGTCGCGGAGCTGCTGGCCTCCGAGGACTCGATGACCGGCGCCTACCTGTCCGGGCGCAGGACCATCGCCATCCCCGCCAAGCGCCGCAAGCGCGACAGGAAGCGGCAGATCACGGTGAAGGGCGCCCGCGAGCACAACCTCAAGGGCGTGGACGTGGAGTTCCCGCTCGGGGTGTTCACCGCGGTCACCGGCGTCTCGGGGTCGGGCAAGTCCACGCTGGTCAACGACATCCTCTACAACGCCCTGGCCAAGGAGCTGAACGGCGCGCGCACCGTCCCGGGCCGTCACTCGCGGGTCAACGGGATGGACCTCGTCGACAAGGTCGTGCACGTGGACCAGTCGCCGATCGGCCGCACCCCCCGCTCGAACCCGGCGACCTACACCGGTGTCTTCGACAAGGTGCGCGACCTGTTCGCGCAGACCACCGAGGCCAAGGTCCGGGGCTACCAGAAGGGCCGGTTCAGCTTCAACGTCAAGGGCGGCCGCTGCGAGGCCTGCTCGGGCGACGGCACGATCAAGATCGAGATGAACTTCCTGCCGGACGTCTACGTGCCGTGTGAGGTCTGTCACGGGGCGCGATACAACCGGGAGACGCTGGAGGTCCACTACAAGGGCAAGACGATCTCCGAGGTGCTCGACATGCCGATCGAGGAGGCCCTGGGCTTCTTCGACGCCATCCCGTCCATCAAGCGCTACCTCCAGACGCTGAACGACGTCGGCCTGGGTTACGTCCGGCTGGGCCAGCCGGCCACGACGCTGTCGGGCGGCGAGGCCCAGCGCGTCAAGCTCGCCTCGGAGCTGCAGCGCCGCTCCACCGGCCGGACGATCTACGTGCTGGACGAGCCGACCACCGGCCTGCACTTCGAGGACATCCGGCGGCTGCTGGGCGTGCTCGGCAAGCTCGTGGACGGCGGTAACACGGTCATCGTCATCGAGCACAACCTCGACGTGATCAAGACCGCCGACTGGGTGATCGACATGGGCCCCGAGGGCGGCTCCCGGGGCGGCAGCGTGCTCGCCACCGGCACGCCCGAGGAGGTCGCCCTGGTCGACGACAGCCACACCGGCCGTTTCCTGAGGAAGATCCTGGGTACCTGAGGCCGGATGCGAGGCCGGGCCTCCGCGTCAATATCCTTGACGCGGAGGCCCGGTTTGGCGGGGGACGTTGCGAGAAGGGCTGCAATGAGCGGCAGTGAAGGTTCCGGCATGCCCACACGCAGGCATGTCATCGGCGCCACGGCGGCAGTGGCGTGCGGGGCCGCGCTCACCGGCTGCGCCGGTGGCGGGCCCGGCCCGGGCATCGTGCCGCCGGGCATCAAGGGGCAGGTCATCGCCCAGACCGCTGACATACCGGTGGGCGGCGGCAAGGTCATCACCCAGTGGAAGATCGTGATCACCCAGCCCACCACGGGGGTGTTCAAGGCGTTCACCGCGAGCTGCCCGCACAAGGGCTGCTCGGTCGCCCGGCCCGAGGACGGGATCATCCGCTGCCCCTGCCACGGCAGCGAGTTCGCCGCCGACTCCGGCAAGTGCCTCAAGGGCCCGGCGGGGGCACCGCTGGTCGAGTTCGCGCTGAAGCTCGACGGCGACGGCATTGTGATCGTCTGAGGCCTTTCATCGGAATGGTCGTCCGGGACGGGGCCGGAGACACGCCGAGGGCGTATTTCTTCACAGTTTCCTGATGCCGGGTACGGCATGCTGAATCGGCACCGGGGGCGGCCGTACCTGAAGACGAGGACTCTGGAGGGTGACCATGACTGATACGACACGTCGCGCGGTGATGCTGGGCGCGGGAGGTGCCGGGATGGCCGCGGTGCTGACCGCGTGCTCGGGGTACGGCGAACCCGCCGCCGACAGCGCGTCGGTGGCCGCGGCGCCGGCCTCCTCCGCTCCGGCGGGTTCGGGCGCGGAGGCGGTGGGGGCGGCGGCGCTGGCCAAGACCGCTGACATCCCCGAGGGGGGCGGCAAGGTCTTCAAGGACCAGAAGGTGGTGGTGACCCAGCCGGCCGCCGGGCAGTTCAAGGCCTTCACCTCCGTCTGCCCCCACCAGGGATGTGACGTCGCGACCGTCTCGGGTGGCACGATCAACTGCCCGTGCCACGGCAGCAAGTTCAAGATCGCCGATGGCTCCGTCGCGAACGGTCCCGCCAACAAGCCTCTCGCCGAGAAGGCGATCAAGGTCGAGGGCGACTCCATCACCCTCGGCTGAGCACCGCCCGCGGCGCCGGCGAGGGAGGGGGGACCCGGCGCCGGCGCCGCGGGGGCCCGCGATGCGGGGACGGGTAGGGGTTCCGGAGAAGGGATCCTGTCGGTGAAGGCCGATAGGCTTTCTGGTGTGGCGAGATCTGTGGTTGGTCCGGCGAGTTTCCGGCCGAGTCCGGGGTCGATCCCCGAATCACCCGGCGTCTACCGGTTCAGGGGCGCCGAGGGCCGGGTCATATACGTCGGCAAGGCCAAGAACCTGCGCCAGCGGCTGAACTCCTACTTCGCCGACTTCGCCGGGCTCCATCCGCGCACCCAGACCATGCTCACGACCGCCGTCGACGTCGACTGGACGGTCGTCGGCACCGAGGTCGAGGCGCTCCAGCTCGAATACTCCTGGATCAAGGAGTACGACCCGCGGTTCAACGTCAAGTACCGCGACGACAAGTCCTACCCCTACCTCGCGGTCACCATGGGGGAGGAGTTCCCCCGGGTCCAGGTGTTGCGCGGTGCCAAGCGCAAGGGCACCCGCTACTTCGGCCCCTACTCCCACGCCTGGGCGATCAGGGAGACGGTCGACCTGCTGCTGCGGGTCTTCCCGATCAGGAGCTGCTCGGCGGGGGTGTTCCGGCGTGCCGGGCAGATCGGCCGGCCCTGCCTGCTGGGCTACATCGACAAGTGCTCGGCGCCCTGCGTCAGCAGGGTCACCGCCGTGGAGCACCGGACGCTGGCCGAGGACTTCTGCGACTTCATGGCGGGCAACACCGGCCGCTTCATGAAGCGGCTGGAGCGCGAGATGCGCCAGGCCGCCGCCGATCAGGAGTACGAAAGGGCCGCCCGGCTGCGCGATGACATCCAGGCGCTGCTGAGAGCCATGGAGAAGCAGGCCGTGGTGCTGGGGGAGGGCACCGACTGCGACGTGATCGCACTGGCGGAGGATCCGCTTGAGGCCGCGGTGCAGGTGTTCTACGTCCGCGGCGGGCGCATCAGGGGCCAGCGCGGATGGGTGGTCGACAAGGTCGAGGAAGCCGGGCCCGGCGAGCTGGTCGAGCAGTTCCTGCTGCAGATGTACGGCGACGCGACCCCCGAGGCGCTGCCCAGGGAGGTGCTGGTGCCCGTGCTCCCGCCCGACGCGGAGGCGGTCGCCGAGCTGCTCAGCGAGCACCGCAAGGCCCGGGTGGAGATCCGGGTCCCGCAGCGCGGAGACAAGAAGTCGCTGATGGAGACCGTCTGGCGCAACGCCATGGAGTCCCTGAAGCAGCACAAGCTCAAACGGGCCAGCGACCTGACCACCCGGAGCAAGGCCCTGCAGGAGGTCGCCGACGCGCTCGACCTGGACCAGGCGCCGCTGCGCGTCGAGTGCTACGACGTCTCCCACATCCAGGGCACCGACGTGGTCGCCTCCATGGTGGTGTTCGAGGACGGCCTGGCCCGCAAGAGCGAATACCGCAGGTTCTCCGTCCGCTCCACCGAGGGCGACGTCGCCTCGATCTACGAGGTGATCTCGCGCCGGTTCAAGCGGTATCTGGAGGAGCGCTCGGCCACCGGTGAGCTCGACGCCGAGCCTGGCGCCGAACCGGGCATCGACCCGGAGACCGGCAGACCGCGCAAGTTCGCCTACCCGCCCAACCTGGTCGTCGTCGACGGCGGTCCGGCCCAGGCGGCGGCCGCCCAGCGCGCGCTGGACGAGCTGGGCGTGGACGACGTGGCGGTCTGCGGCCTGGCCAAGCGGCTGGAGGAGGTCTGGCTTCCCGGCGAGGACCTGCCGGTAATCCTTCCCCGGTCGAGCGAGGCCCTTTACCTCCTGCAGCGCGTGCGTGACGAGGCCCATCGATTCGCCATCACCTACCATCGTTCGAAGCGGTCGAAGAGCGTCAAGGAAAGCGCCCTGGACGAGGTTCCCGGGCTCGGTCCGGCCCGCAGGCAGGCCCTGATCAAGCATTTCGGATCGGTGAAGCGGTTACGGGAGGCGACCGCGGCCCAGATCTGCGAGATTCCCGGGATCGGCCCCGCTACGGCCGAGACGATCGTGTCGGCCTTGAAGGGGGAGAACCCATGAACGGAAAAGAGCCAGCGTTCGTCATCGTCACCGGCATGTCGGGGGCGGGACGGAGCACAGCGGCCAAGGCCCTGGAGGACCTTGGCTGGTTCGTCATCGACAACCTGCCACCCGGCCTGCTGTTCGCCATGGCCGAGGAGGCCGGAAGGGTCAACCTGGCCGCCGACAAGGTGGCCGCGGTGGTCGACGTGCGCAGCCTGGCGTTCACCACCGACCTCAACGCCGCGATCGAGGAGCTGGACGGCCGCGGCGTCGCGGTGCGGGTGGTGTTCCTGGAGGCCAGCGACGAGGAGCTGGTCCGCAGGTTCGAGAACGTCCGCCGTCCGCACCCGCTCCAGGGGGAGGGCCGGCTGGTCGACGGGATCGCCCGCGAGCGCGGCATCCTGCGCGAGGTCCGGGCGAACGCCGACCTGGTCATCGACACCTCCAACCTCAACGTCCACGAGCTCCGAGGCAAGATCGTCGCCTTCTTCGGCGGCGAGGACCGGCCGGGCCTGCGGGTCAACGTGGTCTCCTTCGGCTACAAGTACGGCCTGCCCGTCGACGCCGACCTCGTCGTCGACTGCCGGTTCCTGCCCAATCCCCACTGGGTCCCGGAGCTGCGCCCGATGAACGGGCTCGACGCCCCCGTGCGGGAGTACGTTCTCAATCAGCCGGGCGCGAAGGAGCTGCTGGACGCCTATGACGAGGTGGTCGGCATCATCGCGGCCGGCTACACCCGTGAGGGCAAGGGCTACGCCACGCTCGCCGTCGGCTGCACCGGCGGCAAGCACCGCAGTGTCGCCATGGCCGAGCAGATCGGCGGCCGATTGCGTGACCGAGGAGGCATGGAGGTGCAGGTAAGCCACCGGGATGTGGGCCGGGAGTGATCGAAGGTCTCAAGGTCGTCGCGCTGGGTGGAGGACATGGGCTGTACGCGTCGCTGACGGCGCTGCGCAGCGTCACCTCCGAGCTGACGGCGGTGGTCACCGTGGCCGACGACGGAGGGTCGAGCGGCAGGCTCCGCCGCGAGCTCGGCGTGCTGCCCCCGGGGGACCTGCGGATGGCCCTGGCCGCGCTGTGCGGGGACGACGACTGGGGGCGGACCTGGAGCGAGGTCGTCCAGCACCGGTTCCGGAGCGAGGGCGACCTGCACGGGCACGCGGTCGGCAACCTGCTGATCGTGGCGCTGTGGGAGAGGCTCGGCGACACGGTCGCCGGCCTCGACTGGGTCGGCAGGCTCCTGGGCGCGCACGGGCGGGTGCTGCCGATGTCCTCGGTGCCGCTCGACATCGCCGCGGAGGTGGAGCTGGACGGCGAGGTGAGCACCGTGCGCGGCCAGGTGGCCTGCGCGCTCACCCCCGGCCGGGTCCAGGCCATCTCGCTGGTCCCCGAGGATCCGCCGGCCTGCCCCGAGGCGGTCCAGGCGGTCCTGGACGCCGACTGGGTGGTCTTCGGCCCCGGGTCGTGGTTCACCAGCGTGCTTCCCCATCTCAAGGTGCCCCAGCTGGCCGAGGCCCTGCACTCCACCGCGGCGCGCCGTCTGGTCGCGCTGAACCTCGCCCCGCAGCCGGGGGAGACCGACGGCTTCTCCCCCCAGAAACATCTGGAGGTGCTGCGGCAGCACGCCCCCTCCCTGGAGATCGACGTGGTGCTCGCCGACACCGGGGTGGCCGAGGACGGGGAGGAGCTGGCGAAGGCCGCCGCCGAACTCGGCGGGCGGCTCGTCCTGGCCGCCGTGGCCGACCAGGACGGCTCGCCGCGGCACGATGCGCAACGTCTTGCCTCCGTCCTGGACGAGATTTTCCGTGAGAAGCGTTGATCCTGGTCAGCGGTGCTCAGGAGTGCGAGAAACTTCTGTGAGCCTGGTTTATCTCGGGCCGCATGAGGTCTGTATGGGGGAGGACGAACGCACATGGCGATGACAGGTGTGGTCAAGGACGAGCTGAGCAGGCTGCCGGTCCTGAAGCCTTGCTGCCGTAAGGCCGAGGTGTCGACGCTCCTGCGGTTCGCGAGCGGGCTGCACCTGGTGGGCGGCCGGATCGTGATCGAGGCGGAACTCGACACCAACGTCACGGCCAGGCGGCTCATCAAGGACATCGGCGAGGTGTTCGGTCACAAGGCGGAGGTGCTCGTCCTGGCCCCCGCGGGACTGCGCAAGGGCTCCCGCTACGTGGTGCGGGTCTACCGCGACGGGGAGGCCCTGGCCCGCCAGACCGGATTGATCGACAACCACGGCCGTCCGGTCCGCGGCCTGCCGCGCCAGGTCGTCGCGGGGGCGACCTGCGACGCCGAGGCCGCCTGGCGGGGGGCCTTCCTGGCGCACGGCTCGCTCACCGAGCCGGGCCGCTCCATGTCGCTGGAGGTCACCTGCCCGGGTCCGGAGGCGGCGCTCGCGCTGGTCGGGTCCGCCCGGCGGCTGAAGATCCACGCCAAGGCCCGTGAGGTCCGCGGCGTCGACCGGGTCGTGGTCCGCGACGGCGACGCCATCAGCGCGCTGCTGACCCGGCTGGGCGCCCACGACAGCGTGCTGGCCTGGGAGGAGCGGCGGATGCGCCGCGAGGTCCGGGCGACGGCCAACCGCCTGGCCAACTTCGACGACGCCAACCTGCGCCGTTCGGCCCGCGCCGCGGTGGCCGCCGGGGCCCGGGTCCAGCGGGCCCTGGAGATCCTCGGCGAGGAGGCCCCCGAGCATCTGGTGATCGCCGGCCGTCTCCGGGTCGAGCACAAGCAGGCGTCCCTGGAGGAGCTCGGCCAGCTCGCCGACCCGCCGCTGACCAAGGACGCCATCGCCGGGCGCATCCGCCGCCTGCTCGCCATGGCCGACAAGCGCGCCCAGGACATCGGCATCCCCAACACCGAGGCGAACCTCACGGTGGACATGCTGGCTCCGTAGGCGGGTGCACGGCCGCCGGCGGAGCCCGCTCCCGCGTCTCCGGTCCGGTCTCCTTCCGGTCCCGGGCCGCGCAGGCCCGGGTCGCCTCCCTCCGTTCCACGGGCGGGACCGTCCGGACGGCACCCGGGGCGGGCCGCTTCCACGCCGGGAATTTGCCCGTGTCACAGCAGGTCCTGCGGGTATTGCAGACGGTTGGAGTGACGATTCGGGCACTTCGCTTGAACGGTGCGATACCTACTCATGGGTTAAGGAAGAACACACCCCACCCCGCCAGTGGTCTACACCAATTTGGGTCCGATAGGGTTCGTGGTTGAGGTTTCAGCCCGCCCCAAGTCGCCGGTCCGGTGGACCGGCGCACCGACGTACGAGGAGATCGGCACCGTGACCATCCGCGTAGGCGTCAACGGATTCGGCCGCATCGGCCGCAACTTCTGGCGTGCGGTCGCTGCCAGCGGCAAGGACATCGAGATCGTTGCGGTCAACGACCTGACCGACAACGCCACGCTCGCCCACCTGCTCAAGTACGACAGCATCCTCGGCCGTCTGCCGTACGAGGTGAAGAGCACCGCCGACGAGATCGTCGTCGACGGCAAGTCGATCAAGGCCTTCGCCGAGCGCGACCCCGCCAAGCTGCCCTGGGGCGACCTGGGTGTGGACGTCGTGGTGGAGTCCACCGGCTTCTTCACCGACGCCAACAAGGCCCGGGTCCACGCCGAGAACGGCGCCAAGAAGGTCATCATCTCGGCTCCGGCCAAGAACGAGGACGTCACCATCGTGATGGGCGTCAACCACGACAAGTACGACCCGGCCAACCACACGATCATCTCCAACGCCTCGTGCACCACCAACTGCCTGGCCCCGCTGGCGAAGGTCCTCAACGACACCTTCGGCATCGAGAAGGGCCTGATGACCACGATCCACGCCTACACGCAGGACCAGAACCTGCAGGACGGCCCGCACAGCGACCTGCGCCGCGCCCGTGCCGCCGCGCTGAACATCGTGCCGACCTCCACCGGCGCGGCCAAGGCCATCGGCCTGGTGCTGCCCGAGCTCAAGGGCAAGCTCGACGGCTTCGCGCTGCGCGTGCCGATCCCCACCGGCTCGGCCACCGACCTGACCGTCGAGCTCAGCCGTGAGGCAAGCGTCGAGGAGGTCAACGCCGCGTTCAAGGCCGCCGCCGAGGGGCCGCTCAAGGGTTACCTGACCTACACCGAGGACCCGATCGTCTCCTCCGACATCGTCACCGACCCGTCCTCCTGCATCTTCGACGCGGGCCTGACCAAGGTCATCGGCAACCAGGTCAAGGTCGTCGGCTGGTACGACAACGAGTGGGGCTACTCCAACCGCCTGGGCGACCTCATCGAGCTGGTCGGCGCCGACCTCTGATGAAGGATCTGTCTGAGCTCGATGTGAAGGGTCGGCGCGTCCTCGTCCGCGCCGACCTCAACGTCCCCCTCGACGGGGACGTCATCACCGACGACGGACGCATCCGGGCCTCGGTGCCGACGATCAGGGAGCTCGCCGACAAGGGCGCGCGCGTCGTCGTCTGCGCCCACCTGGGGCGTCCGAAGGGCGAGCCGAACCCGAAATACTCGCTGGCCCCCGTGGCGAGGCGGCTGGGCGAGCTGCTGGGCGCCGAGGTCGCCTTCGCGACCGACGTGGTCGGGGAGTCGGCCCAGGGCGTCGTGGACGCCCTCCAGGACGGCCAGGTGGCCCTGCTGGAGAACCTGCGGTTCGAGCCGGGCGAGGAGTCCAAGGACGACGCCCGGCGGGCGGCCTTCGCCGAGAAGCTGGCCGCCCTGGCGGAGGTCTACGTCGGTGACGGCTTCGGCGCCGTGCACCGCAAGCACGCCAGTGTCTACGACGTGCCGCTGCTGCTGTCGCACGCGGCGGGCAGGCTGGTCACGGCCGAGGTCGAGGTGCTCAAGAAGCTGACCGACGACCTCGCCAGGCCGTACGCCGTGGTGCTGGGCGGAGCCAAGGTCTCCGACAAGCTCGGCGTGATCGGCAACCTGCTCACCAAGGTCGACCGGCTGCTCATCGGCGGCGGCATGGCCTACACCTTCCTGGCCGCCCAGGGCTACGAGGTGGGCCAGTCGCTGCTGCAGAAGGACCAGCTCGACCAGGTGCGCGGCTTCCTCAACGAGGCGGCCAAGCGCGGCGTGGAGCTCGTCCTGCCGGTCGACGTGCTGGCGGCCACCGAGTTCGCCGAGGACGCCGAGTACGAGGTGGTCGACGCCACCGCGATCCCGGCCGATCGGCAGGGGCTCGACATCGGCCCGCGCAGCCGCGAGCTGTTCGCGAGCAAGCTGGCCGACGCCAGGACCGTGTTCTGGAACGGCCCGATGGGCGTCTTCGAGTTCGAGGCGTTCTCCGGCGGAACCCGGGCCGTCGCCGAGGCGTTGGTCCAGTCGGAGGCCTTCACCGTCGTCGGCGGCGGTGACTCGGCCGCGGCCGTGCGCAAGCTCGGCCTCCCCGAGGACGGGTTCTCGCACATCTCCACCGGTGGCGGCGCCAGCCTCGAATACCTGGAGGGCAAGACCCTGCCCGGACTCGTCGCGCTGGAGGCATAGGAGTGGACCGACGCAGTGAGCATCACGCCGCCCTGGCGTGCCCCCGGCACGGAGGCACGGCAGGGACCGGCGATTCCGTCAGCACGTCAGGAGCGAGGAGCGACAGGTGACCACGGCGCGCAAACCGCTCATGGCCGGCAACTGGAAGATGAACCTCAACCACCTTGAGGCCATCGCCCACACCCAGAAGCTGGCGTTCGCACTGAACGACAAGGACTTCGACAGGGTCGAGGTGGCGGTTCTGCCACCGTTCACCGATCTGCGCAGCGTGCAGACCCTGGTGGACGGCGACAAGCTGCGGATCGTGTACGGCGGGCAGGACCTGTCGCAGCACGACGGCGGCGCCTACACCGGCGACGTCTCCGGGGCGATGCTCGCCAAGCTCGGTTGCACCTTCGTCCTGGCCGGGCACTCCGAGCGCCGGCAGTACCACCACGAGGACGACGACCTGGTCAACGCCAAGGTACAGGCGGCCTACCGGCACTCGCTCACGCCGATCCTGTGCGTGGGGGAGGGCCTGCCGGTCCGCCAGGCCGGCGACCAGGTGGCCCACAGCGTCTCGCAGCTCGACGGGGCGTTGCGCAAGGTCACCGCGGAGCAGGCCAGGTCCGTCGTGCTGGCCTATGAGCCGGTCTGGGCGATCGGCACCGGCGAGGTGGCCACTCCGGCCGACGCGCAGGAGGTCTGCTCGGCACTGCGTGTCCGACTCGCCGAGCTGTATGACGGCGAGGTGGCCGCCGCTGTCCGTATCCTTTACGGTGGCTCGGTCAAATCTGACAACATCGCCGGCATCATGGCCCAGCCCGATGTGGACGGTGCGCTGGTGGGTGGCGCCAGTCTGGATCCGGGCGAGTTCGTGAAGATCTGCCGCTTCGGCGAAATGTCCGTCTGAGTAGGCCGTTCGGAGGGTACGACTTGACAGCACGTCGTACCCTCTTAGAGCAAGTTTGAATCGTCACGCCATAGGCGTCGTACAAGGGTCGCGCCCGGACGCGGGCCGCGCGTAAATAGGGAACAGGTCAACGGTGACAATCGGAATCTCCATCGCCCTCATCCTGGCGAGCATGCTGATGATCCTGCTTGTGCTGCTTCACAAGGGCAAGGGCGGAGGTCTGTCGGATCTGTTCGGTGGCGGTTTCTCGTCGTCGTTCGGAGGCTCCTCGGTCGTGGAGCGCAACCTTGACCGGCTCACCATCATCACCGGTGTTGTCTGGTTCGTGTGCATCATCGCGCTGGGCCTGCTTCTCAAGCCCTGACCCTTAAGCCCTGACCTGGCTTTTGCGAAGCGTGACAGTGGTTCAGCCCCCCGCATCCAACCGAGCGGCGGGGCCATCGAGCGAGGAGTTCATCCGTGGGTAGTGGCAACGCGATCCGTGGCAGCCGTGTCGGCGCGGGCCCGATGGGGGAGGCGGAGCGTGGCGAGGCGGCTCCCCGTGTAAGGGTCCCGTTCTGGTGCGCGAATATGCATGAGACGCGTCCCAGTTTCGCCAGCGACGCGGCCGTGCCGGAGTTCTGGGACTGCCCCCGGTGTGGTCTTCCCGCCGGTCAGGACGAGGCCAACCCGCCCGCGCCGCCGCGTAACGAGCCTTACAAGACGCACCTCGCCTACGTGAAGGAGCGTCGCAGCGACAAGGACGGTGCCCAGATCCTGGCTGAGGCTCTGGAGCGCCTGCGCTCCTCCTCGCGTCCGATCTACTAGGCACGGCCCGCCGGAGGCCCCCGTGGAACTCGTCCACGGGGGCCTCCGGCATGTCCCGGCGAGGCCGCCCCGGCGGTCCGGCAGGACCGGCCCCCGGCCCCGCCGCACCGGACCCGGCCGTGCCGGCGGGCACCCGGCCGTGCCGGCGGGCACCCGGCACCCGTCCGCGGGAGACCACCGCGCCCGCCAGGAATTGGATCTTCATCGGGAGTCCGGGTAGCGTGCGCGGGGCCGTCGAGCGCTTCGGCGCTGCCGAGACGCACGGATCATCGCAATCCTGGAAGGACACGCACGTATGTGACCTCCTCCCCTCCCTGAAGGGAGGGGGTTCCCACGGTCGCCCGTGAGACTTCCCGCTTCACCGCCAGTCGCCCGCCCGGAAGGATCTCCGTTGAGGTCTTACACCAGCTCCACAGGCGTTTCACCTCTCCGCCGGCCCGGCGGCGAGAGCATTGCCGATCACGCGAGCGGCGGCTTGGTCATCGCCGCCGCCGGACACGTTACCGAATCGCGCGCCGCCGCGCCGCGCTTCCTCCCCCGCCCGAGGGCGCGGGTATCCACGCTCAAGGAGATTTGATGAACGCCGGAAACCATCGCCCCCTGCGAATGCTTGTCACGGGAGGAGGGACCGGCGGCCACACCTACCCCGCGCTGACCACCGTCGCGGCCGTCCGCGAGCAGGCCGCCGCCCGCGGGCTCGACCTCGACGTGCTCTGGGTGGGCACGGCCACCGGCCTGGAGGCCCGCATCGCCGTCGAGCACGGCATCCCGTTCCGGGCGATCAAGGCGGGCAAGCTGCGGCGCTCGCCCAGCCCGCGCGAGCTGCTCACCAACCTCGCCGACATGTTCCGGATCCCGGTCGGGGTCCTGCAGGCGTTCGGCATCGCCGCCCGCTACCGCCCCGACGTGGTCCTGTCCACCGGGGGATACGTGTGCGTGCCGCTGGGGGTCGCCTCCCGGATGCTCGGCCGTCCGCTCGTGATGCACGAGCAGATCACCGCGCTCGGCCTGGCCAACCGCATCCTGGCGCGGTTCGCCACCCGGATCGCGCTCACCCACCCGTCGTCGATCGAGCACCTGCCCGCCTCGGCGCGGGAGCGGGCCGTGGTCACCGGCAACCCCGTCCGGCCCCACCTGCTGAACGGCAACGCCCCGTCCGGCCGGTGGCACTTCCGTCTCTCGCCCGAGCTGCCCCTCGTCTACGTGACCGGCGGCGCCCAGGGGAGCCGCCAGATCAACACCATGATCGAGGAGATCCTGCCCTCGCTGCTCACCCGCGCGCAGGTGCTCCACCAGTGCGGTCCCGACTGGATCGACCAGTTCACGCGGGCCGCGGCGGGACTGCCCGGCGAGCTCGCGGGGCGCTACCAGCCGGTGCCCTACGTCGGCGACGAGCTGGCCCACGTGCTCGCCGCCGCCGACATCGTGGTCTCCCGCAGCGGCGCGGGCACCCTCGCCGAGCTGACCGCGGTGGGCAAGGCGTCCGTCCTGATCCCCCTGATCCCGTCCGCGGGGGACGAGCAGCGCCAGAACGCCCGCTACCTGGTCGAGGCGGGGGCGGCCCGGGCGCTCCTCGAAGGCGGGCCCCAGGCCGGCCAGCTCCTCGCGGAACTCGACATCCTGCTCGCCGACCCGCAGGCGCGCGTCACCATGGCCAAGGCCGCCCGGTCGCTCGGCCGCCTCGACGCCGCCGACGCCCTCGCCCGGGTGATCCTCCAGGAGGCGGACGTCGCCGGATCCAGGTGATCCGCCGCCCTCCGGCCGGACCGGCCCGCGCCCGCCGTACGGCGGGCGGTCGCGCCCGAGCCGGGGACGGGCGGTCGGGGCGGTGAACCGCTCAGCGCCCCCGCGGTGTCCTCGTGCCGCCACCTCTGGCCGGCGCGCCGCCACCGCTGTGGCGGCGTGCCGGTGCCGTCCCGGGGCCTGGCCGGCGGAGATCCGTACCGCGGCGGTTTCGGCGGCGGAACACGACCGCGCCCGGTCTCACGGCTCGACGAGGCCGGCGCGGATGGCGTAGCGGGTCAGATCGAGCCGGTCGCGCATGCCGAGCTTCTGCAGGATGTTCGCGCGGTGCCGATCGACGGTCTTCACGCTGATGACCAGTGTCTCGGCGATCTCCTTGGCGGAGTTGCCCTCGGCGATCAGCTTGACGACCTCCTCCTCGCGGGGCGTCAGGATGCTCTCGGGCACGCGCTCGCCCTGCCGGACGCGCTGCAGGTAGTCACGGATGAGCGCGGTGATCGCGCCGGGATAGAGGAACGGCTCGCCCCGCATCGCCGCCCGGCAGGCCTCCAGGAGGTCACGGTCGGCGACCGACTTGAGCACGTATCCCGAGGCGCCCGCCTTGAGCGACTCGAAGAAGTACTGCTCGTTGTCGTACATGGACAGGATCAGGATGCGGATGCCGGGGGAGCGCCGGGAGATCTCCCGGGCCGCCTGGATCCCGGTCATGCGCGGCATCGCGATGTCCAGGATGGCCAGGTCGACGTCATCGGCGGAGGCGGCCTCGACGGCCTCGGCGCCGTCGGCCGCCTCCGCGACGACCATGAGATCGGGTTCGGCGTCGAGGATCAGCCGTAGCCCGTGGCGGACCAGAGCGTGGTCGTCGGCCAGCAGGATCCGTGTCTTGGGTGTGTCCACCGGGTTCAGCTCCGTTCCGCCGCGTCGGGTATGACCAGGCGTACGTCGGTGCCGCCGCCGGGCGCGGAGGCGAGGGTCAGGCGGGCGCCGATGAGAAGGGCCCGCTCGCGCATGCCGCGGATGCCGGCTCCCTCCTGGAGCGCACCACCCCGCCCGTCGTCGGTGATGCGCAGCGTCAGGTGGCCGGCTCCCGCGGTCAGCGACAGCTCCACACGGGTGGCGTGGGCGTGCCTGGCCACGTTGGTGAGGCTTTCCTGGGCGATCCTGTAGAGGACGAGCTCGACGTCCCCGCTCAGGGCGGGCAGGCCGGGATCCACCCTGCGGGTGACCGGCACCCCGCTGACCGCTGAGAAGTCGCTGCTCAGCGCGCTCAGCGCGCTCTGCAGCCCGAGATCCTCCAGGACGCCGGGGCGCAGCCGGCGGGCGACCTGCCGTACCTCGTCGAGGCTGGCGCGGACCGTCTCCTGGACGGTGTGCAGCTCCTCGCGGAGGTCGTCGGGCGCCCGGTCGGCCGCGCGCTTCAGGCCGAGGAGCACCACGGTGAGGCTCTGGCCGATCTCGTCGTGCAGCTCGCGCGCGATGCGCTGCCGCTCACCCTCCTGGGCGGCCAGCGCGTACGCGCTGGCCGCGCTGCGCTCCGCCTCAAGGCGATCCAGCATCGCGTTGAAGGTGTCGATGAGGTGCGTGAGATCGCCGTTGCCGCTGTCGGTGAGCCGGTCGCCGCTCCGCAGCAGGTCGACACGTTGCATCAGCGCGGCGAGCGCGTCGAGCGGGGCAAGGCTGGCGCGCAGCAGCAGCGCGTTCGCGGCGACGATCAGCGCCAGCCCGACCGTCAGGACCGGCACCTCGGCCAGCAGCACCGGTGAGGACACCGTGGCGGGGGAGAGCGCGAGCACGAGCGTGCCGACCGTGAACACCAGCCCGTTGATCACGAACAGCCGCCGGAACAGCGCTTGCGCGGGGGTCCGCGCGCGTGGCGCGGCCCGCGGCCCGTCGCTCTGCCGGTCGGTGCGGTCGCTCATCTCACCAGCCTTGTCGTCGTGGAGTGCGGTTGTCCATGGGGGCGGCCTCCCATCGTCGCGTACCCCGCCTGCAGGTCCTACCCCGCCCCGAATGGGTGCTGGACCTGATGGTGGCGGGGCGGCGCCACCGCCAGACTGGGGTGACAGGCGCCGCACGCAGGAGGGGACGTGCCGGCCGCGGCCGACGCCGAGCGGTCGCGGCGCGTGTTCCCGATTCACCGAGCCCCCAAGAGATTCACCGAGCCCCCAAGAACGGAGGAGTCCGCGAAGTGGACATCACCCGCACCACCGTGCCCGGCACCGGCACCGTGCACCATTGCGTAACCCGGGGAGGCCAGCGATTCGGTGTCCTGGTGGACGACGCCGACCGCCGCCGGCTCCTCGTCTACGATCCCGCCGACCTCGACGTGCCGCTGCAGTGCATCACCATGGAGCACGACGAAGCCGACCAGGTGGCCGAGATCCTGCACAGCCGCCCCATCCCCGACCGGCTCGCCGCCCTCGAACGCCGGTTCGCCGAGATCGTAGGGGAGGCGCCGTGACCGGCCGCCGCCCGGCGGCCCGGGGCGGGCCGCCGGGCGGGACTCAGGCGGTCGTGAGCCGGTCGCGCAGGTAGTCCCTCAGCACCACGGCGTTGTTGTGCTCGGTGTCCTTGGCCGCGTAGAGAAGCGTGACGGACCCCCTGCGTGCGGCCTCCAGCAGCGGGCGCAGGGCGTCCGGGGCGCGGTCCAGCTCCTGGCGGTAGCGGAGACGGAACTCCTCGAACCGCTCCGGGCGATGGCCGAACCAGCGGCGCAGATCCGGCGAGGGGGCGACGTCGCGGACCCACCCGTTCAGCTTGAGATCCTCCTTGCGGACGCCGCGCGGCCACATCCCGTCCACGAGGAACGCGGCCCCCTCGCCCGGCTCCGCGTCGTACACCCGCCTGATGACGATGTCCCCCATATCCCCTGCCTACCCGTGCCGCCTGCCCCGAAGCGGCCGGGCCGGTCCCGCCCCGTACCGCCGGTACCGTCCCGTACCGCCGGTACCGTCCCGTACCGCCGGTACCGTCCCGTACAGCCGGTCCCGGAGCGGGCGGGCCGGTCCCGCCGTCCGGTGCCGGGGACCGTCCCCGACCGGACGCCGGCCGTGGAGCGCCAGGTGGTCAGCGCCTGCCGCCCGTCCCCTCGACCTCGCGGCACCGGCCGAGGCCGGGCTCTCCGGGTGGCGCATCCGCCTCATGGGACAGGCCATGTGCGACATATCAGGAAGGTCCGTAATATACGGATCTTCCTGATGTGTTTGTGACTTGGGGGCCCAAAGTGACAACCAGCAAGACCAGCTTTACCCGCCGCCGCCTTCTGCAGGCGGGCGCCGGAGTCGTTCCCGCCCTGGCGCTGGGCGCGAGCCCCGCGCGGGCGGCCGCGACTCCGATCGTCAGCGGGGTCGTCCCCGCGGCGCTGGCGGGCTTCGACACCGCGGTGAAGAAGTACATCACCGAGCGCCAGATCAGCTGCGCGCAGCTCGCGGTGGCGCGGAAGGGCAAGATCCTGCTGGCGCGCGGCTACGGCATGTACACCGTCCCCGCCGCCTCGGGCACCGGTGTGCGGAGCGGGATAGCCCGCTACATGCGCGTGCAGCCGACCTCGCTGTTCCGGGTGGCCAGCCTGAGCAAGCACCTCACCTCGGCGGCGATCATGCGGCTGGTCCAGGACGGCAGGCTCAGCCTGTCCGCGCCGGTCACCACGGTGCTGGGCCTGTCGGCCGAGGCCGACCCCCGGATGGAACAGGTGACCGTGCTCCGCCTGATGCAGCACCTGGGCGGCTGGGACCGCGCCACGTCCAAGGACCAGCTCTGGATCGACCACACGATCTCCGCCACGCTGGACGTCCCGCTGCCGATCAGCCACGCCGACATCATCCGCTACGCCACCGCGCGGCCGCTGGACTTCGACCCCGGCTCGAAGATGGTCTACAGCAACTACGGCTACATGCTGCTCGGCCGGATCATCGAGAAGGTCTCCGGCATGAGCTACGAGTCCTACGTCAAGCAGAAGCTCCTGGCGCCCGTCGGCATCACCCGGATGCGGCTGGGCCGCAGCCTCAGGGCGGAGTCTCCCGCCGGCGAGGTGAACTACTCATCGAAGTACACCGCCAAGTCGGTGGTGGACACCTCCGGCGCCGTCGTGCCGTACCCCTACGGGGGCTTCAACATGCCCAACCAGGACGCCAACGGCGGCTGGCTGGCCTCCGCCGTCGACATGGTGAAGTTCGCCATGATCTTCGACGCCGCCGGCCCCGTGCTCAACGCGGCCTCGATCGCCAAGATCTTCGCCAAGCCCGAGACCGGGGTCAACGCGGGCGGGTCGTGGTACGGCGGCGGCTGGTGGGTGCGCTCGAACGGCAGCGGGCTCAACACCTGGCACAACGGCTCGATGCCCGGCACGTTCAGCTTCCTGGCCCGGATACAGAACGGCGTCAGCTACTGCGCCGTGTTCAACCGCCGCGAGGAGGAGGGCACGCTCGACTTCGACGCGATCGACCCGCTGCTCGGCAAGGCGACGGGCACCGTGACCGCCTGGCCGTCCACCGACCTCACCCCGAACTACTTCTGACGGCGGGGTCCGGCCCTCTCCGGCGGCTCCGGTCCCGGCACCCCGGCGACATGTCCACAGAGGGCGGGGGCCGGAGCAGGCTCCGCCCTCCGGACACGCCGCAGGCCGTCTCGCGGCCGGAACAGGGGATCCCCCGATGTCCATCCCGCCCGCCGATCACGTGTCCCGGGGGTCCCCGGAGCTCCGGAACGTCACGGTGCCATGCACGCGAGGTCGATGACATCCTCGGTCCTGGCCCCCCGCTCGAAGGCGGTGGCGTAGGCCTGTTCACCAAGCGCGCGCCGCACCAGGCGGTCGGCCTCGGCGTGGGCGTCGTGAAACGGCCGCAGGCCGGTGAGCGCCACACCGGTCGTGCGCCGCAACTGGTGCGCGGCGCCGAGCAGCTCGGCGGCGTGGCCGTGGTGACCGGCGGCGGCGATGGTCCAGGCGAGCGTCTCAAGCCCCCACACGGGTCCCCAGCGATCGTCGATGTCGTGCTGGTGGCGCAGGCAGTCGCGGAACAGGGCGGCGGCCCGTACGGGGTCGCCGTGCCGCAGTTCCGTGAGACCGAGCTCCCACAGTGCCCAGGAGTGGGCCCAGGCCCCGCCGCGTGCTTCGGCGTCGGCCAGGTATTCGCCACAGGCGGCGACCGCGGTGTCCCGGTCCCCGAGGAAGGCGGAGGCCATGGCCCAGAGCATCGTGGCCATGTGGGCGTCACCGGTCGCGCCGGCTCTGAGGAAACGGTCTCTCGCCTGTGCCAGCAGGGAGATGGCCCGTGGGTCCCCGTGGACGAGCAGCGCGTGGGCACCCTCGATGTAGGTGACGGCGGCGGGGACATCGTCACCGGGGAGCCGCGAGGCCAGGTGGCGGCAGCGGGCCAGGAGGCCGTCGGCGCCCTGCCTGTCGCCCTGGCAGAGGGCGATCCAGGCGACGAGGGCCACTGCGCCGACCTGGAGCGGGTCCGGCGGGCACGGAGACAGGGCGAGCCCGCGCTCCAGCCAGTGGCGGCCCTCGCCGATGGTGCTGCTGAAGAACCAGCATCGGGTCCGGGTGAGGTTGACGGCGATCTCCAGTCCGCTCTGGGCCTCGCCCGGCTCCGTGGCGCAGAAGTCCAGTGCCGCCCGCAGATTCGGCAGTTCCCGCCGGAGCCGGGACAGCCACTCGACCTCGCGGGGGCTGCACCAGTCGGCCGCGGCCTGTGCGGCCATGCTCCGGTAGTGGTCACGGTGGCGCCGTCGCACCACGGTGTCCTGACCGAGGTCGACAAGCCGTTGCCTGCCGTACTGGCGGATGGTCTCCAGCAGGCTGTAACGCGTCCTGCCGCCAAGGGTGCCCACGATCAGGATCGACTTGTGCGCCAATCCCGCCAAGACGTCCATGACGTCCTGGCGGTCGATGCCCGCGCCCGAGCACACCGCCTCGGCCGCTTCCAGGTCGAACCCGCCGGAGAAGACCGACAGTCGCGCCCATAGCAGCCGCTCGTGCTCGGTGCACAGGTCGTGGCTCCAGCTGACGACGCCTCGCAGGGTGCGGTGGTGGCGGGGAGCGCCCTGGGCACCGTTGTCGGCCAGCAGCTGGAACCGGTCGTCGAGCCGGTCGAGGATCTCCTCCGCGGAGAGTGTGCCCAGCCGGACCGCCGCCAGCTCGATCGCCAGAGGGATGCCGTCCAGCCGCCCGCACAACTGCGCGACGACGCCGCAGTTGTGTCGCGTGATCCGGAAGTTCGGAGCCGAGGCCGCGGCGCGGTCGACCAGCAGCGTCACCGCCTCGTAGTGCGTCAACGACGGCCCGGCGTCCTCGCCCGCGGGCGGGGTCACCGGCGGCATGGCGAGGGGAGGCACCGGCAGGACGTGCTCGCCCTGGACCCCGAGCCGCTGCCTGCTGGTGGCGAGCACGCGCAGACCGGGGACCGCACGCAGGAGTGCGGCCACCAGCGTGGCGGCCGCGTCCACCATGTGCTCGCAGTTGTCCAGCACCAGCATCGCCCGCCTGTCGCGGAGATGTCCGGCCAGGACGTCCACGCAGGGGCGCGCCGACTGGTCGCGGACTCCGAGCGCCTGGGCCACCGCCCGGTCGAGCAGTTCGGGATCGGCCAGCGGGGCGAGGTCGGCGAGCCACACCCCGTCCGGGAACGCGTGGGACACCTGTGCCGCCACCCGCAGCGCCAGCCGGGTCTTGCCCACCCCGCCCACACCGGTCAGCGTGACCAGGCGGCTGCTCTCCAGCAGCCGCCCGGCGTCGGCGAGCTGCCGCCCCCTGCCCACGAACGTCGTCATCTCCGCCGGGAGGTTTCCGGACGCCGGCGCGCCGTGGCCGGAGCCGCCCGCGACGGCGAGCGCGGGATCGCCATCCAGGATCCGCCGATGCAGATCCCGCAGCTCTGCGCCCGGATCGACGCCGAGCTCCTCGACGAGGACCTCCCTGACGGAGTGGTAGCACCGCAGGGCCTCGGCCTGGCGTCCCGACCGGTACAGCGCCAGCATCCGCTGCGCCCAGAACCGCTCCCGGAGCGGATGCCCGGCGGTCAGCTTCCGCAACTCGGGAACCACCTCCTCGTGGCGGCCCAGCGCCAGGTCGGCCTCGATGCGTGACTGGAGCGCGTCCAGCCTGCGCTCGGCCAGCGCGGGCGCGACCTCCCGCCGCAGCGCCTCCGACTGCACGTCCTGCAGGGGTTCCCCGCGCCACAGCCGCAGCGCCTCCCCCAGCAGCGCCGATGCCTGTTCCATGGCGTCCGCCGTGGCCGCGGCCCTGGCGCGGCGTGTCAGGGCGTCGAAGCGGTGCAGATCGAGCCCGTCGTCGGCGACTCTGATCAGGTATCCCCGCGGGCAGGTCAGCAGGGGACCGTCGTCCCCGGCGCATCCCAGAGAGCGGCGGCTCCGCATCACGTAGTTCTGCAGGGTGTTCAGGGCCCCGCCGGGCGGGTCGTCTCCCCACAGGCGGTCCACCAATGTCTCGACGGGGACGACCTCGTTGGCGTCGAGCAGCAGCGACACGAGCAGCGTCCGCAGCTTGGCCGCCCGGATCGGCACGGGAACGCCGTCCCTCAGCACCTCGAACGGCCCCAGAACCCTGAAATCGAAACCCGGCCTCACCATCTTCACTACGTAATGTAATCACATAGTCTCGTTGAGTAATTAGGGATGCGCGTCAAGAGGGCCCGGGGAAGCGGCAAGCGCTCGGCATGGCGACCCTCGGCGGGCGCCCGGCGTGGCGCGCCGGAACGGGGTGGGCGAGGTCGGCCGGAGCCGGCGGCACTCCTGGGGGCGCGGTCGGCCGGGAGGCATCGATGATGACACTGAGTAGTCATCGAGTGACTGTCGGGTGACCGGCGGGTGAGCAGCCTGCGGCACGGTGTCCGGTGGTGGCAGGGCGCACACGCCCAGCCGACCGTCACTCGACAGGGAGGGTATTCCATGCTCAAGCGCACAGCCGGAACCATGGCGGCACTGATCACGGCGGTGGTGGTGGCGACCTCGGCCGGTGCCGGCGCGGCCTTCGCCGACGGAGCCTCGTTCTCCCGGGAGCTCACGGCCGTGGCGCAGGCCGCAGGCGTCTCGGAGGAGAGGGTCCACTCCATGGCCGTGTCGCTCGTGAACAGCGACCCGGAGGACGACTACCGCTTCCCCGACGAGGTGTTCGCCGAGGCTCCGCGCTCCTGGGGAGCGGTCGTGGCGTTCGTCAAGAGGTTCTGGCGTCAGATCGTCGACGCGGCCAAGGCCGCGGGGGAATGGGCCTGGTGGAAGGCGGGCCAGTGCGCGACCGGTGCCGTGTCCGAGATCTCGGACAAATTCCATGGGGACCTGAGCGATCCCGAAGCGGTGGTGGCCGTGGGCGTCTACGGATGCCTGAAGCGCCTGCGCGGCTGATCGCCTCGTCTCCCGGGCGGCACCCTGATCTCCGGACGAGGGGGCCGCCCGCCGTGTCGAGCAGGGACAGCACGGCCGGGGGCGTGAACCCCCAGGTGACCCTGTGCTCGGCGGCGAAACGCTGCAGCCTGGCCGGGTCGGTGCGGTCGGCGTCACCGGCCAGCTGCACCGCCCCGCCCACGGCCAGCGGCACGAACAGGTCGAGGACGGAGGCGTCGAAGCCGGGGGGCCGGTGATCGCGAGGACCGGTCCGACGGTGCCGGTGGCAGTGGTCGGAGCCGGCCTCGGCCGCCTCGTTGCTTTCCTCTCGTGGTAAAGGTCAGCGGCGGTAGACCTGCTCCCCGCCGACGAACGTCATCGCCACCTCGGTCCGCCAGATGTCGGCCGCGGGTTCGGCGAACGGGTCGCGGTCCAAGACGACCAGGTCGGCGCGGTTGCCCGGGGTGATCGTGCCGGCGTCGTCGTCGTGGTTGATCCACGCCGAGCCGGCGGTGTAGGCGGTCAGCGCCGTGGCCAGGTCCAGGCTCTGGCCGGGCAGGAACGGGGTCTGCGCCGTCGGGTAGTCCGCGTGCACCGAGCCGCCCGGCTCGGTGCGGTTGACCGCCACGTGCATGCCCTGGATCGGGTCGGCGATGGAGACCGGCCAGTCGCTGCCCGCGCAGAACCGGGTCCCCGCCCGCTGCAGGTCGGCGAACGGATACTGCCAGGCCGAGCGCTCGTCGCCCAGGAACGGGATCGTCAGCTCGTCCATCTGGGCGTGGTGGGTGGCCCACAGCGGCTGCAGGTTGGCCGTCACGCCGAGCGCGGCGAACCGCGGCACGTCGGACGGTTCGATGATCTGCAGGTGCGCGATGTGGTGCCGGTTGGCCGGGTCGGTCCCCTCGAAGCTGTCCAGCGCCTCGCGGACGGCACGCTCGCCGATCGCGTGGAAGTGCACCTGGAAGCCGTGCCGGTCCAGCTCGGCGACATACTCCTTCAGCAGGGCGGGGTCCACGTAGGACAGGCCGGTGCCGCCGCAGCGGCAGTAGGGCTCGATCACCGCGGCGGTGAAGTTCTCGGTGATGCCGTCCTGCATGATCTTCACCGAGGTGGCGCGGAACCGCTCAAGGCCCTCGGCGGCCTCGCGGCGCTCCATGAGCTCGGGGATCTGCTCGGCGCCGCGCGCGCGGTCCCACCAGAGCGCGCCCACGACCCGGGCCTTCAGCCGCCCGGAGGCCGCCGCCGCGATGTAGGTGGGCAGCTGGTCGTCGGAGCCCGCGTAGGAGCCGACGATGGCGTCCTGCCAGCCGGTGATGCCCTGGGAGAACAGGTGGGACTGGGCCTCCACCAGCGCGTCGGACAGGTCCCGCGCCGTGGGGCGCGGGGTGAGCAGGCCCACCAGGTCCATCGCCCCCTCGTGCAGCACGCCGCTCGGCGTGCCGTCCGCGTCGCGCTCGATCCGGCCGTCGGCGGGGTCGGGGGTGTCGCGGGTGATCCCGGCGAGCTCCAGCGCCCGGGTGTTGACCCAGGCGGCATGGTGGTCGCGCTGGATCAGGTAGACCGGGCGGTCGAAGGAGTCGAGCTGGGAGCGGTGCGGGAGGCCGCCGGGGAAGGCGGCCATGTCCCAGCCGCCGCCGTCGATCCACTCGTGGCCGGGGTGCGACCGGGTGTAGGCGCCGATCCGCTCCAGATACTCCGGCAGGCCGTAGACCTCGGCCAGGTCGCACTTGGCCCGCTCCAGACCGGCCTGGACCGGGTGGATGTGGGAGTCGGTGAAGCCGGGGGTCAGCAGGCCGCCGTCCAGGTCGACGGTCTCGTGGCCCGGGGCCGCGCGCCGTACGACGTCGGACTCGGCGCCCACGGCGGCGATCCGCCCGTCGCGGACCAGCACCGCCTCGGCGAAGGCGTCGGCGGCGAGGAAGGCCCGCCCGCCCCGGAACAGGATGTCGCTCACTCGGTCACCACAGGGATGTCGTACGGGCAGGTCATGACTCTCCTCAGCGTCCGGTGATGGTGTCGGCGACGCGTGCCAGGACGGAAGTGCGGCCGAGCCCGGCCTTCTCCCTCGCGTCGGCCCGCCGGTACAGGTCGTACATGGTGTGCACGCCGATCCATCGCAGCGGTTCCACCTCCCAGCCTCGCACCTTGCGGTCCACCCAGGGCAGCGTGGTCAGCTCCGTGTCCTCGCGCAGGATCAGGTCGCGCAGGGTACGGCCGGCCAGGTTGGCGGTGGTCACCCCGTGCCCGGTGTAGCCGCCCGCCCAGCCGACCCCGGTGGCCGGGTCGACGTGCACGGTGGCGCACCAGTCGCGGGGCACGCCCAGCACCCCGGACCAGGCGTGCGCCACCCTGGAGGCCCTCAGCGCGGGGAACATGCCGGTCAGCAGCTCCCACAGCGCATCGACGGTCCACTCGTGGGTGTGGCCCCTGTCGTCCACGCGGGAGCCGTACAGGTAGGGCTTGCCGCGCCCGCCGAAGGCGATGCGGCCGTCCGCGGTGCGCTGGGCGTACATGTAGTAGTGCGCCATGTCGCCGAGCAGCTCGCAGCCCTCCCAGCCGATCGCGTCCCACAGGTCGCCCAGCGGCTCGGTGACGATCATCGAGCTGTTCATCGGCAGCCAGGCCCGGTGGTACTGCTTCAGCTCGGCGGTGAAGCCCTCGGTGGCGCGGATGACGTAGTCGGCGCGGACCGTGCCGTACGGCGTGCGGGCCTCGCGCGGGACGATCTCGGTGACGGGGGTGCGCTCGAAGATCTCCACCCCCAGGTCGCGCACGGTCCGCGCCAGGCCGCGGACCAGTTTGGCGGGCTGGATCCGGGCGCAGTGCGGGCTCCAGATCGCGCTGACCGCCCCGTCGACCCTCAGCCGGCTCTCCCGCTCGGCCGGGTCCAGCAGCCGGACGTCCTCCTCGGTCCAGCCCCAGTGGCGCTCGTGGGCGAGCAGCTGGTGCAGCCGCCGGTCCTGGGCGGCGTTGGTGGCGACCGTGGTGACGCCGCCCTTGACGATGTCGGCGTCGATTCCCTCGTCCCCGGCGACCGCGACGACCTCGTCGATCGTGTCGAACATGATCCGCTGGAGCCGCCTGGCAGCGTCCACGCCATGGGTCCGCGCGTAGCGCTCGGGGGTGCCCGCCAGCTCGCCCACCAGCCAGCCGCCGTTGCGCCCGGACGCGCCGTACCCGGCGAACTCCTTCTCCAGCACCACCACTCGCAGGTTCGGGCTGGCCTTCTTCAGGTAGTAGGCGGTCCACAGGCCGGTGTAGCCGGCGCCGACGATCACCACGTCAGCGTCACGGTCGCCGGGGAGGGGCTCTCCGGCCGTGGGGATGCCGAGGGAGCGGTACCAGAAGGAGACATCTCCATTGACGAAGTCCCCAGCCAGGGGAACACGCGTGCTCATGGCCTCATATCCTGCTATATCCGTCAATTAGAGCGCACCTTCCGACGGAAACCGTTGTAGAACCGCATCATGAGTGATCTTCTCCGACGTAACGGCGGGCTCACTCATGTGTAGCAGTCCTGTAACAGGACTCCGTCAGGCTGTACTCGACGGAGGGAGCGTTCTGATGGGGTTTCTGAGGATTCGAACGACGGTGGACGAGCGGCCGGGACGGCTGGCCTCGCTGGCCGCCGCGCTGGCGGAGAAGGGCGGCAACATCCTGGGCATGAGCGTCCAGTCCGACACGGACGGCACCGTGGACGAGTTCGTGGCGGAGATCCCCGCCGGTCCCGAGGCCGTCCGGGAGGCGCTGGAGGCGGCCGGCGGACGCCAGGTCAAGGTCGTCGCCGCCACCGCCCACCAGCTCACCGACGAGCCCACCCGCGCCCTCCTGCTCGCCTCCCGCCTGCGCGCGATGCCCTGGCGCCTGCCCGAGCTGCTGGGGGAGCTGCTGCGCGCCGACGACTCCCGCTGGGTCTACGGTTCGGACATGAGCGACCTGCCCGACCCGACGCTGCTGACCGTGCCGGTGGCCCCGCGCCGCGCCATCCGGGTGCGCCGGGCGGAGCTGCCCTTCACCCTGACCGAGGCCGCCCGGGCCGCCTCCTTCGTACGGCTGGCGCAGCCCCCGCCCCACCAGCCGGCGGGGACCGAGCGGGCCGTCAAGCTCTCCGACGGCACCGAGGCCCAGGTCCGCCCGCTCACGCCGCTCTACCGCGAGGCGGTCCGCGACCTGCACGACCGCTGCTCGCCCGAGGCGCGCCGGTTCCGCTACTTCACCTCCATGCCCATGCTGCCGCCCCGCGTCTTCGACCGGCTCTGCGACCGCACCCGCGGCCACTCGCTGGTCGCCGGGCACGACGGCCAGGTGGTCGCGCTGGCCAACCTGATGTTCACCCCCGACCCCGGCATCGCCGAGATGGCCTTCCTGGTCGAGGACCGCTGGCAGGGCAGGGGACTGGGCGCGGCGCTGGCCAGGATGATCGTCGGGGAGGCCCGCGACCTGGGCTTCGCCGAGGTCAAGGCCACCCTCCTGTCCGACAACGTGCGCATGCGCAGGCTCCTGGTCTCGCTCGGCGCGACCCTGGGCTACACCGAGGACCCCGGCGTGGTGGAAGCCAGGCTGGCCGTGGGCGTGATGGCGACGGCATCCCCGAGTTGAACCCATCACCAGGCCCGACCGGTTCGAGATCACTCAGGGGCCTCGGACCGGAGAGGCCGCATTCCGGGGCGGGTCGCTGCGACGGCCCGCCCCGGGAGATCCTCCCGGGGCGCCCGCCCGGCGCCTGCCCGGGGTGACCCGCCGGTCCGGGAGCCCTACCCGTCGCGCGGGCCCGGGTCCGGGGGCACGCCCATGGCGTCCAGCCGGCGCTCGATCCGGTCCAGGCTCTCCTGGATCCGCTCCAGCTTCGCGCCGGACGAGGGCCCGAGACCGTAGAAGCCCTCCTCCGTGGTCAGTGGCCGGTCGGGGCCGCGCCGCCCGATGAGCGTGATCACCTGGGCGCGTACGGCCTCCAGCCGGGCGCCCTGCCTGGTGAGCGCCTGGGCCGCCACGCCCTCACCCTCGCGGATCAGGCCGAGCAGGATGTGCTCGGTGCCGATGTAGCTGTGGTGCAGGTTGAGGGCCTCCCGCAGGGACAGCTCCAGCACCTTCTTGGCGCGCGGGGTGAACGGGATGTGGTCGGGCGGGGTCTCGTCGCCCCGGCCGATGATCTCCTCGACGTCGCTGCGCACCTGCTCGCCGCCGATGCCCGAGGCCTGCAGCGCGCGGCCGGCGACGCCGTCCCCCTCCCCGAGCAGGCCGAGCAGGAGGTGCTCGGTGCCGATGTGGTTGTGGCCGAGCCGCCGGGCCTCCTCCTGGGCCAGAACCACGACACGGCGGGCACGGTCTGTGAAGCGCTCGAACACGAGTGGCCTCCGTGGGGGTGCCGAGTTTCTAGCACCCACTATGCGCCAGGTTTCGCGGTAAGGGAGGCATGGTGACGCAGAATCCTTTTCCGCCCTCCGTGGACACGCCGCCGGTCGCCCTTCCCGGACACGCGGGTGGCTTTCCCGGACACGAGGTCGCCCTTCCCGGACACGCGGGCGGCCTCCGGGACGGGTGGGGCCGCCGCGCCGGACGCCGCTCCGGCCGGTCGGCTGTCCCCGGCGTCCGCCGGGCCGCTCCGGCCGCCGGATCCGCCGTACGGGACAATTCTTACATTTACATGTGAGATTAATGCCCTATATCTACCCTGCGCCACCACGGCGTGCGTAAGGTCTCGGCATGACGATCGACGCCTTCATCGACGCGCTCCCCAAGGTCGAGCTCCATGTCCACCTGATCGGCTCCGCCTCCGTCCCCACCGTGCTGGAGCTCTCCCGGCGCCACCCCGGCAGCCGGGTGCCCGTCACAGAGGAGGAACTGCGCGACTTCTACGCCTTCCGCGACTTCCCGCACTTCGCCGAGGTCTACGGGGCGGTCAACGCCCTGGTCCGCACCCCCGAGGACGTGGCGACACTGGTGCTGGGCCTGGCCGCGGACCTGGCGGCGCAGAACGCGCGCTACGTCGAGCTGACGGTCACCCCCTACGCCCACCACGTCGTCGGCATGCCGATGCGCGAGGTCACCGAGGCGCTCGACCTGGCCGCCCGGCGCTCCGCCGGCGAGCACGGCGTCCGGGTCGGCTACATCTTCGACATCCCCGGCGAGTACGGGGCCGAGGCGGCCCGGGTGACGCTGGACCACGCTCTGCAAGAACCTCCCCAGGCATTGGTAGGTTTCGGCATGGGCGGTATCGAGCAGGAACGCCCGCACCACCGGGACGCCTTCAGGGACGCCTTCCGCGCCGCCACCGCCGCCGGGCTGCGGAGCCTCCCGCACGCGGGTGAGATGAGCGGCCCGGAGACCATCTGGGAGGCACTCGACGGCCTGGGTGCCGAGCGGATCGGCCACGGCATCGCCTGCCTGGACGACCCGCGGCTGGTCGCCTACCTCCGCGACACCCAGATCCCCCTGGAGGTCTGCCCCACCTCCAACGTCTGCACCGGCCAGGTCGCCCACATCAGCGGGCACCCCCTCCCGCGCATGCTGGAGGAGGGCCTGTTCGTCACGCTGAACAGCGACGACCCGCCCATGTTCGCCACCACCCTGAGCGACGAGTACCGGATCGCCGCCGGAGTCTTCGGCCTGGACCGGCGGGCGCTGGCGGGACTGGCCCGCAACGCCGTCAACGCCTCCTGCCTGGACGCGGAGGGCAGGCGGGGGATCCTCGCCGAGATCGACGCGCTGGCCGAGGCCCCCGAGACGACCTGACCCCCGCCGTGCTCACAGGCTCGGCGGGGGTCGATGGCTCGGGGACTTCAGGGGCTCAGGGGGAGGAGAGCCGACCCAGGGACGACGGGATCTTCGAGGCGGCCGCCCTGTCCAGCAGGAACAGCGTCTGCCGGCGGCCGCGGGCGCCGGCCGCCGGCACCTGCATCGGCCCCGAGTCCGACAGCGCCAGCCGTACGGCTCCCGCCTTCTCCTCGCCGGCGGCGATCAGCCACACCTCGCGCGACCCCTGGATGACCGGCAGCGTGAGCGAGATGCGGGTGGGCGGAGGCTTCGGGGAGCCGTGCACCGCGACCACCGGGCGCGTCTCGTACAGCGCCGGCATGCCCGGGAACAGCGACGCCACATGGCCGTCCGGGCCCATTCCCAGCATCATGACGTCGAACGACGGCGCCGGACCGTGGTCCTCGGGACGCGCGGCCCTGCGGAGCTCATCGGCGTAGGCCTCGGCCGACTCCTCGGCGGTCATGCCCGAGTCGGGGCCGCGCATCACGTGGACGCGGGCGGGGTCGACGTCGACATGGTCGAGGAGGGCCTGGCGGGCACCGGTCTCGTTGCGCTCGGGATGCCCGGAGGGCAGGAAGCGCTCGTCGCCCCACCAGATGTCCAGGTTGCGCCAGTCGATGGCGTCGCGGGCCGGGCTGGCGGCGATCTCCGCCAGGGTGGCGATGCCGACGGTGCCACCGGTCAGCACCAGCGAGGCCGAGCCCTTGCCCGACTGCACGTCGACGGTGCGGGTGATCACCCGGGCGGCGACCGCCTTGGCGAGCATGTCGGCGTCGCGATGGATGATCACGTTGGGAACGCTCACGGGACTTCTCTTTCAACGTGCTTTCGAGGACAGAGCGCCCCGCGGCCGGCCGCGGGGCGCTCACAGGTCAGGACTTGTGCGTCCGGGCGAGACGCCGGATCGCGGCCTCGTAGATCTCGTCGGGGTCCAGGCGCCGGAGCTCCTCGGCGAGCAGCTCCGACGTCGGGCGGCGGGTCAGCGCCACCCGGCGGTCCGGCTGGCCCGGACGGGACAGCGTGGCCAGGCGGCCGTCACCGCGGCTGATGGAGATGTCGCCGTCGGCCGTGACGAGCCTGACCGCGGTCAGGCCGGGACCGGCCGACTCGGAGACCTTCACCGGGGCGCCGAGGCGTTCGCTGAGCCAGGCCGCCAGCAGCAGGGCGCTGGCGTGGCCGGGCACGGCCTCCACGAACCCCTTCTTGACCTTGCCCACCGGCTGGTCGAAGGCTGCGGCCAGCAGGCTCCGCCACGTCGTCAACCGGGTCCAGGCCAGGTCGGTGTCACCGGGGACGTAGCCCCGGGCCCGGCCGGTGATCGCCTGCACCGAGTCGGCCGCCGACCGCGCGTCGACGATGCGGCGCTGGGCGAGCATGCCGATCGAGTCCTTGGCCGGCACGTCCGGGCAGTCGCCCGGCCACCAGACCACCACGGGGGTGTCGGTGAGCAGCAGCGGACCGACCACCGAGTCGGCGTGCTTGGTGAGCTCGCCGTACAGGCGCAGCAGGATCACCTCGCCCGGGGTGGACTCACCGAACCGCAGCTCGGCGTCGAGCCGGTTGGGCTCCTGCGGGTCGCGGGGGATGACGACCAGTATCCGGGAGGGGTGCTCCCTGGCCGCCTCGGTCGCCGCCCGGACCGCGTCGTACTGGTTGCTCTCGTCGGAGACCACCACCAGGGTCAGCACCATGCCGACCGCGGGGGTGCCCATCTGGTGGCGCAGCTGGGTGAGCTGGGAGGAGATCTTCGACGCGGTCGTGCCGCTGAGCATGAAGCTCGCCATCTACAGTCTCCTCCACGCGCGCCCGTCGCGGGCCATCATCTCGTCGGCCGACGCCGGGCCCCACGTGCCCGCCGGGTACTCCTCCGGCGGACCCTGGGTGGCCCAGAAGTCCTCGATCGGATCCAGGATCTTCCACGACAGCTCGACCTCGCGCTGGTGCGGGAAGAGCGGCGGGTCGCCGATCAGCACGTCCAGCAGCAGCCGCTCGTAGGCCTCGGGGGAGGACTCCATGAACGACTCGCCGTAGGCGAAGTCCATCGAGACGTCCCTGACCTCCATGGCGGTGCCGGGCACCTTGGAGCCGAACCGCACCGTGATCCCCTCATCCGGCTGCACCCGGATGACCAGGGCGTTCTGCCCCAGGATCTCGGTGTCGTCCTTGCTGAACGGCAGGTGCGGCGCGCGCTGGAACACCACGGCGACCTCCGTCACCCGGCGGCTCAGCCGCTTGCCGGTGCGCAGGTAGAACGGCACCCCCGCCCAGCGGCGGTTGGCGATCTCCAGCTTGATGGCGGCGTAGGTCTCGGTGATGGAGTCCGGCGAGATGCCGTCCTCCTGTGTGTAGCCGACGACCGGCTCGCCGCCCTGCCAGCCCTCCCCGTAGCGGCCGCGCGCGGTGGCCTCGGCCAGGTCCTGCGGCAGCCGGACGGCCTTGAGGACCTTCTCCTTCTCCCGGCGCAGCGAGTTGGCCTCGAACGACGTCGGGTCCTCCATCGCCACCAGCGCCAGCAGCTGGAGCAGGTGGTTCTGGATCACGTCCCGGGCCGCGCCGATGCCGTCGTAGTAACCCGCCCGGCCGCCGATGCCGATGTCCTCGGCCATCGTGATCTGGACGTGGTCGACGTAACCCCGGTTCCAGATCGGCTCGAACAGGTTGTTGGCGAACCGCAGCGCCAGGATGTTCTGGACGGTCTCCTTGCCCAGGTAGTGGTCGATGCGGAACACCGAGCTCTCCGGGAAGACCGCGCTGGTGATCGCGTTGAGCTCCTGGGCGCTCTTCAGGTCGTGCCCGAAGGGCTTCTCGATCACCACCCGGCGCCAGGACCCCTCGGGTCCGTGCGCCAGACCGGTCCGCTTGAGCTGCTCGACCACGACCGGGAAGAACTTCGGCGGCACCGAGAGGTAGAAGCCGTAGTTGCCGCCGGTGCCACGGGTCTCGTCGATCTCCTTGAGCATCATGGCCAGCGCGTCGAACGCGCCGTCGTCGGTGAACTCGCCCGGGCAGAAGAAGATGCCCTCCGACAGCTGCTTCCAGACCTCCTCGCGGAAGGGCGTCCGGGCGTGCTCCTTGACGGCGTCATGGGTGAGCTGCGCGAAGTCCTGGTCCTGCCAGTCGCGACGGGCGAAGCCGACCAGGGAGAAACCCGGGGGCAGCAGCCCCCGGTTCGCCAGGTCGTAGATCGCCGGCAGCAGCTTCTTGCGCGCCAGGTCGCCGGTCACGCCGAACAGCACCAGCACGCAGGGCCCCGCCACGCGCGGCAGGCGCTTGTCGCCCGGGTCGCGCAACGGGTTGGCGGCCACCACCTCGTCGGTGGTGGAGGCGATCGCGGCCGCCGAGGCGGCCGCCACGGACTCCTCGGCGTGTGCCCCGGCGGTGTGGTGCGCGCCGTCGGAGTGCGCGTGGCCGGTCTCCGCCACGTCACCCTGCGCCACGTCACCCTGCGCGGGATCGGCCCGCACCACGGAGCGTTCCTTGCTCATTCAGACCTCCCGCGCTGCCGCGAGCAGACGTGCGACACCGGCCGCACGATCGGTCAGGTGCAGCCGTACGGTGGGACGCCCGCGCCTGGCCAGCGCGCCCTGGTCTCCCAGGGCCTGCGCGAGCTGGAGGCGGCCCAGGGTGTACGGCTTGCCGGGCACCTCGACGTCCTCCTCCACGGCCCCGGTGATCTGCAGGAACACGCCGTTCTGCGGACCGCCCTTGTGGTACTGGCCGGTGGAGTGCAGGAACCGGGGGCCCCACCCGAAGGTGATCGGCCGCTCGGTCCGGACCGCGAGCTGCGCGCGCAGCGTGGCCGGGTCGGCCGCGCTCCACGCCTCGGTCATCTCCTCGAACGAGGCTCCCTCGGCGTGGGGCGCGTCGAACGCCGCCTCCCGGTCGAGGTAGGCCATGATCGCGAGATAGCCGTCGGAGGGGATGGCCTCCAGCAGCCGGGTGAACACGTCGGACAGGTCCTTGGGGGCCTCCGAGCCGGGCAGCTCGCCGTACACCTCGACCGGGCCGTCGACCAGGATCGGGGTGCCGACCGGCAGCTCCGGCTGGTCGAGCAGCTTGCCGGTGTTCTCCTTGGACTCGGCCACGTTCGGCTGGTCGAACGGGTCGATGCCGAGGACGCGGCCGGCGACGGCCGTGGCGTACTCCCAGACGAGGAACTGCGCGCCCAGCGGGCCGCTGACGGTCAGGGCGCCGTCGGAGTCGATCCCGGCGACCAGCTCGTCGCCGGCCTCGCCCGGCTCGGCGCCGACGACCGGCAGGATGCCCTTGCCCTGCTTGCCGGTGGACTCGGCGACCAGCTGCTCGATCCAGTCGGGCAGGCCGTTGATCTCCGAGAGGCTGTCCTCCAGCACGAGCTTGTCGCGGCCGGAGAGCGCGGCGGCGCCGAGGGCGGCGCCGAGGTCCAGGCCGGGGTTGCCCTCGGCCTGCGACAGCAGCGGCTGCACGGCGGCGGCGTCGTCGAGCAGCCGCTCCACGTCCGCCCCGGCCAGCGCGCTGGGCACCAGGCCGAACGCCGTCAGGGCGCTGTAGCGGCCGCCCACGTTGGGGTCGGCCAGGAAGACCTGGTATCCCGCGTCCCGGGCGGTCTGCTCCAGCGGCGACTCCGGGTCGGTGACCACGATGATCCGCTCGGCCGGGTTGATCCCCGCGTCGCGGAAGGCCTTCTCGTAGATCCGCCGGTGGCTGTCGGTCTCGACGGTGCCGCCGCTCTTGCTGGCGACCACCAGGATCGTGCGGTCCAGCCGGTCGTCGAGCGCCCGGCGCACCTGGCCGGGGTCGGTCGTGTCGAGCACGGTCAGCGGCACGTCGGCGGTGGCGGTGATGACCTCGGGAGCGAGCGAGGAGCCGCCCATGCCCGCCAGGACCACGTGGTCCAGGCCCTCGGCCCGGACCCGCTCGACGAGCTTGCCGAGCTCCGGCAGCAGCTCCCTGCTGGTCCGGGAGAGGGTGAGCCAGCCGAGGCGGATCGCCGCCTCGGGCTCGGCCTCCGGGCCCCACAGGGTGGGGTCGCCTGCGGCCAGGGCCTCGTGGACCCCTTCGGCTGCGAGCCGTCGGGCGGTCTCCGCGGCCTGCTCGGCCGGCTTCTCCTCGCCGAACGTCACGGACACTGACATGGGGTTCACGCCTTCCGCAGCTCGGCGGAGACGGTGGCCAGGAGCTCTTTCCAGGACGCTTCGAACTTCTCCACGCCCTCCTCCTCCAGCACCCTCACCACGTCGTCGTAGTCGATGCCGGCCTCCTTGAGCGCGGCCATGGTGTTCCAGGCGTCCTCGTAGAAGGAGCGGATGGTGTCGCCGGTGATCCGGCCGTGGTCGGCCTCGGCGTCGAGGGTCTTCTCCGGCATGGTGTTGACCGTGCCCGCCGTCACGAGCTCGTCGACGTAGAGGGTGTCGGGGTAGCTCGGGTCCTTGGTGCCGGTGGAGGCCCACAGCGGGCGCTGCGGGTGGGCTCCGGCGGCGGCCAGCGCCTGCCAGCGCGGGGAGTTGACCACGTCCTCGAAGGCGGCGTAGGCGAGGCGGGCGTTGGCGACCGCCGCCTTGCCCTTGAGGGCCTTGGCCTCGGGAGTGCCGATCTTCTCCAGACGCTTGTCGATCTCGCTGTCGACGCGGCTGACGAAGAAGGAGGCCACCGACTCGATGCCGGCCAGGTTCAGGCCGTTGGCCTGCGCGCGCTCCAGGCCCGTCAGCCAGGCGTCCATCACGGCGCGGTAGCGCTCGAGGGAGAAGATCAGCGTGACGTTGACGCTGATGCCCTCGGAGATCGCCTGGGTGATCGCGGGCAGGCCCTCGACCGTGGCAGGGATCTTGATGAACAGGTTGGGCCGGTCGACCATCCACCACAGCGCGCGCGCTTCGGCGACGGTCTTGTCGGTCTCCCTGGCCAGGCGCGGGTCCACCTCGATCGAGACCCGGCCGTCCACGCCGTCGGTGGCGTCGTAGACCGGCCTGAGCACGTCGGCGGCCCAGCGGATGTCGTAGGTGGTGATGGCGCGCACCGCCTCCTCGACGTCCACGCCGCGCACGGCCAGGTCGTGGAGCTGGGTGTCGTAGGCGTCGCCCTTGCTCAGCGCCGAGGCGAAGATCGTCGGGTTGGAGGTGACGCCGACCACGTACTTCTCGCGGATCAGCGACTCCAGGTTGCCGGTGCGCAGGCGCTCGCGGCTGATGTCGTCCAGCCAGATCGACACGCCGTGCCCGGAAAGGCTCTTCAGGATCTCACTCATGATCAGTTTCCTGTCGTCTCGCCCTTGTCGGCCCCGGTCCGCGCGAGGCTGGCCTTGGCGGCGGCAGCCACTCGCTCGGCGGTGAGGCCGAACTGCTCGTAAAGGGTCTTGTAGGGGGCCGAGGCACCGAAGTGCTCCAGGCTCACCACTTCCCCTTCGTCTCCCACGAACTCCCGCCAGCCCAGCGCGATTCCCGCTTCGACGGCGACGCGCGCGCGGACCGCGGGGGGCAGCACCGTCTGCTTGTAGGCCGAGTCCTGGGCCTGGAACCACTCCACGCACGGCATCGACACGACCCGGGCCGGGATGCCCTCGGCTTCCAGCAGCTCACGGGCCTGCACGGCCAGCTCGACCTCGGAGCCGGTGCCGATCAGGACCACCGCGGGCTGGCCGTTGGAGGCCTCCTCCAGGACGTAGGCGCCCCGGGCGACCTTCCCGGCGTCGGCGGTGCCGGCGTAGACCGGGAGGTTCTGCCGGGTCAGCGCGAGCGCGGCGGGGCGGTCGCCGTGCTCCAGCACGGTCCGCCACGCCGCGGCCGTCTCGTTGGCGTCGGCCGGGCGGACGACGTCCAGGCCCGGGATGGCGCGCAGCGCCCACAGGTGCTCGACCGGCTGGTGGGTCGGGCCGTCCTCGCCCAGGCCGATGGAGTCGTGGGTCCACACGTAGGTGACCGGCAGCTTCATCAGCGCCGCGAGCCGTACGGCCGGGCGCATGTAGTCGCTGAAGACCAGGAACGTGCCGCCGTAGGGGCGGGTGCCGTTGTGCAGGGCGATGCCGTTGAGGATGGACCCCATGCCGTGCTCGCGGATGCCGAAGTGCAGCGTCCGGCCGTAGCGGTTCCCGGGGAACTCCTTGGTCTGGTACTCCTCGGGGATGAAGGACGGCTCGCCCTTCATCGTGGTGTTGTTGGACTCGGCCAGGTCGGCCGAGCCGCCCCACAGCTCGGGCAGCACGGGCGCGAGGCTGTTGAGCACCTCGCCGGAGGCCTTGCGGGTGGCGATGGAGGCGCCGGTCTCGAAGACCGGCAGCGCCTCGGTCCAGCCGGTCGGCAGCTGCCGCACGCTGATCCGGTCGAACTCGGCGGCGCGCTCGGGGTTGGCCGACCGCCAGCTCTGGTAGGCCTTCTCCCACTCGGCGTGGGCGGCCCGGCCGCGCTCGACGACCTCGCGGGCGTGCTCCAGGACCTCGGCCGGGACGTCGAAGCTCTTGGCAGGGTCCTGCCCCATGACGGTCTTGGTGGCGGCGATCTCCTCGGCGCCCAGGGCCGAGCCGTGGGCCTTGCCGGTGTTCTGCTTGTTCGGCGCCGGCCAGCCGATGATGGTGCGCAGGCGGATGAACGACGGCCGGTCGGTCTCGGCGCGGGCGGCCTCCAGGGCCTGGTGCAGCGCCTCGACGTCCTCGGTGTAGTCGCCGTCCTTGGTCCAGTCGACGGTCTGGACGTGCCAGCCGTACGCCTCGTAGCGCTTGGCGATGTCCTCGCTCAGCGCGATCTGGGTGTCGTCCTCGATGGAGATGTGGTTGCTGTCGAAGACGACGACCAGGTTGCCCAGCTTCTGGTGGCCGGCGATGGCGCTGACCTCGTGGCTGACGCCCTCCTCGATGTCACCCTCGGAGGCGATGCACCAGATCATGTGGTCGAAGGGGCTGGCGCCCGGCGCCGCGTCCGGGTCGAACAGCCCGCGCTCGCGGCGGGCGGCCATGGCCATGCCGACGGCGTTGCCGAGACCCTGGCCGAGCGGGCCGGTGGTGGTCTCGACACCGATGGTGTGGCCGTGCTCGGGGTGGCCCGGGGTCAGGCTGTCCCACTGGCGCAGGGCCTTGAGGTCGTCCAGGGACAGGCCGTAGCCCGACAGGTACAGCTGGATGTACAGGGTCAGGCTGGTGTGACCGGCGGAAAGGACAAATCGATCCCGACCCGCCCATGTGGGGTCCGACGGGTCGTGCCGCAACGTCTGCTGGAAAAGCAGGTACGCGGCGGGCGCGAGGCTCATCGCGGTGCCGGGGTGACCCGACCCCGCCTTCTCTACCGCGTCCATCGCCAGGGCCCGTACGACGTCGACCGCCTGACGGTCCAGGTCGCTCCATTCAAGGGCTGGCACGAGTTCGCTGCTCAAGTGCTCGATCTCCGGATCTAGTCGTGTGATGGTGGCGCCGGTTTGGCATTTCCCGCCCACACCGGACCCTAACGGGTCGGCCTTGCTACCGTTGCGTAGGCCGATCCGGGGCGAGTCCACAGGAGTGGTGATCAGCGTGGACGGAACCCCCGTGAGGCGTCCCGTCCTGCCGTCTCCGCACCCCATGCCGGAACCGGCCACCCCAACAACTAGAGTTGAGTATTCAAGGCTGGCTGGTGCCCGCATTCACGGATTCGCTCTAATCAGAGGTTACGCGTTGACCCCGCACGTGCTGGAAGCGCCTTAGATGGTGCTGACCGACAAGCAATCGACGGCCCCGTCCGCGACGGGCACGGCAGACACCGTCGCGCCGCGCTCGTTCGGCGACGTCGTGAAGGCCTATGTCGCCCTCACCAAGCCGCGGATCATCGAGCTGCTGCTGATCACGACGCTGCCGGTGATGTTCCTGGCCGCCCGCGGTCTGCCACCGCTGTGGATCGCCGTCTCCACCCTGGTGTTCGGCACCCTGTCGGCGGGCAGCGCGAACGCGCTGAACTGCTACATCGACCGTGACATCGACGCCGCGATGCGCCGTACCCGGCGCCGCCCGCTGGCCCGCGACCAGGTCCCGCCGGCCAACGCGCTGATCTTCGGCGTCGTCCTCGGCGTGCTGTCGACTCTTGGTCTGGGGTTGACGGTGAATTGGCTCGCGGCCGGCCTGTCGCTGGCGGCGAACCTGTTCTACGTCCTCGTCTACTCGATGATCCTGAAGCGGCGGACCTCCCAGAACGTGGTGTGGGGAGGCCTGGCGGGGTGCATGCCGGTGCTGATCGGCTGGGCCGGTATCACGGGCAGCCTCGACTGGGCCCCGCTGGTGCTGTTCGGCGTGGTGTTCTTCTGGACCCCGCCGCACACCTGGACCCTCGCCATGCGCTACAAGGAGGACTACGCCGCGGCGAAGGTCCCCATGCTCCCGGTGGTCGCCACCGAGCGCCGCGTGGTGCTGGAGAGCATCGCCTACACCTGGGCGACGGTGGCCTGCTCGCTGCTGCTGTGGCCGATCGCCGGGACCACCCTGCTCTACCCCGCCGTGGCCGTCGTCCTCGGCGCCGCCTGCCTGTGGGAGGTCTACCGCCTGCTCGGCCGGGTCAACGCGGGCAAGACCGGCGTGGACCTGCGCCCGATGCGCTTCTTCCACTGGTCCAACGCCTACCTGGCGCTGCTCTTCCTCGCCGTCGCCGTCGACTCGATGCTCGTCTGAGCGCTCCAGGTACGGCATGCGCCCCCGCGGCCTCGCCCTTTCCCGGCCCTCCTCCGCGCCCGTGACGCCCGGCCCCCCGATCCGCGTGACGGCGGTGTCCCCGGGTGGCCGCCGGCCGCGGGAGAGGGAGGGGGGACACGTCGTGTTTGATCGGTTACGGTTGCCACATGGCAAGCCGTGATCCTCGGTGGGTGTTCAAGGACCGCCCGTCTGTCGCACTGATCGCCGGTCTTGTCGTGACCGGTCTGTGCGCGCTGGCGTCGTTCTCGTTCGACGTGCTGAACGGTGACCCGGTCTACTTCTTCATCGCCCTGGCCCTGGCCCTCGCCCCGGTCCCGGTGCTGCTGGCCGCCGTGCTCGCGCTGGACCGCATGGAGCCGGAGCCGCGGAGCAACCTGATCTTCGCGTTCGCCTGGGGGGCGGGTGTGGCGGTCCTGGTCGCGGGCCTCGTCAACTCCTTCAACCTGATCTACATCGAGAACACCGTCCGGCTGGGCTATGACAGCTCGCGCAACATCGCCGCCACCTTCGGCGCCCCCGTGGTCGAGGAGACGATGAAGGGGCTGGTCCTGCTGGGCCTGCTCAGGTTCAAGCGGGCCGAGCTCGACGGGCCCACCGACGGCATCATCTACGCCAGCATGGTCGGCCTCGGCTTCGCGATGAGCGAGAACGTCAGCTACTACGTGGCCGCGCTCGACGACATGGGCGCGCAGGGGCTGGCGGTGACCGTCGTGCTCAGGGGGATCCTGTCGCCGTTCGCGCATCCGCTGTTCACCTCGATGATCGGTGTCGCGGTGGCCTACGCCGCGCAGCGCCAGGGCCGGGGGCGGGTCGTGGTGATCGCGGCCGGCTGGATCGGCGCGATGCTGCTGCACGGGATCTGGAACGGCTTCGCCTCCTACGTCGGCATCGGCGGCCTGGCCGTCGCCTACGTGCTGCTGATGATCGTGCTTTTCATCCTCATCGGGATCGTCTTCCGCGACCGCAAGCGCATCGTCGCCCTCATCCAGACCTACCTGCCCGCCTACCAGGCGACGGGGCTGGTCGGCCCCTACGACGTCGCGATGCTCTCCTCGCTGCCGGGCCGCCGCCAGGCCAGGCAGTGGGCCAGGACGAACGGCGGCCGGGCCGGGCTGCGGGCGATGAACGACTACCAGCTCGCGGCCACCGAGCTCGGCCTGCTGCACGAGCGGGCCAGGCGTCACATGATCGGTGAGCGCACGTTCAACGAGGAGCAGCACGCGCTGCTGGAGTGCATGGCGGGCGCCCGCGCCCACTTCCCGGTGCCGGCCGGGCAGGCGTCCCCGGACGCCCGGGGCTACGCCCCGCCCGGCTACGCCCCGCCCGGCTACGCCCCGCCCGGCCCCGCCCCGCAGCCTCCGCCCGGCGCGGGCCCCTCGCCGTACCGGTAGGAGCTCAGCCCGGCCGGAGGACGGCGTCGAGGGTGGTCTCGCGCGGCCCGGGGAAGACGGGGGCGGAGTCGAGGACCACCGAGTCGAGGAAGCCCTTCGCCGAGGCGAGGAACTCGCGGGCCGCGTAGGAGTAGGTGGAGACCCAGCGCCGGGCCGAGTCGTCGCCGACGCCGAAGGTCTCCAGGCCCGCCGCACGGCACAGCGCGACGGCCCTGGGCAGGTGGAAGACCTGGGTGACCACGGTCAGCCGGGTGGCCCCGAACACGTCGCGGGCCCGCACGCACGAGTCCCAGGTGTCGAAGCCCGCGTAGTCGAGGACGAGCGCGCCGGCGGGGACGCGGCGGGCGAGCAGGTAGTCGCGCATCACGGTGGGCTCGTCGTAGCCGGCACGGCTGTTGTCGCCCGACAGCAGGATCGCCTTCACCTTGCCCGCGCGGTACAGCTCGGCGGAGATGTCCAGTCGCCTGGCCAGCATGGGGGAGGGGGTGGTCCCCCATGCCGCCGCGCCCAGGACCAGCGCCACCGGAGCCCCGGGGACCCCGCTCATCCAGCCGGGGGCGGAGTCGGCGACCGCCCGGTGCCCGGAGCTGGTCAGCCACGCCCAGGTCAGCGGGGCGACGGCGAGCACGCTCAGCAGCACCGCCGCCTGGTAGGAGCGGCGGAGGGTCATGCGTGACAGCGGCATCCGGCCATTGTCCGGCTATGCGGGGACGGAGTCGAGCCTGTCCCCGCGGGCGGTCTGGGTGCCCAGCGGCCCCCGTGTCCGCATCGCGAACACCACCCGCAGCGTGCAGATCCACACCAGCGTCGAGCCGAGCACGTGCAGGCCGACCAGGAACGCGGGCACGGCCAGGAAGTACTGGACGTATCCGATGATCCCCTGCGCCAGCTCCACGGCCAGCAGCGTCAGCGCCGCCCGCCGCGCGGGAGCGGGCGCGCCGGTCACGCGCAGTGCGAACAGCAGGGCGAAGGTGAGCCCGACCACGACGTAGACGACGTCGGCGTGGATCCTGGCCACGACCTCGATGTCGAACGGGAACCGGGAGGCCATCTCGTCTCCGGAGTGCGGTCCGGTGCCGGTCACCACCACGCCCGCGACGAGCAGCACGGCCACCGCGGCGGTGAGCACGTGGCCGAGCATGCGGATGTCGCGGCGGACCAGCGGCTCCGGCGCCGCGTCGCCCTCCCGCGAGCGGGCGTAGAGGGCGACGCAGGCGGCGATCAGGCCGATGGAGATCAGGAAGTGCATGCCCACGGTGAACGGGTTGAGCACGCTGTGCACGACCACGCCGCCCCAGAGCCCCTGCGCGGCCACGCCGATCGGCTGCAGCCAGGCGAGGCGGACCAGGTCCCGGCGCCGGGGCAGCAGCCTCACCGCGGCGAGCAGGCAGGCCAGGCCGACGGCCAGGACCAGGAAGGTCAGCAGCCGGTTGCCGAACTCGACGGCCATGTTGATCGGGGAGATCTCGCCGTGGGCGATCGGGACGAAGCTGTCGGGGGTGCACCTGGGCCAGGTGGGGCAGCCCAGCCCCGACTTGCTGACCCGGACCGCCGCGCCGGTCACGGTGATGCCGGCGTTGACGACCACCGCCACCAGCGCCCAGCGGCGCAGGGTGGCGGCCGTGGGGGACCACAGGGACCGCGTCAGGTTCACGGTTTGCCGACGGGCCTGGTCAAGGAGGTGCTTCACGGCTCACATGTTAGGCGGCGAGGGGGACGGTCCCGTCGCGGGCCCATGCGCTCGCCCTGAGATGATCTGCTCCCGTCCGTACGGCTTGTGCGGTGTACCGCCGGGTATGGGTCGGCTGAACTGGCGGAACGGCGGGGCCGCCCAATTGATCCGCACAACAGTATGTGACATAGTACTGGTGGGTCAGGTTGCGGGAGTGAGGTGAGTCATGCCGGACGTCGTGGTGATCGGCGCCGGAGTCGTCGGGGCCGCGTGCGCGTACTACGCGGCGCGTGCCGGGCTGGACGTGGTCGTCGTCGACCGCGGGCCCGTGGCGGGCGGCACGACCGGCGCGGGAGAGGGAAACGTCCTGGTCTCCGACAAGGAGCCGGGTCCCGAGCTCGACCTCGCCCTGCTCTCCAACGGCCTCTGGCGCGAGCTGGCGGAGCTCGACGGCTTCGAGTTCGAGGCCAAGGGCGGCCTGGTGGTCGCCGAGACCGGCGAGGTGCTGGAGGCGCTCACCGGCCTGGCGGGCAAGCAGGGGGTCGAGCACACGGTGGTCGCCTCCGGCGGGCTCAACGACTACGAGCCCCACCTGGCAGGTGGCTTCGCCGGAGGCGTGTTCTACCCGCAGGACGCCCAGGTCCAGCCCATGCTGGCGGCGGCCAGGCTGATCCGGCGGGGCGCCGACAGCTTCGGCCGCGGCGCCCTGATGCTGCGCACCGGTGTCACGGTCACCGGCTTCCTGCGCGACGGCGACCGGATCGGCGGCGTCACGACCGACCACGGCGACATCCTCGCCGGAGCCGTCGTCAACGCCGCCGGGACCTGGGGCGGCGAGGTGGCCGCCATGGCCGGCGTGCACGTCCCGATCCTGCCCCGGCGCGGCTTCATCCTGGTCACCGAGCCGTTCGACAGGCCGCTGATCAGGCACAAGGTCTACACCGCCGCCTATGTCACCAACGTGGCCAGCGACTCGGAGGGCCTGGAGACGTCCGCCGTCGTGGAGGGCACCCCCTCGGGGCCGGTGCTCATCGGCGCCAGCCGCGAGCGCGTCGGCTTCGACCGCACGGTCTCCGTACCGGTGCTGGAACGCCTCGCCCGCCAGGCCGTGGAGCTGTTCCCGGCGCTGGCCGACCGCAGGGCGATCCGGGCCTACTGCGGCTTCCGGCCCTACTGCCCCGACCACCTGCCGGTGATCGGTGAGGACCCCCGGGCCCCCGGCCTCCACCACGCCTGCGGCCACGAGGGGGCGGGCATCGGCCTGGCCCCCGCCACCGGCCACCTGATCGCCCAGTCGCTGGCCGGTCTCCGCCCCGACCTCGACCTCACGCCCTTCCGCCCGGACCGCTTCGAGGAGCGCCGATGAACCAGCCGTACGACCTCGTGCGAGCGCGGCCAGAGCCGGAGTTCGAGATCAGCGTGGACGGCGCCCCCGTCCCGGTGATCCCCGGCCAGACCATCGGCGCCGCCCTGCACGGCGCGGGCATCCGGTCGTGGCGCACCACCAGGATCGGCGCCCGCCCGCGCGGGCTGTTCTGCGGCATCGGCGTCTGCTTCGACTGCCTGGTCACGGTCAACGGCAGCCCGTCCCTGCGGGCCTGCCTGACGGAGGCCCGCCCCGGAGACCGGGTGAGCACCGGTGCGCCGGCGGGACGGGACGGGACGGGCGGCGGCGAGGGCGAGACGACGGTGAACGGCCGGTGAAGCCCCTCTACGACCTCGCCGTCATCGGCGCGGGCCCGGCCGGGGTGGCCGGCGCGCTCACCGCCTCCTTCGCCGGGCTGGACGTCGTGCTGATCGACGCCGCGCCCAGGCCCGGAGGGCAGTACTTCCGGCACCTGCCGCGAGGCTTCAACGCCCAGGCGCCCGGGGCCCTCCACCACGGCCTGGACAGGTTCACCCGGCAGTGGGAGACGTTGCGCGCCCGCGCCGACGTGCTGCTCGGCCACAAGGTCTGGGCGGTCGAGCGGGCCGACGGGACGGTGACCGTACGGTGCCTCGAGGGAGACCGCGAGGAGCGGCCCCGCACGGTCACCGCGCGCGGGCTGCTGATCGCCACCGGCGCCCACGACCGGCCCCTGCCGTTCCCCGGCTGGGACCTGCCCGGCGTGCTGACCGCCGGCGGCGCGCAGGCCCTGCTCAAGGGCAACCTCGTCGTGGCGGGCCGGAAGGTCGTGGTCGCCGGGACCGGCCCCTTCCTGCTCCCGGTCGCCGCCGGCCTGGCCGAGGCGGGCGCGGACGTGCGCGGCGTCTACGAGGCCAACGGCCGGCTCGGGCTCGCCAGGCACCCGCTGCTCGCCGCGGGCAAGGCCGGCGAGGCCCTCGGGTACGGCGCGAGCCTGGCCCGGAACCTGGTGCCCTACCGCGGCCGCCACGCGGTGATCGCGGCGCACGGCGGGGACGCGCTGACCCACGTCACCGTGGCGAGGCTGGACTCCGCCTGGAGGCCGGTCTCGACGAGGACCGTCGAGTGCGACACCCTCGCCTACGGCTACGGCTTCGTCCCCCAGCTCGAACTGCCGGTCCAGCTCGGCTGCGCGACCCGCGCCGACGCCGACGGCAGCCCCGTCGTCACCGTGGACGGAGGGCTGCGCACCAGCGTGCCCGGCGTCTACGCGGCGGGGGAGTCCACCGGTGTCGGCGGAGCCGTGCTGGCCGAGGTCGAGGGGCGCATCGCGGGCCGGAGCGCCGCCGCGGACCTGGGCCGGCGCGTCCCGCCCCTGCCCCGCCTGTCCCGGCGCAGGGACCGCCTGGCGGCCTTCGCGAAGGTGCTGCTGGAGGCCTACCCGGTACGGCCGGGCTGGCAGGGGTGGCTCCGTGACGACACGCTGGTCTGCCGCTGCGAGGAGGTGCCCCTGTCGGCCGTGCGCGAGGCCCAGGACCTGGGCGCCACCGACGCGCGCTCCGTCAAACTGCTGGCCCGACCCGGTATGGGCTGGTGCCAGGGCCGTATGTGCGGCTACGCCGTGGCATGCCTCGCCGGTGAGGATCCCGCGGCACCCCGGCGTCCGATCGCCCAGCCCATCCGGCTGGGCGACCTCGCCGCAACGACCCGATCCCCCTTGGAAGGATGATCCAATGACGACCCGTGTGAAACCCTGGCGCGGCGTGATGGTGGCCACCGCGCTGCCTCTTGGCGAGGACCTCTCGGTCGACTTCGACGCCTACGCGGAGCACTGCCGGTGGCTGGTCGCCGGCGGTTGCGACGGCGTGGTGCCGAACGGCTCGCTGGGGGAGTACCAGACCCTGACGCCCGAGGAGCGGGCCAAGGTCGTGGAGACCGCGGTGGCGGCCATCGGCGGTGACCGGGTCATGCCGGGGATCGCCGCCTACGGGGCGGGCGAGGCCCGCCGCTGGGCCGAGCAGGCGCGCGACGCGGGCTGCCAGGCGGTGATGCTGCTCCCGCCGAACGCCTACCGGGCCGACGAGCGGATCGTGGTGGAGCACTACCGCGAGGTGGCCAAGGCTGGCGTGCCGGTGGTGGCCTACAACAACCCCCTCGACACCAAGGTCGACCTCACCCCGGCGCTGCTGGCCCGGCTGCACGCCGAGGGCCTGATCGTGGCGGTCAAGGAGTTCACCGGCGACGTCCGCCGGGCCTACGAGATCGCCGAGCTCGCCCCGGAGCTGGACCTGCTGGTGGGCTCCGACGACGTGCTGCTGGAGCTGGCCCTGGCCGGCGCGGTCGGCTGGGTGGCCGGCTACCCCAACGCGCTGCCCGAGTCCAGCGTGGCCCTGTACAAGGCGGCCCTGGCCGGGGACCTGACCACCGCGCTCCCGCTCTACCGCGCGCTGCACCCGCTGCTGCGCTGGGACTCCAAGACCGTGTTCGTGCAGGCCATCAAGCTCTCCATGGACCTGGCCGGGCGGAAGGGCGGCCCGTGCCGCCCGCCGCGGCTGCCGCTGGTCCCCGAAGAGGAGGCCCTCGTCCGCGCCGCCACCGAGAAGGCCCTGGCCGAAGGCCTGCGGTAACCGGGGCCGGTCGTCCGCACTCCGTGGCCGGGCGCACCATTGAGTGCGGCCGGCCACGGGCCCGAAAGGCAGCTCACCCCCTGCGAGGAGTATCAATGAGGACGAAACGGGTCTTCCATGCGGTGGACTCCCACACCGAGGGCATGCCCACCCGGGTGATCACCGGGGGAGTGGGAGTCATCCCCGGTTCGACCATGGCCGAGCGCCGCGAGCACTTCCTGGCCGAGATGGATCACGTCCGGACCCTGCTCATGTACGAGCCGCGCGGTCACTCGGCGATGAGCGGGGCCATCCTGCAGCCGCCGACCCGGCCCGACGCCGACTACGGCGTGCTCTACATCGAGGTCTCCGGCTGCCTGCCGATGTGCGGCCACGGCACCATCGGCGTCGCCACCGTCCTGGTGGAGACCGGGATGGTCGAGGTGGTCGAGCCGGTCACCACCATCCGGCTGGACACCCCAGCCGGGCTGGTCGTCGCCGAGGTGCGGGTCGAGGACGGCGCCGCCACCGCGGTGACCATCACCAACGTGCCCTCCTTCAGCGCCGGCCTGGACCGCACCGTCAAGGTGCCCGGCATCGGCGAGGTCACCTACGACCTGGCCTACGGCGGCAACTTCTACGCGATCCTGCCGATCGAGTCGGTCGGCCTGCCGTTCGACCGGGCACACAAGCAGCAGATCCTCGACGCGGGCCTGGCGATCATGGACGCGATCAACGAGCAGGACGAGCCCGTCCACCCGCTGGACGCGGGCATCCGCGGCTGTCACCACGTGCAGTTCACCGCCCCCGGCTCCGACGCCCGCCACTCCAGGCACGCGATGGCCATCCATCCCGGCTGGTTCGACCGCTCGCCCTGCGGCACCGGCACCAGCGCCCGGATGGCCCAGCTCCACGCCCGGGGCGAGCTCCCCCTCGACACCGATTTCGTCAACGAGTCGTTCATCGGCACCCGATTCGTCGGCCGGCTCGTCGAGGAGACGGAGGTGACCGATCTGCCCGCGGTGGTTCCGACCATCACCGGGCGGGCATGGGTCACCGGCACCGCCCAGTACTTCCTCGACCCCCGTGACCCGTTCCCCGAAGGTTTCCTGCTTTGACAAACGTGATCAATTTGATCGAGAGCCGTTCCCCGCACAACCCGGCCGACCTGGTCGCCTCCTTCCCCGCGGCGGGGGAGGCGGGCGTCCAGGCCGCGGTCCGGCTGGCGCAGGCCGTACAGCACGACTGGGCGTCAAGGAACGCCGCCGCGCGGGCCACGGCCCTGGCGCGGGCCGCCGACGCGGTGGAGGGGGCGGCCGACGAGCTGGCCGCCCTGGTGGTCCGCGAGGTCGGCAAACCGGTGACCGAGGCGCGCGGCGAGGTCGCCCGCTCGGTGTCGATCCTGCGCTACTACGCCCAGCAGGTGTTCGACCCGGTCGGCGCGGTCCACGAGCCGTCGGGCGCGGGACTGCTGTTCACCCGGCGGCGGCCGCTCGGCGTGGCCGGTCTGATCACGCCGTGGAACTTCCCGCTGGCCATCCCGCTGTGGAAGGCCGCGCCCGCGCTGGCGTTCGGCAACACGGTCGTGCTCAAGCCCGCCCCGCAGGCGCTGGCGTGCGCGCTGCGCCTGGCCGAGCTGCTGAACCTCAACGAGTTCCAGGTCGTGCCCGGCGACGCGGAGGAGGGCGCCGCGCTGGTGGAGGCCGCCGACGTGGTCTCCTTCACCGGCTCCGCCGCCGTGGGCGCGCTGGTGCGCGAGGCCGCCGTACGGCGCGGCGTGCCGGTGCAGGCCGAGATGGGCGGGCAGAACGCCAGCATCGTGCTGCCGGACGCCAACCTGGAGGCCGCGGCCGCCCAGATCGCGGCGGCCGCGATGGGCTTCGCCGGGCAGAAGTGCACGGCCACCAAGCGGATCATCACGGTCGGCAACGGCGACGAGGTCCGCGAGGCCGTGCTCGCGGCGGTGGCCAAGCTCGGCTTCGGCGACCCGTCCGACCCCGGCACGGCCGTCGGCCCGCTGATCGACGAGGCGGCCCGCGACCGGGTCGTGGACGCGGCGGCGGGCGCGATCGCCGCGGGCGGCCGGATCCTGACCGGGGGCCGCGCCGTGCACAGCCTCCAGGAGGGCGGGCTCGGCGGCTGGTATGTGGAGCCGACGCTCGTGGACGGCCTGCCCGCCGACCACCCGCTGGTCTGTGAGGAGGTCTTCGGGCCGATCTGCGTGATCCAGGACGCCGCCTCGGTGGACGAGGCGGTGGCGCTGGCCAACGGCGTCCGGTACGGCCTGGCCTCGGCCGTCTACACCAGCGACCTGGACAGGGCCCTGGACCTCGGCGCGCGGCTGGACACCGGCCTGGTCAAGGTGAACGCCCCGACCAGCGGCGTGGACTTCTACCTGCCGTTCGGCGGGGAGAAGGACTCCAGCTACGGAGGCCGGGAGCAGGGCAAGGCGGCCCAGGACTTCTACACCTCGACCCACACCGTCACCATAAGCCCGGCACGCTGAGGGCCTGCCGTCCGTAGAAGGGGCATCCCCGCCCGGGGATGCCCCTTCGCGTATCCGCACGATGGGCGGATAAAAGATGTGTGAAGTTTAACGGTCTTGTTTCGGCCCTTGACGTGGACATTCACAGATAGTGCAATGTCACATATCATTATTTGTGAGGAGCCGCAAATGCGTGCCATCCCCCTGAAGTCCTTCGCGTCGCTGGCCGTTGTCGGCCTCCTGGTCACCGGATGTGGTCAGGGCCTGCTCGGCGGCGGCGACGGCGACAAGGCCGCCACCGCGGACGACCCGATCGTCCTCGGCATGCTGATCCCCCAGTCGGGCAGCGAGGCCGCCATCGGTCCCTATATGAGCAACGCGGCGCAGCTGGCGCTCGACGAGATCAACGCCAAGGGCGGAGTCCTCGGCCGCAAGCTGGAGCTGAAGACCGCCGACGACGCCTGCGACGCCCAGTCGGCGGCGGCCGGAGCCAACAAGCTGGTCACCGAGGGTGTGGACATCTCGGTCGGAGGATACTGCTCCGGCGCCACGCTGCCTACCCTGCCCATCTTCGGCAAGGCTAACATCCCGATGATCATTCCGGCGGCCAACTCCCAGGAACTGGTCGACCAGAAGCTCAAGCACGTCTTCCTGATCAACGGCACCGGCTCCCAGCAGGCCGGGGCGGCGGAGAAGTGGATCGCCAAGCAGGACGCCAAGAGCGTCGTGCTGATGCACGACAACACCAGCTACTCCAAGGACATCGCGCTGCGCACCAAGGCGCTGCTCGACGCCCCCGCCGGTGCCGAGGCCGTGCTCGTCGAGACGGTCACGCCCAAGGAGAGCGACTACAGCGCCAACATCACCAACGTGCTGGCCAAGAAGCCCGACTTCGTCTACTGGACCGGCTACTTCCAGGAGGGCGGCCTGATCGCCCGCCAGCTCCGCCAGGCCGGATACAAGGGCTCCATCATGGTCGGCGACGGCTCGGTCTCGCCCAAACTGGTCGAGATCGCCGGGGCCGAGGCCGCCGAGGGCCTCTACGCCACGATGACCCAGACCCCCGACACGCTCGAAGGCGCCGAGGGCTGGATCGCGGCCTACAAGAAGAAGTACAACGCCGACCCCGGCCCATACTCCAACCAGGCCTACGACGCCGTGCGGCTGGCCGCCGAGGCCGTCACCAAGGCGGGCGGCACCGACGGCGCCAAGGTCATCTCCGCGCTGGAGGCGATCGACGGGTTCTCGATGTTCTCCGGGCCGCTGAAGTTCACCCCCGAGCACACGCTGTCCAACGGCGGCTTCCAGATCCTCGTCGTCAAGGACGGAAAGATCACCTTGCAGGACTCTCTCAAATGACACAGCTCGTCTGGAACGGCCTGTTTGTCGGCTCGTTCTACGCGCTGGTGGCGCTGGGCTACAGCATGGTCTACGGGATCATCAAGCTGCTCAACTTCGCCCACGGCGACCTGTACATGCTCGGCGCGTTCGTCGGCTTCGCCATCCTCGGCGCGGTCGGCGGCGTGTCCTCCTCGATGGCGCTGCCGCTGCTGCTGGTGGTACTCCTGGCGACCATGGTCCTCACCGGCCTGGCCGGGGTGGCACTGGAACGGATCGCCTACCGGCCGCTGCGCCGCGCGCCCCGGCTCTCCCTGCTCATCACCGCGGTCGGCGCGTCCTTCGCCCTGGAGTACGGCATGCGCGCCGCCGCCGGGGCCGACCCGCGGGTCTACCCGGTACGGCTCGGCGGCACCTCCGTGGAGGTGCTCGGAGCCCGGCTGACCCTGCAGCAGCTCGTCCTGGTCGGAGTGGCCGTCGTCCTCATGATCGGGCTCAACCTGCTGATCACCCGGACCCGTGAGGGCCGGGCCATGCGGGCCATCGCCCTCGACCCGCGCACCAGCTCGCTGATGGGCATCGACGTGAACGCGGTCATCTCCCGGACCTTCTTCATCGGCTCGGCCCTCGCCGGGGCCGCCGGGGTGATGGCGGGGGCCTACTACGGGAAGATCGACTTCCTGATGGGCTTCCTGATCGGGCTCAAGGCCTTCACCGCGGCCGTCATCGGCGGCATCGGCAACATCCCCGGCACGATGCTCGGCGGGCTGCTGCTCGGGCTGCTGGAGTCGTTCGGCACGTTCTGGCTGGGCGGCGAGTGGCGCGACGTGTTCGCCTTCGGGGTGCTGATCCTGTTCCTGACCGTGCGGCCCACGGGCCTGCTCGGCGAACGCGTGACGGAGCGAGTATGACCGGCACGACCAAGGTTCGCCGGGTCGGCGCCGCCAAGCCCCCGACCCGTGCCTCGAAACTGCTGCAGAACAGGTGGGCCGGGATCGCCGGCCTGCTGATCGCGCTCCTGGCGCCGTTCGTCAACGCCAGCGGCTACGCGCTGTCGGTCATGACCAGCGCGGCCATCTTCGTGATGCTCGCGGCCGGGCTGAACATCGTGGTCGGCTACTGCGGCCTGCTCGACCTCGGCTACGTCGCCTTCTTCGCGGTCGGCGCCTACACCAGCGGGGTGCTGTCCACCCGCTTCGACCTGCCGCTGCTGGTCACCGTGCCGGCGGTCATCGTGGTCACGGTCATCGCCGGGATCGTCATCGGCGCGCCCACCCTCCGGCTCCGCAGCGACTACCTCGCCATCGTCACCCTCGGTTTCGGCGAGATCATCCGGATCACCGCGAACAACCTGGACGTCACCGGCGGGCCCTCGGGCATCTACGGCATCCCGCACCTGACCGACAGTCCGGTGGTCTTCTACTACGTGACCGTGGTGGTCGTCTCCCTGGCCGTCCTCGGCGCGGCCCGCCTGGGCCGCTCCCGGCTCGGACGGGCCTGGCGGTTCGTCCGCGAGGACGAGGACGCCGCCGAGGCCATGGGTGTGCACACCTACCGGGTCAAGCTCGCCGCCTACATCGCCGGAGCGGTCTGGGGCGGCCTGGCCGGCGTCCTGTTCGCCGCGCAGCTGTCGGCGATCTCCCCGACCAGCTTCACCTTCCTGCAGTCCGCGCTGGTCCTGATGGCGGTCGTGCTGGGCGGCATGGGCTCGATCCCCGGTGTCGTCATCGGCGCCGTCGTGATCAGCATCCTGCCGGAGATCCTGCGCGACCTCGCCGACTACCGGTTCTTCATCTTCGGCGTCCTCCTCATCGCGGTCATGATCCTGCGTCCGCAGGGGCTGTGGCCCGCCCGATCCAAGGAGGTCTCGTGAGCCTGCTGAGCGTGGAGGACCTGCGCCTGTCCTTCGGCGGACTGCTGGCCATCGACGGGCTCACGTTCTCGGTGGGCGAGGCGGAGATCGTCTCCGTCATCGGCCCCAACGGCGCGGGCAAGACGTCGGCCTTCAACTGCGTCACCGGCTTCTACCGTCCCTCCTCGGGCCGGATCACCCTGCGGGGCAAGGACCTTCCCGGGCTGCGGCCGTCGGCCATCGCGGGCCTCGGCGTCGCGCGCACCTTCCAGAACCTGCGCCTGTTCGGCGAGCTGTCGGTCCTGGACAACGTGCGGGCCGGATCGCACCTGTGGCTCAGGCAGAGCGTGTTCGACGCCCTGCTGCACACCCCTCGCTACCGCCGCTCCGAACGCGAGTGCACCGAGCAGGCCCACCACTGGCTGGACTTCGTCGGCCTGAGCGGTGACCGCTACAGCGAGGCCCGCAACCTGCCCTACGGCGAGCAGCGCCTCACGGAGATCGCCAGAGCCCTGGCCCGCCGCCCCGACCTGCTCCTGCTGGACGAGCCCGCCGCCGGGCTCAACCATGGGGAGAAGGCCGAGATGCTCGACCTGATCCGGCGGATCCAGGCGCTGGGCGTGGCGATCGTGCTCATCGAACACGACATGGGCCTGGTCATGGAGGTCTCCGAACGCGTGGTCGTGCTCAACTTCGGCAAGGAGATCGCCGACGGCCGCCCGGAGGACGTCCGCCGGAACCCCGCCGTCATCGAGGCCTACCTCGGGAGTGACGCCCATGCTTGAGATCCACGGACTGGACGTCCACTACGGCGGTGTGCACGCCCTGCGCGGCCTGTCCCTGACCATCGCGCCGGGGGAGATCGTCGCCCTGCTGGGCAACAACGGCGCGGGCAAGACCACCACGCTGTCGGCGGTCTCCGGCCTGGTGCGCTCCACCGCCGGGAAGGTCGTCTTCGACGGACGGGAGATCACCAGGGACAGACCCCACAAGATCGCCGAACGCGGCCTGGTGCACGTCCCCGAGGGCCGCAGGGTCTTCAGCACCCTCACCGTGCACGAGAACCTGCAGCTCGGCGGCTACCTGGTCCGCGACCAGGCCGAGATCCGCAAGCGGATCGAGCGCGTCTACGAGCTGCTGCCCCGCCTGGCCGAGCGGCGCGCCCAGCAGGGCGGCACGCTGTCCGGCGGCGAGCAGCAGATGCTCGCCATCGGCCGGGCCCTGGTCACCGGGCCCCGGCTGCTGCTGCTCGACGAGCCCTCCATGGGCCTGGCCCCACTGGTGGTCGCCTCGGTGATGGAGCTGATCGCCGGGATCAACGCCGAGGGCACCTCGGTGCTGCTCGTCGAGCAGAACGCCACCGCGGCGCTCAAGATCGCTCACCGCGGCTACGTGATCGAGAACGGCGAGTGCGTGCTGGACGGCCCCGCGGCCGACCTGCGCGAGGACGCCCGGGTGGTCGAGGCCTACCTCGGCGGAGTATGACGGGACGGGGAACGATGATCCAGACGATCGACTACCACACCGGCGGCGAGCCTTTCCGGATCGTCACCTCCGGTGTGCCCGACATCCCCGGAAGCACGGTCCTGGAACGGCGCGAGTCGGCGGCGGCCCCGGAGATCGACGGCGTGCGGCGGCTGCTCTGCCACGAGCCGCGAGGGCACGCCGACATGTACGGCTGCTTCCTCGTCCCGCCGGACGACGCGGGAGCCGATCTCGGCGTGCTGTTCTGGCACAAGGACGGCTACTCCACCGCCTGCGGCCACGGCACCATCGCGCTCGGGGTCCACGCCGTGGAGAGCGGCCTGGTCGAGGCCGATCCGGACGGGGAGACCGACGTCGTCGTCGACGTCCCGTCCGGCAGGGTGACGGCCCGGGTCCGCTGCGCGGCGGGCCTGGTCGAGGCCGTCACGTTCCGGAACGTGCCCTCCTACGTGCTCGCGCGGGACATCGAGCTGGGCCCGCTCGCCGGGGCGGATGCGTCCGCGGCGGGCTCCGGGACCGGTCCGCTCGCCGGTGTCAGGGCCGACGTCTCCTACGGCGGAGCCATCTACGCCTCGGTCCCGGCCGCGGCGCTCGGGCTGAGCGTGGCGCCCGAGCACCTCACCGAGCTGATCGCGCTCGGCCGGGCGGTGAAGGCGGCCCTGGCCGGGCACCCCGCCTCCCGGCACCCGGGCGACGACCGGCTGTCGGGGATCTACGGCGTCATCTTCCACGAAGAGCTGGGCCCCGGGCACCAGCGCAACGTCACCGTCTTCGCCGACGGCGAGGTGGACCGCTCGCCGTGCGGCTCCGGCACGGCCGCCCGGCTGGCGCTGCTGCACGCCGACGGCTTCACCGGCACGCTCGTCCACGAGGGCATCGTGGGAACCTCCTTCCGGGCCTGGGTCGCCGAGGTGACCGAGGAGGGGATCGTCCCCGAGGTGGAGGGCATGGCCTACCGCACCGGTGAGCACCGCTTCACCCTGGATCCGCGCGATCCCGTCGGCACCGGGTTCGCCCTCCGATGAGCGCGCTGCCCTACCTGGACGGGGAGACCCTGCGCGAGCTGGTGCCGATGGCGCGGGCCGTGCAGGTGCTCCAGGACGCGCTGCTGGCGGGGCTCGACCCCGAGGACACCCCGCTGCGGCCCGTCGTGGAGGTCCCCGCCGGGCAGCTGCTGCTGATGCCCGCCGCGTGGGGCCGTCACGTCGGGATCAAGGTGGCCGGGGTGGCCCCGGCCAACCCCTCACGTGGGCTGCCCCGGATCCAGGGCGCCTACCTGCTGATGGACGGGGAGAGCCTGGCGCCGCTGGCCATGATGGACGGCGTCGCCCTCACCTCGCTGCGCACCCCCGCCGTCTCCGCGCTGGCCGTACGGCATCTGGCCGGGTCCGGCGCCTCGGAGATGGCGGTGTTCGGCGCGGGACCGCAGGCGTGGGGGCACGTGGAGGCCTTCCGCGCGGTCCGGCCGGTGCGGCGGGTGAGCGTGATCGCCCGGGACGCGGCGAAGGCGCGCGCCTTCGCCGCCCGGTGCGCCGCCGAGGGCCTCCAGGCCGATACGGTGGCCGATCCCGGACAGGCCGACCTGATCGCCTGCTGTACGACCTCCAGGACTCCCCTGTTCGACGGTAGGCTCACCCGGGATGACGCGACCGTGGTCGCGGTCGGCTCCCACGAACCCGATGCCCGGGAGGTCGACGACGATCTCGTCGCGCGTGCCACGGTGGTCGTCGAAGCCCGCAGTGCCGCTCTCGCCGAGGCAGGAGACCTGATCATCCCGTTGCGGAACGGTACGATCACCATTGGTCACCTCGCCGGCAACCTCGGGGAACTGGTCGCCGGCACGGTGCCTCGCGGTCCGGGGCCCCGGCTGTTCAAGAGCGTGGGCATGGCCTGGGAGGACCTGGTGGTGGCGGCTGCCGCCTACGAGGCGTGGATGCGAGTGAGATGAGAGGCGCGGGAATGGCTCCTTCGGCGGAGGACCGGCTCGACCTGCCGGTCGTGGGCGAGCGGCAGAGCCTGCGGGAGCAGGTGGCCCACGCGCTGCGGGCCGCCCTGATCACCGGGGAGATGCGGCCGGGGGTGGTCTACTCGGCGCCGGTGCTGGCCGCCCAGTTCGGCGTCTCGGCGACGCCGGTGCGCGAGGCGATGCTCGACCTGGCCAAGGAGGGCCTGGTCGAGGCGGTGCGCAACAAGGGCTTCCGGGTCACCGAGCTGTCCGACCGCGACCTGGACGAGCTCACCGAGATCCGCCGGCTCATCGAGGTGCCCACGGTGGCGCGGCTGGCCGACCGGGCCCGTGCGGAGAGCTTCGAGCTGCTCCGCCCGGTGGCCCAGCAGATCGTCGACGCGGCCGAGCGCGGCGACCTGCTCGCCTACGTGGACGCCGACATCCGCTTCCACGTGGAGCTCCTCGCCCTGGCGGGCAACGCGCACCTGGTGGAGGTGGTGCGCGACCTGCGTAAGCGGGCCCGCCTGTACGGCCTGTCGGCGCTGTCCGCGCGCGGTGGACTGGTCGACTCCGCCCGAGAGCACCTCGACCTGCTCGACCTGCTCTCCGCGGGAGACGCCGGCGGTTCCGAGCGGCTGATGCGCAACCACATCCAGCATGTGCGGGGCATCTGGGCCAGCAAGCCGGAGTAGCGGCCCCGGTTCAGCGAGGGCCGCGGGTCGCGCCCACGCTGGCGACGACCACGCAGCCGATGGCGGCCCATTCGCGCACGTCGAGCACCTCGCCCAGCACGAGCAGGCCGACCATCGCGGCCACCGCCGGCTCCAGGCTCATGAGGATGCCGAACACCTGCTTCGGCATCCTGCGCAGGGCCTCCAGCTCGATCGAGTAGGGGATGACCGACGACAGCAGGCCCACCCCGAGGCCGATCAGCAGCAGCTCGGGCTGGAGCAGGTCGGCGCCGCCCGTGCCGATCCCCACGGGGGCGATCAGCAGGAACGACACGATCATCGCGAAGGACAGGCCGGTCGTGCCGGGGAAGCGCTGGCCCACGGCGGCCGAGAGGAGGATGTAGCCCGCCCAGCAGACCGCCGCGACCAGGGCGAATCCGATCCCGACCCAGCTGATGCGCGAGGCCGCCGTCCCCCAGGGCGCCAGCAGCACCACGCCCGAACCGGCCAGCGCGACCCAGAGCAGGTCCAGACGGCGGCGCGAGGCGGCCACCGCGACCCCGAGCGGCCCGAGGAACTCGATCGCCACCGCGATGCCCATGGGCAGCCGGGCCAGTGCCTCGTAGAACGACAGGTTCATCACACCCAGCGTCACGCCGAAGGCCACCCCCAGCCCGATGTCCACGCGGGTCAGCCCCTTCAGCCGGGGCCGGGCGACCACCCCCATGATGAGCGCGCCCATCGCGATCCGCAGGAACACCACCGCGCTGGGCGGCAACTGGGAGAAGAGGTCCTTGGCGAAACCCGCGCCCACCTGGACCGACAGGATCGCCAGCAGTACCAGGCCGGACGGCGGGATGGCGTCGGAGGCGGCCCTCAGCAACGCTCCCGGCCTGGGCAGGCCCGGCTTGTACGGCTCAGCGGGCCCATGCAGGGCTTCGGCGGTCATCAGATTCCTCGCGCCAGGGGCCAAACGGTCTTTCACACCTTACTAAGCGCGGCGCGGCTCCCGGAAAAGGCGTCCGCGATGCGAGACCGGTCTAACGGGTGTAGAGGGCCACGGTCATGCCGGGCGACCGCCCCGCGTGCCACGTCCGGCTGCGGGTGAACCGCTGGACCAGCGGGTCGAGCCTGCCGATCCGCAGGGCCGCCCCGGCGGGGCCCCGCCAGAGCGCCCAGACCCGCTCGCGCCCGTCGAGGGCGGCGGAGACGTCGGCGCGCTCGGGGTAGTCGAAGGACACCGGCCGGGGGTCGGCGTCCAGGAGCAGCACGTCGTCGGGCAGGCCCCGCCCGCCGTAGTAGAGCATCCCGGTCCGCAGCCACGACCCGCCGTACACGATCGCGTCGCCCGGCAGGGCGTTCGCCGAGATGATCCGCACCGCGCGGGGGAAGCTCTCGCGGTGCCCGTCCTCCCTGCGCAGGTCGAGCTGTCCGGGCAGCCCCGCGGCCAGGGCACCCGCCAGGGCGAGCGCGGCGAGCAGGTGGGGCATCGAGGCGAGCGCGAGACCGGCCAGCAGCGCGTAGGCGGGCACCGTCGCGAACAGGTAGCGGTCGACGTAGACGGGGGAGAGCAGGTGCGACAGGGCGAACAGCAGGACGGGCGGCAGCAGGGCCCAGGCGGCCAGCAGCGTGGGCCAGAGCCCGTGGGCGCGCCGCGTCCGCAGGAGGAGCGGGGCGGCCGCCAGGGCCAGTAGGACGCAGCCCGCCGGTATGGTGCCCCCGGCCGTCCTGGGCAGGGCCAGGAAGACCGCGGGGCCGGGCATGTCGATCCACCGGATGGCGTGCCGCTCGGCGAAGCCGACCACGGTCCAGACGGCCCCCGGAACGCATCCCAGGGCCAGGGCGGGCAGCATCCTGGCCAGGGCGCCCCGGCCGTACAGCGTCATGGCGAGCACGTGGGCGGCCAGCACGAGCAGGGCGAACACCTGCGTGCAGCCGAGCAGGGCGACGGCCGCGGCGTATCCCCACCGGCCGCCGCGCCGCCCCGGTTCCTCGATCGCGCGGTGCAGCGCCCAGGCGGCCAGCACCGCGGCGGCGGCCGCGAAGGCGTAGGGGCGGACGTTCTGCCCGTGATGGGATACCGACGGCAGGAAAACGTATATGGCGGCGGCCGCCACCCCGGCGGCCGGGGAGTGCAGGCGCCGTCCCAGGCCGGCGATGAGCGCGGCCGCCGCGCCCGTCGCGATCGCCGAGGGCAGCCGCAGCCACCACTCGGCCTGGCCGAACCCCGCCCACAGGTGCATGAACGCGTAGTAGGGCAGGAAGTGCCCGTCGACGTGCTGCGCGAGCTCCCACAGGCCCGCCGCGCTCCGGCGGGCCGCGCTGAGGGTGGCCAGCTCGTCCGACGACTGGGAGACCCGCCACGAGCCGGCGACGGCGACGACCGTGGCGGCGAGGCCCGCGGCCAGGCTCGGCCAGACCGGTCCCGTCCGCCGTGCCGCCGATGGGCGCGGAGCGCGCGCTCCGGTGATGATCACTCAGCGGATGCTACGGGTTCTTGATCATTCCTGGCGGTACGTCCGGGTAATGATTGTCCGCAGGATGACAAAGGTTTCCGGTCACTCCCAGCGGAACGTCCGGGAGGTGAGGAAGAGCGAGACCGCCGCCCACCCCGCCAGGATCGCCGCCGCGGCCACCGGCAGGCCGGCGCCCTCGGTCAGGACCGAGCGGAGCCCGCCGGTCAGGGCGGAGATCGGCAGCAGTTCGAGCGCCGGCTGCACCGAGTCGGGGAACTTCGACATGGGGAAGATCACGCCGCCGCAGCCGAGCAGGACCAGGTAGACCAGGTTGGCCCCGGCGAGGGTGGCCTCGGCGCGCAGGGTGCCCGCCATCAGCAGGCCGAGCCCGCTGAACGCGGCGGTGCCCAGCAGGATCAGCAGGAGCGCGGCCAGTGGGGAGCCCGCCGGGCGCCAGCCCAGGGCGAGCGCCACCCCGCTGATGACGGCCACCTGGATGATCTCCACGGCCACCACCGCGAGCGTCTTGGCCAGCATCAGCCCGGTCCGCGACAGCGGGGTCGCGCCCAGCCGCTTCAGCACGCCGTAGCGGCGCTCGAAGCCGGTCGCGATGGCCTGCCCGGTGAAGGCCGTCGACATCACCGCCAGCGCGAGCACGCCGGGGGCGATGAAGCTCACCCGGGGGCCGCCGCCGACGTCCACCAGCGGAGCCGCGGAGAACCCGACGAGCAGCAGCACCGGGATGATCATCGTGAGCAGGAGCTGCTCGCCGTTGCGGAGCATCGCCCGGATCTCCGCGCCCGTCTGCGCCAGCACCATCCGGGGCAGCGGCGCGGCCCCGGGGGCGGGGGTCAGGTCCAGGGTCGTCACTGTGCTCTCCTGCGGTCTGGCGCGGTCCGTGCTCGGCGAGGGGTCATCGGAGCTCCCGGCCGGTCAGCTCCAGGAAGACGTCTTCCAGGGTGCGGCGCTCGATGCTGAGGTCGTCGGCGGTGACGCCCTCGGCGGCGCACCAGGCCGTCACGGTCGCCAGCAGCTCGGGGCCGACCTGCCCCTCGATGATGTAGTGCCCCGACGGCGACTCCTTGGCGGCGCTGCCGGCGGGCAGGGCGGTGAGCAGCTCGTCCAGGGTGAGCCCCGGCCGGGCGCGGAAGCGGAGCTGCCGCTCGGCGCCGGTGAGCGAGGACGGCGTGCCCTCGGCCACCACCTTGCCGTGGTCGATGATGACGACCTGGTCGGAGAGCTTCTCCGCCTCGTCCATGTGGTGGGTGGTGAGCACCACCGCTACCCCGGCGGCGCGCAGGTCGCCGACCAGCTCCCAGCACGCGTGCCGGGCCTGGGGGTCCAGCCCCGCGGTCGGCTCGTCGAGGAAGACCAGCTCGGGGCGGCCGACGACGGCCGAGGCCAGCGACACGCGCTGCTGCTGGCCGCCGGAGAGCCTGCGGTACGGCGTGCGCGCGTGCCCGGTCAGCCCGAGCCGCTCCAGCAGCGCCGCCGGGTCCAGCGGGTGGGCGTGGAAACGGGCCATCAGGCGCAGCCACTCGCCGCAGCGCATCGCCGGGGGCACGCCTCCGGCCTGGAGCATCACCCCGACCCTCGCCCGGAGCTCCGGGCGGGAGGGGTCGAGCCCGAGCACCCTCACGGTGCCGCCGTCGGCCCGGCGGAATCCCTCGCAGATCTCGACGGTGGAGGTCTTGCCCGCGCCGTTGGGCCCGAGGATCGCGGTGACCGCGCCACGGGTGGCACTGAGGCTGAGGCCGTCGATCGCCGTCGTTCGGCCGTATCTCTTGACCAGATCGATGATCTCGACGGCTGGGGATTCCATGGCCACGAGTTTAGGGACTGTACCGGCCGGTCACGTTCCCGCACCTGCTGATCGGAGCCCCCCATGCCCGGTAAAAGGCTTCGGGCGGATCCCGCCAAGCCCCCTGATCGCCCACCAGGCGGCCCAAGCCCCTCATGTAACGCTGCGTGTGTCCCGAATCACGACTTGAGGAGGTTCGGCGTGTCCGAACGGAGTGGTTACAAATCCGGTGTCCCGTGCTGGGTCGACCTGTCGAGTACCGACGTCACCCTGTCGGTCAGGTTCTACCGGGAGATCTTCGGCTGGGAGGCGGTGTTCGACCCGCGCCCGGAGGCCGGCGGACACGGGCGGTTCACGCTGAGGGGGAAGGCCGTCGCGGGGATCGGGCCGAGCCGCGGCGACGGCGGGTCCTCCGTCTGGAACACCTGGGTGGCCACCGAGGACGCCGGCCTCACGGCCGCAAGGGTCCGCGAGGCCGGAGGAGAGGTCGTCGTGGAGCCCGCGGGCGTCTTCGGCGAGGGCGCCATGACCGTCGTGCGGGATCCCTCGGGCGCCTCCGTCACGGCATGGCAGGTGGGCCCGCGCCAGGGCGCGGAGATCGTCGGCGAGCCCGGCGCGCTCGCCTGGAACGAGCTGGTCACCCGGGACACCGCCCGGTGCGGGGCCTTCTACCCGGCCGTCTTCGGCTGGGGCGTCAAGGACGTCGACGGGGCAGGGGGGCGGTGCGTCGAGTGGCAGGTGGACGGCCACCCGGTCGCGGGGATGACGGAGTCCGGCCCCCGGGTCCCGCCGGACACGCCGCCGCACTGGCTGGCCTACTTCGCGGCCGAGGACGTCGACGCCACCGTGGCCAGGGCCGAGGAACTCGGCGGTACCGTGGTGCTGCCCCGGACACCGGCGCCCAGGGGGCCGGTGGCGGTGCTGGCCGATCCACAGTCCGCCCTCTTCGCGGTCGTCGGGCCGGACCGCCCCCCGGCGGTGAGCCCGGCCGTCCGCCGCCCGGCTGACGGGCCGCCGGCACGGGCGGGGCACGGCCCGGCAGGTACGGGGCCGGCGCGGGCCGAGCACGAGAGCGACCCCGCGCCCTCCCCGGGGCAGGTAGATCTTTCTTGTGGAGTTTCCTAAATATGGGAATTTGAGTGACCTGATTGCGGTTGGAAACCCCTGGCCCTCATGGGCCCACTGTGGCCTGTGAGGGTAAAGGGGATCTGATATGACCGCGGCGGTCGCCGAGCCGGAGGTCGCGCCGGTCGCGCGGCGCAGAGGGCTGCTGCTGCTCATCCTGGGGGCGCTGTCCGCCATCGGCCCGCTCTCGATCGACATGTACCTGCCCGCGTTCCCCGCCATCGCCGGGGAGATGGGCACGGGACAGGCCCAGGTGCAGCTCACCCTGACCTCCTGCCTCATCGGCCTCTCCGTCGGGCAGGTCGTCGCCGGCCCGCTCAGCGACGTGCGCGGCCGGCGGATGCCGCTGCTGATCGGCATCGCCGCCTACGCGGTGGCCTCCCTGCTGTGCGCGTTCTCCCCCTCCGTCTACGGGCTGATCGGTTTCCGCCTGCTGCAGGGCGTGGCGGGCGGCGCCGCGCTGGTGATCGTCCGCGCGGTCGTCCGCGACCTGTACGAGGGGGCGGCCATCGCCCGCATCTTCGCCACCCTCATGCTCGTCAGCGGTCTCGCGCCGATCCTGGCCCCGATCGCGGGCGCGCAGCTGCTCGAACACACCTCCTGGCGCGGCGTGTTCGTCTCGCTGAGCGTCGCCGGACTGCTGCTGCTGGCCGCCGCCCTGTTCGGGGTGCGCGAGACGCTTCCCCGCGAACGGCGGGAGAGCGGCGGGCTCCGGCACACCCTCGTCACCTTCAGGCACCTGCTGCGCAACCGTTCCTTCATGGCCAGCGCGCTGGCCGGCGGCCTCGGCTTCGGCGGCATGTTCGCCTACATCTCCGGCTCGCCGTTCGTGCTCCAGCAGGTGTACGGCGCCTCGCCGCAGACCTTCTCGCTGGTGTTCGCGCTGAACGCGATCGGCCTGACCGTCACCGCGCAGATCGGCGGCCGTCTCGCCGGGGGCAGGGTGGCTCCGGCGCGGCTGATCCTCGTCGGGCTGTTCATCTCCGTGGCCGGAGTGGTGGCGCTGCTGGCCACCGTGCTGCTCGGCCTGCCCCTCGCCGTCCTGATCGCCGCGCTGTTCGTGATGATGTGCGGGGCCGGGTTCGTCCTGCCGGGCACCGGCGCGCTCGCGCTGGCCGGTCAGCCCCAGCAGGTGGCGGGGAGCGCCTCGGCGCTGACCGGAGTGCTGCAGTTCGCCATCGGCGCGCTCGCGGCACCGCTGGTCGGGCTGGGCGGGGAGGACTCGGCGCTGCCGATGGCCGCCGTCCTGGCCGGGCTCACCCTCGCCTCCCTCGCCGCCTTCGTCGGCCTGCGGAAGCACGCGAAGGACGTTTCCGCAGGTTAGGTAAGGCTTACCTGCGTGACAAATCGCATTCGGCTATCCCGGCCATCGGTTTGTATGCGGGGAAGGAATTACGCCACACTGATGTTGTGAAATACGTGAGCCAGATGCCGGGCACCGAGGAGACCGCCGCCGCGCGGCCCTCCGGCGTGTCCGCCGAGCGCAGCACGCGTGCGCGTGTCGCCCGGCTCATTCTGGAGCACGGACCCATCACCGCCGCCGCCCTCGGCGAACGGCTCGGGCTCACCCCGGCCGCCGTCCGCCGCCATCTGGACGCACTGCTCGCCGAAGGGATGATCGAGCCCCGTACGGCCCGGCCCCGCGGCCAGCGGGGGAGAGGGCGGCCGGCGAAGCTCTTCGCCATAACCGACGCCGGGCGCAGCGCCTTCGAGCACGCCTACGACGGTCTCGCCGGAAACGCGCTGCGCTTCCTCGCCGAGCGCGTGGGCGAGGAGGCGGTGGCCGAGTTCGCCCGGTCGCAGGTGTCCGGCCTCGTCGGACGGCTGCAGCTGGAGATGCGCAAGGTCCCCGCCGACCAGCGGGTCCGCGTCCTGGCCGAGGCCCTGTCGGCCGACGGTTACGCGGCCTCGGCGAGCAAGGCCAGTCTCGGCGGCGAGCAGTTGTGCCAGCACCACTGCCCCGTGGCGCACGTGGCCGCGGAGTTCCCGCAGCTCTGCGAGGCCGAGACCGAGGCGTTCGCGCAGATCCTCGGCACGCCTGTCCAGCGGCTGGCGACCATCGCCCATGGCGACGGGGTGTGCACCACCCACGTGAGCCCGCACAGAGCGGCCGAGCCGGACGCGCGGGAGCGTGAAGCGGGACGGCGGGCACCCGGGCGATCGCGACCATCCATAAGGCAACAAACGATCGATGACGAATCGAGCAAGGAGACCGGAAGGTGACTGTCACCGACCGCCCGGAGCTGGAAGGCCTCGGGAATTACAAGTTCGGCTGGGCCGACTCGGACGCTGCCGGATCGACGGCCCGCCGTGGCCTGTCCGAGGAAGTCGTCCGTAATATCTCCGCGCTCAAGAACGAGCCGGAGTGGATGCTGGACCTTCGCCTGAAGGGCCTGCGCCTGTTCGGCAAGAAGCCGCTGCCGAACTGGGGTTCCGATCTCAGCGGAATCGACTTCGACAACATCAAGTACTTCGTGCGCTCCACCGAGAAGCAGGCTGCCTCCTGGGAGGAGCTGCCCGACGACATCAAGAACACCTACGACAAGCTGGGCATCCCCGAGGCGGAGAAGCAGCGCCTCATCGCCGGTGTCGCCGCCCAGTACGAATCCGAGGTCGTCTACCACCAGATCCAGAAGGACCTCGAGGACAAGGGCGTCATCTTCGTCGACACCGACACCGCGCTCAAGGAGCACGAGGAGCTCTTCAAGGAGTACTTCGGCACCGTGATCCCGGTCGGCGACAACAAGTTCGCCGCGCTGAACACCGCCACGTGGAGCGGCGGCAGCTTCATCTACGTGCCCCCGAACGTCAACGTCGAGATCCCGCTTCAGGCCTACTTCCGGATCAACACCGAGAACATGGGGCAGTTCGAGCGGACCCTGATCATCGTGGACGAGAACTCCTACGTCCACTACGTCGAGGGCTGCACCGCGCCGATCTACTCCTCCGACTCGCTGCACAGCGCGGTCGTGGAGATCATCGTGAAGAAGGGCGCCCGCTGCCGCTACACGACGATCCAGAACTGGTCGAACAACGTCTACAACCTGGTCACCAAGCGCGCCGTGGCCTACGAGGGCGCGACCATGGAGTGGATCGACGGCAACATCGGCTCCAAGGTCACCATGAAGTACCCGGCCGTCTACCTGATGGGCGAGCACGCCAAGGGTGAGACGCTGAGCGTCGCCTTCGCCGGCGAGGGCCAGCACCAGGACGCCGGCGCCAAGATGGTGCACCTCGCGCCGAACACCAGCTCCACCGTGATCTCCAAGTCCGTCGCCCGCGGCGGCGGCCGTACCTCCTACCGCGGTCTGGTCCAGATCGAGGAGGGCGCGCACGGCAGCGCCAGCACGGTCAAGTGCGACGCGCTCCTGGTCGACCAGATCAGCCGCTCCGACACCTACCCCTATGTGGACGTGCGCGAGGACGACGTCTCCATGGGACACGAGGCCACCGTCTCCAAGGTCTCCGACGACCAGCTCTTCTACCTGATGAGCCGCGGTCTGAACGAGGACGAGGCGATGGCGATGATCGTGCGCGGCTTCGTCGAGCCGATCGCGCGCGAGCTCCCGATGGAGTACGCCCTCGAACTGAACCGCCTCATCGAGCTGCAGATGGAAGGAGCCGTCGGCTGATGGGTCTCGAAACCAAACCCCTGTCGACCCTCCACGAGAAGGCCTCCTACAACGTGGAGGACTTCCCGGTCCCGACCGGCCGCGAGGAGGAGTGGCGCTTCACCCCGCTGTCGCGCCTGAAGGGCCTGCACAGCGGCGCCGCCCCGGCCGGCGGCGTGCTGATCCACGTCGACGCGGCCCCCGAGGTCACGGTGGAGACCGTGGGCCGCGACGACCAGCGGCTCGGCAAGGCCTACGTGCCCGCCGACCGGGTCAGCGCCCAGGCCTTCGCCGTCTTCGAGAAGGCCACCGTCCTGACGGTCCCGCGCGAGGCGGTCGCCTCCAAGCCGACGGTGATCACGCTCACCGGCTCCGGCGAGGGCGCCGCCTACGGCCACATCCTGGTCACGCTGGAGCCGATGGCCGAGGCCGTCCTCGTCCTGGACCACCAGGGCAGCGCGGTCTACGCCGACAACGTCGAGTTCGTCGTGGGCGAGGGCGCCACGCTCAAGGTCATCAGCCTGCAGGACTGGGCCGACGACGCCGTGCACGTCTCCCACCACCACGCCCTGCTCGGCAAGGACGCGACCTTCCGCAGCTTCGTGGTCACCCTCGGCGGCGACCTGGTACGGCTGTCGCCGTCGGTCTCCTACAGCGGCCCCGGCGGCGACGCCGACCTGACCGGCCTCTACTTCGTGGACGCCGGGCAGCACATGGAGCACCGCCTGCTGGTGGACCACTCCCAGCCCAACTGCAAGAGCAACGTCGTCTACAAGGGCGCGCTGCAGGGTGAGGACGCCCACGCCGTCTGGATCGGCGACGTCATCATCCGGGTCGAGGCCGAGGGCACCGACACCTACGAGCTCAACCGCAACCTCCTGCTCACCGACGGCGCCCGCGCCGACTCGGTGCCGAACCTGGAGATCCTCACCGGCGAGGTCGCCGGAGCGGGGCACGCGAGCGCCTCGGGCCGCCTGGACGACGAGCACATCTTCTACCTCCAGGCCCGCGGCATCCCGTTCGACGACGCGCGCCGCCTGGTCATCCGGGGCTTCTTCGCGCAGCTGCTGGAGAAGATCGAGCTCCCCGAGCTGCGTGAGCGGGTGCTCGGCAAGGTTGAGGCGGAGCTCGAGAAGTGACGTTCGAAAAGGTCTGCAAGCTCAGCGACATCCCCGATGACGGCGTGATCGGCCTGGAGGTGGGGCAGACCCCCGTCGCCCTGGTCCGCCGGGGTTCGGAGGTCTTCGCCCTGCACGACGTCTGCTCCCACGCCGAGGTGAAGCTCAGCGAGGGCGAGGTCTACGACGAGACCCTGGAGTGCTGGCTGCACGGCTCGTGCTTCGACCTGCGCTCCGGCAAGCCCACCGGCCCGCCCGCCACCAAGCCCGTTCCCGTCTACCAAGTCAAGATCGACGGCGATGACGTCCTCGTCTCGCTCTCGAAGGAGTCATAACAGTGTCTGATTCGAGCCGAGTCCGCTCGGGATCCACCCTTGAGATCCGTGACCTGCACGTCGCCGTCGAGGACAAGGAAATCCTGCGCGGCGTCAACCTGACCGTCCGGTCCGGCGAGACCCACGCCATCATGGGCCCCAACGGCTCGGGCAAGTCCACGCTCGCCTACGCGATCGCCGGCCACCCCAAGTACACCGTGACCGGTGGCCAGGTCCTGCTGGACGGCGTCGACCTGCTGGAGCTGACGGTCGACGAGCGCGCCCGCGCCGGCCTGTTCCTCGCCATGCAGTACCCCGTCGAGGTCCCCGGCGTCAGCGTCTCCAACTTCCTGCGCTCGGCGGTCACCTCCGTGCGCGGCGAGGCCCCCAAGCTCCGCGAGTTCGCCAAGGACCTGAAGGCCGGCATGGACGCCCTGTCCATCGACGCCGCCTTCGCCCAGCGCAACCTGAACGAGGGCTTCTCCGGTGGCGAGAAGAAGCGCCACGAGATCCTCCAGCTCGAACTGCTCAAGCCGAAGATCGCCGTCCTCGACGAGACCGACTCCGGCCTCGACGTCGACGCGCTGCGCGTGGTCTCCGAGGGCATCAACCGCTTCCGTGACTCCGGCGAGACCGGCGTCCTCCTCATCACCCACTACACCCGCATCCTGCGCTACGTGAAGCCGGACTTCGTCCACGTCTTCGCGGGCGGCCGGATCGTGGAGCAGGGTGGCCACGAGCTCGCCGACAAGCTCGAGGCCGAGGGCTACGAGGCCTACACGAAGGCATCGGTCTGATGAACACGGGCTTTGACGTGGAGAGGATCAGGAAGGACTTCCCGGTCCTCTCCCGCGAGCTGTCCGGCGGTCGGCCGCTGGTCTATCTCGACTCGGGCAACTCCGCGCAGAAGCCCACCCAGGTGATCGACGTCATGCGCGAGCACCTGGCCATGCACTACAGCAACGTCGGCCGCGCCATGCACGCGCTGGGCGCCGAGTCCACCGAGGCGTACGAGAACGCCCGCGACAAGGTCGCCGCCTTCATCGGCGCGCCGAGCCGCGAGGAGGTCGTCTTCACCAAGAACGCCTCCGAGGCGCTCAACCTGGTGGCCTACGGCTTCGGCAACCCCACCAACGACGACCCCCGGTTCCGTCTCGGCCCCGGCGACGAGATCGTCATCTCCGAGATGGAACACCACTCCAACATCGTGCCGTGGCAGCTGCTCGCGCAGCGCACCGGCGCCACGCTGCGGTGGTTCTCGGTCACCGACGAGGGCCGCCTGGACCTGTCGAACCTCGAAGAGCTGGTCACCGAGCGCACGAAGATCGTTTCGATCGTGCACCAGTCCAACGTGCTCGGCACGGTCAACCCGGTCGCCGAGGTGCTCGCCAGGGTCCGCCAGGTCGGGGCGCTGATGATGCTGGACGCCTCGCAGTCGGTGCCCCACCAGCAGGTGGACGTCGCCGCGCTCGGCGTGGACTTCCTCGCCTTCACCGGGCACAAGGTCGTCGGCCCCTCCGGTATCGGCGTGCTGTGGGGCCGCGGGGAGCTGCTGGAGGCCATGCCTCCCTTCATGGGCGGCGGAGAGATGATCGAGGCGGTCTGGATGGACCACTCGACCTATGCCCCCGCGCCGCACAAGTTCGAGGCGGGCACCCCGCCGATCGTCGAGGCCATCGGCCTCGGCGCCGCGGTCGACTACCTGTCCGCGATCGGCATGGACGCCATCGTCCAGCACGAGCGCGAGCTCACCGGCTACGCTCTCGGCGCGCTGCGAGAGGTCCCCGGCCTGAGAGTGATCGGCCCGGAGAGCCTGGACCGGCGTGGTGGCACGGTGTCGTTCACCCTTGAGGGGATTCACCCGCACGATGTCGGGCAGATCCTGGATGACAACTTCGGTGTGGCAGTGCGCGTGGGGCATCACTGCGCCCGCCCGCTGCACCTGAGGTTCGGGATTCCCGCCACCACGCGGGCCTCCTTCTACCTGTACAACACCCCGGCCGAGATCGACGCCCTGGTCCGCGGCCTCCACCACGTGCAGAAGGTGTTCGCCTAGCCATGCCGGAGCAGTCGAGATGATCGCCGAGTCCATGTACCAGGAGCTGATCCTGGAACACTACAAGCACCCCCAGGGACGGGGGCTGCGCGACCCCTACGACGCCGAGGTCCACCACGTGAACCCGACGTGCGGCGACGAGATCACCATGCGGGTGAAGCTGGGTGACGGGGGCAAGGTCGAGGACGTCTCCTACGACGGCCAGGGCTGTTCCATCAGCCAGGCCGCCGCCTCGGTGCTGCACGAGCTGGCCTCCGGTTCGACCGTGGACGAGACGCTCGCGGTGGTGGAGGAGTTCACCAGGCTCATGCAGAGCAGGGGCCAGGTGGAGGCGGACGAGGACGTGCTCGGGGACGCTGTGGCGTTCGCCGGGGTCGCGAAGTTCCCGGCCCGGGTGAAGTGCGCGCTGCTGGCCTGGATGGCCTACAAGGACGCGGTTGTGAGGAGTTCTACATGAGCAAGCCTGTTGAGACGCCGACCGCGGCGTACGACGGGGAGACGACCCTTGACGAGGTCATGGAGGCCCTCAAGGACGTCGTGGACCCCGAGCTCGGCATCAACGTCGTCGACCTCGGCCTGATCTACGGGGTCAACCTCGACGCGGCCGAGGCCGGCACCCCGCCGATCGCGACCATCGACATGACGCTGACCAGCGCGGCCTGCCCGCTGACCGACGTCATCGAGGACCAGGCGCACTCCGCCCTGGACGGCATGGTCTCCGACGTGAAGATCAACTGGGTCTGGCTCCCGCCGTGGGGCCCGGACAAGATCACTGACGACGGGCGCGAGCAGCTGCGCATGCTCGGTTTCAACGTCTGATCTCCCCGTTCCGGTACGGCTCGCGCCCTCCGAGGTGCGGGCCGTACCGAATTGTGTGAGAGGATGCCCGATGCCGGGAAGAAAAGCCCGGCTCGGAGCGTTGGCTCTACCAGCGGACAAGCGTCCACATGATGTTGGACGCCCCGGATCACCTGGCGCTGCGAAGGCCGGGTATGCTTGATCGTGGTTTGACTGCGTGCGGGTAAGCTAGACCCGCCCCGTGCGGTGCGCCTCGACTTGCACCGCACTACCGCCCCGAAAGTGGGCGTTGATTAAGCGCGGCCTCAGGCCGCGCGTTCCAGGCTCGTCCTTTCGCAGAAGTGACGTGCCCCGTTCTTCTATCGAAAGGCACGAACCTTCGTGACCATGCTTGACGCTGCCCTGCCCGAAATCACCGACATCCCCGAGGTTGCCGCCGGGCCGTCCGAGTTCACGCTCCTCGGCCTGCCGAAGCCGCTGGTGACCGGGCTTTCCCGCCAGGGCATCGACAGCCCCTTCCCCATCCAGAGCGCGACGATCCCCGACATCCTCGCCGGCAGTGACGTCCTCGGCCGCGGCCAGACCGGCTCCGGCAAGACGCTGGCCTTCGGCCTGCCCATGATGGCCCGCATCGCCGGGAGCAAGGCCCGTCCGGGCCGCCCCCTCGCCGTCGTCCTCGTGCCGACCCGCGAGCTGGCCATGCAGGTGACCGACGCGCTCGAGCCGCTCGGCCGGGGCCTGTCCCTGAGGATGAAGACCGTCGTCGGCGGCATGTCGATGGGCCGGCAGATCGAGGCGCTGCGCCGCGGCGTCGAGGTCGTCGTGGCCACTCCGGGCCGGCTGACCGACCTGATCCAGCAGGGCGAGTGCACGCTGGACGAGGTCCAGGTGACCATCCTGGACGAGGCCGACCACATGTGCGACCTCGGCTTCTTCCCGGTCGTCAGCGCGATCCTGCAGCAGACCCCGGCCGACAGCCAGCGCCTGCTGTTCTCCGCCACCCTCGACGGCGACGTCGACAAGCTCGTCCGCCGCTTCCTCACCGACCCGGTGACCCACTCCATGGCGCCGGTCGCCTCCTCGGTGGACACCATGGAGCACCACGTGCTCGAGGTGCACCGCGACGACAAGTTCCCGGTGACGGCCGAGATCGCCAACCGCGAGGGCCGCACCATCATCTTCGTGCGCACCCAGCACGGAGTGGACCGCCTCTGCAAGCAGCTCGCCCAGGTCGGCATCAAGGCCGGCGGCCTGCACGGCGGCAAGCGCCAGAACCAGCGCACCCGCATCCTGGCCGAGTTCAAGGAAGGTGCGATCAACGTCCTGGTCTGCACCGACGTCGCGGCCCGCGGCATCCACGTCGACAACATCAGCCTCGTGCTGCACGTCGACCCGCCGCAGGACCACAAGAGCTACCTGCACCGCGGCGGCCGTACCGCCCGCGCCGGGGAGAAGGGCACCGTCATGACGCTGGTGCTCCCCAACGAGCGCCGCTCCACCGACGCGATGACCCGCCGCGCGGGCATCAAGCCCTTCCGTCTCAAGGCCACGCCGGGCCACCCGCGCCTGGAGGAGGTCGCCGGTGCGCGCCAGCCCAGCGGCGAGCCGATCCCGGTCTGGGAGCCCTCGGCTCCGGCCGCCAAGCAGCGCGAGCGTCGCGGTTTCGGCGGCAACGGCGGTGGCCGCGGTCCGCGCCGCTTCCGTGACCGTCCCGCCCACGGCGGCGAGGGCCACCAGCCCCGCGAGCGCTCCGCCGGCGACGCCGCCCGTGGTGGCGAGCGCGGTGGCAACGGCAGCGTGAGCGACGTGCGCGGCCAGTACCGCTCCGAGCGTTCCGGCGGCTACCGCGGCGACCGCTCCAGCGGCGGCGGCTACCGTGGTGACCGTCCCGCGGGCGACCGCGAGCCGTTCCGCGGCGACCGCCCCGCCGGCGGTGGCGGCGGTTACCGCGCCGGCGAGCGGCGTGAGCCGTTCCGCAGCGGCGAGCGCCAGGGCGGCGCTTTCCGCGCCGAGGGCCGTTCCGACGGCCGCGGCGACAGCCGTGGCGGTGGCTTCCGCGGTGGCCGCCAGGGCGACCACGCCGCGGGCCGCTACGGCCGCTGATCCACGCCCGCGGGCCGAACGGCAGGCCGCCACGGCGGCCGGCCGGACCCGCGGACCGACAACCCGGCTGATCAGATCGCGGGCCGTTACGGCGGCCGGTCGACCCAGCTGACCCAGGAGGGGCCGGTACGGCAGTCGCCGTACCGGCCCCTCCGTCGTGTCCGGGGCCCGGGGCGACGGTCGCGCCGCCGGCGGACATCCCGGAAGGCACCTGCCGGGGCTGCGTGGCGCGGCCGCGCGGCGGTGTGGTTTCCGGTGACCGCCAGCCGGTCACCTCCTGGACCGCGATCGACGGCGACGGCCGCCGCAAGCCGCTGTGGTACGCGCTGCGCCGTGTCCACGCCGACCGGCCCTCACGGTCCAGGACGGTGCCGTGGCCGTCGTCAACGACGGCACAGGGCCGTGGACGGGCGTGCTGGAGCCGCTGCGGCCCGGCCGGGGCGGTGGTCGCCCGGCCGGTCCGGCGCCGCGTCAACGAATGACCGGTGGATCGCCAATCCCTGTCCAGAGCGTGGACGGGCACCCCTGTGGGTCTGACGGCCCATTACTCTGGGAGGGCACATCCGACGACGCCGAGAGAGACCATGAAGACCTTCGAAGAGCTGTACGCCGAGCTGTCCGACAAGGCGCGCACCCGGCCCGAGGGGTCGGGGACCGTGGCCGCGCTGGACGCCGGAGTCCATGCCATCGGCAAGAAGGTCGTGGAGGAGGCCGCCGAGAGCTGGATGGCGGCCGAGCACGAGTCGAACGAGCGGGCGGCCGAGGAGATCTCCCAGCTCCTCTACCACGTGCAGGTCCTCATGATCGCGAAAGGGATCGGGCTGGACGAGGTCTACAAGCATCTGTGAGCCGGTGCGCCCGGCTCCAGCCTCGCAGGACCCGACATCCACGTAAGGATCTTCACGCCATGCTCCGTCTAGCTGTTCCCAACAAGGGCGCCCTCACCGAGGCCGCCCAGCGGATACTCAAGGAAGCCGGATACCGCGCCCGCACCGACAGCAAGGAGCTCGTGGTCGTCGACCCCGACAACTCCTGTGAGCTGTTCTTCCTGCGTCCCAAGGACATCGCCGTCTACGTCGGCGAGGGCACCCTGGACGCCGGGATCACCGGCCGCGACATGCTCCGCGACTCCGGCGCGCAGGTCGAGGAGATCCTGCCGCTCGGCTTCGGCAAGTCCACCTTCCGCTTCGCCGCCGACCCGGGCGCCTTCTCCTCCGTCGCCGACCTCAAGGGCAGGCGCATCGCCACCGCCTACGCCGGCCTGCTGGAGACCTACCTCGACGAGCAGGACGTCGAAGCCCGCGTGATCAAGCTGGACGGCGCGGTCGAGACCGCCGTCCGGCTGGGCGTGGCCGACGCCGTGGCCGACGTCGTGGAGACCGGCACCACGCTGCGCAACATGGGCCTGGAAGTATTCGGCGAGCCGATCGCCCGCTCCGAAGGTGTGCTGATCAAGCGGGTCGGCGGCGTGGAGACCCAGGGGCTGCAGCAGCTCGTCCGCCGCCTGCAGGGGGTGCTGGTGGCGCGCGACTACGTGATGATGGACTACGACATCCGGGCCGAGCGGATCGAGGAGGCCATCGCCCTCACCCCGGGCATGGAGGGCCCCACGGTCTCCCCCCTGCACCGGGAGGGCTGGGTCGCCGTCCGCGCCATGGTGCCGCGCAAGGGCCACCAGCAGGTGATGGACCAGCTCTGGGAGATCGGCGCGAAGGCCATCCTGGTCACCGCCATCTTCGCCTGCCGCCTCTGAGCGTGGTGCCGCCCGGGGCGGAGCCGATCCGCCTCTGCGCGGAGCTCCGCCCAGGGGGCCGATCCACCTCTGAGCGGCGCTCCGCCCAGGGGGGCCGATCCACCTCTGAGCGGCGCTCCGCCCGGGGAGGCGGCGTCGCGGCTCAGGACGACAGCGCCGCGGCCTCCTCCTCCTCGATCTGCCGGTTCCACTCCTTCTTGGAGGACCGCCAGGCCTCGTCGTCGCGGCCGAGGCGCCAGTAGCCGGAGATGGACAGCTGGGGCAGCGGGATGCCGCGCTCGGTCCGCAGGTGGCGGCGGAGCTCCTTGACGAAGCCGGCCTCACCGTGGACGAAGGCGTGCGGGGCGCCCGGAGGGAAGTCGAGCGCGCGCACGGCGGCGACCAGCGCCTCGCCGATGGGCGCGCCGCCCCGGTGCAGCCAGACGATCTTCGCGTCGGCGGAGGTGTCCAGTGCCTGCTCCTCCTCGGGGCCGGCCACTTCCACGAACACGTGGGCCAGGGCGCCGGCGGGCAGGCGCTCCAGCGAGGCGGCGATGGCGGGCAGCGCGCTCTCGTCGCCCACCAGGAGATGCCAGCCGGCCTGCGGGTCGGGCGCGTAGGCGCCGCCGGGGCCGAAGAAGTGGATCTCGTCGCCGGGCCGCGCCCCGGCGGCCCAGGGGCCGGCGAGGCCGCTGTCGCCGTGGTAGACGAAGTCGAGCGTCAGCTCCACCGCCTCCGGGTCCCACGCGCGGACGGTGTAGGTCCGGGTGGTGGGGAACTGCTCGCGGGGCAGATCACGCTGGATCGCCGCGAGGTCGAACGGTTCCGGATAGGTCACCCCGTGCGGGGCGAACAGGAGCTTCACGTAGTGGTCGGTGAACTCGCCCGCGCCGAACTCCGCGAGCCCGTCGCCGCCCAGCACCACCCGGATCATGTGCGGGGTGAGCTGCTCCACCCGTTTCACCTCGCCACGAGTCGCCTTCCGTGCGGGCCTGTCATCTGCCATATGCCACACTCCCGATCAACTCATATTAGGTAACCCTAAGTTGTAGCATACGGGCATTTCAGGGATGGAGGCCGTCCTGGCGGGTTTGCCGTCGGCCCGGGGGTCGCGCATAGTTATAGAGATTACTCTCTAAAACTGTTGGAGGCATCATGAACGCCGTCGAGCGACTCTACGGGGGGTTCGCCGCGGGTGATCCGCAGGAGATCCTCGCCTCGCTGCACCCGGACTTCACCGGGGTGGTGAGCGCGGGCATGCCGCTGGGCGTCGGAGGCATCCATCGAGGGCCGGAGGCGATGCTCCGCGACTGCTGGGGGGTCGTCTTCCGGCACCTCGACACCGGCCCGCAGCCCGAGGAGCAGGTCTGGTCGGGGCCCGACCGGGTGGTGGTGCTCGGTCACTACCGGGGGACGGCGCGGGCCACCGGCCGCACCCACGAGGCGGCCTTCGCCCATGACCTGCGCCTGCGGGACGGCCTGATCGTCAGGCTCGTGCAGGTCACCGACACGGCCAGGTGGGCCGAGGCGCTCACCGATAAATCTACAACGTAAAGGAGACGGGCGGGGAGCGTCCGGTGACGAGCCTCCCGCATGGCGGCTCGCCACCGGACGAGGCCGAACTCGGCAGGCAGGGAGCACGTAGGGCAGGGCGGGGTGGAGCGGCAGGCGGGGCGGGACGGAAGCGTCCGGCAGGCAGGGAGCACGCGGGGCCGGGAGCCGGTCAGGGGGGGCGTCCGGCAGGTACAGGGCCTAGCGGGCCGCGGCCACCTGGCGGATCAGGTCGGAGACCCGGACGATCCCCATGCAGCGGCCGACCTCGTCCACGACCACCAGGTCGTCGTAGACGCGTTCGGCGTCGCGACCGGCGACCTGCATGGCGGCGATGGCCGGAGTGGTCTTGGGGACCGTGCGGGCGGAGTCCGCCAGGCGCCTGGCGGGCTTCTTGCCGTGCAGGGCGTGGCCGAAGCGGCTGGCGATGGACAGCAGGAAACGGCTGCGGTCGAGGCTGCCCTTCGGGCGCTGGTACTCGTCCACCAGGATCACGCTGGTGATGGAGGGCTCGCTGCCGAAGGCCCCGACCGCGTCCTCCGCGGTGGCCTCGTGGGGGAGGGTCACCGCGGGCAGCAGGAACTCCTGGACGCGGGGGCCGAGCAGGGCCTGCACCGGTTCCTGCGCGAGGACCGGCAGCGGCACGTGGACCCGGCCGGACGGGCCCGGGACCAGTAGCGGGCCCTGCGCCAGCCGTACTCCCCAGCCGCGGACCGCGGAGAGCTGCGCCTCCTCGGTCACGCCCGGGGCCAGGACGTGCGCGCCCACCTCGCGGGCGAGCCTGGCCAGCCCCTCGGCGAGCGCCGCGCGGCGCGGGTCGCGGGGGACGCGCGCCATGAGCTCGGGGGAGAGCACCGCCAGGTACGGCGCCGCGTCGGTGAGCAGGTCCATCGGGATGTGGCCGGTCCCCAGGTCGCCCACCGCGATCAGGTAGCCGATGGCGCGCAGCCCGTCCAGGCCGGTGACCAGGGCCCGGCGTTCGGCCTGGGAGAAGCCGCCCCGGAGCATGAGGATCACTTCGCGGGGCCGCCGCCCGGACACGCGCAGCGCCTCGTGGAGCGGTGCCAGCGCGGCCGAACCGCCGATCACCGCCTCCGCCGGCAGGCCGAGCACCAGCGGGAGCAGGATCTCGCTCCGGGCCGCGCCGAGGAGCGTCCCGGCGAGGGAGGCGACGTTGCCGTGGTGGTCGCCGACCGCCTGGAGGGCGATGACGCCCCCCGTGTCGAGATCGACGATCGGTGTGATGTCCACGGTGGCCGCCGCGGAGGCGGGGAGGAGATGCGTTCGACTCGCCACGTACAGAGGATGAACCACTCTCAGCAATCACATAAGCCACGTTCGGTGATGTTCACCGATATTTCGCTGTTCGTTGGAGCCGGCAGCCGAAGAGCCGGCGGGCGGGGGAGGCCCGACCGGTAGTGTCCCGTTCCATGACGTCACGACCTGCCAAGGGAGGGGGGCGCTGGGTCTCGGTGGGCCCCGAGCGCCTCGGCCGCTGGGTGGACGGCTTCGTCGAGCGGCACGGCCCGCCGGACGTGACGGCCGCCGACGGGGTCGTGCGGCTCCGGGGCGCCGACGGCGCGGTGGCCGAATGCCAGGTGCCCTTCCCCCCGCTGACCCCCGCCGGCGGCGGGCCGCTGGCGCGCCTCATCACCCACGCGCGCACGGAGCGCCGGATCGGCGTGCTGCTGGTACGGCTCGGCGGCCACGCGGCCGGCATCTTCCAGGGTGACGAGCTCGTCTCCTCCAAGGTGGGGTCTCGGCAGGTCCACGGCCGCAGCGCGGCGGGAGGCTGGTCCCAGCAGCGCTTCGCCCGGCGCAGGGAGAATCAGGCCGGGCAGGCGCACGACGCGGCGGCCGAGGTCGCGCTGCGGATCCTCGGCCCGCACGTGGCCGAGCTGGAGGCGGTGATCCTGGGCGGTGACCGGCGTTCGGTGGACGCGCTGCGGGCCGACCGCAGGCTCGCCCCGGTCTTCGCGCTGGAGACCGACCCCTTCCTGACGGTCCCCGATCCCCGGCTGGTCGTGCTCCGGGACACCCCCGCTCAGTTCCGAGCGGTCCGCATCAGGGTGATCGACCCCGAATAATCATGGAGAAGCGCTCATGTGTGCGCCGTACACTGATCGGTATGCGCACTTCCGACTGACGCCGCCCTGATGAGGCGAGACAGCCGAACCGGGCCGGAAGAGACAGGGCGCGGCGGGTTCGGCCACAGCGAGGTGAGCCGGTTTATTTCCAGTCTGGGAGTGTTCTCCAACCATGATCGTAGCTTCTGACATCGAACTGCGCGCCGGGGCCCGCTTGCTCATCGAGGGCGCGTCGTTCCGGGTGAACCCCGGTGACAAGATCGGGCTCGTCGGCCGTAACGGGGCGGGCAAGACCACCCTGACCAGGGTGCTCGCGGGTGAGGGGGCGCCCGCCGCGGGCGCCGTCTCCACCACCGGCGCCGTCGGCTACCTGCCGCAGGACCCGCGCACCGGCGACCTGCAGGTGCTCGCCCGCGACCGGATCCTGTCCGCGCGCGGGCTGGACGAGGTGCTGCGCGAGCTGCGCGAGGCCGAGCTCGGCATGGCCTCCGACGACGAGCGCAGGAGGGACCGCGCGGTGCGCGCCTACGGGCGGCTGGAGGACCGGCTGCACGTGCTGGGCGGATACGCCGCCGAGTCGGAGGCGGCCTCGATCGCCTCCAGTCTCGGGCTGCCCGACCGGGTGCTGGGCCAGCCGCTGGAGACCCTTTCGGGAGGGCAGCGCAGGCGGGTGGAGCTGGCCCGGATCCTCTTCAGCGGAGCGGAGACTCTCCTCCTTGACGAGCCGACAAACCACCTCGATGCCGACTCAATCGGGTGGCTTCGTGATTTTTTACGATCGCATCAGGGCGGCTTGATCATTATTAGCCACGATGTCGGACTTCTTGAAGCGACGGTAAACAGGGTCCTGCACCTGGACGCCAACCGCGCGACGATCGACACCTACAACGTCGGCTGGAAGACCTACCTGGCCCAGCGGGAGACCGACGAGAAGCGCAGGAGGCGCGAGCGCGCCAACGCCGAGAAGCAGGCCTCGGCGCTGATGTCGCAGGCCGACAAGATGCGGGCCAAGGCCACCAAGGCCAAGGCCGCGCAGGACATGCAGCGCCGCGCCGAGCGCCTGCTCTCCGGCCTGGAGGTCGAGCGGCGCAGCGACAGGGTCGCCAAGCTGCGCTTCCCCGAGCCCGCGCCGTGCGGGCGGACCCCGATCGCCGCGGAGGGGCTGTCGAAGTCCTACGGCTCGCTGGAGGTCTTCACCGACGTGGACGCGGCCGTGGACAAGGGGACCAGGGTCGTCATCCTGGGCCTGAACGGTGCGGGCAAGACCACCCTGCTGCGCATCCTGGGCGGCATCGAGCAGCCCGACACCGGCGCCGTCAAGCCCGGCCACGGGCTCAAGCTGGGCTACTACGCCCAGGAGCACGAGACGATCGACCCGGACAGGACCGTCCTGGAGAACATGCGCTCGGCCGGGGGGATGCTCGCCGACGTCGAGCTCCGCAAGGTCCTGGGCTCGTTCCTGTTCACCGGCGACGACGTGGACAAACCCGCCGGAGTGCTCTCCGGAGGCGAGAAGACCCGGCTGGCCCTGGCCACCCTGGTGCTGTCGGCGGCCAACGTCCTGCTCCTCGACGAGCCCACCAACAACCTCGATCCCGCCAGTCGCGAGCAGGTTCTTTCGGCACTAAGGTCCTATTCTGGGGCGATTGTGCTCGTCACGCACGATGAGGGTGCTGTCGAGGCTCTACAACCAGATAGGGTGATCTTGCTGCCTGACGGAGTTGAAGACGCTTGGAGCGACGAATTTTCCGATCTTGTGGCACTTGCCTGATCTTAATTTGAGCGGGTACGGATCTTTTCCCATGGAGTAGGTAGCCGATCTCGCTGAAATGACTGATCATGGCGTGAGTAACGCTGCGGAAGTCTGGCACTACAGGAGGTACTCGTGGCCGAGACTCTTAAGAAAGGCACCCGGGTCACCGGGGCCGATCGCGACAAACTGGCCGCCGATCTAAAGAAGCGCTACAGCGCGGGTGAGAGCATCCGGGCGCTGGCCGCTTCGACCGGCCGGTCGTACGGCTTCATCCACCGCATCCTGAGCGAGTCCGGTGTGACTCTGCGCGGGCGCGGCGGCGCCACCCGAGGTAAGTCAAAGCGCTGACCCCGCCTCGGAACGCGCGTCCGCAGCCGCTCGTCCCCGCACTGAGACGTCCCGCTCGAGCCTGTAGAACCTCATTCTAGAGTGTCGATAGGCTCGGGCGAGACGGAATACGACAGGTGGGAGAGCGGGCGATGGCGGAAGTGGCGTTCGGGGGGAGTGCGGAGAAGATCTCCCTCGAGGAGGTCGGTCTGCGCTTCGAGGTGGACGGCGAGATCGCGACGATCACGCTGGACCGGCCGGAGAAGAGGAACGCTCAGACGTTCGCGACCTGGTCGGCGCTGGCTCAGATCGGTGACACCCTGCCGCAGCAGGTGAGAATCGTCGTGATCAGAGGTGAGGGGCCGTCCTTCTCGGCAGGCATCGACCTGCGGATGTTCACCCCCGAGGGGGTTCCCGGTCAGGGTTCGTTCGCGGCCTCCGCGACACTCGACAGCTCGACCTTCGAGCAGCGGATAGCGCAGGCCCAGCAGGGTTTCCTGTGGCTGCGACGTCCCGACATCGTCTCCGTCGCGGCCGTTCAGGGCCACGCGATCGGTGCCGGGTTCCAGCTTGCGCTCGCCTGCGACCTGCGAGTTCTCGCCGACGACGCCAAACTCTGCATGAAGGAGCCCGCGCTCGGGCTGGTCCCCGACCTGACCGGCACCAAGCCGCTGGTCGACCTCGTCGGGCTGTCCCGTGCCGTCGAGATCTGCCTCACGGCCCGTACCGTGGGAGCGGAGGAGGCGGCCAGGCTCGGGCTGGCCGAGCTGGTCGTCGCGCCGCAGGAGCTTGATGGGGCCGTACGCGACCTGACCGCCGCGCTGCTGGCCACCGGCCGGGACGCGGCGACGGCGACCAAGCGGCTCCTCCAGGGGGCCTCCGGCCGCACCCTGGAGGAGCAGTGCGCCGCCGAACGGCGCGAGCAGGTCGTGCGGATCAAGTCGCTGTTCGCCGGGAGCTGACGGGGGAATGGAGGTGCCTCTCCCGGTGCTCGCACCGGGAGAGGAGGCCAGATGGCGATGATGGGTGGGGGCTTCGGCCCGCAGATGATGCGCTCGCTGCGGCGCGACAGCTCCGTGACCAAGGAGCGTCTGACGCCGGGCACGGTCAGGCGCATCGCCCGCTACGCGCGGCCGTTCTCACGGCACATCTCGGCCTTCCTCGCGCTGGTCGTGATCGGCTCGGGCATCGTGATCGCCAACCCGCTGCTGATGAAGGCGATCATCGACAACGGCATCATGCCCAAGCGGCCCGGGGTCGTGGTCACCCTCGCGGTGGTCATCGCGGTCCTGGCGGTGGCCGACGCCGGGCTCACCCTGGCCCAGCGCTGGTTCTCGGCGCGGGTCGGCGAGGGCCTGATCTACAACCTGCGCACCGAGGTCTTCGACCACGTGCAGCGCATGCCCGTGGCGTTCTTCATGCGGACCCAGACCGGCGCCCTGGTCTCCCGGCTGAACACCGACGTGATCGGCGCGCAGCGGGCGCTGACCAGCACGCTGTCCTCGGTCGTGTCCAACGTGGTCATGCTGGTGCTGGTGCTCGGCGCCATGCTGGTGCTGTCCTGGCAGATCACGGCCGTCGCCCTCGTGCTGCTGCCGATCTTCATTTTCCCCGCCAAGTGGGTCGGCCGGAAGATGTCCGGGCTCACCCGCGAGCAGATGGAGCTCGACGCCGAGATGAGCTCCATGATGACCGAGCGCTTCAACGTCGCCGGCGCGATGGTGGCCAAGCTGTACGGCAGGCCGGACGAGGAGGCCGCGGCCTTCGGCCGCAGGGCCGGGCGGGTGAGGGACGTCGGCGTCACGGTCGGGATGTACGGGACGGTGTTCCGGGTCGCGCTCGGCCTGGTCGCGGCGCTGGCGACCGCCCTGGTGTACGGCGGGGGCGGTCTGCTGGCCGTCGACGACGTCTTCGAGCTCGGCACCCTCGTCGCCCTCGCCGCCCTCCTGATGCGCCTGTACGGCCCGCTGACGAGCCTGTCCAACGTGCACGTCGACGTGATGACCGCGCTGGTCAGCTTCGACCGGGTCTTCGAGGTGCTCGATCTCGAACCGATGGTCGCCGAGCGGCCCGGCGCCCGTGCCGTCCCGGACGGGACGGCCTCCGTCGAGTTCGACGACGTCCGGTTCAGGTATCCGGCGGCCTCGGAGGTGTCGCTGGCCTCCCTGGAGGCGGTGGCCCGGCCCGACACCGGGCCCAGCCAGGAGGTGCTGCGCGGGATCACCTTCACCGCCCGGCCGGGCGAGATGATCGCGCTGGTCGGCCACTCCGGCGCGGGCAAGACGACCATCACGAGCCTGGTCTCCCGGCTCTACGACCCCGACGAGGGCGCGGTCCGGATCAACGGCCTGGACGTGCGCGATGCCACCTTCGACTCCCTGCGCGACACCGTGGGCGTGGTCATGCAGGATGCCCACCTCTTCCACGACACCATCGGAGCCAACCTCGCCTATGCCAGGCCCGGGGCCACCGAGGAGGAGATCTGGGAGGCGCTGCGCGCCGCGCAGATCGCCGAGCTGGTCGAGGGGCTGCCCGAAGGGCTCGAGACCGTGGTGGGCGACCGGGGCTACCGGCTGTCCGGCGGTGAGAAGCAGCGGCTGGCCCTGGCGAGGCTGCTGCTCAAGGCGCCCCGCGTGGTCGTGCTCGACGAGGCCACCGCGCACCTGGACTCCGAGTCCGAGGTCGCGGTCCAGCAGGCGCTCAAGATCGCGCTGGCCGGGCGGACCTCGCTGGTGATCGCCCACCGGCTGTCCACGATCCGCGAGGCGGACCAGATCCTGGTGGTCCAGGACGGCCGCGTCGTGGAGCGGGGCCGTCACGAGGAGCTGCTCGCCAGGGGCGCGGTCTACGCCGAGCTCTACCGCACCCAGTTCAGCTCGGAGCCGTGAGCCGGGCCGATCACTGGTAGCCCAGGCGGCTGAGCTCCTCGCGGGCCACCTTCTCCACCAGCTCGGCGTCCTGGCCCCGCAGCCGGGTGCGCCAGGCACCCACCTTCGGCGCGCTCCCGCCGTACAGGGCGACCTTGGAGACCCGCGTCTCCAGGAAGGCCGACAGTCCCTCCACCGTCTCGGCGGGGGAGGAGACCAGGTCCTCGTAGCGCAGGGTCAGCAGCTGCTCGCGGGGGAGCTCCTGGCGCAGGGTGGCCGACAGCCGGACCGCGCTGCGCCAGCGCAGCGCGCACTTGCCGGCCGTGGGCATCGCCTTCCAGCGGTCGCGGTGCTCTCCGGAGTTGACGCCGAGGAACGGGTTGGGGAACTCCGTCTCGTCGCTCAGCATGACCGGCTTGAACCACGACAGGGCCGCCGGATCGGCCAGCATGTCGGCGGCCACGTCGCGGCCGTCCCTGATGAGCTGGACGAACCGGGCGTCGGGGAAGGCCTGCAGCAGCACCGAGGCGCTGTAGAGCAGGTCGGGACTGGCGTCGCCGAACCGGGCCACCGCGCCCGGGGCCGCGCACGGGCCCTCCCCGGTCACGCCTCCCGCCTCCCGGCACGCCGCCGGGCAGTCGAGGCACGCGCCCGGGACGATCTGCCAGGCCTCGGCCAGGGCGTCGCGGAGCACGCGGGTGGCGCCCATGCCCCGGCCGGCGATGGACGGGCGCCGGGCGAAGGCGTACACGACGTGGGCCACCGAGGGACGCCCCATCGTGACGTGGAAGCCGGGGGAACGCTTCAGGGCACGGGCAAGCAGATCCGCGCCGGAGTGAGGGGCGGAGAGCACGAACACCGGCTGGCGGACCTTGATCCCGTTGACCACGAGGATGTGGGTCGGAGGTCGCATATGTGAGCCCAGTGTGGCACCGTTTGGGAGGTGAACGAACCGGCCACGTCCATCGCAGCCCGGCCAGAAGGCATGATCGTCCCGCCTCCGCTGCGCGCCGGCGACGTGGTGGCGCTGGTGGCTCCGTGCGGGCCTCCCGACCCGGTACGGCTGGCGCGCGGAGCCCGCGTCCTCGAAGGCCTCGGCCTGAAGGTCGTCACCGGGGCCCACGCGCTCGACCGCGACCGCTACCTGGCCGGATCCGACGCCGACCGGGCCGCGGACCTGCAGGAGGCCTGGTGCGATCCCGCCGTGGCCGCGGTGATCTGCGCCCGGGGCGGCTACGGCGCCACCCGGATCCTGGACCTGCTCGACTGGGACGCGCTGCGCGCCGCCGGGCCCAAGACGCTGGCCGGCTCCAGCGACGTCACCGCGCTGCACCGGGCGTTCGCCGTCGAGCTGGGCGTCGCCTCCTGGTTCGGGCCCATGCCCGCCTGCGCCACGATCAGCGACCCCGAAGGACCGGAGCCCCGCTCCTTCGGGCACTTCAGCGCGGCCCTGTTCGGTGACGCGCCGCCGATCACCGGAGACCGGGTGATCGTGCCGGGCGATGTCGTCGCCCCGGTCACGGGCGGCAACCTCAGCCTGCTGGCCGCGCTGTGCGGCACGCCGTACGGGCTGCGGGCGCGCGGGCGGATCGTGCTGCTGGAGGACGTCGGCGAGCAGCCCTACCGGATCGACCGGATGCTCACCCAGCTTCTGCGGTCGGGGGCGCTGGACGGCGCCGCCGGGTTCGTCCTGGGCTCCTGGGAGGGCTGCGGCGATCCCTACCCGACGCTGGAGGAGCGGCTCGCGCCGCTCGGGGTGCCGGTGATCGCCGGATTGCCGGTGGGACACGGATCACCACAGTTCAGTGTGCTCCTAGGGGCACTTGGTGCTATTGATGCAGAATCGTGCTCTCTGACCGGCTCAATCATCGACCCCGTGGAGGCAGTCTAGGTGCGGACCTAGGAGGAAACCGGCAGAGGGGATGCATGCGTGAGGCTGTTCCGGCGGCACCGTGACCGGCAGACCAACCGGCATCGTGACCGGCAGGCCGAGAGGCCGTCGCGTCCGGTCGAGGAAGTGGATCTCGACTCCCTGCTCGCGCTGGTCGCCGACTCCCTGGGATACACCTGCTCTTTCGCCCCCGACGGCGGCACGCTGACGCTGTCGGGCCCCCGCCGGATCGTGGTGCGGCTGACCGGGCTGCACACGGAGGCGCGCCGGCGCTCGCGGGAGGACTGGCCGATGCTCGTCTCCGAGCACCTGTCCCACGCCCTGGCGACGGTGGACGAGCCGTTCGACGCCTGTGACCTGGACCAGGTCCGCCCGCTGCTGCGGACCAGGATCCGGCTCGACGACGACCTGGGGACGGCCCGGGTGGTCGGCCGCCACCTCAGCACCGACCTGGTGGAGGTGCTCACCGTCGGGCACGGCGCGGCCGGACGCCCGGTCCGCCCGGAGGAGGCCGGCTGCTGGCCGATCACCGCCGCCCAGGCGCTGGACCTGGCCGCCGGCAACGCCCGCGGCGACGAGCCGCTCTCGGTCGCCGAAGCCGACCTCGGCGGGGTGGCGATCCGGCGGCTGAGCGGCCCCACCGTGAGCGCCGCCGCCCACCTGCGCTGCCTGGACGACTACCTGATCGTCCCCGCCGACGGCGTGCTCGTCGTGCTGCCCGATCCCGCCACGCTGGTCGTCCACGCGGTCGAGGGCATCGGGGTGGTCCGCGCGATCGAGCGGCTGCGACTGTTCGCCCAGCGGGAGTTCGACCGGGGCGCCGGGGCGCTCAGCCCGCAGGTCTACTGGTGGCACGACGGCCGCCTGACCCTGATCCGGGCCGACCTGGTCAGCCAGGAAGGGCAGACCCGGCTGGTGGTGGCCCCGCCGCCGGAGTTCGCCCGCGTCCTCGCCGCCCTGGCCGTCCGCCCTGACGGCGGGACCGGCGACACCTGAGGGCACCCCGCGGGGCACCGGGAAGATCACTGGACCGCCGCGGGCCGCAGGGACGGACCACCGCGGGCCGCAGGGACGTGGTCGCCCGCTCCGCGCCCGCCTCGGCGATCCTCACGCGTCGCCTGGACCGTTCCCGGCGGGCCCGCCCGCGCTCCCGCCGTGGTCCGTGGATGCGAGATGATCGGGTCCGTATCTACGAGGAGGGGACATGGCGCAGTGGTGCCTCGGTGTCGATCTCGGGACGAGCTTCTCCGCCGGGGTGATAGCCGCCGAAGGACGCTTCGACATCCTGGAGGTCGAGGGGGAACGGCGCATTCCCTCCGCCGTCATGCTCGACGAGCACGGAACTCTGGTGGCAGGCCGGATCGCCCAGCGGGGGATCGCGATCAGCCCCGAACGCGTCGAGCGCAACCCCAAGCGCTACGTCGGCCGCGGCCGGATGCTGCTCGGCGGGGTCCCGGTGGACGTGACCGACGCCATGGCGGCTCTGCTTGAGCTGTTCGTGACCGAGGGGCGGCGGCGGTTCGACGGTGCGGCCCCCGAGTGCGTCGCGCTGACCCACCCGGTGGCCTGGGGCGCGGACCGCAAGGCCGTGCTCCTGGCGGCGGCCAGGAAGGTCGTGCGCGGCGTGCGGATCGTGCTCATCGACGAGCCCGTGGCCTCGGCCCGCTACTTCGCCTCCGCCGGGAGGGCGGCGGGCGGATCGCACCTGGCCGTCTACGACCTCGGCGGCGGCACGTTCGACGCCGCCGTGCTCAGCGTGGACGGCGGCGACTTCAGCGTCCTGGGGGAGCCGGGCGGCAGCGACGAGATCGGCGGTGAGGGGTTCGACGAGCAGGTCTTCGCCTTCCTCGGCGCCCAGATCGAGCGCCTCGACCCCGAATGGTGGCAGCAGGTGACCACGAGCCCGGAGCGGCGCTACGTGAGCTACGCCGCCGACCTGCTCAAGATGGCCAGGGAGGCGAAGGAGTCGCTGTCGAAGTTCGATACCTCCTCCCACTACGTGGTCGGCATCAACGAGGACGTGCACATCAGCAGGACCGACCTGGAGGACCTCATCGGAGGGGAGATCGTCAGGACGGTCGACATCCTGGACGAGACGATCCGGGGCTCCGGGATCCGGGAGGAGGAGCTGGGCGCGGTGTTCATGACCGGTGGGGCCAGCCGGATGCCGCTGGTCCAGAAGGTCGTGCGCGAGCGCCTCGGGGACCGGGTGCGGACCTACGACGACCCGAAGATCGTCGTCGCCTACGGCGCCGCGCAGCTCGCCTGGAAGCTCAAGGTCGAGCACCGCGACCCCGCCCGGAGCACCGGTCCGGCGACGGGCGCGGCGGCCGGGACGGCGCAGGCCGTCACCGGCCCGCACGCCGGTCCGCGGACCGGCCCGACCGGAGGTCATCGGGTGCCGGCCGGTACGGCGGGCGGGCACCAGGTATTCACGGGCCCGGCCGCGGGTGCCGGGAGCCCCACCGGGCCCGCGAACGCCGGTGGCCCGGCGGGCGCGCCCACCGGAGGTCACGCGGTCGTCCCCGCCGGGACGGGCGCCCCCACCGACGGTCCCACGGTCAAGGGGATCGAGAAGGTGCTGGACGGCGTGCTGGAGGCGCGCGCCGAGGCGGGCCGGGTCTTCGTCCACCAGGCCTTCGACAGCGGTCACCTCCTGCGCAGGCTCGACGGGATCGAGGGCCGCCACGACCGCGAGCTCGGCTTCGGCAGGCTGGTGGAGTGGGCCGCCTCGCGCGAGGGCGTCGTGGCGGTGGAGCAGGTCGGCCCGGCACAGGTGCTGGTCCGCACGCTCAGCTCCGATCTGGCCATCCGCGCCACCCATCCGCTGCAGATGTGGGGCGATCCCACCGTGATCGCCCACGGCCGTACGGCATGGGTCTTCTTCCAGCCCCGGCAGACCGTCGCGGTCGACACCACGGTGGGCCTGCCCTGGGGGGAGACCGGGCACCTGGCGATGATCGAGCTCGACCTGGGCGGTGGATTCTTCTTCCAGGCACCCCCGACCCGCGACCTGGGCCCGTACGCCCGGTGGTTCGTGAACGAGGACAACAGGCTGCGCCGCCTGCTCGACCAGGAGGGGCCCAGCGGCACCGAGCCGTCGCCCTCCGTGGGCGCGCCGGGCTGCACGGTGGTCCTCGGGCAGTTCAGCAGCAACAAGCCGATATTCCAGAACCGGCACCAGGACTTCAGGCCGTGGCAGGTGCTGTGCCTGGTCGATCCCGGCGGCGCCGTGCGCCCCACGGTGCGGGAGCCGGGGCGGAGCTGGCTCCACCAGGTGGTCCTGCACAACGGCAGATGGTTCACCTCCAGCTCGGCGGGGCTTGAGGCGGACACCGCGGACGGGCAGACCAAGCTGGTCATGCCGCGGCCCCCGGCCGGCGCCCTGCGCTGGTTCCCCGCCGGGAACCAGATCTACGCGGTCGGCGCCGACCAGGTGAGCCCCGCCCGGGGCTGGTCGGTCAGGATCTTCGACCAGCGGTCCCACACGCTGGAGTTCCTGATGGGCAAGCAGTCGGCGACCCTGGCCGGCCATCTCACCTCCCGCCACCGCTGGGAGCGCCCGAGACTGGTCGTCGACGGCGACTCGATGTGGATGACCATGCAGGACGCGGGGCGCAGCAGGCTCCTGCACGTCACCCCGGGAGGGGCGCGGGAGGTGCACCGCACGCCGGGGATGTTCGAGCCGGTCGCCCGGGTCCCCACGGGGCTGCTCTGCCTGCATCGTCCCGCGGACGCGGCCGGGACCACCCGCGACCGGCCCGCGACCCTGGTGCACCTGCCGCTCTGACGGCCGGCCGGGACCACTCGCGACCGGCCCGCCGACCTTGGTGCACCTGCCGCTCCGACGGTCGCCGGCCGTGACCTTGGTGCACCTGCCGCTCCGGCGGCCGCCCGTCCCGGGCGAGGGGCGGCCACCGGGGGAGGGCGGGTCAGCTTCCGGGTGTCCCGGCCGGGGCGGCGCCGAGGGCGGCCACCGCGGCCGCGAGCTCCTTGCGCAGCTCGTGTCCGCGCGTGGTGAGGGAGGCGATGGCGGCGATCCGGTCCTCACCGGACTGCCGCGCCTTGCGCCGGTCGGCCGCCGACCGGGTGGAGGAGGTCTTCAGCTCGGCGCGCCTGCCCTCCAGCTCCTTGCGCCGCCGCACGAGGCTCTCGTCCGCCGTCTGCTCGACCCCGACCCGCCAGGTGGCCACCATCCGCTCCAGGTCGAGCGTCATCTCCCGGGCGACCACCGCGAACTGGTCGCGGAGCGCCCCCCTGATCGCCGCCTGGCTGCGCTGGACCTTCTCCAGGGAGCGCCGTCCCATGAAGATGGCCGCCCCGATGGCCGGGGCGACCAGGAGGAAGCCCACCGGGCCGAGCAGGGCTGCGGCGAGGCCGCCGAACGACAACCCCATCGACGAGGCGGGCAGCACGTCCCGGACCAGGTCCACCTGGCCCGGGTCGTCGGCCGCCAGATCCCCCTTGACCTGGACCTGCGTCAGGCTGGGCATGGCCCGGCCGTCGGCGGCGAGCTCCACCGGATCGAGGCCGAGATCGCGGGCGAAGGCGTTCAGGGTGCCCTTCGCCAGGTTCTCCACGTCGTAGACGATCTGCGACCAGATGGCCTCCAGCGAGCGCTGGACGCTCTCCGGCAGCTCCGCCATGTACTTCTCGAGCTGGGCCTGCGTCTTCAGCGTGGCGATCGCGTTCTCGTACGGCTGGCGGATCTCGGCCACCCGCGCCGCCACGATCCCCGCCACCTCGCGCCCGAGGAAGGTGTTGGCCACCGCGCCCGCCCTGCGGCGGCCGGCCAGCTCGGCGAGCCCCGTCAGCTCGGCCTCCACCTCGGCGAGCCGGGCGGTGACGTCGCCCTCGTCGTCCGAGCCCGCGGCGACGTCGTCCTCGGCCCCGGCCGTCAGCGCGCCCAGCACCGACAGCGCGGCGGCGACCACGGTGGCGCCCCGGGCCGACTCCCTGCCCTCGGCGAAGCCCCGCAGGTGCCGTTCCAGCACGTCCATGCCGCTACGCGCGCGCAGCGTGTCCGCGCGCTCCCGGCGGCCCTCCCGCCGTTTGGCCTCGGCGGCCTCGGCGAGCTTGGAGCTCACCGGGATCCAGGGCGCCTCCAGCAGCGGGCCCAGCGTCGCCGCCCTGGCCGGGTTCTCCGCGACGGCCTGGGTCACGAAGGTCCTCAGCCGGGCCTTGTTCTCCTCCTGCAGGCTCTGCCAGTTGGCCGAGTCCTCCACCTTGGTCAGCACGAACGCGATCGCCTGGACCCGCTCGGCGGCCTCGGCGAGGAACTCCAGCTCGTGCCGGAGCACCGGCTGGTCCTGCGCGCTGAGCGTGAAGAGCAGCGCGTCGGCCCGCTGGAGCATGGCGACGGTGACCTGCCGGTGCCCCACGGTCAGGCTGTCCACCCCGGGAGTGTCGAGCAGCCGCAGGCCGTCGAGCAGGGGAGCGTCGAGGGTGATGTCCACGCTGACGACGTCACGGCGCTTGCCGGCGTCGCCGCGCATCGAGGCGTAGTCGGGGATCGACTCGACGGTGATCGGGGTCTGGACCGGCCCGCCGTCGGTGCTGCGGTGCACGACGGCGGTCAGGGCGGGGCCGCGACGCAGGGACAGGAAGCAGTTGGTGGCGACGTCGGCGTCGACCGGGAGCAGGTCGGGGTGGCCCACCAGCGTGTTCAGCAGGCGGCTCTTGCCGCGCTTCTGTGCCCCGGCGACCACGATGTCGGTGCACTCGTCCTTCCAGCGGCCCGCGCACGCGGCGAGCACCTTCGCCAGGTCCTCCCTGCCGCACCGGCCGGCCAGCGAGTGAACCTCGTTGGCGTAGCGGAGCAGCCGGGTCACAGGGCCGTTCGGGTCGGGGGTCGTCATGGTATGCCGTCTTTCCTGTCGGGCGAGGAGGGGAAGGGGGAACGCGCCGGTGGCACTGTTGTTCAGGGACCGTCCTGGTGGTGCCGGGCCCAGACGTCCTCGCAGGCGTCGCAGAGGGCCTCCGCCGCCCGCCGCTGCCGCAGGGAGAGCGGCCGGTGGGAGAGGACGCGGAAGCGGGCGCCCAGGGCGGCGGCGTAGCCCGCGAGCTCGCCGCCCGGGGTCCCGGGGGGCGCGCCGAGCTGGGTCGCCAGCTCGGCGCCGGCGAGCAGGGTCTCCATGGCGTGCCGGTCGCCGGCCGGGAGCATCGGGGAGGAGCGCAGGGTCGCGACCGCGGCGGGATCCACGGGGATCGGGGGGAGCGGGCCGCCTCCCTCCGGGGCGGCCGGGCCGCGCCCCTCGTCCAGGGCCGTGGAGACCAGGTCCTCCAGGACCGTCAGCACGTCTCTGGCCCGGTGCCCGCCGGTGCGGCCCTCGCTCATCATGGCGAGGGTGCGCCAGCGCATGGACGCCGCCGTGGCCGCGGCGGCGATCTCCTGCTGCGAGGCTCCGGCGGGCAGGCCGAGCTGCTCGGCGGGGTCGTCGTGGCGGGCCAGGAGGAGGAGCTCGGCGGTCATCTCCTCGTCCAGCACCAGCGTCCCCCGGTCGAGGGCCTCGGCCGCGGCGAAGATCCGCAGACCGCCCAGGGCGGTCGCGATCGGCCGGTTCTCGTCGAGCTGGGCCGCCAGCGCGTCCAGGGTCGAGCGGTCGGAGCCCATCGCGGGCGAGCGGGCGATCCGGCGGAGCCGGGTCAGGGCGTCGAGCGCCTTGAGCTGGTCGGCGCGGCGGGCGAAGTGGGCCAGGCCCGCGGCCACGGAACCGGTCGCGGCCTGTCCGGCCGAGGCGTATCCCGAACGTTCCAGCAGGTGGGCCGCGAGCCGGGCGGGGTCGGAGGCCTCGCCCCGCCGTAGCGCGCCGATCGCGGTGGCGATGCCGTAGCGGTGCAGCCGCTCCACCAGCCGCTGCCGTATCCCGGCCGGCACGGGGAGGTCGGGTGCCGAGCGGAAGTCGTTGAGGTCCAGGAGGTAGTCCTCCAGGTCGTCCTCGTCGAGGTCGGCCAGCCGTGACAGGGCCTCGACCTCCTCGGCGTCCAGCGGGCACGCGCGCGCGGTCTCGGCCAGCAGGCCGATCACCGGGACCACGTCGAAGACGGAGGTGCGCAGATCCCGGTAGCCCTTGGCCGCCAGCCGCCGCGCGGTCGGCCAGGGGTCGTCCTCGTCGCCGCGCCGGTCGACCTGGCCCAGCACGGCGAGGGTGTTGACGCAGCTCATGCCGCACGCGTCGGTGAGACCGCGGAACTCGGCAAGGGCGTTGTCATCGAATTTCTGGACATAGCGCAGCACGTAGATCATCGCCTGTGCGCGGTCGTCCTCCTCGCCGGAGCCGAACAGCATGCTCCTGGCGGCCCGCTCGTTGGCGGCCGTCACCGTGTTCATGCCGGGGGTGTCGATGATGGTGACCGCGCGCAGGGACGGCAGGTCCAGCGTGACGCGCAGGCGCCGGATGCGGGCCACGTCGACGCCGAGGTCGGCGGGGAGCCGGTGGCCGGGCAGCAGCCGGGAGTGGGCCACGCCGCCGTCCAGGAGCTCGACGGTGATGCGGCCGTCGTCCTCGCCGTACTCGTACTGGGTGACCACGAAGGTGCACTCGCCCGCGTCCACGGGAGCGACGGGCAGCCCGAGCAGCGCGTTCACCAGGGTGGACTTACCGCTGCTCACCGAGCCCGCCACCGCGACCCGCAGCGGCGCGTCGAGGCCGGCGCGTACCTGCCCCACCCGCTCGCGCAGCTCGGCCCCGGCCAGTTTGGCCGAGGTGGTGTCGCACAGGCGGCGCAGCAGCTCCGCCGGGCCGGCCGTCACGCGTCACCGCCGGGGCGCGGATCCCCGCCGTGGACGAGCGGGTCCTCGCCGTGAACGGGGAGGACCGGATCGGGCGGCGGATCGGGCAGCAGGGAGAGGTCGCCGCCGTCCGATGAGAACGTCTGGTCGAGCATGTGCCGGTGCTCCTCCTCGGTCGGTCCCGGGATCGTCTCGAAGAGGAGTCGACGCAGTTCAGTCAGGCCGTCTGACTCCTCATCGGGAGACCTGGGGGCCGAATTGTCACGGTCCAATATCATGACGAGTTACCTCATGCCGGGTGATCGCGCGACGTGGTGTCATTGGCTGATTTCCACCCCGGGAGGATGTGTGACCGATGACGAGCGGGTCGCTGAGCAGTACCGTCGAGGACGAGAGTCGTCTCGTCGCGGCAGCGCGGGCGGGTGATGAGCAGGCCTTCGCCGAGCTGTGGTCGACCGCGCAGCGCCAGGCCTTCGGCGTCTGCTACCACCTGACCGGAAACCGCGCCGACGCGCTCGACGCGCTGCAGGAGACGCAGCTCGCCGCGTGGAAGGGGCTGACCGCCTTCGAGGGCAGGGCGTCCTTCCGGTCCTGGGTCCTCGTCATCGCGCGCAACGCCGCCCACGCGGTGGTCCGGCGCCGCTCTCCCGGCGGGGTGCTCTTCGCCGAAGTGGCCGAGGAGTCGGTGCTCACGGCCCCCTTCGAGGACTCCGTCGCCCAGCTCGCCGACCTGCGCCGGGCGCTGGCCACGCTGCCGGCCTCCCACCGGGAGGCGCTGCTGCTGTGGGCGGGCGGCCTCACCTACGAGCAGGTGGCGGCCTCGCTGGAGGTGCCGCTCAACACGGTGAGGGCCTGGATCCACCGGGCCAGGCGGCGGCTTCAGGCCGGGCTCGCCGGTGGCTGAGCGCCTCACGGCTCCGTCCCGGTTCCGGGTGCCCCGTGCCGGTAGACGGCGACCTGCGGCACGCGGATCACACGGTCACCGTCGGCGTACCCCCGCTTGACGGTCTCCGCGACGACGTCGTGCAGCTCCGGCCGCTCGGTCGGCTCGGTGCCGAACGCCTCGTGCACGCGCGGGTCGAAGCGCTGCCCGTCCGCGACGATCTCCCGGACCCCGGCCCGGTTCAGCCCGTCCAGCAGCGTGCCGGCCAGCCGGGGATGCCGCTCGGCGATCTGGTCCCGGCAGCCGATGCAGGCCTCCACCAGGGCCTCACGCCCCGGACGGCCCTCGGCGAACAGGCGCTCCACCTGCTGGGTGAGCGCCTGGCTGATCCCGCTCCCGGCGACCTCCGCCAGCGCGTCGGCCATCGGGTCGGACGCGGCAGGAGCGGCCTGCTGCAGCGGAGGCTGCGATGCGTGGTGCGGTGTGGCAGGCGCCTGCGGGACCGGGTGCGGTGGAGGTACGGCGGGCGGAGGCTGCGATGCGTGGTGCGGTGTGGCAGGCGCCTGCGGGGCCGCGTGCGGTGCGGGAGGTACGGCGGGCGGGGCCTGCGGGGCCGGGTGGAGCGGGGGTGGGATGGGCGGTGTGCGCGGTGTGGCGGGCGCCCGCGGGATCGCGGAGCCGGGGGGCTCCGGCAGGGCGGGCCCGCCCTGCCACGTGGCCGGGGCAGGGGCGGGCGCGGGCCGCCGGTTCCGCCGCCGGAGGTGGACCCCGGCGGCGACCGCGACGACGGATCCCGACGCCAGCGCGAGAAGCAGCGGCAGTGGCAGCGGCAGCGGGAATGACCCGCCCGCCGTTCCCGTCCCGGCCGTTCCGGTCCGGTGACTCCTGGCCTGCGGGGGCGGGACGCCGTCTCCGGCCGATCCGCCGGCCCGCACGGGCGCCGGCGGCGCGGTGGCCGCCGTCCCCCCGCCGGAACCCGCCACCGGGCCGCAGCCGGTCACCGTCAGGCAGGCCAGGAGCAGCAGGGGCAGGAGCCCGCGTCGGTCTGTCATCGATCGTCTTCCTCGTCGGCGGGCCCGTGTGAACCCGAGTCCGGGTTCCCCCCTGGTGAGATCACACGGGCGCGTGCCGGATCGTGTGATCAGGCGGTCGGGAAGGGCCCCTGGGTCTGGGTGTAGTCGGAGACCCCGTCGCCGTTGACGTCGACCCGGGCCTCGTCGACGTAGCCGTCGCCGTCGATGTCGAGGTAGACGATGTCGGTGACACCGTCGCCGTCGACGTCGTAGCGCTCCTCGTCGGCGATGCCGTCCCCGTCGATGTCGATCAGCTGGGCGTCGGCGCTGCCGTCACCGTCGTAGTCGATCAGGTCCGTGGAGGTCACGTCGAAATCGCTCATTTTCCGATCCTTTCGAATGGTGTTCGTCAGCGGAGAGTCGTGGCCGCGACGGATTGTTGCACCGGGACCGGAGAATTCTCGCCGGACGTCCGCCCGGAGGCCCGCGCCGCCGCCTCAGCTCAGCGCGCGGGCGGTGTGGATCAGCGGAACGTGGCTGAAGGCCTGCGGGAAGTTGCCGACCATGCGGCCGTAGCGGGGGTCGTACTCCTCGGCGAGGAGGCCGACGTCGTTGCGCAGGGACAGCAGCCGCTCGAACAGCTCCACCGCCTCGTCCTTGCGGCCGATCATCGCCAGCGCGTCGGCCAGCCAGAAGCTGCACGCCAGGAACGCCCCCTCGCCGCCGGGCAGGCCGTCCACGTCGTTGTCGGAGGCCACGGGGTAGCGCAGCACGAAGCCGTCGATCATCAGCTCACGCTGGACCGCCTCCACGGTGCCGACCACGCGGGGGTCCTCCGGTGGCAGGAAGCCGACGATCGGGATCAGCAGCAGGGAGGCGTCCAGCTCGTGCGAGCCGTACGACTGGGTGAAGGTCCCGCGTGCCTCGTCGAAGCCCTTGTCGCAGATCTCGGCGTGGATCCGGTCGCGCACCTCCTTCCAGCGCTCCACCGGGCCGGTGCGGCCGAAGGTCTCCGCCTGCTTGACGGCCCGGTCCAGGGCCACCCAGCACATCACCTTGGAGTGGGTGAAGTGGCGGCGCGGGCCGCGGACCTCCCACAGCCCCTCGTCGGGCTCGTCCCAGTGCTGGGCCACGTATTCGACGAGCTCGCGCTGGATGGTCCAGGCCCGCTCGTCCGGCTCCATGCCCGACACGCGCGACAGGTACAGGGCGTTCATCACCTCCCCGTAGACGTCCAGCTGGAGCTGGTCGACCGCGCCGTTGCCGATCCGGACCGGCCGGGAGTCCTCGTAGCCGGGCAGCCAGTCGAGCTCCAGCTCCGTCAGCCGGCGCTCACCCGACACGCTGTACATGATCTGCAGGTCCTGAGCCCGGCCCGCGATGGCCCGCAGCAGCCACGCCCTCCAGGCGCGGGCCTCGCCCAGGTATCCGCCGCCGATGAGGGCCTCCAGCGTCATGGTGGCGTCGCGCAGCCAGCAGAAGCGGTAGTCCCAGTTGCGGACCCCGCCGAGGTCCTCGGGCAGGGAGGTGGTGGGGGCGGCGACGATGCCCCCGGTGGGCTCGTAGGTGAGCGCCTTGAGGGTGATGAGGGAGCGGATCACGGCCTCGCGCCACGGGCCCTGGTAGGTGCACTGCTCCACCCATTCGGCCCACAGTGCCTCGGTCTCGCTCAGCTGCTCGAAGGGGTCGATCTCGACCGGCCTGGACTCGTGCGAGGGGTGCCAGGTGAACACGAACGCCAGGCGCTCGCCGGCGGAGACCCGGAACCTCGCCTTGTGCGCGTAGTCGCCGCCCTGCAGGGGGACGGGGGAGTGCAGCCATGCCGAGTCGGGCCCGCCGACGGCCTGCAGCAGGCCGTCGGTGCGGCGCACCCAGGGCACGATCCGGCCGTAGTCGAAGCGGATGCGGATCTCGGTGGCCATCTCCACCGTGCCGGACACGCACTCCACGATCCTGACCAGGTCGGGGTTGGCCTGCCGCGCGGGCATGAAGTCGGTCACGCGGACCGTGCCGTCAGGGGTGTCCCACTCGCTCTCCAGCACCAGGGACTCGCCCTTGTAGTGCCGCCGGGTGGCGGCGGGCCGCCCGGCGTCGGCCGGGCCGAGCCACCACTGCCCGTTCTGCTTGTCGCCGAGCAGCGCCGCGAAGCACGCCGGCGAGTCGAACCTGGGCAGGCAGAGCCAGTCGATGGCACCGTTCCGCCCGACCAGGGCGGCTGACTGCATGTCTCCAATGAGAGCGTAATCTTCGATCCGCATGTCCTTGACGCTAATGCCTCCGGCGGCCGCCGATCAGCCCTTGGGGCGCATCCGGGGCATGAAGAACTGGGTCAGGGGCCCGATCGCCAGGGCGAACACCACGGTGCCGATCCCCACGGTCCCGCCGAGCAGCCAGCCGATGGCCAGCACCGTGACCTCGATGATCGTGCGGGCCGTACGGATGGACAGGCCGAGGCGGTTGAGGCCGGTCATCAGCCCGTCGCGCGGACCCGGGCCGAGGCCCGCGCCGATGTAGAGGCCGGTCGCCGCGCCGGTGGCGACGACGCCGAGCAGCAGGTAGGCCCAGCGCGCGGCCAGCGGGTCCGGGGTCGGGGCCAGCCACATGACGGCGTCGGCGAACACGCCGAGCAGGACGACGTTGCTGACGGTGCCGATCCCGGGCTTCTGCCTGAGCGGGATCCACAGCAGCATGACCAGGGCTCCCACCAGGATGATCCAGGTGCCGATCGACAGGCCCATGTGGATGGACAGGCCCTGGTGGAACACGTCCCAGGGGCTGCCGCCGAGGTGCGACTCGATCTGCAGGCCGATCCCGACCCCGTAGAGCGCCAGGCCCGCGTAGAGACGCGTGAGGCGGCTGGGAAGGGAGCCAAGAGTGGGGAGAGAAATTTCGCTCATAATGGCCTTAATCATCCAGGCCATCGGCCTGAATCAAAAGGGCCAATCATGGAAAGTGGCCTTATAGTGGTCGGTATGGACCGGTATCTGAGCGGGCCCCAGCTCGCCCGCCTCGTGGCGATCGACCCCGACACCAGGCCGTACTACAGCGCGCTGGCCGGGGCCGTGCGGCTGCTGATCCTCGACGGCCGGCTGTCCGTGCGGATGCGCGTCCCGGCCGAGCGGCACCTCGCCGAGGCCCTGGGCGTCAGCCGTACCACCGTGACCGCCGCCTACGACCGGCTCCGCGAGCAGGGATACCTGGAGAGCAGGCAGGGGGCGGGGAGCTGGACCGCGCTGCCCGACCCGGGCTCGATGGGCGCGGAGAACCCGTGGATCGCCTCCAACGACGACGGGCTGCTGCCGCTGCACGCCGCCGCTCCGCTCGCGCCCTCGACGCTCGCCCCGGCGGTCGCCTACGCGGCCGAACACTACCAGCGCCACGCGCTCGGCATCGGCTACGACCCGCTCGGGATCGCGCCGCTGCGCCAGGCGATCGCGGCCCACTACACCGCGAGGGGGCTGGCCACCCGGCCCGAGCAGATCCTGGTCACCACGGGGGCCCAGCAGGCGCTCCACCTGCTGGCCTCGATGCTGCTCCCGGCGGGCGACGCGATCCTGCTGGAGTCGCCCACCTATCCGCACGCGATGGACGTGGCGAGGATGCGCGGTGCCCGGATCGTCCCGGTCGGCGTCCCCGACGACGGCTGGCACCTGGACCTGCTCACCTGCGCGATGCGCCAGTCGGCCGCCCGCCTCGCCTACCTGATCCCCGACTTCCAGAACCCGACCGGGCACCTGATGGACGACGCCACGCGGGCCGCCCTGGCCGGTGCGGCCAGGCAGTACGGCACCACGCTGATCGTGGACGAGACCTGGAGCGAGCTGGCGATCGACGAGGTGCCCGCGGCGGCTCCGCTGGCCGCGTTCGACACCGACGGGCGGGTGATCAGCATCGGGTCGGCGTCCAAGCTGTGGTGGGGCGGGCTGCGCATCGGCTGGATCCGCACCACCGCCGCCATGGTCCGCCGCCTGGCGGTGCTCCGCGCGGGAGTGGACATCGCCAGCCCGCTGTTCGAGCAGCTCGTCGTGGCGAGGCTGTTCGAGGGCATCGAGGAGACCAGGGCCGAGCGCCGCCGCACCCTCCGCGCCTCCAGGGACGCCCTGGTGGCGGCGGTGCGGGAGCGGATGCCCGACTGGGACTTCACCGTGCCCAAGGGTGGAGGCGCGCTCTGGGTGCGGCTGGCGACCCCGTCGGCCACCGCGCTCGCCGACGCGGCGAGCTGCCACGGGGTACGGCTCGCGCCCGGCCCCTGGTTCGGCGTGGACGGCACGCTGGAGGGCCGGCTCCGCCTGCCCTTCACCCAGCCGCCGCAGGTCCTCGCCGAGGCGGTGGAGCGCATCGCCGAGGCCAGGGTCAGGGGGCCGTACGGCGTCCGTCCCGCCGAGCCGCTCACCCCCGCGCTGTGAGGCCTACTCCGAGGTGACGCCTCTGGCCAGCGGCGCGCGCAGCCGCAGCCGCATGGCCGCGATCCGCAGTCCGAAGGCGAGCACGGCGGCGGCCAGCGTGGCCGGCCAGCCGTGCAGGTCGACGGTGTAGAGCGCGGCCATGACCGCCGAGCCGAGCATGGCGGGCACCGCGTAGAGCTGGCGGTCGTAGAGCAGGTTCGGGATCTGGCCGGCGAGGATGTCGCGCAGGATGCCGCCGCCGACCGCCGTGGTGACCCCGAGCAGCGCCCCGTGCAGTGGGCTGAGGCCGAAGTTCATCGCCTTCTCGGTGCCGACCGCGCAGAACAGGCCGAGGCCCGCCGCGTCGAGCACGTCCACCGCCGGCATCACCCGCTGCACGTGCGGGTGCCAGAAGAACACGATCACCGTGGCGGCGATCGGCACGAGCACGTAGCCGGTGCTGGAGAAGGCGGCGGGCCGTACGTTGAGGATCAGGTCGCGCAGGATGCCGCCGCCCAGGGCCGTCATCTCGGCGAGTACGGCCATGCCCACCACGTCCAGCCGTTTGCGGACGCCGACGAGGGCACCGGAGAGGGCGAAGACGAAGATTCCGACAAGGTCGAGCACCTGGTTCACTGATGAATCATCCCATGACCGGCTCTATGTGATTTCCGTCAGGGCGACGCGGGCCCCGTCCCCGCCGCACTCTCGTGGTGCTCGCGCATCATGGCCCGGAGCCTGCCGACGGACGCGAGCAGCGCCAGGCCCGCCACGACGGCGATCGCCGCGAGTGTCAGGAAGTACGCGGGATCCGACATGTAGTTCTTCAGGCGGCCCGTCTGCCCGCCCACGGCGTCGCCCACCGAGACGGCGATGAACCACACCCCGAGCATCTGGCCCTTGAACGCCTGGGGGGCGAGCTTGGTGGTGACCGACAGGCCGACCGGGCTCAGCGACAGCTCGCCGAAGACCTGGATGAGGTAGACCAGCACCAGCCACCACACCGAGATCCTCCCGCTCTCGGCCAGCCGGGCGGCCAGGGCCATGACCACGAAGCTCAGAGCGATCATGAACAGCGCGAAGGCGAACTTCTGCGGAGCGGTCACCCGGTTGCCCAGCCTGACCCAGAGCGAGGCGAAGACCGGCACGAAGATCATGATGAACAGCGGGTTGAACGACTGCGTGGTCGCTGCCGTGATCCGGATGCCGAACAGCGACAGGTCGGTCCTGTCCTGGGCGAAGAACAGCAGCACCGTCGGGGCCAGGTCGTAGATCATCCAGAAGACGGCGGCGGCGATGAACAGCCAGATGTAGGCCTTCATCCGCGAGCGCTCGTCGTCGGTCAGGTTGTGGCTGCCGAACAGGACGTAGGCGAAGTAGACCACCGGGACGATGACGATGATCACCGTCACCACGAGCGCGAAGGTGTCGAGGTCGAACGTGCCCGAGGCCACCCAGGCGGCCAGGGCGCCGGCGATCACGACGGCGGCGGCGAGGGCCGACAGCACGAAGTGCCGGTGCTCGCGCGGGGTCAGCCGGTGGCCGGGCTCCTCGCCCGCGCCTTTGAGGTGGCGGCGGCCCAGCACGTACTGGAGCAGGCCCAGGGCCATGCCGACCGCCGCCGCGCCGAAGCCCAGATGCCAGCGGTTGTCGGCGGCGAGCCAGCCGACGACGATGGGGGCGATGAAGGCGCCGAGGTTGATGCCGAGGTAGAAGATGGAGAAGCCCGCGTCCCTGCGCGCGTCGTCGTCCTCCGGATAGAGCTTGCCGACCATGGCGGAGATGTTGGGCTTCAGCAGCCCGGTCCCGATGATGATGAGCAGCAGGCCCAGGGCGACGAAGACGCCCGTCCTGACCGGGATGGCCATGCTGATGTGGCCGCACATGATGACGAAGCCGCCCCACAGCACCGCCCTGCGGGCGCCGAGCACGCGGTCGGCGACCCAGCCGCCGGGCAGGGCCACCAGATAGATGAGCGCGCCGTAGATGCCGACGATCGCCTGGGCGGTCTGCTGCGTCAGGCCGAGGCCGCCCACGACCGGGGAGGCCGCCATGAAGGTGGCCAGGATGGCCCGGAGGCCGTACCAGCTGAAGCGCTCCCACATCTCGGTGCCGAACAGCGTGGCCAGGCCCCGCGGATGTCCGAAGAAAGTCTTCTCGCGAGCACCCGTCCCCGATGTCATGTGGCCCCCCGGCATCATCATGTGATCGGGTTCTAACTCTACGTACAGCTCCCGGCAGGGGGTGAGGGAGGTTGTGCATTGTGGCGCTTCTTCTCAGGTGCAGGGGCTTGTCCGGGGCACCGCCGTGTGGTGCGATGCATGCCACTCATGCAAGTGAGCACTTTCAGGAGGCGTCATGGCCGGTGTCCTTGAAGAGCGTGCGGCGATCGAGCGGGAGATCGCGGGCCGTACCGTTTGCGAGCAGTTGAGGGAGACGGCGGAGCGCAATCCCGACGCTCCGGCCTACTCCGACCCGGTCGAGGGGGGCTGGGCCACCCTCACCTACGCCGAGGCCCGGCAGCGGATCCTGGAGATCGCCGCCGGCTTCGTCGCCCTCGGGCTGCGGCCGGGCGAGGCGGTCGCGCTGATGATGGTCAACCGCAGCGAGCACGTCCTGGCCGACCTGGGCGCCGTGCACGCGGGCGGCGTGCCGTGCTCGGTATACGCCACCTTCACCCCGGACCAGGTGGCCTTCGTCGCCGGCGACGTCGGCGCGAGGATCGTCGTGCTGGGCGGGCCCGCCGACCTGGCCAGGTGGGAGCCGGTGCTGGACGGGCTTCCCGGGATCTCCAAGGTCGTCATGCTGGAGGGCGCCCCGTCCGGCGACCGCTTCCTCGGCTGGGAGGAGTTCCTGGCCCTGGGCCGCGCGCGGCTCGCCGAGGACCCCGCCTCGATCGAGGACCGCTGGCGGGCCGTGACCGCCGACGACACCCTGACGGTCCTGTACACCTCGGGCACCACCGGCAACCCCAAGGGCGTGCCGCTGACCCACGCCAACGTGTTCTTCGAGGTGGCGGCGACCAGCCGGATGGTCGCGCTGCCCGACAGGGGCACCCAGATCTCCTACCTCACCTACGCCCACATCGCCGAGCGGGTGCTCAGCCTCTACCTGCCGCTGTTCAAGATCTCCCACACCCACTTCTGCACCGACCTCGCCCAGCTCGGCGCCACCCTCGGCCAGGTCAAGCCGGTGCTGTTCTTCGGTGTCCCGCGCGTCTGGGAGAAGATGATGGCCCGCCTGCAGGCGCTGCTGGCCACCCAGCCGGAGGAGCAGCAGGAGAACGTGCGCAACGCCATGGCCGCCGGTCTCGCCCACGTCGAGGCCAGCCAGTACGGGCGGACCCCCTCGCCCGAGGTCCAGGCCGCCTACGAGAAGGCCGACGCCGCGCTGCTGTCGATCATCCGCTCGATGATCGGCCTCGACAACGCGGCCTGGCTGGCCAGCGCCGCCGCCCCGATGCCGCTGGAGGTCCAGCGCTTCTTCGCCGGCCTCGGCATGCGCGTGATCGACGTGTACGGCATGACCGAGACGACGGGCGCGTTCACCGCCAACGCCCCCGACCGCTTCAAGCTCGGCACGGTCGGCCAGGCGGGCCCGGGCGTCGAGGTCCGCATAGCCGAGGACGGGGAGATCGTCACCCGCAGCCCCGCCAACGCCCGCGGCTACCTGAACCGGCCCGAGGCGACCGCCGAGCTGCTGGACGAGGACGGCTGGCTGCACACCGGCGACGTGGGCTCCATCGACGAGGACGGCTTCGTCCGCATCGTCGACCGCAAGAAGGAGCTCATCATCACCTCCGGCGGCGAGAACATCTCACCGGCCAACATCGAGAACTACCTCAAGGAGCACCCCCTCGTCGGACAGGCCCTGGCCTACGGCGACGGCAGGCCGTACCCGGTGGCGGTCCTGACCCTCGACGGCGAGGTCGCCCCCGGCTGGGCGCAGGGCCGCGGCATCGAGTTCACCACCCTGGCCGACCTCGCCGAGCACCCCGACGTCCTCAAGGTCGTCGAGGCCGCGGTCGCCACGGCCAACGACAAGCTCGCCCGCGTCCAGCAGGTCAAGCGCTGGCGTCTGCTGCCGGTGGAGTGGACGGCCGAGACCGAGGAGCTCACGCCGAGCCTGAAGCTCAAGCGCCGCGTCATCCACGCCAAGTACGCCGAGATCATCGATGGAATGTACGAGAGCAGCTAGACCTCACGGCCCCGGAGGGCGCCCGGCCCCACCCCGGGGCGCGGGTGCCCCGCCGGTGGCGTTTTGCCCAATCAGACGTGTGTCGTCTCCTCGGTCATTACCGGGCGCTTCCTAGCCTCCTTCCCATGACCATGAGAGTCCTTCTTCCCGCCCTGGCGGCGGGGGCCGCCACTCTGCCGGCGGGGGCCGCCGCCCTGCCGGCACGGGCCGAGCCGCCCGCCGCCGTCAGGGACCTGGCGATCCGCTCCATAACCCTGGACCCCGAAGCCCCCGTGGTCGGACCGGCCGGCACAGTGCGCCTGGTGATCGAGGTGGTCGCCCGCGGGGTCTCGGGCCCGCGGGGAATGACGGTCCAGGTCGAACCGGGCGCACCACCCGAATCCGGGACGGGCTCTCTTCCCGGTGCTGTTATCCAGACGGTGTCCGGGACGGGCTCTCTTCCTGGGGTTGTCACTCAGGCGGTGTCCGGGACGGGCTCTCTTCCCGGGGTTGTTACCCAGGCGGTGTCCGGGACGGGCTCTCTCCCCGGCGTTGTCACTCAGGCGGTGTCCGGGACGGGCTCTCTCCCCGGGGCCGTTCCCCAGACGGTGTCCGTCCCGGTCTCCGAGCCGGACGCCGGGACGGCCCAGATCCCCGTGTCGCCCGCCCTGACGTACCTCACCCCTCCGGGGCCGGCCAGCCGGGTGCCCGCCGCCTCCGGCCGCGCCCGCCGGCACGCGACCGGGCCGGCCGCGCGTGCCGCCGGGGAGTGGGAGACCTGGCGGTTCCAGCCGGAGAAGAGGCTCAGCCGCTGGTATCCCGCCGGGCGCTGGACCGTCGCGGTGACCGCCAGGGGGGCGGATGGCGGCACGGTCACCGAGTACGCCGGGTTCTGGCTGAAACGCGAGGCCAAGTTCAGCGCCGTCCAGGCGGCCAGGAAGGCGGCGGGGGTGGAGGTCAGAGGCGTGCTCAACCGGGTCGATCCGCAGGGCTACCTGGACTACGCGCCCTTCCCCGGCCAGACCGTCGAGATCCTGCACCGGGCGACGGGGCAGGAGGAGTGGACGGAGACGGCCGAGGCCACGACCGACCTGCAGGGCCATTTCCTCCAGACCGTGACGGGCCGCCAGGGAGGCGAGTGGCGGGCGCGGTTCGCGGGGACGGGGCACTACGCCCTCAGGCACAGCCGCGTCCACGAGGCCTCCCGGCGGTAACCCCCCGATCGCCGGCCGCGCTCAGGCCCTGTCCGCACCGCCGCGTCCGCACTGCCCTGTCCGCACCGCCCTGTCCGCACTGCCCTGTCCGCACTGCCCTGTCCGCACCGCCGCGTCCGCACCGCCGCGTCCGGGCCGGTGCGCGTTGCCACGCTCAGGCCAGCGCGTGCACCGCCGCGCCGAACAGGGCCGGCAGCCGCTGGGCCGCGGGGACGATCAGCCGCGCGGATGCCCGGTGCCGGCGAGTCTCCAGAAGAGCCCCGGTGAGCAGCCGGTGGCGCCGCGACAGCCGCAGCCAGGCACCCTCGTACGCCTGCGGAGCTCCGGCCCGCAGGCAGCCCACCAGGGCCTGCGCGGACAGCAGGGCCAGCGACACCCCCTCGCCGGTGAGCGCGTCGGTGTATCCGGCCGCGTCGCCGACCAGCAGCACCCGCCCGGCGACCCGGGCGCGCACCCGCTGGCGCAGCGGTCCGGCACCGCGCACCGGGGTCGCGGCCGGTCCCTCCAGCCGGGCCAGGAGGTCGGGGAAGTCCGCCAGGTGCTCCCGGTATCCCCGGCGCCGGGAGCTCAGCACGGCCACGCCGACCAGGTCGTCACCCACCGGGGTCACGTACGCCTCGCCCTCCGCGGCCCAGTGGACCTCGACGAAGTCCGTCCAGGGCGGCACCCGGTAGTGCCGCCGCAGGCCGTACCGGCGCGGGCGGCGGTCGGGCAGCTCCAGCCCGAGCAGGGCGCGCAACGGGGAGTGCAGACCGTCCGCGGCCACCAGCCAGCGGGCCCGCAGCCCCGCCGCCTCGACCCCGTCGCCGCCCTGCCGTACCCCCTCCACCTTGCCGGGGACGACCTCCACCCCCAGCTCGGCCGCCCGCCGTGCCAGCGCGGCGTGCAGCGTGGTGCGCCGCACGCCCAGCCCCCGGCCGTCGCGGAACGCGGCGTCCACCCGGCGGCGCCCGTCCAGGTAGCGGATCCCCCGCAGCGGGCGGCCCTCCACCGGCACGCCCAGCGACCGCAGCGCGGCGGCCCCGCTGGGCATCAGCCCCTCGCCGCACGCCTTGTCCACCGGCGTGGGCCGGGGCTCGACGACCACCGCCTCCATCCCGGCCAGTGCCGCGTGGATGGCGGTGGCCAGGCCCGCCGGTCCGCCGCCGGCGACCAGGACGTCGATCACGTGGCCACCCGTCCGGGCGGCGGCGCCGTGGCGAGCGAGGCCAGGGCGGTCTCCTCGCACCGGATCCGTACCACCATCAGCGCGGCGTTGAGCACGGTGAAGGTCACCGCGGTGATCCACGCGCCGTGCACCAGCGGCAGCGCCGCGCCCTCCACCGCCACCGCCACGTAGTTGGGGTGGCGCAGCCAGTGCAGCCGGTAGGGGCCGCGCGTCACCGGCGGCAGACCGGGCACCACGATCACCTGGGTGTTCCAGCGGTGACCCAGCGCGGCGATGCACCACCAGCGCAGCCCCTGCGCGGCGACCACCAGGACGAGCATGGGCCAGCCGAGCGCCGGGACGAAGGGCCGGCCGGCCAGGCCCGCCTCCAGCAGGCACCCGGCCAGCAGGCCGGTGTGCAGGGCGACCATCCAGGGGTAGTGGCCCTGCCCGGACACGACCCCGCCACGGGCCGCGCTCCACCGCGCGTTGCGGCGCGCGACGACCAGCTCGGCGAGGCGTTCGGCTCCGACGAGCAGCACGAGCAGCAGGTACCACGACGAAAGATGCCAGGTCATCGGCCCCTACCAGCGCAGCAGGACGAGCTCGGAACAGAAGCCGGGCCCCATCGCGATCAGCAGCCCCGGCGTGCCCGGCGGTGGCGGCCGCAGGGCGAGGGTGTCCCGCAGGACGTGCAGCACCGAGGAGGAGGACAGGTTGCCGACCTCGGCCAGCGAACGCCAGGTGAGGTCCAGCGCGCCGTCGGGCAGCCGGAGCGTCTCGGCGACGGCCTCCAGGACCTTCGGGCCGCCCGGGTGGCACACCCAGGCCGTCACGTCCCGCGCCGTCAGGCCGTGGTCGGCGAGGAAGCCGTGCACGTCGTCGGCCAGGTAGGTGCGCACCACGTCCGGGACGCTCGCGTCGAGCACCACCTGGAAGCCGCTGTCGCGGACGTCCCAGCCCATCACGCCCTCGGAGCCGGGATACAGGTGGCTCCGGGTGGCCAGCACCGACGGGCCCGCCCGCTCCGGCAGCCGTCCGTCGCCGCAGGCCACCACCGCCGTGGCCCCGTCGCCGAACAGCGCGCCGGCGACCAGGTTGGCGGGGGAGGCGTCACCGCGCTGCAGGGTCAGCGAGCACAGCTCGACCGAGAGCAGCACGGCCACGTGATCCGGCCAGCCACGCAGGTAGTCGTGCAGGCGGGAGATCCCGGCGGCCCCTCCCACGCAGCCGAGCCCGAACACCGGGATCCGTTTGACGTCGGGGCGCAGCCCCAGGCGGCCCACCAGCCTGGCGTCCACCGAGGGCGCGGCGATGCCGGTCACCGAGGTGAAGAGGATCATGTCCACGTCCTCCGGCGCGAGCCCTGCCGCCTCCAGCGCGCCGCCGACCGCCTCGGCCCCCAGGTCGACGGCGGAGCCGACGAAGACGTCGTTGGCCATCCCGAAGCCGTCGAGCTTGGCGTACTGGTCGAGGGGCAGTGCCAGATGGCGGAATTCGACCCGTGCGCCGGTGTGCAGGCGCTCCAGCAGCCGGCGGTCGGCGCCCTCGGGCAGGCATAACCGCGCGAACGCGTCGGTGATCTCAGCCTGGGAGTGGCGGTTAGGCGGAAGAGCGCCGCATACAGCGGCGATTCGCGTCATCTGATGACTACCCCCTGGTTGACGAATAGCAGACATCTGCCTTTTGCCCATCTGCGTGTACGGCATGCCTTGCGGGCACGGGCAGCGGTCCGGACACCCGGAAACCATGGCCCGCCGGGCTTTCGAGCACCACGTGCGGCGCCCCGGGCAGTGGCCCGCGGCGCGGGTCGCGCGCGGAGCTCCGGCGTGCTCCACGCCTGCCGGGACGCTTACGATCGTTCCGTGACGACGAGCCGCCCTCCGGGCCTGGGCCGTGAATCCGGGCCCCAGGCCGTTCTGGGGCTGGTGCGGGCCTGTCACCCGGGGCCGACCGTGGCGGTCACCGCACTGGTGACCGCGCTGGCCGTGGCGAGCGGGCGCGACGCGGCCGGGTGCGCCCTGGTGGCCGCCGCCGTGCTGACCGGTCAGCTCTCGATCGGCTGGTGCAACGACGCGGTGGACGCCGGGCGGGACGTCGCGGCGGGCCGTACCGGCAAGCCGGTTGCCGACGGCGCGGTGAGCGTCCGGACGGTGTGGGCCGCGGCGGCCGCCGCCCTGGTGCTCTGCGTGCCGCTCTCCCTCGCCTCCGGCCTGGCGGCCGGGACCGTCCACCTCGCCGGGGTCGCCGCGGCCTGGGCCTACGACCTGTGGCTGAAGGCCACCGTGCTGTCGTGGCTGCCCTACGCCGTGGGCTTCGGCGTGCTGCCGCCGTTCGTGACCCTCGGGCTGCCGGGCGGTCCGTGGCCCGCGTGGTGGGCGGTCCTCGCCGCGGCGCTCCTCGGCTGCGGGGCGCACCTGGCCAACGTGCTGCCCGACATCCCCGCCGATCTCGCCACCGGGGTCCGCGGCTGGCCGCAGCGGCTCGGCCCGGCCCGCGTCCGCGCCCTGGTCCCGGTGCCGCTGCTGCTGGCCACCGGGCTGCTCGTCTTCGGGCCTCCGGGACCGGTCGGCGCCGGGGGCTGGGCCGCGCTCGCCGGGGCCGGGGCGTTCGCCGTCGCCGGGCTGCTGGCGGCGGGGCGCTCACCGCGCGCCCCCTTCGTGGCGGCCGTCGCCGTCGCGGCGGTCGACGTGCTGCTCCTGCTCGCCCGGGGCACCGAGATCACCGCGCTCTGATCCGCCCTCGGGTGGCGGGCCCGTACTAGGCGGGCCCGTACTAAGAGATTTAAAGGCATTTTTCCTGGTAAAGAGGGTTATAGATTTTTAATTCGGTTGCAGGAGCGGTGGAGTTCTGACGTCATTGTCGTCGTCGGTTGATCGGCTGGAGGGAGGCGATGTGAGGATGACGTACAACGAGGTGATGGGTGGCCGCGCGCCGATCCGCATGTGGGCCGACCCGGCCGAGGTCGAGCCCGAGGTGATGCAGCAGCTGCGCAACGTCGCGAACCTGCCGTGGGTGCAGGGCGTCGCCGTGATGCCGGACGTGCACCACGGGATGGGCGCGACGGTGGGGTCGGTCATCGCGATGCGGGACGCGGTCTCGCCGGCGGCGGTGGGTGTGGACATCGGGTGCGGGATGACCGCGGTGAAGACCTCGTTCAGGGCCGCCAACCTGCCCGACAACCTCGCCTACCTGCGCTCGAAGCTGGAGCAGGCGGTCCCCGTCGGGTTCGGTCACCACAAGAGGCCGGTCGACCCGACCAGGCTGCACGGGATGAAGACCGCCGACTGGGCGGGCTTCTGGAAGGACTTCGACACCCTGGCCCCGGCCGTGCGCCCGAAGCGGGAGCGCGCCGAGGTGCAGATGGGCACCCTGGGCGGAGGCAACCACTTCCTGGAGGTCTGCGCCGACGACGAGGGCGTGGTCTGGGTCGTGCTGCACTCCGGATCGCGCAACATCGGCAAGGAGCTGGCCGAGTTCCACATCGGGCAGGCCCAGAAGCTGCCGCACAACCAGGACCTGCCCGACCGGAACCTCGCGGTGTTCGTCGGGGGCACGCCGCAGATGGACGCCTACCGGCGGGACCTGTTCTGGGCGCAGGACTACGCGCGGCGCAACCGGGCGGTCATGATGGCCCTGGTCTGCGACGTGCTCAGGCGTCACCTGTCGGGCATCACCTTCGAACAGCCGATCTCCTGCCACCACAACTACGTGGCCGAGGAGCGGTACGACGACGTGGATGTGCTCGTCACCCGCAAGGGCGCGATCCGCGCGGGATCCGGCGAGTTCGGCATCATCCCCGGCTCGATGGCGACCGGCACCTACATCGTGAAGGGCCGGGGGAACGCCGGTGCGTTCAACTCGGCCTCACACGGTGCCGGTCGCCGGATGAGCCGGAGCAAGGCCAAGAAGACCTTCACGCTGGCGGACTTCAAGGCGCAGACCGACGGCGTCGAGTGCCGCAAGGACACCGGGGTGATCGACGAGATCCCCGGCGCCTACAAGGACATCCGGTCGGTCATGGCGGCCCAGGCCGACCTGGTCGAGGTGGTCGCCCGCCTCCGGCAGCTCATCTGCATCAAGGGCTGAGGCCCCCGTCCGCGCCGAGGGTCGCACGGCGGGCGGTTCAGGAATCATCCGCTGGATTGCGATGTTGTCGGCAGATACGGGCTCAGTATGGGCACAGGAGGGGGCTGGCCTTAGGCTGGCCCCCTGCCTGGATGAGGATGGACGAGAGGAGGTGACGCCCCATGTTGACGTTGCAAGACTCGTTCGGCCGGGTGGCGACTGATCTGCGGGTGTCCCTCACCGACCGTTGCAACCTGCGGTGTTCCTACTGCATGCCGCCCGAGGGCCTCGAATGGCTGCCCAAGCCCGACCTGCTGACCGCCGACGAGATCGTCCGGCTGGTGACCGTCGGGGTGGAGCGGCTCGGCATCACCGAGGTCCGCTACACCGGTGGTGAGCCCCTGCTCCGCCGCGAGCTGTTGGAGATCGTGGCCCGCACCACCGCCCTCCGTCCCGGCCCCCAGGTCTCGCTGACCACCAACGGCATCGGGCTCGCCCGGCTGGCGGCCCCGCTCGCCGAGGCCGGTCTGCACCGGGTCAACGTCTCCCTCGACACCCTCGACCGGGAGACGTTCAAGCGGCTCGCCAACCGCGACCGGCTGGCCGACGTGCTCGACGGCCTGGCCGCGGCCGACGCCGCCGGACTGCGCCCGGTCAAGGTCAACACGGTGCTGATGCGCGGGATCAACGACCACGAGGCCGTCGCGCTGCTCCACCACTGCCTGGAGCGGGGCTACGAGCTGCGGTTCATCGAACAGATGCCGCTGGACGCCCAGCACGGCTGGCGCCGCGAGAACATGGTCACCGCCGATGAGATCCTCGCGCGGCTGCGCGACTCCTTCGACCTGACCGACGACGATCCGGTGGAGCGCGGCAGCGCCCCGGCCGAGCTGTTCCTCGTCGACGGCGGGCCGGCCAGGGTCGGGGTGATCGGATCGGTCACCAGGCCGTTCTGCGGCGCCTGCGACCGGGTACGGCTCACCGCCGACGGCCAGATCCGCAACTGCCTGTTCGCCACCGACGAGTCCGACCTGCGCGCCGCGCTCCGCTCGGGAGCCGGCGACGACGAGATCGCCGAACGCTGGCTGGCCGCGGTCCGGATCAAGAAGGCCGGGCACGGCATCGACGACCCGGCCTTCCTGCAGCCCTCCCGGCCGATGTCCGCGATCGGCGGATGACCGCTCGCCACGACGCGTGCATCCTGGCGGGCGGCCTCGCCCGGCGGCTCGGCGGGCGTGACAAGCCGGGCCTGCGCGTCGCCGGCCGCCCGCTGATCGAGTCGGTGGCGGCGGCCGTACCGGACGCCGGGAGGCTCATCGTCGTCGGAGCGCCCCGTCCCGGACTGCCTCGGGGGATCTTCGTTCAGGAGGATCCGCCCGGAGGCGGCCCGGTCCCGGCGCTGCGCGCGGGGCTGGCGGAGGTCACCGCGCCCTGGGTGGCGCTGCTCGCGGCCGACCTGCCGTTCCTGGCCGCCGGGCACGTGTCGGCGCTGCTGGACGCGGCGGGGACGGGAGCGGGAGCGGTGCTCGTCGACGACGACGGACGGGAGCAGTGGCTCGCCGGAGTCTGGCGTACGGCGGAGCTCGCCGGGGCGCTCGCCCGCTACGAGGGGCGGTCCCTGCACGGGCTTCTCGCCCCGCTGGCCCCCGCCGGGCTCCACCTCGCCGGGCGGCCGTGGTTCGATTGCGACACGGCGGAGGATCTTCGCCGCGCCCGGAGCGGTGAGCCGGATGACCGGATGAGGAGTGAGAGTTGAACGTGCTGAGGGAGTGGACCGAGCTGGTCTGCCGCGAGCTGGGGGTCGATCCCGCGACGGTCGACCGCGACGCGCTGCTTGACCTGACCAAGGAGGTCGCCCACGGAGTGACCCGTCCGGCCGCGCCGCTGACGGCCTACGTGCTGGGGCTGGCCCAGGGCGCGGGCTCGGCGCCGCCGGACGCGGTGGAACGGCTCACCGCGCTGGCGCAGGAGTGGGAGAGAAAGGCCGCCGAGACGACAGGCGACAGATAAAGGCCGGGAAAAGGGCGACGCCGGGTGGTTACGGGGGCAAACCACCCGGCGCCGCTTCATCGGCGTTCCGACGGGGGCCCGGAACGCCGGCACCAGTGCCCCGACGGGGGACCAGGGCACTTGGCTAAAGCGTACACCTCCTACCCCTGAGATGCGTCAAGACTTAGTCACGACCCGATCTCGCGTCGGTGGAGCGGGATCTCGTTCTGGTCGGTTTCCGCCATGTCAGGGGCACTGGACACCCCGCGCTGAGGGGCGTTGGCCCCGATGACGGCAACGTATGGTAAAAAGATCGCCCCGGCGAAGAGGAGCAGCCTGACGGGCAGTGGGGCCGGGACCGTGAAGGCGAGCACGAGGCAGACAAGCCGGATCCCCATCTTGATGAAATAGCTTCTCTCGCGTTTCCCGATGTCCTCGCTCAGCGACGGCTGGGCATCGGTCACCTGATGGACCACCTGGCGCTTGTGCCATAGCTTCACAATTCCAACCTAGCCCCCGGACGGGGCGGGTCAGACTCCACCCCGGGACCGGGTGGGCGCCGGAGCGCGTGCGATCATGGCCGCCGGGTAAGGATGACGGCATGACGGATCGCACATACCGGGTGACCGAGATAGTCGGCACGTCCGAGGAGAGCATCGAGGCGGCCATTCGCAACGGCGTCCGCCGTGCGTCGCAGACCCTCCGTCACCTCGACTGGTTCGAGGTGACCGAGGTCAGAGGGCACATCGTCGACGGTGAGGTCGGCCACTTCCAGGTCGGGATGAAGGTCGGATTCCGCCTGGAGGACACCTGATCTTGTACGGCGGGGCCCGGCGGCGCAGACTACGGGGATGGAAGATCTACGCCGGACCACGGGCGCCGCGCTGGCCGCGGTGCTGCTGCTCGCCGGATGCTCCACCCCGGTGGGCGGCACCGCCGCCCCTCCGGCCGCCTCCGTCTCCCCAGCCACCTCTCCGGCCGCCTCCCCGGCGGCGCGCGGCTCCGCGCTCGACCAGACCGCCGCCGACACGCGGCGGACGGTCCAGAGCCTGCGCCGGGTGGACGACCTGCCGCTGTACGAGATGACCTTCCACGGCTCCTACGACCGCGAGGCCTCCCTGAGCGAGGAGGACCTCGCCGGGCGTGCCGACGGCTGGGCCTGCTCGCTGTTCCACCTGGCGGGGGAGCGGCCGCTGTTCGGCCGGAACTTCGACTGGGACCCCAACCCGGCGATGGTCGTGCACGCCGATCCGCCCGACGGTTACGCCTCGGTGTCCATCGCGGACCTGTTCTACGTGCTCGGCAGCAACATCCCGCCCGACCCGGCCGACTCGAGGACCCGCCGCCGGCTGGCCCACGCCGTGCTCACCCCCTTCGACGGGGTCAACGAGAAGGGCCTGGCGATCGGCATGGCCGCGGTGCCCGACGGCGAACTGCCCCCCAGGACGCCCGGACGCCCGTCCGTCGGCAGCGTGCGGATCATCCGGGTGATGCTGGACAAGGCGGCGACCGTGGACGAGGCGGTGGCGATCATGCGCCGCTACGACGTCGACTTCACCGGCAGCCCGCAGATCCACTACCTGCTCGCCGACGCCACCGGGAAGTCGGCCGTCGTGGAGTTCTCCGGCGGCAGGCTCAACGTCATCGAGGACCGGGTGCTGACCAACTTCGCCATGACCGGCACCACCCGCGAGCGGCGCATGGCCGACACCCGCTACGGCGAGCTCGCCAGGGGCCTTCCCGCGGCGAAGAGCTGGCGGGACGGGATGGACCTGCTCCAGCGGGTGGCCCAGGGGCACACCCGCTGGTCGGTCGTCTACGACCTCACCGACGCCACGGCCCGCGTGGTGACGGGCAAACGGTGGGAGCGGGTGCACACCATCCCGCTGGCCCAGCGCTAGTTCGCCTGGCTGACCGTCGACATGTTGAAGTCGGGCACCCGGATCGCGGGCATGACCGTGCGGGTGAAGTAGTCGCTCCACTCGCGCGGCAGGGTCTGCTCCGAGGCGCCGACCTCCGTGAGGCGGCCGAGCAGGTCCACCGGGCTCTCGTTGAAGCGGAAGTTGTTCACCTCGCCGACGACCTCGCCGTTCTCCACCAGGTAGACGCCGTCACGGGTCAGCCCGGTGAGGAGCAGGCTCTGCGGGTCCACCTCGCGGATGTACCACAGGCAGGTGAGCAGCAGGCCGCGCTCGGTGGAGGCGATCATCTCCTCCAGCGACCGGCCGCCCTCGGGCCCCCGCATGATCAGGTTGTCGATCGCCGGAGTCACGGGCAGCTCGGTCAGCTCGGCCGAGTGCCGGGTCTGGATCAGGCTCGTCAGGGTGCCGTCGGCGATCCAGTCGGTGGGCGCCAGCGGCAGGGTGTTGTCGAACACCGAGCTCTGCCTGCTGGAGGCGTGCGCCACCACGGACGGCGCGCACGCGATGCCCGGCGCGGCCGGATCGCTGTACAGGCGGATCGGGAGGGGGGAGAGGGTCTCCCCGACGCGGGTCCCGCCGCCCGGCCTGGAGAAGACCGTCCGGCCCTCAAGCGCGTCCCGGGCGCCGGCCGTCCAGTACAGGTAGACCATCAGATCGGCCACCGCCGTCGGAGGCAGGAGCGTCTCGTATCGGCCCGCCGGCAGGTCGATCCGGTTCTTCGCCCACTCCAGCCGCTGGGCCAGCGAGGCGTCGAGCGCCGCCACGTCCACGTCGGAGAAGTCGCGGGTGGCCACGCCCGTCCACGCCGAGCGCTTCATGTCCGGTGACTTGGCGTTGAGCTCCAGCCGGCCGGTGGGCTGGGTGTGCCGGAGCCGGGCCCCGGCCGAGGTGCCCACGAAGGTGGTGGTGACGATGTGCTCGGCGAAGCCGTACAGCCTGCGCCCGCCCGCCTCGGCCGTGGCGAAGGCCTCGCCCAGGGCGGGGGCGAAGGCACCGAACACGCCGATGGAGGTGGACTCCGCCGGCAGGTCCCAGTCCGCCGAGCGGCCGCCCTCGACCAGCGGCCGGGCGTCCTCGGACGGCGTCGCGTCCTCTGCGGCGTGATCGGCGGCGGCGACGATGTCGGCGAGCTGCTCGGGGCGGACCGCCGCCCGCGACACCACACCCACCCCCCGGCCCACGATCGAGATCACGGTGAGCTGCGAGGAACGGCCCACGCCGTTGGTGGTGAGCGTGTTGCCCGCGAAACGCAGGTTGGCGCTGGAGCCCTCGTCCACGATCACGACGACGTCGTCGGCCGTGGAGAGATCCAGAGCCTTCTCGATCATCTCCTGGGGGCTCATCCCGATCCCTTCCCCACGGCCGGTCGAGACGTCCGCCGAGGTGTGCTGTTCTCCGGTCCGCTCGCTCATGCGATCCCCTCGCCCCGGGCGCGGAGCCCGCATCCGCGGACGCCGTCGTGCCTGTCGCCGCGCCCGTTCAATTGCCACTCTCCTGCAGGGTGTTGAGAATGCGCACATCGCGGAAGAGCGCCGACGGGCAGCCGTGGCTGACCGGGGCGACCTGGCCGGGCTGGCCCTTGCCGCAGTTGAACGCGCCGCCCAGCACGTAGGTCTGCGGCCCGCCGACGGCCGCCATCGACCGCCAGAAGTCGGTGGTCGTGGCCTGGTAGGCGACGTCGCGGACCTGGCCGGCGATCCTGCCGTTCTCGATCCGGTAGAACCGCTGGCCGGTGAATTGGAAATTGTAACGCTGCATGTCGATGGACCAGCTCTTGTCGCCCACGACGTAGATGCCGCGCTCCACCCCGGAGATCAGCCCCTCGGTGGAGGGTCCATCGGGCGCAGGCAGCAGCGAGACGTTGGCCATGCGCTGGATCGGCATGTGGCCGGGGGAGTCGGCGAAGGCGCAGCCGTTGGAGGCGCCGAGGCCCTTCAACCGCGCCATCCGCCGGTCGAGCTGGTATCCGGCCAGGACGCCGCCGGAGACGATGTCGAACCGCTTGGTCGCCACGCCCTCGTCGTCGTAGCCGACCGTGGACAGGCCGTGCTCCGTCGTGCGGTCGCCGACCACGTTCATCACCTGCGAGCCGTACACCAGCTTGCCGAGCTGGTCGAAGGTGGCGAAGCTGGTCCCGGCGTAGGCCGCCTCGTAGCCGAGGGCCCGGTCCAGCTCGGTGGCGTGCCCGATGGACTCGTGGATCGTCAGCCACAGGTTGGACGGGTCGATGACCAGGTCGTAGCGTCCCGCCTCGACGGAGGGCGCCTTCAGCTTCTCCTCGAGGAACTCGGGCAGGCGGGCCAGCTCGCCGGGGAAGTCCCAGCCGGTGCCGGTGAGGTATTCGTACCCCCGGCCGACCGGCGGGGCCAGCGTGCGCATCGACTCGAAGCGCCCGTCCTCGACCTTCATCACCTCCAGCTCGGGGTGCAGGCGCACCCGCTGCTGGGTGGTGGAGGTGCCGGCGGTGTCGGCGTAGAACTTCTGCTCCTTGACCTGCTGCAGCGAGGCCTGGACGTGGTCCACTCGCGGCTCCCTCAGCAGGGCGTCCGACCAGTCGGCGAGCAGGGCGACCTTGTCGCGCAGCGGCACCGCGAAGGGGTCGACGTCGTAGGCCGAGACCCAGGTGACGTCGGAGTGGACCGGTTCGGGGGCCAGCGTGATGGGTTCGCGGTTGACGGCCGCGGAGATGACGGCCACTTCCACCGCCTGCTCGGCGGCCCTCACGGCCGCCTCAGGGGTAAGGTCGATGCCGGAGGCGAAGCCCCAGGTGCCGTTCTTGACGACCCGTACGGCGTAGCCGAGGTCGTCGGCGTCGATGGCGCCTTCGAGTGAGGCGTCGGACAGGCGCAGGGTCTCCGAGCGGACGCGCTCAAGCCGGAAGTCGGCGTGCTCGGCGCCGAGGTCACGGGCGCGTTGCAGGGCCGCGTCCGCCAGCCGCCTCAGGGGCAGAGCGAGGAAATCGGGATCGATCTGGCGCATGTCAACGATCCTAGCCCTGTGATCTTGTCCCTCACGGACAAGAGGTTTACCCCCGGGTAGCCGATAGCGTCAGCTCTATGGCTCGATCTGTTCTCGTAACCGGCGGCAACCGCGGCATCGGCCTCGCGATCGCCCGCCAGCTCGCCCAGGCCGGTGACGCCGTCGCCGTGACCTACCGCTCCGGAGAGCCCCCAGAGGGCCTCTTCGGCGTGCGGTGCGATGTGACCAGCACGGCCGATGTCGATGCGGCGTTCGGGAAGATCGAGGCCGAGCACGGCCCGGTCGAGGTGCTCGTCGCCAACGCGGGCATCACCAGGGACACGCTGCTGCCGATGATGAAGGAGGAGACCTTCGCCGACGTCATCGACGCCAACCTGACCGGCGCCTACCGGGTGGCCAAGCGCGCCACGCGCGGCATGCTGCGGCTCAAGCGCGGCCGGATCGTGCTGGTCTCCTCGGTGGTGGCCATGCTCGGCTCGGCGGGGCAGAGCAACTACGCCGCCTCCAAGGCCGGGCTGATCGGCTTCGCCCGGTCCGTGGCCCGCGAGCTCGGTTCGCGCGGCATCACGGTCAACGTGGTCTCCCCGGGCTTCGTGGAGACCGACATGACCGCCGCGCTGGACGAGGCCCACCAGGAGCAGATCCGCAAGAACATCCCGCTGGGCCGCTACGCGAGCGCCGACGAGGTCGCGCGCGTGGTCAAGTTCCTGGCGAGCGAGGACGCCGCCTACATCACCGGGGCCGTCATCCCCGTGGACGGCGGGCTGGGAATGGGGCACTGAGGTGACTCCTCCACTCCCCGGAAGGAGTGGCTTCTCGCCTTCCTCCACAGTGGTGAGCGGCGGGCAGGTCCTGCCCGCCGGAACACATGAACGATTCATCAGATGAGGGGCGGCACCCATGGGAATCCTTGAAGGCAAGCGCATTCTGGTCACCGGCGTCCTGACCGACGCCTCCATCGCCTTCTCCGTCGCCAAGCTGGCCCAGCAGGAGGGCGCGCAGGTCGTGCTGACCGGTTTCGGCCGCCTCAGCCTGGTCGAGCGCATCGCCAAGCGGCTCCCCGAGCCGCCGCCGGTGATCGAGCTGGACGTGCAGAACACCGAGCATCTCGACTCGCTGGCCGACCGCGTCGGCCAGCACCTGGACGGGATCGACGGCGTGGTGCACTCCATCGGCTTCGCCCCGCAGAGCTGCCTCGGCGGAAACTTCCTGAACACCCCGTGGGAGGACGTGGCGACCGCCCTGCACATCTCGACCTACTCGTTCAAGTCGCTGGCCGTCGCCTGCCTGCCGCTGATGAAGGAGGGCGGCGCGGTCGTCGGCCTCGACTTCGACGCGACCAAGGCCTGGCCCGTGTACGACTGGATGGGCGTGGCCAAGGCGGGCCTGGAGTCGTGCTCCCGCTACCTGGCCCGTGATCTGGCCAAGCACGGGATCCGCGTCAACCTGGTGGCGGCCGGGCCGCTGCGCACGATGGCGGCCAAGAGCATCCCCGGCTTCAAGGAGTTCGAGGAGAGCTGGCCGGAGAAGGCGCCGCTGGGCTGGGACCTGGGCGACACCGTGCCCGCGGCCAAGGCCTGCCTGGCCCTGATGTCGGACTGGTTCCCGGCCACGACCGGTGAGATCGTGCACGTCGACGGCGGCGTGCACGCGATCGGCGCCTGACCTCCGTCCGGCGGGCCGGGCCTCCCCCGTTCGCGGACGAGGCCGCCCGGCCGGCGCCGCCCGATGTCCGGCGGACCGCCGGACATCGGCCCAGGCCTCGACGCCAGGCTGACGCCGGCTCAGGCTTCGACGCCCGCCGAACGCCGGCTCAGGCTTCGACGCCCGCCGAACGCCGGCCTCCGCCGCTGTCGTGCCGCGCTACGAGGTCCTCACCCATGCCGGGATCATTCCGGTCGCGGCGCCGTCACCGACGTCCATGGGCGGTACGCCTAGGCCGTCCGCTGCCGTCCCATCCGGATCGGCTCGAACGGCATCGACTCCTCCTCGCCCCGCTTGGCGTAGAGCAGGCGGACGGCGAGGATCGCCACGACCAGCAGGCCGGCGGTGAGCACGGTGCCCAGCGTGCCGGACGACCGGGTGGGCGTGACGGTCCCCCCGCCGGTCACCCGCCCCTGGAAGTCCTGCACGCGCTTCTGGAGCTCCTCCATGCCCGGACGGGGCCACAGCAGCTCGACCCGGGGCGCCTCGGCGTCGATCACGGGGGGCGGCTGGGGGACCACCGGCTCGCCGGCGTCCGTGACGCGCGTCCGCGTCTCCGGCGGGCGGAGGGGCTCGGTCGGCAGCGGCACCGGCTTCTTCCCGGCGGAGTCGGGTCTGCCGCTCCGCGAGGGGCGGGGATGCGACCGCGCGGGCGGCTGCCCGGTCTTCTCCGGGGCGGAGATCGCCGACGGGCTCTCGCACTCCGGCGAGGCCACCAGCGGGAGACAGACATCGTCGAGGACCTTGGGCAGCAGGCCGTCGCCGGCGGGCTCCTCCGTGGCGGCCCTGGTGTCCGGTGCGGGCGCGGAACGCGAGGCTCCGGCGTCGTCCACGGCCGCTTCCTCGGCGGTGCCGGTGCCGGTGCCGGAGCCGGTGGCGCCGGAGCCGTCGTCACCGGCCGCGGGCGGCGTGGCGGTGCCCGTGAGCCCGCCCACGACATCGCCGACGGTGCCCACGGCCTTGCAGAGCCCGCCGGTTATCCCACCCAGCAGCCCGCTGTTGTCGCAGTCCACCTGTGCGGCGGCGCTCGCGGTCGTGGCCGCGATCATGGGGATCCCGCCGCCCAGCGCCAGCGCCAGCACACCGGCGGAGATCGTGGTTCGCAATTGCCCCCCTCGCCCATCAACGATCAGGTCTCGCTGACATCCGGGCGCCCCCTCCCGTCACTCACAGACAGTTTTGTTGGGGAGCCGGAGTTTTCCAGGTAAAGTTGCGATTCGGTATCGACTAGTGATACGCGAGACGGATTCTCGTTCTGTTCAACCTTCTCCTCGTCTCCCGCCTCCGGGTCTCAGTCGGCGGAGACGTCGTCGAGCGCCTCCCTGATCTCCATCGGCAGGGTGAGGTCCTCGGCCTGGAGCACACCGGCCAGCTGGGCATGGGTGCGGGCACCGACGATCGCCGAGGTCACCCCGGGCTGGTCGCGGACCCAGGACAGGGCCACCGACAGCGGCGAGACGCCGAGCCCCTCGGCCGCGGTCGTCACCGACTCCACGACCCGGCGGCACCTCTCGTCCAGGTAGGGCTTGACGAAGTCGGCGAAGTGCGGGGTCGCGGCCCGGGAGTCGGCGGGGATGCCCGTGCGGTACTTGCCGGTGAGGACTCCCCGGCCGAGCGGCGACCAGGCGAGCACCCCGGCGCCGACGTGCTCGGCGGCCGGGACCAGCTCGCGCTCGGCCTCCCTGGCCAGCAGCGAGTATTCGACCTGGGCCGCGACGATCGGCACCCGGCCGGGAACGGTCCGCTGGCCGACGGCGGCGGCCGCCAGCTGCCAGCCGGCGTAGTCGCACACCCCGGCGTAGGCGGCCCGGCCCGAGGACACGATGGCGTCCACCGCGGCCAGGGTCTCCTCCAGGGGGACGGCGGGGTCGAAGGCGTGGAGCTGCCACAGCTCCACCTCGTTGACCCCGAGCCGGGTCAGCGAGGCGTCGATGGCGGCGATCAGGTGCTTTCTGGAGGCGTCGCGCGGCCGGCGCCCGGTGGGGGTGAGCACGGCCTTGGTGGACAGCACCAGCTCCGAGCGCGGCACCGCGTCGCGGATCAGCCGGCCGAGCAGCCGCTCGGCCTCCCCGCCCGTGTAGACGTCGGCGGTGTCGATGAGGGTGCCGCCGGCCTCGGCGAACGTGCGGAGCTGCGCCGCGGCCTCCTCGGCGCCGGTGTCACGCCCCCATGTCATCGTCCCCAGTCCAAGGCGGGATACCGACAAGCCGCTCCGGCCCACATAGCGCTGCTCCATGATCCGGCCAGATTACCGGTCAGGCAGTTAAAAGTAGTGGAGTGAGGCCTGCAAGACTTGGCCACGTGACGACCTTGTTGCTGGCCAGACACGGCCTTACCCATCTCACCGGTCCGGTGCTGGCCGGCTGGACCCCGGATGTCCATCTCAGCGAGGCGGGACAGGCGCAGGCGGAGGCGCTGGCCACGCGGCTGGCGTCGCTCGAGCTGGACGCGATCGTCTCCAGCCCGCTGGAGCGCTGCCAGGAGACCGCCCAGGCGATCGCCGGCGCGCGGGACGGGCGGACGGCGGAGGTGCTGACCGACGACCGGTTCGGCGAGTGCCGTTACGGCGACTGGACGGGCCGCCCGCTGGGCGAGCTCGCCAAGGACCCGCTCTGGCAGGTCGTGCAGACCCACCCGAGCGCCGTGACGTTCCCCGGGGGAGAATCCCTGCCCGCCGTCCAGCACCGCGCCGTGAGTGCCGTCCGGGAGTGGAACGAGCGCCTGGGCCCGGAGGCGGTCTATCTCGTCTGCAGCCACGGAGACGTGATCAAGGCAATCGTGGCCGACGCCATGGGCCTCCATCTGGACCAGTTCCAGCGGATAGCCGCCGACCCCGCCTCGCTCACCGCGATCCGTTACACCCCGCTGCGCCCCTTCGTGCTCAGGCTCAACGATCTGGGAGGAGATGTGGCCGGACTGCGGCCCCCGGAGGGTTCGGAGCACAAAGACGGGGGAGAAAACTTCACCGGGAGCGATGCCGCAGTCGGCGGCGGAGCCGGGACCACGTAAGGTCGGGCTATGCCGGTCTTCGACTACGACCCACCCGAGAGGTTTGTGGCCGGTGCCGTTGGGCAACCGGGATCACGAGCCTTCTTCCTGCAGGCCCGGGGACAGGGCCGGTTGACCACCGTCGGCCTGGAGAAGTTCCAGGTCGCCGCGTTGGCTGATCGGCTGGACGAGCTCCTCGACGAGGTGCTGCGGCGCAGCGGGGGGACCGCGCAGGTGCCCGCCACCGCCCCGGCCGCTCTCGCCGACAACGGCCCGCTCGACGTGCCGATCAGCGAGGACTTCAAGGTCGGCACGATGGCCCTGGCCTGGGATTCCGACACCGCGCAGGTGGTGATCGAGGCCCAGGAGATCGTCGCGGAGGACGAGGAGCTCGAGCCGCCCTCGCTCGCCGAGCCCGCGGTGCTGCGCGTGCACATCAGCCCCGGCGCTGCCAGGGCCTTCACCAAGCGCGCCATGGCCCTCGTCGCGGCAGGACGCCCGCCCTGCCCGCTGTGCGGCCAGCCGCTCGACGCCGAGGGGCATATCTGCGTGCGTCTCAATGGTTACCGGGGTAGTAGCGCTTCATCGGTTGAAGGAGGCGAATGAGTGCCGAAAGCGAGCCCACGCTGAGCGCGGCGCCCGCGGCGGGGCTGGACGACGAGACTGCTCTGCGTCTGCTCCGCGACGGTCAGTTGGAGGTCGCCGGCCGGCTTGTCGAGGCGACCAACATGACGCTCTACTGTTCGGTCCGGCTGGGCGGGCTCGCGGCGGCCTGCGTCTACAAACCCGTACGCGGAGAGCGCCCGCTCTGGGATTTTCCCGACGGCACCCTGGCCGCCCGCGAGGTGGCCGCCTTCGAGGTCTCGGCGGCGACCGGCTGGCGGATCGTCCCGCCGACCGTCTACCGCGACGGCCCCTTCGGCCCCGGCATGTGCCAGCTCTGGATCGACACCGATCCGGAGGTCGACCTGATGGCGCTCATCCGCAGCCGCCAGCCCGCCCTGCGGCGGATGGCCGTGTTCGACGCGGTCGTCAACAACGCCGACCGCAAGGGCGGCCACCTGCTCCCTCTGATCGACGGCCACATCCACGGGGTGGACCACGGCGTCTCCTTCTCCGCCGAGGACAAGCTCCGCACCGTGCTCTGGCAGTGGCGCGGCAAGCCCCTGTCCCGTGAGGCCATGAACGTCCTGGCCCGCCTCGAGCGCGATCTGGAGCAGGGCCGCCTGGGCCGCCGCCTGCGCGAGCTCCTCACCCTGGCCGAGGTCGAGGCCACCTGGTCCCGGGTCCGCAGGCTCCTCGACACCGGCCTGCACCCCCTCCCGTCGCAGGACTGGCCCGCCCTCCCCTGGCCCCCGATCTGAGGTCGTCCCCGGCGGGGGCGATACCCTGCCGGGCATGTGCACGGTTGTCGTCAGCATCGATCCGAGCGCCGAGATCCCCCTGATCCTCGTCGGGGTGCGCGATGAGTTCACCGGCCGGCCGTGGGTCCCCCCGGCCGAGCACTGGCCGGGCCTGATCGGCGGGCGTGATCTCCAGGCGGGCGGCACCTGGCTGGCCGTCGATCCCCCCACCAGGCGGGTCGGGGCCCTGCTCAACGGCCGTGGCGTGCTCGCCCCGGAGGAGACCCGCCGGTCCCGGGGCGAGCTGCCGCTCCGGGCGGCGGCCGAAGGCCGTCTACCGGACCTGGACCTGACCTGCTATGACCCTTTCCATCTGGTTCTGGCGGATCCGGGCGGGGCCCGGCTGTGGCACTGGAACGGCGTCCTGCTGGGGGAGGAGGAGCTCCCGCCGGGGACCCACATGATCGTCAACAGTGGCTGGGAGCAGGGCGACGAGAACGAGCGCGTGGCCTTCTTCCGCCCCCTCTTCGCCAAGGCCGGCCGCCCCGCGACCCTCGACGCCCCCTGGGAGGAGTGGCGGGAGCTCGCGACCGGGGCGGGCCTGCCCTCCGGGGACCCTCGCGCCATGATCATCCATCACGAGCTGCCCGACGGGCGGGTCTTCGGCTCCCTGTCGGTGACCCTGCTCGCCCTGGCCGCCGGCGGCGTCCGCTACGACTTCACCGAAGATCCACGCGACCCGGCGGCCTTCCGCCGCGTCCTCCCGGGATGATGAACCGGGCTCCGGCGGTTGAGACAAGTGCCCCTGTATCCACCGCCCCGGGCTGATCGGGGCGGTCCGTCTGCTGGATAGGCTCAATACATGAGATCGTGGTCTGCGCCGAAGGTCCCTCGGCTCCCTGGTGTTGGTGCTCCGCTGCGGCTGTTCGACACCGCCGCCGGAGAGGTCGGCCCCACCCAGCCCGGCCCCACGGCGCGGCTGTACGTCTGCGGCATCACGCCCTACGACGCCACCCACCTGGGCCACGCCAACACCTACCTCGCCTTCGACCTGGTCAACCGGCTCTGGCGGGACGCCGGTCACGAGGTCCACTTCACCCAGAACGCCACCGACGTGGACGATCCCCTCCTGGAGCGCGCCGAGCAGACCGGGCAGGACTGGCGGGAGCTCGCCGAGCGCGAGATCGAGCTGTTCCGGACCGACATGGAGGCGCTGCGGATCCTCCCGCCGCGCGAATACGTCGGCGTCACCGAGGTCATCGACCAGGTGGCCGAGCTGATCGAGCTCCTGCGCGACAAGGGCGCCACCTACGACCTCGACGGGGACCTCTACTTCGACGTCGCCGCGGCGCCCAAGTTCGGTGCCGTCTCCGGATACTCCGAGGAGCGGATGCTCGACCTGTTCGGCCAGCGCGGCGGAGACCCCGACAGGGCCGGCAAGAAGCACCCGCTCGACTGGCTGCTCTGGCGCGCCGAGCGTCCCGGCGAGCCGTCCTGGCCCTCGCCGTTCGGCCAGGGCAGGCCCGGCTGGCACATCGAGTGCACCGCGATCGCGCTGGCCAACCTGGGCAGCGGGTTCGACGTCGCGGGCGGCGGTTCGGATCTGATCTTCCCGCACCACGAGTGCGGCGCGCACGAGGGCCACGTCGCCTGCGGGGAGTGGCCCTTCGCGAAGGCCTACGTGCACGCGGGCATGGTCGCCCTGGACGGCGAGAAGATGTCCAAGTCCAAGGGCAACCTGGTCTTCGTCTCCCGGCTCCGCAAGGAGGCCGACCCGATGGCCATCCGGCTGGCCCTGCTGGCCCATCACTACCGCAGCGACTGGGAGTGGACCGCCGACCAGCTGGCCTCCGCCGAGGTACGGCTGGCACGCTGGCGCTCGGCCGTCGGCCTGCCGGCCGGACCCGAGGCGGAGACCGTGCTCGCGGAGCTCCGCGCCCGCATGACCGACGACCTGGACGCCCCCGGAGCGCTCGCGGTGGTCGACGCCTGGGCGGACCGGGCCCTGGCGGGCGGCGGCACCGACCCCGGAGCGCCCGCGCTCGTCAGGGACATCGTGGACGCGCTGCTCGGCGTCGAGCTCTGAGAGCCGGCCGCTGCCCTGCCGGCGGGCGCCGTCCCGTGGGCAGGGCGCCCGCCGCCGACGGCCGGACGCCCGCCCGCGTACGGGGCGCCTGAAGGCGGGATGACCCGGGAAGGTGACGGCGGCGTCTCCGGGGGAGGCGCCGGGGTCCCGGCGGGTCACGGCGGCAAAAAAGTCCGGGCCCGTACCGCTGGAGCGGTACGGGCCCGGACAGGAAGCCTTTAGATCAGGTCAGATGACCTGAACCTGGTCGGCCTGCGGGCCCTTCTGGCCCTGCGTGGTGGTGAAACTGACACGCTGGTTCTCCTCCAGGGTGCGGTAACCACCGGAGTTGATAGCCGAGTAGTGCACGAAGACATCGGCGGTGCCGTCATCCGGCGCGATGAATCCGAAGCCCTTTTCGGCGTTGAACCACTTAACAGTGCCCTCAGACAAAACTACTTCTCCTCATTGGGAGCCTCACCGAACCATCAGGTCGAAGGTTCGGGGCTGCGTTGCGGACCCTACCATGCATCCGCGGAAACCATCCGGAGAAACTGTAACGCCCGCTGTCGGCGGTCTTCCTGTGGTGCTTGAGATGACAAGCGCCGTCGAGAACTACGACTGCAACCATCGAAGTGTACAGGTCGGCGGCATGGCGGGCAAATGTTTCCGCGGAGAGTCGGCGCACAGGGGGATCCGGCGCCGGAGCCCGCGGGCGGGAGGGGGCGGGATCGCGCGCGGCGGGAGCCGCCGGGGAGCGGGGCCGCCGGGACGGGCCCGGCGTTCCGGCGGCGGTCGTGGAAGGGCCCGAGGCTCCGGAGGGGTCAGGAGGAGGCGGTCTGGAGGAAGCGTTCCCGCTCGTCCTCCGGGAGGCGGTCGATGAAGAGGACGCCGTCGAGATGGTCGGCCTCGTGCTGCAGGACCCGGGCGAGCATGCCCAGGGCGCGGACGGTGACGGGCTTGCCGAACATGTCACGGCCACGGGCGGTGACCATGTAGGAGCGTTCCAGCGGCCACCACAGGCCGGGGGCGGACAGGCAGGCCTCGTCGGCCACGATCTTCCGCTCGGACGGCTCCAGGCGCGGATTGATCAGATGGCCCGCCCTGCCGTCCAGCTCGTAGACGAGAACCCGGAGCGAAACGCCGAGCTGCGGGGCGGCGAGGCCCGCGCGACCGGCGCCGGCCCGCATGGTCGCCTGGAGGGATTTGACCAGGCCGCGCAGCTCGCGATCGAAGCTGGTCACGGGTTCGGCTACGGTCCGTAGCACTGGATCTGCGAACGGTCGGATCGGCTGGACGGCCACGCGCACTCCCCGAGGCGACGAACGGACATGCACACGATTCCCATTGTCGCATTGCCTCAACCGTGACCGGCGGAATCATCGTGTTTCCGGGACGTTACGTATGTGCGGCCTGTGCATTGCATATTTCAGCGGTTAGTCACACGTAACCCGCGCACCATCACAGAGCGTGAATGTGCGTAACGCCCCCCTCCTACGGTTTTCCCAATAATCCCCCTTTTGGAAAACTAGGAGGAACGATGGCGAAGCGCTGGATCAGCGAGTGGCGGCCCGACGACCAGGGCTTCTGGGAGGCGGAAGGACGGAAGGTCGCCCGGCGCAACCTGATCTTCTCGATCTTCGCCGAGCATCTCGGCTTCACGCTCTGGACGGTGTGGAGCATCGTGACCGTGCAGCTCGGCTCCTACGAGTTCTCCACCGACCAGCTCTTCTGGATGGTCGCGCTGCCCAACCTGATCGGCTCGGCGCTGCGCATCCCCTACACCTTCGCCCCGGCCAGATTCGGCGGCCGGAACTTCACGGTCGTCAGCGTGCTGCTGCTGCTCGTGCCCGCCGTGCTGCTGGCCGTGGCGGTCGGCGACCCGGGCACGCCGTACTGGGTGTTCCTGTTGATCGCGGCCACCGCGGGGCTGGGCGGCGGCAACTTCGCCTCAAGCATGGCCAACATCACCTACTTCTACCCCCAGTCCAAGCAGGGGTCGGCGCTCGGTCTCAACGCGGCCGGCGGCAACATCGGCGTCAGCTCCGTCCAGCTCGTCATGCCGCTGGTGATCGGCGCCTTCGGCCTGGCCGCCGCCGGGCTGTTCTGGATCCCGTTCATCCTGGCCGCCGCGCTCGGCGCCTACTTCTTCATGGACAACCTGACCTCCGCCAAGGCCAGCCCGAGGGACCAGCTGAAGATCGCAGGGCGGGCCCAGACCTGGATCATGGCGGTCCTCTACATCGGCACCTTCGGCTCCTTCATCGGCTACTCCACCGCGCTCCCGCTGCTCATCAAGAGCCAGTTCCCCGAGCACGCGTCCCTGGTCGGCCTGGCCTTCATCGGCCCGCTGCTCGGATCGCTGATCCGCCCGGTCGGAGGGTGGCTGTCGGACCGGCTCGGCGGGGCCCGGGTGACGCTCGTCAACTTCGCCGCCATGGCGGGTGCGGCGGCGCTGGTCTGGCAGGGGGTGGCCCAGCACGGCTTCGCCCTCTTCTTCGGCGCGTACATGCTCCTGGTCGCCACCACCGGCATCGGCAACGGCTCCACCTACCGGATGATCCCGGCGATCTTCCGGGCCAAGGCCGTCGCGGGGATCGCCCCCGGTACGCCCGCCTACGACACCGCCCTGGCCGTCGGCAAGCGCGACGCCTCCGCCGCGATCGGGATCATCTCCGCGATCGGCGCGTTCGGCGGCTTCTTCATCAACCGGGGATTCGGCAGCTCCATCGCGGCGACCGGGGGCGCGGGCGCCGCGCTGGCCGCGTTCGCCGGATTCTACGCGATGTGCGCGCTCCTGACCTGGGCCTGCTACCTGCGGACGGCGGGCCCGGTGCGGAGCCTGGCGGCCGCCCGCGTATGACGGGTTCACACCCGGCTCACCGCCAATGTGAACGTCGTTAGCGGCTTGTAGCACATCGGTAACAGAGGGGACCCAGCGGTGAAACCGCCTGAAAGCACCATCGGAGATGTGTCGATCTCACTTTCCGCCCCGACGCCTGTGAAGGCGGCGACGGCGACGCACTGCCCGTACTGCGCGCTGCAGTGCGGCATGAGCGTCGCCGTGGACGAGACGGTCACGATCACCCCCAGGAAGGACGTCCCCGCCAACGCGGGCGGTCTCTGCCAGAAGGGCTGGACCGCCGGTGAGCTGCTGACCAGTGGAGATCGGCTCACCACCCCGCTCCTGTACGGCGAGCCGGTCGGCTGGGACGAGGCGCTCGACTTCGTCGCCGCCCGGATCCGCGCGGTCCAGGAAGAGCACGGCCCCAACGGCGTGGCCGTGTTCGGCGGCGGCGGGCTCACCAATGAGAAGGCCTACCAGCTCGGCAAGTTCGCCCGGATGGTGCTGCGGACCAGCCAGATCGACTACAACGGCCGGTTCTGCATGTCCTCGGCCGCCGCGGCCGCCAACCGCGCCTTCGGCATGGACCGCGGCCTGCCGTTCCCGATCACCGACCTCGGCGGGGCCGACGCGGTCCTGATCGCAGGCGGCAACGTGGCCGAGACCATGCCACCGTTCGTCCGCCACCTGACCGCGATGCGCGACAGGGGCGGCCGGCTGGTCGTCATCGACCCCAGGGTCACCGCGACCGCGCGGCAGGCAGACCTCCACCTCCAGCCGGCCCCCGGCACCGACCTGGCGCTCGCCCTGGGCCTGCTGCACATCGTGATCACCGAGGGCCACGTGGACGAGGACTACGTGGCCGGCCGTACCAGCGGCTTCGACGGGGTCCGCACCTCGGCCGCCGCCTGGTGGCCCGAGCGGGTGGAACGGATCACCGGCGTGCCGGTCGCCCGGATGCGCCTGGCCGCGGAGATCCTCGCGGACGCCGGACGCGCGGTGATCCTCACCGGGCGCGGCGCCGAGCAGCACGCCAAAGGCACCGACACGGTGAGCGCGTTCATCAACCTGGCGCTCGCGCTCGGGCTGCCGGGCAGGGAGGGATCCGGCTACGGCTGCATCACCGGGCAGGGCAACGGGCAGGGCGGGCGCGAGCACGGTCAGAAGGCCGACCAGCTTCCGGGATACCGCAGGATCGACGATCCCGCCGCCCGCGCCCACGTGGCCGCCGTGTGGGGGATCGCGCCGGAGGATCTGCCGGGGCCCGGCCGCTCCGCCTACGAGCTGCTGGACGCCCTCGGCACCGCCGCCGGCCCCAGGGCGCTGCTGCTGTTCGGCTCCAACCCGGTGATCTCCGCGCCCCGGGCAGGGCACGTCACCGAGCGGCTGCGCTCGCTGGACCTGCTCGTGGTCTCCGACCTCGTCATGTCGGAGACGGCCGCGCTGGCCGACGTCGTCCTCCCCACCACCCAGTGGGCGGAGGAGAGCGGCACGATGACCAACCTCGAGGGCCGGGTGCTGCTGCGCCACCAGGCCGCCGCGCCGCCGCCGGGAGTGCGGAGCGATCTGGAGATCCTCCGCGGCCTCGCCGTACGGCTGCGCGGAGCCGAGGGGTTCCCGGCCGACCCGCGCGAGGTCTTCGACGAGCTGCGGCGGGCCTCGGCCGGGGGGATCGCCGACTACGCGGGCATCACCTACGAGCGGATCGCGGCCGGGACCGGCGTGTTCTGGCCCTGCCCGGCCGAGGACCACCCCGGCACTCCCCGGCCGTTCCTGGACCGCTTCGCCACCCCCGACGGCCGCGCCAGGTTCGTGCCCGTCGAGCACCGGCCGCCCGAGGAGGACATCGACCGGGACTATCCCCTCTACCTGACGACGGGCCGGGTGCTCGCCCACTACCAGAGCGGCGCCCAGACCCGGCGGATCGCCGCCCTGAACGCGGTGGCCTCGGAGGTCTTCGTGGAGATCCACCCTGATCTCGCCGAGCGCCTGGAGGTGGCGCCGGGCGACCTGCTGCGGGTGGTCGGCCGCCGGGGCGCAGCCGAGGGCGTCGCCAGGGTCACCCCCGCGGTCCGGCCGGACACCGTGTTCATGCCCTTCCACTGGGCCGGAGCCAACCTGCTCACCAACCCCGCGCTCGACCCGGTGTCGCGGATGCCGGAGTTCAAGGTCTGCGCAGTGAAACTGGAGCGTGTCGGATGACCCGGCTGGTGATCGTGGGGAACGGGATGGCGGGCGCCCGCCTCGTCAGCGAGGTCCGCGCCCGGGACAAGCACGTCAAGGTGACCGTGATCGGCGCCGAGACGTGGCAGCCCTACAACCGGGTGCTGCTGTCGAACGTGGTGGCCGGGACCATGCTGCCCGACCAGGTGCGGCTGCTGGACCCGGCGTGGTATGCCGACCATTCGGTGACGGCCCTGCTCGGCGTCGAGGTGACCGCGATCGACCGGGAGACCCAGGCGGTGCTCACCGCCGACGGCAGGCGCGAGCCGTACGACGTCCTGGTGCTGGCGACCGGCAGCGAGGCGGTGGTGCCGCCGGTGCCCGGAGCGGCCGGCGCCATGGCGTTCCGGACGCTGGACGACTGCCGCGCGATCCTCGCCGCGGCCGGTGCGGCCCGGCGCGCCGTGGTGGTCGGCGGCGGCCTGCTCGGCATCGAGGCGGCCCGCGGCCTGGCCGGGCGCGGGCTGCCGGTCACGTTGCTCCACCTGGCCGGTCACCTGATGGAGCGGCAGCTCGACGCCGAGGCCGGGCTGATGCTGGGGGAGACCCTCGCGGAGCTGGGCGTGGAGGTGCGGACCGGCGTGGTCGTGGAGGAGATCCTCGGTGACGGCGTACGGCTCGCCGGAGGCGAGACGGTGGGGGCCGATCTGGTGGTGCTCGCCTGCGGGGTCCGGCCGGTGACGGGACTGGCCGGGGACGCGGGTCTGGAGGTGGCGCGCGGGATCGTCGTCGACGACGAGATGCGGACCGACGACCCGTCGATCTTCGCGATCGGGGAGTGCGCCCAGCACGACGGAACGGTCTACGGCCTGGTCGCCCCCGCGTGGGAGCAGGCCGCCGTGGTCGCCGACCTCGTGACCGGGGCGGACAAGACCTCCCGCTACCGGGGGTCGCGCCTGGTGACCCGGTTGAAGGCCAGGAGCGTGGAGCTGGCCGCGATGGGCGAGACCCACCTGACCGAGGACGACGCCGAGGTCGTGCGCTTCAGCCACCGGGCCCGGGGCTCCTACCGCAAACTCGTCATCCGCGACGGCCGCCTGGTCGGCGCGATCCTCCTGGGGGAGACGTCCGCGGTGGGCACCCTCACCCAGCTCTTCGACCGCGGGTCCCCGGTCCCCGCGGACCCGGCCGGGCTGCTGTTTCCCGGCATCTCCGGCAGTGCGGTCGCCGAGAGCCCGGTCCGGATGCCGGACGCGGTGAAGGTCTGCCAGTGCAACAACGTGACCAAGGGACAGATCCGGGCCTGCTGGGAGTCCGGCGCCCGTGACGTCGAGGCGGTGGCCGCCGCCACACGCGCCACGACCGGTTGCGGCGGCTGCCGCGACGTGGTCGAGGGCATTGTCGGCTGGCTGTGCGAGCAGGAAGGCATCTCCGTATGAAACTCGTTGTGGTGGGGCATGGACCGACGTCCAGCCGGCTGGTCGAGGCGCTGGTCGCCAAGGGGTTCGCCGGCCGGATCACGGTCCTGGGGGAGGAGCCCAGGGCCGCCTACGACCGGGTCGCGCTGACCTCCTATCTCACCGGCAGGAGCGCCGAGGATCTCACCTACCCGGTGCCGGAGGGGGTCGTGCTGCGGCTGGCCTCCAGGGTCACCGGGATCGACCGGGACGGCCGGACCGTGACCACCGCCGACGGCCATGTGGAGCCGTACGACGTGCTGGTGCTGGCCACCGGATCCAGCCCGTTCGTGCCGCCGGTGCCCGGCAGGGAGCTGGAGGGCTGTTTCGTCTACCGGACGATCGACGACCTGGACGCGATCAGGAAGGCCTCCGCGGGGGCCGGAAGCGGCGTCGTCATCGGCGGCGGGCTGCTGGGGCTGGAGGCCGCCGACGCGCTGCGCGGGCTGGGCCTTTCGACCCACGTCGTGGAGATGGGCGGCTGGCTCATGCCGCGGCAGGTGGACGAGGGCGGCGGCGCCGTCCTGCGGGGCCACGTCGAGGCCCTCGGCCTGAGCGTGCACACCGAGGCCGGGGCCAAGGAGATCGTCGCCGGGCCGGACGGGCGGGTCGCGGGACTGGTCAAGCCGGACGGGGAGACGATCGAGGCGCAGGTCGTGGTCTTCTCGGCGGGCGTCAGGCCACGCGACGAGCTGGCCAGGCAGGCCGGGCTGGCGGTCGGCGACCGCGGCGGGATCGCCGTGGACGACGGGATGCGCACCAGCGACCCGGCGATCTACGCGGTGGGGGAGTGCGCCCTGCACGACGGCATGGTCTACGGGCTGGTCGGGCCGTGCTTCACGATGGCCGAGGTCGCCGCCGACCGCATCCTCGGCGGCCAGGCGGCCTTCGCCCGCGCGGATCTGTCCACGAAGCTCAAGCTGCTCGGCGTGGAGGTCGCCCAGTTCGGCGCGATGGACGGCGCCCTGGACGTGACCTTCATGGACCCGGTGGGCGGGGTCTACCAGAAGCTGTTCGTCAGCGACGACGCCCGCACCCTGCTCGGCGGGATCTGCGTCGGCGACGCCACGCCGTACAACACCCTCAAGCCGTTCGTCGGGCGGGACCTGCCCGGCGCGCCCAGCGAGCTGCTGTTCACCGGTGGCCCGGCGAGCATGGACCTTCCCGACGACGCGCAGGTCTGCTCCTGCAACAACGTCACCAAGGGGCAGGTGTGCGCGGCCATCGCCGACCACGGCCTCACCGACGTGGCCGGGATCAAGGGCTGCACCCGGGCGGGCACCACCTGCGGCAGCTGCCTCCCGATGCTCAAGCAGATCCTGGTCAAGTCCGGCGTCGAGGTCTCCAAGGCCCTGTGCGAGCACTTCACGCACAGCAGGGCCGAGCTGTTCGACATCGTCCGGGTGCGCGGCATCACGACCTTCTCCCAGCTCATCGACGAGCACGGCACCGGCCGCGGCTGCGACGTGTGCAAGCCCGTCGTCGCCTCGATCCTGGCCTCGCTCGGCAACGGGCACATCCTCGACGGCGAGCAGGCCGCCCTGCAGGACACCAACGACCACTTCATGGCCAACATCCAGCGCAACGGCACCTACTCGGTGGTGCCGCGCATCCCCGGCGGCGAGATCACCCCCGACAAGCTGATCGTGATCGGCGAGGTGGCCCGCGACTTCGGCCTCTACACCAAGATCACCGGCGGGCAGCGGATCGACCTGTTCGGGGCGCGGGTGGAGCAGCTCCCGCTGATCTGGAAGCGGCTGGTGGACGCCGGTTTCGAGTCCGGCCACGCCTACGGCAAGGCGCTGCGCACGGTGAAGTCCTGCGTGGGCTCCACCTGGTGCCGGTACGGCGTGCAGGACGCCGTCGGCCTGGCCATCGCGGTGGAGCTGCGCTACCGGGGCCTGCGCTCGCCGCACAAGCTGAAGTCGGCCGTCTCCGGCTGCGCCCGCGAGTGCGCCGAGGCGCGCGGCAAGGACTTCGGCATCATCGCCACCGAGCAGGGCTGGAACCTCTACGTCGGCGGCAACGGCGGCTTCACCCCGCGGCACGCCGACCTGTTCGCCTCGGACCTGAGCACCGAGGAGTTGATCCGGACCATCGACCGGTTCCTGATGTTCTACGTCCGTACGGCCGACCGCCTGCAGCGCACCTCGGCCTGGCTGGAGAGCCAGGGCCTGGAGTACGTCAAGCAGGTGGTCCTGGAGGACTCGCTGGGGATCTGCGCCGATCTGGACGCCCAGATGGACCGGCACGTCGCCTCCTACGCCGACGAGTGGCGGACCGCCATCGAGGACCCCGACAAGCTGCGGCGCTTCGTCTCCTTCGTCAACGCCCCCGCGACCCCGGACCCCTCGATCGCCTTCACGGCCGAAAGGGACCAGATCAAGCCCGTCCTCCTCCCCCTGGAGGTGGTCCGCTCCTGAACGTCCTCTCCACGGCCGGAGCCGGGGCCACCCGGCGACCCCGGGCCGCGCCGCCGGCACCACGAACCCACCGACGCAACCCGAATGGAGGCTCCACCATGACCGTCCTGAGCGAGGCCACGACGACCGTCTGGACCGCGGTCTGCGCCTACACCGACCTGCTGCCCGAGCGCGGCGCCTGCGCGCTGGTCGGCCGTCACCAGATCGCGCTGTTCCGGACCTTCGACGGCGAGCTGTTCGCCATCGGCAACCGGGATCCTTTCAGCGGCGCCCAGGTCCTCTCGCGGGGGATCGTGGGCACCAGGGCGGGTGAGCCCAGCGTCGCCTCGCCCATGCACAAGGAGGTGTTCTCGCTGGTCACCGGGGTGTGCCTGGACGACCCGGCGGTGGCCGTGCCGACCTATCCGATCCGGGTCGCCGACGGCACGGTGGAGGTGAGTGTGAGGTGACCCGGCGGAGGGCCGGGCACGGGGAGCGGCGGCCGAGCCCCGGGCCGGCCAGGCCCGGTGAGCGGAGCGGCCGACGAGGGACGAGACGTCCACGTGGTGGACGGGGAGTGGTGGACAACAGATGAGCATCGCCCTTCTGGACGACCCCGGCGGGTCTCCCGAGACGGCGCCCGACGCGCTGGCCGGGTTCACGATCGGGGTGACCGCGACCAGGCGGCGTGAGGAGTTCTGCGCGCTGCTGGAGCGGCGGGGCGCGAGAGTGGTGCGCGCCCCGGCGATCAGGCTGGTGCCGCTGGCCGAGGACGCCGACCTGCTGGCCGCGACCCGGGCCGCTCTGACGGGCCCGCTCGACGACGTGGTGGTCACCACCGGGGTCGGGTTCCGGGGCTGGATGGCCGCGGCCGAGGGCTGGGGGCTGTCGGGCGACCTGTCGGCGCACCTGACCGCCGCCCGGCTGCTGACCCGCGGGCCCAAGGCCCGCGGCGCGGTCCGGGCCGCCGGGCTGAACGACCACTGGACGCCGGCCACCGAGTCGTGCGAGGAGGTCAAGCAGTACCTCCTTGCCCAGGACCTGCGCGGTCGCCGCATCGCCGTGCAGTTGCACGGGGAGCCGCTGACCGGCTTCGTGGCCGCGCTGCGCGAGGCGGGGGCCGAGGTCATCGAGGTGCCGGTCTACCGGTGGCTGCCCTACCGCGACACCTCGCCGCTGCGCCGCCTGATCAGTCAGTCGATCTCCGGCGGGGTGGACGCGGTGGCCTTCACCAGCGCCCCCGCCGTGCTGGCCATGCTCGCCGCGGCCCGCGCCGACGGCCTGGAGGACGCCCTGGTGGCGGCCTTCGCCGGGCCGGTCGTCGCCGCCTGCGTGGGCCCGGTCACGGCGGCGCCGCTGCAGGCGCGCGGGGTGCCCGCCGTACAGCCCGAGCGTGCCCGCCTCGGCGCGCTGGCCCGGACGCTCGCCCGGCACCTGCCCGAGCACAGCGTCACCCGCCTGCTCGCCGGCGGCCACGGGCTGGAGATCCGCGGCCACGCCGTCGCCGTGGACGGTGAGCTCAAGCCGCTGCCGCCGGCCCCGATGGCGGTGCTCAAGCGCCTGGCCGACAAGCCGGGGCACGTGGTGGCCCGCTCCGAGCTGCGCACCGTGCTGCCCGGCGGCCCCTCCCGGGACTCGGCCGAACACGCCGTCGAGATGGCCATCACCCGCCTGCGCCGCGCCCTGGGCCCCTCCGGCATCGTCGAGACGGTCGTCAAGCGCGGCTACCGCCTGGCCTGCGACCGCGGCGAGGCCATGTGAGGGCGCGCGCCGGCCGCCGCGTCCCGGCGCCCGCGGGCGCCTGCGGGCCGCCCGGCGGGGAGGGGGCGTGACGACGCTGGTCCTGGCCGGGCACGGGACCCGCAGCGCGCGAGGCGAGGAGGCGATCGCCGGACTGCGGGATCTCGTACGGCGGGCACGGCCGGGCAGCCGGGTCGAGGCGGCCTTCCTGGAGATCAGCTCGCCTCCGCTGGCCGGCGTGCTCCCCGGCCTGCCGGGTCCGGCGGTCGTGGTGCCGCTGCTGCTCGCGGGCGGCTACCACGTCCACATCGACCTGCCGTCGGTGGTCGCCGGGGCCCGGCCCGACGCGGTGGTGGCGGCCCCGCTCGGACCGGACCCGCTGCTGGCCGCCATCCTGGCCAGGCGGCTGGCGAGCGCGGGGCTGCGGCCCGCCGACTCGGTCGTCCTGGGCGCGGCGGGATCCTCCGACCCGGCCGCGCTGGCCGACGTGCGGGCCGCGGCCCGGCTGCTCGCGGTACGGCTGTCGCGCCCGGTCACGGCGGCCTTCGCCGCGACGGGCGCCCCCTCGCTGGGGGAGGCCCTGGAACGCCTGCGGTCCGGTCCCGCGCCCCGGATCGCCGTGGCGTCCTACCTGCTGGCCCCCGGCTTCTTCCAGAGCCGTCTGGAGTCCTCCGGCGCGGACCTGGTCAGCGCCCCGCTGGGAGTGGACGCCGACCTGGCCGCACTGGTGTGGGCCCGCTTCGATCAGGCCCGCTGGAGATCCAGCCGCAGCTCGCGGACGATCTCCTCGGCGCTGTCGTCCCGCGAGGGCAGGAAGTCGGCGCCGACGAACATCTCGTAGTAGGCGTGGCGCAGGCATCCGGCCAGCAGCAGCCGGGCGCTGGCGAGGGGGTCCACCTCGGGTGGGATCCGGCCCGCCCGCTGCTCGGCCGCCAGGTACTCGGTCAGCGGGACGACCTCGGCCATCGGCCCCAGCTCGCTGTCGCGCAGCGCCTCGCGGAAGCGGACGGTGACCGAGGGAGAGGTGAAGACGGGAACCGCGGCCGACTGGACCTCGGAGTAGTAGTCGATGCCGGCCCGCGCGATGGGCAGCAGGTTGTCGCTGACCCGCCCCTTGCCGACCAGGTGCATCAGGTCGTCGAGGATGCGGAGCCAGACCGGGAGCCGGTCCTGGAGCAGGGCGAGGAACATGTCGATCGCCTGTCCGGGCTGGGCGGTGCCCCGTGGACGCGAGGAGGCGTTCCCGCCGTCCTCGCGCTTCATCAATACGGCCATCTCAAGAACGCGGCGTCGCGTCTCCTGAGCTTTCTGGTATGGGTCGAGCTGGGGAGTCGCCATGGTCGCCCTAACGTGCGCAGTCACATGGACAATGTGCGGCATGGTGATGGGCCGATCACCGATGTTTACAGAGCCGTGTTTCTCCTGGTTGCGGAATTGTTGCAGGCCGGTCGCCCAATCTGGTGCGACCCGGACGGACCGGGTGGGCACTGATTATTGCCCGGAAGCGCTGGAAAAGGGGGCGAACAATGGTAACTATGCGCTGTGTGTTTCAGCCGTCGCCGTCACGGTCGCGGCGGCGCAGGTAGCGCTCGAACTCCGCGGCGATGGCGTCGCCGCTCGCCTCGGGCAGCTCGGCGGCGTCCTTGCGCTCCTCCAGCTCCTTGACGTATTCGGCGACCTCGCTGTCCTGCGAGGCCAGCTCGTCCACGCCGTGCTCCCAGGCCCGTGACTCCTCGGCCAGGTCGCCCAGCGGCATCGGGATGTCGAGGAGGTCCTCCATCCGGCTGAGCAGCGCCAGGGTGGCCTTGGGGTTGGGCGGCTGGGCGACGTAGTGCGGCACCGACGCCCACAGCGAGACCGCGTGGATCCCGGTGGCCCCCAGGGCGTGCTGCAGGACGCCGACGATGCCGGTCGGCCCCTCGTAGCGGCTCAGCTCCAGGTTGATCGCACGGGCCAGGCCCTCGTCGGTCGCCGAGCCCACGATCGGCACCGGGCGGGTGTGGGGAGAGTCGTTGAGGAGCGCGCCGAGCAGCACCGCCAGCTCCACCCCCAGCTCGCGGCAGACCACGACGATCTCCTCGCAGAAGGCGCGCCACCGCATGTTGGGCTCGATGCCGCGCAGCAGCACCACGTCGCGGTCCACGCCCGGCGGCCGGGCCACCGACAGCTTGGTGGTCGGCCAGGTGATGGAGCGGGTCAGCCCCTCGCCCATCTCGACGATCGGACGGGTGACCTGGAAGTCGTAGTATTCCTCCGGGTCGAGGGAGACCAGGGGGGTCGCCTTCCACTCGTCCTCGAGGTGTGCGATCACTCCGCTCGAGGCCTCGCCCGCGTCGTTCCACCCCTCGAACGCGGCGATCAGCACCGGGTCGACGAGCTCGGGTAGACCTTCGAGTTCGATCACGCGCCGCCTCCTTCTGGCCTCGCCGTACTATCCGGCTAAGCCTATGCGCTGAGGAGGCCTTTTCGTCACCTTCCCGAAGTGGTGTGAACGATCAGCACATCGCAGCCCGCCCGCTGGGAGACGCTGGAGGGCACCGAGCCCAGCAGCCGCCCGGCGAGGCTGTTGAGCCCCCGGTTGCCGATGACCAGCAGATCGGCCTCGAGCCTGTCGGCCAGGGCGACCAGGACGTCCACCGCGTCGCCCTCCTCGGCGGCCAGCTCGATCTGCCGGGCGCCCGCGGCCACCGCGTGCTCCCGGGCGGCGCGCAGCGCGTCGTCGGCGGGGGTGGAGCCGCTCACCTTGTAGGACAGCTCGCCCAGGGCGTCGGCGGCCGCGTTGCGCTCGCGCTCGCGCATGGGGGCGTAGGCGCAGGCCAGGACCAGGGTGGCGCCGGTCACGGAGGCGAGGGAGGCCGCCGAGGTGACCGCGCGGAAGGAGGAGGGGGAGCCGTCGGTGCCGACGACAATCGTGCGGTAGGACGCCATAGGATGCCTCGCAAGGTAATTGGACGATGAGTGCAATTGCCACAAGAACAATCAGAGAGAATAACGCCTGGACGGTTCCCAGTAAGCTTTCTCTCATGACTAGCAGACCGTCTTTCCGTGAAGTCCTGGCCGAGCGCGTGATGGTCGCCGACGGGGCCATGGGGACGATGCTGCAGGCGCACGACGTCACCCTCGACGACTTCGAGGGGCACGAAGGCTGCAACGAGGTGCTCAACGCCACCCGCCCCGACATCGTGCGGGCCGTGCACGACGCCTACTTCGAGGTCGGCGTCGACTGCGTCGAGACCAACACCTTCGGCGCGAACCTCGCCGCCCTCGGCGAGTACGACATCTCCGAGCGGACCCACGAGCTGTCCGAGGCCGGCGCCCGGGTCGCCCGCGAGGCGGCCGACCACTGGTCCACCCCCGACCACCCCCGCTACGTGCTCGGCTCCATCGGCCCCGGCACCAAGCTCCCCACCCTCGGGCACAAGCCGTACGGCGTGCTGCGCGACGCCTACTACGACAACGCCGCCGGGCTCATCGCCGGCGGGGCGGACGCCCTGATCATCGAGACCTGCCAGGACCTGCTCCAGGTCAAGGCCGCCGTCATCGGGGCCAAGCGGGCCATCACCGACTCCGGCCGCGACGTGCCGGTCATCGCCCAGGTCACCGTGGAGACCAACGGCGCGATGCTGCTCGGCTCGGAGATCGGCGCGGCGCTCACCGCGATCGAGCCGCTCGGCGTCGACGTCATCGGCCTCAACTGCGCCACCGGCCCCGCCGAGATGAGCGAGCACCTGCGCTACCTGTCGCGCCACGCCCGCCTGCAGCTTTCCTGCATGCCCAACGCGGGCCTGCCCCAGCTGACCTCCGACGGCGCCTACTACCCGCTCACCCCGGACGAGCTGGCCGACGCCCACGAGAACTTCACCCGCTCCTTCGGCCTGTCGCTGGTCGGCGGCTGCTGCGGCACCACCCCCGAGCACCTGCGCAAGGTGGTGGAGCGGGTGCGCGGCAACGGGCACAGCCCCCGCCGTCCGCGCCCCGAGGCCGGGGCGGCCTCGCTCTACCAGCACGTGCCGTTCCGCCAGGACACCTCCTACCTGGCGATCGGCGAGCGGACCAACGCCAACGGCTCCAAGGCCTTCCGCGAGGCGATGCTCGCCGAGAACTGGGAGGAGTGCGTCGAGATCGCCCGGGCCCAGGCCCGCGACGGCGCGCACATGCTCGACCTGTGCATCGACTACGTGGGCCGCGACGGCGTCAGGGACATGAAGGAGCTGGCGTTCCGCTTCGCCACCGCCTCCACCCTGCCGATCGTGCTCGACTCCACCGAGCCCGCCGTGCTGGAGGCCGGTCTGGAGATGATCGGCGGCCGGGCGATCATCAACTCGGTCAACTACGAGGACGGCGACGGCCCCGACTCGCGCTTCACCAGGATCATGAAGCTGGTCCGGTCGCACGGCGCGGCCGTCATGGCGCTGACCATCGACGAGGAGGGCCAGGCCCGCACCGCCGAGTGGAAGCTCAGGATCGCCACCCGCCTCATCGAGGACCTGACGGCCAACTGGGGCATGAACGTCGAGGACATCATCATCGACGCCCTCACCTTCCCCATCGCCACCGGCCAGGAGGAGACCCGCCGCGACGGCGTCGAGACCATCGAGGCCATCCGCGAGCTCAAGCGGCGCTATCCGGGCGTGCAGACCGTGCTCGGCCTGTCCAACATCTCCTTCGGCCTCAACCCGGCCGCGCGCATCGTCCTCAACAGCGTCTTCCTCAACGAGTGCGTCAACGCGGGCCTCGACTCGGCCATCGTGCACGCCTCCAAGATCCTGCCGATGGCCCGCATCCCCGACGAGCAGCGCCAGGTGGCCCTGGACATGGTCTACGACCGCCGCCGGGAGGGCTACGACCCGCTGCAGCGGTTCATGGAGCTGTTCGAGGGCGTGGACGCCGCCTCGATCAAGGCCGACCGGGCGGCCGAGCTGCTCGGCCTGCCGCTGTGGGAGCGGCTCAAGCGCCGCATCATCGACGGCGAGCGCAAGGGACTGGAGGCCGACCTCGACGAGGCGCTGGCGCAGCGCCCCGCCCTGGAGATCGTCAACGACGTGCTCCTCGACGGCATGAAGACCGTCGGCGAGCTGTTCGGCTCCGGGCAGATGCAGCTGCCGTTCGTGCTCCAGTCGGCCGAGGTCATGAAGACCTCCGTCGCCTACCTGGAGCCGCACATGGACCGGGTCGAGGGGGAGAACAAGGGCCGCATCGTGCTGGCGACCGTCAAGGGCGACGTGCACGACATCGGCAAGAACCTGGTCGACATCATCCTGTCCAACAACGGCTACGAGGTCGTCAACCTCGGCATCAAGCAGCCGGTGTCGGCGATCCTGGAGGCGGCCGAGGAGCAGAAGGCCGACGTCATCGGGATGTCCGGGCTGCTGGTGAAGTCCACGGTCATCATGAAGGAGAACCTCGAGGAGATGAACTCCCGGGGGATGTCCGAGCGCTTCCCGGTCCTGCTCGGCGGCGCCGCCCTGACCCGCGCCTACGTGGAGCAGGACCTCGCCGAGCTGTTCCAGGGCGACGTCCGCTACGCCCGCGACGCCTTCGAGGGCCTGCGCCTGATGGACGCCTTCATGGCGGTCAAGCGCGGCGAGGCCGGCGCGAGCCTGCCGCCGCTGCGCGAGCGGCGGGTCAAGACCGGTGCGACGCTGGTGCGCACCCCGGAGGCGGAGCTGCCCGCCCGCTCCGACGTGGCCGCCGACAACCCCGTCCCGACGGCCCCCTTCCTGGGGGAGCGGATCATCAAGGGCATCCCGCTGGCCGACTACGCCGCGTTCCTGGACGAGCGGGCGACGTTCATGGGCCAGTGGGGCCTCAAGGCCGCGCGCGGCGGCGACGGGCCCTCCTACGAGGAGCTCGTCGAGACCGAGGGCCGGCCGCGCCTGCGGATGTGGCTGGAGCGGATGCAGACCGAGGGCCTGCTGGAGGCGGCCGTCGCCTACGGCTACTTCCCCTGCGTCAGCGACGGCGACTCCCTGATCATCCTCGACGACGCGGGCAACGAGCGGACCAGGTTCACCTTCCCGCGCCAGCGCCGTGACCGGCACCTGTGCCTGTCCGACTTCTTCCGGTCGAAGGACTCCGGCGAGGTCGACGTGGTCGCCCTCCAAGTGGCCACCATGGGCAACCGGGTCTCCGAGGCCGCGGCCGAGCTGTTCGCCAAGGACGCCTACCGCGACTACCTGGAGCTGCACGGCCTGTCGGTGCAGCTCACCGAGGCGCTCGCGGAATACTGGCACGCGCGGGTCCGCAGCGAGCTCGGGATCGGCGGTGACGAGTCGCTGGAGGACATGCTGAAGGTCAACGTCACCGGCTGCCGCTACTCCTTCGGCTACCCGGCCTGCCCCAACCTGGAGGACCAGGTCCAGCTCATGGAGCTGATCGACCCCTCCCGGATCGGCGTGAACCTGTCGGAGGAGTTCCAGCTCCACCCCGAGCAGTCCACCTCCGCGCTGGTCGTCCACCACCCCGAGGCCAGCTACTTCAACGTCTGACCGTAAGGGGTTTCCGGGGTGATGGACGCGGTCCTGTTCGACATGGACGGGCTTCTCGTGGACAGCGAGAAGATCTGGTTCCAGGTCGAGTCCGAGGTGATGGAACGGCTCGGCGGCCACTGGGGGGCCGCCGACCAGGAGCACCTGGTGGGCGGCTCCATGCCGTCCACCGTCGCCTACATGCTCAAGGCCTCCGGCTCCAGCGCCCATCCGGACGACGTGGCGGCCTGGATGCTGGAGGGCATGACCCGCCGGCTCGCCGACGGCGTGGAGATGATGCCCGGCGCCGCCGAGCTGCTGGCGGCGGTACGGCGGGCGGGCCTGCCCACCGCCCTGGTGACCTCCTCGGTGCGGCCGATCGCCGAGGCGTGCCTGAAGGGCATCGGCAGGGGCAACTTCGACCACGTGGTGACCGGCGACGACGTGATGCGGACCAAGCCCCATCCGGAGCCCTACCTGACGGCCGCCCGGCTGCTGGACGTGGCCGCGGCCCGCTGCGTCGCGCTGGAGGACTCCCCGAACGGGGTGACCGCGGCCACCGCGGCCGGCTGCCGGGTGGTGGCCGTGCCGAGCGTGCTGCCGATCCCCTCCGCCCCCGGCCGCCTCGTCGTGGACTCCCTGCGCGAGGTCGACGTCGACGTCCTCCGGGCGCTGTCGGCCCGCGGCGGAGACCGCTGAGCGGACCTCCGGGGAGCCCCATGGAGGACCTCCGGGGAGCCTCACGGCGGGGCTCCGCGCCGCGCGGCCGGGGCCGTCCGTCTCCACCCGCCACCTAGGGGACGACCCCTTACCGGCCCTTAGGGGACGATCCCTCCCTGGGGAGGAGGAAGCGTTCCGCCGCGACGTGCCAGGATGGATCTGGTAAGCCGATACGAGGGGCGGTCCGCTATGTCGTTCGACCAGATCGCGTGGTTGCCGCTCTGCGCCGGGGTGACCGGGGTGGGGCTGGTGCTGAGTTTCCTGCTGATGCGCCGCCGGGGGGTCGTGGCCGGGCTGCGCGGCGTCGCCTGGTCGCTGCTGCCGCTCGCGGCCTTCCTGACCGGCGCGCTGCCGACCCTGTGGCAGATCGGCACGGCGATCGGCGGGTTCTTCGCCGGAGTGGTCTTCAATCCCACGGTGTGGGCCGGAGTGGCCGTGACCGGGCTCTCCCTGGTGCTGTTCCTGGTCACCGGGGTGCTGCGCGGCCGCCGTACGGCCGCTTCCGCCGAGCCCCGGACCCCCGCGGCGGGTGCTGCCGCGGCGCCGGGCGGGGCCGTGACGGCCGGTGGGGGCGCCACGCAGCCGCTCCCGCAGCGCAAGGCCGCGCCGGCCCAGAAGCCCGCGCCCGCCCGGAAGCCGGCCGCGGACGACGACTTCTCCGACATCGAAGACATCCTCAAGCGTCGTGGGATCGGGTGACGCTGAGTTACCTATCAGTGCAATGTCACAAATCCAAGACAGAAGGGAGATAGCTTCAGGACATTCGCCTCAAGATCAAAACAAATGAATTGCACGTGAATCACAGTTAAGCCACATAGCGCCCCAGGGGACTAGTCAGCGCAGATCAGCCCATAGATTCTGCGTCACGGGACCGTGAAACGGACTCGTAGACTCAGGGCGCGCCCCCCGACCCGGGGGACGCGTCCCATCGGACAACGTCGTCTGGGATCCAGGGGGCCACTGTATGACCGCACCGCTCGATGTTCCTGGCTCGGCTACGGAGGCGGACCCCGAAGCCGTGCTCGCGGGCGCGGATCGGAAGGCCATCCAAGGCCGCTCTCTCGGTCAGATCGCCTGGATGAGGCTGAAGCGTGACAAGATCGCTCTCGCGGGAGCGGGAGTCATCATCTTCCTCATCCTGGTGGCGCTCCTCGCGCCGCTCATCGTGAAGTTCCTCGGCCATCCGCCGCTGGAGTTCCACCGTGAGAAGATCGACCAGTCCACGCTGACGCCCAAAGATGCGTTCGGCGGTATGAGCTGGGACTACCTGTTCGGCGTCGAGCCCCTCTGGGGGCGCGACATCTTCAGCCGGATCGTCTACGGCGCCCGGATCTCCCTGCTCATCGCCTTCCTGGCCACCCTGCTCTCGGTGGTCATCGGCACCGTCCTCGGTGTCGTCGCCGGCTACTTCGGCGGCTGGGTCGACGCCGTGATCAGCCGGGCGATGGACGTCTTCCTGGCCTTCCCGCTGCTGGTGTTCGCCATCGCCCTCGCCGGCGTCGTGCCCGACCAGGCGTTCGGCATGTCCGGCGACACCCTGCGCGTATCGTTGCTGGTGTTCATCATCGGATTCTTCAGCTGGCCGTACATCGGCCGGATCGTCCGAGGTCAGACCCTCTCCCTGCGTGAACGGGAGTTCGTCGACGCGGCCAGGAGCCTCGGCGCCCGTGGGCCGTACATCATCTTCCGTGAGCTGCTGCCCAACCTGATCGCGCCGATCCTGATCTACGCGACGCTGGTCATCCCGACCAACATCCTGTTCGAGGCGGCGCTGTCCTTCCTCGGTGTGGGCGTCCGCCCGCCGACACCGACCTGGGGCGGCATGCTCGCCGAGGCGGCGCGCTTCTACACGGTGCCGCACTTCGCGATCTTCCCTGGTTTGGCGATCTTCGTGACCGTGCTGGCCTTCAACCTCTTCGGAGACGGCCTGCGTGACGCGCTGGACCCGCGCGGCCGTTGACGCTTCTCGATCCCCGTAGTTTCCCTGGTTCCTATCCACAAGGGGTGTAGTAACAGATGAAGAGAAAACCCGCAGTCGCGACGTTCGCGGTCACCGCGGCGCTCGCCTTGGGCCTGTCGGCCTGCGGTGGAACCAGCACCGACTCGCCCAAGGAAAGCGCGGGTGCCGGCACTGGGGCGGCCGCTCCGGCCCAGGCCGAGTTCAACGCCGCGATGACCAAGGTGTTCAACCCTTCGACCAAGAAGGGCGGCACCCTCAAGTTCGTCAACTCCGGTGACTGGGACTCGCTGGACCCGGCCGACACCTACTACGGCTACTCGTGGAACTTCATGCGCCTGTACGGCCGGGCGCTGACGGTGTTCAAGGCCGCGCCGGGCGCCGAGGGCGCGACCGTCGCACCCGACCTGGCCAAGGACCTCGGCAAGCCGAGCGCCGACTTCAAGACCTGGACCTACACGCTGCGTGAGGGTCTGAAGTTCGAGGACGGCACCCCGATCACGTCCAAGGACGTGGCCTACGCCGTGGCGCGCGCGTTCGACAAGGAGACCTTCCCGAACGGTCCCACCTACCTGAACGAGATGCTCGACTGGCCCAAGGACTACAAGGGCGCCTACAAGTCGAAGGACGCCGACTTCAGCTCGGCCATCGAGACGCCGGACGACTCCACGATCGTCTTCCACCTGAAGCAGCCCTACAGCGGCTTCGACTACATCACCCAGATGTCGCCGACCGTGCCGGTGCCGAAGGCCAAGGACACGGGCGCGAAGTACCGCGAGCACGTGATCTCCTCCGGCCCGTACATGTTCGAGAAGAACGAGATCGGCAAGGGCTTCTCGCTCGTCCGCAACCCGAACTGGGACGCGGCGACCGACCCCAACCGCCCGGCGCTGCCGGACCGGATCGAGGTCCAGACCAACGTCAACGCCGACGACCTCGACAACCGTCTCCTCTCCGGTGACATCCACGTCGACATCGCGGGCACCGGTGTCCAGCCGGCCGCGATGAGCAAGATCCTGCCGGACCCCGCCCTCAAGGCGCGGGCCGACAACCCGACGCTGCAGCGTCTCTGGTACACCTCGGTCAGCCCGACGGTGAAGCCGCTGGACAACATCGACTGCCGCAAGGCCGTCCAGTACGCGGCCGACAAGACCGGCTACCAGGCCGCCTACGGCGGTGAGTTCTCCGGTGGCGCGATCGCGACCAGCCTCATGCCGCCGAGCGTCCCGGGCGCCGCGAAGATCGACCTGTACCCCAGCGGTGCTGACGGCAAGGGTGACCTGGCCAAGGCCAAGGAGCACCTGGCCGCCTGCGGCCAGCCGAACGGCTTCGAGACCAACATCTCCTACCGCGCCGAGCGGCCGAAGGAGAAGGCGACCGCCGAGGCCCTGCAGGAGTCGCTGGCCCGCGTCGGCATCAAGCTGACCCTGAAGCCGTACCCGCAGGCGGACTACTTCTCGCTGTACGCCGGCAAGCCGCCGTTCGTCGTGGAGAACAAGCTCGGCCTGGCCGTCAACGGCTGGGGCTCGGACTACCCCGACGGCTACGGCTTCCTGCAGCAGATGGTCGACAGCCGGGTCATCCGGGAGACCGGTGGCTCCTCCAACGTCAGCGTCCGCATCCCCGATGTGGACAAGATGCTCGACGAGTCCCTGCTCGAGGCCGACGCCAAGAAGCGTGAGCCGATGTGGGCCGCCATCGACAAGCGCGTCATGGAAGAGGCGGTCATCCTGCCGGGTGTCTGGGCCAAGAGCCTGCTGGTCCGCGGCCAGGGTGTGACCAACGTCTTCATCAGTGACGGCCAGCAGATGTACGACTACGTCGCGATGGGCGTCGAGTAACACCGCTTCTCAGACAACGAGTAGTTAGGCAGGTGAAGGCAGCGGTGGCCGCCGGGAGCAATCCTTCCGGCGGCCACCTGGGCCGGGCACTGTGGTCACATACATCATCAGACGCCTGATCGGCGCAGTGATCATGCTCCTCGTCGTGAGCATGGCCACCTTCGCGATCTTCTTCCTCGTGCCCCAACTGGCGGGGGCGACTCCGGAGGGCATGGCCAGCCGGTATGTCGGCCGTACGGCCACGGCGGAGACGGCCAAGCTGGCCGCCGAACGGCTGGGGTTCAACGATCCACTGGTCGTGCAGTACGGCAGGTTCGTGAAGGGGATCGTCGCGGGCGCTGAGTACGACTACGGCCCCGGGGTCGAGGCGTGCCCGGCCCCCTGCCTGGGATATTCGTTCATCACCCGGCAACCGGTCTTTCCCGACCTCATGAACCGCCTGCCGGTCACCCTGTCCCTCGCGATCGGCGCGGCGGTGATCTGGGTGGTCATGGGCGTGGGCATCGGCGTGCTGTCCGCGTTGCGCAGAGGCAGCGTCTTCGACCGGGCGGCCATGACCGTCGCTCTGGCAGGAGTCTCCCTGCCGATCTTCTTCACCGGCCTGGTATCCCTGCTGGTGTTCAGTTACGGCAACCCGTTCTCCTTCGCGGCGCAGGGCGGCCACTACACCACCTTCCTCGACAGTCCCGGCCAGTGGGCCTACAACCTGCTTCTCCCGTGGATCACGCTGGCCTTCCTGTTCGCGGCCACTTATGCGCGTCTCACCCGGGCGGGCATGCTGGAGACGATGAACGAGGACTACATCCGCACCGCCCGTGCCAAGGGGCTCCGTGAGAGCACCGTGGTCACCAAGCACGGCCTCCGGGCGGCGCTGACGCCCATCCTCACCGTCTTCGGCCTGGACTTCGGCCTGCTGATCGGCGGCGCCGTCCTCACCGAGAGCGCCTACTCCCTGCCGGGCCTCGGCAAGTACGCCATCGACGCCATCGTCAACCAGGACCTTCCCAAGGTGATGGGGGTGACGTTGCTCGCGGCGCTGTTCGTGGTCGTCGCGAGTCTGATCGTCGACCTGCTCTACGCGGTGGTCGACCCGAGGGTGAGGCTGGCGTGAGCTTCCTTGAACTGAAGGACCTGAAGATCCACTTCCCGACCGACGACGGGCTGGTCAAGTCCGTCGACGGGCTGACCTTCTCGCTGGAGCGGGGCAGCACGCTCGGGATCGTGGGAGAGTCCGGATCCGGAAAGAGCGTCACCAGCCTGGGCATCCTGGGGCTGCACAAGGGCGGCCACGCCAGGATCTCCGGTGAGATCTGGCTGGACGGGGAGGAGCTGGTCAGCGCCTCCCAGGAGCACGTGCGCGGGCTGCGCGGCAAGAAGATGGCGATGATCTTCCAGGATCCGCTGTCGGCGATGCACCCCTACTACACGGTCGGCGACCAGATCGTGGAGGCATACCGGATCCACCACAGCGTGAACAAGAAGGTCGCGCGCAAGCACGCGATCGACATGCTCGGCCGGGTGGGCATCCCGGAGCCGGGCCGCCGGGTGGACGCGTATCCGCACGAGTTCTCCGGCGGCATGCGGCAGCGCGCGATGATCGCGATGGCGCTGTCGTGCGACCCGGAGCTGCTGATCGCCGACGAGCCGACCACCGCGCTGGACGTGACCGTACAGGCCCAGATCCTGGACCTGATGCGGGATCTGCAGCGGGAGTTCAACTCCGCCCTCATCATCATCACCCACGATCTGGGCGTCGTGGCCGAGCTGTCGGACGACATCCTGGTCATGTACGGCGGCAAGTGCATCGAGTACGGCGCGGCGGAGGACATCTTCTACCGTCCCGAGCACCCCTACACATGGGGTTTGCTGGGGTCGATGCCCCGCCTGGACCGGGAGCGCACCGAGCGGCTGATGCCGATCAAGGGCTCCCCGCCCTCACTGATCAACATCCCGTCGGGCTGCGCCTTCCACCCCCGCTGCCCCTACTCCGACCGGACGCACAGCAAGGCCGACACCGAGGTGCCGGCTCTCCTGGAGACCGAGGGCGGTCACCTGGTCCGCTGCCACCTGCCCCGTGAGGAGCGGCGGTCGCTCTGGGAGAACGAGATCAAGCCGATGCTGGAGACCACGTGACCACTCCTAATGAGCCGCTGCTGTCCGTCCAGGACCTGCAGAAGCACTTCCCGGTGACGAAGGGGCTGCTCAAGCGGCAGGTCGGCGCGGTGAAGGCGGTCGACGGGATCAGTTTCGACGTCTTCAAGGGCGAGACGCTGGGCGTGGTCGGCGAGTCGGGCTGCGGCAAGTCCACCATGGGACGGCTGGTCACCCGGCTGCTGGAGCCGACCGGCGGCAAGGTGGTGTTCGAGGGGCAGGACATCACGCACATGTCGCAGGGCAGGCTCCGCCCGCTCCGCCGCGACATGCAGATGATCTTCCAGGACCCGTTCTCGTCGCTGAACCCGCGCCACACCGTGGGAGCGATCGTGGGAGCGCCGTTCCGGATCCAGGGCATCAAGACCGAGCACGGCACCAAGAAGGCCGTGCAGGACATCCTGGAGCTGGTGGGGCTCAACCCCGAGCACTACAACCGCTACCCGCACGAGTTCTCCGGTGGCCAGCGCCAGCGGATCGGCATCGCCCGCACCCTCGCGCTCAAGCCGAAGATGATCATCGCGGACGAGCCGGTGTCGGCGCTGGACGTGTCGATCCAGGCGCAGGTGGTGAACCTGCTGGAGGACCTGCAGAACGAGCTGGACCTGACCTACGTGGTGATCGCCCACGACCTGTCGGTGGTCCGGCACATCAGCGACCGGGTCGCCGTCATGTACCTGGGCAAGCTCGTCGAGCTGGCCGACCGGAAAGACCTGTACGAGTCGCCCATGCACCCGTACACCAACGCGCTGATGTCCGCGGTCCCCATCCCCGACCCGGCCCGGCGCAACGACCGCGAGCGCATCCGCCTCCAGGGTGACGTGCCCAGCCCGCTGAGCCCGCCGCCCGCCTGCCGCTTCCACACCCGGTGCTGGAAAGCCCAGGCGATCTGCAAGGTGGAGGAGCCGCCGCTGGTCGAGCTGGCTCCCCGGCACCAGGTGGCCTGCCACTTCCCGGAGAACGTCTCCAAGGAATCCACCGAAGCCGTTTCCGCCTGACCCGATCGGGCGGTGGTCCACCCTCAGGGGAGGACGGCCCCGGCACGCGCTGAGGGCGTGGGCCGGGGCGGCGGGGAGATCCGACGGGGGCGCGGCGGACCGGCCGGTCGGAGGAGGCCGGCGCCTTCGAGGGGGAGGCCCGGAACGGACGCCCGGCGCCAACCGGCGAGAGGCCGGAGGTCGCCGGGGAAGGCGTCCCCGTCACCCCAGTGCGGACATGACCGGGGCGAAATACCTGCTCCGGTCGCCGGGGAGCGGCTCGGTGCCGGCGACCATGTCCGAGGTCCTCATCCCCGCCACCATGCCGTGCCTGGTCAGCCACTCCGCCAGCTCCCGGCGGCTCTCCTCGACCTCGATCCGGGCCGGGCCCCCGACCTGGGAGGCGAGGTCGGCGATCAGCCGCCGGGCGTCCGCCGGATCCGCGGCGATCACCGGCCCGACGACCGTGTTGCCCATATTGCGCCACATGCCGGCGTAGCCCGTGACCACTCCCCGGTCCTCGATCACCCGGATCTGCTCGGCGAAGTCGAACAGCCTCGTCAGGAGGGCCGAGCGGTCGGCACCGACGACCTCCGCGTCGAGGTCGGCGATCGCCTTCAGGTCCTCGGGGGAGGCGGGGCGGGACGCGCCGGCCGCCTGCCCGGTGAAGGTCCCCAGATGCATGGCGACCGGGCTCGTCACCCGGAAGCCGAGCCGCTCGTACAGGGGACGGCCCGTCGCGGTCGCGTTCAGGAAGACGGTCGCGCCGCGCGCCTGGTCCAGAATGTGGCCGATCAGGCGGCCCCCCAGCCCCTGGCGCCCGTGACGCGAGGCAACCAGCACCATGCTGATCGCGGCGGTGCGGGTGCCGTAGCGGGTCAGGATGGCGGTGGCCACCAGCTCGCCGCCGGGGTCCACCATCCCGTAGCCCTCCCCGCCCTGGAGCAGGAACAGCCACTTGCGCTCCTCGCGCGACCACTGCCGGTCCGCCGCGAGCCGCAGGCAGGCGCCGAGGTCGTCAGGGGTCAGTTCACGGATGATCACAGAAGTCCTCCAAGAGTCACAAGCGCTCCGGCGGCGGTGCCGAGGAGCATGGCGGGCAGGAATCCCAGGCGGCGGACTGCCACGCCCGCCACGGCGGCGGCGACGACCAGGTGGGCCACCGGGCGGCCGCCCGGTGCGGCCTGGAGGGCCGCGACGGCGGCCAGCAGCGCCACCGGCAGCAGCGCGGTGAACAGGCTCCGGCGGCCGTCCCCCGTATCCCGCGCCGCGGCGCTCACCCCGGCCAGCCGGAGCAGGTAGGTCACGACGGCCAGGCCCGCGACGAACAGCACGACGTTCATGCCGACCGCACCGCGAACGGGACGGCGGCCAGCGCGGCGACGAGGACCGGCAGGCCCGGCGGCAGCCACCACGACGCCACCAGCGCCAGGCCGGCCGCCCCGGCGGCGACCAGCGACTCGCGGCGGGTGCGGAGCAGAGGGACGAGCAGTGCGGCGAAGGCGGCCGCGGCGGCGCCGTCCACCGCCTCCCGCGCCCCGTGGGGCAGCACCGAGCCGAGCACCGCACCGGCGGCCGTGCCGCCCACCCAGCCGGTGAACAGCAGCGACCCGACCACCAGGAACGTCCGCCTGCGGGTGGCCGGGGTCCCCCGTGACACCGCGGCCGCCACCGACTCGTCGGAGACCAGGTGCGCGGCGAGCCATCGGCCCCACCGGGTCCGGAAGACGTCGCCGAGCGCCAGCCCGAACGCGGTCAGCCGCAGGTTGACCAGCGAGGCGGCGACCACCGCCGCGATCACCGCCCCGGTCGCCGGCGACGCGCCGCCCGGCGCTCCGGGGACGCCGCCTCCCAGCGCCGACAGCCCGACGATCTGGCTGCTCCCGGCGTGCACCGCGACACTGGCCAGCACCGCCTCCCACGCGGACCAGCCCCGGTCCACCGCCGCCGCTCCGAACACCGCCGAATAGGTGGCCGCACCGGCCGCCGCGCCCAACGCGAGCCCGAGATCCGACCGCGTGCCGCCCCACCCGGTCTCCGCGCCGGTATCCGACCGCGTGCCGTCCCGCCCGGTCTCTGTGCCGGTATCCGACCGCGTGCCGTCCCGCCCGGTCTCTGTGCCGGGGGTGGCGCCGGGATCTGACCGCGTGCCGTCCCGCCCGGCCGATGCCGGGCGCACGGCGGCCGGGTCGGCCGGATCCCACGGCCCGGTCTCGGACGCCCGTGCGTTCGGCTGATATGTCATGGGTGAATCGTGCGGCAGGGGCCGCGCCCGCGTTCAATAGTTTGCGGCTATGCCGATAGGCGATGGCTATCCTTGCTGGATGGACGTTACGCTGCCGGCCGTACGGGCGTTCGTCGCCGTGGCCAGGGCCGGGTCGTTCCGGGGCGCGGCCACCTCGCTCGGGGTCAGCCAGCCGACCGTGAGCGCCGCCGTGAAACGCCTGGAGGCCGGCGCCGGACGGCCGCTGCTGATCCGCGACCGCGACGGGGTGCGCCTGACCGAGCTGGGCGGCCGGCTGCTGGCCCACGCCGTGGCGGTGACGACCGCCGCCGACGAGTTGGAGGCCCTGCTGGCCGGGGACACCTCCGGGCTGACCGTGGGATTCATGGGCGAGGCGGCCGGCACGCGCACCTCCCGGCTGTTTGACGGGATACGGCGTGCCTCCGGCAGGGAAGTACGGCCGCGCCGCTTCGATTTCGACGACCCGTCGTGCGGCCTGCTGGCCGGGACCAGCGACCTGGCCGTGGTGTGGCCTCCGCTGAGCACCGGCGACGCCCTGGAGGTGCTGGTCCTCGGCAGCGACCGGAGGGCCGTCGCCGTGCCCGCCGGCGACCCGCTCGCCCGGCTGGCCGAGGTCGGCCCCGCCGACCTGGCCGGCCGCGTCTGGGTGGTGCCCCGCAGCCCCGACCCGGTCTGGCGGGCCTTCCGTCATCCGGGGTCCATCGGTGTCGGGGACATCGCAGGTGAGGTGGAGTCCCGCGCGATCGAGGAGACCCTGGAGCTGGTCGCGGCCGGTCAGGGCATCGCCCTGCTCTCGCAGAGCACCGACGACCACTACGCCCGCGCCGGGGTGGTGTTCGTCCTGCTCTCCGACGGATGCCGCTGCACCACCGCCGTCGCCTGGCGCCGCGCCGACACCCGGCCGGTGATCGCCCGGATCCTCGCCGGACTCTGACCCGGATCCTCCCGGCCGCGCTCGCGAGCCGGGTGGTCCCGGATGCCGGTCCGGTCCCTGCCGGATGGTGGTGCGGTTCGGGAGGTGGTCGATCCGGGTTCCGGGGCGCATTCCCCGGCCGGGGTGGGGGAGCCGGGTGGTCCCGGATGCCGGTCCGGTCCCTGCCGGATGGTGGTGCGGTTCGGGAGGTGGTCGATCCGGAGTCTTCCGCAGGGAGCCTAGGGGATGGCGCCCGGGGTGATCAGGCCGGTCTCGTAGGCCAGGACCACGGCCTGGACCCGGTCGCGCAGGCCGAGCTTGGTGAGGACGTTGCCGACGTGGGTCTTGACCGTCGTCTCGCTCACCACGAGCTCGGCGGCGATCTCCGCGTTGGACATGCCCCGGGCGATCAGCCGCAGCACCTCCATCTCGCGCTCGGTGAGCCGGTCCAGGCGGGCCGGGGTGGGCTGCTGGTGTGCCGAGGGCAGGCGCGCCCCGAACCTGTCCAGCAGCCGCCGGGTCACGCTCGGCGCGACGATGGCGTCCCCCGCCGCGACCACCCTGATGGCCTGCACCAGCTCGTCCGGCGGGACGTCCTTCAGCAGGAAGCCGCTGGCCCCGGCGCGCAGCGCCTCCACGATGTATTCGTCCAGGTCGAAGGTCGTCAGCACCAGGACCTTGGGCACGTGGGCCCCGCTCACGGCCTCCCGCACGATCCGGCGGGTCGCCTCTATGCCGTCCACGCCCGGCATCCGGATGTCCATCAGCACCACGTCGGGCATCAGCGCCCGCGACTGGTCCTGAGCGGCCTTGCCGTCCCCGGCCTCGCCGACCACGGTGACATCCGGCTCGGCCTCCAGGATGAGACGGAAACCGGTGCGCAGCAGTGGCTGGTCGTCCACCAGTAACACTCTGATCGTCATCACACGTCCTTGAGGGGAAACCGGGCATTGACCTCGAACCCGCCCTCCGGACGCGGGCCGATCCTCAGGATCCCACCATAGAGGGCCACACGCTCGCGGATGCCGACCAGCCCGTGCCCGGTCCGGTCGTCGGCCGGTCCGGCGGCGCCGGAGCCCTGACCGTCGTCCTCGACCCGGACAGCCAGCTCGCCCGGCTCCTGCCGTACGGTCACCCAGGCGCGGGCCTGCGGTCCCGCGTGCCGCAGGCTGTTGGTCAGCGCCTCCTGGACCAGCCGGTAGACGGCCAGGTCGACGCCGGGCGGCAGCGAGCCCTCCCGGCCCTCGATCCACAGCTGCGTCCGCAGGCCCGCCTCGCGCATCTGGTCGACCAGGGTGGGGATCTCCTGCACCCCCGGCTGGGGGTTGCGCTCGGCGGGCGCCGCGTCGGTCCTGAGCACGCCCACGATGTTGCGCATCTCGGCCATCGCGGTCCGGCCCATCTCCTCGATCGCCGACAGCGCCTCACGGGCGCCGTCGGGGTTGGTGGCCAGCACCCGGCGGGCCGCGGAGGCCTGGACGGTCATCACGCTCACGTGGTGGGCGACCACGTCGTGCAGCTCGCGGGCGATGCGGGAGCGCTCCTCGGCCCTGGCCGCCCGCGTGTCGGCCTCCCGGGCCCGCTCCATCCGCCCGGCCCGGTCGCGCAGCTCGGCGAGGTAGGCCCGGCGCAGCCGGACACCGCGCCCGGCGATCCACAGCGTCATGGTCAGCAGGGCCACGAACAGGTGCGCCGTCCGGTCGCCGGGGTCGGCGGCCGTCACCGCGAAGACGGCGCGGTAGGTGAGGCTCAGCACCAGCGCGCACAGGCTGAGCGCCAGGCCGCGACGGGCGGCGATCGTGTAGACCAGCACCAGCGCGGCGACCCAGAGCAGGGAGCCGCTCCGGTCCAGTGACGCCAGCGTCATCTCCACGACGCCGACCAGGAAGAGCATCGTGAACGGCAGACGCCGGCGCAGCGCCGGGGACAGGCAGCCGGCCACGATCAGGGTGAGGCCCAGCGCGTCGGGCCCGGCGGCGCCGGCCGGGGCGTCGAAGCCGGACAGGGAGGTGACGTAGGCGCACGGCACGGCGGCGGCCGCAAGCGCCACCGCCAGGGCGGCGTCGGAGATCAGCGGGTGTCCGTGGAGCCAGGCCCGCAGGCCGCCTGGGGTGTTGCGCACACAATCAATTTAGGCGTCCCGTTTCTCCAGCCACCCTGCTACGGGGGGATATCGCACTCATCCCCACGGATGACCCGCGGGGCCCCGGGCTGTGGAGAGCGGCCGGACGTCGCCTCCGTGGCGCCCGGGAAGCCCCGTGCCCCCGGGGCCGGAGGCTGGGAGCCGTCTCCGGTGCGTCCACGAGGCCCACGTCCATGAGGCCCGTGTCCGCGGGGCCCCGGCCGTTCAGAGCTCGTCGGTCGCGGCCCTGGAGGTGCGGCGGGTGCTGCGCACGGTGTCGCCCGGCTGCCGCCCGGGCAGCGGCGGGGGAGTGCCGCCGAACTGCGGGCACAGCTCCTGGTAGCTGCACCAGTCGCACAGGCGGCTGGGCCTGGGGGGCCACTCGCCGGTCTCCATCGCCCGCTCGATGGCCGTCCACAGGGCCTGCACCTTGCGCTCGGTGGCACGGAGATCCGCCTCGTCCGGGGCATAGCGGAGCACCTCGCCGCCGCCCCCCAGATACATCAACTGCAGCAGGCGCGGCACCGAGCCGTGCAGCCGCCACAGCGTCAGCGCGTAGAACTTCATCTGGAACAGGGCCTTGGCCTCGAAGGCCGGCCCCGGCGCGCTGCCGGTCTTGTAGTCGACCACGCGCACCTCGCCGGTGGGCGCGACGTCCAGCCGGTCGATGTAACCGCGCAGCATCAGGCCGTTGTCGAGCACCGCCTCCACATACAGCTCCCGCTCGGCGGGCTCCAGGCAGGTGGGATCCTCAAGGGTGAAGTAGCGCTCCAGCATGGAGCCGGCCTGGGCCAGCCACTGGGCCTGCTCCCGGTCGTCGGCGAACATCCCGCCGTAGGCGGGGTCCTCGGCCAGCAGCCTGTGCCACTGCGGCTCCAGCAGCTCCTGGGCCGCGGCGACCGTGCGCGCGGGGGCGGGGAGATCGTAGAGGCGCTCCAGCACCGAGTGGACCATCGTGCCGCGCACCGCGGCGGGCGACGGCGGCTCGGGCAGCCGGTCGATCACCCGGAAGCGGTAGAGCAACGGGCACGTCATGAAGTCACCGGCGCGAGACGGCGACAGCGCTCCGATGATCGTGGGCTCGGTCAGTGACATGTCCGCACTGTAGGTCACAGTGGCGACAGTTTGGGCCCAAGGGGGCTCGCACCGTCTGCGGGCGGCCTGATGGCGCGTAGCATCGAGGCCTGAAGGCGGAGTGTAACGAGGAGTGGTGAGCCAGCGGTGAGCAGCGAGAGCCCGCGTCAGAACAGCCCGGGACTGCGGATGGGGCGGCCGTTCGGCATCCCGGTGTACGTCTCGCCGACCTGGTTCATCGTGGCGGCGTTCATCACCTTCACCTACCAGCCGATCGTGACCGGCCGGCTGCCCGAGCTGAGCGTCCCGGTGACGTATCTCGTCTCGTTCGTCTTCGCGGTGCTGCTGTACGTCTCGGTGCTGCTGCACGAGCTGGCGCACTGCGTGGTCGCCAGGATGTACGGCCTGCCGGTCCGCCGCATCACCCTCTACCTGCTCGGCGGCGTCTCGGAGATCGAGCGCGAGCCGGAGACCCCAGGCCGGGAGTTCATGGTGGCCTTCGCCGGGCCGCTGCTCTCGCTCGGGCTGGCCGCGATTGGTTTCGCCGCCTCCCTGGTCATCGACCCGGGCACCGTCCTCGGCGTGCTGACCTTCCAGCTCTGGTTCGCCAACCTGATCGTCGGGGTCTTCAACCTCCTGCCGGGGCTGCCGCTCGACGGCGGGCGCATGCTGCGCGCCGGTGTCTGGAAGGCCACCCGCAACCCGGGCTCGGGCACGATCGCCGCGGCCTGGGTGGGCCGCGTGCTGGCCGTCGTCATGGTCGCGGTGCCCGTCGGCCTGGCGCTGATGAGCGGGCAGGCGCCGGGCTGGGAGCTCATCTGGTCGGTGCTGCTGGCCTCCTTCATCTGGTTCGGCGCCACCCAGGCGCTGCGCGGCGCCCGGGTGCGCGCCCGCATCCCGCAGGTGAACGCCCGCGCCCTGGCCAGGCGGGCCATCGCGGTGACCGGCGACGTGCCGCTGGCCGAGGCCCTGCGCCGGGCCGCGGAGGCCCAGGCGGGGGCGATGGTGGTGGTCGACCACGAGGGCCGCCCGACCGGGATCGTCAACGAGGTCGCGGTGGAGGCCACCCCGGAGAACCGCCGCCCCTGGGTGACGGCCGGCTCGCTGGCGCGCGGCCTCGAACCGTCGCTGGTGCTGGCCGCCGACCTGTCGGGGGAGTCCCTGATCGACGCCATGCGCGAGGCCCCAGCGGGGGAGTACCTCCTCGTGGAGCGCGGCGGCGAGATCTTCGGGGTGCTGGCCACCTCGGACGTGAACCGGGTGTTCAGCGGGGTCTGAGCGAACCACCGAGGGGTTTCGGGCGTCACACTGAATGTGTGCCGGGACGCCACGGCGGTGCGGAGGGGCAGAACGTACCGTTCTGCCCTCTCGTTTTCGGTGCGCGCCACGACTAGTGTTCTGGCCAACCGCACCGGTTGGCCATGTAGCTAAGGGACGCATCCATTGGCACCCCCCCACACGCCGGTCTCGGCCGGTGATCTCACTCCGGAGCTGCTCGGCACGCCCGAATGGAGCGATCAGCTGGTCGCAGCCGCCGGCATTCCCATGTACGACATTCCGTTCCTGACGGTCGGCGGTGGCATGGGCTCCTTCGTGACCCTGGACTACCTGCGGATCTACGGCGTGCCCGCCTCCCAGATGCGGGTGGTGTCCAACATCGACACCCCGTGGCAGACCTACGAGTTCCTGACCAGGTGCTCGCAGATCCCCCGCTCCGAGCGGATCCGCTCCGACTCCGCCTCGCGGCCCGACAACATCTGGGGGTTCCCCTCCTATGCGCTGCAGGAGACCTGGACGGACAAGACGCCGGCCTACCTGTGGCAGCTGCTGACCGAGCCGCTCCTGAACGACTACTGGACGCCGCGCGCCGGCACGGTCTTCCAGAGCCTGGAGCGCGAGGCCAAGCGCATCGACTACTGGGACATGCTGGTCAAGGGCCAGGTCCGGATGGTCCGCCGGCGGGCCGGCGGCGGCTACTTCACCGTGGTCACCCCGCCCGAGGGCTCGGCGCCCACCAAGCGCATCATCTTCCGCTCGCGCTTCGTGCACATCGCGATCGGCTACCCCGGCCTGAAGTTCCTGCCCGACCTGCAGGAGTTCCGTACCAAGCACGGCGACTACCAGCACGTGGTGAACGCCTACGAGCCGCACGAGCAGGTCTACGAGTTCCTCAAGACCCGTCCCGGCACGGTGGTCATCCGGGGCGGCGGCGTCGTGGCCTCCCGCGTGCTGCAGCGCCTGTTCGACGACCGGGAGAAGTTCCGGCTGCAGACCCAGATCGTCCACATCTTCCGGACCTTCGTCACCGGCTCCCACGGCCCGCACGTCTGGGCGCGGCGCAAGGGCGGCGACGGCTGGGCCTACCAGGGCTTCAACTATCCCAAGTCGGTGTGGGGAGGCCAGCTCAAGGCGCAGATGCGCCGGCTGGAGGGCGCCGAGCGGGCCGCGAAGTACAAGGAGATGGGCGGCACCAACACCCCCTACCGCCGGCGCTGGCAGGAGCAGATGCGGGCGGGCCGCAGCGGCGGCTACTACCACCCCGTGCAGGGCACCGTGGACCGGGTGGAGCGCGGCCCCGACGGCCGGCTGGTCAGCTACGTGCGCAGCAGCGACGGCATCGTCCGCGAGCCGGTGGCCGACTACATCATCGACTGCACCGGCCTTGAGGCCGACATCGCCGAGCACCGGATCTACGAGGACCTGCTCCGGCACGGCGGGGCCTACCGCAACCCGGTCGGCCGGCTGGAGGTGGAGCGCCACTTCGAGGTGAAGGGGACGGCCAGCGGCGACGGCGTCCTCTACGCCTCCGGCTCGGCGACGCTCGGCGGTTACTTCCCCGGCGTCGACACCTTCCTCGGCCTGCAGATCGCGGCCCAGGAGATCGCCGACGACCTGGCACGGCGGGGGTTCGTCCGCAGGATGGGGCCGCTCCGGTCGACCTCGCAGTGGTTCAAATGGGCCTTCAACTCGCCGGTGTAAGGAGTAATCCTCCGTGGTTCCGACTCTGGCGGGGCGCATCCAGACGCGCCTCTTCCTGCTCGCCACCGTGGGCGCGATCATCACGTTGCTGATCGTGCCGGTGCTTCCGGGCTCCTCCGGGCCGCTCGGTGACCGCTACGTCAACGGGTTCCTGGTCCTCGCGGCGGTCGCCGTGCTGGGGGTGGGCTGGGAGCTCGTCTACCACTTCCTCATGCAGTTCCGGTGGGAGAAGGACTGGCCGACGCTGTTCGGTTTGCTGACGCTCGTTCCCGAAGGTCTTCTGCTGTACTTTTTGCTACGGTCCGGTGCAGTCGATTTCATTGATCCGGTGCCGCCGGCCGCGTTCTGGACGCATTTCACCGTCGTCTGGGTATGCGTGTGGCTGGTGGCGAACGGTCCGATGCGCGTGCCGTTCATCCGATGGCGTTTTCGGGGAGGGAGAGTTTTGTGACCGAGCGAAGCGAGGGAACGATTCAGCACAGCACCCTGGTCATGAAGCCGACGAAGGAGGTTTCATGACCGCGCGAAGCAAGGCAACGATTCAGCACAGCACCTTGGTCATGAAGCCGGCGAAGGAGGTTTCATGACCGACGAGGGCTTCGGGGTGGTGCGTCCGCTTCCGGGCAACGGGCTGGTCGCCCACGTGGGTGGTCTGCTGCTGGTGTGTGACGCGGCCGAGGCCGTCGTGGAGGACCTGCTGGGGGCGTTGAGGGAGACCGCGGCCTCGGGCGGGGACGGCCGCGCGCTGGCCCGCCGGGTCGCCCAGGTGCTGGCCGTCATGATGGGCGAGCCCGTGGCGTGCGCCGTCGCCGGTCCCGTCACCGGGGGAGTGGCCGTGCTGGTCAGCGGCCCGGCCTTCGCTTCGGTCACCGGCTCGGGCGGCGAGGTCCAGCTGGCCGGGCGTGACGCGCTCACCTGGTCCGACCGGCTGGTGCCCGGCCCGGTGACCCGGGTGGAGCTGCGCCTGCCCGAGGCCGGCGAGGCGCACCCGCTCGCCCGGCTGGACGGCGGTGTCATCGTCGGCGGCGGCGTCTGGTGCGACCTGACCGAGGGCGGGGGGCCATCGGCCGTCCAGCGGCCCGCGCCCCGGGCGGAGACCGCTCCGCCGGCCGTCCGGCCGTCCGCGCCGCAGGCGGAGGCCGTCTCCCCGGCGGAGCCGCCGGCTCCGGCGCGCCCCGAACGGTCGGCACCCCCGGTGGACAGCGCACCGCCGGCGCCCTACCCGATGAGCTCTCCCGAGCACTACCCTCCGGTCCCCGTCCCGCTGCCCGCGCCGGAGCCCCATCTCTCCGCGCCGCCGGCGTGGCAGCCCGACCCCATGCCGGTCCCACCGCAGGGGCCACCCTCCGGGCCGGTTCCGGTCGCGGTCCCGCAGGAAGAGGTGGAGACCGCCAGGGCGAGCGGGATCGGCGGCGACCCCGTCGACGCCCGTGACCAGCCGTTCGAGTACGAACTGCTGACCCCGGACGGTCCGCAGGCCGCGCCCGAGCCGCCTTCCGGGCCGGAGCCGCAGCCGGAGTCGCGACCGCTGGTCTACGGGGTGGACTGCAAGAACGACCACTTCAACGACCCGCGCGTGCCGTACTGCGCGGTCTGCGGCATCGCGCTGGTGCAGCGCACGCTCGTCCCCTACAAGGGACCGCGCCCGCCGCTGGGCGTGCTGCTCCTCGACGACGGCATGACGCTCCGCCTCGACACCGACTACCTGGTCGGCCGCGACCCCGAGCGGGCCCCCGAGGTCGCCGACGGCTCGGTGCGCCCGGCCAAGGTCACCAGCCCCGACGGGTCGGTCTCCCGCCGTCACCTGCGGGTGGCGCTGGACGGCTGGGACGTCAACCTGGTCGACCTGGGATCGGTCAACGGCACCCAGATCCAGCCGCCGGGCGACCCCAACTTCTACGACATCCCGCCGAACGAGGCGGTCGCGATCCTGCCCGGCACGACCGTGCGGATCGGCGTCTCCCGCACCATGCGCTACGAGTCGCACCGCAACCGCTAGCGGACCCGTCCTCCCGGGCGGTACGGCCCGTGCCGTGCCGCCCGTCCGTTTCCCGGAGGTCCCGTGACGCCCCGGTCAGGGGTGGGGGACCGGGGCGCGCAGCGCTGAGACGGCCGCCGCCCAGTCCACCGGGTCGGCGTCCTGCTCGGCGCGGACCAGCAGGTGCGCGCCGTCCACGGCGGTGCCGGCGTCGGGGGCCACGACGAGTGCGCCGGCCGGGACCGCGCCGGAGGTGGCCGCCACCCCGAGCTTGGCCAGCCGCTGGGCCAGGGCGGAGGCCCGGCCGCCGCCGGTGACGACCAGCGGGCGATCCTGAAGGAGCGCCAGGGTCAGCGCCACGTGAGCGGCGGCGTCGCCGCCGGAGCCGTGGTGCACGGCGATCGGCCCCGTCGCGGATCCAGATGCCCGGGCGGCGGGGTCGGGGGAGCCCGAGGGGGTCCGGACAGGGGAGTCCTGGAGGCCGGAGGCGGCCGCCGGGGAGACGGTCACCACGCGGCAGACGACGCCGTCGCGGATCCCGGCGTAGCCGGTGGCATCGGCCGGCAGCACGACCAGATCGGGCTGCGCGCCGCTGACCAGCTCGGGCAGCTCGGCCGCCACGTCGCCGCTGAACCGGCTCACCACCCTGACCTCCGGGCCGCGGGCACGGACGGTGCCGGCGAGGCCCTCCAGGTCGTGGAGGGTCTCGGCCAGCTCGGCCAGCTCGGAGGAGAGGCCACTGCCGACCTCCAGGCGGCCCTGAGGGTAGGGCCGCAGGTGGGCGAGGACCACCTCCGACGGGGACGCGGCCCGCGCCAGGGTGGCCGCCAGGTCCACCAGCGGAGCCTGCTCGGCGGGGGAGCCCGGCACGACGGTCAGCACCCGGTGGGCGGCGGCCACTCCGAGGGCGGCGCGCTCGGCCTCGGCGATGTCGCGGGCCACGCGCCGGTCGGGGTAGATCCTGCGCAGCAGCGGGCCGGTCATCGCGGTGGTGACGAGGGCCATCACCACCATCAGCGAGTACAGCTCGTCGTCGAGCACGCCCTTCTGCAGGCCGACGCTGAGGATGACGATCTCGGTCAGTCCCCGGGTGTTGAGCAGGACGGCCATCGCCCAGGCCGGCCGGTCGGGCAGCCGCTGCGCCCGCGCCGCCGCGTAGGAGCCGAGCAGCTTGCCGCCGACCGCCACCGCCAGGATCGCGGCCAGCGTGCCGAGACTGGACAGGTCCAGCGCGCGCAGGTTGACGTTGAGCCCCGCCACCACGAAGAACATCGGCAGCAGCAACAGCACGGCGAGCTGCTCCAGCCGTTCCAGGATCTCGTGGTTGAGCCGTTCCGCGCCCTCACGGGGCATCACCGCGCCGAACACGAACGCCCCGAAGATGAAGTGCACGTGCAACCACTCGGTGGCCCAGGCCGAGGCGATGAGGCCGATGAGCACCAGCGACAGCAGGCTCGGCGTCAGCCGTCCCGCCTTCTCGTAGGCGGGCACCAGCCGGGCCAGCAGCGGCCGGACCACCAGGAACATCACCAGCGCGTACGGGACGGTGAGCAGGACCTTCCACTGCCCCTCGGCGTCACCCGCACCGGCGATGCCCACCACCACGGCCAGCACGGTCCAGGCGAGCACGTCGATCACCGCGGCCGCGGCCAGGGACAGGCCGCCGAGCGCGATGCGCTGCATCCCGCGGTCGGTGAGGATGCGCGCCAGCACCGGGAAGGCGGTGGCGGACATCGCCGCCCCCATGAACAGCACGAACGGCAGCGTCTTGTCGCCGCCCACGTGGTCGCCCGCGATGCCGAGCGCGAGCACGCACCCCAGGACGAACGGCACCACGGTGGAGCCGAGCGCCACGGTCACCGCGATCCGGCCCTTGCCCCTGACCAGCTTCTGGTCCAGCTCCAGGCCGACGACGAACATGAACAGCACCAGCCCGACGTTGGCCAGCGCCTGCAGCGGGGCGCGCATCTCCGCGCCGAACAGCCGGTCGCCGATCAGCGGGCCGAGGAGGGTGGGGCCGAGCAGGATGCCCGCCACGATCTCGCCGATGACCGGGGGCTGGCCGAGCCGTCGGGCCACCGCTCCGAGCAGTCGTGCGGCGGCGAGGACGATCATCAGGTCGAGCAGGAGCAGATCTACGTGGAGCACTTGCGAGCACGCTTCCCGTAAGTAAAGAAGAGCCCCGAGAATGACCAGGGCGACGTTACCGTGTGGGGGGTTGTCGCCGCGAGCGTCGCGTGAAGCGTGGAGGGGAGACGTTGGTGGAAGGCATCGCCGACTACGAGTTCGTCCGCTCACTGGGGGCGGGTAATCATGGCGAGTTCTATCTGGCGAGGAAACCCGATCGGCTGCCGGTCGAGGCGGACTACGTCGCGGTGAAGGTGGTGGGGGGCACCGGAGGTGACGCCTTCCGGCGGGCCACCCGCGAGCTGAAGGCCTTCGCCGCGGTGCGCTCCCCCTACCTGGTGACGCTCTATGACGCGGGGCAGCAGGGCGGTGTCTTCTACTACTCGATGGAGTATCTTCCCGGCGGCTCGCTGGGCCGGCCCGCGGAGCCGCCGACGCGGGAGCGGGCGCTGCGCTCGATCGCCTGCGTGGCCCACGCCGCGCAGGCGCTGCACGAGGAGGGCATCGTGCACCGTGACATCCGCCCCGGCAACGTGCTGCTCACCGACGCCGGGGGCAAGCTCTCGGATCTGGGCCTGTCGCAGGTGCTGATGCCGGGGGTGACGGTGACCGGGATGGGCGACATCGGCTCGGTGGAGTTCACCGACCCGGCGCTGCTGCAGGGGGAGACGCCCACTCCCGCCGGGGACGTGTGGTCGCTCGGCGCGACGTTGCACTGGGCGGTGACCCGCACCGGCCTGTACGGCGAGCTGCCCGTCCATGATCCGCTGCTGACCCTGCGCAAGGTCTACAGCACGCCGCCGTCGGTCCACGCCGACCTGGAGCCCGAACTGTCGGAGCTGGTCCACGCCTGCATCGGGGACGCGGCCAAGCGGCCCACCGCCGGAGGGCTCGCCGACCGCCTCTACGCGCTGGTGGTCTGAAGCCGGTCCAGTTCGGCGCCGAGCAGCCTCTCCAGGCGCTCGGCGCCCAGCCGGTCGGGATAGAGCAGGCTGCGCACGCTCAGCCCGTCGACCAGGGCCAGCAGCCGCTCGGCGACGTCGCCCAGGTCCTCCCCGGTGGTGATCTCCCCGGCCTCGGCGGCCGCGCCGAGCAGGCTGCGCACCAGGTAGCGCAGCTCCCCGGCCTCGGCGCGCTGCGCCTCCAACATCGCCGGGCTGGTCAGGCTCCGGCTCCAGAAGCCGATCTCCAGCCCGCTCTCCCGGGTGCGCTCGTCGTCCAGCGGCAGGTTGTCGAGCAGGAGCTCGCGGAGCGCGGCCAGCCCGCCGCGCCCGGCCAGCTTGCCGCGCAGCCGCTCCACGATGCGCCGGTGCGAGGAGCGCAGCGCCGACAGCATGATGTCGTCCTTGTCGGCGAAGTAGTGGGTGAGCACGCCGTTGGAGTAGCCGGCCTCCTTGGCGATGGCCCTGGTCGTGGCCGCCTCGATGCCCTCGCGCAGGATGATGCGGCGGGCGGCCTCGACGACCTCCTCCCGGCGCTCTCCGTGGTCGACGATCTTCGGCATCCGGTCCCTCTCTCTTCTTCCTCGTTGACATGGTATTCGGGCGCCCGTCTATTATCCGCTGAAGACATGAGGAGGACTCGCTATGACCGTCGTCACCCTCGGGGTGCACATCGTGGACGTGCTCGCCCGGCCCGTGGAGTCGATCCCGGCAGGGCAGGACACCCACCTGCTGGAGCAGATCCGCATCACCGCGGCGGGCGCGGCCGCCGGGACCGCCGTGACCCTGGCCAGGATCGGCGTCCCGGTCGCCTCGATGGGAGCGGTCGGCGACGACGAGCTCGGCGACTTCCTCGTCATGATCATGGAACGGCGCGGGGTGGACGTCACCGGGATCGTCCGCAAGGGCGGCGAGCAGACCGCCGCCTCGATCCTGCCCATCCGGCCGGACGGGGGGCGCCCGTCCTTCCACGTGCCCGGTGCCAACCTGGGCCTGTCCCTCACCGACCTCGACCGCGGGCGCGTCACCGGCGCGCGGGTCGTGCACCTGGGCGGCATGGACGTGACCTGGGGCCTGCACGACCCGGGTTTCTTCGCCCTCCTGGCCGAGGCCCGGGAGGCGGGCACGATCATCACGATGGACCTACTGTCCAATATGCCGGATCTGATGCAGGGAGCGCGGAGCTTTCTGCCTCACGTGGACTACTTCCTGCCCAACGAGGAGCAGGCGCTCATGATGAGCGGCGCGGCCGACGTGGAACGGGCCGCGCTCACGCTGCTGGAAGAGGGGCCCGGGGCCGTGCTCGTCACGCTGGGCGGGGAGGGCAGCCTGATCGCCACCGCCTCGGGGATCACGCGGGTACCCGCCCTCGACGTCCCGGTGGTGGACACCACCGGCTGCGGCGACGCCTACTGCGCCGGGTTCATCGCCGGCCTGGTCGACGGCCGCGACGTCCTCGCCGCCGCCGGGCTCGGCACCGCGGTGGCCGCCCGGGTCGCCGGAGGCCTCGGCTCCGACGCCGGTCTGGACGGGGCGGCGGAGCTGCGGGCGAGCGGCTGACAGCGCTGCCACGCACCCCCGGCCGGCCCTCGAAACGCGCCGGGCGCGCAGGCCACCGGGCCGGCCGCTGAAACGCGCCGGGCGCGCCGGCCGGTGGGCCGGCCGGGGGAACGCGCCGGGCGCTCCGGCCCCGCCGCGGCGGCCGCGTGTGCGGCTCCCGGCCCCTCCGAACGTGACTAGTCCCAACCTGAAAGGACGACACACACATGTCCATCGACGCCAGCCTCCGGGAGCGGGCCGCCAGGGTCGTCCCCGGCGGCATGTACGGCCACCTCAACGCGGCCCTGCACGGCCCCGGATACCCGCAGTTCTTCGTCGGCGGCCAGGGGTGCCGCCAGCTCGACGCGGACGGACGCGAGTACATCGACCTCATGTGCTCCTGGGGCCCCGTCGTGCTTGGCCACCGCCATCCCGCGGTGGAGGCCGCCGTCACCGCCCAGCTCGCCGCGGGCGACTGCCTCAACGGCCCGGGCCCGGTCTACGTGGAGCTCGCCGAGCTGATGGTGGAGACCGTCCCGCAGGCCGACTGGGTGATGTTCTCCAAGAACGGCACCGACGCCACCACCCAGGCGCTGATGGTCGCCCGGGCCGCCACCGGCCGGACCAAGGTGCTCATGGCCCACGGCTCCTACCACGGGGCCGACCCCTGGTGCACGCCCAGCCCGTCGGGCACCACGCCCAGCGAGCGCGCCGACCTGATCGAATACACCTACAACGACCTGGCCAGCGCCGAGGAGGCCGCGGCCCGGGCCGAGGGCGACGTCGCCGCGATCATCGTGACGCCTTTCAAGCACGACTCCTTCGAGGACCAGGAGCTCGCCGCCCCCGAGTTCGCCCGGGGCCTGCGGGCCCTGGCCGACCGGATCGGCGCCGCGCTGGTGATCGACGACGTGCGCGGCGGCTGGCGCCTCCACCTCGGCGGCTCCTGGGAGACCCTGGGCGTCCGCCCCGACCTGTACGCCTTCAGCAAGGCCATGGCCAACGGCCACCCGATCGCGGCCGTCACCGGCGTGGACGCCCTGCGGGGCCCGGCCCAGACGATCTACTCGACCGGCTCGTTCTGGTTCAACGCCGCCCCGATGGCCGCGGCCAAGGCCACCATCGAGACCCTGCGCGACATCGACGGCGTGGCCCTGATCGAGCGGGCGGGCACCCGCCTGCGCGAGGGCCTCGCCGCACAGGCCGCCTCCCACGGCTTCGTGGTCAACCAGACCGGCCCGGTGCAGATCCCGTGGCTCTCCTTCGAGGGCGACACGACCCTGGACAAGGGCATGTTCTGGGCCTCGGCCTGCCTGCGGGAAGGGGTCTACCTGCATCCCTGGCACAACTGGTTCCTGTCGGCCGCCCACACCGACGCCGACATCGACCGCGCCCTGCTGGGCACCGACGCCGCCTTCGCCAGGCTCAGGGAGGAGTTCGGCGCCGACTGAACCCCGCCGACTGAACCCCCTGGCTGCCCCCCCCGGGCTGAATCCCGCCGGCCGGACCTCGCCGGCCGGCTCCCGCCGTTCGGCTCCCGCTGCGGGTGGGGCCGGTGGCGGGGGAGTCCCGCGACCTACGCCCCGGGACGCAGGCGGTACCACTGCTGGTCGTCCAGGCGCGTGCCGTCGGGGCCCGGCAGCAGCCCGTGCATGAGGGGTCCCCGGGTGAAGCCGGCGCGCTGCAGCACGCGGTGCGAGGCGACGTTGTCCGGGGAGGTGCCCGCGATGATCCGGGCCAGTGGGGTGTGCCCGAAGGCCCACTCCACCAGCAGGACCACCGCCCGGGCGGTGAAGCCCCTGCCGCGGAACTCCGGCAGCGTGCTGTAGCCCGTCATGGCCTGTCCCAGGGGCGGGATGATCGAGGTGAGCTGGATGTGCCCGGCGAAGGCGTCCGTCCGCGCGTCGCGCACGGCCACCTCGACCCGGTCGCCGGCCAGCCAGCGCATGCCCGCCTCCCGGCAGGACTCCTCGCTCTCCGCCGGGTCGGGGGCCTGCGGCGGCACGCTGTGCGCCACGACCTCCGGAAGGTTCTGCAGCGCGTGGTAGTCGTCGGCGTCGGCCAGGTTCAGCGGCGCCAGCCGTACCACGCCGTCGGACAGCGAGCCGCCGGGGAAACCGGGCAGGTACGGCTGGACGCGGTCGCCGGAGTCGTCGGACAGCCTGGCGAAGGACACCAGGTCGCCGCGGGTGCCGTCGCGCCGCTCCTCCGCCGAGCGCTGCACCCCCTCGCGTCGGAAGCCGGCGGCCAGCGCGACCCGCTGGCTGGCCAGGTTCTCCACGTCGGCCAGCAGTTCCATGCGCCGCACCCCGTGGGCGAAGGCCCACTCGGTCAGCGCCCTGGTGGCCGCCGTGGCGACCCCGCGCCTCCGGGCCCACGGCGCGATCAGGTAGCCGACCTCGCCGTTGCCCCGCGGGTCGAGCGCCTTGAGCCCGATGTTGCCCAGCCACTCGCCCGTACCGGCGTCCGCCACGGCGAACGAGGCGCCGCCGCTCTCCCAGAGCCGCTCGGCGACCTTCAGGTAGTGGAGGGCGTCGTCGCGGGTGTACGGCACCGGCACGGTCGGGATGAAGCGGGTGATCTCCGGATCGGAGCAGGCGCGGGCTATCGGCTCGGCGTCGTCGGGGCCGAGCATTCGCAGGACGACAGGGCCGGCGGGTATCACGTCTCGAGGAAACACCCTCCCAGTGCTATCAGCTACCCCTATGACGGGCGAATCGTTTTCGGACCGCCCCGGGCGGGGGCGCGCGGGCGCGGGCCGGACCCGGACGGCTCGACCCGGCCGGAGGGGGTCGCCCGGCCCCGGAGCGGAACCGGCGGCAGCCGTACGCCGATAACCTTGCGGGCATGGGTTTTCGCAGGCATGGGCCGTTTCAGGCCGGGGATCAGGTTCAGCTCACCGATCCCAAGAACAAGCGTCACACGGTGACGTTGAAGGAAGACGGGGTCTTCCACACGCACAAGGGCGGAATCCCGCACAGCGAGCTGATCGGCCAGCCCGAGGGGTCGGTGGTGCGCTCGTCCGGCGGCACCCAGTATCTCGCGTTCAGGCACCTGCTCCAGGACTACACGCTGTCCATGCCCCGTGGCGCGGCGGTCATCTATCCGAAGGACTCGGCGCAGATCGTCGCCATGGCCGACATCTTCCCCGGCGCGCGCGTCGTGGAGGCGGGGGTCGGCTCCGGCGCGCTCACCTGCTTCCTGCTGCGTGCCGTGGGCAACGAGGGCACCGTCACCTCCTACGAGCGGCGTGAGGACTTCGCCGAGGTCGCCACCAAGAACGTGGAGAAGTTCTACGGCGGTCCGATGGACCAGTGGCGCCTGGTCGTGGGCGACTTCGTGGAGGCGCTCGACGAGAGCGACGTCGACCGGATCATCCTGGACATGCTCGCCCCGTGGGAGTGCGTGGACGCCGCCGCCAAGGCTCTCACGCCCGGTGGCGTCATCTGCTGTTATGTGGCGACTACGACCCAGTTGTCCCGCACCGTCGAAACTCTCCGCGAACACGGGAGTTTCACCGAGCCCCATGCGTGGGAGACCCTGGTTCGCGACTGGCATGTCGAAGGTCTGGCCGTACGACCCGATCACCGGATGGTCGGGCACACCGGCTTCCTCGTCACCGCCCGCCGCATGGCGGACGGGGTGACGCCACCACCTCGTCGCAGACGTCCGGCAAAGGGGGCGCATGGCGAAGAGTCCGGTTCCTCTACCAGATGATGACGATTCGGCCACGACGGTACGTTTACCAGTGACAAGGGAACAGATGGACGTGTTCTCATGCTCACAGGACTAAACGCACCATAAGGGATTAATCACTGCCAACTTAATGTAGCCATACGAACACTGCTCGGCCAGGTAAGGGACAGCCCCCAGATGGGTAGGGTTTTGAGTAGTCGGTCTCGACTGGGAAGGAGGTGACGCCGTGGCAGCTCGCGACGACGCTGAGGCTCGAGCCGCGCAGCGCGAACGGGAGGTCGCTGACCTCACAACACAGGTCTCCTTCCTGCAGGAGGAGCTCACCGCGCTACGTCGGAAGTTGACGGAGTCTCCCCGGCAGGCCAGGGTCCTCGAAGAGCGTCTCCATGAAGTGCAGGCGAATCTGGCAGCCGTCACAGGCCAGAACGAGCGTCTGGTGGCCACCCTCAAGGAGGCCAGAGACCAGATCGTCGCGCTGAAGGAGGAAGTCGACCGGTTGGCGCAGCCGCCATCCGGGTTCGGCGTGTTCCTCGAAAGCAGGGAAGACGGCACGGTGGAGGTCTTCACCGGTGGCCGCAAACTTCGAGTGAACGTCAGTCCAGCGGTGGAGGTCGACTCGCTGAAGCGTGGCCAGGAGGTCATGCTCAACGAGGCGCTCAACGTGGTGGAGGCCCTCGGGTTCGAGGAACTCGGCGAGATCGTGATGCTCAAGGAGCTCCTTGAGGACGGCCGGCGCGCGCTGGTGATCTCGCACGCCGACGAGGAGCGGGTGGTGAAGCTCGCCGAGTCGTTGGTCGGCCAGCCGATCCGGGCGGGCGACTCCCTGCTGCTGGAACCGCGCTCGGGCTACGTCTACGAGCGCATCCCCAAGTCCGAGGTCGAAGAGCTCGTCCTGGAGGAGGTGCCCGACATCTCCTACGAGGAGATCGGCGGGCTCATGCGGCAGATCGAGCAGATCCGGGACGCGATCGAGCTTCCCTACCTGCACGCCGACCTCTTCCGCGAGCACAAGCTCCGTCCGCCGAAGGGCGTGCTGCTGTACGGTCCGCCCGGCTGCGGCAAGACGCTCATCGCCAAGGCCGTCGCCAACTCCCTGGCCAAGCAGGTCGCGGAGAAGACCGGCCAGTCCGGTAAGAGTTTCTTCCTCAACATCAAGGGTCCCGAGCTTCTCAACAAGTACGTCGGCGAGACCGAGCGGCACATCCGCCTGGTCTTCCAGCGGGCCCGTGAGAAGGCCTCCGAGGGCACCCCGGTGATCGTGTTCTTCGACGAGATGGACTCGATCTTCCGGACCCGAGGCTCGGGCGTCTCCTCCGACGTCGAGAACACCATCGTTCCCCAGCTCCTGTCGGAGATCGACGGCGTCGAGGGCCTGGAGAACGTGATCGTGATCGGCGCCTCCAACCGCGAGGACATGATCGACCCGGCGATCCTGCGGCCCGGCCGTCTGGACGTCAAGATCAAGATCGAGCGGCCGGACGCCGAGGCGGCCAAGGACATCTTCTCGAAATACCTCATCGAAGACCTCCCCCTCCATCCCGAGGACCTCGCCGAGCACGGCGGAAGCCGCGGGGGCACCATCTCGGGCATGATCCAGCGGGTGGTCGAGCGGATGTACACCGAGAGCGAGGAGAACCGCTTCCTCGAGGTGACCTACGCCAACGGCGACAAGGAGGTCCTGTACTTCAAGGACTTCAACTCCGGCGCCATGATCCAGAACATCGTCGACCGCAGCAAGAAGATGGCGATCAAGCAGTTCCTCGAGTCCGGGCAGAAGGGCCTGCGGATCCAGCATCTGCTGGCGGCCTGCGTGGACGAGTTCTCCGAGAACGAGGACCTGCCCAACACCACCAACCCCGACGACTGGGCCCGCATCTCCGGCAAGAAGGGCGAGCGGATCGTCTACATCCGCACCCTCGTGACGGGCAAGCAGGGCACCGAGGCCGGTCGATCCATCGACACGGTGGCCAACACCGGCCAGTACCTCTAGCAGCACCACGGCGACTGGCGACGCCGGCAACGCGCGCGATGGCGCGGTCCCCCCGCCGGGGGCCGCGCCGTCGGCGTTCCCGGCCCCGGCCACCGATTCCCACTCGTCACAGAAGTGAAGTGACGTCACATGGAACCCAATTGATCAAAACGCCGTCCAAGTGGCGTGCGTGAACATTTCGGCCTGGTCGTCAGGTGACCGGCGCGGGGTCTCGCGGAGCGGCTCGGGGGAGCGGCCGCCTCGCCGAACTCGACCTCCTCCGTTTCGTCGCCGCCCTGGCGGTGCTCGCCTTCCACTACTTCATCGCCTTCGCCTCGGTGTGGGGGGATCGCCCGTCCAAGCTGTTCCCCGCGATCTCCACGCTGTCCGGTCTCGGCATCCTGGGCGTCGAGCTGTTCTTCATGATCAGCGGATTCGTCATCCTGATGAGTGTCTGGGGCCGGGGGCTGGGCGCGTTCGCCCTGTCCCGGCTGGTGCGGCTCTTCCCCGCCTACTGGGTCAGCGTCGGCGTGACGGCCGCGGTCTACGGCCTCACCGCCGCCACCGCCCTGGACCCCAAGCTCAGCGCCGGGGAGTACGGGGTCAACCTCACGATGCTCCAGCGGGCCTTCGGCGTCTACGACGCCAACGGCGTCTACTGGTCGCTCTGGGTCGAGCTCCGTTTCTACCTGCTGATCTCGGTCCTGGTGCTCGTCGGGGTGACGCTCAACCGCTGCCTGGTCTTCATGGGCGTCTGGCTGCTGGCCGCCGGGTTCTTCGCGGGCAGCGAGGACAAGTGGGTCGACCTCGTGGTGATGCCCAAGTACGCGGCGTACTTCGTCGGCGGCATGGCCTTCTTCCTGATGACCAAGCACGGGCCCAGGCTGATCCTGTGGTGCCTGGCCGGGATCAGCGCCGGCCTGGCGGTCAACTCGGCGATCGACCGGGTCGCCGGGCGCATCGAGAAGGTCGGCTACGCCGCGATGCCCGTGCCCGAATGGGCCGTCGCCGCCACCGTGATCTTCTTCTACGTGCTCATGGCGATGGTGGCGCTCGGCTGGCTGAGCCGGCTGCGCTGGCGCGGCCTGGTCACCCTGGGCGCCCTGACCTACCCGCTCTACCTGTTCCACACCACGGCCGCCGTCGTGATCATCCCTGCCCTGCGGGACACGCTGCCGCCCTGGCTGACCGCCGTGGTCACCACGCTGGCCGCGATGGCCTTCTCCTACCTGGTGTACCGGGTGGCCGAACGGCCGGTTCAGGAATTCGTCAAGGCCAGACGCCGGCGGCGGGCCGCGCCGCCGTCCGCGCCGCCCTCCCCGCCACCATGGGAGCCCTTCGCGACGGGCGAAAAGGCCTCGGTGCCATAACTGTCTGACCACCGGGCATAGTGAAGGGTCTAGGGTCGGGGATATATACGGCGGAGAAGACAGTCCCGGATGAACAGAGGGTGCGCATGACGGTACGGCGGGTGATGGGCATCGAGACGGAGTACGGCATCTCCGTGCCCGGACAGCCGGGGGCCAACGCGATGGTGACCTCCTCTCAGGTCGTCAACGCCTACCTGGCCGCCTCGGCCGCCAGGGCGCGGCGGGCACGATGGGACTTCGAGGAGGAGAACCCGCTCCGCGACGCCCGGGGCTTCGACCTGTCCAGGGAGGTGGCCGATCAGAGCCAGCTCACGGACGAGGATCTGGGCCTGGCCAACGTGATCCTCACCAACGGGGCTCGGCTCTACGTCGACCACGCCCATCCCGAATACTCCACTCCCGAGTGCACCAACCCGCGGGCCGCGGTGATCTGGGACAAGGCGGGGGAGCGGGTCATGCACGACGCCGCGGTCCGCGCCTCGGCCATCCCCACCAACGCCCCGATCCAGCTCTACAAGAACAACACCGACAACAAGGGCGCCTCCTACGGCTGCCATGAGAACTACCTGATGCGGCGGGCCACGCCGTTCGCCGACATCGTCAGGCACCTGACGCCCTTCTTCGTCTCCCGGCAGGTCGTCACCGGCGCCGGCAAGGTCGGCATCGGGCAGGACTCGCGGGGCGAGGGCTTCCAGATCAGCCAGCGGGCCGACTTCTTCGAGGTCGAGGTGGGCCTGGAGACCACGCTCAAGAGGCCGATCATCAACACCCGGGACGAGCCGCACGCCGACCCGGAGAAGTACCGCCGCCTGCACGTCATCATCGGCGACGCCAACATGTCGGAGATCTCGACCTACCTGAAGCTGGGCTCCACCGCGCTGGTCCTGGCCATGATCGAGGACGGCTACTTCACCCGCGACCTCGCCGTGGAGAACCCCGTCCAGGCGCTGCGCGCGGTCTCCCACGACCCGACGCTCAAATACGAGATCGCGATGCGCGACGGCCGCAAGCTCACGGCGGTCCAGCTCCAGATGGAGTATCTGGAGCTGGCGCGCAAGTACGCCGAGGAGCGCAGCGGCAACGGCGTGGACGAGCTCACCAAGGACGTCCTGGACCGCTGGGAGTCGGTCCTGACCCGCCTGGCCGAGGACCCGATGCAGCTGTCCAGGGAGCTGGACTGGGTGGCCAAGCTGGAGCTGCTGGAGGGCTACCGCACCCGCGACGGCCTTCCCTGGTCCCATCCGCGCCTGCAGCTCGTCGACCTTCAGTACTCCGACATCCGTCCCGACCGAGGCCTGTACAACCGGCTGGTCGCCCGGGGCCGGATGCAGCGCCTGGTCACCGAGGAAGAGGTCCAGCGGGCCATCGAGGCCCCGCCCAGCGACACGCGGGCCTATTTCCGGGGACGTTGCCTGAGCCAGTTCAGCGAGTCGGTCGCGGCCGCCTCCTGGGACTCGGTCATCTTCGACATCCCCGGCCGCGAGTCCCTGCAGCGCGTCCCGACCATGGAGCCGCTGCGCGGTACCAGAGCGCACGTGGGCGAGCTGTTCGACCGCTGCCGTACCGCCGCCGATCTGGTGAACGCGCTCACCGGCGAGTAGCGGAGATCCGTTCGCGGGGTGGTGGTCGCCGGGCCGCCGCCCCGCTCTCCGTGTTCCCCGGGCGCCGGGCCGCCGCCCCGCTGTCGGTGTTCCCCGGGCGCCGGGACCGCCGCCCGGCTGTCGGTGTTTCCCGGAACGGCCGTGTGAATCGCATAGCCCGACGGGATCTGTCCGGATTGACGGGCGATAGGTAACCGGGATACGTTCCGGGTGTTTTGTGGCGGTGCGAGGGAAATCCGGTGAGATTCCGGTGCGGTCGCGCCACTGTAACCGGGCCTTCGGGGCCGGGAGCCAGGTCACTCGGCCGCCACCGACCTACGAAAAGGGACGCGTCAATCCCGAAGGAGGTGGCCGTGAGCCAGATCTCGGCTCCGCACGCCCAGCCCATCCCATGGATCTCCCTCACCCGCTGGCTGCTCGCCGTACCGGTGCTGCTGCTCATCGCCTACCTGGTCGCCTTCGACCAGGGAGCGATCTCGCAGACCGGGAACTACCTGCACGAACTCATGCACGACGGGCGTCATCTGCTCGGCGTGCCGTGCCACTGAGCCGCACGTGATCACCAAACTCATCGTCCGGGGCATGCTCGCCGGACTGCTCGCAGGGCTGTTCGCGGCCGTCTTCGCCTACACCGTGGGCGAGCCGCGCATCGACCGGGCCATCGCGCTGGAGGAGGCGGCCGCGGCCGCCGCCCCGGCCGCCGGAACCCACTCCCACGAGGAGGCCGAACCCGCGGGCCACTCCCACGAGGAGGGGGAGGCGCTGGTCAGCAGGGACGGCCAGCGCTTCGGGCTCTTCCTGGCCCTCGGCCTGTACGGCGTGGCCGTCGGCGGCCTGTTCGCCCTCGCCTACGCCGCCGTGCGCGGCCGGGCCGGACCCCGCTCGGAACCGGTGCTCGCGATCACTCTCGCGGCCGCCGCGTTCACCGCGATCGTCCTCGTCCCCTTCCTGAAATATCCCGCCAACCCGCCCGCCGTCGGCGACCCCGAGACGATCAACCAGCGCACCGTGCTCTACCTGGTCGCGGTGGTCATCGGGATCCTGGCCGTCGCCGCGGGCGCCGCCACCCACCGCTATGCCACCCGGAGCGAGCCCTGGCTGCGCTGGTCGGCCACGGGCGCCACGGTGCTCGTCCCGGTGGCGGCGGCCTGGATCCTGCTGCCGGAGATCGACGAGGTGCCCCAGGGGTTCCCCGCCGACCTGCTGTGGGACTTCCGGATCGCCTCCATCGGCACCCAGGCGGTCTTCTGGCTCGGGGTCGGCGTCCTGTTCGCCTTCGCCGCGCGCAGGCGCAGCCCGGTGTGACGGCCCCCTCGGGGGTCACCCGCCTGCTGCTGGTCTGCCACGCCTCGACCTCGGCGACGGCACGGGCCGCGTTCCCGGGCGACGAACCGCTCGACGGACGCGGCCTGCGCCAGGCCGCCGGCCTGGCCGCGCGGTTCGGCCACGGCTCGGCGGCCTGCGCCGCCGAGCTGCGCTGCACCCAGACGGCCGCGGCGCTCGGCCTGCGGATCGACCTCGACCCGCTGCTGGCCGACTGCGACTACGGCAGGTGGACCGGGAAGACGCTGGACGAGGTCGAGGCCGGCGAACCCGAGTCCCTCGCCGCCTGGCTCACCGACCCCGCCGCCGCGCCCCACGGAGGGGAGTCGATCGCCGGCCTGCTCGACCGGGTGGCCGGCTGGCTCTCCCGCCGGGCTCCCGGCCGTACCGTCGCCGTCACCCATCCTCCGTTCATCCGCGCCGCGGTCGTCCACGCCGTCGGCGCGCCCCCCTCCGCCTTCTGGCGTGTCGACGTCGCGCCGCTGGCCCGCGTCGCGCTCACCGGGCGGGGCGGGCGCTGGCGGCTGAGCTACCCCGCATGACGACATCCAAGGAGATCTCGAAGGTGCGTGACCCGCGCTATCCCTTCACCGCGATCGTGGGATCGGAGGACCTGAAACTCGCGCTCATCCTCAACGCCGTCTCCCCCCGCGTCGGCGGGGTGCTGGTCCGGGGCGAGAAGGGCACCGCCAAGTCCACGATCGTGCGGGCGCTGGCGGCGCTGCTGCCCGCCGTCGAGGTGGTGAACGGCTGCCGCTTCTCGTGCGACCCCGCCGCGCCGGACCCTGAGTGTCCGGACGGGCCGCACGAGGTCCGGACCGGGGCCGCCCGGCCCGCGCGCCTGGTCGAGCTGCCCGTCGGCGCCTCCGAGGACCGCCTGGCCGGCTCGCTCGACATCGAACGCGCCCTCACCGAGGGGGTGAAGGCCTTCGAGCCCGGCCTCCTCGCGGCCGCGCACCGGGGCGTCCTGTACGTCGACGAGGTCAACCTGCTCCACGACCACCTGGTCGACCTGCTGCTCGACGCCGCCGCGCTCGGCACCTGCTACGTCGAGCGCGAGGGGGTGTCGGTACGGCACGCCGCCCGGTTCCTGCTGGTGGGCACCATGAACCCCGAGGAGGGGGAGCTGCGGCCGCAGCTCCTCGACCGGTTCGGGCTGACCGTGGAGGTCCGGGCGTCGCGGGAGCCGTCCCAGCGGGCGGAGGTGGTACGGCGCCGCCTGGCGTTCGACGCCGGACCGGAGGGGTTCGCCGCCCGCTGGTCCGAGCAGGAGCGGGCGCTGGCGGCACGCATCGCCGAGGCGCGGGCCCGGGTGGCGGACGTGGTCCTGCCGGACGCCGCGCTGCGGCAGATCGCCACGGTCTGCGCGGCGTTCGAGGTGGACGGCCTCCGCGCCGACCTGGTCACCGCGAACGCCGCGATCGCCCACGCCGCCTGGCAGGGCCGTACCGCCGTCACCGCCGACGACGTGCGCGAGGCGGCCAGGCTCGCCCTCCCGCACCGCCGCCGCCGGGACCCGTTCGACGCCCCCGGCCTGGACGAGTCCAAGCTGGAGGACCTCCTCGGCCAGGTCCCCGACGAGCCCGACGACGACCCGGACGGCCCCGGCCCCGGCGGTGACGGCTCCGGCGGGGACGGCACCTCCGAGGACGGCACCTCCGAGGACGGCTCCGGCGGCGAGGATCCAGGCGGTGACGGCTCCGCGGAGGACGGTCCCGGCGGGAACGGCCCCGGCGGGGAGGGGCCCCGTCCCGCGCCCCCCGGCGCTCCGGACGCGGGCCCCGGCAGCGCCGGCGCTCCGTCGCCCGACGCCCCGTCACCCGAGGCCGGGACGGCCGCGGGCCCGAGGCCGGAGGCCGGCACCACCCGCCGCGACCAGGCCTTCGACGCGGATCCGGCGCGACCGGCCAGGCTGTTCACCGTCCCCGGGATCGGCGCCGGCGCCCCCGGGAGGAGGTCGAGGGCCAGGACCCCCCTGGGCCGGACCACCGGCGCCCGGACCCCCGAGGGCCGTCCCGCCTCCCTGCATCTGAAGGCGACCGTCGGCGCCGCCGCGCCGTACCAGCTCGGCCGCGGCAGGAGCGGCCCCGGCCTGCTGCTGCGGCGCGAGGACCTCAGGGAGGCCGTCCGCGAGGGCCGCGAGGGCAACCTGGTGCTGTTCGTCGTGGACGCGAGCGGATCCATGGCGGCCCGGCAGCGCATGCGCGCCGTCAAGACGGCCGTGCTGGGCCTGCTGCTCGACGCCTACCAGCGCCGTGACAAGGTCGGGCTGGTCACCTTCCGCGGCACCCGCGCCGACCTCGTCCTGCCGCCCACCTCCTCCGTCGAGGCGGGCGCGGCCCGGCTGCGCGACCTGCCCACCGGCGGCCGCACCCCGCTCGCCGCGGGACTGCTCCGGGCCGCCGAGGTGCTGCGGGTGGAGCGCCTGCGCGACCCCGCCAGGCGTCCGCTGGTGGTCCTCGTCACCGATGGGCGGGCCACCTCCGGCACCGTCGAGGACTCCCACCGCGCCGCGGGGCTGCTGGCCGGAGTGACGGGCGTGGTGGTGGACTGTGAGAGCGGGCACGTCCGCCTCGGCCTGGCCCGGTCCCTGGCGGACCGGATGGGCGCCGAGACCGTGCGCCTCGACGAGCTCGCCGACCTCGCCGGGATGATCCGCGAGCGGCGGGCCGCCGCATGACAGCGAGCCGCATGACAGCGAGCCGCAGGACAGTGAACGCATAACAGTGAGCCGCAGGACAGTGAACGCATGACAGTGAAAGGTGATTGACGATGCCTCAGGGCAGACCGGTCAGCGTGCCCGAGGACGGCCTGACCACCCGGCAGCGCCGCACCCGGCCGCTGCTGATCGTGCACACCGGCCCCGGCAAGGGCAAGTCCACCGCGGCCTTCGGCCTGGCCCTGCGCGCATGGAACCAGGGCTGGCCGATCGGGGTGTTCCAGTTCGTCAAGTCCGCCAAGTGGCGCATCGGCGAGGAACGTGCCCTGCGGGTGCTCGGCGACTCCGGCGAGGGGGGAACGGTCTCCTGGCACAAGATGGGGGAGGGCTGGTCCTGGATCCAGCGGCCGGGCACCGAGGAGGACCACGCCGCCGACGCCCGTGAGGGCTGGGAGCAGATCAAACGCGACCTCGCCGCCGAGACCTTCCGCCTGTACGTGCTCGACGAGTTCACCTACCCCATGAAATGGGGCTGGATCGACGTCGACGAGGTGGTCGAGACCCTGGGCGGGCGTCCGGGCGGCCAGCACGTCGTGGTCACCGGCCGCGACGCCGATCCCCGCCTGCTCGCCGCCGCCGACCTGGTGACGGAGATGGGCAAGGTCAAGCACCCCATGGACGCCGGGCAGAAAGGCCAGAAGGGCATCGAATGGTAGCCCGCCTGGTAGTCGCCGCCCCGGCCTCGGGAGCCGGGAAGACCACCGTGGCGACCGGGCTGATGGCCGCCCTCACCCGCCGGGGGATGGCGGTCTCCCCGCACAAGGTGGGCCCCGACTACATCGATCCCGGCTACCACGCCATGGCCACCGGCCGTCCCGGGCGCAACCTCGACCCGTGGCTGGTGGGCGAGGATCTCATCGCCCCGCTGTTCCTGCACGGCGCGGCCGGGGCCGACCTCGCCGTGGTCGAAGGGGTGATGGGCCTGTACGACGGGGCGGGCGCGAGCGAGTTCGCCTCCACCGCCCATGTCGCCAGGCTGCTCGACGCCCCCGTGGTCCTGGTCGTGGATGCGGCGAAGCAGAGCCGGTCGGTGGCCGCGCTCGTGCACGGGTTCGCCTCCTACGACACCCGGCTCAGGTTCGGCGGGGTGATCCTCAACCGGATCGGCTCCGCCCGGCACGAGGACATCTGCCGCGAGGCCCTCGCCGAGAGCGGCGTCCCGGTGCTGGGCGCGATCCGCCGCAGCGACGCCGTCGCCACCCCCTCCCGGCACCTCGGCCTCGTCCCCGCCGCCGAACGCCGGACACGCGCCACCCTGGCCATGGACGCCGCCGCCGCCCTCGTCGAGGACTCCTGCGACCTGGAGGAGCTGGTACGGCTCGCACGCACGGCCCCGCCACTATGCGCCCGCCCGTGGGCGCCCGGCCCGGCCACGGCCCTCACAGGCCCCGCGGCGGCCACGTCCGGCGCGCCGGCCACGCGGGCCGCGCCGGCCCCGGAGAGCGCCCGTGCCCCGGCGAGAATCGCGGTCGCGGGCGGCCAGGCGTTCACCTTCGGCTACACCGAGCAGGCCGAGCTGCTGACGGCCGCCGGAGCGGAGGTCGTCACCTTCGACCCGCTCACCGACGAGGCCCTGCCCGAAGGGACGCGGGGGATCGTCGTCGGCGGCGGCTTTCCCGAGGTCTACGCGGCCGAGCTGTCCGCCAACGAGCCGCTGCGCGAGCAGGTCGCCGCCTTCGGCGGGCCGATCTCCGCCGAGTGCGCGGGCCTGCTGTACCTCGCCAGGGAGCTGGACGGCAGGCCGATGTGCGGGGTCCTGGACATCGAGGCCGGGATGACCGGCTCGCTCACCCTCGGCTACCGGGACGCGGTGGCCGTCCGGGACTCGGCGCTGACCAGGGACGGCGAGCGGTATCGCGGGCACGAGTTCCACCGCACCGCCGTACGGCCCGCGCCGGAGCGGCCCCTGTTCCGCTGGCGGGGCGGTGCCGACGGGTTCGCCGACGACCGGGTGGTCGCCTCCTACCTGCACCTGCACTGGGCCGGCAGCCCCCAGCTGGCCGCCCGGTTCGTGCGGGCGTGCCACCGGTCCCCCGCGGCCCCCGTGCGAGGCTCAGCGCCGGGGAGGAGCCGGCCTACGACGTGAAGGGCCCGGCGGGGAAGCGCGCCGCCGGCAGCTGCGGCGGCGCCACCGCGACCCCCTCCAGCCGGAGGATCTCCGACAGCAGGCGCGCCGCCTGACCGGCGGACACGCGGGCTGCCGGATCGCGCCGGAGCAGCCCTTCGAGGACCGTCCAGAGCGGCCCGGCCTTCGCCGGCGGCTCCGGATTCCTGCTCATCGCCGTGCTCAGCACCGCCAGCGAGCCGGACTCGGGATAGGGCGAGCGCCCCTCCACCGCGAAATACAGGCACGCCCCGAAGGACCACAGGTCGGCCGCCGGGGTGGCCGCCCTGCCCCGCAGCCGCTCCGGCGCCGTGTAGGCGGGCGCGCAGCCGATCGGCACGGTCGTCGACGCGCTCGCCTCCCCGCTCAGCGCCGCGATGCCGAAATCCGACAGCACCACCCGGTCGCCGGTCAGCAGGATGTTGCCCGGATTGATGTCCCGGTGCAGCACGCCGGCCCCGTGCGCGTGCCGTAGCCCCGACAGCAGCTGGAAGCCGATCCAGGCCGCCCAGTGGACCGGCAGATGGCCCAGGTGCCGCACCGTCTCCTTCAGCGTGAGGGCCTCCAGCAGCTCCATCACGATCCAGAGCCGGCCGCCCTCCTCCAGCAGGTCGTGCACGGAGATCACCGCCGGATGGCTCAGCCGCCCGGCCGAGCGCGCCTCGCGCAGCGCCCGGCGGCGTGCCTCCTCCAGGTCTGCCCCGTGATCCCGGAAGTGCGGCTGAATTTCCTTGATCGCCACATTTCGGCGGAGCCGTGAATCGTGGGCACGCCACATGATGCCCACGCCGTCCCGGCCCATCGGCGAAGTCAGCTGATAACGACCGCCCAGCAGGCGCGTCTTTCCCGTTCCCGTTCCCATGAACCACCCGTTGCAGTAGAAGCCGGGCCCCTCAGCTGATTCATATTTTCATCTGGAACGGTGCATGATGTCGCCGCGATACGTGATTACGCATAACGATTGAGTAGCACGGATGTGGTGAGGTATTGATTTGACTTCTTAATCTCCGCCGACAATCGGCCGCGCCGGATCAGGCCGCGCTGAAACAGCGGACATCGGCCAGCATCGCCGAGGTCCGCTCGGCGCTCAGCCGCGCTCTGGGGTCCTTGCGCAGCAGCCCGCGCAGGATCGGCTCCAGGGGGCCCGCCCGGCGAGGCGCGCGCGCCGGCTCCCGCAACGCCTCCACCAGGGCGGCCATCGAGGTGACCGTCCGGAACGGTGTCCGGCCCTCCACCGCCATGTAGAGGGTCGCCCCGAACGACCACATGTCCGCCTCGCGGGTGCCGCCCCGGCCGTGCAGGGCCTCCGGCGCGATGAACGCCGGCGTGCCCCGCATCGAGGTGCTCGCCGTCCCCTCCGGCGCGGCGAAGCCGAAGTCGGCCAGCACCACCCGGTCGCCGGTCAGCATGATGTTGGCCGGCTTGATGTCGCGGTGGATCACCCCGCCGTCGTGCGCGTGCCGCAGGGCCTCCAGCAGACGGCGCCCCATCGCGGCCACCAGGTCCGCCGGGAGCGGCCCCGCCTGCACCAGCGTGTCGTGCAGGGTCAGGGCCTCCAGGAACTCCATGACGATCCAGAGCCGTTCGGCCTCCTCGGCCAGGTTGTGCACCGTGACGATGCCCCGGTGGCTCAGCCGCGCCGCCATCCGCGCCTCGCGCACCACCCGCCGCCGCCGCTCGGCCGCCTCGGGGCCGGGAGGGAGGGCGATCTCCTTGAGCGCCACTTCCCGCTCCAGTAGCAGGTCGTAGGCACGCCAGACGACGCCGGTCGCTCCGCGGCCGACGGGGGAGACGAGTTTGTACCGGCTGGCGACGATGGTGCTCACCCGTCAATGATCGCAGTCTCGCACCCCCGCGGCCTAACTGGAACGGTCCGGGCGTGTCAGAAAAGCTCTGAAATATACGAATCTACGTTGTAAAGACGGTCAGACGAGGCCGATGCCCAACGTCAACGTCCCGGCGCCCAGCGACACTCCACCGAGGGCCACCAGCCAGATCAGCCTGTTCGGCTTGGTGTCCGAGGGGCGCACGACCGACAGGAAGAAGCCGATCGGCATGAGGATCGGCGCCGCCACGATCAGGATGCGGGTCAGGGTCTTCATGCCGTCGGACAGGTCGGCCTGGTCGATGTAGACCATCGCGACCAGCGCGAAGAGCACCAGGATGCCCGCGTGGGCGTGTCCGGCCCGCCACAGGCCCCGCCGTACCGGGTTGTCCAGGTAGCCGGGGATGTTGCGCATGATGTGCGCGAGCAGGGAGAGCCCGCCGAAGGCGATGGTGGGCACGGTGATCAGGAGCACTCCGGCGATGCTCAGCGATGACGGCGACATGGGGGTCCTTCCATTGGATAGTGACGCTAGCCAATTATTGGATAGGGATGCTATCCAGTCAACCGGAAAGAATTTGCCTCAGGGGGCGGGAGGGGGTTCTCTTGCAGGCAGGACCTCGGGGGCGGCCTCGGCGGGCTCCCGCAAAGATCGCGGGACGATCCGCGCGCAATGTCCGCCGGTTCGGGGAAGATATGAGTCACAAGCGTCCCCCAAGCGGAGGTGCCACAGATGGCGAGCAAGGACACCGGCGGCCAGAAGCACACCAGCCGGAGTGACAAGGAGGTGGAGGAGACCACCGCGGTGGACTCCTCCGACGTCCAGGAGCGCAACGAGAAGCTCTCGGACGACGTCGACGCGATCCTCGACGAGATCGACGAGGTGCTCGAGGAGAACGCCGAGGAGTTCGTGAGGAGTTACGTGCAAAAGGGCGGACAGTAGAGGAGAGGTCCGCTTTCAGGGGCAGGGGCGCGAGGGGATTCGCCGCGAGTCCGAAAACCTGTCCCGGCCGCGGGCCGGCCGGCCCGGTCTCCGCACGCGGACGGCGGACGGCCGCGCCCGCCACCGCGGGGAGTGCTTCAAGAGGCGCTCCACCGCGACCCCTCGAAAACGCGCGGCCGGGAAGGCGGGCCGTCCGGAATCGGTCCGCGGTTTCCGGGGGCACGAATACCATCCGAAATACCGAGAGATCAAAACGCGGGCCGAATTCAGCGATAATCGATCCCGATCATATGGACCGGCCGGCGCGGCCCTGTCACGTCCGGGTCGAGAGGGCGGCCGGAGCGGGGAACCCCCGGCCGCGACCGCACGCCGAGCCGCCCCACGGCACCACCGAGACCCGATGCCCGCCGGGCGGGACGGTTCGATCCACCGGACGGGGAGGGGCGGGGCACCGCCGGGCGAGCGGCGAGGCGACCGGGGCTAGGAGGAGACCGCCATGACGGAGGACGGGGGCGGCGCGCTCAGCCCGCTCTCGTCAGGTGAAGGGTCGCGATCTCGAAGGGACGCAGCGGTAGCCGTACGACACCGCCGGTGACCTCCAGCCGCTCGCCCGCCACGCCGAGCACGTCGGCGCGGCGGGCGGCACCGAACGGCCCGCGGACGACGGCCTCGGTGGCCGTGGGGTGCTCGGCCACGACGCGGATCTCCAGCACGTCGCCTCGCTCGCGCAGCGCCGTGAGCACCACGCCCGTGCCCTCGACGGCGAGGGACGCGCCGGCCTGCTCCGGAGACATGCCCGGCCCCCCGGCGCCCGGGGAGGCGGCGGCGCGGCCCGACCCCGGTACGGCCAGCAGCGCGTGCCGATACTCCTCCGCCAGGCGCGGCAGTCCCGCCTCGTGCCAGGTGCCCGGGTGGGGCAGCACGGCCAGGCGGGTGGTGACCGGTCCGGGGCACTGGGCGGCGGGGGTGGGCAGCTGGGGTCCGGCGGGTTCGTCGCGGTAGGCGTTGCGGTTGCTGGACAGCAGGCCCACCGAGCGGATCAGGGTGAGCGCCAGCTCGCCGCCGGTCAGCTCGTACTCGGTCACCTGATCCAGCAGGACCGCCAGGCCGCCCGCGGTGACGAAGCCCTCGGCGGGGAAGGTGGGCAGGGGCTCCTCGCCGCAGCCGCCCTCACCGGTCAGGCCGCGCCGTACGATCGAGAGCTGCCCTTCGGAGAAGGACTCCGCCGCGGGGGAGGGGAGGGGCGCGTGCCAGCGGACCCGGTGGTCGCGGCAGCGGTTGTCGAAGGACATCTCCAGGCGCAGGTAGGGCTCGCCCGCGCGGAGCTCGGCCCTGGTGGTGACGGTGACGTTCTCGGTGACCGGCGAGCGGCCCTCCGGGGTGGCGGCGGACGGCCAGGCGTAGTCGCGGCGGATCTCCAGCACCGACACCAGCGGCCCGGTGCAGACGCTCTCGACCTCGACCCGGCCGGGGGTGTCGACGAGGGTGTCGGCGCGGGGCGGGGCATGGTTGTAGGTGTCGCCGGCGTCGCCGCCGTCGACGACGCGGCCCACGCCGTGGGCCTCGGCGCCGTCCGCGAACAGCGACAGGGTGCCGTCGGGGGCGACGGTGACGCGCAGCAGGCCGTTGTCGAGCGTGCCCTCGGCGGGGCGTGCCCAGCCGGGGCCGTCCGGGACCTGGGCCGGGGCCGGGGCGGGAACGGAGGTGAGGACGGTGCGGCCGAACGGCGCGACGGTGACGTGGGCGGCGACGGTGACGACCGGTTCGGCGCAGGTGCGCACCCGCCAGGGGCCGGGCCGGGCGGCGGCGCCGTCCAGGACCGCCGCGCGGAGGTCGGCGTAGTCGTAGCCGGTGGTGGCGTGGCGGCCGACGACGATGGTGAAGACGTCGCCGTCGGCGGACCAGGAGACGATCTCCTGGCCGAAGAGCTCGCGTTCGTGGATCCGGCCGAGGAGCTGGGTGAGGTCGTCCATGACGGTCTCGTCGAGGAGGGTGGGGGCCAGCTCCAGCCGTTGTGACGGCACCCGGCCGCCGTCCGGGGCGGACAGGGCGGCCCGGCTCTCGGGCAGGTCGGCCAGGACGAGGGCCGTGCGCGGGAAGGGAGAGGGGTTGACGACCACGAGGGCGTCGCGGGAGGCCCGGTCGGAGAGGGAGGCGCTGACCATGTCGACGACGGCCTGGCCGATCTGCTCGGCCTCGGCGATGCGGGCGGCGACCTGCTGGGCGGTCTCGTCGGCGCCGCAGCCGGTGATGGAGTCGTGGCCGCTGCAGGCGATGAGGCGGCGCCAGGCCATGTCGAGCAGTTTCGCGGCGGCCGTGCCGCCGGGCAGCCAGAGTGCCGACAGGGGCTCGGCGTAGCGGGTGACGACGCGCTCGGCGCGGGCCATGGCCTGCTTGGCGGGTATGCGCGCGGAGATGACGCCGGGCAGGATGTTGGCGCGGGCGTGGGAGCGCAGCTCGCCGTGGACGGCCGGCAGGTCCGTGACGGAGGGGTCCTGGGCGGTGACGTAGTCGTGGAGGGTGGCGATGCGCAGCCCGGCGGCGGTGATGTCGGCGGCGGGGGCGCTGTGGTCGGCGCCGTACATGGCGAGCAGGGGGCCGGCGGGGTGCCAGGGGCGCAGCGTCTCGGTGAAGGCGGCGAGGCGGTCGGCGAGGGCCTGCGGGGGACCGCTGAACAGCGCGACGGCGTTGCCGTACCCGCCGGGCAGGTACTGGGTGCGGACGGCGGTGCCGTCGGCGCCGATCCAGGCGAAGGCGTCGCGGTCGACCGAGGCGGGCACGCCGCGCCACAGGCAGGCGTGTTCGAGGCCGGCCTGGCGCAGGATCTGCGGCATCTGGGCGCAGTGGCCGAACTGGTCGGGCAGGTATCCGACCCGCATGACGCCGCCGAGTTCGGCGGCGCCGCGCATGCCGTACTCCAGGTTGCGGATCAGGGTCTCCCCTGAGCAGAGGAACTCGTCGGCGAGGATGAGCCACGGCCCGGCGGCGAAGCGGCCCTCGGCGACGAGCCGTCTGACGGCGGGGAGCCGTTCCGGGCGGATCTCCAGGTAGTCCTCCAGGGCGGCGAGCTGGCCGTCCATGGTGAAGCGGTAGCCGGGGTCGGCGGCCATGGTGTCGAGGACCTCGTCGAGCATGCGGACCAGGCCGAGCCGGAACCGCTGGAAGGGCAGATACCACTCGCGGTCCCAGTGGGTGTGGGGGACGACCACGATGTCAGGCGTCACGCGCCTCGCCTCCGATGGACGGGCCGGCGACCGATTTGATGATCTTCTGGGCCGTCACGATGTCCGCCAGGCCGCCGGCGAGCCCGGTGAGCGGGGGAGTGCCCTCGGTGACGAGGGCGTGGAAGGCCTCAAGCTGGCGTTCGAAGGCCTCGGACATGTCGCGGTGGACCGTCCTGACCTCCGTGGTCCCGTCCAGGGAGCTGGAGGTCAGGACGGTGGGGGCGTTCATCAGGTAGGGGGAGGGGAAGACCAGCTCCAGCGTGCCGTCCTCGTGGTGGACGCTGACGGTCTCCCGGTAGGCGGGGTGGCGGGGCAGGTAGTGCCAGCGCAGGCTGTAGCGGCCCCGCTCCAGTGCCCCGCAGACCTCCAGGGAGGGCCCGTCCCACACGGCGGTGTGCTCGACGCCGGCGGGCGGGCCGCCGAAGGTGCGCATCAGCGCCAGGTCGTGGCTGAGGCTGCCGAGCACGACTCCGGAGTACAGCGACCTGATCGGTGCGGAGGCGGCCCCCAGGGCGGCGTCCAGGGCCTCCTCGTCGGCTCTGAGCCACGGTTCGAGGGCCGCCGGGGAGGGGCGTGAGGGCCGGACGCGGGCGAAGGCGAGCTGGGCCTCGCCGGTGGGGTGGAGCACGGTGACGTCCAGGTGCCGGACGGGGCGTCCTGCCAGGAGCGCGACCGCCCGCCGTACGGCCGGGTCGTACTGCTTCATGTAGCCCACCATCAGCCGCGTTGTGTCGCCCGGCGCGCGGGCCTCGGCCTGGCTGTAGGCGAGGGGTTTCTCGCACAGTACGGCCAGGCCGCGCTCCAGCGCGGCGGCGACGAGGGCCCCGTGGGATCCGGGGGTGAGCACGACGAGCGCGTCGAAGCCGCCGTGGTCGAGCATCGCCGCGGGGTCGGCGAACCACCGCGCCCCGCTCTGCCGCCCGATGGACTCGGCCTGCGCGGGGTCGAGGTCGCACACGGCGGTCACCTCGAACAGCTCCCGGCGCCTGGCCAGCAGCGGCAGGTAGATGACCTGCGCGGCGACCCCCAGCCCCGCGATCGCGACCTTCACGTGCACAGTGCCATCACCTCGTTGCGGTAGGTCTCCAGCCGGTGGGGTCCGGGCCGGGCCGGGACGGTGACCCTGTCGCCGATGACGGCCCGGCGGGTGTCCGGCCCCCACAGCACCAGCCCGTCGCCGCCGACGATGAGGAAGTCGTCGCCGTGGCGGAGCAGCAGCGGCCCGTCGGGGGTGGCGGACACGGCGGTGCCGCCGGCGCGCAGCCCTTCGAGGGGGTCGCCGGCGAGCACCCAGGTGGTGGGGTCGCCGGGCGGGTGGCCCTCCTCGGGCCGGTGGTAGTCGCTGCCGCCGATCATCGTCGCCCCGGCCGACCAGAGCTGCGTCCAGGCCAGCGGCGCGCCCCAGGTCCGGTCCCACCAGCTCCAGTGCCACACCTCGACGGCGGGCGGCCGCGCGGTCATGGGGTGGCGCCACGCGCAGTCGCCGGCGACGGGATGGTTGATCGACAGCACCCCGCCCCTGTCCCGCACGGTCCGCGCCCACAGGTCGGGGCTGTCGCGGAAGTCGATCCAGCCGATGTCGCCGAAGGCGTTGGCGTGGCCGAGGTCGGTGGTGACCTCCTGGCCGGGGATGAGGGTGATGGCGGCGTAGGTGGCGGCGGCGGGCAGCTCCGTGTGGTGGCTGACGGTGTTGTGGTCGGTGACGGCGAGGAAGTCCAGGCCCCGGTCGGCGGCCAGGCAGGCGAGCTCGGAGACGCTGAGCGAGCCGTCGGAGTGGACGGTGTGGGTGTGCAGGTCCCCGGCGAGCCAGCGCAGCCCGCCGAGCGAGGGCAGGCCGCGCCTGGTCGCGGCCGGCTCGCGGGGCGGGGGAGGGGGCCGCAGGCCGGGCCCGGCGGGCGGCGTGACGGGCGGGGACAGGTGCGGGATGACGCTCAGCTCGTACGGCAGGCCGCCCGGCGGGACGCGGTGGAGGCCGAGCAGGATCCGCCAGAGGCCGGGTTCGGGCTCGCCGGACAGGTAGCCGGGGGTGGCCCAGGCGGGGGTGATCGTGTATTCGGAGCGGGCGCCGCCGGACCAGCCGCGGAAGCCCAGCGGCCCGTGGCAGCCGAGGTCCAGCACGCCCGCGGAGCGGTCGTAGGAGAGCCGGACGGTGAAACCGCGGGCGTCGGCGGGCAGCTCGAACGGGACGTCGTGGACGGGGGAGGCCAGGCGGTCCTCCGGGGTCCAGCGGCCGGTGACGCGCAGCGCCCTCATGCCTGGCCCGCCAGCCGGCCGTCGTGGTAGACGAGGGCGCGTCCGCGCCGGGGGACGGCCCAGGCGGCCGTGCCGACGGCGGGCTCGTGGCCCTCGCCGACGACGGCCTGGACGAGGTGGTCCGGGCCTTGCAGGGTGACGAGGCTGGCGGTGCCGAGGTTCTCCAGGACGGCGACCTCGCCGGGGAAGCCGTCCTCGCGCCGGGTGGCCGACAGGTCGGTGTACTCGGGACGCACGCCGTACACGATGGGCTCCCCCTCGGGCAGGTCACCGGGCGCGGGCAGCGCGGCCCCCGCCACGTGGAGCACGCCGTCGCCGACCGTGCCGGGCAGCAGGTTCATCGGGGTCGAGCCGATGAAGGAGGCGACGAAGGTCGTGGCGGGCCGGTGGAAGATCTCGGCAGGGGTGCCGATCTGGGCGATCCGCCCGGCGTCCATGACGGCGATCCGGTGGGCCAGCGCGAGGGCCTCGCCCTGGTCGTGGGTGACGAACACGGTGGTGACGCCGAGCTCGTCCTGCAGGCGTTTGAGGAAGGTGCGGGCCTCCAGGCGGAGCCGGGCGTCGAGGTTGGACAGGGGCTCGTCGAACAGGAACACCCGGGGACGGCAGGCGATGGCCCGCGCGAGGGCGACCCGCTGCTGCTGGCCGCCCGAGAGCTGCCCGGGGCGCCTGCCGAGCAGTCCGGTCAGGCTGAGCCGGTCGGCGACCTCGGCGGCCCTGGCCTCGCGCCGGGCGCGGGGCGTCTTCTTTATCCGCAGCGGGTAGGCGATGTTGGCGGCGACGTCCATGTGGGGGAAGAGGGCGTAGTCCTGGAACACCATGGCGACGTCGCGGCGGCCGGGCGCGAGCGCGGTCACGTCGGTCCCGCCGATGCCGATCCTCCCCGAGGTGGGGGTCTCGAGGCCGGCGATGCTCCGCAGCAGCGTGGTCTTGCCGCAGCCGGAGGGGCCCAGCAGCGCGAAGAACTCGCCCTCTCCGATGTCGAGGTCGAGGGAGTCGAGCGCCCGCACTCCGCCGGGGAACACCTTGGTCAGGCCGTGCACGGAGATCACCGCTTGATCCCTCCATGGAAGCGGAAGCCGTACCTGCTGCTGACGAACAGGTACATCAGTACCACCGGCAGCGAGTAGAGCAGCGAGAACGTCGAGATGAGGGAGAGGTCGGGCTGGCCGCCCTCGGTGTAGAGGGTGTAGAGGACGACCGAGCCGGGGGATTTCCCCGGGTCGCGCAGCAGGATGTACTGGAGCAGGAAGCCGCCCCACACGTTGGCCACGGCCCACACCGCGATCGTGGCCAGGCCCGGCCGCACCGTCGGGACGACGATGTGCCGCAGGATCTGCAGCGGTGAGGCGCCGAAGACCCGCGCTGACTCCTCGTAGGAGGTGGGGGTGGCGTCCATGAAGTCCTTCAGGATGAAGATCGCCGCGGGGAGCAGGCCACCGGAGACGGTGAGGACGACCCCCAGATGGGTGTCGACCAGGTCGAGGCGGGAGGCCAGCTCGAAGATCGGCACCATCGCCGCGGTCCCGGTGACCACCGACGACATCAGCAGCAGCACGTAGAGCAGCGCGTCGCGGCCGGGCACCCTGACCCGGGACAGGGCGTAGGCGGCCAGCGCGGCCAGGACGACCACGAGGGCCGCCGCGCCGCCCGCCTGGATGATCGAGTTGCCGATGGAGCCGAGCGCGTAGGGGTTGTCGAGGATGGCCCGGAAGTTGTCCAGCGTGAACTCCGGGAGCGACACCGTGATCGAGGGGTGTGCGTCGAACGGCGCCGAGGCCAGCCAGAGCATCGGCAGCGCGAAGAAGGCGGCGACGACCGCGAGGAGGACGGCCGAGGCGATCCGGCCGAGCACGTGCCCGACGAGGTTCATCCGGGGACCTCCCGGCGGTCGCGGAGCAGGCGCAGGTAGGCCAGGGCGAAGACGAGGTTGATCGCGAGGATGAGGAGGGAGACGGCCGCGCCGAAGCCGAGCCGCCCGTCGCGCAGGGCCACGTTGTAGACGTAGACGGGCAGGATCTCCGAGCGTCCCTCGGGGCCGCCGGCGGTGATCAGGAAGGGGGTGAAGTCGTTGAACGTCCACAGGCTGGTCAGCAGCACGTTGGTCAGGACGTGTCCCTTGATCCGGGGCAGGACCACGTCGCGCAGCTGCTGGAGGGCGGACGCCCCGGCCAGGCGGGCGGTCTCCAGATGGGACGGCGGCACGTTCTCCAGGGCCGCGGAGTAGAGCATCATCGAGAAGGCGGTGCCCCGCCAGGTGTTGAACACGATGATCGACAACATCGGGTGGTCGAGCAGCCAGGCCGCGCCGGGGGTGCCGAGCAGGGCGTTGAGGGTGCCGCCGTCGCGGTCCAGCAGGGCGATCCACAGGAACGCCACCACCGAGCCCGGCAGGATCCACGACAGCAGCACCAATGCCTCGACGACCCGGCGCACGGGTCCTCGCCGGTCGCGCATGATCCACGCGAGGGCGAACCCCAGTCCCGCCTGCCCGATGATCGCCGATCCCAGCACGAACTGCGCGGTCAGCCAGACCGAGTCCCGGAACCGCTCGTCGCCCAGGGCGGTGGCGTAGTTGCCGGCCCCCACCAGCCGGGGGTCGGCCGCCGCCGCCCCGGTCAGCCGGTAGTCGGTGAGCCCGAGGTAGATGGTCCAGATCGCCGGGAAGATCAGGAATGTCCCGATGAGCACGAGCGCGGGCAGCGCGAACGCGACCGCCCGGCCGCGCCCCAGCCCCGCCGCGTCAGTGCTCATGGCGACGCTCCGCGTCGCGGCTCGGGCGCTGGTGACCGGTGACTTCCCTCGTCGCTCATCCGCTCGTTCCTCGCTCCTTCGCTCCTCAGTCCAGTTCACCGGCGCGCCCTCGCGGGCTCATGGCGACGCTCCGCGTCGCGGCTCGGGCGCTGGTGACCGGTGACTTCCCTCGTCGCTCATCCGCTCGTTCCTCGCTCCTTCGCTCCTCAGTCCAGTTCACCGGCGCGCCCTCGCGGGCTCATGGCGACGCTCCGCGTCGCGGCTCGGGCGCTGGTGACCGGTGACTTCCCTCGTCGCTCATCCGCTCGTTCCTCGCTCCTTCGCTCCTCAGTCCAGTTCACCGGCGCGCCCTCGCGGGCTCACGACGCTCCGCGTCGCAGGTCAGTCGGCGACGTTGCCGGAGCCACCGACCAACCCCTCCACCTTGGCCCGGTAGGCGGCGGCAGCCTCCTGGACGGGCCTGCCGGAGACGATGTCCGCCGTCGCCTCCTGCAGGGCCGCCGACACCTGGGGGTAGACGGCCAGGCCGGGGCGGTAGACGGTGATCGGCAGGATCTCCTCGGAGACGAACCTCAGCATCGGGTCGGCGGCGAGGACCTCGGCGTTGACGTCGGAGCGGGAGGTGACGCGGGCGGCTCCGGCCAGTTCGGCCTTGACCGCCTCGGCGGAGTGCATGAACGACAGCAGCTCCCACGCCTGCCGGGGATGCTTCGAGAAGGGGTTCAGCACCCGTACGGCCCCGCCGGACAGGCTGACGAAGTCCTGGCCGCGGACTCCGGCGCCGGGCCGCCTGGCCGGGATCCTGGCGTAGCCCACCACCCGGTCGCGCTCGGCCATCGGAGCCACGCCCGTCTTGGGGTCGATCACCGACCGCCAGAAGTAGTCGCCCTCCGCCAGGATGCCGATCCTGCCGTCGGCGAACTCGGCGAAGGACTTGTCGCGGCCCTTGGCCTCCTGCTGGAGCTTCGGATCGCCCAGGCCGCCGGAGTAGATCTGCCGGTAGAACTCCAGCACGTCCTTGACCGCCTGCGAGGAGCCGGCCCACCTGCCGCCGGTGTAGATCTCCGTGCCGGTGCCGGCCAGCAGGGGCAGCGCGCCCTGCATCGTGGTCGCCTCGCCCATCGCGGTGCCCGCGTTGATCTGGATCGGCGTCACGCCGGGCAGCCTCTTCAGCGCCGCTCCCGCGTCGAGGATCTCCTGCCAGCTCCTCGGCTGCCAGGGTTCCGGCAGGCCGGCTCTCCCAAACAGCTCCCTGTTGTAGTACAGGACCCGTCCGTCGGTCCCCTGCGGCAGCCCGTACTTCTTGCCCTCGAAGATGCCCAGGCCCTGCACGGCCTGGGGGATCTGCTTCCACCCCTCCCACGTCTCGACGGCCGTCCCGCCCAGCTCGGTGAGGGGTTTGAGGTATCCGGCCTGGGCGAACTCGCCGACCCAGATCCCGTCGAGGTCGATCACGTCGGCGCCGGTCCTCGACTTCAGGTCCAGCGCGACCTTGGTCTTGTACTGCTCGTCGCCCACGCCGTTCGGCTGGAACAGCACGCGGACCTCATGTCCCGCCGCCTTCTGCGCGGCCTCGAACCTGGGGATGACCCACTGTTTGATCCACTCGGCGCCTGCCGCGTTCTTGCCGCCGGAGATGGCGTTGGCGGTGATGGTCAAGGTGATGCCCTCTTCCCCGGCGGGGGCGCCGGAGCCGCAGGCGGGCAGCGCGAGGACGGCGGTCGTCAGTGTCGCAATCAGGACAGGTCGGCGGAAGAGTCTCACGGTGACCTCTGCTGGGTGGAGGCATGTCACGACAACTCGACAATTACACGGGCTTACTCGGGCGTAAAGATTCAATGATCCGGCCGGAGGGGGTTCGCGCTGAGCTGATCCAGGGAAGTGCATGCAGCACGGCAAGATGAGTAAGGTCGGGCCTTAAAGGACCGCACCTTTGGAGGGAGTCGCGTGGGATCGCACAGGGACCTGCCCGCCGGCATGGTGAATCACATCTTCACGAACAGCGGCATTTCCTCGTTCACCGAGTTCGTCGGCTCCTACGCGCCGGACTTGTTGCCCGGCCGAAACGAGACCCTGGCAGCCCCGGTCGGCGACCGGATTCCACACGCCACCACGATCGTCGCGGCGACCTGCGCGGGTGGCGTGGTGATGGCCGGTGACCGCCGGGCGACCTCGGGAAACATCATCTCCCAGCGAGACATGGAGAAGGTGTTCCGCACCGACGACTACTCGTGCATGGGCATCGCCGGGACGGCGAGCACGGGCATCGAGATGGCCCGGCTCTACCGGGTCGAGCTTGAGCACTACGAGAAGATGGAGGGCCGCACGCTCTCCGTGGCGGGCAAGGCCAACCGGCTCGCCACCATGATCCGCGGCAATCTCGGCATGGCGATGCAGGGCCTGGTCGTGGTGCCGCTGTTCGCCGCCTACGACCCCGAGATCGACGGCGGCCGGATCTTCGGCTACGACGTGGGAGGCGGCCCCTACGAGCAGCAGCAGTACCACTCGATCGGCTCCGGCTCGATCTTCGCGCGGGGCTCGCTGAAGAAGCTCTACCGGGAGAACGCCTCGCCCGAGGAGGTCGTGCTGACGCTCATCCACGCCCTGTACGACGCCGCCGACGACGACTCGGCGACCGGCGGCCCCGACGTCACCCGTAAGATCTGGCCCGTCGTAGCGCAGATCACCGCCGACGGCTTCCACCGTCTGTCCGACGAGGAGGTGGGCGGGCACGTCCAGACCGTCCTCCAAGAGCGGATGAGCTCCCCCGACGGCCCCGTCGCCCCGCTGCGCTAACACGAGAGGATCACCCCAGGTGTCCATGCCTTTTGGATATGTCTCGCCCGAGCAGCAGATGCGGGACAAGGCGGACTACGCGCGAAAGGGGATCGCGCGGGGCCGTAGCGTCGTCGTGCTGCAGTACGAGCACGGCATCCTGTTCGTCGCCCCCAACCCCTCCCGGGCCCTGCACAAGATCAGCGAGATCTACGACAGGATCGGGTTCGCCGCGGTCGGCCGCTACAACGAGTTCGAGGCGCTGCGTCTCGGCGGCATCCGCTACGCCGACATCAACGGCTACAACTACGCGCGCGACGACGTCACCGCGCGCGGCCTGGCCAACCTCTACGCGCAGAACCTCGGCCAGATCTTCACCGAGTCGATGAAGCCGTTCGAGGTCGAGATCGTGGTGGCCGAGGTCGGCGACTCCTCCGACGAGGACCACATCTACCGCCTCACCTTCGACGGCTCGGTCTTCGACGAGACCGGTCTGGTGGCGATGGGCGGTCAGGCCGAGGCGGTGGCGGGCCGGCTCAAGGAGCGTTACCGCGACGGGCTGCCGCTGGCCGAGGCGCTGGAGGCGGCGCTGTTCGCGCTGACCGAGCCGGGCGGTGAGCGCTCTCCGGCCAGCCAGCTGGAGGTCGCGGTGCTCGACCGCAACCGTCCGCACCGCAAGTTCCTGCGGCTCGCCGGCCCGCGGCTGGAGCGCCTGCTGGCCGAGGGGTCCGCCACGTCCGCCACGTCCGCGACGCCCGGGGAGGCCGAGGCTCCGGCCACCGCCCCCGAGGGAGACGTCGACACCGGTTCGAACGGCTGATCGCACACCGGCGGCGCGCCGTCCCTCGCGGGGGACGGCGCGCCGCCGGTGTGATGTGGATCACCTGTCCAACGGACAACCGTATTCACGCCGCCGTCGTCGTACCGGGCATGAAGCGTTCCCTGACGGCCGCCGCCGTGCTCTCCGTCGCCCTGGCCGGCGCGGTCCCCGCCGACGCCGCGGCGATCCCCGGCTTCCCCGTGCCGAAGATCTTCGGTACGGCGTTCCAGCCCGACCCGGGCCACGATTTCACCAAGCGCATCAGTTCCCGCAAGGACGGCGTCCTGCGCGGCTGGATCACTCATGTGGCCCCCGGCCAGGTGGAGTACGAGCCGATCAAGTGGGTGAAGGACAAATACAGCGAGGGCCACTTCGTGGGTCCGGCGGATGGGGACGTCGCCGCCTACGCCTCACCCGTCGCCAAGAACGTCGTCTTCCTCAGCGCCCTGGGCTGCTCGGCCACCCTGGCGGGCTTCACGGTGAACAAGCAGGGGCTGGGGAGCAAGCGCTGCTCCCGCACGGCCTTGCTGACCAGGGCCAAGAAGTACCAGCGCCCCTCGCTGATCACGGTCTACCGCGGTGAGATCGTCAAGCTTCAGGAGATCTACACCCCCTGAGCCCTCTGAAGGGCGCCTCGCCGGAAGGCGGGGCCCGCACGTCCCGCGAGCCGTCCTTCCCGTGATTTCGATCACACTTTTCCGGGCAGCCGAATCGGGGCCCCGGCGACCTGACGCGAGGTGAACCGCGCCACGCCCCGGCCCCGTCCCGGCGGCCACGGCCGTTCCCCGGCCCGCGACGGCCGGAGCGCCGGGGTCGCCGAGATCTTCGGGCAGGGCGGCGGCCGACGCGCCCGGGACGACCGGGGATCCGGTACGGCCAGCGTGCCGGGGGACCCGGGTGTGAGCCGTGCTCGCGCTTAGCAGTTCATCGCCGGGGGCATAAGCCGTACGACCGAAAACCCCATTGATCCCTCCCGCAAGAGGGGTTCGGCGAATAGTGTGAGGCAATGGATCGTCGCATCTTCGGGCTTGAGAACGAGTACGGCGTCACCTGCACGTTCAGGGGGCAGCGGCGGCTGTCACCCGACGAGGTCGCGCGTTATCTATTCCGCCGGGTCGTCTCCTGGGGCCGATCGAGCAACGTCTTTCTGCGCAACGGCGCCCGCCTCTACCTGGACGTGGGCAGCCACCCCGAGTACGCCACCCCCGAGTGTGACAACGTCGTGGAACTCGTCACCCACGACAAGGCGGGGGAGCGCATCCTGGAGGGACTCCTCGTCGACGCCGAGAAGAGGCTCCGCGAGGAGGGCATCGCCGGCGACATCTACCTGTTCAAGAACAACACCGACTCGGCCGGAAACTCCTACGGCTGCCACGAGAACTACCTGGTCGGGCGGCACGGCGAGTTCGGCCGCCTGGCGGACGTGCTCATCCCCTTCCTGGTGACCCGGCAGATCGTCTGCGGCGCCGGGAAGGTGCTGCAGACCCCCCGCGGAGCGGTCTACTGCGTCTCCCAGCGGGCCGAGCACATCTGGGAGGGCGTCTCCAGCGCGACCACCCGGTCGCGCCCCATCATCAACACCCGTGACGAGCCGCACGCCGACGCCGAGCGCTTCCGCCGCCTGCACGTCATCGTCGGCGACTCCAACATGAGCGAGACGACCATGCTGCTCAAGGTCGGCGCCACCGACCTGGTGCTGCGCATGATCGAGGCGGGCACGGTGATGCGCGACCTGTCGCTGGAGAACCCGATCCGGGCGATCCGGGAGGTCTCCCACGACATGACCGGGCGGCGGCGCGTGCGGCTGGCCAACGGCCGGGAGGCGTCCTCGCTGGAGATCCAGCAGGAATACCTCTCCAAGGCCCGCGACTTCGTCGACCGCCGCGGCGGCGACGAGATCAGCCACCGGGTGCTGGAGCTGTGGGAGCGGACGCTCAACGCCGTCGAGACCGGCAACCTGGACCTGGTCGCCAGGGAGATCGACTGGGTGACCAAATACCAGCTCATCGAGCGCTACCGCAAGAAGTACGACCTTCCCCTGTCGAGCCCCCGGGTCGCCCAGCTCGACCTGGCCTACCACGACGTGCACCGCCGCCGTGGCCTGTTCTACCTCCTGCAGAAGCGCGGCGCGGTGGAGCGGGTGGCCTCCGACCTGAAGATCTTCGAGGCCAAGTCCGTGCCGCCGCAGACCACCCGGGCGCGGCTGCGCGGGGAGTTCATCCGCAAGGCGCAGGAGAAGCGCCGCGACTTCACCGTCGACTGGGTGCACCTGAAGCTCAACGATCAGGCGCAGCGCACCGTGCTGTGCAAGGACCCCTTCCGCAGCGTGGACGAGAGGGTGGACAAACTTATCGCCGGCATGTGATGGTCACGCTTCGGCAAGATCGGTCTGTGGCTTAACTCATCCGTATGTCCGGCCGGGTAGTGTGGCGCGAACCTGACGTCTGCTAGAGGGATATCTATGCGCCGCCGCAGCCTGGCCGTACTGGCCTCAGTGCCTTTGTTGTTCGCCGCAGCCTGCGGCTCCGGAGGGGGTGCCGGAACCGCCTCCGGTACTGCCTCCAGCAGCCCCGCCGGTGCGGTTCCGGCGCTGAAGGTGACGGGCGCGGCGAACGCGAAGCCCACTGTGGCCTTCCCCGCCAAGGTCGTCGAGACCTCCTCCTACCAGGTCATCACGCCCGGCACCGTCGGTGCCGCCGCCAAGGAGGGCGGCAGCGTGGTGGCCAACTTCACCGTCTACACCTGGGACGGCAAGGAGAACAAGCTGGCCGGCTCGACCTACGACGAGGGCGGCCCGCAGCTCATCACGATGAACGAGCAGGTCCCGGCGATCCTGCGCAAGGGCTTCGCCGAGACCAAGGGGGGCGGCCGGTTCCTGTCCGTCGTCGGCAAGGACGCGTTGCCCGCCGAGCAGCAGGCGCAGGCGCCCGCGGGCCAGTCGCAGGTCTTCGTGGTCGACGTCGTCGGCGTCCCCGAGGGCAAGGCGGCCCAGGGCACGGCGGCCGACCCGGGCGTCAAGGGCGTCAAGGTGGAGAACCCCGGCGGCGACGCCGCGCCCAAGCTGACCACCAAGACCAAGGAGAAGGCGCCCAAGGAGCTCGTCGTCAAGACGGTGATCAAGGGCACCGGGCCGGAGGTCAAGTCCGGCCAGTCGATCCTGGTCCAGTACGCCGGGAAGATCTGGGGCTCGGACCTCGAGTTCGACAGCAGCTGGGCGCGCGGCGCGGAGCCGATCATGTTCCAGATCGGCACCGGCAAGGTCATCAAGGGCTGGGACCAGGGTCTGGTCGGCGTCCCGGTCGGCAGCCGGGTGCTGCTGAGCATCCCGCCGGACCTCGGCTACGGCAAGCAGGGCTCCGGTGACAAGATCAAGGGGACCGACACCCTGGTCTTCCTCGTGGACGTCGTCGCCGCCTACTGACGGGCCCGGACGGACCCCGGGCGACCCCGGGCGGATCCGCGGACCTCACGGAGCCCGGCCACGCGGACGCGTGGCCGGGCTCCGCCTGTTACTGACAACTCTCCCAATAGGGCGTTAGGGTTGGCGCACCCCCCGGCCTAGGGAGTCGCATGCGCATCCCGCCATTGCTCGCCGCGTTCTCGCTTGTGCTGGTCGCCGCCTGCACCTCTCCCGGTGGCCGGGCCGGGCCGGAGATAGAGGTTCTCGGAGACTTCGGCGTGAAGCCGAAGGTCGTCTTCCCGGACGGCGAGCCCGCCGGCGACCTGCGGGTCCGCGAGCAGATGGTCGGCACCGGGAGCGTGATCAAGGGTGACGACCTGGTCGTGGCCCACTACACAGCGCACGTGTGGGACGGCGAGGACAACCGGTTGCTGGCCTCCAGCTTCAACCAGGGCGCTCCCGCCTCCTTCCCGCTGAAGCACTCCATCTCCGGCGTGGGCAAGGCCCTGCGGGGGCACAGGGTCGGCAGCCGTGTCGTCGCGGCCATCCCGCCCGGAGAGGGCTACGGCCCCAACCCGCCCGGCGGGCTGACCGCCGGCGACGAGCTGTTCTACGTGGTCGACGTCCTGGGCGCCTTCCCGCCGGACGCCACCGCCAGGGGCACGGGCGGTGGCGGCACCCTCGCCGGGGTGAAGGTCGCCGGCGGCCCCGGCGAGCGCCCGGCCCTCACCCTGCCGCGTGAGCGGCCTCCCGTGCGGCTGCAGAGCAAGGTCCTCATCCAGGGCGGCGGTCCCAGGACCCGGGCGGGCCAGCTCCTGGTCACCCAGTACGAGAGCAGGATCTGGGGCAGCGGAGCCGCCGCCGACTCCACCTGGGAGGCCGGGCAGCCCAAGGCCTTCCAGATCGGCAACGGCAGCGTCATCCCCGGCTGGGACAAGGCCCTGGTCGGCGTCCCGGTCGGCAGCCGTGTCGCCGTGGTCGTCCCGCCGGGACTCGGCTACGGGAAGGGCCTGCCGCCGCTGATCAAGCCCACCGACACCCTCGTCTTCGTCGTCGACGTCCTCGCCGCCTACTGACCCGCGGACGCCGCCGCTCGCCCTAGACTCCGGCTGTGAGCAGCGATGACCTCGGCACGGTGGCGGCCCTGCATGATCCGGTACGGCGGGCCGTCTACGACTACGTCGTCTCCCGGGGGCACGAGGTGGGGCGCAACGAGGCCGCGGAGGCGGTGGGGGTGCAGCGGACCCTGGCCGCGTTCCACCTGGACAAACTGGTCGAGGTCGGGCTGCTGGAGTCGGGGTTCAAGCGGCTGACGGACAAGACCGGGCCGGGCAGCGGCCGTCCGGCGAAGGTCTACCGCCGGGCGCCGGGGGAGTGGCAGGTCAACGTCCCGGCCAGGGACTACCGGACGCTGGCGATGGCGCTGGCCGAGGTGGTGGACCTGCTCGGCGGGGACGAGCAGGCCGAGCGGGTGGCGCGGCGCGCCGGGGCCGGGCTGGCCGCGCCGGGGGAGGACCTCGGCGAGGTGCTGCGGCGGCGCGGCTACGAGCCGTATGAGGAGGACGGCCGGCTGCGACTGCGCAACTGCCCCTTCCACCTGCTCGCCGAGGAGCATCCGCTGCTGGTCTGCTCGATGAACCTCGCGCTCTGCCAGGGCATGCTCGAAGGGCTCGGGGAGGAGGGCGTGACGGCCCGGCTGGATCCGCGGCCGGGGGAGTGCTGCGTCGCCTTCTCCAGGGAGCATCTCTAAAAACAATAAGAATTGACTTAGAGAGATCCGGAATGGTCTGATGGCCGTCATGCACCTGGCCCAGCTCAACATCGCCCACATGCGCGCGCCCAAGGACTCGCCCGAGCTCGCCGACTTCGTCGCGGCACTCGACCCCGTCAACCGCCTCGCCGACGAGGCCCCCGGCTTCGTGTGGCGGCTCGCGGGCGACGGCCCCGAAGACGTCGTCGAGCACGACTACGGCGACCACCTGGTGATCAACTTCTCGCTCTGGGAGTCGCGCGACGCGCTGTGGGACTTCGTCTACCGCAGCGCGCACCTGGGCGTCATGCAGCGGCGCAGGGAGTGGTTCCTGCGCTCGGCGGAGCCGTACACGGTGATGTGGTGGGTCCCGGAGGGATACATCCCGGCACTGGAGGAGGGGATGGAGCGCCTGGAACTGCTCAAGGCGGAAGGCTCCACCCCGCAGGCCTTCACCTTCAAGGACTTCTACGACAGCAGCGAGGCCGCGTGGCGGCCTGCGGCGGCCGAGGCCAGGAAGTAGGCCAGGTCCTCGTCCAGGGTCCGGCCCATCGTCGACAGCCGCACCGGGGAGCCCCGGAGCGCCTCGTGGAGCCCGTCCACGGCCACCGTCACCAGCTCGTGACGGGCGGCCAGCGGCTCGGACTGCTCGGCCACCCGCCTGCCGAACTCGCCCTGCAGCTCCGGCACGACGACCTGGGCCGGGGCCAGGGCGACCCGGCCGTAGGCGGTCAGTGAGTGGTGGGAGACGCCGATGTGGCGCTCGCGCCGGTCGCCCTCGCTGACCCGCAGCGCCGCGACCGGGCGTCCTCCCAGGACGGCGACGGCGTTGACCGCCTCGCCGGCCGAGACGCCGGAGAAGCCCCACCGGGTGCCGGTGCCCAGGTTGCCCGGCCCCTGGGTGACGATCGCCACGTCGGCGCCGAGGACGTGCCGGGCCGCCAGCAGGCCCGTGTGCGGTGTCACGGCCTCCACGTCGCCGCCGAAGGCCTGGCCCACCGTGACCACCCCGCCCAGCCAGCCGGCCTCCCTGAGCTGGGCGCACGACATGGAGAACCAGGCGGGCAGCGCCCCGCCGTCGAGCATCACGTAGGCGACCCGGGGGATCCCCGCCTCCGCCTCCCCGGCCGGCGGCCCCGGGGGGCGCGAGCCGTACAGGCCGCAGAGGATCGCCGGCAGCGCCGAGTGCAGGTCGGCGACGATCACCGGCATGCCGTCCAGGGAGTCGGCCTCGCGCAGCGCCTCGTGGAAGGGGGAGTCCTGCTCGTCGGCGCCGAGCACGGTGGTCTGCAAGGGGGTGTAGCGTGCCTTCACCAGGTGTCCGGGGCCTTGCGGATCTTCTGGTAAACGGTCGGGGAGCGCCACCACCATGGCGTAACCTCCCGTACCGAGACCCATCGCGAGCGCGGTCGTGTTGAGCAGCACCACGTCACCGGGCTCCGGACGTCCCACCAGGGCGGGATAGGCCAGCGCACGCGCGCTGCCGTCCTCGGTGGTGACGTCGAGTTCCACCGCCCCCGGCCACTCGCGCCGGATCCGTACGACCTCGCCCCTGCGCCATCTGATCACGCGGGGAAGAGTAGCGTCACCTGGACGTAGAGTCACTTGAACAGGGAGGGAGGCCGGATGTCGCGCCGGAAGACCGAGCGGTTGCTGAACCTTGTGATCTGCCTGCTGGCCACGCGGCGGCCGCTCAGCGCCGAGCACATCCGCCAGGCGGTGCCCGGCTACGACGCCGCCAACGACGAGGCCTTCCAGCGGATGTTCGAGCGTGACAAGAACGAGCTGCGGGAGATCGGCATCCCGATCGAGGTCCACAAGGACCCGTGGGAGGAGGATCCGGGCTACCGGATCGTCCCGCAGGCCTACGAGCTGCCCGAGATCACCCTGGAGCCCGACGAGGCGGCCGTGGTGGGCCTGGCGGCCCAGGTGTGGCAGCGGGCCAGCCTGGCCGAGGCCGCCAGCGGGGCGCTGCTGAAGCTGCGCGCCGGGGGAGTGGAGACCGACGAGGCGGGCGGGATGCTCGGCAGCGCGCTGGAGCTGCGGGTCGACACCCAGGACCCGGCCTTCCCCGCGCTCTGGGAGGCCGTGCGCGACCGGCGCGTGGTCCGCTTCGCCTACCGGGCGGCGGCCAGCGAGAGCGTGCTGACCCGCACGGTGGAGCCGTGGGGCGTGGTCAGCCGCCGCGGCCGGTGGTACGTGGTCGGCCACGACCGCGACCGTGACGCGGCCCGGGCGTTCCGGCTCAGCCGGATCAGCGGCCCGGTCACCCCGGTGGGCCGCCCCGGGACGGTGGTGGTGCCCGAGGGCGTCGACATCAAGTCGATGGTCGGCTACCGCGACGAGCCGGTTCAGGAGCGCACCGCCCTCATCCGGGTCCGCGAGGGCACCTGCCAGGGGCTGCGCCAGGTGGCCAGGGCCGTACGGCCCGGAGCCGGCGGGTGGGACGAGCTGGACGTCGACTTCACCGACACCGGGCGGCTGGCCGGATGGGTCGTCGGCTTCGCGGCCGACGCCGAGGTGGTCGGGCCGCCGGACGCCCGCGACGCCGTGATCTGCCGGCTGAAGGGGGTCCTGGCGTGACGGGCGGGGAAACGGAGGCCGGTCGGGGGCCGGGCCTCGCGGGGAAGTGGCGAGTGAGCGAGCGGGGCGTCGCGGACGCGGAGTGGAGCGGAGCATGAGCACGGCTGACCGGTTGCCCAGGCTGCTGGCGCTGGTGCCCTACCTGATGTCGCATCCCGGGGCGCAGGTGCCCGAGGTGGCGAAGATCTTCGGGCTCAGCGAGAAGCAGCTCATCGACGACCTGCAACTGGTGTGGATGTGCGGGCTGCCCGGCCACACCCCCGGCGACCTGATCGACGTGTCGTGGGACGGCGGCGAGATCGTCATCGACAACGCCGACACCATCGCCCGCCCGTTGCGGCTGGGCGTCGACGAGGCCAGCGCGCTGCTGGTGGCCCTGCGGATGCTCGCCGAGATGCCCGAGTTCGGCGAGCGCGACGCGCTGGCCCGGGTCATCGCCAAGTTCGAGCAGGCCTCGGTGGAGGGCGCGGCCGCGGTCAGCAGCCAGGTCGCGGTCGAGGTGGACGCCACGCCCGACGCGCTGCCCACGGTGAACGAGGCGCTGCGGCGCGGCAGGCGGCTGTCGCTGCGCTACTACGTGCCGGGCCGCGACGAGGTGACCCCGCGGGAGGTCGACCCGATGCGCCTGGTCGTGGTGGACGGCCGCTCCTACCTGTCGGGCTGGTGCTACCGGGCCGAGGCGGTGCGGCTGTTCCGGCTGGACCGGATGCTCACCGTCGAGGTGCTCGACGTGGCTGCCGATCCGCCCGCCGGTGCGGTGCCCGACGAGGTCACCTCCGGGGTGTTCCGGCCCTCTCCGACGGACGAGCTGGTGGAGCTGGAGCTGACCCCGGCGGGCCGCTGGGTCGCCGAGTACTACCCGTGCGAGCAGGTGGAGGAGCTCGGCGAGGGCCGCCTTCGGGTGGCGCTGCGGGCACGCGACCAGGGCTGGCTGGTACGGCTGGCGCTGCGCCTGGGCGACACCGGGCGGGTGCTCTCCCCGGACTCGCTGGCGGCGAGCGTGCGGGAGGCCGCGACGTCGGCGCTGAATCGTTACGAGTCGGTTTCCTGACGTCCAGGTTAAGATCTCACGACATGAGCTGGATCTTCGCCGCGGTCGCGCTGGCCACCACCGGACTGGTCGTCCTCGGTTTCCTGGGGGTCCGCGTGCTGCTGGCGGCCCGGGAGCTGGGCAGGGAGGTGGACAGGACCCGGCGGCGGCTGGAGCCGGCACACACCCTGTTCAGGGGGCAGGTCGGGACAATACGGGTTCCGAAGGGATGAGTCTGTGCCCCGGGGAGCGTACGATCGGGATCAGAGATTGCATGTCGCTCGGCTTAAGGATGTGTCATGCCCAACCTGGGACCCACTGAGCTGATCATCATCGGGTTGATCCTGGTGCTGCTGTTCGGTGCCAAGAAACTGCCGGATGCCGCTCGAGGACTGGGCCGGTCGCTGCGCATTTTCAAGGCGGAGACCTCCAAGCTCCGCGATGACGACGATGCCGACGCCCCGACGGCCACGGTCGTCCAGGCGCAGCCCCAGCCCGCGGCTCCGGCCCCGCAGCCGCTCACCACGGCGGCACCCGCGCCGTCGGCGGAGGAGCAGGCCCGTGTCCTGGAGGAGCAGGCCGCCAGGCTGCGCGCTCAGGCAGGCGCTCCGAAGCCTCAGTAGGCTTCAGTCCGCCTCTGATCACTTCACCTCTCGGACCGGGATTCGCGAATGGCGCTGCTGAAATGGCCCAAGCCGGGCCAGAACGGGTCGGTGTCCACCGATTCGGCCGAGGGGCGCATGCCGCTCATGGAGCATCTCCGTGAGCTGCGCAACCGGTTGGTGATCGTCCTGCTCGCCATGGTGGTGGGCATCGTCGTGGGTTTCGTCTTCTTCGACCCCATCTGGACCTTCATCACCGAGCCCTACTGCAGCCTGCCCGTCTCGCACCTGCTGCGGGAGGGCGAGTGCACCTTCGCCATCCGCGGGGTCTTCGAGGCCTTCTTCGTCAACCTGAAGGTCGCGGCGATGTTCGCGATGGTGCTCTCCTCGCCGGTGTGGCTGTACCAGATCTGGGCCTTCGTGACCCCGGGCCTGTACCGCAACGAGAAGCGCTACTCGATCTCGTTCCTCGCCCTGGCGATCCCGCTGTTCCTGGCGGGCGCCGCGCTGGCCTACTTCATCATGGACACCGGCCTGGCGATCCTGCTCGGCTTCGCGCCCAACAACGCGATCCCGCTGCTGGAGATGGACGACTACCTGAGCTACGCGCTGGTGATGCTCATCATCTTCGGTGTCTCCTTCGAGCTGCCGCTGCTGATGGTGTTCCTGAACGTGATCGGCGTCCTGCCGCGCGCGACGGTGGCCAAGCACCGCCGCATGGTCATCTTCATCATGTTCCTCTTCGCCGCGCTCGCCACCCCGAGCACCGACCCCTTCTCGATGATCGCGCTGGCCATCCCCATGGTCGTGCTGTTCGCCCTCGCCGAGGGGTTCATGTATCTACGGGAGCGGCGAGCGCCGAAGGGCGAGGACTTCTCCCATCTGTCGGATGACGAGGCGTCCCCTCTCGCGGAGGATCTTTCTCCTCTCGATTTGAACACGACGGATACTGATCCGATCAAATAGGCGATAAATTCCGGTCTGTGCCCGGAGAGATCGCTGTTCTCGTCAACCCCCTCGCCCGTGGCGGCCGCTCGCGGGGCCTGCTCGCTCCGGTGCTCAACAGGCTCCGGCAGGGGGGTTCCGAAGTCTCGGTCATCGTCGGGGAGTCGGCGGACGACGCCCTGGAACGCGCCTGCACGGCGGTCGCCGAGGGCCCCGAGGCGCTGGTGGCCTTCGGCGGGGACGGCCTGGTCCATCTGGCGGTCCAGGCAGTCGCCGGGACCGACGTCCCGCTGGGCATCATCCCCGCCGGGACCGGCAACGACATCGCCGACGCGCTCGGCCTGCCGAAGAAGGACACCCTCGCCGCCGCCGACGTCGTGCTCAGGGCCGAGGTCCGCACGATCGACGCCGCCAGGGTCGGCAAGGACGAGTGGTTCGCCGGGGTGGTCTCCTGCGGCTTCGACTCCCGCGTCAACGAGCGGGCCAACCGGATGTCCTGGCCGCCCGGCATGGCGAAGTACCTGCTCGCGCTGGCCGAGGAGCTCCGCTCCTTCCGGCCGATCCCGTTCCGGCTGGACCTCGACGGAGAGGTGATCGAGCGCGAGGCCATGCTGGTCGCGGTCGGCAACACCCGCTCCTACGGCGCCGGGATGCGGGTCTGCCCGGACGCCCTGCCCGACGACGGCCTGCTGGACGTGACGATCCTCGGGGCGATGCCCAGGGGAGAGTTCCTGCGCGCCTTCCCCCGCGTCTACAAGGGCTCCCACCAGGGTCACCCGGCCGTCACCATGCGCCGCGCCCGCCGGGTCACCCTGGAGGCCCCCGGCGCGATCGTCTACGCCGACGGTGAGCGGGTCGGGCCCGCCCCGCTCATCTGCGAGATCGTCCCGGGATCGCTGCGCGTGCTCGTCTAGACGGCCCCACGCCGACGCCCGCGGCGCGGACTCCGATCGCCGGCCGCCGGCCTCCCCGGCCCGGATCGCCTCCTCCGCGGTCACCTGACGGGCTGAGCACTCGGGGACGGACCGGAATCCCGATATCGGTAGGGTGGAGAGTATGACGACCCCAGCGGAACGTTACGCTGCTTTCCGTCAGAGCCAGGCTGACAGCGGGCCGGCGCTGACCTCGTTCCGCGGTCTTTACGACTTCGACCTGGATGACTTCCAGCTGGACGCCTGCCGGGCGCTGGAGGCGGGCGACGGAGTCCTCGTAGCCGCCCCGACCGGATCCGGCAAGACCGTCGTGGGTGAGTTCGCGGTCCACCTCGCGCTGGAGCAGGGCCGCAAGTGCTTCTACACCACCCCGATCAAGGCGCTGTCCAACCAGAAGTACAACGACCTGGTCAGACGGTACGGGGCGGCCGGCGTCGGCCTGCTCACCGGCGACAACAGCATCAACGGCGACGCCCCGATCGTCATCATGACGACCGAGGTCCTGCGCAACATGCTCTACGCCGGCTCCGGCACCCTGGCGGGCCTCGGCTTCGTCGTCATGGACGAGGTGCACTACCTGGCCGACCGGTTCCGCGGCGCGGTCTGGGAAGAAGTGATCATCCACCTGCCCGAGTCGGTGCGGCTGGTCGCCCTCTCGGCCACGGTCAGCAACGCCGAGGAGTTCGGCGAGTGGATGGGCGAGGTCCGCGGCGACACCAGCGTCATCGTCGACGAGCACCGCCCGGTCCCGCTCTGGCAGCACATGCTCGCCGGCAACCGCCTGTACGACCTGTTCGTGGCGGACGAGGACGGCCGGCGGCCGCAGGTCAACCCCCACCTGATGCGGATCGCCAAGGACGAGGAACGCCAGTCGTACGGCAGGGGCCGCCGCGGCTACTCCCGCCCGCGCAGGGCCGCCCCGCCCGACCGGGCGTCGGCCATCGAGCGCCTCGACGCCGACGGCCTGCTCCCGGCGATCACCTTCATCTTCTCCCGCGCCGGCTGCGACGCGGCCGTCATACAGTGCCTGCACGCCGGCATCCGGCTCACCACCGACGCCGAACGCCACCAGATCCGGCAGATCGTCGACGAGCGCACCGCGCACCTGCCCGACGAGGACCTGGCCGTGCTGGGCTACCTCGAATGGCGCGACGGCCTTGAGCGCGGCCTCGCCGCCCACCACGCGGGCATGCTCCCGGCCTTCAAGGAGGTCGTCGAGGAACTGTTCACCCGCAACCTGGTCAAGGCCGTGTTCGCCACCGAGACCCTGGCGCTGGGCATCAACATGCCCGCCCGCTCCGTGGTGATCGAGAAGCTCGACAAGTGGAACGGCGAGACCCACGCCGACCTCACGCCCGGCGAATACACCCAGCTCACCGGCCGGGCCGGGCGGCGGGGCATCGACGTGGAGGGCCACGCGGTCGTCCAGTGGCAGCCGGGCATGGACCCGCTGCAGGTCGCGGGACTGGCCAGCACCCGCACCTACCCGCTGCGCTCCAGCTTCCGCCCCTCCTACAACATGGCGGTCAACCTGGTCGGCCAGGTGGGCAGGGAGCGCGCCAGGACCCTCCTGGAGTCCTCTTTCGCTCAGTTCCAGGCCGACCGGGCCGTGGTGGGCATCGCCAAGCAGGTGCGCCGCGCCGAGGAGGCCCTGGAGGGCTACCGCGAGGCGATGACCTGCCACCTGGGCGACTTCGAGGAGTACGCCGCGATGCGCAGGGCGCTGTCCGACCGGGAGGCCGAGCTGTCACGCCAGCGCGGCGCGGCCCGCAGGGCGCAGGCGCTGCGCTCGCTGGAGGCGCTCAAGCCGGGTGACATCATCCGTGTCCCGGGCGGGCGCCGCGCCGGTCTGGCGGTCGTCCTCGACCCCGGTCTCAACTCCCGGGGAGAGGGCCCCGCACCGCTGGTGCTGACCATCGGCAAGCAGGTCAAGAAGCTGTCGCCGGCCGACTTCCCGGTCCCGGTGGAGCCGGTCGAGCATCTGCGCATCCCGAAGAACTTCAACGCGCGCTCGCCGAAGGAGCGGGCCAACCTGGTCGCCTCCGTCCACGCCAAGATCGGCGACCGCGACTTCGGCAAGCCGGCCAGGGCACGCGACCACGCGGCCGAGGACGACGAGATCAACCGCCTGCGCAAGGCGATCCGCCAGCACCCCTGCCACGGCTGTGACGAGCGCGAGGACCACGCCCGCTGGGCCGAGCGCTACTACAAGCTGCTGCGCGAGACCGAGGGACTGCGCCGCCGGGTCGAGGGCCGCTCCCACGTCATCGCCCGCACCTTCGACAAGGTCTGCGGAGTGCTCGACCAGCTCGGCTACCTGGAGGGCGAGAGCGTCACCGCCGAGGGGCGCCGCCTGGCCCAGCTCTACACCGAGCTGGACCTGCTCACCGCCGAGTGCCTGCGCGCCGGGCTCTGGGAGGAGCTGGACCCGGCCGAGCTGGCCGCCGTCGTGTCCTCGCTGGTCTTCGAGTCCAGGCAGGCCGACGACGCCCGCCAGCCGAGGATCCCGGCGGGCGGGGTGCAGAAGGCGCTGGGGGACATGGTCAGGCTCTGGGGGGAGCTGGAGTCGATCGAGGGCGACCACGGACTGTCCTTCATCAGGGAGCCCGACTTCGGGTTCGCCTGGGCGGCCTTCCGCTGGGCCAAGGGCCAGAACCTGGACGCCGTGCTGAGGGACGGGGTCAACGGGGCCGAGCTGGCCGCCGGCGACTTCGTCCGCTGGATCAAGCAGCTGCTCGACCTGCTCGGCCAGATCTCCGACGCCGCTCCCAAGAGCAGCAAGGTCAAGCAGAACACCGGCAAGGCGATGGACGCGCTCCGGCGCGGGGTGGTGGCCTACTCCTCCCTCACCTGAGCGCCCACCGTCCCCACCTCTCTCGTCCGGGGCCGGTGGTCCCGCTCTTTCCGCCTGGGCGTCCGCCGTTCCCGCCGCCCTTGCCTGAGGCTGACGGTCCCGCCCTTTTCCGCCTGAGCGTCCGCCGTTGCCACCTCTCTCGTCCGGGGCCGGTGGTCCCGCCCTTTTCCGCCTGGGCGTCCGCCGTCCCCGCCTCCCTTGCCCGGGGGAGATGGTCCCGCTCTTTCCGCCCGAGGTCCGCCGTCCCGGGCTTTCACGTGGGGACGGCGGCCCCCGGCCGTCTCGGCTCCCGGGCCGTCGGGGCCCGGCGGTTAACTGACCGCCCGGTCAATACCTCGTGACGGCCGGTGCGCGCAACGTAACCTCAAGGGCTGTTTCCCAGGTGATCGCGGTGGAAATCCCTATGGCGAACCCTTTGGACCCCTGCCCAGGGAGGTAGGAATGTTCGCCCTCGCCGCAGCATTACTGTTCGTCCTCGCGCTGATCTTCCAGATCGCAGGCGTGGCCGTCGGCAGCGTCGTGACCGTCACCACGCTCGCCCTCGCGGGTCTGCTCGCCGTCGCGCTGCACCTGGCGGGTGTCGGCGCAGGCTGGAGCCTGAAGAAGTAAGGCCGTTCCCCCCGCGGCTGAGGCCGTGCCCGAGCCCCCCGGGCGCGGCCTCTCCACGTCTCAGGAGCCGCTCAGGCCAGGCTGAAGCGGACCTCTCGGGTGGCGGGGTCGGCGCGCGTCAGCCGTACCTGGACCGCGTCGCCCAGCACGAGCCCCTCGCCGTCGCAGCGGGCCACCACCGCGGGATCGGTGACCTGCACCTGCCCCCACGAGTGGCTCCCGTCCACGTCGATCACCACCGCGTCGAACGCCTGGCCCACCCGCTCGCGCAGCACGAACGCCTCCACCAGGTCCACGCAGGCCCGCTCGACGGCGTTCGCGCGCCGCCCGGTCGTGTGCATGATGCCGGGCAGATCGCCCATCGCCTTCTGGATCTCCTCGGGCACCGGCTCGCCCGCCGCGATCGACAGGCAGATCTCGGTGGCGTAGCGGTCGATGAGCCGGCGCAGCGGCGCGGTCACGTGCGCGTACGGCGCGGCCACCGCGGCGTGGTCCGCCTGGACGGGCGGCTCGCCGTTGAAGGCCACGTATCCGGCCCCGCGCAGCAGCACCGTGGACTCCTCCAGGAACGCGGCCTGCTCGGGGATCTTCGGGTCGAGCCCGTGCACGACGTCACCGTAGGGGGCGCCCTCCGGCCACGGCACGCCGAGCGCGGCGGCCACCCGCCGGACCTGGGCGACCTTCTCGGCGGGGGCGGGCGGCAGCACCCGCAGCAGGCCGATCTCGGCGTCCAGCATCATCGAGGCGGCGGCCATCCCGGTCAGCAGCGAGATCTGCGCGTTCCAGGCCTCGGCCTCAAGCGCGGCGCGCAGCTCCACCCGGTAGCCGTCCCCGTCGGGGACGACCTCCTGCTCGGGGGTGGGCAGGGTGACCCCGCCCCGGGCCCGCTCCAGGGCGAGCCGGAGCCGGCCGATCTCGGCCAGCAGCCGCAATGTGCCATCGGCGGTGCCGGTGTCCACCGCCGCCTGCACGTAGTCGTAGTCGAGGCGCTCCCGGCTCCGCACCAGCGCCCGGGTCACGTCGGCGCCGACGATCTGGCCGCCGGCGTCCAGGTCGACGCACCACAGCGCGGCCGGCCTGGTCACCCCGGGCAGCAGGCTGGCGGCGCCCTCCGACAGGATCGCCGGATGCAGCGGCACCCGGCCGTCGGGCATGTAGACGGTCTCGCCGCGGCTGCGGGCCTCGGCGTCGATCGCACCGCCGGGCCGTACGAACGCCGCGACGTCGGCGATGGCGTACCAGACGCGGTAGCCGCCGGGACGCTCCTCCAGGTGCATGGCCTGGTCCAGGTCCATGGCGCCGGGCGGGTCGACGGTGATCAACGGCAGGTCGGTCCTGTCCAGCGCGGGCAGCGCGGGCACCTCGGCAACCCACTCGGCCTCGTCGGTCACGGCCTGGGGGAACTCCTCCGGCAGCTTCAGCTCCCGGCGGATCCGTTCGAAACCGTCGTCGAGCCGCGGATGGGACTCTCCGGGCACCCGGATGCTCTTGTGAGGCACGGGCATCAACCTACCGTCACCCGTCATGGCGACCTCACCGGATGCCCCGGCGGACCGCCGTGAACAGGCCGCCGGAGCGGTGAGCGTGTTCGGACGCGATCGATCTGTCCATCCCGTCATCCTCCGCGCGCGGGTGCCGAAGTACTACGTCTTCCCCGTATGCGGCCGGACAAGCGGGTCAGGCGGACGAGGCCGGAGAGAGGGCCTCCGACAGGCGGCCCATGGGGCCGCCCAGGCCGTAGCGCTCGACCAGGGCCGCGAGCGCCTGCGGATCGCGCGCCCGGACGGGGAGGGCGGGATCCAGCTCCGGGATCGGCACGTCACGGGCGACCTGGACCACCGCGGGGGCGACCCGGAGGTAGTCGCGGGCCGCGCTCAGCTTGGCGCGCTGGCCCGCGGTCAGGTCGCCGCCCTCGTCCACGGCCCGGAGCAGCGCCTCCAGCGAACCGAACCGGGTGATCAGCGCGGCCGCGGTCTTGTCGCCGACCCCGGGCACGCCCGGCAGGCCGTCGCTCGGGTCGCCGCGCAGGGTGGCGAAGTCGGCGTAGGAGCGGCCGGGGACGCCGTACCGGGCGGCGACGGCGGCCTCGTCGACGAGGTCGAGGTTCTTGACCCCCCTGGCGGTGTAGAGGACGCGGATGGGCTGGGCGTCGTCCACGAGCTGGAACATGTCCCGGTCGCCGGTGACGATGTCCACCTGCCTCTTGGCCCTGACGGCGAGCGTGCCCATCACGTCGTCGGCCTCGTAGCCGGGCACGCCGAGGCGGGCGATGCCCACCGCGTCGAGCACCTGCTCGATCACGGGCACCTGCGGGGCGAGCGTGTCGGGGACCTCCTCGACGTCGCCCGAGGCGACCCGGTGCGCCTTGTAGGTCGGGATCGCCGCCACGCGGAAGGCCGGACGCCAGTCGGCGTCCATACAGGCGACCAGCTCTCCGGGGGAGTGCTGCCGGACCAGCATGGCGATCATGTCGATCAGGCCGCGGACCGCGTTGACCGGCATGCCGTCAGGGGCGGTCATCGACTCCGGCACCCCGTAGAAGGCGCGGAAGTAGAGGGATGGGGTGTCGAGAAGCATCAGGCCGGGCATGGCGACCATTTAACCAAGCACGCCGATCGCCAGCACGCACGTGTCGTCTTCGGGGTTCGGGCCGCCGACCGCCTGGATCAGCCGGTCCAGCCCGGCCTCCAGGTCGTCTCCGGTGAGGTCCGCCGCCGCCGCCAGGGCCAGCGCGAGCCCCTCGTCGATGTCACGGGAGCGCCGCTCGACCAGCCCGTCGGTGAACAGCAGCAGCAGGTCTCCCTCCAGCAGCTTCACGCTGGCCGGTTCGTACGGCACGGTGAGCGTGGCGCCGAGCAGCACTCCGGCGGGCGGATCGAGCTGGACGGCCACCCCGTCACGGATCAGGATCGGCGCGGGGTGGCCGGCCTGACTCCAGGTGAACACGCGGGTGGAGGGGTCGAGATGGCCGATCACCGCGGTCGCGGTGGTCTCCGCCAGCCGGTGCATCACCAGCGTGTTGAGCCAGTTCAGCAGCTTGTCCGCCGGCTCGCCGGTCATCGCCAGCCCGATCAGCGAGTGCCGCAGCCGGGCCATCTGGGCGATCGCGGGCAGGCCGTGCCCGGACACGTCGCCGATGGTCAGCAGCACCCGGCCGTCGGGCAGGGGGCTGGCGTCGTACCAGTCGCCGCCGAGGCCCGCCCGCATGCCCGCCGGGACGTAGCGGACCTCGATCCGCGCGTGGGGCAGCTCGACGGCGGCCCCGAGGTCGGGCATGATCGCGTCCCGCAGGGCCACGCTGAGGTGCCGTTCCTCGGCGGCCTGCTCGCGGACCTCCAGGAGCTGGCGCCGGGACTCCGACATGATCCGCTCGGCCCGGCGCCGGCCGGTGATGTCCTGGATCACCCCGTGCACGGCGGTGCGCCCGCCGGTCGCGACGGGTTCGAGGGCCGCGCGCAGGTTGCGGACCTCTCCTTGGCGGCGGATGCGGAACTCGGCCTGCCCGGACTCGGCGCCGTGCACGACGGCCCGCAGCAGCCGGTCCAGGTCGGCCTGGTCCACGGCCTCGACGTAGGCGACCAGGTCGCGCAGGTGGATGGGCCCCTCGCCGGGATCGCGGCCGAAGATGGCGTAGGCGCGATCGGACCAGACGGACTCTCCGGTATGGAGGTTCCATTCGGCCCAGCCCAGGTTGCCCATCCGCTCGGCGTGCGCCAGCCGTGCGGTGAGGAGTTGTCGTTCCACGGCCATGTGCTCGTCCAGCTCTCCGCGCAACCGCTGCACCATCTCTGCCGCGGTCAGCGGGGCGGAACCGGTCACGAGGTCGTTTCGTGGGGGGAGGGGTGGCTGGTGGCCGCCCACTACGCCGACCATGTAGCTCGCTCTCGGAATGTGGGGCCTTACGGACATCCTGTCGACAAAATGTGATCGTCCTTCAACGGAGTGTAGTGACGTCGTCGCCGTGCCGGTGGTTTTTCCCGGACTTTCTCGCGTCCCCCGGGGCCGGGTGTGATCCGGATCCGTCCACGATTAGATTGGTCGGTGTGACAATGGAGTCCTCTGACCTGTATCCCGTTGCCCGCCTGGCCGCCGCACGGGAGGCGACCGCCGCGGCCGGACTCGGCGCGTTGCTGCTGACGCCGAGCCCCGACCTCCGCTACGTGACCGGCTACGAGGCGTTGCCGCTGGAGCGGCTCACCTGCCTGGTGCTGCCGGCCGAGGGCGAGGCCTTCCTGATGGTGCCCCGCCTGGAGCTGCCCGCCGCCGAGCACTCCCCGGCGTCGAGACTCGGCATCGAATTCGTGCCCTGGGACGAGACCGACGACCCCTATGCGGTCGTCGGCGCGCGGCTGGGCGCGGTGGGCAAGGTCGGTCTGGCCGACCGCATGTGGGCGATGCAGTCGCTGCGCTTCCGTGACGCGATCCCCGGAGCGGAGCAGGTGCTCGCCGGGACCGTCCTGCGCGGGCTGCGCATGCGCAAGAGCGCGGCGGAGGTGGCCGCACTGCGCGAGGCGGGCGCCGCGATCGACGCCGTGCACGCCCAGGTGCCCGGATTCCTGCGGGCGGGCCGGACCGAGCGCGAGGTCGGCAGGGACATCGCCGAGGCGATCATCGCGGCCGGGCATTCGACGGTCGACTTCGTCATCGTCGGCTCCGGGCCCAACGGCGCCAGCCCGCACCACGAGCTGTCCGACCGGGTCATCCAGGCGGGCGAGCCGGTCGTGGTCGACATCGGCGGCCAGATGCCCAGCGGCTACTGCTCCGACTCCACCCGGGTCTACTCCGTCGGGGAGCCCCCCGCCGATTTCGTGAAGTACTACGACGTGCTCCAGCGCGCCCAGGAAGCCGCCTGCGCCGCCGTACGGCCCGGCGCGTCGTGCGAGTCGATCGACGCCGCGGCGCGCGAGGTGATCGCCGCCGAGGGCTACGGCGAGCACTTCATCCACCGCACCGGCCACGGAATCGGCCTGGAGACCCACGAGGAGCCCTACATCGTCGCGGGCAACACCGAGCCGCTGGCGCCGGGCTTCGCCTTCTCCGTCGAGCCGGGCATCTACCTGCGCGGAGCGCACGGAGCCCGTATCGAGGACATCCTCGTCTGCACCGAGGAGGGTGGCGAGCGGGTCAACCACCGGCCTCGCGGACTCGTCATCGTGTAACAAGTGCCACAATCGGGGTGGCCGGTGACCCCGGTCACCCCTTTTGTCGTCCACGTCCATGACCTGGAGTGTGCGGAAATGACCGTTGAGCGTGTGATGCCCACCACCGAGGCCCACGACCTGCTGGAGCTGGTCCGTGAGCTGATCGCCAAGGAGGTGGCGCCCCGGGCGTCGGCCGACGAGTCCGCGGGCCGCTTCCCCCGCGAGGTGTTCACCACCCTGGGCCGGGCCGGGCTGCTCGGACTGCCCTACCCCGAGGAGCACGGTGGCGCCGCGCAGCCGTACGAGGTCTATCTCCAGGTGATCGAGGAGCTCGCGGCTGGCTGGCTGGCGGTCGGTCTCGGCCTGTCGGTGCATACCCTGTCCTGCTTCCCGGTGGCCGCCTACGGCACGGACGCGCAGCGCGCCGCGCTGCTGCCGGAGATGCTCGGCGGCGAGTGGCTGGGCGCCTACTGCCTGTCGGAGCCCCACTCCGGGTCCGACGCCGCCGCCCTGACCACCCGCGCGGTGCCCGACGCCGACGGCTACGTCGTCGACGGGGTCAAGGCCTGGATCACCCACGGCGGCGTCGCCGACTTCTACACCCTGATGGCCCGCACCTCCGACGACGGCGGGCGGGGCATCTCCTGCTTCCACGTTCCCGCCGGGACGGAGGGGCTGTCGTACGGCGTGCCCGAGCGGAAGATGGGGATGAGGTCCTCGCCGACCGCCCAGGTCCGGTTCGACTCGGTACGGCTCGCCTCCGACGCGCTGCTGGGCGCGGAGGGGGAGGGCTTCCGCATCGCCATGGCCGCCCTGGACGGCGGCAGGCTCGGCATCGCCGCCTGCGCCGTCGGCGTGGCCCAGGCGGCCCTCGACGCCGCCACCGGCTACGCCAAGGAGCGCCGCCAGTTCGGCTCCCGCATCGCCGACTTCCAGGGGGTCGGCTTCATGCTCGCCGACATGGCCACCCAGATCGCCGCCGCCCGTGCCCTCTACCTCGACGCCGCCCGCCTGCGCGACGCGGGCCGGCCGTACGGCACCCAGGCCGCCATGGCCAAGCTGTTCGCCACCGACATGTGCATGAAGGTCACCACCGACGCCGTCCAGGTTCTCGGCGGCTACGGCTACGTCGAGGACTTCCCGGTCGAGCGCTACATGCGGGAGGCGAAGGTCCTGCAGATCGTCGAGGGCACCAACCAGGTCCAGCGCGTGGTGATCAGCCGCGCCCTCGCGCGGTAGGCGGTCCCGCTGCCGGGACGGGCCCCGCCCGGGCGGGCCCGTCGGCTCAGACGCCGAACGGCGCCGGGTAGACGATGGTGCCGCCGGGCACCGGGACGGTGTCGTCGAACACGAGCGCCATCATGGCCTCGTCGGGGACCTCGAAGGACGGGTGGATCCCGTACGACGAGGCCCGCGTGAAGCCGAACCGCGGGTAGTACTCGGGGTGTCCGAGGACCAGGACGAGGTTCTCGCCCATGTCCCGGGCGGCTCCGAGTCCGGCGCGGATCGCGGCCGAGCCCGCCCCCTGCCGCTGGTGGCGCGGCAGGACGGCGCAGGGCCCCAGGGCCAGGGCCGGGACGTCGCCGACGTGGCAGCGGGTGAGCAGCGCGTAGCCGGCGACGGTGCCGTCGGCGGACGTGGCGACGACGGACAGCTCCGGCAGCCATGCCGGGTCGGCGCGCAGCGCCTCGACGAGGTCGGCCTCCAAAGGGGTGGGGAAGGCGCCGAGGGTGACCTCGCGGATCGCGGGGATGTCGCGCTCGGTCTCGGGCCGGGTGTTCCAGGTGAGGGACATGACGGTGGATGTTCCTTCGACGGTCGTGGGCATGGCGGCGCCCGGCCGGGGGCCTCGGCGCCCTGGCCAGTCTCGGCGTTCCAGTCTCGGCGTTCTAGAGGAGGGGCGGCAGGAGGAGGGCCGCGCTGGAGGCGGCGACGCAGGTGAGGGCGGTGAGGGTGGTGCGGGCGCGCGCCCCGGTGGTCGGGCGCAGCAGGAACGGCATCGACAGGCCGAGGACCAGCGGGGTGAGGAGCGCCCATGATCCGGCGGCCGGGAGGACGTCCGGGGACGGGCTCGCCGCCCGCTGGGCGACCAGGGTGAACAGCAGCAGGCCGCTGAGCAGCCCCACGGTGATGTCGCCGGTGGTGTCCGGCCGGCGGCTGAGATATCCGGTCAGGCCGAAGGCGATCAGTGTGACGCTCAGCGCGGCCTTCCAGTCGCCGGTGTGGCTGAGCATGCTCTCGGAGTGGTCGAGGGCGTGGGCGGTGAAATGGCCGGCCGCGAGCCCCGCGACGGTCAGGGCGCCGTTGAGGGCCGCCCATCCGGCCTGTGGCGAGCCGCGCGTCATGCCCAGGACCAGCAGCCCGTACAGGTAGGGGTCGTAGGCCGCGACGACGTCGCCGGGCAGCACGCGGGTGAGCGATCCGCCGACCAGGGCGAGGATCATGCCCAGCGCCAGTTCGGCGGGCATCCGGCTCATGAAGAGGCGTTCCCGCCGGTCCAGTGCCCGGAAGTCGACCTGCCCGTGCGTCTCGCGCCGGCCCATGTGCATGGCCCTGTCCGTGGCTGCCATGTCGCCCCCTGACTGTCGCGGAAATCCGCCTGTCCGGCCCCGTGACCTTCAACATTGCCTCTCTGTCGTGTCCGAATTATGACAAATTGGTCAAATAACTGTCTTTTCTCATGGTTAAGTCATGGGCATAGCCGGGGAAAAATCGTTGGTGAGCAGGGGAGCGGCCTGATGGTACGGAACTTTCCGCCCGCGGCGCTGACCGACCTCAAGGTGATCGGGGAGACCATGGAGCTGCCGGCCCCGCGGAGCGAGGAGCGGCGACGGCACCCGGCGCCGGTCCCGGGGTGGGTTGCCGGGGGAGGCGGGCATCGGGCGGCGCCGCTCCGGCCTGATCCTCACCCCCGGCCGCGAGCCTGCTCGCTCAGGGTGGGGTAGTCGGTGTAGCCCTCCGCGCCGCCGCCGTAGACGCCGGTGGAGGCGGGCTGGTTCAGGGGGGCTCCGAGGCGCAGCCGTTCGACCAGGTCGGGATTCGCGACGAAGGCGCCTCCGAAGGCCACCATGTCGGCGCCGCGTTTCAACCACCACGCGGCCGGATGGGCCTTGGCCAGGTCGCAGGGGTTGTTCTGCGGGGTGACGATCAGGGCGGCCGGCCAGAGCGCGCGGACCCGCCCGTCCAGGGCGGCGTCCCCGGTCTCCCTCAGATGCAGGTAGGCGATCGGATCGTCGGCGAGCTCGCGGATCAGCGCGGTGTAGACCTCGCCCGGGTCGTGCTCGGCCATGTCGCCGTAGTGGTTGCCGGGGGAGATCCGCAGCCCCACGCGATCCGGCCCGACGGCCGCGGCGACCGCGCGCACGACCTCGACGACCGTCCGGATCCGCCCGGCGGTGTCGCCGCCCCACCTGTCGGTGCGCAGGTTGCTGCTGTCACCGAGGAACTGGTGCAGAAGGTAGCCGTTGGCGGCGTGGATCTCCACGCCGTCCAGGCCTGCGGCGACCGCGCGCCGGGCCGCCCGGGCGAAGTCGTCGATGATCCGGCGGATCCGCGCGCCGGTCAGTTCCCGGGGCGTGACCGCGTCGAGCCGTCCGTCCGGAGTGTAGACGAGGGCGCGGGCGCGGACCGGCGAGGGCGCGAGCGGGTGCAGGCCGTCGGGCAGGAAGGCGGGGTGGGCCAGGCGGCCCGCGTGCATGAGCTGGACGAAGATGTGCCCGCCCGCCTCGTGCACCGCGTCCGCGACGCGGGCCCAGCCGCGCTGGTGCTCGTCGGTGTGCAGACCCGGCGCGCCAGGGCCGATGCGGCCGGCGGGGCCGGGGTGGGTGCCTTCGGCGATGATGAGGCCGGCGGAGGCGCGCTGGGCGTAGTAGGTGGCCATGAGCGGGGTGGGGGTGCCGTCGGGCTCCGCTCTGGAACGGGTCATCGGCGCCATGGCGACGCGGTTGGGCAGGGACACGGCGCCCAGCCGCACGGGATCGAAAAGGGTGGGGGCCGCTTCCGCGGGCGCCGTTCCCCCGGGCGCGGCCTGCGCGGGCGTGGCCTCCCCGGGCGTTTCCTCCGAGGGCGTGGCCTCCGAGGGCGTGGCCTGCGCGGGCGTTCCCTCAGCGGGCGTGGCCTCCCCGGGCGCGGCCTGCGCCGGGGTGGTCTTCGCGGGCGTGATCTTCGCGGGCGTTGCTTCCATCGTGTGGGTCCTCGCCGCCGGTGCGTGGTCTTCGGATGCCGTCAGGTGCTCCAGAGGTCGGAGAGCAGCTCGTAGGAGTGCGGCCGATCGGCGGAGTCGTGGGTCTCGGTGCCCGCGATGAACTCGTCGGCTCCGGTCGGCTTCACGTACCCCCGCGGTCCCCGGCGTACGGTCTCCGGTGAGTCGGCGTCCGGCCCGTGGGCGGCCGCCGACGGAACGCCTGTGGTGCGTGTATGACGGCCCGTGGAGAGGCGGGAGCGCCGGCCCGCGAGGCGGTGGAGGCCGGCGGCCGCGGCGTGATCACGGCGAAATATGTATAAATATCCAGCTATTGACCACGCTACTCCCCGCGCCGGAGCGGCCGGCCGCCGGGCGGTCACCGTAGAGAGGGGGCAGCCCCAGGAGTCGAAGATCAGTTCCGTCGGGCGGTCACCGTGGAGAGTTGGGCGGTCACCGTGGAGAGGGGAGGGCCCGGGAGTCGAAGATCAGGTCCGTCGGGCGGTCATCGTGGGGACGCGGAGTGCCACGGGAGTCGAAGATCAGGTCCGCCGGGCGGTCACCGTGAGGGCGCGGAGCGCCACGGGAGACGAAGATCAGATCCGAGGGCGGCCTGGAGACGCTGCGGCACGGCGGGGCCGTGCCGCCCCGCCGCCCTCGTCCAGCCATGCAGCCCCCGCCCCGCCGTGCCGTCCGCAGGTCAGAGTCCGTACTCCTCCAGCAGCCGCAGCCAGACCTCGCTCACCGTCGGGAAGGACGGCACGGCGTGCCAGAGCCGGTCCAGCGTCACCTCGCCGGTGACCGCGACCGTCGCGGAGTGCAGCAGCTCGGCCACGCCCGGCCCGGCGAACGTCACGCCGAGCAGGACGCGCCGGTCCTCGTCCACGACGGCCTTGGCCCTGCCCCGGTAGCCGTCGCCGAGCAGGTAGGCCCCCGACACCGCGCCCAGGTCGTACTCGACCACGCGCACGTCGAACCCCTCGGCCCTGGCGGCGGCCTCGGTCCGGCCGACGGCGCAGACCTGCGGGTCGGTGAAGACCACCTGCGGCGCCCCGTACCCGTCCGCCGTGTCCCGCATCGCGGGCAGGTCGTCACGCTCCCCCCGCGCCCGCGCCGCGATGACGTCGCCGCACACCCGGGCCTGGTACTTGCCCATGTGGGTGAGCAGGTTGCGGCCGTTGACGTCGCCCACGGCGTACAGCCAGCCGCCGTCGACCCCGGTCGCGCGCATGCTGTCGTCGACCCGCACCGGATCGGTGTCGGGCAGGCCGACGGTGTCGAGCCCGAGATCACCGGTCGCGGGCCTGCGGCCGGTGGCCACCAGCAGCTCGTCGGCCTCCACCGGCGCGCCCTCGGCGAGGTGGACGGTCACCGGGCCGCCCGGCTCGGGCCGTTCGACCCGGGTCACCTGGGCGCCGGTGCGCACCTGGACGCCGCCGTCGCGGAGCGAGGCCACCAGGAGCTCTCCGGCGAACGGTTCCATCCGGCCGAGCAGCGTGCGCCCGCGCACCAGCATCGTCGTCTCCTCGGCGCCGAGCCCGTGCAGGGCCTGCGCCATCTCGCAGGCCACCACGCCTCCGCCCAGCACGGCCAGCCGTTTCGGGACGGCGCGGACGCCGGTCGCCTCGCGGCTCGTCCACGGTGAGGCCTCCGCCAGCCCGGGGGTCGGCGGGATCACCGGGCGGCTGCCGGTGGCCAGCACCACGGCGTGCCGGGCGCGCAGCAGGCGCGTGGAGCCGTCGGGGGCGGTCACCTCGACCTGCCTGGGGCCCCGCAGCCGCCCGCGTCCCCGGAAGAACTCCGCCGGGACGCTCTTGATCCACTGCACCTGCTTGCCGTCGTCCAGGTGCGACACGGCCTCGTCGCGCCGGGCGAGCACGGCGTCGACGTCGATCGGCCGCAGCGCCAGGCCGGGCACCCGGCCGACGTCCGCCGCCAGCTCCACCGGGCGGAGCAGGGCCTTGCTGGGGATGCATGCCCAGTAGGCGCACTCCCCGCCCGCCAGCTCCTCCTCCACCACCGCGACGCTCAGCCCGCCGCGGGCCGCGCGGGCCGCGGCGTTCTCGCCCGCCGGGCCGGCGCCTACCACGATCACGTCGAATTCGTCGGACACGACTACCTCCCAGAGCGTATGAGCCGATCACCGTGGTCAGTGTGACGGCACCGGCCGCACCAGCTTCGCAGCCTCGCCGTGGGAGGAACGCGGCCGAGGGGCCGGAGGGCGCGATCGCTTGCTGGAGAAGCGCCCCGTTCCGGTATCTTTCGTCAGCTGCCGGGTTTCCATGGCTTCGGGCAGACGAAGGTTCGTGAGATGGGAATTCGATGACCACCGACCACGCGCGCCCGGCCGAGTCCGGGCGGAGCCGCTGGAGCGCGCAGACGTGGTTCAACGTCGTGTTGCTGGCCATGGCGGTGCTCCTCGCCCTGTCGGCGGTGATCGGCGCCGTCGTCCTGCGGAACGCCGCCCAGGCGTCCAACCGCCTCATCGACGAGATCTCGGTGGGCAGGATCCAGGCGGAGCGCATGCAGACGGCCCTGGTGAACCAGGAGACCGGGCTGCGGGGGTTCGTCCTCACCGGCAAGGAGGAGTTCCTCCAGCCGTACGAGGACGGACAGCGTAACCAGGCCGCCGCGTCGTCGCAGATCCGGACCGTGGCGCCGATGGCGCGAGCGCTACGGGAGCTGGAGGCCGTGGACGGGCTGAGCGCCCGGTGGCGCTCCGGTTACGCGGCACCGATGATCGAGCACGTGCGCGCCTCCGGGCCGGAGACCGTCAGCGCCGCGCAGGCCGAGGCCGGCAAGCAGGCCTTCGACGCCATCCGAGGCGCGCTCGACGACCAGAACGCCGCCTGGAGCCGGGCCAGGGACACCGCGCGCGCCGAGCTGGCCGCCGCCCGCACCCTCCGGGACGTGACCTTCTTCGCCATCCTGGTCGCCTTCCTGGTCACCGTCATCACGGTGGCGGTGCTGTTGCGGATCGCGGTGTTCCGCCCCCTCGCCCGCCTGCGCGACGCCTCGCGCCGCGTCACCGGCGGTGACTTCGAGCACCACATCGACACCGGCGGGCCCGCGGACCTCGCCGCGCTGGCCGGTGACATGGAGGCGATGCGCACGCGGATCGTCAGCGAGCTGGAGGAGGCCCGCGCCTCCCGGCAGCAGATCGCCGCGCAGACGGAGGAGCTGAAGCGCTCCAACGCCGAGCTTGAGCAGTTCGCCTACGTGGCCTCCCACGACCTCCAGGAACCGCTGCGCAAGATCGCCTCCTTCTGCCAGATGCTCCAGCAGCGCTACGCCTCCCAGCTCGACGAGAGGGCCAACACCTACATCGACTTCGCCGTCGACGGCGCCAAGCGGATGCAGGTGCTCATCAACGAGCTGCTCACCTTCTCCCGGGTGGGCCGCGTCCACCAGGAGCCCGTCGAGATGGACCTCAACGACGTGGTCGACAGGGCGCTGGTCAACCTCTCCGCCGCCGTCGAGGAGTCCGAGGCCGAGATCGACGTCGGCGACCTGCCGGTGATCGTCGGCGACCGGACCCAGTTCGTGATGCTCTGGCAGAACCTGATCGGCAACTCCCTGAAGTTCCGCGGGGCGGACCGCAGGCCGCACATCCGGATCGAGGCCGAGGAGCAGGACGGGCAGTGGCGGATGACCCTGACCGACAACGGCATCGGCATCGCCCCCAACTTCGCCGAGAAGATCTTCGTCATCTTCCAACGGCTCCACCACCGCGACGCCTACGGGGGCACCGGGATCGGCCTGGCGCTCTGCCGGAAGATCGTCGAGCAGCATCAGGGGAGGATCCGGCTCGACACCGACTACTCCGACGGGGCCCGCTTCGTCATCACCCTGCCCGTCACGGTGGCGTCGCCGCAGGGGACGGCGCCGGCGACCGCCGGAGAGGACGGCTGAGCCCGGCGGCGGGAGACGGTCGTGGTTGGGACCATGCCGTGACCATGGAGCGGCGCGGGCGGCCGCCGGGTGCCGTTACCGTTGATCGGGTGGAGGAGATCGACCGCCGGATCGTGACATTGCTGGCCAGGGATGGCCGGATGAGCTTCACCGACCTCGCCAGGGAGACCGGGCTGTCGGTGTCGGCGGTGCACCAGAGGGTGCGTCGGCTGGAGAAGCGCGGGGTGGTGCGGGGATACACCGCGCTGGTGGACCACGACGCGATCGGCCTGTCGCTGACCGCGTTCGTGTCCATCAAGCCGATCGACCCGGCCGCCGCCGACGACGCCCCCGAACGGCTGGCCCACCTGAGCGCCATCGAGGCCTGCCACAGCGTGGCCGGGGACGAGAGCTACATCCTCAAGGTGCGGGTGGCGTCGCCGCTCGCCCTGGAGGAGCTGCTCAACCAGATCCGCAGCGCGGCCAACGTCTCGACCCGGACGACGGTGGTGCTCAGCACGCCGTACGAACACCGTGCCCCCGAGCTGGTCGACCCGGACACCGGCAAGCCCGACGAGCCCGCCTGACCCCTCCGGAGGGCCTGTCACACCGCTCAGGGTTCGGTGGCACAGACCAGGGAGGGGCCATTCCAGCCGCCACATTTTCACCTAGTGATCAACAAGCGGGTCCAGGCCGTCGGCTGCGACCGGCTGAGGCGTAATCGCCTGCCGGCGTCGTCGGGCCCTCCCACGCCGACCCCCGGGATCCGACGACGATCGGTCTCACCGCCAATGGCTGTTCTCGGAGGGCGGTTCGCGAGTCGATGTCTCTTTGATCGCTTGCGCTGCAGGAGGAGAGCTGGTCACGGGCTCGTTGCCGGGCTACGGACGCGGCTGAGCGAGCGATCCCGGCTCGGTCTCCACGAGAATGCCGAGGCTGACCAGGCATTTGAGCTTGGCGCGGGTGTTCTCGATGTTCTTCCGCTCCAGGGGCAGGTCCAGGGCCAGGCAGAGGTCACGTGCTCGTGTGGGCCGGCCGGTGCCGGTCATGCATGAGGGTGAGAATCTGCTGGTAGGCGGGGTGATCAGGGACCACGGGAACTGGTGGCGGCGCCAGTGCCGGATTGGGCTCGGCGGCCGGGACGAGCAGAGTCTGGCGGGTGATCCGGAGGTGATCGAGGTCCTGATCGAGTTCCCGCAGGTGACCGGTCAACACCTCGACCTGGGCTTGGGCCTGTTCGATCTGGCTGGTCAGGGCCTTCTCGCGGGCGTCGATTCGGTCCAGCAGCCACGTGCCGGGGGCCGGGGCGCTCATGTTGTCGATACTCATGCCGAGCGCCAGGTGGGGGTGGAGGTGCCGGTCAGCCGGCGGGTCATCACGTCGGTCATCGCCCGATGCACGCGCGATTCGGAGCTGGCCAGATCGTGTTCGTAGTCGCGCACCAGGCGACGGTGCGGGGACATCGTGCCGTAGGTCTGCTCCACCACCCACCGCTTGGGCTGGGGGACGAACCCGGCCTCGGCGGGGTTACGCTCGACCCCGCCCGGACGCCTGGCCCGCGACGAGACCGGCGACCTGATCGCGGCCGATGAAGGCGCCCCGCCGCAGTGGACGCTGGACAGCCTGACCGCCGCCGTCCGCGCGGCGGGCATCCTCATCGCCCGCAGCCAGGTCCGCCGGACCCTGCGGGGCAATGGCTGGCCCGTCATCCGCGGATCCGCCAGGTGTTCATCCCGGTCAAGGCCTGCCGGCTCAATCTGGCCGAAGGCTGGCGACTGCTGCGCCGGGCCGCGTTCGCCGGACAGACCTTCGCCGACGCCACCGAGATCGCCCACGCGGTCGCCGTCGCCACCACACAGCTCAACACCCACGCCCAGCCCTGGATCTGGGGACGACCACCACCACGGCCCCGGACCCTACGCCTTACGTTCGTCCACCTGCTTTGAGGAACGCAGCACTAGTGTGGCGCGCCTGAAATTCGTCGGCAATATCGGGTGAGGGATTCGAGGATCTCCTCCGCAGTCTTCTTCCACACGAACGGCTTGGGATCCTCGTTCCACTGGCTGATCCAGTCGCGGATGTCGGCCTCCAGCGTCTGCACACTCTTGTGGACTCCACGCCTGATCAACTGGTCGGTCAGGAAGCCGAACCACCGCTCGACCTGGTTGATCCACGACGAACCGGTGGGGGTGAAGTGCATATGGAAGCGGGGATGCCGCGCCAGCCACGCCTTGATCGCCGGAGTCTTGTGCGTGCCGTAGTTGTCGCAGATCAAATGGACGTCCAGTTCGGCGGGCACCGTCTTGTCGATCGTGATCAGGAACTTCTTGAACTCCGCGGCGCGGTGCTGGCGGTGCAACTCGCCGATGACGGTTCCGTCTTCGACGTTGAAGGCGGCCAACAGGCTGGTGATCCCGTTGCGCACGTAGTCGGGGGTGCGGCGCTCGGGCATGCCGGGCATCATCGGCAGCACCGGCTGGGAGCGGTCCAGTGCCTGGATCTGGGACTTTTCATCCACGCACAACACCACCGCCCGTTCCGGCGGGTTGTGATACAGCCCCACCACATCGACGACCTTCTCCACGAACAACGGGTCGGTGGACAGTTTGAAGGTGTCGGCCTGGTGCGGTTTGAGCCCGAAGTCCCGCCAGATCCGCCCGATCGTCGACTTCGACAGTCCGCTGCGCTGGGCCATCGAGGCCCTCGACCAGTGCGTGGCGCCTTTGGGTGTCTGTTCCAAGGTCGCTACTACGACCTGTTCGACCTGGTCCAGGCCGATCGACGGTGGCCGGCCTGGACGCTGTTCGTCCATCAGACCCTCCAGTCGCAGCTTGACGAATCGGTTACGCCACTTGGAGACCGTGTCACGATGCACCCGCAGATCCGCGGCGATCTCGATGTTGTCCCTGCCGTCCGCACACGCCAGCACGATTTTGGATCGCATCGCCAGCACCTGCGACGACTTCGCCCGCCGTGCCCAGCGCTCCAGCGTCGCCCGCTCCTGGTCGGTCAGCGTCACCTCGGCCTTCGGCCTTCCTGTCCGTGCCATAACGACAGTCTAGACTTAGCCGAAGAATTTCAGACGCGCCACACTAGGTGGGCGCCGATGATGAGCGCGGTCAGCGCGATGATCGAGATCAGCGGAGCCGGGATCGCCTTGTCAGGCGGGGTAGGAACACCATGAGCGCGAGCGCGCCGGCGACCAGCGGGTAGACGATCCAGGGCACGTCGATAAGTTCGGGGACCTGGGCCATGACGACCAAGTTGGCCAGGGCGTTGACGAAACCGACCATGACACTGCGCGGCACGAAGCGCATCAGCTTGGCTCCCCGACGTGGCCCAGCATCTGCGGGCCACCCCGGAGGAGTGGGACAGCCGCGCCGCAGGAAAGGCGCATAACCCGATTCCGGTGATGATCACGCCGATACGGTGGCCGTCGTGGGCACTGCGAGCACCGTTCACCAGATCAAGGTCACCCTGCGCGAGGTTCACCCTGGTTACGGCGATGTCTTCGCTTTCGCGCGCCTGCGCCGTATCAGGGTCACCACCACGACGAGCACGGCCAGGGCGCCGAGCAGGATCCAAGACGCGCGTCCCAGCAGCCGCTCCAGGTGGGCGGCGGAGGCGCCCGCGAACGCGCCCAGGCTCACGTATAACGCCGACCAGAGCAGCGATCCCGCCAGCGAGGCGGGCAGGAAGCGCCCGTACCGCGCCTGGGCGGCACCGGCCGCGGCCGGCGTGAGTGTGCGCACGACGGGGATCAGCCGGGTGACGAACACGGCCGCCGCGACGATGCGCCAGAGGCAGTGAGAGCCGCCTGCATGTTCTCGATGGCTTTCGCTGCTTGGCCCGCGTAGTCCCCAATCGCTGCCGTCGAGCCGTCCTCGTTCAGGGGACACGCTCCGGCGAGGAAGATGAGTCGTGACTCGGCAGGCACCGTGGCCGCGTAAGCGTACTGGGCGACGTCGGACAGAGAAGCGGAACGGATCAAAGTGATGGCGCTAGGCATGGTCCCTCCTTTCCTTCACATCGGATGCAAAGCGACCATCCTGACATGGGCATTCTGACTGCCGCCTCCTGTTTTCGCAGGTCAAGTCGCCCGACCTCGCGGACAGCAGCACGCTCGCGTCCACCGCCTTCGTGGTGGGTCGCAGCACGTGAGTCGGTCGCACGCGCGCCACACCGTCTCGATCGCTGGCTGACGGCCACCGGCCCGCCATCCCCGCGCCTGAACCAGTGCAGGCCGTGTTCGATGGCCCGAAAGGCTCCGCCCGTGGCTATGCGTCAAGGTGTAGAGGCTCACGCATGTCACTCCTAGGCAGACTGCCCCTCATCAGCAGAGATGGCAGCTTGAAGATCATCCGAGGATCGGCAACGGCCTTTCAGGGGCCGCACGGCGCTGAGGCTGTGGCCCGCTTCTGGTCAGCCGTCGTGGAGCGCCTGCGTCCAGGGCCCCCGGCGATCGGTCGGCGGGCCGTCAGGTGGGTTTCGCACGGTGCAGCCCGCGCCGGAGCCGGCGTTCCCGCAAGGTCAGAGCATCGCCCCTGATAAGGCAGATTGGAAGAAAGGAAACAAAGAGGGGTGTTCGCGTGCGAGATATTCAGGGGGACCTCGTTCTGCGGCCGGATGCCCGGAAGGGGGCGGCCTTCCTGATCGCCGCGTTGGTGGCCACCGTGGCCATCGTCGCCGCCATCCTGGTTGGCGACGCCCCGACGGTGTTCGCCCCGATCATGGGTGCCGTCTTCGCCGTGCTGATCGCCCTGGGGAGCTGTGCCTTCTTCCGGGCCCGGATCGTCCTGACGGCGCACGAGATCGTTCTGCGAGGGATATTCTTCCAGCAGCGCCGGTCACGCTCGCACGCCGCGGAAGTGGTGCGCGCGACCCTCGTCGCGCCGCGGGCATCGCCCGGCGACACCCTGTTCGTGCTTGACGCACAGCGCAATCTGCTCATCAGGGTGCCCGGTAGCGGCTACGCGCGCGAGGACATCGACCGGCTGGTGAGCGCTCTCGGCGTGCCGTGCAGTGGCCCCGATCACGCCGTTGACGCCAACGAACTGGCCAAAACGTACCCGGGCCTGGTGCCATGGGTCGAGCGACATCCCTACCGGTTCGCGTTCGCGTTCGCGGTCGCCGGCGTCGTGGTCGCGGCCGTCATGACGCTGGTGCTCGTCTCGATCTCGGAGTGACCGAGCCACTCACCTTGTGACGCTCAAGACCAGCTAACGGGCGGCGCGCCGATCGTGTGGCGCGCCGCCCGCTCTGGTGATCGAGTCACGTTGGCCCGCGGCTTCGGGAGTCGTCAGGATCGCCTGTTCGGGGGGCGGAGAGATTTGGCGCGAAATCCGGTTGAGACCAGGATCGCCGCAGGTCAGAAGGAATGCACGCCCTCATTCAGGAACGCAGCACCAGGACCTGTCCTGTGAATCTTCGGCCAGAGCATTTGGCCTGGTCGGCCATGCTGAAGGCATGGTGCATCGGGGGGACTCACCGATCGGCAGTGGGAGATGATCAAGTCGGTCTTGCCGGAAGGCGGCGGGCAGGGCGGTCAGTGGCGTGACCATCGGCAAGTGATCAACGGGATCTTGTGGCAGGCCCGGACCGGTGCGCCCTGGCGGGATGTCCCCGACCGGTACAGGCCGTGGAAGACCCTGCATGAGCGGCTGCGCAGGCGGACCGCCGACGGCACCTGGGAGGCAATCTTCCAGCACGTCAAGGGCAACGTTCAGCTCGCCGAGGACGACGACGCGGCCGAGCTGTGGGAGGTGTCGGTCGACTCCACCGTCACCCGGGCGCACCAGCATGCCGCCGGCGCCCGGAAAAAAAGGGGATCTGCCGCCATCGGCGCCTCGGGTGCGACGGTGGCGGCCGTCGACGGGGAGGCGCTGGGCCGCTCCCGGGGTGGCCTGACCAGCAAGCTGCACGTGGCGCTGGACGACCGTTTGTAGGTGAGACCCGACACCACCTGGGCATGATCCGTGCCGGTGATGTTGGTCTGCGGAGACACCACTTTTCGCGCCCGATGGGCGGTCAGGTGTTCCGCTGCTTGGTGGCTTGAGCCAGCCGGTATGAGTCGGTGCCGGTTTCGAGGATGGTGCCACCGAAGGTGAGCCGGTCAACGATGGCGGCACAGAGCCTGGGGTCGGTGAAGGTCTTGGTCCAGCCGCCGAAAGACTCGTTGGACGCGATGGCGACGGAGGCCTTCTCCTCGCGTTCGGTGAGGACCTGGAACAACAGTTCCGCGCCGCGACGGTCGAGCTGCATGTGTTGGGTCGGGGACAGGACGCCGTGCACCTTCTCAAATGTCGGTTTTCCCATCCCCGCCCGCCGAGCCGGACGTGCCCGTTGGCCGAGCATCCGGCTCTCCACGTGACCCGATGGATCAGGCGCGATATTCGCCGACCTGGCCGACGAAGGCCACATCGCCGTGATTCGTCCGGCGGAAGCGTGCTCCGTCGGGGTCGACTTCATCGATGTTGTAAGGCGTGCTGAGCAGCGACCGTGCGGTAGCCAACTCGGTGCTTGCGCTGGAGCGCTCGGTTCGACAGTCCAGCACGGGCGTCGCGCCGGATCGCCGAATGGAGCTCGACGCGGGAGCCTGCGGGTGACGACCCGGTTCACCGACACCGCTGGGTGCTCGAGATACGCCCCGGCCGATCGGCCGTAAGCGCTCCGCGCGTCATGGAGGCTCGCGCCCGGCGAATCAGACAGGGCCGCAAGTCACTGTCCCAGAGGGCGGTACCGGAGGAGTACAACACCGTTTCCGAATCGGCGTTCATCGATGAGCTCGAGGTCGGCGCGCGCGTCGGTCGGTAAGGCCGGCTTTCCTCCACCAAGGACAGTGGGCCAGACGAACAGCTGGCACTCGTCAACCAGCCCGGCCTTGAATGCCTGGGACGCGAGGTTCGCACCCCCTACGGTGATATCGCTGCCGGCCGCGGCCTTCAGTTCGCGCACTGCGGTGGGGTCGAAGTGGCGTTCGACTCGGGTGTTGGCGGTCGACGCGGCGGTCAGCGTCGTGGAGTAGACGACCTTGTTCGCTGTCTGCCAGGCCGTCGCGAAGTCGGCCATGAGCTCGGACTGTGCCGCTAGCGTGGCGTCGGTCTCCCACACGGCCATGGTTTCGTATAGGCGCCGCCCGTAAAGGAACGTGCCCGCGGATTGCAGGAGGTCTGTGTGGGACCGGAACACCTCGGCGTCCGCCGGGCCGAAGTCGAAGGCGCCACGCTCGTCCTCGATGTAGCCGTCCAGAGTCACATTGGTCACGTAGATCAGCTTGGTCATGCCACGACACCTTCACGATCGGCCGCGATCTGGGCACTTGTCAGCGCGGCGTCCAGCTTGGTAAACGCCTCGAGCCAACCCAGCTCGCTGGGGCCCGCCAGGTGCGGTGGGAGCCACTGGCGGATCTCGAGTCGCGTGCGTCCCTCGCCCTCGTCGTGGAACTCGAATCGGAATCTTGTTGTGAACGGCTCGATGCCCTCCTGCAGTTGGCCGGCTACGTGCATGACGCCCTCAAGCAGTTCGCCGTCTGTGACGTCTGTGAGGTTGACGTAGATGTGAATGCGAAGGTCTGGCTCGTTGGCAGAGACCTCCGTCCACCGCTGATAGCCGCCGGGACGCACGTCGAAATCGATCTCCTCGCGCGGCAGCGAGTTGCCCATCGGGCCCCACCACTCCGCCAGGTGGTCCGGATCGGTGAAGGCTCGGTAGACGAGCTCACGTGGCGCGTCGAACACGCGCGAGATAGCGAGTTGCCGTGTTTCGGTTTCCATTAGAGCTCCTGGTTGTCGGGGACCTTGGGGTCGTCGGCCATCCGGTCCGTTGCGCGTTCGGCGGCCTGCACCGCGGCAAGGTGGGCATCGAGGCGGGTGAGGGAGGAGTCCCAGAAGCGCCGGTAGCGATCGATCCAGTCGGCCGCGTCGCGCAGTGGGGCGGCCTGGAGGCGGCTCCCGCGCCACTTGCCCGACCGTGTCCGCGAGATGAGCGCGGCGCGCTCGAGCACCTTCAGGTGTCGCGACACCGCCGGCATCGAGATGGGGAGGGAGGCGGTTAGCTCGGTGACGGTGGCGTCGTGTTCGGCCAGCTCGACGAGGATTGCCCGTCGAGTCGGGTCTGCGAGCGCTGAGAACACCGCGCTGAGCTGGTCAGTGCCGGCCATCCGAAGTCTCCCTTTATTTAACCAACCTGTTAAATGAAACGCGGCTCACGCTCTGCTGTCAAGGGAGGCGTTCGCCGGGCCGATCAGTCGAGAAGAGGCGGGAGCCGAGGAGTACGGCACCCTGCGAGGGCGGCGCCCGCGGGCCCCGGCGGCGGATGATCGCCCGGGTGTCACCAGGCCGGATGGGTTCATCTCCAGCACGCAGCGAGCGTCCTTGACTACTCAGGGTGGTGTCGGCATTCACCGACGTCGACAGACCGTCGAACGCCATTGGTGTCAGTTCTCACCTACAAGCGGTGCCGGACGATACCTCCGTAGCCACAACCCCCAGGCCGCCGCCCGGCATCTGCGATCGGTCACCGAACCATGAAGGTGGTCAAGCTCGATGCCATGGACGCCATCGAACTCAGCGAGATGCTCGAGTTCGTCAAGGACTGGCTCACCACCGACGACCAAGCCAAGGCCAGATTCGCGCAGTTCGTCGGGTGCCCCGGTTATGACGCCGCCGACCTCTGCGCAGACGCTGACCGCTTTGTCTTTCTGCTCGGCGGCAACGACGGCGAGTACCTCTTCGGTCAGGACTGACGTCACCGACTCTGAAGCACCGCTCGAAGCTTCTCGATCTCCGAAAGCCACTCAGCCGAGCTGTCGCTCTCGTCCCACAGATCCTTCAGCTCCGAACCGTCGGCGAGAACCCGCTCGAGGGCTCGCAAGGCCAACGCTCGCAAGTCATCCGGCAAATCGGGGATCGGCTGCTCGGGCCCATAAATCGGGTCGGCGGGAGAGCCGCCAGGGCATTGCGCCGCAACGATCGCGGCAAGGGTGTTCGATCTGCCTCCCGCCAGACCAAAGCAAGAGACGTTGCGGCCATCCGCTCACCTCGCGTACACGTCCGGCACGTGACAGCCCCTGCCCAGTAGTGATTGCGGCAGTTCGAGGCTGGTAAAAGCAACGATCGAAGCCGCTGCGGATCGGGCAAGGAGGCGCGTCCTGAAGGACGAGCAGGCAGAGGAGCGAAGCCCGGCGGGTGCGGAGCCGACTGTCGTCACCCCCGCGAGCCCTGGCCCGACACCGGCGCCTCGATGACGGACCCGGCGAAGCACCCGACGGCCGGAACCCGACGGCCGGCGTGGAGGTGCTCGGCGGTTAGTTGTCGAGTCTGGCCGCCTGCATGGTGCCCAGCCGCCGCACGAACAGGGCAGTGACGATCGTTGTCGGCACGACCAGCGCGTGCACGGCCAGGCTGGGCCAGGTTCTCAGCCTGAACTCGTACGTCAGGATTTCGCCACTCTCCCGGAGTATGGAGCTTGTCCTGAGAAGTGTGGTCCATTCGATCCAGAACAGGGGCCAGGTCAGGAGCGTGGCCAGCCACAGAGCCCACCACGCGTGCAGGAGCCAGGCCGGCGCGGTCGTGCCGTCGCGTCCGGGCGGGCTGGAGGCGTGCCAGATGTCGTCGGCGATCTGTTTGGGCAGCAGCAGGTTGCCGATCGGGATGAGCCAGCCGTACACGGCCATGGAGGGCTGGTATCGCAGCCTGCCGGGCGCGAGCTGTTCGGCTGCGACGCGTGCTTGGTGGAACCAGAGCAGACACGAGGCCGCCAGCCCCAGGCCGGAGACGATCTGGGCCGCCCATAGGACGGCGCCGAGCCCCTCGTGGAAATCGCGCATGTCGTCGAAGGTCGACTCGTCGTAGTACCGTCCGGCATCGTCGAGGACGGTGATCTGGTGGGCCACCGTGGACACCGACACCAGGGCGAACAGGGCGAGCAGCACGTACACGGCGATCTCGTAGCCGGTGGAGGGGGGCTTCGGTTCGCTGCCGCGGCGCCGGCGGCGTTCGTTGACCAGCAACGGCTGGGGTGAACGCTGCTGACCAGTGTGCTCTGGCGGCGGCGGCATCTGCTGGGGACTGCTGGTTGCAGCGGCCGGGTCGTGCAGGGCGGTCAGTGCCGTGGTCCGGCGTTCGGTGATGACCTGGGTGAGCGCCTCCGGCAGCCACCGTTCCTGGCCGGGTGTCGCGAGAGCGGTGAGGCGGGTCAGCACGTACTGCAGGCCGGGCCGGGCGGCGGGGTCCTTGGCCAGGCAGGCGACCACGAGATCGGCCAGCGGGGCGGGCAGCGCGCGCAGGTCGGGTTCGGCGTGCACGACGCGGTAGACGACCGCGTGGGCGGGTCCTGTTCCGAACGGACCGCGGCCGGTGGCGGCGAAGGCGAGGACACAGCCGAGCGAGAACACGTCCGAGGCCGGCCCGACCTCCTGCGCCATGGCCTGTTCAGGGGACATGAACGCCGCGGTGCCCAGCACGGTGGCGGTCTGGGTGTGGCTGGTGGCGTCCAGGGCGCGGGCGATGCCGAAGTCGATCAGGCGGGGACCGTCCTCGGCGAGGATGACGTTGGCGGGTTTGAGGTCGCGGTGCACCATCCCGCAACCGTGCACGGCGGCGAGTCCTTCGGCCAGCCCCGCGCCGAGCACCGCGGCCGACTCCAGCGGGAGCGGCCCGTGCTCGTCGACGGCCTGGTGCAGGGAGGGGCCGGGGATGTAGGCGGTGGCCAGCCACGGCCGGGCGGCGTCGGTGTCGGCGTCCACGACCTGCGCGGTGTAGAAGCCGCCGACCTTACGGGCCGCGTCCACCTCGGCGGCGAAACGACGCCGGAAGTCGGCGTTGTCGGCCAGTTCTGGCCGGACCACCTTGACCGCCACCAGGCGCCCGCCCGGGGAACGGCCCAGGAACACCTGCCCCATTCCTCCCCCGCCGAGCCTCGCGTGCAGCCGGTAGGAGCCGATGAGGGTCGGATCGCCGTCGCTCAGGTGGTCGGCCATGGCACCTCTTTCGCGTCGAGATCTGCACCGGTCGGGGACGATGATCCCAAATGGGCGCGTGTCCCGAAGGAAGATCTTGTCGCTTGATGTAGGTCTGTATACCAGCTGACGTGGTCTCACCGGAATCATGCGTCTCGCAGCGACCGCGTCGGGATGGCGAGTGCGCATGCTCACCCGGGCGTCCGAGCGGCCGGGAGAACCTCGGGCAGAGGCACGACTCATGTCCGTGCCGGCGCACCCCATGCGGTTTCCCGCTGTTGCAGTGCGTGCTCCCATCAGCGCCCACCCGGCCGCAAGGCGGCGAGTCGACGATCGGGTGATCCTGGCGGCAATCGTGTACATGGCCACTTCTCACCCTCATGCATGACCGGCGCCGGCCGGCCCACACGAGCACGTGACCTCTGCCTGGCCCTGGACCTGCCCCTGGAGCGGAAGAACATCGAGAACACCCGCGCCAAGCTCAAACGCCTGGTCAGCCTCGGCATTCTCGTGGAGACCGAGCCGGGATCGCTCGCTCAGCCGCGTCCGTAGCCCGGCAACGAACCCGTGACCAGCTCTCCTCCTGCAGCGCAAGCGATCAAAGAGACATCAACTCGCGAACCGCCCTCGCAGATGTTCGCCTGCCGTGTCGATCCGCGGCCGCCCCGTTCGACCTAGAGGTGAGAGGGTCGAGAGGCGACCCCGATGTCAAGGAGATCGAAGATGGCGAAATACATGCTGATCCTGCGAGGCACGGACGAATCCGTCGCGAAGATGATGGAGGCGCCCTTCGAGCAGATGCTCGAGACGATGGGCCGCTTCAACGACGAGTTGATCCGGGCCGGCGTGCTCGTCGCCGCCGAGGGCCTGGAGGACCCGGCCCAGGGCGTGGTGGTCGACTTCGACGGCGAGACGCCGGTGGTCACCGACGGTCCGTACGGCGAGACGAAGGAGCTGTTCGGCGGCTTCTACGTGCTCGACGTGGCTTCGAAGGAGGAGGCGGTCGAGTGGGCCAAGCGACTCCCCGCGGTCGCCGGCACGAAGTGCGAGATCCGCCGGGTGCCGGGCATCGACGAGTTCCCGCAGGACAATGAGTGGATCATCAGGGAGCGGGTGTGGCGCGAGCGGACCGGCCAGCTTTGACGCCCGCGGCCACCGGCGGCCCGCCGAGCACCGAGTCGGCGCGGCGGGCCGTCGAGGCCGTCTGGCGGATCGAGTCCGCACGGATCGTCGGGGCGCTGGCCCGCTACACCGGGGACTTCGAGCTCGCCGAGGATGTCGCGCAGGAGGCGGTGGCGGAGGCACTCGTCACCTGGTCGCGCGACGGTGCGCCGGCGAACCCGGTGGGCTGGCTGCTGGCGACCGCGCGGCGGCGCGCCGTCGACTCCTTCCGCCGCCGGTCGGCGCTCGACGAGCGGTACGCCATGCTCGCCGGCCGGCTCGCCGAGGGGGAGACGAGCTCGGGCACGACGGCCCCGCGGGACCGGCCGGACGACCTGCCGTGGGATCCCGACCGGATCGACGACGACATCCTCGCGCTGATGTTCGTGGCCTGCCATCCGGTGCTCTCGCCCGAGGCCCGCGTGGCCTTGACGCTGCGCGCGGTGGGCGGCCTGTCGAGCGAGGAGATCGCCCGGGCGTTCCTCGTGCCGGTGCCGACCCTCCAGGCGCGGATCACACGCGGGAAGAAGACGATCGCCGCGGCGGAAGTGCCGTTCGAGCTGCCGCCGTCCGAGGAACGGCGCGAGCGGCTCGGCGGTGTCCTGAGTGTGCTGTACGTGATCTTCACGGAGGGCTCGACGGCAACGACCGGTGACCGCCTGCTCCGTCCCGATCTCGCCTACGAGGCGATCCGGCTGGCCCGGATGCTGGTCACGTTGCTGCCCGACGAGCCGGAGGTGCACGGGCTGCTCGCCCTGTTCGAGCTCACGGCCGCGCGCTTTCCCGCACGCACCGGGCCCGACGGCGAAGCGGTGCTCCTGGAGGATCAGGACCGGCGCCTGTGGGACCGGTCGGCGATCCGTCGCGGCCTGGCCGCGATCGGCCGGGCCTCGGCTGTCGGACGCGGCCTCGGACCCTACGGACTGCAGGCGGCGATCGCCGCCTGCCACGCGTCGGCGTCCTCGGTGCCGGAGACCGACTGGGAGCGCGTCGTGCTCCTGTACGAGGTGCTCGGCCGCGTGGCCCCGTCACCCGTCGTCGAGCTCAACCGGGCCGTCGCCGTCGCGATGGCGGACGGACCACGGCAGGCGCTGTCCATCGTGGACGAGCTGGTCGCCTCCAACGGCCTGGCGGGGTCGCACCTGCTCCCGAGCGTGCGCGGCGAGCTGCTGGCCCGGCTCGGCCGGACCGCCGAGGCGCGTGCCGAGCTGGAGCTCGCCGCCCGGCTGTGCCGCAACGTCCGCGAGCGGTCGGTGCTGCTGCGCAAGGCGGCCGCGCTGGTGTGACGGCGGCACGGGTACGGCTCCCGCCGCGGCGGGAGCTGTACCCGTCACGCTCACGCCATGGCGTGGTAGTGGGCGCGGAGGCGGGTCTTGGCCTCCTCGGCGGCGCCGAGGGCGTCCAGGCCGAGCAGGGCCGCGCCCACGATGGGCGGCACGTCGGCGACGATCAGCTTGGCCTGGGGAGCCTGCTCGGCGAAGCGCCGCTCGATCAGGTCGCTCAGCAGCGGGTCGCGGGCGGTCAGCACGCCGCCGCCCAGGACCACCTCCATCGGGGTGCCCAGCAGGTCCAGGCGGCGCAGCGCGACCACCGCGAGGACGGTGACCTCGTCGGCCATCCGGACCACGATCGAGCGGGCCACCTCGTCGCCGGTGGCGGCGACGGCCATCAGCACCGGCACCAGCTCGTGCAGCCTGAACGGGGGCAGGTCGCCGAAGTGGATGGCCAGCGCCGCCTCCTCGACGGTGCGGGTGCCGAAGTGCTCGCGGACCGCGCGGTCCAGCGCGGTGGCCGGGCCCCGGCCGTCCTCGGCCCGGACGGCGTGCCAGAGCGTCTCCTCACCCAGCCCCATCCCGCCGCCCCAGTCGCCGGTGAGCCGGCCCAGGGCCGGATACCTGGCCACCTCCCCGGTGGGGGAGACCCCCACGGCGTTGATGCCCGCACCGCACACCACGGCCACGCCCGCGGGCCCGGAGGCCCCGGCGCGCAGGAGCGCGAAGGTGTCGTTGCCGACCACCACGTCCCGGCCGTACTCGCGGGCGAGGATCTCGTCGCGGATGGCCTCCTCCTCGACCGGCAGGTCGGCGCCGGCGACGTAGGCGGCCACGTGGTCGGCGAACGGCGGCACGAGGTCCGGGCCGAGCAGCCGTACGGCGTCGCCGATCACGTCGATCGCGGCGCCCACCCCCGCGCTCTGCGGCTCGAAGGCCGCGCCGCGGCCGGTGGCCAGGACGGAGCCGTCCTCGCCGACCAGCGCGACGTCGGTCTTGCTGTTGCCGCCGTCCACGGCCAGGACGGTTCTCACGTGGTCGCCCAGGGCAGGTGCTGACGGTTGGCGTCGATGAGACGCCGGGCCAGGTCGTCCGAGAGCGAGGCCTGGCCGATCAGCGGGTGGGCCAGCAGCGCGTCCGAGACGCGCTGCTCGCCGCCGTGCAGGGCCGCCTCCAGCGCCAGCGTCTCATAGGCCGTGACGTGGGCGACGAGCCCGGCGAAGAGCGGCTCGACGGGGTCCACCGGCAGCGCCGCCGCGCCCGTGGCGGTGATCCTGGCCGGGACCTCGATGACCGCGTCGTCGGCCAGGAACGGCAGCGTGCCGTCGTTGCGCAGGTTGACCACCTGGGTGTCGCCGCGGTCGCCGAGCAGCGAGGCGATCAGCGCCACCGCGGCCTCGGAGTAGAACGCCCCGCCGCGCTTCTCCAGCAGTTCGGGCTTGGTGTCCACCGACGGGTCGGCGTACATCTCCAGCAGCGTCGCCTCCATCGCCGCGACCTCCGCCGCGCGCGACGGCTTGCTCCTCTGCTCCTCCACCACGAGGTCGTGCTCGTAGAAGTAGCGCAGGTAGTAGGAGGGCACCACGCCGAGGCGGCGGATCAGGCCGGCCGTCAGGCCGATGTCCTGGGCGATCTCCTCGCCGTGGCTCTCCAGCAGCCGCGGGAGAACGTCCACCCCGTCCAGGTGGACGGCCCGCTCCCAGGTCAGGTGGTTCAGGCCCACGTGCCCCAGGGAGATCCGCTCCGGCGCGACCCCCAGCTTCGCGGCGAAGCGGCGCTGGAAGCCGATGGCCACGTTGCACAGGCCGATGGCCCGGTGGCCGGCCTCCAGCAGCGCCCTGGTGACGATGCCCACCGGGTTGGTGAAGTCGACGATCCAGGCGTCGGGCGCGTGCCTGCGGACCTTCTCGGCGATGTCCAGCACCACCGGGACCGTGCGCAGCGCCTTGGCCAGGCCGCCCGCGCCGGTGGTCTCCTGGCCGACGCAGCCGCACTCCAGCGGCAGCGTCTCGTCCACGTTGCGCGCGGCCTGGCCGCCGATGCGCAGCTGGAGCAGGACGGCCTGTGCCCCGGCCACGCCCTCCTCGATCGAGGTGGTCGCGACCACCCTGGCCGGGTGACCGGCGCGCGCCAGCATCCGCCGGGCCATCCCGGCGACCAGCTCCAGCCGGTGGACGTCCGGGTCGACCAGCGCGATCTCGGTGAGGGGGAGTTCGTCCCGGAGCCGCGCGAATCCGTCGATCAGCTCCGGCGTATATGTCGAGCCGCCCCCGACAACGGCGAGTTTCACCCTTTTACTCCTGTCAGCGTTACGCCCTCGATGAATACCTTCTGGGCGAAGAAGAACACGATGATCACCGGGGCCATGACGAGCAGGGTCGCCGCCATGGTGAGGTTCCACTGCACGCTGTGCAGTGCCCGGAAGGACGCCAGCCCGAGGGAGAGCGTCCAGTTTTCCTCGTTGATCTGGGCGTAAAGCAGCGGCCCATAGTAGTCGTTCCAGCAGTAGAAGAACTGGAACAGGGCCACCGCCGCGATCGCCGGCCGTGCCATCGGCAGGATCACCCTGACCAGGGTCCGGAAGTCCGAGCAGCCGTCCACGCGGGCGGCCTCGGTGTACTCCTTGGGGATCGTGATCAGGAACTGCCGGAGCAGGAAGATCGAGAAGGCGTCGCCGAGCAGCATCGGCAGGATCAGCGGCCACAGCGTGCCGGTGAGCTCGAAGCGCGCCCAGATGAGATAGACGGGGACGGCGATGACCTGCGGGGGCAGCATCATCATCGTGATGACCGCCAGGAAGGCCAGTTTCCGGCCCCGGAAGCGGAACCGGGCCATCGCGTAGGCCACCGGGACCGACGACAGCAGCATGAACAGGGTGCCGAGCCCGGCGTACAGGAACGTGTTGCCCAGCCAGCCCAGCAGGTGCGACCTGGCGAACACCTCGGCGAAGTTGCCCCAGTTCCAGGTGTCCGGCCACAGCTCGCCGGTGAGCGCCTGGGCGTCGGTCATCAGCGCGGTCAGCGCCACGAACACCAGCGGGCCGATGAACATCAGCGACAGCGCCACGGCGAGGGCGTGGGTGGCGATCCAGTACAGCGTCCTGCGGACGCGGCTGCCGCGCGTGCCCGTACGGCGGGCGGGGGAGGCGGTGGCGGGCGGCCTGGTGGCCAGGATGGTCGTCACCGGTTGCCTCCTTCGTCGTCGGTGAACGCGCGGAACCGGCGGAGCAGGACGAGGGTGAAGATCATGGAGGCCGCGAACAGCAGCAGCGCCAGCACGCAGGCGTAGCCCATGCTGAAGTCGCGGAAGCCCGCGTGGAACAGCCACTGGGGCAGCGTCAGCGTGGACATCTCGGGGTAGCCCGGCACGAAGCTGCTGCCGGGGGAGTCGGTGACCCCGGCGGCGACCCGGGAGGCGATCATCGCCTGGGTGAAGTACTGCAGGGCGTAGATGACGCCGGTGACCGTGGAGAACATCAGCACCGGGGAGATCATCGGCAGTGTGATGCTCCGGAACTGCCGCCACCCGCCCGCCCCGTCGATGGCCGCGGCCTCGTACAGGTGCTTGGGCACGTCCAGCAGCGCCGCGAGGAAGATCATCATCGTGTTGCCGATGCCCCACATGGCCAGCAGGGTCAGGCCGGGCTTGGCCCAGTCCTTGTCGCCGAACCAGTCGGGGGCGGCGATCCCGAAGAACTCGATGATCTGGTTGAGCGGTCCGGAGGGGTTCATCAGGAAGACGAAGGAGACGGTCCCGGCCACCAGCGGCACCAGCGACGGCAGGTAGAACACCGTGCGGAAGAAGCCCGCGCCCGCCTTCAGGCGGGTGAGGAGCTGGGCCACGGCCAGGCCGAAGAGCACCTGCGCGGGGACCATGAACACCACCAGCCACAGCGTGTTCCTGATGGAGACCCAGGCCCGGTCGTCATGGAAGAAGTAGCGGTAGTTGTCCAGGCCGACGAACTCCAGCGTGAACAGGTCGTAGCGGTGGAAGGAGAAGTAGGCCGTCGCCACGAGGGGGTAGACGAAGAAGACCGCGAACCCGACCAGCCAGGGTGACATCCAGAGGAGGGCCTTGCGGCCCTCGCGGCGCGCCCGCGGGGGCGCCGCCGCGTGGGTGACGCTCATCGAGGATCAGCCCCCGGAGAGCTTCAGCTTGTCGTTGACACGCTTGTCGACCCCGGCGAGCCCGGCGTCGAGGTCCTTGACCGAGCCCTTCTCCCACTGGTGCATGAACTCCTGGATCGCCTCCTGGTTGAAGGTGCTGTTGACGCTGGAGGGCATCGTGCTGGTCCTGGGGTGGGCGAAGATGTCGATGAAGGTCTGGAAGTTCGCGTCCTTCTTCAGGTCCGGCGACTCCAGCGAGGCCTTGGTGGTCGGCACGTTGCGCAGGGCGTTGGAGAGGGTGACCAGGGCGGTGGTGTCGGTGGTCAGATACTTCACCAGCTCCCAGGCGGCCTGCGGGTTCTTGGCGCCCTTGGGCACGCCGATCACCGTGCCCGCGGTGAAGCCGCTGCCGTACAGGTCGGGCTTGTCGTCGGCGACCGGGAGCGGTGCGGTGCCGTAGTCCAGGTCCTTGGCCTCATTGGCGATCATGGCGTTGCGCCATTCGCCGTCGAGCACCATGGCGACCTTGCCCTTGTAGAACGGGTGGTCGGCCGACCACTCCTGGCCCAGGCTCTTGCGGAACTTGTCGAGCTTGTCGTGGCCGTACCAGTCGACGAGCTCCTTCTGCCACTGCAGGAGCTGCTTCCAGGCCGGGTCGGAGCCGATCGCCGAGGTGCCGTCCGGGTTGTACCACTTGGCGCCGACCATGGGGGCGAGGTGCGAGGCGGTGTTCTCGTAGTACTCGAAGCTCGGGATGAAACCGGCGACCTTGATGGTCCCGTCGGCGTCGCGGACCGTGAGCTTCTTGGTGAGCTCGGTCAGCTCCGACAGCGTCTTGGGCGGCTGCTCGCCCTTCATCAGGGCCTTGTTGTAGTAGAGCCCGTAGGCGTCGGCGAGCAGCGGCATCACGCAGCGTCTGCCGTCGAACTCGGTGTAGGAGCGCGAGGCCTCCGGCAGCACCGACAGGTCGATGCCGTCCTGCTTGATCACCGGGGTGAGGTCCTGGAACGTTCCGCTCTTGCACCACTGGGCGACGTTGTCGGTGGTGAAGGAGGACGCGACGTCCGGGGCCTTCCCTCCGCGCACCGCCTGGGTGATCTGGTCGTCCTGGACTCCCTTGACCAGCTTGACGGTGATCTGCGGGAACTTCTGGCGGAACCCGGCGATGGCGTCCTCGAACGCCTTCACCTCGGCGGGCGCCGAGAATCCGTGCCACAGCTCGATGGCGGCGGCCGGGAGGGAGGCGGAGGCGGAGCCCGAGGGCTTGGGCTGCGCCCCGAGCGCGGGTGCGCTCTGGTTGCCCGCGGTGCAGGCGGTCAGTGCCCCGGCCGTGAGGGCGGCGGTGGCGAGAATGAGAAAGCGTCGGTGCACGACGGCTGCCTCCTTGCGTGTGGGGGGATCACGAGAGGACGGGGGGTCAGGAGGGGACGGTGGAGCTGAAGACCTCGTCGCGGGTGGCGGCGAGGGCGAGGTCGAGCGCCCCGGCGAGGACGGGGTTGCCCTCGACGGTCGACAGCAGCAGGGGAGGCCGGGGGATGGTCAGCGCGTGGAGCTCGTGTTCGACGAGCTCGCGCAGGGTCTCGCCGCCGGCCAGGAGGGTGCCGCCGGTCAGGACGATGATCTCCGGGTCGACGACCGAGGTGATCGAGGCCAGGCCGATCGCCAGGCGTGCGGCGATGTCGCGCAGCCCGGCGCGGGCGTCGTCGGCGCGCTTCCCGGTGGCCTGCGAGGTCTGCACGGCGTTCCGCACGGCCTGGGCGGAGGCGGTGCCGCGCACGCCGTAGGACCTGAGGATCTTGAGTACGGCGGGGCCGCCGGTGAGGGCCTGGTAGCCGTGGTTGGCGTAACGCCCCGCCTCGCGGGCGGTCGGCGCGCCGGGGGCGGGCATGTAGCCGACCTCGCCGGCGCCCCCGGTGGCGCCGCGGTGCAGCCGCCCGCCCAGGACCAGCGCCGAGCCGAGGCCCTCGTCGGCCCAGAGCAGCACGAAGTCCTGGCGGCCGTGGCCCACGCCGTGCGCCTGCTCGGCCTGGGCGACGAGGTTGACGTTGTTCTCGACGGCGACCTGGAGGCCGAGCCCCCTGCTGAGGGTGGGCACCAGGTCGGGGATGTGCCAGCCGGGCATGTCCTTGCTGGTGGCGTAGCCCAGCTTGCCGGTGCCCGGGTCGATCGCGCCCTGCACGCCGATGACCGCGCGCCGCAGGTCGGCGGGGGCGCCGGCGCCCTCCAGCGCGGCCCGGACCCGCTCCACCACGTCACCGGCGGAGCGGCCCGGGGTGGGCAGCCGGTGCTCGCCGATCACGGCGCCGGTGATGTCGGCGACCCTGACGTCGATGTGCGCGGGGGTGACGTCCAGGGCGGCGACGTGCGCGGCGGCCGGGTTGAGCCGGTAGACCTCGGCGGTCCGGCCGGGCAGTCCCTCGCGGATGCCGTTCAGGACGACCAGACCCGCCTCCTGGAGCCGGGCGAGCAACTGAGATGCTGTGGGCTTGGACAGGCCGGTCAGGGCACCGATCTCCGGGCGGGTCAGCGGTCCGCGCTCCAGCAGTGCCTGCAGGGCGGCGCGGTCGTTGATCGCACGCAGCAGGCTTGGGGTGCCCGGCGTCGGCTGAGTCACAGGTCCTCCGTGTCCGCACACGTCATACAGTCGCCCGTAAAACGGAGTTAGGAAAGTTTCCTAACTCGGAGTGAATCTAAGGAACCCGTGCGAATTCCGTCAAGCGTGAAGGGCGTGCCGCAATCAACCTGTGATGGCGAGGGGAGGGGTGAACATCTCGACGGACCTGCTAAGGTGATGGTTTGTCATAACAACCAGCCAATGGCCCGGAGTATCCCATTACTATCAACGATAATGGAGCGACGGCGACCCGTCAACTCGAGCTCGCCAAGGAGCAGGAGTACGTCTCCGGCCTCTACGAACGGCTCGACCTGTTGCGCGAGCGCACCAAGCGGCAGCTGGACGGGGTGCTGGCGCAGGGCGGGAGCGGTGGAACGCACCAGAACCGCTCCGAGCGCGACACCTTCGCCGGGATGTACGCCGAGCGGCTGGGCCGCCTGTGGGCGGTCGAGAACGGCCTGTGCTTCGGGCGGCTCGACAACGCCGACCACACCTCCCTGTACATCGGCCGCATCGGCCTCGCCGACGACGAGCAGCGGCGGCTGCTGATCGACTGGCGGGCCCCCGTCGCCCAGCCGTTCTACGGCGCCACCCCCGCCGCCTCGATGGGCGTCACCCGCCGCCGCCACCTGCAGACCAAGGGGCGCAAGGTGATCGGGGTCGACGACGACCTGCTCGACCTCGACAACCTCACCGACGACGACGTGGCCACCCTCAACGGCGAGGCGGCGCTGCTGGCCTCCATCGCCGCCAGGCGCACCGGGCGGATGCGCGACATCGTGGCCACCATCCAGTCCGAGCAGGACCGCATCATCCGCTCAGACCTCAACGGCGTGCTCGTCGTGCAGGGCGGCCCCGGCACCGGCAAGACCGTGGTGGCCCTGCACCGGGCCGCCTACCTGCTCTACACCCACCGGGAGAAGCTGGCCCGCCGGGGCGTGCTCATCCTCGGGCCCAACCTGACCTTCCTGCGCTACATCGAGCAGGTGCTGCCCTCCCTGGGCGAGACCGACGTGCTGCTGTCCACGGTCGCCGAACTGTATCCAGGGGTCGTCCCCACGGTCAGGGAGCGGCCCGAGGTCGCCGCGGTCAAGGGTGACGGGCGGATGGCCGAGGTCGTGGCGCGGGCCGTACGGGAACGGCAGCGGGTGCCGCGCCGGCCGCTCGAGATCCGCCTCGACCGCTACAGTCTCAAACTCGACGGCCGCGTCCTGGACGCCGCCCGCACCCGGGCGACCCGCTCCAGGAAGCCGCACAACGAGGCCCGCGGGATCTTCGTCCGCCACCTGCTCAACGCGCTCGCCCGGCAGGCCGCCAAGCAGCTCGGCAAGGCCATGATCGACGACGACGAGCTGGCCGACATCCGCGAGGACCTCCGCACGGAGCGTCCCGTCAAGGCCGCGCTGAACAGGCTGTGGCCCTACACCACCCCGCAGCAGCTCCTCATCGGGCTGTTCACCTCGCGCGAGCGGCTGGACTACGCCGCGGGCGACCTCAGCGCGGCCGAGCGCGAACTGCTGCTGCGCGAGCCTCCCCGCCAGGGGGAGAACTGGTGGGCCGAGTCGGACGTGCCGCTGCTGGACGAGGCCGCCGAGCTGCTCGGCGACATCGACCCGGCGGTGCTGCGGGCCGGGGCGTGGATCGCCGAGGAGGAGCAGGCCGCCAGGCGTGCCGCCGCCCTGGACGAGCGCCAGCACCAGCTCACCTACGCCAAGGAGGTGCTGGAGCTGACCGGGCTGTCCGACATCATGGACGCCGAGAAGTTCGCCGCCCGGCACCTGGGCGACGACGTGTACCTGACCACCGCCGAGCGCGCCGCCGCCGACCGCACCTGGGCCTTCGGCCACGTCATCGTGGACGAGGCGCAGGAGCTGTCCGCGATGGACTGGCGGATGGTGATGCGGCGGGTCCCGACCCGGTCGATGACGATCGTCGGCGACCTGGCGCAGACCGGATCCGCGGCGGGCGCGCACTCCTGGGGCCGGGCGCTCGACCCCTACGTGGCCGGGCGCTGGCGCGAGGAGCACCTCAGCGTCAACTACCGCACCCCGGCCGAGCTGATGGCCGTGGCCGCCGACGTGCTCACGCTGGTCGGCCCCGGCCTCGTCGCGCCCACCTCGGTCCGGGAGACGGGGTCGGCCCCCTGGGCCGCCTCCCCCGTGGAGGCCCTCGCCGACGTCGTCAAGGCCGAGCTCGTCGAGGGCGGCCGGCTGGTCGTGATCGTGCCCGAGTCCGGCATGGGCGAGTTCGGGGAGATCGTGACCCGGGCCGTCGACGGCGCGGTCGCGGGGCCGGGAGCCGCGGCCCTGGACGCCCCGGTGGCGGTCCTGACGGTCACCCAGGCCAAGGGGCTGGAGTTCGACGCGGTCATCGTGGTGGAGCCCGAGGCGATCCTGCGGGAATCGCCTCGCGGGGCGAGCGACCTTTACGTCGCGATGACCCGTGCGACACAGCGTCTTGGCGTCGTGCACAGCGGTCCGCTCCCCGAAGCGCTTGCTCGACTTGAGCGACATCCGATCACATGAGAGCATTGACGGCTCTCGTCGATCATGTCCCAGCTGCGAAAACTTGATGTTTCCGCTGTTAGTGACACGGTTGACATCTGCGCTGGGGTCGGTAGTTTGCTGCCCAGTCCAGCACGGGACTGGCCGGTTGGCCGCCTTTCGACATCGTCGGTTCCTGCGCCCGTGACGGGGGTCACCCCGTCCGTACAGCCAGGCGCAGGGCCGTCGTTCCGTCGAGGCGGGGCACCCTGACCGGGCGGGGGGTTGGACCCAGGAGGGGTCCGGGCACCCAGTAGACAACGGCAATCCGCGCTCGCCGCCGACGGGACGGAACCGGTCCGAAGGGTCGTCCGGGCCCTCTTCCCGCTCCCGTGCCGAGCATCGCAAGCGTCGGGGTGATCTCCAGGACAACCGTCCGCTCTGGGGGTCACCCCGTTGCCGCGTCCACGGCCCCCGCTTTTTGGGGTGCGCCCGGGTGAGCGGTACCGTTCGGGCTAGAAAGTCGGGCGAGAGAGCCGGGTCCCAGCGACCGGCCGGCGGACCGGGCTGGAAAGACCGGGCGTCACCGTCCGCACGACACCGCAAGGAGCCTCGCCCGTGGCGCAGGAGAAGACGGCCGCCCCGGCGCCGCGAGCGGCCGCCACGGACGGCCCCGCCGCCGGCCCGCCGCGCGAGCGGGCGGGCGCGGGCGCCACGCGCCGGGTGCTCGCCGGCCGGATCGCGGGCGCGGTCGCGGGCGGACTGCTGCTGTTCCTCTCCTTCCCCCCGCTGGGGCTGTGGTTCCTGGCGCCTCTCGGCCTGGCGCTCACCGTCCTGTCGGTGTACGGCTCGCGCCCCCGCCGCGCCCTGTGGCTCGGCCTGCTCACCGGCCTGGCCTTCCTGCTGCCCGCCCTGCACTGGGTCAGCCCGATCGGGGTGGACGCCTGGCTGGGCCTGGTGGCGCTGGAGAGCCTCTTTTACGCCGCCTGGGCCGCCGGCACCGCCCTGGCCGTCCGGCTGCCTCTGTGGCCGTTGTGGAGCGCCGCGCTCTGGGTGGCGATGGAGTGGGCCCGGGGGCAGTTCCCGTTCGGCGGATTCCCCTGGGCGCGGGTGGCCTTCAGCCAGGGGGAGTCGGTCTTCACCCCCTACGCCGCTCTCGGCGGCGCGCCGCTGGTGACCTTCGCGGTGGCCCTGTGCGGCGGCCTGATCGCGCTGCTGGCCCTCCGCCTCGCGGCCGCCCCCCGCTGGGACCGGGCGATCGCCCTGCCGCTCGCCGGGGCGCTGGCCGTACCGGCCGCGGCGTTCGCCGTCCCCCGCTTCGGCGACGAGGGCAGGACCGTGACCATCGGCGTCATCCAGGGCAACGTCCCGGGGCGGGGCATGAACCCCCTGGGGAACGAACCCGCGGTGGTTCTCAGGAACCACACCCGCATGCTCCACGAGATGGCGCAGGCCGTACGGGAGGGGCGGACCCCCCGGCCGGACCTGGTCGTGCTGCCGGAGAACTCCACCGACATCGACCCCTACCGCAGCGACTTCGCCCGCGGCGAGATCGACGCGGCGGTGAAGGACATCGGGGTGCCCGTCCTGGTCGGCGCCGTGGTCGGCATCGGGGAGAACAACCGCGCGACGCGCAGCCTGGTGTGGGACCCGGTCACCGGGCCCGGCGCCTACTACGACAAGCAGCAGCTCGTCCCGTTCGGCGAATACACCCCGCTCAAGGAGCTGGTGCTGGCCCTCTTCGAGCGGGCGGGCCTGGTGGGCAAGCAGTCGGTGTCCGGCACCCGCGACGGAGACCTGAAGGTGGGCCCGGTGACGGTCGGCGCGATCAACTGCTACGAGGTGGCCTTCGACGGCATCGTCGGCGACACCGCCCGGACCGGCGCCAGCCCGCTGGTGGTGCAGACCAACAACGCCACCTACGCGCTGACCAACCTGCCGGCCCAGCAGCTCGCCATGTCCCAGCTCCGCGCCGTCGAGCACAATCGGGCGGTGGTAACTTCCGCGATCACGGGTATATCCGCCTACGTGACCCCCGACGGCACGATCGCCTGGCGCACCGGAGAGCTCGTCCCCGCGGCGAACGTTCTGCGCGTTCCGGTCAGGACGGCCGAAACGGTCGCCACGCGCGTGGGCGCACTGCCCGAATGGGCCCTGATACTTGTGAGTGTGGGCGCGTTGGCCGTCGCCTGGCGGCGCGGGCCCCGTAACCTGGTGCACTCCGCGAACCAGGAAGGTGACCGGCAGGTGGGAGACGAATGATGGAGCGGATGCTTGGCCGAGTGCTCGTCATCGTCCCGACGTACAACGAGCGGGAGAACCTGCCGGCCATCGCCGAGCGGGTGCGTGCCGCGGTGCCCGAGGCGCACCTGCTGATCGCCGACGACAACAGCCCCGACGGCACCGGCGCGGTCGCCGACGAGCTGGCGGCCGGGGACGACCACGTCCACGTGCTGCACCGGCCGGGCAAGCAGGGCCTGGGCGCCGCCTACATCGCCGGCTTCCGCTGGGGGCTGGAGGAGGGCTTCGACGTCCTGGTGGAGATGGACGCCGACGGCTCCCACCAGCCCGAGGAGCTGCCCAAGCTGCTGGAGGCGCTGGCCGACGGGGCCGACCTGGTGATCGGCTCCCGGTGGGTGCCCGGCGGCAAGGTGGTCAACTGGCCCGGCTCGCGGGAGTTCCTCTCCCGCGGCGCCAACGTCTACACCCGGATGATGCTCGGCGTCCCGGTCCGCGACGCCACCGCCGGGTTCCGCGTCTACCGCGCCGGCACCCTGGAGAAGATCGGCCTGGACGACGTGGAGTCGCAGGGCTACTGCTTCCAGGTGGACCTGACCCTGCGCACGGTCCGGAACGGCCTGCGCGTCGCCGAGGTGCCGATCACGTTCGTGGACCGCACCGTCGGGGCCAGCAAGATGAACCGGGCCATCGTGGGGGAGGCGCTGTGGCGGGTCACCCTGTGGGGCTTCTCCGGCCTTCCCCAGCGCCTGCGCCGTCCGCGCTGAGCGGAAGCGGAACGCGGCGGCGATCCGGGGCGTTGTCACTGTCGTACGGCTGTCGCGTGAGTTGAGGAAATGATGCGCCTTCTGCTGGTCCTCGCCTTCCTGGCGGTTCCCGTCCTGGAGATCCTGGTGTTCGTCCAGGTCAATCAGGCCATCGGCGTATGGCCCGCGATCGCCCTGCTGGCCGCCGGCAGCCTCCTCGGTTCCTGGATCGTCCGCAGGGAGGGCCGCAAGGCCTGGCGGAAGCTTCAGGAGGCGGCACAGAGCGGCCGGATGCCCGAGCCGGGCGCCCCCGGCGGTGCCATGACCGTCGCGGGCGGGGTGCTGCTGATGATCCCGGGCTTCATCACCGACGTCGTCGGCCTGCTGTTCCTCCTGCCGTTCACCCGGCCGCTGATGCGTGGGCTCGGTGCCCGGTTCCTCGCCCGCCGGATCCGCACCCTCGCGGAGAAGACGGCCGGTCCCGGCCTCGGCTCGCCGTTCGGGGGCGCGGGCTCCCCCTTCCAGGCCATGCGCGACCAGCCCTCCGGCTCCGGGCCGGTCATCCACGGCGAGGTCATCCGGGACGAGCCGGGCCGGCCGGCCGCCCGCGACTCCAGCCGCGACCTCACCGACCGCTGAGCTCGGCCAGGCGGCGGAGCGAGAGCCGGAACAGTGCCGCGTTCGCCGGCCTGACCAGCGGCCAGCCGAGCCGTCCGATCGGGCCGAACGGCAGGTCGAGCTCCTCCTCCCAGACGATCGTGCTGCCGCCGCCCTCACGGGGCAGCACGCGGAAGACCCCGGTGCCGCGCACCAGCCGCCCGGTGTGCCGGACCGCCACGGTCGTGGGCGGATCCCACTCGGTGATCTCCATGGTGTCCAGGAACCCGACCGGCCCCACCCCGGTGAAGGCCGCCAGCCGGCTCCCGGGGCTCCGGCCGTCCCCGGCGGCGACGTGCGCGCGGGTCAGGACCATCCACTCGCCGTGACGCGGCCAGTCGGTCAGCACGGAGAACACCTGTTGCGGTCCGGCGGCGGCCTCGACCGAGACGCTGATGCGCGAGTGAGTCACCTTCCGATCCTTCCGCGCGGCCGGTAGCCCCGAAACCACCTCCCCGCCGCCTCCCCGCTTCCCCGCCGCCGGCCCGGCGCCCTCCCGGTGGCCGTACGGCGCGGCCGATGACGAGCCGGTGGGCATGGACCTCCCGCGAGCCGTGGTTCCGCCCGCCACTTCCGCCCGCCTGTGGCGACGGCGTTTCGCCGGTCCCCCGGGGGCGTGGTGCAAGATCATGATCACGCCGCCGTGGCGGCCGACGTGCTGACTATATAGTTGACACTGACTAGAAATTGTTTAATAGTTGGAACTGACTAAAGAGATGGGGGCGTCGTGGAGAAGCGACGCAAGGTGACCAACCCACTGGCGCTGGCGGTGCTCGCCGAACTGCTGGTGGAGTCGATGCATCCGTATGAGATGGGGCGGCGGCTCAAGGACAACGGCAAGGACCGCAGCTTCAAATACAACCGGGGCTCGCTCTACATGGTGGTGGAGCAACTGAGGAAGGCCGGCTTCATCATCGAGCAGGAGACCGTGCGTGACACCCAGCGGCCGGAGCGCACGGTCTACGCGCTCACCGACGAGGGCCGGCATGAGTTCTACGACTGGATGCGCGAGCTGGTCGCGCAGCCGCGGCATGAGTACCCGCAGTTCGGGGTCGCCCTGTCGTTGCTGAGCGTGCTCTCTCCGGCCGATTCGGTCGAGTTGCTCACCCAGAGATCGGCGGCGTTGAGCGAGGAGGCCGACGAGATCCGCACCGTCGTGCAGTCAGCCCTCGACGACGGGGTCCGCTGGGTGTTCCTGGTCGAGGACGAATACCGGCTCACGGTGCTGGAGGCGGAGCGCCGCTTCGTCACGGGCCTCATCGAGTCGCTCAAGCAGCCGGACTACATCCGGGCATGGCAGGAGATATTCGGGAGCCAGACATGACAGCAGTCAAGACAGCACTGGTCATCGGCGGTGGAATCGCCGGGCCGGTCACGGCACTGGCGTTACGGAAGGCGGGCATCGAGGCGACCGTCTACGAGGCGTACGCGATCACCGCCGACGGCGTCGGCGGCCAGCTCACGATCGCTCCGAACGGCCTCGCCGCGCTGGACGTCGTCGGCGCGGGCGACGCTGTGCGGGCCATCGGCCTGCCGATGAACCGCACCATCATGACCGACGGCAAGGGCAAGCGGATGGGGGAGTTCCCCGGCCTGACCGGCCTGCCCCCCAGCCGGGCCCTGTGGCGCCCGGACCTCTACCGCGTCCTGCACGACCACGCCCTGGCCCAGGGCGTCCCCATCGAGTACGGCAAGCGGCTGGTCGGGGTGGAGGAGTCGCCGACCGGCATCACCGCGCGCTTCGCCGACGGCACCACCGCCACCGGGGACGTGCTCGTCGGCGCCGACGGCATCCGCTCCACGGTCCGCGACCTGATCGACCCGGCCGCGCCCGCCCCCGACCACGTCCCCCTGTTGAACTTCGGCGCCGCGGCGGATATCGCGGTGCCCTCGGTATCCGACGCGGCCTACTTCTCCTTCGGGAAGAAGGCGTTCCTCGGTTACTGGTCGCAGCCCGACGGCACCACCGCGTGGTTCGGCAACGTCCCGCACAAGGAGCCGATGTCGATCGCCCAGGCCCGTCAGACGCCGGCGGCCGAGTGGCTCAAGCGGCTGCGGGAGATCTTCGCCGACGACGTGCCCGGCCGGGAGCTGCTCCAGCGCACCAGTGTCGACCAGCTGGTCGTGCTGGGGTCGCTGGAGATCATGCCGAAGGTGCCGCACTGGTATCGCGACCGGATGGTGCTGGTGGGCGACTCGGTGCACGCGCCCTCCTCCAGTTCGGGGCAGGGGGCGTCGCTGGCGATGGAGAGCGCGATCCAGCTGGCGCGCTGCCTGCGGGACCTGCCCGATGTGGCGAGCGCGTTCGCCGCCTATGAGGGGCTGCGCCGGGAGCGGGTGGAGAAGGTGGCCTGGCGGGCGTCCAAGACCAACAACAGCAAGGCGCTGGGGCCGGTGGCGATCGCGATGATGGGGTTGATGATGCCGCTGGCGATGAAGACCTTCCTCAATCCGGAGAAGACGCTGGGGGCCGAGCAGCGTTACCGGATCGACTGGCAGGCGCCGGTCACGGCGGGTCTCTCGCGCCCGGCGGGCAGCCGCGGATAGGCCCGCGCCGCCCCCCTCACAGAGGGGGGCGGCGCGGGTTCCGCCGGGTCGCGGGCGCCGCCGTGCGGGGTCCGGGCCGGTGGAGAGGGGGCCGGTCCCGCGCGCACCCGCGCGCCGGGGCCGGACCGGCGGATCACGCCCCCAGGGGGACCGCCGATCTGCGACGACATCACTGAGGGCGGCTGGTGGCAGCCGTCCCGCCAACGGGCCCGATGAGGACGAGAACATTGACCGAACCGTCTGAGGATCCGGGGGAGCCGGCGGGATCGCCTCCTGCCGCGCCGCCCGCCGGGACCACGCCGCGACGGGGACTCACCCGGCGGCGCCTGCTCAAGGCCGGGCTGATCGGGGTGCCGGTGGTGGCCGCGATCAGCGCGGGTGGGGCGGCATGGCTGTGGACCACCGCCGACGTCAACACCGCCGGCAGGGTCCGGTTCGTCAACCGCCTGGCCATCCCGCCACTGGCCACCGGCCGCCGCGACGGGTCCGGGCGCCGGGTGTTCGAGCTGCGCGCCGGCGCCGGAAACCGGCGGCTGCGGCCCGGCCGGCCGACTCCGACGTGGGGGTTCGACGACGGCCACCTCGGGCCGACGCTGCGCGCCGCCCGGGGGGAGACGGTCGTGGTCAACGTGCGCAACGAGCTGGCCGAGGCGACCACCGTGCACTGGCACGGCATGCACCTGCCCGCCGTGATGGACGGCGGACCGCACCAGCCGATCCGCCCCGGCGCGACCTGGTCTCCGACCTGGAGGCTCGACCAGCCCGCCGCCACGCTCTGGTACCACCCCCACCCGCACGGCCGGACCGGGCAGCACGTCTACCGCGGCATGGCCGGACTGTTCATCGTCGACGACCCCGCGGCCGGATCGCCGGACCTGCCCGGCCGGTACGGGGTCGACGACATCCCGGTCATCGTGCAGGACAAGAACTTCGGCGACGACAACCGGTTCGACGAGAGCACCCCGCTGATCGGCGGTGTCGGGATCCTCGGCGACACCCTCCTGGTCAACGGCACGCTCGCGCCGTACCACGACGTCACCGCCGAGCGGACGCGGCTGCGGCTGCTCAACGCCTCCAACGCGCGCACCTACGGGTTCGGCCTCTCCGACGGGCGGCCGTTCGCGCTCATCGGCACCGACGGCGGCCTGCTGCCCGCGCCGCACGTCACCGACCGGGTCCGGCTCTCCCCCGGAGAGCGCGCCGAGATCGTGGTGACCATGCGGCCGGACGAGCGGGTGGTGCTGCGGAGCTACCCGCCCGACCTCGGCGCCGACTTCTGGACCTCCCGCGTCACCGGCGGCGACGACACGATGGACGTTCTCGAACTGCGCGCCGCCGGCAGCCTGTCGCCGTCCCCCGCCCTGCCCGGCACCCTCGCGGAAACGCCCGCGCTCGGCGCGGCGGGCGACCGGGTCGACCGCGGGTTCGAGCTGTCCGGTTTCGAGATCAACGGCAGGACGATGGACATGAGCCGGATCGACTTCGGGGTCGGCAGGGACACCACCGAGATCTGGGAGATCACCAACTTCGACGTCCTTCCCCACAACTTCCACGTGCACGGCACCCAGTTCCAGGTCCTGTCGGTGAACGGCGCCGCCCCGCCTCCCGAGCTGGGCGGCTGGAAGGACACGATCTACACCCCGCGGGAGACGCCGATACGCATCGCCGTCCGCTTCGGCGGCCACGCGGATCCGGACACCCCCTACATGTTCCACTGCCATCTCCTCTTCCACGAGGACCTGGGCATGATGGGCCAGTTCGTCGTCACCGAGCCCGGCGTGCTCCCCGGCAGGCCCGTCATGCCCCACGACGCCGGCCACGGCTGACGACGTCCGTCCCACCCCGGCCACGGTCCCGTTCGCGTCGATCACCGTGGCGCCGGCGGTCAGCACCTGTCCGGCATCGGCGCTGATGTCGCGGATCGGGCACCGAGCTGCTCGGTGACGTCCTTGAGCGCAGGGGGGAACGTGCCCGGATCGGTAAGCGGCTGCGCGCAGCGCTTCCGCTGATCAAGCGGGTGATCCGGATGTTGGCCACCGATACCGACTTCTGGCTGGACACGGTGTGGGTCACCGACTCCACGCCGGTGCCCTGCGGGATGTCACGCCCGACCGTGCGGCGCTCAGAGGTGGCGGGCTGGGTCGGCTACGGCTACCGCGCCTCCCACTCCCGGTTCTTCTGGGGGCTGCGCCTGTATCTGGTCTGCACCCCGACGGGTATGCCGATCATGTGGGCGCCGGCCAACCCGAAGATCGGTGAACGCGAGGTGCCGGCCGCGGTGCTGGAGGTCGACGCCGACCTCATCGCCGCACGCCAGGGCGTCCTGCTCATCCACTGACCTACTTCGGAACTCCTCGTCTAGCTCCTGAAGTCGCCGGCGTGGTCCTCGGCCCACAGCGCGAAGCCGCGGGCCGGGTGACCGGTCAGCTCTTCGACCGTCCGGGTGGTCTCGGCGAGTGAGCCGTCGTTGGACCGCCACCAGTCGAGAAGCGCGTCCGCGAAGTCCGCGGGGATGTAGTCCGCCATCTCCGCTTTCCACCTCTCGCGGCTTACCTCGTTGACCGTGACGGATCGGCCCGTCGCACGGGCGATGTGGCCGATTTGCTCCCGGAAGGTGACGGACTCCGGCCCGGTAAGGGTGTACCTTCCGCCGCTCAGCCGGGGATCGGTGAGTACGGCGAGCGCCGCCTCGGCGATGTCCGCCTCATGGATGGGGTCGGTGTGGGAGTCGGGATAGGGAAGGTTCACCGCGCCGGTGGATCTGATGGCCCAGGACCACTGCAGCGCGTTGCTCGCGAAGGAGCCCGGCCGCAGGAACGTCGACTCGATCGGCGAGGCCGCCAGGGCCCGCTCGACCTCCAGGTGCGACCGGGCGATGAGGTCGTCGTCGGCGGCCGGGTTGAGCACCGCGCTGGTCGACAGCAGCACGATGTGCCCGACCCCCGCAGCGGCGGCCTGCTCGACGAACGGGACGATGTGCGACGGCTCGGCGTAGAGGAAGACCGAGGTGACGTCCTTGAGCGCAGTGGGGAACGTGCCCGGATCGGTGAGGTCGCACGTCACCGCCGGTACGCCCGCGGGGAGGTCGAGTCCGCCGGGGGCTCTGGACGCGGCCCGTACGTCGAGGCCCCGGCTCCGCAGGAGGGCGAGGAGGCTCCTGCCGACGCCGCCACGGCTTCCGGTTACGAGAATGGTCATGTCGGATCTCTCTTTCGATGGCCGGTCGCGGCGCGACGGCCGGCTGCCGGGATGGGACAAAGCACTACTAGTGGTCCTGGGACGGGGCCTGGCGCGGCAGGAACCGGACGAGACCGCAGCAGGCGAGGATGATCGCGGCGACGGCGGCGAGGCTGTGGACCACGGCCCGGGTCTCGCCGCCGGTGGCGAGGGTCCTGAAGTAGAGGGTGGTGACCACGGCCGCGCCGATGGCGTTGGCCAGCTGCTGGACCGCGCTGAGCGAGCCGCCGGCGCTGCCCGCCTCTTCCGGGGCGATGTCGCCGATGGTGACGTCGTAGACGGTCCCGAAGCAGGTCCCCATGCCCAGTCCGATGATCAGGGCCGGTGGCAGGAGGGCCCAGGCGCTCGCCGAGGTCCCGGCCGTCAGGACGAGGACGAGCAGCCAGCCGGTGCCCGCCAGGGTGACGACCAGGCCGATCAGCACGAGGTCGCGTCCGAGTCCGCCGATGAGCCGGTGGCAGGCGACGGAGGCGATGACGATGCCCGCCGCGATCGGGGCCAGCCCGAGCGCCGCCTTCATGGGGGTGTAACCGAGGCCGTTCTGCATGAAGAGGGACAGGACGTAGAGCAGACCGGCCACGGCGGCGAAGAAGGCGACGCCGAGGACGAGGCCCGAGGTGAATCCCCGGTTCCTCAGCAGCGACGGTTCGATCAGCGGACTCGCGGCTGTCAGCTGGCGCCGGCAGAACAGGCCGGAGAAGATGGCGCCGCCGATGACGGACAGGATCGGGACGGGTGTCCAGCCGTGGGCGGACCCGTCGATCAGGCCGAAGAGCAGCCCGAGCATGGCCGCGGCCAGCAGGCCGGAGCCGATGCCGTCGACGGAGGTGCTCCTGTTGCCGGCGTCCTTCGGCAGCAGCCTCGCCGCGGCGAGGATCGCGATGCCGCCGAGCACGAGGTTGATCAGGAACATGGAGCGCCAGCCGAGTCCGAGCAGGTCGGCGTCGATGAGGGCTCCGGCCAGGATGGGGCCGCCGACGGCGGAGATTCCCATGGCCGGGGCGAAGGCGCTGAAGGCCCTGCCGATCTGGTCGCGCGGGAAGACGGAACCGAGGATGCCGAAGCCCTGGGGGATCAGCAGGGCGCCGAAGGCTCCCTGGGCGAGCCGGGCGATGATGATCGATCCGGGGTCGAAGGCCAGGCCGCAGGCGGTCGAGGCGAGGGTGAAGCCGGTGATCCCGATGAGGAAGAGGCGCCGGCGACCGTATCTGTCGCCGAGCCGCCCGCCGACCACGAGGAGGACGCCGAGGGCGAGGGCGTAGCCGGCTCCCAGCCACTGGATGAGGGCCTCGCCCCCGTGGAGGTCCGCGGCGATGGTGGGGGCGGCGATGTTGGTGATCGTCGCGTCGAGAAGGTCCAGGACGTCGGCGCTGAGGATGACGGCGAGGATGGCCCACCGTTTTCGGGGGGAGACCGCCTCCGGTTCTGCCGGGGAGGCCGGCTCCGCGGCCGTGGCGGTGGAGTGGGCAGGCGTGGACAAGGGCGTCGCTCTTTTCGGGAGTGAGTCCGGGCGGGAGCTCAGGCGAGAGGGGGCGGGCCGCGGAGAACGCGGTCGCAACACATATATTGTGTGACGCAGATATTGCGTCACGCAGATAAATGTGGGGCACGGGGGTCTCGGTGTCAAGCCGGACCCCGAGGACGCCCGAGCTGGAGGCCGGTTGACGGGAAAATCCAATTTTCCTACCTTTTAAATTGGTATTTTGGGTGAGGGTATCCGGCCCCGAGGGTGCGGTGGCGTGCCGTACGACGTGGGGATCATCGGTCACGGGTTCAGGCCCGCCCCCGCTTGCGGAGACCACGCGGCGGGGCTGCTCGCCGGCGACGGCGTCGATCCCCGGCCGGGCGGCCTTCGCGCCCTCCGGGTTCGAGGCGGGGGCGGAGCCGGCCGCGAGGTTCGGTGCTGCCAGGATTCTCGGATAGCCGCAACCGGAGACAGGGGGTTCGCATGACCGCATCGGCGGAGAGGGCCGGCGTGATCGTCGTCAGGTCCGTCGGCTGGGACGACACCGCGGCCGTCGCGCTGCGCGAGGCGATGGGGGAGGAGATGGGCGCCCGCTACGCCGACCGGCTCGCCTCGAAGCCGGACTACCTGCCGCGCGGCATGAACGTCGAGCCGGAGTCCGTCGCCTACACCGGGGTCGCCTACGCCGGAGCGGTGCCGGTCGGGCACGTCGCCCTGCGCCGGCTCGGCGCGGACCTGGAGCTCAAGCGGATGTTCGTGGCCCCCTCCCACCGGGGCACGGGCGTGGCGCGCGCGTTGCTGGCCGCGGTCGAGGACGCCGCCCGCGCGCTCGGCGGATCACGGATCATCCTGCAGACCGGAGACCGCCAGCCGGACGCCGTGAGGGTCTACGAGCGGGAGGGGTACGCTCCCATCCCGCGCTTCCCTCCCTACGAGCGGCTCGAAGGCTCCCACTGCTTCGAGAAGTTCCTGGCCTGAGCCGCCGCGGCACGCCGAGCCCCTCCCGCAGGGCCCGCGTGCGGACCTTCCGGAAGGGGCTCGATGCCGCCGGCCTCCCGCGAGGGGAGAGGGGGGTGGGGCCCGTCCGGCCCGGCCGCGCCGGATCGGACGGGCTCGCCGGCGCTTACGGCAGGGCGGCCTCGGGGCTGTCGACGTAGATCTCGCCGAAGTCGAGGGTCGGGGCGAAGCCGGCGAAGTACCGCTCGACTTCGGCCTTCTCGGCCGCGTTCGGGTAGGGGTTGGTGCAGGTCGTGCCCGCGCTGGCGCCGGACATCAGGTCCGTGCACCGGCCGGTGCGACGGTCGGGCAGTCCCAGGATGTGGCCGATCTCGTGGGCGGAGATGCGCAGCGGGTTGTGCCCCTGGGCGGTCGCCTGCCTGCCGATCCACACGGTCCCGCGGCCCAGGCTGGTGGGCTGGGCGCGGGGCCAGCCGTTGTCGGCCAGCACCACGAAGTCCGCCGGGCTGCCGGCCACCAGGCGCACGTTGGTCACGCTGGAGTTCCAGATCTGTGCCGCCTGGTCCACGACGGAGCGGAACTCGGCTGCCCGGCTGGCGTCGTACCGGAGCACGCGAACCGCGGCCGCTCCCTGCTTGCCGGTCCCGTCAGCCTGGGCGGGAGACGCCGTCGCCAGGAAGGCGAGCCCCAGGATGAAGGCGATGCTGAAACGGATGATCCTTGACATCTCTGTCAGGCCTCCTCGGCCGTTGGGGGGTGCTCGTCAAGACGAGGTGCTGAGGAGGGCGATCAGCCGACGGTCAGGGTCAGCCCGTAGACGGACAGGGGCTCGTTGACCGGCTGGTGGTAGGTCGTGCCGCCCGAGGTGCAGTTGCCGGAGCCGCCCGAGGTCGTGCCCTGGGCCTGGCTGCCGGAGATGAACGACCCGCCGGAGTCGCCCGGCTGGGCGCACGCGCTGGTGCGGGTCAGGCCGCTGACCGTGCCCTGCGGGTAGGTCACGCTGGCGTTGTGCTGCTGGATGGTGCCGCAGCGCCAGCCGGTGGTGGAGCCGGAGCGGCAGATGGAGGAGCCGACCACGGCCTGCGTGGACCCGCGGACGATGACGTTGGCGCCGCCGGACCCCTTCACCCACGGCCTGGGGGTGTTGCCGGGGGCGGCCACCCACGCGTAGTCGTTACCGGGGAAGGAGGAGCCCTGGAAGGTGCCGGTCGGGTTGGTGGTCGTGGCGCCCCTCCTGCCGCAGTGGCCCGCGGTGACGAAGCCCGGCGTGCTCCCCTTGGTCACGGAGAAGCCGATGCTGCAGCGGCTGGAGCCGATGTAGAAGGGGTTGCCGCCGATGATGTCGATGAAGGGCTGGGGCCGTTCGGCGGTCACCGCCACCCGGACCGCGTCCTTGTCGACGCCGGCGGCGGCGATGAGGGCTTCGCCTCCGGCCTGCTGGGCGGCCTGGACGACGACGCTGTTGGTGGGCAGGTCGACGTACCACAGGGACGCGCCGGCCTTGGCCCGGGCCGGAGCCTGGTCGAGCCGGTCCTTGACCGCGTTGAGCTGCTCCAGGGTCCGGCTGACGATCACGGGCTGGGCGCCCTGGGCCCTGATGGCGTCGGCCGTGGTGGCGTCGCTGGTGCCGACGAGGAGCTGGGAGGCGTCGCCGTTGAGCCAGGCGCCGGCGTACTTGCCGCCGAGCGTGCCGCTCAGGGTGGACTCCGTGGCCATGGCGCGTTCCTCGTTGGCCAGCCGCGCCACGGCCTGCTCGGCGGTGAGGCCGAGGTCGCGCTGGAGGGCGTCGACGATCACGGGCGACGGCGGCTTGGGGGAGAGGGGGGCGGGTGCTGCGGTGGCGGGTGTCACGCTGGCGGCCAGGTACAGGGCCACTGTGGCGGCTCCGGCCAGGAGGGGGCCTCGACTGAACATGCGCACTCCTTGTGAGGGGTGCTGTCAAAATATTTGGCCGCGCCCTGCTGGGGGATGTAGCAAAAAGCACCTATCGCGGTGTTATGGGCTTTTGGCCGACCGGGTCTGCCTGGCCGTCACCAGGGGCGGCATCCCGGCGGAGTCCGCGACGGAGGCGGTGGGTCCGGCTCAGGACCTCTCCCGTGAGGGCTCTCCCGCGAAGGTCCGGGCGGGCTCCTCCCCGCGTCGGGGTCCCCGCGCCTCGGTGACCGCCTTGTCGCGGCGTGCTCGCCCCGCTGACCATCGGCCCGGGGCGGGCCGCTCCCGCCGGGGAGCGGCCCGCCCGGACATCACTCCTCTTCCTCGTCGCCCTCGAAGAAGTCGCCGATCTCGTCGATCGCCTCGGCGGCCACGAACCCGCCGACCATCCCCGCGGCTCCGGCCGCCACGACCGCGCCCATGCCGGGCCCGCCGCGGTGACCGTGGTGCTCGTGGTGACCGTGGTGGCCGTCGTCGTGCCCGCCGTAGGAGGCGCCGTAGGAGGCGCCGTGGTGCTGTCCGGCCAGACCGTCCAGCCAGCCGGTGATCTCGGCGGCCCAGTCCATCTGGAGGGCCTGCTCGTGGGTCACCTGGAAACGCCCGAAGGAGTCGTGTCCGGAACCGTGCCCGCCGCGCTTGTCGGCCTCCAGGATGACGTCCAGCCTGCCGGCGTCGGCCACGAAGGTCAGCTCGACCTCGTTGATCCGGCCCGAGTACTGGGCGGGCGGGTAGAACTCGATCTCCTGGTAGAACGGCAGCCGCTGCTGCACGCCGTACAGGTGGCCGGTTTCCAGGTCGGCGCTCTTGAAGTGGAAGCCGAGCCGGGAGAAGGCCACCAGCACGGCCTCCTGTGAGGGCAGGGCCGCGACGGAGAAGGGGTCGAGGTCGCCCTTGTCGACCGCCTTGGCGATCGCCAGCTCGGTGCGCACACCCATGGCCATGCCGTTCAGCGGCTGCCCCTGCACCTCGGTGAGCGGCGTCTCCCAGGGCACCGGCACCTGGAACGGGACGGTGCGCTCCTCGCCGACACCCAGCTTGAACGGGCCGGAGACCTCGGTGCGGAAGAACTCCCCGAGACCGGTGTGCTCGCCCTCGCTGTGCTCGGTCTCGATCCTGGTGACCAGCCCCAGGGTGATGTGCTCGATCTCCGCCTCGAAGTCGCCCCCCTTGATCCGGACCTCTCCGGTGAGGGACCCGCCGGGCGAGACGCGCGACACGGCCAGGACGGTGTCCACCGAGGGACCTCCGACGCCGAAGGCTCCCAGCAGCCGTTTGAAGACCACGGATACCTCTCTTCTCCTGTTGTGATGACGTAACTGTTGTGATGACGTAACCGAAACGGCGAACGAGTGATCGTCGCCGGTGGTTCCCGAGATCACGCAGTTGAGAGCTTTTCCGGGGCCGCTCGCCCCGCATTCGGGACATAAATGTCGATCTCTGACAGTGATCAACCGGGACAGCGTCAAATCATTGGTTCTGGGCAGCCGGAACTCGCGGAGATAGATTGCTGCATCGCACGGGCGGCCGATCGGCCGGTCACTGTCCGCCGTCGCCTCGACTCCGGTCTCCCGGAGTTGGAGCGTTCCGTCCCGTGTGCCGCCGGCCTGCCGTCCGCACACGCCGGTACGTCACCGCTCGCATGCCACAGGAGGACACGCGCTCATGACTCACGACCCCGCCGCCGACGATGGATCCGGGCGGGGAGAGGAAGGTCCGGCGTCGCTGCCGCGCCGCAGCGACGCGCTCCGGTGCCCGCACACCGAGACCGGCCGCCGCTGTGTTCTCCCGGCCTGCCACGAGCTGGAGCACGTCTATCCGCACCAGCAGGCCGCCGTCCTGTGATCAAGGGCGGCCGTAGCCCGGGACCACGGAGGACCGCCGCCCTGTGTTCGGGGGCGGCCGTGGCCTGGAGACCCGCGCGAGGCGGCGGCCGCCGGCGGCGTCACCCCGCCGGCGAGGCCGTGACCGGGCGGGAACCGCCTACGGGAGGCGCCGCAGCGCGGGCAGGAGCTCCTTCTCCGACCAGTCGAAGAACTCCCGCTGGTGCTCGTGACCGATCTGGACCAGGGCGACATGGGTGAATCCGGCCTCGGTGTACTTGCGCACCGCTTCCACGACCGCCTCCACGTCGGGACCGCACGGCACCTTCTCCGCGACGTCCTCCGGGCGTACCGTCTCGGCGCAGGCGGCGAAGTTGACCGGGGCGGGCAGCTCGGCCATGACCTTCCAGCCCGCCGCGGACCAGCGCCACAGCCGGTGTGCCCGCTCCAGGGCCGCCTTGGGGTCGGGGTCGTAGCAGACGGGAAGCTGGCCGTAGACGGGCTTGCCCTCGCCGCCGGAGGCGGCGAAACGCCTGACCAGCTCGCCGTCCGGGTCGGTCGCCACCAGGCCGTCGCCGTACTCGGCGGCGATGTCCCCCGAGCTGCCGCCGGAGGCGGCGATCGCCAGGGGCACCGGCCGCTCCGGCAGGTCGAACAGCTTGGCCGAGTCGACATCGAAGAACTCGCCCCGGTAGGTCGTGTAGCCGCCCTCGAACAGCTCCTTGATGATCTCGATCGCCTCGCGGAACATCTCGTGCCGGGTGTTGACCGGCGGCCAGCCGTGGCCGATCACGTGCTCGTTGAGGTTCTCCCCGGAGCCCAGCCCCAGCGTGAACCGGCCCTCCGTCAGAGCCCCCATCGTGGCGGCCTTCTGGGCCACGACCGCGGGGTGGTAGCGCATGATCGGGCAGGTCACGTAGGTCATCAGCGGCAGTCGCTCGGTGGCGTGCGCGGCCGCGCCGAGCACCGACCAGGCATACGGCGAATGCCCCATCTCCTCAAGCCACGGGAAGTAGTGGTCGGAGATGACCGCGTAGTCGAAGCCGATCCGCTCCGCGGTGGCGACGTCGTCCACCAGCTGTCGCGCCGGTGTCTGCTCACACATCATCGTGTAACCGATCTCAGCCATGCCTTCCCCCTACCCAGCCCCCTCCGCGTCTCGACGAGGACCGGGGAAACTTGGCCTTCTCTGTCGCATCCATGTACACGGCCTGGGAGAACGGGCCGGAACGCGATCATCCGGATCATTTCCCGGCGGCGCACCCAGGCTTGCGGCGGCCGGACCGCCTGCCGGCGGGGCGGCGGCCTGCGCGTGCCGGGAGGGTGTACGGCCCGGCTCCCGCCACGCCGTACCGCGGGAAGGCCGGACCGGCCCGCCTCCGCGGCTAAGGGATGATCATGGGTATCAGGCCGCCGTCGACCCGCAGGGTGGCGCCGGTGGTGGCCGAGGACGCGTCCGAACCGACGTAGTGGACCAGGCCGGCGACCTCCTCGGGCCGGATCAGCCGCCTCAGGAGCGAGGTGGGACGCTCCTCGGCGATGAAGCGCGCCTCGGCCTCCGCGAAGGGCAGGTCCGCCCCGACCCGGTCGGCGATGAACGTCTCGACGCCGGGGGTGAGCGTGGGACCGGGCAGCACGGTGTTGACGGTGACACCGCTGCCCGCGACCGTCTGCGCCAGGCCGCGCGACACGGAGATCTGCGCGGTCTTGGTCATCCCGTAGTGCACCATCTCGGTGGGGATCATCAGTGAGGACTCGCTGCTGATGAAGATCACCCGGCCCCAGCCGCGCCGCACCATGCCCGGGATGTAGTGACGGGCGAGGCGCACCCCGCTGAGGACGTTGACCTCGAAATAGTGGTGCCACTCCTCATCGGTGATCTCCATGAAGGGGGTGGCGCCGAAGATGCCGAGGTTGTTCACCAGCACGTCCACCTCCGGCACGGCGTCGAAAACGGTCCGCGCGCCTTCGGCGGTGCCCAGGTCGGCGGCCACCGGCAGCAGCCCGTCGTGACCGGTGGCGGAGCGGATCCGCCCGGCCGCCGCCTCGGTCCGCTCCTGGTCGCGGCCGTTGACCACGACCGTCGCGCCGTCGCGGGCGAACGCGGTGGCGATCGCCTCGCCGATACCGGAAGTCGAACCGCTGACCAGCACGGTCCGTTTGGTCGTCTCGTTCATGACCCGGTGTCTTCCCTGGTCAGCCGGGCCGACACGTCGCAGGGCGGCGGCTCATCCCGGGGCGGCGCCCCCGGCGTCCCCGAACTCCGGACCGGCCCCGACCAGCCGGGCCAGCTCGGTGCGGGTGGTGATGCCGAGCTTCGGATAGACCTTGTAGAGGTGATACTCGACGGTGCGCGGGCTGAGGAACAGCCGGGCCGCCACGTCCCGGTTGGAGGCGCCCTCGGCGACGAGCCGGGCGATCCGCAGCTCCTGCGGGGTCAGGACGTTCAGGGCCGCCGGGCCGGGCCGGGCCGCGCTCTCTCCGGCGGCGCGCAGCTCGCTGTGCGCCCGCTCCGCCCACGGCTCGGCGCCGAGCCGCTGGAACGCCTCCAGGGCGGACCGCAGGGGCTGTCGCGCCTCGCCGGTCCGGTGGGTACGGCGGAGCCGCTCGCCGTACAGCAGCGCCGTCCGGGCCTGCTCGAAAGGGGCGGGCCCGCCCTCGGCGTGCAGGCGCAGCGCCTCCTCGTACAGCGGGACGGCTCGCTCGCCGTCCTCGAGCAGCGCGCGGCACCGGGCCAGCAGGGCCCGCGACGCCGGGGTCCCGGCGTTCACCGACCACTGTTCGAGGGAGGCCACCGTGGCGCGGGCCGCGTCGTGGTCACCGCACGCGACCGCCGCCTCGACCCGGTCCGGGGTCGACCTCCAGACGACCGTGGGGTGCCCGGCCCCGGGCCCCGCGGTGGTGAGCGCGGAGAAACGCGCGTGGGCCGCGGCGAACCGCCCCATCCCCAGGTCGAGCAGTCCCAGCGCGTAGGACGCCGTGCCCGCGCGCAGGCCGATCCGGTGGGGGATGGCGATGGCCAGCGCTTCCTGGGCGTACTCGCGGCAGGCGTCCTCCTGGCCGCGCACGGCCGCGACCGCCGCGAGGTTCGCCAGATGCGCGGCGGCGGAGTTGGTGTAGCCCGCCTCGCGGGCGAGCGTCAGGCCCTCTTCGGCGATCGCGGCGCTGATGCCGAGCCGGCCGTTGATCCGCTCGGCCGTCGAGACGAACTCCAGCACCACCGGGAGCTGGCCGACCAGCCCGGAGACCCTGGCGGCCCGGCCGGCCCGGACGCCGAACCCCGCCGCCACGTCCACCTCGCCCAGGTAGCTCGCCGCCGCGGAGGCCCACAGCAGCTCGGACGCGCCGGACAGCTCGTCCGCCCGGAGCAGTGCCCGCCGCAGCGTCTGCCCGCCCCGGCGGGCGTCCCCGGCGAGCATCGCGCCGATCCCGATCAGCATCGCCCGCAGGAAGGAGTCGTCCCCGCGGGGAAGCGCCTCCGCCCGCCGGCCGATGTCGACGATGGCCGCGACGTCCCCGACGTAGGAGGCGGCCTCGGAGGCGTCGGCCAGCATCTCCAGAGCCCTGCCCGGATCCGCGCCGCACACCCGGTCGGCGCCTTCGAGGAAGACCCGCTGGGCTTCGGCCGCGTCTCCGCCGTTCAGCTCGAAACGTCCCCGTAGCTGGGTGAGCTCGGCGACCAGGAGAGGCTCCCTGGCCAGTTCGCGCGCCCCGGCCAGGCAGGTCTCCGCCTGGCCGGGACGCCCGCCGAGCCACGCCGCGGTGGCCGCGTCGGTGAGCCGCCGCGCCCGGACGGCGCGATCCGGGGTGAGGTCCGCCGACCGGGCCAGCGCGACGGCAGCGTCGGCGTACCCGCCCCGCGCCCGCGCCCGCTCGGCCGACGCGGCGAGCTCGGCGGCGACGCCCTCGTCCTGGCCCACCGAGGCGGCGGCCCGGTGCCAGGCCCGCCTGTCGGCGTCCTCCGCCCCGTCCAGCAGCTCGGCGAGCGCGGTGTGGACCAGGCGCCGCTGCACGGAGCTCGACCGCGCGTACACCGCGGACCGGACCAGGGGGTGCCGGAACCGGATCGAGGCACCCTCCACGCCGACGAGCCCGGCGGCCTCGACCGGATGCAGCTCCGCCGGGTCCACCCCCAGCCGGCCGGCCGCGCGCAGGATCAACCCCAGGTCGCCGAGGCCCTCCACCGCCGCGATGAGCGCTATCAGCCGGCCTGCCTCGGGAAGCCGCTCCACCTGGTCGCCGAAGATCTGCCCGATGCCCGCTCCCACGGGCAGGGGGTCCGGCAGCGGGGTCCGGCCCGCGAGCTGATCCGGCGTGAGCAGCCCGGCCACCTCGCGCAGAGCCAGGGGATTACCCCCGGTCAGCGCCACGAGCCGGTCGCCGACCTCCTGGGCCGGCGGCACCGCCGACCGGGAGGCGAGCAGCTCCGCCGCGCTCCGCGAGTCGAGGCCCGTCAGGCGGAGGTCCGGGACACCGCGCAGGTGCGCCCCGGCGTCACCGCGTACGGCGATCAGCATCCCCACCCCCTCGGTCCGCAGGCGACGGGCCGCGAACAGCAGGGCGTCCGCGGAGGCCTGATCGATCCACTGGAAGTCGTCGATCAGGCAGAGCAGCCCGTCCGGCACCGCCGCCTCGGCGAGCAGGGACAGCACACCCGCCGAAACGAGGAAACGGTCGTCGGTGCCGGAGGAGGCCAGGCCGAGCGCTCCGCGGACGGCGTCGCGCTGCGGGCCGGGCAGGAGGTCCAGCAGCCCGGCCTCCGAGCGCAGCAGCTGGTGGAGCGCGCCGAAGGCCAGCCCGGTCTCCGGCTCGGTGCCCGTCGCCCGCAGCACCCGCATCGGAGCGCTGCCGGCGGCGGCGAGATCCAGCAGTGCCGACTTGCCGACACCCGGCTCGCCGCGCAGGACGAGGGCCTGGCCGGCACCTGCCCGCGCGGCGGCCACGAGCTCGCCGATCGCGGCACGCTCGGTCACCCGCCCGTGCAACATGAGGCGGTCATCCCGCTGCCGGGCCTTCTCCGGAGTCTTCTCGCGCACCTCGATGAGCTCAGGGATTCCCGTGCCCGAGGAGCACCGTGACCCCTTCGCCGCCGGACCCGACGAGCTCGCCCCCTCTCGTTTCCGGGCCAGACTTTACCTTCCCCGTCCCCATGGCCCGTGTCGGATGCGACGTCAGGAGCCATAAGGGGAGTCGATGAAATCAGCGGTTCACCTGAAGTGATGACTTCATTACTGGTAGACACTTCGGTGGTGGGTGCGGCCGCCTGAGGGGGAGCCGGGTTCACGCAGGAGGGCGGGGAGTCTCCGGTCATCGGCGCGCGCTGGTCGAAGGCTTCCCGTCCCCCGCGCCCGCTCCCCGGATCCGAGCGGGTGAACCGGCTGTTCTCCCCCAGGGCAAGGTCCCGGGAGATCCGGTGGTCCCCGCCTGGTGAAGGCCGCCTCAGGTCGTCAAGGGCTGTGCCTCCTTCAGGCGATCTTCGGTGCCGCCCGCATGCCGAAACAGACGTAAGGCGTGCCGTCCGGAAGCGTCCCGAACACCAGTGGCAGCCACGGCGCGCTGACGGGGCCGAGGCCCGGCATCGCGAGCACCGTGTCGGACACCGCCACCAGGTCGGCCTCGATCGGCGGTGAGTAATCGGCCATCGCGCCGGTCAGCTGCCACCGCAGACGCGGCACTCCGTCCCGCTCGCCGATCGTGATGCGCACGCCTTCGCGTTCTGATCTTCGTGTTTGGCGTGTTCGGTGCAGGCCGGCTGGAGTCCACGAGCTGACCGTTGCGGTAGGCGGACGAGCCCCAGCGCCTCGGCGACTCCGCAGTGGCGATCCTCATCCATCACTTGAACGAGCTTTCCGGTCGCCCTGAGAGACTCCGCCCGTTCCTGTCGCTCCGGCCTGCCCGACAGCCCTGACCGCCGCCGGGCGGAGGCGGCTGAAGACGGTTTTCGGCGTACCCGGTGTTGCCCGCTCCCCGGAGAGTGGATAGTGTGACTATCCAGTAACTAGATAGTGCAACTATCCATGGGTGGAAGATCATGTTTGACATCGTCATCGTTCTCGCGGGCGCCCTGCTGGGCTTCCGCCTGCTGGGCGCGCTCGGCGTCGGCCGGTTCGCCACCTGGCAGGTCAGTGCGGCACACGCGATGGCGGTCATGCTCGTCATGACGGCCAGTGCGCATTTTGTCCCCGCGAGTGTCGAGATCATGCCCAGTCACGCCGACCTGGTGGGGATGGTGCCGCCCTTCGTGCCGTACCCCGACGTCATGGTCTACGCGACCGGAGTGCTGGAATTGCTCGGCGCCGCGGGGCTCGTCCTGGCCGCGACTCGGCGGGCCGCCGCGATCTGCCTCGCGCTGCTCTTCGTGCTGCTGCTTCCGGCCAACATCTACGCCGCGGTCGCCGATGTGCCGTTCAACGGCGACGAGGCGACGCCGTTGTGGGTGAGGATTCCGGAGCAGCTGCTGTACATCGCCGTCGTGCTCTGGGTGGCCAGGCGGGTCCCCGACGGGTCCACTCGTGTCATGCGCCGGGAATTCGCCGGCTGAGTCCGGAGCGGCCGGACGGCGCTGCGAGAGGCGCGACGGCGATGCCCGGAGATCCGCGGGGCGGGACGACGCGACCGGCCCCGGCCCGCTCTCCCCGCCGCCACGGCCCCCGCGCGGATGCTTGAATCCCAAAGACCGGGGCGACCCTCCGGTCACCTGTCGGCCGGTATGTTCCGGGGCGTTCCCCCGGGCCGCGGGTCCGGCGTGTGGAAGCCCGGCGAGAAGGTCCGGGCGCATGCTGTCGGATCCGGCGGTCATCGGGCCGCGCGAGTCTCGCCGGCATCCGGAGTCCCGCTCCGGACCGGCACCGCCGAGCGCCGGGAACGTCCGTCGGCGGGTATTGCAGAGCCATATGAGCGTTTTGTGAGGAGTACCCAAGAAGGCGTTCCTGGCCGGTGGTGATCCAACGGCGAGAGCGCCTGCGTCGGCCCCTCTATTTAAATGCGATAAATAACGTCTTTATTACGCTTTGGCGGCAGTTCTCGTTAGATATGGATTAATGTCGGTGGGGAAACGTGAATTGGCCGGCAGGCCTTCCGGATAACGCGGAGCCGTAGGTGAAAGGCTCCGTCGTGCTCGCCGCGGCCCTGGCGGACAGGCGGTCGCGGGACCACAGGCTCCTGCCCCCGTGACATCGACGCCATCGCCGTACAGCTCGGACGGCTTGAGGTCGCGGGCGTCCCGGTGCTGTGGCGGCCGTCGCGCGAGACCCCCGGCGGGACCGCAAGCCGGTGGGACGGCGTCCCGGCCGGGCGGCGCCGGGTGTGGGGCAGGCCCCGGCTCCAGGTGCGGAGCCGGGGCCTGTGGAGCAGCGGTTATCTCGTGTTACGGGGCGTTGTAGCCCAGGGTGTAGGTGCCGCTGCCGCTGTAGGCGTAGACGCGGTAGCGGTAGAAGCCGGCGGTGCCGTTGTAGCTGAAGGACTCATCCGGGTTGGCCGAGGTGCCGCTGGCCACGGTCGACCAGGTGCCCAAGCTGTTCCGCTTCTGCAGGTACAGGTCGAAGTCGGTGCCGTTCGGGCCGTCCAGGCAGGCCGCGTGCGTTCCCGACGTGGTGGTCTGGAAGCCGGCCGTGCCCGGCTGGTAGACACTGGATCCCGAGGAGAGGGTGCCGGTGTAGGTGTGCTGCCTGCCGGCGCACGGACCGGTGCCGCCGACGTTCAGGGTGAACGTGGCCGTCCTGTCGACGCTGGTCCCGTCACCTGTGACGATCACGTTGTACGTGCCGGTCGCGGTGCCCGCCGGGACCGTGATCGCCAGGGTGGAGGAGGCGCCGGAGGTCACCGACGGCGGGGTGAAGGAGGCGGTCGCGCCCGAGGGCAGGCCGGACGCCGAGAACGTCACGCTCTGCGCGGTGCCCGAGGTCGTCTGCGTGCCGACCGTCGTGGTCGCCTGCTGGCCGGGCTGCACACTCGCCGACGTCGGGTTGAGCGTCAGGGAGAAGTCGGGGCCCGTCGAGCACGCGGTGGGCTCGTTCGAAGCGGCGGGGACGCTGACCGCGGTCCAGGCCGCCTTGGTCGCGTTGAACTCGGTGCAGGAGCCGGGGAACAGCTGGATCGCCGCCTCCAGCGAGGCCTTGCGGACGAGCGAGTGGGTCCAGGTCGTGGTCTTGCGCAGCAGCGCGCCCATGAAGATCTGGCCGGCCTTCTGGATGCCGAGGCCGGTGAGGGTGGAGCCGTTGCAGGTCGGGCTGACCGGCTGGCCGTCGGTCGGGTTCGTGCCCTGGGCGAGCAGGTAGAACCAGTGGTTCTGGACGCCCGCCCCCGCGTGCACCTCCAGGTTCGGCACCGAGGCGGAGTAGCAGTCGGGGTGGCCGGAGATCTGCGACGGCTTGTGCATGTAGCGGATCGGCCCGCTGCCGACCAGGTTGACCTCCTCGCCCACGCTGAAGTCCGGCGGGTCGTACTGGGCCGGCTCGTTGGCGTAGTACTCGGTCAGCGCGCCGAAGATGTCACCGGTGGACTCGTTGAGCCCGCCCTTCTCGTTGCTGCCGGTCGAGCCGCCGGGCGTGGTCTGGAAGATGGCGTGGCCGTACTCGTGGGCCACCACGTCCATCGGGGTCGCCTGGCGCTGGCTGTCCTGGGAGCGGCCGAAGTTGGTGTAGCTGCCGTTCCAGTAGGCGTTGACGTCGGACAGGCCGACCCTGGCGGGGAAGCCGCCGCCGGTGCCGTTGAACCCGTTGCGGCCGAGCCAGGTGCTCAGCATGTCCCATTCCTTGCCCGCGGCGTGGAGGGCGTCCACGCAGGCGGTCTCCAGGTCGGTGCCCGAGCCGTTGCCCCAGGTGTCGTCGGGGCCGGTGTAGGCGCTGCCGTTCTGGCCGCCGCAGCGGACGCCGGTGCGGGTCGGGTCGGTCATGGAGTACGGCGAGCCGGACGTGGTGCCGATGGTGACCGGGCCGTTGTAGTAGCCCGTCCCCTGACCGGCCATGACCTCGTCCGACTTCTCGGCGACCTCGCCGGTCAGCGCGTCGACGAAGACGTGCATCTTGCTCTCGCGGCCCTTGTTCGTGCCGCTGACGACCACCTCGTAGGCGAGCCGCCCGGAGCCCTGGGCCATCACCGACAGCTTGGGCGTGGAGACCTCGGCGGCGTCGGTGATCTCGGCCTTGGCGATCTCCGCGGCCTTCTGTGCCTCCACCTTCGGGGTGGTCCCGACGTTCAGAGCCTCGGTCTGGGCGACCGACGTGCTCAGCACGCCACCGGTGGAGTTGGTGACGACGACGAAGTCGCCGCCGTAGACGGGCAGGCCGGCGTAGGTACGGGTGTAGGAGACGTAGTTGAGTCCCCCCTTGCCCGACATGGCGCTGCGGCGCAGGAACTGGTCCCTGGCCGAGGCCTGCAGGACGGCGGGCTCGGCTTCGACCAGGCGGTCGGCCGCCTGGGCGGGGGAGTCGGGAGGGGCGATCGACGGGGCTAGGACGGTCAGTCCGGCGGCTCCCGCCGATGCGGTGGACAGTGCCACGACCATGCTTGTCGCCGTGGCCACTAGCGCAAACGCGACAGAGCGTTTCACGCAGTACTCCTTCTGCTGAGCGACGGCCACGAGTTCTTTTGGGAGGTAGCCGTGGTCCGTCGAATTGCCTGGATGCGAACCTCGTCAGCGTGTTCACACATGCCGCGCGCTGGCGATGGTGAACGGCCGGGCGGAGAGGCTCACGGGTAATAGTGGGACTGAGAGGCATTTGACGCCTTCCAGGCGGAGTCGTCAATATTTAGGTCAATAATGTGAAATTCACAGTTTGGCGGTCAATTGTAGGATTTATGAAAATGCCTGTTCAGTACGGCGGCGGCCACTCCGGACGGGGGCCGCTCCAGCGGACGGAGGGTCCGCCGGCGGACCCGGGGCGTTCCACCGCGGCCCCGCCCCGCCGGGCCGCCGGGCCCCGCCCGGCGGCCGTCACGCGGGGGGCGACCCCGCCCAGCGGGTCAGGGCGGTGACCAGCGAGGCGGTCTCACCCGCGGAGCCGGCCCAGCAGACGTAGCCGTCCGGGCGCACCAGTACGGCCTCCGCGCCGAGCTCACCGGTGTTCGAGGCGACCAGGTGGCCGACCCGGGCGGACCAGGGGCGGGCGACCTCGGCGAAGGCGGTCCCGTCCGCGGCCGACAGCAGCAGGGCACGGCCGTCGCGCAGCAGCCGTCCCACCCGCTCCGGCCTGCCGGTCGTCCGCAGGTCGAGGTCGGGCACGCGCCGCCCCAGCAGCGGGTGCGGGTCGCCCGGCAGGTCGTAGCGGATGTCGAGGCCGGAGATCATGCCCGCGACGTGCCGGTTGCCCTCCGGCAGCCGCAGGAGCTCGGCGACGATGCCGCGCAGGGCGAGGTTCTCCTCGTCGGGGACGAGGAGGACGGCCTGGGCGCGGGTGTTGGCCAGGACCCGCGCCGCCACCGGGTGCCGCTCGGCGTGGTAGGTGTCGAGCAGCCCCTCCGGCGCCCAGCCGTTGATCTCCGCGGCGAGCTTCCACCCCAGGTTGAAGGCGTCCTGCAGGCCGAGGTTGAGCCCCTGGCCGCCCATGGGCGAGTGGATGTGGGCGGCGTCCCCGGCGAGCAGGACCCGCCCGTGCCGGTAGCTCTCGACCTGGCGGGAGGCGTCGGTGAACCGGGAGGCCCATCGGATCCCGGTGAGCTTCACCCCCGGCCCGGCGGCGTTGAGCAGTGCCCGGCCGACCTCGTCCTCGCCGATCGGGGTGTCGCGGGGGAGGTCCTGCTGCTCGGGGCCGTAGAACAGGAAGCGGTGCACCCCCTCGCCGATCGGGGCCAGGTAGCCCCGGCCGGCCTTGCTCGGCGTCATGACCGGCAGGTGCCACGTCGCGGGCACGGCGCCGTCCGGGTCGGCGAGGGTGATGTCGGCGACCACCGAGGACAGGCGTCCGTCCAGGCCGGGAAAGTCGATCTCCAGCAGGCCGCGGACGGTGCTGCGCCCCCCGTCGCAGCCGGCCAGGTAGCGGCCGCGCAGCCGTACCGGGCCCGCCGGGCCCCGAAGCGTCGCCGTGACACCGCCGGGATCCTGTGCCAGCGCCGTCAGCTCGTGGCCCCGCAGCACCTGGACCCCCAGCGCGCCGAGCCGCTCCTCCAGCACCGCCTCGACGCGTGTCTGCGGGATACCGATCATGTAGGGGTGGCGGGTGTCCCAGACGTCGAGGTCCAGCCGCAGCCCGGCGAAGTGCCCGCCGGGCACCCGCTGGATCGCCCGGTCCATGAGCGGCTCCAGGAGCCCGCGCAGGTCCAGCACCTCCGCCGAGCGCGGCTGCAGGCCGAGTGCCTTGGACTGGCCGCCGCGCTCCGGCAGCCTCTCCACCACGACCGCGCGCACCCCGGCCAGGGCGAGTTCGCCGGCGAGCATGAGTCCGGTCGGCCCGGCGCCGGCGACGATCACATCGACGTTCAACGTGGCTGCTCCGTTCGACAGGGCCGGCGGATGATCGTCGGCCGCTGCCGCGACGGTAGAACGGGGGGTGCCGCTTTCGGCAACGATAGTTACTTACCTGCGGCGGCCACCGGATCCCGGCCACGGGGACCGGGCCACAGGATCCCGGCCATCGGATCCCGGCACGTCCGCCGGGTGTCCCGGAAGGGACGCCCCGCCGGCCCGGCGTTCAACCGGCGGCCGTGCCCGGCCGCAGCGCCCTCACCAGAGTGCGCAGCTCGGGGACGCGCAGCAGGTGGGCGACGAGGGCGTAGAGGCCGGCGCCGACCGCCGAGACGGCGAGCACGGTCACCAGGGATCCGGACCACCCGGCACCGGCCACGCCTCCGTGGCGCAGGGCGTAGGCGACGAGCGCCCCGGCGCCGCCGGCGGCGAGGGACGCGGCGAGCATCCGGGAGTGGCTCCTGAGCAGCCTGTGCCCGTCGATCCGGCCCAGCCGGTGGCGCAGAACGGCCGCCGCCGCGGCGAACCCGACCGCGTGGGCGGCCGCGTAGCAGGCGGCCAGGCCGACGAGGAGGTCCCGGGCGGGCAGCGCGGAGGAGAGCGCGACCGACGAGGCGATCGCGACCACGGCGACGCCGACGTGAATGAGAGCGGGGGTCCGGGTGTCCTGGAGGGCGTAGAAGACGCGCAGCATGATCTGGTAGCCGGCGAAGGGGACCAGCGCGAAACCGAAGGCCGCCAGGACCGAACCGGTGAGGCGGGCCGCGTCGGCCGAGGCGTTGCCGTGAGCGAACAGCAGCGTGGTGATCTGCGGCCCGAGCACGACGAGCGCGGCGGCGACGGGCATGAGCACGACCGCGGTGAGCCGCAGACCGTGGGAGAGGTCGGCGGTGATCCTGGCGAGGTCCCGCCCGCCGGCGGCCGCGCTCATCCTCGGCAGCACCCCCGTGATGACGGACACCGCGATGACGGCGTAGGGGAGCTGGAAGAGCGTGTAGGCGTTCTGGTAGACGGCCACCGGACCCGGGCCGGCACCGGACGCCAGCCGGGTCCCGACGGTGAAGACGGCCTGGGCCGCGATCACGTAGAGCAGGGTCCAGCCGGCCATGCGGGCGGTCCGGCGGAGCCCGGCGCCTCGCGGGTCCAGCCGTAGCCGCAGGGGGAACCCGTTCCGCCGGAGCGCCGCCGCCAGCACGAGCGTCTGGACGGCGACTCCGGCCGTGGTGCCGAGCGACAGCAGCAGTGACTGTCCCGGGGTCAGCGCGGCGAGCTCTCCTCCGCCTCCGAGCAGGACGTAGCCGAGCGCGGTGGCGATGACCACGACGTTGTTGGCGACCGGCGCCCACATCGGCGTGGCCAGGTCGCCCCGCGCGTTGAGAACGGCCGCCATGCCGGTGCCGAGGCCGTAGAGCAGGATCTGCGGCAGGAAGTACCTGGTGAGAAGGATCGCCAGGTCCCGCTGTTCCGGGCTGAACCCCGGCGCGTAGAGGTCCACGATCCAGGGGGCCGCCGCCACCGTGAGGACGACGGTGGCGCCGAGGACGTAGACGATCGCCGACAGCAGCCGCTGGGCGTGGAGGTCGCTGTCGACGCCGGGTTCCGCGGCCGCCCGGATCAGCAGGGGGATCATGACGCCGGCCAGCGTGCCGCCGAGCACCAGCTCATAGATCGTGTTCGGGGTCGTGTTCGCCACCGTGTAGGCGTCGAGCAGCCGGGTTCCGAGGCCCAGCGCGACCACGAGCGCCAGCGTCCGGAGGAAACCGGTCACCCGGGAGGTGAGGGTGGCCAGCGCCATCCTCCGGCCTGTTCGGATGAGACGAGGCTGCTCGGTCATTCCGATCCGTCCCCTTCGCCCGGCATGTCAGGGTGGGCAGCGTAGCGCGGCGGCGCACCGGCGATCGGGTGTTCCCGGCCGGAGCGCCGCCGTCCCGGTCGGAGTGTCGCCGTCCCCGCCGGAGCGCCGCCGTCCCGGCCGGAGGTCCCGGTGACGTCTCGGTGAACGGCCGCCGGCCGCCCGGACTGTCCCGATCCCGGCGTCCGACCAGGTAGGCGTCTCCGGGGGGCGGTGCGCGACCGGCTCTCCCGGTGTCCCGGGCGGCTCCGCGCCGGTGGGCCGAGAGCCTGAAATTTTCTTTTAGGACACCTGGAAGTCTTGAAACTTGTAACCATTGCGCGATTGAGTTCGCTCGTGTCCCCAAGTCACCACCCCCGCATAATGGCCGCGGCCCTGCTCGCCCCGTTGCTCGCGTTCAGCGCGGCAGGGCCCGCCCAGGCCGATCCGTCGCCGTCACCCTCCCCGGCGCGACCGGAGCAGACCCTCGTAGAGGACGCGCCGCGGGCGTCGTCCTACCAGGCCCCCTCCACGCTGCTCGTCGCCCCCGGCGCACGGCAGCTGGACACGGCCAAGAAGACCCGGCCCGTCGCGCCGGGGATCACCCTCTCCTCCTTCGACCGCTACGACACCGCGGGCTGGCTCCGTGCCGACGCGATCGCCGCGGACCTCACGGCCGGCGCGAGCGTCGACTACGTGTACTCGGGCGAGGTGTCGAAGACCGAGCCGCTGTCCGGACCGGCGAAGCGGTCCCGGGCCGTCGCCGCCGTCAACGGCGACTTCTTCGACATCAACAGCTCCGGCGCGGCGCAGGGCATCGGCATCCACAACGGAGACCTCGTCCAGGCCCCGGTCGCGGGACACAACAACGCCGTCGCGGTCACCGCCGACGGGGTCGGACGCGTGCTGCAGATGCACTTCGACGGCACCGCGACGCCCGCCGGCGGCAGCCCGATCACGCTGACCCAGTTCAACCAGCTCATCCAGGGTAACGGCGTCGGCCTGTTCACCCCGCTGTGGGGCTCCTACGGCCGCGGGCGCGCGGTCGAGGGCGCGGCCGCGGTCACCGAGGTCGTGCTGGAGGGCGGCGTCGTCACCGAGGTGCGCACCTCCGCGGGCAGCGGCCCGATCCCGGCGGGCACCGCGATCCTGCTCGGCAGGGACGCCGGAGCGAGCGCGCTCGCCGCGCTGAAGCCGGGCGACCGCGTCGAGGTGAGATACCAGCCCAAGCCCTCCGAGGGCGGCGCCGTCAAGGCGGCCGTCGGCGGCAGCCAGATCCTCGTCAAGGACGGCGTCGCGCAGACCTCCGCCGACAACACCGCCCACCCGCGCACCGCCGTCGGCTTCTCCGCCGACGGCCGGAAGATGTACCTGCTGACGGTCGACGGCAGGCAGACCGACAGCAGGGGCGTCACGCTCACCGAGCTCGGCGCGATGATGGCCGAGCTCGGCGCGCACGACGCGCTGAACCTCGACGGCGGCGGCTCCTCGACGATGCTCGCCCGGGAGCCCGGCTCCGCCGACGTGCAGGTGGAGAACAGCCCCTCCGACGGCGGCGAGCGGCACGTCCCCAACGGCCTCGCGCTCTATGCGCCCGCGGGCAGCGGGAAGCTCAAGGGCTTCTGGGTGGAGACGGCCGCCGACCCGGCGCGGGCCCCCGGCGCCGGTCCGGTCGGCGGCGGCCGCCCCGACCGCGTCTTCCCCGGTCTCACCCGCAAGCTCACGGCCGCCGGCTACGACGAGACGTACGGCCCGGCGGCGGGCACCCCGTCCTGGCGGGCCTCCCAGGCGGTACACGGGCTCGTCGGCCGCGACGGCACCTTCCGCGCCCTCGTGCCCGGCCAGACGACCGTCACCGCCTCCCGCGGCGGCGCGAAGGGCGAGATCGCTCTCACCGTCCTGCAGCCCCTCGTGCGCCTCGGCGCGACGACCGACCGGGTCGGCCTGGCGGGCGCGGACGCCTCGGGCACCTTCGGAGTGGTCGGCTACGACCGCAACGGCAACTCCGCCCCCGTCGAACCCTCCGACGTGCGGCTCGACTACGACAGGGACCTGCTCGACGTCGCCACCTCCGAGCACGGCTTCTTCACGGTGAAGGCGAAGAAGGCGACCGGTTCGGGCCTGGTGACCGTACGGGCCGGCGGTTCGAGCGCGGCGGTCCCGGTGACCGTCGGGTACGAGGACGTCCCGGTCGCCGGCTTCGAGGACGCGGCGTCGTGGACGTTCGCGGCCGCGCGGGCGACGGGCTCGCTGTCGGCGGCGCCGGGCCAGAGCGGCGGCGGGCTCAAGCTCGCCTACGACTTCACCCAGTCGACGGCGACGCGGGCCGCCTACGCGAGCCCGCCCCAGCAGATCACCGTGCCGGGCCAGCCGCAGGCGTTCGGCCTCTGGATCCACTCCGGCGGCAAGGGGGAGTGGCCGAGCCTGGAGTTCTACGACGCCCAGGGGCAGTCGCAGATCCTCCGCGGCCCGTATCTCACCTGGACCGGCTGGAAGTTCGTCGAGTTCGCGGTGCCGCCCGGGGTGAACTACCCGCTGAAGCTCCGGCGCTTCTACGTCGCCGAGACCAAGACCGACCAGAAGTACACCGGTGAGATCACGATCGACGGGCTCGTCGCGAAGGTGCCGCCGTCGGTGGACGCTCCGGCCGCCCCGAAGACGGCCGACCCGGTCATCCGCCCCGGGGCCGAGGTCGCGGCGATGCCGTGGCGGTTCGCGGTCATGTCGGACGCGCAGTTCGTGGCACGCGACCCCGACAGCGACATCGTCGCCAACGCCCGCCGCACCCTGCGGGAGATCCGGGCCGCCAGGCCCGACTTCCTGCTCATCAACGGTGACCTCGTGGACGAGGCCTCGCCGGAGGACTTCGCGCTCGCCAAGCGGATCCTGGACGAGGAGCTCCACGGAGAGCTGCCCGTCCACTACGTGCCCGGCAACCACGAGGTCATGGGCGGGAAGATCGACAACTTCAGGTCGGTCTTCGGCGACACCTACGGCGGCTTCGACCACAAGGGGACCCGTTTCGTGACCCTCGACACCTCGCGGCTGAACCTGCGCGGCGGAGGGTTCGAGCAGGTGGCCATGTTGCGCGAGCGTCTCGACGCGGCGGAGAAGGACCCGTCGGTCGGCTCGGTCGCCGTGCTGTTCCACGTGCCGCCGCGCGACCCGACGCCCGGCAAGGGCAGCCAGCTCGGCGACCGCAAGGAGGCCGCGCTGGTCGAGGGCTGGCTCGCGGACTTCCAGCGCACCACCGGCAAGGGGGTCGCCTACATCGGCGCCCACGTCGGGACCTTCCACGCCTCGCGGGTCGACGCCGTGCCGTACTTCATCAACGGCAACTCAGGCAAGAACCCGGCCACGGCGGCCGACGACGGCGGCTTCACCGGCTGGTCCCTGTGGGGGGTCGACCCGGTGACCGAGCGGGAGGCGGCACACGTCCGGCGCAACTGGTTCGTCGACGCGCCGGCCTGGATCGGCGCGCAGGTCCGCCCGCACGTCGACGGGCTGACCCTCACGGCACCCGCGTCGGTGGAGGTCGGCAAGCCCGGCCGGGTCTCGGCGACCCTGGCGCAGGGCAGCCGCACGGTGCCCGTCGCCTACCCCGCCTCGGCGGACTGGTCGGGCTCGCCGAACCTTCACGTCGGCACCCGCGCCGGCGCGAAGGCGCGCCACGTCGCGGTGCTCGATCCCGCCACGGGGACGCTCACGGCGCTGCGCGCGGGACAGGTCGTCGTCGCGGTCACCGTGAACGGCGTCACCCGGCAGGCGACGGTCGCGCTGTCGGCGCGGGCCGCGGCCTGACCACGCCCGCGCCGGTCCGGCGGGCCGGCGCGACCGACGACGGGCCCCGTGCGGCATGGCCTCGACCGTGCCGCACGGGGCCCACGCCCGGTTGACGCGGACCCGGCTGTGGCGCTGGGATGTCAGCGGCCGGATCGACCAGGACGGCCCCCGTGGCGGAGCCACGCCGGGTCCGGGACCAGCCGGGGAGCAGGGCATGACCAGACACGCGCTCGTCGTCCGGGGAGGCTGGGAGGGGCACGTCCCCGCCGAGGCGACCGGCCTGTTCATCCCCGGGCTCGCCGACGCGGGATTCGACGTCACCGTCGCCGACGACCTCGACGTCTACACCGACGCGGACCTGCTGGCCGCGACCGACCTCGTCGTGCAGTGCTGGACGGACGGCGCGCTCACCGGCCGGCAGTCCGCCGGGCTGCTGTCCGCCGTCGAGGCGGGCACCGGATTCGCCGGCTGGCACGGGGGAGTGGTGGCCGCCTTCGACGACCGCGCCTACCACCGGATGGTCGGCGGCCTCTTCCTGTGCCACCCGGGGGACTCCGTCGAATACGACGTCGTCATCGACCCGGCCCGCGCCGGCCACCCGATCGTCGCCGGGCTGGAGGGCTTCACCGTCCACACCGAGCAGTACTGGATGCTCACCGACTCCCTCAACGACGTCCTCGCCACCACCACCTTCGCCCCGACCGGCGGAGGCCCGCACGCCCTGCCCGTCCCCATGCCGGTCGTGTGGACCCGCCGGTGGGGCGCGGGCAGGGTCTTCTTCTCCGCGATCGGCCACAACCTCGCCGACCTGACGCATCCCACCGTGTACGCACTGACCCTGCGCGGCCTGCTCTGGGCAGGCCGCGCAGGGTCAGGGGGCGCCGGCGGAGGCGGTCAGCGGCCCGGCAGGGCGTAGGCGCGGATCACCTCCTGGGTGATGCCGCCACCCTGCGCGTCCGACGCGCGCAGCCGCAGCGAGACGGCCCCGGCGCCCGGCGCGGGCCGCTCCAGCAGCGCCTTGTAGGAGCCGCCGCCCGTCGGGGTCAGGCGCCGTACGGCCCGCCAGGTCGCGCCGTCGTCGTAGGAGACCTCAAGCGAGACGTCCTTGATCGCGCTCGTGGGAGCGCCCGGCTGGTGGCGCAGCGTCAGGCCGAGCGACGCCGGGGCGCCGCGGTTCTTCAGATCGACGGGGACGTCGTAGCCGGCGAGCAGCAGGGGGATCACCCCGGTCGCCCCGTCGGCGGTGTGCTCGGAGGCGAACGTCCAGGCCGTCTTCGTCCGGGTGGACAGCTTCGCCCACGTCGCGCGATTCTCGATCTCGTACTCGATCCGGTAGTCCGACTTCTCCGGGGGCAGGGTGGCCCGTGCCGAGGGCAGGCCGGTCATCTGGCCGATCAGCGTCGTGCCCCGGTAGAGGCGGAAGTCGGTGCGCAGGCCCTGCTCGAAGTCACTGGTGTAGGCCGGGCCGAAGTTGCCGCCCGCGTCGACGAAACCCTGCATGGAGATGCGCAGCGTGTCCCCCTGCCTGCGCAGCGGGCTGTGGGGGTTGACGCCCGGCACCAGCGGCTGCCTGAACCAGGTGCGGTGGGATCTCTCCCCTTCCCGGTAGGGCCGGAGGTCGGGGGCGGAGAGCTCCACTCGCGGCGTCGGCGCGTGCTCCCACATGTGGTTGTAGGGGAGTTCGGGGGCGCCCGCCGCGCTGTTCCAGCGGACCTCGGGGTCGGGGGTGACGTAGGTGACCTGGGTCCGCGGGGTCCGGTGCACCGGCCGGTTCGTGGTGAGGGAGGTGGCGTCCCACGGCTCGAAGGCCCACCGCGCCTCGTTGACCGTCACGTCGTCGGCGAGCTGGCTGTAGAAGTCGGTCTCCTCCCTGGCCAGTGACTTGGCGCGGACGACGTAGTGCAGCTTCTCCGGGACCCGGCCCTTCTCGCGCAGGAACAGCTCGTACTGGTAGGGGCTGGCGACGACGCCCTCGGCCAGGACGGGGACGGGCAGGTGCCGCAGCCGGGACAGCAGCTTCCGGCCCTCCTCCTGCGACAGCCGTACCGTCGGGACGGAGAGCTTCACCCCCGACCCTCCGGGGGCGGTGTCGACGCCCGGACGGTCGTTGTAGATCGCCACCATCCTGGCTCCGGCCGCCGCGGCGTCGTTGGACTGCGTCGCGACCGGGATCCCGTCGGTGCGCCGGATGAGCGCCAGCTTCCCGCGCAGGTCCCTGCCCTTGAGGTCCTCGGGCCTGCCCTGGCCGGCGTCGGCGAGCTGGAGGAGCGCCGGCCCGTCCAGGCGGGGGAACTCGGGGGACAGGTCGCTGAACCACGTCGGGTCGTAGTACTCCGGGTTCAGCGTGATCCCGAGCGCCCGCATCGTGATGGCCGGCGCGTCCAGCCGCCACCGGGTGGCGACGGAGAACATGCCCTTGGTGACGCGCCTGGTCGGCTGGATGAAGAGCCGCTCCTCCAGCTGCGCGCCCGGCCTGATGAGGGTGCCGCCGCGCAGGGCGCCCTCACCTTCCGCCGGTGCCCGGTACCACAGGAGGTGTTCGGCGGCCCCGGTGTTCCGCTTGGTCCTGTGGTCGGGCGTCTCGACGCGCACCTCGACGGCCTTGCGGGCGTCGAGCACGACCTCGGTGTCCTCGGTTATGGTCATCTCGGGGTCGCCGACGAGGCTCTCGTTCAGCACCTGCCCGCTCTCGGTGCTGTCCTGCCATGACGGCGCCGTGAAGATGTGGCCCAGCACGGAGTAGCTCCCCGGCCGCACGCGCAGGCAGGTGCCGGAGCCGTAGCGCTCGTCGGTGCAGGGGGCGGCGGCGTCACCGGGCAGCAGGCGTCCGGCGAGGGTGCCGTCGTCCAGGTTGAGCACGGTGAAGCCGCCGCGCGCCGGCCGGCCGTCCCGGGCGATGCCGCTGACCCGGAGCTCGACGCGGGCCTCCCGCACGTCCGCGGTGAGCAGCGTGCGCACGTTCCGGCCCTGGGCGGTGGTGGCGACCAGCTCCTCCCGGAGACGCTTCTCGGGGACCTTCGCGGCGTCGAGGGAGACCTGCGCCTCGGCACTGCCCCCGGCCGGCACCGTGAGCGTCGCCGGGGAGACGGTGAAGGCGCCGGTGCTCCTCAGGTTCAGCGGGACCGGCGCGCCGGAGACGTTGCGGTAGGAGACCTTCCGGGTCACGGGGGCGGCCCCCGTGGCGGGGCTCTCGACCGTTCCGAAGTTCACCGACCCCAGGGAGGCCACGACCGGGTCGGCGAGCGCGGCGGCGACGTCGACGCGCCCGCTGCCCTGCTCGTCGACGGAGTTGCCCTCCTGATGCCTGGCCGACCCCATCAGCAGGGCCTTGAGCTCGCCGGCCCGGATGCCGGGCCGGGCCTGGCGCAGCAGCGCGGCGGCCCCCGCCACGTGCGGGGTGGCCATGGACGTGCCGGACAGCCGGGTGTGGGAGGCGTCGACCGGCTCGCCCAGGGAGGTCCCCTCCGCCCGCGCCGCGACGATGCCCACGCCCGGCGCGGTGACGTCGGGCTTGACGGCGCCGTCGGGGCCGACGGGACCGCGGCTGGAGAACTCCGCCAGCCTGTCCTCGGCGTCGACGGCTCCGACGGTCAGGGCGGCCGGGGCGTCGCCGGGGCTTCCGACGCAGCCGTCACAGCCCAGGTTGCCCGCCGCGATCACGAAGAGCGTGCCGTGCCGCTCGGTGAGACTGTCCACGGCCTCGGTGAGCGGGCCGCCGGGCTCCGGGCTGCCGAGACTCATGTTCACGATGTCGGCGTGCTTGTCGGTGGCGGCCCACTCCATGCCGTCGATGATCCACGACACGGCCCCTTCGCCGTCGCCGTTGAGCACCCTGCCGTTGAGCAGCTTGGCGCCCGGCGCGACGCCCTTGAGCCGTCCGCCCGAGGCGGCCCCGCTGCCGGCGATGGTGGAGGCCACGTGCGTGCCGTGTCCCTGGGTGTCGCGGACGCTGTCCTCGCCGGTGAAGTCGCGCTCGTCGGCGATCTTTCCGGCCAGGTCGGGGTGGCGGGAGTCGAACCCGGTGTCGAGCACGGCCACGGTCGTGCCGGCTCCGTCGTATCCGGCGGCCCAGGCGGCGGGCGCGGAGATCTGCGGGACGCTGCGGTCGAGTACGGCCTCCACCCGGCGGTCGAGCCAGATCTTCTCGACGCCGGCGAGCGGCCCGGACAGGCGCCTGTCCCCGGAGCCGCCCCCGGTGCGGGCGAGCTCGGCCAGTGCCGCGCCGAGCTGCGCCGCCTGCTTCTTGTCCATGGTGGCGCCGCTCCCGCCGATGCTCTCCAGCCGGCGCGTGGGCTCCGTCGCGGGGATCGCGGGGGCCGCCGCCAGGGAGGCGGGCTCGGTGTAGGTCAGGATGAGCGGGAGGGTGCCGCTGGCCGGGTCGGCGTAGCCCTGCTCCGCGAGCGCCGTCACATCGAACAGCTGCGGGTCGAGGCGGCGCGGGACGAGGCTCGCCACGTCGTCCGGGACCACGCTCAGCCTGCCCCCGGTCTCCAGCGTCTGGAAGGCGGGGGTGGAGCCGTCCGCGCGCGGGGCGGCGGTGATCGTCGCGGTCCTGCGGCCGTCTCCCAGCTCGGTGACGTGCACGCGGTCGCCGGTGACCAGCGTGACGTCATAGGTGTCCGGCGCGGTCGTGAGCTGGGAAACGGGCGCGGATCCCGCTGGAGCGCGGATGGGACCCGCCGAGGCGGGGACACCCGGTACGACGGCGCACGCCGCGGTCAACGCGACGGCCGTCGCCACCCAACGTCGCATGAACGGACCTCCGGAATTCATATAAGTGGATGGTCCGAATTCCTAGAGGTCATGCTGTGCCGATGTCCATGACTTTCGGCTGGCTGGATCGTGACTTGTCGTAAATCCGCCCCGGCGCCATGCGGCAGTGGTCTACGTTCGGCATGTGCTCGACTCACAAGACGGAGAACCCCGCCGGGATCCGGCGGACTGGGGCACCCCCCGCGCCCGCCTGGGGACGGCGGACGTGGTGGATCGGCGGCTTCTCGAGGGGCTCGGGATCACCGCCACCGAGGAGACGGCCTACCGGGCGCTGCTGCGCAACGGCCCCTCCTCCCTCGCGGTGCTCGCAGCCGAGGCCGCCGTCTCCGCCGCAGCTCTCCGCCGGACGGTTCCCCGGCTTGAGGACCTCGGCCTGGTCACCCGCCTCGTCGGCCGGCCCCTGCGGCTGATCGCCACGCCGCCGCAGGTCGCGGTGGACGCCCTGGTGGCGCGGCGCCAGGAGGAGATCGCCCACAGCAGGATGGCCGCCGCCCTGCTGGCCGTCGAGACCGCCGAGCGCACCGGGCCGCAGCCGGAGGAGCTTCTGGAGGTCATCACCGGGCAGGCCGCCGTGGCCCGGCGATTCCTCCAGATCGAGCGGGGCGCGGCCAAGGAGATGCTCGTGCTCGTGCATCCGCCGTACGCCATAGACGTCTCCCACGACCTGGAGGAAGAGCAGCGGGCGACGCGGCGGCGGGCGGCCACCCGGGCGATCTACGGCCCCCGGGCGTTCGAGCATCCCGGCCTGTTCGAGCACACCCGCCGTGCGATCGCCGACGGCGAGCAGGCACGCCTGGGCCACGTTCCGGTGAAGCTGGCCATCGCCGACGGCGCCACCGCGATCCTGCCGCTGGTCTCCGACCAGGACAGGGCCATCGAAAGCGCGCTCGTCGTCCACCCCTCCGCCCTCCTCGACGCCCTCGTCGGGCTGTTCGAGGTGCTGTGGCGGGCCGCCACCCCGCTGCGTCCACCTCATGCCGCCGGGTCGCCGTCCCCGCGGGAGCCGGACACGTGGCCCGGCGAGCACGACGCCGACGTCCTCGCGCTGCTGGCGGCGGGGATGCAGGACGACGCGATCGCACGGCAGCTCGGCGTCAGCCTGCGCACGGTTCAGCGGCGGGTGCGGCGGCTCTGCGAACACCTGGGCGCCCGGACCAGGTTCCAGGCGGGCCTGTCCGCCGCACGGCACAACCTGCTGGACGACTGACCCGATACGGGGCCACCGGAATACGGCGGAAACGGGCCGCGAGGATGGACAGTCGCCGGCCGGGATGGAGGTGAGGAGCCTGGATCGGTGCGGCTCAGTCCGGGGGCGGCCGGAGGGTGGCCGTCGGTCCGAAGAGGCGGTCGAGGTGGTAGTCGATGATCGCGATGGCGGCCTCGTGGCTGCGCTGGCGGCCCAGGACGCCGGCGGTCAGGCCGTTGGCGAGAGCCAGAAGTGTGGCGACCTCGGTGCGCGGGTCGCGATCGGAGGCGAGGTCCCCGGCCCGCTGCGCGGTGGTGAGCCGGGTGGTGAGGAAGTCTTCCAGCGCGTCGGGCCGGGTGAGCGCGGCCGCGGCGAGCGCCGGGTCGGTGAGGGCGGCGGTGTAGTAGGCGGTCCAGGCCAGCGAGTCCAGCCGGCTCTGTTCGTCGGAGGGCAGGATCGCGCCGAGGACGGCTTCGAAGACACTTCGCGTGGACAGCCTGCCCGTGGCGGCGGCCCGCTGCCTGACTCGGCGGTCCAGGCGGGCGGCCAGCTCGGCGAGGCCGGAGTCGAGCAGGGCCTGCTTGTCGGTGAAGTAGTACTGGACGACGCGCAGCGAGACCCCGGCCTCGGCGGCGATCTCACGCATCGACACCGCCTGCAAGCCACGGGTGCCGGCGATGCGCAGCAGCGCCTCGGTCAACTGGCGTCGCCGCTCATCATGGTCCACCTGTTTGGGCATGCCGGTCTCCTAGCCGCGGTCCGTGCTGTGTTCCGGCGTCGCGATCCCGGCCCGGGCTTGGCCGGGGAAGGTGAGAATCCGCTCTGTGACCAGGTCCGGAGCTTCGACGGGCAGCGAGTGTCCGGTGCCGGGCACGATCTCCACCCGCCACGACGGCGCGATCTCGGCCAGCCGCGCGGCCACCGCCCGCGCGTCGTGCACCGCGCTGCGGGCGCCCAGCAGCACCTGTACGGGCACGGACAGCTCACGCACCTGCTCGTCGGTGTAGGTGGGCGGGATGGGCAGCCGCCGGCGGAAAGACCGGCCGGCCAGCATCAGCTTCATCAGCACGTCCTCGCGCAGCGCGCCGTTGCCCACTGCGCCGGCGACACGGTGTCGCAGCGCACGAGGGAGCAGGGCGGCCATGCCGCCGACGATGACCCACCGGTAGAACCGTCCGGTCAACGGCGCGAAGCCGACCGGATCCACCAGCGTCAGCGCCGCGACCCGGCCGCCCCCGCCAAGCTGCTGTTCCACCGCGGTCCAGCCGCCGTAAGAGGAACCCACCACATGTGCGCGCTCGGCGCCGACCGCGGCCAGGACGTCGGTGAGCCAGCCGCCGACCTCGGCACCGGTCGCCAGCGGCTCCGTCTGAACCGAGCGGCCGGGCTCGCCGAGCGGGTCGACGGCGAAGACCGGACGCATGCGCGCCAGCGGCTCGATGTAGCGGTACCAGGCCAGCGCGTTCCCACCGGCACCGGCCAGGAGGACCACCGGATCCCCCTCGGCGGGCCCGGCCCGGTGGATCCGCACACTGCCGGCGTGGGTCTCGACGTCGACGGCGTCCACCGGCACGGGCCACAGCTCGCCGAGCACTCGGCCGTAGGCGGCGAAGTACTTGTCACGGGCAGAGTCACTGGTGAAGGCCGACGGCCGGTCGAGTGCGCGCATGGTGACCTCATCTCCCATGAATGGATACAGTTGTATCCTAACAGCTGCGGCCCCACCCCGCGGCGATCGCGAAATCCCCCGACTCGCGATGGTCGCGGACCGCGACCCTGATCTATCGCAGAGCTACTTGGCGGCTGGGGGCGCGTTCGGGAGAAACCCTCCGGCGCGGTGATCCCGCCATCGGCGGAGGCGGGCCCGCGCCCGATGGTGCGACACCCCGCTGACTGGGCATGTCAACGCCGGGCCCGGTACGGGCCCCCCGCCGGCCACGATCATCTACCGCGTCCGGTACGCCCGGGTTCCCGATGGTGGTCGGCGCGGCGGGGAGGGTCATCGAACAGAGGGGGGCAGGGCACGATATGCCGACGATCTGCCTGGTAGGGACGCTGGATACGAAGGGCCGGGAGTACGCCTGGCTCCGTGACCGCCTGCGCGACCTCGGATGCGAGGTCGTCCTGGTCGACGCGGGGGTGGGCCGGGCACAGGTGGACGCCGACGTCGGCAACGACCGCGTGGCCCGGGCCGCCGGGGCCGAGGTCGAGGCGCTCCGCGCGGCGGGCGACCGGGGCGCGGCCGTCGCCGCGATGGGCGAGGGCGCGGCCGCGGTCCTCGCGGAGCTGCACGGCGCGGGCCGGCTCGACGCCGTGCTCGCCGTCGGCGGCAGCGGCGGATCCTCGATCGCGGCGCGGGCCGTACGGGATCTGCCGATCGGCCTGCCCAAGCTCATCGTCTCCACCATGGCCTCCGGTGACGTCTCCCCCTACGTGGGGGCCAAGGACGTGACGCTGATGTACAGCGTCGTCGACATCGCGGGCGTCAACCGGCTCTCCCGGCGCATCCTCGGCAACGCGGCCGCCGCCGTGGCGGGCATGGCGAGCGTCGCCCTCCCGGCCGGCGCCGAGGACCGCCCGCTCGTCGCCGCGTCGATGTTCGGCGTGACCACGCCCGCGGTGGACGCGGCCAGGGAACGCCTGGAGGAGCTCGGCTACGAGGTGCTGGTCTTCCACGCGACCGGATCCGGCGGCCGGGCGCTGGAGGGGCTCGCCGGCAGCGGGCTGCTCTCGGGAGTCCTCGACCTCACCACCACCGAGCTGGCCGACGACCTGGCCGGCGGCGTGCTGTCGGCCGGTCCGGAGCGGCTGACCGCGGCCGGCGCGGCCGGCGTGCCCCAGGTGGTCGCCCCGGGCGCACTGGACATGGTCAACTTCGGCCCCCGGGACACCGTGCCCGAACGGTTCGAGGGACGCACGTTCCACGTGCACAACCCGGCTGTGACGCTGATGCGGACCACGGCAGGGGAGATGGGCGAGCTGGGCCGCCGGGTGGCCGCCAAGCTGCGCGGGGCGACCGGTCCGGCCGCGCTGTTCGTCCCGCGCGGCGGGGTGTCCGCCCTCGACGCCCCCGGCGCGGCCTTCCACGACCCGAAGGCCGACGAGGCCTGTTTCGAGGCCCTGTCGGACGGCCTGCGCGGTACGGCCGTCGAGGTCGAGGAGCTCGACCTGCACGTCAACGATCCCGGATTCGGCCGCGCCATGGCCGACCGGCTGCACCGGATGATCTCTTCGGGAGGGGCGAAGTGAACCGCCAGGACATCCTTGCCAGGCTCGGGCGGACCGTCGCCGAGGGCCGCCCGGTCGTCGGCGCCGGCGCCGGAACCGGCCTGTCCGCGAAGTGCGCCGAGGCCGGCGGCGTCGACATGATCATCATCTACAACTCCGGCCGCTACCGGATGGCAGGCCGCGGCTCGCTGGCGGGACTGCTGCCGTACGGCGACGCCAACCAGATCGTCGTCGAGATGGCGGCCGAGGTGCTCCCCGTCGTCGAGGACACCCCGGTCCTGGCCGGGGTCTGCGGCACCGACCCGTTCCGGCTGATGCCCAGGTTCCTCGACCAGCTCGCCGCCATGGGCTTCGCGGGTGTGCAGAACTTCCCGACCGTGGGGCTGTACGACGGGGTCTTCCGCCAGAACCTGGAGGAGACCGGCATGGGCTACGACCTCGAGGTCGAGATGGTCCGGCTGGCCCGCGAGCGCGACCTGCTGACCGCGCCGTACGTCTTCGACGAGGAGCAGGCGCGAGCGATGGCCGAGGCGGGCGCCGACGTCCTGGTCCCGCACGTCGGGCTGACCACCAAGGGCAGCATCGGCGCGGGGACCGCGCTGACCCTGGACGAGGCCGTGGAGCGGGTCCAGGCGATGCGCGACGCGGCGGTCGCCGTCCGGCCCGACGTCTTCGTGCTCTGCCACGGCGGCCCGATCGCCGAGCCCGGGGACGCGGGTTACGTGCTGTCGCGTACCGAGGGGGTCGTGGGCTTCTTCGGGGCGTCGTCGGTCGAGCGGCTGCCGACCGAGCGCGCCATCACCGAGCAGGTCCGGGCTTTCAAGTCGCTGGAGTTCTGACAACCCCGAGGATGTGAGGAGACATCATGCATGTGAGTCCCGACGCGGTTCCCACGATGGCTTTCGACTGGGGGTCGATCAAGTGGTTCGTCACCCCCTCCAGCGTGGAGGGGGCGGGCAGCTCGCTGGGCGAGGTGATCGTGAACCCGGGCCGCGGGCACGCCCGGCACAACCATCCGAACGCCGAGGAGATCATCTACGTGATCTCCGGTGAGGCGCTGCAGATGGTCGGAGACGGCGAGCCGTTCCCGATCAGGGAGGGCGACACCGTGCACATCCCGGCCGGGGCCTACCACTCGACCTTCAACGCGACCTGGCGCCCGCTGCGGCTCATCGTCACCTACACCCCCGGTGGCGAGGAGAAGGCCCTGGAGGCCGCGCCGGACCTCCGCGTGCACGGCCCCGGCACCGTGGCGGAGTGGCGCCAGGCCTGAGGAGCGCCGCCGGGCGGACGCGGACCGGGCGGGTACGGCCCGCCCGGTCCGCACCCGCCCGGTCCGCGCCACGGCTCGCGCGGCGCGATGGGGTCCGGTCAGCTGCCGCAGTGCCCGAAGGGGCTGTCGTAGCTGAACGAGCCGGCCTTGCCGCCCCACTTGACACACTTGCCGGCCGCGGGGGCGCGTACCGGGCCCGCGTAGTAGGCGAAGTTGCCGCTGTCGGTGACGCGGGTCCCGCCCTGCACCTCCAGGTAGGCGGTGGTGGGGGTCGCCGTGCCGACGGACGAGCGCTTGATGGTGGTCACGCAGTTGTAGCCGTTGGAGTTGTTGTACAGCAGGTAGACGGTGCCGGCCGTGCCCAGCGCCGCGGAGTCGACGGTCTCGTAGCCGGCGCCGCAGATCGACTGCGGGGTGTGCGGGTTGCCGCCACCGCCGCCGTTGACGTACTGCATGTACCTGGTCCAGTCCCAGTTCGGGCCGGGGTCGGTGTGGTCGTTGCCCGGGACCTCGACGTGGCCGACGATGTGGGCGCGGTCCTTGGGGATGCCGTAGCGGTCGGCGATGTTGCGGGTCAGCGCGGCCGAGGAGCGGTACATCGCGTCGGTGAACCAGGAGGCGTCGTTGACGTAGCCCTCGTGCTCGATGCCGACGGAGCGGCTGTTCCAGTCGCGGGCGTGCCAGGCCCGGTCCTTTTCGCGGACCATCTGGGTGACGTCGCCGTCGGAGGAGCGCACGACGTAGTGCGCCGAGACCTGGGCGGCGGGGTTTTGGAACCAGGAGATGGTGCCGGCGTAGGAGCCCTGGGTGACGTGGATGACGATGCGGTCGATGGCGTTGCTGGTGGGCCGGTTGGAGACGGTGTAGTTGCTGGAGCTGGCGGCGACCCATTTGGCGCCGGGGTAGTCCACGGCGGCGGCCAGGTGGGGGGTGTTCAGGTCGCGGGCCTGGGCGTAGGGGCCGCGGTCGGGCTGTACGGGCTGCGGGGGGACGGTCACGGTGCCGCTGGGTGCGGCGGTGTTGACGCCTTTGGCGAGCAGGTCGTAGACGGTGTCGGCGTACAGGCGGGCGACGTCGGGGGAGGAGGCGTTGCCGTACTTGGCTATGGCGGTGTACCACTTGCCGGGGTCTTTGCGGGTGGTGGCGTCCAGTCCGAGTTTGTCGGCGTGGGCGCGCAGGATCGCGGCGCCGCCGGTGATGTTGGCGGTGGTGTCGGTCTTGAGGGTGTCGATCGGGGTGGCGGTCAGTTGGGCGGCCTGTTCCAGGGTGTGGGTGGTGGGGTTGCTGACCAGGTGCATCACTCCGTAGCCGCCGCTGGCGCTGGGGGCGCCGTGGTGGTCGTCGAGGTGGGTCTCGGCGTAGGCGAGGGCGACGAGCAGGTCGCGGGGGACCTCGTAGGTCGTGGCCGCGTCGGCGAAGGCGTCGGTCAGGGGGGCGGCCGGAGCGGCGCTCGCGGGCGGCCCGATCAGGAGTGACAGGGGGATGAGCGAGCCGGCCAGCAGTGCGGCCGGACGGCGGAGGCGGGCCTTCACGGGTTCTCCTCGAAGGGTGGGGGGGTCCGTCGAAGGGCCGCCTCCGGCCGGGGAGGCGGAGGCGGCCCTACTCTCTGTCAGCTGCCGCAGTGTTCGAAGGGGCTGTCGTAGGTGGATGAACCGGCCTTGCCGCCCCACTTGACGCACTTGCCGGGAGCGCTCGCGCGCACCGGGCCCGCGTAGTACTCGAAGTTGCCGCTGTCGGTGATCCGGCTGCTGCCCTGTACTTCCAGGTAGGCGGTGGTGGCGGTCGCCGTGCCGACGGACGAGCGCTTGATGGTGGCCACGCAGTTGTAGCCGTTGGAGTTGTTGTAGAGCAGGTAGACGGTGCCGGCCGAGCCGAGCGCCGCGGAGTCGACCACTCCGTAGCCGCTGCCGCAGACCGACTCCGCGGTGTGCGGGTTGCCGCCGCCGCAGTTGTTGGAGGTCACGGTCTTGGCGGGGTAACCGAAGGTGGTCCCGTTGAATACGGCCTTCTGGATGTTGGACGGGTAGCTGCTGCCCAGGCGCACCTCGTAGTGCAGGTGGGCCGAGATGTTGTTGCCCGGCTTGCTGGTCTTGCCGACCGTGCCGATCGGCTGTCCCTGGGAGACCTGGGCCCCCGCGCTCACCGATCGCGAGTTCAGATGGGCGTAGTAGGTGGACCAGCCTCCGCCGTGATCGATCTTGACCAGGTTCCCGAAGCCGTTGGTCGATCCCTGGTGGGCCGAGATGGCCACCGTGCCCGCCGCCGCGGCGACGACGGTGTCTCCCAGGTCGGCGTCCGCGGAGCTGCCCCGGTTGAAGTCGATCTCCCATGACTGGTGCGCGCTGCTGGCACTGGAGTTGCCCGCCCAGCTCTGCCCGCAGGGGAAGGGCAGCTGGAAGCCCGGCGCCAGGCTCGCCGCGGCGGCACCGGAGGCCAGGTCGGCGGCTCCGGCGCTCGGCGCCATGGCGGCTCCGCCCGCGAGGCTGAGCAGCAGGGCGAACCCCGCCGTGAGCACCCCTCTGAGTCTCATACGGATCCTTTCCGCAGGTCCGGTGGGCGACGCCTTGACCGGTACCGTGCACTGTCTGTTGGATCTCTCCGAAAGGCTCTTCCTGGGGCTAAGGGTCTGGATTATCAGTACAAAAATCATCCAAAATCGGCATAAAGGCCTACCCGGCTCATAGCACACAACCCGATGAATGGTTGCAGCGCCTCCATAAGAGGAGTAAGTGCGGTCATGGTGGTTGATCAGCCCACATTCAGCGTGCTCGGTGCCCTGGACGTCCGTGCCTCGGGACGGCCCCTCCGCATCGCCGGCACGAAACCACGAATCCTGCTGGCATCGCTGCTGCTCCACGCGAACCACGTGGTCGGCGCGGACCTCCTCGTCGAGGTGCTGTGGCCCCGGCACCGGCCGCGCTCCGCCCACGCCAACCTCCGCACCTACGTCAGCTCGCTGCGCGGCGTGCTCGACGCGGCCGGCGCCCGGATCCAGGCCCGCCCGCCCGGCTACGTGATCGAGCTGGCACCCGGACAGCTCGACGCGCTGCTCTTCGCCGACCTGATCGCGCGGGCGCGCGCGGCGGGCCGTACGGAGGAGGCCTTCGACGGGCTCAGCCGGGCGCTCGGGCTGTGGCGCGGCACCCCCCTCGCCGACCTGCCGGGCAGCCCGCTCTGGGACGGGCGGCTGCAGTCGCTGGCGGAGCTGCGGCTCGGCGCGGCCGAGGAGCTGATCGCCCTGAGAATGGCCCGGGGCCGGTACGCCGACGCGATCGGAGAGCTGCGCGGGCTGCTGAAGGAGCATCCCTTCCGCGAGGACCTCTGGCAGCGGCTCATACTCGCCCTGCACTGGAGCGGCCGGCAGGCCGAGGCCCTGCACGCCTACGCCACGGTCAGGCGGCAGCTGGTCACCGAGCTCGGCATCGAACCCGGCACGGATCTGCGCCGGGCGCACGCCGCCGTCCTGGCGGGGGAGCTCCCGCCCGCCGCGACCCCGCCCGATCTCCCCCCGCCCGCCGCCGAGACCGTCTCCGGCCCGCCGTCCCGCGCCGAGACCGTCGCCGGCCCGCCGCCCCCCGCCGAGACCGTCCCGCACCACCTGCCGGCCGTCCCCGCCCCCGGCTCCACTCCTCACCAGCTCCCGTCGGACATCCCGGACTTCACCGGCAGGTCTGAGGACGTCGCCGTCCTCACGCGGGCGCTGTCACCGGTGGAACGGCCGCCGGACGGACCGCCGTCGATCGTGGTGGTGGTGGGCCCGCCGGGCGTGGGCAAGTCGGCGCTGGCCGTGCACTGCGCGCACGCTGTACGGACCGGGTATCCGGGCGGGCAGCTCTACCTGGACCTCGGCGGGACCGAGTACGCGCCGGCCGACCCGGGCGAGCTGCTGGCCGAGGCGCTGCGGGCGCTGGGGGTAGGCGAGGCCGGCCTGCCGTGCACCGTGCGCGAACGCTCCGCGCTGTACCGGTCCCTGCTGGCCGAACGCCCGATGCTCGTCCTCCTCGACGACGCCGCCGGCGCCGCCCAGGTACGGCCGCTGCTGCCCGGCAACGGCTGCGCGGTGCTCGTGACCAGCAGGCGGCGGATCACCGAACTGCCCGGCGCCCTCCAGCTCGAACTGGACGTCCTGTCACCGGAGGAGGCCGAGGAGCTCCTGGGCAGGATCGTCGGCTCCGAGCGGCTGGGACGGGAGAGGGAGGCGGCCTCGGCGATCCTGCGCGCCTGCGGCTACCTGCCGCTCGCCGTCAGGGTCGCCGGAGCGCGGCTCGCGGGACGGCCCAGGTGGTCGCTGGGGGTGCTGCGGCAGCGGCTGGAGGACGAGGCGGGCAGGCTCGGCGAGCTGCGGGCCGGCGATCTGGAGGTGCGGGGCAGCTTCGACCGGAGCTACCGGCTGCTGCCCGACGACGCGGCCCTGGCCTTCCGGGCACTCGGTCTCCTGGGACCGCAGTCCCTGCCCGGCTGGGTGGTCGACGCCGTGCTGGACCGGCACCGGGCCGACGACGTGACGGACGTCCTGGTCGATGTGAACCTGCTCCAGCTGGTCGGGACCGACCCGATCGGCCAGCCGCGCTACCGGCTGCACGACCTGGTCCGCTGCAACGCCAGGGAGAAGGCCGGCGGCGCCCCGGAGCGGCACGCCCTCATCAGGGTGCTCGGAGCGTGGATGGCCACCACCGAGAGTGCCACGGCACGGTTGCCGACCACGCTCTTCAGCCTGACATCGGCCAGGGCGACCCGCTGGAACCTGGCGGAGGACACCCTCGGACGGCTGACCGCCGACCCGCTGTCGTGGTTCGACGTCGAGCACGAGGCGCTCGTGGGCGCGGTGCGTCTGGCCGTCGACGCCGGGCTGGCCGAGCCGGCGTGGGGGCTCGCCGCGGCCCTCGTCCCCTACTTCGACCTGCGCTGCCACTTCGAGGAGTGGCAGTCCACCCACCGGATCGCCCTGGACGCCGCCCGCCTGGCGCAGGACCGCTACGGTGAGGCGGCCATGCTCCGGGGTCTGGCCCAGGTATGCCTCTACCAGGACCGCTACGCCGAGGCGACGGAGATGTTCCGGCGATCCCTCACGATCTTCCACGAGCTGGGCGACGTGCGGGGCGAGGCGACCTCGATCTGCGGGCTGGGGGCGGTCAACCAGTTCTGCGGCGAGCACCTCAGGGCACTGGCCTACTTCCGGCGGGCCCTGGCCATGTTCCTCGCCATGGGCGACCAGAGCGGTGAGGCCTACGCGCGGCAGGCCATCGGGCGCGTCTGCCTGGCCTCCGGCGATCCCGGCCAGGCCTCGAAGTGGCTGGGCGAGGCGCTGCGGCTGGCCAGGGAGCTCGGCGACTCCCACCGCGAGGGCTGCGTGTCCATGCAGTTCGGGCGGCTGCACGATCTGGCGGCGGAGCCCGAGCGGGCGATGCGGTTCCAGGGACACGCGCTGGACATCTTCGAAGGCCTCGGCGACCTCCACTGCGGGGCTTACGCCATGCAGAGTCTGGGCGGCCTCCAGGTGGTCCGCGGCGACCAGTCGCACGCCTCCGACCAGCTGGAGCGGTCACTGCTGATCTTCCAGCGGCTCGGCGACCGGAGCGGGGAGGCGGCCACGGTCCAGAAGCTCGGCGAGCTGCACCGGTCGGCGGGCCGTACCCGCCTGGCGCAGGACTACCTCCACCACGCCCTCGCGCTCCGGCGCGAGCTGCGGGGAGGCGCCGACCTCGCCGGCGTCGCCGAACCGTCCGCCCCCTCCGGCGACGGGTGGTGGAGCCGGGACGCCGTGCCACCACCGCTCGTCCTCGACGGCAACGCCGTGGAGTGATCGCCACCCGGCACCGGTTCCGAGGGACTGCGCGACGACGTCCGCCCGATCCGCCGCGCGTAACCGTCCGAGGAAGGCGTTTTCGCGGATCTTCGACATCACCGGGCCTGTCAGGGCGTCGCGGACCTGACCGGTGTCCGTCGCGTGTGCCCGGCCAGGGACGGGTGAGCCAGGTATTCGTCGGGCCGCAGCGCGCCGCCAAGCTCGAACTCGGCGTCGAAACCCGCGTCACCGAGGGCCTCCCCGGCCTTGGCGGTGATGCGATCGACGTCGAACCTTTCACCGGCCGGCAGCGGCATCCACACCGACTGCCGGGCCGCCGCGGCGGCCCCCAGCAGCCGGGCGGCGTGATCGGGGTGACCGGCCAGCGTCTGCGCCCCGGCCAGGCCCTCCAGGGCCAGCGCGACCGCTCGGGGATCGCCGGTGGTCCGGGCGGTGGCGAGGCCGTCCAGCTGCAGGTCGAGGGCGGCGCGCGCGTCGCCCCGGTGCTCGGCGATGAATCCGAGCTCGGCCAGGATCAGCGCGGGAACGCAGGGCTCGTGACTCATCCGGCGGTGCAGGTCGAGCACGCTGCGCAGGTGCGCCTCGGCGGTGTCGAGATCTCCGTCCCTGCGCGCCCCCAGCCCGAGCCCGATCTCGGCGAACTGCTCCCCGAACGTGTCCGACTGCTCGACGGCGAGCCGTCTCGCCCGCTCGTGGAACTCCCTGGCCGCCGGGTAGTCCTTCGACAGCAGGGCCATCCGGCCCAGCCCGGAGAGGGTGAAGGAGACCTCGGGCCACAGCCCGAGGTCATCGGCCATCCGCAGCCCGTCCCGGTACAGCCGCCCGGCCTGCCCGTAGTCGCCGGCGATCTCGGCCAGCGTCGCCAGCGGGGTCACGGTCTGGAGCTGCCCCCACTGGTCGCCCAGATCCCGGAACAGCTCCAGGCTCCGTTCGCCGTCCCGCCGCAGCGCCTGGAAGTCTCCGCGCAGCTTCGCGTGGAAAGTGCGGTTGTTCAGGGCCGCGGCCATACCCCAGCGATCCCCGAGTGACCGGAAGGTCGCCAACGCCCGGCCGGTCAGGTCCTCACTCGTCGACAGATCGCCGATGCCGTACGTGTGCGATCCGAGGAACCACTCCATCCGGGCCCGCCCGCCCGGGTCGTCGATCCGCTCGGCCGCCCGCAGCGCGGCGCGGTACTCCGCCGCCGGATCCGCGCTACCGCCGAGCAGCAGCCTGAGGCCGCCCAGCCAGGCCGTGGCCCTGGCCACCGTGGCGGCGGGGGCCGTGTCACCGGCCGACAGCGCCGTGGCCAGGAACCGCTCGGCCTCGCCGATCCGGCCGCGCAGGTACCAGTACCACGTCAGCGCGTTCGCCAGGCGCAGCGCGCGGTCCGCGTCACCGAGCCGCGCCGCCCCCTCGAGCGCGGTACGCAGGTTGGCGGTCTCGGCGTCTAGGCGCCGCAGCCACAGCCGCTGGTCGTGGCCCCGCAGGCGCGGCTCGGCGCGTTCGGCCAGGTCGGTGTAGTAGTCGCGGTGCCTGAGCCGGAACTCTTCGAGCTCGCCGGCCTCACGGAGGCGTTCGACGCAGTAGGCCGTGACCGACTCCAGCAGCCGATACCGGGGGCCGTCCGCGCCGGCGGACATGACGACCAGCGAGCAGTCCACCAACCGGGCGAGCAGGTCGAGGACCTCCGTGCGATCCACGTCGTCACCGGCGCAGACCTCCTCGGCCGCGGCGAGCGTGCAGCCGCCGGGGTGCACGGCCAGCCGCCGGAGCACCGCACGCTCCTGCTCGCCGAGCAGGCCCCAGCTCCAGTCGATCACCGCCCGTAGCGTCCGCTGCCGCGCCGGGGCGCCGCGGGCCCCCGCGGCCAGCAGATGGAAGCGATCGTCGAGGCGTGCCGCCACCTCGTGCACGCCCAGCGCCCGGACCCGGGTGGCGGCCATCTCCAGCGCGAGGGGGATGCCGTCCAGCCGCCGGCAGATCGAGACGACCGCCTCGACGTTGGTCTCGTCGAGGACGAAGCCCGGTGCCGCCGCGCTCGACCTCGCCACGAACAACTCCACCGCGCTGAACCGGCGCGCGGCGGCGGGGCCGAGGTCCGTCGCGGGCGCGGGAAGCCGCAGCGGGCGCACCGCCTGGAGATGTTCGCCGGTGATGCCCAGCGGTTCCTGGCTGGTCGCCAGGATCCGCAGCCGGGGGGCGGCTCTGAGCAACCGCTCCGCCAGCTCGGCGACCGGCTCGATCACATGCTCGCAGTTGTCGAACACCAGCAGGGTCGGCTGGTCCCCCAGCGCGTGGACGATGCGCTCCGTCGGCGAGAGGGGCTCGGGGGCCGACGTCATGACATCCCGCACCCCGAGCACCTCGCCGACCACGTCGTGCACCTCGGTCGCCGGAGCCGTCTCCCGCCGTCCCCGGGGGTGGGCCGGTGAACGTGAGGACGGGGCGAGCGCGGCGAACTCGACCAGCCGCACTCCTCCCGGGAACGACTGGCCGACCTGCTCGGCGATCGCCAGCGCGAGCCGGGTCTTGCCGACCCCGCCCGCGCCGGTGAGCGTCACCAGCCTGCCCGCCTTCAGCAGCGAGCGGAGCTCGCCGACCGCCTCGGCCCTGCCGATCAGGTCGGTGAGCGCGCTCGGCACGTTCGTCAGCGGGCGGGCCACGGTCGTGGCCGGGGAGGGCACCGCCGTCAGCGCCGGGTCCTGGACCAGGATCGCCTGGTGCAGGGCCGCGAGCTCGGGACCGGGGGCCAGGCCCAGACTCTCGGCCAGCCGCTCCCGCAGGTCGCCATAGCTGTTCAGCGCGTCGCTCTGCCGGCCCGCGAGATACAGCGCGCGTACGTGGGCGGCGCGCAGCCGTTCCCGGAGCGGATGCAGGGCGACCAGGTCGCCGAGCTCGTCGGCCAGCAGCGCGTGCTCTCCCAGTTTCAGCCGCGCCTCGGCCTGCTCCTCCAACGCGGTCAGCCGTTGCTCCTCCAACCGTGCCGTCGCCGTCCGGGTGAACCCCTCGTCGGCGAAGTCGGCGAACGCCGGGCCGCGCCACACCGCCAGTGCGTCCGCCAGCAGGGCGGCACGCACCCGGGAGTCGCCGCTCGCCCGTGCCCGCGTCGCCAGTTCGTGGAAGCGGCCCTCGTCCACCGCGTCGGGCTCGACCAGCAGCTGGTATCCGGGCGGGCGGGACATCACCAGGTCCCGCCCGCCCGGCTCGGCGTCCTCAAGCACGCGCCGCAGCTGCCAGATCTTGTTCTGCAACGTGCCGAGCGGATTGTTCGGCAGCGCGGTGCCCCACAGGTCGTCGATCAGCCTGTCCGCGGACACCGGCCGCCCGCGGTGCACCAGGAGGTCGGCGAGCAGGGCGCGGACCTTGAGCTCCGGGACCCTGACCACCCGCCCGTCAGCCGTCCACACCTCCAGCGGGCCCAGCACCCCGAAACGCATGCAGTCACGGTAGCCGACCGCCGCCGGTGCCCGTCCCGCAGGTCGGGATCGGGACGGCACGGGGCGGTGAGCGGACCGGGAGAGGACCGGGAGAGGACCGGGAGAAGACCGAGAGCGCCGGCGTGCACGGTGGTCGTGCTGAGCGGATCACGAGCGGATCCGCGAACCACGGAAGGATTTCCCATGTCGTCACATACCGTCGGGGCCGTCGGCCGCAAGGCCGGGCCCCGGGAGTGGACCGGCCTCGCCGTACTGGCTCTGCCCACGCTGCTGCTCTCCCTTGACCAGAGCGTGCTGTTCCTGGCGTTGCCGCCGCTGGCCGAGGCGTTGCGGCCCACCGGCACGCAGACGCTGTGGATCATGGATATTTACGGGTTCCTGATGGCCGGCTTCCTGGTCACCATGGGCGCGCTCGGCGACCGGATCGGCCGCCGGAGACTGCTGATGATCGGTGCCGTCGCCGTCGGCGTCACCTCCCTGCTGGCCGCCTACTCGAACAGCGCCCAGATGCTGATCGTGAGCCGCGCGCTGCTCGGCGTCGCCGCGGCGACGCTCATGCCCTCGACCCTGGCCCTGATCGGCAACATGTTCCAGGACCCGCGGCAGCGCGGCAGGGCCATCGCGCTGTGGGCGAGCTGCTTCATGGCGGGCACCGCGCTCGGCCCGGTGATCGGTGGGATGCTGCTCGAGTTCTTCTGGTGGGGCTCGGTGTTCCTCCTGGGCGTGCCGGTCATGCTGGTCCTGCTGATCACGGCGCCGATCCTGCTGCCGGAGTACCGCGACCCCGAAGGCGGCAAGCTCGACCTGCTGAGCGTGGCGCTCTCGCTGGCCGCGATCCTCCCGCTCGTCTACGGACTCAAGGAGATCGCCAGGTACGGCTGGCAGCCGCTGCCGATCCTGACGGCCGTGGCCGGCCTGGCCGTCGGAGCCGTGTTCGTGGCGCGGCAGCGTACGCTCGCCCATCCGGTACTGGACGTCCGCCTCTTCCGCAACGCCGCCTTCACCGCCTCGCTGCTGATCACGACTCTCCTCATGGTCGCCGTGGCCGGGAGCTACCTGTTCATCACCGGCTTCCTCCAGATGGTCGAGGGCCTGTCCCCGGTGCAGGCGGGACTGTGGATGGTGCCGTCGGCGATCGCCTCCATCGTCTCCGCGCAGATGGCTCCGGCCCTGGCGAGGCGGTTCTCGATGGGGGTCGTCATCGGGGCGGGGCTGGCCGTCGCCGCGGCGGGCTACGCGCTGATCGCCTTTGTGGGTCCGGTCGGCGGGCTGCCGCTGCTGGTGACCGGGTTCGTGATCGGCTTCTTCGGCACCGGCCCCATCGGGGCACTGGGCACCCACCTGGTCGTGAGCTCCGCCCCGCCGCAGAAGGCGGGGTCGGCCGCCTCGCTGCAGGAGACCAGCAGCCATCTCGGCGTGGCGGTGGGCATCGCCGCGCTGGGCAGCCTCGGCGCCGTCGTCTACCGCGATGCGATCACCGTGCCGCCCGGCGTCCCGGCGGATGCCGCCGAGACCGCCCGCAACAGCCTCGAAGGCGCACTGGCGGTGGCCGGAAGGCTTCCCGCCGGGATCGGCGACCAGCTGCTGGCCGCGGCCAGGGACGCCTACACCGGCGGGCTGAACACGGTCGCCGTCGTGTGCGCGGTGTTCGCGGTCGCCACCGCGCTCATCGCGGTCACCGCGCTCCGGCGCGTGGGGTCCGGCCAGGGGGACGAGGTCAGGTGAGGTTCAGGCGGCTCAGCTCGCGGCGGGAGGTGATGCCCAGCTTGGGATAGGCCTTGTACAGGTGGTATTCGACCGTACGGGTGCTCAGGAAGAGCTGGGCGGCGATCTCGCGGCTGCTGCGGCCCGCGGCGGCCAGCCGTACCACGTGGAGCTCTCGCGGGGTGAGCGGGGCGGCGGGGGCGGGGTGAGCGGCTCTGGGGGACTCGCCGCTCGCGTGAAGTTCGGACCGGGCACGGGTGATCCAGGGAGCGGCGTCCAGGCGGGCGAAGGTCTCCAGGGCCGCGTGCAGGGGAGCACCGGCGTCGCCGGGACGGCGGGCGCGGCGGAGCCATTCGCCGTAGAGAAGCTGGGTGCGCGCGCGTTCGAAGGGGCGGCCACCCCGCTCGTGGAGGGTGAGAGCCGCCCGGAACGAGGCCTCGTCGTCGCTCGTCAGGGCCTGGCAGCGTAGGGCGACGGCCTGGACCCAGGGCTGCGCGGAGGCCTGCGCCCAGGCTCGAAGGCGGCGGAGCGGTTCCTCGGCGCGGTGCGGTTGCGCCAGCCGCACCGCCGCCTCGATCTGGTCGGGGGCGGAGGACAGCAGCACCGCGGCGTTGCGGACCGGACCGGCCCAGGCTGCTTCCAAGCGGTCCAGAGCCGACTCGTGGTCGCCCATGGACAGCTCCAGCAGGCTCAGGACGACGTCGCCGGTCGCCCGGTAGGCGTCGGGGGTTTCACCGACCAGGCGGCGGCAGCGGGACTCGTCACCCTCGATGGCGGCGATCCGGGCGGGGACGCCGTTGAGCCAGGCGATGCGCTGCTGCAGGCCGGTGCCGCAGGCGATCCCGGTGGCCTCCGCCACCGCGGCCTCGGCGTCGCGGTGCAGGCCGGCCCATACCTGGGTCTGGGCCAGGATCTGCAGCACCTGGGGCAGGGCGCCGATGAGGCCCTGTTCACGGCAGCGGGCCACCTCGGCGGCGGCCAGCGCCATGGTGGTGGCGTCGTCACCGATGATCATCCCGGTGAACAGGGCGCGCTCGGTGTCGGGGGCCCTGTTCAGAAAGTCCGCCAGCAGCGGGAGGCCGCGGGCGTAGTCGGCCCGCATGAGGTGAGCCAGGCCCTCGGCCATCCGGTCGGAGTCACCGAGGGCGGCCAGCTTCCGGGCGGCGGCCGACAGGGCGGCCTCGTCGCCGGTGAGCCAGGCGTAGGTCGCGCCGGTACGCAGCATGGCGGTGCCCTGGCGCGGAGCCACTCGATCGGCGCGGTCCAGGAGCAGGTGGACGGCCTTCTCCTCCTGGCCCAGCTCGAACATCGCGGCCGCGCGCACCGAGGTGAGCTCCGCCACGGCGTCGTGATGCCCCTCTCCGGAGGGAGGGCCCTGCCGGGCGGCGCTTCCCGCGAAGTGCCCGGCGAGGACCTCGGCCCTTCCCGCCAGCTCGGCAGCCTGGCCGGCGTGGCCGCCCGCCAGGGCCGCGGCCGCCGCTCGGGCGAGCCAGCCTGCCTGGTCCCCCCCGGTGACGGCGAGCCGGGCCGCCTGCTCGTACAGGTGGGCGGCGGCGGTGTAGGCGGTGCGGGCACCGGCCCGCTCGGCCGCGGCCGCGAGTTCGGACGCGACACCCGCGTCGGGCTCCATCGTCGCGGCGGGCAGGTGGTGCGCGCGGCAGTCGGGGTCCTCGGCCACTTCGACGAGTGCCCGGTGCACGGCGACGCGCCGGGCCGACGCGGTTCCCTGGTAGGCGGCGGTGGCGATCAGCGGATGCCGGAAGGTGACGGCCGATTCGGTCACCTGGATCAGCCCGGCCCGTTCCGCCTCTTCGAGGTCGTCGAGGCCGGTGCCCATCAGGTGCGCCGCCCGCAGCAACAGCGCCAGATCGCCCCTTCCCTCGGCGGCGGCCATCAGCATCATCAGCCGGGTCCGCTCGGGCAACCGCTCGATCTGCGCCCGGAACGACGCCAGCACCCGGTCGGCGACCTGCGGGAACAGCGGCCCAGCCGACTGGCCGCGCTGCCCCGCGGCGAACTCGATCAGCGCCAGGGGATTGCCCGAGGACTCGGAGATGATCTTCTCCCGGCGGACCGGCGCCACCCCGTGCTCGGCAAGCAGGCGGGCCGAGTCCCGGCCGTCCAGCCGGGAAGGCCGCAGCTCGCCCAGTCCGGGAGCGGCGAAGCCGTCCTCCCGCGTGGCGAACACCATCGCCACCCCCTCGGCCGCGAGCCGCCGGGCGGCGAACAGCAAGGGCTCCGCGCTGGCCTGGTCGAGCCACTGGGCATCGTCGACCAGGCAGAGCACCGGGACGTCCTCGGCCAGGTCGGCCAGGAGCGTGAGCAGGGCGAGCCCGGTGAGGAAGCGGTCCCGCCCCCCGGCCGACTCGGCCCCGAGCACGGCTTTCAGTGCGGCGGCCTGCGGCCCCGGCAGCGCGTCAAGCCGATCATGCAGCGGCCACAGCAGTTGTGTCAGGCCGCCGAACGCCAGGTCGGCCTCCGGCTCGACGCCGGTCACCCGCACCACCCGCAGCCCGTGCCCGGCCGCCGTCCCGGCCGCCCAGTCCAACAGCGCGGTCTTGCCGATGCCCGCCTCGCCGCGCACCACGAGGACACCGCTGTGCCCCTCCAGCGCCGCGGCGATCAAGCCCTCGAGCTCGACCTGCTCAGTGGACCGCCCGTACAGCACGTACCCTCCAAGTACCTGAAACCAGTAGATTCTACTGATTCGCGATGCAGCTCCCCGCTCATACTTTCATCAATATGGACGAGCTATTCGAGCAGGTCATCGTAGGCAAGCTGACACTCCCCAACCGCCTGGTGATGGCGCCGATGACACGCAGCCGTGCGATCGGCGGGCTGGTGACCGATCTGACGGCCGAGTATTACGGGCAACGGGCCGCCGCCGGTCTGATCATCACGGAGGGCATCCAGCCCTCGGTGATCGGCCAGGGCTACATCGACACCCCGGGCCTGCACTCGCCGGAGCAGGTCGGGGCGTGGCGCCGGGTCACCGATGCCGTCCACGGCGGGGGCGGCCGGATCTTCGCGCAGCTGATGCACGCCGGCAGGATCGGCCATCCGTGTCTCTACCCGGACGGGGCGCTGCCCGTGGCCCCTTCGGCGGTCGCGTCCGGCGGGCAGATCTTCACCAGGGAGGGCATGCTCGACCACCCCACCCCGCGGGAGATGACGCTCGCGGACATCGCCGCGACGGTCGAGGACTTCGTCGCGGCCGCGAGGAACGCGATGGAGGCCGGGTTCGACGGGGTGGAGCTGCACGCCGCCAACGGCTATCTGCTCCATCAGTTCCTGTGCGGCAGCGCCAACGTCCGCTCCGACTCCTACGGCGGCTCGGTGGAGAACCGGATCCGCTTCGCGGCCGAGGTCGTCGGGGCGGTCACCGACGCGATCGGGCCGGAGCGGGTCGGCGTCCGCATCTCCCCCGCCAACCCCAACAACGGCATCCGGGAACATGACCCGGCCGAGGTGTATCCGGCCCTGATGCGCGCGCTGGCGCCGTTCGAGCCGGCCTACGTGCACATCATGGAGTTCGACCGGGAGATCACCGAACTGGTCCGGGCCGCGTGGCCGGGCACGCTGATCCTCAACCCGGGCGACACCGCCGAGGAGAGGATCGGCGCGGCGGCCGCGGTGCTCCGTGAGGGCCTGTGCGACGCGGTCAGCCTCGGCGCGCTGTGGCTGGCGAACCCCGACCTGCCCGAGCGCGTCAAGGCCGGGGGCCCCTACAACGAGCCCGACCCCGCCTCCTTCTACGGCGGCGACCACCGCGGTTACACCGACTACCCGACGCTGGGAGCCAGATGAGCGCTCCGCCCACGGCTCCGCCGCGGCACGCCGGGGTCTCCGCGGTCTGGCTGGCGGTGCTGGCCGGGCCGATGTCGTTCGGGATCGCGGGACCGGCGCTCATCCTGGGCGAGGTGGCCGGCGGCCTGGGGGTCTCGACGGGGGAGGCGACCTGGCTGGTGACGGTGTTCGGGTGGGGCATCGCGGTGGGGACGCCGCTGATGTCAGGGCTGGTCGGCCACCGCGGCATGCGTGGCACGGCGGCGGTTTGCGCCCTGCTCGCCCTGATCGGGGCGGGCCTCGCTCTCGTCGCCCCCAGCCTGCCCGTCCTCCTCCTCGCCGCCGCCGCGCAGGCGCTGGGCGCCGCGGGGCTGACGGCGATCGCCATGCAGCTGGCTGACTCCCCTCGCCGGATGGGCGTGGCCACGGCCTCGCTCGCCGTGGTCGGCTCCGTCTCCCCGCTGGCCGGGTCGCTGGTCAGCGATCTGCTGTCCTGGCGGGTCGTGCTCGCCCTGCCGGTCGTGGCCGTGCTGGCGGTGCCCGCCGTGCTGCGGCAGGAGGTCCGGTCCGCGCCGTCGGCCGGACGGTTCGACGTGATCGGCGTGGTGGTGCTGACCGGGCTGGTCACCGCGCTGGTGGCCGTGCCGCACCAGCCCGTGGCCGCCGGACTGTGCGCGGTCGCCGCGGCGACGGCGCTCGGGATGCATCTGCGGATCCGGCCGGCGGGTTTCGTGCCGGCCGCCCTGGTCCGCGCGCCCCGGTTCCTGGGGGCCGCGGGACTGGCCTTCGCCCTGGCCGTGGGCAACTTCGGGCTGGTCTATGCGCTGCCGGTCCGGCTGTCGGAGCTGACGACCTGGTCGTCCGCGCAGATCGGCGTGGCCATGGTGTGGCCGCTGCTGTTCGGCGGCGCGCTGTCGTGGTTCGTGGTGGCGGCGTCCGCCCGGATACGGCCCCACCTGATGATCATGGCACTGGCCGCCACCGGTGTCGCGGCGGCCCTGGCCGCGGTCTCCGTCTCGTGGGTTCCCGGTCTTCTGGTCGCCCAGGCCGCCGCCTCGATCGCGGCGTCCTCGGGCCAGGGCGTGCTGGCGGTCCGTGCCACCTCGGCGGTCCCCGAAGAGCACAGACCGGCCGCGATCGGCCTGTTCACCCTGTGCTACCTGCTGGGGACCGCGTTCGGACCCGCCGTCGTGGCGCTGCCGGCCGGCTGATCGAGTACGGCCTCCGCCGCACTCCCCCCGATGGCCGCCCTCCCCCCGATGGCCGTACTCCCCGGGAGGCCGTGCTCCCCCCGCCGGGGAGTACGGGCCGGCCCGCCCGCTCAGTGGTCGAGGACGTGGAGGGCCTGCGAGCTCCCGCTGAGCCGTTGCGCCCCGGCGGGGGCGCACACCACGACGTCGGCCACCCGCGCGCCGAACAGCTCGGGCAGGTAGATCGCCGGTTCGACGCACACCGTCATGCCGGGGGCGAGCACGGTCGTGTCGCCGGAGGCGAGCCACGGACGCTCGTCCTGGCCGAGGCCGACGCCCCGTCCCGGCCGCTCGGCGGCGTAGCGGCCGTAGCCGCTGCCCTCGATCACCTCCTGGGCGGCCCTGCCGACCTCCGCCGCCGTCACGCCGGGCCGCAGCGAGTCGAGGGCGGCGCGCTGGGCGGACAGGACGACCGAGTACATCGCCTCGAAGTCCTCGGGCGGCTCGGCCACCGCGAAGACGCGGGCGACCTCCGAGCAGTGGTTCCCCCATCTCCCGCAGACCGAGACCAGAAGCGCGTCGCCCGGATTGATCACGCGGTCGCACGGCACGTGCCGGGGGACGGCGCTGTGCTCTCCGGCCGCGACGAGCACCGACAGCACCTCCTCGCAGCCCGTCTCGACCATCATCGCCCACAGCCGCCGGGCCATCGCGCGCTCGGTGGTGCCGAACCACGCCAGCTCGCGCGCCATGAGCAGGACCGCGTCCGCCGCCGACGCCGCGCGTTCCGTCGCCGCGACCTCCGCCGGCCCCCTGAGCAGCCGGAGCGGGGCGAGCACGACCGAGGCCAGCACCAGTTCGGCCTTAACCCGCAGGGAGAACAGCTCCCAGGCCCGCATCTCGGGGTCCACCCCGACGCGACGGGCGGAGGAGGGGATGAGCGCCGCCGCCTCCAGCGGGCCGGCCGCAGTCTCCAGCGGGCCCCGGAGGGGCAGGACGAGATATCCGTCGCCCTGCCCTCCCAGGTAGCGGAAGTCGGGGGAGGGGCGCAGCACCAGGGCGTCGATCCCCTCCTCCGCCATCCTGAGGCGCACCTCGTCGATCATGCAGGTTCGTGCAGCCAGCACGCGACCGGGCCGAACGCGGGTTCGCGCTCCCGGCACACGTCCATCGCCACCGGGCAGCGCGGGTGGAACCGGCAGCCGGGCGGCGGATCGGCCGGATCGGGCACGTCTCCTGACAGCTCTGCCGGGAGCACGCCGGCGCCGTCGGGCGCGGGGATCGCGCCCAGCAGCGCCCGGGTGTACGGATGGCGGGGATCGGCCCACACCTCGGCGGTCCGGCCCACCTCCACGATCTTCCCCAGGTACATCACCGCGATCCGGTCGGCGATCAGCCGTACCACCGACAGGTCGTGGCTGATGAACAGCAGGCCGGCGCCCGACTCGACCGCGAGGTCCCGCATCAGCCTGGCCACCTGAGCCTGGGCCGAGGCGTCGAGCGCGGAGATGGGCTCGTCGCCGATCAGCATGGTCGGCCGGGCGGCGAGCGCCCTGGCGATCGCGATCCGCTGCCGCTGGCCGCCGGAGAACTCGTGCGGGTGGCGGCCGGCGAAGTCGCGGGGCAGCCCGACCCGCTCCAGCAGGTCGGCGGGGGAGGTCACGGTGTCGCCCGCCGTGCGCAGCCCGTCGGCGATCTGCGCGCCGACCCTGCGCCGGGGGTTCAGCGAGGCGTAGGGATCCTGGAAGACCATCTGGATCCCGGCCAGTGCGCGGTTCCTGCGGCGCAGGCCGAGCGGGGTCACCGGGTGCCCGTCGAAGGTGATCTTCCCGGAGGCGGCCGGGTTGAGCCCGCACACCGCGCGGGCCAGCGTCGACTTGCCGCATCCGGACTCGCCGACGAGCCCGACGACCTCGCCCGCCGCGACGGTCAGGCTGGCTCCGGCCACGGCGCGCACCAGGGGGCGGCCGGGGGTGCGGTGCTCGACGACGAGGTCGTCCACGGTCAGCAGTGTCATGAGGTCTCCCCGGGCAGTGACTCCAGCAGGGCGCGGGTGTAGGGGTGGGTCGGGTCACGCAGCACCTGGCCGCGCGGGCCCGTCTCCACGACCAGGCCCTCCTTCATCACGCTCACCTCGTCGGCGACCGCCGACATCACGCCGAGGTCATGGGTGACGAGCAGTACGGCCAGGCCCAGGTCGTCGCAGAGGCCGCGCAGCAGCCTCAGCACCCCGGCCTGGACGGTCACGTCGAGAGCCGTCGTGGGCTCGTCGGCGATGAGCACCTTCGGCGAGCAGGCCAGGGCGATCGCGATCGCGATGCGCTGGCGCATGCCCCCGGAGAACTGGTGCGGGTAGCGGTCGATCGCACCCTCGGGGCCGGGGATGCGCACCTGGCCCAGCAGTTCGAGGGCCCTGGCGCGCGCCTGTTTCCTGTCGAGGCCCAGGTGGTGGCGCATGTGCTCGGTGAGCTGGCGGCCGACCGAGAGCATCGGGTGCAGGCTGGTCGCCGGGTCCTGGAAGACCATGGCGATCTCGCCGCCGCGCACCGTGTTGAGCTCCTTGGCCGGCATGGCCAGCAGGTCGCGCTCTCCCAGGGCGATCCGGCCGCTGGTGCGGGCTCCGTGCGGCAGCAGCCCGAGCACGGCCAGGCCCGTCATCGTCTTGCCCGAGCCGCTCTCGCCGGCCAGGCCGTGCACGCGGCCGGCCCGGAGGTCGAGGTCGACGCCGCGCAGGATCTCCTTGCCGCCGATGGAGACCTTCAGGTCGGAGATGGCGAGGAGGCTCACAGCGCACGCTCCTTGATGGCGCGGGCCGTCCGCGGGTCGAGGGCGTCACGCAGCGTGTCGCCCAGGAAGTTGAACGCCAGCACGACGGTCAGGATGGCCAGGCCGGGGAAGGTCGCCACCCACCAGCTGTCGAAGACCTCCACGCCGGAGGCGACCATCGCGCCCCATTCGGGGGAGGGCGGCTTCGCGCCGAGCCCGAGGAACGACAGGCCGGACAGCAGCAGCAGCGCGGTGCCGATGTCGAGGGTGGCGAGCACCAGGATGGGGCCGGTGACGTTCGGCAGCACGTCCACCCGGAGCGAGCGCCAGGCGGAGAATCCGAGCAGCCGTCCGCTCACCACGAACTCGCGCTCGCGCACGCCCAGCACCAGCCCGCGGGTCACGCGGGCGTAGGCGGGCCAGGCGACGACGAGTACGGCGAGCACGGCGTTGGTGAGGCTCGCGCCGAGCGCGGCGGCGACGACCATGGCCAGGATGATGGTGGGGAAGGCGAAGACGAGGTCGGCGAACCGCATGATCGTCTCATCAACCCACTTGCCGAAATATCCGGCACAGGCACCCAGCAGGCCGCCGATCAGCACCGAGAGCACGACCAGCAGCAGGGTCAGCGGGATCGACAGGCGCGCGCCGTACATCACCCTGCTCAGGATGTCCCGGCCGAGCTGGTCGGTGCCGAACCAGTGGCCGGGGCCGGGCGAGGCCAGCCGCGGCAGGTCCTGGGCGAGCGGGTCGTGCGGCGCCAGCAGCGGGGCGGCCAGCGCGATCACGATCCAGGCGAGCGCGATCACCCCGCCGACGATCGCCAGCGGCTGCCGCCAGGCTTGGGGGAGTTTCACTGGAGTCTCACTCTGGGGTCGATGACGCCGTACAGCACGTCGACGATCAGGTTGATGACGAGGTAGACCCCGCCCACCACCAGGCCGACGCCCATCACGGCGGGCAGGTCGAGGGTGGTCGCGCTCTTGTAGGCGTACTGTCCCACGCCCGGCCAGGCGAAGATCGCCTCGACGAGCACGGTGCCGGACAGCAGGCTGCCGAAGGCCAGGCCCGCGACCGTGATGATCGGCACCAGTGCCGAGCGGAGCACGTAGCGGAACAGGATCACCCGGCCGGGCAGGCCCTTGGCCCGTGCGGCGCGCACGTAGTCCTGGCCCAGCACCTCCAGCACCGCCGACCGGGTGAACCGGGTGAGCAGGCCGATCGTGTAGAGGGCCAGCACCAGCGCGGGGGTGATGAGGTGGCCGACCGCGGAGGCGAACACGTCCCACTGTCCCGCCAGGGCGGAGTCGATCGTGTACAGCCCGGTGACCTGCGGGGGCGGGCTCATGGTCGGGTCGATGCGGCCGCTGCCCGGGGTGACCTGCAACCGGTAGAAGAAGACGTAGAACGCCATCAGCGCCAGCCAGAACGTCGGCACGGAGATGCCGACCAGGCTGAGGACCCGGAGCAGGTGGTCGGAGAGCCGGTCCCGGCGGAGCGCCGCGACCACGCCGAACGCCACCCCCGCCACGAGGGAGATCAGGATCGCGGCGCCGGCCAGTTCGAGCGTGGCGGGCACGGACTCGGCCAGGTCGTCCATGACCGGGCGGTGGCTCTGCTGGCTCGTCCCGAGGTCGCCCTGGACCACTCCCTGAAGGTGCATCAGGTACTGCTGGGGGAGCGGCTTGTCCAGGCCGTGCTCGGCCCGCCACTGCGCGACGATCGCCGGGTCGCCGAGGGCCCGCTGGCCGAGGTTGGCCGAGACGGGGTCGCCGGGGACCAGGTTGGTGAGGACGAAGGTGACCAGGGTGATGCCCACGGCCAGCAGCAGCGCCGTGAGCACCCTGCGGGCCAGGAAGCGGATCAGCGGGCTCCGGCTGCCGGAACGGCCCGGCTTGCGCCGGGCCGTATCCCCCTTCAGGTCCTCGCTACTTGAGGTCGGCGACATCGACGGTCCACACCGGGTGGAACTCCAGGCCGGTGACGGACTTGGCCGTCACGATGTTCTGGCTGGGCTGGATGAGCGGGATGAACGTGCCGGCGGCGTTGAGCTTGGTCTGGACGTCGACGTAGGCCTGCTTCCTGGCCTCGTCGCCGATCGTGGTGGCCGCCTTCGCGCCGGCCGCCTCCAGCTCCTTGTCGGCGCCGGCCTTCCACCCGGCCCGCAGGCCCACGAGCTTGCCCGGCAGGAACGCCAGGTAGTCACTGGGGTCCGGGTAGTCGGGGCCCCAGTACCACAGGCCCAGCTCCTCCTTGCCGTTGCGGTAGTTGTCCAGGGCCGTGGTGATCGGCGCGGGAGCGAGCTCCACGGTGATGCCGACCTCCTTGAGGTTGGCCTGGATCCGCTCGGCGAGGGGCTGGAAGGAGAGGCCGTTGACGGTCAGCTCGCTGGGGTACTCCAGCTTGACCGTCGGGTTGGCCACGCCGCTCTCCTTGAGGGCCGCCTTGGCGCCCTCGACGTCGCGCTTGGCCGCCTGGTCCGGCGGGAGCGAGCCCAGGAGCATCGAGGGGATGATTCCGGGAGCCTGGACCGAGCCCTCGCCGGCCAGCTCCAGCAGGCCCGCGTAGTCGACGCCCTTCCGCACGGCCTCGGCGAACTTGGGGTTGGAGGTGACCTTGCTGACCGAGGGGTTCTGGTTGGCCAGCAGGAAGATCACGTTGGCCGCGGGCGTCTTCTTGATCTGCAGGTCGCCGGTGATCCCGGTGACCTGGTCACCGGAGAGGTTCAGCGCGACCTGGCTGTCGCCACGCGAGATGTTGAGCTTCTGCGTCGCGGCCTCGACGTTGCGGAGCACGACCTTGTCGTAGACCGGCTTGGTCGCGCCCCAGTACTTGGCGTTGGCCTTGAGCACGACCTGGCTGCTGACGTTGAACGACTCGATCGTGTACGGACCCGAGCCCGCCGAGGCGGAGTTGAGGTACTGCTCGGCCTTGTCGCCGGTGTCGGCGGTGGCGCCGTGCTCCTTGGCGAGCTTGGAGTTGAGGATGCCCAGCGCGGGGTTGGGCAGGATGTACGGCAGCGCCGGGTTGGCGTTCTTCGACGTCAGAGTGATCGTCTCCGCGCCGGACTTGGCCACCTCCACGCCGTCGAGCAGGAACGACGGCGTGCCCTTCATGTCGCGCACGCGGTTCAGCGAGAAGACGACGTCGTCTGCGGTGACGGGGGAGCCGTCGGCGAACGTGGCGTCCTGGCGGAGCTTGAGGGTGAGCACCTTGCCGTCGGCCGACAGCTCGAACGACTCGGCGAGGGCCGGCACCGGCTTGGTGACGTCGGAGCCCTCGAACGTGAGCAGGGTCTCGTAGGCGGCCTTACCGATGATCAGGCCGGTCGGCTCGTAGGTACGCCCCGGGTCGGCCGTCTTGAGGTCGAAGGAGGTGTCGATCACGAGCGTCTTGGCGGCGGCGGTGGTGCCACCGTTCTGGGACGTCGTGGACGAACCGCCGCTGGAGCAGGCGGCAAGGGCGAGGGCGCCGGTGAGCAGCACCGGCAGCAGAGCTGCCTTCGCGCCGGGGCGCCGTGAACGGATCGCCATTCTGTGTCCTCCGAAAATGGGCCATGTAGACGTTTGGTCGCCGATCGTCCAGGATTGTCCGGCAGAAAGTCCAGTTCATGAGGCTAAGCTGAGACGAAACTGACGTAAGGGGTATGGGGATGACCGAAATGTCAAGGAACTCGGGCCAGGAGGGCGGCCAACCTGGACGGATCGGCATCGGCCTGGAGCTTGACGCGACCCACCTGAAGATCCTTGAGGTGCTGCGCGAGAACGGCAGGATCTCGGTGGCGGCCCTCGCCGAACGGGTCGGCATCTCGCGGGCGAACGCCTACACGCGGTTCGAGGCGCTGCGCGCCGACGGCGCGATCAAGCGGTTCACGGCGGAGATCGATCATGTCCGCGCAGGTCTCGGCATCACCGCGTTGATCTTCGTGACCGTCCGGCAGCAGATGTGGCGCCAGTTCCGCGCCCAGCTCGCGCAGATGCCCGAGGTGGAGTACTGCGCGATCACCACCGGCCAGCACGACGCGATGATCCAGGTCCGGGTGACCGACGTCGCGGCCGTGCACGCGATGGTGACCGACCGGCTGGCCAACATCCCGGCGGTCAAGGCCACCGAGACCGTCTTCATCCTGGACGAAGTGCTCAGGCGCCCCTACGTCCTGCCGAGCGACCGCGGCCCCGCCCGGTCCTCCCGCCGCCCGCCCGCCGACCCCGCCGCCGGGTCTGCCAAGTCCACCGGCCCTGCCAGATCCGCGGGCCCCTCGGGGGCCGCCGGACCTGCGGGGTCCGCCGGGTCCACCGGGGCAGAGGTCCCGCTGGGCATGATGCGTTTCGTGGGCGCGGCCGAGGGCCGCGCCCAGCTCCAGCAGGACGTCTGAACCGCCCGCCACGGCGGGCGGACTTCCCGGGGCGTTCCGGTACGGAGCTGCCTTTTCCCGGGGACGTCCGGTAGGGCTGAGGGCCTTTCTAGAAGCCGTACCGGTATGGCGGAGGCTCTTCCCGGGAGCCGTACCGGTATGGCGGAGGCTCTTCCCGGGGCCGTCCGACTCGACGGGTGGGTCCCTCAGATTCCTGTGACCTCGGCGCACACGCTCACGTGCGGCGTGTCGTCCCCGGCGAACTGGAACTCCTCGACCAGGCGCAACCGGCCGTCGGGGAGGGTCTCGATGCGGCTGCCCCCCTGCCCGCCGGCGCGCTCTCCGTTCTTGAGCAGGTGGACGTAGGTGATCTCCAGGCGGTCGCCGTCCCGGGTGCCGACGAAACGCCCGTGGACCACCGTGTCGCCGGTGTAGTCGCCCCAGATGATCCCGTCGGACTCCCGGTAGGTGAACTCGGTGGGCCCGTCCGGATCCACCGCGCTGGCCGTCGAGCTGACCATGACGAACCTGCGGTCGTTGAGGTTGAGAAGGAGGTCGTTGTCGTTCACGTCTCCGCATCGTGCCGCTCCGCCGGGCGTACGCAATCGAGGTTGGACGTTTTGCCCATCCCTGAGGTGAGGGCGGGATGATCCGTCCAGCAGGGTGCCCGTTCGGAGGCGACAGGTGAGATCGGCTGAGTGCGGGCAAGACAGGCGACCTGTCACCGGCCACGGACGCGGCCGGGGAATGGCGTAACCCGGTCATATGGGATCCATCCGGATGTGCAGGCAACCCGCTTGCCCTACTGCTGGCAACCGCATTGACCATGCTGAATGAAACGGAATGATCTGCTTGGCCGGATGGCGCGCCCGGCCAAGCAGTACGGCTTCGAGTTCCCGAAAACGCTTGATGTGCATGGTGGTGGTCATGACAAGTGCTATGTCCGGGGAGACGCGGTCATCGTGCCGCGCCACGCTGAAGTCAACGAGTTGACGGCCAGGGGCATTCTCACGGATGACGAGGGTCGCGTCCGCTTCTCGGGGCGAGGGAGTGATCCGCCGGGAGGCAGGGGAAGGTCAGGCGGCTTCCCGGGCGGATGGGCGGGGCGAAGGCGGCGGCCTGGTCGTTTCCCGGCGGGAGGTGGAGCTTCGATCGACATGGGACGGGATCGTCAGGGGCTTGCGGCCGATTCCCACTGGGGCGGGACCGTCAGGGCTTGCGGCCGATTCCCACTGGGGCGGGACCGTCAGGGCTTGCGGCCGATTCCCACTGGGGCGGGACCGTCAGGGCTTGCGGCCGATTCCCACGTACGCCATGCGGGCCGTTTCCTCGTCGACGGGCAGCACCGTGTCGGGGTCGGCGAACGGCCAGACGTTCTCCGCTTTCCGCCCGTTGGCCAGGCCGGGAGGGATGAGCTCGAAGTCGCCGAAGAACCGGGCGATCTCCTCTCCCGTCCTGGGGCAGAAGGCCGCGTCGCTCTGCCGGTAGAGCTCGCTGATCCGGGCCGTGCGCTCGGGGGCGGCGTCGCTGCCGACGTGTGAGATCGCCAGGTAACTGCCGGGTGCCATCGCCTCGCGATAGACGGCGACGAACCTCTGCGGGTCGTCTTCGTCGGGGACGAGACGCAGGAGGAACATCATGAGGACCGCGACGGGCTCGTCGAAGTCGATGAGCTCCCGGACCTCCGGATCACCGAGAATCTCCTGCGGCCTTCTCGCGTCTCCCCGCACCATGGCCACCCTGTCGCCCTCGGCCAGCAGGGCGCGGCCGTGCGCGCACACCACCGGATCGCTGTCCACATAGACCACGCGGGCGTCCGGCGCGAGCCGGAGGGCGACCTCGTGCACGTTCTGCTGCGCGGGCAGCCCGGAGCCGAGGTCGAGGAACTGCCTGATGCCCTGGCCGGCGAGGTATTCCACCACCCGGCCGATCAGCTTGCGGTTCTCCCTGGTGCCGTCCCGGGTCTCGGGCAGCACGCTCAGCACCAGCTCGGCGAGATCTCGATCGGCCTGGAAGTTGTCCTTGCCGTCAAGGAAGTAGTCGTACATCCGAGCCGCGTTGGGGATGCGCGGGTCCACTCCCAGAGGCGCCTGCTCTGCCGCCATCGGTATTCTCGCCGTCTACGCCGTTTCCATGGGTGAAGGCCCAATGATCGTGGGATTTCCACTGGAGTGCCACCATTTTGGGCTTTTCGATATCGGAGAGACCCCGCCTCGCCGCCCGGACGGTCCCGGCGATCGGAGGGGGTCCTCTGCGGACCCCTCCGAAGAACGGGTGAGCCTCGACCGCGCTGCGCGCCCCACTCGCCCACCGCGCGTCGGTCAGCCTCTCCCCTGGCCGCAGGGCCACACCCATCCGGCGGCCGGCTCGTGCGGGGACCGGCCGGGCAGTGTCATGTGGCGGTCGATGGCCTCAAAGGCTCCTGCTGGGCCTGGTCTGTCCGGTCGGGTCGGCACGGACAGGCGCAGGGCAGTAGTGGAAACGGATGCCTGTCCCGTACGGCCGCGCTGACGTGAATCCGCTCACTGCTGGAGGGTCTGACTGCGCTCGATGAGGCCGAGCAATGCCTCCTGGATCTGGCGCAGGACGACGAGGGTCTCCTCGGCGGCTGCGGCGATGGCCGGCTCGCCGGGGGCGACGGGGGGTTCGAGTAGCCGGGCCACGGTGTCGGCGAGGACCTGCTCGGGGTCGTCGACGCCGAGGGGGGCGGTGGCCGGGTCGGACAGGGCGGCGCTGAACCCGGTGAGCACGGCGTGGAGGGCGTAGGCCTGGTCGGGCAGGGGACGGTCGTGGCGTATCAGGCCATGGCGGTGATGGATCGGCAGGCCCGTCTCGCACAGGGCGCTGGGTGTGACGCGGGCGAACAGTTCGCGGTCGCCGGTCTGCTGGGTGAGCAGCCGCAGCAGGTCGGCGTCGCCGCTTTGCACGCGGCGTGCCAGCGGCAGGCGCAGCCCGGCGCGGATCAGCAGCGGGGCCAGGCGGTGCGGCAGCACGGCGGCGGGGTCGGCGGTGATGCGGGTGATGATCTCATCCAGGAAGGTCAGGAGTTCGCGAGCGAACAACCCGAGGATGAGGTCCTCCTTGGCGGGCCAGTACAGGTAGACGGTGCCCTTGCCGACCCCCGCGGCCTGGGCGATCTCGCTGACGGTGACCTTGCGTACACCGTGGTCGAGCACCAGCGCCCGTGCGCTGTCCAGGATCCGGGCGGCTTTGCGCGAGTGGCGCTCGATCAGCTGGCTCACCTGAGTCGGCCTCTTCTCTCATGCTCTTCGTGCTGGAGTCGGATCACACGGCGGCGGCGACGTCGAAGGTTTTGTTCCTCATACCGCGGCCGTTCATTATCTTGCCCATGACCTGCCCGATGACCGGCGCGTTCATGAGGCGCAGCATCGCGGTGCGCATGATCTGTTCCGTGCGGTCGTGCGGGGTGAACAGCCGGCGCATGGTCAGTGCGGTGTTCTGCTCGGTGTGGATGAACGGCCGCATACGGGCCTCCCACGCCTGCAGCGCGCCGGGCAGGTCGTCGGGGTGTCGCTGCAGCAGGGTTCCCAGCAGTTCGCCTCCGGCGATGCCGCTGGAGGCGCCCATGCCCGTATACAGGGTCAGGCACCAGGCGGCATCGCCGACCAGCACGACCCGGCCGCGGTGCCAGCGCGGCATCCTGACCTGGTGCACCGAGTCGAACAGATGATCCGGGGCCTGCTCGAACGCCGTGAACAAGCTTTCCAGCAGGGGGCCGGAGGGCTGCGGGCCGAAGGCGGCGCGGATGGACTCGATCGCCGGACGGGTGAACTCGGCGTCGATGTCGTCGGTGCGGTAGGAGAACAGCAGGCCCGGAGCGTGGTCGGCGAAGGGGAAGATCCATGCCGAGCGTCCCTGCTCGGCCAGAACCAGGCCCTGCTCCTGGCTGAAGCCCCCGATCGGCTTGTCCAGGACGGTGGCGCCGATCATGTAATTCAGCGGATGAAGATAGTCCTCGGGGCCGAAGGCCAGCCCGCGTACGGTCGAGCGCATCCCGTCGGCGCCCACCACCAGGTCGAAGCGCTCGGTGACGGTGGTGTCGGAGGCGGTGTCGTGCAGCGTGACCTCGGCCGCGGAGTCGTCCTGGGTGATACGGGTGGGCACGGTGGAGTAGCGGATCTCCACATCGTCCGGCAGCGCGGAGAACAGTGCCTGCTCGATGTCGCCGCGCAGGAGCAACCGGGGTCCACCGGGCAGGCTGGCCGGGTTCATGCCAGGGCTGCGGCGCCCTGCCCGGTTCAGTTCGTGGACGGTGAGCCGCGGATGACTGCGGTCGCCGATCGCCTCCAGCACGCCCAACCGTCCCGCGGAGGCGACACCGGTGCCGAACAGCATGATGAAGTACCCACTTGAGCGGCGCCCGGCGGCCCGCTCCACCAGCACCGGCTCCCAGCCGACCTGCCGCAGCCGTACGGCGGTGGCGATGCCCGCGATCCCTAGGCCGACCACCAGCGCACGGCGACGATGGGCTGTGTCTTTCATGACGACTCCCCTTCTTGTCGTGTGAGCACCACCCTATCTGACCAACTGACCAATTTAGTTGAATTGGTCAGTGTGTGATGGAGGTCCGGGAGGACCTCCGGAACCGTCCGGCCGCCGCTGCTCCTGGCTGGAACACCATGGCCTCGCCAAGCCTCGACTCCCGGCCTGTCGCCGGTCGGGAGGTGGTGCCGGAACCGCGCCCCCACCTCACCTGGGACGGCGAAGGTCGCGTCAACCACATCAAAATGATCAAAAGGCAGATGTCAGGCCGTGCCGGCCTGACCCTGCTCCGCAAGCGAGTGCTGCTCACCGCAGCCGGCCGTTGACCAAGAAGCGGATCGGCAGCCCGATACTTGTGGACATGGTCATCGTCGAAGTCGTTCTGGAGACCGACGAGGCGGTCGGTTTCACTGCCTGGCCGATCGCCGAGCCGTCCAGCGATCGGTTCCTCGCGCTCTCTGGCCAGATGCCCCCGGCTGAAGTCGGGACTGCGATGGCCGTCATCCTCGGCTACAACCGACTCTCGGTCGAACCCGTCACCGACCTGACCAGCGCTCAATTGGAACAGCACCTCGCCGAAGCCGAAGCCTTGATCGCCCCAGGCGGACTGCGCTTCCGTGACACCACCACGAACGCCCAGGTCGCGCCCGGTTGCTGCTTCGGCCTGGAGAACTGGCGCTACTGGCTGGACGTGATGCGCGGTCAGGAGCTCTGGCTCGGACACAGCCCAGCGCCACGTCTTGAACGCGATGGCCAGTTCATCCGGCTCTCGCCAGACGATCGGGATGATTCTCCATCCCTGACCATCGAGATCAATGTCAACGAGATCCCCAGCCTGCTCACCTCAGCGCAACAGCAGCTCAGCGGATTCCTCAACCTCGCCCAGCAGTGGACCTCCCACACCACTCCCCAGCTGACCGTCCCGCTCATTGCAGCTCTGGACGAGCACCTGAAGATCAACGAGGCACTCAACACCCCATAGCACGGCAAGTTACAGGCGAGACCAATCGCGGTAGCCCCGCATCCGTCACGAAATGGATGCTGTTGGTGATCTTCCTTGTGTCTGGTGTTCCCGTTGGCTTCGTGGTTCTCTAAAGGTGACCTCTCCGCACCGCTCTGTAGTCACTGTATGGAGGTGGACGGGTGTCGATGGGCGGGGATACCGGCCGGGTGATCCCGGCGGAGACGGTCCGTGCGGCCTGGGCGGCCAATCCTTCTGGAACTCCGGCGATGTGGATCCGGGACCGGCTCGCGGGAGTGTTCGGCGAGAAGGACTTCGTCGGCTGGTTTCCCGCTGATGGGCGGCGTGGATTGTCGCCGGTGGTGTTGGCGCTGGTCAGCGTGTTGCAGTTCGCGGAGAACCTGACCGATCGGCAGGCGGCGCTGGCGGTGCGATGCCGGATCGACTGGAAGTACTGCCTCGGGCTGGAGCTGACGGATCCGGGGTTCGACCACTCTGTGCTCTCGGAGTTCCGAGATCGGATGGCCCAAGACGATCGGGCGGACCGACTGCTGGCGGTGATGGTGCAACGGCTGGTCGAGGCGGGGCTGGTCAAGCAGCGGGGCCGGGTCCGGACCGATTCCACGCATGTGCTGGCCGCGGTCCGCAAGCTCAACCGCGTCGAGTTGGTCGGGGAGACGCTGCGGGTCGCGCTGGAGGAACTCGCCGCCGCCGATGAACCCTGGCTGGCCGCCCTGATCACCCCGGAGTGGGCCAGCCGCTATGGCCGGCCGGTCCGCTATGACCGGCTGCCGCGCGGCAAGGATGATCTGGCCGCGCACGTGCTGCAGATCGGCCAGGACGGGATGACGGTCCTGGAGGCGGTGCATGCGGCCGGGGCGTCGCGTCGGCTGCGGGATCTGCCGGGGGTGCAGGTACTGCGTCAGGTATGGGTGCAGCAGTACTGGACAGACTCCTACGGTGATCTGGCCTGGCGAGCCGCCAAGTCCAGCCGGGACCGGCAGAGCCGCCACGGCCGGCCGCGTCGGTCATCCGGCGAGGAAAGCGGCCAACAGCCGGACCCGGCACGGGTGCCATGGTCCGGGATCGAGATCGTCAGTCCGCACGATCCCGAAGCCCGGTACTGCCGCAAGGAAGGAAAAACGACCACGAAAGCTGAGTGGGTCGGCTACCGGGATCATCAGAGCGAGACCTGCGACGACAATGTTCCCAACGTGATCGTTCACGTCCTCACCCGCCCGGCGCCGGTCCAGGACATCGATGCCGTGGACGACATCCACGCGGGCCTGGCCGCCAGCGGCTTGACCCCGGCCGAGCATCTCCTCGACAGCGGATACGTCACCCCGGACGTCATCCACCACACCGCCCAGCAGTGGGGCGTCGCTCTGATCGGGCCAGTTCGAGCCGACCCGCGAGGCCGCCACGGGTTCACCAAGGAAGACTTCCACGTCAACTGGGACGATCACACCGTCACCTGCCCGCGCGGGGTGACCAGCCCGCCCTTCAAACCCACCCTCGGCGATGGCAAGCCTCGCCTGTCGGTGCTGTTCCCCCGCGCGGCCTGCCGGGCCTGCCCAGACCGCCAGGCCTGCACCGGTGACGCCAACGGCAAGGGTCGCCACCTCACCCTGCTGCCCGAGCCGCTGCAGCAGATCCAGACCCGCAATCGCGCCGACCAGCACACCGAACCTTGGAAGGCCCGCTACGCCCTGCGCGCCGGCTGCGAGGCCACCGTCTCCGAAACCACCCGCGCCCACGGCCTACGCAATTGCCGCTACAAAGGCCTCGCCAAAACCCACGTCCAGCACGTCCTGACCGCGGCCGGCACCAACGTCATCCGCCTCGCCGACTGCTACACCCCCGGCATCATCCCCGACCGACCGCCACGTCCGATCAGCCCGTTCCAACAACTCTGCCGACGGCTGGCCGCCCAGACCCCAGAATGACATCGAAGATCACCAACAGCATCCGAAATGTGGGCCAGATCCTCGAAATGGACCCACTTACGCGCGAGCGCCGGCCCCACTCCGGTGAAGCGCATTCATGTTCGCGTGAGACTTGGCCCCAGCCACTCGGGTCTTGGGCGTTCCCGGCCCTTCCTCGTCGCGGCCGACCCGCCGTCGTCGAGCCGCAGGTCAACGTTGGAGCGCGGAACGATTGCGAGCGATGCCTCATTCCACGCGGGCATAGGGTTGGCGGCATGACGACGCGACTTGTTCAGATTGCGATGAATGCTCGGGATGACTCCGCAGTGGGTCGGTTCTGGGCGGAGGTGCTCGGCTGGGGTGTTTCCAGCGAGGGGCCCGGCGTGACCAACGTCGAACCGGAGGGCTTCGTCTATCCGGACCCCGTCGCTGTCTGCATCGACGTCCTTGCCGTTCCGGAACCCAAAACGGTGAAGAACCGCGTGCACCTCGATCTCGCGACCACTTCTGCGGCCCATCAGGCGGACCTGATCGCGCGCCTTGAGGATCTCGGGGCGACGCCCGCCGACGTGGGCCAGGGCAATGTCCCGTGGACGGTCCTCGCCGACCCGGAGGGCAACGAGTTCTGCGTGCTGGAGCCTCGATCGAACTACCGGGACACCGGCCCGATCGCCGCGGTGGTGGTCGACTGCACGGATCCGCGGGCCATGGCCGGGTTCTGGGGCGAGGCGATGGACTGGACCCTGCACGAGGTAACCGACGATCATGCGGTGCTGCGCTCCGCCAAGGGGGTGGGGCCGTATCTGGAGTTCCTCCGCACACCCGGCGTGAAGACCGTGAAGAACCGTATCCATCTCGACCTCCGGCCGTACCTCGATGACGATCTAGCTGCGGAGGTAGCCCGGCTGCGGGCCATCGGCGCCACCGATGTCGACCTCGGCCAGGGCGACGTGCCGTGGACGGTCCTCGCCGACCCGGAGGGCAACGAGTTCTGCGTCCTCACCCCGCGCTGACACGGAACCTCTTGACCTCCTGTGCCGCCACGGCTGGTTCTCCGTGCGGGACCGGCGGAGGGAGGGGCGCCGTCCAGTAAGTACCACACCGCCCGCTTCCGGCGAGTGCCTCGCCCGCCAAGGCCCTCCACGTCCCTGCCCGGGCCGCGAGCCGTCCCGAACTCGATAGGGCCGTTACCCCGGCCCGGGAGCTCCCGGACGGCGGGCGTCGCGGTCACGTTCGTGGTGCACGAGCACAAGCGGCTGGGCCGCGGCGTCGAGCCGGCGACGCCGGGCGAGCAACTGCGCGTTGCCGGCATCGGCCTGGAGTTTCTCGCCGGTGAGCTGCAGGGCTCCCGCGGCAGCCGTCCGGTCGGCCGTGATCCGGATCTCTACGGACAGCGCAACGCGGCCGAACGCCGCATCAACCGGATCAAGGAGGGGCAAGGAGTGGCGCGGCCTGGCCTTCCGCTCCGGCAAGTCCCCCGAAAGCTACCTCGCCGGCCTCTGTCCACGCGGAGCCGTCATGTGGATCCAGAGCCCCAACCCCTCTGAAGATCCGAACTCCATACAGGCCCTAACGGAAGCGAGAGACGAAGCGGTGCTGCCAGGGAGTCTCGACGGCGCGCGGAGCGTAGTGCGCGCGGACGTAGGCGACCGCCTCGCGGTTGGGCACCCCGTCGAGCACGGCGAGGCAGGCCAGGGCCGTACCGGTGCGCCCCTGTCCGCCTGCACAGGCGATCTCGACGCGTTCGGTCTCGGCACGCGCCCACGCCTCGCGCAGCGCGTCGCCGGTCGCCGCGGGGTCGGACGGCAGCCAGAAGTCGGGCCAGCGGAGCCAGCGGTTCTCCCAGGCGACGGGCGGCGGCTGGTGGCCCAGCAGGTAGAGCGCGAAGGCGGGCTCCGGGCCCTGTGGGAGGGGCCGGCTCAGGCCCCGGCCGCGGACGAGCCGGCCCGAGGGCAGTCGCAGCACGCCCGCCGTCGTGGGCCCCCAGGTAGTGATCATGGTGTGATCGTAACCGCCCCGCCCGGTTGGCGGGCAGGTGATTCTCCGCGGCCGGACGCCCCGGCGGACGCCTTTCCCGGCGCGGGCACGCGCGTCGGTTCTCCGCCGTCGGTCACCCCGGCGGACGCCTTACCGCCGCGGGCGCGTGCGTCGGGTTTCCACTGCCGGACCGGCCCGGTGGACGCCTTTTCCGCCGCGTGCGTGTGCGCGCCGGGCTACGGCGCTGCGGGCTTCACGGGGGGTCCGGAAGCAGGCCGTGGGCGAGATGATCGACAGCCCACGTCTCCCAGCGGGCCGTGCTCCACGCGCATTCACGGGTCAGCACCAGGAAGAGATCCGGTGACAGCAGCGCGACGGTGACGTCGGCGGCCCGGCGCCGGGTCAGGCCCGGCTTCAGGGCGCGCAGGCCGGCGAGGATGGTGACGAACGTGCCATGTGCGGTGCGCCGTTGCTCGTTGTTCCGCGCCCACTGGGCGGCCATGTCGGGATCGCCGGCCGCCGCGTCGCGCACCACCGAGAGGATCGGGGCGACCCGGTCGAGGATGACGCCGGACTCGTGGACCCACCGCCGGATGACCACCGCCGGGTCCCGCGCCGTCCTCAGCGCCGTGAACCAGGGCCGGTCGAGAAGCGGGACGGGCTCGTCGTCGCCCACCGATGCGACGTCGACGACGTGCTTGAGGAGCTGGCTCTTGCTCCCGTAGTGGAAGTAGACGGTCGGAGCCGACACTCCGGCGGCGTCGGCGACTTCCTGGAAGGTCGTCCCGGTGTAGCCGCGGGTGGCGAACAGTCCGTGCGCGGCCTCGGCGATGCGGCGCCTGGTCTGCGCGGATCTCCGGCTGAGACCATTGACCTCTGACACCAAACTAAAGTAACAGTTTAAAGTGTGACTTTAATCTCTTCGGCTCCGTGCAGGTGGCCGGCACCGGCCGGGAGAGGTGATCGATGACGGTATTGGGCGGATTCCACCACGTCAAGCTGCCCGTCTCCGACGTGCGCAGAAGCATCGAGTGGTACCGGCGCGTGCTCGGTTTCGACGTGGCGATCGAGTTCGTCGAGGCGGGTGTGCTGCGCGGCGTGGCGCTGCGCGATCAGGCGGGCACCCTCATGCTGGCGCTGCGCGAGGAGCCTCGGCTGGCCGGGCAGATGCGCGGGTTCGACCCCGTCGCGCTCGGCGTGCCGACATACGACGCGCTACTGGAGTGGTCGGACCATCTGGACGCCATCGGCACGCCTCATTCCGGGATCACCGAAGGCAGCGTCGGATGGCTGATCGGCGGCGTAGCCGATCCCGACGGCATCGAGATCCGCCTGTACACCCTGCAGTAGCGCACCTGAGCTCCACCTGCCCGCCCTCGACCCCCCGGGAGCATCGGTATGACCGCCATCCACCGTCCATCGTCGCCCCGCCGCCCCTCCGCGCGAGGGGCCCTCCGGCCGGCCCGCGCCCTCGCCGTACTCGCCCTCGTCGCCGGCTCCGTCGCGGTCGTCCCGGCCGCCGCCCAGGCGGTCACCGGGGCGCCGGCCTCCGCGACCGCCCAGAGGCCGGCGGCCTCCTGGAAGCTGTGGGGGCCCCACAGCGCTCCGGGAAAGAAGGCCACGGCCCAGGGCCGGCTCAGGGCGATCGGCATCGACCCCGACCTCGTCCAGCCGGTCGGCACCGTCCAGGTGAGAGGCAAGGTGACCGACCGCACCCTCGACGGCTCCGGCTGCGCGTGGGCGGTCTTCCGGATCACCTACCGGACCGGCGACGGGAACCTTCCCTTCACCCACAAGCACTTCCGCAACTGCACGGCCTCGGCCCCCAAGTCCTTCAGGTTCTCCCACCGGGACGTCTACCAGGTCGAGCTGAAGGTGTGCAGCCACCGCAAGGCCACGGAGCCGACCCTGAACTGCCTGTACGGCGGCACCTGGAAGGTCCTCTACCTGGCCTATCCCTGACCCCCGGCAGGGCCGTACCCGGGCAGGGGGAGCAACCGCGCTCTTCTTTGCCGCGAAGAGCGCGCCATGCCCGTGGCGGGCGCGTCCGGCGGGCTTCGAACCTGTCAGTTGTTGATGCCGGCGCCGCCACCGCTGCTGCCGGGACCGTGGTCGTCGTCGAGGCCGCCGATGACGTCGCCGCCGCCCTTGCCGCCGCCACCACCACCGCTCCCGCCTCCGCTGCGCCGGGCACGGCACTTGGCCGGGTGCTTGTGCTCCGAGCAGGGCTTCTGAACGGAAGTGAGATGGGATGTGGAGGTGCTTCTGGCCGTGCTTTCGGCACCGGCGGACTGGGCCGGCATCGTCACCGGAGCGATGAGGGCGGAGGCGACCATCGTTCCGGCCGCGAGAGCGTTCCTGATTTCGATCATGACATATCACTCCACGTCGAATCGGTTGCGCCCTGGGCGATGCCCGGGCTGACAGGACGCCGTGCCGGCATCGCGGACGGCGCCGGCACGGCGTAGAACCGGAACTCCACGCGAGGTGGAGTCGGAACTCCACGTTAGGCGGAGGGAACTTCAACGGTCATCCAGAGAAGTCCAAAGCCTTCGGCCGATCGGATTACTCTCCGGTAGCGGACGGGCACCGAAAGGGGGTTGCCGGTCACAGCCGGTCACCTCGCGCCGTCGGAGGCCCATGCCCCCATAGGGGGACCTCGGGGGCCGGATGGCAATGGCCCGGTAGGTCATCCCGGTGCCGGCGGCCTCCGCGCGGTTAAGGATCTCGCCAACCTGCCGGTAGCCCGCGGTCCTCGGCGCGGGGTTCCGGGCCCCTCCTACTCGCCGTACTTCTTGGCGTACAGGATGACCGGCGTGTCGGTCGGCACGGTCCGGCCGGCCGCCGGCTCCTGCTTGGTGATCACCCAGTTGCGGTCATAGATCTGGAGCCGGTCCTGGCCTGTGGAGTCCTGGTCGTCCAGGTGGTAGAAGCCCACGGCCTGCATCGTGTCCTGCCCCTGCTGCAGGTTCATGCCGACCACGTCGGGGAGCGTCTTCCTCTCCGGGGCCGTCCTGCCGGTCTTGGCGGGCCCGTCCCCGGCATCCCCGGCGAGGGGGGCGGGTTGGGGTGTGGTGACGGTCACGGCGGGGGCGGCGGCACCCGCGCCGCCGCATCCGGTGAGTACGGCGCCGAGCATGAGGGTGGGGAGGAGGCGGCTGAACTGCATCAAGAGGCTCCCGGCGGTGAGGGAAGGGATGGGTCTGCGACGCGCCCTGGTCGCTTTCGGTTCATCTTCCGTCACTCTTTGTCGATTGCCGGTGTCCCGCGCCGGTGGGGCCGGAGGAAACCTGCCGGAAGGCGGCCCGGCCGTCGTCCCCCGGGGTTAGGGGGTCAGCGGGTGAGGAGGTCTCCCAGGCGGTCCAGCAGGGGGAGCAGGGCCGTGCGTTCCTGGGGGGTGAGGGCCTCCAGTGCCGCGTGGACGGTGTGCATCGCCGAGCGGAGGCGGAGCGCCAGCTCCCTTCCCTCGGCGGTGGCGGTCACCACCTTGCTGCGGCGGTCCTCGGGTGAGGGGTCCCTCCGGACCAGGCCGCGGGCCTCCATGCGGGCGATGAGCCCGGTGGCGTTGGAGGCGTCGCACACGAGGTGGTCGGCGAGAGCGCTCATCGACAGAGGCTCGCGCAGTGCGATGAGCGCGCGAGCCTGAGCGCCGCTCAGGCCGTGGCTCGTGGCGACGGCGGTCAGGGCGTCGTAGTAGCTGCGGACCACGCGTGCCAGCGGCTCCAGCAGGTCACCGGCGTCCGGCGGGACGGTGTCGGGCATGGCGTCACACTACCCAATTACTTGACATCATCAAGGATCGGGGGTTACATGGGGTGAGTTGCTTGAGTATCTCAAGTAATTCCCCGGTCCCGCCCGCCGTGGCGCCATCGCTGGCCGGCTCCCGGTGGGCGCCGTTCGGCCCCGCTCCCTCCCGGCGCGTCCGCGGCGGGACTCCGCCCGGCACCACCGAGACCCGGGAACCATCGTCGTCGTCGCGTTCCGCGACGGAAGGAGGCATCGGCCCATGACCACCCCGCCCGTCACCAGCCGCGAATGGCACCTGGTCAGGCGACCCGAGGGCGTTCCCACGCCCGAGGACTTCGCCCTGCGCGAGGTCGAGGTCGCCGGACCCGGATCCGGCCAGATCCTCGTGCGCAACCTTCACATGTCGGTCGACCCGTACATGCGCGGCCGGATGAACGACGTGAAGTCCTACCTCCCGCCGTTCCGGATCGACCGTCCCATGGACGGCGGCGCGGTCGGCGTGGTCGTCGCCGTCGGCGACGCGCCTGAGCCCGGCGGCCTCGCGGTCGGCGACCACGTCCTTCATGGGCTCGGCTGGCGCGAGTACGCGCTGGTGGAGACCGGCCGCGCGGTGAGGATCGACCCGCGGCCGGTGCCGCTGAGTGCCTATCTCGGCGTGCTCGGCATGCCGGGCCTGACCGCGTACGCCGGCCTGCTGCGGGTCGCCGAGTTCAAGGCGGGGGAGACCGTCTTCGTCTCCGGCGCAGCCGGCGCGGTCGGCGGCCAGGTCGGCCAGATCGCCAGGCTCAAGGGCGCCGCGCGGGTCGTCGGCAGTGCCGGTTCGGACGAGAAGGTCAAGCTCCTCCTGGAGGAGTACGGCTTCGACGCCGCGTTCAACTACAGGAACGGCCCGGTCGCCGGGCAGCTGGCCCAGGCCGCGCCCGGCGGCATCGACGTCTACTTCGACAACGTCGGCGGCGACCACCTGGAGGCTGCGATCTCCTCCTTCAACCCTCACGGCCGCGCCGCCCTCTGCGGGATGATCGCGCAGTACAACGCGACCGAGCCCCCGCCGGCGCCCCGCAACCTCGCGCTGGCCATCGGCAAGCGGCTCACCCTGCGCGGCATGCTCGTCGGCGACCACTACGACCTGCAGGGGCAGTTCGCCGAGGAGGTCGGAGGCTGGATCGCCGAGGGCAGGTTGCGCTACCGCGAGACCGTCGTCGAGGGCGTGGAGAACGGCGTCGAGGCCTTCCTCGGGATACTGCGGGGTGACAACACCGGCAAGATGGTCGTCACCCTGGCCGCCTGACGCGCGGCCCCCGCGTCACGGCCCGCGTCGCGCGGGCCGTGATGGCCGGCCGGCGGCCCCCGATCGCCGGACGGCGTCCTCCCGGAGGAACGAGATCGCCGGGCGGTGCTCTCCTGGAGCCGGACGGTGCCCTCCTGGAGGGAGTCCGGCTCTCAGGCGCCGGTCGCGGCGTCGCGTTCGGCGGCGAGCCGGAGGGTCTCCTCCGACAGCGGCGCGAGCAGGAGCGCGGCGACGAGGTCGGTGAGGTGGCCGACGAACAGCCGGTCGTCGGCGTGCGGCCCCGACCGGGCCCGCCGGCCGAGCTCGACCATGGTGAACCGGATGGCCACCAGGCGCCGGTGCAGCCGGACCGCGTCCTGCTGGAGCGCAGGTGCGGCCAGCCGCCGCCAGCGATGGATGCTCCCGGCGGGGGCGTCCTGCTCGGCCGTGGCCAGTGACGCCGCGGGGTGGCTGATGAGCTCGGCCATGATGCGCAGGTAGGCCGGGCCGCCGCCGGGGTCGGCCAGCTTGGCGGCCGGCGGGTGGACGAGTGCGGAGGCCAGTGAGAGCGCCTGGGTATGGCTGCGCGCACCGGGCCGCGGCGCTTGGGGATGGTCGGGTGCACCGGGCTGCGGTGCCTGGGGATGGTCGGGTGCACCGGGCTGCGGTGCCTGGGGATGGTCGGGTGCGCCGGGCTGCGGTGCTCGGGGAAGGCCGAGCTCGTAGGCGTCGAGCATGGCGTGCCGCCGCTCGTCGACGTCCCTGCCGTGCTTGTCGAGCACGGCGCGCAGCAGCCCGGCCCGGTCGCCGAAGTGATACTGCAGCGCGGTCGCGTTGCGCGCCCCGGAGGCCCGGACGATCTCGTTCAGGCTGACGGCCTCGATGCCCCGGGTGGAGAACAGCTCCTCGGCCGCGGCGATCAACCGCTCGCGGGTCCCCGCCAGACGTGTCATCACGCCTCCCCGCCGTTGACTGTTAATGCGGTCACATTATAAGTTCGCGCCAAACCGAACATTATTCGGACAGGGCATCAGGGAGGCGCCGTGTGGGACTTCTCCACAGAGCCGGAGTTCCAGAAGAAGCTCGACTGGATGGACGTCTTCATCCGTGAGGAGGTCGAACCGCTCGACCTCGTCTTCGGCGGCCACGCCTACCGGGACATGGACGACAGGCTGCGCGGGATCGTCGAGCCGCTCAAGCGGCAGGTCAGGGACCAGGGCCTGTGGGCCTGCCATCTGGGCCCGGAGCTGGGCGGTCAGGGATACGGGCAGCTCAAGCTGGCGCTGATGAACGAGCTCATCGGCCGGTCCGGCTGGGCGCCGGTCATCTTCGGCTGCCAGGCCCCCGACACCGGCAACGCGGAGATCATCGCGATGTACGGCACCGCCGAGCAGAAGGAGCGCTACCTCCAGCCGCTGCTGAACGGCGAGTGCTTCTCCGCCTACTCGATGACGGAGCCGCACGCGGGCGCCGACCCGCGCCTGTTCCGCTGCCGCGCGGTACGGGACGCCTCCGGCGACTGGGTCATCAGCGGCGAGAAGTACTTCACCTCCAACGCCTCCTCGGCGACCTTCCTGATCGTGATGGCGGTGACCGACCCCGAGGCCCACCCCTACAAGCGGATGTCGATGTTCCTCGTGCCGTCGGACACGCCCGGCGTCGAGATCCTGCGGAACATCGGCACGATAGGCGAGCGGCCCGGCCACGGCGCGCACGCCCACATCCGCTACGACGACGTCCGCGTCCCGCCGGAGGCGCTGCTCGGCGAGGAGGGCGGCGCCTTCGCCGTCTCCCAGGCCCGTCTGGGCGGCGGGCGCATCCACCACTCGATGCGCACGGTGGCGGCGGTGAAGAAGGCCTTCGACATGATGTGCGAGCGGGTGCTCTCCAGGCAGACGCACGACGGGTTGCTGGCCGACAAGCAGATGGTGCAGGCCGCGATCGCCGACTCCTACATCCAGATCCAGCAGTTCCGGCTGATGATCCTGCACACCGCGTGGCTGATCGACCAGTCCTCGACCAGGGAGGCCCGCACGCAGATCGCGGCCTGCAAGGTCGCCGCGGCCCGGGTCTTCCACGATGTCGTCTACCGCGCGATGCACATCCACGGCGCGCTCGGCGTCTCCAACGAGACGCCGCTCGCCAGGCTCTGGCAGAGCGCGCCGCTGATGGGCATCATGGACGGCCCCACCGAGGTGCACCTGGCCTCCATCTCCCGGCGGGTGCTGCGCGGCTACTCCCCGGCCGAGGGGCCGTGGCCGACCGAGTTCCTGCCCGACAGGATCGCCGCCGCGCGGGCCAAGTACGGGCTCTCCGAGAGAGGGTGACAGGGCCGGTCGCCGTACGGCACGGCGGTCTTGGCGAAGGCGGTGAGGGCACTCACAATCAGGCCATGAGCGATGGTCATCCGTACGTCGGCGCCCGGGCTCCCCGCCGCGAGGACTCCCGCCTGCTGACCGGGCGGGGGAGGTTCGTCGGCGATGTCCGCCTGCCCGGCATGGTCCACGCGGTGGTCGTCCGCAGTCCCATAGCGCACGGGCGGGTGACGCGACGCGCCGTCGAGGCCGCCCGCGCGGCCGACGGGGTGCTGGACGTCGTCACCGCCGAGGACGCGGCCACGGTCCGGCTGCCGTGCGTGTCCCTGGCGCCGGGACAGCGTGAGAGCTCCTACCCGGTGCTGGACGAGGTGATCCGCTACGCCGGTCAGCCGCTCGCCGTCGTCGTCGCGCGGACCGCGGAGGCCGCCCACGACGCGGCAGGGCTGATCGGCTTCACCTTCGAGGAACTGCCCGCCGTGATCGGGGTGGAGACGGCGATCGGGAGCGACGCCCCGCTGCTGTATCCCGGCTGGGGCACCAACCTGGTCACCGACTTCGCGGTCGGCGACACCGACTGCGAGGAGGCGATCGCGGGCGCGGCCCATGTCGTGGACATGACGTTCCGGCTCGGTAGGGCCGCACCCAGCCCGGTCGAGCCGCGCGGGATCGTGGCGGCCTACGCCGAGGAGGCGCTGACGATCTGGGCCGCCACCCAGGCCCCCCACCACGTGCGCGACCACGCGGCCGAGGCCCTCGGGCTCTCCCACCACCGGGTGCGCGTCATCGGACGCGACATCGGGGGAGGGTTCGGCGCGAAGGAGCACCTCTATCCCGACGAGGCGCTGGTCTGCCTGGCCGCGATCCGTCTCGGCCGCCCCGTGACGTGGACCGAGTCGCGCAGCGACCACCTCGTGGCCACGCTGCCCGCCCGGGACGCGGTGCACCGGGGCCGGCTGGCGCTGGACGCCGACGGCCGTTTCGTCGCCCTGCACTGCGACATCCTGGGTGACCTGGGCGCCCACCCGTCGAACGTCGGCATCGCCCCGATGGCCGTGTCGGCCATCATGCTGCCCGGGCCGTACCGTTTCGACAGGGCGGGGGCCCGCCTGCGGGCCGCCGTCACGACGACCACGCCGACCGGCTCCTACCGGGGGTTCGGCCAGCCCGAGGTGACCTGGACCAGGGAGCGGCTGATCGACGAGGCGGCGCGGCGCCTGGGGCTCGACCCCGTCGAGGTACGGCTGCGCAACATGATCGGCCCCGAGGAACTGCCCTACGCCACCCGCACCTGGCAGTCCTACGACTCGGGAGACTATCCGGGCACCCTGCGGACGCTGCGCGATCTCGCGCGGGCCAGGCCGTCGCACGACGGGCGCAGGCGGGGGGTGGGGTTCTCCTGTCACGTGGAGGCCACCGGCATGGGGCCGTCCATGGGGATGAAGGCGGCGGGTCAGGCCGCCGGCGGGTTCGAGACCGCGATCGTGCGGATGGATCTCGACGCCTCGGTCGTCGTGCACGCCGGGGTGGCGGGGATGGGGCAGGGCATCGAGACCACGCTGGCCCAGCTCGCCGCCGACGCGGTCGGCGTGCCGCTGGAGCGGGTCCACGTGGTGCTCGGCGACACCTCCGCCACGCCGTACTCCTCGGTCGGCTCCATCGCGAGCCGCTCCCTCGTGGTCGGCGGCGGAGCCCTGAACCGGGCGGCGGACCTGCTGCGCGACAGGATCGTGGCCATCGCCGCCCACCAGCTCGAGGTGGCTCCGGACGACCTGGAGATCATGGACGGCGCCGTACGGGTGAAAGGCGACCCCGTCGCCCACCGGACCCTGAGGGAGATCGCCACCTCGGCGTGGCGCGGCTGGGACCTGCCCGAAGGGATGGCGCCGGGCCTGGAGGAGCGGGTCACCCACGATCCCAGCGCCTACACCTACGCCTACGGCGCGCACGCGGCGGCCGTGGCCGTGGACGAGGAGACCGGGGCCGTCGAGGTCGAGGGCTACTGGGTGGTCGGCGACTCCGGCGTGCTGGTCAACCCGGCGATCGTCGAGGGCCAGCTGAGGGGCGGGGTGGCCCAGGGGATCGGCATGGCGCTGACGGAGGAGGTCGTCTACTCCCCGGACGGGCAGCCCTCGGCGGACTACCTCCTGCCGACGGTGCGGGAGATCCCGGAGATCGCGGTCGTCCTGATGGAGACCCCGTCCCCCATCACGCCCGGCGGTATGAAGGGCGCGGGCGAGGCGGGCACGATCGGCCCGCCCGCGGCCGTCGGCAACGCGGTGGCGGCGGCCCTGCCCGAGATCGCCGGCCGGATCACCGCCACCCCGCTGACCCCGCAGACCGTGTGGTCCCTGCTCGGCGCGGGCGGTCGATCCGGAGACGTTTGACGGACGGGCCGATTCCGGGAATGCGGTTCAGGCGGATCTGACCGGCAGGCCCCCGGAAGAAGATCCCCCGGGTCTCATCGGCGGGCCGCCGAAAGAGGGTTTAGAGGTGGCCGATCGGCGTACCGCCGAAAGAACTCGGCCCCCATAGCGGGGCCGGCACACTAACCGGACTGCGCGGGCCTCGGTCTTTCCTTACTTCTCTGTTGCCATCCGCTTCACTTCCAGGGCATGAGGAGACGGGCGGGCATCTGATCCGGATGAGACCTTGAGGCGGCTTCTTGGGACTCTTGGCTCTATGCCACATAGTCTTTTGGCTGATATTGGTTTCCCTGTCCGCCCGCATGGAATTGCAATGAAAGAGAAGATGTCCTGGAGCGACTAAGCACCTTCGCCCCGCAGCGTCTAGTGGAGCCGCTAAGGTACCGCCAGCATCTAAACGTCGTTTTGGAGGATGATCATGGCCAAGCAGATCGTGGAGACTTTCATCGACGACCTTGACGGTGGGGTGGCAACGGGAACCGTCGCCTTCGCCATCGAAGGTTCGTCCTATGAGATCGACCTGTCGGAGGAGAACGCGGACAAGCTGCGTGCGGTGCTCGCGCCGTTCATCACCAAGGCCCGTCCGGTGCGCCAGGAGCGCCCGGGACGTGGCCGCCGGCTCAGCGCCGCCGGTGGGCGTGCCCTGGACCGTGAGAAGAGCGCGGCGATCCGCACATGGGCGAAGGAGCACGGCCTCAACGTCAGCGAGCGCGGCCGGATCGCCTCGAAGGTCGTTGAGCAGTACGAAGCGGCACATTAGCCGGCAGAGAGGCTCTCCCGCCTGAACGGGGGCGGGGAGCCTCTTTCCGTCCGCCGTTGCGGCGACCGGCGGTCCTTGGGGCTGGTTTCTGCCGGTTGCATTCGTGTCTGTGATTATCCTGCGCTTAATCCTGTTCATGGTCCGGGACGGTCGGCGTGCTTGTGGAAACCGGCGGGTGCGTAACCGGAGCGGGCTTAACTCGCCCGGCGGGCACGTACCGGCCGGCCGAGTTAAGCCCGCTCCGCCGCCAAACCGGCGGAACAACTCCAGAACCGCCGTCCGGCGACGGCGGCGAGGTGGAAGATCCCCCGTGAAATCGTGGTGGCGCCCCCCGGCGGAACCGTGGCGGCGCCCGCTTGCAGAACCGGTGCACAAGCCCGCGGATTAATGGTCCATGGAAACAGAGAAAACCCTCTCTCTGCGGAGAGACCCGGAGAGAGAGGGTTTTCTCCGCGCCGCCCGCCGAGATCGGGGCGGCCCGGGTCACCCCGGTGGCCGGCCGGAGCCGCCCCGTCCGGCCGGGGTCAGCGGAAGGCAGAGTGGCCGGTGACCGCCCGGCCGAGGGTGAGGGCGTGGATCTCCGCGGTGCCCTCGTAGGTGGCGACGCTCTCCATGTTGACCATGTGGCGCATCACGGGGTACTCAAGCGTGATCCCGCTGGCCCCGTGGACGCTGCGCGCGGTGGCGGCCACCCGCTGGGCCGCGCGGACGTTGGCGAGCTTGCCGAAACTGACGTGCGAGGGGTGGGCCCGTCCCTCGTCTTTGAGGCGGCCGATCCGCAGGGCGGTCAGGCTGGCCTGGTTGACGTCCACCAGCATGTCGGCGATCTTCCCCTGGGTCAGCTGGAAGGCGGCGATCGGCCGGCCGAACTGGGTGCGGGTCTGCGCGTAGTCCAGCGCCGCCTCGAAGCAGTCCCTGGCCGCTCCCGCCGCGCCCCACACGATGCCGAACCGGGCCTCGGACAGGCATGTCAGCGGGGCCTTGATGCCCTCGGCGAGAGGCAGCGCCGCCTCGTGCGGGAGCCGTACGCCGTCGAGGACGAGTTCGGAGGTGATCGAGGCCCGCAGCGAGAGCTTCCCGTGGACCACGCCGGCGGACAGGCCCGGGGTGCCCCGGGGGACGAGGAACCCGCGGATGCCCTCCTCGGTCTGGGCCCATACGACGGCGACGTCGGCGACCGCCCCGTTGGTGATCCACATCTTGGTGCCGTCGAGGACCCAGTCCGTCCCGTCCCTGCGGGCCCGGGTGCGCATCGAGCCGGGGTCGCTGCCCGAGTCGGGCTCGGTCAGGCCGAAGCAGCCGAGGGCCTCGCCGGCCGCCATGCGCGGCAGCCACTCCAGCTTCTGCTCCTCGGACCCGAACCGGTGGATCGCGGTCATCGCCAGCGAGCCCTGGACGGACACCAGGCTGCGCAGCCCGCTGTCCACGGCCTCCAGCTCGCGGCAGGCCAGCCCGTAGCTCACCGCGTTCGTGCCCGCGCAGCCGTACCCCTCCAGGTGCATGCCGAACACGCCCAGCGCGCCCAGCCCCTTGGCCACCGCGTGCGGGTCGGGGATGGTGCCGGCCTCGAACCAGCCGGCGACGTGCGGCAGGAGTTCGGCGCGGCAGTAGTCGCGTACGGCGTCGCGGATCGCTCGCTCCTCGTCGTCCAGGTCGCGGTCGACTTCCAGGAAATCATGCGGGTTCAATGGGGCCTCGCTTGGTGAACGGCTTGATGGATGACACCCTCCCGCTGCAGGAGGGCGATGCGGTCGTCGGTGACGCCGAGCTCGGCCAGCAGCTCGTGGGTGTGCTGGCCGAGCAGCGGCGGGGCAACGATGTCGCGGTCGGCGGGGACGCTCTCCAGGGTGAATCCGGTGCGGACGAGCTCCAGCGGGCCCGCGGTCGGATGCCGGACCTGGAGGGTCGCGCCGTCGGCCGTCCGGATCGCGTCCAGGACGCCCCGGATCTTGCCGGCGGGGACTCCGGCGGTGCCGAGCAGCGCGATCCACTCGTCCACCGGACGGGTCGGGAAGACGGCGGCGAGTTCGGCGATCAGCGCGTCGCGCTCGCGCACGCGCCCGGCGTTGGTGCGGAAGCGGGCGTCGGTGCCCAGGTCCTCCCGCCCGATCGCCGCGCACAGGGCGCGGAACAGCCGGTCGTTGCCCACGGCGACCACGAACCGGCCGTCGGCCGCCTCGAACGTCTGGTAGGGCACCACCGTCGGGTGCGCGTTGCCGTAGGCGAGCGCCTCCTCGCCCGAGACCAGCGCGCTCTGCGCCACGTTGACCAGCCCGGACAGCGCCGAGCCTATGAGCGACACCTCGACCCGCTCGCCCTGCCCCCGGGTCGCCCGCCGGTGCAGCGCGCCCAGGATCGCGACGGCCGCGTTGAGCCCGGCGAGCACATCGGTGATCGCGACGCCGACCTTGCTCGGGGTCTCGCCGGTGATGTGCATGTAGCCGCTCTCGGCCTGGATCGTCGCGTCGAAACCCGGCCGGTCGCCGCCCGGGAACCCGATGATCGAGCAGTACACGACGCCCGGGTTGGCCTGCCGTACCGACTCGTGCCCGACGCCCAGGCGCTCGGCGACCCCGGGGCGGAAGTTCTCGATGACCACGTCCGCGTCCGCGCACAGCCGCTGGGCGATCTCGCGGCCGGAGGGATGCTTCACGTCGAGCGCGACGCTCCGCTTGCCGCGGTTGACGGCGAGGTAGTAGGCGGCCTCGCCGCCCGCGTACGGCGGGCCCCAGGCCCGGGTGTCGTCGCCGTGCTCCGGATGCTCCACCTTGACCACGTCCGCGCCGAGCTCGGCGAGGATCATGGTGGCGTACGGCCCGGCCAGCACCCGGGAGAAGTCGGCGACCCGGATCCCGGCGAGAGGGCCCGTCACCGCCCCTCCCGCCGGCCCGGAGCGGCCGGCGCCCGCCCGTCCGGACGGAGGACCGGGCCGCCGTGCCGGGGCCGCCGGACGGGGGAGGGGGCCGGGCCGCCGTGCCCGGAACACCAGGCCGGGCCGCCGTGCCCGGAACACCAGGCCGGGCCGTCGTGCCCGGAACGCCGGGCGGGGGGCGGGTTCACGACCCGAACCGCCGGGTCGCGTCCACCGCTTCGAGCCAGCGCCGGTAGCCGTCCTCCGGGATCTCGCGAGGCGAGAAGACCCGGCCGCCGCCCCTCACCTCGGCGACCTCCGCCAGATCGCTCCAGACGCCGCCCGCCAGGCCGGCCAGGAAGGCGGCGCCGAGGGCGGTGGCCTCGGTCGTCTCCGGCCGCACCACCGGCCGGCCCAGGAGGTCGGCCTGGATCTGGCAGAGCAGGTCGTTGGCCGCGGCCCCGCCGTCCACCGCCAGGTGGGATACGGGGATGCCCGCCGTACCGCTGACGGCCTCGACGACGTCGCGGATCTGGTAGGCGATGCCGTCGAGGACGGCCCGGGCGAGATGGGCGCCGGTGGTGCCCCGGGTGATGCCCAGCAGGGCGCCTCTCGCCCGCGGGTCCCAGTGCGGGGTGCCGATGCCGGTCAGGGCCGGAACGAAGATCAACCCTTCGCTGTCGGGCACGGACGCGGCCAGCCGCTCGCTGTCGGCGGAGTCGCCGATCACGCCCAGCCCGTCGCGCAGCCACTGCACCGCGGCTCCGGTGACGAACACCGATCCCTCGACGGCGTACTGGACCGGGGCGCCGCCGAGCTGCCAGGCGACGGTGGACAGCAGTCCCGCGCCGGCCGGGGCGATCCGGTCGCCGGTGTTGACCAGCAGGAAGCTGCCCGTGCCGTAGGTGCACTTCATCGCGCCGGGCGTGAACGCGGCGTGGCCGAACAGCGCGGCCTGCTGGTCTCCCGCCACCCCGCAGATCGGCAGGTCCAGCCCGAGGAAATGACCGGGCGCGGTACGGCCGAGGAGCGCGCTCGACGGGACGATCTCCGGCAGCGCGGCCTCCGGCACGTCGAAGAGCTCGGCCAGCTCCGCGGACCAGCCGGCCGTGGCCAGGTCGAACAGGAGGGTCCGCGAGGCGTTGGACGGGTCGGTGACGTGCAGCCGCCCGCCGGTGAGCCGGGCCAGCAGGTAGGAGTCGACCGTGCCGATCGCGACGCGGCCCTCCCGCACCCCGGCCCAGACCTCCGGGAGGTTCCCGCGCAGCCAGGCCAGCTTGGTGGCGGAGAAGTAGGGGTCCAGCGGGAGTCCGGTGAGCTCGCGGATCCGCGGCTCGTGCTCCCGGAGCCGGTCGCACTCCCCGGCGGAGCGGCGGTCCTGCCAGACGATCGCCCGGGTCGCCGGCCGCAGGGTCGCGCGGTCCCACAGGACGACGGTCTCGCGCTGGTTGGTCAGCCCGACGCAGGAGATGGGGACGGCCGCCGCGGCGAGCGCGTCCGAGCAGGCCTGCAGCGTGGCGGTCCAGATCTCGTCCGGGTCGTGCTCGACGAGGCCGGGCGCGGGGAAGTGCTGCGGGAACTCGCGGTGGCCGCGGGCGAGGACGCGCCCGTCCTGCGCGATCACGAGTGAGGTGACGCCGGTGGTCCCGGCGTCGATGGCCAGAACGGTCATACGGCGCCTCCCCGGAGGCCGGTCGGTTCGGTGGTGCGGTGGCGGGCCATGCGGCGTCTCCTCTGAGGGCGGACCGGGCCGGTGGCGTCGTGAGCGGTGCGGTGGTGGATCATGCGGCGCCACTCCAGCGGTTGGTGAGGTCGGCGAGCAGCGGGACGAGCTCGGCGTCGTCCGAGGTGGCCAGCGCCGAGCGCGTCACGTCGGCCGCGCGCGCGTAGCTTTCGGCCTGCTCGGCGGCCCAGTTCCCGGTACGGCCCAGCGCGCCCGCCAGCAGCCCGGCCACGTGCGGCGCGGCGCCCGCGCCCCCGTCGGCCGTCTCCAGGCCGGCCCGGCTGCGGCGCCGCAGCACGTCGTCGACGGTCATCGCGGCCTCGTGCCGCGCGGCGTACAGGACCTCGGCCGCCAGCAGCGACGGCGCGCCCGGCACGGGCTCCAGCAGCGCGGGGTCCCGGCGTCCCATGGCGAGCAGCGCGGGGTAGTCCGAGCCGTAGCGCCGCGCCAGCCGTTCCACGGCCTGCACCGGGAGCCCGGCGGCCAGGGCGGCGGAGTCGCGGCGGGCCCAGGCCTGGGCGAAGCCGCTGGAGCCCACGAGCCCGAGGTGCTCGGTGGCGGAGGCGCGGGGCGCGGGCAGCCCGGCGACGGCGGCGTCGACCGCGTCGCGGGCCATCACCCGGTAGGTGGTGAGCTTGCCGCCGGCCACGACGACGCAGCCGGGCGCGACCTCCCTGACCACGTGCTCGCGGCTGATCGCCTGGGTCTTCTGCCGGTCGGGCTGGTCCACCAGCGGGCGCAGGCCGGCGTAGACGCCGAGCACGTCCTCGGGGACCAGCGGCTCGCGCAGCCAGTGGTTGGCCTGCTCCAGCAGGTATCGGACGTCGGCGCCGGTGGGCAGCACCGGGCCGGGACCGATCTCCCACGGGGTGTCGGTGGTGCCGAGCAGGACGACGTCGCCGGTGGGGATGACGAACAGCACCGAGCCGGGCGTCCGCGCGATCAGGGCGCTGTCCATCGGCAGCCGCTCGCGGGGGAGCACCAGGTGCACGCCCTTGGAGGCCCGCACGCGCACCTGACCGGTGCCGAGCATCTTCTGGGTCAGTCCCGACCAGGGGCCGGTCGCCAGCACCACCCGGCGGGCGCGGACGGTGAACTGCTCTCCGGAGAGGGTGTCGGTGCAGGTGGCCACGGTGTGCCCGGGGCGGGTGGCCAGGCCGGTGACCTGGACCCGGCTGAGCACGGTGGCGCCCTCACGCGCCGCCGTACGGGCCAGGGCGAGCACCAGCCGGGCGTCGTCGACATGGCCGTCGTCGTAGGACAGCGCGCCGACCGCGGCGTCCGGGCGGAGCTGGGGCGCCTGCCTGAGCAGGGCCCGCCGGGTGAGGTGGCGGTGGCGGCGGAAGCCGTGCCGGTCGCCGATCCCGGCGAGGGCGTCGTAGAGGGTCAGCCCCGCCCCCACGTAGCCGCGCTCCCACACCCGGTGGGTCAGCGGGTACAGGAAGGACATCCGGCGCACCAGGTGCGGTGCCAGGTCCTGGAGCAGGCCGCGCTCGTGCAACGCCTCGCGGACCAGCCCGAACTCCAGCTGTTCCAGGTAGCGCACGCCTCCGTGCAGCAGGCGGCTGGAGTTGCTGGAGGTGCCCGAGGCGAGGTCGCCGCCCTCCAGCAGGGCGGTGGTCAGGCCCCGGGAGGCCGCGTCGAGCGCCGCTCCCGCGCCGGTGGCGCCGCCGCCGACCACCAGGACGTCCAGGAGGTCGCGGGTCAGCTCGGTCAGGTCGCAGTCGCGGCGCAGCGGGTCGAGCGCGGCGCCGGCCCCGAAGGGGAGCCCGGCCGCGAACGGTTCGAGCCCGTCGTGTGCGGATGTCATCGAATCTCCTTGAGCGTGGAGACCCTGGGCTTCAGCCCTGGGGAGGAAACGCGGAACAGGGCCGCACGGGATTTTCTCGAACACGCGTACGGCCCCGGCCGTGCTGCGTCATGATGTGCGCCATGGCGCAGCGTGTGAAGCGGGCCTTCACCTACCGCTTCTATCCGACCCCCGAGCAGGCCGAGCAGCTTGCCCGGACCTTCGGCTGCGCCCGCCTGGTCTACAACAAGGCGTTGGAGGAACGCAGCCGCGCCTATGCCATGGAAGGCCGGAGGGTCTCCTACGGGGAGTCGTCGGCGATGCTGACCGCCTGGAAACGCACCCAGGAGCTGGCGTTTCTGGGTGAGGTGTCGTCGGTGCCGTTGCAGCAGGCCCTGCGCCACCTGCAATCGGCGTTCACCAACTTCTTCGCCAAACGGGCCGCCTATCCGCGGTTCAAGTCCCGTAAGAAGTGCCGGCTGTCGGCTGAGTACACCCGTTCGGCGTTCACCTGGCGCGACGGGGAGCTGACCCTGGCGAAGACCGGCGTCCCGCTGGACATCGTGTGGTCGCGGCCGCTGCCCGAGGGGGCCGAGCCGTCCACGGTGACCGTGAGCAGGGATGCGGCCGGCCGGTGGTTCGTGTCGATTCTGTGTGAGGACGCGGTCCGCCCGTTGGAGCCTGCCGACGGCGTGGTAGGCCTCGATGCCGGGGTCACCTCCCTGCTCACCTTGTCGCGGCCGATCCCCGGCCTCACCGACGCCGCCGGGAAGGTCGCCAACCCCCGTCACGAACGCGCCGACCGCGCCCGGCTGGCCCGCGCGCAACGCGCCCTGGCCCGCAAGGAGCGGGGCTCGAACAACCGGGCCAAGGCGAAGGTGCGGGTCGCGCGGGTGCACGCCCGGATCACCGACCGGCGCCGCGATCACCTGCATAAGCTCACCACCTCGATCGTCCGCGAGAACCAAGTGGTCGCGATCGAGGACCTCACCGTGGGAAACCTGGTGAAGAACCACCGTCTGGCCCGCGCCATCTCGGATGCTTCCTGGCGGCAGGTGCGGGCCATGCTGGAGTACAAAGCGCGGTGGTACGGCCGGGAGCTGGTGGTCGTCGACCGGTGGTTTCCCTCCTCCAAGCTCTGCTCGGCCTGCGGGGTGGTTGCCTCGTCCATGCCGTTGGAGGTGCGGGAGTGGGTATGCGCGGCTTGTGGCGCGACTCATGATCGGGATGTGAACGCCGCCAGGAACATCCTCGCCGCTGGGCTGGCGGAGAGGTGAAACGCCTGTGGAGCCGGTGTAAGACCTCAAGGGAGATTCCTCCTGGCGGGCGACTGGCGGTGAAGCAGGAAATCCGACCTGTGAGGGTGGGAGTCCCCCGGCTTCAGCCGTGGGGAGGAAGTCAACTCTCGCTCCCTCACCAGCGCCGCTGCACTTCTTCGGCCCAGCCGTACAGGTCGTCGATCTCGACGGCGGTCCCGTCGTCGGCGACGACGGTGCCGCGGTAGTGGCCGAAGGCCTGGTCCTCGCGGCTGTGCAGGTAGAGCCGGGTGATGTCGGCCGACCGGACGTGCTCGGGGACGAACTCCAGGTCCACCCGCTCACCCGTGATCTTCCAGGGCGCCATCCAGTCGGAGGTGTCGTAGCGCCAGACCAGCTCTTCGCTGATCTTGTGCAGCCGGCCGTCGAGGAACAGGCCGTTCTCGACGCTGCCGGTGCCGTCGGTCCACTTGCCGCCGATCTGGACGCCGACCTCGCGCCCGCGGGACCGCCCGGCCGCCGCGCCCCAGTTCCACAGGACGTTGCCCGGCCAGCGGCCGCGCCCGTGGTCCAGGGTGGCCAGGGTGTCGTCGGCGGAGAGCCTGATGCGGCGGCCGTTGACGACCAGCGTGCCCTCGGCGGGCCGTCCGAGGTCCTTGACGGTGTACTGGAAGCGGCGGGAGGACCAGGGCACCACCACCGCCAGGCTGTCCCTGCCCTCGATCCGGTGGACCATCAGGTCGGCGTCGAACTCGGGCGACTTCAGCCGGAGCCGGGTGCCCTCGGCGGTCTCGTCGACGGCGATCCTGAGCGGCCCCTTGCCGATCCGGACGCTGCCCTCGCCGCTGCGCTCGGAGAAGGAGGTGCCCCGGCTCGGCACGATGAGGCTCCGGCTGGAGACGTCCTTCCTCGTGGTCCGGTCCAGGTACCACGCCCCCTCGCTGGCCAGGTAGTCGAGGCTGGAGGCGCTGAAGGCGAAGACGTGCTCGGGGCTGGTCAGGCACCAGTACTCCCAGCGCATCGTCCGTCCCCAGCCGCGGATGTTGGCCCGGTGCAGGGGGGTACGGCTCCAGCCGACGGCGGCCGGGTTGAGGCGCCCGTCGGGACGGCAGAGGTCCACGCGGCTGGTGATCTCCCGCTCGGTGACCCGGCGGGAGACGTCCTTCGCCGGGGCGGCGTCGCCGGTCATCGGCCCAGCCCCACGCTGACGTACTTGTACTCCACGAAATCCTCCACTCCGTGATGGCCGCCCTCGCGGCCGTATCCACTGCCCTTGACCCCGCCGAACGGCCCCTGCGGCGGGGCGAGCGGGGCTCCGTTGACCGAGACGATGCCGAACTGCAGGTCCTCGCAGACGCGCACGACCCGGGCCAGGTCGCGGGTCCACAGGTAGGCGGCCAGGCCGTACGGCGTGGCGTTGGCCCTGGCCACGACCTCCTCGGTGGACTCGCCGTCGCCGAAGGTCAGGACCGGGGCGACCGGGCCGAAGGTCTCCTCCCGGCACAGGAGCATCTCGTCGGTGACGCCGGTCAGGACCGTGGGCGGGTGGAGCCTTCCGGGCCCCTCCCGGCGGGTCGTCGCCAGCCGGGCGCCGTGCGCGAGCGCGTCCTCGATGTGCCGCCGGACCTTGGCGAGCGCCCGGTCGTCGATCAGCGGGCCCATCGTGACGCCGGGGTCCGCGCCGTTGCCCACGGTGATCGCCTCGGCCAGCTTGACCAGCTCGTCGGTGAACTCCGCGGCGACGGACTCGTGCACGTAGATCCGGTTGGGGGACGTGCAGGCCTGGCCGGCGTTCATGAACTTGCTCCGGGCCACGCCCGCGGCGGCGGCGGCCACGTCGGCGTCGGGGAAGACGAGCACCGGGGCGTGGCCGCCCAGCTCGACGCTGAGCCGTTTGACGTCGTCGGCGCTCTGCCGGATCAGGTTCTTGCCGACCGCCGTCGAACCGGTGAACGAGATCTTCCTGACCCGCGGATCGGCCATGATCGCCTCGGCGAACTCCTGCGGCCGGGCCGTGGTGACCAGGTTGAACACGCCCGGCGGGAAGCCCGCCTCGGTCAGGCACTCGGCGACCGCGACGGCCGACAGCGGGGTGAGCTCGGAGGGTTTGAGCACCACCGTGCACCCCGCGGCGAGGGCCGGGCCCAGCTTGCGGGTGATCATCGAGACCGGGAAGTTCCAGGGGGTGATCGCCGCGACGACGCCCACCGGTTCCGGAAGCAGCCAGATGCGGGTGTCGGTGCTGGTGGAGGGGATGGTCTCGCCGTACACGCGGCGCGTCTCCTCGGCGGCCCACAGGAGGTGGTCGGCTCCCGCGACCACCTCGCCGGTGGCCTCGGCCAGGGGCTTGCCCTGCTCGGCGGTCATGACCGCGCCGATCGCCCCGGCCCGTCCGGCCAGCAGCTCGGCGGCCCGGCGCATGATCGCGGCGCGCTCGTGGGCGGGCATGGCGCGCCAGGCGGGGAGCGCGGCGGCCGCCGCGTCGACGGCCTCGACCGTCAGCCTCCCGTCGCAGTCGGCCACTTCGGCGATCGTCTCGCCGGTCGCCGGGTCGGTCACCGGGAAACGCGCCGCCGCGTCCCGCCAGCGCCCTCCGACGAGGGCCTGTCCTGTCTTCATGTCTCACCGTCCATCGCTTCGATCAATGCGTTCATCGCGGCCGTCTCGTGGGCGTGCTGCAGCTCGCTCGCGCGGGCGATGTCCCCTTCGACGAGCGCGTCCCTTATCGCCACGTGCTCGGCGTGGGATTTGGGAAGCCGCCAGGGGACCAGCCGGAAGCCGCGCTGGGCCGTCTCGGTCTTCGACCACAGGCCCACCAGCATCCGGTGCACCAGCCGGGACTGCTCGGTGTCGCAGATCAGCGAGTGGAACCGGCGGTTCAGCCGGGCGAACGAGGCGACGTCGCTGGTGTCGATGGCCACGGCCGAGGCCGCGAGGACCTCGTCTATCGCCAGCAGCCGCTGACCGCTGAGCGGGGCCGGGTGGAGCTGGAGGGCCAGGGAGGCCAGCGCGGCGCGGATGCCGTACAGCTCCCGCACGTTCTCCACGGTGAAGTCGGCGACCACCGCGCCGATGTGCGGGCGCTCGACGAGCCACTCCTCGGAGACGAGCTGCTTGATGGCCTCACGTACCGGGGTGTCGCTGATGCCGACGGCCTGGGCCACCACCCTGGTGAGGATCTTCGTGCCGGGCGGGGTCTGGCCCGACATGATCATTTGCTTGATGTGCTCGGCCGCGAGCTCTGCCTTGGTGCGGAACGGCTGCGGCCGCTCCGGTGGGGGGAACATCTCTGTCATCGGTCTCAGACACCCCTCAGACCCGTTGGACGGTCAGCGGCTCGATCGCCGCGTGGTCCAGCTCTACACCCAGACCGGGGAGCTCCGGAACGGCTACCAGCCCGGTGGAATCGGGCAGGAGCGGCTCGGTGAGCATGACGTGGAAAACCTCCGGAATGATCACTGGAGGATCGTAGGGGTATTCCAGCCAGTCGCAGTTGGGCAGCGCGGCGCACAGCTGCAGGTTGCCCGCCACGCCGAGCCCGGTGGCCCAGGCGTGCGGGATGACCCGGCGGTGCCTGGCGGCGGCCATCGCGCCGAAGTCGCGCAGGGCGGCGATGTCCTCGCTCTCGTTGGCGTCCGGCTGGTAGATGGTGAAGCAGTCGTCCTCCAGCATCCGGACGAGCTGGCCGATGCCCCGGTTGTGCTCGCCTCCGGCGATGGGGATCGGCGAGGCCGCGGTGAGCTCGCGCAGCGCGCGGTAGTCGTGGCGGGGGAGCGGCTCCTCCAGCCAGGCGACGCCCAGGTCGGCCAGCTCCCGCGCGGTGGTCAGCGCCCTGTCGAAGTCCCACAGCATGCGGCTGCCGTCGGGCCGGTAGCGCCAGCGCGCCGCCGCCTGGTTGGCGTCCACCATGATGGCGACCTCCGGGCCGACGGCCTCGCGGACCGCCGCGACCTGGGCGACGTCCTCGGCGATCGTGTCGGCGTGGACGCGCAGCTTCACCCCGGCGAAGCCCTCCGACACCACGCGCAGCGCGTCCTCGGCCCGCTGCTCGGGAGCGCGGACCTCGCCGAAGCTGGCGTAGGCGCGGACCTTGCCGGCGTGCCCGCCCCAGAGCTTGTACAGCGGGCGGCCGCAGGCCTTGCCCACCGCGTCCCAGACGGCCACGCCCACCACCCACGGGCGCGGGAAGACGTACTCGGCCACGTAGCGCAGGTGGTTGGCGATGTGTCCGGTGGCGAACAGGTCCATCCCGACCAGCCGGGGCCGGATCCATCCCCTGATGGTCTCCAGCAGCAGCGGCCCGGTGTCGTGCCCCATGTCGCCGCCCGCGACGCCGATCACGCCCTCGTCGGTCTCGACCTCGACAATCACGGCGGACATGCTCCGGTGGGCGCCCTCGGGAGCCCACGACGGGACGAACGGGCGCGGGTAGGGCAGCTCGATGAGGCGTGCCCGGACATCTCGGATTCTCATCCCTTGGTCGCTCCGTCCGCGAGGCCCTTGATCAGGTACTTCTGCACGGCCAGGGCGAAGATCACCACGGGAAGCACGGTGAGCGTGCCCACGGCGGCCAGGGGACCCCAGAGCCCGCCGTGCTCGGTGTCGGCCGCGATCCCCGCGATGGCCACCGGGATGGTGACGGCCTTGTCGTTGGTGAGGATCAGGGCGAACAGCAGCTCCTCCCAGGCCAGGATGATGCAGAAGATCAGAGTGGAGACCATTCCGGTGAGGCTGCACGGCACGATGATCCGGAAGAACGCCCCGAACCGGGAGCAGCCGTCGATCATCGCGGCCTCCTCCAGCTCCTTGGGCAGGCTCTTGAAGAACGCGCGCATCAGCCAGACGACGTACGGGACCAGGAAGGTCACGTAGGCGAGGATCACGGTGATGTACTGGTCGGTCAGCCCCATCTTGCGGGCCACCAGGAACATCGGCACGACCAGCGCGATCGGCGGCACCGCGCGCGAGGCCAGGATGAGGCCGCCCACGACGCCCGCGCCGCGCATCCTCATGCGGGACAGCGCGTACCCGGCCATCGACCCGGCGACCATCGAGATGATCGACGCGCCCGACGCCACGATGATCGTGTTGATCATGCGAGGCAGGATGCGGGCCTGGTTGAAGTAGCTGACGTAGTTGTCGAAGGTGACCTGGCTGATCCACTTCGGCGGGACGGTGAAGATGTCCTTGGGCAGCTTGAACGAGATGCTGACCATGTAGATCACGGGGTACAGGAAGGCCAGCGTGACCAGGATCGCGGCGGCGATCGTCGCGATCCGTCCCAGGCTGCTCCGGCCGGCCCCGCGGCCCTTCGGCGCCGGGGCGCTGGTGCTCACCATCGGTTCTCCAGACGACGGCTGATGCGGAACAGAAAGTAGGTGATGATCATCGTGATGATCAGCACCATCGTGGCCATCGAGGAGGCCGAGCCGAACTCCAGGCTGCGGAACCCCTTCTCGTAGATGTAGAGGTTCACCACGTTGGTGGCGTTGCCCGGACCGCCCTTGGTGGCGGCGAGCGCGATGTCGAACATCTTCACCGCGCCGAGCCAGCGGACCACGAAGGCCGCGGCCATCACCGGCACCAGCAGCGGCAGCGTGACGTGCCACATCGTCTGCCACCGGGTGGCGCCGTCGGACTTCGCCGCCTCGTACACGTCACCGGGCAGGGCCATGATCCCGGCCGCGGCGATGAGGACCACGAACGGCGTCCACCGCCAGGTGTCGATCAGGATGACGCTGACCATGGCGAGAGTCGGGTCGCCGATCCATTCCACCGGCCCGACGCCGACCAGGCCGAGCGTGTAGTTGACCACACCCCAGAGCGGGTCGAGCAGCATCCGCCAGATACCGCCGGCCACGACCGGGGCGACCACCATCGGGATGAGGAACAGCGCGCGCAGCACGCCACGGCCCCGCCACGCCACGTTGAGCAGGAAGGCGATGGCGAACCCGAGGACCATCTGCAGCGGCAGCGCGATCACCAGGTAGATCCCGGTGACCTTCAGCGACTCCAGGAAGCCCGGGTCCCTCAGGACCGCCTCGTAGTTCTTCCAGCCCACCCAGCCGGTGGGCTGGAAGAGCGCCAGGTCGAAGTCGGAGAAGCTCACCCACAGCGTGTAGATGATCGGATAGAGCAGCATGCCCGCCAGCAGGACGAGCGCCGGGGTCATGAACAACCACGCGGTGCCGGGCTCGCCGAGACGGAACCGCCGTCCGGGGGTGTTCCCGGAACCCCGGACGGGGGCCTTGGCGGCCCCCGTCCGGCGTGCGGGAGTGGAGACACTCACTGCTGGTAGCCCTTGGACTTCAGCAGCTCGGTGACGTCCTTCGCCGCCTGGTCGATCGCCTGCTCCGAGGTCGCCTGGCCGGACATCGCCCGGCTCGTCTGCAGAGCGAGGATCTGCTGGACCGCGTCGGACTCGGGGAGCCGCGGGCGCCACATCTTGTTCTTGTCCACCACGGTGTAGCCGTCCTTGAGCGCCTTGTAGACGGGGGCGGCCCACTCGGCCGGCGGGGTGCCGTCCAGCGAGGAGTTACGCGCCGGGAACGTCCCGAACGCGCTCCCGGTGAACTTCTCGCCCTCCTTGGAGGTGACCCACTGCAGCCACGTCCACGCGGCGGCCGGGTGCTGGGACTTCTTGGCGATGCCCGCCGACCAGACACCGCGGTGCGCACCCGGACCGGCCGAACCCGCCGGAAGGGTGGTGACGCCGACCTCCTCGGGCGTCAGCGTGGTGGACGCCTTGTCCACCGCCGAGCCCTTGTAGACGCTGCCCCACATGAACATGGTGGCGGTCCTGCCCTGGCGGAAGGCCTCGAGCGGCTCGTTGAACTGGTAGGTGCTCGCTCCCGGCGGGGCGTACTTCAGCAGGTCGACGTGGGTCTGAAGGGCCTTCACGCCGGTCTCGTTGTCGAAGGCGACCTTGAGGTTGTCATCCAGCAGCGCCACGCCGTTGGAGTTCAGGACGGTCTGCCAGATCGTCGGGGTGAGCGGGTCCTTGGTGAAGTAGGTGCCGATCGCCCAGGCGTCGGTCTTCCCGTCGCCGTCGGTGTCCTGGACCAGCTTCTCGGCGTCCTTGAAGTACTGCTCCCACGTCGTCTCCGTGGTGGGTTCCTGGACCCCGGCCTTCTTGTACAGCGTCTTGTTGTAGAGCATCAGCAGCAGGTTGGAGCGGACCGGGACGGCGTACTGCTTGCCGTCCCACTGGCCCGCGGCGAGCGGGGAGGGGTTGAAGTCGGCCCAGTCGTAGCCCGGGTCGGTCCACTTGGTCACGTCGGCCTTGAGGTCCATCAGGCCGCCGGTCTTGGCGAGCTGCGGGACCCACGGGTCGTCGCCGAGCACCACGTCGTACGTCGCGGTGGGCCCGGTCAGCTCCAGCATGGTCTTGGGAAGCTGGTCGTTGTACGGCACGCCGTCCACCGAGACCTTGATGTTCGGGTACTTCTTGTTGAACTCGGGGACCAGCTGGTCCTGCCACTGCTTGGCGAAGGCGTCGTTGGCGATGACCCTGATCGACACGGGGTTCTCCGCCGTGCCGAGTCCGCCGCCGTCGGCGGAGACCTCGGGTGCCGTCGAGCCGCAAGCTGTGATCGTCAGGCCGAGCGCGGTGGCTGCCGCGGCCAGCCGGAGGGAACGGCGCATGGCCGGTCCTCCTCTCAAAGGGGGCTGTACAGGAAGGGAAGAGGGGGTCAGGGAAAGGGAGGGGCGGGTTCAGGCGGTGGGGTCGATCGCGAGTTTGACGATCTCCCGGCCGTCGAGGGGCGAGCCGCCACCGAGGGCGGCGAGGGCCTCGCCCACCCGCTCCAGCGGCACCCGGTGGCTGACCACACGGTCGTACGGCCAGCCGCCGCGTTCCAGGATGAGCAGCGCCTGGTGGTAGCGGCGCAGCATGTCGGGGCCGGCGCCGTAGACGCCGGCGATGGTGATGTCACGCTTCAGCAGGTCGCTGAAGGGGTTGAAGGGCACCGTCCCCCGGTCGGTGAAGTTGCCCAGTTCGGCGAGCACGCCGCCGTCGGCCACCAGGCCGATGGCCTCCATGAAGGCCTCCGGCGAGCCGCTGGCGCCTATCACGCAGTCCGCCCCGGGCGAGCCGAGGGCGTCGAACACCGCGCTGCGGCGCTCGGCCACGCCGGTCAGGTCGTGGATGCTCACCGTCGCGTCCGCCCCGAGCGCGGCCGCCAGCTCCAGCCGGGCGGCGGGGGCCCCCACCGCGACGACCCGGTGCGCCCCCGCCGCGCGGGCCGCGACCACGGCCATCAGCCCGATCGCGCCCACGCCCTGGACGACCACGGTGGAGCCGACGCCGACCGAGCCCCGCTCGATCCCGTGCAGCGCCACCGACATCGGCTCCTGCAGGACCGCGACCTCGGGGGGCAGGTCCGTCCGGTAGAACACCGTGCCGGCGTTGGCGGCGTGGAGGTATTCGGCGAACCCGCCGGTGAGGTGCGGCGGGGTCGTCACCGGAGACTTGAATCCGTAGGAGGGCCGCCGGTCGGGGCAGTTGGCGGGGCGGCGCCGTACCTGGCACTGGTAGCAGCGACCACAGCTCAGCGCGGGGAAGACGCCGACGCGGTCGCCCACGGCCACGGGGCGGCCGCCGTGGTCGGCGGTCACCCCCTCGCCGAGGGCGGCCAGGGTGCCGACGATCTCGTGTCCCAGCAGGGCGGGGAAGGTGACGCTGGCCAGGCGCCCCCGGGAGATGTGCGCGTCGGTGCCGCAGACGCCGCACAGCTCCAGCTTGAGAACGAACTCGCCCGGACCGGGCTCCGGCACGGCGTAGGACCGGATCTCCACCGCGCCCGCGGCGTCCACGACGATCGCTGCTCGCGCCGCTGTGCTCATCCGGTTCCCTCCATATTCTGGATTCTGGATTCTATAGAATATGGAGGGAACCATAAGAGACCCTCACGGAGGGGTCAAGAGCATGGTTGGCTCTGTTACCGGGATGTTTCACACTTCACCCGGGCGCCCACCCCGGCGCGGCGGCCATGGGGGCGCCCGGTGGGGCGGCCCGGATGGCGCTGGGCGGGCAGCGGGGCGCCCGGCGGGGCGGGCCGGACGGCGTTCGGCGGGGCGATGTTCGGCGTGCCGGGCCGGGCGGCGTTCGGCGGGGCGGTCCGCGCCGTCGCCCTGGGGATCGTCCTCAGCGGCGCAGAGTCCGCGACAGGTGCTCGGCGAGTCCCTCGGACGCGGCCCTGACCATCTCCAGCACGTCGGCGAAGCCCTCGCGGTCGCCGTAGTAGGGGTCGGGCACCTCGGCGCCGGGCGGCGCGGCCGGATCGAACGAGCGGAACAGCCGCACGTCGGAGCCGGCCGGGGCCAGGCGGCGCAGAGCCCGCAGGTTGTCCGTGTCCATCGCCAGCACCAGGTCCACCTGCCCGAACCAGCCGGCCAGGAACTGCCTGGCCCGGTGCGAGGAGCCGTCGTAGCCGTTGTCGGCCAGCATCGCCGAGGCCCGCTCGTCCATCGGGTGGCCCTGATGCCAGCCGCCCGTGCCCGCGCTGTCGACCGAGACGACATCGCCCAGCCCGTGGTCGGCCAGCGTCTTCCTCAGCACGACCTCGGCCATCGGGGAGCGGCAGATGTTCCCCATGCACACGACGCATACGCGGTAGCTCATCCAAACAGGATGCCGCCTGCCGGGCCGTGCGCGGACCCGGCGGTTTCCCGCCGTCCGGCGCGATCGCCCCCGGTCAGCCGGCGCGCTCACCGGCGTGGCCGCGGGCCGCCGCCGCGGCGCCGCCCCGCCGGCTCCCCGCCTCCGATGCCCGGTCCCGGCCCTCCCGGCGCCTGCGCCAGAGCCGCGCCAGTTCCCGCACGGCCGCGCCGACCGCCGCGCCGACGGCGCCCACCAGGGGCTCCCGCTCCTCCTCGGCGGTGGGCCCGGGATCCGGTTCGACCGGCCCCGCGCTCCCGCCGCGGCACGCCTCCAGCTGCGCGGCGAAGGCCAGCCCGAGGAAGAGTGCCATCGAGCTGAGGAAGGACCACAGCAGCAGTGCCATGACGGCGGTGAGCGGGCCGTAGGTGGCGCCGAAGGTGCCGCTGCGCTCGGTGTACAGGGCCAGCAGCAGGGTGAAGACCGTCCACAGGACGAGTGAGACCAGGGCGCCGAACGCCAGCCAGGTGTGACCCGGCTGCCTGCGCCGGGGGGCGGCGCGGAACAGCACCGAGGCCGACAGCAGGGCCAGCAGGAATCCGACCGGCCAGCGGACCAGCGTGAACGCGTCCATCATGCCGTCGTTCCAGCCGTAGACCTTGGCGAGTGCCCGCCCGATCGCCCCGCCGCCGACCATCACCACGAAGCCCACGGTCATGAAGGCGCCGGCGGTGACGGCCATCAGCAGGGCCTTGCCGTACTTGCGATGGAACGGCCGGTCGCGTTCCACGCCGTATATGCGGTTGGCCCCGCGCTCCACCTGGGCCATGGCGCTGGTCAGCGAGAACAGCGCGGTGGCCAGGCCGAGCCACAGGGCGAGGGTCCCTCCGGTGTGGCCCGCCTGCCGGTGGCTGTCGGCGAGCACGTCCTTGACCGCCTCGACCCCGGCCCCGGGAGCGATCCTGCTCAGGGTCAGCTCCAGCACCTGGCCGAGCTGCTCCTGGTTGAGCACCGAGCTCAGCCCGACCAGCGCGATGGCGCCGGGGATGATGGACAGGCAGATCTGGAAGGCCAGTGCCCGTGAGTTGGTCATTCCGTCGCCGTATCTGAATCTGGCGAAGGAGTCACGGATGAGGTGCCAGCGGCCGTACCTGCGCAGGGTCGTCCACGCGTGGTCGGCCGAGAGCTCCTCGCCGCTCATGCTCCGTGTCTGCGGCACTTTCGTCGCGGTTCCCATGTCGGGAGAGCGGCTACCCAGGAAGCGACTTTATGAACCAATTGCCCGATAATGACCTTTCTGTGGTCGTCCGGAGCCCGCTCTCGCGGTCCGGCGCGCCCGGGACGATCCGATCGGCAGGGCGGGGTCATGACGCCGCGGGCAGGGAGACCTCCGAGGCGGCCAGCAGGGCGTCGACCTGGGCCGGGTCGGAGAACACGGCCCAGGCGGCGACGGGGTCGCTGAACAGGTTGACGAAGCGGTCCGCCAGGCCCCTGTCCACGGCGGCGCCGGCGAAAAGCCGGAAGACGTGCTCGGTGGGCGGCTGGAGGAAGGAGTTGCTCCACTCGGTGACCGGTCCGGCGACCCGCCACATCTCGGCGGCCACGGAACGGCCGAACTCCTCCCCGTACGGCCCGCCCCCGGCGATGGCCTCGGCGGTCACCCAGGCACAGTGCGAGCCGAGGTTGGCGCCCTGGCCGGTGATCGGATCGTTGGTGATCCAGGCGTCGCCTATGGCGAGGGCGACCCGCCCGGTGGAGAGCTTCGCGACCGGTGTGCGGACCACCGGTGTGACCGCGCCCTGGAGCAGGTCGTCGGGACCGAGCGGGGCGAACGAGCCGGAGTCGATCCGCTCGGCGATCCGCGGCGCGTGCTCCGCCAGCACCTTCTCCAGCGTCCGGGTGAAGGCGCGCGGGTCGTCCGGGTAGGAGAGCCGGGTGAAAGGCTCCAGCGGGCCGCCCGGGATCGCCTCGACCAGCATCCCGGCGGCCAGGCCGTCCCGCGTCCACATCGGCATCTGGAAGATCTCCCCGCAGCCCGGCGAGACGTTGTAGCTGAAGCCCGCCGGAGCGATGCCGGTGTAGAGCCCCGCCAGCAGCGACCGCTGCGGGCGGTCGTAGGGAGAGCGGCGGTCGTCGCGGGGGAACAGCTCGGCCACCGAACGCCGCCCGGCCGCCACCACGATCAGCTCGTGGTCCGCCGACCACGTCTCGACCTCCGCCGCGCCGGGGGAGCCCTCCGTCACCACCAGCCGCCCTCCGCGGGAGGTGAAGTCGTCGAGGAAGGCGGGGATCAGGAGACGGAAGTCGAGCGCGTGGAAGGGGTGCTCCAGCGAGCCCTGGAACTCCAGCGGCGGCTCGCCCTTGATCGAGATCTTCGCGGTGTCCGACAGGCTGACGGCCGGCGTGAAGTGCTCGCTGCCCAGTGCCTGCTCGCGGGCGCGGGTGGACTTCATCCGGGCGACGGTGTTGGGCAGCCGGCTCCGCCTCATCTCGTCGGCGGAGCTGTCGGCGTAGAGGGTCACGTCCACGCCGAGCTGCTGCAGCCGCAGAGCCAGCGTGAGACCGGAAATCCCGGCGCCGACGACGCCGATTCCCTTGGAGGTCATGTGTTTCTCCCTTCTCCTCCTATTGCGCCTCATTGCTCTTGGCAGGCGATTGGCGGGCGATTGGGGAGGATTTGACCTGCGATTGACCCGGCGCCGGCCGCGACGCGGTCCGGCGTGAGCCGTCCCGGGCGATGGCGTCCTGTCCATGGTCAACGCCGTGTCCCCCCTCGCTGACCCGGCTGCGACCAAGCTCAGGGATGTGTCAGCTGATCGGCACGAGACCGCAAGCCGGGCGCGCCGCTCACGGGGGTGTGATGCCCCGCGGGCGTAGACAGGATTCCTGTCATCACCGACATAGGAGGTTCCAATGCATGCGCGTTGGATGAGAAAAACGAGTCAGAATCGCCGTCAGGAACTGACGGACCGGCGACAGCGGCGCGGACGGGCGTCCCGCGTCCGGCGCCTTGCGGCCGTGGCGGCCACCGCGATGGTGGCGGCGGCGGCGATGGCGGTGACGTCCGAGGCCGTCACCGCCGCGCAGGCTCAGGAGCTCGCCCACGTGGCCGGCTCGGGCAACGCGTCGGTGATCGACACCGCGACCCCCACAGTCGGCCCCCACGGGGCGGCCGTCGTACGTGTCGAGGTCACACCCACGTCCACACCCACGTCCACGGCTACACCCACGGCTAAACCCACGGTTACGCCCACGCCACGCCGCTCGAAGACGCAGAACAATAACAACAACAACAACGCCTGAGCGTCACGGTCCGATGCGATCTCGTAAGAGGTGAGCCTCCGGCTCCGAGTGCTTTCCCGCGGCCGTCCAGCCCCCAGGGGCAGGGCGTGCCTCCGGGGAGCTCGCGCATTGAGTCAGGCTGCCTTGACGTCAAGAAGGCTTGACGTCAAGGCAGCCTGACGAAACACTGGGGTCATGTCCACTCCAGACGAGCTCGAACGCCAGTTCACGCTGTTGACCGCGGTCGCGCGCTATGACGCGCTGCGTGCCCGTGACGCCCTGGCGTCACCGGCCGATGAGGACGACTCCCCGCTCGCACCTCCTGACCCCGGCGCGGAGCCCCTGACGCGGGGCGAGGCGCTGGAGCTTCTCGCGCTGGGCGAGGTGATCGCGCGGAAGGCGGGCTACGGACGCCAGCTCTCCGTGCGCTCCGCCCGCCGGGCAGGTGCTCCGTGGTCGCAGATCGGCGCCGCCCTGGGAACCAGCAAGCAGGCGGCTTGGGAAGCGCACAACCGATGGATCGACGAACAGGCCAGGGAGCACCGGCGCGAGGGCCACTGGGGCTGGGACGAGGACGACGTGGCGGCCGCCCGCATGCTCGCCGGCGACCCCGACGGTGAGGAAGCGGAATGAGATTCCAGCCGATCGAGCGCAGCGCGCAGGCGTTCCAGCGGCCGGTGACCGGGGAGGAGATCCAGTCGATCTGTCACCGCGTCTTCGGCGCCGAAACCCGTGCCGTCTCCGCCGTCGAACTGGGCCTCGGGATGTACAACACCACCTACCGCGTCACCGTGACCGGGCAGGAACGACCGGTGATCCTGCGGATCGCCCCGGAGCCGGAGCGGCAGTTCCGGTCCGAGCGGCAGCTGATGCGCAACGAGTACGCGAGCGTGCCGTGGCTCACGGCGATCGCGCCGCTGATGCCGCGGGTGATCGCGGCGGACTGGTCGCACGAGGTGATCGGCCGGGACTGGATGGTTCAGAGCCTGCTCGACGGCGTGCCCGCCCCGGAGCGCCTCGGCGCCTATCCGCGTTCGGCCCGGCCCGGCTTCTTCCGGCAGATGGGCGCGATCGCCAAGACGGTGCACGCGGTGCGCGGCCCGCACTTCGGTCCCGTCGCCGGGCCGCCGCACACCACCTGGAGCCAGGCGGTGATCGCGTCTCTGCAGGACATCACCGCCGACCTGGACGGCCTCGGGCTGGACGCCGCAGACCTGCGCAAGGTCACGGCCGTCGCCGCCGAACATCACACGGTCCTCGACGAGATCACGGAGCCGCGCATGCTCTCCGGCGACCTGTGGACCGTCAACGTGATGCTCGACGGCACGGCCCCGGAGCCCGTGATCATCGGCGTGCTGGACATGGACCGGACCCTGTGGGGCGATCCCTCGGCGGACTGGACGATCCGGATGGCGCTGGCCAGGCCCGGCACCGAACGGGACGCGTTCTGGGACGGCGACGGCTACGGCGCGCCGGATCGCTCTGCCTCCGCGGTGTGGCGCTCGCGGATCTACGAGGCCCGCCATATCGGGGCCATCCGCCTGGAGCGCCACCGCCTGGGCAACGCCGAGGGCCTCCGCGGCACCTACGACGACCTGGCGTCGGTGCTGGCCGAGCTGACCTGACCGCGGCCCCGGGAACGGCGTCCAGGCTCAGCCGGTGCGGCCCCGTCCCCTCGACGCCCGACACGATCTCGGCGGACAGCACGTCGGGCCCGGCCACCCGCGGTGGCCGCTCAGCAGAGGGCGACGCGCCCGCCCGCGGTGCCCCGGCCGGGCGCCCGGTAAGTGCGCCTCCACCCAAGAGCACGCTTGAGCTGGGCTGACCCGGGGCACAACGGACACAACACGTCGGCACGCGAAAGCCATGTGTACATGCCGCAGGCGATCCGCCGGACGCCCGGCCCATTTCTCGGCGGAGCATCGGCAGATGCTCCCTCGACAACGTTCGGGGGACGTTGTGAGCACGAAATACGGAGTCCACTCCGAGGTGGGCACGCTGCGGCAGGTGATCGTGCACAGGCCCGATCTCAGCCTGAAGCGGCTCACACCGAGCAACAAGGACGAGCTGCTCTACGACGACGTGCTCTGGGTCAGCCGCGCCCAGAGCGAGCACGACGCGTTCGTGGCCATGATGCGCGGCCGCGGCATCGAGGTCTTCCACCACCAGCAACTGCTCGCCGAGGCGCTGGAGGCCGCGCCCGAGGCCAAGCGGCACGCCGTGGAACGCATGGTCAGCCACCTGACGGTGGGACCCGTCCTCGTCGACGAGGTCCGTGCCGAGCTCGCCTCCTGGAGCGGGGAGAAGCTGGCCGAACACCTGATCGGCGGGCTGACCAAGGAGGAGTTCGTCACCGCCACCCAAGCCGGCCGCGAAGGCTTCGACGCGCGCTCCCTGGTCACCGCGATGGCCAAGACGGGATCGTTCATCCTGCCGCCGCTGCCGAACTCGCTCTACCAGCGCGACCCCTCGGCCTGGCTGTACGGCGGGGTCTCGCTGAACCCGCTCTACTATCACGCCCGCCGTCTGGAGACGATCAACCAGAGCATCGTCTACCACTTCCACCCGATGTTCGCCGGCGACGGCTTCGCCTACTGGTACCCGCCGATGGGCGACGACGGCAGCTTCGACGAGGAGGACTTCGGCCGCGCCTCGCTGGAGGGCGGCGACATGATGCCCATCGGCAACGGCGTCGTGGCCATCGGCGTCAGCGAGCGCACCAGCCCGATCATGATCGAGCACCTCGCCAGGGAGCTGTTCGCCGCCGGGGCCGCCACCAGGGTGCTCGCGGTCAACATCCCGCCGCACCGCTCCTACATGCACCTCGACACCGTGTTCACGCTGCTGGACGTCGACAAGGCCACCGGCTACCCGCCGGTCGTGGAGAACGCGGCGGTCTACTCGCTGCGGCCGGGCGACAAGGAGGGCGTCGTCGAGGTGCACCGGGAGCCGAACCTGGCCGCCGCGTTCGAGGACGCGCTCGGCATCGGCAAGCTCGACATCGTCCCCACCGGGGGAGACGACTACCAGCGGGCCAGGGAGCAGTGGGACAGCGGCAGCAACTTCGTCGCCCTGGAGCCGGGCGTCGTGGTGGGGTACCACAAGAACGAGTTCACCAACAGGAAGCTGCGCGAGCACGGCGTGGACGTGGTCGAGATCGAGGGCTTCGAGCTGGGCAAGGGCCGGGGCGGCGGGCACTGCATGACCTGCCCCATCCTGCGCGACCCGGTCTAGATCCCGAAGCGACGCACGGGGCCGGGGGCCGGCCCCGTGCCATCCCCCCGTGACCGGCGGCAGCCGATCCGATACAGGATCGGCGGCCCTCAGTTTCACGGCGGGAGGACCGCGATGAGTCACCCAGCACTGATTCTCTTCCTGGCTCTGTTCGGGCTCTACAGCCCCGTCGCCGCGCTGGCGTCCTATCTGCCGATCGTCCGGCCCTACAGTCACGGACAGGTCAACCGGCTGGCGCTGGGCCTCGCGTTCAACGTCGCCGTTTTCGTCCTGGCCGCGCTGTGGGTCGGCGAGCCGCTGCTCAAACTGCTCGGCATCAGCACCGCGGCGCTGACCGCCACCGGAGGCATCGCCCTCGCGTACGCGTCCATCCCGCTGATGCGCGGCAAAGCCGGCGCCGTCGAGGAACTGGAGAAGCTCCAGGAGCAGGACAAAAAGGGTGCCGCGCTGCCAACCGAGCCGGCTCCGGACCCCAAGTCGATCCTCTACACCCCGCTCACCTTCCCGTTGACCGTCGGCGGCACCACCTTCGCCTTCGGCGTCGCCGCCTCCGCCTCGGCGGCCGGCACCCAAGACAAGATCGCCCTGTCGATCGCCGCCCTGTGCTTCGCCGCGGTCACCGGGCTGACGCTCTACCTGTCCGGCCACGTCCAGCGACGCATCTCGCTCAAAGGAGCCATGCTCCTCGACCGCGTCGCGGGCATCCTGCTCACCGCGATCGCCGTCATCCTGCTCGCCAACGGCTTCACCGACCTCGTCACCGACCGCCTCAACCAGTGAGGCGGGCACAGCCGGAGGCGAGATGATCCCCTCGTCCCCGTGTCGTGGCGGGTGAGCTCTGCCGCGGGTGATATCGGGCCACGGCCGGGGCCGCCGCCTGCCCGTCACCGGCAGGCGGCGGGAAACCACCTAACCGGCGCGCCAGAGCGCCCCGTGGGACTGTTCCCCCGAGGCGACCGAGCCCAGCGCATAGATTTCATGGCCGGCGGCCACCAGGTCGGTGACGTGCGGCTCCGCACCTTCGTCGGCAGGCAGGCGCTCCCTGGTCCAGCGCCCGCCGCTGAGGTGCCACAGCGTCGACTCCGCCGTCACCGCCCACAGCCCGCCGTCCCCGTCCGGCACCGCGTCCGTGAACGCGCCCTCGAAGTTCTCCCGGTGGAAGGGACCCCACGTGCAGCGCCACGTGCCCCGCGCGTGGTGCAGCGCCACCACCCGTCCGGCCTCGGTGTCCTCGCCCTCCTCCAGGTAATGGGTGCCGAACGCCGCCGCCCCGAGCACCCACGTCTCGTCCGCGCCGACGACCGCGACGGCCTGCGGATAGAAGGCGCCGCCCTGGGTGTCGTGGATGGCCTCCCTCGCGTCGATCCGCAGCGCGAACTCCACCACCTGCGACACGCCGTCGCGCAACCGTACGGCCTTGGGCCCTTCGGCGGGCACGGCCCAGACCTCCTCGTCCGAGCCGGACAGCCGGTATCCGACGGAGGCCCCCTCGCCCCCCTGGTCGGCGGGCAGGTCCACCCGCTTCCAGCTCGTGCCGTCCCAGTGGACGGCGGCGGCGCCGAAGCTCACCCAGCCGCCGTGCGCGTCGGCAGGGCCATCCTCCCTCACATTGCCTGGCACGGTCAGCGTCGACCCCCGCCACCCGGCGCTCCCGAGCACGCCCCCCTTCCAGGTCTCCGCCCCCGGCTGGACCGCCCAGATCTCGCCGCCGGGACCCGTCACCAGGGCCTTGACGACCTTCACCCCGGGCGGCATGGCCACCGCCTCCCATCGGCCGTCCTTCCACCGGACCGGTGTCGTGAGGTCCTCTCCCGTGTCGCGCAGCGCCCACAACGCCCCGTCCGAGGCCGTCGCACCGCCACGGAGGGCGCCCGCCTCACCGGTCACCGAGAGCAGCTTCCAGCTCGGCCGGACGGAGGCCGCCTGGAACCCGTCAGCGGCGCGGGCCGGCTCGGAGCAGCCCTTCTGTGAGACGACCACCGCCTCCGCGCTCCCGACGGCGGGCGGGACCACGGGCGCGGCCGCCTTGGTGGGCGTGCCCTCCGGATCGCCCGCCCCTGACGCGCACCCGCCTGAGAGCAGCGCGAGAGACACCGCCGCCATCGCACCCATCCGCCGCATGAAGCCCCCATCCCGCGGTTCCGGCCGGCGTTCGGCCCGGCCGCCGGCCGGCACCCGGATCCCCGTGCCGTTCGGGCCCGGCCGTCCACGCGCAGAGGTGATGGCCGGAGCGCGTCCGCTGTCGCCAGGAGTCCTACGTAGGGATACCACGCCCGGACCGTACCCGCCTCCGCATGGCCGTCCCGTGTGATGGCCGCTATCGGACATCCCGACAATGCCGCCGTCACACCGGGCCGGCCCGCACCCCCGACCGGGACCAACGGACGCGGCACCGGCCGGGGCGAAGAACCGAAACGACTCCTCCTGGCCGATCTCGGGGAAACCCGCGGGCGGTCGGGCGACTTCTTGCCGCAATCACGTCACCGGCCGGGCACGCGACGTTATGATCGGCATATTCGTGCTCACCCTGTTCGCTTTTACTGGCTGGGGGACATCGCGCCATGGGAAATAGTCGAGGGGGCAAGACCGGAAATAAAGACCGGGGCGGCGAGAATGCGCCGGCGGCAGTAGAGAAGCCCGAAGGCGGCGGGTGGAAAGCGGCGCGTACATGGGTGGCCGGAATTGTCGGCGCGGTGCTCGTCGCGGCCATCGGGGTGGTGTTCACCGCCTGGTTCGGCTCCCGTGGCACGGATGTGATCGACCGGGTCAGCGGCGCTCCGCCCGTCACGATCGGCCACGTGGCCGTGGACGCCGACGAGCGGGACATCGCTTTGAGAGAGCCGGTGACGGATCCGGAAGAGCGGAGAATTCTCCTCGGCGCCCGTGCGACGGAGGACGAACAGCAGGCATTGCTGACCCGCCATCAGGCTGCCGTAATCGACTGGATGAATATCACGGTCGTCCTCGTGGGAAACCGCAGCAGCATGCGCATCGTCGACCTGAGGCCACGGATTATCGCGCGTAAATCCGTGTCGGACGGCGCGTATCTGAAAGCCCCCAGCGGCAGCGGGGAGGTCGGCACCGTGGAGCTCCGCGCGGACCTCGACAAGGCGACGCCCCGTTTCGTCACCGCCAAGGATCCCGGCGTCCGATACTTCTCCACGAAGCAGATCGACCTGAAGAGGGACGAGCGCGTCACGCTGAGCATGACGATCAGCGGCACGGAGGCGTACTACGAGTTCGACCTCCTCGCCACTGTGCTGGCGGAGGAGCGGGCCGAGCAGCTCGTGATCAACGGGCCGGGCGGGGGGCCGTTCCGGCTGACCGGCGGGGGCGACACCTATCGCTCCTTCTCCACCCCGTCATCGCTGGGCGGATGGGCGCCGATGCCGGCGGCCGAGGCGTGCGAGCTGTTCCCGAAGACCAGGAAATGCTGATCGTGCGCGATCTGCGCATCCTCGCGATCCTCCTGGCGCTGGCGGTCTGCCCGGTCGTGGCGGGGGACGCGCCGCGCCTGCCGTGGGCACCGGCCGCCTGGCGGACCGCCTGGTCCATGCCCGACCAGGAGGGGGACCCGTTCCCGCTCGGCAACCCGCGCCACGGGGTGGCGGAGGGAGGCCTGGCCGTGGCGACGCCGCAGGGCGCGGTGGCGGTCCACGACCCTCGGACCGGCAGGCGACGGTACGCCATCCCCGCCGATGCCGCCCCCACCGCCGGCGTATGGGTCGCGGCCGGGACGATCGTCGTGGCGAGACAGGTGCCCGGCGCGGCCGACCACCGGCTGACCGGCTACGAGCTGACCGACGGGGCCCTGCTGTGGCGCACAACGGTCACCGTCGAGCCCGTCGAGCTCGTGGGGGGCGTCCCCCGCTACACCGGCCCCAGGATCATGGTGACCGAGCGCGGCGTCACCTTCCTCGACCGGTCGCCCGGCCCCTACACGTTCACCTCGCTCGATCTCCGCACCGGCAGGGTCACGGCGCGGACGGTCCGCCCGCGCGACTGCCTGCTGCACAGCGCCGCCTCCGCCCGGTCGGTCGCGCTGGTCAGCGACTGCGCGGGCAGGATCGAACTCGCCTCCGTCGACCCGCACACCCTGCGCCCCGACTGGACGCGCTCACTGCCGCCGTCCGGGCAGGCCGCCTCGCTCTCGCTGACGGCGGGCGCCGACGGGTATCTGGACATCGTGGGCGGAAACGTGGAGTCGTTCTTCGCACCGGACGGCCGGCTGCTGTCGACCGTGCGCGAGGCCCTTGCACGTCCTCCGGCCACCGGGGCCATGGCACCGGAGCGATGGAGCCGCCCCTTCCGGGTCGGCTCCTACCCGGAGTCCACAGGTGAAGGGGATCTCCTGATCAGCGACCGGCGGGCGACGCTCACCTTCCTGATCTCCCTGAACACCGTCACCGGCCGCATCCGCGCGCTGCCCGTCGCCCTGCCCCCCACCTGGTCCACCCTGCTGGGCACGACCGAAGACATGGCCTTCGTCCACGACGAGGCCGGCTGGATCGTCGCGTACAGGCTGGTTCACGGGCCGTCCGGCGACCCCGCCCCGCCAGGCGGCGTCCCCCTGTCCGATTGGCCGGACGCCTGTGCCCTCCTGGGCGTCCTCGGCGGCGGTTACCGCCCCGGCCCCGTACGGCGGACCGTGGCGGGAGTGCCGACGCCGAAGCCGGCGGGCTGCGACTGGATACCGGCGACGGACGAGGAGGCGGTCGTGTCCGTCTCGGTCGCCTGGGTGTTCTCCACTCCGGCCGCCGCACGGGAGGCGTTCGCCGCCATAGTCCGCCGCGTCAAGCAGACCGGCAGGTACGACCCCACCACCGAAACTCCCTACGCCCTGTCGCAGACGCTGCCCCGCCTGCCCAGCGGGATGCTGAGCGAGTCCATCGTCACCGCGGGCCCGGCCCTGGTCCACCTGCGCTCCTCCTCGCGGCGGGCCGTCCGGCTGCTCACCCCGCGGCTTCAGAGAAACCTGCTGGCCCGCTACGAGCCGGGAGCCGTCGTGCCGGATGACGGCCCGCTCGCCGCCCGCCCGGCCGGATGGAGCTTCCCCGCCGACAATTCCATCGGCGCCGACCTGGTGGTGGCGGGCGGCCTCGTGCACGCGGGCAGCGGCGACGGCAAGGTGTACGCGCTGGACGCCGTCTCCGGCGCCCTGCGCTGGAGTCACCAGACCGGCGGCCTCGTCACCTCCGGCCCGATTCGAGCCGGCGGCACCGTGTACGCCAGCACCTTCAGCCGGATCGTCGCGCTGGACGCGGTCTCCGGCCGGACGCGATGGAGCCGCAGGACCACAGAGGCGAGCAGGTTCGTGATCGACGGGCGCACGGTGTACGCCTGGACCGGCGCGCAGGTCATCGCCCTGGACGCCGCCTCCGGCCGGACGCGATGGCGGGGCAGGGAGAGCGGCTTCGTCCACCGCGTCATCCCGCACGCGGCGGGCGACCTCGTCTATGCCACCGGCCCCGGCGGTGTGGTGGCGCTGGACGCCGGCTCGGGCGAACGCCGCTGGCGCTTCCGCGCCGACGGGCGCACCGACGTCGCCGGCGTGGCCACGACCGCCGACACCGTCCACGTCGCCTCCGGGGACGGCCGGCTCCACGCGCTGGACCGGGTCACCGGCAGGCCGAGGTGGCGCTCCCAGGTCGGCGCCCCGATCTTCGCCGGCCCCCTGGCGGCCGGCAGGGCCGTCTACGTGGGCGGCGGGGGAGTGCTGCACAAGCTCGACGCGGCCACGGGCGCGCGCCGGTGGACCTTCGAGGCCGGCCGCGGCGCCCACACCACCACGAACGCCCTCATGGTCGCCCGCGGCGTCGCGTACCTGACACGCGTGGGGGACCGGCTCCACGCGCTGGACGCCGCCACGGGCAAGACCCGGTGGATCTTCCCTCTCGGCGGTGGGGCGGGCTTCAGGGCCCCCGGCCCGTTCACCCCCGTCCTGGCCGGCGACGCCCTGTACGTCGCGGCCGGCGACGGCGAACTGCACGCCCTCGACGCCTCCACCGGCACCCGCCGGTGGGGCTTCCAGACCGGCGGCGACATCAGAACCGCCCCCGTGGTGGCGGGCGGGCGGGTGTACGTCGGCAGCGTGAACGGCAACGTGTACGCGATCCGCGCGTCGGACGGCAGGGTGGGCGGCTGAAGCCGTCGTGAGCGACCGGCCGTGAGGCCGGCATCACCACGTCCCCCTGGTCTGCCCCCACATGCCGCCGCGCGTTTCCCGGACACTCCCGGCCCGTCCCTGCCTGACCAAGCCCTACCGGGTGAGAAGCACCTGGTCGAGGACGTGATCGCCGATGGCCGCCATGCTGGGGTTGTCGGCCGAGTGGGCGGCCAGAGCAGTGCCCATGGCGAGGGCCCAACCCCGTGCGCGCTCCCAGGTCACCTCGTCGGCGTCCACGCGTGATCGGAAGACCTCGCGCGCGTTCTCGTCGAACACCAGCCACGCGGCGGCCAGGTCGGTGGCGGGATCGCCACTGGTGAGATCACCGAAGTCCAGGACAGCAGCCAGCCCTTCCCCGTCGAGCAGGAGATTTCCCGGGTGCGGGTCGCCGTGGAGCCAGAGCGCGGGGCCCTGCCAGGGCGGGAGGGCGGCCAGTTTCTCCCAGAGGGGGAGGAGCTCGGCTGATCGGGGAATGGACTGCAGGCGTTGCCGTACCGCTCCGTCGCGGGCGGCGAGCGGGACGCCGCGGACGGGGTTACGCGGCGCGTCAGGCGGTGCGGGCCGGTGGAGGCCCGTCATGAAGTCGGCCAGCGGGACGGCGATGCCGGATCGGCCGGACGGCGGCACGTCGGCGACCGTGCGGCCTTCGAACCAGGGCGCGATCGTCCACGGCCACGGGTAGCCCTCGCCGGGCACGCCGGCCCTGACGGGCAGGGGCAGCGCGACCTCGACGTACTCGGCCAGGACCGGCAGCCAGCGTTGCTCGTTGACGATGAGGTCGACGGCGACCCGGCGGCGCGGCAGCCGTACGGACAGGTCCGTCCCCAGGCGGTAGATGACGTTGTCCCAGCCGTTGGCGACGGGGGTGAGCGGGCCCACCAGATCCGGGTGCTGCGTGCGGATCAGGCGATCAACGAGGTCGGCGTCGATGTCGGCTTCCGCCACCGGGGTGTTCATGCCGCAACGATAGTGCGGGACGACCTTGACAGACGTAGGCGCTGAAGCCGGTCATGCCCGGTCGCCCCCGGAGGGAGTCCTTCAGCTCCGGGCCGGTCATGATGTCGCGGGGCTTTCCTGTCGGCGGGATGGCGTTCGTCTCAGCGGTACGGCGGGACAGCCCCCTCGGAAGGTGAGGTCGACGCGCCGACCTCACCTTCCGGAGGGCTGTCCCGCCGATCTGGTGAGGGCGGCCGCGACGAGGGAAAGCCGGGTGTCGCCGTGACCTTCCTGGTCCAGGGGGACCGAACTCCCCCGATCAGGCTGATCGTCGACCCCGACGCCTCCAGGTGCCGGCCGTTGATGGCATCGGCATGCCAGTCGCGGCCGGGCAGCCAGGCGGCCAGGAGTTCGAGCTTCGTGGGTCGCAGCGTGGCTTGGTGGATCAGGGCCATGCGCCCATCGTAGTTCCATGATCAAGGCGTCGCCCGGCCACGCTCTGTTCCCGGAAGTGCCGAGCCGGGGGTTTCGACCAGCCGATCACCGCGTCGCGTCAAAGATCTTCTGTTGACGTCCCGCGGGACTTGATGGATCGGGGATCCGGGGTAGGGGGTGTGCATGGCTGAATTTCTGACCGACATCAAGGAAATCCGTGCCCGGGCACGTCAGGAGATCGACAAGGGGCCGATCACCTCCGCATACGGCGCCGATCTCCCCCGGGTGATCCAGGTGTGCAACGAGGCGCTGGCCACCGAGCTGGTCTGCGTGCTCCGCTACAAGCGCCACTACTACACCGCCAGCGGCATCTACGCCGAGCCGGTGGCGGCGGAGTTCCTGGAGCACGCCGCCGAGGAGCAGGAGCACGCCGACCGGCTCGCCCGGCGCATCGTGCAGCTCGGCGGCGCGCCCGACTTCAACCCGGACACGTTGACCACCCGTTCGCACGCGGAGTACGACGCCAGCCTCGACCTGGTGGAGATGATCAAGGAGGATCTGGTCGCCGAGCGGATCGCGATCGCCTCCTACACCGAGATCGTCCAGTGGCTCGGCGACGGTGACGTGACCACCAGGCGCGTCTTCGAAGACCTCCTCGCCCAGGAGGAGGAGCACGCCGACGACCTCAAGGGCCTGCTGGACAAGCTTCCCGACGCGCTCAAGCGCTGATCCCCCCGGCGGGGCGGGCGCCGCGGCCGGTGCGAACGGTCGCGGCGCCCGCGGTCCCGCCGTCAGCCGTCCTGGATCCAGGAGCCGTGGAAACCGGCCGGGACGCGCCGCGGCAGCCGTACCGAGGCCACCCGGGACAGGTCGACGGCGTCGAGGACCAGCAGTTCGGAGCCGACACCGGGCCCGCCGGTGACGATGGAGATCAGCCAGCCCTCGTCCTCTCCCCGCGCGTCCTCGGCGGGGACGAAGACCGCCTCGCCTGCCATCCGGTCCGGTCCTGTCTTGTGGAGGATGCTCGCCCCGCTCCGCACGTCGTATTTGACGATCGCCCCGGAGGAGACCGCGTAGAGGTAGCGGTTGCGGTCGCCGGTCCGGCCGTCGTGCAGCGTGGGGAACTCCACGTCGAGGTCGTCGAGCTGCTCCTCGTGGGAGGCGGCGCCGGGAGTGAGGACATACCGGTGCAGGTGGGCCGTCCCGCTCACGGCCGCCCTGGCCGCCGGGTGGGCACTGCCGCCGATGTCGTCCCACACGGCGGCGAACTCGGCGGGGGTGTAGCGGACGGTGTCGAGCACGACGCGGCCGGAGCCGTCCTCGTGGGCGTTGGCCGTGTGGAAGACGTAGCACGGGTTGATGTCGGACCAGGTCACGCCGGCGTCGCCGGTGCGCGGCATGACCCCGAGCCGGGCGCCGTAGCGGTCGTCCCACCGGTACGGCATGCCGCCGCCCTCGGCGAGCGCCAGGTCGAACACGACGGGCAGGTCCATCCACACGACGTGACCGGCGGTGATGGCGAAGTCGTGCATCATCGTCGGCCCCGGCACCGGGACCTCGCGGCTCTCCACGAGCTCTCCGTCCGCCGAGAGCCGGTGGTAGGTGAGATAGGGCGGCAGGAAGCCGTAGCCGAAGAAGAGCAGCTCGCCGGTGAGCGGGTCGCGCTTGGGGTGGGCGGTCATGGCGGTGGTCAGCAGGCCGCCGAAGTCACACGGGCCGACCGTCTCCAGCCCGGCGGTGAGTTCGTACGGCAGGCCGTTCTCGACCAGCGCGAAGATCTTGTCCCCGTGCGGGACGACGTGGGTGTTGGCGGGCACCGCGGTGAGGTCGACGGAGAGGTCGTCCCGGACGAAGGGCGCGTCCTCGGTGAACTCGCGGGTCCGCACCCAGCGGTTGCGATACCACTCGGCGCGGCCGTCGCGCAGCCGTACGCCGTGCACCATCCCGGGCCCGGTGAACCAGTGGCCGGGGTCGCGGCCGGGCAGCGGGTTGGGGCCGTTGCGGAAGTAGCGGCCGGTGAGCGCGGGGGGAAGGGCCCCGCTGACCGGCAGGTCGAAGGCGTCGATCTCGTCGGGCACCGGCGCGAGGAAGCCTCGCAGGTAGAGCGGGGTGGTCATGGATCGCCTCCTCCCTCTCCTCGACGATGACACGCCGGAACCGGGCGGCTCCACCGCGCGCACATCAAGGGCCGGGCAAGACGCGCCCTGCCACCGCGGCCCCCGGCCGGCGGTCCCGCTCACTGCGGCCCCGGCCGGCGGTCCCGCCCCCCGGGGGGTGACACGCCGATTACGGACGCTGATCAGTAAATTATGCGGTAAAGGTCATAGCATTTCCTAAAGTGGCGAATGATGCCGTAGCGGGGTGCGAAGGATGTCCAGGGCTCGTCGAGCGCGCAGACGTCCGGGCGCAGCTCGCCACCCATCGAATGGTCCGTGTGCGAGGGATAATCGTGTCTGCTGCTACAGCTCCAGTCGGACAGCGCATCAAAACTGCCCGCCGCCGGCGAGGCATCTCCCAGGCGGAGCTCGCTCATCCGGAACTGTCGGACAGCTACGTCTCTCTCATCGAGAGCGGCAAGCGGACCGCGCCGCCCGCGGTGCTGGAACTGCTGGCCGAGAAGCTCGAATGCTCCCTGTCCTACCTGGTCAGCGGCGTGACGGCCGAGCAGCGGGAGGAGCTCGAACTCGGACTGGTGCATGCCCGGCAGGCGCTGGACGGCGACAGGGCCGCCGAAGCGCGCACCCGCTACGCCGCCCTGCTCGCCGGGGAGGCCATCGCGAGCCTTCCCCACCTGCGCCAGGAGGCCGAGCTCGGCCTGGCCGGCGCGCTGCAGGCCTGCGGCGAGCTCGATGAGGCGATCACGCTGCTGGCCGGCGTGCGGCACCGTGACGCGGCCCAGATGCCCGCCGAGCTGTACGCGAGCGTCACCTGCGCGCTGTCCAGGTGCCACCGTCGGCAGGGAGACCTGGCGGCGGCCGTGCGGGCGGCCGAGCAGATCCTGGCCGGCGCGGCACGGCCCGCCTGGAGCGAGGAGCACGTCCGGCTGGGCGCCGAACTGCTCATCGCCTACACCGAACGCGGCGACCTGCTGCGGGGGTGCCAGTTCCGCGGTGAACTGCTGGCGGCCGCCGACCGTCTCGGCACCCCCGCGGCACTCGTCGCGGCGCACCGGGCGGCCGCGGTCCTGGCGATGGAGAGCGGGCACGACGAGGAGGCGCTGGCACATGTCGAGCGGGCCCTCGCCGCCCAGTCCGAGCTCGGCGACCCGTCCGGCCTGAACCGGCTGCGCGTGGCGTGCGCCGGGATCGCGCTCAGCGCGCGGCCCGCGGACGCCGGCCGGTGGCGCCGGCTGCTGATGGCGGCGCGGGCCGAACCGGTCAACGGCCCGGCCGGCGCGGCGGAGGAGGTCGACTGCGCGGTGAACCTGATCCGCGCCGAGCTGCTGCTGGGCTCCCCGGAGGCGGCGGAGGGGCACCTGGCGGCGGTGCGCGACCAGATCGAGCACCTGCCGCGCGACCGGCAGGCCGAGATCCGCCTTCTGGCGGGCCAGACGATGGCCGGGCTGGGGCGGCGGCGCGAAGCGGTGCGCGAACTGGCCGCCGTCGCCGCGTGGCTGCGGGAGGCGCCCCCCACGCGGCGGACCACGCGGTTCTGGCTCGCCGTCGCCCGGATACTGCAGGAGGTCGAGGAGCCGGGCGACAGCGTCGCGGCCTACCAGCGGGCACTGGCCTGCATGGGCCTGTAGGTCCGCGGACCTGCCCGGTCGGTCCCGGCGGCCGCGGAGCCGCCGGCGGGCCAGGTCGCCATGTCCCTCAGCGGCCGGCGCCTACTCGTAACAGCACAGGCCGCCGCCCTCAAGGGCCGGAGGCGGCGAGGCGTTCACCGGCGGGGCCGCGGCCGGCTGAGGGCTCTCCAGGGCTGGACCGGCCGTGCCTGTGCCCGCCGATCCGAGGGCAACGGACAATGCGGCCGCCGTGGCGGCGATTCCGGCCAGTACACGCCTTTTCACAGATACCTCCATGACACTTTATGGATCATCATCAGGATTGTCTCCTGTGTCGCAGGTATGACACAACGTCCGAATATGGATATCGGATTGGCTTTGGTGAAGCGAGGGGGGGCGACGTTAAGATGCGCTGTTGAGATGATCCACATCAAGGGTGGATTCGCATCCTGTGCGGCATCCAGGGAGTCCGACGTGAGCAGCACGAACGTAGGCGGGCGTCTGCAGGCACTGCGCAAGCAGCGCGGAATGACGATAGCGCAGGTCGCGGAGCCGGGACTGCGCGAAGAAGACGTGGAGGCGATCGAGGACGGCATGCGGGATGCGAGCGCCCCGGAGATAAGGATCCTGGCCGACCGGCTGGGCTGCTCTCCCGCAGAGCTGGGACACGGCATCACCGACCGGTACGTGGCGGCCCTGCACGCCCGGGTGGCCCGGTCGGAGACGGCTCTGCGCCAGGGCCGGGTCGAGGCGGCCGGGCAGGAGCTGGCACGGCTGATCGCCGACCCGGCACTCCGCCACCTGCCCGACCTGCGCCGGCGCGCCGGCTACGGCTACGCCCTGGCGCTGGAGGCCGCCGGCAACCGGCCGGCCGCGATCGAACAGCTGACGGTCGCGCTGCACGAGGCGTGCTCCGACCACGCCGAGACGACGGCCGCGCTGGCGGGGGTGGAGGCGCAGCTCCGCGAGCAGCGCATCTCGATCGCCCTGGCCCTGTGCCGCTGTCACCGGGAGGTGGGCAACCTGCCGGCCGCCGTACGGGTCGGTGAGGAGGCGCTGGAGCGGGAGGTGCCCTCGGGGTGGACCGACCGGCTGGTGGAGCTGGCCTCGACCCTGCTGGGCGCCTACGTCGAGCGCGGCGATCGGGAGCGGATGGCGCAGTTCGCCGCCGACCTGCTGGACGAGGCCGACCGGATCGGATCGCCCCGCGCGATCGCGGCGGCCTCGTGGAACAGCGCGGTGGTGGCGCGCATCCTCGACGATCCGCTGGAGGCGGACCTGCTGAGCAACCGCGCCCTGCGGCTCCAGGCCGAGCTGGACGACGGGCTGGCGCTGGGCCGGCTGCGGATGTGCATGGCCCAGTACGCCCTGCGGCACGGGCCGCAGGACATCGAGCGGATCGGGCAGATGCTCACCGACGCCCACGCCGAGCTGGTGGCGGCCTCGGCGCACCCGGGCGACATCGTCTCGTGCCGGCTCGCGATGGCACGCCTCGACCTGCTGCGCGAGGAGCCGCAGGTGGCCCTGGAGCGCACGTTGTCGGCGGTGGAGCAGGCGGCGGGCATGGTGGGGCCGGTGGCGGTGGAGGCGCACGAGCTGCTGGCGGAGGTCTACCGGGCCCTGGGACAGCTGGAGAAGGCGGCGCTCGCCCAGACCGCGGCGGCGCAGGCGCTGGAGAGGATGACGGCGCTACGGCCGGCTTCGGCGGCATGGATGGTCGTCGCCGATCTCCATGGTGACGCGGGCCGGCCCGATCAGGGACGCGCGGCACTGGAGCAGGCGCTGATGTGCGCGGCGCTGTAGGAGCGGGACAGGCGCGGTCGTGCGCGCGGGGAGCCCGGCGCCGGGTCCGCCCCGCGCGCCGGGCCCGTCACGCCTTCTCCGCGCCCGCCCGGCGCGGGCGCCGCGGGGACGGGCGGTACGGCTAGCCTGTCGTGCAGGACACCGCGGGCGCGGGGGAGCCGTTCCCGGAGGCGACGAACCCGAAGGTCGTCGTCGCGCCGGGAGCCAGGGAGCCGTTCCACGCGGCGTTCCCGGCGGTCACGGCGGATCCCGCCTGCGTGACCGTCGCGTTCCACGACTGGCTGATCCGCCGGTCGGCGAAGTCCCAGCCCGCGGTCCATCCGGAGCGCGGGACGGTCCCGGTGTTCTTGACGGTCACCTCGCCCTGGAAGCCGCCCGGCCACTGGTTGACGGTCCGGTAGGCGGCCGCGCAGTCGCCGGCCGGGGGAGTGACCGTGGGGGTGGGGGTCGGTGAGACGGTCGGGGTCGGGGAGGTGGTCGGCCCCGCGCCGAGCAGGGCCGTCAGGGCGGGGAACCAGCGGCCCGCCATCTTCTGGTCGCCCGCCGCGTTGGGGTGCACGCCGTCGTAGGTGTCGGCCGCAGTGCTGAAGCCCGTCCACTGGTCGACCACGACGACGGGGGAGCGCGCGGTGGACTTGGCCGCCGCCCAGCCGGGGATCGCGGCGTTGAGCGCCGACACCCGCTGCCCGCACTCGCCGCAGCTGCCGGGGTTCATCGGGATGATCTGGGCGACCAGGAGTTTCATGTCGGGGTTGTCGGCCCGCATCTGGTCCACCAGCTTGCCGTAGGCGGCCAGGATGGTCGCGGTGGGACGGTTGCTCCAGACGTCGTTGGTGCCGAAGTGCATCATCACGATGTCGGGCCGGGTCGCCGAGAGCCATCCCGGGAGCTGGTTCTGGTCGGCCACGCTGGTGACCAGCGCTCCGCCGTGGCCCTCGTTGTCCCCGTCGTGGGCGATCCCGCAGCCCTGCGGGGGCAGCGTCCCGACGAAGTCGACGTCGGTGTGGCCGGCCTCGCGCAGCCGCTCCCACAGCATGGCCCGCCAGCACCCGGGCGAGCCGGTGATCGAGTCGCCGAGTGCCATGATCCTGACGGCCGCCGCCTGCGCCGGCACCGCCGTACTCACCAGAATGAATCCGAGGGTCACGGCCACAGCCGCCAGAACCGAACCGCTTTTGCGCATCGTCCACTCCTGCCGTAGTCCGGGCCGATGTTAGGTGGGCTTTTCCCGGAACGGGAAGCGGCCGGATCGAGGCAGGCCCGCTGACCTGCGAGGACGGTGACGGCCGGCGTGTAACTTTCAGCCGTCCGCCGGGCCGGGCCGGATGGGAGGCGCCGGGGCGCGGCCGCCGCCCAATTTATGGGCTATTTCCTTTTTGTGGTGATTTATGGCGTAAATACGGTCGCCGGTTTCTCGTGCGGAACTTCTATGCGTTTTCCGTAATGGCTAGACTTGATCCCGGGGAAACGCTGGTGGACGTGCTTTCATGGCAAATATCGGCAGCCATAACCGGGCGGATGGTGTCGTCGAGGCAAGGGAGTGGCGATGGTAGGCCGACCACGCGAGACCTTCAAGATGGAGACGAATTTCGAGGGGCTCATCCAGCTGCTCGCCCGGCATCTCTATGCGGACCCCGACGTGTTCGTGCGCGAACTCATCCAGAACGCCCATGATTCGATCATTCTGCGCCAGTCCGAGAGCGAGGACGTCAGCGGCAGGATCGAGATCGAGGTTCATCCGAAGGACGGGATGCTGATATTCCGTGACAACGGAATCGGCATGGACGAAGACGACATCAAGAAGTTCCTTTCCGTGATCGGCTCCACCGGAACGGGCTCGCTGGGCAGGAAGCTGCAGGCCGAGGGGAGGGAGGCGGCGTTCGAGCTGATCGGCCAGTTCGGGATCGGCATGCTCTCCGCCTTCGTCGTCGCGACGAAGGTGGTGGTGCGCACCCGCAAGTCCGCCGCCGCCGGAGCGCTGGCCTGGCACAACTCCGGCAGCACGACCTGCGAGCTCTATGACGACGACAAGCCGGGCGTGGGAACGGAGGTGATCCTGCACGTCGGACCGGAGCACGGCTACCTGGTCGACTCCCGGCGGATCACCGAGACCGTGATCCGTTACTGCGACTTCATCCGTTTCCCGATCAACGTCGACGGCAAGGGCCCCGTCAACGCGATGGACGCGCCCTGGCACCGGGACGTCTGGCACTCCCCGAGCGAGAAGCTGGAGGCCTACCGCCAGTATCTCGGCCGCAGATACCACAACGAGACCCCGCTCACCGTCATCCCCATCGACATCGAGGGGGAGTGCCGGGCACGCGGGGCCCTCTACATCTCCGACCGGAACCTGCCCGACCTCGACACGACGGGTGTCGTCGACATCTTCGTACGGCGCATGTTCGTCCGCGCCGACGACGTCGACCTCCTGCCGCCGTGGGCGAAGTTCGTCCGGGGGCTCGTGGACAGCCCCGACCTGCTGCCGACGGCGGCGCGCGACAACGTGCAGCGGACGCACTCCACTTTCGCGTTCCTGAGGGAGCAGCTCGGCAGGCTCATCGTCGAGCATCTGGCCGACCTCGCCCGCAACGAGCGCAACACCTTCGTCCACATCAACCTCTGGCACCACTACCACCTCAAGGGCATGGCGCTCGTCCACGACGACTTCTTCGCCCAGGTCGCCGACCTTCTCCTCTTCGAGACCAACCGCAACCTGATGTCGCTGGAGGAGTACCTCACGAAGAACGCCCCCCGGCCGGAGACGGGGAACAAGGCGCCGATCTACTACTTCGCCTTCGCGGGGGCCGCCGCCCAGTTCTACCGGCTGGCGGACGCGACCGGGTGGTGCGTGATCAACGCGGGCGCCGAGTTCGACGAGGCGCTGCTGGAGAAGTACTCGATGTACAACGCCGGGCGGGTCTGGTTGCAGCGGCTGGACGCGACGGACGACCCGGCGATCTTCCAGCGGCTGTCCCGCGAGGAGGAGGAGTCCTTCCGCCAGCTTGAGGCCAACGCCGAATGGGCGCTGCGCCGGGCGGGGGTGACGAACATCGACGTGCGGATGAGGAGGTTCGCCCCACCGGAGCTCCCCGCCGTCATCATCCTCACCCCGGAGAGCGAGGCCGAGCTCAAGCTCCGTGACATCGTGATCCAGCCCTGGTTCCGGTCACAGCTGGAGGACGTGGCCAACGAGGCGCTGGAGCGCAGCCGCACCCGGCCCGTCTACCTGCAGCTCAATGCCACCAACCCGCTGGTCAGGGAGCTGGCGCTGTTGAACAGGGAGCCGGTCGCCCAGGAGTTGACGTACGCGATGTACACCAGTGCCGTCCTCTACTCGCGCAACCTGCTCACCCACGACAACGCCGAGGCGATCCACCGCCAGTTCCTGCGTCTGTGCGGCAGGGTGATGGGCCAGCACAACGACCTGGCCGGCCTGCGGGACACGGTGGAACGCGAGCGCCGCGAGGCGCTGGCGCTGCGGGAGAGCCACGCCGCGCTCGTGGCCAGGCGGCCCCCGCACGTGCTGCTCTTCATGATCACCCCGTTCTCGGAGGAGTACGCGGTCCTGGAGCAGGCGGTGCGGAGGGTCTTCGAGCGCGAGCCGTACTTCTTCGAGGTGATGCTGGCGCGCGACCACACCTACAAGCCGGGCCTGCTGGACAACGTCCGCGAGCACATGGGCCGGGCGCACGGCTTCATCGCGGAGATCAGCGACCTCAACCCCAACGTCATGCTGGAGCTCGGCGCCACGATGTTCACCGGGGACGACCGGCCGATCTTCTCGCTCCGGCATCAGAACGCCAGGCAGGAGGTGCCCTCCGACCTCAAGGAGAAGCTCTACATCCCCTACGGTTCCCCCTCCGACGGCGTGGAGGAGCTGGCGGCGGCGATCCGCCGGGCGGTGGAGCGGGACGGGCAGTCCAGCCACGAGGGGATCGGCCGGCTGGTCGCCGCGAGGAGCAGGCGGCACCTGTCGGCGACCCTGCTGCGGAGCCTCGACGTCAGGCTCACCGACGCGGAGGTCTCCGCCCTGCGCAGGATCTGCACGACGGTGGAGGATCTCCTGACCCAGGACCAGGCGGCCCTGGCCGAGCGGACCGGCCTGCGCCCCTACAAGGTCAACGCGATCTGCGAGATGATCCGGGAGCTGGCGGATGGCGCCTGAACCGCTCAGCGGCGTCACCCGGACCGCCCTGCGCATCCGTCTCGAATGGAACAGCAGCCTGGGCGACCGGGCCTACCATCTCGGCCACCACGTGCGGGCGGCCGAGCTGTACGGCCGGTGCGCGGACCTGGCGGAGATGCTGGGAGACGTCCGGGCCCAGGCGTTCGCGCTGGTGGGGCAGGCCGGCAGCCTCCTGCTGGTCGGCCGGACCACCGAGGCCATGGTCGCGGTCGCGCGGGCGCTGCCCGGCGGGCCCGCGGAAGGACCGCCGGAGGTGGTCCTCGACGCGCTGGGCATCTGGTACGACGCGGCACGCGCCATCCCGGCCGAACTCCCGGTCATCGAGGGCACCCACCGGATGGCGGAGGAGTTCATCCGGGGCAACGGGCTCCAGGATCGCCGGTATGTCCTGCTGCTCCAGCGGGCGAACCTGCACTACGACCGGGGCTACGTGGACGAGGCGCTCGCGCTGGCGAGGGAGGCCTGGACGCTCCGCCGGCTGAGCGGGCGGGACGCCGCGTACGGCACGGCGCACCACCTCTACCAGCTGGTGTTCTACTCCGGCAGAGCCGGCGACCCGGCCTCGGCCAGGAAGGCGCTGGCCGACCTCGAACGGCTGCGCGACGCCGACGCCGACGGTCCGCTGCAGCGGCAGGAGGCCCTGCTGGAGGCGCGGACGGAGGTCGCGTGGGGCGAAGGACGGCATGACGAGGCGGTCGGCTTCCAGACGGAGCTTCTCCGGCTCACCCCGGGCAGGTCCGGCGCGCCGGACCGGGCGGGGGGCACCTCCGTCAACCTCGTGTGGGCGCAGGTGGTCGCCTGCCGGCTCTGGGACGCGCGGGCCGGCCTGATCGCGCTGTCGCACCTGAGACACGCCTCCCCCTGGGAGGCGCTCGCCTACCGGGAGCTGCTCGGCGAGTATCACCTGTCCGCCGCACGGTGGATCCTGGGCCTGCCGCCGATGGGATTCGACTATCAGGTTCCCGGGCCGCCGGTCCCGCCCGACCCCGCCTGGCCACGGTCGGCCGCGGAGGAGGCGCGCCGCGCCCGTGCCCTCTATCTCCTGGCCGACCGGATCGGGTCGCGGCTCGACGCCAAACTTCGGGGGCGCCACAGCCGTGACCGGCTGGCCAGGCGGTTCAAGCTGCTGGACGAGCTGCCGCTGTAGGCCGGGGCCGGGCGTGTCCCGGCGTGTTTCCTCCGCCTCGGGAGGGCAGGGCCGCTCCCTGCCCCGCGCGCCGTCGCGAGGCGATTGGAGAACGGCACAACGGATCGGGCCCGGTTCGTCATGGAGACCGAAGAAGCGGTGGCGAACGCGGCCTAACGTTCGGACATGCCCCGCCTCTCCCTCAGCGATCTCTACCGCATCGCGGTGCCGGAAGATCCCCGGCTGCGCCCCGGCGGAAGCGACGTCGCCTACGTGGTCGCGACCACCGACCGGGAATCCGACGAGAACCGTTCCGAGATCTGGCTCGCGGCCCCCGGCGCCGAGCCGCGGCGTCTGACAGGCGGGCCGCGCGACTCCGCCCCGCGCTGGTCGCCCGACGGGCACTCGCTGGCCTTCCTCCGTCCCGTTGACGGCAGAGCTCAGATCCATCTGCTGCCGATGGACGGCGGCGAGCCTCGCGTCCTCACCGCCGCGCCGCTGGGCGCCGGTGCGGCGGTCTGGTCTCCCGACGGCACCGGGATCGCCTACGGCGCGCCGCACGGCGATCCCGACCCGCACGCCCCGGTCGTGGCCGACCGCCTGGAGTACAAGGCGGACGGCGTGGGCCTGCTGCGCGGCCTGACCACGCACCTGTCCGTGGTGGACGTGGCGACGGGACAGACCAGGCAGATCACCTCGGGAGACTTCCACGCCGGCGAGCCGTCCTGGTCGCCGGACGGGCGGAAGCTGGCCTTCGCCGCGAGCATGGAGCCCGACCGCGATCTGGCCGTCACGGGCGCGGTCTACTCGGTCGACGTCTCGGGCGGCGAGCCCGAGCTGCTCACCGGCGCCGGCGTGATCTGCACGGATGCCTGGTGGCTGGGCGGGCGGCTGCTGGTGGCGGGATTCGCCGGCGACCCCGTCGGGCACATCCGCCTGTTCAGCCTCGGGTCGGACGGGCTCGTGGAGGTCGAGACCGGGCTCGACCGCAACGTCATGGTCGGCGCGTCCGGCTATCCCGGTGCGGCGCCCCAGCTCGCGGGGGACGACCTGATCTTCTGCGCCCGTGACCGAGGACTCACCCACCTGTACCGCGCCCCCGGCGAGAAGATCGTCGGCGGGGACCAGGTGGTCGCCGGCGTCAGCGCCGCCGGGGGCAGGATCGCCTACGTCGCCGCCACGCCGTACAGCGCGGGAGAGGTCTACCTCGCGGAGTTCCCCGAGGGCCGGGCCGACGTCCCGCCGGGCGACGGCTCGGCCGTCTCCGGGGCGACGCCGCCGGTCGTGACCAGGCTCACCGCCCACGCGCTCCCCGACGTCGAGCTGTTCACCCCGCGGAGCCGTACCTTCACCGCCCCCGACGGGACGGCGGTCGAGGGGTTCGTGCTGCGGGACGAGAGGCTCACCGAGCCCGGACCGCTCCTGCTGGACGTGCACGGCGGCCCGCACAACGCGTGGGCGCCGGTCTTCGACGGCGTGCACCTCTACCACCAGGTGCTCGCGGCCCGGGGCTGGACCGTGCTCACCGTCAACCCGCGCGGCAGCGACGGCTACGGTGAGGCGTTCTACACCGCCGCCCTCGGCGCCTGGGGGATCGCCGACGCCGGCGACCTCCTGAGCCCGATCGACGAGCTGGTCGCCGACGGCATCGCTGATCCCGACCGGCTGGCGGTGACCGGATACAGCTACGGCGGCTACATGTCCTGCTGGCTGCCGACCCAGACCGGCCGGTTCAAGGCGGCCGTCCCCGGCGGGTGCGTCAGCGACCTGGTCAGTGTGGCCGGCACCTCCGACGCGGGATACTTCATGAAGATGTACGAGTGCGGCGGCGACATCGCGGGCCAGTCCCCGATGACCCATGTCGCCCGGGTGACCACACCCACTCTCATCCTGCACGGCGAGAACGACGACCGGTGCCCGGTCGGTCAGGCCGAGCAGTGGTTCGCGGCCCTGCGGGAGCGGGGCGTGCCGGTCCGGCTGGTCCGCTATCCCGGCGGCTCCCACCTGTTCATCCTCAACGGCCGCCCGTCCCATCGGGTGGACTACAACGAAAGGATCGTCGCGTGGCTGGAGCAATGGATCCCCGTCGCTGGCACGACCGTCTCGCAGGGCTGATCGCCGAGTACGAGGTTCCCGGCGCGAACCTGGCCTTCCTGCACGAGGGGGAGGTCCACGAGTTCGCCGCGGGCGTGCTCAACGTGGACACCGGGGTGGAGGTGACCACCGACTCGCTCTTCCAGATCGGCTCGGTCAGCAAGGTGTGGACCGCCACCCAGATCATGCTTCTCGTCGAGCGGGGCGAGCTGACGCTCGACACCCCGGTCGTCCAGGTCCTGCCGGAGTTCCGGGTCGCCGACCCGGAGGTGACCAAGACCGTCACGATCAGGCACCTGCTCTCGCACACCTCCGGCATCGACGGCGACTTCTTCCTCGACACCGGCCGCGGTGACGACTGCATCGAGAAGTACGTCGAGGCCTGCGCGGACCTCGCGCAGAACCATCCCATCGGCGCCACCCAGTCGTACTGCAACGCGGGATTCACCATCGCCGGGCGCGTCATCGAGCGCCTCACCGGCAAGGTGTGGGACGCCGCGCTGCGCGAGCAGATCATCGAGCCGCTCGGCCTGACCCACACCCACACCCTGCCGGAGGACGTCCTGCGCTTCCGCGGAGCCATGGGCCACATGGACGGGGCGCCCGCCCCCGTCTGGGGCCTGATGCGCTCCTGCGGCCCGGCCGGACTGATCTGCGCCCGTCCTGCCGACGTCGTCGCCTTCGCCCGCGCGCATCTGGGCACCGGGCTGCTCGCCGACCCGCGGGTGATGTGGGAGCCGCAGGTGGACATCCCCAACCCGCACACCCTCGGCAAGCAGTGGGGCCTGGGCTGGATCCTGGACGAGTGGCAGGGGCGCCGGATCATCTCCCACGGCGGCAACACCATCGGCCAGGCGGCCATGCTCTGGGCGGTCCCCGACACCGGGACGGTGGTGTGCGTGCTGGCCAACGGCGGCCACACCGCCGCGTTCCAGCACGCCCTGGCCACCGAGCTCTTCGACGAGCTGCTCGGCCTGGCCGTGCCGCCGGTGCTGGGACCGCCGGACGAGCCGTTCGAGACCGACGTCGAGCGGTACGCCGGGGTGTACGAGCGGGCGGGCAGCCGGATGACGCTGACGGTCCGCGACGGCCGGCTCTCGCTGTACGGCGAGGCCACCGGCGCCCTCGCCGGGGTGCAGCCGCCCATGGAGTTCGACCTCGTCCCGGTGGACGACGTCACCTTCGTCGGCCGCCCGGAAGGGGAGCCGCAGTGGCTGTCGGCCGTTTTCTACGAGCTCGCCGACGGCTCGCCGTACGTCCACCTCGGTGTGCGCGCCACGCCCAAGATCGCTTGAGGAGCCGGCATGCTTGAGAACCTGCAGGAGCGTTTCGACGAGGCGGCCCGGCGGCACGGCGTGCCCGGCGCCGCGCTCGCCCTCTGGGCGGGCGGGCGGCTCGTCGAGGTCGCCACCGGCGTGGTGAACAGGAACATCGGCGTGGAGACCACGACCGACAGCGTCTTCCAGGTCGGCTCCACCACCAAGGTCTGGACCGCCGCCCTCGTGATGCAGCTCGTCGACGAGGGGCTGGTCGAGCTGGACCGCCCGGTCGGCGACTACCTGCCGGAGTTCGCCGTCGCCGACGGCGCGGAGAAGGCCATCACGGTCAGGCACCTGCTCACCCACACCGGCGGCTTCGACGGCGACCTGTTCGAGGACACCGGGCGCGGCGACGACTGCCTGGACAAGTATGTGGACTTCCTGCACGACGCGGGCCACGTGCACGCCCCCGGAGCCCTGTTCTCCTACTGCAACGCCGGGTACTGCGTGCTCGGCGCCCTGGTCGCGCGGGTGCGTGGCACCACGTGGGAGCAGGTGATGCGCGAGCGCCTGCTGGACCCGCTCGGTGCCACGCACTCGGCGCTCCTGCCCGAGGAGGCCATCCTGTTCCGGGCGGCGGCCGGCCACGTCGGCCCCGAGGGCACCGTCCACCACAGGTGGGACATGCCGCGCTCCAACGCCCCCGCGGGCTCGACCATGTGCCTGGCCCCGCGCGAGCTGGTCCGCTTCGGCCGGATGTTCATCGCCGGAGGTCTCGCGGAGGACGGCACCCGGCTGCTGTCGGAGGAGTCGGTCGCGGCCATGCGGACCGGGCAGGTCGAGGTGCCGGGGATCTCCGGGCTGCTGGCCGACCGCTGGGGCCTGGGCTTCGAGCTGTTCGACTGGGGCGGCGAGGTCTACGGTCACGACGGCGGCACGATCGGGCAGAGCACGTTCTGGCGGGTCGTGCCGGGAGCGGACTTCGCGATCGCGATGAGCGCCAACGGCGGAGGCTTCCTCGGCCTGCTCGTCGACGTGGTGCTGCCGCTGATACGCGAGGTCACCGGGCTCGCGGTCCCGGAGTTCCCGGTCCCGGCCGCGACGCCGGGGGTCGTGGACCCCACGCCGTACACCGGCAGGTACGAGGGGCCGATGATCGCCTACGAGGTGGCCGAGGCGGACGGCGGCCTGGACATCACCATGATCCCCGGCGAGTTCATGGTCAGGGCGGGCACCCCGCGCACCACCACCCGCTTCGTCCACCACTCCGGCCACTCCTTCATCGCGGCGGAGCTCCAGGACAGCAGGCACGAGACGATCACCTTCGTGGTCGAGGACGGCCGTGCCGCCTACATCCACAACGGACGGGCGCTGCCCCGTGTGTGAGGCGTTACGCGAGGCGTTCGACGACGCGGACGTGGAGGGCTTCATCCACGTCCGCGACGTCGACGGCGACGCCGAGACCGGTCTGGGCGCCGACGAGCCGGTCGTGCTCGCCTCGGTGTTCAAGGTCCCGATCGTCCTGGAGTACGCCAGGCAGGCCGCGGCCGGGACCCTGGAGCGCACCGAGCGGCTGACCGTCACCGCCGCCGACAAGGACGGCGGCATCGGCACCTCCGGCTGCGCCGACGACGTCTCGCTCACCCTGCGCGACCTGGCCCACTTCATGATGACCATGAGCGACAACGCGGCCACCGACGTGCTGCTGCGCCGGGTCGGGCTCGGCAACCTGCACGCCACGCTGCGCGGGCTCGGCCTGGAGCGCACCCGCCTGATCGGCGGCTGCGCCGAGCTGCTCGGAAGCGCCGTGACCGAGCTGGGCCTCTCCGGCGGGCACGGCATCTTCGACGAGGAGGAGCTCGCCGGGGTGAGCGAGGAGCGGATCCGGGCGCTGTCGATCCTCGACCCGGAACGGACCACCTCGGGCACGCCCCGCGAGACCACGACCCTGCTGACCAGGATCTGGCGGGACGAGGCCGGCCCGCCGGAGGCCTGCGCGGAGGTACGGAGGATCATGGGCAACCAGATCTGGCCGCACCGGCTCTCCTCGGGCTTCGGCGACGAGGTGAAGGTCTCCGGCAAGACCGGCACGCTCTGGGGCGTCCGAAACGAGGCGGGTGTTGTGGAATATCCGGACGGGAGGCGCTACGCTGTCGCGGTCTTCCTGCGGACCGGCTCACTGGGGCTCCGGCTGCCCAGGGCCGACAGGGTGATCGGCCATGCGGCCCGCGTGGCCATTGATCACCTAAGAGAATAATGTCGCTCTATGTCCGTTATCGTGAGCGGATGACCAATCGGCCCCGGGCCAGCCTGCAGCGGATCCTGGAGGACCTGGGCAGCACCGTGCTGGATGTGGCGGCCTCCCCGGGGGAGCTCGACGCCGAGGTCACCGGCGTGCACATCTACGACCCCCTCGACGAGCTGCTGCTCCCGGAGGGGGGCATCCTGCTCGCCGTCGGGGTCGACCGCGCCGAGCAGATCTGCGCCCTGCTCGACGCGGCGGGCCCGGCGGCGGGCGTCGTCGTCAAGCAGCCGGTGGACGTCGACGAGCTCGTCCGGGCCAAGGTCCTGGAGACCGGGGTGGCGGTGCTGGGTCTCACCCGCGCCGCCTCCTGGGCACAGGTGGCCGCGCTGCTGCGCTCCCTGCTGGCGGAGGGTGACCTCGCCGAACCGGGGGAGGCGCCGCCGGACGACCTGTTCGCGCTGGCCAACGCCGTGTGCGCGCTCCTGGACGCGCCGGTCACCATCGAGGACCGGTCGTCGCGGGTGCTGGCCTACTCCGGGCGCCAGGACGAGGCGGACCCCGGCAGGGTGGAGACCGTGCTCGGCCGCCAGGTGCCGGAACGGTACCGGCGGATGCTGGAGGAGCGCGGATTCTTCCGCCAGCTCTACCAGAGCCGCGAGCCGATCTACATGGAGCTGGACGACGACAGCATCAACCGGGCGGCGGTGGCCGTCCGGTCCGGGGACGAGATCCTCGGCTCCATCTGGGCCGCCGTGCGGGAACCGCTGAGCGACCAGCGGCAGCGCGCCCTCGCCGACGCCGCCAAGATCGTCGCGCTGCAGCTGCTCCGGCAGCGGGCCGGGGCGGACACCAGGCGCCGGCTCCGCGCCGACCTGCTCTCCACCGTGCTGGCGGGCGGCAGGGACGCGGCCGAGGCGGCCGGCCGGCTCGGCGTCGCCAGCGGGCGGCTGTGCGTGCTCGCCGCCCAGCTCAGCGGCGGATCGCACGCCGACGCCGCACACCGGGAGAGCGACAGGCAGCGATTCTGCGACGCGCTCGCCCTGCACGTCGGGGCCATCCACCCCAGGGCCGCCGCCGCGCTGGTCGGCTCGGTGGCCTACGCCGTACTGCCGCTGCACGCCGGCGGCGACGAGGAGGCGCGGGCCGTGCGGGTCGCCGAGAGCTTCCTCGTCCGTGTCGGCCCCCGGCACGCGGCCAACATCGGCGTGGGGCGCCTGGCGGGCAACCTGGCCGAGGTGGCCAGATCCCGGGCCGACGCCGACCGGGCGCTGCGGGTGCTGCGCGCCCGCGAGGCGTCCGGCGCGGTCGCCGGCTACACCGGCGTGCACTTCGAGGCACTGCTGCTGCAGCTGTCGGACCTGGTCGAGGCCGAGGAGCAGGTCCCCACCGGCCCCTACGAACGGCTGGTGAGCCACGACGCGGAGCACGGCAGCGAGCTGGTCGCCACCCTGCGGGCCTACCTGGACGCGTTCGGCGACGTCAACGCCGCCTCGGCCCGGGTGCACGTGCACGCCAACACCTTCCGCTACCGGTTGAAGCGGCTCGCCGAGATCAGCGGCCTGGATCTGGCCGATCCCGAGGCGCGCCTGACCGTGATGCTCCAGATGCGGCTCTTCGGGCGGTAGCACGATGGATCTCGGGCTTTTCGTGGCGGAGGACGAAGAAGGAACGCCGGGAAAAGGCAAATGTGGGGCATCACCCCCACCTTCCTGGAGTCCTGATGAGAAACACAGGAGTGGCGGCCGTGCTCGGCGCCCTCAGCCTGTTGTCCGTGGCCGCGTGCGGCGGTACGGCGGACTCCCCGTCAGGCGGATCCGCCGACGGTGGCACCTTCACCTTCGCGATCAGCAGTGACCCCGGGGTGCTCGACCCGGCCATGGGCGTGCTCTCGGTCACCAACACCGTGCTGTCGCTGGCCTACGACACGCTGGCCCGCGTCGGCCCCGACGGCAAGATCATCCCTGGACTGGCCGAGAAGTGGGACGTCAAACCCGACTCGGTGACCTTCACCCTCCGCAAGGACGTCACCTGCTCCGACGGCTCCAAGCTCACCCCCACCGACGTGGCCGCCAATGTCAACCACATCGCCGACCCGGCCGCCAAGTCGCCGATCTACGGCGTGCTGGTGCCCACCGGGATGAAGGCCGAGGCGGACGACGCGGCGGGGACGGTGACGCTCTCCACCCCCAAGCCCTTCAGCTTCATCCTGCAGAGCACCCCGCTGATCTTCATCGTCTGCGGCAAGGGGGTCGAGGACCGCTCGGTGCTGGCCCGCGGCACCTCCGGTTCCGGGCCCTACACGCTCACCGAGGCGGTGCCCAGCGACCACTACACCTTCCAGATCCGCAAGGACTACACCTGGGGGCCGGGCGGCGCCACCACGAAGGAGCCGGGCATGCCCGCCAAGATCGTGCTGAAGGTCGTGCCGAACGAGCAGACCGCCGCCAACCTGCTGATCTCCGGTGACCTCAACGGCGCGATCGTCTATGGTCCCGACCGCGCCCGCCTGGAGGCCAGCCCGGGGATGGGCAAGACCGTCCAGGCCTCGGGCAACGGGCAGTTCTTCTACCATCAGGGAGACGACCGGCCCGCCAAGGACCCGGCGGTGCGCAAGGCGCTCACCCAGGCGATCAACCTCAAGGAGCTCGCCGGGATCGCATCCACCGGCACCGGTCGCCCGGCCACCGGACTGGTGCTGGAGCCGCGGCCGTGCCAGGGCGACACCGTCACCGGCCACGTCCCGGCGTTCGACGCGGCCGCCGCTGCCGCCGCGCTGGACGCCGCCGGCTGGAAGGCCGGCGCCGACGGCATCCGCGCCAAGGACGGCCGGAAGCTGGAGCTGCGCCTGCTCTACGCCACCACCAGGGGACCGGGCGTGCAGGCCGCGGCCGAATACCTCGCCGCCGCGTGGAAGAAGGCGGGTGCCGACGTCAAGCTGAACGGCGTCATCGACACCAAGCTGTCGGAGTCGCTCAACGCCACCCAGGACTGGGACGTCGCCTGGCTGCCGATCGGCGTCACGCTTCCCACGCAGCTCGTCGGCTTCCTGTCCGGTCCGGCGGCGCCGAAGGGCGCCAACTTCTCCCACCTGGCCAACGCCCGCTACGAGAAGCTGGTGGCCGAGGCCCAGCTCAAGCCCGCCGAGGAGGGCTGCGCGCTCTGGCTGGAGTCGGAGTCCGCGCTGTTCGAGAACGCCGACCTGGTGCCGGTCGTGGAGACCACCGTGCTGACCGCCGCCAAGAACGCGAAGTTCGACACGATGGCGGGCCTGTTCATCCCGACCTCCATCCGGATGACCGAGGCGGGCTGAGTGGCCGGGACCTCTCGCCCACCGGCCGGCGGGCGCCTGCTCACCGGCCGGGGGCTCCCGGGCCGGGCGCGCGGCGCGTTCGTGCTGCGGCACCTCGTCCGCTTCGTGATCTCGCTGGCCGTGCTGCTCGTCGCGTCGTTCGCGATGATCCACCTGATCCCGGGCGACCCGGTGCGCGCCTCGCTCGGCCCCGCCGCGCCGGTCGAGCTGATCGCCGCCAGGCGGGCCGCGCTCGGGCTGGACCAGCCGCTCCTGTCCCAGCTGGTGTCCTACGTCCGCAACGTGCTGGGCGGAGAGTTCGGCACGTCGTTCCTCAGCGGGGAACCGGTCGGCGAGGTCATCGCCGCCCGGCTCCCCAACACGCTCGTCCTCGCCCTGCTCGCGACCGTCGTGGCCCTGCTCGTCGCGGTGCCGCTCGGCATGTGGGCGGGGGTCCGCACCGAGAACGGCCGCAACCGGGGCACCGAGGCGACCTTCACCTCCACGACAGGCGCGGCCGTCGCCGTACCCGAGTTCCTCTACTCGATCGCCCTGGTGACGGTGTTCGCGATCGGCCTCGGCTGGTTCCCGCCCGCCGGCAGGGGCGGGCCCGAATCGTACGTGCTGCCGATCCTCGCCCTGGCCATCGCGCCGACAGCGATGATCGCCCGCATCTCCCGGGTGGAGACGCTGCGCGAGCTGAGCACCGACTACGTGAGGCTGGCGCGTGCCAAGCGGCTGCCCGCCGCCCGGCTGTACGTGCGGCACGTCCTGCCCAACACGCTCACCGCGACCCTCACCGTGGGCGGCCTGCTGCTCACCAGCCTGATCGCCGGGAGCGTGCTGGTCGAGTTCGTCTTCGCGTGGCCGGGTCTCGGCCTGCGGATCGTGGAGTCGATCACCCAGAAGGACTATCCGGTCGCCCAGGGCGTGATCCTCGTCTACGGCGCGATCGTGCTCGCGGTGAACCTCCTCGTCGACCTGCTGCTCGGCGTGCTCGACCCCACGTCCGCCCTGAAGGAGAGCTGATGCGGCACCTGCTGCGGACCCCCGCCGGGCTCGCCGGGACCACGCTGGTCGCGCTCATGGTGATCCTGGCGATCGTCGGGCCGCCGATCTGGGGCGCCGAGGCCGAGCGCATCGACCCCGCGGTCATCCTCCAGGGAGCCTCGGCCGCGCACCCGCTCGGCACCGACAACCTGGGCCGTGACATCCTCGCCCGGGTGCTGGTCGCCGGCCGGCTCTCGCTCCTCCTGGCCCTGCTGGCCACGCTCATCGGCGCGATCGGGGGGATCGTGCTCGGTGCGCTCCCCTCGGTGCTGCCCCGCCGGCCCGCGCGCCTGGTCACCGGTACGGTGAACGCGCTGGTGGCCTTCCCGGGCCTGCTGCTGGCCATGTTCACCGCGGTGATCGCGGGACTCGGCGCGCGAGGGGCCGTGCTGGGCATCGGCGCCGCCATCGCGCCCGGCTTCGCCCGGCTCACCCAGACGCTCGCCGCCTCGGTCGCCGGGGCCGACTACGTGTCGGCCGCCCGCATGCTCGGGGTGCCCCGGCGGCGGATCATGGCACGCCACGTCCTGCCCAACATCGCCGAGCCGCTGATCCTCAACCTCACCCAGGCGCTGGGCGGCGCGCTGCTCGGGCTCGCCGGGATGTCCTTCCTCGGCCTGGGCGTGCAGCCGCCGTCGTTCGACTGGGGACGGCTGCTGTTCGACGGCTTCGGCCGCATCTACTCCACCCCGGCCGTCGCCCTCGGCCCCGCCGTCGCGGTGGCGCTCGCGGGCATCGGGTTCAACCTCCTGGGGGACGTCCTGGCACGTGCCGCGTCGCGCACCGCCGTACCGGCGGGGAAGGCCGCCCCGCAGGCCGCCTCCGCGCCCGGAGAGCTCGGCGAGCCCGACCCGGAGGCGGTTCTGGAGGTGCGGGACCTCACCGTCACCTTCCCCGGCGGCGTGACGCCGGTACGCGGGCTGTCGCTGACCGTCGCGCCCGGCGAGATCGTCGGCCTGGTGGGGGAGTCGGGCAGCGGCAAGAGCCTGACCGCGTCGGCGATCGGCGGGCTGGTCCCCTACCCGGGCGAGGTGAGCGCGGCGCGGCTGCGGCTGTGCGGCACCGACCTCGGCGAGCTGCCGGAACAGGAACGCCGCAAGCTGCTCGGCACGTCGCTGGCGATGGTCTTCCAGGACCCGATGGCCTCGCTCAACCCGGCGCTCAGGGTCGGCGGCCAGCTCGCAGAGGTGGCGACCGTGCACCAGGGCGCGAGCCGCGCCGAGGCCAGGACCAGGGCCGTGGACCGGCTCGGGCACGTGCACATCCCGGAGCCGGACAGAAGGGCCCGGCAGCACCCGCACGAGCTGTCCGGCGGCATGCGGCAGCGCGCGGTGATCGCGATGGGCCTGATGGGCACGCCGCGGCTGATCATCGCCGACGAGCCGACCACCGCCCTCGACGTGACCGTGCAGCGGCAGATCCTGCGCCTGCTGCGCGAGGTGACCGGCGAGACCGGCGCGGCGACCCTGTTCATCTCCCATGACATCGCCGTGGTCGGCGAGCTGTGCCACCGGGTCGTGGTGATGTACGCGGGCCGGGTGGTCGAGGAGCTGCCGGTGGAGAAGCTGGCCTCCGGCGCCGCGCACCCCTACACCCGCGCGCTGGTCGCCTCGCTGCCCGACATGGACACCGACAGGTCCCTGCCGCTGGCCAGCATCCCCGGCCATCAGCCCTCACCCGCCGAACTCGGCCCGGGGTGCGCCTTCGCGGCCCGCTGCGAGCTGGCGACCGACCGCTGCGCCGAGCGCCCGCCCCTGATCCCGTACGGCAAGGCGCACCAGGTCGCCTGCTGGGAGGCTTCATGATCATCAAGAACCTGACGGTGCGGTTCGGCGCGTTCACCGCCGTCGACGACGTCACGCTGGAGATCCCGGCCGGGGCGATCGTCGGCCTGGTGGGGGAGTCGGGGTCGGGCAAGTCCACGCTGGCCAGGGCGGTGACCGGGCTGGTGCCGTACACCGGCGAGATCACCGGCGGCGATCCGCGGCGGATCCAGATGGTCTTCCAGGATCCCTACGCCTCCCTTGACCCGCGGATGACCGTGGGCGCGTCGGTGGCCGAGGGACTCCGCGTGCCCCGCGCCGCCCGCCAGGCGGAGGTGGAGCGGCTGCTGTCGCTGGTGTCGCTGCCCGCCGCGCTGGCGGGGCGCTACCCGCGCGAGCTGTCCGGCGGTCAGCGGCAGCGGGTGGCGGTCGCCCGGGCGCTGGGCGCGCGCCCCGAACTGCTGGTCGCCGACGAGATCACCTCTGCCCTGGACGTCTCCGTCCAGGGCTCGGTGCTCAACCTGGTCCGCTCGCTGCGCGAGGAGCTCGGGCTGTCGATGCTGTTCATCTCGCACAACCTCGCCGTGGTCCGGTACGTCTCCGACGTCGTCGCGGTGATGCACCGGGGCAGGCTGGTCGAGATGGGGACGACCGAAGAGGTGGTGGGCTCGCCCCGGAACGACTACACCCGCTCCCTGCTGGAGGCGGTGCCCCGCCTCAGGCACGCCTGAGAGACGGCCGGCCTCCCGCTTCCCGCCCGTTTCGAACAGGCGGCGAACGGGAGGCCGGCCGTGCCGTACGGAGTCGCCGAGCTGTCCGCCACGGCCGGTGGGGCGGCGTGAAAGTCGAGGTAGATGCCGCTCCGGCGCGCATCCGTGTCGAGCCGCGCCAGGTCGCGCACGGTTTCCGCCTTTGACGGCGTCAAAGGACGGCGCGAGACTTCTCATCGCATCCGATCCGCGGCCGGAAGGCATTCCCATGCCCACTCAGCTCATTCGACGTGCCCCGCTGTCGGCGCTGGCCTCGCTCGTGCTCATCCCTCTGACGGGTGCCGTCGCGACCGGTCACGCGTCCGCCGCTCCGGCCGCGACGCCACTGACGGCGACGCCGACGCCGGCGGCGGCACCGGCGACAGCGATGCAGGCGGCGCCGGACGGAGCCCGGGCCAGGAAGGAGCTGCGCACGCTGGAGGCGTCCTTCAAGGGCCGCATCGGCGCGTACGCCGTCGACACCGCCACCGGGAAGACGATCACGTACCGGTCGGGCGAGCGTTTCCCGCTGCTGTCCACCTTCAAGGCGATCGCGGCGGCGGCCGTGCTGCACAAGGCCCGCACCTCCGACCCCGGCCTGCTGAACAAGGTCGTGCACTGGACGACCGCCGAGCTGCAGGAGCATTCCCCGGTCACCGGGAAGCACGTGAAGGACGGGATGACCGTCGCCCGGCTGTGCGAGGCGGCCATCACCCGAAGTGACAACACCGCGGCCAACATGCTGCTGAAGCAGATCGGCGGCCCTGCCGGGCTGACCGCGTACTTCCATACGCTGAAGGATCCGGTCTCCCGCCTGGACCGGTGGGAGACCGAGCTCAACAACTGGAGCCCCAAGGAGAAGCGGGACACCACGACGCCCGCGTCGATGGGCCGTGACCTGCGTGCGGTCACGACAGGTGACGCCCTCGACGCCAGGGACCGGGAGCGGCTGAACGCCTGGCTGACAGCGAACAAGACCGGGGACGCCCGCATCCGCGCGGGCCTGCCCAAGACCTGGACGGTCGGTGACAAGACCGGTACGAACTCGAAGTACGGGGCCGGGAACGACATCGCGGTCGTCTGGCCCGGAAAGTCGGCCGCCCCCATCATCATGTCGATCTACACCAACCGCGGGGCCGCAGACGCCGCCGTCGACGACAAAGTCATCGCGGACACCGCCGCCATCCTCGCCCGCGCCCTCGGCAAGCTCTGATGCCGCACGGGAGGGGATCGAAGATCGTACGTCTCCTCCGATGGGGAGGCGATCCGGGCGCCGGGCGCCGCCGCGGCCCTCAACGGGTGGTGTGATCGCCCTGGTCGGCCGTCAGAGGGTGATCCATTCGGTGGAGGTGGTGACCTCGTCCAGGATGCCGGGGACGGGGTCGACGCCGATGCCGGGGCCGGTGGGGACGTCGAGGTGGCCGTCGCGCAGTTCGAACGGTGTGGTGATGTCGGTGGCGTAGTAGCGGCGGGAGGCGGAGGTGTCGCCGGGCAGGGTGAAGCCGGGCAGGGCGGCCAGGGCGAGGTTGGCGGCGCGGCCGATGCCGGTCTCCAGCATGCCTCCGCACCACAGGGCGACGCCGTGGGCGCGGGCCAGGTCGTGGATGCGGCGGGCCTCGAGGTAGCCGCCGATCCGGCCGGGTTTGACGTTGATGATCGAGCAGGCGCCCAGGGTGATGGCGGCGGCGGCGTGCTCGGCCGACTCGATGGACTCGTCCAGGCAGATCGGGGTCTTCAACAGCGTCGCGAGCCGGGCGTGCTGGACCATGTCGTCGTTGGCGAGGGGCTGTTCGATGAGCAGCAGGCCGAAGTCGTCGAGCTTGGCCAGGTGGGGGGCGTCGGCGAGGGTGTAGGCGGCGTTGGCGTCGACCTGCAGCAGGAGGTCGTCGCCGAAGCGTTCGCGCACCGCGCGGACGGGGGCCAGGTCCCAGCCGGGTTCGATCTTCAGTTTGATCCGGACGTAGCCCTCGTCGAGGTAGCCGCCGACGGCGTCGAGCAGCTGGGGGACGGAGTCCATGATGCCCACCGACACCCCGCACGGCACCCGGTCGGCGGAGGCGCCCAGGAAGGAGGCCAGGGGCTGGCCGCCGGCGCGGAGCTGGGCGTCCAGGACGGCGGTCTCCAGGGCGGCCTTGGCCATCCGGTGGCCCTTGAACGGTTCCAGTGCCCGGTGCACGCGGTGGGCGTCGGGGTGGGCGGGCAGGGCGGGGATGAGGAAGCGGCGCAGCACCTCGGCGGCGCCGTCGACGTATTCGGAGGAGTAGAGCGGCTGTGACATGGCCACGCACTCGGCCCAGCCCTCGGAGTCGGGGGTGACGACCCGCACGAGCAACACGTCGCGTTCGCTCTCGGTGCCGAACGAGGTGCGGAAGGGGGCGACCAGCGGCATCGCGATCCGCCGCAGTTCGATTCCAGTGATCTTCATTATGGTGTGCGGCCTCCGCCGCGTCTCCCTCCGATAGCGCCGCCGGTCAGGCGGCCCGTTACAGGATGTCGCGCGGCTCGCGCCGCGTCCTTCCGAGCGCTCCGCCGGCCGGGCGGCCCGCTCGGGGTGGTCTCATGGCCCGTGCCGGGCCTTTCGCCGATCGAGCCGATCGAGCCGATCGAGCCGATCAAGCGGTCCGCTCCACGACGTAGCAGGATCTGCCCTGGAACCCGGTGACCTGGGCGCCTTCCTCCATCAACCCGCCCAGCACGTCGCGTACGGCGTGGCGCCAGGCCTTGGCCGCGCCGGGGTCGGCGCGGCGCAGCGTCTCGATGTCGGCGGGGACCGCGACCAGTACCGTGCGGGCGTCGGTCCGCCCGGCGACCGGGCGGCCGTCGCGTTCGGCCAGGGCGGTTACCGCGTCCGGCGGGATCTGCGGCCGGTGCGGTTCGCCCCGGACGGCGGCCAGCACCCGCGGCTCCGTCAGCCGCCAGACGGCGAGCGTCCGGTCGGACTCGTCGCCGGTGTTGATGGCGTCCGCCATGACGCCGTAGAAGGAGGGCAGGTACTCCTCGGGGCGGGCGCCGAGTTTGACCAGGTTGAAGTGGGCGTTGCGCCGTACCAGCGGGTCGTAGGTCCAGGTGATGCGCTCCAGGCCCCGTTCCAGTGCCCAGGCGCGCTGGTGGAGTTTGAGCGCGAAGCCGATGCCGCGCCCGATGGAGGCGCCGGTGACGTGGGAGTGCAGCACCTGTCCGGCCGGGGCGGCCAGGAAACCGACCGACGCGCCGACCAGGCGGCCGCCCTCGTAGGCGCCGGCCACGTAGTTGCCCGCGTGCGACAGCGCCCGCATGAGCTCGACGGTGATGGGCGCGCTGCCCGGGTCGGGGCGCCAGATGTCGTCGAACAGCCGGAAGACCTCCTCCAGCTCCTCGATGGAGTGCAGTTCGCGCAGCTCCACGCCGCTCACCCGGACGCCGCCCGGACCGGGCCGGTCAGCGGCGCCGATCATCCGAGCACCGCCCGGATCAGGCCGGTCAGCAGTGCCGTACGGCCGGGCATCTCGGCCACGACCACGTGCTCGTGTGCGGCATGGGCGCCGCCGCCCACCGCGCCCAGCCCGTCGAGGGTGGGGCAGCCGGCTCCGGCGGTGTAGTTGCCGTCGGAGGCTCCGCCCACTCCGACGCCGGAGAGGGGGGCGAGCCCGAGGCCGGCGGCGATCCGCTGGGCCAGGGCGAACAGCCCGGCCGACGAGGTCTCCTCCAGGGGAGGGCGGTTCGGCCCTCCCAGGACCTCCAGCCGGGTCCCGGCGAGCCGGGGGGACAGGGCCCTCATCAGCTCGTCCACCCGCTCCTGCGCGGCGAGGGTGGGCACCCGCACGTCCACCTCCACGCGGGCCAGCGCGGGCACGGTGTTGGTCGTGGTGCCCCCGGACAGCACGGTCGGGGTGACGGTGACCGGTCCGAGGCCGCCCGGTCCGCCGGGCGCCGCCGCGGCGGACGGCGTCCCCGGTGCCGCGGGGCCCGGGGGAAGGGGCAGTCCGCGCGCGGCCGCGGGTGAGGTCTCCGCCGCCGGCACGCCTGGACGGCCACCGTTCACCCGGTCGGCGATCCCGGCGAGGGCGAGGATCTGGTGGGCCAGCTCGATCCCGGCGTTGGCGCCCCTCTCGGGCTCCAGGCCTGCGTGCGCGGCCCTGCCGTGCACCACGAGCTCGTAGATCGACGTGCCCTTGCGCGCGGTCTTGAGCGCGCCGCCGTCGGCGCCGGCCTCCAGCACGAACGCGGCCGCGCAGCCGCGCGCCGACTCCTCGATCAGCGCGCGCGAGGACGGTGAGCCGACCTCCTCGTCCCCGGTGACCAGCAGGCACACCCCTTCCGGCGACGGCAGCGCGGCCAGCGCGTGGAAGGCCTGCACCAGCCCGGCCTTCATGTCGAACACCCCGGGCCCGCGGGCGATCCCGTCCACCAGCGACCAGGGATGTTCGGCGAGCGTCCCGATCGGCCAGACGGTGTCGTGGTGGCCGACCAGCAGGACCCGGGGCGTGCCGAAGGTCCACCGCAGGTGGGTGACCCCGTCGATCACGATCGTCTCGGGGCGCGCGCCGAGCCTGCGCAGCCCCTGGTCGGCGACCACCCGGGCGCTGCGGGCCACCGCCTCGTGGTCGGCGGAGAACGACTCGCACGAGACGAGCTCCTCCAGGTCCCCGAGCATGACGTCCAGGTTCATCGTGGTCGTCCCAGCTCGGCGCGGAACAGCCGCAGGACGTTGCCACCGAGGATCTTGACGATGTCGTCCTCCGGGACGCCCCGCCCGGCCAGCGCCTCGGTTACCAGCGGCAGGCCGCGCGGCCCGTCGAGTCCCGGCAGGACGGCCAGGGGGTCGATATCGCCGTACCCGAGGTCCTCGCAGCACGGCGGGGTGAGGTCGTTCATGACCTCGCGGACGAAGTCGGGTCCGAGGCCGACGTGGTCGATCCCGCCCACCTGTGCGACGTGCTCGATGTGGTCCACCAATCGTTCCACGGTGAACTCCGAGGGGTTCTCCGACAGGAAGCTCGGCACGAAGTTGACGCAGACGACGCCGCCGGTGGCGGCGACGGCGCGGATCTGGTCGTCGGTGAGGTTGCGGTGGTGGTCGCGCAGGGCCCGCGCCGAGGAGTGGGTCGCCATCACCGGCCGGGTGGACAGCTCCAGCACGTGCCCCACCCCGGAGGCGCTCAGGTGCGAGATGTCGAAGATCATGCCGAGGCGTTCCATCTCCCGGACCGCCTCCACCCCGGCCGCGGTGAGCCTGCTGGCGGTGGCGTCCTCGCCGCTGCCGTCGGCCAGGGCGGTGCGGCCCCAGTGCGCGATCGAGGCGATCCGCACGCCCAGCCGGTACAGGGTGGGCAGCAGTTCGACGCTGGCGTCCAGGCCGGGGGCGCTCTCCAGTGCCAGGACCAGGGCGATCCTGCCCTCGCCGAGCGCCTGGTCGATCTGGGTGCCGTCCAGGCAGAGCCGTACCGTGTCGGCGTTGCCCTCGGCCAGGGTGTGGGCGCACTCGATCATGCGCAGGGTCTGCCGGAGGGCTCCCTCGGGCCGGTACTGGTCGTCGATGAAGACCGGCAGCACCTGCACGTTCACCCCGCCCTCGTGGAGCTGGGGCAGCCAGCGCTCGCGGAAGAACGACGCCCAGCGTTGGGGCGGACGCGCGGTGACCGCCATCAGCAGGTCGTTGTGGGTGTCCGCGACGACGGCGCGGTGGTGGAGCTCAACGGACACGTGCCAGCCCTCCGATGCGTGATTACCGCGACGGTATGACAGGTCGGGGGTGTGGGAATTCGTCCGGTTTTCCTAAGAGCGGTGAGGTTGTTCGTCCATTCGACCAAGATCGCTTCTTCCGCCCGCGCCGCCGGGGCGATCGGGGCGGATCGGTATGGAGGCGGCGCGGATGGCCGGCGGATGAACGATGAAGGAAAGTTACAGGATCCTCACAACGTATGGAGATTATTGACGCGGCTCCTCGGCCGACCGTAGGGTCCGGACAACCCCGGGTTCCCGGCCTCGAAAGATCCCCACGGAGCGGTTCATGAAGCGACTAGCAGCTGTAGCGGCGTTGCTCGGCCTCGCCGCCGTCACGGCGTGCAGCGGCAGTACCGGAGACAAGCCCGCCGCCAGCGGCGGCAGCGGCGGCAGCGGCGGCGGTCTCTACACCACGATCGACGGACTCAAGCCCGGCCTCGACGTCAACGGGCCGATCAACCCGTGGAACCCCAAGGGCAACGCGTTCGTCGGGCTCAACGCCATGCGGATCGCCTGGTCGAAGAACCACATGACCGACCCGAACCAGTTCTACCCGGGCATCGCGGAGAGCTGGGAGATCGCGCCGGACAACTCCTCGATCACGCTGCACCTGCACCCGGACAACAAGTGGTCCGACGGCAAGCCGGTCACCGCCGAGGACGTGAAGTTCTCCATCGCCCTGGCCTACACGCAGGGCAGCACCGCCTTCGCGATCGACCCGGGCGCGGCGGGCGCAGCCTCCGAGGTCGAGGTGGTCGACGACAAGACCGTCAAGATCACCCAGGACATGGACAACCCCAGCGTCACGTTCGTGCGCGGCGTCATGGACAGCTACATCGTGCCCCAGCACGTCTGGAGCAGCGTGCTGACCGCCGATTTCTGGGACAAGCTGAAGGCCGCCCGCGGCGAGGGTGCCGAGGCCGAGAAGGCCCGCGAGGAGATCACCGCGCTGTCGGAGAAGGTCCTCGCCTTCGCCCCGCCCAAGGACGTCTCCGCCGGCCCGTTCACGCTGGAGCGGATGAACCCGAGCGAGGCGCTGCTGGTCAAGAACAAGAACTTCTACAACGCCGCGAACGTCGGGCCCGACCAGGTCAAGCTGCTCAACTACACCGGCAACGAGCAGATCTGGAACTACCTCATCGCCGGCAAGCTCGACAACGCGCCGTTCACCGCCGTGCCCGCCGACGTGATGAAGCGCATCAGCAGCACCCCGGGCAACGGGGTGATCAAGGGCTACTCGCCGGTGTCGCTGGGCATGGCCTTCAACCAGGCCAAGAAGCCCTACGACAACGTGCACGTGCGGCGCGGCCTGGCCTACCTGATCAACCGGGACGAGATCACCAAGATCGCCTCGCCGGAGGGCGGCACCCCGGCGCTCACCACCACCGGTATCCACCAGAAGCCCGCCGCGGAGTGGCTCGGCGCCGACCTCGCCACGCTGGAGCCGTACAAGCTCGACGCGGCCAAGGCCGAGGAGGAGTTCAAGAAGGCGGGCCTGAAGAAGGACGGCGGCAAGTGGACGCTGCCCGACGGCACGCCGTGGAAGTTCACCGTCAACGTCCCGGCGCCGTTCTCCGACTGGATCTCCGGCGCCAAGGCGATCACCAGCCAGCTCACCGAGGCGGGGATCGACGCCGAGGTCGTGACCACCGCCGACTACCCGCTGTACCTCAAGGAGATCGCCGAGGGCAAGTATGACGTCGGGTTCTGGCTGATCGCGCTCGGCCCCGCGCCGTACAACATCTACCAGCGCCTCTACGGTGCCTCCAACGGGTGGTCCATCCTCGGCGGCAAGATCAAGCACGCCGAGCCCGGCAAGAACGGCAACTGGATGGGCGGCCCGGAGACCATCGAGGTCGACGGGGCCAAGGTCAACCCCGGTGAGCTCACCGCCAAGCTGAACTCCGCCTCCGGCGACGAGCAGAAGAAGATCATCGGCCAGCTCGCCAAGGCGGCCAACCAGGACCTGCCGGTGGTCCAGCTCTGGGACTACGTCAACACCCAGTTCGTCAACACCAACCGCTTCTCCGGCTTCCCCGAGAACGACAGCGACCTGCTCCGCCAGCCCTCCGGCGTGTGGATCCAGCTCGGCATGGTCAAGAAGCAGTAACGCATGACGATGTTCGCACGAAGGCTCGCGGGCCATCTGGCCCGCGGGCTCGTCATGATTCTGGTCGTCACCACGGTCAGCTTCTTCGTCATCAGAAGCGTCCCCGGCGACCCCATGGCCGCCCGGTACGAGAAGCTGGTCGAGCAGGGCATGTCCCCCGGCGCGGCGCAGCGGGCCGTCGAGGTCCTCTACGGCTTCGCGCCGACCGGCGGCCTGTGGCAGCAGTACGTCGACTACATGTCCGGCCTGCTCCGCCTGGACCTGGGCCAGTCGCTGCTGGTGCCGGGCGTGAGCGTGTCGACCGTGCTGTTCTCGGCCGCCAAATGGACCGTTCTCCCCGTGCTGGCGGGCACGCTGCTGAGCTTCCTGATCGGCGTCGTCATGGGGGTCTACGCCGCCATCAGGCGCTCGGGCAGGCTCGGCGACATCCTCGCCATCTCAGGGTCGCTGCTGCACGGCGTCCCCCAGTACGTGCTCGCCCTGCTGCTGGGCGCCGTCTTCACGACGCTGCTGCCGATCCTGCCCACGAGCGGCACGGCGGACATCATGTTCGAGCCGGGCTTCAACGCCGGATACATCGGCTCGCTCATCGAGTACGCCACGCTGCCGGTCCTCACCTACGCGCTCGCCTCCTACGGAGGCTGGATCCTGGCGATGAAGTCGAGCGTGGTCACCGTCCTCGGCGACGACTTCATCCTCGCTGCCGAGCTGCGCGGCATCAAGCGCGGCATCGTCTTCCGCTACGTGGCGCGCAACGCGATCCTGCCGCTGTTCACCATCCTTGCCCTCTCGCTGGGCATGCTGTTCGGCGGCGCGATCTTCATCGAGCGGATCTTCAACTACCCCGGCCTGGGGCTGATGCTCATCGACGGCATCAACAACCGTGACTACGCCCTGATGGGCGGGGCGTTCCTGCTGATCACCGCGGCGATCATCGTCGCCAACATCGTGGCGGACCTGTTCTACACCGTGATCGACCCGCGGGTGCGGAGCGGAGAGGGGGCCGCATGACGGCACCGGTCATCGCGGCGGGCGGCGGTCGCGCGGCCCTGCGGCGAAACTTCTGGCGCGGCGTCTGGCGCGTGCTGAAGCGCAAGCCCAGCCGCATGGTCGGCATGGTCATCGTGCTGGGGTTCGCGTTCATGGGCGCCTTCGGGCCGATGTTCTATCCCGACCCGCTGCCCCGCGACACCGCCGCCCTGTACGCGCCGCCGAGCTGGGCACACCCCTTCGGCACCGACTTCGAGGGCACCGACGTGCTCTCGCTGCTGGTCACCGGATCGCGGTACGTCCTGCTGACCGCCCTGGTCACCGCGGTCATCACGGTGGTGCTCGGCGCCGCGATCGGGCTCTTCGCCGGGTTCCGTCGCGGGCGCTGGGACACCGTGCTCATGCGGATCACCGACATGAAGCTGACCATCCCCGGACTGCCGCTGCTGCTGGTGCTGTCGACCATCTGGAAGTTCACCAGCGCCTTCGAGATGGGCCTGGTGCTCGGGCTGCTCGGCTGGGGCGGCGTCGCCCGGGCCGTGCGCTCGCAGACCCTGTCCCTGCGCGAGCGCGGCTTCATCGAGGCGGCGCGGGGGCTCGGCCTGTCCACGACGCACATCATCGGCAGGGAACTGCTGCCCAGCATGGCCCCCTTCATCGCGATGAACATGCTCATCGCCGTCACCGGCGCCGTCTACGCGCAGGTGGGCCTGTTCTTCCTGGGAGTGCTGCCGTTCGAGGCCAACAACTGGGGCGTGATGCTCAACCTCGCCGTGTTCGGGGGCGGCGCGATGTCCTCGCCCGCCGCGCTGCCGTACCTGATGGCGCCGCTGCTGGCGATCCTGCTGCTCACCCTGGGCATCGTGCTCGTCGTCGACGCCATGGACGAGATCTTCAACCCCCGGTTGCGTGAGGAGTAACGGGTGTCTGTGACCCCTGAGAAGAAGGCGCCGGGAGTACGCGTCAGCGGCCTGTCGGTCGTCTACCGGACACAGGCCGGGGAGCTTCCCGCGATCTCCGGGATCGACCTGGACCTCGTGCCCGGGACGATCACCGGCGTGGTCGGCGAGTCCGGCTCCGGAAAGTCCACCCTGGCACTGTCGCTGCTCAACGCCGTCCAGCCGCCTGGCAGGATCAGCGCGGGCAGCGTGGAGATCGACGGTCTCGGCGACGTCGTGAAGCTGAGGGGGGAGGAGCTGCGCAAGGCACGAGGACGGCACATCGGATACGTCTTCCAGGCCGCGCAGAACTCCCTCAACCCCCTCAAGACCGTCGGCAAGCAACTGCTCGACCTGGGCCGCTCGCACGACGTGGCGGATCTGCGCGGGCTGGTCAGGGAGGCCAAGGACCTGCTCGGCCGGATGGGCATGGACGGCGCGCGCGTCCTCGACTCCCACCAGCACGAGCTGTCCGGCGGGATGCGCCAGCGGGTCGGCATCATGCTCGCGCTGGTGCTCAACGCCCACCTCGTCGTGCTGGACGAGCCCACGACCGCGCTCGACATGATCACTCAGGCGACGATCCTGCGGATCGTCCGCGAGGTCCACGAGGAACGCGGGCTCACCACGCTGGTCATCACCCACGACCTCGGCGTGGTGGCCGAGGTCGCCGACCGGCTGGCCGTCATGTACGGCGGGCAGGTGGTGGAGCAGGGCCCGACCATGGAGGTGCTGAGCGCGCCCCGCCACCCCTACACCCAGGGCCTGCTGCAGGCCATCCCGCGCCTGGTGGGCGACATCGACGAGGCCAGGGCCCTGCCGGGCCGGCCGCCGACGCTGGGCACGATCCCGGTGCGGGGGTGCGTGTTCAGAGACCGGTGCGTCCTGCGCATGGACGTCTGCGAGACGGAGAAGCCGCCGGTCGTCTCCTTCGGCACGTCGATCGCGCTCTGCCACGCGGTCGAGGCCGCGGGCCGGGACGGGCGGGCGGGCAGCCCGCGAGCCGGAGAGATCCAGGAAGTCGTGGGAGCGCAGGGCGCCACCGGGGTACATGAAGTGCGGGGGGAGCAGTCGTGATCACGGGGAAGAACATCACCAAGACCTTCAGGCAGCGGGGCGGCGTGCTCGCCGGCCGGGAGGTGCGGGCGCTGCGCGGCGTCGACTTCGCCATCGAGAAGGGCGGGGCGGCCTCGTTCATCGGTGAGTCCGGCTGCGGCAAGACGACGCTGGGACGGATCATCGCCGGTCTGGAGACCCACGACTCCGGTGAGATCACCATCGACGGCACCCCCATGTCGCCGCTCAAGCCCCGCCACAGGGAGCCGTACTTCCGCCGGATCCAGCTCATCCACCAGGACCCGTACTCCGCGCTCAACCCGACCCGCACGATCCACCAGACGCTGAACGCGCCCCTGGTCCTGCGGGCCCGGCAGACCGGCCGTCCGCGGTCATGGGTGGACGAGAGGGCCGAGGAGCTGCTGGCCCTGGTCGGGCTCGACCCGGCCTACGTGCTGCCGCGCTACCCCCACCAGCTCTCCGGCGGGATGCGCCAGCGCGTCGTGATCGCCCGCGCGCTCACCGTGGACCCCGACATGCTCGTCGCCGACGAGGCCGTCTCCATGATCGACGTGTCGCTCCGGCTGGGCATCCTGGCGCTGCTGAAGGACCTGCGCGAGCGGCTCGGGGTGAGCGTGCTGTTCATCACCCACGACGTGGCGACCGCGCGCTACATCGGCGACGACGGCGAGCTCTACGTCATCTACCGCGGGCAGGTCGTCGAGCGGGGCCACGTGGAGACGATCATCTCCGCCCCCGTCCACCCCTACACGCAGTCGCTGCTGTCGGCCATCCCGGTGCTGCACGGCCTGGAGCAGCCGGGGGAGCAGCGGGTGGTGCCCACCGAGGCGCTGGACGAGAGCCACCACGACGCGGGCTGCCTGTTCGCACGGCGCTGCCCGTTCCGCACCGAGCGCTGCGAGTCCGAGCTCCCGGTGCTCGGCCACGGTGAGGGCACCCCTCAGGAGCACGCCTGCCTCCACCCCGAGCGCCGCAGCGTCGTCGCCACGCCCATCGGGCGGGGGTGACGGGCATGGGGGGAATCCGTGAGGCCGTCGCCGCCGACGCCGCCGCGATCGGCGAGGTCGCCGGGGCCGCGCTCGTCCTGGACGCCGCGGAGGCGCCGCGCCTGGTGGCCCGGCTCTCCGACCCGCCCCCGGACCGCCGCTGGACGGCACTGGTGACGGGCGACCTCGACGCCGTGCTGTTCGCCTCGATGTCGACGCGTGACGGGTCCGTCGGGCACATCGACCTGCTGGCCGTGGATCCCGCAGCCCAGGGCCGGGGTCGCGGGCGCGCCCTGGTGGCCGCGGCCGAGGAGTGGCTGCGGGCCCAAGGGGCGGCCGAGGCCCGCTTCGCCGGCAACCCGCCCTGCTACGCCTGGCCGGGCATCGACGTGCGCTCCACCGCGGCGGCCTGCCTGGCCGAGAGCCGGGGCTACGAGCGCTACAACGTCGCCTGGAACATGACCGCCGACCTCTCCGTCGACCTGTCCACGGAGGCCGACCTCCTGCGGCTGGCGGACAGGGGCGTCACCGTGCGGGCGGCCGGTCCCGGCGACCGCGCCGCCGTGCTCGACTTCGTCAGGGAGCAGTGGAACGAGAACTGGGCGTGGGAGGCGGAGCAGGCGAGCGGCTGCCACTACGCCTCCCGGGACGGGCGGATCCTCGGGTTCGCCGCCTGGGGGGCCAGGCCCGCCTGGTTCGGCCCGATGGGCACCGCCCCGGCCGCGCGGGGTCTCGGCGTCGGCCGGGTGCTGCTCCGCCGCTGCCTGGCCGAGCAGCGGGACGCGGGCCAGGCGAGCGCGCAGATCTCCTGGGTGGGGCCGCTCGGCTTCTACTCCCGGGCGGTCGGCGCGCACGCCGAGCGGGTCTTCTGGCTCTACCGCCGCGACCTGCGGTGACGCTCTGATGTCACCGGTAGAGCAGCGTCCCGCCGTCCAGCCAGGCCTCCGGGTGGCGGGGAGGCGGGCACAGGTCCGCCGGGTCCTCGCCGGCGTCCAGGCGGTGGCGGAGCGAATCCGAGCCCCAGAGCAGATCCATGAAGTACGGCTCGCCGTTCTCGCCGCCGTGCCAGGCGAGGTCCTCCGGATGGAGCGTGCGGGCCAGGTGCAGCATCGACAGGGCGGTCAGCACGGGCCGGAATGCCCGCCGGTCGTGCACGTGGAGCTGGACCCCCCGCACGGCCACGCCGGCGTGCTTGTGGAAGGTCGGGGTGAACCAGGTGTCGCGGAAGCGCACGCCCGGCAGGCCCAGGCCGTTCAGCCCGGCGGCGAACCGGCCGTCGAGGTAGGGGGCGCCGATCAGCTCGAACGGCCTGGTGGTGCCGCGCCCCTCCGACAGGTTCGTGCCCTCGAACAGGCCGGTGCCCGGATAGACCAGCGCGGTCTCCCCGGTGGGCATGTTCACCGAGGGCATCACCCAGGGCAGGCCGGTGGCCTCGAAGGGCATGTCGCGCCGCCAGCCCTCCGCGGTGATCACCCGCAGGTCGGCGCCGATCGTACGGTTGACGGAGAGGGCGAGCTCGCCGGCGGTGAGGCCGTGCCGTACCGGGACGGCCGCCCGGCCCACGAAGCTGGCGTACGCCGGGTCGAGCAGCGGCCCCTCCGCGACGGTCCCGCCGAGGGGGTTGGGCCGGTCGAGTACGGCGAAGCGCAGCCCCAGCCGCGCGGCCGACGCGATGAGGTCGTACATCGTCCAGACGTAGGTGTAGAAGCGCGTGCCGATGTCGGAGATGTCGAAGACGAGGGTGTCGACCCCGGAGGACGCCACGAGGTCGTCCAGCGCGTGGCCGTCCCTGTCGTAGGTGTCGAAGACCGGCAGCCCGGTCGACGGGTCCAGGCTTTCCCGCTCGCCGGAGCCCGCCTGCGCGGTGCCGCGCATCCCGTGCTCGGGACTGAACAGTGCCGTCAGCGGCACTCCCGCCGCGCGCAGCGCCGTGGCGCCGGGCGTCAGGTCGGGCAGGACGCCGGTCGGGTTGGTGATCAGGCCGACTCGGTCGCCCTTGAGGAGTCCGGGGTCGGCGACCAGTCGCTCGATTCCGGTGCGTACGTGAGACATGGCTCCATTGTCCGAAGAAAATTTGCATAATAGAAGTACGGGATGAAAATTAGCGACATGGGGCGACATGATTGATCCACTCGCAAGCCTGTCCACCGAGCAGAGCGATCCGCGTTACAGCGACATCGACCGGCTCTCCACCGAGCAGGTGGCCCGGCTGATGAACGCGGCCGACGTCACGGTGCCCGCGGCGGTGGCCGTGGAGATCCCGGCCATCTCGGCCGCGGTCGACGCGATCGTCACCCGCATGCGGGCCGGCGGGCGCCTGTTCTACGTGGGCGCGGGAACGTCGGGCCGGCTGGCCGTACTGGACGCCTCCGAGTGCCCGCCGACCTTCGGCACCGACCCGGAGCTGGTGCAGGGCATCATCGCGGGCGGCGAGCCCGCGCTGACCCGTTCGGTCGAGGGCGCGGAGGACGACGACGAGGCCGGGGCCGCGGCGATCGCCGACCGGCAGGTGGGCGCGCTCGACTCGGTGGTAGGCGTCTCCGCCAGCGGCCGGGCGCCGTTCGTGCTCGGCGCGCTCGCGGAGGCCGGCCGGCGCGGCGCCCTGACCGCGGGACTGTCGTGCAACGCCGGCGCCCCGCTCTCCGACGCGGCGCTGCACCCGATCGAGGTGATCGTCGGCCCGGAGGTGGTGACCGGCTCGACCAGGCTCAAGGCCGGGACCGCGCAGAAGCTGGTCCTCAACATGATCTCCACGATCGCGATGGTGAGGCTGGGCCGGACCTACGGCAACACCATGATCGAGGTGTCGGCGATGAACTCCAAGCTCGCCGACCGGGCCACGCGGATGGTCGGCGACATCACCGGTGCCGACCTCTCCGTCGCCCGTCCCGCGCTGGAGGCGGCCGGATGGCACGTGAAGGTCGCGGTGCTGATGATCGAGCGCGGTCTCGGCCCGGACGACGCCCGGGACCTGCTGCGGGTCCACGGCGACCGCCTGGAGTCGGCGCTCGCCGCGGAGAAGGTCCAGGGTGCCTGACAGCCCCGGTGAGGCCTTCGGGCGCGCCGGGCCGGGCCCGGAGGACGGGCGCGCCGGCCGCGTCGGCGGCTCCGGCGGGCCGGGCGTGGTGGACGGGCCCGGCGGCCGGATCGGCGGAGCCGGGGAGACGGGCGGGCCGGCCGAGGGGCCGGGCGGGCGCGGCGCGTCCGGCGGCTCGGCCACACTGGCCGCGATCCTGGCGGCGGCGGTGCCTGCGGTGTGCTCGGCGGCGGTCGCCGTGATCGCCGTGGACGGGACCACGGTCGCCGCCGCGGCTCGGGGAGAGCTCGTGCGGTACGCGGGCGCCTCCGGGGCGCTCCTGGCCGACCGCCCGGCGGTCCGCCGCGACTCGATCTTCGACCTCGCCTCGCTCACCAAGCTCTACACGACGGCCGTCATCCTGTCACTGGCCGAGGAAGGCCGCCTCGGCCTGGACGAGCCGGTCACGACCTGGCTGCCCGGCGGGCCGGCGGGGGCGACGCCGCGGCACCTGCTCACCCATACGGCGGGCCTGCCGCCCGGCCACCGGGCACACGAGGAGATCCCCGGTGACGGGCCCGAGGTCCTCGCCGCCCGCCTGGAGCGCATCGTCTCGACACCGCCGCTGCGTCCGCCAGGCGCGTCCCACCTGTACTCCGACGTCGGCATGATCATGGCGGGCCGGGTGGCGGAGATCGCCGGGGGAGCGCCCCTGGACGAGCTTCTCCGCGCCCGGGTCACCGGCCTGCTCGGCCTGGCCGACACCGGTTACCGGCCCCCGCCGTCGCTGCGCCCCCGGATCGCCGCCACCGAGGAGAAGCCCGAGCGGGCCGGATCCGGATGCGTGCGGGGCGAGGTCCACGACGAGACCGCCCACGGCCTGGGCGGGGTCGCCGGGCACGCCGGGATCTTCTCCACGGCCGACGACGTGGTGCGCTTCGCCGAGGCGCTCCGCACCGGCGGAGCCCCGATCCTGCGCCCGGACACGGTCGCCGAGATGACCCGCGACCAGGGCGCCGGGGGCGCGGACTTCGGCCAGGGCCTGGGAGTGCGGATCGGCGACCCCGCCGTCGTCGGCCCGCTGGCCTCCGCCTACGGTCACTCCGGCTTCACCGGCACCGCGCTGGTCGTCGATCCCGGGCTGGCCCTGACCGCCGTCCTGCTGACCAACAACGTCCACCCGCTCCGCGGCCGCGCGGGCATCCGCGACCTGCGCCACGCCGTCGCCGCGGAGGCTCTGAGGCTGGCGCGGGCCGCGTGACGGGGGTCGAAGTGCAGCGGAACGGAAACGTACGCCAAGTCCGTTCTCACAGGTCAACCATGACGGCTTGGAACTCCTGCAGCTCCGGCCAGGGGCAGAGTACGCGGCCTGGTCGCAGGACACCGGGGTTTGAGCGTCAGCCGTGTCGGATCCGCTGAAGGGTCTTCCCGTTCGCGTCAGTGAAGACAAGCGCTGCCGTTGTGACGTCGGAAGGGAATTTCACAGCCCAGACCCCGAACCCCGCTCCGACGCTCCGCGCGACGCTTCCGGTGATTTTGCGCCCATCCATGGTGACCGCCATGATCCCGTGAACCTCGGTCCTGGCGATGCCGAAGAAGATCTTTCCGAGGGCGTTCACGCGCTCCTGTTCATCAATGAGCCTGCGCAGTTGCTCCGCGGTGGCATCGGGATGGAGGGCTCGCACCTGCTTCGCGTCCAGAATGCCCGAGGTAGAGCCCTGCGTGCGAGCGAACTCCTTGGCATTGAGCGGAGGAAACCCGGCGCAGGTAGCGCCGTTCGAAATCCACGCGTTGCACAGGACGACACCTTCCGGGCCTGCGGTCGACCGTCGGCCCAGCCACATCCAGATCGGTATCTCCGGCATGGAGGCGATCTTCCCGACGGGTGGGTACTTCTCCTTCAACTTCTTGAACCCCGCACCGGACGGCTCCGTTTCGGCCACGGCAGACGCCCCGGTGGGCACGGCACCGGTGGGCACGGCTACGGCAACCCCATCGCGCTGTCCCGGCTGCGGGAGAGCGAGCCAGGTCACTGTGGCGGCCAGGCACACCGACAGCGCCGAGATCGCAGCGGCGCCTACCCGGCGGCGACGGCGTATCGCGCGTCCGGCGGCGATGGCCTGGTCCACCCGCACCGACATGGGCGGCTGCTCCTGGTGTGCCAGCCCGTCGAACAGGTTCCTGGTGTCCATCAGCACTCCTCCTTATGCGCTACACGAGTGTCCTGCGCGCCGAGTACCGAGCGCAGGGTGGCCAAGCCGCGGGCGGTCTGGCTTTTGACGGTTCCGGTGGAGCAGCCGAGTGTGCGGGCGGTCTGCTCGACACTCAGGTCGCAGTGAAAACGCAGCACGAGGGTTACACGCTGGCGCGGCGGAACTGCGGCCAGTGCGCGGCGCAGGTCCATGGCCGTGTCGCGGTCGCTGCCCTCGAAGGAGGAATGGGGCAGCGTGGAGGTCAGCCGTACCCGGGAGAACCAGCCTCCTCGCTGCTCGGCGAGAAAGACCCGGATCAGGATCACCCGGACGTAGGCGTCGAGGTCGTCGGCCAGGCGCGCGTGGCGCCACTTGACGTACAGCCTTGTGATCGCCGTCTGCACCAGATCGTCGGCACGGTGCCAGTCCTGGCACAGCGGGTAGGCGATCTGCCGCAACCATGGCAGCCGCCCACTTACATAGGCGGTGTACTCCTCATCGAGGCTCATCGGTCTCCAAGAAAGATAGCTTCACAGAGAAGAGATGCGTCGAGCCCGTTCAGGGGTTGCATCGAGGGTCGATCGGTGAACGGGATGACAGGGGGAGTCGTCATGGCTCCTGGAACCGGACTGGCCTTGTGTCGTGGGTTGCGTCCACGGGAGTGGTGTACGAGTTTGGCCTGGTGACAGGCATGGCGCCGTGAAATGAGGACGGCCGTCGAGTGATCCGATGGCCTCCCGGAGCTCGGTCGCGCCCCGTGTCGCCTGGTGCCAGCGGGCGACCGGCTCGGCGTGCCGGCGCCACGGGGTGACTGGCGCCGCGCCCTGCCTCCACTCCTCGAAGTCGCTGCCGTCACTCCAGGCGTCGTCTCCGTCGACGGCGGCCGCAGTGGCGGGGAAACATCACAAATTAAGGATCAGTGGGCAACATGTGAGCTGGGCGCGAGTGCGGATGCTCACATGGCCTGCCCTCGAACGGCGGCGCAGCGACCCCTTCACGAGTGCCCGATGATCTGGTGTGGCCGGTAGGGGGCCTCCAGGCGGGCCGTCTCCTCTCCGCTCAGGGACACATCCACTGCCGCGATCGCGTCGTCCAGATGACCCACCTTGGTCGCCCCGACTACCGGCGCGCTCACGCCAGACCTCCCGAGCAGCCATGCGAGCGCGAGCTGCGCCGGAGGCAGGCCTCGTTCGTCAGCGACCGCACGCACCATGTCGACGACGTCGAAGTCCGCGTCCTCGTACATGCTGTCGGCCAGCTCGTCGCTGTCGGATCGGACAGTACGCCGCCGGCCGTCGCGCCGGCGGCTCCCGGTGAGCAGTCCGCGTGCCAGTGGGCTCCACGGGATGACGCCCACCCCCTGGTCCAGGCAGAGCGGGATCATCTCCCGTTCCTCCTCCCGGTACACGAGGTTGTAGTGGTTCTGCACCGACACGAACCTGGTCCAGCCGGCCGTCTGAGCAGTGTGCTGCGCTTTGGCGAACTGCCAGGCGTACATGCTGGAGGCCCCGATGTAACGTGCCTTGCCGGCCCGCACCACGTCGTGCAGGGCCTCCATGGTCTCCTCTATCGGTGTCTCGTGGTCCCAGCGGTGGATCTGGTAAAGATCGACGTAGTCCGTTCCGAGCCTGGTCAGCGAGGCGTCGATGGCGGCCAGCACGTGCTTGCGGGACAGCCCTCGGTCGTTCGGGCCCGGCCCCATCGGGAAGTAGACCTTCGTGGCGAGAACGTAGTCGTCGCGGCGCGCGAAGAGCTTGCTGAGCAGCCGCCCGGTGATCTCCTCGCTCGCGCCGTCGGAGTACATGTCGGCGGTGTCGAAGAACATCACACCGGCCTCGGCCGCGCGCCGCACGATCGGCTCGGCCGCGTCCTCGCGCAGCAGCCACTCCCAGGAACGGGGATCGCCGTAACTCATCATGCCCAGGCAGATCCGGGAGACCTTCAGCCCCGACGAGCCCAGCTTCACATATCGCATTCCGTCTTGCCTTCCTGTGGGAGTGTTACTTTCTCTTCGGTTGGAGGAGTCCGAAGCTCGCGATGGAGAGCGACCGAGAGCACCACGAGCCCGACTCCGGCGAGCTCGGCGAGTGAGGGGAACTGCCGGAGCACCACGATGCCGATCACCGTTGCCGTGGCGGGGAGTAGCGCCACCAGCAGCGCGTACGTGGAACGGGCCATGCGTGCCATGGCGAGTTGATCGCACACGTACGGGATCACAGACGAACAGATCCCCACCCCGATCCCTGCGGCGAGCGTGACCGGGTCGATCACTGCGGGAGCGGCCTGCCAAATGCCCGTCGGCGTGACGAACACACAGGCGACGAGCATGGCGGCGGCCAGCCCGTCGATGCCGCTGACGTCGCGCAGACGCCGAGCCGTACGGTGGGCCAGCACGATGTAGGCGGCGAACAGCACCGCGTTGGCGAAGGCGAACACCAACCCCAGCGGGTCCCCGGCCGGCCTGATGCCGGTCAGCACGTAGACACCGCCGACGGCCGCTACGAGTGCCACGAGGTTACGTGCCGTACGGGCGCCGAGCGCGGCCAGCACGATGACCGGCAGAAACTCGATCGCGGCGACGGTTCCCAGGGGCACGCGGGCGATCGCCAGGTAGAAACAGACGTTCATGGCCGCGAGCACCACGCCCCAGGCGATGATCGTACGACGCCCCTCGGCGTCGAGCCGGGCGAAGGTCCGCCAGGGGCGGCGCCAGAGCGCGAAAACGAGTGCGGCGCTCCAGATCCTCAGTGCCGCGACCCCGAGTGGGGCGAGCCTGGCGAACAGGAGCACGGCGAAAGCCGGGCCGAGGTAGTGGAAGACGGCGCTCCCGATGAAGTAGGTCCACGGAGGCGCCGCGGAGAGGACGGCGCGAGGGCCGGTGGGCGGCATGACCCCATCGTCGGCCAGGCCGTAATTTAGGAGAATGGCGAATCGAAAGATCAGACCCGAGCGGGCACACGAACCCAAGGGAATGGACGCCCTCGACCTTCGTATTCTCGCCGAGCTGCAGGTCGACGCCAGAGTGAGCTTCGCCGAGCTGGGCCGCCGGGTCGGTCTGTCGGCCCCCGCGGTGGCCGACCGGGTGCAGCGGCTGGAGGAGACGGGAGTGATCACCGGCTATCGCGCCGAGGTCGACCCGCGGGCCCTGGGCTTTCCGGTCACAGTGATGGTTCGGATCCGTCCGGCGATCCGGGAACTGCAACGCATCTCCAAGATCGCCCAGGAGGTTCCCCAGATCGTCGAGTGCTACAGAATGACCGGCGACGACTGCTTCTACTTCACGATGCACCTGCGGGCGGTCGACGAGCTCGAACCGATCCTCGACCTGTTCACCCCGTACGGTCACACGACCACGTCTCTCATCCACACCGCGCCCGTGCCGCGCCGCCCCCTGCCTCTGGAGTGAGACTCCGGCCCGCCTTCCGATTCGCCTTGCGGACTTCGGCGCGGTCTCCCGGGTGGGGCCGAGGGCGGGAACCGGCTCCAGGGGTGCGACCGGGCCACGCTCGCCGGACGCCTGGGGATCCGCCCCTCGAACCCCCGGGGCCCGCCCTCCCGGGACGGCGGGCCCCACGCGGCGCCGGAGGCCCCGGGGTTCAGGTGACGGGCAGTGCGCTGGCGAGCAGGACGACCCCGGCAGCACCCGGCCGCGCTGGTCGGTCTCCAGCATGCGGCGTGCCAGGGGCAGCACCACCAGTGACACCGTGAGCTGCCCGCCGACCCACAGCGCCGCCGACAGCACGTGCAGGAAGCGCACCAGGTTCGGCACCGGTCCGGGGGCCGGGCCACGGCGGCTCTCCTCCGACGCTTGGTTCGCAGGCGGCGGTGCCGGTCCCTGCCCGGCACGGGTCTAGGCGTACCAGTCCCCGGCGAGCTCCTGGATCGCCTTGCCGCCCCGGGGGACGAATCCGCCGATGGTGAGGACCTGGAAGATCGCCTTCGGCGGGTTGAGCAGGCTGAAGACGTAGAACGACCCGCCGTCCCGGGTGCGGAAGCCGTAGGAGGCGGTGAACGAGCTGAAAGACGCGTACAGGCCCTTGGAGACCCTGGGATGGGCGAGGCGGCTGTAGTTGTCCTTGGCCAGCCGGTAGCCGCGCGTTCCTCCCCGCTTGTCCGTGGAGTTGTTCCAGAAGGCCATGTACTCCAGGGCGATGGCCGTGCCGTCCACGCGCGGCGCGGCGGCGACGTATCCCTCGGCGTCCAGCTGCGGCGCGGGTATCCGCTGCCCGTAGTGGAGCGGGGACTTGGCGGCCAGCTTGAAGGACTCGCCCTCCGGCCGCCAGAAGGCCAGGACGTGTGGCCGGTCCTGTCCCCGGTAGGTCGCCTGGAGGATGAACCACTCGCCGCCGGGCGGCTGCCGGCGGGGCACGTAGTACGTCTGCCTGCCGGTCAGCCGGATCGGCTTGCGGATCTTGCCCTTGTCGCCGTCCTCCACATGGCCCTGGTCGAGGACGACCTCGTGCCGGGTGCCGTCCCAGAACAGCTCGTCCCTCTTGGACGCGTCGTCCCACCAGTCGCGGTCCTTGACCGTCCTGTTGTGCTCGGCCACCCAGGACGCGGCGGCCTTCTTGGCGTCTGGGACGGTGAGCCGGACGCTCTCGGCCGAGGGGGAGGGGGCCGGCGTGGGTGCCGTGCCGGACGGAGAGGGGGAGGCCGTCCCGGGCGGGGCGGGCGGCTGGGCGAAGGGGCTGGACACGAGGCCGCAGCCGGTGAGGCCTGCTGCCAGGACGGCGATGAGCGGTGCCTTTCGCACGGTGTCTAACCCCTTCGGTTATTGCGACGTGCTTTATTACGACAAACGACAACGCAACAGACCGTACCGGACAGCCTGGCGGGCGTGATCACGAGCACGGCATGGTCGCCGGCGACCCGATGGGAGGCGGGCGCCCGGCCAGGTCACCGCCCTGCCGGATCCGGGGGGCGACGGGAGCGCCGGGCGCGGGATGGGCGTGGCGCCGCCGGCCCCGGCTCAGATGTGGGGCTCGCCTCCGGCGGAGCCGGAATGTGACCGTAGGGCCTGCCGATTCGGGACTTTGGCCACTGGGTGAGGGCGTCTCCGGGGCGCTTGGATCGCAGATGCATCCAGACACCGGCGGAGCCTTGACGCTCCGCCGTCCAGAAGGGCGTTGCCTTGGTGGTTTCCCATGAGTTCACCGGCGTCTTCCGCGCGGAGCATCGCGAGACCCGCGACCCGTCGCCCTCGTCGATCGGCGCCTTCCGGACGGCCGGCGCCACGAGGGGGAACGCCGGCGCCCGCGCCGCCCGCGAGGCCGTCCGGGCGAAGGAGCTCGCCCTGCTCGCCTGGGCCGGTACGGTCCGAGCCCGACGTGTCTGAGGCCCGGCCGCCCCTTCTCATCCAGGGCGGGATGGGGGTCGGCGTGTCCGGGTGGCGGCTGGCGCGGGCCGTCGCCCGGACCGGACAGCTCGGCGTGGTGTCCGGGACGGCACTGGACGTCGTGCTGGCCAGGCGGCTGCAAGGCGGAGATCCGGGCGGGCACCTGCGCAGGGCGCTGGCACGCTTTCCGGCCCCCGAGGTCGCCGAACGGGTCCTGTCCCGGTATTTCGTCCCCGGCGGCGCCGGGGACGGCCTGCCGTACCGGCCGGTGCCCCGGCTCGGCCTGCGCTCGCACCGGGTCCGGGACGAGCTCACGGTGGTCGCGAACTTCGCCGAGGTGTTCCTCGCGAAGGAGGGGCACGAGGGCCCGATCGGGATCAACTATCTGGAGAAGATCCAGATGGCCACGCCCGCCGCCGTCTACGGAGCGATGCTCGCCGGTGCCGACTACGTGCTGATGGGGGCGGGCATCCCCTCGGAGATCCCGCGGCTGCTCGACGCGCTCGCCGCGCACCGGCCGGCGCGGATATCGGTCGCGGTGGCGGAGGCCGACGCGGAGGACCGCCACACCGTCGGCATCGACCCGGTGGCGCTGCTCGGCCGCACGCCCGGACCGCTGGAGCGGCCCCGGCTGCTGGCCATCGTCTCCTCGCACGTCCTGGCCGCCTACCTCGCCCGCTCCCCGCAGACCCGTCCGGACGGGTTCGTGCTGGAGTCGCCGGTGGCCGGCGGGCACAGTGCGCCGCCCCGGGGCAGGATGCGGCTCGACGCCGTCGGCGAGCCGGTCTACGGCCCGCGCGACGAGGTCGACACCGGCAAGATCGCCGCGCTCGGGCTGCCGTTCTGGCTGGCGGGCGGCTACGCGACCCCGGACGGGCTGGTACGGGCCGTGCGGGCCGGGGCCGCCGGGATCCAGCTGGGGACGGCCTTCGCGCTGTGCCGGGAGTCGGGCCTGGACGACACGCTCAGGCGGCGCCTGCTCGGGCGCGCGTCAAGCGGGGGCCTGGAGGTCCGCAACGACCCGCGCGCCTCGCCGGCGGGCTTCCCCTTCAAGATCGCTGAGCTGCCGGGAACCCTGTCCGGCCCGGACGTCTACGGCGACCGCCCCCGCCTGTGCGACCTGGGCCACCTGCGCACGCCGTACCGCAAGGAGGACGGCGCGGTCGGCTACCGCTGCCCCGCCGAGCCGGTCGACACGCACGTCCGCAAGGGCCGGCCCGTCGAGGACACCGTGGAGCGCCGCTGCCTGTGCAACGGGCTGCTGTCCGCCATCGGCCTCGGGCAGCGCCGCCCGGACGGCTACCGGGAGCCCCCGCTGCTCACCCTCGGCCAGGATCTCGGGTTCCTCGACGAGCTGCCGGAGGACTACTCGGCCGCCGACGTCGTCGACCACATCCTCTCCGGGGTGAGGAGCGCGGGCTGAGGGGACCCGGCCGGGTCCCCTCAGGCTCACGGGCGGAGGCCGTTCAGGAGGGCTTGTTGCGGCGGCGGGTGTCGGCCATGAACTCGTCGAGCGCGCCCCTGGTGGCCCGCAGCGCCGCGTCCGAGGTCTCGAACGTCCGCTGGGCGATGCCGACGAAGATGCAGTCCACGATCAGGAGCTGGCTGATCCGGCTGGCCAGCGCTCCGGGGCGGAAGGCCGTCTCCCGGCCCGCCGAGACCAGGACGTGCTCGGCCAGCTCGGCCAGGGAGGAACGCGGGTTGTTGGTGATCGCCACCGTGGTCGCGCCCGCCTTGCGGGCGACCCGCATGGGCGCGATCACGTCGGGGGTCTCGCCGGTGCAGCTCACCCCCACCGTGACGTCGCCCTCCCCGAGCAGCGCCGCGCTGGTCAGGGCGAGATGGGCGTCGGTGAAGGCATGGCTGGAGCGGCCGATCCGCATCAGCTTCTGCGCCATGTCGGCCGCCACGAGACCGGAGGCGCCGACCCCGTAGACGTCCACCCGGCGGGCGGCGGTCATGGCCTCGACCACCGCGCCCAGCCGGTCGGGGTTGAGCTGGGCGGCGGTGTCGGCCAGCGCCTCGGACTCGGCCCTGGTCACCTTCGCGATCACGTCGGTGAGCGGGTCGTCGGGCCCCAGATCGCCGGGGACGAGCCGTTCGGGCTCCTCCCTGGCCACCGCGGCGGCCAGGGCGAAGCGCAGCTGGGAGTAGCCGGCGAAGCCGAGGGCTCTGGCGGTGCGCACGATCGTGGCCTCGCTCGTCCCGGAGACCGCGCTGAACTCGGTGATGGTGCTGCGAGCCACCATCCCGGGGTCGTCGAGGATGAGCCGGGCGATGGCCTGGGCTGCGGGGGTGAGTGAGGGCAGAACCGCCCTCACGGTGGCCACCAGGTTCACGGGTGTGGGGCCGTCTTGGTCGTTCATGCGGGCACCTCTTCTGTCGGGATCAAGCCTATTGGCCGCCGGTCAGCCACAGGGCGGCGGCGCGGGCCGAAACCCGGGAAATACCGTGTGTGGCGATGTGCACCGCCCCGGTGGGTTCGCCGGGCAGCCCGGTCTCGATCACGATCGCGTCGGGGCGCAGCCCGACGGCGCGGGCCAGCAGGTCCCGGACCCACGCGTGGCGGGGGGCGTCGTGCGCCACCAGGACAAGCGGGCGCCGGTGGTCGGAGAGGTCGGGGAGGTCGGCGGTCTCGGCGGCGACGGTGTGCCCGGTGGTGCCCGGCAGCAGCTCGGTCATGGCGCCGACGAGGCCGGTGGGGGTGGAGGGGTCGATCGCCAGGTTCAGGCGCGGGGCGATGTCGACGACCAGCGGGGGGCGGGAGAGGACGGGCGGAGGCGCGGTCCGATCGCCCGCGACGGTCACGCGCATGGCCGCGCGGGCGGCCTGCAGGCCGAGCTCCTCGCCTCCCCCTCGCGGATCCCGTCCTCCCCGCCCCTCCGGGGCCTCCGGGGCCTCCGCGTCCGGCGCCTCCCGCGTCCGCTCCGTGTCCCGTGCCCGCGCGGCGGCGTTCTCGGCGTACCAGCCGGCCAGGGCCAGCACGCGTCCCGCCGCCTCGGCCAGCCGCTCCTCGGGCAGCCTGCCGTCGTGTACGGCCCGCACGATCGCGTCCCGCAGCGCGTAGACGCTCTCCCCGCCGGGCGAGGACACGCCGACGCAGATCGCGTCCACCCCCGCGGCCAGCGCGCGGACCGCTATCTCGCCCGGGGGGTGCAGGGCGGCGACGGCTCCCATCTCGATCGCGTCGGTGACCAGCATGCCGCCGAAGCCCATCTCCTCGCGGAGCAGGCCGGTCAGGATCCGCCTGCTCAGCGTGGCGGGGTTGCCGGGATCAAGTGCGGGCACCAGCAGGTGGCCGCACATCACGGCCTGGACCCCGGCCTTGACGGCCGCGCGGAACGGAGGCAGGTCGCGCTCCTGGAGGAGCTCGAGGTCGGCGTGGACGGTCGGCAGCGCGTGGTGGGAGTCGGTGACGGTGTCGCCGTGACCGGGGAAGTGCTTGGCGCAGGCGGCCACCCCGGCGCCCTGCAACCCCGTGATCCAGGCGGTGGTCTGCCGGGACACCAGCTCGGGGTCGGGGCCGAAGGAACGGATGCCGATCACCGGGTTGGCCGGGTTGGCGTTGACGTCCACCACGGGGGCGTAGTCGAGGGTGATGTCGGCCGAGGCGAGGAGGCGGCCGATCTCGCGGGCGACCCGCTCGGTGCGCTCGGCGTCGTCGGCCACGCCGAGCGCCCGGTTGCCCGGCCAGGAGCTGCCGGTCCTGGCCTCCAGCCGGGTGACCGCTCCGCCTTCCTCGTCCACCGCGACCACCACGGCCGGGTTCTCCCGGCGCAGGCCGGCGACGAGCTCGGCCGTCTGCGCCGGGCCGGCGAGATTCCGGGCGAACAGCACGGCGCCGCCGAGCCCTTCGGAGAGCGCCCGGCGCAGCCAGTCGGGCGGTGCGGTGCCGTCGAAGCCGGGCTGGAGCACGGTCATGGCCAGCCGGGCCAGGGTGGGGCTGTGGTGGGGCATGGGGCACCTTCTCGCCGGGGACGTCTCGGGGCAGGTTACACATCAATGACACTTTCTTTCATCATCATTGCTTTGAAAGTAACTTTCTGCCATTCTCGCCGTCGAGACCCCCGTGACCCTCCTGACCGGCTCCGTGTCCGTTCGACGGCATCTGGCCCGCGGCCTTGTGGCCCCCGCGGCCCCGCGGCCGGAGCGGCCGGAGCGGCCGGGAGCGGCCGGGACGCAACACCCCCCTTGGAGTCCGCATGAGCTCACCCACCCGACGCACCGTCCTGCGCGGCCTCGCCCTCGCCGCCGCGGCGACCGCCGTACCCCTGCCCGCCTTCGCCTCCGCCTCCACCTCGGCCTCGGCCTTCGCCGAGTACGTCCCGCCGTTGCGCCAGATGCGCGGCATGTGGATCGCCTCCGTCGTCAACATCAACTGGCCGTCCAAGCCCGGGCTGACCGCCGACCAGCAGAAGGCCGAGTATCTCGCCTGGCTGGACCTGGCGCAGGTCCGCAAGCTGAACGCGGTGTTCGTGCAGATCCGGCCGACCGCCGACGCCTTCTGGCCCTCGCCGTTCGAGCCCTGGTCGCAGTATCTGACCGGCACCCAGGGCCAGGATCCCGGCTACGACCCGCTGGCGTTCGTGGTCGAGGAGACGCACAAGCGCGGCCTGGCCTTCCACGCCTGGTTCAACCCCTACCGCGTGTCGATGCAGCCCGACCCGTCCAAGCTCCACCCGGACCACCCGGGCACCAAGCACCCCGACTGGATCGTCCCCTACGGCGGCAAGCTCTACTACAACCCGGGCATGCCCGAGGTCCGCGCGTTCGTGCAGGACGCCATGATGGACGCGGTGACCAAGTACGACATCGACGGCCTGCACTTCGACGACTACTTCTACCCGGTCAACACCACCGCCTTCGACGACAGTGCGGCCTTCGCCAAGTACGGCCAGGGCTTCCCCGACCTCGCGGCCTGGCGGCGCAACAACGTCGACCTGCTGGTGCAGGAGATGCAGCAGCGGGTACGGCAGGCCAAGCCGGAGATCGCCTGGGGCATCAGCCCCTCCGGCATCTGGCGCAACAAGACCACCGACCCCCTGGGTTCGGATACGGGCGGCAGCCAGTCCTACGACAACCTGCACGCCGACACCCGGGGCTGGGTCAAGAAGGGCTGGCTGGACTACATCGCGCCGCAGCTCTACTGGTACATCGGCCAGTCGAACGCCGACTACGCCAAGCTGGTCCCCTGGTGGTCCGACGTGGCGGCGGGCACCCCCACGCAGCTCTGGATCGGCCAGGCGGCCTACAAGGCGGGGGCGGCCGGGCAGCCCGCCCAGTGGTTCCAGCCGGACGAGCTCACCAGGCACCTGACCCTCAACCGGGACCACCCGCAGGTCGGCGGTGACATCTGGTACAACTCCGGCGACGTGCGCGACGACCGGCTCGGCTCGGTCACCACCGTCGTGACCGACCACTACACGCGCCCCGCCCTCGGCCCGCTGCTGCCCAGGCTCGCCGGCGGCGCGGCTCCGCGCCGCCCGGTGCTCGTCTGGGCGCGCCGGGTGGACGGGGGTGCCGAGCTGCGCATCCTCGCCACGGGCCGGGACACCCCGTTCCAGTACGCCATCTTCCGGCTCGATCGGCACGCCCGGCCCGAGGACTTCGCCGACGCCCGCAACCTGGTCGCGGTCGTCCCCGCCGACCGTCACGTGCGCTGGGTGGACCCGGCGGGCACCAGGGGTGCCTACTACTACGTGACGGCCGTCGACCGGGCCAACCGGCAGAGCCCGCCGAGCCAGGGACGCCGCGTGCAGTGGTGACCCGCGCGCGCCGCCCGCGGGCGGCGTGAGCGCGCAGTCGTGAGATGCGGAAGATCCGGAGCGCGTGACCCGGCCGGACGCGGACGCGCCGCCGTACGCGACAGGTCCGGGTCTCCGGGAGCGGCCGGTCCCCGGGACCGGCCGCCACCGCGTGCGGCGGCCGCGCCCTCGGCGGCTCACGGCGACGGCTCCGGCGTCCGATCCTCCATGCCGGCGCCTCGGAGATCGCCGCATGCGACCGCCGTACCGGCCGCCCGGTTCAGTTCGCGGACGGCTCCTGGAGGCCCTCCACCCGGGTCCGTGCCACCAGCCGCGAAGTAGCTGTGTGTAATCGCGTGTCAGTGTCGGTAAACCCTGGCGGTCTCAAGGGGTCAACGCATCACCACACAATGACCTTGATCATTAGTGGAGGTGCGTGTGCGGGACTACGGGTTATCACCCGATCGCCAAGACGAGGTCTGGCAGCGATGGCGCAGCGGAGAGTCGCTGAGCTCCATCGCCCGAGGCGTCGATACTCCGCTGCAGCATGTACGCCGCTTCTTCGCCCAGACCGGCGGTGTCCGGCCGGTTCCCGCACGACGCTCGCTCCGGCACCTGGCCGTCGCCGAGCGGGAGGAGGTCTCCCGTGGCCTGGCCGGCGGGCCACCTCGGGTGGTCAACGCCGCGCTGGCGGAACTCGTGGTCCGGGGGACGGTTCGCACCTCCGCCGATTGCTGGGTGCGGGCCGCTCCGGACGCGGGTGCCGCAGCGGGACCGATCGAGGAGACCCTGGTCGAGGCGCTCAAGGCGGCGCCTGACGGCCTGATGGCCTTCGAACTGCACCGGCTCGCCCAGGACGACGTTGATCGGCTCGCCGCCCGTCGGCCTCGCCGTCCGCTGACCGTCCTGGCCGCTGTCGCGACGGCTGGCTTGTCGGCCACGCTCGTCCTGCTGGGCACGAGTGTCGTACGTCCCACTCCGGTGACCTTCGCCACGGCCGCAGTGCTCGCGCTGTCCGCCGGCAGCTGCCTGCTCGCCCGCCGCGCCGCGAGGCCGGGATCTCCCCTGCTACGGAAGGCACGGCTCGCACAGCCGCCCGGCGACCGGACCTCGCCCAGACCGGCGGACACCGTCGGGCTGGGCGAGGCGCTCTACGGCCTCAGCGAGCTGCCCAACCGCAGAGCGAGGGAAGCGCTCGGTCATCGGCCGCCCCCTCCTATCCGTCCCAGCAGGAAACGGCGAGCACGCCGGGGGTTCTTGCTGAATGAGCCGGAACCCATCATTGTGAGAGGTGAGGGGACCGGGGGCTACAGCTCCTGCGGAGGTGACGGAGGCGGGGGCGGCTGTTGAGCCCGTCGGGGCGGATGGCAGGATTCCATCGGTGCCGACACACTCGGCCGGGTCACCGTAAACGCCGGTCGAAGCCCTTCGACCGGCGTGACCGGCCTGAAGAAAGAACCCGCCTCCACAAAACGGCCCAGGACTCCTGAAGCTACGGCCGGTACGACGAGGGGTGTTCGAAAGAACCGTGACACCGGCCGTAGCCCCTTTCCGGCCTAGTTGGTCTGCCCCTTAACGTGACTGGCCGTTCGGTTGCTGCTCAAGCCCCGGACAACAGCCGAGGTTAGAGATCCGGGCAACGAGAAGGACCGTCTCCGTTGGCCTGTGGATAATCGCACTGGCCCACACCACCCGCAGACCGCCGCCGCAAGCACGGAACACGACGCCCCTGCACAGCGCTGCCCGGCACCCTCACCCGAGAATCTTCAACCAGGATGACCCGCTTAACACCAGCCTCCTAGCACTCGCCGCCCCAGTACATGTTCCTGATCTCGCCGCCCACCGCCCCGTCGCGCAGGTCGAGCATGGAGCCGCCGTCGGGCCGGTAGTGCAGGCACTTCGAGTGCCACGTCGAAGAGCCCCAAAAGCGGTACTGGAAGCGCACGTGGTCGGCGCCCGGCTCGGGGTTTCCGTTGTTGACGATCACCCAGAACGTCTTCCCGTCCGGAACCAGCCCAGGGGTCTGATACTTCAAGTAGCTCGGGACCGGGTTGCCGCCGTAGAGGCAGACGTTGCCCGAGTTGCATCCGTTCCAGGCGCTGCCCGCAGCCGCCGGGGACGCGGCGACCAGGGACAAGGCAGCCGCTGAGGCGAGTGCCACCGCTCCGGCCCGGAGAAGCATTTTGATCATGTTGGTTGTTCCTTTCATGAGTGGCTCATCCACGCAGCGAAGCCTGAAGATTCCGCAGGTCAATGGGATGACGGCTCTCAGCATGGGCATCCGGGAGATTGTCTGGAACCCCGTTTCGCTACCGCAGACAAACCGACGACACGAAGCGCGCCGCCCTCTGTACTGGTGGTCGGAGCCAGTTCATCCCGCCGGGCCCAGGGTTGTCACCCACTTCCGGCCTGAGCAGGAACACGCAGGTCAACGGCCACCATCGATCAGCTTTTGACACTGTGATCTTGGCGACCGAGTATGCGATCATGATCAAGGGGACCTTGCGGATCGTCTTCACCGGTGAGGATCTGACCCGCGTGCGCATCGCCGGCCGGGCGGACATGATGTGGGAAATGGCGCTGAGCCTGCACATACTGCAGCGGCCGGGTGGCGCGAGCGCGTTGTCCGGTTGGCGGCGGCAGGCCAACAAGTACGCGGGAATGGTTATGACGCTTTGAACTGGCCACAGGAGCAGGCCGCCGAAGCCGGTCAACGCCGTTGCCGAAAGAATCCGGGCCAGGCTCAATACGATCACGTGTACCTGGTGGCGCAAGCCTTACCGACACCCCAGTTCCTGACGATCGTGGAGCAGGCGCCGGACGGACTGCGGGTCACGGGCGTCTGCCCGGCTGCTGAACACCGACGTGGATGACACGCACACCGAGCCTGCGCGCCGAGCTCAAACACACGCCCGCCGGAGGCGTCCTGATTGAAGCCGAACCCTGGCCTGTTCACGCTGCCCCGGCCCCGTCACGACACAGACAAGCCGCTGCGTCCAGAAGCCGCTGCCGACGTCGGACCGGACGGCGGAGGCCCAGTGGCCTGCGACCACGTATCCAAGCGGCCCGAGACGGTCCGTTGTGCCCGTGGCCGCTTGTGGCCACGGGCACGCTTTTGCCGGTAGTGGGGCACGGCCGGATATTCAAGGCCGCTGACGATCTTCACGGCGGATCTTCCTATGGAATGGGATGCGATCGCATGCCCGATGAAAGCACCAGCCAGGACCAAGCCAGAGCCGAGGCCGACGCCCTCGCCGCTTGGCAGGCCATTCCGTACTCCGTCTCCCACGAGGAGGCGCAGCGGATCTCCCGGGAGTATCTGGACAAGGCCCGCAAGGAATTCGAGGAGCAGATCAGCCAGCTTCCCCAAGCCGACCAAGACGCGGTTCGCCAGATCGAGATGCAGCTGAACGCCGACGATGGGCGGGTGTACGTCAACACGAGATGGTGGGGCTTTGAGATCGTCCTCGATGCCGTAGCCGCCCGAGCCGCCGAGAGGATCTCGGCGAGGGTAGGGAGGGTCGCCAAGGCCTTCCTTCCCATGCCGATCGGCCGGTTGGTCGAGCTCTCCTTCAGGATCCGCGCTCTTATCATCCGGAACGTCGGCAGGGACCACGGTTGTCGGCTGGTGTCGCCCTGGTTCGCCCCGGGGATGCTCCTCCCCATCTCTCTGGCCCCCAGGCAGGACACCTCGCTGTGGTGGACGGTCATGAACGCCTCCCACAGCTGGAGCGAGAACGAGAGGTTCCCCGGCCACCTGTCCAGGTCCAATCCGGCGCTGGCGGAGTTCCGCGGCCGGCTGTACGCCGTGCACCGCGGTGACCGGGACGAAAGCCTCTGGTGGACCGTCTACGACCCCGGGGATAATAAGACCGTGTCCTACATGGTGAGTTTGAGATGTCGCTTATGGCAGGTCATGGCTGCAGCGAGGGTGAGAAAGGCCAGATAGGCGTAGGGGTGACGCTCGTAACGGGGTGACAGGCGCCGGTAGCCGAACAGCCAGGAGATAGTCCGTTCGATCACCCAGCGATGGCGGCCCAGTCGCTGGCTGGACTCGACGCCCTTGCGGGCGATACGCACCCCGATGCGCTTGCCGCGCAGCCATCGCAGCAGCCCAGGATGGTCATAGGCCTTGTCGGCGTGGAGCTTGCCGATCTTGCGATACCGGCCCTGCACAGGGCTGTGTCTCAATTGGAGGGCGAGCACCGTCGGCTTCAACCAGCGGCTGTCGTGGACGTTGGCCGCGGACAGGCCGACGACCAGAGGCAGTCCGGCCGCGTCCGACAGGAGGTGCAGCTTGGAACCGGGCCTACCCCGGTCCACGGGCGAAGGACCTGTGTGTTCGCCCCCTTTTTGGCGCGCACATGCGCCGAGTCGAGCACCACGCGCGACACATCCAGCAGGCCATCGCCGGCCAACCGGTCCAGGACGGCCTGGTGCGACCGCTCCCACACCCCGGCACACGACCAGATCAAAAACCGGCGATGCACAGTGGACTTCGAGGCTCCGAAACACGGCGGCAGCGCCCGCCAGGAGCATCCGCTGACCAGCACGTAGACGATCGCGGCGAACACCGCCTCATCAGCGACACCGACGATCCCGCCGCCCTGCGGGCGCACCCGGGACGCCGGCAGCAACGGCCGCGCGATCTCCCACAACCCCGCCGGGACGATCCAGTCCCATTGCCCGCCGTCCATGGTGAGTTCAACGACTCACCCACCATGTAGGACACGCTGTAAGGCATCGTCACTTCGCGACGGTACGTCCATATCCGAACACGCTCCGTTGGTACAGAGTGGAGTCGTCCTTCTCGCCCCGGACCGCCCCGTCCGGGGCGCTTTCATGCCCCCTCGCCCGGTCGGCGCGGACCTTCCACAGTCGCCCCTCAGGTCGGAACTGGGGGCTCGGCAGTAATCGCCGAAAATCCAACGAACCTATCTTTGACCTGCTCTGATGTGAGGACGCTGCAGGTCTGGCGTGCTGGTCAGTGGATGCGGCGCGCCGGGCCGAGGACGCCGCCGACCTCGTCCGGACGCCTCACGTCGATGCTGGTCGGCGAGATCCGTTGGATTCTCGGCGATTACTACCGGGACCCCCAATGGGCCGGCGATCCGGCTGCCGGGGCTTGCCGGTCAGCGTAGAGGGCGTTTCCAGCGGCACAGGCCTTGTCCAAGAATCGTTCGTTGTCATCCTGCAGTGGTAGAGCCGCTCACCATGACGGGGCGTGGCAGGCGGCTCTAGTCGCGATGACGGATAGAGCGCACTGGGTGCGCCGGGTTGCTCCTCGGCGCGGCGCCCACACGGGCGGCCCGGCTGCCGCTGAGGTGTTCCACCACGATGAAGGTCACCGTGGTGGAACACGCCACCGACACCGAACACGTGTCGGCCTGGGAGGGCAGCGCCGTTATCGCCGTGGCCATCACCAGGCTGAACACGCCTGTCAGCGTGATACCGAGACGGCTTTTCGACACTGCCGCATCCCCCCGGTCCCCGGCCCCTGTCAGGGGCTGATCAGGTGATCACATCCTGCTCGACGATCGGCCTGCGGAAACGGCCCAACGGCGATCTGCGGACTTTTGGTGACCTTATGAAGAGTGTCCGGGGAACGGCCGGGCGGACCATTGCGCTCTCACAGCGCCGGACGGTGCGGGCGTTCACCTCGCCGGGACAGGACGCCTCGGCGCCTTTGCGGTGAATTTACGCCTCCGGGAAACACAAGAGCGGAGCCGGGACCAGGGGGAATGGCTAGGCTGCCACCGGCTTTCCCGCCGCCCATGGCCTCGTCCCTGCTCGCGCACCACGTTTGTGAGGAGCCTCACATCATGAGCCCGCACCGCGCCGCCCGGCTGCGGCGTCCTGTGCCCGCAGCGGCGACGGCGCTCGCCCTGGTGCTCGGGCTCGGTGCTCCCGCAGCCCCGGTCACCGCCTCGACGGGAGCGCCGGCGGTCATCGCCTGGCGCGCCGCCTCGCTGGAGATCACCGTGCCCAACACGGTGAACATCGGCAGCGGTGTGGCGGGCAGCACGCTCAGCGACACGCTGGGCACGGTGACCGTGGTCGACGCCCGGCCCGGGGTGCCTCCCTGGACGGCGACCGTCTCCTCCACCGACTTCACCACCAGCGGATCACCGGTGCAGACCATCACCAAGGCCAACGTCGCCTACTGGTCCGGCCCGGCCATCGTCTCCACCGGCGGCGGCACCCGGACCGCCGGACAGCCCACCGAGGCCCAGAAAGTCGTCCTGACCGTGCCGAGGACCGCCTTCAGCGCCCGTAAGGGAGCGCTCACCACCACCACGAGCTGGGTGCCGACGCTCGTGGTGACCCTCCCTTCCACCGCGGCCGCCGGTTTCTACACCGGCACCATCACCCACTCCGTCGCGTAGCGGCTGTCGGGACGAGGACGCGCGGCGGGTCCGCCAGGCCGCGGTGCGCCCGGCCCGACCGCTCCCCGCAGACCGACCGGACAATTGCCAGCAGTCGCCATGAGATCACCAAAAGACGCCAGATGCCCGTGCCGGACAGTTGCCGGCATCCGATCGCCGACCACGATGGGATCACGCAGGACCGGCCCAGGCGGGGCGGGCGTCCGATGAAGGAGACAGCAGTGTCGAAGAGCCGTCCGGGCATCTGTCTGACGGGCGCCGCCGCCCTGGTGGCGGCCATGGTGGTGGTGGCCCTGCCCGCGCAGGCCGGCACCTGCCCCGCCTCGACCACCTGTCCCACCACGGTGACCTTCACGGTGACCGCCCCGGGCGGGCTGACGATCACCGTCCCCGACGGCCCGGTCAACCTCGGCAGCGGCGCGCCGGGCACCCAGATCGGCGGCCAACTCGGCCCGGTCACGGTCTCCGACCAGCGCGCCGCGCTCACCGCGACGTGGACGGCGACGGTGATCGCGGCGACGGGGGGCTTCACCACCGGCGGCGGCACCGCCGCCGAGACCATCCCCACCAGCGCCGCCCTCTACTGGTCCGGTCCCGCGACCGCCACCACCGGCACCGGCACCTTCGTCCCCGGCCAGGCCAACGCGGCGGCCGCGCAGACGCTGGGCGTGTCACGGACCGCCTCCAGCAAGACGACCGGCTCCGGCAACAACTCCGCCACGTGGAATCCGACCGTCCTGATCAACGTTCCCGACCAGGCGGTGGCCGGCGTCTACACCGGCACGGTGAACCACTCCGTTGCCTGACCCCCTGCCGCGCCGACCGGGCGCGGCAGCGGTGGGGCCGGCCAGGAGAGGGGATTCCCAGCCGAGATGCGCGCGGCCCGCGACTGCCTGGTCACCGCGATCGGCAACGTCGACATCCTGCTCGACATGCTCACCGGCATGACGGCCCTGCTCGGCGAGGACTGATCCGGCTGCGGTGATCCACCTGCGGGAATGCACATTCTCGTGGGTGATCCGCCCCTCGGCGAGCCCGCACCGGGACCTCGCTCGGGACCTCGCCCGTGGCCTCGACCGGGTGCGCCACATCGACGCTGGTCAGCGATATCCGTTGGATTTTCGGCGATTACTACCGGGACCCTCTACCGGATGGTGCAGGGCTTCATCGAACCGCTGCTGGACAGCATCTGGTTCCGTGCGTTCTGGGAGAATATGCCCGGACAGGTCCGCGCACAGGAGGAGGACTCACCCGGTGATCGAACAGTGGCAGGCTATGGCTGGCGATGGTCGCGAGTTCGAGGCGTGGGACGTGATCACCCGCCACGTCGAAGACCTGCCAGAGGACGAAGTCCGGGCACTGATCGAGAACCTGGTCGGCTGGCCAGGCCGGCGCCCAATGCCGCACCGCTGGTGGGAGCGGCGCTCCCGGGGCGAGTGGGCGCCGTACTTTCTCCTGGCCGACCACCGCGTCCTGTACGGGGACTTCGACACGCGCGCCATGGATGAGAACAAGCCGTACGATCCCGACGCGCACGAGGCGTTCTACGGCACCTCGGCCGTGGACGACGAGGGTTTCTTCAGCGAATTCAACGCGATCGGGACCAGCCCGGACCTGCGCTGGACGGTGCTCGTCTCTGCGGCCGAGGGCAACACCTCCAGCGGCGGGCTGGAGGTGTTCGACGCCGAGACGGGAACGTGGGAGACCGGCGACGTCCAGGCGGACGACCACTACATCGGCCAGGGCGAGGACGTGGCAGTCAGCCCGGACGGCTCGCTCGTTGCGGCCGCGGGCAGGTTCGATCAGCAGGTGATCGCCTGGCGCGTCCCGGGACCGGAACGGCTGTGGGCCGCGGGCTCGTGGCGAACGGGCACCGAGAAGGCGGGGTACTCCCACATCGGCTTCAGCGGGGACGGGAAGCTGATCGTGGCCGTGAGCTCCGCCTCTCCATACGACGAAACCGCGGAACGGCATGTCGTGGTGGCCGACGCCGAAACCGGCGACGTCACATTCACGACGGCCGCAGTCGTCACGGGACGTGCTGTGCTGGACCACTCCGGCACCCGGCTCGCCCTCATCGGCCCGGACGGTGACGTGCTGGTTTACCGGCTGCCCGACGGGGAGCTCGTGGCCCGGCACCGTACGGCCCTGCCCGGCACCGACGCGCTCGCGCTCTCACCGGAGGGTGACACGGTCGCCGTCGGAGGCGACGGCGGCATGGAACTCCTCGGACGATCCACCGGGCGCGTGCTGGCCGAGGGAACATGCCAGGCCATGACCTGGTCGCCGGACGGGCCGCGCGCCCTGTTCACCTCGGAAGAGGCCGCCACGGTGATCGATGGCCAGGGGCGCGTGCTGTGGACACGCCGTATGGAGGATCCGAGCCTCCTCCTGGCCGCCTTCACGCCTGGCGGCCACACGCTGCTCACGGTCGAGACGTACCCCGCCGAGATCACCGCCTGGTTCCTGGACCGCGAAGTTCGAGGGTGAACTCACCGGGTGACGGCCCGGCGCTCGGGCCGGTGCCATGAAGTGCAAAGTAGCTCTGTGTAATCGCTGGGCAGGGGTTCCGGTAGTAATCGCTGCAAAAGCAACGGAAATGCTGGTCAGAGCCTCGGCGGACGGTCTTCCAGGGCCAACCTTGGAAGGGCTTCTGACCTGCATGTCCGTTGGAAATTTCGCCGAAACTACCGGGAACCGGGCCTGGGTCGGTCGGGGACGGTCCGGGCGGCGGTTTCGATCTCACACAATGCGGATTATGTGAGATCGGCGTGAGATCATTACCGGCGTGACCGAGCTCTTCCTCCCCACCGCCGTCCTCCGCCCCGTCGACACCGTCCCGGCACCCGCCGGCCCCTCTGGGACGGCCGTCGCCATCCCCGCGCCGATGGTGGCCACGGTGGGCGACATCGCCGGCCTACGGCCACGGCGCCGCAAAGGCGACGGCGGCGAGGTGCCGGGCACGGACGTCGACGCCGTGGATGCGCTCCCGCACGCGGAATGGTCGGCGGTGGCCGCCTGGCTGAAGGCGGGCAAGGCCGTCACCACCCGGCGGGCCCGCCTGGCCGACGTCGCCGCGTTCGTCCGCTGGCTCCAGACTGAGGCCCCGGGCGTGGAACTGCTGGCCGTGACCGAGGATCATCTGACGCACTACCGCGACACCATCGCCACCGGCACCGCGCGCGCCGGCCTGGCCCGGCCGGGCACGCCGCTGGCGGCCTCCACCGTCGCCCGCCGCCTGTCGAGCCTGTCCAGCCTGTACGGCTACGCGCTGCGCCGCCGCATCGTCGCGGTCAACCCCGCCGACCCAGTCGAGCGGCCCGAGGTCTCCACCGTCGGCACCACCCCGGCCCGCACCGTGGAGGAGGCCACCGCCCTGGTCGACGGCGCCGAGACCATCGCCGCCGCCTACCCGGCCGACGCCGCGGCCGTGGCGCTGCTGAGCGTGTGCGCGGTGCGCGTCGGCGAGTTGGTCGCCCTCACCGTGGGCAGCGTGGCCGCCGACGCCGGGCACACGGTGATCCTGTTTCGCCGCAGGGGCGGCAAGGTCGACCGGCTGCCGGTGCCGCCCCGGGTGCGCGCCCTGCTGGAACCGCTGCTGGCCGACCGCTCCCCGGGCGAGCCGCTGTTCGTCCGAAAGGACGGCCGGCCGTTCGACCGCTGGCGGATGACCACCGCGCTGCGCCGGGCCGCGACCGCCGCCGGCGTCGACCCCACCAAGCTCACCCCGCACACCGCGCGGGCCACCGCCGCCACCGCCGCACTGGACGCCGGGGTGCCGCTGGCCGATGTCCAGGAGCTCCTTGGCCATGCCTCGCCGGTCACCACCCAGCGCTATGATCGCGGCCGCCGCAAACTTGACTCCCACGCCGCCTACCGGATGGCGCTCATCCTCGGCGGGGGTGCCTGATGGCCGAGTCCGGCTCGGCACCGAGCCTGCACCAGGCGCTGGCCACGATCGCCGCCGCGGCGCGGGCCGCCTACTCGGGCGGCTCCAACCTACGGGTGCGCTCCTCGGGCATCGTGCACGAAGTCGCGATGACCAAGTGGTTCGCCGACGAGCGGATGCCCGGCCCGGCCTGCATGGTCGGCGTCAGCGGCTGGGACCCCGGCGCCGCCCACCCCGACCGGGGCACGGTCACCTGCCGCCGCTGCCTCAAACTCACCCACACCGAACCCGCCGGCGAGCAACTGGAGCTGTTCGCACCCGACCCGGACGGCTTCCTCCTCCCGAACGTGTCCTCAGCCGCCAACTAGCGACGCGGTCCTGTTCTCGGAAGTGCCGAGCTGGGGTTTCGCCTCTCAGTCGTGCGTGTTCTCGGAAGTCGTGGCCGTCTCCGCTTCCGAGAACACGATCTTCTCGGAAGTCCGATGACCTGCGCGGACCGGCACACTTTGGAGCCGGGGCCGCGTTCGGGAGGAGAACGCCCTTACCGGCAGGCCGTCTTGGTCGCCGTGCCCGCGCGGGTCAGCCGCGTCGGCGGGCCTTCCAGGCCGCGGTACGACAGACATGGGTGTCATAGACGGCGCGCCGTCGTCCGGCGCCGGGCACGAACCGGATCCCGCACACCGGGCAGCGCCGCCCGAGCCGATCCTGCAGACCAGCAGCGGCGACGAGACCAACCACGACGACCTTCTTCCAGAAGACGCGACTGCGGTGGGCAGCCGCACGGCAGGCCCGGACCGCAATAGCGCGCGTTGGCCAGCCCTGCGCGCCGTCCTGGCCAACCTCCCGCTGCTGCTGTTGGCGCTGCTGGCCAACCTAGTCCTCATCCCCCTGCTCGGCTGGGGCCTCGCTACGCTGTTCGCCCTGCCTGCCGCGGGTTTCGTCGCCCTGGTCATGGTCGCTTCCTCACCCGGCGGGCCGTTCGGGGCCAAGCTGAGCATGGTACAGAAGGGAGACGTGGTCGCGGGCACCGCGATGCAGGTGCTGCTGGCCGCCGTGGCCAGCCTCACCTTCGGCCCCACCAGTACCGCCATCCTCACCATGGCCAAGGTCGGCCAGGGCATCTCCCTGGATGTCGCCGCGCTGGTGCGGACCGTGGCCATCCTGCAGCTCGTGCCGTTCGCCGTCGGCCTGGTGATGCGCCACCACGCACCGTCCACGGCACTGTCGTGGCATCCGGCCGCCGGCGTGGTATCGAACGTGACGTTCATGATGGTGCTGGCGGGCATGCTGCTTGGCTCACGCACCCTGCTCGCGGGGTTTCTCCTGTCCGTCGTCGCATTCGCCGTCGGCACCCTGCTGGCCACCGGACCGCCCACGCGCCGTACCACCATGGGAGGTATCGCGGCGGTGCGCAACGTGGGACCTCCGCTGGCCGCCGTCGGGATCGCCTTCGGCGACGAGCAGGCCGTCCTGGGAGCACTCGCCGCGGTGCTGGTCAGCGGCCTGGCGGCGGCCCTGCCGATCGCCGCGGTGCTCGGCCACCGGCGGCAAGGCGACACCGCCTGAGAGGCGCGGCGCCGCCGAGGTGTCAGACGGCAGCGCACAAGACGGGCCGTTCAAGGGATCGCCGGGCACCTGTGGTGTCAGAGCAGGCGCTCCAGAAAAACCATGATCGACATGGTCGTGATGCCGGCGATGATCAGGTCGACCGCCCGTCGCAGATTACGGTGTTTACTCCGCGCAACCCGGGAGATCTGCAAAGCGTCGGTGGCCAGGAACAGCTCATAGTCCCTCGTCTCGGCGTTCATCCGCTCGATCAGCGCTTCGGGCGTGGGCTCATCGGCGTAGGACAGGATGCGCATTCCGCCGCGTTGGGGAGGCAGCGGGCGGATGGTGACCAGGATCAACAGGACCGCCGCGGACAGCAGGATCAGCGCCAGGATGACGCCGAAGCGCCCGACTCCCGGAAAGCGGGCCGGGCCGGTGAGGATGAGGGTGACCATCACGCCGTAGGCGACGCCCGCCCACGACAGCAGAAGGCCGGCTCTCTTCTCGCTGGCGCTGATCAGCTCGGCGCGGGCTGCGGCGGTGGCGGCATCAAGCCGGTCCCGCAGGAACGGGGACATGGCGGCGTGGGGCGTGCTGCTGCCGTTTCCGGAGCGGCCATCGGGTGCGGCTGGGTCGTGGTTCATGGTGGGCGGGTCCTTTCCGCCAGGACCGGGGCCGACGGCATCGGCCGGCGATCAGTGGATATGCGAGGCAACCGATGCCTCAGACGTGGGCGGCGTGAGTTCTACTAGCTTCGACTGTAGGAGGGTGACCAGGTCAGGATCGAAAAGGGCCGTTCATGCTGGTTTTCGTGGACGACGACTCCGAACGGGCGTTCTCCTCCCGAACGCGGCCCCGGCTCCAAAGTGTGCCGGTCCGCGCAGGTCATCGGACTTCCGAGAAGATCGTGTTCTCGGAAGCGGAGACGGCCACAACTTCCGAGAACACGCACGACTGAGAGGCGAAACCCCAGCTCGGCACTTCCGAGAACAGGACCGCGTCGCTAGTTGGCGGCTGAGGACACGTTCGGGAGGAGGAAGCCTGGTCGAGCCGCCCGAAGGGAGGGACCGGTGCTGAGCCGATCCGGCGCGCGACCCGGGCGCCGAGGGGTTTCGGGAGTTTCGGGAGGGGTCCTACGCGCGGGCGCGCGAGGCGATCGGGGCCTGCATGATCATGCATGGGGACTGCACATCCGCCTCGAAAATCCCCAAAAACCGGACAAACCTCCGCCGGCCTGTTGACGCCCTGGACCTTCGCCGACACTTGCCCAGGTCAGAGCGTCGTTTGCCGGTTTCTACGCCGGACAGAATCAATGCACTGTCCGGTCAGCCCGCCAACCCCAAGGCTCATGATCGTTCTCAGCGCTAGCGGCTGTCCGCAGGTTCCTCAACCCCGATGACCACCGTGCACCCACCAGTGCGCCCGTCACCGTGCCTCTCGCCGCCTCCGGCAGCGCGGCGGGCGAATGCACGACGGCCGGTGGCGGGCCGCCGCTGCGCAGCAAGGTCACCGCCGCCCTGGCCGTGCTGGCCTGTGCGGCCTGCTGCGCCCTGCCGCTACTGATCGGCGCCGGGGTTGCTCAGCGGCGCCCGGCGCCGCGCTGGCCGAACAGATGCTGCTGGCCGTGGCCGGGCTGCTGATCGCTGCCGCCGCGGGCATGTGGTGCCTTCTCCCGAACCATCACGCTCGGCCGGTCGGACCGAGATCAGATCCACCGGAGATCGGACACTCCCGGGCCTCGCCGGACCGGCAGCGTAGCCGTCACTTCGGTGGCCCGCTACCGAGCCGCGGGGGCTGCCGGGAGCAGCCCCCGCGCGCTCAGGTGGGCGGGTCAGCGGAGCTTGAGCAGCAGTTCGGTGAGCTCGGCCGGCATGGTGATCATGCAGTCGTGGCCCGTCTCCAGTTCCCACACCTGTGCCAGGCTGCCGTTGGGCTGTATCGCTGGGACGGGCCGCCGCTTGATGCCCTCCGGTACGCCGGCGACGCAGTGAATGTGCGTCCGCGGAATCGTGCGCACGACCGGGTTGTCCAGCCGGACCGGTTGCCGGAAGCAGAGCACCGGCTGATCCGACAACATCGCCCGCAGCCACGCCATGTCCGCCGGGTCGGTGACGCCGAACAGGCCCAGGGGCGGCGGCAACTCGGGCATCGGAGGGATCCGCCAGCCGATCTCGGACTCCGCGGCGCGGTCGATGAGGGCCTGGGTCACGGGATGCACATCCACCGCGCTCTCGCCGTCCTCCGGGACCATCGCGTCGAGATAGACCAGATGGGCGATCCGATCCGGGATTCGGTTGGCGGCGGACGAGATGACCAGCCCGGCGTAGCTGTGGCCCACCAGGATCACGTCGGTGAGGTCCTCCTCGGTGATCAGCCTGACGATGTCGTCGACGTGCGTGTCCAGCCCTACCTCGGGGCCGAGCAGATGCGCCTTGTCGCCGAAGCCGGTCAGCGACGGCGCGACCACCCGATGCCCGGCCGATGCCAGCAACGGAACCACCCGCTCCCAGCATTGCCCGCTGTGCCAGGCCCCGTGTACCAGCAAATATGTTGACATGGTGTAGCTCCTTGCTCGCGGAAGGGAACCACCGGCCGATTTCGCCGGTGTTCGTCCCGGAAGTGAGGTTTCCGCTCACCCGCTGACGGAGCCAGAGCCCCCGCGCTCCTGGGGGTGACAGGACCAGGCACGCACGAAGGTGCGCGAATTACAGTTGGGGACATGAGCGACGAATTCAACCTTCTGGGCGATTACGTACGCGCCCGCCGGGAGCTCGTCACTCCTGAACAGGCCGGCATCCCCTCCGTGGGCGTACGGCGCGTGTCGGGCCTGCGCCGGGAGGAGGTCGCGATGCTCGCCGGCATCAGCGCCGACTACTACCTGCGCCTGGAGCAGGGCCGTGACCGCAACCCCTCCGCGCAGGTCCTCGAGTCCCTCGCCCGCGTGCTGCAGCTCGACGACAACGCAACGGCCTACCTGCTACGCCTCGGGGCGGGAAAACCCCGGCGGCGACGGCGGCGGCCCCGGAAGGAGACCGTCCCTCCGGGCGTCGCCAAGCTCATCGTCACGCTTCCGCTCCCCGCGTACATGGAGGGTCGCTACCTCGACGTCCTCGCCGCCAACTCGCTGGCGACCGCTCTGTCGCCGCGACTCGTGGCGGGGGGCAACCGCCTGCGGGACGTGTTCCTCGACCCCGCCGAGCAGGCCCTCTACCCGGACTGGGAGGATGCCGCGCAGGGCATGGTCGCCGGCTTCCGCGAGTCCGTCGGCACCGACACGGACGACCCCCGATTCATCGAACTCGTCGGAGAGCTCTCCCTCGCCAGCCCTCGCTTCAGCAGGCTCTGGGCCCGCCACGACGTGAACACGTGCGAAGGCACACCCAAGCACATCGACCACCCCCAGGTCGGTGGCCTGTGGCTGAACCGGGAGAGACTGGGCGTCAGCGGCGCGACAGGCCAGACGCTCGTCGTCCTCCACCCGGACCCCGGCACCGACAGTGCCGACAAGCTGGCGCTCCTCGCGTCCGTCATGCGGACATGACCCCGCCCATGCTCAGCCACTCGGCCGGGTGGTCCGGCCCGAGGAGATCGCCGAGGTGCTCTGCTTCCTCGCCTGGCCGCGCTCCAGGTTTCATCACGGGCGCCGTGGTCGCAGCGCACGGCAGGTTCACCGCGATCTAGGCGGCAGACCTGCCCGGTGCTGTGCCGGACACTGCCGGACCTGGACAAAAGCCGGTGGCCTGAAGCGGGTCCGGCGCAGAGGACTTCGGACGTCCGGTGCAGGCGACGTCGGAAACTGACAGGCGGAGGGCTGTGCTCGTCCCCGGCAGGGTGTTCAAGAAACGTGTCGGGAACCCGGGGCGTCCAAGAAGCCGCACGAGACCCTTTTCACCGCAGCTCAAGGGTCTGGCGACGGCGCCGAACCCGCTGCCGGCGTGGTCTCCGCGGTGTAGAGGACAGCAAGGCCGCTGGTCAACGAATTAGTACGCCTGGCCAGTGCGTCTTTGTGCGACGAGTCGCGGATGAGCCTCCCTCACAGTGTTCCCGAGGTCCGGACTGACACATCATCGAGGGGAACCAGAATGTTCAGCACCAACACGGGTCGTCGCATGCGCAAAAGCGCGGGTATGGCCCTGGGATTCATCACCGTCCTGTTCGCCGGCGCCGTGGCGCTGGCCGGGCCGGCGTCGGCGGCCACCGTCACCGCGCAGCTCGACAGCGGCAGGATCCTCGTCAACGGCAGCTCGGTGGACGACGGGATCGAGATCACGCTCAACCTGGCGGGCACCGTGGTGACCATCAGCAATACGCTCGGCTCGGTCGCGGCCGGTTCTGGCTGCACGCAGTCGGGGGGCGAGGCGAAGTGCCCGGCCGGCGGGATCGATCGCGTCGACGTGTTCGCGGGGGACGGCATCGACTCGATCCGCAACAACACGAACCTGCCGGGCACGCTCTCCGGCGACAACGGCATCGACACCGTCAACGGCGGCTCCGGCGCCGACATCCTGTTCGGCGGTTTCGGGGACGACACGCTCAACGGCAACGGGGGCAATGACCGTCTGATCGGCAGTATCGGCCACGACAGGCTCAACGGCGGCGCCGACACCGACCGCTGCGACGGCGAAGTCGAGACCAACTGCGAGCTGTAGGCGCCCACACGACCGCCCCGGCCGGACGGACCGGCGGGGGCGGTTTGCCGTTCGTCGCGGTCTCGCCTGCCCGGCCGGCCAAGGAAGAACCGGAGCCCCTTACTGCGAAACCTCGGGCCCAGGTGGGCGAAGGGCTACTTCATGGCCGGCGAGGGCAAGCCCGCCGATCCGATCGAGAAGGCCGACGCGCTGTGGGCGCAGGCGTACCGGGCTGAGAAGCTCGCGCAGGGGTCGCGGTGGTAATCGCCGCAGAAGCAACGGAAATGCTGGTGAAAGCCTCGGCGAACGGTCTTGCAGGGTCAACCTTGGAAGGGCTCCTGACCTGCATATCTGTTGGAAATTCGGCGGATACCACCGGGACCCCGTGAGGCCGCGCGCGCCCGCGCGCAGGACCCTCTCGAAACTCTCGAAACCCCCCGGCGGTCCTACGGGCCTCCGCTCCCGAACGTGTCCTCAGCCGTCAGGCACAGGAAAAACGAAGCCCCGTTCTACCTGTCGGAAAATACTGTCGTCAATCGAAACCCGAAATGGCCCGCCAAGCGGGGTGTTTCGTCCCTCTGTGTCCGTTTCTCGGGGCCAGATGAGCGCCCTGTCGGGAAACCGTCCTCGTCTGCTGACACTCCACCGGGAAACTGCGAGGTCGCAGGTGGTGAGCGTCGAAAACTCGTGCCGAGAACCAACGTCGGTGAACGGGTCGGTGAGCGGATTTCGACAGGCGTCGGCGCGCTGTCCTGACCTGGGGATACGCCTCTGCTTTGCGGCCTGTGACACCGACCCGAGCGGAGGGCCGTACAGATGGCCTCGGGCCTGTGGTGACGGAGCGTGGAGAGCTCCATCATCCCAGGCCAGAGGCCATCGTCATGTCACCGGACGGGGCGCGCACGCCAGCGGACAAGCAGCCAAACAATGATCAGCTAACTTCGAAAAGACCATGGCCGACTCCATGTCGACCGGACACCTCACCCGCCGACGCGCCGATCTCCCGGCGCACCACACCGGCGAACGTGGGCGTCGTGCGACTACCCGCTCACTCAGCCGCAGTGCACCCTGTTCAGATGCCGTACCCCGGTCGCGACCTGCCCCCGGACGTCGATGCACTTGCCTCGGGCCGAGACGTACACCGGACCCGCGTAGTGCGCGAACATCCCGTTGTCGGCGCCGGCCCAGGCCGTCGCTCCGCCGAGGCCGATCGCGGCCGCCTTGCGGCTCACCCGGCCGGCGTAGGAACCGTAGCCGTAGGTGAGGGCGCAGTTCTTGCCCGACCTGGAGTTGTAGTAGACCTCCAGGGTGCCCGTCCTGGCACCGCTGGCGGGGATGGCGTAGACGCCGACGCGGCTGTAGCCGCCGCCGCAGGGACCGGCCGCACTGGCCGGAGTGGCACCGGCCACCAGCCAGGTGGAGACCAGCGCCGCACTCGCCAGAGTTGCGATCTTGCTCCGAGTTCTCATGGGGTTCGTTCCTTCTGTCGATCACTGACGCCCCACGAGACCCGTGGGCCTCGTGGGGACGAAGGGTTCCATGATCTTATATGGGAGGATTTATGGCGTATTAGGTAAGCGCCGAAACGGCCTCGCCGGGTGCGGGCGGCCTGCTCGATCGTGCCTGGCTCGATGTCCGATGCCCATGAGATCACCCCTATGCGCGCGTGACGTCCTGGCGGAACTGGCGGGACTGGCGGGACCCACTTCCTTCCAGCCGCTCGAACGCGAGCCTCTCCAAGGGAGTTTGCGGGTTTCGCGAGGAACCCGCAGACCGTCGCCCCCGGGACCAGCAGGCCCCCATGCTGATCGCCCACGATACGAACGGCCTACCGGTCGAGGCCGCACGTGACCTACCGGCCGGAACGTTCAGCTGCCCGGCATGTGACGGGTCGATGTTGCGCAAGCGCGGACTCGGCGTCTGCCTGCCCCGGGGGTCGCTACATACCGGTGGGAGGCGGGACCCCGGGGCTCGATGTGGTGAAGGTGTGGAGGGTGGCTGGTGTTGGTCCGGGACGGTTGCACAGGGCCCGCAGCCGGTCCGGTGCTTCCACGGGTGTCACTCGGTCCGTCAGTTCGTCAGCGTGAGCGGGTTGACCAGGTCGGCGTAGACGAGCAGGCCCGCCATGATCATCATCAGCGCCGCCGCGTACGTCAGCGGCAGCATCTTGGCGATGTCGACGTACTTGGGCTGCGGCCGCCGCATGACCTTGGCGTAGGCCCGCTTGAGCCCCTCCCGGAGCCCGCCCGCGATGTGCCCGCCGTCGAGCGGCAGCAGCGGGATCAGGTTGAACATGCCGATCGCCAGGTTGAAGCCGGCCAGCAGGCTGACGAAGGTGGCGATCTTCTCCTCGTCGGACAGGTCGGAGGCCAGGATCTCGCCGCCCAAGCGGCCCGCGCCGACCATGCCCACCGGGCCCTCGGGGGCGCGCTTCTCGCCGGAGAAGGCCGCTTGCCAGACGCCGGCCATCTTCTCCGGCAGGTTGAGGATCGAGCCCGCCACCCTGGCCGTCAGCCCGCCCATGTAGCCGATCACCTGGCCGACGCTCTGCCGCTCCATCGCCTTGGTGGGTCGCACGCCGAGGAAACCGACGTTCTTGTCGATCTTCTCGGGGTCTTCGAGGTTGGGCCGGTCCTGGGCGATGAGCGTGACGTCGAACGTCATCGGCTTGCCGTCGCGCACGATGCCGAGCTTGACCGGGCCGGGGCCGTGGGAGCGGACCAGGCGGATGGCGTCGTCCCAGGAGCCGATCGTGGCGCCGTTGAAGGAGACCATGCGGTCGCCCGGCTTGAGGCCCGCCTGCGCGGCCGAGGTGAGCTGGTCGCCGGGCTCGCAGGCGGCGCGCTGCTCGGAGACGGGGATCACGCACCTGTCGGTGGCGGGCGAGACGGTCGGGGAATCGGCGGGCAGGCCGATGCCGACCAGCAGGATGGTGAAGAAGACGAACGCCGGCACGAAGTTCATCAACGGCCCGCCGGACATGATGATGACCTTCTGCCACCACTTCTAGCGGTAGAAGACGCGGTTCTCGTCGCCCGGACGCACCTCTTCCGGCGCGGCCTCGCGGGCGGACTCGATCAGCCCTTGGAAAGGTCCTGTCGCCGTACTCCTGACCTTGGCGGGATCCTCTCCGGGGCGCGGCGGCAGCATGCCGATCATGCGGATGTAGCCGCCGAACGGGATCCACTTGATGCCGTATTCGGTCTCGCCCTTGCGGCGGGACCAGGCCGTGGGGCCGAAGCCCACCATGTACTGGGTCACCTTGACGCCGAAGAGCTTGGCCGGCACCAGGTGGCCGAGCTCGTGCAGCGCGATGGAGACCATCAACCCGAGGAGGAAGAGGATGATTCCCACGACGTAGAGCCAGTTCATCTAGGTGCGCTCCCCGGCGGACGACAAGGACAGACGTGAAGGACGAGACGAAAGGTGCAACAGCCCCAATGTAGTCGGGGCTTGATCGACAACCGGCCGGCCAGTGGCGTTAGCGAGCCGACGCGGGCGGAGTTGCCGCCATCCACCGTTCCGTTGTCGATCAAGCCCCGAGGCCGCCGGTGCCCCCGGTGCTGGCCGAGTTTCTGGACTTTCTGGACACCCCTGCGCGCGGGCGCGCGAGACGGGCGGGCCCGCTGAAGGGCGGATTGCCCACGAGAATGTGCATTCCCATGGGTAGATCACCACAGCCGGATCAGTCCTTGTCGAGGAACACCGACAGGCCGTTGAGCATCTCCAGCAGGATGTCGACGTTGTCGATCGCGTCGACGAGGCGCTGGCGGGCCGCGCGTATCTCGGGGTGCCGTTAAGAAACGCGTCGTCAGCCCCAAACTGCGCCATCTCTTCACTTCAGGAAGGTGTTCCTGTGTAGAAGCATCGACCCGTAGGGCCCACCGCATCTCCTCGATATAAGCCGCCGGCATGCGTCTTCTCTCTGATCGGCGGCTGGCGACACGTTTCTTAACGGCACCCCTGAACGGGTCGGTGAGCGGATTTCGACAGGCATTGGCGCGCTGCCCTGACCTGGGGATACGTCCCTACCTTGCGGCCTATGACATCGACCTGAGCGGAGGGCCCTGGAGGGGGGTGCGGTCGCCGTCGGGCGTACCGCTGTCGAGGATCCGGGCGAGGCGGTCGAGGTCGTGTTCCTGCAGGCGCCGGTAGGAGGGGGTCAGCAGCCCGGTCAGCGGGCGCAGCGGGCCGCGCAGCCGGACGTGGAGGGTCGCGACGAGGGCGACCCGGCCTTCGGGCAGGGCCTGCAGGCGGCGCGCCCCGTGAACGGTCACCATGGCGCCGGCGCCCCGGTACTCGGCGTCGGTGGGGCCGGCGTGCTCGATGCGGGTGGGCGTGACGAAGTCCAGTCCCGCGAACCGCAGTTCCTCGACGATCCGCTGGCCGACCCGGGCCGGTCCCGGCGGCTCGACGGTCATCCGCCGGACCTGGGCGCGCCAGCGCGCGTCCTGTGACCAGTCGAGGAACAGCCGTGCCGCGTCGTCGAGGGAGGCCCGGACGACCCGCCTGCCGGTGATTGCGCTCATGGCCGGCCCTCCGCCGGCCGGCCACCCCAGAACTCGTCGACCTCGTACTGGTCGCGGCTGTGTAGCCAGGACTCGGCGATCAGGCCGTCCCGCAATGTCATGACGTGCGCCAGGTTGTTCTCCAGCGGGACGTCCGTGCCCGGGCGGGGGGCGGTGTAGGTGGCGAGGGCGACCGCCTGCTCGTCGTCGGCGAGAACGCGGTGGACGGCCAGCTTGAGCGTTCCCCCGGTGACGACCGAGGCGTTGACGACGAACGCGACGACCGCCTCGCGGCCCTCGTAGTCGCCGGTGTTGGAACTGCGGCCGGGGACGTGCAGCACCGAGTCCGGGGCGAGCGTGCGGCGGACCGCGTCCAGGTCGCCCCTGTCGAGCGCGGCGTAGAAGTCCCAGACGACCTGGGCGTTGCCGGTTACCGCAGTGGTCATGGGTGGACCTCCCGAGTATGTATTTCGACGTAGAAATACTTGCATGGATCTATTTTGATGTCAAAATAGTGTCATGACGGAAGAGGCCCAGGACCCGGTGCGGCGCATGGTCGAGCAGTGGATCGCCCGGCGTCCCGACATCGACCCCGCGCCCATGGCGCTGTTCGGCAGGCTCACCAGGGCCGAGAGGCGGGCCGGCGCCGCGATCGCCGAGGTACTGCGCCCGTACGGCCTCAACCGGGGGGAGTTCGACGTGCTCGCCACCCTCTACCGAGGTGGCGGGGACCTGTCACCCGGCGCGCTGGCGCTGGCGCTGCTGCTCTCCCCAGCGGCGGTCACCAACCGCATCGACCGGCTGGAGCGATCCGGCCACCTGCGGCGGGATCCCGACCCGGAGGACGGGCGGGGCGTCCGTATCCGGCTCACCGACAGTGGGCGCGACCTGCTGGAGCGGGCGCTGACCGACCATGTGGCCGGCCTGGCGAAACTGGCCGCTGGACTCACCGAGGCCGAGCGTGACCAACTGGAGGCGCTGTTGGCGAAGCTGTCGGCCGGCACGGGTGACCCGTACTCCGGCCTCCGCTAGCCCCGGTGTCCGGCCCGGTAGTGGCCGGGCGCCACCCTCTGGACGGGAGAAGGCGCACGACAGGGAGAACCCGGAGACATGGCCGGCGCTCCTGACGATGACGGACAGCGGGTCCCCGCGGATCCGGAGGTCGGCCAGAGGGAGTCAGGAGTCGTTCTCGACGGCACCCGGACGGGGCGGGCGCCGATCAGCGTGCGGGAGCGGTGTGTGCGGCTCAGCGCTCCTGGTCGATCAGCCGCCGGTGGGCGGCCAGCGGCGGGCGGGAGCTGACGCCGTGCAGGGCCAGGGCGGCGGCCCCGGCGGCGCTGTCGCGGGCGCTCACCACGCCGCGGTCCAGTCCGGCGCGGACCTTCGCCGCCAGCAAGGTGGGCTCGGTGAGCAGGGATCCCGCCAGCACCAGCGGCCCCGGCCCGGACCCCAGCGAGCGGACGGTACCGACGAGCCGCCGGGCGGCCTCGTCCAGGATCGCGATGGCCGCCGCGTCGCCCGCTCCCGCGACCGACTCCACCTCCGGCGCCAGCCGGGCCAGCCAGGCGGGCCCGTCCTCGGCCACCCCCTGGTGGACCATGCTCACGATCCGCTGGGCGGACGCGCCGCCGAGGATCCCGCCGCGCAGCGCGGTGGGCGCGGCCCGTCCGTCGAGCGAGGCCAGCGCGGCCTGTACGGCCCGCCGCCCGATCCACGTCCCCGACCCCTCGTCGCCGAGCATCCAGCCGTATCCGTCTGCCCGGCGGACGACCCGCCGGTCGCCGATCCGGGCGGCCACCGCGCCGGTGCCCGCGATCAGGACCGCCCCCGAGGGCTCCTCGGTCGCTCCGGCGAAGGCCGCGAGCATGTCGGGCACCACCGTGGGCCGCCCGGCCAGACCGACCGACCGCCACGCCTCGGTGGCGAGGGCCTCGGCCTGCTCGGGCGCCGATCCCGCGCCCGCCAGCCCGAACACGCCGCCTGTCACCCGCTCGGGGGCGAGGCTCCCCAGTGCCGCCTGGAGCGCCGCGCGCAGGCTGGCGCCGGGGTCGGCCGCCGAGAGGGTGTTCGCGCCCTTCCCGTATCCCCGCCCCGCCACCTCGCCGGACTCCGTCGCCACCACGCACCGGGTGCTCGTCCCGCCTCCGTCAACGCCGATGACCAGTGTCGTCACACGCACTCCATATGTAGATAATCTCCCAAGGACTATATTCTTCTGAAGAATTCCTGCAAGGAGAAGACGTGCGGGTGCTTGGACTGATATCAGGGACCTCCCATGACGGGATCGACAGCGCGGTCGTGGACTGGTCGATGGAGGACGGCGTGCTCACGGGGGTCGTCGAGCGCACCGGTGAGCGCCCCTACGATCACGAGCTCCGGGCACGGATCGTCGCCGCGCTGCCGCCCAACCCGATCGACATGGCCGAGGTGTGCCGCCTCGACACCCTGATCGGCCAGGCGTTCGCCGACGCGGCCGAGGCGGGTGGCCCGGCCGACCTCATCTGCTCGCACGGGCAGACGCTGTACCACTGGGTGGAGGGCGGCACGGTGCGCGGCACCCTGCAGCTCGGCCAGCCCGCCTGGATCGCCGAGCGGACCGGCGTGCCGGTGGTCTCCGACCTGCGCGCGCGGGACGTGAGCGCCGGCGGGCAGGGCGCGCCGCTGGTCTCCTTCTTCGACCTGCTGCTCCTGGCCGGCCTGCCGGGCCGCAGCGGCGCCCTCAACCTCGGCGGCATCGCCAACCTGACCGTGCGGGAGCTCGGGATCGCCTACGACACCGGCCCGGCGTCGGCGCTGATGGACGCGGCGGTGTCGGCCGCCACGGGCATGCCGTACGACGAGGACGGACGGCTCGCCGCGGCGGGGCGGGTCCACGAGGAGCTGCTCCGGGATCTGCTGGCCGAGCCGTACTACCGGGCCCTGCCGCCGAAGACCACCGGCAAGGAGCTCTTCCACCCGGGCTATCTCGCCAGGATCGCCTCGCCGTACGGGCCGGCCCTCCCTGACCTGCTGGCGACGCTGACCGCGCTGACCGCCGAGACCGTGGCCGCGGAGATCAGGCGGCACCGGCTCGACACCGTGATCGTCTCGGGTGGCGGGGTGCGGAACCCGGTGCTGGTCGGCATGCTGCGAGAGCGGGCCGGGCGGGCGCGGATCGCGCCGAGTGACGAGTTCGGCGTCCCCTCCGACGCGAAGGAGGCGATCGCCTTCTCGCTCTTCGGCTGGATGACGGCGCACGGGCTGCCTGCGACGGTCCCCGGCTGCACGGGCGCCACCGGGCCGAGGGTGCTCGGCGCGATCACGCCCGGCCGGGGGCCACTGACCCTGCCGGTGCCGCTCCGCGAGGCGCCGGACCGCATGCGCCTGGACGCCGCGTCGGCGCGCGGCGCGCGGGCGGCGGTCCGGTAGCGGGCAGGGCGGGCCCGTGGGGGCCTCGGTAGCAATCGTGGAAAATCCCATGAAGCTGCCTCCGATGGGGGTGGATCGAGAGCGTTCTGCCTGGTCAGGCCGGCTCGATTCGGTAAGCCGACGCCAGGTGGGCGCTGACTGCCTCCGGGCTGTCGAGCCCTGGGGTCGGACCGTGCCCCTGGCCGGGAGGGGTGATTTCCGACGGGATGTCGTGCCCGGCTCCGCACGGTGGTCGTGAGTGCTGATCCGTTTTCTTGGCCGTCCGGCTCGCGCTGCCGGTGGTGACCCGCAGCCGCTCCCCGGCGCGCCCGAAGCGCGGCTCCCCGGCGAGCGTCAGGAACACCCGGATCTCATGCCGTTCCGGCACCATGCTCCACCTTTGAGTCTGACTAAACGATCGTGGCGACATCTTGCGTTGATCCGTCCTGGTCCCGGGGTGGATCGTGGATCACACCTCACCTGGTGACCGGCAGGAGCCTCGCGGGTGAGGGAGACCGCGACCCCACTTGGCAAGGAGCTTCCGATCGCCTCCACCACCCTGGCCAAGGCGGACTGGCGGAACTCGCCCCGATCGACGGCGACGTCGTCGCCGCCCTGGCCAAGCTCAAGCAGCAGCCGGGCAAGTGCACCAACCTGCCGGGCAGCATCAGCCTGCCCCGGGCGCTGCCGGAGGCCGGGCTCATCGACCGCCTGCGGCTGCTGATGCAGCCCATCGTGCCGGGCACCGGCCGGCGGCTCTTCCCCGAAGGCGCCGGAGTAGTGCCCCTCAAGCTCACCCGGTCGGCCACCCTCACCACCGGCGTGACGGACCTGACCTGCCGGCCGGCCTGAGGCGGACCACCGCCCCGCCCGCGATCCACCGACCCAGAACGAGGACCCCATGACGCACACCATCAACCCCTCGACCGCCCCGATCACTACCGCCACCACAACCCGTCCGGCGGCCCGGCTCCTGCTGGGCTGCGGTATCGCCGCGGGCCCGCTGTTCCTGGCGGTGGGCGTGATCCAGGGCCTGACCCGCGAGGGCTTCGACTTCACCCGCAACGCCATCAGCCAGCTCAGCCTCGGCGACCTGGGCTGGATCCAGGTGACCAACTTCGTGATCACCGGAGCGCTGCTCATCGCCGGAGCGATCGGGACGCGGCGGGCGCTGCACGGTGGGCCGGGCGGCACCTGGGCTCCCCGGCTGGTCGCCGTGTTCGGCGCCTCGTTCCTGGTCAGCGCGGTGTTCGCCGCCGACCCCGGTGCCGGCTTCCCCATCGGCACCCCCGAAGGACCGACCGGCTCGATCAGCACGAACGGCGCCGTCCACATGTTCGGCGGCATGATCGGCTACCTGGCGCTGTGCGCGGCGTTCGTCGTGCTGGCCCGGCGCTTCTCCGCCCAGGGCCGGCGCGGCTGGGCGGTGGCCTCCCGCATCGTCCCGGTGGCCGTCCTGGCCGGTTTCGCCGGCTCCGCCGCAAGCGTCCTGGCCTTCTCCGCAGGAGCGGCGCTGGGCCTGGTGTGGCTCACCGCGACGACCGCCCGGCTCGCCACCACACCGCCGACCGGACGGTGACCGCCGAACTCCCGGCTGCTGAGCGGACGAACCTCCACCGGATGCCCGGCCGGCCTGACCCCCACCCATATCGCAAGACCGGAAACACCGATGCACAGCACTGAGACCAAGACGCCCCAGGTTCCCGGAGCACAGCCGCACCACGAGGTCCGCGGAAAGGCGGTCGAATTCCCCGGTGACCACCAGGGTCCGGCCGCCGACGCCGACGCCGACGCCGACGCCGAGAGCCCATGACACCTTCCCCCGAATCGCTCCTGCATGAAGCGTTGTGCTGGACCTTGTCCGTGCTCTACAGCGCGATTCCGTGGAAGCCGTCGGTGATGCGGTAGCCGATGCCGGGTGTGGTGGTGATGATCGGAGGGTTGCCGAGTTTGCGGCGCAGGCGGCCGATGGTGACGGTGACGGTGTTGGTGAACGGGTCGGCGTGTTCGTCCCAAACTTGTTCGAGCAGGTCCTCGGTGCTGAGGAAGGCGGGGGTGGCGCGCAGGAGGGCTTCGAGGAGGGCGAATTCCTTGACCGACAGGTCGAGTCGACGGCCGTCGCGGGTGGCTGTACGGCGCAGGGGGTCGAGCTCGATGCCCGCGGCGCGCAGGGTGCGGGCGCGGGCGAAGGGTTGGCGGCGGGTCAGGGAGCGGATGCGTACGACCAGTTCGGGGAAGTGGAAGGGCTTGGCGAGGTAGTCGTCGGCCCCCAGGGTCAGGCCGCTGACCCGGTCGCCGGGCGAGCCGGCCGCGGTCAGCATCAAGACCATGGCGCGGTCGTCGCGTTCGGTGATCATCTGGCAGAGGGTGTCGCCGTGGATCCCCGGCAGGTCGCGATCAAGGACGACCACGTCGTAGGCGTTGAGGTCGAGTTTGGCCGCAGCCTCCAGGCCGTCATGCGCCACGTCCACGGCCATGCCCTGGTCGCGTAGACCCTCGGCCAGGACGGCCGCCAGGGAGCGCGCGTCCTCGACCACCAGCACCCTCACGCCGGGACACCTGCCCGCACGGCCGCCAGGGGCAGGGAGATGGCGACCTGGAGGCCGCCCTCGGGCCGGGCACGCAGGTCCAGGCTGCCACCGTGGGCTGTGGCGACGGCGGCGACGATCGACAGTCCGAGCCCGGAGCCGTTGCCGGAGCCGGTCCGGTCCGCGCCGAGCCGCTGGAACGGCTGGGCCAGCCGCGCGAGCTGCTCCTGGTCGAGAACTCGCCCGCCCGTCTCCACGATGAGCCGCGCCGTCGCGCCGTCGGCCGTGGCGGCGACCCGGATCCAGCCGCCGTCGTGGTTGTGGGCGACCGCGTTGTCGATCACGTTGTCGACCATACGGGACAGGAGCGTCCGGCTTCCCCGCGTCCAGGCGCTGTCGTGGACGTCGCCGTGGTGGACGGTCAGGCTCCTGTCCGTGATGTCGGCGGCACGGGCGTCCAGGGCGGCGGACACCACGCGGCCGAGCGAGATCGTCGCGCGGTCGGACAGGGCGCCGTGCTGGGTGCGGGCGAGCATGAGGAAGCCTTCCAGGAGCCGGTCGACCTGGTCCAGTTCGGTGCGGATCCGGTCGGCGAGAGCGATCGTCTGAGCCGGTACGGGCTCCGGCTTGGCGATGGCCACGTCCAGCGATGCCCGCATGGTCGCCAGCGGGGTGCGCAGCTCGTGGGAGGCGTTGGCGACGAACCGGCGCTGCGCGGCGAAGGAGCCCTCCAACCGTTCCAGCAGCCCGTCGATGGTGTCGGCGAGGTCCTTCACCTCGTCGGCGGGCCCCGGCACGGCCAGCCGCTGGTGCAGGTTGTCGGCGGAGATCCGCCGCGTGGCCGCGGTGATCGTCCGCAATGGGCGCAGCACCCGGCCCGCGACGATGCGGCCCAGCACGACCGAGAGCACGGCCATGACGGCGAGCGCGACCGCCGAGCCGATGAGAAGCCGGCGCGATTGGGCCGTCTGCGTCTCCGACAGCTGGGCCTGGAGCCGGCCGATGAGGTCCTGGGCGGCCGCGAGGGTGGGCTGGCCCGGCGGGTCGCCGAGGGGCGCGGTCTCGCTGACCCGCGTCCCGCTCAGGCCGATGAGGTTGGTGATGACCAGCAGCCCGACGGCGGACACGAGGAACGCGCCTCCGTACATGACGGTGAAACGCCACCGTACGGTACGGGTCGGTAGCGCTGGGCGTCGCGGCATCCTCATTGGTCCTTTCCGGTTCCATGCAGGTCTCCAGGATGCCGTGCCGGACCTAACAGCGATATGACAGCCTCCGTTCGGCCCGTGTCAGGGCCTTTTCCGTACAACGGAACGCATGCAAGCAACCATCGAAGTGTCCGGGCTGCGCAAGCGGTTCGGCCGGACCCTGGCGCTGGACGGCATGTCCTTCACCGTCCAGCCGGGGCGGGTCACCGGGTTCGTCGGGCCCAACGGCGCGGGAAAGTCCACCACCATGCGGGTGATCCTCGGCTTGGACGCCGCCGAGGAGGGGCACGCGCTGGTCGGCGGCCGGCCGTACCCGAGTCTGCGCACCCCCCTGCGCCACATCGGCGCGCTCCTGGACGCCGCAGCGCTGCAGCCCGGCCGCAGCGCGCGCAACCATCTGCTGTGGCTGGCCCACTCCCAGGGATTGGGCGTCAGGCGAGTGGATGAGGTGCTCGAGCAGGTCGGGCTGGCCTCGGCCGCCCGGCGCAAGGCGGGCGGCTTCTCGCTGGGCATGCGCCAGCGGCTCGGGATCGCCGCGGCGCTGCTCGGCGATCCACCGGTGCTCATGCTGGACGAACCGGTCAACGGGCTCGACCCCGAAGGCATCGTGTGGATCCGCGGCTTCCTGCGCTCGCTGGCCGCCGAAGGACGCGCCGTGCTGGTCTCCAGCCACCTGATGAGCGAGCTGCAAGATGCCGCCGATCATCTCGTGGTGGTCGGCCGCGGCCGGGTCATCACCGACACCAGCGTGGCCGACCTGATCGCCGCCACCTCCAGCGGCCGCGTCACGCTGCGCACGACGGCACGCGGGCCCGCGATGTCGGCGCTGGCCCGCGCCGGTGCCATCGTGACCGTCACCGAACGCGACACGCTCATCGTCTCCGGGCTGCCGGGTGAGCATGTCGTCGCCCTGCTCAACGCCGGCGCGGTGCCGTTCTCCGAGGTGTCCGCCCACCGCGCGACGCTGGAGGAGGCGTACCTGGAGCTCACCAGGGACGCGGTCGAATTCCGGGGGGCGACGCGATGACCGCCACCGTGAACCGCTCCGGACCTGGCGGCCCGGCCCGGCTGCTGCGCGCGGAGTGGACCAAGTTCAGGACGGTACGCGCCTGGGTGATCGCCATGACCGCGGGAGCGCTGGTCATCGTGCTGCTCGGCCTGTCGTCCGCCTCGGGCAGTCATGCCTCGTGCGCCGGCGGTCCCACCGAGGCCGTCTGTCCCGCGGTTCCCGTGGGGCCGGGCGGCGAAGCCGTGGAAGACAAGTTCTACTTCGTGCACCGGACGCTGGCCGGCAACGGCAGCATCACCGCCCGGGCGACGTCCATGACCGGCCGGATCCGCAAGCCCGACGTCACCCCCGGCGTTCGGAACGTCGTCTCCGGACTCGTGCCGTGGGCGAAGGCCGGAGTCATGGTCAAACAGAGCACCAGGCAGGGGTCGGCCTACGCGGCGCTGATGGTCACCGGCGCGCACGGGGTGCGGATGCAGCACAATTTCACCCACGACGTGGCGGGTCGTCCGGGCGGCGTGTCGGAGGACTCCCCGCGCTGGCTGCGGCTGACCCGCTCCGGTGACACCCTCACCGGGTACGAGTCCACCGACGGCACGGACTGGGCCGGGGTCGGCACCGCCCGCCTGTCCGGGCTGCCGGCCACGGTCGAGATCGGGCTGTTCGCCGCCTCCCCCGGCGATCTGACGGTGACGCAGGGAGATCTCGGCGGGTCCGTTTCGGCGGCGCGCTTCACCGAGGCCACCGCCGTCTTCGACCAGGTCGGCCTGGAGGGCGAGACATCCGGCGGCGCCTGGCGCAACGACGACATAGGCGTCACGAAAGCGCCCGACGGATCGGCCCATCACCCGGGTCGCGCCGGCGAATCCGGCGGCACGTTCAGCGTCACCGGAGTCGGCGACATCGCGCCGTCCATCGAGGGGCAGACCATCGAGCGCACCCTCACAGGCGTGCTGACCGGGCTGATCGTGGTGATCGTGGTGGCGGTGATGTTCGTCACCGCCGAATACCGGCGCGGGCTCATCCGCACCACCCTGATCGCCATCCCGCGCCGCGGCCGGATGCTGGTGGCCAAGGCCCTCACGATCGGCACGGTCACCTTCGTCGCCGGACTCGCCGCCACCGCGATCACGCTGACGTTCGGTACCCGGATCCTGCGCGCCAACGGCAACCACATCCTTCCGGTGTCCTGGCTGACCGAGGTGCGCGTCGTCGTCGGCACGGCGGCACTGCTCGCCGTCGCCGCCGTGCTCGCCCTCGCCCTCGGCGCCCTGTTCCGGCGCAGCGTCGGGGGAGTCATCACCGCCATAGTGCTGATCGTGGTCCCGCACGTCCTCGCGACCACCTCCGTCCTGCCCGACACCGCGGCGCGATGGCTGCTGCGCCTCACCCCGGCCGCCGGTTTCGCGATCCAGCAGAGCATCCCCGAGTACGCCCACGTGCTCGGTCACTACGCGCCCATCGCCGGCTTCTACCCGCTGGCGCCGTGGGCCGGCCTCGCCGTGCCGGCCGGCTACGCCGCGCTCGCCCTCGGCCTGGCCGTCGTCCAGCTACGCCGGAGGGACGCGTGACACAGCACCTGTACGCAGAATGGACGAAACTCCGCACGCTGCCGGGAACCGGCCGGCTCCTGCTCGCCCTCGTCATGCTGACCGTCGCTGTGAGCGTCGCGGCAGCCGCTGTCGTGTCCTGCACCTTGTCGGTCTGCGGCTACGACCCCGCCAAGATCAGCCTCTTCGGCATCCAAGCAGGCCAGGCGGTCGTCGCCATCCTGGCCGTGGCGGCGATCAGCGGCGAGTTCAGCACCGGCATGATCCGCACCACCCTGGCGGCGATGCCGGGACGGATCGGCGTTCTGGCCGCCAAGGCCGTCATCCTCACCGGGCTGACGCTGGCCGCGGGGAGCGTCGCCGTGCTCGCATCCGCGCTGGCCGGGCAGCGGATTCTGCTCGACAACGGCTTCACCCCCGAGTCGCTGGCCCTCACCAGCGGGCCGATGCTGCGCGCCGCCTTCGGCTCGGTTCTCTACCTCGCGCTGATCGCCCTGTTCAGCCTGGGCATCGCCACCGCCGTACGGGACTCCGCGACCGCCATCGGTGTCGTCCTCGGTCTGCTTTACCTCTTCCCGGCAATCATCCTCATGGCCCCCGACGCGGACGTCGCCGAACTCCTGTGGCAGATCTCACCGATGAACGCCGGGCTCGCCGTCCAGGCAACCACCCACCTGTCCAGCCTGCCCCTCAGCCCCTGGGCCGGCCTGGGCGTACTGGCCGCATGGGCCACCGCGGCGCTCCTGTGCGGCGGGCTGCTGCTGCGGGCACGCGATGCATGAGAGGTCCCCATCGAGCATTTTGTCAGGGGCTCATAGGGGCTGGTGAGTGATGATTTCGCATGACACGGCCGGCTGTGGACCCGCACCGAGTCGTTCCCGGCAAGTTGATCGTCCAGAGGGGCATCGATCGCTGGGCCCGGTGGGACGGGTTCCGGCTGGGCTCAGGCGGTTTTCCGGACGTGCGACGCCTCGGCGGAGAGCGGCGTGCCGTCCTGGCCGAGCGGGTGGAGTTCGGGGAGCTCCCGCCCCTGGCCGTCGACGAGAACGGAGTGCGGCTCGCCCGGGGCGAAGGCGTGGCGCTCGCCCCATTGGCGGAGGGCGACGACGGCCGTGAAGAGGTCCTGCCCGGCTTCGGTGAGCCGGTACGTGTGCCGTCTGCCGTCGCTGGCGGCGCTCCTGTCAAGGATGCCGTGCTCGACGAGTTTGCGGAGCCGGTCGGTGAGGATGTTGCGGGCGATCCCCAGCCGCTGATGGAACTCGGTGAAGGTCGTCGCCCCGTCCATCGCGTCGCGGATGATCAGCAGGCTCCACCGGTCGCCTATCAGGTCGACGGTCCGTGCGACCGGGCAGGCCGGGTCGGTCCAAGCGCTTCCTGCAGCGAGTGTGACATCCACTGGCCCCTCCGTGATGAGTTGCAATCTGAAACCATTATGCCCTAACCTCAAATGAGTTGCATTTTGAAACTTATTGGAGGGTGGTATGTCGTCAGGATTGACCGGGAGGCAGCGGGCCTTGCTCGCGCTGGTGTGCGCGGTGGCGGTGTCGGCCATCTACGGCATCCAGCCGGTCCTCGAGGCCGCGGGCGAGGACCTCGGGCTGAGCAAAGGAACACTGGGGTGGCTGGTCGCCGCCGGCCAGATCGGCTATCTCGCGGGGCTGGTGCTGCTGGTCCCGCTCGGTGACCTGTTCGACCGCCGCGGACTCATCACGGTGCACCTGCTGCTCACAGCGGTGGGTGCGGGGGTGGCCGCCGTCGCACCCGGTGGTGGCATCGCGATCGCGGGCCTGGCCCTGGCCGGACTGTTCGCCGTGGTCGTCCAGACCACGGTGGCCTACGTCGCCGCCGTCTCACCGGCCGGCGAGCGCGGCCGCAACATCGGAGCGGTCACCTCGGGCGTGGTCATCGGGATCCTCGGAGTGCGGGTGGTCGCGGGCACACTGGGCGAGCTGGCCGACTGGCGCATGGTCTACCTCGTAATCGCCGGGCTCTGCGCGATGCTCGCGCTCGCCGCCCGGTTCACCCTCGATGCCGACATCCGCCGCCCCCGAGCCCGGTACGGGCAGTTGCTGTCATCGCTGGGGCGGCTGGTCGCCGGTGACCGGCTCTTCCTCGGTCGCGGACTGGTCGCGTTCTTCCTGTTCGCCTCCTTCGGCACGCTGTGGAGCGGACTGGCGCTCCCGCTCGGCGACGCGCCGTGGCACTTCGGCACTACCGAGATCGGACTGTTCGGACTCGCCGGTCTCATCGGTGCGCTGGGCGCGGCCCGGGCCGGCCGATGGGCCGACCGGGGCCTGGCGCCCTCGGTCACCGGCTGGTCGCTGGCCCTGCTCACAGCTTCGTGGCTGCTGATCGCTCAGGCGGGGTCATCGCTGTGGCTGTTGATCGTCGGCGTCATCGTCCTGGACTTCGCCGTGCAAGCCGTTCACGTCAGCAGCCAGCACCTGCTCACCACCGCCCGCCCCGACCGGAGCAGCAGCGTCATCGGCGCCTACATGGCCTTCTACTCCCTCGGCTCCGCGCTCGGCGCGATCACCACCACCTGGGCCTACAGCGCCGCGGGATGGTCGGCCGCCAGCCTGCTCGGCGCGGCCTACGCCGCACTCGCACTCCTCGTCGCCGTCTCGACCCGACGTCTCACCGTCCTGCCGCGGGCGCAGCAACCAGGTGCGTCCGTGTCGGCTGCGTCCCGCTGACACTCGGTGGCGCGAGCGCGTGGCGCCGGGCGAGGAGGGGCGGGGCCGCGGGTTCACGGACATCGGGCCGTGTTTGGTGAAGAAATCACCGGATCATGCGTGATATGTGATTGAGATCATGTTCGTTGGCCTTTTCCTGGGGCACGTCCCCCCTCGCGCGTAGCGTTCGCAAGCTCGCGACAGGGATGGGGTCGGGAATGAAGATCATAGGGATTGCCGGCAGCCTCCGCCCGGGGGCGTATATCCGGAAACTGCTTGAGGCGTCGGCCAGGGAGCTGCCGACGTCGGTGGACTTCGAGATCTGGGACGGGCTGGACCAGGTGCCGCCGTTCCAGGAGGGGCCGCTTCCGCAGCGGGTGGACGAGCTGTGTCACATCCTCTCCGGGGCGGACGGCCTGCTGGTCGCGGCGCCGGCCCACAGCATCCTGCCGCCCCAGCTCGGCCACGCGCTGGCCTGGGCGGCGTCCTCGCGCGGTGGCGCGGTCCTCGTCGGCAAGCCGGCCGTGGTGCTGACCGCCTGCCTGCACGCCCACGAGGCGACGTGGACGCAGACCGAGCTCCGCCGTGCCCTCGGCGCGGCCGGCGCGGTCGTGTACGGCGCCGACCTGGTCGTGTCGTCGGCTCTGAGCCAGTTCGACTCCGAGGGCAGGCTCGTCGATCCGGAGTTCCGCGTCAGGCTCTGCGGGGTGCTGGAAGGGCTCTGCAAGCCGTCCTTCACGAAGTCCACGGTGTAACAGGCCGCCGGGGGCCGTTCCGGCCATCGCGCCCCTTCCGGCGGCCGTCGTGGTGGCCGTGTCTCCATGCCCGCGCCCGGCCCCTCCACCACGCGGCCGTGCCCCCGTGCCCGGCCGCGCGGGCCGCGTCCGGCGCGCCGGGCAGCCTAATGTTCGACTGCTGTCGAACATTGCTGTATGTTCAATCCCAATCGAACACTTTGGCAGCGCTGGATCGGAGACGGCGATGGGCATCGGCCGGATCGGTGTGTGGCACCCCCTGCTCGGACGGGCCTCGGCCCCGTCCGTACGGCGGGCGGCGGTGGCGATCGAAGCACTCGGCTACGGCACGCTGTGGTTCGGTGAGGCGCCGGGGACCAGGGAGGCGTTCAGCGCCGCGGGCATCCTGCTCGCGGCGACCGAGCGCATCTCGGTCGCCACCGGCATCGCCAACATCTGGGCGCGGGACGCGACCGCCATGGCGGCCGGGGGGAAGGCGTACGGCGAGGCCTACCCGGGGCGGTTCGCCCTGGGCATCGGGGTCAGCCACGCCCCCCTCGTCTCCCGGCGCGGCCACGACTACGCGCGTCCCCTCGCCGCGATGCGCGCCTATCTCGACGCGATGGACATCGCCGCGGCCGACATGATGCTCGTCGACAACCCGCCCGCGCCCAGGCTGCTGGCGGCCCTGCGGCCCCGGATGCTGGAACTCGCCCGGGACAGGGCCGACGGCGCCCACCCCTACTTCGTGCCGCCGGAGCACACCGCGCTGGCCCGCGAGATCCTCGGCTCGGCCCCGATCCTCGCCCCCGAGCAGGCCGTGGTCCTGGAGCGCGATCCGGCCAGGGCCAGGGAGATCGCCCGCGCGCACATGGACCCCTATCTGAAGTTGCCGAACTACGTCAACAACCTGCTCCACCTCGGCTACGAGGACCGCGACTTCACCGGCGGCGGCAGTGACCGGCTGGTGGACGCGATCGTCGCGTGGGGCGACGCGGAGGCCGTCGCCCGGCGGATCGGCGCGCATCTCGACGCCGGGGCGGACCACGTAGCCATCCAGCCGCTCCCCACGGACCTGCGCGGGGGTGTCGATCAGCTCACCGAGCTGGCCCCGGCCCTCGGCGTGCGCTCGGGGGAGTAGGGCGTCACCTCCAGGTGAGGCCTGGCGCCGAGGGCCGGGGCGGCCGCGAGAAGACCCGCGTACGGCCCGGCGGTCAGGCCGATGGTGGGCGGCGCTCGCTTCGACGATGCCGCTTTCGACCACGATGCCCCGATTGCTCAGGGGCTGAATGATCGCAGCAGGGCGGCGGCCGCCTCGACCCCGTCCCCGGGGCTCCGGGCCGCCGTCCGCGACCCCCCGTCCCCGGGTTGCCGTCCGCCCCCGTCCCCGGGGCGCCGTCCGCGACCCTCCGTCCCCGGGGCTCCGGGGCCGCCGTCCGCGACCCCCGTCCCCGTGTCACGGTGGAATCTCCGGGATGTTCTCCGCGCATCCCTCCGTATTCTCCGACGACACCAGGAGTGCCCGATGGCGATCATCCTTCCCGAAGACCCCTTCCACCGGAGACTGCACCACATCACCCCGGGCGGGCTCACCTCGGAGACGGCCCAGACCGGAGGCATGCACCGGCGCGCGGCGATCAGCGGCGCCACCGTCGGATCCAGCCGGCTCTGGATGGGCCAGACCCACGTCGCCCCGGCCACGGTCTCGGCCAACCACCACCACGGGGAGTCCGAGACCGCCATCTACGTCGTCAGCGGCACTCCGTCGTTCGTCTTCGTCGACATCGACGCCGAAGAGCCCGTCGAGGTGCGCGTCGACACCAGGCCGGGCGACTACATCTTCGTGCCGCCCTACGTCCCGCACCGCGAGGAGAACCCCGACCCCGACCACGAGGCGATCGTGGTGATCGCCCGCAGCACGCAGGACGCGATCGTGGTCAACCTCGACGGGCTGGAATGGACCGGCCCGGTCCTGACCACGGGCCGGCCCGGCTGACACCGCCGCCCGGCCGTGACCACCGCGCCGTACGGGCGGCGCTCCGGCGCGGCTCCGGCGCAACCGCCGCGCCGTGCCGTACGAAGATGGGTAGGAGGGGGCAGCAGGGAGGTCGTCGTGGATGACTCGGGCGAGGAACGGGCGCTGAGAGCCCTGGGCGCCGCACTCGACGCGAGCGCCCCGGCCGTCCGCCACGGGCGCGGGGAGTTCCCCGAGGGCACCCCGTTCCTCTGGCTGGGCTTCCCCGGGGCGGGAGAGGCGGCCGTCTTCGCGCACGGCCGTCAGTGGATCTGCCTGAGCGAGCCGGAACCGGGCGGGGTGGCCACCCAGCTCGTCGCCGGCCGGCTCGACGAGGACCCCGCGCTCGTCGCCGAGCGGCTGATGTCCGTCATGGTGCCGGTCCGCGGGCGGACCGACGGCCTGTACCGCGTGCTGAAGGCCTGCGGGATCGGCCTCGCCGCGGGTCTGGGCATGGGCATGCTGGGTCTGGTGATCATGGCGATACTCGTCGGGGGCAACGGCTACCTCTCGGACACCTCGACCGCCGCGGTGTACGTCCTGGCCGCCCTGCTCGGCGCCGGAACCGGCCTCTGGCTGGGCGTCCGCTGGTGGAGGCTGGGCTGACCCGCGCGTGATCGCCGCTCCCGGGGGCAGGGAGCCACCAGGCGATCAGTTGGAGGGACGGCATGGCCGAGCTGCTGGCGATCTACAACGAGGAGGCGGGCGGCGTGGACGACGCCGCCAGGACGGCGGTCATGGAGGTGCTGCGCGGCGGCGCCGACGTGGTGGAGGTGCCCGCCGGGCAGAAGGACCTGGACGAGATGCTCGACGCCCATCCCGGCAGGGACGTGGTCGTGCTGGGCGGCGACGGGTCGCTGCACGTGACGGTCGCCGCCCTGCACCGGCGCGGCGAGCTGGACGCCCGTACCGTGGGCCTGGTCCCGCTGGGCACCGGCAACGACTTCGCCCGTGGCCTGGGCATTCCGCTGGACCCCGAGGTGGCGGCCCGCATCGTGCTCGCCGGGCGGCCCCATCCGCTCGACCTCCTGGTGGACGGCGAGGGCGGGATCGTCGTCAACGCGGTGCACCTGGGCGTCGGAGCTGAGGCCTCCGAGCAGGCCAAGCCGCTCAAACCCAAACTCGGGCGGTTCGCCTACGCGGTCGGCGGGCTGCTGGCGGGCGTGCGGAGCCCCGGCTGGCGGCTGCGGGTGACCGTGGACGGCCGGCCGCTGGCAGAGGGGCGCCCGGTGCTCATGGTCGGCATCGGCAACGGCGTCACCATCGGCGGCGGCACCCCGCTGACCCCCCGGGCCAGGCCCGACGACGGCATGGTGGACGTCGTCGCCGCGCTGACGACGGGGCCGGTGGAGCGGCTCGTCTACGCGCTGCGGCTGCGCAGGGGCACCCATCCGGAGCTGCGCGACGTCGTCACCGGCCGTGGTCGTGAGGTGGTGGTGGAGGGCGAGCCCGTGCCGGTGAACGCCGACGGCGAGCTGACCGGCCCGGTGACTCGGCGCCGCTGGACGGTCGCGCCCGGCGCCTGGCGGATGTTCACCTGACCGGACAGGCCGGCTCCGGGAGCCGGCCGTCCCGACCGGCGGCGTACGGTCGCCGGAGTTCCGTCCGCCCTGACCGGCGGTACGGTTCCCGGAGTTCCGCCCGGCCGGGCTCCTCGCCTACTTGAGCGACTCCGACACCAGGTCCCTGGCCGCCTCCTGCACCTCGGCGAGGTGTTCGGGTCCCTTGAAGGACTCGGCGTAGATCTTGTACACGTCCTCGGTGCCGGAGGGCCGGGCGGCGAACCAGGCGCTGTCCGTGCTGACCTTCACCCCGCCGAGGGGGGCGCCGTTGCCGGGCGCCGAGGTGAGCACCTCCCTGATCGGCTCGCCGGCGAGCGTGTCGGCGGTGACCTGCTCGGCCGAGAGCCTGCCGAGCACCGCCTTCTCCTCCCGGGTCGCGGGAGCGTCGATCCGGGCGTAGGCCGGGTCGCCGAACCTGGACACCAGGCCGGCGTAGTGCTCGCTCGGCGAGCGGCCGGTGGTCGCGATGATCTCGGAGGCCAGCAGCGCCAGGATGATCCCGTCCTTGTCGGTGGTCCACACCGACCCGTCGCGGCGCAGGAACGACGCCCCCGCGCTCTCCTCGCCGCCGAAACCGAGCGAACCGTCGAGCAGCCCCGGCACGAACCACTTGAACCCGACGGGCACCTCCATCAGCCGCCTGCCCAGATCGGCGGCCACCCGGTCGATCATGCCGCTGCTCACCAGGGTCTTGCCGACCCCGGCGTCCGCGGGCCAGTCCGGCCGGTGGGAGTAGAGGTAGGAGATCGCCGCGGCGAGATAGTGGTTGGGGTTGAGCAGACCGCCGTCGGGGGTGACGACGCCGTGCCGGTCGGCGTCGGCGTCATTGCCCGTGGAGACGTCGAAGGCGTCGCGGCCGGCGATGAGGGAGGCCATGGCGTACGGCGACGAGCAGTCCATCCGGATCTTGCCGTCCCAGTCCAGCGTCATGAACCGCCACGTCGGGTCGGTCAGCGGGTTGACCACCGTCAGGTCCAGCCGGTGCCGCTCGGCGATCTCCCCCCAGTAGGCCACGCTCGCCCCGCCCAGCGGGTCGGCGCCGATGCGCACCCCCGCCTCCCGGATCGCGTCGATGTCCAGCACCGACGGCAGGTCGTCCACGTAGGCGCCGAGGAAGTCGTGGCGGCCGGTCGTGTCGGCGGCCAGGGCCCTGGCGTAGGGGATCCGCCTGACCTCCTTGAGGCCGCCCGCGATCAGCGCGTTGGCCCGGTCCTGGATCCACGAGGTGGCGTCGGTGTCGGCCGGGCCGCCGTTCGGCGGGTTGTACTTGAAGCCGCCGTCGCCGGGCGGGTTGTGCGAGGGGGTCACCACCACACCGTCGGCCAGACCTGCCGCGCGCCCGCGGTTGCGGGCGAGGATCGCGTGGGAGACCGCGGGCGTCGGGGTGTAGCCGTCACGGCTGTCGATCAGTACCCTCACCCCGTTGGCCGCGAACACCTCCAGCGCCGACACCTGGGCGGGCTCCGAGAGCGCGTGGCTGTCGGCGCCCAGGAACAGCGGCCCGTCCACCCCCTGCGCCGCGCGGTATTCCACGATGGCCTGGCTGGTCGCGAGGATGTGGTCCTCGTTGAAGGCGACGTTCAGCGAGGAGCCGCGGTGCCCCGAGGTGCCGAACGCCACCCGCTGGCCGGCCTCCTGGGGGTCGGGGTGGAGGGCGTAGTAGGCGGTCACCAGGCGGGCCACGTCAACCAGATCGGACGGCTGGGCGATCTTCCCCGCGCGCTCGTGCGTCATTGCGATCTCCTTATGTCATCACGGCCAAACGGTACCTACCCGCAAACAGGCAGAACTTTAGCCATCGCCCCCTGACTTCGGCCCCCGGCCCGCGGTGGCCACCGGGGTCCCCGTAAAGCCGTCGTGGCGAACAGTCTGCACGCTGCTGAAGATCTCGCGGGTCTAGCGTCGTCCGCGTCCGGGAATACGGAGAAGGCGTCTGCCATGGCTGACATCGACACGATGAAGGGATGGCAATCATGTTCGCTGCGATCCGTTCCGGAGGCAGGCCCCGTCTGGCGACGGGGTTCGCCGCCGCCGCGCTGGCACTGGCGGCGTGCGGGGGCACGACCACGGCGGTGATGCCTCCCGCCTGGGCGAGCGACACGCCGGTCAAAGTGGTCGCGTCGGAGTTCTCGCTCGCGCTGTCGGAGAAGAACTTCAGGCCGGGGACCTACACGTTCGAGCTGGACAACGTGGGAGCCGCTCCGCACGGCCTGTCGATCAAGGGGCCCGGTGTCAGCTCGACCTCCGCCGTGGTCCCGGGCGGAAAGTCGGCGAAGCTCACCGTCACCCTGCGGAAGGGGATGTATGAGCTGTGGTGCCCGGTGGGCAACCACCGCGCGCGCGGGATGATGACGACGATCAGCGTGAAATAGCGCTCCCACGACCACCGCCCGGCGATCGGAGCCGCGGGCCGCGGGGCCACCGGCCGTGACCACCGCCCGGCGATCGGAGCCGCGGGCTGCGGGGTCACCGGCCGTGACGGCGTGCCGGGCGCGGGGAGGCCGCGCCCTACGCCGGCGGGGGGCCGGTGCTGCCGCGGGGGGTCAGGCGCGCGGCCCGGTCCTCGAAGGCGGACGCGGTCCCGCCGTCGATCAGGGCGAGGAGCCGCTGGGCGGCGTGCGCGCCGTAGGCGGCGATGTCGCGGCTGAGGGCGGTGAGCGGGGGACGGACGACCTGGAAGAGAGGGGAGTCGTCCCAGGCGACGATCGACAGGTCGCGCGGGACGTCGAGCCCCATCTCCTGGGCGACGGAGAGGCCGGCCACGGCGGTGATGTCGTTGTCGTAGACGATCGCGGTCGGCCGGGCGGGGGAGCTGAGCAGCCTCCGGGTCGCCCACGCGCCCTCCTCGCCGGTGTAGTCGGTGTGTACGGTGACGTGGCCGGTCAGGCCGAGGTCGTCGCAGGAGGCGGTGAAGGCCCGGTCGCGCATCGCGGTGTGCACGAGCTTGGGCAGCCCGGCGACGCGGGCGACGCGGCGGTGGCCCAGCGCGGCGAGGTATTCGATCGTCTCGCGGACGGCGGCGCCGTCGTCGGACCAGACCGAGGCCAGTGAGCCCGACTCCGAGGGGTGCCCGATCACCACGGCGGGCATGCCCAGGGTCTCCAGCCCGGTCACCCGGGGGTCGGCGAAGTGCAGGTCGAGCAGGAACGCGCCGTCGACGCGGCCCTCGCCCCACCAGCGCTGGTAGACGGCCGTCTCCTGGTCGTGGTCGGCGACGATCTGGAGCATCAGCGCGTAGGACCGGACGGACAGCTCGCCCTCGATGCCACTGATCAGCTCCATTAAGAACGGCTCCATGCCCAGGACGCGGGCGGGACGGCAGAGCGCGAGGCCGATGGTGTGCGCCCGCGCGCCGTTCAGGGCGCGGGCCGCGCTGTTGGGACGCCAGCCGATCTCGGCGGCGATGGCCATGATGGTGGCCCGCGTCGCCTCCGACACCCCGGCCTGCCCGTTCAACGCGTAGGAGACCGCCACCTTGGAGACGCCCGCGCGGCGGGCGATGTCGGCAATCGTCGGTCGCTTCATCCCGTTCCTCGACTGAACCGGTTAGTCATACTCCCTCATGCTGCGCACCCTACTACGTCCCGATACGGCTATCGCGCGCGTGGTCCCCCGGGCGGGTTTTCCGGACCCGACGCCGGTAAAACTGAGATTGACGTCGTTGACGCCCTTGGCGCGACCGTCGGCGGCCCGTGCCACTTACCCGGTTAAGCAGCCGTCCTTCGGACTGCAGGAGGATCCCGCGAGCGCCCGCCGCCCGCCGGCCGGGACCCGGCGGGGAGCGGCAGGCCCGCGGGTGACGGGCCGCCCTTCCCGCGCCGGGGGCCGCCGCACTCCGCGGACCCGGTCAGGGGGTCTGGCCGAGCGCCTTCCGCTCGCTCTCCGAGGCCTCCTCCAGACGGGCGCGGAGCCGCTCGCGGATCTCGTCCGGAGTGTAGGCCTGCCGCCGTCGTTCCGCCCGTGCGATCACCACTCCGGTCGCCGCCACGCCCGCGACACCTGCCAGGCCGAGTATCTTCCACCACCGCATGTGCCTAGGCTACAGAGATGCCCGGCAAGAGCATCAGCCTCGACGAGGCGGTCAACCTGACCCGTACCGGCGACGTGTGGCTGTTCCGCGGCCGCACCGTGCCCGATCGAGCCATCCAGACCGTGACGAACAGTCCCGTCAACCATGTCGGCATGTCCGTCGTCATCGACGACATGCCGCCGTTGATGTGGCACGCCGAACTCGGCAGGTCGCTGCCCGACCTGTGGTCCGGGACCCACCAGCGCGGGGTCCAGCTGCACGACCTGCGCGAGGCGGTCTGCGTGTGGGCCACCAGGTACGGCCAGCGCGGCTGGCTGCGCCAGCTCGAACCCCAGGTCACCCGCGAGATGGAGGACGCGGTCCTGCGCACCGTCGCCCGCCTGGACGGCACCCCGTTCCCCTCCACCGCCCGGCTCGCCGGTCGCTGGTTCCGCGGGCGGGTGCCGAAGCTCCTGAAGCGGGGCGCCGAGGAGAGCGCGCTGGAGAGCGCCTACTGCGCGGAGGTCGTCGCCGTCACCTACGAGGCGATGGGGCTGCTCCCCGGAGGTCGCCGGCCGAACTGGTACGACCCGGGCCGGTTCTGGAGCGGCGACGACCTGGAGCTGTCCGGCGGGTTCCAGCTCGGCGGGGAGATCACCGTGAAGCTGGAGTAGGCCGTACGGCAGACTTGGACGCGGACGCGCCCCCCGGCGGCTCGCCACCCGAGGTCACAGGTGGTGGATCCTGTCGCTCCGTGCCGCTGCGGGCATCTCGCAGCGGACACGCCGCTGTGAACACAAGGGGGATGTGTCATGTCGGACACCGTGGTCGTCGTCGGAGCCGGACTCGCCGGCCTGTCATGCGCTGTACGGCTGCACGCCGCCGGGGTGCCGGTCCGGGTCGTCGAGGCCGCCGGGGAGGTGGGCGGGCGTGTGCGCACCGACATCGTGGACGGCTTCCGGCTGGACCGCGGTTTCCAGGTGTTCAACACCGCCTACCCGGAGGCCGGCCGGGTCCTCGACATCGGCGCCCTGGATCTGGGGGTGATCGCCTCGGGGCTGATCGTCTTCGAGCGGGGGCGGCGGGAGCGCTTCATGCTGCCCTGGCGGCATCCCGGGCACGCGCTCAGCGGGCTGCTGGCCGATGTGGGGTCGCCGCGCGACAAGGCCGCCCTGGCCGCGCTGACGGCATGGGACATCGCCGTCCCCGCCGAGCGGCTGCGCGGCGGCACCGAACGCACCACGGAGGCGGAGCTGCGGCACTGGGGCATCTCGTCCAGGATGATCGACAAGCTGCTCCGCCCCTTCCTGTCCGGAGTGGTGCTCGAACGGGAGCTCCAGACCTCCAGCCGGTTCTTCCACCTGCTCTGGCGGGCCTTCGCCAGGGGCACGATCGGGCTGCCCGCGCTCGGCATGGGGGAGATCCCCCGCCAGCTCGCCGCCCGCCTCCCGGCCGAGGCGCTGTCACTGGGCACCCCGGTCGCCGCGGTGACGGAGGACGGGGTGAGGACCGCCGGGGGAGAGGCGATCCCGGCCCGCGCGGTCGTCGTGGCGACCGACCCGGCCGCGGCGGCCGGTCTCTGTCCCGGGCTGAGGATCCCGGAGATGCGCGCGGTGACGACCTTCTACCACGTCGCCGCCCGCTCCCCGCTGGGGGAGCCCACGCAGATCGTCGACGCCGAGGGCCTGGTCACCGACACCCTGGTCGTCACCGACGTCGTGCCCGGATACTCCCCGGACGGCCGCGCCCTGATCTCCACCTCGCTGCTGGGGGTCCTCTCCGACGCCGACGAGCCGGGGGTCCGGTCGCGGCTGGCCCAGATCTACGGGACGGACACCTCCGCCTGGCGGCACCTGGCGACCTATCCGATCGAGGCCGCGCTGCCCGCGATGACGCCGCCCTTCCCGCTGCGCCGGCCGGTCCGTCTCGCGCCCGGCCGCTACGTGTGCGGCGACCATCGCGACACCGGTTCCCAGCAGGGGGCCCTGGTCTCCGGCCGGCGGGCCGCCGACGCCGTGCTGGCCGATCTGGGCTGACCGATCCGGGCCGTCCTGCGGCCCGGCGTCTCTTCGCGCAGGCGGCCCGACATCTCTTCACGCAGGGAGATATGTAGTCAAGAGTCACTCTATGGGGCATTTAACGCGAAATTGGAGGGCATTGATCTACGAAAGATCGATGAGCGGCTCAGGACCCGGCGGACGGGTCCAGGAGGACTCATCCGTCCATCCAAGGAGATCATTGTGAAGAAGACCTCTCTTCTCGCCTCGGCTCTGACCGTGCTGGCCCTGGCCGCCGCCCCGGCCGCCGCCCAGTCGGTCACCACGGGTTCCGTCCTCCGGGTCTCTCCCACGCCCATGCCCACGGACATGACCTCCGAGTCGCCCACGGACATGACCTCCGAGTCGCCCGGCGCCATGACCAAACCGTTCGGCCCGGGCTGCTCCTCCCTGCCCACCACCGGTGAGGGCAGCCCGGAGAACATGGCCAAGGAGCCGGTCGCCACCGCGGCGTCCTACAACACGCAGCTGTCCACCCTGACCGAGGCCATCAAGAAGGCCGGGCTGGTCGACACCCTGAACTCCGCCAAGGAGATCACGGTGTTCGCCCCCACCAACGAGGCGTTCAGCAAGATCCCGAAGGAGATGCTCGACAAGGTCCTGGCTGACAAGGCGCAGCTCACCAAGATCCTGACCTACCACGTCGTCGAGGGGAGGAAGGCCCCCGCAGAGCTCACCGACGCGACGCTCAGCACGCTCGCGGGCGGCACGCTGACCGTCAAGGGCTCCGGTGAGGACTACACCGTCAACGACGAGGCCAAGGTCCTGTGCGGCAACATCCAGACCGCCAACGCCACCGTCTACCTGATCGACGCGGTCCTGCTGCCCACCGCCGGAGCGACACCGAGCTGAGCGGGTGGAGGGGCGCCTGTCGCGGGTGCCCCTCACCATGTCCTTCCGCCGATGACGAGTACCACGCCCATCCACGGGTAACCGGCGCGGTACACGGAGAAGGGAAGCGGCATGGGTGTGAGGGACGGCTTCGGGCTGCGGGCGCGGCGGCTGAGGGCGGTGGCCCGCAAGGTCTTCGGGTGGCGGGACCTGCGGCCGGGGCAGCTCGAAGCCATGCGACACCTGCTGGGCGGCGGCGACGCGCTCGTGGTCATGCCGACCGGCAGCGGCAAGTCGGCCGTCTACCAGGTGCCGGCCCTGCTGCTGGACGGGCCGACGGTGGTCGTCTCGCCGCTGATCGCGCTCCAGCGCGACCAGGTCGCCGGGCTGCGGGAGGCCGACGCCGGCGGGGCGGTCGCGGTCAACTCCGCGCAGTCCGGCACCGAGGCCTCCCTTGAGTCGGTGCGGGCGGGCACGACCGAGTTCGTCTTCCTCTCTCCCGAGCAGCTCGCCAGGCCCGAGACGGTCGAGCGGCTGCGTGCCGCCCGCCCCTCGCTGATCGCCATCGACGAGGCCCACTGCGTGTCCGCGTGGGGACACGACTTCCGGCCCGACTACCTGCGCCTGGGACAGGTCATCGAGCGGCTCGGCCACCCGCCGGTGGTGGCGCTGACCGCCACGGCGACCCCGTCGGTCCGCGAGGAGATCGTCACGGCCCTGGGCCTGTCGGACGTCCGCCAGATCGTGCGCGGCTTCGACCGTCCCAACCTGGACCTGGAGGTCCGCCGGTTCGTCACCCAGGAGGACCTGCGGCGGGCGCTGGTGGAGGACGCCGCCTCCCGTCCCGGGCTCGGGCTGGTCTACGTCGCCACCCGCCGCGCCGCCGAGGAGTACGCCGCCGCGCTGCGGGAGGCGGGCCGCCGGGTCGAGCCGTACCACGCGGGGATGAAGGCCGCCGACCGCCACCGCGTCCACGGGATGTTCCGCGACGACGAGCTCGATGTCGTCGTGGCGACCTCGGCGTTCGGCATGGGCATCGACAAGCCGGATGTGCGGTTCGTGCTGCACGCCGCCCCGCCGGAGTCACCGGACTCCTACTACCAGGAGATCGGCCGCGCCGGCCGGGACCAGGCCCCGGCCTCCGCGGTGCTGTTCTACCGGCCGGAGGATCTCGGGCTGCGCAGGTTCTTCGCCGGGGGACGGGCCGACGAGGAGCTCCTGCTGCGGACCGCCACGCTGATCCACGAACACGGGGGCGCCGTTCCGGCCGCCGATCTGCGCGCCGTACTGGACGTCGGCGCCACCCGCCTGACCCGGGTGGTGAACCTGCTGGAGCGGGCCGGCGCGGTCGAGGTCACCGGGGAGGGGGACCTGCGCCAGGTCTCCGGCGGCCCGGCGCCGCGGGAGGCCACCGCGCGCGCCGTCGAACTCGACGACACCCGCCGCCGCATCGACGACTCCCGCATCGACATGATGCGCGGCTACGCCGAGACCACCGGCTGCCGCCGCAGGTTCCTGCTGGAGTACTTCGGCGAGCCGTACGAGCGCACCTGCGGAGACTGCGACACCTGCCGGGCGGGTCTGTCCGCCCCGCCGGAGACCGGCGGCGGCCCCTTCCCGATGCACGCCGGCGTACGGCACAGCAGCTGGGGCGCCGGGGTGGTGATGAGCAGGGAGGCCGACCGGATCACCGTCCTGTTCGACGAGGTCGGCTACAAGACGCTCTCCCTGGAGGCCGTCGAGCGCGACGGCCTCCTGGAGGCCTGCTAGGCCCTCCACCGAGCTCTCGTCACAGAGTTCTTCCCAGGGCGGCGGGGCGGCTCCGCGGGCGTGAGGGCGGCGCCGGTCGCCTCAAGCGTCGGTCTTGCGGGCGACCCCGGCCACCGTCCAGGTCCGCTCCGGGCGCCGGGCGGCGAGCGGGTTGTCGGGACGCCACTGGCGGATGTAGACCAGGCCCGGATCGACGAGCTCCAGCCCGTCGAAGAAGCGCAGCACCTGCGTGCGCGTGCGTGAGGCGTCCTCGCTGCGGCCGAGGACCTTGCGGTAGATGTCGACGAGCGGCCCCGCGGCCTCGGGACGGGTGTCGAAGACGGCGTGGGCGATGACGAGGTGGCTGCCGACCGCCACCGCGTCGCGCAGCCGGGCGACGCTCTTGAACGGGTCGTCCTCGTCGGGGATGAACTGGAGCGCGGAGGTGATCAGGAGGGCCACCGGCCGCTCCAGGTCGATGAGCCGCCGCAGCTCGGGGTCCGCCAGCAGCTCGTCGGGGTGGAGCACGTCGCCCCTGACGACGGCGGTGCGGGGGTCGGTGGCCAGCAGGGCCAGGGAGTGGGAGAGCACGACCGGGTCGTCGGCGACGTAGACCACGCGTGCGGCGGGCTCGAGGGACCGGGCGACCTGGTGGACGTTGTGCTGGGTGGGGAGCCCCGAGCCTATGGTGAGGAACTGCGTGATGCCCTGCTCGACGAGATGGCGGACCGCCCGGCCGAGGAAGGCCTGGCCCTCCTTGGCCATCGTCCTGATCTCCGGGGCGATGGCGAGCACCTCCTCGGCCGCCCTGCGGTCGGCCGCGAAGTTGTCCTTGCCGCCGAGGAAGTAGTCGTTCATCCGGGCGACGTTGGGCACGCTCGTATCCAGGCCTGCCGGTGGCCGCCGGGTCGCGTCGCTCATGGGTCATCTCCTCGGTTGCCTGTGAGACTAAAGAACCGTGGCGTCCGTGGGTAGATGGCAGGCCATGGGCAATGCGAGAAATACGCTGATTGTTCCGTATAGTCCGCTGTCCCGCGCGGCCTGCTATTCCTTGCGGCCGACCCCGCCGACGACCCACACGGAGTCGGGCCGGTGGAGCACGATCCCGTCGGGCCGCCACCGGGGCACGTAGACGAGTCCGGGGTCGACGAGGGTGAGCCCGTCGAAGAAACGCCCGACGTCGGCGATGGTGCGCAGGTTGTCGCGGCGGGGGCCGGTGACCGAGCCCCGGTCCTGGTAGAGGGCGGCGAGCTTCGCGGTCGTCTCCGGGCACAGGTCGCTGACCGCGTGGGAGACGGCCAGGTAGCTGCCCGGCGCGATCGCCTTCTGCAGGTCGGTGACGATCTGCATGGCCAGGACGTCGTCGGTGACGTCCTGCAGGACCGAGAAGAGAAGGACCGCCACGGGCCGGTCGAGGTCGATCATGCCGGTGAGCCGGGGGTCGGAGAGCAGCCGCTCCGGGTCGCGGGCGTCGGCCTCGACCACGGTGGTCAGGAGGTCGTCCTGGAGCAGGGCCTGGGCGTGGACGACGGCCATCGGATCGTTGTCGACGTACACCACCCGCGCGTCGGGCGCGACGGCGTGGACCATCTCGTGCACGTTGCCCTGGGTCGGCAGGCCGCAGCCGATGTCGATGAACTGCCGGATGCCGGATTCGGCGAGGAAGCGGACCGCCCGGCCGAGGAAGCGGCGGCCCTCCCGGGTCATCGCGGGGAGTTCCGGCGCGAGCGCGAGCGCGAGCTGCGCGGCCGCGCGGTCGGCCGCGAAGTTGTCCTTGCCGCCGAGGAAGTAGTCGGCAATCCGGCCGGCGTTGGGGACCGTGGGGTCGAACGTGAGACGTTCGGTCTTCGGCGGCACCATGACGTCCTCCATCCGGCCGGTGCGGGTTTTAGCGGACAATATCCATCATTCGCCGAACATGAGACATATTCGCGCGAATCGCCGCCCCAGTGTGGGGTGGGGCGTCCGTCGTTCACCGCTCCGCTGTCGGATGGGGCGTCTGTCAGTGGCAGGCCTCCAGGTGGCGCGCCGCCCTGGAGGGGACGGCGAACGCGGCCCACACGGCCTTGCCCCGGCTCTCCAGGGGCGCCCATCCCCACATCTCGCTGACCCCCTGGACGAGCTGCAGCCCGCGGCCGTTCTCCGCCTCGTAGTCGGGCTCGCGCAGGCTGGGGCCCTGGTCGCTGGGGTCGGTGACCGCGCACAGCACCGAACGCTCGGTGTGGCAGAGGATGACCCTGACGTCCTGCGCGGAGCGGCCGCCGCCCCCGTCCCGCACGCCGTGGCGCACGGCGTTGGTCACCAGCTCGGAGACCACCACGCCGGTGTCGTCGATCAGCGGGGCCAGCTCCCAGGAGCGCAGCGCGGCGGAGGTGAACTCGCGGGCGGTGCGTGCCGCGCGCGGGTCGTGGCGCAGGCTCCGCACGGCCATCTGCAGATGGTCGATGTGGCTGTCGCCGTCCGCCCAGGGCGGCAGCCCGCTCGGGGGAAGCACGTGATCGAGCATTGACAACCACCGTTCCCACCCACCGATCTCTGTCCGGATGGGTGTGGCTTGGGTTTGATGTCGCGGGTGACCAGTCATCGATGACCTTGAGGAGGCGGGAGGATCGCGTAACAAGAGCAGTCCGTGCCGTCAATCTTGCCCGTCAAAATGTGCATAAGCAAGTACAGATGCACGTGCATCTGCACAACGCCCTATGCTGGTAATCGTGTTTCCCTCCCTAAACCGGTGAGAGGCGAGGATGAATCAGCCGCACAACGGCATGCCGGCGACGCTGCTGGACGGCATCGTCTGGCGCAAGAGCCACTTCAGCAATCCCAGCGGTAACTGCGTCGAGCTGGCCGCGCTGCCGGGCGGCGGGGTCGCGATCCGCAACTCGCGCGACCCGGAGGGGCCCGCGCTGATCTACACCCGCCGCGAGCTCGACGCCTTCGTCCGGGGTGTGAAGGGTGGCGACTTCGACGACCTGATCATCTGATCACCCGGATTGATTGAAGAATAAAATTCCATGTGGCCGGGAAGGTATGACCGGAGTACCGTGAAGGCTCGCGACGGCCACAAAGAGTGGGCGGGGGCTCGCGTTCCGCGCACGAAGGAATGTAGATGATCACACCTCACGCCGGAGGCGAGCCGGTCCGTCCCACCCCCATGGCCCTGCCGCGGGGGAGCTCGACGGTGCTGAGGATCGTGCTGGGCGCGCAGCTCCGGCGGCTCCGCGAGCAGCGCCACATCACCCTGGAGGAGGCGGGGCACGCCATCCGTGCCTCGCACTCGAAGATCAGCCGCATGGAGCTCGGCAGGGTCAGCTTCCGGATCAGGGACGTGGCCGACCTGCTCACGCTGTACGGCGTGACCGACGACGACGACCGGCAGTCGCTGCTGGCCCTCGTCGAACGGGCCAACGTCACCGGATGGTGGCACAACTACAACGACATCCTGCCGAGCTGGTTCGAGACGTATGTGGGCCTGGAGGAGTCGGCCACCGGCATCCGCAACTACGAGGTCCAGTTCGTGCCCGGCCTGCTCCAGAGCGAGGGCTACGCGCGGGCCGTCGTCAGGCTGGGGTTCCCGGCCGCGCCCGAGGAGGAGGTGGAGCGGCGCGTGCGGCTGCGCCTGGCGCGCCAGCGGCTCCTGCGCGGCGCCGAGCCGCCCCATCTGTGGGCGGTGCTCGACGAGGCGGTGCTGCGCCGTCCCCTCGGCGGGGCCGAGGTGATGCGCGACCAGATCGACCACATCCTCCGGGCGCTCGAACTGCCCAACGTGACCGTCCAGATCGTGCCCTTCAGCGTCGGCGGCCACGCCGCGGCCGGCGGGCCCTTCAGCATCCTGCGCTTCTCCCAGCCCGACCTGCCCGACGTGGTCTACATGGAGCAGCTCACCAGCGCGGTGTACCTCGAGAAGCGCGACGACGTGGACCGCTACCTCGAGGTGATGGAACGGCTCTGCATCGAGGCCGAGCCGGCGTCGCGCACGCGGGAGATTCTCACCCGGATCCGCGAAGAGCTGTAGGAGCAGCCGCAAAACGGCCCAGCCGGCAACCGTCCCGGCCCGCCGTACGAAAATAGTCAGATGAGATGCCTCGTGACCGGAGCGACGGGATACATCGGCGGGCGGCTCGTGCCCGAACTGCTCGACGCCGGATACGACGTGCGGTGCATGGTCCGCTCGGCCGGCCGGCTGCGCGACCAGCCGTGGGCGTCCCGCGTGGAGATCGCCGAGGCCGACGCGGCCGACGCCGTCCGGACGGGGAAGGCGCTCGACGGCGTCGAGGTGGCCTACTACCTCATCCACACCATGGGTGGGGGAGCGGACTTCGCCGCCGCCGACCGGCACGCGGCCGCCACCTTCGCCGCCGCGGCCCGGGAGGCGGGAGTGCGCCGCGTCGTCTACCTCGGTGGTCTCGCGCCCGACGAGGAGCTCTCGCCCCACATGCGCTCCCGCGCCGAGGTGGGGGAGATCTTCCTGCGTTCCGGGGTCCCGGCCGTGGTGCTGCGGGCGGCCGTCATCATCGGATCGGGCTCGGCCTCCTTCGAGATGCTGCGCTACCTCACCGAGCGGCTGCCGGTGATGACGACGCCGCGGTGGGTGCGGACCAGGACGCAGCCCATCGCGATCCGCGACGTCCTGCGCTACCTCGTGAGCTGGGCGGCCATCGAGGGCGAGGTGAACCGCTCCTTCGACATCGGCGGCCCGGACGTGCTCACCTACGCGGACATGATGCGCGTCTACACCGAGGTCGCCGGGCTGCCCCGACGGGTGATCATCCCGGTCCCGATGCTCAGTCCCGGCCTGTCGAGCCACTGGGTGGGGCTGGTCACCCCCGTCCCCGCGGGCATCGCCCGCCCGCTGGTGGAGTCGCTGCGCAACGAGGCCGTCTGCCGCGAGCACGACATCGCCGGCTACGTCCCCGACCCGCCCGGCGGCCTGATCGGGCTCAGGGAGGCCGTCGCGCTGGCCCTGCGGCGGATCAGGGAGGCGAAGGTCGTCACCCGCTGGTCCTCGGCCTCGACGCCGGGGGCGCCGAGCGACCCGCTGCCCACCGACCCCGACTGGGCAGGCGGCAGCCTCTACGTCGACAGGCGGGCCCGCCGCGTCGACGCGTCCCCCCAGGCCCTCTGGGCGGTGATCGAGTCGATCGGCGGCGAGAGGGGCTGGTACTCCCTGCCCGTCGCCTGGCGCGCCCGGGGCCTTCTCGACCGCCTCGTCGGCGGCGTGGGGCTGCGCCGCGGACGCCGCGATCCGCGCAGGCTCCGCGTGGGCGACGCGGTCGACTTCTGGCGGGTCGAGGAGGTCGAGCCCGGCCGCCTGCTCCGGCTCCGTGCCGAGATGCGCCTGCCCGGCCTGGCCTGGCTGGAGCTGAGCGTGCACCGGCACCGGGGCCGGACGGTGTACGGCCAGCGCGCGATCTTCCACCCCCGGGGCCTGGCCGGCCACCTCTACTGGTGGTCGATCTCGCCCTTCCACACCCTGATCTTCGGCCGGATGACGCGCAACGTCGCGGCGGCAGCCGAGCGCGGCGACACGTCCCCCACCCCGGCCCCCGCCACGGGAGGCATTTCCGGGGCCGACCCGTCCACCCCGCCCCGGCGCGATCCGAGGGACACCGTCGCCACCTGATCGCGGAGGGGTCGCAGAGGGCCAGGATGCCGATCGTCGCCGGTGACGCGGCCGGGGACCTTGAGGTCCTCTCCCTTACCGGCCGGAATCCACGCGCTGCCAGTAGGCGTCGCGGGCCTCGATGAGCTGGGAAAGATGCTTGTCCCCCCACGTCCGGCAGGCGTCGACCAGGTCGAGAAGGCTGCGGCCGAGGGGGGTGAGCGCGTACTCCACCCGTGGCGGGATCTCCGGGTAGGCGGTGCGGGTGACCATTCCGTCCCGTTCGAGCGCCCGGAGCGTCTCGGTGAGCACCTTCGGTGTGATGTTGTGCAGCGGCACGAGAAGCTCGGAGAAGCGCCGGGGGCCGTCTTCGAGGCAGATGACGATCATGGCGGTCCATTTGTCGCCGATCCGGATCGGCGTGATGCTGGACGGGCAGGCCGGGTCGAACATCTGGGGATCGAGTGGCTTGGTCACCGTTCAGACGGTAGTTAAGCGCCCCTGAGGTGACAAGTCTTCCCGGCGGCCTCCCGCCGACGGCCCGCCGACGTGACCCGCGAGGACTTCGCGGTCCCGGGCCGGTGAGACGTCGCCCGGCGGGACCCCGTCCGCCGCTCCGGCCGCGGGCACGCCGACAATGGAGCGATGGACTACCCAGAACTGCCCGGGCCCGCGTTCCTGTTCGACCTGGACGGAACCCTGATCGACAGCGTCTACCAGCACGTCATCGCCTGGCGCAGCGCGCTGTCGCGCCTCGGCATCGACCTGTCGGTATGGCGCATCCACCGGCGCATCGGGATGAGCGGCGGCCTGTTCGTCAGCGCCCTGCTGCGCGAGACCGGCCTGTCGCTGACCAGGAGTCAGATCGACGAGCTGCAGCAGGCCCACGCGGACGCCTACACCGAGCAGCTCGACTCGGTGCGCCCGCTGCCGGGCGCGGCCGACCTGCTCGCCGAGCTGACCGGCCGCGGCGTGCCGTGGGCGATCGCCACGAGCGGCTACGCCAGGACCGCCAGGCCGGCGCTCGGTATGCTGGGGCTGCCCGAGGACACCCCGATGGTCACCCGCGACCTGGTACGGCGGGCCAAGCCCGACCCCGACCTCTTCCTCGCCGGGGCGGCATTGCTCGACGTCGACCCGAGGTACGCCATGGTCGTCGGCGACAGCGTCTGGGACCTGCTGGCCGCCCGCCGGGCCGGAGCCCTGGGGATCGGCCTGCTGTCCGGCGGCTACGGCAGGGACGAGCTCGAACGCTCCGGCGCCTTCCGCGTCTACGCCGATCCGGCGGACATGCGTAACCGGCTCGACGAGCTCGGTGTCCGCCTCGACTGAACGCCCGGCCGGACGGTCCCGGGAGAGCGCCGCGAGGACGACCGGTCCCGGCGCTCAGGGCGCCACGAGCACGTCGATGACATCCTCGTAGCTGATCCCCTTCTGGGCGAAGTGCCCGGCCGTGGCGAGCTCGGCGAGGCCGTGGGCGGTGGACAGCAGGGCCATCGCCCCCGCCTTGGAGGCGGCCTGGCCGCCGGAGGTCTTCAGGCCGAGTGCGGTCATCACGTCGTCGATCGCCCTCTCCAGCTCCGGGTGGTGGCCGATGAGGAACTCCGAGGCGAACACGAGCCGGTATTCGTTGCGGTGCTCCATGGCGTACTCGACGTAGCTGGTGTAGAAGGCCCGCAGCCGCTCCCGGCGGTCGGCTCCCTCCAGGACCGCTCCGGCGACGTGCGCGCTCAGATCGACGATGACCCGGACCGCGAGCGCGGCGAGCAGCGCGGTCTTGTCGGCGAAGTGCCGGTAGGGGGCCATCCGCGACAGGCCGGTCAGGTCGCCGACCGCGCGCAGCGTCACCGCGTCGAGGCCCTCCTCGCGCAACAGGCGCAGCGCGCTCTCGACCAGCCGGGTCCTGGTGTCGTCCACCACGTCGCCCACTTTCTCACACCCTCCTGTGTTGACAACGTCAACACGGAAGCTGAGACTGGCGGCATGATGTTGACGACGTCAACAGGAGTGTCATGAAGATCATGCTGAACGGTGTCCCCGTCCTGCTGGACGCCGGCCGGGACGACGCGACCGTGGACGTCCTGCGTGACGGGCTCGGCCTCACCGGGGCCAAGGCCGCCTGCCGTACGGGGGTCTGCGGCGCCTGCACGGTCATGGTGGACGGCACGCCGCAGGCGAGCTGCCTGCTGCCGGCCGCGGCGGTGGAGGGGCGGCAGGTCACCACCGCCGAGGGGCTGGACCATCCCGTCCAGCGGGCGTTCGCGGTCCACGACGGCATGCAGTGCGGCTACTGCACGCCGGGATTCGTGGTGGAGGCCGCCGCGTTCGTGGACCGCTGGCGAGACGAGCACGGCGACACCACGCCGCCGCGCGAGCGCATCGCCGCCGCCCTGGCCGGTCACCTGTGCCGCTGCGGGGCGTACGCGGGCATCTACGCGGCGGTCGCGGCCGCCTGCCGCGGCGAGCACGACGACGGCGCCGGGGCGCCCGCGCGGGTGGAGGCGATGGACAAGGTCACCGGCCGGGCCCGCTACACCACCGACGTCCGCCTGGACGGCCAGTTCGAGGGCGTGATCATCCGCTCCGCGAGGGCGCACGCCCGGGTCGTCGAGGTGAAGGTGGACGGCGCGCACACGGTCGACCTGCTCCCGCCCGACCGGGTCGTCCGCTACGCGGGCCAGCCCGTCGCCGCCGTCGCGGCCCCCACCCGCGGCCAGGCCCTGGCCCTCGCGGAAGGCGCGCGGATCGTCTACGACCCGATCCCCGCCGCGCTCGACGACGCGCCCGGCGCCCCGCCCGTCTACGACGAGTCGAGCAGGAGGCACGCCCCCAGCTCCAGCGAGGGGCTGAACCTGCCGGGCGGCTGGAACGGCAACGTCAAAGGCCCCTTCACCATGGCGAGCCGGCGCAGCCGTACCGCGCGGCGCCGGATCGAGGCCGCGCGGCGCCGCGCGGACCCGCTCCTGGTGACCGGGACGTTCACCACCGCGGTGCAGGTCCACACGCCGCTGGAGCCGCACGCGTGCGTGGCCCGCTGGGACGACCGGGGAGACCTCCACCTGCACCTGTCCACCCAGACGGTGGGCCTGGCCGCCGAGCAGGCCGCCAAGCGCTGGGACCTCACCGTGGACCGGGTCCACGTCGTCACCGACCACGTCGGCGGCGGCTTCGGGGCCAAGGCCGGGATCACCGCGGAGGCGGTCGCGGCGGTCGAGCTCGCCCGGGTCTGCGGCGCGCCGGTGCGCGTGGTGCTGAGCCGCGCCGAGGAGCTCACCGACGCGGGCAACCGGCCCGGGACCCGCACCGACATCGCCCTGCTCACCGATGCCAGGGGTGATCTCGCCGCCCTCGCCGTGGACGTCCGCGGGCGCGGAGGGGTGGCGGTCGGGTCGGCCGTCGCGGTGTTCGCCCGCCTGATGTACGGCACGGCGCCCCGGCTGCTCCGCGATTCCGACGTCGTCACCAACGAGCCGCCCGGCACGCCGTTCCGCGGCCCCGGGGCGCCGCCCATGCTCTGGGCGCTGGAGCAGGCCGTCGACGAGGCGGCCCACCGCCTCGGCGAGGACCCCGTCGCGCTGCGCCGCCGCTGGGACGGCAACCGCAAGCGGCACGCGCTCTACGACTGGGTCGCCGGACTGCCCGTCTGGCTCGACCGGCCGGCGACCGGCTCGCAGACGGGCAGGTTCCGCCGGGGCGTCGGGGTGGCCGCCGCCAACTGGGCCTACATGCTCGACCCCGCGACCGAGGTGGAGCTGGAGGTGCGAGGGGACGTGGTCGTCGCCCGCACCACCGTCCAGGACATCGGGACCGGCACCCGCACGGTCATCGCCGAGGTCCTGGGCGAGGAGCTCGGCCTGCCCCCCGAGCGGATCCGCGTGGAGATCGGCAGGACCGGCACCGTCCACGGCCCGCCCTCCATCGGCAGCCGCACCACGACCTCGGTGGCCCCGGCCGCGCGGGACGCCGCCCGGCGCCTGCGGGCCCAGGGCCTCGCCGACGGCCGCAGGGTCGTCGGCAGGCGGCGCGGCGACCGGCGCGGCTACATCACCCCCGTCGCGGTCGCCGGCATGGCGCTGGGCCGCGGGTTCAGCGGCGCCGTCCACGTCACCGAGGTCGAGGTCGACACCCGCCTGGGCGTGATCAGGCCGCTGCGGGTGTGGGCCGGGATCGCGGTCGGCCACATCTACACCGAGCGGCTGGCGCGCGGTCAGTGCGAGGGCGGCATCGTCCAGGGCATCGGCTACGCGCTGCACGAGGAGCGGCACGTCGACCCGGTGACGGGTGCCGTGCTGACCACGAACCTGGAGGACTACCGGATCCCCGGCATCGGGGACACCCCCGAGATGGTCGTCCACTTCCACCAGGACGGGTGGGACCACGTCAACGGCGGCGGCGTCGGGGTGGGCGAGGTCTCCACGATCGGCGTGGCCGCCTCGGTGGGCAACGCCGTCCACAACGCCACCGGCTGGCGCCCCCGCGACCTGCCCATCCGGCCTGACCGGCTCCTTGAGGGGATCAGAGGTTGACCGCTCTCACCGGCCCCGGCCGGAGCCCTCGTGATCTGCCCATCCGGCCTGACCGGCTTCTCGAAGGGATCACCCGTTGACCGTCCTCACCGATCTCGACCAGGCCGCCCGGCACGCGGGCGAGTTCCGCGCGGGCGGCACCGATCTCATGGCCCGCCGCCCGGCCGGGCCGTACGTGGACCTGCGCGGTCTTCCCGGACTGTCCGGCCTCACCTGGCGGCCGGACGGCTCCGTCCGGATCGGCGCGCTGACCACGGTCGCGGAGCTGGCCGGCGACGTACGGCTCCGCGCCGACCATCCCGCCCTGGCGCTGACGGCGCAGGCCCTCGCCACCCCCCAGATCCGGGCGGTGGCCACCGTCGGCGGCAACCTGCTCCAGCGCAACCGCTGCTGGTACTACCGCAACCCGGCCTTCTCCTGCCACCAGAACGGCGGCGACTCCTGCCCGGCCCGCGCGGGGCTCACCCTCTACTCCGCGGTGATCGATACCGGCCCGTGCGTGGCCCCGCATCCCTCGTCGCTGGCGATGGCGCTGCTCGCGTGCGAGGCCTCCGTCGAGGTGCACGGCAGGGGCCCGTCACCGGTCGGCGACCTGTACGGCGACGGCTCCGACCCCGCCCGAGACCACCTGCTCGGCCCGGGTGAGGTCCTCGTCGCGATCGACCTGCCGCCGCCCGTGCCGGGGGAGCGGGCCGCCTACCACCGTGCGATCGGCAGGTCCGAGGCCGAATGGCCGCTGGTGGAGGCGGTCGCGCGGCTGGCCCAGGACGGCGGCGGGATCGCCCGCGCCGCGGTGGCCGTGGGAGGCGTCGCCCGCACCCCGCTGCGCCTGCCCGAGGTCGAGGAGGCGCTGCTCGCCGGTGAGCCCCTCGACCGCGCCGCCGCGCGGGCCGCCGCCCGGTGCACCCCGACGGCCCAGAACGGCTACAAGGTCGCGCTGCTCACCGGGACGGTCCTGGAGGTGCTGGAGCGCGCCGCCGGGGCCGCCGAGGGCGGGTCCTGAGCCCGGCCGGCGGCCCCGGTCAGAAGTACTTCGGGGTCAGGTCGGTCGTCGGCCAGGTGGTGACCTTGTTGAGCTCGGCGTTCATGCGCGGGCTGAGCACGTCGAAGTCGAGCGTGCCCTCCTCCTCCCGCCGGTTGAACAGGGCCGCGTAGGTGAAGCCGTTCTGCAGCCGGGCGAGGTAGGTGTAGGTGCCCGGCAGCGATCCGTCGTGCCAGGTGTTGAGGTTGCCCGGCACCTGGCGCACCCACCAGCCGCCCCCGTACCAGGAGCCGTTCTCGTTGACGCCGATCTCCGGTTTGGCGAACATCCTCCCGATCGACGCGGCGTTGAGCACCGGCCCGGCGGCGTCGAAGACCCGCGAGAACCGCACCAGGTCGACCGCCGAGGCCAGCCAGCCGCCGCCGGCTCCCCGGTTGGCCATGCTGAAGCCGCCGTACGGAGTCGGCACCACCGTGCCCGAGTCGTCCGTCACGGTCTTGCCGGTGTACTGCGAGGAGTAGACGACCTCGGTCAGCGCGGCCTCCGACCTGAGGACGCGGCCCAGCCGCATCCGGGTGATGCCGACGGGGGCCAGGAGCTTCTGCTTGACGTAGGACTCGTAGCTCGTGCCGGAGACCTTCTCGATGATCCGGCCGAGCAGCATGTAGCCGTAGTTGCTGTAGGCCATCCGCGCCCCCGGGGCGAAGTCGAGGGGCCGGGCGCCGGCATAGCGGATGATGTCCTCCTGGCTGATCGGCAGCGGCGCGTCCAGCGTGGCGGAGATCTGGTGGTCCAGGTAGAGGTAGTCCTTGGACACGTTCCGGTCCCAGCCGCCCAGATGCTGTATCAGCCGGAGCACGGTGACCTGCGCGAGGCGGGGGTCGGCCTCGGCCGAGAGGCCGAGCAGCGTGGTGACCGGCGCGGCCAGGCTGAGCTTGCCGTCCTGGACCAACCGCATGATCGCGGTGGCGGTGATGTGCTTGCTCAGGCTCGCGATGCGGAACAGCGAGGTCGGGGTCACCGAGGGGATGGCCTGCGACCCGTCCGAGTACCGGTAACCGCGGGCCAGGAGGATCTTGCCCTTCTTGGCGATCGCGAGCTGCGCGCAGGAGATGTTGCGCTCCGTGACGAAGGTCTTCATGACCTTGTCGAACCCGGCCAGCGCCGCCGGGGCGATCCCCGAGGTGGTCACGACCGGTACGGGCGCGGCCTGGGCGGGACGGGTGCCCAGCGCGACGGCGGGCACGAAGCCCGCGCTCGCCTTGAGCAGGTTCCGGCGGCTGAGCGTTGTCACTTTTGTCCCCCAAGTCGCTGACGTAACAGGAAGGTCAGCATTTTACGGTTTTTTGGGTATACCGGAACCCGATGGCTATCCCTGGCGCGGCCGGCGCGACGCCACCGAGACCAGGCCGGTCTCGTAGGCGAGGATGACGAGCTGGGCGCGGTCGCGGGCGCCGAGCTTGCTGAGCAGCCGGCCGACGTGCGTCTTCACGGTCGCGAGGCTCAGGCGCAGATGGCCGGCGATCTCGGTGTTGGACAGCCCCCTGGCGATGAGCGCGAGCACGTCGCGCTCCCGGCCGGTGACGCCGCCGAGCTCCCCGGCGAGCGGCTGCGACGGCTCCGGGCGCCGGGCGAACTCGGCGATGAGGCGGCGCGTCACCGTCGGGGCGAGCAGTCCCTCACCGGCGGCGACCACGCGGATCGCCGCCAGCAGCTCGCCCGGCGGCGTGTCCTTGAGCAGGAAGCCGCTGGCACCCGCCCGCAGCGCCGCGTAGACGTATTCGTCCAGGTCGAACGTGGTGAGCATGAGGACACGCACGCCCGCGGTGTCGGCCGAGCCGCAGATGCGCCGGGTCGCCTCGATGCCGTCCATCTCCGGCATGCGCACGTCCATGAGCACCACGTCCGGCCGCTCGCTGCGGGCCAGGCCGACGGCCTCGACCCCGGTCCCGGCCTCGCCGACCGTCGTCAGGTCGGGCGCGGTGTCCACCAGGACGCGGAAGCTGCCGCGCAGCAGGGCCTGGTCGTCGGCGACCAGCACGCGGATCACGCCGTCCTCCCCCGGGGCAGATGGTCGCACCGTCTCACGCCGTCCCTCCGTGTGCTCGCCGGGCCCGCCCGTTCACGCGGCCCTCCCGCCGGGCCCGCCGTACGGCGTGCTCCCGCCGTAGGGCAGCCGTGCCGACACCCCGAACCCGCCCTCCGGCCGTCGCCCGGCCGTGAAGGACCCTCCGTACATGAGGACCCTCTCCCGCATTCCGGCCAGCCCGTGACCGGGCTGGCCCGGCAGGACCCGGTGGCCCGGACCGTCGTCGGTCACCTCGACCCGTGCCTCCCGCCCGTCCGCCTCGACCACCACCCGGCAGCGCGCCGGCGCGGCGTGCCTGACCACGTTGGTCAGGGCCTCCTGCACGATCCGGTAGACCGACAGCTCGACGCCCCTCCGGCAGCGCGGCCGCGGTGACGTCCAGCTCGACGCGGACGCCGGCCAGCGCCGCCCGGTCGGCCAGTCCGGGCAGGCCGGCGAGGCCGGGCGCGGGGGAGAGGCCGGAGCCCGGGTCCGGCGCCGTGCCGGAGCGCATCACGCCCAGCAGGTGGCGCATCTCGGTGAGCGCTCCCCGGCTGGTGGCCTCGATGACGCGCAGCGCGTCCCTGGCCTCCTCCGGCCGGGCCTCCGCGACGTGGTTGGCGATCCCCGCCTTGACCGCGATGAGGCTCATGCTGTGCGCGACGACGTCGTGCAGCTCGCGCGCGATGCGCAGGCGCTCCTCGGTGACCGCCCGGTCGGCGAGCTGCTCCGCCGCCCGCGCCGCGTACGCGCGCCGCTCGCGCACGGCGCGGCCGACCGTCCAGGTGCCGCCGAGGAGCGCCACGCACGGCAGGAGGACGCCGAGGAGGCGCAGCCACCAGCCGGGGTCGGGGCTGCCCGCCACCGACAGCATCACCACGGCGGCCGCGCTGCCCACGCCGATCGTGACCGTCGGCTCCCACCGGGGCCTGGGCCGGGTGAGCGCGACGAGGTAGAGCGCGAAGGCCGCCGCGGCGAACCCGTCGTGCACCAGGCCGAGGAACATCGACGCCAGGGACGTCCCGAGGGCGAGGACGAAGACGGGCAGCGGCCACCGCCGCCGCAGGGCGAGTGCCGACCCGGTCACGGCCACGAGCAGGGACTGGGCCCACAGCGGCGTCTCCGTGGCGGGCCGCGCGGCCGCGAACGTCAGGAGCGTGATCGTGTACGCCGCTCCTGCCAGAGCGTCGAGCGCGATGAGCTGGCCGCGGCTCCACCGCCGCAGGAGCAGCGAGCCGTCCAGGTTGAGGTCGTCCACGTTGAGACGGTATCCGCCCGGGTTCCGGTCCGGCCTCCACCCGGGGGACGTCATCCTCAGGTCTGACTTTCCCCACGGGACGGCCCCGCCGTCGGACCCCGGTCCGACGGAGAAGTCCCGGCCGTGGTCCGACGCGCCGCCGGCCCGCCGTACGGAACCCTCGACGGCATGATCGAAGTCAAGGAGCTGACCAAGCGCTACGGCGCGACCGTCGCGGTGGACGGGCTGTCGTTCCAGGTGACGGCGGGGCTGGTGACCGGCTTCCTGGGGCCGAACGGCGCGGGGAAGTCCACCACCATGCGCGTCCTGCTCGGCCTGGACGCCCCCACCTCGGGCGAGGGACTCGTCAACGGCCGCCGCTACGCCACGATCCGGCATCCGATGCACGAGGTCGGCGCGCTGCTCGACGCCGACGCCGTGCACGCCGGCCGCAGCGCCTTCGACCACCTGCGCTGCCTGGCACGGAGCAACCGCATCGGCGGGCGGCGGGTGGCGGAGGTGCTGGAGCAGGTGGGCCTGGCAGGGGTCGCCCGCAAGCGGGCCGGCGGGTTCTCCCTCGGCATGCGGCAGCGGCTGGGGATCGCCGCGGCGCTGCTGGGCGATCCGGGCGTGCTGATGTTCGACGAGCCGGTCAACGGCCTGGACCCGGAGGGCGTGCGGTGGATCCGCCACCTGATGCGCTCGCTGGCCGCGGAGGGACGCACGGTCCTGCTCTCCAGCCATCTGATGAGCGAGATGGCGCTCACCGCCGACCGTCTCGTCGTCATCGGACGCGGCCGGCTGATCACCGAGACCTCGGTCCAGGACCTGGCCGACCGCTTCGAGCGGGGTGTGCTGGTCCGCTCCCCGCGCGCGGCGGAGCTGACCGCCGTGCTCAGGGCCGCCGGGGCGACGGTCCTGGTGGAACCGGACGGCGGGCTGGCCGTGAAGGGACTGGAGGTGGCGGAGATCGGCGACCTGGCCGCCGGGCACGGACTCGCGGTGCACGAGGTGACGCCGCGCAGCGCCTCCCTGGAAGAGGCGTACATGGAGCTCACCGGCGACAGCGTCGAGTATCGGGCGGCCGGTGGCTCCGGTGACGGCGGCGGGCGACAGGGGGCCGGGCGATGACCGACGTGCTGGCCTCGGAATGGCTGAAACTCCGCTCCGCCCGCTCCACCTGGTACATCCTCGGCGTCGTCGTGGCCTTCGTCCTGCTCATGGCCGGGTTCGCCTTCTACGTGGTGAGCCTGTGGGAGGGCATGCCGCCCGAGCGGCGGGCCGGGCTGCGGGCCGCGCAGCCGGAGCAGGTCGTCCTGTTGCCCCTGCAGATCTGCGCGGCGGTGCTCGGCGTTCTCACGATCACCTCGGAGTACGCCACCGGCATGATCCGTTCCAGCTTCGTGGCGGTGCCGCGGCGCGGCACGGTGCTGGCGGCGAAGGCCGCGGTCGTCGCCGCCACCACCCTCGTCATCGGGCAGGCGAGCGTGTTCGTGACGTTCTTCGCCGGCCGGGCGATCGCCGGGGACCGCCCCATCCGGGACTTCGCGCCGACGCTGGCCGGAGAGCTCCCCAAAATGCTGGCCACGGGGCTGTCGCCGATGGTGCTGGCCCTGGTCGGGCTCGGCCTGGGCGCAGTCCTGCGCTCCACGGCGGGGACCGTCGCCTCCGTCGTGGCACTGCTGTACGTGGTCCCGAGGTTCGCGCTCGCGCTGCCCGACCCGTGGAACGCCCGGGTCGGCTCGGTCCTGCCGGAGGACCTGACCCGGCAGCTCGCGGGCGAAGCCCCCATGGCGGTCGACCTGGGGGATTCGGCCAGCGCCATCGGCCTGTCCCCGCCGATGGCGCTGGCGGTCATGGCCCTGTACGTCGTCGTCGCGCTCGGTGCGGCGGCCGCCGTACTCGGCAGGAGAGACGTCCGATGACCGATGTCCTCGCGTCCGAGTGGCTGAAGCTCCGCTCCGTCCGCTCCACCTGGTACATCCTCGGCCTGGTCGCCCTCGCCGTGCCCCTCGTCGCCTTCCTGACGCTGCAGGGGGTGAACGGCTGGGACGGCCTGTCGCCCGGGCGCCGGGCGCGATTCCAGGCTCCGCCCATGGAACAGGCCCTTCTGCCGCTCGTCCAGCTCTGCATGGGTGTCCTCGCCGTGCTGGCGATCACCTCGGAGTACACCACCGGCATGATCCGCACCAGCCTGGCGGCCGTGCCGCGCCGCCGGAGGGTGCTCGGCGGGAAGGCGGTGATCACCGCCGGGATCTCCCTCCTCGGCGGTCTGCTCTTCCTGTTCGGGGCGTTCGCCGTCAGCCGGGCGATCGTCGGCGACCGGCCGATGAGCCCCGGCTACACGACCCCGCCGGAGGCGGAAGTCCCGATGCTGCTGGCCTCCGGCCTGTCGGTGGCGGTGATCGCACTCGTCGGCCTGGGCCTGGGCGCGGCCACGCGCTCCGCCGCCGGGGCGATCGTCGCCCTCAGCGGGCTGCTGTTCGTGCTCCCCGTGCTCGCCGGACTCCTCCCCGGCCCCTGGAGCGGCCGGGTCGGCTCGGTGCTGCCGGCCAACCTCGCGGGGCAGCTCGTGGACCATCCGTCCGCCGTGGGAGACCTGCCGCCGCTCGGGGCGCTGGGCGTGCTGGTGGCGTACGCGGTCGCCGCCCTGGGCGCGGGAACCGCCGTCCTGGCCCGCCGGGACGCGTGAGAGGCGGACATCCCGCTCCGGCACCGAGCCGCAGGAGCGGGCGGTCGCGGCCGTGAACACCCCCGGCGCGGCGGGGGCGTTCGCGTGCCGTACGGAGGAGCCGCGGCGAAGGCGGCCGGAGTCAGTCGCGCGCCGTGGGACGGCGTGGTCACCGGGGGCTCTCTCCGGGGGCCGGGTAGTAGGTGATCAGACCTCGGCCGATCTGCCAGGTGCTGCCGTCCGCCGCCACCCCGCGCATGCCCTCCAGCGTGCCCGGCCCGGCCAGCCGTACGACCCGCACGTCGCCCAGGCAGGCGAAGCCGTAGGTGCGCCGCGGCTCCCAGCCGGTGCTGTGCCGCAGCCGGCGGCTCATCTGCGCCCACCCGGCCGCGGCGCCGGTCACCACCCACGCGTCGGGGTCGCCGGCGGCGAACCGCCGCGCCGGGCGCAGCCAGGACGCGGCCTCCTCGGGCCAGTCGACGACCGCCTGCACGGTCCCGCCCGCGCCCTCCCAGCTCCGGACGAACGCCTGGGCCGCCGCCCGGGAGGCGTCGTCGCGGCCGTGGCCGACGGTGACCGTCTCGACCCGCGGCCGGGCCGCGGTCAGCAGGTCCAGCAGCGCCGCCGTCTCGGCGGGGGTGTGCCCGGCGGGTCGCCCCGGAGCGGCGGCTCCCGTGACGTCGCCCCGGCGGATCAGCGGTGAACCTGAGCCGGTGACTCTTCCGGTGACGGTCATGTCGTGTGCTCTCTGTCGATCTTCCAGGCGGCGTATCCGCACGGCCGTCCCCCTTCAGGCCGCGTCGTGGAAGACCAGGCCCAGGGTGTGGCGGATGCCCGAGCGGACGGTGCTGACTCCGTGGCGGACCGGGGCGGCCGACCAGCCGCGCGCCGACTCCACGGGACGGTCACGGGTGGTGAAGACCAGTCCGTGGCCCTGCCGGAGCAGGGTCGAGGTGCCGCGGGACTGGGCGCGGGGCCGCTGCTCGACCATCAGGAACTCCCCGCCGGTGTGGTCGACGCCGGGCTCGTCCAGGCCGATGACGACCTGCAGGGGGAAGACGAGGTCTCCGTACAGGTCGCGGTGGAGCGCGTTCCAGTCGCCCTGCCGGTAGCGCAGCAGGATCGGCGTCGGCTTGGTCTGCCCGGCCGCGTGGCACATCTCCAGCCACTCGTCCAGGGTGTCGGGCCACGGTGCGCTCCTGCCGAGCTTGGCGGCCCAGTCGCGGGCGATGGGCAGCAGGCGCGGATAGAACGCCTGCCTCAGTTGCCGGACCGGTTCGGGGAACGGGCTGTCGAAGTAGCGGTACTGCCCGGATCCGAACCGGTAGCGGGCCATGTCGACGGTCGAGCGGAAGCGCCCGGCCTCCTCGTACAGCGCGGAGAGGTCCGCGCACTCGGCGGGGCCGATGAGCCGCGGGGTCAGGGCGCAGCCGTGGGCGTTGACCTCGTCCGTCACGCCGGCCCAGTCGACCCGGCCGACCCGGGTGGCGAGGTCGGCCTCCGCGGTCACCGTGCCGCCGGTCTGCCGGGATGGGGTGTTCATGGGTGGCCTCGATCCCTTCGGAGAGGTGGTCGTCTCACACCTGGTAAACGTCCCGGGGCGGCCGGATGTGAGGTCCCGATCTCAGAAGGGCTGGAAATCCGGTCCCTCTTCACGGGCGGTTGCCAGTGCCTGCGCCAGGCATCATACATCGCAAGCCAGTTACCCGCGTTTGCAACTATAGGGCGTTGGCAACTATTGTCGGCGCTTGTACTTGTCGCACGTAACTGGAGGGTTCATGCCTCTCGCCTTGCTCGCGCTGGCCATCGGTGCCTTCGGCATCGGCACCACGGAGTTCGTCATCGCGGGCCTGCTCCCCGAGGTCGCCCGCGACTTCGGCGTCTCCATCCCCACGGCCGGCTACCTCATCTCCGGTTACGCGCTCGGCGTCGCGGTGGGCGCCGCGCCGATGACCGTCCTCGGCACGCGCATGCGGCGCAAGCACCTGCTCCTCGCCCTCATGGTGATCTTCATCCTGGGTAACGTGCTGTCCGCGCTGGCGCCCACCTACGGGCTGATGATGACCGGCCGCATCGTGGCCTCCTTCACCCACGGCGCCTTCTTCGGCGTCGGCGCGATCCTGGCCGGCGACCTGGTCGCCCCGGGCAGGAGGGCCAGCGCCATCGCCCTGATGTTCACCGGCCTCACCCTCGCCAACGTGCTCGGAGTGCCGATGGGCACCTTCATCGGCCAGGCCTTCGGCTGGCGCGTCACGTTCTGGGTCGTGGCCGGCCTCGGTGTCGTCGGCCTTCTCAGCATCGCCGCGCTCGTGCCCGTCCAGCCCCGCCCCGCGAGCACCGACATCGGCGCCGAGCTGGCCGTGTTCCGCAGCCCTCAGGTATGGCTGGCCATCGGGATGACCGTTCTCGGGTTCGGCGGCGTCTTCGCCTCCTTCACCTACATCGCGCCGATGATGACCGAGGTCGCCGGGTTCTCCGAGGGGGCGGTCAGCTGGCTGCTGGTGCTCTTCGGCATCGGGCTCGTGATCGGCAACCTGCTCGGCGGGCGCCTCGCCGACCGCGCCCTGATGCCCAGCCTCTACGCCCTGCTGGCCGGCCTCGCGCTCGTGCTCGCCGTCTTCACCTTCACCTCGCACGCCCGGATCCCCGCCGCGATCACGGTGTTCCTGCTCGGCGCGTTCGGCTTCGCGACCGTCCCGCCCCTGCAGAAGCGGGTCCTCGACAACGCGGCGGCGGCGCCGACGCTGGCCTCCGCCGTCAACATCGGCGCGTTCAACCTCGGCAACGCCCTGGCCGCCTGGCTCGGCGGCCTGGTCATCACGGCCGGTCTCGGTTACACCGCGCCCAACTGGGTCGGCGCGCTGCTCGCCGCGGCCGCCCTCGCCCTGGCGGCCCTCTCCGGGCTGCTCGAACGCCGTACGGTAGCGGCCGCCCCCCGGCCCGAGATGCAGCCGGTCTGACCGCTCCCCGGACGGGGATCCGCCGCGGTGTCCTTTCAGGCCCTTCAACGCCTTCAGGGCCTCCAGGGCGCCGGAGGCGGGTCCGGCGCCTCCCGGGCCGTCACCCCCGGCCGGGGCACGTAATCCGTTTGTCCGGCGCCGGTCCGCTCTGGAAGCATGCTCCGTCCGCCGGCACGTCAGGCGGTCGAGACGGCGGCCGGTGGTCAGGGAGCCGGTCGTAGCGGTCGTGGAACAGGGGGCGCATGAACAAGGCGATGGCGGGCGAGGTCGTGGCGACGACGGGCGGGCGGGTGCGGGGCAGGAGGGTCGCCGGCGGCGTCCGCGCCACGCTCGGAATCCCCTACGCGGCCCCTCCGTTCGGTGCCGGCCGGTTCCGGGAGCCGCGGCCCGCGTCGGCCTGGAGCGGTGTGCGGGACTGCGACCGCTTCGGCCCCGTCGCGCCGCAGTCGGCGCGGTTGCCCGGAGCCCCGGCGTGGTCCCCCGGCCAGGACGACATACTGAGCGTGAACGTGTGGGCCCCCGAACGGGCCCCGGGCCCGCTCCCCGTCCTCTTCTGGATTCACGGCGGCGCCTACACCTTCGGCTCCTCGGCGCAGCCCGAATACGACGGCGCCGAGCTGGCCCGCGCCGGGCTGGTGGTGGTGACCTGCAACTACCGGCTGGGGTTCGAGGGGTTCGGCCACGTGCCCGGCCTCCCCGCCAACCGGGGCCTGCTCGACCAGGTCGCCGCGCTGCACTGGGTGCGCGACAACATCGCGGACTTCGGAGGCGACCCCGGGAACGTCACCGTGGCCGGGCAGTCCGCCGGGGCGGGCTCGGTCGCCTGCCTGCTGACCATGGACCGGGCGCGCGGGCTGTTCCGGCGCGGCATCGCCCACAGCGTGCCCGACGCCTACTATCCGCCCGGCCTGGCCGCGGGCCTGACCCGGAAGGTGGCGGCGGCCGCCGGAATCCCCGCCACCGCGGGAGGGCTGCTCTCCGCAGCGCCGCATGCCCTGGTCGCCGCCTCCGACCGGGTGGTCCAGGGCTACCGCGCCGACCCGGCCTCCGGCCCGCTGCACTACGACACGGTGATCTACGGGCCGGTTCTCGACGGGGACGTGCTCGCCACGGATCCGCTGTCCGCGCTCTCCGCGGGCACCGTACGGGAGATGGACCTGCTGTTCTGCCACACCACGCAGGAGTCCTGGCTGATGCATCGGACCGGGAGCATGCCTCCGGTCACCGACGAGGAGGGGCTGGCCCGTTTCGCGGCGGACTTCGGCCTGCCCGACGCCCTGGTGGCGGGCTACCGCGCGCTGCTGCCGGACGCGCCGGTGCTGGAGGTATACCTCGCCATGGCCGGAGACGCGGTCTTCGCCGAGCACACCGCCGGGCTGGCGGGGGCCCACGCCCGCGCGGGCGGGCGGGCCTTCCTGTCCCGCTTCGCCCGCTGCCGCACCTCCCCGGACGGCGACACGGTGCGGCCGTGGCATGCCGCGGATGTCCCGTTCGCTTCCGGCAATCTGGACGCCGTCGGCGTGGACTTCCTGATCGGCGGCGTCCCCGACGGGCAGGACCGCGCGCTGTCCCGGCGGATGGTGCGCGCCTGGGCCGACTTCTGCGCGACCGGCGATCCCGGCTGGTCCCGGCTCACCACGTCCTCCGCCCCGGTGAGGTCCTGGGGCGTGCCGGAGGACCGGGTGGCCGAGGACGACGCCGCCGCCGTCCACGCCCTGTGGCGCGGGGTGATCCCCTCCCGGCTGCGGCTCTGACCGGGAGGCGGAGTCAGTCGCGCTCCTCCCAGGCGCGGGCGAGACCGGTGACGGCCTGGTCGAGCAGCTCGGGCGGGAGGGCGAAGCTGAGGCGCAGGCGGTCGCGGTGGCGGCCGTCTGCGGAGAACAGCGAGCCGGGCGCGACGGCGACGCCGTACCGGCGGGTGAGCGCGGCGAAGCGGTCGGTGTCGACGCCGGGGAGGCGGGTCCACAGGGACAGGCCGCCCTGGGGCCGCGTCCAGGTCCACCCGGGGAGCCGGGCGGTGAGTGCGGCGGCGAAGTGGTCGCGGCGGCGGGCCAGCTCCGCACGCCAGGAGGCGACGGGGTTGCGTTCGAGCAGTTCGGCCGCCAGACGCTGGGAGACGGCGCTCGTGGCCAGGTCGGACCCCTGCTTGGCCTCGGTCAGGCGGGCCAGCAGCGGCTCGGCGGCCTCCAGCCAGCCCAGCCGCAGCCCGCCCCAGAGCACCTTGGACAGCGAGTTCACGGTGACCGTGCCATACGGGTGAACCGTCGCGAGCGGGGCCGGGGGCTCGCCCTCGTGGACGAGCTCGGCGAGGGTCCTGTCCTCGACGATCGTCACGTCCTGCGCCCGGGCGAGCTCCGCGACGTGCCGCAGGTCGGGGACGGCGCCGGTGGGGTTGCCGACGCTGACGACGTAGACGAGGGCGGGCCGGTGGCGGGCGATCGCCGCGCCGACCGCTCCGGGATCGGCCAGGTCGACGGGTACGGCGTGCGCTCCCGCCCGCCGGAGGATCGCGAGGGCGCCGCCGTACGTCGGGTCGTCCACCAGCACCCGGTCACCCGGGCGCAGCAGGACCCTGACGGCCAGGTCGATGCCGTGCTGGGCGCCGCCGGTGATCAGCACGTCCCCGCCGAGCATGGCCCGCAGCCGGGGGTCTCCCCTGGTGTCGTAGCCGTGGCCGCTGGGAGTGCGCATGAGCTCGGCCGGGTCGAGCGGGGGCAGGACCAGGTGGGAGGGGTCGGGCACGACGGAGGTGGACAGGTCGGCGAGCACCGCGCCCGCGTTCAGCAGCCCGGTGAACGAGGGCGCCTGGAGCAGGTAGGTGCCGCTGCCGTGCCTGCGCTCGCAGAGTCCCTCGTCGCACAGGGCGTTGAAGGCGGCGGCGACCGTGCCGCGGCTGAGGCCGACGGCCTGGGCGAGGTCGCGTTCGGACGGCAGCCTGGTGCCGGGGGCCAGCGCGCCGATCTCGGCGAGGTCGGTCAGCGCTCCGGCGAGCCTGCGACCGGCCGGCTCCCTCCCCTGGCGCAGCCGCAGCCGGTCACGCACGAGGGCGGCGAACTGGTCCAGATCTTCACTTCCCACCCGGCCATTATGTCGTCGCGTGATCCGATATGCCCTTGCGTGGACCACTATGGCGCCGATACTTTGCCACTCATCAATCAAGTGGCTCATATTCATGGGCTGAATGATGCCACTCCTGGGAGGGTTCGATGGCGCTGCGGGAAGCGGAAGCGATCTGGATGGACGGTGCGCTGGTCCCCTGGGGCGAGGCGCGCGTCCACGTGCTGTCGCACGCGCTGCACTACGGAACCGCCGTGCTCGAAGGCACCAGGACCCACGACACGCCCGACGGGCCCGCGGTCTTCCGGCTCGACGCGCACCTCGACAGGCTCTACCGGAGCGCCAGGATCATCGGTCTGGACATCCCCTACGCGCCCGCCGAGCTCCGTGCGGCCACCCTGGAGACGGTCGCGGCCAACGGCCACTCCTCCTGCTACATCCGACACCTCGTCCACCGGGGCTACGGTGAGATGGGCGTCGCGGCCCGCGGCTGCCCGGTCACCGTCTCGATCGCCACCTGGGAGTGGGAGGCGCTGCTCGGTGAGGGGGTGCGCCTGATGACCAGCTCCTGGCGGCGCAACGACCCGGCGGTCGTGCCGACGTCCGCCAAGGCGACGGGCCCCTACCTCAACTCGGTCCTGGCCAAGGCCGAGGCGCTCGACGCCGGATTCGACGAGGCGGTGCTGCTCAACGCGGCGGGCTACGTCAGCGAGTGCACGGCGGCCAACGTCTTCACGGTCCGCGACGGAGTGCTGTCGACCCCGCCCTCCAGCGCGGGAGCACTGGAGGGCATCACCCAGGACACGGTCGAGCGGCTCGGCGCCGACCTCGGCCTGCCGGTGCTCAGGCGCGACCTGCTCCGCGCGGACCTCTACACGGCCGACGAGATGTTCCTGTGCGGGACGGCGGCCGGGATCGTGCCGGTCCGCTCCGTCGACAACCGCGAGCTCGGCGGTCCGGGCCCGGTCACGGCCAAGCTCATCGACGTCTACGACGCCGCCGTCCACGGCCGCGACGACCGCTACCGCCACTGGCTGACCCCCGCCGGCCCCCGCTGACCGCGCTCTCCGGCCGGGCGGACTCCGGCGTGCCGGTCACCCCTTGACGGTCAGCAGCGGTCGCAGCTCGACGACGGGTTCGGCGACCCCGGCCCTGCGGAGACTTGAGACGACGGGGCCGATGTCCTTGTACACCCAGGGGGCCTCCTGCTTGAGGTCGCGGCGCCACGCGGCCATCACGTCGGAGCGGCGGTTGACGGCCGGGTCACGGTGGTCCAGGGGGGTGACCACCCGGAAGTCGCGAAGGAAGGCGTCCAGCTCGGCTTCGCCCGCCTGGGCGGCGGCGCCCCGGCGCACGCGGCGACCGGCCCCGTGGCAGGCACTCGCCAGGGTCCGGGGGTTGCCGTGACCGCGCAGCACGTAACTGGCGGCCCCCATCGAGCCCGGTACGATGACGGGCTCGCCCCACATCGCGTACGGCCCGCCCGCCGTCTCGGCGTATCCGCCCGCCGGCGTCGCGCCCTTGCGGTGCACGACCTGTCCGTCGTCGTGCTGCCACAGCAGGTTGTGCGGGGCGTCGTACACGAGGTCGGCGGCGAGTTCCCCGCACTCGGCGGCCAGCCCGGCGCGCAGCATCAGCGACAGGAAGAACCGGTTGCCCACCGCGAAGTTCGCCGCGTTGCCGAACGCGTCCAGGTAGCGCCGCCGCGCCGGCGCGGACCGTCCGTCCGTCATCATGGGGATGATCCTGTTGTCCGGCAGGGGGACGCCTGCGGGCCATGCGGCTCTGGCCTGGTCCAGCCCGGACGCGTTGGCCTGATGTCCCAGCGACAGGGAGCCGCTGTGCACCATCAGCACCACCTGGCCGAGACTGAAGCCCCACCCGTGGGCGGCCTGCCGGTCATGGATCGCCGACACGTACTGCAGCTCCGCGAAATGGTTGCCGCCGCCGACGCTGCCGATGATGCTGTCGAAGCTCGTGCCGCCCGCGCTGTGGATCCAGTCCCGGAAGGCGTCGGCGTTCGTGGTCGGGTACTGCGATCCGTGGATCCGGCCGGGCCGGGCGTCGCCGGGCCGCAGCGCCGACCACACCCCGTCCGCCCGCTCCGGCCTGCCGGTGCCGAGCAGCCCCGGCAGGCCGTCGCGGAGCAGCGCCTCTCGCTGGAGACCGGACAGCGCGATGCGCCGGCCGCCCTCGAAGAACAGGTGCCGTAGCCGGCGTTCCAGCGCGTCCAGCCGCGGGCGTACCTGGTCGGCGGTCAGCGACGTCGTCTCCAGCCGCATACCGCAGTTGATGTCGTTGCCGACCGCCTGGGGGAGCAGCGCGCCGCGCGTCTGCAGCACCGTGCCGATCGGGATCCCGGCCCCCTTGTGGAGGTCGGGGGTCAGCACGACCCGGCTGATCGCCGCTTCGGTGTGCCCGGTCACCGCGCCCAACCGCTCCAGGGTGTCGGCGGTGGCGAGCACGGTGAGGATCTCGTCGATCGCGCTGGACTCGATCGGCACGTCGGCCCCGGCGCAGACGTCCACGGGGATGCCCCACCGGTTGGGCAGGTGGAGCCAGCTGTCGTCGGTGCGGACGAGCCGCAGGTCCTGCTGGAACGCGGCGGGACGCCGCTTGGAGGTTGTCATGGAGCCTTCCTGGTGGCTGCTGGTGAGAGAGGTGCGAGCTCCGCCGCCATCCGGTGACGGGCATGCGGGACAGCGCCGGCGTCTGGGCCGGCGGTGGACTCCCCGAGGTTCAGCAGCCGCGAGGTGGGATCGACTTTAGCGGTGGAGCCCGGCATCCCCAATGGGTTTTCGGCCGCCGCCCGCCTCCGCCCCTGTCCGATGTCCGGCACCTCCGCATCAGCGTTGGTGACCGTGGAGAACCGGTGCCGTCCGACCGGGCAGCCTGCCCGCCGGCAGCGCGCCGATCACGGCTACGGCCGCGAGGACCATGAGCGTGGGGCCCATCGCGGAGGAGAAGGCGTCAGCGGTCCAGTGCGGCCCGTCGCCGTACGGCCCGCCGGCGGTGGTGCCGGGGGCGGTGAGGGTCATCAGCATCGTCGCCGCGGCGACGCCCAGCGCCGGGCCGACATTCATGGCGGTCTGCTGGAGCCCGCCGGCCACCCCGGCGGTGTCCACGGACGCGTGGTGGACGACGACGGCTGTCCCGGTGACCATCACCGCGCTGAAACCGGCGCCCAGCACGAGAAAGCAACCGCTGATCGCCAGGGAGGCCGGCGCCTGGCCGAGATGGGACAGCAGAAGGATGCCGAGGGCGAGCAGGGCCATCCCCGCCACGGCCGTCCCGCGTGGCCCCCACCGGCGCAGCAGCACAGCGCAGACCGGTGCGCCCAGCACCATCGTCGCGGCCAGGGGCAGCACTCTCAGACCGCTCTGCAGCGGGTCCAGCGCGAGGACGTCCTGCAGGAAGTACGTGCCGACGAACAGGGCGCCGAACAGGGCCGCCGACGCCGCCACCAGGATGCCGAGCGCCGAGGTGACCGTTGTCGATCGGAGCACGCTTGACGGCACCAGCGGGCTCGTGGCGCGTCGTTCGTGCCAGACGAACGCGCCACCGGTGGCCGCGACGGCGGTAAGCCCGAGCGCGGTCGCCGCCGTCCAGCCGGTTTCCGGTATTTCGACGAGCGTTCGCACCAGGCAGGCCAGGGTTACCGCGAGAAGGCAGGCGCCGGGCAGGTCGAGCCGGACGCCGGAGGCTTTCACCGGCGCGGATGGCCGGACGGCGAGAGTCAGCACGCCGACCGCGAGAGCGGGTGCCACGTTGAGGAAGAAGACCGCGCGCCAGCCCAGGTGGGCGGTCAGCGCCCCGCCGACGATCGGACCGGCGGCGGCCGCCACGCCGATGGCACTGGTGCGCAGCGCGATCGGCATGCCGAGCCGGTCGCGCGGGTATGTGGCGCGCAGTATCCCGAGGGTGGCCGGTTGCAGCAGCGCGCCGAAGATCCCCTGGGCGACGCGCAGGCCGATGACCCAGCCGATGTCAGGCGCCAGGCCGATACCGGCCGACGTGGCGGCAAAGCCCAGGATGCCGGTGGCGAGGAGCTGCCGGTGGCCGTAGCGGTCCCCGAGGCGGCCGGCGAAGACGAGCAGGCTCGCCACGGCGATCAGGTATCCGGTGCTGGTCCACTGGACCTGCGCGAACGAGGCGTGCAGATCCCGTTGCAGGGTGGGCTGCACGACGGTCAGCACGGTTCCGTCCAGGGCGACGATCATCGCCCCGATGACGCTGCTCGCGAGTGTCAGGCGCCGCTGTCCTCCGGGGCTCACCGGTTCTCCGGTCCGAGGTGCGCGTCCAGCGCGGCGCGCAGCAGCGGTCCGGCGTCGTCGGCTCCCGTGGCGAGCCGGAGGCTGCCCCATCCCCACAGCTGGGCGATGCCGTGCAGGTTGGCCCAGAGCGCGCCGGCGACGACCTGTGGCGCGGGGCCGGGCCGTGTCCGCGCCCGGGTGACAAGGTCGGTAAGGATGTCGAAGAGCGGCAGGCTCGTCTCCCGCAAGCCGAGGTGGTTGCTCTCCAGCAGGTCATGGCGGAACATCAGCTCGAACATGCCGGGGTTGGTCAGTGCGAAGTCGAGGTAGACGCCTCCCAGCGCCAGGAGCCGGGCCCGGGGGTCCGCCCGGCCTTCCCCCGCCGTCTCGGTGACCTTGGCGGTCAGGTCGGCGAAGCCCTGACGTGCGATGGCCGACAGCAGGGCCACGTGGGTCGGGAAGTAATGGCGCGGAGCCCCGTGCGAGACCCCGGCCCGGCGGGCGATCTCCCGCAGCGTCAGGGACTGCATCCCCTCCCTGGCCACCAGGTCGACTCCGACCTCTATCAGACGGGCACGGACGCCCATGTCCTGCTCACTCATAGACAGTGTCTACCAAACCGGGTAGACACTGTCTACTTCGATCCCGCCGTCGGCCGGCGGCCGCGTCCCGTGCCGGAGGTCCTCCCGGATGTCGCAGCCCCATTACTGTCCGTTGTATTAATGTGACCTTCTGTGTTACCCCTATCGGGTCGTGCAGCCGGAACGCACGCCGGTCGGCGGAGGTGAGGAGACACGATGACAGCTGATCCCGACGGCCGGGAACGGTCCGGGACGGATCATCTCCGGCAGGTCCACGACGCGGCGGCCGAGCTCGCGTGGACGGCGGAGGAGATCCGGCGGATCTGCGCGCGCACGACGGCCACGCTGACCGCCGCCGCCACGCGTTCCCCGTGGTTTCCCTCCGGCATCCACTGGAGCCTGCTCCGCGCGCTGACCAACCGCGGGGGGCTCGGTTACGCCTTCGAAGGCGGGCGGTTCGGCGGTCCGGCCGCCCGCCTGGGCGCGCTGGCCGGGCGGAGCAGCCTCGCCACGCTGGTCGCCGTCACCTCCCTACGGCTGCGGATCGCCGGTGTCCTGCACCGGAATCCGGAACTGGCCGCCGACCCCGTCATGCGGCGGCTGCTCGACGCGGCCGGCGCGGATCGCGACGCCGAGGCGGTCCGGGCCGTCCGGGCGCTGTGCAGGGAGAAGGGCGCCATCGGGGCGATCGGCGGCATCGCGCCCGTCTTCGGCGAGGTGCTCGCGATGCGGGCGCTGCTCGACGAGAACCCCTTCAACGACCAGACCGGCTGGTCCACCGCGACGGGCCGGGGATCCTCGGGTCACGGACGGGACGTCGCCCACTCCGCCGGCCCCGGCCGGGAGCCCCCGCCCCGACGCAGCCCGGAGATCTCCATCGCCGACCTCGAACACCGGCTGCGTGAGGCCCGGAAGCTGATCGCCGCCCGGCTCGCCGCCTACCGGAGCCGGGCGACATGCTCGCGGGCCCGCCGGGTCCCCGACCGCTCCGCCCTCTTCTCCGCCGGGCCGCGCCGCTCCAGAAGGCTGCTGCTGGCCGGGGGCCTCGCCGGACTCGTCGCGGCCGTTGCCGTCGCCGCGTGGCACCGGCGCGCCCGCCGGGCCTCGCGCGGATGACGGGGATGGGGGTGATCCCGGGATACGGAGCGCTCGCCGAGCAACTGGCCGCCGACGCCGCGCGCCTGGCCGGCCACGCGGCCAGGCTGCGCGACCTCGCCGCGCGTGTCCGGGGCAATCCGATCGTGCCCGAGTGGTTCGGCGACCTGATCGACGGGCAGATCGCCCGCTGCGCCGCCGCCTCCGCGGACCTGACCCGGGCCGCCGTGGCCACCCGTGACCGCGCCGCCAGGGAGCGTGATCGCGCCGCCGGAGACGGAGCCCGCCTCACCCGGGCCGGCGCCGTCCCCCGCGACCGCGCCCCCGACACTTCCGGTGTCCCCGGCTCTCCTGCCGCTTCCGGCGGATCCGACGCTTCCGGCGCTTCCGGCGTCCCCGATGCTCCCAGCGCCCCCGATGCTCCCAGCGCCCCCAGCACCTCCGGCGTCCCCGAAGAGGGATGAGCCGGCCGGTTCCGATGAGACCACTTCCCGAGGAGGCCCCATGCCCGCCGATCCCCGCCACCCCCGGTTCGACCACGCATCCCTCAGCCCCGGCCACGAGCGGGTCTCCCCGCGTCTGGTCAGGACCGCGCAGGAGGGCCTGCCCGCCCGCCAGGACACGCCGAAGCGGGTCCTGGTCATCGGCGCGGGCATGGCGGGCCTGGTCGCGGCCTACGAGCTGATGCGCCAGGGGCACGACCCCGTCGTGCTGGAGGCACAGCAGCGCGTGGGCGGCCGCGTCCACACCCTGCGCGGCTTCGCGGAGGGCCTGTACGCCGAGGCAGGGGCCATGCGCATCCCCCGCGTCCACGACCTGACGCTGGCCTACTGCCGCGAGTTCGGGCTCGGCCTGCGCCCTTTCGTCATGGGCAACCCCAGAACCCTCGCCTTCATCCAGGGCAGGCGCATGACGATGGAGGACCTGAACGCCGATCCGGGCCTGGTGGACTTCGAGCTGGCCGAGCACGAACGCGGCAGGAGCTACGAGGAGCTGTGGAACGCGGCCACCGCGGAGGTCCGGGAGCGCTACTCGGCCGAGGGAGGCGCCGCCCTCGACCGTCTCTGCGCCGACTACGACCATCACTCGATCCGCAGCTTCCTGCGCGAGCGGGGCTTCTCCCCGGGGGCCGTCGAGCTCTACGGGATCATGAGCTTCCGGGAGTCGAACCTCAACGCCGCGGTGATCGAGCAGTTCCGGGAGATCATCGGGCGGGCGTTCGAGGACATGCAGGAGATCGTCGGAGGGACCGACCGGCTGCCCCTCGCCTTCTACGAGCGGCTCAAGGAGCGCGTCCACTTCGGCCACGAGGTGCACGCGATCGAGCAGGACGACCACTCGGTCACCCTGCACGTCAGGACCGCCGCCGGCCGTACCGAGATGACGGGCGACTACGCGGTGTGCACCATGCCCTTCTCCGTGCTCCGCGACATCGAGGTAAGGCCCGCGTTCACCCGGCGCAAGCAGCGGGCGATCAGGGAGCTCAACTACAACGCCTCGACCAAGATCCTGTTTCAGGTGCGCGAGCGGTTCTGGGAGCACACCGACGGGATCGTCGGCGGGACCACCGTGACCGACCTGCCCGTCCGCCGGATCTGCTACCCCTCCCACTCCGACCCCGACGAGCGCAGGGGCGTCCTGCTCGCCAGCTACACCTGGGGCCAGGACGCGCTGCGGTGGGGTGCCATGAGCAGGGAGAAGCGGATCCAGCAGGCTGTGGAGGACGTCGCGAAGGTCCATCCGGAGATCGTCGACGTCTTCGAGTTCGGGGTGAGCCACGCCTGGTACGAGGACCCCTTCGCGGCCGGTGCCTTCGCCCTCTTCGAACCGCACCAGCAGACGACCCTGCACGAGGCGATCATCCAGCCGGAGGGCCGCGTCCACTTCGCCGGAGAGCACTGCTCCCTCTGGCACGCCTGGATCGAAGGCGCGCTGGAGTCGGGCCTGCGCGCCGCCGCCGCCATCCACGACGGCCCGTCCTGAGACTTTCCCAGGGGCGGTGGAATTGATCAACAGGGCGTGATGTTCGATTGGTCCGTAGGCATACCGCTGATCGTGGAGGTCTCTGTGGGCAAGCTGAACGACGACGCGAAAGAACTGCTCAGCCAGCCGATTCACGCCTGGGTGACGACCGTCCGGCCTGACGGGTCGCTGCACAGCACCGTCGTGTGGGTGGATGTCGACGGAGACGACGTCATCTTCAACACGGCCGTCGGCCGCGCCAAGGAGCGCCACCTGCGCAACGACCCCCGGGTGTCGGTGAGCGTCCTGGACCCCAAGGACGCCTTCCACCTCGTCAGCGTCTCGGGCACCGGGGAGCTGGAGCTCGAAGGCGCGGACGCCGTCATCGACGGCCTGGCGAAGAAGTACCTCGGGGTGGACAGCTACCCCTACCGGCAGCCGGGCGAGCAGCGCATCACGGTGCGGGTGAGGCCCGACCAGGTGATCTACAGCCCGGGAAGCTGAACGGCGTTCTCCGGCGCGGCCCGGCCACGAGTAGTCTGCTGCGACTGACACGCGACGAACCTGGAGGCGTTCCACATGGAAGCAAGCGGCGAGGGCACGGCAAGGCCGATCACGTTCGTCGGCGAACCGGTGCTGCACCGTCCGTGTGAGACCGTGACCCGCTTCGACGACGACCTCGCCATGCTGGTCGCGGACATGTTCGCGAGCATGTACGCCGCCGAGGGCGTGGGCCTGGCGGCCAACCAGATCGGGATCGGCCTGCGCGTGTTCGTCTACGACTGCCCGGACGAGACCGAGGAGTTCCGCAAGGGCGTCGTGGTCAATCCGACCCTGGTGATGCCCGGACCGGACGAGGAGCACCTGGACGACTACGCCGAGGGCTGCCTGTCGGTGCCGGGGCAGCGGGCCTCGCTGGCCAGGCCGGACCGTGCCGTGGTGCACGGGTTCGACGTGACCGGAGCGCCCGTCACGGTGGAGGGCACCGGCCTGCTGGCCCGCTGCCTGCAGCACGAGACCGACCACCTGGAGGGGCGCCTCTACATCGACCGGCTCCCGGCCGAGCGGCGCGAGCAGGTCCTGGCGGCCTACGAGCAGGAGCGCGACCAGGCGGCCGTGGCCGGCTGAGCGCCGGCGGGCCCGGGGGAGGGGGATCCTTCACCGGGCCCGTCTCCCGGCTACCATGTCGCCCGGTACCACGACATCGGGGAAGGGCTGGGTGTTGAAGGATCTCGGAGACGGGTTCCGCGCCTTCTGGCGGGAGCGTCACCTGTCCACGCTGACCACCGTGCGGGCTGACGGCACGCCGCACGTCGTCCCCGTGGGGGTGACGCTGGACCCCGACTCCGGGATCGCACGGGTGATCACCTCGGGCGGCTCGCACAAGGTCCGCCACGTGCGCGCGGCCGGAGAAGAGGGCGCGGCGGTCGCCGTCTGCCAGGTGGACGGGCGCCGCTGGTCGACCCTGGAGGGGCGCGCGGTGATCCGGGAGGACCCCGGGTCGGTCGCCGACGCCGAGCACCGCTACGCCGAGCGCTACCGGCGGCCCCGTGAGAACCCGGCCCGCGTCGTGATCGAGATCCGGGTCGTCCGGGTGCTGGGCAATGTCTGACCTCGTCATGGTCGTCGGCATCGGCGCCGACGGCTGGGCGGGCCTGTCGGCGGCGGCGCGGCGCGAGCTGCACGCCGCCGAGGTCCTGATGGGCAGCGCCCGGCAGCTGGCGCTGGTCCCCGAGCCGACCGCCGAGCGCGTCGCCTGGCCCTCGCCGATGCTCCCGGCCCTGCCCGCGCTGTTCGCCTCCCACCGGGGGCGCCGGGTGTGCGTGCTGGCCAGCGGCGACCCCATGTTCCACGGCATCGGCACGACGCTGGTCCGGCTGCTCGGCACGGACCGGGTCCGGGTGCTGCCCCATCCGTCGTCGGCCTCGCTGGCCTGCGCCCGGCTCGGCTGGGCCGTCGACCGGGTCGAGGTGGTCAGCGTCGTGACGAGGCCGGTCGAGTCGGTCCACGCCGCGGTCCACGAGGGCCGCCGGGTGCTGGTCCTCAGCGCCGACGGCCGCACCCCGGCGCGGGTCGCCGCGTTGCTCGCCGCGCGCGGGTACGGCGGCAGCACGATGACGGTCCTGGAGCGGCTCGGCGCCGCCGAGGAGCGTGTGATCTCCGGCACGGCGGGCGGCTGGTCCCTGCCGGTGGCCCACGACCTCAACGTGGTCGCGCTGGAGTGCCGCGCCGACGCCGGGACCGTGCCCCTGCCCTGCGTGCCGGGGCTGCCGGACGAGGCCTTCGAGCACGACGGCCAGCTCACCAAGCGCGAGGTGCGCGCGGTGACCCTCTCCCGGCTCGCCCCCGTCCCCGGCGAGCTGCTGTGGGACGTCGGCGCGGGGGCGGGCAGCATCGCGATCGAGTGGATGCGCGGTCATCCGGCCAACCGGGCGGTGGCGGTGGAGAGCCACCCCGAGCGGGCCGCGCGGATCTCCCGCAACGCCGCGGGGCTCGGCGTGCCCGGCCTGAACGTGGTGACCGGGCCGGCTCCCGCGGCGCTCGCCGGCCTGGAGCCGCCCGAAGCCGTCTTCATCGGGGGAGGGGTGACCGTCCCCGGGGTGGTGGAGGAGTGCTGGGAGGCGCTGCGGCCCGGCGGCAGGCTGGTCGCCAACGCGGTCACCGTGGAGTCGGAGGCCGTCCTGGCCTCCTGGCACGGTGAGCTCGGCGGCGACCTGGTCCGGCTGGCGGTCAGCAGGGCGGCACCGGTCGGCGGCTTCACCGGCTGGCGGCCGATGATGCCCGTGACGACCTGGACGGCGATCAAACCGATGGAGGATGAGCGATGACGGTGCGGTTCATCGGGGCGGGACCCGGCGCCGCCGACCTGATCACCCTCCGGGGGCAGCGGGCGGTCGCGTCCTCGCCGGTGTGCCTGTACGCCGGGTCCCTGGTCCCGGCCGAGCTGCTGGAGTGCTGCCCGCGGGGGGCGCGGCTGGTGGACACCGCCAGGATGGCCCTGGAGGAGATCGTGGCGGAGATGCTCGCCGCTCACGGAGCCGGTCACGACGTGGCCCGCTTGCACTCCGGCGACCCGTCGGTGTTCAGCGCGATGGCCGAGCAGATGCGGCGGCTGGACGCGGCCGGGGTGCCCTACGAGGTGATCCCCGGCGTGCCCGCGTTCGCCGCCGCGGCGGCGTCGCTGAAGCGGGAGCTCACCGTCCCCGGGGTGGGCCAGACGATCGTGCTGACCCGGACCTCGGTCCGCGCCACCCCCATGCCCGACGGAGAGGACCTGGACACGCTCGGCCGCAGCCGGGCCACGATGGTCCTCCACCTGGCCGTGCAGCGTATCGAGGCGGTCGCCGCGGAGCTGGTCCCCAACTACGGCGCCGACTGCCCGGTGGCCGTGGTGGCGCGGGCCAGCCGGGACGACGAGGTGATCCTGCGCGGCACCCTGGCCGACATCGCCGGCAAGGTCCATGCCGCCGGGGTCGTCCGCACCGCGGTGATCGTGGTCGGCCGCGTGCTGACCGCCTCGGAGTTCCCCGACAGCCACCTGTACTCGGCCGCCCGCTGCCGTGACTGACCCCGGCGCCCCCGCGCCGGGACCCACCGCCCCACCGCGCCCGGCCACCGGCCCCGGCCGGCCCGGCTGGTCCGCGCGGCCGGCGGCCACTCGGCTGGGCCGGGCCGCTCAGCCGGTGACCGTGTGGCCGGGGCGGGTTGTCCGTGTGACGGCCACGCGGCGGGCCAGGGCCGCGTGGCCGGTTCAGCCGGCGCGGCCGACGATCGCTCCCGCGCGGTCGATGACCACCACGTCCACCGCCACGGGTGCCTCTCGCAGCACGCCGACGGCCGTCAGACGGGCGCGCTCGGCGACCAGGTCGCCCAGCGGCAGCCCCGCCTCCTGGCAGAGCCGGAGCGCGTGCAGGGCCGTGTTGGCCGCCAGCACCCGCCCCGCCAGTGCCTCGTCCCCGCCCGCCGAGCGGACGATCCCGGCGAGCATGCCCGGATTGACCTGCGAGCGGCCCGAGTGAAGGTCCAGATGGCCGTCGGCGAGCTTGGAGAGCTTGCCGATGCCGCCGGCGACGGTCAGCCGCGGCACGGGATGCCTGCGCAGATACTTCAGCACGGCTCCCGCGAAGTCGCCCATGTCGAGCAGCGCGTCCTCCGGCAGCCCGTACAGCTCGGCGGCCACCTTCTCCGAGGTGCTCCCGGTGCATCCGGCGACGTGCCGGCGGCCGGCGGCCCTGGCCACGTCGATACCGCGCCGGATGCTGTCGATCCAGGCCGAACACGAGTACGGCACCACGATGCCGGTCGTGCCGAGGATGGACAGCCCGCCCAGGATCCCCAGCCGGGGGTTCCAGGTCTTCCTGGCCAGCTCCTCGCCGTGCTCCACCGAGATCTCCACGGTCACGTCACCGGTCCCGCCGTACCGGGCGGCCACCTCGGCGAGGTGCTCGCGCATCATCCGCCGGGGGACCGGGTTGATCGCCGGCTCGCCCACGTCCAGCGGGAGCCCCGGCTTGGTGACGGTGCCGACCCCGGGCCCCGCCACGAAGGCCACGCCGCTGCCGGGGGCGCCGTGCCGTACCGTCGAGGAGATCAGTGCCCCGTGCGTCACGTCGGGGTCGTCGCCGGCGTCCTTGACCACCGCGGCCATGGCCGCGCCGCCGGTCAGCTCCTCCCTGGCCAGCGCGAACGCCGGACGCTGCCCCTTGGGCAGCACGATCTCCACCGGGTCGGGGAAGTCGCCGGTCAGCAGCGCGGTGTAGGCGGCGGTGGTGGCCGCGGTCGCGCACGCGCCGGTGGTCCATCCGTGGCGCAGCGGTGTGCTCATGGTTCGAAGGTCGGTCGGTACGGCAGGGCGGTGTCCTGCGATGGCGGAAAGGTGATGGTGTGCTGAACATCCTGGTGCTGGGCGGCACGGACGAGGCCAGGCGGCTGGCCGCCGCGCTCGCCGGACGCGCCGGGACACACGTGGTGTCCTCGCTGGCGGGGCGGGTCCGCGATCCCAAACTGCCGGTGGGCGAGGTGCACGAGGGCGGCTTCGGCGGTCCCGGCGGGCTTGCGACGTGGATCGGCGAGCGCGGGATCGACGTCGTCGTGGACGCCACGCACCCGTTCGCCGCCCGGATGACCGCCTCGGCGGTCGAGGCGACCGGCCGGGCCGGGGTGCCGCTGATGATCCTGCGGCGGCCGGGCTGGCAGGCCGCCCCCGGCGACGACTGGCGCTGGGTGCCGTCGCTCGCCGCGGCCGCCGAACTCCTGCCCGCGCTGGGGCAGCGGGTGTTCCTGACCACCGGCCGCCGCAGCCTGCCGGTCTTCGCCGGACTCGACGGTCTGTGGTTCCTCGCCCGCTCGGTGGACCCGCCGGAGCCGCCCGCCCCGCGCCACCTGGAGGTGCTGCTCAGCCGAGGCCCGTTCACCGTGCAGGGTGAGCTGGCGCTCATGCGTCACTACCGCGTGGACATGCTGGTCACCAAGGACAGCGGCGGCGAGATGACCACGGCCAAGTTGCTCGCGGCCCGGGAGCTCGGGCTCCCGGTCGTGATCGTACGGCGGCCGCCGCATCCCGGGGGAGTCCCCTCGGCGGAGACGGTGGAGGAGGCGCTCACCTGGCTGGAGAGCACGGTGGGTCACGCCGGGTGAGGCCGGCCCGGCCGGGAGGCGTGCCCGGCCGGGGGCGCCGGGTCCGGTTGGGCCGGCCGGCAGATGTGCCCGGTCGAGACCACCGGGCCCGGTTGAGCCGGCCGGCAGGTGTGCCCGGCCGGAGGGCCCGGGCCGGGCGGGGCCGCCCGGCCGGGGCCGCGTGAGGCCGGTCACGCGGGATAGCGGCGGGGGGTGAACACCACCTGGCCGCCGTCGCCCCGCTTGACCGCCCGGGTGGTCGAGGAGCCCACCAGCAGCAGGCAGCGCATGTCGACCAGGGCAGGGTCGAGCTCGGCCAGGGTGGTGACGGTCATGCTCTCCCCGGCCCCGCCGACGTCCCGGCCGATGACGACGGGAGTCTCCGGAGCGCGGTGCTCCAGCAGCAGGTCGCGGGCGGCGGCCACCTGCCACGTACGGCTCTTCGACGCGGGGTTGTAGATCGCCAGGACCAGGTCGGCCTTCGCGGCGGCGGTGATCCGCCCGGCGACGACCTCCCACGGCTTGAGCAGGTCCGACAGCGACAGCACGCAGTAGTCGTGGCCGAGCGGGGCGCCCGCTCGGCTCGCCACCGCGTGCGCGGCGGTCAGACCGGGCAGCACCCGCACCGGGACGTCCGCGAACCGGGGCTCGCAGGCCACCTCCAGCACCGCGCTGGCCATCGCGAACACCCCCGGGTCGCCCGAGGAGACCACGGCCACCCGGGATCCGGCCGCGGCCAGCTCCAGCGCGTGCGCGGCCCGCTCGGCCTCCACCCGGTTGTCGGTGGGGTGGCGGCGCTGGCGCGGGTTCGGCGGGACCCGGTCCAGGTAGGGGCCGTACCCGACGAGCTCGTCGGCGCCCGCCAGCGCGTCCTGCGCCTCCGGGGTCAGCCACGGCCGTCCGGCCGGGCCGAGACCGACCACGACCACCTCGCCGGGACCGCCGGCCGGGATCGCGGGCTCCGCCTCCCGGACCGGGCCCGCCTGCGCGGCGTTCACCGGGCTCGGGATCAGCGCCAGCGAGAAGTACGGCACGCTGTCCGGATCCACCTCGGCGAGCGGGGCCAGGCGCTGGCCGCCGGTGGTGGCGCGTTCCACGTACCAGGCCTCGTCGAGGCGGCCGGCCCGGTCCAGCGCGTCGCGCACCTTGGTGAACGTCCGGCCCAGCTTGAGGATCGCCGCCGAGTCGGCGGCCGCCAGGCGCTCGGCGAGAACCTCGGCGGGGAGCGTCCCGGGCAGCACGGTCAGCGTCTCGTCCCGCTCGACCAGCGGCCGTCCGAGGACCGCCGCGGCGCCGCTCACGGAGGTCACGCCGGGGACCACCTCGGTGACGTAGCGGTGGGACAGGCGCTTGTGCATGTGCATGTAGGAGCCGTAGAAGAGCGGGTCGCCCTCGCACAGCACCACCACGTCGCGGCCGGCGTCCAGATGGGCGGCCAGCCGCAGCGCGCACTCGGCGTAGAAGTCGTCGATGGCGCCCTGGTAGCCGCCGGGGTGATCGGTGGTCTCCGTGGTGAGCGGGTAGATCAGGGCTTCCTCGATCTGACCCTCACGCAGGTACGGCGCGGCCACCGAGCGGGCGATGCTCCGGCCGTGGCGGGCACTGTGGAAAGCGATCACGTCCGCCTCGCCGAGGAGGCGGGCGGCCTTGACGGTCACCAGCTCCGGATCCCCGGGCCCGAGTCCCACGCCCCAGAGCCGTCCAGTCGCCATGTCGGTCATCGAATCTCCTTGAGCGTGGAGACCCCGGGCTTCAGCCCCGGGGAGGAGACGCGGCACAGCGCCGCGCGGGATTTTCTCGAACGCGCGTACGGCATCGACCGTGTTGCGTCATGATGTGCGCCATGGCGCAGCGTGTGAAGCGGGCCTTCACCTACCGCTTCTATCCGACCCCCGAGCAGGCCGAGCAGCTTGCCCGGACCTTCGGCTGCGTCCGCCTGGTCTACAACAAGGCGCTGGAGGAGCGCAGCCGCGCCTACGCCCTTCACGGACGCGGTGTCTCCTACGGGGAGTCGTCGGCGATGCTGGCCGCGTGGAAGCGCACCCAGGAGCTGGCGTTCCTGGGGGAGGTGTCGTCGGTGCCGTTGCAGCAGGCCCTGCGCCACCTGCAGGCGGCGTTCACCAACTTCTTCGCCAAACGGGCCGCCTATCCGCGGTTCAAGTCCAGGAAGAGGTCCCGGCTGTCGGCTGAGTACACCCGCTCGGCGTTCACCTGGCGCGACGGGCGGCTGACCCTGGCGAAGACGGGCACCCCGCTGCGCATCGTGTGGTCGCGGCCGCTGCCCGAGGGGGCGGAGCCGTCCACGGTGACGGTGAGCAGGAACGCGGCCGGGCGGTGGTTCGTGTCGATCCTGTGTGAGGACACGGTCCGCCCGCTGGACCCGGTGGAGGGTGTGGTGGGCATCGACGCCGGGATCGCGTCCCTGCTCGTCTTGTCGCGGCCGATCCCCGGCGTCACCGACGCCGTCGGCAAGGTCGCCAATCCCCGCCACGAGCGGGCCGACCGCGTCCGGCTGGCCCGCGCGCAGCGCGCCCTGGCCCGCAAGGAGAAGGGCTCCAGCAATCGGGCCAAGGCGAAGGTGCGGGTCGCGCGGGTGCACGCCCGGATCACCGACCGCAGGCGTGACCACCTGCACAAGCTCACCACCTCGATCGTCCGCGAGAACCAAGTGATCGCGATCGAGGACCTCACCGTCCGCAACCTGGTGAGGAACCGCCGCCTGGCCCGCGCCGTCTCGGACGCCTCCTGGCGGCAGGTGCGGACCATGCTGGAGTACAAAGCGGCCTGGTACGGCCGGGAACTGGTGGTCGTCGACCGCTGGTTTCCCTCCTCCAAGCTCTGCTCGGCGTGCGGCGCGGTCGCTGCGGCCATGCCGTTGGAGGTGCGGGAGTGGGTGTGCGCGGCTTGTGGCGCGACCCATGATCGGGATGTGAACGCCGCGAAGAACATTCTCGCCGCCGGGCTGGCGGAGAGGTGAAACGCCTGTGGAGCCGGTGTAAGACCTCAAGGGAGATTCCTCCTGGCGGGCTGCTGGCGGTGAAGCAGGAAATCCGACCTGTGAGGGTGGGATTCCCCCGGCTTCAGCCGTGGGGAGGAAGTCAATCGTCCTCACTCGCGATGGCGTTGACCGCGGCGGCGGTCATCGCGCTTCCACCCCGGCGCCCGTGCACGACCAGGTACTCCAGGCCCGCCGGATGCTCGGCGAGGGCCTGCTTGGACTCGGCGGCGCCGATGAAGCCGACCGGGATCCCGAGCACGGCGGCCGGCCGGCCGGCACCCTCCTCGACCATCTCCAGCAGCCGGAACAGCGCGGTCGGCGCGTTGCCGATCGCGACCACGGAGCCCTCCAGCCGCTCGCGCCACAGCTCCAGCGCGGCGGCGCTGCGGGTGGTGCCCAGCCGTCCGGCGAGCTCCGGCACGCCCGGCTCGCCCAGCGTGCAGATCACCTCGTTGCCGGCGGGCAGGCGGCGGCGGGTCACCCCGGAGGCGACCATCATCGCGTCGCACAGCACCGGCGCGCCCGCGCGCAGGGCCGCGCGCGCCGACGCCACGACGCCGGGCGACCACCCGAGGTCGGTGACCAGGTCGACCATCCCGCAGGCGTGGATCATGCGGACCGCCACCTGGGCGACGTCCGGGGGCAGGCCGCGCAGATCGGTCTCGGCGCGGATGGTGGCGAAGGAACGGCGGTAGATCTCCGCGCCGTCGCGGACGTAGTCGATCACGTTTCCCCTCTGGCGGCCGCCACCGCGGCCGTGGTCTCTTCGATGTCCGCACAGGTCAGGCTCTGGCCGTCCAGGTCGACGCGGTAGCCGTCGCCGGTGGCGACCACGTCCGCGACCCGCCCTCTGGGGCGGCCGCAGCGCCTCTCGCAGCCCGCCCAGTGCACGGGGAGCGTACCGGTGCGCGGTGAATCCGCCACATGCGGGGCGACGGCCCGGGGCGTGCCGCCCTCCGGCTCCGCCCGGCTCCCGGGCCCGGTTCCGTCCGGGGCGTCGCTCCCGATCGGTGCCCCGGGGCCGGCTCCGGTGGTGGCGGCCGTCCCGCCGCCCCGGTGGGAGACGGTGGCGCGGGCCGCGTCGGCCCGCACGTCGGCCAGGGACTTGGCGCAGCCGGGACGTCCGGCGCAGGCCGTCACGCCGATCCACGGGGAGCCGGGGTCGGTGACCAGGCCGGCCTCCGCCAGCCGGGCGGCCGCCCGCAGCAGCCCGGCGCGTGCCAGGCCGGGCAGGACCACGCCCCGCCACGGCGTCAGCCGTACCTCGCCGTGGGAGGCCAGGTCGGCGAGGAGCTCGGCCTGGGCGGAGGTCAGCCGTCCCAGCGGTACCGCGACGCCGAGGGCCACCCGGCCGTCGGGCTGGCCGACGGCGCCCACCGGCTCTCCCGCCGTGGACGGCCGCCCGGCCCGGTACGGCTCCGCGGGCGGGCGGAGCCGTACCGGGCCGGCGGACCCGGTGTCCAGCGCGGCGCGGACCCGGGCCGCGACCAGCTCCGCGCCGTCGCTCAGCTCGCTGATCCGCCAGGCGTGCGTCTCCCGGGCGGTCAGCTCGGCCAGGAACGCCTCGGCGGCGGCGAGCAGGGCGGTGACCGCGGAGGTCACGGGCACGCGCAGGCCGCTGTCGGCGCCCGCGAGGATCAGGGCGGCCTCGCCCGTCCCGTCCGGCAGGATCCCGGCGTCGGGGCCGAGCCAGGCCACGTCGCCCCGGCCGTCGTCGAGGGCGAACAGGAAACGTCCCGGCAGGCCGGCGAGGACGGGCCGGGCGCACAGCCGGCGGTCCAGATCGGCGACCAGCGGGCCGACGTCGAGCACCCCTCTCGCGTCGCAGCCGGTCAGCGGGGAGGCGAGGACGTTGCGGATCCGCTCGTGGGTGAGCGAGGGCAGCAGCCCCGCCTCCGCCATGCGCGCCGCGAATCCGGTCTCCTCGCCGAGCCCGCGCACCTGGACGTTGGCGCGGGAGGTCAGCTCGATGACGCCGGTCCCCCAGGTGGCGGCGGCGCCGGCGAGCTCGCGTAGCTGGGGGACCGTCAACCGGCCGCCGGGAACGCGGACGCGCGCCAGGCCGCCGTCGGCCGCGGCGTGCACCTGGAGCGCCCCGGGACATGCGTCGAGTCGCGATCGTCCGGAAAAGTCGCCAATGACCACGCAGAGGATGTTAACGCCAGTTTCTTGCAAGGAACGGGACTGCCGTAGTCTCATCGATGGCGACGGCAAGGGAGGAAGCCGGTGTGAATCCGGCGCGGTCCCGCCACTGTAACCGGGGAGCGAACCCCACCCAGGCCACTGTCCGGCGACGGACGGGAAGGCTGGGGGGAGCACCGATCCGGGAGCCAGGAGACTCCAGCCGTCGTAGCCGACGACGACCCGGGGCGAGGACCCCGAGGGAGGAAGCTCCGTGCGCTTTTCGCCGTTCCCCTGCCATTCCGTGGCCCCGCTGAGCCGTACCGCGCCGTTCCCGCAGGGGTGTGGCGCGTGATCCTCCTGCTCTCGACCTCCGACACCGACCTGCTCAGCGCCCGCGCGAGCGGCGCGGACTACCGGCTGGGCAACCCCGCCCGGCTCACCGCCGACGACCTGCCGCCCCTGCTGGACGGCGCCGACCTGGTCGTCGTCCGGCTGCTCGGCGGGCGCCGCGCCTGGGAGGAGGGCCTGGACGCCCTGCTCGCCGGGCCCCGGCCCGTCGTCGTCCTCGGCGGCGAGCAGGCGCCCGACGCCGAGCTGATGGAGCTGTCCACCGTGCCCGGCGGGGTCTGCGCCGAGGCGCACGCCTACCTCGCCCACGGCGGCCCGGCAAACCTCACCGAGCTCCACCGGTTCCTGTCCGACACCCTGCTGCTGACCGGACACGGGTTCGCCGCGCCCGCCCCCACCCCCGGCTGGGGCCTGCTGGAGCGCGCGGCGCGCCGTGAGGACGGGCCGGTCATCGGGGTGCTCTACTACCGGGCCCACCACGTCGCCGGGAACACCGCGTTCGTCGAGACCCTCTGCTCGGCGATCGAGGACGCCGGCGGCCGGGCGCTGCCCGTCTACTGCGCCTCCCTGCGCAGCGCGGAACCCGGCCTGCTGGAGGTCCTCGGTACGGTCGACGCCCTGGTGGTGACCGTGCTCGCGGCCGGCGGCACCCGCCCGGCCACCGCGTCGGCCGGCGGGGACGACGAGGCCTGGGACGTCGGCGCGCTCGCCGCGCTGGACGTGCCGATCCTGCAGGGGCTGTGCCTGACGAGCAGCAGGGCGTCGTGGGAGGCGAACGACGACGGCCTGTCCCCGCTCGACGCGGCCACCCAGGTCGCGATCCCCGAGTTCGACGGCCGGATCATCACGGTGCCCTTCTCCTTCAAGGAGATCGACGAGGACGGGCTGACCGTCTACGCGGCCGACCCCGAGCGGGCCTCCCGGGTGGCGGGCATCGCGGTACGGCACGCCGTGCTCCGGCACATCCCGGCCGGCGAGCGGCGGATCGTGCTGATGCTGTCGGCCTATCCCACCAAGCACTCCCGCATCGGCAACGCCGTCGGCCTGGACACCCCCGCGAGCCTCGTCAGGCTGCTGGCCGTACTGCGCGAGCGCGGCTACGACATCGGCGCCGAGGGCGAGCTGCCGGGCGTGACCGAGCAGGACGGCGACGCGCTGATCCACGCGCTGATCGCGGCGGGCGGGCAGGACCAGGAGTGGCTCACCGAGGAGCAGCTCTCCGGCAACCCGGTGCGCATCGCCGCGGGCCGGTACGCCGAGTGGTACGGCACGCTGCCGCAGGACCTGCGCGACGGGATGGAGCGGCACTGGGGCCCCGCGCCGGGCGAGCTGTTCGTGGACAGGTCGCACGACCCGGACGGCGAGATCGTGCTGGCCGCGCTGCGCGCCGGGAACGTCGTGGTCATGGTGCAGCCGCCCCGCGGCTTCGGCGAGAACCCCATCGCGATCTACCACGACCCCGACCTGCCGCCCAGCCACCACTACCTGGCGGCCTACCGCTGGCTGGCCGACGGCTTCGGCGCGCACGCCGTGGTGCACGTGGGCAAGCACGGCAACCTGGAGTGGCTGCCCGGGAAGTCCGCCGGGCTGTCGGCCTCCTGCGGCCCCGACGCCGCACTCGGCGACCTGCCGCTGATCTACCCGTTCCTGGTCAACGACCCCGGTGAGGGCACCCAGGCCAAGCGCCGGGCTCACGCCACCCTGGTCGACCACCTCGTCCCGCCGATGGCCCGCGCCGACACCTACGGGGACATGGCCCGGCTGGAGCAGCTTCTCGACGAGCACGCCTCCATCGCCGCGATGGACCCGGCGAAGCTCCCCGCGATCCGCGCCCAGATCTGGACCCTGATCCAGGCCGCCCGGCTCGACCACGACCTGGGTATCGAGGACCGCCCGCACGACGCCGAGTTCGACGACTTCCTGCTGCACATCGACGGCTGGCTGTGCGAGGTCAAGGACGTCCAGATCCGCGACGGCCTCCACGTGCTGGGCGCCGCCCCGGAGGGCGCGACCCGCGTCGACCTGGTGCTCGCGATGCTCCGCGCCCGCCAGATGTGGGCGGGCGGCGAGGCCCTCTCGGGGCTCCGCGAAGCCCTGGGTCTGGCCGAGGACGGCACGGCGGGCCGGATCGGCACCGACGAGGCCGAGACCCTCGCCCGAGCGCTGGTCGAGGCCATGGAGGAGCGGGCCTGGGACCCGGCGGCCGCCGCCGGCGCGACCGAGGCCGTCCTGGGCGCCGGGGCGGAGCCGAGGACCGCCGCGGTGGCGGACCTCGGGATGGTGGAGCGGATCCTGCGGTTCGCGGCGGCCGAGGTCGTGCCCCGGCTGGCGCGGACCACCGACGAGATCGACGCGATCCTGCACGCCCTCGACGGCGGTTACGTCCCGGCGGGACCGAGCGGGTCGCCGCTGCGCGGGCTGATCAACGTGCTGCCCACCGGCCGCAACTTCTACTCGGTCGACCCCAAGGCGGTGCCGAGCAGGCTCGCCTGGGAGACCGGGCAGGCGATGGCCGACTCCCTCCTGGAGCGCTACCGGGCCGACACCGGCGACTGGCCGCGCTCGGTCGGGCTGTCGGTGTGGGGGACCAGCGCCATGCGCACCGCGGGCGACGACGTGGCCGAGGTGCTGGCCCTGCTCGGTGTGCGGCCGGTGTGGGACGAGGCGTCGCGGCGGGTCACCGGGCTGGAGCCGATCCCCGCCGGGGAGCTGGGACGCCCGCGCGTGGACGTCACGGTCCGGATCAGCGGGTTCTTCCGGGACGCCTTCCCGCACGTGGTGGCCATGCTGGACGACGCGGTACGGCTGGCCGCCGGGCTGGAGGAGCCCGAGGAGCAGAACTACGTCCGGGCGCATGTGCTGGCCGACAGCGCGAGCCACGGGGACGAGCGCAGGGCCACCATGCGGATCTTCGGCTCCCGGCCGGGGGCCTACGGCGCCGGGCTGCTGCCGCTCATCGACAGCCGCAACTGGCGCGACGACGCCGACCTCGCCGAGGTCTACGCGGTGTGGGGCGGCTTCGCCTACGGCCGGGGCGTCGACGGGGTCCCGGCCCGGGAGGACATGGAGACGGCCTACCGGCGGATCGCGGTGGCGGCCAAGAACGTCGACACCCGCGAGCACGACATCGCCGACTCCGACGACTACTTCCAGTACCACGGAGGCATGATCGCCACCGTCCGCGCTCTCACGGGGAAGGCGCCGGCGGCCTACATCGGCGACAGCACCCGCCCGGACGCGGTCCGCACCCGGACGCTCTCGGAGGAGACCTCCAGGATCTTCCGCGCCCGGGTGGTCAACCCCCGCTGGCTGGCCGCCATGCGCAGGCACGGCTACAAGGGGGCCTTCGAGCTCGCCGCCACCGTCGACTACCTGTTCGGCTACGACGCCACCACCGGAGTGGTCGCCGACTGGATGTACGACAAGCTGGCCGCGACCTACGTGCTGGACCCGGAGAACCAGGACTTCCTGGCCAGGTCCAACCCGTGGGCGCTGCACGGCATCGCCGAACGCCTGCTGGAGGCGGCGGACCGGGGAATGTGGGAGCACCCCGACCCCGACATCCTGCGTGGCCTCCAGGAGGTCTACCTCAAGTCGGAGGGGGACCTCGAAGAGGGCGCCTGACCCCGCGGGCCCGTCCCGCTCACGCCGGGGCGGGCCCGCGGGGCGGCCACTCGCGGTCCCGGCCACGGCCGGGGCCCGCGGGCGCCTCGCGGAGGAGGCGGGTAGTTTGACGGCATACCGACCTTCGAGGAGAGACGTTGCCGCCCGCCCAGCCCAGTGTCCTGTACGTCACCGATCTGGCCTACCAGGCGCGGGGGCGCCGATACTGCGACGAGGACATCTTCCTGACCTCCCGGCTCCGCGAGGACTTCGACGTCGCCCTGTGTCACCCGCTGGACGCGGCCGCGCTGATGGACGCCTTCGACATGGTCGTGGTCCGCAACAGCGGGCCCGTGCTGCAGTACGCGGCCCAGTACACGGCCTTCCGTGACCGGGCGCTGAAGAGCGGCACGCGTGTCTACACCCAGCTGACGGGCAAGGCGGACCAGGTCGGCAAGCAGTACCTGCTCGATCTGGTCTCCGAGGGATACCCGGTCATCGCGACCGTCGACCGCCCGGAGGACATCGGCCGCCTGCCCGACGCGGCCGAGTATGTGATCAAGCCCAAACTCGGCGCGGACTCGATCGGGCTGGAGTTCGTCACCCGGGACCGGCTGGAGGGCGCGGCGTTCGACGGCGTGCTCGTCCAGCCGCGCGTCCGCTTCTGCTACGAGGTGTCGTTCTACTTCATCGACCGCGCCTTCCAGTACGCCCTTCACGCACCCCGTCCCGACCGGCGATGGGTCCTGGAACGGTACGCACCCACCGCGGCGGACCTGGAGTTCGCCCAGCGTTTCGTCGACTGGAACGACATCGACCACGGGATCCAGCGCGTCGACGCCTGCCGCACCCCGGACGGGGAGCTCCTCCTCGTCGAGCTGGAGGACCTGAACCCCTATCTCTCCCTGGACCTCCTCGACGAGGAGGTCCGCGACTCCTTCGTCGCGACCATGAAGGTGTCCCTGCACGGTCTGCTCGGTACCGCCCCTTCCTCCTGAGCGCCGGAGTCCGAGCGTCAGGTCTGAGCGCCGCGTCTGAGCGCTGTATCTGAGCGCCGTATCTGAACGCCGAGCGGCCGCGGGCGGTGATCCCGGCTCCCGCCGGTCACGCGAAGGGCAGCGGTCTTCTGCCGGCATGCCTTCAGGACGGTGGTCTTCTGCCGGCATGCCTTCCGGGGGGCTGGGCCGGGACGGCGTGACTCCGCGAAGTTGCGTAAAAAATGAAAATCATTACCATTCTCTTTAGCTGACCGGGCGGCTGAGGAGGCGTTTTGGGCATCTGCCGACGGCCGGGATGCCGGGCGGGCGCGACGAGCGCCCTCCCGCTCGGGGTGGTCCGGGAGACGGGACGCGATCCCCACGACGATCCGACGCGTGCCGCCGCGGGCCGGGCCGTCCCCGAGGCATGTCCGATGCCCGGCCCGGACGGCGCGTAGACCTCCGCCGCTGCCGGCGGAGCCGTCCGGCGTCCTGCTCCACGTCGTGGCGCGGCCACGACACCCCGGTGAGCGGCTACGGCACTCACCCCGTGAAAGGACCCTTCCCCCATGCACTCCCTGAACCGCCGTGCCTTCCTCGGCACCACCGCCGGGCTGTCCGCCGCCCTGCTCGCCGGATGCGGTCCCGGTCCCGCGACCGGGACCGCCGCCACGGGCCGGCCACGCAGGGGCGGCCGGCTGCGCGTCGCGTTCGCCGGAGGCGGGGCCCAGGAGACCCTGGACCCGCACCTGTCCAACCTGTTCGTCGAGGCCTCGCGGTCGAAGGCGCTGTTCGACAAGCTCGCCGACTACGGCCCCGACCTGTCGGTCCAGCCCCGTCTCGCCGAACGCTGGGAGCCCGACGCCGCCCTCACCACGTGGCGGGTCACCCTCCGCCAGGCCGCCTTCCACGACGGAAGGCCGGTACGGGCCGCCGACGTCCTGTACAGCTACGCCCGGATCGGCGACCCCGCCCGCGCCTTCCGCGCCAGGACCACCCTGGCGGTGATCGACCTGGCCCGCAGCAGGGCCGTCGACGACCGCACCGTGGAGTTCGCGCTCAGGCAGCCGTTCGCCGAGTTCCCGAACGTGCTGGCCGCCTTCGGCGTGTTCATCGTCCCGGAGGGCACCGAGGACTTCACCCGGCCCGTCGGCTCCGGCCCGTTCGTCTTCGGCTCCTTCGAGCCGGGCCGCTCCCTGCTGCTCAGGCGCAACCCCGACTACTGGGAGGGCGCGCCCCACGTCGACGAACTGCAGTACCTGATCGCCAACGAGGAGTCGGCCCGCGTCAACGCGCTGCTCGGCGGGCAGGTCGACTACGCCCACGACATCACCGCGACCACCGCCCGGACCTATCGGGGCAACGACCGCCTGGCCGTCACGCGGCTCACCAACAGCGGCATGCAGGCCTTCGCCATGAAACTGGACCGGCCGCCCTTCGACGATCGCGACCTGCGCGAGGCCATGTTCCTGCTGGCCGACCGGGAGCAGCTGGTCGACACCGTGCTGGGCGGCGCCGGGCAGACGGGCAACGACCTGTTCGGCAGGGGATACCAGTACTACGCCGAGGAGATACCGCAGCGCGCCCGGGACCTCGACAGGGCGCAGTGGCTGGTGAGAAAGGCCGGCGCGAAGGGGCTGCGGATACGGCTCGACACGTCCGCGGCGGCCGGCGGCTTCGTGGAGTCCGCGAGCGTCTTCGCCGACCAGATGCGGCAGGCCGGGCTCGACGTCAGGGTCGCCGTGGGCGACAAGGACACCTACTGGAAGGACGTCCTCGACGGGGGCAGCCTGTGCTGCTTCCGCTCCGGTGCGATGCCCATCGAGTCCCACTTCTCGCAGCGCCTGCTCAGCACGTCCACCACCAACATCACCAAGTGGAGGCGCCCGGAGTTCGACGCCCTCTACACCAGAGCCGTCTCGCTCGCCGACGAGAAGGCGCGCCGCGACGTGTACGCCGAGATGCAGCGCATGCAGCACGCCGAGGGCGGCTACCTCGTCTGGGGTTTCGCCGACTGGCTCGTCGCGACCGCGCCGGGGGTGGGCGGCGTCGTCGACGCCCCGGCCAACACCCTGGACTGGGCCCGATTCGACAAGGTCTGGCTGGCGTGAGCGGCCGAGGCGGGGGCGGGTCGAAGGGCCGGGGCCCGGCCCGCGTGAGCGGAGGGCATGGCGGACCTGGCAGACCTGGCGGAGCCGGCGGACTCAGGGGGCATGGCGGGCCCGGCGGACTCAGGGGGCATGGCGGATCTGGCAGACCTGGCGGACCCCGCGGAGGCAGTGGACCCGCCGGGCCCGTCGGGCAGCTTTCGGAACCGGGGCGGCGGAGCCCGTGAGCCTGCCGGGATACGCCGTACGGCGACTGCTGCTCGGCCTGGCGCAGATCGTGGCGGTCACGATGCTGGTGTTCGCCCTCACCGAGGCGCTGCCCGGGGACGCCGCCGTGGTGCTGGCCGGTGACGTGCCCGATCCGGCGCGGATCGACCGGATCCGCCAGGAGCTGGGGCTCGACCGGCCCGCCCCGGTGCGCTACGCCGACTGGCTGCTCGGCCTTCTGCGCGGCGATCTCGGGTCGTCGCTGACGGCCGGGCGCCCGGTCACCGGATTCCTGGCCGACGCCGGTGGGCCGACCGTCCAGCTTGCCGCGATCACCCTGCTGCTCCTGGTCCCGCTGGCCGTGGCCGTGGGGGTCGTCGCGGCGATCCGTGAGGGCCGGCTGCTCGACCGGGCGCTCACCTCGGTCGGCATCGGCCTGTACTCGGTACCGGAGTTCGCCCTCGCCGTCGTGCTGGTCGCGCTGTTCGCGCTCCGGCTCGGCTGGTTCCCGCCCACCGCGGTGGGCGTCGGCCCTGACCTGCTCGCGCAGCCGGCCGTGCTGGTGCTGCCTCTCCTCGTCCTGCTCGCCCGGCCGATCTGCTCGATCAGCAGGCTGGTCCGGGCGGGGATGATCGACGCCCTGCGCTCCGACTACGTCCGTCACGCCCACAGGCTCGGGCTCTCCACCCGGCGGGTGAGGCTGGCACACGCCCTGCCCAACGCGGTGGCGCCCGCCGTACAGCAGCTCGCCCGGACCACGGACTGGCTGCTCAGCGGCGTGATCACCGTCGAGGCCGTGTTCGTCGTCCCCGGCCTGGGCACCGCTCTGGTGAGCGCGGTCTCCGCACGCGACATCCCGGTGATCCAGGGGCTCGCCCTGGTCTTCGCGGCCACCACCGTGGCCGTGAACCTCGTCGCCGACGTCGTCGCCTTCCGTCTCGCCCCGCGCGCCGGAGGTGCGGCATGAGATCGGCGCTGAGATGGGGGCCGGGCATCGCGCTGCTGAGCGTGCCGCTCGTGGTGGCCCTCGCCGGCCCGTGGCTGGCGGGCGAGCCGGACCCCCGTGGTGTCCCGTACGGCTCCGGCCCCCTCCTGGGGACGGACTTCGTCGGGCGGGACGTGGGGGAGCAGGTGCTCCTCGGAGGCCGGACGGTCGTGGTGGTCGCGCTGGCCGCCACCGTGCTGGCCTACCTCGCGGGCACGCCGCTGGGCGTGCTGACCGCGATGACCGGCCGCCGGTGGCTCGACGAGCTGCTGATGCGGCCGCTGGACCTGCTGCTGGCGATCCCCTCGCTGCTGCTGCTCATCCTGCTCGCCGCCGCCGCCCCGCCCGGGGCGCTCACCCTGATCGTCATCGTCGCCGTGATCAACATGCCGGAGGTGGCCCGGATCTCCCGGGCGGCGGCGCTGGAGATCGCCGCCCGGCCCGCGATGGAGGCGATGCGGCTGCAGGGCGAGAGCCGGTGGCGCCGGGCGGCCGGATACGTGGGCCGCTCGATGCTCCGCACGCTCCTGGCCGACCTGGGCGTCCGCGTCGTCGGCGCGCTCTACCTGGTCGCGACGGCGAGCTTCCTGGGCGTCGGAGTCCCCCCGGACGCAAGCGACTGGGCGGTGATGGTGGACCGCAACCGCACCGGCATGTTCCTCCAGCCCTGGGCGGTGGTCGTCCCGGCGCTGCTCGTCGTCACCCTGTCCGTCGGGCTGAACCTGCTCTTCGACGGAGTGCGGAGACACCGCGAGGAGGCCACGTGATCCGCGTCGTGGGGCTGCGCGCCGAGACCGGCGGCAGCGCATTGGTCGACGGTGTCTCCTTCGAGCTTGCCGCCGGCCGGGTGCTCGCCCTGGTCGGGGCCTCGGGCAGCGGCAAGACCACGATCGGGCGGGCGCTGCTCGGCGAGCACGCACCCGGCGTGGCCCTGTCCGGGACGGTCGAGGTGGGCGGCCGGATCGGCTACCTGCCGCAGCATCCCGCGTCGGTGCTCAACCCGGTCCGCCGCGTCGGCGCGGTGCTGCGCGAGATCGCCCGGCGGCACGCCCCGGACGGAGCGGCGGCGGAGCGGGTCGCGTCCGTGCTCCGCCGCGCCGGGCTGCCCACGGGCGAGGACCTGCTCCGCCGCTACCCGCACCAGCTCTCCGGGGGCCAGCAGCAACGCCTGGTGCTCGCCCAGACCCTCCTCACCGCCCCGTCGGCGATCGTCGCGGACGAGCCCACCACCGGGCAGGACGCCGTCACCAGAGGAGAGGTCGTCGACGAGCTGAGGGGCCTCGCCGGCCAGGGCATCGCCGTGGTCCTGCTCAGCCACGACCTGGACGTGGTGCGCGCACTCGCCGACCAGGTCGTCGTCCTACGCGGCGGCCGGGTGGCGGAGAGCGGCCATGCCGAGGACGTGTTCACCCGGCCCGCGCACGACTACACCCGGCGGCTGCTCGCCGCCCGGCTCCCGGCGACCCCCCTTCCGGTTCCGGCGGTGCCGTCTCCGGCCCCGGCGGGCATTCCTCCCGGTCCGGCGGCTCCGCCGGGACGGGTGCGGATCGAGGTCGCCGGCCTGACGGCCGGGCACCGCTCGGGCCCGGTGCTCGACGACGTGTCGCTGCGGGTGGCCGCCGGGCAGTGCCTGGCGCTGGTCGGGCGTTCGGGGAGCGGGAAGACCACCCTGGCCCGTTGCGTCGCGGGACTGCACGAGCCCGCACGCGGGACCGTGCTGCTCGACGGGCGGCCCCTGGCTCCGTCGCTGTCGCGCCGGCGCCGCGAGGACGTGGCCCGCGTGCAGTACGTCTTCCAGGACGCGCACGCCTCCTTCGACCCGGGCCGGACGGTGGCCGAGCAGGTGAGCCGCACCGCCATACGGCTGCGCGGCCTCGGCCCGGGGCAGGCGCGGGAGGCGGCGCTGGACATGCTCGGCCGCGTCGGGCTCGGCCCGGCCGCGGCGGCCCGCAGGCCCGGGGGACTGTCCGGCGGAGAGCTCCAGCGCGCGGCGCTCGCCCGCGCGCTGCTCGCCTCCCCCGACGTCCTCATCTGCGATGAGATCACCTCCGGCCTGGACACGGTCACCCAGGCCGGCGTCCTCGACCTGCTCGACGGGCTCCGCCGCGCTCTCGGCCTGACCCTCGTGCTGATCAGCCATGACATGGGCGTCGTCGCGCGGCTGGCGGACCACGTCGTGATCCTCTCGGAGGGGAGGATCGCGGAGGAGGGCGGCGCCGCGCACGTTCTCGCCCGGCCCCGGCACCCGTTGACCCGCGCCCTGCTCGACCGGCACCCCCACCAGGAGAACCAGATATGAGCCCGTACGACGTCCGCATGGCCGGCGCCGAGCACCTCGAGGGTGCGCGCGGCGTCATGCTCGACACCTTCTACCACGAGTTCGGGTACGGCTACCGCCCCGAATGGCACTGGGACGTCATCGACCTGGAGGGCGCCTACCTCCGTCCGGCCAGGCACGCCCTGTTCGTGGCCGTCGAGGGCGCCGAGGTCGTCGGGACCACCGCGGTCAGGGCCGCGCCCCCCACCTGCCCGCCGCACCCCCGCTCCCTCGCCGACCGCTACCCGGCCGCGACCACCGCCCAGATCTTCCGCGTCTACGTGCGGGCCGGGCACCGGCGCCACGGCCTGGCGAGGGCCATGGTCGGGCTCGCGCGCCGGTTCGTCACGGACGCGGGCGGTTACGAGGCCCTCTACCTGCACACCGACACGCGCGTCGAGGGCGCGGAGGCGTTCTGGCGGTCACTGGCCACGCCGGTCCACGACGGCCGGGACGGCGACGCCGGGCACTTCCAGACCCTCCACTTCGAGATCCCGCTCGGTGTCGGCCGGGCGGAGTGAGGCCGGCCGGCCGTTCCGGTGCCGCCCCCGTGACGGGTGGCACCGGAACGGCCGGCGGGTCAGGAGCGGCGGCCGAACCAGCGGCGCGCCTTCGCGGGCTTGGCGGCCGCCCCGGCCCCGGCTCCCGCCCCGGCCCCGGCCGCGGTCCTGGCGAAGCCGGCCTGCGGCTGGACGGTCGGGGCGCAGGTGTCCAGGGGCACCGGGTCGCCCATGGTGACGACGATCTTGCGGGGGCCCTTGAAGGACTCGCGGGCGTGGGCGGAGAGGATGTTGTCGACGATCAGGATGTCACCCGGCCGCCATGTCTCCCTGACCGTCGCCTGGCGGTAGGCCTCGTCGATGGTCTCCACGTCCTGCCTGGAGATCGGCTCACCGTCGCCGTAGGCGGTGTTGAAGGGCAGGTTGTCGTGGCCCAGGTCCTCCAGGAACACCTCGCGGACCTCCGGGTCGAGCGCCCACTCGTTCCAGAAGACCGTGTGGTTGAACCAGACCTCCTCCCCGGTCCCGGGATGGCGGATGGTCGCCGAGCGGCGCTGCACGGTGCGGAGCTGGTCGTCGCCCACCCACTCGTGGGCGATGTGGTTGTCCGCGCAGTAGGCGGCGACCTCGTCCCTGTCCTCGGTGCCGAACGCGGTGCGCCAGCCGAGGCTGATGTGGTCGCCGTAGTTGCGCACCAGGGACCAGCCCTGCGCGCGGAACCGGTCGGCCAGCGGCTGCGGGATGCCTCTCAGCACCTTGCGCACGTCGGTCACCGGGGTCGCGCCCCCCTCGTCGGGGGCGATCAGGCAGCCGAACATCAGCAGCCCGGGGAAGTTGAGCGCGTAGCTGTTCTCGTTGTGCGGGCGGATCGACTGGGACGGAGGCAGGTCGGTGGAGGAGTAGACGTCCTTGCCGAAGTGGCTGCGCGGGGTGGCCTTCTCGACGTACCCGGCGAGCTTGGAGATCAGGGCGTCGCGTACCCCGGCGAAGTCCTCCACTCCCTTCACCGGCAGTCCCCGCAGGTAGAGGGCGCCGTGCTCGTCCAGGCCCGAACGGATGGCGTCGCGGTTCTCCCGCAGCCAGTCGCAGGTCTCGCCCAGGTCCGAGCCCTGGGCGTCGGCCGCGGCGGGCCTGCCCTCCCTGACCTCCCAGGCGATGGTGGTGTTCACGATGCGTGGGTCCTTTCCAGCTCTTCGATGCCGATGAGGTCGTCGGGCTTGGCGTCGGGCACCTCGTCGTCGAAGCGCGCCAGGGTCCCGATCCGGGTGGCGGCGAGCACCAGCAGGGCCATGCCGAGCCCGCACAGCAGGTACAGGAGCCCGATCCCGCGCCCCGGCCCGGTGCCGATGATCGCGCCGACGGTGTCCGCGAGCGGGCCGCCCGCGGCCAGCAGCGGATCGAGGAGCGGGCCGGCGAGGGGGGCGATGACGCCGAAGCCGAGCGGCACGGTGGCTGCGGCGATCATGGTGTTGACCGCGATGATCCGGCCCTGGAACCGGTGCGGCACCTTCACCTGGATGATCGTCATGATCGTGCCGTTGATCATGGCCAGCGCGAAGGACATGCCGAAGGCGCCGATGCCGATCAGCCAGAGGCTGGGCCGCAGCCCGGTCAGCACGCCGGCGACCGCCATCAGCATCGTCGCGGCGATCGCGCCGCGCAGCCTGCGGTGGGTCGGGCCGCCCCACAGGCTCATGACGACGCCGCCGGTGATCGCGCCCGCCCCGGCCGCGACCGCCACCGCGCCGGCGGCCTGAAGCGGGGCGAAGGAGAGGACGAGCGGCGAGACCATGACGAACATGGGGGCCAGGAAGAGGTTCACGCCGGCGAAGAAGAACAGCATGCCGCGGAAGCTCCGGTGGCCCAGCGAGAACCGGAAGCCGTTGGCGATCTCGGCCGAGATCGGCTCGCGGCGGCGCAGCCCCAGCGTGGTGGGGAACTTGACGAGGAGCACCACGACGATGGCGAAGGTGTAGGCCGCCACCTGGATGGTCAGGATGCCCTCCAGCCCGATCGCGGCGAGCAGGCCGACCGCGATGAGGGGGACCAGGAACTGGGCGGTGCCGATCGCGAGCTGCACGATGCCGTTGGCGTGCCCGAGGTAGCGCTTGGGCACCAGCTGCGGGATCGACGCCTGGTAGGCCAGCCGCTGGAACGTCACCGAGACGGAGACGAGGGCTATCAGCGCGTAGAGCGGGCCGACCGAGAGCCGGTCGGTCAGCAGCAGGGCGAGCATCACCGCCTGAGTGACGCCCGACACCAGGTCACCGGCGATCATCACCCGCCGCCGGTCGTAGCGGTCGACCACCGCGCCCGCCAGCGGGGCCACGATGATCCCCGGCACCAGGGCGAGCAGGGCGATGAGCCCGAAGTGGGCCAGCGACCCGGTGACCGTGTAGATCCAGATCGGCACCGCGAACTCGGTGAGGGCCGAGCCGGTGAGCGAGACGAGCTGCCCCAGCGCGACGGGCAGGAACCGGCGCATGCTCGGCTCGCGCTCCTCCCGCACGGCCCGCCGCTCCACGCTGTCCTGAAGCCACCAGGTGCCGCCCGCCTCGCGCGAGTGCGCCTCCCGCCAGGCCGCGTCGGCGGTGTGGGTGCCGGTGAGGATCTGGGCGAGCTCGCCGGCGCGGTACTTGGGGAAGAAGTGCCCGGCCTCGTCGATGACGACCAGTGACGAGGAGTCGGACAGGAAGCACCACTCCTTGAAGCGCTCCTGGTAGAACTCGGTGCTCGGGTCGCGCTCGCCGACGACCGAGACGATCGGCGCCCTCAGCCGGGGCTGCTCGGTGCCGAGGAGTCCGGTGAAGTGCTCCTCGGCCATCCGGCCGTCCTCGCGCATCAGCTCGACGGTGAAGGCCACCTGCTCCTCGTCGAGCCCCGACATGTCGCCGCCGAGCGCGCGCAGCTCGGCCGCGATCGTGCGGGTGCCGTGCAGGCGGTCGTTGATCAGCGTGCTGAGCGAGCCGAGGAAACGGCCCTTGGGCCGGGCGAAGGGGAAGATGCCGCCCAGGTAGAGGGCGTCCAGCTCGCGCCCCGACGCCTCGATGCGCTGGGCCAGCTCCACGGCCAGCGCGCTGCCGGGCGCGCAGTGCCCGTAGACCACGATCGGGCCCCGGATGTGCTCGGCGATCTCCTCGACGCAGAGCCGCGCCACCTCCCCGTAGGGCAGCTGCCCCTCCTCGCCGGGCTCGCGCCCGGGGGCGGCGACCGCGTAGAGGGAGTAGCCGGCGGGCATCGCGTCGGCGAGCGTCTGGTAGACGACCGCGTTGGCGCCGCCGTACGGCACGCAGATGACGGAGCCGACGCGGTCCTGCGGGGCGATCGGGCGGGTCAGCTCGGCGAGTATCCGGCGCGGCGCCGCCGTCTCGCCCCTGCGCTCGGTGACGAGCGTGGCGAGCTCGGCGACCGTGGGGTGCTTGAACATCTCCAGCACGCCGATCGGCGGCCTGCTCTCCGGGAAGGCCTTGCGCATCCTCGCCACGACCTGGGTGGCCAGCAGAGAGTGGCCGCCGAGGTCGAAGAAGTTGTCGCCGGTGCCGACCCGTTCGAGGTCGAGGACGCCCGCCCAGATCGCGGCGATGGACTCCTCGGTCGGGCCGGAGGGGGCGATGTAGCCGGGCCGCTGGTCCAGACGCTCGGGTCCGGGGTCCGGCAGCGCCCCGCGGTCAACCTTGCCGTGGGCCTGGAGCGGGAAGCGGTCGAGCCAGGCGAAGCGGCCGGGGACCATGTACTCGGGCAGCCGGTCGAGCAGGTGCGCCCGCAGCTCGGAGACCGGGGCCTCCTCCGCCCCCGGCTCCTTCTCCAGCCAGGCGACGAGGTGGTCGCCGCGCAGGTCGACCACGCCCTGGACGACCCCGGGGAGGGTGCCGAGCGCCGCCTCGACCTCGCCGAGCTCCACCCGGTAGCCGCGGATCTTCACCTGGTGGTCGGTGCGGCCGAGGAACTCCAGCCGCCCGTCGCCGAGCCTGCGGACCAGGTCGCCGGTGCGGTACATGCGTGCTCCGGCCGCGCCGTACGGGTCGGCGACGAACCGCTCGGCGGTCAGCGCCGGACGGTCGAGATAGCCGCGGGCCAGGGTGTCGCCGCCGATGTAGAGCTCGCCCGCGACCCCCGGCGGCACCAGGCGCAGCGCCCGGTCCAGCACGTAGACGCGGGCGTCGGGGAGCGGGCGGCCGATGGGCCAGGCCGTACCGGGCGCGGGCGCCCCGGGGTCCACCCGCTCGGTGGTCACCGCGACGACCGTCTCGGTGGGGCCGTAGCTGTTGAAGATCGCGCAGCCCGCGCGGGAGGCCAGGTCACGGACCCAGGCGGTCGGCGACGCCTCGCCCGCCAGGACGAGCGCGCGGCGCGGCAGCAGCCGCTCGGGCTCCACCTCCGCGCCCAGCGCGGCGAGATGGGAGGGCGTCATCTTCAGGTAGTCGAGGTCGCGTACGGCGTCGGCCAGCTCGGGCCCGGAGCCGCGGCGGGGGAGCTGGTGGAGGGTGCCGCCGCCGGTGAGCGGCAGGTAGAACATCAGCATGCTGAAGTCGAAGGCGAGCGACTGGAGCAGCCCGAAGGCAGCGCCGGGCACGATGTCGTAGTCCTCGCGGATGTACTCCAGGTAGGCCACGATGTGCCGGTGCTGGACGCCGACGCCCTTGGGCCGCCCGGTGGTGCCGGAGGTGTAGATCACGTAGGCGAGGTCGCCGGGGCCGGCGAGCGGCTCCGGCGGAGTGTCGTCGCCCTCGCCGGGCAGCCGGTCCAGCTCGACGAGCGTGCCGGTGAAACCGGCCGCCCGGTCGCGCAGCGCCGAATCGGTGACCAGCACGACGGCCGACGAGTCGGCGAGCAGGAACTCCAGCCGGTCGCGCGGCTGCTCGGGGTCGAGCGGCAGGTAGGCGCCGCCCGCCTTGAGCACCGCGAGGATCGCGACCGCGGCGTCCACGGTCCCCTCCAGGCAGATCGCGACACGCGCGTCGGGGCCGACGCCGGAGTCCCGCAGGTGCCTGGCCAGCCGGTTCGCCCGGCGGTGCAGCTCGGCGAAGGTGAGCGAGCGCTCCCCGGCGACGAGGGCGACCGCGTCCGGGGTCCGCGCCGCCTGGGCCTCGGCCATCTCGCCGAGCGTGCGGTGCGCGGGCCGCCAGGTGCGGGTGCCCGCCCAGTCGCCGAGCAGTGACCGGTGCTCCTCCTCGCCGAGCAGCGACACCTCGGACAGGCGTCGGCCGTGGTCGGCGGCGGCCTCCCGCAGGAAGCGCCGCATCGAGTGCTCGATCCGCTCGATGGACGCGGGCTCGAACAGGTCGGTGCGGTAGGTGAAGAGGCCGCTCAGTCCCTCGTCGGTCTCGGTGACGTAGAGCGCGACGTCGAACTGGGTGATCGCCAGCGGCGGGTCGAACGGGGCGACGCCCAGCCCGGCGACGGTCCTGTCGCGCTCCACCCGGTTGGTCAGCGTGAAGGTCACCTGGAAGATCGCCGAACGGCTGGGGTCCCGTTCCACGCGCAGGTCGTTGACGAGCTGGTGGAAGGGGTGGTCCTGGTGGGCGAGCGCGCCGAGCACGGTCTCCCTGGTGCGCAGCAGGTGCTCGGCGACGGTGGGATCGTCACCGGTACGGCTGCGCAGGGTCACCATGTTGACGAAGGAGCCGACCACCTCCTCCAGCTCGCGGTAGGGGCGTCCGGCCACCGGAGAGCCCACCGCGAAGTCGTCCTGGCCCGCGTGCCGGGCGAGCACCGCCTGGTAGGCGGCGAGCAGGGTCATGTAGAGCGTGGCACCGTGCGCGCCGCCGAGCTCGCGCGCGGCCTCGGCCAGCTCGGCGTCCCAGGTGAAGGCGTGGACCGCGCCGTCGAAGCGCTGCTCGGCCGGGCGCGGGCGGTCGGTGGGCAGCTCCAGGTCGGGCAGCCCGGCCAGCTGCTCGCGCCAGAAGGCGACATCGGGCTCGACGGCGGGACCCGCCAGCCGCTCCCGCTCCCACACGGCGAAGTCGCCGAACTGGACGGGCTGCTCGGGCAGCGCCGGCGACGCGCCCTCGCGGAGCCCGCCGTACAGCCTGAGCAGCTCGCCGGCCATGATCTCCAGCGACTGGCCGTCGCTGACGATGTGGTGGACGGCCAGCAGCAGCACGTGGTCGTCCGGTCCGACGCGGACCAGTACCGCCCGCAGCAGCGCGTCGGCCGCCAGGTCGAACGGCCGGGCCAGCTCCTCGCCGACGAGCTCCGCCGCCCGCTCGGCGGTGCCGGCGTCGAGGACCGTCAGCACTGCGGGCCCCGGCTCGTCGACGACGACCCCCGGCCGCCCCTCCTGCGCGGGGAAGCGCATCCGCAGGGCCTCGTGCCTGGCGGTCAGCGCCGTCAGAGCCTGCCTGAGCAGCTCGGTGTCCAGCTCACCCGTCAGGCGCACGGCCAGCGGGATCGTGTAGGCGGTGTTCCCCGGAGCGAGCTGCTCCATGAACCACAACCGCTCCTGCCCGCTGGACGGCGGCGGCGCGGTTCCCTCGGGGCGGGGCTGGACGGTGGTGCTCCCGGCCCGCCCGCGCAGTCGCTGCGACAGGAGGGCACGTTTGTCCGCCGGAAGGGCGACGGCGCGCTCCGACAGCTGCTCGGTCATCCGGGGCTTTTCCTTCCTTGCTGATCCTTGCCGGGACTACGGCCTTGCGGGAACCGGGGCTACGGCCTCGCGGGTCTACGGGCTCCGTCCTTCGATGTCCGCGATCAGCAGCGCCTCGACAGCGTCGGCGAGCCGCTCGACCGTGGGGTTGGTGAAGACCGCGTCGACCGGGATCTCCAGATCCACGGCGGCCCTGATCCTGGAGACGACTCGGATGGCCAGCAGCGAGTTGCCGCCGAGTGCGAAGAAGTCGTCATGCACGCCGATCCCGTCCAGTCCGAGCACCTCGGCCCAGATCTCCGCGACCAGCGCCTCCGCCTCCGTCCGGGGCGGCTGCTTCGCGGCGGCCGGCTCCTGCCACGCGGGCACCGGCAACGCGCGCCGGTCGATCTTGCCGTTGTGGTTGAGCGGCAGCCCGTCCAGCACGACGAAGGCCGAAGGGACCATGTAGGCGGGCAGCGCCTCCTCGGCGAACCGCCGTACCTGCCCGGAGAGCTCCGCGCCCGCCGGAGGGGACGCCGGCGGGGAGGAGCCGTCCGGCCGCCGGTACGGGACCAGGTAGGCGACCAGGCGTTTGTCGCCCGGCTGGTCCTCCCTGACCAGCACCACGACCTGGGCCGTGGCGGGGTGGCGGGCGAGGACGGCCTCGATCTCGCCCAGCTCGATGCGGATGCCGCGGATCTTGACCTGGTCGTCGACGCGGCCCAGGTAGTCGAGGAGGCCGTCGGGGAGCCAGCGGACGAGGTCGCCGGTGCGGTACATGCGCGATCCGGGCTCGCCGTGGGGGTCGGCGACGAAGCGCTCGGCGGTCAGGTCCGGGCGGCCGAGATAGCCGCGGGCCAGGTGGTCGCCGGCGATGTACAGCTCGCCGGGCACGCCCGCGGGCACCGGGCGGAGCCTGCCGTCCAGGACGTAGGCGCGGGTGTTGTCGAGCGGGCGGCCGATCGGGACGACGGCTCCGGGAGAGGTCACGTGGTGGGCGGTGACGTAGATCGTGGTCTCGGTGGGGCCGTAGCCGTTGTGGACGTCGCCGCCCTCCCGCAGGACGCGCTCCACCGCGGCGGGGGAGGCGGCCTCACCGGCGATCCACAGCTCCGGGACCTTCGCGAGCAGGGCGGCCGAGTCCTCGGCCAGCACGTTGAACAGGCCGGTCGTCAGGAACACCGCGTCGACCCGTTCCTCCTCCAGCGCCCAGCGCACCACGGAGGCGTCCACCGGTCCGGGCGGGGCCACGACCACGGTCCCGCCGTTGAGCAGCGGCACCCACAGCTCGTACATGGAGACGTCGAAGGAGGACGCCGTGTGGAACAGGACCCTGCGATGCCCGGAGCCGTGCCAGAGCCGGTCGGCGGCGAAGGAGGCGACGTTGCGGTGGGTGACCGCGACGCCCTTGGGGACTCCGGTGGATCCGGAGGTGAACATGGTGTAGGCCAGCCGGTCGGGGGTGATCTCCAGGTCCAGGTTGCGGGGGTCGCTCTGTGGTCCGGTCGTCATGGTGGGGAGGTGGTGGGTCAGTTCGTGTCCGGCGTAGGTGTCGTCGGTGATCAGGACCTGGGCGTGTGTCTGTTCGGCGATCCAGCGCATCCGGGCGGGTGGCAGTCCGGGGTGCAGGGGGATGTAGGTTCCGCCGGCTTTGATCACGGCGAGCAGGGTGACGACCACGTCGGCGGAGCGTTGCATCAGTACCACGACGGGTGATTCGGGGCCGACTCCGGCGGCGTTCAGTCGTCGTGCCAGTGCGTTGGCTCGCGCGTTGAGTTCGGCGGCCGAGAGGCGGACCTCGCCGCAGACCACCGCCTCGGCGTCCGGAGCCGCCGCCACCCGCGCCTCGAACAGCCGGGCCAGGCTGCCCCCGGGCGTCCGGACCGCCGTGTCGTTCCATTTCTCCAGCAGCGTGTAGCGTTCGTCCGGCGCCAGCAGCTCCACCGCGCCCACGCGGACGTCCGGGTCCGCCGCCACCGCCTCCAGCAGCCTCACCAGCCGAGCGGTGATCGACTCGACCGTGCCGTGGTCGAACAGGTCGGTCGCGTACTGCACCACCCCGTCGACGCCCGCGGGGGCGCCGGCGGAGAGGTTCTCGTTGAGGCCGAACGCCAGGTCGCACTTCGCGCCGCCGAAGCCGTACAGCGAGTAGGTGGGATCCGGCGTCGTCGTCAGGCCCGGCAGCTCGGCCTGGTCCTCAGGGGTGTTGTTCAGAGCGAGCATCACCTGGAAGAGCGGGGGGCAGCCGGGGATCCTCGGAGGGTTGACCGCCTCCACCACCTGGTCGAACGGCACGTCCTGGTGCGCGTACGCCGCCAGGTCCGTCTCCCTGACCCTGGCCAGCAGCTCGCGGAAGGCCGGGTCGCCCGAGGTGTCGGTGCGCAGCACCAGCGTGTTGGCGAAGAAGCCGACCAGCCGGTCCAGCGCCTCGTCGGTACGCCCGGCCACGGGAGCGCCGATCGGCACGTCGGTCCCGGCCCCCAGCCGGGTCAGCAGCGCCGCCAGTCCGGCCTGCACGACCATGAACAGCGTGGACCGGTTGGCCTTGGCCAGGGCGAGCAGCCGCCCGTGCAGGTCGGGCGAGAGCCGCAGGGGCACCGACGCGCCCCGATGCCCGGTCACCGGCGGGCGAGGCCGGTCGGCGGGCAGCGCCAGCTCGTCGGGCGCCCCCGCCAGGGCCTCCCGCCAGTAGGCGGTCTGCACGCTCGCGGGGCTGTCCGGGTCCGCGGCGTCGCCGAGCAGGTCGCGCTGCCACCGGGCGTAGTCCGAGTAGCGCACGGGCAGCGGCTCCCACGAGGGGGCCTCACCGCGCGTGCGGGCCGTGTAGGCCAGGGCCAGGTCCTGCCTGAGCGGGGCGAGCGACCACCCGTCCATGGCGATGTGGTGGAACAGCAGCACCAGCACGTGCTCGTCCGGCTCGACGGGAGCGCCGGATCCCAGAGCGAACAGCAGCGCCCGCACCGGCGGCTCGGCCGAGAGGTCGAAGGGGCGCAGCGCCTCCTCCTCCACCGCCGCCCAGAGTTCCGCCTCGCCGGTCTCCACGACCGTCAGCCCGGGTACGGCCTCCAGCACCCGCGGCGACGGCCGGCCGTCCCGCGCGGGGAAGACCGTCCGCAGCGTCTCCTGCCGCCATGCCACGTCCCCGATCGCGGCCTCCAGCGCCGCCCTGTCCAGCCGCCCGGACAGGCGCAGGACCAGCGGGATGGTGTAGAGGCCGCCCGGCTCCGCGAGCTGGTCGACGATCCAGAGCCGGTGCTGGGCGAAGGAGAGCGACGGCGGCGCCGAACGCTCCGCGCGGACGAGCGGCGGCCGCACCCCGCCGGCGCCGGCGGCCCTCGCCTCCTCGACCATGACCGCCAGCGCGGCGACGGTGGGCGCCTCGAAGACCGCCCGCACCTGCAGCTCGACGGAGAGCGCCGACCTGACCCCGGTCACCACCCGCATGGCCAGCAGCGAATGCCCGCCCATCAGGAAGAAGTCGTCGTCGATCCCGATCCCCGGCACGGCGAGCACCTGCGCGAACAGCTCGCACAGGATCTCCTCGACCGGCGTGCGCGGGGCCGTGCCGGAGGCCGCCGTCTCGGGCGCGGGCAGGGCGGGCCGGTCGACCTTGCCGTTGTGGTTGAGCGGCAGCGCGTCCATGACGACGAAGGCGGAGGGGACCATGTAGGCGGGCAGCGTCTCCCCGGCGGCCCGCCGGACCCGCTCGACGAGCCCGGTCCCGGCGCCGGCGGCGGGCGGGTCGTGGGGCACGATGTAGGCGGCCAGGCGTCTGTCCCCCGGACGGTCCTCCCTGGCGATGACGGCGACCTGGGCCACCTCGGGGTGCCGGGCGAGGAAGGTCTCGATCTCGCCGAGCTCGATGCGGAAGCCGCGGATCTTCACCTGGCCGTCGGCCCGGCCGACGAACTCCAGGTGCCCGTCGTCGCGACGCCGTACCAGGTCGCCCGTGCGGTACATGCGCGATCCGGGCTCGCCGTGGGGGTCGGCGACGAAGCGCTCGGCCGTCAGGCTCGACCGGCCGAGATAGCCGCGGGCCAATTGGTCGCCCGCGAGGTACAGCTCCCCCTCCCGTGCCGGCCGCAACCTGTCGTCCAGGACATGGGCGCGGATCGCGTCCAGCGGGCCGCCGATGGGGACGGCGCCGGGGGAGGGGACGGCCACCCGGTGCGACAGCGCGAACGTCGTGGTCTCGGTGGGGCCGTAGCCGTTGTGGACGTCGCCGCCCTCCCGCAGGACGCGCTCCACCGCGGCGGGGGAGGCGGCCTCGCCGCCGGTCCACAGGTGCGGGACGGCGGCCAGTACGGCGGGCGCCTCCTGGACCAGCAGGTTGAACAGGCCGGTCGTCAGGAACACCGCGTCGACCCGTTCCTCCTCCAGCGCTCGGCGCAGCACGGAGGCGTCCACCGGTCCGGGCGGGGCCACGATCACGGTCCCGCCGTTGAGCAGCGGCACCCACAGCTCGTAGGTGGAGGCGTCGAAGGCGAAGGGGGAGTGCGACAGCACGCGGTGGTGGTCCCGCCAGCGCCGGTCGGCCGCCATGGCCATGACGTTGCGGTGGGTCACCGCGACGCCCTTGGGGACTCCGGTGGATCCGGAGGTGAACATGGTGTAGGCCAGCCGGTCGGGGGTGATCTCCAGGTCCAGGTTGCGGGGGTCGCTCTGTGGTCCGGTCGTCATGGTGGGGAGGTGGTGGGTCAGTTCGTGTCCGGCGTAGGTGTCGTCGGTGATCAGGACCTGGGCGTGTGTCTGTTCGGCGATCCAGCGCATCCGGGCGGGGGGCAGTGCGGGGTGCAGGGGGATGTAGGTTCCGCCGGCTTTGATCACGGCGAGCAGGGTGACGACCACGTCGGCGGAGCGTTGCATCAGTACCACGACGGGTGATTCGGGGCCGACTCCGGCGGCGGTCAGCCGTCGTGCCAGTGCGTTGGCTCGCGCGTTCAGTTCGGTGGCCGAGAGGCGGACCTCGCCGCAGATCACCGCCTCGGCGTCCGGGGCCGCCGCCACCCGCGCCTCGAAAGCCTCATTCAGGTTGTTGTGGGAAGAAAGCCGGTTCACGAAATCTCCAGATTCATGGCACAGCGGCGTGGCAACAGAACCGATGACGGGGATGCCGGGCAATCGCATGAAAGACGGCATGGTGTGACCGGAGGACGGCACGGTGTGATGGCGCTCCACGTCGGAGGCGGCCTGCGAGTGCGGCGCTCGGGAGCCGTTCAGGAGGTGGAGAGGCTGCGGGGACGCATATCCGTCCAGTTCGCATCGGTGAAGTCGAGGCACCCCTGCCGGGTGTCCTCTCCGTGCACGACGTTCCAGCCGTGGGGAACGTCGATGGACACGGGCCAGAGAGAGTGCTGGCCCTCGGTGTTCACGAGGACGAAAAAATGGGCGTTTTCATCCTCGAACGGATTGCTCATGGGGACTCCGCGCTTTCGGATGTGGTTTTTTGAACCATTTGGTCAACCGGAACGTGGGGTTGCCGCGTAGCTACCGGAAGACGGGCTAGCACATCCATCTTTGTGATTAACGATCTAAATGCGGAGTATGCCGTCAAAGCCCACAGAAATGTCAACCCTTGACAGATCTGGAAAAAGCTACAAAAATCCCCTGCTGCCGGGCGCTCCCCGGCGGGGGAAACGGGGGAATGGGGAATGATGGATCAGCGCGCACCGCTGCCCTACACCTACCTGCGCCAGGTTCCGGCGTTCACGGTCGCCAGCGACGACCTCGTGGACGGCGGCGTCCTGCCCGGCGCGCACGTCTACGAGTCCGGCAACATCTCCCCGCACCTGCGCTGGTCGGGTGCTCCGGAGGGGACGGAGGGCTACGCGGTCACCTGCTTCGACCCCGACGCCCCCACCGGCAGCGGCTGGTGGCACTGGCTGCTGGTCGACATCCCGGCCGAGGTGGGCGAGCTGCCGCGCGGAGCCGGCAGCGGTGCGATGGAGGGGCTGCCCAAGGGGGCCTTCCACGGCCGCAACGACTACGGCACGTTCGACTTCGGCGGGGCCGCCCCGCCTCCCGGGCCGCCCCACCGTTACGTTTTCGCGGTCCACGCCCTCGGCGTGGAGAGCATCGAGGTCACCCCGGAGCAGACGGCCGCCGTCTTCGGCGGGACCGTCAACCACCACGCCCTGGCCCGCGCGGTGCTCACGGTGGAGTACGGCGTCTGAGCCGTCCTCGCGCGGTCCGGCCACGGGCCTGATCGCAGGTCCGGCGGCGGTCCCGGCCGTCCGGCCCGGTACGCGGCCCTCGCCGGGCGGGGGGCGGGGCCGCTCGGACGCGCCGGGGGACGCTCGCGCCCGCACCCGAGTGTCACTCCATGGCCAGGTATGCCGGCGTGTCACCCGGGGGCGGGGGTCTCACTCAGGTGTAGAGGCGGAGCAGGTCCTCCTCGGTCTCCCGGCGCACGACCACCCGGGCCGATCCGTCGCGGACGGCGACCACCGGGGGCCGGGTCACGTGGTTGTAGTTGCTCGCCATCGACCGCTGGTAGGCCCCCGAGGCGGGGATCGCCAGCAGGTCGCCGGGCCGTACGTCGGCGGGCAGCGGCAGGTCGCGGACGAGCACGTCGCCGCTCTCGCAGTGTTTGCCGACCACCGTCACCTCGCGGAGGGGGGCGTCCGAGGAGCGGGAGGCCAGGAGCGCGGTGTAGGCGGCGCCGTACATGGCGGGACGGGGGTTGTCGCTCATCCCGCCGTCCACGCTGACGTAGGTGTTGACGCCGGGGATCTCCTTGACCGTGCCCACCTCGTAGAGGGCGACGGCGGTGGGCCCGGCGATCGAGCGGCCCGGTTCCACGGCGAGCCGCAGGTGGGCCGGGACGGCCTCGCGCAGGGCCGCGACCACCTCGGCCGGGCGCGGCGGCACCGGGTCGCCGGGCCGGTAGACGATGCCCAGGCCGCCGCCGAGGTCGAGCTTGGGGATCGTCACGCCGTGCTCGCGCTCGCACGCCAGCAGGAAGGCGGCCATCCGGCGGGCGGCCAGGGTGAAGCCGCCCAGATCGGTGATCTGCGAGCCGATGTGGGAGTGCAGTCCGGTCAGCTCCAGCGAGGCGGCGGCCAGGACCCGGCGGACCGCCTCGGCCGCCAGCCCGGCGTTCAGCGAGAACCCGAACTTCGAGTCGTCGCCGCCGGTGGCGATGAACTCGTGGGTGTGCGCCTCCACCCCCGGGGTGACCCGGATCATCACGCGCTGCCGCACCCCCGCCTCGCCCGCGAGGAGGGCCAGCCGCTCGATCTCGGCGAAGGAGTCCACGACCACGCAGCCGACGCCCCAGGTGACGGCCCGGCGCAGCTCGGCGAACGACTTGTTGTTGCCGTGGAAGACCACCCGCGCGGGATCCATCCCCCCGGCCACGGCCACGGCCAGCTCGCCCCCGGTGCACACGTCGAGGCAGAGGCCGGCCGCGTCCAGCCAGCGCACCACCTCGGGGCAGAGGAAGGCCTTGCCTCCGTAGTGGACCTCACCGTCGGGCAGCGCGTCCCGCCACTCCGCGCACCGTGCCTGGAACTCCTCCTCGTCGAGGAGGTAGGCGGGCGTGCCGAACTCGGCGGCGAGCTCCCGTACGCCGATCCCGCCGATGTGCAGTTCCCCGCCGGTCCATGCCGCGGTGCGCGGCCAGCCGTTCTCGATGACCAAGCTCATGGGGTTGAAGGTAGAGCTTGATGGCTTTTGTCCGGTCTCAGCATCGAAGATTTCGACGCTGAGACTCGCAAGCATTCATGACTGTTGGGGCCGTTACCTCCCATCGACAACATAAACTCAACTATTCGCAAACCGGGAGGTTCTATGACAAAGCGCCTGTATTCGGTCATTGCCGTCGCGCTGGCCGTATCGGCGTTCGCCGGCGGCTGCGGGCGCTCGTCGTCGGGGACCGACGCCGGCGCCGGCGCCGCGTCGGCGGCGGGCAAGACGGCCAAGGACCTCGTGCCCGAGGCCGTGCGCAAGACGGGCGAGCTCCGGATGGCGACCTCGGAGGGCTACCCGCCGATGGAGATGTACAAGCCGGGCACCCAGGAGCTCACCGGCGTCGACCCGGACCTCGCCGCCGCGATCGCGGCCAAGCTCGGCCTGAAGGTCAAGGTGACCAACGCCGCCTTCGACGGCCTGATCCCGGGCCTGCAGGCCGGCCGCTGGGACATGGTGATGTCCTCCATGAGCGACACCGAGGAGCGCCGGGCCGCCGTCGACTTCGTCGACTACTTCAGCGCCGGCGGAGCCATCATGGTCAAGAAGGGGAACCCCGAGGGTATCAAGACCCTTGAGGACCTGTGCGGCCGCACCGTCGTGCTGGCCAAGGGCAGCTCGAACCTCGCGATCGGGCAGCGGCAGGACGAGAAGTGCGCCAAGAAGATGCAGATCATGCAGAGCGAGGACGCGCCGACCGGCCTGCTGAGCATCGACTCCGGGCGTGCGGTCGCCACCATCGTCGACTCGCCCGTCGCGGCGATGTACGCCAAGGACACCGGCAAGTACGACGTGCTGCCCGAGCAGTACGACGCCGGCCCCTGGGGCATCGCGGTCGACCGGCGCAACACCGCGCTGCGCGACGCGGTGGCCAAGGCCATGCAGGAGCTGACGGCCGACGGCGGCTACAAGGCGGTCCTGGAGAAGTACGGCGTCGCGAGCAACGCCGTGCCCGAGGTCATGGTGAACACCAAGCCGTGGAAGTGACCAAGACCCCGCAGGCCGCCGACGTCGCGGACCTGCCGATCGACGCGGTCCGCCCGCCGCGGCCCGGCCGGTGGGTCGCGGCGGCGGTCGCCGCATTCGCCCTGGTGTGGCTGGCCTACACGGTCATCGTCAACGAGAACCTGCACTGGGACGTCATCGCCGAGTACCTGATGGACGGCAGGGTCCTGGGCGGCCTGTGGGTCACGATCCAGCTCACCGTGCTGTCCATGGTGATCGGCCTGGCGCTGGGCATCCTCGCCGCCGTGATGCAGCTGTCCGGCAGCCCGGTGCTGCGCGGCGCCTCCGCGCTCTACACCTGGTTCTTCCGCGGCACCCCGCTGCTGGTCCAGCTCATCTTCTGGTTCAACATCGGGCTGGTCTTCCCCTCCTTCGGCATCGGCGTGCCGTTCGACGGTCCCAAGCTGATCGAGTGGCAGGCCAACGAGCTGATCACGCCCTTCACCGCGGCCCTGCTCGGCCTGGCGATCAACGAGGGCGCCTACATGGCCGAGATCGTCCGGGCGGGCATCCGCTCGGTGGACCCCGGCCAGCGCGAGGCGGCCGAGGCGCTCGGCATGTCACACCGGCAGGTGCTCCGCCGGGTCGTGCTGCCCCAGGCGATGCGGGTGATCATCCCGCCCACCGGCAACCAGTTCATCTCGATGCTCAAGACCACCTCGATGGTCTCGGTCATCGCCGGCGCCGAGCTGCTGACGGTCTCCCAGCGCATCTACCTCGGCAACTTCGAGGTGATCGCCATGCTCATCGTGGCCTCCATCTGGTACATCGTGCTCACCACCATCGCGAGCGTCGGCCAGCACTTCATCGAGAAGCGGTTCGAGCGCGGCCACCACGCGCTGCAGGTCAGGGTCCGCCGCAACCTGCGGCCGTTCGGCAGGGGGAACGCGTGATGGTCGAACCCAAGGTGAGGATCCGCTCGGTCCGCAAGTGCTTCGGCTCCGTCGAGGTGCTCAAGGGCATCAGCCTGGACGTCCCCGAAGGCGGCGTGGTCTGCGTCGTCGGCCCGTCCGGGTCCGGCAAGTCGACGCTGCTGCGCTGTGTCAACCGGCTGGAGACCATCGACTCCGGCCGCATCTGGGTGGACGGCGACCTGATCGGCTACGCCGAGCAGGGCGACCGGATCCACCACCTGCGCCCCGCGCAGCTCTGCCGCCAGCGGCAGGACATCGGCATGGTGTTCCAGCGCTTCCACCTGTTCCCGCACCGCACGGCGCTGGAGAACGTCATGGAGGGCCCGGTCGTCGTCAAGGGCGTCGCCAGGGGCCAGGCCAGGAAGAGGGCGCTGGAACTGCTGGAGCGGGTGGATCTCGCCGACCGCGCGGACCACTACCCCGCCCAGCTCTCCGGAGGCCAGCAGCAGCGCGTGGCGATCGCCCGCAGCCTGGCCATGGATCCCAAGCTGATGCTCTTCGACGAGCCGACCAGCGCGCTCGACCCCGAGCTGGTCCAGGAGGTGCTCTCGGTCATGCGGGACCTGGCCGCCAGCGGCATGACGATGATGGTGGTGACCCACGAGATGGGGTTCGCCCGCGAGGTCGGCGACAACCTGATCTTCATCGACGGCGGCGTGATCGTCGAGCAGGGACACCCCCGCGACGTGCTCGCCAACCCGCGCCACGAACGCTTCCGCGCCTTCCTCGGGCAGGTTCTGTGACCCACTTCGACCTGCTGCTCCGGGGCGGCCTGGTGATCGACGGTACGGCGGCGCCCGACGCCGCCCGGCACGCCGACGTCGGCGTCCTCGACGGCCGCCTCACCCTGCTGCCGCCGGGAGCCCCCGCCACCGCACGCGAGACCGCGGACCTGACCGGTCTCGTCCTCGCCCCCGGCTTCATCGACGTGCACACCCACTCCGACGGCGTCACCCTGATCGACGGGGAGCTGGGCGGGGACATGGTACGGGCCGCCGTCCTGCAGGGAGTCACCACGGAGATCTGCGGCAACTGCGGTTCCAGCCTCTTCCCCGCCCTGCCCGGACGGCTGGCCGAGATGCGCGCGGAGACCCGGGTCTACTTCGGCGGCGACGTCGGGATGTACGAGGGCTTCGCCGAGTTCGCCGCCGCGCACGCCGCGGTGCCCCGCGCCAACCACCTCACCTCCCTGGTCGGGCACGGCACGCTCCGCGCCGGGGTGATCGGCCCCGTCGACCGTGCCGCCACCCCCGGCGAGCTGGACACCATGTGCGCCCTGCTCGACCGGGCACTGGCGGCGGGGGCGGCCGGGCTGTCGACCGGGCTCATCTACACCCCCGGCACCTACGCGAGCACCGACGAGGTCGTCGCGCTGGCGGCCGTCGCGGCCGCGCACGGCAAGCCGTACGTCACCCACCTGCGCGACGAGATGTCGCGGGTGGAGGAGGCGCTGGAGGAGGCCGTCGAGATCGGGCGCCGGAGCGGTGCCCCGCTGCACGTCTCCCACCACAAGACGGCGGGCAAGTACGCCTGGGGACGGACCCGGCGCACCCTGCCGAAGCTCGCCGCCCTGCGCGCCGGGGGCATGGACGTGACCTGCGACGTCTACCCCTACACCGCGGGGAGCACGGCGCTGGGCGCGATGCTCCCGCCCTGGGCCTCGGACGGCGGGATCGCCGCGCTGACGGCGCGGCTGGCCGACCCCGGACAGCGCGACCTGATGCGCCGGGCCATCGCCGAGGGCGTGCCCGGCTGGGAGAACACCGTCGGCAACGGCGGCTGGGACCGCATCTCGATCGCCTGCGCGCCGCGCCACCCCGAGACGGAGGGGCTCACGATCGCCGAGCTGGCCGCCGCGCGCGGCCAGGACCCCCTCGACATGGTCGCCGATCTGCTCGTCGCCGAGCAGGGCGAGGTGACGATCATCAGCCACTCCATGATCGAGGACGACGTGCGGCGGGTGCTGGCCGCGCCGTACTCGATGATCGGTTCGGACGGCGTGCCCAAGCCCGGCGGCCGGCCCCACCCCCGCTGGGCGGGGACGTTCCCGCGCGTGCTCGGGCACTACGTCAGGGAGCTGGGACTGCTGAGCCTGGAGACGGCGGTGCACAAGATGACGGGCATGGCCGCGGCCAGGTTCGGGCTGGCGGGGCGCGGCGTCATCAGGGACGGCGCCCATGCCGACCTGGTCGTCTTCGACCCCACCTCGGTCGCCGACGGCGCCACCTTCGCCGATCCGCTGCTCCCGCCGTCGGGGATCCACTCGGTGATCGTCGCCGGCCGGACCGTGGTCCGGGACGGTGCCGAGACCGGCGCCAGGCCCGGGACGGTGCTGTCCACGTGAGCGGTGAGCGGGTGATCGGCCGTGATCGCGGCCTCCGGGCCTCTGCAAGGATGACGGGCCCGGGAACGATGGGGCCGGGAACGATGGGCCCGGACAGGATGACGGGCCCGGGAACGACGGGGCCGGGAACGATGACGGGGCCGGACAGGATGACGGGTTCCGGGAAGGTGGGGCGATGACAGAGCTCGACGCGCCGGGGGGAGACGGGGCGCTCACGGTGGCCGTGTCGGTGCCGGGGCTGATCTCCTTCGACGAGGACGTCGAGCTGACCCTCGCGAGCACCGGCAAGCTGCTGCTGCTCGCCGCGGTGGCCCGCGGGATCGCCGCGGGAAGGCTCGATCCCGCCGAGATCGTGGAGGTGCGGGAGGAGGACCGCTGCGGCGGTTCCGGCCTCCTGGGCGACCTGTCCGCCCGCCGCTGGACGATCGGGGATCTCGCCGTGCTCACCGCGTCGGTGAGCGACAACACCGCGACCAACGCGCTGCTGCGCCGGCTCGGCCTGGACCGGGTGGCCGAGGACGCCGCCGCGCTCGGCTTCGCGCGGACGCGGATCCTCGACCGGATCCGCGAGCCGCGCCTGCCCTCGCACCCGCCGACCTTCGCCGTCGGTACGGCCGGAGAGCTCGCCCGGTTCGCGGCCGGGCTCGACGGACGGGAGGAGTGGACCCGGCTCATGCTGGGCTGGATGGCCTGCAACACCGACCGGAGCCTGGTCCCCGCCCTGCTGCCGCACGAGCCGGAGGACCGGGAGGTGCCCGCCTCCGTCGCGCCCGGAAGGGTCTGGGTGGCGAACAAGACCGGCACCGACGTCGGCGTGCGGGCCGACGTCGGGGTGCTGATCGGCTCCGGCCGCCGGATCGGCTACGCCGTGCTGGCCAACGGTCCGGCCGGAGACGAGCACGCCCTGGTGGAGAGCGTCCGCCAGGCCGGCCTGGCCATCGGCCGCCTGGCCGGCCTGCCCGCCGGTCAGCGGTAACCGCCTGCCCGCCGGTCAGCGCCGATCGCCTGGCCGACCGGCCCTGCGGGGGTACCGCTGACCGCCTGGCCGGTTACCGCTGATCGCCCGGCCGGCCCTGCCGGTCGGCGCCGGCCACCTGGCAGGCCCCGCGGGGTCGCCGCCGACCGGCCGGGCCGGGGCGCCCGGGAGTCCGTGCGCCCCGGCCCGGCCGGCTACGCCGGCGTGTCCTACCGGGACCGGGACAGGACCAGCTCCACCAGGTCTGCGACGGCCCCGTCCGCGCAGGCGCCGACCACGACGTCGGCCGCGGCCCGGACCTCCGGATGACCGTCACCCACCGCGGCGCCGACCCCGGCGGTTTCGATCATGTCGATGTCGTTGGGGTTGTCGCCGATGGCCGCCACCTGCTCCAGCGGCACGCCCCGGGAGGCGGCCAGCTCGCGGAGCGCGGTGCCCTTGGTGGCGCCCTCGGGCAGCACTTCCAGGTAGGTGGCCTCGGAGCGGACGGTGATCGTCCCCGGGATGTCCAGGTCAGGCAGCGGGTCGCCGATCAGCATGCACTTGGTGATCTCGCCGGGGGGCAGCGCGGACCAGTCGCCCGGGTCGCGCAGCGTGATCCCGTCCCGGCGGGCGTAGTCCCGCAGCTGGGGAACGTCGTGGACCGCCAGCGCCTCGCCGCCGGAGAACGCCACCGGATAGACGCCCTCCGGCAGCGCGTCGAACCGGTCGAGCAGCGCCTTCCACGCGTCCGCCGGCAGGTGGCGGGAGCGCAGCACGGCTCCCGTGCCCAGGTCCACGGTCCGGGCGCCGTTGTAGAGGATCGCCGCCCCGGTGAGGCCCAGCTCCTCGTAGTAGCGGAGGGCCGACGCCTCCATCCGCCCGGTCGCGATGACCACCTCTCCACCCGAGGCGATGAAACGGCGCAGCGCGTCCCGGCCGGAGGGCACCATGGCCAGGTCGCGTCCGACGAGCGTCCCGTCCAGATCGGTGACGATCCACCGGATCACGAGACCTCCCTCGCCGTGGAGACCTCGGCCATCACCGAGCCCGCGAGGTCGAAGCCGCCCACGCAGGCGAGGTAGCCACCGGGGGTGAAGATGTCTCCGGACAGCGGGATGTACGTGCCTCCGGCCCGCTCCACCAGCAGCGAACCGGCCGCCACGTCCCAGGCGTTGACGTGGGTGCCGTACGCGACGTCGGACCAGCCGGCGGCGATGTGCGCCAGCTTCAGCGCCGCGCTCCCCGGGCGGCGCGTGCTGGCGAAGGCGTTGACCATCCGGGCGAAGCGGTGCAGCGCCGCGTCGCCGCCGGCGGCCAGGTCACGCGGTGTGGGATAGCTCGACAGCAGCACCGCCTCCCGGTCGGTGCGCGCGCCGGAGCTGCGGATCGGCTTGCCGTTGCAGAAGGCCCCGTCGAGCGAGGCGGTGAACTCGTCGTCGCGGACGGGGTCGTAGACGGTGCCCGCCACCACCTTTCCGTCCACCACGGCTCCGATGGAGGTGCAGAAGAACGGCAGGCCTGCGGCGAAGTTCGCGGTGCCGTCGATGGGGTCGACGTACCAGCGGATGTCGCCCTCCCCCCGGACCCCGCCCTCCTCTCCCTCCACGACGCTGCCCGGGCACAGGCGGTCCAGGACCTCGCGGATACGCTCCTCGGCGGCCTTGTCGTGCTCGGTCACCGGGTCGTGGAAGTCGCGTTTGGTCTTCACCTCGGGCCGGGAGCGGAAGGCGTCCCTGAGCTGGTCGCCGACCGCTCTGGCCGCCTCGACCGCGATGGCGGCCAGCTCGCGCGAAGTGCTCATATCCATGTCTCCTCCAGGAGGTTCAGAAGTCCGCGGGGGTCCTCGACTGTCGCCTGAGGGCTCTGGCGCACCTTGTAGGGGATCTCGTCGGTGCTCCGGGAGACCATCAGGACGGTGGCCCCCACTCCGGCGCGGGCGCCGCAGACCACGTCGCGGTCGTAGTTGTCGCCGACGTACCAGGTCTCCGCGGGGTCGACGCCCAGTGCCCGGCAGGCGATCAAGATCATCTCCGGATTGGGTTTGCGCACGCCGACCTCGTCGCTGTAGACCTGCACCGCCACCTGGCGGTCGAGGCCGCTGAGGGCCATGTGGTCACGGTGGACGGCTCCGCACAGCGCGTTGCTGACGACCGCGGGCGTGACGTCGTGCGCCCAGCAGGCGGCCAGCAGCTCCTGCAGCGCGGGCCGGGTCTTGCGGTCGCTGCGCAGCTCGCCCATCCGCCTGCAGAGCGGCGTCGCCTCGGCGATCACCAGCGAGCGGGCCTGCTCCGGCCAGTCGCCCGCCACGAAGTCGGCCCAGAACCCGCGGTGCGTCATCTCCACCGGGGCGAACTGCCGGGAGGTGGAGTCCTTCCAGTACTTGTCGGCGCGCGCGCCGGCCCGGATGTCGGCCTCGACCTCGTCGAGGCCGAGGTCGTGGAAGCCGGCCCTGCGGAGGAGGCCGTGCACCTCCGCGGCGAGCTCGGCCGCCCACGACGGGCGCCGGGAGGTCTCTACGATCACACCGCCGAAGTCCAGCAGCAACGCCTTGGGCCGGATCACGCGCCCACCTCCGTCCGGTCCCAGGAGGAGAGCCGGACGCCGTCGGCGCCGAACAGGTGCATCTGGTCGGTCCAGCAGGTCAGCACGTCGCCGGCGGCGGCCTCGACCGGCGTGTAGGAGACCGCGTACAGCTCGGTGTCCAGGATGCGCAGCCGTACGGTCCAGGAGGAGCCGGCCGGCAGGACGGCCTCGACCACGGCCTCCTCGTGCCAGGCGGTGCCGGGCGGCGTGCCCAGGCGCAGCGCCTCGGGCCGGATGCCCACGGCGGTGGGGGCGCACTGCTCGGCGCGGGCCTCGATGGAGCGCATCAGCGAGCCGGCCAGGCCGGTGGGGGAGGGGCCGACGTCGACGATCGCCATCGGCGGGCTGCCGACGAACTCGGCGACGAACCGGTTGGCGGGCCTGGCGTACATCTCCATCGGGGCGGCCAGCTGCTGCAGCTCGCCGTCCTTCATGACCGCGACGTCGGTGGCCATCGTGAGCGCCTCCAGCTGGTCGTGGGTGACGAAGACGATCGTCGCGCCGGACTCCTCGTGGATGCGTTTGAGCTCGGCGCGCATCTCCAGGCGGAGCTGGGCGTCGAGGTTGGACAGCGGCTCGTCGAGCAGCAGCACCGTGGGGTTGATCGCCAGCATCCTGGCCAGTGCGACGCGCTGCTGCTGGCCGCCGGAGAGCTGGGAGGGGTAGCGGTCCATGGCGGCGTCGACGTGGACCATCCTGAGCGCCGTCTCCGCCCTGGCCCGCCTCTCGGGACCGGGCACCTTGCGCATGCGCAGACCGAACTCGACGTTCTCACGCACCGACAGGTGGGGCCAGAGCGCGTAGTTCTGGAAGACCAGCCCCATGCCGCGCTTCTCCGGCGGGACGTAGAGACCGCGCTCGACGGAGTCGAGGACCCGGTCGCCGACGGCGATGCTGCCCGCGGTCGGCTGCTCGAGCCCGGCGATCATCCGCAGCGTGGTGGTCTTCCCGCAGCCGGAGGGGCCGAGCAGGCACATGAACGCGCCGTCGGGAACGGTCAGGTCGAGGTTCTTCACAGCGTAGTCGCCACCGCCGTAGCTCTTGGCGACTCCGCTGAGGGTGATGTTCGGCATCTATCCTCCTAGGCCGGACGCCAGGCTGCTCTTGGTCAGACGCTGGGTCAGGTAGGTCATGGTGAAGGAGACCAAGGCGATCACGAGTACGACCGCGTTGGCGAGCTGGGTGTATCCGTAGTCCACGAGGCCGATCGACAGGGTCGTCAGGAGCTGCGTCCCGGTGGTGGTCAGCATGATGACGATGCTGAGCTCCTTGAGCCCGGAGATGAACGGCAGCACGATCCCGGTGACGAGAGCGCCCTTCTGGATCGGGAAGATGATCCGCCGCATCCGCTGCCACCAGGAGGCCCCGGCGATCTGCGCGGCCTCCTCCGGCTCGCGGCCGAGCTGCATCATCGCCGCGATGCCCGAGCGCGAGCTGTACGGCAGGTGCGTCACGGCCATCACCAGGATCAGCAGGAACGTCGTCCCGTACAGCGCGGGAAGGGGTCCCCTGGCGACGGCGAACAGCGACAGCGAGGCGGCCGCGAACGCGATGCCGGGGATGAGGTAGGGCAGGAAGGAGACCTGGCGGAGGAACGCGGCGACGCGTGGAGCCGTGCCGCGCACCACGACGTACCCGATCAGCAGGCCGGCGACCGCGCAGATCAGCGAGGCCAGGCCGACGATGCGCAGCGAGTTCCACGCCGCCGTCCACAGCTCCGAACCGCGCAGGACACCGTGCGGGAAGCCGACCGCTCCGGGCAGCTTCTCGGCGAGCCAGTAGTCGAGGGTGAAGGTCGACAGGTCCAGCGGTGTACGGGTGACCGTCGACAGCAGCAGCGTGAACACCGGCACCAGGACGCTCACCACGAAGACCACCAGGCCCAGCCCGAACAGGGGCCAGCGCCAGCGGCGCAGGTCGCTCAGCCGGTCCATCGCGCCCTTGCCGCCCACGGTGACGAACCGGCGGTGCTCGCGCATCAACCGGGTGTCGGTGAGGACGATCAGGACTCCGATGACCACGATGACGGTGGCGAGCACGGACGCCACGCCGGTGCTGCGGTCCCGGATCGACTGGAACAGCCCCGTGGACAGCACCCGGTAGTCGGCCGGCAGGCCGAGCACGTAGGGCGTGCCGAACGTGCCGAGCACCCGGCCGACCACCAGCAGCACGGCCGAGGACAGCGCCGGGAGCATCAGCGGCACCACGATCCGCCGGATGACGGTCCGCTGCGGGGCGCCGAGGATCCGCGCGGAGTCCTCCAGCTGCGCGTCGATGCGGCGCAGCGCGTTCCCGACCAGGAGCAGCACGAACGGGTAGTAGTGCAGCCCCAGGGTGACGATGATCGGTAACGCGCCGTAGGCGAGCCAGTCGGGGGTCCGGATGCCCTGGGCCTGCAGGAACCCGACCTGCCCGGCGGCACGCTCGTTCTTGAACAGCGACAGCCAGGCCAGGGAGAAGGTCCACGAAGGCAGCATGTAGGGGACCACCAGGGCGCCGGCGAGCCACTTGCGCCCCGGCACGTTGGTCCTGGTCACCAGCCAGGCCATGCCGCCCCCGACGACCAGCGCGAACAGCGTGGTGCCCACCGCGATCACCAGCGTGTTGAGCAGCGGCTCCCAGAACAGCAGACCGCTGATCTGGGACCGGAACACCCGCCACATGTAGTAGCCGGTCCATTCGCCCGGCTGCTGCCCGGCGTGCACGTCGTCGCCGTACTGCAGGCGGAAGGCGTCCGACAGCACCGCGATCAGCGGTGCCACGACGAGATAGGCGAGCAAAATGACAAGAATCAGCCCGAGTGCGGCGGTGGGGTCGTGGCGCAGCACGCGGAGCCGGTACACCAGTCTGCGCCGCCTAGAGGGAGGTGGCGGCGTTTCCGGCTTGGTGAGAAGAGCCATGGTACTTCCTTCAGGGGGTTGGCGAGGACCGACGCGGTGCGCGGCCCGTCGGCTTCCTCAGTGGCATCGCTTGGTCATCAGTGGCTCCGTTTGAGCATCGCGTCGGCGAGCGCGTCGGCCGCCTCGCCGAGCCGCCGGCCCACCGCGTCGAGACGCGACAGCAGCTCGCGTCCGCGCAGGGTGTCCATCTCCAGCGGCCCGGTGAACAGTTCGGTGAGCCGGGTCTGGTAGAGCTGGCGGACCCGGCTGCAGGCTTTGCGTGTGGCCAGCACGGCCACGGTGACCGAGCCGGGATCCTCGATCATCTTCAGGACGGCGGTCTCCAGCTCGTCGAGGCCGTCGATCACCGCCTGCAGCGGCTCGACGGCGAAGCCGAGATCCTCCGGTCCGAACAGGTCGGTCTCGCGTACGTAGTCGCGCAGGTGGTCCAGCACGTCGTCGATCGACCGCGAGATCCGGAACAGGTCCTCCCGGTCGACGGGGGTGGCCAGCACCCGCCGAAGGACGCGCACCAGCTCGCCCCGCGCCGCGTCGCCCTCGTGCTCCACCTCGGCCATCTGGGTGCGCGCGACCGACCGTTCGATCTCGCCGGTCGCGGTCGAGCGGGCCAGTACGGCTCCCGCCCGGACGACGGCGACCTGGTGGCGGACCAGGTCGACGACCCGCCGCCCGGACCGGCCGCGCACATCGTCCCAGGCCCGCAGGAACCGCCGGGCGCGGCCGTCGGCGCCGCTCACAGCAGCCTCAGCGCGAGCCCGGCCAGGCAGCCCAGGGCCATCGACGACGGCAGCGTGACCAGCCATGCCGTACCCATGTTCATGACGCTCTGCCATCGCACTCTCCTGGCTCCCTCACTGGCTGCTACGCCGACGACTCCGGCTGTGATCGACTGGGTCATGCTCACCGGACTGCCCAGAGCCGAGCTGCCCAGGACGGCGCCGGTGGCCGCCGTCTCGGCGGAGACGATGTGCAGCGGCCGGGTGATGACCAGGCCGCGGCCCAGCCGCTCCCCGACACGGGTCAGGCTGGTCAGGGCCCCGGCGAGGAAGAGCGCCACCAGGACGGCCATCCACGCCGGCGGCACCTCGACGGGGCCGACCCCGCCCAGCCCGTCGCGGCCCACGTCGACCGCGACGCTCACCACCGCGATCATCTTCTGGCCGTCGTTCACCGCGTAGGCCACGCACTGGGCCGCGTAGGCCAGCAGGTGGGCGGCGAGCACGAGCCGGGGCATCCGGCGGTAGGACGGAACCCTGCGCGACAGGGTCCCCAGCAGGTAGCCCAGGGCCAGGCCGACCAGGGGCGCGCCGGCCCCGATCGCCAGGACCGCGCCCAGACTCGACCACGACACCGGCAGGCCGGCGCCGAACCCCGCGCCGGTGATGCCGCCGATCACCGCGAGCGTCAGGCTGGTCGGCAGGCCCCTGCCGGTCAGGACCGCGACCACGACCACCGCGATCACCACCCCCGCCAGGAACGCCGTCGCCCCGCCGCTCGTCCCCAGCCCCGCCAGCCGCTCGGTGAAGGTCCGGGCGACCGCGATGCCCAGCAGGTACGGCCCGGCGAAGAGCACCACCACGAGAAGCGAGGCGATCGCCCATCCCGGCGAGCGGGGGAACCTGAGCCCGAGGCCGAGGAGCGTGGCTCCGTCGTTGGCCCCGCTGATCAGCACGAAGAGGATCGCCACCGTGGCGAACGCCAGCGTCCATCCCATCAGAGGTAGGGCCGCTGGTCGCGTTTGTGGTCTTCGTAGTGCCGGCGCACGGTCCTGACCTCGGGCAGGCTCGACACCTCGGCCACCGGCACGTCCCACCAGGCCGTGGTCTCGGGACTTGGGCCGGGGACGGTCTCGACGTGGACGACCGTGGTGCGCGTGGACGCCATGGCCTTGGCCAGTGCGGTCCGCAGCGTGCCGGGGTCGTTCGCCGTCAGCACGTCGGCGCCCAGGCTGGCGGCGTTGGCGGCCAGGTCCACCGGGAGGAAGGCCCCGTCGAGCTCGCCCGAGGGGCCGCGCATCCGGTAGGAGGTGCCGAGCCGCTGGGCGCCGACGGATTCGCTGAGGTTGCCGATGGAGGCGAAGCCGTGGTTGTCGACCAGCACCACGACGAGTTTGACGCCCTCCTGCACGGCGGTGGCGATCTCCTGGGCCATCATCAGGTAGGAGCCGTCGCCGACCAGCACGAACACCTCTCGCTCCGGCGCGGCCAGCTTCACCCCGAGCCCGCCGGCGATCTCGTATCCCATGCAGGAGTAGCCGTACTCCACGTGGTACTGGCCGGGGTCGGTGGCCCGCCACAGCTTGTGCAGGTCGCCGGGCATGGACCCGGCCGCGTTGACCACCACGCCGCCCTCGGCGGCCTGGTTGACGATTCCCAGCATCACCGGCTGGGTCAGCTCCGTCCCCCCGTAGGCGCGCTCGATCTCGGCCTGCCAGTCGCGGGTCAGCTCGGTGGCTCTGGCGCTCCAGGCGGGGTCGGCGTTCCAGTCGCCGGGCTCCAGCGCGTCCAGCGCCTGGCGGGCGTCGGCGACGAGCATCTGGCCGGAGTGCTTGGCCGCGTCGAAGGCGGTGATGTTGATGTTGAGGAAGGCCGCGCCGGCGAACAGCGTGCGTGAGGCGGTGGTGAAGTCGCTGTAGCGGGTGCCGATGCCGATGACCAGGTCGGCCTCGCGGGCCAGGGTGTTGGCCGCGGCGCTGCCGGTGTGGCCGATCGCGCCGGCGGCGTACGGGTGGTCGTACGGCACGGCGCCCTTGCCTGCCTGGGTCTCGGTGACCGGGATGCGGTGGCGGGCGGCGAAGGCGGCCAGCTGATGCGAGGCCTGGCTGTGTTTGACGCCGCCGCCGGCCACGATCAGCGGCCGGCGTGATCGCCGCAGCAGGTCCTGGGCGCGGGCCAGCGCGGCGGGTTCGGGCACCGGGCGGGCCACGTGCCAGACGCGCCGGCGGAACAGCTCCTCGGGCCAGTCGTAGGCCTCGGCCTGGACGTCCTGGGGCAGGGCCAGGGTGACCGCGCCGGTCTCGGCCGGGTCGGTCAGCACCCGCATCGCGGCCAGCAGTGCCGAGGGCAACTGCTCGGGGCGGTTGATCCGGTCGAAGAAGCGGCTGACCGGCCGCAGGGTGTCGTTGACGGTGACGTCGTAGGAGCGGGGGTCTTCCAGCTCCTGCAGCACCGGGGAGGCGGCGCGGGTGGCGAAGACGTCGCCGGGCAGCAGCAGCACCGGGATGCGGTTGATGGTGGCCAGGGCGGCGCCGGTGACGAGGTTGGTGGCGCCGGGCCCGATGGAGGTGGTGCAGGCGAAGGTGGTCAGACGGTCGCGGGTACGGGCGTAGCCGACGGCGGTGTGCACCATGGCCTGTTCGTTGCGGGCCAGGTAGTAGGGCAGGGCCGCGTGGGTGCCGGCGCCCTGTTCGGCGAGGGCCTGGCCGATGCCGGCGACGTTGCCGTGGCCGAAGATGCCCAGGCATCCGGCGATCAGCCGCTGCTCGGCGCCGTCGCGTTCGGTCCACTGCTGGGCGAGGAAGCGCACGAGCGCCTGGGCCACTGTCAGTCTCATGAAGCGTCTCCAGGGGATCCGCCACGGGCGTCCGTGACGCGACGCGGCAGGCGGGGGTCGACCACCTGGTCCGCCCAGGAGGAGCGGATCCAGGCGTGATTGGGATCGTCGCAGAAGGCCATGGACCGCTGGGGGGCGGGCCCGGCCAGCACGTTGAGGTAGTACAGGTCGTAGCCGGGGGCCGCCATCGACGGGCCGTGGTAGCCGTGCGGGACCAGCACCACGTCTCCGCCCGCCACCTCGGCCAGCGTGTCGTGGGTGCCGTAGACCCGCTGGTAGCCGGGGCCGCCCTCGAAGTAGTAGATCTCCTCCAGGACGGCCTCGTGCTCGGAGGCGGTGTCGTGCTTGTGCGGCGGGTAGGACGACCAGTTGCCGCCGGGGGTGAGCACCTCGACCGCGACGAGCTTGTCGCAGTCGAAGGCGTCCGGAGCGCAGAAGTTGTTGACCTGGCGGCTGGCCTGGCCGGCGCCGCGGACCTCGACCGGGACCTCGTGCGCCGGGCCGTACCGGATGGGAAAGCGGCGGGTCGCGCGGGCGGCGGGGAGTGCGAAACGGCCCGTGCCGGTGATCCGGGCGGACGTCCTGATCGGCAGGTAGGCGAAGTCGGTCACCGCGTCGAAGACCGACGTGCGCCCGGCCAGCGGCAGCCGCAGGCCGTCGGCGGTGACCTCGCACGAGCCCGACAGGGGGAGGACCAGCATCTCCTCGTCACCGGTGGCGAACTCCACGCTCCCGCCGGACAGGTCCACGACCCGCAGTCCGGCATAGGTCCACCCGGCCGACTCAGGAGTGATCTTCACCGCCCACGGGGCGTCGGCGGCGGTGCCGCGGGGAATGTGCGTCATGAGGTCTCCAGCAAGCTCACGGCGGTGTCCACGGACGCCGCCACGTCGTCGCCGGGCGGGTAGAGCAGGGCCCGGCCGACGACCAGGCCCCGCACACCGGGCAGCCGCAGCGCCTTGCCCCAGGAGTCGAAGACCCGGTCGGGCGCCTGGGTGGGATCGCCGCCGAGCAGCAGGGTCGGCAGCGTGGTGGCCTCCATGACGCGTTCCATGTCCTCGATCACCGGGATCTTCAGCCAGGTGTGCGCGGAGGTCGCGCCGAGTGCCTGGCCGACGTTGATGGCGTGGATCATCCCTTCCGGGGACAGGTCGTGCCTGACCGCGCCGCCGACCCGCCGCGACCAGAACGGCTCCATCATCGCCATCAGGCCGTGCGAGGCCAGCTCGGTGATCGCCCTGGCGCAGGACTCCAGGGTGGCGGCGGTGACGGGGTCGTCCAGGCCGATCCGGCAGAGCATCTTGCCGCCGTCCAGCCCCATCCGGACGATCGAGGCGGTGTCGTAGGCGGTGAAGCGGTCGTCGAACTCGAACGCCGAGCCCTGCACGCCGCCCCGGTTCATCGACCCGATGACGAGCTTGCCCTCCAGGGCGCCGAGCAGCAGCAGGTCCTCGACGATGTCGGGGGTGGCCAGCAGCCCGTCCACGCCGGGCCTGGCCAGGGCGGTCGTCAGCCGGTCGAGCAGGCCGGCGCGGCTCTCCATGGCCATCGGGCGGTCACCGACGCCGAGCGCGCCGCGCGCCGGGTGGTCGGCCGCGATGATCAGCAACTGGTCGCGGCCGGCCAGCAGCGGCCTGCGCCCGCGCGCGGCGGCCGCCTCGGCCACCCGCTCCGGATATCGGGCCCGGTCGTCGAGCAGCCGGCGGTAGTCCTCCTCACGCATGTGCGGTCTCTCCTCTGGGAGACTCACCCGACAGGACGTCCTCGATCTCGTCGAGGGTGGGCATCGCCGGAGCGCACGCCAGCCGCCCGGCCACGATCGCCCCCGCCGCGTTCGCGAACCGCAGCGTCCGCTCCAGCGGCCAGCCCTCCAGCAGGGCGTGACACAACGCCCCACCGAAGGCGTCCCCCGCCCCCAGCCCGTTGACCACCTCCACCTCCACCGGCGCCACCTCCACCGTCTCCCCCGCGCGCATCCCGACCACCCCGGCCGACCCCCGCTTGACGATCGCCAACTCCACCCCCGCCTCCAGCAGCAACCGGCCCGCCTCATACGGATCCCGCGTGCCGGTGGCCACCTCCACCTCATCCAGATTGCCCACCGCCACCGTCACCTGCCCCAGCGCCCGCTGTACCTGCACCCGCGCCGCCCGCGCATCCGACCAGAACATCGGCCGGTAATCCAGATCCAGCACCGTGTGCGCCCGCCGCCCCCGCGCCCGCCACGCCGCCCAGTGCGCCCCCCGCGACGGCTCCTGACACAACCCCGTCACCGTCGCCCACAACAACCGGCACCCGGCCACCGCCTCCAGATCCAGCTCCCCCGCCAGGATCTCCAGATCCGGCGCCTTCGGCCAGCGATAGAAATACAGCGGGAAATCCTCCGGCGGCCGGATCTCACAGAACGTCACCGGCGTCGGCAGCCCCGGCACCGCACTGACATACCGGTCATCGACCCCGTACTCCCGCAACGCATCATGAACGAACAACCCGAACGGATCGGCGCCGGTCCGGGTGATCACCGCACTGGAACGGCCCAGCCGCGCCGCGGCCACCGCCACGTTGACCGGACTGCCGCCCAGATACTTGCCGAAGGTCTCCACCCGCCGCAGCGACACCCCCACCTGCAACGGATAGATGTCCACCCCGACCCGCCCCATGGTCAGCACGTCGGTCACGCGAGGCTCCCCAGGAAGGCCACGCTCGTGCGGACGTCGTGGAGGGGGCCCGCGCCGCCGGGCGGCTCGGAGCCGAGGATGACGTCCTGCTCCATGACGTACCAGCCCGCGTATCCGGCGGCGCCCAGACCGGCGACGATGCCGGGGACGTCCACGTCGCCGCGGCCGAGCGGGCGGTAGATCCCCGCCTTCACGGCCTCGGTGTAGGACAGCTCACCGGACCGGACCCGCTCGGCGAGGGCGGTGTCGACGTCCTTGAGGTGGACGTGCGCGATCCGTTCGGGAGTCTCGCGGACGAGGTCCATCGGGTCGGTGCCGCCGATGAGCAGGTGGCCGGTGTCCAGGCAGAGCGGGACCGCGCTGCCGTCGAGCACCCGCTCCACCTCGTCCTTGGTCTCGACCATGGTCCCGACGTGCGGGTGCAGGGTGACCAGGTGGGCCGTCTCGCGCCGGATCCTGTCCAGGTTGCCCAGGAGCGTCCGCCAGCCCTCCGCGTCCAGTGAGGGACGCGCGTCGTAGCCGTCGGCGCCGGTGGCGGCGGCCAGGACGACCACCGTCTCCTCCTCGAAGGAGGCCAGCGCGGCCCGCAGGCCCGGCAGCGGGTCATGGCCGGGGTCGTGCAGGACGACGGGGACGAAGCCGCCGACCGCGCGCAGGCCGTACCCGTCGAGCAGGCGGGTGCGCTGCTCGCGTTCCGGGGGCAGGAAGCCGTCGGGGCCCAGCTCGGTGGCCGTCAGGCCCAGCTCCCGCATCTCGGCCAGCACTCTTTCCCGGGTCATCTGGTGTCCCCAGCCCGGCACCTCGCACACGCCCCAGGAGATGGGAGCCGCGGCAATTCTCACTTGGTCACCTCCAGGAGACGGACCGGACGGTCGGCGCGACGGGACAGGTCCGCCGCCTCGGCGATGTAGAGGGCGGCCAGGGCGTCCTGGACCGTGCAGGGACTCTCGCGCTCGCCCCGTGCCGCCGCGAGGAACGCGCTCATCTCCGCGATGTAGGCGGCATCGAACCTGGTGACGAAGTCCGGCCACGGCTCGCCCGGCGGCTGCAGCCCCTCGGCGCTGGTGAGCGGCGCGCGCGGGTCGAGGCCGACCGCCCGGGTCCGCAGGGTGCCCGCCAGCTCCATCCGCACGTCGTAGCCGGCGCCGTTGTAGCGGGAGCCCTGCAGGGTGACCAGCGTGCCGTCGTCCAGGGTGAGCAGGGCGGCACTGTTGTCGACGTCGCCGGCCTCGGCGAAGAACGCCTCGCCCCGGTTGGAGCCGGTCGCGTAGACGCTCTCCACCTCGCGGCCGGTGACCCAGCGCAGGATGTCGAAGTCGTGGATGTGGCAGTCCCGGAAGATGCCGCCGGACATGGGGACGTAGCCGGGGGCCGGGGGCGCCGGGTCCGCGGTGATCATGTGCACCCGGTGCAGCGCGCCGAGCTCGCCGCTCCGCAGCGCCTCGCGCGCGGCCGTGTAGCCGGCGTCGAAGCGGCGCTGGAAGCCGATGTGCACGACCGTCCCGCTCCGTTCGGCGGCGTCGGCGACCCGTATCGTCTCTGCGACGCCGGGCGCCGCGGGTTTCTCACAGAAGGCCGGCACCCCCAGGTCGCAGGCCCTTACCAGCAACTCCGCGTGGGTGGCGGTGGGGGTGGCGATGACGACGGCGTCGGCGTCGAAAGGGTCTCCGACGCGGGCCTTGAGCCGTCCGGCCACCTCCTCCGCCCTGCTCTGGTCGGCGTCGGAGACGACCAGCTCGTCGACAAGAGCAGAGAGGGTGGCAGCGTGAAACGCGCCTATACGACCAAGGCCCAACAAGCCCACACGCATGATGACTCCTCGTCCAGGGGCCTCCAGTTCTAGATGAACGGGAGGTAAACAGTCAAGACTTTGTCCTGACATTCGGACTATCTATCATCATCACCAGTGCGGGGTTCCGGGAGTCAGCGCTCCACTAGGGTGACCTCCAGCGAGTAGTGGGAGGCGCGGTAGACGTGCGAGCCGTGTTCCACGGCCCTGCCCTGGTCGTCATAGGTGGTGCGGACCATCGTGAGCAGGGGACAGGAGCGGCGCTCCTCCAGCAGTCCGGCCTCCGCGGGAGTGGCGGCGCGGGCGCCGATCCGCTGGTTGGCGACCCGCATGCGGATCCCGGTCGCGCGGAGCAGCTCGTAGAGCCCGCGCTGCTCCAGGGCCTCGGCCGACAGGTGCGCCGGCCCTGCCGGCAGCCAGTTGTGCAACAGGGCCAGAGGTTCCCCCAGGGCGTATCTGAGCCGCTCCAGCCGGAGCACCGAGGCGCCCGGCGCGACCCCCAGGGCGGCGGCGACGTCCTCTTCGGCGGCGACCGTGGCGATGGACAGCACCCGGGTGACCGGCTCCTGCCCCGCCCTGCGCAGGTCGTCGTAGAGGCTGGTGAGCTCGACCGCCCGTTTGACCTGGCCGTGCACGACCTGGGTGCCGACGCCGCGCTTGCGGACCACCAGGCCCTTGTCGACGAGGTACTGGATGGCCTGGCGGACCGTCGGGCGCGACAGGCCCAGGTGGTCGGCGAGCTGGATCTCGTTGTCGAGCCGGGCGCCCGGCAGCAGTTCGCCGGACTGGATCGCCTCCGCGATCCGCTCGGCCACCTGGAAGTAGAGGGGTACGGGGCTCGACCTGTCGAGGTCGATGTCCAATCTCGTCACAGTCACGGTCAGACATTAATGGACATCAGGATGTCTTAACCAATACCAGGTTACCGTCCGCTCGCTGGCATGTGACGGGATCGTGTCGAGTGCTGCACGAAGGTAAGAATGTCTTGACAAATAGTTCACATGACGTTCATCGTTGAGCGCACTGCACCGCCGGATCGGGGCTCTGAGCGGCGCATACGATTCCTTGAGAGGCAAGAGGAGTGACGCCATCGTGAGGCGTACCCGGAAGATCATCCCTGCGGCGCTGCTGGCACTGGCCGTCGCCGCGTGCGCACCCTCCACGGGAGCCGACGCCCCATCCGGGACGACGGCGGCCAAGCCGCTGCCCGGCCCCTCGGTCGACGCGGCCTTCGATCTCGACACCCTGGTCGCGGCCGCCAAGAAGGAGGGCAGCCTGCTGGTCTACGACTCCAGCGGCGACATCGAGGAGGTGGCCAAGGCCTTCACCGACAAGTACGGCATCGCGATGGAGGGCGTGAAGTCCGACACCCCGCAGACCGCCGAGAAGATGCTCAGGGAGCACGCCGCGGACAACGTGACGATCGACGCTGCGATGTACGAGGACGGCGGGGTGCTGGTCGGTCAGCTCATCCCGCAGGGCGTGGCGCAGACCTGGGTGCCCGCCGACCTGAAGGACCAGATCCCGCAGGAGAACCACAACCCGCTGCTCGCGCTGTCGAAGGCCACGGTCTTCGCCTACAACACCAAGCTGTCGCCCGACGGGTGCCCGGTGAAGAACGTGTGGGACCTGACCGAGCCGGAGTGGGCCGGCAAACTGGTGATGCAGGATCCGCTGGGCAAGCCGACCGTGCTGTCGTTCTTCACCCAGCTGGACGCCCACGGCAACCAGGCGCTGGAGCAGGCCTACCAGGCGAAGTACGGCAAGGCGCTGGAGACCAAGGAGAAGAGCGCCGCCTACGAATGGATCAAGCGGATGTCGGTCAACAAGCCGGTGCTGACCGGCTCCGACGAGGACATCTCCGGTGCGGTGGGCGCGCCGAGCGCCACCGACAAGAAGATCGGCTTCATGTCGATCTCGAAGTTCCGCAACAACGAGGACAAGGGATACGCCCAGGCGACGTGCTCGGCGATGACGCCGTTCGTCGGCTTCAGCTATCCCAAGTACGTCGCCATCGCCGCCAAGAGCAAGCATCCCAACGCGGCCAAGCTGTACGTCCACTTCATCATGACCGAGGAGGGCGTCAAGCACGAGATCGGTGAGGGCGGCGTCTCCGGCAACAGCACCGTCAAACCGCTGGTCACCCCGCCCGGCCTGGACGACTGGAAGTCCCAGCTCTTCCACACCGACCCCAAGGTGCTGCTCGGCGACCTCCAGAACCGCCAGACGGTCTCCGACTTCTGGCGCGTCAACCACGGATGAGCCGATGACCGGGGAAGCCCCCGGCGAGCCGGGCTTCCTTCGCCGCCCGGGGAGGCGCCGGCGGAACGGGGCCGGACCGTCAGCGGGAAACAAGGGGGCGCCGCCGGTCGGAAGACCGGCGGCGCCCCCTGCTGGCGCGTCTCGGTATCCGGGGGAGGACGACCGGATTCACATCGCGGACCGGCTCCGGGAGGAGGCGTCGATCCGGACGATCGCGCGCGTGCTGGGCCGAGATGCTCGACCTGGTCAGGTCACTGGGCCTGGTGAGGGCGGCTCACAGCTGAGCGGCGGAGCCGTCAGGCATGCGCCAGGCCGCCGCTGCCGCACCGAGCAGGGCCACGATCAGGACAAGCGCCATGAAGACCTGTCCGTGCAGACCGAGGACGAAGACGGTCCGATCGGCGAACTCCGGATCGTAGGTGGCGGTGCCGGGGAAAAGGAGCGCTCCGAACATGCCGAGCCAGGGAGTGGCCAGGATCGCGGCGGCGCAGAGCAGCCGCGCGCGCATGTTCCGGCCCTGCCGTACGGCGAGCATCAAACCGATAAGGCCGAGGAGCACCGTCATCACCATGTACTGGGCGTCGTGGAACTTCGCGTGGGGCGGCCAGCCGGCGTTGAAGGCATGCTGGGCCGCCAGGTCGGGGACGACCAGATCGGCCAGCACCGCGCTGACCATCGTGATCACGCCGACGGAGGCGATCAGGGCCCGGGGGAGGGGCATGGGTGGTGACCTCTCTGACTTTCGGGGGTTCAGTGGCGTTCCGCGATGTGTTCCGTCTCCGGAACCCGAGCCCCGCCGGTTGGAACGCGGGCGGGTGAGGCGCCCATGCGGCCGGGCGCCTCAGATCGTCCAGGTGTAGGCGGGAGTGAGTGAGCGGCCGAAGACCGAGTTGGGAAGAAGCGGGAGAGCCGCGTCCCGCAGGCCGGTCAGCGCCGCGGACGTCCAGTGCGCGGCAGCACCGGCCTGGCGGGAGCGGCGGACGATCATTTGGGTGCGAGGGCGGCGGACGCGGTCGTATGCCTCCAGCCCCGCGCCCACACCCAGCGTGTCCACGGCGGCCGCGAGTGTGACCGCGTCCTCAAGTGCCTGGCAGGCGCCCTGCCCCAGGTTGGGGGTCATGGCGTGCGCGGCGTCACCGAGGATCGCGACCTTCCCGGAGACGTAGGTGCGCAGCCTCGGCAGCTCGTAGGTGTCGTGTTGCAGCACCGCGTCCTTGCGCGCGGAGTTCAGCAGCGCGGGGATGGGGCCGTGCCAGCGCGCGAAGCGTTCGCGCAGCTCGTCCAGGCCGCTGCGGGAGCCGATCGGGGCGTTGGCCATCATGTAGCAGTAGACGCGGCCGTCGGGCATCGGCACATGCCCGAACCGGTCGCCACTGCCCCACGTTTCCACGCCTCCTTCGACGGGTTGTGGCGGAGCGATGAGGCGCCAGGTGGTGTATCCGACGTAGCGGGGTCCGGGGACGCGTGGCCAGATGGATCGCCGTGTCACACTGTGCACGCCGTCGGCGCCCACCACGAGATCTCCGGTGGAGGTGCCGCCGCTGTGGGTCACCGTGCCGTCGGACCGCACGTGGTGCACGCCGGTGCCGGGTCGCAGAGCCTCAGCGGGCACGGCGGCTCGCAGCAGGTCGACCAGGTCGGCCCGGTGCACCGTCACCCATTGCCCGAACCGGCGTTTCAGGTCGTCGATGTCGTTGCGGATCAGCCAGCGTCCGCTCTTGTGCCGGATGCCGGCGGGCGGATCGGCCGGCCCCCTGGCGCGCAGGTGATCGCCCAGACCGAGCGTGTCCAGCGCGCGCAGCCCGTTGGGCTGTACCGCCAGCCCCGCGCCCACCTCGGTGAACTCGGGTGCCCGTTCGAAGACCTCTACCTGCCAGCCACGCTGATGGAAGGCGGCGGCTGCGGTGAGCCCGCCGATGCCGCCACCCACGATGATCGCTTTCACTGCCGAGTCTCCCGTGTGGTCGTCGTGGGCCGGGTCAGTGCAGGCCGCGCTTGCCCGGTGTCCAGAACGGCTTGACCGTGATGGAGGTCCGCGGCCAGTTGCGCTCGCGGACGAGAAAGTCGCGCACCAACTGGCAGGTCCTGGCCTCACCGGCCACGTAGGCGGCCCCCGCGTTGCCCGGCAGGTCGAGCTCGGCGACCGCCGCGAGCAGAACCCGGGAGGAGGCGGCCGGCGCGCCATGGCGGTGAACGCGGCGCAGTGGGCGGGTTCCCGGCATGGGCAGGTCGTGCTCGGAGGCCTCGCTCTCCAGGATCCCGTACACCTCGGCTGAGGCTCCCAGTGCCCGGATCATCGGCCCGAAGGCGGCGCCGGCGGTCTCCTCCCCGATGAACACGTGGTAGGCCGCCTCGCGGGTGAAGAAGTCACCCTGCGGCCACCAGAAGGTCACCGCCTCTCCGGGCCGCGCCTCGTGCGCCCACCTCAGCCCGATTCCATCGCCCCCGTACAGGTGGACGCGCAGTTCGAGTGTCCGTCGCTCGGGTGAGAGGTCCCAGATCGTGTAGGTGCGCAACGTCTCGGAGGGGCGCAGGATGCCCGACATCGACAGCGGATCTTTCAGTTGGATCCTGATGTGCTGGCCGGGGGTGTACGGGAAGGCGATGGGCTGGTCGGTCTCGAGCCGGATCCGCCGCATCGTGGGCGTGACCGGCTCGACGTGAGTGATGGTCGCCGGAACGGCGTATTTGCCGAAGACACCGGCGAGCGGGTTACGCGTTGTTCGCGGCATGTCAGAAGTCCTCGCGCTTGCCATACGGCCCGCGCGGGCCGCGCCGTACGTGAGCGGACCTGGACAGCCGCCACCACGTGGCCGCAGCCGGCAGCACTGCCGCGAGAAGAATCCACCACCGTGATTCCATGTCGTCTCCTACTGCCTCTAGATTTACTTAGAGGCATTAAGGAAACATAGATGGTCTAGGATGTCAATGGCGGCAAGGCGAGGAACGGAAGACGGAAGAGGGGCCGATGATGGCCGAACGCACGACCACCGGCCGGCGGGAGAGGCTGCGCCAGGCCACCTTGGAGGAGATCCACGCGGCCGTGCGCAGGCTGCTGGTCACGCAGGGATCGGCGGCGGTGACCATCAACGCGGTGGCCCGGGAGATGGGCATGAGCGGCCCGGCTCTCTACCACTACTACGCCGGCCACGACGACCTGGTCGGCGCGGTCACCGCGGACTTCTTCCGCGAGCTGGCCACCGCGATGGAACAGGCCCGGGACGCCCACGCCGACGCGCAGGTCGGCGAGCGGATACTGGCGGTCTGCCGCGCCATGCGCGCCTGGGCCATCGCCCACCCGGCCGAGTTCGGCTGGATATTCGCCAGCCCGATAGCCCCGCCGAACAGGCAGCGGGACTCGGCGCGCCACCAGGCGGCGCAACGTTTCGAGCAGGTCCTGCTGGACCTGACGGTCGAGCTGTGGCGGACGCGGGGGTTCCCGGCGCCCGACCTGGTCGATCTGCCCCCGTCGCTGCGCGAGCAACTGACCGCCTACTCCGCCGGCATCGACGGACGGCTACCACCCGAGGCCGTCCACGTCTTCCTGACGTGCTGGATCAGGCTGTACGGCCTGCTGTGCATGGAAGTCCTGCACCAGCTGGACTTCGCCTACTCCGACCTGGAACCCGTCTTCGAGGAATGCCTGCGCGACCTGGCCGGCATGCTCGCGCTGGACCACTCCGGCCGGCCGTTCCCCCGGGCGAGGAGTTCCGAAGCGGTCAGTGATCCTGGACGGTCAGAGACCGGGTGATCGACGCACCGGTCCTGTGGTTCTGCCAGGTCACCGCGGGCCGTACGGCCGCCACCCGGCGTGGAAGCATCAACGGCCTGCTGCGCCAGTACCTCCCCAAGGGGCGGCCCCGTCCGTCCACGGCCGGGAGCGGCTCGACGCCGTCGCCGCCGGATCGGACGCCGGACCGCGAAAGACGCTCGGCCGGGATACCCGGCCGAGCGTCTCGCTATGTTTCCCGCCACCAGTAAGTGATCACTGTGGCGCGGCGAACCCTGGAAAGCGCCCCGTCGCGGCCGGGGGCTTCACCCGTTCTCAGTCGCGGGGGTCCCAGCCGTCGGTGTCGATGTCCAGGTCGAGCCCGTCGGCGATGCCTTCCCAGCCGACGAACTTGAAGTTCGTGTTCTCCCGGTCGGGCACGGCCGGCGTGTTGGCGCCGTCGTGCGCGATGAACAGGCCCTCGTCGAAGTCGCCCAGCGGGACGTTCAGCACGGTCGAGCCGTCGCTGTGCTCGACGCCGTCGACGCTGTTGTGCGTCCCGATGCGGAACTGGCCGAGGTAGGCGTTGGAGCCCTCCTTGCGGTAGGCGGCGAAGGTGTTGTCACCCTGGCTGGAGGCCAGAAGGTAGCCCTTCTGGTCGTCCCGATAGTAGATCGTGAGGCCTTCGGCGTCGGCCGACAGGTGCTGGCCGCCGTAGCCGGGGTCCACGCCGGGCGTGCACTCCTCCGTCGCCGGGTCGTAGGTGGCGGGAACGCCGTAATCGCGGACCTTGTCCATGAGCGTCGGCGTCCCGGTGAGGTCGGCCCGCATCCGCCAGATGCCGACGTCCTCCTGGGCCGCGTAGAGCACGTCGGTCTGCTGGTCCACGACCATGCCCTCGACCTGCGGCGTCCTGCCCGGCTCGTCGCAGGGCGTCCAGCTCTGGCCGTTCGGCAGGGCGAACGACGCGGGCAGGTCCAGCGTCCTGACGACCTGGTAGCCGACCTTGCCGTTCGGCTTGGGAAGAAGCTTGACCAGGCCGATCGAGGTCGTGTGCCGGCGGCTGACCAGCGCGTAGGTGCCGGTGGAGTCCTTCCAGGTGGTCAGGCCGTACGCCGTCTCCCCGTCGTTGACCTGCGGCTGGGTGGTGTTGAACACGAACGGCGCCGCCGGGTCGGTCACGTCGGTCAGCTGGCCCTGCGCGATGGCGTAGATCCGGAGCTGGTCCCGGCCGCGGTCGGAGACGACCGCGAGGTCCCGACCGCCGAAGCCGTAGGTGACGTCGACGTTGTTGAAGCGCCCGCCCTCGTCGTCGGGCCCCGGCGCCGCGGGGGCCGGCAGGTGCTGGAGCTGCTCGGCGTCAAGGTTGTAGACGTAGAGACCGCCTTCCTTGGCCGTCGCTATCACCAGGCTCTTGCCGGACCTGGAGGGATGGACCCAGATGGCCGGGTCGTCGCCGTTGGCGTTGCCGCCCGCCTCGTCGTCGAACAGGGCGGGGGTCTCCACCTCGGGATCCGCCGACGGGATGCTCTGCCCCGAGGCCGGGACGGACAGTGCTCCTACCAGTGAGCACGTCAGGGCTGCCAGGAAAAGCCTGGGCAGGGGACGCATTGCGCCTCCTCGTTTGGGGGGAAGGTGTTGCACAAGAACGTAACTATGAATTTACGACAAAGCAATAGTACATCCTTATGTCATGACATAACGATGTACTGGATGCGAACGACCGGCGAACGGCCGCGGGCGATCGGGTGCTTCCAGGCCAGGTCAGGCCGGGTCCGGCGGTGCCGGAGCGCCCGCGCCCGGCTTGTGCCCATGCCCGCTCGTGACCGTGCCCGCTCGTGACCGTGTCTGCTCGTGACCGTGTCTGCTCGTGACCGTGTCTGCTCGTGACCGTGTCTGCCCGTGCCCGTGCCCGTGCCCGCTCGGGCCGTGCCGGGGTCTCAGCGCAGGGCGTTGCGCATCTGGGCCGAGGCGTCGCGCAGGTAGTCGATGAAGGAGCGCAGTGCCGGGTTGGGGTTGGTCGGGCGGACGGCGGCGCCGATCCTGCGGAAGAGGCGGGGGCCGTCCAGCCGGCACACCTGGATGCCCGCCGCGCCCTGCGCGCCGAGGCTGGGCACCAGGGCCACCCCCAGGCCCGCCCTGACCAGCCCGAGCGTGACCTCGTAGTGGTCGCTGCGGCAGCGGATCATCGGATTGAACCCCTCCAGCGCGCTGGCCCGTTCCAACACCGACACCGGCGTGTCGGTGCCGTACGTGGTGATCCACGGCTCGTCGGCCAGGTCGGCGAGCCGTACCCGCTGCCGCTGCCCCGCCGGATGGCCCGACGGCACGACCAGGAGTTGCGGCTCGTCGAACAGGTGGGCGACCTCGACCCCCTCCGGCGGCTTCCAGGGGTCGAGCGCGTGCTCGAAGACCACCAGGATGTCGAGCGCGCCCCGCTCCAGGTCGGGCAGGAGCTCGTGCGGCTGGCCGAGCACCAGGTCGAGCTCCACGGCGGGGTGGCGGGCGGTGAAGGTCGACAGCGCCAGCGGCAGCAGCCGGTATCCCGCCGAGGCGAAGAACCCGATCCGGAGCTGCCCGGCGTCGGCCCTGGCCTGCGCCAGCAGGTCCTTCTCCGCGGCCTCGATGATGTCGAGCACCTCCTGGGCCCGGGTCGCGAGCCGCCGCCCGGCCGCGGTCAGCCGCAGGCTCTGCGCGCCCCGCTCGACCAGGCCCACCCCGGCCTCCTCCTCCAGTTTGGAGAGCTGGTGGGACACGGCGGACGGCGAGAGCCGCAGGATACGCGCGGCTCCCGCGATACTCCCCGTCCTGAAGACCTCAAGAAGCACCCGCAGGCGGTGACTGCTCAGCACCGTTCCAGTATCGGCGCAGGCAGCGCGGCCGCGGAGCCGGGGGTCACGGGGCCGCTCCCGTCTGTCGCAGGGCCCGCGCCCACTGGTCGTGGCGGATCTCGTGGGGCAGCAGGACGCAGTCGCCGCACTTGCCGCCGCCGGGCAGGCGATAGTAGAGGCAGCAGCTGCGCCGGACGAAGAAATGACGGCCGGGAGCCGGCTCGGCGAGGTCACCGGTCCCTTCCAGAACTCCGAGGGCCAGCAGCTCGCGGCTGAGCGCGGCGGCCCGGGGGGCGAGGTCCGGCCGCTCGCGCGCGACGGTCGTCAGGGTCCCGGCCAGCGCGGAGGCCGCGTTGCCCCACAGCAGCCGCGGGGAGATCGGAGTGATCTCCTGTACGGCCCGCGCCACCGGTTCGAGCAGCTCGGTCATCACGTTGCGGTAGACCAGCTCGGCGACCCGGCCGGGACCGGTGACCTCCCAGCCGGCCGGACGGGCCGTCCACAGGGGGAGCGGGCCGCTCGCGGTGGGCCGCCAGTGGACGCGTGCCGGGGCGAGGTCAGGCAGGACACCCCGGACGGCGACCGCGCCGACGACCGGTGACCAGAGCCGGGCGGCCAGCCCCTGGAACAGGATCGAGGCGGCCACCCTGGTCTCGCCGGTGCCCAGCCGCCGCCCGACGTGGCCGGTCCAGGCACGCAGGGCGCCGAGGTCGGCGTGGAGCGCGGTGAGCGGGCGCCAGCCCGGGTCGGCCTCCTCCGCGGGATCCGTCGAGACGGCGAAATACGGGCCGAGGGCCGACACGTCGGCCAGCGCCCCGCTCACCACGCGGGTCTCCGCGGGGCGGAGCCCCCGTGGACGCCGGGCCGCCGCCTGCCCGGCCCATTCCGTGAGCTCGGCCGGCGAGGCGAACCAGTGGCCCTCACCGTCGAAGGCCGCCTCGTAGCCGTCGCCGGTCGCCTCCACGGCCAGGTCGGCCGGGCCCGCGGTGACGGTCTTCCAGCCCTGGTCCGCCAGGCAGCGCATCAGCGGCGGCAGGTGGGGGCCGACGGCAGTGACGCGCGCTGTACCGGCTGATCCGCCGTGCGGCATGAGAAACGTGCTCCTCTCTCGGGGAGATCCGCCCCGTTCCGTGAGGAGGCGACCGCGTGAGTCTCCTGGCTCTCGGGTCGATGCTCGTCCCGGCCTTCCCGCACCCGCGGTGGCCTGCCCGGGATCCGCTCGCCGATCACAGTGGCGGGACCGCGCCGGATTCACACCGGTTTCCTCGTTCCGCCGTCGCCTTCCCGGCCATGCTCGCACAGCTCGCATCCGTAGCAAAGCCGGGCGAGGGAGGGGGTCACGTCAAGGCGGCCGGCGCGGGCGGGCGGCGGACGGCCAGGTCGACGATGTCGCCGGTGGTGGCGGTGGCGGTGAGCGCGGCGGCGAACAGGATGAGCTGGTTGAGGAGCTTGAGGAAGGCGAGCAGCGCGACGGCGCCGGCCACGACCTGGTAGGCAGGGTTGGCCGCGGTGATCTCCAGATAGAACTGGCCGATCGTCTTGAGGACCTCCAGCCCGAGGCTGATGAACAGGGCGGGCCCGAGCACCCGGCGTGGCGGCAGCCGCAGCCTCGGGGGCGCGGTGAGCAGGGCGACCGCCAGCAGGGTGTTCACGCCGAGACCGAGCACGAACGCGACCGCGGCCAGCAGCCACTGCGTCGGGGTGTCGTCGACGCCCACGGTGTGCACCAGCAGCCAGTTCAGCAGCGACTCGGCGGCGAAGGCCACCGCGAGGGAGGCCGACAGCAGCGCCCCGAGCCCGGCCAGCACGCCCAGGTCGATGAGCTGGCGCAGCAGGAAGCGGCCCGGATACTCCTCTATGCGCCAGATCGCCCTGATCGCCGACCGCAGGGTGTCCATCCAGAACAGGCCGGTGATCGGCAGGCCGATGAAGGCGATCACCCCGGCCGTGCTCCTGGCGTCACGCAGCGCCTGCACGTCGAGGCGGGGGAAGTTGTCGGTGAGATACCGCTGCACGGTCCGTATCACCTGGGGATCGTCCAGGACGTGCCCGATGATCGAAAAGCTCAGCAGCGCGAGCGCGAACAGCGCGAAGAACGCGTAGTAGGTGAGAGCGGCCGACAGCCGTCCACCGTCCGCCTGGTCGTAGCGCGCGCCGGCGCGGACCAGATGGTCCAGCCAGCGGTGGCGGTGGCGGGCCCCGGTCCACAACGCCGCGACCCGCCCAGTGAATCCCGTGACCGTCATGCACCGGTCACTACCCGGAGCGCACCGGACTACCGTCGGCGCCGATCACTCGTGAAGCCGACCACTCGTGAGACCGGCCGCCCCTGGAAGGCCTGCTGTCCGCGAGACCGGCTTCCCGAGGTCGGCTGTCCGTGAGGCCGGCCGTCCCTGGAAGGCCTGCTGTCCGTGAGACCGGCTTCCCGAGGTCGGCTGTCCGTGGGAGCCGCCATTCGTGAGAGCCGCCACTTGCGAGAACGGCCGCTTGTGAGAACGGCCGTTCGTGAGAAACGGCCGTGACCACTCGCCGGTGACGCCGCGGTGCTCAGTCGCTCTCCGCGCGCCCCAGCCGCCAGTAGCCCATGAACGCCACCGACGAGCGGTCGATCCCGGCCTCCTGCACGAGGTGGCGGCGGAGCAGCTTGACCACGCCGGCCTCACCGGCCAGCCAGGCGTAGAGGCCGTCGCGGCCCGAGACAGGCGGGACCTCCCACAGGATCTCGGTGTCGACGTCGACGTCCTCCAGCGGGTCCACCACGTCGCCCCGCACGGTCATCTCGCCGACGGCGTCGCGGACGGCCGGGACGAGCAGCTCACCGTGGCGGGCTCCCTCCCGGGGCAGCCAGGTGACCTCCACGCCCGGCCGTACGTCGAGGGGGAGCACGTCGGCGCTCCGCGGCACCTCCAGCAGGACCGTGGCCCGCACGTCGCCGGAGAGGCTCTCGGCGATGGTGGCGATGGCGGGGACGGCGGTCTCGTCACCGGCCAGCAGCAGGCGCGTCGCCCCGGCCGGCGGAGCCCACTCCTGACCGCCGGTGGGCCCGGGGCAGGCCGCGTTGGGGCCGATGACCACGGCACGGTGGCCGGGGGCGGCGTAGGTGGCCCAGCGGGAGGCGGGGCTGGCGTCGCCGTGGAGCACGAAGTCGATGTCGAGCTCGCGCTGCCGGGGCCGTACGGCGCGCACGGTGTAGGTGCGGATCGGGTTGCGCAGCTCCACCGGCAGCGCCCGCCACCGCTGGTACCAGCCGGCCCCGTCGCTGACGGAGGCGAAGCCGCCGTCGGGCAGCGGGAGGGCCAGCTTGATCCGCTGGTCGAAACCGTTGTCGGCGAAGCCGGACAGCTCCTCGCCGCCGAAGGTGACCCGGACGAAGCTCGGGCTGAGCCGCAGCGTCCGCAGGACCCGGACATGGAAGGCGCGGTAGGCGGGGATCTCCTCGACGCGCTCTACGGTCTGCTCACTGACGGCTGTCATCGTGCTGCTGCCTTCGCTCGGGAACGTCATCGCGAGCAACTTAGCTTTGGCTAACCTAATTAATCAAACCGGGGGTGCCGCGCCCGGCGGGACCGTCCGCCCGCTCATCCGGTCAGGGCGAGTACGGCCGGCGCCCGGCCCTGGCACCCGCCGGTCGCGCCGGACCGGCCCCGCCGCCCGCCCGCCGGTGCACGTGCCGGACGGCCTGCCGGGGCCCGGCCCCTCCGGCCGACGCCCCCGGCCGGTCGACGCCCGGTCCGAGGGGCGTCTCCCCGCCCGGCCCGGGGGATGGCTTCACGTCTGGCGGGGGGACCGTCTCCCCGCCCGGTCCAGGGAATGTCTCCGTCCCCGCTCCGTGGACCATCCCTGTGCCCGCTCCGGGAACCGTCTCCGTGCCGGGTCCGTGGGACGTCTCCGTGCCCGGTCCCCGCCTGCGGTGGCGTCCGCCCGCCGGGACGCGGGAGTGCCTGTCCGCCGGGAGGGAGGGCGGCCAGGCCGCCGGGGCGGGTGCCCCTCCCGCCGCCGAGGCGCGCGGACGGCGTCTGGCCAGGGCAAGCGTCGCGCCGAGGGCGAGGAGGAGCACTCCCGCGACCGGTACGGCCTCCGTGGGGACATGGGGTGTCTCCGGGCGGCCGGTCACGGAGGCGGTCACGGATCCGGCGGCCGTCGCCGCGCCAGTCTTGATCCGTCCGGCCGTCACCGGGACGGGCGCGTCCTCACCCGTCAGGCGCTCCTTGACCTTGCGCGGCAGACCGTAGCCGACGACCTTGCTCTCGTCGCGCGTCTTGCGCTTCAGCCAGACCCCGTCGACGTTGCCCTCGATGGTGTGGAGCGTTCCACCCTCCACCCGCTCGACGACGCCGACGTGGTCGATGCCCTTGATGTCCTTGCCGCCGGACCAGTCGAAGAAGACCAGGGCCCCCGGCTCCGGCTCGCCGGACCACGCGTCCCGCGCCTCGAACCAGCGGGCGTGGGAGGGCGTCCAGGCGAACTGGCCGACGAAGTCCTCGATCCCTGCCTTCCCGGCGGCCCAGGCGATGACCATGTCGCACCAGGGGGCCGTTCTGTACTGGGGGTCCTTGACGACATTGGTGGAATACCACTCGCCGAACGTGGTGCGCTGCCCGGCCTGCTCCCGGTATCCGAGCTCCGGCTCCATGACTCTGAGCAGATTCTCACCGATCGGATCCACGACCGTCAGCCACCCCGTCCACTCTTCTCCTCCGCCCTTCCGCGAAGGGAAGGGTGGTCACCGCCCGCTAACGCTGGACTGTATTCACAGGAAAGGCGAAAAGTCGGGTTTTAGATTAAAAAGCCACCTTGAAAGGCTGTTTAATGCCGGATTTGGTGATGGCGAGCAGCCGGGACCTGTGATCGTCTATCATCGCCCGCCGGGCTTCGCGGCGCGGCTCCGGGGCCCCCGGGGCATGTCCCCTGAGTCACGAGAGCGGGACCCGGGTCTGCGGACATCGAAGGCTCTTACAGGTCCCGGCGGACCGATCCGGACACCGTCGCGGCGAGCCTGGCGGCACGGGCGGTGAGGTAGTCCCGCTCCGGGACGCTCATCGTACGGCCGGCCGCCACCCGATAGTCGTCGACGGCCGCCTGCAGGTCGCCGTCCATCTCCAGCAGATGGGCCCGCGCGGTGTGGAAGCGGTGGTGCCCCGCCAGGCGTCCGTCGGCGTCGAGTGCCTTCAGCATGTCGAGGCCGGTCGCGGCGCCGTGCACCATGGCGGCGGCGACGGCGCGGTTGAGCGAGATCACGGGGTTGTCGGACATGCGTTCCAGCAGGCCGTACAGCGCGAGGATCTGCGGCCAGTCGGTCTCCTCGGCACTCGCCGCCTCGTCGTGCAGCGCCGCGATCGCCGCCTGGAGCTGATAGGGGCCGACCGCGCCCTTGGCGAGGGTGGCGGTGATGAGCGCGACCCCTTCGGCGACGGCGTCGCCGTCCCACCGGCTCCGGTCCTGCTCGGCCAGCGGGATCGGGGCGCCGCGCGGACCGGTCCGCGCGGCGCGCCGGGCGTCGGTGAGCAGCATCAGCGCGAGAAGCCCCGCCACCTCGCAGTCGTCCGGGAGCAGGGCGTGGACCGTCCTGGCCAGCCGGATCGCCTCGCGGGACAGCTCCACGCGGTGCAGGTCGGGGCCGGCGCTGCTGGCGTAGCCCTCGTTGAAGATGAGGTAGAGGACGTGCAGCACCGAGCCGAGCCGCCGCGCCCGCTCCCGGGAGGCCGGCATCCGGAACGGCACCCCCGATGCCTTGATGCGCTGCTTGGCCCGGCTGATCCGCTGCGCCATGGTCGCCTCGGGCACCAGGAACGCCTTGGCGATCTCGGCCGTGGTCAGGCCGCCCACCGACCGCAGGGTGAGAGCGATGGCGGAGGCCGGGGTGAGCGCGGGATGACAGCACAGGAACAGCATGATCAGCGTGTCGTCCCGGTCCGTCTCGTGGGCGTCGTCGGCGGGGGGCGCGGTCCGCCGTTCCGGGGGCGCCTGCGTGGCCACCAGCTCCTCCCGGCGGCGGCGGGCCTGCTCGTTGCGCACCTGCTCGGTCATCCGGCGGAACGCGACCTGGATGAGCCAGCCGCGTGGATTGCCCGGCACACCCTCCTCCGGCCACTGGGCCGCGGCGTTCAGCAGCGCCTCCTGGACCGCGTCCTCGGCGGTGTCGAAGTCCCCGGTGCGGCGGGTGAGCACGCCGACGACCTGCGGCGCGAGTTCGCGCAGCAGGTCGTCGACGGCCGGATCGTCAGCGCTCACAGCTCCTCGGGCGGGGCCGACATCACCTGGCGCACCTCGATCGGCATGTTCAACGGCTTACCGCCCGGTCCGGGCGCGGCCGAGAGGGACGCGGCGAGCTCGATCGCCCGCTCCTGGCTGTCGCAGTCGACGATCCAGTAGCCGATCAGAAACTCCTTCGTCTCGGGATAGGGGCCGTCCGTGATCACGGGGGCGCCGCCGTCACCGGCCCGCACGATCCTGGCCTGGTCGGGCATCGCCAGTCCCTGCGCCTCCACGAGCTCCCCGGCGGCGGTGAGCTTCTCGTTCGTGCTGTGCATGAACTCGATGTGGGCCATGACGTCCTCGGGGGGCCATGTGCTGATCGGCGGGAAGTCGGCCTGCCGGCCAAACTGCATCAGCAGCATGTACTTCATGTTCTGGCTCCTTCGGTTTCCGCGCCTGCCTGGGCGCTCACTCATAGGTAGAAGCACGCCTCCATGTTCTCTACATCCTGGCCGGAATTCAGGGGAGAAAAATCAGGCGGGATGGAGGGGGCTCACCGGACGGGCTCCAGTGCTCCGTTCCTTAAAGCAGGTAGATAAAACGGCGTCGGCGCTGACGAGGCTCGGGGCCGGGCGACCCCAGGCCCAGGGGTGGGCGCGGGTGTTGAGCTGGGCGGTCGCCACAGCGGTGGCGTAGACGATCTGGACGGGGTCGGCGAAGGTCTGCCCGGCCAGGGCCTGGCGGCGGAAGACGAGCCACCAGGCTTCCTGCGGGTTGAGCCGGCAGGCCCGCTTGGGGATGAACACCTGCTGGATCCATGGGCGCCCGGTGAGCCATTCGCGGGTGGAGACGCTAGCGCTAATGGCTGTTCCTCAACTCCGGGTTCGGCTCCGCCCATCGCCTGCTGCGAACCTTCTCGGGCCGGCCGCGCTCTGCGACAAAGATCGATCGAACCACTGGACAACATCTGATACGGACAATAGCTTGTCCATATGTAAGGACATATCGCACAAAGATGTGCGTACGCCCCGGGTCCGTGTCTCTGGTCGAGGAGAACGTACATGCTGGTCGACGAGGTCCGCCGCATCACCCCCAAGGTCCTGACGGAAGAGCAGCGGGAGTTCTACTTCAGCAACGGCTATCTGCTCCTGGAGGAGGTGATCCCCAGCGAGTGGCTCACCCGGCTCCGGGCGGCGACCGACGAGATGATCGAGCGCAGCCGGACGATCGACCGCTCCGACGCGGTGTTCGACATCGAGCCGGGGCACTCTGCCGAAACCCCCCGGCTACGGCGCGTGACCAGCCCGGTCGACCAGCACCCGGATTACTGGCGCTTCGCGCGGGACTCGGCGCTCGCCGACATCGCGGCCGACCTGGTGGGCCCGGACGTGAAATTCCATCATGCCAAGTTGAATTTCAAGTGGGCCCGCGGCGGCGCCGAGGTGAAGTGGCACCAGGATGTGCAGTTCTGGCCGCACACCAACTACAGTTCGCTGACCTTCGGCACCTATTTGTACGACTGTTCCCTGGACCAGGCGCCGCTCGGCGTGATTCCGGGCAGCCATGAAGGCGAACTCTACGACCTCTACGGCTCCGACGGCACCTGGACGGGGGCGCTGAACGATTCCGACGCCGCCGCGCTGCCCGCCGACCGTGCGGTCTATCTCCCGGGGCCGGCCGGGTCGGTGACCATTCACAACTGCCGGGCCCTGCACTGCTCGGCCAAGAACGAGTCGGACCTCGGCCGGCCGCTGTTGCTCAACGTGTACAGCGCGGCCAATTCCATGCCTTATACCGCGAATCCGCTGCCCAGCAGCCATGCCGGCGAGATCGTACGCGGCGAGCCGGCCCGGTGGGCGGCGCACGACCCTCGCCCGTGTCTCCTGCCACCGGACTGGTCCGGCGGTGATTACACCAGCCTGTTCGTGACCCAGCAGCGGGAGACCACGCGGCGCTGAAGGCGCGGCGTATCCCGTATGGAACCGGGGGCCGCGCTGCCGCTCAGTGCTGCCCGGAATTCCGCCGTCGACCGTACCTCCGCGCATGAAGAGGGCGACATGAAGCTGGGAATCATCGGGGGCGGCGGTGCGGCCGTCGCATTGCTGGCCGCACTCACCTGTGACCGCCTGCCGGACCTCGACGTCACGGTTTTCGAACCGGCGAAGAACGTCGGGCCCGGCCGGGCCTATCTCCCCGACTCCGACATCGCGCTGCTGAACGTCTCAGCCGAGCGCATGTCCGTACTGTCGGACTCACCCGGGCACTTCCTGCAATGGGTCAAGGAACGGGGCGGCCTGAACGGAGGCCCTGTCTCCCCGGCGGCGTTTCTTCCCCGTCGGCTGTTCGGCGAATATCTCGCCGCCGTGGCGGCCGAGATCACCGATCGGCTGGCCGGACGTGGGAAAAGCGTGCGCACGGTGAGATCGCCGGTAATACGGCTGCGCCAGGGTCCGGCCGGCTTTCACGCGCTCACCGAGGACGGGCGGCGTTTCGACGGCCTGGACCGCGTGGTGCTGTGCGTGGGCACCGGAGGGCCGGTCGATGTGTACCGGCTGGCCCGGTCGCCGGGATATATCAACGACTCCTATCCGCTGAGCGCACAATTGGCCGCCGTGCCGCGCAAAGCCCATGTCCTGGTGCTGGGAACGGGTCTGACCGCCGTCGACACCGTGCTGTTCCTGCTGGAGAACAGCCATCGGGGCGGCATCACCATGGCGTCGAGGAACGGGCTGCTGCCGACCGTACGCACCAGCGCCACCGCGCCAGAATTGCGGCACCTCTCCCACGCCGCCGTTCGCGCCGCCTTGGCGGCCGACCCGGTCATGACCGGGGAGCGGCTGCTGGCGCTGCTCGACCGCGAATTGCGGGAGGCGGGGATGGACCTGAACCGCGCGTGCGCCGAGGCCGTACCGGGCGAGTCAGTCGCCCGCCGGCTGCGCCGCCAGCTCCAGCAGGCCCGCGACGGCGGCGCACTCTGGCAGCCCGTCATCATCGAGGCGATGCACGAGTCGATCGAGCTCATCTGGCACGCCATGCCCGACGCCGAACGGCGCCGGTTTCTCACTCGCTGGCACCGGAAATTCGTCAGCCTGCTGAGCCCGATGCCTCAGCGGACGGCCATCCGGCTGCAGGCGGCCTCCGACGCGGGACAACTGCGGGTCGTGCGCGGTGTCCGCGGGATAAGGCCCGGTGAATTCCCGCTTCCCGCCTTTCTCGCCTCGACCGGTGCGGGCGACATCGCGGCCGACATCGTGGTCAACACGACGCGCCCGGCCGCCGCGGCCATTCCTGAAGCGGCGATTCCGCTGGTCGAGGGCCTGGTGAAAACCGGCGTGGCGCGGCGGCATCCCCTGGGAGGCGTGGACGTGGCCCGGTACACCAACAGGGTCCTGGCAGCGGACGGGAGCGAGAACCGGAACCTGTTCGCTCTGGGACATCTGACAGCAGGCACCCATTACTACACCAGTTCCATGCTCATCATCGGACGGCAGGCCCGCATCGTCGCCGACCAACTCCTGCGCCACTGCTAGATCCGCCCCCCCACCCGCACGCCTTCCTTTGAGTGAAAGGTGCCACTCCATGAGCCTTGGCGCGCGCAATTTCGCGGCCAAAATCAAGACCACCGACTCCGAGAGCGTCATCACCCGCTATTACAACGGCGTGCGGGAGGCCTCCCGGCGCTGCGCACCGGCCCGATCCACCGGCTTCGCCCCGGAATTCTCCTACCCGGTGCTGACCGACGCGTGGGAGGAGTATTTCGCCGTCGCCGGTGCCTCGCTGAGTCCGCTGGGCAGTTACGCCGGCCGGAATCTGGTTCTGCTGGACCTGATGAAGAATCCGGGAACCCGTACGACCAAGACCACGGCGTCCCTTCTGATGGTGGCCCGGGCGGTGCAGCACATCGATCGGACCGGCGAATCGGTCCTCCTGTTCACCCCCTCCTCGGGAAACAAGGCCATCGCCCTGCGCGACGCCGTGGCTCGTGCTCTGGAGCTGAAGCTGGCCACCCCTGACAAACTGCGCATCGTCACGCTGACGCCGGCGGCCACGCTGTACAAGTTCCGGCGCAACGTTCTCACCGAGTCCGACGAACTGCGGGCCCGCAATCCGATCCTCGTCTACTCCGGGCCCGAGGCCGGCGACGTCAAGAACATCGGCCGAACGTTCGCCGAAGCTGAGGCCGGGACGGGTGAGAGGGTCTGGTATTCCCTCGACATCGCCAACTACAAGGTGGCCGACGCCTGCCGCGCCTTTTACGAGCACGAATTCGGCGACGCCCAGCCTGGCCACCGGCTCCTGCACGCGCACGCCGTCTCCAGCGCGTACGGCCTGCTCGGCTATCAGCACGGCATCGACACCATGGCCGCGCTGGGCATCACGCACTCGCAGCCGGGATTCCTCCTGGTCCAGCACCTGGCGACCAGCGACATGGTCCGCCACTACCTGACCGAGACGAAAGGCCATGACCCGCAGCCGAACTGGGAGCGCAGCGACGCCGACGAGGTGTACGAGCAGCGGAGCTCCCCGCACTTCCCCCAGGTGACGTGGAATCCGCAGGAGAATCTCGAGCCCACCTTCTACACCCGCAATCCGCCCACCGCGCCGGAGATGACCGCACTGATCGCCGAGCACGGAGGATCGGCTGTCGTGGTGTCGCTGCTGGAGTGCGTCCAGCGCTACGGCACCGTACGACACCACTTCCAGGCCAGCGACCGGCCGCTTCCCGCCGATCCCCGCCATCTGGCCGAATGGTCGCTGGTCATGGGGCTCACCGGCGTGCTCAACAGCCTGGACCGGGGCCTGGTCTGCGGCTTCGACGGCGTGGTGCTGCACGGCTCCGGCATGTACGTCGCCGAACCGGAACAGATGCCGGAACGGTCTCAGGTCATCGAGGTCCGCTCGGCCGAAGATGTCGCCAAGGCCGTGCTGTAAGCGCCCGGCGGAACAGAAAGAAGGCCGACATGAACAGTACCGGGCATGGCCCCCTGTCACCCACGGCACGCAGCACCGTACGCCGCTACCACGAGCGCGCCGCGACCGACCGTCAGGCTCTGTACGACGTGCTGGACGCCGGGCTCGTCTGCCACCTGGGGTTCGTCGCGGACGGCGGACCTGTCGTGCTGCCCAGCGTGTACGGCCGCGAGGGCGACACGCTGTACCTGCACGCATCGGCTGGCGCCCGCAGCGCGCGCGTCCTCGCCCCCGGAGCGCCGATATGCGTGACGGTGACCCATCTCGATGCCATCGTCTACGCGCGCTCGGTCTACCACAACTCTGTGAACTACCGCTCGGCCGTCGTCCACGGAACCGGCCGGCTCCTGCGCGAGGAGGAGAAGCGGCACGGCATGCGGGTCGTGGCCGAGCATCTCGCGCCGGGCGCGTGGGACTACGGGCACGAACCGGACCGCAAGGTGCTGGCCCGGGTCGCCGTCATGACCCTGGACCTGGCCGAGGCGTCGGTGAAGATCCGCGACGCGCCGCCCAATGATCACGGCGACCAGGTCGACCTGGACAAGTGGGCCGGTCTGCTGCCGGTGCGCACGTCCTTCGGCGTCCCCGAGCCTGAGGCGCGGGTGCCCGACGGGCTGCCGGTGCCGGAGCACATCCGCTCCCGCCGGATGTGACGGAGCGTGCCCGCCCCCCCGGCCGTCTCAGCAGCGTGCCAGAAAGCGCAGGTGAGTGACCATGTCGTTCCCCGAAACACCACCGGCCGCGGCCGGGGCCGAGTGTCCGTCGGCGCCCGCGCACGCGCCTGCCGGGGGCGCGCGAGACTCGCGCCGCGCGTGGCTGGCGGCGGCGGGCGCGACGCTCGCCGCATCCGTGGTCTATGGGCTGGCGTACAGCTACGGGCAGTTCTTCGGGCCCATGGCCCAGGCCTTTCACGCCGGTGACGGCGCGGCGTCCGTGGTCTTCTCGATCACGACCTTGCTGGGGTTCGGCCTGAGCGCCGTCACCGGCCCTGTCGCGGACCGGGCCGGGCCCCGCCTGATGCTGCTCGTCGGCGCCGTCTGCCTGGGGCTCGGCCTTCACCTCACCGCGATCTCGGACGCGCTGTGGCAGGCGTACCTGGCCTACGGGCTCGGTATTGGGCTGGGAGTCGGGTGCGTGTACGTCCCGGTGGTCACCGCCACCGGCCGCTGGTTCGACCGCTACCGAACGGTCGCCACCGGCAGCGTGGTCACCGGCGTGGGGATCGGCACGGTCGTCAGCTCGCCGCTGTCGGCCTGGATGGTGAGCCATTTCGGCTGGCGGCACGCCTACGAGTACTACGCCGTCGGGGGAGCCGCTCTGCTGCTGCTGGCCGCCGCCCTCGTCGGCCGGCCGCCACAGGCGCCGGACGCCCCCATCGCCGCGCAACGGCCGCCCGCGCGTGGATTCCGCACCCTCTACGTGGCGTCGCTGCTCGTCTGCATGGCCAACTACGTTCCGTTCGCGCACCTCGCTCTCTCGGCGCAGCGCCTGGGCATCGGCGCCCTGGCCGCCGCGGCCCTGATCTCCGCCATCGGCATCAGCAGCATCGCGGGCCGCCTGGTGATCACCGCCCTCGCCGACCGGTTCGGGTCGCTCGCCCTCTTCAAGGCCTGTCATGCGGGGATCGGCCTGGGCCTGCTGGTGTGGACGACCGCGCGGGGTTACGGGGGGTTGCTGGCGTTCGCGGTCATCCACGGCACCATGTACGGCGGCTACAGCGCCCTCCTCCCCGTCGTGCTGGCCGACCAGTTCGGCCTGGCACGCCTCGGCAGGCTGCTCGGCCTGCTGTTCACCGCACTCGGCGCGGGCTCCGCACTCGGCCCCGCGCTGGTCGGCTACCTCGTCCAGAGCACCGGCGGGTACGGGACGGCCTTGACGGCTCTGACCGTGCTCGGCCTCCTGGGCGCCGGCATCGTCATGAGCTACCGGGAGCGGAGCACCCCGTGATCTCAGCCGCGACACATTCGGAAGGTGATGTGATGGCCGAGCGCGGCATCGTGATTCTGGGCAGCGGCTCGCTGACCCGATCGATCTGTTACTCCCTGGCGGCCGTCTGCGCTGCGGAATGCGTCGTGACCGTCGTGTCGACGACGCCGTCGAGCTCAGCGGAAGTATGTTACGTCGCGGATGTCCGGGCGGCGTCGAGCGGCACCCCGGTGCGGTTCCGCGCCCTGTCGGCGGACCGGTACGCGGCCGAGTCCATCTCCTCGATCCTGCGGCAGACCCGTCCGCGGATCGTCCTGAACTGTGCCTCGTACCAGTCCCCCTGGGAGAAGACCCGCTCGCCTTCGGCGTGGACCGCGCTGATGAACAGCGCCGGTTTCGGGCTCACCCTCCCGCTCCAGGCGGCCGTCGCCATCGAAGCGGCCTCGGCGATCGCCGCCCTGGACCCACCTCCCCTCTTCCTCAACGCCTGCTTTCCCGATGCGGTGAATCCGCTGCTCAAAACGCTTGAACTGCCGATCTTCTGCGGCGTGGGGAACGTGGCGCTGCTCGCCGCCTCGCTGCGAGAATCACTCCGCCCGGCCCGCGGGGGACGCCTTCAGGTCCTGGGGCATCACTGGCACCTGCACACCCCCGACCACGCCGCCGATGAGGCGCTGGCCTGGCTGGATGGGACGCCGGTCCGCGAGGTCGGCCCGCTGCTCCGGCGTCAGCGCGCCGCGGCCCGATCCGAGTTGAACGCCGTGACCGGCCACGTCACCGCGCTGCTGCTGGCGGACCTCGTCACCGGGCGCGAAGTGCGAACCAGCCTGCCGGGCCCGCTCGGGCTGCCCGGTGGTTATCCCGTCCGCATCTACGGGCGGAGCCTCGCATTGGATCTGCCCGCGGACATGTCGCCGGCGCAGGCCGTCGCATTGAACAGCGCGTGGGCGGAGCGGGACGGGGTCAGCGTCGAGGAGAACGGGGAGGTCAGGTTCTCCGCGTGGGCCTCGCTCGCGATCAGGTCCGAGCTTCCGGATTTCCCGAACGCGGTGCACGCGAGGGACATCCCGGAGCTCTGCTCGCGCCTGCTGGACCTGAGAGGCCGCCTGCGACGGACCCGGGCCGCCTCAGCCGACCATCATTGAATGATCCGCCTTGACCGACCCCCCTGCCGCCGCCCCGTCCAAGGGCGGCCTTCCCCGAACGGTCCGCCTTGAACGGTCCGCCACCCCGTCCAAGGCGACCTTCATGCGCCAGGCGCCCCCCTGGATCACAACAGGCTGACCGCCCTGTCCACAGCACCGGCCACGTCCCCATCGGCCGGATACAGCAGCGTCCGGCCAGGCACCAGGCCCAGCGCGCTGGGCATCTTCAGCGCGCGTTCCCACCTGGCGAACACCTGCTCAGGGTCGGTGCCGTCGCCCCCGAGCAGCAACACGGGCAGGGTCGATGCCGCCAGAACCTCGGTCATGTCCTCGATCACGGGGAGCTTCAGCCAGGTATAGGCGGTACGTCGCCCCAGCGCGCAGGCGATCGTGATCGACTGGATCACGGCCTCGGGCGACAGGTCATTGCAGATCTTGCCGTTGTTCCATCGGGAAATGAACGGTTCGACCATCGCGATCAGCTTGCGGTCGTTGAGTTCGTTCACGGCCCGGGCCGTGTTCTCCAGCACAGAAGGCGTCGCCGCGTCATCCAACGCGATCCGGGTCAGCGTCTTGCCCCCGTCGAAGCCCATGGAGGCGATGGTCTCCGCGTCATAGGCGGTGAAGCGGTCATCGATCTCGAACGTCGAGCCGGCCAGGCCGGCCCGGTTCATCGATCCGAACACCGACTTGCCGTCCAGCACGCCGAGCAGCAGCAGATCTTCCAGGATGTCGGCCGTGCCCATCACTCCGGTCACCCCAGGGCGTTCCAGCGCCACGCAGAGCCGGTCCAGGAGCGCGCCCCGATCGGCCATGGCCATCGAATCCCCGCCGGCGCCGAGCGCGCCGCGCGCCGGATGGTCCGCAGCGATGATCATCGCCCGGCCATGCTCCCCCACCACGGAAGACGCCGGCACGCGTCGCTTCGCCGCCTCGGCAATCGCCTCAGGGTTGTGTACCCGCGTGCGCACGATCTCGCCCACCCTGGCAGCCATGGCAATCCTCCGCAGGTAGAGTTTGTAAGGACATATTGTTTGTCCTGACAAAATTACCAACCAGGGATGTAGGAGTCAACGATCACTCTGGGGATCGCAGCGGAACACATCCCCCACCTGACCGAAGGCGGCACGGGAACGCCCGGCTTGCACGCCGCCGGGCGCGCGCCGTGGCGCTGTTTGAGAGTTCTGCCGATGACAACGCCATGAGCGGCGCGGACCGGGTGATGGTGCATGACCAGCGCCAGGAGATCACCCGGGACGCGCAGTATCAGGTGACCAAGCCACGTCGTGGCGAAAGCTCCCGGAGCCGAAGCCGGCACTGCGCCTGAAAGGTCGTTCCCGCATCGGCCTCAACGGGCCGGCGCTCCCTTGGGCGGGGAACAGAGCAGCTTGTCCCCGCGCTCCTGAGCGGAGGGCGGGGACAAGCAAGAAGCGCCATCAACCGCAGCCTGCAGCACCAGCGCTGGCCAAATCCGTGAACTGTTCGACAGACCTGCGAGCGCCGACTGCTGCCAAACTGATGGACAAGCGCTGTCCTTTTTCGTGGACAGATCCAACGAACGCGCCCCTGACCTGCAGTGACGTGGTGTTGCGCACCGGGACAGAAGGACTGTCCGCCTTGGTTATTGAGCGCTGGTGGCTGATCCGCGCCCCCAAACCCAAATAACCCCGCCCATGCGGTCGCCGCCGCCGCGCAACTCAATGCGCACGCCGAACCCTGGATCTGAGGGAGACCACCGCCACAGCCTCGGACCCTGCGTCGCAGGTTCGTCTACCTGCTTTGAGGAACGCGGCACTAGGAGTCCCCGGTGCCGGGGGCGGAGGCCAGCCGGGAGGCCTGCTCGGTGCCGACCGCGGAGACCCGGCGGAGGTAGTCGCCGATGACGGCGAGCTGCTCGTCGGTGAAGTCGTCCAGGGCCGAGAGGAAGGCCTCGCCGGGGGTGTCCCAGGCGTCGTCCACCTCCGACACCGGCTTGGGGGCCAGTGAGACCAGCGTCTTCCTGCGGTCGGCGGGGTCGCCGCGGCGGACCACCAGGCCGGCCCTGTCCAGCCGGTCCACCAGCCGGGTGGCCGATCCCGACGTCAGGCCGGTCAGTTTGGCGATCTCTCCCGTGGTCAGCGGCTCCTCCTCGAGCGAGAGCAGGCTGAGGCACTGCAGATCGGTGGGATGGAGCCCCAGATGGTCGGCGAGAGCCTGGTTGAACAGCGTGTAGGCGGCGTAGTGCCTGCGGCTGTCGGCGACCACCTGCTTGATCAGCCGCTCCCGGGCCTCGTTCGGCATGTGACGGCCACCCTTCCGACTTTGGATGTATAGCGCAGATAGTGTGTTGCGCACAATGTGTGTCGCAGATCCACTCTAAGGCGGTGTGCCTCCACCGTGCCGCCGGCCGGTGAAGATTCGCGGATCGGGGCGGCGTACCGCTGACATGCAAGCGCTTGTTTGGTAGACAGTGAGTCATGGCCGACACCGTTGCCGACGTCTTCGCCCCCGCGAAGCTCGGGCCGATCACCCTGCGCAACCGCCTGATCAAGTCCGCCACCTTCGAGGGCAGGACCCCGGAGGCGCTGGTCTCCGACGACCTGGTCGAGTTCCACCGGCGGACGGCCGCCGGTGGCGTGGGCATGACCACCGTCGCCTACTGCGCGGTCGCCCCCGAGGGGCGCACCGAGCGGCGGCAGATCTGGATGCGGGCGGAGGCCGTCCCCGGGCTGCGCCGGCTCGCCGACGCCGTACACGCCGAGGGGGCGGCCGTCTCCGCGCAGATCGGTCACGCCGGTCCGGTGGCCAACCCGGCCTCCAACCGGCTCCCCGCGCTGGCACCCACCCGCCGGCTCAACCCGATGAGCATGACCATGACCCGCGCGGCGACGATCCCGGACATCGAACGCGTCGTGCGGGCGCACGCCGACGCGGCGCTCGTCGCGGCGGAGTCCGGCTTCGACGCCGTCGAGATCCACATGGGACACAACTACCTGGCCAGCGCCTTCCTCAGCCCCCGGCTCAACCACCGAGCCGACGCGTACGGCGGGAGCCTGGCCAACCGCGCCCGGATGGCCCGCGAGGTGGCCCGCGCCGTCCGCGACGCCGTCGGCGACCGGATCGCGATCCTGGCCAAGCTCAACATGGACGACGGGGTCCGCGGCGGCCTGGTGATCGAGGAGAGCCTCCAGGTCGCGGCCTGGCTGGAGGAGGACGGCGGCCTCGACGCCATCGAGCTGACCGAGGGCAGCTCGCTGCTCAACCCGATGTACCTGTTCAAGGGGGACGTCCCGCTCAAGGAGTTCGCCGGGGTCTTCCCGCAGCCGCAACGGCTGGGCGTGCGGCTGCTGGGCCGCAGCCTCCTGCGGGCCTACCCCTACCGGGACGCCTACCTCCTCGACGACGCCCGCCGGTTCCGGGCCGCCCTGCGCATGCCGCTGGTCCTGCTCGGCGGCATCACCGACCGCCGGACCATGGACCTGGCCATGCGGGAGGGCTTCGAGTTCGCGGCCATGGGCAGGGCGCTGCTCATGGAACCCGATCTGCCGATCCGGATCAGGCGGGACCGGGCCACCGCGTCCCGGTGCGTCCACTGCAACAAGTGCATGCCGACCATCTACACCGGCACGCGGTGCGCGCTCACCGATCCGTAGGGCTGCAAACCGGGTGCCGCCTGGTCGAATAGCATGTGACCGCACTTGTACGGCATGAGCGAGGGGCGGGATGGGTTTCCATGTTCGACGACAGGACACAGGAGACCCTCCGCCGCCTGCTGGACCTCGCGGAGCACCCCTCGACCCCGCAGCCCGAGCGGGCCCTGGCCGTCACGCGGATCCGGGCGCTCATCATGGTGCCCGAGGGTGACGCGCGCCGCGCCCCGGTGACCCCGGCCATGGACGCCGACATCCTCAAGAAGATCAGGCCGCTGACCAGGCGGGTCGACGAGGACCTGGTCAACGAGGTGCACGGCGACCTCTACGCCTTCAGCACCCGCTACCGGGTGATCGGCGAGGTCGCCGACGAGATGGCCCGCCTGCTCGACCGCTGGAGCGGCGTCGTCCCGGAGAAGCGCCACCGGCACGAGGAGACGGTCCGGATCACGGCCTCGAAGCTCGCCTACCTCCTGGAGCGCCGTGACCTGTTCCGCAAGCCGAAGTGGAGCAACCGCCCGAGGCCGAAGTAGGCGTGCGCCGCCGCGGCGTCAGACCCTGGTGATGCGTACGGCGTCGGCGATGACGTAGCCGGCGGTGGAGACCCAGCGGCTCACCCCGACGACGTTGTAGGCGCCGGCGGAGAGGGTGAACGTGCCGAGGCTGCGCCACTGGCCGCCGCTGACGCGCTGGTCGACGTTGATCACCTGGTTGCCTCCGCCGGCCGCCACGATGAACGGCGTCGCGCTGTTGTAGCCGGAGTTCGCCGGATGCCAGATCTCGATCCGGTAGCTGCCGGCGGCGGGGATCTGCGCCTTGAACCACGCCGGGTCGCTCGCCGCGACGGGCTCGGCGAACCGGTAGTCGGTGCCGTGGAGCTGCGAGGAGAAGCTTGAGGTGCCCCAGCCGGAGCCCGCGGTGAAGCCGGCGTCACGGTTGTCGACGACGACGCTGAACGGACCGGTGGCCGCGACCACCCGGCCCGCGCTCGGCGCGCTTTCGTGGTGCAGCCGGTCCATGGCCGTCACGTAGTAGGTGTAGGTGCCCGCGGTGGCGGTGGTGTCGGTGAAGGACGTCCCGCGGGTCGTCTTGAGCAGGTTGCGGGCGTCGGCGAAGAAACACGGGTCCGCCGCCGGGGAGGAGTCGACCCGGTAGATCGCGTACGAGAGCGGGCTGCTCGATCCGTCGCGCTGCCATGACAGGGAGACCCCGCCGGGGAGGCGGGTCGCCGAGGTGATCGAGGGGCTGGCCGGCGCGGCCGCGCCGCCGCGGGCGGGTATCAGGGCGGGCCTGGAGTAGTGGTCGCCCACCAGGCGGGAGACGGCGCCGATCCGGTCGGCCCGGATGTCCTTGGCGCTGAAGAAGACGTCGCCGACCACCTCCGGGTGCCGCCGGTTGTACTGGAGGTGGTCGGCCAGTTCCCCGGGCCGTTGCCAGGCCGCGTCCTGGCCGGCCGCTCCGGCCCGGTAGGCGGCCTGCCCGATGAGGAGCCGCACGCCGGTGCCCTTGACCACGGAGGCCCACCAGGCGGTGAGCGTCTCGTAGTCGGCGGTGGGATGCCCGATGTGCCAGTAGACCTGCGGCGCGATGTAGTCGACCCAGCCCTGCTTCACCCAGAGCCGGGTGTCGGCGTAGACGGCGTCGTACGACTGCATGCCGGAGGTCTGCGAACCGAGCGGGTCGGTGGCGGCGTTGCGCCAGATGCCGAACGGGCTGACCCCGAACTCGACCCACGACTTGGCCGCGTGGATCCGCTGGCCCAGCTCCTTCACCAGCAGGTTGACGTTGTCGCGCCGCCAGTCGTGGACGTTGCCGAAACCGGCGCCGTACTGGGCGTAGGCGGAGGCGTCCGGGATCGTCTCGCCGCTGACCGGATACGGGTAGAAGTAGTCGTCGAGGTGCACGCCGTCGATGTCGTAACGGGTGACGGCGTCCATGACGGCGTCCTCGATGAAGCCGCGGACCGCGGGGATCCCCGGGTTGTAGTAGAGCTTGCCGCCGTGGGCGAACCGCCAGCCGGGATTCCTCCGGGCCGGGTGCGTGGCCACCAGCCGGGTGGGGTCGTCGTGGTTGGCGACCCGGTAGGGGTTGAACCACGCGTGGAACTCGATGTCGCGGGCGTGCGCCTCGCTCACCATGAACGCCAGCGGGTCGTAGCCGGGGTCGCCCCCCTGGGTGCCCGTCAGCCACTGCGACCACGGCTCATGGGGTGACGGCCAGAACGCGTCGGCCGTCGGCCTGACCTGCACGACGACGGCGTTCATGTTCCGCTGCGCCGCGAGGTCCAGCCAGGCACGGAACTCGGCCTGCTGCGCCTGCACGCTCAGGCCGGTCCTGCTCGGCCAGTCGATGTTGGCCACGCTGGCGATCCACATGGCGCGGAGCCGGTGTTTGGGAGTGGCCGGGTCGGTGGGGCAGGCGGCGGCTCCGCCCGCCGCGCCGGTGGTGGCCGGCGCGGGCGCGACGGCACCCGCCGCGGGGGCGGGGGCGAGGGCGCCGGTGAGAACGAGGCTGAGGGCTACCGCGGCGATGCGACCGATGGCGGCGGACCGCCACGGCCGGCCCGCTCGATACGTCGTCACAGAAGGAAAGCTTCAGTGCTTTCCGGCAAAAGTGCAATAGTCTTCATGTCGGTTGGTATCGGACGCCCGCCCCCGCCCCGGCGGCAGGCGGCCGGCCGGGGCGGGGCCGCGCCCGGGGATCAGCGGACGGCGGCCGCCACGGCGGTGACGATCGTCTGGGGGCTCGCCGGCACGGCGATCCCCTCGACGAGGACGGTGGGGGTGCCGCTCACCCCCCGTTCGACGGCCGTGTCCGTCACGTGGGCGGTCCAGTCGAGATAGATGCCGTTGCGCACGCCCGCGCCGAACGCCGGCTCGGTGAGCCCGGCCATGGCGCCGATCTCGGCCAGCTCGTCGTCGGTGAGCCCCGGTCCCCCCTCGGGGGGCTGGTTGGCGAAGAGCGCGTAGGTGTACTCCATGAATCTCCCGCCGTCGGAGGCGCAGCCCGAGGAGGCGGACGCGCGAGAGGAGTAGCGGGTGGTCGACAGCCCGTCCAGGAAGCCCATCGGGTGGTACACGAGGCTGATCGCCCCCTCTCCCACCAGCCTGTCCAGCGTCGGCCCGGACGCCTGCTCGAACATCTTGCAGAACGGGCACAGGAAGTCGACGTAGACGTCGACGGTGACCGGGCCGGCGCCGACGACGATGCCGTCCTTGTCCGCGGAGGCTCCGGCCGGCGCGTGGAGCGGTGACGCTATCGGGTGTGGTCGGGTGCTCATGAGCTCCTCCTCGCGATGCGGATACGGGGGAGAGTCGCGGGCACGTCTGCCCGAAACATCCCTTTTCTACCCAGAGGCGAGGTGTCGCAGCGCAAAAACGGACAAAACCCGGCCCGCCGTGCGGAGTGCCGGGTTGCCCGCTCCGGGGGCCGGGCTCCGGCTCAGGAGACCCGGGCGGCCAGATCGCCGTCGAAGACGTCGAGGAGCAGACGCAACTCCTCCTCCGGTACGGCACGGCCGTAGTCCGCGAGCTGGAAGGTCTCGGCGTGGCGGACCCGCCGTGCGTGCGCGTCGCCGTACCGTCCGGCCAGAGCCGGGCGCATGCCGTCACCGGCGAGCATGAACTCCTCCCAGTGGGTGAGGACGAAAGCGCGGCGTTCCTCGGTCGCGTCCTCCGCCGGCACCAGGTCGGCGAGTCCCCGCGCGGCGGGGGAGTACTCGAAGAACTGCGAGGCGTGTGCCGCGCAGGCATCCAGCTTCCTGTCGATGACGGGGTCGACGTCGACGGCGACATCGTGCCGGTGGAAGCCGGGAGCGGCGTAGTCCACCATGAGCAGGCAGAGCGGCTGGCGCTCCAGCGCGGGACTGCCGGGCACCACGTTGGGCGTCGTGCAGAAGGCCACCGCGTCGGAGACCAGGCGGCCCGCCGCCCGGTTGTCCGGGTGGCCGGGACCCTCGCCGTGCAGGGCGATGACCACGTCCGCCCGCCACCCGCGGATCAGCTCGATCATCTTCCTGCGCATCGCGACGGAGGGCTCCAGCTCGCCGTCGTGCACGTCCAGGATCTCGTACTCAAGCACGCCGAGTGCCTCGGCCGCGCGCACGGCCTCCTTGGCCCGGTGCCGGGCCAGCGGCACGGGCTCCATCGTGAAATGGCCCGCGTCACCGTTGGTCAGCGACACGAACTTCACCGCGTGGCCCGCGCGGGCCAGCAGCGCCGCGGTCCCACCGGCGTACATCTCCGCCTCGTCCGGATGGGCACCGACGACAAGGACCTTCGACATTCCTGTTCTCCTTCGTGGATACGGATTCATTGATCGGGCTCGGTGGATGTGGTCTCGTCGGCGGCTCCGCGGGCGCGGCCTCGCCCGGCGGGAGCGGCCCGGTAGAGGTGGGCGGCCGGTGCGCTACCGGCCCGCCGTACCGGCCTTGAAAACCTGCTCGCGCGCGATGCCCAGGGCGAACTCGACGGCCCCCGCCCGCACGGCGTTGCCGCTGACCGCGCTGAGCACCAGCGGGGTGCGGGCGAGCGCGGTGGTGGCCAGCCGGACGGCGACCATCCGGCGGAGCTCCTCGCCGCCCGCCGCGCAGAGCGAGCCGCCGAGCACCACCAGATGCGGGTCGAGGACGCCGACCAGCGCGATGACGCCGACGGCCATCCTGGCGGCCAGCGCCTCGAGGAAGCCGGTGCTCCCGTCGGCGACGGCCCGGCTGACGGCGTCCGCCGCGCCGCTCACCGCGCTGTCCGCCGCGGGGCCGCCGGATCCGGTGCCCGCCGCGAGGCCGTGGGCGCGGGCGAGCCGCAGTACGGCCTCCGCGCCGAGGATCGAGTCGAGCGACCCGCCCTCCGGGCCCAGCACCCGTCCCCGCTCGGCGGGGTCGGGGACGACGATGGAGCCGATCTCGCCGCCCCGCCCTGTGGCGCCTCTCAGCAGGGCGCCGTTCAGCACGACGCCCGCGCCGATGCCCCGGCCCAGCCAGAACAGCGCGAAGCTCTCCGCGTCGCGTGCCGAGCCCTTGACCATCTCCTCGACCGCGACGAGGTTCACGTCGTTCTCCATGCGCACGCGGTCGTTGCCGAGCCGCGCGCGCAGGGGCGAGAGGTCGTGCACGTGCTCCCAGCTGGGCAGCTGGATCACCGAGTCCAGCCGGTCGCCGACGACGTCGATGACGCCGGGCATCCCCACGACGATCTGGTCGAGGTCGGTGGTCCGCAGCCCCGCGGCGCGCGCCGCCTCGGCCACCGCGACGGCGAGCGAGCCCATCGGGTCGTGGATGCCCGGGGTGGCCATGCGGTGCTCGCCGACCACCTGCCCCGTCAGGTCGGCGACGGCCACGTCCAGGGCGTCCGGCGTGACGTCGACCCCGGCCACATGGCAGCAGGAGCCGTCCAGCGCCCACATGTGCGCGGCCGGTCCCGCGCTGCCCGGCTTCCGCCCGCCCTTCTTCACCAGGCGGGCGCTCTCCAGGCGGCGCAGGACCTCGGCCGCGGAGGCCTTCGACAGGCCGGTCAGGCTCTCCAGCTCCCCCCGGGTGAGCGGTCCGCTCCGGAGCAGCAGCTCCAGGGTGGCGCGCTCGTTCAGGGTGCGCAGGACGCGCGGGCTTCCGGAAGACATGCTCATCCTCGTCGTCTGGGTGGTCTGGATCATCGCTACTTCAGCGCACCCGAGGTTAGCCCGGACTGGATCTGGCGCTGGAAGACGACGTAGACGACCAGTACCGGGATGATCGACATGCTGAGCGCGGCGAACAGGCCGGGCCAGTCGGCCTCGTATCCGGCGATGGTCGAGATGTCGGCGATGCCCTGGGTGATGACCCATTTGTCCTTGGCGCCGGAGAGCAGCACCAGTGGCAGGAGGTACTGGTTCCACTGGCCGAGCACGTTGAAGATCGCGATGCTGATCAGTCCGGGTCTGGCCATGGGGAGCATGACCTGGAAGAACGTGCGGACGTGTGAGGCCCCGTCGATCATCGCGGCCTCCGCGACCGAGGCGGGCAGCGTCTTGAAGAACGCGGCCAGGAAGAAGATCGTGAACGGCAGCGAGTAGGCGATGTAGACCAGGACCAGGCCGGTGTGGGTGTTCAGCAGCCCCACCTGGTCGACCACGAAGAAGAGCGGGACCAGGGCGAGGAAGACGGGAAAGGCCATGCCGGAGACGAACAGGTAGTAGATCAGCCGGTTGCCCGGAAACCTGTAGCGGGCCAGCACGTAGGCGGCCAGCGAGCCGAAGAACATGGTCCCGAACGTGCCCGCGGCGACGACGACGACAGTGTTGAGCATGTACGTGCCGACGTTCGCCCTGCCCCACGCGCGGGTCCAGTTGTCCCAGCGCAGCTCGGCGGGGAGTTGCAGCGCGTCCCCGAAGATCTCGGTGTTGTTCTTGAACGACGCGAGCAGGGTCCACAGCAGGGGAAGGACGACCAGCAGCGCCCACACGACCAGCGCGACGTGGGACAGGCCGGTGAGCAGCCCGGGGCGCGGGCGTTCCGCCGCGCGTGTGGTGGACGGTGGTTCGGTGGTGGGGGTCACGGTCAGAACTCGATCCTCTCGCGACGGGTGACCCGCAGGGTCAGCGCCGCGAACGTGATGGTCATGAAGAACAGCGCCACGCCCATCGCCGAGGCGTAGCCGAACTTCGAGTAGCTGAAGGCCGTCTTCCAGATCTCCAGGGGAAGCACGGTGGTGGCGCCGTCCGGGCCGCCGCGGTCGACCGAGAGCACCTGCACCAGCGCGAAGCCGTCGAAGGCGGCGATGCCGAGGTAGACCCAGCCGACCTGCACGGTGTCCCAGAGCAGAGGCAGGGTGATGGACAGGAACATCCGCACCCGGCCCGCGCCGTCCAGCGCCGCCGCCTCGAAGACGTCCTTGGGGATCGCGGCCATGCCGGCGGAGAACAGCACGACGTAGAAGCCGACCGCCTGCCAGACCATGACCGCGATGATCGACCAGAAGGCGAGCCTGGGCTCGGTGAGCCAGCCGACGGGCTCCAGGCCGAGACCGGCCAGGGCGCTGTTGAGGACGCCGCTCTCGTCGGGCCGGTAGACCGCCTTGAACAGCACGCCGACGACGGCGACGGCGAGGACCTGGGGGAGGAAGAACACCACCCGGTAGAACCCCGCGCCCCGCACCCCGCGCATCTTCCCGCTCGCGCCGCCTCCGCCCAGGTTGAGCAGGTAGGCGAAGAACAGCGCGAGGGCGATCGTGACCAGGGGGAGCGTGACCAGCAGCACGCCGTGATTGCGCAGAGCCTGCCAGAACACCTGGTCGTCCCAGAGACGGGCGAAGTTCTCCAGCCCGACGAACCCGGGGGTGCGCGACACCCCCCGCCAGTCGGTCAGCGCGATCTGGAACGCCTGGACGTACGGATTGATCACGAAGGCCACGTAGAGGACCACCGGTACCGCGAGGGACCCGGCGACGAAGCCGAACGCGCGCAGCCGCGCCGACATGGGCTAGACGCTCCGAGTCTGCTTGGTGACCGACGGGTCCTTCTTGATCTCGTCGGCCTTCTTCTGCATGTTCGCGCAGAACTGCTCGGGCGTCGCCCGGCCTGCCATGACCGCGTTCGTCTGGGTCTGGGAGTAGTCGAACAGCTCCTTGTACCAGCTCTCGAACCGCGCGTCGGTGATGGTGTTCCTGCCCGCCGCGTCCTGAGCCCTGGCGGCGCTCCGTACGGCGGGAGGGAGGTCGAGGCCCTCGGCGACGCCGTTGACCACGGTGAGGTTCTTGGTTCTCTCGGTGTATCCGCGAGCCCCCTCCCTGGAGAGCATGATCCGCAGGTACTCCAGGCCGCCCGCGAGGTTGCCGCCCTTGGCCGAGACGAAGAACGCCTCGCTCACCCCCACCATGATGGCCTCCGCGGGCATCTTGTCCGTGGCGGTCACGCTCGGCACCGGGGCGATGGCGTATTCGAAGGAGTCGGGCTTGTCCTTGGCCATCTCGTTGTCCAGCCAGGAGCCACAGGGGTAGAAGGCCACCTTGTCCTGCAGATGTTTGACCTGCGTCTGGGTGTGGTCCAGGCCGAAGTAGGACTTGTCGCCGTACCTGGCCTGCAGGTCCGCCCACGCGGTCACGGAGGCCAGGACGGCGGGGCTGGTCCAGGCGCCGTCCGCCAGGTTGTCGATGTCGATGACGACCTGGTTGCCGCCGATCTTCGCCGCGGTGTAGACGAGGTTCCAGACCTGGTAGAACGGCCCGACCTGGCCGGGGTAGGCGAACAGCGTGATGCCCGCCCTCCGTGTCTCCTCGCCGAGTGCGAGGAAGGCGTCCCAGGTCCTGGGCACCGTCCAGCCCTTGTCCGCGAAGAGCTTGGCGTTGTACCACAGGGCACGGTGGGCGACGGTGTAGTTGAGGACGTGCGGGACGCCGTCGATCAGCGAGTTCTCGTGGGCGCCGCCGACCAGCGTGTCGCGCACCTTCTTCCCCGGGTCGTCGACCGACGGCGCGTCGAAGAGCATGCTCAGATCGGCGAGGTGACCCTCCGCGGTCAGCGCCGCCATGTCGAGCGCCTCCGGGCCGGAGTTGTTCACCACGTCCGGCACGTCACCGCTGACGAAGCGCGGGCGCAGCTGGGTGCCGATCTTCTGCGTGGGGACGTGCTTGATCTCCGCCCGCGGATACGTCTTGCGGTACAGCGGCTGGTGGAGCCCGGTCGCGTAGCCGTCGCCGTTGCCGCCGTTGAAGATCACCACCTCGAGCGGCTTCCCGGGGTCGACGCCGAACGGGTTGGCCGCCGAGGTCGCGGCGGGCGTGGCCGCGGCCGGAGCCGACCCCGCGCCACTCCCGCTTCCGGCCGTCGCGCAGGCGCTGAGCAGGCCCGCGCCCGGACCTGCGGCCAGGGCGGTCAGGCCGATCCGGCGCAGGAGCTGCCGCCGGTTCATCTCTCCCGGCATACCAGTGGATTGGGACATCAGGCCCTCCAGGGGGGAATTGCGATGGGTAACTGGATGTCGCTCCCCAGATGACGGCCTCTCGGCCGGTGTGCGGCGGCGAACCCGTTCAGCGGTCATTTCCGGGGCCGCACGGGTGACGCGGTCGCCGGGATGACACGTGGAGCTATCCGTCTGGATACTTTCTAGACGGATAGCGGGGATCCTAGGGACCTCCTCGGCCCGGCGTCAATGGCCGGAGGACCGCACGGTGCTCGGAAGGGGCGTTTCACCTCGCTGAATACCGCCTCCGCGGCCGCCCCGCGTCAGTGGCCGGAGGGGCGTACGGTGGCTCGGGAGGGGTGTTTCACCTCGCCGGAGAGCGCCTCCGCGGCCGCCCGGCGTTCTGAGCCGGGCGGCTGGAAGGGCGGGCCGCTAGAAGGGCGGCTCGTCGTCGAGTTCGGGGGCGGCGATCGCCTCGGCCACCGCCTCGGCGTGGCTGCTCGGGCGGCCGGAGGACTCCAGGATCTCGCCGGTGGCGGGGTCGATCACCAGGCCGTCCAGGACGAGCGGCGCGCCGTCGCCGGAACGGGAGGCGTCCGGGCACCAGCGGGTCACCGGGCAGACGCGGCACCACGGACCGGGGGTCGCGCGGAAGGCGACGTCCCGATGCCACGCGCGGGTGCGGCCGGACACGACGGCCCGCGCGGTCGCGACCACCACCGGATCCGCGGCGTCGAACGTGACGACCTCGCCCGAAACGGGGGTGAGCTGCTCCAGCTCGACCGACCCGGAGGGGTCCCCGAACGCGCCGTCCGCGATCAGGCAGACGGCCAGGGCGAGCTGCGGGACCATCTCCAGCGCGTTCTCGGCGGTGATGCCGCGCTCCGCGGCGGAGGTCTTCTGCTCCCGGTAGACCAGGCGCCCGCCCACCCGGCGGAGCAGGTCGGGATTGGCGACGACCAGGACGTCGGCGTCGGGATCGTAGGCGGCCACCCTGGGCTCCGGGACGACGTGGGTGACCTCGCCGCCGAGCAGCGGGCACACCCGCAGGTGCTGGAGCAGGTACGGCCGGGCCCGGCGGTATTCGTCCCGGCTCATCGGCGGCCCGTCCCAGGTGAGGTCGCCGGTCTCGGGATCGGGGAGATCCTCCGGCGCGCACGGCCTCGCGCCGGGGCGGCCGTGGGCGGCCTCCAGCCACTGGTGCACGATCAGCCCGCGCCGAACCGCCGTGCTCTCGGCCTCCTCGGCGGGCAGCCGGAGGTCGCGCATGTGCGCCTGGGCCGGGCAGATCTGGTACTGCCGGGCCGTCGTGATCGACCAGGTGCGCCGGTGGGTCCCCCGGTCGGGCAGGCCCAGCAGCCCCGGTGTCCGCGGGAGGGCGCCGCACGAGGCACGCAGCTTGCAGTCGGCGCAGTCGCCGCCGGGTGTCCTGTGGCCGCCGGCCAGCAGCCCGGCCGCCACGGGTCTCACGGAGGAGAGGTAGGCGTGGCGCACCTGCTGGGGCGCGGTGTCCACGAGCACCGCCGCGGCGCCGTCGGTGAGGCCCACCTCGACCACCCGCACCCGCCGGGGGCTCGCGCCGGGCTCGCGGACCGGGACGGGAACGGTCCGGTAGAGGTCCTGCGTGCCTCCCACGGCCCGGTCGCCGGCCGCGGCGACGTAGGCCATCGCCAGCGTGGCGGGCCCGTCGGCCCGGCCCAGCGGGCGCCGCAGCCGCATCCGGCGGAACTCGACCACGGCGCCGTCCGGCGAGCCGTACCAGCGGCCCCACGCGGTCAGGGCCCGCATCTCCGCCGGAGAGCCGCTCCGCTGGACGATCCGGGGGTGGCGTTCCGGGCGGAGCCCGCCCCCCTCCGCGGCCAGGCTGTCGGCCGTCTCCAGATAGGTGTGGCAGGCATGCCGGATCCAGCGCGCGGCTCCGGGATGCACCGGGTCGCGGTTGTCCTCCAGGGCCTGCGTGACCGCCGCGGCCACGTCGGCGCCGTCGAACTCGACGGCGTCCAGCACCCGCATGACCAGGCCGAGCGGGAAGTCCTCCCAGGGGGCGAAGCGGCGGCGTTCGAAGACCTGCGACCGCACGTCCGGCCGGGCCTTGGCCGCGGCGAAGTCACGGCAGTCGCCCTCGCGGCGGTCGAGCATGCTCGCAGACAGGCGGACGACGGCCGGATTCCCGACGAGCTCGGGCGGGAGGGTCATGCCGTCTCCTGAATGCGTCGCATGAACGCCACCTTAGGTAATGAGACCGACGCTTTTCGCCGGGCCGGCGGCCGGATGCGGACTCGTGACAATGCGGCCGACCTCCATCGCACTGCCTTTACAGCACTCTTTACAGCCTTTGACTATTACTGTAAGTTCTGGGGCAGTCACTCAACGCGTTCAAGGAATGGAGTTGAGCCACATGCCGGACAACGGCACCGAGCGTCTGCCCGATCCACGGGTGGGGTTCGCGGACACGACAGAGGCCGACACGGGGGAGGTGAACGCGCGCGCGGGGACGGCGGACCGGATCGCTGTCGCCGCGGGGGCCGACGATCACCTGCCGCCCCTGGCCGACCAGCCGGTCGACGCCAGACCGCTGGCCCAGCGCTTCACGGAACCGGAGGAGTAGACCATGGAGCTGCACTTCCGTAACCGCTACACCTCCAGGGTGTGGGTCGCGATCATGTTCTACAGTCCCGACGGCTGCCGGGACTACGGCCAGTGGGGCACCCGGGGCTGGTGGGCCATCGACCCGGGAGGGGAGGCGCACGTACTCAACACCAGCAACCGCTACGCCGCCTTCTACGCCGAGGCCGCCAACGGAGCGGTCTGGACCGGCCCCTACGGCCCGATGTACGTCTACCAGAACGCCTTCGACTCCTGCCTCAACATCGGCAGCACCGCCGCCAGGGCCGTCGGCACGCGCCTGGTCGACATGAACGGCTACTCCCGCTACTACGTCAACCTCACCTCCTGACGCCGGCGTCCTCGCGCGCGGTCTCCCTCACCGCCTGACGCGGACGCCTCCGCACCCACTCTCTCGCACCACCTGACGCGGACGTCCCCCACGGGTGATTCCCCCGCCGCCTGGCCGGGATGGTCCGCACGCGGTCGCCCCGCCGCCGTCAGCCGCGCGTCCCCGATCCCCGCCCCCGATCAGGTCCCTCTGCGCAGGCCGACCGCCCAGTATCCGACCACTCACTATCTGACCACTCGGTATCTGACCACTCGGTATCCAACCCCGGTGTGACCGCCCGGCACGTCGCGCGCGGTCCGTCCAGCGCCGGCCCGCGCCCCGGGGCCGGCGCCCGGCGGGGCCGGTGGCCTCCCGGCCGGTGACAGCCGTACGGCGGACCGGAAGGTCGCGCGGACCGGAAGGCTGCGCGGAGGGGCTTTGACGGCCCCTCCACCCGGGGCGTCCTCAGATCAGGCCGAGCGAGAGCATCGCGTCGGCCACCCGCTTGAATCCGTCGATGTTGGCGCCGGCCACGTAGTTGCCCGGCAGGCCGTACTCGTCGGCACTCTGCAGGCAGCGGCCGTGGATGTCGCGCATGATGGTCTGCAGGCGCTGCTCGGAGAATTCGAAGGTCCACGAGTCGCGGCTGGCGTTCTGCTGCATCTCCAGCGCGCTGGTGGCCACGCCGCCCGCGTTGGCCGCCTTGCCCGGCCCGAAGGACACGCCGGCCTCCTGGAACACCCGGATGCCCTCGGGCGTGGTGGGCATGTTGGCGCCCTCGCCGACGGCGACGCAGCCGTTGCGGACGAGGAGTTCGGCGTCGTGACCGGTGATCTCGTTCTGGGTGGCCGAGGGCATCGCCACCTCGCACGGCACCTCCCAGAGGCTCCGGCCGGAGACGAAGGCCGCGCCCGCGCCGCGGCGCTCGGCGTAGACGCCCAGCCGGTGGCGCTCGACCTGCTTGACCTGCTTGAGCAGGTCGAGGTCGATGCCCTTCTCGTCGAGGACATAGCCCGAGGAGTCGGAGCAGGCGACCACCACGCCGCCCAGCTGCTGCACCTTCTCGATGGCGTAGACGGCGACGTTGCCCGACCCGGACACCACGACCCGCCTGCCGTCGAACGACGTGCCGCGGGCCTTCAGCATCTCGTCGACGAAGAACGCGCAGCCGTACCCGGTGGCCTCGGTCCGCACCTGAGCGCCGCCGTAGCTGAGGCCCTTTCCGGTGATCACTCCGGATTCGTAGCGGTTGGTGATGCGCTTGTACTGGCCGAACAGGTAGCCGACCTCGCGCTGCCCGACGCCGATGTCACCGGCCGGAACGTCGGTGTACTCGCCGATGTGACGGTAGAGCTCGGTCATGAAGCTCTGGCAGAAGCGCATGACCTCCCGGTCGGAGCGCCCCTTCGGGTCGAAGTCCGAGCCGCCCTTGCCGCCGCCGATCGGCAGGCCGGTCAGGCCGTTCTTGAAGATCTGCTCGAAGCCGAGGAACTTGACGATGCCGAGATAGACCGAGGGGTGGAAGCGCAGGCCGCCCTTGTAGGGGCCGAGGGCGCTGTTGAACTCCACCCGGAAGCCCCGGTTGATGTGCACCTCACCCAGGTCGTCCTCCCAGGGCACCCGGAAGATGATCTGCCGCTCGGGCTCGCAGATCCGCTCGATAATCTTGAATTCGGCGTATTCCGGATGCTTGCCGAGAACCGGCCCGATGCTTTCGAGCACCTCGCGGACGGCCTGATGGAACTCGATCTCCCCGGGGTTGCGGCGCAGAACGTTGTCATAGATCGACGACAGTCTCTCGTGCAACATCGGATGTCCCCTCGTTCTCGGGATTGGTGCCCTGCCTAACCATAGGGGGTGGGGATATGTGAGCTCTCCAGGTGGGCCGCCCGTGCCGGGACGAGAGGCTGCGCGCGCCGGTGATCAGTCCCACTTGTGCAGGGCGAAGGTCCGGCCTGCCGCGATGGCGCGCAGGGCCGCCGCCGGGTAGCCGACGGTGTCCTCGGGCAGCGCCTCCAGCGGATGCCAGGCGATCTCGCTGCACCTGTCGGGTTCGGCGTTGTACGGCTCGCCGCTCCAGCGCTCGGCGGCGAAGAAGAGCCCGACCCGCTCGGGGGCCCGGTGCATGGCGTGGACGAAGGTGAGGTCGTCCGGCTGGATGACGGCTCCCACCTCCTCGCGGGCCTCGCGGGCCGCGGCGGCGACCACCGACTCGCCCTCCTCCAGGTGGCCGCTGGGCAGGTGCCACAGGCCGTCGGCGTATCCGGTGCCGGCCCGGCGGGCCAGGAGCACGGTGCCGTCGCGGACGAAGACGATGTGGACGTCGACGATGGCGCGGAAGCGCGCCTTCTTCACCTGGTGGGGGAGGGAGGCCCCGCGCCGGTCGAGCGCCTGGGCCCACTTGGCGGCGACGGCCGCCACCTGGACCAGCTCGGTCCGCAGGGCGTCGGGGTCGTCCTCGGCGAAGGCCTCGAGCACCTCCTCCCGCAGGATGTGCCGCCAGGTGAGCCGGCCCTCCCGAGCCGCCTCGGCGACGTCGGTCTTGGCCTTCTCGGCGGCCGCCGCCCGCTCCTGGCCGGTGCCGTCGGGGAGGTCCTGGATGCCCCACATGGCGTCCTGGGCCGCCCGCTCGGCGGAGACGTCGGCGAGCACCTTCGCCAGCGAGCCGGGCACCCCGTAGTCACCGTCGTATGTCATGGGAAAAGTTCCTCTCGTCGGTTCCGCATGCCGTACGTTGACACCCTCGCCGTCCCGGAGGACGGTGGTTCCCGTCCGCCGCGCGTGCGGCTTCGGGCGTCACCGTTTCTTCGCGCGGTGCCAGGACGGGCCCTGCCCGTGCTCCACACCCGCCATGCCCGCTCCAGGCTCTTTTCCCGCCTCGACGGACCGCTCGGGCGACCCGCCGTCCGAGAACCTACGGCCGATCGCTCTCGCGGGCCCCTGCAGCACGCGCCGCCCGCCCCCGAACAGTCTGACCGGCGGTCGGCGCCGGTCCGGCGGGTGGAGGCGGAAGTTGTGACGGGGCCGCTTCCTCTGATTTTATCATTGGTCTATGACCGAAGATGAAGACATCAGGACTGGTAGGCATTGTGTTTTCGTCCTGCATGCCCATTTGGTCTTTCTGACGAAATATCAGCGCGATGTGTTCGCCGACAGGCATCTGGAGCGCATGGAAGAGATCATGCGGGACGTGTGCGCCGACTTCGGAGCCGAGCTTCGCGAGTTCGACGGCGCCGGCAGCCACGTCCACCTGCTGGTGAGCTTCCCGCCGAAGGTCGCCCTGTCCAAGCTCGTCAACAGCCTCAAGGGCGTTTCCTCCCGGCGGATGCGCCAGGAATTCCCCGAGCTCGCCGCGCACTACTACCGGGCCAGCCGTCTCTGGTCGGGCTCCTACTTCGCCGGGAGCCTCGCCGGAGCCCCCGTCGCGGAGCTCCGCGAGTACGTCGAGCGGCAGAACCGGCCCGCTCGGGGCGCGCCCCAGAGGGTGTCCCTGTGAGAGGCCCGCGTCGTGCCCGTATCCGGGGGAGGTCGTAGTCCCGGGTGGCCCGGAGCGCGGGCGGAGGTCATTTGTCGGAGCTGATGGGTAACGTGCCGTTCATGAGCGACGCGCAGCACAGCCCGATCGAGGGCGAGCAGTGGCGGCCGGGCGACATCGTGCTGGACGCCGACGGCGGCCTGTTCACCCGCGCCGGCGTGGAGGACCAGGCCGGGGGCCGGCCGTGGGGCTACCCCGGCGACCGGGCGCGCCTTGTCACCGGGGAGACCAGCCTGCCGAAGGGCGGTCTTCCGGAGACCGCGCCGGCCCGGCCGCTGACGCTCCTCGTCCGCGACGGCCAGCCCGTCCTGCCGGCCGTCCCCGACGACGCCTCCAGCGTGACCGGCACCGGGGCCCTCGACGCGGCGACCTCCACGGGCGTGGGCGGCCTGTTCCTCGCCGCGACCGCCTTCGACCCCGACGGCGCCGGCGACTCGCGGGCGGCCAAGCTCCGCGCCGGCCTGCTCGACAGCGTCGTCATAGTCGACAGCCCCCAGGTTCTGGGGGAGATGTTCGGCGGCGCCGCCGACGGCCTGCTCGTGGAGCTGGCGAACTGGCACGAGCGCAGCATGGGGGAGACCGCCTGAGGCCGCGGCCGCGCGGCGCGGACATCCGCTGTCCGGGACGCCTCCGGCCGGAGGCCCCTGAGGCCGCCCGCCGCGGACCCGGCGGGCCCCACGGGGCCGGCTGGTGCCCGGTGACCCGCAGAACGGAGGCTAGGGGCGCAGGATGATCTTGCCCGTGGTACGGCGGGCGAGCATGTCCTCGTGGGCCCGCCGGGCGTCCGACAGCGCGTACTCGCCGCCGACGAGCGGGCGCAGCCGGCCGGAGGCGGTGAGGCCGAGCAGTTCCTTCAGCGGCACCTTGTAGCCGCCGGGCAGCCGGATGGCGGGCCGCACCCAGAAACCGGCCACGGAGAAGTTGAGCTCCGTGAGCCGGTCCACGTCGATCGGGGACGGGCCCCGGCCGGAGGCGAAACCGTAGCTGACCAGGCGGCCGAACTCGGCCACCGCGCCGAGCGCGGCGTCGAACACCGGGCCGCCGACCGCGTCCAGGACGACGTCGGCGCGGTGGCCCAGGTTGGCCTCGATCACCCGCTCGGCGTAGCCCTCCGCCCGGCCGTCCACGGCCGCGTCCGCGCCCAGGCTCAGTGCCAGGGCCCGCTTGTCCTCACTGGACGCCGTGGCGATCACCCGGCCCGCCCCGGACTCCCTGGCGAGCTGGACGGCGAGGTGCCCCACGCCACCCGCCGCCGAGTTCACCACGACGCTCTCCCCGGGCAGCACGCGCGCCGCCGAACGGATCAGGTGCCACGCGGTCAGGCCCTGGACCAGCAGGGCGAGCGCCACGCCCGCGCCGATCCCCTCCGGCAGCTCCACGGCGTCCTCGCCGTCGACGACCGCCCTGGACGCGTAGCCGCGCTGGGCCAGGCCCATGACGCGGCGGCCGTCGGCCGTGCGCCCGACGACCTCGCCGCCGGGGACGAACGGCAGCTCCGGCGGGAGGTAGGCCCCGGCGACCCGCGCGGTGTCGGCGAAGTTCACCCCCGCCGCCTCGACCTCGACGAGGAGGTGGCCCGGGGCCGGCTCCGGATCGGGCAGCTCCACCTCGGTCAGGACCTCGGGTCCGCCGGTGCGGGTGATCTGGATGGCGCGCATGGGATGTGTCCCCTGTTCTGTCGGTCTGCTGTGCCCGTCAGCCTAGGAAGGCGCGGAACGGGTAATCAGGGGCCGGCGTCGATGGGGATCACATTTTCCATGAACGGTGTTCATATAACGTCTGTCCTGTGACGAAGGAGGATCTGACGGCGAGCGAGCTGCGCGTTCTGGTCGCCGTGGACCGGGACCGCGCCTTCTCGGCCGCCGCGGCTCGGCTCGGCCTCACCCGGTCGGCGGTCTCCCACGCCGTCCGCACCGCCGAGCGCAAGGTCGGCGCGGTGCTGTTCCAGCGCGGGCGCAACGGCGCCCGGCCCACGGCCGCGGGGCTGGCGGCGGTCGGGCACGCCCGGCGGGTCCTGCGCCTCATGGACGTCATGAGGGCCGGGCCGACCTCGGCATCGCCACGCTCCCCTCCCGGGTGGACGGCCTGGTCGGCAGGGACCTGTTCGCCGAGCCGTACGTGCTCGCCTATCCGGCGGGACACCCCGACCCGCGCGGCCTGCCGATGATCGACTGGCACGAGAACTGCTCGGCGGAGACCAAGCGGTTCGCCGCCGTGGGCTGAACCCCTCAGCGCCGGGGCGACGGCCAGGCGTTGGGGCGGCAGCCGTACAGCGACTTGGTCTGCTGGAGCATCACGGGGGCCCGCCTGCCCGGTCCCGGGCAGGGCTCGTGGCCGTGGCCGAGGCCGTGGCCGACCTCGTGGTTGATGACGTACTCCCGGTAGGAGGCGACGTCGCGGCCGTAACCGCGCACGCCCGTGTTCCACCGCACCGCGTTGATGACCGCGCGCCCGTCGTTCCAGCACGAAAGCGTGCCGAAGGTGATCAGTGGATGGCACCGCCGGTCCGTCATCGCGGGGCTGGACAGCGACACCCTGATCTTCACCGGGCCGCGCTCCACCCGCTGGAACCGGAACCCCCAGCTCCGCCGGTCGTTGAGGATCCGGTGCACCTCGTCGGCGAACTCGCGCGCCTCGAACGGCAGGCCGCGCTCGACCTCGACCAGATACCGGATCACCTTGCCCTTGCGGCCCGCGGGGGGCCGGGCGCCGCCGGAGACGACCGTGTAACGGCCACCCGCCGACTTCGGCACCGCCATCTTCTGCGGTTGCCGCCGCCCGTTGGCGAGCAGGAACGACTGCTCGGGGTCGGGCGCCTCCGTCGGTTCCGGCGGCGGGGTGGGGGTCACCGAGACCTCGGGCAGGAGGGCCGTGGGCGGTGCGGGCCTGTCGGGGAGGGATACGGGTCCATCGGGGACCGGTGCGAGGTGACCGCTCAGCAAGGCGCTGCCTCCGACCAGGAGCGAAGCTGAAATACTCAGGGCAAGAACCCACACAACGGATTTAAGGTCACAACGCTTTACGTTCCTGAACATAGGCCGTAAACCTTATTACCTCCATCGCTGTCGTCGATCAGGTCGGGGAGGGCGTGATCGAGCAGTGGCGTGACGGCGGATCGGCAGCCGACCCTCCGTCGCCGGTGCCGGACGGCGGCGACCGAACGGAGACGCCATGACGACGCAGACCACGCAGACGTCACAGACCACGGAGGAGTTCGCCGAGCGGCTGCTCCGGTCCGCGCTGGGCGCATTCGAGGTGCTCTCGGTGCACCTGGGGGACCGGCTGGGCTGGTACCGGGCACTCGCCGGGCACGGACCGGCCACCGCCGCCGAGCTGACCGCCCGCGCCGGCGGCCACGAGCGATACGCCCGGGAGTGGCTGGAGCAGCAGGCCGCCTGCGGCATCCTGACGGCCGGCGAGGACGGCCGCTTCACCCTGCCGGCAGGCGCCGCGGAGGTGCTGACCGACGAGTCCAGCCTCGCCTACCTCGCGCCACTGGCCCGGATGATCGCCGGAGCCGCCACGCAGACGCCCGCCCTGCTGGAGGCCTACCGCGACGGCGGCGGCGTGGGCTGGGCCGCCTTCGGGACGGACGTGCGGGAATCCCAGGCCGAGATGAACCGGCCCTGGTTCGAGCGGGCGCTGCCGGACGCCCTCGCCGGGGTGCCCGACCTCGACGCGCTGCTGCGCCGTCCCGGCGCCCGCGTCGCCGACGTCGGCTGCGGCGGCGGCTGGTCCACCATCGCCCTGGCCAGGGCCTACCCGCAGGCGGTAGTGGAGGGGATCGACATCGACGGCCCCTCGGTCGAGCTGGCCGTGCGCAACGCGGCCCGGGCCGGAGCCGACGTCGCCTTCCGGCACGGCGACGCGCACGCGCTCGCCGGGAACGCCTACGACGCGGTCTTCGCCTTCGAGTGCATCCACGACATGCCCCAGCCGGTGGACACGCTCACCCGGATACGGCGGGCGCTCAGGCCGGGGGGGACGGTCGTCGTCATGGACGAAGCCACCGCCGTCTCCTTCACCGCGCCCGCCGACGACACCGAGCGGCTGCTGTACGGCTTCAGCCTGCTCATCTGCCTGCCCGACGGCATGTCCCACCAGCCCTCCGCCGGCACCGGCACCGTGATGCGCCCCGCCACCCTGCGCCGCTACGCGGTCGAGGCGGGCTTCCGCGCCGTCGAGGTCCTGCCGATCAGCGACTTCGGGTTCTGGCGCTTCTACCGGCTGCTGCCGTGACCGTCCGCGCCGGGGAGCCGTCCCCGGAGCGTGCCGGCGGCGGGGGCGCCAGGCACCCCGCCGCCGGCGTCCCCGCCGTACGGGGATCCGCTGACCAGGCCGGCTACGAGTGGGGACAGGTGTCCTGGTACTCCGAGATGTTCCTGTCGCTCCGGGGAGCCGGGCACAGGAACTGCTCATAGCGGGTGTCGTCGTCGATGAACCTCTTCAGCCAGGAGATGCTGTATTTGGCGATCGTGGTGTTGGAGGTGTTGGGCGCGAAGTGGCCGGCGCCGTCGAGCTCCAGGTAGGCCTTGTCCAGCGAGGACGGCAGGCTGTTGTAGAACGGCTTCGAGTGCGAGGCCACCGGGGCGATCGTGTCGTTCTCGGCGCCGACGACCAGGGTCGGGACCTGCACCCCCGGCCAGCTCTTCGTGAGGTTCCACCCGGTGAGCGGGATCGCCGCCTGCAGCTGCGGCCTGTCGTCCGCCGCCTCCAGCGTGCCGCCGCCGCCCATGGAGTGACCCATCACGCCGAGCCGGCCGGCGTCGATCCGGCGCGCCGCCGAACTTTCCTCGACCAGGTAGTCCAGCGCGGCCAGGAGCTGGCGGCCCCGGCTGGCGGGCTGGTCGCTCCGCGTGATGGTGTCGATGTTGAAGACGACGAAGCCCTGGGAGGCGATCCGGGGCGCGAGCCAGGCCATGCTGGACTTGTCCGCGGTGTAGCCGGGGGCGATGGCGACGGCCCCGAACGTTCCCGCGCTGGTGCTGGTCGGGTAGTAGATCGTTCCTCCGCCGAAGCCGTTCACGCGCAGTGACGAGACGTCGGTCTCCGCGATGGCGAACGGGCCCCGGACGGCCTCGATGCTGGAGACGGTGGGGTTGGGGCCGCGCTCGTACGGGTTCGCCGCGACCTGCGCGGCGGGGGCCGTGAAGGGCGTGGCGTGGGCGGCGGGGGCGAGGGCGCCGCCCGCCAGGACCAGTGCGAGGGTCAGCTTGGCGGCCGTCCCCGCACTGCGGGCCGGCCCGGACGCGGCAGCGCCGCGGCCGGACACGTGCGGTTGCGGACGGAGGGGGGTGGGGTTGTCTGACTGCACGTCGCTGTACTCCCTGTTCGGAGGGGGACCAGGCCGGCGGCGGTCCGCGCCGGAGACCGGCGGGTACGGGAGGCGAGCGGTCACGACCTCCGGGCGGTCCCTGCTTGACTGCCGACAGTCGTAATTGTCAGATCGCCCTGTCATTCGCGCATCGGTGAAATCACCCGTCACCGATCGGCCCGGAGGCGCCCCTTCGGACCGGGGCGGGTGGCGCGGGGGGGAGGCGCGCCGCCGGTCAGGACAGCAGCCGGACCAGCTCCACCCGGGAACGGATGTCGAGCTTGGCGAAGATGTTCCTGAGGTGGTGCTCGACGGTGCGCGGGCTCAGGTAGAGCCGGGCCGCCACCTCCCGGTTGGTGGCGCCGTCGGCGACGATCCGCGCGATCTGGAACTGCTGCGCCGTCAGCTTCTCCGCGGCCTTGTGGCCGCGTGACCGGACGGCCTCCCCTGCCCCGCGCAGCTCCGCGCGCGCCTGCTCGGTCCAGAGCCGCGCCCCGGATCGCTCGAACGTCTCCAGCGCGCTGTGCAGATGCTCCCTGGCCGCGCCGGGACGCCGGTTACGGCGCAGCACGCTGCCGAACAGCAGCTGGGTGCGTGCCGTCTCGAACTCGCACAATCCCTGGTGGTGCAGGTCCAGCGCGTCGCGGAACCGCTCCTCGGCCTCCCCGGGGGCGGCCAGGAGCGCGTGGCAGCGCGCCGCCAGCGCCAGCCGGTCGGGGCTGCGGGTGCTGCCCGCCCAGCGGTCGAGCACCCGCAACGCCGCCCGCGCCTGCTCGTGCTCGCCCGTCCGCACGGCGGCCTCGACGAGATGAGGGGTCGCCATGACGCGCACGACGAGGTGGCCGTTCGTGCCGTCCGGCCGGGCCGTCGCCCGTAGCCGCTTCGCCGCGCCCGCGTGGCGTCCCGCGGCGAGATCCAGGTGGGCCAGCGCCCAGTTGCCGAGCGCTCCGGCGACGCCCAGGCCGTGGGCGCCCGCCAGCTCGATGGCGCCGCCGGCCCTGATCCGGCACGTCTCCTCGTCACCCTCGACCGCCGAGGTGAGGGCGAGCCAGGCCAGGTGCTGGCCCGCGCTGTTGGGCTGGCCGGACTCCTGGGCCAGCCGGAGGCCCTCGACCGCGTTGGCGGTGACCGAGGCGTAGCGGCCCATCCAGATCTCGGTCTGGATCATGAATTCCAGCACCTGCGGCACCGCGGAGACGGCTCCCCGGACGCGTGCGGCCTCCACGGCCCGGGTCGACAGCCTGAGCGCCTGGACGTCGTCGCCGAGCAGCAGGCTGGCGACGCCCGCCCAGACCAGCACCGACGGGTTGCCCACCGAGGGGGCGAGCTCCAGGACCCGGCGGAGCGGATCCGCCGCCTCCCGGTGCCGGCCGCGGAAGGTCGCCGCGATGCCCGCCAGATACTCGAACATCAGCTGGGTGGCCGCCGGATCGTCCGGACGGCGTAGCGCGGCGGCCTGCCGGGCTATGGCCAGGAACCGGGAGCTGTCCCCGGCCAGATAGCTGGCCTCACTCGCGCGCAGGAGCGCGCGGACGGCCCGCCCGCGGTCCCGGTCGAGCAGCCAACCGGCCGCCGAAAGGAGCTCGTCACGGGCGCTGCCCGTCTTCCCGCTGCGCAGCTCCAGGCTGCCCCGGATCAACTCGGCCTGGCCCCGCGTCTCCTCCGACACCGTCAGGGAGCACAGGCGGGTGAGCAGCGACCTGGCGCGCTGCGGGAGCCCCGCGTGCCATGCCCGGTGGGCGGCGGCGGCCAGGCGGGCGGCCTTGACGTCGCCGCGGGCCGTGAGCTCGGCGGCCCGTTCGAAGGCGAGCCAGGGCGCCGGGTAACCTCCGCGGGAGCCCGTGGAGCCCGCGGAGGCCGCCGCGGCCAGCTCGTCGGCCAGCCGGTCACCGGGGCCGTCCAGCGAGACGGCCCGGTGCCATGCCCGCCGCAGCCGCTGGTGATCATGGTCGAGAACGCTCGCGAGCAGGCGGTGCGCCGCCCGCCTGCGGGCGGCTGAGGCCTCGGCGTAGACCACCGACCGCATCGCCGGGTCCCGGAAGTCATGGCGGTCTCCGGCCGCGCTGACGAGGATGCCCGCGCGCTCGGCCGGTTCGAGCAGGGTGAGGGCGCAGGCCGGTTCGGCGGCCCGGACCAGCGCGGCCATGTCCAGGTCCGGGTCGGCCGCCAGCAGCAGGAGCAGGTTCCCGGTCTCCGCGGGCAACCGGGCCAGCCGATCCGCGTACGCACGCCACAGCCGCCCGCCCGGCGGAAGCGTGTCGGGCGGAGCGGCGGCGCCGGCCATCTGGGCCGCGCTGAGCGATCCGACGAGCTCGCCGAGGGCGAGGGGATTGCCCCGGGCGACCTCGATCAGCGACGCCCGCAGCTCCGCGCCGAGCCCCTCCGGCGCCAGATCGTCGGCCAGCAGCCGGCACGCGTCCTCGTCGAGACTTCCCAGCCGGAGCTCCGGGATGCCCTCCGGGGCGGTGCCGCCGGCGCGCGCCCCGAAGAGCAGCACGATCTGCTCCCCGGCCAGGCGCCTGGCCGCGAAGAAGAGCGCCTCGCGGCTGGGCGCGTCAAGATGGTGGACGTCGTCGACGCAGGCCAGCACCGGCCTCCCCACGGCCGCCAGGAGGTTGAGAACCGAGGCGGGCAGCGCCAGCCCGCCGCCGGCCGCCCCCAGTTCCAGCGCCCGCGTGAGCACCTCCGCCTGCGCTCCGGGCAGCGCGGGCAGCCGGTCCATGACCGGGCGGAGCAGGCCGTGCAGTCCGGCGCAGGGCAGCGCGGACTCCGCCTCGACGCCGCGGGTCCTGAGCACGACGAACCCCTCCGCCTGGTCCACCGCGAAGTCGAGCATCGCGCTCTTGCCCGTTCCCGGCGCGCCCAGCAGGACCATGGCGCCCCCCGACCGGCCGCGGGCGTCGTCGACCAGCCGTCGCAGGATGTCCTGTTCCGCGTCACGGCCGCGTAGCGCCGGTGACCGGACGACGGGGGAGACGGAAGGCATGCCTCAGTGTTACGCGGACATGTCGTGGCTGAAAAGGCCGGGCGCGGTGCTCGTCCGCGGCGGCTCCGTGGCCTGCGCCGTCGTCCGCCCGGCCGCCGCGGGACCGGTGATTTCACCGATGCGCACCCCCGGGACCGCCGGGGAGGCGGCCGCCGGGACCGTTGAGGCCGCGGTGGAGGGACTGCCGGTCGGGCCGGAGCCCGCCCCGGTGCCGGAGCCGGTCACCGCCCTGGCGCAGGTGGTCTGTCGCCCGGCGTGATGTAGGCGGGCGGGACGTGGGCGACGAGCCAGACCCCGTTGGCACTGATCCGGAACTCGTGGCCCGCCCGGTGCATGTCCCCCGCGCGCACCACCAGGACGACCGGCCTGCCACGCCGCGCCCCCACACGTGTCGCCGTCTCACGGTCGGGGGACAGATGCACGGCGTGCCGGCTCATCGGCCGCAGCCCCTCCTCCCGGATGGCCGCGACCCGGCTGCCCACGGTGCCGTGGAAGAGGAACGCCGGCGGCTCGGCCACCGGAAGGTCCAGGTCGACGGCGACGGAGTGTCCCTGGTTGGCGCGGATCCGGTCGCCGTCGACGGCGAAGCGCTGCTTGTCGTTGCGGGCGACCACCTGGGCGAGCTCGTCGCGGGTGATCACGACGCCGTGCCGCGCGGCGGCCGCCAGCACGGCGTCGATCTCCGTCCAGCCCTGCGGATCGAGGGTCAGCCCGATGCGTCCGGGCTGGTGGCGCAGGTGCCTGGAGAGAAATTTGGAGACGTGGATGAGCCTTCTTCCGTCCATGGAACTCCAGCATGCTGGCTTGATCGGCTGTTTTCCACCCGGTATCCGGCGAGCGCGGTACGGCTCGCCGCGACTGGCGTGTCCGTCAGCGGGAATCCTCCTGGCATGCCGTGTTGTCTCCGGGATACGGCTTTCCGGATACCCATGGATCGCACTTGCGGCCGGTGATCACCCTGAACGGCCGGTCACCAGCGGAAGGAGGCCGCCATGCAGCATTTCGACGTGGCGATCATCGGTGGCGGGCCGGCCGGGCTGACGGCGGCGATGGCGCTCAGCCGGTCCCTGCGCCGGGTGGTGGTCCTGGACTCCGTGCGGCCGCCCCGCAACGTCTTCTCCAAGGAGGTGCACGGCATCGTCGGCCTCGACGGGGTGAGCCCCGGCGAATACCGCCGCCGCGCCTGGGACGACCTGAAGAAGTACGGCATGGCCGAGCTGCACGAGCTCACCGGCACCGACGTGACCCCCGATCCCGAGGGCGGGTTCACCGTCACCGCCGAGGACGGCCGTCCGAGGTGGGCCCGGCGGGTGCTGCTCACCGCGGGCATGCTCGACGTCCATCCCGGGATCGAGGGGTTCGGCGAGTGCTGGGGCAAGACGGTCATCCACTGCCCGTTCTGCCTGGGCTGGGAGAACCGAGGCCGTACCTGGGGCGTGGTGACCGGCGACCCGGAGTTCGCCGCGACCGTCGTCGCCGGGTTCTCCGCCTGGAGCGACGACGTGATCGTCCTGACAGACGGCGCCGCGGCGGCGGGCGAATGGGGTGGGGAGGTCGTCGAGGGGAAGATCCGCAGGCTGCACCACGCCGGCGGAGACCTGCGCGCGGTCGAACTGGCCGACGGCACGGTCGTCGACCGGCAGACCCTGCTCTGGCAGCTCGACCAGCGGCCCGTGCCGCTGGTCGCCCACCTCGCCGAACGCCTGGGCCTGGGGCTGGACGAGGACGGCCACGTGGAGGTCGACGGCTCCTTCCACACCAGCGTGCCCGGCGTCTACGCCGCCGGAGACCTCATCACCGAGGCGCAGGCCGCGATCGAGTCGGCCGCCGGCGGGTCCGGCGCGGCCTTCCAGATCATCGCCGACACCGGGAAGCCGTAGCGGGGCCGCCCTTGGCCCGCTACCCGTCGGCGGCCCAGCCGTGAACGCCTCTCAGGACGGTGGCGACGCGGGCGAACCGCTCGCGGTCCAGGACCGAGCCCTCACGCCGGATGTCGTCCTCGTCGAGCTCGAAGATCCGGTCCAATCGCAGGTAGGAGACCCGGTTGTCCCGGTCCCAGCGCCCGGGGCCGATCTCCAGCCACTCGCGGGGGTCACCGTCACCGCCGCGGCTGGACAGCATCATCGCCAGCAGCCTCCGCCCGTGACGGCCGACCACCAACAGAGGCCGGTCCTTGCCCCGGTCCGGATCCTCCTCGTAGGGGACCCAGGCCCAGACGATCTCGCCGGGATCGGCGAGCCCGTCCAGGTCGGGGGAGTAGTCGATGGTCGCCGCCCGGGCCACGCCGTAGACCTCCCGGACCGCGCCACGGGCCGGTCGCGGGTCCTCACCAAGATCGCGCATCAGGGTATTTTATTGGACACCCGCCGCGCGGACGGCTGCGCCCCTCTCCCCGCCGGCGCCCGCCCGGGGAGGGGGGCGGCCCCTCACGTCCCGGTCCGCTCCTCGCCGTTCCGGGCGCCGTGACGAGCGGGAGGCATCCGCCTGTGACCCGCGCTCATGAGCCCAGGGACCGGACAGCCGTCTCGATGGGGATGTCGCCGCTGATGAGCTCCAGGGTGCGGTGGTGGCCCGCGGAGGTGTCCAGCAGCGCGGTGATCACCGCGGCGACGTCGTCGCGAGGCACCTGACCCGGAGGCACCGGCGGATCGGAGAGAGTGACCAGAGCCGTTCCGGGAGCGTCGGTCAGAGCTCCGGGGCGGAGTATCGTCCAGTCCAGGTCGCGGCCGCGCAGGTCGTCCTCCGCCTCGGTCTTGGCCGTGATGTAGGCCGCCCAGACCTCGTCGCCGCCCGGCTCCGGCGGCTTGCCTGCACCCATGGACGAGATCTGGACGAACCGGCGGACCCCGGCGCGCTCGGCCGCGTCGGCCAGCAGGACCGAGGCCCCGCGGTCGACGGTGACCTTGCGGGCCGCGCCGCTGTTCGGCCCCGCCCCGGCGGCGAACACCACCGCGTCGGCCCCGTCCAGATGAGCGGCCACCTCCTCCACCGAGGCCTGCTCCAGATCGCACAGGACGGCCCGAGCTCCGGTGACCCGGATGTCCGGCTCGTGCTCGGGCCTGCGGATCAGCCCGACCGGCTCGTCGCCACGTCCGGCGAGCAGCCGCTCCAGCCGCAGAGCGATCTTCCCGTGTCCACCCGCGATGACTATTCGCATGTCAGTCCCCCTCGGATGATCCTCGCACGGGCCTGCGGCCCGCGTCCCGGAGGGACACGGCCCGGCGTCGCCCGGCTCGCACCGGCCGGGAGGCGGGACGCCCTTTCCGGTGCGGGCGTTTCCCTCAGCCGCAGCCGCGCCGCCCCGTCCTTGCGGCCTGGAGGGGGCGGGGAGCGGTGCCGCGGCGCGCCTCAGCGGGTGGGGTCCTCCGGCGGGTACGGGCTCCGACCGGCCCGGATCGCCGCGGCCATCCGGGCCGTGTGGGCCTGGGCGGCCCGGTGCAGGCCGGGGCCGAAGCTCACGCGGGCCACTCCGATCGCGGCCAGTTCCCCGAGTGACGGAGTGCCGGGCCGGAACAGGATGTTGATCGGGCCGTCGATCTCCTCGGCCAGCGCCCGGATCTCGCCGGCCCCGGTGGCGAAGATCGGGTACACGCAGTCGGCGCCGGCCCGCAAGTAGCGGCGGCCGCGCCGGGCGGCCTCGGCGAGCCTCTCGGCGGGGGTCCCCTCGCCGTGCAGGTAGGTGTCGACCCGCGCGTTGATCACCAGGTCGATACCCGCCTCGGCGGTGGCGGCGCGGACCGCCGCCAGGAAGGCGGCCTGCTCGTCGGCGTCGATCATCTCACCCGTACGGGGGTCGGAGTCCTCCAGGTTGCAGCCGACCGCGCCGGTGGCGGCGAGCCGCTCCACCAGCTCCGCCGGCTCCAGCCCGTAGCCGCGCTCCAGGTCGGCGGTGACGGGGACGCCGGCCACCCGGACGATCCGGCCGACCGCGGCCAGCATCTCCTCGACCGGCGCGGCCTGTCCGTCGTCGTAGCCGAGCGCGGCGGCGACCGCGGCGCTGCCGGTGGCGAGCGCGGGGAACCCGGCCGCCTCGATGGTGCGGGCCGAGGCGGCGTCCCAGATGTTGGGCAGCACCAGGGGGGTGCCCGGCACGTGCAGTGCCCGGAGCGCCGCCGCTCGCTGCGCGGCTGTCGGGTCCGTCGTGTCACCGGTGCCGGTCTCCGTCGTCATGGCACGACTCTAGAGGGCCGGTGGACCGGCTTTAAGGTCCAACAAGGGGTTGATCCGCTGGGCCACATTTTCCGGGGTTGCGTCCACGGACGTGGTGTACGGGTTCCGCCGGTGGCGGACGAGGGTAGCGGCGCCCGTTCACCTCCGCTCCGGCTCAGGGAGCGTCCATCTGTGCGGTGCCGTACGGGGTGGAAGGTCAAAGGCGCAGCGAGGGTGACTCCACCCACCCTCGCTGCGCCTTTGACCTTCCACCCCGACGTAGCCGCGCCGTTCGACGGCGATCAACCCCGACGCCACGCCCGGCCCCGGCCTCACCGTCGGCCCCGGCCCCGGCAGCGGAGACTTGTACACCACGCCACTGGACGTGGCCCCTCCCGGGAGTCCGACGGCCCTCACACGCCCTCGAACGGAGGAGACCCCCGGCCCCCTGTCGGGGGCCGGGGGTCTCCCGAGCCGGTCAGGCGCTCTTGCGGCGCTGGGCGCGTAGGATCGCCAAGCGCTCGTTGAGCACTTCCTCCAGGTCTTCGATCGTGCGGCGCTCCAGCAGCATGTCCCAGTGTGTCCGCGGGGGCTTGGCCTTCTTGGCCTCCGGCAGCTCGCCGTCGACCCGGATGGCGGTCGCGCCGCACATACGACACTCCCAGGTCGCCGGGATCTCGGCCTCAGCGGCGAGCGGAACGTCGAATCGATGGCCCTTCGGGCAGGTGTAGGACACCTCCTGGCGCGGGGCCAGATCGGTGTTGCGGTCGTTCTCGTAGCTGGTCGCCCCGAGTCGGGTACCGCGTAGCGCACGCTCGCCCATGTCTGAATGCCTCCTGAGGGCCCCGTCGTGAGGGGTTCGTCTCCCACGGCGTACAACGCTTGATACCGTGTGTGGATTCCCACACATGGGGTGATCCAATCGCGCCTTCTTGACCCGGTCTGCGATAGGGCCCTTTCGGAGACGTTCTCAGACGCGGTCCGGCACCTCGTTTCCGGCGGCCCGGATGGCTCTGGGCAGGTTGACGGCGGCCAGCAGGACGAAGCCGATCACGAAGAAGATCATCAGTGAGATGATGCCGAGGCGGTAGCTGTCGGTCAGCTGGAGCGCCAGGGCGAGGGTGAAGGAGCCGAGGAACGTCGAGCCCTTGTCGCTGATCTCGTACAGGCTGTAATATTCCGCCTCCTTGCCCGCCGGGATCACGTGCGAGTACAGCGAGCGCGACAGGGCCTGGGTGCCGCCCATCACGATCGCGATGGCGAAGCCGAGCGCGAAGAACGCCGGTGCCGAGCCCTTGGGCAGGAAGTAGGCCACCCCCACCACGGCCGTCCAGCCGACCAGCGCGCCCATCACGACGCGTTTGGCCCCGTAGGAGGCGGCGAGGCGGCCCAGCAGCAGGGCGCCGCCGAAGGCGACGAACTGCACCATCAGGATCGCCCCGATCTGCACGCTCTGGTCCAGTTCGAGCTCCTTGTCGGCGTAGGTGGCCGAGAAGGAGATGACGGTCTGCACGCCGTCGTTGTAGATCAGGTAGGCGACCAGGAACCCCAGCGTCAGCGGGTAGCGGCGCAGCTCCACGATCGTACGGCCGAGCTGCCGGAAGGACCCGGCGACGGCCTGCCCGGTGCTCTCGGAGACCGAGGCGAGCGTGCGCCGGTTGCGCAGCCGCAGCAGCGGGATGATCGTGAACCCGGCCCACCACAGACCGGCCGAGGACAGGGCGATGCGCACGGCCTGGCCCTCGGTGACGCCGAAGGACTCGTGGCCCAGGAAGAGAGCCAGGTTGACGGCCAGCAGCAGGCCGCCGCCGAGATAGCCGAAACCCCAGCCCTGGGCGGAGACCTTGTCGCGCTCGTCCGGCGTGGAGATCTCCGGCAGGAACGAGTTGTAGATGACGAACGCGGACGCGAACGCGGTGCTGGCTGTCACGAACAGCGCGCCGCCCAGCAGGTAGCGCCCGTCGGACAGGAACCAGAAGCACATCGTGGCCCCGGCGCCCAGATAGGCGAACAGGCCCATGAGCTCCTTCTTGCGGCCGGTGTGGTCGGCCAGGGCTCCGGCGATGGGCATCAGGATGATCTGCAGGATGGCCGCGGTGCCCACCACGAAGGAGTAGTAGGCGCTGGGCCGTACGTCGAACCAGAGCACGTCCACATACGGGCGGCCCTGGGCGGCGGTCTCGGCGATCGTCGTCAGATACGGGCCGAGGAAGACCGTCAGGACCGTGGTGGGGAAGGCGGAGTTCGCCCAGTCGTAGAAGTACCAGCCGCGCTGCTCGCGCCGGCGGGCCTGGGGGGAGTCCTCGACGACCTGTTCGACGGCCATGGGCGATCCTCGGTTCGCTGGGGGGATTTCTCGGGGGTGGGGCTCACGCGGCGAGCCGGCCGGGGTGCCACTGGCCGCGTGCCTCCAGAACCTCGCGGAGGCCGGAGATGTTGTCGGTCATCACGCCGTCCACGCCGAGGTCGAGCACGCGCTCCATCACCCGGGTGTCGTTGACGGTCCACACGTGGATCTGCATGCCGAGGGCGTGTGCCGTACGGACCAGGGAGGCCGTGGTGACGCGCAGGCCGCGGAAGCCCAGCGGCACCTGCGCGCACGGCACCCCGGCGCGGGCCAGGCGGGTGAGCAGGCGGCCGTAGCCGGAGGTGGCCGCGGCGGCCCGCAGGGCCGCGACGCCGCGCGGCCCGAGCGAGGAGCAGACCTCACGGCCGATCGCGGCGCGGGCGCGGGTCAGCCGCTCGTCGGAGAAGGAGGTGAGGCAGATCCTGTCGTAGGAGTTGGTCCGCCTGACCGCCTCGGCCAGCGGCGCGATGGCCGAGGCCTCCTTGACGTCGATGTTGAAGCGCGCCTGCGGCCAGGAGCCCAGCAGGTCGTCCATGAGCGGGATCTCCTCCACACCGCCGATCCGCGCCTCGCGCACCACCCGGTAGGGCAGGTCGGCGATCCGGCCGCGCCGGTCGGTCACCCGGTCGAGGGTGTGGTCGTGGAAGGCCAGCAGCACCCCGTCGGCGGTGGCGTGCGCATCGGTCTCCAGGTAGGTGTAGCCGAGCTCCACGGCGCGCGCGAACGCGGCATGGGTGTTCTCCCGGCCCTCGGCCGCCCCGCCCCGGTGGGCGAAGGCGAGCGGGCCGGGATGATCGAGGAAGGGATAACGGCGCTGCACGTGCAGGAGTATGCCCGGTATGAGCGCGGCTCGTCATCGCGGGCGGGTGAACGTTTGGGTCACGGGAGCCCGCGAGGCGCTCATTCGCCGTCCGGGGCCTCCTTGCCGGACCATTCCCGGCGGCGGGCCTCGGCCAGCGCTATCGCGGTCGCGACCGCGACGTTGAACGAGCCCACCCGGCCGACCTGCGGGATGTAGCAGACGCCGTCGGCGGCCTCCAGCAGCGCCGGTGAGCAGCCGTGGTCCTCGCTGCCCACGACCAGGCACACGTCGCCGCCGAGCTCCGCCGCGTGCAGCGGCGCCGCGTCTCCGGTCAGCTCCACCGCGACGACGGTGAACCCGTCCGCCTTGGCGGCCCGTACGGCCTCCACCGCGGGGACCGGCTCCTCCCAGGCCACCAGCCGGTCGGTGCCCAGGGCGGTCTTCTGCGCCTTGGGGTTGGTCGGGGGAGTGGCGTTGCCCGCCAGCCAGATCCGCTCCACCCCGAAGGCGGCGGCCGTGCGGAAGATGGAACCGATGTTGAACGGACCGGTCACCGACTCCACGATCAGGGCGAGCCGGCCCTCGGTGTTCCGGCGCCAGGTGCGGTTGAGGCGCTTGACGTCGGTCGGCCGCAGCTGCCTGCGCGGGTTTGCAATCATCGTTCGTTCACCGTTTCTCGTCCGTTCCGCGGGAGGCCCGTGCCTCGCCCGCCGTTCTTCTGGCTGCGCCCGGCCCGCCGGGCAGGGGTCACCGGTCCGGTTCGCCGGGCCGGGCCTGGACCTGGAGGACCCGGTAGGAGGACCGGGAGGCCGTGCGGGTCGTGGGCCAGCCCTGCTCGTTCAGCCAGCGCTGCAGGGAGTCGGACCCCAGGTGCTTCTGCACCACCAGGTAGGCGACGCCGTCCGGGGTGAGCCGGGACAGCCAGCGGGTCAGCATCTCGTGCAGCGCGGCCTTGCCGATGCGGATCGCCGGGTTGGACCAGATGGTCCGGTAGCGGATCTCCGGCGGGACCTCGTCGACGTGCACTGACCTTACTTTGTCAAGGGCGGCGGCCCGCGCGTTCCTGGCGCACAGCTCGACCGAGCGGCGGTTGACGTCGACCGCCCAGACCGTGGCCCCGGGAGCGCGCGAGGCCATCGTCAGCGCGATCGGCCCGTATCCGCAGCCCAGGTCCAGCAGGTCGCCCTCGGCCGGGGGAGGGGGCACCGTCTCCAGCAGGATCCGGGTGCCCTGGTCGACCCGCTCGGGGGAGAAGACCCCGCTGTCGGTCTCCAGTTTCAGGTGAAGGTCGGGGAGCACGAGCGTGACCGAGCCGGGACGGCTGGCGGTCTCGGGACGCTCCTCGAAGTAATGTGCCACGTCGTAGAACGTTACCAATGGGCGGGACCGGCTCAGGGCAGCCGCGACCCCAGCAGCAGGCCGGCCACGGCGACCAGCAGGCCGGTCAGCAGCGCCGCCACCACGAACCACTGGCTGATCTCCTGGTGGACCGTCCGGTAGCCGAGCGAGGTGCCGATCTGCTCGTAGACCTCCCGGAGCTGGCTGCCCGACTCCGCCTCGTAGGCCCGGCCCGAGGTGCCCTCCGACAGGGTCTGCAGGGTGGCCTTGTTCACCGGTACGTTCACGTCGCGGCCGTCGATCGAGACGGTGCCCTCCTGGGTGCCGTAGGCGATCGTGGAGATCGGTACGCGCGCGCTCATCGCCGCGTCGACGGCCTCGGCGACCGACCGGCCGGAGGTGTTGTCCCCGTCGGACAGCAGCACGATCGCGGCGGGCGGCGGATCGGTGACCGCCTGCTGGTCGAAGGAGCGGACGGCGTCGAGGGAGTTGAACACCGCCTCGCCGATGGCGGTGCCCGCCCGGGTGGTCAGGTTGCCCAACGAGGCGGACACCGCCTGGTGGTCGGTGGTCGGGGAGACCACGACCGAGGCGGAGCGGGCGAAGGCGACCACGCCGACGTTGAAGCGTTCCGGCAGGTCCTCGACGAACTTCTGGGCGGCCTCCTTGGCGGCGGTGATCCGGTTGGGCTGGACGTCGGCGGCCTCCATCGACAGCGAGATGTCCAGCGCGATGATGATGGTCGCGCGGTCACGGGGGACCCGGACCGAGTCGGCCGGCCGGGCCGCCCCGATGATCAGCAGGCTCATCATCAGCAGGAACAGGGCCGGGGCCACGTGCCGGCGCCAGCCGGGCCCCGAGGGGGCCACCAGCGCCAGCAGCGGCAGGTTGGTGAAGCGCACCGCGTAGCGCCGCCGGGCGAACTGGGCGGCCACGTAGCCCGCCACGACCAGGGCGAGCGCGGCGAACAGCCACAGCAGGGCCGGAGAGAGGAAGGTCACCGCGTCACTCCTGGGGTCGGGTGCCGGTGCGTCAGGTGTGCCATGCGCCGCTGCCGCAGCACGAACTGGGCGATGTCGAAGATCCAGTCGCGGTCGGTGCGCAGCACCAGGTGCGCCACCCCGCACCGGCGCATCGCCATGGCGGTCGTGGCCCGCTGCGCCGCGGCCGCCTCGGCGTAGGCCGCGCGCACCTTGGAGGTGAGCTGGATCCGGCGGCTCCGCCCGGTCTCCGGGTCGGTCAGGTTGACCAGCCCCACCGGCGGCAGCTCCAGCTCACGCGGGTCGATCACCTCGATGGCCAGCACCTGGTGGCGGGCGGCCAGGCGGCGGATCGGCCGCTCCCAGGGCAGCTCCAGGCCGGGGTCGAGGCTGGGCTCGGCGTCCAGGAAGTCGGAGACGATCACGCGCAGGCCCCGCCGCCGCCTGGCCGAGGCGAGCACCTCGATCGCCTCGGCCAGGTCGGGGGCACCGGCGACGGGACGGCCCCGAGGGGCCTCCATCAGCGAGTGCAGCAGGCCGTACAGGGCCGGACGGCCGCCCCTGGCGGGCATCCGGTGGACGTACTCGTCGTGCAGCACGTACGTGCCGAAGCGGTTGCCGATCCGGCCGGTCAGGAAGCCGACCGCGCCCAGCGCGGCCACCACCAGGTCCCGCTTCTCCATCTGGGCGGTGCCGAAGTCCATGCTGGGCGACAGGTCGGCCAGCGCCCAGGTCTCCAGCTCCCGGTCGGCGATCAGGTCCCGCACGTGCGGGACGGTCGTGCGGGCGGTCACCGCCCAGTCCATCCGGCGGATGTCGTCCTCGCCGGGGACGTAGACCCGGCTGTCGCCGAACTCGCTGCCGGGGCCGGGCAGAAGACCCTGGTACGAGCCGTGCAGCAGCCCGTCCAGCCGGCGGACGATGGTCAGCTCCAGCCGGCGCAGCGCCTGCTCGGCCGTGGCCACCGGCACGCCTCCGCGGCCGGTCGCCGGGGGGCCCGCTCCCACGCCGCCCGGGGCGGCACGGCGGCTCATCGGGGGCCCTGGTTCCACACCACCAGGGGCGGCGGCACGACGGCCAGGATCTGCCGGACCACGTCCTCGGGGTCGATCCCGTCGGCCAGCGCGTCGAAGGTGAGCATCAGCCGATGGGACATCACGTCCACGGCCACGTCGCGGATGTCGTCGGGGAGCAGGTAGTCGCGGCCCCGCAGCAGGGCCAGGCCGCGTCCGGCGGCGACCAGGCCGAGCGTGGCGCGGGGGCTGACCCCGATCTCGATGTTCTCCTCCAGCTCGGTCATGCCGTACTCGCCGGGGGAGCGGGTGGCCATCACCAGCCGGACCACGTAGTCGGCGACGAGCTGGTGGACCGAGACCTGATCGGCCATGGCCTGCAGCGCGGTCAGCCGCGCGGGGTCGAGCACCGTCCTGGGAGCGGGAGGGGTCACGCTCATCCGGTGCAGGATCTCCAGCTCCTCGTGGGCGCTGGGATGGGTGACGCGGATCTTGAAGAGGAACCGGTCGCGCTGGACCTCCGGGAGCGGGTAGACGCCCTCGGACTCGATCGGGTTCTGGGTGGCCAGCACGATGAACGGCCTGGGCAGCGGATGGGTCTTGCCGGCCAGGGAGACCTGCCGCTCGGCCATGACCTCCAGCAGCGCGGACTGCACCTTCGCCGGGGCGCGGTTGATCTCGTCGGCGAGCAGGAAGTTGACGAACACCGGGCCGAGCTCGACGTCGAACGCCTCGCGGGAGGGATGGTAGACCCGGGTGCCCACGATGTCGCTGGGGACCAGGTCGGGGGTGAACTGGATGCGGGCGAAGGCGCCCCCCACCACGGTGGCCAGCGTGGAGGCGGCGAGGGTCTTGGCGACACCCGGCACGCCCTCAAGCAGGCAGTGGCCCCGGGCGAGGAGCGCCACGAGCAGCCGTTCCACCATGTGCTCCTGGCCCACGATGACCCGCCGGACCTCGGCCAGGGCCTCACGCAGCAGTCCGGTGTCGGTCTCGCTCGGCAGTTCTTCGGCGACGGTCATGTTGATATTCCACCAAACGAAATGCGGGGCCGCACAACCGGCCGACTGCGTATTTCCAGTTAGTACCCACCCGCGTTTCGTGTCAGCACCCACACGGACGCCGCGCGATCGTCGCCATGTGCTTTCATGGCAGGCGTGGCCAGTCCGCTCCAGTACGGTGACCCGCCCCATCTGGGGCCCTTCGTTCTGCAGGCCCGCCTGCGGGTGGGGCCCGCGGGGCTGGTCTACCTCGGGCAGGGCTCCGACGGCCGGGCGGTTTCGGTCGCGGTGCTGACCAAGGGCGCCGCGCTCGACCCGGCGGCCCGCGACCGGTTCGTCACCGGGATCCAGGAGGCGGCGGCCAGCCGTTCGGGTGTGCGGGGCTGGATGGCCAGGGCGACGCGCGGCCGGACCGCGGTGGCCGACACGGCACCCCAGGTGCTGGCCATGGACGGCGGGAGCGCGCCGTGGGTGGCCACGCCGTACGAGCCGGACCGGGCGGGGGCCGAGCGCTTCCTGGAGCCGGTGCTGGTGCGCGGCACGCTCATCGGCGAGCAGCACGGCCCGGACTTCGCGCCGCACTGGGTCAGTGACCGCTCGCCCGCCCTGCCCGCCCCGCCCAAAGGGGCGCCGCCGCCCGTCGAGACCCGCCGATCGGTGATCATCGCCGGGGTCGTGCTGACCGTGCTGCTGGTGACGCTGGCCGTGATGGCCTGGCTGCTGCTCCGCCGCGACGAGGAGGTCCAGCCGCCGCCCAAGCCGTTGCCGCCGACGATGTTCGTGCCGACCCCGCCCCCGGTCCCGGCGTCGCCGGAGCCGGGGGAGCCCACCACGTCGCCGTCTCCCGGGCGGAGCGGCACGGGGACTCCCGGTCCGAGGCCGGGCGAGGAGGACGACGGCTCGCCCATCTAGGGCGGGGTCTCGGGGGAGGAGGCCGGGGCAGGGGAGGGCGCTCTCGCCGTGGGGTGGAGGCACCTCGGCGACGCGGTCCCGGGAATCAGGGGCTCCGAGGCGTGCCCGTCTCAGCCCGGGGAGACGAAGCCCGATTCGTAGGCGGTGATGACGGCCCGGGTGCGGTCGCGCGCCTCCAGCTTGGCCAGCACGTTGCCCACGTGGGTCTTCACCGTCTCCATGCTGATGACCAGCTCGCCGGCGATCTCCCCGTTGGACAGGCCGCGGGTCATCAGGCGCAGCACGTCGGCCTCGCGCGAGGTCAGCCGGTCGATGCCGGGGACGGCCCGGACGGCCTCGCGCCGCGCGGCCAGGGCGCGGATGGCGGCGGGGAAGAGCAGGGAGTCGCCGGCGGCCACCGTCCGGATCGCCTGGACCAGCTCGGCGGGGCGGGTGCGCTTGAGCAGGAAGCCGCTCGCCCCGGCCCGGAGCGCCTCGTAGACGTAGTCGTCGTTCTCGAAGGTGGTGACCACCACGACCTTGGGCGGCTCGGGCAGCGAGGCCAGCCGGCGGGTGGCCTGGATGCCGTCCACGGCCGGCATCCGCACATCCATCAGCACCACGTCCGGCCGGTGCTCGCGCACCACCGGCACGACGGCCGCGCCGTCCGCGGCCTCGCCCACCACGGTGAGATCGGGCTCGGAGTCGATGATGATCCTCAGGCCCGCACGGATCAGGTCCTCGTCGTCGGCGATCACCACGCGCAGCGTCATGACCACGACCCTACAGAGGACCGGGGAGGGCCGTGAGCGGTGCCGGAGCGCCGTGACATGAATCGTGACCGCATGGGCATGGGCCTGGGAGAAGCGAGAGAGGTGATCTGAAGATGCCGGCACGACAAGAGCTCCCGTCGACCCTGCAGCGCTCCTCCAAGAAGGCGCGGGACACCTGGATCAAGGCCCATGACTCCGCGGTGAAGACCTACGGCGAGGGGCAGCGGGCCCACCGCACGGCCTTCGCCGCGCTGAAGCACTCCTTCGAGAAGGTCGGCGACCACTGGGAGCCGAAGGCCGGGAAGGGGCCCTCCGACGCTCAGGCGGCCAGGAGCACCCCGAAGCGGGGCAAGACGGCCGAGGGGGTCGACGCCAACGCGTCCAAGCAGCACCTGTACGACGTGGCCAGGCGGCTGGGCGTCGAGGGGCGGTCCACTATGACCAAGGACCAGCTCGTCGAGGCCCTCAAGAAGGCCAACCGGAGGGCCACGGCCAGGGCCCGCTGACCCGTGGTCTGCCAGGTCCCGCCGACCCGCGGCCCCGCGGCCCCGCGGCCCCGCGGTCCCGCTGACCCGTCAGGTCCCGCCGACCCGCGGCCCTGCTGACCCGTGACCCGTCAGGTCCCGCCGACCCGCGGCCCGTCCGGGCGCGGGCAGGAGGCCGTTCATGTGACCTTCCCTCTTGCGGAGATTCTTTTCCTTTAGTGCTATAAGCCGCCTTTTGTCGGATATGGAACCCCCGTGTGCCGACAGGATTCGGTACGCCGGAAATGATCGCCGCAAGGAGGGAAGCGTCATCATGACGGACGTGTCGAGCAGGGGACAGCAGCCGGGTGACGAGCGGCCGGTGCTGACCAACCGGCAGGGGCACCAGGTCTACGACAACCAGAACCAGCGTACGGTCGGCGCGCGAGGCCCGGCCACGCTGGAGAACTACCAGTTCCTGGAGAAGATCAGCCACTTCGACCGGGAGCGGATCCCCGAGCGGGTGGTGCACGCCCGCGGGGCGACGTCCTACGGGTACTTCGAGGCCTACGGCAAGCTGGGTGACGAGCCGATCGCCCGCTACACCAGGGCGAAGCTGTTCCAGGAGGCGGGCAAGCGGACCGACCTGGCCATACGCTTCTCGACCGTGATCGGCGGCAGGGACTCCTCCGAGGCGGCGCGCGACCCCCGCGGGTTCGCGGTGAAGTTCTACACCGAGGACGGCAACTGGGACCTCGTCGGCAACAACCTGGCCGTCTTCTTCATCAGGGACGCCATCAAGTTCCCCGACGTGATCCACGCGCTCAAGCCCGACCCGGTGACCTTCCGGCAGGAGCCCAACCGGATCTTCGACTTCATGTCGCAGACGCCGGAGAGCATGCACATGCTGGTCAACCTGTTCAGCCCGCGCGGCATCCCCGCCGACTACCGCCACATGCAGGGATTCGGCGTCAACACCTACAAGTGGGTGAACCAGGAGGGTGAGACGCACCTGGTGAAATACCACTGGATGCCCAAGCAGGGCGTGCGGAGCATGACCGCCGCCGACGCGGCCGCCGTACAGGGCCAGGAGCTGGGGCACGCCACCAAGGACCTGCGTGAGGCGATCGACCGCGGGGAGTTCCCCGAGTGGGAGCTCCTGGTGCAGATCATGACGGACGAGGAGCACCCCGAGCTGGACTTCGACCCGCTGGACGACACCAAGGTGTGGCCGGAGAACGAGTTCCCCGCGCTGCCGGTCGGCCGGATGGTCCTGGACCGGAACGTGGCCAACAACTTCGCCGAGAACGAGCAGATCTCCTTCGGCACCGGCGTCCTGGTCGACGGGCTCGACTTCTCCGACGACAAGATGCTGGTGGGCCGGACGTTCTCCTACAGCGACACCCAGCGCCACCGGGTGGGGCCCAACTACCTGCAGCTCCCGGTCAACCAGGCCAAGCACGCCGAGGTGCGCACCAACCAGCGCGACGGCCAGATGACCTACCACGTCGACGACCAGGGGGAGAGCCCGCACATCAACTACGAGCCGTCCCTGATCGGGGGGCTGCGCGAGGGGCACTACCCCACCCACGACGAGCAGGGGCCGGTCCTCTCCGGGCGCCTGACCCGCAAGCGCATCCCGAGGACCGACGACTACACCCAGGCCGGCCAGCGCTACCTGCTGATGGAGCAGTGGGAACGCGACGACCTCGTGCTCAACCTCGTCACCCTCCTGTCCCAGGCCGAGCGCCCCGTCCAGGAGCGCATGGTCTGGCACTTCCTGATGGCCGAGGACGAGCTCGGGCTGCGGGTCGGGGAGGGGCTCGGGATCGGCCCGGAGGACGTCGCCCACCTCGAACCGCTGGCGAGCCAGGAGCTGGACGACAAGGAGCGTGAGCGGCTGTCCAACCTGGGGAAGAACGGGCCGCGCGACGTGACCGGCCTGAAGATGACCCACTGCGTCCCCGACGAGCGGGCGCAGCCGGCCGCGTGACGGCTGGCCGCCCTCCAGGAGGGTTCCGGGGACGCGGCGAAGGCGCCGCGTCCCCGTCGCCCGCATCCGCGCCGGCCTCGGGGGCGCCGCGCCGCGGATGATCGGGGAGGCGGGCCTCACGACGGTGGCCGGCGCCGCGCCCGGGCGGCAGGAGGACGGCGGAACGGCGCCGCGCCCCGGCGGCGGGATGATCGTTTGCTCCGCAGACTCCGGGGTAATGGTCTGCGATGTCTGAAATATCCGATCTTCAGCGCCTTGTGCCTGCCCAGCAGGATCTCCGGATCCGCTGGCGGCTGTCCGCGGCGGAGTTCCTGTTCACGCCGTTGCTCATGGTGCTCGGATCCGTGGGGCTGGCGGTGGGCGCCATCTTCGCCGACGTCTCCTCCTCGGAGTGGTCCGACGGCGTCAGGACGGTCTTCCTGCGGCTGTTCCCGCACGACAACCTGATCAAGATGCTGAGCGTGATCGCCACGGGCCTGGTGACGGTGACCACCCTCACCCTGTCGGCGCTGCTGGTGGCGATCTCCCACACCGCGACGTCGGTCGCGCCGGTGGTGTTCGACCAGTTCCTGCGGCGCAGGGCCAACCAGGCCTATTTCGGATACGTCGCCGGCTGTGCCACCTACACCTACCTCGTGATGGCCGTCTCGCGGCCCGAGTGGGCCGGGGTGGGGGCGCTCCTGGCGGTGGCGCTGGCCGCCGGAGCGCTCGTCCTGCTGGTGTTCATGGGATATCTCATGATCGACCAGATGCGCCCCACCTCCGTGGTCCGCTCGATCCAGGAGCTGGCCTACCAGGCCCGGATGCGCCAGATGCCCCTGCTGGCCCGTTGCCGCGCGAGGACGCTGCTGGAGGAGGAGCCGACCTCGGTGACCACCCGCGCCACGGGATACGTGATCGACATCAGCACGGCCCGCCTGGAGTCGCTGCTGGCCGATACCGGGGACAGGGTCGAGGTCGCCTTCCAGGTGCGGATCGGCGACCTGCTCGCCTACGGCGACACCGTCGCCCGGATCCGCGGCGGGAGCCCCGAGGAGCGCGGCAGGATCGCCGGCAAGGTCCTCACCTGCGTCACGATCGACCGGGCCCGCAACGCCGACGTCGACCCCGACCACGCCATCGAGCAGCTCGGCAACGTCGCCTGGGCGGCCACCTCCACCCGGCAGAACCCCGACGTGGCGCTGGCCGCGGTCGGCGCCCTGCGCGACCTGTCCGCCCGCTGGGCCGCCGCGGGCGTCCCCGACGCCGCGGTGTACGGCAGGCCGCTGCCGGTGGTCTACGACGACGCCGTGCAGCGGCGCATCGTGGCCGCGCTGATCGACCTGGTGGTCGTCAGCGCCTCCTCGCGGCAGCACCAGACGTGCGCCGTGGCCCTGTCGACGCTGGCGGACATCCTGCCCCAGCTGCCGGAGCGCGACAAGGACGTCGCGGTGAAGAGCCTGCGGCGGGCGCTGCCCGCGACGCTCTCCCACGTGGCGAGCGTGGAGATGGGGCGCGGCCTGGCCAAGCTGCGCGCCGCGCTCGACGCGATCGGCCACGAGGACATGGCCGGCCAGGTCCGTGACATGGGGCCCCGGCTGGTCAGGGAGAGCGGGCTGAACGAGGAGGACGACCTGATCGACCACCTCGACGAGACCGAGATCACCGGCCCGCGGTCCTTCCGGTTCCGCTGAGGCCGGGAGCACCGTGAAAACCGAGGTCAAGGCCCTGTGATTTTTCATCCGAAAAGGTATGAATGGGTTTTCTGCGGGCACCCGATCCAGAAGTTGAGCCGCCCACCGTCAGCTTCTCCACGTTCATTGGACCCGCCTATGTCTATCCAGGGCACCGTCATTCCCATCATCCACTGGTCCCGCCGCTCCTCCTGCCTCACCGAGGACCCCGAGCTCTTCTTCCCCGTGTCCTCCGAGGGGCCCGGCCGAGAACAGTACGAGCAGGCCAAATCCGTCTGCCGCCGCTGCCCCGTACGGCTGCGCTGCCTGGACTACGCCCTGAACACCCACCAGATGTACGGCGTGTGGGGTGGCACCACCCCCGACGAGCGCAGAGCCGCCATGGCGGCGTCCAGGCGCAGGGCGCGGTGACCGCCGGGCGGGGGGCAGGCGAACACCGGGAGGCGACGTCACCGGCCCGCGACGCGCCCCTGCCGGACGGATCCATCCCGCGGGGCCGTCCCCGCCGGCAGGGGCTCCGCCGCCAGGGGGTCGTCCCGTGGACCGGGCGCCCGTCCCGTCAATCGGGAGGCCGCTCCGCCTCCGGGTCGCCGAGGAGGACGGCGAGCCGTTCGGCGTTGCGCTGCGAGTTGTCCCCGCAGCAGTTGTTCAGGAGCACGTGGGTCGTCGAGGCCCGGCCGGCGAGTTCGCGGATCCTGACCGCCCACCGCCTGAGCTCGGCCTCCGAGTACAGATAGGCGAAGCGTTCCTCGATCTTCTTGCTGGTCCACTTGTCGGAGTGGCCGTGCAGGCGGACCACGGCGAGGTCGGAGGTCGCGGCCAGGATCGGCGGGATCGACGACGGGTGCCCCTGCGGCATGTCGACGCAGACGTAGGGGATGTCGTGCGAGGCGAGGAAGTCGAGGGTCTCGGCGCGGCTCTCCTCCGCCATCCAGGTGTGGTTGCGGAACTCGACGCAGACGCGCATGGGCCTGCAGCGTCGCGCGCATTCGAGGATGTAGCGCCGGTTGGCCCGCCCGATCGGGAACCACGGCGGGAACTGGAAGAGCACCACCCCCAGCTTCCCCGCCTCGTGCAACGGCCTGAGCGCGCCGAGGAACCGCTGCCAGACCTCCTCGGCGATCTCCGTACCGACGTCGCGCAGGTAGACCGTCCGCTTCGGCGTGCCGAGCCTGTCCCGCAGGTCCTTGTAGAGGGACTCCGGCCGGGTGGGGTGGTCGGTCAGCAGGGAGAAGGCCTTGATGTTGAAGGTGAAGTCCCGCGGGGTGCGGTCACGCCAGGCCTCCACGGTGCGCTGCGCCGGCGGGTGGTAGTAGGTGGCGTCCACCTCCACGATCGGGAACCGCGACGCGTAGTAGGCCAGGCGGGCGGCCGGGGTGGACACGTCGTCGGGATACCAGCCCGAGTCCAGCAGGGACCTGTCCGTCCACGAGGCCGTGCCGACGAGGATCCTTTTCGCTCCCGGCCGTTCCTCCGTGCCCCCGGCCGTCCGGGTGACCCCCTCCAGTGAGAGCTGCGTTGTCATGCCCGCCTCCTGCCCTGCCCCGGCGCCTCCTCACCTGGGTGACGGGGCGCCGGGAGCGGCGGTGAGGGGACGCCGGCCGGGATCGGGCCCCACCGGCCGGGTCCACCGCTCACGCCGGCCTGGACCGGCTCCCATCCGCTCGCGTCGACCGTGAGCACCGGCTCCCACCGCTCACGCCGGTATCCGCTTGCTGTCGCGTGCGGGATGGCGGTGCGCGGCGGCCGCCGCGGCGAAGGCCGAGGTGAAGCCCTCCAGGTCCCCCTCCGCGCCGGTGACGACCCCCGGCTCCGGCGGGGATCCGATCCGCGCGGCCTCCAGCAGCTCCGCCCCGGCGCCCAGCGCGCCGATGGCCTTGCCGTGCTTGAACGCCTCGGAGACGAAGTGCACGGCGTCGCCGTCCTCGCTCAGCGCCCGCACGCTCGCCTCCCCGCCGGGCACCACCACGGCGTCGTAGAGCACCGAGGCCACGGTGTTCAGCGCGCGGGTCACCGGGACCTGCTCGCCGCCCGCGCCCCGTACGGCGCCGTCCCGCGCCGCCAGCACCTCGCACACCGCTCCCTCGGTGGTGAGGGCCGTCCGCACGCCCTCCACCTGGGCGGCGTCGACGCCGTCGGCGGCGAGAATGGCGATCTTCCTGGTCGCGACGGTCTGCACCGGGTCGTGGTCCTGGCTGAGGGCCGGGGAGCCGTGGCCGTGGTTGGGGACGGCGGCCCCGGCGGGCGGCTCCACGCCGACGCCCTCGGCGACCATGACGGCCAGGTCGTGGTCGACCTGGTTGAGGTTGCGGACCACCCCCTCGCGGATGTGGAGGTGGACCACCTTGCCGAGTTCGAAGCGGAAGGCCGCGACGATGTGCTCCTTCTCCCAGCCGGCCATGCTGTTCCAGAACAGGGTGGCCTGGCTGTAGTGGTCGCCGAAGCTCTCGCTGCGCTTGCGGATCTTGTTGCCGTCCACCCGCTCCTGGTAGTGCGTGTAGGCGCCCTCACCGCCGACCGCGGGGCAGCCGCCGCCCAGGGAGTTGGGGTGGTAGCTCGCCTGTCCCTGCGGGATGGTCATCTGGTGGTAGCCGTCGCGATGGTGGTTGCGCACCTCGGCCACCGGCCGGTTGATCGGGATCTGCGGGAAGTTGGGCCCGCCGAGCCTGATCAGCTGGGTGTCCAGATAGGAGAACAGCCGGGCCTGCAGCAGCGGGTCGTTGGTGAAGTCGATGCCGGGCACGACGTTGCCGAGATGGAAGGCGATCTGCTCGGTCTCGGCGAAGAAGTTGTCGGGGTTGCGGTCGAGCACCAGGCGCCCGACCGGCCGCACCGGCACCTGCTCCTCCGGGATGATCTTCGTGGCGTCCAGGAGGTCGAAGTCGAAGGCGTGCTCGTCCTCCTCGGGCACGAGCTGGACGCCGAGCTCCCACTCGGGGAAGTCGCCGCTCTCGATCGCCTCCCACAGGTCCCTGCGGTTGAAGTCGGGGTCCTTGCCGGCGATCTTCTGGGTCTCGTCCCAGACGAGCGAGTGGATGCCGAGCTTGGGCCTCCAGTGGAACTTCACGAAGGTGCCCCGGCCCTCGGCGTTGACGAGGCGGAAGGTGTGCACCCCGAAGCCCTGCATCATCCGGTAGCTGCGGGGCAGTGCCCGGTCCGACATCAGCCACATCATCATGTGGGTGGTCTCGGGCTGGAGCTGCACGAAGTCCCACAGCGTGTCGTGCGCCGAGGAGGCCTGCGGGATCTCGTTGTGCGGCTCGGGCTTCACCGCGTGCACGAAGTCGGGGAACTTGATGCCGTCCTGGATGAAGAAGACCGGCATGTTGTTGCCCACCAGGTCGAAGTTGCCCTCCGGGGTGTAGAACTTGACGGCGAAGCCGCGCACGTCGCGCACGGTGTCGGCGGAGCCGCGCGATCCGGCCACCGTGGAGAAGCGGGTGAAGACCGGCGTCCGCAGCCCCGGCGTGGTGAGGAACCGCGCCGCCGTGAAGGCCGCCAGCGAGTCGTCGTGGACCTCGAAGTAGCCGTGGGCTCCCGCGCCGCGGGCGTGCACCACCCGTTCGGGGATCCGCTCGTGATCGAAGTGGGTGATCTTCTCCCGGAAGTGGAAGTCCTCCATCAGCGTCGGACCCCGCTCGCCCACCTTGAGCGAGTTGTCGGTGTCGTCCACCCGGATGCCCTGATCGGTGGTCAGGGCGGTGTCCTGGAAGCCGACCCGGGCCTCGTCGAGCTGCCGGTCCTTGTCCGTGCGGTTGTCGGCGGTCATGGGTCCTCCTGTTGGTCGTCGGGCCGGAGATGCCTCGACGCAGGACGGCTATACCCGGCCCGTATCGGCACAACGGGATGGCGGAGATGTCTTCCCCGCTCTTTACGGTCGTTTTCCCTGCCGCGTCTTCCGGTTCCTACGGCCGGCCTCCGACCCCGCTCGCCAGCTCACCGGCCCGCGCGGGACCGCCGGCGCCGGGCGACAGGGGCGGGGTGTCCATGCCCGCGGAGGTGCGCAGGCCCTCCAGCAGCTCCTTCAGGGCGTCGACCGCCGTACGGCGCGGCTGCCAGCCGAGCTCGGTACGGGCACGGGTGACATCCATGATCGGCAGCTTGAGCACCAGGTCGACCAGGCCGGGCGCGGCGGGGATCAGACGCATGTGCCAGGCCAGGGCGGCGGCACTCCTGAGCATCCAGCCGGAGACGGGCACCAGGCGGGCGCCGAGCAGCTCGGCCAGTACGGACGGTTCGATCACGGGATCGGCGGCGATGTTGAAGGCGCCCGACACCGGCCGGGTGACCGCCAGGCGGTAGGCCTCGCCGACGTCCTCGGCGTGGACCGCCTGGAACTTGAGCCCGGGGGTGTCGGGGACGATGGGGATCATGCTCGGCCGTACCAGCCGCTGGGGCACGAACGGGCCCCCGAACAGCCGGCGCTGCTCGGTCGCCGCCTCCCGCTTGAAGATGAAGCCCGGCCGCAGCCGCACGACCCGGGTGTCGGGGTGGTCCCGCTCGAACACGTCGAGCACGCGTTCCACGTACGCCTTCTCCCGGCCGTAGGCGGCCCCCGGCCAGCCGTGGGTGGGCCAGTCCTCGGTGACCGGCCGGTCCTTCGGGCCGGGGGAGTAGGCGCCCACCGACGAGGCGTGGACCACCACGGGGACGTTGTGCCGCGCGGCGGCCTCGAAGACCCGCGTGCTGCCCAGGACGTTGGTCCGCCAGGTCGTCACCGGGTCGCGCGTGGGCTGGAACAGCCACGCCAGGTGCACCACCGCGTCGGCGCCGGCGAGATACGGCTCCAGGTCGCCGGTGCCGACGTCCACGGCGTGCCAGGTGGTCCTGTCCGGCCGCCAGTCCGGCAGCCGCCGGGCCAGGCCCACGACGGAGGTGATGTTCTGGTCGGACACGAGGGCGGACACCACGCTCGTGCCCACGTTCCCGGTCGCCCCGACGACTACTACGCGCATGTGTACCGCCTGCCCGCGGGGAGAGGGCCGAACCGCCGTCGGCCATGGCTTTGCCGTACGGTGCCGGAGATCTGCTGCTGTCCTGAGCTTTCGGGCGATGACCGGCGGTCTGCGCGGCAGGCGGAGAGGGCGGCGATGCGGGCCCTCGCGGGGCGGGCCTCCGCCGTGGCGGCCCCCGCTGCCCGCTCCGGCCGGCGGCCGGCGGTCGCCGCCCGACGTCCGGATGCCCGGATGCCGGCCTCCGGGCGGCTGGCGGTGGGCTCCGTCCCGGCCTCCCGGCCGGGACCGTACCGCCCGCACCGGATTTTCTCCCGGCGTGGATCACCGGGGTGAGCTGGTGGAAGGCGGCGGCACGCAAGGGCGGGCCGCCGGGCGGCCGCATGGGCCGTGCGGAAGGGGGCAGGCTTCGGATGCCCGTTGGAAGATCGTTGCGACGGAGCCGTCGTGATCATCATCCGCGGCGGGGCGGGTGAGCGACAAGCTCGTACCGTCTCAGGCCGGCGGGCGTTCAATCGGGACACCTCAGACGGGAGGACATGGTGACACCAACCAACCGTGACAAGCCGAACGAACAGGAGCCGATCGGAGCGGGCGGACCACGCCGGGGCGTTCAGCGGCCGCTGACCGTCGCCGCGGCCGTGGTGCTGCTGACGTCGGGTGGCATCGGGATGGCCGCGGCGTCGGCGGCGACGCCCGCGCCACCACCGGCGGCGACGCCCACCCCGACGCAGACGATCAGCGAGACGCCCACGGTGACCCCTACGGCGACCCCCACCGAGACACCGACCGAGACCCCCACCCCGACCGAGACCCCCGCCCCGACCCCCACGGCGCTGCCCACCGTGCATCCCCTGGAGCTCACCGGCGCGGTGCACGGCGAGTTCCTGGCGGGGACGGAGGACCCGTGCGTGTTCGTCACGGTGTTCGCCCAGACGGGTGAGGCGACCGCCGTGACCGAAGGAACGATCACCGTGCGGAGTCGCGACGGCTTCGAGCAGGCGTACACGATCACCGACGACACCCGCGTCGTCGCGGGCAAGCGCGGCAACAGCGAGGTCAGGCAGGGGGACTGGGTGGCCCTGACCTCGACGCGCGAGGGAACGACGGCCACGGCCGCCTATGTCTACGACCTGTCGCGGCAGGGCAAGAAGAACCGGCGCGGCAACGACTGGTGGCACCACCGGCAGTGGTGGCCCGGCACGGTCAAGTGGCGGCCCCCCACGCCCTGCCCCACACCGCCGCAGACCCCGACCCCGACCCCGACGGTGACCGAGACGCCCACCGTGCCACCCACCCCGACCCCGACGGAGACGCCGGCCCCGACCCCGTCCGTGACGGAAACCGTCACCCCGACCCCGACCCCAACTCCGACTCCGACCCCCTGAGCCTCTGGGCCTTTCCTCTGATCGAGGGTCGGTGCGGAACGGCCCGGCACGGCATCCCCGTGTCCGGGCCGTTTCGCGCCCCCCGGCGTGCTCCGGGTCGCTGAATCGCCCGGGCCACCGGTCATCCGCAGGAGAGCGGGCCGCCGGCCACCGGCCGGCCGGTCGTCAGAGCCCGGAGGAGACGGTCGTCGCGTCGGCGGGCAGGACCGGGACCGGCCAGGAGTCGTCTGCCCGCCGGCCGGCCCAGGAGGCTGTCATCCCAGGTAGTCGCGTAGCGCCCGGGCGCGGGCCGGGTGGCGCAGCTTGGACATGGTCTTGGACTCGATCTGGCGGATCCGCTCCCGGGTGACGCCGAACACCTTGCCGATCTCGTCCAGGGTCTTGGGCTGTCCGTCGGCCAGCCCGAACCGCAGGCGCATCACCCCGGCCTCGCGCTCGGACAACGCCTCCAGCACCGCGTGCAACTGCCGCTGCAGCAGGATGAAGGTCACCGCCTCCTCCGGCAGGATCGCCTCGGAGTCCTCGATCACGTCACCGAACTCGGCATCGCCCTCGGCGCCCAGGGGGGTGTGCAGGGAGATCGGCTCACGCCCGTACTTCTGGACCTCGGTGATCTTCTCCACCGTCATGTCCAGCTCGACGGCGAGCTCCTGCGGGCTGGGCTCGCGGCCGAGGGTGACCATCATCTGCCGCTGCACCCGGGCCACCTTGTTGATCACCTCGACCATGTGCACCGGAATCCGGATGGTGCGCCCCTGGTCGGCCAGCGCGCGGGTGACGGCCTGCTTGATCCACCAGGTGGCGTAGGTGGAGAACTTGAACCCCTTGGTGTAGTCGAACTTCTCGGCCGCGCGGATCAGGCCGAGGTTGCCCTCCTGGATCAGGTCGGCGAAGGCCATGCCGCGGCCGGTGTGGCGCTTGGCGATCGAGACGACCAGCCGGAGGTTGGCCTCCAGCAGGTGGTTCTTGGCGCGCAGGCCGTCCTCGGCCAGCCACTCCAGCTCCGCCCGCACGACCGTGGACGGCGCCTGGGCCTGCGTGCCGAGGCATTCGGCGGCGAACAGCCCGGCCTCGATGCGCCGGGCGAGCTCCACTTCCTGCTCGGCGGAGAGCAGCGCGACCTTGCCGATCCGCCGGAGGTAGTCCTTGACCGCATCGGAGCTGGCGGCCGCGGCCGCGGCACCGGAGGAGCGGTCGTCCTCGTCGTGGTCGGACAGGATCAGCACGTCGTCATCGATGGTGGTCGTCACAGTGGCGGCACCTTTCCCGGGGCGAAACCTGTGCCGATCACGGTACGTCCCCGGGGGGCGTGCTATGGTCGCCGCCGCCTTCGGGGCGCTCCCCGCCCTGGCGGAGCGGTTTCCCGAACTGCGCCCCACGCTCCAGGAGCTGGAGCGCGATCAACCACATCGTGGCCGGGATCCTGCAGCGGCTGGGAGAGCTGCTCGGCGGCCTCGGGGCCGGAACGGATCCGGCCCCGAGGCGCGGCGTGTGCGAGCCGAGCTGGACGGCCTGGCCGCCCTGCTGGAATCGCACTCCGTCTACGAGGAGAAGCAGATCGTCGCGGCCCTCAACGCGCTGAGCGTCCCGGGCTGGGACGCTTCGAGGCCCGACTCCCTGCTGACCGGCGCCGACGCCGTACCCGACCCGGGCGTCCCCGCCGGCGGAAGGCGCCGGCCCATGCCCCCGGGCCGCGGCTGAGGGCCTCCGGCGCGGCCGTGCCGAGACTGGAGGCGTCGCCGCCCTCAGGCTTGGTGCGGGGGGCAGGCGGTTCCGGGTGACTGCCCGTCCTCGACCCTCAGGATGGGAGCGCCGGCGAGATGCCGTAGCGCGTCCCTCAGCGCGGTCCGTGCCGGGACGTCGAGGTCGGCCAGCAGCCGCTCCTCGACCGCCTCGATGTCACCGCGTGCGGCCTTGAGCGCGCGGCTCCCCCGGGGGGTGACCTCGATGATGCGGGCTCTGCGGTCGGCGGGGTCCGGCCGGCGGAGAACCAGGCCGGCGCCCTCCAGCTCGTCGAGGATGAGGACCAGTTTGCTCTTGTCGACCGACACGGCCTGGGCGAGGGCGAGCTGGGTGCGGGCGGGCGCCTCGACGATCGCCATCAGCACCGTGTAGCCCCAGAGGTTCATGCCGTGCTCCCGCACCACCGCGGCCTCCGCCGTGGAGAGGCCCTGCTTCAGCCGGGCGAACAGCCAGTGCAGGTCCTCGTGCAACCAGCTGCCAGGCGGGTCGGCGGACGCGGGAGAGGTGGCCATGGCCGCATGATAGCAAGCAAAAATCTTCTTGATTTAAAACCATCTTGGTCTATATTGATTTCGAAATCAGATCATCTGGAATGAGAGGTGGTTCCGTGACGCATCTGCTGCATCTGGACGCCAGTGCGCGGAGCGGCTCGTTCTCCCGCAAGCTCGGCGAGAGCTTCGCCGCCGAGTGGAGAGCGGCCAATCCCGAAGGGACCTACACCTACCGCGACCTGGTCGCGGAACCCGTGCCGCCCGTCGACGAAGCCCGTGTCCGGCTCGCCACCCAGTCCTCCCTGAAGGGGGTGCGCGGCATCGAGGCCATGGACGAGGCGGCCGCCGCCACCTCCGAACTGGCCGCGGCCTGGGCGGCCACCCGCCCGCTGGTGGAGCAACTGCTCGCGGCGGACGTCCTGCTCGTCGGCGCCCCCATGTACAACTTCTCGGTGCCCGCCGCCCTCAAGGCATGGATCGACCGCGTGGCCCTGCCGTGGTTGCCGCTCGGGGGAAAGTCGGCCGTGATATTGAGCGCGCGCGGCGGCGCCTACGGACCGGGCACCCCCCGGGAGCCCTTCGACTTCCAGGAGCCTTACCTGCGCGCCTTCTTCTCCTCGCTCGGATTGGACGACGTGGAGTTCGTCCACACCGAGCTCACCCACGCCGGGGTCATGCCCTTCCTCGTCCAGTTCCGCGAGACGCACGAGGCGTCCCAGGCCGCGGCGCTCGACGCGGTGCACACCCTGGCCACCCGTGTGCGTGCCAGGACGCCTTCTTGAGCCCGGCCTTCATCCCGCACCGGCCGTACCCGATCAGCGAAGTCGAGAGGACAACCCGCACAATGGACACCGAACTCAGAGACCGTGTGGTCCTGGTCACCGGCGCGTCGACCGGGATCGGAGCCGCGACCGCCCGCGCCTACGGGCGGGAGGGCGCCCGGGTGGCGATCACCTACCGGAACAATCCGGACAAGGCGGAGAAGGTCGCCGCGGACGTCGAAGCCGCAGGCGGGCAGGCGCACGTCGTCCGGCTCGACCTCGAAGACCTGCCGACCATCGGCCGGGCCGCCGCGACCGTCGTCGAACGCTGGGGCGGCATCGACGTCCTCGTCGCCAACGCCGTCCGCTGGGGCGGTGACGGCCCGCCGGATCCCGGCGTCCGGTTCGAGGACGTACCGCTGCGGGAATGGGAGGCGATGATCAACGCCAACCTGGTCGGAACCGCGGCGTCGGTCCGCGCGGTCCTGCCCGGCATGCGCGCCAGGGGCTGGGGCCGCATCGTGCTGGTCTCCTCAAGTGTCGCGGAGGAGGGCCTGCCCGGGCCGGGCCCCTACGGGACCGCCAAATCGGGCCTGTACGGGCTCGCCCGCAGCCTCGCCTGGAACGGTGGCCGGGACGGGATCCTGGTCAACGTCGTGGCCCCCGGCCTCACCCTGACCGACAGCCGCCCCGGCATTCCGAGGCCCGTCACCGACGCCCTCGCCGCCGCCACGCCCAGCCGCAGGCTCTCGAACTCCGACGATGTGGCCAGGATCATCGTCTTCCTGGGCTCGGGGGCCAACGGCAACCTCACCGGTGAGGTGATCCGGGACGGTTCCGCCGCCGCACGCGCCCCGCACCTCGCCGGGTAGCGGGTCGTGGGACGCGACCACCTGAACCGGGTGGGGCGCCTCTGAGCTCGGTCGCCCCGGCGGCTACGCCGTGGGCGGCGTGCTCCGCCGGGGCGGCCGTTCTCCGAGAACGCCGGGCATTTCTCCGAGAACACCGGGCATTGAGGAACCGTACCTTCCACAAGGGCCCGTAATGTTCTCTCCATGACAGGCGAACCCTCATCGATGCACGGCGGGCCGGACTCGGCGATCCGCGTGGAAGCGGCCGACGGCATGGAGATCATCACCTTCGACGACGCCGATCAGTGGGAGTCCTGGCTGGACGGCCATCACGAGGTGTGTGCCGGGGCGTGGTTGAAGATCGCCAAGAAGAACTCGGGCAGGACGTCGGTGACATGCCCGGAAGCGCTCGATGTCGCACTGTGCTACGGCTGGATCGACAGCCAGCGCAGATCCTGCGACGAGACGCACTTCCTGCAGAAGTATTCGCGCCGCCGGCCGGGGAGCTTGTGGTCGAAGGTGAACGTCGACAAGGTCGAGGCGCTCGTCGCCGCCGGGCGCATGCGGGAGCCCGGTCTGGCGGAGGTCCTGTCCGCCAAGGCGGACGGAAGATGGGACGCGGCGTACGAATCGCAGAAGAACGCCACCGTCCCGCCCGATCTCGCGGACGCACTGGAGCGGAACGGGCAGGCGAAGGGCTCCTTCGAGCTGCTCAACAGAACGGACCGCTACATCGTGATCTTGCGTCTTGCGCAGACGCGGACCCCCGATGGCCGGGCCGCCCGCCTCCAGAAAATGATCGCCATGCTGGAGGCGGGCGAGAGGATCCGCTGACAGCGCGCTTGCGGCGGATCGCGCGCCCCGCGGACGACCGGCACGGGGCCGGCTCCAGGGCCGGCGGATCTCAGCGGGCGGGCAGCGGGATGGCCCCGGCGGCGGCGAGCAGGGCGACGACGAGCACGACCGCCAGGACCGCCCAGGTGAGGGGATGGCCGAGGTTCATCGTCCAGCTGGCGCCGCCTGCCCGCTGGTGCACGTAGAGGGCGGGATCGGCGCGGTTGGCGTAGACGAACCCGCCGAGGTGCCAGTGCCGGTCGTCGTCGCGTTGCACGAGCTCGGAGTCTTCGGCCTCCTCGCCGGGCTCCAGGGGGAGCCGGTGCCCGGCCTGGCCCACGCGGAGCTCGAAGGCGACCCAGGCCACCAGGGCGGCGCCCAGGGGCAGGTAGGCGACGGCGGTCACGGTCATCGAAGGCCGCAGGATCTCCCAGACCTGCAGGGCGATGAGGAACACGCTCAGGTTCGCGCACGCGGCGGTCGCGAAGGCGAGCCTGATCACTCCCTTCAGGTAAGCGCGGTAACGGCGGGCGGACCCGGCGGGTCGGGCGGCGTCGAGCTCCGGGCGGGCACGCGTCAGCCCGGCGGCCAGCAGCGGCATGAGCAAGGTGAGGACGGCCTGGACCAGGACGGGGGCGAAGGCGGCCGCCGGGGTGGTGCTCACGCGCTGTGCGATGTCCACGCCCATCCCGCGCTGGGTGGGCAGGGTCGCCGGCAGCCCGCCGTACCGTGTGATCCCCGTGACCGCGCCGGCGACCAGGACGAGGGCGGCGGGAGCGAGCCAGAGCCACGGCACGCGCACGGGATCGGTGCGTAGAGAGGTGTCCGTGGTGACGCCCTGCCGGCTTCCGGCGTACCAGTTCCCACGGCTCTTGGCCGTCCGCACCGCGCGGTGTGCCAGGTAGTAGGCGACCGCGTCGGCCAGTACCAGAACCGCCGGGACGAGGGCCGGCGTCCGTTCGGGCCCGCCGAGCATGAGCAGCGGAGGCGAGACGAGCGCGGCGAGCGCGCCCAGGCCCAGGACGCGGCGCGTGTAGGCGCGACGCTGCTCGGTGACGGCCCGGTCGGTGACGCGGCCGGGGGGGACGCGCACGCCGAACGGCAGGCTTGGGCGCGCCAGTGCGGGCATCGCCCATGCCGCCGTCGTGACCAGCGCGACGATCAGCAGGCCGGTGACGAGCAGCATGGTCATGTCGTTGATCCTTTCGGTGCGGCGAACGACTCCAGTACGTTACCGGCGCGTTGCTGCACTTCCTGCGGGGAGAGCCCCTGGGCGACGGCCTCGGCGAGCAGCGTGCGCAGCCTGCTCTGCCATTCGTCGGAGAAGCCGGCTTCGGGCGGGCCGGACAGCCGGTCGCGCCGCACCACGGCACCGCTCTTGCGGTTGATCCGGATGAATCCCTGCTGGCGTAGCAGGTCGTAGGCCTTGTTCACGGTGTGGAAGTTGATCGCCAGATCCACGCCCAGCTGCCGGGTGGAGGGCAGGGCCGCGCCGGCCGTCAGGTCGCCGTCGGCGATGGCTTCCACGATCCGGTCCCGGATCTGCTGGTAGATCGGGACCTCGCTGTCGAGATCGAGCGTCAGTTGCACGGCGCTAACTATAGCTGTTATACAAATAATAGAACAGATACATGAGATGGGACATTCTGATGACGATGTCGAACCAGGTGAAGGTTCAGGGCCTGACCAGGCACTTCGGCCAAGTGCCCGCCGTCACCGATCTGAGTTTCACGGTGGAGCCCGGGGTGGTGACCGGCTTTCTGGGCCCGAACGGCTCTGGCAAGACCACGACCCTGCGCATGCTCCTGGGGCTGGTCCGGCCCACGTCGGGCACCGCGACGATCGGCGGCAGGCGGTACGCCGACCTCCCTCACCCCGCCCGCACCGTCGGCGCGGTTCTCGACGCGTCGAGCTTCCATCCGGGCCGTAGCGCACGGAATCATCTGCGCGTCTACGGCGACATGATCGGCTGCTCCGGGCGCCGGATCGACGAGGTCGTGGACCTGCTGGGCATGCCGGAGTTCGCCGACCGCCCGGTCCGCGGGTTCTCCACCGGGATGCGGCAACGGCTCAACCTCGCCACCGCCATGCTGGGAGATCCCCCGGTGCTGGTGCTCGACGAGCCCAGCAACGGGCTCGACCCGGAGGGCATCGCCTGGCTGCGCCGCTTCCTCCGCGCGATGGCCGCCGAGGGCCGCACCGTCCTGGTCTCCAGTCACGTGCTGAGCGAGGCCGAGCAGATGGTCGACCAGGTCCTCGTCATCCGTCGCGGGCGGCTGATGAGCGCCGGGCCGCTGGCTGACCTGACCGGCGACGGATCCACCCTTGAGCAGGCGTTCCTGCAGCTGACAGGAGGTGCCGCATGAGGCGGCTCGTCAAGGCGGAGTTCCGCAGGCTGTTCACGACGGCGCTGTGGAAGTGGGGGCCGCTCGCCGCCGTCGTCTGCGGCGGCGTCCTGGTCGGCCTGGCCACGCTGGTCGGGCCGGAGAACTTCGAACCCGCGATGCCGGGCGTACGGACCGAGGAAGGCGTCCGCACCGTCCTCAGCCTGACCGGCCTGACCGTGATCGTCCCTGCGCTGTTCGGGGCGACCGCCGTGACCTCGGAGTACCGCCACAAGACGATCACCCTCACCTTCCTGTTCGCCCCCCGGCGGCAGACCGTGCTGGCCGCGAAACTGCTCACGTACGCGGTCGCGGGAGCGGCCTACGGCCTGGTGGTCACCGCGTCCGCCGCCGCCGGCCTGTACGGCGGGGCCACGCTGCGAGGAGTGAGCATCGGCGCCGGGCCGGGCACGGTCGCCGAACTCCTGCTCCGCCTGGCCGCCGCCATGACCGTCTACACCATGCTCGGCGTCGGGATCGGAGCGCTGCTGCGCAACCAGACGGCGGCCCTCGCGGCCCTCGGCCTGTACCTCTACATGGTCGAACACGCGCTGGCGCTGATCCCCGGCGTCAACCTCCTCTATCCCTACCTGCCGGGCGGAGCCACCGCGGCGCTGACCAACTTCAACCTGATCAGCCAGGCGGCGGCGGAGATCTCCGTCTCCTCGGCACAGCTCCTGCCGCCGGCGCTCGGCGCGCTCGTCCTGGCGGCCTACGCCGTCACGGCCACCGCGCTGGCGATCGGCGTCCCCATGCGCCGCGACGTGACCTAGCCCCCGTTCGTGACCGAAGGGGCACATGGCCGCGGACGTGTGAGCAGGAGGGCCCACGCGCGAGGGCGCAGGCGCACGGGCGGGATTCGGCTAGGGTTCATCGGGAAAGTGCCGGTCCAGCCGTCCGTGGACGGCTGCGACCAGCAGGGTTGCTTCGTACGGGAGACCGCGCACGTTGTCTGGGAAACGCGAACACGCAGAGCCCGCCTCCGAGGGAGGCCGCCTCAGCCTGCGAGCCGACTGCGAGAGCTGCTTCGCGCTGTGCTGTGTCGTGCCGGCGTTCTCGGCCTCGGTGGACTTCGCGATCGACAAGAAGGCCGGGCAGGCCTGTCCCAATCTGCGGCAGGACTTCCGCTGCGGCATTCACACCCGCCTCAGGCAGCAGGGTTTTCGGGGCTGCACCGTCTACGACTGCTTCGGCGCCGGGCAGAAGGTCTCCCAGGTCACCTTCGGCGGCCAGGACTGGCGGCAGTCCCCGCAGACCGCGGAGCAGATGTTCGAGGTGTTCCCGATCATGCGGGACCTCCACGAGCTGCTCTGGTATCTGACCGAGGCGCTGACGCTGCGGCCGGCCCGCCCGCTCCACGGCGAGCTCAGCCTCGCGCTGGAACAGACCGAGCGCCTCACTCACGCCAGCCCCGGCGCTCTCGTCGAACTGGACGTGGCGGCCCACCGGCGAGACGTCAACGCCCTGCTGCTGCGCGCGAGCGAGCTCGTGCGAGCCGAGGTCCGGCACAAGAAGAAGGACCGCAGAGGAGCCGACCTCATCGGCGCCAAGCTCAAAGGCGCCGACCTCAGGGGCGCCAACCTGAGAGGGGCCTATCTCATCGGGGCCGACCTCAGAGGCGCCGACCTGAGAATGGCCGACCTCATCGGGGCCGACTTCAGAGGCGCCGACCTCAGGGGCGCCGACCTCACCGAGAGCATCTTCCTCATCCAGTCCCAGCTCGACGCGGCGAAGGGCGACAGCGCGACCAGGCTGCCGCCGTCGCTCACTCGGCCGGCGCACTGGTAGCCGCCGGGCACCTCTGACGGCCACTCCCCGACAGGCAGATCCGGATCGCGACGGCGGTCCGGATCTCATGGTCTTCCGCGCCCTTCTGGTCCTACCGATCGATCGGTAGGATCGTCGCCTCCGACGAACGGAAGGACAGCCGATATGGAAACGATCGCGGTCACCCGGCAGGGCGAGGTGCGCGGCCGGATCGATGACGGGATCGCCGCCTTCCTGGGGATTCCGTACGCCGCCGCCCCGTTCGGCGCCCATCGCTTCCGCGCACCCGCACCCGCCGAACCGTGGCAGGGGGTCCGTGACGCGCTGGAGTTCGGCCCGACCGCGCCCAAGCGGCCCTACCGGCCGCCCCTCGATCGGCTGATCCCCGACCCGGACGTCCCCGGTGACGAGTGCCTCAACCTCAACGTCTGGACGCCCCTGGTGGGTGAGGGACGGCTGCCGGTGATGGTCTGGATCCACGGCGGTTCGCTGCGCAACGGGTCGTCGAGCCTGTCGCTCTACGAAGGGCGTGCCTTCGCGCGCGACCGCGTCGTCCTGGTCTCGGTCAACTACCGGCTCGGCGTCGAGGGGTTCGGCGTGTTCCCCGACGCCCCGGACAACCGGGGCCTGCTGGACCAGCTGGCCGCCCTCCGCTGGGTCAGGGACAACATCGCCGCCTTCGGTGGCGACCCCGGTAACGTCACCGTCTTCGGCGAGTCCGCGGGGGCGATCAGCATCGGCGCGCTGCTGGCGAGCCCGCACGCGGCCGGGCTGTTCGGCCGCGCCGTACTGCAGAGCGGGCCGCCGCGCGCGGTGTCGCGTACGGCGGGCGCCAAGACCACCGGACTGATGGCCGAGAGGCTCGGCGTGCCCGCCACGGCCGAGGCCTTCGCCGCGGTCGACCGTGAACGGCTGCTGGACGTCCAGGCCGAGGTCACCGGCAAGACCACCCCGATCGGCGGCGGTCCCGGCTTCGACATCGTCGTCGACGGCGAGACCGTCCCCGCCGACCCGCGGGCCGCGCTGGAGGCGGGAGCGGCCCGCGAGGTCGATCTGCTCCTGGGGGCCAACCGCGAGGAGTACCGGCTGTGGTTCGTGCCGACCGGCGTGCTCGAGCGCGTCGGCAGGCTCACCCTGCGGCTGGCCCTAGCCAGGTTCCGGATCAAGGGCCGGTTGGCCAGGCTGTACCGGGCCAACCGGCCGGGCGCGAAACCCGGGGAGATCCTCGGAGCGATCGCCACCGACCTGCTCGTCCGGGTGCCGCTCAACCGGATCGCCGACTCCCGCCCCCCGGGCGCCGGGACCTTCGTCTACGAGTTCGCCTGGGCCTCGCCCGTGGGCGGCCTCGGCGCCTGTCACGCGCTGGAGATCGGTTTCGTCTTCGACACGCTGCGCACCCCCGGACAGGTCGCGCTCGCCGGGCCCGGCGCACCGCAGAACCTGGCCGACGCCATGCACCGCGCGTGGGTCGCGTTCGCCACCACGGGAGACCCGGGATGGCCGGCGTGGGACAGCAGCCGGCCCGTCATGGTCTTCGACGAGCCCGGCATGGGCCCCGTGCTCGCCCCTCGTGACGACGAGCTGCGGATGTGGCCCTGACCGCCGGCGGTTCAGGCGCTCCCGACGCCGGGGGACGGAGGCTCCCCGTCAGGCGAGGTCCCTGGCGGTGAGCGCCGCCTCCAGCAGGCGCGCCTCGGCCGGGACCATGAGGTCCAGGCCGGTCAGAGCCGTCACCCTGCGGAGCCGGTAGTCGAGGGTGTTGCGGTGGATGTGCAGGTCCTGGGCGGTCCGGCGGCGGTTGTGCCCGCGGTTGACGAAGGCGCGCAGCGTGTCGACCAGGTGCGGGTGGCCGTTCAGCGGGTCGAGCTTGGCGGCGAGTCTGACGAGCCCGCCGCCGGGCCGGGCCAGCTGGTACTCGACAAGGACGTCGTCGAAACGGTAGAGGCCGGGCGGACGGCCGAGGCGCTGGACGACCGACATGACCCTGCCCGCCTCCTCGGCGGCCTCGGGAATGAGACCCGGCTCCGCGGCCGAGGCGGTGGCCGCGACGACGGGCCGGTCCGTGGCCTCCGCGACCCTGGTCACCAGAGCCGGCAGGTCGAGCCCTCCCGGCAGCAGCGCGACGCCTCCGGTGTGGTCCAGCGCGGTGAGCACCGGCATCCCTGTGTGGGCGTCCAGGGCCGACTGCACGAGCCTGACGGTACGGCGCGCGGCCGGCAGCGCAGTGGTGAACCGGATCTGCAGGACCTCGTAGGCGGGCGCGACCGTGACCCGCGCCGCCTCCGCCAGCTCCTGGTGAGGCTGACCGGACAGCAGCGCTGTGACCAGCGCTCGCCGTACCTTCCCCTCCTCGCCGCGGATGTCCTCCTGCGCCTGCAGATGGGCGATGGCGACCGCGGGCACGGCCGAGCGCAGGCATCCGAGCAGGTTCACGCCCGCCTCGACCAGCTGCTCATGCCCGGCGGTCTCGGCCAGGGCGCGCCACCAGACTTCGGCGCCGATGAGATAGGCGGTGAGCGCGGCCTCCAGAGGGACGCGCTCCTCGGCCCGCCGCGCCGACCAGGCGATGAGTTCGGTCAGGTCGCCGGCGCCGAGGACGTCGTCCTCCCGCAGCGTCCGCAGCAGGAGTCCGAGCACCGCCGCGACCGACCGGCTGACCTCCTCGTCGAGGACGTCCTTGGGCAGCTCCCGGTAGAAGGACACCTCGGACTCGCACCGCGCGACCACCTCCGTGGTGAGTCGCCTGACACGTGGAGCCATGCGGGCGTGAAGGTCGGGCATCCCGGGATCGTCACATTGCACAAACCGTGGCGTCAATCATTGCCGCGAATGCGGAGAGACGTCGGGCGCTCCCTCGTTCAGGATGTGCGATCAAACGAGAAGTGCGTCGGAAGCAACCCCCGGTTCACCTCTCGACACCCCCCGGTCAGGAGAACCGTCCATGCTCCGAAGACTGCTCGTCCCGCTGGTCGCACTCGTGCTCGTCCTCGCCGCCGCGCCGCACGCGGCCGGCGCCGACACCGGCTTCCCCTCCGTGGGGAGGAACTGGGGCGCCGCCGGGCCCTACGCCACCGCCGTGGACGTGGGCCCGGTGACCACCCTGTACTACCCGCGCGACATCGCGCAGAGCCCGCGCCGGCACCCGGTGATCGTCTGGGGCAACGGCACGTTCGCCTTCCCCGTGGTCTACCGCGACCTGCTGCTCCACTGGGCCAGCCACGGCTTCGTCGTGGCGGCGGCGAACACCCCCCAGTCCAACCTCGGCATCTCGATGCGGGCCGGGATCGAACTGCTGGCCCAGCGGAACGCCGACCCGGGCAGCGTCTTCCACGGCCGTGTCGACCTGGACCGCATCGGCGCGTCCGGCCACTCGCAGGGCGGCGCGGCCGCCATCGTCGTCGGCGGCGACTCCCGGGTGGACACCGTCGTCCCGATCCAGCCCGGACCGCTGGCCGACGCCGACGCGGTGCACGGCCCGATGTTCATCCTGGCCGGGCAGCGCGACAGCATCGTCTGGCCGGCCCTGGTCAAGGCGTTCTACAACGACGCCGACCACATCCCGGCGATCTACGGTGAGGTCAGGGGCGCCGACCACTTCACCGTCGTGGGCGCCCCCGGTCCCTTCGCCGGCCCGACGACGGCGTGGTTCCGCTTCCAGCTCATGGGCGACGAGGAGGCGCGCGGCGAGTTCTCCGGTCCGGGCTGCCGCGTCTGCGCCGACACCCGGACCTGGTCCGATGTCCGCCGCAACCCCCTGGCGCTGCAGGTGCCAGGTCTCTGACCCCGCCCGGACTCCATGATCGACCGGTCGCCGGGATTTCGCCCGGCGACCGGTCGATCGCGCGACGCGGTCGCGGCGGACCCGCCCGCGGCTCCGACCTCCGGCTTCCGGCTTCCGCCTCCCGCCTCCGGCCTTCCGCCTCCCGCCTCCGACCTTCGGCCTCTCGCCTCCGGCCTCTCGCCTCCGGCTTCGGCGAGCGGGCGGAGGCCGCCCGCCGCAGGCATCGCGGTGGTCATAGCCCCCTCTCGACGTCCGTACCGGAGGAGACCGGCCGGATCGACCTGGAGAGCCGAGCCGGTGCCGTGGGCTCCCGCGCGCGGGCACAATGAGACGATGGCGAGCGATCGATCGGCAGGACCCACGGCCATCCCCGTCGAGCAGCGGCGGATCGTGGCGGACGAGGTACGGCTGCCCCCCGGCGCGATGCCGGAGGGGACCCAGGGCCGGATCCTGTGCGAGGCGCTGCGGTTGTTCGCCGAACGGGGTTTCTACGGCACCTCCATCAGGGATCTGGCGCAGGCGTGCGGTATCCGCTCGGCCACCCTGTACGCGCACTTCCCCACCAAGGAACACGTCCTGGCCGAACTCGTGCGCGTCGGCCACGAGAGCCACCACGCGAGGCTGCTGGGGGCCGGCGGCACCGACCCGGTGTCGCGGCTGCGGGCCGTGGTCCGCGCGCACGTGCTGGCCCACGCCGAGTATCCGCTCCTCGCCGTCGTGGCCAACAACGAGCTGCACGCGCTCTCCCCCGAGATGGCGGCCCCCGCGCTGCTGATCCGCGCCGACGGCAGGCAGCTGCTGCTCGACACGCTCGACGCGGGCGTCGACGCGGGCGTCTTCCACGTGCCCGACACCTTCATGGCGACGACCGCCATCAGCGGCATGGGCATGCGGGTGGCCAACTGGTACGACAGGGGCCTGCCGTACACACCTGAGGAGATCGCCGACACCTACGCCGAGTTCGCCCTGCGCGTCGCCGGCGTCGGGCACGCCTGAACAGCACACGGAGGCGCTCGCCCCGCCCGCCGGACGACCACCGCGAGGTCGCCGGCGTCTCGGACGAGACCGGCACCCGCCCTACCGGCCGCTAGCATGGGGTGCTCTTTGCCGCTTCCGGTGTTCGAGATCACTGGACGGGAACGCCGTGAGTCCTGCGGCAAGGACATCCGACCATCGAGCCCGGAAGGCCCTGACCCCGAACATGGCCCCTGTCACCGTCGTGATCCCCACGTTCAACGAGGTGGACAATCTTCCGCTGATCGCGGAGGCGCTGCTCGCGTTGCCGCTTGACGGTCTGCGGCTCCTGGTCGTCGACGACAATTCCCCCGACGGCACGGGCAAGGTGGCCGACGGACTGGCCGCCGCGCATCCCGGCCGGGTCGGCGTGGTGCATCGGCCGGGCAGGGAAGGGCTCGGGCGCGCTTACGTCGAAGGCCTGAGGACCGCGCTCTCGGACGGAGCGGAGTTCGTGGTGCAGATGGACGCCGACTTCTCGCATCCCGTCGACGCCGTTCCGCGCCTGCTCGGGACCGCGCAGGCGACAGGGGCGGCGTGTGTGATCGGCAGCCGGTATGTGCCGGGCGGGACGCTGGCCGCCGAGTGGAGCCGGCGGCGGCGGGCCCTGTCGGCGTGGGCGAACTTCTACGTCCGCACCATCCTGCGCATCAGGCTGCGGGATGTGACCGCCGGGTTCAAGATCTGGCGGGCCGAAAGCCTCGCCGCGCTGGACCTCGGGGAGATCTCCTCGGGCGGCTACAGCTTCCAGGTGGAGATGCACTACCGGGCGACCAGGGCGGGGATGACGATCGTTGAGATTCCCATCCACTTCTCCGATCGCCGGGCGGGCAGCTCGAAGATGAGCCTGCGGGTGCAGCTGGAGTCGGCGCTGATGCCGTGGCGGCTGCGGTTCAGGAGCAGAGGGCGGGCTCGCGGAAACCGCGGGTGAGGGATCCGCGGGGAGGGGATGGAACGGCCAGCGGCGCGGGCGGGCGTGTTCCCGCGCAGTGGGGTATGACCGGCCGTTCCGTTCCCGAAGGACTTTCCGCGCCGGGGCATCGGCCCGATGCGGTGGTCCGGGCGGGAGCTCAGGCGAGCTGCTTGTAGTGGAAACTGCAGTCTTCGGGGGAGCCGGCAGGGTCGACGGCGTAGCCGGGGACGATGCCGTAGCGGGTCCAGCCGGCGGCGAGGTAGAGATGGTCGGCGGCGCTGCCGGTCACGGTGTCCAGGAGCAGGAGGGTGACTCCGGCCCGGGCGGCGGCCTGCTCGGCGGTGGCGAGGAGTGCGCGGGCCAGGCCCTGGCCACGGGCGTCGCGGTGGACCATGAGCTTGACGATCTCGGCGCGATGCCGGCCGTTGGGCTTGCGCTCCAGGGCGAGGCTGACGGTGCCGACGATGCCGCCGGGCCCGTGGGCGACCCAGACGGCGAGGCTGCCGTCGGACACGGCGGGCTGCCGGGTGTGCCACCAGGCCGCCGCTTCGTCCTGGTCGAAGGGGAACAGGAAACCGAGGGAGGAGCCGTCGGCGACGACGTCGGCGAGGAGGCCGGCCAGGCCCTTCACACTGTCGTGGAAGTCCTCGGCGGGCAGGCGGGTGATGGTGTGGTGCAACATGGGATTCCTTGTCATGCGCGGGAGAGGTCGTCCGCGGGGGAGGCCGGGAGCGTGCAGGGTGACGGGGTACGGCCGCGGATCGGAGGCGGCCGGTGATCAAGCAGCGGGTCCGGGACCGGAGGCACCGCGGAGGTGCGGGGCCGAGCCCGGCACGCCGTCCGCGCCGCGTACGGTAGGACGATCATCAGGGCGTACGCCGCTCACGGTAGGACGATCATCAGGGCGTAGCGGACCGGGTCGGGGCCCGGGCAGTGGAACCGCGACCGGTCCCACAACCGGAAACGCAGGCAGTCTCCTGCCCGGATCTCGTGCACGCCGCCGCCCGTGGTGACCTCCAGCACACCCTCCAGCACCCAGATGTGCTGCTCCAGGCCCGGCACGGGCGGTCCGTCGTATGAGATGTCCGCGCCCGGTCGCAGAACACCCTCGACGATCTCGCCGCGCAGCCCGGGGTGGGGTGGGGACACCGACCGCCGGGTGAAGCCCGAGGTCTCATCCCGCCACACCACCTGCCGGTCGGCCCGCACCGTCTGCGGCGGCTCCGCCTCCGCCTCGGCCAGGAGCTGCGACATCGTCCGCCCGTACGCCGCGCACAGCTTGCCCAGCATCGCCGCCGTCGGACTGATCTCCATCCGCTCCAGCCGTGACAGCGTCGAGCGGCTCACGCCCGTGCGCTGTGCCAGCTCCTCCAGTGACCAGCCGCGCTCCACCCGCAGCTGTGCGAGCCGATCCGCCAGGCGGGCCTCCACCTGCTCGGAACCGGGGCTCTGGAGCGTGGCCTCCTCCGCATTTCTCATATGTGAGACAGTATCCCAGAATGGAGAAACTGGCCCCGGGGCAGATGGAACGCCCCGAGGCCCCGTCGCGCCGGCCGTTTCCCGTCTGCGGCCGGGCTCGCCATGGCCGTGATCCTCGACGTCTCGACATCGCGGTCGTGCGGGCTCGGCGCCCCGGAGGAGCCGGGGCTCTCGCGGCGGGCGTCTCGTCACCGCGGGCTCCACGCCTGCGGGCCGGGGATCACCCGCCGCTCGCGCCGTCGCCGGAAGCGCGTGCCGCGTGGCCGGAATCCGGTCCGACGGGAACGCCTCGTGCGGCGGAAGTTCTGCGGGAGCCCGGCCGGGCCCGTGGGGATGCGATGACTTCCATGGCCGAAGAGCCGGCTGCAGGCGACATGTGAAACCTTCGCGGGAGAAGGTTTCACATCACAAAGACTTTCTCGGTTGCCCGGTGAAAAGCAGGATCAAGGCGCGCCGACATCGGCGGGCGATTCCTTCCCGGGCTTATCGAACCGGTCTGATGTGCGTTCCGGTTCCGTCATATCACCCCGCCGGGATGTCCGTCTCGGGGCTGTCGTTGTTGGCCCGGCATTCGTCGTAAGTGGCGAGCGCGGACGCGAAGGCCCTTTCGTGGCTCCAGCCCTGATCGCGGAGGACATTGTAGTTGTTGTTGAAGATCTGATAGCACTGAGCCTCGGCGTGGGCGGGAGTGCTGACGGGGAGCAACCAGGCGGAGGCCAGTAACGAGGCGATGACGAGACGGCGTCCGTTTTTCATGGGGCTCCTTTGATCAAGGGCGGATTGATTATTCAGTTTAAAATGAATGACCAGTCAGTCAAGAGGCCCGGAGGTGAGGGAAACGCCCGCCTCCCCGGATACGAAAGGGCACGGCACGGGTCAGTCGATCCGCTGGCAGATCGCCACCGCCAGCCGAGGGGACCACGTCCTGGTGGCGTCGTCGTAGCCGCGGGCGTACCCGTTCGTACCCCCGGCGCAGGGAGCGGCGATCGTCGTCTCCACGTAGACGGCCCCGCCGGGAGTGATGGAGTGCGTCCGGGCGGTCTCCCACCTGGAGAACGCCGTCCGGCCGGTGTTGTACTTGACGACCAGGTAGACCCGGCGGCCGACGGTGAAGTTGCCGCCGGCGACCTTGAGGCGGCCGTTGAAGGTGTAGGTGAACAGGAAGGGCTGGGCCTGCTTGAGGCCGTCGACGGCGCCGGCGGAGACCGTGCTGGTGACGCCCGCGGCGGACGTGGCCGACGCGTTCGCGGCGGCGCCGAGGGCCGGGACGCCCAGGGCGACGATGGCGGCGGCGGCGGTGGCGGTGGCGGTGACTCCGAGCAGGGTGCGGATGGTGCGGTTCATCGGGGTCTCCCATGCGATGGTGTGAACCGTTCAGGCCCTGTGGGCTTGCGTCACCATTGACAGGCCGACCGCCTGCAATCCGCTTTCAGCGGTCTGACCGCCGCATGCAGACCGCTGTAGGTCGTCTGAAACCCTGAGCCCCCGCGGTCCTGCCGGCAACCTCTTCTCGCTCTGATCCGCCGCGGCCCGCACCCCTGAGGATCTGCGCCATCAGGTTGGAAGAGCCTCATGCGTGCAGAAGTGATCACTTAGGTGATCCACTTCTGCAATGATCTTTGGGCGAGTCGTGGTGATTTGACCGCCGCTCAGTGGGCGGTACCGGAGCCGTTACCACCGGTGGGAAAGAAGCCAGGTAGGCCACCAAAGTGGACGAAACGCCAGCTCATCGACGGGATCGGCCCTCCGCTCCCGAAGGTGTCCCCAGCCCCAAAGTGAGCTGATCAGTGCAGGTCACCGAGGTTCCAAGAAGACCGTGTTCCCGGAAGCGGAGACGCTACCGACTTCCGGGAACACGGGTGATTCCGACGTGAAGTCCCAGCTCAGCGCTTCCGAGAACAAGACCTCACCGCTACATGGCGGCTGAGGTCACGTTCGGGAGAAGAACGCCGAAGGGGGCCGGACGTAGGGCGGCCCGAGGGCGTCCGGTGAAAACCCCTCGCCCCGGCCGGGCGCGACGGCCGCGGGCGGGGGGCTATGCGCCGTGCTCGCGGACGCGCTGCACGTCGGCCGCGGCCCGGGTCATGGCGTCGCGGTAGTTGGCCTCGGCGTCCGGGCCCAGCCACGGCAGGTGGCCGAGGATCTCCAGCATCACCAGCCCGTGGATTCGTCCCCACAGGTCGAGGCCGAGCCCGAACGCGGCAGGCGGCATCCCGGGGGAGAGCAGTTCGGCGGCGGTGGCGAGCACCGAGGCCGGCCGGGCGTCCTCGCCGGGCCGGCGGATCCCGGCCATCTCGGCCGCGCTCCAGTCGCCGAAGACCACCTCGATCAACGTGGCGCCGAGCCTGCGTGCGGCGCCGGTGGTCGGCCCTTCCTCGGGCGCCCGGTAGCCGGGGACGGGTGTTCCGTAGATCAGCAGGAAGCGGGCCCGGTGCTCGACCGCCCACCGGCGGTAGGTCAGGGCGACCTGCACCAGCCGCTCGGGCGCGGGCAGCGCCCGGTGCTCCCGTCCGGCCGCCTGGATCGCGTCCGCCAGCGCGTTGTGCGCGTCGGCGACCAGGGCGGTGATCAGATCCTCCCTGCTCGGGAAGTAGTTGTAGAGCGACTGGACGGTCAGGCCCACCTCTCGCGCGACCCCGCGCAGTGTCATCTGGCCCGAGTCGGCGGCGAGCTGGTCGATGGCGACGGACTTGATCTCGTCGATCGTCGCCGCCCGTTTCCTCTCGCGCAGAGAACCTTGCCGAGCTGGGACTTCGCTCACTGTCGATCACCTTTCGAACGGGCCCGGGCCGGCGCCTCGGATGGTCGCGGCGAGGCGACCGGAAACCTGTGCCCTCGCCGCCCCCGGCCGCGCCGCTCAAAGTCTAACAACATCTGGATTGACTAACAGTGTTAGTTAAAACTACCGTTGTTCGAGTAGCCAGACGAACCTCCAGGAGGTAGCGACAATGAACGCCGTAGCCGGCTCGCCCGGCACCCTCACCTCGCCCGCTCCAGCCGCCGGTGCCGCAGGTCCGGGGCCCGGCCGCTCCCGGCGCCGGATCATGGGTGCCGCGGCGCTTCTGGCGGTCGAAGGACTGCTGATCTTCGTTCCGGTGGTCGTGCTGGGCCAGGCCGTGAACTGGCCGCAGGGCCTCGACGAGCCCGCCGCCGTCACCCTGCCGCTGGTGGCCGGGAACGAGACGGCGCTGCGCCTGGGGTACCTGGTCTACCTGGCCTACTCCCTGCTGTTCCTTCCGGTGATCGCCGCACTGGTCACCGTCCTCGCCGGCCCCGAGGGGCGGCTGCGTCCGGTCGCCCGAATCGCCGTGATCCTGGCCGCCGTCTCCGCACTCGCCCGGGGGATAGGGATTCTGCGCTGGCTCACCGTGATGCCGGCGCTGGCGGAGAGCTGGGCCGGGGCCGACCCGGCGCTGCGGCGAGTCCTGTCCGTCCAGTTCCAGGCGGTGAACGACTTCGGCGGCGGGATCGGCGAGCTGCTCGGCGTCTCCGCGCTCGGCGCCGCCGCGGTGGCCTGCGCCGTGATCGCGACCCGTGAGCTCGCGCCCACCTGGCTGACCTGGTTCGGCGCGGCTGTCGTCGTGGCGTCGGCGCTCCCGCTGGCCGAGCTGGCCGGGGTGGACGCCGGGGCGCTGACCAGCGTCGGGGTCACCGCCGTCCAGCTGTGGCTCCTCGCCGCGGCCGCCGTCCTGGTCGCGCGTGCCCGCGGGCATCGCCGCTGACCAAGCTCCTCCCCGTGCGAGGAACGATGATCCGGCGCGGCGGGGAGGTGGCCCGTCCCGCCGCGCCGGCGTGACGCGAGCGCCCTACCGTCCGGGCGGCATCCGATGCGTGGCCAGGTCGAGGAAGAGGGCGGAGGACCAGCCGAAGCCGGCGGTGGCGCGGGCCGCGCGGGCGCCGGTGAGCGGGATGGCGGGCATCGGCGCGGATCAGCTCCGCCACCCGGTCGTCGACGTGGCGGGCGAAGTCGCGCCGGTCGGCCTCCTGCTCGCGCAGCTGCGCCACCCGCTGCAGGAAGGCGGGCTCCTCGTGGACGTCGTCACCGCCTACCCCACCTGGTACAGCCAGTACGACACGCTCTGCGGAGCACCCGGCAGCTTGTGGGCCTCCACCGTCGCGCCCTCGTATCCGTAGGTCGTCGAGACCGTGCTCGTGGTCCCCGTCTCGTAGTCCTCGTACTTCTCTTCGTAGTCCTTCGTGATGAACATCTGGCTGGTGTCGTAGACGCTTTCCACGATCACCCGCCCGGGCCCGAACACGTCGATGAGGTCCTGCCGGAACAGCTTCAGGCGGGCCTTGCATCCGGTGCACGGCCCGATGTTGCCGACCACCACGACCCGGATGTGGGTGCCATGAGGGAATGAGGAATGAAGCGCCTCGATCCAGTCCCAGGCTTCCTGCAGGACGGCGACCTCGCTGTCCTGCTTGGACATGCGCGCCTGCGCCTTGTCGACGCGTCCCTGGTAGCTGCGGCCGGCGTCTTTGGTCTCCGTCAGGGAGTAGCGCGTCGTCCCCCCGGAGCGCGCTCCCGCGACCGGGGTCTTGTAGCTGTGCGCCTCGTCGAAGGAGAGGTCTCCGTTGACCATCACCAGCGCCCGGGAGAACAGGCCCGCGCCCTTGGTGCGGATCTCTGCCAGCGACTGTGCGATCTGCGGTGCCGCAGGGTCTGAGGTGAGGGCTTCGGGGGGCGTCGCGGTCATCGTGGTCCTCCTTGACCAGGGAGAAGAACCTCAGCCTTTCATCCGGAAGCGTGCTGTCAAGGGACGTCGGTGTCCGGCTCCGGTCGGCCCGCTCCGCACAAGAAGGGGTCCTGTGGCAATCGGATATGCAGGTCAGGATTTCTGTAAGGGTCTTCGGGCACAGCCCGGAAGAGAGGCCGCTGACCTGCGCCCAGCCGCTGGTGATCTCCCCGGCCGTCCGAAAGCAGCCGTTGGGCCGTCGGGGAACGCCGGATGCTCAGGTGGTGAATCCGGCCAGCAGGCCGTCCAGTCCTGCCTTGACGCGCTCGGCCGTCACCCCGCGGCCGCGCAGGCGGTGCGCGAGCAGCGGGGCGGCCAGCGGGGCCAGCAGGGCGTCGGCCAGGACGTAGGCGTCGGCGCCGGGTCTGGCCTGGGCGATGAGCATCGACAGGTGTGCGTGGTAGCCGTCGTAGGCGCCGCCGAAACGGGCGAGCGGGGCCGCCGTCTCGGCCATCAGCAGCAGATCCAGCTGCTCCACGGTCCGGTCGGTCAGGGCGTGCAGGAAGGCGCGGATGCGGGCCGGCGCCTCGACGCCGGGCCCGAGGGGTGGCGGACCCTCGATGAAGGCCGCCTGGAACTCGCGTTCCCGCTCGTCGATGAGCGCGTAGGCCAGCCCCGAACGGTCGCCGAACCGGCGGTACAGCGTGCCGACGCCGACTCCCGCGGCGGCGGCCACCTCCGCCATCGACAGCCCCTCGACACCGTGAGTGGTGACGATCTCGGCGGCGGCGGTGAGGATCTTCACCCGGTTGCGCGCCGCGTCGGCCCGCTCGCGGCGCGGGCTCGTCATGCCGTTCACGGTCACAGGGTAGTGGACAACTTGCAAGCGAAACCGGTTCCGCTTCAAGGTCAAGCGGAATTGATTCCGTATAAGGGGGATGTCATGGGACGCAGGGTCGCGCTCGTCACCGGGGGGAGCCGTGGGATCGGCGCCGCCATCGCCGTACGGCTGGCCGCCGAAGGCGCCGACGTGGTGATCACATACGCCCGCTCGGCCGATCGGGCGGCGGAGGTCGTCGGGCAGATCGAGGCCGCCGGCGCCCGCGGGCTGGCCATGGCCGCGGATTCCGCCGACGCCGGTGCGCTGGTCGCGGCGGTCGAGCGTACGGTCGCCGAGTTCGGGCGGATCGACATCGTGGTCAGCAGCGCCGGCATCGCCCCGTTCGGGCCGCTGGAGGAGGTGACGCTGGCCGAGGTCGACAACACCCTCGCGATCCATGCCCGCGCCTCGTTCGTGCTGGCGCAGGCAGCCGCCCGGCACATGGGGGCGGGGGGCCGGATCATCTGCATCGGCAGCAGTTTCGTCGAGCGCGTGCCGTACCCGGGGTGGACGCTCTACGCGATGAGCAAGTCCGCGCTGATCGGCCTGACCAAGGGTCTTGCCAGGGACCTGGGGCCGCGGGGGATCACGGCCAACCTCGTCCATCCCGGTTCGACCGACACCGAGATGAACCCGGCCGACAGCCCGGAAGCGGCGGAGGAGCGACGGTACACCGCCCTGGATCGTTACTGCAGCCCCGATGACATCGCCGCCACCGTCGCCCATCTGGCGGGTGAGGGCGGCCGGAACATCACCGGCGCCGCCATCACCGTCGACGCGGGCACCACGGCCTGACTGTCACGGCCTGACCGTCACGGCCTGGCCGCTGCCCCTCCCGGCGGCCGTGCCGCGGACCGTCCGGGCCATCACGCCCGAACGCGCGGCCTGATCGGCGTCATCGGCCGCACGTCCCTCGACGGGTGACAGGCCGGACGCCGTGCGGCCGCCCGGTCCGGAGCCCGGGAGGGCGTGCGGGCCGTCGGGACGGCGTCGCGTTAAGCTGTGGGGTGTGAGGGCGCCGCACCGCTGGGCGGAGCCCGCGGCGGTGGGGCCCGCCGTGCCCGAACCGCGGCACTCCGCTGCCGTCAACGGTCCCTACCCGTGACAGCACACGCCCGTCCTCGCGGGCGCACGCCACGTGTGGGGAGACATGCATTCGGATCAGGTGAGGTTCGCGGCAGTGACCGCTCCCGTCGACCCCGACGCCGAGCTCGCCGGCGCGCGTCGGCGTGGCGAACGGCGTCGCTCGCACTACGGCGTGCTCGCGGTGGTCGCCGCGGGCGGCGCGATCGGCGCGGGCGCCCGCTACGGGGCGGCCCTGCTCTGGCCGACCGCGGCCGGTTCCTTTCCATGGACCACGCTGTGCGTCAACGCCTCCGGCTCCCTGGTCATCGGGATCCTCCTGGTGGCCTTGACCGAGGTGTGGACGGCGCCGGCCTGGGTGCGGCCGTTCTTCGCCACCGGCGTGCTGGGCGGATACACCACCTTCTCCACCTACTGCCTGGACATCGAACGCCTGGTGGCCGCCGGCCGGCCCGAGTCGGCGCTGGGCTACCTGGCGGCGACGGTCCTGACGGCCCTGGCCGCGGTGACGGCCGGCGCGTGGGCCACCCGCCGGCTGCTGGTGGACAAGAGGGCGGGGAGGGCGTGATGGTCCTGTCCGGACGTGCCCTGCGGCTGACGGTCTTCGTCGATGACACCGACACCTGGCACCACCGCCCCATGTACACCGAGATCGTGCACCGCGTGCACGCCGCCGGACTGGCCGGGGCGTCGGTCTTCCGCGGCATGGAGGGTTTCGGCGCCACCCAGGTCGTGCACACCACCCGGCTGCTGTCGATGGCCGGCGACCTGCCGGTGGCCGTCGTCGTCGTCGACACCGAAGAGCGGATCCGCGCGTTCCTGCCCCAGTTGGACGACCTGCTCATCGAGGGGCTGGCCGTCCTGGACGAGGTCGAGGTCGTCCATTATCGAGGCCGGCAGGTGGCGGGGTGAACTGGCTGCTGGTGCTGCTCGGCGGCGCGGTCGGCGCGCCGTTGCGCTACCTGACCGACCGGGCCGTGCAGGCCCGCCACGACACGGTCTTCCCCTGGGGCACCTTCACCGTCAACGTGGCCGGCTCGATGATCCTGGGCGTGCTGACCGGGGCGGTGCTGGCCGGGGCGGTGGGCGACGCCGCGCAGCTGCTGCTGGGCACCGGACTGTGCGGGGCTCTGACCACGTACTCGACGTTCTCGTACGAGACGCTGCGGCTGGCCGAGACCGGCGCGGTGTTCCTCGCCGTGGCCAACGTGGCCGCCTCGATCGTCGCGGGTCTGGGCGCGGTGTCCGTCGGCCTGACGCTCGCCCGCGTCGTCTTCGGATGAGGCCCCCGCCGGGCCGCCGCGGGCGGCGCCGAAGAGCAGCCGAAGAGCAGCCGGAGAAAAGTCGGAGAGAAGTCGGAGAAAGTCGTCGCCGGATGTCGAGGACCCGCCTCCTGCTCCGACTGACGGATGACAGCGCGCCCGCGGGGCGCGCGGAAGCAAAGGAGACCCGGGATGAAGTACGTAGCGATGATCTACGGTAACCAGGCCAAGTGGGACTCCTTCCCGGCCGAGGAGTGGCCGGAGGCGATCGCCAGGCAGGAGGCGTTCAACGAGAAGTACCGGCAGACCGGGGAGCTGCTGGGCGCGTACGGCCTGGCCGACGCGGCCGGCGCCATGCTCGTGCGGCGCAAGGACGGCGCCCCGGCGGTCACCGATGGGCCGTACCTGGAGACCAAGGAGTATCTCGCCAGCTTCTACCTGCTGGACTGCGAGAGCGAGGAGCGCGCGCAGCAGATCGCGGCGGACATGCCCTTCGCCGACGTGGAGCCCGTCGAGCTGTGGCCGATCCTGCACGAGTCCGCGGCGGACCTGTGAGCGTGGATCGGAGCGCCGAGGACCTGCTGCGCGAGCTGGCGCCGCAGGTTCTCGGCGCGCTGGTCCGCCGCTACGGCGTCTTCGACGCCTGTGAGGACGCCGTCCAGGAGGCACTGCTCGCCGCCGCGCTCCAGTGGCCGTCCGAGGGGACGCCGGACAACCCCAGGGGCTGGCTGGTCACCGTCGCCTCGCGCAAGCTGGTGGACCAGGTGCGCAGCGAGCAGGCGCGGCGGCGCCGCGAGGACCGCATCGCCCTGGCCACCCCGCAGGCGGAGCTGCTCAGTCACGCCGCCGACGCCGGGCCGGGCACGGACCGCGACGACTCCCTGGCGCTGCTGTTGCTCTGCTGCCACCCGGCGCTGTCCGATCCCAGCCGGATCGCGCTGACGCTGCGCGCCGTCGGCGGACTGACCACAGCCCAGATCGCCGCGGCCTTCCTGGTTCCGGAGGCGACCATGGCCCAGCGCATCAGCCGGGCCAAGCAGACCGTCAAGGCCTCCGGCACGCCGCTGCGCATGCCGGAGGCGGCCGACCGCGCCGAACGGCTGGACGCGGTGCTGCACGTGCTGTATCTGATCTTCAACGAGGGGTACACCGCCACGGGCGGTGCCGACCTGACCGCGCCGGCGCTGTCGGCCGAGGCGATCCGGCTCACCCGGCTGCTGCGCCGCCTGCTGCCCGACGACGGCGAGGTGGCGGGGCTGCTGGCGCTGATGCTGCTCACCGACGCGCGCCGGCCCGCGCGCACCGGGCCCGGGGGCGACCTGGTGCCGCTGGCCGAGCAGGACCGCGGTCAGTGGGATCGCCGGCTCGTCACCGAGGGAATCGACCTGATCAGCCGGACCCTGCCCCGGGGGCAGGTCGGCCCGTGCCAGCTGCAGGCGGCCATCGCCGCCGTCCACGCCGAGGCCGGGCACGTCGACGCCACGGACTGGCCGCAGATCCTCGTGCTGTACGGACTGCTGGAGCGGATCGCGCCGAACCCGATGGTCACCCTCAACCGCGCGGTCGCCGTCGCCATGGTGCACGGCCCCGACGCCGGGCTGGACCTGCTCGCCACGCTGGAGTCCGACAGGCGGCTGGCCCGCCACCACCGCCTGCTCGCGACCCGCGCCCACCTCCTGGAGATGCGCGGCGAGCACGCCGCCGCCGCGGACGCCTACCGCGACGCCGCCCGGCACACCACCAGCGCACCGGAACGGCGCCACCTCAGCTCCCGTGCGGCGCGACTCGGAGCCGGGCGGAACTGAGGTGGCCGGGACGTCCGGGAGATCTCTCCGCGATCAGCCGTACGGCGCGCCGGGAAACCGCCGCCCGGCAGGACCCGGGCCGTCACGGGCCGGGTCAGTCGTCCAGGCCGCGGGCGCTGAGCGCCTCGCCCAGCGCGTCCGCGTGCCGCAGCACGCTCACCACCAGCGGGACGGCGAAGGCCCGTAGGCTCCGCTCCACCCCCCTGGCGCGCTGGGCCTCCCGGACCCGGGAGGCCAGTTCGGCGACGACCGGCACGCTGCGCAGGGTGAGGGAGAGCAGCAGCGACAGGCGGAACGGGTCCAGGCCCACGAGCCTGGCGGGGGAGAGGCGGCGTTCCAGGCAGGCCATCATGGCGGCGGTGCGCGTCGTGAGGGTGACCAGCCCGGCCAGGGCGACGGCGAGCACGACGCGGAGCGTCGAGGACACCGCCCCGGGCAGGTCCACGAACAGCAACTGCATGCCGAACAGGGCCACGGCGAACCAGCGGACGGGCCGGATCTGCGCCCAGGCCGCCGCGACGCCCACCCCGGAGACGACGTACAGCAGCGCCACGACGGCCGCGGCGCCCGCCAGCGCCACGGGCGGGCGCAGCAGCAGGAGCGCCGTACACGAGGCGGCGAGCCCGGCGAGCTTGGCCCCGGCGGGGAGACGGTGCAGCAGCGAGCCGCCCGGGACGTAGGCTCCGGCGAGCCCGCTCACGACATGATCTTCCGGTAGTGGCCGATCGCGGCCTCCGGCGCGGCGTCGGCGACGATCCGCCCCCGGTCCAGCACCAGCACGCGGTCGAAGTCCTCCAGCAGCGCCAGATCGTGGCTGACCACCACCACCTGCTGCGACAGGCCCCGCAGCAGGTCGGCGACCTGGCGGGAGTGGCGCAGGTCCAGCAGCGTCGTCGGCTCGTCCATGACCAGGATGTCGGGTTCGAGCACCATGACCGAGCAGAGGGCGAGCAACTGCTTCTGGCCTCCGGACAGGTGGTGCGCGGGATGGTCGGCGTGCTCCCGCAGGCCGTACCGGGTCAGCACCTCCTGGACGCGCCGCTCGACCTCCTCACGCGACAGCCCCTTGCGCCGCAGGGAGAAGGCCACGTCCTCGGCCACGGTCGGCATCACGATCTGCGCGTCGGGATCGGTGAACAGGAACCCGACCCTGCGCCTGATCCGGGCGGCGTGGCGGCGGGTGTCGAGCCCGAGGACGGTGACGGCGCCCGAGGACGGCCGGGCCAGGCCGTTGATCAGGCGGGCGAACGTGCTCTTGCCGGAGCCGTTGGCGCCGATCATGCCCACGCGGCGTTCCGGCAGCGAGACCGTGAGGCCGCACAATACGTCACGCTGCCCGAGCCGCACATGGACGTCGGCCAACTCGATCACTCACACCACCTCGAACAGGGCGGCGACCCCCAGGCCGCCGCCGACCGCGGCCGTCGCCAGCCCCAGTGTCCCCGCCGGCGCGCCCGACCGTACGAGCCTGCCGAACAGCCGGGTGACCACCACGGCGCCGGTGGCGCCCCACGGGTGGCCGAGGGCGAGCGCGCCGCCGTCGGCGCAGACCCGGTCCCTGTCGGCGCCCAAGGGGTCGAGGCCGAGCGCGTCGGTCACCGCGAGCACCTGCGCCGCGAACGCCTCCACGATCTCCACCGCCGCCACCTGCTCCAGGTCCGCGCCCGCGCGCCGCAGCACGCGCCGTACGGCGAGCACCGGCCCCCACCCGGGAAGCCCGGGGTCGCAGCCGACGACGGCACCGGCCCGCAACCGCAGTCCGGGCAGGCCCGCGGCCGCCCGCAGCCGTTCCGGCACGAGGGCGACGGCCGCCGCGCCGTCGCTGACCGGGGAGGAGTTGCCGGCGGTCACCGTGCCGCCGGGCACGAACGCCGCGGGCAGCCGTGACAACGACTCCATCCGCAGGGCGCGCGGCCGCTGATCGGCCACCCGGCCGCCGACCGCGACGATCTCCCGCTCGAACCGGCCCGCCTCCCGCGCGGCCAGCGCCTTGGCGTGGCTCTGGCACGCGTAGGCGTCCTGGCGCTCCCGGCTCACGCCGCGCGCCGCGGCGAGCGCCTCCGCGGCGGGGCCCATGTCCGGGTCCGGGTGCCCGGCGGGGGCGAACGGCGCCCGCTCGTACGGCACCGCCGCCTCGCCCGCGAGCCCGCGGTGGGCCCGGAGCGGCGCGGTGGAGGCGCTCTCGGCCCCTCCGGCGATGACGAGGTCCATCTCCCCGGCGCCGATGGCCTGGCCCGCCAGCAGGATCGCGGCGAGGCCGCTGCCGCACTGCCGGTCCACCGTGACGCCGGGAACGTCGTGGCCCATCCCGGCGGCCAGCGCCGAGACGCGCGCGACGTTCCCTCCGGGACCCGTGCAGTTGCCGAGCACCACGTCCTCGACCGGGAGGCCGAGGTGCGCGACGTCGCGGGCGACCGCGGCGATGACGGGGGCGGCGAGCCGGTCGACCGTCAGCGACCTGAACGCGTGCGCGGCGGTGCCGATGGGGGTGCGGCGGGCCGCCACGACGACCGGTTGCCCGCGCATGTCAGGCCAGCCGCCGGAAGCCGGGGTCGCCGTCGGCCAGCCGGGCGGCGAGCAGGCCGCGCGCCGGCTTGCCCGCGGGGGTACGGGGCAGGCTCTGGACGGCGTACCAGCGCCGCGGCCGCTGCGCCGCGTCCAGCCGGCCGCGCGCCAACGCCTCCAGCGCCGCCCGCGACGGCGGGGAGGAGCCCTCCGCCTCGAGGATCGCGGTGACCACGGAGCCCAGGTGCGGGTGCGGCGAGCCGACCACCACGATGTCGCCGACTCCCGGCAGCCTCCTGAGGACCTCCTCGACGTCCTCGGGCACGACGGTGGCGCCACCGGTCTGTATCGCGCCGTCACCGCGGCCGCGCAACCGCAGGACCTCGCCGGGCCGGTACGGCTCCGCCACGTCGCCGACGGTCGTCCAGCCCTCGCCGTCGCGCCGCAGCGGACCCGTCGCGCCGGCCAGGTAGCCCTCCGACAGCCAGGGCGAGCGCACCCACACCTCTCCCAGCGTCTGCCCCGGCGCCACCCTCACCTCGATCTCCACGCGGGGAAAGGGCCGCAGCCCCGAGCCGTCGGCGTCCACGGCGACGAAGGACAGCTCGGTGGCGCCGTAGTAGGACACGACACGCACGCCCGCGTCCGCCGCCAGGGCGCGCGACTCGACCGGCAGCGCGGCGCCGCCGATCACCGCTGTCCGCAGCGGGCCCCCGCTCTCGCGCAGGGTCTCCAGTACGGCGGGCAGGTGGTGCGGCACCAGGTGGACCACGGTGGACCGTCGCAGGTGGGCGGCCAGCGACGCGGAGGGCCAGCGCCCCGGCACGACGGCCGTCGCGCCGGTCGCCAGGGCGTGCACGGCCGCGAAGCCGTACAGGGAGGAGACCAGCGGGCCGGGGACCAGCACGACGTCGTCCGGGCCGATCCCGGCGAGGTCGTCCAGGTAGGGGAACGACGCCGTCCAGGACGCGCGGGTACGGACCACGGCGCGGGGCCTGCCGGTGCTGCCGGAGCTGAAGCAGGCCCACGCCCGGTCCGCCGGTGAGGCGCCGGACCGCACCGGCGGCCCCTCCTCGCCGGGCGGCGGCACGGTGATGCGGGTGTCCACGGGGACCGCGTCCATGACCCGCGCCCGCTGCTCCCGGTCCCAGGCGGGGTCGCACACCAGCGGTGTGGCGCCCACCAGGTCGGCGGCCAGCACGGCGGTGAGCAGGGCCACCGGATCGGCGAGGCTGATCGCGGCCAGCGCGCCGCGGCCGATCCCCCGGCCGGACAGGTGCCGTGCGGCACCGTTGATCCCGGCCGCGAGCCCGGCGTAGCTCAGATCGCCTCCCGGACCGCACAGCGCGAGGCGGTGCGGACGGTCGGAGGCGTGTCGCATCACCTGTGCGGCTACCGGCATGGGCGGGTCAACGCTCCCCGGAGACCCGGAGCCGCTCGAGGTGCACGGCGGGAACCGCGTCGGGGTAGGCCCGCTGCGTGCCCCGCACCACGATGGACGCGAGCACCGCCTTGATCACGTCGCCGAGCAGGAAGGCGGAGCTGAGCAGCGCGGCCTTGCCCAGCGGGAGCCCGGTGAGCGCCGCCTGCACGGGGACACCGAAGAGGTAGACCACTCCGACGCCGCCGGCCAGGCAGGCGGCCAGCAGCCGGACGATGCCCGGTGACCGGCCGCCGCGCTCGACGATCCAGCCGGTCACGGCCGCGCCGGGGAGCCAGCCGATCAGGAACCCGGCCGAGGGCCCCGCGAAGACGCCCAGGCCGCCGCGGCCGCCGGCCAGCAGGGGCAGGCCCGCGGCGACGAGCACGAGCAGGACCGCGATGGCGAGAGCGGCCCGCCGGGCGCCCAGGATCGCGCCGGCGAGCATGACGCCGAACGTCTGCAGCGTGATCGGCACCGCGTTGCCGAAGACGTTCAGCGCACCCGGCAGGCCGAGCGCGGCGATCAGCGCGGCGAACACGCTGATCCGCGCCAGATCCCCGGTGGGGAACCTGCGGCCTGACGAGGAGCCGGCTGCCTCTCCGGGCTCTGGCAATGCCTTCCCTTCATCTGTCATGGAGTCGATCTCACACCAGGACGCACCAGTTCGCGCATGGGGAGATCCCACAACATTCTGCATGATCGTCTGAGGGGCGGATACGTGGCAACCGTACGCGCCCTGCCCGTATGCGTGGTCCGGAAGGGGCGGCCCCGGAGGAATCGGCTGGCCAAAAAAGCGCCAAACGTCAATATATGTGAGCTTCTGTGGGTTGATGTAGGGGATTACGTGGATTGGGGCGAGTGTGACCGTTTTTGCTCTCTGCGCACCGGGGGGTGTCCCGCCAGACGGTCGCACTGTCCCGTGTCCGCCGATCCACCGACAAGACTCGGAGTCGAAACCCCATGGCAGAAAACAAGGTGGTCCTGGAGCCGGCAGCCCAGCAGTTCGCCGACGCCAACTCCAAGGAACCGTTCATCTACCAGCTCCCGCCGGAGCAGGGGCGCCGGATCCTGGAGGATCTCCAGTCCGACAAGAGCGTTCCCAAGCCCGACGTCACCGAAGAGTGGATCGAGGTCGAGGGCGGGCCCACGGGCACCGTGCCGGTGCGCGTCGTCAGACCGGCCGGTGCGACGGGCACACTGCCGGTGATCTTCTACATCCACGGGGCCGGCTGGGTCTTCGGCAGCGCCAACACCCACGACCGCCTGGTGCGCGAGCTGGCGGCCGGTTCGGACGCGGCGGTGGTGTTCCCCGAATACGACCGTTCGCCCGAGGCCAGGTATCCGACCGCGATCGAGCAGAACTACGCCGCCGCCCAGTGGGTGACGCGGCACGGGGCGGAGAAGGGCCTGGACGCCTCACGGATGGCGGTGGCCGGTGACTCGGTCGGCGGCAACATGGCGGCGGTCCTGACCCTGATGGCCAAGGAGCGCGGTGACGTGAACCTGGTCTACCAGGTGCTGTTCTACCCGGTCACCGACGCCGACTTCGACACCGGGTCCTACCGGCAGTTCGCCACGGGGTACTTCCTCAACCGCGACGGCATGAAGTGGTTCTGGGACCAGTACACCACCGATCCCGGACAGCGCGCGGAGATCTACGCCTCGCCGCTGCGCGCGACCGTCGACCAGCTCAAGGGGCTGCCGCCGGCGCTGGTCCTCAACGGCCAGGCCGACGTGCTGCGCGATGAGGGGGAGGCCTACGCCGCCAAGCTCCGCGAGGCCGGGGTCGAGGTCACCGCCGTACGGCTGGCGGGCATGATCCACGACTTCGCCATGATCGACCTGCTGCGCGACACCAACGCCAACAGGGCCGCCATGGAGCTGGCCACCACCGCTCTGCACAAGGCCCTGCACGCCTGACCGGCACCGGCACACGGCGGAGACGAAAGACGGAGGAGGGGCGCGGCCGGCGGGCCGCGCCCCTCCTCGTCACGCCGTGACGCCGCGGGGCGGGGTCACGTGCCGCCGCGCGGTCAGCAGCTCAGGTTGTCGCCCGGAGCGACCCCGAGGATCTGCGTGAACCTCTGGTAGGCGTTGATCCGGCTCTGGACCTGCCGGGGGTTGCCGCCGTCGCACTCCAGACGGCCGTTGATGCTGCGGATCGTCTCACCGAAGCCCGCGCCGTTGACGATGGCGTTGTGCGGGGTCATCGTGCCGGGACCGTTCTGGGTCATCCAGTACCAGATGCCGGTCATCCAGGCCACCGAGGCTTCGGTCTGCACCAGGTTCGGGTTGTTGAGCAGGTCGATGCCGAGCGCGTCGCCGGCCGTCTTGTAGTTGAAGTTCCAGCTCAGCTGGATCGGCCCGCGGCCGTAGTAGGACGACAGGCCCGCCGGGCAGCCGTACGGCTGGGCGGGGTCGCAGTAGTGGGAGTAGTTCGCGGTGTTCACCTCGACGATGTGGACCAGGCCGCCGGTCTCGTGGTTGATGTTGGCCAGGAAGGCCGCGGCCTCCTGCCGCTTGACGGTGTCGGTGCCCGTGTTGGAGAACGCCGGGTAGGCGCTCAGGGCCGTGACCAGGCCGTTGTAGGTGTAGAAGGGGTTCCGGTTCGGGAACATCGCGTTGAACTGCGCCTCGGTGACGACGAAGTTGCCCTCGCTCGCCTCGCAGGCACCCTGGTCCGTCCAGATACCGGAGGGGCCGCCCGGGACGTTGTTCCGGGTCCACCACTTCGCCCGCCAGTTGTGGCCGTTGTGGGAGGCGACCAGGCCGCCGGCGTACCCCTTCGCGGCGTTCCACTCGCTCGCGCAGATCGGGGCGGCGGTGGAGGAGGCGGCCGAGGCGGAGGACGCCGGGAGAGTGGCCGCCAGCACGCCCGCGACCGCTATGGCGGAGAGGGACGTCATAATGCGGTTTCTCAACATCTGCTCACTCCTTCGTGCGGTGGGAACCGCACATGAATCGACAATGGACCGGCCCCTGGGCGGACGGTGACACCGCGAGCGGGCACGCCATTGGAGAGCGCCGTCGCGGGATTGATGACAATCAATCGGAAATTGATTTCTCGCGTCAATAGACAGGCCGGAAAGTTCCGCATAGTGCGCACGGCCGGCCTGCGGCGGAGGGAGGGCGGACATCGGGAGTGGTCGACGACCGGAGTGCCATTGACGAAACGTGTCGGCAGTTATAAAACGATGACGTTCTCGCAGCTCGTCTGTTCGGTCTTCCGCCGTTTTCGCGGAAGTCGCCGCGAACCGCCCGGCCACCGTGGGGAGTGTTTTTTCCGGACATCCGGGTCCGGGGTCACTGGTGAGGTCCTAAAAGCGCCAGTCCTCCGGCCGCGGCGGCTGCTGGACTGGGCGGGTGCCTACAGCCACCACCTCCACCGCCGCCCCCGCCATGCCGACACGATCACCTCTGATCGGCTGGCTGGCCGTCATATCGGTGATGATGGGGATCTTCTCGATCGTCACCGCCGAGATCCTGCCGATCGGCCTGCTGACGTCCATCGGGTCCAGTTTCGACGTCTCCGACGGCGCCGCGGGCCTGATGATGACGATGCCCGGCATCCTGGCCGCGATCGCCGCCCCGGTGGTCACCGTCGCGACCGGACGCCTCGACCGGCGCCTGATGCTGTGCGCCCTGATGCTCCTGCTGGCCATCGCGGACTTCCTCGCGGCCGCCGCACCGTCCTACTGGGTCATGGTGATTTCCCGGATCCTGGTCGGGCTGGTCATCGGCGGTTTCTGGTCGATCGGCGCCGGCCTCGCCGTACGGCTGGTGCGGCCGGAGCGGGTCGGCACGGCGACGGCGGTGATCTTCTCCGCCGTCCCCCTGGGATCCGTGTTCGGCGTGCCCGCGGGCACGCTCATCGGGCATCTCGCGGGCTGGCGCGAGGCCTTCGTCATCATGGGTGTGATGACGCTGGGGGTGTTCATCGCGCTGATCGTGCTGCTGCCGCCGCTGCCCGCCGTCCAGGCGACCCGGTTGAAGGTCCTCGGTGACCTGTTCCGCAGCACCGGTGTCCGCATCGGACTCGTCCTGACATTTCTCATAGTGACAGCTCATTTCGGGACCTACACCTACGTGACCCCTTTCCTGCAGCAGGTCACCCAGGTCAGCCCCGGTCTGATCACCACGTTCCTGCTCGTGTACGGCGTCGCCGGAATCGTCGGCAACTTCATCGCGGGCGCGACGGTGACCCGCAACCTGCGGACCACGTTCATCGCCGCCGGCTGCATGCTCGCCGGCGCGACCCTGCTCCTTCCGGTCCTCGGCAGGGGACACGCCGGGGCGATCGTGCTGCTCATCGTGTGGGGGCTGGCCTACGGCGCCGTGCCGGTCTGCTCGCAGACCTGGTTCGCCACCTCGGCCCCTCACGCGACGGAGGCGGCCTCCATCCTCTTCACCTCCTCCTTCCAGGCCACCATCGCCATCGGTGCCCTGCTCGGAGGTGTCGTGGTGGACGCCGCCTCCCCGTCGGCCGTCATGGTGCTCGGTGGCGCGGTCGCGATCCTCATGGTGCTGACGGCCGCCGCCGCCCGAGCCGTACCCGGAGCGGCGTCGGCGCGTCCGGACGCGAGGTAGGCGAGGGCCCGCGGGCGCGGCGTCCGTATGCCCCGGATTCGCGCGCCGCAGTCCGGCTCAGGTAGTGTTACCGGCCCCTGCGGCAAACGTATCGAGGAGGTGGGACCCATTACCGCTGTACCAGGTCGGGTGCTCCCATCTCACGACCGTGCGGTCCATCCGGCATAGGTGACCGCGGGAGCGCCCACAGGCATCCCGAAAGGTTCTCATGTCGGTCTCCCCGTCACCTCTCCCTCGATCCGCCGCCTCCCCCGAGGCCCTGTCCCGATCCCTCGTCGTCACCGCGCTCCGGGCCGCTGGCTGTGTCTTCGCCGAGGACGAGGCGCAGTTGCTCATCTCCACGGCACAGACCCCGGCCGACCTCGCCGCCATGGTGGACCGGCGGGTCGCGGGCCTGCCTCTCGAACACGTCCTCGGCTGGGCGGAGTTCTGCGGCCTGCGGATAACCGTCGACCCCGGGGTCTTCGTCCCCCGCCGCCGCACCGAGTTCCTCGCCCACCAGGCCGTCGCCGTCGCCCGCCAGGCCGCCGATCAGGCCGATCGGGCCGGCCGCGTCCGGCCGCGGACCGTCGTCGTCGACCTGTGCTGCGGCTCGGGCGCGGTGGGCGCCACGCTGATCGCGGCCCTGGACGGGGTCGAGCTGCACGCCGTCGACATAGACCCCGCCGAGGTGCGGTGCGCCCACCGCAACGTCGCCGCCGCCGGTGGCCAGGTGTACGAAGGCGACCTCTACGAGCCGCTCCCCGCCACGCTGCGGGGCCGCGTCGACGTCCTGGTCGCCTGCGCGCCCTACGTACCCACCGAGGCGATCGGCCTGCTGCCCCCGGAGGCCCGCATACACGAGCCGCGGGTGGCGCTGGACGGTGGCGCGGACGGGCTTGACGTCGTACGGCGAGTGATCGCCGAGGCGCCGCTGTGGCTGGCGCCGGACGGCTCCCTGCTGGTCGAGACGAGCGAGCGCCAGGCGCCGCGGACCGTCGAGGCCGTCGCCCGCGCCGGACTGATCCCGCGGGTGGCCGGTTCCGACGAGCTGAACGCCACCGTCGTCATCGGCACCAGGCCCGCTCTCCCGCGTGGACCGGGCGGCTGATCCGTCCTCCGGAGGGTCGTGCACCGGCCGCGGAAGTGGAAGGGACGGCGCCGGGCACTTCTTCGCCATGGAGGAGCCCGGCGTGTCCGCCGAGGGCGTCCGGCGGTTCTTCCGGAACCCGGTGTGAGGGCGAGGGTTCCGGAAGAACCGCCGGACCGGGGAGATCCTCGGTCAGGCGCCGAAGGCCGCGGCGTTCTCCCGCACCCACTGCGCGAAGGTCCGGGCCGGCCTGCCGGTGACCTCCTCCACGGTGGGCAGCACGGTGTAGCCGGCCTCCGGCGGATCGGTCCGCATGGCCAGGAAGAATTCGACGTCCTCGTCGGAGTAGCCCGTCTGCCGCCACTCCGCGACGATCTCATCCTTGGTGAGCTCGACATAGCGTACGTCGCGGCCGAGGACGTCGCTGATCGTGCGGACCTTCTCCGGCGGGGTCAGCGCCTCCGGCCCGGTCAGCCAGTACTCCTGACCGGCGTGGCCGTCGGCGGTCAGCGCGGTCGCGGCGACCGAGGCGATGTCCGCCTCGTGGATCATCGCGCTCCTGGCGCCGGCGAACGCCTCGCGGACAACGCCTTCGGTCCGTACGGACTCCGCCCACTCCAGGGCGTTGGACATGAACTCCACCGGTGACAGGTGGGTCCACTCCAGGCCGCCGGCCTCGATGGCCTTCTCCAGCGGGCTCTTCGTCACCTCCCCCTTGAGCACCGTCACCTTGCGCACGCCGGCCTTCCTCGCCAGGTCCACGATCTCCGGACCGTTGGTCAGCGGCGAGAAGTCCGCCCCGTCGAAGCTGATCAGGTGCGCGGCGCCGACGCCGGAGAAGGCCGCGGACAGGCTCGCGGTATCGGCCAGATTGCCGGCGACCACCTCGGCACCCGCGGGGAGGTTCGCCTTCGCCGGGTTGCGGGTGAGGGCGCGGACCCGGTGTCCGGCGGCCAGCAGCTGTTCGACGAGGGGACGGCCGACGTTGCCGGTAGCGCCCGTCACAAGAATGATCATGAAAGCTCCTTCCGTTGTGATACGGACGCTAGAAGCATTCGCGGCCGGTTCCCGTCCGCGATCGATCCGAGCGCCTCTGGACATGTCACCGGGGGCCAGGCGTGACCGTCGCTCTGAACCGCCACGAGGTGCGTCACGACCCGGAGTCTGCCGGTCCCGGGGGCGGCGCTCCAGCGGGAGCGCCCGTTCCACGCCGGCGCCGTCAGTCCTCGTCGTGCTCGGTCGCGGAACGGACCGTGGCGGCAGGTTTCCCGGAGGTGCAGGTCAGGCTGATGGCGGCCTTGCGGTCGTCCGACTCGAAGACCACGGAGGCGGTGGAGGCGGGGCCGCGCTCGACCTCGTCGACGCCGTACCCGGGGGCGGGGCTCCAGGACAGCAGGAGGACCTGGCCGGAGTCGCAGGCGGCGGTCACCGACCCCTCGGCGTAGGAGAAGTTGCCGGTCTCCGCGGATGGTCCGGCCGAGGCGGGGGGCGCGATGGCCGGTCCCGCGGGGGTGGTGGTCAGGGCCCGCTCGACCTCGTCCAGCGTCATGGAGCGGACGGCCTGCCCGGTGATGTCGGTGCCGATCAGGGACACCGCCCAGGTGCCGGTGGCCGTGGTGAGGACGGCGGCCGCGATCCAGCCGCCCAGGCCCAGGAGCGCACGCCGGCGCATCGATCGACCACCCTTCGGTGTCCTTTACGATTCATGGGGGAAGTTTCTACCTCTGCCAGCATTATTATCCAGTTCAAGAGAGGCCGGCGCGTTGCCGTGGCCCAGCTGCTTCTCGTCGAGGACGACGCCCAGGTGCGATCCGCGCTGACCCGCGCGCTCACCGAACGCGGTCACGCCGTCATCTCGGCCGCCGCGGGCATGCCGGGGCTCACCCGGGCGCTGGAGGACCGGCCTGACCTGGTCGTGCTCGATCTGGGCCTGCCCGACCTCGACGGCTGCGAGGTGCTGCGCATGCTGCGGGCCGTCAGCGCCGTCCCGGTCATCGTGGCGACCGCGCGCGACGACGAGCCTGAGATCGTCCGGGCGCTGGACGCCGGGGCCGATGACTACGTCGTCAAGCCGTTCAGCGCGGCCCACCTGGACGCCCGGATCCGGGCCGTGCTGCGCCGCGGCCGGGACGCCGACGAAGGGACGGCGCCGGTGCGGGTCGGCGGGCTGCTCATCGAGCAGGCGGGCAGGGAGGCGTTCCTCGACGGCGTCCGTCTCGATCTGACGCCCAAGGAGTTCGACCTGCTGCACTATCTCGCGGCCCGCCCCGGCCAGGTCGTCTCCAAGCGGGAGCTGCTCACCGAGGTGTGGCGGATGGCGTACGGCGGTGCGGACAAGACCGTCGACGTGCACCTGTCCTGGCTGCGCCGCAAGCTCGGCGAGAGCGCCCAGGCCCCCCGCTACCTGCAGACCGTCCACGGCGTCGGCGTGAAGATCGTCGACCCGGGAGCATGAGGGCCGCCGGATGAGGCGACGCCTGGCCCTGCTCGCGGTGGCGACCACCTCGCTGGTCCTGGTCGCCTTCCTCGTGCCGCTCGCCGTACTGGTGAGCACGCTGGCCGCCGAGCGGGCCACGGCCGCCGCCACCACCTGGGCGCAGTCGGTGGCCACCGCGGCGGCCCTGGGCGACCAGGACACCCTCGACGCCACCGTACGGCAGGCCAACGGCTCCGGCGGCACACCGATCACGGTCTTCCTGTCCGGCCACGAGTTCCTCGGCGTGCCGGCGCCCCGCGGTCCCGGCGTCGAGCTGGCCGCGCGCGGGCGCAGCGTCACCGTCGAGACCCCGGCCGGCCGGGAGATCCTGGTGGCCGTCCAGGGCGGGGAGCGCGGCACCATGGTCGTCCGCGCGTTCGTCGGCACCGAGCGGCTCCGGGAGGGGGTCGGGCGGGCGTGGTCCGTGCTGGGCCTGATCGGGCTGGCGTTGCTCGCGGTCGGGATCGTCGTCGCCGACCGGCTCGCCCGCTCGCTGATCCAGCCGGTCGGGCAGGTCGCGGGGGTCTCCCGCCGGCTGGCCCGCGGCGATCTGGACGCGAGGGTGGAGCCGGCGGGCCCGCCGGAGATCCGCGAGGTCGGCGCCGCCCTCAACCATCTGGCCGCCCGCATCCGCGAGCTGCTCACCCGCGAGCGGGAGGCGGTCGCCGATCTCTCCCACCGGCTGCGCACGCCGGTCACGGCGCTGCGGCTGGAGGCCGAGACCCTGCGGGACAAGGACGAGGCGGCCCGGATGGGAGAGGCCGTCGACAGCGTCGAGCGCATGGTCAGCCAGGTCATCCGGGAGGCGCGCCGGTTCGATCGGGGAGGCGCGCCGAGCTGCGACGCCGCCCAGGTGGTCGGCGACCGCGTCGCCTTCTGGTCGGCGCTGGCGGAGGACCAGGACCGGCCGCTCCGCCTCGGCCTGGCCGACGGCCCGATCACCGTGGGGGTGAGCGGCCCGGAGCTGGCGGCCTGCGTCGACCTGCTGCTGGAGAACGTGTTCGCCCACACCCCCGACGGGACCTCGTTCACCGTCGAGCTGACGGTGCGGCCGGGCGGCGGCGCCCTGCTGGTGATCGCCGACGAGGGGTCCGGCTTCGCCCTCCCGGACCCGGTCGGCCGCGGGGCGAGCGGCGGGTCCTCCACCGGCCTCGGCCTCGACATCGCACGCCGTACCGCGGAGGCCTCGGGCGGGCGGCTGCGGGCCGGCGCGTCGCCCTCGGGGGGAGCCGAGGTCGCCCTCGAACTCGGCCCCGGCCTGACTTAGCGATTCCTTAGGAACCTCGCAGCATCTCGCTATCGCCCGGGCGGGCACTCTCAGAGAGTCATCGCGAATCCCCCGGAATCGCGGCTTTCCCCGGACAACGGAGTACCCCTGATGCGCAAGCCAGTGATCATCTTTACCGGAATCGCCCTCGCCGCGCTCACGGTCGGCGGCGGCGTCGCCTTCGCCGACCGGGACGCGACCGGTCCGGCTCTCTCCTCGCCCGCCGGTACGGCCACCCCCGGTACGACCACCCCCGCCCCGGACACCGACGACGGCGCGGACGTCACGCGCAAGCCCGCCGTACTGGCGGAGCAGGCCCAGCAGACCGCGCTCGCCCGGGTGAGCGGCGGATGGGTCACCTCCTCCGACCTGGAGACCGAGGGCGGCACCATCTCGTGGCAGATCGAGGTCGCCGACGGCGCGGGAGCCGAACGGGAGATCGTCGTCGACGCCACCAGCGGCAAGATCCTCTCAGAGGCCACCGACACCGACGACGGCCGGGAGAACGACGAGCAGGACGACGACTGACCGGCCGCCACCCGTCCCCGGCATATCCGGGTGCCCTCGCCGTACGGCATGACGGTGTCCCGCACGGCGGAGGCCCCGGCGGATGACCAAGGCCGGCGGAGTCCGGGCCGGAGGACCTCTGCCGCAGCCGGACATCGGTCACCAGGGCGATCCTGCGGCGCGGGTCATGCCCGGTCGCGGTCGTCCCCGCCGTGGGGCAGGGCCCGCAGCGGGCCGGGGCGCCGCCCCCGGCGCGGAGGACGCCGGGGGCTGATCGCGCCACTGGCGCCGGGGCCGGGCGGAGGGCGGGTCATGACGGGACGGCCTGCCGCCCGCGGAGACCGGCCCCTCCCACGGTGAGGACGTCTCCGTGCCTCGGCGCCGGTCGTGGGAGAGTGCCGGCGCCGAGGTGCGGTTCAGCGGGTCGGCTCCCACCCGCGCCGCGGTTTCCGGGAGCCGGGCTGGTCGTCGCGGCTGCGGTAGACGATGTAGGGCCGGGTGAGGTAGCCGACGGGGGCGGTGAGCATGTGCACCAGCCGGGTGAAGGGCCAGATCGCGAACAGCAGCAGGGCGCTGAGCGCGTGGAGCTGGAACAGCGGCGGGGCACCGGCCATCAGCCCGGCCTCGGGCTGGAGCAGGAAGATCGACCGGAACCAAGGGGAGATGGTGGTGCGGTAGTCGTAACCGCCGCCGACGATGTTGGCCGCGACCGTGGCGGCCAGGCCGAGCACGATGACCAGGGAGAGGACGGCGTACATGAGTTTGTCGTTGCGGGTGGTGGCGGTGAACACCGGGCCGACGGTGCGGCGGCGGTAGATCAGGATCGCCAGACCGCCCAGGGTCGCCACGCCCGCGAGGGTGCCGAGCACGACGGCGGAGATGTGGTAGACCTCCTCGGTCACACCGGCCGCCTCGGTCCAGCTCTTGGGGATCACCAGGCCGCCGATGTGACCGAGCAGCACGACCAGGATGCCGAAGTGGAACAGCGGACTGCCGATACGCAGCAGCCGGGACTCGTACATCTGCGACGAGCGGGTGGTCCAGCCGAACTTGTCGTAGCGGTAGCGCCACACGTGACCCAGCACGAACACGGTGATGGCCAGATAGGGCGCCACCACCCACAGCACCACATCGAGGGCGTTCACCGGTGTCCTTCCATGACGGCGAAGGGTTCGAGCCCGACCTCCTCGGCCGGCGGCCCCTGGGCCGCCAGCCGCAGCGCGGCCTCCTGATCTCGCAGACTGGCCGCGGGGAGCGTGGCCAGCACCGCGATCACGACGTCGGCGTACGGCGACCCCTCCGCCTCCAGGGCCTTGCGCAGCAGCTCCAGGCCGGCCCGGTTCTCCAGCAGCAGACGCCTGGCCTGCTTGACGGCCCCGCGCGCCAGCAGCTCGCACACCACCGGCAGGTGGTCGGGCAGCTCGCCGTCGGTGAGCTCGAAGCCCGCCGCGCGGAAGGCGTGTTTGAACCGCACCAGGGCGGCGCCGCGTTTGCGGGTGTCACCGTGGGCGTAGTAGGTGAGATACAGGCAGCAGCGCCGCTTGAGGTCGAACGTCGCCACGTAGTGGGCGGCCAGGTCGCTCTGCGCCGTGGCGCCGAGATGGTCGAGGAAGGCGGTCAGCCGGGTGCGCACCTCGCCTCCGGGAAGCGCGGCCACCGCCTCGGCCAGGGTCCGCCGCCCGCCGTACAGCGCGTCGTCGGGGTAGCTGAGCAGCACCGACGCCACCAGATGGGCGCTGCGCAGCTCGTTTTCACTGAGGGTTGTCATGGTTCCTTCCTGCCGTTCCTGTCCGGGAAGAGACCGTCGGGCGTCCCCTTGCCGTCCCAGTTGAGGAGATTGACCCGGTTCTGCCGGTCCTCGGGGTCGACCAGGGCGCCGCTGGTCTGCCGGTCCCTCAGCGCGTGGAAGTTCTCCACCGCGACCGGGACGGGCACGCCGGAGGCCTCGCCGAACGGGCCGCCCATGCCGGGGCCGCCCTCGTAGTCGAGGCTGCAGCCGCTCGCCGACTCCTCCAGGCGCGCGCCCTGCTCGGCGTGCGCCTTGGGGATGACGTAGCGCTCGCCGTAGGCGGCGATGGCCAGCAGCCGGTACATCTCCTCGACCCGTTCACCGGTCATGCCGACCGCCGTGGCGATCGACTCGTCCCGCTCCCGCCCGAGGTTGATCCGCCGCATGTAGGAACGCATCGCCGCGAGCCTGCGCAGGACACCGCGTACCGGCTCGGGATCTCCGGCGGTGAACAGCTCGGCCAGGTAGCCGATCGGGATGCGCAGCGCGTCGATCGCGCCGAAGAGGTTGTCCGCGTCCTCGCCGTCGTGCCCGGTACCGCTCAGCACGTCGATGACCGGTGACAGCGGCGGGATGTACCAGACCATGGGCATGGTGCGGTACTCCGGGTGCAGCGGCAGCGCGACCTCGAAATCGGAGATCAGCTTGTGGACGGGGGAGCGCCGCGCGGCGTCCAGCCAGTCCTCGGGGATGCCCTCCGCCCGGGCCGCGGCGATCACCTCGGGGTCGTGCGGGTCCAGCAGCACGCTCCGCTGCGCCGCGTAGAGGTCCTTCTCGTCGGGAGTGGACGCGGCCTCGGCGACCCGGTCGGCGTCGTAGAGGATCAGCCCGATGTAGCGCAGCCGGCCCACGCATGTCTCCGAGCAGACGGTGGGGATGCCCACCTCGACCCGCGGATAGCAGAAGGTGCACTTCTCGGCCTTGCCGGTCTTGTGGTTGAAGTAGACCTTCTTGTACGGGCAGCCGGTCACGCACATCCGCCAGCCGCGGCAGCGGTCCTGGTCGACCAGGACGATGCCGTCCTCGGCACGCTTGTACATCGCCCCCGACGGGCAGGAGGCCACGCACGAGGGGTTGAGGCAGTGCTCGCAGATGCGCGGCAGGTAGAACATGAAGGCCTGCTCGAACTCCAGCCTCACCTGGTCCGACAGCTTGCGCAGCACCGGGTCGGCGGGAGCCAGCTCCGGCCCGCCGGCCAGGTTGTCGTCCCAGTTCGCACTCCAGCTGATCTTGGTGTTCTCGCCGGTGATGAGCGACTTGGGCCGGGCGACCGGGGTGTCCTCCTGCATGGGGGCGGAGAACAGCCTGTCGTAGTCGTAGGTCCAGGGCTCGTAGTAGTCCTGGATCGAGGGCATGAGCGGGTTGGCGAAGATCGACGACAGCTTGCGCAGCCGCCCGCCGGCCCTGAGCCGGAGCCGGCCGCGGCGGTTCAACTCCCACCCGCCCTTCCATTTCTCCTGGTCCTGGTAGGTGCGGGGGTAGCCCTGCCCGGGGCGGGTCTCGACGTTGTTGAACCAGACGTACTCGGTGCCCGCCCGGTTGGTCCAGGCCTGCTTGCAGGTGACGGAGCAGGTGTGGCAGCCGATGCACTTGTCCAGGTTCATCACCATGGCGAGTTGGGCCATGACTTTGGTCATTGGTTGTTCACCTATCCTCGTTCGCCTGGCGGACGGCTCTGTTCCCCGGCCCGCCACTCCGTTCACCGCGTCGGATGCGCCCGCGCATCAGTAGTCGACCTCCTGGGAGCGGCGGCGGATCACGGTGATCTCGTCGCGCTGGTTACCGGTCGGCCCGAGATAGTTGAAGGCGAACGACAGCTGGGCGTAGCCGCCGATGAGATGGGTGGGTTTGATCATCAGGCGGGTGAGGGAGTTGTGGATGCCGCCGCGCCTGCCGGAGGCCTCGCTCCTGGGCACGTCCACGACCCGTTCCTGGGCGTGGTACATGTACACGGTCCCGGTGGGCATGCGGTGCGAGACGATCGCACGGGCGACCACGACGCCGTTGCGGTTGAGCGCCTCGACCCAGTCGTTGTCGCGGATCCCCGCCCGGGTGGCGTCGGCGGGGCTCATCCAGATGGTCGGCCCGCCCCGCGACAGGGTCAGCATCAGCAGGTTGTCCTGGTATTCGGAGTGGATGGACCATTTGGAGTGCGGGGTGAGGTAGCGCACGGTGATGCCCTCCTCACCGCCCTCGCCGATGCCCGGCTCGCCGAACAGCACGGTCATGTTCAGCGGGGGCCGGTAGATCGGCAGCGCCTCGCCGGCCTCGTGCATCCAGTCGTGGTCCAGGAAGAAGTGCTGGCGCCCGGTGAGGGTGTGCCAGGGCTTGCGGTGCTCGACGTTGATGGTGAAGGCCGAGTAGCGGCGCCCGCCGGTCTCGCTGCCCGACCATTCCGGCGAGGTGGTCACCGGGACCGGCCGGGCCTGGGTGTCGGCGAAGGTGATCTTCTTGTGCTCGTCGGCGAGGCCGTCGAAGCCGGTGCCGGTACGGCGGGCCAGCGTGGCGAACCCCTGGGCGGCCAGATGCCCGTTGGTCGTACCCGAGAGCGCGAGGATGGCCTCGCACATGTCGGTGTCGCGGGCCAGGGACGGCCGGCCGTCGGCCACCCCGCCGTGGACGGTCCCGTTCATGGCCCGCAGCCGGTCCATCTCACCCGCGACCTCGTACGTGATGCCCTTGGTCGTGGCGCCGAGCCGGTCCGACAGCGGGCCGAGCGAGGCCATCTTCTCCGCGACGGCGCCGTAGTCCCGCTCGACCGTCACGATCTTGGGGAAGTTCCGGCCGGGCACGGGCACCTCGCCGGTCCGCCGCCAGTCCCGCACCTGACCGTGCGGGGTGGACAGCTCGTCGGCCGTGTCGTGCAGCAGCGGCACCGCGACCACGTCCTGGCGCACCCCCAGCCGGGGGCCGGCCAGCGCGCTGAACGTCTTGGCGATCGCCTGGAAGGCGGCGAAGTCGGTGCGGGTCTGCCAGGGCGGGTCGATCGCCGGGGAGAAGGCGTGCACGAACGGGTGCATGTCGGTGGAGGACAGGTCGTGCTTCTCGTACCAGGTCGCGGCCGGCAGCACGATGTCGGAGAACAGCGTCGTGGACGTCATCCGGAAGTCCAGCGACAGCAGCAGGTCGAGCTTGCCCTGCGGCGCCTCCTCGTGCCACCGGACGTCGTCAGGCCGCTGCTCGGGTGCGGCCTCCTCGGCCCGCACGGAGGAGTCGGTGCCGAGCAGGTGGCGCAGGAAGTACTCGTTGCCCTTGGCCGAGGAGCCCAGCAGGTTGGCTCGCCACACGGTCAGCACCCGAGGCCAGTTGCCCGGGGCGTCGGGGTCCTCGCAGGCGAAGCCGAGCTTCCCCGAGTGGGCCTGTTCCGCGACGTACGCACCGGCCTCCCGGCCGGCCGCGGCCGCCTCCCCTGCCAGGTCGAGGGAGTTGCGGTCGAAGGTCGGGTAGGACGGCATCCAGCCCAGCCGGGCCGACTGCGACAGCAGGTCCGCGGTCGCCTTCCCGGTGAACGCGCCGCCGCCGAGCGGGGAGGAGACGGTGTCGGCGCTGTAGGTGTCGTAGCGCCACTGGTCGGTGTGGAGGTACCAGTAGGCGGTGCCGATCATCTGCCGGGGCGGGCGCGCCCAGTCCAGCCCGAACGCCATCTGCGCCCAGCCGGTGATCGGCCGGCACTTCTCCTGGCCGACGTAGTGCGCCCAGCCGCCGCCGTTGACGCCCTGGCAGCCGGTCAGCGTGGTGAGCGCCAGGAAGGAGCGGTAGATCGTGTCGGAGTGGAACCAGTGGTTGGTCCCCGCCCCCATGATGATCATGGAACGGCCGCCGGACTCCTCGGCGGTCCTGGCGAACTCGCGGGCGATCTTCACCGCCTTCGCCGCCGGCACGCCGGTGATCGCCTCCTGCCAGGCCGGGGTGTACGGCGCGGCCGCGTCCTCGTAGGAACTCGGCAACGTCCCCGGCGTCCCGGGCCGGCCGACGCCGTACTGGGCCAGCATGAGGTCGAAGACCGTCGTGACGAGGCGGCCCGCGATCCGCCGGGCGGGAACGCCGCGCCGCAGCACCCCGTCGCCCTGCGGCTGGTCGAACCTGGGCAGCGCGACCGTCACGCTCTCCACCCCGCCGGTCCCGTCGAGGGTGAGGAGCGGATCCACCTGGCCGAGGTCCAGGTTCCAGCGGCCCTCGCCCTCGGCGGAGTAGCGGAAGCCGAGCGAGCCGTTGGGCACGGCCGGCTCACCGGTCACCCGGTCGATCAGCACCGTCTTGAAGGCCGCCTCCGCCCCGTCCTCCCCGAGATCGGCCGCGGTCAGGAACTTGGCGGGCACGTGGACGCCGTCGCGCTCGGTCAGCGTCACCAGGAACGGCAGGTCGCTGTGGCGCTTGACGTAGTCGGTGAAGTACGGCACCTGCCGGTCGACGAAGAACTCCTTGAGGATCACGTGGCCCATCGCCATGGCCAGCGCGCCGTCGGTACCCGGATGCGGGGCGAGCCACTCGTCGGCGAACTTGGTCGCGTCGCTGTAGTCGGGGGAGACCACGACGACCTTCTGGCCGCGGTAGCGGGCCTCGGTCATGTAGTGCGCGTCCGGGGTCCTGGTGACCGGGACGTTGGAGCCCCACAGCATCAGGTAGGCGGCGTCCCACCAGTCGGCCGACTCCGGCACGTCGGTCTGGTCGCCGAAGACCTGCGGGGAGGCGACGGGCAGGTCGGCGTACCAGTCGTAGAACGACAGCATGGTCCCGCCGATCAGCGACACGAACCGGGCGCCCGAAGCGTGGGAGACCATCGACATGGCCGGGATGGGGGAGAAGCCGGCGACCCGGTCGGGGCCGTGGGCCTCGATGGTGTGCACGTGCGCGGCGGCGATCATCTCGGTCGCCTCGTCCCAGGTGATCCGGACCAGCCCGCCCTTGCCGCGCGCCGACTGGTAGCGGCGGCGGCGCTCCGGATCGGAGGTGACCTCGGCCCAGGCCTCCACCGGGTCGCCCAGCCGCGCCCTGGCCTCCCGGTACATCTCCACCAGCACCCCGCGCGCGTAGGGGTAGCGGATCCGGGTGGGGGAGTAGGTGTACCAGGAGAAGGCGGCGCCCCGGGGGCAGCCGCGCGGTTCGTACTCGGGACGGTCCGGGCCCACGCTCGGGTAGTCGGTCTGCTGGGACTCCCAGGTGATGATCCCGTCCTTGACGTAGACCTTCCAGGAGCACGAACCGGTGCAGTTCACCCCGTGGGTGGAGCGCACCACCTTGTCGTGGCTCCAGCGGTCCCGGTAGAAGGCGTCGCCCTGACGTCCACCGATCTGGTGCAGCGTCCGCAGATCCTCGGAGACCTTACCGGGACGAAGGTGGCGGCCCAGCCGGAGCAGAGCGTCGTCGATCGGCCCATCCATGCCGGCCATATGTACCCCTCTTTTCGTTTTCATGGACCGGACTGCTCTCCGCCGCCGGCGTCAAGGCCGCTCGCCTGCCTGCAGGACGAACCAGCAGTAGACGAGGGCGGCCGAGGCGACCACCGCCAGCAGCATCAGCCCGATGGCGTAGGAGCCGGTGGCCTGGTAGATCAGCCCCATCACGATCGGCGGCAGGAACCCGCCGAGACCGCCGGCCGCGCCGACCACGCCGGTCGCGCTGCCCACCATCCGGGCGGGCACCACCCGCCCCAGCAGCGCGAACACCGCGCCGTTGCCCAGCCCCAGCGCGGCGGCCATGGTCAGGAAACCCGCCGTCGCCAGCGGCATCGCCGGAGCGAAGGCCACGATGATCGCGCACACGGACACGGCCGCCAGCGCCCCGCCCAGCACCGGCCGGCTCCCCACCCGGTCGGCCAGCCAGCCGCCGACGGGACGGGTCAGCGTGGCCAGCAGCACGAACCCCGCGGCCCGGGCCGCCGCGTCGGCGGTGGTCAGCCCGTAGGCGGCCTTGAGATACAGCGGCAGGTAGACGCCGAAGGCGACGAATCCGCCGAAGGTCAGGGCGTACATCGCCGCCAGTTCCAGGGTGATCCGCAGCCGCGCCGCGGCGAGGAACCGGGTGAGGAACGGCTCGGTGGCCGCCTGGGTCCCCGGGGCGTCGCGGCCCACGGCCAGGAAGGCCAGGCCGACGAGGACCAGGGCGGCGGCGACCACGAAGAACGGGGTCTTGTGCCCGAACTCGACCGCCAGCCAGGGGGTGGCGAAGCCGGAGACCGCGGTGCCGACGTTGCCCATGCCGAAGACGCCCAGCGCCAGGCCGCGGCGCTCCGGCGGGAACCATCCGTTCACGTACGGCACGCCGATGGCGAAGGTCGCCCCGGTCATGCCCAGCAGCAGTCCGCCGGCCAGCAGCGTCGGATAGCTCTCGGCGAAGGCGAGGAACACCACGGGAACCACGCCGAGCAGGCTCGCCACCGCGAACACCCTCCGCCCGCCGTAGCGGTCGGTCAGGCCGCCGAGCACGATCCGGCCCAGCGATCCGACGATGACCGGTACGGCGACCAGGACCGACACCGCCAGCGGGCTCAGTCCGAGGAAGTCCTTGTAGGTGGGACCGAGCGGGCTGAGGAGGGCCCAGGCCCAGAAGTTCACCGCGAAGGCGGTCGTCGCGAGCACGAGGGCGGCTGTCCGGCCGCCCCTGGTCGCTTCCGGTTCGGCCTGTCGGACGGTCGTCATCGTGCCAATCCCTCCGGGGACAGACGTTGCGTGAGGTGTTTGGTGAGGCCCTCTTACCCTTCTGTGACGACGTATGTGGATATCAGAGTCTTTAGTCCCATCGCCTATGGCCAAAGGCCCGAACCGGAGGGCGACCGGCTGCGCGGGCGTGCCGTGGCGCCTGCCTGGCGAGCCGGGAGGGACCCGGCGACGGGGGAGCGGGAGGTCCCCAAACCCGTCACGCGGTGACCGGAGGTCCGCCGGGAGGGCTTTCGCCGGGGTCGCCTCGGTGCCGTCTCACGGTGTGCTGAAACCATGGGATGTGCCGGAGCCATGGAAGGGGAGACGTCATGATCCTTGTGGGAGTCGACGGTTCACCGGCCGCGCTTGAGGCCGTGAGCTGGGCCGTACAGGAGGCAGCGCTACGCGGGGCCGGGCTGCGCGTCGTGCACGTCATGCCGGCCTGGCCGCTGGAGATGTCCGAGGACGCCCCGTACGCCGACGTGGGGCGCTGGATGCGCGACGGGGCCGCCTCCATGCTGACGGAGGCGGTGGAGCGGGCCCGTGAAGCGGACGCTCGTGTCAGGGTGGAGTCGCAGCTGCTCCCGGGCGACCCCCGGCTCGTCCTGATCGAGGCGGCGAAGGACGCCGACCTCCTGGTGGTCGGCAGTCACGGGCTGGGCGGGTTCTCCGGCATGCTGCTGGGATCGGTCGCGCTGGGCGTGGCCGGACACACCTCCTGCCCGGTCGCCGTCGTGCGGACGGTGCCCGCACAGGCACGCGGCGAGGTGGTCGTCGGGGTCGACGGCTCTCCGGCCGGTGGGACCGCCGTCGGATTCGCCTTCGCCGAGGCGTCCCTGCGCGGCGCCGCCCTGCGGGCGGTTCACGCGTGGAACCGGCCCGTCATCGGGGGCGGCCCGTTCGCCCTGGCGTCCGCCGAGGAGATGGCCGAAGGGGAGCGGCGCCTGCTGGCCGAGGTGCTGGCGGGCTGGGCCGGGCGTCATCCGGATGTCAAGGTCATCGAGCAGGTGGAGCACGGGCACCCGGTGGAGCTCCTGAGAAGCGCCTCGGAACACGCGGACCTGCTGGTCGTGGGGTCACGTGGCCGTGGCGGCCTCGCCGGGCTCCTGCTGGGCTCGGTGAGCCACGCGCTGCTGCACCACGCCGCCTGCCCACTGGTCGTGGCGTCCGGCACGCCGGCATAGGAGCCCTCCGCCTCCCGAACGTGCCTTGGCCGCCGGTCGGCGACACGGTCCCGTTCCCGGAAGCGCCGAGCTGGGTTCCGCCTCTCGGCAGACCTCGTCGGGGTCCCGGTGGCATCGGCGAAATCTTCAGCGGATACGCAGGCCGGAGCTTCCTCCCCGATCGGGGCGGCGGGCGGGTCACGTCGTCGCGTCACCCGCCCGCCGCCTGTTTTGGTGCGCGTACGCGACGGCGTCCTCGTCATCCCACTGCGACATCAGCCCGTCCTTCCGATGCGGCACTTGATCGCCTGTCTCGCGGCTGACGGCCTGTGGTCAGATGACTCCCTCAGCGGCCAGAGCCTCCCGTCCGGCCTCCGGGCGACGCTGGCGAAACGGATCATCGAACTTGCGTAACCGGACTGAGCCACAACAGGCGCAGGCCGCTGCGGAGCTTGTCAAGCTTGGTGAGACGTGGTCGCTCTGGTGCCGCGTCAGGCAACGTCTGCCCGGCGGGGCCCGTGTGATAGCTTCGGCGTCGCCGTGCAGCACTACGACTGGAGGAGGTGAGACCGATCAACGCTGTGATGACAGGTCGGGGCTCCCTCCCGTGCATGGTCTAGGGAGCGCCCGCACAAGGCACCCCCGAAAGGCTTTGAAACGCTATGCGCTTCAGCTTGACCTCTCAGACGTCGACCGACGGCGTCACCGAACAGTCCTTCACTCTCGGCGAGATCACCGGTGTGCTGTTCGCACCGCAGGGCGCCACCGGCCCCCGCCCGCTGATCCTGATGGGACACGGCGGCGGCCAGCACAAGAAGGCCCCCGGCGTCCTGGCCGGCGCGCACCGGTTCGTCGCCGAGGGGGGTTTCGCCGTCGCCGCGATCGATGCCCCCAACCACGGCGACCGGCCGAAAGATAAACAGTTCATCCAGTTCGCGGGCGATATGCGGGCCCGCATGGCCGCCGGAGAGGATCCGGCCGGGCTGGTCGCGGCCATGCACGACCTGCTGGCCGGGCAGGCCGTCGCCGACTGGCAGGCCGTTCTGACCGCGGTCCAGGAGCTCGACCACGTGGGCGCCGGTCCGGTCGGCTATTGGGGGGTGTCGATGGGCTGCGGGCTCGGTATGCCGCTGCTCGCCGCCGACTCCCGGATCCGCGCCGCGGTGCTGGGTCTGCTCGGCGTGCACGGGCTGGCCGCAGCCGCCGCCCGGGTCACCGTGCCGGTGCAGTTCCTGCTCCAATGGGACGATACGCGGGTGCCCAGGGACCAGGCTTTGGCGCTGTTCGACGCCCTGGGCTCGACCGACAAGACGCTGCACGCCAACCCCGGCGACCACGGGGGAATCCCCGCGTTCGAGACCGGCAACGCGCTGCGGTTCTTCGCACGGCACCTTGGATAAGGCCGCTGCCTTGTAGCTCGCGACGCGCCGGCCGGACCCCGTTCCCGGCCGGTGCGTCGCGAGCCGGACTGTTCGGCATGGCGAGCGGGTGCAGATCCGGGCGATCGCGTACGGCGTGGTGCACGATGCGGCGGGGGCCGCGAGCGGGCCACGCCGGCGGATCTCGGTGCACATGGCGGCGGAGCCCGGCCCGTCGACGGCCTGGACCACGTCGAGCACGGTGATCGTCTCGGGGGTGCGCGTCAGCGCGTAGCCGCCGGATTTCCTCTGGACGGACCGGATTTCCCCTGGCCGGAGTGGATGGGCCCGGCGCGGGAAAGAGACTGGAGTCGCTTGGCGGGGTAGCTGCCGGGGACGTCGTGCAGCTCCGCGAGTTTGGCCGCCGGGACGGGCCTGCTGCTGGTGGTGAGGGCGACACAGCAGTGCAATGCCCAGGCGACCCCGCCTGACATCTTCATCGCCTCACCTGACCACACCCCCCTTGCCCGGTCATTTCCTATCCGAGAAGAAGTTCTCGGATAGGAAATGCCCAAGTTTCGGCCATGGTGCAGCGATCAGACAAGCGGACCGAAGAGCTGACTTCGCAGGGAAGGCGTGACAGATATGAAGATCATCGTGATGGGTGGGACCGGGCTCGTCGGGTCGCAGGTCGTCAAGATCCTCAAGGCGGCCGGGCACGAGGCGGTGCCCCACTCGCAGTCCACCGGCGTGGACCTCCTCAGCGGCCAGGGGCTGCCGCAGGCGCTGGTGGGTGCCGACGCCGTCGTCAACCTGACGAACTCGCCCACCTTCGACGAGGCCTCGCTCGCCTTCTTCCAGACGACCATGGACAACCTCCTGGAGGCCGCCCGGCGTGAAGGTGTCGGCCACGCCGTCATCCTGTCCATCGTCGGCGCGGACCAGGTGCCCGACCTCGACTACTACCGTGCCAAGGTCCTGCAGGAGGACATCCTCAAGGCAGGCCCCATCCCGTATTCGATCGTGCGCGCCACCCAGTTCTTCGAATTCATGGACGCGGTCCTGTCCTGGTCCGCCGACGAGGAGACCGTTCGCCTGCCTGCCACCCCGCTGCAGCCCATCGCCTCGGCCGACGTCGCCCAGGCCGTGGCCGAGGTCGCTGCCGGCAGTCCGCTCCAGGGCACCCGCGACATCGCCGGTCCCGATGTCTTCCCGCTGGACGAACTCGGCAGGATCACGCTCGCGGTCCGCGGCGACAGGCGCAGCGTCACCACCGACGACAGCGCCGGAATGTTCGCGGCCGTACCCGATGACGCCATCATCGCCAAGGACGGCGCCCGCATCGCTCCGACGCACTACCGGGACTGGCTCACCGCCTGACGTCCGGATCGCCGGGCCCGTAGTCCCGCGTCCCCGGTGAGCCGGACGCACCGGCCTTGCGAGATGACCGTGCGGCGCTCGCAGTCTCACACGGGCTCGCGGTCCGCCGGCGCTCGCGTTCTCCGCCGGCCGTGTGCGGCAGCGCCACGCCAGGGAGTTCCTCCGGGATCAGGACGGCCTCGGGGCGCGGAGGGCCTCGCGCTGGGCGAGCTCTCCGTCGTCGACCAGGGTAAGCATCGGCTTGCCGGGTTCGCACAGCATCGTGACGGTGAAACGGAGCGGGACGTCGTCGCGGTTGTTGCCGTCCTGATAGTGGATGACGTCGCCACCCGGCTCCCAGAACGCCTCCCCTGCCCGGATGACCCGTTCGGGCTCGCCCTCCAGTTCGAACAGCATCTCGCCTTCCAGCACGTAGCCGAACGCCGGGCCGGAGTGGCGGTGCGGCGGCGTACCGGGATCACCGGGCGGGAACGCGATGACCACGGTCATCGCGTGCGCTCCCGCCGGGATGAAGGGTGGTTCCGCCTCCTGCAGCAGGGTGAGGGCCGTCTGCCACGCTGTCGATCTCGGTTTCTGCTCGTCGGTGGTCGGATCGGTGTCCGGCATGGGAAATACCTCCGTGACGAATTGATGATGGTGGAGCCGGGCCGGTGCCCGGCGATGGACGTGCTCCTGCCCGACCGCGGTCCGGCCAGGGCGGTCGCTGTACTTGATCTGCCCGAAAATCGCGTCATCGCCCGGCCCCGCACCCATTACGGCTGCCCCGGCCACGGCCGACCACCTGCCAGCCGCGTACCCAACCTCTCAGGTCACTACACCTGGCCGTCGATGCGCGGGCGAGAACCAGGACGCCCCTGCCGGCCGTACCCAGCACGAGGATCAGCGACTCGACCAGAGACCAGGTCCCGCCGAAGGGCTCGACCCCGGAGAGAAGCACGGCGCGCAGCGCCTCCAGTCCCGACCGGTGACAGCTCGATGAGGACGCTGTGGTCGCCCGGCTCCCGGCGCGGGGGCGGGCGGCTTCTTCGATCACCGGCTCCAGGGCCTTGAACTGCGGCGAGTCACCCCGCTGCCCGGCAGTGATCACCAGCGACAGCGGCTTCTGGCTCTGCTCCACGGTCAGATGCAGCTTGGTAGTCAGCCCACCACGCGACCGCCCACTGTGCGGCGGTCAAATCACCACGACCCACACCAAGATCATCCCAGATGGATCACTCGGGCGATCCACTGCTCACAACAGGCCCTAACGTTGGTCCGTGTCCGAAATGCCATCACGGGTCGAACTGCGCCCGCTCACCCTCTCCGACCAGGACGAGTTCTGCTCGCTCGTGCAGGCCAGCATCGAGCTGCACCTGCCATGGATGCAACTGCCCGCGACCCCGGAGGAGTTCCAGGTCTGGATGCGCCGCTTCGACGCCGGCACCAACCTGGGCTTTCTGATCCGTGTCCGGGAGACCGGCGCAGCCGCCGGCACGGTCAACATCAACTCGATCATCCGGGGCCGCTACCAGGGCGCGTCCCTCGGCTATGCGGCCTTCGCCCCGTCCGCAGGGCAGGGTTACATGACCGACGGGCTCGCCGTCACCCTGCAGCACGCCTTCACCGACCTGCGGCTCCACCGGCTGGAGGCCAACATTCAGCCAGCGAACAAAGCATCCCTGGCCCTGGCCCAGCGCCTGGGCTTCCGTTACGAAGGGCTGTCGCCCGCCTACCTCTACATCGACGGGGCCTGGCGCGACCATGAACGCTGGTCCATCACCGCACCAAACCCCTGGAAACCCGATCCCTCCCTTCCAGAGGTATGAGCCGCACGGCGCCGCTCATGAAACACGTCCTAGCGGACCGGAGGAAGCGGGCGCCCCACTCCTGGACATGCGCGGCGAACTCCGGCGGGCCCAGGACTTCGAACTCGGCACCGATATTGCCCACTGAGCAGGGCGCAGGCCTTCTGTTACGTGCCTAGCCGATGAGGGCCGCGGTGATCTGACGGATGGTCTGTGTGGCTACCCGGGGGTTGACGGCGGCGTAGGAGGTGTAGGCGTTCAGGCCGGTGGCCAGGGCCCAGCCGCGACCCCGGATCCAGGTGGCGTCGTCTACGCCGAGCGCGGCGCGGAAGGCGGCCCGGCTCCCGGCTGACATCAGGGTGAAGGCGATTGTCAGGTCGCAGGCTGGGTCGCCGATGCCGAGCCCGCCGAAGTCGATGACCGCGCTTAGGCGGCCGTTGTCGATCAGTAGGTTGCCTGTGTGGAAGTCGCCGTGGACCCAGACCGGAGGGCGATCCCATCCGGGGGCGCTCAGCGCCGCGTTCCACAGCTCGGTCATGGCCGCGGTGTCGAACAAGCCGTCGACCTTCGCTATAGCGGCCCGCGTCGCGCGGTCCCGGTCGGCCAACGGCCGGATGGTGAGGTCCTCGCGGGCTTCCACGGCCGCGATCTCCTCGGGCGCGAACCGCTGAAGGGCGGTCAGGAATCCCGCCAGTTCGACGGCGGCCCCGGACGAGTCGGCCAGGGCCTCGACGGTCGCCACCTCGCCGTCCAGCCAGCGGGACACCGCCCACCGCCACGGATAGTCGAAGCCGGGCTCGCCCATTCCCACCGGTGCCGGAATGGCCAGTGGCAGGTGCGCGGCGAGCCGGGGCAGCCACTCGGATTCCTTCCGGGCCTGTCCGATGGCGCCGGCGTGGCGGGGCAGCCGGACAGACAGCTCTTCCCCCAGCCGGTAGATCACATGGTCCGAGCCGGCAGGGTGGAGCAGTTCCAAGGGCAACTCGGCCCACTGTGGGAACTGCGTATCAACCAGGCGCCTGACCAGTGCGGCATCGATCGCGGGGCGGGTGTCCGCGGTTCTCGCGGTTGCCAAGGCAGCTCCTGCGGTCGGCCCGCTCCGTATGGCGGGCAGTCGGACCATCACAGTGCGTCGCAAGCTCGCTTGTCGACCGGGTTTCTCGGAATCGGCGCTCAACACTGTCCCGTCCGGGTGAACCTTGTGAATTCCGGACTTACCTTGCGGAGAATCTGGAGAGTCCACTTCTACCCTGCGCATGGCGCGACGATGTGGAGCACCGTGGGACGAACGGCTGGCTCGCCTGACCCAGCAACTGGCCGGCGGCACGGAAGGCGCAAGGTAGGTGCGAAGAACCAGAGCGGTCGCCGTTCGGACCTACCTCGCTGGACGTGACCCGGTCAGGCCGTAGGGCGCGCCGGGGCCGTCCGACGGTCTGACGGTGATGTTGAGGGGGTGTGGGAGAGGTCGGTAGGTTGCTCGCCGTTGGGTGGATGCCGGGGTGTCCCGATGGGATGGGCGGGAGTCAGGGTGCGGGGAACGGTCGATCAGGCGGTCGAGGCGGTGCTGGGGAGTGGTGCCACAGTGTTGGACCTGTCCGACCGTCGGCTCCGTCGGGTACGGGAGTCGGTGCGGGACCTCACCGCTCTCACCTCGCTCGACCTGTCCGGTAACCAGCTCATCGAGCTGCCGGACTGGTTGAGCGAACTCACCGCCCTCACCGATCTCGACCTGAGGGGCAACTGGCTCACCGAGTTGCCGGAGTCGTTCGGGAACCTCACCGCCCTCACTGATCCGGCAACCGGCTCACCCGGTTGCCGGAGTGGTTTGGGAACCTCACCGCCCTGTCCGGGCTCCACCGACCCGAGCAGCAACCCGGTGAACGTTTCCGGTCACAGCAGTGGGATCTGTCTGACAGAACGATCAACTGCTCGGATCGCCTGGTGGGAGACTTCCCGGGATTGGCAGGAGTCCAGGGCGATAGCATCACGATCGTGGTGGGCTGGAAGCTTCGGCCCGCTTCGATGGCGGACGTCGAGGCGGTGGCCGAGTTGCGGGCGGCGGTGCTGAAGCCGGATCTCGTGCGGCTCGGACGGTACGACGCGCAGCGTGTGCGGCAGCGACTGCGGGACGGGTTCACGCCGGCGCACACCTGGATGATCGAGGTGGGGGGTGCCCCGGCCGGCTGTGTGGCGCTGCGGCCGGCGAAGGACACCCAGTGGCTGGAGCACTTCTACCTGGAGCCGGATCTGCAGGGCAGGGGCATCGGTTCCGCCGTACTGAGCAGGCTGCTGGAACGGTGCGACCGCGAAGCCGCCGCGGTCCGGCTGAACGTGCTGCGGGGCAGTCCGGCCCGGCGGTTGTACGAGCGGCACGGCTTCACGGTTGAGACCGAGGACGAGGTGGACGTATTCATGGTGCGCGACCCACTCCCGGCCCGGCGATGGCCTCTTGCCTCGGCTGAAGGGACCCGGTCCGAGACTTGGCCCGTTGGGCGGCCTCGCCTCGCCCGTTGAAGGCAACCGTCCGTCCATGCCGCGCGCACCGAAGCTGCCGCACCTGACAACAACCGGGCGCTCGATCCGGCATGTCGATGCCGCGAAACAGCGGTGCCGGTCACTGCGCAACGCCAGCGCGCTCGCCACGTCGCTGTATCTGCCGACACGCTCACCTTGAGACATGTCCAACTGTGCATCTCGCAGCCCGACAGCAGGCATCCTTCATGATCGACCCGGCTGGTTGGACGGTACACCCGCGCGCCGACCGATCGGCGCGCCGCTGTCCTTCTCGTGGCCGACCCGGTCGCCGGACGGGAAAAGGGGGGGCGACGTGATCTTCATGGGGGTTGACCGGCCTGGCACCACCTCCGATGTGGTCATTAGGTAAGCCTGCCTTAACGTTGCCGCCGGATCCGGATCGGCGGTGGGCGGGTGCGGCAGTCTGCAAGCGACGCGCAACCGGCGCCTGGCAGGCTGTACCCCATTCGCACTAAAGGGGATATATGTTTGGGATCATCCGTCCGTGTCGCCATGGGATGTGCAGCGGGCTTTTCAAGGAGTGGATGGCGCACCTGTGCGGTCTCTGCCTGGCGCTCCGGGATGAACACGGTCACGCCTCCCGGCTGGTGACCAACTACGACGGCCTGCTCGTCTCAGTGCTCACCGAAGCGCAGACGGTCGCCTCCTCCCCGCAGCGCCGGGCGGGGATGTGCGCTCTGCGCGGGTTCAAGGGTGCCGACGTCGTCGAGGCAGAGGGGGTGCGGCTGGCGGCGGCGGTCTCCCTGATCCTGGCCGCGGGCAAGATCAAGGACCATGTCGCAGACGGGGACGGAGCCTACGCGCGGAAGCCGGTGGCCGCCGCCGCCGAGCGCGTCGCCGCCCGCTGGTCAGTCGCGGGACTGCGTACGGCCGCCGCCCTCGGGTTCGCCCCGGACCCCCTGACCAGGGCGGTCGATGATCAGACCAGGCTGGAGAACACTCCGGGCCTGAGCCTGCTGGAGCTCACCGCCCCCACCGAGGCCGCGGTCGCCGCCGCCTTCGGTCACACGGCCCTGCTCGCGGGCAAGCCGCACAACCGGGATTCGCTGGAGGAGGCGGGACGTTACTTCGGCCGGCTGGCCCACCTGCTCGACGCGGTGGAGGACCTGGCACAGGACCGCGCGACCGGCTCCTACAACCCGCTGGTCGCCTCCGGAACCGACCTGGAGACCGCCCGGCGGCACTGCGAGGACGCACTGCTCGGCCTGGAGCTGACGGTGGCCGAGCTCGACCTGGAAAGGCGGAGGCTGGTCAGGGCGCTGCTGGTCAAGGAGATCGGGCACTCCGTCACCCGCGTCTTCGACGGGGCCGGATCCGGGACGGAGGCCGGGAGCGGGAAGAAGGGCCCGAAGGCGCCGCCGGACGACCCCCGGCTCAAGCCGGATCCGGGCGGCCTGCTGTCGTGGATGTGCGTCGCGATGGCCTGCTGCACCTGCGGTCTGTACCGCCCCCCGTGGGACGAGGACCGCTACAAGTCCTGCGGTGAGCGGTGCGACCCCAGCGGCTGCGACTCCTGCGGATCGTGCTGCGACGGCTGTTCGGGCTGCTGCTCGTGCTGCGAAGGCTGCTCGTGCTGCGACTGCTAGGGGCCGGGCCGGGGGAGAGGACGTCCTGAACGGGCTCACCGCCGCACACTGACCCCTGGCCGGAACCGCCCGGCTCACGCCCGCGACGACCCGCTCCGACGGGTGCCGGTGGCGGGGTGGCGCGATGAGGGCGGTCCCGCCGTCGCGCGGATGCGCGGGCGCCGCCCACCCGGGGGCAGGGGCCTCAGAACTCCAGTCGAGGCGAGGACGGGCTCAGCAGGGCGGTCCGCGGCGCGACCTGCCAGACGGCGTTGAGCTCGTCCGCGACCGTGGCCGTCAGTTTCGGGACGTCCACGGACGCCGAACCGTGCATCGCCTCCGCGACGACCAGGACCGTGGTCGTCGTCTCCCGGACGGCCGAGTGGCCGCTCTGCCGATTCGTCCATCGCCGGGCATGCGCCCGCCCGGCGGCGTCGGCGAAGATCACTTCGCGCACGTCGGGGTTCTCCGTCTGCCCCGAGAAGGTCAGGTAGCTCTCGTCACCATCCGCGTGCCGGACTTCGAGGCTCCCGGAGATCTCGGCGACGTCGAACACGGCCACCGGGATCGCGAACGCGAGCGAGATCGCATTGCAGAGATCGATCAGGGGGTGGATCCGTGGCAGGGCCCCCTCCTTCCTGAAGCGCCGCAGCAGTGACTCCGAGGCGCATCGATACTGGGTGGGTTTGAGCCCCATCCTGGAGAAGGCGCGTCGCCAGGCCTGTATCTCGGGCAGCTCGGCCTCCGAGGCCGTCGCGAGCCGTGCTTCGGCGATGGCGTTGAACCTGGCGACCCGAGGGCCGACGGAGGCGCCCCCGGTGATCCCCCTGGCGACGACCGCGCCGGCGACGAGCTCCGGATGGTCTGACCAGATCTCACTGGAGTGCTGGAAGTGCATGAGGCGGGCCCCTGTCGCGGACTGGAACGGATCTGTCGATCGGACACAACGGGTTCGGCGCCGAGCGCGACGAAGGAGCCGGCGAACACGCGGCGCGTCCAGGTCGTCACCCGAGGCCGTGAGGTCCCGTGGTTCCTCACCGAGGCGGCGGGGACGCCGCGGGCGCTGAAGACGACGACCGTGAGCAGCATGAAGACAGTACTCAACTCCGGCGTCCGCAGGGTGGATTGCGGCGGTTCCCCGGCGATCCGGGACCCCGTGTCCGCCCACCTGGGCGGGTCCGGGTCGCCCGCCCAGGGCAGATGGGAGATGAGCCGGAAATAGCGGAATAGATGATTCTGTTCTGCTATGATGGAGACACGACGACCCGCCCCGAAGGGTGGCGGGTCGAGCCGGACGGAGAGACGGGGAAGCAATGAACGACGACACCGCGACCGGGTGGACCGTGCTGAACGACGCGCATGAGGCGCTGCGCACGGCCGTCCGCGGCGTGGCCGCCGGTGACTGGGACCGGCCCACCCCCTGCGCGGGGTGGAACGTGACCCAGGTGCTCCAGCACGCCGCGGGCGACCAGCTCGGCTTCGCCGCCTTCATCACGGGAGGGCCGGGGCCGTCCGAGGACCCGTTCGCGCCTTCCGGCACGCTGAGCGCCTCCCCCTCGGCCGTGGCCGAGGAGGCGATGAAGGCCTCCGCCGACGCCTGGGCGACCGTCGGCAAGGACGACCAGGAGGTCGCGGTCCCGGTGCCGCCGGGCAAGCTGACCGCCTCGCTCGGCGCCGGCGCCTGTGCCCTCGACGCCGCGGTCCACGCCTGGGACATCGCCGTCGCCACCGGGCAGCCCTCGCCGCTCACCCCGGCGCTCGCCCGGGAGCTGATGCCCGTCGCCACCGCCATCGTCGAGCCGCTCAGGGCGTACGGCGCCTACGCGGCGGCGCTCGGAGCCGAAGACGGGGACGGCGATGTCGCCGCGCTGCTCCGCTACCTCGGCCGCCGCCCCGACTGGACCGCCTGACCGGCGGTCCGCCGTATCTCCCGCGGTCATCCGGAGGAGATACGGTGTCGCCGGCGACGCGGACGCGCAGCCGCGCAGCCGGAAGAGGCCGTCGCCCCGGTGGCCGGCCGGGACGACGACCCGCTCATGCCCGGCGAGGGCCGCCGAGCCCCGCGCCGGCCACGATGTCGGCGACCGTCGGGTCGTCGTCGAGCGCCTTCCCCGACAGCGTCGTGTTGTCGGCGAGTGTCACACCCCCGGGGGGATCGCCGGGGTCGGCGTCCCAGAAGTTGCCGATGAACGCCACGTGCTCCAGCGGCGGCGACACGTTCAGCACCACCGGGGTGTCGGCCCGGTGGACGACGTTGCCCTGGACGGTGACCCAGGCGGCGCCGTAGTCGGTGTAGAGGCCGAAGTTGTAAGGAGTGATCGTGTCCCGGACGACGTTGCCGCGGACCAGCGCGCCGCTGGCGTACGAGGCGCCCTGGCTGCCGGACAGGTAGACGCCGCCGCCGTCGGCCAGCACCTGCATCGTGTCGTGCACCAGGTTGTTCAGCACCTGGGCGCCGCGCCCCTCATACACCACGATGCCCGCGTGCGGCACGTCGTTGACCTGGTTGTGCGCCACGACGGTGTCCTGGGTGCCGGACAGCAGGATGGCGGGTGAGCCGTGGTAGTCACGGCCGACATGGTGGACGTGGTTGTTCTCGACCCGGTGGTGGCGCGCCCCCGAGCCGATCACCACGCCGCCGCCGGACACCTCGTCCACCACGCTGTCGCGCAGCACGTTGCCCACGCCGTCGCCGCGGAACTCCAGCGCGACCGCGCCCAGCCGGGTGAACCGGCAGCCCTCCAGCGTGACCCGCGAGGAGTTCTCGAAGATCACGTTACCGGGCATGGCCGCGGAGTCGCCGGGGACGGTGACCTGCCCCTGGCCTTCGGCGAAGGTGACCGTCTGGAGCGGGCCGCCGTCGTAGTAGCCGTTGCCGTGGTAGTGCAGGAAACCCTCCGGCGCGCTGGGCCGCAGCCAGGTCGCCTCCGCGAAGGTGATGCCGAGGAAGGCGACGTCGTGCACGTCCCGGGCGTGCAGCAGCGTCTCCAGCACCGGCGCGACCACGTCGTCGAGATCCTCACCCGGCAGCGGCAGGTAGTGCAGGACGCCGCCGGCCAGCGCGAAGGTGCCCTCGGTCAGGAACGCGGGGCTGTTCTCGGCCGAGGTGGGGGCATCGGCGCCGTTGGTCTCCCCGGCGCCCGGGCCGTCCCAGGTGATGACCGACTGGTAGAGGCGGGCCGCCCAGCCGAAGGCGGGCTGCGCCATCGTGACGGTGGTCGAGCGCCCGTCCCCGGAGATCCGCGCCACCGGGCAGCGGGCCTCGGACCAGGGATAGGCGCCCCGGTAGACGAACTCCACCTCGCCCTGCCAGGACCGGGGCGCGGGGTCGTTGATGACGTAACCGGTCTCGGTCCTGGTCAGGTTCTGGTCGAGGGCGATGGCGGCCCGTACGGCGCGGCGTCCGGAGACGTAGAGCTGGCGGGTGGCCAGGCCGGGAGCCTCGGACCGCCAGACGCCGTCGTCGTCCCGGCGCCGGCCGGTGATCCTCCGGCCGCCGCTGACCACGACCTTCTCCTGCGCGGCGGTGCCGTAGCCGTAGGCCTGGTAGACGACGCCGGAGTCGGCGGCCGAGAGCCGGAACGGTTCGGTGAGGCGGTGGGTGCCGGCCCTGAGGTTGACCACGCTGCCCGGCGCCGCCGCCGCGCGGGCCCGGTCCAACGTGGCGAACGGCCGTTCGGCCGTACCCGGGCCGGAGTCGTCACCTGAGGGATCAACGAAGAGCATGGGGGTGGCCTTTCGTGTATATGGTGTACACATCTGGTATACAGCATATACATGGAGAGGAGTCAAGATGGCGGATCCGGAGCGCAGCACCGAACTCCTGTGGGGGGCGAGATCCAGGCGCGGCCTCAGCCTGGAGCGGATCGTGCGGGCCGCGATCGAGCTGGCCGACGCCGAGGGCCTGGCGGCGGTGTCCATGCGGCGGGTCGCCGAGCGGCTCGGCTTCACCACCATGTCGCTCTACCGCCATGTGCCGGGCAAGGCGGAGCTGGTCGACCTCATGCGCGACGAGGTGATGGGCGAGGGGCCGGACGCGGGCGCCGGCCGGAGGCCGGGCTGGCGGGCGGAGTTGGAGGCCTGGGCGCGGGACTGCCTGGCGCTCTACCGGCGGCACCCCTGGCTGGCCGAGTCGTCGGGGGCTCGGCAGGTGCCCGGGCCGAACGCGGTGGCGAGCTTCGAGCGGGCGCTGGGCGCGGCGGCGCGGGCCGGGCTGCCGCCCGCGGAGGTGGTGGCGGTGGTGACCCTCGTCGGCGGGTTCGTCGAGAGTGCCGCCCGGCAGGTCCTGGAGACCGTGCGGACCGAGCGGCGCACCGGTGTCAGCGAGGAGGAGTGGTGGGGGGCCCGCGACTCGCTCTTCCAGCACCTCGACCGGTATCCGACGCTGAACCGCGTCTACCGGGAGGGGGGATACGACACGCCGCTGGACCCGTTCGAGTTCGGCCTGCAGCGGGTGCTTGATGGCATAGAAACGCTCCTCCGTGACGAAACGCGTGATGAAACTCGATGTGCGGTGTGCGGTAAGACCGTCGAGGCCGCCGCCACCGGCCGGCCGCGGGACTACTGCTCCCGGGCCTGCCGGCAACGCGCCTACCGGACGCGCAAGAGCTGACCGGCCCGGTTCCGGCGCCGGAGCGGCAGGCGGTCCGTCCGCCGATCATCCGGTGTGAGCTCGGCGGACGCCATGCCGCCCGCCGGCCCCGGCGGAGAAGGTCCGGCGGGCGGGCGGCGCTCACCGGCCCGTCACGGCCCCACCGGGGGGTGGCGCCGAGGTGGCCGCCCGGTCAGGTGGCGGTGCTTGCGGCCGAGTCGGGCACCGGCGGTGCCGGGGGGAACGGGATCTCGGCCAGGACGGGGAGAAGCGACTCCTCCTCGTAGTCGAGGTGTGCCGTCAGCTCCTCCGACATCCGGTCCAGCTCGGTGCGGAAACGCCGGGGGTCGGCGGTGCCGATGTCGGTCAGCAGGGCGAGCAGTTCGCCCTGGATGCGCGAGACCGTCCGGTGCTCGTCGCGGAGCCGGTCGAGGGTGTCGCGCAGGTGGGGGTGCCAGCTCGCCAGGGCGGGGAAGATGTGCGCGTCCTCGCCGGTGTGGTGGAACTCCAGGGACTCGCAGAACGCCAGGCAGTGCTGCCGCAGTTGCAGTCCCAGGCCCGGCGCGGGCGGTTCGCCGGGCCCCTGGTGGGCGGCCCGAGCGGCGAAGTGGGCGTCGGCCTCGGCGCGCACGTGCCGCAACTGCGAGCGCAGCCAGGTGTGGATCTCCAGGAGCTTTTCGGCGAGGTTGGTGACCTCGCGGCCGTCCTGCCCCGCCTCGGGTTCAGAGCGCTCCAGCACCACGACCGGCAGGGTCCGGGTGGTGCGGGTCTGGTAGTCGGCGTAGCCGGGTGCCGTGCGCACCACGTGCTCGAACAGCCGCTCGCGCCGCGCGCCCTCGGCGGGGACCGCGATCGCCGCGAACACCTCGGTGCCGACCTCCACCCGCACCATGGGATGGGCGAGCAGGTTGTGGTACCAGGCGGGATGACGGGGCGCCCCGGCGGCGGACGCGACGATCAGCAGCAGGTCGCCGTCGCGGACGTAGCCGAGGGGAATGGTGTGCTCCTGCCCCGACTTCGCGCCGGTGGTGGTCAGCAGCAGCAGGTCGCCCCCCTCGAAGGGGCCGCCGACCTTTCCACCGTTGGCTCGGAACTCCTCGATGATCGGCTCGTTGAAGGATGCGGACATGCGGTGTCTGGTCTCCAAAAAAGGGTGTGGTCCATGGTGATGGTGGATGACGGTGATGCGCGCAGCGCGCGGTGACCGCACGCGAACCCCGCCCGGAGATGGGCGCCGATCGAGCACACGGGCCGTGGACGGTCTACCGGGGGGCGACCGTCGAGGTGGCAGGGCGTACTGACGTCACACGGCGGTGCCGGGCACCCGCGGAGGACAGGGGACGACGTGCGGAGGCGATTACGTCAGGCGCAGGGCGCGGAGTATGAACTCATGGCATCGTCCCTTGGTGAATGGTGCCGCCCAACCACCGGCCTGCCCACTGCTTCTGGCCGGCGTCACGCGACACGCGGACTATTACAGCCACCCGGTAGACGCCTGTCAACACGGAAGATCTCTCCCCGACCTGCTGACAGCGGACTCGACAAAAAGGAAAGTCCGAAGTTGCATGGCATGCGAGCCCGGGTATGGACGGACGAGGACGCACCATTCACAGTGATCCGCCACAGGAGCGCCGATGACCCGTTCCACAGCCGAGGTCTCCCGCGTCGAGCAGCCCCCGCCGCCTGATCAGGCCACGATGCGGGTGGCGCTGCCTCCCGAGCTGATGGCCCGGCGGTGCCCGTTCGACCCGCCTCAGGCACTGGCCAGGGAGCACGAGAAGGCGCCGGTCGGCCGGGTGAAGCTGGACACCGGTGAAGAAATATGGCTGGTCACCGGCCTGGACGAGGCCCGCGCCGTGCTGTCCGATCCCCGGTTCAGCGCCGACCGGTTCAACCGGCGCAACGCCCTGGTCACGGTGCCCGAGGAGATGCGTGAAAAGCTGTTCGACGCGCGCGCCAGGGCCGGGCAGTTCGTGGCCATGGACCCGCCGGAGCACACCCGCCTGCGCAAGCTGGTCATCGGCCAGTTCACCCTGCGCCGGATGCGCGCGCTCACCCCGCGCATCACCGAGATCGTCGATGCCCACCTGGACGCGATGGCGGCCGCGGGCACCTCCGCTGAGCTGGTCAGCGCGTTCGCCCTGCCCGTGCCGTCCCTGGTGATCTGCGAGCTGCTCGGCGTCCCGTACGAGGCCCGGACCGACTTCCAGCGCCGCACGTCGACCCTCTTCCGCATGGACGCGCCGCTGGAGGAGGTGCTGCGGGTCCGCGACGAGATGCGGCAGTTCATGCACGAGCTGGTGGCCGCCAGGCGCGCCCGGCCCGACGACGGCCTGATCTCCGGGCTGATCCACGGCGACCACGCGGGGGAGCTCACCGACGACGAGCTGGTCGGCATCGCCAACCTGCTGCTCGCCGCCGGGCACGAGACCACGGCCAACATGATCGGTCTGGGCGTCTTCGCCCTGCTGGAGCACCCCGAACAGCTCGAACTGCTGCGCCGCGACCCCGAGGTGGCCGGCCACGCCGTCGAGGAACTGCTGCGCTACCTCTCGATCGTCCACCTGGGCCCCTTCCGCACCGCCACCGAGGACGTGAGGGTCGGCGACGAGCCGATCCCGGCGGGCGGCACGGTGATGATCTCGACGCCGCAGGTCAACCGGGATCCCGCCCACTGGGACGACCCGGCCGGTCTCGACCTCACCCGCGTGCGCAACCCGCACCTGTCCTTCGGGCACGGCATCCACCAGTGCCTGGGGCAGCAGCTCGCCCGCGCGGAGATGGCCGTCGCCCTGCCCGCCCTGGTGCGCCGCTTCCCGCACCTGCGGCTGGACTGCCGCCCAGAGGAGGTGCCGCTGCGCGACAACATGTTCGTGTACGGCGTGCACGCCCTGCCGGTCGCCTGGGACGCCCCCGAGGACGCGTGAGGGGAGCGGCGACCTCAAGGACGATCGAGCGCGGCGCCCCCAGCCCGGCGTCGAGCCGGACGGCCACCGCGCGGCAGCCGTTCAGGGGGTAGGGCGCACGATCCCGAGAGGGTCCGCCGGGGCGGAGGGGTCGGCCAGGGCGGCCAGCTCGTTGCGGAACAGAAGCTGGTGGGACAGCATGATCGGGCCGTCGGGCTTGATGGTCAGGGTCGCCCGGTGCGCCGTACGGCCGCCCGAGCGGACCTCGTCGTGCGTGACCGTCTCGACGAGGTCCGACAGCGGCCTGCCGCCGGCCTTCGCAGCCACGGTGAACCTCTCGGCGAACGTCCTGCCCACCTCGGCGACGCGCGGCAGCACGCACACCACGTCGACGGCCCGGTCGGTGGTGCCGGCGGGACGCCGCAGGCCCACGCCGTACAGGGTCACCCCGCCCGGCTGCGGGGGAGCCATGACGACGGCGGTGACGACGTCGCCGAGGCAGTCGGCGACCGCGGCGTGATCGGGGCTGTCGGCCAGTGAGGGCCCGCCGCCCAGGGTGGCCGCCACGGGCGCGGCCGCGGCACCCGACACCAGTGCCGAGTCCGTCACCACCACCTGGTTGAGCTGGTTGATCAGGCCCAGCCTGGTCTGCGGGCCCTTCATGTCGATCGCGTTGTCGTCGGCCATGGACAGGCCCTCCTGGCCACCGATCGTGCGCGGCCTGGCGCCCAGGGCCGTGAGCTTGGCGCGGATGCCGGCGGAGTCCAGCCGGCCCTCGATGCGGATCGCGGTCCTGGGCGGGGTGCCGACGGAGACGCCCCGGTCGGCGGCGAACACGTTGATGCCGGTCGGCTCGGCGAGCCGGGAGGCGTTGAGGCCGAAGTCGCCGAAGCCCGAGCCGACGGCGGACAGCCAGCGCCGGTCCTGCCCGGGACCGTCCTCGGTGACCACGCCGAGGCTCCGCCAGTGCGCCATGTCGCCGTAGTCGAGGTAATCGGCCGCGGGACTGCCGGCGCCCAGGTGCGCCATCACCTGGCGCAGCCCGCCCGCCGATCCGCCACCCGTCTCCACGGCGCCGGTCCGCCCCGTGCCACCCGTCTCCACGGCGCCGGTCAGCCCCGCGTCACCCGAGCCGCCGCAACCCGCCAGCACCAGTCCTGCCATCACCACAGCCCATCCGAGACCACGCATAGCCAGAACCTTAGCCAGGCCGCCCCGGGCCGGTGTTCCCGGCGGCGACGGAGGATCGCGGACCGCCCCGGCCCGCGCCACCGCCCCCGGATACGGACGGTGGTGAAGGCGGTGTCCCCGCCCGGCCCGCCGATCTCGGTCCCACCCCCGTACGGCCTGCCGTACCCCGCCTGCCCTACCCCGCCTGCCGTACGCGGACGTCGCCCTCGCCGGATCGCGCGTGCAGGGAACGCGGGGCGGAAGAGGCGCGGGGCACGCGGGACGTGGCCGTGCCGTCCTTGCTGGAGACATCGACGCGGTAGGCGTCGCGGGTCTCCGGCACCACCACGTCGACGGTTCCGCTGTCGGAGACCGCCTCCACCCGGCTGGGAACCGTCGCGAAATAGAGGGCGACGAGGCCGTCGGACGAGCGCGCGGTGACGTCGGCCGAGCGGATCCTCCGCGCAGTCACCTTGCCGCTCTGGCTGACCAGGCGCATCGGCCCGGAGACGGCGTCGGTGCGCACGTTGCCGTCCCTGGTGGTGACGGTCAGTGCCTGGGGGAGGCGGACGGCGTTCACGTCGTCATCGCTGCCGACCTCGATCGTCACGCCCGGCGGCACCTTGATCGTGTGCTGGGAGTCGCAGTTGATCACGATGCCGGAGCAGACGATGCCCACCGCCAGGGTGCCGCCCTCCAGCGACCAAGAGGCGTTCCCCTCGTCGGCGGCCTTGCCCGTGAGCAGCCTGTCGACCCGGAGCGTGCCGGGGGCGCCGGGTTCGAGACGGACCGGGGTGCCCGTCGCCTTGATCACCAGTTTCGCCGCCGAGTAGGGGAAGTCACGTGAGTCGCGCCGCTCGTGGGAGGCGGAGCCGAGGTCGCCGCAGCCGGTGGCCGCCAGAAGGACGAGGCCCGCCGCGAGGAGATGCGAGGTTCGAGGAGTCACGCGCCCAGCCTTGCCGTGGAGCTCCCGCCCGCCCATCGGCCGAACGGCCGATGGGCGGGCGGATCCGGGCCGCAAGATCGGCCGTTCGGCCAGGATCGTCCGGAGGCAGGGCGCGGGAACGCCGGGGGAGACGTCCGATCGAGGTGCGCGTGACGGTCGCCGGGAGCCGCCGGAAGCGCCGTGGTGACGCCGTCCCGGCGGATCCCGGAGCTCCGTGGCGCCCGGCTCCCGCGCGCCGGAGCCCCGGATGTGCCAGCCTTGGTTCATGGCAACCGCACGCTGGAACGGCGAGATCATCGCGGAGAGTGACGACACCCGGATCGTCGAGGGCAATCACTACTTCCCCATCGAATCGGTGTCCCCGGACTACCTGAGGCCATCGGAGACCACCACGGTCTGCTCCTGGAAGGGGACGGCGAGCTACTACACGCTGCACGTCGGCGGCGAGGACAACCCCGACGCCGCCTGGTACTACGCGGACCCCAAGCCGGAGGCGGCCCAGATCAAGGGCTACGTCGCCTTCTGGAAGGGCGTGGAGGTCACCGGCTGACCTCCCTGAGGCGGGGAGGGCCGGGGACGGTCCCCCCGCCGGACCGTCGGCGCCGCGTCGTCCGATGAGTGTCTGACAGGGCTCAGGAGTGCCGGGACGCCGGGGCTCAGTGGACCAGCTCGGCCTCCGGGTCGTGGCCGTAGATCCAGGCGTTCTGCCGGAGCGGGTCGCCGCCGGCGAAGGCCGCGTCGCGTTCGCGCTGGGCGGGGCCGTCGGGGAGGTGGTTCTGCACCTCACGGCCGCGGCTCATGAGCTGGACCTGGGAGGCCCGGGGCCTGCGGATCCCCTCGTAGCGCAGCAGCGCCTCCGCCGCCGTCCCGGGCGTGGCCGTCCGGAGGCAGGCCGCCAGGACGGCCGCGTCCTCGACCGCCTGGCAGGCTCCCTGGCCGAAGAAGGGCAGCATCGCGTGGGCGGCGTCCCCCAGGAGGGTGACCCGCCCTTCGGTCCAGCGCTCCAGCGGGCTGCGGTCGTACAGGGCCCAGCGTTTGGTGTCGGTCGCGGAGGCGATCAGCTGTCCGAGCCGGGGGTCCCAGGTCTCGAACTCCCGCGCCAGGTCCTCCACCCGGCCGTCGGCCGTCCACGACTCGATCCGCCAGTCGCCGGCGGGCACGATCGCCACGACGTTGACCAGACGTCCCCCGCTGATCGGGTAGTGGACGAAGTGCCTGCCCGGCCCGAGCCACAGCGTCTGCACCGGCCGCAGCGCCAGCTCGGGGGCGTCGCTGGCCGGGACCAGGCACCGGTAGGCGCACAGGCCGGAGAAGCGGGCCGGGTCCTCGGTCACGACCGAGGACCGGACGGTGGAGTGGATCCCGTCGGCGCCGACCACCACGTCGGCGACCACCGTCGTCTTCTCCCCCCGCCCGTCGGCGAAGATCAACTCGGCCTTCTCGCCGTCCTGCCGCAGGCCGTCCAGCCGCCGGTCGAGCCGTACCGCGTCCTCGGGCAGCGCCTCCAGCAGCATGGCCAGCAGGTCGGCCCGGTGCGCGACGTAGCAGTCGGCGCCGTACAGCCGCCGGCACTCCGCTCCCATCCGCTGGGAGAACAGCACCCGGCCGTCCTCCCAGCGCCGGAACTCCCAGGCGGTCTCCAGCGCCACGGCGGAGGCGGCCAGCCGCTCGCCGAGCCCGGCCCGGACCAGGGGACGGACCATGTTGGGGGCGACGACGATGCCCGCGCCGACCTCCCGCAGCTCGGTGGCCTGCTCGTAGACGGTGGCCTCGACGCCCGCCTGCCTCAGCAGCAGGGCGGCGGCCAGGCCGCCGAGGCCTCCTCCGACGATGGCGATCTTCACTGCGGCTTCCTCTCCTCGGACGGGGTCAAGCGGTCGAGCCGTGAAGATCTTCGTACATTCCGCCCGGATCCGGTAGGGGCGCGTGGTCTCCGGCGCGGTACAACCTGCCGTGATCGCCGGATGTCCCGGGAGTCGAATGTGCCCGGGAGCAGGGAACAGGCGCCCGGCAGGGTTTGAATCCCGCCCCGGAGGAACTGTCGGAGGTATGGATGCACTCGCACACGTCGACGCCTACTGGCGGGCGGCCAACTACCTGTCGGTCGGCCAGATCTACCTGCTGGACAATCCGCTGCTGGCCGAGCCGCTGGCCCCCGAGCACATCAAGCCACGCCTCCTCGGGCACTGGGGCACCACTCCGGGGCTGAACTTCTGCTTCGCCCACCTCAACCGGATCATCACCGAGCGCGACCAGGACATGATCTACATCGTCGGGCCCGGCCACGGTGGTCCGGCGGCGGTCGCCCACGCCTGGCTGGAGGGCTCCTATACAGAGAAATATCCGGATATTGGGCAGGACGCCGTCGGCATGCAGCGGCTGTTCCGGCAGTTCTCCTTCCCCGGCGGCATCCCCAGCCACGTCGCCCCCGAGGTCCCGGGCTCCATCCACGAGGGCGGTGAGCTCGGCTACTCGCTGGCCCACGCCTACGGCGCCGCCTTCGACAACCCGCACCTGGTGGTGGCCTGCGTCATCGGCGACGGCGAGGCCGAGACCGGGCCGCTGGCGGCCGGCTGGCACTCCGGCAAGTTCCTCAACCGCGAGCACGACGGGGTCGTGCTGCCGATCCTGCACCTGAACGGCTACAAGATCGCCAACCCGACCGTCCTCGCCCGCATCCCCGAAGAGGAGCTGGTCAAGCTCATCGAGGGGTACGGCTACCGCCCGCACATCGTCTCCGGCGACGACCCGGCGGTCATGCACGGACTGATGGCCGAGACCCTCGAGGTGGTCTTCGACGAGATCGCCGAGTTCAAGGACGGCCGCGCCGAGCGCCCGCCGATGATCGTGCTGCGCACGCCCAAGGGGTGGACCGGCCCGCGCGAGGTGGACGGCCTGCCGGTCGAGGGCACCTGGCGGGCTCATCAGGTGCCGCTGTCGGCGGTCCGCCAGAACGCCGAGCACCGGGCGATGCTGGAGGAGTGGATGCGCTCCTACCGGCCCGCCGAGCTCTTCGACGACCGGGGGCGGCCCGTCGCGGAGATCCTGCGGACGGTGCCGCAAGGCCCGCGCCGGATGAGCGCCAACCCGCACGCCAACGGCGGCGAGCTGCTCAAGCCGCTGGCGCTGCCCGACTTCCGCGACCACGCCGTCGAGGTCAAGGCTCCCGCCGCGCAGTCGAGCGAGCCGACCAAGGTCCTCGGGCAGTTCCTGCGCGACGTCATCGCCGCCAACCCGGACAACTTCCGGCTGATGGGGCCGGACGAGACCGCCTCCAACCGGCTGTCGGCCGTGTTCGAGGTCACCGACCGCGTGTGGGACGCCGAGACGCTGCCCACGGACGAGAATCTCGGCCCGGACGGCCGGGTCATGGAGGTGCTCAGCGAGCACCTGTGCCAGGGCTGGCTGGAGGGCTACCTGCTGACCGGCCGCCACGGCCTGTTCAACTGCTACGAGGCGTTCATCCACATCGTCGACTCGATGTTCAACCAGCACGCCAAGTGGCTGGAGTCGTCCCACAAGATCACCTGGCGGCGTCCGGTCGCCTCGCTGAACTACCTGCTGTCGTCGCACGTGTGGCGGCAGGACCACAACGGCTTCAGCCACCAGGATCCCGGCTTCATCGACGTGGTGATGAACAAGAAGGCCTCGGTGGTGCGGATCTACCTGCCGCCGGACGCCAACACCCTGCTGTCGGTCGGCGACCACTGCCTGCGCTCGCGTGACTACGTCAACCTCGTCGTGGCCGGCAAGCAGCCGGTGCTGGATCTGTTCACGATGGAGGAGGCGATCGCGCACTGCACCCGTGGCCTGGGCATCCTGGAGTGGGCCTCCACCGACGCGGGAGCCGAGCCCGACGTGGTGCTGGCCTGCGCCGGAGACGTGCCGACGCTGGAGACCCTCGCCGCCGCCGCGCTGCTGCGCGAGCACCTGCCCGAGCTGAAGGTCCGCGTGGTCAACGTGGTGGACCTGATGCGGCTGCAGCCGCCGTCGGAACACCCGCACGGCATGTCGGACGCCGAGTTCGACACCCTCTTCACCGCCGACAAGCCGATCATCTTCAATTTCCACGGCTATCCCTGGTCGATCCACCGGCTGACCTACCGGCGGCGCGGCCACCACAACATCCACGTGCGCGGCTACAAGGAGGAGGGCACCACCACCACGCCGTTCGACATGGTGATGCTCAACGACATCGACCGCTTCCACCTGGTGATGGACGTCGTCGACCGGGTGCCGGGTCTGGGCGCCAAGGCCGCGCACCTGCGCCAGCAGATGGTCGACGAGCGGCTGCGCGCCCGCGCCCACACCCGCGAGTACGGCGAGGACCCGGCCGAGATCCGCGACTGGACCTGGCCCTACTGAGCCGCGCCGGCCGCACCGAGCCGGCTGTACTGAGCCGGCCGTACCGAATTCATGCCGGCCGTACCGAACGGCCGTGCCGACCGCGCCCGGCCGCACCGAGCCGCCGTGCCGTACCGGGGGACCGCGCCGCGTCATGCCGGCGCCCGGGAAAGGAACCGTGGAATGTTCGAAGGCTTCAAGGAAGAGCGGGTGGGCACCGGAGAGGCCGAGCTGTTCGTACGGCACGGCGGTTCGGGGCCGCCCGTGCTGCTCCTGCACGGCCACCCCCGCACCCACGCGACCTGGCACCGGGTCGCACCGCTGCTCGCCGGCGATTTCACGGTGGTCTGCCCGGACCTGCGCGGCTACGGCCGGTCGTCCAAGCCGGCCACCACCGCCGACCACGATCCCTACTCCAAACGGGCGATGGCCCGCGACTGCGCGGCGCTGATGCGGGTGCTCGGTCACGAGCGGTTCAGCGTCGTGGGTCATGACCGGGGCACCTACGTGGCCCAGCGCCTGGCCATGGACCACCCGGACCTGGTCTCCCGTCTCGTCGTGATCGACGGGGTGCCGATCGGTGAGGCACTGGCCCGGGCCGATGCAAGGTTCGCCGCCGCCTGGTGGCACTGGTTCTTCCTCGGCCAGACGGCCAAGCCCGCCGAACGGGTGATCAACGCCGATCCCGACGCCTGGTACGGGGGGGCTCCGGAGGCGATGGGCGCCGAGGCGTACGAGGACTACCGGCGGGCGATCCACGATCCGGCCACCGTCCACGCGATGTGCGAGGACTACCGGGCCGGGCTCGGCCCGGACCGGGCCGCCGACGACGCCGACCGCCGCGCGGGTCGCAGAATCGCCTGCCCGACGCTGTTTCTGTGGGCCGCCCGCGACGACATGGAGGACCTCTACGGGGACCCGCTGGCGATCTGGCGCGACTGGGCGGACGACCTGCGCGGCGCGCCGATCGACTCCGGCCACCACGTCGCGGAGGAGGCCCCGGCCGAGCTCGCCGCCGGACTGCGCCGGTTTCTCGGCGCCGGCATCTGACGCACCACTGCCGGGCCGCCGGATCCCGGCGGCCCGGCAGCGGTGATCCGTTTGGGCTCGTCACAGGGGGTATGGGGATCATCGCTGCGGATCAGGCACCGAGACGGGGGCGGATATGGCTACATTCGGATATTTCCTCTCCAGTGAGGAACACGGTCCCAAGGAGCTGGTACGGCAGGCCGGACTCGCCGAGGCACTCACTACGACCTCGACACCGCCCGCCTCCACACGCTTCCCGACGAGCCTCCGCCCGTCTGCATGTCCGCCTTCGGCGACAAGGCGGTGCGGCCGGCCGGGCGGATCGCCGACGGCTACGTCTGCACCGGCCCGAGCGCCGAGCTGGTGCGGAAGTTCCGCGAGGCCGGCGGGGAGGGCAAGCCCGCCCAGGGCGGCCTGAAGGTCTGCCACGCCGCCGACGAGGCCACCGCGCGCAAGCCCGTGCACCGGCTCTGGCCCACGCAGGGCATCAAGGGCGAGGCGTCGCAGATGCTCCCGCTGCCCAGGCACTTCGAGGAGCTCGCCGAGGCGGTGACCGAGGAGGAGGCCACGGCCTCGACGCCGTGCGGGCCCGATCCCGAGGTCCACGCCCAGGCGATCAGGGAGTGCCTCGACGCGGGCTTCACCGAGGTGTACATCAGCCAGATCGGAGAGGAGCAGGACGCCTTCTTCGACTTCTACGCCAAGGAGGTCCTGCCGCGGGTGCGCTGAGTGCTCCGGCACCGGCGGCGCGCCCCGGTCCGTCCCGCACGACCCGAAAGGAGAAGACCATGAAGGCTCTCACCTGGCACGGCAAGCGTGACGTGCGGGTCGAGGAGGTCCCGGATCCAGCGATCAAGGAACCGACCGACGCGATCGTCAGGCTCACCACCACCGCGATCTGCGGCTCCGACCTGCATCTTTACGAGGTACTGGGGCCCTTCATCGGGGAGGGCGACATCCTCGGCCACGAGCCGATGGGCATTGTGGAGGAGGTCGGTGCGGAGGTCACCCACATCAAGCCCGGCGACAGGGTGGTCATCCCCTTCAACATCTCCTGCGGCCACTGCCGCATGTGCGAGATGAAGCTGTTCGCCCAGTGTGAGACCACCCAGGTCCGCGACCACGGCATGGGCGCGGCCCTGTTCGGCTACACCAAGCTGTACGGCGAGGTGCCGGGAGCGCAGGCGGAGTACCTGCGGGTACCGCAGGCCCAGTTCGGCCCGATCAAGGTCCCTCAGGGGCCGCCGGACGAGCGGTTCGTCTACCTGTCCGACGTGCTGCCCACCTCCTGGCAGGCGGTCCGTTACGCCGACGTCCCCGACGGCGGCACCGTGGCGGTCTTCGGCCTGGGCCCCATCGGGCAGATGTCCGCCCGGATCGCCAAATACCTCGGCTACCGGGTCATCGGGGTCGACGGAGTCCAGGAACGGCTCGCGATGGCGCGCAGACACGACGTGGAGGTGCTGGACGCCTCCGTGACCGACGACGTCCCCGAGGCGATCCGCGAGCTGACCGGCGGGCGCGGCCCCGACTCGGTCATCGACGCGGTCGGCATGGAGGCGCACGGGTCCCCGTTCGCCAAGCTCGCCCAGAGCGTCACCGTGATACTGCCCGACGCGATCGCCGCCCCGCTGATGTCCACCGCGGGCGTGGACCGGCTCGCCGCACTGAACCAGTCGATCGAGACGGTACGGCGCGGCGGCACGGTCTCGATCGTCGGCGTCTACGGCGGCATGGCCGACCCGATGCCGATGCTGAAGATGTTCGACAAGGGCATCACCCTGCGGATGGGGCAGGCCCACGTCAAGCGCTGGATCGACGACCTGATGCCGCTGGTGACCGACGACTCCGACCCGCTCGCGGTCATGGACCTGGCCACCCACCGGCTCCCGCTGGACCAGGCCCCGCACGGCTACGAGATCTTCCAGAAGAAGCAGGACGGGGCAGTCAAGATCCTGCTCAATCCGTAGCGGTCGAATCCGTAGAAATCACAACGAGAGGAAGACATGGACGCCATCGTGCTCCTGAAGGACGACCACAAGACCGTCGAGAAGCTGTTCAAGGAGTTCGAGAAGGCCGGTGACGGCGCCCACAAGAAGAAGCGGGACATCGTCGACAGGATCATCGAAGAGCTCACCACCCACGCCTACATCGAGGAGGAGATCTTCTACCCGGCCGCCCGCGAGGGGGCTCCCGACACCGTCGACCACATCCTGGAGAGCGTGGAGGAGCACCACGTGGTGGTCTGGATGCTCTCCGAGCTGCGGGGGATGGACCCCGAGGACGAGCGGTTCGTGGCCAAGGTCACGGTCCTGATGGAGAACGTGCGCCATCACGTCGAGGAGGAGGAAGAGGAGTGGTTCCCGAAGGTGCGCGAGGCCATGGGGCGCAACAGGCTCCAGGAGCTCGGCGAGCGGATGGAGAAGGCCAGGGCCGAGGCGCCCGCTGACCCTCTCGCGGTGAGCAGCGCGGGCAAGTAGTCCCCTCTCCGGCGCCAGGAGGCTCCGGGGCGCCGGCGGACGAGGGTCCTCAAGGACGTCTCCGGGACGCCGAACGACGCCAGGGGACGCAGCGAACAGGGCCCCGGCCGCTTGAGGACGCTGCCTGCGGACCCGCCCCACCGGCTGTCGGCCGGTGGGGCGGATGTTCGTGTAAGGGCGAGGTCGAGCCGTCCGCGGCGATCTGCCGGGACGCGCGGCCGGGCGGCCTGCCGCCCGGATGGAGGAAGGCATTCTGTTGCGCGACGCGCACGAGCCGGCCGCCATCCCGGGCGTGCTCATCAACGACCGCCTCGACCTGGGCTGCCCGCCGGAGAACGCCCGGCAGCTCGCCCAGGCCGGTCCGGCGCGCATGACGTGGCGCCAGAACCCGCCTTCAGCCTGTCATTCTCGCCCGGGCGCGGCGACACCGGACCTCCTGAAAGACGGACCGCTCTGTCCAGGATGATCAAGTCATCCCGGACAGAGCGGTCATGTCCCCGGATCCGGCGGCAGCGTCCGCCTGGAGTCCGGGGCCCCGCGAGTCTCCGGTGGTGTCAGGGGTGTTGCTCGGTCACGAGGAAGGCCACCGATCCCCCCTCGTCGATGTCCGCGTCGAGAGCCTTGTCGTCGAGCATGTCCGCGGCGGTGGGATCCAGAAAGATCCTCGCTCCTTCCGACTCGACCACCTTGTCGTTGGATTCAGGGCCGTCCACGACCGAGAGCAGTAGGGATCCTGTGCCGTCAGCCTGTGAGGAGATACGGACACCGGTGTCGGTGGAGTCCGCTACCTGCGAGCTGAGGTCCCGGATCACCTGTGCCGCGGTGTCGGTCAATGTGAGCATTGTGACTCCTTGTCGGGATCGGGTCTGGGATTCTTCGCCCTTTCCCGCTCTGAACCGGCCCAACCATGCATCCGCGGATTTCCCCTGGCAGGCCGTACCGCCGGGACCGCGCCGGAGGCGGAGGCGCATCGTCGAGGTCACTCCCGCCCGCCGAGTCGCTCCAGGCGTTCCGCCGTCTTGCGCGCGGCGATCAGGATGGGATCCCACACCGGGGCGAACGGGGGAGCGTAGGACAGGTCGAGCCCGCTCACGTCCTCCACGCTCATCTCGTGCCAGACGGCGATGGCCAGGGCGTCGATGCGCTTGGCCGCGCCCTCCTGCCCGACGATCTGGGCGCCCAGCAGCCGGCCGGTCCGGCGGTCGGCGATCATCTTTGTCCGCATCCGGCGCGCACCGGGGTAGTAGCCGGCGCGTGTGGTGGACTCCACGATCTCCCCGACCGTCTCGAACCCGGCCTCCGCCGCCTCGGCCGTGGTCAGGCCCGTGCGCGCCACCTCGTACTCGCAGATCTTCGACACCGCCGTGCCGACGACGCCGAGGAAGGCGGCGTACCCGCCGCCGATGTTGATGCCCGCGGCGCGCCCCTGCTTGTTGGCGTGGGTGCCGAGCGCGATCGCGACCGGGCGCCGGGACACCAGGTGGAAGGTCTCCACGCAGTCTCCGGCCGCCCAGACGCCCTCGACCGCGGTGCGCATCCGCCGGTCGGTCCGGATCCCCGAGGTCTCGCCGACCGGGACGCCGGCGGCCTCGGCCAGGGCCGTGTTCGGGCGGCTGCCGAGACCGAGGACGACCAGGTCCGCCTGCACGCTCCGGCTCCCGGTACGGGCCGCGGTGACCCGCCCGCCGGACTCGGAGAAGCCCTCGACGGGCTCGCCGAGGAACACCTTGACCCCCAGGCCGCGCAGGGCGTCGGCGACCAGGGCGCCCATGTCCGGGTCGATCGTGCCCATCGGCTGATCGCCCCCGTCGATGAGCGACACCTCCAGGCCCCGCCGTACCAGGGCCTCGGCCATCTCCAGGCCGATGTAGCCGGCGCCGACCACCACGGCCCTGCGCGGGCGCTCGGACTCCAGGGCGTCCAGCAGGGCGATGCCGTCGTCGAGGGTCTGCACGCCGTACACGCCCCTGGCCTGCGCGCCGGGCAGGTCGGGGCGGTGCGGCAGGCCGCCGGTCGCGATGACGAGCTGGTCGAACGGCTCCCAGTACCGGCCGCCACCGTGATGGTCGTGTACGGCCACCGCGCGGCGGTCGAGGTCGATCTCGGTGACCTCGCTGCGCAGCCGCAGGTCTATGTCCAGCTCGTCGCGGAAGACCTCGGGCCTCCGCGCGATCAGCTCCTGCGGGTCGGACACCTCCCCGCCCACCAGGTAGGGGATCCCGCACGCGGAGTAGGAGGCGTGGCGGCCCTTCTCGAAGGCGACTATCCGCAGATCCTGTGGATCACGCCTGCCCCGCGCCTGCGAGGCCGCGCTCATCCCCGCGGCGTCGCCCCCGATCACCACCAGCCGTTCCGTCATCGTCCGTCCACTCCCCGGGAATCTCAGCCAGTAGGGGAGACTTCCTCATCCGGCCGGTCTCAAACGGTGGTGGAGCGGCTCGGCTCCCACGGCTACGGGCGGCGCCCCCGGCGGTGATGCCGCTGCAGCGACAATGGGACGGAACCAGTCGGTATCAGCATCACGAGATAACAGCTATATCTTCGCAATATTTCGTCTATATGTCGCAAGGAAGCGATTGACTCTGATCATTTCAGTGGGGAAGGGCCGTGTCAGGCTGCGGGGGCCGGCGTCCATGAGGATGGAGATGTCCCTGGAAGAGGATGAGAACGCCGTTACGGGCCGGAGCGGTCACGCCCGGCGGCGCGCGAGATTCCGTACGGCGCCGCCGGGCGGCGGATGCTTCCTCACACCCTGGCATTGCGATGCAAAATTTGTGCAACTCCTTGCGTCTCCTGTCGTATGCTTGCATCCATGACACGCAGGCTTGCCGAGGTGGCCACGAAGGTCGGGATGAGCGAGGCGACGGTGAGTCGCGTGCTCAACGGCAAACCCGGTGTCTCGGAGGCGACGCGCAAGGCCGTGCTGACGGCGCTCGACGTCCTCGGCTACGAGCGTCCGACCCGGCTGCGCGGCAACCGCGCCCGCCTGGTGGGGCTGGTCCTCCCCGAGCTGCAGAACCCGATCTTCCCCGCGTTCGCGGAGGTCGTCGGCGGCGCGCTCGCCCAGCAGGGCTTCACCTCCGTGCTGTGCACCAGGACGGTGGGCGGGGTCTCGGAGTCCGACTACGTCGACCTGCTGCTCTCCCAGCACGTCTCCGGAATGGTCTTCGCCGGGGGGATGTACGCCCAGCGGGACGCCTCCCACGAGCACTACGAGCGGATCCTGGAGCGCCGCCTGCCCGCCGTCCTGGTGAACGCGGCGGTGGAGCACCTCGGCTTCCCCCAGGTCTCCTGCGACGACGTGGCCGCCGCGCAGATGGCGGCCGGGCACCTGCGGGCCCTCGGGCACGAGCGCATCGGGATGATCCTGGGGCCGCCCGACCACATGCCCTCGCGCCGCAGGATGGACGCCTTCGCCGCCTACGCCGGGGTCCACGGCCTGGAGTTCACCGGGGACTCCGTCGAGCACACAATGTTCTCCCTGGAGGGAGGCCATGCCGCCGCGGCCCGGCTGCTGCGGCGCGGTTTCACCGGGTTCGTCTGCGGCGGCGACCTGCTCGCCCTCGGCGCGGTGCGCGCCGCCCGCCGCGCCGGCCTGCTGGTGCCGCAGGACGTCTCGGTGATCGGCTACGACGACTCGGCGCTGATGAACTGCACCGAGCCGCCGCTGACCACGGTGCGTCAGCCGATCGAGGCGATGGGGCGCGCGGCGGTGGACCTGCTCATCGCCCAGATCGACGCGGTCGCCGTGCCCGGTGACGAGCTGCTGTTCGAGCCCGAGCTGGTGGTGCGGGCCTCCACGGCTCCCGCGAACCGCAGGGCCGTGATGGTCTGAAGGCGGCGGCGCCCGGCGCCACCGCCCGCCGGTGCCGGCACCTGACGGTTCCCGCGTGTCACCCGCGTTTCCGACGTTCTCCCGGCTAAAAGCCGCGACAAAACGATGCTGTCGTCGTGCAGCGGCATGCAAGCGATCGGTCGATCCGGTGGCGCCGGGCGCGTTGTCGCAGGTCCATCCTGTTCCCCCGGCGTTGCAAGGGCGTTGCGGTGCGATGGCGGCTAGCTCACTGTCACTTTTTTGCATCATGTATGACGGACTCTTGCTAGCTCCTGCACGCCTCTATATGTTTCTCGCAACCGACCCGCCAAGGAGTCCCCTATGAAACCCCGCAACCTCTCGATGCTGCTCGCCGCGGGCATCGTCCTCACCGCCGCAGGTTGCGGCAGTGACAACGGCGCAGCCAAGCCCGCTGACACCAAGCCGGGCACCGCGGCCGCCGACGCCCCGGTCACGATCACCGTGGGCTGCCAGCCCCCCAAGAGCAACCCGCTTGAGCGCACGGCGTGGGACGAGGACGTCGCCGCGTTCCAGAAGCTGCACCCCAACATCACGATCAAGAGCAAGGACGCCTTCCCCTGCATCAACCCGGACACCTTCCAGGCCAAGCTGGCCGGCGGCACGATGGAGGACGTCTTCTACGTCTACTTCACCGACGTCCAGAAGATCGTCGCGGCCGGTCAGGCGGCCGACATCAGCCCCTACGTCGGCAGCGTCACCAAGCTGGGCGACCTGCGGCCCGACGTCATGAGCGTCTTCAAGAACGGTGACAAGACCTACGGCCTGCCCAGGACCAACTACTCCACGGGCCTGGTCTACAACCGCAAGCTGTTCACCCAGGCCGGCCTGGACCCCGACAGCCCGCCCAAGACCTGGACCGAGGTGCAGGAGGCGGCCAAGAAGATCGCCGGGCTCGGTCCCGGTCACGTCGGATTCGGCGAGTACAGCGCGGGCAACACCGGCGGCTGGCACTTCACCGCCTCCCTCTACGGCCGCGGCGGCGAGATGGTCGGCCCCGACGGCAAGACGGCCGCCTTCAACAGCCCCGAGGGCAAGGCCGTCCTGGAGAACCTCAAGAAGATGCGCTGGACCGACAACAGCATGGGTGCCAAGCAGCTCCTGCAGTGGGAGGACCTGATGCGCATGATGGGCGGCGGCAAACTCGGCATGATGATCGGCGCCCCCGACGTCGTCCAGTCGGTCAACAACGACTTCAAGGGCAAGTTCGACGACTACGGCGTGACGGCGCTGCCGGAGGCCAAGTCCTCGCTCAGCGGCGGCGACGGCTACATGTTCAACCCCAAGGCGACGCCCGAGCAGATCAAGGCCGGGCTCCTCTGGCTGGAATACCACGAGCTGACCCCCGACCAGGGACAGTTCAACTACGAGCGGAACAAGAGCCAGGGCCGGCCGGTCGGCCTCCCCACCCCGGACCTGTACGGCGACACCGCCCCCGGCAAGCAGATCGTCGAGACGCGCAAGAAGTTCGCCACCGTGCCGGTGGAGCACTTCGCCCCCTACGCGGAGGCCTCCACCACGATCCAGAACAAGATCGAACCGCCGAAGGCGCAGGAGCTCTACGCCATCCTCGACGTGGCCATGTCGGCGGTGCTGACCAGGCAGGACGCCGACATCGACCAGCTGCTCGCCGATGCCGAGGCGAAGGCCAACAAGGTGCTGGCCAAGTCCAGCTGATCCTCTGACACCCGGGGTGCCGGCCAGTGGGCCGGCACCCCGCCAGTCACGTCGAGATCGATCGCGCGCCGCCGCGCCGCGTCTGCTCCCCCGCGAGGGCGGGGGTATCCACGCTCAAGGAGATTCGATGACCACAATGACCGTGAAGGGATCACGGCACCGAACACCGGGGAGGTTCCGGCGCGGCGTACGGCGCAACCTGACGGCGTACGGCTTCCTCTGCGGGGCGCTGATCTGCTTCGCGTTCTTCTCCTGGTACCCGATGGTGCGGGAGATCCTGCTCAGCTTCCAGCAGACGAACTTCGTCGACGAGCCCACCTGGGTGGGGCTGGAGAACTTCGGCACGGTGATCGACGACGCGGCCTTCGCCGACGCCTGGATCAACACCGCCGCGTTCACCGGCCTGGCGCTCGTCTTCGGGTATTTCGTGCCGTTCGCGGCGGCGATCGTCCTCAACGAGCTGCGGCACGCGAAGGCATATCTCAGGTTCGTGGTGTACCTGCCGGTGATGCTGCCGCCGGCCGTCGGAGTGCTGCTGTTCAAGTGGTTCTACGACCCGGGCCCCGGCCTGTTCAACCAGATCCTGGACCTGGTGAACATCCCGGCGCTGAGCTGGCTGGACTCCACCGACACCGCCCTGTTGTCCCTGGTCATCGTCTCCACGTGGATGAACCTGGGCACCGGGACCCTGATTTACCTCGCGGCGCTGCAGAGCATCCCGGGCGAGCTGTACGAGGCGGCCGAGCTGGACGGGGCCGGGCTCTTCAAGCGGGTCTGGCATGTCACGATCCCGCAGACCAAGCTGATCCTGATGGTGATGCTGCTGCTGCAGATCGTCGCCACCATGCAGGTCTTCATCGAGCCGTACCTGCTGACCGGCGGTGGCCCGGAGAACGCGACGCTGACCATCGCCTACCTGATGTACCAGTACGCGTTCAACTTCGGGGACTTCGGCGCCGGTGGCGCGCTGGGGCTCATGCTCATGCTCGTGCTGATGGTGTTCTCCGCCTTCTACCTGCGTATCTCGCGGGACAACCAGAGCTAGGGAGGCAGTAGCACCCATGTCGAACGTCACCGTTCAGCCGAGCCCCCCGGCTCCCTCCCGGCGGCCGGACTCCGCCCCCGTCAAGGCCGGGCGCGGCACGCGCAGGCGCCGAAAGGAGGCCGCGCCGCAGTTTCGCGGTGTGGTCTCCCCGCACACGCTGAAGACCCCCCGGGGACGGGTGATCTACTGGATCGTGCTGGTCACGGTCGTGGTGGGCTTCACCGCGGCCTTCGTGTTCCCGCTCTACTGGATGGTCACCGGCGCGCTGAGGTCGCCCGGGGAACTCGCCCAGATGCCGCCCAGCTTCTTCCCCGAGTCGCTCGACTTCGCGGTGTACGCCGAGGCGTGGGAGCAGCTCAACCTGGGCGAGTTCCTCGGCAACACGCTCCTGTACGCCGGCGGAGCCCTGCTGTTCACACTGGCCGTCGACGTCACGGCGGCCTACGCGCTGTCCAAGCTGCGGCCGGTGCTGGGCAACCTGGTGCTGGGCATGATGCTGGCCACGCTGATGATCCCGCCGATGGTCATCCTGCTGCCCGCCTATCTGACGGTCAAGGATCTGCCGATCCTCGGCTGGGACCTGCTGAACACGCCGTGGGCGATCTGGCTCCCCGCGGCGGCCAACGGGTTCTACATCTTCCTGCTCAAGCGGTTCTTCGACTCGATCCCCAGGGAGCTGCTGGAGGCGGCCCAGATCGACGGCGCCTCCCCGGTGCGGATCCTGTGGTCGATCGTGCTGCCGGTCTCCCGGCCGATCATCGGCGTGGTGTCCATCCTCTCGGTGGTCACCTGCTGGAAGGACTTCGTCTGGCCGCTGCTCGTGCTGCCGGACAGCGAGAACATGTCCATCAGCGTGGGCATCGCCTCCCTCTCGGCCCAGATGCCGCAGAACGTCCTCATCGCGGCGCTGGTGATCGCGAGTCTTCCGGCCATCATCGTCTTCTTCGTCTTCCAGCGCAGCATCATGGCCGGTCTGACCGCCGGCAGCCTCAAGGGCTGACCTCGTCACCCATCTTCAACCGCAAGGAGTTGTCCCAGCATGTCTGAAACGTGGTGGCGGGGAGCCGCGATCTACCAGGTCTACCTCCGGAGTTTCGCCGACGGCAACGGCGACGGCGTCGGCGACCTCACGGGTCTCCGCGCGCGCCTGCCGTACCTCTCCGACCTGGGAGTCGACGCGATCTGGCTCAACCCCTGGTATCCCTCGCCGATGGCCGACGGCGGCTATGACGTGGCCGACTACCGCGACATCGAACCGTCCTTCGGCACCCTCGCCGAGGCGGAGAAGTTCATCGAGGAAGCCCACGAGCTGGGCATCCGCATCATCATCGACGTGGTGCCCAACCACAGCTCCGACCAGAGCGCCTGGTTCCGGGAGGCGCTGGCCGCCGGACCGGGGTCGGCGGCCAGGGAGCGGTTCTGGTTCAAGGACGAGCCCAACGACTGGAAGTCCATCTTCGGAGGCCCGGCCTGGACGCAGGTCCCCGACGGGCAGTGGTACCTGCACCTGTTCGCGCCCGAGCAGCCCGACTTCAACTGGACCAGCCCGGAGGTGCACCAGGAGTTCCACGACGTGCTGCGGTTCTGGTTCGACCGCGGCATCGACGGCATCCGCATCGACTCGGCCGCCGTGCTGGTCAAGGACTTCGACGGCGGCGACCCCGACGGCTACACCGATCTCGCCGAGGTGCACGACGTCTACCGGAGCTGGCGGCGGCTGTCCGACGAGTACGACGAGCGGCTGCTGATCGGCGAGGTCTGGTTCCCCGACCAGGAGCGCTTCGCCCGCTACCTGCGCCCCGACGAGCTGCACACCGCCTTCAACTTCGACTTCCTGGGCAGCCCCTGGAGCCCGGCGGCGCTGCGTGAGTCGATCCGGCAGACCCTGGCCACGCACGGGCCGCTCGGCGCTCCGGCGACCTGGGTGCTGTCCAACCACGACGTCGCCCGCCCGGTCACGCGGTACGGCAGGGCCGACACCTCCTGGGACAACGGCGACCGCAGGGACGGGGCGCCCTCCGACCTCGAACTCGGCCACCGCCGGGCCAGGGCGGCGGCGCTGCTGGCCATGGCGCTGCCCGGCAGCGTCTACGTCTACCAGGGTGAGGAGCTCGGCCTCCCCGAGGTCGAGGACATCCCCGGCGAGCTCCGCCAGGACCCGATGTGGCACCGTTCGGGACACACCGTCGCCGGCAGGGACGGCTGCCGCGTGCCCCTGCCCTGGTCGGGAGAGGAGGCGCCGTTCGGCTTCGGCACGGGGACCTCGTGGCTGCCGCAGCCGGAGGCGTGGAGGAAGGTCACCGTCGAGGCACAGCGAGCGGATCTGGGCTCGATGCTCAACCTCTACCGCGCCGCCCTGCGCATCCGCCGCGAGGAACTCGGCGACGGCGCCCTGACCTGGCTCGACGCCGGGGACGACGTGCTGGCCTTCACCCGCGAGACCGGCCTCACCTGCGTGGTCAACCTCGGTCCCGAGCCGGTGGCACTGCCGTCCCACGACGCCGTCCTGCTGGCCAGCGGTCCCCTCGACGCCGGTGAGCTCCCCTCCGACACCGCCGTGTGGCTCCGCACGTCCTGATCGGTCTGCGCCGCCGCGCCGCTCGCACGATCCGGACGACGTCACCCCCCAAAAAATGGGAGCCCGCGCCAGGAGCCCTGTCAGGGCCGCCCGCCGTACCCGCCGCCGGGGCCTCGGCGGGTACGGCGGCCTCCGTCACGTGGCCGTCCGGGAATTGTCGGGGGCCTCTGGAATCTTGAGGGCATGACCCTCTTTGTCTACCGCAGTCATTACGAGGGCCCGTTCGGCAAGCGGGTCCGCCACCTTCCCGACGCCACGGTGCTCGACTGGTTCCGCCGCGGCTGGGTGGCCGTGGTGGAGGAGGGCCACGACACCGACGCGTGGATCGCGGCCGAGCTCGGCGGGCCCGTCTACGGGTTCGGCACGATCTTCGACGCCGCCCGCCGGGACGGGCTCGCGGCCCCCGGCACCTGGCAGGAGCTCCGTGACCTCCTGCAGCGGCATCTCTACGTCGAGGGAGAGGTGCAGGCGGACGGGTTGAGCGTCCGGGTGCTGACCGACGACGACGAGGTCGAGCTCGCGTATTTCTTCCTCGACGACTTCCTGGTGAAGACCCGGGCGGACCGCCTGGCCTACCTGGTGCACGACGGCTGGCCGCTGCCCGAGACCATCGGCGGGGCGGCGGGCCCGTTCGTCCCGCCGGTCCCGGTCGAGGAGCTCGCGCCGGCCCGGCCCGGGGGAGAGGGCGTCACCTATGCGGTCCTGCTGACGTTCTGTGACAGCGAGAGCATCGGCTGGCTGGTCCCGCGATCCTTTCCGGGGGTCCGGCTGCCGGAGCTCGCGGCCCACCTGCGGGAGCTCGAACCCCGCGGAGGCGACTGGCCAGGAGAGCTGCTGGTGCTGCGCGCGCTGACGGCCCCCGGCGACGACGGGATCGGGCCGGCGTTGAGCCGCTGCAACCGGTGGCCGGACATGGAACAGACCCTCATCGGGGATCACCGTTCCCTGCACGAGAGCTCCATGCGGGCGCTGGAGACCGCCGGGCTGGAGCAGGGCCGGGATCCGGACCGGACCCTCATCCGGCACTCCCGCCACCTGGCCCAGATGTCGATCCACATGAACGACTTCTTCGGCCACCAGCAGTGGTTCCTGTTCGACGACGTGTGGGCCGCCGACAACGAGGATCTCGCCGGCTCCCTGCTGCGCTACGCCCACGGCTGGGACCCGCTCGAAGCCGGGTGAGATCCACCAGGGAGGTCTCCGCGACGAGGTCCGCGGCGTCGCCGGCCTGGTCGGCCCGGCATACGGCGGAGCCGAGGATCGGGTCGGCGTGCTCGGCATGCAGGCAGCGCAGGCGCTCCCCGGCGCCGGCGTGGTCGCGGCTCATGACTCCTCCACGTCCGGCACCGGTGGGATCGCCGCACCGGCCGACAGCAGCCTCTCCGCCAGCGCGCGACAGCGCCTCCCGAGCTCCGGAGGGTCGAGCACCTCGAAGTCGTGCCCCAGCATGAGCACGTGCATGAGCACGAAGTCGAGGCTGCCGGCGCCACTGAGCACCTCGCAGAGCTCGCTCCCTCGCCGCCGTACGACGGCCGCCGACGCCGGAATCTGCGCGCGCACCGTGTCGGCCGGCGCGTGCACCAGGAAGCGCGCCTGGTGCGGGTAGACCCGACTCGCCACACCCTCCTGCACGTACGGCGCCGCGTCGGGCGCCGCGCGAGGGCTGAAGCGCCAGGTCCGTGCGGACACATCGGTCATCCGGTCGACGCGGAAGCTGCGCCAGTCGTCGCGATCGAGGTCGTAGGCGAGGAGGTACCAGCGCCGCTCGGAGGCGACCAGGCGGTAGGGCTCGACCCGCCGCCGTCGCACCTCGCTCCCGGACGGATAGCCGAAGCCGGCCTCGACCTCGTCGCGGCAGACTCTTGCCAGCGTCATGAGCACCTCGGGGTCGACCGGCGTGCGGCCTCCGCCGAAGGACTCCACCGAGCCGGAGAGCGCGCGCACCTCGTGCCGCAGCCGGGTGGGCAGCACCCGGTCGAGCTTGGTCAGCGCCCGGAGTGCGGCGTCGCCGGCGCCGGTGACCGCGCCACCCGCGCCGGCGAGCAGCGAGACCACGGTGGCGATCGCCTCCTCGTCGTCGAGGAGCAGTGGCGGCAGGTCCTGCCCCGGGCCGAGCTGGTAGCCGCCGCCGACACCCTGGCTGGCATGCACCGGATAGCCGAGCGTGCGCAGCCGCTCGACATCACGCCGTACCGTGCGCGGCGTGACCCCGAGCCGGTCGGCGAGCTCGGGGCCGGTCCAGACCTGGCGCTGCTGTAGCAGCCCGAGCAGGGTGAGCACCCGCTCCGTCGTGCCCCGCTCGTCACCGCCTGCCACGGCCATGTCGCCCACCCCGCCCAGAATAGCGGACCGATTCTGTCCGCTAGGGGTGTCAGGGTGGCTCCATGGACGCAGACGAACTCGACTGGAACCGGACACTGCGCGAGCAGTGGGAGTTCCACTGGAACCATCAGCTCCGAGCCCGGCTCGACGGCCTCACCGACGACGAGTACTTCTGGTCGCCGGTGCCGGATGCCTGGAGCGTGCGGCCGCGCGGCAGCTCGACGGCGCCCGTACAGCTCGGTGCCGGGGACTTCACGGTGGACTACGCCTTCCCCGAGCCGGTCCCGGCGGCCTTCACCACGATCGCCTGGCGCCTCGGTCACGTCATCGTCGGCGTGCTCGCCGCGCGCAACGCGGCGCACTTCGGCGCGCCGGCGGCGTCGTACGAGACCTGGGAGTACGCCGGCGGCGCGGCCACCGCGCTCGACCAGCTCGAAGCCCAGCTCGACGTCTGGACGGCCGGGGTGCGCGGCCTCGGCGAGGCCGCGCTCAGGGTCCCGATCGGGGAGAAGGAGCCCTTCCCCGAGGCGCCCATGGCCGATCTGGTGCTGCACATCCACCGCGAGCTGATCCACCACCTGTCCGAGGTATGCCTGCTGCGCGACCTCTACCTGCACACGAAATCCGGCGTCCCCGAGTAGGACGGACTCCCGGATCGAGGCCGCGAAGGGCCGGATCCGGACCCCGGCCGCAGGTTCCCGGATCTCGGCTCCGGGCCCTGTGGCCGGGGCGCCGCGGGACGGGGAGGCGGTGACGTCCGCGGCGGCCGGCGGCCGGCGGTCAGCGGCCGGTGTCCGCGGTCCGGCGGTCTTGCCGGTCATCCGGGGTCGGTGTCCGCGGTCCGGCGGTCCTGCTGGTCATCCGGGGCCGGGATCACCGGACGGGCTCCTGACCGCCGCGCAGCGGTAGCCGTACGGCCACCCGCCACTCCCCGTCCACCGCGCCGGCGTCCAGCCGGCCGCCCAGCAGCGTCACCCGCTCCCGCATGCCCGCCACCCCCCGGCGGCCGGCCCGCCCCGGCCGCTGCCGGAACTGGTTGCGGATCTCCAGCTCAAGGCGGTCGTCGTGGACGGCCGCCGCCAAGCGGGCCGGGCCGGAGCCGTGCCGGAGCGCGTTGGTCAGCGCCTCCTGGGCGATCCGGTAGGCCTCCCGCGAGACCAGCGCGGGCAGCGCGGAGAGATCGCCGGTGATCTCGGCGGCGGCTCCGGTCGAACGGACCAGCTCGGGCAGGTCGGTCAGGGTCCTGGCCGGAGCGCGGTCGCCGCTCTCCTCCTCGCGCAGCAGTCCGAGCACGTGATCCAGATCCTCCAGGGCCGAGCGCGCGGACTCCTCGATCGCCGTCAGCGCGGTGCGCGCCGCCTCCGGATCCCGGTCGAGCACCCGGCCGGCCGCGCCCGCCTGGACGGTCACCACGCTGAGCGCGTGCCCGACCGAGTCGTGCAGCTCGCGGGCGAGCCGGTTGCGGGTGGCCAGCCGCCGGGCCCGCTCCTCCAGCGCCGCCAGCCGGTCGGCGGGGGCGGGGCCGAGCAGGACCGGGGCGAGCCGCGCCAGCAGCGCCCCCGCGCCCGCCGCCGCGTAGACGAGCAGCGCGAGCGTCACCAGCGCCGCCGCCGGCCCCCACGCGCCGCTCCATCCGGCCGCCACCGTGGAGCCGAGGAACCCGAGCCGGTCGCCCAGCAGCGGCAGCAGGGACAGCCAGATCGCGAACGGCACCAGCGCGAGCGTCGCCCCCGCCAGCACCGCGCCGATCCCCAGGTGCAGGGTGAACCAGGCCGCGGTACGGCGCCGCTCGGCCCAGGTGCGCGCCGGCCGGTCCGGAGGGGAGTCGATCCGGGCACCCAGCAGGCCCCGCGCGGCGGTCAGCTCCAGCGCGCGCACCGGCAGGAACAGCCCGGTCAGCGCGATCAGGGGGAGCGCGCTCGCGAAGACGGCCGGATCGATGGAGACCAGCGTGGAGACCGTCGTCTCCCGCAGCCTCAGCAGCCCCACGAGCACCGTGCCGACCATCATGTACGGCATCGCCAGCGCGCCGCCCAGGATCAGGCACGTCCACCCGAGATAGGTGGCCGGGCTGGTCAGCGGGGTCAGGACGCGTCTCACTCGCGTAATCCTCCCAGCTCCCGCCGGTGTGCGCCCTCCCACCGGGGAGGGACCGCCTCCCTCCGGCGGGGGAGGGGCGGATACGCTCTGCCGGGCGACATCTGATTCGGGGGCTTGGCGTGGACATGGCGGAGATCGTCCTGCTGCTTGTGGCGGCGGCCGGGGCGGGATGGATCGACGCCGTGGTCGGCGGGGGAGGGCTGCTGCAGCTCCCGGTGCTCCTCATGGCCGGGCTCTCGCCGGTCCAGGCGCTGGCCACCAACAAGTTCGCCGCCATCTTCGGTACGGCCTCGGCGGCCGTGACCTATGCCAGGACCACCAAGATCGACACAGGGGTGGCGGTACCGGCCGGGCTGGGCGCGGTGGTCTTCGCCGGGCTGGGCGCGTCGGCGGCGGCGGCGATCTCCCGGGAGGCGCTCATCCCGCTGGTCATGGTCACCCTGGTGGGTGTGGCGCTGTTCGTCACCTTCCGTCCTGCCTTCGGCACCCATCCCCAGCCGCACCTGCGCACCCGCGCGAGGACCGTTGCCGCGATCGCCGTCGCCGGCGCCGGGATCGCTTTCTACGACGGCATCCTGGGCCCGGGCACCGGCACCTTTCTGATCATCGCTTTCACCACGATCCTCGGCATGGACTTCGTGAGCGGCTCGGCCCATTCGAAGATCATCAATTCCTGCACGAATCTGGGCGCCCTGCTGGTCTTCGCCTACCAGGGGCATGTGCTGTGGCTGCTCGGCCTGGCCATGGCCGTCTGCAACATCGCCGGGGCCCAGCTCGGCGCCCGGATGGCCCTGCGCCGGGGGGCGGGATTCGTGCGCGTCGTCCTGCTGTGCGTGGTGATCGCGATGGTGGCCAAGCTGGGCTACGAGCAGTTCGCCGCCTGACGTCGCCCCGGCCTGCCGCAGCCCCGGAGAGCCGGAGGACCGGCGTCACTCCGAGATATTGATCTACTTTGTGAGGGAAGGGGGCCGGAGCGCGGTCGCCGCCAGCGCCACGAAGGCCGCCAGCACCACGGGGATGACCAGGGCGCGCGGCAGCCCCACCAGCTCGGCCACGCTGCCGATCAGCACCGGACCGCTGAGGAAGCCCACGTAGGACAGGCTCGCCACCCGGGCCAGGGCCTGCCCGGCGCGGGCCGGGTCGCGCCGTCCGGCGGCGGAGAAGACCTGCGGGACGATGCACGACAGGCCCGCGCCGAAACAGCCGAAGCCGATGACGGCGGCCACCGGATGGTCGGCCAGCAGGGCGGCGCCGAGCCCCGAGGCGGCCAGCAGGCCGCAGCCGCGCACCAGCGTCACCGGGCCCAGCCGGGCGGTCAGCCGGTCTCCCACCAGGCGGCCGGCGGTCATCATGATGGAGAACGCGGCGTAGGCCGCCGCGGCGAACCCGGCCGAGCTGCCGAGGGCGTCGCGCAGGTAGACCGAGCTCCAGTCCGCCGCCGCCCCCTCCCCGATCATGCAGCAGATCCCCAGCAGGCCCAGCAGGAGCAGGCCGCGGTCCCAGCCCGCCGTACCGGCGCCGCCCGTGGCGTCGGTGTCGGCTCCCCGGGCGGGTGCCGCCGGGGGGGCGAACGCCCAGCGGGAGGCCCACAGGGCCAGGACGGCGATGGCTGCGGCCAGGACGGCGAAGGTGGCCGCGGGGGTGAACGCGGCGTGCGCGAGCAGCCCTCCGACGGCCGCGCCGATGAACCCGCCGATGCTGAACACCGCGTGGAAGGACGACATGAGCGGCCGGTCCATGGCCTGCTCCACCTCGACGGCGTTGGCGTTCATCGCCACGTCGAGCGTGCCGTGCACCGCGCCGAAGGCGAACAGCGCCAGTGCCAGTGCGGCCAGGTTCGGCATGTAGGCCGGCAGGATCAGCACGACGCTCTGTGCGAAGGCCATCGGCAGCATCACCCTGACGCTGCCGTAGCGGTCGACCAGGCGGCCCACCACCTGCATGCCCGCGATCGCCCCGGCGGCGATGCCGAGCAGTCCGAGGCTGAGCTGGCCGTCGCTCAGCCCGAGCTCCTGCTTGATGGAGGGGATCCGCGCCGTCCAGGTGCCGATGGCCATGCCGGCGAGCAGGAAGAGCAGGCAGACCGCGACCCTGCCGCGGAGGAGCGCGCCGCGGTCGGCGGTGGTGACGTGCATGAGGGGGAGCTCCAGTCAGACGGTGCGGACGATGACGCCCGCGGCGATGAGGGCGTCGTGTTCGGCGGGAGGCAGCGCGGTGTCGGTGACCACCATGTCGAGGCGGTCCAGGGGGCAGACGGCGCCGAAGGCGGTGCGGCTGAACTTGCCGGAGTCGGTGGCCACGACGACGCGCCGGGCCGAGGAGATCGCCGCCTGCTTGACGGCGACGTCGGACAGGTCGTGGGCGGTCAGGCCGTGCTCGGCGGACAGACCGCAGCAGCCGATGACCGCGGTGTCGAAGCGCAGGGAGCGGATGGCGTTCTCGGTCAGGGGGCCGATGAGGTTGAGCTCCCCGGGGCGGACCTCGCCGCCGGGGAGCACCAGGCGGACCCGCGGGGCCGTGCCGAGCTCGTGGGCGGCCTGAAGGGAGAGCGGCAGGACCGTCAGGCGGCGGTCGCGGATCGCCCTGGCGATCTCCAGGTTGGTGGTCCCGCCGTCCAGCAGCACGGCCTCGCCGTCGGAGAGCAGCGAGGCGACCTCGGCGGCGATGCGCCGTTTGGCCTCCACCGCCTCGCGTTCGCGGACCCCGAACGGCGGCTCCTCCCCGCGGAGCAGCAGGCTCACCGCGCCGCCGCGCACCCGCCTCACCACGCCCTGCTGGGCGAGCTCGTCGAGGTCGCGGCGGATGGTCATCTCCGACACCGCGTGCTCGACGGCCAGCTCGGCCACCGAAACGGTGTCGCTGACGCGCAGCGCGGACATGATCGCCCGAATCCGATCAGCACTTTCCATGCGTTCATTTGAACATGCGGTGTGTGACTTTGGCAATCGTGCGGGACAATGGGCGGCATGCGTGCGAGTCGTCTGCTGTCACTCCTGCTGCTCCTGCAGACCCGGGGGCGCATGACGGCCACCGAGCTGTCGGAGGAGCTGGAGGTCTCGGTCCGGACGGTCTACCGGGACGTGGAGGCCCTGTCGTCGGCGGGGGTGCCGGTCTACGCCGATCGCGGCCCGGCCGGAGGATACCGGCTGCTGGACGGCTACCGCACCCGCCTCAACGGGCTGACCGCCGAGGAGGCCTCCTCGCTGTTCCTGGCCGGGCTGCCCGGCCCCGCCGCCGAGCTGGGGCTGGGGGAGGTGGCCGCCAACGCCGAGCTGAAACTGCTCGCCGCGCTGCCTCCCGAACCGCGCTTCCACGCCTCCCGGATGCGCGAGCGCTTCCACCTGGACGTCCCGGGGTGGTACAGAGGCGCCGACGAGGCGCCCTTCCTGGGGGAGGTCTCCGAGGCGGTGTGGGACCAGCGCCCGCTGCGCATGACCTACCGCCGCTGGGGCCCGCGCGACGTCGAGCGCCTGGCCCACCCCTACGGCCTCGTCCTCAAGGGCGGATCGTGGTACATGGTGGCGGCCGTCGGCGGGGGAGAGCCGCGCACCTACCGCGTGTCGCGGATCATCGCCGCCGAGATCGCCGAGGGCCGTTTCGAACGGCCCGGAGACTTCGAGCTGGCCGCCTACTGGGAGCGCTACGCGGCCGACTTCCGGGCCCGGATGTACACCGCCGAGGCCCTGGTGCGGGTGGCGCCCGGCATCGAGGCCATGTTCCGCTACACCGTGGGCGCCGATGTCGCCGACGCCGCACTGGCCGAGGCGGGCCCGCCCGACGATCGCGGCTGGGTCGTCGTGCGCCTGCCGATCGAGTCGGTCAGGCACGCCCACTGGCTGCTGCTGCGCCTGGGCGCCGACATCGAGATCCTGGAGCCCGCCGAGCTGCGCGCCCAGATGGCCGCCACGGTCGCCGAGCTCGGCGGGCTGTACGGCGCGCACCGGGACTGATCGCCCGCCGATGCTCCACATCCTGCGCGCCTGGTCCGAGGAACCGCCCGCACCGGCCGGGGCCACCGGCCGGGCCGCGGCGCCGGCCGACCCCGCCGCCGGCGAGGGCGGCCCGGCCGGCGGCACCGGCGGCCCGGCGAACGGTTCGCGGTGGCGGACCCGCTCGGCCGGCTCGGTTCAGGAGGCGGACGGTGCCTGCGGCAGCGGCGCGAACAGGTCGACGCCGTTGCCGTCCGGGTCGCGCACCAGCGCGTAGCGCTGCCCCCAGAACGCGTCCCAGGGCTGCTTGTGCCCCTCGTAACCGGCCTGGACGAGGTCGGCGTAGACCCGGTCCACCTCCTGCGGATCGTCACAGGCGAAGGCCAGGCCGATCCGGGCGGAGCCGTGGGAGGGGGCCCATTCCGGATCGAAGGAGCGGATGGTGTCGACGGTGTCCCAGGCAATCCTCAGCCCGCCGGGGAGGGCCGTCTCGACATGCGGTTCGGAATCGGCGCTCAGCGGGATGTCCAGCCCGAGACGACGGTAGAAGGCCAAAGACTTGCCCATATCGGTTACGACGAGACCGATCAGATTGAAAGAAGGAGCCATACCCTTCACCGTACGGTCCGGCGGCCCGCCGGTCTTGAACGGATCGGACATGCCGGCCCGCGGTGTCCTTCCACGGCAGGAGCCTCGCGGGCGGTTAAACCAGATGAGGCGACGATCGGACAGGCCGATAATCGGCTGATGCAGATCTTCCTGGAGACCGACCGCCTGACGCTACGCCGTTTCACCGGGGCCGACGAGGACAATCTGGTCGAGCTCGACGGCGACCCCGAGGTCATGCGCTTCCTCAACGGAGGCAGGCCGACTCCCCGCGACGAGATCCGCGACAGAGTCCTGCCCGCCTTCCTCGGCTACTACGAGCGGTTCGAGGGGTTCGGCTTCTGGGCGGCCGTGGAGAGGTCCACCGGACGGTTCCTGGGCTGGTTCCACTTCCGGCCGCGCCGGGACGAGCCGCGTGAGGGCGAGGTCGAGCTCGGCTACCGTCTGCGCCGGGCCGCCTGGGGGAGGGGTTACGCCACCGAGGGGTCGCGTGCGCTGATCCACAAGGGATTCACCGAGCTCGGCGTGGACCGCGTGTTCGCCGGGACGATGGCGGTCAACCTCGGCTCCCGGCGCGTGATGGAGAAGTCCGGCCTGACGCTGGTGCGCACCTTCCACCAGGACTGGCCGGACGTCATCGACGGTTCCGAGCACGGAGAGGTCGAGTACGCCCTGACCAGGGCCGACTGGCAGGCGCGTCGCTGAGGACGCGGTCCGGCCGGCGGGCCGCCGTACCCGCGCGGGGGTCAGGCCCCGCCGGGGGCGGCCGGGCGCAGCGCGGTGGTGACGGCCTGCCGCAGGGTCGTGGCGGGATGGCCGAGCACCTCCTGGAGGTCGCCGGTCTGGGCCTCCAGCGCGCCGGCGCGCACCTGGCCGTTGAGCCAGCGGAGGGCGCCGCTCGCGTCGTCGGGCCCCTCGCGGTGGGCGACCGGGACGCCGGAGACCTCCGCGAGGGTCCGGGCGAGCTGCGGGTAGGTCCACAGCGGACCGGTGAAGTCGTAGCCGCGGCCCAGATGCCCGTCGCCGGTCAGCACGTTGGCGGCGGCCTCGGCGAGGTCGGCCCGTGACGCGGTGTTGAGACCGCGCCCACCGGTGGCGTCGGTCAGCTCGCCGGAGGCGACGGCGGCCCGGAGACCGGGGTTGAGGAACGCCTCGCTGTAGTAGGGGTGACGGAGCATCGTGTACGGCAGGCCGCTGCCGAGGATCGCCTTCTCGGTGGCGTGGTGCGCCTCGGTGACACCTGTGCCGTCGCTCGCGGCGCCCAGGAAGCTGGTGTAGGCGAGGGCGCCGACACCGGCGGCCCCGGCCGCGTCGAGGGCGGCCAGGTGCTGGGAGAGGCGGCGGGCCGGGTCCAGCTCCGGGGAGGAGATCAGCAGCAACCGCCTGGCTCCGCCGAACGCCGCGCGCAGGCTCGCCGGGTCGTCGTAGTCGCCCCGGCGCACCTGGACGCCGCGGGCCGCCAGGTCGGCGGCGGCGCCGGGATCGCGCACGGCGGCGACGATCTCACCGGCGGGCACCCGGGTCATGAGGCGGTCGACGACCAGGCGGCCGAGCGCGCCGGAGGCGGCGGAGACAACGATCATGGGTACTCCAGGGGCGGCAGGGGGAGGTGGCCGAATCTATCGGGACGGCCAGGGCCGCCGGAAACGGTTTTTCACCGGCCGGCGGAGGGGCAGGGGAGCAGGGCCTTCAAGAGTGGTGCTCGGACCCCGAGGGCCACGCCTGCGGAGCACGCGCCGTTCCGGCGGACGGCGGGGCAGGGGAGCAGAGCTTTCGGGAGCGGTGCCCGGACCTGCTCCCACGCACCCCGGAGCACGCGCCGTTCCGGCGGGCGGCGGGCTCCGGGGTGCGTGGGAGCGGACGCGGCGCCGGCTACCGAGCCGGTGCGGGTGCCTCCTCGCGGCGGTTGGCCGTCCCGCGCCGAACCCCGAGGGCCACGCCTGCGGTGGCGAGCGCGAGGGCCACCAGCAGCGCGCTGACCCACAGCGGTGAGCGGTAACCGAGCCCCGCGCCGATGGCGATGCCACCGAACGAGGGACCGGCCGCGGCACCCACGTTGAACGCGGCCGTGGCGAACCCGCCGGCCAGGGTCGGCGCTCCGGTGGCCGCGTAGAGCGCCTGCGAGATCAGGGTGGACCCGACGGCGAACGAGAGGGCCCCCTGCACGAAGACGAGCACGAGCGTCGCCACCGGGTTCCCGGCCGTCACCGCGAACACGATCCAGCCGGCGAGCAGGGCCGCCCCGCCGGCCACCAGGAGAGGCATGGGCCGGGTGTCGGCCATCCGGCCACCGGCGGTGACACCGACGAACGAGCCCAGGCCGAAGAGCGCCAGCATGGCGGGCACCCATCCGGATCCGAATCCGGTGACGTCGGTGACCAGTGGCGCGAGATAGGTGAACGTGCAGAACGTCGCGCCGTTCACGAGGGCACCCAGGAGGAGGGTGACCAGAAGCCGCGGATCGCGCAGCGAACGCAGTTCCCCGCGCGCGCTGGTCTCGGCGGAGCCGGAGCCGGGGCCGGTGGCCGGTACCGACCGCAGGATCGCGATGACGGCCGGCACCGACACGATGGCCACCGCCCAGAACGCTGAGCGCCATCCCCACAGCTGACCGAGTACGGCTCCGGCGGGAACGCCCGCCACGCAGGCGATGGTGACGCCACCGAGCAGGACGGAGGTGGCGCGGCCCTTGGCGTCCGGCCCGACCATGGCGGTCGCGGCCGCCAGGCCCACCGCCAGGAACCCGGCGTTGGCCAGCGCGCCGACGACCCGCGTGGCCAGCAGTACCCCGAAACTGGTGGTGACCGCGCCGAGGACATGGGCGAGCAGGAAAACGACCAGGAAGATCAGGAGCGCGCGGCGTCTCGGCCAGCGCAGGCTCAGGATCGCCATCAGCGGCGCTCCGATGATCATCCCTGCGGCGAACGCCGAGGTCAGTGATCCCGAAGCCGGGATGGACACGTGCATGTCGCGTGCGATGTCCGGAATGAGGCCGGACAACATGAACTCGGACGTCCCCTGAGCGAAGACCGCCAGTCCGAGCATGTAAATGGCGAGAGGCATGACAGAAAACTCCGCAACCACATCATGGATCGACAAGGCGGCGGCAGGCCGCAGCAGTGCCCGGATCGGCGTCGGAGACAGCGGACGTCCAGCCGGGTACGCGCGACCACCGCGCGAAAGGACCCGCCGGCGCCATGGAGGTGACGCGCGGTCGAGGTCGAACACAGCCCGTACTACGGTGATCCGGTGGCAGCGGTCGCGGCAGGCAATGCCGCGGCCTCATCGGTCGCGGAGCTTCAACGCGACATCACAGGTGGCCACCGGACGACCGGTGGCTAGAGTCTTGACGCCTCGGGACTGGACATGGGTGCATGTTAGTAAGGTCATGCGCACCGCGTCCACTTGTTTGGCGCGAGCCCGTCGAGCGGCGCTCCGGAGCCCGGCCGGGGCCTCGACGCCACCGCCCTGGCCCTCATGGCCGGGGTGTCCTGCCGGCTCGTCCGCACCGCCGTCGTCGATCCACTCGCCCTGGCCGCCCCCGTGCTGTCGTGGAAGACCAGGCTCAGCACCGCCTGGCCGGCCGATCTCACGCCGGCCCGTGGAGCCGGCGGCCGTCAGCGCACCCGTTCGGAGAGCAGGCGCTTGCGCTCGGCGGTGTAGTCCCACCACGGGCGCGCGGGTCCGCCCCCGGCCTGCTCGACGGCGGACATGAACGTGTCCAGCAGGCAGGGGTCGTACCGGCGCCCGTCCAGGGCGCACAACCGGTCGTACATCTCCACCGGGTCCAGGCCGGCGAGCTGGCCTGTGCGGGTGATCCCCACGCGTGCCAGATGCCGGACCACCGCCGGGCCCACGTTGACCAGCTCCAGGAGGTCTGTCTGCCCGGCCGTGCCGTCGCGCCTGTGAGGAGAGCTCATGGACCCATGTCATCACGCACGCGGTCCCGGCGTCTTGCAGGTTTCGGACATCCGGGTCATCCGTACGGCCTGCGGGGAGAGCCGGGCGCGTGCGGTGGGCGAGTCCCCGGCCCGCCCCCGGGCCGGGGGTGACTCAGCCGGTGCGGGGGCGCTCGCCGCCGGCTTCGAGGGGGATGGTCCTTACCTGCGCGCCTCCCGGAAGCGGCTGACCACCGCGCTCGCGCTCACCACGAGCACGCCCAGCGCTGTGACGGTGTAGAAGGAGTCCGTCCACTTCCCGCTGAAGTCCGTCAGGAACTCCGGACTGAAGAACACGCGGCGGTAGAGGATCCATGCCAGTGGCAGCGCGAACGCCGCTTCGGCGAGGGCGTACCAGGCGGCCAGCCGGACGGTCCATCCGCGCGCGGCGATCCGGACCAGGTTGAGCGCCACGAGGCCGGCGAGGCCGGCGAGGATCGGCCAGATCCACCCGGACCACAGGTCGGGATGGAGCACCTGCAGCCGCTCGGCGTTCCCGTCGGCGCGGTAGGGCTCGGCGATGTGCTGCCAGACGATCAGCCCGATCAGCAGCGCGTTCCCCACCGCGGCGGCGCCGGCCGCCCCGACGCGCTTGTCCGGGCGGGGGAGCTCGGGCAGGTCGTCGGGGGTCCAGGTGCCGGAGGCGGCGGACGCACCCTTGCGGTTTCGGGACCGCTCGACCAGGGCGAACACCACGGTGAGCCAGGCGATCATCTGGGCGCCGACGGTGAGCGCCGCGCCGATGCCGGTGCCGATCGCCGAGCCGAGGTCGTTGTTGTCCAGGACGTCGACCACCACGAGCGCGGCGGTGACCACCGGCAGCACGGCGGACAGCAGGGTCACCAGCAGCCGGATGTAGGTCGGGTAGAGCTCGGGGCCGATCAACGTGAGCGGCCGGTCCGCATAACGGGCGGCGAGCCGGATCGGGTCGCCCATCTCGGTGAGCACCTCGCGTTCCGCCGAGTCCGGGTCGGCAGCGTCGCGCGCGTCGACGGTGTCGGCGATCGTGGTGCGCAGTTCGTCGGCGACGTCGTCGCGCTGGTCGGCCGGGATCCGCCGGACGACCTCATGTACGTAGCGGTCGGTCAGCGTGTTCGTGCTCATCGGTTTTCCTTGGTCAGTCGTGAGATCGAGGAGACGAGGTCCTGCCACTCGCGCACCAGGCCGGCGCGCACCCGGAAGCCCTCGGGGCTGACCCGGTAGAACTTCCGTGGTCGGGACTCGTCGGTGTTCCACTCGCTGGTGAGCAGGCCCTGCTTCTCCAGCCGGCGCAGTAACGGGTAGAGGGTGTTGCCGTCGACGGTGACTCCGGCGTCGTTGAGCGTCTCAAGGAGCGCGTAGCCGTACTGCGGCTCGTCGAGCAGCGCGAGGCAGGCCAGCACGACCGTGCCGCGACGCAGCTCCTGGGCCTGGCTCAGGATCAGTTCTTCTGTCGACACGTGTGACACGATAGTGTGCGCCGCACACTAATGTCTAATGCCGCCCATGTTGCCGTCACCGGCATCCCGCCTGCCGTACTCGGCGGCACGTGTGCGCTCCTCGGCGAGGGGTGATCGGGAAAGGCGGAAGGGGTCTCCCGTGGCTCGTGTCCGATCGCCCGGGTGGGAGGCGGCGGCGCAGTGCCCAAGGATGCGCCGGTCGCGGATCGTTATTTCATATTCTTCATGAATTTCGTGAACTTAATGTAGCGTGCGAAGCATGACAGATGCGATCCACGTGTCCGGCCTCGTCAAGACGTTCGGCCGGACGCGTGCGCTGGACGGCCTCGACCTGGATGTCCGCAGGGGCGAGGTCCACGGCTTCCTCGGCCCCAACGGCGCCGGCAAGTCCACGACCATCCGGATCCTGCTCGGCCTGATGCGCGCCGACGCGGGCAGAGCACGGCTGCTCGGCGGCGACCCCTGGGCCGACGCCACCGATCTGCACCGCCGGCTGGCGTACGTGCCCGGCGACGTCACCCTGTGGCCCAACCTCTCGGGCGGCGAGGTGATCGACCTGCTGGGACGGCTGCGCGGCGGAGTCGACGAGCAGCGCAAGGCGAGCATGGTCGACCGGTTCGAGCTGGACCTGCGCAAGAAAGGCCGGGCCTACTCCAAGGGCAACCGGCAGAAGGTGGCCCTGGTCGCCGCGCTGGCCTCCGACGTGGAACTGCTCATCCTCGACGAGCCGACCTCCGGCCTGGACCCGCTCATGGAAGCGGTCTTCAGGGACAGCGTGGCCGAGGAGAAGGCGCGTGGCCGTACCGTGCTGCTGTCCAGCCACATCCTGTCGGAGGTGGAGGCGCTCTGCGATCGGGTGAGCATCATCAGGGGCGGTCGCACGGTGGAGTCGGGAACGCTGGTGGAGCTGCGCCACCTGACCAGCACGTCCGTGGTCGCTGAGGTGGCGAGCCCGCCGTACGGCCTGGCGGAACTACCCGGAGTGAGTGATCTCCACATCGAGGGCATGCGGGTCAGCTGCCAGGTCGAGCCCCGTCATCTCGACGAGCTGTTCCAGCGGCTGACCGCGCTGGGGCTGCGCGGCGTCACCGCGGCGCCCCCGACGTTGGAGGACCTGTTCATGCGGCACTACACGCCGGCTCGGAGCGGCGGGCACGAGCCTCGGACGGAGGCCACTTCATGAGCGCCCTGACGGGAACCGGCGTACTCGCCCGGCTCGTCGTCCGCCGCGACCGCCTCATCCTCCCCCTGTGGGGCCTGCCCGCCGCGCTCTACCCGTCGAGCATCGCCGGCAGCACCGCCGGGCTCTACCCGACCGCCGAGGCCCTGCGCGGCGTGGGCGACGCGGCGATGGCCAACCCCTCGCAGGCGGCCATGCGCGGCCCGGTGTTCGAGGCGAGCGTGGGCGGGCTGACCGCACACACCGTGACCAGTTCGGGTGGCATGCTGCTCGGGCTGGTGAGCATGCTCCTGATGATCCGGCACAGCAGGGGCGAGGAGGAATCGGGCCGCCGCGAACTCGCCGCCGCGGGAGTGGTGGGCAGGCACGCGCCGTTGACCGCGGCGCTGGCCGTGGTGCTCGCCGCCAACCTGGTGATCGCCGTCCTCATGGCGGGCGCGCTCACCGGCGTGGGGCTGCCCGCCTCCGGCTCCTTCGCGCTGGCCCTGTCGCTGGCCGCCGCCGGATGGACCTTCGCCGCGGTCGGCGCCCTCGCCGCGCAGCTCACGGAGAGCGTGGCCGCGGCCAGGGGGATAGGCATCGGGGTGTTCGCCGTCTTCTTCCTGATCCGAGCGGTCGGCGACGCGGGCGGGGTGGCCTGGCTGTCGTGGGCGTCGCCGCTGGGCTGGACGCTGCGGGTACGGCCGTTCGCGGGCGAGCGCTGGTGGGTCTTCGCGCTCCTGCTGGCCCTGGTCGTCGCGCTGGCAGGCACGGCCTACCGGCTGTCGTCCCGCCGCGACCTGGCCGCCGGTGTGCTGCCTGCACGGCTCGGGCCCGTAGCGGCGGCGCCCGGGCTGCGCAGCGCGCCGGCCCTGGCCTGGCGGCTGCACCGCGGTCAGCTGGTGGCCTGGATCGCCGGGTTCGCGGCGGGCGGCCTCGCGCTCGGCGGTGCCGTCTCCGGCGGGATCGAAGGCCAGATCGACGCTCCGCAGATCATGGAGATGATCGCCAGGGTGGGGGGCGGGGACGCCGAGCCGGCCGACTTCTTCGTCAACTACCTGCTGTCCATGCTCGCCTGGATCATCGCCGCCTACGGCATCCTGTCCGCGCTCCGGCTGCGGACGGAGGAGACGGCGGGGCGCGCCGACCTGGTGCTGGTGACCCCGACGAGCCGCATCCGGTGGGCGCTCAGCCATCTGTTCATGGCGGTGGTCGCGCCCGCGGCGGCAATGGTGGCGCTGGGCGCGGCCACCGGACTCGCCTACAGCGCGCGCGGCGGCGACCCGGGCAAGTTCCCGCTGGTGCTGGGGGCCGCGCTGGCCTACCTGCCCGCCGTCTGGGTGATGACGGGGATCGCGGTCGTCCTGGCCGGGCTGCTGCCCCGGCTGTCCACGGCCGCGTGGGGGATCTGGGTGGCGTTCATCCTGCTCGACGTGCTCGGCACTCTGGGGCAGGTCGACGAGTCGGTGCTGAACATCATCCCGTTCGTGCACGTGCCGTGGATCATCCTCGGCCAGACGGCAGTGGCACCGCTGCTCCTAATGACCGTGGTCGCCGTCGCCCTGGGCGCCACCGGGCTGGCCGGTCTGCGCCGCCGCGACATCGCGTGACTCCAGCTCCCGCCACTTGTCCATCAGCTGGGGGACCTCTCGGCGCAGAAAGGCGAAGAAACGCCGGATCTCCTCCAGGCGGGCTCCCACAGGTGTGTCCTGATCGAACACCTCAAGCCCTTCCCGGGCGCCCTCCTCGAAACGGCGGAAGATCTCGTCGCTGGACATGGCCGCCGTGAACCACGCCACCTGATCGACGCGGTAACGGTCACGCCGTTCTCCCGGATCGCGCTCGCGGGCCACCATTCCCACATGCATCAGGTATTTCACCGCGCCGGAGATCGCCGGCGGTCCCACCTGGAGCCGCTCGGCGAGCTCGGCGGCGGTGAGCCTGCCATCGTCGGAGACGAGCAGCGCGGCAAAGACCCTGGCCGCCATCCGGGGATAGCCGGACTCGGACATGATCATGGCGAACCGCTCCAGGAAGCCCTGGGCGTCGGGTGTCATCCGGTTGAGTTTACACAGTTCACGAAATGCATGAAGGGACGCCTCGTGGAGCCGTCGAGGACCCGCTCGCCGACCTGACGGCATGGCCGCCGGCAGGACCCCCGGCGGCCTACCGCAGGGACATCCGGTGGAGGGCGTCGATGGCCAGGCGGTAGCCGTCCACGCCGAGGCCGACGATGGTGCCGCGCGCGATGGGGGAGATGTAGGAGTGGTGCCGGAAGGCCTCCCGGCGGTGCACGTTGGAGATGTGCACCTCGACGACCGGGAGCTCGGTGCCCTCGATGGCGTCGTGCAGGGCGATCGAGGTGTGGGTGTAGGCGCCGGGATTGAAGACTGCGCCGATGCTCTCACCGGCCTTGACGCGCGCTCCGGCCTCGTGGATCCAGTCGATCAGCCGGCCCTCGTGGTTGGACTGGTGGAAGACCAGGTCCAGGCCGAGCCGGGTGGCCTCCTCGCGGCACAGCTCCTCCAGGGTCGACAGTGTCGTGCTGCCGTACACCTCGGGCCTGCGGGTGCCGAGCAGGTTCAGGTTCGGGCCATTGAGTACGTAGACGCCGGTCACGGGGATCATTCTCGCTCATCCGGCCGCAAGCGCGTGGCCTCCGGCGACGGCCGCCGCATGCAGATCGCTCGGGCTGGTAACGTAGCTGGGCAGTAATGGCGGAACGGAGCATGACATGGCAGGCGAAGAAGACATCTCCGGGTGATCCCGGATCACATGGCCATCGGTGACGCGCCCATCGCGTGACCGCCGTTTGGCGATGTCTTCGTGTCCTGACCATTTCGCCGGACGGGCTTCGCCGTACCGGCCGAACGCGGAAGCGATTCGATGTCCGACGCCCTGATCGTGGTTTCGAACCTGTCATTCTCCTGGCCCGACGACACCCCGGTGTTCGAGGACCTCTCATTCACCGTCCCGTCGGGACACACCGGCCTGGTGGCGCCCAACGGTGCCGGCAAGAGCACGCTGCTCAAGCTGATCGCCGGCGCCCTTCGCCCGGCCGCCGGCTCGGTCACGGTGGCGGGGGTGCTGGGCTATCTGCCCCAGACGCTGCCCCTCGTCGGCGACCTGACCGTGGCCGAGGTCCTGGAGATCGCTCCGGTGATCAGGGCGCTGAACGCCATCGAGGCCGGAGACGCGAGCGAGGAGCACTTCACGACGATCGGCAACGACTGGGACATCGAGGAGCGCACCCGTGCCCAGCTGGACCGGCTCGGCCTCGGGGACGTCTCCCTCACCCGGCGCCTGCACACCCTCAGCGGCGGCCAGGTCGTCTCCCTCGGCCTGGCGGCACAGCTGCTGAAGCGGCCCGACGTCCTGCTGCTCGACGAACCGACCAACAACCTCGACCTCGACGCGCGCCACAAGCTCTACGGCGTGCTCGGGGACTGGAACGGCTGCCTGCTGCTGGTCAGCCACGACCGGGCACTGCTCGACCGCATGGACCGCATCGCCGAGCTCGACCGGGGCGAGCTCCGGTCCTACGGCGGGAACTACACCGAGTACGAGGAGGCCGTGCGCGCCGCGCGGGAGGTCGCCGAGAAGAACGTCCGCAACGCCGAGCAGGAGGTCAGGCGGGAGAAGCGGGAGATGCAGCAGGCCCGCGAGCGGGCCGCGCGCCGGGCCGGCAACGCCGCCCGCAACCTCAAGAGCGCCGGCCTGCCGAAGATCTTCGCCGGGACGATGAAGCGGCGTGCCCAGGAATCGGCGGGGAGGTCGAACGAGACGCACGCCATGCGGGTCAGCGAGGCCAGGGCCAGGCTCGACGAGGCGGGCCGGGCAGTGCGCGACGAGCAGAAGATATCGCTGGAGCTGCCCGGGACCGGCGTCCCGGCCGGACGCACGGTCTTCCTCGGCGAACGGATGCAGGTCCGCTACGGCGAGCGGGCCCTCTTCTCCGGGGAGGGGGCGGACCTGGCGATCCGGGGGCCCGAGCGGATCGCTCTGACCGGCCCCAACGGCGCCGGCAAGTCCACCCTGCTGCGCGTGATCAACGGTGAGCTGGAGCCGGAGGGCGGCGGGACCAGGCGGGCCGACGGCCGGGTCGCCTACCTGTCCCAACGGCTGGACCTGCTGGACCTCGACCGCACCGTGGCGGAGAACCTGGCCGCGTTCGCGCCGGGGATGCCGGAGGCGCAGCGGATGAACCTGCTCGCACGCTTCCTGTTCCGGGGCTCCCGCATCCACCTCCCGGTCGGGGTGCTGTCCGGCGGCGAGCGGCTGCGCGCCACCCTGGCCTGCGTCCTGTGCGCCGAACCGGCGCCCCAGCTGCTGCTGCTGGACGAACCGACCAACAACCTCGACCTGGTCAGCGTCGCCCAGCTGGAAGGCGCCCTGCAGTCATACGAGGGCGCCTTCGTGGTGGTCAGCCACGACGAGCGGTTCCTCGCCGAGATCGGAGTGGACCGCTGGCTGCGGCTGTCCGAGGGGCGTCTGCTCGAAACGGGCGCCCCCGGTGCGTGAGGCGACGGCGGACGCTCAGCGATCCTGAAGGGCAGGGCGCCGCGGCCCACCCCGGCCGGCAGGGCCGGTCGGCCGGGGCGGGGGCGGGGACGGTCTTGTCCGGTGACCGGGGGAGTAGACGACCTCATGATCCCGAAGACCGTGCCTGCCCCCCGGCCGGCCTCGCCGCCCGTCACCCGCGGAGCCTGGAAAGGGATCGGCGACCCGCTCAGCCGTGCAGGAATTCCACGAGAGCGGGCGCGAGCCTCTTGGGAGCCATGACCACGGCGCCGTGGTTGAGGTCGGGCAGTGTGCGGTGCTCGGCATCGGGCAGGACGTGGGCGAGTGCCCGTGCGGCGTCGTGGAATCCGGCCGGGCTCTTGCCGCCGGTCAGCACCAGCGTCGGCGCTTTCGCGGCCGACCACCGGCCGGCCTCCAGCGGCTTGCCCTGCTGGGTGTCGCCCATCACCGCCGCGTCGTAGGGCAGCGTGTGCGCCAGCGCCTTGAGGTTCGACCACACGCCCGGCATCAGCCGCATCATGGTGACCATGAACGCGGGCATGCCTTGCACCCTGGTCATGAAGTATCTGACCGCGTCGCCGCGCCGGCCGGCGGCCAGCAGCGCGTCAAGCCGCCGGGCGTAGTCCCCGGGCGGGCCGAAGCCGGCGGCGCCGATCACGAACGGCGGTTCGTAGAGCGCCAGTTTCTCGATGTCGAGTCCGGCCGCCGCGGCGCGCAACGCCAGCACCGCCCCCGAGGAGCTCCCGAACACCGACGCCGAGCCCCCGGCGTGGTCGATCAGCGCCGCGATGTCCTCGATCTCGCGTTCGGCCGCGTACTCGGTGGCGTCGTCGCTGGCGCCCCGGCCCCGCCGGTCGTAGTTGATCACGGTGAAGTGCTGGGCGAGCAGGCCGGCGAGCTTACGGGCGTCGGAGCGGTCAGCCAGTGCCGAGGACACGAGGATGACCGCGGGCCCGGAACCGAGCCGCTCGAACGCGATCTCGGTTCCGTCCCCGGAGATGACCGACGCGTTCACTGGGACCGTATTTTCGCTGCTCATGGACATGACTTCTGCTCCGCTTCAGGTTCTGTACCGTGTTCCTGGCCATATGACGGTCCCCGGGCGGAGAAGGAATCGGTCCGGTTCCGACTTATCGCGATCAGCGTGACCAGGCCCGGCCCCGGATTGCGCAGCACGCGCAGCGGAAGGCCTGCCAGGCACAGCACCGCGCCGTGGCCGAAACGCCGGCGGGCACCGCTGACCGTCTCGAGTTCGACCTCCGCGCCTTGCACCCGGACGATCGCGTCGTGCCACGCGGCCGCCTCGTAGTCGCGGACCTCACCGCAGGCCAGGACCACCTCGCTTCGCCGGAATCCCGCACTCACGGCAGGATCAGGGGCAGGCCGAACGCGGCGAAGCAGCGCGGTTCGAACGACGTGATCGAGGTGATCCGGCCGTCGTCGATCCGCAGCACGTCGAGCACCTGGGCGCGGAACCGGCCGTCCAGGTTCTTGGTCTCGTCCGCCGTGGGGTGTTCGACGTAGTGCGCCACCGCGGGCTGCAGGTTCGCGCCGGTGACGACGCCGCGCCAGCGCCCGTGGTACCACGGCGAGCCGGGTTTGAAGACCTGCCCGGAAAAGGTCAGCAGCGCCTGCCGCCCGATCAGCCACGCCGGGTGCGGCGGCATCGTCATCCGCACGTCGTCGGCGAGCATCCCGGCCAGGGCACCCAGATCGGCTCGCTGGTGCGCCTCGACGTAGCGCCGCACCAGCGCACGCTCGTCGGCGCTGGGCCGGGCCGTCGCCGTCCAGTCCTCGCGCCGCTGCGGCAGGTGCCGTTTCAGCGTCGCCCGGGCCCGTTGCAGCGCGCTCTTCACCGACGCCACGCTGGTTCCCAGCAGCGCGGCCGTCTCGGTGGCCGGCCAGCCCAGCACGTCTCTGGTGATCAGTACGGCCCGCTGCCGGGCGGGCAGGTGCTGGATCGCCACCAGGAAAGCGAGTTCGATCGTCTCGCGCGCGACCGCCGCCGACGCCGGCCCCTGGGCGCTGTCGGCGGCCGGCTCCAGCAGCCGATCCGGGACCGGCTGCAGCCAGGACACATCGGCGGGCGGCTGCGCCGGCGCGCCCGGATCGACCAGCGGCGGCACCCGATAGGGCTGCACACGCCGTTTGGTGCGGTCGATCAGGTCCAGGCACGCGTTCGTCGCGATCTTGTACAGCCAGGCCCGGAAGCTCGACCGGCCCTCGTAGGTGTCGCGGTGCCGCCAGGCGCGCAGGAACGTCTCCTGAACCATGTCCTCGGCGTCGTCGTAGGAGCCGAGCATCCGGTAGCAGTGCACCCGCAGCTCCCTGCGCAACGGCTCGGCGAGCGCACCGAACGCCTCCTCGTCACCGGCCGGCGCGGCGCCCGTCACCGCCGTGTCCTCCGCCGATCGGTCCCTGTCCTCGAGCACGACTACCTCCACCTGCCCAAAACGTATTGGCGACCATAAGACGGCCGCTACCACCGGAAGGAATCGGCCGGGCTTCGTCTCCGTCGTCGCGCTGTCGACGCCGGCGGTGCTCACCCCCTTCACTACCGGCCGGATGCCCGTGCGAAACAGGACGGGGGCGCTGACGTTCGGGCGGCGGCGTTCGGTGAGCGTCGGTGGAGGCGTCTAGGATCTGGCCCGGACCCCATCGCCAGGACGGCAGCCGGCCGATGGCCGCGCGGCCCGGGGCGCCGCCTCGCGTTCAAACCGGAGGAGGAGACCGACATATGAGTGACCGGATGTCTGCCGACCTGTTGGAGATAGCCGACGCGCTCATGCCGGGTGCCTCCCTCGACACGGCACGGCTCGCCCGAGGCGGGATCCACGACGTCGTCCTGCTGCCCGGGGTCGCGGCTGTGCGGATCAGCCGACGCCCCACGGGAGCCGAGGCCCTGCCACGCCGTACCGAACTCCTGCGGGTGATCGCGGCTTCCGGGCTGCCGTTCGAGGTGCCCGAGCCGCTGACACCGGTGACGAGGTTCGGGGATCGCGCGGCCGTCGCCGTGTCGTGGATCGACGGCGCCGCACTGCCCGAGGGCGAGGGCGATCCGGCCGGGATCGGCGAGCTGCTCGGGGCTCTGCGGGAGTTCCCTGTCACTCCGGACCTGCGAGCCGTGCTGGCCGCGCCGCGCGAGCACGAGGGCGGCGACAGCTGGGCCGGCATCCTGGCCGAAGAGGTCATCCCGCGCTTCCCCGAGAAGTGGCGTGACGAAGGCCGGCGGCGCCTGGAGGAGGCGCTGGCCCTGGAAGCAGTCCCTGACTCGCTCGTCCACGGAGATCTCGTCGGCGACAACGTCCACTGGAGTGAGGACGGCAAGCTGGTCGGCGTCCTCGACTGGGACCGGGCCCACCTGTTCGACCCGGCGATCGACGCCGCCTTCATGGGGTGGCACGGCTGGGACAACCTCCGCCGGGCCGTCGGCGGCGAGACCTACCGGCGCGCCCGTGTTTGGGACAGGACGTTCGGCGTCAACCAGCTCGTCGCGGTCCTCGAGCTCGGCGGCAAGCCCCTCGCGCATGTCGAAAGCTACGCGGAGCACATCGTCGCGTGGCTGGAGCAGACCGCCGACGGGGGAGTGCCTGAGAACTGATCCGGAAACCGGCCGGTCACCGGCCGGGCGGCAGCGGGCTCCGGATCAGTTCGAGGGGTGGGCTGTGGCCGGTCATGACAACGGCACCCTTCGCAGGCCGAGCCGGGCACCGGCGGAGCGTTTCTGTGCGATGCCCGGCCGTCCGGTCCGCGTCAGCCGTGCGAGTCGGCCCGTGAACCCGAGAAGGTGAAGCAGGACGGGCCGTTCGGGCCGCCGATGCGGACGGAGTTGAAGAAGTCGCGGTAGGTGGTGAAGAAGTTGCCCTTGCCGCCGGGGGTGGTCAGGGCCGAGCAGCCGCCGTAGCCGGCTTCGGAGTAAAGGTGGATGTAGGAATCCGTGCGATTCCAGTCCGACTTGGCCCTGCCGGCCATGTTGAGGGTGGCGAGATCCGGCGTATCGCTCTGGATCTCGATCATGTCGCCCGTGCCGTCCAGGCCGGAGAACAGGCAGTAGTGGTCGTCATGGCATCGGTTGTAGCCGTCGGCCGCCTGGGCGGGAACGCTCGTCAGGGTGGCCAGTGCGACGGCCGCGATCGGTAGTGCCAGCATCTGAAGCTTCTTGCCCAATGTTCCTCCATTGGTGAAACTTTTTTTCGATGACCGGACAAACATACCTGCTTCGATCTTGCTGAGGAAGGGACGGCCGCCGCTGATTTCCGCGCGTCGGGATGTACCGGCACCAGCCCGCCGGTGACACCCTGAACGCGAAAGGCCGGACGCCCGCGCCGGAAAGGCGCGGGCGTCCGGCTTCGGGACCAGGTCAGAGCTGTCGGGCGAGGCCCTTCTCGACCGCCTCGATGATCTGCGGCCGCAGCTCGGCGCAGCTGATGATCGCGTCTACCGAGCCGACGTCGACCGCCCGCTGGATGCTGTGCACGCGGTCGAACTCGGTGGCCACCTCGGTGAGCTTCTCGGCCCGTACGGATGCCCGCAGCTCGGCCAGCTCGGCGGCCAACGCGGCCCGCGTGGCAGCCGGCGCCTCCGCGACACGGGCGGCGAGCGCGAGCACGCGGGGGTCGTTGCCGGTCCGCTTGTCGACGTCGCGCGCGAAGACCACCGCGGCGGCCGGAGCGCCGCCGAGCACCGAGGCGAACGAGCCCTCGACCGCGAGCACGGTCATGTCCGGGTTGAGCGCCTTGGAGAACACCACGAACGCGCCGCCGTGGTACCGCGAGATCACGCAGAACACGATGGGGCCCTTGAAGTTCACCACCGCGCGGCCGATCTCCGCGCCGTACTCCAGCTGCAGCTTGCGCATCGACTCGGGCGACCCGTCGAACCCCGACAGGTTGGCCAGCACGACCAGAGGACGGTTCCCGCTGGCGGCGTTGATGGCCCGAGCGGCCTTCTTGGACGACCGCGGGAACAAGGTGCCCGCGGTGTAGGTGTCCGGGCCGTCGGTGGGAGGGAATCCGCGACGCGGCACGGACCGGGACTCGATGCCCAGCAGGCACACCGGTCGACCGCCGAGGTGGACGTCCTGGACCACGGCGGTGTCCGCGTCGGCCATGCCCGCCCACCGCTCCAGCACCGGGTGGTCCTGATCGGACAGCGCACGCATGACTGTGCGGATGTCGAACGGCTTCTTGCGGTCCGGGTTGGACTCGCCGGAGAAGATCTGGCCCACCGTCGTGAAGTCGCTGTCCGGTACGGCGTGCGGGAACACCGACACGTCGCGGTCCACCGGGTCGCCGGTGACCGTCTTGCGCGGCCGGCTCTCTCCCGGCGCGACGTAGGTGTGGTCGTAGTGCGACATCAGGACTTCCCGCGCACCGCGGATGTCCGGCGCCCAGTACTGCGCCTGGCCGTTCGGGCCCATGATCCGGTCGTACCCGCCGATGCCATGGTTGTCCTCGGCCGACACGCCGCCGGAGAAGTCGAGCGACTGCTTGCCCGTCAGCACCATCGCGGAGTCCGGCGTCATCACCAGGATGCCCTTGGTGTGCATGAGCATCGTGGCCTCGGCGTTCCAGTACGGCTGGGCGCCGACGTTGATGCCCGCGACCACGATGTTGATCTCGCCGCCGTCCTGGGTGAAGTTCACGATCCGCTTCAGCGCGGCCGCCACCCAGTCCATGTTCTCGGTGCCGGACGACATCGAGATCCGGGCGCCCGCGGAGAGCGCGAACCACTCCAGCGGCACCCGCATCCGCTCGGCCAGGTCGAGCGCGGCGATCACCCGCGCGCACTCGGGCTCGGACAGCGCGCCGAGCGCCTTCGTCGGGTCGCCCAGCAGCACGACGCGGGTCACGCCCTCCGGATGACGCGGGCTGGGCGTGCTGACGACACCCGCGACGAGCGCGGCGGTGTTGCGTCCCTTGGGCCGGTCCACCGGCACCAGCTGCGAGTGCTCGTCCAGGTCGTACTCGGTGAACGAGCCGGACGGCCCGGCGAGCATGCCGGTCAGCTCGTACGGATAGTGCGTGCCGCGGCTGTGCGCGCGCAGCACCTCCTGGCGGTAGTCGTCCAGCGGCTCGATGGGCTCGGTCGGCGGCGGCACGACGGACAGCCGCACGCCGGAGCCCACGTCGTAGCCGATCCGGACGGCGATGTCGACGAGCTCGCCGGTGGCGCTGTCGCGGCGCCTGCCGAGGAACAGCACCTCCTCCAGGCCCGCACCCGCCGTCGTCGGCAACACGCGCTTCGCCACGGTGTTCAGGTCGTCCGGCGAGAGGTCGGTCGGTGGCCACACGTAGATGACGATCCGGTTCGTGGCGGACGTCTTCGCGCCGGGCTTCTTGGCCCGGCGGATGGCGTCGAGGCACGTGGCAATGATGTCCTCGGCCGCGGGCAGCGCGACGAGCCTGCCCTCGTCGTCGCGCAACGGGGTCAGGTCGCGGACCTGGCCCAGGGCGACGAGGCGCTCGTCGGACGGGTTCTTCCGTGCCGCGGCCCGGAAGAGGTAGACCTCCTCGTCGGGCGAGGGCAGCCGGGTGAGGTCGAAGTCGCGCAACCGCTCCAGCTGCATGCGCTCGGCGATGCGCGGGTGCAGACCGCGCAGCAGCCGTTCCTCCACGAAGCCGTCCGCGGACGGCCGGAAGGTGAAGTGGTGGTGCATCATGGCGCCGCTGTTGCCCGCGACGGTCGTGGTGACGCGGCCGACCCGGTCCGACGGCTGCTGCGCGACCAGGATCTCGCGCAGGCGCGCGGCCATCTCGTCGGGATCGTTCGGACCGTCGGACCAGTTCAGATAGACGTCCGCCACCAGTTCGCCGTCGCCGGCGAACTCGTCGACCGCCTTGACCGCCCCGGCCAGCGACGGGAAGTCGACCGCGGTGGTCACGACGCGACCGTTGCCGGTCGCGGTGCGGTGGTCGGCGACGACGAACGTGCAGCCCGCCACCTCGCTCACCCGGATGTCGCTGAGCGCGCGGTTGCCGTAGTATCGGCGGCTCAGCACCTCCAGCAGGGGCACGGGGTCGGCGCCTTCGCGGCCGATCCGCTGGCCGATCAGCCGGACGAGCGGCTCGGCGCTGGCGACCATCGCGGAGATCCGCTCGGCGCGGTCGGGCGCGTCCGGATGCTGGTCGAGGTGGCGCAGGTGCTTGCGCACGGCCGTGTAGACCTTGGCGCGGGTACGGCGCAGCAGCGGCTGGGCGAACCAGGTGAACACGACGCCGCGCGCCAGGTCCGCGACGGCCGGGAACCGGACCTGGGTGGCGGCGACCAGGTGCTCCAGCGCCAGGCCGACGGTGACGCGGTCCGCCTCGGCGGGCGGGGCCTCGGTCACCCACTGGCGCAGCAGGGTCGTCACCACGGCGACGTCGGCGGACGCGCGCTGCTGGGCCAGGAAGATCCGGAAGACCGCGTTCTCCAGCTCAGGCGTGCGGTCCAGGCCTTCGACGCCGTAGCGGGACAGCACGTGCGTGAGCCGCTGCCGGAAGCTCTCCGACAGCCCGGAGCGGTCCGGGTCGAGGTACTGCAGGTAGGTGTGGAAGTACTCGCGGGGGCTGTGCACCGAGGAGGCGGACTTCGACTCCTCGCCGGCGGGCCGGTTGCGGCTCAGCTCGCTCAGGTCGGCGAACAGGCTCAGCAGCTCGACCTCCCCGGCAGGCTCGTGTCCGCCCTCCGCGACGAGCTCGGCGCGCGCGGCCAGGTAGTTGGCGAGCAGGCGCTTCTCGTCCCGGGAGTCGATGTCGAAGCCCAGCAGGAGGCTGCGCAGGTCCTGCAGACCACGCGCGGCCCGGTCGGCCGCGGGCACGTCCGCCGGCTCGGACGGCAGGTCCAGCTCGACTTCCCGCGCCGCGGTCGCGGGACCGGCCGCCTCGTCGCCGTCGCCCAGCGGCTCCAGGCGGAGCAGGCGGGCGCCCGCCTCCACCTGGCTGCCGACCGACACCGCGAGCTCCCGCACGCGGCTGCGGAACGGCGCGCGCAGCACGGTCTCCATCTTCATGCTCTCGACCACGAGCAGCGGCGCGCCGGCCTCGACCTCGTCGCCCGCCTGCAGCGGCGTGGCCACCACGAGCGCGGGCACGGGCGAGCGCACGATGCCGCCCTCGTCGCGGCTGATCCGGTGCGTGATGCCGTCGACCTCGACCAGGTGGATCGGGCCGTGAGTGCTCGTGACGACCTTGAAGCGGACGCCGTTCACGGTGATCTGGCCGCTGTGCTCGTCGAAACGCTCGATGTCGACGTCGGCCGCGTGCTCGGGACCACCCGCCGACAGGCCGATGCGGAACCGGTGGCCGCCGGTGCGGGCGACCTGGACGCGGTAGCCGACGTCGCGGAGCTTGAGCTCCAGCGCGCGGCCGCTCTCGTGCTGCGACTGCGGGCGGCCGCCGTGCGCGGTGGACAGGAAGCGCTGCCGCGTCACGGCCTCCTCGTCCTCGTAAGCCTCGATGGCGGCGGCGATCAGCGCGATCGCGGAGTGCTGGTGCGACACGAGGGCGCCCTGGGCGCGCACGCGGTCGATCCAGCCGGTGTCGGCGGATCCGTCGATCACCGCGGGCTCGTCGAGCAGCATGCGGACGAAACCCTTGTTCGTCACGCCGCCCTCGATGATGACGGTCGTCTGCGTCATCGCGCGGCGCAGGCGGGCCAGCGCCTCCGTGCGGTCACGGCCGTGCGCGATGATCTTGGCGATCATCGAGTCGAAGTCGGCGGGGATCGTGTCGCCCTCGCTGAACCCGGTGTCCACCCGGATGCCGGGGCCGCTGGGCAGCGCCAGCCGCGCGATCCGGCCGGGTGAGGGTGCGAAGTCGCGGTCGGGGTCCTCGGCGTTGAGGCGCGCCTCGACGGCGTGACCCCATTCCTCGGGCGCGTCGCCCTCGAGCTTGCCGCCCGCCGCGACGTGCAGCTGGGCCTTGACCAGGTCGACGCCGGTGGTGATCTCGGTGATCGGGTGCTCGACCTGCAGGCGCGTGTTGACCTCGAGGAACGCGAACAGCCGCTCACCGGGGTGGTAGAGGAACTCGATGGTGCCCGCGCCCTGGTAGTCCACCGCGAGCACGAGCCGCTCGGCCGACGCCTTCAGCTCGGCGACCTGCTTGGCGTTGAGGACCGGGGAGGCGGACTCCTCGATGATCTTCTGGTTACGCCGCTGCACGGAGCAGTCGCGCACGCCCAGCGCCCACGCGGTGCCCTGCCCGTCCGCGATGACCTGGACCTCGACGTGCCGGGCGCCCGTCACCAGGCGCTCCAGGAACACGACGCCACTGCCGAACGCGCGCTCGGCCTCCCGGCGCGTCAGCTCGTAGGCCTGGGTCAGCTCGTCGGCGTTGGAGACCATCCGGATACCACGACCGCCGCCGCCGGCGGTCGCCTTCAGCATCAAGGGGTAGCCGATCCGGTCCGCCGCCGCCTTCGCGTCCTCCAGTGTCTCCACCGGGCCGCGGCTCCACGGCGCTACGGGCACCCCGACCTTTTCGGCGATCAGCTTCGAGCCGATCTTGTCGCCCAGCTTGCGCATCGCCTCGGCGCTCGGGCCGACGAACGTCACGCCGATCTCGGCGCACAGGTCGGCGAACGCCGGGTCCTCCGCGACGAAGCCCCAACCGACCCAGGCCGCGTCCGCGCCGGTCTCGACCAGGGCTTTCCTGAGGACCGCGTGGTCCAGATAGGGCCGGTTCGCGGCCGGCCCCAAGTCGTAGGCAATGTCCGCCTCGCGGACGAACGTGGCCGTCCGGTCGGAATCCGTGTACAGGGCTACGGTCTCGATCCGTGTCCCCGTCTCCGCGGACAGGTCCCGAACGGCGTGGATGAGCCGCATGGCGGCTTCACCCCGGTTGACGATGGCGACACGACTGAACACTGAGCGGGCCTTTCGAAGACGGTGAACACGGCGGCCATCCCCGCCCCAACCGGGGTACATACTCTCGGCTGCTCCCGGGTACCGGAATGGCGGGGACTAAGCGTGTTTCGCGGCCGGAGTTGTGGGGATCGCACAAACGCGTCCGTTGGGATGGTGTGACGCGCGGCTGGTGTGATCTTGGTTACACAGCGCTCGCGGACTCGGGGATCCGTTCGGACCGGCCGCGGCTGAGGGGAGCGTTTGTCAGGAAGCGACAAAGGTGGCAGGCGGGCCCCCTCGGGTACCGGACATGCTCCGATGGTGCCCGGCGGGACTTCGGAGGATCCAGCCCGCATGAGCCCGGAACCCGGGTTGAGGGCCCGCGCGGGGGCCTTGCCCGAAGGGCTCCGCGAGGACCGTGACGACATGTGTGCGCGGACAACGGACCTTCCCCGGCTGCGGACATGGACTCTGACACGTTGGCGGACAGCGCTTCTCCCCGGTCCGGCTCACGTCGGCTGGGGGCGATGGGATGTCGGCTTGGCGGGCCGGGGCGTCTGTTCGATCAGAGTCTCGGTGGCTCGGTCGAGGAGGTCGCAGAACTGCCCGTGCTCGGCCGGGGTGAACCTGTCGAGGAAGGCTTTCTCGAGCACGTTGACTTCCTGGTAGGCCCCGTCGAGGTGGCGCCGGCCGGTGCCGGTGAGGGTGGCGATCATGACCTTGGCGTGCACGGGTGACGAGCGCCGGTCGATGAGGCCCTTGGCCTGCATGCCGGTGAGGACCGTGGCCATGCTCTGCTGGGTGACGCCGCAGGCACGGGCCAGTTGGGCGCCGGACATGCCGTCGTCGCGGGAGAGGGCGAGCAGCACCGTGTACTGGGTCATGGTCAGCCCGTAGGCGCGCAGGACGGCTTCGTGGTGGGCCGTCAGGGCCTGTTCGGCGCGGCGGATCCTGGTGCACAGGTATTCCTCGGCGGGCACGCCGGCCGTATTTGTCACAGCTTCCTCATTTGACCCAGCTTCCTGAGACTTGCTCTCGTCCGAGAGTCAGGATACTGAGTCGACCAAGAAAGTTGTGAATTACGGAGGCCGCGGTGCCCGCCGTCGGGATGCAGCGCGCCGGGCGAAGACGGCTCGCCCCCCGGACGGCGGGGCGTGAGGGCCTCCGGCGGATCGAGTCCCGGTCGACTCGCACCACACCGTGAGGCCCCCGCCCATCGAGAGATCATTCGGCCGTGCCGCCGTCACCGGCGCCCATGGCCGGTACGGATGGGCCGCGGCATGAGCGCCTAGCGGCGCAGCAGGGTGGTGGCGAGGACGACCTGGGCCGGTTCCAGCGAGGTCTTGCCGTCCTCGATGTCCCACAACGCGTTCTGCAGGACGCGACCGAGCGTCCAGCCGGTCGCCCGCTGTCGGTCCAGGCCGAGCGCCTCGGTGAGGAGGTCGAAGCGGCGGAGGACCGTGCGGGTCACGTCACCGGTCGCCACCACCGCCTCCTCCCATCGGCTGTCCAGCGCCGGCCACAGGTCGAATCCGGGGTCGCCGGCCAGCGGTTCGGGGTCGATGGCCAGCCAGGGTTCCCGTTGCCCGGCGAGGATGTTGTCGTAGTGCAGGTCCCAGTGCAGCAGCCGGTCGCCGGGTTCGCCGATCAGCTCGGCCACGGCGGCCGCGCAGATGTGCACCAGCCGTTGTTCGGCCGGGTCGCGCAGCGCCGGTACGGCGCGCGGCACCTCGTCGAGCATGGCCGCGGCGATGTCGGCCAGGTGCCGCAGACCCGGTGGCGCGGGCACCGCGACCAGGCGCGCCATCAGCTCGGCGAGGATCTGCATGGCGGCGTCGTCGTCGGCCACCGACGACAGCGGCCGGGCCGCGTCCAGCCGTTCCAGCAGCATGGTGCCGGTGTCCGGGTCGTGGTCGAGCAGGCGCACCACGCCGTCGCCGTTCCACACCCGCAGGCCGAGCGCGGCACCGATGCTGTCCTCGGTGACCTGCTGGAGCTTCAGCACCGCGGGCGTACCGTCCGCGCGGGTCACCGGCAGCACGAGTGAGGCCATGCCGTGTCCTGCGAGGCCCTCCGGCCGCAGTGTCCAGCGGTCCAGGAAGTTCGCGGCCAGCCCTGGCAGCGCGGCGATCCAGGCGCGGCCGGACGCGCTGTCCCGGCCGTACGACGCGGCGAACGCGTCGGGGATGTCGATGGGGAGCGACATGCTCATGTCGGGTGTCTCCTTCGTGGGTTCCGGGGTTGTTCGGGTACGAAGGAGATCGCGGGGGTGCCCGGCTTCCGGGCAGGCGTCAAAGCATGTCCCCGATCCTACCCGAAGACGATCACGTCTGTTCCGGGACATGGCACCCGTCACCTGCCGGGTTCGCGGAGATGACTGTTTCCGCGGACCACGCACCGGCGCCGCCGGAGACGGGGACCCGCACACCCGTGGCGCGCCCTGTGCTCGCCGGGCCCCGGCGGACACGCCGATCTCGGTGTGAAACGGCGCGCAACCGCCGGACCGGTGTGCGCTCCCCGGGATCTCGGCAATCCCAAAATCCAGAGAGACTCTCTAGAGAGCCTCTCTGGATCTCGCTAGAATCCCGGCCATGGACAACGCGGGGACACCGGCCTCCACCTCCGCCCGGACGGCCGTGGTGACAGGCGGCAACCGCGGCATCGGATACGCCGTCGCCGCGCGGTTGCTCCAGGACGGGTGCGAGGTGGTGCTGGTCGCGCGTGACAGGGAGCGGGGGGAGACCGCGCGGGCGTCGCTCGCCGGGTCCGGCGGGGCCCGTGTGCGCCTCGTCGTCGGTGATCTCTCCAGCGTCCGGAAGGTGCGCGCGACCGCCGGGGCGCTTGGCGAGGCCTGCCCGCGCATCGATGTGCTGGTCCACAACGCCGGTCTGTGGCCGAGCCGGCGGGCGCTGGGAGAGGACGGGCTGGAGCAGGCCTTCGTCACCAACCATCTCGCGCCGTTCCTGCTCAACCACGAGCTGGAGCCGCTGCTGGCCGCCTCCGGGGCACGGGTCGTGCAGGTCGGTGCCGGGCTGTACGTCAAAGGGCGGGCCGATCCGGAGCGCACCCCCACCGGCCTGGACTTCCACCCGATGCGGACCTACGCCGACACCAAGCTGTGCAACCTGCTGCTGGTGCCACGGTTCGCCGAACGCTGGAAGGACGCCGGAGTGACGATCAACGCCGTTCACCCCGGGGTGATCCGCACCGGGCTGGGGGACCGCGGCGGACCTCTGGGCTACCTGCTCAAGGCGGCGAAACTGCTGTGGAAGAGCCCGGACGTGGGTGCCCGGCCTGTCGTCAAGCTCGCGCTGGCCGAGGAAACGGCCGGGCGGACCGGCCGCTACTTCCACATCGACGTCGAGCAGCCGCTGGCCCCGGTCGCCGCCGACACCGCGCTCGCGGAGCGGCTCTGGACACAGGCGCTGGAGCTCACCGGCCTCCAGCGGACCCCGCCACCGGCCCGGCGCGATGTCACCTAAGCAGCAGCGAGGCGAGGCGACCGCCGACAGGATCCTGGAGGCGGCGCTCGATCTCTACGCGGCCCGGGGGGCCGGTGCGCTGACCATGACCGCGTTGATCGCCGAGACCGGCGTCAGCAGCGGCAGCCTCTACCACCACTTCGGCAGTGTCGACGGACTCTCCGCGGCCCTCTACAGCCGCTGCATGTCCGAACTGCTCGACACGCTCATCGCCGCGCTCAAGCTCTCCAGGACGGCCCGCACCGGCGTACGGGCCCTCGTGGAAGCGTATTTGCGGTTCGCCCGGGACAACAGGCCGGCGGCGCACTTCATCCATGCCTCGTCCTATGCCGCTTTCCTGCCGGCCCACGCGGAGCGTATCGCGGCGGCGAAGGCGTCCAGGATGCGCCAGATCGCCGACTGGCTCCGCCCCCACGTGGAGGCCGGGCATGTCATCGCCCTGCCCGACCCGCTCACCGAGATGCTGGTGATCGGCCCCGTGGCGGAGACCTCCCGCCGCTGGCTCGCCGGAGCGCCCGACGTCGACTTGACGATCGCGGCGCGCCTGCTCCCCGAACGCATCTGGCAGTCGGTCCGCGGCGAATGTCCGCCGCGGGACGGGACCGGACGGTGAACGGCCGGGGTCCTTCCCCGGCGGACGGCCGGCGTGCTCGGGGCTCCCGGCTTTCCGGTGTCCCGGGACCTCGGAAAGCCCCGAACCCGCTGAAGGCCTCAGGCTGAATGTCCGGTCCGCTCCGCAACGGTCCCGGCCGATGTGCGGATCATCGTCCTCGGCAGGTGCGGAGCATGTTGAGCAAGGCCACCTTCTCCCGCCGGGTCACGGAGAGCCGGTAGTGAGACTTCACGGTGATCCATGAGGTCGCGTAGCGGCACCAGTAGCTACGGCGCGGCGGACGCCAGCTCTGCGGCCCCTGGCCGCCCTTGGCGATGTTGACGGAGTGGCTGACCGCTATCAGCTCGGGGCGGGTGAGGTCGTTGGCGAAGGCGCGCCGCCGAGCCTGGCTCCATTTGCCGGCGCCGGAGCGCCAGGCGTACGCCAGCGGCACGACATGATCGACGTCGACCTGCTTCTCGCTTTTCAGCCACTTGCCGTCGTACGGGCTGTACCAGACGCCCTTGACCGGGTGGCAGGCCGCATTCCTGCGCACGCGTCGCCCGTCGCGGGCCAGGACCACCTCCCGCGCGTCGCACCTGCCCTTGTGGTGCGCCCATCGGGGCTGGAACCGCCGGTGGCTGTAACCGCGGATCGACAGTGGCCTGGCGACTTTCAGCTGGGCCAGCCTGTGGCGGGCCAGCGTCCCGGCGTCGGCCTGTGACCGCTTGCGCGGGTCGGCTGCCGCCTGTGGGGTAGCGGTGACAGCGGTGATCGGGATGACCAAAAGAGTGAGTACGGCGACTCGGACCGTCCGCCTCAAGAAGATCATGATTCCACCTATACCAGTCACCCGCCGTCGGCGGCAGTGGTATGGGGCCCCGGCAATATCGGCTGGATGGCGCCCGATGGAGAGCGGGGCGGTGATCGCCCCTTGCCTTCGCGCGCGCTTCACCGAGCCGAGCGCACGCCCGTGAAGACCGTGGTGGCGGAGAGGAGGAAGGCGTCGGGCCGTCGCAGGATGCCTTCCGGTGCCCCGGGATCGAGCAGCACGTCGAGTGTCCTGCGGTCCTCCGCGTCCATGACCTCGTTCACCGTCTCCCGCAGCCGGGTCAGATGGGCGTGCAGGAAGGCGCGGGCCGTCTCGTCCAGCGGCGCCGGCAGGTCGAGGAGGAAAGTGAAGCTGCCGACGCCGGTGAGCCCGGCGCGGCTGAGCATCGCGGGCCAGTCCTCGACCACGCTGGTGCTGCCGGGCAGTTCGGCTCGCATGATCTCGAACCAGTGCTCCTGGACGGCGTCGAGCCGGGCCTGGAGGCCCGGCCTGCCGATGCCGATGTCGCGTGGGAGGAAACGCGTCGGCAGGCCGCCCTCCGCCACGGCGAGCAGCCCGCCGGGCCTCAGCACACCGGCGAGCGCGTCCAGTGCCCGCTGCTGGTCGCCGAGGTGGTGCACGGCCTTGCTGCTCCAGATCAGATCCGCCGCGCCGAGGCCGCCTTCCCCGTGCTCGTCACCGCCGTCCAGGCCCTCGGGCAGCTTCGCGTGCCGGACGGCCACCCTGCCGTCGAGGCCGAGCCGCTCGGCGCGGGCCAGGGTTCGCTCCAGCAGCCCGGGCGTGCCGTCCACGGCGACCGCCTCGGCGCCCGCGAAGGTCTCGGCGAACACGCAGGTCATCACCCCCGGCCCGCTGCCGATGTCGAGGATGCGCCGGACCTCCTTCTCCGGATCGAGCAGTTCCCTCAGGCGGGCCGCCGTCCGGCGGAGGAGCGGGAGCTGCAGTTCGCCGCTGTTCTCCAGCTGGGCGGCCATGACCTCCCAGTCGATGTCGGTGTGTTCATGTCCGTGGCCGTGGCCGTGTCCGGAGGCGTGGTGTGAGCTCATGCCGATGAGCGTGCACCCACCGGGTGGTGCCGGCAACTTTTGTTGCCGATTCCGCAAAAACGGGGTGGAATGCCCGCATGGGCAGCACGCCGCGCTACCGGGCGGCCCCGCAGCACTTGTCGGTGTCAACAGGGATATTCACCAAGAACGTACAGCGTGGATGCTCCGCTCTTCAGGGCGGGGAGGAAACGCGGAACGGCGAAGCATTGAATGACACGCTCAGTGCATGCCGGTGACGGAGATGCTGAAGCTCGCCCCGAGCGCCGAGCAGGGCGAGGCGCTGCCGGCGACGATGCGGGCATGCGACGTCGCCGCCAATCACACCGCCGAGGTGGCGTTCGAGCACCGCACCGCCAACAAGATCGCCTTGCAGAAGCTGGTGTACGCCGATCTGCGAGCCGAGTTCGGCTTGTCGGCACAGATGGCCATCCGGTCGATCGCCAAGGCATGTGAGGCGTACAAGCGGGACAAGAAGATCAAGCCGGTGTTTCGCGAATCGGGTGCGGTCGCCTATGACCAGCGAATCCTGTCCTGGAAGGGGCGCGACCGGGTCGGAATCAAGGCTGAAGCCCATGCTCAGCGCCCGGCGGGGATGATGGCGGAGATCTGCGTGGCGAGCGCGGCCAGGTGCGCCTGCGAGGAGTCGGCGGCGGCATCGGGGACGGCGACGATGACGTGGTCGATGCCCAGGGCGGCCAGGTCGCCGCAGTGCTGGACGCTCTCCTCGACACTCTGACCGTCGGGGATGCGCATGTGGAGAGTCTTCTCGATCTCCTGGTAGGGCCGTCCGAGTCGTTCGCAGTGGGCGCGCAGCACGCCGAGCTTGTGCCGCACGTCGGCGCCGTGCAGGAAGTTGCAAGCGTCGGCGTACTCGGCGACGAGACGGAGGGTCTTGTTCTCCCCGCTGCCGCCGATGAGGATCGGCGGGCGCGCCTGCGGCGCGTTGAGCGTACGTTCCAGCCTGTAGTGCCTGCCCTCGTATGGTTTGTCCTCGTCGCTCCACATCTGCTTGGCGATCTGGAGCGTCTCCTCCAGCCGTTCGAACCGCTCGGCCAGGGAAGGGAAGCGGAGGCCGAGACCGCGGGCCTCCGGCTCGTACCAGCCGGCGCCGATGCCGAGGACGGCGCGGCCGCCGGAGAGCGAGTCCAGGGTGCTGACCTGCTTCACCAGCAGGCCGGGCTCACGGTGGACGGCGCCGGTGACGAGGGCGCCCAGCGTGACCCGGCTGGTGAGGGCGGCCGCATAGGACAGCGCGCCGTACGCCTCCAGCATCGGATCCTCCACCGGGCCGAAGTTGGGGATCTGGAAGAAGTGGTCCATCACCCACAGGCTGTGCAGCCCGGCTTCGTCGGCGCCGCGGGCGACGGCCGCGAACCGCCCGGCGATGGCGCTGTCGCCGCCGGGCCAGGTGAAGCGCGGGCAGGTCAGGCCGAGTTTCATCGAATCTCCTTGATCGGGTGGGTATGCCCGCCGCAGGATGACGCGTCACTGCGGCTGCGGGCATGAAAAAACCCTCTCGCCCGGGTTGCTGCACCCGAGGCCGAGAGGGCTCCGTAGGAGCAATTATCTCACGGGCCGCGCGGGCACCCGCCACACCTCCTGGCGGGTGCCCGCGCGGTACCCGAAGATCGCTGAGCTACGGGGTGATCGGCCGGTGCGGGCGGGGGCGTGGGTGGGTACGCGCCTTCCGCGCGGGGGCTGCAGCCCGGAAGCGTGGAAGATTTCTTGAGTTCACGCGAAATGGTGGGGCCTCTTTCGCCATGTAGGGGATGTCCGCGTTTCGTACTGACGAAGGAGACCGGCCCATGGGAATCGCCCGTGGATGACGACGGGGTGGCCAGGTTCGAGGCCGTCTACAGGGAGACGTACGACCAGATCGCGGCCTACGCCGCACGCCGCTGTGACTCTCCGCAGGATGCGGCCGATGTCGTGGCGGAGACCTTCACCATTGCCTGGCGCCGGGTGGCTGATCTGCCGCCGGGGCAGGAGGCCAGGCTCTGGCTGTACGGCGTGGCGCGCAAGGTGCTGGCCGACCACCGCCGGAGCACAGCCCGGCAGCGGCTGCGCAGTGTGGAGCTTGACGCCGAGATAGCCGATCTCTACGGGGATTCCCCCGGCAGCAGCGTGGAGCTGAGCGTGATCGGCGCGGTGTTTCGCAGCCTGTCCGACGACGACCGTGAGCTTCTCTCGCTGGTCGCCTGGGAAGGGCTGGGGCGCGAGGAGATCGCCACGACGCTGGGACTGTCCCGCAACGCCGTACGCATCAGGTTGTATCGCGCCCGCAGGCGCTTTTCGCGCGCACTCGACGAAGCCAGTGTCCGGTTCACATCAGAAAGCCGGATGATTCCGGCGGGGAGGTCGCTGTGAGGAACGTCGATGAGATCAACGAACTTCTGAGGCCACTGGCCCGAGTCGAGCCCGGACAGCCGAACAGCCACGCATCCGGTACGGGGGCGCGCGCGTTGCTGGCCTCGATCGCGGCCCAAGAGCCCGGCAGCGCCGCCAGGACGCTGGGACGTACCCACCGGTCCGCTTCGCGCAGCCCTCGCCGCCTCGCGTTGGGCCTGACCACTGTGGCCGTGCTCGCGACAGGCGTCGTCGTGGGTCCGAGCCTGCTGGAGGACGGACGTGGCGTGGCGGTCTCCTACGCCAACTCCGCGGTGGAGATCCACCGGGAAGGCGACCAGTACGTCGCCCGCATCAAGGACCCGTTCGCTGACCACGACAAGTACACCCAGGCGTTCCACGCGGTCGGCCTGAACGTCGATCTACGCCCGGTGCCCGTCTCGCCAGGCGGCGTGGGAAAGATCCTCGGCATGATCATCGCGGCCAAGGGTTCCTCTCGCCCCGCCCCGGAAGCCAAGCCGGACCCCTCCGGCCCTCGGATCAACGGTGTCCCCCTCTCGATGGAGGCGACACCCAAAGGATGCCAGCCAGGACAGGACAGACACTGCGTCATGGTGATGCGGATCCCCGCCGGTTTCACCGGCCATGTAGACGTCAAGCTGGGACGCCAGGCGAAGCCGGAAGAGGAATACGCGAACTTCGACTCGGCCATGGCGCCGGGCGAGATGTTCGACGGGGTCCGGCTGAGAGACGGCCGCCCCGTGGACGACATCCTGGCTGAGGCGCGCAAGCGTGACCTGATCGCGGTGTTCAGCCTCATTCGGACGGATGAGAAAACGGGCGGCCTGTCCTTCGAGCCGCTGCCTGCGGACCGGGTCGGACCCGGCTGGACCGTCTGGAACGCGTGGCAGGTGAGGGCCGGCGTGATCCGGCTGCTCGTCACGCCCGAGCGGTTGCCCGAGAACCCGTTCTACAACGGAAGCGCGCCACCGCCCGCCTCCTGATCACGCGCACGATCCGGCTCCCGCCCCCCGCGGTGGGCGGGAGCCGGCCGGTTCGGAACGTCGTCACAGGGGGAGGCGGCCGGAGGCTTCGAGGATCTCCGGTCACTGTGAGGTGCGGGTCAGGCCACGGAGTGGTTTATCGTGCCGGTGTAGATGCCGGCCACCGTCTCGGCCGGGACGTCGATCACGATGGTGGGGTTCCAGGTGGCGGAGTTGTCGCCGGACCCGCTCGTCTTGCTGAACGCGGTGTACGGCTCGTCCAGCACCTCCGCGGAGGCGGCATTGGGCTGGCCGGGGACGTAGGTACCGTTGCCGGTGGTGGCCGTCGCCGGGCCCGACCAGTAGGAGATCGCCGTGGTCGGGACGGTCTCGGCACCCGTTCCACCGCCCGTGGTGAAAGCCGTGCCCGATACGGTCGCCGTCCAGGTGGCGGTGAGCGCGGCCCGTTCGTCGGACACCGTGACCGCGCCGAGCTGCCCGCTGATCTGCGTGCCCGGCGTGCCGCTGCCGATATCGACCGGACCGTCAGGTGTGGTGATCTCCAGCCCGTTGTCGGCGGTCACGGTGAAGATCACCGTCGTGGCACACGTGGTCGACGGATCGCACGTATCGGCTGCGGAAGGCACGGCGAGCACCGTGGACACCATCGCAGCGGCGGCGCCCATCCCCAGGGCTCCGAAACGGCTCTTCAACACGGCGATCTCCCTCAACGCGCCTCGGCCCGGCCGCGGGCCAGGCATGTGCTCACATCGTGCTCAGCGGGCAGCGTCCGGAAACGGGGTGAACGTGTATCTGGCAGCTCCTTTGCCATGATCTGGTGTCGTTTGACAGCCGTTCGAGCGGGCGCGGTATCGGCTGGTGAACGCTCCCGTGCCCAGGAAGGCGGTTCCGCCTGGAGATCCACGCCGGTCCTGACCGCCGCGACGGGACCGCTGCCCTGTCCGGCCCTGCCGGCAGCCATGGCGGATCCGGCCGGGATCGCCATGGCAGATCTTCCGTGCGAGCCGGTGCCGGCGACTCCTGGACCGGCGGTCGGCGGCCTCAGGCCGCGTATCCCAGCGCCAGGGCGGCGACCACCGGCGCCAGGTACGGCCGAGAACCCCACCCATGCGGCGGCCAGGACGGTGACGACGTAGGCGGTGGACATCAGGGAGGCTCCTCATCGGGATGCCGGTGCGGGCTCGCCGCCCGGCTGTCTTGGGTCTTCACCGTCTCGACCCGGCGCGGCGCGTGAGTGTGACAGGACGGCGGAAGATTCTTCGGCGGGCCGGCTCCCCGCGCTGTGCCCGGAGGTCCTCACAGAGGCTCTGACCTGTGTTTCCGGTGAAAACCTCGCCGATACAACCGCGCCCTCTTCTTCCGGGGACCCCGCCGGGCACCGGGTCCGTCCGGAGCGCAGGAGCGGTGGGGTGAAGGCGCGCAGGCACACCGTCATTCGGTCGGCCGGCGGAATGGGGGAGATCCCGGCCGGTCCGGAGAGTTCGGACGGGGCGTGTTCGGCCGCCAGGTCGACGATCTTGCGGCGGGCGGTGGCCGTCCCTGGGCGAAGAAGGCCGTCAGCAGATAGGCCGGACATGAGTGTTGACGTGTCACGCTCAAATGATTACGGTCTGGACCAAAACTAGGCACTATTGAACACCCTGGAGGTGCGGCCGTGCCGCGGACCTGTCTGGCGCTGCTCATGGTCCTGACCGCCTTATCGATACCGGCCTTGTCGATACCGGCCTTGTCGATACCGGCCGCCGCGCAGGCGACGGCCGCGCCGAACTGCGACACCCCGGCCGTCACCACGTACGGCCCGGCCTCCGTCACCGGTGCGATCGTCGGCGCCACCGTCCACGAAGGCCACGCCTACGTGGTCTCCCGCGGACCGAAGCCGCCGGTCGTGGCCGAGATCGACCTGGCCACCCGCAAGGTGACACGCACCGCGACCCTGCCGGACGGCCCCGCGGCAGGCGAGCCGGAAGGCGGCTGGGCCACCGCCGTCGCCGGCGGCAAGCTGTACATCGGCACCTACCCCGTACCCGACCTCTACAGCTACGACCTGGCCACGGGCCAGGTAGCGCACCTGCACTCCTTCGGCGCGAACGGCGGCTTCGTCTGGAGCATGGCCGCCGCACCGGACGGCACCCTCTACCTCGGCACCTCCTCCGACGGCAGGCTCTGGGAGTACGTCCCCTCGACCGGCGCGATCCGCAGGTACGGTGTGCTGGTCCAGGGCGAGCACTACGTCAGAGCGGTCGCCGCCGACGAGACCACGGCCTACGTCGGCCTGCTGGAGAAGGCCAAGCTGATGGCCGTCGACCGGGTCAGCGGCGCGGTCAGGGAGCTGGCCCAGGGGCCCGCGGCCGTGGGCACGGTCTCGCTCCACGGCGATCGGGTGCTGGCGGCGAGCGGGAGCACGCTGATCGACGTGCGCAAGGACGGCACGGACCGGCGGCAGTTCGAGGCCGGAGTGGGCATCATCGACGCGTTCGAGGTGGCCCCCGACGGCCTGGTCTACCTCACCTCGCGTCCCGACGGCGCCGTCTACAGCTACCGCACCGGGCAGGACGCGGTGACCAAGGTCGCCGACCCGCCCTCGCGGGGCGAGGAGACCCGGGCACTGAAGCTGGCCGGGCAGCAGCTCATCGGCTTCGCCGGCAGCGGCGGTATGTGGTGGCTGGACCTGCCGAGCCGGACCTCCGAGTTCGTCGACCTCATCGAAGCCGGCTTCCCGGCCGGCGCCGAGCGGACCCAGAGCATGCTGCTGGTGCCGAACCGGGCCCTCTACATCGGCGGCCACTTCGCCGTGGAAGTGCGCGACCTGCGGACCGGAAAGCAGCGCAGAGTCCGCGTGGTGGGCGAGCCGAAGGCCATGGTGCGACGGGGTGACAAGATCTACGCTGCGCTGTATCCGAGCGGTCAGATCATCTCCATCGACGTGCACACCGACGAAGTGCGCGGCCTCGGCTACATCGGGCACGACCAGTCACGGCCGTGGGACATCGAGCACGACCCCGTCACCGACACCATCCTGGTGGCCTCCGCGCCGACCGGCGCGAAGCTGAAGGGCGCTCTGACGGTGCTCGACCCCGACACGGGGAAGATGGACGTCTACCCGGACGTCATCCCCGACCAGAGCCTGATGAGCCTGAGCGTCGACTCCAAGCGCGGCGTCGTCTACCTCGGTGGCGACGTGCTCGGCGGAGGCGGCACACCGCCGACCAAGACGACGGCCTCGATCGCCGCCTTCGACCTCAAGCAGCGCAAGGTGGTGTGGCAGATCGACCCGCTGCCGAACCACCGCACCTTCCAGGACCTCAAGGTGCACAACGGGCTGCTGTACGCGGTCTACAAGCGCGTGCTGGGTGCCTGGATCGCCCTGGACCCCGCCACCGGCACCATCAAGCACCAGGGCCTGCTGTCGGGACACGGCGAACTGCAGGTCCACAAGGGCCGGGTGTTCACCTCCACCTACTTCGGCGGTGGCAACGCCTACGAGCTCGGATCGCAGGCCAAGCTGCTGGCGACCGGGCTGGGCGACGAGTGGCACACCAATCCGCAGCTGCAGTTCGAACCCGGCTCGTTCGACGCGTGGACGATCGTCGGCCGGGATCTGGCGAAGGTACGGCTCGACCCGCGCTGCCCGCCCGTGCAGATCCCGTCCCCGTAGAACGGGTCTGGGACGACACCAGGGCAGTGAGCAGCGCTGACCGCGTGATCGACCTGCCCGGCGTACGGCGGCACCACCAAGAGCTTCGTGGTGCCGCCGTACGCCGGCCACGCCCTGGACGCCTGCCTGGAGCGCCTCGGCCCGCTGTTCTGCACCGACTCAAGTGGTACTCCGTAGCAGGCTCGTCAACGACAGGCCGATTGGCTGGTGGCGATCGCGTCGAAGCGGAGCGCGTTGGTGGGATGTCCCCAGCGGCGGCACTCCCAGGCCAGGCGCCGGGCACGGAGCCGTAGCGCGGTCGCGGCTCGGTCGGCGGGATACGGGTGGCTTACCGATCCGAATCCTCTCCCGAGCGGGGCGTCGGCGCGCAGGACGTTCTCGGCGGCTGGGAGATCGCCGGTCATCAGCAGCAGGAGGGCACGGCGTACGTAGCCGAAGTCGTCATCGGGGCAGTGCGCGATGTGCTCCTCGGTCGCCGCACGCGCGTCGTCCAGCCGGCTCTGCATCAGGAGCAGCTCGACTCGCAGGCGGTGCAGCCGCGCCTTCTCGAATGGCCAGCCGCACCGCGGGATCGTATGTTCCACGGTGGTCAGGGCGTCGGCGATCCTGCCTTCCTCGCGCAGGAGCACGGCGTCCGCAAGCGCGATGCCCACCTCGTAGGCCGCCGGAGCGCCGACCGCGCGGGCTTGGGCGAGGAGGTCGCGGGCGTCGTCGTGGCGGCGTTCGTAGAGGGCGGGGTAGATCCGCCTGAGCAGCCGTAGGACCCTTACCTCCGGCTGTGCGTCGCCACCGGCGGGCGGCGGCGGGAGGAGGCCGAGCAGCCGCCGGTCAACGCTCCAGCCGGTCTCGTCGTGCACGGTTGCCGTGATCCGGTCACCCAGCACCTCCCGCAGCGAGCTCTCCAGCCAGTCGTGGTACCACGTGCCGAACGACTCGGCCTCGGGGGCCAGCACCTCACCGACGCACGTCCAGTCGCCCCAGACCTGGCCCGCGGCGGGGCCCTTGACGACGAGGTGAGAGCGGTAGCCGCAGCCATGCTCGGCGACCGGCAGCAGCCCCTCGAACGCGGCTTCCATGACGTCGTCGTAGTCCTCGTCGTCCTGGTCGGGCGGCTCCCACTCCTGCGCGAACGGGAACGGGCGGAACCGCGCCCAATCGCCGTCCGGCCGCACCCCGTGAACCCCGTAGTACGGGCCGGCGCCGCCGTTGCCGAGCCGTGTCAAGAACGTGCGGTAATCGGCCGGGAAGCGCACTCCGATCCGCGCCTCGACGGCCGCCAACGCGGCCTCGTCGAGCGGCGGCTTGAACCGGTAGCGGTGCTCGCGGGCGCCGAAGCAGCAGAGGTCCGTGTCGTACTCGCGGAGCGCGTCGATGCCGCGCCGGATGACGTCAAGATCCACAGCCGCACTCTACTTGGGGGCGGCACCGGCGCATCGGCGATGTGGGCAGCAAGCGCTGCTTCCGGAAGCGGCGCCCGGGTTGGGCGTAGGCGGCGATCCTTGCGTGATCCTCCTCGGTGAGCGGCACCGGCAGACCCGCGTTCTCACGCGCGAAGTTCTCCGCGAGCGTCTCCAGGCCACGGACGGACGCGGTGACGTAGATCGACTTCACACCGGCGCTCACGTCGACGCCGACTGGAGGCCTTCTACCGCGGCTTCGACTCCGCCGTATGGCACACGTGGCGGGAGCCGGACGGCACGTGGAAGCCCGGCTGGGTGTCTCTCGGCGGCACCATGGCCGGCTTCTGAACCCGACCCGGCGCAACTCGCGGGATCGGACACCCACTAAGGACTTTCGGCCCTGGAGGTGCCGACGAGGCCGGTGAATCCTTGAATGTGGGGGTGGTTTACATGAAAGAGAGCCACGAGTTCCGCTGGGGCGGCCTGGCGGGTGTCGGCGCGCTGGTGCTCGCCGTCATCGGACGGCTGGTTATGGGGAACGCTCCGAGGATCACCGAATCCACGACGACGATCGCCGGGTACCTGTCGCAGTATCGCGCCCAGGTTCTGATGGGGGCGTTGCTCTACGCCATCGCGACCGCGCTGTTCCTGTGGTTCGGCGTCGCGCTGGCCACGGCCTTCCGCCGCGCCGACGAGAGCAGCGACGCGCCCGCGCTGGTGCTGGCGGGCTACATCCTCATCTCCGTGATCGGGTTCGTCGGCCTGTCGGTGTTCGCCGGAATGACCTACGCGATGACCGCGCACAGGGCGCTTCTGCCCATCGCCGCCGGGCCGTACACCGCCTTGACGGTGATGGGCACGATCTCGGGGATCGCGGTCGCCGTGCCCTTCGGGGCCTCGGCCGTGGCCATCATGCGCACGCACGTGTTCCCGGCGTGGATGGCCTGGTTCGCCCTGCTCGTCGCGGCGCTGAACGTGCTGGCCGCGTTCGCGGTGGGGATCACGGGAGGCGCGCTCGCCCCCGACGGCCTGCTGGTGGGGTACGTGCCCGGCGTGCTGACGGGCTTGTGGGTGCTGGCCGCGAGCGGGTTGCTCATCCGCGAGCATCTGCCGATCCCGACCGCGGGGGCAAGGCCCGTCATGGGGTGACAGCGCCGCCCGGCCGCAGGCGGCCGGACAGACGCGCAGAGCACGCCGGACCCGATCCGGCGTGCTCTGCGCCTGTGCCCCGCGCATCAGGTCAGCCGACCGGCCGGGGCGCCGCCCGAGTGCCCGGCCGCCCTCAACCTCGTCTACGCCTCCTGCACCGCCGCCGACGCCCCGCGGGGCCTGGCCAACATCAAGGTCACTCCGTAGGGCCCGCACAAGCGGCGACCCGGCCGCCCTGTGACCGGGCGGACCGCCCCGGGCTGACGAACATCCGCGGAAAGATCCGTCCCGGGTCGGCATTCACGCCGGTCCGGGACGGATCTTTCAGTGAATTCTAATAAAGGAGGTAAAGAGCAACGCGAGTGTCGACGCGCTCACACTTGAAGTCCTGGACGATGCCGCCATTGGTGATGGCTTTGAAGCCGGTCCTGAAGCACTGGTCGTTATAGTCGTAGTAACCCGCGAGGTGCCATGAGGGGGTGGCCGTTGCGGAGGTGGAGGCGGAGGCGGAGGCGGTCATGGTGCCGAAGAAAAGCCCGGCGGCCATCAACGCCACCGTGGCCAGACGACGATTTCCCATTCTTTCCTGCCCTTCGTCGAAGAAGAACGCGCCCATGAACGGCGATTTGTGCGGTAATCGCGTCTCAGACACATGATTTCCTTTCGTCAGAATGCGCCGGCGTACTTGGAAACCAGTTGCGGATCACTAGGAAATCCAGCCGAGGGGCTCGTGTCCTCGACCCGCGGTGCGTAGGGCGTGCTCGCCGACCCGTCGGCGATGCGCGCGTTCGCCGATCCGGTACGGCCGGCATTACACGAACTGCTGATGAGGGCAGGTCGGGTGACTGCGGCGCAGGTGAAGGGGCAGCGCCTGTGGGGGTTCCGGCGGAAGACAAAGATCAACAGCTGGAATGTCGGTGAGAAACGGCAGCGCTCGCCCCGCCGGAGCCGGGCGGGGCGAGCGCTGAGGGGGCATGGCCGCGGTAGGCCGGTAACGGGCCGCGCCCCGCAGGACGTTGCGGGAGGACCTCCTTACCGAGGGTTCAGGAGCTCGGTGACCCGGAGGAATCCGTCTCTGCTGTGACCTCGTCCGATGGCGCGGCGCGCCAGGCCTTCGGCCGCACGCATCACACCCGCGTCGATGCCGTGGGCCTCGGAGGTGTGGACGATATGGGCCATGGACGATGCCGCCGAGGTGATCGGGTTGACCTCGCCGGAGAACACACCGTTGTCCACCTCCTCCGCAGCCTGCTCGAAGAGCGGCGGAAGGATCGTGCCGATGCCCTTGGCGAACGGTGCCAGCTCCTGCGCGGTGACCCCCTCGGCCCTGGCCACCGCCAGCGCATGGGCGTAACCCGCCATCGCGGTCCAGAAGATGTCGAGCAAGGCGATGTCGTACGCAGCCGCCCGGCCGATGTCCTCACCGAGGTGGGTGTGGGTGCCGCCCAGGGCGTCCAGCACCGGCCGGTGCCGGAGGTAAAGCTCCTCGGGGCCGCTGTGGAGGAACACCCCGGCCGGTGTTCCGATGGTCGTGGTCGGCGTCATGATCGCACCGTCCAGATACCCGATGCCGTGCTCGGCCGCCCAGGCCGCGGTGTCCCGGGCCCGGTCGGGGGTGTCGGCGGTCAGGTTCACGACGGTGCGCCCCTTGAGCGCGTCGGTGACCGCGCCACGCCGCGCGATGGCGTCCACCGCGTCGTAGTTCACCACGCAGATCACGGTCAACCTGCTTGCGGTGACCGCCTCTTCGGGGGACGGAGCGCTGACCGCGCCCCGCTCGACCAACTCCCGGTCCCTGCCCGGCGTCCGGTTCCAGACAGTGGTCCGCAGACCGGCGTCCAGGAAGGCGCCGGCCAGGGCCCGCCCCATCGGCCCCAGGCCGAGTACGGTGATGGCAGGCTGTTCAGTGTGCGAGGTCATGCCTCAACTCCTCGATACGAATTAGCAAACAGTGATGAACGGGATGAAGATGACGCGCAGCCGTGCCCAGGACCCGAATGTCTGCGGAGTGACCGCCGCGATCGCCGTGATCGACGGCAAGTGGAAGACGGCTCTGCTGTGGGTCCTGGAATCCGGTCCGCAGCGCCCCGGCGAGCTGCGCCGGCGGCTGCCGGGCCTCACCGAGAAGGTGCTGACTCAGACGCTCCGGGAGATGGAGGTCGACGGACTGGTCCACCGGGAGGTACACGATGTGCGGCCGCTGAAGACCGTGTACTCCCTGACCGGGTTCGGCCGCGAACTCTCAGAAGCGTTGGCGCCTCTTTCCGACTGGGGCCACCGCCGTCTGGAGAAGCTGGCCGAGTTCCAACCGGCCTCCTGATACATCGCCAACCTCCCCGTCTCATCTGGATCCGACGGTCTTCCGACCCCCACGACCAAGCTTCAGGCCACCCCGGCCCGCCGACAAGTACCCACAAAAAAGTGGCTACCGTGGGTGACGCGGGGCCGGCGCGCTGGGCGAATACATGGGCCGGGTTGCTGCCGGGTATGGCCGGGGTGAGGTGTGCCGATCTCGCCTTCGGGCCATCGATCCGATCGAGACCCCGAAGTCGGGGAGCAGCGGACGGCGGAGCGAGTATGGGTGCGTCGGCCGACCGGGGAGGAAGGCCGGCGGCTACAACCCGCAGCGGGTGGTGAGGGTCGGCCGCGAGCGGCTGCGGGAGATCCTGCGCCGACGGCCCCGTCCTTTTCGGCGCACCCGGACCTGGAAGGAGCCCGCCGACCCGGACAGGGATGCCACTCTCGCCGCGCGACAAGGTGGACCAGCTCATGAACCACCCGCAGAACGAAGGGCTGAGCCGACGCTGCGTCCTGGGCGGAGCAGCCGGACTGGCCGCTGGAGCCGTAGCCGCCGCGGCGGGGCTGCCGTCCGGCGACGCGTCCGCCGCTTCCACGCGAACCGCGCCCGATCTCGCCCGCTGGCGCATGCAGGCGGCGCGCGTGACGATCACCCGCGATGACTGGGGCATCCCGCATGTGGTGGGCGAGACCGACGCCGATGCGGTGTTCGGGATGATCTATGCCCAGGCCGAGGACGACTTCAACCGGATCGAGACCAACTATCTGGTCAGCCTCGGCCGCCTCGCCGAGGCCGAGGGCGAGAGTGCGATCTGGCAGGACCTGCGCCAGCGGCTGTTCCTCGATCCCGAAGTGCTGAAGAAGGATTGTGCGAAGAGCCCGGCCTGGTTGCGCAAGCTCATGCAGGCCTGGGCGGACGGGCTGAACTGGTATCTCGCGACGCACCGCGAGGTGCATCCGCGCGTGATCAAGCGGTTCGAGCCTTGGATGGTGCTGAGCTTCTCCGAAGGCAGCATCGGCGGCGACATCGAGCGGGTGCCGCTCACCCGGCTCGAGGCCTTCTACGGCAACCGCGCGGTGGCGATGACCGACGAGGAGCGCGAGCTGCTGCTCCACAAGCCCACGGGCTCGAACGGCATGGCGATCGCCCCGGGCCGCACGCGGAACGGCCATGCGCTGCTGCTGATCAACCCGCACACCAGCCTCTTCTTCCGCTCCGAGCAGCAGGTGACAAGCGGCGAAGGGCTCAACGTCTATGGCGCGGCCACCTGGGGGCAGTTCTTCATCTACCAGGGCTTCAACGCGGACGCGGGCTGGATGCACGCGTCGAGCGGTGTCGACAATGTCGACGAGTTCGCCGAGACGATCGTGACCGGGGCGGATGGCAGCCGCTCCTACCGTTACGGCAACGCGCTGCGGCCGGTGAAGACGGAGACGATCACGTTGTCCTATCGCACTGCGGATGGCCGGCGGGGGCAACGCAGCTTCACCACCTTCGCCACGCATCACGGCCCGATCGTGCGCGAGACGGACGGCAGATGGATCGCGTCCGCGCTGATGAACAGGCCCGTCGAGGCGCTGCAGCAGAACTTCCTGCGCACCAAGACGCGGGATTACGCGGACTTCGTCGAGGTGGCGGCCTTCAAGGCCAACAGCTCGAACAACACGCTGTTCGCGGACTCGAAGGGCGAGATCGCCTTCCTGATGCCGCCGTTCATGCCGCTCCGCGACGATCGCTTCGACTATCGCAAGCCCGTCGACGGCAGCGATCCGGCGACCGACTGGCGCGGGCTGCACAGCCTCGAGAGCCTGCCTCAGGCAGTGAATCCGAAGAATGGCTGGGTGTTCAACACGAACAACTGGCCCTGGACCGCGGCCGGCGCGGACAGCCCCAAGGCCGCCGACTATCCGCGCTATTTCGACCAGGCCGGGGAGAACCCGCGCGGGCCGCAAGCGATCCGGTTGCTGAACGCGCGGAGCGACTTCACCCCGCAGACGCTGATCGCAGCCGCCTTCGATCCCTACCTCACCGCCTTCGCCCGGCTCGTGCCGGGGCTGATCGCGGCGTGGGACAGGTTGCCCGGGGGCGACCGGCGAAAGGCGAAGCTCGACGGCCCGATCGGCCTGCTGCGCGGCTGGGACTATCGCTGGGGCGTGGATTCGGCTGCGACCTCGCTGGCCGTGTTCTGGGGCGAGGAGCTCTGGACGTCCTCGGTCCAGCCGGCGAAGGATGCGGGCTTGTCGGTGTGGGATCACATGGCCGGCCACGCCACCGACGCGCGGCGGCTCGCTGCGCTCGAGGCGGCGGCGGAACGGCTGACGCAAGGTTTCGGCAGCTGGCAAGTGCCCTGGGGAGAGATCAACCGCTTTCAGCGCATCGACGGCGCGATCGTCCAGAAGTTCGACGATGCCAAGCCGAGCATCCCGGTGCCTTTCACCTCAGCGCGATGGGGCTCCCTCGCCTCGTTCAGGACGAAGTGCCGGCCGGCAACGGAGCGCTGTTACGGCACCAGAGGCAACAGCTTCGTGGCGGTCGTGGAGTTCGGGCCGAGGGTGCGCGCCTGGGCGGTAACGGCGGGGGGCGCGAGCGGGCATCCCGGCTCGCCGCACTTCAACGACCAGGCCGAACGCTACGCGAGCGGCAACCTCAGGCCCGTCTACTTCTATCCCGACGACCTCCGGGGCCACATCGAGCGGAGCTACAAGCCGGGCAATTGATCCGTCCCCGACGGGAAGCTCCCCGGCGAGGCGCTCCGTGGAATTCGAGACGGTGCCACCGCCCCCGCCGCGGCGGCGAGCATGATCGGCACTGCGCGTGGAGTTCGCCGAGATGATCGACGAGCTGCGCGGCGTCCTCGCCAACTGCCTTTCAAGCAGGCATTGATCTGTCTGTTATCGGGGGCAGCCAGGCTGAGGACATGACCGGGGGCACTCTGAGGATCGTTTTCACCGCCGAGGACCTCGCCCGTGTCCGGATCGCCTCCAGGGCCGATCCGATGTGGGAGATGGTGATGAGCCTGTGCCGCCTGCAGGAACACGGCGGCGGCGCGGCCGTGACCGGTTGGCGGCGGCGGGTCCGCGGCGACCTGGCCACGGCGGGTCTGCTTCCCCAGGTGCGAGAGGTGCTCCTTCCCCTGGTTCCGAAGGGGGCCTACTTTCCCGACTTCCTGACACCGATCGAAGCCCAGACCGGGCTCCGGGCCGGAACCGAGGCCCTGGCCGACACTCCACGAGCGCGCGTGCGCGAGGAGCTGAACGTGCTGCGCGCCCACGCCGGCCTGCCGGCGAGCCTGGAGGATCTGGCTCGCGGCGACCCGCGCTCGATCCGCCGCCTCAGCCGTCTGGTGGACGGCTACTGCCGAACGGCTTTCGCCTCCCACCGGCAGATGATGGAGGCGGCCCTCAGCCATGAGCGCGGCGGCCTGGTGCGACACCTCGCCGACGACGGCGTGGACACCATGCTCGCCCGGCTGGCGCCGGTGCTGCGATGGAGATCCCCCGTCCTGGAGGCCGCCTACCCCGTGGGGAACCGCGAGATCCGCCTGCACGGGCGAGGCCTGACCCTGATCCCCTCCTACTTCTGCCAGATCACCCCCGTCGTCCTGGTCGACCAGCGCCTTCCTCCCGTCCTGGTCTACCCGGCCCCCCGCCGGTCCCATCCCGCCCCCGGTCGCGACGACCCCCTGGCCGGCCTGCTGGGCGCCACCCGCGCCGCCATCCTTCGCACCATCGCCGCCGACCAGGGGTGCAGCACCAGCGAGCTGGCCCGCCGCATCGGCGTGTCGGTGTCCAATGCCAGCAAACACGCCCAGGTGCTGCATCACGCCGGCCTGATCACCAGCACCCGCCACGCCAATCTGGTGCTCCACCAATTGAGCGACCTGGGCGCCGGTCTTCTCCGCCACTACCGGGCACGGTGCCCGGCCGGCTGATTCGCGGGCCGGAGCTCGGGCCCCGGCCCGCGGCCCACGAGCAGCCGGCCGGCCTGCGGCCTTTCTCAGCGCCATCCCGTGCAATGCGTGGAGGAGGAATTCTTCGCCCTGCCGCATGCGCGGAAGACGAGGTTCGGGTCGGCGCTGCTGTAGTGCGCGCGGGTGTAATTATGCCCGCCATTCACGAATGTGAAGGGGCCGCACTGATACCAGCCCTTGCCCTTGTCGTGTGACACGTCGAACCAGAACATGTCTCCGCTCTCGTAGCCGCCGGCCAGGCGTGCCCACCCGGCCTGCCTGCCGCCGATATTGCCGAAGCGGAGTTCCACCTTCTTCGTGCCGACGCCCAGGGAGGTCTGGGTCTCGGTCCAGACACCGGTGGCGTTGGTGGGCCATGGCCAGTCACCACAGGTGGCGGCCGTGGTGACGCCGCTGGGGTCGTCGAGCGGCGGTCCGACGGGGTCGGCGGAGGCAGGACTCGCCAGCGCGGATCCCGCGAGGACGGCGGCGGCGGCCACCGTGATGAACCGCCTGGCTGATGTCATGCTGATCATACGGACGGATCCTTCCGATTCTCCGGTACCGGACTTTCCTGGCTCCGGTCTGGTGGTGTCATTTCACCGGCCTTCGCCCTGGCCCGTCATCCTGTTCCACTCCCATGGAAAACACCCATGTCAGAGCCTGTTACGGCATATCCGGTACGGCTTTTCCCGGCAGGCTCATCGGTGCGGCCGCAGAGGATCGGAGTGTGCGGAATATCGGAACCGGGTCGGGTCGCCAGGGAGCTTGCCGGGAAAGCCGGACCGTCCCGCTCGTCGGCTGTGCGGCCGTTGCGGACGGCCCGCGAGGGTGGGCCCGCGCGGGCAGGAGCGCAGGTGGCCGAACCGCTGCACCAGGTGATCGAATCGGTTGCCTGGGGTGCCCCGGCCATCTAGTCGGGTTGTCCGGGCGGGTGTTTCGCCGTGGGCCGGGCGCGCAGGTGCGCGCGTTCCCCCTGCTTGCCGAACAGGCTGAGGAACTCGACCGGTTCGCCGTCGGCGGCGCCGAACCAGTGCGGTACGCGGGTGTCGAACTCGGCAGCTTCGCCGGGGGAGAGCACCAGATCGTGTTCACCGAGGACGAGCTGGAGCCGTCCGTTGAGGACATACAGCCATTCGTAGCCCTCGTGGGTCTGCGGATCGGGCTCCCTCCGGCGGCTGCCGGCCGGGATCACGAGCTTGTAGGCCTGGATGCCGCCGGTTCTGCGGGTCAGGGGCAGCATGATCATGCCGTGGCGGGTGACCGGGCGCAGGTGGATGCGCGGGTCACCGGTGGGTGGGGCGTCGACGAGTTCGTCGAGCGTGACGCCGTGGGCTCTGGCCAGGGGGAGCAGGAGTTCGAGGGTCGGCCGGCGGGCGCCGGACTCCAGCCGTGACAGGGTGCTCACCGAGATGCCGGTCGTCGCCGACAGATCGGCCAGCGTGGTATCGCGCTGCCGGCGCAGCGTGCGCAGTCGGGGTCCGACCGCGCCGAGTGCTTGGTCGAGGTCGTTGTCCATGCTGCCAGTTTGCCAGATTGGCAAAGGAGTTTGCGGCGATGGCCGAGAGGCCAGCATCCTCGTCGTGGAGGTGGTCATGGTGACCGATCAGCTGATGGACGGCTATGACGTGGTGGTGGTCGGCGGTGGCGCCGCGGGATTGAGCGGGGCGCTGATGCTGGCTCGGGCGCGGCGGTCGGTGGTGGTGATCGACGGGGGCGCTCCGCGCAACGCCCCGGCTGCGGGCGTGCACGGGCTGCTGGCCCGGGACGGGATGCGGCCGGCCGAGTTGCTGGAGCGCGGCCGGGCCGAGGTCCGCCGCTACGGCGGTCACGTGGTGCCCGGCGAGGTCGGCGCCGTGGCTCGCGAGGACGACGGGGAGGACACCGGGTTCGCGGTGGCGCTGGCCGACGGCCGGGCGATCCGCGCGCGCCGGCTGCTGGTGGCCACCGGGCTGGTCGACGAGCTGCCGGACATACCGGGCCTGTGGGCCCGATGGGGCCGGGACGTGGTGCACTGCCCGTACTGCCACGGCTGGGAGGTCCGTGACCAGGCCATCGGCGTGCTGGGCGGCGGGCCGCTGGCAGTGCACCGGGCGTTGCTGTTCCGGCAGTGGAGCGCCGATGTCACGCTGTTGTCCCACACCATGGCTCCACCGACCGGCGAGGAGGCCGAGCAGCTGGCCGCCCGCGGCGTCAGCGTGGTGGACGGTGAGGTGGCGTCCCTGGAGATCGTCGAGGACCGCCTGGTGGGAGTACGGCTGAGCAACGGCACGGTGGTCAGCCGCCAGGTGCTGGCGGTCGCGCCGCGGATGGCGGCGCGCGTGGGCTTCCTGGCGGAGCTCGGGCTGCGGCCGGCCGAACATCCGGGCGGCGTCGGTGAGCACATCCCCTCCGACGCCGCCGGCCGTACCGGCGTGCCGGGGGTGTGGGTCGCGGGCAACGTCACCGATCTGGCCGCCCAGGTCGGTGCCGCGGCGGCGGCGGGCGCTGCCGCGGCGGCCCAGATCAACGCCGACCTGGTCGCCGAGGACACCCGCCAGGCGGTCGCCGCCTGGCGGGTGTCCTCGGCAGAGTCCGAAGCACGTGCCGGTGAACTGGCGATGGGCGAACGCCGCCCCGGCCGGTGAACCACGATCCGTGCACGTGGAAGGAGCCGTTGTGTCCGAAGAATCCGGCAAGGCGTACCGGGAAGAGCGTCACCGCGGCCACAGCGCGGTCTGCGGCAGGCGGCCCGATCCGCAACCGGTGGCGGAGGCCGGGGATCTCGCGCCCGGTACGGCACCGGACGCGGGCTGCGGGGAGGGCGCCGACGCCGTCTGGCTCGCCTCGCGCGGCTGGACCGGCCCCCATGGCCACGAGATCATCCTTCACGATGCCGTCCTTCGAGCCCGCGAGCATCCATGACGGGGCTTGAGCGACCACGGACCGGCCGGCGGCGTCAGCGCGCCGGTCCGGGCGTCGGCGCGTTGCTCATGGTCTCTTCGGTCCGGACCCTCACGCCGTGACCACGGCGGTCGCGAACCCTGCCCTGACCTGCCTGCACGCCGCCTTCCGCAACAGGCCTCAGAGGTCTTCCGGGATGTCGATCATCTTGTTGAGCAGGGGCACGAGCTGCTCCTCCTCGTAATCAAGGTGGGCCTCCAGTTCTCCGGCGAGCCGGTCGAGTTCGGTCCGGGTTCCGGCCGAGTCGCCGGCATCCAGCAGGATCCGGATCTGGGCCAGGACGCGCCCCACCGTCTGATGTTCGCCGCGCAGCCGGGTCAGCACGTCGGCCAGTTCGGGGTGCAGGCCGTCCAGGTGGGGGAAGAGCACATCGTCCTCCCCGGTGTGATGGGCGTGCAGGGCCTCGCAGAAGGTCAGGCAGTGCTCCCGAAGGCTGGGACCCGACCTGGACGTGCGCCGCAGTTCCGCGAGGTCGCGGCGGAAGCCGTCGTGCAGCTTCACCAGTTCGTCTCCCCAGGCGATCAGCCGCTGGCCGGTCACGCCGTCTTCGTGCGTCATGCCAACTCCTCCGCCAGCAGGCCCGGAACGCGGGCCAGAACATTGTGCGCGTAGCCGAAGGTCGCTGAAAGCAGGGCCGCGACCGCTGAGGCCCCGAAGCTCCATCCCGCCCCCGCGCCGGACAGCACGGCTGCGGTCACCGCTCCCGCCAGGCTGCTTCCGACGACTCTGACCAGTGCGTTCACACCTCCGGCTGCCGCCGTTTTGGCCGGTTCGACGTGTTCGACCGCCATCGTGCCGAGTGCCGCGTAGCCGAGGCCGATGCCCACGCCCAGGATGGTCGCCGCCCCGTACAGATCGGACGAGTCCCGGTGCGAGAAGCTCAGCCACAGCGCGGCCGTGGCCACCAGCGAAGATCCGGTGCCGACCAGTGACGACGCCGAGAACCGGCGCATCAGGCGGCCGGCGAGCAGCGAAACCACCAGCATCAGAAGCGCCGTCGGCAGCAAGTACAAGCCGACCTGGAGCACCGAGGCGCCCAACATCCCCTGGGCCACGGACGAGAGCGTGGTGATGGCGCCGAACAGCGCGAACCCGAGCAGCAGCGACGCCACCGTCGCGCCTACCGTCCCACGGTGGAGCAGCATGGGGATCTCGATCAGCGGCGAGGCGGTACGCCGAGCCGTCAGCACCCAGACGGCGCACAGCACGACGGCTCCCGCCAGCAGTCCCAGGGTGAGCGAGGAGGTCCAGCCCCAGGCCGCGCCCTTGCTGATGGCCAGCAGCAGGCAGACCAGCCAGGCGGCCACCAGTGCCGCGCCCGCAAGGTCGGGGCGTCCACCGGGGGCGGGGCGGGCGGATCCGGGGACGAGGAGGGCGACCAAGGCGGCGCTGCCGGCGCCGAGCCCGGCAAGTATCCAGAACAACGCCTGGTAGGTGCCGCCGACCAGGCCCGCCAGGATCATGCCGGCGCCGCTGCCGACCCCCATCATGGCGCTGAGCACGCCGATGGCCGTGGGCAGCCGATCACGTGGCACCGCCTGCCTGGCGATGCCCATGGCCAGTGGCAGCAGGGGGGCGGCCATGCCCTGCAGCACCCGGCCGGCGATGAACAGGGGGAGCGTGGTGGCCATGGCGCTGAGCAGCGCCCCGGCCACCAGCAGCCCGAGTGCGGTCAAGGCCACGAGCCGCCTGCCGTACAGGTCGCCGAGGCGCGACAGCAGGGGGATGGCGACCGCTCCGGAGAGCAGCGAGGCGGTGAGAGTCCAAGAGGCGGAGGTGAGTGGCACGTGGAGCTGCTGTTGCAGCACGGGGAGCAGCGGCACCACCGCGGTCATCTGCAGGGTTGCCACGGCCACGGCGAACGCGAGAACGCCGACGGCCACCCAGGGCGACTTTTTGTACATGTATAGAAAGTAACATGGGAGGATGCCGGCACGCACGGGGCGGCCCCCCAGGATCTCCAGAGCGGACATCGTGTCCGCGGCCCACCGCATCATCGACGAGGAGGGCACACAGGGCCTGACCATGCGCAGGCTGGCCCGCGAGGTGGGCACCACGCCGATGGCCCTGTACCACCACGTGCGCGACAAGGACGAGCTGCTCCAGCTGCTGCTCGACGACTACGCGGCCGGCCTGCCGAGACCCGAGCTGCCCGGCGAATCCGGCGAGCCCGGCGACCCGGGCGAGCGCATCGTGGCCGCCGCCATCGCCATGCGCGGCGCGCTGATCGGCGTCCCGTGGATCGTCGAGGTGCTCAGAGCCGATGACCTGATGTCCGTCCACGCGCTGTGGTACCCAGAAACGATCATCGATGCGGCCGTACGCGCCGGGCTGACCCCGGAGGCGGCCGTGGACCTGTACCGGATCGTCTGGCACTACACGGCAGGCGAGATCACCGCGCGGGCGGCCGCGACACGCCGGCGCAAGGACGGCAGGCCGACCTACCGCGGCCAGGTGTTCGCGAACCTCGACGCGACGCGGCTGCCCCGTCTGGCCGCGCTGGGCGAACACTGGGAGGAGCTGACCACCCGCGACACCTACGGCAAGGGCGTACGGGCGATCGTGGACGGCCTGCTGAAACCCGTACCCCCCGATGCCCGGCCGTGACACGTCCTCTTCCGGGCACCCGGGTAGGCGCGTCCGCGCGGCCCCGGATCGCCTTGAACGAGTGCGTGGGCGACCTGCGATCCGCGCGGGGGAGCCCGCCTGCCGCCCGTCTCGGAATGCGCTTCGAGAGGCCGCGGCCGACAGCGGTTGCGCGGCGACCTTTGCGCCGTCGACGCGCACCGCGTCGGCCGCGGCCTCTCCGGGTTCGCCGAGGAATCTCGCGGCGGTGAGGCGAGCGGCCCCCCGGGCCGCGGGTCCGTGCACGCTGCCCGGGGACCGGCACGCCTTACCCCCATGCGCCCGCGATCTGCCGGGTGGTGGCGTTGAGCCGGTTGAACATGTTGGTGACGCCGACCATCAGGATGATCGCGGCCAGCTGCTTCTCGTCGAAGTAGGTGGCGGCGGTGTCCCAGATCTCGTCGCTCACCGCGTCGGTACGGTCGGCCATCCGGGTGGCGGCCTCGGCCAGCGCGAGCGCCGCCCGCTCCTCCTCGGTGAAGTACGGGGTCTCCCGCCAGGCGACGATCGTGGCCAGCCGCTCCTCGCTCACTCCGGCCTTGCGGGCCGTCTTGACGCCGCCGTCCACGCAGGCGCTGCAGCCGTTGATCTGGCTGACCCGCAGGTGCACCAGCTCCAGGATCTCCCCCGCCACCCCACCGGAGTGCACGGCCTTGAAGATCTCCTGGATGGGCTGCATCGCGCCGGACAGGATGACGGCGGGGTTCTGCATACGAGACTGCATCGGGTTTCTCCTCTTTCAGGTCAGCGCCCCGGTCCCTCGGGGGGCGTGAATCCATGACAGCCGAAGGGGGCTAGCATGACGACGGCGATGGGACACCCTGGGACAGCTGAAACGGCCCTGACCAGTGGCGAGTGCCCTCAGGAAGTTTCCGCCGAGGTGGGACAGGGAGACAGGGGAACGGTGGCTGTGCAGCAGCGGACGGCGAAGGCCGACCCGAAGGACGAGCTGGCCGCCCGCCTGCGCCTGCTCCAGGAGCTGTCGGAGCGCGGAGTCCGGGCCCTCGCACGGGACGCGGGCCTCAGCTCGTCGTCGCTTTCGCGCTACCTCAGCGGCCAGACGGTGCCGCCCTGGCCCGCGGTGGTCGCGCTCTGCCGTCTCCTCAAGCGCGACCCCCGCCCGCTGCGCCCCATGTGGGAACAGGCCGCGAACCCCCTGCCGGCGCCTCCGAAGACCAGCCGCCAGGTCCAGCCCCCGTCGCCACCCGCAGGGGCTCCGCGCCCGCCCCGCAACGATCTGCCGCGCGACGTGCCCGACTTCACCGGACGTGAGGCCCAGCTCGCCGCCGTGCTCGCCGCGGTGGACAGCAGCCGGGTGGTCGCCGTCGACGGCATGGCGGGTGTCGGCAAGACCTGTCTGGCGCTGCACGCCGCGCACCGCCTCGCCGCCGACTATCCCGACGCCCAGCTCTATGTGGACCTGCACGGGTTCACCGACGGGCGGGAACCGCTCGGTCCCGAACCCGCGCTGCGGGCCTTGCTCGCCGCCCTCGACGTGCCATCGGAAAAGATCCCGCAGGAGGGTGGCATCGAGCCGCTGGCGGCCTGCTGGCGGTCGGAACTTGCCGGCCGGCGGGCCGTCGTGGTCCTCGACAACGCCGCCGGCGCCGACCAGGTCCGCCCGCTGCTGCCCGGCGCCGGCCACTCCGTCGCCCTGATCACCAGCCGCAACCGGTTGCTGGGCCTGGACGAGGTGCCCCCGGTGTCGCTGGACGTGCTGACCCCGGAGGAGAGTGCGGAGCTGCTGGCCCGCGCCAGCGGCGATCCCGGCGGCTCCGACGGCCGGCTGGCCCGCGACCCGGAGTCCGCGGCCGAGGTGCTGCGGTTGTGCGGCCACCTGCCGCTGGCCCTGCGGCTGGCCGGGGCCCGGTTGCGCCACCGGCCGGGCTGGACTGTAGGCATCCTCGTCGAGCGTATGGCGGAGGGCGCGGGCGAGTTCGACACCGCGCTCGCGATGTCCGTACGGCAGCTGGACCGGGCCGAGCGCCGGTTGTTCCGGTTGCTGGGCCTGCTTCCCGGCTCGACCTTCGACGAGTACGTGGCGGCGGCACTGGCGGACATACCTCTGCGCAGCGCCCGGGCGATGCTGGAGGACCTGCTCGACGCGCACCTCGTCCAGCAGGCGGCGGCCGGCCGCTACCGGTTGCACGATCTGGTGCACCAGCACGCGCGCCGGTCCGCTGCCGAGCAGGACTCACCGGCGGAGCTGGAGCAGGCGCTGGGCCGGGTGCTCGACTACTACGTGCACGCGGCGGCCACGGCCGACGCCGCGATGTCGTACTTGTCTCCCAGCCGGGCGGTCTCCGCGGGCCGCCCCCCGGCCGAGCTGCCGCGGTTCGCGGGCAAGCACGCGGCCCTCTACTGGTTCGTCACTGAGTACACCAACCTGATGGCCGTCTTCGAGGCGGCGGTCGCGGCCGGAGCCGACGTGCACGTGTGCGAGCTGCCGCGCTTCATGCGGGCGTTCTTCGCGCGGCGCTGTGGCACGACGCATCTCAACGTCCTGTTCGAGCGGTCGCTGGTCGCCGCGCAGCGCCTGGACGATCCGCTGCAGCTGGCCGAGGCGCACAGCGACCTGGGCTTCGCCCGGTACAACGCGGGCCGGATGGCGGAGGCGAGTGCCGCGTACGAGGCGGCGGCACCGCTGCTGTCCCAGGCCGTGGACACCAGGTCCGAGGCCGAACTGACCATGCGCCGCGGCTACCTGAGGTGGGACGAGGGCCATGTCGAGGAGCCACTCGGCCTTTTCCGGCTGGCGGGCAAACTGTACGCGGACGCCGGCTGCCCGATGGGCACGGCCCATGCGATCGCGTACGAGGCCTGGGCGATGCTGCAGCTGGGACACCGTGAGGAGGCGGCGCGGCTGGCCCGCGAGGCGCTGGACATCCCGCACACCGACCCCGCATGGCCCCCCACGCTGACGGCCCGGATCACCCTCGGCGTGGCCATCGCCCCCGAGGAACCCGACGAGGCGATGGAGCACCTGGAGCAGGCGCTGGCGCTGGCCCGCGAGGACGGGCACAAGCACAACGAGGCGTGGTGCCTCAACTGCCTGGGCGTCGCGCTGCGGCAGACAGGCCGGTACGAAGAGGCGCTCGCCAGCCACCGCCAGGCGTTCGCCCTGCTGGACGAGCTGTTCGAGGAACATTGGAAGATCCATTTCCTCAACGGCTACGCCGAGACCTGCCGGCTGGCGGGCCTGCCCGAGGAGGCCCTGCGGCTGCACCGGCAAGCGCTGGAGCTGGCCCCGAGACTCGGGTACCGGTACGCGGAGGCGCTGGCCCACGAGGGAATCGCCGGCGTCCTCGACGAGACGGACCCGCCCGCAGCCGCCGAACACCGCGCGGCCGGGCAGGCCATCGTGCAGGAGCTCAAACCAGGCGCCTGAGGTGACCGGTCTCATGTCCGGCCCGAGTTCGAGGCGCCGCGGTGTCCCGCCGGACCCGCCCACGCAGGGCGGGTCCTCGTAGGCCGGCTGCCCCGGAGTCGTCTGCGCCCAAAGGGCCAGGTCCGGGGCCTGAAGACGATCGAGTCGTTCCACACCCACGGCACCCCTCCCATCGGCCGGCGCTCCGTTTTCGAATGAACGGAGCGGCCGGGCCGCTACTCCGCAGGAGTGATCTTGTTCATCACTCCTGCGCTTCTCCGACGATGGCGCGCAGGGCCGCGACATGCGCGCGATACGCCGCGCGGCCGGACTTGGTGAGCGAGAGCCAGACGCGCTGCCGGGTGTCGCGTACGCCCTTGGTCTGCTGCACGTATCCGGCGTCCATCAGTACGCTGACATGCTTGCTCAGCACCGAGTCGCTGACCCCCAGCCGCTCCCGCACCAGGCCGAACTCGACCTGCTCCGCCGCCTCCAGCAGCGCGCATATCCGCAGCCGGTTCGGCGCGTGGATCGTGGCCTCGAAGCCGTCCTCGGCCTTGTCGGTGACCTTCATACCGAGGTCCGCGCCCGCCGGTTGTGGAAGAGGCCGTATCCGACCGTCCAGCATCCGCCCACCGCGGCGGCGACCAGCCAGACCCCGTCCCAGCTGGCGCTGAGGATTTCACCGGCGACCCAGAGCGCGGCCAGTGGCGTCGCGAGAACCAGCTGCTGGCCGAACGTGAGCTGTCGCGGTGCGATTCCGGACCGGCTGACCTGCTTGTTGTAGACGCGCTCGGTCACCACGTAGCCCGCTATCACCCCTGCCACGGCCAGCAACCCCAGCTCAGGGGCGATGTCGATCTGGAACAGCATGACGCCGGCCACCAGCAGGCCCAGGGCGGGGAAGAACCAGGCCGGGATCGGGGCGTACCCGGAGGCACGGGCCTGCCGGGCCGTCTCCAGCGCGGCGGCGGCCTGGGCCGGGGAGGGGCGCTCGAAGTTCTCTTCTGTTTCCATACTGGAAACAGTCGCTCAGGCTTTCCGTGTTGTCAACACTAGATTTTCCGTCACGGAAACTGTTTGTACGGCGCCCATGACGGTGGCCCCGGTGGGAGCGGTGTGCGCGGATGGGCGGGGCCGTAGGCCGGGCGCTCGGGCAGTGGCACTTCGGACCGGAGCCGCGGCGGTTCGGCAAGCCGTGAAGGCAGGACGGGCAAGGCGGGGACCGCCGGCCGGAGACAGGAATCACTCGGTTCGCTGGGGCGTCCGTCGGCTGAGGCCCGCTTGCCGTATTGTTTTTCAATGGCTACGTTTATCGATACCATCGAAAAACGATACGCCTCGGAGGTGACCTGATGGCAACACCGCACAGCGCGATCGGACGAGTGGCGCGCCAACCCGCGGTCTTCGCGGCCCTCGTCCTGGTGACCGGAGTGATCACCGGCATGGTGCTCTGCTCCCGGGCCGGCCTCTTCGGCCTGACCTTCGACTCCGTGGTGGCCCGGTCACCCAACAGCTACGGCATCCCTCTCGATCACCCGGCGTTCACGGAGATGACCCGGCCGGGCGTCATGGCCTCGGCGGGCGACCTGCGGTTCATCGACGGTTCCCCCGACACCGGCCAGTACCTCCGGCAGGCCCTGACCACCTTCCCCGGCTTCGTGGTGACCGCCGGCGCGTTCTTCCTGCTGTGGCGGCTGCTGTGGCGCGCCCGCGGCGGCGTCTACATTCCGCAGGCCGCGCGTCAGGTGCGTTTCTTGGGCTGGTGGCTGCTGGTCGGTGGTCTTCTGGCTCCCCAGATCGAGAACTTCGCGACGATGAGGCTGCTGGACACGCTGGCCGTGGACGAGGCCACCTATTGGGTGAGGGAGATCCCGCTGGTCGTCCCGCTCGTCGGGCTTGGACTGCTGGCGCTGGCGGGTGTCCTGCGCGACGGGGTGCGGATGCGCGACGACCTGGAAGGGACCGTCTGATGTCGCCCGCCGAGATGGACGCCCACGCCATTACCGTCCACCTCGACCGGCTCCTGGCCGAGCGCGGCATGACGCTCACCGAGCTGGCCGACCGGGTCGGGGTGACCGTGGTCAACCTGTCCATCCTGAAGAACGGCCGGGCCAAGGCCGTCCGGTTCACCACGCTGACCAAGATCTGCGAAGTGCTCGACTGCCAGCCAGGTGATCTGCTCGGCTATCACCCCGGGGAGACACGATGAGCGGACGAGCTGTCCGGAGGTCGCCGGTCGGCGCCGACGGGACAGGGCTCAAGCCGCTTGCATCGGAGTCCACCCCGGGGTGAGCCGGGGCGGACCGCCGGGGGGCGTCTGCCGGCGGCCGGCCCTGGAGGGGCGCCGTCCGTTTCACGGTCCCCGGAGTGGCGCGTGCGCGGTGCGCGGCAGGTGGATCGCCATCTCGCGGGGGAAGGGCGGCGCCCTGCCGCCGGCTGACGGACGGTCGTCCGTCAGATGTCCTCCTGTCGCGGTGCGAGCTGGGCGTCCAGGGTGGAACACAGTTGGGCCAGGACGGTCTCGAGCTGGTGAAGCAGCTCGGGCGGGTACTGGGCCAAGATGGTGTCCTGGCGTTCGTTGACGGGGGCGAAGAACTCCTCGGCGAGCTCCTTGACCTGCGCGCTGCTGTGCAGGGTGACGATCCGCCGGTCGGTGTGTCCGCGGGTGCGGGTGACGTACCCGGCCTGTTCGAGGCGGTTCAGCAGCGCGGTCATGGCCCCCGAGGACAGTGAGATGCGTCTGCTGAGGAGGGCGGGGGAGAGCGGGACGCCGCTCTCCGCGGCGGAGGCGATCTCCAGCAGGGCGAAGGCGTCGGTGGAGTGCACCCCCAACCGGGCTGCGAAGCGACGGCCCAGTTCGGTGAAGCTCGCGCCGTAGGCCCTGAGCCCTTCCGCCAGCCGTTCGCGCTGCGCCGCGACGTCGCCGAGCACCGGCTCCTCCATCTGGGCCCTCCGCCTTCTCCGAAGCCGGCGATCTGCGCCGGTGACACATGTTGACAACCTACCGCCAACCAATCTACCTTTCTCGCAAAGTTGCTCCATCGTGGAGTTACTTTAAGATGAAGGTAGATGGATGGATACGTCTTCCCCTCCCCAGCCCTCTGACCGGGGAGCACAGCGCGGCACGACCGCATCCCCCCGCCTCCGTGGCGGCGCGACGGCCGCGCCCCTCCTGTCCGGGCGCACGGCGGGCATCGTTCTGGCCGCGATCCTCGTCGCGGACTTCATGGAGCTCCTCGACGCCACGATCGTCAGCGTGGCGGCCCCGGCGATCGCCGAGGATCTGGGCGCCGGCGTGGCGGCCCTGCAGTGGATGCTGGCCGGGTACACGCTCGCCGCCGGAGCAGGCCTGATCACCGGCGGCCGCATCGGCGACCAGTTCGGACGCCGTCGCGTGTTCCTCCTCGGACTGGCCGCGTTCATGCTGGCCTCGGCCGGCTGCGGGCTGGCGCCGGACTCCGGCGTGCTGATCGGCATGCGGGTCGCCCAGGGCCTGGCAGCCGGACTGATGATCCCGCAGGTGTTCGGCATCATCCGCGCCTCGTTCGAGCCCGGCGCACGCGCGAAGGCGCTCGGCGCCTACGGCGCCGTGCTGGGCCTGGCCTCGGTGGCCGGACCGCTGCTCGGTGGAGTCCTGGTCGAAGCCGACCTCTTCGGCCTGGGCTGGCGGGCGATCTTCTGGGTCAACGTTCCGATCGCGATCATCGCTCTGATCGTGGGAGTCCGATTCATGCCCGAGTCCCGCGTGCCGGGCAACGCCCGGCTGGACCTGGCGGGCGCGGTCCTCGCCGCCGCCGCCGTGGTGCTCCTGCTCCTGCCCCTCATGCAAGGACGCGACTGGGGCTGGCCCTGGTGGGGCTTCCTCATCCTGGCGCTCTCGGTGCCGGTCACGGCCCTGTTCCTCATCCGGCAGCGGCGATTGGTCGCACGCGGCGGGCAGCCGATCCTCGATCCCGGCCTTCTGCGGGTACGGGCCTTCGCCGGAGGCCTGTCCGCCTCCCTGCTGTTCTTCGGAGCACTCGGCTCCTTCTTCCTGCTGCTGTCGCTCTACCTTCAGCTGGGCACTGGACGTACCGCGCTCGAAACCGGTCTGGTGATCCTGCCCTATGCCGTCGGCTCGATCATCACTTCCGGGATCGGTGTCCAGTTCGCCCACCGCGCTCTGCTCGTATCGGGCTCGCTGGTCCTGGCCGCGTCCCAGGTCGCTCTGCTTCTCATCGTCCGTGGCGGCGCCGAACCCTCCTACTGGGCACTCGCCGCGCCGCTGTTCGTAGGCGGCCTGGGGCTGGGACTCACCGCCCCGTCCCTGATCAACGTCGTTCTCGCCGGCGTGCCCGCCAAAGACGCCGGTGCCGCGGGCGGTGTCCTCACCACCGTCGGCCAGGTCGGCAACGCGCTCGGCGTCGCCGTACTCGGCGTCGTGTTCTTCACCCGGCTGGAAAGCTCCCTCACCGGCGGAGGCACCGGCCTCATCGCCTACGGCGACGCCCTGGCCACGATCCTGCCCTGGCAGGTCGCCTGCTACATCGGCGCGGCCGCACTCATGCTCCTGCTCCCCAAGCGCGCGAACGCCTCACACGAGTGACCGCGAGCACGCCGCAGGCCGCGACACAGCCTCTCGTACGGCCGGACACGGTCGACACCGTCCTCGCCACCCCGACCCGGACAGCTTCCAAGGAGATCTGATGACCGACGCGCCCCGCGCCACCGTCGACCCGTTCGCCGTCACCATCCGCGGAGTCGGCGAACCCCACCCCGCTCGCGCCGCTCTGCGCGCCGCAGGTCCCATCGTCCGGGCCGAGGCCCCGGCCGGCGGCCCGGCGTGGATCGTCACCGACGACGCGCTGGCCCGGGAGGTCTTCGTCCACCCCCGCATTGTGAAGGACCCGGCCTGCGCGCCGGAGAGCTGGGACCCGCGGACCGCGGGTCTCGAACCGACTGCCGCCGTGCAACCCTCGCTCACCACCTTCGACGGCCCGGCGCACGAGCGGCTGCGCCGAGCACACGCCCCGCTCTTCACGGCCCGGCGGATGCGCGACTACTCCGAACGGATCACGGCGTTCGCCCGCGAGCTGCTCACCGAGCTCGCCGACACCGGTGAGACGGTGGATCTGATGGCCGACTTCACCACACGGTTCCCTCTCACCGTGGTCTGCAACGTGCTCGGCGTACCGCTCGACCGGACCGACCAGGCCATCGCGGCCTGCCGGGGCATGTTCAGCGACGACCCGGGGGAGGTGGGGGCGGCGATGGCCGCCTTCGGGGAACTGGCCGCCGCCGCGCTGAGCGACGGCCGGGACGGTCTCGCCGTCGAGCTGCGCGATCGGGTCCCCGACGACATCACCGAGACACAGCTGCACTACCTGCTCTTCACGCTGATCTACGCCGGACAGCTCACCACCGACCCGTCGCTGGGATTTCTGCTCGCGCGGGTCTTCGAGGCCGACCGCACCGCGGCGGAGGGGACCACGACCGAGGAGTTCGTCCGGGAGACGCTGCGCCTGCACTCGCCGGCCCCCTTCAGCCTCTGGCGGTTCACCTCGGCCGACATCGAGCTCGCCGGGGTGCGGCTCCCCGCTCGCTCGCCGGTGCTCGTCGACATCCAGGGCATCAACACCGATCCCGGCCGGTCGATCGGACCGGACCTCACCTTCGGCGCCGGCCCGCACTACTGCACCGGCGCTCAGCTCGCCCAGCTCGAGCTGAGCGCGGTCGTGAAGGTCCTGCGGGCCGACTTCCCCGACGCATGCCTCGCGGTGCCGTTCGCCGAGCTCCGGCAGACCGACCTCGGCGGCATACAGGGGAGCCGCTTGACCGCTCTGCCGGTGAATCTGCGGGGCTGATGCCCCACGGCATCCGACGCGCCCCGAGTGAGCGGGGGCTGACTCCCTGAGCCGGGTCCCGGCTCTGGAGAGGGCGCCCCTCCTCGGATCGCGATCCGAGGAGAGGCACAACGCCACGCGTCACCTCACCTCACGGGCCGCGCGGGGGAGAGGTGAGAAGCGCGCGCCCCTCCTGCCGGCCCGTGAGGCGCTTGACGCGGGAAACCGGTCAAGCGATCTTCCCGTGCTCCGGCGCCAGCCACTCCGCGATGTCGGCGACGACGGCCGGGTCCACGTGTTGCGGGGGTTCGTACTCCGCGGGCGTGGACGGACCCGCGCCGGGAAAGAACAGGTGGTTGTCGGCGTCGTAGACGCGGATCGTGACATCCGGCCGGTGAGCGAGGCCGGCCTTCCACCCTGACAGATCGTCGGCCACCGTCACTTGATAGTCGCGGCCGCCCTGGAGGATGAACATCGGCTTGTCCAGCGCCGCCGCGGTGGCGACCGGGTCGTAGCCGCGCAGATCCAGCCAGTACGCCGCCGGCCAGCCGAACAGCAGCGCCTCGGTCGGCGTCGACGGTGACAGGTCGGGACCGGCGACCATCGCGGCCTGCCGCGTGAACGCCTCGACGGCCGCCTCCGTCGCCGGTCCGGGATCCAGCGAGGCGAGGTAACGGATGACGCGGATGGCGGCCTGGTGCATCGGCTGCGTATCGCCGGCCATGATCACCAAACCGGCGACGGACGCCTCGGCAGCCGCGACACGCGGCGCGACCTTACCGCCCATGCTGTGGCCGAGAACGAAGACGCGGGCGGGGTCCACGCCCGGCTGCCGCTGGAGAAGCCGGACGGCGGCGACCGCGTGCGGCACGTACTCGTCGGTCATCGTGAAGCCGGCTGCGTTCGCCACCTGTTCGCTGTGGGTGTGGGTCACCTTGTCGAACCGCAACACCGCGACACCGCGACCGGCCAACCCCCAGGCCAGGTCCTTGAGTGGTTTGTTGGCTCCGCTGGTGGCGTCGCGGTCGAAGGGCCCGCCCCCGCCGAGCAACACGACGCCCGCTCGCGGGCCGGGCCCATGCGGCAGGCTCACCGTGCCGGCCACGGCGAGAGGGCCGTCGCCGACCGTGACGTCGTGCTCGTCGAACCTCGCCGGGTCGGCGTACGGCGGAGGCGTCCAGGGCGCGGTGATAGCGGTAAGCCGCAGATCGTGCAGCATGCCGTCGTGGTCAACCGCCACCACCACGGTGAGTCCCGCGTGCTCGCAGGCCACCGGGACACTCACACGGACCAGCCCCGCCTGGGCCGGCTCGCTCACCGGCTCCCCGACAGTGCCAACCGGTCCGCGCCTGCCCATCTCGGCTGTCCAGGCGGCCTGCAACACCTCGGCGCCGACCAACGCTCGCAGCGAGGGCGTGAAGAGCCGTTCGATGTCGGCGAAGCGTCCCTCACATGCCATCTCGACAACCGCGACGGCGGTCGCTGCCGGGTCGGTTCCCATCGTCATCTCCGCCCCTACCTTTCTCGTTGTTTGAGAAAGGTAGCACGATATGAGATCGTAAGGAGGTGAACACGTTCGAGCTTCTGGGGCACCCGGTACGGCTACGCGTTGTGCACGCGATGCGCGGAGGGCGGACGCTGACGACCTCCCAGCTGTGCGCCCGCATTCCCGACGTCTCGAAGGCCACCGTCTACCGGCACGTCGACTTGCTCGCCGCCGGGGGAGTCCTGGAGGTGGCCGACGAGCAGCGAGTGCGCGGCGCGGTGGAGCGCCGATACCGACTGCGTCAGGACCGGGCGTCGATCGACCCCGACACGATCGAGTCGGCGTCACTCGACGATCACCGGCACGCGTTCGCCGCGGCGGCGGCCAGCCTGCTCGCCGAGTTCAACGCCTACCTCGACCGAGACCACGCCGACCCGGCGGCAGACCTCGTCGGCTACCGGCAGCATGCTGTCTGGCTCAGCCGAGCCGAACTCCTTGAGATGATCGGCGAACTGCGCGGCGCGATCGCGCCCCGGCTGGCGAACCAATCCACGCCCGACCGCGCGCAATACCTGCTCAGCCCGATTCTGTTCCCGATCGAGGAACCGTCCCCCGCCCCCGACGCCGGTTGAGTCACCACCGCACGCACGCGCTGCCGGCCTGATTCGTTGTTCCTGATCTGCGGAATCTCACCGGTGGGCGTCGGGGACGAGGACGACCTTGCCCGTCGTCGCCCGCGACTCCAGGGCGGCGTGCGCCGCGGCCGTCTGCGACAGGGGGAAGCTCTGAAAGGCGGGCAGCAGAATCCCGTCGGCGGCCGCCGCGAGTGCGCGAGCCGCGTCGGCGGATCCGTCCTGACCCTCCAGCAGCAGCATCAGCGCGTCGGTGAAGCGCACGCCGCGCTCCTTCAGCTCCGTCTCATCGGGACGGAACTCCTCCCGCGAGGCCGCGCCGATGGTGATGTAGCGCCCTCCCTCGGCCAGCAGCCCGAAGGCGGCGCGCCCCTTGTCACCCTCGACACCGTCCAGAACGACCGTGAGGCCGCGACCGCCCAGGGTGTCGCGGACGGTGTCCGCCCAGTCCGGCAGGTTGTAGTCGACGGCGATGTCGGCTCCGAGCTCTCGCACGGCCGCCGTCTTCGCCGGTCCGCCCGCCGCGCCGATGACCGTGGCGCCGAGGCGGTGGGCGAACTGGACGACCAGGCGGCCGATGCCACCGGCCGCGGAGGTGATCAGGACCACGTCGTCGGAGGTGAGATCGGCGATGTCGAGCAGGCCGACGGTGGTGGTGCCGGTGACGACCATGGTGACGGCGGCCTCGTACCCCAGCCCGGCCGGAATCCGGTGCAGGGACGAGACTCCGGCGACGGCGAGCTCGGCGTAGCCTCCCGGCCTGCCCTGCGCGGTCACCACCTCGGCGCCGATCCAGGCCTCGTCCACGTCCGGCCCGACCGCCTCGACGACGCCGGCCACCTCTCCCCCGAAGATCGCCGGGAGTTCGGGAAGCGGCGGACCGATCTCCAGCCCTTCCCGCATCGCTGTCTCGATCTGGTGGACTCCCGCGGCCCTCACCGAGACGCGGACCTCGCCCGGCCCCGGTACGGGATCGGGCACGGTCTCATAGCGGAGGTTCTCGGCGGGCCCGAACACGTGCAGTACGACGGCGCGCATGACCGTTCCTTCCGGTAGATCTACTGAAGAACACCCAGTCTTCAACCTCTACTTAACTTGAGGTCAAGTCTCGCACCGCGCCCCGGCGGAGATGCCCCCCACATGAGGCGTTTCCGTCCCTCCGCTCCCACCATGACGACCTCATCAAACCGGCCGCCGGCCGCCCCGATCGTCTGAGCCTCTCCGGACGGCGCGGCACGCATACGGCCGCCGGAGGGCACGGGCATTCAACCGGCCACATGGGCGCACCTCCCATAAACCCGTTGGTATCAACATCGAACGGCCCGCTAGCCTGCGAAGAGATCATCCAGCAGGAAGGCGTCCCTCATGCCCCAGCAGGTAGCACCCGGCCTCCTCTCGTGGGCCAGCGACATCGAGCCCGGTACGGTCGAACAGGCCGCCCGCGCCGCCCGCCTGCCCTTCGTCCCGAGTCATGTCGCGCTGATGCCCGACGCGCACGTCGGCATGGGCGCCACGGTCGGCTCCGTCATCCCCACCCAGGGCGCGATCATCCCCTCGGCCGTGGGAGTCGACATCGGCTGCGGCATGGTCGCCACCGAGACCGACCTGACCGCCGCGGACCTGCCCGGCGGCCTGGCCGTGCTGATGCCGCTCGTCGAGCAGCGCATCCCGGCCGGCGTCGGCAAGGGGCACGACGACCCCCGCGTGGACGCCTTCCTCGGCCAGGTCGGGACGCCGCACACCTCCCTGACCGGCAAGCAGGAGAGCACGACCATCTCCCAGTTCGGCACGCTCGGCTCCGGCAACCACTTCGTCGAGGTGTGCCTCGACGAGCGCGACCACGTCTGGACCGTCCTGCACTCGGGATCGCGGGGCATCGGCAACCAGCTCGCGCAGCGGCACATCGGCGAGGCCAAGAAGCTGATGAAGCAGTACTTCATCACCCTCGAAGACCCCGACCTGGCCTACCTCGTTCAGGGCACCCCGCAGTTCACCGCCTACATCGAGGACATGCTGTGGGCCCAGCGGTACGCCATGGCCTCGCGCGCCCGCATGGCCGAGGTCCTCGTGGCGTCGCTGTTCGAGATCGTCGGACACGGCTCCGCGCTCCGGACGATCAACGCCCACCACAACTTCACCCAGCAGGAACGCCACCACGGCCGTGATGTGTGGATCACCCGCAAGGGAGCCATCAAGGCCGCCGGAGGCGACGAGGGGATCATCCCGGGGTCGATGGGCACCCGCTCCTACATCGTGACCGGCCTGGGCAACCCGGCCTCCTACAACTCCTGCTCCCACGGAGCCGGCCGTCGCATGTCCCGTACCGAGGCCCGCAAGAAGCTCACCGCCGCCAGCCTCACCGAGGCCATGGACGGCCGGACGTGGAACGCCGACCGCGCGGAAGCCCTGGTCGACGAGCACCCCGAGGCCTACAAGTCGATAGATCAGGTGATGGCGGATCAGCGCGACCTCGTCACCGTGCAGCACACGCTGCGGCAGATCTTCAACTACAAGGGGTGACTTCTGGCGGTCCCGGCTGCTGCGGGCGCGGGCGCTCGGTGACCGGCGGCCACCGCTCCTGCCGGAGCGCGGTTTCGGTCAGGAGACAGGCTCACCGGTCAAGTTGGGCCTTCTCAGCGGCCCGTCCGGCGGGTTATCAAGAGCCGGAGAGCACACGCGCGCCACCCCCGCTCACGGCCACCGCTCCGATGTGGACGAAGGTTGACATGCGCCGGTTATGGACAGTGATCGTACGGACGCTCTGCGCCGCGGCCCTGGCCGCGACCGGGCTCGTCGCGGCCGCCACGGACGCCACGGCGGCCGAGCCCGGCCGCTGGGGATTCGCTGTCGTCAGGAACGGCCCCGTCGCGGACCCCCTGCGCCAGGCGGGCTCCTGGCCGGACGGGTTCACGGTCGAGGCCACCCCGGGCGGCCCCGGTCAGGTGTTCGTGAAGTTCCCGCAGATCGGCATGGCCACCGGGGGAGTCGCCCACGTCACGGCGATCTCCCAGTCCGCCGACTGGTGCCAGGTCCAGGGCTGGTGGCAGTCGGGCACCGACGAGATCGTGGCGGTGCAGTGCCACCGGTACGGCGTGGGCCCGATCGCCTCATGGTTCTCCGTCACCTTCGGGCACAGTGCCCAGTACCTGCCCGCGCCCCAGGCGTTCGGATACGTGCACTGGGACGGCTCCGCCGTGGCCGCGCGGTTCAACTCCTCGGCGCCGGCCGCCGTGAACACCGCCGAGCCGTGGACGGCCCCGGGATCGTGGCGGGTCACCCTGCCGGGGCTCGGCTCGGCGGGCCACGCCGGGAACATCCAGGTCACCGCGGTCGACCCCGCCGTACCGGCCCGCTGCAAGCTGGGCGGATGGAACGCGACGACGGCCGCGCAGAGCATCCTGGTGCGCTGCTACGACGCCACCGGCACGCCGTTGAACACCGGGTGGAGCCTGACCTACCAACGCGAGCGGGCCATCACGTGGACGCCCCCGTCGTACCGCTTCGCCTACACCTTCGACAACGTCCCCGACACCACGGGCCCCTACGTGCCGACGCCGTACCCTGTCAGCTACAACTCGCGGTCCTCGGGCGTGCAGCTCAGCAGGTACGCGGTCGCCAGGAAGCAGGTGATCTTCGGTGACGTCCAGGGATACCGGGACAACGTCCAGGTCACCGCGTTCGGCTACGGCCCGGAGTTCTGCAACCTGTTCGCCCCCTGGGAGCTGTACTCGACGTTCGTGAGAATCCGCTACGTCACCTGCTACAACGGTGCCGTCCAGGTCGACCATCCGGCGATGATCACGTACGTGGCCCGCTAGCCGTGCCGCCGACGACCATCGTTTACGCCTGGGGCCGGGGCTTCTGCCTGAGACGTTCGTAGGAGGTCCGGCCGCCGAGGCCGCCGTGGGGTCGATGGTGGTCGTAGCGGTTCTCCCGTTTACATCCGGGCGTACGCCCGTACCGATCCGGGCAACGCTGTTCGCGCCAGGCCGCCCTGTCGGAAGCGGGCTGCCCCCTTGACCTCCGGGGAGCCGCCCTCATCCGCGGGAACGGCCAGGGCCGGGGGCCGATTCCCCGGGGGCCGTGAGTGGCAGCGGCTCCTGCGCGACACCGGCGATGACCGTGGCCACGACCTTGTGGACGGTTCCAGCCTCCGGCGGAGGGCTCTTCCGGTCGGCGAACAGCATGTGCGCGGCCCCGATCAGCGTGGGAGCGAGCGTGTCGACGTCGGCATCCTCCGCGACGCGGCCCAGTTCCCGCTCGGCGGTGAGGTAGGAGGCGATCATGGCCGCGGCTTCCGTCAGGATCGGGACGCCGGTCGGCCTGGCCTGGCGCAGCCGGGCGCGCAGGTCATCCCGGGAGGTGACGAGGCCGACGATCGCCACGGCGACCGACTCGAACAGGGCGGTCAGCGCGCCGGTGAGGTTGCCGGCGACGGTGCCGGTCCCGGCGGAGTCGCGCAGGGCGGCGGCCTGGCCGTCGATCCGGGCGACGCGGTCCAGCACGAGCTCGGCGAGGAAGGCGTCGAAGTCGGCGAAGTGCCGGTGCAGGACGCCCTTGGCGCAGCCTGCCTCCGTGGTGACCGCCCGGCTGGTCAGCCCGCTCGGCCCGTCCCGGAGCAGGACGCGTTCGGCGGCGTCGAACAGCTGGTCGCGCACGTCGTGGAGGGTCACGCCTGTCGGCACCGTGCATCTCTCCTTTTCTCGCTCCGCCGCACCCGATTGACGAGTGGGCATGTGCCCACTTATTGTGGGCACATGCCCACTATACCGCCGGAGCGCGCACATTCCTCCGAACTCAAACCTCATCAAGCCCGGCAGATAGCGGAGTCGTTCGGCTCGGACCCCGCACGCTACGACCGGGCCAGGCCCCGCTATCCCGACGCGATGGTGGAGCGGATCGTCGCCGAGAGCCCCGGGCCCGACTTTCTCGACGTCGGCATCGGTACCGGCGTCGCGGCCCGGCAGTTCCAGGCGGCCGGCTGCGGGGTGCTCGGGGTCGAGGTCGACGCGCGGATGGCCGGGTGGGCGCGGGAGCGCGGATTCGAGGTCGAGGTGGCGGCGTTCGAAGCCTGGGCCCCTGCCGGCCGGGCATTCGATGCCGTCGTCTCCGGGCAGACCTGGCACTGGGTGGATCCGGTCGCGGGAGCGGCGAAGGCGGCCGAGGCGCTGCGGCCCGGTGGCCGGCTGGCGGTTTTCTGGAACGTGGGCCAACCCCCGCCCGACGTGGCCGAAGCCCTCTCCGCCGTCTACCGCCGGATGATGCCCGGCTCGCTCGCTTCCCGCCAGTGGACGGCCGACTCGGACGGATACTCGGTCCTGTGCGCCGGGGCGGCCGACGGCATCCGGGAGGTGGGTGCGTTCGGCGAGCCGGAGCAGTGGCGATTCGACTGGGAGCGCTCATACACCCGGGACGAGTGGCTGGACCAGCTGCCCACCACCGGCGGCCACACCCGGCTCTCGCCGGCCAAGCTGGAGGAGGTGCTGGCCGGCGTCGGCGCCGCCGTCGACGCGATGGGAGGCGGTTTCACGATGCGTTACACCACGGCGGTGGTCACCGCGGCGCGGACCGGTGCCGCCTGACCTCGCACCACGGTCCGCCCGCTGCTCGCCGTGGTGCCGGTCGATCCGGCCGGCGCCGCCGGTGAGCCCGCCAGGGGCCGTCGGCCCGGCGGGTGGCAGGGATCTGGATCTTGTGGATGGCGGCACCGATGCTCTATAAAGAGTAGTACTACAGCCTGTAGTTTCTGCGGAGGTCGCCGATGCGGGTGCTTGTGGCGGGGGCCGGGATCAGCGGGCTCGCGGCGGCGCGGGGATTGATCGCCGCGGGGCACCAGGTGGTGGTGCTGGAGCAGGCGGCGGGGCTGCGTCTCGGGGGTGGGGCCATCACCCTGTGGTGCAACGGTACGGCGATCCTCGGGGACCTGGGCGTTGACCTGGAAGGGGTGGGGCAGCGGCTGGCGGCGTTGTGCCTGCGGACCGCCGGCGGCCGCCGGGTGCTGGAGTTCGACCTGGAGACGCTGGCGGAACGGTTCGGGTCGGAGGTGCGGGTGATCCCGCGCGGGTCGCTGATCACCCTCCTGGCGAGCGGGCTGCCGGAGGGGACCGTGCGGTTCGGTGCGCGGGTCGCCGGACTGCGGGCCGGCGGTGACGGCGTACGGGTGTGGACGCGAACAGGTCAGGAGTACAGCGGCGACTTCCTGGTCGGAGCCGACGGTGTGCACTCGCAGGTGCGTGCCCTCGTCCTGGGCGCCGGCCAGGCGGCGCTGACCGGTGTGGCGAGCTGGCAGGGCCTGACGCCGGCCCCCTTCGATCCCGGATCGATCACGACGATGATGATCGGCCGGCAGGGTGACTTCGGGTGCATGGGTGCGGGTGACGGGCTCATGCAGTGGTTCTTCGATGTGCCGTGGTCGCCGGGCGCGCCGCCGGAGGACAGGCCGCTGGAGATGCTGCGCCGCCGGTTCGCGGGGTGGGGCTCGCCGGTCGAGCAGGTTCTGGCGTCGCTGGGGGAGGGCGACGCCGAGGTGTTCCCGCACATCCGGCACAGGGTGCCGCGCCGTTGGGGCGACGGGCGGTGCGTGCTGCTCGGGGACGCGGCGCACGGGATGCCGCCTGTCATGGCGCAGGGCACGAACCAGGCGCTTGAGGACGTGGCGACGCTGGTGGACTGCCTGGGCGCCGTACCCGATCCGGCCGGAGTCGTAGGCGTGTACTCCTCCAGGCGGAGGCGGCAGGCGGCCCTCGCCTCGGCGGTCGCCACGCACAGCCTCGCGGTGTCCGGCCCGAGGGTGTTGATGCAGAGCGAGTTCCTCATGCGCATGAACGGCGTCACGCCGCCGCGTCTTGCCACGCGGGGGTTCGGGCGTCTGCTGCGCACCCTCAGCAACCGGATCTGAGACCGGCGGCATGGGCCCGCTCGTCAAGATCGGTTTCTTGTTGCAAGTAAGTCGCAAGTGCGATTGATATGCAGATGCGCTTAAATTGCAGAAGCTGTCCGAGGTCGGTACTGTGACCTTGTGACCGGAGACTTCGCAGTGTTCCAAGCTTCCCCAGAGGACGGGGACGTGGTCGGTGAGATCCACGCAGAGGCCTGGAGGGCTGCCTACGCCCGCTTCTTCGCCCCGGAGTTCTTCGCCGAAGCGCTGCGGCAGCGGCGCGGCAAATGGCGCGACATGCTCGCCGACGACAACGGCAGGACCGCCATGCTCGCCGCGTTGGACGGGCGACGGCTGGCCTTCTCCTACTTCGGCTCCTCGCCGGCACAGCTGGAGTCGGCGGAGATCTTCGGCTTCTACGGGCACCCGGATGGCTGGGGGAGCGGTGTCGCGAATGCCCTGGTGACCGCTTCCCTGCACATGATCCGCGAGAAAGGCTTCGGGCGGGTCCATCTGTGGACGCTACGTGACACGCCCCAGTCGCGCCGCTTCTACACCAAGAGCGGCTTCGCGGAGTCAGGTGCGGTCCGCGGCCACGACTTCGGTGACGGCAACCTCATCGAGCAGGTCGAGTACGAGCTGATCTTCCGCTGATCCGATCCTCGCTCGCCCCGGGGCCGACGGACGGCGGCGCGCCCAGAGGATCGATGCGTCACTACCGCCGAGGCGCCGTCGTGCGGGAACCGAGCTGTTCGCCGAGGTCACGTGCGCGCCGGAGGGCGTGCGCGTACTCACTCTCACTGCGGCCGGCCTGTCCGGCGAGTGCGGGAACGCTGGATGCCAGGGTCAGGCTGTTGGTGATCACGGTGACGGCCATCCCCATCTCCTCTCCCAGGATCAGCTCCAGGACGGGAGTCGCGTGGTCGCGTCCCTCGTTCACCGTTCCACTGTCGTAGTTGCCGCCCCGGATGGCGACCAGCACCGCCGGCCGACCGGCCAGCGGGGCGGATGAGATCGCCGACGGCGCCGTCCGTCCTGGGACGTGAATGTGGTCGAGCCAGGCTTTGAGGCTGGAGGGCAGCGAATAGTTGTACAGCGGGACGCCGATCAGGAGCACGTCTGCCCCCAGCAACTCGTCGATGAGACGCCGCTGGAGGTCCTCGGCGGCCGGTTCCGGGCTCGCGTCCGCCGCCCGCAGGCCCGCTGCCCAGTGCAGGCTCGCATCGGCCAGATGCGGTAGCGGGTCGGTGTGCAGGTCGCGATGGATCACCACGTTGCCCGGCCCGGCCTCACGGAAGGCCGACGCGAAAGCCGCGGTGATAGCCCGTGACCGTGACGTCGAGCGATCGGCCGAGGAATCCAGATGAAGCAGCGTCGACATGTCAGCGATCCTTCCCGGCGCCATGGCGAGGCGCACGGCGACCGGTGTAGATCATAGCGAACGGGCACGTTTCCTACCTCGGCGACCACCTCTGGAGAACGCCGACGCCGGGGGGCTGCCCGCCAGATCCTCACGCGGGTGCGGTACGGCCGGGGTCCTGTCCGGAGCGGTGTCCGGATACCGCGGTTTCGAGCCCGGCCTCAGGTGAGCGTGCCGGCGTCGACGTGGTAGAGCGCGCTGAAGAGCGGCCAGGTCAGGGTGGCCATCTCGGCCGGTGGCCGCGGGCATCCGCGCTGGAGCCAGTCGGCGGCCACACCGATGAGCGCTCCCGCGGTGAACGCGGCCGGGACGTCGTGCGGGATGTCCGGCGGCGAGCCGGCGAGCTCCGGGAGATCGTTGCCGGAAGCGGCCTGGTGTATGCGGTCGTAGACGGTCGCGGCGATGCGCCGGCGGATGTGGTCGACGAGGCGCGCGCTGCCCTGTGGCCCCAGCAGGGCGCGGTAGAGCCCGGCGTGCTGGGCGAGACTGGCGAAGAACGCCTCCAGCGACTGGGTCGCCTCCGGCGCCGGATCCGCCGAATCGATGCCGGGGGCGGGCAGAGAGCCGATCAAGCCGTCGATCATCGCGGTACAGGCGGTCTCGGCCAGCTCGTGGACGTCCCGGTAGTGGTCGTAGAAGGTCGAGCGGCTCACTCCGGCGCGTTCCGCGACGTCGGCGATGCTGATCCGGGACAGGTCCTGCTCCTCGACGAGCTGGATCAGGGCGCTTGCCAGGGCCGCGTGGGTGCGGCGTACGCGCCGGTCGCCCGATGGGGTGGTGCTGTCTCTGGTCGTGGCCACACCTGTCAGCTTACCGTCAAGCTACACATGCAGGATTTCCTACACGTGTAGGGTAACCTCGGTTGGAGGGGATGATCGAAAGGAGCACGCCATATGCGGACACGTGCGGGCCGGGCCGCTGCTCTCCACCTGAGCGACACCCCACGACCTCGCTCGGGAGCATCCTGATCGTCGGGGCGTCGGCACATCGACACCGACACCGACACGAGCCGATCAGCCGCCTGTTCACAGGCGACCAACCATCCGGATAAAAGGAGATGCCGAATGAGCCTCAACGAGCAGGTTCTGAGCTACCCGATCCCCGCTGACGCGGCGCTGGAGCCACCCGCCGAATGGGCGGAGCTGCGCGGCAAGTGCCCGGTCGCCCACGTGACCTTGCCCAGTGGCGACCGGGCGACGCTGCTGACCCGCTACGCGGACGTCAAGCAGGTGCTCGCCGACCCGCGCTTCACCCGCCAGCTGAACGCGCCCGACGCGGCCAGGCTGTCGGCAGAGGGAGGCGGGGTGTTCAACAGCGAGATAGCGACGATCATCCCGGACGGCGGCGAGGAGCACCAGCACTGGCGGCGCCTGGTCGGCAAGTGGTTCACCGCCAAGCGCATGACAGCCCTGCGGCCCTCGATGACGGAGATCGCCGATCAGCTCATCGACGACATGGTCAAGCGCGGCCTGCCCGGTGACCTCAGGGCCGGCCTGGGCTTCCCCCTGCCGGTGTACGTCATCTGCGACATGCTCGGCGTGCCCGCCGAGGACCGCGACCGGTTCTCCTACTGGTCCGACACGCTGCTCAACCTCACCCGCTACGGCAAGGCCGAGATCGACGCCGCCCAGGGCGAGTTCTTCCAGTACATGTCCGACCACGTCGCCGCCAAGCGGTCCGAGCCGGGGGAGGACCTGCTGAGCGAGCTGATCGCGGCCGGCGGCCCCGAGGACGGCGGGCTGGCCGACATCCAGATCCTGGTCACCGGCATGGCGTTGCTGGTCGCCGGGCACGAGACCACCGCCAACATGATCGGCAAGATGGTCTCCATGCTGCTTGCCGACCGCAGCCGGTGGGAGGCGCTGCTCGCCGACCCGTCGCTGATCCGCACGGCGGTGGAGGAGTCGCTGCGCCTGGACGCCAACTCCGGCTTCGGCCTGCCGCGCTACCTGCGCGAGGAGACCGAGGTCAGCGGCACGGTCCTGCCCCGGGGCACCACCGTGGTGTGCAGCATGGCCGCCGCCAACCGCGACGAGAGCGCCTTCGAGGCCGCCGCCGAGATGGACCTGAGTCGCAGCCCGAACCCGCACCTGTCCTTCGGCAGCGGCGCCCACTCCTGTCTGGGCCAGGCACTGGCCCGCACCGAGCTGCAGGTCGTGCTGGAAGTGCTGCTGCGCAAGCTTCCGACCCTGGAGCTGGCCGTACCGGTGGAGGAGCTGGAGCGGGTGGAGGGGCTGGCCGTCGGCGGCCTGCGCACGGTTCCGGTCCGCTGGTGACTCGGCACCGCCACACCTGCCCGACAGAGAGGAACCCCACATGAAAGTCACCGTGGACGAGGCCAGATGCTGCGGTGCCGGCCAGTGCGTGCTGATCGTGCCGGAGGTGTTCGACCAGCGCGAGGACGACGGCATCGTCATCCTGCTCGAACCCGAGCCCGCCGCGGACCGGCACGCCCTGGTCCGCGAGGCCGCCGCCGTCTGCCCGGCCGCCGCCATCGAGGTGAGCGAGGAGGCGTGAGCGCCAAGCACGTTCGGCCCCTTTGACCAGGTAGATCGGGGGCATGGGTAGCACCGCGATCCCACGACGAGCCTGGCGAGGCAGCCGGCCTCGCCAGGTCGTTCCGGGGACGTGTCCTCCGGTGGCAGGCCCGACGTCGGCGAGGCCGCTACCGGGGGAGGATGCTGATGCCCAGCATGCGTGCCCCCGTCTCCGTCCGCGGGCGGTGCGTGCTGCCCGGTGCGAACACCACGTAGCTGCCCGGCCCGAGCCGGTGCCCCCGGTCGATGAACTCGCCCGACACCACGAAATAGCGTTCCTCGCCGTCGTGCACGTCAACCTCGGGCCACTCGGCTCCGGGAGCGAAGTCGTACATCCAGCCGCGAGCCCACTCGGTGGTCGGCAGCCGCCGTCGGAGGATCCCGGTAGCGACCTCAACGGGTTCGATCTCGTCAACGTTCAGGATCTGAATATCTTGCGTCATGACCTCATCGTCGTGGCAGGTGCCCGCGCCGGCCCAGTGTCCGGATTGACACCCATGGGTATTTTTCTGCCATGAGTGTTCACCGGGTGGTCGCACTGGTCCTACCGCCGCAGTCCACGTTCGAGCTCGCGTGCGCCGCCGAGGTCTTCGGTGTGAGCCGTCCCGGCCTGCCCGCCCGTTACGACTTCGAGGTGTGCGCGGAGCGCCGGGGCTCCGTGCCGACGCTGGCGGGCTACCACATGGCGGTGGATCAGGGACTGTCGGCACTCGCGGCCGCGGACACGGTGGTGATCCCCGGCTGGCAGCACTCCGGACAGCCCGCCCCGCCCGCCGTGATCGACGCGCTACGGCAGGCCCACCGGCGAGGCGCCCGCGTCGTCGCGATCTGCTCGGGCGCCTTCCTGCTGGCCCAGGCGGGGTTACTGGACCACCGCCGGGCGACCACGCACTGGCGGATGGCGGCCGAGCTGGCGGACCGGTTCCCCGGCGTCCAGGTCGAACCCGACACGCTGTACATCGACCTGGGCGATGTCGCCACCAGCGCCGGCAGCGCCGCGGGCATCGACCTGTGCCTGCACCTGGTCCGCGCCGACCACGGCGCCGCCTACGCCGCGCAGATCGCCCGGCACATGATCATGCCCCCGCACCGCGAGGGCGGGCAGCTCCAGTACGCCACGCATGCCGCCCCCGACCGCCTGCCCGACTCCCTGGCCCCCGTTCTCGACTGGGCCGCCGAACGGCTGCACGAGCCCCTCACCGTCGACGACCTCGCCGCGCGGGCCAGGGTCTCCACGCGGACACTCGCCCGCAGATTCGCCGACCAACTCGGCGTCAGCCCCGGCAGATGGTTGCTCCGCCAACGCGTCACGGCGGCTCAAGCCCTCCTGGAGGAGTCGGATCTCCCGGTGGAGACGATCGCGACCAGAGTCGGTCTGTCCTCGGCCACCAACCTCCGCAGGCACTTCCACTCCATGGTGCACACCACACCCGCCACTTACCGGCGGTCCTTCGGCCGTCACACCAGTGGCTCGCAGCCGAGCTCCTGAGGTTCCGCCCGGCGGCCACGGCCGCGGGGACGGCATCAGCCTCTCCGGCGTCCTCGCCGCGGACGTCGAGGCGGAGCCGATCGCCGCCCCGGTAGGCCGCGACGACGTCTCCTGCCGCGGCCCGGCACGCAGGGCGTCACCGCTGACGCTCTGGCTCCTGGACGAACAGCGCGGCGGAAATGGTGCGGGTGGACGAAGCCCGCCGCTCCCGCTGTCATCAGGATGAACGGATGGCTGACCTGAACCACCTGCAGAGCCTGCTCGACAGCGAGGCGAGATCCCTCCACGTCCCCGGTGCGGCCGTCGGCGTGCTGCTCGACGGCGCGGAGCACATCCTCACCACCGGCGTCACCAGCGTCGACGCGCCGGCCCCCGTTACGGGCGACACGCTGTTCCAGATCGGGTCGACCACCAAGACGCTCACGGCGACGACGATCATGCACCTCGTCGAGCGCGGCCGCCTCGACCTGGACGGGCGCGTGCGGCGGTATCTGCCCGGCTTCCGGCTCGCCGACGAGCGGGCCGCGGCCGAGCTGACCATCCGGCATCTGCTCACCCACACCGGCGGATTCCTCGGTGACATCGACGACGGCGAGAGCTGGGACACCTCGGCGCTGGCCGACTCGATCGGCGCCTACGACCAGCTGCCCCAGCTCTTCCCGCCCGGCGCGCTCGCCTCCTACAACAACGCCGGGTTCAGGCTGCTCGGCAGGATCGTCGAGGTCGTGTGCGGCGAGCCGTACGAGAACGCGGTCAGGCGCGTCGTGCTCGAACCCCTGGGCATGAGCTCCAGCTTCTTCTTCCCCTGGGAGGCCGCGACGCGACCGCACGCCGTCGGGCACGCCGTACGGGAGGAAGGCCCGCAGGTCGCGCACACGTGGGGGCTGTTCCGCGAGGGCATGGCCGAGGGCGGGCTGGTGTCGTCGGTGCGCGACCAGCTGCGCTACGCCGCCTTCCACCTGGGCGCGGGCGGAGAGGTGCCGGTCGCCGCCGCCACCAGGGAGCTGATGCAGGCGGAGCACGTCCGGGTCGGGGTGCCGTGGACCGGCATCGGGCTGCCGTGGCTGCTGGAGGAGCAGGCGGGCGTGCGGCTGGTCACGCATGGCGGCAACATCGGCAACCTGCAGCTGTCCACGTTCGTGCTGGCGCCCGAGCGCGGCTTCGCCGTCACCACGCTCACCAACTCCGCGTCCGGCAAGGTGCTGGGCAAGCTGGTGACCGACTGGTGCCTGGAGCACCTGCTCGACGCCAAGCCGCAGGCCGTACGGCTGGCGCTGCGCGGACCCGCGCCGGAGTACGCGGGCAGCTACGACGCGGGGCAGTGGACCTTCGAGGTCGACGAGGGGCTGACGGCGCGATTCGTGCTGCGCCCCGAACTGGTGGCCGCGGGGGTGGAGGGCATGCCCGACATGCCGCTCGCGCTGGTCGAGGGCTGTGACGACGTGGCGATCGCCGCCGACCCGCGGCAGGCCGTCGGCCGCTTCCTGCGAGACGACGCGGGTGAGGTCGCCTTCCTGCACCTGGGCGGCAGGGCGGCCCGGCGGATCCGCTGACCTGCCGGCGCGTCCCGGGATCGGCAACCTGGCCGGATCGCGCCCGGCTCCTGCGCCTTCTCCACATGTGGGACGACGAGGGGGGTAGCCCCTGAGGCAGGGTCGGGCGGGCGCCTGCCAGCCCGCCGCGGCCTGTGCGCGGCGGATCGGCCGCCACCGGGAGGACATCTGCCGTCCGGTGGTCGCTGCCCACACCGGAGCCGTGCGCGCCTACGACGTGATCTTGCTACGCGCTGCCGGCACGGAGGATTCGCTCCCCCAGTCCGCGCAGGTACCGGTGGAACTCCGGCGGGTGGACGACGTCGAAGTCCGCCCCGGTAGCGGCCAGGATGAGCACCGGCCAGTCGAAGTCGTCCACCTGCAGGCGCAGCCGGCACGAGCGGTCGCCGTCGGGCTCCACCCGGCCCCCGGCGACGGCCGTGATCGCTTCGACGGCGGCGGCCGGGGCGTGCACGCGCACGGTGATGTCCCATCGCGTGGGGCGAGAGCCGAGCCGGTCACGGACGAAGGCCGCGGCGTCGGCGGCCGGCAGCTCACGCTGGCGGAATCGGGCGCCGGTGGCGGCGGCATCGGTGAGGCGATCCAGCCGGAAGACGCGCCAGTCGGCCCGGTCGAGGTCCCAGGCGACCAGATACCAGCGCCGCCGCAGTGAGACCAGCCGGTACGGCTCGACCAGCCGGGCGGCCGGCTCGCCCGACGGCGGTGTGTAGGTGAAGGTGAGCCGTTCGTCGTCGCGGCACGCCTGGGCGATCACGGTCAGCGTGGTCGCGTCCGTCCGGGGGCCGTCCAGCGGTGAGGTGACGGTGAAGGCGCGCAGCGCGTCGACCCGGCGGCGCAGGTGGGGCGGCATCACCTGGACCACCTTGGCCAAGGCGCGCAACGAGGTCTCCTCGATGCCCTCGACGGTGCCGCCGGCGGCGGTGCGCAGGCCCATCGCGATCGCCACGGCCTCATCGTCGTCGAGCAGCAGTGGCGGCATCACCGCACCCGACTGGAGCTGGTAGCCACCGGACAGGCCGCGGCCGGCGTGGACGGGATAGCCCAGCCCGCGCAGCCGGTCGATGTCGCGCCGCAGGGCGCGCTCGCTCACCCCGAGCCGGTCGGCGAGCTCTCCGCCCGGCCAGTGGCGATGGGTCTGCAGCAGCGACAGCAGGCGCAGCGTGCGCGCACTCGTATTGGCCATGGATCCAGGATCCCGCCCTTTCCGGTCAGAAAGTGACCGGAATGGACTCTAGCGTTGCCGTCGTAACCGAAACGGTGGAAGGAACGCACATGAAGATTCTGGTGACGGGCGCGACGGGCTTCGTCGGCCGCAACGTGGTGGACCAGTTGCTCGGGGCGGGCGTCGAGGTGCGGGCGCTGACCAGGAACCCGGCGACCGCCGGACTGCCACCGCAGGTGGAGGTCGTGCGGGGCGACCTGGCCAAGCCCGAGAGCGTCGCGCCCGCGTTCGACGGGGTCGACCGGATGTACCTGTTCCCGGTGGAGGAGACCGCCCGGGAGATCCTCGCGCTGGCCGGGCAGGCCGGAATCCGGCGGGTGGTGGACCTGTCGGGGGCGTCGGTGACCGCGGGCCTGCACACCAACCCGGTGGAGCAGGCGGTCGAGGAGTCGGCGATGGCGTGGACGCACGTGCGGCCGTGCGGGTTCATGGCGAACATGCTGCAGATCTGGGCGCCGTCGGTCCGGGCCGAGCGGGTGGTGCGCTACCCGTTCGCCGACGAGCCGGCGATGCTCGTGCACGAGGCCGACATCGCCGCCGTCGCGGTGGCCGCACTGCTGCAGGACGGTCACCACGGCCGGGCCTACACGGTGACCGGCCCCGGCCTGGTCACCGTCCGCGAGCAGGTCGCGGCCATCGGCGCGGCGCTCGGCGAGGAGGTCCGCTACGAGGAGGTCACCCGCGAACGCGCACGGGAGCTGATGAAGGCACAGGGCGGATTCGCCGCCGAGTCGGCCGACCTCATGCTCGGCTTCGTCGAGTACGGCGGCGACGCCCCCGAGGGCGGCGGCTACGCCGAACAGGACTGGTCGGCACTGATGCGCGTCTGGCCGGACGCCGAGCAGGTCACCGGCCGCCCGCCGCGCACGTACGCCGAATGGGCCCGCGACCACGTCGCCGACTTCCGCTGACCCCCTTCCCCGGCCACGTTTGAAGCACCCCAATGCTCGCCGGTTCCTGCGTGTGCCGACCCTCTGGCGGCGCTGCCGCAGCAGGTGCGACTGGTGCAGCACGGTCTCCCGGCGGACGTCGAGCACGGCGGTATAGGTGATACCGGACGACAAGTGAAGCCTCTCGCTTGAACTTGATCTCTTTGCAAAGACCAGTTCTAAGCGCCTATCCAGAAGTTCTGCGCGTAACGGGTGGTGAGATCGCCGAGGCGGAGGGGGATTGACATGGGCCTCACCGGGAGTTGGATCGAGGTTGCTCACACCGTCTCTCCGGCCCCGGCGAGGTCATATCAAAGTAGAGGGCGGGATACCCTGCCTGCGGTGCCTCGAACCACGTGACCGGAGGAGTCGATGCTGAGATGACGGCAGGGCGACCGATGCCCACACAGGACGACGTGCTCGGGTACTTCAACACGCTGTCGAACTGGGGACGGTGGGGCGACGACGACGAGCTCGGCACTCTGAACCACATCACCGACGACGTCCGGCTGGCGGCGGCGCGGGCTGTGCGCCACGGCAGGAGCGTGTCGTGCGCATGGGAGGTTGCCGTACCGGAAGACATGGAGCGGTCGACGACGACGTGCCCGTGCGCCGCCGACATGCCGGGTGCCGAGGACATGCCGGTGCCCGGATTCCGCGCCGACCGGCGCTGGGGCTTTTCGTCCGAGCGGCTCGGCATCACGTTCCACGGCAACACCCTCACCCACGTCGACTCGCCGTGCCACATCTTCTGGGACGGCACGATGTACAACGGGCGGTCGCACTCGTTGGTCGACGCCGCAACGGGATCGGCGTGGGCGGCCGTCACGGCGGCGGCGAACGGGATCATCACGCGTGGTGTCCTGCTGGACATTGCGACAGTCCGCGATGTGCCGTGGTTGGAACCGGGGCAGGGTGTGTTTCCCGACGACCTCGAGGAGGCCGAGCGTCGCCAGGGTGTGCGGGTGCGATCCGGCGATGCGGTACTCCTGCGGACCGGCTATGGCCGCGTCCGGCACGAGGCCGGTGAGGCCGGCGGTTTCACGCAGGCCGGCTGGCACGCGTCCTGCCTGCCGTGGCTGCATGAACGGGAGGTTGCGCTGATCGGCGCTGACACCCCCCAGGACGTTCAGCCGTCGGGGTACGAAGACGTATTGATGCCGGTTCACGCCGTGAGCCTCGTCGCGATGGGTCTGTGGATGCTCGACAACTGCGACCTGGAGGTGTGCGCGAGGACGGCTGCCGAGCTCGGCCAGTGGGACTTCCAGCTCGCAGTCGCGCCGGTCCGCTTCGCCGGTACGTCCGGCAGCCCGGTCAACCCGATCGCCACATTCTGACCGCGGTTCACGAGGGGGTGCGATGCCGTGAAGGACCCGGCCCGCACCTGGAACGCGGTCGTGGTCGGTGAGGACACGCCGTGCTGGTCGGGAACCAGGCGGCACGAGCGCCTCAAGGCGGGGTGTTGCAGCGTGCGATGGCTGCCGGCCGGACTGACGTTGGATCCGCCGTCCGGCCGCCCGCCCCGATCAGGACCGAGCGGCTCGTGCTGCGCGAGTCGCCAGGCTCGGGATCGTGTGGCGTTCGTCGAGCTGTTCGACTCACTTCCCCCGTGGCGACCGACGTCCCGGACGGCGACGCAGCAGGAGACCGCGATGGGGAGCAACAGCAGGTACGACCGTGCCCGACCCATCGGCGACCGCGATCAAGCTGATTAGCAGGGGCTTCACTCATGTCTGCGTTCTGGAGGCGAGGAACGCCCGGGGCTACCCAGCGTGATCAAGGCTCGCCGGGAGAGGTTCACTGACGGCCCCGGGCTCCGGCGCCGTCCCGAGCGGCGGTTATCCCGTTGAAATGCCGCGGGGTGGATCGTACGCTGACCGCAGGTGCTCCCGCCGGGTCAGGCCCGGCCGATCACGAGAAGGCGATGCCATGGCCACCGCCCGGTCACTCCGGGGCGGATGACGAGACGGCCGTTCCGACGGCCGGTTCGGTGCGTGTGAACACGCCTGTTCGTCGTGCCCCGGTCTCGCGGAGATTCTCTCGTCCGCGCGGCGCCGGTCGCCGCGCACCTGATCTGGAGCACATGAAATGTCGCACAACTCCCTGTCCGCGTGGTACGCGGACTTCTTCACCGAGCTGCCCAACGCTTTCTGGCGGGCGGCCGTACCCGAGCGGACGACCGCGGCCGAGGTCGGCTTCGTCACCCGCCTGGCCGGGCTCGGTCCCGGTTCCCGGGTGCTGGACGTGGCCTGCGGCAGCGGCCGGCACGCCCTCGAACTCGCCCGGCGCGGCTACCGGGTCACCGGCCTGGACGTCTCGGCCGAGGCCATCGCCCACGCCCGCGCCGCCGCCGCGGGCGAACGGCTCGACCTCGACCTGCGTCAGGGCGACATGCGGGCGCTTCCCGCCGGCGTCCGGGCCGATGCGGCGATGTGCATGGGCAACGTCTTCGGCTACCTGGAGCATGCCGGCACGCAGGAGTTCCTCGCGGACCTCGCCGGGCTCGTCGTGCCCGGAGGCACGCTCATCCTGGACTACGGGTTCGTGGCCGAGTCGCTGCTGCCGAACCTGACCCTGGAGGAGCCGCCGATGACGTTCGGCGGCGTCGAGGCCGTCTCGGTCAACGAGTACGACGCGGTGAACAGCCGCTGGCTCACCTCGTTCACCTTCCGCCGGGGCGAGCAGGAGCACCGCGGGACCTCCGTGCAGCACGTCTACACCGTCGCGGAGGTCGTCCGGCTGGTCACCGAGGCCGGCTTCACCGGCGTCGAGCTGTACGGCGACGCCGACGGCACGCCGTTCCGGTTCGGCAGCCCCAGGCTGCTCCTGGTGGCGCGACGGCCGTAGGCCACCGGCCGCGATCGGGGGTTTCCTTGATCTGTTGGGATTGGGCGTTCATAGCGCCGCCAATCCCAACAGATCAAGGAAAACCCCTGCACCGCCCCTCCCCGGCCCGCGCAGCGGGGAGCACTCCGTACGGCGCCGCACGGAAGGGCGGCCCCCGGCCACTCCACCCACCCTCGCCGCGCTTTTGACCTTCCATCCCGTACGGCGCCGCGCGGATGGACACCCCTGAGCCGGAACGGAGGTAAACGGGCACCGCTGGCGCTGCCCGCCACCGGCGGAACCCGTCCATCACATCCGTGGACGCAACCGCGGCTGAGACGAGCCGGGTCACTCGCCGCCGCCATGCATGGTTGTCGGTGCGGTGCGGTGCGGTGCAGGGCGGTCAGCTCGATCACGCTCCGTACCGTCACGGCCATCGCTGACAGGATCTCAGTGCGGTGAGAAGGGTGTTGATGTCTGTTGCCACAAACGGATCGCCAACACCCTTCGCCGTTCCCGCAGCCCGAACGGCGTGGGACTTGTCCGTCCAGCGCGCGGCTCGGGGGTCGAGGAGAATCGGAACTGCGACCGTACGTGGATTTTCCGGTTCAGTCGACGAAATGTGATTGTTTCACGTCGGCGGATTCGGGATTACCCGCAGTGAACCTCGTAGGCGTGCGCGGAGTACGAGATTCCGCCGTACTCCAAATACCCGATGGCGTAAACGCACTTCCCCTTCAGGTATTTGTAGACCGGACCCGCGTAATAGCGGTAATTCTTGCTGCTGCCGGCCGGCGGGTCCAACGCGGCAGGGCTGCCGCCGTCACTCAGTGAGACGTATATATTCTGTGCCTTGCCGTCCCATGCCGCCTTCGCTCGGGTGATGGCACAGTTCTTTCCGGTGGAAGAATTGTAATAGATGCTGAGCTCTCCGGGGATGCTGGAGCTGAAGACGCTTTTCAGCGGATACGACTTCAGGAAGTTGTATCCGGAGCCGCACGTTCCGCCGGTGGCCGCGGCGGGGTTGGCTGCCGTCATGACCGTGGCGGCGGTGATGACCGCGCAGGTGAGACCCGCTTGGATTTTGGTGCGCAGGGACAAGGCGATCCTTGGGTTCGGGGGGGAGGTGCTGATCTTGATCAGTAGACTATCGCCCCTGCGACATCTCGGCCGAGCGCGGTCCGGGTCGCAGCCAGGTCCCTGGCGCGCCCGGACGGGCGTTCGGTGCGCAGGAGGCCGCGGCCGTGGACGCTCCTGCCCGGTGAGCGATGTCAGCGATCGTCGGACGCTCCACGGAACCCCCGGCTGAACCGGTTATTCGACGCGCCCTCGCCGCCGGCCCCATCGCCCTCACGTGTGCGCGTGATCGCCGTCAACCGCGAAACTTGCCGTCGAATGTCCGGCTTAGTGGCCTTGGATTAAGGATGGGTCACATCGTTAACGCGCCGTTGACATCGTTGTCACCGCCGCCGTACCTTCATCGTGCTTATCCGGTTAAGTCAACTCTGCCTCACCCCCTAGCAGGAGGACACCGTGAACAAGCACATGGCCGCCATAGCTGCCATCACCAGTGCCGGACTGCTGGCCAGTGCCTGCGCGACCAGCACCGCCCCCCAGCCGAGCAGGCTCCGACCACCGGACCGGCCAACCTCACGTTCTGGATGACCGGCTCCGAGGACGAGGCCTCGGTCATGCAGAAGGCCGCCGACCTCTACACCCGGTCCCACCCGGACGTGAAGGTCAAGGTCTCGCCGCTGAGCTGGGAAGATGAAGGACAAGTGGGCCACCACCCTGCTGCCCGCCGGACCCGCCGGGCAGGGCGCCTTCATCGGCGGCCGGATCGTCGGCGTCATGTCCTACAGCAAGCACGCCGCCCAGGCCGCCGACTTCATCTGAATCCTTTCAGCGTGGAGACCCCCGCTTTTAGTCGTGGGGAGGAAACGCGGCACGGTGCCGCGGGGTTTGGTAGGTTCAACTCGTCCAGCGGCGATAACCAAACCACTGGACCTATCGCCGGGCTGGCGAGATGTGAAGCCTGTGGAGGCTATGTAAGACCGTTGGGCGGTTCCCCGTCCCTCGCCTTAACCGGAACGGCAATCGCCCGTGAAGCAGGAAGATCCAACCCGCGAGGGCTGGAATCCCCCGGCTTCAGCCGTGGGGAGGAAGTCAACAAGTCCCTCTACACCCCCCAGGGCCCCGGCAAGTTTGTGATTTGGTCGGTGTGATCACTTCGGTCCGAGGTTGAACAGGTCGAGGACGCGCTGGTGGTCGTAGCCGTGCTCGCGGCGGGCGTGGGCGATATTGACATGGCCCGCTCGGCGTAGGGTGCCGGTGGCGAGGTTGCGGAAAGCGGCCAGGGCGCGGGGCAAGGTGGCGGTCCGTGCTTGGCAGGCGTCCTCGGCGAAGGTGACATCGCGGACGTGATGGACGCCGTTTTCGATGGCTTTCCAGTGGCCGCGGACGTAGGCGGCGAGGTGGGCCGGTCCGGCCTGCCGCGCGGTCAGGTCGGTGATGCCATAGCAGACCTCCTTGCTGTGCCGTATGCCATCCAGGCCGCCGCGGTGGCGCAGGACACGGAAGACCTGAGCGGCATAGGGGAAATCGATGCCGTCGGCCGGGGCTGTGCGAAGGATGCGGTACTCGGTACGGCCGTGCCCGCGGTGGGTCTCGCGGTGGGTGACGGCGGCGAAGTCGGTGTCGGTACCGGTCAGCGCGGTGATGGCGGTGGCGTGCAGGGTGGGCTGGTTGGCTTTGACGATCATGACGTAGTGCGCGTGATGCTCCTCGATCAGTAGTCGTGCCGAGGCGCGCTGGGTGTCCAGGGCGTCGGCGGTGATGACCGCGCCGGCCAGGTCGGTGCCGCCGGCCTGACGCAGCAGTGCGTCCAGGGCGCCGATCTCGCTGCTTTTGGCGGGGATCTGGCGTTGGGCGTGGACGGTGGCGTCAAGGTGGGCGGCCAGGCTGATCAGGTGAACGCGGCCGCCGTCGGGGTGGCGGGCGCCTTTGAGGCGTTTGCCGTCGACGGCGTAGGCCGGCAGCAGGCCCGGTGCCGGGGTGGGAGATCGGTGGGCGGCGCGGCGGGCTTCGCGCTCGGTGCGCCGGCTTGCCGGTGCCGGGAGGCGGTCGTGTGTTTCGGCGGCGGGCAACCCGGGTGGCCGGTTGAGGAAGGTCGTCAGGCAGGCGTCGAGTTCGTCGCCGTCCAAGGCGGCCAGGACGCGGCGGATGGTGCGTTCGCTGGGCGGCCGGTGCAGGCCGGTGAACGGGTCGCGCCAGATGTGCAGGTCGGCCAGGATGTGCTGGGGGGCGTTGTCGGCCCACTGTTCGATCGCGGTCAGGCAGTCGCCGCCCACCGCCACGGTGGCGCATGCCACGATCGCCAGGATCGAGGCCAGGCAGTGGCGCCGTCCTCGTGTTGAGCGCGGGTCGGAAATCAGGGTGAACCGGTCGATGAGGTCCAACCGGGCGGAAGAATCGGTGTTCGTTTGCCCAATCTGCTCGCGGCCGACAGCGTTGATCAGCGATGATGGCGCGACAGGCACGGTTTCCTCATTCGATCAGGCGGCTTTAGACACCTCTGATCTTCGGGAACCGTGCCTTTTGGTCGTTGCGGGCTTGGCGTTTCCTTACCTGTCCTGCCTATGCCGATGGACCACTACGAACGAACCCGTTCAAAACATCAACTCGCCGGGGCCCTGGGCCTAGGTGCGGGGCGATCGCGTCCAGCGCTCGGCCGATCCGGTCGTCGTTGAGGAGGTCGGCCTCGATGCCGAAGGCCTCGCCCACGGCCCAGGCCTGGGCCCAGTCGGCCACGTGGACCAGCGGTGCCGGAGAGGTCAGCCGGTTGGCGAGCAGTACCTCGATGACTTGGCCGTGGGTGAGTTCGGCCAGGTCACCCACGGGGCAGAGGGCATCGACCGCATCGGCGATCTTCAACTTCCGGCAGAAATTCGCCACTACCGGCAGCGCCCCGAGGGTCTTTTCCACACTTGGGACACCGAACTGCGCGCGTTGTCTCACGACCGCATGTCGTACCGGTTCCGAGCCGCTCGATCAAGTCGGCGACTCAGCCGGACCCCACTCATCCCAACGTGCGGAAAACGGGGCTAGCCCCAATGCCGGTTAGTTAAGGTTCTGGTGCGCTTGTCAGGGCTGGTCCAGCGAGGATGTCGATGCTGAGAGTTGCCATTGGACGGCGACTTTCAGCAGTCGTTCGACGACGCAGAGTGATCATATGGCTCCACCTCTACCCGGCCCGCTGGCCCACCTGGCCCCCCTGCTGGACCAGTACGGCTACGTGGCCGTCGGCGTACTGATCTTCATGGAGGACTTCGGCCTCCCCGCCCCAGGGGAGACGATCCTGCTCACCGCCGCGATCTACGCCGGGGCCGGGCAGCTGAACGTCGTCGTCATCATGGTGGTCGCGGTGCTGGCCGCCGTCGCCGGGGACAACCTCGGCTACCTGATCGGCCACCTCGGGGGCCGCCCCTTCATCCGCCGCTGGGGCCACTACGTCCTGCTGCCCCCGGAACGCTTCCAGAAGGTGGAGAGGTTCTTCGACCGGCACGGCGGCAAGGTCGTCGCCGTCGCCCGCTTCATTCCCGGACTGCGCGAGGCCAACGGCATCGTCGCGGGCACCATCGGCATGCCCTGGCTCCGCTTCCTGGCGTTCAACACCCTCGGTGCGACCCTGTGGGTCGCGGTGTGGACGGTGCTGGGATACACCGCCGGCACCTACATCGGCGAGATCTACGACGAGATCGCCCGCTACTTCACCTACCTGCTCATCGGCCTGGTCGTCCTGGCCGCCGGGCTGATCGCCCGGCACCTGCTGCGGCGCCGCCATGACCGCTGATGAGCACCCCTGATGATCACCTAAGGAAACGCGACGACCGCGATACGTGACCGAACGGGAAGATCCTGCTTGGCCGACGAGCATGACAATGATCAGAGGGGGCGTCGCGCTCGGGCCGGCGGTCGCGCTCGCCGGAGGGCCCACGGGATCGGGAGCCGATGGCCGGACGGTCGCGAGCTATTGTCTGTGCGCTCAGTGTCAAGGAACACTGCACTCTGTGCTAATGACTTCCATGATCGGCCGCAGCATACTGAGCACGCCGAATCCGCCGAGCGGATTCGACGCCGTAAGTTTCCAAGGGATTCTCAGTACCGGGGCAGGAAATGAAAATGAATCTCAGGCGATGGGGTGCCCTCGGCACCGCGGCCGTTTCCCTGGCAGGGGCCATGGTCGTCACGGGCGGCGCCACAGCGGCACACGCGATCACCGGGTGCACCTGGGGCACGATCTGGATCAACGGCCCCGCCGGCGCAGAGCTCCCGACGACGGCGCGCGGTCACTCCCACAAAACCGGTAACCACTACGTCAAATACACGAATTATAACCCCGATTCGAGGAAGTACGTCTGGCAGTGGTACGCCGACAACAGCGGCGGGAATGACGGTGACACCAAGGACACCTTTTACGGCTATAGCGCGTGCAGTAACACCCCGTGGTAGCGCTCACGAACGAGCGAGACCCCGGTTTGTGAAGGCCTGAATGGGAGGAGCTCTGTGAGCTCCTCCCATTCAGCTGGACGGGGCACCCCCGCGAAGACGACCGGCGCGTCCTCAGCGGCATCGGGTGGAAGGCCCGCACCGGCTCAGCCACGTAAACGGGGCAGCACGGCGCCGCGACCGTCCGGGGTGGCCGTGCGAGGAATCGTTCAAGCAGCGGGGTCTTCCGAGGGCGAAACGCCTTCCGAACCAGAACGGCGACTTCCCGGGAAAACCGGGAAGGCCACAACGCGTCTTACCGAGGCGCCCTTCCCGGCCGGCGAACCAGCGCTTTCACCCGGCCGCGCCCCTGGGCGGCGACGATCCGCTACGGAAGAGACGACGACGTGTTCTCCGACGCCTCCCGCGTGGCCGGTGAGGCCTTCACGAACCGGAGCCTCGCTCGTTCGTGAACGCTACCACGCGGGTTTAGGGCAATAGCTATAGCCGTAAAAGGTGTCCGTGGTGTCACCGTCCGACCCGCCGTTATTGTCGGCGTACCAGACCCAGGTGTACCGCCTCTCATAAGAATTGATTTTCACGAAGTCTTGGACGTAGTGGTTACCGGTGTTGTGGGAGTGACCGCGGTCCACCGACTTGGGCTCTGCGCCCTTGCCGCTGTTGATCTGGATCCAGTTCCAGTCGCACCGGGTGTCCGCGTGTGCCGCTGTGGCCCCGCCCGTGACGACCATGGCCCCTGCCAGGGAAACGGCCGCGGTGCCGAGGGCACCCCATCGCCTGAGATTCATTTTCATTTCCTGCCCCGGTACTGAGAATCCCTTGGAAACTTACGGCGTCGAATCCGCTCGGCGGATTCGGCGTGCTCAGTATGCTGCGGCCGATCATGGAAGTCGTTAGCACAGAGTGCAGTGTTCCTTGACACTGAGCGCACAGACAATAGCTCGCGACCGTCCGGCCACCGTCTCGCGATCACCATGCGGCGAATCGGAGGTGGGCCGTATCGGCGACGGCTCTCCTTGTGCGGAGCAGGAGCGCGGTCAGCACGGCCACCCCGGCCAGCGCCTGTACGGCCACCAGGGCACCGAGAGCGGACGGCTCGATGGCCAGTGCCAGTAGCGCGGGGGCGCAGCCGAACGCGGCGATGCCCACGCCGGTCATCGCCCAGACGGGCGGGCCCATGGGTATCGCGCCCCCCGAGTGTCGATGACCGGCATCGAGCGATCGACGGGACCTCGCCGTACCATCCGCTTTGCCGCATGGTGATCGCGAGACGGTGGCCGGACAACTGCGAGCCGCTGTGTGCGCTCAGTGTCAAGGAACACTGCACTCTGTGCTAATGACTTCCATGATCGGCCGCAGCATACTGAGCACGCCGGATCCGCCGAGCGGGTTCGACGCCGTAAGTTTCCAAGGGATTCTCAGTGCGGGGCGGGAAATGAAAATGAATCTCAGGCGATGGGGTGCCCTCGGCACCGCGGCCGTTTCCCTGGCAGGGGCCATGGTCGTCACGGGCGGGGCCACAGCGGCACACGCGGACGCCCGGTGCAACTGGAGCTGGACCACGATCAACGACGGCGCCGGCGCGGAGGGCCCGGGCGTGGCGCGCGGTCACTCCCACAAGACCGGCAACCACTACGTCGCAGACATGTTCTATAACCCTGATTCGAGGAAGTACCTCTGGAGCTGGTACGCCGACAATAACGGCGGGAATGACGGTGACACCAAGGACACCTGGTTCGGCTCCATCGCGTGCGATTATGCCCCGTGGTAGTGCTCACGAACGAGTGAGAGTTCGGTTCGTGAAGGCCTCACCGGCCACGCGGGAGGCGTCGGAGAACATGTCGTCGTCTCTTCCGTAGCGGATCGTCGCCGCCGAGGGGCGCGGCCGGGTGAAAGCGCTGGTTCGCCGGCCGGGAAGGGCGCCTCGGTAAGACGCGTTGTGGCCTTCCCGGTTCTCCCGGGAAGTCGCCGTCCTGGTTCGAAACACACGATCACCGCGTGCGACTGGGACTGGATCAGGATCAACAGCGGCGCCGGCGCAGAGCCCAAGACGGTGAGGCGCGGTCACTCCCACAACACCGGTAACCACTACATCAAAGGCTGAATGGGAGAAGCTCTGTGAGCTTCTCCCATTCAGCCAGACGGGGCATCCCCGCGAAGACGACCGGCGCGTCCTCAGCGGCATCGGGTGGAAGGCCCGCACCGGCACAGCCTCGCGAACGGGGCAGCACGGCGCCGCGACCGTCCGAGGTGGCCGTGCGAGGAATCGTTCACGCGCCGGGGTCTTCCGAGGGCGAAACGCCTTCCGAACCAGAACGGCGACTTCCCGGGAAAACCGGGAAGGCCACAACGCGTCTTACCGAGGCGCCCTTCCCGGCCGGCGAACCAGCGCTTTCACCCGGCCGCGCCCCTGGGCGGCGACGATCCGCTACGGAAGAGACGACGACGTGTTCTCCGACGCCTCCCGCGTGGCCGGTGAGGCCTTCACGAACCGAACTCTCACTCGTTCGTGAACGCTACCACGCGGGGTACTCGCAGAAGCTTTGGCCGTATTGGGTGTCCTTGGTGTCACCGTCGTTCCCGCCGTTATTGTCGGCGACCCAGAACCAGATGTACTGCCCATTACGGCTGGACCATATGAAGTCTTGGACGTAGTGGTTACCGGTGTTGTGGGAGTGACCGCGGTCCACGCTCGGGGCCTCTGCGCCGGCGCCGCTGTTGATCTTGATCCAGGTCCAGTCGCACCGGGTGTCCGCGTGTGCCGCTGTGGCCCCGCCCGCGATCATGGTCCCTGCCAGGGAAACGGCCGCGGTGCCGAGGGCACCCCATCGCCTGAGATTCATTTTCATTTCCTGCCCCGATACTGAGAGTCCTTTGGAAACTTACGATGGCGAACCCGTTCGGCGGATCCGGCGTGCTCAGTATGCTGCGGCCGATCATGGAAGTCGTTAGCACAGAGTGCAGTGTTCCTTGACACTGAGCGCACAGACAGCGGCTCGCGACCGTCCGGCCACCGTTGTATTTGGGGTAGAGCGAGTCGAATCCGTCGGGGTTGAAGTTGTGGATCACATCACGGACTTGGTCTTCGCTCAGGGCCCCGGCGAGTTGATGTTTTGAACGGGTTCGTTCGTAGTGGTCCATCGGCATAGGCAGGACAGGTAAGGAAACGCCAAGCCCGCAACGACCAAAAGGCACGGTTCCCGAAGATCAGAGGTGTCTAAAGCCGCCTGATCGAATGAGGAAACCGTGCCTGTCGCGCCATCATCGCTGATCAACGCTGTCGGCCGCGAGCAGATTGGGCAAACGAACACCGATTCTTCCGCCCGGTTGGACCTCATCGACCGGTTCACCCTGATTTCCGACCCGCGCTCAACACGAGGACGGCGCCACTGCCTGGCCTCGATCCTGGCGATCGTGGCATGCGCCACCGTGGCGGTGGGCGGCGACTGCCTGACCGCGATCGAACAGTGGGCCGACAACGCCCCCCAGCACATCCTGGCCGACCTGCACATCTGGCGCGACCCGTTCACCGGCCTGCACCGGCCGCCCAGCGAACGCACCATCCGCCGCGTCCTGGCCGCCTTGGACGGCGACGAACTCGACGCCTGCCTGACGACCTTCCTCAACCGGCCACCCGGGTTGCCCGCCGCCGAAACACACGACCGCCTCCCGGCACCGGCAAGCCGGCGCACCGAGCGCGAAGCCCGCCGCGCCGCCCACCGATCTCCCACCCCGGCACCGGGCCTGCTGCCGGCCTACGCCGTCGACGGCAAACGCCTCAAAGGCGCCCGCCACCCCGACGGCGGCCGCGTTCACCTGATCAGCCTGGCCGCCCACCTTGACGCCACCGTCCACGCCCAACGCCAGATCCCCGCCAAAAGCAGCGAGATCGGCGCCCTGGACACCCAGCGCGCCTCGGCACGACTACTGATCGAGGAGCATCACGCGCACTACGTCATGATCGTCAAAGCCAACCAGCCCACCCTGCACGCCACCGCCATCACCGCGCTGACCGGTACCGACACCGACTTCGCCGCCGTCACCCACCGCGAGACCCACCGCGGGCACGGCCGTACCGAGTACCGCATCCTTCGCACAGCCCCGGCCGACGGCATCGATTTCCCCTATGCCGCTCAGGTCTTCCGTGTCCTGCGCCACCGCGGCGGCCTGGATGGCATACGGCACAGCAAGGAGGTCTGCTATGGCATCACCGACCTGACCGCGCGGCAGGCCGGACCGGCCCACCTCGCCGCCTACGTCCGCGGCCACTGGAAAGCCATCGAAAACGGCGTCCATCACGTCCGCGATGTCACCTTCGCCGAGGACGCCTGCCAAGCACGGACCGCCACCTTGCCCCGCGCCCTGGCCGCTTTCCGCAACCTCGCCACCGGCACCCTACGCCGAGCGGGCCATGTCAATATCGCCCACGCCCGCCGCGAGCACGGCTACGACCACCAGCGCGTCCTCGACCTGTTCAACCTCGGACCGAAGTGATCACACCGACCAAATCACAAACTTGCCGGGGCCCTGCTACACCCCCGAGGCGGTCAAGGTCATCACCGATGCCGCCGCGACGCGCGGCGTGCTGTGGATCTCGCCCCTGACCGACAACATCGGCAACCTGCCCGTCACCCCCGACCAGATCGAGGCGATCAAGGCCGCGTTCGCCGCCGGGTACGGCCCTCCCAGCTGCCCCGGCTGGGAGACCAGCCAGGCCGAGGTGACCAAGAAGCTGCAGGAGGTCATCTACGGCAAGTCGGAGGCCAAGCCCGCTCTCGACGCCGCCGCCAAGATCATGGAGCAGAACGCCGGCTGATCCCCAACCTCGCCTCCGGCTGGTCGCGCCCTCCGACGCGGCCGGTCCGGTCCTCACCGAAAGGGGAACACGATGGCCACCGCTGCCGTCGGCCGCCGCGAAGGGCCTCACTCCGGTGCCGGCGCCCGGCGTGTGCGGCGGAACATGACGTCCTACGTGATGCTCCTGCCGTTTCTGACCTTGTTCGCGGGCTTCGTGATCTGGCCCTTGCTCAACTCCCTCTATCTCAGCCTCCCCACGTTCAACGGTGTCACGCCGCCCGAGTTCGCCGGCCTGGCCAACACCGTGCTCGGCTGGGCCGGCGGCGATCCGGTGGCCTGGCTGGCCACCCCCGGGCTTACCATTCCGATCATGGTGCTGATGGCCACCTGGTCCGGCATGGGGTACGCGATGGTCATCTTCGTCGCCGGGATCCACACCATTCCGGAGGAGTACTACGAGGCGGCCAGGATCGACGGCGCCACCACCTGGAAGCAGTTCAGGGGCATCACCCTGCCGCTGCTGCGCCCGGTCACCACCTACGTGGTCGTCACCACGATGATCGCCGCCTTCCAGGTCTTCGAAGCGGTCTACATCGTCTTCCGCCAGGTCAGCAGCGTGGGCGGAGTGCTCGACTCCGGCCTCATGATCGTGCCCTACCTCTACGACATGGGCTTCACCAAGTTCCAGCTCGGCTACGCCTCCGCGATCGCCTGGGCGCTCTTCCTGATCATTTTCGTCATCAGCATGGTGCAGCTGCGCGTCGGCCGCGCCACCAGGGAGCTGTGATGGCCGTCGAGACCGGACCCGTCTCGCGCGTGGCCACCTCCGCGCGCCGCGGCGGCGTCCACGGCCGTCCTCGCCGGTCCACGTCCTGGTCCGGGTGGGCGAAGACGCCGCTCCATCTGCTGGCGATCACCATGATCGTGCCGTTCTACTGGATGGTGATCACCGCCTTCAAACCGGTGTCGGAGATCACCCGGAACCCGCCGTCGTTCGTCCCGGAAGGCCCGACGACCGTCGGCTACAGCGATCCGGCGTGGCGGCCCGACGCCGACACCCCCGGCCACGTCGCCGGTCTGTTCCAGCGTTTCACCGAGGTGGACCTCAGGTTCTGGCGGTTCGCGATCAACAGCGTCGTCATCGCCGCGGCGGTCACCGTCCTGGCCCTGCTGGCTGCCTCCCTGGCCGCCTACGTGATCACCAAGCACGACATCAGGGGCCGCAGGGTGATCTTCCTGATGATCCTCGGCTCGATGATGATCCCCTGGCAGACCACGCTGATCCCCAACTACCTGGTCGTGCGCAACCTCGGCTGGATCGACAGCTACCTCGGCTACATCGTCCCGGCGATCCCCAAGGCGTTCGTCGTCTTCTTCCTCGTGCAGTACCTGCGGTCGATCCCGAACGACCTCATCGAGGCGGCCAGGATCGACGGCGCGGGGGAGTGGCGTATCTGGTGGCAGGTCGTCATGCCGCTGCTGCGACCCGCGCTCGCCGCGATGTCGATCTTCGTGATGCTCAACGAGTGGAACAACTTCCTCTGGCCGCTGATCATCGTGGAGAGTGACCGGATGGCCAACCTTCCCGTCGCGCTGGCCCGGCTCAACTCGGCCTTCACCGGGGCCCAGCACATGGGCGTGATCATGGCCGCGTCGCTGCTCGCCTCGCTGCCGACGGTCGTCTTCTTCCTGCTGTTCCAGAAGCACTTCACCGGCGGCATCGCCATGTCCGGTCTCAAGGGCTGACCTCGCCCGGGGCCGGACCCCCCTTCACCAAGGAGAACCACTTGAGCACCTACCGTCCGCTGCACGACGGCTGGACCCTCACGGCCGTCTCGGAGGACGTCCGGATCGCGGGCGTGGCCGCCACCGTGCCCGGCTGCGTGCACACCGACCTGCTGGCCGCCGGCCTCATCGAGGACCCCTACCTGGACGACAACGAGAACCGGCTCACCTGGATCGGCCGTACCCGCTGGTCCTACGCCACCGCCTTCACGTGGACCGCCGACGGGCACGACCGCACCGACCTGGTCTGCGAGGGGCTCGACACCGTCGCCACGGTCATCCTCAACGGCGTCCAGGTCGCCACCACCGCCAACCAGCACCGCTCCTACCGCTTCGCCGTACGGCACCTGCTGCGTGAGGGTGACAACACCCTCACCGTGCTCTTCGACTCCCCCTACGCCTACGCCGAGTCGCAGCGGGCCGTGCTGGGCGACCGCCCGGGGGCCTACGGCGAGCCGTACCCGTTCATCCGCAAGATGGCCTGCAACTTCGGCTGGGACTGGGGGCCGACGCTGGTCACCTCCGGCATCTGGCGGCCCATCGGCCTGGAGAGCTGGAGCGGGGCCCGGCCGGCGTCGGTGCGGCCGTCGGTGGGCGGGGACGGGCGGGTCGAGGTGCACGTCACGGTCGAGCGGGCCACCGACGTGCCCCTCACGCTGACCGCGGAGGTGGCCGGGGTCTCCGCGGAAACGGAGCTGGCCCCCGGTGAGCGCGAGGCCGTGCTCACCCTCACCGTGCCCGAGCCGCGGCTGTGGTGGCCGCGCGGGTACGGCGCGCAGGACCGCTACGAGCTGGCCGTACGCCTCGGTGACGGGACGGGGCAGGGGACGCCCGAGGAGACGTGGACGGGGCGGATCGGTTTCCGCGACGTGCGCCTCGACCGGACCGGCGAGGGGTTCACCGTGGTCGTCAACGGCGTGCCGGTGTTCGTGCGCGGCGCCAACTGGATCCCCGACGACTGCTTCCCGGCCCGCGTCACCCGTGAGCGGCTGGCCGGGCGCTTCGGCCAGGCAGCCGGCGCGAACGTCAACCTGCTGCGGGTCTGGGGCGGCGGCCTGTACGAGAGCGAGGACTTCTACGACCTGGCCGACGAGCTCGGCCTGCTCATCTGGCAGGATTTCCCGTTCGCCTGCGCCGCCTACCCCGAGGAGGAGCCCTTCGCCGCCGAGGTGGCGGCCGAGGCGCGCGAGAACGTCACCCGCCTGTCCTGGCATCCCTCGCTGGTGCTGTGGTGCGGCAACAACGAGAACATCGAGGGCCACGCCGACTGGGGCTGGCAGGCGGAGCTGGACGGACGCACCTGGGGCGCGGGCTTCTACTACGACCTGCTGCCCCGCGTCGTCGCCGAGCTCGACCCCACCCGCCCGTACTGGCCGGGCAGCCCCTACTCGGGCCACCCCGACCTGGCGCCCAACGACCCCGCGCGCGGCACCGTCCACATCTGGGACGTGTGGAACCGCGAGGACTACACCCGCTACGGCGCCTACCGTCCCCGCTTCGTCGCCGAGTTCGGCTTCCAGGGCCCGCCCGCCCACGCCACGCTGCGCGGCGCCGTCAGCGGCGAGCTGGCCGCCGACGCGCCCCTCGTACTGCACCACCAGAAGGCCGCCGACGGCAACGTCAAGCTGCTGCGCGGCCTGGGCGAGCACCTGCCCCAGCCCGCGGGCTTCGACGACTGGCACTACCTGACCCAGCTCAACCAGGCCAGGGCGGTGGCCTTCGGCATCGAGCGCTTCCGCTCCCTGGCCCCCCACTGCGCGGGCACGATCGTCTGGCAGCTCAACGACTGCTGGCCGGTCACCTCCTGGTCGGCCGTCGACGGGCGGGGACGGCGCAAGCCCTTGTGGTACGCGCTGCGCCGCGTCTACGCCGACCGGCTCCTCACCGTCCAGGACGGCGCCGTGGCCGTGGTCAACGACGGCCCGGAGCCGTGGGCGGGCGAGCTGGAGCTGCTCCGCCTGGGCCTGGGCGGGGAGCTCCTGGCCAAGGAGAGGACCGCCGTCGAGGTGGCGCCCCGCTCGGTGGCGAGGATCCCGCTCCCGGCCTCGGTGGCCGTCCCCGCGGACCCGGCCTCCGAACTGCTCGTGGCCCGGCTCGGCGATCAGCGCACCGTTTCCTTCTTCGCCGAGGACACCCGGGTCGTCTTCCCCGAGGCCGTCCACGACGCGCACGCCGAGGTGGTCGAAGGCGGCTACCGGGTCACCGTGACCGCCCGTGCCCTCCTGCGCGACCTGGCGCTGTTCCCCGACCGCCTCGACCCGGAGGCCTGGGTCGACGACATGCTGCTGACCCTGCTCCCCGGTGAGAGCGCCGTCTTCCACGTCGCCACCCGGCGACAGCTCGACCCGGCGGCCCTCGTCAGCAGCCCCGTGCTGCGCTGCGTCAACGAGGTACGGCCGTGACCGTCCTGGCCGTCGACATCGGCGGCACCAAGTTCGCCGCGGCGGCGATCGGCGCCGGCGGTGAGATCCGGGCTCGCGCCGAGGTGGCGCTGCCGGGCTCCCGTCCGACGGAGGAGACACCGGCGCAGGTGATCTCCAGGATCACCGGCAACGTCATGCGCGCGGGCCTGACGTCACATGCCGGGACGGACTGACCGGTCGTCGGGGACGAGGCGGTGCCGAGGGTCGTTCTTGCGGACGGCGCGGCCTGCGGTGAGGAGCAGGGCGACTGCGCCGAGGACGAGGAGTGTCTGGCCGACCAGGTTGACGGTGCTCGCGGCGTCCATGAGAGACAACAGAACGAAGCCGCCCCAGCAGTAGGTCAGCAGCGCACCGCCCGCCAGCGCGAGCCGGTGCGCCGCGCCCCAGCCGTCACATCGCGACCACCGGATGATCACAACTGTCATCGCGGCGATCAGCCCGAGGCCCATGGCGACGCCCCACCAACTCTCGGGACGGGAGAAGAACAGCCCGGTCGCGACGGTCCCCGCCACCCCGGCCGGCCACGGGTTCGGTGCCCGTCGATCCACCGCCGGACGGGGACGGCGTCCGATGGCGAACGCGACACCGATCAAGACCGCGAGCACGGCGACCGTGCCGACCCTCTGCGGCACCGATGCCAGAAAGCCGCTCTCCTCGTACAGGCCGTGGAACAGGGCGGCCGAGCCGAGGGCGAACACGACACAGGTCACGGCCAGGCCGGACCTGCCCAGCCAGGGGGTGGTGCCGCGCTGGGGCACCAGGGCTTCGACGACGGCGATCGGGGCGCCGATGCTCCAGATCGCGTGCCCGCCGACGAACGCCAGGGCGTTGTTACCGCTGATGCCCAGCGCCGGGACGGGCGCCCCGCTCTGAAAGTCGTGGTCCTCGATGAAGGACGGGTTGAACAGTGACTGGTCGAGCAGGCCCGCCTCCAGCAGGCCGTAGGCCGATCCGAGCACCAGGATCGACGGCCAGCCGCGCCCGGTGCGCCGCACCACTTCACGGATGAGGATCGCGCCGCCGCCGTACATCGGCGCGAGGAAGAGCACTCCCGTGATCTCGGAGGCGGGAATGTTGCCGAGCAGGTACTCGCCGACCAGCGGGGCGAGGAAGAACAGTCCGATCGCGGGGGCGATCCGCCGCATCCACCCCGGGCGCTCGACCGGGGCCGGCATCTGAGTCACGAGTGGTCCCGCCCGTCGCGCCGGCGGTCGTCATCATGCGTGGGGATTGTCATGCCGACGACGCTATGTTCGTACGGCGTACCGCCACATCGGGCGCGAGAGTGGCCTCCGTCCCCGACTTTCGACGGAGCGTGGCCGTACGGATTCGACCTCAGATGGAGCGCGGCCGTACCAGCCCGACATCGTAGGCCAGCACGACGGCCTGCACCCGGTCACGCAGACCCAACTTGCGCAGCACCGCGGACACGTGCGTCTTGACCGTGGCCTCGGTGAGCACCAGGCGCTCGGCGATCTCCGCATTGGACAGCGCGAGCGCGACCAACCGCAGCACCTCGACCTCCCGTTCGCTCAACCGGCCGAGGTCGGCCGGCGGCCCGGCGGGATCGGGCAGGACGGAGGCGAAGCGGTCGAGCAGCCTGCGGGTGACCGACGGCGCCAGCAGCGCGTCGCCGCGCGCGACCACCCGGACCGCCTCCACCAGCTCGGCGGGCCGTACGTCCTTGAGCAGGAAGGCGCTCGCCCCGGCGCGCAGGGCGGCGAACACCGCCTCGTCGACGTCGTAGGTGGTCAAGATGACGACGCGGGCCGGGCTGCCGGAGGCGACGATCCGCCGGGTCGCCTCCAGGCCGTCGACGTCGGGCATCCGCACGTCCATCAGCACCACATCGGGTCGCAACCTCTCGACCAGCGCCACCGCCTCGCGGCCGTCGCCGGCCTCGCCCACCACTTCGAGGTCGGCCCTGGCCTCCAGGATCATCCGGAAGCCGCCGCGGACCAGCGCCTGGTCATCGGCCACGAGCACGCGGACGCTCACCGCGCCTCCCGCAACGGCAGCCGCGCGTGGACCCGGAACCCGCCGCCGGGCCGCGTTCCGGCATCGAGCGTGCCGCCGAGCATCGCGGCACGCTCGCGCATCCCCGCGATCCCACGTCCAGCGCTGTTCCCCGTGCTCGCCGCACCGCGGCCGTCGTCGAGGACCTCCAGCTCCAGCACTCCCGAGGAGGCGCGGACGGTCACCTGCGCGTGACCGGCGCCGGCGTGGCGCAACGTGTTGGTGAGCGCCTCCTGCGCGATCCGGTAGGCGGAAAGGTCCACCCCCGCCGGTAGCGGGCCGGCGGAGTCGATGCCCTCCCGCCGTACCGCGACCTTCAGACCGGCGGCGCGCAGCGGCTCCACGAGCTCCCCGAGGCGGTCGAGTCCGGGCCGCGGGTGCGGTGACTCGCCGTCCGCGTCCGGTCGTACCGCCGCCAGCAGCCGGCGCAGCTCCCCGAGTGCTTCGCGGCCGGCCGACTCGATCGAGCGCAACGCCGCACGTGCCTGGTCCGGGCGCTCGTCGAAGACGTCGTCGGCGGCGGCGGCCTGCACCACGATGACCGAGACGCTGTGCGCGATGACGTCGTGCAGCTCGCGCGCGATCCGGGCCTGTTCCTCGCCGGCCGCCCGGCGTGACGCCTCCTCGACCGCCGCGCGCCGGTTGCGTACGGCCTCGCCCAGCGCCCAGGCCACCACCGGAAACGCCATCGCGAACTGCGCGTCGCCGGTGGCGGCGGTGAGGAAGTTCAGGGCCGTGAGGCCGAGCAGCCCCGCCAGCGCGGGCACCGACACGCGGGGCGGCCGGGTGGCTGCCAGCGAGCCGATCGCGACCAGGCCCGCGAACGGGAAGATTCCCTGCGGCGCGAGGAGGTGGACGACGAGCCCGCCGGCGAGTGCGATCGCCATCACCGGCACCGGATGGGAGCGCCGCCACCACAGCGCCGTGCCCTGCGCCGCGCCGGCAAGCATCCCGAAGATCGTCAGCGCCGCCGCATGCCCGGTCGAGTTGTCCACCACCAGGGCGGTCAGATACAGCCCGATGACGAGCGGGACCGCGACGTCGGCGATCCGCCGGAGCCTGCTGCGGAGCGGACGGCGCACGCTCGGAGTATCGCAGATCGGGCATCGATCTCACCGCCCGGCGAGCTGCCGAACCCTACCTGCGCGAGCCGCACCGCGCCGGCCGGGAACGCTGTCAAGAACACTGCGTGATGGCGCAGGTGGGGAAGCGCTGGTTCTTCCAGGCGGCCAGCTCGGCGGCGGCGGCCGCCAGCTGAGCGGGGGTGACGGCGGGGCCGGTGGCCGCGCCGACCACCAGGGCGGTGTGCACGGTGCCCGGCGCCGCGCCGGACGGCCTCAGCAGCAGGCGGTGGGCGACGGACGAGCCGGTCTCCGTCGCGATCGCCGCCGGCCCGGAGGCGGGCAGGCCCGCCCGGGTGGCCACGTCACCGACCACGACGGTGGTCGCGGCGGTGAAGGAGGCCGGCAGGTGCAGCTCGGTCGGGGCGCTCGGGGCCGTAGCGGGTTCGCGCCAGACCAGGACGCCGAAACGCCGGTCCTTGACCAGCGCGGCGATGCCCGGCATGGAGGACGGTACGGCCAGCCAGGCCCGCTGCTGCCCGGCACCGCCGTAGCCGGACCGGGCGAGGTCCTCGTAGGCGAAGGCCAGCACGTCACCGGCGACCGCGGAGGGGTAGAGGCGGTCCAGCATCGCCTGGTCCAGCCGGGTCGCCAGGGCGCCCGACGTGTCCGCGGCGACCACGGAGAAGTCCTCGTCGTTCCAGCCGTCGCCCTCGGTCCTCACCTTGGCGGGGTTGCGGTTCATCAGCTCGTGGTGCCGGCCGCTGTAGGCGTCCCAGTGCCACTGGGTCGAGGACAGCACGTCTCCTCCGGCGTCGGCGGCCTGCCACCAGCTCTTCCCGGGGACCCCGGAGTCCATGGCCTGGTACATGGCCCGGACCATCCATGGCGTGCGGTCGCTGCCGCTGCCCGACAGTTTGTAGCCGAACTCCGAGACGAAAGGCGCGGTGGTCAGCGTGCGGGCCCGGTCGCGGATCTCGTTCATCGCCGCGTCGTACACCCCGTCGGAGGCCGGCGACGGGTCTACCGTCATGCGGGCACCGTCGTAGAAGTGGCTGTTGAAGACGTAGCGGGTGCCGAGGGCGCCGACCGTGGTGAGCCCGCCCTCCTCGAAGAAGCCGGTGTTCCAGAAGGCCAGGGGTTCGACGAAGGCGGGCTTGGCCGCCCATCCCGCGGCGTCCATGGCGGCGCGGAACCGCTGGTAGAAGGGCATCAGGTAGGTCTTCTCCCACTCCAGGCCGCTCTTTCCGGAAAGACCGCCGTCGAAGGGTTCGTTGAAGGGGTCGAACCCGATGACGGAGGCGAACTCCTGCTCCGGCAGCCGCTGCCTGATGTGGGTCATGGCGGCAGTCGCCTGCCGCAGGAAGGCCTCCTGGACGCCGACCTCGCCCTCGGCCGTGCTGATGCGCCGGTCCCGCCAGAAGTCGTAGGCGGCCCGGCGGACGGCCTCGTTGGTCTGCATGTTCTGCCCCCACAGGAAGCAGACACCGCAGGACTCCTTGGGGTAGTTCCCGGCCTTGATCACCCATTCCGGCGCGCCGTCACCGGTGTACCAGCTGCCCTGGTTGAACAGGTACGAGGAGTACAGGTCCTGGTGGTAGTCGACCAGGACGCGGATCCCCCGGCCGGTGAACGCGCGGATCTGCTCGACGGCCTTGTCGAGGTAGGCGTGGTCGATGGTGGAGGGGGACGGCTGCACGCCTTCCCAGCTGATGAGGAAGCGGATCACGTTCGCGCCGGTGAGGTCGCGCATGGCCTGGGCCGAGCGCGCAGCGTCGGCGGTGCTGCGGAACGGCAGCAACGAGTTCTCGTACAGCTTGGCACTGCCGGACACGTTGAACCCGCGCAGTGTCACCTCCCGGCCGTCGCCGTCGCGGAAGACCCAGCTCTGCTGCTTGGCCGTGACGACCAGCGAGGTCTGGGCCGCGGCTGCGGTCGCGGGGTCATGAGCGTTGCCGGTTACCGGGGTGAACGCCAGGCCGGCGGCCACAGCGGAGGCGGCCAGGCGTGCCACGCGGGACGATGCTGCTCGCATGAACGGACGATAGAGACCTGCTCATGTCTTTGTCAGTACGCGATCCGCTAGAACCGCCGTCCGTTCTTGTCCGCCACGCGCAGGCTCGCTCGCGACGCCCCCGGAGGGAGCGTACTCCGGGCGCCGGCCTGGGCGGCGCCCGGAGTACGGCATGGGCAGCGGCCGGGATCAGCCCTGTGAAGGGCCGATCCCGGCGCGGCGGACAGGCATCCAGGTGGGCGTGGGACCGGTGGTCAGGAAGTCGGCGACCAGCCCGGTGCACAGTTCGGGCTTCTCGTGGAGGAGGAGGTGGGAGGCGCCGGGAATGACGGCCAGCCGGGCGTCGGGGAGGCCCCGATACAGCTCCAGCGTGTGCTCCAACGTCACGATGTCGTCGTCGGCGGTCATGACCAGCGCCGGGCAGGTCACGGCACAGAGATCAGCCGGCGCCAGGCCGCGTTCCTCGGCCACCGCCCGCACGATCTTGGCCACCACGACCGGGAGATGACCGGCGCCGTCGGGCGACACCTCCGCGTAGGCGGCGACCAGGGGCGGGGGCAGCGGACCCTCGGCGGAGGGCCGAATGATCATTCCTCGCGCGTCGAAGGCGCCGCTGATCAGGACGAGCCGGTCGACCAGGTCGGGACGGCGTACGGCCACCCGCAGCGCCACGATCGCACCGGCGCTGTAGCCGGCCAGCCGTACCGGCCCGTCGACGACCTTGTCCAGGAACGCGATGGTGTCCTGCGCCATCACCTCGGCAGTGATCGGCCCCGGCACGTCGGCGGTGTGGCCGTGGCCGCGGCGCTCGGGCAGCAGCAGCCGGAAGCGGCCGGCCAGCGCGCCGAGGTTGCCGTCGAAGTCCCTGCTGTCGGAGAAACCGCCGTGCAGCAGCACCAGCGGCTCTCCTTCGCCGCGCTCGTCGTACCACATGCGCGCGCCGTTCACATCCGCGTAGTCCGCCATCGTGTCGCCGTCCCTTCGTTCCGGTGACCGTCACCGGGTACGCGGGTAATACGGAGCGGCGGCCGGAAACTCATCGCTCGTCCGGGAGATCTTTCAGGACGCCGTCCCGGCCTCCAGGGCGTCGGGCAGGCCGAACAGCGGGAACAGCCGGTCGGTGTCGAGGTAGGTCGTCACCTCGACGATCAGCCGGTCCGAGAGTGTGAGGACCACGAGTGCGAACGGCTCCAGCCTGCCACCCGGTCCGGTCGGCCGGTACTGCGCGAACGCGGGCGAGCCGTTGGCCGTGGTCGGCACCAGGCGCGCGCCCGCGCAGGGCCGCCCGGCCGCGAGCAGCAGCCGGCGGATCGCGGCCCGTCCACGCAGCCACCACAGGAACGGCGGCATGGACGTGACGGCATCCTCGTGCAGCAGCGCCACCATGGCCTCGACGTCGTACCGCTCGAAGGCGTCGCAGTACCGGGAGAGCAGACGCCGCTGCGCCTGGTCCATCGGAAGGTACGGCTCGCCCGGGTCGGCGGAGGCGGCCCTCAGCGTCGCCCGGGCGCGCTGCAGCGCGCTGGTGACGGACGCGACAGTGGTGTCCAGCAGCCGGGCGACCTCGTCGGCCCTGCAGCACAGCACGTCGCGCAGGATCAGCACCGCCCGCTGACGGGGCGGTAGACGTTGCAGCGCGGCGACGAACGCCAGGCGGATCGTGTCGCGCTGCGCGGCCAGCTCCGCCGGATCGCCGCCGAAGGGCAGCACGCGGCCGTCCGGGACCGGCTGGACGAAAGCGCTCTCCGGGAGCGGCGCGCCGAGGTCGGGACCGGCCTGCACGGACGGGCCGAGATCGATCGCCCGCGCCCGGCGCTGCGCGCCCCGCAGCATGTCGAGGCAGACGTTGGTGGCGATGGCGTAGAGCCACGACCGCAGCGGCGCCCGGCCCTCGTCGAACCGGTCGAGACTCCGCCAGGCGCGCACCAGGGTCTCCTGCACGGCGTCCTCCGCCTCGAAGGGCGAGCCGAGCATCCGGTAGCAGTAGCCGGTCAGGGCGGTCCGGTGCCGCTCCAGCAGGTCCATTCCCCCGGACCCGGGCACGCCCGCGCTCCCGGGGACGGCCTGGAAGCCCTCCGCCTCCTCCGCCTCCTCCGCATCCGGAGGCGAGGTCATCCCGCCGTCAGCCTTCACATGACCAGCCACGCAGGGGAGGGTATCGTCCGCCCCCGACAGATCAGGGCGGCCACGGAGCGGCCGCCCCAGGATGATCGAGCCTCCGCTCGCCCCATGATTGGCCCGATGGAACAGAGCAGAATTGGATCTTTGGGCCGTCCGCCGTGACTTCGTAGGCTGCCGTGGTCAGCCGCGAATGGTCTATCGCTCGAGATGAGTATGCCGATGTCCTATCCACCGCCGCAGTACTTCGCCGATCACGGCACCGCCGGCGCGACCTACCGGCCTGCCGGCACGGAGCCGGACCTCACGATCGGGGTCAAGTCCCGGGTCGGCTATCTCGCGACCGGAGCGACGACCGCGGGCCGGTTCGGTCTGTACCGCTGGGACATGGCCGCGATCCCGAACGGGCCCGGCGCCCATTTCCACCGGACCATCTCCGAGTCGTTCTTCATCCTGGAGGGCACCGTCTCGCTGTACAGCGGGGAACGGTGGCTGGATGCCGCACCGGGCGACTTCCTGTATGTGCCGCCGGGCGGGGTGCACGCCTTCAGCAACGACTCGGGCGCACCCGCGTCGATGTTGGTGATGTTCACACCGGGAGCGCCTCGGGAGGCGTACTTCGAGGAGCTCGCCGAGATCGTCGCCTCCGGCCGTCAGCTCACGCAGGAGGAGTGGACCGAGCTGTATGCCCGCCACGACCAATACGAGGCGCTGTGAACGCACCGCCTGATGCCGCCCGGCCCGCCACCTTCTCGCGTCATCCAGCCTCCCACGACTGCGCCACGTGCTTGGCTTCCGGGAGTAGATGAGGAGCGGCGCGGGACGGGCGGGGCGGAGCCCGGGGGCATCCGCGCAGTCCCGGTTCCGGTGTCTCCTCAGCCGCCGTCCTCCGGTGCGAAGTAGTCACGCAGCAGGGCGATCTTCCCGTCGCGGAGGCGGAAGACCTGCACCAGCGACACGGTCGTGACGCCCGCGGGCCCGTCGAGGACGGTGTCGATCTCGGCGACGAAGACGCCGGGGTCGGCGGTGGTGTGCAGCACGTACCGGGACTTGTCCACATTCACCGTGCGGCCGGTGTCCGGCGCGGAGCGCTCGTAGTACGCGGCCATCTCCCTGCGGATCTCCTCGCGCCCCTCCAGCCGCCTCGGGAAGGCGCCGCCGGCCGGGGCCAGGGGAGCCTCGAAGACGCCGTCGACGGTGAACATCTCGGCCAGCGCGGCGGCGTTCCTGGTCATCGCTCCGGCCCAGACATAACGCTCGAAGATCTCCTGGGGGGTCGTCACGGCGCACTCCTTCACTCGGGGAGGCGCAGAAAGTTACACCATCCGGCCCGAGCGGGTCACGGGAGAGCGGGGACGGGACGCCCGCGAGCCCGGTGGGCGACCCGCTGCCCGCCTTCCCGCCCGGCATCCGGCCGACGTGGGGGGCGGCCGGAAACTGTCGGAAAGGGGACGGCTCCGCACGGTTCTCGCCGTGGTCTTGCGACACCGGCCTCCGGTCAGGTCTCATCCCGGTGCCCATTGCCGGGAAGTAGGGGGGTGAGTCAAGATCGACGGGTTGTTCCGCCGTGGCCTGCGCCACGGCTCACCGTCAAAGGGGAGACAAGTGATCAAGTCTGTTGCGAAGGCCGTCGCCATGACGGCCCTGGCCGCCGGCGTTCTCGCGGCCAACCCGGCATACACGGCGTACGCGGCCTCCACCGCCTACACCCCCGAGGGCGTCTGCGGGGCGGGGTTCAGCCGGGTGCAGGACGGCTCCCGCCCCCTCAAGTCCGGACGTGACACCTTCGGCCACGTCTACCTCATGTACAACCGCAGCACCGGTTACAACTGCGTGGTCACCATCAAGTCCGCCTTCTACCGGACCGCTACCTACACCACCGCCACCCTGCTGGTGAGGGGCGAAAAGCCGAAGACCGACGCGGGCAAGTTCAAGTACTACGCCGGGCCGGTCAAGATGAAAGCCCGCGGCAAGTGCGTCGCGTACTGGGGCAGCACCCGAGACACCCGGCTGGACTTCGCCGAAGCGACCGGCGGCCGCAGGACCCTCGGCAACTGCGGGTAGCGGGATCCCGAACGCCGGGGCCACGCCCGCTCACCTCGCTCCCCGGCCCGGGGGAGCGGGGTGGCGCGGCAGGTGCTGGGCTCAGCCCGCTCAGGTGATGGCGTAGACGCGCACACGGTCCCGGAGGCGTCGTCGACCGGACAGGCGACCAGGCCGGCCCCGCCAGGCGGGCGAGGATCCCGTCGGGGCCGTGCCCGCGTACCCGCCGCCGCCCGTCCGTGTTTTTTCGCCCTGTGAAACCGCGGCTTTACGGGATGCCGGAAGCGGTTCACAATCACTGCGGGGGCACACGCCGACGCGATTCGACAGGGGCATCATGCAACTCGGCAGGCGATCCCTGGGGGCGGTTCTCCTCACTCTCGGACTCGTTACCCTGGTGTTATTCACCGCCGCACTGGCGATCGGCCCGGCCGGAGAGACGGCCCTGGCCGCCGTCCCGGCGAGGGAGGCCGGGTACGCGGCCGTTCCGGCAGGGGCGGCCGACGACACCAGACCACCGACACGCCCCGCCGGACCGCGGCCCTGCCCGGTACCGCTCGTCCCCACCCCGACCGGCTACGCCTCCATCTGCTGGGACCCCTCGACGGACGACACGGGGGTCGTCGGCTATGACCTGTACCGCCTGGACGTCGGCGGCTTCGTCTCCGCCGCCACCACGGCCGGCACGATCGGCGGCTTCTCGGGCGAGCTGAACCGCCTGTACACGATGTACGTCGTGGCCAGGGACGCGGCGGGGAACGTCAGCCCGCCCTCCACCCTGATCACGGTGCCCGCGACGCTTGGGATGACCCCGACCTCCTCGCCGAGCCCTCCGCCGGGCGACCGCGTGCCTCCGTCCAAGCCGACCGGCCTGCGCGACGCCTGCCTGCAGGACTACCGGGGCGTCACGTTCTGCTGGCAGCCGTCGAGCGACAACGTGGCGGTGACGGCGTACGACGTCTACCGCGAGACCGCGACGACCTACACCAAGGTCGGCACGATCCCCCCTTCCGGGTTCCTGAACTTCACCGAACCCGGCCTGGTCACCGGGCAGCGCTACAGCTACGTCGTGGTCGCCAGGGACGCGGCTGACAACCTCAGCGCCCCGTCCGACCCGCTGTCCGCCCTCGCCAGGGAAGGTCTCCCCTCCCCGAGCCCGTCGCCGACATCGGGCCCGTCGTGCACGGTGTCGTACCGCGCGGCGACGTGGAGTTCGCGCCTGAACGCGGAGATCACCGTGCGCAACACCGGCACGACCGCGATCGACGGCTGGACGCTGACGGTCGACTACCCGGCGTCGGCCGTACGCCTCATCTCGGGCTGGTCCGCGGACTGGACCCAGACCGGCGCGCGGCTCGCCGGCACGAGCAAGCGGTGGAACGAGATCATCCCCGCCGGCTCGGCGACCCAGGTCGGGTTCACCGCCTCGTACAGCGGCCCGCTGCCCGCCCCCGTGAGCTTCGGCCTCAACGGAGGGACCTGCGCCACCGGCTGACCGCCTCTGCGCGGTAGGGCCGGTCCGCCCGCGCTCGCCTTCGCTCCGACAGGTCCCCGGAGAACCACCTCGCCGGGCTCACCCGCGAGGCGCCATCCCGACGAGTTCGCCCCAGCTCGACCTCGTCAGGTGTCGATCTGCAGGATCCACACCGACACGTGCTCCGCGCCTCGGGTGTAGACAAGCCGGAACGTCTCGGCGCGGATCTCGAAGGCGTCGGGAATGCCGCCGTACGGCCGGGCCGCCAGCGGTTCGGGCTCCTCGGCCAGGTCGAGGAGAGTGTCGGCGATCATGGTGCGCAGGCCGGGGGCGGCCTCGCGCAGGAGCTCACGGACGGCCGGGTCGAGCAGGAGGCGCCGCTTCAAGAGCGCTCGCCCGGGGCGGGCAGGTCAAGGTCGGCATACAGGGCGGCCGCGCTGTCGTAGCCGGCCAGCTTCACCTCGCCCCGCTCGGCGGCGGCAATCGCCGTGACGACGTCGGCGGCCTCCCGCTCGCGGCGCAGCCGCAGCAGCTCCTCGTACTCCTCTTCGGAGATGAGGACAGCGCGTTCGCTGGCGGAGCGGCGGATGCGGGTGGCCTCGTGCCGGTGAGCGGCACGGGCCACCAGCACGCCGAGGTTGTTGCGGGCCTCAACGATGCCCAGTGCGTCGTTCTTCATGGCCCTACGATACGCACACCCTGTACGTCACGCACAACATGTGCAAGATGTACACATCTATGGGGAAGGTGTCGATTTCAGCAAGCCCGCCTTGTCGGGGGCCGGTAGTAACCGCCGACAGTCCGATGGATATCGCTGACCGGCGTCCCCCGACACCAGAGCCGGGTCACACCAGGTCGTGTTGGTTCCGTTCCGTGCCGAGTGCGGCCGGGATGTCAAGAATGGCGAGGAAGGCGGTCGCCGCGGGTGTGCAGCTGACGCGGCTCCAGATGACGTATTCGACGCGGGCCGGTGCGTCAGTGACCTCGATGGTGGTTACGCCGGTGAGCTGGGGCGCGTAGGCGGAGGGGAGCATGGCGACGCAGAGGCCCTGCCCGACCAGTCGGGCCATGAAGTCCGCGGTGGTCACTTCGAAGGCGACGTCGCGGCTGAGACCGGCGGCTGAGAAGGCTTGGTCGGATTGGGCGCGTCCGGCTGTCTTGGGTGGCAGGTCCACGAATACCTCGGCGGAGAGCCTGCGAAGGTCGACCGCCGGCTCTCCGGCGAGGGGGTGGTCCGGTGCGACCACGGCGACGAGCCGGTCACGGGCGAGTTCACGGACGTTGACGCCCTGGGGCCGCGCTGTGGTCGGCAGCCCGAGGAAGGCCACTTCGATGGTTCCTTGCTTGACCTGCTCGGCGAGTTCGTCACTCGCGCCCACGCGCAGGCTGATGCGCACGTACGGGTACTGCCGGCGGAAGTCACGCAGGGCGCCTGGGATGTCGACCGCGGCGACGGTGGGGATCAGGCCCACGGCGAGCCGTCCGCGTACCTCGCCGACAGCCGCGGCGACCTCGGTGGCTGCGCGCTCGGCGGCGTCCAGGCACTGACGGGCGGCGGGGAGGAACGCTGCACCGGCCGGTGTCAGTCGCACCCGGCGGCTGGTGCGCTCGAAGAGTCTCGCGCCCAGCTCCCGTTCCAGGCGCGCGATCTGGTGGCTGAGGGCGGACTGGACAACCAGACAACGTTCGGCGGCCCGGGTGAAGCTGTTCGTCTCGGCGACGGCGACGACGTAGCGCATCTGCTGGAGCTCCATGGATCTATCTTGTATCAAGATTGATGAGGTGACAATCATGTGTTGGACTCATCAATAGCTGCCGGGTGAGACTGTGAGCGTGACAAGTCCAGCAGCACAGAGGGTTTCCGGACGGAGCCGGCAGCGGTGTTTCCCATGGGAATCCGCCTCGCACCGTCTTGACGGAGCTCCTCCCGTGGCGTGGGGCACGACATATGCCGTCACCGCCGGCCTTCTCCCGCCGGGACACCCGCTGTTCGCCGGACTCCTGCGTGCGTTGCCCGCAGGCCTGATCGCGCCGGAGGCCACCCGGCCGCTGCCGCGCGGAGCGTGGTGAGGGGGAGCCGGGGCGCTCGGCGTGCTGAACGTCAGACCGTTCTTCCCACCGCCGTTCACCCCGGCCGCACGCCTGTCGGGAGGCGTCGCCGCCCGCCTTTGGGGCGGCCCGGCCGCTCATCGTCGCCGTTTTGGCCGTGACGGTCCTCCGTGAGGGCCTGTCCGCCCGGCACCTCGTCCGGGAGCGCCGGGCGCCGTAGGCGGCAACCAGATCTCAATCGAGAGGACGAGTGAATCATGAACAGCACACCACCGGGGCAGCAGGCGGCCACCGTCGCCGATATGTGGTTCGATCCGCGCTGTCCGTGGGCGTGGATCACCTCCCGCTGGCTGCTGGAGGTCGAACAGGTGCGATCCATCGAACCGCGTTTCCACGTGATGAGCCTCTCGGTGCTCAACGAGGGGCGGGAAGTGCCGGAGAAATACAGGAGGGGCATGGTCGAGGGCTGGGGGCCGGTGCGTGTCTGCATCGCAGCCGAGCAGCAGCACGGTCCCGAGGTGCTGCGGCCGCTCTACACCGCCATGGGAACCCGGATCCATCACCGGGAGGCCGGCCTGGGGCGAGACATGCTGCTCGCCGCCCTTGCCGATGCCGATCTGCCGGCAGAGCTCGCCGAGGCGGCGGACGCGACCGAATACGACGAGGCACTCCGCGCCAGTCACCACGCCGGCATGGACCTCGTCGGCGCCGAGGTCGGCACTCCCGTCATCCATGTTCCCGGGGCCGACGGCGAACTCATCGCGTTCTTCGGCCCGGTGGTCTCTCCGATCCCGCGTGGCGAGGCCGCCGGCCGCCTCTGGGACGGTGTCCTCGCCGTGGCGGGCACCGACGGCTTCTTCGAACTCAAACGCACCCGCACCCGCGAACCCGTCTTCGACTAGCGCACGTGGTGGCTGGTCGCCGCGCCACACGGGCGGCAGCCCCTCCTGAGGGCATCGTCGCTGCCGGTAACCGCTGTCCGGAGCTGCGGACAGTGCCCTCCACTATCGAGGAATGGTTGAACGTGAACGCATACAGGTTGCCCGGCATCGGCGCCTTCGATGACAGATACTCCGGTACGGAGGCCGGCGCGGCATGAAGAGCGGCCGGCAACTCCTCACCGCGGGTGTGACAGCGCTGGCACCGGCGATCTGGGGAAGCACCTATCTGGCGACGACTGAGTGGTTGCCGCCGGACCGCCCGTTGCTGGCCGCCACCGTGCGGGCGCTTCCCGCGGGCCTGATCCTGCTGGCCTTCACCCGCACGCTGCCGACCTGGATCTGGCTGTGGCGCACCCTGGTGCTCGGAACGCTCAACATCGGCGCGTTCCTCTTCCTGCTGTTCGTCGCGGCCTATCGCCTACCGGGTGGTGTCGCAGCGATGATCATGTCGGTGCAGCCGATGTTCGTACTGATCCTGGCGGCGCTGTTCCTCGGGGACAGGATCCGGTTCACGCACGTGGTGGCCTGCGTCCTCGGCGCGGGCGGTGTCGCGCTGCTGGTGTTCAAGGGGATAGTGGCACTGGATTTCGTCGGTGTGGCGGCGGCGCTGGGCGGAGCGGCCTGCATGGCCACCGGCATCACGCTGACCAAACGGTGGGGACGCCCGGACGGAGTGGGGCTGCTTCCCTTCACCGGCTGGCAGCTCGTCGCAGGCGGACTCGTACTGCTGCCCTTCGCGCTCTCCATCGAAGGGCTGCCGGCCACCATCACCGGCACCAACCTCATCGGATTCGCCTATCTCATCCTCCTGGGCGCTGTAATCAGTTATGCGATCTGGTTCCGCGGGATAGAGAGGCTGCCGGCACTGGCGGTCTCCTTCCTTGTCCTGGGCAGCCCGATTGTCGCAACCCTCCTCGGATATCTGTTCCTGCACGAGACGTTGTCGATTCCGCAGCTGGTCGGAATCCTGGTGATCATCGTTGCCGCGCTGCTCGCACAGCCCCGGCCGGTCAAGACGCGAGGGCCCGGCCCCCACGATCCTCCGGGCAGTGACAATCCCGCGCCACCCGAACCGAAGCCCGTCATGGACATGGAGGGGAAACGTCCATGACGACACGCGGGCAACTCCCGGAGCGGCCCATAGGTGTTCGGCGAAGAGATTTCGGGACATCACGCAACTCGGGTGCGGAGCCCGATGGCTGCAGCCGGCGCCATGGTGCCGCAGTTCATCCGTAAGTCCATAATCCAAAAAGTCAGAGAGAAGAAATGCTCACACAGGATGAACGCCCGTCCTCGCCCCTGAAGGCATGGCTGGGTGTCGCCGCGATCACGGCCAGCTTGTTCGTCTTCCTCACCACCGAGCTGATGCCCATCGGCCTGCTCACTCCGCTGAGCGCGAGCCTGGGTATATCGGTGGGTGTCGCCGGGCTGATGGTTACTTTGCAGGGCATCTCGGCCGGGCTGGGCGTACCGTTCATCGTGGCCTGGACCAGGCGCGTCAACCGGCGCGTGCTGCTGTCCACGCTACTGGCGATATTGGCTCTGGGAAACCTGATCACCGCCGTCTCGCCGAACTACGCACTGATCTTGACGACGCGGCTCATCATGGGATTCGCCAGCGGCGTGTTCTGGGCCATAGGCGTGAGCATGGCGATGCGCCTTGTTCCGGAACGCCACGCGAGCAGGGCGGCCGCAGTCGTGATGTCCGGCATCTCGATCGCCACGGTGGTGGGCATACCGCTGGGAACAATCCTCGAAAGCCTCACCGACTGGCGGACCACGTTTCTCATCTGGGCCGGCCTCAGCGTGCTGGTGTTCCTCGCGGTCACTGCCGTGGTCCCGTCGCTGCCGTCGGCGAACGCGGTCTCGGTCCGGGAGGTCTTCGGGCTCCCGCTCAAGAACGTGCAGCTACGCCTGGTGTTGTTCATCGTCGTGTTCTTCGTGCTCGGCCATTTCGGGGCGTACACTTTTGTGCGGCCCTTCTTGGAGGAGAATGCGTCCGCCACGCCCGTCTTCATCACCGTAGTGCTGATAATTTTCGGTGTCGGAGGCGCCGTCGGAAACTTTATCGCCGGATACACGGTGAACAAAAATCTGAGGGGCAGCTTCGTCGTCGGCATCGTGGGACTCGTGGTGTCCCTGCTGTTGCTGCTCACGATCGGTGACGGGCAGGCCGGTTCGATTGTTTCGCTGGTCCTCTGGGGGCTTTCCTTCGGCGTGGTGCAGCTGTGCCAGGTCAACATGACGCTCGCTGCGGCGCCGAAAACCTTCGAAGCCGCGATGTCGCTCAACACCATGGCATACAACACATCCATCGCACTCGGAGCGCTTTTCGGTGGACTGTTCGCCGATAATGCAGGTGTCACGAGTGTCGTCTGGTTCGGTGTGGCGCTGACAGCGGCTTCGCTGCTCCTCAGGCTCGCCACCGGCCGGAAGTCCTCGAGCGCCGCCTCTCCGGATGAGCTGGTCACCAGTGGATAAGCCTGTCCTCCGATCCCGATGAAGGAGTGAGGGGCGCACATATGGCTCTTCTGCCGTCGTGACGGATGCTGTTCCGTAATCGAGTGGGGCGCGCGCCGTGCCACCGTCCACGTTTCCGAGTCGCGAGACACAGGAACGGTCAAGGACGGGACGGCGTGCGCCCCGCAAGGATGTCGCGGAACCTGTCCGGAGCCGGGGAGACGGCAGTGATCAGCGGAGATTGCGGCGGAGGAAGTCGAGTTCGATCGCCATGAGGTTCTCCGCGACGCCGTCCGGGGTCATGTGGCTGACACCGGGAAGCAGGAGCGTGGAGTGCGGCCGTCCGGCCCGGGTCAGGGCCTCGGACAGGCGCAGGGTGTGCAGCGGATAGACGTTGTCGTCGGCCAGGCCGTGGATGAGCAGCAGCGGCCGCTCAAGCCGGGGGGCGTCGGCGATCAGCGAGTCGCCGTCGTATCCGGAGGCGTTCTCCTCGGGCAGGCCGAGGTATCGCTCGGTGTAGGCGGTGTCGTACCAGCGGAAGTCGGTGGGAGGGGCGCCCGCGCAGGCGGCGTGAAAGACGTCGGGGCGCCGGAGCACGGCCAGTGCCGCGAAGTAGCCGCCGTACGACCAGCCGCGCACGCCGACCCTGGACAGGTCGAGGTCGGGGTGCTTGCCCGCGAGCTCGTGCAGCCCCGCGACCTGGTCGTCCAGCGTCACCTGCGAGAAGCGCCGGAAGATCGCCTGACTGAAGGAGACCGATACGTTCGGCGTGCCCCGGTTGTCGATCGTCACGACGGCGAAACCCTGGTCGGCCCACCACTGCTTGCGGATCCACCGGCCCGGTTCGGCGGCGATCGCCTGGTAGCCGGGCCCGCCGTACACGTCGAGGAGGACCGGCAGCTTCTCGCCGGGCACGTGCCCGCTCGGGTAGAGCACCGCGGAGGGCAGGCGGTGCTCGGTCACCCGGTCCAGAACCGGCTCCGGCCGGTACGGCGACGCCGCCGACAGGTCGCCGAGCTCCACGGCGGCGTCCTGTACGAGACCACCGGGGTAGACGACCCTGCGGGTGCGGGCAGTCTCCAGCGAACCGCTGGTCAGGACCACGGTCGGGCCGCCGGTCAGGGCACTGTGCACGCCGGGCTCATGGGTGATCCTGGCCAGCGCACCGGTTGGCCCGAGGCGGTAGACGTGCTGCTCGGCGGGGTCGGCCTCGCTGCCCTCGATGAGCAGGTCGTGGCCCAGGGAGCCCGCGACACGCCGCACGTACAGCCACGAGGGGGTCACCACGGTGCCGTCGATCGCCAGTGCCTGGGTGTCGTCTGCCTCGACCGCGGTCAGGATCCGGCCGCCGGCCAGGAGCGAGGGGGTGCCGGGCACGGCCTCGATCCAGCGCGGGTCGGAGAACTCCGCCAGGGGGAGGGTCGTGCCGGTGGCGAGGTCGACCGCGAGGAGCCGGCCGTTCTGCTGGAGCCGGTCCAGCACGGTGATCGTGGGCCGGTCGGGTTCGCTCCAGTCCACCGCCGACAGGTAGGGGAACCCGATGTCGTCCCACAGGATCTGCCTGCGCGCGCCGTCCAGCCCGAGCAGGTGCAGCTCGACGGCCGCGTTCGGACCGCCCGCCTGCGGATAGGCCGGCTCCGGCGCCGCCAGCTCGGGCCGGGAGGGGTCGGCCAGTCGCCGGCGCCGCACGCGGGTCTCGTCCACCCGGGTGGCCAGGAGCGCCGAACCGTCGGGCGCCCACCAGTGCCCCCGGTGCCTGCCGAGCTCCTCGGCGGCGGCGAACTCCGCGACACCCCAGGTGACGTGGGATTCGCCGGCGATCAGGCGGTCGCCGCCGTTCTCGTGGACGTAGATCCGCCCGGCGGACACGTAGGCGATCCTGTCCCCGGACGGCCGGGGGTCGAAGACGGGGCCGGCGGCCGGGATCTCCTCCACGGTGGCGGTGGTGACGTCCACCCGGAAGAGCCGTCCGCCCAGCGCGTACACGACGACGGAGCCGTCGGTGGCGTAGGAGCCGATACCGGGCGCCCACAGGCGCAGCCGCTCGCGCAGGGCGCGCTCCTCGGCCGGTAGATCGTGCGGGCCCTCTGCGGGTTCGGCCAGCAGCCGTTCCACGCCGGTGGCGACGTCGAGCGCCCAGAGCCGCTCGACGGGGTCTTCGGGGCCGCTGGAACGCAGGAACAGCACCAGCGACCCGTCCGGGGAGATGGTCAGGGCTCGGGGAGAGCCGTAGGCGAACCGCCCTGTGGCGGCGAGACGAGCGAGGAGTTTGTCAGAGAGCATGCAATGTGAAATATCACATTGCACACTGCTCCGCCAGAGGCTGCCCGGACCGTTCGCGGGGAAACTGTCCGGACCGTCCGCGGGGAAAGGGGAGGGGCGGGCCCGGCGGGATGCGGGCCCGCACCCGTTCAGGAGGCGGGACCCACCGTGATGGTGGTGCGAAGGCCCCCGGAGGCTTCCCGGGTCACCTTGATCTCGGTGTTGCTGTCGGGCGGCCGGACGCCGCGCAAGGGGTTGGTGCTGTACCAGTAAACGCCGCTGCGGTCGTTGAAGGCCGGGGTGGCGGGGAGCGAGGGGAAGACCGTCTTGGCGCTGTCCCTGTGCAGTGCGAAACGGCCGGTGGGAGACAGGCCGAAGGGGGCGTCGAAGCCCTGGATCCGGTCGTTGACCATGCTGTTGTCTTTCCAGAGCAGAGGGATCGGGTGGGCGTCGATCGGCAGGATCATGCCCTCGCCGGGGTGGTTACGGGTGGCGTTGTCGGTGTAGTAGGTGTCCCAGAGCCAGACGAGGACGCCCTCCCGGTAGGGGTAGTGCTCATAGATCTCGCGCCGGGCGGGGTTGTTGGCGAAGCCGGCGCTGTAGGGACCGGTTCTGAGGTAGGCGCCATAGCCGGTGTAGCGCCGGTTCTCGGCTATGTAGGAGCGGGGGTGCTCCTTGGTCGCGATCTTGCCGACGCGGCTGAAGCCCGCCGCGGTCCAGCCGTTGTCGCCGTTCTCCGCGTCGTCGGTGACGGCGCCGGTGATGGCGTCGACGATGAAGCCGTTCTCGGTGGTGTTGGTATCGGTGAAGTAGCGGAACCGGAACTGGATCTTCTTGCCCGCGTAGGCGTCCAGTGGGAGGCTCAGGTCCGTCCAGCCGCTGAGGCCGGTGATACCGGGGACGCCGTTGACGCTCGGGATCGGCTGCCCGCCGACGGTGCCGCCGATCGGTGTCCAGACCTTGCCGTCCTCGGAGACCTCGGCGTAGAGATAGTCGAAATCCTGCTCGATCTGATACCAGACTCTGGCGTTCAGGGCCGCCGACGTCACGCCGGTGAGGTCGATCTGGCGCGTGAGCGTCTCGTTGAGGTAGTCCCCCCTGCCGCTCCACCACTGGTGGGAGCCCTGGACGGGTTGGACCAACTCGGTGTCGACCCGGCGCGGCGGCAGATCGACGATGACGGCCTGCGGGTCTGCGGTGTTGTAGGAGCTCACGCCGAGGGTGTGCGTGGACGCCGTGGCGGCCTTGGCCCTGTCGTAGGCCAGCCAGCCGAGCCGCAGTTTGCTCCAGGCGTCCAGGTCTCCGGGGTACTCGCCGCTCTGCCCGTTCTTCCTGCTCAAGTACGAGGCACTGGACATGAGCGACCAGAACTGGACGCTGTTGCTCCCGCCACCGTCGTACAGGTCGGGTAAGCCCAGGTCGTGGCCGTACTCGTGGGCGATCAGGCCGACGCCGCTGTTCTCGCCGGCGGTCAGGAACCTGCCGACCCAGACGCCGGTGTCGCCGATCTGGGTGCCGCCTCGCAGGTTGCCTGCGGGGCCGGAGCTTCCGCGCGTGTTCCAGTAGGCGTCGTGGTTGACCGCCCACAGCGCGTCTGCGCCCTGCGCGCCGCCGCCCCACGTCTCGTCGACGCCGGCGTGGATCACCTGGAACCGGTCGAGGTAGCCGTCGGGCTCGTCGAAGTCGCCGTCGAAGTCGTGGTCGTAGCGGTCCCAGACGTCGTAGGACTTGAGCTCGGCCGTGATGTCCTCGACGCTGCGGCCCTTGGCGCGCTCGGCGTCGTACCAGGCGTTGGCCGAGTCCCTGACGAAATCGAACAGGGGGAGGTCGCAGTCCAGGCCGCTGTCGCAGCGCGGCGTGCCGTAACGGGACTCGTTGTAGGGAACCTTCACCCAGTCGGAGACGTAGCCGTCGAAGTCGTACCGGCCGGCGGACTGGAGCCGGTAGAAGTTACGGAGCGAGTTGGCCCCCTTTGAGCCGTTGAAATAGATGTCCTGGTAGTAGGCCCGGTTGAAGTCCGGCTGCCAGAGCGTGTGGTTGTCGTAGCTCCGCTGGGGCTTGGGGATCCGGTTGTGCAGCGGGCCGGGTACGCCGCCGTAGCGGATCGTTCCTCCGTGCAGGGTCGTGTTGTCGATTTTGTCGCCGAATTCGGCGAGCACGGTGAAAATCTTGTCCTTGCGTTCGAGCGCGAGTTCGACGTAGCGGTCGCCGACCTTGACCTTGCCTGAGGGGAGCGCGCGTGCCTGGGGGGCGGACAGCGCCTGCTTCATGGCTCTGGTCCGAAGAGACTGCTCTTCGATCGCGAACGGACTGGTCGCATCCGAATGCCGGCCGTCACCGGGCTTGGCGGCGGGAAGCTTGGGGCCCGGGTCCGCCGAGGCGAGACCGGGCAGCGCGGAGGCACCCAGGGCCGTCCCGACCAGCCCGGCCGCGAGCATGGTGATGAGCTTACGCACGTTGGGGGGAGTTCCTTTCGGAATGGAGGAGTGTCACGCGTAATATGTCACATCACATTCATGGTGAACAGGGGGGATTTGGTGCACCCGATAGTCCCGTTAAATGGGGTTAATTAATATTTATTGCCCATCTTCTGCATTGTCCTATTTGAGAAGTAATGTGCGATATGTGGTAGATGGGGGAGTAAAGGGCCCCCGGATCTCGCCATCCGAGGACGTCGAGGTCTTCCCGGGGATGGTCCGTGAGGGCTTCGGGGGGGTCGAGACGCTCGGCCTCTCCCCTGGAGCGGTTCACGAACGATGTACGGATGGCTCGCTCGGTGACGGGTCTCGCGGGCGGGGAGGCCGGCTTCCTTGCGGATAGTATGCAAATACTTAAAACCTGTAATTTGGCGAGAAGGACGTCGGATGGCACGCGCGGGACTGACTGCGGAACGCCTGACCCGGGCGGCGGCGGATCTGGCCGACGAGATCGGCTTTCAGAACGTGACCGTCTCGGCGCTCGCGCGCGGATTCGGCGTCAAGCCCGCTGCCCTGTACTCGCACGTCAGGGACGCGCGGGAGCTGAGGGTCAGGGTGGCGTTGCTGGCCCTGGCGGAGCTCGCGGACGGGGCCGCCTCCGCCCTGGCCGGCCGCGCGGGCAAGGACGCGCTGGTGGCCTTCGCGAACGCCTACAGGGACTACGCGAAAGAGCATCCGGGGAGATACGCCGCGATGCAGGTCGAGCTTGACTCGGAGAGGATGGACACCGGCGCGGCGGGCCGGCACGCGGAGATGACGCGGGCGATCCTGCGCGGATACGAGCTGCCGGAGCCCGACCGGACGGACGCGGTACGGATGCTGCACAGTACGTTCCACGGGTATGTGAGCCTGGAGACGGCGGGCGGGTTCCGCCGCCATCCCCGCGAGGTGGACGCCTCGTGGTCCAGAACCCTGGACGCCCTCGACGCCGTCCTCAGAAACTGGCCGCCGGCCTGATGGCCGTCGGCGACCGGGTCGTATCCCCTGGTCGCGGGGGCCGTGTCTCGACGCCGGTTACGCGGCCTCGGCCCTGAGAGCCTCGACGAACCGGTCGGCGTCGGGGATGGAGAGGACCACCTCGTCGAACTCGCCGCCGGAGCTCGCGCGGTCCAGCAGCAGGTGCACGCCGGGCAGGTTGCGGTTGGCCGACACCAGCTGGCGCGGGCCACCGTAGATGCCCCAGACGCCGATCTTGGTGTGGCCCGACACCGTCAGTCCCTTTCTCGCGCCGTGCGGGATGCGCAGCGGCTGATCCGTGGTGACCGCCTGCCGTACCGCCCGCAGGGGGATGGTGTGCCGGGCCCGCCCGGTGAAGATCCGCTCCCACGTGCCGAACTCGATGGTGATCGAACCGCTAGTGATCATGACAGTTGCCATGGGTCAGCCTTTCGTCAAGGGAAGAAGGACCGTCGCCAGCAGGCGGGGCACCCGGTCGTCGCCCGGCTCGTTCGCCAGCAGGGGGCGCACCAGCTCGGCGAAACCCTGCGCGAAGCGGATGAACTCCTCGTCGTCCAGGTGCAGCACCATCTGCTGGTAGCCGACGCCGTCGGCCACCAGGTCGATGTGCTCCCTGGCGAGGTAGCGCGAGAACTCCGACAGCAGGCTGGAGACGAACGCGGTGAAATACCGCGCGTGCTCCTCGGGGGAGGTCGAGGCCAGCGTCTCGGCGGTCGGCGTCATCCCGCCCTCCGGCAGCGCGTACACCCGCTCCGTCGCGCCTCCGACCCTGCGCTCCTCCACGACGTTCAGCATTCCGCCCTTGGCGAGGGTGGCGATCTGCCGGTACAGCGTCGCCTGGGGCACGTCGGGCAGCAGGCGGGCCAGTTCGGATGGCGTACGGCGACCGCCGGCGGTGGCGCCCAGGATCCGGATGCGCACGGGATGCAGCGCCAGCTCGGCCCAGCGCTCTTTGGGGACAGTCACGGGACGATGTTATCATTATCGATAACGAGAATGAACAATAAGAGGGTATGGGCTGGGGGTGTCTCGCATCCTCGCGGTCGAGGAGGTGGTGAAGCTCCTCGGTGGACGGGAGGTCGGTCCGCGCCCGCCAGATATATTCGCTATATTTAGTAAATGATGAATCTACCGTCGGTGCTCTCGCTGCAGGGTTGTGCTCTCCGCTACGACGACAGCGGTGGTGACGGCGTTCCTCTGGTGTTCTCGCACGGCGCCGGGGCCGACCACGTGATGTTCGACGCCCAGAGCGCGTACCTGCGCGCCCGGGGGTACCGGGTCGTCACCTGGGACATGCGTGGCCATGGCCTGTCCCGACCGGCCGGGGTCCGGTTCACCGCCGAGCAGGCGATCGCGGATCTGTGCGGGCTCATCACGCACCTCGCGCTTGACCGGCCTGTGCTCGTGGGACAGTCCCTCGGAGGTAATCTCAGCCAGGCCGTCGTCCGGCGGCGTCCAGATCTCGCCCGAGCGCTGATCGTCATCGATTCGACGTGGAACACCGCGCCGCTGTCGTGGAAGGAGCGACTGCTGGTGAAGGCGGCCGCGCCGAGCCTGTCGATGATCCCGGCCAAGAGCCTTCCGGGCATGATGGCTGAGGCCTCCGCGGTGACAGAGGGCGCGCGGGCAGACGCGCGGCGGGCGTTCTCCCAGCTGTCGAAGAAGGAGTTCGTCCAGGTGTGGCGGGCGACCGTCGAGTTCCTCGACCCGGACCCCCGCTATCGCACGCCGGTGCCCGTGTGCCTGATCCGCGGCGAGCGAGACCGTACCGGCAACATCTCGACGGCCATGCCCAGGTGGGCCGAGGCCGAAGGCGTCAAGGAGGTCGTCATCCCCGGCGCAGGGCATATCTCCAACCAGGACGACCCTCACGCGGTGAACGCGGCGATCGAGGCGTTCCTGCGCACGGTCCCGGCATCGAAGCGGGCACCGCGGTGAGCGCGGCCAGGCGTCGCGCGTTCGTCACCTCGGTGGGTGACCTGCTGGCCTCGTGGAACCTCCCGCATGCGACCGGCCGCGTCTACGGGCTGCTGCTGGTGACCGAGGAGCCGGCCTCTCTCGACGCGATCGCCGCCGAGCTCGAACTGAGCAAGGGGGCGGTGAGCACCGCGGTGCGGCAGCTGGACTCCTGGGGGCTCGTCAAGGTGATCCCGCAGCCCGGCAGCCGCAGACTCCTGGTCGAAGCGACGGGAGGGATCGAGTCACTGCTGGAAGCAAGCCATTCGCGGGCCAGAGCTCTGATCGCCGCCCTGCGCGACGGCGAGACCCTGGTGGACCCCGGTCCCGCGCAAGACCGGCTCCGAGACGTGATCGGGCTGTTCGCCGGCTATGTCGATGTCGGGAGCCAGATCCTCAACAGACACCGCCGGTAGCGCCGGAAGAGGTCAGGCGCCTCGCGGTCACGTCCGGCGAGCTCACTCATGCTCCGCCCCGGTGCAGGGAGTCCAGGACGGCCAGGTCGTCCTCCGAGAGGCGCAGAGCGCCGGCGGCCACGTTCGCGGCCAGGTGATCCGGGTTTCCGGTGCCGGGGATGGCCAGAACGTGGGGCCCGCGGCTCAGTGTCCACGCCAGCCGGACCTGCGCCGCGCTCACGCCGTGCGCGCGCGCGACGGCGAGCACCTCGTCGCTGTCGGAGCCGTGCGCGCCCGCCTCGCCTCCGGCGCCGGCGATCGCGTAGAACGGTACGAAGGCGACACCCTGCTCACCGCAGGTCCGCAGGAACGCGTCCTGCTCGGGCTGTGCGCCGATGCCGTACCGGTTCTGCACGCAGACCACCGGCGCGATGGCCTGGGCCTCGACGAGGTGTTCGGGGCGGACGTTGGAGATGCCCAGGTGGCGGATGAGCCCGGCGTCGCGTAGCCGGGCCAGTGCGCCGAACCGCTCGGCGATCGAATCGGTTCCGATGATGCGCAGGTTCACCACGTCGAGGTGGTCCCGGCCGAGCTGGCGCAGGTTCTCCTCGACCTGGCCGCGCAGCTGCTCGGGGGTGGCATGGGGGAGCCACTCGCCCGACGGGCCCCGGCCCGGCCCGACCTTGGTGGTGATGACGAGATCATCCGGATAGGGGGCCAGTGCTTGGTTGATCAGCTGGTTGGCGGAACGCAGCGGCGAGAAGTAGAAGGCGGCGGTGTCGATGTGGTTCACGCCGAGCTCGACCGCGCGGCGCAGCACGCTGACCGCTCGGCCCCGGTCGCTCGGAACGGCGCCGGCCGCGAACGCCGGGCCGTCCTGCGTCAGGCGCATCGCGCCGAAACCGATCCGGTTGATCTCCAGGTCGCCGAGCTTCCAGGTGCCCGCCGCGGTCGCGGTGATTGTCTCTGAGGTCATGCCTGAATGGTCTCCACGCTGTAGGGTGGCCGCCATTGATTAAGACATGTCTGAATTCTGGGGGATGGTTCTCCTGGCGGAGCTGGCGTTCTCGGCGAGTGATCTGGCGCAGATGCGGTTCGCCGTCTCGCCGATGTGGGAGGTCGGGACCAGCTTCCGGCTGCTGACCTCCGGCTCGGCGCATCCCGTGCACCGGCCCTGGCTGGAGCAGGTACGGCCACGGGTGGCGGCCGCCGGACTGGACCGGGGCTGGCTCGCCGAGCTGATCCCGCCCTCGGGATACGTCCCCGACTTCCTCAATCCGGCACCCGCCGGGCCGGCCCCCGCGCTGGCGGAGGAGCTGGCCAGGATCCGGGCCGCTCCCGCAGGCCGGGTGCGCCAGGACCTTGACCATCTGGAGCACCATCAGGGGCGTGCCGGCCCCCGCTCACGGACGCTGTACGCCGAGCCGCAGGCCCGCCTGGCCCGGGTCGCCGAAGAGATCGAAACCTACTGGGAGCTGGCGCTCGCCCCCTACTGGGCACGCGTCCGGGCCGTGCTCGACGCCGACGTCTTCCACCGGGCCCGGCAGGTCGCCGAGTACGGCGCGGGCCATCTCTTCAACGATCTGCACACCTCGGTGAGCTGGGACGACAACACGCTACGGCTCGTCCGCCGGCAGCGGACCCTGTCCCGGACGACGGCGGGCGCGGGGCTGCTGCTGATTCCCTCGGCCTTCACCGGGCCGAGCCTGCTCACCAGGGTGACGCCGCCGGACCCACCGCAGCTCGCCTATCCGGCGCGCGGCATCGGCTCGCTGTGGGAATCCCGGCCCGCCACCAGCACCGGCGCCCTCGCCGCCGTGCTCGGCCGCTCGCGCACCCTGCTGCTGACCGAACTGGACGCCCCGGCCTCCACCACCGAGCTGGCCCGCCGCACCGGGCTCTCCCCGGCCGGGGTGTCGCAGTACCTCACCGCACTGCGCGACGCGGGCCTGGTCAGCGCCCACCGGGCCGGCCGCTCGGTCCTCTACGCCCGCACCGCGGCCGCCGAGTCCCTCCTCACCGCCGCGAACCCGTAGTCCCGAAGGACATGTCGCCGTCGCGTGGCGGCGAGCGGCTCGCGGTGGAGGGGGCCGGTCCCATACCTCTGACCGGCAAGTTCATCGCCGCGTTGACGGCCTGATCCCAGCGGCTGCCAGGCGCAGCCGGTGACCCGATGCGGTGTCGCTCGGCTCAGGGCTTCCGCTTGGCCGACTCCGCCGCGAGCAGGGCCGCTCCGAGCTGTACGGCGACCAGCGTGCGGATCGGGATCGGGGTGGCCGTCGCGTCGGCTTCGGCCTCGGTGAACCAGTCGTCGAATCGTGCGCCGAGGCGGGCCCGTTCGGCCCGGATGGCGGGGGTCCGGTTGCCCGCGCCGAGTTCGGCGTCCAGCATGCGCAGACAGGTCCCGCTGTACCTCAGCCGCATGATGTGCACGAGCTGCCGGTTGCCGACCACCTCGGCCACCGTGGCGCGCCGGTCCGTGCCGGGGAAGGACTCCCACTCGGAGATGAACTCGTCGTGGGTGTCAAGGAAGTCCTGCAGAGCGAGGCGGAACGGCGAGCGCACGGTCAGGTCGGCCCTGACCGCCGACATGGACTGCGTCAGTTCGGCGATCAGGGCGCGCTGCGCGGCGAGGCCGGCCTGGATCGCCTCGCCGTACCCCTGGTCGGTGGGGGTCTCGTCGGCGACGCGGGGGTCGGCCCAGTAGGGCAGCTCGGTGACCAGGTGCAGGGCGTCGAAGCGGTTGGCGTAGTCGACGCTCCCGCCGCCGGTGCCGTAGATCGCCCCCAGCTCGGCGCCGCTCGGGGTCCGGTAGGCGGCGGGGCCGATCGGGACCGCGCTCGGCACCTCCGGCGGCCCCATGTGCAGGGGCAGGCCCTGGGCGGTCGCGATGGCGGCCAGGCGGGCGGCGAGCGCGGGCTCGTCCCTGTTGAGGTAGTAGAACGCCCCCTGGAGCTCGCCGTTGTGCAGGGAGTAGACGAAGGCGGGCTTGACCTCGTCCATCAGCCGCATCAGCGCCTCGGTCTCGGGCAGCGTGCGGTCGAAGAAGTAGTCCTCGCCGGTCAGTGGGAAGGTCCATTCGACCTGGTCGGCTTCGGCGGGGCGGTAGAAGTGTTCAGCGTAGGCGCGGCGGTCGCCCGGCCGTACGTACCACCCCTCGTTGAGCCGGGCCCCGTCGGGATCGACGCACGGGATGAGGTGCCAGCGGTAGCCGAAGTCCTCGCGCAGCGAGGCGTCCTCGACGAGCCGGCGCAGCAGGCTGCTGACGGTGAGCGAGCCGATGGGCTCGTTGGGGTGCGGCCCGCCGATGATCACGGCGTCGTGGGGGCCGGAGCCGATGGTCGCCACGCGCAGCGGCTCACCCAGGCGCGAGGTGCCGATGCGCCGCAGCCGTACCAGGCCGGGGTGGGCGGCGGCGAGCTCGTCGAGCTCGGCGTGCATCTGGTCCACGGTCGGGAACGCGGTGTAGTCGGGCACCCGGCTCATGTGCTGATCGACATCCATTTTCGACCTCCGGATAATCTGGATTATTCTAGTAAATCAGATTATTGTATTGCCGACCAGCAGATGAGGAGAGGCCAGGCCATGCGGCTGACCAGGGCGGAAAGCAAGGCGGCCAACAAGCGCGCGCTGATCGACGCGGCACGCGAGGTCGTCGGGAAGCAGGGCTCGCAGGCGAAGCTGGAGGACATCGCCGAGCTGGCCGGCCTGACGACGGGCGCGATCTACTCGCTGTTCGGCGGCAAGAACGATCTGATGGTCGCCATGGTCGACGACTACGCCGGCCCGCTCGACCTGCGGCCGATCGAGGCCGCCGGCCCCGGCCTGCCGCTGGAGGAGGTCGTGGCCGAGGTCGCCCGCCGGTTCCACCGGATGTCGGCGGATCCCGGGGCCGCCGGAAAGCTGCTGTTCGAGACGCGCGTGCTCGACCTCGTGCTCAACGATCCGGAGCTGCTGGGCAAGCTCACCGTCTCGGTGAGATCGACCGAGGTCGATCTCGCCGAGCTGTTCACCGGCCGCGAGTACGACGGGACACCCGTCACGGGTGGGCAGGCCGTGCGCCTGGCCCGCGCGCTCAAGGCCCTGCTGTCCGGGCTCGGGCAGAGCGTCGTGCTCGGCGTCCACGACGGCTCCGAGGAGTTCTTCGTCGACGTCGCGCACGCCCTGATCACGCCGAAGGTGCTCGGCCCGGCCTAGCCGGGTCGCGGGTTCGGGGGAACGCGCGGCCGTACACCACCCCACCCGAAAGGCGCCACCATGACCAGATCCCGCTTCGGCATCATCGGCGCGCCGGTGTTGTTCATCGGCGTCTTCCAGTTGCTGGAGATGATGCTGTCGCCGGCGCTCCCGCTCATCCAGCGGGAGCTGGCCGCCTCGCCCGGCGAGATCGCGTGGATCTTCATGGGCGGGCTGATCAGCTCGGCGATCAGCACCCCGGTCGTCGGCCGCCTGGCCGACATGTACGACAAGCGCACCCTGCTGCTCACCCTGATGGCGGTCACCAGTGCCGGAGCCCTCGTCTCCGGCCTGGCACCCAACGTGCTCGTGCTGATCGCCGGCCAGGCGGTGCAGGGCATCTGGCTGGGCATGCTGCCGCTGACCGTCGGGCTGTTCCGCGACACCCTCGACCCCGAGCGGGGCGCCACCGGCAACGGCCTGGTCATCGGCGTCGCCGCCCTGGCCGGCGCGCTCGGCCTCATCCTCGCCGGGCCGCTCACCTCGGCACTCGGCTACCGGTCGCTGTTCTTCCTGGCCCTGGCCGGCGCCCTGGTGGCCGCGCTCTGGGCCTGGCGCGTGGTGCCCGCCACGCCCCGCGCGGCCTCCGGGCGCGTCGACTGGGCCGGTGGGCTACTGCTCGGCGGCGGGCTCGCCCTGCTCATGCTTGGCCTGACCACCTCCTCGAACTGGGGCTGGACGGCTCCCGCCACCATCGCCCTGTTCGCGGCCGCGGTGCTGACGCTGGGCCTGTGGACGATCGTCGAGCTCCGCACCGGCGACCCGCTGGTGGACCTGCGGCTGCTGGCCGGGCGCTCCCCGGCCGGGGTGACCGCCATGGGGTTCGTGTTCGGCTTCGCCTCCTTCGGGCTGGTGGTCGCGCTGCCGTTGATGCTGTCGCTGCCCGCCGAGACCGGGTACGGCCTGGGCGCCGACACCCTGTGGATCGGGCTCTACATGTTTCCGCTGGGCATCGCGGGCACCCTGGTCGCGCCTCTGGTCGGGCCGATGACCAGGCTGCTCGGGCGGCGCGCCGTGCTGGTGCTCGGCAGCGCGCTCGTCTCGGCCGGCACCGCCGTGCTCGCCTTCTGGCACTCCTCCCCGTGGCAGGTCGTGGCCGGGGTGACGGTCATGGGGCTGGGCGGCTCCATCGGCCTGACCTCCGGGCTGAACGTCGTGGCCGCCGACGTGCCCGCCGACCGGGCGGCCGGGGTCAGCGGCGTGGTCTTCGTCGCCAAGAGCATCGGCGGCACCTTCGGGGCGCAGCTCGGCGGCATGGTGCTGGCGGCCGGCACGGTGGCGGGGGTCCCCGCGGAGAGCAGCTTCGTCAACACCTATCTGCTCTCCGCGGTGCTCGGCCTGCTCGCCGTCGGCGCCGCCCTCGTGATCCCCGCCGCTGTGCGGGACGCCCAAGGCGGGCACCCGGTTTCGGCCCCCGCGACAAAGCCCGCCGCCCTCCAGGGTGACACCCTGTGACGGCGGCCGAGAAACCCCGACGACAGAATCCGCCGCCCTCCAGGGTGACACTCTGTGACGGCGGCCGAGCAAAGGAGTAGCCAGTGCGGGTCTACATCTCCATCGACATGGAGGGCGTGACGGGCATCGCCACCATGGACCAGGTCGTCCGCGGCGGCCACGGGTATCCGCGATCGCAACGCCTGATGACCGCCGAGGCCAACGCCGCCATCGAGGGCGCGTTCTCGGCCGGAGCCGACAGCGTCCTGGTCAACGACAGCCACGGCACCATGGACAACCTGCTCCACGAGGAGCTCGATCCGCGCGCCCGGCTGATCTTCGGCACCCCCAAGCTGGACTGCATGGCCGAGGGCATCTCGGCCGAGCACGACGTGGCGATGTTCCTCGGCTACCACGCCGCCGCCGGCTCGCCCGGCGTGCTCGCCCACACCTACTCCTCGCACTTCTACGAGGTGCGGCTCAACGGCCGGCCGGTGTCGGAGGCCGAGGTCAACGCGTTGCAGGCCGCCGCGGTCGGCGTCCCGGTGGGGTTGCTCACCGGCGACGACGTCATCTGCGGCGTCGCGGAGAAGGCCTTCCCCGGCGTGCGCACGGTCGCCGTCAAGATCGCGCACGGGCACACCGCCGCGGACAGCCTCTCGCCGTCCGAGGCCAGGCGGCTGATCCGGGAGGCGGCGGCGGAGACCGTACGGGGGGCGGGGGAGATGGCGCCGCTCCAGCTGCCCGAGGTGCTCGAACTCGAGATCGACATGCCGAGCACGCCCGCGGCCGAGCTGGGGGCGCAGATCCCGGGCGTGCGCAGGATCGCCGACAAGACGCTCGCCGCCACCTTCGGCACGCCCTCGGAGGTGCTGGGCTGCGTGACGGTCTGCTACCACCTCGCCGCCGACGCCATGATCAGCCGGATGGCCCTGTACGGCCGCCGCTAGCCCGTACGGGGAACGCGGGCCCCGCACTGCGACCTCGCCCGCCGTGCGGGGCGCCGCCAGGTGGTCCTCATCGGGGTGGCCGCGCTCGCCGCCGGCGAGCGCGGCCACCCGCACGGCTCAGAATGTGCAGCTCACCGTCTCCACCGCCGTCGTGCATGCCTGCAGGTCCGCTTCCTCGGGCAGTACGCCGAGGCCGGGCTCGACCGGAACCGGCAGCTCGCCGCCGTCGAGCACGAACGGGCGGGTGATGTCGCGGTGGTAGTACCGCTCGGTGGCGGAGATGTCGCCCGGCAGCGTGAAGCCGGGCAAGCTGGCCAGCGCCAGGTTGGCGGCCCGGCCGAGGCCGGTCTCCAGCATGCCGCCGCACCAGACCGGCACGCCGTTCGCCTGAGCCAGGTCGTGAATGCGGCGCGCCTCCAGGTAGCCGCCGACGCGGCCGGGCTTGATGTTGATGATCGAGCAGGCACCCCGGCTGATGGCCTCGGCCGCGTCGCGCGCGCTGGTGATGCTCTCGTCCAGGCAGACGGGCGTGTCCATGCGGGCGGCGAGCGCGGCGTGCGCGTGCAGGTCGTCGGGGGCGAAGGGCTGCTCGACCAGGGCGAGCCCGTACGCGTCGAGTTTCGCCAGGTGCCTGAGGTCACCGGGCTGGTAGGCGGTGTTGGCGTCGACGGTGAGCATCACGCCGGCGCCGAACGTCTCGCGCACCGCCCTGACCGGTTCGAGGTCCCAGCCGGGCTCGATCTTCAGCTTGATCCTGGCGTAGCCGGCGGTCAGATGCCGGTCGACCGTGTCCAGCAGCGCGTCGACAGTCTCGGTGATGCCCACGGAAACGCCCACGCGCACGCGCCGCCGTACCCCTCCCAGGTGAGCGGCCAGGCTCGTGCGTCGTGCCCGCAGCCAGCAGTCCAGCACCGCCGTCTCCACGGCCGCCCTGGCCATCGGGTGCCCGCGCAGGTGCCGCAGCGCGGGGCCGACCGCCGCCGGTTCCAGGTCGAGCGGAGCCAGCGCCGGGAGCATGAACCGCTTGATCACGTCGGCCGCCCCGGCGAGGTATTCGGGACAGTATGTCGGCTCGTCCTCGGCCGCGCACTCGCCCCAGCCCTCGCCCTCGTCGCTGAGCACTCGCACGAGCAGCGCGGTGCGTACCGTCTGGGTGCCGAGCGAGGTACGGAACGGGCTGACCAGCGGCAGCGCGACCTCGCGCAGTTCGACGGCGTCGAGCTTCACGCGGCACCCCCGCGGGCGAGCAGGTACCAGCCGGAGCGGGTGAACCCGGTGACCCGGTATCCCCGGTCGAGCGCGCCGCCGAGCCCGCTCTCCAGCGCCGCCCGCCACCGCCCGGCCGCCGCCGGGTCCGTCGCACGCAGCGACTCGACGTCCACCGGGGTCGCGCACCGCAGTAGCGGCGCGCCCTCGGCGTCCCATACGGCCCCCGTCTCGTCCACCACGACCACCCCGTCGCGTTCCGAGACCGGCGGGGGAGCGGCCTCCTCGATCGGCCAGGTGACGAAGAGCCGGTCGGACGGCCCGCCGTCGTTGATGCCGTCGCTCATCGGCCCGTAGAAATCGGGCAGGTAGGCGCCTGCCCGGGCACCCAGGCGGGTCAGGTTGAAGAAGGCGTTGCGCCGGACCAGCGGGTCGAACGTCCAGGACACGGCGACGAGCCCGTTCCCGGCCGCCCAGGCCCGCTGGTGCTCCTTCAGCGCCCGGCCCACGCCGCGTCCGCGCGCCTTGGCGGCCACGCCCGCGACGTGCGAGTGCAGGCTGTCGTCGGCCGTCCGGAACCCCGCCGCCACCCCGACGAGCTCCCCGTCGAGGAAGGCGCCGCCCACGTACCCGCCGGTGTGGGCGAACGCGCACATCAGGTCGAGGGGTATCGGCGGATCGTCGCCGCGTCTGGTCCCCCAGACCTCGCGCAACAGTCGGTCGGCACGTTGCAGCGCCCCCGCGCCGCGAAGGGAACGGATCTTGACCCCAGCCGGGGCGGAGATGAGGAGTTCGGCCATGGGCCTCAGCATCGCGGCGCGCGCCGTCCAGGGCGTTGGCGTCCACGCCGAACTTCACCCGGTCCGCTTTGTGGCGCCGTTCAGCCGCAGCTGGAGGGCGAGCACCAGCCGCGTGTCCGGGTCGTCCAGCGCGATCAGCTCGCCGATCCTGCGCAGCCGGTACCGCAGCGTGTTGGGGTGCAGCGACAGCAGCTCGGCCGCGCGGGGCACGTCGTGGTGGGCGCCGATCCAGACGGCCAGGCTGTGCACGTACTGGGTGCCGTGCCTGGCGTCGTGCGAGGCGACCAGTGCCAGCGGCTCGCCGTACAGGGAGGGTTTGGGCCGCAGCGCGGCCTCCACGTCCATGAGGAACAGCGCCGCGGACAGCTCCTCGTGCGAGGCTGCCAGCTCCCGTGTGAAGGGCCCGCAGACCGCGCGCAGCGCCTCCTCCGCCTGGCGCGCGCTAGCGGGCACGGCGGCGACGGAGACGGCGGTACGGCCGACGCCGGCCCGCCAGCCGCCGCCCAGCCGCTCGCTCACCCTGCCCAGGGTGTCCACGGTGATTCTGCGCAGCAGCGGCGCGGCCGCCTCGGCCGCGACGATCGCGTAGGCGCGGCCGTTCACCACGCCGGTCGCCGCCCTGATCCGGTAGGCCACGAACGCGGTGCGGAGCAGATCGGCGGCGTGGGTCGCGGCGAAGGCGTCGGCCGGGCCCGCGTAGGGGCCCAGCGTCACGACCGTCACCGGTTCGCCCGGCAGCAGGCCGAAGGAGGTGGCCAGCTCATCGACCGCGCCGATGCCGCGCAGCAGCCAGCCCAGGCACTCGTCCCGCCGGCGCCGCGCCTCGTCGGCGGCCAGGTTGATGCGTGCCAGGTGCGGCGCCGCGGCCGCGGCCGCCTCCTCGAGCACCGCGGCGGCGTCGTGGGCCAGCGGATCCTCCGCCTGCACCACCCAGATCGTGCCGAGCACCTCGCCGTGCGCCCGGACCGCGATGGCCAGGCGGGGGTAGAACTCGCGCGGCTCGTAGCTCCAGGCCACCCCGTCGGCGCGCAGCACAGCCGCGTACTCCTCGGGGTTGGTCGGGTGCGCGGGCACCCGCCGGCCCAGGATGCCCTCCTTGCGCAGCTCGTCGATGCGCTGACCTTCGACCGTGGAGTAGGCGAGCACCCGCATCGCCAGATCCTCGATCGCCACCGCGCCACCCACCCGGGCCGCCACCTCGTTGGCCAGCACGAACAGGTCGGTCGCCCGGTCGCCACCCGGGTCCTCGGCCGGGGCGACCACCGCGAGCAGGGCGTCGACGAGCGTGTAGAGCTGCCCCCAGGACAGCTCGGGCGGTGCGGCGAGCAGCGCTGTGCCCGCCGCCTCGGCGGCGGTGACCAGTGCCTGCTCGTCGCAGGTGCCCGGCCTGGCGACGACGACGGCCACGTTGCTCTCGCCCGCGCGGGCCAGGATCTCGGCCGACGGACGGCCGGTCACCAGCAGGACCGCGCCGTCGAGCCCGGCCTGCGGTTCTTCGGGGTCGTAGATGACGGGGGCGCCGACCAGCGGCTCCCGGCCGTGCGGCAGCGCCAGCGGACGCACCAGGTCGGGGCCGAGACTGTCGATCAGCACGCCGAGCGTGACCCGCCCGCGCGCCGTCACCGGCCGCCCCGCCTGAGCATCCGGCCGTGCCTGCCGCCGGTGAACTCGCCGTCGGCGACCACCTGGCGCCCGGACAGGAAGACGTGCTCCACGCCGGTCGGCCGCACGTCAGGCCGCTGGTAGGTGCCCGCGTGGCCGATCGTGCCGGGGTCGAAGACGCAGAGGTCGGCGATCGCGCCCGGCCCCAGCCAGCCGCGCCCGGCCAGGCCGAACTGGGCGGCGACGGCGGAGCTGAGCTTGCGGATGGCCTCCGGCATGTCCTCCTTGTCGACGTACGTGCCGAGGTAGGTGGGAAAGGTGCCGAACGTGCGCGGGTGGGTGGGGCCGACGGGAGGCCCGTTGTCGGAGCCGATGGAGATCAGCGGGTCGGCGAGGAAGGCGGCCAGATCCCGCTCGTGCATGGTGTGGAAGACGCCGGAGGCCTGCGGGTCCAGCCTGAGCAGCTCGCACAGCGCCTCCCACGGGTCGCCGCCGAGGTCGGCCAGCCGCCTGCCCTCGATACCCGGATCGTTGTGGACGAGGATCTGCACGTCCGAGGGGTGCAGCTCGCGCCAGAAGCCGACGCCGGTTCCCGTGTCCGGGCTCTCGGCGAGCGCCCGCAGAGCCGCGCGCTCGGCCGGATCGGCCAGCCGCGCGAGCAGCGCCCGCTCGCCGCCCTCGCACGCGGCCGGCGGCAGCACCGCGACCAGCATGGTGCCGAAGGCCAGGTAGGGATAGACGTCGGCGCGGACGTCCACGCCCGACCTGCGGGCCTGGGCGAGCTTGTCCAGCACCATCGCGGAGGCGCCGTGCACCGCTCGCCCCGAGGCCTTGCAGTGCGAGACCTGCAGCCGGACGCCCGCCCGCCTGGCCACCGCGATCGCCTCGTCGAGCGCGTCGGCCAGGCCCTCGCTCTCGCTGCGCATGTGCGTGGCGTACGGCAGGTCCCAGCGCTTGGCCACCAGCGCGAGGGCGACCAGTTCCTCCAGGTCGGCGTAGGCGCCTGGCACGTACTCCAGACCGCTCGACAGCCCCACCGCGCCCGCCTCGAAGGACCGCGCGGCCAGCTCGCACATGCGCGCCAGCCCATCCGACGTGATCTCGGCGTTCATCCCCGCCGCGGCCAGGCGCAGCGTGTTGTGCCCGGCCAGCACGGCCATGTTGTTGCTCGGCCCGGCCGCCTCGGCCGCGTCCAGGTATTCGCCGAGCGTGGGGAAGGCCGCTCCGGCCAGCTCGGCGGGGATGAAGCTCGTCGTCTCCGGATCGACCGGACCGCACGAGAACCCGCAGTTGCCCGCGATCTCGGTGGTCACGCCCTGCAGGAGCTTGAACGGCTGCGGCTCCTCAAGGAAGGGCACGGTGTCGGAGTGGCTGTGCGGGTCGACGAACCCCGGCCCGACGATCAGGCCGGAGACGCCGATCACGCGCCGGGCCGGGCCGAGGTCGTGCCCGACGGCGGCCACGCGCCCGCCGGCGATCGCGACGTCGGCGTGCAGCGGCGCTCCTCCGAGCCCGTCATGGACGGTCCCGTCGCGAAGCAGCAGGTCATACATCGGGCCAGCCTCCCTTGCCCGCCATCGCGGGCGGTAGGTGCAGAAGGATGAAATATCAGGGTGTGGCGGGTACAGAGGCCAAAAGGCTGCGCGTGTAGCCGTGTGCCGGGGCGTCGAGCACCTCCGCCGTGCCACCGCTCTCCACCACCTCGCCGCGCGAGAGCACCACCAGCCGGTCGGCCATCTGCCGGACCACCGCCAGGTCATGGGTGACGAACACCATGCTGGTGCCGACCTCCCGCAACAGCTCCAGGACATGCGCCTGGACCGAGACGTCCAGTGAGGCCACCGGCTCGTCGCAGATCAGCAGCGCCGGCCGCACGGACAGCGCCCTGGCGATGGCCACCCGCTGCCGCTCCCCGCCCGACAACCCGGCCGGCCTCCTGCCCGCGTACGAGGCGGGCAGCCCCACCAGTTCGAGCAGCTCGGCCACGGTGAGCCTGCCCTCCTCCGGGCCCTGCGCCGCCGCCTCCGCCAGCGTGGCGCCGACCGTCAGGGCCGGGTTGAGCGAGGTCGACGGGTCCTGGAAGACGCACTGCACGAGCCGGTGCCGCGGCCGCACGGGGTCGGCCAGCTCGATCGTGCCCGCGTCCGGCCTGACCAGCCCCAGGACGCAGCGGGCCAGGGTGGTCTTGCCCGAGCCCGAGCCGCCGACGACACCGACGGTCTCGCCGCGGTTGACGTGCAGGGAGACGCCGCCCAGCGCGACGTGCGCGCCGTAGGTCTTGCGCAGGCCCGTGACGCGCAGCACCGCGTCGTCGGTGACCCGGCGGCGGTCCCGCGGGCCCTCCTCGACGCTGATCCGGGGGCGCACCTCGTGCAGGCAGGCCGTGAGCCGGTCCGGGCGCAGCTCGCGCAGCGGCGGCCGGGCGTGCGCGCACTCGGGCGTCGCCTGGTCGCAGCGGGCGGCGAACGCGCACGTCGCGCTCACCTCCGCCGCGGCCGGCACGCTGCCCCTGATGCCGACCAGCCGGTGCAGCCGCCGCCCGGCGGTCGGCACGGCGGCCAGCAGGCCCGCGGTGTACGGATGCGCCGGTGCTTTGCCCATCTCGGCGGGCGGCCCCTGCTCGACGACACGTCCGGCGTACATGACCGCCACCCGGTCGCACAGCTCGAAGGCCACCCGCAGATCGTGGGTGATCAGCAGCACGCCCATGCCGCGCGCCCGCTGGACGCCCTTGATCAGCATGAGGATCTCGTGCTGCGTGGTGGCGTCCAGGGCGGTGGTGGGCTCGTCGGCGATCAGCAGCTCCGGGTCCGCCGCCAGCGCGGCGGCCAGCGCCACCCGCTGCCGCATGCCGCCCGACAGCTGGAACGGGTGGCGCCCGGCCACGGCCGGATCGTCGATGCCCACCTCGGCCAGCCGGCGCAGCACCTCCGCCCGGTCCTGGCGCCCCCGCAGCGACTCGGCGACGTGGGCGCCCGCCGTACGCAGGGGGTTCAGCATGGCGAACGGGTCCTGCATGAGCAGGCTCACCCGGGTGCCGCGCACCGAGCGCCACACCCGCTCGCGCGCGCCGAGGAGCTCCCGGCCGTCGAGCATGACCGAGCCGGTGGCACGCAGCCCCTTGGGCAGCAGGCCCGCGGCGGCCCGCGCGGTGAGTGACTTGCCGCTGCCCGACTCGCCGACCAGTCCCACGGTCTCGCCGCCGGAGACCTCCAGGTCCACGCCGTCGACGATGAGCCCGGACCCGGAGATGCGCAGCTCGGAGATCCTCACCGCAGGCCTCCCTTCGACAGCGACTCGAACGCGCGGTCGCCCAGCAGGGTGGCCGCGCACGCGACCACGGTGATCAGGGCCGCGGGCGCGATGGAGGCCCACGGGTTCAGGTCCAGCAGCCCGCGGTTCTCCTCGACCATCAGGCCCCAGTCGGGCGTGCCCGCGGGCAGTCCGATACCCAGGAACGACAGGCCCGCCAGCGCCACCAGCGCCGCCACGAAGCTCAGCAGCGCACCGGCCACCACCGTGGGCGCCAGGTTCGGCAGCAGGTGCCTGAACATGATCCGTGACGGGGGCAGGCCGAGCGTGCGCGCGGCCTCGGCGTAGGCGAGTTCGCGCTGGGCGAGGGTCAGGCCGCGGATCACCCGGATGTCGCCCGGTGTGAACAGCACCGCCATGGCCAGCACCGCCCAGCCGTACCCGCCGCCGAGCACGCCCACCACCACGATCAGCACCAGCATGCCCGGCATCGCGATCGCCAGGTCGACCGTGCGCATCATCAGCGCGTCCACCCAGCCCAGCCGGTAGCCGGCCAGCAGTCCGAGCGTCGTGCTCAGCACCGTCGTGCAGACCGCGACGAGCACCGGCCACATCAGCGCGGAGCCGGCGCCGGCCAGCAGCCGCGACAGCACGTCGCGGCCCAGGTCGTCGGTGCCGAGCCAGTGCGCAACGCTGGGCCCGGCCGCGCTGAGCGCGAGATCCTGAGCGGCGGGATCGTACGGCGCCAGCCACGGGCCGGCCACGGCCGCCACCGCCGCCAGGCCCAGCACGGCCACCAGGATCGCCCTCATGCCGCAGCCTCCCTGTGCCTGACCCGGGGGTCGACCGCCACGTAGGCCAGGTCGACCAGCAGGTTCACGGCGATCACAATCGCGCCGCTGAGCAGCACCAGCGCCTGCACCACCGGGATGTCCTTCTGGCCGACCGCGCCGACCAGCAGCGCGCCCAGCCCGTGCAGCCCGAAGGCCTGCTCGACGAAGACCGAGCCCGTCAGGTTGGCCGCCAGCAGCAGCCCGCCGACGGTCAGCACGGGCAGCGCCGCGTTGCGCAACGCGTAACTGACCCACACCCGCCGCCTGGACAGGCCGCGCGCCCTGGCGAAGGTCAGGAAGTCCTGCGCGGCCAGGTCGAGCGCGGCGGCGCGCATCTGCCTGACGACGATCGCCGCCTGCGCGGCGGCCAGCGCGATCGCGGGCAGCGTGAGATGCACGAGGCGCTCCATCGGGGTGTCGCCGGCGCCGAAGACCGGGAACCAGCTCAGCGCGACCGCGAAGCCGTACAGCAGCAGGATGCTCAGCGCGAACGGCGGGATCGACAGCGCGATCAGCGATGTCAGCGTGATGCCCTGATCCAGCCTGCCGCCGCGGCGCATCGCCGCGGCCAGCCCGGCCGGCACGCCCACCACCGCCGTCAGCACCAGCGCGTAGCCCGCCAGCCCGGCCGTCACCGGCAGGCGGTCGGCGATCACCGTGGTGACCGGCTCGCGGGAGTAGATCGAGGTACCGAAGTCGCCCTGCAGCGCGTCGCCCAGCCAGCGCGCGTAGCGGACCGGGAACGGGTCGTCCAGGTGGTACTGCTCGCGGATCGCCGCCCTGGTCTCCGGCGTGGACGGGCGCCCGCCGAGCAGCACCTGCTCGGGGCCTCCCGGCGCCGCCGCGAGCAGCCCGTAGGTGAGCACGGACAACACCCCGAGCAGGAGTACGGCGGCGCACAGGCGCTTGAGGACCGCCATCTCAGCGGCCCGCCAGGCGGATGGTGGTGAAGTGGTCCAGGGACCAGGTGGTGAACGTGCCCGTGAACCTCTCGTTCAGCGCGACGGCGTTGTCGGTGGCGAACAGCGGGATGTACGGCACCTCCTCGGCGATCTCCGTCAGCAGCGCGGTGACCCGCGCCTTCCTGTCCTGGCCGGTCGCCGAGGCCAGGGCGTCCAGCTGCTTGTCGGTGGCGGCGGTGCCGTAGCCGGCGAAGTTGAAGCCCTGCGGCTCGGCCGCGGCGCGGCTGACCATGTCGGGCAGGACCTCAAGCGGATCGGGCGTGCCGTAGGCCAGGTTGACGTAATGGATCGACAGGCGGTCGTGCTCCATCATCCGCGACCGGTACTGATCGGCCGGACTCGGCTGCAGAGTGAGCCTGATACCGATCTTGGCCAGGTCGGCGGCGACGGTCTGCATGACCGTTCCGCTGTCACCGGTGCTGCTGTACGGCACCGCCAGCTCGAACCCCTGCGGGTAGGCGGATCTGGCCAGCTCGGCCCTGGCCGCCTCCACGTCGTACGGATAGGCCGGCAGGGTCGGGGCGTCGTCGCCGTACAGCGCCGTCAGCTGCGGGCTCGGCAGCATGGTCGCCGCCGGTCCGCCGTGACCGGAGGTCATCAGGTCCGAGACCGCCCCGCGGTTGACCGCGTGCGCGATGGCCCGCCGTACGTGCACGTCCTTCAGCGGGCCGGACGTGACCGCCAGCGACAGGTAGCCGATGTTGTTGCCCGGGTAGAAGATCGTCTTGACGCCGGGCAGGCCGATCCACTTGCGCGCGTCGCGGGCGCTGAGGCCGTCGGTGGCGTCCACCTCGCCCGACCTGACCGCCAGCCGCAGCGTCTCCGGGTCGGTGATGGTCCTGAACTCCACCATGCGCAGTGCGGGCTTGCGGCCCCAGTACGACGCGTTGCGCTCCAGGACCACGCCCGAGGTGAGCGAGAACTTCGTCACCTTGAACGGGCCGGTGCCCATCGTGCCGACCTCGGGGCTACCCAGGTCCTGGGGATGCGCCTCGGCCAGCTTGCGTGGCGTCACCTGCCAGGCGATCGCCGCCATGGCGAGGAACGCGGGGTTCGGCCGCTTCAGCGTGACCTCGACCTGGCCCTCGCCGACCGCCTCGACCTTCTCGACCGTCGTGAAGTAGCTGGCCGCCTGCGAGGCGACCTTCGGATCCAGGTGGCGGCGTAGCGAGAACGCTGCGTCGTCGGCAGTCAGCGGGGTGCCGTCGGCGAAGCGCACGCCCTTGCGCAGCGTGAACAGATAGGTGGCCGGGTCCGGCTGCGTCCACTGCGTCGCCAGCCGGGGCGCGGGCGCGCCGTGGGTGTCGAGGGCGAGCATCGTGTCGAGGACGGCGGACTGGATGAGGGTCGAGGCGTTGTTGAAGCCGTGCGCGATGTCCAGGCTGTTGGGCGGATTGACGGTGGCCCAGACCAGGGAGTCGCGGGCTTGTGGCGCGGCTCCTCCGGAGGAGCAGGCGGTGGTGAGCGCGAGTACGACGGCGGCGGTCGCGGCCTTCGCGTATGTCATGGGACCACCTCGGAAAAGGTACGGCGGGGACAGTCGGACGCTAAAAGCCGGACAGCCGCTGTTCACTGACCCGGCAGCCAAAACCGGCGGTCCCCGCCTCGTCCTGCAGGCCAATCAGCCGTGCGTGCCCTCGAAGCGCATCCGGCGCAGACCCGCGCCGCTCACCAGCAGGTCGCCCTCGTGGAGGCGGAGCGTGAACGGCCCGGCCTGCCACGCTCCGCCCGGGGCCGGAGCCGAGGGCAGCCTCAGCTCGCGGCCGACGCGCACCTCGCCGTCGCTCACGGTGGCGTCGATGCCGAGCTCCGGGCTGCGGAAGACGCCGTCGGCCATCGGCGCGTCCGAGGGCGGCTCGGCGGCGTGGAAGACGACCGGGGGGCGCGAGGGCGGGCCGGTGCGGAGCAGCAGCCGGTCACCGCCGATCTCCAGCCAGGCGCCCTCGGCGTCCCCGGTCCCGTGCCAGCGCCCGTCGGCGCCGGTGGTGAACACTCCCACGTCCGGGATCGCGATGCCCTCGGCGGTGGGTTCGAGGGTCAGCGTCCCGTCCCCGGCCGGATCATGCCAGTGCAGCCGCTCCGGCGGCGCCGACGTCCCCGGCTCGGGCCTCGGCGGCTCCTCCCCGCCGAGCAGCAGCCGCGCCAGCCGGTGCGACAGCCTCACCGGGTCGATCGCCGTCTGGTTGGACAGCACCGCGATGCCGACCCCCGGATCGGGCAGATAAAGCAGGTTCGACCGGTACCCGTGCATGCCGCCCGCATGACCGAACCAGTCCTCGCCGTGATAGATCCCCAGCGCGTACGGCCGGACCGTACCGTCGGCCAGAACCGCCCGCTCCAGCAGCCGGTCGCGCAGGTCGGCGCCGAGCACCCGCCCGTCGGCCAGGAATCCGAACCACGGCGCCAGCTCCGCCACGCTCGTCACCAGCCCGCCGTCACCGACGGCGCTCTCCTGGGTGTCGGCCCGGCGCGGCTCGCCCTGGGCGTTGGCATAGCCGTACGCCAGCCTCTCCAGCGGCACCGACGCGTCGTCCCGGAACACCGACTCCGCCATCCCCAGCGGCTCGAAGAGCCGCTCCCGCGCGAACTCCGCCAGCGACGAACCCGCCACCCTGCCCACCACGACCGCCGCGAGCACGTATCCGGTGTTGGAGTAGGCCCAGCCCGTGCCCGGCGCGAAACTCGTGTGGCGGATGCCCGTGAGCACCTCCAGCAGTCGCCGCTCGGTCATCTCCGCCAGCGGCACGCCCGTCAGCGCCTGCAGCCCGTACCACTCCGGCAGGCCGCCCGTATGCTGCAGGCACTGCCGCAACGTCACCGGCACCTCCAGGCTCAGCTCCGGCACGTGCGCCCGCACGTCGTCGTCGAGCCCCAGCTTCCCATCGCGCTCCAGCAGGAGCACGCACGCCGCCGTGAACTGTTTGCTCGCGCTGGCGATGTCGAAGCGGGTGCGCTCGTCGACCGGTACGCCGAACTCCACGCACGCCGCCCCCTGAGCTGCGGTGAGCACCGCGGCGCCGCCGGTGTAAACGCCCACGGCCAGGCCGGGGGTGTCCGGGCCGACCAGCGAGAATACCTCGCGCTTGACTCGTTCGAGATCCATGCTGCCAGTATCACCAGGCGACCGGTGCCGCCCTTTGGCGCGCGTGACGACGGATGTGCGCCGTTCTTTGTCCTGCGGGCACAAACGGGCGCCCGTGATGCCTGCCTGCGGTCGCCCCACGATCGAAGCCCTGGCCGCCGGCGGGCAGGGCCTTGGGAGCCTGCGGCCGGGTGGTGCGTCCGTCGGTCCGGGACGGGGCGACGCGGGGCGGCCGGGGCGCGCATCAGGATCGACTGCCTCGCCGGCTGTCAGCCGAGGGGGGTGTCCCTGTCGCGCAGGGCGGCCAGGGCGGGGGCGTACATGCGGGCCTTGATGGTGGCGAGAGTGGGGCCGGCCTTGCCCGCCTGGGGCCGGGCGATCTCCACCGCGGCCTGGCGTACCGCCTCCTCATCCACCGCGCGGTCGACGATGGCGGCGGCCAGGGCGTCGTGGCCGCCGTAGCGGCGGGCGGTGGTCATGGCCTCGTGCGCGGTCTGCGGGGTCAGCCGGGCCTGGATGAGGGCGGACATGCCCGGGGTGAAGGGGATGTCGATGTCGGCTTCGGGCAGGCACCAGTAGCCGCGGTCGGCGCGGATCACGCGGAAGTCGTGGGCCAGGGAGAACATGGCGCCGGCCGCGAAGGTGTGTCCTTGCAGGGCGGCCACGGTGACGAACGGCAGGGACAGCATCCGCGCCAGGAGCTCGTGGACGGATACGACGTAGTCCTGGTGCTGGTCGGCGTGGGCGAACAGCCAGTCCAGGTCCAGGCCGTTGGAGTAGAACTTCCCCGTGGCGGCGGTCACCAGGGCGCGGGGTCCTTCCGCCTTCTCCACCTCATCGAGGGCGGCGTTGACGGAGGCGATCCAGTCGGGGTGGAAGCGGTTCTCGGTGTCCCCGAGGTCGAGGACGAAGACGTCGTCCTGGCGGTCGAGTGTGGGCATGAGGGCTCCTCGGGCGGGGTGGGCAGGGGGACGGCGGTCACGGCCGTGGCTCGTGACCGGCGCCCGTCCCTCCGGCGGCTGCGAGGCGGCGGCCACGTCTGCGGCGGGCGAGCCGTCGAACATGCCGTGCGCCTTCCTGACGTCGGTGACGGGTGTCTCGACCACGAAACTACCGAAGAGTAACTTATGGTGTACGGCACAGAACACGCAAGATTCCACGGGGTCGCCCGCCCGCGAAGCCCCACCACGGTCACGGGCTCGAGCGGCAGCCGAACGGCCGGCGGCGACAGCGGGCCGGTTCGAGATCTCCGGCGCACCCTGAGGGGAGAGCCGGAGGGGGCGGGAACAGGCCGGCGGTAGTCGCGCGTCTCCTCGCCCGCGAAGCGGCAGTAGAGGGCGCCGTGATACCGGCCGAAAAACGGGCGGATATGGGAAGGACGGCCTGGCCGGAAGTGATCCGTGCCGGCGGGGTCGAGCGGTACTCGACCGGAGCGCGGCTAGGCCGGCGTGGGCGTGCTCGACGGCCTCGGGGCAGGCCTGCCGCCTGTCGTGTTCGGCCCCGTATGATCTGTGTGGTGTCGGCTGCGCATCCACTTGAGCAAGCATCGGTCGTCCGCGAGATCGAGCGGGCGGCCTCCGCCCATCTCGCGGGATTGTGGGTGTCCTCAGGGTTCACCGACCTGAACGACCGCGCCTCCCACCCGTGTGGAATCTTCCACGGTGAGCCGTTCTCCGTGTTCGTCAAGCTCGACACCGCGGCGGAGGGGGAGGAGCAGTTCACGGCGGAACTCCAGGGCCTCGACCTCCTGCGGCGGCGGGCGTCGGTGGCGACGCCCCGGCCTGTCGCCGAGGGGGTGCGCCGCCTCGGAGCCGGTTCGTTGCTGCTGCTGGAGGCGCTGCCCGAGGTTCCCGCCGAGGCCCGCTCGGCTGACCAGTGGCGCTCCATCGGCCGTGCCCTGGCCGTTGCGCACCAGGTTCACGGCGAGCGGTTCGGGCTGGAGCGGTTCGACGGCTTCTTCGGCCCGCTGCGGCAGGACAACCGGCCCGTGACCTCGGATCGATGGGCCGACTTCTACGCCGAACGCCGCCTGATCCCGCTCCTGCGGTCGGCGGTCGACTCCGGCCGGCTCCCCGCGGAGCGGGCCGCTGACGTCGAGCGGCTCGTCGAGCGGCTGCCCTCGTTGTGCGGGCCGGAGCCGCAGCCTTCACTGCTGCACGGCGACGCGCAGCAGAACAACTTCCTGACCACCGCGACCGGCGCGGTCCTCCTCGACACCGCCCCCTACTTCGGGCACCCCGAGATCGACCTGGCCCTGGTCGACTACTTCGCCCCGGTGCCGAGGGATCTGTTCGACGGGTACCAGGACCTCGTGCCGATCGACGAGGGGTTTCGGCAACGGCGCGAGCTGTGGCGGCTTTTCGGCTACCTCGCCGTGATCGCCGTCGACGGCGCGTCGGCCTTCGGGCGCCCGTTCCTCGGCCGCGTCGCAGACGCCGTCGCTCTCTATCGATAACGCGGGCCCTCGGAGGTTGCCGGGCCGTCCCCGCCGTCCTTCGTCGGAGGCCTGGATGGCGGTGAAAGGCGAGGTGCCCGGATGCGGCCGGCCGTGAGACGGAGGGCGGCGGAAAAGTCACACCTCGTGTGCGCACAATTACGCAGACGATTCCCCTGGCGGCCGCTTACCTGGGAACCGTCCGAGATTCGCAGACCAGAAAGGATCCCTGGTATGTCGCGTATGCGCCGCCACATCACCGCCCTGACCCTGACCGCGGCCGGCCTGGCCACCACCGCCGTCCTGGCGGCCCCCGCTCACGCGGCCGGAGCCACCGTCACGGTGGGCTCGTTTCAGAACATGTCCGTCGTGGGGACGACCGGTGACGACAGCATCGACATCAACGTCCTCAACGGCAAGGTCACCGTGACCTCCGGCATCCACTCGGTGACCGCCGGCGCCGGATGCGTCCAGCAGGGGCCCGGCGCGGTCTCCTGCGCGGGCGTCACGACCATCACGGTCAACGTCAGGGGTGGCAACGACACCGTGCGCAACACCACCTCCCTGTTCGCCGAGATCTTCGGATCGGCCGGTTCCGACCGCCTTTCCGGCGGTTCCGGCCGTGACGTCCTCGTCGGAGGCAGTGGCGACGACTTCCTGTCCGGCAACGGCGGCAACGACATCACCGACGGCGGACCCGACTTCGACACCTGCGCCGGCGAGTCCGAGCCCAACTGCGAGGCGTAGGTCGGCGCGGGACACGAGCAGCGCCTCCGGGCCGGAGTCGAGTCCGCGGACGATGACGAGAGCCCGCCTGCACTGACCGTGACCGAGGCGCCGGTCTCCCCGGGCGGCTACCGGTCGCGGCCCGGCGACGCGGCGGGGAGAAGCCGGTACGTCACCGCCCGGCGGCAGGTCGATCACGAACGCGGATCGGGGCGAACGACCTGTGATCCCGCCGCATCTCTCCAGGTATGAGGAATTCGGCACTGGCCTGGACCGGTCACCCCCTGACCGTCATCTCCGTGGTGGTCCTGCTGCTCAACGACCACCTCTTCAAGCCGCTGTGGCCCGGCGTGGTGACCGGGAAGCTCAGCGACGTCGTCGGCCTGATCGTCGCCCCGCCCCTGCTCAACCTGCTCATCCGCCGCCCCTGGCTGGCCATCCTGCTCACCGGCGTGGCGTTCACCCTGGTCAAGACCACCGCCGAGGGCGCGGCTCTCGCCTCCCAGGCCTGGACCCTCGTCTGGGGGCCCTCCCGAGTTCTGGCCGACCCCACCGACCTCATCGCCCTGCCCGCCCTCTACGCCGCCTGGTGGGCCTGCAACCACCCTGACGCGCGAGCCGTACGGCTGGCACGGGCCGTAATCGTGATCCCCCTCACCGTGCTGGCCGTGGCGGCGACCGGCCAGACGGATTCCTTCAGGCCCTACAGCGCCCATGCCGTCGACGTGGTCGACGGCATGATCGTCGTAGCGACCCGCGGAGGCTGGGCGTGGGGGGCCGCCGGGACGGCGTTCGTCTCCGGCGACGCCGGGAATACGTGGTCGAGCTCGGACCTTGCGGCGCCTTCCCTCCCGAGGACGTCGGCCTGCGTGCCCGGTCGGCCGGACCACTGCTACCGGACCGTCGCCACCAGGCTCAAGGTCGAGGAGTCCAGGAACGGCCGGTGGGTGACGGCGTGGGAGATCTCTCCTCAGGACCAGGATCGGCTGGTGAGAGCGTACGCACCTGAACGGTCCGAGGACGCCGAGGCCGTCGCGTCCTTGGCGGTCGCGGTCCAGAAGCTCCCCGGCGGGTATGTGGTGGTCGTCGCCAACGGCGCGGACGGGATCGCCCTGCGGGACGTCTCCGGTGTCTGGCGCCGGCTGGGCTGGACGGAGAAGGGGTTCGACGCCTCCGGCGCGGTGCCACTGACGGCACCGTGGAGATACGACGAATCGATCTCCACGGCGGCCCTGCTGGCGGCCCTCGCGGCGGGACTGGTGGCACTCGGGTGCGGCGTGCGGAGGCCCGGCTTCGCCGTGGCCGCGCTGACGTCGTGGGTGGGAGCCGGGTTGTTCTGCTCGGGGGTGACCTCACCGGCCTTGTTCAACCCGATCGCCGTGCTCTGGGCCATGGCGTTGGTGCCCGCCGGCGCGATCGGCGTGATCGTGAGCGCCGCACGGGGCGGAACACCGCGCCGGGTATGGGTGATCGGTACGGCCACCGCGGTCATCGTCTACTACGCGATAATGACGCCTTTCTACGCGTGGAGCGCCGGGTGGCTGGGCTACTACGGACTGGCGTCCGGGTTGTCGGTCGCCCTGGGGATCGCGACGGCCTCCGCCGGCGCCCTCGCGGTGATCAAGACGGGAAGGCCCCCGGAGGGATCTTCCCGGCGCCCGCGTGACCGGTGAGAATGGCGTGCGGCTCGGTGGAGCCGGCACATTGTCCGGTCAGGACCGCAGACGACGATCGTGAGGAGCCGGTGATGACGGAGAAGACGATCGCGGACTTCTGGTTCGACCCCTCCTGCCCGTACACCTGGGTCACCTCCCGGTGGCTGCTGGAGGTGGAGAAGGTCCGGCCCGTCGAGGTGCGCTGGCGGGTGATGAGCCTGTCGGTGCTCAACGAGGGCCGCGACGACGATCCCGAAGGCGATCCCGAGGGTTATCTGTGGGTGCCCGTGCGCGTCTGCGCCGCCGTGCGGCAGGAGTACGGCCAGGAGGCGCTCGGCCGGCTGTACACCGCGATGTGGACCTCCGGGCGCGATCGCGGCGACCACGACTGGATGGGCTCCCTTCATGACGCGCTGGCCGCCGCCGGGCTGCCGCTCGAACTGGCCGAGGCGGGGGCCTCGACGGCCTACGACGAGGCGGTGCGCGCCTCGCACGCCGAGGGCATCGGCCTGATCGGCGATCATGTCGGTACCCCGGTGGTCGCCGTCACCGGCGCCGGCGGCGAGCGCGTGGTGTTCTTCGGCCCGGTCATCTCCCGGGCTCCCACGGGGGAGCAGGCCGGACGCCTGTGGGACGGGACGCTGCTGGTGGCCGGCACCCCGGGTTTCCATGAGCTCAAGGGCGCCCCGCATGAGAAGCCCCGGCTCGGCGACCCGATGTGATCCCCGCGCCGCGGGGAGGCACATGACTTGTGGCCCTCACCCGAGCGGATCGACAGGCCCCGGCCGTCGGCGCCGGCTCGGCCGTTCAGCGGGCGAGCAGGTCCCGGAGCGCCTTGACGATGTCGGCGGGGGCTTCCTCGGCCATGAAGTGACCGCAGGTGACGGTGCCGTGCCGCAGGTCGGGTGCCCAGGTGTTCCACAGCGCCGCCGCGTCGAAGCCGAGGGCGGCGCCCCAGTCCTGCTGGAGCACGGTGACCGGCATCCGCAGCCGGCGACCGGCGTCCCGGTCGGCCTGGTCGTGGTCGACGTCGACGCCGGCGGAGGCGCGGTAGTCGGCCACGATCGAGGGCACCGCGCCGCGGCAGGCGTCCAGGTAGGCGGCGCGGACGTCGGCGGGGACGGCCCGCGGGTCGTTGGCCCAGAGGTCGAGGAAGTGGCCGAAGAAGGCGTCCGGACTGGCGGCGATCATCTGCTCGGGCAGGCCAGGGGGCTGGGCCATCAGGTAGAGGTGGAAGCCGATGGCGGCGCTGGTGCCGCGCATCACCTCCCACATGTCCAGGGTCGGCAGCACGTCGAGGCAGGCCAGGTGGGTGATCGTCTCAGGGTGGTCGAGTCCGGCGCGGAAGGCGACCAGGGCGCCGCGGTCGTGCCCGGCCAGCGCGAAGCGCTCATGCCCCAGCGCGCGGGCCAGGGCGACGATGTCGGCGGCCATGGTGCGCTTGGCGTAGGCGGTGCCGCCGGTCTCGGCGGGTTTGTCGCTGGCGCCGTAGCCGCGCAGGTCGGGGCAGATCACAGTGTGGTCGGCCGCGAGGTCGGCGGCGACGTGCCGCCACATCAGGTGGGTCTGCGGGAAGCCGTGCAGCAGCACGATCGGCGTGCCCGAGCCCGCCACGGCCGCGTTCAGGGACACGCCGTCGGCGACGAGGACGCGCCGGTAGTCGAAACCTGGGATGGCAGGGGTCATGGTTGTGCCCTTTCGCTGGGTGAGCAGGTGTCTTCAGCCTGCCTGGCGTGGATGAGCATCCGATGAGCGCGCTATATCGTGGCCGGGGGTGATGCCCCGGAAAGGGCGGTCAAGGGGTGCGGGTCGTGTTCGGGGTGCTGGGGCCGGTGGCGGCCTGGGACGGCGACGGGGACGCCATCGCCTTGAAGGGGCCGCGGCACCGCGCGGTGCTGGCCCGTCTGATCGTCGCCCGCCGCCGCGTCGTCCCGGTCACCCTCCTGGCCGAGGACCTGTGGGCGGATCCGCCTCCGGGCGCGGTGGGCGCGGTACGCACCTTCGTGGCCGCGCTGCGCCGGGCGCTGGAGCCCCGGCGCCCGCCCCGCACCGCGGCCCGGCTGCTGGTCACCGAGGGGCCGGGGTACGCGCTGCGCGCGGAGCCGGGCGCGGTGGACTCCTGGCGCTTCGAGCAGGCGGTGTCCGCCGCCGCGACGCTGCCCCCCGCAGACGCGCTCGCACGGCTGGAGGAGGCGCTGGGGTGGTGGCGCGGGCCCGCCTACGCCGAGTTCGCCGACGAGGCCTGGGCCCGTACGGAGCGCTCCCGCCTGGCGGAGCTGCGGCTGCAGGCGGTGGAGCGCCGGGCCGATGCCCGCCTGACCCTGGGCCTGGCGGCCGAGGCGGTGCCGGATCTGGACGCGCACGTGACCGAGCACCCCTGGCGTGAGGACGCCTGGCGTCTGCTGGCCCTCGCGCTGTACCGCGCCGGCCGCCAGGGCGACGCGCTGGCGGTGCTGCGCCGGGCACGAACGCTCCTGGTCGAGCAGCTGGGGGTGGATCCGGGCCCGGGACTGCGCCGCCTGGAGACCGACATCCTCAACCACGCCGGCCACCTCGACCCCGCAGCCACCGCGGCCGGGGCGGCGGACCGGGTGTGGGCGCAGGCGGCCGCCGCCTACGACCGCGCCGTGCCGCCCGGTGCCCGGGCCCGCCTGGAGTCGACGGTGGGCCTGCTGCGTGATCTCGCGGTGACCGGCGGAGGCGGCCTGGAGGCGGCCCGCCGCCACCGCGTGGCGGCTGTCACGGCGGCGCAGGAGATGGGCGACGCGCAACTGACCGCCCGCGTGATCGGCGCCTACGACGTCCCGGCGATCTGGACCCGCTCGGACGACCCGGAGCAGGCGGCACAGATCGTGGCGGCGGCCGAACGCACCCTGGCCGCCCTCCCGCCCGGCGCGCACCAGGCGGCACGGGCCCGCCTGCTGGCCACGATCGCCCTGGAGTCACGCGGCACCCGCGCGGAGCGCGGGCCCCAGGCCGCCCGGCAGGCAGAGGAGATCGCCCGCGGCCTGGACGATCCCGGGCTGCTGGCCTTCGCCCTCAACGGCGTGTTCATGCAGACCTTCCACCGGGCGGGCCTGGCGCCGCGCCGGGACGAGATCGGCGCCGAGCTGGTCGCCCTGTCCGCCCGGCACGGCCTGGTCACCTTCGAGGTGCTCGGGCACCTCATCCGCCTGCAGGCCCGCAGCGCGCTTGCGGACTTCCCGGCGGCCGACGGGCACGCGGCCGCCGCCGAACACCTGGCCGAGCGCCACGAGCTGCCGCTGGCGGGGGTGTTCGCCCAGTGGTACCGGGCGCTGCGGCTCGCCGCGACAGGGCGGGCACCGGAGGCCGAGGTGGAGGCGGCCTACCGGGACGCCGCCGCGCGGCTGGACGGCGCCGGCATGCCCGGACTGCGGCGTGGCGTGCTGCCGCTCGCGCTGCTGTGCCTGCGCCTGCGGCACGCACGGCCCGCCCAAGCCGACGAGCACACCGACTGGGGCCCCTACGAGCCATGGGCCCGCCCCTTGGTGCTGCTGGCCCGAGACCGCCGTGATGAGGCCGCCGCGGCGCTGCGCCAGGCCCCGGACCCGCCCCGCGACCTGCTGTTCGAAGCCATGTGGTGCCTCGCCGCGCGGGCCGCCGTCGCCGTCGGCGACCGGGAGACGATGGAGCGCGCCCGCACCGAGCTCACCCCCGCGGCCGCGGAGCTGGCGGGGGCGGGCAGCGGCCTGCTCACCCTGGGCCCCGTCTCGGAACACCTCGGCGGCCTCGCCGCCGCCCTCCGCCGTCGCAGGTGAGCCCGGACCGGCCGTCCATGGCGCTCGTGCCGCCGGCGGGTCCACCGGAACGTCGGATCACCAGGTGACCGGCAGGGCGACCAGGCCGCGTGAGACGGGATGGTCCTTCCACACCAGCTCCTGCTCGGGGACGGCGAGCCGGGCCGCCGGCAGCCGCTCGAGGAGCACGGCGAGGGCGACCTGGAGCTCCATCCGGGCCATGTGCGCCCCCAGGCACCGGTGGACCCCGTACCCGAAGGCGAGGTGGGAAGCGTCCTCCCGGACTATGTCCAGCCGCTCGGGATCGGGGAAGAGCAGCGCGTCGTGGTTGGCCGAGCCGATCGCCGGAAGCACCCCCTCGCCGGCGCGGATGCCGACGCCGCCCAGCTCGACGTCCTCCAGGGCCACCCGCAGCAGGGCGCCGGTGATCGCCGAGGGGTTGACGCGCAGCAGTTCCTCGGCGGCGGAGGAGATCAGTTCAGGGTCACCGCGCAGGCGGTCGAGCTGGTCGGGATGGGCCAGCAGGGTCAGGAAGCCGGACGCGATCGCGTTGCTGGTGCTCAGGTAGCCGGCGGTGACCAGGAGGAAGGCGAAGCTGATGAGCTGCTGCTCGGTGAGGCGGTCCTCCTTGTCGCGCTCGGCGACCAGGGCGCCGAGCAGGTCGTCGGTGGGCCGCCGGCGCCGGATGCCGATCATCTCCGCCATGTACGACTCGAGGCGGCCTCGCGCGTCGAGGATCTCCTGCGGGGTGTGCCTGGTCATGCTGAAGGCCGTGTCGGTCAGCGCGCACAGCCGCGCGCTGTCCTCGTCGGGGACGCCCAGCAGGGCGAGCACCAGCCGGAGCGGCAGGGGGAGGGCGAACCGGGAGACCATGTCCGCGGGAGGACCGGCGGAGATCAGGTCGTCCATGAGCCGCTCGGCCAGCAGCCGGGTCCACGGCCGCAGGGCCTCCACCCGGCGTGCGGTGAAGTGCCTCGTGGCGGTACGGCGCAGCCGGGCGTGCTCGGGCCCGTCCATGCCGAGCAGGACGTCGGGGCCGGGGTTCGAGGCGCCCATCTGCGGTGCGCCGGGCAGCTCCGCCGCCGCCCGGCTGAAGCGCGGGTCTCCGAGCACCTGTTTGACGTCCTCGTAACGCGTGACCAGCCAGGCGCGGTCGCCGGTCGGCAAGGTGACCCGGGTGACGGGCGCCTCCTCGCGCAGGCGGGCGAGTTCGGGGGGCTGCGCGATGCCGGGGGGAAATGTGAACGGGAAATTCGCGGGGTCCTCAGTGGTCATCGGTGTGTCCCTCTCCTTTTTGACTGCGGCTTTTTCCCCGAGTCAAATGGCAGGCGCTCCAGTTCATCTGGAGCCCGACATGATTTCTGGTTTATGGATCCGCCCGGAACGGTTCCGGCCGGGCTCTCTACCGGTTCTCGAGCTGCGATGGTGCCGCGCCGGTGACAATGAGCGGCATGACAGCGATCGTGATCACCGGCGGTACCCGAGGCATCGGGCAAGGTCTCGCCCGCGCGTTCGTCGCCCGCGGTTGCAGGGTCGTGATCTGCGGACGTTCCGAAGAGGCGGCGCGGTCGGCTGCCGGCGCGCTCGGCCCCGGAGTGCTGGGCGTGCGGGCCGACGTCACCTGCCGGCCGGATCTGGAGCAGCTCTGGGAGAAGGCCGAAAAGGAGTTCGGCCGGATCGACCACTGGATCAACAACGCCGGTGTCGCGCTCGCGCCGCGGCTGCTGTGGGACGTCCCCGAATCCGATATCCGGAAGGTCGTGGAGGTCAACATGATCGGGGCCGTCAACGGCAGTGCCGTGGCCGCCGAGCGGATGCTCACCCGCGGCGGAGGTTTTCTATGGAATATGGTCGGGTTCGGTAGTAACGGTCGAATTTCCCGTGGAATGGCGCTCTATGGATCGACAAAAAGGGCGCTGGCTTATGTGCACGACACCCTGGTGCTCGAAACCAGGGGAACACCGGTCCGGGCCGGGCTGCTCTCACCGGGCATGGTGGTCACCGAACTCGTCGCCGAGAACGACCTGCGCGCCGACCTCCGTGGCCGCCGCCAGCAGCTGTACTACGAGGTGCTCTCCGACCCGCTGGACGTCGTCGCGCCCTGGATGGCCGACCGCATCCTGTCCGCCCGGCGCAACGGGGCGAGGGTCGAGCGGCTCACCACCCCGAAGGCACTCGGCCGGCTGGCCGGAGCGCTGCTCCAAGGACGTGTCCGGCCCGGGCGCAAGGCGTCCTGAGCGCTCGCCGGCGCCCTCTCCCCGTTGACGCAGACCCAGGAGGCCAGGCCCTATGTCGGAGATCGCCGGTTGGGTGGACTTCGAACGCCAGCCCGCCACGGCAGGCGCCGTGGTCACCGAGATGACCCGGGCCCTGGCCGCGGGGGAGGGCGGCGCCCCGCGGCTGTGGGCGGGGCCCGGGGGCGCCCTCGGCCTGGGCGGCGCCCGTTCGCACGGCATGGCCGGCCGGGCACCGCTCGACGCGCGTGGCGCGCGCGGCCCGGCGGTCATCGCGTTCGGGGGTGCCTGCGACAACCGTGCGGAGCTGCGCGGCCTGCCAGGCCGCCCGGACGGCGAGGGCGACGCGGCGGCGGTGCTGCACGCCTACCGGGTGCTCGGCGTCCGCTTCACCGAGCACCTGCGCGGCTCGTACGCCTTCGCCCTCTGGGAGCCTCAGGACGCCGCGCTGACGCTGGTCCGGGACCGGCTGGGCACCCGACCGCTCTACTATCTGGAACTCGACACCGGCGTGGTCTTCGCCTCGCGGCCGGAGGCCGTCCTGGCACATCCGGCGGCACGCCCGGCGCTCGACGAGGACGGCCTGCGCATCGTGCTCTCCGGGATCACCGTCCCAGGCCGGACCGTCTACCGGGACGTCCGCGAGGTGCGTCCGGGCCACGCGGTCCGGTTCTCCTCCGGAGGCAGGACCGAACGCCGCTACTGGGCGCTGTCGGCGGCCGAGCACCGCGACGACACCGCGACCACCGTCGCACGGGTCCGTGAGCTGCTGGCGGACGCCGTCGGCGAGCAGACGGCCTCCGCCGGCCGGGCCGGCAGCCTGATGTCGGGCGGGCTGGACTCCAGCACGCTCGCGGCGCTGCTCGCCGGGCGGCGGGAAGAGCGCCTGGCCACGTTCTCGGTCGACTACCAGGGCTACGAGGAGAACTTCCGGCCGCACATCGTCCGGCCGGCACCGGACAGCCCCTATGTCCGTGAGATGACAGCCCATCTCGGATCCGACCATACCGACGTGGTGCTGACCACCGGCGACCTCACCGCCCCCGACGTCTGGAACGCCCTGGTGGCCGCGCTGGACCAGCCCCGGCTGTTCGCCGACATCGAACCGTCGATGATCCTGCTCTACCGGGCGGTCCAGGGCAGGCTGGACACGGTGCTCAGCGGCGAGGGAGCGGACGAACTCTTCGGGGGGTTCCCCTGGTTCCACCACCCCCGGTGGGCCGACGCGCCCGACTTCCCCTGGACGCCGACGACCGACGAGCTGGTCGGCACCCTCTTCGCGCCGGCGATGAAGGACCTGGCGGTGCCGGACTTCCGCGCCGAGCACTACCGCGAGGCCCTGGCGGAGCTGCCCGCCCCGCCGGATGAGGACCCCCGGGAGCGGCGGATGAGGGAGGTCGGCTACCTTTTCGTCACCCGCTTCCTGCCCGAGCAGCTCGACCGCGCCCACCGGCTGAGCGCCGGCTGCGGATTCGACGTCAGGATGCCCTTCTGCGACCACCGGCTGGTGGAGTACGCGCTGAACATCCCGTGGGGCGTCAAGAACTTCGACGGCTCGGAGAAGAGCGTGCTGCGCGCGGCCGCGGCCGGCCTGCTCCCGGCTTCCGTGCTGGAGCGCCGCAAGTCCGGGTACCCGATGACGCACGACCGGGGATACGACCGGATCCTGCGGGCGAAGGTCGGCGAGCTGGCTCCCGGCGGGCCGGTTCTGCCGCTGCTCGACGCGTCCGTGGTGGACCGCCTGCGCGAGGACCCGTCCCAGGGGCCGGCGCTCAGCCGTACCGAGCTGGAACTGGCCCTGAAGCTCGACGCCTGGCTCACCCGGTGGCGGCTCACCCTGCCGGGCTGAGCGGAAGACGACCCGGCTGGGCGGGGCGACGCCGGCGGACGACCCCGTCCGGTTTCCAGCCCGGAACCGACCTTCCCGCCGCGACCTCAGGCGTCGGCCGCGCTGCCGTCGCCCTCCGGCCGGCTCCCCGCCCGCGGCCCGATGACGCCCTCCGGCAGCACCTGGGATCCGTCGTCCGGTGCCGGCGCAGGGGCCGGTGCGGCGGACCGGCTCGCCCAGCGGCGCATCGCGGGGCGCTCGACCAGGACGTGCAGGGCCCAGGAGAGCAGGACCGCGACCGTGAAGCAGGCCAGCAGGAAGCCCAGCCCGACCGGGGTGCTCCAGGCCGGCCCGGAGGAGAACGCGTTCGTCGGCGGGCCGAACGCCCGATGTCCGTAGGCGAGTACCAGCCCGTGCACCAGGTAGAAGGCGAAGGAGATCTCGCCGAGCCAGACCATCACCCGGGTGTTCAGCACCGTCCTGCGGCCCTGGACGTCTGCGGCGGCGGCGGCCGGGATCAGCAGCGCCAGGGGAATCACGGTGCATGCCGCGAACCGGTAGAGGAACGGGGCGAACAGCGAGGCCCCGTAGCCGGCCAGCACCAGAAGGAAGGCCGCCGGCAGGGGAAGGCGGATCCACCGGCCGGTCAGCACGATCCGCGCGAGCAGCATGCCCAGGGCGAACTCCAGGAGCCGCACGGGGGGGAAGGCGTAGACGGACCAGATCTGGGTGAAGGAGGCCGGCCCCCATGACCACTGCGGCTGGTCCGGCAGCAGCGCCTGGACGGCCGGCGGCGCCAGCACCACCCCCACGATCGCCGCCCCCGCCCACCACCACAGGCGGCCCGGCCTGATCCGGCCGACCACCGTGCTCAGCAGCGGGAAGGCGAGGTAGAACAGGGCCTCCGCCGAGAGCGACCAGCTCACGGCGTTGACGCTGACCATGTAGGAGTATTCGGGGATCCAGGCGTGCAGCAGGAGAAGGTTGGTCACGCTCTGCCACAGACCGCTGGACTCTCCCGCCCAGCTGATCAGGACAAGCGCGATGACGAACGTCACGACATGGTTGGGGAAGATCTTGACGAAGCGCCTTCGCCAGAACCCCGCCGGCCTGCTCCCCGGACGCGACGACCAGGTGAGAACGTATCCGCTCAGGACGAAGAAGAAGGAGACCCCCACGAATCCTCCGCCGCCGGCGACGAAGAGGAAGCCGTAGCGCAGCGGCGGAGCGCTGAACACCTGCGCGATGCTGCTGTGGAACAGGAACACCAGGGCTGCCGCCAGGAACCGAAGGCCGGTCAGCGAGGGAAGCCGCGCGGGGTGGGGGAGGGGGGACGCTTCCTGGGTCGACACAGAGCCAGTCCTTTCGAGCGCGATCGGCGGGGCCGTCCTGCGTGCGCGGGGTCTTCCGGGCCGGCGGGCGGGAAGGTCACCTGACCCCACCGAGCTTCTCAGGACGGCCTCGCCGACCACTCGAATGTCCGGCGACGGCCTCCACAGGCGCATCGCACTCCGTTGTCGCCGCGCCGCGTTTCGGGACGGGCAAGGCGGTGAGAGGTCTGATTACCGCCAGCGTGGCGCTGGGGTGTGGGCGAGGCTTCAGGCCATGAACACGATGGATATGGCAGGGGGGCGGGCTGGTGGATCGCGTGCGGACGGGCGCGCGCAGGATGACGCCTGGGCGGTGATGGAGAGGTTCTACGCCGCCGAGGCCGCGTATGTGGCCGCGGGTGGGTTCGGCAAGGCCGACTATGACGAGGTCGCCGCGTGCCTGGATCCCGAGGTCGTGTTGCATCAGGCTCCCGGGCTGCCGTTCACGGGAACGGGGACGTGGCGGGGGCGCGAGGGCATGGAGCGGTTCCTGGCCGCGTTCAGCGAGGTCTGGGAGTCGATGGAGTTCCTGGAGCAGGAACACTGGGGCGACGGCGACACCGTCGTGGTGCGTAACCGGGTGCGGTTCCGCGCCCGAGCCACCGGCCGGGAGGTCGACACCCTGATCCTGCAGCTGATCACCGTCAGGGACGGCCGCATGCTCGAATGCCGCCCGTTCTACTGGGACCCCGCCGCCATCGCCGAGGTCTGCGCCTACCGGCCGGCCGGTGACGGCGTCGGCTGGCGATGACCACGGAGGACTGTTGGCGGGCCGTGTTGGAGCCGCGCTCTCAGGGCCGGGACGTGCCGGGCGAGATCCTCTCCCACATCTCGCCCGGCCACAGCGACAACATCAACTTCTTCGGCGTCATCAACGTGGACGTGGAAGCGGAACTGGCCAAGCTCGACACCGCGGGATGGCGGCCGCCGAGGGCCGCGCAACTGCGTGAGCTGGGGCTGATGCCCTGAGCGGTCTTGGCGCAGAACGTGGCGATGGCCCGCGTGGTGCGCTGACCATCGTCGTGGTGCGGTGCGCCCGTGCGTCACGGGTTGGCAGGTTCGGTGAGTTCGATCTCGATGGTCTGGCGGTGGCCAGATCAAAGTGGCGAAGGCGGCAGGCGGCAGCCTCAGAAGCGTGTCGCGCGTTCGAGGAGGCTTGCCAGAGCGGCAGGTTCCTGAACGGCCGAGACTGGCGGGGCTCCGTCAATGACGAGTGCGGGCACGCCTCGGATTCCCCTCTGGGCGGCGCGGCGTTCGTCGGCTCGGACTTCAGCGGCGAACGCGTCGCCGGTCAAAAGTTCACCTACCTGGGCGGGATCAAGTCCGGCCTCGACGCCGAGCGCGCCGCCGAGTTCGGCGCCGGTCTCGGAGATCGCTGAGGCGGCCCCGGCGCGTTCGGGTGGTGCCGCACCGAGGACCAGGTTGGTTCCCAGCGCCATGAACGGGGTCAGGCCGGCGAAGAGAAGAACGGAGCCGGACACCAGGATGACGGGGTCTCTGTCCACCTGGGTGAGCAGGATGGGACCGATGACGGCGAACGTGGCTCCGGCACTCATGAGGACGGCCGGGCGGATTCGGCCGGTGAGGCCGGAGACCACCAGGGCCACGACGGTACCGGTGACCGCGGTGGGCAGCTGCCACAGGCCGGCCTTCAACGGAGAGAGGCCGAGCACCAGTTGCAGGTATTGCGAGGTGAGCAGGCTGGTCCCGAACAGCACGATGCCGACCAGCACCATGCCTGTGACGGATACGGCGAAGGCGGGGATACGGAACAGTCCCAGGTCCAGGAGCGGATTGGACAGCCGCCGCTGGCGGCGTACGAAGACCGCGCCGATCCCCAGGCCCGCAACCAGGACACCGGCGGACGGCAGGGCAAAGCCGTGGACGGCGAGATCCTTGATGCCGAACACGATCGTCACAGGAGTCAGCAGCGACAGGACCACACTGACCGCATCCAGTCGCCCCGAAGCCGAAGCGCGGGATTCAGGGATCAGGAAAGGGCCGGTGACCAGCAGCAGGGCCATAGTCGGAACGGCGAGCAGGAACACCGCCCCCCACCAGAAGTACTCCAGCAGCACACCACCGACCAGCGGGCCGAGCGCACCGCCGCCCATGAAAGCCATCATCCAGATCGTGATGGCCAGGGTGCGCTGCCGAACGTCGACGAACAGGGTGCGGATCAGCGCCAGCGAGGAAGGCGCCAGAGCGGCGGCGGCGACTCCCTGGACCGCCCGTGCTGCGATGAGCAGGCCGGCGCTGGGGGTATATGCGGCGATAACGGATGCGCCGGTGAACGCGACGGCGCCGACCAGCAGGATCCTGCGGTGCCCGAGACGGTCGCCGAGCGTGCCCATCGTGACCAGCGATCCGGCAACCATGAAGCCGTAGATGTCGGTGATCCACAGCAGTTGAGGGCCGTCGGGCTCCAGATCGGCGCTCAGGCTTGGCAGCGCCAGATAGAGCACGGACATGTTCATCATGACCAGCACGGCGGGAACACCCAAGACCGCCAAGGCGGTCCACTCCCGGACTCCGGCTCTGGCAGGGGGCTTGTGAGCCATGTGGGCTCCGATCTCAGCCGCGCACATGGTCGGCGGGGATGAGCAGGGTCTTGCCGGTGGTGGTCCGGGACTCGATCGCTCGGTGCGCGGCGGCTGCCACCTCGAGCGGGAAGGTCTGGCCGATGACTGGTCGCAGCTTCCCGTCGGCGGCGAGGTTCAGCGCGTCGACGATGAGAGCGCGGGTCTGGGCGGGGTTCGGTGCGGCGGTGAGGCCGATGACGCCGATGGAGCGTGCCCGGAGTGCGCCTTCGTCGAGTTCGGCGTCGGCGCCGCTGGCCATTCCGTAGATGCTCACGCGTCCGCCTTCGCGTAGCGCTGCGATCGCCTCGGTGCCGATCCGGCCACCGACCCCGTCGAAGACGAGATCGAGTCCGGCGCCGCCGGTCGCCTCCGCCACCCGATCCAGCCAGTCAGGCCGGGAGTAGTCGACATAAGCGGCCGCGCCCAGCGAGGTGACCAGCCCGGCCTTGCCGACGCCTCCGGCGGCGCCGATCACGTGGGCATCCGCGGCGGCGGCGAGTTGCACCAGCAGGCTGCCGACGCCCCCTCCCGCAGCCTCCACGAGGACCCGCTCCGACGGCCGGATCTGCGCCTGCCGGTACAGCAGCAGAGCCGTACGCCCATCGGCCAGCAGCGCGACCGCGTCGGTGAGCTCCAGACCCGCGGGAACCGGAACCGCATCCTGTGCCCGAGCCAGCGCCAGCTCGGCGTAACCGCCCTCGCCGCCGGTGGTGGTGACCACGACCGTCCCCATCAGGGCCGGGTCCACGTCCGGTCCGACGGCGACGATGCGACCGCCCACGCCATTGCCGGGTATGCGGGGCAACACAGGTCTGCCGAACGGCCCGTTGCCCGAGCGCACCTGCGTCTCGACGAACGTGATACTCGCGTACGCCACCGCGACGAGCACCTGCCCCGGCCCTGGCACGGGATCTTCGACGTGCCGTATCCGCAGGACCTCCGGCCCTCCGAACTCTTCCATCACCACAGCCCGCATGACACTCCTCCAAACGGATAGATTCGCTTCGTTTGAGAGAATCTATAACGGAGTGAATCGCTTCGCAAAGCGGCTACAGTGAGCGCATGGCCCGCAGAGCTCCCCGGCACGCAGAAGCCGAACGCAACGACCAGGCCCTCCTGGAGGCCGCCAAGAAGGTCCTGGCTGTGGACGGAGCGCATGCATCGGTGGCGACGATCGCCGCACGCGCCGGAGTCGGCATCGCCAGCCTCTACCGCCGCTACCGCTCCAAGGACGAGCTCTTCCAGCACCTGTGCGCGCTGTCGCTCGACCAGTGGATCCAGGCCGCCGAACGCGGCCTGAAGCACGACGACCCATGGGAAGGGCTCGCTCACTACATCGGCGCCTGCATCGAGTTCAGCGGCGGCTCCCTCGGGCCGCTGGCCGGCACGATCGCCGTCACCGACGAGATGGCGGCCAAGTTCACCAGGTCCGACGAGCTGATGCGAGACCTGGTGACCCGCGCGCACGCCGCCGGAGTGCTCAGATCGGACGCCACGGCCATGGACATCTCGCTACTGATCGAACAACTCGGCAAGTCCCCCCTGATCGAACAACTCGACAGGCAGGGCCGTACCGACCTGATCGACGCAGCCCACAACGCCCGAAAGCGCACGATCGCCATCGCTCTCGACGGCCTGCGCTCCGGCCGCCCCCAATTGCCCGGGACCGCACCCACTCCCGCCCTCCTCGCCGAACGCTGGGAGCACGCCCCCGCAGACTCGACGAGGTCGCCAGGACGGCCGTAGACCAAGGAGGCAGGCCGGCGCAAAGGGGCGCTTCGCCAAGGTCCCCCGACTGGCCAAGCCGCCGCGCGTGCCCACCCCCGCCGACCGCAGTCCCGGCCGGTCCTGGCGACCCGGCGCGCCCGTCCCCGCCGCCGCGCCGGACGCCCCCCCGCACCGACTACGCCCGCTGCTCCACTCTCACCCAGGAACCGCAACGCGTGATGGGGTAGCCGGCTCCCCGAGGCCGGGGGGTTTCCCTACCTTGCACCGGCCTGCTGCCCGGATCGATCGGCGGGACGTGAACGTCCAGGCTGGACGCGTCCCGATTTCCGATCGAAGGAACACCTCTATGTTCAGCCTGAAGCCTGTGCGCCGCGGTGCGGCGTGTGCCGTCGCCGTCGCCCTGACCGGCGTGGTGTGCGCCACCATGATGACAGGCAGCGCCGAAGCGATCGTCAACGGGAAGGATTCGACGGAGCGATATCCGTTCATGGCGACGTTCCCGCTGTCGATCCCGGGCTCGCCGGCCAAGGGTGTCTGCGGGGCGTCCCTGATCCACCCGCAGTGGGTGCTGACGGCGGCCCACTGCGTCGATCCGACGCTGGTGAAGCCTGACGGCACCGTGCGTATCGGCAGCGAGCGGCGGAAGTCCGGGGGCACGGTCCGTTCCGTCGTGCGGACGGTGACCCACCCGGGCTACGCCCAGGGTGAGGGCAAGAGGCCCAACCGGAACGACGTCGCGCTGATCCGCCTGGACCGGCCGGTCAGCGAGAAGCCCATCCGGATCGCCGAACGGCCCGGGCGGCCCGGTACCCCGACCCGGCTGCTGGGGTTCGGCACCGTCGTCGAATCGCCCGACATCGACAAATGGGTGTTCCCGGACCGGCTCCAGCAACTCGAGACCCGCAGGGGGGCCGTCGCCGAGTGCGCCCCGGGCTACGCGGGGAGGACCCGGCTGTGCACGGTCAGCCGGGTGCCGAAGGCCATGGCGTGCAACGGGGACTCCGGCGGGCCGCAGATCCAGCGTGGCAGGGGCGGGCGGTGGGAACTCATCGGAGCCACGTCGGGTCCCGGTGCTCCGTCCCCGAGCTGTACGGGCGGCCCGGGTCTCTACAGCAGTGTGGCTGCCTACGCGAGCTGGATCGACAAGACGATCGGCAAGTACAGCTGATCCCCGCCCGGACAGGGTCTCGGTAGCAGGTGGCATCCCTCATCGCTTGTACGTGGGAGGTGAGGAACATCGGATCCGGGTCGTGCGTTTGTGCGCTCGGTGACGATCTACCGCGTATCTGCGGTGTCGGCGTGCGGTTGGCGGCGTGTGCGGTGCCGGGCGCTGTGGGGGTGCGCCGAACCGGAGGGCTGTCAGGTCGCGGCGCTGCCGGAAGCGTTCGTTGCCGTGCTGCGGGGTGTGTCCGCAGCACGGGCACTCCATAGGGGAAGCGGTTCGCGGGTGTGTCGCTCAGGGGGAAGAGGTGGTGATCTGTACACGGTCGCTGTCGTTGTCGGACAGGAACGACGCCAGGCTCCGGCCCTCCTCGGTGACGGCGGTGTGCTCGGCTCTGGTGAAGCCGCGCAGCGGGGTGACGACCACGGTGCCCGTGCCGACGGTCCAGGTCGCGGCGGCCCGGCCGTCCACCAGCACGACGCGAGCGCCGGCGACGGACAGGCCGCGGTGGGCGTCGTCGATGATCCGGCTGCGGTCGTGGTAGCCGAGGATCGCGTTGTCGAACGCCGGCAGGAACCGCACCGGGGCGGGTGTGTCGGGGTCGGGGCGCGGCGCGTCGGGCAGGTCGAGCAGTTCGCGGCCGCGCTCGTCGCGGAAGGTGACCAGTTCTTCGCGGACGGCGGCCACCGCGGCCGGCAGTCCGGTGAGGCCGGACCAGGCGCGCAGGTCGGCTGAGGCCGCGGGGCCGAACGCGGCCAGGTAGCGGCGTACCAGCGCTTCGCCGACCGGGTCGGTCCGCTGCGGGGCGGGCGGGTCGATCTCGCGGCCCAGCCAGCGCGAGAGCGGGGTGTTGCGTACCCCCGACTTCACGCGCCACAGCCCGCGGGGCGGTAGCTGTACCACTGGGACGAGGGCGGCCATCACCATCTCGCCCAGCGCCCTCGGGCCCGGCGCGGGCCAGCGGTCGGCGAGTACCCGCGCGATCTCGGTCATCGAGCGGGGTTCGTCGTCGGCCAGCACGGCGCGGGCCGCTGTGGCGAGTTCGTCGAGGTCTATCCCGTCGAGTTCGCGGCGGTAGGTGCCCAGCACTCGCTGGCGCAGCATGGTGTCGTGGCGGGCCCGCCAGGCCAGGGTGTCGTCGGCGGTGAGGAGGTGGACGGTGCGGCGCATGAGGTGGGTCCGCACCACGCTTCGCCCGGTCAGCAGGTCGTTCAGTGCCGCCGGGTCGAACGCGTGCAGCCGTGACCAGAGCCCGGTGAACGGTTCCTGCGGTTCCTGCGCCTGCAGGCCGCACAGGTGCGCGACGGCGTCGAGGACCGGGGTGGTGGCGCGGTCGAGCAGCAGTTGCCGGGCGAGTGTCGCGCGGTTGAGCGCCCGGGTGCCGAGGGTGGTCATCGGGTCAGGCTCCGTCGAGCGTCTCTCGCAGGATGTCCGCGTGCCCGGCGTGCTGGGCGGTCTCGGCGATGAGGTGCGTCAGCACGCGGCGGACACTGCGCACCGCTCCCGGCTCGTTCCACGGTGCTTCCGGCAGCGGGTGGGTGGCCGACAGGTCGGGGAGCGCGGCGATGATCTCGGCGGTCCGGGCGGCGACCCGCTCATACTGCTGGAGGATGCCGGTCAGTGTCTCGCCGGGCAGCATCTGGAAGTCGTTCTGGTGGTCGATCGCCCACTGGGGGTACTCGCGGGCGGTGCCTGCCGCGAAGTCCTCCCAGGTCACGCCCTCGGGCAGGTCGTAGCGCATGGCGGAGGGGCCCTCGACCGCGAACCGCAGCCAGTTCTCCTCCATGGATGCGACGTGCTTGACCAGGCCGCCCAAGCACAGCGCGCTGACTGTCGGGCGCTCGCCCGCCTGGTCGTCGCTGAGCCCGCGCACGGTGGTGAGCAGGGCGGATCGCGCGGCCCCGAGCTGGTCGAGCAGATCGGCCCGTTCGGCGTCGAGGGTGGGGGATGTCGCGGTGTCGGTGGTGGCGGTCATCGCCTTCAGGTCCTTCCGGTTGTTCTCGGGTGCGAGATGACAATCGCAGGGGAAGCGGTCAGGTTGTGTCCTCTTCTCAGGGCAATATGGCGTCATGCCGAAGACCTCAGCGCGACTGCTCTCGTTGCTCTCGCTGCTTCAGGCGCGCCGGGACTGGCCGGGGGCGCTGCTGGCCGAGCGGCTGGACATCAGCCCGCGCACTGTGCGCCGTGATGTCGACCGCCTGCGCGAGCTCGGCTATCCCATAGTGGCCTTCAAGGGGCCTGACGGGGGATACCGGCTCGACGCCGGTACGGAGCTGCCTCCGTTGCTGTTCGACGATGAGCAGGCCGTCGCTCTGGCCGTCGCACTCCAGACCGCCGCCACCACCGGTGCCGGGATCGAGGAAGCCGCGGCGCGTGCGCTGAACACCGTCCGGCAGGTCATGCCCGCGCGGCTGCGCCACCGGATCGACGCCCTTCAGGTCACCGCTGTCGAGCGGTCCGCGATCCGACCGGATCCGCAGGTCGACAGCAGCGTGCTCATGGCGCTCAGCGCCGCCGTCCACGCCCGAGAGGTGCTGCGCTTCGACTACACCCCCGCATCCCCGCCGGGGGTGGACGACAACGGTGTGCAGACCCCGTCGCGCCGGGTGCAGCCCCATCATCTCGTCACCCGGGGTGGGCGCTGGTATCTCGTCGCCTGGGACCTCGATCGCGAGGACTGGCGTATCTTCCGTGCCGACCGGATCATCCCGCGCACTCCCGCAGGGCCTCGCTTCACCCCGCGCGAGCTGCCCGGAGGTGAGGTGGCAGCTTTCGTGGCCGGCAGGTTCCGGGGTTCCGACGGCTCTGGTGACTGGCCCTGCCGCGGCGAGGTGATCCTGGACCTGCCCGCCGCCGCCGTGTCCCGCCACACCCGTGACGGGATCGTCGAGGAGCTCGGCCCGAATCGTTGCCGGCTCGTTCTGGGCTCATGGTCATGGCCTGGTCTGGCCGCCGCCATCGGCGGGTTCGACGCCGACATCGAGGTCGTCGGCCCGGCCGAGCTCAGGGATGCCTTCGCGCGCCTGGCCCGCCGCTATGCCGACGCGGCGGCCGACGCACCCGGTACGGTCAGGCGCACATGACCCTTGCCGGGCGCTGAGCCCGCGACCGCACCGGCGGGCAGCGGCGCAAGCGATGAACGAGATCTTTGTGGCTGGCGGGCTGTGTAATGTGGATCAGCGTGGCACACGAGTTTCCGGCGGCTCTCGACGCGCCGGCCGAGGAGCACGACCGGCACCGGGTCCAGGCCGTCGACACCTGCGGCAGGCTCGACGAGCTGACGGCGACAGCCGGCGGCCACGCGGTCCCCGGCGGTTTCCTGACACGGCCGGGGGCGAGATGAGCACGGACGGCTACTCCGTCGGCTGGCAGTCCCTGCGGCGGGAAAGCGCCGTCTACAGAGAGCGTCACGAGCATATGGCCGAGGTGGAGCGGGAGCTTCGGCAGGCCTTCGACCGGGACAGGGCCACCCTCGGCAATGACATGTACGGCGCCGCAATGGCCAAGGGCCTCCCGGCGATCGAACAAGGGATCTTCACCGCCGCCGCCGCCTACCTGGCTGAGCTGGAGGCCACCTTCGGGGGCCTGGACACGAACGCCGGCACCTACGAGCGCGCCGAGCAGCCGCCCGGGACGGAGCCGTGAGCCGGCGGGTCGACGTGCGCCCCTTCGCACGCTCGGCGAGCCGCTCGATCCCGTCGCCCTCGGCCCCGCCGGCGGCGCCGAGATGTCCGCGCAGAGCCCACGCCGTACGAGAACGACCGGCTCAAGCGCCGTCACGCGGCAGGGCGCGCAGGGCGTTGGCGGTGAAGTCGTCGAGGGGATAGAAGAGCTCGATCGCCAGCTCCGACAGCGTCACATCGGCCGGAGCGCCGAAGGTGGCCATGGTGCTGAACATCGCCAGCTCGCCGAACGGGGTGCGGATTCTCAAGGGCACCTGGATCGGGCTCTGCCGGTGTCGCGAGGGCAGGGCGGCTGGGGTGTCTTCCGAAGTGGGGTAGCGCGACACCTCCTCGTAGAGCGCGTGGAGCTCGGTGTCCCCGGTGGCGTTGACCTGGTGTGACAGCCGTTCGAGGAAGAGCTCCCTCACCTCCCCCAGGTTGGCCAGCCGCGCGGCCAGCCCGTCGGGGTGCAGGGCCAGCCGGAACACGTTCGGCCGTGGCTCCAGCAGGTGCGGCGGGATGCCGTCCATGAGCACGCCCATGGCGCGGTTGCCCTGCAGCACGTTCCAGAGGCGGTCGACCACGACGGCGGGGTACGGCTCATGGGCCGTCAGCATGGTCTCCAGCGCCGAGCGGATCGAGGCCATGTAGTCGTCGTCGAGGCTGCTTTCCCGGTAGGCGGGGGCGTAGTCGGCGGCCAGCAGCAGGGTGTTGCGCTCGCGCAGGGGCACGTCGAGGGCGACTGACAGACGCAGCAGCATCCTCCGGCTCGGACGGGCGCGGCCGTTCTCCATGTAGGACAGGTGGCGCGCCGAGGTGTCGGCCAGATTGGCGAGATCGAGCTGGCTGAGCCTGCGACGCTGTCGCCACTCCCGCAGCAGGGTTCCCACACGGGAAGGCTGTTCCACATCCATGCCGAGGAGGGTAGGCCACAACCAGGTGGGCGACGCCATGACCCCACTGGTTATTGAGCTCGTAACCACAACGGTGACATGGTCTTTCCGGTCAGGGACCGCTCACGACGAAGGAGACCTGTATGAGCACGCCGACCGGGACCGCCCGGCGCCCAGAGATCGACACCTCGGACCCGCTGCGCACCATCCTGCGGATCGACGGGTGGAGCACCGCCGTCTTCGGCGTGGTCGTACTCGCCGCCGCCCGGTCACTCAGCGGCCCGCTCGGCCTGCCGACCGCCTGGTCCGTTCCGTTCGGCGTGGCCATGCTGGGCGGGGCTGCCGCGCTCGGCCTCATCGCCGGCTATCCGCGGATTCTTGTGCGGCACGTGGCGTTCGTCGTCGCGGGCAACGCGCTGTCGTGTGTGGCGCTGCTGGTCCTGGCGTTCGCGGACGTGATACCGCTGACCGGTTTCGGGGTCGCCTTCATGCTGGTCGGAGCGCTGGTGGTCGCCGTTTACGCCGGGCTTGAGTTCGCCGGGCTCCGGCGGCTGGCGGCGAGGTGACGGCAGGAGCGGCCAGGGCCGGGAAGGTCGCGGCAGGGACGAGCGTCATCGACGACTACGTGGACCGCCTGTACCGCATGCTGAAGGGTCCGTCTCATGCGAAGCGCGATCTCCTTGCCGAGGCGCGTGACGGCCTGCTCGATGCGACGGAGGCCCTGGAACGGCGTGGGCTCGGCCGCGTGGAGGCGGAGCGGAGGGCCGTGCGCGAGTTCGGCCTGCTCAGCGAGATCGCGCACGGTTATCAGAGGGAATTGTCTGTTCAAGCTATGGAGTTCACATGCGATTGACCGTTTTCGGTGCCACCGGCGGCACCGGCCGCCACCTCGTCCGGCAGGCGCTGGATGCCGGACATGAGGTGACAGCCGTCGTACGTGACCCGGCCCGCCTGCCGATCGACCATCCGGCCCTGGATATCGTCGTGGCGGACATTTTCGACGCCGTTTCGCTCAAGCCCACCCTGGACGGTCACGACGCCGCGGTGTCTGTCCTTGGCCCGCGCGGACGCACGGACACCACGCCCGTGTGCTCGGCCGCGATCAGCGCGATCCTCGAGGCGATGGCGGCGACCGGTGTCGGGCGGGTGGTCGCCCTCAGCGCCCAGCCGGTGTTGCGCACGGGCGCGGGTGAGCCGATCTGGTTCCGGCTCACCGTCCGGCCCCTGATCCGGAGGATCTATCGCGACGTCTACGCCGACCTCGACCGGATGGAAGGGACGCTGGCCGCCGGCACGGCCGACTGGACCGTGCTGCGCCCCCCGTACCTCACCGGCAAGCCCGCCACCGGCCGCTACCGCGCCGCCACGGAGGCCAACGTGCCGGGCAGCATGACCCGGCCAGACCTCGCCCGCGCGATCCTCGACGTCCTTCAGGACCCGGCGACGATCCGGCATGCCATCGGGGTCGCGGGCCCGCGCTGACAAACGCTCCGCACGCCGCTTGGCCCTGCGTCAGGTTGGTGAGGGAGCGGCTCGGGTCAGGCGGGTTGCGTGGCCGCTGTGCGCGCCGCCATGCGCCGTTCGAACCACAGCGAGGTGAAGGGCGGCACCGCGCACGCCAGGCCCAGCACCACTGCGCCCCTGCTCCAGCCCGCCTCCCGCGCGGAGAGCATCACTCCGAGCGCGTAAAGCACGAACATCGCCCCGTGGATGGGCCCGAACACCTTCACACCGAGATCCCCGGCCGCGGTCACGTACTTGAAGAACATCCCGACCAGCAGGCCCGCCCACGAGCACGCCTCGGCCACCGCCACGATCCGGAACCAGCGCAGCATGCCCCACCCCTTCTTCCCTGAATACCGCGCATACTCTACAGGCTGTAGAGGACAGTGCGGGAGGAGGGCCGGGGCGACGTCCTGCGCCGGCAGCCCGCCGCTGCAGAGAGCACGCACAATGCGGTGAGCTGTCACGTTGCTGAGACTGGTTTCGTCCTCGATGTCGGTGACAGCGCGCGCCGCGCGGTGCTCGCCGCAGGCCAGTACGGCCGGCGCGCGTTCGATATTTTTTTCCGCCGAAACGCTCGGCGCGGTGGCCATGGAGCACATTTCGACCTTTCATGAAGTCAATGGCAGCTCCACGACCAAGGGAGAGACGATGGCCGACATCGTCGAGCGGTACAACATCCCCGCACAGCACTTCTGGCTGCATGGGCCGCGATCGCGCCAACCGGTCGAGTACGACGCCGACGCCGGCATGTGGAACGTCTACGGCCACCCCGAACTGCAGGAGATCCTCGGCGATCCCGCGACGTTCTCCTCCGACACCATGCGCCTGATCCCCAAGGACCTGATGCCGGGCATCGAGGAATTCTCGATGGCCGGCTTCATCACCCAGATCGACCCGCCGGAGCACGGCAAGCTGCGCAAGCTGGTCAGCAACGCCTTCACCCGGAAGGTCGTCGCGGATCTCGAACCGAGGATCGCCGCCCTCACCCACGAACTGCTCGACGCGGCACACGATCGCGGCCGGTTGGAACTGGTGACCGATCTGGCCTATCCGCTCCCGGTCATCGTCATCGCCGAACTGCTGGGGGTGCCCAGCAGCGATCGCGCCCTGTTCAAACAATGGGCCGATGCGCTGTTCCAGCGCGACGCCAAGATCTCACTGGCCAAACCCGCCGAACAACAGGACGTGGACCTGCAGGCCACGCTGAAGCCGTGGAAGGAGATGTCGGCCTATCTCGCCGGCCACGCCGCGGAGCGCAGGCGACAGCCGCGCGCCGACCTGCTCACCAGGCTGGTCGAGGCCGAGGTGGACGGCGAACGCCTGCCCGACGAGGAGGTGGTCAACTTCGCGATCATCCTGCTGCTCGCCGGGCACATCACCACGACGATGCTGCTCGGCAACACGGTGCTGTGCCTGGACGCCTTCCCCGAGCAGCAGGACAAGGTGCGGGCCGACCGATCCTCGATCCCGGCCGTCATCGAGGAATCCCTGCGCCTGTTCACCCCGTTCGCCGCCCTCGGCCGCGCCACCACCCGCGACGTCGAGCTCGGCGGCGTGACGATACCGGCCGATCACATGGTCATGGCCTGGCTCGGAGCGGCCAACAGGGACCCCCGGCAGTTCCCCGACCCCGACGTCTTCGACCCCGGTCGCGACCCCAACCCGCATCTCGGGTTCGGCCGCGGCATCCACTTCTGCCTAGGCGCCCCCTTGGCCCGGCTGGAGGGACGGGTCGCCCTGAACATCCTGCTCGACCGCGTCGACCCTCTGCGCACCGATCCGGACGACCCCGTGGAGTTCATGCCCACGCCGACCATGACAGGGGTGCGCCGCCTCCCGTTGATCTGACGTTCGACCCAAACGCGCCCCAGCCCCGAAGCAGGGCTGTCTGCGCAGGTCATCGGGTTCCAAGAAGATCGGGGCCTTGGAGGCGGAGACGACCGCGGCTTCGGAGAACACGCGCGACGCGAGGGTGAGAGCCCGGCTCGGCACCTCCGGAAACAGGGCCGCGCCGCTACGGCGGCCGGGGACCCGTTCGGCAGGAGGGAGCCGAGCCGCCGCACCGGCGGGGCGGAGGTAGCAGTACGGCTGTATGATAACGGGGTGCCACGGGTTGCCGATCATGATCAGCGTCGCGCCCAGATCGCGCGGGCGTTCCAGCGGCTGCTCGCCGCGGAGGGGTTCGCGGGCGTCTCGTTCTCGCGGGTGGCGGCCGAGGCGGGCATCTCGGTCGGGCTCATCCAGCACTACTTCACCGGCAAGGACGTGCTGCTCCACTTCGCCTACGAAGACGCCGTGAGCCGTATGAGCGAGCGGGTGCGAGCACGCGTCCGCCACGGCGAGGCCGCCCGTCTCCCGATGGCGGAGGTGCTGCTCGACGGCCTGGCCGAACTGTTGCCGCTCGACGAGGAGCGGGACGTCGAGTACCGCGTCCGGCAGGGTCTGCAGGCTCAGGCGCTGCATCACCTCGGTCTCGCCGACGTCGCCCGGCAGGCAGGCGGTGACATCCTCGAATACGTCACGATGGCGGTCCGGACCGGCATGGAACGCGGTGAGGTCGAGCCCGATGTCGACGCCGTGCCGGCCGCCCGCATGATCCTCGCGACCGTGCAAGGTCTGGCCGATCAGGTCGCGCTCTCGGGCGCGGACGCGTTCTCGGCACGTGACGTGCTGCGCCGGGCCGTCGCCACGGTGTTCACCGGGCGTTGCGGTTCTCCCGATCGCTGATTCTCCTCACCGCGACGCGGCGCGGACGGAACCCCCAAGAAAACAATAGGGCGATACTCTTATCGCAGTAATATGACCACATTGCTACTGGGTGTCGGCGCCGTCACCGGAGTGGTGACGGCCGGCCGGGGGCGCTTGAGGGCGGCCCGCTCACCGGTCCGGCCGCCCGGGACCGGGCGGTGCGCGACCACCGCCACCACTGGGACCCCTGGCAGGTGGAGCAGGGGTCCAGCCTGCTTCAGGCATCCGTCGTGCTCTGGGCGACTCTGGCGGTCGCGGCGGCGTACTCGTCGGCGGTCATGCCGAGGTGGGGGTGGTGCCGGTTGAGGTCGTGCTGGTCGTCGGCCCACTGCCGGTAGTCCCGCCGTACGGCGTGCTCGTCGGAGCCGACGGCATGGGCGATGTCGGCCCAGGTGGCCCCTGCCAGCAGTGCGTGGTGGATGTTGGCGGGGTGGCGTACGGTGCGCGCGATGCACTCCGCCAGTGCCAGCAGCTCGATGTGCTCGGCCACGGTGAGCGGGGGCCGGTCCCCGGCCCCGTGCCGGTCGGGGTCGTAGATCCCCCGGGCCACCAGCTCCACGCGGGCGCGGGCCGACTCGTTCCGGGCGGCCAGCTCGTTGTAGCGCTCCAGCTGTCGGCTGACGGGCACGTCGTAGCGGGCGTCGCGCCAGGTCGTGATGTTCTCGGGCAGGGTCATGACGTCTTCTCCAGGGCAGCCGGGGTGGTGGCTTCAGGCGGGGCCACGCGGGATGGACCGGGCGGTGCGGTACTGGATGGCTAGCTTGCCGGAAGTGGTGCGGCAGGGCGAGCCGGGCGGGGCGGAAGCGGTCGCTGACGGGCCGCTCCAGCTCCGAACCGCTGCCGGTACGCCGACGGGGTGAGCCCTGTCTGGCGGCGCATCAGCGCGCGCAGGTTGGCGGCGGTGCCCAGCCCGCTGTGCCGTGCCACCACCTCCAGGTGTGTCTCACCCCGCTCGATCAGCCGGCAGGCCAGGGCGACCCGTTCCCCCGTGAGCCATGCCAGCGGCGTCGTGCTCAGCTGTGCCCGGAAGCGCCGGTGCAGTGTCGCGTGGCTGACCGAGGCGCGCGCCGCGAGGTCGGAGACCGTGAGCGGTGAGTCCAGCCGCTCCTGCGCCCATGCCAGGATCGGCGCCAGGGACTCGTCCGGCAGGTCGGGCACCGGGCGCTCGATGAACTGCCGCTGCCCGCCGTCCCGGTGCGCGGTGAAGACCAGCCGCCGGCTGACGGAATTGGCGACCTCGGCGCCGTGGTCGCGGCGGACGATATGCAGCCCGAGGTCGAGAGCGGCCGCGCTACCGGCGGCGGTGAGGATGTCGCCGTCGTCGACGAACAGCACGTCTTCCTCGAGCCGCACGGAGGGGAAGCGGGCACGAAAGGCGTCCACCCACTGCCAGTGGGCGGTGGCCCGGCGCCCGTCGAGGACCCCGGCCTCGGCGAGGGTGAAAGCTCCGCTGCACAAGCCGACAAGACGCGTACCGCGCCTGTGCGCCCGCCGTACGGCGTCCAGCACGATCGGGCGGCGCGGCACCTCGACGTCGGGGCGGTTGGGGACGATCAACGTGTCCGCCGACTCGGCCGCCTCCAGTCCGGCGACTCCGGTCAGGGTGAAGAAGGCGTCTCGCATGAGGGTGCGGGGTTCGGGCGAGCAGAGGCGGAAGTCGTAGAGATCGCGGCCAAGCTCGGGCCTGCGCAGGCCGAAGACCTCGGTCATACAGCCGAGCTCGAAGGGGTTGGAGTTCTCGTCCACGATCACGACGACCCGGTGCAGGTCCGCCGCGCGACCGTCGTGCGAGGAATCTTGCGACATATGCCATTTCTAGCACTCACGGCCGACGCGCTCGACCTGCCAGGATTCCCCCATGAGCAACGGACCCATCGACCTTGGCAACGCCCTGGCCTCCTTTGACGCGCTGTGGAGCCCCCGAATCGTCACGCGCGTCAACGACTACGACGTACGCGTCGCGAAGGTAGAGGGGGAGCACATCTGGCACGTCCACGACGACACCGACGAGTTCTTCCTCGTGCTCGACGGGGAACTGTACATCTCCTTGCGTGAGTCCCGCGGGGAGCGGACCGTCCACCTCCCCAAAGGCGCGGTCTTCACCGTCCCCAAAGGCACCGAGCACAAGCCGCACGCCCCCGCCGGCGCCGCGATTCTCCTGTTCGAGCCCACCGGGACACCGACGGTCGGTGATCGCCACGCCGAGATCCCCGACCACATCGACGTGACGACAGGGCACCTGCTCGACGCCTGACCGGTAAAGCCGAAGAAATCCGGCCGGACACTCCTGATCCATCGAGAGCTGCCGGCGCGCGCCCGGACCGCCGCCACGAGCAGGCGCCGGGTGAAGGGACGGGGCCTTTCTACGGAGGGTCGGGCAAGGCGAGACACAGGGCTTCCAGGGCGGCTGTGACCGCGTGCTCGGGTGGTGTGCCGTATCCGATGACCAGGCCGTCGCGGGGCGGCATCGTGCTGCCGGGGTGCAGATAGGGGCCCAAGCCGTCCAGAGCGATGCCGAGGCGGCGCGCGGCGCGGAGAGCGGCCTGCTCGGTGCCCGGGGGAAGCTCGAGGACGGCGTGCAGGCCCGCGGCGATGCCGCTGACGGTGATGTGCGGGGCGCGTTCGGCGAGCATGGCCGTGAGCAGGTCACGGCGGCGCCGGTAGATCCCGCGCATCCGCCGCAGCTGACGGTCGTAGGCGCCGCCGGCGACGAAGTCGGCGAGGGTGACCTGGTCCATGACGCCCGACCAGAGTTCGCGCGAGCCCTTGGCGGCCAGGATGTCGTCCACCAGCCGGCCGGGCAACGCCATCCAGCCGAGCCGGAGCGCGGGCGACAGGCTCTTGCTCGTCGAGCCGAAGTAGACGACGCGGTCCGGATCGAGCCCCTGCACGGCGCCGACCGGCTCGCGGTCGTAACGGAACTCGCCGTCGTAGTCGTCCTCGAGCAGCAGACCCCCCGTGGCGCGTGCCCAGTCGATGACCGCGGCCCGGCGCTGCGGGTGCAGGGCTCCCCCCGTGGGGTACTGATGGGCCGGCGTCAGCAGGACGGCTTGCGCGCCCGTGGCCGGAAGGTCCTCGATCCGTGCGCCGTGGATGTCCACGGTGAGCGGCACGGTCTTCAGTCCCGCCTCGGTGAGAATGGAGCGGTGGAAGTCGAGTCCGTACGACTCGACCGCGATGCTGCCGCGCAGCACGTGGCACACCAGCCGCAGCCCGTGCGCGAAGCCCGAGCAGATCACGACGTGGTCCGCCTTGGTGCGCACGCCTCTGGTCCGCGCCAGGTATTCCACCAGCGCCTGGCGCAACTCCAGCCGGCCACGGGGATCGCCGACGCCGAAGGCGTCGTTGGGCGCGCCTGCCAGCGCGCGCCGGGCCGAGGCGCTCCAGGACGAGCGCGGGAAGGCGGCCGCGTCAGGGGAGCTTGGCATCAGGTCGTGGATGATCCGCAGGCGGGACGGACGCGCGGGGGAGCGCCGGCGGCCGGGTTCCAGAGGTGCGGCGCGGTGCGCGACGTGCGTGCCGGAACCCTGACGGGACGTGAGCCAGCCTTCCTCGACGAGTTCGGAGTACGCGGCGGCGACGGTGTTGCGGGCGATTCCCAGGTCGAGGGCGAGGGTGCGGTAGGGCGGAAGCCGGGTACCGGGCGCCAGCCGTCCCGAGTGGATCGCCTCGCGCAGGGCCCGCATCAACCGCACGCGCGCGCCGCCGACGCCGGCGAGCTCCAGATGAAGGTCGCTGCCGCCTTCCGCGCCGGGGCTGCTCAACGCCTCGCCCCGCGACGGTCCTGGCCGTCGTGTCGAAAATTGACCCACAGAACTTCCATGGGAATGCACCATATCGTGGGTCGATCGCGCTCCTAGGGTCATGAGCATGACGAATGTTGCCATTCCCGCACGTATGAACCTCTCGCTCGTCGCCCCCAAGGTCTTCAAGGCCGTGCTGGCCCTGGACGCCGTGGCCCGCCAGGGGCTGGACCCGGTCCTGGTCGAGCTGGTGCAGATCCGCGCCTCCCAGGTCAACCGGTGCGCGTACTGCATCGACTACCACACCGGCGACGCCCGCCGGGCGGGTGAGAGCGAAGCGCGCATCTACCAGCTGAGCGCGTGGCATGAGTCCAGCCTCTACACCGCCAAGGAGCGCGCGGCCCTCGCCCTGACCGAGGCGATGACCTTGCTTCCCCAAGGGATCACGGACGCGGTGTATGACGAGGCCGCGCGGCATTTCGACGACAAAGAACTCGCCCAGCTCATCGCGCTGATCTTCACGGTCAACGCCTGGAACCGCATGAACGTGACCACCCGCAAGACCCCCGGCACCGAGTAGGCACCCCTCCGCCTTCGTTCTCCCCCTTACGGGCGGTGGCCGCCTCCCCACGGCCGCCGCCCTTGGCATGACTTCACCGGAAAGGCCCACATCGTGACATCCGCCGACGTCTCGCCACCGGGCACAGCCCCGGACGCGAGCCCCTCACCGGTCCGGGGCTGGCTCGCGGTCCTTGCCGTGACGCTGGGAATCTTCGCCCTGATGACCTCCGAACTGCTGCCCGTCGGGCTGCTCACCCCGATCGGCACCGCACTGGACGTCTCCGAGGGCACCGCCGCGCTCATGGTCACCGTGCCCGGCCTGGTCGCCGCCGTCGCGGCACCGCTGGTCACCGTGGCCACCGCCAGGATCGACCGCCGGCTGGTGCTGGCCCTGCTGATCGGTATGGTGGGCGCGGCCAACCTCGCCTCCGCCTCTGCCACGAGCTTCGCCGTCGTCCTCCTCGCCCGCTTCCTGATCGGCATCAGCGTCGGCGGCTTCTGGTCCCTGGCCGGCGCCATGGCCCTGCGTCTGGTGCCGAAGCACCATGTCGCGCGCGCCACCGCCGTCGTCTTCGGCGGCGTCGAGACCGCCTCCGTGCTGGGTGTGCCCGCGGGCACCCTGGTCGGTGACCTCAGCGACTGGCGGACCGCGTTCGCGGCCGTGGGCGTGCTCGGCCTGATCTCGCTGGCCTGCATGGTCGCCGTCATGCCGAAGCTGGCACCGGAGAGCACGATGACGTTCGCGGACCTGCCGCGGGTGTTCCGGACACACCTCGCCGTGCGCGTCGGCATCGCCATGACCTTCCTGGTCATCACCGGGCACTTCACCGCCTACACGTTCGTGCGGCCCATCCTCCAGGACGACGGTGTGGCGGACGGCATGATCAGTGTGCTGCTGCTGGTCTTCGGGATCGCCGGCATCTGCGGCAACTTCATCGCCGGCGCGCTGATCACCAAGCGTCTCCGGCAGACCGTGTGCGGCATCTCCGTGCTCCTGGCCGCGGCCATGGCCACCCTCGCGGTGGCCGACCACACCACCTTCTCGGCGGCCGCGACCCTCGTCGTCTGGGGCCTGGGCTACGGCGCCGTCCCGGTCACCTTCCAGACCTGGATCCTGAACGCCGCACCGACCGCCACCGAGGCTGCCTCCTCGCTGTACGTGTCGATGTTCAACCTGTCGATCGCCCTGGGCGCCCTTGTCGGCGGCCTGACGGTCGACGCCGCCTCAACGGTGGGCGTGCTGTGGATCGGTGGAGTGCTGGCCATCCTGGTGCTGCCGATCGTCGGCGGCAGGCCTCGCGACATGGCTCCCCGCCCGGCTCCGCCCGGGTGAGAGCCTGATCGCTCCGGAGGAATGAGGGCCGGTCCTCGGGTGGCTCATCGCGGCTGGATCCGATCGAGCCGCCGCCACTGATCGCCGCTCAGCCGCAGGCGCGCCGCGGCGACGTTCTCTTCCAGGTGGCTGATCGAGCCGGTGCCGGGAATCGGCAGCACGACGGGCGAGCGGTGGAGCAGCCACGCGAGCGAGACCTGCGCCGCGGTGGCGCCGAGTTCGGCCGCCACGGCGGCGATCTCGGACGTCGCCGCCGACACCGCGGGGTGGACGGGCCGCCAGGGCAGGAAGGCGATCCCCGCCGCGGCACAGGCGTCGAGCACCGCCTCGTGCTCGCGATCGAGCAGGTTGTAGCGGTTCTGCACGCTCGCGACGTCGATGATCTGCCGCGCCTCCTCAAGCTCGGCGACGGTGACCTCGGACAGCCCGATGTGGCCGATCCTGCCCTCGGCCTGGAGCTCGCGCAGCGTTCCCAGCTGGTCGGCGAGCGGCACCGTCGGATCGATGCGATGCAACTGGAGCAGCTGGAGCCGTTCGACCCGAAGGCGGCGCAGACCCTGCTCGACCTGATCCCGCAGGAAGTCCGGCCGTCCGCAGATCGCCGCCTCGTGCGGGGGGTTCGGCGGCGCGACCCCGACCTTCGTCGCGATGAGCAGGTCGTCCGGATAGGGGTACAGCGCCTCGGCGAGGAGCTCCTCGTTGGCACCCCACCCGTACAGGTGCGCGGTGTCGATCAGAGTGACGCCCAGCTCGACGGCGCGTCGAGCCACAGCGATGGCGGCCTCCCGAGCCGGTCCGGGTCCGGTCGGCAGCTGCATGGCCCCGAACCCGAGCCGCTGTACGCCGATCTCGCCCCCGATGCGGAACTCGCTCGGCTCGTTGTCGCTCACACCCGCAACCTACCGGCCCCCGGCGCGCTTATCGTCGCCCTGTCAGGGCCGGCCTCAGCCAGGCCTTCCCGCGCGCCGCCGTCGGCGGGCTGCTCCGAACTCTTCCACGGGGTGATCGAACTACCCGTGGCTGACAGGTGTTCTGAACCAGGACGGGTTCATCGGCGCTGACATGGAAGGACGCCGGTCAGAGGACCTTGAGAGCCAGATGCCTGCCGCGGCCCTGGCTGTTGACAAGGGTGAACCAGAGCTCGAGGAGCCGGTCGAGCAGGTCGTGCTGGCCGGGGCCGAGGTAGACGGGGTTGAGGCCCGTGTCGCGGATGAGGCGTTCGACGGTTTTGCGGTCGGTCTCGTCGGCGGAGTAGAAGAGGTCGGCCACCACGCCGTCGAAGACGGGGTCGGCGAAATTCTCCCAGCCGAGCGCGTTGAAGGCGCGGGCGTAGTGGGCGGCGGGCGCCAGGGCGGCGAACTCGGCGGCGCTGTGCGCGGGACCGTCGCCGAACTTGTTGGCGGTGTCGATGACGACCTTGCCCGCGAGCTCGTCGGCGTGGTCGCGGGCGAAGGCCTCGACGGACTGGCCGGGAATGCCGACGATCACCGCTTCGGCTCCGTCGAGGGCCTCGCGCACCGATTCCTCAGGCGTGCGTGACCCGTAGCGGACGTCGTGTCCGGCCGCGGCGAGCGCCGCACCCAGGGTCCGGCCGATGTTGCCCGTGCCTATGACTGCGATATTCATGAGATCTCCTTCGCGTTTCCTTGTGTACTGCAGATCAGGCCCGTGCCGGGGCGGCGCGAAGTTCCCCAGGGCTGTCACGGAGATCTGCGATGCCGCGGACATGCCGCCGGAGTTCTGCCACGCCCGGCCGAGCACCGGATTCACCGGCGCACCGCGAACCCCGTCGAAAGCACTTTCGCCACCGCGCGTCTTCAGACCAAGGTCACCGCGGGCGTACGCGTCATCGTGGGGTGAGCCGGACCACCGGGTATTCCCGGTCGGAGTTGTTCTGGTACTTCTCATAGCGGGGCTGGGCGGCGGTGATGGACTTCCATGCCCGCTCACGCTCGGCACCGTCGAGCACGTACGGCGTCACCGGGACGGTGTCGCGGCCGGGCAGTTCGACCGACGCCCGGTCGGGATGCGCCATCAGATTGACGTGCCAGTCCGGGTGCCGGCTCCCACCGCCCGATGCGACGATCAGCCAGGCGTCCTCACCGTCGCCGAACCACGCCACAGGCGTCTCTCGCGGCTGCCCGCTCCGGCGGCCCACCGTGTTCAGGATCAGTACGTCCATCTTCATGAACTTGCCGTGGCCACGCCGGATTTTGCGGTTCATGCGGGCGTTCATCTTCTGCTGCATCCACCGCGACAACGCCCCGGGCGTACCGGGCTTGCGCTTGCCTACCTGCTGGTTCTGTGTCATCGGCTATCTCCGGTCAGTGAATTCGATGTCCATGACGGTCACACTAGACGCGGCTCGATCACGGGCGCTTCTCGATTCCTGATCGACCTGCCGCCCCCCGCTCACCCCACCTCATGACAGGGCGGATCCACAGCCCGTGACGTATCCCCAGCCTCGCCAGGCCGCCGTTCCGCGGCCGGCATGGCGCAGAACAAGACGAAAGGCGAGTCGTCCTTGCAGAGGAACACCACGATCTCGGGGTCCCCGGCGCGCCACTCCGACACCAGGGGACTCATGGTCGAGCCGGGTCGCCGGATCGGCCGCCTGGGTTCCCGGGCGGCGCTGTGGAGGCGGTCGAGTACGGTGGCCATGGCCACGGGCCGCCGCCAGCCATGGGCCCGCCGACATCGCCGCCCACGAGGACGGGGCTTCCCCCCGGGTGCCTGGCTTTGGGGCACTTTCCGGGTGCACACAGCCAGGCTGATCGACATGGGGGTTCCGACCCGTACGGGTCAGTTGCGCGCGTCCCCGAGCACGGCGACGGCTTCGGCCTCGACGAGCTGGTCGTTGTAACCGAGCACGGTCACGCCGAGCAGTGTGCTGGGCGCGCCGTCGACGGCGAAGGCCGCCATGATGTGTTCGGCTGATGCCCGACAGCCCGTCATGGGGTCGTCGTCGAGAGAACGCGTCTGCCCAGTGGGCTGTCCGGTTACCTGAGGGCCGACAGGTTGTCCCGTACAACGCTTCGTCAACGGATGATCCGCATCCAGGACCCGCTCACAGCCGGTGAGGGTGGCGGGCGGCGGCGGATAGCCCGGCTGGTCGGACGCTGTCGGCGCCACCGGTCGCCCGTGATGGTCAGGTGAGGCTGCGGACCGCCTCGACGACGGCCTTGCGCGCTTCCTGCCAGTCCGAGTCCTGCACAGCCTGGACCGGCAGGGACGTGGCGCCCACCGGCCCCCATGCGGTGGCCAGTGCGAGGACCAGCGTCAGCAGTGTGGCGGGCGCGAAGGTGACTGCCAGGTGTCCTTCGCGCTGGGCGGTGGCGAGGCTGTCCAGCTTGGCGGCGTAGGCCGGTGCGGCGACGGACGGATCCCCCTCGGCGCCACGCTCCAGACGGTGCCAAGCGGCGAGGCGAAGCACTTCGGGATGCTCTCGGCAGTAGTCGTGGATCCGCCCCGCATATCCCGGCAGGTCCTCAGCCGTGAAGGGAACCTGTTCGAGGCCGCGGGCCACGTGCGCGTCGAAGACGGCGTCGAAGAGCAGGTCCTTGCTTTCGAAGTACACGTAGATGAGGTTCTTGTTCGCCGAGGCCGTCTTGGCGATGCGTTCCACTCGGGCGCCGGCGATGCCGTGGGCGGCGAACTCTGCGGTGGCGGCCGCCAGGATGCGAGCCTTGGTGGCTTCTGCGCGGGACATGGCCCCTATTGTGTCGGCTGACTAACCGGTTATCCACCAGCGTCGAGGGCCGGCTCAGGTGCGGCGAGCGGTCACAGGCGGCCTACCGGCCAGGAGACGAACTTCTCCTCCAGGAACTCCGCGATCCCGTACGCGCCACCCTCCCGGCCCAGGCCGCTCTGCTTGTAGCCGCCGAACGGGGCGTCGGGGTTGGTGCCCCAAGAAGCGTTGATGTTGACCGTACCGCTGCGGATCCGCGCGGCGGTCGCATAGGCCCGTTCGAAGTCCTGGGTGAAGATTCCGGCGTTGAGGCCGAAATCGCTGTCGTTGGCGATGCGTACGGCTTCGGCGTCATCCTTGAAGCCGATCACCGTGTTCACCGGCCCGAAGAACTCCTGCTGCGCGATGCTCATGGAGTTGTCCACGTCGGTGAACAGTGTCGGCTCCAGGAAGAAACCCCGGCCCAGTCCTGCTGGGCGGCCACCACCGTAGGCGAGGGTGGCGCCCTCGGCCACCCCTCGGTGGATCATCGCCTCCACCCGGTCCCGTTCCCTTGCACTGATGAGAGGACCCATGACCGTGGCCGGGTCGGCCGGATCGCCCACGGTCACAGTGCTCAGCAGGGCGACCACCTTGCTGAGCAGTTCGTCGTGGACCGGCTCTTCGACCAGGGTCCGGGTGAGGAGAAGGCAGCCCTGGCCGGCGTTGGAGACGATGTTGCCCATCACTTCCAGGGCGGCTCGATCCAGATCGGCGTCCGCGAAGACGATGTTGGCGGACTTACCGCCGAGTTCCAAGACCACCTTCTTCAGCGTGGGCGCGGCCTGGGCCATGATCCTGCGGCCGACCGCGTCGGAGCCGGTGAAGCTGATGATGTCGACGTCGGGATGGGTGGTCATCTCGAGGCCGGCGTCCAGGTCACCGGTGATGATGTTGACCACGCCGGGCGGGAAGCCGGCTTCCTCGATGAGGTCGGCCAGGAACAGGACCTGCAGGGGAGTGTAGGGGGAAGGCCTGACCACCGTGGTGCAGCCGGCGGCCAGCGCCCAGCCGAGCTTGTGGACGGTCAGAGGAACCGCGGCGTTGAACGGCGTGATCAACGCCGCCACCCCGATCGGCTCCTTGACCACCATGCCCTGCGTCGTCTGGGGCCGGCCGGTCATCGAGATCCCGGTGTGCGGGTTCAACGGTGTCGTGAACGCCAGCCCGGGAAGCAGGCGGTCGGACAGGTCGCAGAGGAAGTCGATGGAGGACTGCAGGTGGACCCGGTCGGCCACTGCCCTCGGGAATCCGCTCTCCTTGATCACCAGATCGATCAGTTCCTCACGGCGCCGGTCCATGGCCAGGGCCAGCCGCTTGAGAAGGCGGCCGCGTTCGGCCGATGACAGCCGTGGCCACCGCCCCTCCTCGAAGGCACGGCGGGCGGCGGTGATGGCGGCCACGGCGTCGCGCCTGGAAGCCGACGGCGCGGTGGCGAAGACCTCACCGGTCGCCGGGTTGACGACTGTGAGCACTTCACCGCTCTCGGCCGGCACCCGGCGCCCGTCGATGAGCAACGTGTCTATGGAGTACGTCATGGCCACCTCAGCAAATTGACTAACCGGTTAGATTGTTGATTGCGGCTGAATCTAAGCCTTAACCATCCGGTTAGTCAACGCCGGTGCGACGCCGCTCCATCCCGGCCGAGTCCATCAGCGGCCGCACCTCCACACCGCCGACCTGACCGCCCGCTATCAGGGCGGCCAGCTCCACGGCACACGCCCGGCTCTCGCAGTCCACCACGTACTGGCCCGCGACATGATCCGAGGTCCGGAGGTGGGGGCCCTCGCCCACCGTCACCACGCCGTCCCGAGCCCGTGCCACCGCGCTGATGGACGGATCGGCGAACGCGTGAGCACCGATCAGTTCCCCTGCCTGCCCGGCCGCGGCCAAAAACTCCTCATGGCCGGCCCCTGCCCCCGGCAGGTCCGCCGGGTGCAGGTAGAGACCCGGCGGGAACCTCACCGGATGCTCAGCCGTCGGCCGTGCCCGCGAAGAGCACCGGCCGTACCTCGATGCCGAGGCCCTCGACGCCGGCGTCCGGAATGAGCGCGGCCAGCTCCAGGGCACGCTCCCGGCTGTCGCACTCCACCAGGTAGTAGCCGCCGAGGTACTCCTTGGCCTCCAGATAGGGGCCGTCCGTCACCGCCGGGACGCCGCCTCGGACCCTGACCACGGCGCTCTGCGACGGATCGGCCAGCGCGACGGTGCCGATCATCTCGCCGGACCTCTTGACGGTCTCCATGAACGGGCCGTGGCCGCTCATCACCTCGTTGCGCTCCTCCTCGGTCAGCGCGTCCCAGATCTGCGGGTTGCCATGCATGATCAACATGAACTTCATGCGTCGTCTCCTTCGACGGCCGGGCGGCGCCCCCAAGGCGCCGTTCAGCAAGGAGTCGGAGCCGGTGCCGCATTCTTGCGGCACCGGACCGCAAGAATCCCCCCACTGCTCCGACTACATCGCGAAGGGGCGCCTGACCTGGGTGTTCCGCGCCAAACGGCTTATCACTGGAGTATAGGAATGGATCTTCCACGCGTCGGCGTCAGCCTGCCGCACGTCGGCCCGTACGCCGGCCCCGACGCCGTCGTCGCCGTGGCCCAGGCGACCGAACGGCTCGGATTCCACGCCGTGTCCGCCAGCGAACGGCTGCTGACCCCCGCCGGACCGCACTGGAGCAACGACGCGGGCCTGCCGGAGTCTTATGCCTGGGACTCGCTGGAAATGCTGACCTGGGCGGCCGCGCACACCCGGCGGATCCGCGTGTGCACCAGCATCCTGAACTCGATCTTCCAGTCGCCCGTCATCCTGGCCCGCAGGCTCGCCACGCTCGACCAGCTGTCTCGGGGGCGGCTGGACGTCGGCATCGGTCAAGGCGGCGGCACCCGGGAACCGCCGTTCTACATCCCCGAGGAGTTCATCGCGGCGGGCGTGCCGGCCAGCCGCAGAGGCGCCGGATTCGTCGAGCACGTGGCCGCGATGCGGGCCTGCTGGGGTCCCGACCCGGTCGAGTTCCACGGCGAGCACTACCGGATTCCGCCGTCCCTGGTCGGCCCGAAGCCGTGGGGCAGCACCATTCCCCTGCTCATCGGCGCGACGGCCCGCCGCACCATCGAACGGGCGGCCCGCATCGGGGACGGTTTCGTCACCGTCGGGGTCGACTGGGACGACACCCGTGCACAGGTCCGCTGGTACCGAGAGGCCGGCGGCACCGGCACCGTCGTGGTGAACACGATCCCGGTCCCTCCCGGCGCCCCGGTTTCTCCCACCGTCTTCACCGACGCCGTGCTGAGCGACCTCGACCGCATCGCGGCCGTCGGCGCCGACGAGATGCACATCGCGCTCCATCTTCTGCCCGCCCGCCCGGAGCAGCAGGTCGAGCTGCTGGAAGCGCTCGCGGCCAAGCTCGGCCTGCCCACGTCCTCGGCGGCGCCGTAGAACCGGCCCGGACTCAACCGCCTGACGGCCCCTCCGGCCGGTTCGACGCGGGCCCGCTCGCGCGTACGGCCGGAGGGACCGGCCCGGCGATCCCGGCCAGGCGCCGCGGACGAGCGGGAACCGCTCTGCCAGGGTGCAGCGGTCCGTGACGGCCAGGGGGTCCCGCAGGAGGGACAGCAATCCGAGGACTCCGACATGCTTCATTCTGGCCCGCATCCTAGGGCCGAACCCGTCCTAGCCGGCTCCTAGTGTCCAGGGCATGGCGAAAATCAACCCGTTCCGCATCGACATCCCGCAGGCCGACCTGGACGACCTCCGCGACCGCCTGGCCCGTACCCGCTGGCCGGACGAGCTGCCCGGCACCGGCTGGTCGTACGGCGTCCCGTCCTCGTACGCGAAGGAGCTGGCCGAATACTGGCGGACGGCGTACGACTGGCGGAGGCAGGAGGCGGCGCTCAATGAGTACCCGCAGTTCACCACCGAGATCGACGGCCAGAACATCCACTTCCTGCACGTCCGCTCTCCCGAGCCGGGCGCGCTTCCGCTGATCCTCACGCACGGCTGGCCCGGTTCGATCGCCGAGTTCATGAAGGTCATCGGCCCGCTCACCGACCCCCGCGCCCACGGCGGCGACCCGGCCGACGCCTTCCATGTGGTGGCGCCCTCCCTCCCCGGCTTCGGGTTCTCCGGCCCCACCCGCGAGACCGGCTGGAACCTGCGCCGGGTGGCCCGCGCCTGGGCCGAGCTGATGAGCCGCCTCGGCTACGACCGGTACGGCGCCCAGGGAGGCGACACCGGCTCGGTGGTCTCTCCCGAGCTCGGCCGCGTCGCCCCGGACAGCGTCATCGGCGTCCACGTCAACGGCGCTCTGGGCTTCCCGACCTTCGAGCCCGACGAGCTGGAGGGCCTCTCGGAGGCGGAGCAGGCCCGGCTGGCCGTCTACTCGGACGGGGACCGCTCGGGCTACGCCATGATCCAGGCCACCCGCCCGCAAACGCTGGCCTTCGGCCTGCACGACTCTCCCGCCGGTCAGCTGACCTGGATCGTGGAGAAGTTCAAGGAGTGGACCGACCCCGCTCACGACCTCCCCGAAGAGGCGGTGGACCGCGACCAGATGCTCACCGACGTCACCATCTACTGGCTCACCGGCACCGCGGGGTCGTCCGCCCGCCTCTACAAGGAGGGCGCGGCCGACTGGGGCCGGCCGAGCGAGAAGTCAGATGTTCCCACCGGGGTGGCGGTCTTCCCGGGCGACCCCGGGATCCGCCGCGTCGCCGAACGCGAGCACAACGTGGTCCACTGGTCGGAGTTCGACCGAGGCGGCCACTTCGCCGCGATGGAAGCACCGGACCTGCTGGTCACCGATATCCGAGCGTTCTTCCGGCTGGTCCGCTGACCTGAGGCGAGGGCCGGTCTGCACACGGCCTTCACGGCCTTCACGACCTCCCCGCGGATCGCGAAGGGTCCGGACCAGGTCCAGCCGGGCGACCGCCTCCGCGTCATGAAGCCGGTAGCCCCCGCTCGATCTGTGGGCCGGTTTCAGACCGTCGGCTGACTCGGCCGCTCCGTTCACGGGCCGCCTCACCCCTGCCCGGGTTCGCCGCGGGTTCCGGTGGTGCGTGTCCGGATGCCCCCCGCCTCGCCCCTGGAGCCGGCTCCAGGTCAACGGGGGGACACACGCGAAGCGGGCCGCTCCCCGGAGGGAACGGCCCGCGTCGGATCGGGTCGGGTCGGGTCAGTTGATCGTCACGATCGTGCCGGCCTCGTTGGGGTACTCGATGTAGCCGGTCGCCGTCCGGTCAGGCTGGCCGGACCAGGTGGCCGTCAGCGGGAACGCCGTTCCCGGCGTGACCTTCGGCTTGTCGGGCGTCACCGTCAGCGCGCCGGACCCGGAGTCGGCGCCCACGACGTTGATCTGCGTGCTGAACGGCGTCTCGGCGCTCCCGAAGGTGAGCACGAACAGGGTGTACTTGCCGGGCCTGGGGTTGGCCAGGACCGCGCGGTAGTCCTCCCACGAGGTGACCCAGGCCAGGCCCTGCTGCGCGCCGCCCTCGGTGTAGCCGAGGATGGCGCCGACCTCCGTCTCGGGGTCACCGGGGATGAGCTTGAAGGAGACGGCCTTGGCGCCTTCGGGCACGACGACGGAGACTTCCTTGCCCCAGATGTCGCTGGGGTTCACGGTGCCGGGCACCGGGTCGGCGGAGACGGGGCCGTAGGTCTTGACGGGGAACTTCGACACGCCGGGGGTCACGTCGAAGGTGAGCGAGCCGTTCGAGCCCGCGCCCTTGACCTCGGCGGGCGCCTTGGCGCTCAGCGGGGTGACCATCACGGGGCTGCGGACGGCGGTGTTCTTACCCTGCCAGGTCAGCGAGCCGACGATGGCGTCGCCGCCGGTCTGGCGCGTCATCTCCATGGAGACGGTGAACTCCTTGGTCTCACCCGCCTTCTTGAAGACCAGGGTGGAGGGCTTGACCTTGGTCTTGATGCCCGGCAGGTCGACGGCCGCGTGGTAGACGCCGGGGGTCAGCGCCGTGACCTTGCGGGTGACGGTCCGTGAGCCGAACAGGGCGCCGACCGCGATGCTGGGGTAGTTCAGGTCGCTGGTGGCGACGGGCGCGGCGCCGGTGCCGGTCTTGACGCCCAGCCCCTCCAGGTACCCGTACCAGTCCTGGGCCGCGGCGTCGTAGACCAGGCCGGGCTTCAGCATGCGGGCGGGGTCGACGTGACCCGAGCCCTGCGCGAAGAGGTCGGGCGTCTTGGTGTCGTAGGCGGTGGTCATCATCGCCGACTTGACGGCGGCGGGCGACAGGAGCGGGTCCGTGCCCAGGTACAGGGCGGCCAGGCCGGCGATGTGCGGGGTGGCCATCGAGGTGCCGGAGTAGAAGTCGAAGTCCTTGCCCTGGTTCCCGGGGGGCGCGACGGCGGCGAGGATCGACACGCCGGGGGCGGCGATGTCGGGCTTGATCAGGTCGCCGTTGTTGCTGAGGGAGGGGCCGCGCGAGGAGAAGCTGGCGACCTGCGGGTATTCGGCGCCCTCGGTGGAGGAGGCGGGGAGCAGCGTCACCGTCGCGCCGGGGGTGGCGGCGTAGGCGAGGACCTTCTCGGTGTCGGGGGTGTTGATGTGTACGGTCGGTACGGCGTGCACGTCGGCGCCGGTGTCCTGGTCACTGGGGTTTCCCAGCACCATGCCCACGCCGCCGGCGCGCTTGACCTCGGCGGACTTGTCCACGCGCGGGGTGACGCCGCGCACGCAGTAGATGACCTTCCCGGCGGCCTTGGCCGGGTCCAGCGACCCCTCCGCGCAGATCTGGGCGTCGGAGTCGGAGGCGGCGGCGTTCTTCACCGACACCGAGGTGGCCAGCGGATTGGGCCCGAACGGCGCGCTGACGGTGGTGCTGGCGCCGCGGAAGGTGCTTCCGTCGCCCAGCCGCACGTCGGCCAGATAGGGCGCGACGGTGCTCGCGGCGACGGTGGTCGTCCACGGGGCGGTGTTGTCCAGGGTGGAGGCGTCGGGTCCGGAGTTGCCGCCCGCGGTGGCGACGAAGATGCCGGCGTCCGCGGCGGCCAGGAAGGCCAGCTGGACCGGGTCGTCGGTGGAGGACTCCGTCGAACCGCCGACAGAGTAGTTGATCACGTCGACGCCGTCGGCGACGGCCTGGTCGATGGCCTCGATGATGTCGGAGGTGTAGCCGGTGCCTCCGTCCGGGCCTTCCCACAGCGCCTTGTAGACGGAGACGGCTGCTCCGGGCGCGACGCCGGAGATCTGGCCGAAGTCGATGCCGTTGGCGGTGGCGGGGACGGCGTGGTTGCCCGCGGCGGTGCCTGCGGTGTGGGAGCCGTGCCCGCCCCGGTCGCGCGGCGAGGCGTACTCGCCGGTGGCGGCGGGGTCGTTGTCCTTCAGCCAGGCCTTGCCGAAGTACCTGGCGCTCACCAGCTTCTGATTGCACAGATCGGCGGTGAACTCCGTGCCGGTCTCGCACAGGCCGGTGAAGGTGGAGCCGTCGGCCTTCTTCATGACCGTGGCCGTGCCCTGGCGGTAGGGCCGGTAGGGGTCGGCGGCGGTGGGCGCCTCGGTTCCGAGCGCGGGTCCGGCGAAGGAGGGGTTCTCCGGCCAGACGCCGGTGTCGATGACGCCGACCACGATGCCCTTGCCCGCCTTGGCGGTGCCGCCGAGCGAGGCCCATATGCCCTTGTCACCTGACAGGCCGAGGAAGTCGCTGGAGTTTCGGTCGTCCAGAGCCTTGCGCAGGGTGTCCTGGACGACGGACACGACGCCGCCGGTGCGGTGCAGCTTGAGGGCCTGAGCGGGGGTGAGCTCGGCGACGAAGCTGTTGGAGGCGACGGAGTTGTGCCGCTGCGCGGTCGCGCCGACGCTGCGGGCGGTCTCGTCCTGGCGCTTGGTCAGGTGCTCGCGGTAGCGCTTGGCGCCGGCGCTGACCGTGTCGACCTTCTTGCCCTTGCCCGGCTTGGTGGCGGCGAGGCCGTCCACGCCGCCGCCGTAGGTGGCGAGCGGCTGACCGGCGAGGGTGACGATGTAGGCGGAGGGGGTGCCTGTCGCAGCGGGTTCGGCGAGCGCCGGGGCCGCGGCGGAGGTGACCGCCAGTGCGGCGGCGAGCGCCATGGCGCTGTAGACGCGGGGGTTGCGGGACATTGCTCCTCTTGAGGGGGATGAGGCTGCCACCCGCCCGGCCAAGATCGCCGGAGGGGCCGGTGAGCAGTCAACGGCCTGCGAGGATCCCTTGTCGAGATATGGTTATGACATTTTCGGCCATATGGCCAAAAGGGACACGATTCGGTCAGGTGGTACGTGGAGGAGCAGCGGGTTCTCGGCGGGGTGGGGGTCGCGGAGTTCGACGAGCGGGTGTACCGGTTGCTGCTGAGGCAGCCGAGCCGCCGCACCGCCGAGCTCGCCGCCGCCCTCGGCGTCGCCTCCTCGCGGGTACGGCTCGCGCTGCGCCGGCTGACCGAGGCGGGCCTGCTGCGCAGGACCGGCCCTGGCGGCTACGAGCCGGTCTCGCCCGAGGCGGCGCTCGGCTGGCTGGTGGACAGGCACCGCCTGGAGGCGGAGGCGAGCCTGGCCAGGGTGCGCACCACGGTGGGCGATTTCGCCCAGCTCTACCACTCGGGCCGGATGTGGGTCGCGCCCGCGGGCGTGGTGGAGATCCTCTCCGGCGAGGACGCCGTCAAGCGGCAGATGACCGAGCTGGCCCGCTCGGTCACCACCGAGCTGCTCTGCTTCGACAGCCCGCCGTACCTGGGCCGCCCCGACTCCTCCCACGACACCAACGAGTCGGAGCTGGAGGACACCAGGGAACTGCTGGCCCGCGGCGTGGACATCAGGGTGGTGTACTGCCCCGGCTCGCTCGACAGGCCGGGCCGCATGGAGACCCTGCTGCGCCTGGCAGAGGAGGGCGAGCGCTCCAGGTTCCTGCCGCGCCTGCCGTTCAAGCTGCGCATCGCCGACCGGAGGGTCGGGCTGCTGCCCCTGGTGGACGGCGTCTACGACAACATCGCGCTGCTGCACCCCTCGCGGCTGCTGGACGCGCTCATCGAGCTGTTCGACGTCTACTGGGAGCGTGGCCAGCCGCTCACCGGCGACTCCCCACCGGCGGACGGCAGGCCCGCCGAGGAGGACCTGCTGGTGCTGCGGCTGCTGAACTCGGGGCTCAAGGACGAGGCCATCGGCAGGCACCTGGGCGTCAGCGCCCGCACCGCGACCAGGAAGATCGCCGCGGTCGTGGAGCGGCTCGGCGTGACCACCAGGTTCCAGGCGGGCGTGGAGGCGGCGGCGCGGGGCTGGCTCTGACCTTCGGCGGGGGAGTAGCCCGGGAGGCGCGGCTCAGTGCTCACGTCACAGGTCCTCTTCGAGGGAGCGCTCAGCCCAGGCGGTGAGGCTGTCGCCGGCCGGGCAGTGCTCGCGGCGCCGCCCGCGTGGCTCGGCGAGCGGCCCGCGCCGCTGCGGTTCACCGGGACGCCCCGGTCCATGCGGGCTTTTCGGCATCAGGCAGGATGACGGGCATGCTCGACGATCTCGCGCTCGCTCAGCGAGCCGCCATCGCTGGTGCCACGGTAGGAATGCGGTACTTCGCGCACGTTCAGGATCTAGCCTGGGAGCAGAAGGTGGACGGCTCGGTGGTGACCGAGGCGGACCTGGCCGTGGAGGAGGAGGTGCGCCGCGTGCTGCTTGCCGAACGGCCGGCTGATGCCTTCATCGGGGAGGAGACCGGCGAACTGGGGCACGGACGGCGTCGGTGGATCTTGGACGGCATCGACGGGACGCTCGTCTTCGTCCAGGATGATGACCGCTGGCAGACGCTGATCGCGCTGGAGGAGGACGGCCAGGTGGTCGTGGGCGTGGCGATCGTGCCGGCGCAGGGCAGGTTGTGGTACGCCGCGCGCGGCCACGGCGCATTCGTCGCCGACCTCGTGGACGGTCAGGTGAGGGGCGAGCGGCGCCTCGGAGTCGGGGAAGAGCCCGCGGCACTGAGCTCGTGCCGGGTAGGCGTGCTGCCTCCCGTCGAACTGGTTCCCGCGCGCTATCGGGCCGAGGTGGACCGGTTGGCCGGCGCTGTGGTGACGGCCGACTGGTCCGCGCACGCCGCGCTGCTGGTGGCCTCCGGCGAGCTTGACATGGCGGTGCAGGTAGGCGGCAAGGTCTGGGACTACGCGCCGCTGTCGTTGATCGTGACCGAGGCCGGCGGACGGTTCAGCGGGGATGGCGGCCAGAGCCATCCGGTGACCGGTACGGCGGTGTTCTCCAGCGGCGAGACGGTGCACAACGCCGCGTGCGAGGTCCTGGTGGCCGGCGCTGCCACGGTCTGACTCACGGGTGGGGCTGCTCGAGGACCGCGCGACGGGGCTGCTTTGATGACAGGTCCCGCATGTCGACGACCACCAACAGAGGGGCCTCATGACCGATCCGAACCGTGACGCCGGTCATCCCGATGAAGAGCCGCTGGTGGGTGACGGCGTCACACAGGGAATCGTGCGGGTGGGAAACACCGTCCGCCGCCCGGTCCGGCCCTTCACCCTGACGGTTCAGGCCTACCTGGCGCACCTGCGCGCCGCGGGCTTCTCGGCCGCCCCCGTCCCGCTCGGCCTCGATGACGAGGGCCGCGAGGTCCTCTCGTTCATCCCCGGCGAGGTTCCCCGTGAGCCCCTCCCGTCCTGGACCGCGGGCGAAGAGGTCCTGATCGAACTCGCACGGCTCATCCGCCGCCTGCACGACGCCGCCCAGGACTGGGTGCCGCCCGCGGACGCGGTATGGGGAGGACTCCCCGCAGCGCAGATCACGACCTCAACCCCCGATGGCCGGCCCCTGCTGGTCAGTCACCGCGACTACTGCCCCGGCAATGTCGTCTTCCGCGGCGACCTGCCCGTCGCTCTCATCGACTTCGACCTCGCCAAGCCCACCACGAGGGTCGACGATCTCGCCAACGCCCTGTACTGGTGGGCGCCTCTGCTGCATCCGAAGGACAGGGCGCCCGCCTTCGTCGACCTCGACATCCCTCACCGTGTCGCGGTGTTCGCCGACGCCTACGGCATGACCGCGACCCAGCGCCATGCCCTGGTCCCCGCGGCCACTCGCATGATCGGCCGTTTTCACGTCAACATGCGCGCCGCCGCCGGAGCCGATCCCGTGTTCAGGCGTCTGTGGGACGGAGGCGTGAAGGATCGGCTCCCGCGCGCTGAGGCCTGGATCCACGACGAAGGGCCGGCCATCACCGCGCGGCTCACCGTCACCGGCTGAGGCGGCGCTCCTCGGGCGGGCCCGTGAGGATCCTTCCAGCGGGGGAGGGGAGGGGCGTACTTCGAAGTGCCGCTGTAGCGCGGTCGTCTTCTCCGAAAGGCGCCGCGGCTGAGCGTGACCGCTGATCGGGGTGGTTGGGGCAGGAGCGTACGGCTTCCGGCCGGCGCAGCCGTACCGGCCGGCAGCGCCTGCGTCCGGCAGGATGATCACATGACGGTGAAGAACGGCAAGCGGTGGAACCACAACATCCATTACCACCCCCGCATCCTGCGCGCGGTCCCCGATGGCGCCCAGCGGGCCCTCGACGTCGGCTGCGGCGAGGGCATGCTCGCCCGCGGACTCCGGCAGGCCGTGCCGCATGTCACCGGCATCGATCTCGACGCGCCCAGCATCGGCCAAGCCCGCGAGCACCCGGACGACGTCGACTACATCCTCGGTGACTTCCTCACCCACCCCTTCACGCCCGCCTCGTTCGACGTCGTCGCGTCGGTGGCCACCCTGCACCACATGGACGCCGCCGCCGGGTTGGCCCGCATGCGCGAGCTGCTGCGCCCCGGCGGCGTCCTGGCCGTCGTCGGCCTGGCCCGTAGCACCATGCCCAACGACCTGCCGCGCGACCTGGCCGGCGTTGTCGTCGGCGCCCTCCATCGCGCCATGAAGGGCCACTGGGAGCATCCGTCCCCCACGGTGTGGCCGCCGCCGGTGACGTACCCGCAGATGCGAGCGTTGGCCGCCGAGATCCTGCCCGGCTCCCGGTATCGCCGTCACCTCCTGTGGCGTTACAGCATCACCTGGCGCAGACCACAGGACTGAGCAGGTGCTCTGTCGGGCTACGGCCCTTTCTGGCGTATGAAGAAGCACCTGGCCGAGATCTGGAACGCCGAGGACGTCGACCATGCCCACCGCACGGTGCCGACCAGGTCGATGAGCACGATCAGCGGCAGCAGGAATGCTCCGCCCAGCAGGCTGAGGATCATCACCGCCGCGGTGACCTCCCGCAGCTCTCGCCCGGATAGCGGCTGAGGGCTGCGCGGGCTCCGGCGCGGGGCGCTGCGGCCGGCGAGCAGGAACGGGTGGCCGCGTCCGTCCAGGGACGGTCGCAGGCCGCGGGCGAGGGCGGCCGTCATCTGTTCGGAGGGCTGTGGGCCGGGTCCGTGTGCGAGATCCCCGTGTCAGGGAGAAGTAGGGCGAGCGCATCGAGATCCTGGGCTTGGCGTTCGATCCCCGCTGGATGGCCCCGGCCCCCCTGGGTGGGCGGGGCCCTCTTTTCCGGCGGCTTTCCCCGGCGTCCGGATACCGAGACGGGTGCTCGAAATGTGACTTGACTGATCCAGGAGCCTAATAAACGATAATTCCAACTTACAAAGTAGGAAACATTGGAAAGGGGATGTCGTGCGCGCACTCATCCTGCTCGGGCTGGTCGGCCTGCTGGCCCAGCTCGTCGACGGCAGCTTAGGCATGGCCTACGGCGTGACCTCTACCACCCTGCTGCTCGCCATCGGAACCAACGCCGCGGCCGCCTCCGCCACCGTGCATCTGGCCGAGATCGGCACCACGCTCGCCTCCGGCATCTCGCACTGGCGCTTCGACAACATCGACTGGAAGGTCGTCGCCAAGATCGGTATCCCCGGCGCCGTCGGCGCGTTCGCCGGCGCGACGTTCCTGTCCAGCCTGTCGACCGAGGTCGCGGCCCCGATCATGTCGATCATCCTGCTGACGCTGGGCGCGTACATCCTGGTCCGCTTCACCGCCTTCGGCCTGCCCCGAGGCAATCTGGGCAAGCCGCTGCGCAAGCGCTTCCTGGCCCCGCTCGGCCTGGTCGCCGGCTTCGTCGACGCCACCGGCGGCGGCGGCTGGGGCCCGGTCGGCACCCCGGCCATCCTGGCCAGCGGCCGCATCCCCCCGCGCAAGGTGATCGGCTCCATCGACGCCAGCGAGTTCCTCGTCGCCATCGCCGCCAGCCTCGGCTTCCTGGTCGGCATCGGCTCCGAGAACATCAACTTCGGCTGGGTGGGCGTGCTGCTGCTCGGCGGCGTGATCGCCGCCCCGATTGCCGCCTGGCTGGTACGCCACATCCCGCCGCGCATCCTCGGCTCGGCGGTGGGCGGCGTCATCATCCTTACCAACGTCCGCACATTGCTGCGCAGCGACTGGATCGACGCCTCCGGCGGCGTGCAAACCATCGCCTACATCGCCATCGCCGTCATCTGGGCCGCCGCGATCGCCTACTCGGTGCGCGAGTACCGCCGCGACAAGGCCAACGAGTCGGTCGAGGCGATCGAGGCCGAACTGCGGCGCCGCGCGGCCGATGAGGAGACTGCCCCGGCTTGATCGGACCCTGTCCTCCTCCCCTGTCCGCGCACCGCCCCCGAGAGCCGCACCTGCCGGGGGGCGCCTCGTCGCCGAAGCGAAGCCCGGCAGCTGCCGGACGCCGACACGGCCCGCGCGATGTGATCACTGCGATCGCCAAGGGACATGTTGTGATTACTGCGGTCGCCAAGGGACATGTTGTGATTACTGCGGTCGCCGACGGACATGTGGTGCACCGCTCGGATCGCCGTCCCGGCGCTGTGCGCCTCGCTGGGCCGCCTGTGCGCTGCGCGCCTTACCATGGCGCCGTGATTCGCATGCATGCGCACGACAGGGCCGGCCCCATCGCCCGGGCGGCGGTGGGAGCCGTGGATGGGTGAGGTGACGCTGGCCGTCATCGCGGGATTCGTGGTGGCGCTGCTGGGCACCGCGGTCGGCGTGTCGGGCGCGGTGTTCCTGCTGCCGGTGGAACTGAGCGTGCTCGGTGTGTCCGGACCGGCGGTCAGCGCCACCAATCTGCTGTTCAACGTCATCTCCACCCCTGCCGCCCTGCGGCGTTTGCGGATCAAGGCAGAGCCCTCATCACCACGATCGGGCACCGACCACGCTGGGATGGTCGCGGCCGTGTGTGTACCCGCGGCCGTGCTCGGCGCCTATGCCAGGGTCAGTGTTCTGGCCGATCCCGGTCGATTTCGCCTGCTACTGGTCGCCGTCCTGCTCCCATTGGGAGTGAATCTGTTGATGCGCAGCGTGCGCGGCACCAGGAAGACCTGGAGGCAGGCCCGCGAGCCGATGGGGGAGGGGCGTGTGAGGCTGTTGGCGGGGCTGGCTTTCCTCACCGGGTGCATCGGCGGCGTGCTGGGGATCGGCGGTGGTTCGCTGCTGGCACCCGCCCTGGTCGGCCTGGCCTGCTGGCCGGTGCGCCGTACGGCCCCTTTGGCCTTGACGGCCACGCTGTCGACCTCGGTGACCGGGCTGGTCGCCTACACCCTGCTGGATTTCGCCGATATCGGCGTGGCGCCCGCCGCGCCGTTCTGGGACATCGGCCTGGCCCTGGGCCTTGGTGGGCTCGGCGGCGCATCGGCCGCCTCCGCGCTGCAGCACCGCCTGCTCCAGCACCGCCTCGGCGAACGCCTTCTCACCGCCCTGCTGGGCGCCATCGCCACCACGACCGCGATCAGCTACCTCCTCAGAGCCTGACCTCCGCGGCGAGGTCGCAGCCACCAAGCGCCGGGCGGACCCGGATCCGTCCCCATGATTGCCAAATCCGCAGCGTCAAATTACGGTAAACCCACCAAATGGGTCGAGAAATGGGAGTATCTCTTGGGGGCGCGTCATCATCTGTCAGGGCGGCAGTCAGAACGCCGGCCTTCGACACCCTCGACGACCGCACCCCGCCGATCCCCTCACGAGGTGCGCGCCCAGACCTGCCGCCCGTCTCGCTGGCCGTCCCGCGGGCCTGCCGCACGCCGTGGAGAGCAGCCCACTTCTCACCCGCGAACGGGCTCCTCCGGTGCGCACACTCACCTCCGTACGGTGAACGTTCAAACGGCTTGCGCGCGCTACCGCGACCTTCTCCCGCGCGGCACATGATGCGCATCTCCGCCCGTACCCAGTACGCGCTACGCGCCATGGTCGCCCTGGCGGCGGCCGACAACCCGATACACGCCGAGCGGATCGCCGCCACCCAGGACATCCCCCGCCGATTCTGCGACAACATCCTGCTCCAGCTCCGCCGCGCCGGCCTCATCCACAGCCAGCGCGGCCCCGATGGCGGCTACTGGCTGGCCCACCCCGCCGAAAAGATCACCCTCGCCGACGTGATCCGCGTGAGCGAGGGAGTGACCGAGGGGGGCGCCGAGTATTTCCCCGGCGTCGCCGCACCACTGGCCGATATCTGGGCAGAGATCCGGCAGCACCAGCACGCCTTGCTGAGCGAGATCACCCTCGCGCAGATCGTGGCCACCTCCCGGTGTGACAACCACCCCGCGACACCAGCCGACCACAGGGAACCGGTCGTGCGGGAAAAGATCCAAAGATCCCATCCTGCCTGAGGGGACAAGGCACTTGCCGGGCCGGGCGCCGAACCCGGCTCAGCCGCAGTCGCCCCAGGACCTCCAGCGAGCTGTGGCGACGGCGGCGTCGCGCCCGTCATCCCGGATCGTGCCAGAACGGCGGCCATGGCGGCCTGCCGGCCGGGCGCGAACCGGACTGCGGTCGCCGCGGCCGCCAGCGCGATGCCGGGGCAGACGCCTACCTCGGCAAGCAGGTCGCCGACCGGGAACGGGGCGGGCACGGCTGCGGTGGTCTCGCGCCGGGCGGGCGGCCGGCTACAAAATCGCGACCCCGATCACACGCGGTCACCAATTCACGACCTTTGTGCCGGCGCCACTCTTGCATGGCCACGGACACCACAACCGCAGAGGGGCGATCCACGGTCTCGAGTGTGGCGACGGTGTGAAGGTACGGGGCAGGTAGCGTGCAAACCGTCGGAGGGACGAGGCAGCGCCCCTACCGTCGCAAGGTATGCAGACAGTGGATGTACTGGTCGTGGGTGCGGGCTTGGCCGGCCTGCGCACAGCCCGCCTGCTCGCGCGACGGGAACTGAACGTGATGGTTGTCGACCGTCGCAGGTCGCTGTCGACGGGCATCCGTACGACAGGGATCTTCGTGCGCCGCACCCTCGACGACTTCGACGTGCCGGATCACTTGCTCGGGCCGGGTATCCGGGACGTGCTGCTGTATCCGCCGTCGCGGCGGGCGCCGATCCGGCTCACCAGCGACCGTGACGAGTACCGCGTGGCCGACATGGCGGCCGTCTACGAGCAAGCGCACCGCGCGGCGGAGTCGGCTGGGGCACGGGTCCTCTTGGGCGTACGGTATGTCGACGCGTCGATGGGTTTTGTGCGGTTCGCGGGTGCGGAACCGGTGACGGCCCGGTTCATCGTCGGCGCGGACGGCGCCCGCTCCCGGGTGGCCCGTGATCTCGGGCTTGATGTCAACAGGCGGTTCCTCGTCGGTGCCGAGATCGTCTATCCGATCGCGTCGGGCACGGCCACCCCGGCGTTCCACTGCGTGCTGGACCCCCGGGTCGCTCCGGGGTATCTGGGATGGGTGATCGACGACGGCCGGCATGCGCACGTTGGCGTCGCGGGATATCCGAACGTGATGCGCACCGGTATCCGCCACCTGCTGGAGGCTTTCGCCGCGGATGCGCCCGGCAGTACACCGCCGGCCGGGCCGGTCGAGCGTCGAGGTGGCCCGATCCCGGTCGGCGGTGTGCTGCGACGGTTGGCGTGTCCCGCCGGGCTGCTCGTCGGAGACGCGGCGGGCGCGGTGTCGCCGCTGACGGCCGGTGGGTTGGACCCTTGTTTACGCATGTCCGAATTGGCCGCGGCGGTTACCGCTGGGTACCTGCGTACTGGCGACCAACGCATGCTGAGCCGGTACGACGGGGACGCGTTGCGAACCCGGTTCCGAGGCCGGCTGCTGCTGCGCCGCGTGTTCGCCGGCATCCGGTCCCCTGCTGCGGCAGAGGCGGCGGTGACTGTGCTGCGCAGTCGTGCCGGTCGTGCCTTGGCGGCGCGGATCCTGTTCGGCGACGGCTCGTTCCCCGAAGTCAACCCACGGCTCGCGGACCGGGCGATCGACCACCCCTGCCAGTAGCGCCGACCGGCTCGCCTGCGACAGAGCGGGCGCGGGCGCACAGGACCCTGTGCGGTGGTCGTCTGTGGAAGTTCATGCCCGGGTCGGAGCTCGCGTCCGCGTCGAGCCACGGATCAGACCGGGGCCCGCACCACCGGTCGCCTCGCGTACCCGGTCCGCCCGGTGCGGATCGGAGTAGTCGACTGCGGCCTCCGCGCCCGGATCGCGAGCCGGCTCCAGCTTCCGATCACGGATCCCGCGCGAATCATCGCCCTGAACATACGTCGGCGAGACCGGCCTGGCGGTGTCCTCCACGAGTACTCACATGCGGCTTGAACTGCATGGACGGAGTATTCGGCAAGCGCAATCCTCGGGTCATTTTTTGGAGGCTTTTCTTAAGGCCCGGTTTCGGACAGGCCAATAAGCGCGGCGCCTGTCCGGCGTTCGGAATTCGTTACCGACCCGATAAACAGCAAAAGCTTATTTCCCACCTGAAAAAGCGGAAATTTTCATCTCCCCAGATGGGGCCCGGAAGGGGGGTTTCGCCTGCCGCCGGAGCCACCGGCCGGGGCGCGGATAATCGGGAACGGGCGGAGAGGGCGGTCGCCCATCGGTATCTCCGTGCTTTTTTGCCCCATTGACACCATCGATACATTTGGCGAAACTTCAACAGTTTTCATCGGCTTCCAGAAGCGTCAGAAAAGCCCGTCAGACTTATGAACGGGCACCCGGGCAAGTAACCCGTCGCGGTTTTCCGGATGACCACCATCGCCGTTTCCGGCTTGCTCACCGGCCGGGCGGGGGAGGCGCCGGCGCCACGGTCACAGGTGCGTGGGGGCGTCGACCACGCCCGCCCGGGCCATCGAGGAGAGAACCCGCCAGCCGATAACAAGGAGCTCGACGGTGGACAGCAAGAAGGAGGGTTCGGCGCCGGCCCGGCCACTACCCGGGACCCAGGAGGCCGAGGACGCGCGGCTCGCCCTACACGGCGGCAGCCCCGTCCGGCGCACACCGTGGCCGACCTACGACAAGGGAGCCGTCTTCGTCCATCCCGAAGACGAGGAGGCGGCGTTGCGCGCCATCCGCAGCCACCTCTATTTCCGCTACGACCACCGAGCCCAGCAGGAGACCGAGTGCGGCAAGTTCGAGGAGGAACTGTGCCGCTACTTCGGGAGCAAGCACGCGCTGGCCGTGTCGAGCGGCACCACCGCGCTCGCGCTCGCCATCATGGCGGCGGGGATCCCGCGGGGCTCCCTGATCGCCTGCCCCGGCTTCACCTTCGTCGCCACCCCCAGCGCCATCGTCCTCGCCGGGTGCACGCCCCTCCTGGTGGAGGTGGACGAGAACCTCCACATGGACCTCGCCGACCTCCGCCGCCGCTGGACACCCGAGATCAAGGGGATCCTGGTGGTCCACATGCGCGGCTTCGCCGCCGACATGGAGGCGCTGACGCGCTTCGCCGCCGAGATGGGCGTGCCGGTGTTCGAGGACGCCGTGCCGGCCCTCGGCGCCGAGCTGAAGGGCCGCAAGCTCGGCACCTTCGGCCTCGCGGGCGCCTTCAGCACCCAGTCGGACAAGTCGCTCAACTGCGGCGAGGGCGGTTTCCTGGTCACCGACGACAGCCTGCTCTTCGCCCGCGCCGTCGTGCTCTCGGGCGCCTACGAAGGGCGCCTCCGGCGGCATTTCCCGGACGGTGAGCCGCCGATCAGCACCGATCTCGACCTGCCGCTGCTCAGCTTCCGCATGGACGAGATCCGCGCCGCCCTGCTGCGCGCCGAAATGGAGCGGCTGCCGATCCGCCTGCAACGCTTCCGCAGCAACTACGCCCACGTGTCCGCGGCGCTCTCGGACCTCACCGAGATCGCGATCCGGCAGCCGGTGGCCCCCGGCGCCTACCTCGGCGAGGCGTTCATCTTCCGCGTGCCGGGCGGGGACGCGAAATGGTTCGCCCACGCGCTCTGCTGCGAGGGCATCGACGCGCGCAACCTCGGCTCCGACGAGGACACCAACGTGCGGGTCTTCTGGAACTGGCGGTTCATGTTCGACACCAAGGACGTCGCGGCGATCAAGGCGCTGCTGCCGGACACCACGCGGCACCTGGAGGAGGCCGTCGACATCCCCCTGTCCTCCAGTCTCTCGGCGGAGGACTGCGATCACCTGGTCAAGGCGGTCCGCAAGGTGGCGGGCGCCGTCGGACCGGACCGGCGCCGGCCGGACCCGGCGCGGGACGGCCGGCGCAACGGCCGCGGTCACGAGCCCGACGGCCAGGGCGCCGACCGGCCGGGAGAGCCCGCCCCGGCGACCGTGGCGGCCACGGCCCCGGCGACCGCGGCCACCACGGCGACCGCGACGGCCCCGGCGACTGCGGCGGCCACGGTTACCACGGCGGCCCCGGCGACTGCGGCGGCCACGGTTACCGCGGCGGCCGATACCGTCCGGGCCGGGCAGCGGCGATGACGGCCCCTGCGGAGAAGGGCACGATCCCGCGCCTCGCCCTCGCCGGGATCTTCGGCGGGCTCTTCTGCGGTTACCTGGGCCTCACCGCGGCGATCCCGGTGCTGCCGGGCTTCGTCCGGGACAGCTTCGGCGCCACCGACGTCGCCGTCGGCATGGTGGTCATGGCGACGGCGCTCACGGCGCTGCTCGTACGGCCCGTCTCCGGCCACCTGGCGGACCGGTACGGCCATCGTCTTGTCATGCAGCTGGGCGCACTGATCGTCGCCGTGGGCGGCGCGCTCTACTTCCTGCCGCTCGGCCTGACCGGCCTCATCGGGGTCCGCCTGCTGCTCGGCGTCGGCGAGGCGTCGCTCTTCACGGCGGGCGCCGTCTGGGTCGTGTCGCTCGCGCCGCACCACCGCCGCGGGCAGCTGATCGGGCTCTACGGCGTCAGCATGTGGGGCGGGATCTCGGTGGGAACCTTCCTCGGCGCGACGCTGCTGCCCCTCGGCTACGGCGCGGTGTGGGGCTTCAGTGTCGCCGCCGCGCTCATCGGGCTCGCGCTGATCAGCTTGGCTCCCGTGTCCCCCCGCACCGAGCAGCCGAGCGGGGGGCACGCCCTGCTGGTGCGCCCGGCGCTGCTGCCGGGGGCGGCGCTCGCGCTCGCCGCCGCCGGGTACGCCGGCCTCGCCGCCTTCGTCGTCCTCCACCTCCAGGCCCGTGGCATCGATTCGGGCGTCGTCGTGCTCAGCTGCTTCAGCGCCGTCTACGCCGGCACGCGGCTGTTCATCGGCCACCTGCCGGACCGGCTCGGGCCGCGCCGCGTCGCGACCTGGTCCGGTGTCGGCGAGGCCGCCGGCCTCCTGATCATCGCCCTGGCCCCGAACCTGACGGTCGCCGTGATCGGCAGCCTGGTCATGGGAGCCGGATTCTCGCTGTTGCACCCGTCCCTCGCCCTGATGGTGATGAACCTCACCGAGGCGTCGAAGCAGGGAGCCGCGATCGGCGCCTACACCTCCTTCTGGGACCTGGGCCTGAGCGTCTGGGGGCCGGTGATCGGAGCGGTCGCGACCGGCTTCGGGTACCCCGCCGTGTTCGTGGCCGGCGCCGTCTGCGCGGCGGCGGCCGTGGCCGTGGCGCTCTGTGTCCGCCAGCCGGCCACGCGGCCGGCGGTCGTGAGCTGAGTCAGGAGCACGCCATGGACGCATCACCACTCAAGATCCTCTGCATCACCGGCTGGTGCCGCAACGGCAGCACCATCATCGGCAACGTCCTCAACGAGATCCCGGGTTTCTTCCACGTCGGGGAGCTGCACTTCCTGTGGAAGAACGCCGCGGGCAGGGGCGCCAACAGCTCGTGCGGCTGCGGCAGGGAGCTGACCGACTGCCATCTCTGGTCGGAGATCCTCCCGCTCGGCCGGCCGGCCGGGGTCTCGGCGGAGGAGCACGCCGAGACCGTCGTCCGCCGCCAGCTGGCCTACGTCCGGACGCGGCACACCTGGCGGGTGCTCGACCGCGGGCTGCACTGCGACGAGATCCGCGAGCACGCCGCCCTGATGGCGCTGACCTACCGTGCCATCGCCGAGCGGACGGATGCGCGCGTGATCGTGGACACGACGAAGATCCCGGGCGAGGCGGCCCTGCTGGCGCACCTCGAGGGGGTGACGCCCTACTACGTCCACCTCGTACGCGACCCCCGGGCGGTCGCCCAGTCGTGGAGCCAGCCGAAGCAGTACTGCTACGTCATGCCGTCCAGGACGAGCACGGCCTACTGGCACGGCTTCAACGTGGCCTCGCAGGCGATCATCCGCCGCCATCCGGAGCGGTCGCTCTTCCTGCGCTACGAGGAGTTCGCCGCCGACCCGGCCGGGACGATCGACGCGCTGCTCCGGCTCTGCGGCGCCGACCCCGCCGCCAATCCGATGCGGGGCCGGACGATCGAGCTTCACACAAACCACACGGTCACCGGCAATCCGGATCGCTTCAGCACCGGCGCCACCGTCATCCGGGATCGGGACGACTCGTGGAGGACCGCCCTTCCGCTGCCCGCCAGGCTGACGGCGACGGCGCTCTCATGGCCGCTCTTCCGGCGTTACGGCTACAGGTACGGCGGCACGCTCCTCGCCGGTCCGCGGCGAGCCGGCGCCGCGGCGCCACGGGCGACCGAGGAGCCGTAGGGCTCGGGCGGCAAGCTCGGGAGAGCTGGGGCGACAAGCTCGGAAGACAAAGCTCGGAAGACGAGAAGGAGGACGATTGGATCTGGGGCTTGGGAACAAGGTCGCGCTCGTCGCCGGCGGTTCGAGCGGCCTCGGCCTGGCCACCGCCAAGGAACTGGCCAGGGAGGGCGCGCACGTCGCGATCGGCGCGCGCGACCGCGGCCGGCTCGCGGAGGCCGAACGCGCTATCAAGGAGGTGGCGCGCGGCCGTGTCCACGTCACGAGCGTCGACGTCACCGACCGGGCCGCGGCGCGCCGCTGGGTCGACGAGGTCGCCGCCGACTTCGGCGCGCTCCACATCGTCCTCGTCAGCGGCGGCAGCCCGCAGATCGGCACGGCCTCGCAGTTCGAGCCGGCGGAGTACCAGGCGGCCGTCGACGGGGTGCTCCTCCCGGCGGTGAGCCTGGCCCTCGCGGCGCTGCCGCACCTCAGGGCCGCGGGATGGGGCCGGCTGCTCTTCGTGGCCTCGGAGACGGCGAGCGTCCCCGTCGCCCGGCTGGCGCTCTCCGGCGTGGCGCGCGCCGCCATCGTGCGGTTCGCCCAGTCCCTCGCCTCGGAACTCGGCCGCGACGGCATCACCGTCAACGTGCTGGCGCCCGGCACAACCCGTACCCCGCCGGTGGAGCGGGCGGCCGCGAAGCTGGCCGAGGGCGGCGACGTCGAAGCCCGGCTGCGCGTCATGGGCCATCACAACGCCCTGGGCCGTCTCGCCCGGCCGGACGAGTTCGCCGCCGTCGCGACCTTCCTCGCCGGTGAGCGGGCCTCCTTCGTCACCGGCGGGATCCACCTGATCGACGGCGGCGCCAGCGTGGTGGGACCTGAACTGCCCCACCTCACGGCCGCGCGCAAGGACACCTACACATGACGACCTCGGCGATCCGCACCGGAGGAGCCTCCGGGAGACAAGGAAGGAACCTGTGATGTCGACGATCAGCCATATCTACACCGAGAGGGACGTCGGAGACTTCTTCGACCAGACCCTGCAGACCTATCTGAGCTTCTGGGACGGCGACGGCGTCCTGCACACGGGCTACTTCGCGGACGACGCGGACGACGACTACCTCGCGGCCGCCGAGCGCACCTCCGAGGTCCTGGCGGCGGAAGCGAAGATCGACGGCTCCTCCCGCGTGCTCGACGTGGGCTGCGGCTGCGGCAACTTCATGATCCATCTCGCCGAGCGCTTCGGCTGCCGCGGCGAAGGGCTCGACCTGAGCAGGGAACGCATCAAGTTCGCGCAGGAGAAGCTCGCCGGGGAGAAGCGACTCGACATCGAGTTCCGCCACGGCTCGGCGACGCAGATGCCCTACGAACCCGGCAGCTTCAGTCACGTCGTCAGCCAGGACGCGCTCTGCCTCGTGCCGGACAAGCCGCGCAGCCACACGGAGATCCACCGCGTTCTCAGGCCCGGAGGCGTCTTCGCCTTCTCCGACTTCCTCCAGCCCAAGAAGGAGATCGGCGAGCGCGCCCGCAAGCATGTCTACGATCGGGTGAAGTGGAACGGCGGCTACTCGCTCGTCGGATACCAGGCGGCCCTGGAGGAGGCCGGGTTCGAGATCATTCTCGCCCGCAACCTCGAAAGCCACATCAGGCAGACCTACCGCGTGCTGGGGAAGACGGCGCGGGAGCGCGCCGAGGCGACGCCGGACGCCGCGGCCCGGGAGTGGATGCTGGCCTTCTCCACGTCCTGCGAGGAGATCCAGGTCGCCATCGACGACGGGGAGTTCGGCTGGGGACTCTTCGTCACCCGCAAGCGGGGCAGTGCCGCGCCCTAGCGTCGAACTCACTAGCGAGGAAGCAGCCATGCAGCGGACAGATGGTACGAAGCAGACGATGGCCGAAGTCGTCGCCCAGCGGAAGACGGAGATGTCGCCGGGCCGGATGTTCGTGGAGGCCTGTGCCGCCAAGGGACTCGAGGCCTCCGTCGAATACGACGTGACGATCACCGACTCGTTGACGAGCTCACGGCGGAAACCGCGCTATCCGGCGCGCAACATGCTCAAGGTCGTCGACCTCTCCAGGGACCCGCGGCAGTACTACTGGCACGAGAGCCCGCCGCGGCCGGGCGATCCGGAGGTCAACGACGCCGGGCTGAGGCGCGAGGCGGCGAGCCGGTTCCACAAGTCGCCGGTTCCGGAGCTCCACCCCACCACCGCGTGGGTCCAGGTCCCGCCGGAGCTGTGGGAGGACACCGAGACCTTCGAGTCCTTCATCAACTACCGGCTGATCGTCCGCCTCGGCACGGCCGAGAACGACACGATCATCCGCGGCAGGGGCGGGCTGCTGAACATGCCGGGGATCGCACGCATGACGTCGAAGGGACCGTTCGGCTCGGCGATCCTCGCGGCGTGCAACGAGGCGGAGCAGATGGGGGGCACGGCCGACGGCCTCATCATCAACCCCGTCGACTACTACACGTTCATGGGGAACGGCCGCCTGATGGACGACCTGGAGCAGAACGGCGTGTTCATCGTGCGGACGCGCCTGGTCGATCCGGGGACCGCCATCGTCGGCGACTTCGGGCACGGCGCCCTGCTGTTCGACGCCGGACGCTCGGTGATCCGCTTCGCCGAGCCGCCCCCGGGGACCTTCGCCGAGCCCGGCATCGCGCTCATGGCCGAGATCTACGAACGGGTCGTCATCAACCTTCCGACCAACTTCTTCATCGTGAGCCTGTAGCGGAGAGCACATGTCGGCGATGCCCCCTCCATCTGCGGAACCCCTGCGGCACGATCCTGACGTCCTCGTCATCGGCGGCGGCATCGTCGGCCTGTTCTGCGCCTACCACCTGCGCCTCGGCGGCAGCAGCGTCACCGTGGTGGAGCGCGGGCCGGTCGGCGGTCCCCAGTCCTGCTCCTACGGGAACACCGGCTTCGTCGGCACGCATGGCGCGGCTCCCCTCGCCGAGCCCGGTGTGCCGGCGCAGGGGCTGCGCTGGCTGCTGAACCCGGAGAGCCCCTTCTCCATCAGGCCGCGCTGGGACGGCGAGCTGCTGCGCTGGCTCTGGCACTTCCGCCGCGCCTGCAACGACGAGGACGCGAAGGCCGCCTTCCGCGTGCTGGTCGACATGAAGAAGCGGAGCCTGGAGATCCTGCGCGAGCTCTGCGCGTCGGACGGCCTCGCCTCCGCCTTCACGGCGCAGGGCATGGTGCTGGCGTTCCGGACGCCGGAGGGGTTCGAGAAGGGCTGCCGGTCCGTGCCCCAGGCGGTCGAGAACGGCGTGCCGCTGCGCGTCCTCGGCCCGGGGGAGCTGCGCGCGCTCGAACCGGACGCCGAGTTCGACGTCTGCGGTGCCCTGTACAACGAGGAGGGCGCCTACCTCCAGGTTCCCGGCTTCGTCGTCGAGTTCGCCCGGATGCTCCGGGGCATGGGGGTCGAGATCCGCGAGCGGACCGAGGTCGTCGGCTTCGAGGTCGCGGGCCGCACGGTCGAGCGGGTGCGGACGACACGCGGGGATCTCAGGCCCCATGAGACGGTCATCGCCGCCGGCACGTGGTCGGCGGAGTGCGCCCGCAAGCTGGATGTCGGGCTCACGCTCCAGCCGGCCAAGGGCTACTCCGTCACGGTCAAGGCGCCGCGCAACGCGCCGCGGCGGCCGGCCCTGCTGAGTGAGGGGAAGGTCGCGCTCATGCCGCTCGGCGAGCGTCTCCGCTTCGGCGGGACCCTGGAGTTGTCGGGCATGGACGACACGATCTCCCGCCGGCGCGTGGAGGGCATCCTGCGGACCGTCCGGTCCTATCTCCCGGAGCTGGAGATCACCGAGACCCTCGAGACCTGGAGCGGCTTCCGCCCGTGCACGCCGGACAGTCTTCCCTTCGTGGGCCGTGCCGAGCATTACCGCAACCTTTCCGTCGCGTGCGGCCACGGCCACATCGGCATGGGCCTCGCACCGGCCGGCGGCAGGCTGATCGCCCAGATCATCGCCGGCGAACAACCCGACATGGATCCCGCGCCGTTCCGCGTCGGCCGTTACGGCGGGCGGGCGGCACGCCGGCTCCGGCTCCGGCGATGAGGCACGGCCCCGGCAGGCGCGCCTCGCGGTCACGGGACGGGCCGAGGCGGTGAGACGGGCCGCGGCCGTGAAAAGGGCGCGGTCGTGAAAAGGGCGCGGTCGCGGTCGTGAGATGACAGGGACTTCCGGCGGGAGAGAATGACCATGGCAAGCGGAGCGGAGGTAGGGCGCGACGTCGTGATCGGCGTCCTGTGCCTCGACACCTCATTCACCAAGATCCCGGGGCACATCCGGAACCGGACCACCTTCGATTTCCCGGTCGCCTACAAGGTGGTGGAGGGCGCGACGGCGGAGCGCGTGGTGAGCCAGGCCGACCCGCGCCTGCTCGAACCGTTCGTCCGCGCCGCCCGGGAGCTCGAAGCGCAAGGGGTGGCGGCGATCACCGGAGCCTGCGGCTTCCTCGTCATCTTCCAGAAGCAGCTGGCCGACGCGGTCGGCGTCCCTCTCTACTCGTCGAGCCTGATCCAGCTGCCGGCGGTCCACCGCATGCTCCGCTCGGACCAGAAGGTCGGGCTGCTGGTCGCCAAGAAACGCTCCCTCACCCGGCGTCATCTGGAGGCGATCGGCGGCGAGCACGTCCCCGTCTGCGTCGCCGGCATGGAGGAGCAGCCGGAGTTCCGCGAGGTCATGCTGGAGGGGCGGCGCGCCGAGCTTGACGCCGGCCGCCTGGAGAGCGAGGTGCTGAGCCAGGCCGAGCAGCTGGCACGCGACAACCCCGACATGGGGGCGCTTGTCATCGAATGCACCGATCTGGTGCCCTTCGCGCACGCGATTCAGGCGCGGATCGGCGTGCCGGTCTTCGACATCGTGACGCTCACGGAGATGGTGTACCGGACCCTGACGCGCCGCCCCTTCGGCGGCCGTGGCGCTGTCACCGACGTCCACGGTCAGTACGCCTAGCGCTCGGTCGGCGGGGCGGCCACGATGCGTGGCCGCCCCGCCTCCACCTGCGGTTCTCCGCTTCAAGTGCGGAGAGCCGCGCGGGTTCCGGGGCATCATCACCGCGATCAACTTCGAGGGTGAGACCGTGCCGGCCATGCAGCCGATGGTCTCGGTGCCGTGGTAGCCGTCGCTCTTGACGGCGGAGGTCCCCAGGACCTCGTTGCCGACCCTCGGCGGGTCGGTTCTGGCCTACCCGTGCCTGGGCGCTGCTGATCGGGCGGGCCGGCAAAGAGCCCCAGGCCCGGCCTTGGCCTTAACCGGGCGATGAACTGCGGTATCGCCTGCAGTGGGTGATATGTCAGCCATCCCGTGCGCCGTCCTGCCTCAACAGGGCCTGCCACGGCGGGGTGGCCCGCGCCCATGGGTTCCATCGACACGACCATCGACTTCGGGGAAGGTTCACGGTGCCTTACATCTCTACCCGTGACGACACGCAGATCTTCTTCTACGAGTGGGGCAGCGGCCCGCCGGTCCTGTTCATCCACGGCTGGCCGCTGAACGCCGACGCCTGGCACGACCAGATGAAGGCGGTGGCCGACAACGGCTTCCGCGCGATCGCGCACGACCGGCGCGGTCATGGCCGCTCCGGCCAGCCGTGGGACGGCTACGACTTCGACACCTTCGCCGACGATCTCAACGATCTCATCAACGCCCTCGACCTGCGGGACGTCACGCTGGTGGCGCACTCGATGGGCGGCGGCGAACTGGCCCGCTACATCGGCCGGCACGGCACCTCCCGCCTGGCCAAGGCGGTGCTGCTGTCGGCGGTGCCGCCGCTCATGCTCAAGACCGCCGACAATCCCGAGGGCACCCCGCAGGAGGTGTTCGACAAGCTCAAGGCCGGCATCCTCGCCGAGCGCTCGCAGTTCTGGAAGGACACCGCCGAGGGCTTCTTCGGCGCCAACCGGCCGGGCAACAAGGTGACCCAGGGCAACAAGGACGCCTTCTGGCTGATGGCCATGGCCGAGAACATCCAGGCCGGCGTGGCCTGCGTGGACGCCTTTTCGGCCACCGACTTCACCGAGGACCTGAAGAAGTTCGACATCCCCACTCTGATCGTGCACGGCGACGACGACCAGGTGGTGCCGATCGCGGCGTCCGCCGACAAGTCCTCCAAGATCATCCCGAACTGCGTCTACAAGAGGTACCAGGCCGGCTCGCACGGCATCGCGCTGGTACCGGGCGACAAGGAGAAGTTCAACGCCGACCTGCTGGAGTTCCTGCGCAGCTGACCGGCTCCGCTCCGGCCGACGACAGCCTCCCCGCGTGGATGGAGCGCCACCTCGATCGTCTACCTGCTGTCCGGCACCGGGCTGCGCCGCGCGGAGGTGGTCGGCCGCGGTGCCGGTCACATCCAGCAGCTGCGGGACGCTCACCGGTCTGCCTCCGCGCGTGTCTCCGGTCGCGGACCCGCAGCGATGTCCCCCTCAACGGGAAATCAACCCGAATTTCCATCCTTTCGCCATCGTGCATGAAAACATCAAAAAGCTCTAATATCTTTATATGTAAATGGATGGCATAGTCGTGGATTAATCCTTCCGTCATATCTATGGACATCGCTCCTCAAAGTGTACTAATTGTAGTGAAATACGTGCTTTCGACAGTGATTGCGCTTGTTCAATATTTGAGGAGTGGTTGAGTGTGAATATACAGGAAAAAGTCCAGGAATTGGGTTTAGGCCATGCGCAGGCCGCTGCCGACCGGTATCGCCAAAGTGACGGAGCCCGGGAGGAGGTTGAGCGACGGCGGGATCAGGGCGCGGTCTTCCCCGACTCGCCGGAGGCGCTCGCGGCCCGCATCACTCGCCTTATCCAGCGGAACGGAGTGCCGGTCGAGGCGGTGCTGGAGACCACCCGGGCCGAGTCCTTGGACCTCCCCGAGATGCGCGAGCGTATTCTGGGGATTTCCAAGGATCTGCAGGCATGGAGCTTCCTGCCCCGTGGTGCCCGTGCCGCTCGGACCGTCGCGCGGATCTCGGTCAGCGAAAACGGCCGTGAACTACCCGTCGGCACCGGCTTCCTGGTGTCGCCGAGGTTGCTGCTGACCAACCACCATGTATTCCCCGACGTCGAGGCGGCGCACCGGGCCTTCGTGGAGTTCGACGCTCAGGTCACCATCGACAACACCCCGGAGCCGGCCAAACGTTTCCGCCTGGATCCGGATACCTTCTTCGTCGCCGACCAGGACCTGGACTTCGCCTTGGTCTTGGTCGGCGCCGATGCCGCAGGCCGGCTCGCGGGTGAGACGTTCGGCTGGAACAGGCTCAGTGTCCAACTGGGCAAACTGGTCATCGGAGAATCAGTCAACATCATCGGCCACCCCCGTGGCCGGTTGAAGGAGATCTCCATCCGCGAGAATCGGCTGGAGAACCGTTGGGATGACTTCATCCACTATCGGACCGACACCGAGCCCGGCAGTTCCGGCTCCCCGGTCTACAACGACCAGTGGGAAGTGACGGCGCTCCATCACAGCGGCGTGCCTAAAACCGACAGCCAAGGCCGTATCCTGCGACGGGACGACCGGGTTTGGCAGCCCGGCGACGGTGACGACGCCATTGAATGGATCTCCAACGAGGGCGTGCGCATCAGCGTCATCCTCAAGCATCTGGCCACGCTGCCGCTCGATGACAGCCGCCGGGCGTTCCTGACCGAGATGGGTCCGGAGTCCGGGCTTCAGGACGGTGGCGCCCCGCAACCGGCCGTCGCGGGATCCGGTGCGCCCTTCGCCGCACGCCCGCTCGCCGAACCAGCCGTCGAGGTCGTCACGGACCTGGCCGCGACACGACCTTCGACTACCCCGGCGGCTGACGTCCGTCGCGGCCTGACCGCCGGCGCGGCCGCGTTCGGTGGTGCCCGGCACCTGGTCTTCCTGCACGGCCGCGCTCAGCAGGGACGTGACCCTGAGCGGCTGCGCCGATACTGGACCGCCGGATTGAACGGCGGGCTCACCCGCGCAGGGCTGGCTACGATCGAACCAGCCGATGTCTGGTGGCCCTTCTACGGCGACAGGCTTGTTCAGGCCCTGCAACCCCGTGAGGCGATCTTCCGCTCGCTGGAGCGGCTCGTCGATCCGGCAGCGGTCATCGCGCCGGACTCCGACGCCGCCCGGCGGCTGTACGAGCAGCTGATCACCGAGGCCGCCACCCAAGCAGGCATGCCCGCCGAAGCCCCGACCTCCCTGGAAGGGCTGGACCGGACGGCCGACGCCGTGCACCGGGGACTGAGCTGGCTGGCCGCCACCACCAGCCTGGACCGGCTGACCATCGCCACCTTCTTCACAGACGTCGCCGCCTACCTCGGTGACCCACAAGTTCGCGAGACGGTCTTGGACTGCGTGCTCCAAACGATGCCCGCGACCGGCACATTGGTGCTGGTCAGCCATAGCCTGGGCACGGTCGTCGCCATGGACCTGCTCACCCGGCTTGATCTCGGAGTCGACGTCGAGCTTCTCGTCACCGCCGGCAGCCCATTGGGCATGGACGGCGTGTACCGCCACCTGCTCACCGGCGGCCCCAAACGCCCCGAACGGGTGGCCCATTGGTTCAACGCCTGGTGCCCGATCGATCCGGTCACCATCGGGTGCCCTCTGGGCGACCACTGGCAGGGAGAGCTGGCCGAAACCCCCGTCACCAACCCCGCCGGCCGAACCCACGACATCGAGGAGTATCTCGGCCACCCCGAGGTCGCCCAAGTGATCGGTGCCCGGCTGTTCGGAGCCAGGCCTTGAGAAGCTCGCCACAGCACGACGGAACAGGCTGGATCGCGTACGGCAGCCGCCAACAAGGCCCTCCGCTCGGATCGGTGGCACCGCGGCCAACATCGAGGCGTTCACCGGGACCCGCTGGATCACGGTGCGTGGTGAGTCGCCGCGGTATCCGCTCTGACCACCGGGCGAAGCCCCTGAACATGCAAAACATTCGCTCAATAGCAGCCATTCGGCTTTTCCCGAAGTTTGTCGAGGTGGAGCTATCATTGGCATGAAAAGCGAGGAGGGAATTGTCATGGGTAATATTGTGGATTACATTACCCCGCCGCCCGAGACGCTGGACAGAAAGACCCAACACCTGACCCGAGCCGAACTCGACCGGCTACGGGAACTGCTCGCCGCCGAGGATGGCGAGTAAAAAGCCGCACCTGGAGCGGGCGGTTGCGTTGGGCGAGGCCAGAAGGCGGGCGGCGGTGGCGCTGTCCGTCCTCGGCCTGCGCGCGGAGCTCGTCGACGCCGGCCGCGACCGCGATCCGACCGCCTGGTGGTGCGGGCTGCTCGACGACGCGGATTCGCCGCTCGCGTGCGGGATGGGGAAGGGGCGCCCGGAGGAGGCCCGGGTGGGCGCGCTGTTCGAGGCCATCGAGCACTACCTCACCGGCCCGGCGGGGTTCGACCCCGCCGTCGTGGAACCGGCCGCGCCTGCCCGGATCGCCGCAGGACCCCTGCGGGCGGACGCCTCCGCGCTGTTGCTGGCCCGGATGCCCGGCCGGCGGATGGCGTGCCTGCCCTATCGCCGGCTCGGCGGGGGAGGAGGGACGCTGGTGCCGCTGTTCCTGTCCACCCCCTGGTACGTCGAGACCGGGGCCGCACGGTTGCGTGAGCTGGTCGGGGACGACTGCGACTACGTCCACCTGATGCGCTACAGCTGCAACAGCGGCTCGGCCGCCGGAGTGGCCGCCGCCGAGGCGCTGCTCCACGCACTCAACGAGGTGATCGAGCGGGACGCCCTGTCCCTGCTTCTCGCGCGGGCCTTCCTGGGCCGGGGCGGTTTCCAGCCCAGGCTGATCGACCCGGGAACGCTTCCAGCGGGCCTCGCGCGGGCATATGCGACCGCAGGGGAGCTGACCGGATCGCCGGTGCACCTGCTGGACATCACCAGTGATGTCGGGGTGCCGACCATGCTGGCGTACACGGCCCCCACTGTCCGCCATCCGCACCGGCGCGGCGCCGGGACCTCGCTGAGCCCGGCCTATGCCGCCTGGCGCGCCCTCACCGAGCTCGTCCAGATCACTCTCGGTGAGAACCTGTCGCATTCGGGAGCGCCCGCGCGTGGTGATCTGGCCGGGCTGGCCGCGCACCCCGCACTGTACGCGTGCGGCCGGTTCGACCTCGCCGGCCCGCTGCGCCAGGCTCGGATGATCCCCTTCCGGACCACCGAGGTGGCCGGGCCTCCCGGCGGCCAACTGCGGAAAGTCGCCGCGATGCTGGCCGCCCGGGGCTATCCCGTCTTCCACCGTACGGTGCGCGCCCTTCCGGCCGGGGTCACCGTCGTGCACGTGGTCGTGCCGGGTCTGGAGCGGTTCATGCTCGTCACCGACGGCAACCTCGTGCTCCCGGGAGGTAGGGGGCAGGCCGCGGCAGCCAGCTTTTCCGATTTATCGACCTTTCATATGGAATCAATATTCCCATCTTGGTGGCGAATGTGCAGACAATAGATATATGTTCGCACGATACCGGCAGAATCGCAGCGCCGGGGCATCGGTGGCGCTAGGCCTTATTCTCCTGGTCGCCGGTGCCGCAATCATGCTCCTGAACGCTAAATTGTACGCCGCCATGAAGATAGCGATCGAAGGAGCGATCGCAATCGGAGGCGCGTCGGCCCTGTCGACGACCCTCGGCGTGATAACTCTGGGTAAGAACCTGTCGGATTTCCGGTCCTGGTGGCGCAAGCGCCGCGCGCCCGCGCCCGCGCCGACGTCCGCCGACATCGACACGGCGAAGGACATACTCGCCGGCCTGGTAACCCAGCAGTGGCGCGATGAGACGGCCCTGCGCTCGCTGTGCGATCCCGAGCCCATGCCGCTGCCCTGGCGCTCGACCGAGCATCGCGAACTCACCGACCACCCCGAGATCATCGCCAAGGGCACCGTGGCCTTCCCCGGCCTTCAGGTGCACATCGCCGGCATGGTGCGCAACTTTCGCGCCCTGCGCTGCCGGCGGCTGGTCATCCTGGGCGATCCGGGCACCGGGAAGACGACCCTGGCCGTGCAGCTCGTGCTCGAGCTGCTGCGTACGCGGCAACCGGAGGAGCCCGTACCGGTGATGTTGTCGGCCGCGCGCTGGGACGACCGTGTGCATCCGCGGCTGCAGGACTGGCTGGCCGAGAGCCTGGCGCTCGACTATCCCGCCCTGCGCGCGGAGAACCTCGGCCCCGGCACCCCGGAGACGCTCGTGCGCCGCGGCGAGGTGCTGCCCGTCATCGACGGGCTGGACGAACTGCCCGCTGGCGCTCGCGCGGACATACTGGCCGCGTTGAACCGCACCATGTGTGAGACCGACCAGCTCATCCTCACCTGCCGCACGGAGCAGTTCGCCGAGTCCGTCGAACAGATGGGCGACGTCCTCACAGCGTCGGCGGTCATCGAGTCACAGCCCATGTCTGCCGCTGCGGCGGCCGACTACCTGCAGGCGTGCCTTCCCCCTGTGCCCCGCCCCGTGTGGCCCCGCGTCCTGGAGGCGCTGCGCACGGGCGCCCTGCCCGCCCTGTCCCAGGTCGCCTCGACGTCGATGGGGCTCTGGCTGGTCCGCGCCACCTACATCGCGCCGCGAGTGGATCCGGCACCGCTGCTGGAACTCGGGCGCGGGAGCGCAGTCGAGCTGCACGACCATCTGTGCGACCAGCTCATCCCCGCTCTGGTGAACGCGCGTCCCCCCGCCGACGGCCCGGCCCAGCCCTTCCGGCCACAACACGCGTGGAAACCGGAGCAGGTCGACCGCTGGCTCACATACCTGTCCCGGCAGCTCTCACTCAGCCAGGCGCATGACGTGGCGTGGTGGTATCTGGCCGGCTACATGTCCAGCCTCCCGGTCCGCATGGGGGTCGCCACCGCGATCGGGATCGGGATCGGGATCGCCTTCACCGTGATGACAGGGCAACCCGCGGCAGGCGTATCGGCCGGCCTGCCGTCCGCGATCGTGATCATGGTCTTGCTCGGGCCCTGGTTCACCGAGCCACCGGGCCACGTCGACTTCCACTTCCGCGGCAGGCTCACCGAGCTCCTCCCCGTCCTCAGGGACGTGCTGATCGTCGGAGCCCTGGGAGCTCTCGTCGGCGGGCTCACGGGTTTCCTTCTGGCCATGGATGCCGGGTTGACGGTGGGCATGGAGGCCGGGTTGAAGGCAGCGAAGGAGATCGCCCTGGTGTCTGCCGTCTGGTCCGGCGTGCTCGGCCTGATCGGCTGGGCCGAGCGGCCCACCATCACCGCAACGGCGCGATCCCCGCGCTCGACCTGGCAGGCCGACCGGACCCTGACCGTCATCCGGATAGTCGGCGGGCTCGTCGTCGGGTCCGTGGCCGGGGGCATCTGGCTGTACACCAACACCAACTCCAGCGTGGCGATCATCACCGGGTTGTTGCTGGGCCTGCTGCTCGGGATCATGGTGGGCCGGCACCACGCGTGGCTCGCCTACAAGCTGACGGTCCCCCGCCTGGCCACCAAGGGGAGACTGCCCCTGCGCGCGATGGCCTTCTTCGACGACGCTCACCGCCTGGGCCTGCTGCGCACCGAGGGACCGTACTACCAGTTCCGGCACATCGAGTTGCAGCAGCATCTCGCGAACGGGCAGCACCTGGCGTCCGAAAAGAAGCAGCGGTCCGTTCATTGACCTCATTTCATCCTGGTTCGGGGGCGTGCCAAGACACGCATGGGCATCGTTCCCGGGGATCCGTCCCGCCGCGTGGGTGAGTGGCCGGGCGTGGACGACCGGGGACGGGCCGAAGTCCTCTTCGCCGACGCGGTGGCCTGACCAGTACCACCCCGGCCTGCCCAAGGTGCTCCACGACGTAGTCGCACAGATCGTCCCGTACGGCGTCGGCATCCCGGACCGCCCGTGACAGCAGGTGCCGCATCCCGTCCGGAGTGTGGTCTCCGGCATGTTCGGCGAGCGTCCAGCAGTTCTTGCGCGGCAGCCCCGCGAGCGGTCCAGGCAACATGGCCCGCGCCCGCCGCCGCGGTTCCACGCGGGAGAACCGGCCGGCGATCCGGCTCGTGAGCTCATCGAACATCAACTGCCGGCGCGAGGCCATTGCGCTATCGCCTGCGGCCGCCCCATGATCTTCGTTTGTCGGCACGACAGTCGATGATCGCGGTGGCCGCAGGTGTTCGTCGCACTCGCCCACCACACCGCCTTGTCAAGGAGGACATCTCATGCGCTGGCTGGACGTGCGCCGACACAGCTTGACCAAGAAGGGCGCGATGCGCGGCCGGGGATCTCATCTGTCGGCTGACGGCATCGCCCTGGCCCGTTTCATCGGTTCCGGAGTCGGCCCCTACGAGCGCGTCGTCACCAGCTCGTCCCCACGGGCGGTCGAGACCGCCGTCGCGATGGGGTTCGCCGTCGACGACACCGTGGAGATGCCGTCGGGTTACGTGCCCGGTGAGATCCCTCGGCATGCTCAGTGGGACTGGACCGAGCCGTACCAGCAGATCGCGGACATCATCCGGAAGAGCCGTACCGTGGCGGCGGTGGCCGAGACCCACCGTGCGATCTGGTCAGACACGGTAGAAGGTGTCACGGAGGACGGGTCAGCGCTGTTGATCGGGCACGGAGGGGCGATCGAGCTGGCGTTGGTGGCGTGTTCGCCGGATGCTTCGCACAACACGTGGGGAACGCCGTTCGCGCACTGCGATGGCGTGCGCCTCGGCTTCACCGGCGGTCGCTTCGTCAGCGTGGAGTTCCACCGGGCGCCGCAGAGTCATCCCCGGCCGAACTGAGGATCGCTGAGTACGGCCGGCGTGCTGAGCCTTGTGCGACGGCAAGTGATCGCGAGTGACGATGAGAGGCTCGACGGACCGTGTGCGAGGGTCTGCCACAGAGGGCCGCCTGCGACAGACCCTGCGCAGCTCGCCCAGGGGTAAGCCATCGCGGCAGGTCGCGGACTCACCGAATCTCGTCACGGCATCAACCCACCGGGACCCCCTCGCGGCCCGGCCGGACGTGGTGGAGGACGGGTCGCCGCACCGGTCGGCGTCAGTGGGCGGTCCAGCCGCCGTCGACGGGGAGGATCGCGCCGGTGATGTAGGACGCGGCGGGACCGGCCAGCAGCAGCGCGGCGGCGGTCAGCTCGCTGGGCTGGGCCCACCGGCCCACCGGCACCTGGTGGTCGAGGAAGTCGCGTACGCGGGGGTCGTCGTCGGCGCCCTCGTTGAGCGGGGTGCGGAACGGGCCGGGCGCGAGTGCGTTGACGCAGATGCCGGTGCCGGCCAGTTCGGCCGCCAGGCTCCGGGTCAGCTGGACGACCGCGCCCTTGCTGGCGGCGTAGCCGGCCCGGCCTGCGGCGCCCACGAGGCCGAGCGCGCTGGCCAGGGTGACGATGCGCCCGTATCCCGCGGCTCGCATGAACGGGACGGCCGCCTGGCAGGCCAGGAAGGTCCCGACGACGTTGACCTCGAGGCAGCGCCGGAGCTGGGCCGCGCCGAGCTCGCCGATGTCGCCTCTGGCCTGGATCCCCGCGCTGGTCACCAGGATGTCCAGGCGGCCGAATCGCTCGGCCACCTCGCCCACCGCCCGGTGGACGCCGTCTTCGTCGCTGACGTCGCAGGCCAGCGCCGAGGCCGCCCGGCCCGTGAGGGATGCGATCCGGGCTGCGGCCCGCTCGCCGGCCTCCCGCCGCCGGCTGACGAGCGCGACCGTCGAGCCGGCCTCCGCGAGGGCGAGCGCGATGGCGTGGCCCAGACCGGAGGAGCCGCCGGTGACGATGGCGACGTGTCCGTTCAGGTCGGTGCCGGCGCGATGGGCCGGAGTCTTTTCGGTCATGGTCCTCCTTCCCGAGCCGCGACCTACCGGGAGGACCGGCGAGGGTCCTGGCCGAGGTAGGCGGCTCCGTTGACCCAGTTCTGAACGAGCCATCGCGCTCCCTCGGTGAGGTCTCCCTCGCGGATCGCGGCGAGGATGCGGCGGTGCTCGTCGATGCTGCGCCGGGCCCGGTCGGGGCCGCCGAAATAGAGCACGTCGTAGCGCTTGAGCAGGGGCTTCGTCTGGACGATGAGCCGCATGAGGTGGGCGTTGGCACAGGCCGAGAGCAACAGGGCGTGCCAGCGGTCGTCGAGCGCGGCCAGCTCCTCACCCTGCTCCAGGGCGGCCTGCATCTCGTCGATCTGCTCCTCCAGCCGGTTGGTGAGCCCGAGCAGGTCCTGCGGCGCGGTCCACCGCAGGGCGAGGGCCTCCAACTCGCCCACCAGCGGATACAGCTTGCGGGCCTCGTCGAGGTCCAAGGGCGGCACGCGGAAGCCACGCCGCGGCTCGGCGACCAGCAGGCCGCGGTCGGTGAGCTCCACGAGCGCCTCCCTCAGCGGCGTACGGCTGACCCCCAGCTCGGCCGCGAGGCGGACCTCGTTGACGCGCCCCTCGGCAGGCAGGCGACCGTCCAGGATGCGCGCGGTGACCTGCTCCGCGATGTCGCGCCGCAGCGGAGCCGTGACGTTGTCCATTCACTCCCTCGCTTGCATGCAATATCCAAATACTGTATTCAGTTTATATGTTTTGCATGCAAGATGTCGAACGGGTGCGGGCCGACACGCCGGGCTGCACACGCGTGACCCACCTGGACAACGCGGGCACCGCACTGCCTCCCGCGATCGTGACCGACACGGTGGTCGCCCACCTGCGCGCCGAGGCGCTGCGCGGGGGCTACCGAGCGGCCGCCGAGGCGGCGCCCCGGCTCGCCGCGGTCCGATCCTCCATCGCCGCCCTGCTCAACGCGGACGCCGAGGACATCGCGCTGACCGACAACGCGACCCGGGCATGGCAGGCGGTGTTCTACGCCCTGCCGTTCGGCCCCGGCGACCGCATCCTGACCTGCCGCGCCGAATACGCCAGCAACGTCATCGCCTTCCTCCAGGTGGCCGAGCGCACCGGGGCGCGCGTCGAGGTGGTCGACGACGACGAAAGCGGGCAGATGGACGTGGAGGATCTGCGGCGCCGCATGGACGGGCGGGTACGCCTCATCGCGATCACCCACGTCCCCACCCAGGGCGGCCTCGTCAACCCCGCCGAGGAGGTGGGGCGGCTGGCCGAGGCGGCCGGCGTGCCGTTCCTGCTGGACGCCTGCCAGTCGGCCGGCCAGCTCGACCTGGACGTCGAGCGGCTGCGCTGCGACGCCCTCAGCGCCCCGGGCCGCAAATACCTACGGGGCCCCCGTGGCACGGGCTTCCTGTACGTGCGGCCCCGGCTGCGCGAGCGGATCCGGCCCGCCGTACTGGATCTGCACTCCGCCGCCTGGACCGGCCCGGACAGCTACGAGATCGACAGGACCGCGCGGATGTTCGAGACGTGGGAGCGCGACGTCGCCGCCGCGCTCGGCCTGGGCGCCGCCGTGGACTACGCCCTGTCCCTGGGGCTGGGCGACATCGAGGAGCGGGTGCGCGACCTGGCGCGGCGGCTCCGGGAGGACCTGCGGCAGGTGCCCGGCGTGCGGGTCCACGACCAGGGCGTACGGCAGTGCGGCATCGTCACCTTCACCGTCGCCGGGATGCCCTCGGCCGACGTCCACCACAGGCTCGCCGAGTCGGACATCAACACCTCGGTCTCGCTGCGGGAGTACGCCCGGTACGACCTGGGTGCGCGTGGCCTGCCCGACCTGGTCCGCGCCTCGGTGCACTACTACAACACCGACGAAGAGCTGCGCCGGCTCGTCGAGGCCGTCGACGGATTCCGGCGCCCGGGACACCGGTGATCCCGCGCATGCCGGAAGCGTCCCCGTGGGGGAGGGCGGGCGTCACCGTGTGATGATCATCGTTCGGTGTTCATCGCTTACGGAGTGACCACTGGTCGTGGTGCCATCGCGTCGAGTTCACCGCTCCGGGTTTCCGCTCGGCTCTGTCGGCGGTACTTGCCGGGTGCGATGCCGTACTCCCGCTTGAAGGCGGTGGCGAAGGCGAACTCCGAGGTGTAGCCGATCCGGGTGGCCACCTCGCCGAGCGGGGCGTCGGACTCGCGGAGAAGCCGGGCTGCGGTGGTCATGCGCCACCAGGTCAGATAGGTGAGGGGCGGCTGGCCGATCAGAGTGGTGAAGCGCCGGGAGAAAGCCGCCCTGGACAGTCCCGCCTGGGTGCCGAGTGTCTCGACCGTCCAGGGGAGTGCGGGGTCACGGTGGAGGGCGTGCAGTGCGGCGCTGATCGCCGGGTCGCCCAGTGCCGCGGCCCAGCCGGCGGTCGTGCCGCGTTCGGACTGTTCGTCGAACCAGGCGCGCAGGATGTAGAGCAGCAGCATGTCGAGCAGGGCGGGCACGATGGTGTCCACGCCGAGGCGGGGGTTGTCGAGCTCGCCGCCGAGGAGGTCGACGGCGGCGCGCAGTTCGGGGCGGTGCCCGAGGCGGGCGGGCAGGTGGACGATCTCGGGCAGGTCGCCCAGGAGCGGATGGGCTCGGCTGGGGTCGAGCTGGTATCCACCGCAGAGGGTCACGGTGACCGCCTGCGAGCCGTCCTGTCCGGTCTTCCCCACGGTCGCGGAGGCGTAGCGGTCTTCGAACCGAGGGTCGTTCAGTGGGTCGCAGGCGGGTTCGGTCAGCGGGGTGGCGGGGCTGTCGGCCAGCGCGTAGCCGCTTCCGTGGGGCAGGAACACCACGTCGCCGACGTTCAGCGCGATGGGGGTGCCGCCGTCCGGGGGGATCAGCCGGCACGATCCCTGCAGGACCACTTGAAAGCCGGCGGAGCCGCGCACGGTGGGGAACCGCTGCCCCCAGGGGGCGTGCCACTGAACGCGCGCCGAGCGGGGTTCTCCGGCGCGTATCGCGGCGATCACGTCGCTGAGTACGTCCACGGAGATAGTCTATCTCGGCGGCTCTACGAAGATGAACTCGTATAAATACGAGATTTTCACACATTGTCTGTCTCTCTTCAGCTCCATACGGTTGAGCGCACACGAAGCGATCAACCATGGGGAGACTTCATGCCGGAGCAACGCAGGATTCTGGTGACCGGGGCGACCGGCACGGTCGGCCGGCAGGTCGTGGCACAGCTGCTGGAGGCGGGGGCCGGGGTCCGTGCGCCGGCCCGCGATCCCGAGGCGGCCGGCCTTCCGGACGGCGTCGAGGTCGTGCGGGGCGACCTGGCCGATCCGGACACCCTGCACGCGTCCCTGAACGGGGTCGAGGCCGTGTTTCTCCTCTGGCCGTTCGCTACGGCCGAGGGGATGCCCGCGGTTCTGGATGTGATCGCCACGCATGCCCGCCGCATCGTCTACCTGTCCTCGGCGGCCGTACGCGGCTACGAACGGCAGGTCGAGCAGCTGATCGAGCGGTCCGGGCTGGAATGGACGTTCCTGCGACCGCACGCCTTCGCGGCCAACGCCCTGCGGTGGGCCGGGCAGATCCGCGCCGAGGCAGCCGTGCGCGGACCGTACGGCGCGGCCGCCATGCCCCCGCTGCACGAGCGGGATCTGGCCGCGGTCGCGGTGCGCGCACTCGTCGGCGACGGGCACAACGGCGCGATCTACGAGCTGACCGGGCCCGAGACACTGACCCAGGCCGAACAGGTGGGCATCATCGGGGAGGTGATCGGCCGCCCGGTGCGCTGGGAGGAGACCTCGCCGCAGACCGCGCGGCAGCGGATGCTCACCCAGGGCTGGCCGCCCGCGGCCGTGGACGGCATCCTCCAGGCCCAGGCCGAGATGGTGACCGTACCAAGAGCGGCCACGGCCACGGTGGGAGAGGTCACCGGAGTCCCGGCCCGCACGTTCCGCACCTGGGTGAACGACCACGCGGGCGAGTTCCGCGACACCATGAAGGCCGCCCGCATCCATGAGTACGGCGATGCCTCCGTCATCCGATACGAAGAAGTGCCGCGGCCCGCGCCCGGACCGGGCGAGGTCCTGATCCGGGTCGCCGCCACCTCGTTCAATCCTTCGGAAACGGCGCTGCGGTCGGGGATGCTGCGAGCCGTGCTGCCGGTGGACCTGCCCTACATCCTCGGATGGGACGTCTCCGGCACGATCGCCGAGGTCGGCGACGATGTGGAGGGGCTGGCCGTGGGCGACCGGGTCATCGGCCGTCTCGACGCGGGCGGCGCCGCGGCCGAGTACGTCGCCGCCCCGGCCGGCGTGCTGGCCAAGGCGCCCGCCACCGTTCCCCTGGCCGACGCGGCCGCGATCCCCGTCGCCGCGCTCACCGCCTGGCAGGTGCTGTTCGAGCACGCCCGCATCACCGCGGGCCGGCGCGTGCTCATCAACGGCGCCGGTGGCGGCGTGGGAGTGTTCGCCGTCCAGCTCGCCAGGCACGCCGGTGCGACAGTCATCGCTACGGCCGGCGGCCGCAGCGCCGCGGCGGTCCGCGAGTACGGTGCCGACCAGATCATCGACTACACGACCACCGCTCTCGCAGACGCGCTGGACGGTCCGGTCGATGCCGTCGTCAACCTCGCTCCGATCTCTCCCGAGGCCGCGGTGAGCCTGGTCTCCCTCCTGCGGCCGGGCGGCGTCATCGCCTCCGTCGCCACCCCCGTCGAGCCGCCCGCCGACGCCGATGTCACCGCCCTGCACATGGTCGCCCGCAACGACGCCAAGCAACTGGGTGAGATCGTCGAACTCCTCGACGCCGGCGCGCTCGTCGTCGACGTCGCCGAATCCCACCCGCTGTCCGACCTCGCGCTGGTCCACCGCAGGAGCGAGGCGGGCCAGACCCGCGGAAAGATCATCCTCTTCCCCTGAACGCAGGCATCGTGGACCCGGGTGCCGCGGCGTCCGCGCTCCGGCGCCAGGCGTTACGGCATTCCCAGCAGAATGGGGGCGGCGTTCATCGCGCCATGGACAACGAGGACAGGCCACATCACCCGGTACCGGCTCCACAGGTAACCGAGGAACAGCCCCTGTACCCCCTGGTTGACGAAGACCGCGGCCAGATCCGCGGTGAGATGGCCGCTGCCCTGGATGCCGACGTGCCAGGCCGCCCAGAGCAGGGAAGCCAGCACGATGGCGGGCCATCGGCCGAGGATGTGCTCCCATCGGGTCTGGAGCCAGCGCCGGTAGAAGACCTCTTCGAGCAGGCTGTTGACGGCGAACACCACGACGAAGGTGATCAGCAGTGAGACGAGGTCGACGCCGGCCGCGTAATCGCTGGGCGGCACGGCCAACGGTCCGGCGTAGGTGAGAGCGAGCCAGGCGGCCACCGGCGCCACCGGCCCGTAGCGGTGCCATGCTGTGGGCCGCTGGTGTACAAGCGCCTGGTCCGGGGCGGTACGGCGCGCCAGCCGGAACAGCAGTATCGGCACGGCCAGCAGCAGGACGGCCTTCAAGATCGTGTGCATGGGTTCACCGCCGCCCGTCAGCCGGAGCGTCACGGCGAAGAGCACGGCCGAGGCCAGGAGGACGATCGCCTGGATACGGAGCCCCCGCCCCGCCGGCCCGCTCACCGGGGGAACCGCCCTGGGCGGCACCAGCCGTACGAGGATCAGGCCGGCGACGGCGGGGATCCAGCGGTGCCACATGGGCACGGTGTCGGCGTGGTCGGCCGAGTACCGGATGCCGGTGGCGCCGTTCAGGGCCAGCCACACCGCCGATCCGGCGATCAGGACCAGTCCGGCGACCAGCATGCCCAGTGCCGGCATTCGGCGGTCCGTCGGTTGAGGCAATGTCTTATTTCGCACGCTTGTACTTTATAAGAAACCGTACGGGTGTGCTGTAATGGGAGGGTGCCGAAGATCGTCGACCACGGGCAACGGCGGGACGAGTTCGTCCGCGCCGTATGGGAGGTCATCAGCCGGGAAGGGGTCGAGGGCGCCACGGTCCGCAAGGTCGCCGAGGCGGCGGGAGTCTCGGTCGGCGGGCTGCGCCACTATTTCGACACCCAGCGCGGCCTGCTCAGCTTCGCGGCGCAGGCGGTCGGGAGGAGTGTCGCCAAGCGCATCGCCGGGCATCTGCATACGGACCTGCCGGGTGCGGAGCGCGCTCAGCTCCTGCTCGAAGAGCTCCTCCCGCTGGATGAGAACCGCCGCGTCGAGGTGGACGTATGGCTGGCGTGCCTGGTGCGCTCACATGTCGATGAGTCGCTGGCGGAGTTGCGCAGCACGAGCTGGGCGGGCGAACGGTACATCTGCCGCCTCGCAATCGCCTCCTGCCACGACATGCCGCTTCCGGAGCGCATGGACCAGGAGTTCGCGGACGCCGATCTGGAACGGCAGGCCATGCGGCTCCACCTGTTCGTTGACGGCCTGACGCTGCAAACGGCGACGTACCCGCAGAGATTCACGCCGCGGGGCATTCGCGCGACCGTCCGCGACGAACTGCGCCTCCTGACCGGGACACCCCCCGGATCACCCCGGTCCGGCTGACGGCGGGCGGCATCCAGCCCTCAGGGCAACGGAATCCCGCCCGATCGAGATCCGGGACCTGGTGGGCCCCGACAACGTGAAGGCGGCGTTCTTCCTCGGCCGGACCGAGTTCGTCGGCCTCGCCTGGCGCCCCGGCACCGGCCCTGTCTCTTCAGGGGTACCGGGGGTGTCGACGAACTTTTCAACGGATACGCGGGTCAGAGCCTTCGAGCGCAACATGGAAGAAGGCCGCTGACCCGCATCGACGTTGTTTCCTACGTCGTTACCGCTGTGACCCCGGCGGGCCCGCGTCCCGTGGGGGTCCGGTCAGCAGGTGGCCGGCGTGGTGCTGGTGCCGGCCGTGCACGCCGCGCGCACCGCGCGGCTCCTCAGCTGGTCCAGGGTGGGGGTGCCGACCGTGGGCTCGCCTGCCCCGGGGCCGGGGGTGTCCGTCGTGACCGGGTCGGGGACGTCCACCGCCGAGGCGTCGGGGTCGTCCGTGGGGTCCGGGACGGGAGCGGCCGTCGGCGTCCCGTCGGGGTTGTCGTCGTGCGGGAAGTCCGAGGGCTTGGGGGGCCTGGGGGAGGGCAGGTCCGGCGGCTCCTCCACGGGCGCCGGGGCGCCGTTGAGTATCTGGTCCACCCGTTCCGGGCTGTCCATGAGCGGCGCGATGACCGGCTGGCCCGGTGCCTGCTCGACGAAGACGCCCTCGCCGATCGGCAGATGCACCGAGGCCAGGTAGCCGGCCAGCGCTTGGGGCACCGCCCGTCCCGCGGCCTGGTGCCGCTCCAGAGCGTTGTGCACGTAGAACAGGCCGTGCCCCGCGCTGCCGATGGAGGCCCGCAGGTCGGCCAGGGTGCTCTGCTTCGGCTGCTCGACCTGCAGCCGGATCTGGCCGTTCTGCTGGCCCAGGCCGAGTTTTCCGGACAGGACGCGGTCCACCTTGACGACGAGACTGGCGTAGCGGATCGCCGCGTCGGGCGTGTCGTAGCCGACGACGGGCGCGGTGCTCGCGCTGTCGTCGGAGCCGAAAGCGATCCCCGGCTCGATGCCGACGACGGTGCCCTCCAGCAGCGCCGCGGCGGAGGTGAAGGCGCCGGAGGCGGGCGCGCCGGGCGTCAGGTCGTCCAGTGAGTCGTACAGGTACGTGCCGGCCGACTCACCCACGCCGGCGCGCATCATGGACCAGAAAGAAGGAGTGGCCTCGCCCGGCCAGGAGGCGGCCACTCCGGCGGCGGTCGCCAGGCCGAGCGCGACGGCGAGGGTGAGGCCCACCCCCGCGGTGCGGGATCGGAGCATCTTCGACATGTGTCCCGCCCTCAGAATCGGCCGTTGATGTGCGCGACGTCGTGCGAGCTGTAACTGCGCACGGTGTGGCGGCCCGGCTTCAGGCAGGAGGTGCTCTCGGAGGAGTGGCCGAGCCCGACGCTGTGCCCGACCTCATGGCAGGCCGTGTGCTTGCGCTCGTTCTCCGAGAAGCCGCTCATGTCGGCCAGATCGAAGCGGATCTCGTACTGGTCGCACTTCCACCAGCCGTTGATGAGCCCCGGGCTGATGACCCGCACGCATTTGGCGTGGGCGTAGATGTTCTTGCCGGTGCTCGACCCGTTCCAGTCCAGACCCCAGTAGTCGTCGTAGTACTGGTCGAACATCTCCACGTCGGTCTTGGAGTCGGGGGAGGAGTCGTAGTGCGTGGCCATGTCGGTCTGGGAGTCCAGGCGGATCATGGCGTAGTTGCCGGCGACCTTCATGTACGAGGTCAGCGACGAGTAGTTGTAGTAGTGGTTCCTGTTGTCCGCCTGCGTGCAGCATCCCGACGGATGCAGGTACGACCATCCGAAGGTGTTGGCGCTCGCCGGCGGGGTGAGCGCGAGGAACATGACGAACGTGAGCAGGGCCGAGAGCGGGGCCAGGAGCAGGCCTCGGATTCCCGATCCGTTGTGGGGGGTTCGGGGCACCCGTATTCCTTCCGAAGGCAGAGGCGCAAACATGGTGATCTTGGCGCTCTGTAATCGTTTACGCAACCCCTGGCGCGGCGTCGGTGACGGTCGCGCCGATGTCCGGTGCGGGGGATGGTGGTGAGGTTGTCCCGCACCGGGTCGGCGAGGACTCGGCCGGCGTCAGGAGCTCGTGAGGATGACGAGTCGCTGGGTCGCCCGGGTCATCGCGACATAGCGGTCGACCGCTCCTTCGACGCCCTCGCCGAACGCCTCCGGATCGATGAGGACGACCAGGTCGAACTCGAGCCCCTTCGACAGCTCCGGGGTCAGCGACCGGACACGGGACGTCGACCGGAACGTGGGATCGCCGATGACGCAGGCGATCCCGTCGGCATGCGCGGCGAGCCAGGTGTCGAGGACCGAGCCCAGATCCGCAGCGGATCCGTATACGACGGGGACGTCGCTGCTGCGGATGGAGGTCGGCACGTTGGCGTCCGGGAGCACGGCCCGGATGACCGGCTCGGCTTCCGCCATGACCTCTTCCGGCGTCCGGTAGTTGATGCTCAGGGACGCCAGGTTGATCCGGTCGAGCCCGATCCGCTCGAGCCGTTCCTGCCATGACTCCGTGAACCCGCGCCTGGCCTGGGCGCGGTCCCCGACGATGGTGAAGCTCCGGGACGGGCACCGGAGCAGCAACATCTGCCACTCCGCGTCGGTCAGTTCCTGAGCCTCGTCGACGACGATGTGCGCGAACGGGCCGGCCAGCAGGTCCGGGTCGAGGGTGGGCAGCTCGGACTCGTCGACCAGATTTCGCTGGAGGTCCTCTCGGCGCAGCTGTGTCACGAGGCCTTCGCCGTCGTCATCGGCCTCGATCAGGGCGTCGACGACCTGGGCCATGCGCTCGCGCTGGGCGGCGAGAGCGGCTTCCTGCCGGCGCTTACGTCGTGACGCCTCCGGGTCGCCGAGCCGCTGCCGTGCCGCGTCCAGGAGCGGCAGGTCGGACACCGTCCAGGCCTGGGCGTCCGCGCGCTGCAGTCGCCGTACGTCGTCGACGCTGAGCCCGGGGGCGCACTTGCGCAGGTAGGCGGGTACCGACCACAGGTCGCCGACGAGGTCGGTCGCTTCGAGCAGCGGCCACGCGCGGTTGAAGACCGTGAGCAACTCGCTGTTCTGCAGCAGCGACTTGCGGAGCAGGTGAGCCGGGACGTCGTCGTCGTGCTTGTCCATCAGGATCGTGAGCAGTTCCTCCCAGATCCGGTCGCGCGCGTCGTTGTGCGGAGTGCCGGGATCCGGTGCTCCGAACGCCTCGGCCCAATCGTCGGCGCCCAGCCAGACGTCGGACCAGTGGGTCGTGACCGTCATCCCCTTGGTGGGCGGGTTCTCGTAGAACCTGACGGCGGGCTCGATCGCCTTCACCAGGTCCGCCGACGACTTCAGGCGAGCCACGTCCGGATCGGTCTCGATCGCCGCCCCGGCTCCCTCGGGGACGAGGTCGCGCAGGGTGCAGGTCTGCACGCCCTCCTCGCCGAGGCTGGGCAGGACGTCGGCGACGTAGGCCAGGTAGGGCTGGTGCGGACCGACGAACAGCACGCCGCCCCGGCGGTGACCGAGGCGGGGGTCGGAGTAGAGGAGGTAGGCGGAGCGGTGCAGCGCGACGACGGTCTTCCCCGTCCCCGGACCGCCGTCGACGACGAGAGCGCCGCGGGATCCCGCGCGGATGATGGCGTCCTGGTCGGCCTGGATGGTGCCGAGCACGTCCCGCATCCGGGGCGACCGGTTGCTGCCCAGGCTGGCGATGAAGGCGGACTGGTCGTCGAGCGCGGCGTGCCCTTCGAACCCGTCCGAGGTGAACACCTCGTCCCAGTAGTCGCTGATCCGGCCGCGGGTCCAGCGATACCTGCGGCGGCTTGCCAGACCCATCGGGTTGGCGTGGGTCGCTCCGAAGAACGGCTCGGCCGCGGGGGAGCGCCAGTCGAGCAGCAGCCGGCGACCCGCGCTGTCCGTGAGGCCAAGCCGTCCGACGTACACGGGCTCGGGGTTGTCCGCGCTGACGATGTGCCCGAGGCACAGGTCCAGACCGAAGCGACGCAGCGCGCGCAGGCGAGCGGTCAGCCGGTGGATCTCCATGTCCCGGTCCATCACCTGCCGGCCTCTTCCGCCGGGTGCCTTGCGCTCGGCGTCGAGGCGGTCGGACAGGTCGGCGATCGACTGCTCGAGGCTCTCCGCGATGGCCGCGAAGTGCTGCTCGTCACCGGCGATCAGCGTCGGGTCGGCCTTGGGGGTGAGGTGGCCGGGAAGGTCAAACGCGCTGGTGGTCAGGGGTTTCACGGCATCAGTTCCGATCTGAGGTGGAGGAGGTGCTTTCCCGGCTCGACGATCCCGCGTGGTTCACGCGGACCCGGGCGGCCTCTCCCGGCTGACCGCGTCGAGCAGCAGCTTCGCGGCCACCGTCGCCCCGTCGGTGCGGACCGTGCCGGCCACGGCGGCCGCTCGCGCGCGGGTCTCGGGGGCCAGGGAGGTCCTGAGCGCGGCTGACAGGGACTCGAAGGTCGGAGCCGGACCGTCGTGTGCCGCGCCGATGCCCAGGCCGGCCACCCGTCCGGCCCAGTACGGCTGGTCCGCCACCTGGGGTACCACCACCTGAGGAGCGCCGGCCCGGGCGGCCGTCGTCGTCGTGCCCGCGCCGCCGTGGTGCACGACGGCGGCCACCCGGCCGAACAGCGCCTGCTGGTTGACCTCGCCGACGGTGAAGCAGTCGTCCCGGTCGTCGATCAGGGCCAGGTCGGCCCAGCCGCGCCCGACGAGCGCGCGGCGGCCCTGCGCGCGGACCGCCTCGATGGCCACCCGGGCGGCGTCCGTCGAGGCGCTCATGGGCATGCTGCCGAAGCCCACGTACACCGGTGGTGTGCCGGCGTCCAGGAACGCCGTCAGCTCGGCCGGGAGTGGGCGAACGTCGGGCAGGATCCACGCGCCGGTCTGCACGACGTCGAGGTCCGCCGGCTCCTGCCACGGGTCCAGGGTCGGGTCCGTCGCCAGCCACGGCCGGTCGCCGATGACGTAGTCGCGGACGTTGTCCACCGGGGGCAGGCCGATCGACGCCCGGTTCGTGTTGAGCGCCGCACCGAACAGCGCGTTGATGCTCTGGGCGTCCAGGTCCCACAGCACCCGGTTGTCGGTCACGTCCGGCGGGAACGGCCGGCCCGGATACGCCAGCGGCGGGTGGTGCGGCGACGGCAGGGTGAGCTGCTGGAAGGTCACGGACACGGAGCGGATGCCCAGTTTCTCGGCCACCGACCGCGCGCCGGCCGCGGCCGGCATCGCGCCGGTCGCCACCAGCACGTCACACCCCTCGGCCGCCGCGGTGACCACGTCGAACTGGCCGGCGATCAACTCGGCCGCGCGCTGGGGCAGGTTCGCCGGCGACGGCGGCGGCGCCGCGGTCGTCAGCGCGCGCGCCGACTGGCCGACCGGCATCAGCGGCACGCCGACACCGGCCAGCCGCTCCGCGAAGTCCTCGTCCGGCGGAGCGCACACCCGCACCTCCGCGCCGAGCGCCCGCAATTGCACCGCGAGTCCCACCAGCGGTTCGACGTCCCCACGCGACCCATACGTCGACAACAACACACGCATTTCGCATCCCCGTTTTCTTCAGGTTCGTGCCTCGGTCGACGATTCTGCGGCACGCCCCGGGTCTTGTGGCAAGCCCCCCGGTGCGCTATAAGTTAGGAGTGGAGAGGAGTGGGTGTTCCCCCTTTCCCCTTATCGTCCGCTGTTGACGGACAACCTCCTCGCGGAGCGGCGGCCCACCGCGTACGACGGTATCGGTCACGACGTCGGTGACAGTCGGCTGATCGGTGCAGGCCGCCGGGTGCGTTGTGACCTCGACCCGTGCCGAGGTCCCTGAGAGAACGCCGGGTCGGTGGTGGTCGATGCCCGCAGCGGCCCGGATGCGGTAGGAGCTTTCCCGGGCCACCGTGACGCGGGTCTGTTGGATGTATGCCTGCGCTGGCGACCGCGACGAGGAACGCGGCCGAGCCCAGCGACGGCTCCACGGCGCCAAGGTCGAGGGCGACGGCCGGCAGGAGGTGTCGGCTGCGGTAAGCCGTCACGGAGCGTACAAGCGCCGATTTCCGGTCGGGTGCTTACGGGGGCAGGAGGCGGGCCAGCGCGCGGCGGGCGCGGGTGGCGGCCAGCGGGTCGTGGTGCAGTTGTACGGCCTGCGCGGTGGCCAGGGCGACGCCGTTGAGCTCGAAGGCGAGCTGGTCGGGGTCGGTGTCGCGGGGAAGCTCGCCGGAGTCGACGGCGGTGCCGAGCTCGTCCAGGACGTAGGCCGACCATCGGGACAGGGCGGCGATGACGGCGTCCCTGACCGGGCCGGGGCGGTCGTCGAACTCGGTGGCGACCGAGGTGAGGAAGCAGCCCCTGTGGTCGTCGGCCATGTAGTCGAACCACTCGCCGAACGCGCGCGCCAGCCGTTCGGCGCCCGGCCGCGCGCCCACCACCCGCGCGGGCACCCGCCGGACGAACCTGTCGACGGCGGTGTCGAGGACGGCCAGTTGCAGGACCTCCTTGGTGCCGAAGTGGCCGATCACTCCGGCCTTGCTCATGGCCAGCTCGCCGGCCAGGCGGCCGATCGTGACACCTTCCAGGCCTTCGGCCGAGGCCGAGGCCAGGGCGCACTCGATGATGCGGGTGCGGGTGGCGGCCGTTTCGATGACGGACTTGCGCGGGCTCATGAACCGAGCATAACCTACCGATCGTTCGCCAAAAGAAGACGAACGTTCGTAATATAAAGGAGTTTGCCGGCATGCGAATCCACCACCTCAACTGCGGATCAGTTCGAGAGATCGAGGCCACCTATGACGGACCGGCGCCCGCGCACGCGGTCAACCACTGCCTGCTGATCGAGACCGACACCGACGGCCTGGTGCTGGTCGAGACCGGTCTCGGCCTGGACGACGTGCGCGACCCCGCAGGCACCCTGGGCGCAGACTGGGTCGAGATGGCCCAGCCCATGCTCGACGAGCAGGAGACCGCCATCCGGCAGATCGAACGCCTTGGCTACTCCTCCGCCGACGTGCGGCATGTCATCGTCACCCACCTGGACGTGGACCACTGCGGCGGCCTGCCCGACTTCCCCCACGCCCAAGTCCACGTCATGGCCGCCGAACTCGACGCCGCGCTGGCCGAGGCGCCCAGCTTCCGCTACCGCCCGGCGCACTGGGCGCACGGCCCCCACTGGGTCACCTACACCATCACACAGCCCGCCGAGCAGTGGTTCGGGTTCGACGCCCTGCCCGTGCAGGGGCTCCCGGACATCCTGCTGGTCCCGCTCGGCGGCCACACCCACGGCCACACCGGGGTGGCCGTCCGGGACGGCGACCGCTGGCTGCTGCACGCGGGCGACGCCTACTACTACCACCGCGAAATCCAGCCCAACCCCCACCCGCATCCGATGCTCGACTTCGTCCAGACCACCTCGGAGGTGCACCACGACCTGCGACTGGGCACCCACGCCCGGCTGCGGGAACTGGTTCGCGACCACGGCGACCAGGTCAGTGTCTTCAGCGCCCACGACCCGTGGGAGCTGGCCCGCTTCGCCGCCTGACTCCGGCCGGATCGATCACCCCGTGCCCGGCGCGCCCGATCCGCCAGGGAACATCCCTGGGCCGGCCCGCAGCTCACGGGTTCGAGATCGTGATTGCGCGATGGAACGGCGCGATATTGGATGATCAGCGCGCCGGGCCGCTCGCCGTCCCGGTGGCTCCGACGGGACACCGGCAGGCCGCCGACCTGCCCGGAAGTCGCTTAACGATCATTTATTGCGGCTTTCGGGCTCGCCTTGGCCGGACCCCGTGGAGACACGCGGGCCGGGTACGGCGGGTGGGCCGGGGAAGCCCGCCGTGAGCAATCACGGCAGGACACCCCGGTCCGACCCAATGCGACAGGCCGTAAGGAGTTCTCGTCGACAGTCTGCGATCAGGCGCGCGGTCCGAGGAACAGGCCACCACTCGCGTCGATGACCTGGCCGGTGATCCAGCGCGCGGCGTCGGAGGCGAGGAACGCGACTACGTCGGCGACGTCGTCGGGCCCGCCCAGGCGATCGAGCGCCGTCGTTCCGGCGATGAGTTCGGCCAGGCCCGGCGTTTCGAAGACCGCTCCGTTGGTCGCCGTCCGGGTGGCGCCGGGAGCGACCGCGTTCACCGTGATTCCCCGGACTCCGAGCTGGTTGGCCAGGGTCATGCTCATCGTCTCGACCGCGCCCTTCGTCATGGCGAAGGACGTCTGGCTGGGGTTGGCCATCCGGGTCGCCACGGACGAGATCGTGACGATGCGGCCACCGTCGCGGAGCAGCGGCAATGCTCGCTGGATGATGAAGTACGGCGCTCGCACGTTCACCGCGAAGAGGTGGTCGAACTCCGTCCTCGTCGTGACTCCGAGCGGGCCGGCGGGCGCAGCCGCCGCGTTGTTGACGAGGATGTCGAGCGGCCGCCCGGCCAGGCCGGCCTCGACTCCCGCGAAGAGCGTCTCGACGTCGTCGTCCACGCCCAGCTCTGCCCTGACGGCGAGCGCGGTTCCGCCGGCACGTCCGATCGCGTCGACCGTCGCCGTCGCACCGTCCTTGTCCGTGCCGAAGTGCACGATGACCACTGCCCCCTGCGCCGCCAGCCGGGCCGCGATCGCCTGCCCGATGCCGCGCGATGCTCCGGTCACGAGAGCCGTCCTGCCGGTCAGATCACCCATGCCAACCACCTCCATCTGTTAGTTACTACCAATCTGGTAGTAACTACCATGGTGGTAGTGTCTACCACATGCCCGACCAGCACTCAACACTGCGAGCGCAACGACGAGCCGAGACGCAGCGCATGATTCAGGCGCACGCGGTACGGCTGTTCACCGGGCGCGGATACGACGCCACGACCGTGACCGACGTCGCCGAAGCCGCGGGCGTGTCGCCCATGACCGTGTACCGGCACTTCCCCACGAAAGAGGACCTCGTGCTCGTCGACCAGCACGGTCGGCTCGTCGCCGAGCGGATCGTCGCGTCGTCCGCCGCGCAGCCCCTGGTCCGCCGCATCGGCGGCGCGCTCATCGACTCGGCCGCGACGTTGACCGGTGGCGGCCACGGAGACGACACGGAGGCGGGCAAGCAGTTCCTGCTCGCCCGCCTCCGGCTCATGATCTCGACGCCGGCCTTGCGGGCCAAGCACCTGGACAACCACTACGCCCTTCAGCAGGCGATCGTCGATGCCCTCGGGGACGATGCCGCCGATCCCGACACGGCGTTCCGGGCCCAGGTGGCGGCCAGTGCCTGCCTGGCCGCCCTGCACGCGGCATTGGTGCGCTGGGCCGAGGACGACGGGCGGACCGAGCTGCCCGACGTGATCGCGAAGGCGCTCGCCGCCGCCTTCGGCGATGACATCGTCTGACCCGCCGGCGGCGTCACCACCTCGGAGCCCCTCGGGCGTGCAGGGCGCCGACGACGGTTTCCGTCTCGTAGGTGCGAGCCGGGGCAGCCGACGGACAGCCGGCGGCGTACGCCACCGGGGCGGCGCCGGAGGAGCTCGGGGCCTGCCCGGCGGGACTGCCGCCGAGGATGCGTCCGGGCGGCGGATGGCTTTGTCAGGCGCTGTCCATCCCCGGGAGTCGCCCGCCCTTCGGCCGCAACCCTTCGAAGACGATCGCCAGGGTGCGGCGCTGCAGATCCGGTTCCCAGCCGGCGTGCAGCGCCGCCTGGCAGGTGGCGGCAAGCAGGGCGATCACCTCGTCCAGGCGGATCTCCTGGCGCACTGTGCCGGCCTGCTGGGCGCGAGCCAGTAGCGCCCCGATCGCTTCCTGGAAGGTCTGAACGGGTTTGGCGACCCGCATGTCGATCCCGACACCCGACAGCAGATCGGCGACCGTCTTCTTCGCCACGGCTTGCTCGACCATCCGGTTGAAGAACGTGAACAGCGCCGTTTCGGGGTCTCCGTGGTCGGCGAGGGCGTCCGCCTCTTCGGTGAGCCGTCGCATGAGGTCTTTGATGATTGCGCTGAGCAGGTCGTTTTTGGTGGGAAAGTGCCGGAAGACGGTGCCGATCGCGACGCCCGCCCGAGCGGCGACCTCCTCGGTCGAGGCGGAAGCGCCCTGCTCGGCGAAGACGGCCTCGGCGGCGATGAGAATGCGTTCCCGGTTGCGCCGGGCGTCGGCGCGCAGCGGCGTCGGATCGTCGGTTGGGGGCATCGTCGGGGCTCCGTTGACAAGGTGAGTGATGACTCATTATTTTCGGAATCATGAGTGGTCACTCATCTTACTTGCCGCCCAGTGAGGGGAACCGCGATGACCGCACCCACCGCCAGCCCGCGCGAGGTACTCGCGCGTCTCCATCGGGGGATGAGCGCGACCACGGATGCCGACCACCTCGACGATGAACTATGGGCCGAGGACGTCGTCGTCGAGACACCGTTCGCCCCACCAGGCAGGCCACGCCGCTTCGTCGGACGCGAGCAGTTCCTCACCTTCGCCCGAGCCGGCCGGGCCGCCCTGCCGGTACGCCTGGAAGTGGGGAAGGTCGTGGTACACGAGACCACCGACCCCGACATGATCATCACCGAATACGAGCTGTCCGGGACCGATCCGGCCACCGGGCAGCGCGCCTCGGCTCCCTTCATCGGCGTACTCAAGGTCCGCGACGGCCAGATCGCGCACTGGCGCGAGTACCAGGACATGCTGGCGCTGGCTGCCGCGACCGGCCAGTTGCCCGATCTGCTGGCCGGCCTGCAATCCGCCGCGGCCGCAGAAGCGGTATGAACCGGGGTGGACGTTGAAGGCCGAGGGGTTTTCGACGGTTGAGCGGTCGGTGTTCCGCCGGCGGAACCAGACTTCCCGAAGGATGGCCTCGGCTTCTGCCGCGCTGCCGAGCAGCCGACAGGCGATCCCGAACAGGCGTGGGCGCAGCGGAACGGAGGCGGAAGCGGCCTCTTCGAGGGCGCTCGCCTGTTCCATGGATCTGGCGGTCGCGTCGGCGAACTCCTGCGCCGCCGGCTCCGGGAGGCGCCTGCTCATGATGCCTCTCCGCTGTTCGTGGCGCGGCGGTGGTCGGCGGGCCCGTCGCCTGCCTCTGCCGGACGGACGGCGGGAGGCGGCGGGCCTTACCGGTGACCGTCCGCGTGGCCCGGCGCCTCCTCCCGGAAGCCGATCTCCCGGTGGGTGCCGTCGCACAGCGGTCTGTTTCCGGAACGGCCGCAGCGGCACAGCGTCATCCGGTTACGGGTCTCCAGCGGCCGTCCGTCCGCCCGCAGGACAGGCACTCCGCCGGTGACCCACAGCGCGCTGGCCAGCCCGTGCTCTTCCTCCAGGACCGAGACGGCCTGCGGGAGGTCGGGCTCGATCGTGTCGCCGCCGCGCTCCAGGGCGTAGCTGTAGGAGCCGGAGGGGCAGTGGTCGATGCGGCCCATGATGTTGGAGCGCACATCGCTGTCGCCGGTGTCGGCGAGCATCGCGGCGATCGGCCTGGTCCGGCCGATACAGAAGGCGGCATGGATGCACAGCTCTCCCACCCGCTGGGCCGAGATGCCCGCCCCGTCGTGCACGTGCTGCAGTTCCTTGTACGGCCGTACGCCCGCCGTCTCCGTGCCGTCGAACCCGATCAGGGCGTGGGTCCCGTCGCAGAACGGCTTGGAGCCCGAGTGGCCGCAGCGGCACAGCGCGTAGGTGTCCTCGGTTTCCAGGGGCTCGCCGGTCTGCCACGTCAGCGCGTCGGCCTCCGAGGAGACGATCTTGCGTTTGCGTCTGAGGGGGACGCCGCCGTACACGACGTACGGGCCGTCGCGCAGGACGACGATCCGCTGCCGGTCGCCGGCGCTCCACCGGCGCAGTTCGGGGGCCACGTATTCGAAGGTGGGGCCGGCCGTGGTGCCGTCTTCGTCGGGCATGCGCATCAGGGCCTGGGCCTGGGCTTTGAGCGCGTACATGGTGCCGGTGGCGACCGCGAGCAGCTTGGGGCTGCCGTTGAACGCCTGCTCCAGCAGATGCAGGACGGCGCAGTAGGTGTGGTTGAACTCGTCCTGGGCGGTGTGGATGGCGCTGCCTGGAGCGTGGTCGGCCGGCCGCGGGTTGCGCCGCATCGGACGCACGCCGGCTAGGTCCACGGAGATCGCCTCGCCGGTGGGCCCGGTCTGCGGGGTGTCGCCGCGCCGGTAGCGCCGGCCGAGCTTGAGCTCCTGGAAGCGGTAGTAGTGGGCGACCTCGTCCCGTTCGGGGTGGAAGACGTCCTGGTCGCCGTCCCAGACCTCGCCCCGGGCGATGCCCTCGCCCTGTTCGACGATCTTCTCCAGTGCCGCCAGCGCGGAGTCCAGGCCGTCGACCGCGATCAGGCGCCCGGCGGTGTGCCCGAAGTGGCCGGCGTTCACCTGGCGAGCCGGATCGCCGCAGAAGACCGCCCGCTCGCCGAGCCGGTCGCACAGCAGGCGCAGTCCCTGTTCGATCGCGGCGTAGAACTGCCCGATCGTCTCGTAGCCGTCGCCCTCCGCCGCAGCTCCGGGCGGTGCCGGCTGTTCGATCCGCAGGAACATCTCAAGCGCTTCCGCACCGAAGGGAACCAGCGACAACTCCAGCGAGCGGTCGCCGTGAGGAAGGGGCCGGGGATGGGGCGGGAGCATCTGCGGCGTGTCCAGCCTCGGGTGGCCGCCGACGGCGTTGAGCAGGTTCGCGGCCAGCGCCAGATGCAGCATTTCCTCGATGAAGACGCTGCCCACCACTTCGACGGCTTCCGGGTTGCGCTCCGGATCCAGCGAGTACAGCGCGCACAGGTACGGCGGCAGGGTCGCGTGTTCCAGCTCGATCGCCCACTGGAGGTGCTCACGGAGGCTGTCGAGCGTGTCGATCCGCGCCTGCGGGCCGGAAGCGGCAGGCCCCTGCGGTTCCAGATAGTTCATTCGTGTGTTGCCTCGGTTGTCGGAAGCGGCGGATTCCACCGCCTCCAGATGGTCCTGGGCAGGCGTGTCAGGCATGTGCCACGCCTTGATCGTCGGGCCGATCATCGCCCTCCAGCGCCTCGACCGCCCCGAGCAGACCCCGCAGGCCGATTTCCTCGCGCTCGACGTCCGTCGGGTCGAACAGCCACTCGGTGACCGGCAGGCCCATGGCCTCTCCCGGGTTGCTCGACTCGGCCAAGGTCACCTCCTGTACGAGCTCGACCTTGAGCTCGTACAGGAAGTCGTTCTCGCCGTTCGGAGCGCTCATCTTTCCTCCATACGTGGCTTGGGGGGATGTCCGGCAGGCCGGCTGACCGCTCGGATCAGCCGCACAGTGATCCGGCCGGAGGCGGACAGGCGGGTGAAGCGCTCACCCCGGTGAGCGGCCGGCGGGCAGGCGGGGTCGGTGCGGTGGCGGGTCGCGACGACCGAGGCGACCGGCTCGGCGCGTCGCGTCCAGGACAGCGGCGCGCCGTTGGGCTGGACGATCTGCCGGGCCGGGGCGCTACTTGCCGGCCGCGTTCCGGGCGGACCAGTCGCGGTAGCGGATCCGGCCGAGGGTGGCGCCGTCATCCGGCACCAGCGACCGTTCGAGCAGCTCGGCTCCGAAGTAGTGCGCGTGCGGGTCGGTGACCACCTCGCGCGGATCGCCCCAGGAGGCCAGCACGTCGCGGAAGAACTCGTCCATCCTGACCTGCTCGGGTCCGGCCACCTCGACTCTGCCGTTCAACGGCGTCCCCACCGAGACCCGGCCGAGCGCCTGCGCGACCTCGTCGCCCGCGATGGGCTGGAACAGCACGGGCGCCATCCGCACCTTGCCGCCGTCCGTGGCCTCGTCGGCGATTCTCCGGACGAACTCGAAGAACTGGGTGGCGTGCACGAGCGAGAACGGGATCGGCGACTTCTCGATCAGCTGCTCCTGGGCGATCTTCGCCCGGAAGTAGGCGTTCCCGGGCGGCCGCTCCGTTCCCACGACCGAAAGCGCGACGTGGTGGCCGACGCCCGCCGCCGCCTCCGCGGCGAGCAGGTTGCGGGTGGAGGTCTCGAAGAACTCCAGCACCGCCTTCTCCTCGAACGACGGCGAGTTCGACACGTCGATCACCACCTGCGCACCTGCCAGCACGTCGGCCAGCCCTTCGCCGGTGAGGGTGTTGACGCCGGTGTTCGGCGCCGCCGCCACCGCCTCGTGACCGTGCTCGCCCAGCTCCGTCACGAGCTTCGATCCGATCAGGCCGGTTCCGCCGATTACCACGATCTTCATGGAAAACCTTCTCTGTCCGCCGGGGCATCTGCTGCCAACCGGTCGCCAGCTAAGACCGGGCAGCCTCCCGGCTTGTGACAGCTGCCGCGAGATTCTTTTCTCAGGCCGCGGATGACGCCATCGACAACGATCAAGATTTCTGCGCTGGACGTCCCCTCTGACCTGCGACGAGGATGAACCGGCAGCGGATCGTTCGGAAGCCGGCCGGCCGCTCCGCCGGGGGAAATCTCCCGGAAACTGTTGTCTGCCGCTGGGCTACCCTTGCTGCTCAAGCGGGTAGACGGCGGTGGCAGTCCAGGATGGGGCCGGAGAACGGGCCTGCCGACGGAGCGCGGGGCATCGGCCCGGCAGGGGGCGATGGCGATGGCGGATGCCGGATCAGGCAGTCCGGAAGATCTTGAGCGGGCCGTGGCGGTGTTCGCCGGTGTGCGGCCGCGCCTGTTCGGGATCGCGTACCGGATGCTGGGAAGCGCGGCCGAAGCCGAGGATCTGGTGCAGGAGGTCTGGCTGCGCTGGCAGGGCTATGACCGCGCCAAGGTGGACAGCCCGGCCGCGTTCCTGGCGACGACGACCACGCGGCTGGCCATCAACGCAGCCCAGTCCGCGCGCGTCCGCCGCGAGACCTACATCGGCCCGTGGCTTCCCGAACCCGTCGACACCGGCGCGGATCCCTATCTCGGCGCCGAGCGGAGCGAGGCCCTGGAGTTCGCGGTGCTGCTGCTCCTGGAGCGGCTTTCGCCCACCGAACGGGCGGCCTACGTGCTGCGCGAGGCGTTCGACTACCCCTACCGGCAGATCGCCGACATCATCCAGCTCAACGAGCCGGCCGTACGCCAGCTGGTCAGCAGGGCCCGCAAGCACGTGCTCGTCGAGCGTCGCACGCCCGTGACCGGCGCCGAACAACGCAGACTGCTGACGGCCTTCGTCACCGCCGCCCGCTCCGGCGACCTGATCGCCCTGGAACAGCTCTTCGCCGCGGACGTGACCAGCTACTCGGACGGAGGAGGCAGCGTGCGTGCCTCTCGTTTCCCCGTGGCGGGCGCGTCGCGGGTCGCGAAGTACGTCAAGGCGTTCGCGGACCACTTCTGGGCCGGAGTCGACGTGGCCTGGGCGGCCACGAACGGCCAGACCTCAGCTCTGCTCAGCCGCGACGGACAGGTCTTCGCGGTCCTCACGGTCAACGCCTCGGCGCAGGGCATCGACCAGGTGCTGTGGATGATGAACCCGGCCAAGATCACCGGGCTCGGTCTGCCTCAGGACTCGCCGGAGCCGGTGGATGGCGGGCCATGACGACGTGCTCCAGCGCGGACCCCGACGGCTGCGGTCCAGATCGTGAAAGCGACCAGCAGGACGCAGACGGCTGCGATCGCCGCGACCACGGCGGCCATGCCGATCCAGGGCGTCGCGAGCGGCAGCGACAAGATGACGGTGACGCAGCCCAGAACCGCAGTGGGGAAGATGACGGGCTCTGCGACAACAAGCGCATGTACCGCCCATAGCAGGGCGAGATACAGGCCGACCGGGATGGCGACGGCGTAGCCGAGTACCAGCGGTGATGCCGCAACGTCGTGCCCGCTCTGCTCCACCGCCACCTCGAGCCCGGCGCCGAGGGCCGCCAGCGCCGCGAAGATGCCGTAGTGGCTGTAACCCCACAGGTAGGACCGATGGCGGCGGTCACTGAGACCTTCCCCCGCCGGTACGAGGAAGTACAGCCACCAAAGAGCGAACAGCAGGACGAGGCCGCAGCCGGCGATGACGACGAACGGGCCACTGATCTGGTCCGCTTCGAGCGCCTTTTCGACTCCTCTGCTCGCGGCCAGGACACTCTCACCGAGCAGAATGATCGTGAACAGGCCGTAGCGCTCGGCGATGTGGTGCGGGTGCCAGTTGGTGGCCCTGGCCCGCTCCGCCCACCGTGGCACCGCGAGTTCCAAGACGACCAGGCAGGCGAACAACGGCAGCTGGGAGGATGAGGGCAGGACGCCCGCATCTGCCAGGAAGAGGCGGAGCACCCAGCCCATCTGCACGACGGTGATGCCGGCGGCGTAGCGCAGCGCGGTGCGACGGCTCGCCGGGTCCTCGAGACCGGCCCGCAACCACTGGGCGACGAGACCGATCCTCATGATGAGGTAGCCCAGCGTGACGACACCGTAATCGGCGTGACCGGCCGCGGCAGGCACACCGGCGGCAAGGACCAGTACGCCGGCCATCTGCACCATGGTCAGCAGCCGGTAGGCGACATCGTCGGTGTCGTAGGACGAGGCGAACCACGTGAAGTTCATCCACGCCCACCAGATCGCGAAGAACACCTGCAGGAACGGGATCAGTCCGGCGAGTCCATGACCGTCCGCGATGCCGTGCGCGAGCTGGGCGGTGACGGCCGCGACCGCGACCACGAAGGTGAGGTCGAACAGGAGCTCAAGCTGGCTCGATGCGCGGTGCGGCTCGTCGATGGGACGGGCGCTCATCCGGCCGCGGATTCGGATGGTGGTGCCGGCTGGTGGCAAGGTCTCGCTCCTGTCGTTCCGTGAGTCTGTCCTGCCTGAAAGACAGGGCAGCACTCCGATCTGTGACAACGCGGCACCGGATACGCGACACAAGCGCTTTTCGCAGAGCTGTCACAGGCCGTGCCGGACTCAGGCGGCGTCGGCTGGGCTGGGGCGAATGGTGTGCGGTAGGTGCGAGGGGGCCAGGCCGAACATCTCCCGGCAGGCGCGGGTCAGGTGGGAGCTGTCGGCGGATCCGGCACTGCAGGCGGTCTCGGCCACCGCCGACCCGCCCGCGGGCGTCCCCTCTCGGAGCCGGCCGTCGGACTCCTCTCCCTCGCCGGCACCACCGTCGCCGCCCCGCACGCCCTCGCGGGTCAGCCGTCCACGAGGGTGATGCGCTGATCGGCTGAGCCGGTGTAGGGACCGTAGAGGATGAACGCCGTCGGCGGACGCTTGCCGGCGAACTCCTTGCCGATGGACAGCGCCTTGCCGGAAGGGACGCTCACCAGCCGGCGCACGCCGTCGCTGAAGGCCGGGCGGTGCCAGCGCTGGGCCGGGGCGGAGGAGCAGGGCTGGAGCCGGACCGCGAGCATGCCGCCGCCGTTGAAGGCGACGGTGTCGTACTGCTCGCCGGCGGCCAGGCAGCGGCCGCTGGCGACGTTGACGAGCTGGAACCGCTGGGCACCGCCCCGCGTACGCCAGGCCGTACGCGGGTCGGCGCACGGCAGCGCCACCAGCCCGCCCGCCGCGCCGGCACATCGGCCCGCGTGGGCGATCCGGGTGCCCGGCTGGGGAGTGGGCTTGCGGGGGGACTGCGACGCAGGTCTCGGCGTCGTCACGCGGATGGCCGGGGCTTTCTCGCGGGCGGGCGCCCGGGTCTTCACGCGGGTGGGCTTCGGGATGGGCTCCGGGGTGGGTGACGCGCTCGGCGCGGGGGCGGCGGCCTGCGTAGGCGGGGAGGGTGCCGGGTCCCATGACAGGCTGAACACGGCCACGGCGGCGGCGACGATCGCCGCCGCTCCCGACACCGGGATCGCCCAGCCCGGCGTCGCGGCACCCTTCTGCGCGGCGGCCGACTTCCCGGTCCCCGCCCCGGCTGATGTCCCAGCCCCTGCCGTGCCCGGCGTCCCCGCTCCCGCCGCGGTCCACTTCCCCGCTCCCAGGGCGAGCGGGAACAGTGCGATCGGCAGCGCTGCGCGGAGTGTGGCGTTGAGGTCGAGCAGCTCCGTGTGTGCCCGGGCACAGCCCGCGCAGGATTCCAGGTGCGCGCGCAGCGCCCGCGGAAGGCGGCCGCTTCTCTTGCGCACGATCGCCGCCAGCGGCTCCGCGTACTCCTGGCAGCGGGGTGACGCGCTGGATACGTGCGCGGCCAGGTACGCCTTGCGCAGTCCCTCGCGGGCGCGGAAGGCCAGCACGCCGACGTTGCCGGGAGTGATGCCGAGGATCTTCGCGACCCGTTCGGGCTCCTCGTCCTCGATCAGGGTGTGCCAGAGCACGGTCTGCCAGCGTGGCGGCAGCGAGCGGTAGGCGCGGGTCACGAGATCGTCCGGCGGCTCCGGCGCGGCCGTCGTGAGATCGTCCTCGCGGAACTCGTCGGTCAGGACGAACCGCTGATCGGAGCGTGCCCACTCCGCCGCCGTGTTGCGGACCACCGCGTACAGGTAGGGACGCCAGTCACCGGTCGGACCAGCCGGGCCGTTCCGGACGGTGCGCAGGGTCCGCGCGAACGCCTCGCTCGCCAGGTCCTCGGCGGTGTGCAGGTCCTGGCACAGGCGGCGGGCGAAAGCGATGACGGCCGGGTAGTGCCGCTCGTACAACTCGGAGGCGGCACGGTCGTCCCCGGCCCTGACCAGTAGGGTCAGGGCCGGGTCCTCACTTTCCGGTTCGATCATTTATCTGATTATAAATTTGATGGAATTCTTCTGGTACGCGGCTTTGGCGTAGACGCTGGCAGGCTTGGCGGTGAAGGCGATGAGCCGGGTGGCCTTTGTGGTCGCGCTCTTCAGCGTGACCGAGCCGCCGGCCTTCTCGAGCAACCAGCGCTGCCCCTTGGCGGCCGTGCCGCACTTGGCCAGGACGACCGAGCGCTTGCCACCGCTGACCTTGCCGAGCGCCATGCATCGGTTCTGGTGGCGTACCTGCACGTGCTTGCCGACCGTCACGACGTTCCACCTGGTGTCGCAGGCGCCGAGGCGCACCCTGGTGCCGGACGCGGTCAGGCAGGTGCCGTACGCGCTCTTGAACTGGACGTTCCGGCCCTGCGCAGGAGTTTTGGCGGGGTCGAGCGACTCGACCGGGCCCGGCGTGACGGCCGCCTCCGGAGCGGAGGTCGGTGCCGCGGTCGGCCTGGGGGTCGGCCTTGCGGTCGGCTCCGCGGTCGGCTGCGACGTGGCCGTCGGGGCCGGGGTGTTCGGCTGGGTGGGCGAGGAGGCCAGGCCGCCCAGCAGCTCGGTCACGAACTCACCCTTGCCGTCGCGCACCACCGCTCCGCCGTCACGGTTGTCCTTGACGGACAGCTTCCCACCGGCGCGGCCGGCGAAGTTGGTCCTGTCCTGACCAGCCTGCGGCAGCCACTGCTGCGACTTGTCCTTCTTCGCGCACGGGCCGGTCACGACGGTGTCCGCCATGGTGAGGCAGCGGCCGTTCGCCGCGTTGCGGATGGTGAGGTAGCCGTCGTCGTCGATGCTGCGCTGCCACGTCTGCGCGGAGCTGTCCGTACACGCGCGCTGCACGACCTGCGCCGCGCTTGCGTCGAGGCATCTGCCGCTGTCCACCACCTTGATGCGGAACTGCCACACCGGGCTCGGCTGGTTCTGGATCAGGTACGGGCTGAACGCGACGTTCCTGATCTTCTCCAGCTCGGGCTGCCGTACCGGCGTCGGCTCGAAGTAGCGGAATTCGTCGATCCGGCACGAGTCAAGGTGGTAGTTGGCCGCGAGGTCGCTCGTGCACTCCTTCCGGGTGCCCATGTTCCGGCAGACCGGGTCGTTGCCGTTCACGCCGCCCCCGTCGCAGTGCGAGAGCCCGAAGCTGTGGATCAGCTCGTGGGTGAGCCCGGCCTCGCTCCAGCACCAGCGCGGGAGGATGACGTTGCCGGTGCTCAGCCCGGCGTTGGCGCCGCCGCCCGTGCAGGAGTCCGTGATCTCGTTGTCCCTGACGAAGTACAACGGCTTGACCCGGTTGGTCTGCCAGAGCGTACGCACCAGGGCAGGCTGGGAGGCGAGGTTCTCCGCCATCGCCTTGCCCATCTCGGCCCGGTTGCGGCCCTTGGTGAACGGCAGTTTCGCCACCACCGGACGGCAGTCACCGTCCTGCACGAACCGGAGCCGCCGGGAGCCCCCGAACCGCTCCGCGCTCGAGTCGACCGTCTGGTCGGTCTCCCAGATGGTGTTCAGCAGGGCGGCGCTGTCGTCCTCCCAGGCGTCCTGCCCGGGCTGGTGGACATAGATCGGCAGCACCCAGCCCTTGTCCTTGGCATCCACCTCGTCACAGGCGAACCGCGACTGGGCCGCCGGAGCCGCTGCCACGGCGGGCAACGGCGCTGCCAGAACCGCCCCGCCCATCGACAACAGCAGCAGCACGAGAGTAGATCTCATCTTGCTCAATCCGAGCTCCTTTCACTCACTGAGGAAGGAGTCCATCCACTCGCCTGGATTACGCGACTTCAGCGATTTCTTTTGGTCGTGCCGTTTCGTGGTGTTCGAGGCGGTTGGTGCTCGCCTTGGCCCAGGCCGAGCACGGCGGCTGTGCGAGCAGCTCCTGGGCCCGCTCCCGGGCGTCGTCCACCACATCGCCGACCAGTCCGACCGCGAGCGCACGCTGGGCGTCGAACGGCTCGGATCGCTGCCGAGCCGGTCCGTATTTTCCGGTGCCGATCATTTCCAGGGCGGGGCGAGACCGGGAAGCGCCGGTGGCCGTGGCGCCGGCGGTACTCGCATCAGCGCGTGGTCGGCCCCGAAGGCGACCGCCTCGTTGTTTCAAGTTAAGCAGCGGTCTCGCAATTTACCGCAAAGCCAATGATATCGGCCTGAAAAAAGGAATTGTGATGTCGAAACTCTCTGTGCATATGGAAACTCTCGCGTACATTCGAATCCATGGTGATCCTGGATTCCACCACTGATCGGTCACGGCTACGAGCCGTTTCCGCGGTGGCCTCGGCCGTGCTCGTAGCAGGCATGATGGCGACTTCGGCAAGCCCGGCCCACGCCGCGCCGGCAAATGTCCTGACGGTTCAGCAGGAAAGCGCGGACGCTCCCCGATGCGGTTTCTTCATCAACCAGGTGAGGGAGACGCGATTCGCCGTTTACGGCCATTGCGGGCCGACGACCGTCCTCGTGCACGTCGACGTCAGTGGGGGCGGTAGCACGAACGATTACCACCTCTGCGTCGGCCCCGGCAACACGCTGCTGGGCTATTACGGAAACATATTGAACGCGTACTACATCGGTGGGGCCGGATGCCGTCGGGGCGATCGCACGGGGCACACCCCCCACTGAGGAGCGGTCTTTGACGTAGGTGGACCGCCCCTCGACCTGCGGATCATGAGACCGGTGCCGGTAACAGGCCGCCGGACATCGTCCCGTGCGGCACGTCAACGTGTGCAGCAGAGCCGGCGCGGGATGGGGGCTCGGCCACCTGCCCGCCGGTGGCCGCCGTCCGATCCGCGAGCGGCGGTCACCGGCGGGCCTCAGCAGGGGGCGAGCATGCCCTGCAGTGCGATCGGCCCTCACACCCCGTCTCCCGGAAGGCGCACGCTCATCGGGGGCGAAAGACCGTGCGCCTTCCGGGAGACGGGCATGCTCACCCTCCAGCCGCGGGCTCTGGGGTGATGCGGTCCCAGGCGGAGATCGACAGCATGATCACCGAGGCGGGAAACAGGCCGTGCTCCTCGCTGTCGATGTGCCGGTGCAACTTCCCGATCGCCTCCAGCACGGCGGGCCAGTCCGGCGCCGCGCGGTCGATTGCGCCGAACACCCCGTGGATCTCATCGTGTTCACCGCAGAGCCGGTCCACCGCCCCCGCCAGTGCCCCCTCGGCGCGCAGCTCGGCGAACAGGCCGCTCTCCTCGAGGGCGGTATGCGGGACGAGCTGAGCAAGCAGCTCATCGAGCAGAAGCGCGGCATCGCCGTACCGGCTCTCGCCGATAGCCCGGCGCAGTGCCCCGGCGGTCTCCTCGATCTGCCAGTGCTCCTCGGAGAGCCGCCCGATCAGCGGAAAGTCCCGGCAGCCACAGTAATTGCACATGATGTGATCCCTCGGCGTCAGCGTGTGACTCCAGGGTGCCCCGCGAGGACTTCCCCGGGTAGAGGAGGACGCCTGCCCTCGATAGGGGCTTTCGTCCTCTTCGGAGCATCGGCGCCCATACTCCTTCTGCGGACGCCAGGTCGGAAGCCGGACGCGCCGACGTCGGCTCCATCGAGGGTTTCGCAACCGACATCGCCGCCGCTGCGCGGATCACCATCCCCTCCATGACACCATCCTGAAAATTCAGCACAAGTCGGTTGTCGATATCTCTTGATCAAAAACTCCGGCCCCGATACGTTGCCGATGATCAAGAAGCAGCGCCCTTCGTTCCATGTACCGCCAGGAAAGAGACAGCGGCTGATGCGCAACCAACCCCCTCGACCGGCCACTGTGACACGGCGGACCATGCTCCGCGCGTCGGGCGCAGCGGGCTCCACCCTGATCATCGGCATGGCCCTGCCCACCCCTGCCGCCGCCGCCGAGGCGTTGTCGCCCCAGCAGCGGGAGATGGTGCTGCAGGTGGCCAAGGCCGGAGCGATCTACCCGATCGAGGTCCCGAGCTTCGGCGAGCCCGGTACGGCGAGCAGCCGTGTCACCGTCTCCCGGCTACGGGACGCCGAGGTCAGGCTGCAACCGGCCCGGCTGGCGGCGATCCGCGCCGGAGCGGACCTCCTGATCTCCCAGGGCCTCCTGGCCGCGCCGCGTCCGGCGCTGCTCGCGGGCATCGGCCGGGCCGCCGCCACGGCGGCGCCCGCTGAGCGGCAGGCCCTGGTCGCGGTGGCCGCACTGGGCGCGGCCACCGTCTCCCGCCATCTCGACCCCGCCTCCGACAGCCCCGCGACCGTGTGGATCGGCGGACTGGCTCACCTTCACGACCGCGGCGTGCAGCCGTCCGTCCTGCGGCACCTGGAGACACGATGAAGTTCAACCAGGACACCGAGGCCCGGCTGCACCGGGGCAAGCGGAAGATCCTCGACAGCTTCGGCGCCGATCCCAACGTCACCGGGGCCGGCATCGGCTTCCGCCGCCGCGACGGGCAGTGGACCGATGAGCCTGTGGTCGTGGTCCTGGTCGCCAAGAAGCGCCCCGAGGCGCTCGTGTCCAACCGCCGCCTGCTGCCGAGAACCGTCGAGGTGGACGGGAGTCCCTGCGAGGTCGACGTGATCGAGGCCGGCCCGTTCCGGATGGACCGCGTCAGTGATCCCGCACAGGAGGTGACGCCGGCGGCCGTAGTGGGGGTCACCGGACGCATGCGGCCGCCACGGCCGGGCTGCAGCATCTCCAACCCCCTGGACGGCGACACCGCGGGGACGCTCGGGCTGTTCGTTCTCGACAAGACGGACGGCACGGTCTGTCTGATGTCCAACAACCACGTGATGGCCCGCATGGGGGAGGGCGTCAAAGGCGAGAAGATCATCCAGCCGGGGGTCCACGACGGCGGCACGGCGGCGAAGGACACGATCGCCACGCTGAAGCGCTGGGTCCCCATCACCACGGCCGGAACGAAGATCGACGCCGCCATCGCCCAGCTCGTCGACCAGATGAACCTGTCCCTGCAGCCCGCTCTCGACCGCATGCCACCGCTGGGGGTCAAGCACCCGGCCGTCGGCATCTTCACCGGCGGTGACGACCACGGGACCGGCGTGATCACCAGGATCGACCTCGCGCTCAACGCTCTCAACGTGGTGCCCGCCGTTTCCGCCCCGGACGGCAGGGTGGCAGCCGCTCCTCCTGAGGCGGTGAAGGTCCCCGAGCCGTTCATGAACATCGAGAAGGTGGGCCGGACCTCGGGCTACACCTCCAGCATGATCACCGCCATCGGCGTCGAGTCGTTGATCCTGACCCCCATCGGGATGGTCCTCTACACCGATCTCGCCCTCACCGATCGCTTCGGCCTCGCCGGCGACTCCGGGTCGGCGGTGTTCCACGGCGGGGACGGCAACACGCTGGTCGAGCCCGAGGACAACAGCTCGTGCCCGCTGCTGGGGAGCGTCGGAAGCTATTACGGCCTGCCGCTGACGGGGGACAACGACCTCGCCGACGACCTCCGGGACAACTTCCTCGCCCAGAGCCTGGTCGGCAGGCTCCTGGTCCGCATCCCCTACATCAACCAGCAGGCGGTGATCGACCGGCTGCAGGGGAAGCAGGCCACGGGGAACGAGCGCTCCTACGCCTCGCAGTACTACACGAAGTACCACGACTTCATGGCCACGGTCCTGGCCGACCCGAACTCGACCGCCGTCGTCGCGCAGGAGCACCTCGACGACTCCATCTTCGTCATCAACGGCCTGGCCCAGACGGTGCTGACCCCGCAGGAGACCCAGCTCGCCTACACCCTCTACGAGAAGGCGCTGATGCCCACCCTGGGCATGAACCGCCGCCAGGTCCTGGAGTACATGAACGGCCACGACCTCTACCGGCTCGTCTACGACGAGATCGCCAAGGTGCCCACCATCGAGACGAACGGACCCATCGAACTACCGCGATGACGACCGCTGCCACTGATTCCGTACCACCCGGGTTCGTGTCCGATTTCACCTCCCAGGTGACCGACCGGCTCCTCCGCCTGGCCGATGGCCTGCCGGAACCGGTCCGGGCCCCGGTGCGTACGCTCGCCGCCGGGCCGGGCAAGTTCGTCCGGCCACGGCTGCTGGCGGCCGGCGCGGGCTTCGGCACGGCCGACCACGACCGGCTGGTACGCCTGGGCGCCCTGGTGGAACTGATCCACCTGGCCTCGCTCCTGCACGACGACGTCATCGACGAGGCGGAGACCCGCCGGGGAGCGCCGGCCGCGCATACGGCCGTCGGCACCGAACAGGCCATGCTCGCCGGGCTGGCCTGCTTCGCGCTGGTGGGCACGGAGGCCGCCGACCTCGGAGAGGGCGTCGCCGGGGCCGTGAGCATGGCTGTCGCCAAGCTCGCCTACGGTGAGCTGCTCGACGTCGAGCGTGCCTTCGACACCGCCTTCCCCCTGCCCGCCTACCTGGAGCTGGTGCAGAGCAAGACCGCCGAGCTGTTCCGGCTCTGCTGCCTGCTCGGCGCCGCGGAGGCCCGGTCCGGCCACGGAGAGGCGGACGCGCTCGTCCGGTTCGGCACGGCGCTCGGCGTCACGTTCCAGATCCTCGACGACTGCCTGGACCTGCGCCCGAACCACTCGGGCAAGCCGGTCGGCACCGACCACGCGCTGGGCCTGTTCGGCGCCCCCACCCTGTACGCGCTCCGCGCCGACAGCGGCGGAGAGCTCGCCACGCTGCTGCTGTCGCCGTCGTTCGGCACCAGCGACATGCCCGAGGTGTACTCCCTCGTCGAGGCCCGTGGCGGGCTGGAGGCCGCGGCACGGCTGGCCGCCGACTGGCACGACCGGGCGCTCGCCGCCCTGGACGAGCTGCCCGCCGGCGGTCCCCGCGACCGCCTGGCCGCGCTCGCCGCCTCGCTCCTTCAGGCCCGCTCGTGACCGCGCCGCTCGCCGCCTCGCTTCTTCGGGTCCGCTCGTGACCGCGCCGCTCGCCGCCAACGTGCTGATCGTCGGTGCGGGACCGGCCGGTGCGATCACCGCCGCCGAACTGGCCCGTCACGGCCTGCGTGCCGTGCTGGCGGGGGAGGAGGCCGGGGAGGCGGACCACGACGTCGTGCTCAGCGGCGCGGCCATGCGCGGCCTGGCATCCCTCGGCGCGCTGGAGGAGGTCGGGGCCCGCGTCGTCGGCACCGTCGAGCTGCGGTTGGGGCAGGACGGCGGACATGTGCTGCCCGAGGCCGTGAACTCCGCGTGCGACCGGCGCCACCTCGTCGAGGGCCTCCGCCGGATCGCCGTCGCCGCCGGAGCTACTTGGCTGCCGGGCAGGGTCACGGATCTGGAACGGCGGGAAGGCACCTGGCACGCCTCCATCGGCGACACCGCCGTGTCGGCACGTCACCTCGTGGTCGCGACCGGAGCTTCTTCCGCAGGCACGCCGCACGCCACCGGCCTGCTGTGCGCGCGACCGTACAGCGGTGTGAACCTGACCGAGTCGATCGTGCTGGCCCTGCCCGCGCCGCGCACCATCGACCCGGCCGAGCGGCCCACGTGCGTGTGGGCGGTGCCGGGAGCCCAGGCGGGCACCTGCACGATCGGCGCCTCCAGGCTCGGTGCCGGCGACCCTGACGACCTCCTCGAAACCGCCCGGGCCGTCCTCGCCGAGGGGGACCAGCGCTTCGCCGGGGCCACCCCCGCCGGGCCGCCGGTCACCGGAGTCCTCAACAGCGGTTTCGCCCCCGAGCACAGCGTCCACGACGGGCGGCTCCTGGTCGGGGATGCGGCCGGACTGGTCAACCCCTTCACCGGTGAAGGGCTCAGCTACGCCGTGCAGAGCGCCGTGCTGGCCGCCCGTGCCATCGCCGACCATCCGGACGACCCGGACGCGGCAGGGCGAGCGTACACGCGCCGGCTGTCGGCGACGTTCGTCGGATACTTCGAGACGGCGACGCACGCCGCCCGCCGCTACCATCTGGCCTGGCGGGTCCTCGTGGCCACGGCCGACGACGAGCGGCCCGTCTCGGCCAAGGTCCGGCGGGCCGTACTGACGCCGGACGGGTTCTCCGGGCTGACGGCCGCCGACCTGATGCCGCTGCCCGCACCCGACGTGGCGCTCCTCGGGCCGTTCCTGCTCGCCTGCGACGAGGTCGCCGTCAACACCGTCCGCAGGGAATGGCCGTTCATCGCCCGCCTGCTGATCGCCGGAGAACACTCCCCGCACCAGCGGCTGCGCCCCGCCGCGCCGTTCTTCGCCGCCCTGCTGGCCGGTGGGAACCCGCCCGATCCCGCCTTCGCGACCCTCGCCGCCGCGATCGAGCTCGCCACCCTCGGGGCGCTGGCCTTCCTCGGCCCGATGCCCCCGCGCGCGGCACCGGGCAGGAGGGTGGACTGGGCCGTCGCCAGCACCGTACTGGCCGGCGACTTCCTCCTCGCGCAGGCGTCACGGCTGGTGGCGGCCTCGGCTCCGGAGGTGTCGTGGTCGTTCGCGGACTGGCTGGGCGAGCTCGCCGCGCTCCGGGCCGTCAGGATCGACCCGGCCGGGCGGTCGCGGGCCGGGGAGGTGTTCGCCTCGTTGCTGGAGTTCCCCTCCCGTATCGGGGCGCAGCTCGGCGGAGCGTCACCCGAGACCGTCCGCGCGCTGCGGGACTTCGGCAACCACAGCGGGCACGCCTTCCTGCACGCCGAAGAGGTCCTGGCGGTGCGCGGCGAGCGGACCCGGCTGGATGTCACGCTGTCCGGAATGATCACCGGGCGGCTCTCGGCGATCCCCGACGTGCTCCCGGAGGTCACCGGCGATCTTCTCGCCGGTGACCCCGGCGCACGGGCAAGGGCCCTGGACCTGGCCGTGACCGCCTGCCGCGACGCTCACCGGGCGGCCCTGGGCGCCCTTGAGAACGTCGCGCACCCGGCGTCCGCGCGCATCCTGGAGAGCTTCGTCGCGACCGTGTGCGCCCCCTGCGCACCGGCGCGGCCACCGTCTCCGGCCGGCGCGTGACGCTCCCTCCGCCGCTGTCGGCCCACCGCTCCTGCCGGCCCACCGGCTCCTGCCGGCTCACCGGCTCCTGCAGGACGGACAGGACGTCGCCCGCTGGGCCGGTGCACCAGGCGATGAGCGGTCCGCCGCCACGGAAGACGTCCCGGGGTGAGGCACAGGCCCGGACTCCCCGGCCGTATCGGAGTCAATCCGGGGAGCCGGGTGGTCCCAACATGGGCACGAGGAACCGCCGGGCCACTCCGGCCAGTTGCCCGTCGTCGTCGAGGTCGATGACCCGGCTGGGGATCGCCAGGAAGGACGCGGAGATCCGGACCATCAGTTCGGCCACGAGGTCGGTGTCCAAGTCGCTCGACACGTTGCCCGCGCGTTGCTCGCGGCGGAGCTGACCCGCGACGAACTGCCGCACGGTCGCGAGGGTCCGGCCCCCGTCATTGATCATGGAGGGCACGAGCAGGTCCGGTTCCGCGGCGATCAGACCGCCGATCAGCGGGTTGCGCCGGATGGCGCGTAACGAGCTCACGAAGCCCAGAACCACCCGATCGGCAGCGGTGCGGGCTTGTTCTATATCAATGAGGAACCGGTCGAAATACCGGCGGAACTCTCGACGTACGACGTGTTCGACCAGCGCGTCCTTCGAGGCGAACCGCCGGTAGACCGTGATTCGTGACACCCCGGCACGGCGGGCCACGTCCTCCATCGTGGAGCGCCGGATACCCATACGGCAGAACTGCTCGTACGCCGCATCGAGTATGCGTGCACGGAGCTCGTCCGTGTCGTCAACCTGCTCGACGGCATCAATGTAGGCGCGCTCCAGCAACGACTCCGAGTCCGACGGCGCCATGAGCACGGAAAGTGCAGATTCCACGATCACCTCCTGTGAATTCATTCTGCCCAATCCACAACAGCCGCTGCCACGGCCTTGTGATGTCCGACACGGTGTGCTGTGATAAATGATACACAGACCCAGTCAGTGTTTCTTCGTATCAACGCTCGGCCTCGACCTGAGGAGGAACGAAGGCATGGGCAAACTCAGCAGGCGCAACATGTTGAAGGCGGGCGGGGCGCTGGGCGCACTCGGTGCGCTGGGCGTCGCGTCGCCGGCACAGGCACACTCGCTGTGGACATGGTCACCCCAGGGCTCCGTGGCGGGCGCAGGGACAGGTCTCGACCCGCGGTGGGTCTGGGACGAGGAGGCCGACCCGCTGGTCGCCTCGGTGCTCGACAGGGGTGATGTGCCCAGGGTCAACGAGCTGCTACGGACCTGGACCAAGAACGGCCAGCCGCTACCGGCCGGACTGCCGGCGGACCTGCGGGACTTCATGGAGCGCGCCCGCCAACTTCCGTCCTGGACCGACCAGCGCAAACTGGCCACCGTGGTCGAGTTCAATCAGAAGCGAGGGCTCTACCTCGGCGTCCTGTACGGGCTGGCCAGCGGCATGATGAGCACGGTCATCCCCAAGGAGGCGCTCGCGGTCTACTACTCCCAGGGCGGCGCGGACATGAAGGACCGCATCTCCAAAACCGCCAAACTCGGGTACGACATCATGTCCCAGAACGCCTACCGGCCCGATGGCGAAATGATCGTGACCTGCGTCAAGACCCGGCTGGTGCACGCGGCGGTGCGGCACCTGCTGCCGCAGTCACCGCACTGGTCAGACGTCGCCGAGGAAGAGATTCCGATCAGCCAGCGGGACATGATGGTCACCTGGCACAGCCTGCCCACGACCGTCATGCAGAAGCTGACCGCGTGGAAGGTGCCGATCCCCGCCGCCGAGTCCGCGGCCTTCCTGCACTCGTGGCAGCTGTGCGCGCACATGCTCGGCATCAAGGACGAGTACATCCCCGGATCGTGGGCCGAGGCCAACACCCAGGCCGAGCAGGTCCTGGACCCGGTGCTGGCCCCGACGGCCGAGGGAGTCAAGCTGGCCGACATCCTTCTCAGCCTCGGTTCCTCGGTCGATGGCGCCATCCTCAGCAAGCCCATACTCGGCGCGTTCACGCGCTTCATGCTCGGTGACGAGATCGCCGCATGGCTGAAGATTCCCAGGGAGCCGATCTGGGACCCGCTTCTCAAGGTGTCCTGGAAACCCTTCATCGCCGTCCGCGAAGGCCTGCTTCCATTCCCCCTGGCGCCGGAGGCCTACTGGCTCTTCGACGAGTTCCTTCGCAAAGCAGCCCTGCTCTTCCTGTCCGAAGCACGGCCGATCAGCATCGAGATTCCAGACACCAACCGCCCGTCCTGATCAGGACTGCCTGAGCCGGGCCTGCGGTTCCGCGAGCGAAGGAAGGACTCCGGCCCTGGCCTGCCTTCCGCAGGCCGGGGCGTGGCTGAAAATTCTCGGGCCCGGAACCGGCTGCGAATTTCCGGGCCCGGAAACCGGCAGAGTCCGATCCCCGGCATTTCCGCCTCGCCTGTCCGCTTGAATGGCGCGTACGGAAGGCGGGTCCGGTCCGATGATGGTCACGCCGCCGGACGGCGTGAAATGATCAGCTGTTTTCCGGACGGTTCAGCTCCGGCTGCGGTCTTACCGAGACACAAATGAACGTGTTACGTATCGGCATATTAGCTGCTTTCGGAACCCAGGAATTGAGTTCAGAACATGGCGGAGCTGGGCAGGCGCAAGATATTGGTCTCAGGCGGGGCCTGGGAGCGCTCGGAGCGCTGGGGATGGCGTCCCCGGCCCGGGCGCGCTCCCTGATCGACTGGACCTGGGCGCCGAGCGGTTCGATCGCGGGTTCCGGCGTCGGCGTCGATCCGCGGTGGGTCTGGGGCGAGGAGGCCGACCCGCTGGTCGCCTCGCTGCTCGATCGCGGCGCCGTGCCCGAGGTCAACCGCCTGCTGCGGGACTGGAACCGCAACGATCAGCCCCTGCCCCGGAACACGGGACCGACACCCGAGGGCGTGGAACTGACCGACATCCTGCTGGGCCAGCTCGCCGAGCAGACCAGTCCCGGCAGTATCAGCCGCCCCCTGTGCGATGCGCTCGCCCGGTACCTGGTCGGCGACCAGGTGGCCGACTGGGACGGCATCGAGCGCGAGCCGGTGTGGGGCCCGCTGATCGGCTCCGCCTGGCCGAAACTGGTGAAATTCCGCGAGGGCCTCATCCCGCTGCCGCTGGTGCCCCAGGTCGCCTGGGTCATCGACGAAGCCGCGCGGCGATACATCCTGTTCTATCTCACCAAGGGCAAGGAGACCAAGATCGAAATTCCGACGACCAACCGTCCGGGCTGAGCCGGATGACGACAGGATCGAACGGCGGCGGGTTGGACGAGGCCATCGGGCGGCGGCGATTCCTCGGGTACGTGCTGGCGGCTCCCACCCTGGTGGCCGCCGCCGAACTCGTTCCCCCGGCACCGGCGGCCGACACCCGGCTGCCTTCGCCGGAACTCACGGAACTGCTCGACCTCAACGACATGATGACCGCGGCGGCGCTGCCGACCTCGGGCCTGATCTCGGTCGAGGTCAACCCGGACGGCACGGTGTCGTTCGCGTTGCCGCGGGTCGAGGTGGGGCAGGGCATCACCACCTCGACAGCCATGTTGATCGCCGAGGAATTGGCCGTGCCGCTGGAACGGGTGCGGGTCACGCTGGCCGACGCCCGGCCGGAGCTGGTGTTCAACCAGCTCACCGGCGGGTCGAACACGACCATCGCGACCTACATCCCGATCCGGGTCGCCGCCGCGATCGCCCGGCTCCGGCTGCTGGCAGCCGCGGCGGCCGAACTCGGCTCGGAGATCACCGATCTGACGCTGAAGGCCGGGATGATCATCGATCGCTCCGGCGGCGGCATCGACATCGGAGCGCTCGCCGAGAAGGCCGCGAGCACAGAGACCAGGCAGGTGTCCGTGGAGCTCACGCCACGCGGGAGCTTCACCGTCATCGGCAGACCCCACAACCGTGTCGACGCGCTGGAGGCGGTGACCGGGCGCAAGAAGTTCACGATGGACCTCGACGTCCCGGACGCGAAGCCGACGATGCTGTGCCGCCCGCCGACCATCAACGGCGAAGTCGGCTCGGTGAGCAACCTCCCGGAGGTCCGCACCATGCCGGGCGTCACCGATGTCGTGGTGATCTCCACCGGGGTGGCGGTGCGCGCCGAGACCTTCGGCCAGTGCGTCGACGCCGTACGCGCCCTGAAGGTCTCCTGGAAACCCGGTACCGTGGAAGGAAAGTCCGACGAGAGCGTGCTCCGGGAGCTGGAAGCCGCGGAGTTGCCGCTCGGGCTCCGGCCGCCGGTTCCGACCGTCGAAGGCAAGTTCACCTTCCACTTCCGCAGCAACAGCGCGCTGGAACCCAACTGCGCGGTCGCCGACGTGCGGGCCGACCGCGCCGAGATCTGGTCGGCGTTGAAATCGCCGATCGTCGCCCAGCAGGCCATCGCCGCCAAGCTCGGGCTGCCGCCCGGCAGGGTCACCGTGCACGTCACCGAAGGCGGCGGTTCCTTCGGGCGCAAGCTGTTCTTTGACGCCGCGCTGGAAGCGGCCGAGGTGTCCCAGAAGGTTGGCAAACCGGTCAAACTCATGTGGCACCGCGCCGACGACTCCCGCCAGGGCCGCACCCACCCGATGGCCACCTCGCGGGTACGCGCCGCTTACGTCGGCGGCACCGTGCTGAGCTACAAGCAGCGGCACACCAGCGTCTCCACCGATCTCGGCCACGGGCTCGGCGAGATCATCACCGCCATGGCCGCGCGGCTTCCGGTGGGCGACATCGGTTTCTCCCAGACGTTCTTCCATCTCAGCCAGGCGATGTCCTACAGGTTCGGCACCAGCAGCCAGCTGCTCAGCGAAACAGACAAGGGCTTCAACACCGGCAGCATGCGCAGCGTCTACTCGCCCGACGTCACCTGCGCCCGCGAGCTCATCGTCGACCAGCTCGCCGCGAGGATGGGCAAGGACCCTTACCGGTTCCGGCATGACTTCCTCCGCGACGACCGCTCCCGGGCGGTGCTGGCGAAGGTGGCCGAGGCCGGCGACTGGGGCCGGCCGATGCCGGCCGGCATCGCGCAGGGCATCGCCTTCCACGCCGAGTACAAGGCCGTCAGTGCCGCGCTGGTCGAGATCGACTGCCGGCCCGGAACCGTCAACCGCCCCATCCGTGACGGCGTGACCGGACCACGCGTCGTCAAGGCCGTATTCGCTGTGGACGTCGGCCTCGCCGTCAACCCGAGGGGGCTGGAGGCGCAGATGATGGGCTGCATCATGGACGGCATCGCGCTGGCCTTGACCTCCAGCCTGCACCTGAGCGACGGCTACTTCCTCGAAGCGAGCTGGGACAACTACTTTTACACCCGGCAGTGGAACACCCCGCCTGAACTCCGGATCATCATCATGCCCAGCACCTCCGAGGAGCCTGGCGGTGCTGGGGAACTGGGCGTCGCCGCGTCGATGGCCGCCGTCGCCTGTGCGTACGGCCGCGCGACCGGGACGATGCCCACCAGCTTCCCGATCAACCACGGCACGCTCTCCTTCGCCCCTAAACCGACTGTCCCGCCCATTCCCCAGTCCCCGGCCGACGGCTTGAACGACGCCCGCCGAACCAAGGAGGTCTGAGTGCCTGAGCACACTTTCCGCGTCAACGGCGAGCAGGTCACCGTCAACGTCGCCGGCGACGTGCGCCTGCTGTGGGTCCTGCGCGACATTCTCGGCATCACCGGCCCGAAGTACGGCTGCGGCATCAACGTCTGCAAGGCCTGCACCAGCCACATCAACGGCAGAGCGGTCAACCCCTGCGCGATCCCCGTCGAAGATCTCCAGCCGACCGACGAAGTCACCACCATCGAAGGGCTGCCGGCCACGGTCGGCAAGAACCTGCACCCCATGCAGCAGGCATGGCTCGACCACGACGTCGCCCAGTGTGGCTACTGCCAGCCCGGCCAGATCATGGCCGCCGTGGCGCTGGTCCGCCGCGTCGCCGCCGAAGGCCGCGAAATCACCGACGCCGACCTCGACGGCCTCCGCAACATCTGCCGCTGCGGCACCTACTTCCGTATCCGCGAAGCCATCAAGGCCGGCGCCGAGAACATGTGAGGTCCCTGACAGCGGGCGGAACGGCGGGCAGGGCGGTGGACAGGTCGGGAAAGGGGCGGCCCAGCGCGCCGTGCCTGGCGTTCAGGTGGGCCTTGATCCGTGGCCAGTACGGCGCGACCGCCGCCCGAGTGGCGACAAGGCGGTGGCGGGCTGGTCGATGACCGGTGACGGGCCGCCGGTGCGTCAGACAGCATGATCGTTGGATATGGCCCGGCCCGGGTACGCGAACCCCGGGCCGGGCCCCTTCGCCGCTCTCATGGTCCAGTGGCCCAGGCCGTCGGGCGCCGGTAGAGGAGTAGGCCACGCCGGTTCGGATCCGGTTGACGGCCCGCTCCCGGCCGCGTCGCCTGCGGGGCCGCTGTTAACAATTGAGGGCGGCGGTGGTCTGGGGCCGGCCTGAGGCGGGGTCCAAGGCCACGGAGAACGTTTGCCCGTCGGCCACCCGGATCTCGACCGAACTCGGCCCCGTCCACTTGACCGAGTCGAAGGCGTCGCCGGGGACGTCGTCGTTGAAGCAGCCGAGATCCCACTCCCTGCTGAGCAACCCGCCGTCCCGGCGGACGCTGAGCCACATCACCGTGTCCGGCCCGAGACCCGCCAGCGACTGCTGGAGCCGGATCCTGTACGGGGCCGGTCCGTCGACGAAGCCGACCTCCTTGGTAGAGGCGAACATAAGGGCCACCCACCCCTCGAACAGCGCGGTACTCGCGCCCAGCACGGCAAGGACGACGATCACGACACGTAACCACATCCACCGCAGCCCGGCGGCGGCCGACGCCATCAGGAGGCAGGCCAGCACACCGAGCGCGAACGGATGGTTCAGATGTTCCCTCAAGAGCACCAGGCTGGAGTCGTGGAAGTACACCAGAGCTGCGAGGCCGCCCGCGCAGAGCGAGGCGGCCAGCAGTACGAGCGAGCGAGGAGACATCGCGGATCCCGTCGGTGAGGTGGCACCGAGATCATGACAGCACCGCGGTGCCGTAACCGCGGAGTGCACGCAATCTCGACGAAACCTGCACAGCCTCCGAAGTGACACCCAGCCGCTGGAATGGAACGGCCACAGGTCACGATCCGCGCCGCCGGCAGAGCTTCGTTCTCGCCGCTGCCCACCTCGAGGTGCGGCGGCCGATGAGGGGCCTGGGCCCTCAGAAGGCGTTGGTCCGGAAGGAGGAGCGGTAGGACCGCGGTGTGACGCCGACGACGCGTTTGAACCGCTCCCGGAAAGCGGTGGGCGAACCGAAACCAGCCTGTGTGGCGATGCGCTCGACGCCGTGATCGGTGGTCTCCAGCAGGAACTGCGCCCGCCGTACCCGGGCTCGCAGCAGCCACTGCAGCGGAGTGGTGCCGGTCTGCTCCCGGAAACGGCGGCTGAAGGTCCTCTCGCTCAGCCCGCTGCGCACGGCCATCTCTGCCAGGGTCACCTCCTGGACGAGGTTGTCCTCGATCCACGACAGCACGGGCTCCAGCAGCGAGCCCTGGGACACCGGCGGCTGGGCGTGCACGATGAACTGCGCCTGTCCGCCTTCCCGTTCCAGGGGCATCACCGACAGCCGGGCCGAGTCCGCGGCGACCGCCGATCCGAGGTCCCGCCGGATGATGTACAGGCACAGGTCCAGGCCGGCGGCGGCCCCGGCCGAGGTCAGGATCTGGCCGTTGTCGACGTACAGCACGTCCGGCTGCACATCGACCCGTGGGAACGTCTCGGCCAGCCGGTGGGCCGCCGCCCAGTGCGTGGTCGCGCTCAGCCCGTCCAGCAGTCCGGCCGCGCCCAGGATGAACGCTCCCGCGCAGATGGACGCGATCCGGGTGCCGGCGGCCGCCGCCGTGCGCAGAGCGTCGAGCACCTCCTCCCCGGGAGGGGAGGCTTTCTCCGAACAGCCCGGCACGACGATCGTGTCGGCCTCCCGCAGCGCCTCCAGGCCGTGCGGGGCGACGATCGTGAAGGTCTCGCCGGCCACCTGCGGTGTCGCCGCACAGACCTGGACCCGGTACGGACGGCGCCCGTCCGCCAGCCGGGCACGCCCGAACACCTCGATCGGGGTCGCCATGTCGGCCGCCACCACATGGTCCAGAGCCAGGACCGCCACTGTGTGCATGGGGACACGGTAAACGAGAACTCGCCGGCCACAGACGAGCACTTCAGAGGATTGACGTGTCCATTTTCACAGACAGCGCCGGATGGCGAGAACCCGGTGGAAATTGTCAATTCAGCTCATGGGGCCGGCCGACCGGTCGGTCTAGCCTTGCGCTGCGAGGTCCCGGGCATGTGGAGAAGGAGCAGCACCGATGCGCGCGCAGTCCGTCTTGTTCGACGGGTTCGACCCGCTGGATGTCATCGCCCCCTATCAGGTCCTGCACGCCGCGGGGATGGCCGCCGACGGCGCGGTGACCGTCGAGCTGGTCACCGCCGAAGGCGCCCGTGAGGTTCCCGGCGGCACATCGCCCCTGACGCTGCGCGCCACCGGCATGCTCGATCCCGCCCGCGCCGAAGTGGTCATCCTGCCGGGCGCCACCGGTGACCTTCCCGCCGAGGAGGAGATCAGCGAGGAGGAGCGGCGGCGCGCCGTCCCCGCGATCCTCGCTCGCGCCCTGGAGACCGACCTGCCCGCTCTGGCCAGGGAGGCCCTCGAACGCGAGATCGGTCCCCGGATCGCCCACGCGATCGAGACCCCTTTCGCCCACGGACGCCGTGGCGTCGTGTGGCCCGCCCGGGGCCCCGCCCCCACCCTCGCCCGCTGACTGCGTGCACCCGCACATCAGCGTCCAGACATCGTCAATTCAACTTGCACGTTCGCAGAACGGATCACCACGCCTCATGTCCATCTTCATGCCGATCCTGATCGGTCTGATCGCCGTCTCCCTCCTGTCACTGATCCCCGAGCCGCATCGGCGCCGCCTCAATGCCGTGGTGGTCGCCGGGGCAGGCGCCGCCTACCTCAGCGGAGGAGGGCTCGGCTACTGGGAGTTCGTGCTGCCGGTCGTCATGAGCTACGTCGCCTATCGAGGGCTTGAGAGCTGGACGTTCATCGGCATCGGCTGGCTGCTCCACACCGCCTGGGACGTGCTGCACCATCTGAAGGGCAGCCCCATCCTCCCCTTCGCCGAGCACTCCTCCTTCGGCTGCGCCATCTGCGACCCGGTGATAGCGCTGTGGTGCTTCGCGGGCGGACCATCGATCATCGACTGGGCTCGCACCCGCCTTGCCCGTCGCGCGCTCCACGTCGAGCATGTGGTACCCGGTCGGGGTGGAGCGCGTACGGACAGCAGGAGCTACCTCACGGCCTCATGCCCTCGGGGAACCCGGTCCAGCGCAGGTCAGGCGGGAGGTGGCTCATGTCGTTGAACATCACGATCGTGGGTGGCAGGCCGGTGCGGTACTCGATGACCGTCAGTGCGGTGTTGGCGCTGTTCAGTCCGAGCCACCGGGACGGCGGCGCGTCCAGTGCGTGCCGCACCAGCCACGCGATCTGGTAGGCGTGCGTCACCAGGACCTCGTGCGTGTCGGGCCGGGTCCCCTTCGCGGTCGTGTCGGGGACCTTCGCGAACCGGGCGACCAAGGCCTCGGCGAGCCTCTGGCCCGAGGCCGCCTCGGTGTCGTCGTAGCCGTCGAAGAAGCCGGCCCAGGACGGGGGGGTTTCGGCCGCACTGGGAACGTAGGGCACGTGGTCGACGAGTTCGGCGGCCTCGGTCACGGGCACGTTCGGTAGATGCCGGGCGAGTTCGTGCGCGCTCGCTGCGGCGCGTGACAGCGGAGAGTGCCACACGGCGTCGACCGGCACGCCGGCGAGCCGTTCGCCCAGCAGGTCCGCCTGCCGGTGCCCGATGCGGGTGAGCTCCCCGAACGCGTCGGCCGCGCCGTGGCGTGCCAGGTAGAGGTGTCGCGTTGTCATCAGTGGTCAGGGGCGCGGTGTCCGTGCGGACCCGTTCCCCATCTCCTTTCGATCCGTAGGTGTGGGTTCGGCCTTTGATCTGGCAGAGACCGAGGAGGCCGTGTGCGGCCGGGTGGCGCGATCATCGTCAGCGAACGGGCGGGGTCAGCGCCGTTGCGGCTGCCGGCACTCTTGCTACGCCGACGGCGCGCGGCTTCTGGCGGTGGCTCCCGCCCGGGGACGCAAGTGATCGGTCACGCGTTTGTCGCCGTGACGGTGCCGGTGGTGCCGTCGATGGTGATGACGGTGCCGTCGTGGAGCCTGCTCGTCGCGTTCGGGATGCCGAGGACGGCGGGGATGGCGTGCTCGCGAGCGACGATCGCGGCGTGGGAGAGCACGCCTCCGGTTTCGGTGACGACGCCGGCGGCGATGCGCAGCAGCGGCGTCCAAGCGGGGTCGGTGAAAGGGCAGACGAGGATGTCGCCCGGGTGCACGCGCGCGAAGTCGCCGGGACCGCGGACGATCCTCGCGGTGCCGGTCACGGTCCCGCGGCTGCCTGGTGTTCCGGTGAGTGCGGCGGCTGGGGTGTCCGAGGCGCCGGAAAGCGATGGCGGTGGGGGTGCGGCTGTGACCGGCCGTGCTTGCAGAACCCAGGTGCGGCCGTCGGCGATCGCCCACTCGATGTCCTGCGGTCCACCGAGTACGGCGGCAATCTTCTCGCCCAGCTTGGCCAGCCGCGTGGCGGTCGCGTCGTCGAGCGTCGGTTGGTTCCGGGCAGGGGTGGGCACGTCGCGAATGACGAGCTGCGTGCCGCGCCGGTCAAGGCGGGTCCGTTTGTCTGCGACGGTGCGTGTGACCGACCCGTCCTCGGCGACGCGATAGGCGTCAGGGGTGACCTTGCCCCCGACGATGCTGGGGCCGAGGCCCCAGGACGCCTCGATCTCGGTCGCGCCGTCCGGGTCCGCGGGTGTGAACATGACCCCGGACACCTCGGCATCCAGATGGCGCTGGACGATGACGGCCATCACAAGATCGTCGGATGGCCGGTCGTCGCGGCCGGAGGCCCCCCGGTAGTCGATGGCACGTGGAGAGAACAGCGAGGCCCAGCAGGCGCGTACGGCGTCGGCGGCCTCGCTGACTCCGTGCACAGCGAGAAAGCTCTCGTGCTGACCGGCCGCCGATGCCTGACCGGTGTCTTCGCTTGCTGCCGATGATCTCACCGCCACGGGTGGATCGCCGAGCTCGTCGAGTGCGCGTCCCAGCGCATCGATCACGGTGGCGTGGACCGGGCGGGCCTCGATCGCCCGCCGCGTCGCGTCAAGATCGTCCGACTCGTCGGCGAACCGCCCGAGGTCCAGGTCGCGGACAGCGGCGAGGTAAGCGGCGAACGGGATGACGAAGCCGTCAGGGACCGGCAGACCCGCGCGGAGCAACGCGCCGAGTGCGCCGGCCTTGCCCCCGCAGGTCTCGGCGCCGGCCTGCATAAGAGGTACGATCATCCGCCCTACCCATCAATAGATGGTTGACAATATTTCGTTGATTTTGCATCATGAGTCGCATGCCCCGCAAGCAGGAATTCGCTCACACCGTGCACGATGACCACGCCCAGGCCCGCCACGAGCAGGACGCGCGTCAGCGGCTTCTGAGCCTGGGCGCAGATGCGCTCGACGCCCGCCCGTGGCGACCCTCGCCCGCCCCGCCTTCGGCGGTCGACCTCGCGCAGTTCGCCGTCTGGCGCTGCGCCGACCTGGACCCGGAGGACATCCTGAGTGCGCTCGCCCTCCTGCCCGCCGCGCGCGCCGAGGTCGAAGGACTCGAAACCGGCCTGCTGTTCGCGGCCCGGAGCGCAGGACTGACCTGGGCGCAGATGGCGCACGCGATGGGATTCAACTCCCCGCAGGCGTGCCAGCAGCGGTACATGCGCCTGGAAGCGCGACAGGACGCCGACTCGTGACACGGGACTCTCCGCACGGCCTCCTGGTTCTGCACGCCGTGCGCATCGCCGGGTTCGCGGACACCCCGGTGATCGCTCATCGGTACGGGCTCGATGCGGCCGCGACGGAAGAGGAGCTGCGCGACGCCGAGGCGCGCGGCTGGGTTGGGCACACCGCCTTCGCCGGCACCGAAGGCTGGTCGTTGACCGAATCGGGCCGGGCCGAGAACGAGCGCCGGCTCGCGGCCGAACTCGCACGCGTCGGCGGTGCCGGCGAGGTCCGTGACATCTACCGCGAGTTCCTCCCGCTGAACGCCCTCCTGCTACGAGCCTGCACCGACTGGCAACTCCGGCCCACAGCCGGCGATCGGCTCGCCGTCAACGACCACTCCGATCCCGCCTGGGACGCCGGAGTCCTCCGCGAGCTCGGCGGCATCGACCGCGCACTCACGCCGCTCGCAGATCGGCTCGGGAGCGTCCTCACACGGTTCCGCGGATACGGCACACGATTCACCACGGCCCTGACGCGCGCCCGAGCCGGGGAGGGCGCCTGGGTCGACCGCACCGACGTCGACTCCTGCCATCGTGTCTGGTTCGAGCTCCACGAAGACCTCATCGCCACGCTCGGCCTCGACCGGCACGCGGAACCCTGACCCCACGCTTGGCCTCGACCGGTACGCGGAACCCTGACCCCGAGCTCCGCCGCCCCGCGTCCACGACGGCCCGCCGGTCACCTGCCAGGCGCACCACCGGCCACCTCGCTCCGTAGGCGGGTCACCGGGCGGCCGAGTCGCCGATCACACACGGCCGGCGACTCGCGGTCACCGGGCTCGCCGATCGGCTCCCACTCGGAGGCCGGACTCGGTCATCCCGCCAGGGGGCGCTGCATGAGCAGCGTGTCGATCCAGCGGCCGTGCTTGAAGCCGACGCCGGTCAGCCGGCCCGCCTCGGTGAAGCCGGAGCGGCGGTGCAGGGCGGCGGAGGCGCCGTCACCCGTGTCTGCGATGACGGCGATCATGTGGCGCATTCCGGCCTGGGCGGACTCGGCCACCAGGGTGCCGAGCAAGGCCGTGCCGAGCCCGCGTCCGAGGTGGCCGGGGGCGATGTAGATCGTGTCCTCGACGGTGTGGCGGTAGGCCGGCTTGGGGCGCCAGGGGCCGGCATAGGCGTAGCCGGCCACTTCGCCGGACAGGTCGGCGACGAGGAACGGCAGGCCACGCTCGGCGAGCTCCTCCAGCCAGGGCCGCCAGTCGTCGAAGGCGCGGGGCGTCTCGTCGAAGGTGGCCACGCTGTTGGTGACGTAGTGAGCGTTGATCTCGGCCACGGCCTTCAGGTCCTCGGGTGCCGCGGCGCGGATGGTGGGCCGGGGGCTGGTCATGGCGACCCTCACTTCTCTATAGTGAAATCAGATGTTATTATAGCGGAATGGTGGATCTGGCGGCATTGGGGCTGCGCGTGCAGGAGCTCAGGCATCTGCGGGGTCTGACCCTTCAGCAGATGGCGGGCGCAGCCGACGTCAGCGTGAGCATGCTGTCCTCGGTCGAGCGCGGCCAGAAGGCGCCGACCGTGGTCGTACTCGGCCGCATCGCCGACGGCCTCGGCGTGTCCCTCGCCGAACTGGTCGCCGAGCCGGAGGATCGCCGTGTCATCGTGCGCCGCGCCGCCGATCAGGACACCGTCGACGAGCCCGGCGGATGGCACCGTTCGATACTCACCCCTGTGGTTCCCGGCGTGAACTTCGAATGGATCCGCACCACGCTGCCCCCGGGCTGCGACGCCGGCCGGTTTCCGGCCTACGCTCAGGGCTCGCACGAGTACGTCGTGGTCGAGTCCGGCACGCTCCGGTTGACCGTCGCGGATCAGACCGTCGAACTGGGCGAAGGCGACTCGGCCTACTTCGCCGCCGACGCCGAGCACGGTTACGTCAACCCCGGCCCCGTTCCCTGCGCGTACTATGTCGCCGCACTCATCATGCGCCCGCGCTCCGCCCAGCGAAACCCGTGACAGGGTTTCAGGAGCACCGGATCCCGGGTGCCGAGTGATCCGGCCTCGCGACCACCTCGACCGGTCGTGGTCATGGATCACGACCTATGGAATCGGATCCGCCGCGGCGGAACATGTCGGCAAGGCCGGCCCGGCGGGCGCCGTGGGCATAGCGGCGCAGCAGGTGCTCGCCGAGCACCTCGGTCAGCGTGCCGACGATGCGCGGGCTGGGGTGGCTCGTGGACCGGCCCGTTCGACAGAGCCGACCGCGTCCTCGCTCCCGAACAGCGCGCCGGAGCGGGCAACCAGCGCGAGGTCGCCCTCGGCGGGTCCCGCTACCGCACCGCCACACCGGCCGGGGTGGCTGCCGGCGTGCTGTGTGCGGTCTGTGAGCGGCGGGTTGGAGGGTGAGGTCGTCCGCGTCACCTGTCGCCCGGAGGAATGGGTCAATGTCCCAACGTGATTTTCCGTCTGATCGTGCGGTGCGGCCACGTTGGCTGCGCACGCTCACAGCGTCGGCGCTGGCCGTGAGTCTGGTCGTGGCCGCGTCGCTCCCGGCTGCCGCCGCGGCCACGCCGTCCGCGGCCTGGAGCGGCACCGAGGCGCAGCGCGCCCAGCTGCAGCAGTTGGCGCGGAAGCTGGTGGAGGCCGGGGCGCCCGGCGTGATCGTGCGGGTCGACGACGGCCGCGGCCGGCCGGTCGAGATCGCCGAGCAGGCCGCCTGGACCAGACGGGATCACCTGCTCAAGGCGGGAGACGAGTTCCGGATGGGGTCCAACACCAAGACCATGGTGGCCACGCTCGTGCTGCAACTGGTCGCCGAGGGCAAGCTCGCCCTGACCGACCCGGTGGAGAAGTGGCTGCCGGGCAGGGTGCCCAACGGCAAGGCGATCACGTTGCGCATGCTGCTGAACCACACCGGCGGCCTGTCCGACTACACCGAGGATGCCGCGATCCGGCCCGCGATGCTCGGCAGAGATCGGCGGCGGTGGACCTCGGCGAAGCTGCTCGCTGTGGGGGTGAAGCACGATCCGCTGTTCGCGCCGGGCACGAAATGGTCGTACAGCAACACCGGCTACGCCGCCATCGGCGCCGTCCTGGAGCGGGTCACCGGGACAGGCCTGGCCGAGCTGGTCCGGGACCGGATCGCCCGGCCGCTCAACCTCAAGCACACCTACTACGCCACGGACGCCACCTGGCGTGGCTCCCATGCCCACGGCTACGAATTGGATGCCGCCCACATGCCACCGGGCGTGCCGGCCGAGTTCAGGCACTTCGCCGGGACACGCCACCACGGTCACGTGGACGTCTCCGACAACGACCCCGGGTGGGGTGGGGCGGCCGGGGCGGTGGTGTCCACCACGCAGGACTGGTCCCGGTTCTCCACCGCGTTGATGTCCGGGAAGCTGCTGCCCGCCGCCCAGGTGGCACAGATGCGCACCACGGTGCCGGTGGACGCACGGCAGCCGGACGGGCCCGGCTACGGGCTGGGCATCCAGACCGGCGCCACCCCGTGTGGCACGTTCTGGGGTCACGACGGCGGCATGCCCGGCTACCTGACCACCAACCTCACCGACCGCGCCGGCAGCCGCACGGCGACCGTCCTCATCTCGACGGAGTTCTGGGCCGAGTTCGAGGCCGACCCGAAGATCGCCAAGGCCGCCCAGGCGCTCCAGACTGCCGTGACCTGCACGATGTTCGGCAAGCCCGTGCCGACCGCGGCTCACGCCGGCTGACCGGTACGGCCGGCCTCGGGTGCGGTGATGATCGCGGACATCAGGCTTTCGGCCTCGGCCCGCGACATCGCCGCACCCGAGGCGTGCGCGGCCGCGAACCCGTCAGCGCCCAGGGCAGCCGCGGCCCGCTGTGTGATCATCAGCACGTCGGCGTCGCCGTGGTCGTCCCAGCCACGCAGCACGGTGGCGACCCCGAGCAGCCGTCCCGCCCGCTCCGGCTGGTCGCGGCAGAGCTCGATCGCGGCGACCACGACCGCGATCGAGGCCGCGACCGGCGTATGCCAGGTCAGCGTCAGGTGCACCGCCGGATGGTCGAGCCGGCGTACCGCCTTGTCCGGGGAACCCTCCGCGACGTCCACGTGGGCGAGCACGCCCAGCAGCAACGCGGCCAGGTGCGGGGTCGACCGGCCGGGTGGCGCCTCGGTCAAGCCGGCCTGGGCGTGCTCGCGGGCCGACCCCGGCCGCCCGGCCCGCCACTCCAGCCGTGCCAGGCCCAGGCACACCTGAGCCTGCGACTCCGCCGACCCGGTCCGCTCGACCTGGTCGAGCAGGTCCGTCAGCTGCCGCCGCCCGCCATCCACGTCACCGGCTTGGGCCAGATGCAGCGCGGCCGCCACCTCGCTCTCCATCGTGTGCTCGGGCATGCCGAGCTCCCGGAAGTACCGGCCGGCCCGCTCGGCCAGCCCCAGCGCACCGGCCGGGTCGCCGGACCGCTGCAGCGCCGAATTCAGGGTGCTCAGCGTGATCCCCAGGCCCCACCGCTCGCCGAGTTCCTCGAAGCCGGTCAGCGCGCGCGACAACGAGTGCGTCGCCTCGGCGGCGTGCCCGGTGTTCATGGTCAGCACGCCTCGAACCAGCAGAGCCAGCGATCGGCTCCACGGATCCGTCCGATCGTCCGGGGAACCGAGCATGTCCGGTGCGGTTCGATCGCGTCCCGAGCCTACGGCGAGGGCCAACCGGGCCATCTCCAGAATGGGATGGGTGCCGGGGGTGACGTGCTCCAGCGCCTTCCCGATCCGGTCGAAGGCCGCTTCCGACTCGTCCGGTCGGCTGATGGCCTCAGTGGTGGCGAGCGCGTGCGCGGCGACCACCAGCGCGCGTGCCTGCGGCTCGGTCGGGCCGCGAGCCTGGAGCACCCGGCCGAGCAGGTCCAGCGACTCCGGCGGGTGGTCCCGCATGAACCAGAACCAGCACAGCGCGACGCCGAGCCGGACCGCCAGGTCGGCGTTGCCGGACTCGGCCGCCCAGCGGATCGCGGCCGACAGGTTGTCCCGTTCTGCGGATAGGCGGGCCAGCCAGCGCAGTTGGTCGGATGTGCGTAGGTACGGGTCCGCGGTCTCGGCCAGCTGAAGGAAGAACCCGGCGTGCCTCCCACGCACGACGTCGACCTCGTCACGCCGGGCCAGTTGCTCGAGGCCGTACTCCCGGATGGTCTCCAGCACGCGGTAGCGCGGCTCGAGCGGGTCGGCAGGCTCCGCCGGGTGCAGCAGGGACTTGTCGACCAACGCCGTCAGAAGCTCCCGGACGTCGCCCAACCCGCCGATCGCCTCCGCCGCGTCCTCGGTGAAGGTGCCGGGCACGACCGACAGCCGTTCCAGCAGCACTCGCTCGTCGGTGTCGAGCAGGTCCCAGCTCCAGGCCACCGCGGCGCCCAAGGTCCGGTGTCGCGGCAATGCGGTGCGGCTGCCCCCGGTGAGCAGCCGGAATCGGTCGTCCAGCCGTGCCGCGACCACCTCGACCGGCAGGGCGCGCAACCGTGCCGCGGCCAGCTCGATCGCCAGCGGCAGGCCGTCCAGGCGGCGACAGATCTCGATCGCCGCCGTCAGCGCGCTGCCTTCCGGAGTGAAGCCCGGCCGCACCGCGGCGGCCCGGTCGTGGAACAGCCGGACCGCCGCGCAGGCGCGGGCCCGCTCGACCGTCGACCCCGGTTCGGGCACCTCCAGCGGGAGCACCGGGTGCAAGGTCTCGCCGTCGATCCGCAGGGGTTCCCGACTGGTGGCCAGCACCCGCAGCCTCGGGCATCGGCCGAGAAGGGCCCCGGCGAGCGTCGCGGCGGCCTCGATCACATGCTCGCAGTTGTCCAGCACCAGCACCAGGTCGTCGTCCGCGAGTGTCTCGGCCAGGTGGTCCAGGACCTCCTCCGGGGTGACAGGCCGCGGCACGCCCTCTTCGCGCACCCGCGACAGGTCGAGCACCACGCGGGGCACGTCGTCCGCGCCGACCGGGGCCAGCGGGACGGACCACACCCCGCCGGACGGCGTGAGCTGCCGGCCGATGGCGTTGGCCAGCCGGGTTTTGCCCGCCCCTCCGGGGCCGACCAGGGTGACCAGCCGAACTCGACCGAGCAGTTCCACCACGCGGCGGACGTCGTCGTCGCGGCCCACGAAGCTGGTGAGCGGGACGTCCAGGTTGCCGTGCGATCGGCGGGAGCGGGGGAGTTCACCGCGCAACACCGCCAGGTGGGCCTCCTGGAGCTGCGGTCCGGGATCGCTGCCGAAACTGTCCGCCAGCAGGCCGCGGATCCGCTGGTAGGCGGCCAGCGCCTCGGCGCCGCGGCCGTTCAGCGCCAGGGCTCGGATCAGCTGGGCGTGCAGCCGTTCGCGCAACGGGTGCGCGGCGGTCAGCGATTCGAGCTCGGCGACCAGGTCGAGGTCGGTACCCAGCGCGAGCTCGGCTTCGACCCGGTCCTCCAGGGCGGCCAACCGGGCCCGCTCGAGCCGTTCGGCCTCGGCGGCGGCGAACGGTGCCTCGCGCACGTCCGCCAAGGCGGGGCCGCGCCACAGGCCCAGGGCCTCGCGCAAGGTGGCGGCCGCCTCGGCGGGCCGGGACTGCGCGTGCGAGCGCCGGCCCGCGCGGGCCAGCCGCTCGAACCGGACGGCGTCGACCGCGTCCGGCTCGACGGCCAGCAGGTACCCGGCCGGGCCCGAGGTGAGCAGCCCGGGGTCGCCCAGGACGCGCCGCAACCGGGAAACCAGCGATTGCAGCGCGTGCAGGTGGCCGGCCGGTGCCGCCTCGCCCCACAGCGCCTCGACCAAGGTCGCCGGCCGGACGGCACGCCCGGCGTCCAGCACCAGCCGGGCCAGCAACGCCCGCAGCCGTGCGCCCCCGACCAGGGTCGGGCCGGTAGCGGTGTCCAGCACCAGGGGACCGAGGATGCCGACGCGCACCCGTCCACTGTCGCCGCCCGACTCGATCGCAGGTGCCATGGCCGGCAGTCTGTCAGATGGCGACGCGGGAAACCGTACGCGCCCACGCCTGTGCGCTGCCCACCGCGTTCGCCGGGATCACGAGCCTCGCCGAACTCGAGGACGTGCCTGGCCGCGACCGGCTGCACCGCAACATCCGTACCGCCTGGCGCCGCACCAAGGCCACTGAAAATCTTGCTGGTGAAGGGGTGATTCGGAGCCGGGATGCCCCTCATGGCGATGCGCGGGAAGGGATGATCGCCCAGGTGCCGTCCGTGCGGGCCAGTCCGAGGTCGATCGGGGTGCGGAGGTTGAGGATGGCGGGTGTGCCTCCTGGGCGTGATCGGCTTCACCGTCACGTCGCCGGCGTGCGGCTTCGCGCGAGACGGCGGGAGGGGGGAGGGCGGCTGCGCGCGACGGTGGGGCACACGCAGGAGCGGGCGGAAGCGGGAAACAAGGCCTTCACCGGGCACGGAGGCGATGACCGCGTCGATTCTCATGGGAAAAGCCGCTTGACATGACATGAATGGAGGGATGTTCTCATCATGTCAGGCTTCGGCGACATGGCAGCGCACCCCATCCGGGTCGCTCAGCGGATGACGCGGCAGATGCGGCGGCTGGCCGAGCGAACCCCGCCGCATCGAGAGCGCCACGTCGATCTTCTGCGCGCCGTCGCGATCGTGGTGGTCGTCGTCGGCCACTGGCTGGCGATCTACGTGACCCACCACGGCAAGGGGTTCCAGGGCACGAGCACCCTCCAGGTCGTTCCGTGGACCCGTCCGCTGACGTGGCTGTTCCAGGTGATGCCGCTGTTCTTCCTGGTCGGCGGCTTCGCGAACGCCGCGTCCCTCACCTCCCACCTCGGGCGGGGCGGTAACGCCACGGGCTGGGTGCTGGGCCGGGCCGGCCGGCTTCTGCGCCCGACGACGACGTTGCTGGGCGGGCTGGCGATGGCGGCCATGACGGCCGGGATCCTGGGCGCCGATCCCGCTCTGATCGGCGTGGCGGTCTGGCTGGCCTCGATCCCGTTGTGGTTTCTGGTCGCCTACATCGCGGTGGTGGTCCTCACCCCGCCGATGTACGCCCTGCACCGGCGCGCGGGCCTGGCCGTACCGATCGTTCTGGCGGTCCTGGTCGGTGTGGGCGACCTGGCCCGTCTGGCGCTGGCTGTTCCCTACGTGGGCAAGGCGAACTTCCTGCTGGCCTGGCTGGCCGTTCATCAGCTCGGCTTCGCCTGGCAGGACGGGCGCCTGCCCTCCCGGCGGAGCGTGGCCGCGCCGATGACGGTGGCCGGGTTCACCGCCCTTGTGCTTCTCACCGTGGTCGGCCCCTATCCGGTCAGCATGGTCGGGTTCGAGGGCGAGAGAGTGCAGAACACCTCCCCGCCCACGCTCGCCCTGCTGGCTCTGGCCGTCACGCAGGCGGGAATCGCCCTGTGGACGCGTGACCGGGGGAACCGGTGGATGCGCCGGCTGGGCCCGTGGACCGTCGTCGTGGCGGTCAACTCGGTGATCATGACGCTCTTCCTCTGGCACATGACCGCCGTCGTGATCGGCGTCCCCGTGCTCTACGGAACGGTGATGATGCCTGACGCCACGCCGGGGTCGGCTCTCTGGCTGCTCCTGCGCATTCCCTGGCTCGCCTGCCTGGCGCTGATCCTCGCCCTCCTTGTCGCGATTTTCGGGCGTTTCGAGCGGGGCACGGGTCAGCGGGCCGATCCGGTGGGCGCGGTGAGGGGCCTGCCGGCCGCCGCGCTGACGGTCGCCGGGGCCGTCGCCGTGCTCGCCGGGATCCTGAGCCTCGCCCTGGCCGGCTCGGGATACCACGGACCTGTGGGCCTGCCCGTGGGAGTGCTGGTCAGTTACTTCGGCGGTGTCGCCGTCCTGGGCTTCGTCCGTTGGCGGTATTCGCGTCCGGCGCGGGAGTGATCGGGTCGGGAGGCCCCGGAACCGCCTGCGGTACGGACTCGGCGCCGGCGTTGAAGCGCGCCGGCCGGTAGCGCACCGTCTTCTCCGCACAACCGAGCTCGCGGGCGATCTGCGGCACCCGCAGCCGCTCCCAGCTCAACGCGACGATCTGAGCTCTGCGGATCCAGTCGGCCGGGGCGTGCCGCGCCCCGGCCGGCTTACGGATCTTACGTTCCCCGATCGCGTCCTTCGGCGCCCGCGCGAACAGGAGCTTCAGCACTGCCGCACCGCCCACCAACGACCCGCTGGGCCTGATGGTACGGCTAATCTAGCCAACCAAAAAGGAACGAAGCTCTAGGGGTGTCCGTCCTTGACCAAGGTGGCGAAACGGGAGGCCACCTCACCCCAGGCGGCCCGCGAGAGCGGGTCGTCGGCCACGGCGGTGGCGTACAGCTCGTCGAGGTCAAGTCCTCGCCGGCGGGTGTACTCGACGTCCCACTGCTGGATGCGTCCGGGCCCTACCTCGGGGTGGAACTGCACACCCCAGGCGCGGTCGCCCAGCCGGAAGGCCTGGTAGGGGCAGCGTTCGGTCTCGGCCAGCCAGACCGCGCCCGGCGGCAGGGCCGTGATGGCGTCGATGTGGTTCTCGATCGCCGGGACGGCGGCGGGCAGCCCGCCGAAGAGCACGTCGTCCGCCGCCTCGGCCCTCATGGTGATGGACGTGCTGCCGTGCTCGGGTGCCCCGGCGTCGGCCTGGACCTTCCCGCCGCCGACCGAGGCCAGCATCTGCCCACCGAGGCAGATGCCGAAGAACGGCACCGACCGGCCGAGAGCCTGCTCGACAAGGGCGCGGGTGGCCGGCAGCCAGGGCGCCTTGTCGTCGTCGTCCGGCAGGTAACCGCCGCCGAGCACGATCAGGCCGTCGTGCTCCAGCCGCGACGGGAGGGCGGACCCGTCGAAGGCGGTGACCACGTCGACGGCGACCCCGGCGGCGTCCAGCCATTCCCCGAAGCGCCCAGACCCCCCGTTCGTCCCGTTCTGTACGGCAAGCACACGCGGCATTTTCGGCATGAGGCCCGACTCTAGCGCCCCCGCCGGCATGTGCACCTGCGAGCCCTCCGGCCGGGGGAGCTTCATTGCATGCCGGAAAGGCGGCCGACGACTGGATCCACCGGCGCCGGTACCGGGCCCGGCAGGCGTCCGAGCGGCACACCGCGTCCGCACGCCGCCCTTCCAGCGGCTGACCGGGGTGGACATGTCAAGCGCCTGATGCGGGCCGCCTTCGGAGAGCGCCTGGCCACTCGTCATAATGTCCGCCATGGCTTCTCTTGTGCACCACGTGAGCATCGACTGTGCGGACACCTACCGGCTCGGAACCTTCTGGGCCGAGGTCCTGGGGACCAGGATCAGCGATGACGACCAACCTGGTGACCCCGAGGCCTTGGTCGAGGCAGAGGGCATCTCGATCCTGTTCATCGCCGTCCCCGAGAGCAAGACGGTCAAGAACCGGATCCACTTCGACATCCAGCCCACAGACCGCACCCGCGACGAGGAGGTCGAGCGTCTGCTGTCCCTCGGCGCCACTCTGGTCGGCGACCGCCGCCGCCCCGACGGCTCAGGCTGGGTCACCCTCGCCGATATCGAGGGAAACGAGTTCTGCGTCGAGCGCAACGCTGCCGAGCGGGCCGCCACCATCTCCTGACCTTCCGTCGAGCGTCGGTGCGCCACCCCGGCTTCCCAGATGATCGCAACCGCTCGCCCGGGAACGCAGGTCAGGTTGCGTCCACGGAGGTGGTGTACGGGTTCCGCCGGTGGCGGGCGGCGGTAGCGGTTCCCGTTCACCTCCGTTCCGGCCCTGGGCCACTCCACCCGCCCTCGCTGCGCTTTTGTCCTTCCCCCGGTACGGCACCGCGCGGTTTGACGGCGAACGACCCCGCCCCCCGCTCCCGGCCTCACCCTCGGCCGCGGAGAAGGCCTCCTCCTCCAAGGCCAACCGTGCCCATCTGCGCCGCCGCCGGATCACCGCGGTCATCCCGGACAACGGCGATCAGCGGGCCAACCGGGAGAAGAGAAGAAGAAGGGTTCAGCGGGCGGGCGGCCCGTCGTCTTCGATCCGGAGCGCTACCGGCAGCGCAACACCGTCGAACGCTGTCTCCAGAAGATCAAGACCTGGCGCGGTCTGGCTACCCGCTACGACAGAGCCCCGGAAAGCCACGAGGCCGGACTCCACCCCCGAGGCTCGGTCATGTGGCTGAAACTCCTCACCTCAACCACATGATCCGAACTCCGAACAGCTCCTAGCCTTGGGATTACGTTCATTTGATCTTCGTCTGCCCGTCACCGCGAGCTCATAGCGTAACGATCATGACCCGTGAGCCCCAGCCCACCCTCCAGGATGAATGGTCGGCGTGGGAACCCTATCCGCAGCGGCAACACTACTGGCCGGGGCTAGGCGTCGAGCGCGTCGACGAGTACGAGGTCGATCACGCCCGGCTGCAGGCCATCGGCACGCACTTCATGACCGAGTTCGAGGGGGTTTACCAGCGCCTGCCCAAGCCGCAGCTCGACGACTTCGCTGACCGCATGGGTTACCACCCGACGGGGTGGGGGGCCGCGCAGACCTGGACGACTTTGGTCGGCGCCTTCGAGGATGCGTTGTGTTTCCTGACCACGGACGCGATGATGGAGACGGCGGTGGCGGCCAGGGGGGTCGCGACGAGCGGACGCACTTACGAACTGGTCGACAAGGATTCCTGGCTGTCCAAGCACCCAGTCGGGGGTGGGATCATCTCGGATCGAGCCGGCCGCTACCGGGTAACCAACGCGTACCCGTCGGGATCGATCGGGCTGCTCACACCCTATGAGAACGTCGACAACGTGATCGAGAACTGGGTGGCGAACGAGCCCTGGACGGGCGACGACAGCCGTGCCTACATCAGGCACAAGCTCATGAGCTGGAAGCCGGAGGGGCTGGCCTCTTTCGCGAGCACGGTCACCGGCATCGCCAACGGGCTGGTCGAGGTCGCGCACGGGCTGATGTCGCGCGCGCAGGAGACGAGGGACGCGCCCTGGCGGGGGGCCGCGGCCGACCACGCCCAGCAGTCGCTCCGGCAGATTTACGAGAACGTCCGCGGACTGGCCGCCACCCACGGCCAGGTCGCGCAGGGCCTCACCGCCGCCGCCGAGATCATCACGACCGCGCAGAGCCGCTTCGACGTGGTGGTCAACAAGGGCGGTTGGGAGTTCTCCGATCTGTGGCACGGCGACGACGAGGACGCCAGGCACTTCCTCAAGGGGGTCGGCCAGCAGCTCGCGGACGTGCTACGGCAGATGCCGCAGACCGCGCGGATCCACCTGCCCGGCCTCATCCCCGAGGCCGAGCGGGCGACCTACTCCCTGGCCGGGTGACTACCCGATCGGGTCGGGCGGCGACTCGATCGCGTAAGCGTAAGTTCCCGTGAACAAACTGATCGCGGTGTCAGGTCTCATGACAGGTGACGACGGTCAGCACGTGGGCGACCGAGCGGCCCCACCGGTAGGATTTCCAGAGCTTCACGGTGTCACCGCCCTGGGGCTCGCTGAAGGGTCCAGGTCGGGGTCGTGCCAGATGGCGACGGTCTGGGCGGTGAGGGTGCGCCACAGGCCGTCTCCGACCACCCGGCCGTCCTGGGGTCAGGCGGTGGCGCCTCCGTCGATGACCAGGTCGTGACCGACCGTGAATGTTGCTTCGGGCGATGCGAGCCACAACGCGGCGGAAGCCGCTTCGTCGAGTGTCCCGACTCTGTCGATCGGCAGTGCGCCCTTCATCCGTTCGGTGCGCTCTGCGCTCGAGCAGCCCAAAGCGGTTGGGGCGGCCTGGCGCTCCACCGGGTCCTCAAGGAGCTGCGGGCGCTGCCGGCAGCCTGGACAGGCCGGTGCCCGACCTGCCACCAACGGCCGCCCTGGCCACCTGGCAAAGCACTACTAGGATCGGGCCATGCCCTTGACCGCGAACGACGTCGACCGGTTCGAGGCCTCCAGGTCGCGACTGGAGGCCATCGCCTACCGCCTCCTCGGCTCCGCCGGGGAGGCCGAGGACGCCGTGCAGGAGACGTTCCTGCGCTGGCAGGGCGCCGACGTCGACCGCGTCGAGGTCCCCGAGGCCTGGCTGACGAAGGTCCTCACCAACCTGTGTCTCAACCAGCTCACCTCCGCGCGGGCGCGCCGCGAGACCTATGTGGGCCAGTGGCTTCCCGAGCCGCTGCTCGCCGGGGACCCGATGCTCGGCCCGGCCGACACCGCCGAGCAGCGCGAATCGGTCTCGTACGCGGTCCTCACCCTCATGGAGCGCCTCTCTCCCAACGAGCGGGCGGTGTACGTGCTGCGGGAGGCCTTCGACTACCCGCACCGGGAGATCGCCGAGATCCTCGACATCACCGAGGCCGCCAGCCAGCAGATCTTCCACCGCGCCAAGAAGCACGTCGCGGACGGCAAGGCCCGCACCGGGATCGACGAGGCCGCCGCCCGGCGGATCGTCGAGGAGTTCCTGGCGGCCGCCACCAGCGGCCGGATCGAGTCGCTCGTGCGCCTGCTCACCGAGGACGCCATCTCGATCGGCGACGGCGGCGGGAAGGTCCCGGCCCGCGCCAAGGCGTTCGAGGGCGCCGTCGCGGTCGCGAAGTTCCTGCGGGGCCTGCTCAAACCCGGCGAGGCCAAGCGCGCCCTGGTCGGCGGCTCGCCCGAGATCTACGCCTGGACCGCCAACGGCGACCCCGCCGTCGTGGCCGTCGTGGACGGCCGGGTCGTCGGTGTCATGTGCGTGGAGGTCACCGCCGGGGGCATCGCCGCGTTCCGCAACCAGGTCAACCCCGACAAGCTCGAACGCGCGACCGCGCACTGGGCGGCCGCCGAGCACGGGGAGCCCCTGTTCAACGCCTTCTGATCGACATGTGAGGTGCTTCACATCGCGTTCCTGTCAGGAAACGGCGGGCCGCCCGGTTCAAGTGGCGAACCCGCGCGAGACAGGAGCAAGGAAATGCAGCACCGCATCATCGTCCTCGGAGCCGGATACACCGGAGCCATCGCCGCCGGCCGCCTTGCCAAGCGGCTCCGCCGCGAGGACGTCGCCATCACCCTCGTCAACGCCGAGCCCGACTTCGTCGAACGCGTCCGCATGCACCAGCTGGCGACCGGCCAGGACCTCAAGCCCCGGTCGTTCGGCGAGATGTTCGCGGGCACCGGCGTCGAACTGAGGATCGCGAAGGTCACCGGCGTCGACGTCGACCGCAGGACCGTCGCCGTGATCGACGCGAACGGTGCCGAAGAACTCGCCTACGACATGCTCGTCTACGCTCTCGGCAGCGGCTGGAACGCCCAAGGCGTCCCCGGGACCGCAGAGCACGCCTATGAGATCGCCGGCCGCCCCGGAGCACTCCGGCTGCGCGAGCGCCTGGCCCGCCTCGACGCCGGGCAGAGCGTGGTCGTCGTCGGCGGCGGCCTCACCGGCCTGGAGGCCGCGACCGAGATCGCCGAGGCCCGCCCGGACCTCGACGTCGCCCTCGCCGCCCGCGGCGGCCTCGGCGACTGGCTCTCGCCCAAGGGCCGCGGGCACCTGCGGAAGGTCTTCGGCAAGCTCGGGATCACCGTGCACGAGCACGCCACCGTCACCGGCGTCGAAGCCGGCCGCGTCGCCACCGCCGACGGCAAGGCCATCCCGGCCGCGGTCACCGTGTGGACCACCGGCTTCGCGGTTCACCCGATCGCGAAGGCGACCACCCTGGAGGTCGCCGGCACCGGCCAGATCGTGGTCGACGGGACCATGCGCTCGGTCTCGCACCCGGACGTGTACGCCATCGGCGACGCGGCCATGGTGATGGGTCCCGGAGACAAGCCGCTGCGGATGTCGTGCGCCTCGGGGACTCCGGCCGCGTGGCAGGCCGCCGACGCGATCGCGGCGCGCCTGACCGGCGGGAAGGTCCCGAACACGCCGATCCGCTACTTCAACCAGTGCATCTCACTGGGCCGCAAGGAGGGTTTGATCCAGTACGTCACCGCCGACGACCGCGCCGTGCAGGCGGTCCTGACCGGACGGCTCGCCGCCGTCTACAAGGAGCTGATCTGCAAGGGTGCCGCCTGGGGCGTCGCCAACCCGACGCTCGGGCTGCCGACCCGGCGCCGCCGCGTCACGCGGGAGCGGGCCGCTGTGGGCTCGGCCGGCAAGGCACTGGCATAGAGCACGGAGCGGAGCGGGTGCCCTCGATGCGAGGGCGGCCGCTCCGCTGCCGGATTCCGTCGGTGACGGCGAAGAAAACACCGGATACGCAGGCCGGCCTCCGTTTACAGATCGGACTTCGAGGCCCAGCCCGCCGAACCGCCACCGTCGACTCCACGGCAGCGACTCGGGGTCGAGGGAAGGCCTGGCCGGCGGGGTCCGGGACGGCATCGAGCCCGGCCAAGGCCAAGGCCGGACAGGCAACGGCGACCATCGCGGTGACCGACGCCGGCGCCGTCCTGCCCGAGGCCCTGCAGCGCTCGCCGGCCGCTTCGCCGCGAAGGTCGACCTGATCGGGCGCGACGCCCTGGCCCGCATCGCCACCCTCGAGGCCGAGGACGCCGCCGCCGTCGGGGAACCCGGCCGTACGCTGGCGGCATGACCGAGATGATCGACTATGGGCGTTTCGCCGAGCGGTTGAGGCGAGTGATGCCGCGCTGGGACGAGCGGGATCGCATGGCCCCGGAGGAGTTCGCCCGGCACCTGGCGGACACCGGCCCGCGCTGGGAGCTGCTCCGCGAGTTCCAGGCGGAGTGGGGCTACGAGCCACCCGGCGGTGAGCCGGCCTGGCCCCGTTGGTCCGAGAGCGAGCACAGGGCCTACGTGCGCGAGCTCAAGGAGAAGCTGACGGGCGAGGAGGATGATCATCGGTCGGTCCGGGCCGCTGTGGCGGTGCCTCAGGCGCTGGACGAGTGGTGGGACCTGCCGTTCAACTCCTTCACCTACCAGCCGCGCCTTTACGAGACCAATCCGGAGTGGCCGCCCGCTGTCTATGACGGGTCGCGGGCCCTGCCCCTTGACAACTCGTTCATTGCGGCGGAGGAGGACCGGCGGGTCTGCGTGTTCATGGCCGAGAACCAGTACTGCAACGAATGGGGGTACCTGGCCGCGGAAGCCGTACTGCCCGACCCCAGGGTGCTGGTGTCCACCGAGGAGGGCTGGGTGGTTCAGAGCCGGTCCATCTCGGAGTTCTTCCTGCAGCTGGCTATGTACGCGCTGCCCTTCCACTTCGGCCATGTCGCGGAGGTGTGGACCGTGCCCGACGGGCTCGTCGACCGGGTGCGCGCGCAGCTGCCGCCGGTGGGGCTGCTGCCCTGGCGGGAGCTCGGGGCGGAGACGACCGCGTACGGTGCCCCCGACGCGATCGTCTTCCATGACGCCGGCATGAGCGACTACGCCGAGATCGTCGTGATCGGCCGTACCCGCGAGGCGCTGGAGCGGTTGACTCGCAGACTGGGCGTCGACCTGGCCGCCGGCTGAGCCCTCCCGACGCGCTGCGCGGCCACCTCGCCTTCACCGTCACAGCAAGCCGAACGACCGGGACGATGGCCTTTCAAGTCTGATCAGTAGTGAGAAAGACCAGGTCAAAGCCTTTCGGTGGACTCCTTGATCAGGGTGTGAAGCCACAGTGCTCCGCGGTCATCCGGGATGCCGAACTTCTTGCGGAGCCGATGAACGGCCACGATGCGGTCCGTCCGCTCCGCCGGACGAGGGAAGTCGATCACCCGCAGCCGCTTTGCCCCTGGTGGCGCCGGCCCGAGTGGAGGGCCTACCTGGTCGGCGTCCCTCAATCCGTCCCCGCCGCCCGGCGCAGCCGGTAGGCGCTGGCCTTGGCGCGGTTCTGGCACGACAGGCCGCAGAACCTGCGGGAGGCGTTGCGTGTGGTGTCGAAGAAGGCCCGCTCGCAGTTCGTGGCCTCGCAGGACCGGAGTCTCGCTCCCTGGCCGACGCCGATGACCATGGCCAGGGCGGTGGCCGCGTCGGCGGTCCAGGCGTCGACCAGGCTCGCGTCCGCGCGATGGAAGGCCAGGACGGGGGGTCCGTCCGGATGGCCGTGCAGGTTGGGGACGGCCGCATGCCGTACCAGCAGCTGATTGAGACCTTCGATCATGGACTCGGTGCGTGCCCCCGCGCCGAAGGCGGGTCGCAGCCGGGCGGCGACGACCGCGAGCCGGTCGGCATGGGCGGGCGAGAGCGACTCGCTCCGTGGCAGTCCGGCCGCGGTGAGCGCCTCCTGGATGGCCGCCCGGCGCTCCGGTCCCGTGTCCGGCGGCGCGACCTGCCGTCCGTGTGCCCAGTCGACGGTCAACTCGTTCACCAGAAGTGCGGCGCGCTGCACGTGCCGTTCGACATAACTGTCTATTTGAGTTTGACCAGTGATGCGCCAGGGATCTACAGTCACTGGCTTAGTCTATCTAGACAGTGAGGCAATCATGTCGGAACACGCGGGCCTCTCGCGCGGGATGTGGCACCAGATCGAACCGGTGCACGCGATGCTGTACTTCTCGTCCCAGGCGTTCGAGGAGGCGGCGCGACTCGGTTACGACGTCGAGTCCCGGTGGCCGAGCTACTTCGCCTGGCGCTGGGCGCCGCTGGGGGCCGCTGGTCCGCGGCTGGTCACCGCCACCTCCTACAGCTTCAGCCCAGCCATGGTCGCCGAGTACGTCCCGGCGATCTGGGCGACGGCCGTCCCCGAGAAGGTCCTGGACGCCCGGCTGCGGGCGGTGGACGGTACCTACCGGGCCCTCCTCGGCGACAGGCTCGACAGCCCTGACGTCGCAGAGGCGGCGGAGCTGGCCAGGCGGGCGGCGGAGAGCGTGAGTGTGGCGCATCGGCCGCTGGCCGCCGCCAATCTCGACCAGCCCTGGCCTGACGAGGCGCATCTCGTGCTCTGGCAGGCCTACACGGTGCTGCGCGAGCATCGCGGCGACGGCCACCTGGCGGCGCTGATGGCCGCCGATCTCGACGGCTGCGAGGCGCTGGTCTCCTTCGCCGCGGTCGGCGCGGCTCCCGTGGCGAACTTCGCCGGACGCGGCTGGAGTGAGCAGGAGTGGGCGGCGGCGCAGGACCGGCTGGCCGTCCGCGGGCTGATCGACGCCGACGGACAGGCCACCGAGCAGGGGCGACGGCTGCGCGATCAGGTGGAGCGGATGACCGACGACCTCGCCGCCGGTCCGTGGCGGGCGCTGGGCACCCGGCGCGCCGAACGGCTGGCCCAGCTGAACCTCCCGTTGCTGGGCGCCGCCTTCGAGTCCGGCGTCCTCCCGATGACCAGCACGCTGGGCATCGGGAAAGTGCAGGCGCCGGCATCATGAGGCTCGAACTGCTGACCGGCGAGCAGATGCTCGTACGGCGGGCCGAACTGGTGAGCGTCTACCGCGAGGCGTTCACCGGACCGCCGTGGCACGAGAACGAGGACGCGGTCGTCGCCTTCCGCGACCGGCTCACCGCCGACGCCGGCCGGCCGGGTTTCCGGGCGGTCTTGGCCACCGGGAGCGGGAAGTCCTGCGGATTCGGTACGGCGTGGCCGACCGCCTCGCCGTTCCCCACCGGGCGCAGTTATGGCAACGTGCTCGCGGCCCTCGGCCCCACCCGAACGGCCGAGCTCCTCGTCGGTGCGTTGGAGGTGGACGAACTGGCGGTCGCTCCGCACGCGCGGGGGCAAGGGCTGGCCGGGCGACTTCTCGACCTGCTGTGCGATCAGTGCCGCAGCTGGCTTCTGACCTCCCCGAGCGCCCCGGACGCCGTCCGGCTGTACGAGCGGTCCGGCTGGCTGCGGGTCGGCGAGGACCCGGAGGTCGTGGTGTTCGTCAGGCCTGAACGGACGACCGGCGTGCAGTGAGGTTCGGGGAAGACCGAAACCCGATGACGCCCCACGCGGGGGAGAGGTTGCCGGATGAACAGCACCGGGAGGATGGTGTCGACGATCGAGGAGCCGAGGTTGGTGAGGGTCGCGGTGAACGCCAGTGCCCGTGGTTCCCGGTGCCCGAAGACGTGGTGCAGGCCCTGCGCGATCTGCGTGGCCAGCCGTACGGGCGCCCCGGTCACGGGGGAGCGGGCGGGGTGGCGGGGAGGGGCAGGAGGCGGACAGGGGGCCGTTCAGGTGGTGGGAGCGGGTGTGCGCGTGGCGTGCCGTGTCATGCCGACGCCGGCGAGGACGACGACCATGCCGGTCAGGACGCGGGGACTGAGCGCCTCGTCCAGCACGATCGCCCCGAGCGCCACCGAGACGACCGGCAGCAGGTAGCCGACCGTGGCCGCGCTGGTGGCTCCTTCGTCGGCGATCAGGCGGTAGCTGAGGTAGAAGGTGAATCCGGTGCTGAAGACGCCGAGGACGGCGAGGGCGAGCACGCCCAGCGGCGTTGGTTCGGCCACCGCGCCGCCGGCGGGCAGGGCCAGGGAGCTCAGCCCGGTGGCGGCGACGAGCTGGGCCGCGGACAGGGCCAGGGGTGCGGTCCCCTTCCCGGTGAGCCGCCGATCCATGTAGGCGAAGGCGACGGCGTAGCTGGCGGACGCTCCGAGCAGGGCCAGGGCGCCCCAGCTCACCAGGCTGCGCTCCTGCCAGGGAGCGAAGATCAGCAGCGTTCCGGCGAACCCGAGAAGGAGCCCGGCCAGCCGTACCGGAGGCAGCCCGCGGCCGGTGCCGACGGCCAGGCCGAGCAGCAGGGACCACAGCGGGGTCGTCGCGTTGAGCACCCCCGCCACTCCGGAGTCCACGCTCTGCTCTCCGACGCTGAACAGGAAGAAGGGCAGAGCATTGCAGAAGAAGGCGGCGACGGTCAGGCGAGCCCACGTCCCGCGGTCACGCGGGAGACGCTGGCGTGCCACCCGGGCCAGGGCGAGCAGCACGAGCGCGCCGAGCGCGGAGCGGGCGACGGTGATCTGGACCGGGGTCAGCCCGTTGTTCAGCGCCAGTTTGATCCAGAGAAACGCCGAACCCCACAGAATCGCGAGTATCGCCATACGCACTGCAAAGCTCCTTTGCCTTCCGAGGTCCGGAACCCAGGCTGCCCGATCCCGAACAGATAGGACAAGTGAAAAGTTCTACAGAACCTTTAAGCTGTCCTACATGCTTGATGTGCGTCGACTGCAGATCCTCCGCGCGGTGGTCACCAGCGGCTCGGTGACCGCCGCCGCCGCCAACCTCGGCTACACGCCTTCGGCCATCAGCCAGCAGCTGGCCGTGCTGGAGAAGGAGGCCGGGATACCGCTGCTGGAGCGCGTCGGCCGGGGCGTGCGGCCCACGGAGGCGGGACGGCTGCTCACCGAGCACGCGGCCGTCATCAGCAGACAGCTGGCCGAAGCCGAGGCGGAAGTGGCCCACCTGCGCGCCGGACGCACCGGGCAGCTGACGATCCGCTACTTCGCCACCGCCGGCGCCGTCCTGATGGCGCCGGCGCTCGCCTGGCTCCGCACGCAGCACCCGGGGGTGCGCATCGACCTGAAGATGACCGACCCCGAGGATCCGCTCTCGGAGGTGGCGCAAGGCCGGGCCGACCTGGCCATCGTGGTCGCCCCCCGCGTCCGTCACCATGATGGCGTCCGTTTCGTCCACCTGCTTGACGACCCCTACCGCGCCGTCCTGCCCAAGGGCCACCGGCTGGCTGCGAAACGGATCCTCGACCTGGCCGACCTGGCCGAGGAGCCCTGGGTGGGCAGCGAGCGGCCCGGCCCCTGCCTCGACGCGCTCCTCGACGGCTGCGCCGCAGCGGGCTTCAGTCCCAACTTCGCGGTGGAGAGCGAGGACTACCCCACCGCGCAGGGGTTCGTCGCCGCGGGCCTCGGGCTGAGCCTGATCCCTGACATGGGGCTGGCCAACCGGCACCCGGCCGTCGTCATCCGCAAGGTCCGCAACCCCGAGCCTGTCAGGGCGATCCACGCGGCCGTGCGCGAGACCTCACCTGCCCGGCCCGTCCTCGACGGGCTGCTCGCCGCGCTCCACGACGCGGCCGGACGGTGAAGACCGCGGACAGGACCAGGAGCCGGTGTGCGACACGGCCGCCGCACCCCCGCCGGAGCCGTCATCCGGGTCCTGGCGCGGATCCTGGCGCTGACCGCCCCGATCTGGCACGACGACAGGACCGGCCGGCCGATCAAGCGATCCCTGATCGCCCACGACCACCAACCGTGACCACACCCCTTGGACTCATTCATCCAGTGCCGCATCAACCGATGTTTGCCCTGATATGAGGCCCCGCCTTCGCTCCACCTGTCGGCCGGTAGGCTCGGGTGGTTTCCGGGACCGGAGGCGCTCGTCAGCGGCGTGCCTGTTCCGCCAGATGATGTAGCGGCAGAAAACCACTTCGGGCTCGCCTGGCTCCGGTATGACCCGCCTGCCCGCCGAGGCCGGCGGACAGGTCCGGCAGCGCTCGGTCAGCGGGTGCGCGGGGTGGCGGAGGGGGTGATCATGACTCCTGGCCAAGGACCGGCGCGGGGCCGGGCGGGAGGTGGACGGTCATGATCAGGTGGCAGGACTCGGTGCCCGCTCCGCGGTAGGTGTGGGGGGCATCGCCGTTGAACGTGGCGGTCTGCCCGGCCTCGACGGAGTATTCGGTGCCGTCGACGATGAGGGTCATCCGGCCGGAGATGACGCTGATGGTCTCGCCGACTCCGGCCTGGTGGGGGTGGCTGGGGTAGTCCTCGCCGGGTTCCAGGCGCCAGCGCCACACCTCGACGGGGCTGGGGGGCGGGGTCGTCAGCATGAGCCGGGCCTCGCTGCCCTGCTTCCCGGTCCACAGAGGTGCGATGGTGTCGGCGGCGACTATGCGGACGCGGCCTTCGGGGGGTCCCTGCATGAGGTCGGACACCGAGATGCCGAGGGTGTCGGCGAGGCGGACGAGGGTGGCGAGGTTGGGGTTGCCTTGGGCTTTCTCCAGGGCGACGAGGGCGCCTTTGCTGACCTGGGCACGCCGTCCCAGTTCTTCCAGGGACAGGCCCGCGCGCCGGCGGGCGGTCCGGACATTGTTCGCGACGGTCCGCAGGGCCGCAGTCGGCTCTGTCATGTGATCACCCTCCCACTCGGAACAGTCTGCTGTACCGGCCGGTTGTTCGATTGGCCTCTTGTGGTCGTTCTGACATACATTCTAGTCGTTCCATTGTACTTCGGGGGAGGTGTCGTGCTCGCTCTGGTGCTGGCTCTGGGCTGCTCGGTGGCTTATGGATGCGCTGATTTTCTCGGCGGGCTGGGTGCCCGGAAGGCTCATGTGCTGCGCACGGTGATGATCGCGGCTCCGGCCAGTCTCGTGGTCGAGCTGCTGCTGTGGCCGTTGCTGGGCGCCTCCTTCAGCGCCGGGGCCCTCGGCTGGGGCGCCGCCTCGGGTGTCGCTTCGGCGGCGGCGTTCGTGCTGCTCTACCGGACCCTGGCGATCGGCCCGATGAACGTCCTGTCCCCGGTCACCGCGCTGATCTCGGCCGCGCTGCCGGTGGGCGTGGGTCTGTTGCAGGGCGAGCATCTGGCCGCCGCCGGGCTGATCGGGCTGCCGCTCGCGCTGGCGGCCGTGGTGCTGGTCAGCGCTGGACCCGGCGTGCGCTCAGCCCGGCCTTCGCGTACCGCGCTGCTGCTCGCGTTCGGCGCGGGCGCCGCGATCGCCCTCCAGCTCGTCTTCCTGCACCAGGCGCCGTCCGACAGCGGGGTCGCTCCGCTGATCGTGGGCCGGACGGTCTCCTCGGCCGTCACCCTGACCGCGGCCGCCCTGATGTTCCGCAGGCTCGGTCCCGAACGCCCCGCGTACGCGATGTCGGCGGCCGCGGGTGCGCTGGACTCGATGGCGAACCTGCTGTTCCTGCTCGCCGCCCGGAGCGGCGACCTGTCCGTCGTCGCGGTGATCACCGCCCTCTACCCGGCCGGAACGGTCCTGCTCGCCCGTAGCGTGCTGCATGAGCGCATCGGCCGCGGCCAGCTCGTCGGGCTGGGCACCGCCGCAGTGGCCGTCAGCCTCCTCGCCCTTTCCTGACCCGCAGACCACACCACACCACCCTTGCAAGGGAGTTCGACATGTTCATCCAGCCTTGGGACGCGAGCCTGGACGAGGCCGAATGGCAGGCCTGGGTCGCCGAAGGCCACGACTTCGGGCAGCTCAGTGTGAACGGCCTGCCCGGCCGGCCGCCCGTCGTCGTGCCCACCCACTTCATCGGCGACGGACCCGATCTACTGGTTCACCTGGCTCGGCCGAACCCGGTCTGGAAGGCGATCGACCAGGACCCGAACGTCGTCCTCACCGTCATCGGCGACTACGCGTTCATCCCCGGCCCGTGGCGCGCCCCCGCCGGCATTCCGCCACGCGACGGGGTCCCGACCAGCTACTACACGGCCGTGCAGTTCACCTGCCGCGCCCACATCATCGACGACCCCGAGGCCAAGGCCGAACTGCTGCGCCGCCAGCTCGCGCACTTCCAGCCCGATGGCGACCACGCCGAAGTCACCGTCGACCAGCCGCCCTACGGGCGGATGCTGCCGGGGATCCGGGGCCTGCGACTGCAGGTCACCGGAGCCGTCGCGAAGTTCAAGTACGACGACCACAAGCCCGTCGAGCACCGCGCGGCCGTCGCCGACCACCTCACCGAACGCGGCCAGGGCCTCGACGCCTCGGCCGCGCACCAGCAGCGCCGGCGCCTGGACCGCCTCGGCCCCTGGAAGTCCTGACCCCGCCCCGCACAATCATGTCCGGTGGGGAATCCGCCGCCGCTTCATTCCGTCCAGCCTTCCGACCGACCCGTCATAGTTATTGTTGTGCCGTGGCCGGATACGTGTTCATCAGCTACAGCCGCCGAGACCACAGATATGTGGAAAGACTCGCCTCGCACCTGAACCATGCGGGCGTGCGGACCTGGTTCGATGACGAGATCCCCATCGGCGACCGTTTCGAGAAGGTCATCCGCTCGAAGATCGACGCATGTGCCGCCTTCGTGGTCGTGATGACCCCGGACGCCGAGGAGTCCAGATGGGTACATCGAGAGATCACTCGCGCGGAGGACAAAGGCAAGGAAATACTGCCGCTTCTGCTGGCGGGTGATGTCTTCTTCCGTATCAATGACGCCAATTGCGAGGCCGTGACGGATGCGCGGATGCCCACAGCGAAGTTCGTCGACCAGCTGAAGGCCCTGGTACCGGCGGGTGATTCCACGCCGGGCCTCGTGGAATCACCCGCCCCCGGGAAAACCTGGAGGCGGTCGATCTGGTCCTCACCACTCCTGGCCATACCTCTGGGCATCATCGCTGTGGCCGCTCTCGCGATCCCGCTCGCTGAAAAGTGGTCCCCCCGCTCACCGGCCTCCACCGCCACTCACTCACCGACCACCGCAGCCACGTCGACTCCGACGGTCCCCGTCGTCAGCCTCGATCTCGCCACGCTCAAGGTTCTGGAAAAGCACAAGGGAGAGGTGCGGAGCGTGGCCTTCAACCCCGACAGCCGCCTCCTCGCCAGCACGGGCGAGGATCGGACTGTCAGGCTGTGGGATGTCATCAGGGCCGAGCAGACGGCCCAGTGGAAGCTGGGCGGAGAGGGATACCAGGTGGCCTTCGGCCGGCAAGGCAGCCTGATCGCGGTGGGCAACGCCAACGGCGTCACGCTGTATGACGCCCTCACCCGCAAGAAGCGTCCGGTCGCGGAATTCCCGCAGGACGCTGCCCGTACGGTCGCGTTCAGCAAGGACGGCAAGACCATAGCGACCGGCGACGACCTCAAGAAGGTGCGATTATGGAACGTCTTCACACACGGAGAGGTGGTGTTGACCGGCAACCCCGGGCGTATCACCTCGGTCGCGTTCAGCCCTGACGGGTCCACTCTCTTGTCCGCCGACGATGAGGGATTTCTCATGCGGTGGGACACCGGTTCCCGTCGACCCATCGGCGAGAAAATCCAAGCGGACACCTACTTGAACGCGGTGGCGTGGTCGCCCGACGGCACCTTTTTCGTCACCGCGGGTGACCACGTACGGCTGTGGAACGGCGCCACCATGACCAAGGAACTTCCCGGAACCGTTGTGACGACAGCGGTGGCCTTCACCCCCGGGGGCGTTCTCGTGACGGGAGATGACACCGGCTCAGTACTCTTCTGGGATCCGCGAACAGGAAAGACCATCTACGAGAACTCGGCGGAACACGACCAGCCCGTCCTCACGGTCGCCGTCGCGCCCGACAATCGCACCCTGTCCACGGCGAGCACGTATGACACCATCCATCTGCGACGCCTGAGGGATTCCTCCTGAGCCCCGGCCCCACGAGCTCGGCCTGCGGATGATCGCCACCGAGGACATCGTCTCCTCGCCAACTTCTTGGGTGCCGTCGACGAACGTGTAACCAGCCGCCGACCTGGTTCACCCCCATCAGAGATATTTCCGTCGGATGCTCGGCGATCACCACCCGGGCTCCTTTGAGGAACGCGGCGCCGGAGCTCGCCGCAGGGCAGGGGTGTGGCGTCAGCCCTCCAGGGCCGATCTGATCTGCACTGCCGGCAACGCGGCGCTCGGCTCTTCCTCGCTCTGATCGCTCAGGCGCTGCAGCTCGGCGAGGATCGTGGCGGGACTGCTGGTCAGGATCGGGTTGCGGCGCAGGTGCGCCACCTCGAGCTGGCTGAGTTCGCGGCGCACGACGTTCGGTCCGTGTTTGACGACCAGCAGCGTCCCATGGTGGATCACCGCCGACTCCACCCCCTGGAGCGCCTGCATCACCGTGGCGAACGCCTCGGCCTGGGCCTTGTCGACCTCGGCCTGACGGGTGTCGAACCCATACAGCCCGCTTGCGCGCCCCGCCAGGTCGAACCCAGCGTCGATGGTGGTGCTGTCCACGCGCTTTTTGACGCCGGTGACCAGGGCGCGCCACAGGGAGCCGTGCACCGCGTCGCCCCGGTAGACGATCTGACGGTCCTGGGTGGTCAGCCACTGGGCGACCGCGCGCTCGAGTGCGGCCGCGGCCGCGTCGTCGCCGCTGACATAGATGGTCAGCGGGGTGTCGCCCGCAGAGGTCATGGCCTGGTCGCGGGCCGCCGCTTCGGCGCTGAGCCGCTCGCGGTAACGCCGCTCCCTCGTCGAAACAGGGCGTGAACGCACGCGCGTCACCTGCTTCAGGTAGGAGGTCGATTCCATTTGCCATGCGGGGGAAGGGCCGGTGGGGATGTCGCTCAGCGCGTCGCTCAGCCGCGCCAGCGCCGTGGCCGGCGCCATGGACAGGGTGGCTTCGGTGAGCATCGCGGCCAGCCGCCGCATGAGGGCGGCGATGAGGACGAGGTCGGCAGGTTCACGCTCCAGCTCGGCCATGATCTCCACGATGTGGCGGCGTACGGTGCGCTCGGTGTCGGGGTCGAGCAGATGCGCATGATCCAGCAGGATGTGCTCCAGTGCCTGGATGAAGGTGCGCCGTCCCTGCCCCGCCGGCGCGGACGGGCTGATCGCAGCTCGTGCGTGCGCGCCCGACGCGATGGGACCGCTGACGCTGTCACCGGAGATGTGGATGCCGTGGTTGGTCCGGCCGGGCTGTGCGCCCTGCTCGGGGGCGGTGTCGTCGGGCATGCAGGCTCCCATCGGCTGACCGGACGGTAGGCAGGCTGCGGGATACGGAGGCTCGATTATCGCATTGGCCGCCGGCTCGGGCCGGTGTTATGCGACACCCGCCGCACGATGCCGGCATCCTGATCGATCGAGATCTTGGCGACGAGGCCACGCCGGCAATCATGGCAGAGCAGGTACTGCAGGCAGCCGACGTGCCTGTTCTGCAGCACGGTCTTCTCCGTGCTGCAGGGTCAGCGCCCGGTGGCACTTGGTCCGGGTCCAGGCACGGGCATGCGGACAGCCGGTCGAGGGGCCCGCAGGGACGAGTCCGGGGATGAGACAGGGGGCCCGGCTCGCCGGGGAGTCGTCCAAGGCCGGGGCGCTTGCGCTGAGCAGCAAGGTCGCGCTGCAGAACATCTGCTTCGCCGGTGCAGCGTCTGGGACCCCCTGGGCCACAGCAAAAGGCGCGGTTCCGGCTCCTTCATCAACCGGCACTCCATGGAGAGCGACGTTCCGGGCAACGGGACGACGAAGAACCGCATTTACTGGCCGGGACGCGGTTTCGCCGCTCAGTCTCCCCGCGCCTGCGACACCTTCGTCGCCCCGGCTTCCCGGGGGGCCTGACCTGCAGTCTCTCGCCGGGGAGATCGCTCTGACCTTCCCTCACCCTGGCGAGGTCGGGGCGAGGGAAGGCCCGGTGGGGAGCGGCCAGGCCTGTTCACCGGTGATCCCGGCCCGGCGGCGGCGAGTTCCCGGCCTTAACCCCGGCCGCCGCCCCGCTCGGCCGGCTCGCGCTTTCCAATATTCGCCACCTCGCTCGCCGGAGGCGCCTTGACGCTCACCCGGCTGCCCCATCCGGTGTAATGGGTCTCCACGCTGAGCCGCCTGTCCTCCCTCCCCGGTTCCGTCCCGCCATGGGTCCTCTGCGGATAGACGGTGACCAATCGCTGAGGGAGTCCGTTGGTGCCCAGAGTGAGGGTGAAGCGCAGCACCGCGGCTTTCTGCTCCTTGGAGATTTTGATCACGTTGGCGTTCCGCAGCCACGGGGAGACCTTCTCCAGCGCGCCGAAACTGATCGCGCCCGTGTAGGTGCGCCCCGCTCGCTTCCCCTTCGTGATCAGGGCCTTCAGCGTCGCGGCCTCGGCCACGTTTACCAACTGGCTGCACCAGCCGCTCCAGCCGGCGGTCATGCCGTGCGGATGTTTGAGCCAGGTCTTGCCCTTCGGCGGCTCCCAGAGACCACCGAAGTAGTAGCTGTCGGTGCCGATCCTGATCGTCCGGTCCGAATCCGTCACCATCCACAGGAGGCTGTTGGGCACCCAAGAGGTGTCGTCGGTGGTGACCTTCGTGGTGACGTCGGAGGCGACGATCCCGGCCCTCCCGAACTGGAAGGAACCGGTGCGCTTGAGGAAGGTCGTGTTCCCGGCGAACTCGACCACAGTGGTGACGTCGGTGAACTTCACCCCCTTGCCCGCGACGAACTGGCTCTTCAACGCCGTGACCGGATCCGCGGAGGCGGCTTGGACAGGTGCCGCAGCCACGAATGTGGTGACCGTGGCCGCGGCGATGCTCGCGATCACTCGCTTCACGGTGATTTCCTCTCATCCTGGTACGGAAAGGGAAATCCTGCCGGACCTTGATCACGAACGCGTCTCGGCACACGTCGCCCGTGGCCGACGCGGCCAAGCCGGTCTGTCACGGGCAGATCGGCGTGCGGGAGTACTGGCCGAAAAACGGGCGGATATGGGCAGATGGCTTACTGGTCAGGGGTGGGTTCGCACCTCCGGGGCCGGCCGACATACGGGGAGAACCGGCCATGGGCTGATCCTGGAGCCTGTGACCTCGGCCGGGTGTCATCACCCAGCAGATCCTGCCGCTGCCCGCGGTCTCCCGGGACGACTCCCACCTGACCATGAAACGCATCAAGGACTGACGGAAGCGTCGCCTTCTGGTCCATATGTGTTGGCGTCGCAGTCCTCGGGCGGGCTAGCGTTGCTTCCGTCATGTGCCAGGAGGATGTGCTCTGTCTGCGCCTGTGAGTCAGCAGATTGGAGATGCGGGATGACTTCTCAGCTTGTTGCGCTCTGCTTCGATGCGAACGACCCGCTCCGTCTCGCGCGCTTCTGGGCCGGAGTCCTGGGCTGGGAGATGGCCAACGACCCCCACGACGGCATCGTGCTCCTGCCGAGCGATGACACCAGGTTCCGGATCCGATGTCTTCCGACCCAGGAGAAGAAGACCGGCCAGAACCCGATGCACTTCGATCTGACGAGCACGTCCCTTGAGGACCAGCAGCAGACGGTGGAGAGGTCGCTTGCACTCGGTGCGCGGCACATCGACATCGGGCAACGCCCGGAGGAGGGGCATGTGGTGCTCGCCGACCCCGAAGGCAACGAGTTCTGCGTCATCGAGCCGGGCAACAACTTCCTCGCTGACTGCAGATTCATCGGAGCGCTCGCGTGTGACGGTTCGCAGGAGGTCGGCTACTTCTGGAGCGGGGCGCTGGGCTGGCCGTTGGTCTGGGACCAGGACCAGGAGACCGCGATCCGATCGCCGCACGGCGGTCCGAAGATCACATGGGGCGGTCCGCCACTGATGCCGAAGACGGGGAAGAACAGGCTGCACTTCGACCTCGCGCCACCTGTGCATGGTGATCGGCAAGCGGAGGTCGACCGTCTCGTCTCCCTCGGAGCGACTCGAATCGACATCGGCCGGCGCGGGGGCAGCCGGGTGGTGATGGCCGATCCTGATGGCAATGAGTTCTGTGTGTTGACCCCCCGATAGCGTGACCAGACCGGAGGCGGGGCGCCTCCGACCCACCCCGCGGCACGGTGTGATGCCGGCGGCGCCGCGGCCCGTGAGCACGGCCTTCTTGGGCTGGCGGGGCACGGTCTTGGTCTTGTCGAGGTGTCCGTACATCGTCGACCTCGACACACTGAACATGTCGGCGATCTGCTGGACGGTCTTCTCCCGCTCGCCGCAACGCATATGTCCGAGCGCGGCCGGCAGGCCGGGCGGGGGTGCCTTTCTTGCCGGAGGCCTTGTCGAGGAAGATCTTGGCGCATCCGGCGGCTTCGAGCGCATCGATCTGCCGGGCGAGTTCTTGGGCGTCGGTGGAGACGCGGGCCGGTTCTGCCCCATGGTTTTGCTACCGATATCGCGGCCTCACGCCCCTCGGAACGATTGCCATACAGGGTGCTGTGGCGGAGGTCCTGACCAGGCTCACGGAGGTCGGCCTGCAGCGCTTCCGCCGCGCCGGTGCCCTCAAGCCAGTGGTACGGCGGCGGCCGCGGAAGGTCCGCGAGCGGCCGCGGCCGACGCTGGTGATCGTCGGGCTGGGCGTCGCGATGCCCGACCTCGACATGTGGGCAGTCGCCAGGGCTCGGGGCCGCGTCGTCGTTGTCGGAGCCGATCGCCGGTTCGGCGGCAGGTCCAAGCCGGACCGGCACCACCGGCGAAGTGCGGCAGAACCATCTCGGCCAGTGCGGTGACGTCGGCCATCGGCTCGCCGGTCATGCCCATCCGGTGGAGCAGGGTGCCGACGACGACGTCGATGAAGAACAGGACCCGGTTCTCCGGTTCGCCGAGTGCGTCCTGGAGCGCGAGCCGGTAGGGGGCCTGCAGCTGTGCGGACAGGATCGGGGGCAGGGCGACCCCGGCAATCGAGTTCCCCGGCAACGGCGGGGTATACGAGGCGAGATCCGCCACCGGGACGGTCTTCATGATCACAGCGAAAACCGCGACCCTGTGAGTGAAAACCGCGGCCCTGCGACGGGGGCAAGCCGGCGCTTACCCGGTACCGGAGGCTCGTGGTTACTTTCCACCCCCGGAGACGACCGCTCTCAGAGATGCCTCGAGGATGTCCAGGCCGGCGTGCAAGTCCGAGTCGCTGATCGTGAGCGGCGGTGCGATCCGGAAGATTCCTCCCATTCCTGGCAATTGAACGATGTTGATGTGGAGCCCGCGCTCCAGACATGCCATGGTCACGGCATTTGCGAGCGAGTCCGCGGGGGACTTGCTCAGCTTGTCCGTCACCAGTTCCAGGCCCTGCAGAAGCCCGCGACCGCGCACATCGCCGGCCACCTCGAAGCGGTCACGCAGGTCCAGCAACCGCTCGTTGAGTTGCTTACCCAGAACCGCGGTCCGCGCCGCGAGACTGTCGCGTTCGATGACGTCGAGCACAGTCACCGCGACGGATGCCGCCAGTGGGTCCGAGACGTGGGTCGTGAAGAACAGGAACCCGCGTTCGTGACAGACCTCCTCGATCTGCGACGACGTGACGACGGCCGCTACCGGCAGGCCCGCACCCAAGGTCTTGGAAAGCGTCAGGAGATCCGGGACGATGCCGTCGCGTTCGAAGGCGTACATCTCGCCGGTGCGTCCGAGTCCGGTCTGGGCCTCGTCCACGATCATCAGCATCCCGCGTTCGGCGCACATCGCTTTCAATCGCCGCAGATATCCGACCGGAGGCTCGATGATCCCACCGGCGGACAGGATCGGCTCGACCATGCATGCGGCCAGACTCCCGGACGACTGCTGGTCGACGAGAGCGAACCCGTACTCAAGCTCGGCCTCCCAGTCGTAGGACCCGTCCGTACGACGGAAAGGAGAGCGATACGCGTTCGGCGACGGGAGCGTGAGGTTGCCCGGCATGGACGGGCCGTAGCCTCTTCGGCCGGCCGAGAAGGTGGCGGAGGACGCACCCGACGTCATACCGTGCCACGACCGGTCGAACGAGACGATCTCATACTTGCCTGTGTAGAGCTTGGCCATCTTGATCGCGGCCTCATTGGACTCCGCGCCGGTGCTCAGCAGCAGCGTCTTGCTCAAGTCGCCGGGAAGTGTTGACGCGAGCCGGTTGGCCAGGTCGACGACGGGCCGGCTCAGCATGCCGCTGTACAGGTGATCCAGCGATGAGATCGACCGCGAGACCGTCGCAACCACGTCGGGGTGGGAGTGCCCGAGGATCGAGCTCATCTGACCCGAGGTGAAGTCGAGGATCGCCGTCCCGGCGTCGTCATACACGTACGACCCCGCGGCCCGTTCGATGATCCTTGGAGTGAACGTCGCGCCGTATCGGATCAGGTGACATTCCACATCATTCCAGAATGACGCATTACTCACATTTGCTCCTGATCCTATGGATATAGCCATCTATCTGCAGATTGTCGCCCAGCTGCCGTTCATGATCAAGGCAGGGCGTCTGGCTGACGGCGAACGTCTCCTGCGCAGCGCCGGTGCGGGCGAGGCGCCGATCCGCCTGCCCGCAAAAAGGAGATACGCCGATGGGACATGCTCCGGCCGTGACCATCGACCGGATGGGGGACAGGAGAGGTCGGCATGTCGAGGAGATATCCCCCTGAGTTCCGCCGGAAGGCCTTGGACCTGTTGAAGAGCCGCAGCCCGGCCCACATCCGCCCGGCGCCTTGACCCCTGTGAGAACAGTTCGGCAACTGGCTCATGACCCATTCGGGCATGGAGGCGGGGTCGGCGATCAGGGTCCATGGAGGCATGGCCAAGCCATCGCGTCCTGGGCTTGATCCGGTTTGACGGGCATCCGAGGTCAGGGGCTCGTCCCCGGAAGGATGTCCATGATGGAGAGCATGGGAAGAAGGAACCGCGCCCTCGCCGTCCGTTCACCCGCGAGTTCAAGACCGAGATCGTCGAGTTGTGCCGGCGGGGTGACCGTTCGATCGGCCAGGTCGCCAAGGACTTCGATCTGACCGAGACCGCGGTCCGCGACTGGATCCGCCAAGCCGGTCTGGTCGTGGTTCTCGCGCACCGGTGCCGACGCTGACCATGTCGACCGGCTCTGGCGGGCCTTCCTGTGCAGATTCGATCTAAAGCATCCGTTCCGGCTGTTCAATGCCGGCGCGTGCTGGGCGGTCACGTCCATCGAGGCAGCCGATGTGCTCTTCAGCCCCGGCTTCCGCCGCCTGGAGCGCATCGCCATCCGGACCAACCTGCTGCTCGCCCGCACCCGCCTGCTCGGCGTCACGTACCGCTCCAGCGTCCGCGACCTGCCCGGCGACGCGCGCCGCGACATGCGGCGTGAAGGCTTCACCGGCACAGTCGTCCGCACCCACGCCGTCCAGGCGCGCACCTTCCTCGACGAACTGGCCACCTGGCGCGCCAACCCCCCGGACCTGGGTGGCATTCCGGTCACTGTCATCTCCGGAGGCCTCCCCGGAATCGGGATGCCCTCAACGCTCCGCGCAGCCGCCAATGCCTCCCACGCGCGGCGCGCCGCACGGTCGGCCGACGGCCGTCATGTGATCGCTGAACGCTCCGGCCACTACGTCCCCGTCACCGAACCCGGCATCGTCGTCGACGAGATCTTCCGCCTGGCCGAACCCGGCCGTGGCCGCGCCCGGGCGCGAGCCTGAGCGCGGTCCAGCCGATCCTGCCCACCCGGACGCCGACGAGATGTGCCGGCAGGCCGGGTACGTGATCTCGCCATCGACCACGCCCAACAGCAATGGCGAGAGGGGATGGAGTGGCGCGGGCGGAGCCGTGGGAGCTCGGCCAGGTCCCCGCCGGTCGATGCTGTGAGCGTCAGTGGATGTCAAGGGTGGGGACGATCATCGGCGTTCCGGTCACCGGGTCGGGCGCCACAACGGCAGGCAGGTCGAAGACTTCCTTGACCAGTGCGGCGTCCACGATCTCCGCGGCGGCGCCCTCGGCGACGATCCGGCCGTCCTTCATCGCGATCAGATGATCGGCGAACCTGCACGCTTGGTTGATGTCATGCAGGACGGCCACGACGGTACGGCCCTGCTCGCGCAGCCGGGCGAGCAGGGCCAGCAGCCGGTACTGGTGCGCGATGTCCAGGAACGACGTCGGCTCGTCGAGCAGCAGGTACGGCGTGCGCTGGGCGAGCACCATGGCCACCCACACCCGCTGCCGCTGCCCTCCCGACAGCTCGTTCACAGCCCTGTCCGCGAGATTCTCGACGCCCGCGGTGACCATGGCCTCAGCCACCGCGCTCTCGTCCTCCGCCGACCAGAGCGCCAGGAGCGGCTGATGCGGGAACCGGCCGCGTCCGACGAGCTGCCGGACCTTGATGTCCTCCGGCGCCAGAGGTTCCTGAGGCAGGAAGCCCAGGGACCGCGCGAGCGCCTTGGCGGCGTACGAGCCGACGTCCCGGCCGTCGAGCAGCACCTGGCCTTCAGCCGGCTTCAGCAGCCGGACGAGCGCGCGCAGCAAGGTCGACTTCCCGCATGCGTTGGCGCCTACGATCGCGGTGAACGAGCCGTCGGGCACATCCAGGTTGAGCCGCGTCGAGACCACGCGGTCGGCGTAGCGCAATTCCAGGTCCTGAGCGCGCAGGCGTACTTCCGTCACCGACGCCTCACCTCCTTGGCCAGCAGCCAGATCAGGTAGCAACCGCCGATCGCGGTGGTGACGACACCGACCGGCAGGGATTCGGGTGCGAGCAGCATCTGGGCGAGCAGATCGGCGCTCTGCAGCAGTAGCGCCCCGGTGAGGGCGGCGGTTAGCAGGGGTACTCCGGCTGCGCCGGCCAGCCGGCGCCCGATCTGGGGGGCGGCCAGCGCGATGAACACGATCGGCCCGGCCACCGAGGTCACGGTCGCCGTGCACCCGACGCCGACCAGCACCATCAGCAGCCGCAACCGGCGCAGCCCGACCCCGGTGGCGGCGGCCACCGCCTCGCCCAGCGTGGCTTGGTGCATGGCGTGCGAGGAGCCCGCTATCACCACCAGCAGCACCGCGATGATCGCGAAGGGGACGGGCAGGTCCTCCCAGTCGACGCCGTTGAGCGAGCCCGCGCTCCAGCCGACCGCCGCCATCGCGACCTCGAGTTCGGCGCGTAGCACGATCCACGAGTTCAGCGCGGTCACGATCGCGCTCACGGCGATCCCGATCACGACGAGGCGCAGCCCGGACAGGCCCCCGCCGGACGACAGCAGGTAGATCGTGGCGGCCACGACCAGCCCGCCGATCACCGAGCCGACGGCGAGCTGGAGAGGTCCGCCGGAGAGCACGGTGATCGCAACGAGCGCGCCGGTGTAGGCGCCCGCGTCGAGCCCGATCACGTCCGGGCTGCCCATGGGGTTGCGGGTGAGGTTCTGGAAGATCGCGCCGGCCACTCCGAGCGCGAGGCCGAAGAACATGCCTGCCAGCACCCGCGGCAGCCGCCAGTCCCGGACCACGACGACGGAATCGCCCGATCCGCCCAGCGCGGCGACGACCTCGCCCGGCGTCGCCCACGACGCGCCGCAGCACAGGCCGAGCAGGCCGAGCCCGAGCAGCGCCGCGACCAGCGTCGCTGAGGCCACCAGCGTCCTGCGCTCAACGAGGACCGACCGCCGGCCGGCACGCATCACGATGACGCTCACAGCGACCCCGCCCCGTAACGCCGCACGGCCCAGATGAGCACCGGCCCGCCGAGGAAGGCGGTGACGATCGCCACCGGCACCTCGCCGGTCGGCAGGAGCACCCGCGATCCCATGTCGGAGACGAGCAGCAGGATCGGGCCGAACACCGCCGCGTAGGCCGTGAGCCAGGGGATCGAGCTCCTGGCCAGGGGGCGGATCGCGAGCGGGACGATCAGCCCGGCGAACAGGATCGGCCCGGCCACGGCGGTGGCCGCGCCGGCCAGCACGGTGATGCAGCCCAGCGCCGCCAGCCGTACCCGGTTGACGTTGGCGCCCAGTGCGCGCGCCACGTTCTCGCCGAGCGCGACCGCGTTGAGCGGCCGGCTCAGCAGCAGCGCGACGACGACGGCCAGGCCGATCAGCAGCAAGGGCAGGAAGACGGGGTCCTTCTCGCGGCCGGCCAGCGAGCCGACCGACCAGAACCGGTACCGGTCGAAGACGTCGGGCAGCATGAGCCGCAGGCCCAGGGAGATGCCGGCGAGCACGGCGCTCAGCGCGACACCGGTGAGCACCAGGCGCAACGGCGACGTGCGCCCCACCGAGTAGACCAGCAGCGTGGCGAGGGCGGCGCCGACGCTGGAGAGCACGAGTTCGGCTCCCGGCGACGTGGCCAGCCCGAGCGCGGCGCCGGCGGTCATCGCGAATCCGGCCCCCGCCGTCACGCCGAGGATGCCGGGCTCGGCCAGAGGATTGCACGACAGCGTCTGGATCAGCACGCCCGCCACGCCGAGCGCGGCGCCGACGCCGATCCCGACCACGGCACGAGGCAGGCGGATGTCCCGGACGATCGTGTGGTCGCCGGACCCGTCGAAGCTGAAGAACGCGCGCACCACCTCGACGGGGGCGACGCTGTGGGAGCCGACACCGACGCTGACGACGGCCACGACGACGAGCACGGCCAGCCCGGCGACGAGCACCAGGCTCCGCGTGGTGGCCGTGCCCGTCGCCCGGGTGGCGAGCGTCACTTCGCGGCCAGCGGTGCCAACGACGTGTCGAGCGCGTCGAGGGCGAGCAGCGCCTGCCCGTAGGTCGCCGCCTCGGTGTAGCGGATGGCGTAGGCCTTGCCCGCCTTCACCGCCGGGAGCTGCTTCCACAGCTCGGAGTCCAGGACGTACTGGACGGCGGGCAGGGGCTTGCCGTCGGCGGCGACGGAGTAGGTGATGGCGTCGGCCTCGCCCAGCGCGGTGGGGAGCTCCTCGATCGAGGGGTACTCGCTCACGTCCTTGCTGCCGCCGCCCTTCACCTTGACCTGGCCGTAGTAGTCCGCGCCGATGTCGTTGGCGATGTTGGTGCCCCACGAGCCGTTGAACTCGCGGTGGAAGGCGCCCTTGTCGACCTGCCCGTAGGCGCCGACGTGGGCGAGCTTCAGCTGCGGCAGGACCTTCTCGTACTTCTGCTTCAGCTCGGCGGCCTTGGCGTCGTAGGCCGCCTTGACGGCGTCGAAGCCCTCCAGCGCGCCCGCGGCTTCGGCCTGGCGCTGGGACAGCTCGCGCCACGCCGAGGGGATCGTCGGGCCGATCGTCACGACGGGCGCGATGGAGCGCAGGCGCTTGAGGTCGATGTCGGCCAGCACCGGCGCGGGGACGCCGATGACGATGAGGTCGGGCTTGGCGTTGGCGATCGCCTCGTAGTTGGTCTCGGCCGCCGTTTCGCCGGCCACCTTCGGGAGCTTGTCATAGGCGGCGCGGGCCTTGGCGTCCATCATCGGCAGCCCCCGCTTCCACGAAGAGATCCCCGCCAGGGGTGCGCCGGCTTCGATCAGCACCGGTACGGCGTAGCCGGTCGCGACCACCCGCCGCGGGTCGGCCGGGATGGTGACCTCGCCGTCGGGCAGCTTGAAGACCCGGGTGGCGGCCTTCACGGCGGGCGCCTGGGCCCCGGAGTCCGACCCGCACCCGGCGGTGACCACGACGAGTGCGAGCATCAATGCGGAGCCGAGCTTCCGGCCAATAGACATGGGGATTCCCTTAACGCCAGCGAGATTAGGTTAGGCTAACCTTACTGGAAGATCAAAAATCAATGGTCGTGATCATCGTCATGGTCGGCGGCGCCACGCCTCCAGTAGCCGGTGATGTCGTAGTCGTCCGCGGCGAGCTTCAGGTCATCGCGGACCCACCGGCGCAGCGGTTTCAGGGCCCCCGCCTCGCCCGCCAGCCACACGAAGACGCGCTCGCCGTCGTGGATCTCCACTTCCTGTACGGCGCGCGCCAGCTCGCCGGGCCGCAACCAGCGGACTTCGAAGTTCTCCGGTGCCGCCAGCTCGATCTGCTCGGAGGCGTCGGCGACCTCGATGAAGCTCCAGCCGGCGGCCGATCGGGGCAGTTCCTCGAGCCTGCGGGCGATCGCCGGCAGCGCCGTCAGGTCACCGCCCAGCAGGTACCTGTCGTAGGTGTGGGGCACGATCAGCCCACCGGGCGGGCCCGCGATGTGCACCGTCATACCCGGTTCGGCGGTCCTGGCCCAATCCGAGGCGATGCCTTCTCCGTGAAGGGCGAAATCCAGGTCGAGCTCGCCGGTGGCCGCGTCGTAGCGGCGGACGGTGTACTTGCGCGTGGTGGGGAACGGCTTGGGCCAGCTCAGCATGGACCCGTTCGGCGCGGGCAGGCGCAGGGTTCCGTCCGGTTCGGGGAAGATGAGCCTTACATGCTCGTCGGGGGAATGAGCCTCGAATCCCGCCGTCCCCGCGCCACCGAAGGTCAGCCGTACCAGGCCGCTGCCGACCATCGCGGTGCGGATTACCTCGATCTCCCGGACCTTGATCGGATACGCCACCTGGCGGGCGCTGGTTCCTGCTCGCACCTCGGCGATCCGCTCCAGGTACCGTTCACGGTCGACGATGCGCGGGGCGCTCATGACTCCTCCAGGGTGAGATCTTAAAGTTAGGTGAGCCTAGCCTAACTATGTTGATCTTTTACCTGGGGGTGCCACGTCACCCGAGCGGCACTCGAACCCGCATCGTGCGCAGCTCCTGCTGTTGCGGGCCTCTCACCCGCCGGCGAGGCCTGTCGGCGAGGTTGGCCCCACCAACCGCCGGCCGTGATGTTTCCGCAGGTGGACAGGGGGCGAGAGGTCATCTACGCGGGGAACACCGGTACAGCCGTTGGCGCTGAGATTGATCATGGGGTCTGGCTGCGGATCCGGATGTGAGCAGTCGCGGTACGGGAAGTGGCGCCCCGTCACGGACTCGGTCGCCTCAGCGGCGGTTCGCAGCCTGGTGGATGCGGTCCAGTCTCAAGGGGGCGGGAGGCGGCAAGGGGCCTGAGTGCCGGGTCTGGGAAGACCGGAGGAAGTGGGCGAGCAGGCGGCGGGAGGCGGCCAGGGCGATGTCTCGCGGTTGTCCGGCCAGGCCACCGTTGGCCAACAGCAGGAGGGTGATGTCGGTGGGATGGACATCGTCGCGCAGCTGGCCGGTCTTTTTGGCGTGTCGGATCAGTTGTGCCAGACCGTCTTCGGCGCGGGCGCTTTCCTGGTCGTAGTCGAGGGCGTCGGGGAAGTGGTTCATGAACGCCGCTGCGAAGCCGCGGTCGGTGGCCTGCATGGTGCACACCTTCTCCAGGAGGGTGTGCAGGCCGCGCAGGGGGTCGGGGTCGCACAGAGCGTCATCGAGGGCCGTCACGCAGACGGCCAGTTGTTCGGCGAAGGCGGCGGTCACGAGAGTGGCGCGGGTGGGGAAGTGCCGGTAGAGGGTGGCGGCGCCGACGCCTGCGCGGCGGGCCACTGTAGTCAGGGGCACGTCGATTCCCTGGCTGGCGAATGCCTCGCGGGCGGCTCGGAGGATGCGCGCGCGGTTGCGCCGGGCGTCGGCGCGCAGGTCCGTCGTGTCCGTGTCTTCAGGCCGGCCGTCGGCAGGGGGGAGGGGCTTGTGAGAGGGCTGGGCGGGCATGTCTCTCACTTCTCTGTAAGTGGAAGGTGTCGCCCGTTTATCGGGTTAGCGTGAGTGTACCGGCGGAGGAAAGTCCGATACGCCCGCCCCGAGCCACGCACAGGAAAGATCATGAGTGAGATGCGCGCCGCCCTCTTCGACCGCTTCGGCCCCCCGGACGTGATGCACGTGGGCAGCATGCCCATACCGGCCGTCACACCCGGCGACGTCCTGGTCAAGGTCCACGCCGTGAGCGTCAACGGTGGCGAGCTGGCCGGACGGGCCGGAAAACTGCGCCTGGTGACGGGCTGTACTTTCCCCAAGGTCGGCGGCATCGACTTCGCCGGGGAAGTGGCCGAGGTCGGCTCGTCGGTCACCGGCGTCAGCAAGGGGGACCGGGTGTGGGGGTTGCTGGGGCGCAAGTCCGGCAGCATGGCCGAGTATGTCGCCGTATCTCCCCGGCAGATCGCTCCCGCCCCCGAGAACCTCACCCTCGTCCAGGCCGTCTCCCTGTTGGCGGGCGGGACGACAGCGGTGACCGCCTTGCGCGAGAAGGCCGCCCTCAAGCCCGGTGAGCGGCTGCTGGTACGCGGCGCCAGCGGAGGCGTGGGCAGCGTCGCTGTACAGATCGGCAAGCTCTTCGGCGCACACGTCGTCGCGCTGGCGGGCGCGAAGAACCTCGACTACGTCCGCGGCCTGGGCGCCGACGAGGTGCTGGACTACCGGACAACTCCCCTCTCCCAGCTGGGTACTTTCGACGTCATCGTCGACACCGCCGGCACTCAGCAGTCCCGCTTTCGCGGCCTGCTGGCACCCGGCGGCCGCATGGTCGCCGTCACCGTCGACATCAGCAGGCCCCTCGCCGGCCTCGGTGCGATCCTCGCCTCGACCGTCCACGGCTCCGGACGCATCCGCGTTTTCAGTGGCAACCCCGACACCGAGCTGCTCACGGAACTCACCCGGTACGCCGAAAGTGGCGACATCGTCCCCGTCGTGGACACCGTCCACCCCCTCGACGGCATCGCTGACGCCCATCGTGCCCTCGAAGCCGGCGGCGTCCGCGGCAAGCATGTCATCCAGATCGTCTGAACCGCTCACTCGCAGGGCTCACCGGCGTCGGGGACCTACGGTTTCGGGCGTCTGGACGCCGGGATCGAGGCGAGGGCCGACCTGGGCCGACGTGGCTTGAGCGCAGGTCGTGCACCGCACTGACCTGCTCGAACAGCCCGTACCGCCAATGGCTGCCCCGGTGTTCCTCGATCCCGGAGATGTCCCGGGCGACCCGACTCTTACAAGGTCGCGCCAGACTGGTGGATGTTCAGCCGTTGTTGTTGTTGTTGTTGTTCCGCGCGCCTGGGCGGCGAGGCGTGGGCGTGGGTGTGGGTGTGGGCGTGATCTCGACACGCCCGACAGCCACCCCGAGGGGAGCGACCCCGACGGCGACGGTGGTGATGACGGTGTTGGTCGCGGTGTCGATCACCGACACGTTGTCCGAATTCCGGTTGCCGACGTAGACGCGGCTCCCGTCGGACGTGATCGCCACCCCTTGAGGTTCGGCGCCGACCTCGATGGGGTCACCGACGACGGTGTTGGTCGTGGTATTGATCACTGACACGTTGTTCAAGGCCCGGTTGCCGACGTAGGCGAAGGCGCCGTCGGGGGTGATCGCCACCCCGCGGGGATTTGCGCCGACGTCGACGGTGGCGATGACGGTGTTGGTCGTGGTGTTGATCACCGACACGTTGTCCGAGCTGCCGTTGATGACGTAGGCGAAGGCGCCGTTGGGGGTGATCGCCACCTGTTGGGGATCGTCGCCGACGTCGATGGGGTCGCCGACGACGGTGTTGGTCGTGGTATTGATCACTGACACGTTGTTCGCGTTGGAGTTGGTGACGTAGGCGAGGGCGCCGTCGGGGGTGATCGCCACCCCGTCGGGGCCGTCGCCGACGGGGACGGTGGCGATGACGGTGTTGGTGGCGGTATTGATCACCGAAACATTGTCCGAGTCAAGGTTGGTGACGTAGGCGAAGGCGCCGTTGGGGGTGATCGCCACGCTGAGGGGAATGGCGCCGACGGCGACGGTGGTGATGACGGTGTTGGTGGCGGTATTGATCACCGACACGTCGTTCGATGCAATGTTGGTGACGTAGACGAAGGCGCCGTTTGGGGTGATTGCCACCCCGGAGGGAACGTCGCCGACGTCGACGGTGGTGACGACGGTGTTGGTGGCGGTATTGATCACCGACACGTTGTTCGAGTTGGAGTTGGCCACGTAGGCGAACTCCTGGGGTTGTGCGGCGGTTACCGAGGCCGATACGGCCATCGGCGCCGCCAGCCCGGCCGCGGCGGCCACCCCGGCCACAGCTGCCCAGACCCGGGAGCGCCGCCTGCGCCGATGCGGCTCGTCGGGCAGTCTCATGCGGCGACTTTCCGTCGCGGGTTTCATCCAACGTGCCAGCACTGGGGCCTCCACATTTACGGTAATGGGGTTCTGTTCTACGCATGGAGGACATTGAGGCCCGGGAGGCGACACGCCCAGGTGGGTTTTCGTGGCTGGTGCTTGGCGCGTTTCATGATGACTTGATGACAGTTGTTGATCAGCCTGCCGAGCAGCGGCTCGGGGTCACGGTTGATCTGGCGGCCGCTTCTGGCCGTACCCCGGCTGGACCCGAACCGGGCCTAGGCCACTGCGACCCGGCGGCGGTACCGGCCGGGCGCCACGCCGAACTCCCGCTTGAAGGCGTTGCCGAAGGCGAACTCCGATCCGTACCCCACTCGCTCGGCCACCTCCGCCACCGACGCGTCGGACTCGCGCAGCATGCGCGCCCCGCTCGCCAGCCGCCACCAGGTCAGGTACGCCAGCGGCGGTTGCCCGACCAGCCCCGTGAAGCGGCGGGCGAAACCGGCGCGCGACATGCCCGCGTGGGCGCCGAGCGACTCGACCGTCCAGCGGCGGGCCGGGTCGCGGTGGATGGCGTCGAGCGCGCGGCCGATGGCGGGGTCGGCCAGCGCGGCGGCCCAGCCGGACAGCGTGCAGGGCTCGTCCTGGGTCTCGAAGTAGGCCCGCAGGACGTACAGCTGCAACATGTCGAGCAGGGACGACACGACGGTGTCCGTGCCGGGGCGCGGGGTGTCGATCTCAGCGGCCAGCAGCCCGACGGCGGCCCGCAGCTCCGGATGGCTGCCGAGCGTCGCGGGCAGGTGGATCACGCCGGGCAGCGAGCCCAGGATCGGGTGAGTCCTGTCGGGGTTGAGCCGGTAGCCGCAGGACAGGATCACCGTCTCGGCCCCGGTGCCACCGAGATCGGCCGAGGCGAACAGCTCGGAATGCGGGTCGCAGTCCGACTCGACCAGCGGCCTCGCGGGATCGTCGGCCAGCGCGAACGTGGTGCCGTGCGGCAGGAACACCAGGTCGCCCATGCTCAGCGGAACGGGCTCGCCATCCGGGGGAATGAGCCAGCAGGACCCGCGCAGCATCACCTGGAAACCGGCGGACCCGGGCGCCGCGCGGAACGACACGCCCCAGGGCGCCCGCCAGGAGACGCGGGCGGAGGTGGGGCGCCCGCACCGCATGAAGGCCACCACGTCGCTCAGCACATCCATGTGCCGAGTCTATGAGATGAGACGCTGGCGTATAAATGTTGGACAGTAGCGCATTCAATATCTCATCAGGTCTCCCTAGGGTGGTTTCCGTAACCGATTGAGGGAGCATTGACATGCTGAAGGTAGGCATCATCCTGGGCAGCACCCGTCCCGGCCGCAACGGCGAGGCGGTGGCGCACTGGGCCCGCGATCTGGCGGTCAAACGAGGCGATGCCGAGTACGAGCTCGTCGATCTGAAGGACTACGACCTGGGTAACCTGGATGAGCCCGAGCACCCCGCCATGGGCAACTACCGGCACGAGCACACCAAGCGCTGGTCGGCCAAGATCTCGTCCCTGGACGCGTTCGTGATCGTGACCCCCGAGTACAACAGCTCGTACCCCGGCGCGCTCAAGAACGCCCTCGACTTCCTGTACGCGGAATGGAACAACAAGGCGGCCGGTTTCGTCGGCTACGGCGTGGACGGCGCGCCCCGGGCGATCTCGCACCTGCGGCACGTCCTGGGCCTGCTCAGCGTGGCCACCGTGTCGAACCAGGTCGGGCTGTCGATCCACACCGACTTCGCGGACGGCTTCAAGCCCGCCACCGCCCACGAGGACCGGCTGAACCTCGTCCTCGACCAGGTCCTCGCCTGGGGGTCTGCCCTGCGTCCACTCAGGGGGTGAGCCGACGGGCGGGCGCCCCCGCCGGTCGCCGTCAGGCGCCCCCTCCGATCCGGTGCAGGCGCTCGATCACTTCTGGCCGTATCTCGGCCGGACCCGTACCCGGGCCCGTTTGACAGGCGGCGCCCGGCAGCGCCTCCACCTCGATCCCCGCCGCATCGCTTGGGCGCGCCATCGGAAAACAGCGCCCGGATCTCCGGGCCGAGCCCGGCGATTGCCGGTGCCAAGGGCATGACGGTGCGGCTGGACTCGGTGCAGGCGAACGGCCTGTTGGCCGCGGAGCTCCGGGGTGCGCGGGAGTTCGCGGCCAGCAGTGGCTTCTAGCGGGTGGTGACCCGGTCGTCGTCCTTGATGTGGGTACGGAAGAAGTCCCGGACGTCCTCGGCGAGCAGCTCGGGCACCTCCATCGCGGCGAAGTGGCCGCCGCGCTCGAACTCCGACCAGTGCCTGATGTCGTACAGCCGCTCGGCCAGCGGTCGCACCGACTGCGTGATGTCGTGCGCGAACACCGCCACGCCGACCGGTACCGGGCACGGCTCGATCCGCCGCGGAGCCTCTCGGGACAGCCGCGCCGAGGAAGCCGCGGTGGCGGTCAGCCAGTACAGCGAGATGTCGGTGAGCATCCGCTCGTCACTGATCGGCGAGCGAGGGTCCGTCCACTGTGCGAAGCGCTCGGCGATCCAGGCCAGCTGGCCGACCGGCGAGTCGGTCAGCGCGTAACCGATGGTCTGCGGGGTGCTGGCCTGCAGAGCCTGGTACGGAGGACGGTTCGCCATCAGCTGCCTGACCTTGTCCAGCCGGGCTTCATCCGTTTCGGACAGTTCGATGTCGGCGTCCGGGACCGGCCGGGTCGGCAGGTAGTTGACGTGCACCCCGACGACCTGCTCGGGTGCCACCGCGCCGAGCGCCATCGAGATGCCCGAGCCGAAGTCGCCACCCTGCGCGCCATAGCGCTCGTACCCGAGACGGCGCATCAGCTCAGCCCAGGCCCGCGCGACCCGGACGATGTCCCAGCCGCGCTCGTGGGTCGGCCCGGAGAAGCCGAAACCCGGGATGGACGGAATCACCAGGTGGAAGTCGCGCGACAGCGGCTCGATCACATCGAGGAACTCCAGGAACGAACCGGGCCAGCCGTGGGTGAGGATCAGCGCGAGCGCGTCCGGGTTCGAAGACCGGACGTGGACGAAGTGGATGTTCTGGCCGTCGATCTCGGTGGTGAAGTGCGGGAGCTCGTTGAGCTTGGCCTCGTGCTCGCGCCAGTCGTAGCCGGTGCGCCAGTATTCGGCCAGTTCCTTGAGCCGCGCGAGCGGGAAGCCGTAGTCCCATCCGGCGTCGGCGACCTCGTTGGGCCAGCGGGTGCGGGAGAGCCGGTCGGTCAGGTCGTCGAGGTCGGCCTGGGGGATGTCGATGCGGAACGGATTGATCATGGTCTTGACTCCAGGGGGATTCATTCGGCGCCCAGATGTTCGGACGACGGGTGACGACGGGCTGCGAGGTGAGCCTCGACATGGATCTGCGCGCGGCCCGATCGGCCGGCGGCCGGAGTGAGAATCTCGGTGAGCTCATAGGAGAACCGGCCGGGCCGGCCTGCGCTCCAGACCCCGGTGCCCACGCTGCGGGGAGTGCGCAGCGCGACGCCGAGCGGGTTGACCGATCAGGCGGCACTGACCGCCAACCGGATCGTGGATCAAGCGCTCGCCCGAGCCGGCGAGAGGAGGCGGTGCCGGTTCAGCCAGCCGGCGATGGCCTGGCCGATGGCGTGCGGCCGGTCCTCGGGGGCCTGATGGCCGGCGGGTCCGATGCCTTCGATTTCGAGAGCGGCGATGTTCTGGCGGGCCCAGTCCACGATCTGCGGGGAGGCGATGCCGACGCCGTCCTCAACCGTGAGGAGCAGTTTGGGTACCTCCGGGCTGGTGGCGAGCCAGGTGCCGTAGGCGTCCATGCGTTCGGCCACATCGGCCGGTTCGCGGTCGTAGGGAACCTCGCGTGGCCACTGCAGGAGAGGACGGCGCGAGGCCGGGTCGGGGTAGGGCGCCCGGTAGACGTCGTGGTCCTCCGGGCTGAGGCCTGTCTTGATGGCGAAGGGGTGGGGCAGGGCGTACTCGATGGCGGCGTTCTCCTCCAGCAGCAGCCGCTCGCCGAGCCCGGGGGTGCGCAGCGCTTGGGAATGGTCGATCACGTCCTGCGGTAGTTCCGCCCACAGCTGCGGTCGCAGGAACGTCTCCAGGAGGGCGACGCCGCGCACCAGGCCGGGGTGGCGGGCGGCGCGGTCCATGGCCAGTGCGCCGCCCCAGTCGTGACCGACCAGGACGGCCTCCTCCAGCCCCATGGCCTCGAACCACGCATCCAGGTAGCGGGCGTGGTCGGCGAAGCGGTAGCCGATGTCGGGCTTTCCGGAGGCGCCCATCCCGATCAGGTCCGGGGCCAGGATTCTGGCGTGATCGGCGACGTGCGGGATGACGTTGCGCCAGATGTAGGACGAGGTGGGGCTGCCGTGCAGGAACACCAGTGGCGATTCTCCCTCCCCGGTCTCTGTGTAGGCGAGGTAGGAGTCGATGACGGCGACAGTACGCATGATCGTTATGTCCTTCGATGAGTTACGTGTCGGGACTCTAGATCTGCACACTCTCAACTGTCAACATTCCAACTAATTCTTATACATCCATCATCGGAACAATCATCAGACTGCTAGCATCACGCCCGGGGGTGAGGCTCGTGCCCGCACAGGCAAGGTGCGTCGTCGACGATGAGTCCGGCCCGCTGCATGCGACCACCGGCCACCTGCCGCACCGCGTGTGTTCGCCGCCGTCACCGCCGTCACCGCCCATGCCGTGCAGGACGGGTCACGGTCGCGCCAGTTCGCGGTGCTCGACATCCTCGCCGACGAGGGCGCCCCCTTGCGGCAGGACCTCACCCACCGGCTCGGCGCCAACCGTACGATCATGGTCAGGCTGCTCGATCGGCTCCAGGCGGCGGGCTGTGTCGTCCGCACCCGTGCGGGCTTCGACAGCGCGGTTCAGGACCTTGACGGATCAGATGGTCTCTGGCTCATCATGGGCCGGCATTCTCCCTTCCCGGCGCTGAGAGGGCAGCTGGGAAACGATCATCTGAAAGGAGCCGGAACGGGCGATGACGCGGCGGGCGTCCGTGGCGGCCTCCGGCGATTCGACCGCCGGCCGGCAGCGCCGTACCGACGCCCGCGCCGCGGGCGTGCTCGGCCACCGGGAGCGGATGCGATGGCTCCAGTCCTGCCGTACGACAATGGGAGACGTGCCCTTTGCGACGACAAAGGACGGCGCGAAGCTGTCCTACCAGGTAAGCGGCGACGGATACCCGCTCATGCTGCTCCCCGGCCAGTCCAACAACCACCACTGGTGGGACAACGTGCGGCCGGACTTCGAGGATGCCTACCGGACCATAACCTTCGACTACCGCGGTACCGGGGACAGTGACAAGCCCGACGAGCCTTACACGACGCGTGGGTTCGCCCTCGATGCGCTGGCCGTACTCGATGAGCTCGGTGTGGAGCGCGCGCATGTCTATGGCACTTCCATGGGGGGCCGGGTCGCTCAGTGGCTGGCCGCCGACCATTCGGAGCGGCTGGCGGCGCTCGTGTTGGGGTGTACGTCTCCCGGAGGCGTCCACGGGGTGGAGCGAAGTCAGCAGGTGCGCCGCTCGCTGGCCCTGCGTGACCGGGCCGCCGCCGAGCGGGCGCTGCTCGAGCTGATGTACACCCCGGAGTGGCTCGCCACCCACCCGGGCCCGTATGGCACGATCGGCGATCCCAATATGCCCGCCCACGCCCGTCGCCGCCATTTCGCCGCCAGCGCGAATCATGACAGCTGGGATGTCCTTCCCGGTATCGTCGCGTCCACCCTCGTGATTCACGGCGCCGACGACGTCTTCAACCCAGCCGCCAACGCGCCGCTGCTGGCCGGCCGCATTCCTGGAGCGCGACTGAACCTCATCCCGGGTGCACGACACGCCTACTTCGAGGAGTTCCGCGAGGTCGCCGGCCGGGTGGTCCTCGATTTCCTTGCCGGCGTGGCCGGCTGAGGAATCGTGCCGGTCGTCCTGCCGTGGATACCGGCACGGGGATGACGCCTGCGGGGTTACGGCAGGCGGACGATGCGGGTGATCTTCGCGGCGCCGCCCAGCTGGACCAGCGGGCCCGACTGGCCGTGCCGGGTGGTGGTGGTGATCGTGGAAGGGGTGCGGAGGGAGTCGCCCATGTCGACGGTGAGGTCGGTGACGCCCTGACCAGCCAGGTGTACGGCGAGGCAGGCGGTGCTGTTGGCGTTGGCGATGTCCTCCGCGACACCGATCGATGGGGCGAACATGCGGGCCGCGGCCTGTCCGATGTGTGTCGGAGTGGAGTAGACGTAGCAGCCCAGAAGACCGAGCCGGTCGCAGGCGGCGCGGAGCCGTGCGAGATCCGGGACCAGCGCGGCCAGCGCGGAGCGCGTGGTGACGGGGATCAGCAGCCGCGGCCGCCCCATCGCGGCGACGCGGGCGCCGGGGGCGAGCGTGTCGGAGGTGACGCCAAGGGCGCGCAGAACGAGGTCGCACTCGATCGCGGTGGGCTCGCGCAGGCTGACGGGCCCGGCGTCGAAGACGGCGCTGACCCGGTTGTCCTCCCGTACGGCCCGGCCGGCGAAGGTGCGCCCCGGCGCGTGGAGGGTTGCCCGGTAGTCCTCGACCCCGGAGCGCTCGGCGAGGAAGGCCAGGGCGGCGAGGGTCCCGTGGCCGCACGCGGGCAGCTCTCCCTCGGCGGTGAAGAAGCGCAGGGAAACCGTGGGATCTTCAGCTCGGCCGTGGTGAGCGTGGCCGAAGACCGCGTGAGAGGTTCCCATCAGGACCGGTATGCGGCGGCGCTGGTCGTCGGTCAGGGGCGCTTCCTCCATGACCGCGGTGGGGCTGCCGCCCCTGCCGTCGCGCAGGCACGCGTGGACGATCGCGACGGGCAGGCCGTACCCGTTCATCGACGGTCCCTTCCGTGAGGCGCCGGGAAGGGAGTGGCCCAGGACTCCTCCTGCAGGAGGAGTCCGTTCGCCAGGTGGCTGATGGTCCGATACCAGCCGGTCAGTACGAGGAATTCGAGCAGCTGCGCGTCCTCGTAATGGATACGCAGGGCGTCCCAGGCAGGCTGTGACAGCCGCGCGGTCTCGTGCAGTTCGTCGACCGCGTTGAGCAGTGCCGCATGGCGCGGCAGCCACGAGGCGTCGATGCCCGCAACGGCGGTCGCGCGCAGTTGCTCCGGGCTGAGCCCGGCCTGCCGGGCGAGGGTTGCGGCGTGCACGCCCCACTCGTAGCCGCAGCCGGCGCGGGCGCTCACCCGGGCGATGGCGATCTCCCGGTCCACGGCCGGCAGGAGCCCGTGGCCCAGCAGCCCGGCCCCGAGTACGAACATCCGCGAAGCCGGCTCCGGATTGCGATGCAGCACCCGGAACAACGTGAGCGGCTCGTATGGCACGCCGGGTGGCATCCAGCGGCGCAGCGCCTGCTCGACGGAGGGGGGATAGGGCGGGTTGAGCGGCTCGATGCGCGACATTAGATCTCCTGCTTCGATTTTCGAACCACTATTCTGCTTCGACAAGCGAAGCACAAGGAGGCGACATGGAAGCCAGAGCACCTCGGCCGGGTACGCCGGTACGGGGATCGGAGTCGGGCCGCCCGGTCATGGCCGTCCTCGATCTGCTCGGGCGGCGCTGGACGATGCGCATCCTGTGGGAGCTGAGCCAGGCCCCGGCCGGCTTCCGCGAGCTGCAGCGCCGATGCGAGCGCATGTCCTCCAGCGTGCTCAGCACCCGGCTCGACGAGCTGACAGGCTCCCGGCTGGTCACCTCGCACGACGGCGGTTACCGCCTCACCAGGCTCGGCGAGGACCTCGTCGAGGCGCTCGTGCCGCTGAACGCCTGGAGCCGGCGATGGGCCAGGGAGGCGGGCGGCGGCACCGCGGAATGACCGCTCATCAGCCAGAGGGGGTGGGGGCTGCGGCGGTGTCTCGGCGCGGCTGGGCCGGTGCGGCGGCGATGGCCACCGTGCCGAGCGCGCACACGGCGGCCGTTCCGTACAGCGCGATGTGCGGGGCGTGGGTGAATCCGGCGGCCGGCACAGCAGGGTCACCGTGGGACAGGTCCCCCGCGGCGACCTCGGCGGCGACCCGCATCGCCAGGCGGGAGCGTCCAACGGGGACGGCTGTCCCGAGTTCAGGCTCCTTCAGGGGCGTTCAACAGCCACAATCAGCCATCAGGGCGATAATGCCACTTAGTGGCATTAACTGTCAAGGCGCAACAGCCTCCGGGTGATAGCCTCATGGTGTGAGTGATGACCTGCGCGACCTGCCGCTCCGAGAACGCAAGAAGCTGCGCACTCGCCGGGCCCTGGCCGAGACCGCACTCCGCCTGTTCACCGAATGTGGATACGACGCCACCACGCTGGACGACCTGTGCGATGCCGTAGAGGTGTCCAAGCGCACCTTCTTCCGCAACTACCGGTCCAAGGAGGACGTCGCGCTCGCCGCTGACAGCGACCTGTGGTCGGCCTACCTGGACTATGTGGCCGCCCAGGAGATGAACGGCCCGCTGATCGAGGCTCTCCGCATGGCACTGGACGCCACCCTGGGCGCCATGGACCTCGACTGGGATCGCCGCTTCCTGGCCGCCCGCGAGCTGTCGGAGGCCGTCCCCGCCCTGCAGGCACACAGTCTGGGCTACTGTCAGGACACCACCCGGGCCCTGGTCGAGGCGGTAAGCGGCCGTTCCGGTACCGACATCGACGAGGTGCGTCTCCGCCTGACCGTGGAAATCTTCGTGGCCGCCTGGCGGACAGCTTCCCTGCGCTGGACTGCGCAAGGCGGCCATGGCGGCCGCGAGGCCTTGACGAAACTGGTTGAAGAAACCTTCGCCGAGATCCCCGCCGCGCTCACGTCCTCTGCCTAGCGATCTTTGGTCCGGGTGGCCGGGCCGAGTTCGGTGGTCGGCGGACCAGGCGACGCGACGTGCTCGGCGGCGAAGCGGGCTTCGAGGACGCCCACCGGACCATGACCTTCGACTACCGCGGTACCGGGGGCGGTGACAAGCCCGACGAGCCTTGCGCGACACGTGGTTTCGCCCTTGACGCGCCGGCCGTACTCGGCTCGCCCGCTTCCGGCCGCTGTCCGACGCGGGCCGTGTCGACCTCTACCGTCATCAAGGACGCCTCCGGGCGTTCCGGGCAGCTCTCCCGGTCTCGATGCCGACGAAGCGGGAGGGGCATCGGCATGTCAGGACATGGTCATGGTGCCGCCCGACACAATAGTGATCAACTGAGACGGATCAGCCGATCTCGCACCGTCATCTTCGCTGCCTGGAACAGCCCTTACGTGATCATTCTTGGGGGCGAACAGCACCTTGCCCAAGCCGCGCGGGTGCAGGCATGCTTCTCCGTTCGGCCTGGGGCCCGCCTGAACCGGTTCTCACGGCGAGGTGAGTGGTTCGGCCTGGTAGGCGCGGTGAAGCGCCTCCACGAAGGACGGCGCCTCGGGCAGGGGCACGGAGCCGATCCGGTGTACGGCCACCCCCGGCGTCCATGAGTTCATGACCACGGCCCCGGCCAGCGACGGCAGGTCTGCGGCCCTGACCTCCTGCTCGCGCTGGGGGATCCCGAGGCGATCCAGCTGCCGGCGGACGATGCCCATCGTGGTCCCGCCCAGCATCTCGGCCACGGGCCACACCACCGCGGCGCCGTCCCAGAAGGCCAGATTCCAGATCGACGCCTCGCTGAACCGGCCCCGGCGGTCGACGAAGGCAGCGTCGTCGAAGCCTTGCGCAACGGCCTGGCGGAGGAAATACGTCTTGGCCACCTCGCCGACGTGCTTGACGGCCGGGAGGACCCGTTCGTGCTCGACCGTCGCAAGCGCCAGCGGGCCTTCCGGGCCGGACGACGCCGGTCCGGTACGGACCAGCACCTCGGGCTCCACATCGGCGCCGGCCACGGTGAACTCGCCCGCCGGTGAGTACACCGTGGCCGTCAGCGAGAGGTCGGCCGGACCGGCCTCCAGTGCCGCCCGCAGATGGGACCGCACCCGATCGTCGGGCAACGCCCGACCGAACAGCTCCACCGAGGCGGACCGCAGCCGCTCCAGATGCAGGTCGAGACCCCGGACCCGGCCCCCGCGGACCTGCATGGCGGTGAAGTGGGCATAGCCCGCGAAGGCGAGCGGTGTCAGATCGTCAGCGGTCGCCGCCCGACCGTTACGTTGAACGACAGGTTCGGACATCGTGTCGCCTGCCGGTCGCTGTTCACTCAGAGCCAAGCTGTCTGACATGGCTGTCCCTCTTTCCTGCTTCCCTGCGCGACTACTCGGAGCGTGCTTGACCGGTGCAAGAAATAGTCGCTCACACTTGCCTGTAGCGACACGGAACGATCCGTATCGCCTCTGAGTATGCGTCAACCGGCCTCGGCGAGTCAACACGGAACGATCCGTGCCGCCTGGTGGCTATGCTGAGGGCATGTCACCCCGACGCCCCGAACGCCGCAGCGAGGAATCAGCCAGAGCCATCGTCCGAGCCGCCCTGGAACTGTGCCGGGAGGTCGGCTACGGCAAACTCAGCATCGAAGGCATCGCCGCCCGCGCCGGAGTCGGCAAGAACACCATCTACCGGTGGTGGCCCTCCAAGTCCGCCGTCCTGCTGGACGGACTGTTGTCCGTCATGACCGTGGACGCCTCCTTCCCCGACAGCGGAGACGTGACCGCCGACTTCAGAACGCAGATCACGGCCGCCACCGGCACCATCTTCCGCCCCGACACCGGCCCTCACTACGCCGCCCTGATCGGTGAGGCCCAGCAGGACCCCGAACTCGCGCGGGCCCTGTGGGACCGCCTCATCAGCCACCTGACGAGCGCCGCCACCCAACGCATCCAGAGCGCGCAACGCCGAGGCCAAATCCGCCCCGACCTCGCCCCTGACCTCGTCATCGAACTGCTTTACGGCCCTGTCTACTACCACTGGCTCATACGCCAGCAGCCCGCCGACGCGGATCACATCCACATGATCGTCGACACTGTCCTCGCCGGCCTCGCCCCGGCGAACACCCGCCCAGACGCTCCTCCCACCGGCAACAGCCGCCCGCACCCACAGTAGGCCGGCCCCGAGATCAAACAGCCACGGACGCCGGGCCCGGCCAGGCGCCGCCGTTGGGCGGTGAGGTCCTGTTCGCCCAGCCGACAGGGTGAGCAGACCGTCCCCATCGGGCCGGTGAACGCCTGCCGCCCGCCGCTCAACTGCGCAGCTGCGCGTTGAGCCGTGCGGCCTGTCGCGTGAGGTGGTCGCGTTCGGGGAGGCTGGGCGCCGATCGGGCGGCTTCGGCGTAGAGCCGTGCTGCGGTCACCGGGTCACTGTCACGCTCGTGCAGGTACGCCGCGACGGCGGCGTGGCGGGGCAGGGCGGGGCCGAGCCCTGCTAGGGCGGCCAGGCCGGCCCGCGGGCCGTCGGCCTCGCCGACCGCGACGGCCCGGTTGAGGCGGGCCACCGGACTGTCGGTGAGGCGCACCAGTTCGTCGTACAGCACCGTGGCGACGTCACCGGGCTGGTTGAACCGGACGCCCGAGACGGTCCGCTTGGCCCTGCTGATCCGCTGGGCCATGGTCGCCTCCGGCACGAGGTAGGCCTGCGCGATCTGACGCCTGGTCAGGCCACCGACCGCGCGCAGCGTGAGCGCGACGGCCGAAGCCGGTGTCAGGGACGGGTGCGCGCACAGGAAGTACAGCTGGAGCGTGTCGTCCACCATCTCGCCCTGGCCGGGCATGGGCTCGCCCTCGACGTGTACCTCGCGCTGCCGTCGGGAGGCATCGGCGCGGGCGGCGTCGAGGAACTTACGCCAGGCCACGGTGACCAGCCAGCCCTTGGGGTCCCGCGGCGGGCCGTCCGGCCACACGCGCACGGCCTCGACCAGGGCGTCCTGCACGGCGTCCTCGGCCGACCCTCGCCGTCGTAGCGGACGAACGTGCCCTCCGAGGAGAGCGCCTGACTGTCGACGAAACAGGGAGCCGCTTCGCGTCCGAGGCGCGAAGGGCACGGTGGTGAGCCGGACCCAGCCGGCGGAGGGCCGGGATGGTCAGTGCCTGGACGGTTCCAGATGGGCGCGCTCTCCCTGCGCGCCGAACAGGGTGAGCAGCTCCGCGGGCTGGCTGTCGGCGCTGCCGATCCAGTGCGGTATGCGGGTGTCGAACTCCGCGGCCTCGCCGACGCCGAGCCGGAACTCCTGCTCGCCGAGCACGAACCTGACGTGTCCGTTGAGAACGTAGAACCACTCGTATCCCTCGTGGGTCTGCAGGTTCATCGTGGGCGCCCGGCCGGCGGGTGGATAGATCATCTTGTAGGCCTGGATACCGCCGGCCCGCCTGGTCAGTGGCACCATCACCAGCCCGGATCGCCGCACTGGCCGCAGGTGGATGCGCGGATCGCCGGTGGGCGGCGCCGCGACGAGATCGTCGAGCGGGACGCCGTGCGCCCGGGCCAGCGGCAGTAGCTGCTCCAGCGTGGGGAGGAGCTTGCCGTTCTCGAGACGGGACAGGGTGCTCGCTGTGAGGCCGGTTTCGTTTGCCAGCGCCGCCAGCGTGGCGCTCCGCGCCTGGCGCAGGGCGCGTAGACGCGGCCCAACTCCAGCCAAAACGTCTCCTACGGGGTTTTCCATGCCTCGATAATGCGGATCCGCAACTTTTCTTGCAAGAAGGAAACGGCTGCGGCGATGCTTTCGGTACATCACCGGCGTCGAAGGTGCGTATCGGATCACGCTCGGCACGCCGGCCGACGAAGGGACAACTCAGATGGATTCCACCCGGCGCCGCCGACCCACCGCCGATGACGCGGGCAATCAGGGCGCGGCGGACGAGGACGCCGAGCGGTTCTGGGAGCGGCACTACCGCACCCGGCGTACCTGGGGCGCACGCGTCAACCCGCTGCTCGCCGAGACCGCCGCACCGCTGCGCCCCGGTGCCGCCCTGGATCTGGGCTGCGGCGCCGGCGGCGACGCCATCTGGCTCGCCCGGCGGGGCTGGCACGTCACCGCCGTGGACATCTCCACCACCGCCGTCGAACGGGTGCGGGAACGCGCCCGCGATCTCGGCATCGCGGACCTGGTCGCCACCGAACAGCACGATCTGGCCAGGAGCTTCCCGGCCGGCCAGTTCGATCTCGTCTCCGCCCAGTACTTCCACACCCCGTTCCCGTTGCTCCGCAGCCGAGTCCTGCGGACTGCCGCACGGGCCCTGGGCCCCGGCGGTCTGTTGCTGATCGTCGACCACGGCTCCACCGCGCCCTGGTCGTGGAACCAGGACCCCGGCATCCATCACCCCACACCCACCGAGATCGCCGCCGAACTCGATCTCGATCCCGCGCACTGGTCCGTCCTGCGCGCCGACATGCCCCGCCGCCGGGCCACCGGACCCGATGGTGAGACCGCCACCGTGATCGACAACATCCTGCTCGTCCAGCGAACCGCCGGATGACCGCCCGAACCACACGACGTCACGTCGGAACGGAGTGATTCGATGCCAGGAAACCACGCGCAGCGATCCAGGACGCGGGCGAAGGACACCACGCCTCCGCGGACCGGCGTCGACGAGAAGGCCACCCTGCGGGGCTTCCTCGACTATCTGCGGAACGCGGTCGCGGACAAGGTCGCGGGCGTGCCGGAACCGCAGGTCCGCACGGGCGGAGTGCCCTCGGGCACCAACCTTCTCGGGCTGCTCAGGCATCTGGCGTTCGTCGAACGGTTCTACTTCCTCGGCGAGGACGTCGGCGACTGGCGCGCGACCATGCGGCCGTCCGCGGAGGACACCGTCGACGGCGTGCTCGCCGACTACCGGAAGACCGTCGAGCGAGCGAACCAGGTCATCGACGCCTGCCCAGATCTGGCCCTTCCCGCCCCGCGACCCCCACGCCCAGGACCGGAACCATCGATGCGATGGGTCCTGGTGCACATGATTGAAGAGACCGGCCGGCACGCCGGCCACGCCGACATCCTCCGCGAGCAGATCGACGGATCCACCGGCCGCTGACAAGCCGGCTACCGGTGCGCGGCGCACTGGGCCGCATCGTGATCGGTCCGGCCGTGGAGGTCTCGGCGTTCACCGCGTGGCGGGTACCCCGGCAGCGGGCGCCGTCACCAGGCGGCACCGGGGCGGTCGGAACAGCGGGAACGCCGCGGCGATTGCCGGCGAGAGCGGCAGGCGGCGGGTACGTGTGCTCGGCAAGTCCACCACCGCTCGCGACATGACCATCCACGGCGGCAGGGGCCTGTCGACCCATACGCACGTGTCCGACCAGTGGTCGGCCTACGGGACCAAGATCCTCATATCACCATTCCGTTCTCGAAGGTGCGGATCACCGTGGCGGCGACGCCGTGGCGTGGCAGCTCTCCCTTCTCCGCCGCCTCCCAGCCGGTGTAGGTCACCGCCCAGATGACGCGCTGGATCCACTCGGGGCTGGACGTGAGGTCGAAGACGCCCTCTTCCTGGCCGCGCCTGATCAGGCCGGTCGTGGTCGGCACCGACATGTCGGGCTCGAAGCAGTCGGTGAACTCCTCCAGCACGCGCGGGTCGCCGAACAGGAACGCCAGCCGGTCGCCGACGTCGACCATGGCGGTGAGCAGGCGGCGCATGGCCTCCAGGGCGGGCCCCTGGTCGATCGCGGCCTCGCGGACCGCGTCCTCCACCGCGCGGAAGGAGTCGACGATCGCCGCCGCCATCAGCTCGTTCCTGTCGGCGAAGTAGCGGTGCAGCGTGCTGCGCCCGACCTGGGCGGCCTCGGCTATGTCGGCCAAGGTCGCCTTACGGTCGCGGGCGAGCGTCGAGGCAGCCGCCGCCAGGATCGCGCGGCGGGTGCGGCTACGGGTCCCGGACTCGGACGTGGAGCTACTCACTCCCAAACTCTAACATGAACGTTTGACTTTGGGACATTGATGTCCCATTCTGAAGCAATGAACTCCTATTCAGTCGTCGCCGAAGGGCTCGTCAAGCGCTTCGGCGGCGCCCACGCACTCCACGGGTTCGACCTCGCCGTGCGGGAAGGGACGGTCTGCGGGCTGCTCGGCCCCAACGGCGCGGGCAAGACCACCGCCGTGCGCATCCTGGCCACGCTGCTGCGAGCCGACGGCGGCAGGGCGACCGTCGCCGGCCTCGACGTGGCCGCCCAGGCGGCGAAGGTCCGCCAGGTCATCGGCCTGGCCTCGCAGGAGCCCGCCGTCGACGAGATCCTCACCGGCAGGGAAAACCTGGTGATGTGGGGCAGGCTCTACCACCTGGACGCCAAACGGGCCGCGCGCAGGGCCGACGAATTGCTGGAACAGTTCGGGCTCACCGAGGCCGCGGGCAAGCGGATCAAGCACTACTCCGGCGGGATGCGCCGCCGCCTCGACCTGGCCGCCACCTTCATCCAGGCACCCCGCGTGCTCTTCCTCGACGAGCCGACGACGGGTCTCGACCCCCGCAACCGCAACGAGGTGTGGCAGGCCGTCCGCACCCTGGTCACGAACGGCAGCACGGTGCTGCTGACCACCCAGTACCTGGACGAGGCCGACCAGCTCGCCGACCAGATCGCGGTGCTGCGTGAGGGCAGGGTGATCGCCGACGACACTCCCGAGCGGCTGAAGTCCTCGATCGGCGGCGACCGGCTCGATCTGGTGCTGCGCGACCAGCGGGACCTTCGGGAGGCGGGCGACGTCCTCGCCGCGTTCGGCCCGCCGGTGGCCGACCCCGACGCCCGCAGGCTGACCGCGCCGGTTACCGACCGTATGCACGCCCTCGGGCAGGTCATGCGCGAACTGGAGGCCAAGGGGATCGAGGTCGAGGACGTGGCCCTGCGCCGTCCGACGCTCGACGAGGTGTTCCTGAAGGTGACGGCATGACCCACGTGCTCTCCGACGGCTGGGTGATCGCCAGGGCGCACCTGCTGCACTGGGTGCGCAACCCCGCCGCCATCCTGTCGGGACTGCTGTACCCGATCGTGATGGTGCTGCTGTTCGGCTACGTCTTCGGCAGCGCGATGGCCGTCGCGGGCGCGGGCGAGAACTACCGGGAGTACCTGATGCCCGGCATGTTCGGCCAGACGATGGCCGTCGGCATCACGACCACGCTGATCGTCGTCACCACGGCGGCCTCCAGGGGCGTCACCGACAGGTACCGCTCGATGCCGGTCTCGCAGACGGGGGTGGTGCTCGGCAGGGCCATCTCCGACATGGTCAGCTCGACGCTGGAGCTGACGATCCTCGTCGCCTGTGGCATGGCAGTGGGCTGGAGCTGGAACAACGGCCCCCTGAACGCGCTGGCCGCGATGGGCCTGCTGCTGCTCCTGCGCTTCTCGCTCATCTGGGTGGGCATCTTCGCCGGGCTGAAGCTCACCCCCGAGGCGGCGAGCGCCTCGTGGATGATCATGCTTCCGCTCACCATGGTCGCCAACACGTTCGTCTCTCCCGCGCAGATGCCGGGCTGGATGGGCGCGCTCGCCGAGTGGAACCCGCTGTCGGCCACGGTCGCCGCCTGCCGCCAGTTGTTCGGCAATCCGGGCTTCGCGGGCGAGTCGTGGGCGGCGCAGCACGCCGTGCTGCTGGCCGTCGCCTGGCCCGCGGCGATCACGCTGGTGTTCCTGCCGCTGTCGGCCCGCGCCTACCGGCGGCTGAGCCGCTGACCGTGGAAAAGCGGCGTCGCCCTGCCCCGGCGGGAAGGGGTGCCGTGCCCCTGCGGGAAGGGGTGCCGTGCCCCTGCGGGAAGGGGTGCCGTGCCCCTGCGGGAAGAGCTGCCGTGCCGTACGGGAAGGAGTCCCTGTACGGCACGGACCGCCGGATGCAGGCGGCCTCCTGCCGCCGGTGGCGGGTGAAGGCCCGGTTGACCGGCCGCAGCGGGACGCCGATGCCGAGCAGGACGCCCGCCGTGACGTACACGCCGCCCGGTCGGCGGGCCGGCCGGGCGGCCGCCATGACGGCCCGGTGCTCCCGATGCTCCGGTGCCGTTGAGCGGAGTCCGAGATCAGCACCTTCACGAAAAGGGCTGCAGCCATGACGATCAGAGGTTGAGACAGACTCATCCGGAGAAGGAGGCGTGATGTCGCATCTCTGGCGTGGCTGGTGCTTACTCCGCCCTGGCGTCCTGCTGTACGGCGGAACCATCGGTACGACCCAGCTGCACGCACACCATGCGGTCCACCTGATCGTCTCCGCAGAGCCCTTCACCATGGCCGACGCTCATGGCCGGAGGCTGACCACCCGGGCCGCGGTCATTCCCCCCGACACCGGCCACGCCGTACTCGCGGGAGCTCGCGGGGCCCTGCTGGCTCAACTCGACCCCGGCAGCTCGCCAGGCCGTTCCCTTCTCGCCCATTCGGGTGCGGGGGCCGACGCCTCGACCTGGAGTCCACCCTTCCCCCACCTCGCGCACGCCGGCCCGAGCCCGAGACACCGCCAGGTGGCGGCACCACTCACGTTCACGGAACCCTCGAACGGCCATGAACACTCCTTCGAGGCCGCGGCTGCCCTGAAGATCGTCGAGGACTGGACGGGCCACCGTGGTGCCGAAGTGATCCCGATCCACCCGGCGGTGGAGATGGCGATAGCCGTGATCCCCACCCTCCTGATCGGGGGGCCGGTGCGTCTGGACGTGGTTGCGGCCGCGGTGCACCTGTCTCCGAGCCGGTTGGCGCATCTGTTCAGCGCACATGTAGGGATTCCACTGCGGCCCTATGTGCGCTGGCAGCGCATTCAGCACGCGATCAGGCTGGTGGCCGCAGGAGAGACGTTGACGATGGCCGCCCACAGCGCCGGATTCACCGACGGGTCACATTTCACCCGGGTCTTCAGACGCAACTTCGGGACCGCGCCCTCCACGCTGGCCGCCGCCATCGACTGGCTGCCCTGAATCGACACGTTTGTACAAGCCCTGACCGCATCGGCGCCGCATCATTGGGAGGTACGAATGTCCCCCGAACCGCAGCCAGGGCAGGTATCCGAACCCTCCGGGACAGGGCGTAGCTCGTGATGAGTGGTGGGCGGCGGGCGGGGGCAGCCGTCCATGCGCTTTCGCGACTTTCTTTGCCTGGCAGTCGGTAGGGGATTCGGCGTGACGTGTGGCACGTCCCACATTTCGAGGAAAGGGTCGCGATGCTCAATCTGTCGATCATTCTGGAAGACAGCGCCCGTAATACTCCAGACCGCACCGCCCTGGTCTTCGGCGACCTGCGCCTGCCGTACTCCATGGTGGACTCCGTCGCGAACCAGGTGGCCAACCTCCTGGTGGCCCGGGGGATCGGCAAGGGCGACAAGGTCGCGCTGCTCTGCCCGAACCTGCCCTACTTCCCCTTCGTCTACTTCGGCATCCTCAAGGCCGGGGCGACCGTCGTCCCGCTCAACGTGCTGCTGCAGCCGCGCGAGATCACCTACCACCTGACCGACAGCGACACCAAGGCGCTCTTCTGCTTCGAGGGCTCCCCTGAGCTGCCCATGGGCGCGCGCGGTCGGGAGGCCTTCGACGCCGCCGAGGGCTGCGAGCTCTTCTTCGTCCTGCCCGCCACGCCGCTGGCCACCGAGTCGGAGTACGGTGAGTCGTTCTGGGCGGCGCTGGACGGCATGTCCGGGGAGTTCGAGACAGTACAGACCGAGCCGGACGACACCGCAGCCATCCTCTACACCTCCGGCACCACCGGCCGGCCCAAGGGCGCCGTGCTGACCCACATGAACATGCTGACCAACACCATCGTCAGCGACGAGATGTTCCCCGCCGATCCCCGCGGCGACGTCTCACTCGCGGTGCTGCCGCTCTTCCACTCCTTCGGCCAGACCGCGGTCATGAACGTGAGCGTGCGCCGCCGCGCCACCCTCGTGCTCCAGCCACGCTTCGAGTCCGGCGAGACGCTGAAGCTCATGCGCGAGGAGAAGGTGACCATGTTCGCCGGGGTGCCGACGATGTTCTGGGCGCTGCTGTCGAAGATCCACGCCGACGGGGACGAGGCGCCCTCGACGCTGCGGGTGGCGGTGGCGGGTGGGGCCGCCTGCCCGGTCGAGGTGCTCAAGGACTTCGAGGGCACCTTCGGCATCCCGATCCTGGAGGGCTACGGGCTGTCGGAGACCTCCCCGGTGGCCAGCTTCAACCAGCTCGGCAGGCCCACCAAGCCCGGCACCATCGGCTTCCCCGTCTGGGGCGTGCAGATGCGGCTGGTGGACGACGGCTGGAACACCATTGAGGGTGAGGGTTCCGGCGAGATCGCCATCCGCGGGCACAACGTCATGAAGGGCTACTACGGGCGGCCCGAGGCCACCGAGGAGGTCATGCGGGACGGCTGGTTCCGCACCGGTGACATCGCCACCTGCGACGAGGACGGCTACTACACCATCATCGACCGCACGAAGGACATGATCATCCGGGGCGGCTTCAACGTCTACCCGCGCGAGCTGGAGGAGGTGCTGATGACGCACCCGGCGGTCTCGCTGGTGGCGGTGGTCGGCGTGCCCCACGACTCGCACGGCGAGGAGATCAAGGCCTACGTCATCCCTGCGCCCGGCGCGACGGCGAGCGAGAGCGAGCTCATCGCCTGGTGCAAGGCGAACATGGCGGCCTACAAGTACCCGCGGATCGTCGAGTTCCGCGAGAACCTGCCGATGACGGCGACCGGCAAGATCCTCAAACGCGAGCTGCGCTAGGTGTACTCAACCTCTGCGGTCGGTACACCTGGTTGCAGATGAGGCCGGAGGACGCCGAACCGATACATCCCCCGACTGCCTTGGGGGCGGAATGATGCGCGGTGCTTCGGCGAGCTGTCGCAGGTCGTCCAGGGCATGACGGTGTTCAGGCCGCTTCGGCGGGCGCCGGGTAGGTCGCGCGGGCCCGTTTCCGGACCTCGTCCACCACCGGTGAGCTGGTGAATGCCACCGACACCGCGCGCAGCCAGGCCGTCTCCGCATCGATGCTGGGTACCGAGGAGGTGCGCGCGGCGGGCGGTTGCGGCCAACTGCGCCCGGACTTCTGGGCCACCAGCGCGGCGGCCAGCCCGGCGGCCGCCACGGTCGGCTCGTCGTCGGCGGCGGCGTGCCGGCAGGCCGACTCGCGCACCCAGTCCGCCAGTTCGGGCGGCACATGCTGGCGCAGGGCCAGCAGTCCGTCCCGGATCTCGATCAGCTTGCGATACAGCGCGAACTCCGCGCCACAGCGGGCAGTCGGCGGCAACGCGATCCTGGGTAGCGCGGCCACCAACACCGACCACAGCGGCGTTACCGCGCGGACGTCACGCCGGGCCGTCAGCCACCGCAGCGGTCGCTCCACCATGCCCTGCCAGGTGGTCACCACCGCGCCCGCGACCCACAGCGCCATCGCTGTCAGCCCGATTATCCGGCCGACCGGCAGGAAGTCGTCACCGGACAGGCCGGTCACCGACAGCCAGAGCGTGGGAAGGCCGGAGTACAGGCCCCACACCACGGTCACCGCCGAGGCTGTCACGATCACCTGCAGTCCGGTGCGGAAGCTGCCGCGCGGGCACTGCCGGGCATGCCGGGTGAGCACTCGCATGAACGTCATGAGGCAGCCGACCGCGTATCCGACCAGCACCATCTGGTACCCGACGGCACTGAACCGCCAGCCGAAACCGGGAGCGTCGAACTGATCGACATGCAGCACCACGTCGACGAAGCACACCGTCATCAGCACCCAGCACAGCACCAGCGGCCACAACCGGGTGCGCGGTACGGGGGTCCGGGTGGCGCGGGCCAGCCGCATCAGGAAGTGCACAGCCAGTATCTGCAACGCGTTGCTCACCAGCCGGCACACCAGAGCCACCGTGGGCAGGTCATGGGCAAGCAGCAATCGCACGGTAGGTTCGGCCGAGACCGCCAGCGCTGCCGCCATGCTCAGGAAGAACCCCAGCAGGTATCGCATACCGGGGCTCAACGGGATGCGCCGCGCGGTGGCCAGCTTGCCCGCGCTGATCAGCACCAGCAGCCCGGCCGCGAAATAGCTGATCACCTCAGTCACCGGGACCGAACGCCGAGTGCAGGCGTTCCAGTTCGCTGCTCACCGGTTCGGCGGGCACGCCGCGGCGGGCCTTGTGCATGATCAGCGAAGCGACCATCTCCGCCTCCTGCTCCTGTTGTTCGGCGTAGGTCGTGCGGCCCAGCACCCGCCGTACGAGTTCGACCGGAAGGTTCGGCATGAGCACCGAGGAGACCGTCTCGTCCAGCCCGCTGGAGCCCACGTGGCCGCACAAGAGATGGCCCAGCTCGTGCAGCAGGATGTGCTCCTGGTGCAGGGGGCTGGTGTCGGAGGTGTAGAAGACGTAGTCGGTCCGGTCGGTCGCCGCGAGCACGCCGCACGGCGTGCTGGGTTGTGCCGCCAGCGGGATCAGCTCGATGGGCCGGCCTCTTCTGGCGGCAAGCCCGGCGACGAGCGTGGCGACGTCAAAGGGATCCGGTATATCCACAGTGGACACGATCTGTGCGCAGTGTCGCCAGAGCGCGTTTCGCGCGTACCGCAACCTCACTCCCTCGGCTTGCGACCGTGCGCCTCCCTGGCGCCGCCCTGTTGCGCCTCGCGGCGCTCGATGGCATCGATGATGTCAGCGACCGTGCCGAGGCCCTCCTCGGAGAGGTTGACCGCACGCAGTGCCACATCACGCACCGCGCTGTTGCGCAACGCACCGAGTAGCTCCAACTCCTTGGCGATCACCGCGCCCTGTTCGTCGTCGAAGAAGTACGCGGGTGGCACCTGAAAGAAGGCGGCGAGGGCTTCCAGGTGCCGCTTGGTCGGGTTGTCCCTGCGGCCGGTGCGAAGCTGCCAGAGGTAGGTCGCGGAGAAGGTCTCACCGGTGCTCTCCCGGCAGGCCTTGGCCACCTCCTCGTGGCTGTGCTGCTCGCCGTTGGGGCGACGGACCACCTGGAACAGGTGGTCGATCCGGTCGCTGAGCGTGCCGGCCACCGGTGCGCGGTCCTGCTCGTCGGTCATCTGCGCCTCTGGATGGTAGGCGACGATGTCAACTGATATGAATGATCACGAGAAGATCATTCATATCAGTTGACATCGCCATGGTGTGTGGCTAGCTTGTGTCTTGATCATATTAGCTGAGATGAATGAGGGAGGAGGCGGATGAAGAAGATGCTGGGTGCCGCCGTACTGGCCGCCGCCGCGATCGTGATCGTGGCGGGGCCGGCGTCGGCGGAAGCTCGTTCGTTCACCGCGACCGCTCAGGGCACGAGCCAGGCCAGCGCGGTGAACAGCGCGGTGTACCACGCCTACAGCAAGGCGGAATGGGCCGGATTCCTGCACTCGCAGTGCTACGTGAGCAACTCCAGCGCGAGGGCCGGAGACATTCCGGGCAGCTGGTTCGGCACCGCGACAGTCAACTGCCAGCGCTGAGCCCCGGTACGGGAACCAAAGAACAGAAGGAGTCTTCAGGAATGCGTTCAATCGTTGCTCGCGGCGTCGTCGCCGCCATGGTCACCGGCCTCGCCGTCCTCGCTCCGGCCGCGGCGTTCGCCGCTCCGGCCGCGACGGGACAGGCGAGCGTGCTCGAGGAGCGGGGGTTCAACGGCATGGCCCTCGAGAACAGCCCCAAAGAGGCCAAGCGCGAGGCGGAGAACGACGCCCGCCGCCAAGCGCTGATCTCGGGCTTCAGCAACGAGCAGTGCGTGCTGCTGTTCGCCGACTCGTCCCGGCTCGGGCCGGGCTACTACTGGGGAAGTGCCTCCATCCGGTGTACCCGCTGATGCCGGCGGTCACGGGCGCGCCCGTGCCGCGCCGTTGACCGCCGTCAACCGCCCGGAGATGGCCCCCCAGCCCACCTCCGGGGGACTGCCCTGCCTGCTCACGATGGGCTGACGGTACGGATCACGAACCCCCAAGACCGACGGTGAGGTTGAGTACCCCGTACAGCGCGTGCTCGGGAGGCGGAGAACAAGGGACCGGTCCGTTGTTCTCCGCCCTCCGTAGCCCCGCAGCCGGCGTGCAATATTGCGACGGCGCCCGGCCCGCGCCGGAGCTCCTGCACGACTGGTACGAGAAGATCACGTTGATCTGGGCCGACGGCCGGTCCGGGCCAGTCCGTCGGGCGCGGCCTTGACGGATGCTTCGTCCGGGCCCGCACCCGTCCGGGCTCATGACTGTCACGCCGGCTTTCTGAGCACCTCGGTGAGGGCCGAGATGCTGTGGTCGCCGTGGCCTGCCTGAGCCGCCCGCACCACCAGGTCATTGAGCGGGGCGAGCCAGGCCGTGTCGACGTTCGTCTCCTTGGTCAGGTCCGCGTCGTGGGCCGCTCCGGCGAGGAAGAGGTTCACGGAGGAGGCGGCGTCGGTGTAGTCGCCGCTGTCGATCTCGTTGGCGTAGATCGGCAGCAGGGACTTGATCATGTCCAGCCACTTGCCGGCGAACCGCACCATTGTGCTCACCTCCAGCCCGCGCGCCTGGACGGCGGCCGCGCCCTGGAAGAAGCCGACGAGGGCGGGCAGCAGCATGGCGCCCACGGCCATCTCGTACAGGGCGGCGAGATCGCTGTCGTCGCCGAGGTGGACGGTGTCGCCGCCCAGCACCTTCAGGGTGGCCTCGAACTCGTCGAAAACGGTCTTGTCGCCGCTGTAGTAGAGCAGGGTGTCCGGCGCTCCCACGGCCGAGGGCACGTTCTTGACCGCCCCGGCCAGGAACCGGGCGCCGTGGCCGATGGCCCAGGTGGCCGTCTGGCGGGCGCCGTCCGGGGAACCGCTGTTGAGGGTGACCAGGGCCCGTCCGTGAAGCGACGCGGCGGCCGGCCGCAGAGCCAGCCGGGTGTCGTCGAAGGTGGTCAGGCAGGTGATGATCAGGGGACTTGCCGCCACCGCGTCCTCAACGGCCTCCGCCTGGCGGGCTCCCATGGCGACGAGGGGCGCGGCTTTGGCGGGAGTCCTGTTCCAGACGGTGGTCGAGTGTCCGGCCTTGATGAATGCCTCGGCCAGCGCCGTGCCCATCGAGCCCAGACCGATGACGGTCACCGGTGTCGCGTTCTTGCCGGTCATATGCGTACTCCAGCCACAGAGATAGAGAGACGAGGAGGGGGGCGCGCCGCCGGAGGGACTGCGGTGATCCTGGCGCGGCGCCTGACCCATACTGGCCGGAGCGCACATATTCTCTCAAGTACCTACAATTTTGCCGGGTACTGATAAGAATGTAAGTATGAGCCGGTGAAGCAGACGAAGAAGCGTACGTTCACCTGCGGGTTAGACGCTGCCATCGCCGTCATGGGAGGCAAGTGGAAAGGGTTGATCCTCTTCGCGCTGCAGGATGGTGCCCTGCGTTTCGGGGAGTTGCGGCGCGCGGTCCCCGGCATCAGCGAGCGGGTGCTGATCCTGCAGCTCCGCGAGATGGAGACCAGCGGGCTGCTGCATCGCGAGATGTATCACCAGGTCCCGCCGAAGGTGGAGTACTCGCTCACCGAGTTCGGTCATTCGCTCAACAGCGCGATGGCACCGCTGGGCGAGTGGGGCGAGGAGCACTTCGAGCGCATCGAGGCCATCCCGTGGGACGAGGTCAGGTGAACCGGCGCGGATCATCGCGCCGTCGACGGGCACGGTGTGCCCACCGCCGCGATGACGCCCGCCCACACCGCGGCGTTCGACGAAGCGCTGTCGCGGCCGATGCCGGCCCGCTGGTTACCCGAGACGTCGGAGATCCGCACGCAGTCCCACGAGATCCACGGGCATCACGTCGTCGTGATCCACATCGCACCCAACCCGACAGGGTGCGCCTTCTTCCGCGCTGACGGACAAGAGGAGGAAACGCACAAGAGCAGGTTCTTCGGTCTATGCCCCTACCTCGGGATCTGGTTCAGACCTCAGGTATCGGCCCCAGATCTGGGCCTTGCGGTAAGGCCCGCACCCATCGCTGTCGCGCTGAGGCGCATCAAAGGTGACCCAGTACGTCAATTCTCCGGGGTGGGCGTGGGGATGCTGAACGGGCTCAGGCGCGCCCATGGCGTCGATCGTTCCCTGAAACTCGATCTTCCATGGCCCGTCCCAGGCCGGGTCGCGTAGCACCACGACCCGGCTTCCCGGGGCCAGCGCACCGGCCGGCCATGACTGGCTCAGGGGACGGCCGAGGATGCGCTCGACGGCTTCCCGCTCTCGTGCGCTCGCCGCGTCAGGGACGGGGGCGGGGCCGGGGATCATGTGCTCATCCTCCCGCACATCTTCCGCAGCCCCAGAGGTTGAAGAACACGCTCGGGAGGTGCCTTCAACCCCTCTGACGATCTTCGGCAGAGTCGGAGGCGGGCCGTAAGCTTCGGCGTTCCGAGGCGGACGAGTCCAGTTCGTCTGCTCGCCGGAGGTCCTTGGGACGGCCTATGGCGCGGCGCATCCGGATCAGGTCTTTTCGGGAGACGTAGTGAACTTCCAGGCCGCCCGGATCGACTGCGGTGATCGCGCGGTCGAGGAACTCCCGGACTCGAAGGTTGCCCCAGGGGAGTTCCGGGGTGCAGCAGTCGCCGCCGGCTCCGGCTGAGGTGAACTGCACCTTGGGGCGGAGAAAGGAATCCGGATGAGTTGCTACGGGGTTGCCCTTTTCGTCGGTGAGTCGGGCGTTGACTGAGGTGAAGGCGGCCGCCAGGGCTGGGGCGTGGGCCGGGACGCCGTCCCAGAGCAGATCCAGATCGCCGGTCAGTTCGGTGGATCCATGCATGATGCCGGCGACCTGCCCGATCACTACGGCACGGACGCCGCTGTGATGGAGGGCTTCGAGCAGAGGGAACGGGTCGAACCCGAGGGCGCCGTCCGTGCCGATCGTGCCGACGTCGTCGTCGGCGTCCTCGTGGCCCAGGCCGGTGGCCGCACGCTTCAGGGCCAGTTCACGGGTGCGTCGGGCGGCGGCGCGGAGTCGTTCCAGCGGTTCGTCGATCATCTGATTCATGCAACACCCGGTCGCACTCCTGGCGCACTCGAATTTCTTGAGATCAAGGAGGGGGACGCCCTTGAGGGCCCTCCGCTCGGGTCCGTGTGATGGGGCCCAAAGTAGGGAGTCGTCCCGGATCGCAGCAGGTGATCGGAGGTTCGTTCCGGGAGCCGGGGGGCAGCCGGGACGATCGGGGGTGGCTCCGACGCTCGCGGTCGTGACAACGCCGTACGGCGTGTTTTCTCAGGTCGCCATGCCCGATAAGTGCTTTATATCGCCCCGTCTAGAATCTCTCGGTCACTCACAGCTACATTACGCCTGGCCGTACGGCCCTGAGCGGAGGGTCGTGGCGGATGGTGCCGAGCTGGACGGCCCAGCCGATCCGGTTCCTCGCGGCGCGGCGCAGCCGGCCATCGCCGGCGCCGCGCGGTCTGATCCAGTGGGAAGTATCCGGCGAGCTGTCCCTCGTCCGGGTCCTCGGCGAAGTCGCCGAAGCGTTTGCGCTGTTCGTCGCTGAGAAAGTCGGTGGGCACCGCCCGCTCCTTGATCCGTCGGCGTGATTTGCGCGTGACGGTGCCGGGTGGTCTGACGGAGCGTGAGGTGATCACCGACCTCAGCCCAGAGTGATAGATGGGGCGGCCCGGATGGGAGGAGCGCGCGGGGTCTTCCGGGCCGTCCGGCGGAGCCGGCGCACCGCGCTCGCAGCGCGGTGATGTCACGGGCGGTCGCGGACCGGCCTACGTCGCGCAGAACTCGTTGCCTTCCGGGTCCTGCATGATCCACCAGTGCCCGGCAGGTCCCTTGTCGACCTCGCGGACGCGGGTTGCCCCCAGGGCTTCCAGCCGGGCCACCAGCTTGTCGAGGCCGCCGGGCTCGCTGTGGACGTCGAGGTGCAGGCGGTTCTTGCCCGCCTTGCCCTCGGGCACGTCCTGGAAAAGCAGCCGACGGCCGCGGCCGACGCCGCTGGTCTGATCGAACGGGTCCTCGGGGTGGCGGATCGCGGCGTAGCCGCGGAAGGTCTTGCGGCTGTGATGCTTGACGACCGCCTCCTCGCCGATGTGGCCGACGGCCAGCAGCTGCTCGATGAGAGCGCTGGGGTCTTCCACCTCGTACTCCAGGGCCGCAGCCCAGAAGTCCGCGAGAACGGACGCGTTCGTGCTGTCGATGACCAACTTCCAACTCAATGCCATGTAACCAGTTATATTGGTTACATGGACTCCATCGCAACCAAGGGGCTGACGCTGTACTCCCATACCGGTGTCGCCTACCGGTTCGACCCCGGCGCGCTGTGCCTGGAACTGCTGACCACCGGCGGCCCCGGCCCCTACCGCCGGTACGAGGTCTTGCACGAGCCGGCGGACCTGGCCGCCTGGGCGGACCGGTCGCGGCTGACGCCGACACCCGCGCTGGACATCTCCGAGGACGAGGTGGCCGACATGCGAAGGCTGCGCGACGCACTGTTCCGGGTGGTCATCGCCCACGTGCGTGGCGAGCCGCACCCGTCCGGTGACCTGGAGGCCGTCAACGAGGCGGCTGCCCGTCCGGCCCTGGCGCCCGCTATCACGCCGGCCGGGAAGCGGCAGTGGGCCGGAGCCCCCACCGGCACGCATCTGGTGGCCACCGTCGCCCGGGATGCCGTCGAGCTGCTGACCGGCCCCTTCGCTCACCGCATCCGCACCTGCGCCGCCGAGGACTGCCACCTCGTCTACGTCGACACTTCACGCCCCGGCCGCCGCCGCTGGTGCTCCATGGAGCACTGCGGCAACCGCCACAAGGTAAGGGCGCTGCGCGCCCGCCACTCCGAGGAAGGATGACCGCGAGGCCCACTGGACTCACCGAGGACGCCGGCCGGCAGATCGGCGTGTCCCGCACGCCGCCCCACCTCGCGCCCGTCGTCCGGGACTTCATCAGCAGGTCCGAAGGGCTCGCCCTCTGGCACGGCCCCGGGGCGGTCCTCACCCCGGAACGCGGCGCCCCTACCGGATGACCGCAGGAGTGACGGGCGAGGTGCGCGGATACCACCCGGCAGACCGCATCCGCGTCACCTGCGGCACCACCACGGTCCAGGTCACCCTCGCCCCCACCGCCGACGGGGCCCGGACGATGCTCCGCTTCCACCAAGAGCGCCTGGCGAGCGCGAAGAGCAGCGGGCGCGCTGGCAGCGCATCATGACCAGGTCGCCGCCGTTCTCGACCGGCAGTTCGGAAGCCGATCTCGTCGAGCGCCATCCGTGCCCGAAATGCAAGGCGGCCTCAGCCGTCGAGTCGCATCCGGTGGGCCGAGGCCGTCGAGCAGGTCGTGGTGGCCATCGCCGCCCTTCCCGGGCGAGGTGGCACAAGACCATAGGAATTCTCCCAAAAGGATGACAAGGCGTCGTATTCAGCGGATCCCGGTGAGTTTGTCGGGATTGGTGACCGAGTAGATGCCGGCGACCCGGTCGCCGCCGGGCGTGAGATCCACGACGACCACGGCGAGCGGGCTGTCCCCGGAGAAGACGAGCGCGCACGGGTCGCCGGCCATACGCTGGTAACGGATGTCCAGCCCGTCGGCGGGCAGCGTCGCGGCGACGGACATGAACAGCGCGGCGACCCGGTCGCGGCCGCGTACGGGACGCAGGCTGGTGGCGGGTCCCTTGCCTCCGCCGTCGGTCCACAATGTCACGTCCGGTGCCAGCACCTCGAGCAGGGCCTGCAGGTCACCGCCGAGGGCGGCCGCGGCGAACCGCTCGGTGACCTGGGCGTGGATGTCCGGCTCGGTCCGGTGGCGAGGGCGGCGCGCATGAACGTGGCGGCGCGCGCGGGCCGCGAGCTGGCGGACCGCCGCCGGCGAGCGGCCGAGGATGTCGGAGATCTCCGGATGGCCGAAGCCGAACACCTCGTGCAGCACGAACACCGCCCGTTCCAGCGGTGACAGGGTCTCCAGCACCACCAGCATCGCCATCGACAACGATTCGGCGCGCTCGGCGGCGACGGCGACGTCGTCCTCAGCGGTGATCAGCGGTTCCGGCAGCCACGGGCCGACGTAGGTCTCCTGCCGGCGGCTCATGTCCGCGCGGCGGGCGAGCGCCTGGTTCACCGCGATCCGCACCAGGTAGGCCCGGGCGTTCTCGACTGGTCCGGCGTCCGGCTTGCGCTGCCGGGCGGACCAGGCCAGCCATACCTCCTGCAGCGCGTCCTCGGTGTCGGCGACGCTGCCGAGCATGTTGTAGATCACCGAGAACAGCAGTTCGCGATAACCGAGGAACTGCTCGGTGACGGCGTCGCCGGTCGCGTGGGGTGGGGTCGATGTCATGGCATACCTCCTCATCTGTCGCGACCGAAGAGCCCCGTCATGTCGTGAGTGTGACATGGGCGGCTGAAATGTGATCTATGCCATGGTTTTTCGTGGCGATGTCACAGCCGGCGGCCTGCATCCCTCTGTGGTGGCGTTCAAGATTTCCGACTCACAGGAGATGTTCGATGCGTACTTTGATCCGCGACGTCAGCGTGTTCGACGGCGAGCGCACCATCGCGACGGCCGACGTGGTGCTGGACGGCGATCGGATCGCCGTGGTCGGCACCGGTGCGGGCCACCGGGCCGACGTCGAGGTCGCCGGGGCCGGCAGGACGCTCCTTCCCGGGTTGATCGACGCGCACACCCACGTCTTCGACGGCAGCCTGGCCGAGGCCCTGCGCTACGGGGTCACCACCGAACTCGACATGTTCTGCCTCCCGCAGATGCTGCCGCGGCAGCGGCGGCTGGCCGCCGAGAACGACGACGTGGCCGACTTTCGCAGCGCGGGCACCCTGGCCACCGCGCCCGGCGGGCACCCGACCCAGCTGCTGGCGGCCCTGGCCGGCACCGTCCTGGACGGCATCGACGCGACGGCGATCGACTTCGTCTCCGATCCGGCGCAGGCACCGGCCTTCGTGGCGGCCAGGCTGGCCGAGGGAGCCGACTACCTCAAGATCGTCATCGATGACGGTACGGTGCACGGCGCCGACCTCCCCGTGATGACGCCGGAGATCGCCGCCGCCCTCGCCGCGGCGGCACACGACGCCGGACTGCGGGTCATCGCTCATGCGATCACCGCATCCGAAGCGACGATCGCGCTGGACGCCGGCGTGGACGGACTGGCCCACGTGTGGACCGACCTCGCGCAGGACGACCCGGCCTCGCAGCGGCTGGCCGAGCGGGTCCGCGCCCAAGGGGTCTTCGTCGTGACCACGCTCGCCTACTTCGAGGCGATCACCGCTCAACACCTCGAGACCGCCGACTGCGCCCGTCCCGGCAGCTCCGCCAACGCCGTCGGCGCGCTGCGGGCCCTGCGCCAAGCCGGCGTGCCCCTGCTCGCCGGGACCGACGCCACCCCGTTCGCGCCCGCCCACGGCGCCGGCATGCACCGCGAGCTGCACCTTCTCACCGAGGCCGGGCTCAGCGCCGAAGAGGCGCTCGCCGCCGCGACCAGCCTCCCCGCGTGCCACTTCGGCCTGACCGACCGCGGCCGGATCGCCCCCGGCCTCCGCGCCGACCTGGTGCTGGTCGAAGGCGACCCCACGCGAGACATCACCGCCATCGCCGCCATCACCGACGTCTGGCGCCGCGGAGTGCGCCAGACCCGCTAGTCCCTTCGAACTCCTCGGATCGGAACACCATGTTCAAAGACCGCTTCATCCTGCTCGACGCCGGCCAGGCACGGCCGGGCCGCATCCCGATCCCGCCCGCGTTCTCGGTCAAGGCCAGGACCACTGACACCGAAGGCCGGTTCTCCCTGCTGGAAGTGGTCGTGGCACAGGAGATCCCTCGCCACACCCACCACATCGCCGATGAGAGCATCTACGTGCTGGAAGGAGAGCTCATCGTCGACTTCGACGACCGAACGCACACCGTCACCCGGGGACAGTTCGTCCTGCTTCCCCATGGCGTCCCCCACGCCCTGCGTCCCGGTGCAGGCCGACCGCCTCGAGTGCTCCAGATCTCCTCCCCAGGCGGCTGGGAATGCTTCGTCGAGGACATGATCGAAGCCAGGAGCCAGATCAGCACCGGCGGAAGGCTCGACCCGGTCCAGCTCAACCTCATCGCCGGCAAGTACGACATCACCTACGAAGAAGAACGCCGTTCGGTCTGACGCGCGGCACCTCGCCCGGGGCGCCGACGCGCTCCTGGCGCCCCGCTGCCCCTGGCGAGGAGTTAGCGCGACATTTTCGGTCGAATAGCCGGTCAGCCCCCCTGAAGTCGGCCCTCCGCTCGGGTCCGTGCGGCCAGGCGTAAAGTAGCTGTGAGTGACCGAGAGGTCCCGGGCAGGGCGACATAAAGCACTTATCGGGCATGGCGACCTGAGAAAACACGCCGTACGGCGTTGTCACGACCGCGAGCGTCGGAGTCACCCCCGATCGTCCCGGCTGCCCCCCGGCTCCCGGAACGAACCTCCGATCACCTGCTGCGATCCGGGACGACTCCCTACTTTGGAGCTCATCGCACGGACCCGAGCGGAGGGCCTGCAACCCCAGCGTGGCGGCCGGTGCGTCTACTCCGGATCACTACTGGCCGCACACGATCACCCGCACCCGACGATCAGCGAAAGATCCCTCAACGATCCTCGGACACCCCCGGTTGAGCTGGGTGAACTCAATCGCGTGTACCTGGTGACGCGAGTCTTACCGACAGCCCGTCTACGGGTCCACGCCACCTGCGGTCAGGGGGAGCCGTCGTTGAGGGCTGCCCGGAGGATGCTATAAGGCGATCAGGCGTCGCCGCCGCGTTACGGTCGGCTGGGGAGAGGCCGAGATCGCGTAGCCTTTCCGCCTTGTCAACCCATCCGGTGAGGATGATGGTGCAGATGTTCGCGCTCGGTGAGGTGAGGGGCCGCCGAGAGCTTTCAGCATGAAGAAGCGGGCAGGGGGAGAGGTCCCATGGCGTTCCAGACTTCGCGTCCGGGACGGTTGAACCCGGCGCATGGATAGTTATTAATCTACATTGTAAAGACGCTCGCCCAGCCCGGGACCGAGGTGAACGCTCTTACCGGGAGGTCTGTTCCAGTGAGCAGTCCCCGCATTTCTCGCCGGCCGGGACGCGGTAGTACAGGCAGCAGCTCCGCCGCCGGAATGCCAGATCCGGCCCGGTGAACTCGCCGGTGCCGCGTAAACCTCCGGTGTCGAGCAGCCGGTCGACGAGCCGGGTGAGGGGTTTACGCAGGTCGGGTCTGGCTCGCAGGATGGCGCGCGCCGCCTCGGCCAGGGCGGAACCCGCGTTGCCGCGCAGCAGACCGGAGGCGACCTTGACGCGCAACCCGGCGGCCAGCGCGGCCAGATGCTCGTCCATGACCAGGCGGTAGACGACCTGGACGAGGTCCTCGCCTTCAGGCGCGTACCAGCCGCGGGCCGCGGGCAGCCGCAGTGCGGGCCCGTCCACCTGCTGCTGGAGATCCCCGAGGTCGGGTACGACGCCATGCGCGACGACACAGCCCAGCACGACGGACCACAGCCGGGCGGCGTGGCCGAGCTGGACGACGGAGGCGGCGACGCGGTGCTCGGGCGTGCCGTACCGGGCCACCCGGCCCGCCACCAGGTGCGGGAACCCTTCCGCGTAGGCGTCCACGACGGGTCGCCACACACCGTCGGCCTCGCCGGCGGCGATGGCGAAGAACGGTCCCAGAGCGGCGATGTCGGCCAACGCCGCAGCGACGGCTTCGGGCGGAGCCGGCCGCGGGCGGATCATCGGGCACCGCCCGGCAGCACGCTGATCTGGGGGAGGCCGGTACGGGGGTGAGGGTTCACCTCGGCGTCCACGCGATAGACCTCGGCCAGCAAAGACGCGGTGAGCACCTCGGCGGGCGGGCCCGCGGCGACCAGGCGGCCGGCGGCCATGACGCAGATCCGGTCGCAGAACGCCGCCGCCAGGTTGAGGTCGTGCAGCGCGACGACGGCGGTCACGCCGAGCCGCCGCACCAGCCGCAGCGCGTCGAGCTGATGGCGCAGGTCGAGGTGGTTGGTCGGCTCGTCCAGCACCATCGTCCCGGCTCGCTGGGCCAGCGCGCGGGCGATGAGGACGCGCTGTTTCTCGCCGCCGGACAGCCGGTCGAAGGGGGCCTGGGTGAGATCGGCGACGTCCAGTTCCTCCAGGGCGCTCATGACGATGCTCCGGTCGTCGGCATCGTCGCCCTGGAACGCCCGCTTGTAGGGGGTGCGGCCCATGGCGACCACGTCGTACACGGTCAGCTCGAACTCGCCGGGCGCCTCCTGCAGGACGGCGGCCAGCCGCCGGGCCAGCCGCCTGCCGGTCATCCGCCAGACGTCCTCTCCGTCCAGCGTCACCTGCCCCGACGTGGGGCGCAGCGCCCGGTAGAGGGTACGGAGCAGGGTCGACTTGCCGGCGCCGTTGGGTCCGACGAGCGCGACCATCTCACCCGGCGCGACCTCCAGCGACACCTCCCGCACCAGGGCCCGGCCGCCGACGACGACGCCGACGCCTTCGACGTGCAGAGCCGCGGGTCTGTCCATCGGGATCACCGGGCCGCCCTCCGCCGCATGAGCCACAGGAAGAAGGGCCCTCCGGTGAGGGCGGTCAGGATGCCGATCGGAATCTCCTCGGGGGCGATCACACTGCGGGCGGCGAGGTCGGCGGCGATCAGGAAGGCGGCGCCCAGCAGGGCGGCGGCGGGCAGCGCACGCCGATGGTCGGCGCCGACCAGCAGGCGCACCACGTGCGGCAGCATCAGCCCCACGAACCCGATCGAGCCACTGACCGCGACGATCGTGCCGATCATCAGGGCGACCAGCGCGAACAGTGCGCCACGGAAGCGGTGCACGTTCAGCCCCAGGGTGGCGGCTGCCTCCTCTCCGGCCAGCAGCAGGTTGAGCGGGCGGCTGAGGCCCAGTAGTACGCCGGTGCCGAGCAGGACCGCCGCGGCGGGGGTCCAGACGAGGTCCCAGGTGGTGCCGGCCAGGCCGCCCAGCATCCAGCGTAGCGCCGCGTCGGCCTTGTGCGGGTCGTTGGACGTGACGATGAGGTAGCTGGCCACCGCCGAGAGGACCTCGGCGGTGGCGACCCCGGACAGCACCAGCCGTACGGTCGTCATCCGCCCGCCGGTGCGGGCCAGGAAGTAGACCAGCACGAGCGCCGCGAAGGCGCCGGCGAAGGCGGCCAGCGGCAGCGAGAACACGCCGAGCAGCGAGATGTTGAACACCATGACGACGACCGCGCCGACCGTCGCGCCGGAGGACACCCCGAGCAGCATCGGGTCGGCCAGCGGGTTGCGCACCAGTGCCTGCAGGGCCATCCCGCACACCGACAGTCCCGCGCCCACCACGCCGCACAGCAGGATGCGAGGGACGCGGACGTCCATCACGATCGTCTCCCGGACCGGTGCCCAGGTGGGCTCGGCCAGAGGCGCATACAACCGGTGCAGCAGGATGGCCCACACCTCGCCGAACGGCAGGCGTACCGAGCCGACCGCGATCCCGGCTGTGGCGGCCGCCACCACGGCGACGGCGAGCACCGCCAGGACCAGCGCGTACGGCACGCGCCCGCGGACGCCGGCGGTCGTGGCGGCCGGCGTCCCGGGCGGGGCGGTCCGGGTCACGCGAAGCGGTCCGGGTGGATCTGACGGGCCAGGGCCTCCACGCCCGCGGGAACCCGCACGCCCAGCACCGTGGACGACAGCGGCAGCACCGCGAACCGCTGGTTCTTGATCGCGGGCACGTCCTTGAGGGCCGGGTTGGCGAGCAGGAACTTCTTCTTGCCCTCCACGGGCTTGTCCCCGTAGTCGTAGATGACGATGACCTCGGGTGCTCGGTCGGCGACCTGCTCGAAGGAGACGTCTCCGAAGGACTTGGGAAGGTCGGCGAACAGGTTCGTCCCACCGGCCAGTTTGATCATCTCGTTGCCGATGCCGGCGCCGCCCGCGGTGAATGCGGTCTTGTCTCCGCTGTCGTAGACGAACACCCGGGCCGGTTCGGCTCCGTCGATCTTGGCCTTGACGCCGTCCAGTACGGCGCGCGCCGTGGTGATCTGCTGCTCGGCGCGGTCGGACACGCCGAAGATCTTGCCGATCGTCCGGATCTCGTCCTCGACCTGGGTCATGGTCACCGGACCGGTCGGGCATGCTTCGATGTTGACGTGGGAGTTGATCCCGGCCTTGGCCAGGACGGCCCGGCTGCGTCCTTCCTTGTCGTCGAAGGCGCTGGTGAATCCGCCGTAGACGAAGTCGGGCTCGGCCGACAGCAGCGCCTCGTAGGAGGGGTACTCCTCGGCGAGCACCTTGATCCCCCGATAGGCGCTCTCGTAGGCGGGAGGGATCTCGTCGTCGAGAAAAGCGGTCCCGGCCATCGACTTCTCCAGCCCGAGAGCGAGCATGATCTCGGTGACGTGCTGGTTGAGTGTCACCGCCCGCTGCGGCGGTTTCTGGAAGGTGGTGGTCACGCCGCAGTTGGTCACGGTGAGGGGAAACCCGGTGGCGGCCGGGCTCGTGACGGCCGTGGGGCCGGCGGTGGGCTGCCCGGTGGTTCCACAGCCGGCCACCAGCAAGGCGGGTATGAGAAGTGAGAGGAAGGGAAGCGAGCGTCGGCCCGTCATGAACAGGTCCTTTCACTCACGGGCTGAGCCCGATGAGCGGGATGGGCGAGGAGCCGGATCTTCAAAAGAAGCTCGTGTCGCGGGCATCCCGAAGGCCCTCATGCCAGATGCGCGGCATGGCGATCACCGTTCCTCTCTTGGGGAAATCCGCCCCAATTTCTCTGAGGAGGCGACCGCGTGAGTCTCCTGGCTCTCGGGTCAACACTCGTCCCGGCCTTCCCACCCGCACGCGGGCAGTGGCTGATTCGGGATTCGCTCGCCGATCACAGTGGCGGGACCGCGCCGGATTCACACCGGCTTCCTCGTTCCGCGCTCGCCAACGCCGACCATGCTCGCACACCATCCATCAACGGCAAAAAGCGGATACGGCACCGTCGAGACCGGTCCAGATTCTGAAGGCGCTGGGGTTCGGCTCGCCCAACACCACACACGCCGATGATGACCGCGCCGGCGCTGATCAAGCGGTACAGGGCCGAGACGCCCCACCGCACCAATGGTGTGGTTGATGCGCGTGCGTGTCACGCATGGCCTGACACGCACGCGCCTGTCAACCCAGCTTTTTCAGCCTGACAGCCTGCTTGAGGAAGACGACGCCGTCGATCATGTCGAGCTGGGCCGGGTCCAGCGGGAAATAGGCGAAATCGTGGGAGATGCGCTGGGCGGGCTCCGTGGTGGCCTCGGCCAGGCGGCGGGCGTCGATGAGAGAGTGGTCCCACGGGAGCGTGGACAGGATGCCCTCGACGGTGTCGGGGGGCGGGGTGTCGTCGCCGACCGTGCCGAGGGCTGAGGCCAGGAAGGCGTACCGGTCGCCCAGGTGCGCTCCGGTGATCGCCCCCGCGCTCCACCACTCCAGCGGCTGGTCGCCGAGCAGCATGAAGCTCTTGTTCCGCTGCAGGTGGAGGTTGCTGGAGAAGACCAGGGCCGGGCCGCGCTCGGCGACGGCACGCAGGTTGGCGGCCATCATCGCGTCCCGCAGGCCCGACAGCTTGGCTATCCGGGCCGGGGACGTGTCGGCCATCCAGTGGTGGTAGCGGAGCAGGCCGACGGCGGTGCGCCCGTACAGCTCCGCCCGCTCCCTGTCCTCCGCGCTCAGCCGCGGCACCTGAGTGTCGAGCAGTGCCACCAGGTCGTCGGCGAGCAGCCGCAGCCGCTGGGCGTCGGCGGACTGGCCGATCGACCGGGACGGGTCCATGACCGTGGCCTCGTCCGTCCACCGGCCGTCCGGGCCGAGCAGCGCGTCGAGGGTTTCCATGGTGCAGGGGAGCGGGCCGTCGAGGAGGGCGTAGAGGGCGGTGAGCGCCTGGCGCGGGCTCTCGGCCCAATACTCCAGCGGACCGTCGAAGCCGAAGAACCGGAGCTTTTCGTCATGCTCCTCGTTGTACGCGCGCATCCAGCGTACGAGGTCGCGGTTGGCCGGGGACGTGCCGAAGTCGTGGCTGAAGCCGCGTTCCATGACGTCGTCGAGCGTGCCCGTACCCGTCGTGACGTAGTCGTCGACCACGAGGCCCATGAGACAGTCGCTCTCGATGGCGAACGACCGGTAGCCCTCGTGCTCGACCAGATGCCGGAAGATCTCGTTGCGCAGGTCGCCCAGTTCCTCCACGAAGTGCCTGGCCTCGCCCAGGCCGAGCAGCAGGGGCTTGGCGGGAAGCGACCGGAGGAAGGCCGAGATGCCCGTGCCATCGAACGGCCGGGCCATGTCCTTGATATCCATGCCTTCAACGGTATCGTTGAACATTCGGTGTAAACTTTGCCGTGGAAATCCCCGCTTTTATCACGACTAACCTTCAATCGGTGATGCACCCATGAGGCCAGTGGACCTGGCGCGCGAGCACGGCCTGTCCACCCAGGCGATCAGGAACTACGAGGACGCCGGCATCCTGCCCGCCGCCGAACGCACCGTCCACGGCTATCGCACCTATACGCCGCTGCACGCGCAAGCCCTGCGCGCGTTCCTCGCCCTCGTGCCCGGGCACGGTCACCAGGCGGCCACGTCGATCATGCAGGCGGTCAACCGGGCCGCCACCGAAGACGCGCTGCGGCTCATCGACGAGAGCCACAGCCGGCTCCTCGACGACCGCCGCACCCTTCAGGCCGTCGAAGCCGCGCTCCGCGATCTGGCGCCCGTGCCGCAGGAGCGCGGCGACACGTTCATCGGCCCCCTGGCCATGAGGCTCGGCATCCGCACTGCCACCCTGCGCAAATGGGAGAACGCCGGGCTGGTCCGGCCGCGCCGCGATCCGCAGACGGGCTACCGGGTCTACAGCGCGGCCGACGTACGGGACGTCCGGCTGGCCCACCAGCTCAGGCGGGGCGGCTACCTGCTGGAGCAGATCGCCCCGCTGATCGCCCAGGTCCGCTCCGCCGGAGGCGTCGCCCCGCTGGAGTCGACCCTGCGCGACTGGCAGGCCCGCCTGTCCGCCCGGGGCCGCGCCATGCTCCAGGGCGCCGCCGACCTGGACGCCTACCTCCGCGCCCGCGAACCCTGAGGCCGAGTCACGCCCACCACAGGAAACGGCATGGCCACGGAAGGAAACCATGTTGCCGGGGGCACCGGACAGGCGGCCGCGCGGGTACACGGCCACGGTGCGGTTCGGATGGCCGGAGTGATGCCGACGGCGTCGGTGTCGCGGGTGACCGTCGCCCGGGAAGGCCGGGTCTGCTCACGTGGACGCCGTCGAGCTGCGCGTAGTTGCGGTCGGGAGCCGTTCAGTGACCGGCGGCCGTGGCGCGTTCCTGAGCCAGGCGTTCCTCGCCCGACAGCGTGTTGAGCGGCTTCTCCTTGATGAACAGGACAGCCACCAGCGCGAGCGCGGTGAGTGGCACCCCGATGAGGAACAGGTCGGCGGTGGCGGTCGCGTACACGTCCTGGATGACGCGGACGACGGGAGCGGGCAGTTTGGAGATGTCGGGTACGGCGTGGCTGTCGCCGCCCCCGCCGGCGGCCATCGGGCCGAGCTTCTCCGTCATGAGAGTGGTGATCCGGTTGGCCAGCACCGCGCCCAGCGCACTGACGCCGACCGCGCCGCCCATGCTGCGGAAGAAGGTCAGCATCGAGGTGGTGGCGCCCAGGTCGTGGGCGGGCACGTCGTTCTGGGCGGCGAGGACCAGGTTCTGCATGAGCATGCCCACGCCGATGCCGAGCACCGCCATGTAGACGCCGAGCAGCACCGTGCCGGTCTGGCCGTCGATGGTGCTGAGCAGGCCCATCCCGCCGAGCATGACGACACCACCGGCCACCAGGAAGCCCTTCCAGCGGCCCCACTTGGTGATGAGCTGCCCCGCCACGGTGGAGGAGATCAGCAGGCCGAACACCATCGGCAGGCTCATCAGTCCGGCGACCGTCGGCGACTTGCCGAGCGCCACCTGGAAGTACTGCGACAGGAAGACCGTGCCGCCGAACATGGCCACGCCGACCAGCACGCTGGCCACGGTGGCCAGGGCGACGGTGCGGTTCCTGAAGATGGACAGAGGGATGATCGGCTCGGCGGCCCGCGACTCCACCCAGACGGCCACCGCAAGGATGAGCACGCCGCCACCGACGAGCGCGGCGGTCTGCCAGGAGCCCCACGCGAACTGGTTGCCCGCCAGCGACGACCAGATCAGCAGGGTGGACACGCCCACCGTGATGAGCAGGGCGCCCAGGTAGTCGACCTTGACCTCCTTGCGGACCACCGGCAGGTCGAGGGTGCGCTGCAGCAGGATGATGGCCAGGATCGTGAACGGCACGCCGATGAGGAAACACCAGCGCCAGCCGAGCCAGGAGGTGTCCACGAGCACGCCGCCGATGAGCGGGCCCGCCACGGTGCCGACGCCGAACACGGCGCCGAAGATGCCGGCGTAACGGCCGAGCTCACGCGGTGGGATCATGGCGGCCATCACGACCATGGCCAGCGCGGTCATGCCACCGGCGCCGACACCCTGGACGACGCGGCTGACGATGAGGATCTCCACGTTCGGGGTGAGGCCCGCGATCAGCGAGCCCGCCACGAACAGTCCCAGCGAGAGCTGGATCAGCAGCTTCTTGTTGTACAGGTCGGCCATCTTGCCCCAGAGCGGCACGGTGGCCGTCATGGCCAGCAGTTCCGCGGTGACGATCCAGGTGTAGACGGTCTGCGTGCCCTGCAGGTCGGTGATGATGCGTGGCAGGGCGTTGGCCACGACGGTCGAGGCCAGGATGGACACGAACATGCCCACCATCAGCCCCGACAGCGCCTGCAGGACCTTCCTCCTGGACGTGGGCGCCGCAGCCTCGGGCTGCGTGCTGGCGGTTGTCATCTTTCCTCAATTTCTCGGGTGGGGGTCGGCGCTCCCCAGGACTCCTGCGGGCGCCGGATCAACGAAAATGTTCACGGGGACGGTCGAAAAGAGACGGTGATCGGAGCGGTCACGGATTGGGCAGGCCCGCGGCGAGCTGGGCGAAGGCCTCGTCGACCAGGTCGGCCAGCTCCGGGCGGCCGTCCGCGGCGCTCCAGCGGATCATCGCCACCCGGAAGGCCGCCATGGCCACCGCGGTCGCAAGCTCGGGATAGCCGCTCGTGCCCAGCTCGATACCGGCCCGGCGGGCGACGGCGGCTGTCACGGCGTGTTCGGTCTCGCTGCCGCTGGTGACCAGCCGTGGGAGCAGCGATGGGTTCTGCTCGAACACCTTCAGCCGCAGTAGCCATTGCTCGCGCTGCTCCTGGACGCGCTCAGCCTCGACCCGCGACATCAGCCGCAGCGCCTCCAGGACCGGCACGTCCGCGGGCAGCGCCTCCAGCCTCTCGCGCAGTTCGACTGTGGAGGCCGGACTCGGGCCGATGAGCGCGTCCTCTTTGGACGGGAAGTAGTTGAAGAACGTGCGTGAGGAGACGTCCACGGCCTCGGCGATGTCCTCCACCGTGACCCCCGCCAGGCCGCGCTCGGCCACCAGCGTCAGGGCGGCATGCTCCAGCGCCGCACGGGTCTCGAGCTTCTTGCGGTCCCTCCGGCCGAGCTCGTCAGTGCTGTCCATGGTGGTCACAATGACGAGGATAGAGAAGAATTTTCAGGCTCTGCAATATTTCAGTGCCTGAAGTGCGGTAGATCACATACGGGGGCAACCCGGTCGGCCAGGGGGAATCCCCGATGGGGGCACCGGCGGATCCGGGGCGGGCCGTGGAGTCAGACGGCGCCAGCGATGCAGATGCGTGCGTTCAGCCGATGCCCGGCCTCGTAGAACATGTAATCGACGCCATCCTGCTTGCCGAACGACGGCGCCGCCACCCGGCCGTTGTCCGAGGCGATGGGGGAGTGGAACACACCGAGGTGCACCTCTCGGTCGAAAGCGTTGCCGACCTCGGTGATCCGCATCCGGCCGTTGTTGCCGTGGTAGGCCACGTAGGTGGTGCCGTTGCGCTTGACGAGGGTGGGGCCGGAGATGTCAGCCTGCCCGGCGAGCTGGAGGAGGCCGCCCGCGTCGACGGGCTGGGCCGCTTCGGCACCTTCGCCAGAGTGGCACTCCCGCTGGCCCGCCCCGCGCTCGGCGCGGTCGTGGTGGATCGTTCCCAGTGCGCTGCCGATCGGTCCGGCCGGGCTGTGCGCGCAGCGGGCGAGGCTGGACGTCCGGCGACGAGCAGAGCCGCGGGTGCACCCGCGTCGTCACGGAGCCCTGCGACCACGCGTTCCCAAAAAGATCGCTTCTGGTCAGTTTGCGGCAATCTTGCGGTCTATCACGTACTAGATCCTTCTTTCGACCTATTAGCGAATAAGGATCTTCAATGTCCCGTTTCCTGACCTTGACCATCGGGCTGCTGGCCGCCGTGGCCCTGCCCGCCATCCCGGCCCACGCCGGTACCCCTGACGGCACGCTCTCGCTCCGGACGGCGAGCGTGAAGGCGGGTGACCCCATAGAGCTGTCCTACTCCACGCCGCGCCCCGACTCCAAGAACTGGATCGGCCTCTACGCCGACCCGGGCAACGGGCCCGTTGACCAGAAGTACGTCGGTCCCTCGCTGAAGTGGGTGTACATCCCCTCCGGCTCGGGTACGGCCACCCTGCCCACCGACGGGCTCGAACCGGGCGACTACGTCACCTACGCCCTGGCCAAGGACGGCTACGAGTGGCTGGCGGCACCCGCGAAGGTGAAGATCGCGAGCAGCGAGCCGCTCCACTTCGTGACCCGCGCATTCACCCTGCGCAACGCCCGCGCCAAGTCCCCGTACACGGCCACCGTCAAGGGCACGGTCCGCGGCGAGGCGAGCTTCCGGAAGGCGGACGGCCCGGCCTGGGTGCGGGTCGGCCAGGACGGCACGGTGACCGGCACGCCGCCGGCGTCGACGTCGGCGAAGACGGCCACCTTCACGGTGGAGGCGCGCAACCAGGCGGGCGAGAGCGCCACCGCCACGGTCGGCGTCCGCGTACGGCCGCCGGGCGGGCCGCTGGTGCCCGAGCTCAGGACCATGTCCTGGAACCTGTGGCACGGCGGCAGCCAGGTCAAGGGCGGCAGGGAGAAGCAGCTGAAGTTCCTGCTCGACCGCGACGTCGACGTGGTCGGCATGCAGGAGACGTCGTCCACGTCCGCCAAGGAACTGGCCGAGGCGCTCGGCTGGGACCACTACCAGGCGGGCGCGGACCTGGGCATCGTCAGCCGGTACCCGATCGTCTCGCGCGGGCCGCTGCCCTCCGAGTCGGGCCTGGCGGGGATCAACGCGAAGATCAGGCTGGACGACCGGCACGAGGTGGCCGTCTGGAACGTGCACCTCGGCTACACCCCTTACGGCCCCTACGATGCGTGCTTCGGAAAGTGGGGCGTCGAGCGGCTGATGGCCAGGGAGGCCGAGTCGAAGCGCACGCGCCAGATCCAGGAGATCATGTCGGCCATGTCCGGCGACCTCGCGGACGCGAGCCGTACACCCGTCCTGCTGACCGGTGACTTCAACGCCCCCTCGCACCTCGACTGGACTGCGGAGACCAGGAAGTGCGGTTACGACTCCGTGTCCTGGCCCACCTCGGTCGCTCCCGAGCAGTCCGGGATGAAGGACTCCTACCGCGTGGCCCACCCCGATCCGGTCGCCGACCCCGGCATCACCTGGTCGCCGATCTACACCACGTTCACCGGCGGGTACGATCACGACGGCCACAAGGGGGAGCCCGAGCCGCAGGATCGCATCGACTTCGTCCACTACAAGGGCGATCTCAAGGTGAAGTCGTCCGACGCGGTCGTCGAGGGCACCCCGGCACCGATTCCGAACCACAAAGACAACGCCTGGACCTCCGACCACGCCGCCGTGCTGACCACGTTCGCCGTCCGTTGACCGGACTCCGCGTTCACGGCCCCGGCGCCGGACCGTGGCGGTCACCGTGCCGGTCGCGGTGGCACCGGCCCGCCGCGTTCCACCAGGGCGACCGCCTATCCCGGGAGGTGGGTGTCCTCCCCGGCCGCGGCCGGCCTCAGGCCCGGCCGAGAACCTCCGCCGTCTCGGCGGGGGCGGGTTCGGCGACCGGTGGCCGTCTGCGGAGGGCCACCAAGGCGAGTACGGCCAGGGCCAGGGTGGCGACTGCGCCGATCCCGGCGACGAGGTTGAGGCCTGCGGTGAACGCCTCCCGGGCGAGGGCGAGTACGGCTCCCGCCTGGGCCGGCGGAAGATGGGCGACGGCGGTGACCGCGGCCTCGATCGAGTCGCGGGCGGCGGAGGTCGCCTCCGGCGGGAGGTCGGCGGGAAGCGCGGCGGGCACGGCCTGACGGTAGACGGCGGCTCCGACGCTGCCCAGGACGGCCACGCCCAGGGCCAGGCCGAGTTCGGTGCTCGTTTCGGACATGGCCGCGGCGGATCCGGCCTTCTCGGGCGGGGCGGAGCCGACAACGAGGTCGGTGCCCAGCGTCATGATCGGGCCCTGGCCGACGTAGACGACGACGATACCGGCGATCAGGAGGGGGAGCCCGGCCGCCTGGTCGAGCAGGGCCAGCAGGAGGAAACCGGCCGCCGATACCGCCAGGGACCCGGCGACCACGACCCGCTCGGGCAGCCGCCGTACCAGGATGGGGGCGACCAGGGAGGTGAGGATCATAGCGACCGACGAGGGCACCAGCCACAGGCCCGCCGCCAGCGGGGACAGGCCCTCGACTCCCTGGAGGAACCGCGTGACGAACAGGTACGTGCCGGCGGTGGCGGCCAGGCCCAGGAGCAGGACGAGCAGGGCGCCGGTGAGGGCGCGATTCCGGAAGAGCGCCACGTCGAGCACCGGGTCGGCGAGTCCGCGCTGCCGCTGCCAGAACACCGCTCCGGCGGCCAGACCGGCCAGAACGATCCCGCCGCTCAGGACCGGGTCGCCCCCGTGGGACAGCAGCTTGACGCCGTACACGATCGTCAGCATCGCGATCAGGGAAAGCGCGACGCTGACCAGGTCGGGCCGCCCGGCGGCGGTGTCACGGTGTTCCGGGAGCAGCAGCGGCCCGCCCACCAGCAGCAGCGCCATCACCGGCACGGCGATCAGGAACGCCGCCCCCCACCCGAACGATTCCAGCAGCGCCCCGCCGACCACCGGCCCCAGGGCGACTCCGCCGGACATGCTCGCCGCCCAGATGCCGATGGCGGTTCCCCGCTGCCGCGCGTCCCGGAACATGTTGCTGATCAGCGCCAGCGTGGAGGGCATCAGCGTCGCCCCCGCAATCCCGAGCAGCGCCCGGGCGGCGATCAGCGCCTCCGCGCTGGGGGCGTACGCGGCGGCCACCGAGGCCATGCCGAACGCCCCGGCTCCCCACATCAGCAGCCTGCGTCGCCCGATCCGGTCGCCCAGCGCCCCCATCGTCACGAGGAATCCGGCGATCATGAACCCGTAGACGTCGGTGATCCACAACATCTGCTCGCCGCTGGGTCGTAGATCGGCCGCCAAACGCGGCACTGCGAGGTAGAGCACTGTGACGTCCATGGCCAACAGCAATGTGGGCAGAGCCAGCATCGCGAGCCCGGCCCACTGCCGCGCACCAGCGACATCCGGTCGCCGACCTGCGACTTCTCGTTTGGATGGCAATGTCATGCGGCCAAGCTAAACTGTCACATTGATGTGACAGTCAAGCCGTACGCCGGAGGAAACATGCGCATCGGGGAGCTCGAACGCCGCACCGGGGTCAACCGGCGCCTCCTGCGCTACTACGAGGAACAGGACCTCCTCCACCCCGAGCGCAAACCCAGCGGCTACCGCGAGTACGCCGAATCGGACGTCGCGACCGTCCGCCACATCCGCAGCCTGCTCGCCGCCGGCCTGTCCACGATCACCATCGCCGACCTGCTGCCCTGCATGGGCAAGGATGGCGACGCTCTCATCGCCGACTGCCCAGAACTCCTGCTCGACCTCCACCGCGAACGCACCCGCATTCAGGCCGCCATCCACGAACTGGAGAGCGCCCGCACCATCCTGGACGCGGTCATCGCCACCGCACCCCCCGAGGCCGAGCAGGCCGCCCGCGCCATGCTCACCCCGGCGTCCTGACGGATCCGGTACGGCAGGCGCACGGGCTGCCGGTGCCGGCCGTCACCGGCCGCGGGGCCGCGCTGCACAGCGGGTGCTCTTCCCCGGCGGGGCCCGGCCTACGCCGCGAGGGCAGCGGGTGCTTGCTGAACCGGTCCGGCAGTACGATCGAGCGCATCACATCGCAGGGCCGCGGCTCCACCGTACAAACGTTGTTGTCTCCGACAACCTCGATCCCAGAAAAGGGCACCTGCCTTGTACATGCGAGAAACCGGCAATGCCGCTGGTCCTGTCCTGCTGCTCATCCACGGGGGCGGCGTCGCCGGCTGGATGTGGGATGCGCAGATCGACCACTTCGGACCGCGCTATCGCGTCCTTGTGCCTGATCTTCCCGGTCACGGCCACAGCCATGACACGGCCTTCACGACGAGCGCGGCGGTTGTCGCCGAGCTCGCCGCTTACCTCGGGCAGCTCCCCGCCGGCACGGACGTCACTGTGGCAGGTTTTTCGCTCGGTGCGCAGCTTGCGCTCGAACTGGCCGCTTCCCATCCCGAGGTGGTCACACGCGTGGTCATCACCAGCGCGCTGACTCGGGGCATACCGTTGCCGAGCCTGAGCCACTGGCTCGTCAGGCTCACCGCACCGCTCGCCCGGCAGACATGGTTCGCCAAGCTCCAAGCGAAGTCGCTGTACATCCCGGACGATCTCCTCGACGACTACATCCGCACCTCGAAGACCCTGCCCAAGGAGAGCCTGATCGCGCTGACCCGGGCCAATGCGGAGTTCCGCACGCCATCGGCCTGGCGGCGGTTCCCCGGAGCCGTCCTGCTCCTGGCCGGAGCGAAGGAACCACGAGCACTCCGAGAGGGGATGCGGCAGCTCGGCCATGACCACTCGAAGAGCGAGCTGATCGTTCACGAGCACGCAGGCCACGGACTGCCGCTGCAATACCCCGAGTGGTTCAACGCGCGCGTCGAAGGCTGGATTCGCGCCAACCTCGCATGAACCGCCGAGATCATCCGGAGTTCACGATGGGGTCGGTGCGCCACGGCGTCCGCTGGGGGAGAGGACTCCGCGTTTATCCAGTTCGCGGCGGAACTGCGGCGGTCTCAGGAGAAAGTAGCGAGCTACCGGGAGTCGAGCCGTAGGGGATCACCCGTCCACGACCTCGATCCGACGCTGCGAGCGGGCGGCAGATGCCGGCGCCGGTGGTCAGCCCGGCGCGGTGGTGGTCCCCCGGAGCTGTTTCATGGGCGAGGGCTCATGAAACAGCCTTCCGGCGTCCGGCCGTCCGGGGCGTTCTCGCCCCGATGCCGCTTCACAAGTCGATTCAAACGACTGATGCTTTGAAACGCTCCCATGAAACGATCAGGGAATCAGCGACAGCGACCTCCTTCGTGTGGAAGCATCCGACCGCCCTATGTCTCCTCCTGCGCCGCCCCAGCCGGTAACCGCTTCCGGTGCAGCTCACATGTCGCCGCCCTTACCGGCCGCTTCGCCGGTGCCGGCGTCGGTTTCCGTAGCCTGCTCCTGCTCTCCGCTGTTCCCCTCATACTCAGCGGGGACGGCGAGCGTGCCATAGAGCGCCGGCCGGCGCTCGGACAAGTAGTCGAAGGCGGCCCGGGCACTGTCAACGGCGTCGGTGTCGATCGTGGCGCACACGAGGTCGGGCCCGGTGCCGGCGGCCGCGAGCTCGGTGCCGTCCGGACCGATGATGCGGCTGCGGCCGACGTACGCGGTCCTACCTTCGGCACCGCACCGGTTGACGTAGGCGAGGTGGACTTTGTTCTCCCAGGCCCGGGTCCACATCACGTGCTCGTTGATGGCGCCGTAGGGATGCATGTTGGCGGTCGGCACGAGCACCACGTGCGCGCCCGCAAGCGCCGCGACCCGCACGGACTCCGGGAACTCCGAATCGAAGCAGATCATGACAGCACACCGCACGCCGTGGTGGTCGAAGACAGCCGCTGGTGCCTCTCCCGCGTGGAACCGGCGGTCGATCTCGCCGAACAGATGGGCCTTGGCGTAGCTGGCCAGCACCCTGCCGCCGTCGTCGACGACGACTGCCATGTTGCCGACGCCCCCGCCCGGCAGGACGGCGGGCAGACCCGCGACGACCGCGATGCCGCGGGCGGCCGCGATGGCGGCGACCCGCCCGGTCAGTGGCAGGGCGGCGAGCTCGGCGACGTCCCCGACGTCGTACCCGGTCACGAACATCTCCGGGGTGACGAGCAGCTCCGCGCCCGCGGCCGCCGCGGCGGCCGCGGCCGAGTCCAGCTCGGCCAGGTTGGCTTCGACGTCACGGCCGTGGCCCGCGCTCTGCAGGCACGCGATCCGCAGGGTGCTCATGACGGGCGCACCGCGGCGAGCTCGGCGCGCAGCTGTTCCGGGGTGGCAATCGGGCGCTCCAGCTGGTCGGCGATCGCCACTGCGGCCGCGACGAGCTCGGCCGAGTCGGCGGCCTGGCGGCGGCGCCGGATGCGCAGGTTGTCCTCGATCCCCACCCGGACGTCCATCCCGGACGCGGCGGCGACCGCGGCGAGCCGCAGCTCCGCCGGGTAGCCGACGCCGGCGACACTGACGGCGGCCAGGTCGGGCCCGAGAATGCGGCCGGCCGCCTCGCGCAGCGCGAACAGGTCGTGCGGGCTGTTGCCGGCGCCGCCGAGCACGCCGAGGACGAACTGGATGCGGATCGGTCCGGTGAGCGTGCCCTCGTCGAGCAGGAACCGGGCCATCGACAGGTGGCTCAGGTCGTATATCTCCAGCTCCGGGGTCACCCCGAGCTCGCGGAACGTCGTGGCGAACCGGCGCATCGTGGCGAGCGTGTTGGTGAAGACCACCGACCCGGACTGCTCCAGCACCTGCCGCTCCCAGTCGTGGCGCACCTGCGGCCACCGGGAACGGGTCGGGAAGCCCTCGAAGTTCATCGTGCCGAGGTTGAGCGTCGCGATGTCCGGTGCCACGGCCACGACGCCCTCCAGGCGCTGGTCGGGTGTCATGTCGACGGACCCGCCGGTGGTGATGTTGATGACGACGTCGCACTGCTCGCGCACGCCGGTGACGATCTCCTTGAACATCGAGGCCGAGCCCGTCGGGCGGCCGTCGAGCTCCCGTGCGTGCAGGTGCACGACGGTGGCGCCGGCCCGCGCGGCCGCCACGGCCGCCTCGGTGATCGCTTCTGGCCCGCACGGGACGGCGGGGCTCTGGCTGGGCAGGACGTCGCCTCCGGTGACGGCGGCGGTGAGGACGATGGGGTCGTATGGTGCGCGCATCGGGCGCTCCTTCCGGATCGGGTGTGGTTCAGGTGGGCAGGTAGGTGTGGTCGGCGGTCCAGCCGTCGGCGATCGCGCCGTCGGCGGCCATCGTTTCGATCTCGGTGGGTGTGAAGCCGAGCTCGGCGAGCACCTGGCGGGTGTGCGCGCCGTAGCGCGGGGCGTCGGACGGCATCCGCACCGCCGCGTGCCGGGGCCGGACGGCCTGTGGGGCGATGAGGTCCGTCTCCCGGCCGCTGGGGTGCAGGTCATGGCGGACGAACACCGCCGAGCCGCGCAGCGGGACGGGCCCGGCGCTCTCCCGTACCAGCCCGCGGGAGCGCAGGGCGGCGATGTGCTCGATCCGTTGCACCGCGACCCCGTGCGGGCCGAGCAGCTCGGCCCACGCCTCGACCGGGCGTTCCCGGAACCGCGCGGCGAGCAGGTCCTGCGGCGCGGCCGTGTCGAGACCGAGCACGGTCGCCACCACCTCGGCCGGGCCCGCGAGGAAGAACCAGCCGTCCGCGGCCGGATAGCACCGGTATCCCGCGTGCTCGCCGAGCACGTCCGGCCCGGCCGGTTCCGGCACGTCGTCGCGGCCCGCGCCGTCGAAGAGGAACGGGATCTGCAGCAGCTGCCCGGCGGCGGCGAGGGAGGTGCGCATCACCGGGGCGTGTTCGCCGCGTCCGGCCAGCGCGGCGACGACGGCGAAGGCGCCGCAGAACCCGGCGAGGGCGTCGATCGTCCCGAGGTGCGCGTGCTCCTCCGGGGTGTCCGGGCCGCCGCCGAACCGGGTCATGATCCCGGTGCACGCCTGCACGTTGTCGTCGTAGCCCGCCGCGTGGCTGCGCGGCCCGTGACCCGGCCCGCCATAGGCGTCCACCCGCACGAGCACGATCCCCGGCCGGATGTCCCGCAGCCGCTGCGGGTCCAGGCCGAGCTCGCCGAGCTGGCGCTCGCTGCCGTTGAACGTGACGACGTCGACGGTGGGCAGCAGCCGGTCGAGCACCTCACGACCGGCCGGAGTGCGCAGGTCGGCCAGCACGCTGCGCTTGCCGCGCTGGGCGTGCATGCCGATGACCACGGCGTGGTACGGGTCGAAGCCCGGCGTCGGTGGATCGATCTTGACGACCTCGGCGCCGAACCGTGCGAGGGTCGCGGCGATCATCGGCCCGGCGATGACGTTGGTGACGTCGAGGATGCGGATGCCGGCCAGCGGGAGCCCGCCTGGCGCGGCCGGTGGGTCGGGCGGCGGTGCCGGCGGCCCCGCCGGCAGGTCGGCGAGGATCGCGGCCCGGTCGGCGTCGAGCGCGGGGGCGGGCCGGCGGCCGGGCGGGGTGCCTTCGGTCCAGACGACGGGCCCGGGAACGGTCAGTTCGCCGTGGACCGGATCGTCGACGGTGGCGACGAGCCCCGCCGCGCGCGGATGCTCCGAACGCAGCCACTCCAGACTGCTGCGGTGGGCGGCCCCCGGGATGCCCGCCGCGTCGAAGCGCCGTTCCCACTCCAGCGCCGGGTGCCGCCGGAAGGCGGCCGCGATCAGCTCCGACAGCCGCGCCGCCCAGCGGGCGGAGAGCGGGTAGGCCAGCAGCGTGCAGTCCGCGCCGTCGGGCCGGCGGTCGGTGGACAGGTAGGGGTCGACCACCGGGATGCCCTCCGCGCGGACGGTGTCCCAGATGCCGAGCAGCTGCAGCGACCGGATCGCGTGGGTGCGGTGAGCCGGGCAGCAGTGGTAGAACAGCCTGCCGTCCTGGCAGCGGTAGCTGCGGTAGAACGGATCGAGGAGCTCCTGCAGCTGCGCGTAGGTGAGGTCCATCGGCTCCCCGGCGGCACGGCGGCGGGCGATCTCGTGCTCGCGCAGCGAGAGGTAGCGCGGGGGGAGGTCGGAGACGGCCAGCGAGTTGAACGCCAGCCCTTCCAGCACGGCCTCGGCGAGCGGCACCTCGAACGCGTCGCCGCGGCCGGTGCGCCGCCTGGCGACCAGCCCGACGCCGACCGCGAGCGCGCCGAGCGCGGCGGCGTAGGCCGAGGCCAGCGGCAGCGGCGTGTAGGACGGGTTGACGCCCATGAGGATCCGGTTCAGTCCCATGTCCGTGAAGCCGCCGGTGGCCGCCAGCACGATCCCCTCCCAGGCCGGTAGGTCGCGGCGCGGGTCGGCCGCGGCGAAGCCGGGCAGCGACAGGTGGATCACCCGGGGGTTGAGCGCGAGCGTGTCCTCCGGTCCGAGCCCGAACCGGGCCATGACACCGGGCCGGAAGTTCTCGACCACCACGTCGGCGCCGGCCACCAGCCGGCGGGCGGTCGTGACGTCGGCGGGCTCGGTCAGGTCCAGCACGATGCTCTTCTTGCCCGCGTTGAGCGCGGCGGCCGCGGGGGAGGCCCACCGCGGACCGCCGGGCGGGTCGATGCGGATCACTTCGGCGCCCAGGTCGGCGAGGAGCAGGGCCACGGCCGGGCCGGCGACGTACTGGCCGAAGTCGAGGACGCGGATGCCGTGCAGCGGCGAGCTCATCCGCGGCTCCTTGCGGTGAGGTCGGCGGCGATCAGCACGCCGATTGCAGGGGCGAGTGTCATACCCGGCTGCCCGTGCCCGACGGAGGCGCCCCCGCCCGGCTCCGGATCGAGCATGGCGACCCGCACGCCCGCGCGGGCGCGGTGACAGGCGACGGAGGCATCGACCACGCCGGCGCCGATGACGGCCACGTCGGAGTCCGGCGCGCTCACGTCCCGACCTCCGGCCAGTGCGGCCGCTGCTCGACCGCCGCCCCGACACGGAACGGCGTGGTGTCGTCGAACGGCCGCCCGACGATCTGCACCCCGGTGGGCACCCCGTTGTCGGCGACGCCGGACGGCACGGCCAGCACGGGGCAGCGGTTCATGATGTTGAACGGGAGCGCGAGCAGCGACTCCAGGTAGTGCCCGAGCCGTTCGCCGTCGACCTCCGGGCCGTGGTCGAGGTAGTCCTCGCCCGCCACCAGTCCACGGGTGGCCGCGGTCGGGCAGACGAGCGCGTCAAACCGCTCGAGCAGCTCGCCGACGGGCCGGTAAAGGTCGGACTCGATCGCGAATCCGTCGAGCACGCCGGCGCCGGCGGCGCCCTCGGCCGCCCACCGCGCGAACGCCTGCGCATACGGGGTGAGAGGGGCGCCGGGCTTGCGCCCGTCGGCCGCGACGGCGGCGCCGAATCCGTGGTGGAAGTGGATGGCCGCCGCGCGCAGCACCTGCGCCCGCGGCACCGGGAGCGCGACCTCCTCGACGCGGGCCCCGGCCGCTCGCAGCCGCTCGCCGAACTCCCGGGTGTTGCGGCGGACCTCCGGGTCGACCGCCCAGTCACCGAGGTCCTCGGACAAGGCGATCCGCATCCCGCGCAGGTCGCGGCCAAGCTCGGCGGGATCCGGCAGGACGTGACGGGGCCGCAGCGAGCCGACGTCCCCCGGGTGGGGCCCGGCCACGACGTTCTGCATCAGTGCGACGTCGGCGACGGTGCGGGCCAGCACACCGGAGTGCACGTAGGTGTCGAGGTGATAGGGCGGGTCCACCGGTACCCGGCCGTGCGGCGGCTTGAACCCGACCACACCGCTGAACGAGGCGGGCACCCGGATCGAGCCCGCGGTGTCCGATCCCGTCGCCAGCACCGTCGACCCGGCGGCGAGCGCCGCGCCCGAGCCGCCCGACGAGCCGCCGGGGGAGAACTCCGGGTTCCACGGGTTGCGGGTGACGCCCCAGAGCGCCGAGTGCGTGAACGCGGCGGAAGCGAACTCCGACGCCGTGCTCCGGGCGTGCACGATCACGCCGGCGTCGAGGAGGCGCCGGACGAAGAGCGAGGTGTGCCCGGCGACGACGTCGCGATACCGTAGCGACCCCTGGGTCCAGGGGTGCCCCGTAACCGGTTCGTCCTCCTTGACGACGGTGGGCAGCCCCTCCAGCGGCCGCGGCGGCCCGTCCTGGCCTGCGTAGCGGCGTTCGGCCCGCTTGGCCTGCCGCAGCGCCTCATCGAAGAAGCGGTGGCACAGCGCGTTGACGACCGGCTCGGTCCGTTCGGCGCGGGCGATCACCGCCTCGGTCAGCTCGACCGGCGACAGCTGCCGGGAGCGGAAGGCGCGCAGCGCGTCCGCCGCCGATATGTGGTGCAGTTCGTCCATCGGGTACTCCGATCTCGTTGTGGTCGGCATGGCCCGGGTCACCAGGCGACTTCCTGCCCGGCCCGCAGCGCCTCGGCGCGTTCGACGACGTGCCACGCGGCGGCGGCGTCCTGCACGCCGAGGCCGACGCTCAGGTAGGTCACCAGGTCGTCCGGGTGCCGGCGCGCGGTCGCGCGTCCGGTCAGCACCTCGCCGAGCGCCAGCAGCTCCATCGGCCGCTCGGCGGCGACCACCGGCCCTGCGTGGGCGCGGGCGGTCGGCACGTGGTCGACGACGACTGCGGCGCTCGCCGCCAGCAGGTCCGTGCCGATCTCGCGGCGGTGCTTCTCGAAGGAGCCGATGCTCACCACCGTGACGCCTGGGCGCAGCAGCGCGGGCGGAAGGATCGGCTCGGTGGCGAGCGTCGCGCAGACCACGACGTCGGCCTCGGCCACCGCGCCGGCCACGTCGGCGGCGGCGCGGACGGGATACCCGCCGGCCGCCAGCTCGCGGGCGGCCTGCTCGCGCTCCGCGGCGACCGGGGACCACATGGCCACGTCCCTCAGTGAGAGCACCCGGGAGATCGCGCGGACGTGGGCGCGCCCCTGGGTGCCCGCACCGAGCACCGCGAGCCGGGTCGCGCCGGGCCGAGCCAGCTCCGCGACCGCCACCGCGCTCGCCGCCGACGTCCGCAGTGTGGTGACGGCGCCGCCGTCCAGCACCGCGACGGGCGCACCGGTCTCGGGGTGCAGCACCACCAGCACGGCGTGGATCGAGGGCAGGCCCAGCGCGGGATTACCGGGGTTGACGCTGCCGAACTTCGACACCGGGCCGGTCGCCGCGTCCAGGCGGGCGGCGTAGCAGAAGACGGTGGAGCGCGCGCCGTCAGGACCGCCGCCGATCTTGTCCGGCTGCCAGGCGTCGCCGGTGGCCAGCGCCGTGAACGCGGCCCGCTGGGTCGCGATCGCCGCGTCCGGGTCGAGCAGGGCGTACACGTCGGTCGCGGTGAGCAGTCTCATCGCCGCCCCACCCGGCCCGCGGCCGGCGGCACTGGCCGGAGCCGCGCCTCGGCGGCGGCGCGCACCCCGTCAGGGAAGGGACGGGACCTGCCGCTCGGGATGTCGACGTGGACGCCGAGCACCTCCGCCGTGGCCCGCAGCCGGCCGCCGGCGGTCATCTCGTGCCACAGCAGCAGCCGCTTCGCGTCCACTCCGATCACCATCGTGCGCACCTCGAGCCGCTCGCCCGGCAGCACCTGGTCGAGGTAGCGCAGGTGGGCCTCCACGGTGAACAGCGAGCACCCTGTCTCGGTGCGGTAGGCCGGCGCCATCCCCACGTGCGCCATCGCGTGCTCGGTGGCCTCTCCGAACACCAGCACGTAGTACGCCTCGCTGAGGTGCCCGTTGGCGTCGATCCACTCGTCCCGGACGGACCGGTGCAGCGGCGTAACGGCGGGCGAGTCGCTCAGGGCACCGGTCATGCCTGCACCTCCCGCAGCGCCCGCAGGACCGCGATCAGCCGCCGGTCCCGCTCGGCGATCAGGTCCGCGGTGGACCGGCCGCCGGTGACCTGAGCAGCCCCCGTCACCAGCGCCTCCCGCAGGTCGCCGGTCAGAGCCGGGCTCGCCAGCCGGGTCCACGGGTACTCCAGCGCCGGGCCGAAGTGGTCGAGCGCGTGCGCCATGCCACCCTCGCCGCCGGCCAGGTGGAAGGTGGTGGACGGGCCGTGGAACGGCCAGCGCAGCCCGGGGCCTGCGGTCACGGCGGTCTCGATCTGGGCGACGGTGGCCTCGCCGGCGGCGAGCATGTGCAGCGCCTCTCGCCACAGCGCCTCCTGCAGGCGGTTGGCGATGAACCCGGGTACCTCGCGGTCCATCACGATCACGGTCTTGCCGGCCAGTGTGTAGAACTCCTCGGCCCAGGCGACCGCGGCCGGGTGCGTGCGTTCCCCTCCGACGACCTCGACCAGCGGCACCAGGTAGGGCGGGTTGAACGGGTGGCCGACGACGAGGCGTTCGGGGTGCGCGGCGGCAGCCTGCATGTCGGTCATCCGGTATCCGGACGTCGACGAGCCGATCACGATGCCGACGGGCGCCGCGGCGTCGATGCGGGCGAGCAGATCGGACTTCAGCGCGAGGTCCTCCGGCGCGCTCTCCTGCACGAAATCGGCGTCGGCGACGGCCTCTTCGAGCGTGCCGACGACCGTGAGACGGTCGCGCGCGGCGCCGTCGGCGAGCCCGAGCGCCTCCAGCGCGGGCCATGCGGCGTCGACGAGCCGGCGTAGCCGGTCCTCGGCGTCGGGAGCGGGGTCCCACGCGGTGACCCGGTGGCCGCGGGCCAGGAAGTGTGCCACCCAGCCGCCGCCGATGACGCCGGCTCCCACACAGGCGATCCGGTCGACGGCGCCGGGTGCGATGGACGGTTGCCACATGCTCATTACCTCGGGTTCTTGTAGGTCGGGGTCCGATCGCCGAGACGGCGAGCGGCGTAGAGGGTCATGGCCAGGGCCAGCACGCCGAACCCGATCAGCTCGTCGCGCCAGCTGCCGTAGCCGGTCAGCTCCGGGTTGAATGCGGCGACTACCAGCAGCAGGAGGTTGATCCCGGCGAGAGCGGCGGCGATCGACACCCAGCACCGGTGCAGCCGGAACGCCCGGTCAGGGGTCGTGTTCGCCCGCCGCAGCAGCACGTAGCCGCAGAGCGCGACGACGACGGCGATCATGTAGCCGATGTTCGAGGCGAACACGACGCCCAGCAGGTTGCCGATGAACACGACCAGGCCGACGTTGACCAGCAGCCCGGCGGTCATGGCGCGGGCGGGCATGCCCGCGGAGTTGAGGACACCGAGGCTGCGGACGGTCAGTCCCTCGACCGCCATGCCGTGCAGAGCCCGTCCGCTGTCAGCGGTCGCCACCGACATGAGGTTGAGCATGGCCAGGCACAGCACCACCACGGCGAGCCAGCCGGCACCGCCGAACAGGTTCTCGAACATCACGACGGTGAACCCGAGAGGCTCGGCCGTGATGGCTGCCTCGCCCGTCGTGCCCGCGGCGAGCACCGGCATCAGCACGAACACGGCCAGCGCGGCGATGCCCGACGAGATGAGCGCCCGGGGAGCGTCCGAGCGCGGGTTGCGGTACTCCGGGGTGAACGTGGCGGCGATCTCGGTGCCGTAGACGGTCCAGCCCATGAGGAACAGCCACACGCACGCGACCACGAACGGCGACTGGCCGTCGCCGCCGAGGCCCCAGGTCAGCCGGTCCAGGTGCAGGTTCCCGGTGAGGAGCGCCGTCGCGGCGGCCACCGCGAGCACCACCAGCACCAGGGTGTTGACGATCGTGCTCAGCCGGACCGCGGGCCGGATCCCGGCCGTGTTGAGCAGCCACACCAGCACCAGCGCGGCCACCGCGACGGCGTGTGCGCCGCCCAGGTGCAGCGGGCCGACCTCCAGCGTCCCGGCCCGGGGGAACCACTGCGCCTCGATCAGCTCACCGACCACGAGCGCGTTCCCGGCCAGGCCGAATGACCATCCGATCCAGTAACCCGCCGAAGCGAGAGCGCCGAGCGGACGGCTGCGACCGCCCCAGGCGGCCGAGGCGTACAGTGCGATGCCTCCGGGCTTGTCCGGGAACATGGCCGCCATCTCGGCGTACACGAAGTTCTGGCAGATCGCGAGCAGCCCCGATACGGCGAGCAGCGTGACGGCCGCCCACGCGCCGAGTGCGCCGGTCCAGTAGCCGACCAGTGCGAAGGCGCTGGCGGGCAGCGTGATCGCCAGCGAGAACGCGTCCCGCCAGGTCATCACGCGGTGAAAGTGCTGCGGGGGTTTTTCGATGCGGGTAGGAGGTTCGGACATGACGGTTTCCTTCCGTCGCCGTTGCCCAGAAGGCGATCACTCCGGTCCGCGTCTGAGTGGCGGCGGAGAGCTAGCCGCGAAGAAGTTGTGTTGCGGCGTGGTAGGAATCGTCGTCCCCTATTTAAGGGAAGTCAATTCTCATATTTTGTTGCTGACCCATAAGTGTTAGCTTCTACCTATGACGCTGGATGATCTACGAGTGTTCGTCGAGGTCTGCGAGCGGGGCAGCTTCACCGCGGTCGCGCGGGCCCTGTCGTGCAGCCAGTCGGCGGTGAGCCAGCACGTGCGCCGCCTGGAGCGGGAGTTCGGCCTGAGCCTTCTCGAGCGGCGTCCGCGCGGCGTGCTGCCCACGTCGGCCGGGCGGTTGCTGCGTGATGCGGCCGTCGCCGGAGTGGGCCGGATCGACGCGGCGGCGCTACAGCTGCGCGCGCTGGCGGCCGGCGGCGCGGGGGAGGTGCGGGTCAGCTCGGGGGCCGCCACCGTTCGGCACTTCATGCCAGAGGCGATCCTGGAGTTGCGCCGTCGCCACCCTGGCATGCAGCTGACCCTGCGCACGCAGCCGACCAGCCGGGCGTGCCTCGCCGACCTGGCCGCGAACCGCGCCGACATCGCCTTGATCTCCATCAGCGGCCCGATCGCCGACGTCGAGCTGCGTCCGATAGTCGATTTGCAGTGGTCGCTGGCGGTCAATCGCGACGACCCGATGGCGGCGCGGGCGAGTCTGAGCGCGGCCGAGCTCGCCGACATCCCGAACATCGTGCTGCCGGTGTCGTCCAGCTCCCGGGGGCGGCTCGAAGCGGTGTTCGGCGAGGGCGTACTCCCGTCCCAGGCCGTCTCGGACTGGGACACCGCGCTGATGCTCGCCGAGCTGGGGGTGAGCCGAGCCGTCGTGGCGACCGTTCCCAATCCCAATTGGGCGTCGTCGGTTCACCCCGCGCTCCGGCTGGTGCCGATCCCGGAGCTGCCCGGACCGACCGCGGGTTGGGCCGCGCGGTCGTGGGCCGACCTCGAGCCGCCCGCCGTCGAGTTCGCCGAGCTGGTCGCGCGGCAGATGTGCGGTCCGGAGTGACGGGCCGGCCGCCGGCCGGCCTTCCGCTCCGGCAAGCCTCCCGACATCTACCTCGTGGGACTCCATCTACGCGGAGCCATCTTGTGGATCCGAAGCCTTCAGCCCATCTGAAGCTCCGAAGTCCGCACCTGTCCTAAGGCCTGTTCCAGAAATAGATCACATGAGTGATTGACTTCCGGTGTCCTGTCTCGTCGAAGCTGAGGCAATCTCATCGATCACGAGGTGTCTTGCCGTTGTCTCACCGATCTGCGGCCTGATCACTGTCCTGGGTCAGAGAAGCTCATCCAGCAGCCGGTAGTAGTACAACCGCTCTTCCTCGATGTGGTCGACGAGGCCGTAGGCGGAAAGGAACCCCTCCCAGGCCGCCGGGCCATGGTCCTCGGACAAATCCCTGTGGACGATGGCGAGGTCGCGGTACCGGTCGGCCACACCCAGCGCCGGGACATCGATGACCACGGGCTCTCCCGAGGCAGGCAGCAGCACGTTGGAGGGGGTGTAGTCCCCGTGCGCGACGACGAGGTCCTCGACGCGCGGGCGCGTGACCAGCAGCCGTTCGTAGATCGCCTCAGGGGTCAGCCCGACATGGTCGGTGTCGAAGTCGTCCGGGTCCACGAGGCCGTCGCGGACATTGGCGCCGGCGCGTTCGAGAACCGCCGGCAGTCGGCCGTCGAAGGGGCACTCGGTGATGGGCAACTCGTGCAGCATGCGCAGCGTCCGGCCCAGCACGGCGCCTACGTCGGCGGGCGCGGCGGCTTCCAGGGACGGAGCGCCTACGTCGGCAAGAACGAGAGCGGGGTCTTCGAAGGCGACCACCTCGGGGATGGGGACGCGTCCGTGAAGCCAGCGCAGGCGCAAGTGCTCGGCTCTGGCGAGGGGTCCGTGCTTGACGTAGAAGACCTTCGATCCCGAGATGACCCGCAGGGCCGTACCACTGGCTCCTTCGTGATCAGTCGACCAGGAGGCGTCCTGCTCGATCAGCTGGCGAAGTTGTTCTGGGAGCTGCATAGATCACATTCTGATCCAGTCTGATGCATCGCAGGTGCTTCACACCATGCCTCAGGTTCAACGAGACAGGACTTCTGGGATGGTCTTTGGGTGGTTCGTGGGGATTTGACCGCCGCGCAGTGGGCGGTCCTGGAGCTGTTGCTGCCGGTCGGGAAGAAGCCGGGCAGGCCGCCGAAGTGGACGAAACGGCAGCTCATCGGTGGGATTCGGTGGCGGACACGGAAGGGTGCGCCGTGGCGGGACGTGCCCGTCCGGTATGGCGAGTGGGAGAGGGCGTACGGGCTGTTCCGGCGTTGGCAGCGGGACGGCACCTGGGCGCGGATCTTGAAGAAGTTGCAGGCCAGAGTGGATGCCAAGGGCCTGATCATCTGGGAGGTGAGCGTGGATTCCACGGGCACCCGCGCGTACCGGCACGCCGCTGGTACGCGTAAAAGGGGGAGCTGCAGGTAGAGCCTCCCGGCGGCGTCGACGTCGAACGCGCCGACCACGGGCTGGGCCGCTCTCGGGGTGGGCTGACCACCAAGCTGCATCTGGCCGTCGAGCAGGGCCAGAAGCTGTTATCGCTGATTATCACTGCCGGTCAACGTGGGGATTCTTCCCAGTTCCAGCCCGTGCTGGAACGGATCGGTGTGCCCCGGCTGGGGCCGGGACGCCCGCGCGTGCGTCCCGACAAGGTCCGTGCCGACAAGGCGTACGGCTCCCGCGCCAACCGCGCCTACCTGCGCAGGCGCGGCATCGCGTGCACGATCCCGGAGAAGGCCGATCAGGTCCGCCACCGCAAGAACCGGGGCAGCCGAGGCGGTCGACCGCCCACGTTCTGCACGATCGACTACCGTGACCGTTACGCCGTGGAATGCGGCATCAACCGGATCAAAGGCCACCGGGCCGTCGCGACCAGGTACGACAAGCTCGCCGTCCGATACGAGGCCACCGTGACCATCGCCGCTATCAACGAGTGGCTGTGATCCACTTCTGAAACAGGCTCTAGCGCCCCGATCTGAAACGCCCGGCCCTCGTCCGCTACCAGCGTGTCAGGAAGGCTGAGCGGCGTTGATGCCGTTGACAGCCGGAGCCTCGGGCCGCTTGTTGCTTCCTATCCGACCTTGAGGGCCAGCTTCCCGACGTAGTGATCGTTTAGGGCGCGATGCGCATCCTTGACTCGCTCCATCGGGAAGGTCCGGGCGACGTGGACCTCGAAAGAGCTCGCCTCGATGATCGCGTTCAGCCGATCGGTGGCGGTGCGGCTACGATCGCCGTCGTAGTAGGACACCGTCGCGCCCGGCGGCGTTACGGGCACGGGCCGGACACCGTTCGGCCAGGCGATCCGTCCCGAGCTCTTGATCGCGCGAAGAGATCGTTCGGCGGTCTCGCCTCCCGCGGTGACCAGCGCCGCATCGAGCCCGCCTGGTGCGAACTCGAGCGCCGCGGCCAGCACATCCACTTTGCGTCCGTCGATGGCGTCGTCGGCGCCCAGCCGCCGGGCCAGGGCGACACCGTCGTCACCAGAGGCCACGGCCAACACTCGGATGCCGCTGTGCCGCGCCAGCTGCACGGCCATGTGGCCGATACCCCCGCCGGCCCCGAAGACCATGAGCGTCTCGTCCGGCCGCAGGCCGAGCAGATCGAGGCCGCTCAGTGCAGTCAGGGAATCCCAAGCCATCGCGCCGGCCTGTTCGGTCGGCATCCGGTCGGGCACGCGCGCTACGAACTCCGCCTCAACAACGCCGTACGCGGCGTAGAAGCCGCCACGCCGCACCGGCATCGTCGCAGCGTAGACACGCTCGCCCACGTCGAACCGGGTGACGTTGCGTCCGACCGCAGCCACCGTACCCGCCGCGTCCCAGCCGAGGACATAGGGGAAGGCCGAGGCGACGCCGAAAGCGTCGTCGTAGTCCCCCTCTCGCTCGACCGCGTCCCAGGACGCGACGCCTGCGAACTCCACCCGGATGAGGACGTCGTCGTCGCCGATCTCCGGGAGCGGTATCCGGCGCGGCGAGAGTTCGTCGACTCCGCCGAACCGGTCAAGGACGATCGCGTCCATCTGCGGCACCACGATCGCGCCATCCGCTGTGCTCTCGACTCTGCTGTCCATCGGCTCTCCTCGTTTACTTGAGTGAATCAAGGATTATTGGACCACAGCTATTTGAGGGAATCAAGTAACTGCTCTAAACTGGGAGCCATGGCGCTGCCAAATGGACCCGTAGCCACCTCGTCCGAGGCCGAGGCCGTCCTGTTCGACCTGGTCAACGTATACGACCGCGCCTACGAGGCGGTCGCGGCCGAGCTGTCGCTCAGCTCGGCACAGGCATGTGTGCTCGGGCGACTCGATGAGCGACGCGGTATGGGCGCCTTGGCCGAGGAGCTCGGCTGCGATGCCTCCAACATCACCCAGATCGTCGCGCGTCTCGAAGCGCTCGGCCTCGTGACCCGCGAACCGAATCCCCGGGACCGCCGCGCACGACTCGTCGCGCGAACTTCCCGAGGAGACGAGATCAACCACCGGTTCGCAACAGCCTTCACCTTCGCCCGCACGGCGGTCGGACGACTCTCACCCGACGAACAGGATCAGTTGACGGCGCTGCTGCGCAAAGCACTGGGCTGACACGCGCCCGCAGCCCCACCCAACCAAGGTGGATCCAACGGCTTCATGGGTGCGGGCTGCAGCAGCCTCTGGTTGTTCGCGGTCACTGCGGAGCTCGACGGAGGCATGTTCTGCGACGATGAGCATGCTGTCAGCTGTCACGTCGGCGACGCTACGCCTTCCGCAAGCTCCTCGTCTCCCGCTCTAACCAGGCGCTATGTCTTCGCGGACATCCTCGCCGACCGGCCCTCCAGACCACGGGGAATCGAGGAGAAAGGTCATGCCCCCGCCGCCTACTGTGCCGAGGCCAGAGGCACGGCTGTCCCTTTCTCCCGTACTTGGTCTGCCCCCTAGTGCTTCGTTCCTTAAAGCAGGTAGACGAACTTATGCCGGAGGATTCGGGGCTGCGGGGATGGCCGTCCCCAGATCCAGGGCTGGGCGTGGGCGTTGAGTTGGGCGGTGGCGAGGGCGACCGCGTAGGCGATCTCGGTGGCGTCGGCGAAGGTCTGCCCGGCGAACGCGGCCCGGCGCAGTAGTCGCCACCAGCCCTCGGCCAGGTTCAGCCAGCAGGCCCTGACCGGGATGAACACCTGGCGGATCCGCGGATGACGGGCCAGCCATTGCCGGACCCGCCAGCTGAAATGGCTGGACAGATTGTCGGTGATGACGACGATCGGGCCACGCCGGTTGGCGGTGGCGATCTGCTGAAGCAGCTGGATCCAGCCGTCGCTGTTGCGCGAGGGCGCGCAGAAGGTGAGCTCGGTGCCGTCGCGGATGCGCAGCGCGCCGTAGACCCAGGTCTTGTCGGTGCCGCGTGAATACTCCGGCCGGTCCTTGATCCGATGCCCGCCGACCGACCAGCCGGGTGCGGGCGGGAAGGTGCGCGGGGTCACCGGTCCCAGCTCGTCGGCGCAGATCACCGTGGTGCCGGGCGGCGGGTGGGTGTAGAGGCCGATGATTTCGGCCCTTTTGGGGTGAACTGCGGATCGGTCGATTCGCTCCAGGAGCGGGTGTGCCGCCAGCGGACCTTCTCTGTGAGTAGGATCCGGCGGACCTGGCTGCGGGCGATGACGATGCCCTGCGCGCGGGCGGCGGCGGTCAGGCTGTCCAGAGTCCACTGCGCGGGACCGCTCTCGTCGTCGGCGACCAGGTCGCCAGCCCCTTCGCGAACCGGTCGTCCGGGCGGGGCCGAGCGCGCCAGGGCGATGACACACCCGCGTTCGATCTCGGTGAGCCGGGGTTTACGGCCCGCCCCGGGCCGATCGCCGAGCCCGGCCAGGCCTTCGGCGTTGAAGCGCTCGATCCGCTCGCGCACGGTCTGCATGTGACAGCCCAGCCTGGCCGCGATGGCGCTGGTGCGCTGCCCCTGCCAGCTGAAGGCGATCATCTGCGCCCGCGTGATCCAGTCGGCCGGGGCATGGCGGGCCCCGGCCAGTTTGCGGATCTGCCGCTCTTCTTCGGCGTCCGCCGGCGGACGCGCGTACAGCAGTTTCGGCATGACAATACCCCTGAGACCATCATCTCCCCAGGTCGGCGGGCAGGGATGTACGGCCGCATTCAGGAACGTCGCCCTAGTACGGCTGCCGCCACCGTTCCGTCCGGCTGTCCCAGCGGGAGCCGGGCGGAGGGAGATCCTTGTCCCGCCGCGACGGGTGGCTGTCGCCGAGCCACAGCCACCAGAGGTAGGTTCCAAACAGCGGGACGGCCAGCAGGAGCAGCAGGAACTTCCAGCCCCCCGGCACGAAGAACAACACCGCCAGAGCGGCCGCCAAACCTAAGGCGATCTTCTTCCAGAGCGACATCCGACCTCCTGAAGTGGGGGAGAGGATATCGTCCCCGGTGCTTGCGGACGAGTCCACCCGTGGCTCCAGGATCAGGGCCGCCGCACGACACCTACGCCCGACCGGCAGAGGACCCCCACGTTCGCGGCCGGTGGCATGAGCCCTGGCGCGGCACGAGGCGGACCGCCTCCGTCCCGACGCCCGGATTCACCGGGACGGGCCGTGCAGCCATATCTCGTTGAGCGCGCCCAGCCCCAGTAGCGCGATCCCGGGCAGCGCCTGGAGGAACGCGCGGCTGAGTATCGTGCGCAGGACGATCCCCATCAGGAAGATCAGCGAAGACCACTGGTGGAGCTGCCGTATGAACAGGCCGCCGCGCACTTCGAAGCTGAGCTGCAGCGCCGAGGCGTAGGCCCCGCTCATCTCGATGCCGGGCAGTGGCCCATAGGGGCCGTCGTAGACCACCCGGCCGCTCGGTGTGTAGAAGAACGCGAGGAAGGCGCCGGTGAGCAGAACAATCACGGAACAGCAGACGAGCATCGCGTTCACCAGCGTCTTCTCGATCCTCATCGGGTGTATTCCACCAAATATCAGGACGCAACGATCTCGTTTCGGGGAAGCCGAAGGGAGGGATATGACACCGATCCCGGGGAAATTCCTTCATTGCTACCGGGCCCCCTTGAGATGGCGGGCCGTATTCTTCGTGATCACGTCGCTGCCCGGAGGGGGCGCTACCGTGAGCCCATGTCACACACTTCCGCGCTCCTCGTCATCGACATGCAGAACGCCCCGGTGGCCATCGCCTACCGGGCCGCCGAGACCGTCGCCGTGATCGCCGGATTGCGTGAACGGGCCAGAGTCGCCGGCGTACCGGTGGTAATGATTCAAGACCAGGGCGCCGGGATGGAAGCCGGGACCGAGGGCTGGCGGATCGTGCCCGAACTCGCGCCCGCCGCCGACGAGGCTGTCGTCCACAAGGCCAGCCCGGACAGCTTCCTGGACACCGATCTCGACAAGGTCCTGAAGGTGCTGGGAGTCACCGAGGTGGTCGTCACCGGGTTCGCGACCGAGATCTGTGTGGACACCACGGCGCGGCAGGCGCTGAGCCACCGGTACGACCTGGTGCTGGTCGCCGACGGGCACACCACGTCCGTCCGGCTCGACGGTGGCGAGTACGCCTCGCCGGGGCAGTCGATCGCGCACCACAACGAGATCTTCCGGAACATCGACTTCCCCGGGCGGAGCATCCGGGTGCTGCCCGCGTCCGAAGTGGTCTTCGCTGCGGCCGAGAACCTGTCCAGGTAGGTGGGTGCTCAATGGGCGGCGGTTCAGGTGTCCGTCCCAGCGGAGTCGCCGTAGTGCTCGTAGTGAAAACAACGGACACTCGCTGACCTGGGGCGATTCCGTGACTACTCGGTGGGCAGTACGGGCGCGGTCGTCGTCTCAGCGAGGGCGGTCCGACCGCCGCCCTTCAGTTCGGGGACGTATTTGTAGATCGTATCCCTGGAGACCCCCAGCGCCTTGGCGGTCGAGTCAACGGTGTTGTCCGGGCGGCTGAGCAGGTCGCGGGCGTGGCGGACCTGTCCGTCGGTCATGGCCGGCGGACGGCCGGGCCGGGCGCTGCGGGCGTGAACCCCTTCTGATCGATCTTGCTCGTCAATCGGTTGATAAATGAGCGGCGACCGTTTCGTGGGAAAACGGTTCGGTTCGGCTCACACGCTGCGGGCGCGGGGGGCGAGCAGGGCGCCCAGGATGCACGGTACGAGCAGCAGACCGAATGCGGCGCCGTAGCCGACGGTTGTCGGTCGAGCCCGCGGCCAGGCAGGCGTTGATCAGGGCAGAGGAGACGCCCAGCACTATGTAGGCCCGGCCGAGGGCGGTGTTGATCGCCACCGCGACCATCCCGCCCGCCGGCCCGTCCAGGAAGCGCCCGGCCGCCAGCTGCCAGATCGACGTGCTGGCGCCCGAGACCAGCAGGGTGATTACCGCCAGCACCATGCCCGCCGCCAGCGGACGCTGTGCACCAGCACGGTCTGCCCGATGACCGCCCAGCACTCCACCAAGCAGACTCGCGGCTCTGTCCCGTAATTCGATTGGGCGGATTTGGTGGATTTGTTAGGTTGCCCGGATGCCTTCTCAGCGCTCCCTACTGCCGCGCTCGACACCGGCCGCCTCGGGGATGTCGTCCCGTTCGATCGCCGCGCTGCTGGACCGGCTCGAAGCACGATCCGTCGAGTGTCACTCCATCATGGTCGTACGCCACGGTCACGTCGTCGCCGAAGGCTGGTGGGCGCCGTACTCGGCCGAACGCCCGCACCTTCTCTACTCGCTGACCAAGTCGTTCACCTCGGTCGCCGTGGGGCTCGCGATCACCGACGGGCTGCTCTCGCTGGACGATCGGGTGGTGGACGTGTTGCCCGACCACGTTCCGGCCGACATCTCGGAGCAGGGACGCCGCCTCACCGTGCACCACCTGCTGTCCATGACAGCCGGACACCGCACGGACAGCCTTGCCGAGGCCTGGCGACTGGAACCGGGCGACCTGGTGAAGGGCTTCCTGCGCGTACCGTTTCCCGAGGCCGAGGTAACACGGCACGCCTACGACAATCCGACCACCTTCCTCCTGGCCCGGATGGTGGAACGGGTCACGGGCCGCGGCCTCCCGGAACTGCTCGACGAGCGCCTCTTCAAGCCGATGGGCCTCGACCACGCCGAATGGGATCGGGTGGCGAGCGGTGCCGCCTTCGGATTCCACGGACTGCACCTCACGACCGAGGCCGTCGCCGCTTTCGGTGAACTGCTGCTGCGCGGAGGCCTGTGGGGCGACCGGCGGCTCGTCCCGCGCGAATGGGTGGAGCTCGCGACCAGACGGCACATCGACACCCTGCGATTCGAGGACGGATCGGGGGACGCCGACTACCTTTGCGGTTACGGTTACCAGTTCTGGATGTCGCGTCACGGTTACCACGGTGACGGCTCCTTCGGCCAGCAATGCGTGGTCGTCCCGTCGCACGATCTCGTGGTCGCCGTGACCGGCGCCCATACGCAGGCACAGGCGATGCTCGACGCGATATGGGAGTGCCTGCTGCCCGGCATGGACCACGCGGGAAGCACCCGGGACGACGAGATCCTCGCCGATCGGCTGCGGCGGCTGTCATTCGCGCCGGTGCCGGGTTCGGCCGCCCCGGAGCGTTCCGTCAAGGCGAGACTCGACGCCTCCGCCGAGGATTCGGCTCTGCCCGACGGAACCACGGTGATCGTTGATCCCGTGGACGGTGGATGGCTCCTGCGACTCGGGGCGTCCCTCAACGTCGAGGTCGGCCACGGCGAATGGCGGGAAAGCTCACCGCTCGGCCGCCCTGTCGTCGCGGCCGGCGCCTGGCAGGGCGACACGTTCGTCGCCGAGATTTACGTCATCACCACCCCGCACCGGGTCCGGCTGGTGGTCGACGCCGACGCGGGGACGGCGGTGGCGACGTGGAGCACCGTGCCCCTGACCGGCCCCGGTCTGGCGTTGCATTTGCGGTCGCCGCTGATGACACGGCCCGACGTCGCGTAGGTGATGTCGGCTGGGCGCGCAGGTGTTGGCTACGGGATGGGGTCTGAGGAACCTCGGAACCGGATCGTGCGCCAAGCCATGTCCGCGCAGGTCCTTGCTATGCGTTTTCGCGGCGAGCCCCTTCGGGCGCGATTGACCGCAGATACCTGCCGAGTGTCTGCGGCTTCTGGCCTCGCACTCCCCGTGGAGGCATGGACGGGAACCTTCGGGGATGGCTGACTCCGCATGGCTGTCTGCGACAAGGATCTCGGTTTTCCGTGCGAGCGATCACGCAGAGTACAGCCGCACGACTCGGCTCCGATGTTCCTCAGCCCCCGGGCCGTAACGGTGACGGCCGGCCGTTCTGCTCGGCCTCTTCCAGCGCCGCCTTGAGGTCAGCGACATGCATGCGATAAGCACATGTGCGGATCACATGGATTATTTTTCGCGTGGCGGGTGAATCCTCCGGCGGGTCCGGCGCCTCTCTTATGTGTTCCGTCATCGATGGATGAGAGAGGTTGTCATGATCGTTGCTGTGGGCGTCGCAGTCGCCGCCGTCCTCGTCTGCACCTGTAGCGTGATCGTGCTGCGGCGGAGGAGGCGTACACGTGGCTGAGACGACGACCTGGCCGGACGAGGCGCTGATCGCGGCGGCCCGGGACGGCGATGCCGAGTCGATCGCCGCCCTGGTGTCGGGTGCGCACCCGCACGTACGGCACTTCGCCCGCCACCTGTGCGCCACGCCGGAGGAGGCCGAGGACGCGGCGCAGGAGGCGTTGATCGTCCTCTGTCGCAAGATCGGCACGCTGCGCGCCACCGGCGCCCTGGTGCCGTGGATGTTCCGGATCATCCGCAACGAATGCGTACGCCAGGCCAGGCTGGCACTGCGGCCACCGCCTCCCCTCCACGGCGCCGCCGTACGGTCTGCGGAGGACGAGATGTTCCAGCGGCTGGAGGCGGCCCGGGTGGCGGAAGCCATCGCGGCGCTGCCCGCCGACCAGCGGCAGGTGCTGATCATGCGGGACGTCCAGGGCCTCGGCGGCCGGACGGCCGCCGACGCGCTGGGCCTGACCGTGGCGGCGACGAAGTCCCGCCTGTACCGCGCCCGCGCGGCTGTGCAGGACCGGCTGGGCGAGGGGGCGCGCGATGTCTGACGGACACGAGTTCGCCAGCGCGTCGCTGCCCCGGCACCTGGCGCGTGGTGTGGTGGGGTTCGGGGCGCTGATCGGCTCGTTCGCGCTGATCCCGGCGATCGGGCCGGTCAGCCTGGTGCTGGCGCCGGTGGCGTTCCTGGCCTTCCGCGGGTGCCCGACGTGCTGGCTGATCGGCCTGGCGCAGACCGTCTCGATGGGACGGCTGCGGCGGTCGTGCTCGGACGGCGTATGCGAGCTGCATGTCGCAGCCCACCCGGAACCGAATGGTCTGCGGCGTTAGCCGGCCGACGCGGGTGGTGTGGCTCCGGCCATGTCCCGGCTGAGGCCGCGCCCGTACGCGTCGGCCCTGCCTCATCGGGCGCAGATCTCCCGATGAGGCAGGGCTCGCCACCGGGGCCTCAACGCCACGCGTGACGGATCTTCAACCGTCCCATTCCCATGGTCCCGGATATGCGGATCGTCGGCCCGCCGGGGTGGGAGCGCCGCCGGGGCTTGTAGAGCGTGTCCTTCCACCCGGTGTGCAGATGCTCGAGGTCGACGGTCGCGTCGCGAGGCACCGTGATGGTGGCCCTGCCGATGCCGAGTTGCACCTCGATGTCGATGACCGGGTGCTCGATGACCGCCCGGGACAGGTCCAGGCGCACCCGTCCGAGTGCGGATTCGACCTTGAGGACCCGCGGGACCCGCCATGCGCCGCGCCGCCGGATCCGTCCGCTGACGGCGGCGATCGTGGACATGGTGCCCGCATTCTCGCCCGGAAGAGAGGCCAGCGCCTGCGCGAGCTCGCTGTGCGTCTCGGCGGTGAGCACCTGGTGGAGGCGTTGGTCCATCACCTCGTGTTCGATGTGCCCTTCGGCGTATGCCTCCTGCAGGCGCGTCACGGCCGTGTCGCGGTCGTGTTCGTTGACCAGTAGCGGCGGGTTTTCAGGCCCGCCGGCCCGGGTGTTCACCGTTCCGTCACGATCCCTCCACTGGGTAAGTTGTACGCGGTTATGGCGGCCAGGCTAAGCTGCTGGGTACTATGTACGCAAGTAGAGGGTGGAACGGTGACGGGCGCCGAGTGCGGGAGCATCTGGATGCGGCCCGAGCCGCGACAACCTGGTCGAGCTCATGGCCGACCGGCTGCAGGGCGAGATCGACGTCACGGGCATGCCCTCGGGCGACTGGCGCGCCGACCTGACCCGCTACGCCGACGGGCTGCGGGCCATGTGGCTGAGGCACCCGTGGATCATCACCGTGCACCGGGCACTCCGGCCCCAACCAGCTGCTGCTGATCGAACGAGTGATGGGCCCCCTGGCCGTCCACATCTCCATCGACGAGAACCTCCGCCTCACGGCGCCATGCCGAACAGCTATGTCGAGGGCACCGTCCGCGAGGAGATCGGCTCGGCCGAGGAAGTCCGCCGCGGCGGGCTCAGCGAGTCGGAGTGGATGGCGTGGAGCTACCCGCGCATCCAGCAGTTGGTGAACAGCGGGAGTACCCGATCTTCACCAAGATCGTGATGGAGTCGCGCCGGCCGCGCCTGAGCCGCGACGACCAGTTCCGGTACGCACTGGAGCGCGTCCTCGACTATATTGCCGCGACCCTTCCGCGGGCGGCCGAGCCTCCGGCAGGAGGCCATCTGGCGCACCCCCGGTCGCGCAGCCCGACCTGCCTGGCGCCCCTTGTGACGGAACACCCGCCATGGCGGCCGGCGAGACGCCCCGCCGGTGACGAAACTCCGGACGATCTCACCTTGGCCCCCGGCTGCACTGTTGCGGCGATGCCATCCCCAAACCGTCACCGGACGGTCCCTCCAAGACTCAAACGAGAACGTTCCCCCAGATCGGAAGACACGCATCTGGCGACGCCCCACTCCGCCGACCCGGCTACCTTTCCCCGACAAGAGTCGTTGACCTGCGAGTTTCCGTTCGTTTGAGGCTGATGGCGCGATCCTTGCCGGCACTCCGCCTGGACGAAGAGAAGATGGCGTAGCCGGTGACGGCGATCGTGGGCGCCCGGGGTGCTACCAGTTCTGTCCCTCCGGCAGGTCGCCCAGGCCCGGGGCGGACAGGTGCAGTACCTCGTAGCGCTCGGTCGCGTCCTCGTCCGGCGCGGACGTGTCCGCCCACAACACGAACCGCAGCAGCTGCCAGTGGTGGGGGTCGACGGCCAGCGCGGCGGTGTGCACGCCGTCATGGCGGGAGAGCTGTTGCAGCTGTTCGGCCTCCCGCGCGAGCAGCGCGGACAGGCCCAGTCCAGTGCCGTCCGGATCCGCGTCGGAAGGTATCGGGGTGAGGCGGCGCGAGGCCGCCCTGGGAGGAGCCGTGCGGGCGGGGCCGGCGTGGCAGGCGATGCCTGTCCAGTGGCGGGCGGCAGGGCGACCGAAGTCCCGGATGATGTTCTGGAATCCGCCACTTCCGACGAGGAAGCGGGCCATCGAGCCGGTGTCGTTCCACAGGTAGAAGGGGGCGTACTGGTTGACCGGCGAGCCGTCGACGCCGCGTTCGCGGATGGCATACGCCTTCAGGCCCAGGCCGGCGCGGTCGTCGAGGACGTGGCCGCCATCGGCTACCCGTTTGCGGATGATCCTCATGTCGTAGCCGGCAGGCAGGGTGATCTCGTACTGCTTGGCGTACACGAAGGGTGCTGCCTTTCCCGGTGAATGGTCAGTGGGTCAGAGAGCCGGTGAGGTATTCGGCCTCGGTGACATGGGTGCCGCGTTCGGCTTCGGTGCCGTCCTCGGCCACCTCTTGGATGGCCAGGTGGGTCATGAAGGTGGTGGGAGAGGCTCCGTGCCAGTGCCACTCGCCCGGTGCGATGCGCACACTGTCGCCGGCCCGGATGGTGTGCACCTCTCCGCCGCGGCACTGAACGAGCCCGGTCCCTTCGGTGACGTGCAGCACCTGTCCGAGAGGGTGGCGATGCCACGCGGTGCGTGCGCCGGGCGCGAAGTGAACCCTGTCGACCCGGAAGCGCGACGATCCCTCGGGGGCGGCGATCTCGTCGACCCATGCCGCGCCGGCAATCCATTCGGGGGGAGCGACAGCGGTGGGCTGTGGTGTACGGGAAACACGCATGAAGAACAGGCCCCTTCTACTTGCGGGTGGGGGAGATATGTGTGGTCAGCAGGCCCAGCACCCCGGTGATCGCCTGGTCGAACGGCTGCACGGAGTCGGCGGCACGGGCCAGGACATAGCCGCCCTGCAGGACCGCGACGACGGTCGCGGCGGCAGCCTGCGGGTCCAGCGTGGTGTCCAGTTCGCCGCGCTCGCGTCCCTCGGCCAGGACCTCGGCGAGGCGCTCACGTAGCCAGGCCAGGGTTTCGTCTACCGGGGCCCGCAGCGTCGGGTCGGCCATGACGTCCGGGTCCTGGGTGAGACGTCCGATGGGACAGCCCTTGAGGACGTCCCGCTCCCGGCGCAGGTACGCGGTGACGCGGTCCACGCTGGTCCCCGGTGCGGACAACTGCTCCTCGGCCTTGGCGCGCATCTCCTCGGCGGTACGGCGAATCGCGGCGAGTGCCAGGTCCGGCTTGCCGGCGAAGTGGTGGTACATGCTGCCCTGCCCGACCCCGGCCCGCTGCTGGATCGCCTTCGGGCTGGTGCCGGTGTAGCCGCGTTCCCACAGCAGCTCGCGAGTGCTTGCGATGAGACGTTCCGCAGTGCTCATGAAACGAGTGTACATACTAGTAGGTACAGTCACGATTGAGGCTTCCAGCGCGGCTGTGGACTCTCACAAATGACCAGTTGTGCGAGGTCCGCGCCCCGCTGGTCCGGCGAGGCGTTCCCCAGGTCGCCGGCCGCGGAATCCCTCTCACAACCTCCGCGTTCCGAGAGACGGTTCCGAGATGGCCGCAACCTGCACGGACGCCCTACTCTGCGGCTGGTCGCACCGACCCGAGCGAAGGGCCTCGTGGATCCGGAGCCTCCGACCCGCCTGAAGATCCGAAGTCAGTACACCTGGAGGCGCCTGGCCTCTCGCTCTGCGGCGCGGGCCTCGCGATTGCGACCGAGGTGCCTGAGCTGCTTGCCGAGCCAGGTCAGCGCGTCCGCGAGGCTGGCGCGATGAGCGCCGGGGTCGGAGGCGGCCAGTGGACGCAGCAGGTCGACGGCTCCCTCGGCCGCGGTCACGGCCTCGCGGTGGCGCCGGAGGTGCCCCAACCCGACGCCGAGGTTGTAGAGGCTGCGTGCGTGCCCGTCGGGCGATTCGACGTGCCGGCGATAGAGAGCGACGGCCTCGTTCAGGGGGACCAGGGCGTCCTCGAACCGGCTGAGCGCCAGGAGGAGCCAGCCGAGGTTGTTCAGGGACGAGGCGAGCTGTGGCAGACGCCTGGCGTCGGACGTCGCCAGGGCGCGGTGGATGTGCACGGCACGGTCGAGAGGGCCGAGGGCTTCACCGTATCGGCCGAGCTTCGTCAGCACGAGAGCGAGGTTGTACAGCGGAGATGCCGTCGCGGCGGCGGCCGATTCTCCGTCCAGGACGTCGATCACTTGCTCGAAGAGAACGAGGGCGTCGTCGAGTCGTCCCGCCCTCATCAGCCGCATGCCCTCCTCGTTCTGCTCGTGCAGGCGGGCGAGCAAGTCCCGGTCCGGCGTGCTCGCCGTTCCGTGACCGGGGTTGCGGCGGAAGCCGGTCGCGGTCACGGAGTAGCCGTGCCCGTTCAGCAGCTCGTCGAGGAATGCGATGAAGTCCGGCTGCGTCGCCGCTATGTGGCGGTGGTAGCGGGCGGCCATCCGCTGGTACGGCTGCGCCTCGCCGGTGCGGCCCATTTCGTGCAACTGGTGGATGAGGGCGACCAGCCCGGTCCAGTGGGCGATGGCGTGGTCCGTCCTCCCCGTGTCGATGAGCGACCGGCGCAACTCCATCGCTTCGTTGAGGGCGTCGAGCGCCTCGTCATGGCGGCCCATCTCGCCCAGCTTGATGCCGATGAACTCCAGTGACGAGACCAGTTCCGGGCCGGCAGAGGTGAGGTGGCGACACAGCTCGACGGCTTCTCGCATGGGAACGAGGGCGTGGTGGTGATGGCCGAGTTCGGCCAGCTGGTTGCCGAGGTTGATCAGCGACGAGGCGAAGGCCGAGGCGTATTCGTCGGGTTGCCTTCCGGTCAGGTCACGGTAGAGGTCGACGGCCTCCTGGGCGACCGGCACCGCGTCCTCCCGCCGAGCCGACAGGCCGAGGAGGAGGGCATGGGCGTCCAACGCGCTCGCCAGATCGGGAGAGTGGCGGTCGGGATCGGCCTCGACGAGCCGCCGGAAGAGGCGCACCTGCTGCTCCGCCTCGGCCAGCGCTCGCGCTACCCCCTCGTGCGGGTGTGACACTCGCTGACACCACCTCTCCGAACCGGCCGGCCACCAGGGCAGCGCGCGGCCGTCGCGGAGGAAGCCGCCGCTTGGCCTGCCCGAACATCTTCACCACCGTGATGCCTTCGACAAACTCGATGACACAGCTGACGATGCGCTGCCGGGCTTCGTCGTAGGCTGTCGTCTCTGCACCAAGGCTCGTCATCATCCAGATGAACAGCGCGATTCCGGCCTATGAGAAACAGGGGGACGGAAACATACGCTAAGCCGTCTGTAGCCGGCCGTCGTCGACATAGGTCACGATGCGGTGAAGTCCCGATGAGGGCCCTCCGCTCGGGCCGGTGCGATCAGCCGCAGAGCAGGCCCTCCGCTCGGGTCGGTGTCATCAGCTCCGAAGTGGCGAGAAAGGCCAGGCCAAAGCCTCCTGGCGGCATCCTTGATCAGAATGCGAAGCCATGGCGCTCCGCGGTCGTCCGGGATACCGCCCTTCCCGCGGGGCCGATGAACGGCCGCGACAAGGTCCGGACTCTCCGCCGGACGGCGGGAGCCGATCGCTCGCAGCTGCTTGGCCCCTGGTGACACCGGCCCGACTGGAGGGCCTTGAGGTCAGCGGCTGGCAGGCGGTGTCGGCTCGGCCGCCGGAGGTTCGCCGGGGGTGCGGTCGCTGGAGTTCTGGCCGGTGCGGCGGGTGCGGGCGGTGGCCCGCCGACGCGACCCTGCTCGGCGGTGGACTGCTCGCCCTGCGCCGCCGCGACTTCCGGTAACGCCGTACCTCAGGAGTCCCGCGCTGAATGTAAGGGGTATATTCTTTTTTTAACGGTTACTGGGAAGTGGGTGAGGCATGCGGATCTCCATCACCGACTATGCGGTGGGGGCGGCCATGGCCGGCGATCTGGCCAACACCTCACCCACCGTGCAGACCACGGCAGGGGAGGCCCTGTCGACCCCTGAAGCGTTGCTGCAGTTCCTTGCGGGACACGGACTGCGGCTCGACGCCCTGGCGGATGGGCGGACGCCGACCGGCGACGACGTCCGCGAGGTTCACCTGCTGCGCCGGGAGGCGCGTGGCGTCGTGGAGACCGAGACGGAGGAGCAGGCGGTCGCTGGTGCTGTCGTGCTGTCCAGGCGGGCCGGTCTCAGCCCGGTGCTGGACCGCGACTCCAGCGGGCGCTGGCAGTGGTACGTGCCGACCGCGCCGGGCGCGTCGCCGGCCGAGGAGCTGGCCACGCTCATCGGTGTCGGCCTGCTCGGCGCCGTCCGCGCGCTCGGCCACGGCCGGTTCCGCGCCTGCGTTGCTCCGGGCTGCCGTGGGGTGTTCGTCGACACCAGCCGCGGTGGGCGCCGCGTCTACTGCATGCCCGACTTGTGCGGCAACCGGCTCAATGTCGCCAATCACCGCGCACGGCACCGGCTGACCGCCCATTGAAAGACACAAGGAGAACCCGATGCACGACCCTGCGGACAGTACGACAGCCGGCAAGCCGGTGAGCGGGCCGCCACTCGCAGGCGCTTTCCAGCTCCCGGACGGGTCCTGGATCCGCGGCCGCGGCCTGCGCCATCCGCTGCCGGAAGGGCCGATGCCCGGCTTCGGCCTGTATCTCGGCTCCGACCGGCTCCGCCGTCGCCACGAGAGCGAGCTGCGGTGGCCACACGAGTGGATCCAGTGGCCCGACTTCCTGTTGCCCCGCGATCACGGTCTGGCCGTGCGGCACATCCGCGCGCTGCACGAGCGGGCGCGGGCGGGCAGCGCGGTGGAGGTCGCCTGCGGGGGCGGCGTCGGACGCACCGGCACGGTCGTCGCCTGCCTCGCCATCCTGGCCGGCCTCGGCCCGGCCGACGCCGTCGCCTGGACCCGCGAGAACCATCACCACCGGGCCGTCGAGACCCTGTGGCAGCGCCGCTGGGTCCTGCGCTTCCCGCCATCAGCTCAAGGATCCGCGCGACCAGGACGCTGATCCTTGAGCTGTTCCGCCCAGAGGGGGAGAGCGATTCCGAGATGTCGACACCGCCGTCTTCCACCATGACCGGCACGCCGTCTTCGAGCACTTCCCGGGCTGGACACTGGTGGGCCGCGCGGCCGACCTGCTCACCTTCCCCGGCGCGGACGGAGATCCGGTCACCCCGGCCCCGCTACAGCGGCTTCCTGCTCAACTCGCTCCCGCCTTACCGGCGGACCACCGGCCCCGCGGTGGTGAAGGCGGCCATGAAGCGCCTGACCGGCTAGCCTGGCCGGACTTCGTCGCCGACTCTCAGCTCGCCGAGGTTCCTGGGCACCAGGCGGATGCCGAACCAGGTCTTTCCGTCCCAGCGGCGGTGTTTGGCCAGGGTTCTCAGGGGTTCCTTGCCACGGTCCTGAGTGGCCGGGTCCCAGGTGGTGGCGGCGCAGCGGTCGCACAACTCCGAGACGCGGAAGTCGATCTCGCCGATGCGGACCGACGTCCAGGTGTCCTCCGCGAAGGGTTCCGCGCCGTCGATGACGGCGTTGGGCCGGAAGCGGGCGACGTCGAGGGGGCCCGGGGGGTGCTCCTGGCGTTCCATGGCGCTTTCGGCGATCCAGTCGTCCAGGCGCTGGAGCGAACTCCTGGAGACGAGCAGGAGGGGTGCGTCCCAGAGGCCGCCTTGCTCCTCGGTGTTGGTCCGGCGTCCGGGGTCGTCCAGCCAGATGAGGCGGGCGGGCTTGCCGAGCAGGCGGGTGAACCATTCATGGGCGTCGGCGTGGGCGAGCACGGCTCGGTCGAGGTTGGAGAAACCCAGCGGGAGCGTGGCGCCGGTGGCCGGGGGGACCTTGAGTTCGCCCATGCCCTTCGCCGACAGGCGGAGGCCGCCTTCGGGGGGTTCGGCGGCCGAAACCGAGAGGAACTGGGGGTGTTCGCCTACCCAGATCAGGTCTCCCAGCGGGTCCACCACGGCCCAGCGGCGGTCGCCTTCCAGACCCCAGGGGAGGACGTGGGCGGATGGGCGGGAGATGCCTTTGGTGGACTTGACGGGGTAGGTGCGGATCTCCGCTAGTTCCATTGGGCAAGGATAGGAGAAAGCGCTTTCTTGGGATATGGGAGCGCTTCCACGGGGCGTCCGGAGCGGAGTGCCGGGCCCCCTCCGGGAGGTGGGTTTCGCATGCTCTTCGATGAGGCGGCGGGGTCCGTCCGTCGGAAGCCCCGTAGCGGCTTCTGGTGAAACATTCATCGCGGGTGCCGTCGGAGGACGCGGCTTGGCACCTTCTCTCCAAGCGGGCCCGGCGGCATCGCCCAGGCCTGCCGTTTTCACTCACGACAGGCTCGGAGGTCTTGCTGGCCCGGAGAAGGGCAGCGAGCTACGCGACCATCTCCGGCAGGCCATGACCATGCTCGGCTACGCCGGACGGCATCCCTGGTCCGGATGGCGCCTGGCCGTACCGGTCAGGCGCCCCGTCGAGGTTGTCGGCGGCGCGGGCGGGCTCCGGGTCGTCCCATGCGTGGGCCGGGAGCGGCGGCGTACCCGTGGCGAGAGGGTCTCGCGCCGCCGCGCTTGCCCGGTGACGGCACGCCGAGGCGTGCCGGCGGTTGGGGTATGTCCCGGCGGCGGTCGCCGAGGTTGTCTGCCCGCGGTCTGAACGTGGCTCAGGTAGTGCTGTCTGAGGTCGCTTCGGGTTTTATGTGGAGGATCTCGCGGGCCTGGTCCGCGGCGCGGGCGATGCTCTCGGAGACGAAGTCGACGAAGCGGGCGATGTTCTCCAGGCGGGCGGCGGCCGGGGTGTCGGGGCCGAGGATGCCGACGCCCTGCCGGGCGACCTCGCCGAGGTGGGCGGTGGCGCGGGCGCTGGCCATCGTTGACTGGTACAAGACGTCGTCGTCGACGACGTAGCGCTCGCGGCGGCGTTCGTCGCGTTCCCGGCGGATGAGGCCCTGGCTTTCGAGGAACGTGATCGCTTTGGAGACGGACGCCGGGCTGACCTGGAGGCGCCCGGCGAGTTCGGAGGCGCTGAGACTGCCGGCGTCGGTGGTGTAGAGGCTGGCCAGCACCAGGGCCGTCATCTTGGGCAGGCCCGATTGCATGAAGACGGTGGCGAACACCTCCTCGTACTCGCGCACGGCCTCGGCGTCGCGTCCGTGGGCCTGCGGGGGCGTGTTGGGGTCCCGGGGCGCGGCGCGCCTGCGGCGGTGAGTGCGGTGTTCGGTGGCGCGGTGGGCCAGGTCGGCGCGGTAGGCGGTGGGACCGCCGTTGCGCATCACCTCACGCGTGATCGTCGAGGTCGGACGGTCGAGGCGTCTGGCGATCTCCGCGTAGGCGAGGCCGTCGGCCAGTCCCAGCGCGATCTGCTGGCGTTCCTGCTGGGTGAGTCTGCCTCCCGGCATCGCGGTCTCCTTCGTGGTCTGTGGTGTCTCCAGTATAGCGTTCACTCTCGATTCATTGCAACGAGCAGAGCGAGGATTGTTGCGTTAAATTCAAAATCATTGCAACGAAATACTGGCTTCTATCTGCAATGATGGTGCTTGGACGCAATGAATCAGTTGCTATATCCAAAAATGCAACGTAGCGTTTCCATCATCAGAAACAGCGAGCCGAAGGAGAGAACGATGCAGAAGTTCGACACCCCCACCCCGGTGACCGCCGTCCTCGACATCCCCGCCGGCCGCATCCAGCTCATCGCCGCCGACCGGGCCGACACCGTAGTCGAGGTCCTCCCCGCGAACGCCTCGAAGAGCCGCGACGTGAAGGCGGCCGAGCAGACCGAGGTCGCATACGGCGACGGCGTCCTGCGGATCAAGGCCCCGGAGGCGAAGAACCAGATCCTCGGCGCCTCCGGATCCATCGAAGTCACCGTCCAGCTGCCCGCCGGCTCCCGCATCGAAGCGCAGGCGGCCGGCGCCGAGCTCCGGGGCGTCGGACGGCTCGGCGACGTCGCCTTCGAGGCCGCGCAGGGCTCGGTCAAGCTCGACGAGACCGCGAGCGCCCGCCTCACCCTCCTCGCCGGCGACGTCTCGGTCGGCCGCCTGGGCGGCCCCGCGCAGATCAGCACCCAGAAGGGCGACCTCCGCATCACCGAGGCCGTGCGTGGCACGGTCACGCTGCGCACCGAGGCCGGCGAGATCTCCATCGGCGCCGCCCGCGGAGTCTCGGCCTCCCTGGACGCCGGCACCTCCTACGGCCGGATCCACAACGCGCTCAAGAACGCCGATGGCGCCGACGCCGCCCTGACCATCCACGCGACCACCGCCTACGGCGACATCACCGCCCGCAGCCTGTAAGAGGGACACCCCTCAGTCGCGGCGATCCTGTCCGTTCAGTCGAATTTCGTAACAGTTCCAAAGAATTTCGTAACAGTTCCAAAGGAGCACACCACCATGTCCATCACCCTTACCGACCAGGACCGCCCGGAGCTGCAGAAGGCCATCGAGGAGATGGTCGATTCCGGTTTCACCGGGGTGACGCTGCGCGTGCACGATGAGCGGGGCGAGTGGGTCGGCAGCGCGGGGGTGCGCAAGCTGGGCGAGAGCGCCAAGCCGCCGACGAACGGCCACGTCCGGATCGGCAGCGTCACCAAGACCTTCACCGCGACCGTGGTGCTGCAACTGGTGGCCGAGGGCAAGATCGGGCTGGACACCCCGGCGGATGACTACCTGCCCGAGTTCGGGCTGGACCGGCGGATCACGGTGCGGATGCTGTTGCAGCACACCAGCGGGGTGTTCAACTTCACCGGCGAGTACTACGACGACGGGACGTTCGCGCCGGGGATCGCCTGGGGCGGCCAGGAGTGGGTGGAGAACCGGTTCAAGACCTACCGGCCGGAGGAGCTGGTACGGCTGGCGTTGTCCAAGCCGGCGCGCTTTGAGCCGGGGACGGACTGGAGCTACGCCAACACCAACTACGTACTGGCCAGGCTGCTGATCGAGAAGGTCACCGGCCGCAGCTACGCCGAGGAGATGCAGCGGCTGATCCTGGGGCCGCTCGGGCTGTCGGGAACCGTGGCGCCGACCACCCAGTCGGAGATCCCCGAGCCGCACGCCCACGCCTACTACCGCTACGAGGACGCCGGCCGGGAGAAGACGGTCGACGTCACCCGCCAGAACCCCTCCTGGATCTCCAGCGGCGGTGACATGATCTCGACCACCCAGGACCTGCACACATTCATCTCCGCGCTGGTGGGCGGCAAACTCCTGCCGGCCCCGCTGCTGGCCGAGATGTGCACACCGCATCCCAAGATCGGCTACGGCCTGGGAGTGTTCGTCCAGGACGCGGGCGAGAACGGCGGCACCGTCATCACCCACAACGGCGGCCACGGCGGCCACGCGGCGCTGATGTACAGCACGCCCGACGGCAGCAAGACCCTGACCGCCACGCTGAACTATGTCGACGACGCCGCACTGTCCATGGCAGAGGCCTTCCAGAAGGCGGCGCAGAGGCTCGTCGAGGAGGTGTTCGGCGGCGGGCAGGCCGGGTCGGTTGACGCGGCCGAGCCGGCTCAGTAGACAGGGCCGAGCGGCGTGGACCCGCACGGGCCAAGCCGGCTCCGCTCCCCCTGGCCGGCGCCCGCCGGCATGGACGACCAGGTCCGCCCGGACCACACGCCGCGGCAGGTCGACGTCGAAGCGCAACCGCGACCCGAAACTGACACCTTGGATCGCAGGGGCGCAGATGAGGCTGGTCCCTACGTCACCGGGTGAGCTCCTCCGCGGCCGCGGATCCGGCTGTGGGAGCCTGCCTGTTCTTCATGGTCAGGGCCAGGAGGATTGTGCAGGCGGTGAACGCGGCCGCGACGGTAAAGGCCGTGGTGACTCCCTCGGTGAGGACCTGGTGGGCCGGTCCGCGCGAAGCGCGGGTGGCGGCGCCGAACACCGTGACGAGGATGGCCAGCCCCAGCGCACCGCCGATCTGCTGCATGACATTGAGCAGGCCGGAGGCGGCACCGGCATCCTCGGCTCGGATCCCGGAGGACAACACGGTGGTGGCTCCCACCAGCAGGATGCCCATGCCGAGACCGGCGATCATCATGGGGCCGAGCAGTGCCGTGGCGTAGCCGGCCTGGGGCGTCAGCTGTGTCATCCACAGCAGGGCCAGGCTGATCGCCGCGGCGCCGACGGCGATCAGCGTCCTGGCGCCCAGGCGCGGCAGCAGCCGGGCCGCCACGCCGGAAGAGGCCAGGATCACGAGGGCCAGCGGCACGAAGGCGAATCCCGCCTGCAGAGGGCTGTAGCCGAGGACCTGCTGCAGGAACTGGGTGAGGAAGAAGAACATGCCGTTGCCCGCGGCCAGGACGAACAGCAGCACGACGTAGCCGCCGGCGCGGTTGCGGTCGGCGAACAGCCGTAGCGGGACGATCGGCTGCCGGGCACGGGACTCGACGGCCACGAACAGGACCAGCAGGACGGCGGCCGCGCTGAGCGCGCCGAGGGTGACCACATCGCCGAAGCCCTTCTCGGCGGCGCGGATGAAGCCGTAGACGAGCGCGGTCATGCCGAGCGTCGAGGTCAGCGAACCCGCCAGATCGAAGCGGCCTGGGTGGCGATCGGTCTCGGTGATGAACAGCGGGGCCAGGATCAGCAGGACGATGCCGATCGGCACGTTGATGAACAGCACCCACCGCCAGGAGATCCAGTCGGTGAGCATGCCACCGGCGATGAGGCCGATCGCGGCGCCGGAGCCGGAGACCGCCGCGTAAGCCCCCAGCGCCCGCGCCCGGCGTGCAGGGTCCGTAAAGCCTACGGTGATGAGGGCGAGCACGGTCGGTGCGGCAATGGCGGCGCCGATCCCCTGACCGGCACGGGCCGCCAGCAGCATCTCGGCCGATGTGGCCAGCCCTCCGGCCAGTGAGGCGACGGTGAAGATGACGACCCCGCCGATGAGAGCCCGCCGTTGGCCGACGATGTCGCCCGCGCGACCGCCGAGCAGCAGCAGACCGCCGAAGGCCAGCATGTAGGCATTGAGCACCCAGGACAGGCCGGTCGCGGAGAAACCCAGGTCGTGCTGGATGTCGGAGAGGGCGATGTTCACCACGTTGGTGTCCAGGATGAACATCGTCTGACAGATCAGCACGATGGCGAGCACCAGGCCGGGGCGGCGCTGCCGTCGGGCGGCACCGGCGGGCCCGGATCCCGCTGTCGCCACGTGCGTGCTCTGTTCGGTCATGGCACTCCTCAGGATGGTGCACAACGAAACGAGGAGGCTCCTCGTTTCTGGTGAGCTAAGATATGAGGAGGTTCCTCGTTTTAGCAAACGTGTGGAGGGTCCCGTGGCGGATCGATCGGCGCAGGCCCGGCCCGTAGGGCGCAAAGATGCGCGACGCAATTACGAGCGTCTATTGACGGCCGCTCGGACGGCTTTCACCGAGCACGGCGTTGGCGCCTCCTTGAACGACATCGCGCGCACCGCCGGCGTCGGCAACGTGACCCTCTACCGGCACTTCCCGACCCGCCAGGCACTGCTGGAGGCATTGCTGGGCGAGAGCCTGCGCGGCCTGAACGCACGCTCGGACGAGCTGCTCGCCTCCCCGTCCCCGCACCAGGCCTTGGCCACCTGGCTGACGGCCGCGGTCGAGCACGCCATGGCCTATCGCGGCCTGGTCGACGCCCTTGTCGACAGCCTCGCCGACCCCGCATCCGAACTCCACGCCACCTGCCAGGCCGTCAAGGCCGCTGGGGCACAACTACTGGCCAGAGCCCAGCACGCAGGGACGATCCGGCCCGATATCGACGCCTCGGCCCTTTTCTCCCTGATCGCTTCGGTCGCCTGGGCGGCGGAACGGACCCCCGCACACCATGATCGCCTTCTGGCCGTCATGCTCGACGGGCTCCACTTCCGGGTAGGCGAGCCGGCCCGAACCTGCTGGGCCAGTGAGGGGTGAACGGCGCGCTTATGCCCTGTTGCGGGACAACCTTCGTTATCTGGCACGTTAGCGATCACACCCCGGGTTCGAGCCGGCCGGATTCCCGCGCAGCCGTAGCTGCTGGGCACGACCGGCGACCGGCAGGTTGTTGCGTTCGGCGTCGTCGTGCAGCTGGACGTTTCACCAGGCGGTGGCGACGACTACGTTCGCGGGGCTGAACAGTCTCGGCGCGGGAGGCGGTGTGGGATGCTCGGCCCGCTTGACGGAGGCGGACGGCGACGCCCGGCGGGCCAGGTCGCAGGCGAGGGTCAGCCCGGTGGGGCCGGAGCCGACGACTCGGCCGGAGCCTCAGGCGCCCCCAGTAGTGGCAGCCACACCTCGTCCACGATCTCGACGATCGACTCGTCCGACACGGTGCGCATCGTCATGAACATGTCGTGGCGCAACAGGTCCATTCGAGGAGGCCCGTACGGTGTTGTCGGACGCGCGTTTCAGCGCCGACAAGGTGCGCCATCGGGACGCGACGTCGCTGCGGCCGCACGAGGTGGCCGAGATGGAGGCGGCGGAACCGTCGAAGGCGGAGGTGGCGGAGCGGGAGGACGGGATCTTCGTCTTCATGGACCCGCCGGAGCACACCCGGTTGCGGCGGTTGCTGACGGGTCAGTTCACGGTGCGGCGGATGCGGGAGCTGGAGTCGCGGGTGACGGAGATCGCAGTGGAGCACATCGAGGCGATGAAGGCGGCGGGTACGGAGGCCGATCTGGTGCCGGCGTTCGCGTTGCCGCTGCCGTCGCTGGTCATCTGCGAGTTGCTGGGCGTGGACTACGCCGACCGTGCGGAGTTCCAGGAGCGTACGGCGGCCGGGCTGAACGCGGACTCGACCCCGCAGGAGCAGGCCATGGCGCGCGCCGAGCTGTATGCGTTCATGCGGCGGCTGGTGGCAGGCAAGCGCTCGAACCCCGCTGATGACCTGCTGTCCGGGCTCATCCACGACGCCGACCCGCCCCTGACGGACGCACAGCTGGTCGATGTCGCACTCGTCCTGCTCAACGCGGGCCATGAGACCACGGCGAACATGCTGGGTCTGGGTACGTTCGCGCTGCTGGAGCATCCCGACCAGCTCGCGGCGCTGCGTGCCGATCCGGGCCTGATCGACAGCACGGTGGAGGAGCTGCTGCGGTTCCTGTCGATCATCCAGCTCGGAGTCAGCCGGGTCACCACCGAGCCGGTGACGCTGGGCGGTGTGGACATCCCGGCCGGCGCGACCGTCGTGATCGCCACGCCCGAGGTCAACCGGGACCCCCGACATTGGCCCGATCCCGACACGCTCGACCTGCGCCGCTCACGTACTCCTCACCTGGCCTTCGGGCATGGGGTGCACCAGTGCCTGGGTCAGCAACTGGCCCGGATCGAGATGCGGACAGGGCTGGGCGAACTGATCTCCCGTCTGCCGGACCTGCGCCTGGCGGTGCCGACCGAGCAGGTGCCGGTACGCAACGAGATGCTCATCTTCGGCGTGCATTCGCTACCGGTCACCTGGTCCTGAGACGGGGATCGAACAACTGGAACGGCCGGTGGCGTCAGGGCCTGCTCTAACTGAGGGTTTCAAAATGAGGTCCGCAGTCTGCGGAGGCAGATGATGCTGCAGGCCAGGTCAAGCAGGGCTTGACGAAGATCAGCACGGCGTTCGTAGCGGATGCGGAGTCGGTTGAACTGACGCAGCCAGGCGAAGGTCCGCTCTACGACCCATCTGACCTTGCCTGACCCCGATCCGTGTGGGGTGCCGCGGCGGGCGGCCACTTGCAGATCGTGATCGGGGCGGATCTGCACCACCCGGCCGCCCCGGGCAATGGTGCACCGCTGCCGCAGCGGGCAGAGCGCACAGGTCGCGGTGTCGAAGGTAGCGCGTTTGGTGTCCGTACCACCGGCACCGCCCTCTGCCCGGCCGGGCAGAGGCCGGTGCCGGTGCCGATGGCGAAGTCGTCCAGGGTGAACCCGCTCGGCCCGGCCGGGCGCAGTGGCGGCGGCTTGATCAGCAGCCGGTGCCCGGCCTCGGTCAGTGCCCGCCGGCACGGCCCGGACGAGTACGCGGCATCGGCCACGACCTCCACCCGGTGGTCTTCGCCGGTCAGTAGATCGGGGGCCACGGCGGCCTCGTGATGGGCGGCTCCGGCCCCGGGCCGCATGGCGACGGCGGTCAGCAGGCCGGTCTCCGGCTCGACGGCCAGGTGCGCCTTGAACCCGTCTGAGGTGCGGGTTGTGCTCTTGTGGATGTGCCGGGCCTCGGGATCGACGGTGGAGATCATACGCTCGGGTGCGGTGCGCCGGGCGATGCGCCGGCGCCCGTCGCGGCCGTCGGAGCCCTCGCCCGGTTCCACGTCCTGGTCCGCCACAAGCGCCAGGATGCCGATGGCGTCTGCGGCGCGCGCATCCAGCACCTGGTCGCAGGTCTCGGCCAGCAGGCGGATCGCGTCGGTGACCAGGGCATCGACCAGGACGGCCCGGGCCTGCTCGTCGTTCCAGGCGATGCGGGGTTTACCGGGGCTGATGTAGTCATGGGCGATGCAGCAGGACGCGGCGGCTTCCGCGGCGCCGGGCACCTCGCGGATTACCCGGCGGATCGTGGCGATCAGCTGGGTGACGGTGTCCTGGGTGGCTACCGCGTCGTCCAGCACGGCCGAGTCCAGTGCCCGCCGGTGGCGGCCGCGCAGCACGCCGGTTTCGGCGATGACCGCGCGGACCGCATCGAAGATCCGGCCGGTCGCGTCGAGCGGGCCAGGCGGCGCCGGAAGTAGGTCAGCAGCGACGGATCGAATGCGGTGTCGTGCAGGCCCAGTCCGCAGGCGGCCTTCCAGCGCAGGTCGCAGCGTAGTTCCTGGACGGCCTCGACATCGGAGACGCCGTCCAGGGTCTGCAACAGCACCGCCGTGGCCAGGATCTGCGGCGGCATGCTGGGGCGGTATTCACAGCGAGGTCAGGCTCCTACATCTTCAGTGGTCTCCTGTCGATGGACGGCACCTGGGGGAAGATCCTGGACGGGTTGCGGGCCGGATGTGACGAGGCCGAAGGCGAGGACTGGACGGTGAGCGTGGATTCCGCCGTGGTGCGTGCGCATCAGCATGCCGCCGGAGCCCGCCATCGGCCGTCGGCCGACTTCCCGTCAAAGGGGACGGCGTAGATCACAAACCGGCCAGGGGACGGGAAGCGCTGGGCCGTCCGCGTGGCGGGTTGAGCACGAAGGTGCACCTGGCCGCCGACCGGCGTTGCCGTCCGATCGCCCGGATCATCAGCCCCGGCCGGCATGGCGACAGCCCGTACTTCCGGCGTGTGCTGGAGGGCGTGCGCATTCAACGTCACGGGCCGATCGGCCTTCCTCGTCGCCCGGTGATCGTGTACGTCGCCGCGACGCCTCCCGTCCTGGGCGGGCCGGGTGGGCCGGCTCTCGGCGTACCGCCCGCCCGGGCGGTACGCCGAGGGGGTGCGCTTAGCGGCTGAACCGTAGCGTGACCAGCTCGAACGGGCGCAGTGCCACCGCCACCGACCCGTCGGTCAGCTCCGGTGGGGCCGTGTCGGTGAGCGGGCGCTCCAGCAGGTCGGTCACGGCGACGCCGGTGGCGGCGAAGCCGGTGGAGACGCGGGCGCGGGCCCGGCCTCCCCGGGACTCGTGGAAGCGGACGACGACGTCTCCGCTCCCGTCGTCGGCCAGCTTCACGGCGGTTACCACGACCGCGTCGTCGTCCACGGTGACCAGCGGCGCGACCTCGGCGTCGCCCGGGACCCGCCGCTCGGGCAGGTTGAGGAACCAGCCCTCGCGCACCGCGTCGCCGATCGCCGCGCCCGGCACCAGTGCGTGCCGGAACAGGTGCAGGCCCTGGTCGGTTTCGGGGTCGGGGAACCGCGGCGCCCGCAGCAGCGACACCCGCAGCGTGGTGGTCGTGCCCGAGTCGGACGCCCGCACGGTGCGGGTCAGGTCGTGGCCGTAGGTGGAGTCGGTGACCAGCGCCACGCCCCAGTCCGGCTCCTCCACGTGCACGAACTTGTGGTTGCACGCCTCGAACTTGGCGGCCTCCCAGCTGGTGTTGGTGTGGGTGGCGCGGAAGGCGTGGCCGTACTGGCTCTCGGAGGCGTACCGGTCGGCGTGCACGTCCAGCGGGAAGGCCAGCTTGAGGAACTTCTCGGTCTCGTGCCAGTTCACCTCGGTGCGGATGTCGAGCCGCCCGGCCTCCACGGTGAGGACCTGTGTGACCCGCGACGCGCCGAACGAGCGCACCACGCGGACCGAGCCCGGCTCCTCGCCCGGCGCGACCTCGTCGGCGTCCACCAGGTCGGTGACCGTGTTCCGGTAGAACTGGTCCACGTCCCAGGCGTCCCACATGTTGGGGAAGTCGGGGTGGATCTGCAGCAGGTTGGCGGCCTGCCCCGGCGCGACCGTCTCCCGCTCCGCCCGCAGGTCGTACGCCGAGACGACCAGGCCGCGGCCGTCGACCTCCACCCGGAGCAGGCCGTCGTCCAGGACGTATCCGCCCTCGCCGCGCGTGCGGAGTTCGGCGGCGAGGGCGGGGGCTGGGACCGCGGCCGCGCCGCCGGCCGGGACGCCGTGGCGGGTGTGCGGCGCCGCGTTGAAGACCAGCTCGCCGGAGCCGGGGTTTCCCGCGAGGGCCCGCTGCGCGCCGTCGATGATCTCGTTCAGCTCGGCGGCCACGGCGGCGTACGTCTTCTCGGCCTCGCGGTGCACCCAGGCGATGGACGAGCCGGGCAGGATGTCGTGGAACTGGTGGAGCAGCACGGTCTTCCAGATCCGGTCGAGCCGCTCGTGGGGGTACTCGGACCCGGTGCGCACGGCGGCGGTGGCCGCCCACAGCTCGGCCTCGCGCAGCAGCGACTCGCTGCGGCGGTTGCCCTGCTTGGTCTTGGCCTGGCTGGTGAGCGTGGCGCGGTGCAGCTCCAGGTACAGCTCGCCGACCCAGACCGGCGGGGCGGGGTACTCCACCTCGGCCTTGGCGAAGAACTCGGCGGGCGTCTCCCAGACAACGGTGGCCGACCCCTCCAGGTCCCGCAGGCGGGCCGCCTTGGCGACCATCTCACGGGTGGTGCCGCCGCCCCCGTCGCCCCAGCCGGTGGGAGCCAGCGAGTGCCGGGCCACGCCCTTGTCCTTGAAGTTGCGCGCCGCGTGGGCGATCTCGCTGCCCTTCATCGAGCAGTTGTAGGTGTCCACGGGCGGGAAGTGGGTGAAGATCCGGGTGCCGTCGATGCCCTCCCACAGGAACGTGTGGTGGGGGAACTTGTTGATCTGGCTCCAGGAGATCTTCTGGGTGAGCAGCCGCTTGGATCCGGCCGCCTTGATGATCTGCGGGAGCCCGGCGGCGAAGCCGAACGTGTCGGGCAGCCACGCCTCCTCGTTCTCGACGCCGAACTCGTCGAGGAAGAAGCGCTTGCCGTGCACGAACTGCCGGGCCATGGCCTCCGAGCCGGGCATGTTCGTGTCCGACTCCACCCACATGCCGCCGGTCGGGACGAACCGCCCATCGGCCACGGCCTTGACGACCCGGGTCCAGACCTCCGGCCGGTGCTCCTTGATCCACGCCCACTGCTGTGCCTGGGACATGGCGAAGACGAACTCCGGCTCGTCCTCCAGCAGCGCGGTCATGTTGGAGGTGGTGCGGGCGACCTTGCGCACGGTCTCGCGCAGCGGCCACAGCCAGGCCGAGTCGATGTGGGCGTGCCCGACCGCGCTGATCCGGTGGGCCGAGGGCGCGGCCGGCGTGGCCAGCACCCCGGCCAGCTCGGCGCGGGCGGCGGCGGCCGTGCCGTTGACGTCCTGCAGGTCGATCGCGTCGAGGGCCCGCTCGACGGCGCGCAGCAGCTCCCAGCGGCGGGCGCCGTCCACGGGCAGCTCCGCCATCAGCTCGCCGAGCACCTCCAGGTCGATCACGAGCTGCCAGACGGTCTCGTCGAAGATCGCGAGTTCCATGCGGGCCAGCCGGTACTGCGGCTCGCTGCCGGCCGTCTCCTTGTCTCCGAGCTTCGTGGGCAGGAAGGGGTGGTAGTCGAGGATGACCGGGTTGGAGGCCGCCTCGATGTGCAGCCGCACCTCCTCGCCACCCTGGACCGGCGCGCCGACGCGCACCCACTGGTTACGCGGGTTGAGACCCTTCACCGGGTTGCCATCGGGCCGGTAGACCAGGCCTTCGCACTGGAAGCCCGGCATGTTCTCGTCGAAGCCCAGGTCGAGGATGGCCTCCACGGTCCGGCCCGCCCAGTCGGCGGGCACCGTGCCGGTGACCGTGAACCAGCTCGTGCCCCACGGCGCGCCCCACGCGTCACCGACCGCGATCGGTGAGGGGGATGCCGCCAGGCCCTCGGCCACAGGTACGGGCTCGCCGGGCGCGTGCCACACGGCCACGTCCAGCGGCACGGACGCGGGGTACACCGCGGGGCGGATCCGCTCGTCGAGCACCCGCTTGAGCCGGTTCTCGACCAGCTCGCGATCGTCATGCATGGGGGAGACTCCTCGGTCAGGTTGTCGATCAGCCCTTGATCGCGCCCTCTTCGACGCCGCGGAAGAAGAACCGCTGCAACGACGCGAAAAGGATCACGATGGGGATAAAGGAGATCATGGTCCCGGCGGCGGGAAGCCGGGGGTTGTTGGTGAACGTCCCGTTGAGGTACTGCAGGCCGACGGTGAGCGTGAAGTTCTCCGGGTCGTTGAGGACGATGAGCGGCCACAGGAAGTCGTCCCAGGCGCCGATGAACGCGAAGATCGTGATCACACTCAGCATGCCCCGCACGTTCGGCAGGCCGATGCGGATCAGCCGCTGCCACGGGGTCGCACCGTCGATGACGGCGGCCTCGTCCATCTCCTGGGGGATGGCCTGGAACGCGGTACGCATCAGCAGCACGTTCAGCATCCCGATCGCGCCGGGCAGCGCGACGCCCAGCAGGGTGTCCGCCAGGCCGAACCCGCGCACGGTGATGTACTGCGAGATGATCGTCACCTCGCCGGGCAGCACCAGCGTGGCCAGGAACCCCACGAGCAGCAGCTTCGCGCCCCGGAACCTCAGCCGGGCCAGCGCGTAGCCGGCCAGGGTCGCTCCGGCGGCGTTGCCCAGGACCACGATGACGGCCACGATCAGCGAGTTGAGCGCGTACGACCACACGGGGATGGTTTCGGCGACCCGGGCGTAGTTGTCCAGCGTGGGCTGCTCCGGCAGGAAGCTCGGGGCGCCGGTGAAGATGTCCTCGTGCAGGCTCTTCAGCGAGGTGGACAACTGCCACAGGAACGGTGAGATCAGGAGCACGAGCACCAGCGCGAGCAGAGAGTAGCGCAACACCAGCTCGCCCGGTCCCGCGGTGCCGAATCCGGACCGCCGTCGCGCACGGCCCGCGTGCCGGCCCTGTCCCGGGCCCGCCTTCGGTCCCGGCCTCTCTGCCGCTACGGCGTGGCGCCCGGTCTCGACACGCGCTGTGACGTCGGGCATGTCAGGTCGCCTTCCTGTTGAGCCGGAGCAGCAGGAGCATCGGGCCGAGCGTGATGACGAGCAGCACGATGCTGAGCGCCGAGGCGTAGCCGAAGTGGCCGTAGAAGCCGCGGCTGTACATCTGGATGAGCATCACGACGGACTGGGCGCGCCCGCCGGGCCCGCCGGTGCCGTTCGAGAGCACGAACAGCTCCGAGAACACGCGCAGCGCCGAGACCGCCACCATCACCGAGACCAGCAGCATCGTGTTCCGCACGCCGGGGACGGTCACGTTCCAGAACCGGCGGATCGGCCCGGCCCCGTCCACGGCAGCGGCCTCGTGCAGCTCCCGCCGGACGTTCCCGAGCGCCGACAGATAGATGATCATGTAGTAGCCGAGGCCCTTCCACACGGTCAGGGAGATGGCGCTGAACACCAGGAGCCAGCGCTCGGTGAGGAACGGGACCGGCTCGGCGATGATCCCCAGCCACTGCGCGAAGCCGTTGACCAGGCCCCGGTCGCTGAGCACCCAGCTCCAGATCAGCGCGACCACCACGGCGGAGGCGACGACGGGCGTGTAGAAGGCCGTGCGGAAGAACGCGATTCCCGGGATCTTCTTCTCGACCAGGATCGCCAGCAGCAGCGGCAGGACCGTGAGCAGCGGCAGGCAGACCAGCATGAACACGATGCTGTTGAGCAGCGCGTCGGCGAGCTGGCCGTCGCTCAGCACCCGGGCGAAGTTGTCCAGGCCGGTGAAGTGCCCGCCGCCCAGCGGCTTCGCGTTCGTGAACGCCAGGACGATCGTGTTGATCGACGGCCAGACGTTGAACACGAGCAGCCACAGGGCGGCGGGCGCCACCAGCACCCAGGGCGTGAACAGGCGGCGCAGCCGCCTCGGGCGGGTCGGTGCGGTGTACGTCACTGGTTGAGCAGCTCGTTGCACTTGGCGACCGCGGCGTCCAGGGCCTCTTTCGAGGAGATCTGACCGTTGAGGGCGGCCGAGATCTGCTGCCGGATGAACTTGCTCATCGCGTCGGTGACCTCGTAGGGCTGGAGAACCTCCGCCTTGGCCAGCGAGTTGAAGGCGATGACCTTGGCGTCGCCGGCGTTGGTGCCGTCGCTCTTGCTGAAGAACGGGTCGTTCGCCGAGGACTTCGTGCTCGGGAAGATGCTGACCAGGTGGGCGAACGCGGCCTGGTTCTCCGGGCTGGTCACCCAGCGGGCCAGCGCGATCGCCGTCGGCAGGTTCGTGGTCTTCTTCGAGATGGACAGGCCCTGAACGTACAGCGGCGGGGTACCGAAGTCGGGGGAGGCCACGATCTTGGGCGCGAGCGAGGGGTTCTCGTTGGTCACGCTCGTGATGTGGTTGCCGCCGCCGGTGGTCCAGGCCACCGCGCCTTCGTTGAACAGCTTGGCGTTGCCGGCGTAGGTGTCGGTCAGCACGTCGCGCGGCATCAGGCCCTCCTTGAAGGCGGCGCGGTACTTGTCGACCAGTGCGGCGGCCTCGGGCGTGTTGAAGACGAACTTCTTGCCGTCGTCGGACAGGAGCTTGACCCCCGCCTCCCTCAGGTCCCCGATCTCAGGGCGGCGGCTCATCAGCAGGACCTTGCCGCCCGACTTCTCCTTCATGGTCCGGGCCTGCTCGACCAGTTCGTCGAAGGACGCCGGCGGCTGCTTCGGGTCCAGCCCGTACTCCGCCATCAACTCGCTGTTCCAGTAGTTGACGTCCGTGTTGAGGTACCACGGGTAGCCGTAGGTGCCCTGGTGGCCGCTGAACCTGTATGCGTCGAGGCCACCGGCGACGTACTCGTCGGCCAGCTTGGAGTCCACCGTGGACACGTCGAGCAGCATGCCCTGCTTGACCAGCGGACGGGCGAAGTCGGGTGGCAGGTTGGTGACGTCGGGCAGAGTGCCGCCCGCGGCCTGGCTGAGCACCTTGTCCGAGTAGGCGTCGGCGGGCTGGTCGAGCCACGCCACGTCGGTGCCCGGGTGCTTCTTCTCGAAGGCGCTGATCACGCTCTCCATGTACGAGGTGAACTTGGGCTTCAGCGCCCACGTCTGCAGCGTGACCTTGCCCTTCACCTCGCCGGTGGCGGCCGCGGTCGGCGCGGCCTCGTCCTGCGGGTCGGCCGCGTCGAGCCCGCACCCCGAGACGACCATGACGGCCGCCATGGCCAGTCCCGTCCAGTACCTACGCATGGCGCTCTCCTTGTAGGCTAAATCGCTTTAGTTGCCGGACTATTCCCCCGGCTAGACTCGTGTGTCAATAGCTGAGACGAACTCGTGAAGGAGCAGTGGTGCGCCGACCGACGATCGCCGACATCGCGGAGCGGGTCGGGGTTTCGAAGGGCGCGGTGTCCTTCGCGCTCAACGGGCGCCCGGGGGTCGGCGAGGCCACCCGCGCGCGAATCCTGCAGGTCGCGAAGGAGATGAACTGGCGTCCGCACAGCGCCGCCCGGGCTCTGGGCGGGGCCCGCGCGGAGGCCGTGGGCCTGGTCATCGCCCGGCCCGCCAGCACCCTCGGCGTGGAGCCGTTCTTCGCCCAGTTGTTGTCCGGGCTGCAGGCGGGGCTGTCGGCGCAGTCGGTGGCGCTGCACCTGCTGATCGTCGAGGACGTCGAGGCCGAGACGGAGGTCTACCGGGAGTGGGCCTCCGCGCACCGGGTGGACGGGTTCGTCATGGTGGACCTCAAGGTCCGCGACCCGCGCATCGAGGTGCTGGAGGATCTGGGGGTGCCCGCGGTGGTCCTGGGCGGCCCCGGCGGGCACGGAAACCTGTCCAGCGTGTGGGCCGACGACCGCGGGGCGATGCTGTCGGTCGTGGATTACCTGGCCGCGCTCGGCCACCGCAGGATGGCCCACGTCGCGGGCCTCCCGGCGTTCCTGCACACCCAGCGGCGCACGCGCGCGCTGCGCGACCGCGCCGGGCGGCTGGACCTGGAGGAGGCGGTGTCGGTGCACACCGACTTCAGCGACTCCGAGGGCGCCGCCGCGACCCGGGCGCTGCTGTCGCGCTCCCGCCGGCCGACGGCCATCGTCTACGACAGCGACGTGATGGCGCTGGCCGGGCTGGGGGTGGCGGGCGAGATGGGGGTGAAGGTGCCGGACGAGCTGTCCATCGTGGCCTTCGACGACTCGGTGCTGACCCGGATCGCGCACCCCGCGATCAGCGCGCTCTCCCGCGACACCTTCGCCTTCGGCAAGCAGTTCGCCGAGGTGATGCTGGAGGTCATCGCCGAGCCGGGGCTGCGCCGGGACGTCGAGACGGCGACCCCCCGGCTGGTGGTCCGGGAGAGCACGGCGCCGCCGAGGGCTTGGCAGGACGACTAAAGCGGTTTAGGCTCCGCCGGGAGATCGTTCGACCCCCGGAGGACGCGTGCCCCTGTCCGACCCCATCCGCTACGGCGCCAACTACGTGCCCTCGGCCGGCTGGTTTCACAGTTGGCTCGACCTCTCGCTCGACGCCGCCCGCCGCGACTTCGAGGACCTGGCCTCGATCGGCCTGGACCACGTGCGCGTGTTCCCGATCTGGCCGTGGATCCAGCCCAACCGGGCGCTGATCCGGCAGCGCGCCGTGGACGACCTGCTGGCGCTGATCGACGTCGCCGCCGAGTTCGGCCTGTCCGTCGCCGTGGACCTGCTCCAGGGACACCTGTCCAGCTTCGACTTCCTGCCGTCGTGGGTGCTCACCTGGCACCGGCGCAGCCTCTTCACCGACCGCGGCGTGCGCGACGGCATCGCCGCGTACGCCGACCGGCTCGCCCGCGCCGTCGCCACCCGCGACAACGTGTTCGCCGTCACGCTCGGCAACGAGGTCAACAACCTCTACCCGAGCAACCCCACCACGCCCGAGGCGTCCACGGCCTGGGCCGCCGAACTGGTCGACGTCGTGCGCTCCGCCGCGCCGGGCCTGCTCGCCCTCCACTCGCTGTACGACGCCACGTGGTACGACCCGGAGCACCCGTTCCATCCCGCCGACAACGTGGACCTCGGCGACCTGACCACGGTCCACTCCTGGGTGTTCAACGGCGTCTCCGCGATCGACGGCCCGCTCGGCCCGGCCACCGTCGGCCACGCCGACTACCTCGTCGAACTGGCCGCGGCCACCTCGCTCGACCCGGCCCGGCCCATCTGGCTGCAGGAGATCGGCGTTCCCCTGCCCGACGTGCCCGAGGCCCACGCCGCCGAGTTCGTCCGCCGCACGCTCGACACGGTGACCGCCAACCCCGCCCTGTGGGGCGTCACCTGGTGGTGCTCCCACGACCTGGAACGTTCCCTCACCGACTTCCCGGAGCGTGAGTACGGCCTGGGCCTGTTCACCGTGGACCACCGCCCCAAGCCCGCGGCCAAGGAACTCGCGGCGATCATCGGCGAGCGCCGCCGCCGTACCGGGGAAAGGCGCCCCGCCCTGCGGTGCGACGTGGACCTGCGGACCGAGCCCGGCCGCCGGGCCGAGGTCGCGCCCGGCAGCGCCTTCCACACCGAATGGGTCCGGCTGCGCCAGACCGGACCAGTGGCCATCGTCGCCGGCGACCGCGCCGCCGACCCGGGCCACCTCACGACTCGGGGAATCGACACCGTCCTCACCCAGGAATGAGAGGGAGCCCAGATGCGACGCCGCGTGTTACCCGCCCTGTGCGGGGCCCTGATCGCTACGGCCCTCGCCGTCCAGCCCGCCCTCGCCGCCCCCACGGCCCGGCCCACCTCCTCACCCGCCGACCCATCCCCCTCGGCTGCTCCGTCCACCCCGGCGGCGCCGAACCGGTCGGGCCGCACGGCGGTGCGGGCGGCGGGCGACCAGCCCTACGCCTCCTACTGGCACCCGAACACGATCCTGAACTGGGACCCGGCGACGGACCCGGACGCGCGGTTCAACCGGTCGCGGGTACCGCTGCGGCCCCGCGCCTCCGACCCCGCGCTCAAGGCCAACCCGAACGCGCGCGCCGGCGAGGGCAAGATCGCCTCGCTGGTGTCGTTCGCACCCACCTCCGGCAACCCGTCACAGGGCTCCCTCGACCCCAACTACTACGCCTTCACCTACTGGCAGTACATCGACACCCTGGTCTTCTGGGGCGGTTCGGCGGGCGAGGGCCTCATCCTCGCCCCCAACGCGACGGTGATCGACGCCGCGCACCGCAACGGGGTCAAGGTCTACGGCACGGTGTTCTTCCCGCCCACGGCGTACGGCGGGCAGATCCAGTGGGTACGCGACTTCGTGCGGAAGTCCGGCCCGAACTACCCGGTCGCTGACAAGCTGGTACAGGTGGCCCAGCACTACGGGTTCGACGGCTGGTTCATCAACCAGGAGACCGCGGGCGGCGACGCCGCCCTGGCGACCGAGATCCGTTCGCTGATGAAGTACGCCCGGGCCAAGAGCCAGGCCGAGTTCATGTGGTACGACGCGATGACCGAGAACGGCTCGGTGAGCTGGCAGGACGCGCTCACCACGGCGAACGACGCCTTCCTGAGCGACCCCGCCCGGGTGTCCGACTCGATGTTCCTGGACTTCGGCTGGGGCGCGGGCAACCTGCGCTCGTCGCGCGACCTGGCCCGCTCCCTCAGCCGGGACGAGCACGAGCTGTATGCGGGCATCGACACCGAGGCCAACGGATACAACACCGGGGTGAGCTGGGACGCGGTGTTCCCCACCGGTCAGCCGCACGTCACCTCGCTGGGCATCTACCGGCCCGAGTGGACGTGGAAGTCCTCCTCAGGCCCGGCCGACTTCCGCACCCGCGACTCCCGGTACTGGGTGGGCGCGAACGCCGACCCGTCCAACACCGCGACCTCCTCGTCCTGGAAGGGCCTGGCGCACCACATCGCCGAGTCCACGGCCGTGACCGCGAAGCCGTTCGTCACCGGGTTCAACACCGGCCACGGCGACTTCTACAACGTCGGCGGGACCCGCGTGCGCACCGGCGGCTGGAACAACCTGTCAGTACAGGACGTGCCCCCCACCTATCAGTGGGTGGTGGACTCCAGCGGGACCCGGCTCACGCCATCCATCGACTACGGCGACGCGTACGAGGGCGGCTCGTCGCTGCGGCTCACCGGGAATCTCGACGCAGCCAACACCGTGCGGCTCTACCAGGCGAAGCTGCCGGTGACGGCCGGCACCAAGCTGTCCGTCGTGGTCAAGACGCCCGCCGCGGGTCCGACCCGCCTGAAGGCGGCCGTCGCGTTCACCGACGCGCCGGGTACCTTCACCACATTCGACCTGGGGTCCACGAGCGGCACCGGCTGGGAGCGGAAGACGCTGGATCTGTCGGCGCACGCCGGCAAGACCATCGCCCAGCTCGGCCTGCGCGCCGAGGGCTCCGCCGCCTCCTACGACATCCGGGTCGGGCAGCTCGCCGTGTACGACGGAGCCGTGGACGCGCCCGCCGCGCCCTCCGGCCTCCAGGTGCTCGGCGCGACCGACGTGTCCCCCTCGCGCAAGTCGCTCCGCCTGGCCTGGACCGCCGCCGGCTCCGGGTCCGGCCAGGTCCACCACTACGACGTCTACCGCCGCAACGCCGACGGCTCCCGGACCTACCTGGGCGCGACCCCGAACGACGCGTACTTCGTGCCGCAGCTCGACCGGGCCGGCGCGGAGACCAGCACGACGATCGAGGTCGAGGCCGTCTCCACCGAGTACGGCCGGTCGGCCGCCGCGACCGCGACGGTCGCCTGGTCGGGGGAGCCGGGGGAGGACAATCGCGCGCTCGGCCGCCCGGCAACCGCCTCCGGGCAGTGCAACGCGAACGAGGGGCCGGCCAAGGCCGTGAACGGCACCGTCACCGGCGGCAACTCCGACAAATGGTGCACGCTCACCGCGAACAGGTGGCTGGAGGTGGACCTCGGCGAGGCCCGCTCCCTGACCCGGTTCGTGGTCCGGCACGCGCAGGCCGGCGGGGAGCCCGCCGCGTTCAACACCCGGGACTTCACGATCCAGGTGCGCTCCGCCGCCTCGGAGGAGTGGGAGACCGCGGTGACCGTCACCGGCAACACGACGGCCACCACCACTCACCCGGTCACCCTCACCGCCCGCCACGTCAGGCTGTCCATCACCAAACCGGCTCAGAACACCGACTCCGCCGCCCGGATCTACGAGTTCGAGGCGTGGGGGAGGTAGCGCGGTAACGCGCCCTCCAGGCCGGTCGCGCCGCCGGGAACCCGGCGGCGCGACCGGCCGCCGACCACGTGGGTCACCGGCCCGCAGAGAGGAATCCCGTGTCAGTCACCATCATCTCCGTGGAGTCCACGGACCTGTTCGCGGGCACCGAGGACGTCCCGCGCCAGGTGCTGCGCGTGACGCTCGACGGCCCGCCCGCACGGGTCGCCGTCACCGGCCCCGGCGTCGCAGGCGAGGCCGAGGGCTCCGGCGAGGTCGAGGTCCCGCTGGAGATCGCCGCCCCGGTCCCGGGGGCCGAGTTGCCGGTCGTGGTGACGGCGGGCGACGCGCGCGCCGAGGGCGTGGTCGTCGTGGCTGAGCCCGGCTGGACGATGTTCATGGTCTCGCACTTCCACTACGACCCGGTGTGGTGGAACACGCAGGCGGCGTACACCTCGCCCTGGGAACTGCTGTCCGGGGACGCCACCACCCGGCCCCTGTGGGAGCGCAACGGCTTCGCGCTGGTGGACGCGCACCTGGACCTGGCGCTGCGCGACCCGGTCTACAAGTTCGTGCTGGCCGAGATCGACTACCTCAAGCCGTACTTCGACGTGCACCCCGAGCGCCGCGCCGACCTGCGGCTGCTGATGGAGCGCGGGCAGGTCGAGCTGGTCGGCGGGACCTACAACGAGCCCAACACCAACCTGACCGGGGCCGAGACCACGATCCGGAACATCGTGTACGGCATCGGCTACCAGCGCGACATCCTGGGCGGGGAGCCGGCGACGGCGTGGCAGCTCGACGCGTTCGGGCACGACCCGCAGTTCCCCGGCTACCTCGCGGCGGCAGGGCTGACCGGAAGCGCCTGGGCGCGCGGGCCGTTCCACCAGTGGGGGCCGATCCAGAAGAACTTCCGCGAGGCCAAGGACGATGCCACGGTCATGCAGTTCCCGAGCGAGTTCGAGTGGATCTCCCCGTCAGGGCTCGGGGTGCTGACGCACTTCATGCCGCACCACTACTCGGCGGGCTGGTGGATGGACTCCTCCGCCGACCTGGCCACCGCCGAGAAGGCCGTGTACGAGCTGTACCGCAAGCTCAAGCCGGTCGGGGCGACGAGGAACCTGCTGCTGCCCGTGGGCACCGACTACACCCCGCCGAACAAGTGGGTCACCGAGATCCACCGCTCCTGGAACGCCCGCTACGTCTGGCCACGCTTCGTCTGCGCCACCCCGCGCGACTTCCTCGACGCGGTCCGGGCCGAGCTGGCGGCCTCCGGGCGGCGGCCCAGCCCGCAGACCCGGGACATGAACCCGATCTACACGGGCAAAGACGTCTCCTACATCGACACCAAACAGGCGCAGCGGGCAGGCGAGGCGGCCGCCGTGGACGCGGAGAAGCTCGCCACCATCGCCGCGCTCGAAGGGCTCGGGACCTACCCCGAAGCCGCCCTGGACAAGGTCTGGCGGCAGCTCGCGTACGGCGCGCACCACGACGCGATCACCGGGAGCGAGTCCGACCAGGTCTACCTGGACCTGCTGTCCGGCTGGCGCGAGGCGTACGACCTGGCGGCAGCCGTACTGGACGCCTCGCTCGGATCGCTCGCCGCCCGCGTGGACACCACCGGCGAGGGCGTCGCGGTCGTCGTCGCGAACACGCTGTCCTTCGACCGGTCGGCGCCCGTGACCGTACGGCTGCCCGCCGGGCTCGACGGCGGACGGGTGCTCGACGACGCCGGCGCGGAGGTGCCGCGCGTCGTGGACCGGGGAACCCTGCGGTTCCTGGCCGAGAACGTGCCCGCCACCGGCTGGCGCACCTGGCGGCTGCTGCCCGGCCCACCGGGCGCGGAGCCCATGTGGACCCCCACCGCCGGCGTGACGATCGAGAACGCCCGCTACCGCGTCACCGCCGACCCCGAGCGCGGCGGCGGCCTGTCCAGGGTGTTCGACAAGAAGGCCGGACGCGAGCTGGTCCGGGAGGGATGCGTCGGCAACGAGCTGCGCGTCTACGAGGAGTACCCGGCCCACCCCGACTTCGGCGAGGGCCCCTGGCACCTGGTGCCCAAGGGCCCGGTCGTCGGCGCGGCGCAGGGCGCGGCCCGGGTGCGCCGCGAGACCTGCCCGCTCGGCGAACGGCTGGTGATCACCGGGACGGTGGACGGCATCGACTACGAGCAGACCGTCACGCTCTGGGACGGCGTGGACCGGGTGGACCTCGGCACCCGCGTCCTCGCCTACAGCGGGGCGGACCGGCTGCTGCGGCTGAGCTTCCCCGCCGACCTCCCCGGCGCGCTCCCGGTGAGCGAGGTGGCCGGGGCCGTGGTCGGACGCGGGTTCGCCCTGCCCGACGTGGACGCCGCCGAGGCGCCGTGGACCCTCGACAACCCCGCCAACACCTGGTTCGGCCTGGGCTCCACCGCCCGCGTCACGCTCACCGGCCCCGGCGGCCGCTCCCTGGGGGAGCGGGCGCTCGGAGTCGCCGAGGTGGTCGTGCCCGCGCTGGACGACGCCGCCGGTGTCCGCGACCTGCTCGTCGCACTGGTCCGGGCCGGGGTCACCGCGACCACGGCGAGCGCCGACTGGTCCCGGTACGGCTGGCTCGACGTGGACTCCAACCTCCCCGACTTCCGGATCATGATCGGCGGGCCGGAGGAGAACGACGCGGTGCGCGAGCTGCTGGAGAGCGCCGGGACGGCCTACGCCGAGACCCTGGAGCGGGACGGGCGCGTCTGGGTGCCGGCCGCGCGGCCGCTGCGCGAGGTCTGGCGGCCCAACGCCGACCTGCGCGACCTGCGCGCGCTGCCCGCCCTGGTCACCACCGACCCCGCGGCGCTGACCGCCGACCTCGCCGACGCCCGCGTGAGCGCCGGCTGCCCGGGGGAGGTCCCGGAGTCGGAGCTGCTCACCGACCACACCGTCGCGCTGCTCACCTACGGCCTGCCGGGCTTCGCCGTCGATCCGGCCGGGACGCTGCACCTGTCGCTGATGCGCTCGTGCACCGGCTGGCCGTCCGGCGTGTGGATCGACCCACCCCGCCGTACACTGCCCGACGGCGCGGGCTTCCAGCTCATGCACTGGACCCACGAGTTCCGCTACGCGCTGGTCTCCGGTGAGGGCGACTGGCGCACGCTGACGCTGCCCGCCCAGGGGCAGGAGTTCAACCACCCGCTGTACGCCGTGGTCGCCGAGCCGCACCCGGGCCCGCTGCCACCGGCCCGGTCGTACCTACGGGTCCAGCCCGCCCGCGAGGTGCTGGTCGGCACCCTCAAGCCAGCCGGCAACCCGACCGCGCGCGGATCGGCCGCCGCTCCGGACCTGGCGTCCGGGGTGACCGTCCGCCTGATGGAGTCCACCGGCCACGGCCGCGACGCCACCCTCTCCGGCGCGCTCGCCCTCACCGAGGCGTACCGCGCTGACCTGCTCGAACGCCGGGGCGAACCCGTCCCGGGCGTCATCGCACTGACCGGCGCCGAGGTCGCCACCGTGATCGCCGTGCCCGGCCTGCCATCGCGCGACGCCGCCGACGCGGGCATGCCGCCGTACGGCGGGGCGGTGCTGGGGCCGGTGGCCGAGGCGGCGCAGCCGGTGCACTCGCGGTACTGGCTGCACAACCGGGGACCGGCGCCGATGGGGTACCTGCCGGTGAGCGTCGCGGCCTCACCGGGACTCGTGCGGACCGAGGGGGAGCCGGCCGAGGTATCGGTGGTGCTCTCCTCGCACCTGCTCGACGCCGATGTGGAAGGGGCCGTGGAGATCCTCGCCCCCGAGGGCTGGACGGCGAGCCTGACGCGGCGGCCATACCGGCTGACGGCGGGCGGGCACCTGCGGTTCCCGGTGACGGTCACCCCGCCGGAGGGCGTGGAGCCGGGGATGTACTTCACCGCCGCCCGGATCGAGCACGACGGCCAGACCGTCGAGGACGTGGTCACGATCGCCGTCGGCGACCTGCCCGGCGTCCTGCCCGTACCCGGCGACGTCCCCGAGGACTGGGTGGCCGCGCAGGGCAGCAAGGACAACCCCGGCCGCGACACCGGCCTGTCGGTGGAGGTGACCGCGCCGTCGGTGCGCGTCGCCCCCGGCGGCCGGGCCGTGCTGGGGCTCACGCTGCGCAACCGCACCCGCGGCGAGATCCGCGGCGAACTGCAGCTCGTCTCCCCCTGGGGCACCTGGGACCTGATCGCCGACCCGGTCCGCGGCTTCGCCCTCGCGGCGGGGGAGAGCGCCACCGCCGAGTTCGAGGTGGCCGCGCCGCGCGACGCCGACCCCGGCTCCTCCTGGGCCCTGGTCAAGGTCATGTGGTACGGCCGCTGCCAGTACGCCCCGACCGTCGAGCTGGTGGTGGCCCCATGACGGGCGGCCACCACCACGGGCACGAGCACCCGGTCCCCGGGCACGCGCCCGTCACCGGGGAGTCGGTCGTGCCCGGCGTGGGTCCGGTGCTCGGCTGGCTCGACGGCACCCCCCTCCCGCGTGCCGAACTGGACCGGCGGCTCGGCGCCCTGCGAGCCGGGCCCCGGTCCACGGCGCTCCCCGCGCCGGGCACGGCCGAAGACCGGCAGCTCACGCGATGGGTGGCCCAGGTCGTGCTGACCGAGGAGCTGTGCGCCGCCGAAGCCGCCGCGCGCGGGCTCGCCCCCGGGGGCGGCCCACCGGTCCGGCTCGACCAGCGGGCCGCCGTCGAGCTGGGCTCCATCGCCGCGGCGGCGTACGAAGGCAGCGCGGCCGTCCGCGCCGTGTACGAGGCCGTCACCGCCGATGTCGCCGTCACCCCGGCGGAGGCGGCCGCCTACCGGGAGTCCACCACGCGGCCGCCCACCGGGCCGGTCTGGCGGCTGCGCACGCCGGACGGCGAGTTCGACGCCGAGCCGGGTTCACTGCCCGCCGACCTGGCCGAGGCGCTGAGCTCCGCCGTACTGGACCAGACCGTGACGGCCGGCCCCTGGACCGCCACCCTCCTCGCCCGCCGCGAGCCGGAGCCGGACCCGCCCGGCCCCACGGACGGCCTCCTCGACGCCGCGCGCCGGCTGGCGTTCGTGCGGTGGCTCGACCACTCGCGCGCTCACCGGCTGCGGCTGGTGCCGGGGCTGGAGCACCCCGGCGACCCCGCGCAGCCCGACAACCACCACCGCCACTGACGGAGCCCCCCGTGACCCATGCCTTGGCCGTCGACATCGGCGGCACCAAGATCGCCGCCGCGCTCGTCGATCCCCGCGGCGTCGTCTCGCACCGCTGGACCCATCCCACGCCGCGTACCGACGACCCCGAGGAGATGTTCCGGACAGTGGAGCGGCTCGCCGCGCGCGTCGTGGCCACCGCCGGTGACATCGCGCGGAACGCACCGCTCGGCGTCGGCTCGGCCGGTCCGCTGGACCCGCGCGCCGGCACCGTGAGCCCGGTCAACATCCCCGCCTGGCGCGCGTTCGCGCTCGTGGACCGGCTCGCCGAGTCACTCGGCCGGCCCGTGGTGCTGGCCGGGGACGGGCACTGCTTCGCGCTCGGCGAGCACTTCGCCGGCGCCGGCGCCGGGTCGCGCGCGCTGCTCGGCGTGGTCGTCTCCACGGGCGTCGGCGGCGGCCTGGTGCTGGACGGCGCGCCCCGGTTCGGGCCCTCCGGGAACTCCGGGCACGTCGGCCACATGATCGTCGATCCCGAGGGCGAGCCGTGCGTGTGCGGCTCGCGCGGCTGTGTCGAGACGTACGCCTCCGGGCCGGGCATGGTGCGCTGGGCGCGCGGCCAGGGGTGGCGGGCCGGGGAGCCGGAGGCCGACGCCGTCGTGCTGGCCGCCGACGCCCGCGAGGGCCAGACGGTCGCCACCGCCGCGTTCGACCGCGCCGCCCGCGCCCTGGCCGGGGCGCTGCTGTCCACCGCGGCCGTCGTGGACCTCGACCTCGTCGTGGTCGGGGGTGGCGTCGCCCGGTCCGGGGACGCGCTGTTCGTCCCGCTGCGCACCTGGTTAGAGCGCCTGGCCGGGCTGGACTTCCTGCGGCGCGTACGGCTCCGCCCGTCCGCGCTCGGCGGCGACGCCGGGCTGGTCGGGGCCGCCGCGCTGACCCGGCGGCCCGTCCCGGCGGCGGGAGCGGTGACGTGAGCGCCCTGCCGCCCGGAGCGTACCGGCTCGACGGGACCGTGCGCACGTACGCCTGGGGATCCCGCAGCGCGATCGCCGGAGTCCAGGGCCGCTCCGTGCCGAGCCCGGAACCCGAGGCCGAGCTGTGGCTGGGCACACACCCCGGCGCCCCGTCCCGGATCGGCGGCCGGCCACTGGACGAGATCGTCGCCACCGATCCCCGGGGGGTCCTGGGGCCCGCCGTCGCCGCCGAGTTCGGGCCGCGCCTGCCGTACCTGATGAAGCTGCTGGCGGCCGAGGAGCCGCTGTCGCTGCAGGCCCACCCGGACGCGGAGCACGCGCGCGCGGCCTTCGCGGCCGAGGAGGCGGCGGGGCTGCCCCCGGAGCTGCGCAACTACCGAGACCCCCACCACAAGCCCGAGCTGCTCGTGGCCACGGGGGACTTCGAGGCGCTGTGCGGCTTCCGCGCCCCCGAGGCGGCGGCGGACCTGCTCGACCGGATCGACGTCCCCGTGCTGCGGCCCATCGCCGCCCTCCTGCGCGGCCCCGAGGGCCTGCGCGAGGCGTTCACCGCGGCCCTGACCCTCTCCCCGGCGGCCCGCACCGCCCTGGTCGCCGAGGTCGCGGCCGCGTGCGCCAAGCTCGGCGACGTGGACCCGGCCTACGAGGTCGCCGCCCGCCTGGCCGCCCACTACCCCGGCGACGCGGGCGTGATCGTCTCCCTCCTGCTCAATCACATACGGCTCGCGCCCGGCCAGGCCATCTGGATGCCCGCCGGGAACCCGCATGCGTACCTGCGCGGCGTGGGGGTCGAGGTGATGGCATCCGGCGACAACGTGCTGCGCGGCGGCCTCACCCCCAAGCGCGTGGACGTCCCCGAACTTCTCCGGGTCGTCCGCTTCGAACCCCTGCAGACGCCGGTCATGTCCCCGGAGCCGGTCGCCCCCGGCGTCGTCCGCTGGTCGCCCCCGGTCCGCGAGTTCGAGCTGACCCGCGCGACCCTGACCCTCGAGACCCCGCGCGCCGAGCTGGTCTCGGACGGCCCCCGCATCCTCCTCTGCGTGTCCGGCGCCATCACCGCCGGCCGGGGTGAGAACGCCCTGACCCTCACCGCCGGCACCGCCGCCTTCGTTCCCGCCGGCGTTCCCACCCTCCCCCTCACCGGCCGCGGCGACCTCTACCAGTCCACCCCCGCCCCGCCCCCCTGACCGGAGGTTGGACCGCTCCGCCAGGTCAGTCTGGAACGGCGCGTCTACCAGTCGGACCCTGCGCTGCACCGCCCCGGTCTCCGCCAGCACCTCATCGACCATCTCGAACGGAACGATCCGGGTCAGCTCCCCGATATGCCCCGGCGCGAACGCCCCAGCCGCTACCTGCACCGTCTTGGTTAGGGCAGTCTGTTCCAGCGGCGGAGCTCCTGTGGTGAGGATGTCTTGGAGTGACAGACCTCTTCTACAGCAGCTCCGCTGCCTTGTTCACAGGACTTGACCAACAGCCCCCACGCCTAACTGAACGGCGTTGGGTCTAGGGGTTGTAGAGGGCAGAGCTGCCGTAGAGCTTGTTGGTGAACGCCGAGATGTAGGAGGCCGTGTTCGCCGCGGTGAGGTTGTAGGTGAGGAATACGCCGTACCTCTCGTTGACCGTGCGCTGGGCGAGCCTCGCGGCGGTGGACGAACCGGTCGCGGTGAACGACACGGCGGCCGGGGAGAGGCGGGACTTGGAGCTCGGGCCGCTCGGCACGGACCAGGTGCCGTAGTACGGGTTCCAGGCGTAGTCGAAGGTGTTGGCGATGCTCACTCCGTTGTAGGTCAGGCTGCCCGAGGCCGGGCCGATGTCGTACAGCGTGATGAGCTTGTTCGGCAGCTTCTGGCGCAGAGCCGAGACCAGGTAGACGAATGAGAAGTCGTTCGGCTGACCGGTGCCGTTGTTGCCGTACCCGGCGTACTCGTCGTCGAAGTCGATGCCGTCGAGGCCGTACGTCGTCACCGCGTCGGCCAGCTCCTGGGCGAACGCGTCAGCGGCCTGCTGAGACGGGAAGTTCGCGAAGCCGGCGCCCTGGTGGTTGCCGAGGACGGACAACAGGACCTTGATGCCCTTCTGCTGCAGCGGGCGGACCTGGGTCGCCACGTTGTCGAGCACGTTCTGCACGTTCTCGTTGAAGTGCAGGTAGGCGTCCGTGCCGTTGTAGTTGATGTTGGCCGCAAAGATGACCGCGATGTCGAATACCTGCGCACCGCCCTCGGCGAGCGTGTACTTCGCAACGTTCGTCATGCTCTCGCTGTTGACCTCGACGTAGACGACCGAGATCGGTCCGGTCTTCACGCGTGGGCGGCGCTTGGCGTGTGCCGCGGTGGGCAACGCAACACCGGCGGCGGTCGCCGCCACGGCAGCCAGCAGGGTCCTTCTCCGCATCAGCGGTGCACTCATCGATCGACTCCTCGTCGCAGGGGGGCGGTCTGCTATAGCGGTTAAGTCCAGCTCACCATGTGACGAAGATTTAGGCGGGTACTGGAGATAAACCGGTATAGCTCATCGATCATCGATAGTTCAGGGCTCACTGTCAAGGTGTCGTCAGCGCAAGGTGACGACCTCGGGCCGGCCACCTCCACCTTTACTTCCACCTTCATCTCGGCCTCGGTGCCGGCTGGACCCGGCCCGATGGGCGGCCGCCCTCGCCACCTGACCACGGCACCACCAGCGTCCCGGTCACTCGGGCTCCGATGTCGAGCGGGATTGGCTGGCCAGGACGGACGGCTGACGGGTTCCGGGCGGGTGTGGCCGGCCCTCCGGAGCCTGTGATCTGGGCCTGACGTCCAAGCAGTGGGCGCGGCCGGTAGGCCGACGCAGTGGGCCGGAAGCAGAACGTCCAGGCCGCCGGAGCCGAGGGCCGGAATTCGCCTGCCGCTGGTCGCGGCTGTGGCCGCGACGGCCTTCTGCCCGTCATGCGTCGCAGTGATCTTGGTTTGCCGAGCTCGCCGGAGAAGCCCGTGGCAAGGTTCGCCGAAGCAGCCACTGCGCGGCCCGAGATCAACAATGCCTGCGAGGCTGACCGTCGCCGGCTGGGCCGACCGGGCAGCTCGGAGATCCCGATTGGTTCGCGGTTCAAAAGGATCAGCGAGCCCGGGCCGCCGACGGCTGTGAACCCCAACCTTTTATTGCAGGCTCTATAAATATTCACCATGAAGACCTTGCGGCGCGACACTGATGTCGGAATGATCCCGATAGGAGAGCCTGCACTTGGAACAACTTCCTCTGGAGTTTGTCAATAATGAGCAACCATGTGCCGTCCACCAGTGCGCACTCGGCACTGCTGCCCTGGTCCTGACTCGCACCCCGCACCCCGCACCGCCGCGGCGCCTCACCTGACAGCACTCCTCGCACGCCGCCGTTGAGACCGACCTCTCGATCCCCCCGGAAATCTCGCTCAAAGGAATGCCCATGCGCCTCTTGACCCCTCCCCTCGCGGTCGCCGTGGCCCTGGCCGGACTGCTCGCCGCCACGAACACCACCGCAGCCGCCGCCGACCGCGGCGCCAAACCGAGCTACAGGCTGGACTGCGACGGCGACGGCAAGGGCAGCACCTGCACTGTGGTCGCCACCGGCAAACCACGACCCCACCGCGTCGAAGAGTTCGTCACCACGGTCAGGAGAGGCGACCAGGTATGGGCGCGAGACACCCTCTACAGCCGTGAAGGGCAGGTACGCAGCCGCCCGTTCGTGCTCCCCGACAAGGACGTGACGGTCGACGTCTCCGTGACCTCGTTGCCGGAGAAGCACGTGGGCACACCGCTCCGGCTGATGGCGTGGAACCTCTTCGTCGGCGGCACGTTCGACCGCAAGGAGACCACCGGCGAGAACCTCACCCAGATGATCGACTACATGAACGAGGTCAACCCCGACATCCTCTTCGTGGTCGAGGGGTACGGGTCCGGTCAGAAGATCCTTGACGGGCTCAACGCCGGGCGGGCCGAGGGCGACCGTTTCACGGGCGTGCAGCTCACCACGCCCGAGGACTACAGCCACAACGGCGACAACCTGTGGCTGTACACCAAGCTCAAGGTCGAGAAGGTGTATCCGCGCTATGCCGACGCCGACATCGACTCCTTCAACATCGGCGGCGCCCGGCTGGGCCTGCCCAACGGCAAGCACGTCCACGCCTTCAGCCTTTGGACCTGGCACGACGGCTGGGCCTACGGCGACACCCACGACGCGGCGGTGCAGAACACCCACGGCCTCCCGCGCACCAAGACCGACGAACAGATCCTGGAGGGCGACAACCTCCGCCGGGTCGCCATGGGCAAGGCCATCCTCGAGAAGGCGATCCCGTCCTTCATCGGCGACGACGACGCGCCGGTGCTCATGGGCGGCGACCTCAACGCGCAGTCGCACCTGGACTGGAGCGAGCAGTTCGCCGATGCCCCCGGCCACGGCGGCGTGGTCCTGCCCTGGCCGTACACCAAGCTTTACACCGACGCCGGCTTCATGGACACCTTCCGCTACGCCAACGCCGACGCCGGCATGTACCCCGGCCGCACATGGAGCCCCTTCCACGGCATGGGCGCCATCCCCGGCCGCATCGACTACGTCTTCGCCCGCGGCAAGGACGTCCGCATCCTGGGCTCCCGTGCCGACATCCGGCGCCTGCCCCGCCACCAGCAGACTCCGCTCGACCCGCAGTACCCCTTCTACTCCGACCACGGCTCCGTCATCACCGACATCCTGGTCCGCGGCAAGGGCACCGGGCCCGACCGGGAACCCGTGACCGAAGAGCCCGGTAAGGGACGCCACATCTGGCCGACGGAGCCCGTCGGGCGCCGTATCCCGCCCGCCGAGCTCAAAGCCGCCGCCAGCACCTTCAAGCCCGGCGTCGGCGACCCGCGCAACGCCATCGACGGCAAGCTCACCACCGACTTCCACTCCGACTACCCCGTGGTCCCGCCGCAGCCGCACACCATCACCGTCGACCTCGGCCGGGTCAGGGAACTGTCGGCCGTACGGTTCCAGCCCAAGCTGCGCACGAACATGAACGGCACCATCCTCAAGGGGATGGTGCAGGTCAGCGACGACGGCATTACGTTCAGGGACGTCACGGCCGTCGAGTGGCCCCGCATGACCGCGCCCAACGACGTCAGCCTCCAGGGCATCTCGGCCCGATACATCAGGCTGCGCTCCGACTACGGCATCGGCGGCGCCTCCGCCCTCGCAGAGATCATCCCCTACGAGAAAGCCTGACAACGAGGGTCGGCCGAGCAAGGTGAATCCTGCTCGGCCGACCCTTCGAGAGCTGAGGCGTCAGGGGAGACGCCGAGGGGCGGCGGGGCTGGAGCTGGTCCCTTCCAGCGAGAAGAGCCACTCGTCCACATGGTCCAGCGCCAGGCAGGCTCCGCCCAAGGCGACGCATTCCTCGCCGAGCGTCGAGGGGCGGATGTCGGGAAGGCGCAGGCAGTGGGGTTCGAGGGCCCGGTTGAGAGCGGGAAGCAGGACGTCGGCCGAGCGGGAGAAGCCACCGCCCAGGACGACCAGCTCAGGATCCAGCGTCAGCACCATGGCGGCGGTGCCGAGGGCGAGGTGGCGAGCGTAGACATCGACGGCAGCGCGGGCTTCGGGGTCTCCGGCGCGGGCCGCGTCGAAGACGAATCGCGCGGCCTCCTGGGGCGATGCGCCTGCGGCCGCGGGACAGCTCTCCAGGCGGCCGGCCATGGTGCGCCATCCGGTGATCTCCATGAGGCCGACCTCGCCGGTGGCCCCGCTGAACCCGTGGTGAAGCTGGCCGTTGAGGATGATCGCAGCGCCGGGTCGGCGGCCGACGTGCAGGTAGACGAGGTCTCGAACGCCTGCCGCGACGCCGAGCCGCTGCTCGGCGAGGGCGGCGAGCTTGCTGTCGTTCTCGATGGTGATCGGGCAGGGCAGCCGCTGCCCGAGATGGCCGGCGAGGTCGACTCCGGGCCAGTCGGGGAGGTCGTCGACCCGGGTGACCAGCCCTTCCCGGTTGACGACGCCGGTGCTCCCCGCGGTGGCGCCCCACAGGTCGGAGGCTGCCAGGCCGGAGGCGACGAGCGCGGCGTCGATGGCCCTCCACGCGGCCTCCAGCCGCTCATGCCGGGCAGTGTGCCGGTCGACGGCGACCCGGCCGCTGGAGACGGTCCGGCCCGCGAGGTCGGTGACCACGGCCAGGACCTTGTGGACTCCCACGTCGATGCCCAGCACATGCCCGGCGTCGGTGCGGAAACGGTAGCGCTTGGCGGGCCTGCCCAAAGTGCCCGGTGCGGGCTCGACCTCGGCGATCCAGCCACGTTGCTGGAGCTCGGCGACGACGTCGCCCACGGAGGCTCGCGACAGCCCGGTCTGCGTGACCAGCTCGGTGAGCGTCAGTGGTGCGCACGCCTCACGCAGGGCGCGAAGACTGTTCAGAATGTTCTGCTGACGCAGCCACTGAAGGTCCCCACCACTGACCTGCACGGGTTTGCTCCTCACTATCAACGGTCTCTGAATTATGTCGCCCTCGTCCAGCTTGATCATCCGGCACAGGAGGTCTTGACGGCAAGACCGTATCTATGAATATCTATGGAGCCTGTAATAAAGGGGGTCTGTGAATGACAGTGACCATAGCCGTCGTCGGGGCGGGAGCGCGCGGCCAGATCTACGCCAGGGCGGCGGCTGCCGACGGCCGGGCGCGGATCGTGGCCGTGGCCGACCCGGACCCGGCGAGGCGGGCCGCGCTGGCCGCCGAGCACGACCTGCCGGAGCAGGCCTGCTTCACGGGATGGGCCGACCTGGCCGCGGTGCCGAAGCTGGCTGATGCCGTGGTCATCGCGACCCAGGACCGGTTGCACGTCGAGCCGGCGGTTGCCTTCGCCGAGCTGGGCTATGCCATCCTGCTGGAGAAACCGCTGGCCCCCACCGAAGTGGAGGCCCGCCGTATCGTCGAGGCGGTCGAGCGCAGCGGCGTCGTCTTCGCGATCTGCCACGTGCTCCGCTACACCGCCTACACCAAGGCGTTCAAGGAGCTCCTGGGCAGCGGCAGGCTGGGCTCGATCTCCAGCGTCCAGCACCTGGAGCCGGTGGGCTGGTGGCACATGGCCCATTCCTTCGTGCGGGGCGCCTGGCGCAATGCGGCCGAATCAGGGCCGATGCTGCTGACCAAGTCCTGTCACGACATCGACTGGCTGCTCCACCTCGTCGGCGAGAAGCCGGTCGCCGTGTCGTCCTTCGGCTCGCTGACCCACTTCCGGCCGGAGAATCGGCCGGAGGGCGCAAGCACGCGTTGCGTGAGCTGCCCGGTCGAGCCGACCTGCCCCTACTCGGCCCCACGCCTCTACCTGGGCTGCCTCGGTGATCCGGACCGGGAGTTCTGGCCGCTCGGCGCCGTCACCTCCGACGCAACCGTGGCAGGCGTCACGCACGCGCTGGAGACCGGCCCCTACGGCCGCTGCGTCTACGACTGCGACAACGACGTGGTGGATCAGCAGGTCGTCACGTTGGAATTCGCGGGGGGCGCGACCGCGTCCTTCACGATGACGGCGTTCACGCCGCTGGAGCACCGCAAGACCCGCGTCTTCGGCACGTACGGCTTCGCCGAGGGAGACGGGCGCCACATCAGGATCGTCGACTTCGTGACCGGTGCCGAGGAAACGCTCGACACCGGGACGAACGCCGGCGCATCGCTGGCCGATGGCCATGGCGGTGGCGACGCGGGCCTGATCAGGGCGTTCATCGACGCCGTGGCCGCCGGAGACCCGGCCCCGCTCGGCGCCGACCCCGCCGAAGCCCTGCTCGGGCACCTCGTCGTCTGGGGCGCCGAACGCGCCCGCGAGACCCGGACGGTGCAGGCACTGTGATCCCGATCCCGGCGCCTTCCCGCTGCACACTCGGAGAAGGGCGGTTCACCTTCACCGCCGCGACGCCGTTGACCGCCGACCCGGTGCTGGCCGGCGCCGCGACGTGGCTCCGCCAGGCCCTCACCCCGGCTACGGGTCTACCGCTGCTCGAAGGCCCCGGCGGGGTCGAGATCCGCCACGCCGTGGGCCTCGGGCCCGAGGAATATCGGCTCACCGTCACGACGGAGTCCGTGCTGATCGAGGCCTCGGCCCAGGCCGGTGCCTTCTACGGGGCGCAGACTCTTCGCCAGCTGCTCGACCCGGCCGCCTTCCGCACCGGCCGTACCGGAGACAGAACCTGGAGCATCCCCGCGATCGAGATCGCCGACGCCCCCAAGTACGGCTGGCGCGGCTGCCTCATCGACGTCGCGCGGCACTTCCTGCCCAAGAACGACCTGCTGAGATACATCGACCTGCTGGCCGCGCACAAGCTCAACGTCCTCCATCTGCACCTGACGGACGATCAGGGCTGGCGGTTGGAGATCAGGAAGTACCCGAAGCTCACGGAGATCGGCGCCTGGCGGCGCGAGTCCCCGCTGGGAGCCAAGCAGCATCGCCTGTTCGACGGGCGCCCGCACGGCGGCTTCTACAGCCAGGACGACATCAGGGAGATCGTCTCCTACGCCGCCGACCGCTCCGTCACGATCGTCCCGGAGATCGACCTTCCCGGCCACACTCAGGCTGCCATCGCCGCCTACCCCGAGCTCGGCAACCTCGACGTCCCCCTGGAGGTGCGCACCGAGTGGGGCGTCGGCGAGAACGTGCTCAACGTCTCCGACGACACGATCGCCTTCTTCACCGACGTCCTCGACGAGGTCCTCGAACTCTTCCCCGGCGAGTACGTCTGCGTCGGCGGCGACGAGACCCCCAAGACACAGTGGAACGAGAGCGTTCCCGCCAAGGAGCGCATCCGTGACCTCGGCCTGCGCGACGCCGATGAGCTGCAGAGCTGGCTCATGCGGCACTTCACCGACTACCTGCTGGCGCGCGGGCGCAAGCCGCTCGGCTGGGACGAACTCCTGGAGGGTGGCCTGCCGCTGGGCGTCACCGTCGCCGCCTGGCGCGGCGACAGGTGCGCGGCGATGGCCGCGCGAGCCGGCCACGACGTTGTCGTCTCCCCGTTCGCCGAGACGTACCTGGATTTCCGCCAGGCGGAGGGCGATCAGGAGCCGGTGCCGATCGGCAGCGTGACCTCCCTGCGCGCTGTCCACGCCTTCGATCCGGTTTCCCCTGGCCTCACCGGGGAGGAGCGGAGCAGGATCCTCGGCGCGCAAGCGGCGCTGTGGACCGAGCACATCGACTCGCCCCGGCTCCTCGACTACATGGCCTTCCCGCGACTGGCCGCCTTCGCCGAGGCGATGTGGAGCGACGAGCGCGACTTCGAGGACTTTCTCGTACGGCTCGCCGTACACGAAAAGCGGCTCGACGCCCTGGGTGTGGAATATCGTCCGGCCGCCGGTCCGCACCCCTGGCAGCAACGCCCTGATGCTCCCGGCCATCCCCGGACCAGGGCCGAGATCGACCGCGTGCTCGCCGGCTGGACCTCCAGCCTGCGGCCCTGAACACCCCCCGACCCCCCTTGGAGCCAAACGTGCGTTTCCGCCTACCCCTTGCCTGCCTCGCCGGCCTTGCCGTCATGACTGCCGGCTGTAGTTCCTCCAGCCAGCCGGAGGCCTCAGGAAAGGCCACGATCAGCTACGCCATCTGGGACAAGAACGACCAGGCGAGCGCGGAGAAGATCATCGCGGCCTTCCAGCAGGCCAATCCCAATGTCGCGGTGAAGCTCGAGATCACCCCGTGGGACCAGTACTGGACCAAGCTCCAGACGGCCGCGTCCGGCGGTGCCGCCCCCGACGTGTTCTGGATGAACAGCCTCAATGTCCGCATGTACGCCAAGGGGGGAATCATCACCCCGATCGAGGAGTCGAAGGCCCAGGGCCTTCCCCCGGCGGTCGTCGACGGGTACCGCTACGACGGCAAGCTGTACGGCCTGCCGCACAACGTGAGCATCCCGGCGCTCTGGTACGACAAGAAGCTCTTCGACGCCGCCGGAGTGGCCTACCCCACCGCCGACTGGACCTGGGACGACGTCAAGGCTGCGGCCAAGAAGCTGACCGACCCGTCCAAGAAGCAGTTCGGCATCCTCGCCCACATGTGGGACCAGGGCGCCTTCTACCCCACGATGCTCCAGGCGGGCGGCCACGTGCTGTCGCAGGACGGCAAGAAGAGCGGCTTCGACGATCCCGCCTCGATCCAGGGCCTGGAGTACTGGACCGGCATGATCAAGGACAAGGTCGGCCCCGTGGCGGAGGTATACACCGACACCGACCCCATCACGCTCTTCCAGTCTGGCAAGTACGGCATGCTGTACGGCGGCGTCTGGTTCGCCCCCACCTTCTGGGCCAACCCCGAGATCCGCGAGCGGATCGACGTGGCCCCGCTGCCCAAGGGCCCTGGCAAGGAAGCCGTCATCCTGCTCGGCCTGGCCAACGCCGTCTCGGCCAAGAGCGAGCATCCGAAGGAGTCGGCGGCCTTCGCCGAGTTCGTCGCCTCCGAGCAGGCCCAGAGGATCCTCAGCGACAGCGGCGGCGGCGCCCTCTCGCTCCGCGACGGCACGCAGGAGGGCTGGTTCAAGGCCTTCCCCTCCTTCCACCTGAAGGAGACCTACGACGCTTCGATGCCGTACGGCGTGCCGTACCCGGTGTCACTGAACACCGCGCAGTGGCAGGACGTGCAGAACAAGCTGCTCGCCGAGGCCTGGGCAGGCAAGCGGCCGGTGGCCGACGTCGCCAAGGAGATCGCGACGCAGATGAACGAGATCCTGGCCAAGGAGTAACCGATGCACTCCAAGCGCGAGTGGGCGTGGGGGTACCTCCTCATCGCCCCGATGGCGCTGGGCCTGGCCGTCTTCTACCTGTGGCCCATCGCCCAGACCCTGTATCTCAGCATGACCGAGTCGGGCGTCTTCGGCGGCTACACCTGGGTGGGGACGGCCAACTTCGCCGACCTGTTCACCGACGAGGAGATGTACGGCGCGCTCGGCAACACCCTGCTCTACTCGGTGCTGGTGCTGGCCGGCGTGCCGCTGTCCATCGTCGTCGCGGCGCTGCTGAACGTGCCGGGGCTGCGCGGGCTGAGCCTTTACCGGACCCTCTACTTCCTGCCCGTGGTCACAATGCCCGCCGCGGTGGGCCTGACCTGGAGATACCTGTTCAACGGCGACTTCGGGGCGATCAACCACGTCCTGGGCACGCTGGGGATCGACGGGCCGTACTGGCTCGGCGACCCCGACTTCGCGATCTACGCCATCGCGGGCGTCGGGATCTGGAGCTCGATCGGCTACAACGCGGTGTTGTTCCTGGCCGGGCTGCAAGGCATTCCGCGTCACTACTACGAGGCCGCCGAGATCGACGGAGCCGGGCGGTTACGGCAGTTCTTCCGCATCACGCTGCCGTTGCTCACGCCCACCACGTTCTTCGTCGTGGTCATCACGATGATCAACGCGCTGCAGGTCTTCGACCTCGTCTATCTCATGATCGACCTGAAGAGCCCGGCCCTGGAGGGCAGCCGCACGATCGTCTACCTCTTCTACGAGACGGGCTTCGTGCAGAACCGGCGCGGGCTCGCCGCGGCGATCGCCGTCATCCTGCTCGGGCTGATCCTGGTGCTGACCGCGATCCAGTTCAGGCTGCAGAAGAAGTGGGTGCATTATGAGTAAGCCCAGGACCTGGCCGGCGCATGTGTTCCTGGCCGCCGGCGCGCTGGTGATGCTCGCACCGTTCGCGTGGCAGCTCGTGGTCTCGCTGCAGACGCTGCCGGACTCGCTGCGGGTGCCGCCGAAGTTCACGCCCTCCTGGCAGTGGTCGAACTTCGCCGACGTGTTCCGGTCGGTGCCGCTGGCCAGGCAGTTCCTCAACACGGTCGTGGTCTCCGCCGCCGTGACCGCCGGACAGTTGCTGCTGTGCTCGCTGGCCGCGTTCGCCTTCGCGCGGCTGCGCTTTCCCGGCAGGGGTGCCTTGTTCCTGCTCTTCCTGGCCGTGCTGATGGTGCCCGGAGAGCTGTTCCTCATTCCGCGGTACGAGATCATGCAGGGGCTCGGTTGGCTGAACTCGCTGCAGGCGCTGATAGCGCCGGGCGTGTTCGGCGCGTTCGGCACCTTCATGCTCCGGCAGTTCTTCCTGTCGTTGCCCAAGGAGCTGGACGAGGCGGCCTCGATCGACGGGGCCAGCCCGCTGCAGATCTACTGGCACATCCTGCTCCCGTTGGTCAGACCCGGCCTGCTGGCGCTCGGCCTGCTGACCGTCATGTGGTCGTGGAGCAGCCTGCTCTGGCCGCTGGTGGTCAATACCGACCCGGAGATGATGACGCTGTCGGCCGGCCTCGCCTCGCTGCGCGGCCAGTTCCTGACCAACTTCCCGATCCTGTTCGCCGGGTCGGTCGTGGCCTCGCTGCCCGTGATCGTTCTCTTTGTCGTCATGCAACGTCAGCTCATCGCCGGCATCGCCTTCACCGGCTCGAAGGGGTGATCCGGCAGCTTTCTCAGCCGATGCGCCCGGCCGCGTCCGCGACCGCCCGCAACGCGGTCAAGATCCGCTGCCAGGACCCATCCCGTTGCAACCGCCGGAACAGCGCGTACACCGCCGGCCAGGATTCGTGGCAGGAGGACACGCCGCGCTGGGAGGCCAACCACCCCTCAGCCGTGTCACCGACCCGCCGGGACAGTACGGCCGGCGCTGCCGGCGGGGCGGGGACGGTTCAACCTGCCAGCAGGGCGGCCAGGTCTTCGGGCACCGGCTGCGGCCGGGTCAGCGGGACGGTGGCGCGGCCGGTGTTGCCCTCGGGGTAGCGGCCCAGCGCGGAGCCGGGCGCGGCCACGATGATCCGGATGATCTGCCCGAAGGCTTCCCGCCGGTCGCGCTGGGCGATGGCCAGGGCGAACATGGCGATGTGGTTGCGGGTGTGCGGCCAGGGCCAGGGCTGGGAGATGATGTGCGCCCGCTCCAGGTGCCGCCAGCGGGCCTCGGCGTCGGCGGTGGTGCGGGCGGCGTTCATCTCGCTGTCGTAGGCGGCCCGCGCGCGGGCGGGCATCCGGCGGCCGATCATCCGGCGTCCTTTCGGTCGTTTCGGCAGCAGTCATCGGCGCATCCGGCCGAATCCGACGCGGTCGCGGAGGCAGGCGTGGCGGAGATGCCGGAGGCGAGGGGGTTCGGGGCGCAGCAGCCGTCCCCGCGCCAGGCCGCGCGGCCCTCCTTGACCGCCACACCGGCGATCACGAGCGCGGCGATCGGGTCGGCCCAGGACCAGCCGAACAGGCTGTTGAGCGCCAGGCCCACCAGCAGCACCGCCGACAGGTAGGTGCACAGCAGGGTCTGCTTGGAATCGGCCACGGCCGAGGCGGAGCCGAGCTCGCGGCCGGCGCGCCGCTGCGCGGCCGACAGGAACGGCATGACCAGCAGCGACAAGGCGGCCAGGGCCAGGCCGGCGGTGGAGTGCTCGGCCTCGCCGGCGCCGAGCAGGGCGCGCACCGCGTCGAGGGTGACGTAGGCGGCCAGCGCGAAGAACGAGACGGCGATGACGCGCAGCGCGCTCTTCTCCCGCCGCTCGTGGTCGGCCGCGCTGAACTGCCAGGCGACCGCGGCGGCGGATGCGACCTCGACGACGGAGTCCAGGCCGAACCCGACCAGGGCGGCGGAGGAGGCGAGGGTCCCGGCGGTGATCGCCACGACCGCCTCGATGAGGTTGTAGGTGATGGTCGCGGCCACCAGCAGCCGAACGCGCCTGATGAGTGTGGCGCGACGAGCCGGGCTGGGGCCCAGCGCGATGGCGGCCATCAGCAGCAGTTCTTGTCGGCCGCGTCCGGGCAGGTGCTGTCGGCGGCGACGGCGACCACTGCGGTGCGCAGGTCGTCCAGCGCATGCCCGAGCCTGGGGTCGGCCAGCTCATAGCGGGTGCGGCGGCCGACCGGCACGGCGACCACCAGGCCGCAGTCGCGCAGGCAGGCCAGATGGTTGGACAGCCGGGTGCGGGATATGCCCAGCAGCTCGGCCAGGTCGGCGGGGTGAGCCGGGGCCTCGCGCAGCGCGAGCAGGATGCGGCAGCGGATCGGATCGGCCAGCGCCCGGCCGAAACGGGCCAGCACCTCGATCTCGGGGGCGATCGTCAACATGCCAACAGAATACACGAAAGCCTGAATTCAGGAAGTTATGGACACTCGCCGATGGAGTCGCTATCTTGCAACATATGAACAGGTATTCAGATATCGAGGTTGCCGGCCGTGCCGCCTGGACGGGGCCGGTGTCCGCACGCCTGTCCGTACGTCTGGGGCACATGACCGGCCGCACGCCCGACGGCGAGGCCCTTCGATGAGCGCCGGGCACGGGCATGGACACGGGCAGGGGCATGCGGGGGGCCGTCATCGGTGGCGGCTGGCCGTCTCCTTCGCCCTGATCGGTGCTTACTTCGTGGTCGAGCTGGTCTACGGGCTGGTGTCGGGGTCGCTGGCGCTGCTGTCCGATGCCGGGCACATGGCCGCCGATGTGGTCACCCTGGGCGCGGCGCTGGTGGCCACCCGCATCGCCACCTGGCCCGATGCCAGCGGGCGGCGCAGCTACGGCTCCTATCGGGCCGAGGTGTTCGCCTCGCTGCTGGCGGTGGTGATGATGCTCGGCGTCGCGCTGTACGTGGTGATCGAGGCGATCGGCCGCATCGGCGGCACGGCCGCTGTCTCCTCCGGCCCCATGCTGGTCGTGGGTGCCATCGGCCTGGCCGTCAACCTCGTCGCCTTGCTGCTGCTGCGCTCCGGCGCGGCCGAGAGCCTCAATGTCAAAGGCGCCTACCTCGAAGTGGTCGCCGACACCGCCGGGTCGGTAGGCGTCATCGCGGCCGGCTGGCTGGTGGCTGCCACCGGCCAGCCCTACTGGGACACCCTCGTGGCCTTGGCGATAGGCGTCTTCGTCGCCGTGCGCGCCATCGCGCTCGGCCGCCAGGTGCTGGCCGTGCTGGGCCAGCACGTGCCCGAGGGCGTGGACCCGGCCGCGGTCGCGGCGGACCTGGCTGCCATCGACGGCGTGCGTGACGTGCACGACCTGCACCTGTGGACGCTGACCTCCGGCATGAACGTGGCCACCGCCCACCTGGTCACCGGCGACCAGCGCGACAACCATCCCGTTCTGGACCAGGCCCGGGATCTGCTGCGCCGGCGTCACGGGGTGGCGCACGCCACGCTGCAGGTGGAACCGGCCGATCACCACGGCTGCGACGAACTGGACTGGTGAGCCGCCGAACCCTCGCCCCAACCCGCTCCGGCGACGCCTCGCTCCTCTTTCTCGGTTTTCATTCGACATAATGTAGAAGTTCGGAAGTGTCCGCGCCGCCTGCGAGGTAGCCCCATGTTGGAAATCGTGTCCGCGCTCCTTCCGCCCCTGGTGGTCGGAGGCGCATTCGTGGCAGGAATCGTCTGGCTCCTGCGGAGTGAGTCGCGGGCCAAGGCCTCCGAAGGCGCCGAACGGATCGAGCGCGATGCGTCGCGCAAGTAAAGATCACACGCCCGCTCGGAGCGCCGCGGCTGCCCGACGACGGAAGAGAGTCAGCTCCATGTTCCTCCGCAGGGTAGCGATCCTGCTCCTCGCAGCCGTGGCGGCCACATGGCCCATGACGGCAGCTCAGGCGCACGACATTCTGAAGTCGAGCAATCCGGCGAAGGACGCCAAGGTCTCCGATCTCAGTGAAGTCGTCCTGGAGTTCAGCAACGCCGTGAAGTTCCCCAAGGTCGTCGTGCTGAACGCCGCGGAGGAACAGTTCCAATCAGGCGAGGCCGGCTTCCGGGGCAAGAAGGTCGTTCAGCGACTCTCCGGCACGTTGCCGCCCGGCAAGTACACGATCGGCTACCGGGTGCTCTCCTCCGACGGCCATCCCCGCACCGGCGAGATCTCTTTCACGGTGATCCCCTCGTCCACGCCCACCCCGGCTCCGAGCCCGGCCTCTGCCGAAGAGCCGGAGACACCGGCACCGAGTCCGCAGACGCCGAGTGCCCAGGCGGTTGCGCCGACGTCGACTCCGCAGGCGAACGAGGACGGCGCTCCGGTGAGCAGTGGATCGCCTCTGCTCACCTATCTCGTCATCGGACTCGGAGTCGTCATCGCCGGGGCCGGCGTCATCGTGGCCGGCCGCCGCCGACGTTCCGGCGGTTGATCGGTCTTCAGACCAGCGTGATCCAGTAGTACCAGAAGCGCTGCAGGATCAGGCCGACGATCGCGAGCATCCAGAGCGTGAGGACGACCGTGTGGTACCGGGCCGCCCAGAAGGCTGCCCGGCGGGCGCCGCCGGGCAGCGGGATCCGTCCGGCTTCCAGGTTGGCGAGCGTGACGTACCAGAAGATGGGGATCGTCACGGCCCACACCACCATGCAGTAGGGGCACAGGGCGCCGATCCGGTAGAGGCTCTGGAAGATCAGCCAGTGGACGAAGACGACGCCCGCAACGGTGCCGAGCTGCAGGCCGTACCAGAACCACTTCCGGAAACGGGCCCCCGCCAGCAGTGCCGTACCCACTGTCGTCACCACGGAGAACGCCGCGATGCCGATGAGCGGATTGGGGAAGCCGAAGACGGAGGCCTGCTCGGTCTTCATGACCGAGCCGCAGCTCAGGATCGGGTTGATGCTGCAGGTGGGGACGTAGCCGGGATCGGCCGCCAGACGGAGCCGTTCGACCATGAGCAGGAACGCCGCCAGGACGCCGAGGCTGCCGCCGATCGCGAGGACGAACGGCAGCGATCTGGTGACGATCGGCTGTGTCGCGTCAGCTTCAGCGGCTGCTCCGGGCCGGTGGGCCTTCACCGTGGTCATGGTGCGAGCGCTGCGTCGATCTTGGCCTTCAGGTTCTCGTAGCTGGGCTCTCCGTCCAGCAGGGCGCCGTTGAAGAAGACCGTCGGTGTGCCCTGGATGCTGAGAGCGAACCCGTCATCCTGGTCCTTCTTCACCCGTTCGGCGGTCTCGGGTGCCTTGAGATCCTTCTGAAAGGCGGCCATGTCGAGACCTGTCTGCTTGGCCAGGTCGAGGAAGAACTCCTCCTTGGACTCGGAGGCCTCGCCCCACTGGCTCTGGGTCTGGAACAACTTGGCGTACATGGCCTCGAACCTGTCCTGCTTGCCGGCCGCCTCGGCGACCCGTGCCGCGAGCTCGCCGTTACGGTGACCAGGAAGGGGGAAGTAGCGGACCACGAAGTTGATCTTCCCGTCGTACTCGGCGCGGATGCGTTCCATGTGCGGGAAAGCCGCCCCGCAGGACTCGCATTCGAAGTCCAGGAACTCCACCAAAGTGACCTTGTTGTCGGCCGCGGTGGACAGCTTGTGGCTGTCTGCGCGCACGAGATACTCCGCGGGGACGGGCTGCCCCGACGCCGTACCGGTCACCGGCTCCGTGGCGCTCCCCTCGGGGCGGCCGAACAGCACGATCGCTGCGATCACCGCGGCCATACCTGCAGCGATGATCAGCGTTATCTTCAGATTCGTCGTCATATCCCGCTCTCACATGGTGTTTCGCGAAGCGTCGCTCCCTCTATCTTCTACCAGATGTAGAAGATAGAGGGGGTCAAACGAAGCTGAGGCGCTGCCCACCCGGCGAGGGAGCGGCGGTCCCGGATCGGTAACGCCATGAGGGCGCGCCGGCGGCCGGGGAGCGGGATGACGGCGAAGTCGCACACCATGTCATACCCGGCCTCCAACGAGGTCAGAGGAGCATGCCGGCGTGTGGCACCAAGGTCGATGACGTCGTGGTCGAGCTCCAGGCCAGGGGTGTCGAAGAGCCGTACCTGATCCGCACGCACGGATCGGCCCATCTCGCCTGTGCCTCGAGCGCGGGGCTTTCCTCCCGGCTCCCGGGTGTCTGATGTCTACGGCGCCCAGCAGGGCGTCATAGTGCGGTTCCCCGTCAGACGGGCCAGACGGTGATGCAGAGCAGGGGCGCCACCAGCACGGCGAGAGGTCCGCTGAGCAGGAGGCTGGCTGTGGAGTAGGCGGCGGCGGGCGCCCAGCCCGGCCGCCTGTCCCGCTGGTCGAGGAGTCGCTCCACCCGGTGGACGACCGCCTTGTCCGCCAGGGCGAGCGTGCCCGCCTCCGCCGGCCCGGCCGCGGGGGTGGCCATCCGCACCAGGGCGCGGGCCAGCGTCAGCTCGCCGTGGGCGCGGCGGGCCTGGTCGTCTGCCAGCATCTCCAGCAGCACCGGCACGACCCCGCGGGCCGTCCGGGCGACGGGGAGCCGGGGGAAGGCCCGCTCCAGCGCCATGAACGGCAGCAGGACGAGGTCATGGCGGCCTCGCGCGTGCGCGCGCTCGTGCCCGAGCACGGCCTGCAGTTCCCGCGGGCCCAGCAGGTCCAGCGTGCCCTGGCTCAGCACGATGCGGGCACGCCGTCCCGGGACGCAGTACGCCACGCGCTCTCCGCTCGGCAGGACGTAGGCGTCGTGGAGGGAGGAGTGATCGGCGACCACGTCCACCAGCAGGCGCTGCCGCCGCTGCTCGGCGACGGTCTTGACGGTGATCCTGATCGTGTGGACGGACAACCACACGATCAGGCCGATCGACCATCCCAGGGCGGCGACGTGCGCGGGACCGAGCCCGCTCAGCCCGTGTCCTGCCGCGATCTGCTGGAGCAGGGTGTGCATGCCGTGCGGGAAGAGCGCGGCCAGCGGCGCGACCGCGGCCACCAGGCCCACTCCGACCGCTCCCAGCCCGCCGGACAGGCCGATGGCCTGCCAGAGCACCAGCGCGGCACGGGGACAGCGGCGCGTCCACCGGGCGGCGGCCAGGCGTCCGGCCACCGGCCCTCCGAACACGACGGGCGTCAGGGAGATCCCCGCGACGATCAGCCAGAGGATCACGGAACGGCTCCGTCCCGCCCCGCGAGCGCGTCCCGGAGGGCCGCGGCCACTTCGGGCGACACCGTGCCGACGAAACGGTTCACCGCCGCTTCGAGATCACCCGCTTCGTCGAGGGCGGCCCTCATGGTCTCGGCGACGAAGGAGTCCTTGGTGGCCGCGGCTCTGTAGAGATGCGCCCGGCCCAGACGTTCCCTGGACACCATGCCCTTGTGCGAGAGCCGTACCAGCACGGTCAGGACGGTGGTGACCGCGGGTCGCGACGGCAGGGCGCCGGCCAGGTCCTGGGCGAGCGCCCCCTCGGGACGGTTCCACAGGGCTTCCATGATCGAGCGTTCCAGACTGCCGAGCCGCACGCGTTCCGCCTCCTCCGTATCCGTCTGGCTCTATCGAGAGTAGAAGGTTACAGGCTGTCATTGCGCCGGCTGTCAAACAGAAGACGTCTCCGGGAGGGCGCTCGCTGCCCAGTGCTCGCCACGCCACGCCACGCCTGAACAGCGCAGATGCATCCCCATGAGGCCAAGTCACCTCACACTGGAACTCGATCACTACAGCAAGTGAGGCTCCGCCGTGTCACGGACTCTCGCTGATCCATGAGGAGAGGTTCGATGACTCTGTCGAGACGTGCGATGGTCGCTGGGCTCGGCGCGCTGGCCACCTCCCTTGCCCCGAAACCACCACCCTCGCGATCACCGGCTCCCGAGCCGCTGGCCGTTCCCGGCGGCCGCACCCCCGACCAGCTTGCCGGGGACGAGGGCTTCTGGCGTACCGTCGCCCGGCGATACCGGGTCAGTCCGGACTTCGTCAACCTGGAGAACGGCTACTACGGGATCATGCCCGAGCCGGTGCGCCACGCCTACCACCGCAACGTCGACCGGCTCAACGAGCTGAACTCCCACCTGCTGCGCACCTCCTACAAGGCCGAGGCCGACCGGGTCAGGGAGCGCATCGCCACCGTCCTGGGCGCATCGGTGCAGGAGATTGCCCTGACCCGCGGCGGCACCGAGGCCCTGCAGAACCTGATCAGTGGCTACAACCGGCTGCGCCCGGGCGACGCGGTGATGTACGCCGACCTCGACTACCACAGCGCACGCTACGCCATGAACTGGCTGCGCGACCGCCGTGGCGTGAGCGTCGAACGGATGGTCGTCCCCGAGCCGGCGACCCGGCAGGGCGTACTGGACGCCTACGCCACGGCGCTGCGCGACCACCCGAAGGTCAAGCTGCTCCTGATCAGCCACATGAACAACCGCACCGGACTCGTCCTGCCGGTCCGGGAGATCACCGCGATGGCCCGCGACAGAGGCGTCGACGTCATCGTCGACGCCGCCCACTCATGGGGACAGCTCGACTTCACCATCGGTGACCTCGGGGCGGACTTCGCCTTCTTCTCCTTGCACAAGTGGATGGGAGCACCGCTGGGATCGGGGTTCCTCTACATCCGCGCCGGCCGCCTGGCCGACATCGACGCCGCCTTCGCCGACGAGACCTACCCTGGCGACGACATCCGCTCACGGGTCCATTCCGGCACCATGGACGTCGCGCCCATTCTCACGGTGGGCACCGCCCTGGACTTCCACGAGGTCCTCGGCGGCCCGGTCAAGCAGTCACGCCTGCGTTTCCTGCGCGACCGCTGGGTCCACCAGGTGCGCGACATCCCCGATCTGGAGATCCTCACCCCCGAGGACCCCGCCATGTACGGGACCATGACCGCGTTCCGGATCACCGGGCGCACCTCGGAGGCCGACAACGTCGCGATCGCCAAAGACCTCCTCGACCGGCACCGGATCTTCACCGTGCGCCGGGGCGGGCCTGCCAGGGGCGACTGCGTCCGGGTGACTCCGGCGCTGTTCACCTCGCGCGACGACGTCGACCTGCTCGCCGTGGCATTGCGCGATCTCGCTTCACGGATGCGCGGCTGAGGAATCCGGCAATCGGGGCCTCATTTGGGACGATCTCCGAGGTCAAGGGCGAAACGCCATGTGTCGCCGGCCTGCACCCAAGCTCAGATCGTGGCTCGATCCACCTGGATTCCCGGCCGGCGGCCGACCCCGTACCGGCCGGGAATCCCTGCAAGGCCTACGCCGCTGCCGGCGCCGTCTCGGGTGAGGCTGCCAGGCGTCCCGATCGGTCCAGGGCGCGTACGGCTGCCGCGCATCCGATGCCGATCAAGGCCAGGGCCAGCCATGGCAGGCTCGGCAGGCCCACCGCTCCGCCGAGGTCCAGCGCCCAGCCCGACAGCAGGTTGCCTGCGGCGATGCCGATGCCGGCCAGGGTGCTGTAGAGCCCGTAGTAGGTGGCCACCATGCGCCGGCCGCCGACGGTGACGATGGTCGCCATCTCGAACGGGTAGATGATCATGGTGGCCAGGCTGAGCAGCATCGCCGTACCGAGGACCGGCAGCAGCACAAGCGCGTGGGCGATCCCGTCAACCGGGGCGGTGGCCGCGCTCGCCAGAGGCGCGGCCAGCGCGAGTGGGGTGAAGGCCAGTCCCATCAGCACGAGTCCCCAGGTGATGGCCTGGGCTGGGCGCCACCGCCGGGCCGCCCACGCGGTCACCCGTGCCTGGCCGGCGATGGTCATGAGGCCGGAGACCACGAAGATGAGGGTGACGCCGAGCTCGCCGGCCGTCACCCGGCGGACCTCCAGCGGCAGGCCCAGGTAGACCTGGAAGTTCAGCACGTAGGAGCCGATCATGGCCAGGGAGAACAGCAGGAAGGGACGGTTGGTGATCGCCTCGCGCCAGTCGAGGAGAACTCCGCGCTTTTCCTGCTCCTGCTGCTTGGCCTGTGCCGGCAGGGCCCGTATCTGGGCGATCGTCAGGGCGGCGAACATCAGCCCCGCGGTGAGGCAGACGAGCTTGAACGCCATACCGTTGAGCACCAGGCCGATGAGGGGCCCGATCAGGATGCCGAGCTGGTAGAAGGCATTGAACGCCGCGAACGCCTCGACCTTGCGCTCGCCCGCCTCCTGGGCCAGATAGGCCCGTACGGCGGGGTTGAACAGCGCCCCGGCGAACCCGGTCAGCGCCGAGGCGACCACCAGGGCGGGGATGGAGTCGGCCACCGCCAGCAGCAGGAACGCGACGGTGCGCAACCCACATCCGGCGACGATCATGGGTTTGTGGCCGAGCCGATCGGCGAGGGTGCCCCCTACCAGGAACATGCCCTGCTGGCTGAGGTTGCGGATGCCGAGGATGAGGCCGACCAGTGCCGCCGGCAGCGCGAGCGTGCCGGACAGATGACCTGCCAGGTAGGGCATCAGCATGTAGAAGCCGGTGTTGATGGTGAGCTGGTTGATCAGCAGCAGTTTCACCGGCCGGTCGAAGGACCCTGCCAGGGCCAGTGTGCTTTTCACTGCCGTGCCCCTTCGGTGGCGGGGGATCGCATGGCGGCGGCCGGGTCGACCACGGTCGCGCATCGCGTCCAGCTGGTCAGCTCGCGCTCTGCCGGATGGTCGATCACCTCTGGATCCGTCGTCACCGGCGAGCCGAGAAGGCCGTGGGCGGCGCAATAGTCGTCGTTGAACACCGTGTCGAAGTAGCGGTGCGGGCCATCGGGGAAGATCGCCGCTATCCGCGTGTGGCTGGGCAGCGTGCGGGCCAGCCAGGACGACACCAGAGCCACCGCCCCGACGCTCCAGCCGCCGGTGGCGTATCGAAGCGCCGCCAGGCGCCGGCAGGCCCATACCGCTTCCGGCGGTGCGACCCAATGGACTTCGTTGAAGGCCTCATAGTCCACGTTGCGCGGATAGATGCTGCTGCCCAGGCCCCGCATGAGCCGGGAGCGTGCGGGCTGGCCGAAGATCGTTGAGCCGATCGTGTCGACGCCGACGAGCCGCAGGTCGGGGTAGAAGCGGCGGAGCGCGCGGGAGACGCCGGCGCTGTGGCCGCCGGTGCCCACGCTGCACACCAGGACATCGATCCGCCCGAGCTGGCCGGCCAGCTCGGTGGCCAGCCCCGCATAGGCGGTGATGTTGTCGGGGTTGTTGTACTGGTCCGGGCAGTAGGCGTCGGGATGCTCGCCCAGCAGCCGGCGCACCCGCTCTCGGCGCGCCTGCTGCCAGCCGCCCACCGGGTGCGGCTCGGCGACGATGACGACACGGGCTCCGTAGGCCGACAGCAGGCGGCACATCAGCGGTTCCATCCCCGGGTCGGTCACCAGCGTCACCGGGTGCCCGTAGACGATGCCGGCCAGCGCCAGGCCCAGGCCGAAGGTCCCGCTGGTGGACTCCACGATGGGCGCGCCCGGCCGCAGCTCGCCGCGATCGCGCGCCCGCTCCACGATGTAGAGCGCGGAGCGATCCTTGATTCCCCCCGGATTGTTGCCCTCCAGCTTTGCCCAGAATCCGCGTTCCTGTCCCGAGACGATCTCCGGAACCCATAGAACCGGTGTGTTGCCGACCACGTGTTCAGGGGTGTGGCAGGTGCTTCCGGTAATCATCTGGCTGAGCGAAGGAGTGGTGATCTGCGTTGAGTTGAGTGTGTATGTCATGATCCGTTTCCCATGGGTGCGATGTGGTCGACTCGCTTTTGGGCATGCGGAAGCGACGGCTCATGCCGATCATGTCGAGCGTTGAGTCGTTCGCGCACCTGCCCGCGGGGCGGCTATATGCGGGAAACGGATTTGAACAGGAGTAACACTGCCCCTGGAGGCAGGCGGGCCGGCTGTGAGGAGCGCCTTGCAGGCGTCGGCGATGCCGTCGTGGTTGTCTCAACGGTGGTCGAATCGCCAATGGCGTGTCCGTCGGGCAGCAGGACGCGCACGTCGATGATCGGCGACCCGGCCGCCGCGCCGCACAGGCTGTGATCATCACCTGCGGGAATCTGCGGGCATGGCGATCCGCACGGGAACGCCACCGCGTCAATCGCGGCGTGGGGTTCGGCGCCCCTGTCGCACTCGGCCGCCGACTGTTCCGTACCGGGATCATGACGGTGAGCCGAATGGTCATGCGTGATGCACAGCCCGAGATGCAGCAGCACGACAATACCGAGCACGGCCAGGCACGCCGCGGAGAGAATGCCTCCGCGCTGTGCGACCCGCCGCATCGATACGATCATGACCGTAAATATACATTACGCTCCGTGGCGACTCGCAACGGAGGGTGACTTTCGTGTTAGCCGGGAGTGCCGGTCGGGCGGGATGGCATCTTCTGTCCCGTCGGACGGGACTCGTCGTTCCGCTACTGTCCAAGCTCCGCGCCGGTCGTACCAAGGCTCCTGCGTCGCCGAAACACCCCAGGGCGAAGCCGCCGAGGGCGCGTGCGGCGATCGTCAATACGATCACCAGGCCCCGCTCTTCCCCCATCGGCCGCCGGAGCCGCATGAACAGGCGGCGGTGCCGCATCGACACCACGACCCCGGCCTTCACCGCCGCCGGCACCTGCCCCTCAGGCCCGCGGCGGCTGTGCCAGCAGCCACACGGTGGCCACCAGTAATCGTGCGGCGGCCAGCAGCGTGTCCGGCTCGACGCGCTCGGGCGTCTCGGCGGGAGTCTGATAACCGGGCATGCCCATCCCGATGCCGATCGCGGCCAGCCCGGCCGCGGCGTAGCGGCGGTTGTCGGAGGCCATCGCGCCGGCCCGCAGCGGCACTCCGGTCAGCCGCGCGGCCTGGTCAAGGGTGGCCAGCAGGGCATGCGCCGGCCCGCCCGCCTCGACTGCGGCGGCCTGGTGCAGCTGCGCCGCACCGTCCAGGTTGATGACCTGGACGGCCGGCGCCAGGCTGGGGGCGTGGTGGGCCGATCCCCAGGCGCCTGCCTCCTCGGCGTCCAGGAAGGACACCGACAGGTCCACCGGCGCGGTCGGGGCGGCCCGCAGGACGCGGGCGGCCTCCAGCACCGCGGCCACCCCGGAGGCGTTGTCGGCGGCGGCGGGCAGGCGGCGGCCCGGGTCATCGCCCACCCCGTCGAAGTGCGCGCTCAGCAGCACCCGCGGCCCGCCCACCGGTCCATCCGGCTCGTCCAGCCCGATCGGCAGGTGGCCGTGGACGTTGACCCCACCGGCGCTGACCGCTCGCAGTGGCATCGACGCGGTCACCCTCACCTCACCTGAGATGAGGGCGTCGGCCAGCTGCCGGTGCAGGTCGGTGCGGACCCCGATGACCGCCACCGCGCGCCGGGCCGGCCCTGCGATCATCTTGGGCATCCACCCGTCGGCGTCCGTGCCCCGCGCCATGAGAACGCCGACCGCACCCTCTGCCTCGGCCCGCCGGCAGGCCTGCGCCCATTGCCCGGCGGGGGCCAGCACCCAGTGGTCGCGCAGATCCGCCGCGCTCAGATCCGCCAGCGGCGCCGAGCGCGGATCGGGCAGCTCAGCCGAGGCCAGGTGCTCGGCGAACTCCCGCCGATGCTCCAGACTCCGGGTCATCTCGCCGTCGCTCCACTGCAGCACCGGCGTGCGATACAGCTCCCGCACGCCGGAGACGCCGAACGGGTCGAATCGCACACTGGCGCCCAGCTCGCGTAGTCGTTCGGCGAGCCATGCGGCGGCAGCCTGGCCGCCGGGGGTGCCGACCCTGCGGCCCGCGTAGCCGTCGGAGGCCAGCTCCGCAACGGATGCCAGCATTCGCTCCGCGCTCACCTGCTCCAGGGCGGCCGCCATGCCCGGGGCCTCGATCGTCTCCGGCGGCACGAGCGGCGAGGAGCTCATCCACAGCACCCGGCGGAAGCGCCGGCGGCGGCAGTGGTCGAAGCGGCCGCCGGGGCCTGCCCGCAGCACCCGGTCTCGGCCGCCTGTGTCGCCTCGGCCTCGCTTCCGCAACACGACACCGCGGTGCCGGAGGTGGCGGCGCCGGACGCGGTGGTGGGCGCGGGACTCCCGCAGCATCCTCCGGCCGCGGGCGGGGTGAAAGCGTCTTCGAGGTTCCCGATGAATCCACCGGTGATGTCACTTGCCATCATGTGTTCCTTCCAGGTCGGCGGCGCATGTCATCGCGCCGATCGAACCCCGCTTGGATTGACGGATATCTAAGTAGGGCCAGCGTTCCATGTTGATTAGAGGAGTGTCAAGATAGAAAGCTATCTAATTAAGATGGGAGTCCAGCCCCCGGCTCCGTCCAGCCGCAGCCGCAGGTGGGTGGGGGCCAGTCGCTGGTGTCCGCGCAGCGCACCGGCGAACAGTGCGTCGAACTCGGCGACGCGCAGCGGCTGCTCGGCGGTCGGCAGCGTGCATTCGGCCGGCGCCCAGTTCGTTGATCTCTCCCGTGAGCCGGCCCGGCCCTTCGGCGGACGGGCGCCTGCTCCGACGGTAAGCCTGTACTCAGGTGCCGGATGCACCCCCTGATCCGTCCAGTTGCCGCATGATCTCGGCGACGCTGTCTCTCGCGGTACGGCCGGCGCCGATCAGGGTGGCGGAGGCGGGGCCGGTCCAGTCTCCGTAGCCGAGCAGGTGCAGGCGGGGCTCCCCGAGTGCCCGGGTGCCGTCGACCGGGATGAGCCCGTCCGGGCCGCGCAGGCGTAGCGGGGCGAGGTGGTTCAACGCGGGCCGGAAACCGGTGCACCAGATGATGACGTCGCAGGCCAGGTCGGAGCCGTCGGGCCAGACGACGCCCCCGGCGGTGATGCGGGTGAACATCGGCTCGGCCTTCAACGCGCCCCGGTCGCGGGCCTCGCGTACGGCAGGCACGGCGACGATGTCGCCCAGGTCGCCGATGCCGGGGCCGTCCTCGGCGCGGGCGCGGCGGGTGGCCAGGCCGAACAGGGCGCGGCCGTCGACCTCGTCGGGCAGCAGCCGGGGCGGGCGCAGGGTGACCCAGGTGGTCTCGGCCACGGTGGAGAGCTCGGCGAGGATCTGGGCGGCGGAGTTGGCGCCGCCTGCGATCACCACCCGCCTTCCCCGGAAGGGTTCGGGGCCGTGGTAGTTCACGGTGTGGAGCTGCCGGCCCCGGAAGTCGCCGATGCCGGGGTAATGGGGGACGTAGGGGCGCCACCAGGTGCCGGTCGCACTGATCACGATACGGGCGCGCCAGGTGCCGGCGTCGGTCTCCACCTGAAGGGACTCGCCGCTGCGCCGTACGGCCCGCACCCTCGTCGGCCGGGCGATGGGAAGCTCGTAGCGCTGCTCGTAGTCGGCCAGGTAGGCGACCGTGTCGGCGGCGCTCGGGTAGCCGCCGCCGGGCGGAGACGGCATCATCCGTCCCGGCAGAGAGCTGTACTGCGCGGGTGAGAACAGCCGCAGTGAGGGCCAGGTGTGCCGCCACGCACCGCCCGGAGCGTCCTGGGCATCCAGGATGACGAAGTCGGCTCCGGCCCGGCGCAGGTGGTAACCCGCGGCGAGCCCGGCCTGGCCGCCGCCGATGACCAGGACGTCGACCTGCCGTGGCCGCCCGGTCACACGGCCGCGGGTGCGGCGAGTGGGGCGAACAGCTCGCCGAGCCGGTTCACCGCCGACGGGATGATCCAGTAGTAGACCCAGGTGCCGCGCCGCTCCGAGCCGATCAGCCCGGCGGTGCGCAGCACTTTGAGGTGGTGGGAGATGGTGGGCGCGGTCAGGTCGAAGGCGTCGGTCAGGTCGCACACGCACGCCTCGCCGCCCGCGTGCGAGCCGATCATCGACAGCAGGCGCAGCCGTACCGGGTCGGCGACCGCCTTGAGCAGCACCGCCAGCTCGGCCGCCTCGTTCTCCGGCAGGGGCTCGCGCGCGATCGGCGCGCAGCACTGGATGGTGACGGCGGTCATGACGGCACTCCTTACTTCGAAATCTATCTAAACGATACGCGATGGTAGGCCAGCAACGCGACCGCGGCGACCACACAGGCGAGGGCCACTGCTGCCATGACCCACGCGTATCCGGCCGCCTGCGCGAGCGCGACCGCTCCCAGCGGGGCCAGGGCCTTGTCGGCGACGGAGAAGGCGGCGATGCGGCCCGACAGCGAGGCATACGCCGCCGTGCCGTACCTGTCGACCAGCAGATGCGGCAGGGTGATGGAGGCGATGCCGAATCCGAGCCCGAATCCCAGCACGCAGCCGACGGCGCCCGGCACCGTCCGCCCGGCCAGCGGTAGCAGCGCGGCGGCGACGCCCTGCAGGGTGAAGATCGCCGCCGCGATGAGCGCGGCGGGCATACGGCGTTGCAGGCCGGTGGTGAGCAGGCGCCCGGTCACCGACAGCACGCCCAGCAGCCCGGCCAGGGTGGCGGCCAGGACGGGGGAGTGGCCCAGGTGGATGAGGTAGGTGATCAGCAGGACCGCCATCACGGCCGCCGCGCCGCCATTGGCGGTAAAGGCGATCACCAGTAGCCAGAACGGCCGCCGGCGGGTGGCGGCTCTGACGATCCCGGCCCGCTCTTCGGTCGTGGTGTCCTGGCGGCCGGTGCGGGCGGGGCGGCGCACGACGAGCGCGTGCAGCGGGATGGCCGCCACCCCGTAGATCAGGGCCAGGACCACCAAGGCGTGGCGCCAGCCGTAGGAGTCCACCAGCAGCCCGGTCAGCGGAAGGAAGATCGAGGAAGCGAACCCGGCGACGACGGTGAGCGCGAGCAGCGCATTGGCCCGGCCGCGCCCGTGGACGGGGCCGTCGAACCAGCTCACGATGACGGCGAAGGCGCTCTCGTACAGCACCATCGCACACGCGATGCCGATCGCGGCGAACACCGCATACAGCTGCGGCAGGCTCTCCACCCGTGACCAGGCCAGCACGGCGCCCGTGCCGAGGACCGACCCGGCGGTCATCAGGCCCCGGCCGCCGTGGGCGTCCAGCCGGCGGCCCACCAGCGGCGCGCACAGCGCGGCGATCAGGATCGAGCCGGTGAGCGCGGCGGCGATCTGGGCGCCGCTCGCATTCAGGTCGCGGGCCATGGGGGTGAGGAAGACGGAGAAGGCGTAGTAGAGCACGCCGTAGCCGATGGTCTGGGTGACGGCCAGCGCGGCGACGATCCGCCAGCCCCTGGTGAAACGCGACTGGCCGCCGCCCCCGGTCTTGGGGGCGGCGGCCGGGGCGGTGGAGCTCACCCGCGCGTCCCGGCGCAGGCGATCAGCTCACGGCCGTTCGCCGTCGTCGTCCAGCCGTTCCCGGACTCCGTTCCGGCGATGAACCCTTGAGCGTGCAGCCGCCAGGTCGACGTTCCCGCCATGCGGGCGATCGCCGGGCCGAAGCCCGGATCGGTGCTGAGGCGTCTGGCGGCGACCGGGTGCTCGCCGAGCTGCCCGGCCTCCAGGGGCTCGTGGTCGCAGATGAGGCGCAAGGCCGCTTTCTGGGCGGCGGTGGGGTGTCCGTCGGACATGTCGATCCTGTCTTTCAGCCGCAGCAGCTGCCGCCGGCCTCGGAGGCGCCGACGGTGGCCAGGGGCAGGGGAGTGGCGAGCAGGCCGCCGCTGATGCCGGTGGCCAGGCCCACGCGCGCCTCCTGGGCCTCGGCCAGGTCGGAGGAGCACACGCCGGTCTCGGGCAGGTCGAGTTGCACGTCGCGGGCCGCTTCCCAGTCGCCGGCGATGGCGGCGGCCACGGAGCGGACCTGCTCGTATCCGGTGGCCATCAGGAACGTCGGGGCGCGGCCGTAGCTCTTGACGCCGACCGCGTAGTAGCCGGACTCGGGGTGGGACAGCTCGTCGACGCCGTGGGCGGGGACGGTGCCGCAGGAGTGCTGGTTGGGGTCGATCAGCGGGGCGAGCGCGCGGGTGGAGCCGAGGATCGGGTCCAGGTCCAGGCGCAGCTCGGAGGCGATGGAGTGGTCGGGGCGGTAGCCGGTCGCGGCCACGATCCGGTCGGCGGTGACCGACTGCTCGGCGCCCGAGGGGTCACGGCTGATCACTGTCACCTGGCCGCCGTCCTCGGTGATCGAGTGCGTATAGAAGCCGGTGACCAGGGTGATGCGGCCGGAGTCGACGTGTGCCCGGAGCCGGGTGCCGAGCGCGCCGCGGGCGGGGAGGGCGTCGGCGGCGCCACCACCATAGGTACGGCCGGCGTTCCCGGCGCGGATCGCCCAGGTGATCCGCGTGTCCTCCAATTCGGCCAGGGCCAGCAGAGTGGTGGCTGCCGAATGACCCGCCCCTACGACGAGGGTGTGCTTACCTTCGTAGCTGTCGCGGTCGGCGCCCAGTACGTCGGGCAGCGCGTGGTCGACGAATGGCGCCGCCTGCGCCTCGCCGTAGGCCGGCAGACCGTTGGCGCCCAGGACGCTGGGCGTGGTGTAGGTGCCGGAGGCGTCGACGACCGCCCTGGCCCGCAGCTCCTCGCCACCCTCCAGCCGCAGCAGGAAGGGGACGTCGTCTCGGCCCGTGGTGCGGACCCGGTCATGGCCCAGCCGGCTGATCGCGGTCACCTTCACCCCCAGGCGCAGCCGGGGCGCGATGGCCGGGTGCTCGGCCAGCGGAGCGAGGTAGTTCTCGACCAGCTCGGCGCCGGTGGGCAGCCAGTCGGGATCGGGGGCGCTCCAGCCCTCGGCCTGCAGCAGGCGGCGGGCGGCGCTGTCGATGTTGTAGCGCCACGGGCTGAAGACCCGCACGTGCCCCCACTGCGCGACCGAGGCGCCGACCTGCCGGCCGGCCTCGATCAGCACGAAGTCCACGCCGCGCTCGGCCAGGTGGGCGGCGGCGGCCAGGCCGACCGGGCCTGCGCCGATGACCGCGACGGGCAACGTGCCGGGCGCGGCGTGAGCCACGATCTGCTCGATCTCGACGGCGGTGGTGCCGCAGCATCCGTCACTCATGATTGCCTCTCCTGAAAGTCGTGTGGTGATCGTCAAGGGTTAACGGAGCATCAGGCTGTTGGTGCGGGCGCGGTCCACCGAGGCGCTCGCACGGCAGCCGGTGTCACAGACCTCGCCGCGGGTCTCGTCGAAAGCGAGGTCGGCGGTGGAACGCAACCGGTAGAGCAGGGCGCGCATCACGCACCTCCTGTTTAGAAGCTTGTCGAAGTAGTAGGTAGATTGCCTCACTGATTAGAGAGATGTCAAATTAGTGGAGTGCTTACCCGAGGTGCATCCCTACGGCAGTGGCGGCGTCTACCCGGATGACCCAGCTGTCGGCCTGCTGCCGGGCCGCCCTGGACGCGCGCGGCGACGCCGCGCGGTCCGGCCCGCCGGCCCATGTCCGTGCGGAACCTGGCCGGCGCCAGACGATCTGGGGGAGATCGCCACCGGCCACGGCGCGGGGAGGGCCGCGTCGACCGGCGCCCCGTGTTCATCCGCTTCGACGGCGACGAGGTGGTGTGGGCCGACGGCAGCCGCGAGCCCGTCGACGTGGTGCTGCTGGCCACCGGATACCGGCCGCACCTGGACTACCTGGACGGGCTCGGCGCACTCGACGAGACCGGCTACCCCCGCCATGCCCAAGGGCTGTCCACCACCCATCCCGGACTCGGCTTCCTCGGCCTGGAGTGGCAGCGCACCCCCTCCTCCAACACCCTGCGCGGGGTGGGCCGCGACGCCCGCTACCTGGCGCGGAAGCTGAAGAACCATCTGGGTTCGCGGCGCTCCCGAGCGGGCGTGTAGCGGTGGGCGGCTCCGCGGTGGTGACGATCGCGCTGGTCGTCTGATCGCGCGGACGATCGTACGGTTTCACCTGCGGTCGGCATCGGGCGTTCGGGTCGCGGCCTGTGGTCGGGGGGTGGGTGTCGCCGCGCCGATGCCCGCAGGGCGGCGATCCAGGTATCGGACTCGGTGGGGGAGAGGCGTCGGGGGCATCGGTCCGAGAGGTGCTCGGGGGAGCGCCCGGCAGCGTGGACGGCGATACCCCCTGTCGCGCGGTAGGGACAGGGCAGGCCGACGTGCAACCGGTTTCCGTGCAGGAGGTCCCAGCGCCTGAACGCGCGAGCGGGGCTGCCGCAGAGATTATTGATCTACATTGTAAAGGCATCCGGTTGATTTCAAGATCATTTAATCGATCGACTGATGGTCCAGGACACCCTGATGCGGCCCGAGTGGGAGGACGTCCTCACCGACATGGACCGGCGCGGCCTCACCCCGCTGTTCCGCACCAGCATGACCCCCTACGGGGAGATCCGGCTCCGCACCGACCGCCGCCTGGACCGCACCGACCTCCCGACCTCGTGAGGCTCGATCTCGTCCGGGACCGGTGATCGTGGACCTCCCCGTGCACGAATAGAGTCGAAGGCCGACGCGCGAGGGGGGACACCTTTGAAAACGCCGGTTTCGCGGAGAGTGCGCGATCTTGTCTATGAGACGTTCGCGTCGGAGGGACGCGCACCGTCAGTGGCCGAGCTGGCGCGCAGAACGCAGAGCACTGTCGATGCGATCCAGAAGGTCTTGAACGACCTGGCGGAGGCCCATGCCCTGGTCCTGACGCCCGACGGGGACGCGGTGCGGATGGCCCACCCGTTCACCTCTGCGCCGATGGCGTTCGTCGTGACACCGCTGGACGGGCATGACGACCGCCGCTGGTGGGGCGGATGCGCGTGGGACTCCTTCGGCATCAGCGCCGCCCTCCACCTGGACGTCCGCATCGACACGGCATGTCCGCAGTGCGGAGCCCCGATCAGCTTCCAGACGGGCCCGCAGCTCCCGCCCCCGGCGGGTCTCGCGGTCCGGTTTCCCCGGCCTGCCGAGGAGTGGTGGGCCGATGTGGTCGGCACCTGCACGATGATCCGCGCGTTCTGCGACCGCGCTCACGCCGAGCAGTGGACGACCGACAACGTACCGGGCACCGGCTACATCGCCGAGGCGACGGCCGTATGGCGACTGGCCGGCCCGTGGTACGGCGATCGCCTGGACCCCGAGTTCCAACCGCACAGCCGGGAGCACAACCAGGGGCTCCTCGATGAATGCGGCCTCACAGGCCCGTTCTGGCAGCTGCCGTAGACGACCGGACAGGGGCTCGTCGGGGGCGTTCCGCCGATTCTTCACGTTGGCGCGGAAGGATCTGGGGTTCATCGACAACGTGAGCCGGGGCGGGAGCCGAAGTTCGGCGGCCCGCTTGGGGTTGGCGATTCAGCTGTGCACGTTGCCGTGGCCGGGGTTCGTACCGGATGACATCTGGTCGGTGCCGCAGGCGGCGGTGCAGCGGCCGGCGGTGTTACCGGATTCGGGGGCGCAGGATTTGTTCGAGGGTCTCTCTGGTCTGGAAGTGGAGGGTGGTCCAGCCTGCGGCGCGTGCTGCGTCGGTGTTGGTTGCGCTGTCATCGATGAAGAGGATGTCGTCCGGGTAAGCGCCGAGTTGTTTCGCAGCGGCGTCGAAGGCGGCCGAGTCGGGTTTTCGGTGTCCGAGGTGGTGGCTGAACAGTAGGTGGTCGAAGCCGTCGAACATCGTGGGGTACAGCCGCAGCAGGGCCTCCTGCTCCAGCGGGCCGTTGTTGGTGAACAGCGCCAATGGCCGGGAACCACGGTGGCGTTCCAGTGTCTCCCGGACGGCATGGTCGGGCCGGAAGGCGCTGCACCAGGCAGCGTCGAGGTCGTCGTCACGGCCGGTGAAACCGGTGGCGGCTTGGATACGGTCCCGGATCTCCGCCGCGTGCGGGTACTTGCCCGCATCGCAGTCGGCGCTGAACCCGGACCGCCACAGCAACTCGTCGATCCGGTCTGCGGGAAGCGCGAGGACATCGGCCAGGCGTTGCAGGCGATGGGCGTGGTCGAAGTGGAACAGCACGCCGCCGAGGTCGACGACCAGGTACTGAGGACTCATGTGGTGACCTCCCGCGCCGCGGCTCGGATTTCGTCGAGCAGGACGGTCAGGTCGTCCTTCGTGGTGCCTGGGTGGAGGATACAGGCGCGCAGGGCTGCGACGCCGGAGAGCCGCGTGCCGGTGAGGAAGGCGTACCCGCAGCGCTGCACGGCGGCCGGGATCGCCTCGTTCAGTGCTTCCACCCGGTCCGTGTCGAGGGCCGGAGGCAGGTGACGGAACGCGGTGATGGAGGTGGTGGCCGGAGTGCGGACGGTGGCCGGCGAGGCGATCCGCAAGGCGGCGCAGGCGAAGGAGAACCCAGCCGGCCTGATCACCGTGGCGTTGGACGAGTTCGTCCCGCGCGCAGTGCGAGCTGCCCGGCTACACGACGCTGGACGAGCCGACCGACCTGGGGTTCGACCTGTTGCCCCGCATCCGGCACTGGCACGACCTGATCTTCTACCGGCCCACCCCGGACCGCTACCAGCACATCGACTCGCTGTTCGGCCAGGAGGCGATCGACTGGCGGCTCATCGAGACCCACTGGACCGGCCTGCTGCGCGCCGCGATCTCCATCCGGCGGAACCGGATCTCCTCGGACCGTGAACGGTCAGCGCTGGGAGACCCAGTGCAGCGACAGGTCCGTGGCCTTGCGCTCGGCCCTGATCTCCATCCACTCGCCGAGGATCGTGGCGTGGTCTATGACGACCAGGGCGCCCTGGTCGTCATAGGTCGCCCGTTCGCTGACGAAGACCGGGCTGCCCGCCGGGTGCTGCAGCCGCGCCGCGACCGGGGCGGTGAGCAGGGCCGGCCTGATCCGTTCGGTCGCCCGGTGCACTCGCGCGCCGACGTCGGCGAGCGCGGTGTACAGCGGGGTCTCGGTGAAATCGGCCCCCTTGATCGCCGAGGCGTACGGCTCGACGATCCAGGAGATCTGGTGGACGGCGGGCCGGCCCAGCAGATGCCGTACGCGTGCCAGCCGGAGGGCCCGGCGGTCTGCCGGCGCGTCGCCCAGCAGCCGGGTGAGCGAGCGCGGGGCCTGCCGGATCGCGGCCGACAGCACCTCGGTCCGCAGGGGGTAACCCTGCCTGCGTAGGTCGTCGCCGAGACTGCGCAGCGTGTCGAGGGGGTACTCCGCGCTGGCCTGCGTCACATAAGTGCCGCGGCCGGCCCGCTGGACGATCAGACCCTCGCCGCTGAGGACCTGCAACGCCTGCCGCAGCGTCATCATCGTCACGCCGTAGAAGGCGCTGAGCTCACGCTGCGCGGGCAACGCCTCGCCCGCGCGGTAGTGGCCCGACTTGATCTTGTGGGTCAGGTCGTCGGCGATGGCGCGGTAGCGGGGCGTACTGCTCATCTGGCTCCCTGGTCGAGTGCGCGTCGAATGCTCGCCACATATTCTCCCAGCTCGCGTGGCCGGGCGCCGTCGAGGAGCTTGCGCATCAGCGCCGAAGCCACCACGACGCCGTCGGCATGACCCGCCAGCTCGGCGGCCTGCGCCGGGTTGGAGACCCCGAAACCGAACAGGACCGGCCGGTCGGTGAGTCCCTTGAGCTCGCGGCCGAGCCGGGCGGCCTGCTCGGGAACCTCGCTGTGCTCGCCGGTGGTGCCCATGCGGGTCAGGGCGTAGACGAAGCCCCGGCTGCGCTCGGCGATCTCGCGCAGTCTGGCCCGGGAGGAGGAGGGAGCGGCGAGCAGTACGAGATGCAGGCCCTCGGCCGCCGCGGCGTCCGCCAGCTCCCCGACCTCCTCCAGGGGCGAGTCGGGCACGATCAGCCCGCGCAGTCCGCCCGCGGTGAGCGCCGCACAGAACTCTGCGGTGCTCTGCTGCACCACCAGATTGCTGTAGGTCATCGCGATGAGCGGCACGTCGACGTCGAGCGTCGCGACCTCCTCGAGGATCCCCTTGACCGTGGTCCCGGCCGCGATCGCCCGGTCGGAGGCCTCCTGGATCGTGACGCCGTCCAGCATGGGATCGGAGAAGGGGAAGCCCAGCTCGACGGCGTCGGCTCCGGCGTCGGCGTAGGCGTGGACGACGTCCGTCCATCCGGGGGTGACCCCGGCGGTGACATAGGGCACCAGCAGGGGACGTCCCGTGCCACGGCGTGCGATCAGGAATTCTTCCAGGGAATCGGTCACAGCAGCTCCTTGATGGAGGCGATGTCCTTGTCTCCCCTGCCGGAGAGAGTCAGCATCACGGTCGACCCCGGCGCGATCTCGCCGGACTTGGCGGCCCGGATCACCCAGGCCACGGCGTGCGAGGACTCCAGTGCGGCCAGGATCCCCTCGGTGCGGGCCAGGCACAGCAGCGCCTGGACGACCTCTTCGTCGTTCACGGTCTCGTAGCGGGCGCGCCCCCCGTCGCGCAGATGGGCGTGCTCGGGGCCGATCCCCGGATAGTCGAGGCCGGCCGCGACCGAATGGGCCTCCGTCACCTGGCCGTCCTCGTCCTGGAGGACCAGCGAGCGGAAGCCGTGCAGCACCCCGGCCCTGCCGAAGGTCGCCGCCGCGCCGCCCTCGGCCTCGACCCCGATGAGCCGGGCGGTGGTGTCGACGAAGCCGGCGAACGTGCCGGCGGCGTTGGAGCCGCCACCGACGCAGGCGACCACGTAGTCGGGCACACCGACGGGGAGTTCGGCGGCGCACTGGGCGCGGGCCTCCTCACCGATCACCCGCTGGAACTCGCGCACCATCCACGGATAGGGATGCGGACCCATCACCGACCCGATGCAGTAGTAGGAGTTGTCCACCGACGACACCCAGTGCCGCATCGCCTCGTTGCAGGCGTCCTTGAGGGTGCGGCTCCCGGTCGTGACCGGCACGACCTCCGCGCCCAGCACGTTCATCCGCAGAACGTTGAGCTCCTGCCGTTCGATGTCGCGCTCGCCCATGAACACGGTCGCCTTGAGACCCAGGAGCGCCGCGGCGGTGGCCGTGGCGACGCCGTGCTGGCCCGCGCCGGTCTCGGCCAGCAGCCGTTCCTTGCCCATCCGGTGAGCGAGCAGCGCCTGGCCGATCACATTGTTGATCTTGTGTGAGCCGGTGTGCGTGAGATCCTCGCGTTTGAGGAACAGGGTGATGCCGAGCTCATGGGAGAGCCGCCAGGCGGGGGTCAGCGGAGTGGGGCGGCCGGCGTAGACCGTGAGCAGGGTGTCGAGCCTGCCGCGGAACTCGGGGTCGCTCCAGGCCTCACGGAACGCCGCCTCGATCTCGTGGCAGGCAGGGATCAGTGACTCCGGTACGTACCGCCCGCCGTAGGTTCCGAACCGGCCGGTGGCACCGGGGTCGCTCATCGCGCGGGCGGGGGCGGCGGGCGCCGGGACGCCCTGCCGACCGGACCGGGACATCTCGCCCATGACCGTCTTCTCTCTCTCGACTGTTCTAGAACAGTAGCCCAGGGTTGCCTGTCGGCAAACCCCGGATCCCGGGGGTCTCGGTAGCAGACGCGGAAAATCCAACGGATCCGCCTCCGGCCTGTGGAAACTCTCGCCGCGTGGGGCGGCCTCCGGAGTGCTCGCAGGTCGGGGAGCCGTGGTCGAGGACGGAACACCTTGACCTGGGGGCTGTCTCGGCCGTTCGGCGTTCCGGTGGGGGATCCTCCAACGGGACGGCCGCGGGCGGGCGCAACAGCGGCTACGAGACGGCTTCCAGCGATAGGTCGTTGCCGCGCCAGATGGCTGCCAATTCCTGAACCGGCACGTTGAGTGCCTCGCCGAGGCAGACGATCGTGCCGAATCCGGGAGAGGGCAGTCGTCCGGTCTCGATCTTGCGCAGGGTTTCCGGCGAGATGCCGGCTGTGTGCGCGACTTCCGCCAGGTCGCGTCCCGCTCGCGCGTGGCGCAGCAGGGCGCCGAGACGCCTGCCGGCTTCGATCTGCCCAGGTGTGAGCGGTCGGCGGACCATGCTCCCAGGCTAGGACTGGTATTATTATACCGGCAAGTGTTAGAGTGCCGGTATAACTATACCGACACCCTGCGATGCGAGGTATTCGTGATTGAACTGAAGACGCCTGCGGAGATCCAGCGCATGCACGTGGCCGGGCGTTTCGTCGCCGAGGTGCTCTCCGAGGTCGGCCGGCTCGCCGACGTGGGCGTCAACCTCCTGGACCTGGAGCACCACGCGCGCGGCATGATCAAACGGCGCGGGGCGGAGTCGTGCTACTGGGACTACGCGCCGTCCTTCGGGCGCGGCCCGTTCCGCAACGTCATCTGCCTGTCGGTCAACGACGCCGTCCTGCACGGCCTGCCCCACGACTACACGCTGCGTGACGGCGACGTGCTCAGCGCGGACCTCGCGGTCAGCGTCGACGGCTGGGTGGCCGACTCGGCGCGCACGGTCGTCGTCGGGACCGCCGCAGAGGAGGACCTGCGGATCATCCGCGCCACCGAGGAAGCGTTGGAGGCGGCGATCGAGGTGGCACGTCCGGGCAACCGCCTTGGTGACATCTCGGCGGCCATCTGGGCGGTGGCCCACGACTACGGTTACCCGGTCAACACCGAGTTCGGTGGCCACGGCATTGGCCGCACCATGCACGAGGGGCCCCACGTTTCGAACAGGGGCCGGGCGGGGCGCGGCCTTACGCTCCGGCCGGGCCTGACCCTCGCGCTCGAACCCTGGTTCGCCCGCACGACCGACCGGATCGTCTACGACGCCGACGGCTGGACCATTCGGTCGGCGGACGGCTCGCGCACGGCCCACTCCGAGCACACGGTGGCCATCACCGAGGACGCCCCCTTGGTGCTCACCTGGCGTGAACCGGAGAACCCGGCGACGCGGGCTGATTCCGCCAGTCGGCTATCCGCAAAGGACGCCTGAGCCGCCCTGTTCAACCGATGCCGGCCCGATCGAACGGTGCTCGCAGTCAGCGCCGAAATGCTGGTGTCTCCGGCTGTGCGTCGCGGTCCAGGCCGGACCGCCGACGCAGTGGCCGTGACATGGGTCAGCTGCTTGAGGCGGGCGCTCAGCGCGAGCCGGGCGGCGCTGTCAGGTCGTCGCCGGTCTTCTGAGGATCTCGTACACGGCCAGATAGTTGTTGCCGCCGTAGCCCTCGGCGATCGCCTGTTCAGCGACCTCCTGCATCAGCCGTGGCTGGTCGGAGTGGACTCCCTGCTCCACGCTGGTGCGGGTGATGTGCTCCAGCGCGTTCAGGTTCATCTCCATCGTGCCCACGTCGCCGGGGTAGTCGCCCTTGTCCAGGTCGGAGGCCTGCTCGACAAGACTCGCGTCCATCACCACCGTGGGCATGAACCAGTTGACGGCCAGGTCGGCGAACTCGGTCGCGGGCACGCCCGCCGAGGCGACCAGGGCGGTGGCGTGCAGGAATCCGTTCATGGTCGCGTACATCAGATCCAGCAACGCCGCGTTGTACAGCACCGCCAGACCGGGGTCCGCGCCGAGCCGGCGGGGGTCGCCGAGGCAGGCCAGCGCCGGCTGGAGCCGCTCGAAGACGTCCTGAGGGCCGCTGTAGAGCAGGACGGAGCCGGGCTGCCCGACGAGAGGCGGCGGCACCATGATCGCGCCGTCGAGGTAGGCGATCTCGTGCGCGGCCGCCCACTCGGCCGCCGCGCGTGCCTGCGCGGGCGTACCCGAGTTGAGGTTCACCAGCACCCGGCCCCGCAGAGCGTCGCCGGTGGGGACCAGGAGTTCGTGCGTGGTTTCGTAGTCCTTGAGGCACACGATCGTGACCGGGCTCGCGGAGACCGCCTCGGCGACGGTCGCCGCGCGGCGCGCGCCCTCGGCGACGAGGACGTCGCCCTTCTCGGCGGTACGGTTCCAGATCGTCAAGGGGTGTCCGTGGGTCAGGAGTGCCCTGGCCACTGCGAGGCCCATCGGGCCCAGCCCGATGACGGTGATCGGTGTGCGGTTCTGGTCAGAGGAAAGCGGGTTCGTCATGAGGGATAGGTTGGACCCTCACATTGACGTGAGAGTCAAGCCGGATGGGGTGGTGATTTCATGCGGATAGGCCAGCTGTCCCGACGAACGGGGGCCAGCGTGCGCTCGTTGCGGTACTACGAGGAGCAGGGCTTGCTGCAGCCGGTGCGGCTGGCCAGCGGCTACCGCGAGTACGGCGAAGAGGACGTCAGCATCGTGCGGGGCATCCGCCTCATGCTCGCCGCCGGACTGAACAGCGCCACGATCGCCGAACTGCTGCCCTGCATGACCGACGACGGCCAGACGCTGAGGCCGGCCTGCTCCGGCATGCTTCCTGACCTGCACCGGGAACGTGAACGGCTCAGCGGCGCGGTGGCCGAGCTCCTGGCCGCGCGCGATGCGCTGGACACTCTCATCGAGGCCACAGTGCCGTTCGAGCCCGCCGATTCGGCAGCGTGCCAAGCTTTGGCGACTCGCTCCTCATCCGCCGGAAAGGCGGCGCCCGCGATTCGGTCATCAGGGTGACGCAGGCGTACTCGTGCCGATCCGACCTCGAACCCCTCCCGGACTGCTGTGCCGCGACCGTAAAAGGGCTGAAGTCCAGTACGGCCGTCGCTCACCGGCACTCAAAGCTGTCCCTCGACTGTGCTCGGCCGCGGCCTCGAAGGCCGGGACAGTCGCCGACGGCCGGTCTGGGCCCGGCCGCCGTCTACGGCGCCGAGCAGTTGGCCGTCGCGCGGCGCTGGCATGAGGCGCGGGGGCGCATCGGCAATCGCGGCGTCGCTGGAGCCTCGCCTCCCAACCCGCGTTCGGTACCGGTAACCGGGCGGCGGCGGAAGGCCGAGCGAGATCGTCCGGAGGCCGCCGAGCGTGAGCGCACGGCAGCGTTCACACGATTGCGATCGGGGCCTTTTCCGTCCACTTCCTCAGCCCGGGATGGCGGCTTTCCCGGTTCCCACCCGCGAGGGTCCCATCGCGGGTGGGGGGAGGCGGCGCGGTTCCCCCGCGGGTGAGGGGAGCCGTGCCGGTGGGGGAGTCAGGCCGCGCCGACGAATTCGGCGACCAGCTTGGTGAATTCCTCCGCCCGATCGAAGTCGCCGGCCAGCGGGCAGCTCGTCTCGTTCCACGTCGCGATCATCGCGGTGCAGACCCTCACGATCGGTGGCGGGCACATCCTGGGCATCCGGGTCGAGGAAAGGCAGCGCAGATATCGCAAGGCGCTCGCGGACCTCGCGGCCGCCCTGGAGGAGAACGCCGGGTTGCACGCCCAGCTCATGACGCAGGCACGCGAGGCGGGCGTGCTCGACGAACGGCAGCGGATGGCCCGCGAGATCCACGACACCCTGGCCCAGGGCCTGACCGGGATCATCCCCCAGCTCCGCCGGCCGGTCAGGGCCACGCTCACCGACCGGGAGATGCAGGTGCTCACCCTGGTCGCGGACGGCGCGTCCAACCGCCAGGCCGCGGCCAAGCTGTTCATCAGCGAGGCCAGCATCAAGACCCACCTGCTGCACATCTACGACAAGCTCGACGTGCGCTACCGCGCCGCCGCCGTCGGCGAAGCCTACCGCCGCGGCCTGCTCAGCTGACCCGGTGAAAGCCCCGTCCTGAAGCGCCCCGGCATTGATGGAGGCTCCCCAACCGGACAAAGGTGGAAACCATGGGAGCACCACGCGAGTACCCCGACGAGCGGCGGCCTGGGCTGGGTCGGCGGCGACCACGAGCCCGCCGAACGCGGCGAGGGCGGCGCGGACGAACCGCCGCAGCGTCCCCGGCCTGGGAGCACCGGATCTGGTCCGATCCCGCCGTGGCCGCCGCCGTGCGCTGCCGCTACTGCCTGGACGCCGGAACGGTGGCCCACCTGGACGAGACCACGCGCACCCTGGCGAGCGTGCCGTGCCGGTGCCGCAGGGGTGGGACCGGAATACGCCGGAAACCTGCCGCGAGGGTCGGTCTCCAGCACCGTGGCCAGGGCAGGTGATCCGATAACGCTGCCGCGGGAACGGGGTCTGTGACGGATCTTGTGAGCCATCACCGCATTTCAGAGGCGCACCCGCGCTGTTCTGCCAGCGGTGAACTCTGCCGGCGGTGGACACCGGCCCGCCCGGGTTCGACGATCACTACAGTCCAGTCTCATGACGACGATTACAACGCGCACGGTCGAATACCCGGCCGACGGCCTGACGATGATCGGGCACCTCGCGCTCCCGGCCGGTGTCGACCGCCGGCCCGCGGTGCTGCTCGGACCAGAGGGCCCGGGGCTCAGTGACGTCGAGCGCCGCCGGGCCGATGCGCTCGCCGAACTGGGATACGTAGCGCTGGCCTTCGACCTCCACGGCGGGCGCTATTTGGGCGACCCCGAGGAGATGCTGGCCCGTTGCATGCCGCTGCTCGCCGACCCCGACCGGATGCGGGGCATCGGCCACGCGGCGCTCGACGTGTTGCGCGCCGAACCGCGGACCGACCCCGACCGGATCGCCGCCGTCGGCTACGGCACCGGGGGCGCGATCGGGCTGGAACTCGGGCGTGACGGCGTCAACCTGCGCGCGATCGGGACAGTCAACGCACTGATCACGGGCCGCCCGGGCGAGGCGGCGCGCATTCGCTGCCCGGTGTGGGCCGGGGTCGGGTCGGAAGACCCGATCATGCCGCCCGCGCAACGGGACGCGTTCACCGCCGAGATGCAGGCCGCGGGCGTCGACTGGCGCCTCGTGGTCTACGGCGGCGCCTTGCACGCCTTCCACCACCCGCCGGTCGACCAGCCCGTGGTCCCCGGCGTCGGCTACCACCCACGGCACGCGCAGCGAGCCTGGCGCGACGTCGTCGACCTGCTCGCCGAGTGCCTGCCCGTGACGGAGTGATCTGATCAGTCCAGGCTCGGCCACCCGCTGACCAGTGCTTACCGGACACCACGGCAGGTTTCTGGCGTATTCCGGTCCCACCCCTGTGCCTCGGGCGATCTGCCGACCAGCGTGTAGAACTGCCGATCCGAAACAGCGCCCGCTCGAAATCGCCGCCGGCGAACTCGGCGATGAGGGTTCGGTTCATGCCGGGAGCATCCCAAGCCGGCAGGCCGCATGCAGGCGGTTCTACCCGGACTACAACGCCTCATTTCCGGGAGCGTTTCTATAAGGGATGCCGTCAGGAAACATGTCACCAGTCCCAAACCGCGAGGTCTCTGCAGTTCAGGAAGGTATGCCTTCATGGAGGCATCACCCCGTCGGACCCGTCGCAGCTCCTCGATGTAAGCCGCTGACCTGCATCTTCGCTCTCTCCTTGACGACTGGTGACACGTTTCTCAACAGCACCCCCACTCGATGGTCCACGGCGACGGCTGCCGCTGAGCCGGGGCTCGCGCCACCGGGACGACGAGCGCCCACGGGGCGTTGACTTTGTCGCAAGGTATGACGCACCATGTTGCTACAAAGCTTGCGACAAAGGAGGCGCTATGACCCGTGAACCGTTACCGGACGCCGGCCCGCCGACGCGTGCGGCCGATCTGCGACTGGCGGGAGAGTGGCTGGCCCAGCACGACCTGGCCGGCGCGCGCCCGACCCCGCTGCTGGCCAGCCGGCTGGCGGTCCGCAGACGCGCCCGCCTGGCCACTTCCGTCATCCTGGCCGCGCTGATCATCGTGAGCGCCCTCGCCGCCACTTCCGCTTTCGGCGGCCTCCAGCCGCATCGACCGCTGTCGCTGCTGGCCCTGGCCGCGTCGGTGGCCGGGCTACTGCTGGCACAGTCCCTGCTCGACCGGTGGGTGCGACGCGTCGACCAGCGGGCGGGCGCGACGCTGTCGCGCAGGGCCGCCCATCCGATCCAGCCCGGCTGGCGGACCGTGCTCGGCCGGCCGTACGCCATTTTCGCCGTCGCCACGTTCGCCGCCGCGATGGTGCTGGCCGCAAGCGCCATGGTCGTTCCCGACCCCACCGTGCGGCAGCTGGCCGTCGTCGTGCTGATCGGCCTGCTCGGCGCGACGGCCATCACCGCCATGCAGCTGCGCCACCTGCTCAGCTTCCCGGTCGTGGCGGAGGACGAGGAGTCGCTGACCGCCGACGTCATCATGCGCGTCGAAGACGCCCGCGAGCTCACCACGCCGAACGTGCAGTGGTCGCTGCCGGTGGTGCTGTTCGGCACCGCGCCCGGCTGGTGGAATGCCGCCGCGGTCGCCTACCTGGTCCTGAGCCTGGCCGCGTGCGTCGCGCTCCATGCCAGGACGCCGTCGTGCGCGACGGTGGCCCGGCGGGCCATGAGCGTCCGATGATCGTCATCGATGCGGCCTCGCCGGTACCGCCGTTCGAGCAGCTGCGGGCCCAGCTCGCCCGGCAGATCCAGGACCGCACGCTGGCCGTGGGCGCCCGGCTGCCGACCATCCGCCACCTGGCGGCCGACCTCGGCCTGGCCGTCAACACGGTCGGCCGGGCCTACCGGGAGCTGGAGGAGGCGGGGCTGATCGAGACGCGCGGGCGGGCGGGCTCGTTCGTGGCGGCCGCCGGCGAGGAAGGCCGGGAGCGGGCCCGCCGGGCCGCTGCCGACTACGCCGCCGTGATCGCCAGCGTCGGCATCGACGCGGGCGAGGCGATCCGCATCGTGCAGGCGGCTCTGGCGGCCGGTGCGGCGGCGCCGGCCTCGTCATGACCGCGACCCGGCCGCGGGGTCACGTCGCCGGGCGCACGACGCCGGCGTAGCGACCGATCAGGCGGCGTCCGAGCCGCTGCATCGGCCCTCCACCCGGGTCCGTGTCACCAGCCGCAAAGTAGGCCGATCCCGGCCAAGGCGCCCTGCTCGGAACCCTCGGATCGAACTGGCCACCCTGCCCGCGGGCGTGGTGCGCGTCCGCGACGGCGCCGACGGCTGGGGCGTGGTCACCATCGTCATCGACCGCAGCGAGGAGCGACGCGACCACCAGGACCGTCCCTGTCGGCGCTGCCCCTTCCGCAAGGACGCCGTCGGCACCTTGGCGCGTTTCCGGCCGATCGAGGACACCCGACGCCCGAACAAGGTCCGACATGCGCTGGAGACCATCTTGGCGGTAGTGACCTTCGGCACGGCTGCGGTCGGCGGCGACTGGGCCGAGGAAGCGTCCCCGGACTTGCTCGCCCATCCGGGCTGCCGGCATGACCCGTTCACCGGGATCTGCCGGCCGCCCAGCGAACGAACCATTCGCCGTGTGCCGGCCGAGGTCAATGGCAACGAGGTCGACCGGCAAGCCGCCTCCTGTCTGACCGCATCGTCCGGCGGCAGCAACGGAGCTGACCATCGGCGCGTTCCGAAAGAAAGGCCGCGTCACTATGGCCCAGGCCCGCCGCCGACATGGCTACGCCTCACATCGCCTGCTCATCTTGTGCACCCTGTGAAATCATCCCTCAACGGGCCGAATCGTCAATGTGCCGGAGCCCTGGGAGAAGGACGGGGGTGTCGCGCTGTCTTGGCGTCCCGGTCCGGCAAGGTGCTCGTACGGCTACCGCTCGCGGCGCACCGGCAGGCGCATGCGAATGATCTCACCATGCCGCGCCACTTGATCGCCGTCACATGCCTTCGGCGTAGAACTGCTCCCATGAGCCGACGGTGGATGACCGGGCGCGGAGCATGCCGTCATCACCCCCGGGGTAATTCACCTCCGTTGTGACGTAATGACCTGTACCCCGGGACCGTATGTCGCATAGGTCTGGGCCGTTCGAGGATGCGCACAGGATGTCGAACTGCTCCCATGAGCCGACGGTGGATGACCGGGCGCGGAGCATGCCGTCCATTGCGCCCGGATGGTTCACTTCCGCGGTGACGTAGCTTCCGCCTACTACTTTTAGCCCAACCCATATGTTGGTGGTGCCGTCAATGGTGCACATCGTGAACGTGTTGGCGTTGTTGTAATCGGCGCGGGCTCGCAGCATCGCATAGCGATCTCCGGTGTACAGGTACTCTACGGCGACGTATTTCCCCGTCGCTCGGGATCGCAGGCGAAATTGAGGCCATGTGTCCGTGCAATTGACAGCAGCCGATATTTCCGAGCTCGCTCGGCCTGGTTGCTTGCTGGCTGCAGAGGCTTGGGCGGCCGACGGCAATATGGATAGCGCGGCGATCGAGGCAGTCGCCAGGGCTCCCATTTTCTTCGTCAAGCGCATGCGAACTTCTCTCTCATTTCTTTGTTGCTCCGGGGTGATTCGGACGCAAATCTCTGGATCTGCTGCTCGACAAGGCGGCATTGCCTTTTTCTTTGATCTTCAGGAATCGTGCTCTTCTGCATGCTCTGATTTATCCGGTCATTAACCGGCCCGCGCGTTGACTCCGGCCTCACGCCTGTCGAACGAAAGAATCAAGCCAGGTCAAACCCTAGATGTTCCAGGGGCCTGAGGATTCTGCCGGACGGCTTTGGCCTGGCCTTTCTCGCTGCTTCAGGGCTGGTGACGCCAGGGTCTCCCGCTGGTTATTTGCACCGCGCAGGCTTCGTCTCATTGAGATAGACCTCGTACACCTTGCGATCCCCCAGACCGAACGAATCTCCGTCGCAGAAGTAGCGGGGCGCATATTCGATGCTGTAAACGGCGCCGGACCAGCCGCCCGCCGAGAACGAAGCGGAGATCGAGGGGGCGATGGTGTGCGACCCGTGGCAGTTCCAGCTCAATGGACCTCCGTAGGTATTCAGAGTCGCGTAGGTGCTCTGGCAGCCGAGGGCCGACGCGGAAGTGGCCGACACGGGAGCCGCCACGGCGCTGCCGGTCACGGTGGCGAGGGCGACCGCGAGCGCAATAGCGCCGATTCGACGACGAGTGATCATTTTTTTGATCCTTTCTCGGATGGACTCTTGCTGTGCAGAACCTGGTAGGGCTTGGTTAGGCGGGGGTGGGGTGGGCGTGTCTGGGTAACGGGCGGCGGCAGGTGGGGCAGATCCCAGTCCGGTAAGCCGGCAGCAACTGAAGCTCGGCGATGACCCGGTAGGCGCTCAAGCCGGAGCGGGCGCTTTTGGGTTGAGCCGTTCCAGGGTGCAAAAGGCGTGTGCGACCGAGACCGGGGTGACGTGGTGGTGCCGGCCGCTCCAGGAGGTCCCAGCGGTCATCGCGGAAGATCCAACGGATATCAAGGTCAGAACTCATATTCGGTGGATCATGAACGGCTGTTGCCCCCGGTGAGGGGCGACCTGGGATGTCGAGAGCGCTCCAGGACGCATGTGCCGGATAAGGGACTGTTATCCGCTACACGGCCGTCGCTAAATTCCTGCACTCCTTTTCCTTCGGGCGACGCCGCCCTTCAGACTCTGGCTCAACAGGATTTGATTGACAATGCCTTTCGAACAGGACCAAAAGAGCGAGGTCAGCGGCATCGCCGACGAGGAGATCCTGACCGCCCTCTACGACGAGGGCCTGCCGCCCGAGGAACCGGCCGACTACATGGCCCTCCACTCGGGACCGCCGGGCCGGCCCAGCCGGGCGCGGCGTCGGCGTCGTCCCGGACCGCGCGTACGGCGTCCGGGACGGCCGGGCCCAGACTCCCGCGCGGATGATGGCCACGCCGGCGGTGACCAGGCCGGCCCCGGTCAGGATCGGGGAGACGCTGAACAGCACGTCGCCGAGGTCCCGGTTGCTCGGCCAGATCACCTCGGCCGCGGCGATGATGAGCCGACCGACGATCGCGCTGGCCAACCCCACCCGGGCGATGCGGCCGTGGCCACCGGCGTCCGAGAGTGCCAGGGCGCTGCGGCGGTCGTGGAGGTCCGGCACCCGCCGGAGATACCCGGCATGCTCCAGGCGGTCGAAGGATCTCAGCCCGCGGCGGAGGACAGAAGCAAAGGCAAGAAGATCTCACTCCTTGCCACTTCCAACGTATAGCGCACAGGGGGGCTTGCGGCAAGACCCGGGTCTTGCCGCAGAATCGTCGGCCGGACACAGCACCGACGAGGAACGGCCGGACACAGCGCCGACGAGGAAATGGAGGGCACGACGTGGGTGTGTTGTCGATGTACGGGGGACGCGGCGGCCTCGGACCGCTGATGAGATCGGCGGTGCAGTTGCGGGCGCTTGACGCGGAGGTGCGGGGGGGCGCGCCGCCCGACCGGGCGCAGCGGCCGGCCGACTCGTCAGAGGGAAGCCCACCAGACATGAGGACGTGCCCGACAAGAGGTTCGACACAGCTCGAGGCGCCGGTGATCCGATCGGCCAGTGCAGTGCAATGGAGCATGGCTGCCGCGGAGGTATCGCAATGATCGAGCAGTACGTGTTGGATCTTCAAGAGGTTGACGAGACGCAGGTCGCGGTCGTTGGCGGCAAGGCCGCGCACCTGGGCGGGCTGTCGCGGATCGAAGGCATCCGCGTGCCGGCTGGGTTTTGCGTGACGACGGCCGCCTTCCGGCGGATCATGGCGGAAGCACCGTCGATCGACGATCGGCTCGATCAGCTGTCGCGCCTGAACCCGGACGACCGGGAGGCGATCCGCACGCTCAGCGCGGAGATCCGCCGGACCATCGAGGGGATTGCCATCCCGGGCGATCTGGCGGCGGCGATCACCCGCGCGCTCGCCCAGCTCGGCGATCAAGCCGCCTACGCCGTACGATCCAGCGCGACGGCAGAGGACATGCCGACGGCCTCCTTCGCGGGCCAGCAGGACACGTACCTGAACGTCATGGGGCCGGCGGCGATATTCCAGCACATCAGCCGGTGCTGGGCGTCGCTGTTCACCGAGCGGGCCGTGACCTACCGCGTGCGGAACGGCTTCGACCACCGGAAGGTTCACATGGCCGTGGTCGTGCAGCAGATGGTCTTCCCGGATGCGGCCGGCATCCTGTTCACGGCCGACCCCGTCACGGGCAACCGGAAGGTCGCCACCGTGGACGCCGGCTTCGGGCTCGGCGAGGCCCTGGTCTCCGGCCTGGTGAACCCGGACGTCTTCAAGGTGCGCGACGGCGAGGTCGTCGCCGGGACGGTCGCCGCCAAACAGCGTGCCGTTCACGCCCTGCCGGCTGGCGGGACGCAGGAGGTGGCGATCGACCCGCAGCGGCAGGGGCAGCCGGCGCTGACGGATGCGCAGGTCGTGCGGCTCGTGCAGCTCGGGCGGCGGATCGAAGCGCATTTCGGCCGCCCGCAGGACATCGAATGGTGCCTGGTCGGCGATGACTTCCGGATCGTGCAGAGCCGGCCAATCACCACGCTGTTCCCCATCCCCGCGGCCCGCGACCGGGAGAACCACGTCTACCTCTCCGTTGGTCATCAGCAGATGATGACCGACCCCATGAAGCCACTGGGGCTCTCCGTGTGGCAGCTGACGGCCATGGCGCCGATGCACGAGGCCGGCGGGAGGCTGTTCGTCGACGTCACCCGGCACCTGGCCTCGCCCGCGAGCCGCGCCGGACTCCTGGAGATGGCGGAGAGGTCCGATCCGCTGATCAGGGACGCGCTGGAGACCGTCCTCGACCGCCACGACTTCGTCCCTGCGCTCCCGGACGGCGGTCCCGGCGGGCCGCCGGTCGGCGGCGCGTCCGCCCCGATCGAGACCGATCCGGCCGTCGTCACCGAGCTGATCGAGCGCAGCCAGGCGTCCATCGCCGCCCTGCGGCGCGACATCCGGACGAAGACCGGACCGGCGCTGTTCGACTTCCTGCCGGAGGCCTTCCAGGAGCACAAGCGGGTCCTCAGTGATCCGTTGAGCATGCAGGCGATCATGGCGGGGATGGAGGCCACCTGGTGGCTCAACGACCGGCTGCGGGACTGGCTGGGCGAGAAGAACGCGGCCGACACCCTCACGCTGTCCGCCCCCGGCAACGTCACGTCGGAAATGGGACTGGCGCTGCTCGACGTCGCGGACGTGATCCGCCCGCATCCGGAGGTGGTGGCGTTCCTGCAGGGCGTCGAGGCCGACGGCTTCCTGGACGAGCTGCCGAAGCTCGCGGGCGGGACCGAAGCGCGCGACGCCATCGAGGCCTACCTCGACCGGTACGGCATGCGCTGCGTCGGCGAGATCGACATCACGAGGCCGCGTTGGCGCGAACGCCCCACCACGCTCGTGCCCGTGATCCTCGACAACGTCAGGAACTTCGAGCCGGGCGCCGCCGAGCGGCGCTTCGAGCAAGGGCGGCAGGAGGCGCAGAAGAAGGCGCAGGAGGTGCTCGAACGCCTGCGGGCACTGCCGGACGGGGAGCAGAAGGCCGACGAGACCAAGCGGATGATCGACCGGGTCCGGACCTTCATCGGCTACCGGGAGTACCCGAAGTACGGCATCGTCAGCCGCTACTTCGTCTACAAGCAGGCCTTGCTGGAAGAGGCCGAGCGCCTCGTGCAGGCCAACGTGCTCCCCGAGAAGGAGGACGTCTTCTACCTCACGTTCCAGGAGCTCCACGACGTCGTGCGCTCGAACCAGGTGGATGACGAGCTGATCCGGCAGCGTAAGGACGCGTTCCGGTCGTACCACGCGCTCACGCCGCCCCGGGTGCTGACATCGGATGGCGAGGTCATCACCGGGGCGTACCGACGCGACGACGTGCCGACCGGCGCCCTGATCGGCCTACCGGTCTCCGCCGGGACCATCGAAGGGCGCGCCCGCGTCATCCTGGACATGGCCCAGGCTGATCTCGAACCGGGTGACATCCTCGTCACGGCCCACACGGACCCGAGCTGGACGCCCCTCTTCGTCGCCGTCACAGGCCTGGTGACGGAGGTCGGAGGATTGATGACACACGGCGCAGTGATCGCACGGGAGTACGGCCTGCCGGCTGTCGTCGGTGTGGTGGATGCAACCCGGCTGATTCCCGATGGGCAGCGGATCCGCGTGCACGGAAGCGACGGGTACGTCGAGATTCTGCCTTGACCGACCACTCACTGGGAAGGCCCGTCCGCCTTGCCGAGCACATATTTTCCAAGCGGCACTGACCTGCTCGGCATCCGGATCTGCCGCGATGAGCGCGCTGATCGGACCTTCGATTTCGTCACGCTCCGACACGGCCGCTCGCCGAGGTCGGCACCGCGCTCGCCGAGCTGTGGGGCGCGAGCGCGCCGGCGACCTGGAACCGCAACCGCGCCGCCGTCACCTCACCTCCTGGCTCGCCTGGTGCCGGGCCAAGAAGCACTGGGCCACGCCGTCGGTCCCGGCCGCCACTTTGCACCGTGGGTCAGGGATAACCGTGGGCCAGGGATAGGGGACCGGGGCCGTGACCCGGCGCGATCGGGGCACAACTTCTCTTCCAAGATCAACCTATGGCCGCTTTTCCCGTACCTCGGCCGGGCCCGATGCTCATCAGCCGATCGATTCTCGTACACCCACAGACCGGGTGATCAACTGGGTGGCGGCTCACCGTAGCCATAGGAACCCCGGGCCGGGCCCGGGGGCCGTAGGTCACCCGCGCCATCACCGCGACCGTTCCCGCCATGACGACGACTGCAGTGATCACTCATCTGACGAACGGGTCGCGCAGGGTCGGACAGCCGGTGCTGGAGATTCACCTATCTCCAGACGCGGCCAGTCGGCGAGGTCTCGCAGCAGTTGCCGGTCGTGCGTGGCGACGACGACGGCGGCGCTCGTGTCGCGGATCGCATCGGTCAGCTCGTCGACCAGCGCCGACGACAGGTGATTGGTCGGCTCGTCGAGCAGGATCAGCCCGGGCCGACCGGCCAGCGCGAGCGCCAAGTCGAGGCGCCGCTGCTGTCCCTGCGACATCCGCCCGACCGGCGTGCGCATCGCATCGGAGTCCAGCAGTCCGAGCGCCCCGAGAGGGACGGCGTCGGCGTCGCGCAGTGCCTCGCGGGCCACCAGCCGTCCCACATGGCGGGCGTACACCTCGCGGGCGGTGAGTCCGGGCTCCTGCTTGGCGGTCTCCTGGGTGACCCGGGCGATCCGTGCCCCCTGCGCCGTCCGGACGTGCCCGTCGGTGGGCTCGAGCGAACCGGCCAGCACCGCGAGCAGCGTGGACTTTCCAGCACCGTTCGGTCCGGTGATGAGCAGCCGGTCGCCCCCGTCGAGGGTGAGGTCGACCGGACCGGCCAGCCGCCCGTCGACGGTGACGCCATGCGCACGCAACTGCGGCGCTCCCGGCCGGACGCCCAGGTTCGGCCACCGTAACGCCGGCGGCGGCTCCGGCACGTCGATCCGGTGCGCCCGCAGGGCGTCCTGCTGGCGGTTCAGGGCCTGCACGACGCCTGGTGCGCGGGACTGGCGCTGGTGCTTGCCAGTTCCCTTGTCCGGCCGCCAGCCGGTGGAGAGCCGGTCGCGGGCCTTCGACACCGCCTCCTGCAGCCGCCGGTGCTCGGCCTGCTGCTGCTCGTGGTCCTGCTCCCAGCGCTCACGCTCGCGACGCCGGGCGTCCTGCCAGGCGTCATAGCCGCCGGCGTACAGCCGCGGCTTCCCGTCGCGGGCCGGGTCGAGGTCGAGGAACCGGTCCGCGACGTCGCGCAGCAGCGCCCGGTCGTGGCTGACGACGGCGAGGCCGCCATCGTGCTCACGCAGCCTGCGGGTCAGGAAGTCCAGCCCGCCGGCGTCGAGGTGGTTGGTCGGCTCGTCGAGCAGCAGCACGTCGTGCCGCGCGCCGAGCAGGCACGCCAGCCGCACCCGGTAGCGCTGGCCGACCGACAGCATCACCAATGGACGGTCGCGGTCGGTGCAAGCGCCGAGGGCCTCGAGGGCGACGTCGATACGGCGTTCGGCATCCCACGCGTCGAGCCGGGTGGCGGCGTCGAGTGCGGCGGCGTAGCGGTCGTCGGCAGTGGGATCGCCCTCGGTCATGGCGAGGGTCGCCTCCTCCAGCGCGCCGAGGGCCGCGAGCGACGCGGCCAGTGCCTCGGACGTCAGGGTGGCGACGGTCTCACCGTCTCGCGCGGACAGCTCCTGGCGGGCCAGGCCGATCGTGCCGGCCCGGTGCACGGTGCCTTCGTCTGGCGCGATCAGTCCGGCGAGGACGTGCAGCAGCGTCGTCTTGCCACGGCCGTTCTCGCCGACGACGGCGACCCGCGACCGGGCGGAGACAGTGATCGAGACGTCGTTCAGGATGCGCCGGGACCCGCGGGTGACGGTGACGCTCGTGGCGCGGACGTGTGCGCTGTCGCCCGCCTCGACGGGCAGGGACATGGTTTCGGGATTCGGGGTGAGGTTCAACGGTGCTCCGCAGCTCGCAGTGGAGCCGGGCAGCAGCAAGCGGCCGCCCGGCGGAAACCGGGACGGCGAGCGCGGATTCAGCAGGAAGAAGGCGCCGCCGTCAGCGGGCGGAGCGGACCTTCTGCGACCAGATACCTCGTGCCATGACGGTTACGTTAGCAGCCCCGACGCCCCCCGCTCATCCGGATTTCGCCCGCTCATGGCGCGTTCGATCTTCTCGCTCGGATACGGCGTTGTCCTGCTGGTGCCGTACAGGTCCCAGTAGAAGTCGTTCATGGCCGCCGCCACGGGAGCGTACCGGCGGATCACCGCGGCAGCAGCCGGTGGCGCACCGGCAGGATCCGCACCGGCCGCGCACGCGCGGATGTACTCGTTGCGCTGTACCGGTCCGCCTTCTCGTGGCGCCGCCACCCCGCAGACATTGGTGACGAGCCAGTTGACCAGCCGCATCAGCGCGTACCCGATGTCGTGGGTCCGGTTGCGCTCCAGGAATTCGATCTCCTGCTTGGACAGGTCGAACCGAGAGGAGGTCGCCAGCCCGAGGTCGGCGATGTACAGGCGTTCACCATCGGTGAGGATGTTGCCGAAGTGGCCGTCGAAGTGCATCAACTCCCGGCCGTTCATGAAGGCCATGTCGGTGAGCAGGCACGACTCGACCATGGCGCTTGCCGCTATCGCAGCGTCCTGGCCGGCGGTGAGCTGAGCGGCGAGCCAGTCATCGAGGTTGTGCGGGATGAACTCCTGGAACAGCACGATGCCGGCCGAGGCGCGGGCAAGGGCGTGGAGACGATCCCGTACCGCCGGCGATCCATCCCAGTACTGCACGACGGCCTCGACGTCGGCGTGCTCCTCGGTGGGCGGCGGTGCTCCCGGCAGCACCCGCCAGTGATACAGCAGCGGAAAGGCCGCACTGCGACCGGCCAGGACCCAGTTGGTCGTCATGACGTTGGCCGCGAGTTCACGCCATGCACCGAAGCCCGGCCCGGCGACCTCGACGAGTCCGTACTGGCAGATCGCAGGCACCCCGAACAGGTTCGCCGTGGACATCACGTTGCCCGGCTGGCGCTCCAGGTCGGTCAGTGGGATGCGCTTGGCGAAGACCGGCACGCCATCGACGTCCAGCAGCACCGAGGTACCACCGATCCCCGAGCCCAGAATCTGCGCCTGCTCCAGTGACTCACCGAGCTGCCGGTCGCTGTGCAAGGCCAACGCGCTCGCGACATCGCTGTATCTGCTGACACGCTCACTTTGGGACATGTCCAACCGTGTGTCTTGCGGTTCCAATGGCAGGCACCCCTCTGATCGACTTCGCGTTCGAGACGCTACACCCGTAGGGGATGGGTCTTTCCGGTTCATCCCGCGGCGCGGCGATGACCTCGTCACCGGCGCACAGCACCCCGCGGGAGATCAGGGTGGCCTGGGATGGCGCTCCCCGCCGGTCGTCGTCCCTGTTCAACGCGCCGGTGAATCCTTTCCGGCGCGGGGTTTCGGCGGCGGTCAGACCCGCCGCCGAAGCACCTACGACAACGATTCGAGATGGTTCACGGCGGGGTCAGCGTGATCGCCAGGGCCGGGCAGATACGGGCGGCCTCACGGACGTCCTCCTGCAGTCCGGGTTCCGGGTTGTCCTGCAGGAGGACGACGATGCCGTCGGCGTCGCGTTGGTCGAACACCCCAGGTGAGCTGAGTACGCACTGCCCGGAGCCGATGCAGGCGTCCTGGTCGATGGTGATCTTCATGCGTTTCTCCTTGTGTGATTCACCAGGTGACGGGTAGCTCGCGCACCCCGTAGAAGACCGCGTTCTCTTTGAACGTCAGCTGTTCCAGCGGTACGGCCAGGGCCAGTGTGGGGATGCGCCGGTAGAGGGTGCTGTAGACGACCTGCAGTTCCACTCGGGCCAGTGACTGGCCCAGACACTGGTGGGCGCCGAAACCGAAGGCGACATGGTGGCGGGCCTTGCGGTGGACATCGAGGGCGTCGGGGTCGGGGAAGGCCGAGGGGTCCCGGTTGGCGATGCTTTTCACCGCGATGATGCCGTCGCCTCTGCGGATGAGCCGGCCTCCGATCTCGAGATCTTCCCGCGCGACGCGGCGGGCTTCGGTATGGGTGATGGACAGGTAGCGCAGGAGCTCTTCGGCGGCGTTGGCCACCAGTGCGGGGTCTTCGCTGTCGCGGACCGCGCTCAACTGGTCCGGGTGCGCCAGCAGCGCGGCCGTGCCCAGCGCGATCATGGTCGCGGTGGTGTCGTGCCCGGCCACCAGAAGGAGTTGACCGGCCGTGGCGATCTCACGCCGGGTCATCGCGCCGGTCCGGTACTGCTCGACGGCCAGCCTGCTGAACAGGTCGTCGCCCGGCTCGGCATTCTTGCTGTCCACCAACTCCTCCAGGTAGGCATTCAGCTCCTCGCTGGCGGCCATGGCCTGTTCAGGGTCGGGCTCGTCCATGACGAGCGTGCGAGACACCCGGTGGAAGAGATCGCGGGCGGTATAGGGCGCGCCCAGCAGTTCGCAGATCACCAGTGAGGGAACCGGTAGCGCGAACGCCTCCACCAGGTCGACCGGGTTCGGGCCGGCGAGCATCTCATCGATGAGGTCATCGACGATCCGTTGGATCCGGGGCCGCAACGCCTCCATCCTTCTGATCATGAAGTCCGAGGTCAGAAGCCGCCGCTGGGCGATGTGCTCCGGCGCATCCATCTGCATCAGCGTCTTCATGTGCGCGTCGCGTGCCTTGCTCACCGCGTTGGTGTGCGGGAAGCCGGGGTGCGCCACGTCGACGCTGACACGCGGATCGGCGAGCAGCGCACGCACATCCGCATGGCGGGTGACCATCCACGGGGTGCTGCCATCCCACAGCCTCACTCGTGAAACCGGCGCCTCTTCGAGTCGTCGGCTCAACTCCGGCGACGGGTCGAAGGGACACCCCGTCGCACGGGCCATCGGAAACGTCGGCATCTCTGGCAGGGCGTCAGCCATGGCATCTCCTCGCATCGAATGCGGTCATTGGGGGATCTCGGGCACGTGGTGAACGGGCGATTGGAAACCCGAACCGGACATTTCAGCCCGGAAGGGTGGACGTCATGTCGGTCAGTGATCGCGACAAGTCACGGGCCCTGTTGGAGCGGAGTGCGGTCGGCCGGATCTGCGGGCTCCGGGCGGCTTGAACGGTCCGCCGCGCGTGCGGTGATGGCACCGATCGCGCAGATGATCGCGAATCCGAACAGTACGTACCGTGCCGAGTCGAGCATCGACGGGTCGCCGAGATTGACCAGGACTCCGGCCACGGCCGTGCCGAACGCGATCGACAGGCTCGTCACGGTGGCGATCGCCGCGGCGGCCCTGCGTCCTTCCTCTGGATCCTGGGTGCTGGACATGGCAGCCACGGACAGGTGCGGGTAGGCCAGGCCGATGCCGGAACCCGCGATGAACAGCACCGGCACCCAGATGAGCACCAGCCAGATCGGCGCGTCCTCGCGCTGCAGCAGCCCCTGGAGGAGGAAACCGGCCGCCAGGAGCAGCGGGCCGATGATGCGCAAACGGCCTACCGTGCGCTCCCTGGTGGCCGAGGAGCTGCCGAGCTGGGTCAGCGACCAGCCGAGCGAGATGGCCGCCCCGAACAGGCCGGCCGCGAGCGGGGGCAGCCCGCCCAGCTGCTGGCCGAACAGCGGGACGAACGACTCGACCGCGACGCCGAAGGCCAGTAGCCCGAGCGTCAGGTAGATCCACTTCAGTGGTGACCCGGCCTGGTAGGTCGTGCGCGGGAAGACCCGCAGCTCGCTGCGCCGTTCGTAGGCGACGAAGGCGGCCACCAGCAGCAGTGCCACCACGATGCCGCCCGCCATCGCTATAGTGCCGGGCAGCACTCCGGCCAGGCTGACGGCCGCGGTGGCCGCCGTGACCAGCAGCAGCGACACGGCCGGGACCGGCGCCCGCGCGTCGCTGCGTTCGCCGCGCGGCAGCACCCGGGGCACGACCGCGCAGCACGCCGCCGCGATCACCGCCATCGCCACGAACGCCAGGCGCCACGAGCCGAACTGGGCGAACAGGCCGCCGAGCGCCGGGCCGACGAAGTTGCCGACGCCGTACATCGCCGACATCAGGGCGTTGCCGCGGGTCCACAGCCGGCGTGGCAGGGCAGAGCGGATGGCGGCGAACCCCAGCCCGGAAAGCACCCCCGCCCCGAGTCCCTGGACGCCGCGGCCGGCCAGCAGTACCGGCATCGCAGGGCTCGCCGCACAGGCCAGCGAGCCCGCCAGGAACACGGCGAAGCCGAGGCGGTATGCGCCGACGTTCCCCCAGCGGGCCAGGAGCCGACTGACCAGCATCGTCGCGATCACCATGGCGACGAGGTAGATCGTCATGTTCCACGCGTAGAAGCCGGCGCCGCCGATGTCGGCCACCGCGGTCGGCAGCAGACTCGAAGCCAGATAGATATTGACCGCACCGACGAGCACTCCGCCCGCCAGCACGATCGCAGCTCCAAGATGTTCGGGGCCCAGCAGTTCCCGCCAGGAAGGCGGGGCGGGGGGTGAATCGGGAATCACGCGGTCATCTCCGTCGGTTCGCCGGGGACCGCGGTGGGCTCTCCGGGTTCGGACTCGCCGGCCACGGCCATGGAGGCGTTGCGCGCATCGATCCGTCCGCGGCGCGGCCGTCGGCCGCGGGCCTCGATGGCAGGCTCCGCGCTGGGCTGCTCGTTGTCATCAGCACTCATGACTTCAAGGCTGTCGTTGAACCGAGCCCGGAGACTTTTCGCCGCCTTCCGTGGACGGTTCTGGGCCGGAAGCCGGGAAAGCCTCAAGCCCCGGTCGAACCATGTCGCTCCGCTCCCCGTCGGCGAGCGAGCGGCCGGCGATCTTCTTGATCAGCAGCAAGGCCGGCGTGTAGTCGGGGTTGGCGTAGCTCCAGCCCGGCCCCGGCTCAAACTTCGCCGGCTTGGACAACGCCGGCCGTACCAGCTCCTGCGGCCGGTAGGAACGGAACCGGTTGCCCACCCACGCCTTTGACGGGGTCCCCGTGGCAACGACGCGGGAAACATCGGTTATGCAGGTCAGCGGTTAACCTTCCAAGCTGTGCCCGAAGGTCCTCAAGGAGCTCGGACCTGCATATCCGTTGAAAATTTCGCCGATGCTGCCGGACCCCAGCCCCTGGCGCAGATATTCGAGTCGACGCCTACTCAGGCGGTGTCGCCACCATCGGCGAGCAAGGTGCTGCCCGTCATGAAGGCGGACAGGTCCGACGCGCAGAACAGGACGACGCGCGCGATGTCGTCAGGAACACCGACCCGGCTGATCGGGCTGTTCAGCATGAGGTCGGTCGGCGGGACGTCGTCGCCCATCACGGCCGCGGCCATCATCATGTTGCCCTCCGTGGGGACGAAGCTCGGTGCCACTCCGAGCACGCGGATGCCCAGCGGGGCGAGTTCGAGGGCCAGCTCGCGCGTGAGACCGCGGGCGGCGTGCTTCGAGCCGACGTAGGCGGCCAGGCCCGGCGCGCTCCCGCGGAAACCGGCGGTGGAGACGATGTTCACGATGACACCGCCCGTGCCCGCCGCCGACATCCGCCGTGCCGCCTCACGCGCACCGACGAAGACACCGCGCGCGTTCACGTCGAACACCTTGTCCCACGTCTCCTCGCTCATCTCCAGCAGGGGGACGCTCGGGAAGATCCCGGCGTTGTTCACCCAGACGTCCAAGCCGCCGAGTTCGGCGACCGCGCGGTCGGCCGCCGCGGCCACGGCCGCCGCGTCCGTGACATCCATGGCGGCGCCGATCGCGCGTACCCCATGGCTCTCTGCGACCTGCTTGGCAGCGGTCACGGCGAGATCTTCGTCGATGTCGCCGATCAGCAGATCGGCTCCCGCCTCGGCCAGGCGGAGCGCGATCGCCTTGCCCAGACCGCGACCGCCACCGGTCACGACCGCACGTCGCCCTTGCAGGGAAACGAGCTCGGCCAGGGACTTGCTCGACACATCGGCAGTGGACATGAAGGGTCTCCTCGGTTTCTTCAGAGAACGGGGCGGCACCAGGCGAAGCGGACCGGGCCGGCGTGGGGAGTGGTGCCGGCAGCCTGAGTCCTCATCTGCCGCCGCTCTCGTTGATGCGGTAGTGGGCGTTCAACAGCGGCCAGGTCACCTCGGCCATCTCGGCCGAGGTACGGCAACACCCGCCCTCGAGCCAGTCCACGGCCACTCCGATGAGCGCGCCCGCGGTGAACGAGGCCGTCACGTCATGCGGGACGCGCTCCGGCCACCCGCTGGTGTCGGCATGCGCCAGGCGCTCATGGACGACCGCGGCGATGCGGCGGCGGATGTGACCGGCGACGCGTGCGCTGCCTTCCGACCCCAGCAGTGCGCGATACAGCCCCGTGTGCTCGGCCAGGCTGCCGAAGAACGCCGCCAGCGACTCGATCGCCTCCCGCGCCAGGTCCGGCGAGTCCAGGGCGGGGCCGGGCAGGGACTCGATCAGGTCGTCGATCATCGCGGTGCAGGCGTCCTCGGCCAGTTCGTGAACGTCCCGGTAGTGGTCGTAGAAGGCGGAGCGGCTCACTCCAGCGCCTTCGGCGACGTCCGAGACGCTGATCCGGGACAGGTCGCGCTCCTCGACCAGCTCCATCAGCGCATGTGCCAAGGCTGATCGAGTCCGGCGTACGCGCCGGTCGCCCGACGGGGTGTTGCTCTCTCTGGCGGTGACCATGCCCGCCAGCCTATCCGATAAACGACACTTGTCAGTTTACTTGCACTTGTAGGTTAATGTGGCAGCGGGATGACGAAGGGATATCGACCTATGAACCACGCCTCGTGACCGCGCCCGGACATGTGCTGATCGTCGGTGCGTCCGCCGCCGGGCTGAGCACGGCGGAGGCGCTGCGGCGCAACGGCCACCAGGGCCGGCTGACCCTGCTGGACGCCGAGCCCCACCTGCCCTACGACCGGCCCCCGCTGTCGAAGCAGGTGCTGGCGGGGGCCTGGGAGCCGGAACGGGCCCGGCTGCGCGGCCAGGCGCAGTTGGAGGCGCTGGGGGCGGAGTTCGTCCGGGGCGAGGCCGCGGTCGCGCTGGACGCGGCTGAGCGGGCCGTCGTCACCGCCTCCGGCCGGGTGCTGCGCGGCGACGCCGTCGTCATCGCCACCGGCCTGACCCCGTGCCGCCTGCCCGGCCAGGACGGGCTGGCGGGCGTACACGTGCTGCGCGGCCTGGACGACGCGCTCGCCCTGCGCACCCGGCTGACCGCCGGCACGCGCCTGGTGGTCGTCGGCGAGGGTGTGCTGGGCGGGGAGATCGCCGCCACCGCCCGCGGCCTGGACCTGGAGGTCACCCTCGCCGGCATGGGACACGCCGTGCTCGGTGACCAGCTCGGCGCCGAGGTCGGCGGCCTCCTCACCCGGACGCACGCCGAGCGCGGGGTCCGGCTGCGGCTCGGCGCCGCCGTCGACGCGCTGACCGGCGAGACCGGCCGGGTGACGGGCGTACGGCTGGCCGGCGGGGAACTGCTGCCCGCCGACGCCGTCGTGGTGGCCGTCGGCTGCCGCCCGGCGACCGGCTGGCTGGAGGGCAGCGGGCTCACGCTGGGCGACGGCGTGGAGTGCGACGCGCGCTGCCGTGCCGCCGAGGGCGTCTACGCCGTCGGGGACGTGGCCTCGTTCGTCCACGAAGGGCTCGGCAGGCGGCTGCGGCTGGAGAACCGGACCAACGCCACCGAGCAGGCCCAGACGGTGGCGGCGAACATCCTCGGTGCGGATCGCCCGTACGCGCCGATCCCGTACTTCTGGACCGACCAGTACGACGTCAAGATCCAGGCCCACGGCCTGCCGTCACCGGTGGCCGAGGTGACCATCGCCGAGGGCGACCCGGAGCAGCGCCGCTTCGCCGCCCTTTACCGCGAGGACGGCCGGGTCACCGGCGTCCTCGGCTGGAACATGCCCAAGCAGGCCCGCCTCCTGCGCCAGCGGACATTGGCCACCCCGCCGCTCCCGCCCGCCTGAGGAACATCTGAAGGAGACATCGCATGAGTGCCGACGAGCAGGTCCTGAACTACCCGATCCCGAACGACGCCGCGCTCGACCCGCCCGCCGAATGGGCCGAACTGCGCGGCAAGTGCCCGGTCGCCCACGTGACCTTGCCCAGTGGTGACCGGGCGACGCTGCTGACCCGGTACGAGGACGTCAAGCAGGTGCTCGCCGACCCGCGCTTCACCCGCCTGCTGAACGCGCCCGACGCGGCCCGGCTGTCGGCCACCGAGGACGGCGGGTTGTTCAACAGCGAGATGGCGACGATCATCCCGGACGGCGGGGAGGAGCACCAGCACTGGCGGCGGCTGGTCGGCAAGTGGTTCACCGCCAAGCGGATGAACGCCCTGCGCCCGGTGATGGCCCAGATCGCCGAGGACCTCATCGACGACATGGTCAGGTGCGGCGCCCCCGGCGATCTGAAGGCGTCCCTGGGCTTCCCGCTGCCGGTGTACGTCATCTGCGACATGCTCGGCGTGCCCGCCGAGGACCGCGACCGGTTCTCCTACTGGTCCGACACGCTGCTCAACCTCACCCGCTACGGCAAGGAGGAGATCGAGGCGGCCCAGGCAGAGTTCTTCCAGTACATGTCCGACCACCTGGCCGCCAAGCGGTCCGAGCCGGGGGAGGACCTGCTGAGCGAGCTGATCGCGGCCGGCGGCCCGGAGGACGGCGGCCTGAACGACCTGCAGATCCTGGTCACCGGCATGGCGTTGCTGGTCGCCGGGCACGAGACCACCGCCAACATGATCGGCAAGATGGTCTCCATGCTGCTGGCCGACCGCAGCCGGTGGGAGGCGCTGCTCGCCGACCCGTCGCTGATCCGCACGGCGGTGGAGGAGTCGCTGCGCCTGGACGCCAACTCCGGCTTCGGCCTGCCCCGATACCTGAAGGAGGAGACCGAGGTCAGTGGTGAGCACCTGCCCAAGGGGACCACGGTCATCTGCAGCATGGCCGCCGCCAACCGGGACGTGAGCGCGTTCGAGGACGCCGAGCGGTTCGACCTGACCCGCAGCCCGAACCCGCATCTGGCGTTCGGCGCCGGCGCCCACTCCTGCCTCGGGCAGGCGCTGGCCCGTACCGAGCTGCAGGTCGTGCTGGAAGTGCTGCTGCGCAAGCTGCCGAGCCTGGAGCTGGCGGTGCCGGTGGAAGAGCTGGAGCGGGTGGAAGGGCTGGCCGTCGGCGGCCTGCGCACCGTTCCCGTCCGCTGGTGACCCGAGACGAACGAGGAGGTAACACCATGAAAGTCGCCATTGATGAGGACAAGTGCTGCGGCGCCGGCCAGTGCGTGCTGATCGCACCCGAGGTGTTCGACCAGCGTGACGACGACGGCATCGTCATCCTGCTGGAGCCCGAGCCGGACGCCGACCAGCACGCCGCGGTCCGGGAGTCCGCCGCGGTCTGCCCGGCGTTCGCCATCGAGGTGACCGAGGAGGCGTGAGCAGGAGGCGCGCGGCATCCTGCGGGGCGGACTGTTCGGCCAGGCTCGATGGCACGGCAGCGGCGATGCTGCCGTCGCGCCTGGCCGAACAGTCCGCCTTCGTCATGGTCGCCGTCAGCGGCAAGCGGGTGGAGCCGGACGGCGGGTCGTCCCGGCAGATGGCGGAGGCGCCGGTCTACGCCCGCGTCCGCGCAAATCACCGATGGTGCCCCACATGCCCGGGGGCCGGGGAACCCGCCGCCCCCGCGCTGGTCCTCTAGAGAATGTCGAGCCCGATGCCGCCGATGCCGATCAGGCCACCCACCCCGACACCGTGACCGACCCCGCTGCCCGAGCTCTCGTAGTAGCCGCCGCCGTAGTAGCCGCCGCCGAACAGGTCACTGAGAGGGTCGGCCGCTGCGTGGGCTGAGCCGGCAGCCGCAGGCGAGGCCAGAACGGCGCCGACGCCGATCAGCGTGGCGACGATCGTGGTGCGGTTCACGAGGTTCTCCTTCGAGCAGGGGTGTGCCGCCTACTGCGGACACCCTCTCCGGTTACTGCACGCCCCATACGACTACCCGGAGTGAGCGAGTCCAAGTTTGGCGGCATCCAGGCGTGTCCGCCCGAGTCGGACAACGGGAGGAGCGTCCGGCCTGGCCGGGGGCGTCGTCATGTCCGGCTCCTCGTAGGGCGATGGGGGCGGCGCCGGCTCTCTCAGCGTTTGTTGATCCACCAGAGCAGGACTGTCCCGTTGATGCTGGCGGAGGAGGTTTGGCCCACCGGTGCCCACGAGCCTCTCGTTTCCATACGCTCCCCATTCCGGTGGAGGTAGCTGGCGGCGATCTGGTGTTCCCCCGTGCCGCTCTGGCAGTAGCTGGAGACGCGGTCCGTCCTCCATGTTTCGGCTGTGCAACCCTCCGGGAGGGCGTGGGCGGGTGAGGCGGTGCCGACCAGCAGCCCGGCGGTCAGCAGTGCGGCGGCGGACAGGGCCGCAGTCCGGCTCTTTTTCACGTGCGCTTCCTCCAGTGCTTCGAAGGGCGAATGGCGCCAGGTGAACGTCTTCTTAGACAAGAAACTTTCCTAAATGGAAGATACCTTTCACCGAGGACGAGTCAATCCTCCTGAGAGGATCACAGTCCCGCGGGATCATCCGGGCAGCTACGCATTTACTGCGGCGGTGAATGTAAGGGGGCGGGCGGGGCGATCGAACTCGGGAGCGGCGGCGCGCTTCGGCCGCCGCGCGCCCGGCACCTCGCCGGACGCGACCCCGCCGCCCGACGCCGGGGCTGAGCCGCACACCAGCGCCCCGGGCGTACGGCGAGACATGACCGTCGAGTACGCCTTGCAGGTGGCCGGTAAACTCGACGGCTATGGCGGACACCCAGTACGAAGACCTGTTGCGGCTGGTACTCACCTCCGGGACGGCCAAAGCCGACCGGACGGGCACCGGTACCCGAAGTGTCTTCGGGCACCAACTACGCTACGACCTCTCGCAGGGATTTCCGCTGGTCACCACCAAAAAGGTGCATCTCAGATCCATCGTGTACGAGCTGCTGTGGTTCCTGCGCGGCGACTCGAACATCGGCTGGCTGCATAAGCACGGCGTCACCATCTGGGACGAGTGGGCCGACGCGAACGGCGAACTCGGCCCGGTTTACGGCGCACAGTGGCGCTCTTGGCCCGCCCCGGACGGCAGGCACATCGACCAGGTCAGCGAAGTTCTCGACACTCTGCGCCGGGACCCGGACTCCCGCCGGATGATCGTCTCCGCCTGGAACGTCGCCGAGCTGGACAAGATGGCTCTCGCGCCCTGTCACGCCTTCTTCCAGTTCTACGTCGCCGACGGCAAGCTCTCCTGCCAGCTGTACCAGCGCAGCGCGGACCTGTTCCTCGGCGTACCGTTCAACATCGCCAGCTACGCCCTGCTCACGCACATGGTGGCGCAGCAGGCCGGCCTCAAGCCGGGCGACTTCATCTGGACCGGCGGCGACTGCCACATCTACGACAATCATGTCGAGCAGGTGACCGAGCAGCTCTCGCGCACCCCGTTCGAGTTTCCCGGGTTGCGTCTGCGCCAAGCCGACTCGCTTTTCGACTACGCCTACGCCGATGTGGAGGTGCTCGACTACCGGCACCACCCGGCCATCAAAGCCCCGGTCGCGGTGTGAACGTCGGGCTGATCTGGGCGCAGACCCTCAATGGCGTGATCGGCGCGGACAACGGGATTCCGTGGCGACTGCCTGAGGACATGGCCCATTTCAAGGCAACCACCCTGGGTCATCCAGTGGTGATGGGGCGCAAGACATGGGATTCGCTGCCTCCGCGATTCCGGCCGCTGTCAGACAGGCGCAACATCGTGGTGACTCGCGATCCACACTGGGTGGTCGAAGGCGCAGAACGTGCCGGTTCCATCGCCCAGGCTCTGGAACTCGCAGCCGAACCGTCGGAGACAGCCGCCCCTGCGGCGGTATGGGTGATCGGTGGCGGGGAAATTTATCGTGCCGCCCTGGGGTACGCCACGATGCTCTCGGTGACTGAAGTCGACTTGACAGTGAACGGCGACACCTACGCCCCGACACTGGATTCGACGTGGAAAGTCGCCGAGGACAGAGGCTGGCAGTCCTCGACGTCCGGGCTGCGCTACCGTATCCGCAGATACACGCGGTGACAGTCAATTCACAACCCTGACCACCTCCTGAACCGGCCTCGGTGCTCAAACGCGAAGGTCACGGGCTTGGGCCTCCGGCCGACCGGCCGGAAGCCGCGGTCATCTCATCCTGCGGGGTGCGGGGGCTGGGCAGCGTCGCGGCACGGATGGCCAGGTCCAGATCGAGACGGCTGTTGATGTCCAGTTCGAAATAACGTGCGCGAGTGGCGCACCCTCCCGGGGAGTGAATCGCCTGCTCGGCCACGGCGGCCGGCAGCTCATGTATGTGATATATGGACCATTATCACGTACATGGGCTGCGTGATCCGTGAAAGGGCGAGGGGGCGGTTCCTGCGGCAGGCTGATCTGTCGGAGAACGGTCGAGCTGTGGTCGCTCCTGTTTCCGGCCCAGATCTCTACATCCGGAACTCGGGTGATCGCAAGGACGCTACCCGCCGCTGATCGCCTTGTCGGACCGCAGTGTCTGAGTGCGGGTCTGCAGGAACGTGCGCAGGTTCTGCGCCTCGGTGTCGGCCTTGGCGGTGTCGGCGTCCTCGTTCAGCTTGTAGGACGTGGCGAGATCGTTGAGCAGGCCGGATGCGGTGCCGTTGCCGAGCAGCTTGGCATACAGAGCACGATACTGCTCCTGGTAGACCTTCTTGAAGATGGCGTTCTTGAGGAACCTCTCCTTCAGAGGATGGCCGATGCGCATCATGCCTCCTTCTGGAGGCTGCTGAGGGCCGTCCTGGGGCGGGGTGAAACCTTGAGGCGGCTGGTCCTGCTGGTCCTGCTGGTCCTGCTGGGGGCGTCCCCGGCCGAAGCCCATCGTGACCGTGTCGTTCACACCGCTCTTGGCGTTACCGCTGAAGGCGAGGTTGAGGTCCCAGGTGATGACCTTGAACTTCTTGGTGTCCAGGTCGTACCACAGGTAGTAGTTGCGTCCGGGCCCGGCCATGTCGTCGAAGTTGACCATGAGGTTCTGCAGGACCAGATAACGGGCGAACGACTCCACGTCCAAACGCTCGCCCAGGCCTGCGGCGAATTCGGGGTCGGAGGCTTGGTTCACCCATTTGACCAGATCGATGACCGGCTGTAGATCCTGGCCGCCGACCTTGTTGATCTGCTTGAAGTCGTTGGTGTACCCGGTCTGGTCCTCGCCCTTGTAGCTGAAGGAGCTGCCGGCCAGCGACTTGTACAGCACGCCTTCGCCGAGGCCTTCGGCATAGCCCTCGTCGAGGTATTCCACGAGCAGACGCGGTGTCGAGGTGCGGCCGTTGACAGTGAAGGCGCTGTGGGCCGAACGCTGGGTGGGCTCACCGGAGGCGCCGACCAGTGCGATGCCCAGTGCCTCGTTCAGCATCGTCGTCGAGCCCATCGCGGCCGGCCGTACTGCCACCTGGCTGTGCCCCTGGTAGCGGCGGCCCTCCACGAACTCGTCGAAGCTGATCAGCCACGGCAGGTTCTCCGGCTCCTCACCCTTCAAAGACGCGCCGAACCCGCCACCTCTGGGCTGCTCGCCATTGCCCTGCTGCCCGACTGGCGGCGGCCCATTGCCCGGTGACCGGGAGCCTTCGGATGGCTCGCCGCCCTCGGGCGGCTGGAATCCCTCAGGTGGTTGGAAACCTTCGGGTGGTTGGAAGCCCTCGGGCATACCTCCGCGCCGCTGTCCGCCGCCGGGCATGCTCCGCTGCTTGGACTGTCCCTTCCAGGTCAGCCCGGACAGGGTGGAGTTGCCCTTGAGCCGGACGCCCACGCTGGGGATGCGGACGCCGTCGATGGTCAGGTCGGCTTCGAGGTACTTCTTCTCGCCGTCCTTGAAGTACTCGCTCAGCATGTCCTCATAGGCCGCGTCGGTGAAGGTGAGCTTCACCTCGTGCGCCACAGAGGTGTCGAACAGGTCCTTGGTGCCGGTCAGGTTCGTGATGACGGTCTCGGCCGTGGCGGCCTGGGAGATGGTGACGTAGGGGCGGATCATCCCGCTGCCGAGCACACCCCAGCACAGGGCCAGGAACGCCGCGCACAGCGCGACCAGCTTCCAGTTGTGCCGGAGTTTGACCGGAATACGATGCTTGAGCTGCGCCATGGTGCCGGCCTACAGGTCGCTCTGGTCGTACCCGGTCAGGACGGTGACCGACTGGCCGTGGTTGCGCTCGCGCAGCGCGGCCATCACATCGGCCGGCTCGCTGCCCTTCTTGATCTTCACGGTGTACATCAGCTCCGTCAGCGCGCCCCCGCGGATCGACTCCATACTGACCAGCTCGAACTCCTCGGTGTGCCGGATGAGCACGTCCTGGATGGCCGCGGTGTAGTCCTCGTCCGCGGGAACCTGCACCTTGACCACCTGCCGCCGCACGTTGAGCTGGAACCAGTTGAACCGGTGCATGACCACGATGATCAGCGAGATCGCCACGGCGGCGACGACGGCCAGCAGGTAGAAGCGGGTACCGACGGCCATCCCGACGCCCATGACGAGGAAGATGAACCCGACATCGCGCGTCTCCTTGATGGCGTTACGGAACCGCACCACCGACAACGCGCCGACCAGGGCGAAGGCACGGGCGATGTTCGAGCCGACGACCAGCATGATCAGCGAGATCAGCATGCCCAAGATGACCAGCGTCTGCACGTAGGACTGGCTGTAGGACACGTTGCGGTGCGTGGCCCGGTACACCCAGCCGATCATCGCGCTGAGCACGAACGACAGCGACATCGCGATCGCGATGTCGGCCACGCTGAACGTGCCGGACAGGTCCTGGAAGGAGAAGTCCATGGGGGGTCATGCCTCCGAGAGAACGGTCGGCCGGTGGCGGCCGAGATCGAGATCGTGGTCGGGGATGTGAAAGACCGAGCGAGGGGCCAGCCCGTGCGCCTCCACGCTCTGGCAGTACTTGGAGACCCGGACCACCTGCAGGTTCCGTTTGGCGGTCAGGTCGGTCAGCCAGTACGGCACCCGCTCGTTGGCCTTGACCTCCACGATGGACATGCGAGCGGGGACGATGAGCTTGTTCTCGGCGTCGGCGCCCAGGTGGAAGTCGCGGTCACGGCCCCGGATGCGGTGGTCGAAGGTGACGCGCAGGCCCACGTCGGCGTCGCGGCCCACGTAGGCGTGCCGGGTGTAACCGGTCATCGCGACAGCCCGCAGGTCCAAGCGCAAGGCGAGGTCGAGCACCTCTTGCAGGAACGCACGCTGGGATGGCTCGTGCTCGACCATCTGCCGGCCGTCGCACAGGCGCAGCGCGTCCCGGTAGGGCAGGCTTACCCGGCGCTTCTGGGTCACCCGGTTGACCCGCTGCTTGATCTCGACGAACACCGGTGTGTCGTCCTGCACGGCGAACCGATCGCCGTAGTGGCGCACCCGCAGCTTCCTGCGGAACTTCAGGCCCTCGATCTTCTCCCAGTAAAAGCGCAGCTGCCGGGTGTCGTAGTAGACGCTCCAGATGCCGTAACCCTCCTGGCCGCTGTGGCTGTCGCGATCCAGCCGCTGCTCGATCTCTTCCCTGAGCGCGGCCGCCTCCGATGCCTCCACGAGGTACTTGATCTCATACCGGTTGAAGGCGTGCAGCTTGCTCGGTGCCCGCAGCCGGTGACCTTGGTCACCAGCCGGTTCGGCGCCGGACACGCTTTGATCGCTGTCGCGAGCCGCGGAGACGGCTGGTTTGCGGAACCTTGCCAGCATGTTCCTCCTTTCGTCAGCACACATCTGACAGCACCAAGCTGGGAACAATGTGTGAACCGCATCCGACGCGAAGATGAACTGCCGGTGGATGTTCAGCCGTCCTGGGGCTGCTCCAGCGGGAGAAGCACGCGGAAGGTGGTGCCGCGGCCGGGGGTGCTGGTCACCTCGATCCGGCCGTCGTGCGCCTGCACGAGCGCGGCGGCTATGGCCAGGCCCAGTCCGGTTCCGCCGCTGTCGCGGGAGCGGTCCGGATCGGCCCGGTAAAAGCGGTCGAACAGGTACGGCAGGTGCTCGGGATCGATGCCCTGCCCCTCGTCTCGCACTTCGAGTAGCGCGGCTCTGCGGTGGGGGGCGGGTCCGGCCCCGGCATGCACGACGCCGGGAGCCGGAACCCCGGCAACCGCTCGCGGAGCGACGGTGAGGCCGATCTCGGTGCCCGAAGAGGTGTGCTGGATGGCGTTGCCGACCAGATTGGCGATGACCTGATGCAAGCGGCGCTCGTCGCCGCGCACGAACACCGGCCCGTCGGAGATGATCAGCCGGATCGGCCGCTCGCGATCGCGAGCGCGAGCGGCGTGCACCACATCTCCGGCCAGCACGTGCAGGTCCACGACGCTGGGCTCCAGCGCGGGCTCCTGGTCCAGCCTGGCCAGCAGCAGCATGTCCTCCACCAGGACCCCCATGCGCTCGGCCTCGGCCTCGATTCTGCGCAGCAGCCGCTCGGCCGCCGGGTCCCTGGCGTCCTGGCCGTGATGGTAGAGCTCGGCGAAGCCCCTGATGGAGGTGAGCGGGGTGCGCAGTTCATGGGAGGCGTCGGCGACGAAGTGCCGCAATCGCCGTTCGGAGCGCTCGGACTCGCGGAGCGCGGTGGCCAGGCGCTCCAGCATGGTGTTCAGCGCGCCGCCGAGACGGCCTGTCTCGGTGTCGGGGTCGGTGTCACTGACCCTGCGGTCGATGTCTCCGCCCGCGATGGCCTCGGCGGTCTGCTCCATGCGGGTCAGCGGGCGCAGGCCCAGCCGTACCACGGCGAAGGCGAGCGTGCCCAGCAGCAGCAGCACCAGGCTGCCCGCCGCCGCCTCGATGACCAGGAGCTGGTGCACGGTCGCCCGGTTGGGCTCCAGCGACATTGACACGGTCAGCCTGGTGCCGTCGGGCAGGTTCCTGACCAGCACCCGCCACTGACCCGTCCCCGTGGCGGGCACGGTGATGGGGCCTTGCGGGATGGTGGATATCGCCGCGGCGGGGATGGCCGGTCCGTCACCGTTCTCGGCGGGCAGGCTGCGCAGCAAAGTCCCGGAAGGGCCGTAGAAGGCGATCTTGAACTGTGTCGGGAGCTGCACGGACTGCCCCCTGTCCACCGGTGGCGGCGGCGGAGGCGGGAGCGGGCGCCGGCCGAAGGTGATGGCCGTCTCGGTCAGCTGGGCGTCTACCCTGGACAGCAGTGAACGCTCCAGCAGCAGCACACTCGCGGTGGCGAACGCCGTCAGCCCGACCGCGCACAGACCGAGCAGCGCGGCCAGCAGCCGATGCCGCAGGGGCCAGGCCCGTCTCACGAGGACCCCTGCAACCGGTAGCCGACACCACGCAACGTGTGGATCAGTGGCGGGCCCTCTGCGTCGATCTTCCGCCGCAGGTAACTGATGTAGGACTCCACGATCCTGCTTTCGCCCTCGAAGTCGTAGTCCCACACGCGGTCGAGGATCTGAGCCTTGCTGACCACCCGCTCGGCGTTGATCATCAGGTAGCGCAGCAGGCTGAACTCCGTCGGCGACAGGTGGATCGCCCGCCCTGCCCGCCGTACGGTGTGGGCCTGCTCGTCGAGCTCCAGGTCGGCGTAGCGCAGCACGCCGTCGTCGACCTGCTCTTGCGCAGGCCGCATCCTGCGCATGATCGCCCGCAGCCGCAAGACCACCTCCTCCAGGCTGAAAGGCTTGGTCACATAGTCATCCCCACCGGCGGTCAGCCCCGCGATCCGGTCCGACACCGCGTCCTTGGCGGTCAAAAAGAGCAGCAGGGGGCTGTCCCCGGCTTCGCGGAGCTTGCGCGCGACCGTGAACCCGTCCGGAGCGGGCATCATCACGTCCAGCACGATGATGTCGGGCCGCTCCCGGGCCACCGCCTCCAGCGCCTGGCGGCCATCCGCAGCGGTCCGCACGGCGAAGCCGTTCAACTCCAGGGCCTCAGACAGCAGCTCGCGAATGTTCGGCTCGTCATCGACGACCAGCACCTTCACGGCGGGTTGTTCGTTCACGACATCGTTCTACCTGCTCGCGGTGAAAGAAAGGTGAGAGCGACCGGTCGAGCACAGACGGCCCTGTCCAAGAGCGCCCGACAGAATTGGCTCTGCTGTGCTTTGATCTCTCGCTGTAGCGACGTCGAGAGGGGTGGGCGGGCTGCGCGGCTGAAGCCGTGGGAGGTCAGTGACGAGTTGTGGGCGGTCATCGCACCGCTGCTGCCCGAACATCAGCGTCGCGCCCGCCGGCCAGGGCGTAAACGGCTGGATGACCGCCTCGCGCTGCAGGCATCTTGTCCGTGCTCTCCACCGGCATCGCCTGGAAACACCTGCCGCAGGAACCGGGGTACGGCTCGGGCATGACCTGCCGGCGGCAACCGCAACGATGTCACTCAGCTGGTGCCGCTGTCGGAGGCGATCCCGCCGGTGCGCGGCAAGCGCGGACGGTCCCGCCGACGGCCTGAGTCGAGGACGGAGGAGGCGGCGGCCGCTGCCGGATCATCGCCGCCACGCAGCCGTTCGAGGGCCGCGATCGCCTGGTCGCGGCTGGTATCACCGATGAGCAGCTCGACCGCGATCCGGAACTGAACACCCCGATCACCTTCGACGGCCAGCCGCGTCAGGAGCGCCGCAGCTGAGGCGCCCAGCGCGGCCCGCGCCCGGACTCGAAGATCGTTCTGCAAGACATCCACCCGCGAGGTCCCTCTGCACCTGCGGCGATGTACTCGCGCGGGCCGTTTCTGCCATATTCCGGTGGCACCCCCACTCCGGATCGCATTCCGGTGGCACCCCCACTCCGGATCGCATTCCGGTGGCACCCCCACTCCGGATCGCGACCAGCAGGTCCTCAAGCGCGTTCCAAGATCGCGACAAGCTGAGTGCAAGACCGCACGCGTAGGTTCGCCCCTCGTAGAGTCCGATCTCCTCCCGGGAGAGATCACATATGAGGAGTACAGCCTTGCAGCGGTTCCTTTTCGTGGGCGGCGCCATGCTCGCCACCGGCCTGCTGGCCACCTGCCTCACCGGCACCGCCCGGGCCACCGGCACCTGGGCGAGCGACCCGCTGAACGGCAACGGCGACGCCGTCGCGGCCATCGGCTTCTGGATCGCCAACGGCTCCGCGGCGTTGAAGCGAGCCGTCCCCTTCGGGCCGGAAACGTACACGCCCAGTACGACCTGGGGCCCCGCGCCCACCCCGGACGGCGCTCCAGGCTCCGTCGCTCCGGCCGAAGCAGCGGGCACCGTCCCCGGCTCCGGCACCTCGGAGACCATCACACTGCCCAAGACCATCGGCAAGGTGTTCTTCATCGACAACCAGGGCAAGGAGCGGTGGTGCTCGGCCACCTCGATCCAGTCGGCGCACCGCAACGTCGTCGCCACGTCCGGCCACTGTGTGTACGACCCCGCCGCCACCGGCCAGGTCATGGCGGAGTGGGTCTTCATCCCCGGCTATTTCGACGGCAAGACCCCGTACGGCATCTACGCCGGCAAGCAGGCCTGGACCCACGCCGCTTTCGACGCCGCCGAGGACTACAACCGGGACTTCGCCTTCGTCAACGTCTATGGCGGCCTGCGCGTGACGGGAAAAACCCAGGTCACGGCCGCGGAGTACGAGAGCTTCACCGGCGTGAAGTGGACGGCCGCGGACGGCCGATACTACATCGCCACCTCGGAGAACACCGGCCGTCTCTGTGACGTCGTCGGCGGGCAGGGGCTGGCCTGGAACCAGCCGGCCGAGCAGGTGACCCTGGCCTTCGGTTATCCGGCAGCGCCGCACCCGAACGGCATCAAGCCCTACACCGGCGCGTTGCCCAAGTACGTCTACGGCCGGCCGGCGAACCGTGCCTACCTCTCAGCGGACCCGGTGATCGACGAGCACATCGGCATGCTCGGCAACTGGACTCCGGGGGCCGACGGCAGTCCGTGGATGACCCGGTACGACAACACCACGCGCCTCGGGTACGTCTCCGGCGGCGTCAGCCTCTTCGTCGACCAGGACCGGGACGGCGGCTTCGACCTGATCACCTCGCCGTACTTCGACGGGGAGACGGCCGCCGTCTATCAGCAGGCCGACGCCGTCCCGTCGGGGAGCGTCCTCGGCCCGAACGTCAGCTGATCCGCCGGTGGCGCGTCCTGCGGCCAAGGCAGGAGGACGGCCGTGCCGATCAAGAGCATTATGGCCTGTCGCAGCGGCTGCACCTCTCGGATGAGGAAGCAAAGAGAATCGGCGTCATGCCGAATGGCAGACCGGCACCAAAGGGAATTGAATTCTGGAAATCAACCAGCGATAGTCGGATTCGGATTCGGGTTCTGATGGTGGGACTGCGTAAACAGTGCTGCATGTGACGACCCGTACGCCGGGAAAAGGGACTGCACGATGTGAACTCTTCCTTGTCGCATCCGCCCGGATGGTGGTCGACGCCCGATACCTTCAGCGCAGATGTACAATCAGGCGTTAAGGAAAGCTGATTTTATCGGTCAGCGGGAGGCGGACATGTCAGATCAAGAGAGCGGCCGATCGGATCCGGTGTGCGATCCCGCCAATGTCGACCTTCCGAAGCTAATCATTGAAGTGCGTGCAATAATTATTGGGTTCGTTCCCGAAACGGGGCTGATTATTCAGGAGCAGCTGCAATACTGGGAAGAGGAAGAGGGCATTCCGGTAACGCTTTATGAGCACGTAGGGTATCTGGCGAGTGTTCTTGCATCCTCAATTGAGGAGCGAAATGATGAGCTGACCCGCAGAAGTCTTCAGGCGGTGGAAGAGCTACTGGGTATACCGTCACCTTATCTGGAAGAGGCTATCGATGCCCAGACGGTCGAACCTTTTCCTGATCTACTTCTTGGGGTGCGTGAGCTTTGTGGGCCAAGGCTCCTCTCCATCCTCGAGAACGCGAACTCTTGTGAAGGATAAACAAGACGCCCCTTTGGGGGCGGTTAGGGAAAATGTGTAGCGAAGGTTTACGTCCCGTCGATGCGGAGGGTGTCCCTATGGGATTCGTCACGCGGCCGCGGGCTTTCGGGTGTGGTTCTTCCGGCGAAGCCGGTAGAGCTTGCGGTCGCGGAGTATGGCGTAGGTGACGTCTGAACGTCGACGGGCGAGGCAGATCGGGGCGGCGTTGTGTTCCTTGCCCTCGACGCGCTTCTTGTCGTAGTACTCCCTGCTCTCGGGGGCGGACAGGGACGCGAACGCGGCGAGGACATGGCCCGTTTCAATGCCTTGTCGCCGCCCTTGGGTGGGTGTTCACCCTTGATCGAAGGACCGGAGCGGCGGGTCACCGGGGCTCATCGGGTGATCCCTCAGGAGGTATGCCGGGTGCGGCGTTGTACGGCGGCGGCCAGGCGTTGGTCGATCTTGCCGGCGGGGGAGAGGTCGAGGCTGTCGGGGTGGGCGTAGACCTGGGGGGTCTCCGGGCTGGCGTGCCTCCGCTTGACCTTGACACGGTGACAAGGTCTTCACTGTTGCCCAGGAGGTGGTCCCGATGACCATGCAGAAACTGGACACGGATATGATTCGAGCTTTCCAGGGGCTGGAGGACAGTCGCTCGTCAGTGCGGCTGCGGACGGCGATGGCGGTCGGCACGACCCCTGACCCGCGGTTCATCGACAAGCTCATCGAACGATGCGCGATCGAACCCGAATTTCACGTGCGCGAAATGCTGACGTGGGCACTCACCCGCCACTCGGCATCCATGACGGTCCCAGAGCTTCTCAAGGAACTCCGCTCGGAGCGCGCGCAGGCACGGAGCCAGGCGCTGCACACGCTGTCCAAGATCGGGGATCGGCAAGCGTGGCCGGCGATCACCCGGGAGCTTCTGTCCGACGCCGACGATGAGGTGGCGCGGAGCGCATGGCGGGCAGCGGTCGCGCTCGTGCCCGAAGGCGAGGAGCCCGAATTGGCCGCAGTATTGTCGACACAGCTCGGCCGTGGCGAACGTGAGATGCAGCTGAGCCTCAGCCGGGCACTGATCGCGCTCGGTGAGGTGATGATGCCAACCCTGCGCGCTGCGATGACGGATCTCGACCCGCGCGTGCGCACGCACGCGATCGCCACGGAACGGCTGTTGCGCGACCCGGATGCCGGATTCGAGTTCGCGATCGAGGAGGCCAAGCGCGTCGTAGCCCTCGGCAGTACCAGCCAGGAGGAGTGATAGGCCGTGTTGATCGGTGATGTGGCACAACGGTCCGGGGTCAGCGCCCGCATGCTCAGGCACTACGACTCGCTCGGCCTGGTGCGGCCAACAGGCCGCACCAACGCCGGCTATCGCGAGTACTCCAGCGAGGACATCCAGCGAATCTTCCATATCGAGAGCCTGCGATGCTTGGGCCTGTCGCTACGTGAAGTCAGCCGCGCGCTCGATGACCCCGGCTTCACACCCTCGGAACTCGTCGACGACCTCATCCGCCAGACGCGAGAACGCATCACGGCTGAGACGGAGCTGCTCACACGCCTACGCCGGATCGACGCCGTAGAACCCGCCGGCTGGGAGGACGTCCTCCAGATCGTCGCACTCCTGCAGGCATTGGGGTCAAAGAGCGCCGGAAAGCGCCAGCGCGCGGCCTTGTCCTCAGCCGACGACGCCCCGATGCCGGTGGAAGCACTGGTCGAGGCAGCGCTGAACGAGACGGACCCGAACGTCGCCGGAGCCCTCCGATGGGCTCTGGCACGATCGGGCGATGACGGCCTGGCGCTGCTGGCCGAGGGCCTCGGCTCACCAGCGGCCGAGGTGCGCAAACGCGCCATCCAGTCCATCGTCGAGATTCCGAACGGCCAGGCGACCGCCCTGCTGAAAGACGCCCTCACGCACCCCGACATCGTGGTCGGCAGGTATGCGGCTCTGGCACTCGGGACACGCGGAATAGCCGAGGCGGTCCCGACGCTCATCGATATGGTCATCGAGGGGACGAATGACGTCGACGCAGCCGATGCCCTGAGCGCGCTGGCGAGCCGTCCCGCGTTGACGGACCAGATCGCCACCGGGCTCGTTGATCGCCTCACCCACGGCAGCGTTGAACCGCCTGCACGCCGACGGCTGACACAAGCCCTCGCCGACATCCCGGGAACCATAGCGTCACGAGCCCTCGCGGATCTGACACATGACGAGGACCGGACCATCGCGCTTACCGCGACCTACATCCTCGGGATACGCAACGCACAATGACGGATCTTTCCAGGGGGTGCTGCGCGCGGCGCCGGACCACGAGGGCGCTGCCCTCGCAGCGGACGTGCCGATAGCCCGCCAACCAGCGGCACCCGATCGCTGACTGAGATCAATGCCGCGCTCGACATCCCTGGCCGCGCGGACCTCACAGTCTGTACTGCCATGCGGGCGTCACCGATGACCTGCTCGTCCGCGACCTCACGGGCGTTGACGACCCCGGTGGACTGTCCGGCCTGGGGATCGAATGCATCACCCGACACGCTTTGAGCGTGCCGTGGATGCCTGCTGTGCACCGACATCAGTCATTGCCCCCGCCGCAATGGTCGGGGTCGTCATAGCCCCTCTTACTCACGTTCGGCCAGTAGGCCGCGAGCATCCGTGGGCGCCGGCCGAGGCCGGCTCCCCGACCACGCGACCCTTGCCCTTGCCGCCGTTGTCGTGGGCGTCGTTGATCTGGATGGCGGGCCGGTCGGTGCCATGAGGACTGCCGGGCGACGGCTGGAAGAGGCCGATCCACACCCGCAGCGTCGGCAGATCGGGGCGGGAGCTGGTCCAGCGCACGTTGCGGTAGCCGGCGTTAGCCCGCCGGACGAAGCCGTGCTCGGTGAGCAGCTCGGCGACTACGAGTGGACTTCGTCGTCCACCGCAGCGGCGACATTGGGTCCCCACGCTCGTCCGGCTCGACCAGCACCGGCAACGCCGGCCGCAGCCCGGGATCGAGCTCGATCAACCGCTTATGGCCTCCGCCTGGACGACGCACCCGCCCCAACGGTTCGTCACCGGCCTCCAGTCCGGTCACGCCCAACGCCACCGTCGCCTCCCGGACCCCAGCAGCGCGGGCGCAGACTCAGGCGCTGCGTGACACCGGCCTGGCCGATGTCGCCCGGAAGGCAGGCGGTGACCTCCTCGGATACGTCATGACGGCGGTCGGGAACGGCGTGGAGCGAGGTGAGGTCGAGCCAGGTGTCGACGCCGTACTCGCCGCCCGAATGATCCTCGCGACCGCAGGGCCTGGCCGATCAGGTCGCGCTCTCGGGCGCGGACGCGTTCTCGGCACCGGACGTGCTGCGCCGGGTCATCGCCGCGGTGTTCGCCGGGCGCCGCGATTCTCACGATCGCTGATCGTCATCACTGAGGCGTGGGAGGGGACAGCCCCCCAGAAAACAATATGGTCGCACTGCTATCGTAGCAATATGGGCATATTGCTACGAAGTGTCAGCAGCTTCGCCCGAAGCCCGTTCCGCACCCCGGTCAGGGAGCACACCTGATGACCCAGCACGTGACCGTACAGCTGAGCAGTGGCGCCATCCGTGGCCGCAGACTCGATGGACACCTCTCGTTCAGGGGGATCCCCTATGCCGCGGCCCCGGTCGGAGAGCGGCGATGGCGGCCACCCGCGCCGGTCACACCATGGTCCGAGGTCCGGGACGCGACCGCGCCAGGCAACCCCGCGCCGCAGTTGGCTCAGTCGTTCGCCGACGTCACCGCGGTCGATGAGGACTGTCTGACGCTGGACGTCACCGTGCCGGAGGCCCCGGGCACCGGGCGCCCGGTGATGGTGTGGCTGCACGGCGGCGGCGGGACGAACGGGACCGCCGCCACCTACGATCCCCAGCGGCTCGCCGTCACCGGCGACGTCGTCGTCGTGGCTCCGAACTTCCGGCTCGGCGTGCTGGCGTGCTTCGGCCATCCGGGCCTCGCCGACGGGGGAACCTTCGGTCTGCAGGACCAGCAGGCCGTCCTGCGCTGGGTGCAGCGGGAAATCGCGCGATTCGGCGGCGACCCGGAGAACGTGACCCTCTTCGGAGAGTCGTACGGGGCTCTTATGGTCGCAGGGCATCTGGTGTCGCCCGCGTCGGCCGGGCTGTTCCACCGGGCGATCCTGCAGAGCGCGTTCGCGGTGACGGGTTCGACACCGGCGCACACCTTCATCCCCGGTGTCCCCGCGCTCCCGCCGAGCTGGATTCCGGCGGCCGAACTGGACCAGCTCGGCGCCGCGACCGCCGTCGAGCACGGGTGGGTCACGCCGGGCAGTGATCCCGATTCGGCGCTCGCCCAGCTCCGGCGGGTTCCGGTGACGGACCTGCTCCAGGCCTCGGACGCCTTCATCAGGCCGGCCTTCGGTGGACCCACCCTGCCCGAGTCGCCGGAGGAGGCGCTGCCCGCCGGGCGCTTCCACCGGATACCGCTGATGCTGGGCACCACGCGCGATGAGGCGCGCTTCTTCGTCGGACTCTTCGCCGACCTCGCCGGCAACCCGGTCACAGCCGAGAGCTACCCACGCCTGCTGACCGAGGCGTTCGGTGCCGCGGCGGAGGAGATCGCCACACGGTACGCGCTCGACCGCTTCCCGACACCGAGCCTCGCCTGGGCGCAGATCTGCACGGACCGGGCCTGGGCGCGTCCCGCCTGGGAACTGGGCCAGGCCTTCGCCGCGTACACCGACACCTGGTTCTACGAGTTCGCCGACCGGGACGCCCCGCCGATCGTGCCCCTCCCAGGGTTCCCGGCCGGCGCCCAGCATTCCAGCGAGTTGGTGTACCAGTTCGACTTTCCCGGCGGTCCGCCGCTGTCGGCGGCACAGCGCGCGCTCGCCGACCGGATGAACCGGTACTGGACGGCTTTCGCCACCTCCGGTGATCCGGCCTGCGCCGACCTGCCGGCCTGGCCCGGCGTCGGCGCCGGCCACGTCCAGTCCCTGGCCCCCGGACGGATCGGTGGCACGGACTACGTGGCCGAGCACGGCCTCGACTTCTGGGCACATATGCCCTGAGCGTCGTTGCCCTTCAGGCGCAACAGCGGGCGCGTCCTCGCCTGGTGAGCCGATGCCGGCCAGGCGAGGACGCGCCTTCGAAAAGGCCCTCACCACCGCTGTTCTTACAGCACGGCTCGCGGCAGGTTCTGCGACAGAGTGATCTTGCTGACCCGGCGGCCGCGGTCGAGGCGTTCGACTGTCCCATGTGTGAGGCGCCGGCCGGGAGCACCTGCCGGACCCGCGGCGGGAAGGTCGCGCCGCCGTCGCGGTCAAGGAAGGCCGCGAAGCCTGGTGCGGGGACGCCTGCTGTGCCGTCCCTGCCGCCCCCCTCTCCGGCGGCACCGTGACCGGGGGAGCCTTCCTCAGCCTCGGCTACGCCCTGATCTGCCGGCGCCGTCTCAGATCATTGCGTTAGGAGTGGTTACACTCCCTTCCCCGCCGGCCCTGGCCGTCCGGCCTTCCGAGGTGAGGTCGGCCGGTTCAGTGGTGTGACGGGTGTCCGCCGGGGAGGGGCAGCGGTGCGGCGGCCTGACCAGGGTCGAGGACAAGGAACTGGCCCATCATGCCCTGGTCCTCGTGGTACAGCATGTGGCAGTGGAACATGTAGGGCCGGTGGGGGTCGGCGTAGTCGGCGAAGCGCATGATGAGTCGCATCCGGGTCCCCGGCGGGAGCAAGACGGTGTCCTTCCAGCCCGACAGTTCCGGGGGCGGCTTGCGGTCGTCGACCGACAGGACCTGGAACTGCACGTCATGCACGTGGAAGGTGTGCAGGGTGCCGTCGCCACTGCGCACCTCCCAGATCTCGGTGGTGTCCTTGCCGACGCGCGCGTCGATCCGGCGCGGATCCATCTTTCTGCCGTTGATGTGGTGTTCGGCGAGTTCGAAGGTCCGGGTGCGGACGGCCGTGTGCGCCGGTAGCGGCGGTAGGGCGGCCAGGTGGTCGGGCAGTTCGGGCGAGTTGGTCAAGGTCGGGGCCGCGCGCAATTCCAGGACGTCGAAGCGGTCGGCGCCGCCGTCGCGTTGGACGAGGCCCGCCCCGGTGGCAGGGGAGGCGCTGCGGAGCACGACCCGTTCTCCCGGCGTGAGGGCGACCACGATCTCAGCGCGTTCGCCGGGGGCGAGCTGGACGTGGCGGGTGCCGTGCGGGGCGCTCAGCAGTCCTCCGTCGGAGGCGATCTGGGCGAACGGGCGTCCGTCGGCGAAGGCGAAGTCGTAGACGCGTGCGTTGGAGCCGTTGAGCAGCCGCAGCCGGATCCTCGTCGTGGTGACCTCCAGGTAGGGGCCGAGGATCCCGTTGACGAGCAGGTGGTCGCCGAGGAAGCCCGTGGTGCCGGACATCGGTTCGTCCGGATCCAGCCTTCCCCCGTCCAGCCGCCGGTCCTGCACGATGAGCGGGACGTCGTCGATCCCGTACCGGTGCGGGAGGCCGGGAACGGGGTTGTCGTCGACCAGGAACATGCCCGCCAGCCCCCGGTAGAGGTGGCGGGCGGTCCGTCCGTGGGGGTGCGGGTGGTACCACAGGGATGCGGCGGGCTGGTCGATCGTCCAGGTGGGGGACCAGGTCGCGCCGGGTTCGATCGGCTGGTAGGGGCCGCCGTCCATCTCCGGTGGCAGGTGCATGCCGTGCCAGTGCAGGGTGGTCGTCTCGTCCACCCCGTTGGCGACGTTGACGAGCACGCGCTCACCGCGCCGTGCCCGCAGCGTGGGGCCGAGGTAGTCGCTGTCGACGCCCCAGGTGGATGACGGACGGCCTGATACGAACTCACGCTGTCCGGCGCGGATGCGCAGATCGAACACCCGGCGTCCGGCGGAGTCGAGCCGCGACGGGGCGAGCGGTGGAGCCTGGAGCCGGTTGGTGAACGCGACCCGGCCGACGGTGTCGACCCGGTCGCGCACGGCGGCCACCAGCAGCCCCGCGGCCGGCACCGCCACGGCGGACGCTCCGAGCAGTCGCAGCGCATGCCTCCGGGTGAGGTTCATGACACGGCTCCGGCGCCGACGTCGGGGTGTGTCCGCCCCGCGGATCTGACCTGCGTCAGCAGCAGGACGCTCGCGGCGAACATCAGGGCGCCGATGGGCACATGCAGCTCGCGCACGTGCGCGTAGCCGAGGGCGGCCTGCACCAGGGCGAACACGAGCATGGGCAGACTCCTGAAGATGAGCCGCGGGGAGCCGCCGCCCGGCCGCCAGGCCAGGACGGCGGCGAGGAGGTTGAGCAGCACGGCGAGGACGACGGCTCCGGCCATGACGCCGTGCGCCGTCCGGCCGGCAGGCACCGAGGCCAGCAGGAGGCCGGCCGTCACCACCTGCGCGAAGAGGACCGCCGATTGGAGGAGGGAGGTGGCGCGCATCAGGCGCAGCGGATCGCGGGTGTGCCGTTCGGGCATGGAAGTCCCTCCAAGACGGGTGCGTGAGGCGGTCAACGGGACTGCCTGACGCCGCGGCGCCAGACGTCGGTGATGGAGCCGGTGGCGGTGATGTCTCGCGTGGGGTCGCCTTCGACCAGCACCAGGTCGGCGCGGAGGCCGGGGGCGATCCGGCCGCGGTCGGTCAGGCCGAAGTGGCACGCGGGGAGGCTGGTCGCGGCGGCGAGCGCCTCTTGCGGGCTGAGCCCGGCCTCGGTGAGAAGGTGCAGTTCGCGGTGCATGCCGGCGCCGTGGGCGGGCGCGAACGGGGTGGCGTCGGTCCCGGCGAGCAGGGGCACGCCGGCTTGGCGCAGGGCCCGCAGCGCGCCGACGGCGTTGGCGGAGCTGCCGGGACGGGCGCAGTCGGCGGTCTCGAGGTGTTGAGCGGTGATCGCCTCGAAGTAGGCGAGCGTGGTCACGACGAAGACCCCTTGGGCGCGGACCCGCTCGGCCAGCCGCTGCGAGGCCGGGTCGTCCTGCGCGAGGTCGGTCCACACGTGGGCCAGTCCGTCGACGCCGGCGTCCAGCGCGATCGTCGCTTCGGATGCGGTGATCGCATGGGCGATGACCCGCAGTCCGGCGTCGTGTGCCGCCGCGGCGAGGGCGGCGGCGATCTCCGGCGTCATCACGGGGAGGTCGGCGCCGTGCACCGTACCGTCATCGATGACGATCTTGAGGTAGTCGGCTCCCTCGGCCAGCCTGGCCGCCACGAAGGCCGGTGCCTGCGCCGGATCGGAGACGAAGTCGATCGCCGTCGCGTCGATGCCGTCCAGGACGGTGCCGGCCAGGGCCGCCAGCAGCTGGGTCGGGTGCCCGCCGGGCGCGGTGGCCAGGGTGCCCGCGCTGCGAAAGTCGGCCACGTCGTCGTTCTCGGCGGCCAGCCGCCGCTGCCGCGGCAGCATCTGCGGGAGGCAGAACATGTCGAGTTCGGTGGTGACCCCGTAGCGCAGGGCCTCGGCCAGGCTGCCGTCGAAGACGTGGGTGTGCGCGTCGATCAACCCGGGAAGGAGCGTCCTGCCGGCCCCGGCGACCTCGACGTCGGCGGGATGGCCGGCATCGGTGCCGACCGAGTCGATCCGATCGCCGTCCAGCACCACGTCGGCCGTCGCGATGGTGCGCTCGCCGTCGAACACGCTGACGTCGCGGATCAAAGTACGCATCGAACATCTCCTGTGAGTCGGAAATCTTGAACGCCACCACAGAGGGATGCAGGCCGCCGGCTGTGACATCGCCACAGGGAATCGTGGTTTGAATCACATTTCAGGCGTCCATGTCACACTCACGACATGACGGGGCTCTTCGGTCGCGACAGATGAGGAGGTATGCCATGACATCGACCCCACCCCACGCGACCGGCGACGCCGTCACCGGCACCACGAAGCGCAACCCGTCGGCCGAGGCGATATGCCCGCCGGCCCGGCACCGGACGATGTCCAGCTCGGTCTGAGCCGAGATGGGGCGGGCATTGGCCGCCGCGATCGTCTCGCCGCGCAGATGCCCCTGATCCACCTGCAGCAGCCGGGCCCGGGTCAGGGCGGGCACGTTTGGTTTCTCGATCGGGACCAGGCCGACGTTGCACGCCTCGGCCACGATCAGCGCGGCCAGGCTGACAGGGACAGGCAAGCTGACGTGCAACCGGTTTCCGTGCACGAGGTCCCAGCGCCTGAATGCACGAGCGATGATGCCGCAGAGATTATTGATCTACACTGTAAAGGCGACCGATGGGGCGTGTCCTGGCCGGCGCCAACCGCCACGACTCCCCGCCGCTCGCCCCGCCTCTGGATCGCCTGGACGACCTGGGGGTCCATTGCCCAACGACGTCACCGTGCACCTGGACGCCGGCTACGACTCGGACAAGACCCGCACTCTGCTCAACGAACGCGGCCTCCATGGCCGCCTCGCGCGCAAAGGCGAGAAGGCGCCCATCCAGGCCAGTCGACGTTGGCACGTCGAACGCACCCACGCCTGGCAGAACGCCTTCTACCGGATCGCCTGCTGCTACGGGCGGCGCGCCGTCGTCGACGCATTCTTCGGCCTCGCCGACACGATCATCACCGTGTGCAGTCTGATCCGGCAGGCACGGACGCCCGAATCGCCGACCATGACCGCACCCCTATCCGTACGGCCTCCTACAGTCCCGGGTAGAAGCCCGGAGAGCCCAGCTGCTCGAACCAGCTCGGTGGCTCAGGCGCGGTGAACGCGTTGGCCATCGCGTCCAGCCAGGCGCCGAACGTGGGGAAGTCTGGGGTGGAGTTGGCCAGGTCCTCCCAGTCCCCGCCCTCAACGTAGCGTGCGCGCCCTTCCTGATCGTCGTAGTGGTGGTAGTAGACCGGGTATTCGCCGTCTGCGTCCGGCTGGGTGACAGCGAAGCACCAGACCGCCTCGTTGTCTGCGTCGGCGAGGGCGAAGCCGACCAGGTGGTTGGTGGACAGCCACCGGCCGTCGCCGCGGTCCACATGCTCGGGCATATGCACGAGATCGGAGTTCAGCTCAACGATGGCATCGTCACCGACGACGACGAACTCGATGTACCTGTTGGATGAGACGTCCCAGCGCTTACCGGCAAAGGTGTTGTGCTCGGCGAGGAAGGCCCGGTAGCTGGGCGGAGCCGTCCAGTCGACGGTTCCGAAATGGGGCTTCAGCCCTGTCTCGCGGTCGCGGACGGCTTCGGCGGAGGCGGGCTCCGACGCCGTGATGATGACCGTTCCGGATTCGGCGGCGCGGTGAAGGATTGCCAGGCTCTCGTATATCGACATCGCGGTCCTTGATCGGGTGATCGTACGGCTACGTGGGCGTGGCCGTACACCTGTAGGTGCCTGATTGTGGCCGATGACAGCAATCGGCGGGATCCGTAGAACTACACAAGGCGATGACGTATTCAATTACGCAGAGTCACGTTCGAGAACCCCGGCAGCCCGAGTGGGCAAGACCAGCGGCAGCAGCCGAACGGGATCGGTGAACCAGCACGCTCCCCAGATCGAGTAGATCGCCTCCCACCGCTGGTCGGCGGCGGCGAGGTGGTCCAGGACGTCGGCCTGGACGGAGCGGACGCCGGGCAGGTGAGCCCACCGGGTGCGGGCTTGTGCGCAGTGGGCGGGGGAGAAGTCGACACCGGTCGCCCGCACCCCGCGGCCGGCCGGCGCAGCGACCGCGTTGCCACGACCGGAGCCGAGCTCCAGGGCGGTGGCGGGATGGCCGAGGATCTCCGGTCCGGTCGGCGTTCATCGCGGGCTGCCCTCGTCCACGATGGCGATCACGCTCCCGGAGGCGGATTCGTTGGAGATCGCGTGGTTCGGGCGGCCCGGCGCGCGGGAACGGTTCCGGGTCGTCGTCGCCGGGCTTCACCTGGACGCAGCCGAGCTGAGGCAGGAGGGTGGCAGTGAGGCTCGATCAAGGACCACTCGTCATCGGTGAGGTCTCCACGCGCCATGGCGATGGGGAAACCGAAGCGCAGGCGATCCCACCGATCTCAACTCCATACAGGCCCTGGTTCGCTTGACGACCCCGGATAACCATCGCGTCGACGTCATAGCCCCCGTCGAGTGCTGACCTGCGGCGACGTAATCCTGTGTACCTGGTGGTGCGACTCTTGCCGACACCCCGAGTGGCGGGTGGCGGTCGCCGGTGAGGGCCTTCTGATCTCTGCGACGTCGACTCCCACCGGCAGGAACCGCAGAGCTCGCTCGGCCGCCACAAGATGACCTATGGCTGTTCGCCGCCCGCCACAGCTGATGTCACTCCGGCCCGTCTGTCGCTCAGCCGGGGAGCAAGCTGCCACCCCTGAGCAGCTCGGTCCCGCGGCGAGCGATCTCCTTCGACGACAGGTCTTCGGTGTGGGTCAGAAAGACCCACAGGTGTCCGAACGGGTCCCTCAGCATGGCCGATCGGGCTCCGTAGAACATGTCGGTCGAAGGCTGGAGCAACTCGGCGCCGGCACGGACAGCCTGGTCGCTGAGCGTGTCCACGTCATCGACGTAGACATGGAGGCCCACCGTCGAGCCGCTCGCGGCGCCAGGAGCTTTGAAGGGGCCATCCGCGTCCCCGACCATGACGATCGAGCCCTTGATGCTGACCTCGGCATGCGCTATGCGACCTTCCGGGTCGGCGATGCGGAACAACTCCTCGCCACCGAACGCCTCAGCGTAGAACCGGATCGCCTCGGCGGCGCCCTCCACCATGAGGTGCGGAATCGCAGCATATCGATAACGCTCAGGAGCAGCTTTCATGTCACAGATCCTTTCGGGCAGCTCTTGCCGGATCACCGTAGAACCTCAACTAAAGATGAGGTCAACTTGGATATGGTCCCGATCTCCAGCCTCCTTGCACCGCGTCCGCCGCCGAACGTGGAGAGGGATCGCGGCAGTCGGGACGGTTGACCTCAACGCCGCTTGAGGTTCTAGCGTGGCCCGCATTCCGATCCCGACGCTCAGGAGAATCATGATGCGGATCAGCACGACATTGCCCTTGACGCAGACCGGCGTGCCCGACATCGCGATGGCGCGCCATCTTGAGGATCTTGGCTACGATGCGGTCGGCATGGCCGATCTCATCGTCGGCGACGGGACACCGGGCTTTGACGCCACGCTCGTTCTGGCCGGGGCCGCGACGGTGACTGAAAAGATCGGACTCGAGTTCGGTGTGCTCAGCCTTCCGTCGCGCCCCACGGCATGGGTCGCCACACAGGTGCAGACGCTCCAGCATCTGTCAGGCAACCGCGTTGTCCTCGGCGTCGGGATCGGAGGTTTCCCGGGCTCGCCGTTCTGGCGTGCGGTCGGGGCGCCGCTTCACGGGCGGGGGCGCTGGACTGACGTGGCGCTACAAGCGTTGCCGGGCCTCATCCGTGGCGAGCCCACCAAGCTGGGGGACCAGGAGATCACCCTCGGCCCCGCTGCTTCGGTCCCGCAGATTCTCATCGGCGGGAACTCCGAGGCGGCGATGCGCCGCGCCGTCCTTTACGGTGACGGCTGGGTGCCCTCCCTGGTCAGCCCTGCGACTCTGGCCAAGAAGGCGATACGGCTGCGCGAGATCGCCCATGAGTTGGACCGTGCAGTCCCGTCGATCTCCGTGGGAGGTCACGCAATCCTTGTCGACAACCCGGCTGCCGTCGAATCCTTCACTCAGGTTCTCGTGGAGATCCATCGCATGCCGCCGGCGGAGGCGGCGGCCGTCCCGGTCACCGGCAGCCCGGCACAGGTGGCAGAACGCCTCCAGGCCTACTCCGAGGCCGGGGCCGACATGGTCGGGTTCAGTCTCGACGGCGGGGACTGGATGCGGCAGGCGGAGGCTCTCGCCGAGGCCAGAGCGGAGCTGAGCTGAGCCATGCCGGGAAGGCGGCAGCGCCTCCACGCCTCGCATGACCGCCCCCTTCCCGCAGCCATGATCACGACACCACATTCCGCGGGCACGGGGCGAGGAACCGGCGGACAGCCGTTACCGATGAGGCCGTATTCCGGTCGAACCCCTGCAGCGCCAGCGGCAGCCCCATCGCCGCCAGGGCGGCCACACGGCCGGGGCCGGCCGTACCGGCATCGCAGCCGCGAGGTCCAGGGTACGGAGTCGATCTCGCCGCGGAGACCTCCGGTGGTCCTAGGTCCAAGGTCCCGGGCCATGCTGACCGGTTGTCCGATGCCGTGGACCGCGGCGAGCGGCATAGTCGTACCGAAGACAGCGCAGAGCACGCAGGGAGGGGAGGAGCGATGACCGGACCGGACGGACCGAGCCCGGGCGCCGCCCATCCCAGTGCCCTCAAGGGGTGTGCCAACAAATGTCCGCCGGTCCCGGTGCAGCCATGACAGGCCACCGAACCATGCACGGACGAAAGGCACACCCATGTCCACAGCTCAGTCCCCGGCCCGCAGCCGACGGCTGGGATGGAGCCTCGCGCTGCTCGCGCTCGGGCACCTGATCATCAGCCTCGACTTCACCATCATCTATGTGGCCCTGCCCGACATCGCCGCCGATGTCGGCTTCACACCGCACACCCTGCAATGGGTGGTCACCGCGTACGCCGTCCTCTACGGAGGCTTCCTGCTGCTCGGCGGTCGGCTGTCCGACCTGATGGGACGCCGGCGGATGTTCGTGCTCGGCATGGCGCTGTACGGCGTGGCCTCCGTGCTGGGCGGCCTGGCCACGGCGCCGGCGGTGCTGCTCGCCGCGCGCGCCTTGCAGGGCCTCGCCGGCGCGGTGCTGTTCCCCGCGGTGCTGGCCCTGGTCAACACCGCCTTCGCCGAAGGCAGGGAGCGCAACCGCGCGCTGACGGTCTGGGCCATGGCGGGCGCCGGCGGGCTCACAGCGGGCTCACTGGCCGGCGGGGTGCTCACCCAGGCCCTGGGCTGGCAGGCCGTGTTCTACGTCAACGTCCCGCTGGCAGCCGCGGGCGCCGTCGCCGCCTTCGCCCTGCTGCCCCCCGACGGCCGCGTCACCAGAGGAAGCGTCGACGTGCCCGGAACCCTGACCGGTACCGCGGGCATCACGCTGTTGATCTTCGCGGTCGCGCACGGCTCCGAGGTCGGCTGGGCGCGGGCCGAGGTGATCGCCGCGGCCGTTCTCGCGGCGGTCCTGCTGGCCACGTTCCTACGCGTCCAGGCCCGCGGCCGGACGCCGCTGATGCCGCTGCGGCTGTTCCGCAACCGCGCGCTCAGCGGAGCGGTCGTGGTCATCCTCGTCTTCGGGCTGACGATGCAAGCCGTGCCGTACTTCCTGACCCTGTACTTCCAGGACGTCCTTGGCTTCAGCGCCCTGGAGACCGGATTGGCGTTCCTTGGCCCGACCCTATCGATCACGGCCGGCAACTTCCTCAGCGAGCGGCTGATCCACCGCTTCGGCACCCGGAGCACGCTGATCACCGGCATCGTCGTCAACGCCGTGGGCGCTGCGCTCCTGGCCCCCGGCATGCACGCGGACGGATCCGTCCTCACCGTCCTGGCCGGGGTCGTCGTCATCGGTCTGGGCATGGGCATCACCTACGAGGCCATGTGGATCGCCGCCGGCACCGGCGTCTCGGCGGACGAACAGGGCCTGGCCTCCGGGGTGGCCTCCACCGCGCTGCAAGTGGGAACCGCCGCGGGTCTGGCGGTTCTTGTGGCTGTCGCCAACCACGACATCGAAGGGCTGGCCGGGCAGGCCCTGCGCGCCGCCTCCGCCGAGGGAATGCGCGCCGCCGTCTACGTCCTGGGCGCCGTCATGCTGACGGCCGTCCTGGCCGCCCTCAGGCTTCCCGGTCCGCGTGCCCAGGTCGCCGCAGCCGCGTCCCAGCCCGTGCCCGACCCGGACGCCGCCGACCTGCGCCCCGCCGGCTGACGGCGTCCGCGGCTCCGGCGTCCGGTCGCCGCCGCCGCCCCACCTCACCTCGTTGTCCGCGGCTCCGCAGGGGCATTCCGCCCGGCGCGGGTCGGGGTCGGCGATCGGGGCGTGGGCAGTGGCCGGGGGCGGGGGCGGGGGTGACGAGGGTCAAGGACGCGTTGAGCAGGGGTGCATGCCATGCATCCAGGAAGTGAGTGAAGATCACATGGGGATGGAGTGCATCCAGCGGGTGATCACGTCCGGCCTGCGGGACGTGTCGCCGTTTGTCACCCGAACAACGCACATCCGGCTGGTAGTCCTATTCGCGCGCTTCGCGTGATGTGTAAGGTCGTGCCGTGATCACAGGTACGGGTCGGACGGTGTCGCCGGTTCTGGTGGCGCGTGAGACCGAGCTGGACCGGCTGGTCGCGGCGGTGGTGGCGGTGCCGTCAGTGGTCGTGGTGGAGGGCGAGGCCGGGATCGGCAAGACGCGGCTGGTGGCCGAGCTGGCCGTCAGACCGGAAGTCGCGGGGCTGCGGTGGTTGAAGGGCGGCTGCGGCCAGGTCAGAGAGCCGTTCCCGCTGGGTCCGGTGGTGGAGGCGCTGCGCGGGCGGGCCACCGAGCTGAGCGGTGCCGCCCTGTCGCCGGTGACGGGAGCGTTGCGCGCGCTGCTGCCAGAGCTGCAGGACGTGCTGCCGCAGGCGCCGCCGTCGCTGGAGGATCGGGCGGCGGAGCTGCACCGGGTCCTGCGCGGGCTGGTGGAGGTGCTGGCCGCGCTGGGCCCGGCGGTGCTGGTGCTGGAGGACCTGCACTGGGCCGACCAGCAGACGGTCGAGTTTCTCGCCTATCTGGTACGGGCGCTGCCCGCCGGGCTGTCGGTGGTGCTGACCTACCGGGGCGAGGAGGCCGATCCGGCGCTGCGTGCGGTGACCACGCGTCCCGCTGACACGATCACCAGCGAGCACCTCGCGTTACGTCCGCTGGACGTGGCCGGCACCCGCGCGCTCGCGGCGGCCATCCTGCAGACCCAGGAGGTGTCGGCCGAGTTCGCCGAGCACCTGTGCGCCCGCTCCTCCGGGCTGCCGCTCGCGGTCCAGGAACTGCTGGCGATGCTGCGCACGCAGGGCAAGCTGATCCGGTGGAAGGGCGGCTGGGCCCGCCGCGCCCTCGACGAGCTGGACGTGCCGGCGGGCGTGCGCGCCCCGGTGCAGGAACGTGTGGGCAGGATGCCGGCCGGCGCGCGGGCGGTCACGGAGGCGGCCGCCGTGCTGCGGCTGGCCGTGCCCGCCGCGATGCTCGTCGAGGTGGCAGGGGTGAGCGGCACCGAGGCGCTGGACGAGGCGCTGGACTCCGGACTGCTCACCGAGCAGGGCGGCCTCGTGGCCTTCCGCCACGTGCTGGCCGCCGAAGCCGTCTACGAGGGTGTCACGCTCGGACGCCGCCAGGCGCTGCACGCCGCTGCGGCCGTGGCGATCCGCACCCTGCGGCCCACCCCGCTCGGGCAGGTCGCCCACCACCTGCGTCACGCGGGCCGTCCGGACGAGTGGGTGGCGGCGGCGGTCGCGGCGGCCGAGCACGCGGTGGGGCTGGGCAACGACGCCGAGGCCGCGCGCCTGCTGGAGGAGGTGCTCCGGCACGCCGGTCTCGATCCGGTACGGCGGGCCGAGCTGACCATCCGCCTCGGCTGGGCCGCCACCTACACGCTGCGCATCCCCGCCATCGGCGAGATGCTCGAGGAGGCGCTCCGCCACGACCTGCCCCGGAGCCTGCGCGGGGAACTGCGCATCCTGCTCGCCCTGTACCTCGACACCATCAGGGTCGACGATCTGCGGGTACGGCAGGCGTTCGCGGACGCGATACCCGACCTGGTGGAGCTGCCGGAGCTGGCCGCCTGGGCCATGGTCGGCATGGGCGTGCCGACCACGACGGACGTGCCGTTCGCCGAGCGCCTGCCCTGGCTGGAGCGCGCCCTGGAGACCGTGCCCGCCGACGGCGAGCCGGGGCCGAGGGTGTTCGTGCTGGGCAAGGTCGCGATGATCTTCGTGAGTTCAGGTGATCCTCGCTGGTGGGCGCTGACCGAGCGGATCCTGGAGGAGACCGGTGGCCGTCCGGTCGGCCGCCGGGAGGTCGGCGCCTACAGGTCCATCGGCGGCACCGCTGTCGACGCGGGACACCACCGGGTGGCGATGCGGCTGCTGGAGGCGGCCCTCGACGCCGGTCGCGGGGCGAGCGGCTCCGCCCGGGACGATCTCTCGCTACGCGCCAGCCTGGCGCTGGCGCGCTACTACGGGGGCGCGTGGGACGGGCTGCGCGAGGAGCTCACCGAGCTGCGCGAGCAGTGCGGCAACCGCCCGCATGAACGCCTTCACGTCGACCTCATCGTGGCCTGCCTGGCTCCGGCGCCCAGCCGGCTCGACGCCGCGCGGGTCATGCTCGCCGGGCTGATCCGCGACCTGCGGGTGCGGGGCGACCTCGACATGGCGGCCGCTCCGGTGACCACGCTGTTGCGGCTCGCCTCCGTCGGCGACGGAGCCGGGGTGGCGCTCGCGGAGACGGCCGACGTGGTCGCCGGGTGGGAGGCCAGGGACCTGTGGCCGATAGGGGTGCGGGCCGTGGCCGCGGTGACGGAGGCACTGCTGTCCGCCGGCCGGCAGCCGGAGGCCGCCGAGCTGGTCCGCCGCTATGAGATCCGGTTACGTGGCATGGACGCGCCGCTGGCCGTACCGGCTCTGGCGCAGGCGTACGGGCATCTGGACGCGCACGCCGGGCGGTGGGCGCGGGCCGCCGAGCGGTACGGGGAGGCGGCCGCGGCCTACGCGGAGCTGCCCGCACTCTACGACGCGGCCCAGGCCGTCGAGCAGCAGGCCGCCTGCCTGTTCGCGCTCGGCGATCCGGGGGCCGGACCCGCGCTGACGCGGGCCATCGAGGCATACACCCGGCTGGAGGCCCGCTGGGACCTCGACCGGGCCACCCAGCTCGGCCGCCGCTGGGGCCTGCGCCCCACCAGCCGGATACGGCCGGGCCAGGACGGCGAGGCGGAGGGCCTGTCCGCCCGGCAGTCGCAGGTCGCCAGGCTCGCCGCGAAGGGGCTGACCAACCAGGAGATCGCCCGGCAGATGTTCCTGTCGCCGAAGACGGTCGACAAGCACCTGGGCGTGGCCATGCGCAAGCTGGGCGCGCGCTCGCGCACCGAACTGGGGCGTCACTTGGGAGGCACCCCAGGTTCCTGATCCTGAATTGGGGTGTTCACCCCATATCTGCCCCATATCTCCATTCGCGGGGTGCGCGTGACTCTTTCCTCATGCCCGAAGACACGCCCGCACGCACCGATCGCGTGCCCGATCCACCGCAGCCCGAGCTCCAGCCGGACGAGCCCGCGAGCACGCAGCAGGTGTCCGAGGACTCCGGCACGGAGGAGAGCCAGCCACCGGACGGCTTCGAGCCGCTCTGACCCACCCCCTGAAAGGCGAAACCCCCTCATGAGCATGCACACCTCACCGAGAGGAGCGGCGTGAGCCGGCTCCGGCGCGGCTCGCTCGCGCTCACCTCGGCTCTCGCGCTGGTCACCGCCACGCTGGCGGTCCAGCCTTCCGCGACGGCACAGGCGCTGACGCCGGCTCCCCAGGCGCAGCCGCACCAGCCGCTCACCCTCAAGGGCGTGGGCAAGGGACCGCACACCGTCACGCTGATCACCGGCGACAAGGTCACGCTGACCGACACCGGCGGCGGTCGCTACGCGATCGGGCAAGCCGGCGGGCCCAGGTCGGACGGCCGTTTCCCGTCGCTGTTCGTACGGTCGGGCCCGGACGGCGTCTACGTCCTGCCCGACGACGCCTTCCCCGCGATCCAGTCGGGCACCCTGGACCGCGAGCTGTTCAACGTCAAGTACCTGGCCGAGAACGGCTACACCGACGCCGAGACCGAGCGGCTGCCCGTCATCGTGCAGTACCCGGAGGGTTTCGCCGCCGCCAAGAGCTCGGCCGACGCCATCCCGGCCAGCGTGCCCACCGCGACGCTGGAGAGCATCAACGCTGCCGCACTCGACGTCGCCAAGGGCGAGGCGGGCGCCTTCTGGGCCGCGCTGCACGCCGAGCCGGACGCCAAGGGCAGGGCAGGGCTGCGCGGCGGCGTCGGCAAGGTCTGGCTGGACCGCAAGGTCAAGGCCGACCTGTCGGAGAGCGTCCCGCAGGTCGGGGCGCCGGAGGCGTGGAAGGGCGGGCACGACGGCACGGGCGTGACCGTCGCCGTCCTGGACACCGGCGTCGACGCCGCTCATCCCGACCTGGCCGGGAAGATCGCCGAGGCGCGCTCGTTCGTACCGGACGAGAGCGCGCAGGACGGCCACGGTCACGGCACCCACGTCGCCTCCACCGTCGCGGGCAGTGGCGCCGCCTCGGGCGGCGCGAACAAAGGCGTCGCGCCGGGCGCGCGGCTCCTGGTCGGCAAGGTGCTGGACAACTCCGGCAGCGGCACGGAGTCGGGGATCGTCGACGCCATGGAGTGGGCCACAGCGAGCGGCGCCAAGGTGGTCAGCCTGAGCCTGGGCGCGAACGCGACCGACGGCACCGACCCGATGAGCCAGGCGGTCAACGACCTGACCGCCGCCACCGGCGCGCTGTTCGTCATCGCCGCGGGCAACGTCGGCACGCCCGAGAGCGTCTCCACGCCCGGCACCGCCGACGCGGCGCTGACCGTGGCCGCCGTCGACAAGGCCGACCAGCAGGCCTGGTTCTCCAGTCAGGGGCCGCGCGTCGGCGACGCCGCGCTGAAGCCGGACATCACCGCGCCCGGCGTCGACATCGCCGCCGCGCGCGCCTCCGGCACCGCGATGGGCAGCCCGGTCGACGACCACTACACCAAGGCGTCCGGCACCTCGATGGCCACGCCGCACGTGGCGGGCGCCGCGGCGATCGTCGCACAGGTGCACCCGGACTGGACGCCGCAGCAGCTCAAGGCCGCGCTGATGTCGACGGTCAAGGACGTCGGCGGGACCGTCTACCAGCGCGGCGCCGGCCGGCTCGACGTCGCCCGCGCGGCCTCGCAGACCGTGTTCGCCACCACGCCGAACCTCGACTTCGGCCTGTTGGACGAGTCCGGAAAGCCGCTGACCCGCGAGCTGGCCTACACCAACCTCGGCGACCAGCCGGTCACCCTCACGCTCACGGCGGCCATGGGCGAGACCCGGCTGAGCACGGCCGACGCCACGCTCACCGTCCCGGCCAAGGGCACGGCCGCCACCACCGTCACGCTCGTCACCCAGGGCCTGGAACTCGGCACCTACAGCGGCGCGGTCACCGCGCAGGCCGACGGCGTGCGCCTGACCACCCCGGCGGGCGCGGTGCGGGAGGCCCCGACCTACCAGCTGACCATCCGCACCCTGGGCCGCGACGGCAAGCCGCGCACCCCCTTCGCCCAGGACGTCGTGGACCTCGAAGGACGCAAGGGCCACCTGAGCCCGCACCTGATCGTCGACGAGGGCGTCGTGGTCACCCGCGTCCCGGCCGGGACGGTCAGCGTCCTGCAGGTGATGGAGTGGACCGACGCCGACAGCAGGAGCAACCGGGTCTGGCTGTTCGACCCCGAGCTCACCATCACGGGCGACACCGAGATCACGATGGACGCCAGGAAGGCCAGCCAGGTCCGCTTCAGCACGCCCCAGCCGGCCGAGCCGCTGAACAACGCGTTCACCAGCTTCTACCAGCGCACGAACGCCAGGGGCGAGGTCTTCGCCGGGTCGGTGCTGCAGACGGTGCCGATCGGCTCCTGGGGCAAGCTGTGGGTGCTGCCGACCAAGAAGGTCACCAAGGGCGCCTTCCGCTTCGCCACGCAGTGGACGCTCGGGCAGTCCGAGATCGCCATGAGCGTGCGTGGCCGGGGCAAGATGGAGCTGAACCCGGCGGCGAACCTCCACTGGCAGGGAGAGGTCAACCACCACCCTGACTGGACGCCGTTCACCGGGACCAAGGACCTGCTCCTGACCGACGTCGGCCAGGGCACCCCCGAGGAGCTCGCCGGGCGTGACCTGCGCGGCAGGCTCGTCCTGATGGCGGCCGAGGGAACGGTCGACTTCCTCGGCAACCCGACCTGCGGCGTGCAGATCGAGCGCATCGGCGCCGTCAGGGACGCCGGCGCCGCCGGCCTGGTGATCTACCCCACGCAGGACTCCGGCTGCCCCATCCCGCTGCCGATCTGGCAGAAGCCGTTCACGGGCGACCCCAAGCCGCTCGGCATCGCCAACGCGTACGTGTCCACCAAGGAGGGTCTCGCGCTGCGTGAGCAGGCCAGGCGCGGCCCGCTCACCATCCGGGTGACAGGCACGCCGCACTCGCCCTACACCTACGCGTTCTCGCCGTACGAGGAGGGGCGCATCCCCTCGTCGATGCACTACACGGTGCGCGAGCGGGACGTCGCCCGCGTCGATCTGGACATTCACGCGTCCAAGCCGGGCGGCTACTGGGAGTGGACTCTCGCCTACAAGCAGGACGACGCCCAGCGCTGGAGCGTCTCGCCCTCCGACGCCGACGTCGCCGGCATCGCGCCGCAGGTCCGCACGGAGTACGTCTGGCCCACCGACCCCTCCGTCGTGCACATCCGCGGCATGGCGCCCGACCCCAAGGGCACCAACGGCGTGCACAGCCGTTACCTGACGGAGGTCTACAAGCGGCCGGGCCGTACCGGGCAGGTGTGGTTCGCGCCCGGCACGCCTGGCGCCGCGACGGTGTCCGACGCGGCGGCCGCGCTGCCCGACCCGAAGGCCGGGGTGCTCAAGGAGCAGGGGTTGGGAATCAACTGCGCGATCTGCGTGCAGGGCGACAAGCTGTGGGCCGACTTCTCCGAGGTCTCCGGCGTCGCGGACTCCCGCGTCGACAGCGACGACTACTGGTCGACCGGGCAGATGTTCACCCCGATGTACGAGACGCACCTGTACCGCGACGGCAAGGAGATCCCGCGCCAGGGGGTCGAGCCGCTGGCGGGCAACGCGCCGCGGTTCACCCTGCCGGCCTCCGAGGGCGTCTACCGGCTGACGGCCAAGAGCGCCACGAACGACGTGGAGTGGACCTTCACCGGGCCACCCGCGAAGGACGCGGTCCAGCCCGGCGCCGCCTGCACCTCGTGGTTCGTCGAGGGGTACGGCGAGCACTGCAGGCCCATGCCGGCGGTGTTCGTCAGCTACGCGCTGGGCGGCGACCCCGGCAACGCCGTGGCGGCGGGGCGCAAGCACACCTTCCAGGTCGAGGCCTACCATTCGCGGTCGACGGCGAGGATGCCGAAGATCGCCGGGCTGAAGCTGTGGGCGAGCACCGACGACGGCGCCACCTGGCAGCCCGTCACGCTCAAGCGCGGCTCAGGCGGCCTGTACACGGCCAGTGTCAAGTATTCCGCCTTGCGCGCCACCACCGGCGCGGTCAGCCTGAGGGCCGAGGCGTGGGACGAGGCGGGCAACCGGGTCAAGCAGACCAGCACCCGGGTCTTCCCGCTGCGCTAGCAGTTCACCGACCGGCCCGCCCTCCATCCAGAGGGCGGGCCGGGCTCGCCCTTCGGAGGGCGGTTCGGGAAGGTGATGTCGCGGGTCAGCACCGGCGGAGGCAGCCTGCTGTCACCCGTCCCGCCGGCACACACCTGCCACGCCCGAAGTCACCACTCAGTGACGAAAAGCAACATGAGTGGTGACCGCAAGCCTCACAACCAGCTCACCGGCCCAGGTCGTCCCACTCCTGGAGCAGGTAGGCCGTGGCCGCCGCGGGGGCCGTGAACGACCAGCGGCCCGGCGGCAGGTTCAGGGCGCAGCCCCCGTCGGCCAGCCTGGTGGTCGGCAGCTGCTCGCTGAGGCCCATGAGGAAGGTGCCGTTGACGGTCATTCCGTCCCACGCGCCACGCACGGGCAGCACCGCGCGGGCGGTCACGCCCTCCGGGACGGCGAACGTGAACTGGACCCCGTCGGGCCCGGCCCGCCAGCCCGACTCGACGGTCCCCGAGGCGCTCTCGTAGCGGGCGTGCGCCTGGCGCAGCAGCGGGACGGGGCCGGGACGCAGCAGCAGCTCGCCGAAGCCGCCACCCGTCCCGCGCGGGTCGTCGCCCAGGCCCGCCACGTGCCGGAACAGCCAGTCGCCCACGCAGCCGTAGGCGTAGTGGTTGAAGGAGTTCATGGCCGGCGTCTGCAGGCCGTGCCGGTGGTGCCAGGCGTCCCAGCGCTCCCACATGGTGGTCGCCCCGGCGCGGAGCTGGTAGCGCCAGGACGGATAGCCCTCCTGGTTGAAGATCCGGCACGCCAGGTCGTGGTGGCCGGTCTCCGACAGCACGGGCAGCAGCAGGGGGGTGCCGACGAAGCCCGTCATGAGTCGGTGCCCGTCGGCGCGGACCAGCTCGGCCAGCGCCTGCGCCGACGCGGTCCGGTCCTCGGGCGGGACCAGGTCCCAGGCGAGGGCGACGGCGTAGCCGGTCTGCGTCTCGGTGTGCAGCCTCGGCCCGCTGAGGAAGGCCCGCTGGAAGGCGCCCGACACGCGGGTGAACGCCTCGCCGTACTCCGGCGCGTGCGGCTCGCCGAGCACGTCGGCCACGTGTGCGACCAGGCGGAGGCTGCGGGCGAGGGCGGCGGTGGCGATGAGGCTCTTGGGCGTCTCGACCGTGCCGGGGGCCAGCCAGTCGCCCAGGGCCCTGCCCGGTCTGATGCCGCCCTCGGCCTGGGCCAGGCAGTAGTCGGCCCACCGCCGCATCGGGTCGTACGCGCGGCGCAGCGTGCGGTCGTCGCCGTAGCGCCGCCACAGCAGCCACGGCACCTCGACCAGCGCGTCGGACCATACGGGGGAGTCGTATCCGTACTCGGGCAGGACCGGCGCGACATGCGGGACCGCGCCGTCGGCCCGCTGCCCGTCGATCAGCGTCGTCACCCAGCCGGACAGGAACGCCTGTGTGTGCCGCAGGAAGCTGAGCGTCGAGCCGAACACCGAGATGTCGGCCGTCCAGCCGGTCCGCTCGTCGCGCTGCGGGCAGTCGGTCGGCACGCTCACCAGGTTGCCGTCCGCCGACGCGCCGATGTTGGCGACGAGTTGCCGTACGGCGGGATCGCTCACGGTCAGCGAGCCGGTGACGGCGAGCGTGGAGGACAGCAGCACCGCCTCCAGGTCGTCCGGCGTCAGCGCGCCCGGCCAGCCGGTGACCTCCACGTAGCGGAACCCGTGCAGGGTGAACGCGGGCTCCACGACGTGCGAGCCGGGGCCGAGGACGAACTCGTCACGCTGGTCCGCGGTGCGCAGGTTGTCGGTGTAGAGCCGCCCGGTCGCGGTCAGTTCCTCCCCGTGCCGCACCACGATCCGTACGGGGCCCGGCGCCTCGACGCGCAGTCGTACGCGCCCGACGACGTTCCGCCCGAAGTCGGCCACCTGGACGCCCGGCGCGGGTTCGGTCACGGACACGGCGGGCACCGTGCCGATCACCCGCACCGGGGGAGCGGGGTCGGCCTCCACCAGGATCTCCGGGGCGGCCGTCGTCTCGGCGGGTCCGACCTGCGGGGAAGGGGCCTGGACGGTCTCGCCCATCACCAGGTCGGCGCGCGGGCGGCCGAGATCCCGCCGGGTCCAGGCCGCGTCCGTGGCGAGCACGCGGCGGACCCCGTCGTCGTCCCGCACGAGCACCTGGGCGCTGGCGGCGGGCCGGTCGCCGTAGCGGCGCGGGCCTCCGCCGGCGACATGACCCGCGTACCAGCCGGGAGCGAGCCACAGCTCCAGCTCGTTCTCGCCGGGCATGAGCAGCTCCGTGAGCTCCAGCAGCCGATAGCGCGTCCGGTGGCCGTAGTCGGTCCAGCCGGGGGCCAGCTCCTCCTCGCCCAGCCGTACCCCGTTGAGCAGCGCCCGGTAGACGCCCAGCGCGGTGGCGGCCAGCCAGGCGCGCCCGGGAGCGGGACGCCACGTGAACGACCCGCGCAGGCTCACCGCCGCCCGAGGGTCGCCCGCCAGCCAGGGGGCGTCCCACTCACCGCGCGCCCGCAGGCCCGTGGTGAACGCGCCGGTCGCGTGCCCTTCCACACTCCACGTGTACGGCGTCAGCGGCGCCAGCCGCTCATCCGGCACGTCCACGCCGTGCGATCCGGCGGGCACGGACGAGCGCCCCACCTCGCGCCCGTCCGAGGACACCACCACGGTGGCCTCCCTGAGGAGCCGGGCGTCCCACGACAGCCGGGGCGACGGCTCGTCCACGCCCACCGGATCCGCAAGACCGCACGTCAGCCCCGCCCGTGAACCGGGCGGGGCCGAACGGACGAACGGCGCCTGCGCGCCTGAGACCTGCACTCCGAGCACCCCCGAATCCCGGTTCACGCATCGAGCCCGGTGGTGAAGGCGTTGTGCAGGCCGTCGACGTCGACGCCGGACAGGCTCGGCGCCATAACGTTGATCAGCAGCACGAAGCACGCGTCCTGCTCCGGGTACATCCACCACTGGCACCCCGAGGCGCCGCCGTGCCCGTACAGCCGCCGGTCGAGCAGGCCGGGAGCCGAGTGGCGCAGGTTCCAGGTGAGGCCCCAGTCCTGCCCGGCGTTGACCGGGTCGGGCTCCAGCTTGACCAGGCCCGTCGTCTGCGGGGTCGTCATGGCGGCCAGGGTGGTCGGGTGGATCAGCTCGCGGTCGCCGCGCAGCAGCGCCCCGCCCAGCGCCAGGAGGTCCTCGGCGCGGGAGAACAGCGCCCCTGCCGGGTGGCGGAGCCGTACGAACTTGTCGAAGTCGAAGCCAGGCCCGAGCAGTTCGATGCCGTGGACCTCGGCCGCGTCGCACGCCGGGTCGAACGTGATCCGCCCGCCGCCCGGCACCAGCGTGTTCAGGTCGGAGTCGATCACGTCGGCCACGTCGCGGCCCGTGACGTCGCGGACCATCTCCGCGATTCCGGCGAAGGCCAGGTTGGAGTAGTGGCTGAGCGTGCCTGCCTCGAACATCGACGGCGCGGTGACGAGGTGCTCCAGCAGGTTGTCGGGCGTGAGCGTCCGCTCGGTGATGCCGCTGGTGTGGGTGAGCAGGTGCCAGAGTGTCACGTCGGGCCGCGCGAAGTTCGGCAGCACGTCCCGCAGCGGGCGGCGCAGCGACAGCAGCCCGCGCTCGACCTGGCGCAGGGCGGCCAGCCCCATCAGCGGCTTGGTCACCGAGAACAGCGCGAAGTGGTCCTCGGTCCTGGTCGCGCGGCCGTCGTGCTCGCCGAATGCCTCCAGCACCTGGATCCCGTCGGAGGTGGCGGCGCCGAACACCGCGCACGGCAGCCGCCCCTCCTTGATCTCGCGCCTGACCCAGTCGAGCGCGATGTCGTGAGTGGTCATCCCTTGAGTGCACCTTCCGTAAGACCGGCCAGGACGCGCTTCTGCGCGACGACGTACACCGCCACGAGGGGCAGCGTGGTGAGCAGGACGTGGGCGAAGACGAGGTTCCAGTTCAGGCTCTGCAAGGTGCCGGAGGCGAACTGGAACAGGCTCAGCGGCAGCGTGGCGTTCGCGCTGCCCTGGAGCAGGAAGAGGGCGAAGAAGAAGTCGTTCCAGACGTTGATGATCAGGATCACGCCGCCGACGAACAGCACCGGCCGCAGCAGGGGCAGCAGGATGCGGATGAAGACCTGCAGGCGGGAGGCGCCGTCGATGGCGGCGGCGTCCTCCAGGTCGCGGGGGAACGCCCGGACGAATCCGGCCGCCAGGAAGATCACGATGCCCAGGCGGCAGCCGGTCATCGTCAGCACGTAGCCGAGCGAGCCGCCGTCCAGCGACAGGGCGCGCAGCAGGTAGACGGTCGGGATGATCGACGGAGGCAGCAGGATCGACAGCCCCATCACGAAGTAGGCCGCCTGCAGCCACCGCGACCGGCTGCGCCCGAACGCCCACGCCGCCGCCGCGCCGAGGAACACCACGGCCGCCACGATCGGCACGGTCACCTTGAGGCTGTTGACCAGCCCCATCAGGTAGCCGCCCCGGTCGAGCACGATGCCGTAGTTCTCGGCGATCGCCCACGTCCTGGGCAGGCCGAGGCCCAGCTCGGCGGCCTCGCCCGCGGGTTTGAACGAGTTGACGACCACGAGCCAGATGGGGACGAGCACCCACGGGATCGCGAAGAGCGTCAGCGCCGTGTACTTGAGGACCGCTCTCATCCCGTCACCTCCCTGCGCCGCAGCCACCACACGAGGGGCACGGCGGTGGCGATCACCAGCAGTGTCACGGTGAACCCCAGCGCGCTGGCGGAGCCGAAGAAGCCCTGCCCCCACTGCTGGCGCATCACCACGTTCAGGGCCCGCGTGTGGTCGCCGGGCCCGCCGCCGGTGGTGGCGGCGATCACGTCGTACGCGCTGAGCGCGCCCACCAGCGTGACCGCCACGTTGAAGGTCAGCGCCGGGGCGAGCAGCGGGAACACCACCCGCCGGAACCGGGTCCACAGCCCGGCCCCGTCGACGGTCGCCGACTCCAGCAGAGACTTCGGGATGGAGTTGAGGCCCGCGATGTAGACGAGGGTGATCAGCCCGCTCCACTTCCACGCGTCGATGAACGCGACCACCACCAGCGCGGTGGACGGCTCGCCCAGCCACGCCCACTCGACGCCGAGGAAGGAGTTGACCGCCCCGTCGGGGGCGAGCAGCCCGCGCCAGATGTATCCGGCGGCCAGCGGCGAGATGAGCGTCGGCAGGAAGAACGCCGAGCGGAAGACGGTGTTGATCCCGCTGGTCCGCTGGAGGGCCAGGGCCAGCGAGAGGCTGACCGTGTTCTGGATCGCCATGCACAGGATCGCGTACAGCACGGTCACGGTGACCGCGTTGGCCAGCAGGTCCTGGTCGATCAGCGTGCGGACGTTCTCCAGCCCGTTCCAGGTGATCTCGGCCCGGAAGCTCGTCCAGGAGGAGAACGCGAACCGGACGTTGAGCAGGAACGGGGCGACGAAGAAGACCGTGACCAGCACGATCGCGGGCAGTGCCCACGGCAGCCAGACCGCCCTGTTCCGCATCACCATCCGGGCAGTCCTGCCGCCTTGGCCGCCTGCTCGACCTGGCCCTGTAGCTGGGTCGCCGCCTTCTGCGGATCCTTCTGCCCGGCGATCAGCTCGGACATGAGCTGGGCCAGCCCGCCCATGCCGGGGATGTCGGAGTTGAAGGCGATGACCGCGCCGGTGTCGTAGGCCTTCTTGACGTCCTGCAGCACGGAGGAGACGCCCTGCGGGTCGGGCACGTCCTTGAGGACGGGGAAGGTCTTGGACGCGGTGATGTACTCGGCGTAGGCCGGGCCGGTCATGAAGCGCACGAAGTCGAGCGACGCCTTCTCCCGCGCCGCGTCACCGGTCTTGGGCAGGTAGAACGTGCCGATCGGGCCGGGCGCGTAGGTCACGAGCGGCTTGTCGCTCGACAGGCCGACGAAGCCGACGGACTCGTCGACGGTCTTCTGGTCGCCGCCCGCGGCCGCGAGGAGGGCCGGGAGCATGTCGGAGTGCTGGGCGACCATGGCGGCCTCGCCGGTCACGAGGGCCTTCATGGAGTCCTCGAACTTGGCGGTGACGATGTCCTTGTTGAAGCAGCCGTCGCCCTTCAGCTTGGCGTAGGCGGTCAGGCCGGAGACGAAGGGCGAGCCCGCGTCGGCCAGCGTGCTGCTGTGGCCCGCGATGGCCTTGCCGTAGGCGTTGGACTGGTTGGCGCCTGCCAGGTAGAGGATGGGCAGGATCTGCACCGGCCAGATCGACCCGCCCGACTCGAAGACCGGAGTGACCCCGGCGGCCTTGAGCTTGGGGCAGGCGGCGGCGAGCTCGGCGAAGTTCGTGGGCGGGGTCAGCCCGGCCGCGGTGAAGACCTTCTTGTTGTAGTAGAGGCCGAAGACCTGGGGGAAGCCGGTGATGGCGGCGTAGACCTTGCCGTTGACGGACCCGGCGGCCTGGTAGAGGTCGCCGGACCTGGCGATGTACGCCTCGCCTGTCAGGTCGCGCAGGTTCTCGGCCGGGTTGAGGGCCAGCAGGCCGCTCGCCGTCGCGTGGTACTCCAGGATGTCCGGGCGGTCGCCGGTGGCCCACTTGGTCTGGGTGGTGTCCTCGAAGCCGTCGGACGGGATCGACACGAGCTCGATCCTGTGGCCGGACTGCTTCTCGAACTTCTTGTACATCTCCAGCAGCGGCGCCGGGTCCGCGCTGTTGTGCCAGAGGGTCAGCTTCACCTGACCGGTCCCCTCCGAGGCGGACGACCCGCAGCCGGAGAGGGACAGGGCGAGGACGGCGCCGATCGCCGCGCCGAGCAGACGAGATGGTGCTCTCACGCCCATGCTCCTGTTCGTGTTAGGGGGTATTATGTAGAACGTTCTCCATTGTTAGGGCACGAGAGAATCGCCCGTCAAGAGGTAGACCTGAGTAGCAGAGACGGGCTAGCCTCACCTCTCAGAAAAATGTGTAGTTCGTTCTACGAAAACTCGATGAAGGACGGCGTGTGACGAGCGGACGGGTGACGATCGCCGATGTGGCCAGGCGAGCCGGGGTTTCCACGGCCGCCGTGTCCAAGGTGGTGCGCGGGGCCTACGGCGTGAGCGCGGAGATGCAGGCCAAGGTGACGCAGGCCATCGACGAGCTGGGCTACCGCCCGCACGCCGCGGCCCGCGCCCTGCGCGGACGCACCTACACCCTCGGCGTCATGCTCTCCGACACCCGCAACCCGTTCTTCCCCGACATCATCGAGGGCGTCACCGGCCGGCTGGGCGACACCGAGTACCAGGTGCTGCTCGGACCCGGCGGGATCGAGCCCAGGACGCAGGCCAGGATGACCGACGCCATGATCGACCGGAGCATGGACGGGCTCATCCTGATCTCGCCGGTCATGGCGGACGCCGAACTCGCCGCCATCGCGACGGCCACCCCGGTCGTCGTGGTGGGCAGGCACGGCGGCGCCGCGGCCTACGACGCTGTCGTCGACGACGACGTGATGGGGGCGGGGCTCGTGGTCGACCACCTGGTCGGGCTCGGGCACACCCGGATCGCGCACATCACCCACATGGAGCGGGCCCGCGCCCAGGGACTGCCGCACACGGTGCGCGCCGAAGGCTACCGCCAGGCGATGCGCGCCCACGGACTCGCCGACGACGTGCTGGCCACCTCCTTCACCGAGGAGGGCGGCTTCGAGGGCGCGCGGGAACTGCTCGCGCGCGACGACCGGCCCACCGCGATCTTCGCCGGGGCCGACATCGCGGCGCTCGGCGTGCTGCGCGCCGCCGACGAGGCGGGCCTGTCGGTGCCGGAGGACCTCTCCGTCGCCGGATACGACAACATCGGAATCGCCTCGCTCAAGCGCATCTCGCTCACCAGCGTCGACCAGGACGGGCACGTGATCGGGGCGACCGCCGCGCGCCTGCTCGTCGAACGCATCGAGGGACGCTCACGATCGGTGACGTCGTCGGTGTCACCCACGCTGATCGTCCGCGGAACCACAGGATCGCCTCGCCTCTGAGAACCAACCGCATGTCGGGGGACTGTCGCGGACCACGCATTAAAACGATTCGATGGAAGGACCCCCACGTGAGACGACTCGCTCTCCTCACCCTTCTCCTCCCGCTGGTCGCACCCGCGCAACCGGCCCTCGCCCAGGCGTCCGCCCTGGCCTGCCCGGTCAGGGTCGACCCCGCCGCGTTCGCCTCCGAGGCCCGCCTGAGCACCCTGGCCGAGCAGCAGGAGGCGTTCGGCCCCAGGCCGACCGGCTCCACCGCGCACGCCGGCTACGTCGACTGGCTGGAGGAGGAGATGGCGGCCATCCCCGGCCTCCAGTTCTCCTCCCTGCCCTACGCCATCGACCGCTGGGACAGCCTCGGCACCGGCCTGACCGTCGGCGGTACGGCAGTGCAGGTCGCGGCCCCCGTGCCGTTCTCCTCCTCCACCGGCGCGGGCGGCGTCTCGGCGCCGCTCGTCCACCTGGCCGCAGGGACGAACATCACCGCGGCCAACGCCGCCGGGAAGATCGTCGTCCGGGACCTGCCGTGGACCAGCGTGCCCAACCTGCTGTTCTATCCGCTCGGCCTCGGCTACTCCATGTACGACCCGGCCCACACGATCAACCTGCTCGGCTCGGAGTCGATGGAGGCCCCGGCCGCCGCCGACGCCGACCTCAAGGCGGCCGCCGCCGCGGGCGCGGTGGGCGTGATCGAGGTGAGCCAGCTCCCGCACGCCCAGATCCAGGGCATGTACGCGCCCTACGAGGGCCTGCCGTACGGCGTGCCAGGCGCGTACGTCGGCGCCGACCAGGGCAAGCAGATCAAGGACGCGCTGGCCGCCGGGCAGCCGGTCCAGGCCGCGCTGACCGTGAACGCCGCCTGGACGCCGACGACGACCCGCACCCTGCTCGCGACGCTTCCCGGCGGGAGCGCCCAGAAGATCGTCGTGGAGAGCCACACCGACGGCATGAGCCCGGTGTGGGACAACGGCCCGCTCACCATGATCGAGATGGCCCGCTACCTGTCGTCGCTACCGGTGGAGTGCCGTCCGCGCACCGTGCAGTTCGCGTTCGTGACCGGCCACCTCTACCAGCACCTGACCGGCCCTGACGTCCGCGAGGGCGGCGCGGGCCGGCTCGCCGCCCAGCTCGACGCCGAGTACGACCAGGGCGGGGTCTCCTCCGTCGTCGTGCTCGAGCACCTCGGCGCCAAGCGCTACGACGCGGTCGCCAGGCCGAACGGCCTGCCGGGCAAGCAGCTCGTCGCCAACCCCACCCTCACCGAACTGCTGATGGTCCCCGTCAGCGAGAGCACGCCGCTGCGCGAACTGGTCAAGGGCCACATCCAGTACTGGGACGTGAAGCGCACCGCGATCCTCAAGGGCCTGTCGGCGGCCGACCTCGCCACGGTGCCGCACCACTGCGGCTTCGGTGGCGAGGGCACGCCGTACAACCAGCACCTGCTGCCCGTCATCGCGCCCATCGCCGCGCCCAAGACGCTGTTCTCGCCGCAGTTCGGCACCGAGGCGATCGACCTGCCGGCGATGCGCAAGGCGTCGCTCGCCTTCACCGACGTCGTGCTCGACCTCGGCCCGATGGCCCAGTCGGCCGTCGCGGGCGACGTGACCGCCATGCGCCAGCAGCGCGCCTCCGGCACGCCGGGGTGTGCGTGAGCATGGACAGGAGGACGCTCGTGCGTCGGCACACCATCGTCGACGCCGGGTGTCCGCTCACCGTCGGCAACGGGGAGTTCGCCTTCACCGCCGACGCCACCGGGCTGCAGACCTTCGCGCCGCTGGGCACGCAGGCGCAGTGGGGCTGGCACACGATGCCCAACCCCGAGGGCCACGTGCTGGAGGACGCGCTCACCGACTACGACGGCGTCGGCTATCCGGACCTGTATCCGGCCACCGAGGCGGGCGGCTGGCTGCACGTGAACCCGCACCGCCTGCATCTCGGCCGGATCGGCCTCGACGTCGACGAGGCCGCCCCGCTCGGCCGGTCGGCGCAGACCCTCGACCTGTGGACCGGCATGCTGTCCAGCTCCTTCGAGCTGGGCGGCCTGCCGTACGAGGTGGAGACGGTCTGTCACCCCGAGCGGGACCTGCTGGCCATCCGCGTCGTGGGCGGCGCGGGGATCAGGATCGCCTTCCCCTACGCCAGCGACGGCTGGCACACCACCGCCGACTGGGACAGACCCGACAGGCACACCACCACGCACGCGCTCACGCGCACGCCGTACGGCTCGCGCTGCGACTTCACCCGCGTCCTGGACGCGGACCGATACCACGTGGCCGCCGAGTGGGCGGGGGCGGCGCGGCTCACGTCGCCCGGCGGTCACGTGTACCTGATCCAGGGCGACGAGCTGGAGCTCGTCGTCGAGTTCGCACGCCACCCCGTCGGCGCCGCCCTCCCGTCCTTCTCCCAGGTCCGTACGGCTGCCGCCGCCCACTGGGAGAGGTTCTGGACGAGCGGGGGAGCGGTGAGCTTCGACGGCAGCACCGACCCGCGAGCGCCCGAGCTCGAACGCCGGGTCGTGCTCTCGCAGTACCTCACCGCGGTCAACTGCGCGGGCTCCACCCCGCCGCAGGAGACCGGGCTGGCCGTCAACTCCTGGAGCGGCAAGTTCCACCTGGAGATGCACTGGTGGCATGCCGCTCACTTCGCCCTGTGGGGAAGGCCCGAGCTGCTGGAGCGGAGCCTGCCGTGGTACCGCTCGATCCTGCCGCGGGCCAGGGCCACGGCCGGACGGCAGGGTTTCCGCGGCGCCCGCTGGCCCAAGCAGGTGGGGCCGGAGGGAAGGGAGAGCCCGAGCGAGATCGGCGCCTTCATCGTCTGGCAGCAGCCGCACCTGATCTACTTCGCCGAGCTGCTCCGCCGGGTCCGCCCGGGGGCGCTGGAGGACTACCGGGACCTGGTGTTCGAGACGGCCGAGTTCATGGCCTCCTTCGCGGGCGGCGGGCATCTGGGGCCGCCGCTGGTCCCGGCGCAGGAGTCCTACCACGAGTCCAGGCGGGTGGTGCGCGATCCCGCGTTCGAGCTGGCCTACTGGTGGTGGGGGCTGGAGACGGCCCAGCGGTGGCGGGGCCTGCTCGGCCTCGACCCCGACCCGGAGTGGGCGCGGGTCCTGCACGGCCTGGCCCGGCCGCTGGTGCGCGACGGCGTCTACGCGGCCATCGGCGTGGAGCCGTACACGATCAGGACCGACCATCCCTCGATGACCGGCGCGCTCGGGTTCGTGCCGCCCACCCCGCTGATCGACCCCGAGACCATGCGGGCCACCCTGCACGACGTGCTCGCCGACTGGGACCTGGAGAGCACCTGGGGCTGGGACTATCCGATGCTCGCCATGTGCGCGGCCAGGCTCGGCGAGCCTGACACCGCCGTGGACGCGCTGCTGATGGACGCCCCGAAGAACACCTACCTGGCCAGCGGCCACAACCACCAGTGGCCCGGCCTGCTGCCCCTCTACCTGCCGGGCAACGGCGGCCTGCTGGCCGCCGTCGCCCACATGGCGGCGGAGGAGTGCTTTCCCGAAGGTTGGCTGGTTCAGGCGGAAGGGGTGGTCGCGATGCCGTGATCGGGGCCGGCGAGCAGGGCGACCGTGTAGTGGTAGAGGTCGCCGGCCGACGACGTCAGAGTGGTGACGCGGCCCTCACGCACCTCCGAGGCGATGAACTCGGTGATCCCGTAGACGATCAGGCGGGGCACCGCGGCACGCAGCGGCGGCAGCGAGGGATCCTCCAGCCTGGCCCGCGCGGCCAGCGCCCCGAACATGTCGAGGAAGGGCCGGTAGGCGGCGTCACGCTGCTCGACGGCCCGCTCACCCGCCCTCGGCAGCTCCACGAAGTACGCCTGCGCGTACTCCGGGCGCTCCTGCCACCACCGCAGGTAGGCGGCCATCCCCAGCCGGAGCGCCTCGCTCCAGCGGTCGCCCGCCCCCGACGCGGCCGTGCGGATCGAATCGATCAGCTCGGGCAGGTCGCGCTCGCATCCGGCGAGGAAGCACGCCTCCTTGTCGGCGAACTGGGCGTAGAAGGCGTTGCGCGAGACCCGCGCGGCGGCGATCACGTCCGGCACGCTCGTGGCGGCGTATCCACGCCTCGCGACGAGCCTCAGCATGGCCTCCACGAGGCGGTCTCGCTGGGAGGTGCGCACCGTGTCGGGGGAGAGTCCGTGCCGTCCCCTGGGGAGCGGCTGGGCCGCCGGAATTTCCTTCTGTTCATGTCTTGACATCGCTCTCCGATCGTACTTCCCTCTCTTAGGAGACGTTCACGTCTCCAAATAACCTACGAGGTGACCATGGAGAACTTCACCCGTCGGCAGGCGTTGCGGGCAGGGACGCTCGGCCTCATGTCGGCCGGATTCCTGTCCTGGACCACCGAGGCCGACGCCGCCTCCACCATCGAGACGATCTACAAGGCGGCGGGTCCGTGGCCGGTCGCCACCGGCACCTCGGGCGGCCACCGGCTCTACCACCCGCAGGCCCTGGGCTCGGGCGGCGTCACCCACCCGATCGTCACATGGGGCAACGGCTCGTGGGCCACCCCCGACAACTACCCGGGCCTGCTCAACCACCTCGCCTCATGGGGCTTCGCGGTGGTCGCCTCCACCGACACGACCACGGGCACGGGCGCCGAGATCCTCGCCGCCGCCCAGCACCTCATCAGCCTCAACACCGACCCCACCAGCGTCTTCCACGGCAAGCTGAACACCGCCCAGGTCGCCGCCGTCGGCCACTCCCAGGGCGCGGGCGGATCCATCAACGCGGCCAACGACTCCGCCGGGCTGATCAAGACCGTCGTGCCGATCGCCGTGCCCGCGCAGTGGATGGCCGGCCCGGGAGACGAGTTCTCCGTCGCCGACCTGACCTGCCCGGTGCTCTTCCTCAGCGGCGCGAACGACTGGCTGATCTCCTCGGCCGCGACCGTGCAGGGCTACTACGACCAGGCCACCGCCGGAGCGGGCCGGGCGCTGCTCAAGGGCGCGGGGCACAACGACATCCAGAACACCGGCGGGGCCTTCCTCGGCTACGTGACCGCCTGGCTGAGGTACCGCCTCCAGGCCGACGCCCAGGCCCGCGGGGCGTTCGCCGGCGGCGCCGCCGAGCTCCCCACCAACACCGCCTGGCAGAACCAGGCCCTCAAGAACCTCACCTAGGAGAACCACCATGGCGGATCTGACGCGGCGTGGGCTACTCGCCGCCGGCGCGCTCACCCTGCTCGCCGGATGCGGCAAGGACCAGCCTCGGCAGCAGGCCGCGGACGGCAGGCCGCACGGCGAGGTCACCGTCTGGCTGCACGGCTCGCAGGACACCGGCCAGCAGTTCCAGGAGCTCGTGCACCGCTACATCGCCGAGTTCAAGGTCGACGTGAAGCTGCTCTACCTGCCCGTGGGCCAGCTCGACGCCAAACTGCTGACCGCCTTCAGCGGCGGCGCCCCGCCCGACGTCTTCAAGATCGGCCACTGGAGCTTCCCCGCGCACGCCAAGAAGAAGCGGCTCGCGCCCGTCGACACCAAGGCGCTCTCGCTACAGAACTACGAGCCGGGCACGACCACCCCGCTCACCTACCAGGACGTGCCCTACGGCGTGCCCATCGACTTCAACCCCTGCATGCTCTACTACCGCAAGGACCGGTTCGAGGAGGCCGGACTCGACCCCGACAAGCCCCCGGCGACCTGGGAGGAGGTCGCCGACTACAGCGCCAAGCTCACCTCCGGGGACCGCAGGCGAGTCGGCCTGCAGTGGCTCTACGGCGACCCGCAGTGGGCCCTCATGACGCTGACCGCCCTCGTCCAGGGCAAGGGCGGCGAGCTCGTCGCGGCGGGCGGCGCGAAGGCGTCGCTGGCCACCGAGCAGGGCATCGACGCCCTGACGTACATGTCGGGTATCGGCAACCCCAAGCTCTCCAACCCGCTGGGCTCGCTCGGCCTGTTCTACTCCGGCGAGGCCGCCATGGTCGTCAGCGGCGCCTTCCTCGGCCCCGCGCTGGAGAAGCTGGGCAAGGACAAGCTCACCTTCGGCAAGCAGTACGGCGTCGCGCCCATGCCCACCTGGGCCGGCGGCCCGCCCGTCGTTCCCGCCTACACCTGGGGCTGGGGCGTGGCCAAGGACTCGCCCAACCAGTTCACCGCCTGGCACCTCGTCAACTACCTGCAGGGCGCCCCGTCGGTGACCGCCAACCTCGACAACGGCATCATCATCCCGACCAAGGGCTGGCGCGACGCCGGGCCGCGCGGCAAGTCCGAGATCATGAAGATCGTCGCCGACAGCCTCCCGCATGTCGACTTCGGCCCGATCATCCCCGGCACCCTCGAACTGGCGAAGGCCGCGGCCGGCGCCGTCGACTCCGTCGCCCACGGCAAGTCGACCCCCGCCCAGGCCGCGGCGGCCTTCGACTCCGCCGTGCGACCGGTCCTGTGAGCGTGCTCGGCAGGGCCAGAGCCCGGCCCCAGGCCACGGCGGGCGTGGCGCTGACCCTCCCGGTGGCCGTCTTCTTCGTCGTGTTCTGGCTCGTCCCGTTCCTGGCCGCCATCTATCTCAGCTTCACCGACTACGAGATGGCAGGGACGCCCAACTGGATCGGCCTCGCCAACTACGAGCGCATGTTCGCCGACCCCGGCTTCCTCAACTCGGCGTGGATCACCGTCGTCTACACGGTCTGCACGGTCGTCCCGACGATCGTGCTGGCCCTGCTGGTGGCCGTGCCGCTGAGCAGGCCGGGACGGCTCAACCGCTGGCTCAGAGCGCTCGTCATGATTCCGGCCGTGATGCCGCTCGCCGCCACGTCCATGGTCTGGGTGATCATCTACTCCGACCGCGGCCTGGCCAACACCCTCCTCGGCCTGGTCGGGATCGATCCGCAGTCCTGGCTGACCAGCTCCGACCTGGCCATCTGGGCCCTGGTCGTGATGGTCGTCTGGAAGAGCATGGGGCTGTTCGTGATCATCCTGACCGCCGGGCTGCAGGCGCTGCCCGGTGAGGTGTACGAGGCCGCCGCCATCGACGGCTCAGGGGCGGTGACCACGTTCACCCGGATCACGCTCCCGCTGCTGCGCAGGACCCTGCTGTTCGTCCTGGTCATCTCGGTGGCCGGATCGATGCAGGCGTTCGTGCCCGCCTTTCTGCTCACCGGCGGCGGGCCCGCCGACGCCACCCAGGTACTGCCGTACTACATCTGGGCCAACGCCTTCCCTTACGAGCATATGGGCTACGCCGCCGCGATGGGCATGGTGCTGCTCGTCGCCATGGTGATCGTCTCGGCGCTGCAGTTCGGGTTCCTGAAGGGAGGCGACGAATGAGAGCGGGAACCGTCCTGCGCACCGTCTGGCTGATCGTCGCGGTCGGGTTCATGCTGCTGCCGGTCTATGCCATGCTCGTCGTCGCCTCGGCGCCCGACGACACCGACCTGCGCGGACTGGTCTTCAACGGCTTCCACCTGCCCGAGAACATCGGGCTGCTGTTCGGCGAGGGCAACCTGCCCACCTACCTGCGCAACAGCCTCATCCTGTGCGTCGGCACCGGCGTCCTGGACGTGATCTTCTCGGCCGCCGCCGGTTACGCGATGGCCCAGCTGTCCTTCCCCGGCCGCCGCGTCCTGTTCGCGCTGGTGATCGGCACGCTCGCGCTCACCCCGATGGTCCTGGTCATCCCCGTCTTCCTCATCGTGAAGGAGCTCGGCTGGGTCAACACCTTCCAGGGCATGATGGTGCCGGGCATGATCAGCGCGTTCGGCGTCTTCCTGGTGCGGCAGTTCGCCCTCGGCATCCCGAAGGAGCTGCTGCTGGCCGCGCGGGTCGACGGCGCCGGGGAGTTCCGCATCTTCGCGCGCATCGCCGTGCCGCTGCTCAAGCCCGCGCTCATCACCCTGTTCCTCGTGCATTTCCTAGCACAGTGGGACAACCTGCTCTGGCCGCTGATCGTGGCTAACGAGCAGGAGCTGTGGCCGTTGCCGGTGGGGCTGGCCAACTTCCAGAGCGAGGTCGGCTTCAACTATCACCTGACCACCACCGCGGCACTGGTCACCGCCGTGCCACCGTTCATCCTGATGGTGGCGCTGCAGCGCTACTACGTGGCTGGGCTCACCTTCGGAGGGCTGAAACGATGATCCCGGACACCGCGCGGATGATGGAGTGGATCGAGACGGTCACCTCGCGGGGCATCAGGCGTCCCGGCTACCCGGCCGACGACTGGACCGCCGCGTGGGCCGCCGAGCGCTTCACCGAGTTCGGGCTCCACGACGTACGGCTGGCGCCGGTCGAGCTGCCCGTCTGGCGGCCGGTGACGGCGGCCCTGGTGGTGCGCCTGGACGCCGACCCGTCGAGAGTCGTGCGGGTGGCGGCGTCCGCCCTGCCGTACACCACGCCGAAGGCGATCGTGAGCGCGCCGGTCAGCCGCGAGGTCGTGCCGGGCGCGATCGTCGTGCCCGAGTACACCTTCACCGAGCTGCCGCAGTCCTACCTCAGGGACCTGGCGACGGCCGTGCACGACCCCGAGGGCGTCTTCGACGAGCTGGTCCAGACGCTGCCCTTCCAGCTCGACTACCTCGACGTCATCCAGGGCGTCATGGACGGCGGCGCCGCCGCCTTCGCGGGGGCACTGACCGGGGTGCCGTGGGAGACACGCGACTACTACGTGCCCTACGACGCCGTGCACCGCGGCCTCCCGGCCGTCTGGCTGTCGGGCGGCGACTCGCGGCGGGTGCTCGACCTGGTCGACGAGGGCCCCTGCACGGGCACGCTCACCGTCGAGTCGGAGACGGGCCCGGCCGTCTCGCACAACGTGATCGGCACGCTCCCCGGCCGCTCCGACCAGTGGGTGATCATCGGCTCGCACCACGACGCGCCCTGGGCCTCGGCCGTCGAGGACGCCTCGGGGATCGCGCTGGTGCTGGCCGCCGCCCAGTACTGGGCGGGCGTGCCCGAGCGGGACCGGCCGCACAACCTGATCTTCCTGCTGACCGCAGGTCACATGGCGCACGCCGCGGGCACCCGGGCCTTCATCGAGGAGAACCGCGGCCTGCTGGGCGACGTCGTGCTCCAGCTCCACCTGGAGCACGCCGCCCGGCGGTGCGTGATCGTGGACGACGAGCTGGTGCCCACCGGCGACCCCGAACCCGGCTGGTGGTTCACCACCAGGAAACCGGAGCTGGAGAGGCTGGTGGCGGCGGCCCTCGTCGCGGAGGACCTGAGACGCTCGTTCGTGCTGCCGCCGGACGTGTTCTCCCCGATGCCGCCCACCGACGGGGCCTTCTTCCACCCCGAAGGGGTGCCGCTCGTGCACTTCCTGTCGGCTCCCATGTACCTGTTCGACTCGGCCGACACCCTCGACAAGGTGCACGAGGCCAGCCTTGAGCCGCTCACCCGGGCGGCGATCAGAATCGTCGAAGGGACGGCCGGATGGCGCCGCGCATGATCGTGCGAACCACTGCCGGGCTGGTCGAGGGCAGGGCCGAGGAGGGCGTGCTCGCCTTCCTCGGCGTGCCGTACGCCGCCCCGCCCTTCGGCGAGCACCGCTTCGGCGCGCCCGTCCCGCCACCCGCGTGGGACGGCGTACGGCCCGCCGTCACGCGGGGCCCTGCCGCCCCGCAGGCGGCCGGTGAGGACATCGGCCTGTACGCGCCCGACGTCTTCGAGGTCGGCGAGGACTGCCTCAACCTCGACGTGCGCACCCCTGAGACCGGCCGGGCCGGGCTGCCCGTCCTGGTCTGGATCCACGGCGGCGCGTTCTCCATCGGCGGCAACGGGGCGGCCTGGCACCAGGGCTCCCGCTTCGCCCGCGACGGCGTGGTCTGCGTGGCCATCAACTACCGGCTCGGCTTCGAGGGCTTCCTGGCCCTGGAGGACGCCCCGCTCAACCGGGGCGTCCTCGACTGGCTGGCCGCGCTGGAATGGGTGCGCGACAACATCGCGGCCTTCGGCGGCGACCCCGGCAACGTGACGATCGCCGGGCAGTCGGCGGGCGCCGCCGCCGTCGCCACCCTGCTGACGATGCCCCGTGCCGAAGGGCTGTTCCGGCGCGCGATCGTGATGAGCGGCTCGGCCAACCTGGTCGCCACCGAGCAGGAGGCGCGCGACTACGCCAAGACGCTCGCCACCCGGCTGGGGATCGACCCGACCAGGTCCTCGTTCGCCGGGCTGCCCCCCGAGGCGCTCGTCGCCGAACAGCCGCCGCCGCTGACCGGCGACGCCGGCGGGCTGAACGAGTCGGTGCCGGTCAAGCCGGTCGTCGACGGCGACCTGATCCCGGCCGTCCCGCTGGCCGCCCTGCGCGCAGGCGCGAGCGGGCACCTTCCACTGCTGGTCGGCTGCACCTCCCAGGAGGCCGACGTGTTCGTCCGCCGCCTGGCCGCCGACCTCGACGAGGCCGCCGCGCAGGCCGCGCTCGACCATCTCGGCGTCCAGGTCGACGGACCCGGCCTCACGCCCGCCGAACGCGTCGGACGCGCCTTCACCCAGCACCTGTTCACCCGCGAGACGCGCTGGATCCGCGAGGCCAGGCCCGCCTACGCCTACGAGTTCCGGTGGGAGTCGCCCGTCGAGAGCCCGGTCGGCGGCGGACGCGTGGGCGCGGTGCACAACCTCGACCTGCCCTTCGTCTTCGACGTGCTCGACGCGCCCGGCGTCGAACGCACCGCAGGACCGGGCGCGCCGCAGGCCGTGGCCGACGCGATGCACGCCGCCTGGGTGCGTTTCGCCCGCACCGGCGATCCCGGCTGGCCACTCGGGCACACCATGGTCTTCAATGAACCCATCGACCGGAGGTTGTGACATGCAGTCCTACTCGAGCGCGGCGGCGGCGACCCCGCTGCTGGGCGAGACCATCGGCGACAACTTCGAGCGGACCGTGCGGCGCTTCGGCGACCGCGAGGCACTCGTCGACGTGCCCTCCGGCCGTCGCTGGACCTACGCCGAGCTCGACGCCGACGTGAACCGGCTGGCCCTCGCGCTCCTCGCCTCCGGCATCGCCAAGGGCGACCGGATCGGCATCTGGGCGCCCAACTGCGCCGAATGGATGATCGTCCAGTACGCCACCGCGAAGATCGGCGCGATCCTGGTCAACGTCAACCCCGCCTACCGCGGCCACGAGCTCGACTACGTCGTCAGGCAGTCGGGCCTGCGCCTGCTCATCAGCGCGCTCACGCACAAGGGCAGCGACTACCGCGCGATGGTCGAGGAGATCGGGTTCGCCGACGTCGTCTACCTCGGCGAACCCGGCTGGGACCGGCTGCTGGCGCTGACCGCCCCCGAGGAGCGGCTGCGCGAGCGCATGGCGTCGCTGAGCGCCGACGACGCGATCAACATCCAGTACACCTCCGGCACGACCGGTTTCCCCAAGGGCGCCACGCTCTCGCACCACAACATCCTCAACAACGGCTTCTTCGTCGGCGAGCTCATCCACTACGACGAGCACGACAGGGTGTGCCTGCCGGTGCCCTTCTACCACTGCTTCGGCATGGTGATGGGCAACCTCGGCGCCACCTCCCACGGCGCGTGCGTGGTCATCCCCGCGCCCGGCTTCGACCCCGAGGCGACGCTGCGGGCCGTACAGCAGGAACGATGCACCTCCCTGTACGGTGTGCCGACCATGTTCATCGCCGAGCTCACTCTCGCAGGGCAGTACGACCTGTCCAGCCTGCGCACCGGCATCATGGCGGGCTCGCCCTGCCCTGTCGAGGTGATGAAGCGCGTCGTCACCGAGATGAACATGGCCGAGGTCGCCATCTGCTACGGCATGACCGAGACCTCGCCCGTCTCCACCATGACCAGGTCCGACGACAGCCTGGAGCGCCGCACCGAGACCGTCGGGCAGGTGATGCCGCACGTCGAAGTCAAGATCACGCACCCGGAGACCGGGCTGACCGTGCCGCGCGGCGAGCCCGGCGAGCTGTGCACGCGCGGCTACTCGGTGATGCTCGGCTACTGGAACGAGCCGGAGCGCACGGCCGAGGCCATCGACACCGCCCGCTGGATGCACACCGGCGACCTGGCCACCATGGACGCCGACGGCTACGTCAACGTGGTCGGCCGGATCAAGGACATGGTCATCAGGGGAGGCGAGAACGTCTACCCGCGCGAGGTCGAGGAGTTCCTCTACCGCCACCCCGACATCGCCGACGTGCAGGTGATCGGCGTGCCCGACGAGAAGTACGGCGAGGAGCTCATGGCCTGGGTCGTCATCCGCCAGGGCGGCACACCCCTGACCGCCGAGGCCGTCAGGGAGTTCTGCGCCGGCAAGCTCGCCCACTACAAGATCCCGCGCTACGTCCACGTCGTCGACGGGTTCCCGATGACGGTCACCGGCAAGATCCGCAAGGTCGAGATGCGCGAGGAGGGCGTGCGCCTGCTCGGGCTCGACCAGTGAGCCGGCTGTGCGGCTTGCGGTCACCACTCGTGCTGCTTTTCGTCACTGAGGTGATCTCAGCCGCAACGCCGACACTCCGCTTCCGGCGTTGATTCGCCGGCTCAAGGGAGTATGGGAAGGTCATTGCGGGCCTGTTCGGGGCCGGTTTCCCGGATCCGCAGCTGAGGCGGTGCACACCGCAGGCCCGTACCACCATCGAATGCCCGGACAGCACCTTCCGCGACCGGCCAAATCATTGCCGACGAAATAATCACACCCGATGTCGCCGTCAGTGCTGATCATGGCATGGCCGCAAGGCGATCCCGGATTCTAGCCATTAAGCATTTCTGCAGATTCGAGAAGATATTTGGGAAGTTTTGACTTCGCCCCCAGTATTTCGATTCCTATGACGCGACCCTCTTCATCGAAATCAAGATTTATCATACCGTCGACCTCGATCGGATCGCACGGATACATGCGAGCCACGCGTGGGCGCGCCATCTGGGGATCGGATAGATACACATAGGCTGCATCGACTGCATCATCGTATGTGACCCGTACTGCTGTCATTTTTCGACCTGCATTCTTACAAGGTAATCTCGGCAGGATTATCCGGACGGTTGAGATGTGATGGTACCAGAATGGCGGTGGCAGACATGAAGCGGGATGGATCGCGATGCCGGTGAAATACTGAGGTTGAACTCGTGGTGTCGTAGGGGCTGACTGTGACTTGGCGCTTCATCTGGCAAGTGAGCGGTTTACCTGGCGGGGCTGAGCGCTCTACTTGGCGAGCTGGGCATTGCGACTGGTGAGCGAGTTGCTCTCTGTTCGGCGACGGTGCGGATGTCGACGTCGTTACCGTCCCGGAACCCAAGTCGACGACAAAGAACCGTGTGCACCTCGATCTCGCCACCACCTCTGCGGCCCATCAGGCGGAGTTGGTCGTGCGCCTCCAGGCTCTCGGTGCGACGCCCGCCCACGTGGGCCAGGGCAAAGTGCCGTGGACGGTCCTCGCCGACCCGGAGGGCAACGAGTTCTGCGTTCTCGCCCCGTCCTGACGCGGGGCTTTGACGACACTCCGGCACGTGAGCCTTGTGTGCTCATGCGCCATGACCCCGGGTGGGTCGGGCTGCGGCGTCTCGGTCGATTCGGGCGGCGAGAGCTTGCGTAGTCGCAGGGGACCGCCCGCGGCGTCGTGAACCTCCGCGACCCGTTAGGGCTCGAGGTCGGTCACTCCTTTGCCGCTCGGCATATCGAGTGGCACGGAAACCTGGTCGTGCGCGATCAGCCAATCGCCGTCGATCTTCCGGAAGCAGAAAGTGGCCCGGACCCACATACCGCTCGTCGCCGTCCCGTTCTTCAGTGTGCCGCTGAGCCGGCCGAATCCGTGCCCGAATGCCACATTTTCATCCACGATGAGCGTCAGGTCGCGAACCTCATAAGTCGCATCCTGGAAGAACGTGAACACTTTCGCCCAGTTCTTCAATTTCGCCGCTATCCCTACATGTTGCAGCGGCGGCTCGACGTCGAAAGAAACGACGTCCGTTGCGTAAAGCTGCTTCAGGCGCTCGAGATCCTTGGCCTGGATTCCTTCTACTATCTTGTCGACTTGCTTCCTGATCTTGGCTTCGTCTACCTCGCGTTGCGCAGGCATCTCTACCGGTCCCTTCCATTCGGTGTGAAAACTTGGCTTCCCGCTAGATACGACTACGCAGCACCTCGGAATGTCAGGAGCCAAGATGATGTTTCGTCTGGGTCAGGCGGCGCGGCCTTGAGCGCGGGCCGTGGACGAGTTCGCCGGACGGCTGGTGACTCCGCAGGCGCCACGCCCGCGCCGCAGAAGCTGCGACGGCTGCTGTTCTACGTCTATCCGCTCGTGGTCGTGCCAGGGCTGCGGGGCCGTGGGCACGGGCGCCCGTTGTGCAGTGTGGCGGCTCCGGGACCAGGTTCCCTCGTGGAGGATCAGGCGCCTACCGGCTGATCTGACGTGGTGCTGCCAATGCGAGGAGTTTGTCCGGATTGCGGATGGCGTAGAAGTGAGTGATCTTCCCGCCGACGACTTCGACCAGGAAGACACCCTCCAGGTGGTCGCCGCTGTAGGCGACAAGCGCGGGCGTGTTGTTGCAGTTCACCGACTCGATCCGCGTGTCCGCGCGGAAGATTCCCAGGAGGAGCGCGGCCACCTTCTCCGCGCCCATCACAGGCCGGCGCACCGCGATCACCTTGCCGCCGCTGTCGGTGGTCCAGGTGACGTCCGGCGCGAGCAGCGAGAGCAGCCCCTCCATGTCGCCGGTGGTCACCGCGGCCATGAACTGCCCGGTGATCCGCGCGGTCTTGGCCGGGCCTGCGGGCTCGAAGCGCTTACGTCGCGCCGCTACGTGCTCGCGGGCGCGATGCGCCACCTGGCGTGCCGTCACGACCGATTTGCCCACTGCTCCCGCGATCTCGTCGTAGTCGAAGCCGAACACCTCGCGCAAGACGAATACCGCGCGCTCATCGGGGGTGAGCGTTTCGAGCAGCACCAGCATCGCCATCGACACCGACTCGGCGAGCACCACGTCCGCCGACGCGTCGTGCTCGTCGAGCAGCAGCGGCTCCGGCAGCCACACACCGACGTAGTCCTCGCGGCGGCGCGCGCCGGCCCGCAACGCGTTGAGTGCCTGACGGGTCACCAGCCGCGCCAGGTACGACTTGGTGTCACGGACCGTCGCCAGGTCCACGTCCGCCCACCGGAGATAGCCGTCCTGCAGCACGTCGTCGGATTCGGTCGCCGAACCGAGTATCTCGTAGACGATCGTGAACAGCAGCGGCCGCAACAGGGTGAACCGCTCAGCATGCTCGTTGGTGGTCATGGGGAGGCGACCATCTGCGCGGCACGCGGCCCGCCCTTGGGCCAAACGACGGCACCCAGGCTACGGGCCTCCATGGCGATACCCGTCACCGCCCTCCGGCACAACTCCTCCTTGAGCTCCGCGGCCTTCTGCCCGTCGAAGTAGGAGTCCAAGGGGGTGTCGTCCTCGCGGGCGAGCTGCATCGTACCGGCATGCCGGCCCAGGCTGATGCACGATCCCTTGAAGGCCTGGTCGATCGCCGCCGGTGCTGTTCCCGCGATGCGGCTCAGCACGGTGTTGGCGGCCTGCATCCCGAGCGGTACCGCGGCCTGGCAGCTCATCCGCAGCGGGCGGCCCGACGGTGAAGCGGCGTCACCCGCCGCGACGATGCGGTCGTCATCGACGCTGATCAGCGTTTCGTCGGTGAGCAGCCGGCCGAGCGCGTCGACGCGCAACCCGCTGGCCGCCGCCAAGCCCGGCACACCGAAACCGGCCGTCCAGATGGTGAGTGCGCTCTGCCGTACGGGTCCATCGGTCAAGACGACCGCGTCCTGCCGGACCTCGGCCACCGCGTTGGCCTCGAGCACGGTGACGCCGTGCTCGGACAGCCACGTCGCGACGGATCGGCGGGCAGGAGCGCTGAGTGACGGAGCCAGGGTTCCGCCGCAGACCAGAGTGACCGTACGTCCTTGCTCGGCGAGTTCCGCGGCCGTCTCGATGCCGGTCAACCCGCCGCCGGCCACGGTGACCGCGGCATGGGCCGGCAGCTCCACCAGCCTGGCACGCAGCCGCTGAGCGAACTCGAATTCGGCGACGGAGTAGGCGAATTCGGCCGCGCCTGGCACCGAGGAGGGGACCGCGCCGGTGCTGCCGACCGCGTAGATGACGTGGTCGTAGTCCAGCGCGCGGCCCGATGCCAGCTCCACCGTCTGTGAGGCGGTGTCGATCCGGGTGGCGTTGTCGACCACCAACGTGATGCCGTCGCCGAGCAGCGTGCCGTAGTCGACCGAGGCGTCGTAATTGCCGGCCACGAACTGGTGCAGCCGGATCCGTTCGACGAACTTCGGGCGGGAGTTGACCAGGGTGATGTCGACGTCGGTGCGCATACGCAGGTGGTTGGCCGCGACGGTTCCCGCGTAACCGCCGCCGATGACCACGACCTTGTGGAGTGTGCTGTGTTCAACCATGCCCTCAAGACACCGCGGATCATCACGGAGTGACACGACGTGACGCACATCACGCGTCTGAAAATCCGACCTCCGTGACGGTGCTTCGGACCAAACCATCGGCAAGGGCCTCTTGAGAGGCACCGGTCGCGGCGCGCGGCGGGCAGGCGATGTGCGATGAAGGGCCTGCTGGCGGTGGACTCCCGGAATTTCAGGGCGGCCTCAGACAGGTAGGTGTCGCGGTTCCGCACGAGGGTGATCACTCGGTGGCAGTCACTTGCAGAGCTGTCTGCCTTGGGCGGCCTGTGCTGCAGGGACGTGAACTCGGCGCAAGATGAGTCGCTGGTGAGGTTCGTCTTCCGGAACCTCTGCGCTCCAGACCTGCCCCGGCGCGGACTGTCCGCTGAGTGGGGCGAGGCGCGGACGGGCGTGACCATGATCGGTATCGCGCCCAGCTCCGTTCCCACTCCTCGAGGGGGTCCCGCTGCTGGGTGGCGGCTGTGAGCGGGACCGACGGTATGGAGACGCGCCTCAGCCCGTCGTCCAGCGGCGGAGCTTCTCGGGGTTGCGTACTGCCCAGATGCGCTTGATCCGGTCGCCTGCGACCTCGAACGCGAACACCGTCACGGTGACGCCGTCTTGCTGAGCCACCAGGCCGGGCTGACCGTTGACCGTACGCTCCAGGAACGTCATGTCGCCGGGCCTCCGGTCGGCGATCTCGACCCAGGCGCGCGCGATCTGCTCGCCGCCTTCGATGGGGCGCAGGAAGGTCGTGGCGAGGCCGCCGCCGTCGGCGATCGCCGTGGCGTCGGGGTCGAGCAGGCCGATGAGGGCGTCGATGTCCTTGGCCTCCCATGCCTGCTTGAAGTCCCTGACGATGCCGGCCTGCTGGACTGTCGGACTCGCGGGGCCCTGCGAGTCGCGGATGCGGCGGCGGGCGGAGGAGGCCAGCTGGCGGCAGGCCGCCGGCGTACGGCCGACGATCCCGGCCACTTCGGCAAAGGAGTAGCGGAAGACATCGTGCAGGATGAACGCGACGCGCTCGGCCGGGGTCATCGATTCGAGCACGACCAGGAAGGCCATGTTGACCGACTCATCCAGGGTGACCCGGTCGGCCGGGTCGACGGTGGTGCCGCCCGGCCGCCCGGTGCTCCGCTCCGTACGTTCGGGTAGCGGCTCGGGGATCCATTCACCCACGTAGGTCTCTCGTCGGACCCGGGCGGAGCTGAGCAGGGTGAGGCAGATGCGGCTGGTGACTGTCGTCAGCCAGGCGCCGGGGGATTCGATGGCGTCCTGCTGCTGCGGGGACATGGCGTACCAGCGGGCGTAGGTCTCCTGTACGGCGTCCTCGGCCTCGGCCAGGGAGCCCAGAAGCCGGTAGGCGATATTGATCAGCTGGCGCCGCTCGCTCGTGATCGCGTCCAGGCCGGGATCGAGCCGGCCGTGTCCTGGCCGGGATTGGGTGGTCATGGTGCCGACGGCTCCCTTGGTCGCATCTGTCCTCACCGGTTCGACAAGACAGCGCACCGGAATGTGAGGCCGGTGCGCCGCCTCACATTCCGAGGGGCTGTGTTGTCGGACCGGCGAGACGAACACATCATCCAGCGAACAGGGGAGTTCAGAGACATCATGACCACCTCAATGCCGGCAACACCGTTCGCCGACCCGGCGCCCGCGCAGCGCCTGGAGCGGGCGGCCGCTGCGCTGGCCGCACACGGTTTCACCGTCGAAGTCCTCGACGACGCCGCCGCCGCGCGTGTCCGCATCAAAGAGCTGATACCCGAGGGCGTCAGCGTGTTCACTGGGGCCAGCGAGACCCTCCGCCTGTCCGGCATCGATGAGGACATCAACAGCAGCGGGCGATACGAGTCCGTCAAGGCACGCAGCACGACCATGGACCGCGCCACCCAATTGGCCGAGATCTGGCGGATGATTGCCTGCCCCGACGTCATTGTGGGCAGCGTCGCCGCGGTCACCGAGACCGGATCCCTTGTGGCCGCCTCGGCCAGCGGAAGCCAGCTGGCCGGCTACTCGGGTGCCGCGGCCCGCGCGATCTGGATCGTCGGGGCGCAGAAGGTGGTACCCGACCTGGGCACCGCGCTGCGGCGCGTCGAAGACCACTGCCTTCCGCTGGAAAACGAGCGCGCCATGAAGGCCTACGGGCAGCCCGGTGCCCTCAACCGCCTTCTCATCCTCAACGCAGAACCCCACCCCGGGCGCGGCACCGTCCTGCTGCTCCGCGAAGCCATCGGATTCTGAACCACCAGCCTTCCTCGTTGGGGGACCCAATTCAGCATCAAGGCCTTGGAACGGTTGGGCTCCACCGGACTGGACGTGCGCCTGGGCGGCGTCTACATCCTGCAGCATCTGCTGCGGGAATCCTCCGCCCACCACGGTGGGCCGTTCCTGGGATGGCCTGAGGAAAGGTGACGAGATCCCGGTGGACTGTCATGGTCGGCCGGGATCTTGTGGTTTCCGGGGTGGCGAGGGCACCGGCTCGTGCCGCGCCGGTGTGAGGGGTGTCGGCTGGAAGCACGGGCGGGCTACTTCCCGGATCTATCAGCCGGCGTCCGGCCGGGCGGGCTACTTCCCGGATCTACCGGCCGGCGTCCGGCCGGGAGGGTTGGTGAAGGCTCTGGTTCCGCGCAGGACCTCGCGTACCTGGTCGCGCAGCCAGCGCTGCCCGCCGTCGGCGTCGTTGCGTGGATGCCACGCCATGGCCACCTCGACCTCGGGCAGTTCCAGCGGGATCTCGAAGGCGCGCAGGCCGAGCGCCGCCGGGAGATCGTCGTCGGCGGGAGCGGGCGCCAGGCAGACCAGGTCGCTCTGTCTGGCCAGAAGCAGGGCCATCGAGTGCGAGGAGACGGTCACCGCGGTCCTGCGGCGCAGTCCCCGGGCAGCCAGAAGATCGTCGATCGGCCCGTGCAGCCGGCCGTGCCTGGACACCCCGACGTGCTTGGCGTCGGCGAACCGGCGCAGGGTGACCCCTTTGATCACCAGGGGATGATCCTCCCTCGCCATGCCGACGATGCGGCCGGTGCCCAGCGGCTCGACACAGGTCTCGGGGGCGGCGTGGTCGATGACCCCGATCTCCAGGTCTACCCGGCCCTCCCGCAGCGCCGAAGTGCCTTCGAGGGTGTCGGGCAGGAACCGCAGCACCACCCCCGGTGCCCGCTGGCCGACCGCCAGGACGAGCGGCGCGGCCAGGGCGGACAGCAGCATGTCGCTCGCCTGCAGGTTGAAGGTCCTGGCGAGCGTGGCAGGGGCGGGGTCGCCCGCGGGCACGAGGAGGGCGGACGCCTGCCGTACCAGGTCGCGGACGGCGGCGTGCAGTTCGAGTGCGCGCGGGGTGGGGACCAGGTGGCGGCCGGCGCGTACCAGGACGGGGTCGTTCAGCTGGCGCCTGATCCGCCCCAGCGTGCGGCTCATCGCGGGCGCGGAGGTGTTGAGCCGGGCCGCCGCGCCGGCGACGCTGCCCTCTTCCAGGAGCGCGTCGAGCGCGACCAGGAGGTTCAGATCCAGCATGTGTTCACTCCGGTTGGTTGCCTGTCGCGCTGCCGGTCTCGAACCGTGTTGTGATGCCCTCGTAGCCCAGGTGCATCATCATCCCGGCGGCCGCGTGTTCCAGATTGTGGCAGTGGTCCATCCACAACCCGGGATTGTCGGCCCGGAAGCCGATCTCGAACCAGGTGCCAGGCGGCAGGTCCAGGGTGTCGATCCACCAGGGGCTGCCGCTGACCGGTCGGCCGTTCGCGGACAGGACCATGGCGTGGTGCCCGTGCAGGTGCATCGGGTGGTTATCCCGGCTGCGGTTGACCAGCGTCATCTTGACCAGGTCGCCCTCGCGGACCATCTGGGTCGGTACGTTCGGGTAGACCCGCCCGTTGAAGGCCTGGATGAGGTCCAGGGAGCCGTCCACGAAGCCTACGCCGTCGCTGGCCACGATGGTGAACTTCCGGTCGAAGCGGCTGGAGGAGGTGAACGGTGTCGGGGTGGGGCGGCCGTAGGCGGCGGGGTTGAAGTCACCGGACGCGGTGACGGGCGGCGGTGCGCCCCGGCCGTCGGGGGTGAGCAGCAGGCCGCCGCCGGAGTGTGCCAGGTCGGCGAGGTGGACGGGCTCTTCGGGCATGGTGAAGGTCAGGTCGTAGCGGCCGCCGGTGGCCAGCGGGAGCCGGACTCCGGTCAGGTCTGCGGGATCGTGCAGGTGGACGCCGTCGATCGCGGTCACCCGGTACGGCGTCCCGGTCAGCGCGAACGTGGTCGTCTCGGCGTCGGAGGCGGTGTTGTTGCCGGTGTTGACCAGGCGCAGCCGTACCGGTGTGCCCGGGGCGACCGTCCTGCGGGTGAGGGTGTCGGCGGTGCCGAAGGCGGGCCGCAGTTCCTCCCCGACGGGCCAGACGTGGGACATGACCACCAGGTCGAGCCCGTCCGCGGGCCGGGCGGCGGGCTCGACGACGAGCGCGCCGAACAGGCCGCGGGCCACGGCCGTGGAGGACGCCTGATGGGTGTGGTACCAGTACGTGCCCGTCTGCTCGGCGCGGAAGCGGTAGATGTGCTTGCCTCCTGGGCGGACCGCGTCCTGGGTGAGCCCCGCGACGCCGTCCTCGGCGTTGGGCACGTCCAAGCCGTGCCAGTGCAGCGTCACGCCCTCCTCGGGGAGCCTGTTGATCAGTGTGACCTGCACAAGGTCGCCCTGCCGTACCCGGAGTTCGGGGCCGGGGGCCTGGCCGTTGAACGTCCATGCCGCCACGGACGCGCCTGAGGCCAGTGTGATCGGGGTCTCGGCCGCGGTGAGCGTGAAACTCCGGTCGGGCCTGCCCACGCGGGGGCCGGTCAGGTCGGCCGCGTCAACCGACGGGCCCGCCCCGTGCCGGTGACCGTGACCCGTTCCCGCCATGGTGTGCCGCTCGGGCCAGCGGCTGGTGAACGAGCCGTAGCCGAGACCCGTCGCGACCAGCGCCACGACGGCCACCATCCGGGTGGTCGTGCCCAGGCGGGACCTGACCGGCGGCCACGCCCGCAACACTGCGGTCGACAGCAACAGCAGCACGCCGTAGCCGAACACGTTGGGCGCCTCGGCCTTCACAGTGAAGGCGTGGAGGAATCCGAGGAACGCGCCGGCGGCGGTGACCCGTACGGCCAGCACCGGCCTGGCGCCGCGCGAGGCGAGGAAGGCGGCCACGGCTGCGGGTATCAGCACTACGGGAATCTCGACCAGCACCTGATCACCGGCGAACAGCCAGCCGAAGTTCGCCAGCAGAGACACCGTCACCGCCCCCTTGGCGGCCAGGGCCAGCCCGCCTGCCACCGCCCACCGGATGGCGGCCCGTCTTCCCAGTCGATCGACCAGTAGGGCCGGGGGTGCCGCAACCACGAAAACAACCGCGGACAAGACCGCGCTGGCTATATCGAAAATACTGAACACGGCCAGAAAGGTAGGGGCGCTCCAAAGGCGACCACCAGTGCAATGTCGGCAAAGAGGCATTGCGTGTGACGCAATCGACGAGGTGGGGGCGTTACGGCAGGCGTGGCTGTGTGGCGCAGGACACAACGGGCCGACGACGCATGAGGAGATCTGCAGGAATGCGTACCGGCAGGCACAAGGTTTGACCGTGCTCGTTGAACAGGTCGTCACGGGAGTCGAAATAGCCCAGATCGGCCAGGGCGTGACCTGAAAGATCACACGAGGAGCAGGTGCTGCCGTCCCAGTCCACGGCAGTGCGCACGATCGCGTCGAAGAGCGTCTCCCTGCCCGTGTTGGTGAATCGGCCTCCCGCCCGCAGTGTGCCAAGGTCGCCGTAGAGCTCGGAAACGACCACCCACTGACCATCGAGAAGGAACTCCGGCCAGGCGAGCACCACCTGCCGGGGGATCAGCGCCCGCAGTCGCGGGAACCGCGGATGCCAAAAACGCCCATCGAGCAGCAAACCTCTGACCCGAGTGGCAATCTCGCAGCCGCGTGCCACGGCCTCCAGCAGCGCCAGTCGCTGGCTGCACGAGCCGCGCCCCAGGGCCAGTGTCCTAGAGACAGGCTGCTTCTCGTTCATGGCATATACCGGGCAAACCCGAGCTGCAATGAGCTGGTGGGCCATGATCAGGTAAGTTCGGCCCGATCCGGCACTCGTGTCCCTGGCCTCGGCCGCCAACCTCAGCACCCGAGGATGCCTCCAATCGAGGATGGGCGTGGCCGCCGAGCTACCCGTGGCCGCTGTCCGTGGGGAAAAGGTTGCGCGACCGAATCGTGATCGTAAGAGCGCCGGCTTCACCCAGTGATCTTACCTTCGGTCCCTGCCGGTCAACGGTCAGCCGTCGATCCAGGGGAAGCCGTCGGGGTCGGCTGCGGATCGGGCATGAACCACCGCGTCGTCGTGTCCGCGCACGTCACTGAGGAATGGGAATTCCTCGGGCATCACCCGGATCTTGGCCACCGGCTGGGCCGGCGCCAGTTTGGCCACCTGGCGCTGGCGAACACCTCGTATCGGAGGCTGATGCTCGAACCCCTCGGCGGACAGGAGATAGACCGTTCCTTCCTGCCATGGGCCGAGGTCGACTACAGGCCGGCTGATGGAGAAGTAGTAGTAGGTCTCGCCGGCGAGGTCGCTGCACGAGTTGACCATCGACAGCGGATGATCGCGGTTGAGTATCGCGTAGAACATCGGCCAGATGCCGTCCGACGCGGCATAGACGGCTGTGCGATTACCGAAGGCGTCGCTGTCGTAGGACCGGCGTGGATCAAAGCGCTCGATCGAGGGATTGTTCGAGCCGTGGAGAACGTATCCGGCTTGCTCGGCGACGTAGCAGAGGAACTGCCACTTCGGCGCGGCCAAGGTATAGGCAATCGGCTTGTCGGGACCTTGGGCAACCGCGTCAGCGAGCAACGCGGCGAAGTCGGCCAGGGTCTTGTCGTCCGGGCTGGCAGAGGGCCGGGGCAGCCAATGGGAAGGAAGATCCACGATCTCAACCTACATGCCGTGCCGCCCGTGCAAGTCCTCCGGCCGGACCCTGCCGGGGACGCAACACAAGCACATCGGACCCTCTCCGGGAAACGAACATCCTGTGCTCGGGAAGCGATCTTCATACGTCCGTGAAGTCGCCGGCCGGCACCACTCGTGAACCCCCCTGCGCGGATAAAGCGCGCTGGGCGGCGCGGGGCCTGAGGAAACAGGGGAGTTCGCGCGGCGGGTGGATGCGCGGGCATGGAACACCGGGGACGGGCCCGGGAGCATCGTCGTCGACGGGGTGGCGTGGCTGCGTGGCCGCCACGGACGTCTGCCACGTGCCCAGCACGTTCAGGTCGAGGATCCCCCGCCACACCTCAGCCGTTCGGCGAGGCGGGGAGAGATCTGCCCGGCGTAGGGCTGAGGAGCGATGGACCGCTTCGGGCACCCCCGGGCGAGGCCTGTACAGCGATCTTTATGATCCTTTAACATCTGGGACTCTAAAGTACTAGCAGGCTAGATAAATGGAGAAGCCGGTGATCGAGTTCCATCTGGACGGCAGGTCGGGTGTTTCGCCGTACCTGCAGCTGGTCCAGCAAGTACGGCATGCGCTGCGGCTCGGCGTGCTGCGCGAGGGTGACCAGATGCCGACCGTCAAGGAGGTCGTGGCGCACTTGGCGATCAACGCCAACACCGTCCTGAAGGCCTACCGGGAGCTCGAGCACGAGGGCCTGGTCGCCGCCCGGCCGGGGGTGGGGACGTTCGTGACGGCGACGCTCACCAACGCCTCGCTGGCCGCGCACGGCCCGCTGCGGCTGGAACTGCAGCGCTGGCTGGCCAAGGCACGCCGGGCCGGCCTCGACGACGAAAGCATCGAGGCCCTGTTCATGACCACCTTTCGGACCACCGCTCAGGAGGACATAGCGTGAACGCTGTCCTGCAGGCCCAGGGACTGGGCAGGAAATACGGCAAGCGCTGGGCGCTGCGTGAGTTCACCATCGACATCCCGGCGGGCCACGTCGTGGGGTTGGTGGGTCCCAACGGAGCCGGTAAGACGACGCTGCTGAAGCTGGCCAGCGGCCAGCTGGAGCCGACGGCGGGCGGCATCATCGTGCTCGGCAGCCGGCCCGGGGACACGCCCGCGCAGCTGGCCAGGGTCGGGTTCGTCGCCCAGGACACCCCCGTCTACGCCGGGCTGAGCGTCGCCGATCACCTGCGGCTGGGAGCGAGGCTCAACCCCCGCTGGGACGCCGCCATGGCGCGGGACCGGATCGCGCAACTCGGTCTCGATCCCGCCCAGCGGGCAGGCAAGCTGTCGGGCGGCCAGCGTGCTCAGCTCGCCCTCACCCTGGGCCTGGCCAAGCGGCCCGAGCTGCTGATCCTGGACGAGCCGGTCGCCTCGCTCGACCCGCTGGCCCGCCGCGAGTTTCTGCAGGGGCTGATGGAGGCCACGGTCGAGCATGAGTTCAGCGTGGTGCTCTCCTCCCACCTGGTCTCCGATCTGGAACGGGTGTGTGACTTCCTGATCGTGCTCGTCGACTCTCGCGTCCAGGTGGCCGGGGAGGTCGACCAGCTGCTGGCCACCCATCACCGGCTCACCGGCCCGCGCCGCGATCCCGACCGGCTCCCCGCCGACCAGCGCGTGGTCTGCGCGCGCCACACCGACCGGCAGAGCACGTATGTGGTCCGCACCGACGCCCCGATCCACGACCCCGCCTGGACGGTCACCCAACTCGGTCTGGAGGACCTCGTCCTGGCCTACATGGACAAGCGCACCATGGACCAGCGAGTCGCCCTGGAGGTGCAGCGATGATCTGGCTGACCTGGCGCCAGTTCCGCGGCTCGGCCGCGACGATGGCCGCCCTGCTCGTCATCCTCGCCACCGTCCTGGCCCTGACCGGCCCCGGCTTGGCCTCCGACTACTCCGCCGGGATCGCAGCCTGCACCCAGGACAACACCTGCGACCGCTTCTACGACCACTTCATCGGCGGGCACGAGACCTCGTTCATGGCCCTGACTCTCGTCGTGCTGCTCCTGCCCGCCCTCGCCGGGCTCTTCTGGGGAGCACCGTTGATCACCCGCGAGCTGGAGGCGGGCACGCACCTGATGGTGTGGAACCAGAGCATCACCCGCGGCCGCTGGCTGGCGGTCAAGCTCGGGCTCATGGGCTTGACCGCCGTGGCCGCCGCCGGCCTGTGCGGCCTCATGGTGACCTGGTGGTCCGACCCTCTGGACAAATCAGCCGCTGAGCACTTGGCCCTGATGGCTCCCCTGGTGTTCGGCGCGCGCGGCATCGCCCCGATGGGGTATGCGGCCTTCACCTTCGTCCTCGGCGTGACCGTGGGCATGCTGGCGCGCCGCACGCTGCCCGCCATGGCCCTGACTCTGGCCGTCTTCGCCGCGTTCCAGCTCGCCATGCCGATGCTGGTCCGGCCCCACCTGATGCCCCCGATCACCTCGACCTTCGAGCTCGGCAAGACGAACGTGGACGGCATCGGCATAAACCGGGACCGAGGCGGATATGTGGAGATTCAACTGAGGTCGGCCGTTCCCGGTCACGCGGGCGCCTGGGTCCTGTCCTCCAACCTGGTCGGTCCGTCCGGGCGTGCGCTCGGCACCGAAGGCGGCTTCGCCGCCGCCAAGATCTCCACCACGTCGGGCCCCTGCGCACCGTCGGCGGGCGGCGGGGACGGCTGCATTGTCGGGATCAACCGGCTCGGCTACCGGCAGCAGGCGACCTACCAGCCCCTTGAGCGATTCTGGCCCTTCCAGTGGATCGAGACCGGGATCTACGCCCTGCTCACCCTCGGCCTGTCGTGGTTCTGCTTCTGGTGGATCCGCAGGCGCCTGTCATGACCATCATCAGGATCGCGGCCGCCGGGCTCGCCCTCGCGGCGGCGGCGGCCTGCACGGCACCGGCGCCGCCGCGCAGCCAGGCGAGCACGGCGGCCGGTACGGTCTGCGCAGCGCCCCGGGGAGTTCCCGGGGCGGAGACGGCCACCACGATCGACGTGATCGAACAGGCCTACTTCTGCCTCCTCGGCAACTACTACAGCGGCGCCACGCTGGACGCCCGCTCGCTGCTGAGCGCCGGATTCGTCGCCCTGACCCAAGAGCTCAACCGCAACGGCCGCGACGTGCCCGAGGCGACCATGCCCGCGCTGACCGGCGACCGCAAGACCGACTGGACCGCCTTCGAGGCCGCCTACCGCGAGACCACCGATCAGGTCCCCGACCTCCGCGACAAGCTCGCCGTCGTCACCCTGGAGGCCATCGTGGCCAGCCTCGGCGACAACCACGCCCGCTGGGCGCACGACGTCAAGCGGCCGCCCGACTACTACGACGGCGACGGCTACGGCCTGGGTTTCCAGGCGAACGTCAATGGCCCGCAGGTGGACGGCAACCCCGGCGTCGCCCTCCCCCCGCTGTTCGTCACCACCGTGCAGGGCGGCGCGGCGCAAGCGGCCGGGCTGCGCCCGGGCGACATCATCGAATCGGTCAACGGATCGGCGCCCTTCATCGACGGGAAGGCCACTCCCGCGATCGCCGCCCTCTACCCGGGGTACCCGGAGGCGCGCCCGGTCCGATTGCGGCTCCTGCGGCAGAGCACCGGCCGCCGCTGGAGCGTGACGCTCAAGCCCGGCCTCTACCAGCGGGATCTGGCCGCCCTGCAAGTGGTGACCTCGAAGCTGCTGGACGACGACATCGCCTATGTACGGCTGCGCGGGTTCGCTCCCGACTCCGCGGACAGGGTCTTCAAGGCGATCTCCAGACTGCGCGCCGGCCGGACCCTGTCCGGCGTCGTGCTGGACCTGCGCGGCAACGGCGGCGGCAGCCCCGTGGAGGCGACCCGGCTGGTAAGCGCGTTCGGCCACGGCAAGGTCACCGCCTACCAGTGCACCGTGGACGGCAAGTGCGAAACTTCGCGGACCGACGACACCGTCGAGCTGATCGACCTGCCGCTGATGGTGCTCACCGACCGCAGTTGCGCCTCGGCGTGCGAGCACTTCAGCTCCGCGGTCAAGGACCTGCGCCTCGGCCGGCTGGTCGGCACCAGAACCGCCGGCGTCATCTCCGGCCCGGCGCAGCCGTACCTGCTCGGCAACAACACCAGCCTGAGCTTCCCCGCCAGGCACCACCTCGGGCCCAAGCGCGAGGTGATCGACCGGATCGGCGTGCCGCCCGACCACCACGTGCCCCTGACCCCGAAGGACGCGGCCGCCGGGCGCGACCCCGCGCTGGCCAAGGCCCTGACCTTGCTGAACGAGTGAAGGGACCTCTCGATGAGACAGATCCTGGCAGTCGCCGCGGGACTGGTCGTCCTGGCCGCGTCCGCCTGCTCCGCGCCCACGCCGCCCCGGTCAGCGGCTCCGTCGGCCACGCCGACCGGCCCCGCCACCCTGCCCGCCCCCACAGGCGCCCATCCGGTCGGCACCACCGCCCTGTATCTGAAAGACGCCTCCCGCCCCGATCCCTGGAACCTCGACGCCGACGCCAGGGAGCTCAAGGTCACCCTGTGGTATCCGACCGAGCAGCGAGACGGGCAGCGGGCGCCGTACATGACGCCGAAGGAATCGGAGCTCACCCTGAGGCGCTTGGGGATCGGGGGCGTGCCGGACGACACGCTCAGCAAGACGCGCACCAACGCCATCAAAGACGCCGAACCCGCGGGCCGGAACCTGCCGCTGGTGGTGATCTCCCCAGGCTTCACCAATCCGATGATCACCCTCACGTCCCTGGCCGAGGACCTGGCCAGCCGCGGGTACGTGGTGGCCGGGATCGACCACACCTACGAGAGCTACGCCACGACCTTCCCCGGCGGGCGGGTCGCCGAATGCCTCGCCTGCGACAGCGACACCGACCCGGGCTTCGGCACGGGGGTGGTCGCGGGACGGGCGGCCGACGTCTCCTTCGTGCTCGACCAGCTGCCATCGAAATGGGACGGTTCTGACCTGATCGACCGCTCCAAAATCGCGATGGCGGGCCAGTCGATCGGCGGGGCCAGCGCCATGGCGACCATGGTGAAGGACTCCCGCGTGCGCGCCGGCATCGACATGGACGGCACCACCTACGCCCGCATCCCCAAGAGCGGGTTCTCCCGGCCGTTCATGTTCCTGGGTTCGCCGCAGCACGTCCCCGGCGGTCGCGACACTTCGTGGGAGCGCGACTGGAAGCTGCTGACCGGGTGGAAGCGCTGGCTCGTGCTGTCGGGCGCGGAACATCAGTCCTTCACCGACGGCCCGCTGATGGCTGGCACCCTCGGTATCACGCCCGCCTACGGCGTTCTGCCCGCGGCGCGCGCCGCCGAGCTCACCCGCTCCTACGTGGCAGCCTTCCTCGACCAGCACCTGAAGTCCAAGCGGCAGCCCCTCCTGGACAGGCCGTCCCCGCGCTACCCCGAGGTCAAGTTCTGCCCCGCGACCTGCGACCAGTCCTGAGGCCCCGCGAACCTGATGATCAAGCGTGACCTCAGGCCAGATGTCCGGAGAACGGAGGGATGCTCACTGGCACGTCCGCTCAGGCGGGAGCGTACCCACGTGCACGGACATGGTCGCCGACGGCGGCGCTGAAGGCGCGGGCGGCGGCGCTTTGGTAGGCGTTTTCCCGCCGCAGCAGAGTGACGGTGCGGGTGGGCAGGGCCGGTGCGAGCGGGATCGGGCTCAGGCCGGGGTGGTCGTGGGTGACGGCGTCGGGGAGGACGGTGGCGACGGAGCTGCGCTGAACGATTTCGATGAGGGCCTGGATGGAGTTCGCCTCCACCACGATGCGGGGGCTGACACTCTGTCGCCTGAAGTAGGCGTCGATGTGCCCTCGGGTGGCGAACTCGCCGCTGAGGAGCGCGAGCCGCCGCGTGGCGAGATCTCGGACGGGCATCGGCCGGAGGTGCTCGCCGTCGGAGTCATGGGCGCTGACGACGAGACTGAGGGTCTCCATGAACAGGGCGGTGCCGCCGATGCCGGGCAGATGGCGATCACAGAACGCGATTCCGAGATCGAGCTCGTCGGCCAGTAGTCCCGACTCGATGCGGTCTTGCGTCATCTCTTTGACATCCAGGGTGATGCCGGGGTGGCGGGCGTGCATCTCGGCGATCAGCGGCCCGATGAGATAGGCGGTGAACGTCGGGGTCGCCGCCAGCCGCAGGCTGCCGCGGGACAGGTCTGCCACGTCGAAGACGGCCCGTTCGGCGGCGCTCAGGTCCCGCAGGGCGCGCCGGGCGTAGTGGACGTACGCCTCGCCGGCGTCGGTGAGGCGTACGCTGCGGCCGCTCCGGTCCAGCAGTTGCACGCCCACGGCGCGTTCCAGCTGCTTGATCTGCTGCGAGAGCGTGGGCTGGGAGATGCGCAGGTCTTCGGCGGCGCGGGTGAAGTTGCCGTGCTCGGCCACGGCGATCAGATAGCGCAGGTGACGCAGTTCCGGGGTCACGAGGACAACTATAGGCCAGAACTATGGAAATCATGGTTAGTCCGTCTTGGACACTATCGCCGCATGTCATGCATGGTGGATTACGTCAGCCCATGAGGCCGGCTTCAATCGAAGGGAGTGAACCATGCAGGATCTCGAAGAGGGAGTCGCACGTTTCCAGCGAGACGTCTTCCCGGCCAAGACGGAGCTCTTCACGCGCCTGGCCACCGCTCACCAGCCGGCGACGCTGTTCATCAGCTGCTCCGACGCCCGCGTGGTACCCGAGCTGATCACCCAGAGTGAGCCTGGCGAGCTGTTCGTCATCCGCACCGCCGGCAACCTCGTGCCCGCCTACGCCCCCGGCTCCGCTGACGGTGTCGCCGCCGGCATCGAGTACGCCGTCGCGGTGCTGGGCGTCTCCGACATAGTGGTGTGCGGGCACTCCGGCTGCGGCGCGATGACCGCCGTGGCCGACGGCCTCGACCCGGCCGCGCTTCCCGCGGTCGCCGGGTGGCTGCGGCACGCGGACGCCTCCCGGGCCCGCGTCACGACCACGGAGACGGGCACGGGCGAGGTGGCCGCGCTGGTACGGCAGAACGTGCTCACGCAGCTGGCGAACCTGGCCACCCACCCCTCGGTGGCGCACGCCCTGGCCGGAAAGACGGTCACCCTGCACGGCTGGATCTACGACATCGGCACCGGGACCGTGGCAGAACTCGACGCCACCGGCCGTCCCTCCGCGCTCGCGGTCTGACCTCCAAGCCCCACACCCGACAAGCCCCACCTCCGACGTCCCGTCGCCGTCCAGCATCCCGGAATCACCAGACACCACGGAAACCTGCCGGTTCCCCGCCCCCGGACCGGCTTGTAGGAAAGGAACACTCCCATGGCACACGCCCAGTTCGACCCCACCGCCCGTCAGGCCCTGGCCGCAGCCGCCGTCGAGGCGAAGACACGGAAGGACCTGACCTGGCAGCAAATCGCCGACGCCGCCGGCCTGTCGGTCGCCTTCGTCACCGCCGCCGTCCTCGGCCAGCACGCCCTGCCCGAGGCCGCGGCGGAGGCGGTCGCCGAGCTGCTCGGCCTGGACGACGACGCGGTGATGCTGCTGCAGACCATCCCGACCCGCGGCTCCATCGCCGGCGCCGTCCCCACCGACCCGACCATCTACCGCTTCTACGAGATGCTCCAGGTCTACGGCACCACGCTGAAGGCCCTTGTCCACGAGCAGTTCGGTGACGGAATCATCAGCGCGATCAACTTCAGGCTCGATGTGAAGAAGGTCGCCGACCCCGAGGGCGGCGAGCGCGCTGTCATCACCCTCGACGGCAAGTACCTGCCCACCAAGCCCTTCTGACTCGGACCGCGAGACCCGGCGCGGGCCGGACAGGCCCCCTTCGCCGCATCCGGCCCCACCCCTCTTCCCCCCGCCTTTCCACCCTCCACCGGCTCGCTCGCCGGAGGCCCCCGCTTCTCACCGAGGACTTCTCATGGACTTCGCACAGCGCACCGTCGACATCGCCCGCCGGAACGTCACCGAGGGCGGCCGCCCGTTCGCGACCGTCATCGTCAAGGACGGCGAGATCCTGGCCGAGAGCGCGAACAAGGTCGCCCAGACCTCCGACCCGACCGCGCACGCGGAGATCCTCGCCATCCGCGAAGCGTGCATGAGGCTGGGCACCGAACACCTGACCGGCACCACCATCTACGTCCTGGCGCATCCCTGCCCGATGTGCCTGGGATCGCTGTACTACTGCTCTCCGGACGAGGTCGTCTTCCTCACCACTCGTGAGGCCTATGAGCCCCACTACGTGGACGACCGCAAGTACTTCGAACTCGACACCTTTTACTCCGAGTTCGCCAAGAACTGGGATGAGCGGCGCTTGCCGATGCGCTACGAGCCGCACGGGGCCGCCGTCGACGTCTACCGCTTGTGGCAGGAGCGCAACGGCGGCGGGCCCCGGCGTCACGTGGACCCCGCCACCTCCTCATAGGGTTCCCCGGTCTCCGAGGTGGGTACGCCGGTGAGTCCTGCCGGATGAGGTCCTCCCGACAAGGTGGAGAGCACCGTCGCAGGCAGCACGCCCCCGGCGGCGAACGGTCGTCGGCGGAGGAGGTCCTCCGCCGTCTCCGGGAGAACACCGGCCCCGCCGAGAACCTGAACGGCGTGTTCGGCGGGGAGCAGATCGAGCCAGCGCAGCACGGCCCCGCGGTGGGCGTCGGCGACCACCTCGCCGTGCACCCGGAGCCTGGCCAGGCCTCCGTCGGGGAAGACGTCCAGCCGGACGTGCGTCACCGGCGCGGCCGACACCGAGCGGAAGAAGTGCCGGGTGTCCGGCTGCAACCGCGTCTTCGCGACCAGGTCGAACCATTCCGCGTCCTCGTCCAGATGATCGCCATCGGTCCCGCGCAGCGAGGCCCAGCCGGCCGCGTTGCCGACGAAGTACGACGTGTCGATCTCGACCCGGCGGATCCGGCCACGGGCGGCCAGCCTGATCGTCACGTGGTCGTTGCCGTCGTCGCGGCGGCGGGCGTTCTCCCAGCCGTCGCCCATGATCCTGGCCCTGCCGGGCAGCAGCAGCTGCACCGGCGAGGAGTAGAACGTGTTCGAGCAGTCCACCACCGCGCCGCCGTACTCCAGCGCGGCCAGGTCGATCGTGCCGTCCATGAACCGAGGATCCGGCACCGGCTCGGCGTGCACCCGGAACCGGGCCACCCCGCCGTCGGGGTAGATGCTCAGCCGGACATGCGTCCAGCGCCGCCGGTCCGCCACCTCGAACGCGTTCTCGGTGTCGCCCTTGATCGCGCTCTTCCCGACGATCGTCTCCCAGTTCGCCCGCTCCAGCTCGGCCGGTGACGGAGCCCCCTCGACGCTGGTCGCCTCCACCGAGGCATAGGGCGGATAGTTGCCCTTGAACCAGGCGGTGTCGATCACCACGCCGTGCACCACGCCCGGGACGCCGAGTCGGACGATCGCGTGGTCGTTGCCGGGCTCGCGCCGGCGGCGGGTCTCCCAGCCGTCGTACACCTTGCCCTTGTGGCCGAAGTCCTCCGTCGAGAACACCGCCGCCGCGGGCTTGATCAAGTTCTCGCGCTCGGCGAACAGCTCGTCGTTGGCGTACACCACGCTACCGGCCAGCGCGCGTGAGGCCAGGTCCGGAAGCCGGGTGAAACCGTGGGTGATCATGCTCCTCCTCCGTTGAGCAGCCGGCCCTGCGGCAGGCTGTCGATATCGATCGGTACGCCGCGCAGCCAACTACCGCGGACCACACCCGCGAGCGGCCGGCCGTGGTACGGCGTGACCGGGTTGCGGTGGTGCAGCCGTTCCCTGTCGACCACGAACACCTCGTCGGGCGCGAACACGCAGAAGTCGGCCTGGTAGCCCGTCTCGATCCGGCCTTTGCGGTGCACCCCCATCAGCTCCGCGGGGCGTTCCGCCATCCAGCGCACCACGTCGGTCAGCGTGTGGCCGCGGCGCCGGGCCTCGGTCCACACCGCCGGCAGGCCGAGTTGCAGCGACGCGATGCCGCCCCAGGCGACGCCGAAGTCACCGACGTCGAACCGTTTGAGCTCCGGCGTGCACGGCGAGTGGTCGGACACCACGCAGTCGATCGTGCCGTCGGCAAGCCCTTGCCAGAGCGATTCGCGGTTCGCCGCCTCCCGGATCGGCGGGCAGCACTTGAACTGGGTGGCCCCCTCGGCGATCTCCTCCGCGCTGAACGTCAGATAGTGCGGGCATGTCTCCACGGTGATCCGGACGCCGTCGCGCCGGGCCGACCGGATCATCGCAAGCGCGTCCGAGCTGGACAGGTGCAGGATGTGCACCCGGCAGCCGGTCCGGCGGGCCAGCTCGATCACCTGCGCGACCGCGAGATTCTCCGCGCCCCGCGGCCTGGAGCGCAGGAAGTCCCGGTAGCTCGCGCCGTGCGCGGCCGGGGCGTGGTCGATCACGTGCGGGTCCTCAGCGTGCACGATCATCAGTGCGTCGAACGCCCCGATCTCCCGTAGCGCGTCCGCCAGCTCGCCCGGTTCCAGGTGGGGGAACTCGTCCACGCCGGAGTGCAGCAGGAAGCACTTGAATCCGAACACGCCCGAGTCGTGCAGCCCGCGCAGCTCGCGCAGGTTGCCCGGTACGGCCCCGCCCCAGAAGCCGACGTCGACGTACACCCGTCCCTCGGCGGTCTTCCGTTTCGTCTGCAGCGCCGCGACATCGGTGGTCGGCGGGACGCTGTTCAGCGGCATGTCGATGATCGTCGTGATACCGCCGGCCGCTGCCGCCCGGGTGGCGCTCCCGAATCCCTCCCACTCGGTCCGGCCGGGGTCGTTCACGTGCACGTGGCTGTCCACGAGGCCGGGCAGCAGCACCTCGTCGTCGCCGAGCTCGATGACCTCGGCGGCCTCGAGATCCGCGTCCAGCGGCTCGACCGCGATCACCGTCCCGTCCCGTACCCCGATGCTGCGTGCCACCTCTCCGGCGGCGGTGACCACTCGACGGGCCTTGAACAGCAGGTCCAGCTCGGCCATCAGGCGACACCTCCATGATTCCGTTGTCCTGCGTGGATCGGTCGAACGTCGGCTGCGAGCCCGGTGGCCGCCCCGGCTCGGACGCGGCACGCCGCCACCGGCCCGAAGGGCGCCGTCCGGCCGCTCATCGCGGCCTCGGCTCACCGTGCGGCTCGGTCACGGAAGCGGCGTACGGGGACCCGCTGCCGATCGGCCACCCGGTCACGGTCTTGGGGCGTGGCGTCGCGTAGGTGCGCACCTTGCTCGTGGTGAGGCCGAGCCGGACGAGCCCCTCGGCGAGGGCGACCGCCGCGGCGACGCCGTCGACGACGGGTACCCCGGTGGCGGCGGTGATCTCCCGGCCGAGGTTGGCCATTCCACCACAACCAAGACAGATCACCTCGGCTCGGTCGTCGACGACGGCTTTCCGGGCCTCGGCGACGATCGCGTCGACGGCCCGGCCGAGATCCCCCTCAAGCTCGAGAACCGACAATCCGCTGGCCCGGATCGACGCGCACCGGTCGATCAGCCCGGCGAGCCGCAACCTGTCCTCGATCTGCGGTATGGCGCGGTCCAGCGTCGTGACGACCGAGTACGTGCGACCGATCAGCATCGCGACCTGTGCGGCCGCCTCGGTGATGTCCACCACGGGTACGTCGAGCAGCTCCTGCAAGCCCTCGCGACCGTGCTCGCCGTATCCGGCCTGGATCACCGCGTCGTACGGCCCGTCGTACCGGACGACCCGGTCCATCACGGCGACCGCCGCCAGGTAGCTCTCGAAGTTCCCCTCCACCGACTCCGGCCCGAACGACGGGGTGAGCCCGACGATCTCGACGCCTGGCGACGCGTACGCCGCGGCCTGCGCACGGATCGTGTCGGTCATCGACGCGGTGGTGTTCACATTCACGATCAGGATGCGCATCTCAGTCCACCCGTCCGAGGCGTCCGGGCCCGGCCGGCTGGGTCAGGGCGCGAAGTCCGGGTGGGGCGATGCCGGCGAGGGTGCGGACCTCGGCCTCGTCGACGGCGCCGCAGTCAAGGCCGCGGACGAGGAATCCGGCCATCGCCCGGGCGGTCGCGGGCTCGTCGAGGAAGCCCGAATCGGCGCGGTCGAGATAGCCGCGCAGCCGGGCGGCCGTGGCGGGCAGTCCCTCACGGAAGAACGCGTAGACGGCGGCGTACCGGCTGGGGAGCTGGGCCGGATGCAGGTCCCAGCCCTGGTGGATGCCGCCCTCCAGTGCGCGCCGGACCAGGCGCGCGTGCAGCCGCCAGGCGGCGCGGACCGCGCCGGTGCCGCCGACCGGGAGCACGTTGGTCGAGCCGTCGCTGACGCGTACGCCGGTACCGGCGGCGGCGACCTGCATCACCGCCTTGGCGTGGTCGGCGACCGGATGCTCCAGGCTCTGGTACGCCGCCGAAACCCCGAGCGCCGCCGAGTAGTCATAGGTGCCGTAGTGCAGGCCCGTGCAGCGCCCGGCCGAGGCGCGGATCATCGATGCCAGCGGCGAGACGCCGTCCGTGCCGAGGATCGCTTGCGGTGTCTCCACCTGGATCTCGAACCGCAGGCTCCCGCCTTCCAGCCCGTACGCCGCTTCCAGCCGCTCGGCAGCCGGCACCATCGCCTCCACCTGCTCGACGGATGTCACCTTCGGGAGCGTGACGACGAAGCCGTCGGGCGGCGGGCCGAGAGTCTCCAGGAAGAGCGCCAGGGTGCGCAGGCCGCGCCGCCGGGTCGGCGCCTCGAAACTCTTGAATCGGATTCCGCAGAAGGGCGAGCCGTCGCCGGAGGCGACAGCGGCTGCGAGGACCTCCGCGGCGGCCTGGGCGGTGGCGTCCTCGTCGGCGTCCGAGCGGTTGCCGTAGCCGTCCTCGAAGTCGATCCTCAGGTCTTCGACCGGCTCGCGCTCCAGCTTGGCCCGGACCCGGTCATACACCTCCGCCGCCGTCCGCGGCGGCAGGTCGAGCGCGTCGGCGAATTCCATGACGGTCCGGCCATGCTCGGCCAGCGCCGCCCGGGCCTCCCGGCCCCACGTCCGTACGGTGTCCGAGGTGTAGCGGTCGGCCGGAACGTAGACGGTGTGCACCGGCTGCCGGCCGGACGGCTCACCGGGGTAGGCCGTGCGCAGCCGCTCGTCCGCCGCGGCGAGCCGGGCGTCGAGCTCGGCGGCGAGTTCGGCGCTGAGATCGGCGAAGAGGCCGGCGCCGCTCATGAGCCGGCCTCGACGATGCGGAAGGACGCGGGGAACAACAGTGCCGGGTCGCGGCGCATGTGGTCACGCTCGGAGTAGGCGGCCTTCATCGTCTCGAAGTAGGTCTGTGCGCGGAGCCGCATCGACTCCTCATCCACCCCCGGAATCGTCCGGTCGCGCATCACCGGCCGGCCGTCGATCACCACGGTGGACACGTCGGCGCCCGTGCAGTTCATCATCAACGTCCTGACCGGATCGTCGACGGGGCCGGTGCGCGGGCCGGAGAGGTCCACGACGACCAGGTCGGCCTTGGCGCCGGGGGCGAGTCGGCCCAGATCGTCCCGGCCCAGCGCGCGGGCACCGCCCAGCGTGGCGGCCCGGTAATAGTCGGCGGCCGAGCCCGCCTCCAGCCGTCCGGTGACCAGCTTGGCCAGGTTGTTGCCGTAGTCCATGTTGCGGATCATGTCGGGCGGGAAGGAGTCGGTGCCCAGCGCCACGTTCACACCGGCCTCCCGGTAACGGTCGAAGTCGCGGAGCGCGTCGCCGTACCTGACGAAGGTGAGGGGGCAGTGCACGATCCCGGCCAGGGCCGCGAGCCGGTCCGGTGATCCCTCGAACGGCGTCTCGGGGTCACCGAGGTACAGGGCGTGCGGGATCAGCAGCCGGGGACCGAGCAGGCCAACCTCTGCCAGCACGTCCAGCGGGTGCCGGCCGTACCATTCGCGCAGTAACCGCAGCTCCGTCAGCCCCTGCATGCAGTGCAGGCGGACCAGGCAGTCGAGTTCCCCGGCGGCTCGGGCGGTGGCGCGCAGCAGGTCGAGGGTGACGGTCTCGATGCGGCAGGGCAGCAGCGCCCCTCGGATCCGGCCGTCGTAGGCGCCGTCGACGTCCCGGACGAAGCGGATCGCGTCGGCGAGCCCCTTGTCGCCGAGCTCGGGCTCCCAGTGCACGTCCCTGCTGCCGTCGGCACGCAGCACCGGCACGCCGGAGCGGTAGGACGGACCCAGGTACATGCGCAGGCCGAGCCGCCCGGCGATCTCCACGACGCCGGCGAGCTCCTCGTAGGACTCGGCCCAGGCGCTGTGCGTCTCGGCGGCGATCGGCATCGCGGTGGTGATGCCGTTGCGGATGAGCTGGGTGAGCGCGTACTCCCGCATGAAGAGCGTGTCCTCGAGCGGGAAAACGGCACGACGCCGGTTGACGGCGTAGTCCTGTGACCACCCCAGCCCGCCGGAATCGGCGTGCCAGGTGTCGAGGATGGCGTGGTCGATGTCGGCCAGCGCGTCCAGGTCGATGAAACCCGGCCCGACGATCGCCTCACCGGCGTCGATCACCTCGTCGACCGGGCCGTCGTAGGAGCGGCCGACGTAGACGATCCGGTCGCGGTCGTAGACGACGCACGCGTCGCGGTGGATGACATGGTCGTCGCCGTCGAAGCCGATGACGAACGATGCCCTGACGAGAGTGCTCACTGTGTGTTCCTCCGGGTCGGCTTCCATCCGGGCCTGGGTACGGCGGCCAGCAGGGCTTTGGTGTATTCCTCCCGCGGCTCGCGCAGCAGGGCGCGGGTGGTTCCTCGCTCCACGACGCGGCCGTGACGCATCACGACGGCCGTGTCGCTGATCTGGTTGACCACGGCCAGGTCGTGGGAGATGAAGACATAGCTGATCGACCGCTGCTCGCGGATGTCGGCGAGCAGGTTGAGGATCTGCGCCTGGATCGAGACGTCGAGCGCGGCGACCGCCTCGTCCAGCACCAGCACGCGTGGCTCCACCGCCAGGGCGCGGGCGATGGCCACACGCTGGCGCTGCCCTCCGGACAGCTGTCTGGGCAGCATCGTGGCGTGACGTTCGGCCAGGCCCACGGATTCAAGCAGGTCCAGCGCCTTCTTCCGCCGCTCGGCGGGGGTGAGCGAGAAGTGCAGGGCAAGGCTCGTTTCGACGACGTCGCCGACCCGCTGCAGCTTGTCCAGCGAGGAATAGGGATCCTGGAAGACGATCTGGATCTCTCGTGCCCGTCTGCGCCGCTCCCCGGCCGACACCCGGCCTGCCGGACGCGGCCGCCCGCAGACGCTGATCGTCCCGCTGGTGGGCATCTCCAGGCCGAGCAGCATGCGGGCGACGGTGGTCTTCCCCGACCCGGACTCTCCCACGATGGCCAGCGACTCACCTTCGGCCACGGTGAAGGAGACCTCATCGACCGCGGTGGCGGTGCCGTACACCTTCCGTAGCCGCTCCGCTTCGATCACGCTCATGCCGTCTCCTCCGCTCTCAGGCAGGCGACCCCTCGGATGGACGGCGGCCGGCTCTCCCGGCAACGCGGCTCGGCCAGGTCGCAGCGTGGCGCGAACGCGCAGCCCTCCTCGGCTTCGAAGGCCGCCACGGGCCGCCCGGGGATCACCGGCAGCCGGTGCACGGTCTCCTCCAAACTGGGGCGTGATCTCATGAGGCCGCGCGTGTAGGGGTGGCGCGGCTCGCCGTCAAGGTCCTCCACGATCCGGCCCGCGTACATCACCGCGAGCCGGTCACATGTCGCGGCGGCCAGCTCCAGGTCGTGGGTGATCAACAGCATGGCCATGCCGTGCTCGCGGCGCAGCTCGTCCAAGATGGCCATGACCTCTGACTGGGTGGTCACATCCAGCGCGGTGGTCGGCTCGTCGGCCAGCACCAGGTCGGGTTCGACGGCGAGTACGGATGCGATCATGACGCGTTGGAGCAGGCCGCCGGACAGTTCGTGGGGGTGCTGGCGCAGGCGCCGCTCACCGTCGGTGATGCCGACCTCCTTGAGGAGCTGTACGGCTCGCGCCGACGCCTGCCGTACCGGCATCCGCAGGTTATGGACCATGGCTTCGGTGAGGAAGTCGCCGACGCTGCGGACGGGGTTGATGTGCGCCCGCGGATCCTGGAAGATCATCGCGATCCGCTTGGCCCGCAGCCGCCGCAGTTCCCTGCCCGAGGGCACCTCGGCGCCGTCGAAGACGATCCTGCCGGTCACGCGGGCTCCCGGCGGGGTCAGGCCGATGACCGCCCGGGCGGTCATCGACTTGCCCGACCCGGACTCTCCCACCAGCCCGACGGCCTCTCCTCTGCCGATGGTCAGGTCCACCTGCTCCACCAGCGTCCGCCAGCTCCGTTCGTACGGCACGGCCAGGCCGAAGCCTTCCAACGTCAACAGGCTCACGACTGCCTCCCCAGGCGATCACCCAACAGGTTCACCGCGGCCACCACCAGCGCGATCAGCAGGCCCGCGCTCAGCGCCTCCAGCGGCTGGCCCCGCATGGCGCTGTCCAAGCCGCTCTTGACCATCAACCCCCAGTCGGCCGTGGGCGGCTGCACGCCCAGCCCGAGGAAGGAGACCGCCGCCACGTCGATCACCGCGAAGCCGAGCGCGGAGACCGACTGGGCGACGATGATCGGCCGCAGGTTGGGCAGCAGGTGGCGCAGGCAGATGGCGGTCGCGGAACGGCCCTGCACCCAGGCGGCGGCCACGTATGGCAGGCTGCGCTCGCGCAGCGCCGCGCTCCGCACCACCCGAGCCACGTACGGGGTGTAGGCGACGGCCAGGCCGATCACCACGCCGGGGACGCCGGGACCGAGGACGGCCACGGTGACCAGAGCGAAAACGATGCCGGGCACGGAGAACAGCACATCCAGCAGGCGGGAGATGACCGCGTCCACCTTGCCGCCCGACCAGGCGGCGACGATCGCCAGCGTGGTCCCCGCGACACTCGCGACGCAGATCACCAGCACCGGGGCGAGCAACGTGGTCCGCGCGCCGTACATCAGCCGGGACAGCACATCCCTGCCCAGGGCGTCCCCGCCCAGGGGATGCGCGAGGGAAGCGCCGCCCAGCGCGTTGAACAGGTCGGGTAGGTCGGGGTCGTAGGGCGCGAGCAGCGGCGCGAGCAGGGTGATCACCACGATGGCGGTCAGCAGGACGGCAGCGGCCGCGCCCAGCCCGCCCAGGCGGCGGGTCACTGCCGCGACAGGCGCGGGTCGAGAGCGGAGTAGCACAGGTCCACCACCAGATTGATCAGGACGAAGGCGGTGACGAGCACGAGCACCACCGCCTGGACGATCGCGAAGTCGCGTTGCAGGATCGCGCGGACGAACAACGAGCCGAGCCCGTCCAGGGCGAAGATGCTCTCCACCACGACCGAGCCCGCGATCAGCCCGGCGACGTTCAGGCCGACCACGGTCACCACCGGGATGGCCGCGTTGCGCAGCACGTGCCTGCGGACGATGTGCCCCTCGGCCAGGCCGCGGCTGCGGGCGGTCTCCACGTGCTCCCGGCTCAGCTCCTCGGACACCGAGGCCCGCGTGATACGGGCGAGGAACGCGGCGCTGGCCAGGCTGAGCGTTATCGCCGGGAGCGTGAGGTGGTGGATGCGGTCGCCGAACCCGCTGCCGGGCCCGAAGACCGGGAACCAGCCCAGTCCCAGCGCGAAGACGATGACGAGGATCACCCCGATCACGAACGGCGGCATGGCCAGGAACACCGAGGAGATCAGGCTGACCGCGCCGTCGGCCTTGCCGCCGCGCAGCCCGCCCAGCAGGCCCATCGCCACGCCCCCGGCCACGATCAGCAGCGTCGCGTAGACCACCAGGAAGACGGTCGTCGTCGCCCGGGAGGCCATCAGCGCGGAGACATCCTGCCGATAGACCAGGGAGGTGCCGAAGTCGCCCGTCACCGCGTCACGCAGCCAGGCGGCGTAGCGCCACAGGAACGGATCGTCCAGGTGGTACTGCGCGCGGATGGCCGCGACCTGCTCGGGGGTGCCGCTGCGGTTGCCGAGCAGGAACGCCATCGGGCCGCCGGGCACCAGGTAGAGCAGGCCGTACACCAGGAAGGAGGCGACCAGCAGGACCACGATCAGCCCTGCCAGTCGTTTCGCCAGGAACCTCATGCCGCGCCGAGCCCCGCGGCCCACGGGTAGTACAGGTAGGGGAAGGAGGCGACGGCTCCGGTCACCCGCTTGTTCATGTACAGGATCACCGGCAGGTTGTTCAGCGGCATCCACGGCACGTCGGCGGTGACCTTCTGCTGGATCGCCGTGACCAGCGCCGCCCGCTCCGCTTCGTCGTAGGCCGCCCGCGCCTTGGTGATGTCGGCGTTCACGGCCGCGTAGTCGTTGAAGTTGGTGCGGCCGCCCGCCAGGAAGACGGTGTAGATGTCGAGCGGGTCGGGCACGTTGCCGTACCAGGTGGAGAAGAAGGCGTCGATGCCCTCACGGGCCTTGGGGTCGCTGTAGAGGTTCCCGTACTGTTCGACGGGGATCACCTTGATCTCGATCTTCAGGCCGAGCGCCTCGCCGGTCGCCTTGATCAGGTTGGCGGTCTGCTCGTGGACGGCCGAGCTGCCCTGGATCCCGATGGTGATGGTCTGGGCGGGCGAGCCGGCCTCGGTGAGCAACTGCTTGGCCTTGGCCAGGTCGGGGGTCTCCGGGGGGAGCGCGTCATAGGCCTTCTGGAAGACGTCCCGCTGGTATCCCCAGTATTCGGCGCCCGCGAGGGTGCGCTGCGGCACCGCCGTCCCCTGGAAGACCACCTTGGAGATGGCCGCCCGGTCCAGCGCCAGCGACAGGGCCTGGCGGACCTTCGGGTCGGCGTACGGGCCGGTCTTGGCGGCGCCCAGCAGCGTCCAGAAGGTCAGCGACTTGCCGAGCGTGACCGAGCCGGTCGTGGACTGCTGGAGCTGGCCGAGTCCCGCGGGAGGCAGGTAGAAGTACTGCCCGTCCACCTCGCCGGAGCGCAGCGCGTTGACGGCGGTGGTCTCGTCGGCGATGAACCGGAAGGCCAGCTCCTTGGTCTTGGGCCGCAACGCGGTGTCCCAGTAGGCGTCGTTGCGCTTGATGGTCAGCGAGTCGCCGGACTTCCAGCTCTCGTATTTGTACGGGCCGGTGCACATCACACCGCCGGTGGGCGAGCCCAGATCCTTCTTCTTGGCGTACTCGGCCGAGACGATCGCGCCCGCCGCGGTGGCCATCGCCTGGTTGAACAGCACGTCGGGCTGCTTCAACGTGACGGTGACCTGCATCGGCCCCGTCGCCTTGATCGACTCCACGGTGTGGAAGTAGTCGCCCCACCAGGTGCCGAGTGCGGGATCGAGGTGGCGGTTGAGGCTGGCCGCGACGTCCTCGGCGGTCAGCGGCGTGCCGTCCCAGAACTTCACGCCGTCGCGGATCGTGTAGACCCACGTGGTCGGGCTGGGGTTGTCGGCCTTCTCCGCCAGGCCGGGTTCGATGCCGAGCTCGGGGGTCAGCCGCAGCAGGCTCTCGCACATGTTGGCCAGCACGGTGTTCTCGGCGTAGTTGAACGACCTGATCGGGTCGATCGTCTGCGGCTCGTACGGCAGGTTCCACGTCGCCTTGTCCAGTTCCCCGGCGGCCGGGGCGGTGACGGTTCTGAGCTCCAGCTTGGGCGCTTCGCTCGCCCCCTGCTGTTGCGGCGATGCGGCCTGCTGGCCGCACGCGGTCAGGGCCAGCGCGAGGGCGGTGGCCACGGGTATGGCTCGACGGATCATCAATAGGACCTTTCGCGAACGCGTCCATTACGGACGACGAACTGGGGGATCGACTTGTCCACGACGGCCTGGACCACAGACTCGGCACGGACCAGGAGGAAGTCGGCGGGGTCGCCGGGCCGGAGCCGAACCCGCTCCAGACCCAGCAGGGCGGCACCTCCGTGCGCCGCGATCTCGTAGCACGCCGCCAGCTCCTCATCGGTGCGGGCGTCGGTGCGGTACGCGAGCAGGTGCGCGCGGTTGATCATGTCGCCGTCGCCGAACGGCGTCCACGGATCCCGCACCCCGTCGGATCCGAGGCCGACCAGCACTCCGGCTTCGAGCAGCGGCCCGACGGGCAGGACCGGGTCCGCGCCGAGCGCGCAGGTGGTCAGCGCGACCTTCGCCTCGGCCAGCGTCTCGGCGAGGTCCTCTCGGTCGGCCAGGCAGAAGGCGTGGCTGATCGTGGTCGGCACACCGCTGGACTTCGCCCGGCGGGCGATCTCCAGCACCTGCGCGACCCCTTGCTCACCGCCGTCGTGCAGGTGGATGTCGACGGGTACGGCGTGCCGCTCGGCCATGCCGTACAGCAGGTCGAGGTGTCCGTGCAGGTCGCCGTCCACGCCCACGGGGTCGAGCCCGCCGAGGATGTCCGCGCCCTCCTTCAGCGACTGCTCCATCAGCTCCGCCGTCCCCGGCATCGAGAGCAGCCCGAGCTGGGGAAAGGCGACGATCTGCACGTTCAGCAGGCCCTCACGCGCCTGAGCCGCCTCCCGCACGCCGTGCACATTGGCCAGCCCGTACACCGGGGCGACGTCCACGTGTGCCCGCCACGCCCGCGTACCGCGTGCGATCGCGTGATCCATGAGCGCCCCGGCCCGCTCGGCCACCGGCGTCGCCATCTCCGCCCGCGCCGCGACATCACCCTCGATCAGGTCGCGCAGCGTCCGGGCCGGAGTACGGCTCAGCCAGGGCTGGCCCCAGGTGGTCTTGTCGGGATGGACGTGCGCGTCGACCGGGGCGGGCAGGGCGAGCAGTCCACCCGCTTCCACCACCTCGCATCCTTCTGTTCTGCGTTCCAGGGGGACGATGCGACCGTCTTCGATCAGGACATCGTGGGGTCGAACATCGGTGAACAGAATCTGAGCCATACCGGCTGATCCCCTTAACTTGAGGGCAACAGTGGCATAGAATTATCAGACATCAGATGATTAGAGAAGAGGATGAATGAGACAAGTGGGCCGGACCACCCTCGTCGACTCCGCCATACGCGAGCTCCGTGAAGAGATCGCGAGCGGCGTCTGGCCGGTCGGCACCAAGATCCCCTCAGAGAGCCAGCTGGCCGAGGCGCTGGGCGTGAGCAGGCTGTCGGTACGCGAGGCCGTCCGCGTTCTTGTCCACGCCGGCCTGCTCACCACACGTCAGGGCGACGGGACCTATGTCACCGCCACCGACGAGAGCGAGGTGGCGCTCAAGCGCCGCCTTGACCGCGCGGCGACGATGGACATCATCGACGTGCGGCGCGGCCTGGACCTCGTGGCGGCCCGGCTGGCAGCCGAACGACGGACACCGCAGGACCTTGACGCGCTGAGGGAGACGCTGGAGCGGCGCACCACCGCCCACCAGGCCATAGATCTCGACGCGTTCGCCGACGCCGACCTCGGCTTCCACCTGTCCATCGCCGCGGCTTCGCACAACCCGGTGTTGCTGGACCTGTATCGCGGCATGAGCGAGGCGGTGCGCGACACGCTCCGCCGCGACCACTGCATGGAACGTGCCGTGCTCGGCTCCGACTCCTCTCACCAGGAACTGTACGAGGCGATCGAGGCCGGCGACGCGGCGGGCGCTGTCAAGATCGCGCTCGCCATTCTCGACGAGCAGGAGCGCGACCTCTGATGCTCCGCGTCCCGCTCGCCTCCAGCGGCGTGCGGGACAGGGGCCGCCGGCCCGGGTGGGCGGGGAGCGGGCCAACACGGGGTCGTGGTCATATCTCAACGAGCCCTCTCGACAAGCGCTGAGCCGCAGGTCGGCGGGGTCCGTCTCGGGTGGTCCAGCCGTGTTTGGTGATGAGTTCGGCCAGGGCATGGCGGAGTTGATTGATGCGGTCGTCCGGCGTCAGAGCTTGCCTCTGAATCAGTCGAGCAGGTGGGTGCGCAGTCCGGCGGCGTCATGCGGTGCCACGGATGTCACCTGGAAATCCTGAGCGTCACGCCGGCGGCCGGGCGAGTTTGGCGGCCACGGCGTCGAGGACCCAGTCCAGGCCGGTCGAGAAGGACACCTCGGCGTCCACCTCCGTGCCGTCGTGCACGGCCTTGGCCAGCGCCGGGAAGCGGCCCGTGGCCAGCATCCTCCTCACATGCGGACCGGAGGCGCGCTGCCAGTCGCGCTCGGACAGGCCCGTGGCGCGCTCGGCCCGCAGGTTCGCGATCTCGCGCCTGATCGCGCCGGCGAAGTAGGCGCTGACAGTCTCCACGGCGCGCATGACGGTGTCGAGGTCGGCGAGGCCGTCGAAGGCGGCCAGCGTGGCCTCAGTCACGGTGAGGGCGTTCGGGCCCAGGGTCGGACGGCCGCCGAGGAGGTCGGCCAGCCATTCGTGACGGAGGGTGGCCTGCCTGGTGCGGTGGGCGCGGATGCGCAGCACCTCCCGCCAGTCGCCGGGCCGCTCCTCGGGGAGGATCTCGGCGTGGACCTCGTCCACCATGAGGTCGAACAGCTCCTCCTTGGTGGAGATGTATCCGTACAGCCGCATCGGGCCGACGTCCAGCCGGGCGGCGACCTTGCGCAACGACACCGCCTCCAGCCCGCCCTCGTCGGCCAGCGCGATGGCGGCGGCAACGATTCGCTCCCGGTCGAGCGGCACGGGGCGAGTCGGCGGCTCCGGCCGGTCCCACACAGTCATGGTTACATTGTACTGTTGCGATACACCGTAATAGTAAAATACAGTGTATCGACATGAGACATCGTATCGCCGTGATCGGGGGCGGCCCCGCCGGCCTCACCTTCGCCCGCGTCCTGCACCGCCACGGCCACCCCGTCACCATCTTCGAACGCGATCCCGCCCCCGACGCCCGTCCCCCGGGCGGCATGCTCGACCTGCACGAAGGGATGGGCCAGCTCGCGCTGGGCAAGGCGGGGCTGCTGGCGGAGTTCCAGGCACTGTCCCGTCCCGAGGGGCAGGCCATGCGCATCCTGGAGGTGGACGGGACCGTCCTTCGCGACTGGCAACCCCGCCCGGATGACCGGGCCAATCCCGAGATCGACCGCGGGCACCTCCGTGACCTGCTGCTCGGCCCCCTCGACGTTCAGTGGGGGAGGGGCGTGACGGAGGTAGTGCCGGGAACCCGGGACGGCGTGCTGGTCCATTTCGCGGACGGGCGACAGGAGACGTTCGACCTCGTGGTCGGCGCGGACGGCGCCTGGTCCCGGGTCCGCCCGGCAGTCTCGGCCACGACGCCGCACTACACCGGCATCACCATGGTCGAGACCTCCCTGGACGACGTCGACACCCGCCACCCCGACCTCGCCCGGCTGATCGGCGACGGTTCCATGGCCGTGTGCGGCGTGAACCGCAACCTCGTCGCCCAGCGCAACAGCGGCGGCCACGTCAAGGTGTACGCCCAGTTCCGCGCGCCACTGGACTGGCACACGAACCTGGACCGGCATACGGGCCTGAACCGGCGCGCGGGCCTGGACGCGGGCCTGGACCTGGCCGACGTCGAGGCCGTGCGATCAAGCCTGCTGGCTCTGTTCGACGGCTGGGCCGCTCCCGTCCTCGACCTCCTCCGCCACGGCACCGCTTTCGTCCACCGTCCCCTCTACGTCCTGCCCGTGTCCCACACCTGGGCTCACGTCCCCGGGGTGACGCTACTGGGCGACGCCGCCCACCTGATGCCCCCATTGGGGGTGGGCGCGAACCTCGCGATGCTGGAAGGCGCCGAACTCGCCGAGTCCGTCGCCGCCGCCCCCGACCCTGGCGATCTGGACAAGGCCGTCCACGCCTTCGAGGAACAGATGTGGGCACGGGCCGGCAGGTGGGCGAAGATCACGACGGCCGGTCTGGAACGCCTCGTGAGCCCGGACCCCACCCAAGCCCTCGCCCTCTTCGACGAAGTCCAGCCATCCTGACTGCCGAGCGCGAGAGCACCAGCACCAGCAGCTCGCCACGGTCACCGCCCACCACGGCGAGGACATCGGCGAGCTGACCGCCGCGCCGATCCGCGCCTACCGCGCCGACCACGCGGCCGCTGCCGTCGCGGTGCTGACCGGTGACGGGCACGAGAACAAGACCTATGAGCTGGGCGGCGACCACGCCTGGAGACGCGCAGCGGCCTGCCGGTGTTCCCCGACAAGGACTGACCCGCATCCCCGCAGGTCAGATCTGCCCCCTGTAAGGGATGACGGCAACAGGAGCCTGGGCGTGGTGGAGCAGGGCGTGGGCGGTCGACCCGAAGAGCGAGGTTCGACCGGGAGCGCCCACGACGACCAGCGCGGCAGACGGTGAGGCGTCGCTGAGCGCCTTGGCCGGATGCTCGTGCACCACGTGCTCCACGAAGGTCACGTCGGGAAACTTCTCTCGCCAGCCGGCGAGTGACTCGGCCAGCAGGCGTGCCTCCTCCTGACCGACGCTTTCGACGTCGTAGACCAGTGGCTGCATGTCGCCGGGGCCTCTGACAGCCGGATGGGTCCACGCGTGCACGGCCCGAAGCGGAAGCCGGCGCAGGACCGCCTCCTCGAAGGCGAACCGCACAACGGGATCCTGGCCAGGACGTCCGGCGACACCGACGACGATCTCAGTGCCGTGGCCGGCCTGCGGCCGGCCTGCGATCACGACAGGGCAGGGGGACCGGACGGCGAGGTCACCGCTGACCGAGCCCAGCAGCAGCCCGGCGAATCCACCGCGGCCCCGGCTGCCGACCACGATCAGCTGCGCGGACTCGGCTGCGGCGGCGATCGCCTCAGCGGCGGCGCCGTCGAGGATTTCGGTGGTGACCGTCACCGCAGGAGCATCGGCGCGGGCCCGCTCGGCGGCTTGGCGCAGCAGTTGTCGGGAGGCGGCTTCCATGTCCGGGCCCCAGTGCGCAGGCTGCGGGACAAGAGGCACGTCATAAGCCCAGCGAAGAGCGACATGCACGATACGGAGCGGTGCACTCCTCAGCGCGGCTTCTCGCGCCGCCCAGGCCACGGCCTGCAGCGAGGACGCCGACCCGTCGACACCGACGACGATGGGATCTGCCACGGTCACCACCTCAGGTTCGCCCGCACCGGGTCGACGCCCTGGTCGCGGCAGCCGGACCCGGGGCCGTATGGAACCCTGTGACCGCCTCATGCGGCCGCGGTTCCTGCCCTCCATACTTGCCGGGCCGTTCCCTGCCAGGTAGGGGCGAAGGTCCCACACCTCTCACCGCGGCCGCCCCGGCGGTCATGGCCGTCGTGCCTCGGCACACGGAGCCGGCGGCCTTCGCCGTCCCATCCGCCCGGCCAGGCATGGCGGCCCCACACCCTCCGACCAGGGCCATAGCGGGAATCAGGGCGGAAGGTCCCACGCCGGTGGGACCTTCCGCCCTGCCACGCTGAGGCCTCTGCCGCCGATCCTGAGAAGGGAGGTGGAAGCGATGACTGATTCCCACGGCATCGTCGTCGGCTATGACGGCTCCGACTTCTCCATGCAGGCCCTGGAGTGGGCGATGGACGAGGCCGAGCTGAGGAAGCTGCCGCTGACGGTGACCCACGCGTGGCGGTGGCCGTACGGCGAGGCCGACGAGGAGGCCAGAGGCCACCTGCGCAAAGCCGCCGAGCACGTGCTGTACCACGGGGGTGACTGCGCCCGCTCGTGCAGCACGATCACCGACGTCGCCGTCGATCTGTACGAGGGGGCCGCCGCCGAGCGGCTGGTGGAGCTGTCGGCCCGCGCGGAGCTGGTCGTGGTGGGCTCGCGCGGCATGGGCGCCCTGGCCAGGACCGTTGTGGGGTCGGTGGCCGGCTACGTGGCGGCGCACGCGCGCTGCCCGGTGATCGTCGTGCGCGGGCCCGGCCCGATCCCCGTCCCGCGCCACCGCGGGGCCGTGGTGGTGGGCATGACCGGGCACACGCCCGACGCGGCGATCGAGTTCGCCTTCGCCGAGGCCGACATCCGGAGGCTGCCCCTGGTCGCGGTGCACGCCGGACACCTGCAGCCGATGGCGTGGAGCGCGCCGATGCCGCTGGTGCCCGACACGCGGGCCGTCACGGAGGCGGCCGAGGACGACATGCTGGAGCGGTTGCAGCCCTGGCAGGCCGACCATCCCACGGTGTCGGTGCGCACCTACTTTGTCGCCGCATCACCCAAAGACGCCCTGTCAGATCTGTCGAAGGAGGCCGCTTTGATGGTGGTCGGCGGCGCACGCGGGCACGGCAGGCTCGGCTCGGTGACCGCCTCGATCCTTCAGCATGCGTTCTGTGCCGTCGCGGTCGTCCCTGTCCTGAAGGAAAACCCACCGCAGGCCAAGGCCCCACTTTCCGCCTCCCATGCTTCCGAAGGCTGATCAGAGCATCGTCACCGATACGAAGACAAGGAACAGATCATGGTGACGCAGGTGAAAGACGTCATGGGTGTGGTAGCCATCGCGGTTCACCGGCAAGCGACGTGCACCGAGCTGATGGCGACCATGCGCCGCTTCAAGGTGAACGCCGTCGCCGTGATCGACACCGACGGACGCCCGGTCGGGATGGTGTCGGAAGACGACCTGCTGTCGAAGGAGACGGGTACCTCTTACGGCGAGCCTCTTTTCGAGGGCCGCCGGCGGCGCCAGGAGCCCGAGGCAACCGCCGGGCTGACCGCCCAGGAGATCATGACCAGTCCGGCATTGACGGTCAGCGCGGAAACCCCGATCCGGGAGGCGGCCCGGCTGATGCGCGATCATCGGATCAAGCAGTTACCGGTGATCGACCCCACCAGCGGGAAGATCACCGGCACTGTGCACCAGGTCGACCTGCTGAAGGTCTTCAGTCGGTGGGCGCCCGACATCCTGGCGGACGTGGCCGCGGCCATCGCACGCCTGCACCTGGACACGCGGACGCTGGCGATCACGGTGGACGACGGCGTGGTACGCGTCGGGGGCAGACTGGCCCGGCGCTCGCAGATCGCCCAGCTCACCGAAGCCGGCCGCCGGATCAAAGGCGTGGTGGATCTACAGGTCGACGCCACCTACGGTCACGACGATCAGACGGAGACCCCGTCCCTTCGTGTCTGAGAGGACCCGGCCACGGTGGTCGATGTCCGATGCGGGCACGGCGTGCTCGCGTAGCTCCGCCACACCGTGGCGGGCCGGTATCTTTACCGCCCTGTCCAGACCGGGGTGTCGTCTTGATCCCATTGCAGGTTGTCTATCACGTCGACGACCCCGTTCACCCGGCCGGCCATCCGCGCTGCGAACTGGGCGTCACTGCGCCGGTGCATGCGCCCGGTCAGCGTGACGATCCCCTGGGCGACGGTGGCGGTGGCGTCGTTGGGCTGCGGCCACAGGGTGCGCCGGAGGATCTCCTCGCGCACCTCATCGGCGATGTCTGCGTCCCGGCGGACGAAGACCTTCAGCAGGTCACGGCGGCTGACGATGCCTTCGAGAAGGCCGGCGTCGTCTACCACGGGCAGTCTTTTGACGCCGTGCTCCTCCATGAGCCGTACCGCCGTCACGATCGAGGCGCGTGGCCCGATCGTGACCGCAGGGGCGGTCATGAGCTGCGCGGCGGTGTCTCCATGGGCTTTGCCGCCGTCGGTGCCCTCCTGGCTCAGCCGGTGGCGCAGCCGGGCGCGTAGCGGCGGCCGGTACCCCTCGCGGTAGTACCGCTCCCGGAACTCCTCCTTACGGAGGAGATCCGCTTCGGAGACGACTCCGATGACGTGTCCTTCGCCGTCGACGACAGGCAGTGCGCTGACGCCGTGAGCGATGAGCACTTCTGCGACGTCCTTGAACGGAGTGCTGCCGTTGACCGAGGACACCTGCGTGGTCATGACATCCTTGACCTCAACGCGCATCGCTGAACCTCCTTCACTCGCACGTGGGCCCGGCCGAGAGCCTGTATGGCTTCGTGGCTGTCCGGATTGCGGGCGATGGGGAAGCCCCGCCCGCTCAGTTGTCGCCGGGCTCCTCACCCCTTCATCTCACCGCCATCGGGATCGGCGGGGCAGAGGCCGGAGGTCCTCGATTACCGGGTCTTTCGACCACCGCATAAAACCTGTTCAGCGCTTTCGCTCGGCAACGCCGGGGGCGCCCGGCTGTCACGGACCGGCTCCTTGAACAAGATCGGTGCCGCTGTCCATCAAGGTGAAGGAAGGGGACCACGCCCCCTTCAGGGGCGCGGTGGCCGACGGGGCGCACCCGGCCGGTACGGCGATCCGATCCTGCAAACAGCCGGTTCAACGCCCGACCTGGTGTCGGGCCGGGCGTTCAACTGTTCGGATGCGAAACTCATAGGTATGGCACAGGTCGAGCCCGGCGCATTGCTGCCGAGCATGCGGCTGGATGAGCTCCTGTCGGAGCTGCAGATGCGGCTGGAGGCGGTGCTGGCCACCCGGGACCGGGTGCACGCACTGTTGAACGCGGTCGTGGTGGTGGGCAGCGATCTGAATCTGGAGACGGTGCTGCGCCGGATCGTGGAGACCGCCACCATGTTGGTCGATGCCACCTACGGGGCGCTGGGAGCGGTGGGGGAGCACAACACGCTGGTGCAGTTCATCCCGGTGGGGCTGAGCGAGCAGGAGATCGCCCGGATCGAGCACTGGCCGCACGGCCTGGGCCTGCTGGGTTTGCTGATCAAGGAGCCGCGGCCGCTGCGGCTGGCCCACATCAGCGATCACCCTGCGTCATACGGGTTCCCGCCGGGGCATCCGCCGATGGGGGCATTTCTGGGGGTGCCGATCCGGGTGCGGGAGGAGGCCTTCGGCAACCTCTACCTGACCGAGAAGCGCGGCGGAGGGGAGTTCGACGCCGAGGATGAGGCGATCGTCACCGCGCTGGCCGCGGCGGCGGGCGTGGCCATCGAAAACGCCCGATTGTATGCCGACAGCCGCCGCCGGGAGCGCTGGCTGCAGGCCTCAGCGGAGGTCACCACCAGCTTGCTGTCGGGGGCCGAGCCGGGACAGGTGCTCACGTTGATCGCCCGGCGTGCGCGGGAGATGGCCGGCGCCGACGTGGTGGCGGTGCTGTTGCCCGATGACAGCGGGCGCATCCTGCAGGCGGTGATCGCCGATGGGCTGGCCTGTGAGGAGGTGGCCTGTGCGCAGGCGCCGGTCGCCGACTCTTTGGCGGGCCGAGCGTTCACCAGCGGTGAGCCGTTGATGGTGGCTGATCCGGCCGAGGCCGAGGTGCCGATCGCGATCGCCGACTACGTCTCGCTGGGACCGGTGGCCGTGGTGCCGATCGGCGCGCCGGGCAGCGTGCGCGGCGTGCTGTCGCTGGGCAAGCGCTCGGGCCGGCTGCCGTTCAGCCAGGCGGAGTTGCATACCCTGCACGCCTTCGCCGGGCAGGCCGCGATCGCGTTGGAGCTGGCCGAGAGCCGGATGGACGCCGAGCGGCTGGGGCTGCTGGAAGATCGCGACCGGATCGCCAAGGATCTGCATGACGTGGTGATCCAAAGATTGTTCGCCGTGGCGATGACGCTGATGAGCACGGTGCGGCTGGTCGACAGACCGGAGGCCTCGGCTCGGCTGCAAACCTCGATCGATGAGCTGGATGCGACCATCCGGCAGATCCGCTCGACCATTTTCGCCCTGCAGATCTCTTCGGAAGACGGTGCGGAGGGGCTGCGCGCGCAGATCACAGGACTGGTAGAGGGCGCCCGAGGCCACCTGGGCTTCATGCCGGCTCTGACCATGGAAGGCCGCCTCGACGCCATGGTGCCGGACCAGGTCGCCGAGCAGTTGCTGGCCGTGCTGAGGGAGGCGCTGTCCAACGTCGTGCGTCACGCCCGGGCCTCCAAGGTCGAGGTGGCGGTCGAGGCGGGTGAGGACCGGCTCGTCCTCACCGTCATCGACGACGGGCTGGGGGTGCCGGAGGGCGGCCGGCGCAGCGGGCTGCGCAATCTCCAGGACCGGGCCGAACGCCTCGACGGCTCTTTCACGGTCGAATCTCGCCCAGGGGGCGGCACCTGCCTGATGTGGAGTGTGCCGCTGACCTAACTGCGCTGCCCGGCTGCAGGGGATGGGAAGATCCACGTGGCGATTCCCGGGTCCTTCCGGTGGCATGCGTAACTTCTGTGCCCAGCAGCTCGGTGAGCCAAGGCAGTCATACGTTTCCGTCAGGCCCGTTTTTACCCGAACGATGCGAATGATCAGTCGGGTTCCATCTGAGGGCGCCGGAACCGCCAGGAAACAGGGGCCGGAGAAGCGTTGATCACCGCCAACGCCCGCTCCAGCGCCTGTTCCGGAGATGCGCTGGTGTCGATCTCGACCGCGTCGGGCCAAGGGGCCATCCTCGCCGCCACGGCCGCGCCGATCGCCTGATCGGCGTCTGAGACGGCACCGGTACGGCGGGCGAGGCGCTCGGCGGCGACCTGCGGCAGAGCGGTGCAACGCAAGGCCACCAGGTCGCTGGAGGTGCGCTGGGCGACGCGATCGGCCGCTGCCCGGTGCCCGGCGCCGCCCCATGAGGCGTCGAGGATGACCGGCTCTCCGCGCTCAAGCAGCTTCCCGGCTCGCGACAGCAACTCGTCGTAGGTGCGTTCGGTGTGTTCAGGGTCGTAGATGCCTTCGCCGAAGGGAGCGGAGGCGGACTGGTCAGGCGAGATGCCGGCCATTTCCTTGCGGACGCGGTCGCTGTTCAGCACCGTGTAACCGAGACGGTCGGCGAGGGCAGCGGCCAGGGTCGATTTGCCGGCTCCCGGGGCACCGCCGACGAGAATCAGAGGTACCGTGCCTGCCTGCAGGTGGCGCAGTGTGAGATCGGCGAACCGGCGAGCCTCCCAGGCGGCACCGGAGTCTCCCTGCCCGCGCCGCAAGCAGGCGACCTTGGCGCGGACGAAAGCCCGGTAGGCGACATAGTGATGCCACAGCGAGGGCGGCGCGGGGTCGCCGGTGAACTCGGTGTACTGGTGCAAGAACACCTCCGCCAGCCGCGGCGCCCCCAGCCGTTCCAAGTCCATGGCCAGGAAAGCCACGTCGTCAAGGCCGTCGACAAAGCGCAGCCGTTCGTCGAACTCCAGGCAGTCCAAAATCCGTGGCCCGTCGTCCAGGCAGAAGATGTCCTCTGCGAGCAGGTCACCATGGCCGTCCACGATGCGGCCCTCATCGATACGTGCGGTGAACAGGGGACCGCGACCGTCGAGGAAGCGCAGCGTGAGCCGTTCGATCTCCCCGACGACCTCGGGGCCGAGGACCGGCTCGGGAAGTGCTCGGACCTGATCGAAGCTCGCGCTCCACCGTGAACGTAGCGCCTGCCCGCTTCCCTGCTGGTCGATCTGGGGGCTGTGGCGGGAGCGCCCGTGCATGCTCGCGACCATCCGGGCGATCTGCCGCAGGTGTTCCTCGACCGGTTTCCCTGAATCGATCATGGCGGCGAGGCGGCGTTCTTCGGGCATACGCCGCATCACAACGAGATGCTCACAGACCTGCCCATCCGTGCCGAGCACGTCGGCGACTCCCTCGTAGACATCCGGGGCCAGCCGCCGGTTCAGCTCCACCTCCTCATGGCAGATCCTCTCCCGCGCCTGCCGGGTGGTGAAGTCCACGAAGCCGAAATTCACCGGTTTCTTCAGTTTGAAAGCGTGATCTCCGAGGAGAACCACGACGCCGATATGCGTCTCCTTGATCTGCGCCCATGCTCTCATCGATGATGCCTCCACGTCCGGGTCTGCCATCCAGGCGATCCAGGCCGGGATGAGCGGGTGGCGCCCGTTTCGGATGCCGGCTCGGATGAGTGGGACAGACTCCCCCATGCCTGATTCCTCCCCCGGCCATGGCCTATGAATCGGGCGGTCGGTGACAGACCGTATCGATGACCGGGTGAGGGCGTCGGCCTGCGGAGGGGCCTTCCGTCCTGGTCTTCGGGCCTTTCGGCCCTGCTGCACCTCTGTCGTGTGGTTGAAAACTGGCGGTGAGCAGGGAAACCGATGGGGAGACCGGCTGATGATCACGCGAGTTCGGCTGTGCGGCCGGCACATGACGGGTAAAGCGAAGCCAGGGCCGCCGAACGAGCCCCCACCTCCGCCGACGAATCCGCCGCCGTCCGGCTGGCGGAGCTGGCTGCTGCCCGCGGCGACGCTGATCTTCCTGTCGTGGCTGCTGATACCCATCATGTTCACCGGGTCGGCGGCCACGCCGTACTCCTACAGCGACTTCGTGGCCAAGGTGAATGCCGGGCAGGTCAAGGCGGTGACGATCGACGATCATGGGGCGGTGTCCGGCGACCTGAAGAACGGTGCGAGGTTCACCACCCAGATTCCCACAGCCCTCAACGTCGGCCGGCTGGACGCCCAGCTTCAGTCCAACCATGTTCAGATCACCGCGACCCGCTCCGAAGGCTCCCTGGGGTCGATCCTCATCAGCTTCCTGCCGTTGGCGCTGCTCATCGGCCTGTTCATGTGGAGCGGACGGAAGGCTCAGCAATCCCTCGCCGGCGGTATCGGAGGGTTCGGCCGATCACGAGCGAAAATCATCGAGGCGGAGCGGCCGACGACCCGGTTCGGCGACGTCGCCGGTTATGACGGCGTCAAGCAGGAGATCAGCGAGGTCGTGGACTTCCTGCGCGCCCCCGAGCGGTACGCGGCGGCGGGCGCGAAGCCACCCCGAGGCGTGATCATGGTGGGCCCTCCCGGGACGGGAAAGACGCTCATCGCGCGCGCCGTGGCCGGGGAAGCAGCCGTACCGTTCCTGTCGGTCACCGGTTCGGCGTTCGTGGAGATGTTCGTCGGCGTGGGCGCCTCGCGGGTCCGCGACCTCTTCGACGAAGCGCGCAGACGCGCGCCCTCCATCGTCTTCATCGACGAGATCGACGCCATCGGCGGACGCCGAGGCGGGGCGGTCACCGGCGGCAACGACGAACGCGAGCAGACGCTCAACCAGCTGCTGGCCGAGATGGACGGCTTCGATCAGAGCAGCGGAATCGTCGTCCTGGCCGCGACGAACCGGCCGGAGACCCTTGATCCGGCCCTGCTGCGTCCCGGCCGCTTCGACCGGCAGGTGACCGTGCCGCTGCCCAACCAGGTCGAGCGGGCGGCGATCCTGGCCGTTCACGCGGCCGGAAAGCATCTTGCCCCGGACGTCGATCTCGGTGTGATCGCTCGTGGCACACCGGGGTTCTCCGGCGCCGACCTGGCCAACCTCGTCAACGAGGCCGCCATCAACGCCGTCAGGGCGGACCGCACGACCATCGACGCCCATGACCTCGACGCGGCACGCGACCGGGTGCTGCTCGGCCGCCGGGAGACCTCCAACGCCCTGCTTCCGCAAGAGCGCCACGCGGTGGCCGTGCACGAGTCCGGGCATGCTCTGCTCGCCACGTTGTGTGAGCACGCCGACCCGGTCGCGAAGGTGACCATCCTTCCCGCCGGTCTGACGCTCGGCGTCACCGAGCAGCTGCCCGAAGCCGAGCGGCACCTCTACAGCGAGAGTTACCTGGCCGACCTGCTCGCCGTACGGCTCGGCGGACGGGCCGCGGAACTGGTCGTCCTCGGCGAAGGCTCCACCGGCGCCGCCAACGACCTGGCGGCCGCCACGCAGATCGCCACTCGCATGGTGCGCGACTTCGGCCTGTCGCCTGCACTCGGCCCGGTCGGCTACTCCTCGGCCAGCCCTCAGTACCTCGGCGAGGACATGGAGGACTTCCGGCGCAAGCCGTACTCCGAGCGGACCCAGAAGATCATCGACGAAGAAGTGGCCCGGCTTCTCGGCGAGGCCGAGAAGCGCGCGATCGACCTGCTGCGTGCTCACCGCGGCGCTCTCCACCGGCTCGCGGCGATCCTGGTGGAACACGAGACCGTCGACGGTGACGTCGTCGGCAGTGTGCTGCGGGCCGAGCGGCCTGCGGCTACCGGTCTGGACGTCATCGCATGACGGGTGAGCTTCTCGACGGCACCTGGGCGACCGATCCGGTCCGGTCGGCCCGTCCCGGGAAAGGCCAGGTCATGAGGGACGGTGGCGGACGGCGGATCCGAGATCGCATGTTCGGATCGGGCGTGCGTAGCGGCCACGATCTCCACCGGCTCCACCGGCCGTTACGGTGGAGGTGAAGAGAAACGGTCACGAGTCGTTCTTTGGGGCGGCCCTTCGAGGAGGAGCCGCCAGGGGGAGGACGCGACGATGCACGCGAAGGACACGACGTCGTTCACAGGTGGCGGTCAGACCGAGGTTCTGGACCGCGACACCTGCATGGCGTTGCTGCGGACCGTCAAAGTCGGCCGGGTCGCATGGTCGGCCCCGAGCGGTGAAGTGGTGGTGCTGCCGGTCAACTTCGTGGTGGACCACGACGGTGTCGTGTTCACGTCCTCACGAGGAGGCAAACTTGACGCTGTGCACCGAGGCGGTCCCTTGTCGTTCGAGGCCGACGACATAGAACCTGCGCTACGCGTGGGCTGGAGCGTGCTGCTGGTCGGCGTCGGTGAAATCATCACCGACCCCGACCAGGTGCGACGCCTGGAGGAACTACCCGCCACCTGGGTAGCCGTGGCCGAGCCGGTGTTCGTCCGCCTGACGGCTCGGCAGGTGACCGGTCGGCGTCTGCCGCTGCAGCCGGGTGGAATCGCCGTCGAACGGGTCGGCGGCGCCTGAGCGCGTTCCCGAACCCGTCCGGGCGGCGAGCGGGCCCCAAGACGGTCGACCCGCGCGCCACCGCCACGGGAACGATGTGACCGTTCCGGTGCCCCGATCAGGATGTCCCGGGTTCCGTGTGCCGGCGCTCGATGCGGGCGTCCGGCCCTGGAAAGATCATGACATCGTGTTCCTGGTCAAGCCAGTGCACGTCATAGGGCGGCGAACCGTCGGCGTGGTGCAACGCGGTGATGATGCCGATCCGGCGCGGCTCACCCAGGTGGGTGCTTTCGACGATCAACCGGTCCCCGACCTCTGCTTTCATGGCTCTTCCCTTTCCTCTCCCTTTCCCGTTCCGCCCGGGCGCGGATGCCCCGGTCGTGCTGATCCGGCCTGCACGACGTGAGAGGCGTTCACCACGAGGTGGGGCCGGTGAACTGGGCGATGTCCTCCGAGGTGACGGTGAGCAGCCTGTTGCCCAGGTCGCTCAGCGCGCGGGCGACCGCGAGCTCGTCGCCGATCTCGGGTGCCGGCTGATCGGCCGGGTTGCGACGCGCGTGTCCCACCCCGGTTATGCGAGTCTTGTCCCTGGTGGACAGGACTGCCCGGGCGGAGGTGTCATCGCCCTCTTCGGTGATGTAAACCTGCACGGTCCACTGTTTGGCTTCCATGGGAAGAACCTCCGATCGAACGACTGTTCGTATCGCTGTGCCGTGTTCGCGGCGCTCACTAGCCTGCGCTGCACCGCCGAGGGCCGTCCTCACGTGCGCATGCCCTTCCCCTTCACTGTCGATGCTCTGTGACGACGCTGACAGAGCCGAAGGTCCCACCCCTGTGGGACGGTCTCCTCTATGTCGGCGACACCTCCGCTCGGCAGCGTGAAGGCATGTTGGCTATGTCCCCGGCACGGTCGGGACTGACCTCCGCGGAGGCGGCGCGACGCCTCGCCGAAGGGGGAGCGAACATGCTGCCGGCCGGTCGGCGGGCGCCGGCGGCCGTGCTGCTGCTCCGGGAGATGGTCCACTTCTTCGCGCTGATGCTGTGGATGGCGGCGGGATTGGCGCTTCTGGCGGGTATGCCTCAGCTGGCGCTGGCCATCGTCGTGGTGGTGGTGCTGAACGGCGCGTTCGCCTTCGTCCAGGAGTATCGCGCGGACAAGGCCGGGCAGCGCCTGCGGGAACTGATCCCCGCCGACGTCAGGGTCGTCCGGGACGGACACCGCATGATGGTGAACGCCGCGGATCTGGTCGTGGGCGACGTTGTGCTGCTGGAGGCAGGCGACCGGATCTCGGCCGACCTGGCTCTGGTCGAGGTGCACGCGCTGGCGGTCAACGAGTCGATGCTGACGGGAGAGAGCGTCCCGCTCCGGCCTTGTGAAGGGGCCACGGTCTTCGCTGGGACCTTCGTGGTCGAAGGGGAGGCGGTCGGCGTCGTGACAGCAACGGGCACGCGCACCCGGCTGGCCGGCGTGGCCGCGCTCACCCATGGCACGACCCGGCCGCCGAGCCCGCTCGCCCGCCAGCTCGGGCGGGTCGTCCAGATGGTCGCCGCGATCGCGCTCGGCGTCGGCGTGGTGTTCTTCGCCCTGTCCCTGCTGCTCGGCATGGCCCCTTCGACAGGCTTCCTGTTCGCTCTCGGAGTCACGGTGGCACTGGTCCCCGAAGGGCTGCTGCCCACGGTCACGTTGTCGCTGGCGCGGTCGGCGCAGCGGATGGCCGCCCAGAAGGCACTGGTCCGCCACCTGGAAGCTGTGGAGACACTGGGCTCGACCACGTTCATCTGCACGGACAAGACCGGAACCCTTACCCGCAACGAGATGGCCGTCGTACAGGTGTGGGCTCCGGGCGGTGTCCTCGACCTTGCCGAACCGGCGTCGGCCGCGGAGATCATGCGCTCCGCCATGCTCAGCTCGACCGGACGGCTGGTCCGCATGAATGGCCATCGGAAACCGGTCGGTGACCCCATGGAGGTGGCTCTGCACGCGCTGGCACTGCGCGCTGGATCGGGGGAGGATGTGGCGGTCACCAGACGCTTCCCATTCGATCCCGTCCGCCGCCGCTCCTCGGTAGTCGCCGACGGCGTGCTCCATGTCAAGGGCGCCCCAGACTCGGTTCTGCCGCTGTGCGCAGCCGTGGCGGGAGCGGAACAGGCGCTGGAGGACATGAGCCGGCACGGGCTTCGCGTCCTGGCTGTCGCCCGCCGGACCGCTCCGGCGGTTTCCACCGCCGCGGAGGCGGAGCGGGATCTGACACTGCTCGGCCTCGTAGGCCTGGAGGATCCGCCGCGCGAGGATGTGGCCGAGGCGATCGAAAAGTGCCGCCTGGCGGGGATCAATTTGGCCATGATCACCGGAGACCATCCCGGTACGGCCCGCGCGATCGCGGAAAAGGTCGGCCTGCTCGGGCCGGAGGGGCTCGTGGTCACCGGCGCCGAGCTGCCCGGGACCGACGACGCCCTCGGCGCGTTGCTCGACCGCGACGGGGCCGTGGTCGCCAGGGCGACGCCGGAGGACAAGCTGCGCATCGCCCGCGCGTTACGCGGACGCGGGCACGTGGTGGCGATGACCGGGGACGGAGTCAACGACGGACCCGCGCTGCGCGAAGCCGACATCGGGGTGGCCATGGGCGCCTCGGGCACCGATGTCGCCCGCGAGGCGGCGGACCTGATCCTGCTGGATGACCATTTCGCAACCATTGTCACGGCGGTGGAGCTCGGACGGGCCACCTACGCCAATATCCGCAGGTTTCTCACCTACCACCTGACCGACAATGTGGCCGAGCTCACCCCGTTCGTCGTCTGGGCGCTCAGCGGCGGCACGATTCCGCTCGCGCTCACCGTGCTGCAGGTGCTGGCCCTCGACATCGGCACCGATCTGCTGCCCGCCCTCGCTCTCGGCGCAGAACCGCCCAACCCGCAGACCATGCACGGTCCCGCGCGGGCGGGTTCGCTGGTGGACCGCCGCCTGCTCCGCCGGGTGTTCGGGGTCCTCGGGCCTGCGGAGGCCGTCGTAGAGATGGCCGGTTTTGTCACGGTGCTGATGCTGGGCGGGTGGGTGTTCGGCGCCGAGCCGTCCCCGGAACTGCTCGCCGCGGCCTCGGGTACGGCTTTCGCCGCCGTGGTCCTGGGCCAGCTCGCCAACGCCTTCGCCTGCCGCAGCGAGACCCGCTGGGCCGGGCACCTGCGGTGGACGGGTAATCCCCTCCTGCTGTGGGCGGTCGCGATCGAAGTCGTGTTACTGCTGATCTTCCTCGGTCTCCCGCCGCTGACCAGCCTGCTCGGCGGTTCGTTCCCTTCACCCGCAGGCTGGGCGCTGGCGGCGCTGGCCGTGCCCGCGGTCGTGGCGGCCGATACGCTGCACAAGGCGATTCAGACCCGGAGCGGCCCACGATGAACGGCTTCTTCCTGCTTTCCGACGGCAGGCGCCGGGAGCTGGTGCGGACAGGCTGGACGTCCCCGCCGAGCAGCCCCGTCAGAGCTGAGGCCGCCAGTGGCGGCGATCACGGTGGACGTGGTTTCGGTCCGGCCGATGATCATAGGGGGAGTGGCCGGGATCAGTCATGACCGCTGAACCCGTGTCCGTCCGCAACCACATCCAGGGCGCCTGGATCGCCTGACACACCGACGTCTGAGGAGCCCCGTCATGAACAGACCCGTAATAGCCGGCACCGACGGCTCTCCCGCCGCGTCGGAGGCGGTGCGGTGGGCCGCGCGTGAGGCCGTACTGCGCGCCAGGCCCCTGAGGATCGTCCACGTTCGCGAGCAGTGGGCCGGCGACGTCCCCGTCCACACGATGAAGAACTACCGGGATCCAGAGGCGAAGCACTGCCGCGCGATGCTCGCGGACGCGGCTGAGGCGGCGCGGGCGAGTGCGCCTGGCCTGGAGGTCACCACCGCACTCGTTGACGGAGACCTCGTCCAAAGGCTCCTGGAGGAGTCCGAAGCGGCCGATCAGGTCGTGATCGGCAGCCGAGGCCAGGGCGGGTTCGCCGGGCTGCTGCTGGGCTCGGTCGGCATGGGCGTCGCCGGCCACGCCGGCTGTCCCGTCGTCGTCGTCCGCGGCGACTCCGCGACACGCCATGGCCGGATCGTGGTCGGGGTCGACGGATCGGAGGGTGCGGAGGCCGTGCTCGCTCATGCCTTCGCCGAGGCCGAGATCCGAGGTGCCGTCGTGCACGCCGTCCATGCCTGGCAGCCCCCTGGCCTGTCCACGCCGGCCGTCGGGAGCGGATCCGTGGGGGAGAGGATCGTCGCTGAGAGGGGCACGTTCCTCCGGCGGGTGCTGGCTCCGTGGCGGGAGCGGTTCCCCCACGTCACGGTGACCGAGTCGATCGTCTGCGGTCACCCGGCCGGAGCCCTCCGCGATGCCTCCACCGAGGCCGACATGGTCGTCGTCGGCTCCCGCGGCCACGGTCTGCTCGCCTCCGCCGTCTTCGGCTCGGTCAGCCATGGCGTCCTTCACCACGCCCACTGTCCCGTCGCCGTCGTCCGTCCGAAGGGGGCGGCTCCGGAGCCGGCGTAGTCCCCCGGACGGAGCAGGCCCCCGGATGCGATCGGCGGGAAAGATGGTGCGGTGGCGCGCCTGATCGGCTGCGGCGCCGGAGGATCCTCAACCACGCGACCGGAATCGCCATCAGGGAAAGGACGAAGGTCCTGTTCATGCCGGGACGATCGCCCCTGGGGAAAACGCCGGCGCCGCGATCGGATGGAAGCGCAGCAGAAGCGAGAGGACATGTCATGACCGAATCGATCACCGCTGCGACGGACGGCTCACCCGCCGCCATGGCGGCCGTGAAATGGGCGGCTGATGACGCCGCCCGCAGAGGGTTGCCGTTGCGGATCGTCCACGTTGTGGACCGCTGGCCGTATGGCGTCGCCGCATTCCCTCCACCCGACTGGGCCGACCTCGCGGCGCGCGCCGGCGAGCAGGTGCTCACCGAAGCGATCACCGTGGCCACGAAATACCGGCCGGACGTCCGGGTGACGACCGAACTGATCGAGGGATCACCGGCCAAGGTTCTGCGGGAGCAGGTCGGCACGGCCACCGAGCTCGTGATCGGCAGCCGCGGCCTGGGCGGCTTCGTCGGCGCCCTGCTGGGCTCAATGGTCCTCCACGTGGCCGGTCATGTGCCCGGCACCGTCGTGGTCGTCAGGGCGGACGCCGGCCGGCCGCACGGTGAGATCGTCGTGGGTGTCGACGGCTCCGCCGAATGCGAGCCCGCGCTGGCCTACGCCTTCGAGCAGGCCAGGCTGCGCGGCTGCGCGCTGCGAGCCGTCCACGCCTGGCAGCGGCCGGTGTACGGCCTCATACCGGAGATCCCCGCCGACATAGAAGAAGTTCACCGCTTCCACCAGCGTATGGTGCGCGACAAGCTCGGCACCTGGCGGGAGAAGTTTCCCGAGGTGGAAGTGGTGGAGGACGTTCGGAGCACGCATCCGGTCGAGGCCCTGACCGATGCCTCGGCCAGGGCCGACCTGGTCGTCGTGGGCTCGCGGGGGATGGGCGCGGCCGGCTCGGTGCTGCTGGGCTCCGTCAGCCGCGGCGTGCTGCACCACGCCCACGGCCCGGTGGCGGTGGTCCACTCGTGACCACCGGGCTCGCACGGCAGGCCTGACGAGCCGCCGACCGTCCACTCACGTCCATGGGCCGCGATTCGACCGGGGAAGAAAGCCTCATGATCGTCGTTGGAGTCGACGGTTCGCAAGGCGGCTTGGCGGCTGTGATCTGGGCGATGCGCGAAGCTGACCTGCGCGGTGTCAAGGTGCGCATCGTGCACGTTGTGCCTGGATGGGCGTATGAGCTGCCCGATGATGCGCCTCATGCCTACGTGGGCCGCTGGATGCGTCAGAGTGCCGCCTCTGTGCTGGCGGACGCCCTGCGGCAGGCGCGCGACGAGAGGCGCGGGGCTGAGGTGGAGTCCGAACTGCTGCGGGGAGACCCACGGCTCAGCCTGATCAGAGCCTCCAAGGACGCCGACCTCCTGGTAGTCGGCAGCCACGGGCTGGGCGGCTTCGGCGGGCTGCTGCTCGGCTCGGTCGCGTTGGGCGTGTCCGGTCAGGCCACCTGCCCCGTGGCCGTCATCCGCAGGACGCGCACGCAGCCGCGCAACGAGGTTGTCGTCGGCGTCGACGGCTCGCCAGGCGGTGCCGCCGCGATCGAGTTCGCGTTCACCGAGGCCGGCCTGCGCGGCGCCGACCTACGCGCAGTCCACGCTTGGAGCGAATCCGCCGCCGGGTGCCGTCCTGAGGGCACACCGGCCCGGATCCATCAGGCGGGCGCGGAACGGCTCCTGCTGGCCCAGGCGCTCACCGGCCAGAGCGAGCGTCGCCCGGGAGTCAAACTCGTAAAACATGTTGAACGGGGACATCCGGTGGAGGTGCTGTTGAGAGTCTCCGCGGGCGCCGGCCTGCTGGTGGTGGGATCACGCGGGCGCAGTGCCGTCGCCGGGCTGCTCCTCGGATCGGTCAGCCACTCGCTGCTCCACCACGCGGCCTGTCCCCTTGTCGTCATCGCCGTCGCAGACAGCGCCTGATCGCAGGCGGCCATCTCCGATCATGCCAGTGCGCGACCCGGCCACAGGCCTCCCACGATCCCGTTGAACCGCGGCGCGGATGACTCACCGGTGTGCCCGGCCCAGACGAAAAGAGGTCGGAGGTCCCGGTGAACAGGGACGTTCCGCCCTGCTGTCCAATCCGGGCATCACCAACCATGGAACCGAGGTGATAACCATGACGGAACCTCGCAGAATCGTCATCGGCTATGACGGCTCGGATTTCTCCATGCAGGCCCTGGACTGGGCGATGGACGAGGCGGAACTCAGAAAACTTTCGCTGACCCTTACCCACGCGTGGCGCTGGCCATACGGCGAGAGCGACGACGGAGCCAAGCTCCATCTACGCAAAGCCGCCGAGCACGTTCTGCACCACGGGGCCGACTGCGCCCGCGCGTGCAGCACGATCGTCGACGTGGCGACCGATCTTCACGAAGGCTCTGCCGCGCAGCGGCTCGTCGAGCTGTCAGCCGACGCGGAACTCGTCGTGGTCGGCTCCCGGGGACTGAGCGCCCCAGCCCGGTCCGTGATCGGTTCCGTCACCGCCGCTGTCGCGGCCCGTGCGCGATCCCCGGTGATCATCGTGCGAGGGGCAGGACCCCTGCCCGTGCCCTTGCATCCGGGGCCTGTCGTTGTGGGTCTCAAAAACACCACGGCCGACGAGGTGCTCGACTTCGCCTTCCACGAGGCGGCCCTGCGGCGCCTACGCCTGCGCGTGATACACGCCGGCTATCCGCGCCTTCTGACGTGGGGCGTCGCCATGGCCTCCCTGCCCGATCCCGACGACTCACGCCGGGCCTGCCAAGAGCGGCTGAACGAACGCCTCGCACCCTGGCAGGAGAAATACCCGGAGGTCCCCGTCGATGCCGCCGTCACCATGAGTGCGCCGAAGGAGGCGTTGGGAGCGGCCGCCGCGAAGGCCACTCTCATCGTCGCGGGCACGGGGCGGACGGCACGCCGTACGGGCCGTCTCGGTGTGATCACCAGGTCGCTGGTCAGGCACGCGTCCTGCCCCGTCGCCGTCGTTGCGCCCCTAGAAGGGGCGGAGCCGTGCTGAGCTCTGCGGGACGAGAGCGGCTATGGTCGCGACGGTCTCTTCGACGGCATGCCGTACGGCGGGCGTCATCGGGGCTCCGAGTCCGAAGTCTGCGCCCTCAACGGTGTAGAGCGTGAGTTCACGAGGCAGGCGGCCGAGTACGTGGCCGAGGGCGACCGCGTCGGCGACGCCCAGAGCGTGGGAGCTGGCGTGCTGGATGATGGGAGGCGGCGGTGGAGCGTCCCCCCGTGAGAGGGAAGGGCCGAGGACGGTGTGCCGGACCACCGTGCCCGGGGGCGCGCCGGAAACCGCCGTGTCGATCACGATCGCCAGGTCCGCGCCGGTCCATGCCTCGATCAGCTCGGCCGGGTCGCCCTCGTTCTCGATCACGGGAACCTCCGGGGGAAGCATGCCGCGCAGCAGCCGGGCCGCCTCCAGCCCCGCGGCGTCGTCCCCTCGGAAGTCGTTGCCGATCCCGATGACGATATGGGCGTGCATGATCCCTCCCGGGTCGGATCGACCTCACCGGTCCAGGTGAAGGTGTAAAAAGTGGGCCGAGCAGGAGATGCACGGGTCGTGGTTGCGTACCGCCCGCTCGCACAGCGCCGCCAGCTCCGCCTCCGGCAGGTCGAGGCGGGGCTCGATGAGGTGACGTAGATCCATCTCGATGCGAGCCTGGTTCTGCGAGGTCGGAGGCACGATGTCAGCCTCGGCGATCAGGCCCGCGCCGTCGATCCGGTAGCGGTGGTAGAGCGTGCCCCGCGGAGCCTCCGAGACCCCGTGACCGACTCCGGGACGGGGCTCGACCGGCATGGACAGCGCCTGCGGCTCGGTGTAGTCCTCGATGATCCGGATCGCCTCGTCGCAGGCGTGCAGGATCTCCACCGCTCGGACAACGATGCTGCGGAACGGGTTACGGCAGACGGGGCCGAGCCCGGCGGCTTCTGCCGCCGACCGGGCCAGTGGGGACAGCTGCCGCCCGTTCAGGGCATAGCGCGCCAGGGCGCCCACCAGATAGCCGGCGGTCCCGTCGAGCCGCGCGTGCAGCGCGGTGGAATGCGGAACCTGCTCTTCCACGATGTGGGCGGGCCAGTCGGCCGCCGCGAATCCGGTCCCGTCACTCACCGCGATCGTCCCGGACAGGATGGCGTACTCCGCCGGGTGGTGCAGCGCGAGGAAGCGGTAGTCGTGCTCGACGTCGGGAAAGTCGAACCCGGCCACCCATTCCACCGTCGCCAGCGCCTCCTCGCGGGCCCGGCGCAGCCGTTCGGCGACCGGCGCGAGCTCGGCGCGGGCGGGCACCCGGTAGAAGCCGCCCACCCGCACGTTGACCGGGTGAATCGCCCGGCCGCCGAGAGCCGCCACCAGTTCGTTGCCGGCCTTCTTCAACGCCAGCCCCCGCTCCACCAGGTGGCGGTGATCGGCCGCCATGGCCACGCCGCTGTCATAGCCGAGGAAGTCGGGGGCGTGCAGCAGGCAGATGTGCAGGGCGTGCGACTCGATCCACTCGCCGTAGTACAGCAGCAGCCGCAGGTCCCGCAGGGGCCCGGTCACCTCTGTCCCGCAGGCCGCCTCGATGGCCTGGCAGGCGCTCATCTGGTAGGCCACCGGGCAGATGCCGCAGATGCGGGCGGTGATGTCGGGCGGTTCGGTGTGATCCCTTCCGCGCAGCAGCGCCTCGAAGAAGCGCGGCGGTTCGTAGATGTTCAGCTGCACGTCGGTGACGCGACCGCCGCGGGCGCGCACCAGCAGTGATCCCTCGCCTTCCACACGGGTCAGCCCGCCGATTCTGATCGACTTATGCGTCACTTTCGGCCTCCTCGGACGCCTGGCGGAAGGGTTCTTCGGTGGCGTTGAACGTCCGGTAGACGCGCACCAGTTCGGGGGTGCTCATGCCGAGTTCTCGCAGCTGCGCGTTGAGCGCGCGGGAGTTGGGGCTCTCCATCGGGCCGAAACAGCCGTAGCAGCCCCGGTTGAACGCCGGGCAGAGCGCTCCGCAACCGGCCTGGGTGACCGGGCCGAGACAGGGGGTGCCGTGGGCCACCATGACGCACACGTTGCCACGGGACTTGCACTCCACGCAGACGCTGTGGGCGGGCACGAAGGGGCGCCGGCCGGCCAGGAAGGCCGAGATCACCTCCAACAGCTGTCTTTTGTCGATGGGGCAGCCGCGCAGCTCGAAGTCGACGGGAACGTGGGCGGAGATCGCAGTGGAGCGTTCCAGCGTGGCGATGTAGTCGGGCCGGGCGTAGACGATCGAGGCGAACTCGCGCACGTCGGCGAAGTCGCGTAGCGCCTGGATGCCGCCTGCGGTCGCGCAGGCGCCGATCGTCACCAGGCGCTTCGACACGCGTCGCACATGCTGGATCCGCCGCAGGTCATCCGGAGTAGTGATCGACCCCTCGACCAGCGACAGATCGTAGGGCCCGGGCCCGACCGCGCTCGAAGCCTCCAGGAAGTAGGCGATGTCCACCTCGGCGGCGACCGACAGCAACTCGTCCTCGCAGTCCAGCAAGGTGAGCTGGCAGCCGTCGCAGGAGGCGAACTTCCACACCGCCAGCCGAGGGTGCCCGGCTGTGGCCGCGGGCCTGGCCATCACAGCTCCCTCACGGCCAGCAGACCGGCGGCCCGCTCGTAGCTCAGCACCGGGCCGTCGAGGCAGGTGAGCAGCGGGCCGAGCTGGCAGTGGCCGCAGCGGCCGACGCCGCACTTCATGTTGCGCTCCACCGACAGCATCACCCGTCCGGCTGCGACGCCCCGCCGCACCAGCTCGGCCGCACTCGCACGCATCATGACCTCGGGGCCGCAGACGAAGGCGAACGTACGGCGAGGTTCGAAGACGATCCGGTCGATCAGCCGCGTGACCAGGCCCACCGGCCCTTTCCACGCGAGGTCGGGGTGGTCCACGGTGACCTGCACGTCGATGCTGTGCCTGTCGCGCCAGCTCGCCAGCTCGCCGGGATAGATCAGGGTCGCGGGCGTGCGGGTGCCGACGATCAGGCTGATGCGGCCGTAGCGGGAGCCGTGAGCGGCCAGCTCTCGGATGACCGGCCGCAGCGGGGCCAGTCCGAGCCCGCCTGCGGCCACGATCACGTCCAGGCCCTCCGCCGACGGCAGGTCCCATGCCGTGCCGTACGGCCCGCGCACCCCCACCACGTCACCGGGCCGGGTGCGGCACAGCGCCCCGCTGACCGCACCCACCGCGCGGATCGTCTGCACATATCCGCCGGAGCGGGCCCGGCCGCTGATCGAGACCGGTATCTCCCCTACACCGGGAGCGTAGATCATCGTGAACTGGCCCGGCAGGAACGGCGGGCACGGGCCCGCGACCGGTCGGAGAGCCAAGGTCACCGTGTCGGCCCGATCCGGGCGGCGGGAGCGCACCCGATAGGGCGCCGGCGTCATCGGATGCATCCCAGCTCCTCGGTGACGTCGATGCCGGTCGGGCACCAGGTGATGCACCTGCCGCAGCCCACGCAACCGGACATGCCGAACTGGTCGAACCAGGTGGAGAACTTGTGGGTCAGCCACTGCCGGTAGCGGGCGGAGCCCGAGCCGCGTACGGAGGAGCCGCCGACCTCGGAGAAGTCCAGCGTGAAGCAGGAGTCCCATACCTCCGTCCGCTCCGCGACGCCACCGGTGAAGTCGGTGGCGTCCTCGACGGTGGTGCAGAAGCAGGTGGGGCAGACCATCGTGCAGTTGGTGCAGGCCAGGCAGCGGGAGGCGACCTCGGCCCAGCGTGGCGAGTCGTGTGCTCCGGCCAGGCGCTCCTGGATGCCGTCGGTGTCCACCTGGCGGCCCATCCGGGTGGCGGCGACGCGGGAGACCTCCTCGGCGGCCACGACGTCGTCGCCGGTGGCCGGCCGATGCGAGATCGCCGCGACGATCTCCGCTCCCTGATCGCTTCCCGTCTCGATCAGGAACCGGTGCGGGTCGCTCAGCTCGGTGAGCGCCAGGTCGAACCCGGCGGTGGCCTTCGGCCCGGTGCCCATGGAGACGCAGAAGCAGGTGCCGCCGGGCACCGCGCAGTTCACCGCGATGAGCAGCATCGCCTCGCGCCGCTTGCGGTAGGCCGGATCGGGGTGCCTGCCGCCGAGGAACACCCGGTCCTGTACGGCTATCGCGGCCAGATCGCAGGCGCGCACGCCCAGCAGGGCGATGCGGGGCGCCTCGGCCGCCGCCTCCTCCACCGTCCCCTCACGCATCCGGAGCAGAGGCTGCCGGGGCGGCTGGGTGTAGCGTTTGGCCGAGTCGGGACTCGCGGCGAAACCGAACACCAGATCGTCGTGCCGCTCGGTCAGCCGGTAGCGCCCGGGTTGCTGCTCGTCACCTCGCCCCGCGGGTAGCTGCGCGGCGCAGGAGATTTCAGCGAACCGAATGGCCCCGTCCCGCGTCGTCGGCCCGACGACGGTGAAGCCACGAGAGCGCAACTCGGCGATGAGCGGTTCCAGCGACTCTGTCACAACTGCGTTCATGGGACGTCCCCCTTTGTCCCTGACTTCTCGTATGTCGGGTCCTCGCCCGGGGGGACAGGAGACGATGTCGTCTTCCTTCCACACAGGCTCACCGGATATGCGGATGACGCGTCTGAGATTTCGCCGCAGCCCCCTCACGATGGTCGCCTCGCTGCGCCGATCCAGCGGGGAGGACCACGGTGCCGGCGGCGATGCCTCCGCCGCGGAAAGATCATCCGTGGAGCGATGTCCTCCGACGAGACCCTTCATTTCGAACATTACGTCTTGCCGGTGAGAACGCGCAGTGCCGAAAGTCCCTCGCCGGACGGCCGGGAGTCCCCGCCTGACGCGGGGCCGTACGGGCAAGCGGAGAGATTTCCCGAGAGCTTCCCGCGGTGATGATCGTCGGGTGCGTCGAGATCCCCGGACCCCGCTGGCGTTGTTCAGGGATGGCCCGGTGGTCTGCCGGAGTCGGCCCTGGGCGGGACGGAAGTCCTGAAAGTGGGGGACGTTCGCCCGCTGCGCGTGAGGGCCCCCACCAGTGAGATGGAGATGGAAGACACGGAGCTCCCGACAAGGAGATGACCATGAGCGGACAGATCGTCGTCGGTGTCGATGGTTCCGCGACCGCGACGGCGGCGCTGGAGTGGGCGGCCGATGACGCCGCGCGAAAGGGCGCCACCTTGAAGATCGTGTGCGTGCGTGAACCGTGGGCAGGCGACTTCCCCTTCCATACCGCCCCCGGCCTGAGCGACGCGTTGAGAGAGCACTGCGACGAAGTGCTCGCCGCGGCGGCCGCTCGGGCCCGCCGGCGGGCACCGGGGATCGACATAACCACCGACCAGGTGATCGGCGCGGTGGTCGAGCGGCTGAAAAGCGAATCCGAGACCGCCGACACGCTCGTGCTCGGCAGCCGTGGATCGGGCGGTTTCGCCGGCCTGGTCCTCGGATCGGTCGGTATGGGAGTCGCCGGGCACGCAGCCGGCCCCGTGGTCATCGTGCGGCAGGCCGCCCAGAGCGTTCACGGTGAGATCGCCGTCGGCTACGACGGATCCGCGCACGGTGAGGCCGCCTTGGAGTACGCCTTCGAGCAGGCCCGGCTGCGCGACGCGCGGCTCCACGTCGTTCACGCCTGGCAGACCCCGGCGTTCGCCTCCCGCGCCGTCACCTACGCCGATCTGCTGCAGGAGACGTTCGAAAGCGAATCTCGCATGGCCCGCCAGCGTCTGGTCCTCTGGCGTGACAAGCACCCGGATGTCTCGGTGAAGGAGTCGGTCCTGTGCGGCCACCCGGTACCCGCCCTCACCGACGCCTCACGTACCGCTGATCTGGTCGTGGTCGGCTCACGCGGCCTCGGCAACCTCGGCTCGGCCCTGCTGGGCTCGGTCAGCCACGGTCTTCTGCATCGTGCCCACTGCCCTGTCGCAGTCGTGCGCCCCCGGAAAGAGCTCCATTGAGGTGATTCGGCGACTTTTAAATGAGTCTGCTGTGCTCGAAATGGGTGAGGAAAAGTACGGCGCGGGCGATGTCACCGATTTTGCTCGGGTTGGTGGTGATGTGCTGCAGGGTGCGCCGGCGTTGCGTGAGGAGAGCGAAGCCGCGTTCGCCCAGACAACGCGGCGCGCTCAGCAGCATGTTGCGGGTGCTACGATCGGGTGGCCCTGGCTGGGCTGGTGTGCGCCAGGGTGGAAAAGCGCACCCGGCTGATGTATCGGACCCTGATCCGAGGTGGACGGCCCGGCGAGGCGGCCCCGGCAGTTCACGGCGTTACTTGATGCCGTTCGCACTCGGCTCGGCGGATCGATCGTGCTGGTGTGGGACAACGACCGCCGCCATCTGGGTACCGTGATGCGCGCCGCGATCGAGGCCCGCCCGTGGCTGACGGTCTTCCAACTGTCCGCGTACGCGCCCGAGTTGAATCACAAGCTGAAGCGGACGAAGTATCGGCATGGCCTCCTGGACGGCTTCGTCGCTCAGACCGGTCTCATCCTCGAACCGCCGTGACTTCTACCTTTCAAACTCAGAAACACTTGTAGAACAATGCTCGTCCGGCGGGAACGGCCCTCGGGGGGAGTCGGGCCGGAGGTGACAAAAGAATTCACGTGATAGGCCAGGACCGTTTTTTCTGAAATTATTCTATGTGATGACCGACACGATTCGATTATGGTAGAGACGGTGGGATCGGCCCAATGTGGTAGGGGCGCATCATCTCGTTGTCTTCATGCTCGACGATGTGACAGTGCCAGACGTATTGGCCGGGCAGGTCGAATTTTGCCTTCACCCGTGTGATCTCTCCAGGGTAGGCGATGACGGTGTCCTTGAAACCTCGCTCCCATGGTTCCGGTGGTCGCGGATTACCGTCGATCGGCTGCCGGTCGAGGACCTGGAACTGCACCTCATGGATATGGATCGGATGCGCGTCCGCCGTGAAGTTGTACATCTCCCAGACCTCGGTGGAGTTCAGGGCGGGATTCTCGGTGATCTTGTCATCCCACTTCAGCGGGACAGCCGCGCCGTTTTGCACTGTGCCGAGCAGCGTTATAACCGGACCCACATCTGGCAGGACGGCCGAATCCTGCTCATTGAGGGAAACCTGCCTGCGGTTGGTCTCCGCGCCGAGCGGGGAGGGCGCCGGCAGCTTCAGCCGATCCGGCGGAGTGCTGGTGTCACGCGAGGTGAGCGGCACGACCTTGAACTTCATGACCTGGCCGGTGGTAGCGGGATCGGCGAAAGTCCCCGGCTGGCCGTTGAAGGGCTCGTCCGGCCCCTCGTTGATCAGATAGATCTCCGTGCCCACGGGCAGGCCGGTGAAATCCACGATCACGTCAGCCCGTTCGGCCGGCGACATCAGCAGATTGTCGAGTGATACCGGTGCGGGCAGGAAGCCGCCTTCCGCGCCGATCACCCAGAGAGGCAACACCGCTGGAGCGGGACGTGGCGCCAGCGGGTTGGATACCAGCTTGAAGATTAGGAAACGGCTGTTGCATCCGTTGAGGATGCGGAAACGGTACCGTCGCGGCTCCACCCCGAGTGCCGGCCAGGTCTTCCCGTTGACGACGATCGTGTTGGCGAAGAACTCCGGGTTCCAGATCGGCGGCACGTCGCTGTCCGGCGCGTACGGGCCGGTGAACCCATCGAAAAAGGCCCGGCTGTTGGGGTAGAACAGGGAACCGTCGTTGTTGAACGAGCGGTCCTGGACGGCCAGCGGGATCTCGTAGTAGCGCTTGCCCGGTCGATCGCCGACCTGCGGCGCGGGGCCGGGCAAGTAACCTCGCGGCAGGTCGTTGGGGCCGCCGCGGAGCAGATAGAAGCCGGCCGGGCCGGCGTAGACATTGGCCCTGGTCATTCCAAGCGTGTGGTCGTGGTACCACTGTGTGTTGGCCGGTTGGTCGTTGCCGTATTCGAAGACCACCTCGCCGGTGTCCCAGTCGTGACCCAGGGGTGACTTCTTCTTGAAGAACTTGTAGAAAGAGCCCTCGCGTGCGTATCCCTTTGGAATGTTGGAGGCGTCCGGCAGGTACCACGCCTCGGCGTATCCATCGCTGTAGTCGAAGGTGTGGTTGCCATGTACGTGGGTGACGAGCGGCACCGGTCCGCGATAGGGGGTCTGATCGGTGCCGTTCGAGTCGCGGTGCTGTTTGCCGCCCGGGGGATTCGCCCAGTGCAAGGTCTGGTCGATCGGCAGGAGGTGCGGCAGGAAGCAGCCGTGCTTGTCGACGAGGTCGTTGATCCACTTGACCTGGATCGATCGCCGATGGCGAGCTTCTATCGTGAACGCCGGATAGTTGAATGAGCTTGGATGATCGACCGATCCGTAGCTCCACACCGTCGTCGCCGGTAGGCCCGGAGGCAGGATCTGCTGCCTGAACTGGCGCACGGCAATCTCGTAGTAGTCGAACTTGCGTTTCGTCTTGGTCGGTGGCATAGCCGGCGGGATCACCAGCGGCGTCACATACTTTCTGATGGCGGTCGGGTCGACCGTTCGTCCCGGCAGGGATCGCGCGAAGGACGTTTCGGCGAACCGGATCGGAGCCAGCATGGAGGCTCCGGCAATCGCGCCGATCTGCAGGAATCGTCGCCGTACAAGCTCAGGCATATGTCTTCCTAACTCCTATCGAAGATGGCAATGAAATTGGTAATTTCCGCCATAGGCTGCAAATGTGGACATTTGCTTTATTTTGCAAGGTGGGTGCGCACCTAGCCCTGTCTCTTCTGTGCGAGATAAACCATATTGAGCAGTCGCCGTCTGGTTGGCGCGACTCATCTCATTGCTTGGTAAATGGTCGGTCAGTCACCGTATATCGGGCCGCTGATTCCGAAATATGCCAATAATTCAATGCGCCGATGCCTGCGATTTTTTCCGGCGTTCCCGGTGACTTCTTGCGTGACACGAAAGCGGCGAAGTGCGGCCGGTGACCCGGATGCGGTGCCGTTCGGCTCAGGGCTTCCGCTTGGCCGACTCCGCCGCGAGCAGGGCCGCTCCGAGCTGTACGGCGACCAGCGCGCGGATCGGGATCGGGGTGGCCGTCGCGTCGGCTTCGGCCTCGGTGAACCAGTCGTCGAAGCGCGCCGAGGCGGGCCCGTTCGGCCCGGATGGCGGGGGTCCGGTTGCCCGCGCCGAGCTCGGCGTCCAGTATGCGCAGATAGGTCCCGCCGTACCTCAGCCGCATGCTGTGCACGAGCTGCCGGTTGCCGACCACCTCGGCCACCGTGGCGGGCCGGTCAGTGCCGGGGAAGGACTCCCATTCGGAGATGAACTCGTCGTGGGTGTCAAGGAAGTCCTGCAGAGCGAGGCGGAACGGCGAGCGCACGGTCAGGTCGGCCCTGACCGCCGACATGGACTGCGCCAGTTCGGCGATCAGGGCGCGCTGCGCGGCGAGGTTGGCCTGGATCGCCTCGCCGTACCCCCAGTTCGCGCTCCAGCGAGGCGAAGAAGCTCTCGGTGATGGTCACAGTGCCGGCCGAACGCAATCGAGGTGTATCGGCTGCCCTTGTCGCGGTGATGGATCACCCCGGCGTCGGGGCGGCGCCGAACCGATCGCCATCGCCAGCGCGTTGGTGACCGGTTCGGCGCGCATGTGATCGGCCATCGCCCAGCCGACGATCCTGCGGGAGAAGGCGTCCAGGACGACCGCGAGGTAGAGGAAGCCTTGCCAGGTCGGCGCATATGTGATGTCGGCGGTCCAGATCCGGTTCGGCTCGGCCGCAGTGAACTCCCGCCGCACCGGATCGGTCGCGGCAGCCCCGCCATCACGGATCGTCGTTCGGGTGCCCTTGCGACGGCTCACCCCGGCCGGGCCGGCCGCGCGCATCAGCCGGGCCACCCGCTTGCGGCCGACCCCGATGCCGGCTGGCTCGCGCAGGTCAGCCTGGATGCGCGGCGCCCCGAAAATCTCATCCGGTACCTGATGGTGGCGGCGGATCTTCTCGGTCAGCTCCGCGTCCTGGCGGGCGCGGATCGAGGGGCCGCGTGTGGCCCAGGCGTAGTAGCCCTGGCGCGACACACCCAGCACCCGGGCCAGCAGACAGACATCATGGTGGTCTTTCTCCGGATGGATCAGCCGGAATCTCATCTCGGCCGATCCGTCTCCCGCGCGAAGAAAACCGCGGCCTTACGCAAGATCTCCTTCTCCTCGCGGCGCAGCCTGGCCAGTTCGTCCTTCTCGGCGCTGGTCAGGCCGTCGGTGCGACGGCCGTCATCGAGGTCGGCCTGGCGCACTCAGACACGAATCGATTGCGCGGAGGGCGGAAACGCTCCTGCGAGTTCCTCCGGCGATCGTCCCGCGCGCACCAGCTCCACCATCTGCCGGCGAGATTCCGGCGGACAGTTGTTCGGCACAGTGAACTCCTTCTCCCGAGAACCAAGGTTCCTCAGAGATCAGGTGTCCACCAAACCGGGTCAACTCCAAGACCCATCACGATCACCGTACCCTTCCCGGGTCCCTGCCTCTCAGGGTGTTCTGGTCGCTACCTCGGTGATCGTCACGTCCCTGCCGGTAGCGTGCGCCTTCTCCAGCCGTGAGGCTTTGCGGGCCCGCTTGACGTGAAGTAGGCCCGCGCGACCCGTCAGGTATCCGGCTGCGGCTTGGACTCGATCGGGATGCGTTTCCCCTCCTGCTTGGCGTCGGCGAGTTTGACGCTGACCTCCAGGATGCCCTTGTCGTAGGTCGCCTTGATGTCGTTGTCGTCCACGCCGACGGGCAGCGTGACGGAGCGAGTGAAGGAGCCGTAGCGGAACTCCGTCCGGTGCTGGTCTTTGTGCTCGTCATGCCGCTCGGCGTGGACGGTCAGGGCGCCGTTGGACAGCGTTATCTCGACATCTTTTTCGGGGTCGATTCCCGGCAGCTCGGCGCGTAGCACGTAGCGGCCTTCCTTGACGTAGTCCTCGAATTTGATGGGCTGGGTCATGGGCGGCCGCAGGGCGGCGAAGGGAATCTCCAGCAAGTCGAACAGATCGGGGACGAGGCCTCGCTGCTCTCGGCGCATCGGCGTACTCATGTTTTCCTCCCTGCCTTTCGGAGTTTCCTCACCTTGATGTCATCACCGAGCAGGGGGTGGGCGCAGTGGTCGGAGGTCCCCGAAGGGCAGGACTTTCGGCCGCCGTTGTGAAATAGCTGGAAACGGATGGGTTTCTTCAGGCGGTTTCGAGGATGTCTGAAACGGGACGGCGTGGGGTGTCGAGCACAGCCGGGCCGTAACCGAAGCGAATGATCATCTGTGGGTGGGCGCGGTGGTGCCGCGGATCTGTCCGGCCGCGCATATCCCGCAGGTCCAGTGGTTGGTAGAGAAACGAGGCGGACACCCCGTAGAGGGTGGCGATCAACAGCACCCGTTGCACTGCTTGACCGGCTCGCAGCCAGTCGAGCGGTTGGTCGTCCCGGGTGGTGAGGACGGCGAGCTGCGGACATGTCTCCCACCGGATGTCACCTGCCGGTAGCTGTCCGAAATCCCGGGTAAGCGTCCCGGCGCCTCCTCCGGGGCCGAGGTGATCCGGCGGGATACCGTCCGATCGCGGGGCCTCGGTCGTCCAGCGGGCGAGCTCCGCGCGGTAGTCGCCGTCAGCGTGGAGCTGAGCGTCGGCCATGCCGATCCGCTGCAGGAGTGCGTCTCAGGTCCGGGTGTCACGACGATCAGGTCCGCACCTTCGGAACGTGCGGCCCCGACCAGCTCGTGCATGATCGGGCGGGGGACGACGCATCCGGAGAACGGCCGGCGGTTGGTGTGCCGTGCTGTGATGGCGTCGTAGAGCCTTCGCTCCTCATCGGAGGGCGGGATCGATCTAGCCGGGCGCAGGTCCTCAGTGCCGTCACCGGGCAAGATCGGCAACCGATGATCCAGTCTGGACATCCGCCCGGCGGCATGCCGGTGCCGCAGGACGCTGTGGCGATGGGATCTTCAGTCCCGCTCCCCGACAGGGGTGTCGTCCCGGTCCCAGGCGAGTTCGTCGACCACGTCGACGACCCCGTCTACCTGCCGGGTCATCCATACGGCGATCTGGGCGTCTCGGTGCAGGATCATCCGCCCGCTCAGCGTCACCACGCCGTCCTGGACGGTGACCTGGACGCGCGAGGTGTCCATCCACAGCGACCGCACGAGAACCTCCACGCGGACCTCACGCTCGATGTCCCGGTCAGCGCGGGCGAACACCTTCAGCAGGTCATGGCGGCTGACGATGCCCGCCAGATGGCCGTGGCCGTCCAGCACCGGCAGCCGTTTGACGCCATGGTGCTCCATCAGGCGGCCGGCGGCCGCCACCGGCACGTCCATCGAGACGGTGACCGCGGGGGCGGTCATCAGCTCCCGGGCAACCTTGCCTCTGGCCTTGCCCGCCTCGGGCCCCTGGTCCGGCCCGGTCTGCGGCGGCGGACAGCTCGCACCGTGAAACCGCTTTCTGCCCTCTTCCTTGTGCAGGAGATCGGCTTCGGAGACGACGCCGGTCACGTGGCCGTCGCTGTCCAGGACCGGTACGGCGCTGACCGCGTGGGTGATGAGCAGCTCGGCGATGTCCTTGAAACAGGCGTCCTCACCCACCGAGATCACCCGCCGGGTCATGACGTCCTTGACGTTGACAGGCATCTTTGCCTCCAAACGGGCCCGCACGTGTGAGGGGCCGACTCGTTCATCGCAGCCGCCGGCGGAAGAGCGACGGCGGCGGGGCCGCGGGGGCGAGCCGTACCCGCACGTCCACGGCCACCGCGCCGGCCGGGGTGACGATCACTGGATTCAGGTCGAGTTCGGCCACCTCCGGGAGATCGTCCAGGAGCCTCCCGACACCGGTGATCTGCTCCCGCAACGCGGCCACGTCGGCACGCGGGCGTCCGCGATAGCCGGTCAGCAGAGGGGCACAGCGGAGCTCGGCGATCATCGCTGCCGCGTCCTGGTCGCCGAGTGGCGGCACCCGGAAGGAGCGGTCGGCCATAAGCTCGGCGGTGACGCCACCCATGCCGACCATGAGCATGGGGCCGAAGGCCTCGTGCGCGACGCCGCCGATGATGATCTCGACACCCGCCTCGATCATCGGCTGGACGATCGCGCCGGTCATGGCCGGTCCGATCATGCCGGCCATCTCCCGGTAGGCGCGGCTGACCTCGTCCGGCGCGCCGAGACCGACGCGGACACCACCGACGTCGCTCTTGTGCACCAGGTCCGGACCGGTGGCCTTGAGCACCACCGGCGGCCCGATCGTGACGGCCGCCGCCGCGGCGCTGTCCGGCCCGTCGGCCTCGATCGACTCGGCCATCTGGATTCCGTAGCAGCCGAGCAGGCGGGCGGCGGTGCCGTAGTCGAGCCACCGGCCGCCGGAATGGCACTCCAGGTCCGCTGCGACGATGCCGCGCGCGGTGGTGTCGGCTGGGCGCGGGTCGGCGGGCGGGGCCTGCGGCGCGGCGCGCCAGGACGCGTAGTCCACCGCGTGGCGCAGTGCCTGCACCGCCTGCTCGGGGAAGGCGTAGCAGGGCACGCGTCCGTCCAGCAGGCCGTCATGCCCGCTGATGCACGCGGTCACGGTCTTGCCGGCCGACATGGCCGCGCGGGCGATGGCCTGGCGGGTCCGGCCCAGGCCGGAGCCGAACGGCGGGGTGTAGACGACCATGACGGTGTCGATGCCCGGATCAGCCAGAACGGTCTCGATGGCGAACGCCAGTTCCTGCGCGCTGCCGCCGGCGGTGAGGTCGACGGGGTTGGCCACGGCTGCCGCGACCGGCAGCCGGGAACGCAGCCGCCCGCGGGTGACCGGGGCCAGCTCGGGGACCAGCAGGTCGCGCTGCTCGCAGGCGTCGGCGGCAAGGGCCTGCGGTCCGCCGGAGTTGCCGACGATGGCCACCCGCCTGCCCTGCGGTAGTGGCTGGGTGGCCAGGAGGCGCGCGGTGTCGAGCATGTCCCGGACGGTCTCCACACGGATGACTCCCGAGGCTTTCAGCAGGGCGTCGACAGCCACGTCCGGAGTGGCGGCGGCCGCGGTGTGGGAGCGGACCGCCCGCTCACCAGAGCCGCCGCGGCCACTCTTGATCGCGATGATCGGCTTGCGCCTGCTCACCCGCCGTGCGATGCGGCCGAACCTGCGGGGGTTGCCGAACGACTCCAGATACAGCGTGATCACGTCGGTCGCCGGGTCGTCCTCCCAGTACTCCAGCAGGTCGTTGCCGCTGACATCGGCCTTGTTGCCGACGGAGGCGAAGGAGGAGATGCCGATCTCCAGATGGTTGGCGCGGTCGATCAGGGCGACCGCGACCGCGCCGGACTGTGACATCAGGGCCAGACGCCCCGGGGCGGGCGGGTGGGGCAGGAAGCCGGCGTTGAGCCGGGCTGCGGTGTTGACGATGCCGAGACAGTTGGGGCCGACCAGCCGCATCCCGGCCTCCCGGCAGATCCTCAGCAGTTCGTCTTGCGCGCTTGTCCCTCCGGTCTCGGCGAATCCCGACGTGACCACGACGACGTTCCGCACGCCGTGGCCGGCGCAGTCGCGGGCGATCTCCGGCACGGTGCGGGCCGGGGTCGCGATGACCGCCAGATCGATCGGGCCCGGCACGCTGCCCACATTCGCGTAGACGGGCAGGCCGCAAATTTGCCTGGCGTGTGGGTTGATCGGGTAGACGGGGCCGGGAAAACCTCCTTGGAGGAGGTTTCGCAGGATGCGGTGGCCGACCCCGCCGGGGGCGCGGCCGGCGCCGATCACCGCGACCGACTCCGGGTGGAACAGCCGCCGCAGGGAGGCCGATGCCGCCTGGTGCGCGCGTGCCTCGATCCGCTCCAGCATGCCCGGGGTGGGGCGCGGATCTATCCGGACCTCGACCGATCCGTCGTCGAACGCGCGAGTGGTGGCCAGCCCGATGTCGTCCAGCACTCGGAGCATGGGCCGGTTCTCGGCGAGCACGTCGGCGACCAGCTCGCGTACACCCTCGTCGGCGGCGTTCAACGCGAGATGTTCCACCAGCAACGTGCCCAGGCCGTGGTGGTGCATCCCGTCGTCGATCAAGATCGCGATCTCGGCGTCGCCCGCATCCCCGGGGATGTACTCCGCGACCGCCACCAGCCGGCCCTGTGACAGGGCTACCAATGCGCGGCCCGGGTAGTCCGATGCTGTGATGCGGTCCATGTAGGCGTGGGCGGTCGCCGTGCCGCCGGTGAAGAAACGCAGGTAGGCCGAGTGCTCGGACGACCTGTCGACCAGTTCGTGCAGCCGTGCGCGGTCGTCCGGCCGCAGCGGCCGGATGTGGGCGATGCCGCCCTCACGCAGCAGGACGTCGCACTCATCGGGAACGGTCCGTCTCATGCGACCCAGCCTCGCTCATCGCGGCGGCGACCCCCAGAGTCCAAGTGCCCTTGCGGGCAGGGACTGTCGGCTCTAGGGGGCGCGGGTGTCGAAGGTCCCTTCAGATGGTGCCTTTCGGCCGGGGAGCCATCCGGCCTGGCGGTGATCTGCTGGGGGTATGGAGACGGCCGTGCACGCCCCGCCGGGTGCGGCGCACCTGGTGGGCCTGTCCGCCGGTGAGGCGGCCACGCTGCCCGCCGTACAGGTGCTCGACCGGCTGGGCGTCACCGAGGCGGGGTTGTCCGGTGCCGAGGCCGCGCGGCGCCTGGCGATCTGTGGCCCGAACGCGGTGCGCGCCCACCACGCCCGGGCGTTGCGGGTGCTGGGCCGGCAACTGCGCAACGCGGTGCTGGTGCTGCTGGCGGTAACCGCGGTCGTCTCGTTCTTCCTTGGGGACAGCCTCAACGCGGTGATCATCGGAGTGATCCTGGCGGCGAGTGTGGGGCTGGGCTCCGTCAACGAGTACCGGGCCGAACGGGCGGCTCAGGCACTGCACTCCCAGGTCAGGCACACTGCCATGGTGCTGCGCGACGCTCGGCCCGCCGAGGTGGACGTCACCGCGCTGGTGCCTGGCGACGTGGTACGGCTGACACTGGGCGGGATCGTCCCGGCGGAGCTGCGGCTGCTGACCACGACCGGTCTGGAGTGCGACGAAAGCGTGCTGACCGGCGAGTCGCTGCCGGTGGGCAAGACCGTCGCGCCCGTCCCGTCCGGTGGGGCGCCGGCCGCGCTGGGCTGCTGCGCCCTGATGGGCACGGTCGTGCGGGCGGGGGGCGGCACCGGTGTGGTGGTCGCGACCGGTGGGCGCGCGGAGTTCGGCCGCATCGCGCTCGGGCTGGGCCAGCGGCAACCGGAGACCGGCTTCCAGGCCGGGTTACGGCATTTCTCGGTGCTGCTGCTGCAGGTCGCGATCACGCTGACCTCACTGATCCTGGTGACGAACCTGGTGCTGCACCGCCCGCTGATCGAGTCGTTGCTGTTCTCCCTGGCGATCGCGGTGGGCATCACCCCGCAGTTGCTACCCGCGGTGGTCAGCACCAGCCTGGCGGCCGGTTCCCGGCGGCTTGCCCGATGCAAGGTGCTGGTCAAACGGCTGGTCTGCATCGAGGACCTCGGCGACATGGACGTCCTGGTCACCGACAAGACCGGAACCCTGACCGAGGGCAGGATCGGTTTCGTCGCCGCCCTGGCCCCTGGCGGAGGCGCCGACGACCGGGTGCTGCTTCTCGGCCTGCTGGCGACCGAGTCCGATCTGCCGGCCGAGGCCGCCTCTGCGCCAGAGGTGGACCTGCCGACCGGCGGCTCGGTCGGGGTGGGAGAAAACCCGCTGGATGCCGCTCTGTGGCAGGCGCCAGGCGCTCCGGTGCACCTGGTCGGCGGCTACACGCGCCTCGGGCTGCTGCCGTTCGATCATGAGCGCCGGATGACCACCGCCGTGCTCCGTGCTCCGGACGGTACCCGGCTACTGATCACCAAAGGCGCCCCCGAGGCTGTCCTGAGCCGCTGCCCGGACGTGCCGGCCGGAACCGCCGACACGCTGCGGGCTCAGTTCGCCGCGGGCAGCCGGGTCGTGGCCGTCGCCACCCGGCCCGCCGCCGGCCTGACCGTCCCGACGCCGGCCGACGAACGCGACCTGATCCTGGCCGGGTTCCTGGTGTTTCTCGATCGGCCCAAGGAGGCCGCCGCCGCCCCACTGCGCCGCCTCGCCGCACTCGGCATCACTGTGAAGATCGCCACCGGAGACAACCCGCTGGTCGCGGAGAAAGTCTGCGCCGACCTCGGCCTGCCCTCGGACGGCACCATGACCGGCACCGACATCGCCGCACTGGACGACGACGCCCTCGCCGCCGCCGCCGAGACCACCACGATCTTCGCCCGGGTCTCTCCGGAGCAGAAAGCGCGGCTGATCCGGCTGCTGCGCCGCCGCGGACGGGACGTGGGATTCCTGGGCGACGGGGTCAACGACGCGCTCGCGCTGCACGCCGCCGACGTCGGGATCTCGGTGGACACCGCGACCGACGTCGCCAAGGACGCCGCCGACGTCGTCCTGCTGGAAAAGGATCTCGGGGTCCTGGCCGACGGGGTCGCCGAGGGCCGGCGCATCTTCGCCAACACCATCAAGTACGTCCTGATGGGCACCTCGAGTAACTTCGGCAACATGTTCAGCGCCGCCTCCGCCTCGGCGGTGCTGAGCTTCCTGCCGATGCTTCCGGGTCAGATCCTGCTGAACAACCTGCTCTATGACACCAGCCAGCTCAGCATCCCCACCGACCACGTCGATCCCGAGCAGCTCCACGCCCCCTCGCACTGGGACATCGGCTTCATCCGGCGGTTCATGTTCTTCTTCGGCCCGATCAGCTCCCTGTTCGACTTCCTCACCTTCGCGATCATGCTCGGCGTTTTCCACGCCGGGCCTGAACTGTTCCGCTCCGGCTGGTTCGTGGAGTCTCTCGCGACCCAGACTCTGATCATCTTCGTGATCCGTACCCGGCGGATCCCGTTCCTGCGGAGCCGGCCCAGCGTCCCGCTGCTGGCCGCCGTCTTCGGTGTCGTCGCGATCGGGATCGCGCTGCCGCTGTCGCCACTGGCACACGCGCTGGGATTCACCCCACTGCCACCCGTGTTCTTCCTCACCCTGACCGGAATGGTCATCGCCTACCTGATCCTGGTCGAGTTCGCCAAGAAGGTGTTCTTCGCAGGCCCTGTCGACAGGCCGCTCGCCGTCCGCCGCCGCGACCATGTCCACCACGTGCAGCGCCGAGCCTCCCGGTTCAGCCACCCGGGTCCGCTGCCCGGCCGCGCCGGCCGGTGATCACGGTCGCGCCTGTGCCTCGAACAGGCAGACGACCCCGGCCATCGCGCCGAGATGGATCCCCTCGGCGGTGGTGCCTCCCTGGAGGTCTTTCACGTCGTTGTTCAGCGCCTCCACCAAGAAGGGGTGGGAGGCGCCGGGGCGCTGGCGTGCCAGCACCCCGGCGTGGACGACCGCGCTCAGCGTGGAGCCGTGGCAGGTGCGGGCGAGGTAGTAGTCCACCGTCCGTGCCGCCATCTCGGCGTTCCACTCGTAGCCGAGGCCGGTCAGGATCTCACTGACCCCTTCTTCTCCCAGCAGGTGCAACAGCATGAGCACGTCGGCCTGCTTGGAGACCTTGTATCTGTTCGGCGTGTCCCCTTCGGCCTCCAGGATGCGGTCCAGCCGCCGGATGTCTGTGTACTTCTCCCGGTAGGCGGCCCAGTCCAGCTCCTCCAGCGCCGCATATCCCTCGAACTGGCTGATCACCCCGTCGTGGAAGTCCACCCGCATCCGCCGGGACATGCGGGCGAAGAGGTCGATCTCCTGTCGGCTGACCCTTCCGGCGCCGACCAGGTCGATCATGTCCAGGACCCGGTGCATCAGCCACGCGGTCATGACGTTGGTGTAGGCGTTGTTGTCCAGGCCCGGCTCGGTACGGCCCGGATAGCCGTCGTGGTACTCGTCCGGGCCCATCACGCCGCGGATCGCGTAACGCCCCTGCTCGCAGGTCGCGACCGAGGCGAAGAACCGGGCCACCTCCAACAGCAGCTCCCCGCCGAAGCCCGCCAGGAAAGCGGTGTCCTTGGTCGCCTGGTAGTGCTGCCACACGTTGCAGGCGACGGCCAGGCCGACATGGCGCTGCAGGTGCGAGCGGTCGGGCAGCCAGCGGCCGGAGCGGGGGTTGAAGTGCAGGCGGGGCGTCTCCTCCCGGCCGTCGCTGCCGCTCTGCCAGGGGAACATCGCTCCGGCGTGCCCGACGGCGCGGGCGGCCCAGCGCGCCTCCGGCAGACGCCGCCACCGGTACCTGAGCAAAGCCTGGGTGATGTCCGGAAAGCGGGGGGCGAGGAAGGGGAAGGCGAACAGCTCGTCCCAGAACACATGGCCCCGATACGCCTCGCCGTGCAGGCCGCGGGCCGGCAGCCCGGCATCGAGTTCCGCGAGGTGCGGGGAGGCCGTCTGCAGCAGGTGGAAGAGGTACAGGTTGAGGATCTGCTGCACCTCGACGTCCTCGGTGGTGACGTGCGCCCGCTGCCACAGCCGGTCCCAGGCTCGGGCGTGCCGCTTGAGCAGGCAGGAGAAGCCGCCCGCGCGCACGACCGCGGTTCTGGCCGCAGCCTGGCTTTCGGCGATGGCCCGGTCCCGGGAGGTGTACAGGGCGACGACCTTCTCCACGGTGACCCCCTCGCCCGCTTTCACCTCGACGGCCCGCTCGTCGCTCACCCAGCCCTCTTGAACGGCCTGGTCATCACTGGACGCGCTCTCTTCGACGCCGGTACGGCAGCGCCCGCCGGCCAGCGTGGTGCGGGCGGCGAGCGCGATCTCCACACGGGAGGTGACGGTGCGGGCCAGCAGTTCGATCACACTGTGGGCGGCGTGCCCGCAGATCGCCACCAGGTGCAGGTCGGCCAGCCCGCGGTAGCGGGCGACTCCGGAGTTGGTGACGCGCCCGTCGAGTGCCGAGCGGATCTCCAGCGTCCCGGCCCAGTTCTCCGGAACGACCGTCATGGTCAGGGCGGCCAGGTGCGGGTCGTCCATCGAGACCAGGCGGTGCTGCTCCACCCGGGTGACCCGCCCCCGGGAGTCGCGGACGCGCAGCAGCCGGGTGAGAACCCCTTGGCACATGTCGAGCGTGTGACGCTGGGCCAGGATCTCGGCGCTGCCGGGAGCGAACCAGTCGCCGCCATCGGCGCGGAAGGTCAGCGGCAGCCAGTTCGGCGCGTTGACGAGATCTTCGTTCTCCGTCGAGTGGCCCGCGACCTGGGAGACGAGCCGGTCGTAGCAGCCGGCGACGTAGGTGCCGGGATAGTGCACCCCATTGGCATGTGATTCCGGTACGGCGCCCCGGGTGGCGAAGGAGCCATTGCCGAGTGTGGTCAGAGCCTCCCTCAGCCCCTCCTGCGTAGGGTCGAAACCGTCATAAGTGAGGAGCCAGGGGTTCACGTCTTCTCCCGTGGAGGTGTAGTTGGGCCAGGTCGGCGACGACAAGGTCGGCGCCGGCGGCCCGCAGGGACCCCCCGTTCCCGCGCCGGTCGACGCCGATGACAACGCCGAAGCGACCCGCCCTGGCCGCTTGCACACCCGCGAGGGAGTCCTCCACCACCGCCGCCTCGCCTGGCTTGACGGCGAGCTGCCGGGCCGCCTGCAGGAACAGTGCCGGGTCGGGCTTTCCCGCCAATCCCAGCCGGACGGCGTCCACGCCGTCAACCCGGATGTCGAACAGATCGGTGACTCCGGCTGCGCGAAGCACCTCGGCGCAGTTACGGCTGGCTGAGACGGCGGCCGTACGCACGCCGCGGCGGCGTAGTTCGCCTACCAGTTCGGCGGTCGCAGGAAAGGGGACCACGCCGTACTCGTGGATCTCCGCCAGGAAGGAGGCATCCTTGCGTGAGGCCAAATCGGCCACCGTGCCCGGGTCCGCCGCGATGCCGCGGGAGTCGAGGAAGCCGCGGACACCGTCGGCCCTGGACTTTCCGTCGACGTGACGCAGGTAGTCCTCGCCCGTGTCGAACGGCCGGAACCGCTCACCGGACCGCTCGGCGCGCTCCCGTAGGAAGGTGTCGAACACCCGTTTCCACGCGGCGGCGTGCACCCTGGCCGTGTCGGTGATGACCCCGTCGGTGTCAAAGATCATCGCGGCGGTCCGTTCAAGGTCCACGACTGCGGAAGGCGCCATCGCGAATCTCCCTTCCCCCCTGCACGGTACGGTGCTGCTCGCCGCCGCCGGCAGGGCTGATCGGCCCTACAGGCCAGGGACCTTCGTCGGTAGATCAGGTCTCACATCCGGGAGAGGGCGAAGGTCCCCACGCCTTGGGACGATCGCCTCTGGGGAAATCGCCCGTGCCACGATCCGATGGCGAGCGGGGGCAGTCATGACTGAATCGATCGCCGTCGGAACGGACGGCTCAGCCGCCGCGACCGCAGCCCTGGCCTGGGCGGTCGATGACGCCGTCCGCAGGGGGTTGCCCTTGCGGATCGTTCACGTCGTGGACCGCTGGCCGTACGACGTCGCTGAACTTCCCACGCCGGGTCGGCCCGACCACTTGTCGCGCCTGGGTGAGCAGGTGCTCGCCCAGGCGCTCACGGCCTCCGCGGAACGCGGGCCGGATGTCTGTGTGACCACCGAGCTGATCGAAGGGGCCCCGGTCGAGGTCCTGTGCGAGCAGGCCGGGGCGGCCGTCGAGTTGGTGATCGGTAGTCGCGGCCTGGGGGGGTTCGCCGGATCGCTGCTCGGTTCGGTCCCCATCCGTGTGGCGGGTCACGTGCGCGGCGCCGTGGTGGTCGTACGGCCGGGTGCCGGACAGACGCGCGGTGAAGTGGTCGTGGGCATCGACGGTTCCGCCGAATGCCAGCCCGCTCTGGGCTTTGCCTTTGAACAGGCCGGACTGCGCGGATGCCCGTTGCGGGCGGTCTACGGCTGGCAAGCACCGGTTCACGGGTTCACGCCTGAGGCCGCCCGCGACATGGACGAGGTCCGGCAGGGACAACGCCGGATGGCCGCAGCCCGGCTCACCGACTGGAAAGAGAAATTCCCCACGGTCGACGTCGTGCAAGACGTGACATGTGCACACCCGGTACCGACTCTCGTGGCCGCCTCGGTACGAGCCGACCTGCTCGTCGTGGGGTCCCGCGGCCTCGGCGCCGTCGGCTCGGTCCTTCTGGGCTCGGTCAGCCGCGGGGTGCTCCACCACGCTCACTGCCCCGTCGCGGTCGTCAGATGAATCAAATCAGCCTGCCCGGGGCCGCGTGGCGGGCTTCTCGCCGTGCCGGCAGGGGCGCTGACGACCACTGCGGATCTCGGATCCGTAAAAAGATGCCGCCCAGGTGACCGCCCCGGCGCCCACCTCTCCGAGGATCACGAAACGTGCCGGATGCGTCGGCCGGTGATCTCTGCTGGGACGATCTTTAGGTATAGCTCCCGCTCGCCGCCCGCCCAAGGCTGGACTCCCGAGGTGGCGGCCGCGGCCTGCTCGTCGGCGGAGACGTGATGGGCCCCGCCCCGGATGAGCACGCTCCAGCCCTCGCGGGAGGCGTCGTCGATCCGGTCGATCTCGAATGCGATCTTGAATTCGACCCCCTGGACACCGGTGCGCAGGTTGTCGTCGAGCGGGCCGCCGACGGCGGTGCGGACGATCACTGAGTTGTCGCGTAGTACGTAGTTGACCGGCAGGATCGCCGGTCCTCCGGGCTCGTTGAAGGCCACTCTGCCGACGCCGCCAGGAGCGATCAGCCGCAGGCACTCCTCGGCCTCCAGCCTCTCCAGATGAGGATGGGGAGTGGGACGGCCTCGCCCAGGTGGCAGGCCCATCGTTCCACCGAGCAGTTCCTCGACGTTGGTGTTCAAGGCGGTGGCCAGTTTACGCACGGTGTCGAGCGTCGGAGCGGCGGCCGTCTCCTCCAGGTAACTGAGGTATCCGGGATCGATCCCGGCCCGGCCGGCCAGCTGCTCGCGGCTCAGGCGCAGCTCCTTGCGCCGCCAGGCCACCCGACGCCCCAGGTCGCCGGGGGCCGTCACACGTTCGGTCATCGGAATCTCCTAACGGGAAAACAAAAAACGATCACGGGTTGGGGGCTGTCGGATGCCGCGTACTCTCAACCGGACCGCGTGCGGACCTTTCCTTCCCATCCGCAGGGATCCGCAGGAAACAGCGCCCAGCAGGTCAAGAGCGTTGCCGTGCGCCAGTCTGCCTTCGCAGGAGGCGTTCTCCATATCCCTCATTCCACTACGGACGAAGTCTGGTGACAGGGTCGGAAGTCCCTGACGGCCGGGTCCTTCGACCGCTGTGGAAAACGCCGGGAGAAGGTCGGATGGAAATGGAAGGGGAAAGCCAGAGGAGGACGACATGACAGCGCATGTAGTGGTGGGCGTGGACGGCTCACCTTCCTCGCAGGCCGCGGTCGAATGGGCCGCCGACGACGCCGTGCGGCGCGGATGTGCCCTGCGGATCGTCTATGTGTGCGAGCCGTGGGTCTACGACATCCCGCTCCAGACCCCGCCGGGCTTCCGCGACTCGGTGACCGAGTACTGCCAGGGCGTGCTGGCGACCGCGGCCCGCCTGGCACGCGAGCGCACCCCGGGGACCGAGGTGAACGCCGTGCTGGAGACGGGCCGCCCGGTCGAGATCCTCCGGCGTGAGGCCCAGGACGCCGAGCAGGTCGTGCTGGGCAGCCGGGGCCGCGGCGGGTTCACCGGGCTGCTGCTCGGCTCGGTCTCCCTGGCCCTGGCCGGGCACGTGGCCGCGCCGGTCGTGGTCGTCAGAGGGGACCAGGAGCGGACCTACGGCGAGGTCGTGGTCGGCTTCGACACCTCGCCCCATTCGGCGGCGGCCCTGGAGTACGCCTTCGAGGAGGCCACCCGGCGCGGCGCCCGGCTGCACGCGATCCACACCTGGCAGATGCCCGTGGTGGGACAGGGGGCCACCCACTACACGCCGCTGTTCGAGGAGATCTCCGCCACCGGGCGGCGCATCGCGGCGGACACGCTCACCCCCTGGCGGGAGAAGTACCCGAAGGTGGAGATCGAGGAGACGATGGTGTGCGGGCACCCCGTCGCCGTCGTCTGCGAGGCCTCGGAGGCCGCGGACCTGGTCGTCGTCGGCTCGCGGGGACAGGGCCGGCTCGGCTCGGCCGTACTGGGCTCGGTCAGCCACGGGGTCCTGCACCACGCCCGCTGCCCCGTCGCGGTCGTGCGGGCCCGGGGGGAGGCATGATGGCCATGCAGAACCTCACGGTGGCGCAGGTGATGAGCCGGATACCGGTCGCCGTCGAGCCTGACGAGTCCCCGCTGATGACGGGGACGTTCCGCCTGGTCCCGGTCCTGCCCCAGGTCCCAGGGGAGTGACGCGGAGCCTTCACTCCCTTTCCGGTCATCGAACGACATGACGTCGCCGCTGAAGGGGGCGCTGATGAGGCGAGAGATCGTCGTCGGGTTCGACGGATCGCCGCAGGGCCGTACCGCCGTCGAATGGGCGGCGCGGGAGTGCGGGACAGGCCGGGCGGAGCTGACTGTCTGCCACGTCTGGGACGGCCCCCACGCCGAGCGCGAGGCGGCGATCACCGGGCAGGTGCGCAGGCTGGCGGGCCGGACCCTGATCGAGGGGGTGGAACTGGCCGAGAGACTGCTGCCCGGCCGGGCCGTGCGGTCGATCCTGGCCCGGGGGACTCCAGGGCCGGAACTGGTCTCGCTCAGCCGGGCGGCGGAGATGCTGGTCGTCGGCTGCCGGGGGCTCGGCGGGGTCACCGGGCTGCTGCTCGGCTCGGTGAGCGCCCACGTCGCCACCCACGCCCGCTGCCCCGTGCTGGCCGTACGGCGGGCCGATCCGGCATCGCCGCCGTCTCCGGGGAACATCGTGGTGGGGGTGGACGGATCCGCCTGCTCGGCAGCGGCTCTGAGGTTCGCGCTGGGGCATGCCCGACTCCACCGGCTGCCGGTACACGTGATCCACGCGCGGAAGGACACCTCGCCACAGCCCGGATGGGAGGTGGAGCGCTGGCTCGCCGAGACCGTGGCCTCGCTGTCCGGTGACCATTCCGGCGTGGCCGTCACGGCCGGCGCGGTCAGCCAGCTGCCGCTTCCCGCCCTGCTGGCCCGTAGCCGTCAGGCGCGGCTGCTGGTGGTCGGGTCCCGGGGACTGGGCTGCGTCCGGGCACGGGTTCTCGGCTCGGTGAGCCAGGAGCTGCTCCACCGGGCCTCATGCCCGGTGGCTGTCGTCAAACAGCACGATTAACAGCGAAAACTCCATGAAATCGTCGCGTTTGCAGCGCTTACCCGCAGCCTGCTCACTCCATTCATGGACATAACGGGTAGATCGCTTACAAGCACCGATCAGAAAACAGGCCGAAAGTCCCTGCGCAGGTGGTCCAGCGCCTCTGGGATTTCCCGATGCCCACGTCCGACGCTTGAACGGACAGGAACCCTACGTGGGGAGAAGAACATGTTCTCCAACGACACCAGCCAGCCGGTCGGTCCGGACGCGCACGAGGGCTCCTCGCCGATCGTCGTCGCGGTGGACGGCTCGGCCGATGCGGACAGAGCGGTGAGATGGGCCGCTGACGATGCCTTCCGCAGGCGGTCGGCGCTGCGGATCGTGCATGTCGTGGAGCGCGGCCCCTATGACATTCACCGGTTCGCCGCCCCTGCGCGGCCCGACACGATGGTCATGAACGGGTGGAAAGTATTGGCCGAGGCCGAGCAGACGGCGCGAAGGCGCCAGCCGTCCGTCGAGGTGAGCACCGAACTGATCGAGGGAAACCTGACCAGGACCCTGTGCGAGCAGGCTGCGGGCGCCAGCGCGGTCGTGCTCGGCAGCAGAGGCCTGGGCGGCTTCGCTGGAGCACTGCTCGGGTCGGTGAGCACACACGTGGCCGGCCATGCCCACGGCCCGGTGGTCGTCGTCCGTCCCGGCGGGGAGGAAGTGCACCGTGAGGTCGTCGTCGGCGTCGACGACTCCCCGCAGTGCGAGCCCGCGCTGGCCTATGCCTTCGAGCAGGCCAGGCTGCGCGGCTGCGCCCTGCGCGCCGTCCATGCCTGGCAGTTGCCGGTGCACGCCTTCGCGCCTGAGATCTCCTACGACATGGACGAGATCCGCCAGGCACAGCACCGGGTGGTCCAGGAGCGGCTCGCGGCCTGGCAGGAGAGGTTCCCCGAAGTGGAAGTGGTCGAGGCCGTCCACAGCGCGGACCCCGTCGACGCTCTCACCAACGCCGCCACCAGAGCCGACCTGGTTGTCGTGGGCTCACGGGGGAGGGGCGCGGTCGGCTCGATATTGCTGGGCTCCGTCAGCCGTGGCGTGCTGCACCACGCCCACTGCCCCGTGGCGGTGGTCCGATCCTGACCGCCGAGTCGCCCACGGGCCGGATGTCCTGATCAAAGCGGACCTCCCGACCCATGGACGACTCAGGACGCCGCAAGAGGCCGAGAACATGAGACGGTTCGCCACCATCGCCCTTCTCCTGGTCACTGTGACCGGATTACTGGCCGGACTCATGCTTCACCTGGCCGGTGCGGAGGCGGCCGGCGACATCGTGTGGACGGTGGTCACCGTCGCGGCTCTGGTGCCCGCGACCGGATGGGTGATCTCGGCGCTGCGCAGCGGCCGGTTGGGCGTGGACGCCATCGCCGTGCTCGCCCTTGCCGGGGCGCTCGCCGTACGGGAGTATCTCGCCGGAGCGTTGATCGGCGTGATGCTCGCGACCGGCCGGGCGCTGGAGGACTACGCCCTGCACCGGGCCAGGAGTGACCTGAACGCCCTGTATGAACGCGCGCCGCATTCGGCCCGGCGCTATGAGGACGGGGTGCCTCGCCTTGTGCCGGTCGAGCAGGTGTGCCCCGGTGACCTGCTATTGATCCCCAGCGGGGAGATCGTCCCCGTCGACGGGCTGGTGACGGGCGATCTCGCGTTGCTGGACGAGTCTGCGCTGACGGGGGAGTCGATACCGGTGGAGCACGCCGTGGGCGAGGGCGTGCGCAGCGGTGTGGTGAACGCCGGTGCCGCCTTCGGCCTGCGGGCCACCCGGACCGCGGCGGACAGCACCTATGCGGCAGTGGTGGCGCTGGCGCGGCAGACCGAAACCGGCAGCGCCCCCGTCGTACGGCTCGCCGACCGGTTCGCCGCCTGGTTCCTGCCGGCCACGCTCCTGCTGGCGGCCGCCGCCTGGCTGCTGTCCGGCGAGCCGGTGCGGGCCGTTGCCGTGCTGGTCGTCGCCACCCCTTGCCCGCTGTTGCTCGCCGCACCCGCGGCCATCGCCTCCGGACTGTCTCGCACGGCGCGACACGGGGTGGTGGTGAAGGGCGGCGGAGCCTTGGAGAGACTGGGCCAGGCCCGCACGCTCATCCTGGACAAGACCGGCACGCTGACCTCCGGACGGCCGCAGGTGGTCGACGTCGTGGCCGCCCCCGGCGCCCGCGCCGATGATGTGCTGCGCCTGGCCGCCGCGGTGGACCAGATGTCCTCTCACGTGCTCGCCGCTGCGATCGTCGACGCCGCCCGCGTGCACCGGGCCGTGCTGCCGCAACCGGCTGAGGTCCGGGAGAAGCCCGGCACCGGGACCACGGGGGTGGTGGAGGGGCACCGGATAGAGGTCGGCAAGGCCACGGCCCCCTCTCGCTCGGAATGGGAGCGGGCCCAGCGGGCGCGGGCCGCGTTGGACGGCGCCATGACCGTCTGGGTGACGGTGGATGGCCAGGCCAGCGGAGTGATCCTGCTCCGCGACGCCATACGGGCCGATGCCGCGCGGACTCTGAGACGGCTGCGCAGCGCCGGGATCGAGCGGATGGTCATGCTCACTGGGGACCGGGCCGAAGTCGCCGAAAGCGTGGGCATCGTCCTCGGCGTCGACCAGGTGCTGGCTGAACAGACCCCCGCCGCCAAGGTCCGGGCGGTACGGCAGGAGGCGGCCAGGGCGGTGACCGTGATGGTAGGCGACGGGATCAACGACGCCCCGGCCCTGGCGGCGGCCGACGTCGGGGTGGCGATGGGCGCCCGGGGCTCGGCCGCCTCCACCCAGGCAGCCGACGTAGTGCTCACCACTGACCGCCTGGACCGGCTCGCTGACGCCATGGACGTCGCCCGCCGCTCCCGCCGCATCGCCGTACAGAGCGCGGCCATGGGGATGGCGCTGTCACTGCTGGCCATGGCGGCCGCCGCAGCCGGAGCACTGGTGCCTGCGGTCGGCGCCCTCCTGCAGGAAGCCATCGACATAACGGTGATCGTCAACGCGCTACGGGCGCTGCGCCCCGTGCGGGGAACTCGGACGGTGGTCGACCCCGCCACCGAGGCCCTGCTACGCCGATTCGAGACGGAGCACTCCTCACTGCGACCGCCCCTGGAACTGATCCGCGAGACAGCTGACGAACTGGGCGAAACTCCCTCTGCGGCGTCCCTGGACCGGCTGCGAGAGGTCCACAGTTTCCTCACCGAACGCCTGCTGCCCCATGAGCGGGCCGAGGAACAGCGGCTGTATCCGGCGATGGGGCAGGTGCTGGGCAGTCTCGAGGCCACGATGACCATGAGCAGGGCGCACGCCGAGATCGAACGCCTCGTGCGGCGTGTGGGAAATCACCTTGCCCTCACCGAGACCGACGGGGTGCGCGCGGAGCAAATGGACGACCTGCGGGCCTGCCTCTACGGTCTGCACGCCGTCCTGGTCCTCCACTTCGACCAGGAGGAGGAGGCCTACTTCTCCCTGGCTGCCAACTCGGCGGCAGAATGAAAGCAGACTATTAGGGAGAAAACAGACATAAGTCCTATGTGAGGGGGACTTTCGCCGCTGACGCTCTCGACATCACTGCGGGATCGTCGTGACTGAGGGTCTTTGAGGAGGTCAATCATGAAGGTCTCAGATGTCATGGGCACCAGAGCGGTCGCGGTACGACCGGAGGCGCCTTTCACCGAGATCGTCGAGGCCATGCGGCGTTTCAAGGTCGGTGCGCTCACCGTCATCGACGCCGATGACCACCCCATCGGCATGGTCTCCGACGATGACCTGCTGCTCAAGGAGACCGACTCCACCTCTGCGGGCAGTGTCTTCGACAGCCGTCGCAGACGCCAGGAGCACCACAAAGCCGCAGGCATCACGGCCCGGGAGATGATGACCAGCCCCGCGATCACGGTCACGAAGGACACCGTCGTCCGGGACGCGGCGCGGCTGATGCACCGCTACCGGATCAAGCAGCTTCCCGTGATCGAGCCGGCCACCGGACGTCTCGTCGGAACCGTGCACCAGAGCGATCTGCTGAAGGTCTTCACCCGCCCGGCCGAGGAGATCGACGGCGAGATCACCGAGATCTGCAATCGCCTCTACGTCGACCGGGAGCACCTGACGGTCGACGTAGCGGCGGGTGTGGTCACGCTGACGGGTCACGTCGGTTTCCGCTCGCAGATCTCCCGCCTGGCCGCGGCCGTCCACGGGATCGACGGTGTCCTCGACGTGGAAAACCGCCTGGCCTACCGATCCGACGACCTGACCCCCACCCCGCCCCTTCTGTGACGGAGGCGAAATCATGAGCGCTCGCACCACCGAGGAGATCACCTCGGCGATCCGCGCGGCGGTCCAGGCCGCCGTGTGGGCGCCGTCGGTGCACAACACCCAGCCCTGGTCCTTCGCCGTCGACGGCGAGGAGATCGCCCTGCGGGCCGACAGCGACAGGAAACTACGGCTCGGCGACGCCGCGGGCCGCGAGATGCTGATCAGCTGCGGCGCCGCCCTGATGAACGTACGGCTCACGCTGAGCGCGCTCGGCTGGGAGCCGCGGGTGAGGGTGCTGCCCGACCCCGACCGTCCCGCCCTGCTGGCGACCGTGCGGATGGGGGAGGCCGTCGTCGCCGACGAGCACACCCGGCTGCTGCACGCCGAGATCGAACGCCGCCGCACCCACCGTGCCGGCTTCACCGACCTGCCCGTGCCGGAGCGTCTCATCGAGGCGCTGGTGGCCCAGGCGCAGGCCGAGGGGGCGCGGCTGACGCCGGTCCGTTCCGAGGCCGCCGTCCGGGTGCTCGCCGCGCTCACCTGCGCCGCCCAGGACGTGCAGTCCCAGGACCGGCTGCTGACCCTGGAGATGATCAGCTGGGCCCAGCCGCCGGGCAGCTCCCGCGGGGACGGGGTCCCGGCGCAGGGCTACCCCCGCGAGCCCCGGCGGACCTCTCCGCACTTCGCCCAGCGCGACTACGCCCACGGTCATCCCTGGGGCAGTGACGCCGATCAGTTCTTCGCCGCCTCCACCGGGACGGTGGCGGTGCTGACCACGCCGGCCGATGCCCGTGAGGACTGGATCACGGCGGGTCAGGCGTTGCAGCGTGTCCTGCTGCAGGCCTCCGCCTACGACGTGCACGCGGCCTTCCACACCCAGGCGCTGGAGACGGTCCATCTGCGGGAGTTTTTGCGGGAGGAACTGCTGTCGGGCCGGCACCCTCAGATGATCATGCGTCTGGGCTACACCTCCGACGACAGCGAGGGCATCCGGCGACCGGTCACCGACGTGTTGCAAGAACGCCGGCCCAGCTGACCCAAAGGCGCAAGGCTCCGCGAGCCTGACCCGTGCGACAGGCTGCCTGCAGCTCAGTCCCACCCGCACGCCGACGACACTTCCTCCGCCCTGGTAGTTCCCGCCGTCGTCAAGGCAGACGCGTTCCGCAAGGCAGCCCCGGTCAGACGCGGATGCTGAAGGCCGAAGGTCCCTCACCTCGATGGCCTTCGCCTCCCGCTCCGGCCGCCGTTTCGATGATCTGCTGAACGTATGCGGAAGCCTGGTCGGCGCTTGGACCTGATGTTCCTGCGCGGAAAGGCTCTCCCGTGACCTCCTTGACCATCTACACCTCACCCGCCGGCGAGCGGCAGGTCCGTACCTGGTGTCGGGACCGGCTGGGTTCCTGGGCGCCCCGGCACCGAACGCACACCCTGGAGACCGGTTCGGGGGCCACGACGGTGGTCACCGCCGGGCAGGGGCCGGGCGTGCTACTGCTGCCGGGTACCAACTTCTGCGCCGCGACCCTGCTGGAGGTGGCCGATGCTCTGGTGCCCGACCACCAGGTGATCATGGCCGGCCAGATCGGGTTCCTGCGCCCCTCGCCGGAGGTCCCAGTTATCTGGGGTGGTTGATGGAACTCGCAGGTCAGCGGCTTGAGGCTCAGTCAGCCATGTAAGGCATGTGAGTGATCGGCATCTGGGTGCGCCGGGTGTGAAGCTCTTACATACACGGCCTGTGATCCGGGGCGGGTATCACGATCGCCTCGGAACACAGCGCCACGAGATCCTTGGGTGACCCGAAGCACGGGCCGATCCGAGGTTGGGTACTCAGCGCCTGGTCTCGTACCTGGTCAGGAGTACGCCGTCGGGGAACGTCCGGGTCTCCATCAGGGTCAGGTTCACCCAGTTGTCCAGGGCCGTAAAGAACGGCGTGCCGCTGCCCAGCAAGACCGGTGCGGTGACCAGCACGTACTCGTCGATCAGCCCGGCCCGTGTGTGGAACAGCTCGTCGCTCGGCACGCTCCAGCCGAGGTCGTCGCCGGGCGCGGCGACGTAGCCGTCCAGGCTCAGGTTCATGCCGAAGGTCAGTTTCCGCATGGCGTCAGCCTCCTGTGAGTCGGTACTCGGCGTACAGACCAGCACGGCGCGGAAAAATCATCGGTCAGGCCATACCGAGGGCCGGTTCACCACCACGCCAGTCCGCCGCGAGAACACCAGCCGGTGCCTGCCTGACGGGCCCAGGCCATGAACACCCGGAACCCGGCTCGGGCCGCCGTAGTTATCTTGGGTTGTTGTCCTCTTTCCGCAGGCCAACGTTCGATGATCTTGTCTGGTACGTCAGGCGCGTTCAAGAGGTGACAAGGTCGTGACGTGCGCCGTCTCGCCGGGCATGCTCGGTCGAGTGAAGCGGATCAGCCGGGGGTCACCACCTGTAGATAGCGCGCGATGACCGCCGCCTTCGTATTGCGCACCAGGTGAAACAAACGGGCATGCACCGATGATGGGGGCTTGTACCCTGATCAACTGTTCATGCCAAGCGCGATGGCGGGAGACGGTGCATGACTTCGAGGCTGGCCGGTGATGTGGTTGGCGGGCGCTACCGGCTTGCCGCCGAGCTGGGGTCCGGTGGTTTCGGGCGGGTCTGGCGGGCTCGCGACGAGACCCTCGACGTGGACGTTGCGATCAAGGAACTGCAACTGCCGCCGGGGATGCCGGAAACCGCACGAGCCGAGCGGCTGGCACGGGCCACGCGCGAGGCCCGCAATGCCGCCCGGTTGCGCAAGCACGACGGCATCGTCGCGATCCACGACGTCGTCATCGACGACGGCCTTCCCTGGATCGTCATGGAGCTGGTCGACGGCTGCTCGCTGGACGAGCACGTCAAGCAGCACGGACCTCTTCCGGTGGGCAGGGCCGTCGAAGTCGCCGTGGCACTGCTGACGGCGATCGGCGCAGCACACCGGGAAGGTGTCGTGCACCGCGACATCAAACCGGCCAACGTCATGCTCGCCGAGAACGGGAAGGTCCTGCTCACCGACTTCGGGACGGCAATCCACTCCACCGACACCGCACTGACTGCTACCGGGATGTTCATCGGCTCGGCGGAGTACACGGCGCCCGAGCGGTTGCGTGGCAGCGACGGCCTTCCCGCCGGGGATCTGTTCTCCCTCGGCGTGACCCTTTACCAGGTCGTTGAGGGCGTCTCACCGTTCCGCCGCGATACCCAGGAAGCGACGTTGGCCGCAGTGCTACTGGAGGAGGCCCCGGCGCCGCAGCGAACCGGCCCGCTCACGCAGCTCATCACCCGGCTACTGGACAAGGACCCAGACCGTAGGCCGACGGTCGAAGAAGCACTGGCCATGGCAGGTGACATTGCGGGTGAGCAGCCCGCAACCACGGTCCGCGTGCGGCGCGACACCAAGATCCTGCCGGCCTTGCCGAAGAAGCGGCAGCCGGTCGTTGTAGCCGCGCCGATGGTGGCCATGCTGGCAATGGCGGTCATGACGGCGCTCGGCGTCGCCGGACTCCCCGATGCCGGCGAAACGTGGGGGGAATTCGAGGACCACATGGGCAGCGCCATGGTCAGCGTCGCCGTTGCCGATGTCGTTCTGGCCGGCTTGGTGTGCGCCAGTCTCGCGCGCTTCCTGCCAGTAAAAGTCGGCAAGATCGTCACTGCTGTCGTCGGTGTCGCCGGGCTGGTCTTCGGCTGTGGCGCGACCGCTTTCGCCTTCCACGGCGCCGGCGAGATCTTCCGGAACGCGATGGAGCTCTCCGGGCGAGAGTCCGCGACGGTGTCGCTGGCCTTGATCAGCATCGTCGCCCTCATCGCTGTCGGGTCGGCCGTGAGCTCGCAACTCCTCGTTCGACGCGAAACGATCAAAGGTCGAACACGATCATGATCGCTCGCACGATCCGATCAGCGTCGGATGCCGGGCTGGTCGGGCCGAGAGACCCCGGCATCTCCTCGAACTCGGCCCGCGCACCTGACATGGCCGACATGCCTTACAACCCCTGGATATCAGTGAGGCAGGTTCTCCAACGCCTACTTGCCTCACATGCCTGACAGACCAACGGCGCCCAAGATGACCAGACGGCAGAACAGCTCGTGGGCGTGGAGCGCGACGCTGATGGGTCGTCCGATGCTGGGGGCGAACGTCGGCGCGGACCGAATTCCTGCACGCGACGCTGCAACGCGCCGGGCTGAAGGACGCGCCGCTGACCGTCGCTGCCTACGGACTGTCGCACTTTGTGATCGGGGCCACGGTCAGCCAGGTGTCATGGCGCGGAAAGGACGAGTCGACCATCCGCGACGCCGCTGACAAATCCTGAGGGCGCAGCGCGACGCGTATCCGACGCTGGCCGCGCACGGGCATCCCAGCGACAACGACTGGGACGACGCGTTCCACCGCGGCCTGGGCTCCCTGATCGACGGAATCCGCGCGAACACCGTCAGGGCCGCGTAGCCAGATTCAGCCCCTGCCCCTTGGAGCAGGCCGCCGCTCCGAACTGACAACCCTGCTCGCCGACGAAGTCGCCGCCCCCGAGATCCGCACTGCCCGACGCTGTCGCGATCGATACTGGCCGGCACTCACCTCAGCCTGCGGCCCGTTTCTGCCGTATTCCGGTGGCACCCCACGTACGCGAGTCGCGCACTGAAGCGTGGGAGGGGTACCCGGCTCGGCCGCGACCACCGTTGGCTTACGTACATGAACGCTGGAGGGGGCCGGAGCGGGGCGGGATCAGTTGGACTGTTGGTGCCAGCGGTCCAGCAGACTGGGGATCTCGCCAAGCAGGAACTCGTAGAAGGCGTGCATCCGGGCCAGGCGCTGATGGGCGGGATCGCTGCTTTCGGTGGCGGCGATCCCGGCGGCCGCGGCCTGGAGCATGGCCGCACCGGTACGTCGTAGTCGAGGACGATCGGCACACTCGAGCGGTCGACCAGCGACTCCAGCGCAGCCGGCAGCCCGCCGTCGTCCAGGGCCACCGGGTAGATCCGCCAGGCCACCTCCCGCAGCTCCTCCAGGGCGCGACGGGATTCCTCCTGCGCCTGCCGGAACAGCGAGGCGGCAGCGCCGGAATCGTCGAGGCGCTGGGCGCGGCCGAGCAACATGCCCAGCGCCACCAGCCGCTGCTGTACCCCGTCGTGCACGTCCCGCTCGATACGCCGCCGCTCGTCGTCGACCGCCTCCAGCACCTCCGCCCGCGTCCGCGACAACTGCTCGACCCTGCGCCGCAACACCTCCTTGCCACTGGGCACCAGGCCCCATACCGCCAGCCGCCGCTCCAGGGTCGCCAGGCCGATCAGGGCCTGCACCGCCAAGAAGACGACGAGCACCACGAACGTCGTCCAGGTGATCGGGTCATACCAGCTCATTTCGGCGCGTTCGCCCGTACCGCCGGACAGCGCCCGCCAGCTCACCGCCACCCAGATCCCGACCAGCACCAGCGCCGCGCCACCGAGCCCGCCCACGATGGCGCGCATCGCCACATACGCCAACGCGCGCCCCCGGCCAGACCAGGAGCGATGGCACCGCCCAGACAGCGATTGACCCGGATCCGATCGGTCGCGGCCAGCCGCCGGGTGCCACGGATCGACCAGCGGCGGCTCACCGGTACGGCAAGCAGCGGCACCGCGATGACGACCCACACCAGCTCGACCAGGGCCATCACCGCCCCGAGCACCAGCCCGACCATGCCTCGTACCGCGACCCACGCCATATCCATGGCCATGAACTCTGGACAGCCGCTCAGCGACAGCGCATTGAGGGTTTCCACAAAGCCGGCCAGTCGCGGCGTCCTGGGCGGGAACCCATCTGCCTTGCCGGCTCACCTCAAGCCAGGCCCCGGCAGGCGGTGCCTGTCAGCCAGGCGCCGCGGCCTCACCCGCGGCTCCACCCGCACCCGTGATCGCGGTCCCGTACACGCGTGCGGCCTCGAACGGGGTGTTGATGATGTTGCTGAGGTGCTCGGCGCGCGAGCCGCTCAGCCGGTTGTGCCGGATCGTGGTGGCCGGATCCCGGATCATCATGGGTCTGATCATCGCCACTTGCCGGTCGAACTGCTCGGACTTCGGGTCGCCGTTGGAACGAGCCGTCACGAGCACATCGAAGGTGTCCATGATTCCGTTGTACGCAGCAGTACCGACACGATTCCGCGTGATCGACGTGTCCAGCACTATCCAGCACGGAGCAGGCGCTGGCCGTTCCGGAGGGGCTGGGGCAGTCTTCCTCCCCGTCATCGTGGCCGCAGGTGGATGAGCGCAACGGCCGCAGTCCCTGGCTGGGGTCGGAGGCGGTGATGGCGTAGCGGCCCAGGCAGTTGGGGTGGGCGTGGCCGAGCGGGGACAGCCGGGCCACGTCCTCATCGGTGATCGAGGCGCCCTCGGAGGCCGACTTCCAGCCCTGGGCGCGCAGGTGGCCGACGATCGCCGACAAGTGCGTCGAATTCCACAAAACCACGGCGCTCACGACCGATCCGAGGGCGGCGAGCCGGCCCTCCTGCCCTTCCCGGTAGGCCTGGCGGATCTTCCCGCCGTTGCCGTGGCAGATCTTGCGGGCGAGCCGGTGGCGGGACTCCTGGATGGACAGCCGGCGGCCGAGAGTGCGGCGGTAGGTATTGTCGATCGGGTCCAGCACCGACAGCAGGTGCAGTATCTTGTCGATCCGGCCGTACTCGGCGAACGCCTGCCCGAGTAGGGTCGGACGCCCGTTACGGGCGAACCCGAGTGGGGTCGGACGGCCATTGCGGGCGAACCCGAGTGGGGTCGGACGCCCGTTGCAGGCGAACATGCGCAGCAGGTCGTAGGTCCGGACCTGGTTGGTGACCAGCGACCCGGCGACGCGGACCATGTCCGGCCACTGCGTGGTGATCTTGCTCGGGTTCACCTTCTGCCGGGCGATCGCCTCCAACAGCCCATACTCGCCGGTGCTACCGTCAGGCAGGTCGGCGCGCCAGAACCGCTGGTCGCCCAGATCGGCGAAGCGGGGCGCGAACCGGTGACCGAGCATCGAGAAGATCCCGAACACCATGTCCGAATCGCCGGCCTGGTAGGTGGTGACCATCTCCGGCTTGGGCCCGGCATCCAGGTTGATCATGCCGTTCACTGAAGCTTTTTCATCCTGGTGGCTTGGTATATAGCGGGTCCGTGCAGAACGGTGCCCCCAGTGAGTCTTGCGGGAGCTTGCAGCGGCGTGATCCACCGGCTGCGACTGGCCCGAGGGGGTCACAGACGATGGATCCTGCTCACCTCGGTTCGGGGATGACTCCGCACAGGTAGGTGGACCCCTCCAGCAGCTCCGGTGTCAGCGTGATGCCGGTGAGATGCTCGGCCAGGAGGAACGCCGGCCCGTCGCTGGGGTAGAGGTGTCTGTAGTCGGCGTCGATCCGCCGCATGCTCTCCATGACCTCCTCCGGCACCTCTTCCGAGCAACCTTCGTCAGCGATGAAGCAGAACCGGATCTCTCCATCGTCGCTCCAGTAGAAGTACTCGATGCCTTCGACGTCGCGGAAGTGGGAGACGAGGCGGGTTCCTGCCGACAACGAAGCGATGTTTGCTTCATCGATGCCGAGCCCGCCGTTGGGCTCGACGACGAACACCCAGTCGCCGATGGTCGTGGCGCCGAGGAAAGCGGTGTTGTAGCTGTGCCTGTAGCTGGTCTCGATCAGCTCCTCAAGCGTCATGGGCGTGAAATCCTCCGGCCGGCCACCGAGCCGGGCCATCAGTTGCTCGGGTGTCAGGCCGCGGACGTAGGTGAAGCAGTAGGCGTCCGCCAGGTCGGGGAAGCGCTCGTAGGAGAACCAGGCATAGTCACCAGGGGTCGCGATCATTTCGTCATGCTCGCAGCGCCGACCGACACAATGAACCTTTGGCAATCCCCTGAAATCGTGGAGACTTTCTATGCGGCGATAGGCTGCTGAAGCCTCACCCTGATGGCCGCCCTGACGGCCGTGATCCGCTGTTCGCAGATGATCGGTGGTAGCCCGTCAGCGCTGCTGTGACGACGGTGGGTGTTGTAGAAACCGGCGATCCAGGTCGCGATCTTCAGCCGGGCCTCGGCGCGGGGGCGAAGCGATACCGGTGAGCGATACCGGTGGGTGAGCTCGACCTTGAGCGTGGCGTTGAACGATTCGGCCGGAGCGTTGTCCAGCGCGCAGCCGTCCCGGCCCATCGACTGCACCACACCTCAGTGGCGGCAGGCAGCCTGGGACCGGGCAGCGGTGTACTCGCCGCCGCGATCGGAGTGGAAGATCACCCCGTCGACGTCGCCGCCTCGGCCGCGTGCTCGGCGGCTCGGCGGCGGCGCCGTTGACTCCGGTCAGCACCGTGACAGTGGAGGCATCGACGACGCTGGCGTAGATCTCGCCCTTCCAGTCGGCCGACTGCTCCAGCGTCGCTTGCGGGACCGATTCCAGCGCGTTGATGCCCGGCTCCAGGGTGATGGTGCAGTGGCCGGCTTTGGTGCGCTGTAGCGAGGCGAGCAGGTGCTGTCCATCACTGCGCGGGAGGCGCACTACGTGTTGGATGACCTTCTGGGCAACGCCACCGACTTGCAGATCAATGAGCACGCGACCGATAGCCATGGCCGCCGCTGCGGCCCGCGCAACTGCCCTGACCGGGGCTGACGCTCTGAGCATGCGTCCCAGCCAGGACAGCGTTGTCACCGGTCAGCCGTGTCGGCCCGGCCGGATCAGCTCTTCCAGTCCGAGCAGGGGTAGCCCCACCCAGGAGTCACTTCGCAGACCCTGATTCTCCAGACGTCCTTGGCCAGGCTCGCACTCGTGCTGGCACCCGCCCCGACGCTGAGCGATCCGCCGGTGCCGTCATAGAACTGCCACTCGATCTTGGCTCCGCTGGGATTGACGGTCCAGACCCAGACCCAGGCCTGGGCACCGTTGGCCGGATCGTTGTCGAACTGACCCTGGCTGTTGTACCACGTGAGGGTGGTGGCGGCTGCGGCAGGGTGCGCGGGGAGAGTCGTGCCGGCGACGGCCACCATCGCCGCGACAGCGGCGGCGCGGGCCAAGCTCTTGAGTTTCATCGTGCCCTTCTCTTGCTTTTTGTGGAGCGGCGGGGGCGGAATCTTCCTCGCCCTTTCGAGGTGAGAAAGTTCGCTCCTGTCGGACAGGAACTGTCCACAGCAAAGACAAGACGGCCTCCCTCGTTTGTGACGGCCCTACGCGGCGAATCTGCTCAGGGCCGCGCCGGAGGTCCGGTCGCCCGAGCAGATGAGGGCGTTCAGCTCACCCAGACGGTGCGGTCCGCCGACCGGTAACCGTTCGCCCAGTTCGCCGGGCGGCCACCGCATCGAGCCAGATCGATCCGCACCCGGATTGGTGAGATCCCGGTTTCCCTCGACGCGCGGTCAGCCGCCTGGTTGGGGTCCCCGTAGTGGTCGCCGAAAATCAGGCGGATATCGCTGACCTGTTCTGATGCGAGGGCGCCGCAGGGGTGTGCCGGTTGGTGGATACGGCGGGCCAGGTCAAGGATGCCGCTGACCTCGCCCGGGTCCTCCGCGTCGACACTGGTCAGCGATATCCGATGGATTTTCGGCAGTTACTACCGGGCCCCCTACCTGGCGCCGATGCTCCACACGTCGCCGAGGCAGACCGGGGGACCATAGGCGTAGGTCCGGCCGCTCGGCGTGACCGCGATGAGAGACTCGCTCTCCTCGCACTCCTGGGCTAACCCGCGCTGAGTGTTCTCACCGGGCTCCAAGGTTTTGAACGGCTGCGGGCTGGGGTCCGTCTGATCCGCACGCCAGGTCAGCGCGACGCGCTCCTTGGTGAGGTTCTCGATGTGGAAGTAGGCGTCATCGCCCTGCTCGATGGTGCATCCGCCCAGGACCGTAATGATAAGCAGCGCGAGGATCGTACGGCCGACACGGTTCGCTCCCATGGGCGTCTCCTAATGTCCCGGACGGCGTTTGTCGCTGGCGCCGCCATCGAATTCTGACGAGCACACACACCGGCTGGCCCCGTATTACCGTACGCCGGGAGTTTAGGGCGTTTCAGGAGGGGCCTTACGCGCGGGCGCGCGCGGCCTCACGGTCGGCCAGGGCACAGATCCAGCGGCGCTAGCTTGCGGGAACTAGCCAGTGCCCGCCCGCGCACCGCGTCCAGCGCCGCCGCCAGATCCTTACCGGCCGGCCCGCGCACCCCATCAAATGTGCCAGCACCTACGCCGCACCCGGGCCCAGCACCCACCCCAGGCCCGCGACCAAGACCACGCCCAGCACCGCGAGCACGAACCGGGGAAAACCTGGCCACAACCTCATGCCTGCCAGGCTGATCGGTCCGCGTGACCTCCACGCCGTGATGGCCGTCAGCGATGACCAATCGTGATCAGCCACGCCCGCGGGCGCCGACCTCGGGGATGAGGAACTTGCGGACAGCTGTTAGCGCTGAGAACGATCTTGGAGTCTCAGTGCTGGAGGGGTGACCAGACAGAACATCTGCCCTGTCCGATCGCTGGAACCGCATCACCGCAGGCCACCGTCTCAGCGCTGGTTCCCGTGCCATTCCGGCCTCGCGTACCGCACGGTGGCCTGTCGCCGAAACCCCGGTCTGTTGAGGCTGCGAACCCCGACGAGAACTTGCGGGAGGCGGTACGGCGTCGAGGGGGACCTCGGTCGAGCAGGGGCGACATCACAAGATCGTTCTCAGCGCCATTGGCTGTCCGTACGTTCCTCGACCCCGTGGTGGCAGGTGCGTTGTGCGCCGGTCATGTTCCTACCCGGCCTCTGGTGCGTCATAGGAGAATTTGTACCCGGTGAAGTCGGCGACGTGGACGTATCCGATGCGCTGGTAGAGGGCGTTGCTGGTGGGGTTGGTCGGGTCCGCGAACAGGACGACGTCCGTCGCGCCCGCGTTCAGCGCGGCCCTGCTCACCTCGACCGTCACGGCGCCTGCGTAGCCGTGGCCCCGGAGGTGGGCCGGGGTGTAGACGGGGTCCACCCGGATCATGCCGCCGACCATAGACGTCGAGCCCGCCAGGGAGACGGGAGTGCCGTCCGGGGCCTCCCAGAAGGTGAAGTACTTGTCCGCGAAACGCGTGTCGGTCCAGGAGTCGGCGTCGATGGCGTCTATGGAGACGGTCTCTCCGACATCGACGCAGAACTCACGGCACCAGTGCACGACCTGCTCGTGGTCCTTCTCGCCCGCGAGGCGGACCCGGCCCTCGGGGCGCGGCTGCGGTGGGGTGAGTGTGCCGAGACGGTAAAGATGGGTTCGCCAGAACGGTGCCGGCGCTGCGCCCATGTGCCGCTGCCATGTCTCGGCGAAAGCGGTGGCGGTGTCGTGGTCCGCGATGACGCCGGAGGGGGAGTGGCCGATGCCGGCCAGGTGAGCGGCGAGGGTGCTGGCCTGCTTGGCAGAGAGCGGGGTGACGCTCAGGAAGCCGCGCGGAGTGCGGTGAAAGATGGCGCGGACCTCGCCTCCTGACTCCAGTCGGCCGAAGACGGTGGCTTCGGCGCCATGTCCGGCCGCCCTGCGTGTTCGCAGTTTCTCGATGTTCGTCAGCGGCGTGTTGTGCAGGGCGGGGCGCGAGCGCAGGAAGTCTCCGGCTCGGGCGAGGAAGTCGTCGACGTCTTCGGTGAGGTGCCAGGCATCCGGGAGCATGCTTCATGATCCCGGATGCCCTCGACTTGGTGAAGGAACTCGACAGATGCTTCCGCGGCGCTTGACCTAGGGAAACGGGTCTACCTTGCGCCCCATCGCGCCAGCCCGAGCGAAGGACCTGATTCAGGAGACTTGCTCCACTAGTTGAAACAGTCCTGCTTGTTGAGCGCGATGCCGTACTGGGTGACCTTGCCGTGCGTGACGCCGAAGGTGTAGTAAGCCTGCTTGTTGCGGGGGACCGTGATCACATAAAAGCCGTGGACGTCTTTCTTGATGTGCGGGTAAGCCGCCTTCACCTGCTTGACGGTGGAGCCGATCTTGATGCCTTCCGGGGTTGTCATGCCCTTCGCGGCGAAGATGGCGGCCAGTCCCACGTTCGGCGAGATGTAGATGCCAACCGAGTCCTTGGGGGTCGGGAACTTCTTCAGGTCCCAGCCGGAGCAGCCGCCGTTGCCCGGCATCTTCTTGACGACATCCCCCGTCGTCTTGGCCTGCTTGACGGTCATGCCGAGCTTGACGGCGCCGTATCCGTAGGGACCCAGCGCCGGCTTCGTCTGGGCGTCCGCTGCGGTAGCACCGGAGACCAGCAGCGAGCCGGCGAGGAGCGAGGCCCCGATCATCGTCTTCATCATGTTCTGCTTTGACTGCGAAACCCCGGTAAAGGTTCTGAGTAGAGCTACTTTTTCCCTGATGACGCCGACCCGGGCGGAGGGCCACGACGGGCAGCGCCGGTCATCGAGGCCAGCGGTTTCGGGTACATGTACCCCATGGCCATCGTGTGGGCGGAGGTGGTCGAGCGGGCCCGGCAAGTCGCCGCGGAGTACGAGACCGCCGTCACACGCCGCCAGCTGCATTAACGCCTCTGTTCGGAAGGTCTGATCCCGAACCAGCCCTGGGCGTACCGGAAACTGTCGTCACACCTGGCGGCTTCCCGCCGGGCGGGGCGCGGGCCTGATCTGGTGGACCCCACGCGGGTGATTCACGTCCCGGTGGCGTGGGCCGACGCGGACGAGCTCGGCATCCACTCTAGCCAGGCCCGCTCCACCGCCCTGTTCCACCTCGCGACCGACCTGCCCGCCGCCGTTCCGGCCCGAATGCTCGGCATCCACATCACGGTGGCCATCGCCTGGCAACGGGCCTCCACCGGCGACTGGATGGCCTATGCCGCCGAGGTCAGCCGGCGACCTCCGAGTGAGGGCACGCCCATTGAAGGAGAGCATCCACAATGAAGTACGACCTACGCGACTGAAAGCCGGCTGACACCGCGCGCCCAGGACAAGCCCTCCCCGATCCACGGCACCGGACTGTCCGCCATCGAGCAGATCCGTCAGGACGAGGTGGTCCTGCGGATAGGCGGACAGGTCATCAACTTGGAATATCCGACGTCGCCAGAGCGCGTCAAGGAAGTACGCCTGCGTGAGGCGGTCGAGCTCGTCACCCAAGTCCGCCGCCTCGAAGGCCGCCTCAGTGAGGCCCCGGGCGAGCAGGTCTGGCGCGAGTCCGGCATCGGCGGCCCCGAGGACACCGAGCAGCTCAAGGCCCGGATCACCACCCTCGAACAGCAGGTCATCGACCTGGAGCTGAAACTCCAAGAACGCGACGACGACCTTGCCGTCGCCCGCGCCGCGAACCGCGAGCTGATGGCCCAGTTCAACCGCCACCCCGACTCATCAAGCAGCCCGTGACCACCTGAAACGCGCGGGCACTGGCTCCCAGCCGCCGCACGGCCGGGAGCCTGCGGAGGGTGTGCCTGTGACTGAGCGCTCCCCGCGCGGGCCTCAACTCTTAACGGCCTCTGCGATCTGCAGGGCGGCCTGGGCAGGCGTGAGGTGCGTGGTGTCGACGATCTCGGCTTCGCCGTGCAGCCACATGCGGGCCGCCTCGGCGTAGGGCTCAAGGTATTTGAGGCGGAAGGGGGAGGGGCCAAGAAGAGCGTCCCCCTCGATGCGCCTGCGGAGGGTGTCCTGGTCAGCGTGGAGGACGAAGTGCCGTATTGGGATGGCATGTTGGGCGAGGCCCGTGCTGATCTCGCGCCAGTACTGCTCGACCAGGACAGTCATGGGCATCACCAGGGTGCCGCCGGTGTAGTCGAGTACGCGGCGGGCGGTCTCGACTACGAGTGGCCGCCACGGTGGCCAGTGCTGGAAGTTGTCCGTCGCGGGCAGCCCTGGCGTGATGTCCATGAGTGTCTCGCCGACCTTCTCGGCGTCGAACACCCGTGAATCCGGGATCAGTTGCTGCACGAGTGCACTGGTCGTCGTCTTGCCTGCGCCGTGGGTGCCGTTGAGCCATACGATCATGGGACCCGACGCTAGGAGCTGTTTGGGGTTCGGATCATGTGGCTGAAGTGAGGAGCTTCAGCCACATGACCGACCCTCGAAGGTAGAGTCCAGCCTCGTAGCTTTCCGGGGCTTTGTCATAGCGGGTCGCCAGACCACGCCATGTCTTGATCTTCTGGAAGCAGCGTTCAACGGTGTTGCGCTCCTTGTAGAGATCGGTGTCGTGGCTGATGGGTCGGCCGCCCCGGCTGCCTTTCTTCTTGCGGTTGGCGGCCTGGTCCTTCTTTTCTGGGATGACTGCCTTGACGCGGCGTTTCCTCAGGTAGGAGCGGTTGGCGCGGGACGAGTACGCCTTGTCCGCGGCGACCGCACCCGGCCGGGTGCGGGGCCGGCCGATCGGACCGGGGATGCGAATCTTGTCCAAGACGGTGATGAACCGCGGGCAGTCGGCGGCTTGGCCGGGCGTGAGCACGAAAGCCAGCGGTAGCCCGGCGGCGTCAACCGCGGCATGGACCTTGCTGCTCAGTCCGCCTCGGGATCGGCCAAGCCCGGCAGCCTTGGCCCGGGCCTCGCGGCGACGCCGCGTGGCAGCACGATTCGGCGCGGGCGACGCGTCCGCGCCGGGTGCGACCTGCGGCGCATCACCCGCAGCACCGGCGGCTGCTGTGCAAGCGGAGCCCCCTTTTCCTCGGTCAGCGCCTGCTCCAGCGCATCCAGACTCTCCCCGGCGACCGCCAGTCCGGCCGACTCCTGATGCGCCCGCACGATTGTTGAGTCCACGCTGACCAGCTCCAACCCGACCTGCCCGCGCGAGGCGGCCTCGGCGATCAGCGCGTCCATCAGAGTCTGGAACACCCCGGCTTTGGCCCAGCCGTTGAACCGGGAGTAGAGCGTGGACCACGGCCCATAGCGTTCCGGGACATCACGCCAGCCGGATCCGGTGCGAAAGCGCCACAGGATTCCGTTGAACTGATCACGCACCCGCCGCGGCAGCGGCCCGGTGGCTGCTACCGGCAGATACGGTTCGATCAACGCCCACTCGGCATCCGTCACATCAAAGCGCGCCACATCCGAGTTCTATCAGCCGCGGCCGGCTCACCACCGGACCTCACCTAGATCCAAACCCCAAACAGCTCCTAGCGCTGCACGGCATGAATCCGCGAGGAGTGCCTGCGCGAAGGCATCGACCCGCACACCGCCGTCGAGGTCGAAGCCCTCCGCCCCGGGCTGCTGCGGCAGCGGCTCGACGAGGCGATCGAGAGCCTGGCCGACGACGTCCGGCAGTGGAACATCGAGTTCAGACGAGTAGCTCCGTGCACCCCACCTGTTGCATCCGCTACAGTGCTCGCGATAGCTCCTGAGCTGCGAAAACTCCAGTCGCATGCTCGCGGCGCCCCGGAGGAACCGCGGCGACTGGGACCGCTCGGGCTCCGATGTCGAGCGGGATCGGCTGGTCAGGTGTCGGCGATCACGTTATTGAGCCGGAAGAGCATGATCGACTTCACTGATTTGAGCCGGGCAGGGGAGCCTCGATCGCGTAATTGAGCCAGGTCAGGACGTGTGCGTGTCGTCTGGACTTGGTCAGTCCTGTCCATGATCCTTTTGGTAGTCCATCAAGGGCTCGCCGAAGAGAGGGCGATCATGGCGCGGAAGGCGTTCCACGTGGTCGACATCGCAGAGATCCTGATGCACTGGCATGCCGGCCGTTCCGTCAGAGAGATCGCCAACAGCCTGGGCGTGTCACGTAACACCGTGGCCAGGTACTTGGCTCCGGCGATCGCCGAGGGCATCACGCCAAGCGACGAACCCCTTACCGCGGAGGAATGGGCCGAGTGGATCCACCTGTGGTTTCCCGCCCTGCGTGACACCAAGCTGCGCCGGACGACTTGGCCGCTGATCGAACAACACCGCGACCACATCACCGAGCAGATCGAACGCGGCGTCACGATCACCACCGTCCACCAGCGGCTGCGCGACGAACGCGGCCTGACCTGCTCGATCTCCGCGATGCGACGGTGGGTTCACGCAATGTGCCAGAAGAGGTCTCCCGCTCGCGGGTGGTGGTGCTGCGGCTGGAACCGGCCCAGCCCGGCCAGGAAGCCCAGGTGGATTACGGGCGATTGGGGGCGTGGGTCGATCCGGCCACCGGCCGTAAACACCAGGTGTGGGCGTTCGCCCTGGTGCTGTGTGCCAGCCGTCACCTGTTCGTCAAGCCGGTCATCACGATGGACCAGCACGCATGGTGCCAAGCTCACGTGGAAGCGTTCGAATTCTTCAAGGGTGTGCCTGCGCGGATCGTCCCGGACAACTTGAAGACCGGAGTGGATCGCCCCGACCTCTACGACCCGAAGATCAACAAGTCGTACGGCGAACTCGGCGCGCACTACCAGCTCCTCATCGACCCGGCCCGCAGCGGCAAACCCCGCGATAAGGCGCGGATTGAACGGCCCATGCCCTACATCCGTGACAGCTTCTGGCGCGGACGAGAAGACAGCTTCGCCTCGGTGGCGGACATGGAGGCCGCGGCGCTGCGCTGGTGCGAACAGGTCGCCGGGCAGCGCCAGTGCCGTCCTTTGGAGGGCGCCGCCCCGCTGACCGTCTTTTGCACGGTCGAACAGCCCACCCTGCGGCCCCTGCCCCGCCATCCCTTCGAACTGTGTCGATGGTTTCGGGCGAAAGTCGGTCCCGACATCCACTGCAGTGTGGACAAGGTGCTGTATTCGGTGCCGTGGAAGTACGTCGGCAAGCACCTGTCGGTGCGGATGACGGTGAACCTGGTGCAGTTCTTCTACGACGGCGACCTGGTCAAGACCCATGTGCGCAAGCCCCGCGGCAAGCAGACCGATCTGGCCGACTACCCGCCGGAGAAGATCGCCTTCAACATGCGCACCCCCGACTGGTGCCGCAGGCAGGCCGAACAGATCGGACCGGCCTGCCTGGCGGTGATCGACGAACTCCTGGCCGACAACGCGCTCTACTACCTGTGCTCAGCCCAAGGGGTGCTGGCGATGGCCGACAAACACAACCCCGAACGGCTGGAAGCCGCCTGCGCCAAGGCGCTGGCCGTGGGCGACCCCTCCCACCGCACCATCAAGGGAATCTTGGCCGCCGAAACCGATCAGGGCGACCAGGCCGCCCGCCATGCCGGTGACGGCGGCGCGGGCGCGTTCCTGCGCGGCCCGCAAGAGCTGTTCAACCACGACGCGGTCGCCCTGGACGCCTGGGACATCCCGGTCTCCTGACTCGCGACGAGGCGCGCTGGACAAGGCTCTCCGCACGCTGCGACTCGGCGGCATGCTCGACACCCTCGACACCCGGCTCAGCCAAGCCCGCGCCGGCGACCTAGGACACATCGAATTCCTGCAGGTGTTGTGTGAGGACGAGATCTCCCGCCGGGAATCGGCCGCGATGGAGCGTCGAGAGCGTCGCGCCCGCTTCGACGAGCCGGTCACCATGGAAGGCTTCGACTTCGCCGCCTCACCCAAGTTGCCCGCCGCTCAGCTACGCGATCTGGGAGCGCTGCGCTGGTTGCACGCCGGAGAGTCCGTGATCTTGTATGGCCCGGTTGGGGTCGGAAAGTCACACATCGCCCAGTCGCTGGGCCAACTCGTCATCCGCCAGGGCATGGACGTCCGCTTCATCAAAACCTCCCGCGCGCTGGCTCACCTGGCAGGCGGGCACGCCGACCAGAGCTGGCGCAAACGCCTGTCCGAACTGACCAAACCCGCCCTGCTCATCCTGGATGACTGGGGCATGCGAGAACTCACCGCCGCCCAAGCCGACGACCTCTATGAACTGGTCTCCGAACGCTCCGGCAAGTCGATGATCCTCACCTCCAACCGGGCCCCGGAGGAGTGGTACAAGCTGTTTCCCAACCCGGTGGTCGGCGAGTCCCTCCTGGACCGGCTGATCAACACCAGCTACCGGATCTTCATGGACGGCCCGAGCTACCGCCCCAACAAACGTCCTGGTCAGAAACCCGCGGCGAACCGGGCCAAGAGCCGTTCCTGAGGCACTCGCCAGCGCTTCCCAGAAGGACGGTCCCCCCGCCCTCCACCTCAGCGTTCATTCCGCATCGCCATGTTCTCGGGGGTCAGAGAGATTAGGAACGGAATCCGGCGTTAGCGGGGTTCCCCCAGGTCAGTCAACCCCAGCTCATGCGCACCCCGGACAACGGCATCCCGCGCAGCCGCTTCCGCCCGCCGGTGCACGTCTCGATCTGGAGCTAGCCTCTCAGCGCCGCGCCCGGAGGTAGGCCCGGATAAAGAAAACGGCGAACCCGGCGGCGGCCGTGGCCAGGGCGGTCATGGCCTGCACGTTGTCCATGAGCGCCGCATAGACCGCCAGCACGAGGGAGACCGCCGCGCCCGTCAGGGAGACCTTCCAGAAAAGGGGCGGCGCGGGCGGCCGCGGAGGGCGGCCGGAAGGCATGATCGTCACCCTTCCCATCCTGCCTCACAAGGCGATCGGGTGCGCGGGCCGATTCCGCACTTCCGGCTCGCAGAATCGTGAGCGCTCGGCCGAACACGCGCTCAGCCAGCTGCCTGCGCACCATTCTCGTCCCGGCACCCCCTGTCGGCCGCCACGAGCGCCAAGCGCCGGACGCGCTCGGTGGCATATCGCCCCTGCCGGGGGGGGACGGGCGGGGTCAAGGACCTGCAGGTCTTCTCAGCCGGCCAGGGGTAGTCCGAAGTCGATCCGTGCAGGGGCGTCCAGGCGGGGGATGAGCAGGCTGCTGTGGGCTTGCATGCCTGGGGTGTCGAGCTTGGCCAGCGGCATGGTCTCGATGTCGACTCTGGTGCTGGTGCTGGTGCTGGAGGCGGCGTGGATGTAGTGCACCGTCCGGAAGACCGCAACGGTAGGGGTTCACTGACCTGGGAGAACCCCGCTATCGTCGGATTCCGTTCCAAATCTCTCTGACCCCCTTCTCCACGCCAAGCACCGCCCGACGATCGCCCTGCGATGGCACAGCTCTGGACAGGGCTGGGGGCGATCGACGCCGCACGACCTCCTTCGTCGGCCGCACGGCAACGATTTACCTTCTCATCCCTCCTGGCTAAGCCGAGGCAATCGAAGCCCCAAGCACAGCGCCGAACCATGGGAAATGCCGTCACAGCGGCAGATATTCGGCATCGACTCCGAACGGGCCGGTGACTACAGGTGGATCAATTCCCTGATCATTGCCCGGCTCAATTAGACGATCGCTGACAGTCAGGACGGGGGCTGCTGGGCTCGCGTCGAGCGGCTGCTGCTCACCCGCGAGCAGGTCGAGGCCTATGGTCTGCCGGCCGCCGAGGGCAAACGCGGGGATCCGCCTGGAGGTGCATCTGATCTGCGACACCTACGGCACGCACAAGACTCCGGCGATCAAGGCGTGGCCGGCCCGCCATCGGCGCTTCCATATGCGCTTCACCCCTACCGGTTCGTCGTGGATCGACCTGGTCGAGCGGTGGTCCGGCTTTCTGGCCGACCAGTTGATCAGGCGCGGAGCCCACAAGAGCGTGCAAAGGCTGAGGGTCGAGCGCCGGAAGTCGTGCGGAGTCCGAGGCGGCTTCATCTCCGCCGCAGTCAACCGCTTCATGACCAGCGTGGTCGCCGAGCTGCGCGGCCGCGCCGACGAGATCACCTCAGTGTTGAACACGTTGGGCTGCACGCGTAGGCGTCGATGTGCTGCACCGCCGCCGAGGCGATGCCCTGTGCTGCCGGTGCCGTCACGATCAACGCTCGCTTCCAGCGGCGACAGCTTCATGTGGTGCTAGGACTACTGTGTGTAATCATAGGGCGAACGCCCCGGTCCCTCGAAGGAGAGCACAGCATGCGCCTGAACCGTGCGGCCCTGGCCGCCGGCGGCACCGCCCTGGCCACCGCCCTGTTGTCCACACAGCCCACCCTGGCCGCCGTCCCGCCCGCCCGCGGCTGCCTCGCCGAGGGGCAGATCGGCAGCTATCTGTCCAAGGACGGCAGCGCGAAGGCCACCTTCTCCACCGAGTTCCTCAACGAGCTGGAGAGGGCCGGAATCAGGTTCCAGGCAGTGGATCCGATCGAGATGATCGACGGCGGCGCGGCCGTCCGAATGCCCATCGGCGAACGGTACGACAACATCGAGACGCCCAGCGGCCGGGTCTGCTACCCCGGCGGGTTCCGCTTCATCAACGACAAGACGGGTGTGACGTACGAGATCAACACCTTCTGGGTGCTGTTCGCAGCCATGAGTGACAGCAAGTTCCTCGCCACCCCGACTGTCAATGGGCAGCCGCGCCCCGGCGGCGAACTGACCATGGTCAACTTCAGCGTCCCGCAGGCTCTGACTCCGGGCAACTTCGTCCCGCACAATGGCGGCGTCGGCCCGCTCAAGGTCATCCTGTCCATGGACCGGGGCTGGTCGGCGGACCTCAACAAGGAACTCGGCACGGCCTTCCTCGGTGGCATGCACTGGGCCGACCTGGACATCGCGTGGCAGGGCCCGCCGAGCCGGCCCGTCCCGTCGGGCGCCTCCCTCGGCATGCTCGGGCTGAAGGTGGTGAGTGACGCTGTTCGAGGTCAGGGTGGCGGCTCCGGGCTCCCCGTGCCGGGCGGCCTCTTCTAGGCGAACGCCGCGGAGCGCTCCGTGCGACAGGGTGCCCGCATCCCATGGATCGCCAGCAATATTTCCTGTGGTTCCCCTTTCGCCGTTACCGCGCCGCAGGTCCATTTCGCATACCCGAATTCAGAATGCGATTTTTTTCTTCAGGCTCCTGGAGTCCTGTTTACAGAGCGTCAGTTGATCACTACTTTGAGCATGTAATCGCAGGTCAGAGTCACTCTTGCGCCTCCTTTCAATGGAAGGTCGATAACTGTGCATGCTCTTGTTCGGATCGGTCGAACACTCGCGATCGGCGCCGCGATATTCGCGGCTGCGCCGGTATCCGCCGCCCATGCCGGCCCATTCCCGCCGCCCCCCGGAGCTCCGTCCATTCAGCCGCCCAGCGCTTCTTGTTTCCAGTTCCCGTACTTCGGCCCGAAGGGACACGCAAACTTCGACTTCGGCCCCGACATCGTCCGACTCCTCGACGAGCGCGGCGTACAGGTGGAGGGCATCGCCCCCATCGAGGCCAAGCCCGGCAACAAGGGCATCTACATGCCCATCGGATGGAAGCGGGACCACATCGATCCATGCAACGGCGTCTACTATCCCGGCGGCTTCGTCTTCAATGACGTCAAGAGCGGGCACACGGCCGCCATCCACGACATCTACCTGCGCCCCGACGGGGCACACGCCCAGGTGGAGATCGACGGGCAGCCTCAGGGTGAGCAGCTTGTGGCCACGTACAAGCTGCACGAGTTCGCCCTGAACGTGCCCACACCCCGTCCGCTCGAAGGCGGGATCGGGCCCAAGCGCTGGCCCTTCTACACCAGCGCGTACCTCAGCCGGACGGTCAGGGACCTGACCGGCATCCCGCTGAACGACGGCGACTACCTGGCCAACCTCGACGCTGTCGTCCAGTACGTGCCGTAGGCGACGCCCCCTGACCTGAGCTTCACCGGGCCGTGCCCGCGGGCACGGCCCGGTACTCGCGAATCGAGAGACAGATGCAACTGACCAGCGCTCGGAGCCGGTGGACGTGGATCGCCGGCGCCTCCATCGCCGTCCTGACGGCCACGGTGCTCCTCGGTCCCACGATGCGTCCGAGCACGGCGACCAGCCACTGGGACGCCCCCGCCACCACCCTCAACAAGCAGATCGACGCCACCGACCTGTACGCCTTCACCAGCCCGGAACGGCAGGACACGGTCACGATCGTGGCCAACTACATCCCTTTCCAGGCGCCGCACAAGCCGTACCAGTTCGACACCGACGCCCGCTATGAGGTGCACATCGACAACACCGGCACCGGCAAGGCCGCCGTCACCTACCGATGGACCTTCGCCAACAAGGGCCTGCCAGTGCCCTCCTTCGTCCGCAAGCGCGAGCACAAGGCCGGCCCGCTGGACTCTCTGGTCGAGCAAAGCTACACGCTGACCAGGCTGCGCGACGGCAAGTCGGAGACCCTGGTCCGCAACGGGTACGCCGCCCCCACCGACATGGGCGCCCTGGCCACTCCCAACTACCCGGCACTGCGCCACAAGGCCGTCGTCGACCTGCCCGGTGGGGGCAAGGTGTTCACCGGCACCGCCGCCGACCCGTTCTACTCCGACAACCACGCCGTCAACCTGCTCAGGTTCGGGCTCCCGTTCTTCCCGGTCAAGACCGGCGTACCGCTGAACGTCAGCTCCCTGGCCCTGCAACTTCCCAAGTCGGAGCTGGCGCTCGGCGGCGACCCGGCCCGCAACCCGGTCATCGGCGTCTGGACCACCGCCTCCCGCAAGTCGAGCGGCCTGCTCGGCTCCGGCTCGGCCGACTACAAGCAGGTCTCCCGGCTGGGCAACCCCAACTTCAACGAAGTGATCATCCCGCTCAAGCAGCGCGACCACTTCAACACCCTGCGACCGGACGGGGACGAGAGCGGCAACCTCGTCGTACCGGCCACGCTCGACCCCGACCAGGCCAAGGTCGTCGCCCAACAGGCCGGCGTCACGGCGCCGCCGGCCCCGCGCAAGGACCTGGAGCAGATCTACCTCACCGGTCTCACCACGCGGGCGGACGGGCCGATCAAGCAGGACCTCAACTCCCACCTGCTCAACCAGGACACCCCGGGCGTCGCCAAGGCGGAAGAACTGCGGCTCAACATGAGCACACCCCTCGCCACCGCACCCGACAAGTACGGCATCCTCAAGGGCGACGCCCAGGGCTACCCCAACGGTCGCCGCCTCATCGACGACGTCGTGACCGTCAACCTGCGGATGCTCCTGGGCGAACCCGCGGGCCGGGGCGCGCCGGGCCTCATCGCCGAGGACAACCCCGCGTTCCTGCTCAAGCCCATCACCGGCAGCTTCCCCTACCTGGCGCTGCCCGTCACCGCCACCGGCTGACCCACCACCGAGGACATCCGATCAGATGAGTCGCGTACGGCGATTGCTGCCCCTGCTGGGATGCGTGCTGCTGGGCTGCGTCCTGCTGACCCTGTACGCCCCCGAAGGACTCCTGCGCCGGGACGAGCCGCCTCCCGTACCGGCAGGCTGGTCACCGTACGACCTGGCCGAATCGATCGAGGCCGCCCAACTGCGCCTGCGCCGTCACCCCGACGATGCGGCGGTCTGGGCGAGCCTCGGCAACATGTACCTGGAGCAGGCCCGCCGCACCACAGACACCGCCTACTACCAAAGGGCCCAAGGCGCGTTCGAACGTTCACTACGCCAGCCGACCGGCGACGGGGAGCCGTACATCGACGCCACGATCGGCATGGGCGCCCTGGCCAACGCCCGGCACGACTTCGCCGGCGCGCTCCGCTGGGCCGAACGCGCCCGCGAGGCCGCGCCGTTCCGCTGGGCCCTGTACGGCGTGCTCACTGACGCCCACCTCGAACTCGGCCACTACGAACAGGCCGAGACCACGCTGCGCCGCATGCTCGACGGCCACCCCGACCTCGCCTCCTTCACCAGAGCCGCCCGCCTGGAACACCTGCACGGCAGGCCCGGCCCCGCCCGCGACCTGCTACACCGCGCCTGCGTGATCCCCGGCGATCCCGCCGAGTACGCCTTCTGCCAATGGCAACTCGGCGAGCTTGCCTGGAACAACGGCGACCCTCGCACCGCACTCACCGCCTACACCCAGGCGCTGGCCGCCGACCCCGAACACGCGTCCGCACGCGCGGGCAAGGCTCGCGCGGAGGCCGCGCTCGGCCACACCGACCAGGCCCTGCGCGACTACGCCACCGCCGTCGCCCGCTCCCCGTCATTCGTCATCGAATATGGAGAGTTGCTCCATCACCTCGGCGACGGAGACGGAGCCAGGCGGCAGTACGCCGTCTTCACCGCCCAGCACAAGCTGCTGGCCGCGAACGGAGACACCGACAACCTGGCCATGGGCACGTTCGAGGCAAACCACGGCGACGCGGACACCGCGGTCCGGCACCTGCGAGCGGAGTGGAAACGGCGCCAAAGCGTCGAGGTCGCCGACGCGCTCGGCTGGGCACTGCACCAAGCAGGCCACCATACCGAGGCCGCCGCCTACACCGCCCGCGCCGACGCGCTCGGCGGGCGCAACGCACTGTTCGCCTACCACCGGGGCGAGATCGAGCACGCGCTCGGGCACACCGCCGCCGCTCGCGCCCACCTCACCAGGGCGATGTCCATCAACCCGCACTTCTCACCGGCCGGGGCAGCGCGGGCTCGGGCCCTGCTGGCAGAGACGCCATGATCACAGCACTCGCCGCCGCCGTGGTGCTGGCCGCGCATCCACTGGGCAACTTCAGCATCAACCACTACGACGGGCTGACGATCCACCGCGACAGGATCGAGCACCTCGCCATCGTGGACCTCGCCGAGATCCCCACCCTGCAACAACCGCCGACCGGCCCCGCGGACACCCACGCCTCTCGCGCCTGCGCCGAGTTGCGTGACGCCGTCCGCTCGCAGGCCGGGGGACGGCCGCTGACCTGGCGTGTCACCACCGCCTCTTTCGTCTACCAGCCGGGCGCCGCCGGACTGCGCACCAGCAGGCTCACGTGCCGTCTGACCGCGTCCTTGCGCGTCGACCGGCCGCTCGCCCTCACCTTCGCCAACACCTACCACGGCGACGCCATGGGCTGGCGGGAGATCACGGCCAAGGGGCACGGCGTGCGCCTGCGCGACTCCACCGTCCCCGCAGACAGCGTGTCCGGCGAGCTACGCGACTACCCCGCCGACCTGCTCAGCTCACCGCTCGACGTACGCCGGGCGCGCCTGACGGTGGAGCCGGGCGATGGCGGCTCCACCGCGCCGGCGGACGTGCCGGGCATGGACGCCGTCACCCGCCACACTGGCCTGCTGGCCGACCGGCTCGACACTCTGATCGGCGCCGACCGGCTGACCGTGCCACTCGGGCTGCTGGCCCTGCTCTTGTCGCTGGTGCTGGGGGCCGTGCACGCGGCGATGCCCGGCCACGGCAAGACCGTTATGGCCGCCTACCTCGCCGGACGGCGAGGTAGGCTGCGGGACGCCGTCACCGTCGCGGCCACGGTCACCACCACCCACACGGCGGGCGTGCTGACCCTGGGGGGGCTGATCACGGTCGCCAGCGCGATCACCGGTGAGGTGGTGCTGGGCTGGCTCGGCGTGGCCAGCGGGCTCCTCATCGCCGTGATCGGCGCCGGCCTGCTCCGCTCCGCCTTCCGTAACCGGCCCCACCACGGACACGGACACGGACACGGACACGGGCACGAGAGGTGGTCGGGTGGGGTCGTGGCGCTGGCGGTAGCCGGTGGGCTGGTGCCCAGCCCGTCCGCCCTGGTGGTCCTGCTCGGTGCGATGGCACTTGGACGCACCGCGTTCGGTGTCCTGACCGTGGTGTGCTACGGACTCGGCATGGCGATAACGCTGCTGATCACGGCGCTCGCCCTGCGCAGGCTGGGCGACCTCACCCTGGCAGGGCGGATGCGGCGGTTGCGCCCGTACAGCGCCGCCATGACCGCCACGCTCGTCCTGCTCGTGGGCATGGGCGTCACGCTGCGCGCAGTGGCCGCCCTCGTATGAACACCACACGCGCTCGAGAAACCTGGTGCTGCGTTCCTCATTGAGGGGTGTGGATACCAGCTGAGCTGGGGGAGTGATGCTTCCAAGGGGGCCATCATGCCGAAGCTGCCGTTCGCGCGCCCGGCGCTGGACGCCGACGAGGAACGCAAGATCCGTAAGCCGGCTGGAGCGCGGCACGCCCCGCGCGGCGGGCATCGACATCCACCGCTCTCAGGTGCGCCGGATCATGGGTACCGAACAGGCGCGCTGGCGGCGCACCCGCTTGTGGACCACCTCCACCGATCCGGACTTCGCCCCATAAAAGCCGAGGTCATCGGCCTCTACACCCGGCCGCCGCCAGGCACCACGGTGATCTGCGCCGACGAACTGGGGCCGGTGACCCCGCGCACCTTCCCGCCCGCGCCCGCCTGGTCACCCGTCGGGCACCGGATCAAAGACCGGCTGGAGTATTCGCGTGGCACCGACAGGACGTGGGCGTACGGCGGTTTACGTATCCACGACGGCACCGAACTCACCTTCTGCGCGCCCTCGCGCGATAGCGACGGCTGGATCCACCTGCTGATTCGGATCGCCACCGCCATCGACCGCCTGGCCCCCCGCAGCCGCTGATGGAGGCGATGGGCTACAAGGACCCCGACGTCGATATATGGCGGAGCACCCTGGCCGATGAGAACGCCACCGAATCTGGGGCTGGACGGAGGTGGAGGACCACGCCGCCGACACCCTGGCCGGCATCACCAACGAGTACAGCGTGACGCCGTGGAAGGGCAGTTCCTGCTGATCAGCCAGGACAGCACGGAGGCCTTCAGCGGCCAGATCAACGCCTTCACCTCGTGTGATCCGTTCGACGGCTTCACCAACAAGACCAGCGTCTACCGCATGCCCGAACCCGGCCTCCTCGGCAGCTATCTCGACCCCGACATCATCTCCTACAACCCGCACGTGCACTACGAGCAGAGCACTGAGGGGTCGCTGCTGATCTCCTACAACGTCAACAGCATGGACAACCGCGTCCAGCCGGACGCCGACCACTACCGCGACCCGAAAATCTACCGGCCACGCTTCTTCAGGGCGACAATCTTTTAGGAGCTGTTCAGAGTTCGGATCATGTGGTTGGGGTGAGGAGTTTCAGCCACCGTATTCCGGTGGCCCCCCATGCGGGCCGGACCCCCTGGTGATCGACAACGGGGTGCTGACGGTGGCGGTCCCACCCCTCTGAGATGGCCCGCAAGATCACCGGAGCCCCCGCCCCAGCTGACCGGCCCTCGCGCTCGCCGTCGACCATGCGGTGTCGTGTCAGCGGCCGCGTCAGGACGGCAACAGCCCGGTATCAGAGCGGTCGGCGATCGTGGATGCCATGAACGGTTCAGCGACTGCGGCCTCAAGGCCGGGTGAGATCGCCTCGGGCGACCCGACCCGAGCAATCCAGATGCCCCGGGCACCAACAGGACCGCATGCCACCATCCGTCCGCTCAATCGGATTTCATAACAGATTCAAAGGAACACACGACTATGTCCATCACCCTTACCGACCAGGACAAGCTCACCCTGCGCACTGCCGCGTGGGGCGCCGTCTCGCTGATGTCCGCCGCCGGTATCGCCGACTCGGCCCACAAGGTCGCCACCCACGGCTCCATCGCCCTGACCTCCGCGACCGGTCTGGTCGGACACGTGCTCGCCAAGGCCCCCAAGGGCGTGAAGTGGGGAAAGTCCACAGCCGCCCTGGCCGACCAGGTGCTGCCGGCCCTGACGGCGTCCATGAGCCTGCTCAAGCAGCAGGCTCCGGCCGAGGCCGACAACTTCCGCAGTACCGTCGTCGTCGCCATCGAAGCAGCCGCCCGGCCCCAGAAGGGCGAGCCCAGCCCCACCATGGCCGAGATGGCCCGCAAGATCACCGCAGCCCTCGACGCCGCTTGACGGCATGCCGACCCGCGTGGAAGCAGCCGGTCACCGGGGTCCTGTCCGGACCCCCATGACGCGGCGGCGTACCGGGTCAGGGAAGAGGGCGAGCCCGGACAGGGCGGCCACGCCGGCTCGCTCACCTGGCCGACGCCCGCCGGCATGGACGACCAGATCCACCCGGACCACACGCTGCGGCTGGTCGCCCGGCTCATCGCCGCCGATGAGGATGTCGAACTGCTCATCGTGCCCGGGGCCGAGCACCAATTCATCGACTGTCTGCTTTACGTCCGCAAGCGCGCCTGGGACTTCCTGGTGCGCGAGCTGATGGGCGCGCAGCCGCCTGCCAACCACCCCGCCCCACCCCCTATCGACCCCGAATCGCTCGGCGAGATCTTCGCCCGAGCGCGACACCGGAGACGAGGAACCATGAAAACCCAATCCCCATCAGCGATCACGGCGACCAGAGCGCGCACCGACAGCGTGCACCGGCGCCCGGTCATCCTCGGCAAGATCTTCCGGCGCGTGGCGGTGCCGGCGCTGGCGGCCGCGCTGCTGGCCGGGGCGGCCACACCCGCGGTGGCCACAGCCGACAGCAGCGCGGCCGTGTCGGAGGCCGCTGCCGGGCAGGATCGCCCGGAGCTGCAGAAGGCCATCCAGGAGATCGTCGATCTCGGTCTCGCCGGGCTGCAGCTGCGTGTGCACGATGAGCGGGGCGAGTGGGTCGGCAGCGCCGGGGTGCGCAAGCTCGGCCAGAGCGCCAAGCCGCCGACGAACGGGCGGTTCTGGACGGGCAGCGCCATCAAGCCCCTCACCGCGACCCTGGTGCTTCAACTGGTGGCCGAAGGCAAGATCGGGCTGGACGCCCCGGTGGCCGGCTACCTGCCCAAGCTCGGGCTGGACCGGCGGATCACCGTGCGGATGATGTTGCAGCACACCACCGGGTTGTTCAACTACACCGGCGACTTCTACGACGGGAAGTACGTGCCGGGGATCCCCGGCAAGGGCAAAGAGTGGCTGGACAACCGGTTCCACAGCTACCAGCCGGAGGAGCTGGTACGGCTGGCGCTGTCCAAGCCGCCGAAGTTCGCGCCGGGGACGGACCAGGACTACGCCAACACCAACTACACGCTGGCCTTGCTGCTGATCGAGAAGGTCACCGGCCGCTCCTACGCCCAGGAGATGAAGCGGCGGATCCTGCGGCCGCTCGGGATGCGGAACACCGTGGTGCCGGGCGACCGGACGCAGCTGCCCGGGCCGCACGCCCACGGCTACTTCCGCTACCAGGACGCCGGCCAGTGGAAGGTGGTCGACGTCTCCCGCCAGAACCCCTCGCTACTGGCCGGCGCCGGCGCACTGATCTCGACCACCCAAGACCTCCAGACGTTCATCTCCGCGCTGATGGGCGGCAAGCTCCTGCCGGCTCCGCTGCTGGCCGAGATGCGCAAGCCGTACGGGAAGCTCGGCTACGGCCTTGGGCTGTTCGTACAGGACCTGGGCCCGAACTGCGGCGGCACCGTCTTCCAGCACAACGGCAGCCCTCCGGAGGGCTACGGGGCGCTGATGTACAGCTCGCCCGACGGAAAGAAGACCCTGACCGCCTCGATGACCACCGGGGACGCCGCAGTCGACCCGGCAGCGCTGTACCCGAAGCTGGTGGACAGGCTCCTCAAGGAGGTGTTCTGCGGCGGGAAGGCCGCGGGCTGACGGGGCCGAGCCGGCCAGGCATTCTCCACCGACTCCCGCCCCCTGGCGGTCGGCGATCCTGCCGGCCGCCAGGGGGCGGGCGGGGAAGTAGAGCCGGAGCATAGGCGCCACGGGCTCACCAGGCCCAGCTCGCTGAGCTCGGCCGGCTGGTCCACAGGCCGCAGACGCCGGGCCGAGCAGGCAGAACCGGAGGCGATCGCCTGCTCGGCGCGCCTTCATGATCGCTCATGTACGTGATAGCAGGGTCGCTGCGGGTGAAGGTCCGCCCGCCGGCTACGTGTCCGGTCGGCGTCGGCGTCGGCGGTCAGTCGTCCGGCATCTGCTCAGCGCGTTCGTCACCCCACCCCGCAGTGATCCGCCCCCTCCCTCCTGGTCAGTCGGGCGAGCCGAGCCAGCCGTGACGGGCCTTGAGCGACAGCAGCGGCCCGGTCCAGCGGCGGATATCGGGCCGCGGGTCGGCGAACGGGTCGATCCATTCCTCATCCGGGCTGAAGCGGTCTTCACCCGGGCCGCCGCGGCAGCGCTTGCCGAACTCGCCGTAGGCCATGTCGTCGGGCTCGATGCGGTACCAGTTCTCATCGCCGTCCCACTTGATCGCGATGGAGTGCTCATACCGGCTGATCCGGACCTTGGGGGGGCCATGCCGGGCAGCCTGCCAGATCCCGCCGCTGCAACCCGGCCAAACAGGGGCTGGAGGATTCCGCGACCTACGGATGTGCCGTTTTGACCGGACCGCCGGAGGCGCTCAACGCCGTGCCCGCCGACCAGTCGCACGCCGACCCCGCAGACGAGGCCGCGCCCGTCGACCAGAGCGTCGCCCAACTGCGCGCCCGCACGGGATGGAGCGCCCCGACCTCCCCGTAGGCCGGCGCCGTCCCACAACGTCAGCCGGCCCGTGAACCCACAAGGTTTGCGCACGCGGCCCACCACGGCCCGCCACGATCCCCTGAACTCGGAGACACCCGCGGGGCCCGCAAGCCAGGGCCGGAGCCATGACCGGGCGACACGTGATTTCAGGAACGACGAATGGCCCCACCCAACGGCGATCGGGTCACGCTGGCGCAAACTCCCACCCGGAAAGATCGCGTTCATCGTGCTCGCGGTGCACCGCCACGACCAGCGGCTAGCCGACATGGCGGCCGGTAATGCAGTGTCGGCCTTCACCGTGCACCGCTGGGTATGCGAGGTCGTCAAACTGCTCGCGGCGCGCGCCCCGCGCCTGGATCGCGCCTTGAACAAGCTCGCCAAGGATGGCGGGCAGGTCGTGCTGCTGGACGGCACCGTCTGTCGGTGTACCTGTCGGTTCCGACATTTGGTTGAGAATCCTTCGGCGTGGCGCCGGTGTCCGCCTCGGTGCCCGTGTCAGCGCCCGCATCAGGTCCATGTCAGGGCCGTGTCCGCGGACCGTGTGATCGTCTCTGGCATGGAGAACACGCAGACGCCTATGGCCACCACGCAAGACACTCGACCGAACCGAATAGTTGAGCGGCTCCTGGGCGACCGCCACTCCCTTCTGCTGAACCTCGCGCCGTAACGACCGGTGACCGATTGACTTCGAATCCATGTCGGTGTGGGATGACGGGTTGATCTGGGACAGCAGGAAGGCATCTGTCGGGCACCCATGGCAGCCGCTCGTGGCCGCAGGACGAAGCAGCCCCCGAGGGGGAGCAAGCCTGATGATCTCCAGATCAGAACCCTGCCGACTATCTGCGTGAGTACGTCCAGCCTCGATCACAGCAGCATTCTTATCTGCGACTTCAGGACGGAACGACCTCATTGTTTCCGGCTGTCCGGAATCCTCGACCGGACCTGCTGATCATGTAATGGTGAAGTTGATCAGAGGGACACTCCAGATTTTCCGGGCTTGCTGGCCGCCCTCTGCATGAGGTTCGGTGGGTTCCGGCCGACGCGAAGGGGAGAGATGTGCTGTCCGAGACGGTGTTTCGGAGCGATGACGTGCCTCCGGCGGATCGATTCGAGCGCTGGCGTGAGCTTGTCAACCAGGCGCACGCGCCCATGGACATGACCAGCGACCACCGGGAGGATTTCCGGGCCTCTCAGCGTCTGCTGGATCTCGGCTCCGTTTCCGTATGGCGGACGGCCTTCCAGTCCGTATGTTGTCGCCGGACCCCGAAGCTGATCCGGCAGTCCGACCCCGAAGGGGTGCACCTGTCGCTGCCCACGAACGGCCCTCTCGTAACCGTTCGCGGCGATCACGAGATCGTATACGACCCATATAGCCTATGTGTTTACGACACCTCGCGGCCCACCGAGTTACACGCGGGCGACTCATCAAACCTGCATGCGGGAGTGGCGCTTGAGATCCCCAAGGCGCTACTGCACCTGCCCGGGAACATGCTTGAAAAGCTGACTACGCGCCGGCTGTCGGTGCGGGAGGGCTTCGGCGCCCTACTGGCCCATTTCCTTACACATTTGATGAAAGGAACCGGCTCATACCAGCCGTCCGACGGGTTTCGGCTGGGGACGGTCGCGGTCGACCTCGTGTCCGCGCTGTTCGCCCACACCCTGGACGCCGACGACATCCTCCCTCCGGAAACCCGCAGACAGACCCTGATCCTGCGCATTCACGCCTTCATCGAGCTCAACCTCGTCGACCGCGCTCTGACTCCGGCCGATATCGCGGCCCATCACCACATATCCGTCCGCTACCTGCAGCTTCTCTTCCAGCAGCAGGGCAAGACCGTGACGGGCTGGATCCGCCGGCGACGCCTCGAACGGTGCCGCGAGGACCTCGCCGACCCCTCCCAGCTCGCTCGCTCGATCCGTGCCGTCGCCCTGCGGAGGGGCTTCGCCACCTCCGCCGACTTCAGCCGCGCGTTCCGTGCCGCGTACGGCATGTCCCCTTCGGAATACCGTCATGCAGCACGCGCCGGTGATCTAGAGGCGATTCTGCCGGCAAACGCCTTGGGCATCGCGCCGCCGGCGGTCCAGAAAAATGGGGGAGACATCTCTTCGGGTGCGTGAGGAATGAATCAGGGCGCCGGTTCCGCATCTCGTCCGGGTGGATGCCTTCCGATCGGTGCTGGATCCTGGTGTGCGCTCACTGCCAAGAATACTGCGCGCTGCGGTAAAGACTTCCGAGGTCGGTCACCCGGATACTGAGCGGGTCGGATCGCAGTGGGTGGATTTGACGCCGCACGTTTCCAGGAACTTCTTAGCAAAGGGGAAAGAAATGACGCGGACCATCAAACGATGGGGTGCCCTCGGCGCCGCGGCCGTATCGCTGGCCGGGGCCATGGTCGTCACGGGCGGGGCCACATCGGCGCATGCGGACACCCGGTGCAATTGGGGATGGATCAAGATCAACGACAGTCCCGGCGGAGATCCCATCAGCGATGCCCCTGGTCACTCCCACAACGGTGGCAACCACTACATCCATGATTTCGGGTGGGACGCCAACTCGGGGCTGTACATATGGAACTGGTGGGCGGACAACGACGGCGGGTCGGACGGTGACACGGGGGACACCTACTTCGGGTCGCGCTGGTGCGGTAGTCCCCCCTGGTAGTGACGCCCGCTGAATGAGCGAAGCCTCCGTCCGCAAAGGCGTCGGGACACATGACACCTCTGATGCCGCATACCGGTCGTCGTTCGATCACCGAGCGATTCATCGGGGGTTTCGACAGGCGGGCGGGCAGGTCGGAATATCGTCGCCGCGAGGTGAGAGACCCTGTTCGCCTGGCCGGTGAACAGGGTCTCTCGGGTTACGGGTGGCCCGGCGCCGCAACCGTCCGGGGCGACCGTGCGAGGAATCGTTCAAGCATCGGGGTTTTTCGAAGGCGAAACGCCTTTCGAACCAGAACGGCGACTTCCCGGGAAAATCGGGAAGGCCGCGACGCGTCTTACCAAGATGCTCTTCCTGGCCGACGGACCGGCGCTTTCACACGGCTGCGCCCGTGGTCGGCGACGGTCCGCGACGGAAGAGGCGACGACGTGTTATCCGACGCCTCTCGCGTGGCTGGTGAGGCCTTCACGGACCGGAGTCGCGCTCGTCCGTGAGCGCTACCACGCGGGGTTGTCACAGAAGCTCGGGCCGTAATAGGTGTCCGCGGTGTCACCGTCATTCCCGCCGTTATTGTCGGCCATCCACTGCCAGAGGTACTTCCCCGTAAAGGAGGACCATTTGGAGCTTTGGACGTAGTGGTTACCGGTTTTGTGGGAGTGCCCCCACGCCAGCGCCTTGGGCTCTCCGCCGGGTCCGGCGTTGATGGCGATCGCGTTCACGCTGCACCGGGTGTCCGCGTGTGCCGATGTGGCCCCGCCCGTGACGACCATGGCCCCGGCCAGCGAAACGGCCGCGGCGCCGAGGGCACCCCATCGCCTGAGATTTCTTTTCATTCCCTGCCCTGTACTGAGAATCCTTCGGAAATTTACGGCGTCGAACCCGTTCGGCGGATACGACGTGCTCAGTATGTTTGCGGCCGATCATGGGAGTCGTTAGCAGAGCGCGCAGTGTTCCTTGACAACGGGCGCACACACAGCAGCTCGCAACCGTCCGGCCACCGTTTCACAGTCACCGTACGGCGAATCGGAGGTGTACCCCTCAGCCACTTCGCGGCCGGTCACGGGGTCCCCGTAGCAATCGGCGACAGATGAACGAACCCGCCGTTGACCTGCAGTGATGTAGCGCTTCCCAGGGAAACGTCAACGGCTTCGGCGTCGTGAGGCGGGGTCGGCGTCGGCGGTGAGGCGGACGGAGGCTTGTTCGCCGAGTTGGACGTACCGGCCGAGGCCGGCGAGGTGCCGGTCGACGGCGCCCGGGACGGTCTCCCCGCCGGCGGCCGCGGCCGGGTCGGGGGCGGGGTGGGGAACGGCACGACCGTCACGAGGACCTCCCGCGCTGATGTGACCCGTAACGTTGCCGAGTCGGGGCCGGCCTGGCCCCCGGCGAGCTGGGCGTTCGTCCGGCCGGTGAGGCCAGTGTGACAGGTAGTTCAAATTCTGTGTCACAACAAACCAGGCATGAGCGGTGACGCGATCGAGGCCGATCGCTACCGCTGATTTCCGCACCCAGCTCCCCGAAGGCCGCGCCCTGTGGCGGGTGGAGGGTGAGCGTTAACGAGCGGCCGACCAGGTGCCAGGTAACTCACCAGTGGCTTCTGGGGTGCATAGGCGGGGGCAGGCTCCGGTTCCGGTGCGGCGCGGTGTTCACCAGCTGATTCCGGCCACCACCGGCAGGTGGTCGCTGCCGGTGGCCGGCAGCACCCATGAGCTCTCCAGCTCCACGCCGCGGACCAGGATCTCGTCGGCCCGTACCACCGGGAAGGACGCCGGCCAGGTGAAGCCGAAGCCGTCCCCGGCCGCGTCCTGGGCCGAGTGCATCTGTGAGGTGATGTCGGCGAACACGCGGTCGTCCATGGTGCCGTTCAGGTCGCCGAGCAACACCACCCGCTTGTTCTTCTCGGCGGCGACGGCCTTGCCGAGCGCCTGCACGCCTATGTTCCGCGAGGCCGTCCAGAAGCCCGCCTTGGGATTCACCCGTACGGACCCCAGGTGGGCCACATACACCGTCAGCGGCCCATGGTCCGTGGCCACCGTGGTGCGCAGCGCCCGGTTCGGGGCCATCTTTGTGTCGGCCGGTATGGTTTCCGCCAGTGTCCCGTAGTTCATGATGTCGATCGGCTGGGTGCCCGACAGTGGCAGCTTGCTCCACAGCCCGACCGTGCCCAGCACCGTGTGGTAGGGGTAGGTTTTCGCCAGTTCCTTCTCGTACGTGCCTGTGGTCTGCGGGATCAGCTCCTCCAGCGCCAGCACGTTCGCCCCGGAGGCGGCCAGGTCGCGGGCGGTGCCGGCGGGGTCGGGGTTGGCGGCGCCGACGTTGTGGCTGGCCACGGTGAGGTCGGCACCCGGGTGGGACTTGTCGGTGAGCTGCTCGCCGAAGAGGTAAACCCACACCACGACCGGCAGCAGCAGCGCGGCCACCGCAGAGGCGGAGCGGCGCCACAGCGCCCCGGCCAGCAGCACCGGAATGCCCAGGCCGAACCACGGCAGGAAGGTCTCCACCAGGCTGCCGAGGTTCCCGGGCCGGTTCGGGATCTTCGCGTGCAGCAGCATGAGCAGGCCCAGCAGCAGCGCCAGTGCTGCGAGCACCAGGCCACGCCTCCAGGGCGCCGGTCGGGAGCCGATCAGGATCGCCCGGCGGACGCCCGCGCGCCAGCGGCCGACGCCGCCCTGTCCGGACTCTGCCCTGTCCACCGGCGCCTGTCCTCGCATACTGTCGGTCACTTCCGCATCCTGGGGTCCTGGGTGGGGTCGGCGTACATGCGCGGGCAGCCGTGATCGATCGCTTCGGGGCGCAGTTCGTAGTGCCAGGTTTCGTTCCTGTAGATCTGGCACAGCCCGTACTCGGCCCCGTGTTTCGACAGCCACACGGTGGCATCGGAGTGCCCGATGTCGACCGCCTCCCCTTTCACGTGAAGCGAGGTCGCCGCAGTTGCCACCCATCGGGCGGCCTCTTTCTCAGAGCCGTATTTGGAGACCGCTTCGCGAAGAAGCTGATTCTGGTACGCCGGGGAACGCCAGCCGCTACTGACGTAGAATTTGATTCTTTCATTCGCGGCGTCCGTCGCGGCCCGGCGGAGCGCCTTGAAGAGATCGGTATCGAGGTTGGCCACGGCCGGAATCGCGTCGTCGAAAACCGTGACACCGTCGGGGACGACACCGTCGGCCTCGCCGAGCGGACCACGGTGTTCACTGCGAGGACCTTTCTCGCCGGGCGAACCACGTTGCACACCGCAAGGAACATCCGAGGGCGACGCGGCGGGGGAGGACCACGGCGCGGCCGAGGAGGGCGGAGAGTTCTGCGACTCATAGCCAAGGGCCGTGCTGATCATCGCAATGACGAATATCAGGCCAACGCCGAGAATCCAGTAAATCTTGCGGGACGTTTTCCGCGTCGAGGCTGGTATTTGAGACATACTGCCAGTCAAGGCGGCGTGAAGTTGCCGGCGCGTATGGAATTTTCGATACGCCGACGATATGCGCCGGCCCGTAGCATCGATCGTATGCGTGTGTTGATCGTCGAGGACGAACCCTTTCTGGCGGAAGCCATCCGTGCCGGCCTGCGCCTGGAAGCGATCGCGTCCGACATCGCGGGCGACGGTGACACCGCTCTGGAGCTGCTGAGCTTCAACGCCTACGACATCGCCGTCCTCGACCGTGACATCCCCGGGCCGTCCGGTGACGAGATCGCCAAACGCGTCGTCGCCTCCGGCAGCGGCATGCCGATCCTCATGCTCACCGCTGCCGACCGGCTCGACGACAAGGCCTCCGGGTTCGAGCTCGGCGCCGACGACTACCTCACCAAGCCTTTCGAGCTCCGGGAGCTCGTCCTCAGGCTCAGAGCACTCGACCGCAGACGTGCCCACAACAGGCCGCCTGTGCGAGAGATCGCCGGTCTGCGGCTGGATCCGTTCCGCAGGGAGGTCTACCGGGACGGCCGCTATGTCGCGCTGACCAGGAAGCAGTTCGCCGTGCTCGAAATCCTCGTCGCTGCCGAAGGCGGTGTCGTCAGCGCCGAAGAACTCCTGGAGCGGGCGTGGGATGAGAACGCCGACCCGTTCACCAACGCCGTGCGCATCACGGTCTCGGCACTGCGCAAGCGTCTCGGCGAACCCTGGATCATCGCCACCGTTCCCGGCGTCGGCTACCGCATTGACACGCAACCAGAGGCCGGACACGAGGGAGGAGACCGTGGATAGAGCGCCTGGGTTGAGCGTTCGCCTCAAACTCACCCTCAGCTACGCCGGATTCCTCATGCTCGCCGGCGTCCTGCTGCCCGCGGCGGTGTGGATCTTCATCCTGCGCCACCTGCCCGACTACGCGAGTGTCCCCGGGGGAGTGCTGAGCCGCTCGACCCTCCTGCGCGACTTCGCGTCGGCCGCGGGCGCGATACTGTTCTTCCTGCTGATGTTCGGCCTCGTTGGAGGGTGGATCCTCGCCGGCCGGATGCTCGCCCCGCTGACCCGCATCACGGACGCCACACGCATGGCCACGAACGGGTCACTCTCCCACCGGATCCGGCTACCGGGCCGCAAAGATGAGTTCCGCGAACTCGCCGACGTCTTCGACGGCATGCTCGAGCGGCTCGAAGCGCACGTCGCCGAACAGCGGAGATTCGCAGCCAACGCCTCTCACGAGTTGCGCACCCCGCTGGCGATCTCGAAGGCACTTCTCGACGTGGCCCGCACCGATCCGAACCGCGACACCGGCGAAGTCATCGAACGCCTCCACGCCGTCAACACCCGGGCGATCGACCTCACTGAAGCATTGCTCCTGCTCAGCCGCGCCGACCAGCGGTCCTTCACCCGGGAACACGTCGACCTGTCTCTCCTGGCGGAAGAAGCCGCCGAGACGCTCCTCCCCCTGGCGGAAAAGCGCGGCGTCGCCATCGAGACCTCCGGTGACATCACCCCCGCCATCGGATCGCAAGCGCTCCTGCTGCAGTTGACCATGAACCTCGTGCAGAACGCGATCGTCCACAACCTGCCTGAACAGGGCACCGTGTGGGTGAATACCAGCGTCTGCCCCAGGGCTGTGGTGCTCACTGTCGAAAACACCGGCGAGAAGCTCACCCCACAGCTGGTCTCGACGCTCACCGAACCATTCCAGCGCGGCACCGAGCGCATATACACCGATCACGCAGGCGTCGGCCTCGGCCTGGCAATCGTCAAAACCATCACCCAGGCACACGACGGAACGCTCACCCTCACCCCGCGCTCTGCCGGCGGGATCCGTATCGCTGTGGAACTACCCGCGACAGCCCCGCACACCAACAGGTGAAGGATCGGGGAATTGATGCGCCGCCACCACAGCAAATCTGCGACAAGAGCACTGAGGGCAGGGGCCTGGGCTAGGGCTGCAGCATGAATGTCGTGCCGGACTCGGTCACCTGGGTGGGGCGCAGCGGCCGCCACCCGCCGTCGAGCTTGGCGAGTTCGGCTTCGATGTCGACGTTGACGAACCCGAAAAAGTTGATGTCCTCGCGGGGGCTGGGGGCAGTTGATGTTCTCGCGGGGGCCGGGGACGATGAACGACAGCAGTTCGTCGGGGACCTCGCGGCCCCGGCCGCGTAGTTCGCCGATGCCCATCCCGTAGTACCCGGTTGTCCAGCAGATCACTTCCCGACGATCGGGGACGCGGTCGCCTCCCCGAACTTCAAAGATCCGCCCATCCGCGGCAGGTCGGGCCAGCACCCAGCGACCAGGTCCTCATTCCACCGGTCGGCCGGCAGCGGCCCGGCGTGCGGGTACAGCGCGTTCGTGGCGGCAGGGGAATCACCCCGCACCATGGTGATCTTTCCGAGGTCGCGGACGCGCGGGGTGAGGGACTTGCCGACCAGGTCGAACAGCCCGAAGTTCACCAGGGTCGCACCGTGGGTGCCGGTGGTGTGCTCGCGGATCGGCAGGTCTGTGTCGTTCCCGAGCAGCTCATCGAGGGTGCAATGGCCTTCGCGGGTGGTCGGCACGATCTGCTTGGTCCCGTAGGTCGACCACTGGTCGGACACGTGGGTGTAGGTCGACAGGACTCGGCCGCCGTGGATGACCATGTCCCGGGCGGTCGTGGACTTGCCGCGCACAGGGAAGCGCTGCCCGTCGAAGGACGACATGGTGCCGCCGCCGAACTTCTTGGCCAGCTCCAACTTGTAGTGGTGGTTGACGATCACGGTGTTGGCCTCGTGGAGGGTCGCCTCCCGCACGTACCACTGCTGCGTCCAGGCGAGGGTGTCGTAGGAGACCCGCACGCCCCGGATCGTCTGTCAGCCTGGCCGGCCAGGCTTGATCACAACGCCGGGTGAGCCGGTCGGGTCGTTCCGCAGGAGCACGTGCAGATCGGCGACGGGCTGGACTCCGGAGACCGGCGGGCGGCCGTCGATCACGAGGCTGGGCACGCCGGTGACGCCGTGCTCGGCCGCGCGGCGCCGGTCGGCGCGTACCTCGTCGGCGTAGTCGTCGCCGTCCAGGACAGCGAGCACCTCCCCGGCGTCCAGCCCGGCCTCGCCGCCCAGGCGCTGCAGGACCTGCGCATCGGCCACGTTGTGCCCCTCGGTGTGGTAGGCGTGCAGCAGCAGCTCCATCATCTGGTCGGCTCGGCCGCGGTCGGTGGCGAGCTTGACCAGCCGGTGCGCGTCGAAGGTGTTCACCGGGCGGGCCAGATGCAAGTTCAGCTCCAGGCCTTCGGCCGCGCCCAGCGAGCGGATCCGGGCGATGCGGGCGGGTGCCTGCTCGCCCCACCAGCCGGCCATGGCCTCCGCGGCGGTCGGGCCGGGGGTCCGGCCTTCGTCCGGCGCGAGTTCGTAGCCGCGCCAGACGATCTCGATGCTGGTGCGGCCGGTCTGCTGGGCCAAGGCGGCCGTCAGGCGTCTTTTGCCGATGTAGCACCAGGGGCACAACACATCGGCGTATATCTCGAGCTTCATGAACGTCCCGCACAGTGATCGTGGTTGATGGAGCTGGTCCGGCCTACCCGGCGATGTGGTGCCGGCGGGCACAACCGCCCGCCGAAAGGGGTCGGTCGATCAGGCATCGAGGCGCTGCGGCCCGGGACCGACCTCGCGGACGACGGTGTAGGTGGGCGCCCCCGTCATGCGGGGTTCGGCCTTACCGGACAGGCCCTCCAGTGCCTTGCCGATGGCGGCCATCCGGCCATCGGTGTCGGAGGTCTCCACGAAGTGGCGGTAGTCCGCTTCGCTCGCCCAGTGCACGATGTTGTACACGCGGCTGCCGTCGGTGCTCACGTGGAATCGGGCCGAGCGGTAGCCGGGATAGAAGCGCACCCACCGCTCCTGGATCTCCGCGAACGCCTCCACCAGCTCACGCTGCGTGTCAAAGCCATCAACGGTGTAGTCGATGATCGAATAGAAACCGGAATCCGTGCTCACGGACACACTCCTCAAGGTCGGATGCGGGGCAATGCCCCGGCCGCTATCGTGCAATCTCAACCACAGTTGAGGTCAAACGCCCGCGCGGAGGCGCAACCGACCCTGCTCTACTTCCGGAATGCCGCGATTCCGGGAGTTACTTCCGGAAACGCAATCCAGGAGATCGCGCAAGCCCCCGGAACAGCTTCCGGAAACACAAGCCGCTCCCGCGCTCCCCGGCCCGTACGCGGGAGTCCTTGCCGAGTACGCCGCGGCGCTGGAGCACTCGCCGCCGGCCGACTCCAGTAAAACCAAGTACCACTCCCGGCTGCGCGGCTACCTGGCCTGGTCCGCCGGCCAGGCCGACGCCGGTGCGCTGGACGGCGACCCGCTCACCGACCCCATCGCCGCCACCGGCGCCGTGTGCGACTTCCGCCGCCACCTCAAGAACGGCCGCCGCCCCCAACACTCTCGACACCTATCTGTCGGCCATCGACGACATCTACGCCCATCGCGACGTCGGCAAACCTCAAACCCGGCGCGAACGCGCCTTCCGCCGTACCGCACACCCCGCGCCCTGGGCGAGCGCCGGGCCCGCCGCCACGTCCGCCACGCCCAGCTCACCGCCGGGCCCCACGACAGAGCGCTCGCGCTGCTGCCTTACTTGGCCCGGAGCTCCTACAGTCACGGGGAGCCGCCACTCGGTCGGTCAATGAGTGCGGCGGTGTGGTGCCAGAACCTCGGCCCTCACCCTGCTGAGGTGTACGAACGCTTCGGGGTGAGAGCCGTTCCTGCCGAAGGGGTCCCGCGGTGCGGTCTGCGCCCTCCCGCAGGTCGGTCGCCGGGTCAGGCAGCCGGGCCCACGGGGGTGTGCCCGTGTGCCTCCGCCGCGAGGTCGTGCCAGTCGGTCCAGGTCTTGAGCCGGTCGGCGTAGACCAGGGGAACGATCTGGTTGCCCTGGGTGCCGAAGAACACCCGCAGCGGCGGGTTGTCTGCGTCGGCGACCTTGAGAAGTGCCCGGCCAGCGGCGGCCGGGTCACCGACGTCAAGCGTCTTGGCGAACGCGGCGAAGCCCTCGCGGAGACCGTCGTAGAGCGGGTTGGCGTCGGCGTGGACGGCGCCGGCGGCCCCTTCGGTGGCGTAGGAGCCGGGCTCGACCAGGGTCACCTTGATGCCGAAGGCGGCGACTTCCTGGGCGAGGGTTTCACTCATGCCTTCCAGGGCCCACTTGGAGGCGACGTATCCGCCGCCGCCCTGCGCAACGGAGACGCCGACGCGCACGTGCTGTGGTTGCCGGTGGCCGAACCAGACCTCACTGTCGGCCCCACCGTGCTCACCAGCGGTCGTGTGCTGGCGGTTGCCTCCGACCATCCGCTGGCCGATCGCGGTAGCGCGTCCCTGGAGGACCTCGCCGACAACCACGTCGTCGACCTCGGTCCCGGTGCCCCGGAGTACTGGGTCTCGTCCATGACCCCCGTCCGCACGCCGCTCGGCCGCCGCATCCCGCGCGGGCCCATCGCGCGCACCTTCCACGAGATCCTCACCCTGGTCGCCGCCGGACACTGTGTCCACCCGCTGGGTGAAATCGCCGCCCGCTACAACAGCCCGCCCGGCATCGTCTTCGTGCCCGTCCGCGATGCGCCCGCCCTCCATTTCGCCCTGATCTGGCGGTCCACCGCCGACCGCCCCACCATCCGCGCGCTGGCACAGACCGCCGCCGACCTCGGCCCCATTTCGCTGGACCAAGCCCACGCCGACACAGCCGACGGGCCAGTCCCTCCCGGCGCGGCATAGGGCGTACGGCCTGCCGGCGGTTCCCGGGACATCGGCGCCGGGCAGGATCGGAACTTCCTGAGAGAACAGCCTCAGTACATATGACCAGCCGGTATCACGGTCGGGAAGGCGAAGACGGTTACCGCAAGGTATGCCCCGCTTGAGATCGCTACGGCCTTGAGGGGCGTCGAGTGGCGGCCGAGCGTAGCCACAGGAGTCGGGGCCGTTTCGGAGGCAGACAGGACACCAATCGCGACCTCGTGGACCCCTGAGCCCAGCAGTAGCGCCGAGCGGCTGACCAACGGGCCAGGCACATGGAGCGCCCGGTGCGTGGAGAGGCGCACGCGGGGTGCGGCGGGCGGGGCCGGGGAAACCCACCGGACACCCCTGTACGTGGCGGTCACCAAGTACCTGGCGGGGTCGTTCAACTTCGGCGGCGCGATGAAGGACTGCAGGGCGTGCCCGGCGGACGTCCGGGCACGCCCTGCTAGGTCACCCGGTGCCTGGCGTGACCGGGACCAGTTCGAGTGATACGCCGAGGTGACGTCATCCTCCGGAAGGAGGATGGCGTCCGCACGATCGGGCGATGCCGTGCGACCTCGCGCCCGGCCAGGCTCGGAGCATGACGGTGATCGAGGTCGAGGACCTCCGCAAGAACTATGGAAACACCCGGGCGGTCGACGGGGTGTCGTTCACGGTGGCGCGGGGAGAGACGTTCGGAGTCCTGGGCCATAACGGCGCGGGCAAGACCACCACGGTGGAATGCCTGGTCGGGCTGCGCAAGCCGGACTCGGGGACCATACGCGTGCTCGGTGAGAACCCCGCGAGACGCCGCCGCGCCCTCGCCCAGCGCACAGGCGTGCAGCTCCAACAGGGTGAGCTGCCCGACCGGCTCAGGGTGGCCGAGGCCATGCGCCTGTTCGCGGCGTTCTACGATCGCCCGGACGACTGGCGGGCGGTGCTGGAGCGCTGGGGGCTCGGCCCGATCGCGAACAAGGCGTTCGGTGACCTGTCAGGTGGCCAGCAGCAGCGGCTCAAGCTCGCGATGGCCCTGGTGGGCGGCCCCGAACTGGTGGTGCTCGACGAGCTCACCACAGGCCTCGACCCCGTCGCCCGCCGCGAGACATGGACGCTCATCGGCGACCTCAAGGCCTCCGGTACCACGGCGGTGCTGGTGAGCCATTTCATGGACGAGGCCGAGGAACTGTGCGACCGGGTCGCCGTCTTCGGCAACGGCCGGATCATCGCGCTCGGCAGCCCTCGCGAGCTGATCGGCCGGACCGGGACCGGCTCCCTGGAGGAGGCGTACTTCGCGCTGTCGGGGGAGGGGCGATGAAGGCGTTCGCCCACCTGTCGGCGACAGAACTCAGGCTGTTGGCCAGGGACCCGGGCAGCCTGTTCTTCATGGTCGCCTTCCCGTCCATGCTTCTCATGCTGAACGGCGGCAGCAACCGGCTTGAGATCCACGTGCCCGGCTACCTGGCCATGATCCTGGCCATCGGCGGGATCACCGCGCTGCCCGCGACCCTGGCGACCTACCGGGAGCGGAAGGTGCTGCGCCGCCTCGCGACCACCCCAGTCTCGCCGTTCGTGCTGCTCACCGCGCAGCTCGTGGCCCAGCTCTCGATGGCGCTCGCCGGGGCGGCCATCGTCATGGGGGTCGGCATGATCGGGTTCGGGGTGGACCCGCCCGCGCATCCTGCCTGGCTGGCGCTGGCCTTCGTACTGAGCGCGCTGATGTGCTACGCCATCGGGTTCGTGATCGCCGCCGTCGTGCCACGCGCACGGACCGCCGAGCTGATCGGGCTGCTGGTCATGTTTCCGATGATCTTCCTGGCCGGCGCGGCCATCCCCCGTGAAGGCGTGCCGGAGACGATGCACAGGATCGGCGACTACCTGCCGCTCACCCACGCCGTGACCGCCCTGCGGGAGAGCTGGTCCGACGTCCCGACGCTGCCGCCCCTGCTGATACTTTCGGGGATAACCGTCCTCGGCACCGCCGTGGCGGCTGCGCTGTTCCGCTGGGAGTGATCGGGTGATGGATGAGGCGGGCTGGGTCCGGGTCTTCCACCTGCTGTTCTACACCTGCCTCACGGTCGCCGCGACGATCGTGGTCCTGGAGGGAGGTCCCGATCCCGCCACGCTCGCGCTCACGGCACTGATGGCCGGCTGGTACGCGTTCTTCGTCGCGCGCAGGCCCGCTCTCCTCGAACGGCTCAATCCCATGGCCTGGCACCTGCTGGTGCTGATCGCGCTGCAGTCCGCGCTGATCAGGATGGATTCGGCGTACGAGACGACGCTGTTCGGCATGTTCGCACTGCCGTACCTCCTGCTGCCCGGGCGATGGGGCTACGCCGGCACGGTGATGCTCGTCTTCTCCTCATCCGCCGCGGGCGGGCTGATCGAGATGATCCCCCACGATCCGTCCGTCCTGGGACGCCTCGTGGGCAACATCATGCTGGCGACCGTCATGGGGCTGTTCGCCCGGGATCTCATCAGGCACAGCGAGCAGAACCGGGTGGTGGGCACGCTGGAGGAGCGGGCCAGACTGGCCAGGGAGATCCACGACACGCTCGCCCAGGGGTTCAGCGGGATCATCGCCCAGCTTGAGGCGGCCCAGCAGGGGATCGATGACCCGGACACCGTGCGCAAGCGGATCTCGCTGGCCAAGCAGCTGGCCCGGGACAGCCTCAACGAGGCCCGGCGCTCCGTGGACGCCCTGCGCCCCGAGCCGCTGGAGCGGGCCGAGCTCCACGAGGCGCTGGCCGCGGTCGCCGAGCGCTGGTCCGCCGCCACCGGTGTGCTCGTGACTGTCTCGGTGGACGGCGAACTGCGGCGGCTGCCGTCAGAAATGGAGACGACGGTGCTGCGGGCGGCGCAGGAAGCGCTGGCGAACGTGGCCAGGCACGCGCGGGCCGGGCGCGCGGCGCTGACCCTGTCGTACATGGACGAGGAGGTCACGCTGGACGTGCTCGACGACGGGACGGGCTTCGATCCGGCCGCCACCGGGGGTGGCTACGGGCTGATCGCCATGCGCGAGCGCGCCTCGCGATCAGGGGGTACGGTGACCGTGGAGTCGGCGCCGGGGGGAGGGACCGCGCTGTGCGTGAGCATCCCATACGTCTGATGATCGTCGACGACCATCCGGTGGTGCGCGACGGGCTGCGCGGCATCTTCCACGGCGTGCCCGACATCGAGGTGGTCGCCGAGGCCGCCGACGGACACCAGGCACTCGCCCAGACTCGGGCGACGCGTCCCGACGTGGTGCTGATGGACCTGCGCATGCCAGGGCTCGACGGGGTCGGCGCCATCGAGCGGCTGCGCTCGGAGCATCCGGAGGTCCACGTCATCGTGCTGACCACGTACGACACCGACGCGGACGTGTCGCGGGCGCTGGCCGCGGGCGTGGCGGGCTACCTGCTGAAGGACGCGCCGCGCGAGGAGTTGCAGGCCGCCGTACGCACGGCGGCGGCCGGCGGCCGGATCCTGGCCCAGAGAATCACCTCGCAGCTCCTCGACGGCTTCGGCCGGAAGCGCCGGGCCTCGCCGAGCCCGCGTGAGCTGGAGGTGCTCAGGCTCATCGCGCGGGGCGCGGCCAACAAGGAGGTCGCGCGGGCCTTGCTCATCAGCGAGACCACCGTCAAGACCCACCTCAAGCACGTCTTCGCCAAGCTGGGCGTGGACAACCGGGCGGCCGCCGTGGTGGTCGCGATGGAACAGCGGCTCATCTGACCGGGCGAGCGCCAACGGTCAGCGCGGAGGCGGGTTAGAGCCTGGTAACACGACGAAGCCGCGGACGTCGTCGCTGCGCTTGACGATCGTGACGGCCAGGCCGAGGACCTGCTTGGCCCAGGCCTGCAGCCGTCCGGCGTAGCCGCCGTCGGCCCACACCAGCCTGATGGTGGAGAACCGCGCCCTCGGCAGGGCCGGCAGCGGGTGCGCCCCGTCACGGTCCTGGACCGACGCGGCGGTGACGATCACGCACAGCAGTAGCCCGAGCGTGTCGACCATGACATGCCGTTTCTGCTCCTTGATCTTCTTGCCTGCGTCATACCTGCAGGTCGCGGCCCGGACGGTCCGCTCAGGCCGGCGGGGCGCTCACGTGTTCAGGCCCGGCGAAATAACCTCGACAAACGCACCATCCGGCTGAATATGGAGAATCGGTATCTTTTCAAGCCCGATAGCCGGTGCTTATCTGAGGGTGTTCTCCTTCCCGAATGTGAGGGGTCACCCACAATGAAGATCCGCCGATTACATTCCGCTGTACTCGCCGTGGCGCTGGGCGCCAGTGTCCTGGCTAGCACCGCACCCGCCGTCGCCGCCATCCAGACCAGTGCGGCCATGGCCGCCGGGACCTGGCCGACACCGGACTGGTACCTGCAGGGCCCCTACCAGACCCTGGCCGCCTGCGACCTCGCCTACGAGGACGCCGCGCAGAACGGTCAATACACCGGGCTCGTCTACTGTCACTGGTTTCGCGGGGGTGGCCCTTATCTGGCGGGCTTCTACTACGAGGTGTACATCCCCTGAGCGTCAACAGGTGTGACGGGCGAGCCCCGGCCACCAGGGCGGAGAGGCACGCCGCACCCTCGGGCCTTGGCCGCCTTCCGTAGCGCCACCTTGGTGGCGTACGTGTCTGCGATGTCGTCCCACCGGGAGTGGCCGTAGATCGCGTCGATGCAGCGACCCTGCTCGGCCCGAGCTTCGTCGAGCTCTCGCTGCTCCTCGGTGACGTCCGCCTCTTGGGCGGCGATGTCCACTGCCGACGGCAGGGCCGCGTACGCCGCTGAGACTCACTGCTCGGCCTGCCGAAATGCCTGCTGAGCAGCGATCGGGTCAGGCGGGACCTTGTAGTCGGCCATGATTTCTCCCCAGGATGCGCAGGTACCGGGCGATCCTGCGCATCCTGGGACGCCAACCGAATCAGGCCCACCGGCCGAGCGGGGTGGCCGTCTCACAGGCGTCTCATCGCTCGCCCGCTGGAGGATCCGACGGCGCGCCTTCTCGCCCTGGCCGTAGCCACTGCTGCCGCGCTGGCCGTGCTCGCGTGGCGGGCGGCCTTGCGCCGGGTGCGAGCTCCTGCGGCCAATGCTGTAGGGGGCAGCCCACATAAGCCCAAAACCCACATCGAGATGATCTCGAAGGGTTGAGCACCGCACACCGGGGGACAGCCGGAGTGCGCCGGAAACACACCGCGCCACCGCATCCGGAGCTGAGGAACGGCGGGACAGCCGTTAGCGGCACCGGCCGGCCACCGGGTTGACCGGACAGATCACAGCTTCTATCCGGTCAGGGCCCGGTGTGGTGCGTTTCTGTCGTATTCCTGCCACACCCCAACAAAGCCGGATATCCGGCCCTCGCCGGAATCATCCGGAGCCGGCTCGGCTGAGCGAAGGGCGGCATGTCCAACACGGTTAGGTGGGCAGCTCCGTCCCGGCCTGCTCGGCGATCATGTATGCGGCGTACCAGCTCGGCCAGTCCGCGTCAGGTTCGCCGGTGCGCTTCTCGTGCTCGCCGTGGGCGGTCTCGGCCCGCCGCAGCGCCTCGGCCAGTTCGCCCACGGAGGTGTACGAGGCCGGAGCCGGGTCCACACGCCCGGGCAGCCGGGTCGTGACCTCCTGCATGACCCAGGTGTTGCCGTCGGGGTCGCTGAAGGTGGCGAGGGAGTTGTAGGTGTGGCGCTCCGGATCCAGGCCGTCCGCCTGCCCGTCCGGGGTGCGGTGGAAGATCTCGCCGACGTCGACGCCGGCCGCGACCAGCGCGCGCCTGGCGGCCTCGATGTCGGAGACGATCACGTACGCCCTGGCCGAGCCGGGCGCAGCCGAGGTGATGTTCTCCCCGAAGTGCACCGAACCCGGTGAACCAGGCGGCGTGAACTGCTCGACCCCGGGCGGCGTGACATCCTGCCTCCAGCCGATCCTGCGGTAGAACTCCGTCGCCCGCTCGACGTCGGAGACGGGCAGGACGATCACCTCGATCTTCATGTCGAAGCTGCCGAGGCCGGTATCTGTGGTGCTCATCGCTATCTCCTTGGTGGCGATTCGTTACCAGGACCAGGGGCCTTTGGGGGCGAACGGGATGCCTCCGGGCTCGGCTCGTTCGAGCCGGGCCTCCATGGAAGCTGTGCCGATCTCGAGGTGGGCCTCGCCGAAGTTGGAGTGGTACACGAACGTGTTCCGGAAACGGACATCTCCATTGGAAATACCCAGGTGGCCGTTCCAGCCGATCAGGCGCGGGTAAAACCATCCGCCGGCGTGGTTCTCCACCGTGTCATCGGCGGCGTTGGCGAAGCGGAAGGTGTGCGTCGAACCGCCGTCCTTGTGGTAGACGATCTTCGGGTGGGTGCCGCTGGGGTCGAAGCGCACCTGGTCACGCCAGCGGGTGTTCCAGTTGCCGTGCGCCGACGCCGCCACGCAATTGCGAGCGGAACTGGCGGCTGCGCCGGGAGAGGGCGTACGGGTCGTGGACCCGTCCTCAGCCGATCGGTTTGTCGGCGCAGCCGTCGAGGTTGGCGATCCGAGCGAAGATCGTATTGGCATGCGCCGAGCCGGGGGCGAGTAACGCGCAGGTTGCGCGGGATCTGGGGGTGGCGTTGGCAACGGTGCGTAAGTGGCGAGTGGCGTTCGCCCAGGGTGGGTTGGACGGCTGGGATCACCAGCCTGTTCGCCGCGTTCAACGTCGCCGATGGGACCGTCATCGGCGAGTTGCACCGCCGGCATCGCGCCGCGGAGTTCAAGAAGTTCCTGATCATGATCGACATGGCGGTGCCCGCCGAACTGGAGGTGCATCTGATCTGCAACACCTGCGGCACGCACAAGGCTCCGGCGATCAAGGCGTGGCCGGCCCGCCATCGGCGCTTCACCCCTACCGGTTCGTCGTGGGTCGACCAGGTCGAGCGGTGGTCCGGCTTTCTGGCCGACCAGTTGATCAGGCGCGGAGCCCACAAGAGCGTGCAAAGGCTGGGGGCCGACATCCGCGACTGGATCAGCCAGTCGAACGAGGATCCCAAGCCGTTCGTGTGGGAGAAGAGCGCGGAGGAGGTCCTCGAATCCCTCGCTCGACATTGCCGACGAATTTCAGGCGCAGGACACTAGCCGCCGTGACCGGAAACGTTCACCGGGTCGCGTAGAGCAGGAACGGCGACATGCGCAGAATTCAGCGCACACTTGCCGAAACGGTCCCATGATCCGGGCCGATCACCTCCTGCCGCTCCGCACCGTAGTGGCGGTGCCGCCTCGTGCCTGCCACGTGTCGGCGGCTGGGCAGATGCCCTGAGCGAGAGGGACGTGATTTTGCCGGCAGCGACGGCTGATGGAGACTGGCTGACCGCCTGGCCGGGGAAAACCCTCGGGTACGGTCTCGGCGGGCGGCAGAGGGCAAGGGCGGATCCAATCGTGCGCCAGGCGGTGGGACGGCCGAGGGGACCGCGTGAAAGGCGGCAAGTGACCTGACCGGTGTCACGACTCGTTCCGGGAGACGAGGTTGGCCGCGTCGGAGCCAGGGCGGGACCGTCGCGGGCGCGGGGCCCGTCCGGCCAGCCAGAAGAGGGCGAGGGCGGCCAGCTCGACGCCGGCCGCCACGGCGGGCAGCCAGCCGCTTCCGTGCCCGTCGAGTACGAGCCCGCCGAGCGCGCCTCCGCCCGACACCCCGACGTAGACGGCGCTGCTGTTGAGCGCGAGCGCCTGCGGCCCCGCCGGCCCGGCCAGGGCGAGCAGGCGGGTCTGGGCGGGCGGCGGGATCCACCACGAAACGGCGGCCCACACCAGCAGCAGCGGCAGCAGCGCGAGCAACGGAACCGGCCGCAGGAACCAACAGGCGCTGAAGATCGCCATCACCGCCGCGAACCCCGCGACTCCGGTGATCAGCGCCCGATCGGCCCCCCACCGGTCGGTAGCGCGCCCGCCGAGCTGCCCGCCCGCGAGCCCGGCGAGGCCGGCCAGCACGAACACCCACCCCAGCTCGGTCGGTCCGGCGCCGGCCAGGTCACGCAGGAACGGTGCGAGGTAGGTCAGTACCATCATGCTGCCCAGCACGATCGCCGCGATCCCGAGCATCCCCAGCAGCACCTGAGGCCGGGCCAGCGGCCTCAGCCGATCCCGGATCGGCATGGCGGGCGCGGGGGGCTGCTCGGGCAGCGTGCTCCGGATCGCCACCAATGCGACAAGCCCCAGTGCTCCGCCGAGCCCGAACGTCGCCTGCCAGCCGAACGCGCCGCCCACCCAGGTGCCGAGGGGCACGCCGAGCGCGAGCGACCCGGTCAGCCCGCCCATCACCAGCGCCAGGTAGCGCCCCTGCCGGCCTTCGGGGGCCAGGGCGGTCGCGATGGCGTACGCGGCGGGAACGACGGCCGCCGCCGCCAACGCGGCCAGCACCCGCAGCCCCATCAGCAGCGCGTACGAGGTCGTGAACGCGCTGGCCCAATTCGCCACGACGAACAGCGCCAACGCCCAGGTGAGCAGAGCGCGCCGCGGCCAGGTCGCGGTCACCACGGACGCCACGGGCGCCGCCAGCGCGAACGCCAGCGAGAAGACGGTGACGAGCTGCCCGCCCGCCGCCTCGCTGACGCCCAGGTCCGCGGAGATCGCGGGCAGCACGCCGGCGATCACGTAGTCGTCGGTGGCGAACACGAACGTGGTGAACACCAGGGCGAGCAGCCACGCGGGCAGTCGCACACGCTGTGGTACGGCGACGGACACAGCTGTCCCCTCAATTAAGGTAACGATCGTTTCCCAGATAAGGTAACAGTCGTCACCTCAATGACGTCAAAGGGATAAGCGATGGCCAGGACCGCCGACCCGCACCGCCGCGCGGAGTTGCTCGACCAGATCGTCGACTACCTGACCGGCCATGGCCTCTCCACGCTGTCGATGCGCCCGCTGGCCCAGCACCTGGGCAAGTCCACCCGCGTGCTGACCCACCACTTCGCCGACAAGGAGGCCCTGCTCTCGGCGACCATGGAACGCCTGGACGAGCGGCACCGGGCCTGGTTGCGCTCGCTGCCGGGCTGGATGGGCTCCGACAGCGTGGGCACGATCATCCGGCGCACCTGGGACTGGCAGACGCAGGAGGAGAACCTGCCGATCGCCCGCCTGATCCATGAGATCGAGGGCCTGGCCGCGGCGGGCAAGTTGGCGGGTCACGTGCCCAGGCTGCTGGCGGACCGCTCGGAGTTCGTGGCGGGACTCCTGTGCGAGCGGGGCATGCCGCAAGCCGACGCGTTGCGCATCTCCACGCTGGCCAATTCGGCGTACACGGGGCTGCAGATCGACTTCCTCACGACCGGCGATCGTGAACGTGTGGAGGCCGCCCTGGATCAGCTCTGCACCCTGGTGGACGGTTGGGTCGCTTCCGCGTGAATCCGGGCAGGCTCCTTCGAATCTACGCGAGACAACGGAAAGGCTCACACGGCCGTCGCGCGTCGGCGCCAGCGCGCCATGGGGGTCCTGGCGATCGTCGGAAGCAGCCCGCGCACCCCGACCGCTGCGCCTGATCGAGCAGATCCATCCAGGTGGTGAACGTCGCGAGGGCTGCCCGTATAACTCCTGACAGAATGAGGGCGGCCGCGCCCGAGAACATGAGCGGTCGTTGGACCGGATGGCCTACCCGAACCGGGGCAACTCCGGAAAGTGTCCTATACGATCTTCCCGTGCTGACGTGGAGGAACGTGCCAGCGAGTCGTCGTTCGTGGGCGTGGTCCGTGGTGGCGGTGAGCGCTTCGCTGGTGCCGTGGGCGTTGCTCGCTACGACGGAGGGCGGAGGGGCCCCTCCTCCCTTGCCTTTGATGTCGATCGCCATCTCCTTCGTCGGGCCCTCGGCGCGGAATCTCATAGCCCTGGACGTCTTCGTCATCGGCGTCCTGCCGCTTCTGACGGGTGTCGGCGCCGTGGCAAGATCTCGCACGCTCGTCGGTGCCATCAGTGGAATCTGCGGCGTCCTGGCGCTGCTCCATCTGGTGTTCGTGCTGACAGAACTTCCAGTAACCCTTCCACCGGCGGACGCGACCGCGGACATGTTCGCCGGCAGCCAACCGGACTTCTACTTCGGTACGCACCCGGACGGAGGGGTCTGGGCGCTGGCGCCCATCGCCTACGCGGTCAGCGCCATCGCACTCCTCGTTGCCGCCCGGCGGGGAGGGCGCGGCGTGACGCGGGACAACTGACATCGTGTCTGCTGTACTCCCTGCCCGCTTTTCGCCCCATACCCAATAAGGCTCCGCTTGCGTCCGGGATTGCGGTAGCGGCGTTCGGTCGTCAGTAGCAACGACTCGATGCGTTGCCAGAGCTCATCGGGCCCGATCCACGGTGGTTGCTCGCCCTTCCTCGCACCCGGTTCGACGATCGATCATGTTCTCGGGCACGGCCGCCCTCATTCTGTCAGGAGACACAAGCCTCCGCCTCCCGCCCTCCCGCGCTGTCCTGATCAAGAACGGTGATGCATTGATCCCTTGAGACCGCCAACGTTCCTCGACAAGATCACTAAGCCGGTTCGGATCTCTGCGACTTTCGGGGGTCCCGTACTGGTGGAGTCACATATTCAACTGTCGCGAGTTGTCGCCCCCTAAGCCCTGATGGTGACGTTCCGTGCTCCCTGGCGGCGTAGCGGTTCAGCTGCGGAACCCACGGTGCACATCTCCCACGGTGGCCCGTTGCCCATCGTGATCCTGGAACCGGAGACACCCGGTGCCGGAGCCGACGACCTGCGCAGCCGGTACGGCTGGCCGGAATGGGACCTGAGCGTCATCCCAGAGCCGGACCCGGCCTGGCGGCTGCGGATGAACATCGCCACCCAGTCGATGGAAACGATCGCCCACGTGGATCATGAGGGCTGGAGCGACGTTGTCCTGCGAGAAGCACCCGAGGTGACCAAGCTCCCTGACGACTGGTGGCACCTCCTCGACCGCACCGAGCACGTCCTGCTGTGCGGCCCGGCCGCCGCCGTCCGCAGCCACGCCACGCCCGCCGACGCGTTGACGGCGGCGGCCGGCGCCGGCCCGCTGCGGGCCGTGGTCGCCCGGGTGAGGTTCCTGTGAGCACCGACCGCAAGACGCAGCTCTCGACGGACCCGGCCAACACCGAGCACCTGCGCTGTGGGGAGCGCATCACCATGGACGAGCTCGCCGTGCACCTGGACGCTGCCCGGGTGTGGCTGCGCCAGCTCGCGCTCGCCGCCGAAACCCCGACCGTGCCGATCGAACTCGGCGCCAACATCTGCGATCGGCTGGACGCGATGGCCGAGGAGCCGGGCAGGTTCGGCCAGAACCTCGCGCGAGCCGACACGGTCATCTCCGCATGGCAGCCGCTGCGGCCCTACCTGCCCAACCGGGAATCGTGGGGAGCCCGCGCGCACGGCTCCGACCGGCAGCAGTGGGGCAAACGGCTGTCCACCGTGCTGTCGCTGCACCAGCTACTGGCGCCGGTCTCCGACGACCTGCCCTGGCGCGACGAGGAGCCGGGCATCGCCTACCTCGACGGGCTCAACGGCATCCCCGGTGTGGGGGAGTGGGAGTCAGCGCGCGCCGCCCGGCGGCGGGCCGCGGCCCGGCAGGCAGCGATCCAGGACCAGGCCCAACAGGAGAGGTGTTCCACCTGCCAGGCCATCGCGGGCACCCACCGCCGGACGGAGAACGGCCACATCGCCGACGCCTACCACAAGCCGCGCATCACACGGGCGACCCAGGTGGTCGATGAAGCCCTGGGGGAGGAGCAGTGAGCGAGGAGGTGCGGTGCACGCCCGGCCTGCGGTACGCGACCCTGCGGTGGATCTGGGGCCGGCCCGGCCCGGCCGGCGGCTGGCAGCTGCGCCTGCCCGACGCCGACGCCGAGCAGGTGCTGCGCCCGCCCCGACGCGGCATGCCCCCGCACGAGGTCGCCTCCTGGCTGGAGGAGGTCTTGGCCGCACACAGCTGGCGTCAGCACTCCCCGGTGCGTTGGCCGCTTTCTCCCGCCGCCGATCGTGACCGAGATCCCCGTTCTGCGTGCCGAGGCGGGCACCGGCACCGAGGCGCCGATGACGTTTTGACGTCCCGCACCACCGGGGTCCCGCCTGGGTCGACATCGCCGCGGTGCTCGTCCGCGGCGCGCATCCGGGCGCCGGATCAGGGCCGGCGCGGAGCGGGGGCCTTCGGTGATCGACGCCGTGCGGCGCCACGTGGCGCCTGCACGGCATCCAGGACGGGGGAGGGGGATCGGCCGGGCGGCCCCTGCGCCCTGAACCACCCGCCCGAGACGACCCGCTCGAAAGGAAGGCTTCATGCCGCCTCACCGCCCGCCGCGCATCACCCGTACCCACGCCGCCGCGCTGCTGCTGCCCGCAGCGGTCCGGGCGGCCCTGGGTTCAAGCGCTCCTACGGCGCTGATGGCCGATGGCGCGGGCCGCCCCTGTTGTCGCCCTCGATGACGTGCTGGACGGTCGCGCCGGGCGCATCGTGCTCACCCGCGCCGATCTGATCGACGCCGGTATCGGCGTGGTGGCCGGCTCCGGCGGCCGACTGGCTCCAGGTTCAGGTCCGGCGCTGGATGTGCTGCCGGCTGACGTCAACGCTCCTTCGGCCGCCACCTGTAACTCCGGATGAGCGCCGCAGCCCAACCACCTTCTTCCCCTGCACGCGCAGCCGCGGTGCGGCTGATCGGCACAGCAGCGATCCCGGCCCCGCGCCCCTACTCTCGAATTTCCCAGGAGCATCCCGGAGGCACTCATGAGTGACCAGCAGCCGGACACGTCGTCCCCGCCGGACGGCGGACGGCCGCCGAGCCCGTGGGCCGCGACCGCCGACGCCGTCCTGGCCGACATCCACGCCCAGATCAGGTGCTGCTGACAGCCCAGGTTCCCCGAGAGTTCGCGAATTCTGAAGGGGGCATTGTGCGGAACCCAAGGTGAGATCCCTCTGATGATGGCATGTCAGGCCGTGGGTTTGCGAACAGGAGCCGTTTCTCCACGTCCTCCGATGTAGAGGCCTGGGCATCAACAGGACGGCCAGCGGTGTTAGTGGCTCCGGGGGCCGCCCCCCATCGGTGTGGGGCTTTGTGGGGTTCTTGTAGTCCCAGGGAAATTTTGTTCGGATGTGATTGTTGCTTCCCGTCCGACCGGCCTGCGCCGGCTACGTCGAGACCCTCACCCACCTGGCCTCCATTACCGGCCCAGATTTTCACCTCCATCCAGGCCGGGCGCCGCTCAGAAGGGGAAGATCTGGACTGACCTGGTTGGGATTCGTCCCTTCGGCAGCGGCGTGAAGTGACAGCGCGCGTTTGTCCCTCATCTCCCATTCCCTCGTTCGGGCGGCATGGTCGTCGTGGTGGCCCCTCAGGCCGTCGGCGATGGCGGCGGTCAAGGCCGCAGGGCGAGCGCAGCGAGGGCCGTGACTTTGAGGGCCGCGGGCCGACGGCCATCTCTCGGGCCGCGACGACCACGACGCCCCTGACCGGCGCACGACTATGCCAGGTGATCTACATGAGCCGTTGGGTGTCTGCCACGTCAGCTGGGACGTTTTCCAATGTAGGAAAGGTGTGTCGAATCGGTCCTGCGGCGCCGGGCGAGGTCGCCCGGCGCCGTAGGTAGCTCGTCAGTGACGATGGGTCATGTCACGGTGAACATGAGTACGCCCGTCAGGGCGGTGTAGCCGTCGTTGTGGAGGTACCAGGCCGCGTAGGTTCCCGGGCCGGGCAGGGCGGTGGTGGGAATGGCGAGGGTGCCGTCGGCCCCAGGGGCATATCCCCAGGCGAGGGCTTCCACCTCCGAGGGCTTCTTGTCGACCGGATACAGGCCGACCCAGTTCTTGGCGCTGACGGTGCCGGCCGGGGTGGAGTAGTGGACGGTGAAGTTCGTCCCCTTGGCGACGGACTTGGTGGTGCTGGTCAGGGTGCTCACGGGCGCCGGCGCGGCGGGCGTGAGGGCGGGGGCGTCGGAGGGGAGGTTGTAGTAGGCGGCCAGGCGGCCCACGATGGTCTCGGCGTAGGGGACAAGGCTGGCGAAGTGTGTGGCCAGAGCGGTTTTGGCTGCCCTGCTCAACGCGTTGAAGTCGCCGGTGGCGCCGGTCAGGTAGGGCTGCAGGCGGTGGATGAGCCCATAATCGCTGGTGATGCCGAGGGCGCCCATGGCTTGGGCCAGGGACGGGGTGGTGGTGGCGGTGTCCAGGACGCGGCTGACGAAGGTGACGCGGTGCATGATGCGCCAGCAGGGGGGTTTGCGGTCGGATTGCTGGGCGCGCTTGAGCGCCAGCGCGTTGGGGTCTTTGCCGCGGTCCAGCCATTCGGGGTCGATGACCTTGCCGTAGAAGTCCTCGAAGTTGTCGGTGGTGGTGTCGAGGTAGAGGGTCATGAAGCGGTAGGCGTCGACGCGGCCGGGCACCAGGATCGGTTTGCCGTCGGCGTCGAACACCGGGGTGTCGCCGTTGTGTTTTTGTAGCTGGTTGCCGGGGGCGCAGGTGACGTCCAGGCTGAAGGTGCGGGTGGCGTCCTTGGATTTGCTGCGGGTGACGCTGTAGCCGGTGGTCGTGGTGGACTCGAAGCCGAACTTGGCGCCGACGTTGCCGATCGCGAAGCCCCCGACTTCGCTCCAGCCGATGGCGGCGGTGAAGGTGAAGGAGCCGGCCGTGGTCTCGGTGACCTGGTCGGTGGTGCCGGTGGTCTCGGCGAAGAAGCCGCCGGCGGCTGTCCACACGTAGGTGTTGACGATGTTGCGGCGTGAGGCGGCCCGGGTGGCCGCGCGTCCGGCCTCGGGGTTGCCGCCCTGGGCGATTTCGGCGCCGGTGCCGCCCATCATGCCGTTCAGTACCTTGGCCGCCTGGCCGTGGGTGGGGTCGGGGGCGTGGGTCTCGGTGGACACCGATTCGTAGAAGCCCTGCAGTTGCTGCTGTTCGCGCTGGATCCGCTTCTTGATCCGGTAGGCCTCCACCGGCCGGTAGTAGCTGAACTCGCCGCGCTCCCCCTGGCCCGCCTTGGGGAAGTGCGGGTCGGGGAAGGCGCGCAGTCCTGGGGCCGTCTCGTGCTTGGCGTAGCCGACGACGCCGTCCAGGGTGCCCTGCTTGGTGTAGCGGGGGTTGATCGGGAAGGGGATCAGGTTCCAGTCGCGGGGGATGTCGGGGCTGGGCAGCATCCGGTAGGCGACCAGGGCGCCGCTGTGGACCAGGCGCAGCGCGTACAGGTCGGCGGTCTCGGACTGCACCACGGCGAATCCGGTGTTGGCCGGCACCCAGCGTCGCCCGGCGGTGGGGTTGACCTGCTTGGTCGGGTCGGGGTCCTCCCAGCCGCCGGTGACCTCCACCTTGCTGGTACGGGTGGTGTTGGTGCCTTGGGACACCTTGGTCTCGTTGCTCCAGGTGTTGGCGTACTTGAGTTCGACGTTGAGCCCGAGATCCAAGGTGGCTTCGGCCAGGGGTTGCGCCGTACCGGCGCCCAGGGGGGCGGCGACGGTCCAGATGCTCTGGGCGGTCGCTATCTCGAATTTCACCTTCGCGGACGTGTCGATGCTGTTGTTCTTGTTCGACGACAGGGCGTTGACGACGTTGTCGGCCTGGACGAAGGCGACCGAGGAGGCGCCCTTGTAGTCGTCGGCGGTGCCGGCGATGAGGTTTTCCGACGGGATCGGCGGGGCGCCTTCGATGTAGCCGATCAGTTGCGGGTCGAACTGGGCCTGGCCCACCCAGGTGGTGGTCAGCTCACCGACCTTGTACCCGGTGTTGAGCACCCACGATTTGTCGGCCTGCAGGTAGGTGTAGGCCCGTTTCAGCACCCCGATGAGCGAATCGTCGGTGAGGCGCTGGATGTCGCCGTACTCGGTGGCGGCCGGGGTGGCTGCGATCAAGGTGTGGAAGGCGGTGCGGATGCCGGTCAGCGCGGAGCGGACCTGGGCGGTGTCGGTGGAGATCGGCGCGGTGGACAGCACGATCTTGGGGGGCGGACTCGACTGGGTCAGGTGATGGCCGCTCAGGCCGGCGTCCTTCACCGTCACCCCGGCCACGGTGTCATCGGCATCGAAGGGGTAGTAGGCCAGCAGGTCCTGGCGGTCGCCGCGGACGCGGCCGAACATGTTGTCCAGGATCTGCTCCTGGGTGCGGGCGGTGCGCCACGCCCGGATCTCGTCCAGGTCGCCGGTGAACCCGTCGGCCACCACCGAGCGCGGGGAGGTGGGCCGCACCACGCTCGACGTCGTCGAGGTCGTCTTCCCCGAGGGGACGGGGCTGCCGTTGCGGTAGAAGGTGAACCGGTTCCCGTCGGGGTCGGGGGTGCGGACGCGGGTCACCGCGTGCAGCGTGGCCGGGTAGGAGCCGCACAGGTCCCGGGTCTGGGAGCCCTTGCTCTCGGGGAAGGTCCACCACGCGGTCAGGCCGGAGGCCTTGGCGGTGATCGGCACGCCGATCTGGTCGCCGTTCCTGACGACGGTCCAGATCCGCACCTCCGACAGCGCGCCCTTCAGACCGGAGGCCGTCTTGCCCACCATCATCCGGCCCAGCTCGGCCGGCGCGTCGTTGCCCACGGGCTTGGCGCCGCCGTACCACTGCGAGTCGCCGACCTTCTTGCCGTTGATGAAGAAGCAGATCTCCACCTCGGTCGTGGTACCCGTCGGGTTCTTGCGGGTGACGGCGACCTTGTTGAAAGTGCCCGCCGTCAGGGCCGTCGTCGACTTGTAGACCTTCGCCGCGTCCGAGCCGGAGCCGGGTTCGAAGGTGAAGGCGAGGCGACCGTCGGTGTCCACATACAGGCAGTAGGGGACGGCGGTGTGGTTGCCGGCGCCGAACGTGCCCTTGCCGACCAGTCCCTGCTTGGCGCCGATGGAGTCGAGTTTGACGAACGCCTCGATGGTCAGGTCGTCCACGAGGTCCAGGCCGCCCGCGCCGCCGGCGTTCAGATGGCCGGTGCCGTCCATCTGGATCGCCCAGTCCTGCTCGAACGACACCGCCAGATGCGCCCATTCGGCCAGGGGGAACACTTCGGAGCTGCGGAAGGCCTGATTGTTGATGTTCGCGTTGATGACGTAGCCGGACTCCCCGTTGGTCCGGGTGCCGTGCTCCACACCCAGCGCGTACCAGGTGTCGCCGACATCGGTGTGCAGGATGGTGTCCAAGCCGTCGACGAACGTCGGCTTGGCCCAGGCTTCAAGCGTCAGGTTCCCGGCCGCGGCCAGGGCGGATATGTTCGCCGTACTCGTCAGTTCCAGACGGTGCTTTTGGGCGGCGTCGAAGGAGAACGCCCGTCCCGGCGCGTCACCGTGCCAGCGCGGCCCCAGCGGTTCGCTGAGATTGGACGCGGTTCCCGCGGGCACCGACGCGGTGAGGGACCCGGCGTAGGCGCTGATGAGCAGCGAGCCGTGAGCCGGCGACATGCCGGCCACGTTGCACGAGGCCAGCGTGTAATCGTAGGCCGCGATGCGGACCTTGGCGCCCGTGCCGGCGGTGAGGTTGCCGGTGGTGAGGGTGATCTGCGCCGACCCCGACTGCCCGCCTGCGACGGTGCGGCTGTCCCCGCCCACCGTGATGACCGAGCCCGCCGTCAGCGTGGTCGTCAGCGGCTCGGCCAGCGTCACGGTCTTGTCCTGGACCGACAAGACCGTCCCCAGGTCCGATCCTCGTGCCGAGCCGTTCAGCACCGCGGCCAGGAGGTCGGCCCGGTCGGGTACCGAGGGAAACGTCTCGACCGTCGTACCCCGGCTCACCTCCACCTTGCACATGCCGGTCCCGGTCGCGGTCACCTTCACGTCGAAGTCGGCCAGTTTCATCGCCACATCGCGGCCGGACAGGCGCAACGTGCCGCCCGTCACGGCGATCTCCTTGACAGCGGGGGAAATGGTGGTCGCGTAGTAGACGGCGAAGAACTGGCCCTCCCCGCCACGGAAGTACAGCGCCACCTCACCGGTGGAGCTGTCGAGCAGCGCGGGGGCGTGACTCGTCCAGGCGACCGACAACAGGGCACCCAGCACGGTCAGGCCCGAGCGGTCGATGCACACCTTGGGCATCGCCAAGACCGCCTCGGCCGCACCGAGCAGCGCCCCGGTCATCGTGGCCTGCGCGTTGAGAGCCGTCTCCAAGGCCGCCTTGTCCGCACCGAGTCGCTTCTGGGCCTCGGACTGGCGATCAGCTTCCGGATTCAGGACGGCCGCCTCGGCGAAGAGTCGTCTCTCCCTCTCCCGGTGGCCGCCCCAGTCGCGGGCCGGGCCAACGATGGTCCGGTTGAGCGTGTACAAGCTGATGGCGCCTCCGTCGTACAGCTCGTGATCGATCTGGGCCAACCGCGCCCTGGTGCCCGCGAGCCGCGCAGCGAGCACCTGGTCGTTGTAGAGCTGACCGCGGGCCGCGGTGACGGCCTCCTGGGCGGCCCGCAGCTTGTCGCTGTCCTTGGTGGGGTCGGGCACGCCGATCCAGGTCAGATCGATCACTCCCGGCGCTGTGGCCAGCCTCCCCTCCCGCGACAGTGCGAAGTCCAGGGTCGCGATGTAGGAGCGGCCGGTCGGCTCACCCGTCGGCGGCGGCCCCGAGGTGGCGAAGGCCAGCAGTACCCGCGCCTGCCCCTTCTCCGGCGACGGCGTGTGGCCGTATCCCGTCACCGCTGGTTGTTGCTGGTAGTACAGGGTCGCGGTCAGACCGCAGACCACCTTGCGCCCGGTGATCGAGAACGACTGGCGGCTCATCCCCGGGCCGTCGAACAACGGTGCGTCCGAATCCGTCCACACCGGACCGGCCTCGAACGTGCCCTCGAACTTGTTGACACCGCGGTCGTGCACCTTGGTGCCCGAGCCCTCGTCGAAGGGAAAGTAGGCATACAGCCCGGCTTCCGTGCCGGCCGGCCGTTGCCCCCGCGCCGAGAAATCACCGCGGGGAAGCGTCCAGATCCGCACCTCGTCGATGTGCCCGTTAAAGGGATCGGCCTGCGCCGGGCCGGAAACGACCCGTTTGCCGACCACGAGTTGGGCGGTGACCTCGACTTTCGCGGCCGTGGCGAGGGTCCCCACGGCCACGCCGTCCAGGAACAGTTGCATCTGCGACCCGTCGAAGACCGCCGCCACATGCGAGTAGACGCCCATCGGCACCGCCGAGGTGGAGGTGAGAGTCTGAGAGCCGTGGCCGAACAGCAGCTTGCCGTCGGCCTTCAGGCTCAGATAGGCCGGGGTGGCCAAGCCGGTCGTGTCGGTGCGGCCCACGATGAGCCCGGTGGTGGTGGCGGTGGCGGGCTTGATCCAGGCCTCCATCGTGTACGGCCCGGCGGTCACCGCCGTGGAGGTCTTCCCCGCGATGACCGGGGCGCTGGCCGTGTTGTCGAATCGCAGCGCGGTGCCTCCCCGGTTCTGCGATGGGCGCACCGGCACCAGCAGTTTCCCGGTGTGGGAGTCGATGCCCGGGGCCCGCTCCAGCACTGAGCTGGCGAATTTGGGGTCGGGACTGGTGTAGAGCTGGGTGCCGGCGACGTTGAACAGCCCTTCGGGACTTTGCTCCAGGTTGTAGCTGTGCAGGAGGCCGGCGTCGTCGGCGGTGAAGATCTGCCAGCGCGAGAACCCCGAGATCGCGGTCGGCAGCGACAACACCGAGAAGATCCCGCCGCTGAGCTTGCCCGCGAACGACAGCTTCATGGTCGGCTCGTAAAACAGCCGCCCCTCCATGTCGCGGGTGCCGAGTGTGTCTCCGCCCGAAGCGGGGGCGATTCGGCTGCGGCTGCGCTGGTAGCGCGCCTCTACGACCGGTTTGAGTTCGGCGCCGACCAGCACGAACCGGTCGCACAGCAACGCGGAGTCGGCTGCGGCGACCTTGGCCCCGCCGACCAGGGTGTAGTCCTTGCGCGTCGAGTCCCCCGACCACAGGCCCCCGCTCGTCTTGTACACCGACCCCGAGTCACCGGCCGCGACCGACTGGCGAAACACCAGGATGTGCCGGCCGTCGGAGAGCACCTGGATGGGGAAGGTAGAGGTCAGCCGAGCCGTCGTCGACAGGAACGGATCATCCTCTCCCGGCAGCAGCTTCTCCGAGAACGACGCCTCCACCGAGCCACGCCTCTTCACCGTCGGCATGACCGCCGTCAGCGGCGTCTCCGTGCTCACCTCGACCATCTCGGTGGGGAAGGGCAGCAGTCCCGGGTCGCTGTTCCAGTAGGCCGCATCCAGCGCTCCCCGCGCCCGGTCGGCCTGGTCCAGGCTCAGCACGCTGTAGTAGATACGCCGGTCGGCCCCCACCGCGAAGGCGACGACCATGCCGTCGTGGCGGACCATCGTCGTGGAGACGTACTCGCGGTCCTTGTAGACCTTCACCAGGTTTTTGTCGTGCACGAAGCAAACTCCTGACCATTGACGCCCGAGAAACACGTGAAGACATCCGCGCACCACAAAACAAAACGTGATGCGGCCGGATTGAATGCGTGCGCGAACACGCGCACGCGAAAGAATTAGATTTACGCGCCCGTCAAGGGGGCGCGCAACAACGGCTCAAATATCACACGTCGGCGCTGTGAGCCGACGTGTGCGGCCCATGTCCGGCGGCGCTGTAGAGCTTCTACCTCATCGCCTGGGCAGATAGACGCCACTCCTGGTTCGACTTCCTCTCTCCGTAGGACTGAGGCGCGTCTTGGGCGACAGCGATGCACATCCCGCCGATACCGCCTGCCCAACACGAACCATCAACTAAGACATCACATTGCGTGGCAAATAACAACAGACGGTTTCGGCGTGTTGTGCCGTTTTTCGGCGTGGCTGCGATTTCCGCATTGTTGACTCTCGATCCTTGCTGTCTCAACTGTCGCCAGAAATATGGCCTGACCTTTTCCCCTATGGATCACGGCCGATATCATGCAGCGGAGACAGCTGTTTTGATGTGCGTTTTCTGATGGTTTCACTGCGTCTCGGTCAGTTCGAAATAAGAGATTGTCCACCTGCCGTAATTTGCGCCTCGCCGATACCCGTTCCGTCGACGGGCAGTGCGCCCGCGCACGGCACAACCGTCGAGGCCACCGTGGACCGGCATCGACTGTCGCCCTGGAGCGCGACGAAGATCCGTTATCACGCCGCCACACGCCAATGACTCAAGGCCGTCACGCGAAACCACGAGGCAAGATCACGGCAATCCGGTGCCTCGCCTCGACTTCCCGTGTATGGAGGTTCGCCGGCGATGCGCCAGGGCCCGCGTTCAGACTCCTCGGCGCGCTGTTGCCCCGCGGTGGCCACGTTCACGGCCCGCTCGCTGGCGGCGATCACGGCCGCGGTCGTGTCCTGGGCAATGGCGGCGCGCCGGTCGGCGGCACCGCGGTCGGCGACACCCCGAGGACGCCGGAACCCGGGCCCGCGATCTGCATCGGCACCGCGTACGCCCCGGCCTGAACCGCGCCGCTACGGCGCCTTCTTCGATACCCGCCTGGCACAGCTGGCCCCCGTGGGCGCCACCTGGCCGCCGACAGCGTGGCTTTCACCTCAAGCCGACACCCTGGGCAGCATGTCGTCTCCCAGGGCGGCGCCATCGAGTACGCGCACCGAATCCCCGCCGCGCGGCTATCGCCCCGCCCGCTGACCAGCCCGCTTCACCGTTACCTCCCCCGAACTCGCCATCGAGGTCAGCGCACCCTGCGACGAGGAGCACCGCAAGACCGGCGGCCTGCTGATCGACTCCCAGCAGGGCACCCAGCTGGCCCTGCTCGGGCTCGGATACCCCGCAGCTGGGCGAGGGCAACGACGCCTTGGACACCCTCATCGCCGACCACCCCGACAGCTCGTGGAGGCCTGCCGTGACAAGGACGTTCCGGCCCCTGTGCTAGCCACCGTCACCGAGCAAGCCGAGACCACCCGTATCCAACTGCACGACCAGGCCTGACGATCAGACCTGAGGTCCCACACACCGCTCTTGAAGCCCCTTCACACAAGGGCCGGGGGCGCCGCAGGACCATACGAGTCGCCGGCGGCCCGCCCAGGGCCGCTAGGGCGTGTCCCGTGGATCTTTGATGGCGGTTTGGTGTAGATCAGTCCAGTGGAAGATCGCCTGAATCGTCATGATCTGACCGATGCCGAGTGGGGACGGCTGGCGCCGCTGCTGCCGGTCAACCCGCGGCAGGGCGGCCGATGGGCCGATCACCGAACGGTCATCAACGAGGTCTTCTTCCGGGTCCGGACCAACATCACCTGGCGTGACCTGCCGCCCTGGTACGGGAACTGGAAGACCGTCTACAACCGGCATCGCCGCTGGTCGATGGATGGCACCTGGGAGAAGATCCTGGACGGTCTGCGCGCTGGATGCGATGAGGCCGAGGGGGAGGACTGGACGGTGAGTGTGGATTCCACTGTGGCGCGCGCTCATCAGCATGCCGCCGGAGCTCGTCGTGAGCCGCCCGCCGACATCCCGTCAAAGGGGACGGCGTAGATCACAAACCGGGCACGGGCCAGGAGGCGCTGGGCCGCTCACGGGGCGGGTGGAGCACGAAGATTCACCTGGTCGCCGACCGGCGCTGCCGGCCGATCGCCCGGATCATCAGCCCCGGTCAGCACGGCGACAGCCCGTACTTCCGGCGCATCCTGGAGCGGGTGCGCATCCGGCGTCGCGGTCTGGGCCGTCCTCGCCGGCGTCCGATACGTGTGCTGGCCGACAAGGCCTACTCCTCGCGCGCCAATCGCGCCTACCTGCGCCGACGCGGCATCCAGGCGGTCATCCCGATCAAGAGGGATCAGCAGGCCAACCGACTCAACCGGGGGCGTAAGGGCGGGCGACCGCCCGGCTTCGACGCCGAGCGGTACAAGGAGCGTAATACCGCCGAGCGGTGCGTCAACAAGCTCAAGGGCCACCGCGCGGTGGCCCTTCGCACCGACAAGCGCGAACGCATCTACGAGGGCACCATCGACGTCGCCTCGATCAGGATCTGGCTCCGTGACCCTGTCCTATGATCCACGGGACACGCTCTAACGCCACGGGTTGTTCGGTCGTTGCAAGCAGCGGTAAGACAGACCGCTTGATCAGCTATTTCTGTCGGTATCAAACCTTGTGTAGCGCAGGGCGGCTTCGACGGTGAGGTCGAACAGGTCACAGATTCTGCGTACATCGCCTGTGACGATCGCCTCATCGAGGATGCGATCTTCTCGAATGGCTTGAGGGGATATCCCGATGATCTCGTTGATCCACGTATGGCTGACCGGGCCCGTGCGGATAGCGGTGTCGGTGGTGATGAACAGGTGGGGGTTGGCGGTACGTGGCCAGCGCTGGGTGCGGTACTCCGGGTGTGAGTAGTTGCGGTACAGGAAATCCCGGTGAGAACGATCATGGTCATGGCCTGAGCGCCGCGGCGTCCGGTCGGAGCCGGGGGACGTCTGCGTTGCGGAGGTCGGCGAAGTCGGCGTGGGCCTGCTCGACGGCTTCGGGGTATGCCTCGCGCTTGGCGTGCTCGGCGAGCGCCCGGTAGATGCTCGCCACTGAGGGGTTCTGCCCCTTGCGCTTGCCGGTAGGGATGATCAGGTCGGGCTGGATCTGCTCGACGGACTCGCCGCCCGCGCGGCGGCGCAGCACGGGGTGCAGCATGTCGTCGGTGATGACCGGGGGCCGGCCGCCGTGCTTGCCCTTGCGGGCCGCGGTGTCGAGTCCTTCGAGCGTGGACTCGCGGATGTTCTCCCGCTCGGTCTCGGCCATCGCGGCGAAGAACGCGAACAGCAGCTTGCCGGGCCCGGTGGGGTCGTAGATGCCAGGCAGGGGCCCGGCGAGCATCTCCAGGATGAGGCCGTGGGCGGTGAGGTGGTCGGCGAGCGCGGTGAGTTCGGCGGCGTCGCGGCCGAGCCGCTTCATCTCGTACACGGTGAAGATGACCCGGCAGTGTGGGGCGTGGGCCTTGACCTCCCGCGCGGTCCGCAGCGCTTCCTCGAACTTGGGGCGTACGCGGACGCGGGTGCTGATCTTCTCGCTGAAGATCTTGTCCCTCGGGATGCCGTGCTTGCTGAGTGCATCGAGCTGGGAGTCGAGTTCCTGCCCGAGGGTCGAGCAGCGGGCGTAGCCGATGCGGATGTCCGCGCTCGGCAGGTCCGAGTCGATCGGCGCAGGCGGTGGGGTGCCCGGCTGCCCTGGCCTGCGGTCGGCCGGGGTCGGTACCCTCAGCGCCTTCTTCAGGCGGGGCACCAGAGTGAAGCGGCGGGTGTGGTAGGCGGAGGTGACCGCTCCTGAGCGCGAGCGGCACGGCGATCCGGGCTGCGTGCCGCACTTCGGGCAGGCGTGCCGCTCGACATCGTCCGCGTCCGACTGCTCGGACGGGGAAGGGGTTTGAGGGTCCGTCACGGGCCCGGATTTTCGCACAATGCAAGTCTCAGAAGAGGGCCCATCCGCTTTTGAGTGAGAACGGGTTGTGAGAACCAATCGACGGTCGGGCGGGGGTCGGCGACCCGTTCTTGATCATGCTCGCGCAAATGACCGTTTGTGAGAGCCGGGGTGACCGCCACGGCGACGATGACGGATCAGCACCCCGACTGCCCCCACCAATGGAGGACTCTGTCGGGAATCCTTCTGTGGTTCGTTCCGGCATGGTCGAGGCAAGGCCGCGCATGCTGCCGGCCGAGTCGTGGCCCACCTGTTTCTCTTGTCTCAGCAGGCCATCGGCGCAGGCGATCTTCGATATGCCGCCCTGACGTCGTCCGCAATCGAGGCCCTGCACGCGGAAGTCGAGTGGATCATGCTGGACAACATGTCCAACGAAGAAATGCGGTACATCGTCGTACTGCGCGGGACGGAAGGGCCCCGACTCGAGGCATCCGGCAACGTCACGTTGTCCACGCTCAGGTCCGTCGCGCAGACGGGGGTCGACGCGATATCCGTCGGCGGCATCACGCACAGCGCGCCGGCCTTCGACCTCAGTCTGTTGTTGACACCGACGACGCTCGCGGGCGAATCGCCGCGCGCCGCAGCCGATCGACGCCCGGCGCAGAGGTTCGGATGAACCACCGGGAAGCGTACGGTGCGTCGTGGTTAGGCGGGAATGGAGCCCGCATCGCCGGCGGCCGGATCCGGGGCACGGAAGGTGCGACGGTACGCCGACGGGGCGACTCCGGCCTCCGCCGCGAGGTGCCGCCGCAGCGAGGTGGCGGTGGCGAATCCGACCTCGTGGGCGACGCGTTCCACCGGCAGATCACTGGACTCCAGCAGGTGCCGGGCCCGCCGCAGCCGCTGCGAGGTCAGCCAGCGGCCGGGGCTCAGACCGGTCTCCTCCTTGAAGCGCCGGGCGAAGGTACGGGTGCTCATCGCCGCATGCGCGGCCAACTCGTCCAGCGACAGCGGCAGTTCAAGCCGCTGCAATGCCCAGTCGCGGGTCGGCCCGGTGCCGGTTGCGCCCGTCGGCGGCAGTGGCCGCTCGATGTACTGCGCCTGCCCGCCGTCCCGGTACGGCGGCACGACGCAGAAGCGGGCGGCCTGGTTGGCGACCTCGGTGCCGTGGTCCTGGCGCAGCAAGTGCAGGCAGACGTCGAAGCCGCTGGCCGCCCCCGCTGAGGTCAACACGTCACCGTGGTCGACGAAAAGAACGCCGGCGTCGAGCTCGACCCGGGGGAACAGTTTCCGGAAATGGTCGCTGAGCGCCCAGTGGGTGGTGGCCCGACGCCCATCGAGGAGACCGGTGCCGGCCAGCAGGAAGGCACCGCTGCAGATCGACACCAGACGGGTGCCGGGCCGGACCCTGGAAAGTGCGTCCAGGGCCTTCGAGTCCGTGGCAGCGGCCGGGGCCTGGGGGATGGCGTACCCAGGGATGATCACGGTGTCCGCCTCGGCCAGCACCTCAGGGCCGTGCCCGGGGGTGACGGTCAGGTCCGAGACGGTGCGCACGGGCTTCCCGTCCACGCCCGCGGTCACCACCTCGTAGCGGCCACCGGCGGAGCCCAGGACGTGTTGAGGTATGCCGAGTTCGAAGGGGTAGATCCCGTCGACTACGAGGACGACCACCTTGTGGGCGGCGGGCCGAGGTTCTGGGCGCATCGCGCGATCCGGTTCGGCGGTGCGACCGGCTAGGTCGCGGGCGCCGGGAGTACCGGGGGCGGCATGGTGGACAGGCATGGCGAGAATGTATCGGAGGCTGACCTTTCTGCCATGGCCGAGGCCGGTTCGAACGGCAAGGATCGAGGCATGACCTCGACGGAGGCATTTGAGAACCTCGCCCCCCGGGCCGTCGTCGGGATCGAGCAATCTGAGTGTCAATTCGAAGTCGGACGTGTCCGGCCGAGCACAGGAGGTTTCCATGGCCAAGGGCTACTGGGTCAGTGTCTACCCCGCCATTTCCGACCCTGAGGGGCTGACTGACTACAACGAGCTGGCGGGTCTGGCTGTCCGGGCTGGGGGCGGGCGCGTCCTGTCCAATTTCGGTCGAGTCGTCGCCCACGAGGCCGGAATCACCGAACGCGTCGTTCTGATCGAGTTCGACGGCTTTGAACAGGCGGTCGCGGCATACGAGAGCGAGGCATACCAGAAGGCGCTGGTGGCCCTTCCCGACGGCTTCGAGCGCGACTTCCGCATCGTCGAAGGCATCGACTGACCGGCGGGCCCAGCCATCGCTGGGCATCCGTCACCTGATACGCCCACGGTGCTCAACGACGACTCACGGGACGAGGTCCGGGCCGGCTGGACTGTCTCGCTGACCTTGTCGACGAAACTCACGCTCGCCCGAAGCGAACCGGGAACCGCTTCTCACACGACAGATCGGTTCAGCGAACACACGGCTTCGATGACCAGGGGCGCATCCTGCATCCATCTGGGCTGTAACCGCCCGAAGGCGTCCGGGCCATCACCGCAGAGCGGACTGACCCGACCGGCTCGCGACCGTGTGGCACAGGTTGAAGATCAAGGCGAGGAGCAGCGGATCAGCGACCGCGGATGACACACGTGCAGCCTGGGAAAGCCCAGGTCAGTCCAGGGCCCCGTCGTCCTCGTCCAGCTCGGGCGCATCCGGGTCGCGCAGCGGGCGCAGTTCCCGGCCAAGGCTGCTGGCCTTGATGTTGAACAGGTAGCGGCCCAGGAAGTTGATGTGCCGGTCCTTGAGCGGGGAGAGGCGGGCGACGTCCTCGTCCTTGATGTCGTGGCCCTCGGCGCGGAGTTGGGCGACGGCGGCATCCAGGTAGCGGGTGTTCCACAGGACGACGGCGTTGAGGACCAGGCCGAGCGCGGCGAGCTGGTCCTCCTGGCCCTCGCGGTACGCCTGGCGGATCTGGCCCCGGCCGCCGTGGCAGATTGCACGGGCCAGGCGGTGGCGGGACTCCTGCACGGTGAGCTGCCGATTCATCAGCCGCCGGTAGGTGTCGTCGACCGGGTCGACCACGGCGAGCAGGTGCATGGTCTTGTCGATCCGGCCGTACTCGGCGAACGCGGCCCCCAGCGGGGTCGGGTGGCCCTCGCAGCCGAACATCCGCAGCAGGTCGTACGCGCGCACCTGGTTGGTGATCAGCGACCCGGCGACGCGGAGCATGTCCGGCCACTGCGTGACGATCCGCTTGAGGTTGACCTTGTTGCAGGCCACTTCGTCCAGCGGCCCGTATCCCGACGGTTCGTCGCCGTCGGGCAGGTCCGCGCGCCAGAACCGCTGGTCGTTCAGGTCACGGAAGCGCGGGGCGAAGCGGAAGCCGAGCATCTTGTAGAGGCCGAACGCCATGTCGGAGTAGGAGGCGTTGTCGGTGGCGACCATCTCCGGCTTCACCCCGCCGTCGAGGTTCAGCAGAGTGTCCAGGGTGTAGAGGCTGTCGCGCGGGGTGCCGCGTACGACCATCGCGCCGATCCCGGCGACCTGGTCGTTTACTGCGTTGAGCCAGGTCACGCCCCGTTTGTAGCCGTAATACTTGGGTGAGGGGCCAGTGTTGATGCTCTTGACGGGGACGACGAAGCGCAGGCCGTCGACGGAGGCGAGCAGCCCGCCGCCCCACATCTGGGCCAGCTCGATGGAGGACTGAGCGGTGATGAGCGCGGCGTTCGCCGCGGCGATGGTGTCGGCCCGTACGTAGTTCTGGTCGACGTGAGACAGGCGCGAGCGGGTCAGGGCCTTGTTGTTCGGGTCGATGACCGGGGTCAGGCCGATGTTGCAGCTCTGCGCCACCAGCAGCGCGACCAGGGAGACCAGCAGGCCCTCCATACGGGTGCGCCGGTCGGAGACGTGGCCGAAGGCGTCGAGGAACCCGGTCCAGGAGTGGACCTCGAAGAGCAGGTCGGGTAGGTCGATCCTGGGGAGCATCGCCTCCGTGGTGTTCTTCAGCCAGGTCAGCAACTCCGGCTCGCCCACCGCGCCGAGCTTGTCCACCGACAGCGTGGCGCGGCCCCCACCCTCGGGAACGACAATCTCCACCTTCGCGTCGTCGCCGGCCTCTTTCATGCGGTCGGCCATCTGCCGCCAGGCCGCATCCAACGCCCGTGTGAGCTGCGCCAGATGCTCGCCCGCGTCCTCGGTCAATGACAGGCCCGCGAGCACGTCCGGGCGCATCGCCTCCCAGCGGGCCCCGTCCAGCAGTCTCGCGCGCGGGTCGGCCCACCGGTTCGACGGCGAGGCGAACACGTCGCGCCGGTTCAGCGCACGGTGCAGCTGCTCCAGCACACACACCACGTACGCATCCCGGTCCACGGAGCCCTGGGGCAACTTGGCGTTGGAGAACACTGCCCGCTTCCACATCGCGGGCACCAGCTCGGCGTCGACCTCACGGGGCAGCAGCAGCCGGTCCTTGACCCTTCGGCGCGAGAGCGCGGGAAGCCGTCGCACCGCCTTGAGCAGGCGCCGCCCGGCAGGGGCCGCACCGAGCGCGTCCGACTCGCCCAGCAGGGACAGGAAGGGGCGCACGGTGTTGTAGCGCAGAGCCAGCTTCTCGCGCATCGCCGCCTCGGCCGACCCGTCGTCCTCCGGCACCAGGGCTTCCACGGTCGCGACCGCCGAGGAGACCGCCGTACGCGGCACCGCTTCCTCCACGGCCGCCCACAGCGCGGCCACGTCCAGGTCCGCGTCATGCTCGGCGACCAGGTCCAGCTCCTTGGTGAGGATCTTCGACGCCTTCGCCAGGATCCGTGCGGCCTTCTCCAACTGCGGTAGCATCGCCAGCCGGTCGCGGTCCGACGCCCTGCGGGCAGGGCTGATCAGCCGGTTTGCCATCAGCACCGTGAACAGGTCGAGCGCGTCGTCGACCGCCTGGGCCTCGAGCTGGCGCACCACCGCCGTCAGCAGCGCGGTGCGCCGCGGTTCCGGCGCCCGCTCGATCGTCTGGGCCTTGCTCAACTGCCCGTAGCGGGCCAGCGCCGAGAGCCGGTTCACCGGCACCCTGGAGAGGTTCACCCGGCCCAGCGCGAACGCGGAGATCTCCTCCACTCGCTCCATGGCCCGCACCATCGCGGTCCCCGTCGTCTTCGTCGGTGGCGTACGCAGCCGCTCCAGCTCCGAGACCCGCTTGCCCTCCGGCACGTCGAGCAGCCCGGCCAGCGCTGGCGCGAGCGCGGGATCGGCCCGGTGCGCGGCACGGGTCACCGCGTCGTACAGGCGCCGCTCGGCCGCCGTACGGGCCTCCGACACCTGCCGGGCCAGCACCGAGACCCCGGGCAGCAGCACCCTGTTCTTGCGCAGCCACGTCACCGCGTGGTTGAACAGCGCCACCGGCCCCTCGGCGTGCGTCCACGCCCGCCCGTACAGGAAGCTCCGGAACTCCCGGCCCCACTTCCGGTCGGTAAAGTCCCGGTACTTGAACCGCTCCTGGATCTCATCCGCGTGCTCGTACACCGTCGACCTGCGCTCGGGGTACCGCTTCACGCACGAGGAGTCCTCGATGCCGAGCTGCCCGGCGAGGTACTCCACGACCTCCCACGGCACCGCGAGCGGATCCTCGCCCAGGAACCGGCCGATGTATCGAACCGTGCAGATCTGCACCGCCATACCCAGACGGTGCGCATCCGTACGACGCCGCGCGATCAGATCGCAGTCGTCATCGTCGAGGAAGAAGAACCGCTCCAGCTCCGGACGCGTGGGCACCGCGGTGAACGTCCCGTACGCCTCGGCCTGCTCATCAGTCAGAAACTCCACCGGTACGAGCCGGACCGTAGCAAGCGGCGACGAGCAACCGGCGGCTTTCCGTGAACCCCAGCAGCAGCCGCATCCGGTGTGCCAGCCGACCATGATCGTTCTCGCCGGGATTTCCTGTACTGCAACTACTCACACCCGTACTCCAGCCAGGCTGCCAGACGCGTTCGCACCTCGGGTGCCAAGGGGATCACCCGGCCGTCGAGGTGCAACCGGCCATTGAGGAGATCGGTCAGCTGGAGCTGACGCAGCTGACGTGGTCGCAGGGCGTGGAAGGCCTGCAGCGACGCGAGTGCGGCGCGGGCGGGGTTGCTGGAGTGGATCGCATTCCGCAGCACGTCGAGGTCGAGTGGCAGGGGGATGGTGGGCGTGGGGGAGCCGACGGATATCCGCGCGGTGGGGTTGGTGAAGACGAGCTTGTGTTCCTTGAGCACCGTGAAGATCGAGCGGAGGCCCTGCACGGCACCGACCCGGGGCGTTCGGCTGGCGGGTAGCACCGCCAAGACGTCGTCTTTGCTGATCTCCCGGAGCGGGGTGTGCTGGCCGGCCCACCGGTGCAGGGCGGGCAGCGCCCTGGAGAGTTTCATCCTGATGGTGCCTTCATTGCGAGGCCGTCGCCGTGTTGGTGTCGTGCTGCCATGGCGCATCACCCCGAACCAGAGGCGCAGTTCTTCCTGCATCGGGCCGGGCAGGTCAGTGATCTTCGTGTCGAACCAGTTGACGGTCGCCGGGATCCGATCGTCGTCGAGCATGCCCGAAAGCTCGACGATCTCGATCGTGCGGGCGACCTGGAACGCGCCAGGGACCTGGCCCAGGAGCAAGATGTCGCTGGCCTTGATCCGTGCGCCAGGTGTTTCCTGAAGGGCCAAGACGATGCGCAGGCCGTGGCGGACATTGCGGCAAATGGCAGGGGTCTGGCTATGCAGATGGAACCGGGTTCTGGTTCACTTTCCGGATGCTGTTGGTGATCTTCGATGTCATTCTGGGGTCTGGGCGGCCAGCCGTCGGCAGAGTTGTTGGAACGGGCTGATCGGACGTGGCGGTCGGTCGGGGATGATGCCGGGGGTGTAGCAGTCGGCGAGGCGGATGACGTTGGTGCCGGCCGCGGTCAGGACGTGCTGGACGTGGGTTTTGGCGAGGCCTTTGTAGCGGCAATTGCGTAGGCCGTGGGCGCGGGTGGTTTCGGAGACGGTGGCCTCGCAGCCGGCGCGCAGGGCGTAGCGGGCCTTCCAAGGTTCGGTGTGCTGGTCGGCGCGATTGCGGGTCTGGATCTGCTGCAGCGGCTCGGGCAGCAGGGTGAGGTGGCGACCCTTGCCGTTGGCGTCACCGGTGCAGGCCTGGCGGTCTGGGCAGGCCCGGCAGGCCGCGCGGGGGAACAGCACCGACAGGCGAGGCTTGCCATCGCCGAGGGTGGGTTTGAAGGGCGGGCTGGTCACCCCGCGCGGGCAGGTGACGGTGTGATCGTCCCAGTTGACGTGGAAGTCTTCCTTGGTGAACCCGTGGCGGCCTCGCGGGTCGGCTCGAACTGGCCCGATCAGAGCGACGCCCCACTGCTGGGCGGTGTGGTGGATGACGTCCGGGGTGACGTATCCGCTGTCGAGGAGATGCTCGGCCGGGGTCAAGCCGCTGGCGGCCAGGCCCGCGTGGATGTCGTCCACGGCATCGATGTCCTGGACCGGCGCCGGGCGGGTGAGGACGTGAACGATCACGTTGGGAACATTGTCGTCGCAGGTCTCGCTCTGATGATCCCGGTAGCCGACCCACTCAGCTTTCGTGGTCGTTTTTCCTTCCTTGCGGCAGTACCGGGCTTCGGGATCGTGCGGACTGACGATCTCGATCCCGGACCATGGCACCCGTGCCGGGTCCGGCTGTTGGCCGCTTTCCTCGCCGGATGACCGACGCGGCCGGCCGTGGCGGCTCTGCCGGTCCCGGCTGGACTTGGCGGCTCGCCAGGCCAGATCACCGTAGGAGTCTGTCCAGTACTGCTGCACCCATACCTGACGCAGTACCTGCACCCCCGGCAGATCCCGCAGCCGACGCGACGCCCCGGCCGCATGCACCGCCTCCAGGACCGTCATCCCGTCCTGGCCGATCTGCAGCACGTGCGCGGCCAGATCATCCTTGCCGCGCGGCAGCCGGTCATAGCGGACCGGCCGGCCATAGCGGCTGGCCCACTCCGGGGTGATCAGGGCGGCCAGCCAGGGTTCATCGGCGGCGGCGAGTTCCTCCAGCGCGACCCGCAGCGTCTCCCCGACCAACTCGACGCGGTTGAGCTTGCGGACCGCGGCCAGCACATGCGTGGAATCGGTCCGGACCCGGCCCCGCTGCTTGACCAGCCCCGCCTCGACCAGCCGTTGCACCATCACCGCCAGCAGTCGGTCCGCCCGATCGTCTTGGGCCATCCGATCTCGGAACTCCGAGAGCACAGAGTGGTCGAACCCCGGATCCGTCAGCTCCAGCCCGAGGCAGTACTTCCAGTCGATCCGGCATCGCACCGCCAGCGCCGCCTGCCGATCGGTCAGGTTCTCCGCGAACTGCAACACGCTGACCAGCGCCAACACCACCGGCGACAATCCACGCCGCCCATCAGCGGGAAACCAGCCGACGAAGTCCTTCTCGCCGAACACTCCCGCGAGCCGGTCCCGGATCCACATCGCCGGAGTTCCAGAAGGATTGGCCGCCCAGGCCGCACGGACCGTCTCCGCCGGGATCACCCGGCCGGTATCCCCGCCCATCGACACCCGTCCACCTCCATACAGTGACTACAGAGCGGTGCGGAGAGGTCACCTTTAGAGAACCACGAAGCCAACGGGAACACCAGACACAAGGAAGATCACCAACAGCATCCTTTCCGTGATCCGGTGACGGCTGGTGATCGATCCTGCAAGTCCATCCCCAGCCCTTGGCCGGAGGCCCTGACAGGCCCGATTCCAATGGCATGATCTCGTGGAGAGCCCGTTGCTCAGTAATGGGCACGGCGGGTTCGGTGGGCGGGTCGGGGAAACCCGCCGGAAGCAATCCCGGCAGGGCGCCCCGGCCCGGCCCAACAACCTCATCAAAGCCGTCGAGAAGTGCGTCATCCACCATCGCGCCTGCCTGCGCGAGCCCGCCCCACCAACTGGGCAGGCCGAAGACGCCGAGCACGAGCAAGCACCGCACCCCGTCACGGCTGGAATCGAGATGGAGACCCGGCTGAACGCGCGGATCCGCGAGCGCTATGCCCTGGTCCAGGAGCTTCTCGCGCAGGGCTACGGCATCAAGCCGATCGCACGCCAACTCGGGCTGGCACGTGGCACCGTCCAACGCTACGCCCGGATCAACCCCGCCTGCGCCATCACCCTGCTGCGCGCCCTGCTCGTCCTGACGAAACTCGAGTCCAGCCGATGACAAACGATCTCCGAGCATGACCACCGCCACCGAGCAGGGCGAGCACCCCCTCACCCGATCGCACCAGACCCCCGACCTGCGGATTCAGGATGGAACGATCCCAGCGGGCCGCCCGCTGTCCGCGAGACCTGATCAGGCGGCGAGGAAGGGCTCGACGACGGCGAGGAAATCCGTCGTGCGCTCGATCATCGTCCAGTGTCCACAGCCGCCCAGGACGTGCAGCCGCGAATCGGGCAGGAGGTCCAGCAGGGCGGCGGACGAACTCCACGGGACGACCTTGTCGTCGCGACCGTGAACCAGCAGCACCGGCTGGTTGATCGCGTTGAGCTCCGCCCCGGTCAAAGCGAGGTCGTCGACCCAGCGCTGGCGCGGCGGCGGGAACATGGCCTGCCACGAGTCGCGGACGGCCGGCCGGATGCTCGCCTCGTACCGCATCTGGACCAGGTCGTCAGTGATGAGGTCGCGGTTATGGGCGAACAGCCCGATGACGCGGCGCGACTCCTCGATGCTGGGCTCGTAGCGCCAGACTCCGTCGAGGCCGTCGGGCAGCGGCATCGCGATCCCCATGGAGCCCATGAGGACGATGCGGCGGGACAGGTAGGGGCGCGCAGCCGCGAGCGAGAGCGCGATCGCACCGCCCATCGAGTTGCCGATGATGTCGATCCGGTCGATGCCGAGCTCGTCGAGCAGCGCCAGCGCGTGCCGGGTCCAGGACGCGCGGCCGTACGTGCGGGCCTCGCCGGTGGCCGTGCCGCCGAATCCGAGCTGGTCCGGTGCGATGACCCGCCGCGATGCCGCGAAGGCGGGGATGATCGGCCGCCAGTTCGCCAGCGCGGTCACCCCCGGGCCGGACCCGTGCAGCAACAGCAGCGGCGGCGCCGAGCTGCCGGACGCAGGTTCGCCGGTGTCGATGACCGTTGTCGCGATCCCGCCGACCTCGACGGTCCGCGTGACCGATGCCAGGTTTGTAGTCACACTCATGTGTTCACTCCTTTGTACTAAATGGTCAGACTGGCGTCGCGGAGGAGGGCCGTGCCCGCGTCGAGATCCACCACGTCGGCGAAGACGGTGCCCATCACCCGCAGGCTCCCGCGATGCAACTCCTCGAAGTAGCCGGCGACGGCATCGGCCACGACGACGACCTCCAGGTCGCGGAAAAAGGCGTCGCGTACGGTCGACTCGACGCAGAAATCGGTCCGTACGCCCACGACGACGATTCGCCCGACTCCCCGCTCCCGGAGCAGGTCCTCCAGAGGCGTCTCGAAGAACGCGCTGAAGCGCGGCTTGGTGGTCGCGATGTCATCGCCGCGCGCATCGAGGCTGGACAGCAGCTCGCTGCCCCAGGTGCCGGCACGCAGACCGGCACGTCGCAGGAACGGGCTTCGCTCGCCCAGAAGCCCCACTTGGTCGTCGTCGGACCACTCCATGCGCACCCAGACAATCGGGCGCCCACCGGCGCGCGCCGCCGCCACCAGGGTGTTGACGCCGTCGACCAGCTCGGGCAGACGGTCGACCGTGAGGCCCGCGCGCGCGAAGACACCGTCGGGGTGACAGTAGTCGTTCTGCATGTCGATGACGATCAACGCCACCCCGGTCGCTGGATCGGTCATCCGACGAGCCTCCTTGCCGCCGGTTGGATATCGATCGGCAGCAGCTTCAGCACGTTGCCACCCAGGATCGCCTCCGCGTCGCCCGGCGGCATGCCCAGCTCCGAGATCGTCTCAAGCGGCACCTCATCGGCGAGGTCGAACGGCATGTCGGTGCCGAGAAGCACGTGACCGGCGGTGACATCCTCGATCAGCCGGGACAGCGCCCTGTTGTCGAAGACGGCCGTGTCGTAGTACAGGCCGGCGAGGTAGGCCGCCGGGAGCTCGGGCGTGGTACGCGCCGCCGGCTTGCGCCGCCACCCCAGGTTCAGCCGGCCGCCCACGCCGTGGACACAACCACCGCCGTGCGCCAGGCACAGGACCAGATCATGCCGGTCCAGGACACCGCCCAGGATCAGTCGTGCGGTGGCCAGCGCGGTCTCCACCGGGTACCCGAGCAACTGCACCAGGTAGTACGACGCGAGCCGCTCGGCCGCCGAAGCCCGGCTGGGGTGCAGCAGCGTGAAGCACCGGCGTGCCGACAGCTCCCCCCAGAGCTCCTCGTTCACCGGGTCGTCGAGCTCGGCCCCGCCGCCGAATGAGCCGACGGACGCCCCGGCGAAGCCGAGCTGATCCAGGCAGCGCGCCAGCTCCCGTGCGGCGTCCGGGTGCCCGACCGGCACCGTGGCCAGGCCGAACAGGCGGTCGGGCGCGCCTGCCACGAACTGGGCGAGCGTGTCGTTCACCCGGCGTGTCACGTCGATGACCAGGTCGGGGTCCTCGCACATCGACCCGACCACGAACGGGGGTGCCGAGACGAGCTGCGCGTCGACCCCCGTCGCGTCCATGGCGGCCAGCCGGGATGCCACGTCGTACTGCTCTCGGGGCACGGGGATGCGGGACCACCCGGCCAGGCCGCTGATCTGGGGGTCGAGGGCGATGGCGTGCTCGGCCAGCGACGACAGGTCGGCGCGGCCCTCCCGCGCCAGGTGCCGCAGCAGCGGCATGGGCATGGCATGCGCATGGACGTCGATCACCGGGGTGCGCGCTCGCGTCTCCCCGTCCTCGACGTCGACGCGCAGGGACGGCTCAACCACTCCGGTTCCCCATGTACTGCTCGTACTCGTCTCCGAGTAGTGATCGGATGAGCGCCATCGCCGGCGCGGACGTGCCGGCCTTCTCACCGGTGCCGAACAGCAGACGGGCGAGCTGGCTGAGCAGGTACGGGTGCAGCCCCAACTCGTACAGCCGGCGGAAGTCACGGGTGCGGATCGCCTCCCGCTCCTCCTCGGTGAGCGGGTACTCGGCCAGCACCGTCGCCTCGGATTCCTCGAAGCGGGTTCGCAGCTCGTCATTCCACTTCAGGTCTTGCACGAGATCGTTGGTCCGCAGTTGCGGCCGGAAGTGCTCCAGCGCCATCACTTCACCTCTGTCTTGTCGCTGGGCCGGGTCATGTCCCAGCGCACCGCGCCGACGCCGCAGCGCCACTCGTCGAAGGCGACGTAGCCCAGCGACGTGCACGGCCGCTCGCCGATGGCCCCCATGACCACGATCCAGGACAGCAGCTCGGAGGTTCCGCCGGAACCTGCCTGCTCCATCCGGTCGAAGGTCGCCTCGGCCAGGACCTTCTCATGGTCGCCGGCCTCCAGCATGTTCATCCACCAGTGATCGAACTTCTCGTCGATCTCCAGATAGCGGGGGCCGCCCGGCTCGTGGCTGAGTCCGCCCGACCCGAACAGACCGACCCGTAGATCACCCGGCAATCCCGTGCGGATCGCCTCACCGAGCGCCACGCCGAAGGCATAACACGCTCGCTCATCTGGTACGGGCGGAATAGTGCAGTTCTGCAGGATGGGAACGAGTCGTACTCCCGTCTCCGCCAGCCCCGTCTTGGTGACCGGCACGGAGATGTTGTCGTCGAAGCGCAGGTTCTCCCGCGCGCCGGCGACGTTCACGCTCGTCGCGCCGCGCAGCCGGTCGAAGAGTGCGGAGGCGACATCGGGGGCACCGGGGATGTCGTAGTCGGGGACCCGCAACCACGGCTTGAACCACTCGTCCGGCCCGCGGTGGCGATCAGCGAGGCCGAAGGTAAAGTCGACGCCGGCACCGACCCGGTGGTTCGCGACGTGGTCGTTCCCGACGATCACGAGCACGTCGATCGCGGACGCCACGATGGCCTCCCGGATCGCGGTGTACGCCTGGTTCACGACACGCCGGTCGTCCTCCGGCGCCATGTCGAACCATCCGGTCAGCCCCGGCGCGTGGCTGGCGGCGACGGCGAGAGATATCTCGGCCATGTTCCTCTCCGATCAGTTGTCCGCGGCCACGGCATCGGCCATGGCCTTGGCGTGGTGGTCGTAATAGCGCCACTCGTCGTAGGGCGGGTGCGGGCTGCCGTGGTAGGCCAGGGGCGTCACCTTCGGCGCATGCTCCTCGCCCCTGCGCCATTCCGCCAGTTCGCGCGCGGACAGGTTCGCCGGGGCCAGGTGCTCCTGCTCGTCCCAGTTGACGAGCTCGGGGAAGTACCGCCCGACCAGCGCCGTCTCGGTCTCTCCGCCGTGCGTCTTCAGCCCTCCGCGCCACCGTTCCGGCGGATCGTACAGCCGCCACATCGGCTCGTCACCGGTCTGCTCCAGGCGCGCGAGCGATGATCCGTCGTCGAGCCACTGGACGCCGGTGTGACCGTCGGCGTTCTTGCTCCGCACGACATCGGCCACCATCTGCTTGTGCCGGATGTCGCCCTGGTGGTTGACGAGGAAGACGCGGGTGAAGCCGGTGCCGAGGATGGTGTCGAGAATGTCGGACAGCAGCCCTTCCGCGATCTCGCGGCGCACCCGGAACGATCCTGGGAAGGCGCCCGTGACGAAGTTGATCCCCCAGTAGTACGGGGGCGCGATGAGGCTCTCCACACCACGTTCGGCGAGTCGCCGCCGGGTGAGCTTGCACAGCAGGTACGAGCCGTACACGTCGGTGCCGAGCGGCAGGTGCGGACCGTGCGCCTCGATGACGCCCAGCGGCAGGAGCACCGGCGGTCTGCGCAGCGCGGCGGCCTCAAGCTCCTGCCCGGTCATCTCGGCCATGGTGTCCTCGAAGATCGAATAAGACATCGTGGTCACTCCGCCTTTTCCTTGACCGTCCGCCAGGACGTGCCGTCGAAGTGCTGGACGACCTGTCCGTGCACCGGGGGGGCGGTGGCGTCGGTGGCGTCGAGCGTGACACCCGGCATGAGGACATCGACGGCCGGGGCGTGGGCCAGCGTGCGGACCGCGTCCATCAGGGCCTGCCGGGTCGGCGCCTTGGTCTGCTCCAGCGTGGCCACCAGCGTCTGGGCCTCGCCGTAGGAGATCTCGCCGTTCACCAGGTTGCCGAACGCCTTGGGATACTCCTTGATGCTCTCCAGGTACCCCTTGACGCCGGCGTCGTCCTGCCACTGCGGGTCGTCCGCGGCCTTGATGAAGGACGCGGTGTACAGGTCGTCGAGGCCGGTCAGCTTGCCCAGCTTGAGGATTCCACTGATGTCGGCGGTGTTGTTCACCATGTAGATCTCCGGCGACCAGCCGAGCGTGCCTGCGTGCTTGATGCCGCTGATCATGAGCGGTGGGATCACCACGCCCATGTACAGCACGTCGGCTTTGGTGCTCGCCAGGGCGGAGATCTGGCTGTCCACGGTCGAGTCGGTGCGGCCGTACGTGGCGATCTTCACGATCTCGACTTTGGAGCCCTTGATGCCGGCCTGCAGGCCCGTCAGATAGCCCTGCCCGAGATCATCGTTCTGTCTGAGCACGGCGACCGTCATCGGCTTGTTCCGCGCCGCCAGGTATTTGCCGTACGTCTCTCCTTCGGAGATGGGCGTCGGCCCCCATCCGACCGTCCACGGGTTCTTCGCGCGGTCGCTGAACTTCTCCGAGCCCGAGTGCACGTACAGGTGCGGGACCTTGTCGGCGTTCGCACGCGGCATGATCGCCAGGTTGGGTCCGGTGCCGAGCGGCTGGAACACCGCGAACACCGCGTCCTGGTGAACCAGACGCTGGTAGTTCTGCACGCTCTTGGCGGGATCGTAGGCGTCGTCGTAGTACACATACTTGATGGTGCGGGTCTTGCCGTCGCCCATCTTGACCCCGCCCTGCGCGTTGACGCGGGCGAAGTACGCCTGCGAAGCCGCCAACGTGGCCTCGCCCGCGCTCGCCAGCGGCCCGGACAGTGGCAGGCTCGTGCCGATTGTGATGGTCGTGTCAGTGATGCCGGGATCGCTGGAGATGGTCGTCCCGGCCGTACCGGCGTCGCGGCCGCAGGCCGCGAGCATGAGCAACCCTGCCGTGCCGACGGTCAGCGCCAGGTTTCGCGTGAACAGTGCCAACGAGATCACTCCGGAGGTGGAAGGAACCTTCGTACGCCAAGCCCGGAGGAGGCCTTCGTCTCGTCGGGTTCGGGGGATGGGAGCGTGAGCACATCGAGCATCGTAAAGATGTTTTCGATGTATTGAATATAGCTTTTGAGTAGAGGTGCGGCAAGGTCTGCGGTCAGGTGATCACGCGTTGCTCAGCAGGCGCCGCGGGGATCGATTCCGCTGGACGGCGCGTCATGATCAGCCTGGACCAGGCGGCCCGCAGCGCTCCGCTGATCCCACCCGGCACCATGAGCAGCACGATCAGCAGAGCGACGCCGAAGAACAGCGCGGAGCGCCCAGGCGTGGCCCGATCCGTGATGTTCGGGACAAGAATGTAGAAGGCCGCTCCGATCACACAGCCGAGCGGGCTGCGCACGCCCCCGACGACGAGGGCGACGAGCATCGATATCGACAACGTGAGCGCGAGGGAGTCGACGCCGATGTAGCGGACCGCGGTGAGGTACAGCCAACCCGCAACTCCCCCGTACGCCGAGGCGATCGCGAAGGCGAGGATCTTGTAGCGCTGTACGGGTATTCCCACCGACGAGGCGGCGATCTCACTGGTCCGGATCAGCGTCAGGGCCCGGCCCACCCGGCCGGCCAGCAGATTGCGCGCCAGCAGGAACATCACGGCCCCGATGGCGAGCACGAGCAGGTACTGCCACTGGTCATCGGCCAATCCGCTCCAGCTCGGCGCCGAGATCGTGCTCACCGCCAGCCCGACGGCGCCTCCGGTCACTCCTTCCAGCCGGATGGCGAGCGGGACGACGACGACGGGTAGGGCCAGCGTGATCACCCCGAAGGCGAATCCCCGCAGCCGCACGGCTGGAATGGCCACGATCACCCCGGCCACCGCGCACAGGATCGGTGCGAGCAGGAGGCCGCCCACGGCCGGCCAGCCGTGGGCAAAGCCGTAGGCGCCCACGTAGGCGCCGATGCCGAAGAACGCACTCTGCCCCAGCGTCACCTGACCCGCGTACCCGGTCAGCACGTCGATCCCGCGGATCGCCACGGCCAGCGCGATCACCAGCGTGAGCTGGAGGTTGGTGTAAGGCGAGGCGTTGAAAGGGATCGCGACGGCGGCGGCGGCGACGGCGATGCCCGCGACCCATCTGGTCGCCCGCCGATCGGCGAGGCTCTCCCGCCACGAGGGCCGGACGGTGTTCGTCAAGCGGGTCATACCCGCATCACTTCCTTTCGCCCCAACAGGCCCTGCGGCCGGATCAGGAGCACGACCGCCATGATCACAAGCGGGACCGCGATCTGCAGGTCGGTTCCCACCAGCGGGATGTAGGTGCCGGCCAGGTTCTGCGCGATGCCGAGTGTCCAAGCGGCGACGATGGCGCCGATCGGGCTGTCGAGTCCTCCGAGAATCGCCGCCGCCACCGCGTAGATCAGGACGTTGTCGAGCATGCCGGGCTGCAGCGAGATCTTCGGCGCGATCAGCACGCCGCCCAGACTGCCGACCGCCCCCGCCAGCGCCCAGCCCGTCATCAGCAGCACACCGATCGGCAGCCCGGACAACGCGCTCGACTGCGGATTGTCGGCGACGGCCCGCAGCGCCAGCCCCAGCCGCGTGCCCCGGAACAGGGCTTGCATGACGAGGATGACCGCGATCAACACGCCCACGATGCCGATGTCCTGCAAGGTGAAGTGCATCGCGCCGACACTGAGGTCGCGTTCCGGAAACAGCGAGGGGATCGTTTTCAGGTCCGCGCCCCAAATCCAGATCACCACACCGTTGAACGTGGTCAGGAGGCCGACGGTGACGATGATCGTGGTGAGGTGGTCGCGCCCCTCGAAGCGGCGGATCAGCAATCGCTCGACACCGGCCCCGACGAGGATCGCGATGAAAATCGCCAGGACGACGGCCAGCACGATCGGAACGTCCGCCTGTGTCATCGCCCAGGCCAGATAAGTCGACAGCACGGCCATCTGCCCCTGGGCGAAATTGATCATTCCCGTGGATCGATAGACCAGCACGAGAGCCAGTGCTAGCGCACCGTAGATCGAACCAGTGGTCATCCCATCGATGACCTGCTGAAGTGCGTGCATCGGAAGGTACCTCACGTTCCGAGGTAGGCGCGGCGCACGTCGTCGCGGCCGGCGATCTCCGCCGCCGGCCCCGCTACCACAACGCGCCCGAATTCGAGCACGGACGCCCGATCGGCCATGCCGAGGGCGAGGTTCGCGTTCTGCTCGACGACCAGCATGGACACGCCCCACTCGGCACGGAAGCCGAGCAGCGCGTCGAAGACCCGGCGAGTGATCACGGGCGCGAGGCCGAGCGACGGCTCGTCGAGGACCAGCAACTTCGGACGGCTCATCAGAGCTCGGCAGATGGCCAGCATCTGCTGCTCGCCGCCAGACATGGTGCCGGCTGCCGCTTTGACGCGCTTGGCCAGCGCCGGGAACATGGCCAGGCACCGGTCGAGGTCGCCGCGTACCGCTGAGCGGTCGCGCCGGAGCAGCGCGCCGACCATCATGTTGTCGCGGACGCTGAGGTTGGCCAGCGAACCGCGCCCCTGAGGGACGTGCGCCACCCCGAGGCGGGCGATCCGTTCGGTGCTCAGGCCTGTGATGTCGAGGCCGTCGAAGACGATCTCGCCCCGGCGGCGGATCATGCCGCACAGCGCCCGCAGCGTGGTCGTCTTGCCCGCGCCGTTCGCGCCGAGGAGCGCCGTCGTGCCGCCCGTCTCGACCGTCAGCTCCACGCCGTGCAGCACTTCGGCCGCGCCGTATCCGGCGCGCAGGTCGCGGATCTCCAGCAGCGCCATCACGCGGCTCCCAGATACGCCTCGACGACTGCCGGATCGAGTTGCACCTGCGCGGCGGTGCCCTCGGCGACCTTGACGCCCTCCACCAGAGCAACCACCTTGTCGGTGATCGCGGAGATCATGCCCATGTGATGCTCGACGAGGAGAACTGAGATGCCGTGGTCGTCCCGAATCCGGCGGATCACCGTGGCGAGGGCCATGACCTCCTCGTGTGTCAGACCGGAGGCGAGCTCGTCCAGCAACAGCAGCGTCGGCCCGGTGAGCATCGCCCGCGCCAGCTCGACGCGCTTCTGCTCGCCGTAAGACAGCTCGCCGGCTCTGAGGTTCGCCTGATGCCCGATCTCCAGATAGTCGAGCAGGTCCCGGGCGGCCCGCGTGGTCCGCCGCTCGTCCCGGATAGCCCACGGCAACCGCAGCGCGTACGACAGCGGACCCGAGCGGATGCCGCCGTGGCCGCCCACCAGGACGTTCTCCATGACGGTGGACGAGGGCTCCAGGATCGGATGCTGGAAGGTGCGGGCCACACCATGGCGGGGCAGTTCGTGCGGCTTGCACCGGGTCACGTCCGTTCCCGCGACGCGGATCCACCCGGACGTCGCCGGATAGTAGCCGCAGACGCAGTTGAACAGGGACGTCTTTCCCGCGCCGTTCGGTCCGACCAGGCCGACGATCGTGCGAGATTCGACGACCAGGTCCACGGAGGTGAGTGCCCGGACTCCGCCGAGCAGCAGCGACAACTGGGTGATCTCAAGGGTGGGCGGTGGATCTCCGGACGGCGGATCGGGCTGAGGCACGCGATTCCCATCTCTCTTCACAGGCGGTACCCGAAGGCGACACCTCCAATAGATCCATCGAATGTATCCTTTGAAAGGGGCCGCAACAAGAGACCAAACCCCAATTTCGGTCATTTACGGAGATTCGCCGATACTCCGCGTTGCCTTACGGCAGCACGGAGCCGACCCACGAGCCTGGCAAGCCGAGCCGCGGCGGCAGACGATTCGGGCGTTATCCCCTCGCCGCGCGACACATCCGCTTCTGTAGAGCCCGCTGCGACCGGACGCTACGTAGCTCTGCGTCGCGTCCGCGACTCTATGCGTGCTCGGAGATGATTGGTTTTGAGAGAAGCGATCATGAACGTCATGGCCCGCAGCAGGCTGTCTTGCACCGGCGTGCCCCACAGCAGGGGCAGAGCGAACAGGGCGAGGGCGGCGGCGACCATGATGATGGAGTAGCGCCGCTCGACCTTCTCGATGAACAGCTGGGTGCGCGCCTTGGTGGCGCCGGCCTGCTCGACCATCGCCCCGATCCGGGCGATCACGGTCTCCGACGCCGGCCGGGTGACGCGCACGCGCAGCGCGCCGGTGCCGTTCACCGTACCGGCGAACACCTCATCGCCCGCCTGCTTGTCCACCGGCAGGCTCTCACCGCGGTGGTCGTCGTGGCCCGACTGCTGGGGGCGGCCGGAGTGCCGCCCGGGCCGCTCCCGCTCGGGCTGGGCGCGGTGCCGGTTTGTGGTGAAGCGCCTGGCCCGCCTGCCGCTGCCACGCCTGTATGGTGATCGTCTGCTGCGGCTCATGGACGAGATCGATGGCGCATGCCCGGAACACTGACAGCTATCTTTCGGGCTATCGCGACGACCCAAGTGGAGGGCTCACGCACACACGCCGAGAACGGAGTCCCCTGGCCAGAAACGAGTGGATCAGCGGCTGGTCAGCCGCACGTGCCGCTCCCCGGCCTGCCGTGCGGCCTCGACGTCTCCGACGCAGACCGCTTCCACGATGGCCGTGTGCGTCTCCCTGGCCTCGGCGCCGCCGAAGTCGCCGTCGGGCACGACCATGTTCACCTGGCTCTCGATGAAGTCGAGCAGGCTGAGGTAGAGGTGCCGGAGCACGAGGTTGGGGCTCACCTCGGCGAGTCTGCGATGCAAGGCCCAGTTGGCCGCGAGGTAGGTGTTCGGATCGTCCTGGCTGCGGAGCAGCTTCTGCAGCAGAGCGTTGAGCTCCGCGATGTCGCTGTCCGTACGATGCCGCGCGGCCTCCACCACGACCATTGGGTCAAGGCGATCCCGCACGGCGAGGCAGTCGGCCACGGTGATCGGCTCGCTGTGCAGTTCAAGAACCTTGTGGCCGAGGCGCACGAACGCGGCCGGCTCACTGACGAAGATCCCGCCTCCGTTGCCAGGCCGGGCCTCGACCAGCCCACGGGCCTCCAGCATGCGGACCGTCTCGCTCACTGTGGCGGCGGCGACCCCATACTTGACCCGCAGATCCGCGCGCGTTCCCAGCCGGTCACCTTGCGCCCACTCGCCGGACAGGATCCGGCCCTCGATCTCACGGACCAGCACCTCGGCCCGCGATACCTTAGGGGGCAGCGAAACGGCATCCGTCACGGTAAACAATCCCCGATCTCTCGCGAACGAACCTCAGACCGGCTGACGGCCGGTGGTCGGCTGGCAAGCACACGCCAGCCACTCCCTCATTGAGTATACTGGATATCCTCAATCAAATCGATGATCTTCCACTCATCGCCCGTGACTCTCCCCTCGTACTGTGGAGATCTGGCCTAACGACCTCGTGCATGATTGCGATGAGGGCGTGGTTCGCTGAGGCGACACTTTTTTGATCATGCTTTCTGTCCTCGGAGCCGGGTGGATGCACTCCGCTGATCGGATAGAAGCGCAGCCACGGCGCGGATGGTTTCGGGCAGGTGGTCGCGGCGGCCGTGGTGGCGCGCCAAGGCCCTCCAGTTTTTTAGGTGGGCGATGCCGTGCTCGACGGGAATGCGCCGGGAGGAGTGCGCGTGCCGGGCTGCATCGTGATGGGCCATCAGCCATTGGACGTGTTCCAGGTTCCTGCCGCGCCGTTTGCGAGGTGGGGTGAGGATCTGACCTGCGGCGGTGATGTCGGCGACCGATCCGGGACGGGTTCCGCCGCAAAACAGCAGCTCCCCTTGGAGGTTGGTGAGGACCATCGTCTTCATCGCGTTCATCCGGCTCTTGCCGGAGACGAAGCGATCTCGCTCGGGGGTGCCGGCGGCTGGGCGGCGGACGCGGATCTCCGTGGCGTCCAAGATCGCTTCTTGACCGCTGTCTCCCAGGTAGGCGATCACATCGGCCAAAGTTCGTAAGCGTCGGCCCGTGGTGATGCTGCACCCTCGGTCAGCCAGTAAGGGGCGGATCTGGTGGATGGCGCGGGTGATGGTGGAGCGGTCGACGCCGAACCAGCAACCCAGTACGTCCTGGGTGACGCCGTGGCGCAGGTGCACCAGTGTGGCCAGCAGTCGATCGACGAACATCAGCTTGTGTTCAGCGCCGGCACCGAGGTTGCGTCGTCGTGGGCGACCGGCGAGCGCGGCTTGGTGCCGGGCCTGCCACTGGAGTTGCCCCGGTTCGATAGACACATCAGGGCTTGCGACTACGCGGCAGCATAGTCAAGGTCTTGGGCGTTCTTGAGCGCGTGTCGGCGTTCGTATTTCGGCGGGGCTGAGCTGGCCGTTGGCGGAGTGACGGCGGCGCGGGTTGTAGAAGCCCTCGATGTAGCTGAACAGGGCCCGTTCGGCTTCTGACCTGGTGCGGAAGGTGCGCCGGTCAATCAGCTCGCACTCCAGCGAGGCGAAGAAGCTCTCAGTGATCGCATTGTCGAAGCACGTTCCGGTCCGGCCCGTCGACGGGCGGACGCCTGCCTGCTCACAGCGCTGACCGAAGGCAAACGAGGTGTATTGACCCCCCTTATCGCTGTGGTGAATCACCCCGGCCTCGGGGTGGCGCTGGTGCAGCGCCATCGCCAGCGCATCGGTCACCAACTCGGTGCGCATGTGCTCGGCCATCGCCCAGCCGACGATCCGGCGGGAGAAGACATCCAGCACCACCGCCAGATAGACGAAGCCCTGCCAGGTCGGCACGTACGTGATGTCAGCGGTCCAGATCCGGTTTGGCTCCTCGGCACAGAAGTCGCGCCCGACCAAGTCGGATGCAGATCTGGCGCGCGGATCGGTGACAGTGGTGCGGGCGCCCTTACGCCTGCTCACCCCGGCCAGCCCGGCCACGCGCATCAGCCGGGCCACTCGTTTGCGGCCCACCCGGACCCCATCCAGTTCGCGCAGGTCGGCGTGAATACGTGGCGCCCCGTAGATCTCATCAGACGCTTGGTGATGCCGACGGATCCGCTCGGTCAGCTCGGCGTCGCGACGGGCTCGAGTCGACGGGCCGCGCCGCTGCCGGGCCGCCCAGGCGTAGTAGCCCTGGCGCGACACACCCAGCACCCGAGCCAGCAGGGAGACCTTGTGGTGGTCCTTCTCCGCATGAATCAACCGGAACTTCATCTCGGCAGATCCGTCTCCCGCGCGAAGAAAGCCGCGGCCTTGCGCAAGATCTCCTTCTCCTCACGGAGAATCTTGTTCTCCCGGCGCAGCCGAGCCAGCTCGTCCTTCTCGGCGCTGGTCAGCCCGTCCTGGCGGCGGCCGTCATCCAGATCAGCCTGGCGCACCCAGGTACGGATCGACTGCGCGGAAGGCTGGAACTCCTTGGCCAGCTCCTCCGGCGTCCGTCCCGCGCGCACCAGCTCTACCATCTGCCGGCGAAACTCCGGCGGATAGTTGTTCGGCACAGCAGACTCCTTCTTCCGGGAACCAGGGTTCCCCAGAGATCAGGTGTCCACCAAACCGGGCCAACTCCACCGGTGGGGGTGAAGTGCATATGGAAGCGGGGATGCCGCGCCAGCCACGCCTTGATCGCCGGAGTCTTGTGCGTGCCGTAGTTGTCGCAGATCAAATGGACGTCCAGTTCGGCGGGCACCGTCTTGTCGATCGTGATCAGGAACTTCTTGAACTCCGCGGCGCGGTGCTGGCGGTGCAACTCGCCGATGACGGTTCCGTCTTCGACGTTGAAGGCGGCGAACAGGCTGGTGATCCCGTTGCGCACGTAGTCGTGGGTGCGGCGCTCGGGCATGCCGGGCATCATCGGCAGCACCGGCTGGGAGCGGTCCAGTGCCTGGATCTGGGACTTTTCATCCACGCACAGCACCACCGCCCGTTCCGGCGGGTTGTGATACAGCCCCACCACATCGACGACCTTCTCCACGAACAACGGGTCGGTGGACAGTTTGAAGGTGTCGGCCTGGTGCGGTTTGAGCCCGAAGTCCCGCCAGATCCGCCCGATCGTCGACTTCGACAGTCCGCTGCGCTGGGCCATCGAGGCCCTCGACCAGTGCGTGGCGCCTTTGGGTGTCTGTTCCAAGGTCGCTACTACGACCTGTTCGACCTGGTCCAGGCCGATCGACGGTGGCCGGCCTGGACGCTGTTCGTCCATCAGACCCTCCAGTCGCAGCTTGACGAATCGGTTACGCCACTTGGAGACCGTGTCACGATGCACCCGCAGATCCGCGGCGATCTCGATGTTGTCCCTGCCGGCCGCACACGCCAGCACGATTTTGGATCGCATCGCCAGCACCTGCGACGACTTCGCCCGCCGTGCCCAGCGCTCCAGCGTCGCCCTCTCCTGGTCGGTCAGCGTCACCTCGGCCTTCGGCCTTCCTGTCCGTGCCATAACGACAGTCTAGACTTAGCCGAAGAATTTCAGACGCGCCACACTAGCGTAAGGACGGTGAAGCCGATGGCGGCTGCGCGCCGACGGTGACGGACGGCGGAGATGGTGACGGCCAGGGCGCCAGAGACCATCATCGCCAGAATGCCTGTGGCGTAGGCACCTGCCTGTGCGTCGACATCGGCGCCGAAGGCGATCGTGAGAATGATGCAGATCACGGTGTAGACGATCACCACGGGGCGGACGGCGCGTCCCCACTCCGGCGCCATGCCGTACGAAGGCAGATATCGCGGCACGATGTTGATCAGCCCGGCCATTGCGGAGGCACCCGCGAACCAGAGGATGAGGATGGTGCTGATGTCGTAGGCGGTGCCGATCCCGTCGCCGAGATAGGTGTGTGCCAAGTAGGCCAGGGCGCGGCCGTTGGCCTGGCCTCCGGGTTGGAACTGCTCGGCGGGGATGAGGACGGTGGTCACGAAGCTGGTGGCGATCAGGTAGACGCTCATGATGAGTGCGGCGGCGGTCAGGAGTTTGCGGGTGTTGCGGATGCGTGATTCCAGGCGTTCCTCGGCGGTCCGACCCGAGGCGGCGACGAGCGGAATCATGCTCACCCCGGTCTCGAAGCCGGACAGTCCCAGCACCAGAAGCGGGAAGGCCAGGATCGCGGGGCCGAGCGCGCCGATGAAGCCTCCGCTGCTGGAAGTGAGCGCGTCGAGCCAGGTGGAGATCGCATCCGGAGAGGCGAGCACCTCCGTCATGCCGACCACCACGACCACGGCGTTGAGTCCCAGGAAGATCGCCACCAGCGGGATCGCCACGGCGACCGCTTCGGTGAAACCGAGCAGAAAGACACCGCCCAGGACCAGCAACAACAGGATGGTCAGCTCGACAGCGTGCCCGTGCAGGAAGCTCGGGAAGAACGGGTTCTCCAGGACGTGAACCGAGGCGTCGGCAGCGGACAGAGTGATCGTGACGATCCAGGAGGTGGCCACGAAGCCGAGCAGCACAAGCACGAACAGTTTGCCCCACCAGAACGGCAGCAGGTTCTCCAGCATCGCCACCGAACCCTACCCATGCGGGCTCTCCCGGGCCACCCTGCGGTACATCGGCAGCATGCCCAGGAGCGTCAGCGCGACGATGAGCAGCGTGGCCAGCGGCGACAGCGCCCCGGCGGCCAGCGCGGCGATACCGGGCAAGTAAGCCAACGTGGAGAAGTAGTCGACACCTGTCAGGCACATGACCTTCCACCAGGCCTGCGGCTTAGCATGCCCTTCGTCGGCCTCCGGCCCCACCGGCTGGACCCGATGCTCCAGCAGCCAGCGCCCGAAGGCGTTGGGTGGGGAGGCCGACCGTTTGGGACTCTCGACCTTCTCGGGAACGACAAACTTGCTCATCCTGCCCCCTCGCCGCACCACGGCTCATTACGTATCACGAACGCCCAAGAGTAGATCCACGGTTCGCGGAATCGGCAGGGGCGGCATGCGGAATGGCGGTATGCGCTACCCGGCGTCATCAGCATTCCCTCACTGCGCTGCCGCTGACGGGACGCGACCGCAAGCAGCCTCGCACCCGCCAGTCGGGGCGTCGTCTTCGGCCTCGCACCGGCCCCCGGCGCGGAATAGGCAACACCAGGCCGGGCGCTGAGGGTTGGCCGTGACGGCCAACCCTCAGCGGATCCCATTCGGAAGGTGCACGCTGTCACACCCGCGTGAGCTCCAGATGACGGGACCTGGTGCCTAGCCGCCGGGCAGGCCAAGATGTCGGCAGCAGTGCTGATGCGTGCCATCATTGCGCCCGCCCAGATGTGGCATGACCTTAGCCCTTGATGAAGCGGCGGGTCATGTAGCGGCGCACTGGCGGGAGCGCGGCCAAGCGCAGGGGAAGCAGGCTCAGCCACAGCACCAGGGGGTTAGCTGGGGCGTAGACGCCTTTGACGCGGCGGCCGAGCTTCTGCTTGCGTTCGGCCTCGGGCCGAATGGCGGCCTCCCACGCGGCCAGTGCGGCGGGGATGTCGCCGGGGTGGGCGGCCAGCTCGGTGCCGAGCCGATCGGCGCCGCCGACGGCCAGCGAAGAGCCGTACCCGGCAAACAGGGTGACGCACCAGGCGGCATCGCCCAGCAGGACCACCCGGCCTTTGCTCCAGGACGGGGCGACGACTTGGCTGATGGTGTCGAAGTAGACCGACTCGGCCCGCGCCAGTCCGGCGAGGGCTTCGGGGATGACCCAGCCGAGGTCGCCGTAGACGCGCTTTAGTTCGGTGCCCACGTCCTCGCCGGGGCGGGCGTGGTCGGTGCGGTAGCCGAAGAAGGCGACGTTGCGGCCGTCGGGGATGCTGATGACGGCGGCGGTACGGCCGTTGGATGACAGGGTGCCGGTCGCGCCGGGCGCAATGCTGGCCGGTCGCCGGTCGAGCATGAAGACGGCGACCTTGTGCTCCAGGTCGAGCAGGAAGTCCTCCTCCGGGCCGAACAGCAGGGCGCGGGTGGCCGAGTGCAGCCCATCGGCGCCGATCAGCAGGTCGCCCTCCTCGATGGTGCCGTCGCTCAGGGTGACGCGGACGGCGTGGTCGTCCTGGTCGACAGCGGTGAGGGTGGTGCCGAAGCGGATCTCGGTGCGATCGTGGACTCGCTCGTAGAGGACGACTTCGAGGTCGCCGCGCAGGATGGTGATCGAGCGCGGGCCGGTGGTGGCGGCGATGGTGGCGCGGTCGAGGGCGAAGCGGCGCGATCCGTCGCTCTTGTGGTAGACGAGCTCGGTGGTGTCGAACGCCTTGGCCCGCAGGTCGTCCACGATGCCGAGGCGTTCGGCGGCGTCGTAGCCGATGCCGCCGAAGGTGACGGCGTAGCCGCCGCCGCGCCGCTGCGGGGCGCGTTCGACGATGAGGGTGTCCCAGCCGATCTGGTGCAGGCGCAGAGCGGTGGCCAGGCCGGCGATGCCGGCTCCGATGATGATGGCGCGCATAACAGGTGGTGCCTTCTTCTTTAGTGGGAGAGCTGGTCGAGCAGGCGCTGTTCCGCGGCGGCGTCGAGCCAGGTGTCGGGGGAGGGAGCATCGGCGCGGGGTGCCGGGTCGCCTTCGGCCTGGAGCCAGGCCCAGGTGTCGGCGAGGGTCTCGCGCAGCGGGCGCGTGGTGAGGCCTTCGGCCAGGGCGGCGCTGACGTCGGCGTCGTGCATGCCGCTCGGTGCGCTGCCGTCGGGCAGCCGCAGCCCGAACTCCATGCCGAGCGGCAGGCCGTGCCGCATGAGCACTTCCGGCTGCACCCACACCAGTTCGGTGTCGAAGCCGGTGACCTCCAGCGCCGTGGTGAGCAGATCGCCGAGGGTGATCGCGCCCGGCGGGCCGGTCACGGTGAAGGCGCCGCTCAGGCCGCGTTCGGCGGACTGGAGCATCCAGGCGGCCAGGTCCCGGACGTCGAGGTACTGCAGGGGCGTCTCGGCCGGGGCGGGGGCGAGGACCCGGCCGCCCTTCTCCAGGCGGCGCAGCCACCACGGGATACGGCCGACATCCTCATACGGGCCCAGGATCATCCCGGCCCTGGCCAGCAACGCCGCCGCAGGGAAGGACTCGGTGACGGCGAGTTCGCCGCCGCGCTTGGCGGCGGCGTAGTCGGCGTCGTCGGTGCTGCCGGGGTCGCCGTCGACCAGGGGCGCCTGCTCGTCGGCGCCCGCGGGCCAGGGCCAGCGGTGTACGCCGCGGCTGGAGACGTACCCGTAGTGCCCTACGCGATCGGACAGCAGGCGGGCGGCCTCGCGCACCACCTGCGGCGCCCAGGCCCAGGTGTCGACGACCGCGTCCCACTCCCCATCACCCAGTGCCCGCCGTACGGACTCGGCGTCGGTGCGGTCGGCGATGAGCGCGCGCACGCCGGGCGCGGGGGCGCGGCTGAGGCCGCGGTTGAGCGTGCTCACCTCGTCGCCGCGCTCCAGCGCGGCCTCGACGAGGGCGCGGCCCACGTGGTGGGTGCCGCCGAGAACGAGTAGTTTCACGATGCTCCTGAAGTAAGCGGCAGCCAGAGGGCTGACGGGTTGTTGTGGTCGTGGAAGATCTCGTGCTCCGAGGCGCGCAGCTCGCGTCCGGTCGCGAGCGGTTCGCCCGTGCCGGGGTTACGGCCGAAGCGCGGGTGGGCCCCGCTGGAGACCTGCAGCCGGATGCGGTGACCGCGCCGGAAACGGTGCGCCATCGGCCACAGGGCGATGTCGGCCACCCCGACATCGCCCGTCCCGCTTGCGCCGGACTCGTACAGCCGGATGATGCCGTCGCACACATTGACCGACCTACCGCGCGGATCGACGTCGCAGATGCGGGCGAAGTAGTCGACGTGCGGGTTGTCGGAGCGTGCGTGCAGGCGGACGCGGACCGAGCCGACGGCCTCGACATCCTCCGTAAGGGGCGCGGTGGTGAAGGTGAGCACGTCGGCTCTGGCCTCGATGCGGCGATTGTCCTTCGCGCCCGCCGACATGCCCACCTGCGTGCCACCGACCGTGGGGGTGGGGTCGGCGGGGTCGTAGCGGTAGCGGCTGGGCTCTGCCCGGCCGTCGGGTCGGGTACGGCTCAGCCCGCCGCCCAGGTGCAGGAACCAGGGGGTCGCCTTGTGCGCGGGCGGCCACGTGGGCACGTCGACCCAACGGCCCGCACCGGTGACGAACAGCCGCACACCCGAGGGCGCCTTCCGTCCAAGCAAGGCGGCATCCAGCATGGCGAGCGCGTCGCTGAGTCCTTCGCGGGTGTAGAGCCCGCGGCCATGGGTCCACGGGCCGATCAGCAGCCGCACGTTCCGTCCGGCGGCCGACAGGGCTGCGTAATCGGCCAGCATGCCCGGCAGGAAGAAGTCATGCCAGCCCCCCTGCAGGTGCACCACCGGTGGCATGCGCGCGACGTTGTGGCGGTGGTCGGTGCTCGCCCAGTACGGCTCGCCCGGGCCGTGGTGGACCCAATCCCGGAACCACAGCACGGGATGCCCGGTCAGCGCCTGATCGGCTTCCTGCAGGGGGAGGGCGAGCGTGGCACTCGACAGTCGCCGTGCGGCACCGACCAGGCCGGCCATTTGGCGGACGATGCCGTGGCCGCTGGTGAACATCCGCTCCACCAGCTGCACCCAGCCGAGCGCGTTGCCTGTCGCGAACGCTCCGCCGGGGTACATGAAGTGTTCGGCGAAGCTGGACGGCGCGTCCTGGACGAGCGCGATCTTCCATTCCGGGATATCGCGGGCGGCCAGTTCCCATTGGACGAGGCCGAGGTAGCTGGCACCCCAGGTGGCCAGCTCGCCGCCGAACCACGGCTGGGCGCGCAGCCAGCTCAGCGTGCCGTCGGCGTCGGCTGGGTCGATGACGAAGCCGTCGAAGCTGCCGCCCGAGCCGGCCGTGCCGCGCAGGCTTTGGTACAGGACTTGGTAGCCACGCTCGGCCAGTAGGGCTGGAAGCTGGTCCAGGGCGTTGCCGCGGCCGTACGGGCTGCGCAGCAGCACCAGCGGCGGCCGCCGCTGGCCTGCCGGGTAATAGTGCGTGGCCAGCAGTCGCACACCATCAGCGGCCGGGATCTCCACGTTGCGCCGCACGCATACGCGGTGACGCAGGGCGGGGCGCACACCGTGCAAACGGCTGAGGAAGGTCATCGGGTCATCTCCTGGGTCGGCAAATACAGCTCGCCGACCAGGCTTCCCGGCACACCATCGTGTCCTCTCCCGTGGAGAGGCCGATGCGAGGACTATACCGAAGTTTCAGAAATTACTGAACAGTCAGCGTTTTCGATAGCCTGTCTCCTGAAAGGAGGCGCATGTGAATGACAGGCCTGAACAGTGGCGCGCGGCGGAACGGCTGGCCCTGACACTGATCGAGGGCGGGATGCAGCGTATGGCCGCGCGCACCTTGGCGGTCTTCCTGTTCACCGACCAGCCGAGCGTCACCGCCGGCGAGATCGCCGAACGGCTGGAGGCCAGCGCAGGCGCGGTCTCCGGTGCCATCAAATCCCTGCTGACGGTCGGCCTGATCGAACGCCTGCCCGCCCCCGGCAGCCGCCGCGAGCACTACCGGCTCCGCGACGACGCCTGGGCCACCCTGTTCACCAGCCAGAACACCGTCATCCAGGCCATGCTCCAGGCCGCGGCCGCCGGGATCGCCGTCACCGAAAGCGGTGATCCCGCCCATCAGCGCCTGGCCCAGATGCACGCCTTCTACGAGTTCCTGCTTGGCGAGATCCCCAGTCTGCTGGAGCGCTGGCACCAACAGTCCGACTGACCCCAGCCCGGATCGGGCCCCCTCCAGCGCCCATGTACGTAAGCCAACGGTGGTCGCGGCCAAGCTGGGTACCCCTCCCATGCTTCAGTACGCGACTCGCGTACGTTATCCGGTACATCGCCTCCCGAGTAGGAGCCCGTGGCTATGTCGGTGGCAACGAGAGCCAGATGTCAGCCGCTTTGAGAGCCGGGCTACGGTCCTCGGGCCGGGCTTGTGTCGGCGAGACTGGGAGCCACTCCGACCTTCCTCGTCGCCGAGTATGGCCGTCGCTCGCCCACCTCCAGGTAGTCGTCCCTCGCTCCGCTCGGGCCGCTCCACCTGGACCCGGAGCTTCGTCGACGGCGGGGTCGGCAGCTATGAGGGAAGGCCAGAGACTGCCATCGGGCCGGCCGGGCTGTCGAGGTGGCTCCCAAACTCACCGACACGGCTTTCCAGACGCGACGATCAAGGGAGCCGGACAGCAACATTCGGCTCTGATTCTCACCGACATAACCAAGCCCGTGACCGCGGCCGCCGACCGGGAGGTCACCGTGCTCCGCAATGGCCAGGTGTCCCTCGCCACCGCGGCGGACGCGTTCCTGGCCACCGCGAGACTGGCCAACGCCAACACGGGGTTCTGAGTGATCTGGACCGGAAACCCCGGCAGCGAGCCGTGGACCGCTGAGCGCACCGCCGGGCGGACATGTCGACCCCGCCGATGCCCACGCATGCCCCGGGCGGCAGGATGGCCCGAGTGATGCGTCGCTCCGTCTCCCAGGCGCTTCTGGACCGCTTCCAGCATCCGGCCCAGGTCATCGTGACCGCCTTCGCCACCGCCGCGGCGGTCGGCGCCGGCCTGCTGGCCACCCCGTTGGCGGCCGAGTCCGGCACCGCGACCCGGCTGATCGACGCCCTGTTCACCGCGGTCTCGGCGGTGTGCGTGACCGGGCTGGTGACGGTGGACACCGCCAGCCACTGGTCGGCCTTCGGTGAGGCCGTCATCCTGGTGCTGATCCAGGCCGGCGGCCTGGGCATCATGACGCTGGCCACCCTGTTCGCGATGATGATCTCCGGGCGGATCGGCCTGCGCGCCCGGATGTGGGCCCAGGCCGAGACCAAGGCGCCGCAAATGAGCGACCTGCGCAGGGTGATCGGCAACGTGGTGCTGTTCACCTTGGCCTGTGAGGCGCTGACCGCCGTCGCGCTGGCCGCCCGGTTCGCCGTCGGCTACGGCGAGCCGCCCGGCCGCGCCGCCTACCTGGGCCTCTTCCACGCCATCTCGGCGTTCAACAACGCCGGGTTCGGTCTGTGGCCCGACAACCTGGTGCGGTTCGCCACCGACGGGTGGATCTGCCTGCCGATCGCCGCCGCCGTCATCGTCGGCGGCCTGGGCTATCCGGTGGTGTTCGAGCTGCGCCGCTCCTGGCGCCACCCGAAGCGATGGTCGGTGCTGACCCGCATCACCGTCGCCACCACCCTGGTCCTGCTGCTCCTCGGCTTCCTGGTCTTCACGATCACCGAGTGGTCCAACCCGAAGACGCTGGGACCGATGGATGCGCCCGGCAAGCTACTGGCCGGGTTCTTCACCGGGGTGATGCCGCGCACCGCCGGGTTCAACAGCCTGGATGTCGCCGGGATGTATCCGACGAGCTGGCTGACCACCGACGTTTTGATGTTCATCGGCGGCGGCAGCGCCGGCACCGCCGGCGGCATCAAGGTCACCACCTTCGCGGTGCTGGCCTACGTGCTGTGGGCCGAGCTGCGCGGCGAGACCCACGTCAACGCCGGCCACCGCCGCCTGGCCGCGACCGTGCAGCGCCAGGCGCTGGCCATCGCCCTGCTGGGCGTAGCGTTGGTCATCATCTCCACCTACGCGCTGCTGGCGCTGACCCCGCACAGCCTGGATCAGGTTTTGTTCGAGGTGATCTCGGCGGCCGCCACAGTGGGCCTGTCCACGGGCATCACCGCCGACCTCACGGCGGCCGGGCAGATCCTCATCGCCCTGCTCATGTTCGCCGGCCGGGTCGGCCCGGCCACCCTGTTCTCCGCGCTGGCGCTGCGGGCCCGAAGGCGCCGCTACGAGTTGCCCGAGGAGAAGGTCATCGTCGGCTGAACCGCGCAGCCCGCAGGCGGCCCAGAAGCGCAGGCAGCAGGGCGGGATCCTCGTGCGGGCCCAGATGCCCCAAGCCCGGCACGGCGACCACGTCGGTGCTCAGCAGGGCGCGGGCCGGCCCACCGATGCGGGCGGGCGGGTAGAAACAATCTGCGGCCCCGGTGGCCACGACCACCGGCGTGCCCGCCCAGCGGCGCACGACCGGCGCGGGCAGCGGCGCCGGAGCCAGGCTGGTGCGGCTGTGCCGGGCAACCAGGGTCATCCATGCCGTCAGCATCGGGTCCGGACCGGTCCGTGCGCGACTTTGACCGCTCATGTACCGCAGCAGGGCCTGACTGCGAACGGGCGTGGGGGCGGCAAGCCAGGGCAGCGTGACGCCGAGCAGGGCGGGGGTCAGGCGGGCCCGGCTCAGCCCGGCCGGGGACACCAGCACCAGGCCGTTGATCTGCGGCCCAGGGTGCGCCGCCAGGGCCACGGCTGCTCCCAGCGAGTGCCCCACCATCGTGACAGGCCCGCCGCTCACCTGGCCGGCGACCTCCCCGGCCCACCGGCCATACGCGGCCAGGCGCCTGCGCCGGGGCCGGTGCGCAGTGCTCAGGCCGGGCTGACCCGGCAGGTCGGCCATGATCACCTGGTGGTCGGGCACCAGAGCATCGGCCACCTCCAGCAGGGTCGCGGCGCAGAAGTTGGTACCCGGCAGCAGCAGCACGCCCGGCCCCTGCCCGGCGGTGACCACCGTCGTGGCCCCCAGGCCGGTCTCCAGGGTGTGCGTTCGGTGCCGGGTCGCCCAGGAACCCAGCCGGTCCCGGCACCAGGTACGGACCTGCCGCTCGCCGGCGGGTGAGGTGTAGATGGTCGGGGAGGTCATGGGAGAGCCTTTCCGCGCAGGAACATCAGGTCCAAGCGCCGACCAGGCTTCCCGGCTCACCAGCCACACAAGGCCGTCCGTCATCGGCGGGCCCGCAGCATTTCCGTCACCCTGGCAAAGATCGCCGCTTTCCGCAACCGCTCTCGCCCGCCCCGCCCAGCTGATGGGTCATACCGCAGGTATCACGGGGCCTTTGACCTGCGCCACCCGGCTAACGCCGATTTTCGTGTGGCCGCCAACCCGTCACCGGCAGTCAAACGCCTCCGTTACAGCAGGTCAGAGGCCACCTCGGGAGAAATTTCTGCATTGCTACCGAGACCCCGGAACAGGGCGGGCTCGTCGAGCGCTACCCGTTACCTTTTTGATCGTCCCCGATGAGAGTCGGGGAGCCAGGTCACCCGGCCCGGCATGACTGATCGCCCCTGTCGTTTCGATGATCCGGGGGGGTGTTGTCACCGGGCCTGGTGGCGTCGGTGGACCGCTAATAGGGACAAGGCGCTGTCTTGTGACGAAGAAGATCGTCTCGCCATAACGTGGATGCCGGCTGCCGTCGCCAGATCTGTGACCAGGCCAAACCCCGCTCGAACTGGAGTAGTGGCATGAGCGTCGACTACGCGGTGTTTGTCGGCTTAGACGTGGGCAAGGGCGAACAGCACGCCTGCGCCCTGGACCCTGGCGGCAAGAAACTCCACGACAAGCCCCTGCCCAACGACGAACAGCGCCTGCGCGCGCTGTTCGGCAAGCTCAACACCCACGGGCCAGTGCTCGTCGTGGTCGACCAGCCCGCCTCCATCGGCGCACTGCCCGTCGCCGTGGCTCGCGCCGAAGGCTGCCAGGTCGCCTACCTGCCCGGCCTGACCATGCGCCGCCTGGCCGACCTGCACCCCGGCAACGCCAAGACCGACGCCCGCGACGCCTTCATCATCGCCGACGCCGCTCGCACCTTGCCGCACACACTTCGACGGGTCGACGCCGGCGACGAAGCCCTCGCCGAGCTGGAGGTTCTCGTCGGATTCGACGATGACCTGGCCGCCGAGGCGACCCGGGTGACCAACCGGATCCGCGGACTGCTCGTCACCATCCACCCGGCGCTGGAGCGGGCGCTCGGGCCGCGCCTGCACCATCCCGCCGCCCTGGAGCTCCTGGCACGCTTCGGCGGCCCGAACGGCCTGCGAGACGCCGGACGCGAGCAGCTCCTGACAGTCGCCCGGCCACTGGCTCCGCGCATGGCGGGCCGTATGGTCGACGACGTCTGGGCCGCGCTCGAAGCCCAGACAGTCCTCGTCCCCGGAACCAGCGCGGCCGAGACCGTCCTGCCCCGCCTGTCACAATCGCTACGAAGCGTGCTCGACCAGCGCAAACAGGTCGCGGCCGAGGTAGAGGCGATGCTTGATGCCCACCCTCTCGCCAAGGTCCTGATCACCATGCCCGGGCTCGGGATCAGGACCACCGCACGGCTCCTGCTGGAGATCGGCGACATCTCCGCCTTCGCCACCCCCGGGCACCTCGCCGCCTACGCCGGGCTCGCCCCGGTGACCCGCCGCTCCGGTTCGTCGATCAAGGGTGAACACCCGCCCAAGGGCGGCAACAAGGCACTGAAACGGGCCATGTTCCTCGCCGCGTTCGCATCTCTGTCCGACCCCGAAAGCAGGGAGTACTACGACAAGAAGCGCGCCGAGGGCAAGAAGCACAACGCCGCCCTGATCTGCCTCGCCCGTCGCCGTTCAGACGTCATCTACGCCATGCTCCGCGACCGCAAGCCCTACCAACCCCGCCGGAAGAACCGCACCCGAAAGCCCTCGGCCGCTTGACGAATCCCATAGGGACACCCCCCGCAGGTAAGCGGCGGGGGGGGGGGGGGGCGGCCCCGCTACCACGCATCGGGGGTCAGGATGCGTCAGCCGCTTCGCGGCTTAGAGGACGTCCCTCCACTTGGACAAATCCGTGCCCGGCGCACTCGTTTCGTAGATGCCCTTTCTGCGGGCGGGCACGGCTTCACCGGACAGGTCGACCTGGTCGAAGCGCCACTGCTGGTTGGCGCCACCGCGGGCGGCCAGCACGGCCTGGTGATTGCCGTGGCCGTCGGACAGGACGGTGGCGACCTTGTCCTCATGCGGGCGCGGCCAGATCATCCCCCCGCCGGAGTTCCACTGGGTCTGGCCCGGCACGCCCCAGCCGATCAGACCCAGCCCGACCGGCTGGGAGAAGCCGTCCAGGGGTCCGACGTGGAGGGTGAAGGTGCTGCGGATGTCCTTGTTGACGTTGACCAGGTGCCAGTCCTCGTCGCCGTAGGTGTTCTTGATCTCGCTGAAGAACCACACCTCGCCCCGGTGGCCCGTGGGCGTGCGGAGGGTGAGGACCTGGTCGTTGGTGTGGGAGTAGGGGATGTAGCCCTCCTCGCCGGTCAAGCGGTCCCGTGCCTTCTGGGCGCCGTGGGTGGTGCCCCCGTGTGCGGCGGCCAGGCACAGCCCGGTGCCCTCGTTGACGATGCGGAAGAACTTGCCGGATGGGAACGCGTCGCTCACTTCACTCCTTGAAAAGGATCTATGACTCATGGTGACGAACTGGGCGGCGGTCGACCCTCTCGCCAATGTTACTCAGAGTGACATCACATCTACATACAGTTCATGTTGTGTGGGAGGAGCGTGCGAGTTCCGATCCGCGCGACCGCCGTTGCGGGCGCCGCCTTCTTCGCGGCCACGCCGGTGTCCGCTCCAGCACACGCCCAGGCACCTTGGTGTGACTGGTGCAACGGCAGCACGGGGCAATGGCTCCGCAGCGGCGAAGGTCAATACGGCGACGTCAACGGCCGGATCATGATCTGCCGCAACGGCCAGTGGGTACCCGCGTAAACGGCAACGTAGCAACCACACAGGGTAGCGATGGTTGCTCAGCGCTACTAATCACTCCTAACGAGTTCAGCCGCTCCGGCAGACTCGGGCCTGAACAGCCGCCAGTGGGTGAGCACTTATAGCTACCGGACCTTGAGTCCCGCGCAAAGATCGTGCCCCCACTGGTCGGTTGGGAGAGTTGATCGCCGCTGGGATGTCGTGCCCACCCGTAGGGGTATGAGCACTGCTTGATTAGTTCGCTGACGGTTCTCCCGCAGGCTGTTGAAATCGATCGGTGTCGAAAACGGGAGAAGCGTTGCGCCTGTTCGTGGGAGATGACTGGGCCGAGCAACATCACGACGTCGAGCTGATGGACGCCTCGGGGCGCAGGCTGGCCAAGGCCCGCCTGCCCGAGGGAGTAGCCGGGATGACCAAACTGCACGCGATGATCGCTGAGCAGGTTGGTCAGGACGTGGAGGCCGCCGATGTCGATGTGCTGGTGGGGATCGAGACCGACCGCGGCCCGTGGGTGCAGGCGCTGCTGGCGGCCGGATACACGGTGCTGGCGGTCAATCCGCTGCAGGCGGCACGGTATCGAGAACGCCTGAGCGTGTCGGGCGCCAAGAGCGACGCGGCCGACGCGCACATGCTGGCCGACATGGTCCGCACCGACTCCCACCAGCTGCGCCCGGTCGCCGGCGACAGCGCCGAGGCGGAGGCGATCAAGGTGGTGACACGGGCGCACAAGACATTGATCTGGGAACGGGCCCGCCATGCTCAGCGGTTGCGGCACGCGCTGCGCGACTATTTCCCCGCCGCCCTGGAGGCGTTCGAGGACCTGGCCGCAACCGACACCCTGGAATTGCTGGCCAAGGCCCCGGACCCGGTGTCGGCGGCCAAGCTGACCATCGGCCAGATCACCGCCGCGCTCAAACGAGCTCGCCGCCGGGGTATTGCCGGCAAGGCCGCGGCGATCCAGGTAGCGCTGCGCACCGAGCAGCTGGGTCAGCCAGCAGCCGTGACCGCTGCCTACGCCGCCACCATCAAGGCGGCGGTGGCGGTCCTCACCGTGCTGGGCGAGCAGATCAAGGCCCTGCAAGGGCAGGTGGAGGACCATTTTGGCCGGCACCCAGCCGCTGAGATCGTCCTATCGCAGCCGGGGCTGGGACTGGTCCTCGGCGCCCGGGTGCTCGCAGAGTTCGGCGACGCCGAAGGCCGCTACGTCAACGCCAAAGCACGCAAGAACTACGCCGGCACCAGCCCGATCACCCGGGCTTCCGGCAAGAAGAAGGTCGTCCTCGCCCGCTACGTGCACAACGACCGGCTCATCGACGCCCTCGATTCTCAAGCCTTCACCGCCCTGCAGGCCTCGCCCGGCGCCCGCGCCTACTACGACCGGCTCCGCGCCCGCGACGTCTGCCATCACGCCGCCCTCCGCCAGGTGGCCAACCGCCTCGTCGGCATCCTGCACGGATGCCTGAAGACCAGCACGCTCTACGACGAAGCAACCGCCTGGTCACATCACACCAAACCACTCACCGCTTGACACCCTAAGCACCTGGGATGTCTTTGCCCCTGGTGGCGCCGACCCGAGCGGAGGGCCGCGTAGGCGCGGCTGGTGTTGTCGGCCAGACCGCCGGCGATCCGGGCGCGGGCCGCCTCGCTCAGCTCCCGGTCGGCGGTGGTCGCCGCGACGATGTCCGCCAGAGTCGTGGTGTCAGATGCCGGCCGTGCCGGCGCCTGCTGAGCGGGACCGGTCACGCTGTTTCGGCGCTGAGGGTCTGCGCCACGGGCCGACGGGCCGCCAGACGTGCGGGCAGGGCGGTGAGTGCCGCCGTCACCAGGAGGATCGCGAGCGCGGCGCCGAGCAGCCAGGAGGAAGGAGGTTCGGCCGCATTCCTGGCGGCGAAGAGCGAGAGCAGGCCGATGCCCAGAGGGACGCCGATGACGGCGCCGGGCAGCGCGGGCAGGAGCTGGGCGGTGGACAGTCCCGCGGTGATCTGTCCGGGGGTGGCGCCGAGCGTACGTGCGATGGCCATGTTCGCCCGGGCCTCCATGGCGGTGCTCCAGGTGAGCGTGATGGTGTTCACGACGGCGAGGGCGATCAGCAGGATGGTGACGGCGACCATCAGCCGGCGGTCGTGCTCGCCGCGCAGGTTGGGCAGGGCGGAGGAGCCATCCAGGCCGTAGCCCCTCTCCGGCTGGGCGTAGAGGGTCAGCAGGGCGACGATGGCGATCACCGTGGTGGCGGTGGAGCACGCCTGCAGCACGGCGCGGCCCGGCCGGCGAGCGGTCAGCCGTAGCCCGAGCAGCAGCGGTGTGGGCAGCAATGCGGACAGCGCGGTGAGCCAGGGGCGGCGACGGGGCTGATGCGTGGTGGCGGTCAGCGCCGTGACGGTCGCCGTACGCATGGCCCGCAGCGTGGGACGCAGCGAGGACAGCACCGCCACCGCCACGGCGAGGACGGTCGCCGTGGCAACGGTGGCGCCACCGGGTCCGACCGCGTCGCCGATCCGGCTGGCGGTGGGGCTGGCGATGGCGGGCACGGTCAGGCGGGCGATCACCAGCCCCAGCGCGTCGCCGGCCAGTGCCAGCGCCAGGTACTCGGTGAGCAGGACGGCGGCGATCAGACCCGGGGCGGCGCCGACGGCCTTGAGCAGCCCGGCCCGGCGCGTCTGCTCGACGGCGCGTCCCGCGGCCAGCGCCGCCACTCCGGTGATGGCCAGGAAGCTGAGCAGCCAGCTACCGACGACCAGGATCGGCTGGCTGTCTCTGAGGATGACCATGTCCTGCCTGGCCGTGAACTGCCATGAGTGGAAGTTGATCCTGAGGGTGGAGAGGCGGTGGGCGTCGCGGAAGGCCTCGGTGGCGGCGGGGTCGCGCAGCTTGAGGTCCAGGGCCAAGGTCACCGGGAGATTGTGGGACGACGCCAGCGCCCGGGCGTCTGATCGGGTCATCCAGGCCAGGCCGGTGTAGTCGCTGGGGCCCCCGTACGGGCCGATCTGCGCCGCCCAGGGGTAGATGGAGGTGGCCGCGGTGACGGCGATCCCGACGACGGGGTACGACCGGCCGGCGATGGTGACGTGGTCGCCGACACCGACGTCCAGCGCGGCGGCGAAGCCGCGTTCGAGGACCGTGCCGCCGGAGCGCACCCAACGACCCGAGGTCACCAGCGGCCGGTTGACCGCGCCGGGTGTCTCGGCGAAGCCCTGCACCACCACCGGGGACGAGGCGGAATCGCGCGTGGTGAGGTCGGCGTAGACGACGCGATAGGGGCCGTGGTGGGCGATGACTTCGGGAGCGTCCGCCAGCAAGGCCAGGGCCGCGGTCACGGCGGGGCCCGTCTCGCCGGAGAGTGCCACCACGTCCGGCCCGGCGGTGGCCGCGCGGGTCTGCTCATACAGCGCGTCGCTCACGCCGCGCAGGGACAGGCCCAACGCCAGGGTGGCGGTGGCCACGGTCACCGCGAGCAGGAGCATCGCGGCCTGGGCCTTGTGCCTGCGGAGGTCGGCCAGCACCAGGCGCACGACGAGCGCGATAGAGCCCATGACGTTCAGCCCTCCAGCCCGATCAGGCCGCCGAGCCACCCGGTGCCGGTGCCGGCCAGCCGGGTGTCGTCGACGAACATCCCGTCGCGCATCGAGACCAGCCGATCCGCAGTCGCCGCCACCCGCTCGTCATGCGTGACGATCACGAGGGTCTGCCCTGCGGAACGCAGGTCCTCGAAGATCCTCAGCACATCGAGCGTGGCCGCGGTGTCCAGGTTGCCGGTCGGCTCGTCGGCCAGGACGACCAGCGGGTCGTTGGCCAGCGCGCGCGCGATGGCGACCCGCTGACGCTGCCCGCCCGACAGCTGCGAGGGCAGATGCCGGGCGCGGTCGGCGAGTCCTACCCGTTCCAGCAGCAGGCTCGCGCGCCGCCTGGCCTGGCCGAGCGAGCGCCCGGCCAGTAGCGCGGGCAGCTCCACGTTCTCGGCCGCCGATAACTCCTCCACCAGATGGAAGGCCTGGAAGACGAACCCCACCGACCTGCGCCGCATGCGCGCCAGAGCCCGCTCGCTCAGCGTGTCGATGCGCCGCCCGGCCACCCACACCTCTCCATCGGTAGGCCGCTCCAGGCCGCCCAGCAGGGTCGATTTCCCGCAGCCGCTGGGCCCCATGACGGCCAGCGTCTGCCCCTCGGGAACCTCCAGGTCGACCTCGTCCACCGCACGGACCCGGCTCTGCCCCCGACCATGCGTCTTCACCAGGCCGCAGGCCCGGACCACGGCGCTTGACACGTTCATCCACCCTCATCTTCGTCATCGACCTTGGACCAGGCCCGCTCACAGGCATCCAGCCAACGCAGGTCCGCCTGCAACCGCAGCACGACCCCTTCCAGCAGCAGCCCGGCGCCCGACCCCGCCGGCTCGGCCAGCGCCGCCTGCTGCGCCTCACGCAAGCGGCGCAGCAACTCACGGCGCTGCGCCGCCACCAGCTCCACCGGGTCGGCCAGCCGGGCCGCGGCGGCAGCGGCAAGCTTGAGATGGAACTCCGCCAGGTCCGGTTTCGGCCAGCCCACCTCGGCCAGCCAGGCGGTCACCCGTTCCTGCCCGGCCGGCGTCAGCACATAGACCTTGCGTTCCGGCCGCTCGGGCAGGCCGTCGGCCCGCTCACAGACGACGAGCCCCGCTCGCTCCAAGCGGGCCAGCGTCACATAGATCTGACCACGGTTCATCGACTCGCCCAGCGGGCCAAGACTGTGCCGCAGCCGAGCGTGCAAGTGGTATCCGTGCGACGGCTCCTTGGCGAGCATCGCCAGCACTGCGTCCTGCATGTCACCCCCTAACGGTTGGCCAATAGATAGCGGTTACCTACGAGAGGTGTCAAAACACTGGAGTTGGCCCGGTTTGGTGGACACCTGATCTCTGGGGAACCCTGGTTCCCGGAAGAAGGAGTCTGCTGTGCCGAACAACTATCCGCCGGAGTTTCGCCGGCAGATGGTAGAGCTGGTGCGCGCGGGACGGACGCCGGAGGAGCTGGCCAAGGAGTTCCAGCCTTCCGCGCAGTCGATCCGTACCTGGGTGCGCCAGGCTGATCTGGATGACGGCCGCCGCCAGGACGGGCTGACCAGCGCCGAGAAGGACGAGCTGGCTCGGCTGCGCCGGGAGAACAAGATTCTCCGTGAGGAGAAGGAGATCTTGCGCAAGGCCGCGGCTTTCTTCGCGCGGGAGACGGATCTGCCGAGATGAAGTTCCGGTTGATTCATGCGGAGAAGGACCACCACAAGGTCTCCCTGCTGGCTCGGGTGCTGGGTGTGTCGCGCCAGGGCTACTACGCCTGGGCGGCCCGGCAGCGGCGCGGCCCGTCGACTCGAGCCCGTCGCGACGCCGAGCTGACCGAGCGGATCCGTCGGCATCACCAAGCGTCTGATGAGATCTACGGGGCGCCACGTATTCACGCCGACCTGCGCGAACTGGATGGGGTCCGGGTGGGCCGCAAACGAGTGGCCCGGCTGATGCGCGTGGCCGGGCTGGCCGGGGTGAGCAGGCGTAAGGGCGCCCGCACCACTGTCACCGATCCGCGCGCCAGATCTGCATCCGACTTGGTCGGGCGCGACTTCTGTGCCGAGGAGCCAAACCGGATCTGGACCGCTGACATCACGTACGTGCCGACCTGGCAGGGCTTCGTCTATCTGGCGGTGGTGCTGGATGTCTTCTCCCGCCGGATCGTCGGCTGGGCGATGGCCGAGCACATGCGCACCGAGTTGGTGACCGATGCGCTGGCGATGGCGCTGCACCAGCGCCACCCCGAGGCCGGGGTGATTCACCACAGCGATAAGGGGGGTCAATACACCTCGTTTGCCTTCGGTCAGCGCTGTGAGCAGGCAGGCGTCCGCCCGTCGACGGGCCGGAACGTGCTTCGACAATGCGATCACTGAGAGCTTCTTCGCCTCGCTGGAGTGCGAGCTGATTGACCGGCGCACCTTCCGCACCAGGTCAGAAGCCGAACGGGCCCTGTTCAGCTACATCGAGGGCTTCTACAACCCGCGCCGCCGTCACTCCGCCAACGGCCAGCTCAGCCCCGCCGAATACGAACGCCGACACGCGCTCAAGAACGCCCAAGACCTTGACTATGCTGCCGCGTAGTCGCAAGCCCTGATGTGTCTATCGAACCGGGGCAACTCCACAGGTTCGTCGTGGATCAACCAGGTCGAGCGGTGGTTCGGCTTCCTGACCGACCAGTTGATCAGGCGTGGAGTCCACAAGAGTGTGCAGACGCTGGAGGCCGACATCCGCGACTGGATCAGCCAGTGGAACGAGGATCCCAAGCCGTTCGTGTGGAAGAAGACTGCGGAGGAGATCCTCGAATCCCTCACCCGATATTGCCGACGAATTTCAGGCGCGCCACACTAGTGTCCTGCGCCGGTAATCCGTCGTTAGATCCTGTGTGAACTCTTCTTCCAGTGAGCCGGTGCGTCGTCGGGGTCCGAAGCTGGAGCCGGTGGTGCTCTCCGATGACGAGCGCGCGGTGCTGGGGCGGTGGATGCGGCGGGCGAACTCGGCGCAGTCGTTGGCGCTGCGAGCGCGGATCGTGTTGGCGTGCGCGGGCTCTGCGGTTCCACCGATCATCGGGGTGGCCAGGGAGTTGAGGGTGGCACCCGACACGGTCCGCAAGTGGCGGCGGCGGTTTCTGGCCGATCGGCTGGACGGGTTGATCGACGAGCCCCGACCGGGGCGGCCGCCCACCATCGCCGCCGAAGAGGTGGAAGCGGTCGTGGTGGCGACGCTGGAGGAGATCCCGAAGAACGCCACGCACTGGTCGCGGACATCGATGGCGGCCCGCAGCGGCCTGTCGAAGTCCACCATCGGCCGGATCTGGAGGAAGTTCCAGCTCAAGCCGCACCTGACCGGCACGTTCAAACTGTCGACCGATCCGTTGTTCGTGGAGAAGGTCTACGACGTGGTGGGTCTGTATTTCAACCCGCCCGAGGGCGCGGTGGTGTTGTGCGTGGATGAGAAGTCGCAGAGCCAGGCTCTGGACCGGTCGCAACCGGTGTTGCCGATGATGCCCGGCATGCCGGAGCGGCGGACCCACGACTATGTACGCAACGGCCTCACCACCTTGTTCGCGGCCTTCGACGTGGCCACCGGAGAGGTCATCGGTTCCCTGCATCGCCGGCATCGGGCGGCGGAGTTCAAGAAGTTCCTGATCAAAATCGACAAGCAGGTTCCCGCTCATCTCGACGTCCATCTGATCTGCGACAACTACGGCACCCACAAGACGCCGGCGATCCGCGCATGGCTGGAGCGCCATCCCCGCTTTCACATGCACTTCACCCCGACTGGCTCCTCCTGGATCAACCAGGTCGAGCGCTGGTTCGGTTTCCTTGCCGATCAGATGATCCGTCGCGGCGCACATAAGAACGTGCAAGCCCTCGAGGCCGACATCCGCGCCTGGATCAAGAACTGGAACGCTGACCCCAAGCCGTTCATCTGGACCAAGACGGCCGAAGAGATTCTCGACTCCCTCGCCCGCTTCTGCCAACGAATCTCAGGCGCAGGACACTAGGACGCGGTGACCTTCGGCAGAAGGTCAGATGGCATGTCGGCAATCGAATGTGCAGCTGGAGGGGAGGAGCGGGGCGGCCGGAGGCGGATGATCATTCGAGTAGCCGTCTCGGCGGAGCTCACGGGCCGTGCCAGATACGGCGGCCGGTGATCTCGGCAGGAGTGATCTTGACGTAGAGTTCGCGGTCGCCGCCGGCCCAGGGCCGGACATTCAAGGTCATCACGGCCGCCTGCTCCTCGGCGGTGGAGACGTGGTGGACGCCACCCCGGATGAGCACGCTCCAGCCTTCGCTGTTGGCATCGTCGATCCGATCGATCTCGAAGGCGATTTTGAACTCGACGCCGTTCACGCCGGTGCTCAGGTTCGCGTCGAACGGGCCGCCGAAGGCGGTGCGGAAGATCACGGAGCCTTCGTGGAGGACGTAATTGACCGGCAGGATCATCGGGCCGCCGAGGTCGTTGAAGGCCAGCCGGCCGACCCCGCCGGGGGAGATGAGCCGTAGACACTCCTTCGTGTCCAGCTTTTCCAGCTCAGGATGACGGGCGGCGGTGCCTCGTCCGGGCGGGAGGTCGATGGTTCCTCCGAGCAGTTCCGCAGTGCTGGTATCCAGAGCGCAGGCCAGGCGATTTATGGTCTCGATGGCAGGCGCGGCCGCCCTCTGCTCCACGTAGGCGAGGTAGGCGGGGGCGATTCCGGCACGGTTTGCCAGCTGCTCCCGGTCGAGGCCGAGACTTTCACGTCGCCTGGTGATCCGGCGGCCGAGGTCACCAGGAGCATTGAGGCGTTCAGCCATGGGATTCTCCCAACAAAAGGCGGATATCGTCGGCGGAGACCAGGTGCGCAGCAGCGGTCAGCGCTCCTTGCTGTAGTAGCGTTCTTGAACTTTTTCTCATACGGTGGGTCTGCTTCGGATACGACGCCTAACCTTTACGGTCGGCCTCTGAGGATGTCCTTTCATTAAGAACGCTATGGCGAGGGGAAGCAGGGAGAACAGGGCCAAAAGTCCTGTTCATTGCGGCCGGCTGACCTCATCTGTTCAGGTGCTTGACTCGGGTGATGTCCGCGGCCTGTGCGGGAAATCTGGTCGACCTGCTCGCCGCAATAGCCATACAGCTGAGGTCTTGGCTCGTTGGGCCAGACGTGGTGAGAACACTCGTACGGACGATCATCCTGAAGAACGAGCGGATCACGGGCCTGTCGGTCGAGGTGATCGCGGAGTTGGTGGCCGAGATCGGACCGCTGTGGCAGGCCCGGCACCAGGCCGCGCTCGCCAGTCGCCCACGACGGCGCACCATCGGTGCCGGCGCTGGGCACAAGCCGGTGTTCGTCGACCGGCTGCCGGCCACACTGGTGCACCCGCGCCACGGCGTCACCCATGACGTGCCGGGTTGCCGGTCCGGCGTCGACCGCTCCACCATCACCCGCGCCGTCCACCAGGTCCGCCCCTCCTGGCTGAACGGGGTTGCGGCATCACCGCGGGACGGCAGTTGCGAACTCTGGCCGATGTGATCTGCCACCTGGGAAGCAGCGGTCAAGAAGCGATCTTGGACGCCACCGGAATCCAGGTGCGCCGCCCGGCCGCCGCCCCCCGAGCGAGATCGCTTCATCTCCGGCAAGAGCCGGATGAACGCGATGAAGACGATGGTCCCCACCGACCTTTCGAGGGGGCCCGCAGTTTTGCGGCGAAACCCGCCGTCATCACGGCCGACGCATTCCCCGAGGCAGCCCTGGTCAGACGCGGATGACAGAGGCCGAAGGTCCCTCGCCTCGATGGCCTTCGCCTCACGCTCCGGCCGCCGTTTCGATGATCTGCTGAACGTATGCACGCCGACACGGACACCATGCCGGGCCTCAGCGAGGCCGAAGCCGCCCGGCTGCTGGACGGACACGGACCCAACGAACTGCCACAGTCACGACCTCCCACCCTGCTCGCCCGCTCGGCCAGGCAACTCGCCGACCCGCTGTCGATCCTGTTGCTGATCGCCGGGCTGGTGACGCTGGTGGTCCTGGCCGAGGTCCCCGAGGGCGTGGCGATCCTGACCATCCTGCTGGTGAACGTGGTCATCGGGGTCAGCCAGGAGGTCAAGGCCGATCAGGCGGTCCGCGCGCTACGCAACCTCACCGCGCCCATGGCCAAGGTACGGCGCGGCGGTATCACCCGGCGCGTCCCAGCCGCAGAGGTCGTGCCCGGCGACGTGATCGAGGTCGCGGCCGGCGACCGGGTGCCCGCCGACGCCCGCGTGATCAAGGCGAGCGCCCTGGCCGTCGACGAGGCCGTGCTGACGGGGGAGTCGCAGTCGGCCGACAAGCGAGCCGGCGGCGCGACCGGCCTCGGCATCCTGCTCGGCGACCGTGATGGGGAACTGTTCTCCGGAACCCTCGTCGTCCGCGGTGGGGGGATGGCCGTCGTGGAGCGGACCGGCGCCGCAACCGAGATGGGACGTATCGCCGGCGCCCTCGAAGGACAGCCGAAGGGACCGTTGGAGGCGGACCTGGCGCAGGCGTCCCGGCGGATCGGCCTGCTCGCCGTGGCGGCGGGTGTGGTCATGGTGCTGATAGGGCTGACCCGGGTCGGCCGGGGCGAGGCCGCGCTGCTCGACATCGTGCTGGCCGGGGTCGCGCTGGCCATTGCCGCCGTCCCCGAGAGCCTCGCCGCCGCGGTCACCACCGCCCTGGCGCTCGGTTCCCAGCGGATGGCGCGGCTGGGTGTGATCGTCCGCCGGCTTCCGGCGATCGAGGCGCTCGGCGCCACCACCGTCATCGCCTCCGACAAGACCGGCACGCTGACCACCGGGCGACTTACGGTCGTCGACCAGGTGACCGTTCCCGGCGCGGACCTGTGGCGGGCCGCGCTGCGCTGCAACGATGCCCGTGACGGGCTCGGCGACACGGTCGACGTGGCGCTGCGCGCAGCGGCCGAGCGCAGCGGGGCCCGGCTCGCCGACGGCGAGGCACGGCTGGCCACCCGGCCCTTCGACGCCGAGACCCGATCCATGGCCGTGGTGACCGTCGGGCCGCTGCTGACCGTGAAAGGAGCGCCGGAAGTCGTGCTGGCCCGCTGCGCGGTCGGCGAGCAGACACAGCACCTGGCGGACGCCGTGGCAGGCCTCGCCCGGCGGGGATTGCGCGTGCTCGCACTGGCCGAGGCGGCCACCGCGGATCTGGACGCCGACGGGTTGCGCCCGCTCGGTCTGGTGGGGTTGCGCGACGAGATCAGGCCCTCGGCCCGTCAGGCGGTCACGGACTGCCGCGCGGCCGGCATCCGGGTCATGATGGTGACCGGAGACCACGGCGACACCGCCCGGGCCGTGGCAGAGGAGGTCGGTATCCAACCCGACCCCGTGGTCACCGGCGCCTGCCTCAACGGTGACGACAGGAGCGCGCGGCTGCGCGGGGCGGCCGTGCTGGCCCGCGTGGACCCGGCCACCAAGCTCGACCTGGTCCACGCGCTGCGCGCGCACGGTGAGATCGTCACCATGACCGGCGACGGCGTCAACGACGCACCCGCGCTGCGTCACGCGGATGTGGGCGTGGCGATGGCGGGCGACGAGGGAACCGACGTCGCCCGGGAGGCGGCTGCGGTCGTCGTCACCAACGGTGAGCTCGGCACCATCGTCACCGGGGTGCGCGAGGGACGGCGCCTGCACCACAACGTCGCCTCGATGATCGGCTATCTGCTGACCGGGAACCTGGCGGAGATCATCCTGGTGCTCGTCGGCTTGATCCTCTGGCCAGACCTGATCATCCCTCTGCTCCCCGTGCACCTGCTCTGGATCAACCTGGTGCTGGACGGCATCCCCGCCATCGCCCTCGGCGTCGACAAGCCCGCCGGGGACCCTCTGGCACTCCGTCCACGGCGGGGCGGCCTGCTGTCCGGCGCAGTGCTCGGCCGCGTCGCGGTGCGATCGCTGATCGTCGGTCTGCTCGTGATCATCGCGGTCGAGGCCGCCCGGAGGATGGACTGGAGCGCGGAGCAGGTCCGCACCCAGGCGGTGCTCACGCTGGTCTTCGCCCGGCTGACCCTCGCCTACGTCGTGCGGGCCCGCAGGTGGACCTTCGAACGAGGCTGGTGGCGCGGCCGCACGATCCTTGTCGCGGTCGCCGCCACCGCGCTGCTCCAAGCGCTCGTCACCCTCGTGCCACCGCTCGGCGCCCCGCTGGCCCTGATGCCACTGCCTGCAGCCGGATGGGCGATGGCCCTGGCGGCAGCGGCGCTCACCCCGCTGCTCTGCGACCTCGCACGGCCACTCGGCAGCAAGGAAGCCGACGCCGGCTGACAGCAGAACCCCGTGGCGGGTTCAGTCGCCCGGCCCCCTCCGCTTCACGACGGCGACAGCAGGCCGCCGGCTGTTCCGGCGATGATCGGGAGGCTCCGATGGTCGCCGTGCCTCTCACCTGGTGACCGGAGGTCCCATGGAGAAAGGACCTTTGCCGGTGTCGCCGCCATGCCGTCCAGCGATGTGATGAGAGCAAGGAAGGGAGAACGTCATGATCCTGGTGGGAGTCGACGGCTCACCGGCCGCGCTTGAGGCCGTGAGCTGGGCCGTACAGGAGGCAGCGCTACGCGGCGCCGGGCTGCGCGTCGTGCACGTCATGCCGGCCTGGCCGCTGGAGATGTCCGAGGACGCCCCGTACGCCGACGTGGGCCGCTGGATGCGCGACGGGGCCGCCTCCATGCTGACGGAGGCGCTGGAGCGGGCCCGTGAAGCGGACGCTCGTGTCAGGGTGGAGTCGCAGCTGCTCCCGGGCGACCCCCGGCTCGTCCTGATCGAGGCGGCGAAGGACGCCGACCTCCTGGTGGTCGGCAGCCACGGGCTGGGCGGCTTCTCCGGCATGCTGCTGGGATCGGTCGCGCTGGGCGTGGCCGGACACACCTCCTGCCCGGTCGCCGTCGTGCGGACGGTGCCCGCACAGGCACGCGGCGAGGTGGTCGTCGGCGTCGACGGCTCCCCGGCCGGCGCGGCCGCCATCGAATTCGCCTTCGCCGAGGCGTCCCTGCGCGGCGCCACCCTGCGGGCGGTTCACGCCTGGAGCCAACCCATCGCCGGCTGCGGCCCCTTTGCCCTGGAGTCCGCGCAGGAGACGGCCGGAGGCGAGCGGCGTCTGCTGGCCGAGGCGCTGGCGGGCTGGGGTGAGCGCTATCCGGATGTCAAGGTCACCGAGCAGGTGGAGCACATGCACCCGGTGGAGGCCCTGAAGAACGCCTCAGCGCACGCCGACCTCCTGGTCGTGGGATCACGCGGACGCGGCGGCCTCGCCGGGCTCCTGCTGGGCTCGGTCAGCCACGCGCTGCTGCACCACACCGCCTGCCCGCTGATCGTGACACCCGCTCCGGCGACGCCCCGGCACACCTGATCAGAAAGATCACCTTGTCGATGATCGTACGAATGGGCGGAGATACTTCTCCCTTGTCACCGGCCAATCCAGAGCCGTTGCCGGGCAGAGGTCTGAGAGCGTCGGAAGCGGGTCGCGCTAGCGTTCGTCCTGGTGAGTGCGGCTTGACCGTGCATTGTCTTTGCCGGAATCTCCAAGGGGCCGGTCGGAGGCGGCATCCTGCTCATTGGTCTACAGGCCGACTCCGTGCATCGGGTTGTCGTTCCACTTGTCGGCCTGGCGGATGTAGCCGGCCACCACCGGGGAGCCGTCGGCCCAGCGGCCGTGCGTGGTGATGGCCGACATGGGCGCGCCGGCTTTGGCGGCGGAGGTGGCGCCGCCGGCTCGCAGCCCGTGCGCGGTGTAGGTCTCCGGCCTGTCCAGGCCGGCCAGCGCGGCGGCGTTCTTGACGATGAGGTTGATGGTCTGGCCACTGAGGCGCTGACGGTTGCCGCGGCCCGCACTCTTGGCGGCGCCGCCGACGCCGCCGTGGCGATCGACCGGGCGCAGCAGGGCGCCGGAGGTGACGCCGCGTTCGGCGAGTACGGCCAGCCATGCTTTGAGAACACGCACCGGGCAGGTCTCGGGATGGGATCCGTGGGGGAGTGCGACGGTTTCTCCGTGGGCGTCCTGGTCGGTCTTGCTGGTGGGGATGTAGACCTCGAGGCCGTCGACGGTGAAGGTGAGATCGCCGATGTCGCAGGCGACGAGTTCGGAACGGCGTCCCATCAGGGCAAAACCGAGCACCAGCACCGCGCGATCACGTAGGCCCGTTGTGCTGGTGGAGGGGAGTGCAGAGATCATGGCGCGGAGGCGGTCGATCGTGATGGGTGGCGACTTGCGGGTGCGCTGTCCCTGGTGGGCGCGCTCGCGCCGGTAGGCGCGCAGGGCCAGCCGCGCCTGCTTGGTGGCGGGCTTGCCGAGCTGGGCGTGATCGTGGGCGGCCAGGATGCAGGCCAGCGCCCGGTCGATGGAGGCCGGCGCGTAGGCGTGCGAGGCCAGATGGGCGACGTAGTTTGCCAGGGTCTCGGCGGTGGCGGGCAGCAGAGCGTGCCCGCTCTCGTCGCACCACGCGCCGTACGTCGCCCAGTCGCGGGCGTAGGCCAGGCGGGTGTTGGTGGCCAGTCCGCGCTCCACCAGTAGGGCGGCCTCCTCGGTCAACCCCCGATCCAGGCCCCTGGCCTCCGGTAGCCCTGACTGCCGACGGACAGCTACCTCACCGTTGTTGATCATGGCCACCCAGTTTTCGCGCTCGCCGACCTTGATTAGCGATAAGACAGGTTATCGCTAATCAGCCGTCGCCGCCTCGGGATCCGTCCGTTCACCGGAAGGCCGACCCTCTTGCCGGGAGGGACCAGGCGCCCCGGGGTGGCGGTCGGAGGAAGCACTCCAACAGGATCACGGGAGGGGTAACACGGGACGAACGTGGCGCGCCACGGATGCGCCGACGATCACCGAGGACCCGAAAAGGGCCTCTGAGCTGGGCACTGACACCTCGTGCAGATTCCTACTGACATCTCGATGCAGATTCGCACACATTGAGTGAGACGGAACACCCTCACGAGCCTCAACTTGCGGGAATTTACATTCCCGGTAGTTACTCGCAACCGACCAGGACGCAACAGATCTGAATTATTGATTTTTATTTTCTGGAAAATCGACCTGCTATCCTGAGGCGGTGACGGAAGAGACGGGCGCGGTGACGCCGTGTAAGCACTGTGGGGCGCCGATCGAGCAGCGGCCGGGACGGGGGCGTCCGCGGGCGTACTGCCTGCAGGGGGACTGCCAGGCGGTGGCGAAGCGGGAGCGGGAGCTGAGGCGGGCGACGCCGGGGCTGGAGGGGGTGCTGGCCCGCGCGGAGGAGTTCTACGAGCGCATGGAGAAAGGGATGGCGGCGACGATCGCCCCGCTGGCGCAGGTGCTGGCCGAGGAGCTGAGCCCCGCCGGAGTGGAGGCGAAGCTGAGTGCGGTGCAGGCCGAGGCGCACACCCGGGTGGCGATCGCGCGCACCGAGCGGGAACAGGCCTTCGAGCAGGTACGGCTGGCCCGCGAGGCCACCGGTCACGCGCGGCGGGAGCGTGACGCGATGGCACGGCAAGTGGAGGAGGCCAACGCCGAACGGGACATCGCGCTGGCCGATGCCGAGACCGCCAGGGAGCAGGCGCTGGCCGCCCTGCATGAGGCCGCCGCCACCGAACGCCAGGCCAAGCACGCCGAGCAGGAGGCCAGGCGGAGAGCCGAGCGGGCCGAGATGGCCAGGGACGCGGCGGTGCGGGAGATGGCCGAGCGGGTTGAGGCCGCCGAGGCCGAGGCGCAACAGGCCCGGGCGCAGGCCGTACAGGATCAAGGTTGGGCCGAGCAGGCGCGCGTGGAGCGCGACCAGGCGCAGAGTGCCGCCGGGATCGCCGAGGAGGCGAGGGTCGAGGCCGAACGGGCGGCCGTCGCCTCCGACGCCCGGGCCCAGGCGATCGAGGCCGAACGGGACCGGGCGATGGCGCGGGCCGACGCTGAGGCCCGAGCGCGCGGCGAGGCGGTGGCCGAGGTGACAGAGGCCCGTACCCAAGCGGCCCGTGCGGAGAAACAGGCGGCCGAGGCCGAGAAGCGTACGGCACGGCAACTGGCCGAGGCTGAGAAGCGCACGACCAAGAAGATCTCCGAGGCTCGGGAGCGTGCCACGACGAAGGTGAGTGAGGCTCAGGCCGAACGGGACGAGGCGCGAATGCAGCTGGCCATGGAGCAGATGAGACTGTCGGACCTGCGCGAGCAGGCGGAGGTGCTACGTGCCGAGGCCGCCCAGCTGCGGGAGCGCGCGGTGACGGCGGAGCTGCGGGCAGCCGCGGGCCGATCCGGGCCAGCCACCCCCGAGCCCTGAGCCTCCGTGACCGGCGTCACCGCCGTGGCGGTCATCGCCGGAGCGGGCTGCGTCCTGGTCTCGCTGTCCGGCATCCTCCCCCCCGCTCCGCCGCCCCTTCCCAGAGGTCGACGTCTCGGCGATACCGCCGCGGCGACTGGCGGAGTTGCCCCGGTACGGCGTGGAAGCAAGGCTTCGCTGCTCGAGCGGCATGGCGACTCCCGGCACCTGGCCACGCCGCTGGCCACCGCGGTCTACCTGGGGTGCCACCGGAATACGGCAGAAACAGGCCACGGAGTGAAATAACTGCTGGTCAACGTTGTGCGAGTGCCGTGTAGGCGGTGGAGCGGCCGATTTTGAGGGTGCGGGCGGCCTCGGTGCCCGAGACGCCGTCGTCGATCAGTCGGCGCAGCGTCGCCAGCTCGGCCGGGCCGATGGCGCGGGGACGGCCGGTCTTCTTCTTGCCAGGCAGCATGGCGCCGGTGGTTTCACGGCGCTTGGCCGCGGCGATGCCCTCGGCCTGGCGCTCGGCGCGCAACTCCAGTTCATACTCGGCGGCTGCGGCCAGAACCGCGAACATGAACCGGCCCTCCTTGGTGTCCAGGTCGAAGTTCTCGGTCAGCGACACAACCCGCACGTCGCGGTCGCGCAGGTCGGTCACGACAGTCAGGACGTGGGCAGCCGAGCGGCCCCACCGATCGGACTTCCAGAACTTCAACGTGTCGCCGGGGTGCAGCTCGGCCAAGGCGGCGGCGAATTCGGGTCGTGCCCCGCGCAGACGGCTGGAGATCTTCTCCTGGAACAGGACGTCGTAGCCGTCTTCGGTGAGGGCGTCGAGCTGGAGCTGCGGGTTCTGATCGCGAGTGGAGACCCGCGCGTAAGCGATCGTGCGGCCCATCGGGTTCTTCCTGGTGCCGGTGGACTGTGGGGTCAGGGCGCCCCGAGATATTCCTTGAGGACTGGCAGGTCGTCCGGCGGGTTCCGGCCGACGATGAGGGACAGTTCCGATGCCCACCGGGCCAGACCTCCCTGCCAGGAGGAGAAGTAGATGCTGAGTGACGGCTGGCGGCCGCTGCGCCCGGCCCAGATACGGGAGCCGAGCCTGTGAGGCGCAGAGGACCACCACGGCCCGCCGAGGCGTGCCGGTCGATGAACGCGGCAGTTGCGGGCGGGACGTCATCGAGCTGTCGTCCCGCGATCCATTCCCGCAGGAACGCCTGCTGGTCGATGTCACCGCGCAGGTCGTCGAGCAGGTGGTAGTGCGGCAAATGGCCCGTCGTGTAGCAGTGGTCGTAGCCGAGATGTTCGGACAGCTCAGCAGCGACAGCTGGATGGAGACCGCTCCGTAAGCGGCCAGGCGCGCGGCGTACCGCGAGTCCGGGTTGGGCATCAGTCAGTGCGGTGTCGAGGCGGGTTCGCCGTGCCGCTCCCACGGCGATGCGGTCGCCAGGACCTACCACACCGGCCGCTTCACCCAGGTGGCCCGCATGGCCAAACTCCTGCGCGTGCGGACCCCGGCCGATCGCGGGCCGGGCCAGCCCTGGCGGCCCGGTACCGGGCACCGATCGCAACCAACGGCCCTACCGCCGTCAGCCGATCTCCTTCCTCGAAATGCGCAGCATCCCTGCGGCCACCGGAACGACGATCCACACGACCACTGACACGGCCAGCCTAAGGGCGGCGTCGCCGGTGAACCCGCCGTTCATCAGGGGGTTGGTGGTGAGGTTGAGGTCGAGCCAGCCCGCCAGGATCGCGCCCATGTCGCCGAGCCGGGCGACAGTGCTCCACAGGGCCGTGCTGGCCAGACAGATCACGATCGCCGCCGGCGCGTTCAACAACACCAGACCCATGCCGAGGCCCTGGCCGGTCACCAGCACCATCGTCGCGATCCAGCCCAGCACCTTAGCGGGCGCGACGGTCCACGTGGCCTCGACGCCGTGAACCGCGGCGGCGGCGGCGGTCATGGGCAGGGCCGCCAGCAGTGCCAACACGCAGCCCGCCACGGTGGCCGTCAGTGGCGGCAGACACTTGGCCGCCAGTACCCGCCCGCGCCGGGGCTCCAGCGCGAACGTGGTCAGCGCGGTGCGATGCCGCCATTCGCCGGTCACCGTGAGAATGGCCAGCACGGGCAGAAGCGTCCCGAGCGGGATGGCGGCGGTCCCGGCCAGGGTGAACCAGCGCGGCTCCGAGGTGAGGCCCCGGGCGACGACGGCCACGAGCGCCAGCCCGATCGCGCTCACCGCGAGGATGAGACCGCTGCGCGTGTCGAACAGCTTGCGGGTCTCGACCCGCAGCAGCCTGGTGAACGGAATGTCGGTAGAGGTCATGCGGCGCTCCTGTCGGCTCGCGCGGTCAGTTCGAGGAAGGTCTGCTCCAGGCCGCCACCGCGGGCGAGCTCGGCGACGGTGCCCCGGGCGAGCAGGCGGCCGCGTCCGATCATCACGATCTGGTCGGCGACCTGCTCCACCTCGTGCAGCAGGTGTGAGCTGAGCAGCACCGCGCACCCGGAGTCGGCCAGGCTGCGCAGCAGCCCGCGCATCCACTGGATGCCCTGTGGGTCGAGGCCGTTGGCGGGCTCGTCCAGTACGAGCGCCTCGGGCCGGCCGAGCAACGCGTGGGCGATGCCGAGCCGCTGCCGCATGCCCAGCGAATAGCCGCCGACGGTCCGCCTGCCCTCCTTGCCGGTCAGCCCGACCAGCTCCAGGCTCTCCTCGACGCGCGAGCGGGGCAGGCCCAATATCATCGCCCCCAGCGTCAGGACCTCCCGCCCACTGCGCCCCGGATGCAGGGCGCTGGCGTCGAGCAGCGTGCCGACCCGGCGGCCGGGACAGGCGAGTTCGGCGTACGGCCGCCCGAACACGGTGGCCGACCCCGATGTCGGCCGCGAGAGCCCGGTCAGGATACGCAGAGCCGTCGATTTTCCCGCGCCGTTGGGCCCGAGGAACCCGGTGACGCTGCCTGCCTCGACGGTGAAGGACACCTCGTCGAGGGCTTTCACCCCTTTGTATGTCTTGCTGACGCAATGGAATTCGATCACGGGCCTAGTTCACCGGATTCCCCGCCCCGGGTCATCGGACCCAGGTCGATGGCCACCGGCCGAGAAACAGACCCAGGGCTACCCGTTCTGGACCCTGGTAGCTAGGGGCGGCTCCGGCGCTTCCCTATGCTGTCGGGCGTGAATGAGCCAGGGGTGGATGAGTGGGGCGTCGATGAGTCGGGCGTGAAAGGAAAGAGCCGGGGCGCGGCTCTGCGTTACCTCTGCGCCACTGTTCCTGCGCTGTTCGTCAGCGGGATCTCGATCCTGTCAGCCGTGAACCGCGAGGTCGCCCCCGACCTCGCCCAGATTGCGCTGGACCTGGCCCTGTTCGGGGCCGGTCTGGCGCTGATGCGATGGCGACACCGCTTCCCCTGGCAGGTCGCGCTGGCGACCGCACTCCTGACCCTCTACTCGACCACCGCGGCCGGCCCCGCCTACGTCGCCTACGTCTCCCTGTGCACGCATCGCCGTTGGCGCCAGATCGTCCCGGTCGCTCTCGCCACGTGGCTGTGCCCGGCGGCGCAGATCCTGTGGTCGGACGCAGACAAGCTCAGGGTCGTCTCCGTCACGAGCGTCACCATGGTGACCGGCAGCGTGATCGTCGGCGGACTGACCGTCTTTGGCCTCTACCTGCGCGCGCGGCGCGACCTGGCCGCCTCGCGGCGACGGGCCGCGCTCGAGGCGCAGGCGCACCGCGTCGAGCAGGCCAAACTAGCCGAACGGGTCAAGATCGCCCACGAGATGCATGACGTGCTGGCACACCGGATCTCTCTGCTGGCCATGCTCGCGGGCGGCCTGTCGCACCGCACCGACCTCACCGCCGAGCAGACCCGCGAAACGGCCCAGGCGATTCAGGAGAACGCACACCAGTCGCTCAACGAACTGCGCGCCGTACTCGGCACGCTGCGGCGCGACGGCGGCGTCGAGGACCCGCAGCCGAACCTGGCCGACCTCGACGCCCTGTTCGACGAAGTACGCGTGGCCGGGCAGCAGGTCGAGGTGGCCGACACTGTCGACGGGCGCGAGCTGCTGCCGGCGCAGACAGGGCGGCACGCGTACCGGATCGTGCAGGAGGCGCTGACCAACGCGCGCAAGCACGCGCCGGGCACCCGAGTGAGAGCCGAGCTCGGCGGACGGCCTGGCCAAGGGTTACGGATCCGGATGAGCAACCCGGCTCCATACGCCGGATCGTCCAGCCCCGGCTCCGGCGGGCGGCTGGGCCTGGTCGGGCTGGCCGAGCGTGCCCGGATGGCCGGGGGCACCCTGAGCCATGCGGTCCAGGACGGACGCTTCGTCCTGGACGTGCGACTGCCGTGGGAGGCTTGACCCGTGATCAGAGTGGTGATCGTGGACGACGACCCGATGGTACGCACGGGGCTGCGCCTCATCCTCGGCGGCGAGCCCGACCTGGACCTCGTCGGCGACGCCGGAGACGGCAGGCAGGCCATGACCGTGGTCCGCGACATGCGGCCCGACGTCGTCTTGATGGACATCCGGATGCCGGTCCAGGACGGGCTCACGACCACCGAGCTACTGCTCGATCGACCGTCGCCGCCACGCATTTTGGTGCTGACCACGTTCGACGCCGACGACATGGTGCTGCGCGCGCTGCGGCTCGGCGCGCACGGCTTCCTGCTGAAGGACACGCCGCCGGCGAAGATGATCGAAGCTGTGCGCGCGGTGGCCAGGGGCGAGCCGGTCCTGTCACCGAGCGTCGCCCACCAGGTGATCGCGGCGGCCACCAGCCGGTACAAGCCGCAGGCAGTCAAGGAGCTGGACCAGCTTACCGAGCGCGAGCGCGAGGTGGCGATCGAGGTGGCCAAGGGCAGCTCGAACACCGAGATCGCCACGAACCTGTCGGTGAGCGTGGCCACGGTGAAGGCCAACATCACCCGCATCTTCGCCAAACTCGGCACCGGCAGCCGCGTGGACGTGGCGAACAGGGTACGCGACGCCGGCCTCCTGTAGTCCGAGATCGGTCGGTGGCTGAGCAGGCGGCAGTGAACCCCGGCGTACGGCAGTGCGTCGAGGATAGTGATCAGGCCGACTCGCTCAGGTGATGGGTTCGAGGATGACGCGATAGCTGGTTTCTGAGAACCGTCTTGCCTGCTGTCCGTATCGCCGCAGGTCAGCACCAAATCCGTTGGATCTTTCGATCAGACTACTGGGACCCCGTCACGGGGCGGACAGGACGCGGGATTCCAGATCGAGGTGCGTGGTGGGAGCAGCGGCCGGCGGGGGAGGTTGAGAATCCAGTTGCCGAACCGGCGGATGACGTGGGTGATGTAGGGCGAGATGGTGGCCAGGTCGTCGGGGTCGACGGGGCAGCCTTCGGCGGCGATGGCGTTGGCGGCGTCGGTGATGTCGCGGGCGGTGGAGTAGATCACGCAGTTGGCCAGCAGTTCATTGAACTTGATGATCTTCTCGTGGTAGTCGGGGTCGTTGTGGCCGATGAGCTTGCCGCCGAACAATGAGCCAGTCGGCGAAGCCGTGGAAGGCCTCATTGCGGTTGGTGACCTGGGTGATCTGCTCGCGCAGGTCCGGGTCGGACAGATAACGCAGCAGCGTGATCGTGCGTACCGCGCGGCCGAGTTCGCGGAAGGCGCGGTAGAGGCGGTTTTTGCGGGAGTGGTTGCCCAGGCGCCGCAGCAGGGTAACCGAGGAGATTGGGTTCTGCCGGATGGAGATCGCGGTGCGCAGCAGGTCGCTCCAGTGGGTCTCGATGAGCCGCCAGTCGGTCGCCTCGTCGCCGAACAGCGAGTCGATGTGCTGGTAGGTGGCCTCTGGGCTGGGCCGGTAGAAGATCAGGTCGTGCCAGTTGCGGATGCGCGGCAGCAGGTCGAATCCCAGGGGAGCGGCGAGGCCGAAGACCGGCAGCGATTGGCCTTGGGTGTCGGCGTGGATGGTGTCGGGCTGGATCTCCGAGGCGTTCTTCAGCAGGCCCTCGATGATGTAGACCGCCTCCCACACACCGCGGGGGATGAAGTGGGAGAACAGGGCGATGTAGGTGTTGGAGATGTGCCGGTAGGCCAGGCCGCCGTAGCCGCCGTAGCGGATGTGGGACTCGGCCAGCAGGTTGTTCTCCCACGTCTCGACCTGGGAGCCGTCGGCGGCCACGGTCTTGCCGTCGCCCCACACCGAGGTGATGTCGAGCTGGTTGAACACGTTGATCACCGTGGTGAACGCTTTGGCGATCTTCTCGCTGGTGGCGTGCTGATTCGCGCCCCGGGCGAGTTCGGCGGCGCTGACCTTGCCGCGCATGTGCGCGGCGACCTGGGCCGGGCCGAGCAGGGGGCCGCAGGTGAACACCGTCAGGACGTACCGGCCGAGCGCTTCGGAGATCTTCGGGTCGGAGCCGGACGCGGGCCCGAAGTGGTGGTGCCAGCCCAGCTGGTAGGCGGTGCGGGTGAGGATGTCCAGCAGGTCCCGCTGCGGCAGCCGGTCATGCACGGCCTCTTCCAGCTTGAGCGCCTCCTTGCTCCGCTCGGCACCTTTCCGGCGGCGCAGGACGGGGCGCCCGCCTGCTCCAAAGCTTTGAGCACCAGCCGCCCGGCCCGCTCGGCCACCGCCTCCGTGGCCCGGTCTCCTTCCGAAGGATCCATGGACGGGTCGCCGAGCTGCTCGACGGGCGTGACGGCTTCCCGGACGCCGTCAAGGACGTCGCCGAACACGCCCAGGAGCCGCTCGGATTCGGCCCGATGAATCTCCCGCAGCGCCTCCAACTGATCGCGGCCCTTCTTGTGGATCGCCGCGATCCGCTTGCAGAACATCGTCACCACGTCGTCTCGCACCCCGGTCCGCACCGTGTGCAGCAGACTGACGGTCAGCGTGAGGCGCTTGTCCTCATCGGCCACCTTGCGCAGGTCCGCGACGTCGGTCACCCGCGCCTCACCCGCGAAATGCGCGATCTTGCCCGGCGGGATGCCCTCCAGCCAGACCTCCGTGGGGCCGAGCGCGTACAGGTCTCGCAGGAACGCCAGGCGGCCCTTGAACTTGCCCGGCGACGCGGCCTGCGCTACGTCCTTCAACCCGTCGTACTCGCTGCGCCGGGTGACCGGATCGACCACCAGCAGCCGGCCCAGCCTCGCCCGACCGGCCGCGTCGACCCGGCAGGACACCAGCGAGAAAAACCCGCGGTTCACCTCCGTGCGGATCTTCTTCGTCAGCTCGTCCAGTGTCGTGTAGCCGGGCAGCTCGCACTGCGCGCGGACCAGCTCATCCAACGCCACGTTGATCAAGTCGGCGGGGTTGTCCTTCGCCTGAGCCGCCTTGCGGATCGCCTTGGCCGCCACTGCCCGCACCCCGGCCGCGCCGACACCGCACGCGTGAACCTCGGGTACGCCATCCGGTCGATCGATGCCACCCGAACCCCCGGAAACCGCCACTAACCAGCGCGAACCCCAGGATGCTAACGACCAATGATCAAGCCGTGGCCTGTTTCTGCCGTATTCCGGTGGCACCCCTACCTGACGAGGTCTTGGGACTATCCGGCCCGGGGCTCCCGAAGACGTCCCACGGTGCTAGGGCCTGTACGGAGTTGAGATCAGAGGGATTGCCTGCGCTGTGGTTTCCGGTCCTGGTAGGCCATTGCTATGGCGCGTGGAGAGCTCACCGACGAGGAATGGTCCTTGATCGAGCCGCACCTGCCCTTGGGTGAGCGAGGCCCGATCCCTGACCTGCGGCTGCAGTTCAACGCCGTGATGTGGCGGTTTCGGGCCGGTAGCCCGTGGCGGGATCTGCCTGCGGAGTACGGGCCATGGTCCACTGTCTACGACCGGTTCCGTTCGTGGGCGATGGCGGGCGTCTTCGAGCAGTTGATGCAGGCGATGATCGCCGAGGCCGTTGCGCGTGGGCAGGTCGACCTCGACCTGGTCAGCGTGGATTCCGCCACGGCCCGGGCTCACCACCACGCCGCCGGAATGGTCGTGAACGGCGAGCTTGCCAGGGCGTTGAACGAGGCCGTTGAACAGGAAAGGGGGCTGCGCCAAAGGGGCAAATCCCACAAGAGGGAGGACCGCCACGCCGGATTCGCCCTGCAACCGCACGGGCCCGTTTGGAGTCGTGATCACGTGGCCGGAAAAGGATTGGACGGGATGATGATCGGGCTTGTAGCTTGCAGTTGACCGTGACACCGCCCGAGGAGGTGAGCCCCATGAACGCTGTATCGATGTGGGTGCTCCCCCTTCCCGTCACGGCCGGGCGATTGACGTAGGTGTCGCCGGGAGCGCCTCACCAACAAGGCACTCCCGAAAGGCAACACCTATGCACTCTCAGCAGGTCACCGCCGAGCCGCCGTCGAACGACAGGGGCGAGCGTGACTCCACGGCGGGCGACGTCCCCGGAGTTCTCCGGTCGCCGGCCTCAGGCGCCGATCGCGCGCCCCTCATCTTCGATGTGATCATTGCCGGGTGCGGGCCGACCGGTGCGACGCTGGCCGCCGAACTGCGGCTGCACGATGTGCGGGTACTCGTTCTGGAGAAGGAAACCGAGCCCGCGTCGTTCGTCCGCATAGTCGGTCTGCATATTCGCAGTCTCGAGCTGATGGCCATGCGCGGACTGCTGGATCGCATTCTCCAGCATGGAAGACAGCGTCCGGCCGGCGGCTTCTTCGCCGCCATCCCCAAACCCGCGCCCAAGGGCCTGGATTCCGCATACGCCTATCTGCTGGGCATCCCGCAGCCGGTCATCGTTCACCTGCTCGAAGAACATGCGATCGAACTGGGTGCGCAGGTCCGGCGCGGTTGCGCGGTCGCCGGTTTCGAGCAGGACGACGAGGGGGTGACCGTCGAGCTGGCCGACGGGGAACAGCTGCGTTCGCGCTACCTCGTCGGCTGCGACGGCGGGCGCAGTACGGTGCGCAAACTGCTCGGCGTCGGCTTCCCCGGCGAGCCCTCGCGGACCGAGACGCTGATGGGCGAGATGGAAGTGGGTGTGCCGCAGGAGGAGATCGCCGCCAAGGTGACCGAAATCAGCGAGACCCATCAGCCATTCTGGCTCAGGCCCTTCGGCGAAGGGGTCTACAGCGTCGTCGTCCCCGCCGCGGGAGTCAGCGACCGCGCGGAACCGCCCACCCTCGAGGATTTCAAACAACAGTTGCGCACCATCGCCGGAACCGATTTCGGCGTGCACTCCCCGCGCTGGTTGTCCCGCTTCGGGGATGCCACCCGGCTGGCCGAACGTTATCGGGTCGGGCGGGTGCTGCTGGCCGGCGATGCGGCGCACGTCCATCCACCCATCGGCGGACAGGGCCTCAACCTGGGCGTTCAGGACGCGTTCAACCTCGGCTGGAAACTGGCCGCACAGATCCGCGGCTGGGCGCCGGAAACACTGCTGGACACCTACCGGGCCGAACGGCATCCGGTCGCCGAGGACGTGCTGGACAACACCCGCGCCCAGACGGAACTGCTGTCCACCGAGCCGGGTCCGCAGGCCGTGCGCAGGCTGCTCACCGAACTGATGGACTTCGACGAGGTGAACCGCCATCTGATCGAGAAGATCACCGCGATCGGCATCCGCTACGACTTCGGCGCAGGCCCCGACCTGCTCGGCCGCCGCCTGCGCGACATCGACGTGAAACAGGGCCACCTCTATGGTCTGCTGCATCGCGGCCGCGGCCTGCTGCTGGACCGCACCGAACGCCTGACCGTCGACGGCTGGTCAGACCGGGTCGATTACCTCGCGGATCCCACGGCGGCACTGGATGTTCCGTGCGTCCTGCTCCGTCCCGACGGCCACGTCGCCTGGATCGGCGACGATCAGCAGGATCTGGACGACCACCTCTCCCGCTGGTTCGGCAAGCCCGCCGACTGATTTCGCCTGAGCAGCCGAAAAGGCCCGTGAGGATGATCGGAACGGTCAGTAACGACTGACCGTCGGAAGGCTGGAGGCAGCATCAGCCGTGGTGCTCTGGCGCCAGGGTCGGCCTGCGAGGAGGGTTAGCCTCCGAGTGACGACCGGAAGACGGCGGAAGAGCACCGCGGGGTGGATCGGCGCAGGCGTCCGCGCGTTCGTATAACGGTCGTCGTTTGACGAACGCGCGCCGAACGGGTGTCGGCGATGCCGCCGTGTCCGGCTCGGGCGTTCGTTCTGCCGTACATCTTCAGCTGGGTTCGTCTTCCTGGCGCAGCACGTTTGATGAACGGAAGGCGGTCCGCTGTGGCGCTCATCGGCCTGGTCCGGGTCAGCGCCGACCAGCAGAACACCCGGCGGCAGCACGACGCCCTCGCCCCGATCTGCCTGAAGGTGTTCGAGGAGAAGGTCAGCGGCAAACTCGACGCCGGGGTGAAGGTCTCGGTCGGCGTCGTGCACAAGCCTCTGACCGAGACCCGGGCGGAGGCCGAGCGGGTACAACGGTGACGGCCAGGCCGCCGAGCCGTCAGCGCGGGTTGGTCAGCGTGCGTTGTCGGGCGTGCAGACGAGTCATCGACCGTTCGCAGCAGGTTGAATCTCCACCCTGATGAGGGTGAGCAGCGAGAATGCCCTCGACCTGCTGCGGGGCCTCATGGGTCGGGAGTGGTTCCCAGGTCGGTCTGCCGACCAGCGGCTCGTCTCTGCCGGTCAACCGGATGGCGTAGGCGATCTCCTCCCCGAACTTCCGGATCAGCTCTCGCCGGATGCGGGCGAGTTCGGGATCGGTGTCCACGGGCCGTGCGGGCTTGCGTCGCCACCACTTCATGATGTTGATGCTGCCGGGGTCCGGGGACCCTACTCGCCCGTAGTAACGCTAAGGATCGAACCACTGGCCGTTGGGGTTGAATGGTGCCGGGCTGGGGTGGGTTGATCTCGGTTGGGGGGTACTGATCAGTAGCGGCTTGCCGCGCCCGTACGGTCACAGATTGTGGCTTTTGAGTATCTGTCGGAAGAGCAGACTCGCCGGTACGGGGCGTTCGTGGCGGATCCCACGCCGGAGGAGCTGGAGCGGTTCTTCTTCCTGGACGAGGCCGCGCTGGAGATCGCACGGACGAAGCGCCGGCGTCACAACCGCCTCGGCTGGTCGGTGCAGTGGGGGACGGTCCGCATGCTGGGGACGTTCCTGGAGAACCCCCTCGATGTACTGCAAGTAGTAGTCGGCTACGCCGCTGAGCAGGTGAGGGTGGAAGACCCGTCGTGCATCAAGCAGTACGCCGAGCGGGTGCCGACACAGTATGAGCACGCGCGGGAGATCCGGGATCTGGCGGCCCACTCCGCTGGGCAGGCGTTCGCCGAGTAGGGGTGCCGGTAAGAAGCGTGTCATGAGCCCCAAACGAGGTGCTCGCGGGATTGAACAGGGTTTCGAGGTGCCGTCCGAGCTGGAGTTGGAGAAGGGCGGTGCCGCCCCGTGACTGGGCGAGCTGGCTCTTGAGCCGTCAGGGGTTGCGGGTACGGCGGCGTGCAGCGGGGTCGTGCTCGGCGGTGATGCGGGCGGAGGTCTCCTCGCCGAGGCGCACGTAGCGGCCGAGACTGGCCAGGTGCTGGTGGCGGGACTTGGCCTGGAGTTCGGGGGCGGTGCGACCGGCTGCGGCCAGGTGGGGCAGCGCCGAGTGGCGCAGCTGGTGCAGCGTCCAGCCGTCACCGTGCGGATCGAGCTCGGCCGAGGCGGTTTTGAACAGATATTCGGCGCGCGGATAAGACAGTCGGCCACGGCCGGTGGCGGGCAGATGTCGGCGGCCGCGGGCACGCGCCGGCCGGAGGCGGGGGCACGACTTCTCCAGCCGGGTGGCGGGGATGGCGCGGTCGCCGCGGTGGTTGATCTTGCGGCGCAGGAGGCGGCGGGCCGGGTTGGTGGCCAGCAGGTCCTGGCGCTGGGCCCAGGTGGTGGAGGAGATCAGCGCGGACAGGTGCCGGTTCCAGGTGGCCGCCGCGGCGCTGTCCCAGGCGGCCATCACCAGGGCGTAATGGTCGCAGTCGAGGTTGGCGACGGGGTGGTGCGGGCCGACGGTCGCGGTCAGCCGGGCCAGGGTGCGGGTGTAGCCGGCTCGGGTGGTGGCGGCGTCGAGTGAGTCGAGGAACCTCTCGACGGCGCCGGCGACGGTCTGCACTTCGGTGGGGTGGCCGGAGGGCACGGCGGAACCGGACGCACCGCTGGGGAAGGCGACGACCGGCATATCCACCTCCACAGAGCCGATGTGACAGATAACATTATCGAGTCGGCCCGGCCGGGGCGAGGGGTGAGCTGGCCAAACGCGGCCCGCGAGCGCCAAGCGTGACAGGTGATGCCAATTCCCTGTCACAGGTCTTTATGGGTCCGCTTCCGACTTGGAAAGCACATGTGCCCCCAACCGCTTCTATTCAGTAGACAGCGCCATCTCCGGTAGGTATCTTCTCCGGGTCCCGCCCGATCTGTCCGAAGCCGGAACCGGCGCAGCCTTCGCCTCCGAAAGTGGCGCCTCAGGTCAGGTGACCGCGCCCCGCATCCAAGAAAGACGCTTCGTGACCGACACCGTCCCGCTGCGCAAGAACACGCGCTTTCAACTGCTGTGGGCCGGCAGCGCGGTCTCCGAGTTGGGGTCGGAGCTCACCAGGCTCGCCATGCCGCTGCTGGTGCTGGCGCTCACCGGCTCGCCCGGGTTGGCGGGCATTGTCGCCGGGGCCCGCACCGTTGCTTTCGTCGCGGTCCAGATGCCGGCCGGCGTCTGGGTGGACCGGTGGGACCGCCGCCGCACGCTCATCACGGCCCAGGGCCTCCAGGCGGTTGTCTCCGCGCTGCTGACGGCGCTCATCATCACTGGTCATGTACAGGTCTGGCAGTTCGTCACGCTGGCCGTGCTGGACGGGCTGTGCGTCGCGTTCATCGGTCCCGTCCAAGAGACGGCGATCCGCGGCATTGTCCCCTCGGGCCAACTGCACAGTGCCTATGCGCAGGAGGAGGCCCGTACCCACGCGGCCGGGCTGGTCGGCCCTCCGCTCGGTGGCCTGCTGTACGGCCTGGGGCGGGCCGTGCCCTTCGTCGTCGACACCATCACCTTCCTTGCCGCCACGCTCTTCTACGCTCTTGCGAAGGTGCCGCGCCGTCCGGCGGACGAGCCGCCACCCTCTGCACGAGACGATGGCGAGGAGCAGCGGCCAGTCCGGCGTAGCATGCGCCGGGAAGCGGCTGAGGCCATCGTCTGGCTGTGGCGCCAACACGGCCTGCGGGAGGTCACCGCAGCGGTAATGGTCCTCAACCTGCTGGGCGGAGCGTCCCTCATCCCACTGATCGTGCTCGTCGGCGAACGCGGCGGTGACGCACGCATCACCGGCACGGTCCTGGCCGGATTCGGTATCGGCGGGCTGGCCGGTGCGCTGCTGTCGGGCCGCATCAGCAAGCTCCTGCCTCCCGGCAGACTCCTGCTGGCCGTCGTAACGGTCTTCGGCGCTGCGCTGGCGGCCACGGCACTGCCCTGGGGGGCGTGGTGGCCGGTGATCCCGTTGGTGTTCATCACCTTGTCGACACCCTCACTGAACGTGGTGATGAGCGTGGTGGTCGCACGCATGGTGCCCGAAGCGATGCTCGGCCGGATGGGCGCTGTCTTGAGCATGGGCGCGATGGCGCTCAAGCCCCTCGGGCCCGTCCTCGGCGGGGCACTGGCTGCGGCACTGGGCGGCGCGGCGGCACTCATCGTGCTAGGTGGACTGCTCGGCCTGACCGCCGCTGTAGCCGCGCTCAGCCCACAGTTGCGCCGCTTCACCGGAGAAGCCTCCACAGCCGGAGACGACACTTCAACCGATGACAAGGCCCCGCGTGCCCCCGCCTAGTGCCAATTGATGACGGTCGCTTTCCGGTCATGCTGGCTCGTAGCAGTTGAGGAGTCGGCGTAGTGCGAGGTCCCGTCATCGTCGTCCTCAGCCGACGCCTGGCCGGTGGGCGCCTGGCCGTTGCTGGTCACCTCGGCTTCCACGCGGCTCTCATCATCAAGCCCGACCAGCGCGCAGATGCGTTGCGTGGTCTCGGGACTCAGCCGGGAGGCGATCCGCACCGACCAGGCGACCTCCGCGTTGTGCAGGCCCGAGGTCACGATCCGGGAGATCCGCCCGGGCGTCGGCGGCTCGATCCGCTCCTCGCGCGGATGTTTGAGCAGCTCCTCCCGCACCCGCTCAGGCCGCCGCTCGGCATGCGCGACGTTCTCGGCCAGCTCTTCGCCCAGGATCGTCCAGTGCTCGACCAGCTCGTCGATGTGCAGCGGGGGATGTTTCATGACCGCCCAGCATTGACCAGGCAAGTCACGACAAGATCAACGCCGTTTGGGGCTCATGACATGTTTCTTACCGGCACCCCTAATTCCTGCACTCATCCTCCCCGAAGATCCCTCGTGCGGCGCATCAACAGTCTGGGCCTGCCCCACCCGGCCGCCCCCCGAACCCTGGTTTCGTTGGTCGTTTGGCGACCGTTGGCCTTCAAGTGCCTCGACCCCGTCGATCGTTGATCGATCGACGGGGTCTCGGGCTACGACTAGTTCTGAGGTGAATGATCCACCTTCTGCACCACGTCTGTTCCCATTAGTTCCAAGGGCAGTCCTTGTTTCCACCCCCGCCGTCACCGGGTTGCCCTGAGGTCTTACAGATCGTGTTCCCGGCGCCAGGCGTGTACACCATCAGTTGCTGGGTATACCCCCATCGGACCTCTGCCCCTTGAGGAACGACGACGGACTGGCCGTATTCGGCAGAACCAGCCTCGAATTGGTTTGAGCCGTCCGGTTCATACATCAGGCTGTAGCGGCCTGGATTGGGAGCCGAAATGGTTATGTTGACGCAGTCGCCTGGAATGGACACGTTGAATACGTAGATCGGCCCAGCCGCTAGACCCAGGCTGTATCCCGGGCCACAGTTCGGACCGCTGTCGCCGGGAATGTTCGAGTCGTTCCAGAGGAAGACGCCTCCATAGCCCGAGCCCGGGTAACTGGACATGTACATGTGTTGGATCACGGCTGTCCATGAGTCTATCGGCTCTACGTAGCCGCGCCGCTTGGTCGCGTAATAGTTATAGTTACCGTTGCCGTCGTTTTTAACCACCCACCGCTCCCAGGTGGCGTTCATGAGGGTTTTGTCTGACACCTCCAGCCGATAATTCCCCGAGGCGGTCCTGAGCGGGTAGGGCTCGGCTGCTACAGAAGTACCCTTATCCGCGAGTAGCTCCTGCTCGTCGGCAGGTGCGTACGGCGAATCCTCAATGTTTGCCTCGTAACCATCCTGGTAGAACTTGACGTTGATCTTCTTGATCTCGATGTCGCGGGGAACGTACACCCGGAAGTCTCGGGCCAGATCGAGTAGGTCAACCTCTGAATGCTTGTAGGTTTTCCCCGTTGAGGCTGCAGTTTCACGGATGAACTTGCTGCGCTTCTCCTGGCGATCGTTTACTTCGGCTTGGGGGAGACCACGAGTGCGTGCCTTGTGGTCCTTCGCTCGCGAGTCCTTGAGCTTGGCCTGGATCTGATTGCTGTCGAAGTTCAGCTCTCCGAGGAGAGGCCCCTTATCCTTTTTGTCGGTCGGGCCCGACGCGGCTGTAGCCGGCGTAGCAACACCTGCTCCGACGGTTGCCATGAGCAGCAAGAGAGCCCATAACAATGTTCGAGTCTTGCGCACGCAGAGATCCTTTCATTGAGGGTTCTCGCCACGGAATATGGCAAGTTCTTTGGCGGAAGGCCGATTAAGGCGAAGAATGTGCCATGAGCGTCCGCTACTGCAGCCACGTCACTTCAGACAGGTTTGTTGTAAAAACCGCGTCCTTCCAAATTCTTGCGTCCTGTGATGTGACGGCGCGTAGATTGACGACTACGTGGACATTCCCAAGCTGTCTCGTAAAACTATCCTCGCCAGAGGGTGTGCCGCACTGATCCGGCTTTGCCAGTTCCTCTATGCAAATGTCAACCAGGGAGCCGGCGTCATTTCTTGAGTCAGAGTTAAAATAAACCTGGCGAACGGTGACACGATCGCCTTTCCGTAAATCTTTGACGACGGCTTCCGCTGAAGTAATCTTATAACCGGAAGGCAAGGTTCTCGGGAGCGCGAACGGGATGCCCGGATTTCTTTGAAGCTCGTCGATAAGTCCGGCCCGGCTGAGGGGGCGATTGTCGTCTTCGCCGCTGCATCCTGAAGCCAGAAGAGCGGCGAGCAGACACAGTGAACCGGTCGATCTGGAGAATGCAATTCCAATTCTTTGGAGTCCTGCTCGTGTACGCTTCTTCTCCATGTTTCCAGTGCCACCCTATTTCGGTGCATAAATTAAATCTACGGCCTTCTTGGCTTCTCGTCCTTCATGGAAACATGTCCAAGCGCCGCAGAATCCCCGGATTCATAAGTTCTTGCCGTGAATACGCTGATCATATGACAGGACGGTAAACCACCTGCAGGGCCAAAGCAAGATCCATTCAGTAAAGGCGTGTAACGAAGTGAGTGAAAGGACATGCCGCGTCACCCATATGGCTCATATATGTGCTGCCAGAGCGGGCGATTGCAACCGAATTGCAGGTCGCTCAACGGGGCTAGAATATAGATGGAGTGAACCTTTTTCATCCTTGAGCGGGTCGTTGGTTCTGCAGGACGGCGATGGCTTTGCATAGGTGCCCGGCCCTGCCGGGCCACAGCGGACAGTCGCCAGCCGCCACTGCTGATCGTCGCCAAGATGGCGTGCATTCCCGCCGGCTGGAAGGTGCCGTCCCCGTTGGCCGCGGACCGCACCTGACGGCCATCGGGGTAGGCGGCCGGCAGTGACCCTTTTCATCTTCAAGGCTTCTCTCTCGCCTCCCATTTAAGGGAATTCGAGTGTGCGACCCAAGGGGTCCGGCTGTGCCGAACAGTTCCGAACGGCGCCGAACAAGGGGTAGCCGTAGTTGCCGCCGAAAATCGGCCGCATCATCGCCGGCCGGCGATGATGCGGCCGGTCGGCCGTGCCGATCAGGTGCTCGCCTGGAGCATGGCGAAGTCGGCATGGGCCTGCTCCACGGCCTCGGGATACGCCTGCCGCTTCTCGTGCTCGGCCAGCGCCCGGTAGATGCTCGCCAAGCTGGGGTGCTGTCGACACCGAAGCCGTGCACCATAGCGGCCAAAGCCGCCCTGCCTGTTCACCCCAGGGACGGGTGGCCCCCAGTCGCCATCCTCGCCGCGACAGCTGGAACGGCGTAAGCGAGGTGCCGCCCGGGGGCGATATGTCCCTACGATGCTTTACGGTCGCCGCGACGGGCCGCGATGAGACGGCCACGGCAAGCACGGGGAGAATTTCGGTGAGGCAACGCAGAGGGGTGCTCCTCGTGCTGCAGGCCGTCGCGCTCCTGGTCTACCTCGTCATGCCCGACCCGTTCACTTCCACCTCCTTTGCGAGCGCGGCGGCCTCCCCGTCCGCCGTCGCCCAAGCAGGGTCGGCAGGGCAGGTGCTGCCCTCTCATCTCTCGCGCGATGATCCCGGGCGGCCCATGACCGCCTCTGACGAGGTCGCCGTGGCGCCGCGCGACGTGCCCGGCTCCTCCGCGGCCGCCGGCCCAGACGCCCTGTGCCCGGTGAGTACCACCCCGCCCGGCCCTGGCAAGGCCGGGCCGCCCGGACAGTGGGCGGCCAAGGGCAGCTCCCTGGCCGCAATGCGGCCCTCACTGTCGGCCTTGCAGGTCCTTCGCTGCTGACAGGACCTTCGTGGAGCCACCCGGCCCTGCCGGCCGGGCGCCACCACGTCGCGTCCTGACCGTTCGCAAACACCTCAAGGTTGATCATGCATTCACACCCCGGGCTCCGCCGTGCCCGCCATGACAGCGGCCGCGATCATCTCACCGGCCCTGGCCGCCCCGCTGCCGAAGAGGCGGTGCGGTCATGAACCTCGGCATCATCGGCCAGGCGGTAGGCCTGTTCGCCATCACCAACATCGACGACATCATGATCCTGGCGCTGTTTTTCGCCCAGGGCGCCGGGCACAAGGGCACGACACGCAACATCGCCATCGGCCAATACCTGGGCTTCGCCGCCATTCTGGGCGCGGCGGTAGCGGCCGCGTTCGGCGCCACATTCCTGCCCGAGAGCGCCATCCCCTACCTCGGCCTGCTGCCGCTCGCCCTCGGCATCAAAGCCGCCGTGCAAGCGTGGAAGCACCGCAACGATCCGGAGGAGGACAGGGAGAAACGGGCGGGCAGCCCGAAGTTCCTGGAGGTCGCCGCGGTCACCTTCGCCAACGGCGGCGACAACATCGGTGTCTATGTCCCCGTCTTCGCCACCGCCGGTCTCGGCGGCATGAGCGTCTATGTGATCGTGTTCCTGATCCTGCTCGCGGTCTGGATCGCCGCCGGCCGCTTCTTCGCCACCCGCCCGGTCATCGCCAAGGCCCTCAGCCGCTGGGGCCACATCCTGCTGCCCATCGTCTTGATCGGCATCGGCGCGCTCATCCTCATCGAAGGCGGCGCCTTCGGCTTGTGAGCAGGCGCACGCGGGCCTCCAGTGGCAGCGCTGGAGGGCCTTCACCGTTCACGACGACGTCACCACACAGGGGCGTCGCAGATCATCGCGAGACGACAAGGACCGAGAGCTCGCCCCATGACGTTCAAGCGCTGGTGGCTGATGTCGCGTAAGGGCGCGCCCGGCGTGGCCAGGTGGTGGCCGAGTGCGGCGCTGTGCGGCCTGGCCGTGGCTGTCGTCGTGGCGAGCACGGCCGATGTGCTCGTCGCCGGTCCGCTGCGGCGCTGGGATCAGCACGTGATGCTCGGCGTCGACGGGCTGCGGGTTACGGGCTGGCCGCACGCAGCTTGGCGGGTGATCGTGATCGGCGGCCAGTTCTGGCTGGTCGCCTCCCTGGTGATGATCGCGGCCGTGGCGGCGGCCTGGCGGCGGCGCGATCTGCCGCTGGCGGCCGCTGTCAGCGCATGGCCGGCCGGAACCAGCATGGTGTCTGGGTGTTCAAGCAGGCGCTGGGACGCACCCTTCCCGGCTCAGGCGGCGATCTGCTGTTCGCGGCCGGGCAGTCGTTTCCCTCCGGGCATGCCGCGCTGGGCGCGGCGTGCCTGCTGGTGAGCGCCACCCTGGTCCACGGCGGGCGCTACCTGGAGGGCGCGGCGCACGTGCTGGCCGTCGGCGTCGCGGTGGCGACAGTGATGCTGGGCTATCACTGGCCCAGCGACGCGATCGCCGGGTGGGCACTCAGTGTCGGGCTGGGACTGCTCGGCCGCGCCATCGTGGCCAGGTCTGAGTAACGGCAAAACAGGCGCATACCGCCCAGCTAGACGACAATGACGACCGGCTCGGAAGCGCAGGACGACTACTACGGCGAGCACCCCCGGCTGCCAAGGTGATCAGCAGCTAGTCACTGACATCAAGTCCGCGCGGCTCACTGACAACAATCCCGCGCATCCACTGACATCATCTCCGCGCGCAACAGGGGCCGGCGGATGCCTGGCCGTCGCACCGGCCCCGAGTATGGCCGTCGCTCACCGGCCCTCAAGGCCGCCTCCTCGCTGCGCTCGTAGCGTCCTTGACCGCCGGCATCGACGACGGCCCCGAGGGCCTTTGCTGCGACGCCCACAGGAGCGGTCAGGTAGGCGTTCGGCGCGGAGCAAGTTGTGTGGCAAGTCGGACTTGGGGGCTGAGGAACATGGCCTGCCAGTAGGAGCGGAACGGTGAGTCGGGTCTACTGTCACATCCGTTGACGCTTGGGTCGACCGGCCCAGCTCATGCCCTCTGCCGAGAAGGAGAAGTCAGGTATCTGCTCTCGCAAACGGTCCATTCGCTGAGCAAGATCGAAGTCCGAGGGCGAGAGCAGCCAGGCCCTCGATCTGCTCTCACAACTCGTTCTCACTCGAACGCGGAGCCGCTCATTTCTGAGAACTGTTTGTGAGAGCTCCCTCCGGCGCCGCCGTGTCAACGGATGTGGCAGTAGACCCGACTCGCCGTTCCGCTCCTACTTGGCCCCTAGCTCGTCTCAGGCCGGTTGTTCTTACCGTCCAGCCACAGCGTGTCGGACTCGTCGCGATGAGAGCCGGAGGTCCCGACATGCTTCGCGTCGATCTTCGGACCCTTCTTGATCACATGCACCAACGCCATCGCATGCCCGCGCCCAAGGCCATAGTCCTGCTTCAGCCACTCGATGATCGTCCCTGCCTTCGTGGACGAATCATCGAAGCCGCGCTCCTTCGCCAACGCGATGAACTCTCGCGGCGTCAGCCCGGTCTTGTCCTCGATGTTGTCCAAGTACGTCTGGAACGACATAGCTCTCTCCACTCGTCATGGGATATTTCTGCCCTAGTGTCCCATTGGAGATAGTCCCCGTTTGCAGGGTGGAGGGGGGCTGGCTAGTGACATCACGCTCCCTCGCCGACGCCCCAAGGCGGCGCCGTGGCCATCGACCACAACACCGAGATGATCGAGCGCCTCGCCGCCCGCATCAAGGAGACGAAAGCCCGACACGAGCAGTGGCAAGCCCAGCAGAGGCAAGCAGCGGCCGAGGCCCCGGCCTGATTCGTCGATGCGTTCACAATGCGCTGGAGATCAACCAGCCGGCGCGTGAGCCCTTCTGCCGCTCCGCGCACCGCGCGGGTGCGAGGGGGCGAGCATGCTGGTGCTCTCGGCGATGGCGCCGACGACCTCGTCGGCTGGGAGGGGCAGAGCTGGGTGGTCTCGGTCCGCCGGTCCTGGTGCCCTACTCAGCCGAGTCCGCGGCCTGGGCGCGATATGTCCGCAGGACGACGGCCATAAGCACGAGGCCGGCGCAGACGCTCAGGGCATGCTCCATCACGGCGACGACCGGATACTCCGACGTCGCGAAGTCGCCGGGCCGGACGATGGCCCAGAGAAGCTTCCAGCCCCCCCAGGCGAACAGCGAACCCGACGCGAGGAACACCAGCGCCATCGGGACCCGCAGTGGCAACCGGGAAGGCCGGGCTGCGACGAGAGACCAGCCGCACCCGGCGCCGAGGAGCGCCCACGCCCCCCAGTTGCCGCGCATCAGCAGGCTGTCCAGAGTCTCGCGGCCGATGTGCGTGGGGTCCAGTCCCAGCCTCCCGCCGAGTGCCCAATACCCCCAGAGCAGCCCCAGCCCGGCGCTCATCATCAGCCCGATCAGGAGAAACAACCGTGCCCCCCGGCTGGTGCCGGGGAGCTCGCCCAGTCTCCCCAGGAAGGCTTGCGGCCAGCGTTCTCGCAGATAGATCGGCAGGGCGACGGCCAGGCCCACCGCCATCCCCGTGAATCCAACGCCGATGCCGATCGTCTCCCATCCCGGCATCGCCGCGTCATCGCCGGCCTGGGCGCCGCCCGCGCCGAGCAAGACGCTCACGATCCCGTACGGGATCATCGGAACCAGGAACCCCGCGCCCACCCATGCGAAGAAGAGCAGCGGCGGGCCAGGGATCAGCCGACCCCACCGCTGAGCTAGAGCCAGTCCCAGTGCCACTCCGACCAACGACATCACCACAGTGATCGCGTTGAGCGTCACCCACTCCGTGGTATCCATGCCGCTTTGCGCGGGCACGATACCGAGTAGGGCGGCAGCGACCAAGGCGACCTTGACGATGAGGTACAGGGACAAGGTCGAGGCGGCGCCGTACCCCGCGACCTTCCTAACGGCGCTCCACCGTGGATGGACAGGCATCTGGATTCTCATAATGATCACGAGTGTTCCGGCGCGGACCGAGTCCCCACCTCCCCCTGAGGAGCCACGATCCTCCCCCGTCAAGGGGAGACGACTCCTTCGCTGTCACAGACGGTGACACTCTCAACGCGCCCACGACGATCTCGGTGACAGAGCGTGCAGTTGTCGGAGTGGCGCAGGACTGGTCCGCATCCTCCGCTATATCTAACGGCGCCACGCTCTGTCACCACGATCATCAAGAGGGAGCCAGAGCCCATCATCTCCGCGCGCAACAGGGGTCGGCGGATGCCTGGCCGTCGCAGGCGGCCCCGAGGATGGCCCCGAGGGCCTTTGCAACGACGCCCACAGGAGCGGTCAGGTAGGCGTTCGGCGCGGAGCAAGTTGTGCGGCAAGTCGGACTTGGCAGTGCCGATCACCGGAGCAAGTTCGATCCGCTGGGCATGAAGGACACCGCCTTCCACGTGCCCGCCGACAAGATCGACCGGCTGCCGCCCCTGTACGCCCCCGACTGGCAGACCGGAGAGTTCACCGTGGCGGACCCGGCCGAAGGGGGACACCACAGCAAGCCCCCGGCGTTCCCGTCAGGCGGCGGCGGACTCGACTCAACCGTCGACGACTACCACGCCTACTTCCGGATGCTGCTCAACCACGGCATGCACGGGACCCAGCGGATCCTGCCGCGGCCCGCCGTCGAGCTGATGACCACCAACCGCCTCACGCCCGAGCAGCTGGCCGCCCGAGAGACCTGGGCCCGCAACGTCGTCCATTTGTCGCACGGCCAGGGGCAGCACGGCGGCTGGGGCTTCGGGATGGCGGTGCGCACCTACCGCGGCGACTACGCGCCTGTCGGCCAGTTCGGCTGGGACGGCGGAGCCGGCACCACCACCTACGCCGACCCGCACAACCAGCTCGTCGGCATCCTGCTCACCCAGACCGGGATGTCCACCCCGGACTCATCGATGGCCGGGTACATCCGTGCTGGAGCCGCCGAACAGGCCACCGTCGTCGAGCGAGTCTGCGGGTAGCACCGCCATCTGCCACCCGCATCGGAGCGTTGGATGGCGGTGACGCACCACGTGCTGACCCGCTCTCGCCACTGGCCGATCGGTCGCTGCTCAAGGGCCGGTACTGCTCCGTCACCGAGCCGTAGTCGATGAAGTCGTAGTCGATGAACAGGTAGACAGCCTCAAGTTCGGGCAGATCAGGTCAGTCGGACCTCCGCGCGCTCTCAGCCGGCGTGGAGGACCCGAAAGCGACCGGGTTCTGCCGGATCTCGATCAACGACTTGGATCGGCGCCCAAGCCCATTGCCAAACGCTGACGCCTGGCGTGCAGGAGAACTGGATCTGCCCGCGGGTCCCTTCGACGGCAACGCGCGGCCAGAATTCAGCAATGCGCGCCCGGTCCGCGCCGTGAGCACGCAGCACATCGGCGAGGACGGCGACCGTGTCATAGCCCTCGAAAGCAACGAAGGAGGGCGCTTCGGCCAGCCGCTCACGGAGAGCCGTCTCGACTCGTACACCGAGTGGGCTGAGGCGCTCGGGCAGGTAGCGCAGGAACGGGATCGCGGCGCCGTCGTCGCCCAGCAACGCCGCCCATTCGGCGAACTCCGGTTGCCCGGCCGGAGCACCGATCATGATCTCGGCGAGGCGCTGGTCGCGGCGGACAGCCTTGACGATCGGCACTGCCGGCTCCGGGTGGCCGACCAGAAGAAGGAGGGCTGTCGCGCGATTGTCGACGAGTTCGTCGCACACGGCCGTGGGGGTGAGCGTGCGCATGTCGAGTTCGATGACGGTGCCGCCGCGGGCAGCGAGGTAGTCCCGCAGAATGCGGGCCCCGGATGCCCAGTAGACACTCGGCTGGGCTGCTACGGCGATTCGACTGTGGCCCGCGCTGAGGAGGAAGTCTGCGTAGATCTGCCAGCCGCGGGACTGCGGCGGGGCGAGGCGCGCGATCCATTCCGTTGGCTGTTCGGTGAGCGCGTCGAGAACCGCTGACGAGCAGAGGAACGGCAGGCCGAGGGCGTCGGCTCTGGCGGCAGCGGCGCGAGCGACGACGCTGTGATATTCACCCGCCAAGGCAGCCACGCCCAGGCGCGCCAATTCATCTACGGCCGCCGCGGCCCTCTCTGGATCAGCCGCGGTGTCTCGGACCACCAACTCGAGTGGTCTTCCGACGATCCCGCCGGCGTCATTGACCTCGCGAACGGCCAGCTCGAGTCCAGCCAGCAAGTGTCGGCCTGCCTCGACCCAGCCAGGCCGAGTCAGCGGGACGAGAGCGCCGATCCGGACGGCTGATCCGTCAGTCGGCTCAACTCCAGGTGGCGATGGTGGCGTATTCATACGTTGGCGTCTCCCGAGTGACGATTCGGCTGCAGTTTGCCCGGATCGCAGAGTGGCAAGGCCCGATAGTACGCGTTCGTCTCATCTCGCCGTGACAGGCGTCTCCACCGGCGGGCAGGCGTCGACGGGGAGTCATGTCTCATAGGTGGTCGCCTGTGAGACACGGCGTGAGGGCTCGACCGTGCCGGGCGAAATCTGTTTCATAGGTTGTTGCAAACGCGTAAGCCCTGAAACGTACTCATGAAACGCTCCGGTCGTGGCAGACGACGATTTCCAGCGTGTGGAAGCACACGACCGTCCGCCAGTCCCTCGGCATCCGGCTCGACTCCCTCAAGGCCGCCGGCGTCACGCGAATCTTCGCCGAGAAGATCTTCACCAGGGCTGCGACCCGTCCTGAACCCGACAAGGCTGTCGCCCGCGCTCGGGAGCTGCGCGCCTCGGGCGTCGCGACGACGCTCGTCGTCACAGGGCGGCCAGCACGGTCACCGACACAAGCGCCTGGGCCGAGGACTGGAGCTGGCCGCGCTCGCCGAACAGCTCAAGGCCAGTGATGTCGGCCTGGAGTTCCTCACCGGAGAGCTCCAGGGATCGCACGACCCGGCCCGGGGAGTCTTCACCGTGCCGGCCGCCCTGTCCGGCATGGAGCGTGCGTACATCCGCGACCGCACTCTGGAAGGCCACGAATCCGCCCGCACCCGCGGCAAGACCATCGGCGGTGCCAGCGTCACCGACGACGCCATGCTCACCCTCGCCCTCCACCTCCGTGACCAGAGCCTCAGCCTGCGCGACATCGCAGCCAAACTCGTCATCATCAAGGGCAAGAAGAAGAGCCAGTACCCGTCGCCCGCCACCGTCGCCTCAGCGGTGGGTTCCTGCTCGCCCAGGCCGGGATGTCCACCCCGGATTCGGCGCGGCTGATCCACGACTTCTGGACCACCCTCTACCAGGCCATCGACGACTGACACCGAGCCCGCACCCGGTAGGCCCGTCCTCGCCCCACGGCACGCAGGCGGTCAGCCCCCGGCGGGGAGAACCGTCGACGTTTCCGAGCGGGGCTGGGCTTGGCCCTGTCTGCCTGAGGCCGGGGCCGCCCGGGTGTGAGATCCCCTCGGGCGGTCCCGGCCTCAGCAATCGAGATACCCTGGGCGCCACCAGCACCGCATTCCATCATCCGTCCGTTCCCTTTGAACTTCAGGAGAAATTCAAAGGAGCAGGACGGGTCACCGTTCCCGTCAACAGAATCAAGATCGTGAAACGCCGGTGGCGCGATGCCACCACGTCGCCGCCAAGGAGGCTGGATGCCGGAAGATTCGCACCGCTCGCCCGCGCTGCGCGCGTCCGACGCGGAACGCGACCGGATCATCGAACTGCTGCACGCCGCCGTCGCCGACGGCCGGCTCGACCCGGTCGAGTTCGACGAGCGGCTGGACGCGGCGCTGGCCGCCCGCACCATCGACGAGCTGACCCCGCTCATCACCGACCTGATCGCGGGTGCCCTCACGCTGCCGCTCGCTGGGCCGCCGGCCGAGCCGGCCGCCGAACTGCTCACCATCAAGGAGCGGCACGGCTCGGTGCGCCGCGACGGCCGGTGGACGCTGCCGCACCGGCTCGCGCTGCGCACCGCGTGGTGCGACGTGATGCTGGACCTGACCAGCGCGGTGCGCAGCGCGCCCGAGCTGGTCATCGAGCTGCGGGTGAGCGGCGGCAACGTGGAGTTGGTCCTCGCGCCGGGCATGGTGGTGAACGCCAACGAGCTGTCGGTACGGCACAGCAGCCTGACGATCAGCAGGGACGCGGGCGACAACACGCCGGAGACGCTGCACGTCCGCCTGGTAGGCCGAATGCGGCACGGCCGGCTCGACGCCCGCTGGCAGGCGCCGCGCCGGTGACGCAGCAGTTGATGTGTTCCCGCTGCGGCGGGCGACACCGGTCGATCAGCCGTCGCCCGCCTCTCCCCGCGAGCCCCGCATCGCCGCTGCTCACTCCTTGAGGGAGAGCAGCACAGGCGTGAGGTCGGGGCGCTTGGCGCTGCGGCCGTCGCCGGAGGATCTGCCCCGCATGCGGCGGTAGATCCACGGGCCGGCGAAGCCGGCGACCCAGCGGACCTCCGTTCCCGCGCTTCGCAGGCGTCCGCGCGGGGCGACCGGTACGAGCGGGGCCGACCAGGTGTCGTCGCTGCCCGGGATCCCGAGGGCGTGCGCGAAGGCCGCGGCTATCCGGGCATGGCCCAGAGGGCTGGCGTGCAGGCGGTCGACGCTCCACATCCTGGCGTCGGTGGCGAAGGCGAGCGGGAAGGTGTCGATCACGGTGACGTCATGGCGGGCCGCGGCCTCGCGGATCCGCTCGTTCAGGGCGAGCACGCGGGGGAGCAGCGGCCGGGCCAGGGGGGCGATCTTCGCGATGTCGGGAAAGGTCACCGTGAGGACGTGCGTGCCCGACGCGGTGAGCGCGGCGAACATCTCCTCCAGGCTCGCGGCGACCGCGGCGGCGTCGAAGCTGGGCCTGATCAGGTCGTTCATCCCGGCTATCACCGTGGCCAGGTCGGGCCGGAGCCGCAGTGCCGGGGCGAGCTGCTCGGCGTGGACCTGCGCGGCGAGGCGTCCCCGTACGCTCAGGTTGGCGTAGTGGACGTCCGGGACCGCCGTGGCGAGGTGCTCGGCGAGCCGGTCCGCCAAGCCACGATAGCCACGGATCTCGTCGCCGTCGCCGAGGCCCTCCGTCTGGCTGTCGCCGAGCGCGACGTACCGGGTGAACGTCCTGGCCGCCCCCTGAGGCGTCGCGCCGTACGTCATCGGCCCTCCCCGGGGTGGCTCGCCGTGCGGGAGCGGAGCAGGGCGGCGGTGGTCAGGCACCAGTCGCGCATCTCCCGCTCCAGGCGGCATCCGGCCAGGTAGGTCAGGTACGGGCCGACCCGTTCGGACGAGCGGAGGAACTCCTCCTCGTCGAGGTCGCCCCGCAGCCGCCGCATGCCCTGGCCGAACAGTGCCAGCCTGGCGGCGGCCTCGGCGGCCCGCTCGCCGAGCTGGGCCAGCACGGGGGCGGGGTCGAGGTGGTCGACGGCCTGGACCTTCACCGCCAGGTCGTCGCGGATGGACAGCGGTTTGGACGCAGCCGCGGCGAAGGCCGCCAGCTCGTCCAGGCCCGCCCCGGTGACCGTGAAGACCCGCTTGTTCGGCCGGTCGAGCTGGATGATCTGCCTCCCGGAGATCATCCCGGCCTTCTCCAGTTTCGCCAGCTCGGTGTAGAGCTGCTGCGGTGACGCGTACCAGAAGTTGGACACGCCCACGTCGAAGATCTTGGCGAGCTGGTAGCCGGTGTACTCCCCGTCCAGCAACGCCGCCAGCACCGCATGCCGTAACGCCATGAAGGAGACTATCTACTCAATTTCATGACTAGTCAAGAAATGTAAAACCGAACGACCTGAGGTGCCGTCATCCTCGCGACGAATCGCTGGATCGCCGGCGTCTTCACCGACGACCCCGAGGTACGGTCACGGCTGATCGCATCTTGATCATCGTCGTGGTGCCGCAACCGGTGGCCGGCGCCGTCTCCGTCCTCGACCGCGTGCCCGTGGCCGTACCCGGCTCGTCACCGGCGGCGTACGGCCGGAGCCGTACCGGGCTGACGTCACGGGGCCGGCGCGACGGCGTCGCAAGGCTGGAGTGCCCGCGATGAGGACGACGGAGACGTTGCGGCGGCGGGGGACCGGCGCGAGAGCAGGTATCCCGCCAGTGCGGCGAGCAGGCCGGCCAGGCCCGCCGCCGCGAAGCCGCCCGCCGGCACGGACGCGTCGATCGCCGCTCCCGCGACCGGGGAGCCGAGCGCGAACCCCGCGCTCAGCGCCGAGGACTGCAGGCCGGTCGCCTCACCTCGCACACTGGCCGGCGTCAGCCGGCTCACCACGTCGGAGACCGTGGAGAGGGTCGGTGCGGTGAGCAGCCCGGCACCGATGACGGCCGCACACAGCCAAGGCCAGTCATGGGCGAGTCCGGCCGGAATCGTCACCAGCCCGAGCAGGCCGAGCAGCAGCCAGGTGGGCATCGGCCGGGGCAGCGCTCCGTACACCAGGCCGCCCACGACGGACGTCACCCCGAACACGGCGACGACCACGGCCGCCCACGAGACCTGACCGGCTTCTTGGAGGGTGGCGACGATGGCCAGGTCGACGCCGCTGAGCAGCATCGTGGCGCCGAACCCCATCGTCAGAACAGCGACCATGCGCGCTCCCAGCCACTCCCGGCGCCGGGGCCGGCCTGCCGCGTCGCCGTCCGCCTCGTCCTCGGCCCGCAGCGGCGGGTTGAGCAGGGCGATCCCGGCCCCGCCAACGGCGATCACGGCGCCCACTCCCCATGCCACCACGCCGGGGGACACCTTCGCCGCGCACAGGATCACCACCGCCGGGCCCACCATGTACGACAGCTCGCCCGCCACCGACTCCAGCGTGAACGCCGCCCGCCGCTGCCCTGCCGTCGTCATCGCGGCGATCGCCTGCCTGGTGACCGCTTGGACCGGCACCATCAACAGACCGGCGGCGAAGGAGGCACCCAGCAAGATCACGTACGGCAGCACAGGCACGGTCAGCCAGAACACGATCTGCGGCACGACCGTGGCCATCAGCACGGTACGCAGGCCCCGCCGGTCGATCATCCGGCCCAGCAGCGGCCCGCCCAGCGCGATACCGGCGGTGAGCGCCGCCGCCACGGCTCCCGCCGCCGCGTAGCTCATGTCGAGGGCAAGCACGACGTACATCGTCAGCGCCATCACGTCCGCCGTGATCGCGGCACGGGCGAGCAGCGAAATACCCAGCAGGGGCGTCATCCCCGGCACCGCGAGCACCTGTCGAAATCTGGTCACCGGTTTGACGCTAGATCTCCGGTAATGCCATAGGAAGTCGTTAATTCGTTGGATCGGACATAATGAATGCTTATGGCACGTGATCTCGAGACTGCACTGCTGCGGTCGTTCGTCACCGCCGTGCGAGCGGGCAGCATCAGCCGTGCGGCGGTGGCACTCGGCCATACCCAGCCCGCGCTCAGCCAGCAGTTGCGCAAGCTTGAGAGGGCCGTCGGCAGTCCGCTGCTGCACCGGGCGCCGTCCGGCGTCTCGCCGACCCGGGCGGGCGAGGAGCTGCTGCCCTATGCCGAGCGCATTCTCGCGCTGTCGGCACAGGCACTCGCCGAAACGGGACGTGCGCTCACCGGGCGTTGCGGCGTGGGGCTCCTCGAAGATCTCGCTGTTTCCCGCCTTCCTCAGGCACTCGCCGACCTCGCGCGGCTGCACCCCGACGCGACGCTGGAGGTGCTCAGTCTTTCCAACGGGGCGATGCGGGAGGCCTACGACACGGGCCGTGTCCAGCTCGTGCTCGACGAGGTCCCGGATCTTCCCTGGCCGCCGCGCTGGACGGTGCGTCTGCCGCTGGTCTGGGCGGTCGGGCAGGGTGTCGCCGTCGACGCCGATCCACTGCCTGTGGTGCTGTTCTCGAACACGTGCGCCTGGCGAACGTCGGTGCTGGAAACGCTGGAAGGCGCCGGGCGCCGCTGGCGGGTGGCGTTCGAAAGCAACAGTCTCGCCGGAGTGCTCGCCGCGCTACGGGCCGGGCTCGGGGTCGCGGCGCTCATGCCCGCCAACCTCGAGCCGGCCATGGCCTGCCACGACGCGGCCGCGTTGCCTGCTCTGCCGGACGTCGAACTCGGCCTTGCCCGCCACCCCGGTACCGAAGGTGATGCGCTCGTCGACGCCGTGGAGACCGCCCTGCGGCGGATGATCTGAGCCGCGCGCGGCGATGCCCCGGCCCACTCCCCGGTCCGAGATCGCGTTCAGCCGGGTCATTCCGCGTTTCGGCAGGCCGAAGCCACTCAGCGCAGTACGGCCGCCAGCAGGTCGGCCCCCAGCCCCGTCAGATCAGGCAGATTGAGGGTGTAATGGACGTAACGACCGTGCCGCCGGGCCGTGAGCAGGCCCGCGCGGCGCAGGACAGCGAGGTGGCGGGAAACCTCCGGGGGTGAAAGTTCCCAGGCGTGGGCCAGCTCACCGGTGGTGTGCGGGCCGCGGGCCAGGGTGCGCAGCAGTCGCAGCCGTATCGGATGTGCGAGTGCCTCCAGCCGTAGTGTGACCGTTTCCAGCGACACCGGCTCTGATGGACTCGGCTCGGCCACCGGGTACTGCACCACCGGCTGCCACCCGGGCGTGTGGACCACCACCAGGTGCGGGCTGCCGAAGACACTGGGGATGAAGGTGACCCCGGTGCCGTGAGCGGCGGTCGCCTTGTCCTGCAGCTTGTCCACGATGATGCAGTCGCCGTCCGGTGCCAGGGTGACTGCGCCGGAGACCGATGCGAGTGCCGCCCCGATGCCCTGGCGCCTCAGCAGGTCGTTCTTCAGGCGCAGGTCGGTGGCGAGCTGTACGGCGACGCCCGTCCAGGCGGCGTCGAAGAAAGCCTCGGCGCACTGTTCGAGGGTGTGGCGCACCCGCGCCCGCACGGCGGCCGGGTCCGCGAGCAGCCGTTCCGCGAAGGCCTCTTGCCGCGCGCCGCGGGCCTGCGCCAGGTCCAGGGCCCGCTCGCGCGCAGTCGCGTCGGTGAGCAGCGACGGCGCGGCGAAGTGGACCCGGTTGCTGCCGCACGTGGTGATGAGCGCGGCGGTCACATAGGTTTCGTCGTCGATCCGGTCCACGTCGTCCAACTCCTCGGCGAGGGTCGGCCGAGGACGAGCGGGGACCAGAAAGTCGGCTCGTGAGGAACGCCAGAGGAACTCCGCCTCCCGCAACCGCTCGGCCAGCTCCGGCCGCAGCCCAGCCCAGACGTCCCCGGCCCAGCCGGCGAGCTGCGGGTGATGCCCGGGTTCGGCCAGCACGTGCAGCATCGCGGTCAGCTCGGCCAGCGGGGAGGCAGCGAACCGCAGTCGCCCGGACGGCAGGCCGCCGATGTCGATCCTCAACGTCATCCCCTCATCATCGCTGGTCGGATGGCCGACGACCGCGTCGGTTGACGGTGTCCGTCAACCGACACAGTCGGCCCGGCGGCCGAACGCATCGTTGACGCCATGGCAACCACCACCAAGATCCGGCCGCGCGCCCTCGTCCGTGCCTCCGGAGGCCCCCGCTATGCCGTCGCCCTGGCCGTGGACGCGCTCGGCACCGGCCTGCTGCGGCCCTTTCTGCTGCTCTACGGGGTGATGGTGCTGAGGCTGTCCGCGCCGGCCACCGGCATCGCCATGACGGTCGGCGCCGTCGTGGGTCTGGTGTGCATGCCCGCGGTCGGCCGATGGCTGGACCGGGGCGCACGCAGCACGGTCGTGGCAGCGTCGATGCTGGTGCGGGTGCTGGGCGTGGCGCTGCTGCTGGCCACCCCGACGGGGAACGTCTGGCTGTTCGCGACGGCGGCACTCTTCCTCGGCATCGGCAACCAGGCATGGCCGGCCGCCCACGCCGCCCTCGTGGCCACGGTCGCCCACGGCCGCGAACGCGACGCCGCCCTCGCGGCAGGCCGCGCCCTGCGCAACGCCGGCCTGGGCGCGGGCGCCCTCCTCGCCACCGCATGCCTGGCCGGCGGCACCACCGCATTGCAGGCGCTGGCAGCCGTCACCGGGCTCACCTATCTCGCCGCGGCGGTCTTGGCGTGGTCGGTCCACGTGCACGCTCATCCGGCCGCTGCCGCGGCCAAGGACAGGGACGACGAGCCCGCACCCCGGATGCGCGCGCTGCTGGCCGCCAACGTGGTCTACGTCTTCTGTCTCAACGTCCCCGAAATCGCACTCCCCCTGGTCCTGGTGACACAGATGCACGCATCCCCGGTGTGGTCGGCAGCCATCTTCGTGGCCAACACGGTGCTGGTGGTCACCCTGCAGGTTCCGATCACGGTCCTGATGTCCCGCTTCTCCCGGCGGACCGTGCTGGCTCTCGCCGGCGTGGTCCTCACCGCGTCCTACCTCGGCTTCCTCGCGGCTACCTCACTGGGACACGGCTGGGGTGCCCCGGCCATCCTCGCGGTGTCCGTGGTCTGCACCATCGGCGAGATCATCTATGCCGGCAGCGCCACCGCGCTCGTCACCGTCCTCGCCCCGGCCCATCTCCTGGGACGCGCCCTCGCCCGCTTCCAGCTGTCCACGGGCTTCGGCCTCGCCGTCTCCCCGGTGGTCATCACCGCTCTCGCACCCCACGGCCCGGCCGCCCTCTGGGGCAGCCTCGCCACCGCGACGCTCCTGTCCGCCTCCGCCGTCGCCACCGAGAAGGATCAAGGAACGCGGCTCGGCGGCGGCCGCCTTTCTCGCGTGCTCGCGGCCCGACTTCCAGGAGGGGCAGTTCCAGCCGCTGTCGCCGAACACGCGGCGGCCGCCGCAGTGGGTGAGGGGAAGCGTCGCGACGGGTAGCGTCGTTACCTGGCCCGACGCCGTCACGGCGACGGGGCCGGAGATCTCGCCGGCATGAGCAGGGAGAGCGCCCGCCACGAGCATCGATACACTCGCCAGCGCGGTGAGGACCCCAGCGGTCACCCGTGTGCGGCCGGTCATCGGCCAGACCTTCCCGCTCGAGGCGGCAGCCGCCGCGCACCGAGCGGTCGAGTCCCGGACCACCACCGGCAAGACCCCGCACCAGGGCGACCCGGGGCAGGTCCCGCATCCGCGGGGTCGGCAAGGCCGACAGCCGTGTCAGGCCTCGGGGGCCGCCGCGGCCAGGAGCCGGGCGAGCTCGGCCGGCTCGGTGATCATGGGCCAGTGGCCCGAGTCGATGTCCACAAGGTCGAGGTGTTCGGCCTTGGCCAGCTCGGGCACGTCCCCGGCGGCGATCCACTCCTGAGCCTGGGCGGGGGTGAACTCGGGGCACACGACAAGGACGGGGACGTCGAACCGTCGCTCGTCCGTCAGGCGCACCACGCCCTTCGTCACCCCCGCGGGGACGGGGATCGCCGCGGACGCGAAGTCCCGCCTGGCCTCCTCGCCGAGGTCGGCGGAGTCCGGCCCCTCGAACGGACCCCAGCCCGGGAAGGGCATGACGCCGTCCTTCAGCTCGAAAAAGTCGGCGTAGGGCTGCCCGTCGGCGGACGGGAAGCCGCCGATGAGCGCGACCTTGGCGACCCGCTCCGGGCGCGCGTCGGCGGCCAGCCAGGCCAGGGTGCAGGCGGCGGAATGTCCCACCACCATGGGCTTTCCCGACGCCGAGTCCACGGCGGCGAGCACGGCTGCCGCCTGGTCGTCGAGAGTGGCCGAGGCGGATCCGTCCCCCTGCCCGGGCAGGGTGATCGGTACGGGGCGGTGGCCGAGCGCCTCAAGTGCGGGCACGACGTCGTCCCACGCGGATCCGTCGAGCCACAGGCCGGCGATGAGCAGGATATCCATGATCAGTTCTCTTTCTTCAGCGCGGTTCCGGCGAGATCCTGCCCGCGGAACCCGGTCAGGACGTCAGGCTAGGACCGATTCCGGACGTTCTACTTCCTATTCATCCCGTGACCTCCTACTGTGCTCGTGTGCCGACCGATCTCAGCCCCACCGCACGGGCTCTGCGCGCCATGGAGATCCTCCGGACCCGCCCCGGCGTGACGGCCGGCGAGCTCGCCGCCTGTCTGGGCGTCACGGAGCGCGCCGCGCGCCGGTACGTCGGGATCCTCCGCGAGGCGGGCATCCCCGTCGAGTCGGCCCGCGGCCCCTACGGCGGGTACCGGCTCGGACGCGGGACGAAGCTGCCTCCGGTCGCCTTCACCGAGCCCGAGGCGCTCGGCCTGGTCATGGCGGTGCTCGACGGCCAGCCGGCGGCCGCCGACGTCGGCGACCTCGTCGGCGCCGCCCTGGGCAAGGTCATCCGGGCCCTGCCCGAGAACGTCGGACGGCAGGCGGCGGCGCTGCGCGAGCATGCGTCGGCGGCGCCGGACCGGTTCGCGGCCCGTCCGGATCCCGCCATCACCAGCGCGCTCGTGGCCGCCATCGCGGACCGGCGGCGCGTGGTGGTCTCCTACCGGAGCGAGTCCGGCAACGAGTGGGAGGCCGAGGTGGACCCCTGGGCGGTCGTCGTCCGCCACGGGCGCTGGTACCTGCTGTGCCACTCCCACCGCGCGGACGCCATCCGCACCTACCGGGTCGACCGCGTCCGCCAGGTCCAGCGGAGCACGCACGCGTTCGAGCCGCCCGACGGCCTCGACCCGGTGACGGCGCTGGAGGAGAACCTGGGCACCGGATGGGAGTTCGCCACGCGCGTCGTGTTCGACGCCCCCCTCGCCGAGGTGGCGCCCTGGATCCGGCCGCCCATGGGACGGCTCGAACCGTCGGGGGACAGGTGCGTGCTCGTCGGCAGCACGAGCAATCCGACGATGTACGCGCAGGAGTGGCTGCCGAACGTGCCGTTCCCCTTCCGCGTTGAGGGCGGGCCGGAACTGCGCGCCGCGGTCACGGCGCTCGCTTCTCGTCTCGCCGCCGCCCTGGCGGGCCCGCCCATGGACGACGTCACGCCCGGCCCGGGTTCCGACCGGCCGTGACGCGTGCCAGGGAGTTGTACGACGCCCGCGAGAAGACGCTCCAGCAGATCGCCGACGTCTTCGGAGTGCCCGAACGGGCGGCCGAGCGTTCCCGCATCCGGATAATGGCCGGCAGCGTGCTTACGCACCGATGGAGACGCCGAACTCCGCTTCGATGACCTTGAACATGAGGTCCCAGGTCTTCCATTCGGTGTTGGTGTGGACGGCGATGGTGTGCCGGCCGTCGGGGGTACCCACCACGCAGGTGTAGGACCCCCAGAGGCTGCCACCCACACCGCGCAGCGTCCGGCCGCCCGCGGCGTCCTTGTCGAACTCGAACAGGCCGAGGCCATATCGGGCGTGCGGCATCCAGTGACCACCCTCGACGGAGACCGTGGTCCACATCTGCCGGTGCTGGGCCGGCGGCAGCAGGCTGCCGCTCGCCAGCGCGTTGACGAACCGGATCATGTCGCCGGTGGTGGAGACGACATTGCCGGCCGACCAGCCGAGCGAGGTGTTGAACTCGGTGACGTCGAGGGGCTCGAGTCCGGGCTCCTCGATCAGAGATTCCCAGTTCTCCGGGGTGACGGCTGCCGGGTCGGTGCCGTCCTTGAAGAAGAGGTTCGAGTACCCTCGCGGGTGCGGATCGGGGTATCCCGTGTCCGTGGAGGGGCGCACGCGGGTGTCGGTCAGGCCTAGCGGTTGAGCGACCCTGAGCTCGACCTCCTCGGCATAGCTGTTGCCGGTGACCTTCTCGATGATCGCCCCGGCGAGGTAGAAGCCGCCGTTGGCGTACCCGAAGCGTTCGCCGGGCGCACCGATCGGCGGCTGGGACACCGCCACCCTCAACAGCTCTTCGGTGCTGAATTCGTCGAAGCGATGCTCGGCGAACCCGGAACGGGTGGCGTAGCGGTGGCTGATCTCCGGCGCCAGGCCGGTCACGAACAGACCACTGGTGTTGCTGAGCAGGTGCCTGATGGTGATCTTGCTGCCGTCGTAGCCGTTGACGTTCAGCACGCCCGGCAGCCACTTGTCCACCGGGTCGTCGATGCTCAGCCTGCCCTCGGCCTCCAGGGACAGGACCACTGCGGCGGTGAAGGCCTTGCCGCTGCTGCCGGTGTGCAGGTATTCGCCCGGCCCGCGCAGGGCACCGGTCTTGAGGTCGGCGACGCCGGCGGTGCCGAACCAGGTCCGGTCCCCGTCCTTGATGTCGGCGACGATGCCGGGGATGCCGGCCTCGGCCACCGCCCAGTCGAGCACCTGCTGCACTTTCTCGTGCGCTGCCATTGCACTGCCTTTCTGACGTTTCTTCCGTACGTCCTCCACGGTGTCCACCAGCGCTTACATGCCTCTTAGAACGCCCTTTCAGCCGGCATGGCGCCACTTTCAGCGGCACGTGCGCGTCTCCGTGCTCATAGCCTTTGTGCATGCGTATTGAGGTGCTGGGACCGGTCCGGGCCTATGCCGACGACGGTGCGCCGATCGATGTCGGCGGGACGAGGGTCCGTGCGCTGCTGGCCCGACTGGCCCTGGCCGAGGGCGAGATGGTGTCGGTCGATGCACTCGTTGACGGCCTGTGGGGGGAGCGTCCGCGCGGGGGCACCGTCAATGCGCTGCATGGGCTGGTGCATCGGCTGCGCAAGGCTCTGGGCGGGGCCGGGGTCGTGGAGAGGGCGGCCGGCGGGTACCGCCTGCACGTCCGCGCCGGGGACGTCGACGCCTGTCGGTTCGAGGAGAAGGCGAGGCGGGGCGGTCGCGAACTGGCCGCAGGCGCCGCGCAGCGAGCGGACGCGCTGCTGGACGAGGCGCTGGCGCTGTGGCGGGGAGACGCGCTGGCCGACGTGCGCGATGCCCCCTTCGCCGGTACGGCCGGCGCGCGTCTGGAGGAGCTGCGCGCCGCGGCCGTTGAAGACCGGTTCGAGGCGGAGCTGAGACTGGGCCGCCACGACGAGATCCTGGCCGATATGGCGGCGGTGGCCGCCGGCCACCCGTTGCGCGAACGGCTGGCCGGATTGCGCATGCGAGCCTTGCACGCGGCAGGCCGCCGGTCCGATGCGCTGGCCGTGTTCGAACAGGTCCGCGGCACGCTCGCCGAGGAACTGGGCGTCGACCCGTCCGAGGAACTGCGTAGAACACACCTGGCCGTGTTGCGGGGCGAGCTGGAGATCCCCGAGGCGGAACAGGCGCGGCCGGAGGCGGTGCCGGGACGCCTGCCGGCCCAGTTGACCAGCTTCGTCGGCCGGGCGGAGGAGCTGAGACTGCTCGCCGGGTTGCTGGAGACCTCGCGGCTGGTCACCGTCGTAGGACCCGGGGGAGTAGGCAAGACCCGCCTGGCCGTGGAGGCGGTGAGCCGGCATCGGGCCCATCGGCGCGGCCGGGTCTGGCTCGTTTCCCTGGCCGGGGTGACCACGGCGGACGGGCTGCCCGGCGCGGTGCTGGGCACGCTCAGCGTCGCCGATGTCCGGCCGTCCGGTACGCCGCTGGAGCGGGTGGTCAATCTGCTCGCCGGTGGTGAAGGCGTGCTGGTGCTCGACAACTGCGAACAGATCTCCGGACCCGTCGCGGAGTTCGCCGGGCAGCTGCTGGAGCGCCAGCCGTACTTGACCATCCTGGCCACGAGCCGGGAACCGCTGGAAGTCATGGGTGAGACGCTGTGCCGTCTGGGCCCGCTCGGACTGCCGCCCGCGCACGCGGATTCCGCTCAGGCCGGAGAGTCGGCCGCGGTGCGGCTGTTCCTCGATCGCGCGGCAGCCGTACAGCCCGGCTTCACGCTGGACGCGTCGACCGCGGCCTCGGTCGCGGACATCGTGCGACGGCTGGACGGGCTTCCGCTGGCCCTGGAGTTGGCCGCGGCGCGGCTGCGGACCATGAGCGCCGACCAGGTCGCCCGGCGGCTGGATGACCGCTTCCGGCTGCTCAGCACCGGTAACCGGGCCGCCCAGCCGCGGCAGCAGACACTCCATGCGGTCATCGAGTGGAGCTGGGACCTCCTCACCGATCAAGAACGGATGCTGGCCCGCCGAATTTCGATCTTTCTGGCGAGAACCGGGGTCGCCGCGATCGAGGTGGTCTGTTCGGATGAGGCGCTCCCCGCCGGCGAGGTCATCTATCTGCTGGACTCCCTGGTCGACAAGTCCATCGTGGAGCGGGCCGGCGACGGCTACCGGATGCTGGAGACCGTCCGAGCCCATTCGGCCGACAAGCTTCGCCTGGCGGGGGAAGCCGAAGCCGTCCTGCGCAGGCTCGTGCGGCACTTCGCCGACCTGGCCGAGGAACACGAGCCGCTGCTGCGCTCGGACAAGCAGGTGGAGTCGCTGCGGCTGTTCCAGGCCGAGTACGACAACCTGATGTTCGCCCTGCAAACGGCCATCGACACCGGTGACGCCGATGCGGCGGCCCGCCTCCTCGGCCCGCTGTACTGGTACTGGGTCATGCTCCGCTACGACGCTCGGGCCGATGCCTACGTCGCCAAGGTCGCCGAGTTCGGCGACGCGCTGCCCGCGGACGCCCGGGCCGCGTTCACCGCGATCCACCTGGTGGCCGGCGGGGGCGGGCCGGTCACCGACCCCGAGCGGCTGCGCGCGCTCATCGACGACTGCGCGCGCACGGGCGCGCTGCGGCGTTATCCGATGCTGCTGACGACAGTGCTGGTGATGGCGGCGATACTCGGGCTGGACGAGCTGGCCGACCAGGAGATCGCCCGGGTGCGCAGCGGCTCGGACCGCTGGGCGATCGCCTGCACCTTCATGATCGAAGCCATGCGGTATCGCGAACGGGGCGACCGGGAAAGCTCCGCGACCGCGATGACAGCGGCGCTGCACGCGTTCGAGGAGGCGGGCGATCAGTGGTGGACGGCGAAGACGCTGTACGGCCTGGCGCAGATCCACGCCATCGGCGGCGAACACGACGAGGCGATCGCCGCCTACGAGCACAGCATCGCGCTCGCCACCGGCCTCGGCTCGCAGGACGAGGTCTCGACCCGGCTCGGGCTCGCCACCGAACGCATGCGCGCCGGCGACCTGACCGGCGCCCGGCACGACATCGAAACCGCCGAACGAGCGGTCTGGGAGCGCGGTCAGCCCGTGCTGGAGATCGAGGTCCTGGGCAGCCTGGCCGAGCTGTACCGCCGCTCCGGCGAGATCGAACGGGCCGACCGGGAACTCGACCGGATGGAGACACTCGCCCGCCGGCTGCGCCTTACGGCGGAGACGATCGAGAACATGCTGGTACCCGCCAGGATGGCGAACCTCCTCACCGCCGGGGACGCCGCACCCGCGCGCGAGCTGCTGCCCCGTGCCGTGCGGGCGGCGCGGGCGCACATGGGCACCCCTCGGGCCGCCCAGCTCCTGGCCCGGCTGCTGTTCCTGGAGGACGATCCGGCCGGCGCGGCCACCGCGCTCGGCCTGAGCCAGGCCATCCGCGGCACCTTCGACCACGGCGACATCGAGCTGCGCTCCCTTGCGGAGGTGCTCGCGGAACGGCTCGGCCGTACCGACTACGACACCGCCTACCAACGGGGCGCCGGCATGACACCGCACGAGGCCACCGACCGGCTGACAGAGCTGCGCGTATAAGGCCGCGGGCGGGCATCGTTGTGGGCCGGGCAATCGCGATCTCCCATCCAGCCCGAAGAGATCGGCGCCCGGCGCCGGTCTTATCCCGGCCCGCCTCCCGTACCAGGTGATCCTGGCTCCGTCAGAGCGTCGCCCGTCTGGCTTCCAGAGCGTCGCCTGTCTGGCTTCGGCCGTCGGCTCCACCGCTCGCGGTCACGCGGCCACCGTCGCCGACTCCGGCACGCCGCGCGTGTGGCCGGCCTGACCTCCTCACCCGTTGGAACCCCTAGGCGTCCCGGTATCTGTCCCGGATCTCGGGGAGCGGCTGGAAGCCGGCTGACTTGTAGGTGGCGACGGCGCCGACATTGGAGCTCGGGGTGCAGACGATCGCGCTCGACGAGCCCAGCGCCTGGAGCGCGGCCACCGCGGCGACGGTGATCGCCCTGCCGTAGCCGTGACCGCGATGTTCCCGGTGCACGCCCATCGGCTCGAGCAATCCGGGCCTACCTGGACCGGCCGACCACACCGTCACCGCCGCCACCGCGTTGCCCTGGCCGTCGTAGGCGACCAGACACCGGGCGTCGGCGTACGGCAATCCGGCCGCCATCGCGTGCCAGCGCTCGTCGGTGAACGTCGACCCGTCGAAGGATGCCCGCTGTACGGCGGCCCGCACGTGCGCCTGCTCCGGCCCGATCACCTCGATCCGCACGCCTGGATCCTTCACCGGCTCCGTGAGGTCGCGGCGCAGCGGCGTCCACGGCTCGTCGGCCTTCCAGCCGTCCTCGGACAGCAGATCTTGGACCCGTGCGCCCATCGGCGCCTCGATGTTCGCCTTCCCCTCGGGCAGTACGCCGCGCTCCGGCTCGGTCACGTCCTCGACCAGCTGCTGCGCCAGCTCCTCCTCCCGCTGAGCCTCCGGCGCGATCGTCAGCCGCAACAGCCCGGGACCGTCCAGCAGCCCGACGGCGAGAATCTGTCCGTCCCGGCTCCACGTCCGGACCGCCGCGGCCGTCGCCTCCGCACCGAACCGCCAGAACCAGCCCAGGTCTCCCGGATGCAGGTGCATCGGCGCCCCGTCGTACTGCCACTCCCGCAGCACGCCCGCAACCTCGCGCAGCCCGTCGGCTCCCGGCTCACCCAGCACAATCGTCATACTCCCGATCACACACCGCCGCACCGGCAGTCCGCACCCGGTTTTCCGGCGGCGGGGTGCGAGGCGGTGCCGTACGGGGCGGCAGCGGTCGGGTCACGCGGTGAGCGGACCTGTCGATTCCCGGTCGTTCAACACGGCCTGATACGATCTCGATCATGGTCTACATGTTCGTCCGTCTTCGGACTGTCTGAGGCGGTGTGTCCTGCCGATCACTCGGTGATCGGCGGTCGAGGCGATCCCGCCGTCAGCGTTGCGGTCCAGACTCCCGGCGCGCCGCGTTTCGCCCGATCCGACCCGTCAACATCACACACCCACCGGTTGACGCCTAGAGCTGCGTTCTGTCCTTGGCGGTCCGCCATGGGCTGATCCGGCACTGCCGCAGAGTCTGCGACCGCCCGTGTCATGACCGGGCTTCGGCGAACTCACCGGTGACATGTCCACCATCCTCTTCATCAGCGGCTCAATGCGCCGTGCCTACATCACGCGTGTTCACCGCGCCTCAATGCGATCGGACTGATCTACGTGTCACCTGTCTCAACCAGCCCCTCCAGCCCTCGGCCTGCGGCCTGCGCCGCTCCCACATTCGTGCTGGTCCACGGTTCCGGCTCCAGCTCGTTCATGTGGGCCCCCATCCAGCGCGAACTCGCGTTGCTCGGCCACCGCAGCTTCGCCGTCGACCTGCCGGGGCATGGCCTCGACGCGCAATACCCGGTCGCCTACCAGGCCCCGCAAGACCTCTCTGCATGGGCGAACGAACCGTCGACGCTGGCCGGGGTCAGCCTGCAGGACAACGTCGACATGGTCGTCGACGTCGTCCGCCGCGTGGCCGGGCACGGGCCGGTGGTGCTGGTGGGCGCCAGCCTCGGAGGGACAACCATCAGCGGGGTGGGCAACACGGTGCCCGATCTGGTTGATCGGCTCGTATACATCTCCGCGTGGTCCTGTGTGGAACTGGCCAACCCCATCGAGTACATGCAGAGGCCCGAGTTCAGTGCCAGCCTGCTGCCACCCCTGGCCGCGTTGAATGTCGGAGACCCGGTTCAACTCGGTGTCGGCCGGGCCAACTATCGCACCGCCGACCCGGCCCTGCTCGCCGGCCTGAAGGCGGCCATCATGGCAGATGGCACCGACCAGCAGTTCCACGCCTTCCTCAACATCCTGCAGCCGGATGAGTCCATTGCGGTGATGATGTCCGATGCCCGCGTCCACGCCGGCACCTGGGGCACGATCGCCCGCACCTACATCCGTCTCACCGGCGACCGGTCGCTTCCCATCGCCATGCAGGACAGGCTGATCACCGAAGCGGACGCGCTGACTCCCGACAATCCCTACGACGTTCACACCCTGGACACGACACATGCCGGGTTCCTGTTCAGAGCGGCGGAGGTAGCCGCCATCCTCGACGGACTCGCTGTCTAGCCACCACTCGGAACCGCCTCGTGTCCAAGCCGGCGCTTGGACACGAGGCGGCATCGTGGCCGCCCGTTCCGACCACCCGAACCCGCAGTGCGAGCACGGCGAGTTCGGCAAGCGCTGCCGCATCGGCCCGGGAGAGGGCCGCTTGGGACCGGACGACGAACGGATCGCCCCGTTCGCCGACCTCCGGCCCGACATCCGCCGGTGGACCGAGCCGATGCGCGACCGTCTCCGACATGCCATGGCCATGCTCGACTACGCCGAACGGCATCCCTGGCCCGGATGACGCCTGGCCGTACCGGCTGTTTTCTGCGTCGTCACTACTGGGATCCCACCACTCGACGGCGCAATTGGCGTCTCCGACCGGCAGGCTGTCGAGCCGTCCTCCCTACCTGGGTCTCAGGGGTAAGCGGGGATCCGATTAAGGAAGGCCAGGATTAGTGACTCTAAGTATTCAATCAACTACATTGAGTTAACATTGGGGTGCAGGACGCACCCCACGACACCGGAGGTGCCCCCATGTCACGCATCCCTACCAAGATCGCCACCGTACTCGCATCACTCGCGATGCTCACCAGCACTGCGGCCACCCCCGCCCAAGCGGCCGAGCAAGCCTACTTCCGGTTCACCGATACCAACGGCTTTCCTCGCTTCGTCGTCGAGCTCCGCGACCCGGGCATGGTCGCCCACGCTCGCAAGATCCTCAGCGGCGAGGAAACACAGCGCATCCACCTCCACGGCCGGATCGTCAAGCGCGCCGTCCCCTACAACCCCGGATGGAGCTACCACCTCGACCCCGGCACCATCAACTTCTTCGACGTGGCGATCGAGGTCTGCGACTCCAGCATCCAATACCTTGAGGAACATCTGGACGAGGCCGGCGGCGCCTTCCTGCCCGGCGGCCACTGGTGCCCATGGAGCTCCCGCCTGGTGGACGAGGTCCGCGCCTCATAAGGGGTCCCGGTAGTATCGGCGAAATTTTCAGCGGATACGCAGGTCAGGGCTTCCTCAAGGACCTTGGGGCACAGCTTGGAAGGTGGGTCGCCGACCTGCGTATCCGTTGTTCTCTGCGGCGTTACCACCGGGATCCCTGAGGTCCCGCCGGTGAGGATCGCGCCGCCAGGGCCCCGCTCGGGTCGGCGCCACCAGGGGCGAAGCAACTTTGCGTGACGGCGGCGGCGGTGTGTGATTCGCAGAAATGGACCAGTTGTGCGAGGTCAGCGCCGCCTCCGTTCGACGCGGCATTCGCCCAGGTCGCCGCTCGCAGAACTCCTCTCACAGTCCGGACGCTCTATTTTGCGGCTGGTGACACGGACCCGAGCGGCGGGCCATGCATGTCGCGCGTTTGGTGATCTTCCGTACCTGCACTCGATCCGACGAGGATGGGCAGAGGACGAACACCCTGGCCGCCATCGCTGATCACCGCCGTCGCAGAGGCACGCCACGGCCTCGTGTCCATGGCCCGGGAGCTATTTCTCACTCCTCGCCTTGGGGGCGGTGTTCCAGAGCCGTGTGAGGAACAGGGTGAGCGTGTCCGCGACGGAGTGGCCGAGCTCACTCGGATGGTCGAGTGCCCATGTGTCGAGGGCGTCGAAGACACCGATGGTCGCTACGGTGATCAGTTCGGCGTTTGGGTAGGGGTCGATCAGGTTGATGTGCAGGCCGTTCACGACGAGCCTGTGGATCCAGGAGCTGCCGTCGCCGCCGGGGTGAGGCCGCCCGGCAAGCACCGCCCGGTCATCGGGGTGGTCGCGCAGGTGCGCCATGAGCCGTGTGGTGCCTGCCGTCACCTGCTCCCACAGTTCATCCTCGGTTTCCACGTCGATCCAGGGACCGAGCGCGGTGAACATCCGGTCGGCCGCGTCGGCGACTACGGCGCCGAAGAGGTCGTCCTTGCCGTCGAAGTAGTGGTAGGCCGAGGTCTTGGAGATGCCGGCTTCGGCGATGATCTGATTGAACGACGCGGCGTCCTTGCCGTCGCGGGCGAAGTGGGCGCGAGCGACGGCGAGGATGGCGGCTCGTGTGCCGACCGGCAGTCGGCCGAAGCGGGGCAGCGGCATGGGTTTCCTAGAGGCTGTGCGCGAGCGGGGCGGCTGGGTTCCGGGTGGCAAGCGTGCGATTGACGCGGGCTGTCATGATCCAGTGTGCCGCCCACAGCAGGAGGGCGATTGCTCCGCCGACATATCCGGCCATCCCCGGGAAGAGCGACAGGATCTGGAACGCGCACCAGCCGTATCCGAGTGCCGCCCACCGCCGGATGAACCCGCTCGTCACCTGCCCGTCAGCGGCCAGCGAGGTGGAGACGGCGCGCACGATGAAGAAATCTTCGGTGAAGTTGTAGGGGATCGCGAACATCCACCAGACCGACGTGGGCGACGCGGTCCTGGCGTCGGGCCGCACGAGCGTCATCGTCCGCTGGAGGACTCGGCAGTACAGCGCAACGAGGCCGAGGAAAACGGCAACGGCGATCAGTCCGCCGGGCATTCCCCACGCTTCGATCTCGCCCAGGATGCCGCGCCCCCACTCTGGTGCCCAGAGCGGATAGCTGAGGAGGATCGAGATCAGGATGGTGCCCGCAGTCTTGACGATGGCTCTCATATCTGAAGTGTACTGATAGTACACACCAGCGGTCCACCTGCGATCGGGAACGGTCGGGGGCAATGGAGAGGCCGGACCACGGCTTTCCGGCATCCTCCTCCCGAACGTGTCCCCAACCGCCATGTAACGGTGCGAGAAGCAATCGACCTGGCAAACGTGCAGGCGAGAACATGGTCCGGTGACCAAGAGCCTGGCCGAGATGAGCGAGCGAGAGTACTTCGCGAACGTCAGACGCCGGTTACCGATGTACGTAATCGACGGGCGACTGGATCGACTGGAAGCGTTCCTCGACGGCTACGACCAGCACGCCCTGCGCCCCGGCGGCCCCGGCCTGCGCGACTGGACGGACAGGCTCATCGCCACCTGCAGTCAGGGCTGGTCAGAGCAGATCGCCGAGATGCGCGCGGCCCGCGACTGCCTGGCCACCGCGATCGGCAACGTCGACATCCTGCTCGACATGCTCAACGGCATGACGGCGCTGCTCGGCGAGGACTGATCCGGCTGCGGTGATCTACCTGTGAGAACTCGGATTCTCATGGGCAATCCGCCTCGGCGGACCCGCTCCGCCTCGCGCGCCCGCGCGTAGCGGTGTCCCAAAGTCCAGAAACTCGGCGACACGAGCGGGCCCCAGGGTGGCGTTTACGCAGGTCAGGTGTTACTCCGTTGGAAATTTCTTCATTGCTACCGGGACCCCGTCAGTCGCCGCTGCCGCAACCGCCATCGAAGCCATCGTGCCGGCCGAAGTCGCCGCCGGCCTCGTCGTGGCGGCTGCTGGAACCGCCCGATGAGCTGGAACCGCTCGATGAATTCCACAGGAACCGCAGAAACCAGAAGCTGAAAGGCGGTGCCCGCCGCTCCGTACTCGAACTCAACTCAACTCCATCGCCCGATACCGCACGCGAATTAACCGCTCACAACACTAGTGTGGCGCGCCTGAAATTCGTCGGCAATATCGGGTGAGGGATTCGAGGATCTCCTCCGCAGTCTTCTTCCACACGAACGGCTTGGGATCCTCGTTCCACTGGCTGATCCAGTCGCGGATGTCGGCCTCCAGCGTCTGCACACTCTTGTGGACTCCACGCCTGATCAACTGGTCGGTCAGGAAGCCGAACCACCGCTCGACCTGGTTGATCCACGACGAACCGGTGGGGGTGAAGTGCATATGGAAGCGGGGATGCCGCGCCAGCCACGCCTTGATCGCCGGAGTCTTGTGCGTGCCGTAGTTGTCGCAGATCAAATGGACGTCCAGTTCGGCGGGCACCGTCTTGTCGATCGTGATCAGGAACTTCTTGAACTCCGCGGCGCGGTGCTGGCGGTGCAACTCGCCGATGACGGTTCCGTCTTCGACGTTGAAGGCGGCCAACAGGCTGGTGATCCCGTTGCGCACGTAGTCGGGGGTGCGGCGCTCGGGCATGCCGGGCATCATCGGCAGCACCGGCTGGGAGCGGTCCAGTGCCTGGATCTGGGACTTTTCATCCACGCACAACACCACCGCCCGTTCCGGCGGGTTGTGATACAGCCCCACCACATCGACGACCTTCTCCACGAACAACGGGTCGGTGGACAGTTTGAAGGTGTCGGCCTGGTGCGGTTTGAGCCCGAAGTCCCGCCAGATCCGCCCGATCGTCGACTTCGACAGTCCGCTGCGCTGGGCCATCGAGGCCCTCGACCAGTGCGTGGCGCCTTTGGGTGTCTGTTCCAAGGTCGCTACTACGACCTGTTCGACCTGGTCCAGGCCGATCGACGGTGGCCGGCCTGGACGCTGTTCGTCCATCAGACCCTCCAGTCGCAGCTTGACGAATCGGTTACGCCACTTGGAGACCGTGTCACGATGCACCCGCAGATCCGCGGCGATCTCGATGTTGTCCCTGCCGTCCGCACACGCCAGCACGATTTTGGATCGCATCGCCAGCACCTGCGACGACTTCGCCCGCCGTGCCCAGCGCTCCAGCGTCGCCCGCTCCTGGTCGGTCAGCGTCACCTCGGCCTTCGGCCTTCCTGTCCGTGCCATAACGACAGTCTAGACTTAGCCGAAGAATTTCAGGCGCGCCACACTAGTCCTCGGTGCCGTCACCGGCCGGTGTGCCCCCGCTGACCGGTTCGAGCACGAAGACCGGGATCTGGCGGTCGGTCTTGCGCTGGTAGTCGGCATAGTCCGGGTACGCGTCCACCGCCCGGCGCCACCAGAGGGCCTTCTCGTCCCCGAACACCTCGCGCGCCCGGTACTCCCGCGTCACCGCGCCGTCCTGAAGCGCGATGACCGGCTCGGCGACCAGGCTGGCATACCACTGCGGGTTAGTCGGCGCTCCACCCTTGGACGCGACAGCCGCGTAGCGCCCCTCATGCTCGACACGCATCAGCGGCGTCTTGCGAACCTTGCCGGTCTTGGCGCCCCGGTAGGTCATCAGCACGGTGGGCAGGCCACTGATCGTGACGCCGTCGGTCGTGCCGGTGCGCACGATCTGCTCGACGTGCTTGCGGACCCACTCCGACGTGCTCGGTTCGTAATCACCAGTCAACGCCATGCCCTGATCAACGTGCCCAGCCCGTCGCGATTGCGTGACCAGACCGGGCCGGCGGCCGTGTGGGTGGCGGGGGCGCCTGGTATCCACGTTGCCGGTCAGGGTGTTGAGGATGCCGGGTAGTTCTACCACCGTTTCGGCGGGCAGGCCGGCCACGGTCTCCTCGGCCAGGGCGCACCAAAGTTGCTTGACCTGGTCGGCTAGAGCTTTGCCGCTGTCGGTGAGTTCGACGATGCTGGCGCGCTTGTCGGAGGGGGCGGGTTTGCGGCGGATGTGGCCGCTGGCTTCGAGCTTGCGGGTCATGAGCGTGACGCTGGGCGGCTCGCAGCCGAGTGCCTCGCTGAGCTGGGCTTGGATTCTCGGGCCGGTCCGGGCGAGCTCGAGCAGGAGCGCCTCCTGTCCGGGGTGCAGTCCGAGCGGCTGCAGAAGCGCCGCGGCCCTGGCCCGGTGGCGCAGGCTCAACAGGCGGATGGCCTGGTTGAGGGCATCGGCGTGCTCGAAGTCCATGGGCTCTCCTTGACAATTTAGTTATGCGCATAACATTATGCGCATAACTAATACTACAGTCATCGAGGAGCCGGATATGACCGTGAAGGTCGCCGTCATTTACTACAGCGCGACGGGCACTGTGCACGCACTCGCGCAGGCCGTCACCGAGGGCGCCGCCTCGGCCGGAGCCGAGGTGCGACTGCGGCGGGTCGCCGAGCTGGCGCCCGACAGCGCGATTGACCAGAACCCGCTGTGGCGGCGGCACGCCGATGCCGCCGGTTCGATCGCCCGGGCCTCGATTGAGGACCTGGCGTGGGCCGATGCGTTCGCGTTCGGGACACCGACCCGGTTCGGCGCGCCGGCCGCCCAGCTCAAGCAGTTCATCGACCAGGCCGGCGGGCTATGGCACGAAGGCGGACTGGCCGACAAACCGGTGACGGCCTTCACCTCGGCGTTCAACCGGCACGGCGGCAGCGAGGCCACGATCTTGTCGCTGGGCAATGTCTTCTATCACTGGGGGGCGCTGATCGTCCCGCCCGGGTTCACCGATCCGGTCGTGTACGCCGCCGGCGGCAACCCCTACGGCACGTCGTTTGTGACCGGCCCGACCGGAGACGGCCCCGATACCGCGGCGCTGGAAGCGGCCAGGTATCAGGGACGACGGTTGGCCCAGATCACGATCCGGCTGCTGGGGGGCGGCCGCGCCACCGAAGCCGCCGCGGACGACGGGAACGCCCACGGAGCCCTGGCCGCAACAACCTCCCAGACCGCGTGAGCGGCGGCGTTAGCAAGGAAGAAGTCATGACAAGCACTGACACCGCAACTCAGCGGGCAAGGCCGCATACCGGCTCCGCCTGGATGATCCTGGCGCTGGCGTGTGCCTGCCAGTTCATGGTCATCCTGGATTCGTCCATCGTTAACGTCGCCTTGCCCTCAGTCCGCGAGGACCTCGGCTTTACACCCACCGGCCTGGCCTGGGTGGTGAACGGCTACCTGCTCGCCTTCGCCGGCTTCATGCTGCTGGGTGGCCGCGCCGCTGACCTGTTCGGCCCGCGCCGGATGCTGGTCGCCGGGCTGTTGTTGTTCTCCGCCACGAGTCTGGCCGGGGGCCTGGCAACCGCTCCGGAGGTCCTGGTGGCAGCCCGACTCGCGCAGGGCATCGGAGCCGCCATGATGGCCCCGGCGACGCTGGCCGTGATCAACACCTCCTTCACCGAGCCGAACGCGCGTGCCAAGGCGTTCGGCGCATGGTCTGCCGCGGGCGGTGTGGGCGGGATGGTCGGCGCGGTCGCGGGCGGTGCCATCACCACCGGCCTGTCGTGGCGGTGGGTCTTCCTCATCAACGTGCCGATCGGTGCGGTGCTGATCGTCGTGGCCATGATGTCGCTGGCTGGCACGCGAATCGGCCGGCGAGAATCGCTTGACCTCACTGGCGCGGTCACGGGGACGGCAGGGCTGGCCGCGCTGATCTACGGGGTCATGCAGAGCGCCGATCATGGCTGGTCGTCCGGGCTGGTCGTCGGGCCAGCCGTGGCGGGCCTGCTCCTGCTCGTCGTCTTTACCGTGGTGGAGGCGCGTTTCGCCTCCCTGCCGATGGTGCCCCTGAGGCTGTTCAAGATCCGGGGGGTGGCCGTCGGCAATGTCATGCTGCTGCTGTTCGGTGGAATTGCCATCGCGATGTGGTATTTCACGTCGCTGTTCCTGCAGAACGTACTCGGCTTCAGTGCGCTTCAAGCCGGGCTCGGGCAGACACCCGCGGCGGTGATGTTCATGGTGATCGCGCGATGGGCCGCCGCCCTGCTGCCGCGAACCGGTGTGCGCCCCCTGGTGCTGGCTGGCAGCGCCTGTTTCCTGGCCGGTTTCGGCTGGCTCTCCCTAGCCCACGCCGACAGCGGCTACGTCGCCAGCGTGCTCGGGCCTACGCTGCTCATCGCTGTCGGTATTGGGCTGACCTTCCCCACCCTGATGGCCGCGGCGACCGCCGACGGTCCTGAGGGCGACGCGGGGATCATCGGTGGCCTGGCCCAAACCGCCAGTCAGGTAGGCGGGTCGGTGGGCCTGGCGGTGCTCGCGACGGCCGCCAGTGCCAGAGCCGCGTCGGAGGCCGGCGGGAGTTCCTCGCCCGCCGCCCTCGCCGTCGGCTACGACCTGGTCTTCCTCATGGCGGCCGGGCTCGGCCTGGCCATCGCGGTGGTCAGCTTGCTGCTGCCGCGGCACCGGCGCGGCTGACCGCCGGCGACGCCGCGTGCCGCACCTACGCCTCCCGGGTGCGGATGTATCTGGCCTGGCTGGCCGAGCATCCCGCCACCGGTGCCGACCCGCTCACCGACATCTGCCCGGCCACCGGACGCGGCCGACTGTCCAATCCGCGCGCGGAGTACCTGTTCAAGACCGCCACCGGTGAGCTCGACCCACACGGCCGCGGCTGGACTCGGCGAAATTTTCAGCGGATACGCAGGTCAGAGCTTTCTCAAGGACCTTGGGGCACAGCTTGGAAGGTTGACCGCTGACCTGCGTATCCGTTGTTTCCTACGTCGTTGCCACCGGGACCACGACACGCTGGGCCTGGTGCCGGCAGTGCTCGTGACGGCGGCATCCATGCCGATGTACAGCCGTCCCGCCGACGACATCGGAACGGGGGTCGGCGGCGACTCCGCCCGCACCGGCTCGCTGACGCCACTGACCGTTCCGCTGTCGATCGAGCTCCGAGCCGCGGAGACACTCCGGTTCACTTCCGAGATCACGAACATGATCGACCGATGGCCGGTTTCCCCCGTGTCTCGGCCGGACCCGGACACCTGCCTGCTCACAGAGATGATCACCGATCTGCAAGCCCGCCCTGCCGAGCCGGCAGCGGGCTGACCAAGGATCAGGTTCCCACCCGTCAACGCCTGCCACCAGGTACGTCCCGGGCGGTCGAAACACCGGAAACTCGCTATGGCGCCTGATGATGTCCCCGAAGTGATCAATGCCGACATAGGCTCGCCACTGACGCCGATCCGACTCGTGAAGGACTGAACACTGTGACGACGCCGCCAACTTCGCCCGCCGCCCTGAGCGCGTCCAAGGCCCGGTGATCCGCAAGCGCGCCGCGCGACCCACGCGGCGGATCGACGTGACTTGTCTTCCCGAGGACATCGTGGCACTCATCGACGCCCTCCAGCCCGGAGAGAACCTGGTCGTCATGCGGGACGGCCAGTCGATCGCGACAATCTCCAGCACCGTCGAGGTGCTCCAAGGTGCCGTCGTCGATGGCGACACGCCAAGGGAGGCCAATGACCAGCCACCGATCGACTACGACAGCGTGACCGTCGTCGCCACCGCGATGAAGCTCTCGACGGCGGCCCGGGTGTCGCTGTCCACCCAACTGGGGGCGGACTACGTCGTGCTCGACATGCACGCGGCTCCCGCAACGGCCGATGTGCTGCTGGCACCACCGGGCAGCCCGCAGTTGATCGCCAGTCTCCGATCAATGTTCCCGAAAGCTCGTGTCATCATCACCGAAGTCGAGGACGAGGAGCTCGGAGTCAGTTACCACGGTCCGGTTCGACGCCTGCTCAACGCCGGCGCCGATGCATACCTGCCCGCGACAAGCGTCCCTCGTTTGGCCAGGCAGCTCGACTACACGCTCACTCATGGGCTTCAGCTCACCGGCGGGATCGCCACGCCACTGGAGATCGCACCGACCACGGAACCATCGGATCCCGACGCCGGCTGACCCCGCTCCTCCTGGCGGTGAACCACGAGATCAACTCGTCCGTCGAATGCCAGACGCCTCAGTCACGGCGAGCCCTGCTCGTCTGATGTGCCCTAACGGTCATCAAGCAGCTGACCAGCGAGATCGCTTGACAACTCCAGATAACGATCGCCGCAGGGGACGGCGATCTCCCCGTGCCCGCCGTAGAGCGCCGAGAGTCGCGCAGAGCCCCGAACGGCCGCAGGCTCTTCTGATCCGGAGCGGGCCCGTCGTCGCCTGTGGAGCGATCTAGGAATCCTCGTCGTCTCTGCTGCCCGCCCGCCGCGCGGCCAGCTCGTCACTGGCCACTTCCACACGCCCTATTCGGGCGCGGACCTCGCTCAGCTGCTCATCCAGCTGCTGGCGCAGCTGCTGCAGCGGGGTGGTGACGTCGGGGGCGGAATGGACATGCACCACCGGGCGGCGACTGATTCCCCGGAAGACGAACACCGACAGCACCGCCCAGTACACGACGGCGACGCCGGTGGCGAGCAGTTGCCCGCCGACCGGGCTGGCGCTGTAGACCATCGCGACCGTACCGGCCCCGTACAGCACCCAGGCCAGCCGCACCCCCCAGGACTTCGTCAGCAAGCAGATCAGCCACAGGATCGGCCCGGTCAGCGTCCAGGCCGACCAGATCGCCTCAGCCCCTGCGGGCAGGCCGGCGGTGTGGGCGATGATGTAGTCATGGACCGGTTTGGTGACGACCTCGGTGAGGTTCCAGTCGGCCACCCGCTCCAGCGCCCACCCCAGCCCGGCGGCCAAGCCTTGAGCCACCGCCAGGGTCAGGCCGCCCAGCACCGTGACTGCCAGCCATATCAGCAGGATCACGGTGATGGTCACGGCCGCGATGCAGGCGATGATGATCCCGGTCTTCACAGCATCGGCCTTGCGGGGATCGTCGCCGAACCGCTCGCTGACCCACGTCTGGAGCTGTTCGTACTGGTCGACGATCCAATCAGCCACTTTCACCAGCATGCGGATCTCCTCGAGGGACAGAGCGCCACAGGCTTCGATCTTTCCCCGCTCTCACGATCCTCATCCGGAGTTGGCCGCACCTGGCCGCAGCCGGACACGGCTATCGCCGCTGAGAGCCTCGAACAGACACCGAACCACCTTCCCCGGGGTTGAGGAACCTGCGGACAGCCGTCAGCGCTGAGAACGATCATGGAGTCCCGACGCTCAGGGGGGCCCGGCAGCAATCGAGCAGAATCCGCCGTACACCCCGCCCGAGCCCTCACCCGCCCCGATCCCGAGCAGGACCGCAAGGCCGCGTTGCGCGCGGCCCGGCGCCGCTACCAAGCCGCCCGCACCGGCTTCCCCTCGCCCGCCGAACCCGCACCGCAGCAGGAGAGCGGCGACCGGGAAGGCGACGTTCGCCGACTACATCACCCACCGCACGAACATGCGCACCGCGACCAATCCCGCCTCCCCGTGGCTGTTCCCCAGCCGACGAGCCAGGCAGCCGTTACGGCCCGAGTGGCTGGCCAAACAGATCCGCCAGCTCGGCGTCCCGACTCTCCCAGCCCGCGGATCCGCCCTCCGCCAGCACGTCCAAGACAGCCCCGTCCCCATCGTCGCCGACACCCTCGGCTTCCCCCCTGCCACCCTGGCCAAGCTCGCCGACAAAACGGGCATCACCTACAGCCGCTACGCCCCCGGTGACCACACACGGTCATCACCGCCCCGGCCGACCCACCGAACTGACGACAGTTGAATACGCGAGCTCACCAGTCCGGAACCCCGATATGCGGGCCCCGATGCCGTTTCGCCGTAAGGACCGCCAACCACCATCAGGAACCGGACTCATCCGTCGAGGAAACGCACTAGCTCCGCAGTGACGAACCGAGGGTTCTCCTCGACGAGCCAGTGCCCCGCGTGCGGCACGTCCAGCGCGCGCACGATGTTGGTCATGCGCGGGGCCGCGGTGGCCCGGATCGCGTCGAGCTGCCCCTGGGCGGTCATGAGCAGGGTCGGGACACGTACCGGTGCCGCCGCCGCGGTGTCGCGGACGTCTTTGCCGAGGGCGCGGTAGAGCTCGAAGCCGCCCGACAGGGCCTCGGGCCGGCGGTAGGTCCGCGCGTACTCGTTGATCTCGGTGTCGGTGAACGGGGACCGATCTGAGGTGCCGCCGAACGCCGTTCCGCCGAACGCGACCTGGGGGTAGAACAGTGCCAGGTACTCGCGGACGTCGTCGCCCACCACCGCCTCGGGGACCCGTCGCTGGGAGTGGAAGGCGATGTGCCAGCTCAGTGAGCGGTACGTGGCCGCATCGACAGCGGGTCCGGGTAGCGGCAGGTCGAGGTAGCCGAGGCGTGCGGTGTCGGCGGGGAATTGGCTGGCGTACTGGAACGCTACTGCGGCGCCGAAATCGTGGCCGACGACGGCGGTGTCCCGGATGTTGAGCCGGTCGGCGATCAACGTGTGCACGTACCGCGCCAGGGTGGCTTTGTCGTAGCCGGTCGGTGAGCCGGTGCTGTCGCCCAGTCCGGGAAGGTCGACGGCGTAGACGGTGTGGTGTTTGGCGAGTTCCGGCATGATCGGCCACCAGCCGTACCAGGTCTGGGGCCAGCCGTGGATCAGCACCACCGGTGTGCCGCTGCCGCCGGTCACGTAGTGCATGCGGACACCGTCGACATCGGCGAACTCGTGCCGGAAGGTGTTTTCGAACTCCGGGTCGTCCTGGGTGGCGACGGCGTAGGGGGGAACGCCGGTCGCGGTCGGCGTGGAAGTCGCGGTCGGCGTGGAACAGGCCGCGGCGCCGATCGTGAGCAGGAGGGTGAGCGTGACGGTCGCCACCGTGCGCGCGGATCGGAGGGAGCGGCGCGATGACGGCCGGGTTGCGGTGATCATGGGTTCCTGTCCTGGTGAAGGTGGTGGGGTCAGCGCCCGGTCGCGCCGTCGATCAGTTCGCGGAGGATGTCAGCGTGGCCCGCGTGGCGGCCGGTCTCCTCGATCATGTGGGTGAGTGCCCAGCGGATGCTGGGAGCGGGGCGGTTCGGCCGCGGCCGGGGGACCGGTGCGCCGAGATCGGTGCACTCGTCGAGAACGTCGTTCGCGCGCTCGATCGTCTCGCGGTAGCGGGCCGACGACATCGGCGACGCTGTCCGCTGGTGCGGCCTGGAACGTCGCCTGCCATTCGGTGACGTCGTCCCTGAGGAACGTCGAGCGGTCGACGAAAGTCAGGTGGTTGAGCAGGCCGAGCAGGTTCGTGCCCGATGGCACTGCGGCCGTTCGCACCTGCGGTTCGGGGGCACCGTCGACCTTCGCGGCGACCGAGGCCCGGAGATAGTCGAGGAAACCGCGCAGAACCTCAGCTTCGCTGCTCCCGGTCCGGGGCGGCGGAGTGTCGCGGCGGCGGCGTACGGTGTTAGGCATGGTGATCTCCTCCCTTCGTGGGGGCGGCGCTGTTCGCCGGGTCAGGCGGTGCGGCGGATGAGCAGCACATGGTCGGTGACCTCGGCGGTGCGCCCGCCCGGCCCGGTTGCGATCCTGCGGGGTGTGTCGGCCCGCTCGACCATCCACGTCGCCGGGTCCAGCTCGATACCCGCCGCGACCTCCCTCGGGCTCGGGTACCGGACGTCGGGATCCTGGCTCCACGACCACGGCGCGGTCGAGCCGTGGTCGACGATCAGCAGCCGCCCATTCTGGCGCAGCGCGTGCGCGGCCGAGCGCAGGACGGCCGCCCTGTCCAGGTCGAAGGGGGTGTGCAGGTAGTGGGCGCAGATCAGGTCGAACTCGCCGTGCGGGAAAGACCTGCGTAGGTCGTGCCGCACGGCGGTGACGCGATCGCCCAGGCCGTGTGTGCGGGCGAGTGCCGCGAGCCGCTCGACCGCCACGGCCGAGATGTCGGCGGCGGTGACGTGCCACCCCTGTCCGGCGAGCCACAGCGCGTCGCCGCCGTCGCCGCATCCGAGGTCCAACGCGTCGCCGGGCGGCAGGCGCGCAACCACTTCGGTGAGGCGGGCATTCGGCCGCGGATCGGTGGCCGCCGGTCGCGCCGCGTACACGCCGTCCCAGAACGTGACCGCATCGGTGGCGTTCATCAAGGCTCCTTCTGTCGGTGTCCGCTCAGTCTCGCCAGGCGCGCACCAATCTGGCACGAAATCTTGCGGTTCTGGCAAGATGGCCTCGTGGACCACGAAATGGACGAAGTGCTCGACGCGGTGGGGCCGCGGCTGCGTGCGCTGCGTCGTCACCGCGGCATCACCCTCGCCGACCTCGCGGCGACGACTGGGGTGTCGGAGAGCACCCTGTCCCGGCTGGAGAGCGGGCAGCGCCGGGCGACCCTGGAGTTGCTGCTGCCGCTGGCCCGTACCTATGACGTTCCGCTGGACGACCTTGTCGGTGCCCCGCGCACCGGCGACCCCCGGATCCACCTGAAGCCGATCCTGCGGTTCGGGATGACCTTCGTGCCGCTGTCCCGGCGGCCGGGCGGGGTACAAGCGTTCAAAATGATCATCCCCGCCCAGCCGGAACCGCTCGTACCGACCCCGCAGACCCATGACGGCTTCGAATGGCTGTACGTGCTCAACGGACGCCTGCGGCTCATCCTCGGCGAGCGCGACCTGACGTTGCCGTCCGGTGAGGCAGCCGAGTTCGACACGTCCTTGCCGCACTGGCTGGGCAGCGCCGACGGCGGCGTGGTCGAGCTACTCATCCTGTTCGACCCGCAAGGGATGCGTACGCACATACACGCCGACCCACATCGGCCGTCTCACGGCGGGAGCCGGCGGTGAACTCAGCGGGAGATTTCAGTGTTCGCGCTTGGTAGTGAGCCTTGCCGTGCAGAAGCCGCGATCGACAACGTTGCAACCGCAGAGATCGACCAGGACGAACGCAGTGGCCACGGCAAGGTTCGCCCCCCTCCGGCGGTTTTCCGGGCCGGCGTCCGAGAAACGTCATCGTTTTTTGAAGGCTCACAGGGCCCGAGCGAGGGGCCTGGAGTGCTTCCTCGCAGGGGAGCGCCGCCCATGCGGCACCACCCAACGTAACCTCTGTCACTCACGGTTATTTTTCCCGTCTCACACAGACCCGATCGGAGGGCCGTAACGGTTGCCCTCCGGCATACATGCAAACCCTGCAAGGCGACAGAGTTTCACCCCTGACGTCGAGTCGGTCAACAAGGCCCATGAGCAGGAGTAGCGCCCGTCCCCTCGTGCGACAGAGGGCCCGGGCGCGGCACTTGGCCTGGGCTGGGACGCTCGTGCCGGGGCTCTGACCACCGTCGCTCCACCCGACACCGCCCAAACCTTGATCAGCCGCTGGCCGACGGGGGGCGCGCGGCTAGGAGCTGTTTGGGGTTTGGATCTAGGTGAGGTCCGGTGGTGAGCCGGCCGCGGCTGATAGAACTCGGATGTGGCGCGCTTTGATGTGACGGATGCCGAGTGGGCGTTGATCGAACCGTATCTGCCGGTAGCAGCCACCGGGCCGCTGCCGCGGCGGGTGCGTGATCAGTTCAACGGAATCCTGTGGCGCTTTCGCACCGGATCCGGCTGGCGTGATGTCCCGGAACGCTATGGGCCGTGGTCCACGCTCTACTCCCGGTTCAACGGCTGGGCCAAAGCCGGGGTGTTCCAGACTCTGATGGACGCGCTGATCGCCGAGGCCGCCTCGCGCGGGCAGGTCGGGTTGGAGCTGGTCAGCGTGGACTCAACAATCGTGCGGGCGCATCAGGAGTCGGCCGGACTGGCGGTCGCCGGGGAGAGTCTGGATGCGCTGGAGCAGGCGCTGACCGAGGAAAAGGGGGCTCCGCTTGCACAGCAGCCGCCGGTGCTGCGGGTGATGCGCCGCAGGTCGCACCCGGCGCGGACGCGTCGCCCGCGCCGAATCGTGCTGCCACGCGGCGTCGCCGCGAGGCCCGGGCCAAGGCTGCCGGGCTTGGCCGATCCCGAGGCGGACTGAGCAGCAAGGTCCATGCCGCGGTTGACGCCGCCGGGCTACCGCTGGCTTTCGTGCTCACGCCCGGCCAAGCCGCCGACTGCCCGCGGTTCATCACCGTCTTGGACAAGATTCGCATCCCCGGTCCGATCGGCCGGCCCCGCACCCGGCCGGGTGCGGTCGCCGCGGACAAGGCGTACTCGTCCCGCGCCAACCGCTCCTACCTGAGGAAACGCCGCGTCAAGGCAGTCATCCCAGAAAAGAAGGACCAGGCCGCCAACCGCAAGAAGAAAGGCAGCCGGGGCGGCCGACCCATCAGCCACGACACCGATCTCTACAAGGAGCGCAACACCGTTGAACGCTGCTTCCAGAAGATCAAGACATGGCGTGGTCTGGCGACCCGCTATGACAAAGCCCCGGAAAGCTACGAGGCTGGACTCTACCTTCGAGGGTCGGTCATGTGGCTGAAGCTCCTCACTTCAGCCACATGATCCGAACCCCAAACAGCTCCTAGTCGCCGGCGCGGGCTTCGGCGGTGTTCTTGAGGTCTTTCAGCCAGGCCTCGAGACCTTTTCCGAGGAAGTCGGTGGCGAGGGGCACGTTGGTTTCGATCTGGTCGCCGGCATGGGTCTCCTCGGTGCGTACGAGGACGCCGCCCTTGACTTCGGTGAAGGTCCAGACGTGGACGCCTCGGTCGATGCGCAGTCCTTTGCCGATCGCGGGCCCGGTCCAGCGGATGCACGTGTGGTGCTGAAGTTGGCGGACGGTGGAGGTGATGACCAGCGTGGTGGGCGGGCTGACGGGAGTGGCGGGCACCGGGGTGGTCCACCGGAACCGCGAGTGTTTGCGGAGCGGGCCCGGGTCCAGGCGCTTCATGCTGGTTATGGGCTTCTGCCAGGTGGGCCAGCGTTCCACGTCGGCCTGCAGTTTCCAGACGGTGCTCAGCGGCGCCTTGATCAAGATCTTGGTCCGGTACCGGATCTTCGCGGTGGGGTCGACACCTTTCCCGCGGCACTGGAGTCCACCACCGTGGTGAGCGCCGGCGTGGTGGGTGGCCCGGAGCTGCGCGGTGACGGCCTGCGCGGCGGGAATGTTGCCTGCGAGTACGCCGGTTGCGGCGAGCGAGATCGTGAGCGCGGTGATGCGCGCACGGGTCCGGAATTGCTGACCGGAGGAGTTCAACAGGTTGTTGCTGGACATGGTCATTGAGCTTCCTGATGAGTACTGAGGAGCCGGGCCTAAACGCCCGGCTGCTGGGGGCAGGAGACGCCAGGAGTCGACGATGCCGTGGCCGCCGATGGGTCGAACCCGTAGGAAGCGGGCACGCTGCTTCAGCGCAGGGCTCGAAGGATGGCCACGATGAGTGCGGCGGAGGCGGCGACGATCAAAGCGACGAACGCGGGGTGAATGTCCTTGGACAGGCTCGGCGCGCCGTCGGGCCGCGTCAGCCAAACGATGAGCGGGATCGCGTAGGTGACGGCGAGGAGCGCGGCCGCCCAGCGAACCGTCCGATCGCGGGCGTGGCGGAGAGCGCCGACCAGCGCGATCGTGACCGGGACGCTCGCCAGCAGGGCGAACTGGCCGAGCACCATCACGGGGACCGCCCAGGAGGAGATGGTCACCGCCAGCGGAGTGCGCCGGGCGGTGCGGGCGGGTGACGTGGACACGGTCGTCATGATGTTTCCCTTCGGGCGGGAAAGTGGCAGATCATGGCGGAGACGGAGGCGAACCCGACTGCCGATGGAAGGGAGGGGTGAGAAACCCTCACCGTGTGAGATCGCCGGGATGGTGACGTACGTGATGGAATGCGGCCCTGATTTCGGAGACCAGAAGATCTGGCTGTTCCAGACCGGGGAAGTGGCCGCCGCGGTCCAGCTCGTGCCATGACCGGAGGTCGTGGTAGCGGCGTTCGGCCCAGCGCCGGGCGGTCGGCCACGGCTCGGCCGGGAACAGCGAACAGGCGGTGGGCACCGTCACCGGTTGTGCGTTCTCTTCTTCGGCGCTGCGTGGTACCCACCGCATGGTCTCCCAGTACCAGCGAGCGCTGGAGGCACCGGTCCTGGTCAGCCAGTACAGGGCGATGTTGTCCACTTGTTGCGACACGCTCACCCCGCCGCCGGCCTCCGGGCGGGTGTCGGAGTAGGCGGCGAACTTCTCACCGAGCCACGCCGCCAGGCCGGCAGGCGAGTCGAGCAGGGAGTAGCCGAGCGTCTGCGGGCGCGTGCCCATGATCATCCCGAAGCCGTATCCGTCCGCGAGATGAATGTCACGCCGCTCCAGCATGCGTTGTTCCGCCGGGTCCGGCGAGATCCGGTCGTCCGGCAGGGGAGAGGCGATCGGCATCGTCAGGTGCAGGCCGGCGACGCGCTCGGGCACCAGGCGCGCCAGTTCGGTGCTGACGAACGCGCCCCAGTCTCCGCCGTGCGCGCCGAACCGCTCGTAGCCGAGCACGGTCATCAGCTCGGCCCACGCCCGCGCCGTACGGGCGGGGTGCCAGCCGCGCTCGCGTGGACGGTCGCTGAACCCGAACCCTGGCAGGGCCGGGACGACGACGTGGAAGGCGTCACTCGCGGAACCGCCATGGGCGACCGGATCACTGAGCGGCCCGAGGACGTTCTCAAATTCGAGGACGGAGCCCGGCCAGCCGTGGGTCAGCAACAAGGGGAGCGCTGTGGGCTCGGGCGAGCGCACGTGCCAGAACGCGATACGCAGGCCGTCGAGGCGCACGCGGTAATGCGGAATCGTGTTCCACTGCTCTTCCCTGGCCCGCCAGTCGTGCTGTCGCCAGGTGTCCAGCAGCATCCTCAGCTGATCCAACTCGATACCCTGCGCGGCGTCCGGCACCGTTTCTGGCTCGGGAAGCCGAACCCCGTCAAGACGGGCCCGTAGGTCCGCCAAGTCGCGCTCAGGAATGTGCATGGGGTAGGGCTCGATCTCAGGCGTTGTCGCCATGTTTCCAGACATGGACGAAACCCTAGAAACGGGCCACCCCCGGGTCCATGCCTGAGATTGCCGGGAGAGCGGTCAGGAATTGCGATATGCCGAGGGACGAGCGCCCGTGTGCCGCAGGAAGGCCGTCGACAGAGCACCGGGACTGGCGAAACCGCAGAGCGGCGCGATCTGGGCGACTGCGAGGTCGGTATCCCGCAGCAGGTGTTGCGCCTTCTCGATCCGCAATCGGGTGAGGAAGCGGTGAGGCGTTTCTCCTGTTGCTCGGTTGAACACGCGGACGAGGTGATAGACGCTGAGATACACCTCGTCCGCGATGTCGGCCAGGGTGAGCGGTTCGGCCAGTCGGTCACGCATGAGGGCGATCGCCGCGCGGACGCGTGCGTCCTCCCGCACCGGCGCCCGTTGACCGGGTAGCCGGGAATGGCGGGTGAGCAGGTGCACGGCCAGGAAGGCGGCCGCGGACTCGGCGTACAGGTCGCCGGTCTCGTCCGCGGAGCCGACGGCGCGGACAGCCTCCTCGATCAGCGGATCGCCGGCGGCCACGGACGCCGCCATGCTCGCGTAGTCCACCGCGCGGCCACCCAGCTGCTCCGCGGTCCGTTCGACGGTGCCGCGCGGGATATGGACCTGCACGCTGCGCAACGGGCTGTCCGCGCGATAGCGGCGGAGGGCAGGCCGGTCCGGGACGCCCAGTTCGAGCCGCCCCGGTACCCAGGTGTGGCGGCTCCATCGACCACCGATCCGCGTCTCCATCACAGTCCGGCCTCCTACGGGCAGTATCAGATGCAAGTCCGCCGCGGCCGGCAACTCCATGTCCTCGACCAGCGGGACGTGGTCGAACCGTTGCGCGAGCAAGGACTGCCAGCCGAGGTCCTCCCAGCTGCAGTGCGTCCGCCGAACGTATCGATTCACGTCGAAACCGGCATAGGGCTGGAGATCGAAATGAACGGAGTCGAACACCATGCGGCCGAGGCTAACGGCATATGTCGCAGATCAAGATCTCCGAGCCTCACGCAGCCGGCCGTCTCAACCAACTACCGCAGTTCGACAGCTTGCCCCGCCCGGACTTACCAGAGACAGGACAACGTCGCCGCCGAAGGAAACGCCCGACGACGAGGCCGGCTCCGACCGGAGGCGGACGTGGAGCCTACCCAGCCGGCCCACGAACCGGCCGCCCAGGTCTCAGGCCCTCTCGACGCCCTCGCCTTCCTTGAAGGCCGCAGCCTGCTGGCCGGGCACGCGCGCCGGTGCACCTCGACGGTCTCGCCGTTCGCGCGGCGGCGTAGCACGGTGTAGAGCATGTCGTCGGTGATGACCGGGGCCGTCCGCCGTGCTTGCCCTTGCGGGCGGCGGCGTCGAGCCCTTCGAGGGTGGCTTCGCGGATGGCTTCGCGTTCGATCTCTTCACGGGAGACTACATACGGTGACCAGTGGACTTGAGGGTTGCGACAATTCGCGACAGTTAGATATGCGATCTCACCAGTACGGGACCTCTACGAGCCCCACTGACCCGCACACCACCAGCCCCGGGATCGTCATCGGCCCGGGGCTGACCCATTTCCGGGTCGCCGGCCCGCATCGCGCGACTCCGGTCGGCCGTCCCGAGCTGCGTGCCCTGTCCGAGCGCCTCCGGCCGCGGTGGCACTTCTGCGGCCACATGCACCATCGGCACCGGGCGGCCATCGGGCCGACGGAGGGCGTGCGCCTCGGCCAAATCCGGGCCGGGCGCGTTCGCCGTCGTCGAACGGGGTCCCGGCGGGCAGCCGGTGCTCGTCGAGGATGTCGTTGGTGCGGAGAGCGCCGTCGGCTTGGGGCTCAACGCGTCGGCGAATGTGACGGCGCAGCCCATGTGACCCGCCCAGCCCCCTGCGGGCGAGCAGGGCGCCGCACCGTATGGGCTGGTTCTCGCGGCGGTGTGCTCCGGGCCGGTCGGATGGACGACGCCGTGGCCGGCCAGGGCCCCGGCCAGCCGGTGGGATCCGCCGCTGGTGTCGATCAGGTGGGCTGTGCCCTACCAGCGCCAGACCGCACCGCGCAGGCGGATCCGCAACCTCGTGATCCGGACCCCTCACAGGTCTCAGGCGACTCTTCCCGCCGGTGCGGTGAAGGTGTTGCACGCTCCGGGCCGCAGGGTGTCGAAGCCGCGCTGTTCCCAGTAGACCCGGTTCTTGGCCTTGCCCTGCTCCTTGTGGTCGCCTTCCACCGACTTCCAGTCGATGATGAGATCGGTGCCGTAGGCCTTGGTGTGGGAGAGAGAGTCCCAGACACTTCCGAGGAAGGCCCCGGTGAGGCAGAGGTTCTGCAGGGAGACCTTCGCGCTCAGCGCCCATCGCTGCTTCTTCGACATTTTCGCCTCGGCCCGCCGCTCCTCGCTGAGAATGCCGCCCAGCTGCTGCACGTGATAGGAGTAGCCGATCGCCAGGCTTTCCAGCATGCGCGGGTGGTCGAGCTCATTGCTCAGCGCCGAGTCGGTGACCATGAGATAGATGGTCCCGGTGCCGATGCAGTACAGGCTGAAGGTGTCGCCGGGGTAGTAGGGGCCGCAGGCGGTCTTGACACGGTCCTTGTGCGACACCACGACCTTGGGCTTGGTCCAGGTGAAGCCCGCCTTCCTCACCTGCGCCGACCACACCCGGTCGAGACAGGCGGACATCTCGATGACGTAGAGGCGTGCGCCGTCGTGGCTGGCGCTGGTGAAGGCGGGTTCCTCACAGGTCTGCCGGGGGATCGCGCCGGTCTTGTAGAGGGGGTTGCCGGTGAGGACCGCCGAGGTCCCGGGGGCCGCGTGGGCGGTCCCGGTGAGGGGCAGGCTGAACAGCGCGCCGGCCATGAGGGCGACGAGGAGGGTACGCATGGCAGCAAACCTTACTGATCTTCTTGAGATCGCCATAAACATCTGCGAAACGGCCTCTGGCAAGGCCGGACTGTGTCACGACGCTCGGCACGATTCGGGCTCTATGACGACCGGACAGTGCAGGGGGATCCCAGAAGCGAGAAACATGCATCGTTTTGATGCCGATCGGAAACAACCGCCGATCCACAGCCTCCCTGGACCACGTGCCAGATGAATGCCGGAACAGGCGGGGACTCGCCGTCACCAACGTCCATGGTCGCCTTCTTTCGATCGGTGCGGAACACGACAGCGCGGGGGCACGTCGTCACCGCCGGGCGAGTCCGGGTAGCCGCTCGGCGGCGTTTTCGGGCTCTCCGGAGAGCTCAGGGCTCTGGGGCGAACAGGCGGGCGTAGTGGCCGTTCAGGACGAGAGCGACACTCCGTCCGTCTATTGGGGGATCGACACCCTGTTCCACCTCGTGCCGCCGGACTGGGGCGGTGGGCGCGGCGGTTGGCCGAGGAAGGGGAGGTGGCGCGCGGCAACGAAAGCGGACTCGCACGTGGGCACCTGCGCACGGTCCACGAGCACGGCTTCGCCTATGACATGACGGTCGGCACCAGCACGGAAACCCCCGCCGACCTGGCCAAAGCCGTCCTGCGACGTCCTCAGAACCGATTGTGATCCTTGTATCGTCACTCGTCGGGCACACCAGGCCCTCTGAGAAAGGCACCGAGACCACCTGCCCGCAAACGGGTGGTGGCCACCACCGCCCCCGTCTGAGCCGGGGCTCCAACTAAAGCCCGGCTCAGCGGCAACCCGCTAGCCTTGTCGACCGTCCTCCTGGTGCGTTTTGTCGCTCACGCCATCGGAGGATCACCGGTGCGTTTTTCCCACGTCGCCGCAGGTCTCGCCGCCTGCGCGGGGCCTCGCTCATCCCGGCGCAGGCCGCCGCCGTTCCGGCGATCCAGATCATCAAGATCTACTACGACTCCCCGAGGGGTGGACCGGCGGCACCGATGTGGCGGCGCCGCTACGGCGTCAACGAGTCAGCCGTGTCCGAGACAGTGAGGCGAGGTCATGCCCCCAGGTGAGCAGAGTGATCAGGCGCCGGTTGCGGTGGATCCGCCGATGGGCAGCGACCCGCCCAAGCGGTATGCGGCGTTCATCTCCTATTCGCACAGTGCGGAAGGCGCTTTTGCGCCTGCGTTGCAGGAGGGTCTGCAGAGGCTGGCCAAGCCGTGGCGTCGACAACGGGCGCTGGAGGTGTTTCGCGACCAGACCGGCCTGGCGGTCAGCGCCGGCCTGTGGCCGAGTATCTGCGCGGCCCTGGACGGCTCGTCCTGGCTGGTGTTGCTGGCCTCGCCGCAGGCGGCGCAGTCGGCCTGGGTGGGCAAGGAGATCGAACGCTGGATCGCCACCAAAGGATCGCAGACGATCTTGCCGGTGGTCACCGACGGCACATGGGTGTGGGACGAGCGGGCCGGTGACTTCGACCGGGAGGCCTCCACAGCCGTGCACCCGGCCCTTCACGGGGTGTTCGCGGCCGAACCGCGGCATCTCGATATGACCTGGGCCAAGCAGGAGACTCATCTGACGCTGCGTAATCCCCGCTTCCGCGACGCGGTCGCCGAGCTCGCCGCGCCCATGCACGGCCTGACCAAGGACGAACTCGAAGGCGATGATGTCCGCCAGCAGCGGCGGACGATCCGGCTGGCGCGCGGCACGGTGGCAGGCCTGGCCGTCTTGACCTTGGCGGCGTCGAGCGCAGCGGTGGTGGCCGTCAACACCGCTGAACAAGCCGGCGTCCAGCGGCGAAGGGCCGAGGCGCAGAAGAACTTGGCCCTGTCGCGTCAGCTGGTCGCGCAGAGCGAGCAGTTGTGGAGCGCCGATCCTCTCACCGCGCGGCGACTGGCCCTGACCGCCTATCGGCTGGCTCCCACCGATGATGCCCGCTACAGCATGCTGGCCGCCATGACCCTTTCCGGGCGCGCCGTCCTCAACGGCCACACCGACTATGTCCTGGCGGTCGCCTTCAGCCCGGACGGGCGCACCCTGGCCACCGGCGGAAACGACAAGACGATCCGGCTGTGGGAGGTGGCTACTCGCCGCCCGATCGGCGAACCGCTGATCGGCCACACCGCCGAGGTCAACGTGGTGGCCTTCAGCCCGGACGGGCGCACCCTGGCCACCGGAAGCCGGGACCGAACCGTCCGGCTGTGGGACGTGGCCACCCAGCGCCCGATCGGTGATGCGTTCACCAGCTCTGCCGACGAGGTCAATGCGGTGGCGTTCAGCCCGGACGGGCACACCCTGGCCACCAGCGGCGGCGACAACATGATCCGGCTGTGGGACGTGGCCAGCCGCCGCCCGATCGGCAAACCGCTGACCGGCCACACCGCCGAGGTCAACGCGGTGGTCTTCAGCCCGGACGGGCGCACCCTGGCCACCGGCGGAGACGACAACATGATTCGGCTGTGGGATGCGGCCAGCCGCCGCCCGATCGGCAAACCCCTGACCGGCCACACTAAAAAGGTCACCTCGGTGGCGTTCAGCCCCGACGGGCGCACCCTGGCCACCAGCGGCGGCGACAACATGATCCGGCTGTGGGATGCGGCCAGCCGCCGCCCGATCGGCAAACTCCTGACCGGCCACACGGCGGGAGTCCTCTCAGTAGCCTTCAGCGCGGACGGGCGCACCCTCGCCAGTGGCAGTCTTGACCGGTCGATCCGATTGTGGGATGTGGCCACACGCAGTTCGATCGGTGAACCACTCGTCGGGCACACCGACGCGGTATACGCGGTGGCCTTCAGCGCGGACAACCGTACCGTGGCCAGCGCCGGATCCGACACGTCGGTGCGCTTATGGGACGCCTCAGCCCATCGCCCGGCCGGTGAACCGCTGACCGGCCACACCGACGCGGTATACGCGGTGGCGTTCAGCCCCGACGGGCGCACCCTGGCCACCGGCGGCGGCGACAAGACCGTCCGGCTGTGGGACGGCGCCACCCGCCGCCCCATCGGAAAACCGCTGACCGGCCACACCGACGCGGTCGAGTCGGTGGCGTTCAGCCCTGACGGGCGCACCCTGGCATCCGGCGGAGACGACCACACGGTCCGGCTGTGGGAGGTGGCTACTCGCCGTCCGATCGGTGAGCCGATGAACGGCCCTCTCGCGCTCAGCGTGGACTTCAGTCCGGACGGTCGCACCCTGGCATCCGGTGGCGGCGACCACACGGTCCGGCTGTGGGAGGTGGCTACTCGCCGTCCGATCGGCGAACCGCTGATCGGCCACACCGCCGAGGTCAACGCGGTGGCCTTCAGCCCGGACGGGCGCATCCTGGCCACCAGCGGCGCCGACTACACGGTCCGGCTGTGGGATGTCGCCACCCGCCGCCCCATCGGTGAACCGCTGACCGGGCACACCGAAACCGTATGGTCGGTCGCCTTCAGCCCTGACGGGCATATCGTGGCCAGTGCCGCCGGCGACAACACTGTCCGGCTGTGGGATGTCACCACTCGCCGCCCGATCGGCAATCCCATGAGCGTGTTTAGCGTCTGGGTCGGCTCGGTGGCGTTCAGCCCCGACGGGCGCATGCTGGCCAGCGCCAGCAGCACCGACGCGGTGCAGCTGTGGGACGTCGCAACGCGCCGGCCCATCGGCGAAGTGCTGAACGGGCCTGCCGACGTGGTCGGCTCGGTGGCGTTCAGCCCCGACGGGCGCATGCTGGCCAGCGCCAACTGGGACAACACGGCGCGGATATGGGACCTGACCGCCTTCAGTAACCCCTTCAAAACCCTGTGCGACGCCGGGGGCTCGCTGCCGTCGGCCGAGTGGAACCGCTACCTTCCCGGGGAGCCCTATCAGCAGTTATGCCCCGGCGTTTCCTGATCGCCGCTGCGCCTGATCGAGCGGGTCCGGCCAGGTGGTGAGCATCGCGCGGGCTGCCTTCAGGGTGGATGTGCCCGGCGGTCTCCAGGGAGAGCTTCTGACTGGCGGGTGAGCCGGACGTTGCCGGGCCATCGCATCCGCCGGGTCGCCCCCTCACCGCTCGGGCGGTGGCGCGGCGTCCCGTTCTGGGCAAACTTCACTGCTGTCCCCGCCGCGCTACGGCAATCGTGCAGACCATCCTGGTCCTCGAAGGCATCGAAGGGGACTACTTCTCTCAGGATGAGAAGAGAGCTCATTGTGTCGGTGGGTACTGCCAGCATGACGGGATGATCGCGTCCCCTGACGACTACTCCCGATTCCCCTCCGAGCACCTCCCCGACCTGGGGGGTGCCTACTGCTTCACCTACGTCCGCGGCCTGACGCCTGAGGAACTGGTGACCCGGCTCGGCGCCCGGGTCGAAGACTGCTCTCACATGACGCTTGACGAGCTGACCCAGGATTCCTACTCCGGCTCTTACGAGCGGCGAACCTTCGGTGCCGTCGCCATCGGAGACTGGGTACTCCTCGTCGAGGCCAACGGCTCGCTCGGCGTCACCGACGAGATCATCATGCCGCTGTCGGCAGGCACCCGCCTCGTCTCCCACTTCTACCTCGACATCAAGTGCATGGACTACTTCCACTGGATCGAAGACGGAAAGACCCGGTTCGATTACCTGCACCAGGACGGCTACTCCCACTGGATCAAAAACGGAAAGATCCAGCCTGAGTTCCCGCACCAGGAAGGCTACTCAGAGGAGATGCCGGACGAACTCGCAGAGACCATGGAGCGGATCGACTCCGTCTACCCAGAGTTCACCGACCCCCACGAAGGGCCGGCGTTCCTCCTGGCCGAGCGCCTCACCGGGATCACGATGACGCCGCAGCTGCTGGAGGAGTCCACCTATCTGTGCGGAGTCGTTCCCGAACCGAGGTGAGCAGAACCCACCGTCCGCGACCCCCGCGGGCTGGCCGCAGCCTGCGGATCACGGGGTTGAGGAACCTGCGGACAGTCGTCAGCGCTGAGAATGATCATGGTTATGATCCGGCGACGGGTCGGCGGATCCCGCAGTAGCCCTACGACGGCTGCGGCGGAGCGGTTCCGGCATCCGCGGCCGAGCACCCCAATGATCCGCAAGCTGTTCCGCAGCGCAGGTCTCTACCCTTGCCGTCGCCCCTCGCGCCTGAAACGGCGCGACAGGGCCGGAGCCGGACCCCCGACGACGAGGAGCAAGATCTCAATGAAGTCCGAGATCGGCCGCAGGACCGCCCACGCGCGCATCGACAGGTGCCTGCGGGACGGATCGACCACGCTCGACCTGTCCTCCCTCGGCCTGAGCGAGATCCCCGAATCACTTAGCGACCTCACCCACCTGGCCAGGCTCGACCTGAGCGAGAACAATCTGAGCGACATACCCAGCTCGCTGCGGGACCTCCCCGCCCTCACCGAGCTCAACCTGCGTGCAAACTTTCTGGAGACCGTATCCGACACGCTGGGAGACCTCGTCACCCTCGAGGTGCTCGACCTGCGTGAAAACGGCCTGAGCCAGGCACCCGACTCGTTGGGAAACCTCATCGCCCTCACCGAGCTCAACCTGAGTGAGAACTATCTGAGCGCCCTGCCCGACACGCTGAAAAACCTCACCGCCCTCACCAGACTCAACCTGTCCTCGCTCGGGATGCTGGCGCCGGAGTTCTTCCCCACACTCGGATTGACGACGTTGCCCGAATGGCTGGGCAACCTCACCGACCTCACCGAACTCGACCTGAGCAGCAACCGGCTCACCGCCCTGCCCGAGGTATTGGGCAACCTCACCGACCTCACCCTGCTGAATCTGAGCGGTAACCGGCTCACCACCCTGCCCGACACGCTGGGCAACCTTGCCAGCCTCACGAAGCTCAGCCTGTACGGCAATCAGCTCACCGCCCTGCCCGAGACACTGGGCAACCTCACCGACCTCACCGAACTCGACCTGAGCAGCAACCGGCTCACCACCCTGCCTGACACGCTGGGCAACCTTGCCAGCCTCACGATGCTCAGCCTGTACGGCAATCAGCTCACCGCCCTGCCCGAGACACTGGGCAACCTCACCAACCTCACCGAACTCGACCTGAGCAGCAACCGGCTCACCACCCTGCCCGAGGTATTGGGCAACCTCACCGACCTCACCACGTTCATCGCACACGACAACCTGCTCACCGCGGTGCCGGAGTGGTTGGGGGACATCACCGATCTCACCCTGCTGGGTCTGAGCGGTAACCGGCTCACCACCCTGCCCGACACGCTGGGGAATCTCACCAGCCTCACGATGCTCAGCCTGTACGGCAATCAGCTCACCGCCCTGCCCGAGACACTGGGCAACCTCACCGACCTCACCGATCTCGAACTGTGGAACAACCGGCTCACCGCCCTGCCCGAGTCGCTCGGCGACCTCCCCGACCTCACCTGGATCAACCTGTCGGGTAACCCGATCGACGCCGACGACCGCTGACAGGCCGCTCCGGTTCTCCCGCTTCGCCGCCGGACGTCCCGCCTCCCACCGAGGTCAGGCCGAATCACGGGGCGAAAGACCGGTGAGGCGGTGCTCGCCGCAGGAGCTTGTGACGGCGATGCGGACGCTCGGCGTCTGCGGTGCCCGCGCGATCCTCAGCGACTACACACCAGATCATCCCGACACCTGGGCCAGGCTCATCCGCCGGCAGGTGGCGCAAGAACACGGAGCCGGCGGCGAGGAAAGACCGGGTAAGGATCGAAGGGCGCCGAGAGGACCTCCATCATCGCCCTGGAGCGCGACTCCTGCTCGAAGGCTCGGAAGCGGCGCACGTCGCGAAGAAGGCGCGAAAGGGTATCCCGTTTGCGGAGATCTGATGGAGTTTCGCCCCCTTTTCTATGATCATCGGAATCTCGGCTGTGGCGTGTCCCTATGCTTGGGGCGTGGACATCGTCATCAGACTCGGTCGGCGGGGAGCCGCCCCCGGTCGTTCCTCTCCTCGCCGTCATTCTCCGAGCGCTGGAGCCCCACCCCTCGCTCCACTGAAGATCTGAACTCAGAACAGGCCCTGGATCGACGACAACAGCGCCAAGATGCGGCCGTGGAAGACGGCCGATGGCGCGCCGTACAGACAAGGAAACCGTATGACCACCACCGCGCTCATCGTCGGCGACCTGCAGGCGGGCATCGTGGACAACTATCCCTTCGCCGCCGGCGTGATTCCCGTCATGGAAAAGGTTCTCCCCGCGGCCAGAGCCTCCGGAATCCCGGTGATCTTCATACGTTTCGGGCTCCGGGCCTCAGGCCTTGACATAGCAGCGGGAAACCAGTTGATCAGCACCCTGCACGGGGCGGGGACGCTGTTCCACGAAGAATCCTCCGAGACGCTCGTGCACCCGCGCATCGAGCCGTTGCCGGGCGAGGCCGTCGTCCTCAAGCGCCGCGCCAGCGCGTTCGCGGCGACCGACCTCGATCGGCTCCTGCGCGCCCAGCGCATCGACTCGATCGTGCTGACCGGTGTCGCGACCGGGGCGATGGTCGCAGCCACGCTCTACGACGCCGCCGACCGCGACTACCACGTGACCGTGCTCAGCGACGCCTGCGCCGACGGGGAACCGGACGTGCACGACTTCCTGATCAACCGCGTCTTCCCGGCCAGGGGTGCTGACGTCCTCACGAGCCACGAGTGGACCGCCCGCCTGTGACCAGCCGTCAGCACGTCAGGCGGTGACCTCGTAGAGAAGTTCGAGCAGGTGGCGGTACGGCTTGCCGGTCGCGCGGGTCAAACCGAGTTCGCACGTACGGTTGACCGAGGCGTGGGCGGCGAAGTCTCCGACGGTCACCACGGCGGCTTCTGACGCGGTGGCCGAGGCGGTCAGCTCCGGGTGCAGCAGGCCACGGTCGCCGGCGAAGGCGCAGCACTGCCAGCCGTCCGGGATGACGACCCGCTCGGCGATGGCCTCGGCGATCCGGGTGATCGCGGGGTCCAGGCCGAGGCGGGCGGAGGAGCACGTGGGGTGCAGTGCGAGCGAGGGCAGGCGGCGGGCGGCCGGTAGCCGGGGCAGGATGTGCTCGGCCGTGTAGGCGACCGCGTCGAGCACCTGGTGGGTGGTGAGGCGGTCCAAGCCCTCGGTGCAGGACGCGGCGTCGCTGACGACCGGGATGCGGCCGCCGTCGGTGGCGGCCAGCAGGACCTCGCGGACGCGGCCGGCCATGATCTCGTGGCCCGCGGTGTAGCCCTTGGAGGACCAGGGGGTGCCGCAGCACAGGCTCCCGATCGCCTCGGGGATGTGGAGGCGCAGGCCCGCGCGCTCGGCGAGGCGCCGGAAGGCGGTCATCACGCCCGGCCCCCCGTCGGCGGGTGCGAACAGGGTGTTCAGGCAGGAGGGCAGATAGACGGCGTCCGGGTGCTGGGCCGGGGCGGGGCGGCGGCGGGTCCCGCCCCGGGGCAGGTCGCGGGTCCACCGCGGGACGGCCTCGGGACCGGTCAGCGCACGGGCGGCCCTGCTGGTGGCTTCGGAGAGCGCGGGCGGGGCCGCCGCCGCGGCGTCCAGGGCCAGGTCGAGTGCGCCGGCCACGGCGGTCCAGCGGTTCGCGGCCATCTTCCAAGTCTTCTGCGCCAGGCGGCCGTGCCGCTCGGCGCGCAGGCGTTTGGTCAGGTCACCGGTGTTGATCAGGACGGGGCAGGCGGTGGCGCACATGCCGTCCACGGCGCAGGTGTCCACGGCGTCGTAGCGGTACTCGCGCTCCAGTTCCACAGCGAGGGCGCGGTCGCCGGCGGCCCGGGCGGCGGCCAGCTCGCGGCGCAGGACGATCCGCTGGCGCGGGGTGGTGGTCAGGTCACGGCTGGGACAGACCGGCTCGCAGTAGCCGCACTCCACGCACCGGTCCACCTCGGGCTCGACGGTGACGACCTGCTTGAGGTCGCGCAGGTGCGCGTGCGGGTCGTCGGTGAGCACGACGCCCGGGTTGAGGGTGCCGGCAGGGTCGCACAGGTGCTTGACCTCGCGCATCACCTCGTACAGCTCGTCGCCGTACTGGCGGCGGACGAAGGGGGCCATGACGCGGCCGGTGCCGTGCTCGGCCTTGAGCGTGCCGCCCCGGGACAGGACCGCGCCGACCATGTCCTCGGTGAAGCCGGCGTAGCGCTCCAGGTCGGCGGGGAAGCGCTCGTTGAGCATGAAGTGCAGGTTGCCGTCCTTGGCGTGACCGAAGATGACGCTGCGCTCGTAGCGGTGCCGGGCAAACAGGGCGGTCAAGTCGTCGCACAGGTCGGCCAGCGCTGCCACCGGGACGGCGACGTCCTCCAGCAGGGCGGTGGTGCCGCTGGGGCGGGCACCGGCGACGGCGGCGTACAGGCCCTTGCGGATGTGCCACAGCGCCGCGCGCCCGCGGGAGTCCCTGCTGAGCCGGGCCGGGGCGGCCAGCGGCAGAGCGCGGAAGAGCTCCCCGGCGGCACGCTCTCGCTCGGCCAGCAGGGCGGGATCGGACTCCTGCCATTCCACCAGCAGCGCGGCGTGATCCCGGACGGCGAGCGCGTGCAGGACGTCGTCGGCCTGGGGGTCGCCCTGGGCCACGCGCAGGGATTCGGCGTCCAGCAGTTCGACGGCGGCCGGATCGGCGGCGACCAGGCCGGGCATGGCCGCCATCGCCTGGCGCAGGGTGGGGAAGAGGAGCAGGCCGGTGGCGGCCAGGGGGTGGGCGGGGACCGTACGCAGCACCGCCTCGGCGATGAACCCCAGGGTGCCCTCACTGCCGATGACGAGGTGGGCGAGGATCTGCGCGGGCGAGTGGTGGTCGAGGAAGCTGTTGAGGCCATAGCCCATGGTGTTCTTCAGCGCGAACTGCGCGGTGACCTGGCGGACCGAGTCGGGGTTGCCCCTGACCCGGTCGCGCAGCCGTACCAGGCCCGCCGCGAGGTCCGGTTCGAGGGCGCGCAGGCGCTCGTCGGCGTCAGGGGCGCCGGTGTCCAGCACCGTACCGCTGGGCAGCACCAGGGTCATCGACTCCAGTGTCCGGTAGGTGTTGGCGTGGGTGCCGCAGGTCATGCCGCTGGAGTTGTTGGCGACGACCCCGCCGACCGTGCACGCCGACTCGCTCGCCGGGTCGGGGCCCAGCTTGCGGCCGTACGGCGCGAGCCGGGAGTTGACCTGCCGCAGCACCGCTCCCGGCTGGACCCGCACCCGCGCACCGCCGTCCAGCACCTCGATGCTCCGGAAGTGGCGCCGCGTGTCGACCAGCAGGTGCTCGGTCACCCCCTGCCCGCTGAGGCTGGTGCCGCCGGAGCGGAACGTCAGGGGCAGACCGGTACGCATCAGCGCCGCGACCTGGTCGGCGTTCTCCGGCACCAGTACGGCCTGCGGAGTGAGCAGGTAGTGGGAGGCGTCGTGCGCCATGCCGAGCCGGTCGCTCGCCCGCGTACGGGTGATGCCCGGCACGGCCGACTCCACGGCGACGAGGACGGCGGGGTCGGGCACGGTCAGGCGTCGCGGTTCGGGCTGGGTCACGCTGGTGCTCTCCTCGTGGCTCTAACGACGTGGATCGATGTGGATCTTCGGCCCCTGCCCCGCCTCCGCAGGGCGGTGACCGGCAAGGACGTCGAGCCCCTCGGCCAGGCCGACCGTGGCGGCCACCAGGGGGCGGGCGTCCACGGACGCGTCGGCGTAGGCGGCGATGGCGCCTGCCAGGCCGGCCGAGCCCCCGAGGACACCGACGGCGGTGACGTCCTTGAGCACCAGATGGCGGGTGTCGATGGTGGAGGGTGTACCGGCCAGGCCGATGCAGACCACCCGTCCGGCCGGTTCGACCAGGTCGAGCGCGAGCGCGGGCAAGTCGCCGGCGTTGGAGGCGTCCACCACGGCGTCCCAGGCCAGCTCCGGCAGTGACGGCCTGGTCCAGGCGCCCTCGAAGCCGAGCGTCCGGGCCAGGCGCAGCCCTTCGGGATCGCGGCCGAGCAGGTGGACCTCGATCCCGCGGGCGCGCGCGAACAGCGCCGCCAGCAGGCCGATCGTGCCGGTTCCCAGCACCAGCAGGCGTCCGCCCGGTGCCAGGCCGGTGCCCTCGACGGCCCGCAGCGCGTTGCCGCCGGGTTCGACGAGCGCGCCCAGCGTGAGGTCCACGGTGTCCGGCAGCGGTTGCAGCGCCGAGGCGGGGACGGCGAGCTGTTCGGCCAGCGCGCCGGGACGGCCGCGGCTGATGCCGATCTCGGCCAGATCGGCGCAGACGTGGTGGCGGCCGGTACGGCAGCGGTGGCAGCGGCCGCAGCCGAGCATGGTGTCGCCGGTGACGCGGCGGCCCAGCCAGCCGGCGTCCACGCCCGCGCCCACCGCGGTGACCGTGTCGCACCATTCGTGGCCGGGGCGCAGCGGGTACCACGAGCGGCCGCTGTGCAGGTAGCTCATCTCGCCGGTGAACAGCTCCACGTCGGTGCCGCACACGCCCACCCGCCCGACGTCCACGATCACCTCGCCGGGCGCGGCGACCGGCGGTTCGGTCTCCTGGAGTTCGGCCTTGCCCGGTCCGGTGACGACCAGCGCGCGCACTACCGGGCGCCCAGGACATGCTGGCGCCGGCTGCCGAGCCGCTCGATGCCCAGCTCCATGACGTCACCGGGCTGCAACCAGATCGGCGGGGTGAAGCCCATGCCCACGCCGGGCGGGGTGCCGGTGTTGATCAGGTCGCCGGGCTCCAGCACCATGAACTGGCTCAGATGATGCACGACGACGTACGGGTCGAAGACCATCGTCTTGGTGGTGCCGGTCTGGCGGCGCACCCCGTTGACGTCCAGCCACATGCCGAGGTCGTTGACGTCCGGGATCTCGTCGGGGGTGACCAGCCACGGACCGGCCGGATTGAACGTCTCGGCCGACTTGCCCTTGCTCCACTGCCCACCGCGCTCCAACTGGAAGGCGCGCTCACTGACGTCGTTGACCACGCAGTATCCGGCGATGGCGTCCTTCGCCTCCTCCACCGAGTCCAGGTAGGAGGTGCGCCTGCCGATCACGATGCCGAGCGCGACCTCCCAGTCGGGCGCGGGAACCGGAAAGCTTGGGTCCCCCTGGCGACGCGGACGGCATCGCGCGGTGATCAGCAAACCGATCAGGGCCATCACCATCCAGACGGTGAGGTAGGCGAATGCGACGCTCGGCGAGACGAGCGTCCAAAGGACGTCTGCGATGGTACTTGTGGCCAGGTGCTCACGGAAAATCATCAGCGCGCGTGGCCGCCGGCGACCTGCAGGACCTGGCCGGTGATCCACCAGGCCTGTCGGACTCTCGGGCTGATGCGTGTACAGCGGCGGCGTTCCGGCCGACGAAGACCCCCGTGATTCTCACGTCTGCGCCCCACATCAAGCCAGAGCACGTCGAGCTCCGGCGGTATCGTCAGACCCACGTCGGGCGGGCCACCGCTTGGAGTGTTGATCGTGCTGGGACTGGCCTCGGATTTCTTCTCTATCGCGGGGCAAGTTGTCCCGACCTTGGCGCGTCCGCCGCCAAACGGAAGCGCGTAGGCTGGCGGGATGATCTACGCCAAGACGCCCCTTACTCGTGAGATCCGCGAAGCCGTGGCCCTGACCTGGGGCGTCACGGGAGAGGGGGAGCGGTTGCACGGCGGAGAGGAATCCGCCGCCTACCGCCTCGACGGGCACGTCATCCGCGTCGGCCCGGCGTGGCGCGCCCCCGCCGAGTCGGAGTGGTGCCACGCGATCGCCCGGCACGCCGCCGCCGGCCTTTCCGAGGCTGTCGCCCCGCTGCCGGCTGCCGAAGGGACGACGGTCATGGTCGTGGACGGCCGCCCGATCTCCTGCTGGCCGTATGTCGAGGGCGCCTGGCCGGACTCCGACATCCCGGCCCAACGCGAAGCCGGTGCCCGTCTGCTTGCCAGGCTTCACAGGTCCCTGGCCGACTTCCGCCCCGGCCCGCGCCCGGTGCCCGCCTTCCAGGAGTCCGGCCTGTACGGCGATCCGCCCCAGGACGCCGTCGAGCTGGACGACCCCGATCTGGACCGCTGGCTGGCCGCCTTCCACACCGAGCATCCCGTCCGTCACCCCCTGCACGGCGACTACTACACCGGCAACACCCTGGCCAGGGACGGCCGGATAGTGGCGGTTCTCGATTGGGACGAGACCTTCGTCGGCGCCCCCGAACTGGAACTGGCCGCCGCCGCCCTGGAATGGGGCGACGACCTGGCCGGACCGAGCAAGGAGTTCGTGGCCGCCTACCACGAGGCGGGCGGCACGGCGGCCCGCCTGGACGAGGAGTCGCTCGCTCAGCTCGTCAGGCACAAGCTCCGCAGGGAGTACGCCTACTTCCACAAGGCCATCCGCGCGGGTACAACGCACGACGAGGCGGACGTCGAATACCACCGCGCCCGGGTAGAGCTGTTCCACCGGCTGCGCCCCTGACCGCGGCCGGCGGAGATCCGGGAGTCCTCGGGCGTTCGTCGTCGGCATGACGAACGTACTGATCGTCGGCTCCGGGCTGACAAGGACGGACGCCGGCCGGCGCGCCCGCCTGCAATCAGCGGTAGCCGGTCAGGCCGTCCGCCAATTCTTCTTCGTCGCCGTCCCGGCACGCGGACAGGGCCTGCTGCAGGGCGAAGGTGGCGCGGATAGTGGCGATGCGGGTGGCCATCCTCCTGTCCGACCAGCCGCCGAGCGTGAGCACCTGGTCAAGGAAGTCCTTGCCGTAGCCGGCGCCGATGGCCGCAAGGTCCTCGGCAGGATCGCCGATCGAGACCTCGTCCCAATCGATCACCCCGCTGAGCCGCGGCAGTCCGTCGTCGCGGACCCATAGGACGTTCTCGGCGCCGAGGTCCCCGTGCACCACCGCTTCGGTGATGTCGGGAAGGCTGTCGAGCGCCGCGAGCTCCCGCTCGGCCTGTCGACACCCGCCATCGGACATGAGAGGGAACAACTCGGCACGGACATCCGCCGCGAACTGCCGCCACCGACCTTGTGGTGCCGGCAGGGCCGCTCGCACCTTCTCGTCGGCACCGGCGCTGGCCAGTCCGGACAGCAGCGTGACGTACTGCGCCGCGACGACCTCGGCCACCTTGGAATCTTCGAGCGCATCCGCCTCCAGCGGTGCTCCGGGGACACGGCTGAGAACCAAGAACGGCAGCTCGACCGCGCCTTCAGCGCTGCCCTCACACAACGGCCGAGGCGTGCGGCAGCCGAGATCAAGCCCGGCCAGTACGCGCATGACAGCGGCCCTGCGCGGCAGCCGCGCGGCAGCCGCCGCGGTCCGAGGCAGGCACACCACACGGTCTGAGGCGATCACTACCTGATGGAATTGCCCGTGCCGGACGGTGAGACCTTCCGGTTCGACGCCCGGCAGCAGCCGGCTCAGCAGCACGCGATTCGCCTGCAAGATCCCCATGAGGCGTGAACCGTTCCTCTCGTCAACGTGGCGGAGTGCCCTCAGACCGGGTCAGTCTGGTTGCACAGCCTGGATGAGATCATGCCGGATCGGATCGTCCCTTCGATCATCGGGCGCCCGAACTCCTCTGGAGAGCCTGCGCCCCTTCACCGTGTCGATCTCATGAAACGCCTGCGTGAGCAGAGCGAGTACGGGAGGCCCGCACCCCACGTTCGCCGGCCCGGCGCGACAACGGCGGAGAAGGAGAAGGTGCACCAGGCGGCGAGCGCCACGGTGATCAGATAACCGAAGGGCGTGAAACCTCCATATATCGCAATATGAACGCCAGATCAGAAGTGGCCGGGGGCCTCGACCCGGCCGCGGAAGGCCCACCAGCCGAAGGCCTGGTAGCCGAGCATGACGGGGAGGAGGACGACGCCGAAGGCAGTCAGCGTCTCCAGGGTCGCGGCGTCGGCGGCCACCTCGGTGAAGGTCAGGCTGTGCCGCGGGTCGGCGCTCGAGACGAGCATGTAGGGGAAGGTCGACAGCCCGGCCAGCGGGACAGGCAGCGCGACGGCGGCCGCGGTGGCGGTGAAGGCGCGTCCCGGCCTGCCGTACCGCAGTGCCCTGCGGCCGGCCAGGGGCAGGACCGCCAGCAGCACGGTCGCCGCGGTCGCCACGAGCGGGTTCGGCGGCCGCACACCGAGCGCGAGGCCGGCGGCGAAGGTGACGACCACGGCAGCCGCCGCCCAGGTCAAGGCGCTACGCGCGGCCGAGTCCGCACGACTGGCCACCTCGCCCGTGGTGCGCAGGGAGAGGAAGGCGCCGCCGTGCCCGATGAGGAGCAGCACGCCGGTCACCCCGGCCAGCAGCACGAACGGGTGCAGCACGTCACCGGGCGAGAGGACGAATCCGTGATCGCCGCGCAGCGGGACACCGGCCAGCAGCAGCCCGATCAGCGTGCCCATCAGGAACGCGGGGATCGCGCCGCCGGCGACGATCAGCACGTCCCATACGCGTCGCGCGGCCGCGCTCTGGGAACGACCGCGCAGCTGGACGGCGGCCTTGCCCGCGACCAGGCCGAGCAGGAGCAGGACCACCAGCAGATACAGGCCCGACAGCAAGGTGCCCTCCAGCAGCGGGAAAGCGCCGAACAGCACGCCGGCGGCGGCGACCAGCCACACCTCGTTGCCGAAGAAGTACGGCCCGAGCGCGGCCAGGACCCGGCGGCGGCCGCCCTCGTCCCTGCCTGCCAGGGGAAGCAGCAGTTGCGCGCCGTAGTCGAAGCCGGCGAGCACGTAGTACCCGGTGAGCAGGGAGCCCAGCAGCGAGAGCCAGAAGAGTTCCATGACGCTCCTTCAGAATGCCGGTACGGGTTCGGCGGCCGGTTCGGTGGGCGCGGGTTCCAGCCCGCGGCGGGCGGTGCGCGCGATCAGGACCCAGTTGGTGACGGCCAGCGCGCCGAGCACGACGACGAAGCCGGCCAGCGAGCTGATGATCATGGTCCGGGTCAGGCCGGGCGACAGGGCCTGGGCCGTGGTGAGCCTGCCGTACACGATCCAGGGCTGCCGGCCGATCTCGCGGGAGATCCAGCCGCCGAGGGAGGCGACGAGAGGCAGCGGGATGAGGATCGGCAGTAGCCGCAGCAGCGGGCCGACGGGCCGCGACAGCAGGACTGCGCCCATGATCAGGAACCAGAGCAGGTAGATCGGCCCGCGGTACGGCCCCGGCTCGTTGAACAGGAAGCCGCCGAAATACTCGCCGGCCGGGTAGGCGGTCAGCGCGACAGCGACCACGGCGGGTAGCCGGCGCCGCAGCAGCGGTTCGCGGAAGACGACCAGGAAGGCCGCGAGCGCGAGGATGCCGAGCAGGTAACCGAGTCCGATCATGACGTACTGCCCCCAGAGGACCCAGCCGGGCTCGTCCATCATGGCCGTCTTGGCCGGTTGCGTGGCGGCGATGATCGGGTATTGCAGGCCGCCGGCGGCATAGACGGGGAAGGTGACGACGGCGGCCACGAGGACGCCGGTCCGGAGCGGACCGCGGAAATCCTCCCTGCCGCGACGCAGGTGGTGGGCGCTGACCCCGGCCACGAACAGGCCACCGGTCAGGAGCGCGGCGAGACTCACGTGGGCCAGCGGCACCAGCGCGCTCGGATTGGTGAGCAGCGCGCCGAAGTCGGTGAGGTAGGCCACGCCGTCCCTGACCACCGAGCCGACCGGGGCCTGCATGTAGCCGTTGGCGACCAGCACCCAGAAGGCCGAGGTGTAGGCGGTGGCCGTGACCAGCCAGATCAGCGTGACGTGCAGTCCGGGCCGCAGACGGTCCCAGCCGAAGATCCACATGCCGAGGAAGGTCGACTCGGCGAAGAACGCGATGAGCGTCTCCAGGGCCAGCGGGGCGCCGAAGACGTTGCCCGTGTATTTCCCGAGCCCGCTCCAGGTCAGGCCGAACTGGAACTCCATCACAAGACCGGTGACGATGCCGAGCGCGTAGTTGATCACATAGATCTGGCCCCAGAACCGGGTCATCCGGTCCAGTGCCGCGCGCCGTACTCGATCCCGTGCCCGCAAGGAGCGCGTCTGCATGATCGCGACGAGCGGCACGAGGCCGAGGGTGAGGATGACGAACAGCCAGTGCACCCCCGTCGTGACGGCGAACTGCAGGCGGGCCAGATCCAAGATGTCCACGCGGACGACCCTAGGAAGGAGGGCTATATGCTGTCCAAGACCAGTTTTTCTATATGTTCATAGCTGTAGAGGCATAATGGATCTGCTGTCACTGCGCTACTTCCAGGCCGTGGCCCGCCACGAGCACATCAGCAAGGCAGCCGAGGAGCTCCGCATCGCCCAGCCCTCGCTCAGCCGGACCATCGCGCGGCTGGAGGCTGACCTGGGCGTGCCGCTGTTCGACCGGCACGGCAGACGGATCCGCCTCAACCGGTTCGGCGCCGCGTTCCTGCGCCGGGTGGACAGGGCCCTGGCCGAGCTGGACGACGCCAGACGCGAACTCGCCGACGCCGCCGGCCTGGCCCGCGGCAGCGTCTCGCTCGCCTCGGAGACACTGCTCACGATCACCGAACCGGTCAAGAGCTTCATCGCCGAGCATCCAGGCGTCGCCGTACGCCTGTTCCAGGCGGCCCCGGAGGTCATGGTCGAGCGGCTGAGCGAGGGACAGGTCGACTTCTGCCTGGCCTCCGAGGTGCTCGACGGCCCGGGTCTGGTCCATGACGAGCTGGTCCGCGAGGAAGTCATGCTCGCCGTGCCGCTCGGGCACCGGCTCGCCGGCCGGCGGGAGGTGACCGTGGCCGACCTCGCGGGCGAACCCGTCGTCACCACCCGGCCGGGGATCTGGCAGCGCACGCTGGCCGAGCGGCTGTTCTCCGAGGCCGGGTTGGAGCTGGTGGTCGCCTGCGAGATCGACGAGGCCACCACGGCCATCGAGATGGTCAGCGCCGGGCTCGGCGTGGGGTTCGGGCCCGCGTGGTATCTCCGCTCGCCGCTGGCGTCGCGAGCGCCGTTTTCTCCCGTACGGCTGGCCGCTCCCGGCGCCGAGCGGGTCCTGCGGCTGTACTGGCGGCAGGGGGCCTACGTGTCCGAGGCGGCCCGCCGCTTCCGCGACCACCTGGCCGCCTCGCTGATGGCGACCTAGACCGAGATCACCGCGATCGAGCACGCCCTGGATGACACCGGGGGCGCTGTGACGATGGCTGTTCATCATGGGTTGATCAAGAACGCGGTGCCTGACTCGTTCACCGGCGTGGGGCGCAGCGGCCGCCATCCACCGTCCGGCCCGGCCGGCTCGACTTCGATGTAGCCGAAGAAGGCGGGAGATCATCACCACCTCATAGCCGGTGCCCATGGCGGTGATGGCGTTGCCGACCACGAAAGCGAGCCTCCGGCGGCGGACCGGGACAGACCCCGGGTCACGGTGAGTGACCCGGGGTTTCCCTATGTGCTGCTCCGTGCGGTCGTGCGGTTATCCGGCGGCGTGGCCGCGGAGGTTGAAGGCGCGGACGGTGGTCTGCTTGACGGTGTTGCCCGCCTTGTCCCAGGCCTCGACCTTGAGGGTCACGGCACCCTTGGTCTGCTGGAGGGCGGGGTAGCGGGTGGTGGCGGTGTAGGTCCCGTCCTTGTCGCGCTTGACGGAGACGGGGGTGTAGGTGGCGCCGTCGTCGGTGCTGGCCCACAGCTTCAGGCCGGCGATGTCAGGCATCTTGGAGGCGGAGGGGGAGTGGTAGGGGGAGACGGTGAAGGTGTGCGTACGGCCCGCGCGGACGCTGTTGGCGGCGTCCAGGGTGTCGCCCAGGTCGTAGCTGACGAACACGACCGGGGCGGGCTTGCAGGGCTCCGCGGTGCCGTACAGCGCTTCGAGGGAGCAGAAGGATCCGGGCAGTCGCTCGGCCTTGACCGGGGCGGTGAAGGTCCATTCGGCGTCGTGCCGGTCGTTCTTGGCGGTCAGCCGGTAGCTGCCGGGCCCTTCCGGCAGGGTGAAGACCGGCAGGATGGTGGTGCCGCCGGTGCTGGTGCGCGGGATCTCCTTGCCGTCCTGCCAGAGGCGGACGTCGAAGCCCGGCTTGGTCAGGTCGTCCGTCGGCCAGTAGCCGCCGTTGTACTTCCTGGTGCCCGGCGAGCCGTAGCTGGGCTCGAACTCCGCCCACAGACGGTCGCCCTGGACGCAGAGCATGCACCGGAAGAACCAGCCGAGGTTCGCGCCCGGCTTGGCGAGCTTGTAGACCTTGTCGGAGCCGGTCGCGACGCCGGGCGTGAACGGGGTGGTCAGCCAGGACTGCCGGGTGCGGACCGGCTTGTCGAACACCTCCAGGGCCCACTGCGGAACCCGGGCATCAGCTGGTGTACTGCGCATCTCCTCCATGCCGTGCGACCAGAGAACCCCGGAGTCGAGCGGTCCGACCCAGTCGCGGCGTTCCTGCAGGGTGAGCCGGGGGCCGCCCCACGCGGAGACGGAGGTCGACATCGGCATCACGTCGTCGGGCTTCTGCGCGTACCGCCAGTCGTTGTAGCGCGCGGGGGCGACGGTGTGGGTGTCCACGTCGATCCGTGCCAGGTCGCGCTCGGCGAAGGTGTAGTGCAGCGAGCGGGGCACCCGGCCCTCTTCGTAGGGGGCGAAGGTGTAGGTGTAGGGCGACTCCTCGGTGCCGGTCACCCGGAGGGTGACCGGCTTGCCGCCGGCGAGCCGGTCGCGCAGGCCGACCCCCTCACGGGAGGGCAGGGACACGGTGGGGACGCCGATGGGCTTGGCCTCTCCGGTGAACGGGATCTGCGTGATGCTCAGCGGGATCGCGCAACCGGTCCCGGGCTGCGGGAAGTACGCGATCGCGGCCGCGCCGGCGTCGCGGATCGGGCCGATCCGCTCGATCTGGACTCCGCACATGGGGCCGGACAAACCCTCTGACATCGGCGCTTCCATCAGGACGAGCTTGCCGCGCAGGTCGCGGCCCGCGATGTCCTCGGGCCTGCCCTCGCCGACGTCGACGACCTCCAGGTCGCGGGTGCCGGTGAACGGCCGGAAGTCGGGGAAGCCGTCGTACTGCTCGTGCACGCCGTAGGTGTTGATGCCGTGCAGCGCGGAGACCGGGTGCAGGGTGAGCCCGCCCCGCCCGCGTATGCTCATTTCGACCTCAGGCCTGCCGAGAGTGAAGCGGGTGTGGAAGCGGAAGGCGCCCTTGGTGACCTTCTCCGTGGGCAGGGCCCACAGCCGGGACCAGGTGCGGTCGGGCCACGTGAATCCCATGTAGGGGGTGCCGTTGCTCACGGTCCGCTGATACGCCAGGTAGGGGACGTTGCTCAACGGTTCGGCCGGCTGCGGGGTGGTGAATCGGATCTCGGTCAGCTTGCGGGCGTCGAGCGTGATCTCGGTGTCCCCGGTGACGGTGAGCTCGGGCACGGACAGGAACGCCAGGTTGCCCCTTTCGTCGTCGCCGACCCAGCTCAGCACCTGCGTCACGCTGATGACACCCTGCGGGACGCGGGTGACCGTGGTCCCTTCGGCGGTCAGGGCGACACCGCCGAGGACGCCCTTGTCGCCGGACACGTCGATGGTGTCCTGGGCCAAAGGACTGCGCGGCTTGCCGTCGCGGCCCAGGGTGTGGATGGTGAGCGTGGCCTTGGGCACCTCACGCACCACGCCTACGGGGATGCGCAGCTGGACGCCGTCGGCGGTCGCGGTGACGGCGCCGGTGTAGTTGTCCAGGTCGGCCAGGGTCTTGGGGTCGACGGTGGCGGTGGTGGTCGCGGTGCCTCCGGCCGGCACGGTGAGCGTCGTCTCGGCGATGCTCAGCCCGCCCTCGACCGCGCTGCCGTCCGACTTGCGCAGGCCGGGGGTCAGGGTCAGGGTGACCGGCCGGCCGCCCAGGTTGGTGTAGGTCAGCTCCCGGGTCACGGGGGCGGCGTCGCTCTCGACGGCGCCGAAGTCGGCCCCGGTGGTGACGGCGAAGACCTGCTGGGTGTAGGCCCTGGCCACGTCGACCCGGCCGGCGCCCTGCTTGTACACGCTGAGCGCGTCGTCCTTGGCGGTCGACATGAGCGCGGCCTTGATCTGCGGGCCCGTCCAGTCCGGGTGCTGCTGCGTCATGATGGCGGCGGCGCCGGCGACGTGCGGGGTGGCCATCGAGGTGCCGTTCGCGGCCGTGTAGTGCTCGTCGAGCGGGGTGCCCATGGTCGTGCCGGCGGCGCGCGCAGCGGCGATGGCCACGCCAGGAGCGGCGATGTCCGGCTTGAGGCCACCGCCGACACGCGGTCCCTGGCTGGAGAAAGTGGCCCACGCGTCGCTCTTGTCGACGGCGGCCACGGTCAGCGCGGCGTCGGCCGTGCCGGGGGTGGCGACGGTCTCGGCGCCCGACGCGCCGGCGTTGCCCGCGGCGATCACGAACAGCGCGCCGGTGGAGGCGCTGAGCACGTTGACCGCCTGGCTCATCGGGTCGGTCCCGTCGGAGGCGCCGCCGCCGAGGCTCATGCTGATCACCTTGGCGCCGGAGGCCGCAGCCCACTCCATGCCCTCGATGATCTGGGAGTCGCTGCCGGAGCCCTCGTTGGCCAGCACCTTGCCGACGATCAGCTGGGCGCCGGGCGCGACGCCCTTGTGCTTGCCGCCCCCCGCCGCGCCGGAGCCGGCGATGGTGGAGGCGACGTGGGTGCCGTGGCCGTGGCCGTCCTGCACCTCCTGGCCGGGGATGAAGGACCTGCTGTCGACGATCCTGTCGGCCAGGTCGGGGTGCTTGGCGTCGACGCCGGTGTCCAGGACAGCGACCTTCACGCCGGCGCCGTCGTGGCCGCCGGCCCACGCCTGCGGCGCGCCGATCATCGGGACGCTCTCGGCGAGGTCGGCCTTCACCTTGCCGTCCAGCCACACCTTGGCGATGTCGCCGCGCAGCGTGTCCGGCACGTTGGCCGGCCCGGCGATCCCGTTCGCGCTCTTCTTGTCCGGTACGGCCCGCACCGCGTTCCAGAACGTGCCCGCCTCGGCCTTGGTGACCTGGAGCGCCGAGGCGTTGACGCTCTCCAGGGTGAGCACGGGCTCGCTGGCCGGGATGGCCTTGGCGGCCGAGGCGACGGCCTTGTCCGTGTGCTGACGCGGGTACTGCACGATGACGGGCAGCTGCTTGGTCTTGTCGTCGGTGTAGCCGTTCTCGGCCAGGTAGGTGACGTTGAACAGCTCCCGGTCCAGGCGGCCGGCGTTGATGGCGGGCACGGCGTCGCTGGGGGTGACGTACACGCCCTTCGGGGTGGCCAGCGTGGACAGCTGGGCGCTGGTGCCGTCGGGGCGGACGCTCGCCTCGGGGCGCACGGCGTACTTGCCGCCGCCGGCGTCGCTCAACCTCACCTTGTCCCCGGTGATCAGGGTGACCGTGCGGTCACCCTGGCCCAGTCCGGTCAGCGCGATCGGGCCGGTGACCGGTCCCGTCGCCGGGGCGGCGGGGGCGGGCTCCTGTTTCTGGGCGAAGGCGGCCGTGCCCGGCGCCACCAGGGTGCCCAGCACCATGGCCGAGGCCGCCAGGAGCGATCCTCCGCGCGTCACCTTCCGTCTCGTGCCGGTCCGGGCAGGGGGAGGGCCGGGGTCGCCGCCCGGCGGGGGCTGGTCAGGGGCTCTGTGTGCAGACATGCGGAACTGCCCTTTCGGGAGCTGGGGGGTGGGGGGAGAGGTCAGAGGGGCTCGAACCCCTCGGGGGTGTCGTCGAGGAACTCGGCGGCCGCCTCACCCGGCGGGGCGGCGGGAGACACCCGCCCTTCCTGGTCTGCGTCGGCCTCCGGGGCGGCGTCGGCCAGGCGGCCATCCGTGGAGTCGGTTTCGGACATGCCGTTAGCGTCGCCTGCGCGGCACGCCGGGACCATGGGTAGGGCCCCCCATTCGGAGGGCCGTAACCGGGTGGGGTACTACGGGGGTACACGTGCGGGACGGTTCAGAGACCGTCGCGGTCGACGCCCAGGTGCATCCCGAGGGCGGCGCGAGAGCGGAGCCCGAGCTTGCGCAGCACGGCGCCGAGATGCTTCTCCACCGTTCGGGGGGACACGAAAAGCTGCTGGCCGATCTCCCGGTTGGTCAGCCCGGCGGCGGCCATTTCGGCGATCTCCCGCTCCCGGGGAGACAGCCCGCCGCCGTATCCCTGCGGGCCACCGGGGTATCGCCCCTTCACCGCCACCCCGTACTTGCGGGCCAGCTGCGCGGCGCGGTCCAGATCCCATCGGGCGCCCAACGTCTGAAATGTCGTGATCGCCGCGCGTAGCGGTTCCTCGGCCCGCGGGTCCGCGGCGGCGAAGAGGCAGCCGGCCGCCTGTTCACGGGCCTGGGCCGCCTCGTACGGGGCTCCCAGCCGGTCGTAGGCGGACGCGGCCGCCAGGAACTGTTCGGCGGCGGCCGTACGGCCGGCCTCCAGGTGCCCGCGCGCGTGCGCCAGCGCGGCCGGAGCCATCGGAGCGTCCAGGCCGTCGAGCAGCACGGAGAGCCGGGCGATCAGGTCGGCGGCCTCGTCGTGCCCGCCGATGCCGGCCATCGCCTCGGCCAGCGCGGGCACCGCCCGTACCGCCAGCGGCCAGAGCCCCTTGGTCTCCCATACGGTGACCGCCGCGCCGGTCACCGCGAGCGCCGCCTCGGCCTCGCCGCGTGCGGTGGACAGCCGGAGAAATCCGGTCATGGACAGGGGGAGCAGTTCGTAGCCGCCCAGAGCCAGGGTGCGCTGGACGACGTCGTGGAGTTCGCGGCGGGCGGTGTCGAGGTCGCCGTGCGTGAGCGCCAGGCAGGCCGCGACCGTCTCGGCGGTGATCCGGTCGGACGGGCGCCCGCCGTACTCGTCGAGAAGCAGCGCGGTCTCCTGGTCCAGCCCGTCCCATGTGCCCCGGCAGTACGCCAGCAGCAGCGAGACCAACCGGCACCGGGCCAGTGGTTCCCGGGAGGATTCCTCACCGGCCGCCCCCTGCGACGCGGCGGCCAGCAGCTGGTCGGCGAGCTCGAAATGCCCGGCGCAACACACGTTCTCCGCGATGGACCGGTAGGCGTTCACCTCCTGGCGATGCCGCGGCCGGCCGCCGGTCCGCCGGCGGATACCGTCGGTCAGCGCGGCCCAGCGCGGATCACCGAATCCGCTCAGCGAGGCCGCGATCTTGCCGAGCACGAAGATCTCCTCCACCGGATCGCCTATGGAGGGCACCACCTCCAGGGCCCGGTCCAGCCACATGGTGTGCTCGGCCAGCGTCACAGCCGCGTCCATCGGCCTCCCGAGCGCCGCCATCACCCACGCCGCGAGTTCGGGCTGGTCGCCGAGGTCGTCGACCGCTGCCGTGAGAGCGCGCCGCTGCGCCCCGGGGTCGTCGCCGAGCCTCTCCTGCAGCAGGCTGATCAGGAAGTGCAGCTGCCCGCGCAACGGCCCCGGCTGCTCGGACTCCAGAGCCTCCGACAGCAGGTCGATCACCTCCGGGGGACGCAGCACCTGGCCGGCGGCCCAGCCCAGCCGCACCGCCAGGTGCCCCCGGCGTTCGGGCTCCAGCGGCGCGTTCCGCAGCACGTCCTCCAGAATCCGCACGGCCTCGGCGTCGTCGCCCAGCTCCGACGCCTGGCCGGCGGCCTGATCCGCGGCGTCCACCCATTCCCGCAGCAGACCGGCATGGCGCAGATGGTGAGCCTCCTGCCCCAGTGGCACCGGCTCCACCGTGCGTACGGCGGCCGCCGCCCGGGCGTGCAGGTCCTGCCGCCGCCCCAGGGGGATCCCCCCGTACACCGCCTGCGCGGCGAGCACATGCCGGAAGGCCACCGTCCCGTCCTGCTCGGCCAGCAGCCCCGAGACCAGCAGCTCGTCCAGCCCGGCCACGGTCTCGGCCCGGGACAGCCCGCTCACCTGGGCCAGCACCGCCACCCGCGCCGGCACCTGCAGCACCGCCGCCGCCTCGGCCACCCCGCGCGCCGCCGCGGACAGCCGGCCCACCCGCTCGCGCACCGAGTCACGGACCCCCGGCGGCACATCCAGCTCCGCCAGCGCCTTCCGCGCCCATCGCCCGCTGCGCAGCTGGATCAGCGCACCTCGTTCCCGCAGCAACGCCAGCAGTTCCTGCACCGCCAGCGGCAGGCCCGACGACAGCTCATGCAGGTGCGCCCCGAAGTCGGGGGTGACGTCCTCCGCGTCCAGGATCGAAGCCGCGAGCACGCCGGTCTGTTCGGCGTCCAGGGGCTCCAGCACGACATGGTCGTGGAAGACCGAGTCCGCGAGCCGGCCCGTCGCCTCCCGGATCCCGGCTCCGACCTCCTCACCCCGGTAGACGAGCACCACCGACATCCGGGCCGGCAGGGCCGACAGCAGGTAGGCGAGGAACTCGACCGTCTGCTCGTCCGCCCAGTGCAGGTCCTCCATCACCAGCACCAGCGGTCCCAGCGCGCTCAGCACCTCCGCGAGACCGCGGAACAGCCGGTGTCGTTCGGCCGCCCGGTCGTCCAGCGGTTCCAGAGCAGGCGGCAGCACCCCCGCCAGCTCCGGCAGCAACCCCCGCAGGGCACCCGTGACCGGCGACAGCTCGGCCCGCGCCAGCAGTTCACCCGTGCCGCGCAGCGCCTCCACCAGCGGCCCCAGGGGGAACGGCTCCCGGATCCGCCGGGCACCCCCGCCGAGGAGCAGGCGCCCCGCCATATCGGGGTGGGCCGCCATCTCCGCCACCAGCCGGGTCTTGCCGATGCCTGCTTCCCCTTCCAGGACCGCCACGGCGGGCGGACGGCTCACCGCGGTCACCAGACGCCGTAACTGGGCCTCACGCCCCACCAGGACCGGAGAAACCACCCGTCCCGCGGCCGTACCGCCGTCCATCGCCATCCGGCACGCCTCCACTCATCCGGCCCAGCTCCACAACGGCCACTCGGACTCTAGGCCCTGAACCGTTACGATCCGGATAATTCAAACAGTAAGCCCCTGCCGCCACTACCGCCCCTCCCGTAACCGGCCGGTCTCTCATGATCACCGTGCTGCCGTCCGGGTTCACGGGGGTGACGTGATGGATACCGCTGGTAGTCCGCATGGCGTCGCGGTCGCCGGGGTCTCGCGACGCGGGTCGTGGGCGTGGATGCGCCGGTGGAGGCCGGCCCCGGATCCCGGCCGTCGTCCACGGGAAGTCGCGTCGCCGGGATCCGGGCCGGGCCGTCAGGTGAGCTTGCGGAAGAACCCCCGGATGTCGTCGATCAGCAGGTCGGGGGCGTCATGGGCGGCCCAGTGGCTACCGCGGTCGTACTCGTTCCACGACACGATGTTGGCGTGGTCGCGCTCGGCGAAGCGGCGCAGCGGGCGGAAGTCGTAGGCGAAGGAGGCCAGGCCCATGGGGAAGGTGGTCGGTTCGGTGTCCTTGTCCCCGTGGTGGTTCTCGTAGTAGAACCGCGCCGAGGAGGCGGCGGTGTTGGTCAGCCAGTAGATCGTGGCGTTGGTGAGGATCAGGTCGGGGTCCGGGAGGCCGCCCAGCAGCTGGCCGATCCAGGCGAGCTGCCCCGCGGGCGAGTCGGCCAGGGCGTGGGCGAGGGTCTGCGGCTGGGCCTGCTGGGCACGGTCGTGGACGGCGTGCTCGACGAAGGACTGCAGGAAGCCCAGATACTCCATGTCCTGCGGGGAGAGGCCCTCGAATTCGGCGGGATCGCCGGAGGGGAAGGAGAAGATCTGGTTGACGTGGACGCCGATGACCTGGTCGCCGTGGCGGCGGCCCAGCAGGGGGCTGACGATCGCGCCGGCGTCGTTGCCGTGCGCGCCGAACCGCTCGTAGCCCAGGCGGCGCATCAGCTCGGCCCAGGCGTCGGCGGTGCGGGCCGCGTTCCAGCCCTTGCTCCGGGTGTGGCCGGAGAATCCGAAGCCCGGCAGGGACGGGATGACCACGTGGAAGGCGTCGGCGGGGTCGCCGCCGTGCGCGACGGGGTCGGTGAGCGGGCCGATCAGGCCCAGGTACTCCACGAAGGTGTTGGGCCAGCCGTGGGTGAGGATCAGCGGCGTGGCGTCCGGCTCGGGGGACCTGACGTGGAGGAAGTGGATGAGCTGCCCATCGATCTCGGTGGTGAACTGCGGGAAGGCATTGATCTTGGCCTCCCATGCCCGCCAGTCGTAGGAGCTGCGCCACCGCGCCACCAGATCCCGCACGAACGACGCGGGCACGCCGTACTCCCAGCCGGGCTGTACCGGGCCCCGCTGCACCCCGTCGGTCACCTCGGACTCGGGCAGTTCCTCGGCGGACCGGGTACGGGCCAGCCGGTCCGCCAGGTCGTCCAGGTCGGCCTGCGGAATCTCGACGCGGAACGGTTCGATCTTCTTCTCGTCAAAGCTCACAGATGATCCATTCATTGGTTGAGCCACTTCACGTGGCCCCGACCCGCACAAGCTTCGCAACGGGCACGGTTGTGCGGGTAGTGCCTCCCGCACCGTTTCCGATGGTGTTCGCAGGTCTCCCGGATGCGCTCCGTGTGCGATGGACATGCAGATCGCACATCCGAGATCCGCGGCGTACCCATGTCCTTCCGGGACGCCTGGACAGGGGGTCGCGCATGCACCGGCTCCGTGACGCCGGCTGGTCTCCGGGCCCGGCGCGGGTCTACCTGGCCGGACCGGTGGCGACCGCCGTGGGACGCCTCAGATCCAGCCGGCCTCGGTGGCGATCCGGATGGCGTCCACCCGGTTGCGCGCGTTGAGCTTGGTGACGGAGGAGGCCAGATAGTTGCGCACCGTCCCGTACGACAGGCCGATCCGCGCCGCGATCTCCGGCGGCTCGGCACCGGAGGCGGTGAGGCGGAGCACCTCGGACTCACGCTCGGTCAGCGGGCTGCCCTGGACGTTGAGGGCCGCGAAGGCGAGCTGGGGATCCACCACCCGGCCGCCCCCGGCGACGGTGCGGATGGCCTCGATCAGCTCCTTCGGCCGGGAGTCCTTGACCATGAACCCCGCCACGTGCGAGGACATCGCCCGGCGCAGGCTGCCGGGCCGCCCGACGCCGGTGAGGATCAGCGCCCGGCACTCCGGCAGCCGTTCGTGCAGCTCGGCGGCCGCGCTGAGCCCGTCCATGCCGGGCAGCTCGATGTCGATCACGGCCACGTCGGGACGGGTGCGCAGAGCCGTCGGCACGATCACGTCACCGCTCCCGACCTCGGCGACGATCTCGATGTCGTCCTCCAATGCCAGCAGGGCGGCCAGCGCCTCCCGCAGCATGCTCATGTCCTCGGCCAGCAGAACGCGGATCACTCGGCCCCCCTCCATCCGGTGACGACTCGTCCTCGCCAGGATAGAGAGCCGCACGGCCGGCAACGGCATCGCCGGCATCCGCGCCCCACCGCCCCGGCCACCTGACGGAGCGCTACCGGGGCTCCTGGCGCTCCTTCGGGTGGAGCACGCTGGAAAGGAAGGCCCTGGTCCGTTCGTGGCCCGGGTTGGCCAGGAGTTCGCGGGGCCGGCCCCGCTCGACGACCACGCCGTCGGCGAAGAAGGTCAGCCAGTCGCCGACCTCCCTGGCGAAGGCGATCTCGTGGGTCACCACGACCATCGTCATCCCCTCGGCGGCCAGGCCCTTCATGACCTCCAGAACCTCGTCGACCAGCTCCGGGTCCAGGGCGGAGGTGGGCTCGTCGAACAGCATCAGCGCCGGGTTCATCGCCAGCGCCCTGGCGATGGCCACCCGCTGCTGCTGGCCGCCGGAGAGCTGGTGGGGCCGCTTGTGCGCGTGGTCGGCCAGGCCCACCCGCTCCAGGTGCTCCATGGCCAGCGCCCGCGCCCGGTCCGCCGGGGTGCCCAGGACGTGGACGGGCCCGCAGGCTACGTTCTCCAGCGCGCTGTGGTGGGCGAACAGGTTGAAGCGCTGGAACACCATGCCGATGTTCCTGCGGAAGGCGGCGAACTCCTTGGGCGTCCAGGGGTGGTACCTGTCGCCGCGCAGGGTGTGGCCGACCTCCTGGTCGAGCACCCGCAGGCTGCCGCCGAGCACCGGCTCCAGGCCGTTGATGCACCGCAGGAACGTGGACTTGCCCGAGCCCGACGGGCCGATGACGCAGCTCACCTCGCCGGAGGCGACGGTGAGGTCCACGCCGTTGAGCACCTGCACCTCGCCGTAGCCCATCCGGACGCCCGAAGCCTGCACGACCTGCGCCGACGCGTTCATGCGGCCGCCTTCGGCAGGATCCTGGCGGCCAGGCCGCCGCCGCGCACCAGCCGTACGGCCTCGGAGCCGAAGCGGCGCTCCAGCCTGCCCTGCAGGAAGGTCGCCACGGCGGTCATGAGCATGTACCACAGGCTCGCCACGATCAGCAGCTCCATGATCAGATTGTTCGCCTTGTATATCTGGCTGGCGTTGGTCATCAGGTCGTGCCCGGCGACCACGTAGACCAGCGAGGTGGTCTTCAGCATGGAGATGAACTCGTTGCCGGTGGGCGGGATGATGATGCGCAGCGCCTGGGGCAGCACGATGACCCGCATCCGCTTGGCCGGGGTCATGCCCAGCGCGTACGCCGCCTCGGTCTGGCCCTTGTCGACGGCCTGGATCCCGGCGCGCACGGTCTCGGCGAAGTAGGCGGCCAGGTTCAGCCCCAGCCCGAGCATGGCCGAGGTGAAGCCGGTCATCACCTGGTTGGTGTCCCACTTGACGCCGATCATGGTGAACGGGACCTTCAGCACCAGCTCGGGGAACAGGAACGCCAGGTTGTACCAGAAGATGAGCTGCACCAGCACCGGCGTGCCGCGGAAGAACCAGATGTAGAACGTGGCCAGCCCGCTCAGCACCGGGTTGTGCGCCAGCCGCATGATCGCGACCAGCACGCCCAGCACCAGCCCGAGGGCCGTGGCCAGGACCGAGATCTCGATGGTGACCCAGACCCCGCTCAGGATCCGCTCGTGGAACACGTACTCGGCGACCTTGCCCCAGTCCAGGTTCGGGTTGGCCACGATGAGGTAGGCCAGCCGGGCCGCGACCGCCAGCGCGACCGCCGCGGCCAGCCAGCGGCCCCAGTGCCAGGTCCGCGCGACGGGGATCGGCCTGCCCGACGCGTCGGTGATCGGTTCGGTCCGCACGGTCACTTACCGCCGTTGATCACAGCGGACTGGACGGCCAGCTTGTCGAGGTTCCACGCCGCGAGCAGTTTGCCGTACTCCCCGCTCTGGATGAGCGCGTCCAGCGCGCCCTTGACGGACTCGATGAGCTCCTTGTTGTCCGGCTTCATCCCGATGCCCCACGGGCTCTCGGTGCCTTCGAGGGCGATCGCCTCCATGGCGAGCTTGGGATCTGCGGACTTGTAGGCGGCCACCACGTAGTCGGTGACGATGGCCTGCGCGCGACCGTTGCTCACCTGGAGCATGGCCTCCGTGTCGCCGGGGAACTTCAGGATGTTCACCGCGGCCTTGCCGTCCTTCTTGCAGTCGGCGTCGTAGCTCTCGGCCAGCTCCATCGAGGAGCCGTTGTCGACGACGGAGACCGTCTTGCCGCACAGGTCCTTCGGCCCGGTGACGCCGGCCGGGTTGCCCTTCTTGACCAGCATCCCCGAGCCCGCCTGCACGTAGTCGACGAAGGTGACCTGTCCCTGCCGCTCGGGGTTGTCGGTCATCGAGGAGATGACGAAGTCGTAGCGGCCGGTGAGCACGCCGGGGATCTGCGAGTTGAACTCCTCGTCGGTGATGGTCACCTTGACGCCGAGCTTCCTGGCGATGGCCCTGGCCAGGGCGGGGTCGAACCCGATCGGGGTCTTGCCGTCGCTGGCGAACAGCTCCATCGGCGGGTAGCCGATGGAGGAGACGACCTTCAGGCCGCCGGACTTCAGGCTCGCCGGCGCCTTGGCGGCGAGGTCCTTGTCGGGGGTGATGGCGTTGATGACGTCGGCAGCCTTCTCCTCGGTGGGAGCCTGGTCGAGGACGATGTCCGGCGCCGCGGCCGCCGCGCCGGACGTGCCGCCGTCCAGGGACTGGGCACCGCAGGCCGTGGTGGCGGCCAGCAGTGCGCCGGCGGCGAGCGTGGTGAGGATCCGGGTGTTCAAGGGGGGTGCTCCTTCAGGAGTGCTGCCAGCGGACTTCGCCGCCGACGACGGTGGTCATGACCTTGGTGCGCAGCACCGCGTCCGGCGACTCCACGAAGGGGTCGGTGTCCACGGCGATGAAGTCGGCGAGCTTGCCGGGGGCGAGGACGCCCTTGCGGTCCTCCTCGCCCGCGGCGTAGGCCGCGCCGAGGGTGTGGGCGGTGAGGGCCTCGCCCATGCTCAGCCGCTGCTCGGGCTGCCAGCCACCGGCGGGCGTGCCGTCGGTGCGGGTACGGGTCACCGCGGCGTACAGCGCGGCGAAGGGGTTGGGGTGCTCGACCGGGGCGTCGGAGCCGAAGGCCAGCGCGACGCCGACGTTCAGCATCCCGCGCCAGGCGTAGGAGGCCAGCTCGTGCCCGGCCAGCAGGGAGTCGACCAGGTCGATGTCGCTGGTGCAGTGCACGGGCTGCATCGAGGCGACGATGCCCAGCCTGGCCATCCTGGTCAGGTCGCCGGTCCGCAGGTGCTGGGCGTGCTCGATGCGGTGCCGCAGCCCCGCCGTACGGCCGATGGCCTCGTAGGCGTCGATGACCAGGTGGTTGGCCTGGTCCCCGATGGCGTGCGTGGCCACCGCGATGCCGGCCCCGGCGGCCGTGCCGAACAGCTTGACCAGGTCCTCGTACGGCGTGACCGCGATGCCCACGTTGCCCTGCTCGCCGGCGAAGGACTCGCCCATGTGGCAGGTGTGCGAGCCCAGTGCCCCGTCGCTGAAGATCTTCACGGGCCCGGTGCGGAACCAGTCGTCGCCCTGCCCGGTGCGGCGCCCCTCGGCGATGGCCGCCTCCAGGTGAATCGTCGGGATCGCCTTGTGCACGCGTAGCTTCAGCTCCCCGGCCTCGCGCAGCTCCAGGTAGGCGGCCCGGCAGTCCTCGCCGTCGATGTCGTGCACGCTGGTCAGGCCGAGTGCGAGCAGCTCCTCCTGGCCGGCGCGGAGCTGGTCGCGCAGGTCGGCGGAGACCATGAGGTTGCGCAGCGGGTAGGAGGCCGACTCGCGCAGGATGCCGGTGGGCTCCCCGCTCGCGTCCCTGACGATCTCGCCGCCCACCGGGTCGGGGGTGGTGGCGTCGATGCCGGCCAGCCGCAGGGCCGCGGAGTTGGCCCACACCGTGTGGCCGTCCACGCTGGGCAGCGCGACCGGCAGCTCGGGGCAGACCGAGTCCAGCGCGTACCTGTCCGGCTGCGCCGGCGGATCCCAGGTGTTGCTGTTCCACCGGCCGCCGAACAGCCAGGCGCCCGGTCGCAGCCGCGCGGCGTGCGCGGCGACCCTGGCCAGCGCGTCGTCCAGGGAGCGCACGTCGCGCAGGTCCACCGCGTCCAGGCTCTGGGCGTACTGCGCGGTGTGGATGTGGGCGTCGTAGAGGCCGGGGAGCACCGCGGCGCCCTCCAGGTCGATCAGCTCCGCTCCCCGGCCCGCGGCCTCGCGCACCTCCGCCTCTCCGCCGACGGCCAGCAGCCGCTCGCCGTCCACGGCCATGGCCCGGGCCAACGGGTTGCCGCTGTCTCCTGTGCGGATGGCGGCGTTGCGGTACACGCGGATGCTCATGTGACTCTCTAGGGCTCGATTGACGGTGGCCATCACTGTAGGAGTGGCGGAAAGAAGTCGGAAGCGCTATAAACACGACATTTAGCAACCCTGAGCACAAGGAACTCTTATGCTGAAGCCGGAACACCTGCGCACTCTCCGTGAAGTCGTTCAGCTGGGGTCCTTCGCCGCCGCCGCCAACCGGCTCGGCTACACCTCGTCGGCCGTCTCCCAGCAGATGGCCGCGCTGGAGCGGGAGATCGGCGTGAAGCTGTTCGCCCGCTCCGCCCACAGCGTGCTGCCCACCAGCGCCGCCGAGGTGCTGGCCAGGCAGGCGGAGACCGTGCTCATCGACATCGAGCGCATGGTCGCCACCGTCCAGGCGGTGCACAGGAACAGCGAGCGGCAGATCCGCCTGGGCATCTTCCCCAGCTTCGCCGACGTGCTGACCGGAGTCCTGCGGCGGATGGAGCCCGAGGAGCGCGCCGGCATCAGGGTCTCCGTCGCCGAGTCCTCCCAGCTCATCCCGCGCCTGGGCGCCGGCGGCGAGATGGACGCGGCGATCATCTACCAGGTGGGGAACTCCGGCCTGACATGGCCGTCGGCGCTGGGGCGGCGCTGGATCGCCGAGGACCGCTACAAGCTCGTCCTGCCGCGCAGCTGGCCCGACCTGGCGCCCTACCGGGTCGAGCACCTCGTCGACCTGCCGTGGATCATGCACCACCCGGCGACCAGCGACGCCTCCCTCTTCGAAGGCCTGTTCGCCCACTGGGGCCTGCACCCTCGGGTGGCCTGCCACTCCGACGATTTCAAGATCACCATAGCCATGATCGGGGCGGGGATGGGCGCCGCGCTCGTCCCCGACCTCGCGCTGCGCGGGCACGGCCCGGACGTCGTGGTCGTCGACGTACCGTGGCTGAACATCAGCCGCAGCATCTTCACCCTCGTCCACCCCGACCGCGAGACCGCCCGGCTGCAGTCCCTGCTGGACGCGCTGACGGTCTGACCGGTCCCGCGCACTCGACTGGGCGCGGCGGATCTGCCAGCATGTGCCGGATTACGGGCGCGGCCGGTGACGGACCCGGCGCGCCGGATCCGTCACCGGCCGGCTCCCCTGTGGCTGGGGCGGGCGTTAGGAGGTCCTTGACCGTGGAACACGAGGCGGCGATCGCCAGGTCCGCCGAGGCAATACGCCTGCACAGCGGGCACAACATCCTCATCGAGTCCGGCGCCGAGCCGGTCATCGACCGGCTCGCACGCCGCGACCGGCCGGTGCCCGCCACGCCGCCCGAGCTGTGGGCCTGGACGTTCGTGGTCAAGGACATGATCGATGTCGCCGGGCTCCGCACGACCCGGGGGTCCGCGCTGTACGGGAGCGAGGAGGCGCTGACCACCGCGCCGTGCGTCGAGCTGCTGGAGCGTGCCGGGGCGCTCCTGGTCGGCAAGGCGAACCAGCACGAGTTCGCCTGGGGCGTCACGAGCGAGAACCCGCACTGGGGTGATGTGCGCAACCCGCGCCACGAGCACCTGGCTCCCGGCGGGTCGAGCGGCGGCACGGCTGCGGCGCTCGCCGCCGGGATCGCCCGGTTCGGCCTCGGTACCGACACCGGCGGCTCGGTGAGGATCCCGGCGGCCTGCTGCGGCGTGGTCGGACTGCGCCCAAGAGCCGGCGCCATTTCCACCGAGGGGGTCGCCCCCCTCGCCCCGATGTTCGACGTGGTAGGGCCGATGGCCACCTCGGTCGCCGACTGCGCGCGCGTGTGGCAGGTGCTCTCCGGGGAGGCCGTCGAGCCGCCGGGATCGCTGTCGGGGCTGGTCGTCGGCGTCGCCGACGGGTGCGCGCAGGCAGGGGAGTTCGCAGCCCTGGGCGCAGAGGTCCGCGAGATCGCACTGCCGTACGGGATCCTCTCCCCGTACTGGACGATCGTGGGCGCGCAGGCCCGGCGCACCCACGAGGCCACCTACCCGGCGAACGCCGCGAGCTACAGCGCGGGCGTGCGGCGGAAGCTGGACGACGCCGCCGGGATCGGCCATCGGGAGTACCGCCGGGCCGTGGAGGAACTTTCGGCGGTCCGGGCCCGGTTCTCGGCGGAGATGTCCGGGATCGACGTCCTGATCACGCCGACGCTCGGTGGCCCCGCGCCGCGGGCCGGGTGCGACGAGGCCGCCGTCCGCGGCGAGGTCGGCCGGATCACGTCCGTCGTGTCCGCGCTCGGACTGCCCGCCCTGGCCATCGGAGACCTGCAGGTGGTGGGGCGCGGCGAGGCCGACGTGCTGCGGGTCGGCCTGTGCTGGGAGGCCCGTGGGGGAGCGATCCCCACGCCGCGCTGAACCTCGGACGCGCGGTGACAGGCTCCACGGGGCTGAACCTCAGACGCGCGGTGACAGGCTCCACGGGTCCACCGGCACGACGCCCGTGCAGCGGCCGAAGGGGTCGAGGATCCGCCCGTAGAGCTTCGACTGCCTCAGGACGATCTGCCGGTCGGCGATGCTCACGTACGGGAACCGCTCCTCAAGGCGCATCACCAGCGGATGCAGGTCGGAGACCCCGTGCAGGCCGACGGTGAGGAGCATGTTGCGGGCTCCCGCGAGCGCCGCGCACGTCCGCGTCTCCGGCCAGTCGAGCAGCGCCCGGCCCGTCTCCTCCAGCAGGCCGTCCGGCATCCGCAGCCACAGCACCGCCGAGGAGTGCCAGCCCGCGTGCGAGCGCGCCAGGTCGCAGCGGAAGTCGATGTCACCGGTCGCGACCAGGCGTGACAGCCTGCGCTGCACCGTGCGTTCGGACGTGCCGACGGCTTCCGCGAGCTCGGAGTAGCCGGCGCGGCCGTCGGCGAGCAGGGCCTTGAACAGCAACCGGTCGATCTCGTCCATCTGCCTGGTGGACTCCGCCGGCCCGGGTCGTCTGGCCAGCGCGCCCGCGGATCGAGGCGGCAGCACCCTCAGCCGCCAGCGGCACGAGGCCTCGAAGACGCGCGTGGCGACATGGGTGCGCACCTTCGCCACGCCGGGCACCCGCGGCAGATCGGTGAGCAGGTAGTCCGCCAGCGCCGGCATCGACGCGGCGACGGCGATCACGAACAGGTCGTGGCCGGCGGCGACGTGCTGCACGGTGATGAGGTGGCCCGCCGTCGCGAGCGTGCCGGCGACCTCGACCGCCGCCCCGGCCTCGCAGTCGATCTCCAGGAAGGCCATGCTCATCGCGTGCATCTGGCGCTGCCCCAGGGCGACGGTGGTCCATGCCTCACCCGTGCTGTTCAGCCGCTGCCAGCGCCGCGCCGCCGTCACCGGATCCGCGCGGGTCGCCGCCCCGACATCCACCCAGCTCGCCCGGGGGTTGATCTGGAGGGCGTCGATGAGTTCGAGGTCGGTCTCCGACAGCAACCGCCGAGGTTCGATGCCGGAATCCTGCACCATCACTCCTTTGGTGTCACATTGCTGCGTTTGAACACCGAGTTCACCTTATACCTCGATCCTTGTGCGGGCAGCCGCCCCGGCTCACCCCCGGCTCACCGCATGGGAGAGGACGCTTCTCGATGACTCGGTTCCACGATCGCGCCCCGCTGAGCGCGACCCGGCTGGTCGGCGTCTTAGGCGGCATGGGCCCGGCGGCCACGGTCGACTTCTACGGCAAGCTCGTGGAGGAGACGGCGGCCACCTGCGACCAGGGTCACGTGCCCGTCGTCATCTGGGGTGACCCCCGCGTCCCCGACCGTTCCCTGAGCCTGCTCGGCGGCGGCGAGGACCCGACCCCGTATCTGCGGCGCGGCGTCGAGGCGCTGAAGCAGGCGGGGTGCGAGCTGCTCGCCGTACCCTGCAACACCGCCCACGCCTTCGTCCCGCGCTTGGCGGACGAGGCCGGGCTGGAGCTGGTGAGCATCATCGAGGTCACGGCCGACGCCCTGGCCGCCGACGGCGTCCGCGCGGCCGGTGTGCTGGCCACCTCGGGCACCCTGCACGCCGGCCTGTACGCGGACGCTCTGCGCCGGCGCGGCGTGGCGGTGATCGAGCCGGACGAGCCCGGCCAGCGGCAGGTCACGGCGGCCATCGGTGCCGTCAAGAGCGGCGGCGTCCAACCGGCCCACCGGCGGGCGCTGGCGGAGCTCTCCCGTTCCCTCGCCGATCGCGGCGCCGAGCGGGTCGTCACCGCGTGCACCGAGCTCGTCCTGGCGCTGGACCGCTCCCGCGTCCCCGTCCCGGTGCTCGACCCCGCCCGCCTGCTTGCCCGCCGGGTTGTCGGCCTGGCGCTCGGCGCTCAGCGCCTCCTGCCGCGCCGCCACAACACGGTCATCGGGACCAGCGCGCCCACGGCCGCCCCGGTGAGCAGGCCCAGGACGGTGTCGAGGCTGTCGTCGGAGCCGTCGATCTCCGCTCCGACGGAGCGCAGCAGTGGCACCAGGGCCGCCGCCGTCAGCACCAGCACAGCGGAGACGAAGGCGTAGAACTTCGGGCTGAGGAAGATGTTGCGCCCCGGAGCCCCCGGCGGGGCGGTCAGCTCGGCGGCGGGCCCCAGGCTGGCGGCCCTGGGCCGCTTGAAGTACTCGAAGCACACCCACCTGCCGCACGGCTCCCAGCCGTCGGGAGCGAGCAGGTCGAGCACGCCCTGGCGGCGGCCGGGCGAGACCAGCTCCCTCCTGTACTCCCACTGCTGGGGGTGCTCGGGGTCGCGGGCGCTGACGAACAGGCCCTTCCCGTCGACCCCGTCGACCTCCCAGCCCTGCGCGCCGTACTCGTTGAGCATCTTGACGTCGTGGAACAGGTCGGCGGTCCAGTGCCAGAAGCGGGCGTCCGCGGCGGGCCCGGCCGACGGGGCCGGGGCGGCGGTCAGCTCCCGGGCAAGCTCGGCCGCCGGGCCGAACTCCTCCTCGGGGTCGCCGCCGCTCTCGGCGAGGTAGCCGGCGAGGTCGTCGAGCGTGGCCCTGATCCGGTCGGCCGGCATGCCCGCCTCGGCCAGGACCGCGGCGAGCTCGTCGAAGTAGCCGTCGGTGGTCTCGTCGGCGCGGCCGCTCATCGGAGTTTCCCTTCATGCGAACCCGCGGGCTGAGGTGTCTCGACGTGGCCCCTGGCCAGCACGGCGCGTACCGACTCCTCGAAGCCCAGCCAGAGCCCCCCCTGCTCGGCGAGCGTCTGCCTGCCCAGGTCGGTGAGCCGGTAGTAGCGGCGGCCGGGCCCGCGCTCGGTCGCCCGGAACTCGGCGGTGACCAGCCCCGCCTCCTCCAGCCGGTTGAGCACCGGGTAGAGGGTGCCGCCCTTGATCTGGCCGAGGCCCGACTCGGCGAGGTCCTTGGCGATCTCGTAGCCATAGTTCTCACCGGCCGTGAGGCTGGCGAGAACGAGCAGGTCGAGCACGCCCTTGAGCCAGCTCGCGCGTCGGTCGCTCGTCATGGTAGCGATCCTATCTAGCATGCGTGCTCGACCACCGCACGTCGCGGACGCGGGACGAACACCAGGCCGCGCAGGTCGATCAGCGCGTGGAGCAGGATCGGCAGGAGCAGGCTGCCGGTCCTCAGATAGAGCGAGGTCAGGCCGGCGCCGAGCAGGGTGACCACGAGCATGCCGCGCCAGCCCTGGTAAAGGTGGCCGGCGACGAACACCGCCAGCGCGCCGACGGCCGCGACCTCCTTGCTCAGGCCGAGCGCGCCCATGCCGACCGCGATGAGCAGGCCCCGGTAGACGATCTCCTCGGTGATGCCCGCGGTCACCGACAGGCCCGCGGCGTACCAGCGCTCGGCCGTGGTGCGCGGCAGCAGGTGGTGGACGGCCTGCTGCCCGGGGACGGGCTTGCCCCTGGCCGCCAGCCATCTGAGGACGAGCACGCCGACCGTGGCGGCGACCAGGAATCCGACGATCGTGCCGAGGATCTCGCTCGGAACCTCCTTGATCACCAGGCCGATGTCCGCGGCGTCAAGGCCCGGTTCCACGGTGACGATGAGCAGCGCCGCGGCGGCCAGCGCCCACAGCTCGGCGCTCCAGAGCGTGAACATCCGGCGGTAGGCGGTGGGGTCCTGATCGCGGGTACGGGCCAGCTTGTCGTAGGTGCGCTTGCCGAGCAGGGGACTGGCGACGGCCAGGTAGCCGACAAGGACGACCGCCAGGACGAGTGTCAAAGGGGTGAACGACATGGGGGAACCTCCGTAACGGCTCTGCTATCTAAACCGTAGAGCAAGCTAGTTAGGAATACAACCTAGCTTGCGTCCCAGTCAGGCCGATGCGGTGGCGTGCTCGCGGATCGGCGGGCCGGCCTGGAGGTGTTCGACCGCACCGGGCCGGCGCCCGCACCCGGAGTCGTCGTCAGGCCGATCGAGATCACCGCGCTCGCCGCCCTGCAGACGATGACCGACTACGTCGGCAAGCCGGCCGGTACCGGGACCGGGACCGACTGGCCTCCGGCCTCCTGAGGGTCCCGGCCCAGCCGCCTGACCGGCTTGATCAGCAGCAGCGCCGCCACCACGCCGACCGTCACCAGGGCCGACCCCAGCATGAAGGAGCGCGGTTCGACCAGCGTGGCGACCGGACCGGCCAGCGCCTGCCCGACTGCCATGCCCGCGACCGACCCGGCCACCTGGTAGGCGTTGACCCGGTTCACCACGTCCGGCGCGACCTGCGTCTGCACGCTGGTCGACCACATCACCGACCAGAACGCCAACGCGCACCCCCCGAGCAGGTGCCCGGCCATCAGCAGCGGCAGCGGCAGCCCGAGCGCGACCGTCAGCGGCACCGCCACGTACCCGCTCAGCGCCGCCGCCCCGGCCGCCAGCGGCCTGCGCGGCCTGAGCCTGATCGCCACCAGCCCGCCCAGCACAGTGCCGAGGCCGAGCGCCGCCATCACCCAGCCGTAGTCGGCCCCGATGACCTGCGACGACAGCGGCACGTACGGCCCGACCACCAGAACGCCCCAGAACACCCAGACCAGGATGACCGACCACATCCAGCTCCTGGCCTTGAACTCCTCCCAGCCCCTGCGCAGGTCGCTCAGCACGTTGGAGGGCTCCGGCCTGGGTACGGCGACCCGGACCAGCAGCAGGAACACCCCGCTGACCAGGAACGTCGCGGCGTCCACCGTGTAGACGAAGACCGGCCCGGCGACGACGACGAGGACTCCGGCCAGTGCGGGGCCCGCCAGCTGGGTGACCGCCTCGGCGATCTTCAGCGTCGCGTTGGCCCGCTGCGGATCTTTGGCGACCAGGGGGACCATGCCGTTGACGCACGGTTCGAACGTTCCGGCGCCTATGCCCGACAAGAACGCCATCGCCAGCAACAGGGCGAGCGGCGGCGCGCCATCCAGGAAGGCGACGGCCACACACCCCTGAGTGACGACCCTGAGTATGTCCGCGCCGATCATCAAGCGCCGGGCGCCGATCCGGTCGGCGAAAACCCCGCCGAACAGCATGACCAGCACAGCCGACGCGGTCCAGATCGCGAGCACGTAGCCGACGCCCGCGATCCCGTAGACTTTCCCGATCGCCAGCGCCGAGGCGACGGGCATCATCGCGTCACCGAGCAGCGAGATCGTGCGGGCCCCGAAGTAGAGGGTGAAATTTCTCGTCCACATGAGCCCCAATTCTGGATACTTCCAGATCAGAGCACCGGTGTCCTAAATGACATCATTGGGTACATTTGCGCCATGCCCCTGGATTGCCCGGAAACGCTCCCGACGCCCCCCAGCCCGCACCGCGTGGTCGCCTTGGTCGCCCCGAACCAGGAGCTCTACCCGGTCACCTCCGCCTCGGCCGTCTTCGGCTACCACGGCCCCGACATCCCCCAGCACTACAGCTTCAGCCTGTGCGCCGAACACCCCGGCTCCCTCCCCACCACCGTCGGCGTCCCCATCCAGGTGGACAGCGGCCTCGAAGCCCTCGACGACGCCGACACCGTGGTCATCGCGGGCTGGACCCTCACCCCCTCGCCCGCCGTACTCCACGCGGTGTCCCAAGCCCATGCCCGAGGCGCCCGCATCGTCGCCGTCTGCGCCGGAATCTTCATCCCCGCCGCCCTGGGCCTCCTGGACGGCCGCCGCGCCTCCGTCCACTGGGAACTCTTCAGCGAACTCGCCGCCCGCCACCCCCGCGTCATCCCCGACGGCACCGTCATCTACGTCGATCACGGCGACGTCGCCACCGCCGGCGCCTCGGCCGCCACCCTCGACCTCTGCCTTCACCAGGTCTTCCGGGAGTACGGCGCGGCCCACGCCATGCGCATCGGCCGCCAGCTCGCCGCCGGTCCGCACCGCGAGGGCTGCCAGCGCCAGTACCCTCCCCTCCCCACCACCGGCCCCATGCCGGACTCCCTGGCCCCCCTGCTCGAATGGCTCCTCTCGCGCCTGCCCGACCAGATCACCGTCGAGGACATGGCCGCCTACTCGGGCGTCTCTCCCCGCACCCTCACCCGCCAGTTCACCGACCAGATCGGCGTCCCGCCCGCCCGCTGGCTGCTGGAACGCCGCCTGGCCGCCACCCGCGCCCTGCTGGAGGAGACCGACCTGCCCGTCGAGACCATCGCCACCCGCGTCGGCCTCTCCTCGGCGGTCAACCTCCGCCGCCGCTTTCACACCGCCCTGCGCACCACCCCGGCCGCCTACCGCCGCTCCTTCCGCTGAAGGTCCCGGGCGCTTCCGCCACGATCATCGGTCAGGTGACGGATCGCGCCACCAGGGCCATGGCCTGCCGCATGGCGTTCCGTACCTCGTCGGGTCCGTCGCCGCGCTGCAGCGCGCTCACCGCGGACGCGCTGACCGCGCCCACCATCGCGCCGACCAGGGCGGGGGCGGTGGTCGTGTCGAGCCTGTCGGGGAACGCCCGCTGCAGCGCCTGGGCCAGCTCGGCCTGAGCGGTGAGGTAGCGCTGCAGCAGCCGGGCCTGCAGCGCCGGCTCCGAGGCCGCCAGCCGCGCCCGAAGCGCCGCGAGGCCGCTGGGCAGGTCGTGATCCCAGGCATTGAAGATCATCTGTTCCGTCGCCCGCACCAGCACTCCGGACAGCGGCTCCCCGGCGTGGCGCTCGGCGATCGCCTCCAGTGCCAGATCGACGCGCACGTCGGCGTTGGCCAGGAGCACGTCCTCCTTGGTCTGAAAGTGGAGGAAGAAGGTGCGGGGGGACACCTCCGCGGCGCCGGCGATCTCGGCCACGGTCACCTGGTCGTAGCCCCTGTCCTCGAACAGGCGCACCGCCGCCTCGATCAACGCCTGCCGGGTGCGCTGCTTCTTGCGCTCCCGCAGTCCCGGTTTCTCCACCATGCGAACCACTTTACTTCATTAGCTGCAGTCATGCATACAATGAATCACTACAGCGACTGCAGTCATCGAAGGGTGGTCATCATGGGAAGTCTGGACGGACGTGTCGTCCTCATCACCGGAGCAGGGCGCGGCATCGGGCGGGAGGAGGCGTTGTTCTTCGCCGCCGAGGGTGCCAAGGTCGTCGTCAACGACCTCGGCGTCGCCATCGACGGCACGGGCGGCGACGCCGGCGTGGCGGCGGACGTCGTCGAGGAGATCATCGCGCGCGGCGGGCAGGCCGTGGCCAACACCGACAGCGTCGCCGACTGGGACGGCGCCCGCCGCATGGTGGAGACGGCCCTGCAGTCCTTCGGCGACCTGCACGTAGTGGTCAACAACGCGACCATCGAACGGAACATGGGCCTGGCCGACCTGTCGGAGGAGGACTTCGACGACGTCCTGGCCGTCAAGCTCAAGGGCACTTTCGCGGTGACGCACTGGGCGGCCCGCCACTGGCGCGACCGGTTCCAGGCAGGGGACCGCGCCGACCGCGCCGTCGTCAACACCTCCTCCGGCTCCGGACTGCTCAACCCGCTGCCCGCGCAGGTCTCCTACGCGGCGGGCAACGCCGGGGTGGCGGCGCTGACCGTCGTGGCCGCCCTCGAGTTGGGCCGCTACGGCGTGCGGGTCAACTGCATCTCGCCGTCGATGGCTCGCACCAGACTCACCCTCGGCGTTCCCGGCATGAGCCAGGAACCGCCGGCGAGCCGGTTCGACCCCCTGCACCCGGCCGCCAGCGCGCCTGTCGCCGCCTACCTGGCCAGTTCGGCCTGCCCGCTCACCGGCCAGGTGCTGTCGGTGCGAGGCAGTACGGTCGCGGTCAACCAAGGCTGGTCCCTCGGCGGCCACATCAGCCAGGACGGGCCATGGAGCGTGGAGGAACTGGCCGAGAAGGTGAAAGAGCTGCCGACGGACGACCCCTTCGACAAGCTCGCCCAGGCCCTGTCCGGCGCGCTCGGCACCACTGGACGCGCCGAACTCCAGGAGATGATCAACGCCCTGCTGGACCAGGGAGGCCGCTCCGGCACGGCCTCCGCATGACGCGATAGCGCACAGCCCGGACCGCGTGCTCAGGTTCGCGGTCCGGGGGACGGACGGGGCCCGCCCCGAGAGCACCACGAGACCACAACGGAACCGGCGCGGGTGCCGGGTGCTCCGAGTCAAGATCTCCAGCAGTGAACGTTCCGGCAACCGGTCCTTGACCGCCGCGGCCGGCGCCCCGGCGCCGTGCCCGGCGGATTTGCGGGCCTGACCTGGCCGTCAGAGTTTGCTGACAGGTCGGCACAGGCCTCAGAATCCCCTCCTGGAGGGGATCCATGAGGCGGAGAGTGGACTACGCGGCGCGGGCCGTGGCCCTGTCCCTGGGCGCGCTCGGCCTCGCGGCGCTGGCCGCGCACGTGGTCATCGAGCTCGCGATCAACCCCCGGCCGCCCGGCATCGGTGACACCGCCCGCGTCCAGGCGCTGCTCAGCACCCCGCTGGGCATGCTGATCGTGCTGCGCCGGCCCGGACTGATCGTCGGCTGGCTGCTCCTGCTGGTCGGCGCGGCCAACGGCTGGGTGACGCTCGCCATCTCCCTGTACGAGGTGTACGGGCAGGGCGCGGTGCCGCTCCCGCCGCTGCTCTACTGGCTCCTCGGCTTCCGCGGCGCCGTCACCACCTGCACGGCGCTCATGCTGCCGCTCGCGCATCCGGACGCCGGCCTGCTGCGGCCCCGATGGCGCTGGGTCTACCTGGCGCTGATCTCGTGGCAGCTGCTCCTGCTGGCGATCGCCATCCCGCGGCTGCACGAGTCCGCCGGGCCGCTCGCGAGCCTGTACCAGGTGTCCGCCGTGATCTGCGGGCCGCTGCAGTGGGTGAGCCTGCTCGTGCTACTCGTCCGGTTCTGGCACGCCGACCCGGACGCGCGGCGGCAGATCGCCTGGCTGGCGCCCGTCGTGGCCTTCGACAACCTCGCCTTCACCGAGATCCTCGGCTGGGACTACCTCTGGCTGGACACCATCGGCGAGGCGGCCGTGCCGATCGCGGTGGCCATCGCCGTACTCCGCTACCGGCTCTACTCGATCGACACGCTTGCCAGCCGGGCCCTGGTCGGAGGCGCCCTGGTGGTCTTCGTCGCCACGGCGTACCTGGCCGTCGGCGCGCTCACCGGACTCTTCCTGGCCGACTACGGCGAGCTCTTCGGCGTGGTCGCGGCGATCCTCGCGGGCCTGTCGTTCCTGCCCGTCCAGCGGCGCCTGCAACGCCTGCTCGACCGGCTCCTGTACGGCAGGAGCGGCGACCCCCAGGCGCACGCCGAAGCCCTGCGGCGGCAGATCCAGCACGCCGGTCCCTCCCAGGCGCTGGAGGCGGCGGTGCGGGCGGTGGCCGACGGCCTGGCGGTGACCGGGGTGGCGGTCCAGACCGAGGAGAGCCACGTCGTCGGCGAGCTCGGGGACGACCCTCGCAAGGTCCCCCTGGTGTGGCATGGCGAACCCGCCGGGACGCTGCTCCTCGGCCCACCCGGGGCGCGGCGCTTCCCCCGGGCGTACGAGCGGCGGATGCTGGCCGTCCTGGTGCCGATCGTCGCCGACGTCGCGCATGCCGTACAGATGGCTCATGACCTGCGACGTTCATGGGAACGGGCGGCCGGGGCGCGGGAAGAGGAGCGGCGGCGGCTGCACCGGGACCTGCACGACGGGCTGGGGGGCAGGTTGGCCGGGATAACGATCGGGCTGGAGGCGGTGCGGCGATCCCTGGGCTCCCCTGACCTGGCCTATCGGCTGCTGTCCGATCTCCGGGTGGGGATGGACGACGTGAACGGCGAGATGCGGGAGCTGGTGCAGGGCCTCCGGCCCCGCGCACTGGACGCGATCGGGCTGGAGCAGTCGATCCGGCTGCTGGCGGGGGAGGTGCCGGTCACCGTCAGGGGAAGCCTGGAGGGACTGCCCCCCCGCGGTGGAGGTCGCGGCGTACCGGATCGTGCAGGAGGCGCTGACCAACGCCCGGCGTCATTCCGGTGCGGAGGTCATCACCGTGGTGCTGGAGCGGGCGGGCGACCTGCGGGTGCGGGTCACCGACGACGGGGTGGGTGTCGGCGCGTCGGCTCGGGGCTCGGGCTTCGGCCTGTCGACGATGCGCGAACGGGCCGCCGAGGTGGGCGGCACCTGCTCGGTCCGTGGCGGCGAGCACGGCGGCACCGTGGTCGAGGTTGTTTTTCCCGTCCCGACATGACCGGTGGGGGCAGCCCGCCGCGCGGGAACGCTTACATCTCCTGGCGGCGGCGCAAACAGCCGGAGTCGCCCGACGCGGCCCAAGGCTCCTGCTGAGCCCCCCTGACGGAACGGCACCCATCGCTGCGACAGCACTCACCGTTGCGGTCAGGGCCGGGAGGCACACGCCTCCCGGCCCCAACCGGATCCCATGTGGTCCGGCTCCGATCAGCTGTCCCGCCGCTCCACCAGCAGCAGCACCGGGGCCAGCACGAGGACGGCGTACGCGGCCAAGAGCAGAGCGGCCACGAGCATTCCCGGCCGGGGATCCGGCTGGAGCGTCGTCAGTGATTCGGCGAGCCCGATGAAGGTGTAGCGGACGGCCTGCTCCTGCAGCGAGCTGGGGAACACTGCGGGCAGGGCGCTCATCACCACGAACGTCACCACCATGAACACCGTGATCGCCGCCCCTGTCCCGCGCACTGCCGCACCGACCGCGAACCCGAACACCGCGATGAAGACCGTGTAGGCGACGCCGCCGAGCAGGGCCTTCCAAGCGCCGCCATCGCCCAGCCCGATCCCGAGCCCGTCCGGGTAGAGGGCCTGGGTCAGGAAGAACGTCCCGAACGTGAGCGCCGACGCCACCGCCGCGACCAGCGCAGCCAGCACCGCCAGCTTCGCCGCCAAGAGCCGCCGCCGCCGCGGAACGGCCAGCAGCGAGCTGCGGATCTGCCCGGTCGAGTACTCCGAGGTGACCGTCAGCACTCCCAGCACCCCGAACGCGAACTGCGCCAGCAGCACGGCGCTCAGCGGCTCAAGCGGGTCGAACCCGCCCTCCACCAGCCAGGCCTTGGGTAGCGCCGCCGCTTCGACCGGATCGACCGACAACGCCGTCAGCACTCCGAACACCAGCACGAGCACCGTCGCCGCCCCCAGGCACCACCACGTCGACCGCACCGATCCAAGCTTGATCCACTCCGACCGCACGATGTACCGGATGTCTGTCATGACTGCCCCTCCAGAGCGTGGTATTCGACTGCTTCGCCGGTGAGGTCCAGGTAGGCCTCCTCCAGGGAGGAGCGGTGTTCGGCGAGGTGGATGATCTGGATGCCGGCTCCGAGGAGGAGTTCTCCGGCGCGGGTCGCGTCGATGCCCTTGATGAGCAGGTCGCCGCCGTCGACGGTGACGTCTCCGCCGGCTCGTGCGAGCAGCCCGACCGCCGTGCCTGTCTTCGCCTCGGGGACCCGGAGCTCGATGGACGCCGTCGCCACCAAATCGCCGATGGGGGCGTCGGCCAGGAGCCTGCCGCGGCCGATCACGATCAGATGGTCGGCGGTGTTCTGCATTTCAGCCATCAGGTGGGACGAGACGAAGACCGTCCGCCCCTCGGCGGCCAGGTCCCGCATCAGGGTGCGGACCCACTGGATGCCCTCCGCGTCCAGGCCGTTGACCGGTTCGTCGAACAGCAGGACGCCGGGCTCGCCGAGCAGGGCCGCGGCGATGCCGAGCCGCTGGCGCATGCCCAGGCTGAACCCGCGGATCCGGCGGCCCGCCACTGCGGCCAGCCCGGCCAGCTCCAGGCAGGTGTCCACTCGGCGATCCCCGATGCCGTTGGCCGTCGCGATCACCCGCAGATGGTTTCGGGCCGTCCGCCCGGAATGCACTCCTGAGGCGTCCAGCAGCGCCCCGACCCGGGTGAGCGGCCGGTCGAGCTCGCGCAGCGGCTGCCCGTCGATCAGGACGCGGCCCTCGTGTGCCCGGTCGAGCCCGAGGATAAGCCGCATAGTTGTGGACTTGCCCGCGCCGTTCGGCCCGAGGAACCCGGTGACGCGTCCCGGACCGACCGTGAAGGTGAGCCCGTCGACGGCCGCGGACCTGCCGTAGCGCTTGACCAGACTGGTGACTTCGATCATCTTGTGCCTCCCGGGCTCCACGGTCGCCGATCGGACGGGCAGGCCGCTTCCGCCCACGGTGCCGATCACGCTTCGGACCGTGGGGGGAGGCGGCGGGACGAAGCATGTCGATACGGTCATGTCGTGAATGCGATGCGCCCGTGGCACTGGACCGCCCTGGACGCCGTCGCCATCCTGCTGCTGGCCGCGCTCGCCGCGGACGGCGACGGCGAGCCGGGTCTGTTCCTGCCCCTGCTCCTGGTCACGGCCCCGGTCCTGCTCCGCCGTAAATACCCGGTGCCCGTCCTGATCTGGACGAACGCCATCACCTACCTGTTCGTCCTCAAGCTGGACGCCACCACGCAGCCCGCCGCCTGGATGCTGGCCTCCTACTCGGCCGCCGTCCGGTCGAGACGCGCGGCCGTCCTCACCGGCGCAGGCACCTGGCTGCTGGCCCAGGGGATCGTCCTCCGCCAGGACGACATGACCCCGCTCCAGCTCGTCGTGCTCCCGCTGATCGTCACGCTGCCGCCGTGCGTGCTGGCCGACGCCGTCCGCCAGAGCCGCGCATGGATGACCGCCTTCGCCGACCAGCAGCGCCGCCGCGCCGACGCCGAAGCCGAGGCCCGGATCGCCGCGGAACGCCTGACGATCGCCCGCGAACTGCACGACGTCGTCGCCCACGGGGTGACTCTGATGACCGTCCAGGCCGGCATCGCGCGCCTCCGCTCCGCCCCCGACGACCCGCTCCACGAGGTCGTCGAGACGATCGAGCAGACCGGCCGCTCATCCCTCGCGGAGATGCGCCGCCTGATGAACCTCCTCCGCAGCGACGACGCCGACGGCCTCGCCCCCCAGCCCGGCCTGGCCGATCTGGGCGACCTGGTCGCCGCGGCGTCCGCATCGGGCCTGCGCACCGAACTGGCGATCCACGGCACCCCGCGTCCACTGGCCGCCGGCGCCGACCTGGCCGCCTACCGGATCGTCCAGGAGGCCCTGACCAACGCCGTGGTGCACGCCGCCACCAGATCGGCGACCATCGACGTCACCCACGAGGCCGACGGCGTCCGCCTGCGGGTGTCCAACCCCGGCCCGGTCGCTGTGCGCGGCGAGGGTCAGGGCATCCCCGGCATGAAGGAACGAGCCCGTCTCTACGGCGGCACGGTGAGTGCCGAGCCCACGTCCCCGGACGGCTGGCAGGTGGAGGCCTGGCTCCCCTGCGCCCCCGAAGAGACGGCCCTCACACTGGACGGGGCCCGTCAATGATCCGAGTCATGCTCGCCGACGACCAGGCCCTCCTCCGGGTCTCGCTCTCGGCCCTCCTGAACACGGAACCGGGCATGCGGGTCGTAGGCGCCGCGGAGAACGGCGCCGAGGCGATAGACCTGGCCGCGGACCTCCGCCCCGACGTGGTGTTGATGGACGTGCGCATGCCGGGGACGAACGGCATAGACGCCACCCGGAAGATCACCGAAGACCCGTCGATCCGCGTCGTCATCCTGACCTCGTTCGACCTGGACGAGTACGTCTTCGCCGGCCTCCGCGCAGGCGCCAGCGGCTTCCTCCTGAAGGACTCCCCTCCGGAAGACCTCCTGACGGCGATCCGCGTGGTCGCAGCCGGCGAGGCCCTGCTGACCCCGGCGGCAACCCGCCGCCTGATCGAACGCTTCACCGCCACACCCCCGTCTCCCGCCGACCGCCTCCCCGAATCCACCCCGTCCCGCAAGATCCTCGCCACCCTCACCGACCGGGAACGAGACGTCCTGGCCAGAGTGGCCCGAGGCATGTCCAACGCCGAAATAGCCGCCGACCTGGTCCTGGCCACCAGCACGATCAAAACCCACCTGACCAACCTGCTCGCCAAAACAGAAGCCCGAGACCGAGCCCAACTGGTCATCTTCGCCTACGAATCCGGCCTGACCGCCGCACCCTAGATGGAGGAACCGGACGCGCCGGTCCCGCTCGACCAGCGGTCACCCGCACCGGCCGGCCGGTCGAGCCGCAGTGTCCCGTATGGGATGCCGATCCCATGTCCACGAGGGCGGCGGCTGTCAGGCAGGGATCGCGTTCACGAGGCCGCCGTCGATCACCAGGTCCTGGCCATTGATGTAGGACGCCTCGGGGGAGGCGAGAAACGCCACAGCTGTGGCGATCTCCTCCGGTTGGCCGAACCGGCCCGCCGCGATGCGATCGGTGATGACCGCGGTCTCCGTCTCGCTCAGCGCTGCGACGGGATACATCGGTGTGTCGATGTATCCCGGACTGATCGAGTTGACGCGGATGCCCCGGGGCGCGAGATCCGCTGCCAGGGTGCGGGCCAGATTGTGCGCGGCCGCCTTGGTGGCCGAGTACAACGTGAGGATGCCGTTACCGCGGTGCAGAGTCCAGGAGGCGTTGATGACGATGGAGCCGCCCTCGGCGATCAGCGGCAATGCCTTCTGGATCGTGAAAAACACGCCTTTGAAGTTCACGTCGACGGTGTGATCGAAGTCGGTCTCGGTGATGTCGGCGAAGGGGGCGAAGGTGCCCACTCCGGCGTTGGCGAAGACGACGTTCAGCCTGCCGTATCGCGTCTTGATCGTGTTCATCAGGGCGTCCAGAGCCTTGAGGTCGGCTATGTCCGCCACCACGCCGAGGGCGCGCGGGCCGAGCATGGCCGCAGTCTGGTCCACGCGCTGCCGGGTGCGGCCGGTGACGACCACGTGGGCGCCCTCGGTGATGAGGCGGCGTGCGGTGGCCAGTCCCATGCCGCTCGTACCGCCGGTGATCAGGGCGGTCTTGTCGGTGAACCGTGTCATGCGAGTGCTCCGGAGATCCAGTCGGCGGCCGCGGCCAGCCAGTCGGGGCGGGCGTTGCCGAGCAGGTGGTCGCCATGCGGGAGGTACAGGTGGTGACCGTGTGGTGCCAGGCGGGCCAGCGGCTCGCCGTTGGTCACGCCGGGAATGACGTCCTGGCCGCCGTCGACTACCAGCAGCGGGCAGGTGATCTGCGGAGCGAGGGTGGACAGGTCCACCTGGCCGGCGAAGCGGCGGGCCGTTTCCTCGCCGCCGGCCCGCTGGATGAGGAGGTCCTGTACGGGGGGTGGTAGGGCGTCCCAGTACAGCCGGAAGGGGCCGCTGACAGTGACGGCGGCCGCGACGCGGCTCTCCCGGGCGGCGCTCTCGGCAACGTAGTAGCCGCCGAGGCTGAGCCCGACGAGTCCCACGCTCTGCGTGCCGAGTGCGTCGATGACCTGGCCGATCACGTGGTGGTAGTCGGCGCGGACGGTGGTGGTGGCGGCGAGCACGCCCTGCCCCGGCCCGTCCATGGCGAACACGGCCAGGCCCCGGCGCAGCAGGGCGGCGACGACGTCGTGGAACTCCTCCTTGCCGGAGTCCAGTCCGGGAACCACCACGGCTGTCGCCGCGGCATCGGCCGGTCCGCGCAACCAGCCGGTGAAGCCCGGACCTTCGATCCGGCGCGCCTGCGGCTCCAGCAGGTCCAGCGCACGTCCCATGGCGGTGTCGGCCTCGGCCGCCGCGAGCGCGCTCTCACGGTTCGGCCCCAGTGTGGCGAAGTGGAACCAGCGTGCCGCCACACAGAGGTGCTCGGCTGCTGAGATCGGGGTGGCCGCCCGCCCGGCGCGCGCCAGATGCTCGTGAGCGACGCGCATGAGGGCCTCGCCCCACTGGTCCAGGTCGACCAGCTCGCCGGTGGCACGCAGGTACTCGTGCGGGTCCAGCCCGGCCCCGGTTGCACGCGACAGGTTGGCGGCAGCGAAATCCGCGGCACTCATTGCGATGCTCCGATCGTCAGGACGGCCTTGCCGCAGATCCGGCGTTCCCGCAGGTCGACCAGGATCTCGGCGGTCTGGCTCCAGTCGGCGGTACGGCCGATCTCCGGGTGCAGCCGCCCGCCGGCCGCCAGGCGTACCAGGGTGGCCAGGTCACGACCGTACGGCGCGCCCGCGTAGTGGAAGTGCCGGATCACGGCGTTCTCCGGCCCGGCGAGCAGATCGAAGAAGTTCAACGTCGCCGGGGTACGGCTGGCCTGCCCGAACCACACCAGAATGCCATCCGGGACCAGCCTGGCCAGGGCGGCCGCCAGTGCACTGCCGCCGGTCGACTCCAGCACCACGTCGAACGGTCCGTCCGCCTCGCCCACGTCGTGCACGATCGCCGCGGCGCCCAGCTCCCGCAGGCGCGCGCCGCGCTCTGCCGTGGCGGTTACCGCGGTCACCTCCGCCCCGGCCGTTGCGGCGAACTCGGTCAGGTAGTGCCCCACCCCACCGGAGGCGCCGGTCAGCAGTACCCGCCTGCCCGTCACGGCGCCGACGGTGCGGAGCAGCCGGAGCGCGGTGATCCCGGCCAGTGGCAGAGCGGCCGCCTGGACGGTGGCAAGCGCGTCGGGCAGGACGGCGATCGAGTGGGTGGGCACGGCCGCGTACTCGGCCCAGCCGCCCATGGGTGGATGGCCCACCACCCGGCTGCCGGCCGGTGGGCCCGAGCCGTCGGCGGCGGCCTGCACGACCAGGCCGGCGACGTCCTTCCCCGGCATCAGGCCGGGCTCCGGCGCTTCCAGCAGGAACGTCTCCCCGCGATTCGGGGAGAACGCCTCAACCTTGATCAGCACCTCGTCCGGGGCGGGCGCGGGCTGGGCATCCTGGGCGAACTCGACCGGCCGCGAGGTAACTCCCGTAGGGATCAATCTACGCATGCGGCTATGAAACCGGCAGGCGGATCGCGTGATCCAACAACGGAAGCGACAGGCCGACAAGCATTGGTTGTCGCCTAAGGTGACAGGCGTGGACCTCGACCTGGCGCAGGTGCGCGCGTTCGTACTGGCGGCTGAAGAGCTGCACTTCGGCCACGCGGCCGAGGAACTGTCGATCTCCCAGCAGGCGCTCTCCAAGCGGATCGCCCGCCTGGAATCCACACTCGGAAGGCGCCTGCTCGACCGCGGCGGCCGGGGAGTGCGCCTCACCGAGGCCGGACAGCGTTTCCTGGGGCCGGCCCGGCAGGCGCTGACCGCCGCGGACCTGGCCGTGGCGGCGGTGCTGGACACGCACCGCCCGCTGCGGATCGACGTCTGGGGCCACCTGTACGCGCCCATGCGCACCCTGGCGCGGGTGGCGACCGGCGAGCCGCAACTGGAACTGGGGCACGGCCGCGACCTGCCCTCGGTGATCGCCGCGCTGCTGCACGGCGACATCGACGCGGCCTTCGGGCGCGTCCACGCGCCGCTGCCCGCCGGGCTGACGCATCGCCTGGTACGGCTGGAACCGGTGGACGCGATCCTCAGCGTCGAGCACCCGTTGGCGAACGCGCCGACGATCCGGCCGGCGCAGTTGCGCGACAGCGTGCTGTGGATCCCCGGCGCGCTCCACCGGCTGGACTTCCTGCACCGCTTCGCCGAGTCCTTCGGCATCCACGAGCGCGCCGAAGGCGCGAACCTGGGCCTGGACCACTTCCTGGCCGACCTGGCGGCCGACACGCGCCGCTTCAGCCTGCTGCCCGCAGACGTGCCCCTCCCGCCGCGCCCGGCGATCCGCTCAGTCCCGCTGATCGGCCCCACGCCGCTGTATGCCTGGTCACTGCTCTGGCGCGGCAACGGCGGCCATCCGCCGCCGGACGCCTTGGTGAGCGCCTTTGTGGCGGCGGCTGAGCACAACCGGTGGCTGGAATACGATCCCACCCGCGATTGGCTGCCCGAGCGCAACAGCGTGGACGCCGGCGTATCGGCTACATCGCGAGGAGCCCAGCCGGCCGGCCCGACGAGCCAATCGAGGGCACAGGTTAAAGATCAAGCCGGGCACCGGCGAGCGTAATACGTGCTGAAACCGGCAGGCGGCCCTCCGCACACCCCCGTCCATGCCTGCCTGCCGACCAGTGACGGCTCAGCGCAGCTTGAGGAGCGCGTCCCGCCCGGTCATCGGCGAACTCCTCGTCCGTTCGGGGCCGTGGTCTCCACCGCGGACAGCAGGAGGTCGATGCCGAAGGAGTAGTAGGCGACGAGGTCAGGGGGGGCGGAGAGGGTGGCGGCGAAGGCGGCCAGGTTGGGGTAACGACCGGGAGGGAGACGTTCCAGGTCGAGGCGATGGTGCCGCCTGAACTCCGCGGCCTCCTCCTCGTCGCTTCCCACGCCGCCGGGCTGGCAGGACACCATCGCCACGGCCCCCAGGAGCAGATAGGTGGCCACCTGGTCGGCTTCCTGGAGCGTGAACCCGGCCTCGGTGAGCAGCCCGATCGCGGTGTCGGTGGCCCGGCGGTATTCCTCGGCCACGCTCTTGTCGATCATCGGTAGCAGGGTGGACAGGTACGGGTGCGCACGCGTCTGCTCCACCAGCGTGGTGACCATGGCGCGGAGACGCTGGTTCCAGGGCCGGTCCGGGTCCACGTCGGCGACGAGCGCCGCGAGCAGGCGGTCGGCGAGCGCGGAGAGCAGCTCGTCCTTGTTCTTGACGTGCCAGTACAGCGCCGTGGGCGCGACACCGAGCTCGGCGGCGAGCCGGCGGATGGTGACCGCCGGGAGCCCTTCGGTGTCGGCAAGCCTCAACGCCCGCTCGATGACGGCCTGGCGGGTCAGTTTCTCTGGAGCCACTTGACAACTGTACGGGGGACAGGATCTCCTGTGCAACGTTCATGTACAACGTTCGCGAACGACGTACAGGGGAGGTCGGTGACCGAACAGGCGACCGCTCCCTTCGGGAGGCGCGCGTTGCCGTCCTCCCGGCAGGCAAGATCCCCAAGGAGGCATCAGACATGAGAGACGACGCCAAGGCCGGGCCCACGCGCCTGCACCGCTTCGACCACTGGCTGTATCGCGGTGGCCGGCCCAACCTCCTGGCACGGGCGATCAACCGGGCCTGGGCCACCGTGTTCGCGGCCGGGGTCCTGCAGCCGGACCGGATGGTGACCCTGCGGGTGCCGGGCCGGCGCACCGGCCGCGTCATCTCCTTCCCCCTGGTCGTCGCGGACCACCAGGGCGAGCGCTACCTGGTGGCGATGCTCGGCCAGGACACCAACTGGGTGCACAACGTCCACGCGGCCGGAGGGCGGGCGGTGCTGCGGCACGGCCGCAGCGAAGCCGTACGCCTGGACGAAGTCGACCCCGGAGACCGGGCGCCCATCCTGCGCCGCTACCTGGCCGTCTCGCCGGGAGGCCGCACCCACATCCCGGTGCACCCGCAGGCACCGCTGGAGGAGTTCGAGCAGATCGCCACGGAGTACCCGGTCTTCCGTATCACCCCCGACCGGCCGGCGGCCCCGCCCGGCGCCGGCCGATAGCCCGGCCCCGCGCCCACCACGCCCAACCGGATCATGCCGGTAAAACGCCCTTTCACCACCGAGTGGCCGGCCGGAACCGCGGGAAGTCTGCTGTGGGGGAGTGGGACTCCGCGCGCGGAGGCGGAAGAGGACGGCGGGGCCGGCGCGCTAAGCCCCCTGAGGCCCCTGAGGCCCGCGGTAGGGCAGGGTCTGGCTGTAGACGATATTGGTGTTGATGCTGCCGAACTGGGCCAGTTCGTTAACGATCTGTTCGAGGTGGACCATGGAGGCCGCGGCCACCTTCAGCGTGTAGCAGTCGTCGCCGGTGGTCCTCAGGCATTCCAGGATCTCGAAGCGCTCGCCGAGCAGCCGGTGCAGTGGCCGGTGCTGGCTGCCGGGGTACTTGAGGCGCACCATGGCGAGCACGGGGAGGCCGACCTTCGCCAGATCGACGGTGGCGTGGTAGCCGGTGATGACGCCCGCCGCCTCCAGCCGCTTGACCCGCTCGGTCGTCGCGGAGGCGCTGAGGTTCACCCGCCGCCCCAGCTCGGTGAGCGGGATGCGGCCGTCGCTCTGGACCTCGGCCAGAATCGCCCAGTCGGTCGCGTCAAGAGTCTCGGTCATTTGGCAAAGATACCGGCAGATCCACGGTTTACCGGGCTATACGCCGAGACAAATCTCTTCCAGCCCGAGGTGACCGCTGGATAGCCTGAACGGGTGCAAATAGGTATCAATGTCCCAAATTTTGGGCCCGGCACCGATCCCGGCACGCTGCGGAGCTGGGCGCAGACGGTGGAGGGACTGGGCTTCGACCTGCTGATGGTCTCCGACCACGTCGCGGTGACACCCGACGTCGCGGAGCAGTACCCGGCGCCGTTCTACGAACCCTTCACCACCCTCGCGTGGCTGGCCGGAATCACCAGCCGGGTCAGGCTCGGGACCACGGTGCTCATCGTGCCGTACCGGCACCCGCTGCTCATCGCCCGCATGGCCGCCAACCTCAACCAGCTCAGCGGGGGACGGCTGGTCCTCGGCGTGGCCTCCGGGTGGGCACGGCAGGAGTTCGAGGCACTTGGCGTCCCGTTCCAGCAGCGCGGGAAGCTGACCGACGATCACCTCCGGGCGGTGCGCAGCGCCTGGGAGGACGACGAGGACTACCGGAGCGGGCGGATACCGATCTGGGTCGGCGGCAACAGCGACGCCGGCCTGCGCCGGGCGGTACGCCTCGGCGAGGCATGGCATCCGCTGCGGTCCACCCTTCCCTGGCTGCGCGAGGCGGCGGACCGGATGAAGGCCGTCGCGGACGAGCAGGGACGGCCGGTTCCCGCCCTGACCCCCCGCATCGCCCTGCGGCTCACCGAGTCGCCGATCACCGACCCCGGGCGGCTCGCCGGCGAGGGCACGATCGACCAGGTCATCGACGACCTGCGGCAGCTGCGCCTCCTCGGCGCCGACACCGTCGTGCTCGACCCGTTCAACGGCGACCCCCGCGAGACGTGCCATCCGAAGACGGCGTGGCGGGCGCTCGCGACCGTAGCCGCCTGCTGGGATCAGGAACACCCTCACTCACCGACGGAGCACTGATGACACACGACGACGAACGCTTTCTCCGCAGGGCCATCGAGCTCGCCGGCACGGCACGGGCGGCCGGAGACCCACCGTTCGGATCACTGCTGACGGGACCGGACGGCAGCGTGATCGCCGAAGACCGGAACACGGTCCTGACCGACTCCGACATCACCGCCCACCCCGAGCTGAAGCTGGCCCGATGGGCGGCCCGCGAACTCGACCCCGAGACGGCCGCCGCCACCACCATGTACACCAGCTGCCAGCCCTGCGGCATGTGCGCGGGCGCCATCGAACGGTCCGGCCTCGGCCGCGTCGTGTTCGCGCTCTCCACCGAACAGCTCACCGGCCTCAAGCCGCCGGCCACGGGCGCAGGTGCCCGCCAGGAGGGCCCGGCGCTGTTCGAGGAGGCGCGCAAGGCGGTCGAGGGCTACTACCTGTGATCCGCCGCGGGTGAAGGACCGGGACGGCGCGGCCGACGCGAGCGGCCCCTACCCGGAGACCGGGGTCAGGTAAAGGGTCACGATCGTCTGAACCCCCTCGGCGTCGACGACGTCGAACGCCCGCATCGTGCCCTGCCGCATGGTGTCGGACAGGACCCGCTGCGGATGGTCGACGGCATGGCGCAGCACCACCGGGTAGCGCCCGTCCCGGCCCCCCACCCCGACCGAGAACTGGTCCTCCCTGGGGTCGTACTCCAGGTAGGCCAGCGGTACCCTCTCGGCCTCCACCAGGTCCCCGAATTCCCCGCTGACCACTTCGATCGTCACGTCGACACCCTCGTAGTTGCGCGTCATGTCGTCGAAGAACTCGCGCCACTCGTCCCGCGGAAGTCCCTGCGGCTGCTGGTTCATGTCACGGCTCCCCTTTCGGTCACAGCCCGTAGGCTGCGTCGCCACCATGCTCGACGAGTCCGGGAGCACGCCACATCGCCCGATCGAGTAGAAAACCCCGCCACGGCAACCAGGGCACGGGCCGCTCTCAACCGGCGACGACAACGCTCGCTCCGGCCCCCGAAACGGGACAGGGCCCGCACCTTTTCGGGTGCGGGCCCTGTCTCGGGCGTGCGCTGCGTCAGACGGGAACGATGTTCTCGGCCTGCGGGCCCTTCTGGCCCTGCGTGATGTCGAAGGACACCTTCTGGCCCTCCTGCAGCTCACGGTAGCCCTGGGCGGCGATGTTCGAGTAGTGGGCGAAGACGTCAGCGCCGCCGCCGTCCTGCTCGATGAAGCCGAAGCCCTTTTCCGAGTTGAACCACTTCACGGTTCCGGTCGCCATGTCAATCTCCTTCGATAGGGGGCAGAGCCGAAATCCGCCTTGCACGGATTTCGCGTCGCCGCGATGAGCCCACCGGAGATGACCGGTAAAACAAAAATGCACCTGAGGGTCACATCCCGCCAGGTGCACACAGAGTTTCATGGGTACCGCAACTGCAACTGGATTAACGGTACCACCTGCGCGGGCCGAAGGACGAGGCACCCCGGATCCTGCCCTCCACTTTCCGGCTCCGGACTCCCCGGAGCCGCACCGAAGGGTGCGGATTCCCCGGAAAACCAGTCCAAATAGTGCCAGGGACCACACGGTTAACGTGGATACCGTCCGGCGGCCCCTCCGTGTCGGCCGCTGATCATGAGGCCAGCAGCGACACGAAGCGGTCGAGGTCGACGTTGCCGCCGCTGACGATCACACCGACCCGCCCGCCTCGCAGCCGCGGGGCGAGTTTGCGGACGGCGGCGAACCCGAGGCATCCGGTGGGCTCGACGACGATCTTCATGACCGACCCGAAGATCCGCATGCATTCGACGAGTTCGCTGTCGGTGACGGTGAGGATGTCGTCGACCTCGCGGCGGATGATCTCGAAGGTGTGGGCGCCGAGGTGCTGGGTCTGCGCGCCGTCGGCGATGGTCGCCGGGGTGTCGATGTGGACGATCGCCCCCTGGCGCAGGGACCGCCGGCCGTCGTCTCCGGCTTCGGGTTCGACGCCGTACAGCTCGCAGCCAGGCGAGAGCTCCCGGGCCGACAGCGCCGTGCCGGAGAGCAGCCCGCCGCCGCCGAGAGGCACGAAGATCGCGTCGAGATCGCCGACCTCCTCGAACAGCTCCTTGGCGGCGGTGCCCTGACCGGCGATCACGTGAGGGTGGTCGTAGGGCGGGATCAGCGTGAGGCCCCGGTCGGCGGCCAGGGCGCGGCCGATCTCCTCCCGGTCCTCGGTGTAGCGGTCGTAGGTGACGACCTGCCCGCCGTACCCCTTGGTGGCGGCCACCTTCGCGGCCGGCGCGTCGTGTGGCATGACGAGCGTGGCCGGGATGTCCAGCAGCCGGGCGGCCAGGGCGATCGCCTGGGCGTGGTTGCCCGAGGAGTAGGCGACCACGCCGGCGCGCCGCTGCTCGGAGGTGAACCGCGACAGGGCGTTGAACGCGCCGCGGAACTTGAAGGCGCCCATGCGCTGGAAGTTCTCGCACTTGAACACCACGTCGGCGCCGACCTGCTCGTTGATCCGGCGTGAGCGCAGCACCGGGGTGCGGTGGGCGTGCGGCGTGATGCGGGCGGCAGCGCTCCGGACGTCGTCAAAGGTCGGTGACAGGGACATGGGCCGGCTCTTTTCGGTTGGCGGCGGGTGTCCGGCTCAGGGCTGGGCGGTGCTCGTGCCGCCGGCCTGGTTCAGATACTGGTCGAGTTGGCGGTGGTTGTCGACGAGGCGCAGGCAGAGATGCCGCATCTGGGCCAGCTCGTCGGGCGTGAAACCCCGGAAGATCGCCGCCATGGCGGCCTGGGTGGGCCGGCGGAAGGATTCCACCCACGCCTGCCCGGCGGGGGTGATCCGGGCCAGGACGGAGCGCCGGTCGTGCCGGCCGGGGACCCGCTGCGCCAGCCCGTCGCGTTCGAGGGTGTCGACCAGGCCGGTGACGTTGCGGGAGCTCACTCCAGCCGACTGGGCCAGCTCGCCGATGCTGAGCCCGTCTTCGGTCGCGGCGCTCAGGCGGATCAGGATGTCAAGCGCCCCCGCGCTCAGACCGCGGCCCTGCGCTCCATGGGAACGCATGCGCTCGATGGCGTGGGAGGCGCCGCGGACGGCGCCCGCGACCTCGAGGGCGAGGGTGTCGTCTCCGGCGGTGAACCGGGCCATGGCGGACCTCACCCGGGGGTCGAAGAGGCTGCCGTCGGAGTCACGTTCAAGGCCGGTCGATGATTTATGTACATGCTTCATAATGAAGTCGTACTTTAATACCTCCTTCCCTGAATTGTCGATGCGGAAGGCGGCAGGCCCTCCGGGCGCCGGAGGCGCCGGTCGGCGGCGGCGGTCGGCGGCGGCGGTCGGCGGTCGGCGGTCGAGGAGTCCCAGGATCGCGACCACACAGCACCACCCCGCCGCGCCGTACAGCGTGCGGGCGCCGATCGCGAGCGCGGTCATGTTCGCGAAGGGGGTGGACCTGCAATGGAACCGTTTCGTACGGTAAGCGCCTTTCCGCAGGCCGGGGCGGGCGCCGGACGCGGGCCGTGTGGGGTCGTCAGCGTACGTTTCCGTTCCGGCGCAGCTCGCTTGTGACCGTGGTTTCGGGGTGGATCGGCTGGTGGGTGATGCCTGGTGATGGCGATCTTCGTGTCCCGAAGTCCTCAATAACGGACAAGATCAAGAATGCTTGCAAGAGGGGCCGCTGGTTTGGGGCGTATGGCGCGGTTCTTGCCAACACCTGCCGGCCCCGGAGACCAGAACGAGTCTGTGAACGCTGTGTAACGGTCTGATTGCTTAGCGGTCGTATTGTGGTAGTGGGGTCCTACGGTGCGGACCATGCCGGTGGAGTTTCTCAGCGATCAAGAAGCGGCTGCCTACGGCCGCTACCGCGCGTCGGTGTCGCAGGCAGATCTTGAGCTGTTCTTCTACCTGGACGACGACGACCACGCGTTGATGGCGCGGGCGAAGCTGCGAGGTGATCACAATCGCCTCGGGTTCAGTATTCAGCTCACCACGGCGAGGTATATCGGCAGGTTCCTGACCGATCCGCTGGAGGGAGTGCCGACCGAGGTCGTCGACTTCCTGGCCGGGCAGATCGGGGTGGCTGATCCCTCGTGCGTGAAGCGCTACGCCCAGCGCGAGCCCACCCACCGCGAGCATGCCGGGAAGATCCAGAAGGCGCTGAATCTGAAGGACTTCGGCCAGGTGAAGGCCGAGCTGGCGGTGGATGTGGGCAAGCGGGCGTGGGTCACTGGGGACGGGCCGAAGGCCATCTTCGCCGACGCGGTGCGGTGGCTGCGCGAGCGGGAGGTGCTGCTGCCCGGGGTGTCGCGGTTGGCCCGGCTGGTGGCGAGGGAACGGGAGGCGGCCACGCGACGGCTGTGGGACACGCTGTTGGCGGCGCAGAGCGAGCAGCAGCGGCGCGAACTGGACGCGCTGCTGGTGGTGGCGCCGGGCCGCAGAGTCTCGCGGTTGGAGGAGTGGCGGACCGGGCCGACGCGGGCTTCGGGCCCGCAGATGGTCAAGGCGCTGAGCCGGATCGCCGAGATCATCGGCTCGGGGCTGTCGCGGGTGGAGCTGGACATCGCGGTGACGCCGCGGCGGCTGGCCGAGCTGGCGCGGTACGGGATGGGCACGGACGTGGCCCAGCTGAAGCGGCATGGTGCTGAGCGACGGATGGCGACGCTGGTGGCGACCGTGGCCCAGTTGGAGGCGAGTGCGACCGACGATGCCCTGGAGCTGCTGGAGTTGCTGTGGGCGACCGAGCTGGTCGGCAAGGCCCGGACCGCGGCCGACAAGGAGACGATCAAGAAGCATCCGAGGCCGGCCAAGGCCTCGGCGATGCTGGCGGTGGTGGGGCAGGTGCTGCTGGAGGCCCGGACGTGGGGCGAGGAGGAGGACGTACGGGTCGCGGAGGTGTGGGAGGCGATCGAGGCGCGGATCCCGCGCGAGCAGGTGCGGGTCGCGGTGGCCACCGTGACCGGGATGCTGCCGCCACCCGAGCCGCATGATCACCCAAGCCGGTGAACGATCGTGGTCACCGCACTAGCTGGTGTGCGGTTGGCCGTCGAGCTCGGCCGTGCCGTGCAGGGCCACCAGCCGATCGTGGGTGACGTCGCGGAACTCCACCTGCGGGTGCCTGAGCCGGGCCAGGGGGCCGTCGTCGGCGATCGGCTTGCCCGGGGTGACGGTCTCGATGCCGTAGTGCCTGGCCTTGACGACTGCGGCCTTGCTGAATCCCGATGCCGAGACCAGCACCAGCCGGTCGGTGGGCAGGTCGTCATGCTTGGCGCGCATCTCCTCCACCCAGGGCACGGCGTCCTTCCTGGACCGGCCGCGGCACTCGATGCCGATCACCACAGAGTGGCCGGCCATGTGGCCGGCGACCACGACGTCGACTTCACGCAGTTGGCCGGTGACGCGATCGCGCAGTTGCGCTGATTCGGTGACGGTGGCGTCCGCAGCGAGGTTCTTCTTGATGAAGTAGACGACTGCCTGGAAGTCATTGGACCGTGCGGGCATGCGGACACGGTAGCGGTGGGGACCGACGTTTCTGGTCGACCCGGTGCGCGCGGCCGCGCGGGTGAGCCGCGATCAGTGCTGGCGGCGGGGCGGGGCGAGGTGCTCGGTGACCTTGGCGATGGCTTCGGCGCCGGGTTTGACGTAGCGCATGGCGGTGCGGGGGTTCTTGTGGCGGGTCTTGCCCATGATGAGCTGGAGCGGGACCTCGGCGTCGCCGAGGTGGGTGGCGGCGCTGTGGCGCAGCTGGTGCAGATCGAGTCCGGCGTGCTTGTCGAGCAGGACGCGGGCGCGGTCGTAGCCGAGCCGGGCGCGGCCGGTATGCGGGCAGATGTCGCTGGCGGCCGGGCGGCGGGCCGGGACGGGGCGCCGTTCGGACAGGAACAGCGGGCCGCGGGTGCGAGACGTGCCGTCGGGGAGGCAGAGCAGGCGAGGCAGCAGGTGGGCGGTCTCGCTGTCCCAGTACACCCACTCGACGGCGCCACCCTTGGAACGGACGGGGGCACGCCGGTGCTCCAGGTCCAGGTCCTCGACGTTCAGCGCCAGGATCTCGGCGGCCCGGGCCGCGGTCTCGTAGAGCATCCGCCACAGCGTCTTCTCCCGGAGCGGGATGTCGCGGCGCGACAGCAGCCGGCGGATCGTGGTCTTGGCCACGGCGCGGGTCTCGTCGGCGGTTTCCTTGCGGCGTTCGGCGTCGGCCGGGACCGAGGGTGCGGCCCAGTGCTTCTTGGTGTGACACCAGGACAGCCACGAGGCGACGGCCGCGCGGTTGCGGTTCCAGGTCGCCGGCGCGCTCGCCCACCACAGCTCGGTGAGCGCGGCGCCGATCTCGGCGTCGGCGACGTCGGCGAGTGGCCGGTCGCGGCCGAGCAGCGCGATGGTGCGGTCGATGGCGGAGGCGTAGGCGCGGTGGGTGTTGGCCGTGCGCGGGGTGGACAGGAAGGCGTCGGCGGCCGCGGCGAGAGTGACGTGTCCGCCGCGCAAGGCGGCGACCTTCGACGTGGCGCTCATGCCGAAGGTCGCTGCGCGACGTCCGCCGTGATGTACCGGATAACGTGCCGGAGTCGCGCAGCGCCCCGGCGAGAGGTTCTCCTGGTCGCAGCGCCATCATGATCGCTCATGTACGTGATAATAGATCATTATCACGTACATGAGCATGACCGGGTAGGCCCGGCGTCGATGACGAAGGTGTCCCAGTCCTGCCCGATCAACACGATGCGCCCCGCCCAGGGCGAGCATGCGCTGTGCCTCGTCGGCCACGCGAGTGGGGCGTCCAGGACGTGGTTAACTTCTCCGCCTACCTGAGTCCACCGAGACGGAGGGCGTCCCTCATCTCGCTGAGTTTCGCGGTCGTGGCTGGGGTCCACTCCTTCGCCTGCTCCCCGAGACGGAGGGCATCCTCGATCTCACTGAGTTTCGCGGAGGACAGGACGCCCGCCTGCTCAATCAGGTCGTCCCGGGACACCGTGGTCAGCCACGTGCAAGGAGTCATGCCTGGACGAGGGAACGCTATCCGCAGCACGCCTTCGAAGGGCAGTCCTTCCCCGGCTCCTACTGCCACTTCAACGCCCAGACCGCTGAGGTCGACGCCCGCCGGAGCGACGACCTGCATCGCCCGGATCCCGGACGCGTCGTCTCCTGACAGCAGGACGACCGGCCGGCGTTCGTCGAACGCGACCCACCAGACTTCGCCACGTTGCACATGTCCTCCTGACACTGGGTGGCAGACCCGGACGGCGGTCGGGCATGCCTCTTGGGTGACACCGCCGCGCGTCGGCGATGCGGTGCCGTGTTTAGCCGGTTCTACGAGCGTAGGGAGGGCGTGTTGGCCATGGCAGCCATTCGGTCGTCGCTGGTCGTTGGTTGCTCGGCATCGCTCTCGAGCGTGATGCCGCCGGCCAGCCAGCCGCCATCGATGGTGAACACGCTGCCCGTGATGAACGAAGCGCTGTCACCGGCCAGGAACGCGACCAGGTTGGCGACCTCCTCGCTGCGCCCAGGTCGGCCCAGCGGAAATCGGCTGGCGACGTCAAGCTCTTCGCCCATTTTCCGGGTGAGATCGTTGCTGGCGATGTATCCCGGGCAGATGGCGTTGACCCGGATACCGACCGGCCCCAGTTCCAGGGCAGCCGACTTGACCAGCCCGAGCACACCGTGCTTCGACGCCGCGTACGCCGCTGACATCCGAACACCGGTGAGCCCGGCAGCCGAGGAGGTGACCACGACCGAGCCACCACTCGCGTCGCGCATCGCCCGGCCCGCCGCCTGCAAACCGAGCAGCACACCACGCAGGTTCACCGCCATGGTGCGGTCCCACTCCTCCAGCGGGTGATCCAGCACACCGGCCCAGTGTCCCGTCGCGGCGTTGAGGTGCGCGATGTGCACGGCGCCGTAACGGGCGACCGTCTCGCGCACCATCGCATCGTTGTCCTCAGGCGATGCCACGTCCACCCGCATCCCGAACGCCTGGCCACCAGCAGCCACGATCTCCCCAGCCGTACGCTCGACATTCTCGAGCGTACGGCCGGCATTATAGGCGGCAGAGCGAACGTCCCTGCTCGCCCCGCTGACCCGCGTCTGGGACGGGTTCATCCCACAGTTCGATGAACCGCACGGCTCGCTCCGCGTGTCCCCGATCGCTGCGGCAAGGGGCGAGTGGCACCGGTCATGGCCTCCAGGCGACCGGGCCCGTAAGGGGGCTGAGAGTCTGGGGGCGTGACAGTTGATGCGGTTGAGGACTTCGAGCGGCACCGCTCGAAGTTGTTCGGGTTGGCCTATCGGATGCTGGGTTCGGCTGAGGAGGCCGAGGACGTCGTCCAGGACGCCTTCCTGCGTTGGCATCAGGCGAGCGCTGTCGAGTCGCCGTGGGCGTGGCTGGCCAAGGTCGCCACCAACCTGTGCGTGAACCGGTTGACGTCCGCTCGTGCGCGCCGGGTGAGCTATGTCGGTTCCTGGCTGCCGGAGCCGGTGTTGACCGCGGGCGGCGCTTTGGGCCCGCTGGACAGCGCCGAGCAGCGGGAGTTCGTCTCGCTGGCCTTCCTGGTGCTGCTGGAAAGGCTTAACCCGGTGGAGCGCGCGGTGTTCGTCCTGCGCGAAGCCTTCGACTACAGCCATCGGGAGGTGGCCGAGGTCATCAACTCCTCCGAGGCGAACTCCCGGCAGTTGCACACCCGAGCTCGCCGGCGCCTGGCCGAGGCACGTGGCGGCTCCGATCGCCGGGTGGACCGGGGCTACCGCCGCGACCTGGTGGAGAGCTTCCTGGCAGCCGCGCAGCAGGGGGACCTGCCGGGGTTGGAGAAGGTGCTGGCCGAGGACGTGACCGTGTGGGTGGACGGTGGCGGCAGGGTCGGCGCTGCCCGGCGGCCCATCTCAGGCGCCTCCCAGGTGGCGCGCTACTTGGTGGGCTCGTTGAGCATCGCCGGTGAGGGGGTGAGGCTGTTGGCTGCGGAGGTGAACGGCGCGCTGGGGCTGCTGGCTCGGGCCGGTGAGGAGCTGGTCGGCGTGCTGGTGCCGGAGACGTCGGAGGGCCGGATCAGCGGGATTCGCATCATCGCCAACCCCGACAAGCTCCGGTTGTCACATTCCAGAGGCCTATCCGGTTCTTAACGGGTGACCGCCCACGCCGGACCCGGCGTGTGCGGTGACCTGACAGCCGCGCGAGGCCGGAACACCGGCATCGCGCTCTCCGCGGAGGATTTCTACCCGTGACGAACCTGATCCTGGTGACGGGCGGTACCGGCCGGCTCGGCCGCGCGCTCTTGCCACAGCTTCTGTCGGACGGTCATGCCGTCCGAGTGCTGAGCCGCAGGCCGCCATCGGATGAGCAGACGTGGCGCGGTGACCTGCTCACCGGTGAGGGCCTGGAGGAGGCGGTCGACGGCGTCGGTGTGATTGTCCACTGCGCGACCGGTAACGGCCGTTCGGACATCGCTGGTACGCGCAACCTCATCCAGGCGGCGGTGCGAGCCGGCCGCCCGCATCTGATGTACGTGTCCATCGTCGGCGTCGACCGGGTGGACATGTCCTACTATCGAGCGAAGCTGGCCTGTGAGCAGCTCGTGGAACGCTCCGGCCTGCCGTGGACGATCCAGCGTACGACCCAGTTCCACGAGCTCATGGTCTGGATGTGCACGAGCCAGCGGTGGCTGCCGATGATCGTGATGCCCAGCGGGGTCAGCTTCCAGCCCGTCGACGCCGGCGAGGTGGCTGCCCGCCTGGCTGCACTAGCCGGTGCGCCGCCGGCCGGCCGGGTGCCGGACATGGGCGGGCCCGAGGTGCGCCCCGCCGCCGATCTGGCCCGCGCCTACGCTCGCTCGCGCTCCAGCCGACGGCCGGTGGTGTCGGTGCCGATGCCTGGGGCCGGCATCCGCGGCTACCGCGAAGGGAGACATCTGACCCCTGAGCACGCCGACGGACGGATCACCTTCGACCAGTTCCTCGCCGCATGAGTGCCCGCACCTGGCTGCGCGCAGGTCTGGCCTTCCTCGCCGTGGCGCAGTTCGCCGTGGGGGGCTGGGCGCTGTTGTTCCCCCGCTCGTTCTTCGACATCCCCTGGGTGGGGATGCGCATGCCGTACAACGCGCATCTGATGATGGACTACGGCGCGATGAGCCTGGCCACGTCGGTGGTGCTGGGCGTGAGCTTTTTCATCGTACGGCGGAGCATGGCCCGTACGGCACTCGCCGTGTACCTGGTGTTCGCCGCGCCGCACCTAGTGATCCACATCCAGCTGCTGCATCATCTCACGCCCGGCGAACGCGTGCCGTTGCTGGCCGCACTCACGGCAGCCGTCGTGATCCCGCTGGTGCTGCTTCCGCTCACCAGCCGGCTCGAAAAGGCGTAATTCCTCCAGCTTTCCACAGAAAGGCGTCTTTGTTATGCCCGAAAACGTTCCGTTGCCGATCCGCAGGGACGCGGCCTGCCCATTCAGCCCCGATCCGGAGATGGCCCGGCGGCGTGAAACCGATCCGGTCTCGACCTCCCAGTCGCTCCTGCCGACCGGCGACCTCATCGAAGTCCGGCTGGTCACCGGGTACGGCGCCGCCCGCGAAGCGCTCGCCTGCCCGCACCTGAGCAGCCGCCCCGACGCCAAGCTGAGGAAGTTGATCGGCGAGCAGGCCGGCTTCCTGGTGGCCATGGACCCGCCCGACCACATCCGCGTCAGACGGCTGTTGACCGGCGAGTTCACCGTCCGGCGGATCAATGCCCTCCGCCCCCGCTTCGTCGAACTTGTGGACGAAGCCCTGGACCGGATGGAACAGGCCGGGGGGCCGGTGGACCTAATGACCGCGTTCGCGCTGCCGCTGCCGTCACTGATGATCTGCGAGCTGCTCGGCGTCCCGTATGAGGAGCGCGCGGACTTCCAACGGCACAGCAACACCATGCTCGACCTCAGCCTCACCATGGAGGAGCAGTTCGCCAACGCCATGGAGATGCACACTTACATGGGCGATCTGGTGGCCGTCCAGCGCGAGAATCCCGGCGCGGACATCCTCGGCATGCTGGTCCGGGAACACGGCGACGAACTCAGCGATGACGACCTGATCGGCATCGGCAACCTCCTGCTGATCGCCGGGCATGAGACCACCGCCAACATGCTCGGCCTCGGCACCCTGCTCCTGCTGCGTCACCCCGACCAGCTCGTGCGAGTGCAGGAGGAGCCCGAGGTGGTCAACGGCGCGATCGAGGAGATGCTGCGCTACCTGTCGATCGTCAACAACGGCGCCATCCGCACCGCGACCGAGGAGTTCGCCCTGGCCGGCCAGGTGATCCACGAGGGCGAGCGGGTGGCAGTCTCCCTGCCCTCGGCCAACCGAGACCCGGCACTGATGGCCGAGCCCGACACCTTCGACGTCACCCGCCGCCCCAGCGCTCACGTCGCCTTCGGACATGGCATCCACCAATGCCTCGGCCAGCAACTGGCACGCATGGAGCTCCGCCTCGCCCTGCCGGCCCTCCTGCGCCGATTTCCCACGCTACGGCTCGCCGTGCCACATGAGGAGCTGCGCTACCGCGAGCTGGCACCCGTCAACGGCGTGCTCTCCCTCCCGGTGACCTGGTAATCACCATGGACAGCATCATCGACCAGGGACAGGTGCATGGGCGGCGGCCAGTGCGTCAGGCCCGCCGCCGGAGGTCTTCGACCAGCGCGAATCCGACGGCATCGTCGAACTCCTCCGGCCCGCCACCGCGTGACCCATCACCACGCGACAGAGCAGCATCCCCAGAACGAGAGCCGTACCCCGGCCTTCGACGGGGTGAACCCCCTCCGGAGCAGCGGCCGCCACGCACCCTACGGCCGCTCCCTGGCCGATCTGATCACCATGGTTGGCGAACAGGGCGCTGGTACGGATCTTCACGCGAGAGAAGGGCGTGAGATCATCCCGGTTCTGGATCAAACGTCGAGAACGGCCTCTCCGTTGAGGTAGCGCCCGGGTGAGGTGCCGACGGTCCGGCGGAACGCCGCGAGGAAAGCGCTCGGGGTCGCGTACCCCACCGTGTGCGATACCTGCGACACCGGCCGGCCTTCGGCGAGGAGAGGCAAGGCGGCCCGCAGTCGCATGTGAGTGCGCCAGCGGTCGAAGCTCAACCCCGTGTCACGGACGAACAGCCGCGTCAGGGTGCGTCGGCTCACTCCGATGGAGCGTGCATGGGCTTCAAGGCTCCGGGAGTCGGAGGGGTCGGCGAGCAGGGTGTCGGCCACGGCGCGTACGCGTTCGTCCACGGGACGCGGAACATCGATGGGCAGGGCCGGCAAAGGGTGCAACAGGTCCAGCACTACCGCCTCGGCCCGCAATCGCGCGTCATCGGCGAGGTCTTCACGGGCGAGATAGGCGATCAGATGGGCCAGCAGTCCGTTGACGCCGACCGCAGTGGGCTCCGTCCAATTCAGAGTGCACCGCACTGGATTGAGGTAGAGGCTGCACAGCAGCGCGTCGCGGGTCGCGCCGGTCCGGTGGACGACTCCCGCCGGCAACCACAGGGCCCGGGTGGGCGGCAGGACCCAGTACGCGTCGTCCACGGCGACACTGAGGACGCCGCTCCGCGTCCAGGCCAGCTGGTGGTGCGTGTGGCTGTGCGGGGAGATCCACTGTCCCGATGACAGCGGGAAGTGCCCGACAACGATCACGCCTACCGCGGTCGGGACGGCGGATTCGACGGCCTCGATCATGGATTCGACGGCTTCGATCATGCACTCCAGAGTATGTCCTCAAGGCGATATGATTTGGCCTTATCGCGGATTGTGGCCAGCACGGCCGGCACATAGCGGGAGAGCCGCCACAGCGTTCTGATCACCGTGGTGACACCACGGTTTGAAGTGGTACTGAAATCCGGCTTCAGATCATGCCTATTTGATCATCATGTGGTCCCAGAACCGGCCTTCCGCTGGTCCCACTTCAAACCGTCGAAGTCGCCACGCGCTGCTGGTCCGCGACGGCCGCGTCCTGGCGTAGGGACCGGTGGCCCAGATCCTCACCGGGGAGCGGCTGTCGGCGTGCTTCGGCCGCCGGCTCCATGTCCAGCGGGCCGCCGCGGGCCGCCGGCACGCGACGGCAGCAGCACGACGATGAGCACAGCGCCGAGCGCCACGCAGACCGCGCCCGCTGTGAGCCCGCCTGAGTAGCCCATGATGGCCAGCGCGGCTACCCCGACGGCGCCGCCGATCTGCTGGACGGAGGTGAACAGGGCCGATCCGAGACCGGCGTCCTCCTCGGTGGTGCCGTCGACTGCGGCTACGGCCATGACGGGCAGGCTCAGCCCGTTGCCCACGCTCAGGATAAGCATGCCGGGCAGGACGTGGGCGGCGTAGGAGTCGCCCGCCGCCAGGCCGGACAGCAGCAGCAGGCCGGCGATGTTGACCAGGAACGCCAGCAGGAGCGCCCAGCGCGTCCCGATCCTGAGCGAGATGCGGGAGGACAGCCACATGCCCGCCAGGATGCCGGCGCCGTAGGGCAGGTAGGCGATGCCGGCCAGGAGCGGGCTGTAGCCCAGAGCGGTCTGTACCTGGATCATCAGCAGGAACGACATCGCGTACATCGCCATCGAAAACAGCAGGGTCGCGACGTTGGCGACCGCCCGCGTCCGCGATGCTAGGAACGATGGGGGCACCAGCGCCGCCGCCGCCCGCGACTCGGCCACCAGGAACGCCACCGCCAAGGCGGCGGAGAGCACGACGGCGCCGATGACGATCGGATCGCTCCAGCCGGTCTCGCCGGCCCGCAGCAGCCCGTACACCAGCGACACCGCAGCGCCGGTGACCAGGACCGCGCCGGGAACGTCGAGACGGCGCCGTCCGGGAGCGCGGGACTCGGGGACCAGACGGGGGAGCAGCGCCAGGGCCACAGCGACGATGGGCAGGTTGATCAGGAAGATCCCGCGCCAGGACACCAGGTCGGTCAGCGCCCCGGACAGCACCAGGCCCGAGGTCCCGCCCAGGGCCGCGATGCCGCCCCAGATGCCCAGCGCTTTGGCCCGCTCTTGCGGCCCCGGATACAGCAACGTGATCATCGACATCGCGGCCGGGCTGGCCATCGCAGAACCCGCACCCTGCACGAACCGCCCGATAACGAGCTGCCACGGCTCCTGCGCGAGCCCGCAGGCCAGGCTGGCCACCCCGAACAGCGCCACCCCGATGAGGAAGACGCGGCGGCGGCCCAGCAGATCCGCCATCCGGCCGCACAACAGCAGCAGCCCGCCGAAGGCCAGGAAGTAGGCGTTGACGACCCAGGGCAACCCGGACGCGCTGAACCCCAGCTCATCGCGGATGCTGGGCAGAGCAACGTTCACGACGGTGTCATCGAGCACGAGCATGAACTGGACAAGACACAACACAATCATCGGCACCCGACGACGCTATGATCCGCCGCATTTGGCCACAACCCACGATGAGGCCAGACTATGTCGCATGGAGGACATGGGTGCGATCATCGTCGGCCACTTCCCGATGACCTCGGGGGATTGGATCCCCCGCACAGCCACACCCACCACCAGCAAGGCGCAGGTCCAGGTCAGCCGGTTGCAGGTCCACCCCCGTGAAGGAGGCGCTGCCGAGTGCCACAGCCCGCGCACAGGCACCCGGAGAGCCGGGCCGGGGACCGCGTGGCGCGGTCCCCGGCCCGGGTGATCACCCGGTGCGGTGGAGCCGGTCGAAGAGGACCGGCCACAGATCGGGGTGGACGTGCGCGACGACCGTGTCCCGGGCGACGCCCGCGGCGGCGAAGGCCGCGTCGACCCGGTCGGCCGGGTGGCGCAGCCGCATGGTCGCGTGCAGGGAGCCGCCCAGGCCGGTGAAGCCGTAGTCGACGAAGGCGTGGTAGCCCGGCAGATCAGGCGCCTGGGAGCGGCGTTCGATCCGCAGGATGGCCGAGTCGACCGCGGGGATGGGCCGGAACACCTCACGGCTGAGGTGGCCCAGCAGCTCCCAGCTGTACCAGGGCCAGGTCTGCACGGTCAGCATGCTCCACCGGCCGAAGTCGCCGGTGCGTTTGCGGGCGTACTCCAGCTGGGTGGTCAGGGTGGCCGAGGTGAGATCGGGCGCCCGCAGGCACCAATCGACGATCTTCGAGGTGATCGAGTAGGGGATGTTCCCGACGACCGCGAACGGCTCGCGCGGCGCGCGGGCGGCCAGGAAGTCTCCCCGGACGACGCGGATGCGGGCGTCGTCCCGGGTGCGGGCGGCCAGCCTCCCCGCCAGCAGCGGATCGACCTCGTAGCCGACGACCTGGCCGCAGGTCCCGGCGAGCGCCCGGGTCAGGACGCCCTCTCCCGCGCCGGGCTCCAGGACCAGGTCGTGCGGGCCGGCGGCCTCGACGATCCGGGCGACGGCGTCGGGGTCGACGATGAAGTTCTGCGACAGGGTGCGCCTGGCCTGGTCGCGGCCGGTTCTGCCGCCGCCGCCGCGGGCTTTCTTCTGGGTGTGCGAGTAGTTTCCGTGAGCGAATGACTGCGCCACAGGTGTTGCCCTTTCGGGTCCGAGAGGAAGTGGTCTCGGAGGCCCAGGGCTCGCGCAGAGAGAGGCGGTGGCTCTCTCTACCGGCCCAAGGCCGGGCTGTGGCGGAAGCGGATGAAGAACTGCGGCGCCTGGCACGTGAACAACATGCGGCTCAGGTTAGGGAGCCGCGTGCCGTACGCACAAACGGTTTTACGACCGCCGGGCGGGCGACGGCGACAGCCACGACAGGCCGCTCTCCGTACCGCCCGAATCGCCGAGGGCGCGGATCGCGATCCCTGACGCGTCGTGCCGGAGAAGAGCTGGATCCGCCGCGGCCGTGTAGGTCCCCGCCGAGCCGGCGCACTGCTGCGGGGCCACCGGTATCCCCTTGCCGTCGATGTCGTGGGCTACCGGTCCCGGGTCCGTCCGGGACGGCCCGGCGGACATCCCGGCGGCGGACGGCCTCAGCCGTCGCCGGGCGGAGGCGAGCCGTCGGGCAGGCCGTGCCCGCGCCGGATGCGGCGGCCGGTGATCTCTGCGGGGACGATCCTGACGTAGAGCTCCCGGTCGCCCCCCGCCCAGGGCTGAACCCCCGAGGCCGCCGCGGCCGCCTGCTCCCCGGCGGTGGCGGCGTGGTGGAGGCCGCCCCGCACCAGCACGCTCCAGCCCTCCTGGTTGGCTTCGTCGATGCGGTCGACCTCGAAGGCGATCTTGAAATCGACGCCCTTGACGCCGGTGCGCAGGTCCGCGTCGAGCGGGCCGCCGAAGGCGGTCCGGAAGATCACGGATCCCTCGTGCAGGACGTAGTTGACCGGCAGGATCGCCGGACCACCGAGGTCGTTGAAGGCCACCCGGCCCACCCCGCCGGGGGAGATCAGCCGCAGGCACTCATCCGAGTCCAGTTTCTCCAGCTCGGGAAGGGCGGCGGGGCGTCCGCGCCCGGGCGGCAGATCAACGGTCCCGCCGAGCAGCTCCTGGGTGCTGGTCTCCAGGGCGGAGGCCAGGCGGCCCACGGTGTCGGCGCCGGGGGAGGCCGCCGTCTCCTCCAGGTAGGCGAGGTAACCGGGGTCGATCCCGGCCCGCCGCGCCAGCCGTTCCCGGTCGAGGCCGAGGCTCTCGCGCCGTCCGGCGATCCGGCGGCCGAGGTCACCGGGGGCCGTGATGCGTTCGGTCATGGGATTCCCCCAACGGGAAGGTGGATGTCTTCTCATCCGGCACGCTACGGCCCGGCGCGGCGCGGGGGCAGGGCCGAAAGTCCCCTCCGTCGCGGCCGGGCGACCTCATCCGCCCAGGTGTCCGCCCCGCACGGCGGGACCAAGGTCCCTGCAAGCAGGGCCCGCCGACCCTAGGGCGGACCCTGACTTTTCGGTGAGTCTTCAGTGACTCACTGATGACTTGGAGCGCGATGGACGTCTTGGACCTGTCTCGTTGGCAGTTCGGCATAACGACCGTCTACCATTTTCTGTTCGTGCCGCTGACGATCGGCCTGTCGATCATCGTTGCCGGATTCCAGACGGCCTGGCACCGCACCGGGAAGCCCGCCTACCTGCGGCTGACCAAGTTCTGGGGCAAACTCTTCCTGATCAACTTCGCGATGGGCGTCGTCACCGGCATCGTGCAGGAGTTCCAGTTCGGGATGAACTGGAGCGACTACTCACGCTTCGTCGGCGACGTCTTCGGTGCCCCGCTGGCCATGGAAGGTCTCATGGCCTTCTTCCTGGAGTCCACCTTCCTGGGTCTGTGGATCTTCGGTTGGGACAAGCTGTCACCGAGGCTCCACCTGGCGACGATCTGGATCGCCGCGATCGGCACGAACCTCTCCGCCTACTTCATCCTGGCGGCCAACTCCTGGATGCAGCATCCGGTCGGCTACCGGCTCAACCCCGTCACCGGCCGGGCCGAGCTGACCGACATCTGGGCGGTGCTCACCAACTCCACGACCCTGGTGACGTTCCCGCACGTGATCTTCGGGGCGTTCGTCACCGCCGGGGCGTTCGTCGCGGGGGTGAGCGCCTGGCACCTGCTGCGCAAGAAGAACGTCGAGCTGTTCCGCGTCTCCGCGCGCACGGCGATGACCGTCACCCTGGTCGCCTCCATCGGAGTCGCCCTGTCGGGCCACTGGCAGGCCCAGATCATGACCGAGCAGCAGCCGATGAAGATGGCCGCCGCCGAGGCGCTGTGGGAGGACGAGACCTCCGCCGGCTTCTCGCTGTTCGCCGTCGGCGACGTCGAGAACGGCCGCAACCACATCAACCTGCAGATCCCGTACGGCCTGAGCCTGCTGTCCACCAACACGCTGGACGGCCGCGTCGAGGGGGTCAACGACATCCAGGCCCGTTACGAGGCCACCTACGGCCCCGGGGACTACACGCCCGTCGTGGGCGTCGCCTACTGGTCCTTCCGTCTCATGATCGGCTTCGGGATGCTGGCCGCGCTGCTCGCGCTCGCCGGCCTCTGGGCCACCCGGCGCGGCCGGCTGCCGGACAACCCGTGGTTCCACCGGCTGGCGATCCTGGGCATCGGCCTGCCGTTCCTGGCCAACTCGATGGGATGGATCTTCACCGAGATGGGCCGCCAGCCGTGGACCGTCTTCGGGATCATGCGTACCGCGGCCGCGGTCTCACCCGGCGTGGACGTCACCGAGGTCGCCATCACCCTGGTCGGATTCACCCTGGTCTACGCGGTGCTCGCGGTCGTCGAGATCCGGCTGCTGCTGAAGTTCATCCGGATCGGCCCCGACGCCGAAGGCGAGCCCGGCCGGCCCACCGACACCGTTCCCGTCCTGTCCTACTGAAGAAGCTGCCATGGAACTCACCACCGTCTGGTTTCTGCTCATCGCCGTTCTGTGGACCGGCTACTTCGTCCTGGAGGGCTTCGACTTCGGCGTCGGCATCCTGCTCCCGCTGCTCGGCCGCGACGAGTCCGACCGGCGCACCCTCGTCCAGAGCATCGGGCCGGTGTGGGACGGCAACGAGGTCTGGCTGATCGTGGCCGGCGGCGCGACCTTCGCCGCGTTCCCCGAGTGGTACGCGACCCTGTTCTCCGGCTTCTACCTGCCGCTGTTCCTCATCCTGCTGGCCCTCATCGTGCGTGGCGTCGCCCTGGAGTACCGCGGCAAGAGCACCAGCACCCGCGGCTGGGACCGGGCGTTCTTCTGGGGGTCGCTCGGTCCGGCGTTCCTGTGGGGCGTGGCCTTCGCCAACATCGTGCGCGGTGTCCCGCTGGACGCCGACCACGAGTACACCGGCTCGCTGCTCACCCTGCTCAACCCTTACGCGCTGCTCGGCGGCCTGGCCACGCTCACGCTCTTCACCTTGCACGGCGCGGTCTTCATCCGGTTGAAGACCGACGGGGAGCTGCGGGAGCGTGCCGGGCGGCTGGTCCGCCTGGCCGGACCGGCGGCGCTGGTCATCGGCGGCGCCTTCCTCGTGACGACCCAGCTGATGGTGGGCAAGCCCGCCACCTGGGGCACCGTCGCGGTGGCCGCCGCCGCGATCGCCGGCGCCCTGGTCGCGACACTGCGCGGCCGCGACGGCTGGTCGTTCGCCGCCAACACGGTGGCCATCGTCGCGGTCACCGTCACCCTGTTCGCGAGCCTGTGGCCCAACGTGATGCCCGCACTCGACCCGGCCAACAGCCTCACCGTGGACAACGCCGCCTCCACCTCGTACACGCTCACGGTGATGACCTGGGTCGCGGTTCTCTTCATGCCCCTGGTGCTGGCCTATCAGGGATGGACCTACTGGGTGTTCCGGCGCCGTCTCACCCGCGCGCCCGGCGGCTGAGCGTCGGGGCTCCGCGGAGGCGCCCGGTGCGCGGACCCGTCGTCGCGGGGCGCGTGCCGGGCCTCACCTCCGGACGGGGTGATCCTGGAGGTGGCGGGATCCGGCTGTTTCGGCTACGAATGCGACCACGTCCTGGTGGAAGCGGCGCTGCCGTGACCACCCGCCTGCTCTCCTGTCGCACCCCCTCCGGCGAAAGTGGTACGGCCTTGAACCTCCGGCGAGCACTTGATCGCGTCATCGACAATCACCGCCGCTGGAAGGAGGGCTTCGGGGACCACCCGGGGCACGACGCGCTCGCGGTGGACGACGGCCGGCTGGAGGCCGCGCTGGATGAGCTCGGCCTGCGGTTGCGCGACAACTACCCCTTCTTCCACCCGCGTTACGCCGGTCAGATGCTCAAACCCCCGCATCCGGCGGCGGTGGCGGGATACGTGGCCGCCATGCTGGTCAATCCCAACAACCACGCCCTTGACGGAGGGCCGGCCACCGCGCGGATGGAGCGCGAGGTGATCGCCCAGATCGCGGGCATGTTCGGCTTCGGCGAGCACCTGGGCCACCTGACCACCAGCGGGACGATCGCCAACCTGGAGGCCCTGTACGTGGCCCGTGAGATCCATCCCGGCCGCGCCGTGGCGTTCAGCGCCGACAGCCACTACACCCACGCCCGGATGTGCCGGGTTCTGGGGATCGAGGGCCTCTCCGTCCCGGTGGACGGCGCCGGGCGCATGGACGTGGACGCCGTGCGCGACCTGGTGGCGGGCGGGCGCGTCGGCACGGTGGTGGTGACGGCCGGGACCACCGGTCTGGGGGCCGTGGATCCCGTGCACGAGGTGCTCGCCGTCTGCCGCGACCACGGCGTGCGCGTGCACGTCGACGCCGCCTACGGCGGTTTCTTCGCGTTGCTGGCCGGTACCGCCGGAGCCGACGGGGTGGCCGCGGCCCCGTGGGAGGCGATCGCGCACTGCGACTCGGTCGTGGTGGACCCGCACAAGCACGGGCTGCAGCCCTACGGGTGCGGCGCCGTGGTGTTCCGCGATCCGGCGGTCGGCCGCTTCTACGTGCACGACTCGCCCTACACCTACTTCACCTCGGAGGAGCTGCATCTGGGGGAGATCAGCCTGGAGTGCTCGCGCGCCGGCGCGGCCGCCGCGGCGCTCTGGCTGACCCTGCGGCTGTTCCCCCTGACGGCCGACGGGCTCGGCGCGGTGCTGGCCGCCGGCCGCCGGGCCGCCGGGCGCTGGGCCGCTCTCCTGGCCGACAGTCCGTACCTGCGCCTTTACCAGGAGCCGGAGCTGGACATCGTCACCTACTTCCCCGTGGCGGGGGACCTGTCGTTGTCGGCCGTCGACTCCGCCTCCCAGCGGGTGATGGGGGAGGGGATGGGCGACCGGCAGGACCCGGTGTTCCTGAGCGTGCTGCGCGCCGACGCGCGGAGTTTCACGCTCCGGCATCCCGACGTGCGCGCCGACCGCGGCGAGGCCCGCGTCCTGCGCAGCGTGCTGATGAAGCCGGAGTCCGAACCGTACCTCGACACCCTGCACAGGCGGGTCGAGCGCCTGGCCGCCGGCTGACGGGCGCCAGGACGAGACCACCCGGCGGGAGACCTCCGGCCCGTCGCCTCCGCGCGAGGTCCGGGCCAGGGGCGGCCCCTCGCCGAGCGCGGTGCCGCCGTCGCGGTCGCGACGGCCGGGGATCCGCGGGTCATTCCTCGTCGGCGGGCAGGGCGAAGAGCCGGATGTACAGGGGCCGTGCGTCCGGTGGCGCGTCCTCGGCCCGGTGGTTGTACTTCATCAGCAGCGCGATGTAGGCCTCGAAGAACTCCTCGAACTCCTCCTTGGTCATCCGGCTCATGCCGCGCGAAGCCTTGGCCCAGTCGGGATCGCGCTGGTAGGCCGCGGGAAAGCGCTCGAACAGCTCGCGGTCCTCGTCCATGCCGGCCCGGTGGAAGGCGGCGAGCACGGCACGGTCCTCGGGGGCGAGCTGGCCGGGTGTCGGCAGCCTCATGTCCCGGGGCCCCTCGGCCCTGCGCCACCAGCGCTCCCTGCCGGTCGAGCGCTCGGGGATCTCCTCGACGAAGCCGTATTTCTCGAGCAGGCGCAGGTGGTAGCTCGTCGTGCCCGTCTTGGCTCCGAGCACCTCGCCGAGCGTCGTCGAGGTGGCGGGGCCGTGCACCTTGAGGTGGCGCAGCATGAGCCGGCGCATGGGGTGCGTCAGCGCCTTGAGTCTCGCCGGGTCGTCGAGCAGGAACGGCTCCTCATCCTTCATGATGAGCAGCCTAGTTCTACAGAGTGATTTCTGCAGATAAAGTTATGCCGAGAAAGTTCTGCCGAATATATTCGGCATATGCGACGAACCCTCCCGGCCGTGGCCGCGATGCTCTGCCTGCTGGCTGCCCCCGCCCTGCCCGCCGTCCTGCCCGCCGCCCCTGCGGCGGCGGATGCCCCGCCCGCCGTACCCTCCGACCTGACCGCGACCGAGGTGAGCTTCCGCGGCGGTGGAGGCCTCGTCATGCACGGCACGGTCCTCACCTCCGCCTCCACCTCCGCCTCCACCTCCGCTTCCGCCCCGGCGAGGTCCCCGCGTCCGGGCGTCGTCCTGGTGCACGGCTCGGGTGCGGGCGTCCCCCGCACGAAGCTGATGGGTGAGGCCGTCGAGTTCGCCCGCGAAGGCCTGTCCGTGCTGGTCTACGACAAGCGATCCGAGGGCTACTCGCTCTTCCGCCGGTCCTTCTCGCAGCTCGCCGACGACGCGCTGGGCGCCGTGGCCACGCTCCGCTCCCAGCCGGGGGTGGACCCGGCGAAGGTCGGCGTATGGGGGTTCAGCGAGGGCGGCTGGGTGGCGCCGATCGCGGCGTCCCGCTCGGAGGACATCGCCTTCCTCGTGCTCGTGGGCGCCAACGGGCTGCCACCGCTGCGGCAGCAGACCTGGGCCGTGGCGGCCGGGCTGCGCAAGGCGGGGGTGGCGGGCTCGCTGGTCGAGCGGGCCGAGCTCAACCTGTACCGGACGATCGCCGACGGCGGCATGTTCCCCGAGCCCTACTACGACCCCGAGCCGACCCTGGCCGCGGTACGCCAGCCGGTGCTCGCCATCTGGGGCACCCACGACCTGCTGACCCCGCCGCAGGAGAGCCCGCCGGTGGTCGCCAGGGCGTTGGAGAGGGGCGGCAACCGGCACTACACGTTCCGCTTCTTCCCCGGCGCCGACCACGCCGCCCACCAGAGCCCCGACGGCGGCGTCACCCGGCTGCCCGAGCTCGCCCCCGGCTACGCCGACCTGGTCGGCTCCTGGGCCGGCGACGTCACGGCGGGCAGGGCGCCCACGTCCGGGACGTCGGGCCCCGCCCCCACGCAGGCCTCGCCGACCGTGCCGGTGGAGCCCCCCGCCTGGTGGGAGTCGGCGCCGATGCAGCTCGCGGCGCTGGTGCTGCTGGTGGTCGCGTTCGCCGCCTACCCGGTGGTGGCGCTGGTCCGGCGCCTGCGCCGCCGTCCGCCGGTCCCGGCGACCAGGGCGGCGCGGCTGCTCAGCGCCGGAGGGCTCGCGGCGGTGCTCGGCTCCTTCTCCTACCTGTTCTACGTGGTGATGACCGGCGGCAAGCTGGCCGCTCCCGGTCCCGTGGCGGCCGGACGGCCGCTGGTCTGGCTGGCGCTGCAGGCCCTCGCGGTGGCCTCCGTCGCCGCCACCGTCCTCACCGCCCTGGCCTGGCGCCGCTCCCGGGGAACCGCCCCGCGAGGGGAGAGGGTACGGCTCGGCCTCCTGCTCGCCGGCGGGGTGGTGTTCCTTCCCTGGGCCCTCTACTGGGGCCTGCTGCTCCCGTGACGGCGGCGGCGCCCCGGAGGCGCCGCCGGGCACGTCCGGCGGCGCCGGGTTCGGCGCGCTCGCCGAGGCCGCCTTCGCCTACGCCGACTCGCCGTTCGACTCGTGGTGGCGCAGGGACGCCAGCAGCCGTGACAGCGCCGCGGTCGTGTCCGTGAGGCCGGCGGGGTCCGCCGAGCGCGCGAGCCACAGGGCCGCCTCGTTCATCGCGCCGGACAGGAGGCGGGCCAGCGGCGCGACGGGCTGCCGGACGATGATCCCGGTCTCCACCAGCGTCGTGAGCGCCTCGGTGAGATGCCTGGCCGACGAGTCCTCGTCCATCGCCCGCCACTCCTCCCAGCCCAGCACGGCGGGACCGTCGATGAGCATGATCTGCTGCACCTCGGGATCGGAGCTCGCCGCGAGGAACGCGTGGCAGCCGGCGATCAGCTGCTCCCACGGGTCGTCCCGCGCCTCGGCGGCGGAGGCCACCCTGGCCGCGACCTCCTGCTGCACCTGCTCGACCACGGTGCGGAAGAGGGCGGTCTTGCTGTCGAAGTGGTGGTAGAGCGCCCCCTTCGTCATCTCGGCGTTCTCGACGATCTCGGCGAGGCTCACCGCGCCGTAGCCGCGGCGCGCGAACAGCCGCCTGCCCTCCGCCACCAGTGCGCGCCTGGTCTCCAGCCGCTGCTGCGCCTTGCTCCGCGGTGCCCGGTTCACCCTCGCGCCTCCGTCGTCGGACGATTGACATACCGATGGTACGCATTTAGGTTAGCCGAACATACCGACGGTATGTGACTTTCGAATCGGAGTGCCCTTATGAGTTTGACCAGCTTCTACCCGGTCGTCTGCACGCAGCGGATCGCCGAGACGCGCGACTTCTACACCGGCCTGTTCGGCTTCGAGACGACCTTCGAGTCGGACTGGTACGTGAGCCTCAGGCGACCGGAAGCGCCCCACTACGAGCTGGCGATCCTCGACCACACCCACGAGACGATCCCCGAGGGCCATCGCGTGCCCGTCCAGGGGCTGATCCTCAACTTCGAGGTGGCCGACGTCGACGCCGAGCACGACCGGCTCGTGCTCCAGGCGGGCCTGGAGCCCAGGCTTACCCTGCGGAGCGAGGACTTCGGCCAGCGGCACTTCATCGTCGCCGACCCGAACGGCGTCCTCATCGACGTCATCACGCCGACGGAGCCGACGGCGGCCTTCGCCGACCAGTACGTCCCCCCGCACTCCGGCGACGGGCGCCCCTGAGCGGCCGGCCGGACGCTTCTCGCGCGCCGCCGCCCGGCGGCATCGCCGCGGCGCCCGGTTGACATACCTTGATCTCCAAAATACGTTTGCTTATAAAGCAAATTATCTTCGCTGTATAGCGACTGTCGGGGCCGCTGAGCCTGCGTCGACGCCGGCTCTCCGCGCTCTGTGGAGACGCCGGCTCTCCGCGCCCCTTGGAGACGGGAAGGACCCGCGCATGACCGACGAGCAGCAGGCGACGGCCACGGACTGGAACCGGCCGATCATCGAGGAGTTCCGGGCGAACGCCGGGAAGGTGGGCGGCCCGTTCGAGGGCTCCCTCCTGGTGCTGCTGACCACCACGGGGGCCAGGACGGGCAGGCGCCGGACGAGTCCGGCGATCTACCTGCGGGACGGCGAGCGGATCCTGGTCTTCGCCTCCAACGCGGGCGCTCCGGCCCATCCCGCCTGGTACCACAATCTGCTGGCCAACCCGGAGGTCACCGTCGAGATCGGCGACGGGACCCGCGTCGAGACCTACACCGCGACCGCGGCCGTCCTGCGCGGCGAGGAGCGCGACCGGCTCTACGCCCAGCAGGCGCGGCTCGTCCCGGCCTTCGCCGACTACCAGGCCGGCCTCTCACGGGCCATCCCGGTCGTCGCCCTGCGCCGCTCGGACGCCGCACCGGACAGCGCGCGCGCCCAGGCGGCGGGGGAGGAAGCCGCGGGCAAGCGTGGTGGCCCGCACGGACGGCTCGGGCCATCGTCGTAGCCGTGGCCGTGGCCGTGGCCGTGGCCGAGGTTCAGCAGTCCGCGACTTCTCGTACGGCGCCCTTGTCGGCGGATCGGGCCAGGTCGCCGAGGCGGGGCCCGGCCTCGGCGACCTGGCCCGCTCCCCGATCATCCAGCGCCTCCTCCAGACCAGTAAGCCGTTCCGCGACGCCTGGCAAGACCACCGCATCGAGGGCTTCGCCTCACGCCTACGCCTCTTCCATCACCCCGCTCAAGGCGTTCTGCGCTACGAACACCACCGACCGGCCCCCGCCGACCACCCCGACCTGCACGTGGTGATCTACACCCCGGCTGCGCCCACCGGCGCCGAATCGCCGGAAAGTGCGGCGCAACGCGACTCGCCTCTGGGATCTTGCTGAACCTTCCCCGGGCGATCGACCACGCTCCGGCCGACACCCCTTCCAGCCTCCTGACCGAGCCTTTCTGCGTCCCCGGCGAGGATGGCCTCCACTTCGGGCAACGCGAGGAGTTCCCACCGGACGCGGCCATGCCGTACGGCGGGCACGGGAGAGCGACCGTTGACAGCGGAGCACCGAAATGGCGATCATGAGCGTCTATCGGGTGGATCTGTTCGCTGAAGTTGTGTGAGAGGTGTCCTCGTCCTCGCCGACAGGGAGCGTCTGTGCCCCGCATCACCCTCGATCCAGTTGAACCGGATGCCCATGGCCCGGCCGCGATCGCCTCGGCGGATCCTGCCGCCTGCGCCGGGACGGCCGGCCACCCCGGTCTGAACGGCCGGGCGAGCGCGCCGGCCGCACCGGACCCTCAGGGCCGGTGGCCACGGTTTCCGCGTCCGCTTCCGCCCCGGTAGAGCACCTCCATCACCGCCCGACCATTCGACGCTGCGCGCGGCCGGTCGCAGCCCGGCCGGCCTCCGCGGCTCACCAGCGTGTTCGACTCGAAAAGAGAGGCGCCCCATGGCTCGGAGCATCCCCGTATCCGCCCCGTCACCTGACGCTCATGCCGCGGATCTACCCCGGCGCCGAGGGCTGATCATCGTCCTCAGCGTGCTGGCCGGGGCGCTGATCGCCTCGCTGTGGTCCTTCCGGCTCGTCGACAGCGTGATCGGCGACAACGTCGCCAACACGCTGCTCGGCTACGACGCCAAGCACACCGAGATCGGGGGCCTGATCGCGGGGACCGTCTTCGCCTTCGTCTCGGGTCTGGCCGGCACCTTCACCGCGTGCAACATCGCCGCGTTCGGCGCGATCGCGCCGATGACGAACGCGGGGAGCGCCCACCCGGCCGGCACCTCGGACACCTCCGGCCGGCTCCGGATCGGGGCGACCCTGCGGCCCATCGGCTGGCTCGCGCTCGGCATGATCGTGGTCTCCGGACTCTACGGGGCCGTCGGCGCCCTCCTCGGCGAGCGGCTGCCCCAGCTGTCGACGGCGACGGCCGGCTCCGGCCTCCCACCGCGGCTGCTGCAGGCCTCGATCGTCTTCGGCGTGATCGGCCTGGCCTTCGCCTACCTCGGCCTGGCGGCGCTGCGCGTGGTGCCCGACCCCTTCGCCCGCCTGTCGCTCCGCTTCCCCAACGCGCGCCTGGTCGTGATCGGCGCGCTGATCGGCGGATTCCTCATCGGGCGGCCGTTCCCGCTGTTCCACAAGCTGTTCGAGTACGCGGCCGAGACCCACAATCCGCTCTACGGGGCCGCCGTCTTCATCCTGCAGTCGCTCGGCAACATCACGCTGATGGCCGTGCTCTTCGTCCTGCTCGTGCACACCACCGGGGGCCGCTTCACCCGCTGGATGACCGCCAGGCCGTCACGCGTCGCGACGATCACGGCGGTGGCCTTCATCGTCGTCGGCGCCTTCACCTTCCTCTACTGGGACCTGCGACTGCCCGCGCGGTTCGGTTACGGCTGGTTCCCGGTGGCGCCCTGGGAGTGAGCGGCCCGGGTCCGCCGGCGGGACGGGCGGGCCGCCGCTCATCCCGCCGGCGCGGCCTGCCGAGGACGCGGTCTCCGGTCGCCCGCGGGCCGGTCGTCCACCGGATCCGGCCGCACGCCCTCGACCACCTTCCTCAGCCGCCTCTTGGAGGAGCCCACCGATCGGGTGGCCGCCTCCAAGGTGTCGCCCGCGCCGACCATCAGGCCGGTCAGCTGGGCTTCGAAGACCCGGTCGGCGTCGAAGGGCTCGATGAGATACTCGCCGAGTTCGAGCGTGACCAGCCCGTGGATCGCGGTCCACAGCTGGTGGGCGACGAGTTCGGCGTCACCGTCCCGGAACCGTTTCGCTGTGATGCACCGGGTGGCGCACTCCACCACGGTGCTCAGGGTGTATCGGCCGTACTGGCGGTCCTCGGCGGTCAGGGAGAACCCGGCCAGCGACGCCCCGCCGAACATGACCGCGTACAGGTGCGGGTTCGTCAGGGCGTTGTGCCGGTAGGCCCGCCCGAGCAGCGCGATGTCGGCGACGGGGTCGGCGGTCCGGGAGACGTGCGAGAAATAGCTCTGCAGGCGGGCGAACCCTTCGTAGACCATCTCGCGCACCAGCCCGCTCATCCCGCCGAAGTTGGTGTAGACCGCCATCGTCGAGCTGCCCGCCTCCGTGGCGATGCGGCGGGCCGACAACGCCTGGGGGCCTTCGTCGGCGAGCAGCCGCGCGGCGATGTCGACAAGGGCGGGACGGGTCTGAGGATTCGATCGGCGTGGGCTCACCTTGACAGTATTGCATAACGTCGTTATTTTTAACATAACGGCGTTATGCTAACTACCAGGCCTCACGAGGAGGTGCCCGATATGACGGTCACGGAGCACGTCGACCCGATCATGGCGCTCATGTCCGCGGCGCCCCGCCGCCACCGGACGCACGACGAGCCGCTGCCGGTCGACGGCGTCATACCTTCCGGCCTGGACGGCGCGTTCGTGCAGGCGAGCACGTATCCCGGGGGATCGTGGCAGTCGCACGCCACGGCCGGCCCCGTCCTCTTCTCCGGCGTACGGCTCGGCGGCGGCACCGCTCGGCGCCTCACGACGGCCGGGGAGTTCGGCGGCCACCCGCTGGAGCGGATGCCGGACCTCGCGACCTGGATCCGGCCCGCCGGATCCGCCGCCCGGCCGCCGGACGGGCCGTGGAGCGCGAGCCTCGCGCCGCCGGTCCAGGACCGGGCCACGGCCGAATGGCACACGATCGCCACCTATCCCGGTCTGGGCTGCGCGGAGCACCTGACCCTCGGGACGGACGGCGGCATCCGCGACGCCCGGCCCTTCGCCCTCGACGGTGCACCGCTCATGCACGCGGTCGCGCTCACCGAACGGTTCGTCGTGGTGTTCGACCTGCCCGTGACCTATCACCGGGCGGCGGCGATGGTCGGCACCCGATTCCCCTACCGCTGGCGGCGGGACCGGCCGGCGCGCATCGGACTGCTGTCACGGCGGCCCGGCGACGCGACGGAACCCCGCTGGTTCCCGATCGACCCCTGCTACGTGTCCCATTCGGTCAACGCCTACGACGACGGCGGCCGCGTCGTCGTGGACGCCGTCCGCCACGAGCGGGCCTTCGACGCTCCGTCGTGGGACGGCGAGGACGGCGCCGGGGCGCCGCGGGTGCACCGGTGGACGCTCGACCTGGGGAGCGGCGCGGCGGAGGAGCGGCCGCTGGTCGACTCCATGACGCTGGCGTCGGTCGACTCCCGGCGGGCCGGCCGCAGGCATCAGCTGATGTTCGGCCGCACCCCCGGCGGGCGGGCGCTGGTCGGCCACGACCTCGCGGCCGGCAGCACGCAGGTGCGGGAGCTCGCCCCGGGCCTGCGCGCCGGCCAGCCGGTCTTCGTCCCCCGTGGCCGCGCCGAGGGAGACGGCTGGCTCGTGGTCCTCACGCAGGACGGCGCGCGGCGGCGGAGCGAGCTGCTCGTGCTCGACGCGCTCCACCTGAACGGCCGGCCCCAGGCGGTGGTCCACCTCCCGGCCCTCCTGCCGGACGCGCGGCACACCACCTGGATGACCACACCCGCCGGGCGTGCGCACCGGCGGTGACCCCGCGCTCCGGGGAACGTCCCGGCGCCGGGACCGCCTCCGGCCGGGTCGCAACCGCTGCGCGGCGGGTCACGACTCCCGCGGCGGTCACACGCCCTGCCCGGCGGGCTACAACCCCTGCGCCCCGTCCTGAACCGGCCCGTCCTGAACCGGCCCGTCCGAGGCGGCCTGGACGTGCGCCGGTCCGCTGGAGGCCGGACGGGTGGTGACGTTCGGGTGCACCGCGACGACCACCCGGTGATCGCGCCCGCCCTCGGCCGTCTCGTCGTGGTATTTGGCCACCAGCGCGGTGACGGCGCCCGCGAGCTCCTCGGCGAAGGCGGCGCGATCGGCCGCCGAGGCGAAGCGCACCTGGCCGTCGATCGCGAAGGTCGCGACCCTCTTGCGGGCCTTGGCCGCGCCGGTGATCAGCTCGCCCATGTCGCGCACCATCCGGGAGGCCAGGGCCAGCAGCCAGCGCGCCGAAAGCTGGTCCGGCGAACGCTCCGGGTCGGGCGCGACCGCGGCCAGCGCGGTCGGCGAGATCACGAACGACGCGGCCGTGGCCCGCATCACCCGCTCGGTGACGTTGCCCTTTTTGCGCTCTTCGACCAGCTCGACCAGGCCGTGCCGCTCCAGCGCCTTGAGGTGGTAGTTCACCTTCTGCCTGGGCAGGCCGACCTTCGCGGCCAGCATCGTGGCCGAGGCGGCCCCTCCGGCCAGCTCGGCCAGGAGCCGGGTGCGGACCGGGTCCAGCGAGACCTCGGCCGCGGCCGGGTCCTCGATCACCGCCACTTCGAACATGCCATCACCGTCTCACCGACAATCTGACTTGTCAAGATGACTGAAACTGTCGGTTCGCTCCGGCCGTCCCCTCACTCATCCTCCCGGCATCGGGCATGGGATAATTCTGTGGTCAGGCGGCGCCTGCCTGTTCCCCCTCTGACCGAACGAAGGGGAGCGGGTATGGACATCACGCCTCAGGCGGTCGTCATTCCCAAGGAGACCGACCACCTCGAGCAGGGCAAGTACGGCCCCGTCTTCCCCAGGACCCCGGCGTGCTACGGGTTCACCATCATCGCCGACGTCAAGCCGGGGCGGGCCGAGGCGATCCGCAACCACGGCCACACGCTGGCCAAGGCGCTGGAAGGCGATCCACACCTTCTCGCGCCACTGAAGCTGCACTACCTGCGCTGGGTGCTCTTCGACGACGACACGCGTTTCATGTACCAGGGGATCTTCGACACCGACTTCGACAAGTACACCGAGGACGCCGTCGCGCTGTTCTCCAGGGCGGGGGTGAGTACGGCCTTCGAGAACCTCGAAGGCTTCCCCGAGGACTGGAAGACCAACCCCGACGCGTTCATCAGATTCGTCCGCGAGCATCACTGCCCGAGCTTCATCGAGTACGGGGAGTACCCGTACGTCACCGCCGACGAGATCAAAAAGGCGCTGCGGATCAAGAGCTCCCTGTCGGAGATGCTCGACCAGCTGCAGTGACATCCACCCGCGCGCTCCACTGTCGATCGGAGATGAGATGAGCGAGTTCAGGACCGCACGCACCTACAACCAGAACCACGTGCCGCGCCCGTACACCCCCGGCCGGCGGCGGGTGAGCATCTACGTCGCATGGAGCTATCCGGCCGAGGCCGGCAGGAACCCAGCCGAGCTGGACAACCGGTTCTCCACGATGACCGAGGTGCGCCGCGTGACCTGGCCGGCCTATGAGGACCCGAAATGGTCGGATCCGCTCCGGTTCCAGCAGGGCGTCGCGGGAGGGCTGGAGCTGTTCTTCTGGGGCTGGCTGCCGTTCCAGCAGTTCACCCATGAGACCACCGGGCACCCCGTGCCCGTTTACCAGCGCGTCGACCAGGCCGGGTTCCACACCCCGCTGGACGAGCGGGTGCTGGCCGACACCGACACCCTGTTCGTGTGGGGGCTGGATCACATGATCACCGGGCAGGACGCCGCACCCGAGGAGATCGAGGCGCTGCAGCAGTTCCTCACCCGCGAGGGAACCTGCCTGGCCCTGGGACCCCACCACGACGTCGGGGCCTCGGACGAACTGGCGGTGCGCGACGCGGAGTACCACCACCACGGCGACGCGCTGGTTCCCCGCCAGCAACGCTTCGGCAGGTACACCCGATCGCTGATGGCAGGTCTGGGGGTGCCCGTCGAGAACCGCTACGGGCTGCGGCCCGCGGTGACGGGAGCGGGCAAGAGCGCCCCGCTGTCCATCGCCAGGGATCTGGACACCAAGGGATGGCTGGAAGGCGTGTCCAGCTTCAACTTCCACATGCACCTGCCGCACTACGCCGTGACGACCGACGAACCCGACGTCATCCACGTGCTGGGCAGGCAGCCGATCGACATGTCCAGGCCGCCGCACCCCTTCACCGAGGCCGGCAACACCAAGTTCAACATGTTCCTGTGGATGCCTCCGGGCGGCGACCGGGCCGGTGACGTGATCTTCGCCGACACCACGATCTTCAGTGCGCTGTTCGGCGTCGACGAGAACCTGCGCGCCTTCTGGAACAACATCGTCTCAGCGAAGTAGCACCGGAGGGGAGATCGCGGTGAGCGAGCAGACCCACGTCAAGCTCGAACTCGACGACATCCAGCGTGGGGTGCTCAGTCCCCGGCCGAGCCCGTACGCGGCGACCTACATCCTGTTCCGCATCGACGACCGCGCGCACGGACGGGAGCTGATGCGGCGGATGAGCGCGATGGTCACCTCGGCCGCCGACACGGTAAGCCCCCTGGGCCAGACCTGGGTCAGCGTCGCCCTCACCCGCCACGGCCTCAGCGCGCTGGGGGTGCCGCGGGAGTCGCTGGAGACGTTCGCCTGGGAGTTCCGGCAGGGAATGGCCGCGCGCGCCAACGCGCTGGGCGACATCGGCGAGAGCGCCCCCGAGAACTGGGAGGCACCCCTGGGCAGCCCTGACGTCCACGTGGTGCTGGTGGCCCTCGCGCCCGACGGCGCACGACTGGAGGCGGCCCTCGACCGCGCCCGCCCGGCCTACCACGCCCTGCCCGGCGTGACGGCGATCTGGCGGCAGGACTGCCACGCGCTGCCCACCGAGACCGAACCCTTCGGCTACCGCGACGGCATCAGCCATCCGGCCGTCGAAGGCAGCGGCTTCGCCGGGTCCAACAAGCTGGAGGAGCCGCTCAAGGCCGGGGAGTTCGTGCTCGGCTACCCTGATGAGCTCGGCGGCGTCCAGACCCTCCAGCCCGAGGTGCTGGGACGGAACGGCACCTATGCGGTCTTCCGCAAACTCCATCAGCGCGTCGCGGTCTTCCGGCGCTATCTGAGGGACAACGCCACCGGCCCCGAGGACGAGGACCTGCTGGCGGCGAAGATCATGGGCCGCTGGCGCAGCGGCGCGCCCCTGGCGCTCAGCCCGCTGCGCGACGATCCCGACCTCGGCGCCGACCCGTACCGCAACAACAGCTTCCTCTACCAGCAGGACGATCCGGTGGGGTTCACCACCCCCGGCGGCTGCCACATCCGCCGGGGCAACCCCCGGGACGCGGCGGTGGCGGGCGCGCCGAGGCTGCACCGGATGATCAGACGCGGCACCGCCTACGGCCCGCCGCTGCCCGAAGGGATCCTGGAGGACGACGGAGCCGACCGCGGGCTGATGTTCGCCTTCATCGGGGCGCACCTGGGACGGCAGTTCGAGTTCGTCCAGTCCGAATGGATGAACGACGGCGTCTTCTTCGGCGCGGGCGACGCGAGAGATCCCATCGTCGGATCCGGCGACGGCCCCGGTGACTTCACGATTCCCCGCAGGCCGCTGCGGCGGTGCCTGCGGGCGCTGCCGCGGTTCGTGGTCACGCGCGGCGGCGAGTACTGCTTCATGCCCTCGCTGAGCGCCCTGCGCTGGCTCGGCGACCTCGGAGACTGACGCGCGGCGCCGGTCGCCGCCCGGACACGGCCGCCGCCGGGGGAGGCTTCATGAACGCGTTGCAGCCGCTGTTCAACGCGATAACCGTGATCTTCATCGCGGTCACCATGTTCGCCGCGGGACTCGCGACCACGCTGCCGACGCTGCGTGCCGTCTTCACCGACCTCCCGCTGCTCCTGCTGGCGCTGCTGGCCAATCTGGTGGTCGTCCCGCTGCTCGGCTGGGCCATCGCCGCGCTGTTCGTCCTGCCCACCGCGGGTTTCGTCGCTCTGGTCCTGGTCGCCTCGTCGCCGGGCGGGCCGTTCGGGGCGAAGCTGAGCATGGTGCAGAAGGGGGACGTGGTCGCGGGTACGGCGATGCAGGTGCTGCTGGCCGCCGTGGCCAGCCTCACCTTCGGCCCGATGAGCAGCGGCATCCTCACCACGGCCGAGGTCGGCGGGGGAATCTCCCTCGACGTCGCCGCGCTGGTGCGGACCGTGGCCATCCTGCAGCTCGTGCCGTTCGCCGTCGGGCTGGTGGTGCGCCACTGCGCGCGGCCTACGGCACTGTCGTGGCATCCGGTCGCCGGCGTGGTATCGAACGTGACGTTCATGATGGTGCTGGCGGGCATGCTGCTGGGCAGCTGGCGCGACGTCGTCGCGCTGCTTGGCTCACGCACCCTGCTCGCGGGGTTTCTCCTGTCCGTCGTCGCGTTCGCCGTCGGCACCCTGCTGGCCACCGGACCGCCCACGCGCCGTACCACCATGGGAGGTATCGCGGCGGTGCGCAACGTGGGACCTCCGCTGGCCGCCGTCGGGATCGCCTTCGGCGACGAGCAGGCCGTTCTGGGGGCGCTCGCCGCGGTGCTGACCAGCGGCCTGGCGGCGGCCCTGCCGATCGCCGCGGTGCTCGGTCGCGGACGGGACGGTGGCACCGCCTGAGAGGCGCGGTGCCGCCGAGGTGGCGACCCCGGGACGCGGGGCGCGCCGTTCGAGAGGGGAGGAGCCGCCGGTTCCGGGCGGTGTCAGAGCAGGCGCTCCGGGAAGGCCATGACCGTCATGGTTGCGATGCCGGTGACGACCAGTACCCGCTCGGCGCTCCCGCCGTCCGGCAGCCGCCCCCCGGGGAGGCGGCTGGGGCCCTCACTGGAACTTTGCGGGTATTCGCGTGGGTTCGCTCCGTGGTCCTGATAACAGGTCTGTAAGAGCGGACTGCTACAGGCCACATACGGTGCGTGATTTTCGGCACGCTGGGGCAGATCAGACGTGACATGGGAGGCGAGATGCACGATGATCACGACTCGGCTCACCGGCGCGGCCCGGGCACAGGCCCGCGTGGGCGCAGGCCGTACGCCGCTCCGGCGGACTCACCGCCCGAGCCGGCGGTGCCTCCGGAGGCGCCGAGGGCCGATCCCCCCGGACGGCCCTACAGCAGCGCCGGCGACCCGTTCGTATACGGATCACGGGTCAACATCGACGTCCGGCCGGCCTGGCCGCCACCACCCCGGCCCCGGCCGATCCGGTCGCACCGGTCGCGGCCGTGGCCGCGGATCCCGCGCGACCGGCTCCTGCGGCCCGCGCTGGTCTGCGGGTTCCTCGCGGCAGCCGGGGTCGGCCTGTGGTCGTCCGGGTGGTCGCCGGTGTCCGCGCCGTCCACCGTCGAGGTCGCCGCGGCCCCCGCCCCGTCATGGATGGCCGATCACGACGCCGCGGTCGCTCCTGTGGAGACGGGCACACCGGGCGCCGGTCACGTGCCCGCGGCCACCCCCTCGGCCACCTCCGGCGCCCCGGCCAAGGCCGCCCGGGACCGGAGAACGGCGCCGGCGCGCACGGTCGAGCGGCCCCGGCGCCACGCGGCCCTCGACGCCCAGACCGTTCACGGCGGGCAGGGCGTCCGGCACCACCGGGAGTCCGCCGCGCCGAAGACCGCCAGGAAGCCGGCGCCCAGGAGCGTCAGGCCGAAAGCACCGAAGGCGCCGAAGGCCTCCAGGTCTCCGAGGACGCGGGCGCCTGCGCCTCCCGTTGAGACCGGCACCCCCACGAGCACCGGCACCCCCACGAGCACCGGCACCCCCACGAGCACCGGCACCCCCACGAGCACCGGCACCCCCACGAGCACCGAGACCCCCGCCACCCCCCGGCCCCCCGCCACCCCCCGGACTTCCCCCATCCCCGACACCTCCGTCGTCCCCGACAGCCCCCGGACCTCCCGGACTCCCCGGACTCCCCGGACTTCCCCCGTCCCCGACAGCCCCGGCGACCGGCTCAGCGCCGCCTACGCCTGCAGGCATCTCCAGCAGAGCGACTGGCGCCACGGCTACTGCGTCCGGGTCTGGAACGACTACAAGAGACAGAACGGCCTGCCGTAATCGCCCGCCCGGGGGCTCCGGTGCCGGGCATCCGGCCCGGAGCCCCTCCGGTCCTGCCGGGCTCGGCGGTGAGCGCCGCGCGGGGCCGGGCCTCACCGGCCCGGGGTACGGCCCCGCCCGGTGACCGGTGCGCCGACGGCTGTCGGGTCCTCCGGCACGTCGCGGGCACATCAGCGGCTGTCAGGCGCCGCCGCCGACCGGCTGCCCGCCTGCCGCCGGGCCGACGCCCGCGCGGCCCGGGGCACCCGAGCCGGCGTGGGCGACGGCGGCCGAGGCGAACGCGGTGATGATCGGGTGTGGCCGGGTACCGTCCCCGGCCAGTTCGGGCTGGAAGAGCGTGGCCAGGAAGAACGGATGGGCGGGCAGCTCAAGCGCCCGTACGGCGCCCGTCTCGTCGCGGCCGGTGAAGTTCAGGCCGCCCTCCTCCAGGACGGGCACGTAGCGGGGATTGAGCCCGAAGCCGCAGAGGTATTTCTCCATACTCCTCTCGGCGCCGATGATCTTCTCGGCCAGCGAGCCGGGCGCCAGCCGTACCTCGTCCTCGTGGCCCACCAGAGAGCAGGCCAGCGGCAGCACCAGGAACTCATCGGCGTCCGGGTCGTTCTCGGCGTGCGCGACCGGCAGGCCCAGGACGTTGCGCGCGTACTCCAGCAGGGCGTGCTGGAAACCGCCGCAGGTGCCCAGGAAGGGGATGCCGTGCTCGCGGGCGGTGCGGATGGCGTTCACCGCGCCGGCCTCGCTGCGGTAGGGGCTGCCGGGCAGCGTCCAGATGCCGTCGAAGCCCTCCAGGCCCTCGGCCTCGGTCGTGGGGATCCAGTAGGCGTCCAGGGTCAGCCCGTCGCGCTCGCGCAGCGCCTCAAGGAGGGACGGGACGCGCACGTGGGCCTGGACGCTGAGAGATCTGTCGCCCACCAGGGCGATTCTCGCGGTGGTCATGTCCCTCATCCTCACCGGAACTCCGAGGTAAGCGCCAACGATGATCCCTGCTGGGTCGATAAGCGATACTGATGCACCGTGGATCCTCATCTGCTGCGCACGTTCGTGACCGTCGCCCACCGGCGCTCCTTCTCCGCGGCCGCCGAGGAGCTCGGCTACACCCAGTCGGCGGTCTCCCAGCAGATCGCCACGCTGGAGGCCGACCTCGGCCTGGCCCTGCTGCACCGCCGCCCGGTGACACCCACTCCGGCCGGGGAACGCCTGCTGGAGCACGCCGGCCCGCTGCTGCTGCGCCACCGGGCCGCCCGTGCGGACGTCCTGCGTGCGGCCGCCGGTCCGATCGAACGGCTGACGGTGGTGGCCTCCCCGCTGGCGTTCACCCCGGCGGTCGCCCGGAGCCTGCTGCTGGAGCGGCTGACGGTGACGCTGCGCACGGCCGGACGCGAGAGCGTCGCCGAACAGGTCGCCTCAGGCACCGCCGACCTGGGCTTCGTCGACGGCATCGCCGCCCCCAGCGACCCGTTGCGCCTGCCGGACGTCGGATCGCCGGCCGGTGTCGGCGTGGCCGAGGAGGAGCTGGTGGTGATCCTGCCCGGCGGCCATCCGCTGTCCGGCAGGCGCGGGCTGGCGCTGGCCGACCTGGCCGACGCGCTGTGGTTGCAGGCCCCGGCCGCCGTCTCGGTCGAGCGGCTGCGCGAGGTGGCGGGCGTGGGCGGGTTCCGAGTGGGGTTCCGCTACGACGGCGAGGACCTGCACACCGTGCTGAACCTCGCCGCCGCCGGGCACGGCCTGACCCTGCTGCCCTCCTCGGTGGCGGCCGGGGTGCCCCTGACCGCGCCGCGCGTGGTGCACCGGGTGGAGATGCTGCACCGCCCCCTCGCCTCCGGTCCGGTCGGAGCCGTCGCCGAACGGCTCGGCTAGCGGCTCGGCGCCCTCCTCACCGCCCCCTGTCAGGCGCGTCCCCCGGCGGGGGCCTCTCACCAGCGGTCCCAGTGCAGGACCTCCTCGCGGGGGACGCGCCGGGCGGGCCGGAAGTCGGTGCCGATGGTGAAGGCCAGGGGGATGAAGGCCGCGAGCATGACCTCGTCGTACGGCACGCCGAGCACCGTGGCCAGCTCGCGTTCCAGCGGGCCCTGGGCGGTCGTCCAGACCGTGCCGAGACCGCGCGCGCGGGCGGCGAGCATGAAGCTCCACACCGCCGGCAGGATCGAGCCCCAGGTCATGGACTGGTCCAGCACCGAAGCCCGGTCGGTCCGGCCCTCCACCGCGGGGATGACGAAGGCGGGAACCCGGTGGATGTTGTCGTACAGGTGCTGGAAGCCGTCGGCGATCCGCTCCATGGAGTCCGGGTGGGCGTACATGCGGCGCAGGTCCCGCTCGTTCGGCGGCTTGCCGCCGCCGAACGCGACCGCGCGGCGGAAGAGGTCGGCCACGGCCTGGCGCTGCGCGCCGTCGGTGACGACCAGGAAGTGCCAGCGCTGCCGGTTGCGCCCGGTCGGGGCCTGCGTGGCGAGGTCCACGCATTCCTCGATCAACCGTCGGGGCACCGGGCGGGTGAGGTCGAGGCGCTTGCGCACCGCACGGGTGCTGGACAGCAACTCGTCGGGGGTCAGTTCCAGGGACATGAGGTCCTCCTCGGGTCAGGTGGGGTCGTCGGGGTGGCCGGTCAGACGCCGGAACGGGCCGGCTGCCTGTCCGCTCCGGGGGTGCGGATGCCCAGGTAGGCGAGGGCGGCGCCGAGCAGGGAGAAGGCTCCGGCGACGAGGAACGCCGGCCGGTAGCCGTCCGGTCCGGAGCCGCCGGCGGTCAGCGTGCGCGACCGGAACACCTCCAGGGGGATCAGCGGGTCCCGCTGCCGCCGTTCCACGACGACGAAGGCGCCCAGGAGCAGCAGCGCGACGAGGCCGGCCGGCCGGCTGGTCTCCGTCAGCGCGTACACCAGCAGGAGAACTCCGCCGGTGGCGGTGACCGCTCCGGCCGCGTCGAAGCCGCCGGCGGATCCGGTCCGCGGGGCCTCCTTCGGCAGCACCATCGGCGCGGCGGCCACGACGAGCAGCGCGATCGGCACGGGAAGGAAGAACACCAGCCGCCAGCTCACCTCGGTGAGCAGGCCGGAGGCGACGAGGCCGGCGCTGTAGCCGGTCGCGCCGGCCAGGGAGTAGATCCCGAGCGCCCGGTTGCGCCCGGGTCCCTCGGTGAAGGTCGTCGTGATGAGCGACAGCGCGGCGGGCGCGGTCAGCGCGGCGGCCACGCCCTTCACCACCCGTGTGACGACAAGGGGCCATCCCTCCGACAGCAGTCCACCGGCCAGGCTCGCCGCCGCGAACACCCCCAGCGAGAGCAGGAACACGCGGCGGCGGCCGAACAGGTCGGCCATCCGTCCGCCCAGCAGCAGAAACCCGCCGTAGGCGACCGCGTATCCCGACACCAGCCACTGCAGGGTGCCCGCGGACAGCGACAGGTCGCGCTGGATGGCGGGCAGGGCCACCCCCATCAGGGACAGGTCCATCGAGTCCAGGAACACCGCGGCGCACAGGAGCACCAGCGCCGCCTGCCGGCGGCCGTCGATACCGGCCATAGCCACACCTCCGTCTGAGTACAAACAATCTGTGTGCAGATGGTTTGTGACCGTACGGCTGCATTGATCTGCTGTCAAACAATTGGAGATAAGATGATTGGTGTTACGATCATCGGCATCGAGAGGGGGGGCGGATGTCACCCAAGACCACCAGCCGCCCGCGGCTGACCTACTTTCCGCAGCTCGCGGCCGAACGCCTGGACATCGCCCTGTGCCGGGCCTCGGCCGCCGTCGCGCGCGCGGCCGAGGCACAGGCGGACGAGAGCGGCCTCGGCGTCGGCCGGCACCTGGTGCTGAAGATGCTCGTGGCCGTCGGCCCCTGCTCGCAGCAGACGCTCAGCGAGGAGCTGCGCATCGACCGCAGCGTCATGGTCAACCTCTGCGACGACCTGGAGCGGGCCGGCCACGTGCGCCGCGAACGCAACCCCGACGACCGGCGCGCCTACGCCGTCACCGTCACCGACTCCGGCCGGCGGCTTCTCACCGAGGCCGAGACGTCGGTGCCGGAGTTCCTCGACCGCACCTTCCACGCCCTCACCCCCGCCGAGCGCGACCAGCTCACCGTCCTCCTCGGCAAGCTGCTCGACGTTCACCCACCGGCCTCCGGCCCCCGGTAACCGTCACGCTCGGGATTGACCAGCAGCGCGAAGAACAGCCCGCCCACGGCGAGCAGGACACCCGAGAGCAGGAAGGCCGAGGTGTAGCCCGATTCCGGGGTGGTGGCGTTGTCCAGCAGCACCCCGGCGATGACCGGGCTGACGATCCCGGCGCTGACGCTGAGCCCGGAGAACACCCCGAGGATCCCGGCGCGCTGCGCGGGCGGCACGAGTTCGGCCACCGCCGGATTGGCGAAGGTGTTGACGGTGACGGAGATCCCGTAGCCGAGCATCAGGACGGCGATGGCGGGCAGTGCCGCGTGGATCAGTGGCAGGGTGGTGAGCAGCAGACCTGCGACGACCAGGCACACACCGCCGAGCAGGCCCCGGGCCTGCCGGGAGGGGACGCCCCTGCGCAGCAGCCTGTCCGTCACCGTCCCCGCCGCGACCAGCGCCACGATGCCGAAGGCGCTGGGCAGGCCGAACAGCGATCCGGCGGCCTTCGCCGAGAAGCCCAGCGCGTTCTCGAAGTAGGAGGGGAGCCAGGTGAAGACGATGGCCGCCAGCGCGTTCTGGGCGAAGTAGGCGATGAAGCACCCGATGAAGGTCCGGTTGAGCAGGGCCTTGCGCCACGGCACCCGCTCCGCTCCGCCCGCCGCCCGCCCGGTGGACGTGCCCACGGGGGCGCCGTACGGTCCCAGCCGGCCGGTGACCAGCCAGAGCGCCGACCACGCCAGTGCCAGCACGCCCACCGTGACGAACCCGGCCCGCCAGCCGAACCCGACGATGACGAGGGTCAGCAGCGGGGCCATGGCGATCTTCGCGATGGCCGCGCCGGCGGTGTAGAGCGACTGCGGCAGGCCGCGGCGGTCGTTGGGGAACCACGAGTACAGCGTGGTCATGGACAGCGGGCCGGCCGGCCCCTCCGCCGCGCCGACGACGATCCTGCTGGCGTACAGCATCGCGCCGCCGGCCGCGAAGATGGCGGGGATCTGCCCCAGCGCCCACAGGATCCCGCAGACCAGCAGGACCCATCGGGGTGAGATCCGCTGCGCGGCGAAGCTGACGATGACGCATGTCGCGCCGAACAGCAGGTAGGAGGCGCTGCCCAGGCTGCCGAACCCGGCCGCCGACAGCCCGAGATCCTCACTCATCGGCTTGGCGACCAGGCCGAGAAGCGCCTTGTCCAGGAACACCACGGCCGCGGAGGCGACCAGCACGGCGGTGACGACCCAGGCGCGGCCGCGGCCGTCGCCCGCCTCCGCCGAGGACGGGTGGGGGAGTGCGGCATCCCGCAGGATGCCCTTGTCGACCTGCACTGACTCTTTCCTTTCGAGGGGGGTGACGACTACGGATCGGCGTGCCCGCTACCGGGGAAGCCCGGCCACCCAGCGGGCGACCGTGCCGTTCACCTCGTCGGCCAGCTCCTGGTGGATGAAGTGACCGGCCCGCGGCCGCAGGATCACCTCTCCGTAGTCATGGGTCATGCAGTCCCGCTCCACCGCCGCGCGGCCGGTGCTGCGGTGGAAGGCCAGCACCGGCTGGGGACGCTCGCGCAGCATCCGCTCGCCCTCCGGGCGGAAGCGCACGCTGCCGCGGCCGAAGGCGCTGTGCCGGAACGTCCTGGCCCTCAGCCGGGCCGGCGAGGCGAGGATCTCCAGCTCGTGCCAGGCCCGCAGATGCGCCGGCGTGGCCTGGGTGTCGAAGCGGGTACGGATCATCTCCTGCGCCACCAGGTCGGCGTCCGGCCCGTCGAGATCTTCGGCGAGCCGGCTCATCCGCTCCCGCTCGCCGGGCTCACCGGCGTAGTCCGGGTCGATCATCACAAGCGCCCGGACCAGGTCAGGGTGGCGTACGGCCAGCACCGTGGCGATCGATGCCCCCATCGAGTGGGCGAGCACGACGACCGGCGCGAGGTCCAGATCCCTGATCAGCGCGGCCAGGTCGTCGGCGTAGTCGCCGAGCTCGTACCCGGACTCGGGGCGGCTCGACCGGCCATGGCCGCGCAGGTCGACGGCCACGGTGCGGTGGCGTGCGGAGAGGGCGGGGATCTGGTAGATCCAGCCTTCGGCCGTGCACCACAGCCCGTGCACCAGCAGGACGGGGCTCGCCGGCTCCGCCGCCGGCGGAGCCGGATAGTCGGCGTAGAACAGGCGCGCGTCGGGGCGCTCAAGGTAGGGCACCGCGGACTCTCCTCGGGAGATGGGAAGGGCCCCTCATGCCGAGGGGGCGAGCTGGGCGCCGCCGCACACGTGCAGGACCTCACCGGTGATGAACCCCGCCTGGTCGCCGGCGAGGAAGGCGACGGCGTCGGCCACGTCCTCCGGCCGGGCCAGACGTCCCAGGGGTGTCATCGCGAGGTGACGCCGCATGAATCCGTCGAACTCGGCGTCGCTGCGCCCGCCCCTGGTGAAGGGCGTCGCGACCATGCTGGGAGCCACCGCGTTGACGGTCACCCCGAGAGGCCCGAGTTCGACGGCCAGGGTCCTGGTCAGGCCCACGACGGCGGCCTTGGAGGTGACGTAGCCCGTCGGGCCGCCGCCGAGCCACGTACGGGAGCCGAGGTTGATCACACGTCCCCACCCGTTCCGCCGCCACCAGGGCAGGGCCGCCTGGCACAGCAGCATCGGCCCGCGCACGTTGACCGACATCATCGCGTCCCAGTCCTGCGGGGCCTGCCCGGCCAGCGCCCCCCGTAGGTTGACGGCGGCGTTGTTCACCAGGCAGTCCAGGCGGCCGCCGCGGCCGGTGATCCGGGAGACCGCGTCGTGGACCGCGCCGGCGTCCCCGACGTCGACCCGCCACCCGGCGACCTCTCGGCCGGTCAGCTCCGACAGGCGGCGCGCGGCCGCCGCGACGGCCTCGCCGTCGATGTCGAAGAGCGTCACCTCGAAGCCGTCGGAGGCCAGGCGCGCACCGATGGCCGCGCCGAGGGTGCCGGCGCCTCCGGTGACGACCGCGACCCTCGTACCGGCGGCGCTCACCGCTGCTCACCGCCCGCCGCGAGGACGGCCGGAAGAGCGGCCGGAAGAGGCGGTCCGGCCGGGAAGGAGGCATGGCTCCGCAGGTAGGCGGCGTTGAAGGCCAGCGCCTCGGCCGAGGACCGGTCCGCGCTGAAATCCTCCACCGACACCCAATCCCGGTAGCCCGCCCCGTCGAGCAGTCCCAGGATCCGGGGGACGTCGAGCATCCCGTCGTCCATCGGCGTCCAGCGATGCCGCCACGGGCCGCCGTCCCCGGGGCGTTCGAACGCGACGTTCTTGATGTGGACGTGGGCCAGGTGCTCACCGAGGATCTGCAGGGCCATCTCCGGTTCCTCGAACCCTTCGACCACGGCGTTGCCCGGGTCGTAGATGACACCGACCAGCTCGGGGGAGAGGTGGCCGACGACCCTCATGGCCAGCGCGGCGCTCGGGCAGATGGTGCGCTGGTGCATCTCCAGCAGAGCCCGCACGCCGTACCGGCCGGCCAGCACCGCGACGTCGCCGAAGAACTCGACCGCGCGGGCGAGCGAGGCGTGGAAATCCCCGCGGCCCGCGGCGGGGGCGAGCAACCTCATCCGTGCCGTCCCGGCGTCGGCCGCCAGCTCCATCATCTGCTCCACCCCAGCGAGGTCGCCGGTTTCGAGGTAGGCGTTCAGCCCGATGATCTCCACCCCGGCCCGGTCGCAGCGCCGGCGGATGTCACGGATCTCAGCCCGGGTCGGCCGGACGGTACAGCGGTTGTTGGTGAGGAAGTCCGCCGGGCCCGCTGAGCCGACCTCGTGCGAGATCCGCCATTCGATTCCTGCATAGCCTGTCTCCGCTGCCGCCTGGATCGCCTGGTGCGGGGTCAGCTCGGGGAGGCATGCCGAGTACACGCCGAGCTTCATCGATCTCCTAAGAAGTGCACGTCATGAAGGCGCTCACGGGCCCGTATCGCGGCTCGTGATGTCCGCCGCCCTCAGTACAGTGCCCGCGGCACCGAGGAGTCCAGGTCCTGTTGCGCACCCCCGTTATGCTCTTCAGGCATAACCTGAGACGCTCTGCCGTCCCTCCAGGAGGACGCCTTGGAAATCCGGCATCTCCACTACTTCATCGCGGTGGCAGAGGAGGGCTCGTTCAACAGGGCGGCTCAGCGCCTGCTGATCTCCCAGCCCTCGCTCAGCCGGCAGATCATCAGCCTGGAACGCCGGCTCGGCCACCGGCTGTTCGAACGGACCTCGCGGGGAATCAATCTGACGCCCGGCGGCGACGCGCTGCTGCAGCACGCGCGGCAGATTCTCGGCATGACCGCGGCCACGCAGGAGGTCGTGTCGGAAGCGGCGCGGGTGCGTCAGGCCGTGTCGATCGGGGTGCCCCCGGGAACGCCCGGCCCCTGGCTGCTGTCCGTCGTCGAGGCGGTGGACCGCTCGATCCCCCACGCCGCGCTCAGCTATCTGGAGGCGACCAGCTCCGAGCAGCTCCGCCTGCTCCACGAGGGCAGGCTCGACGTGTGCCTGATCCACCAGTCCCCGCCCAGCCACCATGTCTCGTGGCTGCTCCGCGAGGAGCCGCTCGGGATCGCCGTACGGCGAGACCACCCGCTGGCCGACAGCCCCGCCTACCGGATCGGCGACCTGCACTCCTTACGGGTGCTGGTGCACGCCCGCGAGCGGACGCCCGCCCAGCAGGAGGGGCTCATGGCGGCGATAAGCGCCGCCGACGTCCGGCCGCACTGGCAGTTCGCCCAGTTCACCGAGCACGCGCTGGCGTGCGCGAGGGCCACCCGGTCCGACGCGGTGATGGTCGGCTCGCACACCGCCGCGCTGCAGCTGCCGGGCTGGCGATGGGGGCCACTGGAAGGGCTTCCCCAGGCCGTGATGACCACGTGGCTGGTACGCCAGCGCCAGACCCGGGCCGTCGTGCAGGAGGTGGCCGACGTGGTGAGAACGGTCGGCGAGTAGGGGCGCCTTCCCCGTTCAGCCGCGCCAGCCGTCGCCGTCCACCCCGCCCGGCACCTCGGCCGCGGGGTCGTAGGGGGTGCGGGTGAAGACGAAGGTGTTGAGATCGAGGTGGTCGGGCGAGCCGTCGGCCCGGCGGACCAGGCGCAGCGTCTCACCGGCGTAGTAGCCGTCCAGGCCCAGCCAGGTCCCGTCGGCCTGGGCGACGAAGCGCGAGGCCCGGCCGCCGCCGCCGATCAGGTCGAGGGACAGGCCCCGGTCCGGCAGCAGCCGCAGCGTGTAGGCGCTGGGCCCCCAGTACCACGGACCGGTCAGCTCCAGCAGGTCGGCGTCGGCCGGGGTGGGCTCCCACTCGGCGGGCAGGCGCGGCTCGTGCTCGTCGAGGATGGCCAGCAGCTCCGTCAGCAGGGTGCGGCTGGCCCCCGAGGTGGCGTTGGCCATGAACAGCACGCCCGTCCGGTCGGACGGGTCGGCCCAGACCGTGGACAGGAAGCCGGGCATGGAGCCGCTGTGGCCGGCCAGGCGGCGGCCGCCCGCCCGGGCCAGCTGCAGGCCCAGGCCGAAGCCGCCGGTCCAGGCGTCGCCGTCGTCGACGATCGCCGGCTCGCGCATCTCGGCCAGCGTGGCCGGGTCGAGCACGCCCGCGGTCTCACCGGCCAGGAACGCCGCCCACCGGGCGAGGTCGGCAGGGGTGGACCACAGCTGCCCGGCCGGGGCCATGGCCAGCGCGTCGTGCTCGGGCTCGGGCAGCAGCACGTCGGCCCACGGATGCACGGCGTAGCCGGTGGCGTGCGGGGCACGCGGCCGGGACGTGGTCTGGCTCATGCCCAGCGGCTCCAGCACCTCCGCCCGTACGGCCTGCGCCCAGTTGACGCCCCGGTGCCGGGCGACCAGCTCACCCAGCAGGGCGAAGCCCACGTTGGAGTAGTGGAAGCGGCGGCCGGGCCGGTGCCGGGCGGTCTCCGGGCCGAGCAGCCCGATGAGCTCCTCCACCGGCATGCCCGGGGTCCGCTCCCACCACTGGCCGGGCGGCTCGGCGGTCAGCCCGGCGGTGTGCGACAGCAGCTGGGCGACGGTCACCTCGCCGACCGGCGTGCCGGGGAGGTGCTTGCCGATCGGGTCGAGCAGGTCCAGGCGGTCCTCATCGCGCAGCCGCATGACCACGGTGGCGACCATGCTCTTGGTGATGGAGCCGATGCGGTACTGGGTGGTCTCGGTGGGGGCGGCGCCCTCCACCCGGCCGCGCGAGCCGAACCAGGCGATCCGCCCGTCACGCACCACGGCCGCCGTCAGGGACGGCAGTCGTGACTCGGCCTGCTCCACCGCGATCCTGCGCAGCAGCGCGCGGGCCGTACTCTCCAGAACCGGCGACATCAGATGACCCCTCCCCGACACGATGACATGGCCCAAGGCTAGTGCCGTACGAGCCTCGCCAGCATCCCCGGCAGATCTCCCCGGTGTGTCCCGGTCAGCCGCCGCGCTGCACGAGTACGTGCGGACATCGCGTCCGGGACTATTTCCGCGGGGAGCAACGCCAATGACTTTCCGCAGGCCGGCGAAGGAGCGGTGAGCGTCGCCCGTGATCTTGGTTAGTGGAGATCCTCGGTGATGGTCCAGCCGATGACCTGGCCGCAGTCCGGCCCCTTGGCGGCTTGGAAGCCTACCTCGATCTTCTCCCAGCAGCTGTCTGTCCGCATGTCACAGGCGAGCGGGCTGTCTCGTCTTAGGGCTCGAAGACAGGCTCCGGGATCTGGAAGGTGATGGTCATGCGTGTATTCGTGGCTGGTGGGACCGGTGTTTTCGGGGCGGCGGCTGATGGCCCGCGGACACCAGGTGACGGCCTCGACGACGAGCCGGCATGACCCGCGCCGAGGAGTTCGAACAGCTGCGGCCGCTGCTGTTCTCGATCGCCTACCGGCTCCTGAGCAGTGTGAGCGAGGCCGAGGACGTGGTCCAGGAGGCATGGCTGCGCTGGGAGGCCACCCCGACCCGACCCGCGTCGCCCAAGGCGTTCCTGTCGGCCATCGTGAGCCGGATCTCGATCGACGTGCTGCGCTCGGCTCGCGTCCGGCGCGAGGAGTACGTCGGGCCGTGGTTCCCCGAGCCGCTGCTGACCGACCCGTATGAGGACCCGGAGCACTCGGCGGAGCTGGCCGACTCGGTGTCGATGGCGGCCCTGCTGCTGCTGGAGCGGCTCAGCCCGCTCGAACGCGCGGTCTTCGTGCTGCGGGAGGTGTTCGGGTTCGGCTTCGGGGAGATCGCCTCCGCCGTGGGGCGCTCGGAGGCGGCGTGCCGCCAGCTCGTGGTACGGGCACGCCGCCACATGGACGAGGGCCGGCCCCGGTTCGAAGCAGACCGGACCGAGCGCGAGGAGCTCGCCGGGCGATTCCTCGAGGCCTTCCGGGACGGGGACGTCAACGGGCTGACCGCGCTGCTGGCCGCCGACGTCCAGATGGTCGGCGACGGCGGCGGCAAGGCCCCGCAATGGGCCGACCGCTTCGTCGGTGCCGAGAACGTGGCCCGGATGCTCGCCGCGCTCGTCCCGCTGTTCGCCCGGATCGGAGCGGAGATGGAGCCGCATGAGGTGAACGGCCAGCCAGGCGCGATCTTCCGTGACCGGGACGGCAGGGTCCTCAACACCTGGGCGCTCGACATCCTCGACGGGCAGATCCAGACGCTCCGTACGGTGAGCAACCCCGACAAGCTCGGACACGTGGGTCCCGTGGCCGACGCCTGGGCGGCCCTGCGCGAAGGAAGCGGGTCCACCAGCCCATGAATCGGCCACAAGCGCCGCCTGCGTGCACGAGGACTTCTGATCCGCGCTCGTGGGCGCAGGTACCCGGTCCGCTGCGCGCAGCTTCCCCGACCGTTTACCCGAAGGTGTCGTAACCGAGAAAGGACAGTCATGCGTATCGCAGTTTTCGGAGCCAATGGTCCCACCGGCCGGCTGGTCACCGGCCAGGCACTTGCCGCCGGGCATCAGGTCGCCGCGGTCACCCGACAGCCGGACTCGTTTCCGCTGCACCATGATCGCCTTGAGGTGGTCGGTGCCGACGTGCTCGATCCGGTGGCCGTCGACGCCGCCGTGGCGGGGCGGGATGCGGTGCTGTCGGCGCTCGGAGTGCCCGCCGGGAAGGGACCGATCAGCACCTATTCGCGCGGTGTGGCCAATATTGTCGCCGCGATGGAACAGCATCGGGTGCGTCGCCTCGCGGTGGTCAGCTCAAGCGGGGTCGCCCCGCGCCCGTACTCCGATGGCGGGTTCCTGTTCAACCGAGTACTACTGCCATGTGTGACGCGGGTGCTGGGCAAGACGCTGTACGACGACATGCGGCGGATGGAAACGCTGGTCCGCGCCAGCGGTCTGGACTGGACGATCGTGCGCCCGAGCGGGCTCTATCACCTGCCGTCGTCCACCGGCTACACCCTCGTCGAGGGCCACGCCGACGGCAGGTTCACCGCCCGCGCGGACCTGGCCGCGAGCATGCTGGCTCTGCTGGACGACGACCGCTACCTCCGCACCACCGTCAGCGTCATCACCACCGTCGACAACCCCACCTTGCTCCGGTGGATCCGCCGCGAAGCCCTCGCCAAGCGCTGAGCCGATCCGCCGGCGCCCCGCCGAGGCGCTGGTAGCGGTCAGCGGATCGCCGCCCTCATCGGCGCCGCCAACCGGCCGAACGTCATCGTCCGGCAGCCCGGCGACACCGAATGCCTTGATGAGCCATGCCTTGATGAGCCGGTCGCCGCCCATGGCGATACCCCGGGCAGCCCTCATGGGGACTCAGCGATCAAGGTTTGAGGTTGTCGTTGAGAAGGGCGGCACCGAGGGGGGTGAGAGTGTGCATCACCGCGTTGCCCAACCGGGTGGTGGCGATCAGTCCTGCCTCGCGCAGCGTGCTGGCGTGCTGGCTGGCGCTGGACGGGGCCACACCGGTACGCCGTGCCAGCTCTCCGGTGGTGCAGCCGTGCTCGATCACGCGTAGACAGGCGGCCCGGGTGTTCCCGAGAAGGTTCGCGAGTTTCCTGGGCCCGTCGCCGGTCGGGGAGCCGGTCCACCAGTCCCGCATCCGGGAGACCGGATAGACCAGGGCCGGGGACAGGCCCGGGTCGATGAAAGTAATCGGGAAACGCCAGCAGAATGCCGAGGGAATCAGTAGAAGACCCCGCCCGGCCAGGTGAATATCGTGATCGAGGGGATAGTCCGCTTCGAGCACCGGAGGGTTCCATCGCATGGTCGGCTTCAGTCCGGCCAGCAACCCCTCGCTTCCGTGATTGAGAAGTGAGCGGCTGTGAATGGCCCGCTCGTCGTCGACGAGAGCCTGCATCTGCGATTGGTAAGGGGCGATCACGGCGTGGTGATAGGCCCGCAGTGCCTCCCCGAGTTCGGCCAGTTTCTCGGGGTCCCCGTCCGCCAGCGGGCGGGCGCATGACGGCACGCCCGGCAGGACCGTCAGCTCCTGGCGCAGCCGGCGACGCGGGGTGGCCAATATCGCCTCGATGCCCTCTTCGAGGCCCTCGGACGCCTGCGCCGGGGTCAGGAAGTCGGGGAAGGCACCCCGCGGGGGCGCCAGGTAGCGCAGCAGGCGCAGGTGTTCCCTGGACAGCCGGCGCAGCTCGGTGCGGGCCCGCGCGCGCCATGGGCCGAACATGCTCTGGCCCAAGCCGCTGCCCAGCAGCGTGATGCTCAACACCGTTTCCCACAGGGGGTCGGGCCTGCTGACGAACCGGATTCGAGAGAGGTCGTCGCCGGTGAAGTGCAACCGCAACATTCATGCTCCCATCAGTCGGTGTCGCCGGTTTTACCGGCATGAGATGGCTTATATCCACCCCCTTTTGGCTACAACCAAAAGTCATGGAAATGACCGCTCATGTTCCGCCCCGCCGAAGCACGACCGGAGATCGCCCCTGATCCCCGGCATGTACGGATAAGGAAGGGACACATCATGCCCATATCGAAGCGGAAAGTCTTCGCGGCGGCAGCTTTGTGTGCGTCGGCGCTCCTGGCTCCGGTTGTCGTCGCGACGGCGCCGGCATCCGCATCGACGTCGGGTCCTGTCACCATCGCCGCGAACACCTGTGGCCTGCCGACATCCGCCACGCCGCCCAGCAAATTCATTCAGAGCTGCAGCAACTGCAACACCTGCGTCGCCCAGGCCTACAAAAAACGACGAGCAACCCCTTCGGCCGGTGGTACTACTGCACCTACAACCCGAGCAACAACCTGAACGACCTGCACCGGTATCTCGGCTAGGCAGGCCGGAAGGCCTCCGTGGAACGGCGGCCGCCGGCGCGATCTGGTGCCCGGACACCGTGCCCGCCGGCCTGGCTGTCCCCGGAAAGATCACTCGCCCAGGCGGGCGCCCGCCCGCCTGCCTGGCTGGCTGGGGCGCTGACGGCGATCTGCTACGGACCACGCCCAGTGGTGTGGTGCACGAGTATCCGACGCCGAGGGTGAGGCCGGGACCGGGGGTGGCGTCGGGGGAGTATCCGGAGCGGAAATCACTCGAAGCCTCGCCCGAGGCGGCTGCTAGCGTGTGCTCGTGTCGAAAACAGACAAGGTGCGCCGTCGCTGAGAGCGGCGGCGCAAAACCCCAGTTCTCGCCGTCGCTCCTGACCCCTCGGCCAGGAGCGCCTTCGTGGCGCTCGGATTCCCTTGTTCCGGAGCGCACTCATGTTCGCCTTGTCCCTTCGTCAACGTCGGCGTGTCCTCTGGGCTGCCCTCATCTCTGACGCGGTGTTCCCACTCGCCATCACCGGTTCGACAGCGGTCGTCCCCGATGTGACCGCGCAGCTGCCCGGTGCGGGTGCGCTGGGCCCGTGGATCGTCCTCGCCTACAACGGGCTGTTCGCCGCAGCCCTGCTGCTGGCGGGGGCGACAGCGGACCGCACGGCCCGCACCCGGTTCTTCGCCGTCGGCAACCTCGTTGTCGCGGCCACCGGAGCCTTGTCCGCCCTCGCTCCGGACCTGGTGTCTCTGGTGGCACTTCGCACAGTCGCCGGCGTCGGGGCGGCGATGTGCGCCGCCGGCGGATCGTCGATGATCCTGGCCGTGTACCCGCCGGAGGAGCGGCGCCGGGTGTACGGCTACGCGGGCGCCGTCCTGGGCAGCAGTCTGGCGCTGGGCCCGGTCGTTGCCCAGGCCCTCATGGCCGTCGGAGGTTGGCCCCTCGTCTTCGTCACGCCGGGGGCCGTCGCCGCCGTCGCGGCCTTGGCCACGCTCGGGCTTCCGGGCCTTCGCAGCCCCGAGGTGCCCGATGACTTCGACCTTGCCGGCGCCGTCCTCTTCGGGGTGACCATCGCCGCCGTGGTGTCCGCACTCGGGCTGGGCTTCGGGGCCGACGTCCCGTGGTGGGGGCCAGGTGGGCTGATCCTCGTCGCGGCGGCCGGCGCCACGTTGCTCGTCCGCGTGGAACGGCGCGCGTCCGATCCCGCGATCCCCGTGGACCTGCTGCGGATTCCCGCCTATCGCGCGTACGCCGTGGCGACGGGGGCCTTCATGGGGATGCTCGTGGTGGGATTGACCGTGCTCCCTCAGCTTGGCTCTGTCCAGGGCATGGGCCCGGGCGAGACAGCGATCATGCTCAGCCTGCTGACCCTGCCGTCAACGGTCCTTCCGCTCCTTGCCGCCCGGCTCGCGCGCCGGCTGGCACGGCAGCTGGTCACAACCGCCCTGTTCGCCTGCACCGTCACCGCCGTCATCCTCCAGGTGACCAACCATCCCGCCTCCCTTCTCGTCGCGGCCGGGGTTGTCGGGCTGTGTCTCGGGCTGACCGAAGGCGTCCCGGACGGGCAAGCACTCAAGTACGTGCCCTCCCAGCGCGGAGGGGCGGGCGCCGCGCTGTTCAGCACGGCGCGGATGAGCCTTGAAACTGTCACCCTGGCCGCTGCCACCGGGGTGATGGCAGCTCTCGGCCCCTCATCCGGAATGGCGGTCGCCGGAGCCATGTGCCTTACCGCCGCCCTCATCGTCCGGCGAGCCGTCCCCTCCCGCGATGCCTAGCCCCGGCCGTCCCATGCAGTTGCCGGTGTCAGGGAGGCGTTCCAGAAGTCGGCGTAGCGGCCGCCGTGGCGCAGCAGCTCGTGATGGCTGCCTTCTTCCACGATCCGGCCGCCGTCCAGGAAGGCGATGCGGTCGGCGCGTTGGACGGTCCGCATCCGATGCGCGACCATCACCACCGTCCGGCCCGCCATCAGGCGCTCGATGCCCTCGTGGACGGCCGCCTCGTTCACCGGGTCCAGGGCGGAGGTCACCTCGTCCAGCAGCACGATGGGCGCGTTCTTCAGCAGCGCTCGCGCGATCGAGACACGCTGGCGCTCCCCACCCGACAGCAGTGTGCCGCCCTCGCCGACGTTCGCCGCCCACCCGCCGGGCAGCCGCTCGATCACCTCGTCCAACCGCGCGGCGGTCGCTGCCGCCCGTACCTCGGCAACGCCCGCGTCGGGACGGCCCAGGCGCACGTTCTCCTCGATCGTGCCGTCGAAGAGATAGACCTCCTGGAAGACGATGGCGATCTGCGCCATCAGCACCTCGGTGCTGATGGCGCGCACGTCCGCACCCCCCACGCGCACCGCGCCCGCGTCCACGTCGTAGAAGCGGGCGAGCAACTGCAGCAGCGTGCTCTTGCCCGCACCCGAGGGTCCGACGACGGCAAGCCGCTGCCCCTCCGGCACCGACAACGACACCTCGTCGATCACCGTGCGGCCGCCGTGCCGGAAGGCGACGGAGTCGAACTCCAGGTCGCGGCCTACCGGCTGGATCGGTTCACGGGCTTCCGGCAGCGGCTCGGTGCGCAGTACCGTGTCGAGCCTGGCCAGCTCCGAGCGTGCGCCGCGGAGCTGGCTGCCGATATCGGCCAGCGACAGCAGCGGATCGGCGCAGCGGGCGGCCAGCACCAGGATCGCCAGAACCTCTGCCGCGCCGATGTTCCCGCCGAGCGCGAGGGAGGCGCCCAGGACCAGCAGCACGGTGAACATCGCCTGCACGGTGAGCGTCAGGCCCACCGCGCCGGGCAGCACCGACAGCACGCTGCGGCGGGAGACGCGCTGGACCTCCCGCAGCGAGTCGTCGAGCAACCGGAAGCGTTCGCCGCTCCGGCCGCCGGCGCGCAGCACCGGCTGGGCCTGGAGGTATTCGATGACGCGCCCGGTGGCCTCCTGGTCGCGTTCGGCGCGCTCGGCATCGGTGGCGGCCGTCGAGCGTGCGGTCCAGAGCTGGATCGCCGCCACGACCGGTACCGCGACCAGCGCGGCCAGCCCCAGCTGCCAGTTGAAGGCGAGCATCACGACAATGATCGTCAGGGGAGTCACGCTGGCGGAGATGGACGGTGCCAGCAGATGTGCGATCACGCTCATCGCCTGCAGGACGCCGCCGCTGGCCAGGGCGGAGACCTGCCCGATGCGGCCCGCGTTGTACCAGCCGATGGGCAACCGGGCCAGATGATCGCCGAGCCGGTGATACATGCCGCGCAACATCGTGGTCCCGACGCGGAAACCGGACAGATCACTGATGTAGCGCAGCGCCGCGTAGGCCGCGACCACGGCCCCGAACGCGATCAGCCAGGGCCAGGCGGCTGCGGGCTCGCTGCCGAACAGGGCCCGCAGCACCGGGACCAGTAGTGCGTAGGACAACCCCTCGGCTATCGCGGTCGTCGTCATCAGGGCCACGGTGCGACGTATCGGCCGGGCGTACTGGTCTCCGAGCACGCGCAGCAGCATTCGGATCATCGGGGCTCGTCTCCTTGCGGTACGCCACGGTGGGTGTCGATCTCGTCGGCGATCGCCGATCGGTGGGATTGCCAGAACGCGGCGAACTTTCCGTTCTGTGCCAGCAGCTCGGCGGGCCTGCCGCGCTCGACGATCGACCCGTTCTCCAGCATCACGACGGTGTCGGCGTCGGCGACCGTCTCCAGGCGATGGGCGATGACCACGATGGTCCGATCGCCCCCCAGCGTGGCCAGGGCCCGGCGCACCGCCTGCTCGGTCTGCGGGTCGGCGAAGGAGGTCGCCTCGTCCAGCACCAGGACGGGCGTGGCGGCCAGCAGGGCGCGGGCGAGCGAGATCCGCTGTGCCTCGCCGCCCGACAGCCCGGCGTCTTCACCGATCACCGACTCGTATCCACGCGGCAGCTGGAGAATCCGATCGTGAATATTCGCCAGCCGGGCGGCGCGGATCACGTCGTCGCGGTCGGCGTGCGGTACCGCCAGCGCGATATTGTCGGCGACCGACGCGCGCAGCAGGCGGACGTCCTGGAAGACGAAGGACACCGTCCGGTAGAGCTCCCGGCTGCCGAGCTCGCGCAGATCGACACCGCCGATGGCGACCGAACCGTGGGTCGGGTCGAAAAAGCGCGGCAGCAGCTGGACCAGCGTGGACTTCCCGCTTCCCGACGGCCCGACGATCGCGGTGACGGTCCCGGGTTCGAGCACCAGGTCGATCCCGCGCAGCACCTCGTGTTCGGCTTCGTAGCCGAATCGAACCTCACGCAGTTCCACCCGGTGTCCCTGGGGGGCGAGCGGGTGTGCAGGCTCCGGCAGCGCCTGCACCTCGAGCACGTCCTTGATCCGGCCGACCGCGCGCCGGGCGGCCTGCAGGTCGTCGAAGCCGTGGCTGAGGGCCGCGACCGGAGCGGTCAGGCCCAGTCCGAGCAGCAGGAAGGGCAGCAGGTCGGCCACGGCCATGGATCCGGCCGTGATCAGAGCCGCACCGCCGATCAGCACGGCCAGCAGCACGAACGGCGGCGACAGCGCCACCTGCATGCCGGCACCGACCACGGACAGGCCGCGCACCATCCGGTAGAAGATGCGGGCGAAATCGTCTGCGGCCGTGCGGAACTTATGGTGGGCGCGCTCGCCGCCGCCGAACGCCTTGACCACCGAGATGCCCTGGACGAACTCGACGACGGAACTGGCGATCCGTCCCATCGCCGCATCGAACTCCTCCTGCTCGCGCAGCCGGGTCGGGGTCATCAGCAGCGGGACCAGCGCCACTGCCAGCACCACCGGGATCAGCGTGATCAGCGTGAGCCGCCAGTCGATGGTGAACAGGTAGATCAGCGACACCAGCGGCACCACGAACGCGGAGATGAGCTCGCCGGGGGCGTGGGCGATGAACGGGTGCACGGCACCCACGTCCTCGCCCACCACCTTCGCCAGCTCGCCGGTGCGGCGCCGGGAGAACCAGCCGATCGGTACGCTTCCCAGCCGCGCGGCCAGTTGCCGGCGGAACGACAGTTGCACCCGGCCGTCGAGAATGTGCCCGAGTCCGGACGAGGCGGCCGTGAACAGCAGCCGGACGAACAGGCCGGCCGCACCCGCGATGACGACGGTCCAGACATGACCGTGATCGATCGGGCCGGGCGACAACAGAGTGCGCCCCAGCTCGACGACCGCCAGCAGCGGCGCCAGACCCGCGACGGCGCCGACGACCTGCAGGATCACAACGGCGGCGAAACTCCGGAGATAAGGGCGCAGCAGCCCCGCCAGGCTCTGTCCCGCCCCGGAGTCGGCCTCCGGTGGTGGTGCGGACCGCTCCCTCGCCTGGGCAAGGTCGGTGGTGGTCATCGCTCTCCCGTCTTCGTCAATCTCGTCGCGACCAGGCGCGGATTCGAGCCGATGGTCGTATTTCCTGGGCAGTGCACCGACCGTGTCGATCGACAGGTGACCGCTCGTCTCATGATCAATGAGTGCGACGGGGACTCTCCCCGTGCTGTCCGTCCCACCTCACTCGGCCGGCGCAGGGCGGCGCCGAGTTCGGGCCGGGGATTGCGGCACATTCCCCGTATCCCGGCTGGACCCGATGATGGGGCGGAAACCGGCAGGCCGGGACCTGTCACCCGGCGAGGGCCCCTCGGAGGAACTCGACGATCTCCGCCCGTGCGGCCTTGGCCTGCGGCACCACGCCCGGCATGCTGAGGAACGCGTGCGTCGCTCCGGGATGTTCGGTGAGCCGCGCGGGCGTCCCGGCCGCTCGCAGCCGTTCGGCGTAACAGCGGCCGTGATCGGCCAGCGGGTCAAGGGTCGGCACCACCACGAGCGCTGGGGCCAGCCCGCTCAGATCGTCGGCATACAGCGGCGACAGCGCACGAGGGTCGGTTCCCGGCGGAACGGCGAACCGGTGGAGCAGCCGCAGCTGCGGCACGGTGAGGGTCGGGCTGTTGGCGTGCCGGATGATCGAGGCGTGGTCGAACATCGTCGAGGTCAGGTCGACAGCGGGATTGACCAGCACCTGCGCCCGCAGGTGCAGGCCGGCCTCTCTGGCCCGGATCGCGGCCAGGGCGGTGACCATCGAGCCGGTGCTCTCGCCGAAGACGGCGGTCCGCGCCGGGTCGATGCCCCACCGCGCGGCGTGCTGCACCACGTGCCGGAGCACGTCCCAGCCATCGTCGACGGCCTCCGACAGCGGAGTCTCCGGGCCGAGGAGGCGGTGCTCGACCGAGACGACGACCGCGGGCAGCCGGGCCGCGAGGCGGCTGTTCACCCAGTCGCACTGCACCGCCGTGCCCACGAAGCCGCCTCCGTGCACGTGGATCACCAGTGGCAGCTCAGCCCGGTCCACGCCCCTGCCGCCGCGGCCGGGCGAGGGCCGGTACACCCGGACCGGGAGCTCGCGGCCGGGCAGCGCCACCCGTTGCCACCGGATCGCGGCGCCGCGGTCCGGACGCCCGGTGATCACTCGCGCCAGGCGGGACGCCCGAAAGCGGTTCTCCGCGTCTCGGTAGGCGACCAGCTCCTCGTCCGTCATCGCCGACCAGTCCCGCTCCTTTCCCAGGGCATGCAGCAGCCGGATGCCCAGCGGCGGCCGCTCCGTGCTCGTGCCGGGTTCCGGCGCGAGGGGTGATGGCCGGCAGCTCTCCGGGCTCACGTAGCGGGGCTCGCCCTTGACGTGGATCGTGTGCATACCGGACATCGTGGTATCCGGGCCGGTCAGCGGTCATCATGCCCAGGGAGACTCCTCCGCCTGGCACCTGGGAAGCAGGATCTGCCCCACTACATCGCGGGGAGTAGTGATTTATTACGACATACGGCGGAGGACTCCCAGCGGGAAAGCCCTTAATCTACGCAAATGAGATTTACAGACCGCTGGCGGCCTCTCGCCCAGGACGGCCTGCTGGCCGCGGTGATGGCCGTCCTGCTGTCGGTCGTCGTGGTCAACACGCCGCGCGCGGGCGCGCTGGATCTCTCGGCCGCCCTCGCCGGCTCGCTCGCGGTCGTCGCCTGGCGGCGGGCGCCCCTGGTGTCGTTGCTCGTCAGCACGGCCTGCATGCTCGTGGTCGCGGCGCACATCCAGCCGGGCCCGCCGGCTGCCTTTCCCGTGCTGGTGTCGGTGTTCGGCGCGGTCAGGGCCGGCCATCGGCTGGCCCCGGCGCTGGCGGGCGTGCTTTTCCTGGGTGTCGACCTGGTGGCGCACCTGCCCGGCGCCGACGGGTCCGGGCAGAATCTTCACAGCGCCGCACTGCTGGTCGGCTGGTTCGTGGCGGCCGGCGTGGCGGCGACGATGATCCGGCACCGGCAGGCGTACCTGGAGGAGGCCGAGCAGCGGGCCGCCGAGGCCGAGCGCACCCGCGAGGAGGCGGCCCTGCGCCGCGCGGGCGAGGAGCGGCTGCGCATCGCCAGGGAACTGCACGACTCGCTCACCCACAGCATCTCGGTCATCAAGGTCCAGGCCGGAGTGGCCGTCCACCTGGCACGCAAGCGCGGCGAGGACGTGCCCCCCGCGCTGCTGGCCATCCAGGAAGCCAGCGGCGACGCCATGCGCGAGCTGCGCGCCACCCTGGAGGTGCTGCGCGACTCCGACCGCTCCGACGGCGAGGTCCCGGCCAGCGGCCTCGACCGGCTCGACGACCTGGTGGAGCGGGCCCGCTCGACCGGGCTGCCGGCCACGGTGACGATCTCCGGCACGCGGCGGGAGCTGTCGGCCGAGGTGGACCGGGCCGCGTACCGGATCGTCCAGGAAGCGCTCACCAACGTCTCCAGGCACGCCGGCGGGGCGGCCGCGGCGGTGCGCATCGACTACGCGGACGAGGAGCTGGTCGTGCAGGTCGACGACGACGGAAAGGCCGACCCGGACGCACCGCCCGTGCCCGGCACGGGTCTGCTCGGCATGCGCGAGCGCGTCGCGTCGCTCGGCGGCCGCCTACGGGCCGAGCCCCGCCCCACAGGCGGCTTCACCGTACGCGCCGAGCTTCCCCTTGGAGAACCATCATGATCCGCGTGCTGCTCGTGGACGACCAGGCGCTCATCCGCGGCGGCTTCCGGGCCCTGCTGGAGATCGAGGACGACATCGAGGTGGTGGCCGAGGCCGTGAACGGCGAGCAAGGCGTCGCGCTCGCCCTCGAGCACCGGCCCGACGTCGCCCTCGTCGACATCCAGATGCCGGTGATGGACGGCATCGAGGCGACCCGGCTGATCGCCGCCGACGAGCGGCTGAGCGGCGTCCACGTCGTGATCCTGACCAACTACGGCCTCGACGAGTACGTCTTCAACGCGCTCCGCGCCGGCGCCTGCGGCTTCATGGTCAAGGACACCGAACCCGCCGACCTGCTGCAGGGCGTCAGGGTCGCGGCCCGCGGCGACGCGCTGCTGTCTCCCGCGATCACCCGCCGCCTGATCGCCGAGTACGTCGCCCGCCGCCCCGCGTCCGCGCCCGAGGGACTCGACGTGCTGACCAACCGCGAGCGCGAGGTCACCGCGCTGGTGGCCCGCGGCCTGTCCAACGACGAGATCGCCGTCCACATGGTGATCAGCCCGACCACCGCGAAGACGCACGTCAGCAGGGCGATGACCAAGCTGCGTGCCAGGGACCGCGCCCAGCTCGTGGTGTTCGCCTACGAATCCGGCCTCGTCACTCCGCGGCGCGGCTGATCGCGTGCCGCTCGACCGGTGGGACTTCGCCACCGGCACCGGCTGCCCGGCAGCCGGACAAGCGGCGTCCGGATCGCCGCCGTCCCGATGCGACCAGGCCTGTGCTCGACATGAGCCTCCTACCCCGCGCCGAGGCGCTCCCGCAGCGCGCCGTACACCTCCGCCGGGAGCGGGCCCTTCCGGACGGCTGCGACATTGGCCTGCACGTGCGCGACCTGGGCCGAGCCGACGATCACCGAGTGAAGATCTTGGTGGCTGAGGATGAAGCGAAGCAGGAGTTCCATCGTCGAGGCGCCGTCTGCCAGATCGTCCAGGCCGGCGGCGGCGAGCCGCGCGTGGTGGTCGGCGAGCGGCCGGCGCAGCGGTTCCGGCATGGCCTCGGGCGGAGCCGCGAGTGGGCGGGCGACCGAGCCGCGAGCGATCGTCCCCGCGCCGGCCGCCGCGGCGGCGCTGATGAGTTCCTCGTGGGAACGGTCGAGCGCCGAGTAGGGGAGGAGGAAAACGTCGAACACCCCGATCGCTATGTGCTCCGGAAGGTTGGGCAGGTTCCCTGACATGCCGGTGAAGCGGATCGCGCCTTCGTCCTGGAGTGCCTGCATCTCGGCGATGGTGTCCTCGGCCTGCATCACGGCGACGCTCGGGCTCATGTGCACCATCAAGACGTCAAGGTGGTCGGTGCGCATCCGGCGCAGGCTCTGCTCGACGCACGCGCGGACGTTCGCCCTCGTGTAGGCGTGCAGCGGAAACGTCCGCGGGTCACCGTCCGCGGCGAGCGGGCAGCCGCACTTGCTGACGAGGACGAACTCGTCACGCCGGTGGGAGATCCAGCGGCCGATGTGCTCCTCGGCGTCGCCGTAGTCCGGTGACGTGTCGATGAGGTTCATGCCCGAGTCGAGGACCGTGTTCAATACCGTGCGGGCCTGATCGTCGCTTATCGGCTTGCCCCACGCCTGCGGCCCGCGCATCTCCATCGCTCCGTAGCCGAGACGGCTCGTCTGCAATCCGGTCCTTCCGAGCTTCGCAGTCGGCAGCGTCACGTCATCGTCCTCTCTTCGGTCGCAAGCGCCGCTGGCGCGTCCGTATTCGGCCAGGGCGTGGAAGGCGGCCTTGGGCTCCCACGGCAGCCCCGGATATGCAGTCCCTGTGCGGCCGCGCTCCAGGATCTTGACGATGCCGAAGCCGGCGGTGTCGAAGTCCCGTTCGGGCTCGGAGGACGTCGGCAGGTCCCGGCGGGCGAACGTGTCGACGAACGCCGCGTCCGCGCCCTCCTCGTCGTAGATGTCGAGAAGCTCGCGCACGTACCCGGCTTGTTCTTCTTCGTCTCGAATGACGGCCGCGGTCAGGCGGGGGCGGGCGTGTCCGTCTCCGGTGACGCGGACCGCGTCGCGGTACAGCTCGTCGCGGACGATCTGCATCTCGCGGCGCACTGTGTCCGGGGTGAAGGGCTCGTGGGGCCCGCGTCCGCGACGCGCAGGTTGAAGATGGGGCTAGAAGTCCATGTCGCCGCCGCCCGGCATGGCGGGAGCGGCTCCGGCCTTCTCGGGCTTCTCGGCGATGACGGCCTCGGTGGTGAGGAAGAGCGCCGCGATGGAAGCGGCGTTCTGCAGCGCGGAGCGCGTCACCTTGGCCGGGTCGATGATGCCCGACTCGAACATGTTGACGTACTCGCCGGTGGCGGCGTTCAGGCCCTCACCCGGGGTGAGGTTGCGCACCTTCTCCACCACGACGCCGCCCTCAAGGCCGGCGTTGACGGCGATCTGCTTCAGCGGCTCCTCAAGAGCCTTCTTCACGATCGCGGCACCGGTGGCCTCGTCGCCGGACAGCTCCAGCTTGTCGAACGCCTTGGCGCCGGCCTGCAGCAGGGCCACGCCACCGCCGGGGACGATGCCCTCCTCGACGGCCGCCTTCGCGTTGCGAACGGCGTCCTCGATGCGGTGCTTGCGCTCCTTGAGCTCGACCTCGGTCGCCGCGCCGGCCTTGATGACGGCCACGCCGCCGGCCAGCTTGGCCAGACGCTCCTGGAGCTTCTCGCGGTCGTAGTCGGAGTCGGTGTTGTCGATCTCGGCGCGGATCTGGTTGACCCGGCCGGCGATCTGCTCGGCGTCGCCGCCACCGTCGACGATGGTGGTCTCGTCCTTGGTGACGATGACCTGGCGGGCGCGGCCGAGCTGGTCCAGCGTGGTGGACTCCAGCTTGAGGCCGAGGTCCTCGCTGATGACCTGGGCACCGGTCAGGATGCCGATGTCGCCCAGCATGGCCTTGCGGCGGTCACCGAAGCCCGGCGCCTTGACCGCGACCGACCGGAAGAGACCCTTCATCTTGTTGACGACCAGGGTGGCCAGGGCCTCGCCCTCGATGTCCTCGGCGATGACCAGCAGCGGCCTGCCCGACTGCACGACCTTGTCGAGGACCGGCAGCACCTCCCTGTTGGCGGCGACCTTGCCGCTCACGAGCAACACGTACGGCTCGTCGAGCACCGCTTCGAGCCGGTCGGGGTCGGTGATGAAGATGGGGGAGATGTAGCCCTTGTCGAAGCGCATGCCCTCGGTGAGCTCAAGCTCCAGGCCGAAGGTGTTGCTCTCCTCGACGGTGATGACTCCTTCCTTGCCGACCTTGTCCATCGCCTCGGCGATGAGCGAGCCGATCTCGGGATCGGCGGCGGAGATGGAGGCGGTGGAGGCGATCTGCTCCTTGGTCTCCACGTCCTTGGCCAGATTGGACAGCTCCTCGGAGACGCGCTCGACGGCGGCCTCGATGCCCTTCTTCAGGGACATCGGGTTGGCGCCGGCGGCGACGTTGCGCAGGCCCTCACGTACGAGAGCCTGGGCGAGCACGGTGGCGGTGGTGGTGCCGTCGCCCGCGACGTCGTCGGTCTTCTTGGCGACTTCCTTGACGAGCTCGGCCCCGATCTTCTCCCACGGGTCCTCGAGCTCGATCTCCTTGGCGATGGAGACACCGTCGTTGGTGATCGTGGGTGCGCCCCACTTCTTCTCCAGGACGACGTTACGGCCCTTGGGGCCGAGGGTCACCTTGACGGCGTCCGCGAGCTGGTTCATACCGCGCTCCAGGCCGCGCCGGGCGTCCTCGTCAAAGGCGATCATTTTCGCGGTCATTACCACTCCTGCTCTCGATGATGGCGGCTCTCTGATGGCAGCCGTCTGTTGGTAGGGGTCGTCTCTTGACGGGAGCGTCCGGGACGACGCCCGCGACGGACGGCCCCGCGGGCAGGCGGTCGGCCTGCCCGCGGACCTCGCCGCCCCGGCACACACCTGGTGACTGGCACTCTTCAACTGTGAGTGCCAGCCATGTCCCGCACTCTACACAGAAATTGCGTGACACGCATATAGTGCGCCGCACGCACTGTCGGATAGGATCAGCCCATGAACGACGACGCGCCGGACCTCCGGACGCGCAACAAGCAGGCCACCCGCATGGCGATCGGCGACGCCGCGCTACGGCTGGCCATCGAGCTGGGGCCCAACGGGCTGGCCCTCGTGCGCGTCCACGACATCGCCACGACCGCGGGCGTCTCGCCCCGCACCTACAACAACTACTTCTCCAGCAGGGAGGAGGCGATCTGCTCCTTTCAGGCCGACCGGTCCAGGAAGGTGGGACAGGCGCTGCGCTCCCGGCCCGACGACGAGCCGCTCGACCAGGCCGTCATCGCCGCCGTAATCGAGCTCTACACCAGCCCCGAGCCCGACAAGGCCGGCCTACGCATGATCATGTCGACACCCGAGCTGGAGGGCGAGGCGCTGAAGGCGTTCACCATGGCGGAGGGCCCGCTCGCCGAGGCGATCGCGGCGCGCACCGGCACCGACCTCGGACGCGACCTGTTCCCCGCCGTCATGGCGGCCGCCGTCGCCGGCGCCATCCGCGTGGCGGGACGGCGCTGGCTGGAGCCCGGCAACACCGCCTCCTTCGCCACCACCCTGCGCCACGCCCTGTGCTGCGTCCTTCCCGCCGCGCCGCCGAGCCCCGTCACCTGATCGTTGATCGCGTTCAAGCACGTTGCACCCTTGTGCCACAGGCCGAAGTGCCGTGGATTCGAATTCGCGTACAGGCTGCTCCGCCAGATGACCGCGTTCAACGCCAAGCCTCCGGCGCACAGACCTGGCCGACGCCGAGCTGATCGGCGACGAGCTCCGGCACCGCCCCGGCACGTTCAGAGGATCTCCGGGCCGGCGGAGCCGCTTGACGACCCGCCGCTCTCACGGGCGGCGGGCCCCGGCGTGCCGCTACCGCCGCCCCGGTGCCGCGGCCTCTAGGTCGTCGACGCTGCCGGACATGATCGTGCGGATGTGCTCGGTGATGTGCTGCAGCGGCCAGTCCCACCAGGCCAGGGCCAGAAGGCGGACGATGTCCTCGTCGCTGTGGCGACGGCGGATGAGCTTGGCCGGGTTGCCGCCGACGATGCCGTAGGCGGGGACATCGTCGACGACGACGGAACCGGAAGCGATGATCGCACCATCACCGATGCGGACTCCGGGCATCACCATGGACCGGTACCCGAACCAGACGTCATGGCCCACCACGGTGTCACCCCGACCGGGCAGAGCGGCGATGAGATCGAAGTGCTCGGCCCAGGAACCGCCCATGATCGGGAACGGGAAGGTCGAGGGGCCGTCCATGCGGTGGTTGGCGCCGTTCATGATGAACCGCACCCCCTCGCCCAGCGCGCAGAACTTCCCGATGACCAGCTTTTCCGGCCCGTAGTGATACAGGACGTTGCGGGTCTCGAAGGCGGTCGGATCATCCGGGTCGTCATAGTAGGTGAACTCCCCGACCTCGATCAGCGGAGAGGTGACCAGCGGCTTCAGCAGCACCACCCGCGGCTGCTCGGGCATCGGATGCACCACGGTCGGGTCGGCGGGAACATGTGACTTCAAGAATCGTTTCCTCTCAGAGCGCGGTGTGACCTGGAAAACTCCTGCCGGTGGCGGCGCGTCCGAGGGAGACCCGGTCGCGGGAGACCGCCACCGCGGTGCCCGGCCGGGTGCGCAGGTGTTCCTCCAGCCGGCTCGGGGCGCTCTCGCCGAGATCGTTGGCCGGGTCGTCCAGCAGCAGCACCTCCGGGGCGGCCGCCGGCCACGACCGGGCCCGCTCTCCGCCGGACAACCTCCTGGACGGTCGCATACGGCGGCAGCCGCCCGTCCTGGGCGAGACAGCCGGCGCCGCCGTCGGCGTGGACGACGACCTCTCCCTGATCGGACCGTTCACCCCCGGCGAGCAGGCGCAGCAGGATGGTCCTGCCGGATCCGTTCTCACCGATGATCCCCGTGCGCTCACCCGCGGCGGGCGAGCGCGTCACCGGGTCAAGAACGAGCCTGCCGTTGAAGGTCTCGCCGAGGGCGGGCGCGGTGATTCGCGTAGGCACGCAGGCACTCCGAAGTATTCAAGGACGAGGCGGCCGTCGAAGGCCGCGCGGCCGGGTGAACGCTTCGGAAGAGCATCGATACCCCCACTAGTGCGACAAGTGCTGCATTAAGATGCTGTCATGACGCTGTCTGCTGAGCAAACGGATTCCCGGCGATGACTCCCACGGTTCCACCGCCAGAGGGCAGCCCGTCGGCGCCGCCGCCCCGGCGCCGACCCGGTGGCCGTACCGGCCGCATCCGTACGCAGGTTCTCGACGCGGTCCGCGCCGAGCTCGGAGAGCGCGGCTACGACGAGCTCACCCTGGACGCCGTCGCGGCCCGCGCGGGCGTGCATCGCGCAACGGTGTACCGGCGCTGGCGGGATGTCGGCGGCCTGCTCGCCGATGTCTTCGAAGCGGCGAGTGACGATGACTGGCAGCCTCAGGACACCGGCTCCCTGCAGGGCGACCTGGCGGCACTGAACCACGAGAATCAGGCGGCCCTGACCGCGCGGCCGCCGATCGCCGCAGCCCTGATCGCCGCCTCGTTCCGCTCCGAAGAAGCCGCCCGCGGCGTGCGGCGGCTCTGGGAGGACCGGTACGCCCGCTGTGAGGTCATCGTCAGCCGAGCCGTCCGGCGCGGAGAGCTGCCGCCGCACACCGACGCGCGGCGACTGCTCATCGCCGCCACCGCGCCGCTCTACCACCAGCTGGTGCTTCTCCGTACGCCACCCGACCCGCACCTTCCCGACCACGCGGCCAGGACCGCCGCCCTCGCCGCATCCGCCGGCGCCTTCGCCACGCCGGATCCGGAGAAGCTCCTCCTCCCCGACGCCTCCGGCCGAGACGTGTCGGTCGGTGGCGTGGCCGCGCCGGCATCGGGTGCCGCCACCGATGACCACCCCTCCGATCAGCCCGGCCGGTGAGCGATCAGCCCGGCGAGTGCCGACAGACGGACGACTGCAGGGGAGACGGCAGGGGGCCGCGCCCCATATTGCATCGATCGATGTAAAACGTGTAGCGTGCCCGTATGGCTCGACCGCGGACATTCGATGAGGACCGGGTCCTGGACGCCGCAATGCGCGCCTTCTGGGAGAACGGCTACGAGGCCACCTCGACCCGGGACCTGTGCGAGGTCAGCGGCCTGGACCGCAGCAGCATCTACAACGCCTTCAAAAGCAAGCACGGACTGTTCGCACGTGTACTGACCCGCTACATCGACACCACGACCGCCACCCAACTGGAGATCCTGGAGGACCGGGAGCGGCCGGCCGCCGAACGGATCCGTGCACTGTTCGCCGAGATCATCGAGATCGAGGCCGCCGGCCGGCGGAACGGCCACGGCCGCGGCTGCCTCACCGTCAACACCACGGTGGAACTCGCCGGACGCGACCCGGAGATCGCCCGGCTGCTGGATCGGGACATGGCCCGGCGGCTGGAGTCTCTCAAGGCCGTCATCGCGGAGGGGCGGCGCGATGGCGACATCACCTCTCCACGCGACCCGGCCGCGCTCGCCCGCTTCCTCAACGCCGTGATCGCGGGGATCCGGGTGTCCGCCCAGGGCGGGGCCGATCGCGCCGTCCTGGAGGCCATCGCGGCAACGGCGGTAGACGCCCTGACGCCCTGACCTGCCACATTCGCTGACGCACCGCGGGCCGCCGCGGCGCGTCCGCATGCCCACATTTTACACCGATCGATGCAAAATCCCCTCGTACAGGAGCGCCCTTCATGCCTCGTGCCGTACACCTGATGGCCCTCGGCGTCTTCGCCATGGTGACCAGCGAGTTCGCCGTCGCCGGACTGATGCCGCAGATGGCCGACGGGCTGAGCGCCACCATCCCGCAGATCGGCTACCTCATCACCGCCTTCGCGGTCGCCATGGCCGCCGGCGGGCCCTTCCTCACCATCGCGGTGCTGAAACTGCGCCCCAAACCGGCACTCATGGTGCTGTTCGCGATCTTCCTGGTGGGCAACCTGCTGGCCGCCACCGCCCCCTCCTATCCGATCATGATGGCGGCACGCATCATCACCGGCATCGCCGCCCAGGCGTTCTTCGGAGTCGCCATCTCACTGGCTGTCCGGCTGACGCCTCCGCAGAGTCGCGGCCGGGCCATCGCGGTGGTCATGAACGGGCTGATGGTGGGCACCCTGCTGGGGCTGCCGCTGTCCACCCTGATCGGAGAACACCTGGGCTGGCGCGCCGCGTTCTGGGCCGTCAGCGCCGTGGCCGCCCTTGCCGCGCTCGCCACGATGATCGGTGTGCCCCGGCTGGAGCGCGCCGAAGGCGACGGTGGCGACTTCCGGCAGGAGATGCGCGTCTTCACGAAACCCAAGCTGTGGCTGGTGTTCGCGACCAGCACCCTCATCATCGGCGCGACCTTCTCCGCCTTCAGCTACCTAAACCCGATCCTCACCCAGGTCACCGGATTCAGCGCCGGAACCGTCCCGCTTCTGCTCATCGCCTACGGCGCCGCCACCGTGGTCGGCAACAACATCGTCGGACGCCTCGCCGACCGGCACACCGTCAGCGTCCAGCTGTGGGGACTGGCCCTGAACCTGATCTTCCTGACCGGGTTCGCGCTGCTGGCCCACCTCAGCATCCCCGCCGTGGTGCTCATGCTCGGCATCGGCCTGGTCGGCGTCACCATGAACCCGGCGATGGTCACCCGCGTCCAGCGAACCGGCAACGCCCGGCCACTGGTCAACACCGTCCACTCCTCCTTCATCACCCTCGGCGTCATCATCGGCTCCTTCGCCGGAGGAATGGCCATCGACGACTTCGGCCTGCGAGCCCCGCTGTGGCTCGGCGCCGGGTTGGCCGCACTCGGGATCCTCACCCTTGTCCCCGACCTCATCCGCCGCTCCGCCGCCAAACCCGCACCCGCGCCCAACGCGCCCGCCGCCGGGGGAGGGCCCGCCGTGGACGCCCGAAAGCACATGGTCTAGCAGGCCGGCGAGGATCACGTGCCGGGGGTCGTCGAGCCGCCAGGCGCGACGACCCCCGATCTCGCGGTGCCGCTCAAGGCGGTCGCCGACCCGGTACGGCTGCGCCTGCTGTCGATGATCGGCTCGCACGCGGGCGGCGAGGCGTGCGTGTGCGACCTGACCGACGCCTTCGACCTGACCGCGCCCACCATCTCCCACCACCTCAAAGTGCTGCGCACCGCCGGGCTGATCGGCTCGGAGCGGCGCGGCACCTGGGTCTACTACCGGATCATCCCGTCGGCGGTGAACCGGCTCGGCGAGCTGTTCGCCCCACTCGCCGCACCCGCGGCCGTGTGACCGGGCGGCCACGGCAGGCCGACATCCGGGTCGGCGGCGGCCGGGCACAGCTCGCCGCGGGCTACCCGTACGGTCCTCAGCGTCACCTGGCATGAAGCCCACCGGCCGGGTGCCGGGCCCTACGAGGCGGGCAGAAGCCCGGTGATGAGCTTTTCGATCCGAGCGCGGATGTCGTCGCGGATCACTCGCACGGCCTCGATGCCCTGACCGGCGGGATCATCCAGCTTCCAGTCCTCATACCGCCTGCCGGGAAAGATCGGGCAGGCGTCGCCGCAGCCCATGGTGATGACCACGTCGGAGGCCTGGACGGCTTCGGTGGTCAGGATCTTGGGCTGGGCGGCGGTGATGTCGACGCCGGCTTCGCGCATGGCCTCGGCGGCGACCGGGTTGATCGTCTCGGCGGGGGCGGATCCGGCCGAGCGGACCTCGACGCGGTCGCCGGCCAGGTGGGTGAGCCAGCCGGCGGCCATCTGGGAGCGACCAGCGTTGTGCACGCAGACGAACAGGACGCTGGGCTTGTCAGGCATGGGCCGGCCTCTTGGGTGTGGTGGTGAACAGACGCCGGGCCCGCAGGCTGACGTAGACCAGGGCGACCAGGACGGGCACCTCGATGAGCGGGCCGACCACCCCGGCCAGGGCCTGGCCGGAGGTGACGCCGAACACCCCGACCGCGACGGCGATGGCGAGTTCGAAGTTGTTGCCGGCGGCGGTGAAGGCCAGGGTCGTGGTGCGGTCGTACGGCAGGCCGATCGCGCGGCCGGCCAGGAACGAGCCGCCCCACATGAGGAAGAAGTAGGCCAGCAGCGGCAGCGCGATCCGGGCGACGTCGCCGGGCCGGGAAGTGATCGTGTCGCCCTGCAGGGCGAACAGGATGACGATGGTGAACAGCAGGCCGTACAGCGCCATGGGGCCGATCTTGGGCAGGAAGCGCTGCTCGTACCAGTCGCGGCCGCGTGCGCGCTCGCCCAGTTTGCGCGAGGCGTAGCCGGCGGCCAGGGGGATGCCGAGGAAGATCAGCACGTACTGGGCGATGCCCCACGCGGACACGTTCAGGGCGGTCTGCGACAGGCCGAGCCAGCCGGGCAGGATGTCGAGGTAGAACCAGCCGAGCACGCCGAAGGCGACGACCTGGAAGATCGAGTTGACGGCGACCAGGACGGCGGCGGCCTCGCGGTCGCCGCGGGCCAGGTCGTTCCAGATGAGCACCATGGCGATGCAGCGGGCCAGGCCCACGATGATGAGGCCGGTGCGGTATTCGGGCAGGTCGGGCAGGAGCAGCCAGGCCAGGGCGAACATCAGCGCGGGGCCGATGACCCAGTTGAGCACCAGGGAGGAGATCAGTAGCCGCCGGTCGCCGGTGACGCTGTCCAGGCGGTCGTAGCGGACCTTGGCCAGCACCGGGTACATCATCAGCAGCAGGCCCAGGGCGATCGGCAGCGAGATCTCACCGATCCTCACCGCCTCCAGCGCGCCGTCCAGGCCGGGCACCGCGCGGCCGAGCAGCAGCCCGGCCGCCATCGCGACGCCGATCCACACCGGCAGGAACCGGTCCAGCGTGGAGAGCCTGCCGATCACGCTCGCCTCCGCCGCGAAAGCGGCAGCAGGGGCACGGGTACTCGAGGACATGGATCTTCCTTCAGGACGGGGTCAGACCGTGGCGGGAATGTTCAGCAGGGCCGACAGCTCCGACAACGTCTCCGGGACCAGGCGGTAGTACACCCAGGAGGCGCGCCGCTCGGAGACCAGCAGGCCGACCTCCTTGAGGACTTTGAGGTGGTGGCTGATGGTGGGCTGGGACACCTCGAAGACGCCGGTGATGTCGCACACGCACACCTCGCCGCCGGCGTGGCCGGCCACGATCGACAGGATCCGCAGCCGCACCGGGTCACCCAGGGCCTTGAACACCCGCGCCACGGCGGCGGCCTGCTCGGCGGTCAGCGGCTCACGCGTCAGCGGCGGGCTGCACGCCAGAAGTTCCAGGGGCTCCACCGGTCCCCCCTCCTCATATAGAAGTCCATCGAAGTCGACGTTCATCTATATTGACATACATCTATTCATGCTCGGTGCAGCGGGACCTCCCATCGGCCCGCGAGGAAGACGAGTGCAGGATTCAGCGGCAGGGCGGGGGAGAGGCGGGGCACCGTCCGCTTCGCGGGAGAGGCGCAGGAACGCGCCCGGCGGCTGTCGCTCACGCTTGAACCGTAACGGCCTGCCGTCTGCTGATCGCCGCCCTGTCCGTGCCGCCCTCGGCGTGCGAGTCGCGGAAAGTGCGGCGGTAGGTGTCGGGCGGCACGCCGACCGTGCGGTTGAAATGCCGGCGCAGCGTCGTGCCGGTGCCCATTCCGGTGGCTGCCGCGATCGCCTCGACACTGTCGTCGGTGGTCTCCAGCAGTTCCTGGGCGCGGCGGATCCGCTGGGTCAGCAGCCATTGCAGCGGAGTGGTGCCGGTCACCGACCTGAAACGGCGGCCCAGGTTGCGCGAGCTCATGGCGGCCTGGCGGGCCAGGTCCTCCACGGTCAGCGGATGGTCCAGCCGTTCGATCACCCACGGGAACAGCTCCGCGAGCGGGTGGTTCTCCTGCGCGGGCACCGGCGAGGTGACGAACTGGGCCTGGCCGCCGGCCCGGTGGGGCGGCACGACCAGGCGGCGCGCGACCGCGTTCGCGACCGCCGAACCGTGGTCGAGGCGGACGAGGTGCAGGCACAGGTCCATCGCGGCGGCCTTGCCGGCCGAGGTGAGCACGCTGCCGTTGTCCACGTAGAGCACGTCCGGATCGACCTCCACCCGGGGATAGCGCGTGGCCAGCGCCCCGGTGTGCGCCCAGTGCGTGGTCGCGCGCCGACCGTCCAGCAGGCCGGCGGCGGCCAGCACGAACGCGCCCGTGCAGAGGGCGGCCACGCGCGCACCCGCCCGGTGGGCCGCGCGTACCGCGTCGATGAGGTCGCCGGGCGGGTCCACGTCGACATCGGCCCACGCCGGGACGATCACGGTGTCGGCGCTCGGCAGCCGGTCGAGCCCGTAGTCGGGCTCCAGCCGGAACCTGCCGGCCTGTACGGCGCCTGGCCCGCAGCCGGTGAGGCGGTACCAGGGGCCGGCCATGCCGGCCGGCGCGGTGCCGAACACCTCGTAGGCCACCGACAGTTCGAAATGCAGCATCCCGTCGGTGACGGCGACCGCGACAGTCCTCATGTCCGAAATTGTACGAGACATGGCGTTCCAGACACTCGTGGGAGACGGCCGCCGCCGCCATGATCTCTGTAGTGGATCAACCGAGCGCAATGGGGGAAACGATGGGATCGGGTCAGACGGTCGCGGTGTTCGGCGCCTACGGGCACACCGGGCGCTTCGTGGTGGCGGAGCTGCAGGAGCGCGGGTTCGTCCCGGTCCTGTCCGGCCGCGGCGCCGGGAAGCTGGAAGCACTGGCGGCGTCCTTTCCCGGGCTCGACGTCCGGCCCGCGTCCGTCGACGATCCGGCGTCGCTCGACCGCGCGCTGGCCGGCACGGCAGCGGTGATCAACAGCGCGGGGCCCTTCGCCGCGACGGCCGCCCCGGTGATCGAGGCGGCGCTGCGCGCCGGCATCCCGTACGTGGACGTGGCGGCCGAGATCGAGGCCAACGCCGACACCTTCGCGCACTTCGCGGAGCGCGCCCGCGCCGCCGGGACCGTGATCGTCCCCGCGATGGCCTTCTTCGGCGGTCTCGGCGACCTGCTGGCCACCGCCGCGATGGGCGACTGGACGGCCGCCGACGAGGCGCACGTCGCGTACGCGCTGAGCAGCTGGCACCCCACCACGGGGACGCGCGCCTCGGGCACGGTCTCCCGGGAACGGCGGGACGGCCGGCGGGTCCGCTTCACCAACGGGAAGCTGGAGTACCACCAGGACGCTCTGCCGTCCCTGAAGTGGACGTTTCCCGAGCCGATGGGCGTCCGGCCGGTCATCGGGGAGTTCAGCATGGCCGACGTCGTCACGATCCCCAGCCACCTGGCGATCCCCAAGGTGCGCTCGTACATGACGGTCGAGGCGGTCGAGGATCTGTCGGCCCCGGACACGCCGGCGCCGGCGGCGGCCGACGAGCGCGGACGCTCCGACCAGGCGTTCCTCGTCGATGTCGTCGTGCGTTCCGGCGGCGCGGAACGGCGTGCCACGGCGAGCGGCCAGGACATCTACGCCATCAGCGCGCCGCTCGCGGTGGAGGCGGTCCGCCGCATCCTCACCGGCCGGACCAGGACGACCGGGGTCGCCTCCGCCGGGGAGATCTTCGACGCGGCCGACTTCCTCCGCGCGCTGTCCGCGCACCTGTCGTTCGACCTGCGTCAGTAACCGCCGCCGGGGATCGCCGTCGGGCACGCCCTCGAGCCGGGCGACCGGCGGGAACCGTCCGGTGAATCAGCGAAGCCGGGTGCGGCCTCCATCGGCGCCGCCGCCGGAGTCTCGGCCTCCCTGGACGCCGGCACCTCCTACGGCCGGATCCACAACGCGCTCAAGAACACCGACGGCGCCGACGCCACCGATGACCCGCGCCGCCCGGCCCGTCCCGTTCTGTCCCCTTGTGAAGGAGGTCGACTTCACCGACGTCGGCCTGGCCGCCCGGCCCCCGGGGTTCACCCTGCACGGGCAGGACGGCCCAGCGGGGCTGATGACCTGCCCGGGCTGGGGTCGACGGGCGGGTACGCGCTCATCGCGGCAGGTGCGTGCGATCGTGCAGGGTCAGTGGTCATCGTCTCCAGAACAACAGGTGAGTGACTCCGCTGGGGCTCGGTACCGTCTCGAGGTGGAAGCGGTCGAGCAGGTCGGTGTGGCTCTTCCACAGTCGTTCGCCTCGACCGAGGTCGACGGGCGCGACGGCGATGTGCACCGTGTCGACCAAGTCGGCCTCGAGGAACTCGCGGACGGTGGCGACTCCGCCGCCCAGGCGCACGTCCCGGCCGTCGGCGGCCTGCTTCGCGCGTTCCAGCGCTTCGGCCGGTCTCGCGTCGAGGAAATGGAAGGTGGTGTCGGCCAGGGTGAAGGACGGGCGTTCGTGGTGGGTGAGCACGAAGACCGGTGTGCGGAACGGCGGGGTGTCTCCCCACCATCCCTGCCACTCGTGGTTCTCCCAAGGGCCACGCTGAGGGCCGAACTTGTTACGCCCCATGATCTCCGCTCCGATGTTGCGGGTGTGGTCGCGGGTCAGGTGGTCGTCCAGGCCGCGAGTGCCACCGGGGTCGGTGCGGGCCACCCAGCTGGCGGTGGCACCCGCCCAGGACCAGAGGGGGGTGGGGTCCGCGTGCCCGAAGGGCCGGTCCAAGCTCTGCCCCTCCCCGGCGCCGAACCCGTCCCGCGACACGTTGAAGCACTGCACCTTCAACAGCTGCGACATGCTTCCTCCTTCAGGAGCTGACAACCGACTTCTGAAAGGACGCCCAGGCCAGGCACCCTTCGGGGAGACAGTCGGAGCAGTGGGGGGATTCTTGCGGTCCGGTGCCGCAAGAATGCGGCACCGGCTCCGACTCCTTGCTGAACGGCGCCTTGGGGGCGCCGCCCGGCCGTCGAAGGAGACGACGCATGAAGTTCATGTTGATCATGCATGGCAACCCGCAGATCTGGGACGCGCTGACCGAGGAGGAGCGCAACGAGGTGATGAGCGGCCACGGCCCGTTCATGGAGACCGTCAAGAGGTCCGGCGAGATGATCGGCACCGTCGCGCTGGCCGATCCGTCGCAGAGCGCCGTGGTCAGGGTCCGAGGCGGCGTCCCGGCGGTGACGGACGGCCCCTATCTGGAGGCCAAGGAGTACCTCGGCGGCTACTACCTGGTGGAGTGCGACAGCCGGGAGCGTGCCCTGGAGCTGGCCGCGCTCATTCCGGACGCCGGCGTCGAGGGCCTCGGCATCGAGGTACGGCCGGTGCTCTTCGCGGGCACGGCCGACGACTGAGCATCCGGTGAGGTTCCCGCCGGGTCTCTACCTGCACCCGGCGGACCTGCCGGGGGCAGGGGCCGGCCATGAGGGGTGCCTGGCCGCCACGGCCGACCAGGCCCGCGCCGGCCGTGGCGGCCCGGCCGCGGCAGGGGCCGCGCGGTACCCGGGACGGCCCGGCCGCGATCACTACGCCGCCGACAAATCTTCATCGGCGTTTTCGTCGGCCAGGCCACCTGCGGGAGCGGGCCCGCCCTGGCAGCGTGGCACCCGAACACCCCGGCGGCATCGCGCATGGAGCGGCGTCCGGGAAACGAAGGGGGCGTTGATGGGAGACGGGATGAGGGCGGGTGCCCGGGTCACCGGGCTCGGTGCCACCACACCACTGGGCGGGGACGTGGCCTCCACCTGGGCCGGCATGCTGGAAGGGCGATCCGGCATCGCCCTGATAGAGCAGGACTGGGCCGAAGGCCTGCCCGTGCGGATCGCCGGGCGGATGCGGGTGGAGCCGGCCGAGGTGCTGGGCCGGGTGAAGGCCCGGCGGCTGGACCGCTGCCAGCAGGCCGCCCTCGTCGCCGCGCGGGAGGCGTGGGCGGACGCCGGGGCCCCCGATGTCGAGCCCGAACGCCTGGCGGTGGTCATCGGCACGGGGGTCGGCGGGGTGCTGACCACCCTCGCCCAGGACGACCTCCTTGAGACGGCCGGGGCGCGGAAGGTCTCGCCGTACACGGTCCCCATGCTGATGCCCAACGCGCCCGCGGCCGTGGTCAGCATCGAGTTCGGCGCCCGGGGCGGCGCCCACACGCCGGTGAGCGCCTGCGCCTCCGGATCCGAGGCGATCGCGATGGGGCTGGACCTCATCCGCCTCGGCCGCGCCGACGTGGTGATCGCCGGCGGCGCCGAGGCGTGCGTGCACCCTCTCACCCTCGCCGGATTCGCCCAGGCCAGGGCCCTGTCCACGCGCAACGACGCCCCGCAGGAGGCCTCCCGGCCGTTCGACGCCGGGCGCGACGGCTTCGTCCTGGGCGAGGGGGCCGCCCTGGTGGTCCTGGAACGCGAGGGGTTCGCCGCGGCTCGCGGAGCCCGATCGCACGCCACGCTGGCCGGGGCGGCCACCACCTCCGACGCCTACCACATCACCGGCGCCGACGCGGGCGGGCAGGCGCGCGCGATACGGCTGGCCCTGGCCTCGGCGGGGCTGGAGGCCCTCGACGTCGGGCACGTGAACGCCCACGCCACCTCGACCCCGACCGGCGACCTGACCGAGACCCGTTCGATCACCGAGGCGCTGGGGACGCATCCCGCGGTCACCGCCACCAAGTCGATGACCGGGCACCTGTGCGGAGCCGCCGGGGCGGTGGGCGCGATCGCCGCGATCCTCGCCATCCGCGACGGGGTGATCCCCGCCACCCGCAACCTGGAGGAGCTGGATCCCCAGGTCAAGCTCGACATCGTCACCGGGCGGCCGCGCCGTGGCCGGTGGGCGGCGGCGATGACCAACTCCTTCGGCTTCGGCGGCCACAACGCCTGCCTGGCCTTCACCGCCTCCTGAGCCGGTCCGCGGCGCGGACCGATCTCGGTGATCCTGTGCGGGTGCTGCCGCCGGCGTGCCGCGCGATGGGCGGGGCGCGCCGTCGGCCCCCGGCGCGCCGCCCGCCGGGACACGCACGCGAAATATACTTGCACGCGCGCTTTATTGCGAAACATTGGTAGGCTGGGCCGCGAAGACCGTCCGCCTGGCCGGGGGAGGACACGAAAGGAGGCGGCCGTGGCAATCGGAGACGACGCGGTGCAGATCCGCACACAGGGCTGGCGGACGCTGGCCGCGCTGCACGGGCTGATCGACGCCGCGATGGAGAGGTCGCTGCAGGCCGGTCACGAGCTGTCGGTGGTCGAATACACGGTCTTGGACGCGCTGTCGCGCCAGGACGGCTGGCACATGCGCATGCAGCAGCTGGCCCGTGCCGCGGCGCTGTCCGGCAGCGCCACCACCCGGCTGGTCAACCGGCTCGAAGACCGCGGGCTGCTGACCCGCATCCTGTGCCAGGACGACCGGCGCGGCATCTACACCGAGCTCACCGAGCAGGGATGGGCGCTGCTGACGCAGGCCCGGCCGACCCACGACGAGGTCCTGGCCAGGACGCTGGGCGAGGCGGAGCAGACCCCGGAGCTCGCGCCGCTGGTCGAGGCACTGAACAACCTGCCCACCGGCTCCAGCCCGCTGACCGTCTGAGCGCGACAGGGCGGGAAACGGCCCGCTTTCCCGCCCCGGCTGAGCCGCGGGCAACCGCGGGGCCCCTCTCAGGAGACCGGGATCAGATCGGGGCCGACGATGTGCCCCTGGTGGTCGTCGGGGGCGTTCTGGTCGTGCCGGAAGTGCCCGGCGTACCAGACGACGACGTTGGTGGCGCCGATGGCCTCCCCGTCGACGAACCGGTTCAGCATCGCCCGGTTGTCGGTGCCGGGGTTGCCGTCGTACAGCTCGGCCGGGTGGTGCCGCAGGAACCACAGGTCGCTGACCCCGTAGGGATCGGCGGTGTTGTCGTGCTCGCCGGGATGGATCTGGTAGCCCCGGCCGCTGGAGCCGTCGGTGACCTGCCAGAAGCGGGCGGGGTGGCGGCGCCTGCGGGCGACCTCCCGCACGATGGGCAGCGGCTGGGGGATGGTCGAGCCGGTGTCGTCGAACTGCTCGACCACGTCGTTGGCCGCGCCTTCGACGTCGAAGTCGAAGCGCCAGTAGACGTGGTGGCGGTGGCGCATGCAGGTGCGCGGGTTACGCACCCCCGCGAAGCCGAAACGCGGCCTGATCGTGCCGTCGTCGGCCAGGCGCCACTCCGACACGTACCGGTACCAGCCGGCGGCCAGCTCGCTGACGATGCGCAGCTCGCCGTCGGCGTAGTGGAAGGCCACCCCTTGGAAGTCGCCGACGTCGCCGCCGGGCCGCTCCAGGATGGTCCTGGGCGGCCGGGTGCAGACGCGCCAGCCCCAGCCCACCGGGTCGGCGCCGGTGGCCGAGAAGCGGGTCTCCTGGTTCTGCCAGTCGCGGAAGGTGACCCCGTCCTCCTCGTACTGGACGTTGAGGATCGGCACGTGCGCCTGGCGCAGCACGAGCCTGCCCCGGTGGCGCACCTGCCGCAGCTCCACCCCCGAGCCGTCGCCGGGATCGTGCGGCACCGAGGCGCGGGGCCGCACCACGATCAGGTTCCACAGCTCGGTGTCGCCGTCGACCACGCGCAGCCGCACCTGGTCCGGGCCGCCCCGGTCGCGCAGGCTCTCCACGCCCTCGGGCAGGTGCGACTCGCAGTCGCCCGGATGCATCGTGACCGAGACCCCGGCCGGTGACCAGTCCACCTCGCCCGCGGCGACGTCGACGGCGACGATCCGGTGCCGGAGCGCCCCGGCGGGGTCGTAGACGCCCAGGGTGGGACGGCGGGTGGTGGTGCCGTCGGGGTTCTCCCGATCGGCCAGCGGCGGCATCTGCTGGTAGATCAGCACCTGGTCGCCGGCGGGGAAACGCCCGTCGGCCCGCAGGATCGCCGCGGCCGCCCTGAGCTCCTGCGGCCGCGGATTGGGGCGGTAGGCGCTGGGCAGCACCCGCGCCTGCTCGGGCCGGTCCAGGGTGCCGCGCAGCTCGACCCCCCGGTTGGCGACCGGGTCGAACACGCTGGCCCGGAACTGCGCCCGCTCGTCCGGATCGTGCCCGAGCGCCGGGGCGGCCCCCACGATCAGCCCCCGGGCGTCGGCGCGTTCCAGGTGCGCGAGCACGGCCGGATGCCCGTCCGCCACCTGCCGCACCTGTTCGGCCGACAGCCCCGCCCGCCCGGCTGCCTCGATGATCACTCGTACGGTCATGCTGGTCTCCCCCTCGCGGCTGCGACTGCGATGCCTGAGGCCGCCCCCCGAGTGCTCTGCGGCGCATCCCTGTCCTACCGCCCCGTCACGACGCTGGGAAGGCCCGCGAAGTTCGGATTCGCCGGAATCCATGGAGGAACAGTCGATGCCGGCGCCGCGCAGCGGCGAGACCTTCCGGCCGGCGGCATGACGTGTGCGAGTCGCGCACCGTTGCAGGGGACGGGCCGCCTGCTCGGAGGCGGGGGCCGCCCGGCCGGAGATCATCTGCCGGCAATCTCCGGCGACACACCGCGGCAGAACCCAACCTCGCAGACACTTACCGCTTAACCTGCAGAAATAGGATCACGCGGAGATCAATCGATATACCGCTCCGCCGGCCTTCCACCGTCAAGTGGCTGCACGCGATGAGCGCACCGCTTGTCATGGTCGGTCTGCCACGCACCGCCCGGCACGACGGTTCCGGCGCGGAATGCCCCCCTGTGGCGATTCACCCGGCAGATTTCACAGGTCAATCGGCTCGGGCCTCCGGCGAGGTCCGCGAGGAGGGCAGTCTGGTGCGTAAGCGCTATCCCATCGTGACGGGCACGGGCGTGCTGTGCCTGGCACTGGCAACCGCCTGCGCAGGCGGCGGCTCGATCAACCTGGCGAAGGCTCCCACCGGGAGCCCGGGCACCGCGCCCGGCGGGGCCGACGCCGTACCCGAAGGCTTCGAACAGGTCGGCAGCCCCGCCAACGGGCTGTCGGTGGCCGTCCCCGACCCCTGGATCGCACTCGACCTGACCAAGAACGACCTCGAACAGGGCCTCAAACGCAGCGGCCTGTCGGGCAAGGCGCTGCAACAGGCCAAGCAGGACCTGCAACCGCTGGTGACCAACAAGGCGGTCTGGGCCTTCGACCCCAAATCACGCCAGAGCTCGCCGAACAAGTTCACCACCAACCTCAACGGCTACTGCCAGCCCAGCGGGAACATCTCCGCCGACCAGCTGATCGGCGCGGCCACCAAGGACCTGGAGCAGGTCAAGGCCAAGGTCACCGAGGCGACCAAGGTCACCGTCGGCGGCGTCGAGGCGGCCAAGCTGGTCTACACCTTCCCCGCCGGCGGCATGGAGATCAAGGGCACCCAGTTCTACCTGCCCGGCTCCGACCGGACCTGCACCGTCACGCTCAGCACCGACCAGGACGGCAAGCAGCGGCTGTTCGACCGGATCGGCCAGACGATCCGCCTGCTGTGAGGCTGCCCGCGGGATCGGCGGGCAGGTGAGACGGGGCGCGGCGGGCAGGCACGCAGCCCCCCGGGGCGGCGCCCGCCTGCTCCAGCGCCCGCGAGCGTCCGGCGGGTCCGGCGGGCCGGAGGCCGTCCAGGCAGGCACCGGCCGCTTCCCCGGCGACGGAGAAGGGAGGCGGGGGAGGGGAGAGGATCGCGCCGAGACGTCCCCGCTCCGACCGGCAGGCCACCCGTTTCGCGAAGTGTCAGTAGGTGCGCGTATCGTCCGCGAGGCGGCCGAATCCCCGCCAACTGATCAGCGGCCCTCCGCCACTGCTCTACCCTGGCCCGGGAAGGTTAGGAGAGAGGTTTTCCGTGAAGCCTGGATCGGGTGGTCCCTCTGCCGCGTCCATCGACGCCGTCCTCGAACGCATCACCTACGCCAACGAGGAGACCGGCTACACCATCGCCAGGGTGGCCACCGAACGCTCGGGCAGCGATCTGCTGACCGTCGTCGGGCCGCTGCTGGGCGCCCAGCCCGGCGAGTCGCTGCGGCTGACCGGGCGCTGGACCTCCCATCCCAAGTACGGCAAGCAGTTCGAGGTATGGTCCTACGCCACCGTGCTGCCCGCCACCGTCCAGGGCATCCAGCGCTACCTCGGCTCCGGGCTGATCAAGGGCATCGGGCCGAAGATGGCCGAGCGGATCGTCGACCACTTCGGCGCCGACACCCTGCAGATCATCGAGACCGCCCCCGAGCGGCTGGTCGAGGTCCCCGGCCTCGGCCCCAAGCGGACCAAGATGATCGGCATCGCCTGGGAGGAACAGAAGATCATCAAAGAGGTGATGATCTTCCTTCAGGGAGTCGGCGTCTCGACCTCCATCGCGGTGCGGATCTTCAAGCAGTACGGCGACGCCTCCATCACGGTCGTCAAGAGCGAGCCCTACCGGCTGGCCGACGACGTGTGGGGCATCGGCTTCAAAACCGCCGACACCATCGCCCAAGCCGTCGGCATCCCGCACGACAGCCCCGAACGGGTCAAGGCGGGCCTGCGCTACACCCTGTCGCAGGCGGCCGACGACGGCCACTGCTACCTGCCGGCCCCCAACCTCGTCGCCGACGCGGTGAAGATCCTGGAGGTCCCGGCCGAGCTGACCGTCCGCTGCCTGGAAGAACTGGTCGCCGAGGAGGGCGTGGTCCGCGAGGAGGTCCCCGCCGGCGACAGCCTCGTCCCCGCGGTCTACCTGGTCCCCTTCCACCGCGCCGAGCTGTCGCTGGCCGGCTCCCTGCGCGCCCTGCTGACCTCCGGCCACGACCGGCTGGGCGTCTTCGGATCGGTGGACTGGCAGGTGGCGCTGGAATGGCTGCACAAGCAGACCGACGCCGAGCTCGCCCCCGAGCAGGCCCACGCCGTACGGCTGGCGTTGTGCGAGAAGGTCGCGGTGCTGACCGGCGGGCCCGGCTGCGGCAAGAGCTTCACCGTGCGCTCCATCGTCACCCTCGCGCGCGCCAAGAAGGCGAAGGTCATCTTGGCCGCGCCCACCGGCCGGGCGGCCAAGAGGCTCGCGGAGCTGACCGGCCACGAGGCCACCACCGTGCACCGGCTGCTGCAACTGCGCCCCGGCGGGGACGCCACCTTCGACCGCGACAACCCCCTGGACGCCGACCTGGTCGTGGTCGACGAGGCCTCGATGCTGGACCTGCTGCTGGCCAACAAACTGGTCAAGGCCATCGCGCCGGGCACGCACCTGTTGTTCGTGGGGGATGTGGACCAGCTGCCCTCGGTCGGCGCCGGCGAGGTGCTGCGGGACCTGCTGGCCGCCGAGGAGGAGATCCCCCGGGTACGGCTGACCCACATCTTCCGCCAGGCACAGGAGTCGGGCGTGGTCGTCAACGCCCACCGCGTCAACACCGGCCTGCCCCCGGCACTGGAGGGCATGGGCGACTTCTTCCTGTTCCCGTGCGAGGAGCCGGAGGAGATCGCGGCGCTGACCGTCGATGTGGTGGCCAACCGGATCCCGCGCAAGTTCGGCCTCAACCCGCGCCGGGACGTGCAGGTGCTGGCGCCGATGCACCGGGGCGCCGCGGGGGCGGGCAACCTCAACAACGCGCTGCAGGAGGCGCTGACCCCCTCGCGCGAGGGCATGCCCGAACGCCGCTACGGCGGCCGTGTCTACCGGGTCGGCGACAAGGTGACCCAGCTGCGCAACAACTACGACAAGGGCGCGGCGGGGGTGTTCAACGGGACCGTGGGCGTGGTGGTCGACATCAAACCCGACGACCACAAGCTGACCGTGCTGACCGATGAGGACGAGAACGTCGAATACGCCTTCGACGAGCTGGACGAGCTGGCACACGCCTACGCGGTGTCCATCCACCGCTCCCAGGGCAGCGAGTATCCGGCGGTGGTCATCCCGCTGGCCACCAGCGCGTGGATGATGCTGCAGCGCAACCTGCTCTACACCGCGATCACCCGGGCCAAGAAGCTCGTCGTCATCGTCGGCTCACGCCGGGCGCTGGCCCAGGCGGTGCGCACCCGCGGCGCCGGACGGCGTCACACCAGCCTCACCCACCGGCTGCGCTCGCCTTAGAGGTCGCCGGCGAGCTCGCCGGTGGGGTCCTGCAGGCCCAGCAGCTCGCCCAGGGCCCGCCGGCCGGTCCCGGTGAGGCGCAGCGCGCGGCCGGAGCCGATCCGGCTGACCCACCGGCGTTCCAGCGCGGTCGCGCAGAGCACGGCCCCCGCGGCGCCGGCCAGGTGATGGCGGCGCTCGGTCCAGTCCAGGCAGGGCCGGACCAGGGGGCGCCTGCCGGTGGGGGAGGGCAGGCTCACCCGCAGCTCCGCCTCGAACCACGCCAGCCCGTCGTCGCTGAGGGCGAAGCCGGCGTCCTGGCGCAGCAGCCCCCGCGTGGTGAGCGCGTCGGTGATCGCCACGCCGAGCCGCCCGGCCAGGTGGTCGTAACAGGTACGCGCGGCGGCCATCGCCCTGGCCGCGCTCGCCGCGCGCAGCGTCGGCGGCCGGGCGGCGGCCCCGGCGCGCTCGGCATGGGCCGTCATGTCCTCGATGAGCTGGGCCACCTGCGGCCCGGCGAGCCGCAGATACCGGTGGCGTCCCTGGCGCTCCTCGGCCAGCAGCCCGCCCTGCACCAGGTGCGACAGGTGCTCACTGGCCGTGGAGGCCGCCACCCCGGCGTGCCTGGCCAGCTCCCCGGCGGTCCAGGCGCGCCCGTCCAGCAGGGCCAGGCAGAACTGCGCGCGGGTGGCGTCGGCGAGTAGCCCGGCCAGCGTGGCCAGCGGGATCGGCGTCGTAGCTGTCATCGTTCCATCATGGCCCGCGCACACTTCGGCGCCCGCCGAAGCGTCGCCTGCCTAACGTGGCGCCATGACCTCACACCCGCTGGTCCTCGGCCGCCACGCCGAGGTGCGCGCTGCCCTGGCCGACCCCGCTCCCACCGTCGTGGCGGCCCCCCGCCCGCCCTTCGCCCCGACGGTTGCCCGGCTGCGCGGCGCGGCGCGGCCGGGGCCCACCGGCACCACCGCCGAGGTGACGGTGGTGCTCGACCTGGCCGCCGCCAACCGCGACCCGCTGGTCTTCGACGCCCCCGACCGTTTCCGGCCCGGCCCTGCCCAGGGCCATCCGACCTTCGGGGCGGGGCCGCGTCCCTGCCCGGGCCGGGAGGTCGCGCCGGCCCGGGCGGCCGGTGTGGTCGGGGCGGTGCGGCGGTGACGTTCGAGCGCTTCAGGGCGTTGCACCACGGTCCGGAGCCGTTGCTGCTGCCCAACGCCTGGGATCACGCCTCGGCGGCGGCACTGGCGGCGGCCGGGTTCGCCGCGGTGGCGACCACGAGCCTGGGGGTGGCGGCCGCCGCGGGCCTGCCCGACGCCGAGCAGGCGACCTGGGCCCAGACCGTGACGCTGGCGCGCGGGATCGCGACGCTGGGCGTGCCCGTCACCGTGGACATCGAAGGGGGCTTCGGCGGCCCGCCCGCCCGGGTGGCCGAACGGGCCGCGGAACTGGCGGCCGCGGGGGTGGCGGGCGTCAACATCGAAGACGGGCGGGGTCAGGGGCTGGCGGAGGTGGCCGAGCAGGTGGCGCTGATCGGCGCGATCAAGCAGCGGGTGCCGCGACTGTTCGTCAACGCCCGCACCGACCCGTTCTGGCTGCGGGCCCCCGACGCCCTGGCCACGGCCGTGCACCGCGTCAGGGCCTACGCCGACGCGGGGGCCGACGGGGTGTTCGTGCCGGGAGCCTACGGGGAGCCGGAGGTGCAGGCCCTGGCCGCCGCGGCCCCGGTGCCGCTGAACGTGCTCATCCAGCCGCAGGTGCCGGTGGCGAGGCTGGCGGCCCTGGGCGTGGCCCGGATCAGCTACGGCTCCCTGCTGTTCCGCGCCGCACTGCGGGCGGCCGTCACCACCGCGCTCCAGGTGGCCGCCGGCGCCCCGGTCCCCGGCGACCTGCCCTCCTACGAGCAGGTCCAGCGGCTGCGGCACCGGCCCGGACTCCCGGATCCGGCCTGAGCCCCGCCCCGGGAGTCCCGCACGACCGCCGGGGGCGGGCTTCTAGGCGGGCGGCAGCTCGAAGACCTGGTCCAGGGCGGTCACCTTGAACAGGTGCCGCAGGTAGGGGGTCAGGGCGATGATCCGCATGGCGGAATTGCGCGCGCGGGCGGTGTTGTAGACGTTGATCAGGGCCGCCACACCGGAGGAGTCGACGAAGTCCAGGCCGGACAGATCCAGCTCCAGCAGGCGCAGGTCGGCCGAGAACAGCTCCTGCGCCAGCGTGAAGAGCTCGGCGGCCGTGTCGTAGTCCAGGTCACCGGTGAGCACCAGGCGGACGGTGCCCTCAGCGGTGCTCTGCACCTCGGTACGGAGCGGGGTCTTCTCGAGCATCTGTCGTCAGGTCTCCAAATCGGCGCCGCGGTCGTGAGCCGCCTCGATCCCCCGGACCAGCGTGCGGCGGGCACGGGGGAAGTCTCGCAGCTCATCATGGAAAATACGCAATCCCGCCTCTAACGCCCTAGCCGGCACCCCGCGCGCCTGCAGCACGCCGCGGGTCCAGGTGACGAAGCCGGTGAAGACCTCGACGTCGTCGACGTAGAGGGCGGCGGCCAGGAAGTCGAGGATGTGACCGAGATCCTCGGCGGTGGTGTCGAGCTGGTGGGCGGTGTAGGTGGCCATCGGCGGGTAGGCCCCGGCCAGGGTGGACATCGCGGAGCCGAGCAGCTCGCCGCGGCGGCGCCTCAGATGGGTGTACTCCTCATCGGCCAGGTGGGCCAGCACCTGCGGCGCGACGGGGAAGGACGGCAGCCCGCCCGCCAGGTGGTCGGCGGCGGCGTCGGCCGTGGGAGCCCACGCGTCGGCGCCCAGCAGCCGGGCGAAGCGGCCGTCGGCGCCGAACCCGGAACCGCCGGCCAGGACCGGCACGCCGACTGCCTGGCAGGCGGTGAGCGTGGCGTGTGCCCGGGGCAGGCGGGTGGCAAGCGCGCAGCCCAGCGCGACCGCGTCGGGCCCGGTCTGGTGCAGGTGGGTGATCAGATGCGGGCCGGGCACGTTGGCACCCAGGAAGTCGACCCGCCAGCCACGCAGGCGCAGCACCTCGGCCAGCAGCCGGGTGGGCAGCGCGTGATACTCGCCGTCGGTGCAGGCGACGGTGACGCGGCCCAGGGTTGGCTCGGGCCGGACGCGGGCGGCGATCGCGGCGACGGCGCGCTCGCTGACGGCCGTGGCCCCGTGCTCGCGGGCGACCGACCAGCGGTTGGCCGCCCACAGCTCGCCGACGCGCCGCTGGGCGGGCGCGATGAGCTCCAGCAGCAGGCGCTCGGCGGGCACGCCCTCGGCCAGCAGGCCGACCACCAGATCGACGGCGCCGAACTCGTCGGCCTGGCCGATGCGCTGCAGGTAGTCCTCCCCGGCGGCGCGCAGGTCGCCGCTGAGCAGACGAGTGCCGCTCATCGCGCGGGCCTGGCCTGTACGGCGAGCAGCGCCCGGTCGTCCTGGACGTCGCCGGCCAGCCATTCGGTGCTGATCTGCTCCAGCCGCTCCACCGCCGCCGAGACCGGCATGCCCGCGCAGGTGGACAGGGCGTTCTTGAGCCGCTGCCCGCCGTACATCTCCCGGCCGGTGGGACCGCCGACGGCCTCGGTGATGCCGTCGCTGTAGAGCAGGCACATCTCGCCGGGGGCCAGGTCGACGGTGACCGGGGTCAAGACGGTCTCCTGCAGCGCGCCGAGCAGGGAGCCGCCGGCGCCTGCCTCCTGCACGGTGCCGTCCCGGCGCAGGATGAGCGGCGGGGGATGCCCGGCCACGGCCAAATCCAGCAGCACGTGGCCCCGCTGCCCGGCCCGCAGCGCGCCCAGCACGAGGGTGACGTAGGGGTTGGGCGAGGGGGAGGCCAGCAGGGAGCGGTTGAGCAGCGACATCAGCCGCTCGGGGCGCCTTTCCAGCAGCAGCAGCGTGCGCAGGGACTGGCGGACCTGCCCGGCCAGGACGGCGGCGCGCGCCCCCTTGCCGCAGACGTCGCCCAGGACCACCAGCGGCTCGCCCGGGGCGCCGGGGGCGGGCAGGTAGAGGTCGTAGAAGTCACCGCCGATCAGCCCGGCCTGCTGGGCCGAGCGCAACGAGCCGGCCAGCTCCATCCCGGCCAGGGCGGGCAGGGCGGGCGGCAGCAGGTCCCTGATCAAGATCGCGTTGGTGGCGCTCTGCTCCTGGTACAGGGCGGCGGCCGAGATCGCCGCGCCCGCGCGGGCGGCGAAGACCCGCACCAGGATCTCGGCCTCCTCGTCGAAGGCCGGTCCGCCCTCGCGGCGGGCCAGCACCAGCGCCCCGGCCGGGACGCCGTTGCCGGGCAGCGGGGTGACGAGCAGGTGACCGGCCTGGCCGAACCCCTCGGGCAAAAGCCACTGGGGGGCCTGGCCGGGATCCAGCCACCGGCTGGGCACCGGCGGGAAACCCGCCAGCGCCTCGGCCAGGCCCGGCACCTGCGCGGTGGAGGCCGCGGGGACCGCGCCCTCCTGCAGACTGTGCTGCCCGGCGACCGAGCGCAGCCAGCCCGCCTGGCGGCGCCCGGCGGGCGGCAGCACGACCATGGCGGCATCGGCCAGGAAGGAGACGGCGAGCTCGACCGCGGTACGCGCGCAGCGGCGCGTGTTGAGCGAGGCCGACAGCCGCCGCCCGGCCTCCACCAGGAACTCGGTACGCCGGCGCTCGGCCAGCAGCGCGTCGGTCCTGGCCGACTCGGCGGTGACGTCGCGCAGGTACCAGGCGTGGTGGGCGACGCCGAAGGCCTCCCGGCGCACCCGCAGCCGCAGGTCGCCGCGGCCGACCTCCCTGCTGTCGCCCTCGGGGTGGTCGTGGCCGAACAGCGCCGCCGCACCGCCCGAGGCCGCGGGCCGGCCGGGCACGATCTCCGGCGCCATCCGCGCCGCCGCGGCGTTGACCATGACGACGACACCGTCGGTGTCGCAGAGCACCACGCCCTCGCCGCTGGCCTCCACGATGGCGCGCAGCAGTTCCTCCCCCGGTCCACCGGGGGCGTCGTGCGCCGCGTGGGTGCTCTGTCGTCTGCGATCGGTGTCGCCGGCGGGCCGTGTCGCGGTCATCACCCGGGCCTTCCGTTTCGATTCGGTCACGTCGGCTGCGAGCCGATCACGCCAGCCTAGCTTTCCCGCCGGGGGACGCGGCCGTCCCGTCACAGCCGGGGCAGGGCGCCCCCGGCGCTCACGCACCCCGCCTGTGCCCCGCGGCCGCGCTTTGATGCGCCCGGCGGACGGCAACCGCCCACCCGCGCCGCCGCGGGGGCATCGGCGCAGGTGGGAGCCGCGTGACCGCGCCAGCCACCCCGACCTGGCCACCATGCTCGGCCTTGACTCCCGGTTGGCATGTTATTGACTCTATGAAGTGACCTAAATGTGACCTAACTCTCCTGAACCGGGTGTACTCATCACGCATCTCCTATTAGGGTCTTTAAACGCAGTTTGCTGTAGTGGGGGAGAAAGTAGTGCTAAATGTGGAGCGCCGAGGCATGAGGACGCCGCTGGCCGGACTGGCGGTGGCGGCAGCGGCCATGCTGGTCGCCTCCTGCTCCGGCGGGTCGTCCTCGACGGCCCCCGCCGCCGACGGTGGCGGCGGCAACACCGATGTGAAGTCCACCCCGGCCACACCGGTCATAAAGATCAGCCCGGCCGAGGGCAGCGCGACCGTGCGCCCGGACAAGCGGGTCGTCGTCACCGCCGCCAACGGCTCACTCGAACAGGTCACCGTGGAGAGCGGCGGCACGCCGCTGCCGGGCACCTTTGACGCCAAACGCACCAAATGGGTGTCCAAGGCCCCGTTGAAGCCCTCCAGCAAGTACACCGTCTCGGCGCGCGCGGTGGGCGGCACCACCGCCAGCAGCTCCTTCAAGACGCTCAAGCCCAAGGTCGAGCTGGCGGTGGCCGACGTGACCCCGGCACTGAAGGGGGAGAAGGTCGGCGTGGGGGCGCCGATCATCGTCACCTTCAACCAGCCCGTCACCCAGAAGGCCGACGTGGAACAGGCCCTGGAGGTGGAGTCGGAGAAGCCCTCCCAGGGTGCCTGGCGGTGGATCAACGACACCACGGTGATCTACCGGACCGCCAAGTTCTGGCAGCCCCACCAGAAGGTGACCTTCACCGCCCGCCTCAACGGCGTCCAGGGCGGCAAGGACATGTACGGGGTCGAGGACTTCACCAAGAGCATCCGGATCGGCGCCGCCCAGATCGCCACCATCGACACCCGCAAACACAAGATGATCGTCAAGCGGGACGGCAAGGTCGTGCAGACCATGCTCATCAGCGCCGGCAACGCCAGCACCCGCGAATACACCACCACCAGCGGCGTCCACCTGGCGATGGGCAAGGCCAACCCCGAGCGGATGATCTCACCCGGCCGCAAGAAGGGCGACCCGGGCTACTACGACCTCATGATCAACCACGCGGTGCGCTTCTCCAACAGCGGCGAATACGTCCACGCGCTCAACAACGTCTGGGCCCAGGGCCGCCAGAACGTCAGCCACGGCTGCATCAACTCCCGCCCCGACCAGGCCAGGTGGTACTACAACCAGGTCCAGCGCGGCGACGTGATCACCATCACCGGCACCAACCGGGAGATGGAGTGGAACAACGGCTGGGGATTCTGGCAGATGCCGTTCAAGCAGTGGAAGAAGGGCAGCGCCCTGGCCTGACGGTGAACCGGGGGAGCACCTGCCGGCCACCGCCGGCCCGAGGGGCCACGCCCCGCCGGGCGGAACCCCCTTTTTCAGGCCCCGCCCGGCACACGCGCCGAACATGCCACTCAACCCGGCACCCGTACGGGGCGGGCCCCCACCGGCCCGCCCCACCGCACACGCAACCCGGCCCGACGCTCCGGCCCCTCGCCCGCGCACCGTCCCCGTCGCGGCTCGCGGCGAGACAGACCACACGGACCGCCGGCCCGCCACCCGGAACCCTCAAAACCCCTCAGCCCTCTCAGATGAGGGTGAGCTGCCTGTGAGAGGGCAGAGCCAGCGGCAACGGCTGCTCGGGCCGGGTCGGGCTCATCCCGTAGCGGGCGGCCAGCTGCAAAACCTGACCGGTGATACCGCGCACGTAGACGGGATCGGCCTCGGGGCCCCCGCCGTACAGCTCCCCGTAGCGGGCGGCCAGCGCGGGGTGATGATCACCCAGCCAGGACAGATACCACTCCCGCGCCCCCGGCGGCAGGCGCAGCACATGCGGGGTGAGACTGACGGCGCCGGCGTCGGCGACACGGCGCACGGTGGCGGCGAGCTGATCGGGAGAGTCGGTCAGCAACGGCAGGATGGGCGCCATCGCCACCCCGCACGGCACCCCGCGCTCGTTGAGCTCGGCCACCAGCTCCAGCCGTTTTTGCGCACTCGGCGCGCCGGGCTCCACGGTACGGCGGATCCGGTCGTCGACGAAGGCGATCGAGACCACCGCGCCGGCGCCGGGGGAGGCGGCCAGCAGATCGGCATCACGCAGGATCAGGGTGCTCTTGGTGTGCACGGTGAACGGCGCCCCGGCCTCGCGCAGGGCCGCCACCACCCCGGGCATCAGCCGGTAGATGTCCTCGGCACCCTGGTAGCAGTCACCGGCCATGCCCACGGTGATCGGCTCGCCGTCCCATCTGGCCGCCAGGTCGGCGCGCAGGCGCCGCGCGATGTTGGTGCGCACCACGATCTGGGAGTCGAAGCCGGCGCCGGTGTCCAGCCCCAGGTAACGGTGAGCACGCCGGACCGCGCAGTAGCGGCAGGCCTGGGCACACCCCCGGTAGGGGCTGATCGCCCAGCCGTCCGCGGTGCGCTCCAGCGCACCGCGGGCCTGCACCTCATAGCAGGTCAGCGCGCCGTGAACCCGGATCACCGAGGTGCGCTCGATCCGCGGCCGGGGCTCGGGCGGTCCGGCGAGCAGCGCAGGCGCGTCCCATCGCATGCCGATCAGTGGAACACGTTTTCGACACCGCTCGCAAGTGGAACCGCCCCACCGGCGCCCGGCGAACCGTTCACCGCCCCGTCGGCGCCCCGCATCATGCCGGCGATGACACCTCAGCACCCGCCAGTACCCGCGCCGCCTTCACCCCGCTGCCCGACGACATGCTCTCCACCGCACCGCACCGCACCGCACCGCAACGTCCCGGCACCCGCGGCCGCCGGAACGCCCCACCGCTAAACTGGTACGGTCGTACCGGTTTCTCGGGGAGCGTGTCATGGCGTGGCTGATGCTGGCAGGGGCGATCATCGCCGAGGTCGTGGCGACCACCGCGCTCAAACTCAGTGACGGCTTCGCGCACAAGGGCTGGGCCCTGGTCGTGGCGGCCGGCTACGCCACCGCGTTCATCCTGCTGGCCCAGGCCCTGAAGATGCAGATGGAGGTGGGCACCGCCTACGCCGTGTGGGCCGGCGCCGGCACCGCCGCGATCGCCGCGATCGGCGTGCTGTTCCTCGGCGAGAGCCTGACCCTGGCCAAGGTCGCCGGCATCGCGCTCATCATCGGCGGGGTGCTCGTGCTCAACCTGACGGGCGGCGCCCATTGACCGCGGAAGGCCACGAGCGCCCCGCCGCGGCCCCCCTCACCGCCGGCGGCCCGCCGCCGCCGGGGCGTCCCCCAGCCCAGGAGCGCGGCAGGCGCCGCCGCCTGGCGCTGGCGACGGCGGCGGCCGAGCTACTGCACGAGGGCGGATTCGCCTCCGTCACCCACCGCGCCGTCGCCCGGCGCGCCCACCTGCCACTGGCCGCCACGACCTACTACTTCACCTCCCGCGAGGAACTGGTCACCGAGGCCTTCGCACTGCTGGTGGCCGGAGAACTGGCGGCCCTGCGCGCCGCCACCGCCGGCCCCGACCCCTTCGGCGCACTGCTGCGCACCGCACAGGCCGACCGGCCACGCCAGCTCGGCCTGTGGGAGCTGTATGTACAGGCCGGCCGTGACCCCGCGCTGCAGCGGGTGGCGCGCGCCTGGACCGACGGCTACGGCGAGATCATCGCCGGCGCGCTGAGATCGACCGGCCACGACCCGGCCCCGGACGGCGTCCGCCTGGTCGCGGCGTTGCTCAACGGCCTGTGGCTGGAACAGCTGGTGGAGGAGCGCCCGCACTCGCACGAGGAGACCCGCGCCCTGCTCGGCCGTACCCTGGCGATGCTGGAGAGGGCCGGCTGAGGCCTCGCGGACGCCGGAGCGGCCCGCAAGAAGGCCTGCCGGCCACCGGCGCCGTCCGCACCGCCACCCTGGATTCTGTTCCGTGGATCACCGAACGTTGATCGCGGCCCGCGCGCATCGGCCTCGAAACGCGCCGGCCGCTCCGTCAGCCGGGCGTTGCGACAGGGCACGAAGACCTCCGCCGAGGTGAAGACTCGGACACCTTCGCCGCACCGGAGGTCTTCGCCATGGATCAAGCCATGCCGTCAACAACGCTCCTGGTCAATACGCCTAGCCTCTGACCTGGACCTCGGCCAGGGACAGCGGGTTGGACGGCGAGGCGAGCTGGATCCTGACGTACCTGCCCCTGGTGCCCTCGGGCAGCTTGACCTTGCTCGGCGAGCCGGCCTGCTCGCCGACGTGCACGGCGGTCACACCGGGCGCGGTGCGGGCCTGGTCCAGATCGTCGGTGGTGAACGGCTGGTCGGAGGCCATCACCCAGAAGTCCTTCAGCCGATCGGCGCAGCAGTCGAGCCGGTTCCAGACGTCCACGCTGTCCAGCCTGGCCGAGGCGCCGAGATCGACCTGCCACCAGGCCTGCTTCTCCGGCTCGGCGGTGTGCGTCGTCGATCCGGCGCTCCAGTCGCCGCCGGTGTTGCCGTCGACGGCCCGGGAGGCCGGCGCGTCGTAGCCGGTGCTCTTCTGCGTGGCCGGCTTGCCGAGCGAGAGGTTGGGGCGGTTGACCGTCAGGGGCAGGGCGGTGGTCGTCCCCATGCGCCCGGTGCGCTGGTACAGGCCCAGCGTGTAGGGGGCCGGCGCCACACCCTCGGGGGCGCTCACGCTGATCGGCACCTTCACGCTTTCACCGGGACCGAGCGGGCGCACGCGAGGCGCCCCGAGCGTGGCCGTCCAGCCCTGGGGCACGGTGAGGGAGAGCTTGGTGGCCGGGGTGTGCCTCTTGCCGGGGTTGGTGACCGTGAGCTCGCCGCTGATCGTCCGACCGGGGGCGATCTCCTTTGCCAGGCTGGAGGAGGTGCGCAGCAGGCTGCGCACGCCCGGCGTCTCGATCTTGAAGACGTAGGCGTGCTTCCCCGCCTCCTGCGGGGTGTTCACCACGACGCGGCCCTGCTCGTCACGGCTCCACGACAGGCGCGCGCCGGAGCCGAGCATGGTGATGCGGGTGCTGTGGTCCACCGGCAGGTCGGCGCCGAGCGTAAGCTGCTCGCCCGGCCACTTCAGCGCCGTGGCGTACAGGGTGGCGTCCTTCGCCGTGTAGCGGACGTCGTCGGGGCCGCCCTTCTCCTCGGCCCGATTCCAGTACGTGGTGCCGTAGATCGCCTCGCCGTTGGCCTTGAGCCAGGCACCGATGTCCAGCAGTCGCTGCCGCTGGATCTCGGGGATCGTGCCGTCGGCCTTCGGGCCGATGTCGAGCAGCAGGTTGCCGTTCTTGCTGACGATGTCCACGAGCGAGTCCACGAGCTGGTCGGAGGTCAGGTGGTCCTCCTCCGGCTCGTTCTGGTTGTAGCCGTAGGAGTGCGCGATGCCGCGGCTGGACTCCCATTTGACCGGGTCGATGTCCGGCTTGACGGTGTACTCAGGGGTCTGGAAGTCCAGTTCGGGGCTGTCGAGGTTGCCGCTCTGGATCTTGCACCGGTTGGCGACCGCGACCTCCTTGCCGCTGTTGAGCGCCTTGTTGTAGTAGTCGGCGATCACCCCGGCGGTGTTCCAGTAGGAGGCCGGCTTCTCCCACTGGCCGTCGCACCAGATGATGTCGGGGTCGTAGCCGTCGATGAGCTCGCGCATCTGCGGGAGCATGTAGTCCTTGACGTAGTCACCGCCGCCCGGTGCTCCGGTGTACGGAATTTCCGCTCCCGTGTAGGGATTGGTCGCCGGCCGTCCGGTGTAGGCGGGGTTGTACCACTCATAGAGCGAGTAGTAGAACCCGGCCTTCAGTTTGGCCTCGTCCTTGCGGGCCGCGTCGAACAGCTCCTTGGCCAGGTCACGGCCGGGTCCGAGGTCGACGCTGTCACGCCCGCTGCTCTTGCTGTCCCACAGGGCCATGCCCTCGTGGTGCTTGGAGGTCAGCACGAAATACTTGGCGCCGGCGTCCTTGAACAGTTTGACCCAGTCGGCCGGGTCGAACTTCTCCGCCTTCCACTGCTGCAGGAAGGCATCGTAGTTGAAGTCCTGGCCGTAGGTGGCCTTGTGGTGGGCGTTCGTCGCACTCCCGCCCGCGTTCATGTAGTTCCCGTACCACTCGGCGTAGCTGCCGCGCGGTCCCCACGCGGGCACCGAGTAGGCGCCCCAGTGGATGAAGATGCCGAACTTGTCGTCGTTGAACCACTGAGGCACCGGATGGCTGTTCAGCGACTCCACCGTGGGCTCGTACACAGGGGGCGTGTCGGCACTCGCGACAGGCTGCGTGGCGAAGATAGATCCGATGACAAGGAGGCCGACAGCGGGAACTAAGAGCAGTTTTCGCCTCATGGGGGGGCTCCAGACGTTGATTGATCGGATGAAACGTAACCTTGGTGTTATTGTCTTCACAAGGTGGCCGGGCCAAAAATGAGGGTGATCCACGACAGGAGACCCCCCATGCGTCACGGCAAGCCCTGGCGGCTGCTCCTCGCGGCATGCGTCGCCGCGAGCGGGCTGACCGCCCTCCCCCCCACCGAGGCCCTGGCGGCCGACACCGTCTTCCACGTGGCCACACAGGGCGACGACGACGCCGCGGGCACCGAGGTCGCACCGTTCAGGACGATCACGCGCGCCCAGCGCGCCGTACGCGAGGCCCTGCCCACCGCGACCGGCCCGCTGCGGGTACGGGTGCGGGGCGGCGTCTACTACCTCTCCGAGCCCCTCACCTTCACCCCCGCCGACTCCGGTGCCACCTACGAGGCGGCCGCGGGCGAGCCGGTCGTGCTCAGCGGCGGGCGCAGGCTCACCCCCGCCTGGACCACCTACCAGGGCGCCACCCTGGTCGCCGACATCGGCAAGGACCTCGACTTCGACGAACTCTTCCTGGACGGCAAGCGGCAGGTCCTGGCCAGGTACCCGAACTTCGATCCCAAGGTCGCGGTGCTCAACGGGTACGCCGCCGACGCGATCTCCCCGTCGCGGGTGGCCCGCTGGAAGAACCCCACGACCGCCCTGGTACGCGGGCTGCACCAGGGCGAATGGGGCGGCAACTCCTTCAAGGTGACAGGTGTCGACGGCAACGGCGACCCGACGCTGCAGTGGGTGGGCGACAACAACCGGGGCAGCGGGCTGCACCCGCACAAGCGCATGGTCGAGAACGTCCTGGAGGAGCTGGACGCGCCGGGGGAGTGGTTCCACGACAAGGCCGCGGGCAGGCTGTACCTCCAGCCTCCCGCCGGCGTCGACCCCGCGGCGGTCCGCGTCGAGACGGCCGAGCGGGAGGAGCTCATCCGCATCGTGGGCGATTCACCCGCCTCGCCGGTGCACGACCTCACCTTCGCCGGGTTCACCTTCACCCAGACGCACCGGACGCTGTTCAGCCGGCCGTACGAAAAACTGCAGCTGGGTGACTGGGCCATCGCCCGCGCGGGTGCGGTCTACCTCAAGAACACCAGAGGGATCACCGTCCGTGACGCCCGCTTCGACCAGGTCGGCGGCAACGCCGTCTTCATGGACGGATACGCCGAGGGCAACGTCGTCTCCGGCGGCGACTTCCGCGACTCCGGGGCGAGCGACATCGCGGTCATCGGCTCCCACGACGCCGTCCGAGAGCGCTCCACCTGGGACGCCATGCAGCGCACCATCACCGACACCACGCCGGGCCCGAAGACCGAGGACTACCCGCGTGACATCACGATCACCGGCAACTACCTGACCCGCAACGGGCGCTTCGAAAAGCAGACCTCCGGCGTGCAGATCTCGATGAGCCGCCGGGTCACGGTCTCCGGCAACACCGTGCACGACGGGCCGCGCGCCTGCATCGACATCAACGACGGCACCTGGGGCGGGCACGTCATCGAAGACAACGACATCTTCGACTGCGTCAAGGAGACCTCCGACCACGGGCCGATCAACTCCTGGGGCCGCGACCGCTTCTGGCCCCTGACCGCAGATGACGCCGTGAAGAAGAGTTACGCCAAGCTTGACGCGATGGAGACCACGAAGATCCGGCACAACCGGATCTGGCACTCCTCCCACTGGGACGTCGACCTCGACGACGGCTCATCCAACTATGAGGTCACCGGAAACCTGCTGCTCAACGGTGGGGTGAAGCTGCGCGAAGGCTTCTTCCGCACGGTGAGCGGCAACGTCTTCGTCAACGGCGGCGGGCACTTCCACGTCTCCTACGCCGACAACGGCGACGTCATCGAGAAGAACATCTTCGTCACCGACGACCCCTACGACTTCATCCAGAGCGATCCGTCCACCTCCAAGACCGTCTACGACGACAACCTCTTCTGGGACAACGGCAAGCCCGTCGCCGACATCACCGACGCCTGGCGCGCCCGCGGCCTCGACACCCGCTCGGTCGTCGGCGACCCCCTGTTCGAGGGGCAGAGCCCCTACGCCGATCCGGCCAAGCTCGACTACTCGCTCAAGGCCGGCTCCCCGGCTCTGGCGCTGGGCTTCAAGCCCTTCGCGATGACCGGATTCGGCAAGCCGGGCTCGCCCACGCCGCCGCCGCTCACCTGGCGCAGGCCGGACACCGGCATGACGATCGGCAACCTGGCCGAGCCGCTCATGGGCGCGACGGTCACCGAGATCCACAGCGACGAGGTGAAGTCCTCCGTCGGGCTCACCGACTACGACGGCCTGTTCTTCGCCGCCGTGCCCGCCGACTCCCATGCCTGGCGGCAGGGGCTGCGCACCGGCGACGTCATCAGGGAGATCGCCGACGTCAAGGTGAGCGACCGGAACAGCTTCTGGAAGGTCTACAACCGCACCCCAGCCGGACGGCCGACGGCGCTGAAGGTCTGGCGCAACCAGGCGCTGACGGACTTGAGCCTGACCAAGGCCGCCGGCGTGGAGACGATCGACAACGTCTCCGGCGTCACCTACACCGGCACCGGCTGGGACTGGAAGAACGACCAGCGTGGCGGCGCCCGATCCACCCTCGACGACCTGCACGCCACCCAGACCGACGGGGACGCCTTCGAACTGGCCTTCCACGGCACCGGCGTCGAATACATCGCCCAGGTCAACTCCGACGAGGGCAAGGTCGACCTCTACCTGGACGGCAAGCTCGACACCACCATCGACAACCACAGCCCGACCCGCGAGTACCAGAAGGTCGTCTACACCAGGACCGGCCTGGCACCGGGGCCGCACACGCTCAAGGGAGTGAAAAAGGACGGCTCCTACTTCATCGTCGACGGATTCAAGATCCACACTGTTCCCGGGGGCGACGGCGAGGCGCCGGTGACCACCGCGTCCGGGGTGCCCTCAGGCTGGACCTCCCAGCCCGTGCAGGTGGTACTGACCGCCTCCGACGCGGGCACCGGCGTGGAGCGGACCGAATACCACCTCGGCGACGGCTCCTGGCGGGCCTACACCGGTCCCGTGCGCGTGGACCGTGAGGGGGAGAGCGTACTGACCTTCCGCAGCGTCGACCGGGCCGGCAACGTCGAGGAGTCCCGGTCGGTCGCCGTCAGGATCGACACGACGGCTCCCACGCTGACCGTCACCCCCAGCCCCGACCGGTTGTGGCCGCCGAACCACAGGCTGGTGCCGGTGGAGATCTCGCTGAAGGCGGCCGACGCCGGTCCCGTCACGGTCACCCTGGTCTCGATCACCAGCTCGTCGGCCGGGGCGGAGGACGACGTCCGCGATGCCTCGTACGGCACGGCCGACATCTCCTTCGCGCTGCGTGCGGAGCGGGATGGCGGGTCGGCCCGGGTCTACAGGATCACGTACCGGGTGGTGGACCGGGCGGGCAACGCCACTGTGGCCCACACCCGGGTGAGCGTACGGCAGGCCGCCTAGGTTTCCGGCAAGGCGGACCGGGGCTTCCGGGCCGCCTTGCCCTTCCCCTGCCGGCGCAGATCGCACCTGGTGCCGGGCCCTGCCGGTCACGTCGCCTATAGCGCCACCACGTGACCGGTCACAGACCTGCGGTCGTGACGGGGCAGTGCATACGAACGGCTGCCCCCGACGTCCGAGGCCGCGATCAAGGCCGCGGTGATTCATTTGCTGCTTGCCCGGTTCGCCGGGAGGGCTTGCGGTGGAGCGGGCCGGCCATCCGACTGACTGTGAGGGACGGTCAGTGGTTGCCGGCGGTGGCGAAGTCGGGCAGCTCGGTGGACAGCAGCTCGCCGGCGGCGCCGTCGAGGAGCTGGGCCATCTCCGTGGAGCGGGGAAGCATGGTCTCCTCGTAGGCGTGGATGGCTTCGTCGATGGTGTCGTGGCAGGCGATGGCGAGGGCGAGTTCGCATGCGTCCAGCATGGCGAGGTTGACGCCGACGCCGAGCGGGGGCATGAGGTGGGCGGCGTCGCCGAGCAGGGTCACCGTGGGGTTGTGCTCCCAGGCGTGCGGGACGGGCAGGGCGAAGATCGGGCGGTCGACGTAGGGGCCGTCGTTGTCGCTGATCAGCCGGCGCAGGCGGGGCGACCAGTCGCGGTAGCGCTCCAGGAGGAGGGCGCGGATGCCGTCGGTGGCCTGGGGGGTGAGACCGCCGGCGGTGATCCAGTCGGCCGGGACGCGCTGGATGATGTAGACGCGGATGTGGTCGCCGCTGTTGCGCTGGGCGAACAGGCCGCGGTCGCCGTCGGCTGCGGCGGCGCCGCCCTGGCCGACGAGCTCGGCGATGTCGGGGTGCCGGGTCGCGACATCGTGGAACCAGGCTTCCAGGAAGCTTACGCCGCTGTAGCGGGGGGTGGCCTGGGAGAGGGCGCGGCGGACCTTGGACCAGGCGCCGTCGGCGCCGACGACGAGGTCGGCTTCGATGGTGGTGCCGCCCGTGAAGTGCAGCTGCCGGGGGCCTTCGGCGGGGCCGCTGACGGTCTGCAGGGCATGGCCCCAGCGCACGGTGCCGGGCTGAAGCGAGTCGAGCAGCAGGTCGCGCAGCCTGCCGCGGTCGATTTCCGGTTTGAACCGCTCGCCCTGCTCGGGGACGTGGTGGAAGAGGATCGTGCCGGCCGGGTCCATCTGGCGCATCTCCTGGCCCTCGGGCCGGGCCAGTCGGAAGAACTCCTCCAGGAGGCCGGCTTCGCGCAGAGCGATCTGGCCGTTGTCGGCGTGCAGGTCGAGAGTGCCGCCCTGGTCGCGGGCGGCGGGGCCGGCGTCGCGGTCGTAGACGGCGGCGGTGATGCCGTGCTGCTGGAGGATGCGAGCGCAGATCAGGCCGCCGGGACCGGCCCCGATGATGGCGATGCGGGGTGTCGGAGTGGTGTTCATGGTGGTGCTCCGTTCGTTCCATGCGGCAGTGCCGTGACTGCCGTGCTGAAGGGGTGCCCGGGTCAGGGGGGTGGCGGGGCCTCGCCGAGAAGAAAGGGCGGCCGGGCGATGCCTCGGAACCGCCGCTCCAGAAAAACACACCAACTCAATAAGTGCAACAACACAACTTTTGAAGTCGGTCAACTTGGGAGGTAGGGTGCCGGTATGCCCAGCACCACGACCGACACTGCGGCAGGCCCCTCTCCCACGCCGGTGGGGCGCCGCGAGCGCAAGAAGGCCGCCACCCGCCAGGCCATCGCCGACGCCGCGCTGCACCTGTTCCTGGAGCGCGGATACGACGAGGTCGGCATTCGCGAGATCGCGGACGCCGCCGACGTGTCCACCACCACGCTGTTCAAGCACTTCCCGGTCAAGGAAGCCCTCGTCTTCGACGAGGACTCCGACCAGGAGACCCGCCTGCTCGCCGCCGTCCGGGAGCGGCCCAAGGGCCAGTCCATCCCCGCCGCGCTGCGCGAACACGCCCTGACCACCCGGCTGGCCGACACCGGCAGCGACGCCGGCTTCACCGCCTTCACCAACCTGGTGGCCGGCACTCCCGCGCTGCGCGACTATGCCCAGAACATGTGGCTGCGCCACACCGCCGCACTCGCTCAGGCCATCGCCGAGGAGAGCGGCCTCGCCGCGGGCGACCCCGTCTGCGCCGCCCTGGCCCACTTCGCCCTCGAAGCCCCCCGCGCGGCCTACCCCCACGACAACCCCCGCAAGGCCATCACCCGGGCCTTCGACCTCCTGGAACACGGCTGGAGCGCGCTCACCCAGATCAAGGCGTGAGCAAGCGCCTTGCCGCGGAACGGGGTCCTGCCGGAAGGAGGGCTACGGCCACGGGCGTAGTTGTCCATGGACATCCTCTTGCACAGGCCATGCCGTACGACCCCAACGCCCTGACCGTGCCGGCCTCTGCGGCATCGCCCTCCCGGCCGCCTGGTCACCGCGTGAGTGAAGCGAGCCGCCCGCACCGCGCCGGGCGCGTGGCCCTCGGAGCGCTTGACATTGTTTGGAATACCAACCAATATGAAGTTGTTGGCATTACAAACCAACGGCCCGGCCAGGAGCGACTCCGTGGTGATCGTGATCATCCGCGGCTTTGCCCGTCGGCGCCGCTGGGTGAGCCACGGTCTCATCCCCCCTGACGCAAGGAGGAATCCTCATGCCCGCAATCCGGACCAAGCGCCGAGCGGCAGCACTGGTCACCGCGGCAGCGGTTTTGGCGTTCGGTACGTTCGCCGGCTCTGCGGCCCAGGCGGCCGCCCCGCCCGCGACACCGACCGCCCGCTCCGCCACCTCGGGGATCCCGGCCCTGGTCGATCCCGCGGCCGATCTGGGACGGCACGCGCCCGGGCCCAAGCCGACCTGGTTCGACTCGATCTACTTCATCAGCTCGGTGAAGGCCAACGGTCAGGAGTTCGGCCTTCAGGTCCACACGCGCATCCTCCCGAGCAGGGCCGAGGCCGCGTACCGCTGGACATTCTCGGTGATCAACAAGACCACCGGGTGGTACAAGGACTACGACGCGATGGTCAAACCGGAGGACTATCGGTGGAGCGAGGGCAAGCTCGACATCAAGGCACCGGGACTGAGCTGGACGGGTGACACCGTCCGCCAGTCGGTGCAGGTCGAGACGCCTTGGGGATCTCTCGATGTCCAGCTGGCCCCCACCGGCCCCGCCATGAACTACGCGTCGACCGGCGTTTTCCACCTGGCCGACGGCGTGCCGAACTACGAGTTCGCACTCCCGGAGATGCAGACGTCCGGAACGCTCGTCGTCGACGGCAAGAAGCACAAGGTCAGGGGCACCTCCTGGCTGGACAGGCAATGGGGTGAGATGCCGACGTCGCTGACCCGGTGGACGTGGATGAACCTCAGCATGCCCAATGGCGACAAGGTCGCCATCTGGGACACGATCGGCGCCGAATCCAAGGACAGCTGGGCGACAGTCCTGCACCCGGACGGCTCCTACGACGTGGTCGACGTCGAGCCGCTCGCGCAGGGCGCCTCCCGGCAGTGGACCAGTCCGGCCACCGGCCAGAGGTATCCCACTCGTTGGCGCATCCGTATTCCCGCCCTGCACTCCGAACTCGACGTGCGGGTCACCGGAAATCCGGACCAGGAGATCCAGACTCCCGACGGGAGCGGCTACCTGGAGGCCACAGCGGCTTTCACCGGTAAGTACAACGGCAAGAAGGTCCGTGGCGAGAACTACGTCGAGATGACCGGCGAGTGGACCTCCTGATTACCGGCGAAGCCATCCTCGCCTGACGCAATCCGACACCACCCCGGGATCGACCACTGGTCCCGGGGTGAACCATTGGGAGAAGACGGCCTCAGTCGGGGGAGTGCAGGACAGCGTGCAGCAGCTGGACGAGCCGGTCGCGCTCTTGCGGGTCGAGCCGGCTTGTCGCAGGCGCCAGTGCGCGTCGGACCTCGCCGTACACCTGCTCCGCCAGCTCCAGGCCGGCGGGGGTGAGGAACACATCGACGACGCGGCGGTCCTGGGGGTCTTTGCCCCTGGCCACCAGCCCTCGGCGTTCGGCACGGTCGATGAGGCCGGACAGGGTCGATTTGTCCAGGCCGATGAACGCGGCGAGCTCGGTCATGCGTGGGCGGCGGTCGCGGAGGATGCCGAGGACCCGCAGTTGGGTGAGTGAGAGGTCGCGCTCGGCTCCGATGCGGGTGAGCACGCCCACCACCTGGAAGGTGCTGCGGACGAGGGCATCCACGAGGGCGTGGGAAGTCATGTGCCCACGTTATTCACCATGCTTTGTACTACAAACCACCAGGCTGGAGAAAGCCGGCACGCTCAGCGCGTCCCGCGTTTTCCGCCCCGGCGGCTTCCCTTGTGCGTCTGTCCCCCGTGCGAGCTACCCGCGAGTGTCCACCGTGCGGGGACGATTCCGGACCGCCGAATCCCTAGCGTTTCTCGGCGTAGCGGCGGCGCCCCGTCGCGGAGTCCCCCCATGCAAGGGAGTCGTCATGCGGTTGTTGAAACAGCTCGTGCCCGTCGCGGTGGTCGCCGCCGCCGGCGGCACGATCGTGGGCGCGGTGCAGGGGAGCCCGCTCCTCACCCTGCTCCTCGGCGTCGCGACGGCCGTGCTCGCCGTACTCGTGTACGCCCGCGTGGTGCGGTGGTCCGAGCGCCGCGCACCGGTGGAGGTGGCGGCGCAAGGCGCCGCCCGCGCCGTCGCACGAGGGACGCTGATCGGCGTCGCGCTGTTCGCGGCCGTCATCGTGAACATCGCTCTCATGGGCGGCTACCGGATCGACGGCCAAGGCTCGCCGGCGAGCGCGGTCGGGCTGCTCGGCTTCATGGCCGCCGCCGCGGTGACGGAGGAGCTGCTGTTTCGCGGCATCCTGTTCAGGATCGTCGAGGAACGCACGGGGACGTGGATGGCGCTGGCGCTGACCGGCACGCTGTTCGGCCTGGTGCACCTGTTCAACCCGCACGCCGACCTGTGGGGCGCGATCGCCGTCGCGATCGAGGCGGGCGGCATGCTCGCCGCCGCCTACGCCGCCACCCGCACCCTGTGGGTGCCGATCGGTGTGCACTTCGGCTGGAACTTCGCGGCGGCCGGCATCTTCGGCACCGAGGTCTCGGGCAACGGCGCGACGCAAGGGCTGCTGCACGGCGTGACGTCGGGCCCGGCCCTGCTCACGGGCGGCGAGTTCGGGCCGGAGGCGAGCCCGTACGCGGTGGTGTTCGGCCTGCTGCTGACGGTCGTGTTCATGCGGCTGGCCCGCCGGCGCGGCAACGTGGTCCCGCTCCGGCGCCGCGCGACCGCTACGCTCACCCGATGATCGATCCACGGCGGGTCACGGACCTGTGGCGGCGATGCGACGTCGTGGCCCGGGACCTACCGTTCGGGCTGCTGCTGGCCCTCGCATCGCTCCTGCCGGCACTCCACGGCAAGGGGACGCAGGTCGGCGACCTGCCGACCCGCCCCTTCGACGCGCTGGCGGTCGTGGTGATCGCCCTGGAGTGCCTTCCGCTCGCCGTGCGCCGGCGATGGCCGGCCGTGTGCCTGGCTCTGGTGTCGCTCGGCTTCGTCCTCGACCAGCTCCGCGCCTACCACGTGTTCGCGAGCAACGCGATGCCCATCGCGCTCATCAGCGCGGGCGCCCACCTGGAGCGCCACCGGCGCGTCACCGTGGTCCTCCTGTCCACGGCGTACGTGCCGCTGGCGCTCGCGCTCGGCCGGCTCGGCGCGACCGAGAGGGTGGAAGGTTACGTGGTGTTCTACCTGGCCCTGGCCCTCGCGTGGGGCATCGGGACCTGGCTGCGCTCCACCCGCGCCGCCGAGACCCAACGCCGCCGCCACGTCGCCGAGGCCACCCGCGCCGCCGAACGCACCCGCATCGCCCGCGAACTCCACGACGTCGTGACGCACCACGTGACGGCGATGGTCGTGCAGGCCGAGGCCGCACGCTACCTGACCGCCGCCCCCGACCGCCTCGACGCGACGCTGAGCGCCGTCACCGACACCGGCCGGCGAGCCATCGCCGACCTGCGGCACATGCTCGACCTGCTCAAAGCCGATCACGACACCGACGCCAGCATGCCCTCCGCCGGCGAGCTCCGCACGCTCGTGGAGCAGACCCGCCGGGCCGGGCAGCCGGTGGAGTTCGCCGAGGAGGGCAATCCGGCGGCATCGGCGGGCAGCGCCGAGTTCGTGACCTATAGGGTCGTGCAGGAATCCCTGACGAACGCGCTCAAATACGCCCACGGCAGCCGCACCGTGGTCCGGGTGCGCTACGGCGAGAAGGAGATCAGCGTGGCGGTGAGCACCGACGGCCCCGGCTCCCGGGCCGGCTCTCCCGGTGGGAGCGGGCTGGGCCTGGCCGGGCTCCGCGAACGGGTGGACGCCCTGGGCGGCGAGTTCAGCGCGGACCGGCAGGCGGGTGGCGGCTTCGTGGTACGGGCCCGCGTCCCCGCGGGGCGCCCGTCGTGACCGCCCCGGTCCGGGTCCTGGTCTGCGACGACCAGGCGCTGATCCGCACCGGCTTCGCGACGATCATCGACGCCCAGCCCGGCCTGGAGGTGGTGGGCGAGTGCGGCGACGGCCGCACCGCAGTCGACCTGGCCCGCCGCCTGAACCCCGACATCGTGGTGATGGACGTGCGGATGCCGGTGCTCGACGGCATCGAGGCGACCCGCCGGCTGGCCGGCGCCGGGGTGGCGGACCCCGTCAAAGTGCTCGTGGTGACGACGTTCAACCTGGACGAGTACGTCTACGAGGCGCTGCGCGCGGGGGCGAGCGGCTTCCTGCTCAAGGACGCCCCACCGGCGCAGCTCCTGCACGGCATCCGCACCGTCGCCACCGGCGCCGCTCTGCTGGCACCCGAGGTGACGCGGCAGCTCGTCGGCAGGTACGCGGCCCGGATCCGCCCCGCCCAGGCCACACCGGCCGAGACCGCGCTGACCCCGCGCGAGCTGGAGGTGCTGCGCCTCATCGCCGACGGCCTGTCCAACAGCGAGATCGCCGCCACCCTGGTGATCAGCCAGGAGACCGTCAAGACGTACGTGTCGCGCATCCTCACCAAGCTCGACCTGCGTGACCGCGTGCAGGCGGTGGTCTACGCCTACCGCAGGGGCCTGGTGACCTGAGACACACCGCCCGGCACGGATGATCACCACTTCTTCCGCGCCCGGAAACCTCGACGGGGAACGCCGCAGACGTCAGGAACTGCCCGAGGTCCTGTTCGACCGTCAGCGCGCCACCGTCGGCGACACCGAATTCCGGCAGCGCGTCAACCAGGAACAGCCCCACGGCGGTCCGCTCTCCCGCCGGCCGGTGTCGCGGGCGATCGCCAGGCACGGTCACGCGACCAGGCGCAGCCAGGCCGCCGCGAGTGCGGCGTGAGCGGCCGGCGTCGGGTGCACGCCGTCCGCAGCCCAGTACTCCGGCCCGGTCGCCGCGGCGAGCTCGGTGAACATGCCGTCGGCCGCGAGCAGGTGCGCGCCGTACTTGCGAGCGAGTTCGCGCACGACCTGGATCTTCGGGTTCAGGTCGGCCCGCCACTCCTTCCGGACCTCTTCGCCGACGTGCACGTCGCCGACCTCGACAAGGCCGCGTCGCCCGCGATCCCGGTGTTCAGCCAGGTCACAGGCCGGTCCGGGTGCCGGAAGCCCCACTCGCCCGCGACATGCAGCGGGTAGCCGAACCCGAGCCCCTGTTCGCTCTCCAACCGCCGGCAGTCGGTGATCGAATCGCCGGTGAACATCACGGTGCTTCCCGCTCGGAGGGTGATCGTCATGTGCGCTCCTGTGACTCGGTTGAGGAAAGGAAAAGTTCACATCGGTCACCTGGTGTCGACGCCCACGGCAGCGACAAGGGACCGGGCGGCTGCTTCAGATCGCCGGACTACCGAACCAATGGCCGGCGGCCCGCTCGAACGCTTCACGATCAGGGGCGCGATCACCTGCCCAGGCGACTATGCCGTCAGGTCGGACAAGCACGGCACCCAGCCCGAGGTCGTTTCTCGCCGCCCCGGCCGCATACCGCATCCGGCCCTCCCAGCCCATCGCCGAACCGCGGAGGCACCGGTCGGTGCTGAAATCGAGCGCGACGCCTCGTCCGTCCCGCATCAGGTCGCCGAGGCGAGTGCCGTCCTCGAGACGGAGGTCCGGGGCGTTACGGCCGACCAGCGGCTGCTCGCCGCCAAGGTCATGGCGGACCGACGATCCCGATACCTTCTCGAACACGTAGGTCGTTCCGTCGTGGGTCCCGATCAGGTCGCGGATCACTCCTTGGACCGCCTGGGCATGCGGATCCGGCTTCATGGCCGCCGCCTGGGCGCGCGTCCAGTCGAGCACCCACGCGCCGATCGGATGCTGCTCGCGGGTGTAGGTGTCGAGAAGCCCGTCCGGCGCGTACCCGCGCACGGTCGCCGCGAGCTTCCATCCCAGGTTCATGGCGTCGCCGATGCCGAGGTTGAGTCCCTGCGCTCCGAGGCGAGAGTGGATGTGAGCGGCGTCGCCCGCGAGCAGGACGCGCCCCCGCCTGTAGGTCGTCGTCTGCATCGCCCGATCGGTGAAGCTCGAAGCGAGATGGACCTCGCTCAGCGTCACGCCGGTGCCGGATACACGGCGCAGAACCGCCTGGAGATGTTCGCGAGTCGGCCGCTGCGAGCGATCGAAAGCGCCGCCGTCGAACTCCAGCATGCCGAGGTACCCTTTCGCGGGCGTCCGGAGGTACATGCCCGTCGGCGTCAGATTGAACCCAGGGCGCAACTTGGCGGGGTCGGCGATGGTGGCGAGCACGACATAGCCGGTGAACTGCGGCTCGGTGCCGACGAAGTCGAAGCCCGCGAGCCCGCGCACCGCGCTGCGCCCGCCATCGCAGCCGACGACCCAGCGCGCCGGGTACTCGTGCTCGCCGGCATGCGCGACCACGATCTGATCGTCCTGCGCGATCGCTGAGACCGTGACGCCGCGCCTGACCTCCACGCCGAGCATGGATGCCCGCTCGGACAGCACGCTCTCCACCGCTTCGAGGTGTGTCATCACGCCCTCCGTCGCCGGGCCGGGGAGCCGGAAGGGCAGGGCCGTGACGTCGACCTTGGCCGGATCGAGCATCATGCCGGCGAAGTGGCCCACGCCACGAGGGGGCGCCGGCTCGTCCGCGCCGGGATAGTCGTTGACGCCCGACGCCTTCAGCAGCGGCTGGAGCATCCCGCGGCGGTAGAACGCCTCGACCGACGCGGCGGACAGGCCCCGCATCCCGAGCGGGTCCGCCTTCCACGGGGAGCCGGGCTCCGGCTCCCGCTCAAGCACCAGGACAGAGCAGCCCGCGAGGCCAAGCTCGCAGGCAAGGAACAGACCGACCGGGCCTGCGCCCACGATCACTACGTCATGCACGAAAGATCCCCTTCTTGAAGCCCATCCGTCCATGAAGTCGATGGCGGCGAACCAGTCCTGCGGTTTGGAGAGCGCCGCGTATGTTTGGAGGGTGGCGCCGCTCTCGCGGTGAGCCGTGATCCCCTTGCCCGGCGCGAGCGCGAGCAACGACCCACCACCGACCGCTTTCGCGGTGGCGGGGTGGCGCTCGTCGCTGTCGAAAGCCCTGCGCGCGCACCGCGAGATCACTCATGATGTTTCCTCGCCGTCGTGTTCTCTGAGGCACGCAAAGACTGACGCGGGCCCCTCACACGGGGCACACACGGCACCGACACTCCCGTCCCGCGACGCCTCAGCGCCGCGTTCGAGCACCCGGCACGCTTCACCGGCGGCGTGAGGGGGAGGGGCGGTAGCGCCCGTGAGCAAAGGGAAGGCCGGAGCCCTGCCGTGATTTGGGGACTCGAGGGTGCGTGCGCGAAGATCGGGAGGTGGACGGGGATATGCGGCTTCGCGTCACGCTGCTCGGCACCTTTCAGGCCTCCCGTGGTGACGCCGCCCTGCCCGTCCGGGGTGCGCGGTTGCAGGGTCTGGTCGTACGGCTGGCGCTCGCCGGCGGGCGCGCCGTCGAGCAGGGCGTCCTGGTCGACGCGATCTGGGCCGAGGACCCGCCGACCGGCCCCGCCCACGCCCTGCAGGCCCTCGTCTCGCGGCTGCGCCGGACCCTCGGCCCGGCCGGCGACATCGCGCAGGTCGCGGGCGGCTACCGGCTGGAGGTGGACGCCGCCGACGTGGACGCACTGCGGTTCGAGCGGCTCGCCGCCGCCGGCCGTGACCGGCTGCGCGCCGGCGACCCGAATGCCGCGGCGGTCGTGCTCGGCGAGGCCGTGGCACTGTGGGGCGACCGTCCCGGCACCGAGCCCACGGTCATCGCCGCGGTAGCGCCCGCCGCCGCGACCCGGCTGGCCCACGCCTCGCTCGAGGCCGTCACCGACCTCGCCGCCGCCGAGCTGACCCTGGGCCGTGCCGACGCGGCCGCCGCCCGCCTGAGCGCCCTGCTCGCCGAGCACCCCGTCCACGAGCGCGCCGCCGCGCTGCTCATGGACGCGCTCACCGCCCAGGGACGCCAGGCCGAGGCCCTGGCCCTGTACGAGCGGGTCCGCGAAACCCTGGCCGACGTCCTCGGCACCGACCCGGGCTCCGCCCTGCGCGAGCGCCACGTGCGCCTGCTGCGCGCCGAACGGCCCGCCCCGGCCGCCGACGCCGCCCAGACCAGGCCGAATAACCTGCCCGCACCGCTGACCAGCTTCATCGGGCGCGACGACGATCTGGCCCGGATCGACACGCTGCTCACCACCGGACGCCTGGTCACCGTGCTCGGTCCCGGCGGCGCCGGCAAGACGCGCCTCGCCGTCGAGGCCGCCCGCCGCCACCGCCACGAGTACCGCGACGGCGCCTGGATGATCGACCTCGCCTCGGTCATCGAACCGGCCAAGGTCGGCGCGGCCGTGCTCGCCGGGATCGGGCTGCGCGGCGGCGCGATGTTCGAGGCCCGGGTGCGCATCGAGGGCGACGAACTGGACGTGCTCGCCGACCAGCTCGGCGGCCGGGAGAGCCTGCTGCTGATCGACAACTGCGAGCACCTGATCGACGCCGTGGCCCACCTGGTCGCGGCACTGCTGTCCCGCTGCTGCGGGCTGCGCGTGCTCGCCACCAGCCGCGAGCCCCTCGCGGTCGACGGCGAGGCACTGGTGCCGCTCGGCCCGCTCGCGCTGCCCGGACCGGACGACGGCGTCGAACAGGCCCGGCGGGCGGCGTCGGTACGCCTGTTCACCGAGCGGGCCGCAGCCGTACGCCCCGGCTTCGAGGTGGAGGAGACGACGCTGCCCGAGGTCCTGCGGGTGGTCCGCGGCCTGGACGGGCTGCCGCTGGCGCTGGAGCTGGCCGCGGCCCGGCTGCGGACGCTGTCGCTGCCCGAGCTGGCCGACGGGCTGTCGGACCGGTTCCGGCTGCTGACCACCGGCAACCGCACCGCGCTGCCCCGGCACCGCACGCTGCGCGCGGTCATCGCCTGGAGCTGGCAACTGCTGAGCGAGCACGAGCGTACGGTCGCCGAACGCGTCTCGATCCTGCCCGGCGGCGTCACGCCGGCCTCGGCCACCGCGCTCTGCGCCGGCACCGCCGTACCGGCCGCCGAGATCCCCGAGCTGCTCGCCGGCCTGGTCGACCGATCGCTGCTGCAGCTCGCGCCCGACCCGGGCCGCTACCGCATGCTGGAGACGCTGCGCGAGTACGGCACCGACCGCCTGGCCGCGACGGGCGACCTCGCCACCGTCCGCGACCTGGCCGCCGACCACTTCGCCGAGCTGACGGCCCGCTACGACCCGCAACTGCGCGGGCCCGGCCAGCTGACGGCCATGCGAGTCATCGGCGCCGAATACGACAACGCGCTGGCCGCCCTGCGCAGACGGTGCGACACCGGCGACGCCTCCGGCGCGGTCGCTCTCGCCCTGAACCTGACCTGGTACTGGCACATGTTCGGCCGGCACCCCGACGCGGCCTACTGGCTGGGCGAGGCACTGGCGGTGCCCGGCGGCGAGCCGACACCCGAGCGCGACTGCGCTCAGGTGATCTCCTTGATCGACCGGGTCGGCACCTGGCCGGGGAGGTCCGCCGAGGAGACCGCGGACGACCAGGCACGGATACGCGAGCCGGCCGACCGGCTGCTCACCTACCCGCAGCTGCCGGGTCCGTACGGCGCGCTCACCGCGCTCACGCTCGCGTTCCTGCAGGAGGAGGAGGCCGCGTTCGCGATCATCGAGCGCCTGGCCGACGGCGACGACGTCTGGTTGTCCGGGCTGGCCCGCATGTTCCGGGCCCAGTTCGCCGAGAACGCGGGCGAGCTCGACAGGACGCGTCCCGACGTGGAGGCGGCCCTGGCCTGCTTCCGGCAGGCCGGCGACCGCTGGGGCCAGGCCACCGTGCTGCCGATGCGCACCCAGCTACGGCAGTACGACGACGACCTCGACCGCGCGCTGGCCGACCTGCGCCAGGCCCGGTCGCTGGCCGGCGAGTTCGGCTCGCTCAACCTCGGCGACGAGGTGTTCATGGACGTGCGCTGGATCGACCTGCACCTGCGGCGCGGCGACACCGACCTGGCGATCGCGGTCATCGGCCCGGCCCGGGAGCGGGCGCTGCGCGCGAACTCGCCGGGGATGCCGGCCCTGGTCGACGCGTGGGAGGCCGTCTTCCGGGTGCGGCTGGGCGACCTGGACCGGGCGCGGGAACTGCTCGACGACGCCGAACGGGGCCTGCGCGGCGACACCACCTTCCCCGGTGGCCACGCGCGGACGCTGGTCGGCGGCGTACGGGCCTCGCTCTGCCTGGAGACCGGTGACCTGGCCGGCGCGCAGAAGGCGCTGGAGAAGGCGTACGCGGCGGCGCTGGAGACCCGGGACCTGCCGATCCTGTCGCTGGTGGCGGTGAACGCCGCCGCACTCGCCGAGGCACACGGACGGCATCAGGACTCGGCCGTCCTGCTCGGCGCCGCCTCCCGGCTGCGCGGCGCTCACGACCACACCCATCGGCAGGTCCGCGAGCTCACCCGCCGAGGGCGGGCCGCGCTGGGCGAGGAAGCCTTCGCCGCGGCGTACGGGAAGGGGTGGAAGCTGGACGGGAAGACGGCCGTGACCGAAGTCGACCCGGCCCGGCTACACCGGGAACTCAGGACGGCTCACCCGGATCCCTGGTGATCTCTGCGGTGTGTTCGCTACGGGCGGGTCGAGACGAGTTCGAGCAGCTTGACGAGCTGATCGAGCTGTTCCGGGTCCGGACGGCCGGTCATGGGCGCCAGGGCGCGTCGGACTTCGTCCTCCACTCGCTTGGCCAGTTCGAGCCCGGCTGGGGTCATGTACACATCGACGACCCGGCCGTCGTCGGGGTTCTTGCCGCGCGTCAGCAGCCCCCGGCGCTGAGCGCGGTCGATGAGGCCGGACATCGTGGACTTGTCCAGGCCAAGGTAGGCGGCCAGTTCGGTAACGCGGGCGCGGCGGTCGCGGAGGATGCCGAGCACCCGCAGCTGGGTGAGCGACAGGTCGTGCTCGCCGCCGATGCGGGTCAGCACGCCTGCCACCTCGAAGGTGGTCCGGACGAGGGCGTCCACGACATCGTCGGCGGAGGTCATGCCGTCATGCTAGTCCGGCATGGTTGGCAATGCCAACCATGCCGGAGCTGACCGGGCGGAGGCGAATGGCTCCCCCTGCTCCAGCACCGGCGCGCCGCCCGCCGGCCCCTGCCGTCGACAGGGTGGCGCCGGGCACGAAGACGACGACGGGCGCGTCGGCCGGCCCGTCGAGTCGGCAGTGGGTACGGCCGGCGGGCAGATCGAGGAACTGACCGGTCAGATCAGACATCGTCGGGTCTTCCTCCGTCGAGAAGGTGCCGGGTGGCGGGGGAGGCCCGGGCGATGTTGATGTGTTCCGGGGGAGCGGGCAAGCGGGGCCGGGGCGCCGCAAAATACGTGGCCCGCCGCCCGCGGGCTCACCTAACCTGACCCGATGCTGAAGCCTTCCTACCCGATCCGCACCGACCGGCTGATCCTGCGCCCCTTCACCCCCGGCGACCTCAACGGACTGCACGCCATCCACTCGCTCCCCGAAGTCACCCGCTACCTGTACTGGGAGCCCCGCGACCTGGAAGCGGTCAGGGAGGCACTGACCACCAAGATCACCCAATCGGCGCTGCTGGAGGAGGGCCAGGCACTCACCCTGGCGGTGGAGCTGGCCGCCACCGGCGAGCTGATCGGCGACGGGCTGCTGTTCTGGCACAGCAGCCTGCACCGCAGCGGGGAGATCGGCTACGTCTTCCACCCCGACCACCACGGCAAGGGCTATGCCACCGAGGTGGCCCAGGCCCTGCTGGCGCTGGGCTTCGACGGCCTGGACCTGCACCGGATCACCGGCCGCCTGGACGGCCGCAACACCGCCTCGGCCCGCCTGCTGGAACGGGTGGGGATGCGCCGCGAAGCCCATCTGGTGGAGAACGAGATGGTCAAGGGCGAATGGACCGACGAGCTGGTCTACGCGATCCTGCAGCGGGAGTGGCGCGCCCGCCGCTGACCTTCCGCCCCGGGCGACAGGCATCAGGCACCCCCGCCGCGATCAGACGGCGAGCATCACGGGGCGGGGGAGCCGCCTGTCAGGGTGTAACCACGTGTGACCGCGATGAGGTCGCCGTCCTCCCTGGTGGCGGCGACCAGGCCGGAAGGCCTGGGGACGAAGCCCGGCACCGCCGACAGCCCGTCGGTCTCGCCGATGGCGGTTAGGCGGACCCGCTCCGCCTCCGGCATGCGCACGGTGAGGCGGACCCCCCGGGAAGGAATGCCACGGAAGCGGATCTCGGCGGGCCAGGTGCCGACTCGCGTACCGGTGACGGGGACGCTCACCGAGCCGAACCGGCCGGCGGCCGCGGTGACCTGGGTGACCGGCCGGTCCAGGCGCAGCATCACCGAACGCGCCCCCTTCCCCGCGGTCACGTGCAGCTCGAGGGTGTCCCCGGTGTGGGCCAGTACGGCGACCCGCGGACCACCGGCCGCGATCACCGGTGCGGGACCGGTCCGCAACGTGCCCCGCGCGTACCCCTCGGGAAGCGCCGCCGCGTCGTGGCCGGAGACGTAGCGCCTGGTCCACCGCGCAGGATCGGCATCAGCACTGACCCAGTGGGCGGTGCGGGTGTCGGCGTTCATGACGTAGGCCAGGTGGGTGCGCTGCGGCCGGCCGGCGTCGAAGGTGTCCACCCACAGCCCCGCACCCACCAGCCCTGCCGACAGGACGACGGCCGCCAGGGGCACGGCACGGACGGCCGCCCGGCTGGGCGCGACACCCGCCTCGGGCAGGAACACCTCCACGATCGGCAGCACCGACAGCCCGAACAGCGCCAGCACCAGCGCACCGACCCCGCCGAGCGCCAGCCCCATCCCGTCGAAGACGTTCCCGGCCAGGGAGGGCAGCAGCGTAGCCGCCATGACCGGACCCAGCATCGCCACGGCCAGCCGTACCCAGGCGAGCACGGGCAGCAAGACGGCGGCCAGCCAGCCGAGCGCGCACAGCAGAGCCGGCAAGGCGAACAGGAACGACGCCCCCGGAGCGACCCGGGCACACAGGACGCCCAGCCCGGCCAGCCAGGCCAGCGCCCCCACCGACAGCGCCGCCGGCCCGAGCCTGCGGCGCAGCGTCAGATACCAGCCGAGCACCGCCAGCGCGGACAGCACCGCGATGGCCGCCTGGAACGGCAGCGGACTGTGCACAAGCCCGCCCATGAGGTCGTAGGCGGGCCGCCAGGCCACCAGCAGCTCCCACAACCCCTGCGCCAGGACAACCGAGACGACCAGCGGCACGACGGCCGAAACCACCGCCCACAACAGCCGGGGAAGGCTGAGCAGCCGCCTGACACGGGCCAGCAGCGCCAGCCCGGCCACGGCAAGGACCGCCAGCCCGGCCAGCGGCCAGACGAACAGACCCGAATACGTGATCATGCCGCCCAGGGCGCGGAAATAGGTGACGTCATGCTCGGAGGACAGCGTCTGCAGGTCGGCATCGCCGAGGGAACGGGCCAGCGCCAGCATGTTCGTACCATGATGCTGCAGGCTGCCGTGATTGAGGTTGGCGATGGAGTCGCCGGCGGTGTGGTAGAGCGAGGAGCGCTCGATGTAGGCGAAGTTCATACCGGTGAATCCGGCCTTGGTCAGCGGGGTGAAGTCGGTGTTGTTCGGCAGCAGCCGATACAGCTCCACCATGGAGGAGTCACCACGCGGAGCGGGGACGGCGTTGACGAACGTCTCGACCAGCCGGGCGTTGTTCCTGGAGGTCTCGAACATCAACGAGGGACCGCTCACCCCGCGAGCCTCCCAGTTCAGCAGCACGCCGCCCTTGCGGCCCAAAGGGTGTTGCCGGACGAAGGCCTCGGCACCGAGCACGCCGTCCTCCTCACCGTCCGACATCAGGAGCACGATGTCGTTGCGCAGGCCGGCGCCCGCGCGCAACGCCCGGATCGTCTCGATCATCGCGGCCACCGCCGCACCGTCGTCGGAGGCGCCCGGCCCCATGGCCGCCGAGTCGTAGTGGGCGGCGATGAGCACCGTGCCGGTCGGATCGGTTCCGGGCAGCCGGCCCACGATGTTGTCGACCTGGCCGAAGGTCGCCAGCCCCGCCGCCGATCGAGCCCCGACGGACCGCTGGATCTCGACCTGAAGACCTGCGGCGCGTAGCTGCCCGGCCAGGTAGTCCCTGGCCCGGTGGCTCGCGCGGCTGCCGACGGGACGCGGCTCGGCGGCGAACTCCTTCAGATGCACCAGGGCTCGCCCGGCGCTGAACTCCCCGCCTGGCGCCGAGGCCGGCAGGGGCTGCATCGTGCTGCCCGTCATGGCCGAGAACACGATCACCACGGCCAGCGCGAGCAGGGCCGCCATGCCGGCCGGCAGCCGTCTCGGGACGTCGAACATCTTTCCGATCATGGTCAGGAACGGTACGTCTGACCGCCCAGCCGACGGAATGAGGCCCATATCCGCATATACCTGCGGTTTTCCGCACCCGTAAACGGCCACGCACCTCATACCGGAGCCCACACCGGGGGAGCCCGAACACCCAAAACAGGCACGAGAACCCCACAACCGAGCCGTAAAGTACAGCCATGGATCTCGCCCAGGCGCAAGCACTGTGGGACCCCCACCCCGGCTGGCTCAACACCGCCAGCTACGGCCTGCCCCCACGCCCCGCCTTCGAGGACCTGCAACGCGTCCTGACCGACTGGCGCACAGGCCGCACCGACTGGAAACCCTGGGACACCGCCACCGACCGCGCCCGCACCGCCTTCGCCACCCTCACCGGCGTCGCCGCCACCGACGTCGCCGTCGGCGCCACCGTCTCCCAGATGCTCTCCCCCCTCGCGGCCTGCCTGCCACCCGGCGCACGCGTCGTGGCCGCCACCGAAGAGTTCACCTCCAACCTGTTCCCCTGGGCAGCCTCGGCCGACCTGCACACCGCCCCCCTGGACCACCTCGCCGAAGCCATCGACTCCCGCACCCGCGTCGTCGCCTTCAGCCTGGTGCAGTCGGCCGACGGCCGCCAAGCCCCCCTCCAGGACATCCTCACCGCCGCCCGCGACCACGACACCCTCGTCGTGGCCGACGCCACCCAAGCCTGCGGCTGGCTGCCCGTGCAAGCCGCCCACTTCGACATACTCGTCTGCGCCGCCTACAAATGGCTCATGGCCCCCCGCGGCGCCACCTACGGCTACCTGTCAGCCCGAGCCCGCCGGCACATGCGCCCCATCGCCGCCAACTGGTACGCCGGCGCGGACCCCGGCGGCTCCTTCTACGGACCACCCCTGCGCCTGGCCGAAGGAGCCCGCGCCTTCGACCTGTCACCGGCCTGGTTCAGCCAGATCGGCGCCGCAGGCTCCATCGACCTGCTCAACCGCATCGGCGTGACCACCGTCCACGCCCACAACACCGCACTGGCCGCCCGCTTCCTCACCGCCCTGGACCAGCCCCCCACCGGCAGCGCGATCGTCACCGTCGAAGCACCTGACGCCCGCCGACGCCTCGAAGCCGCCGGAATCCGCACCGCCGTACGCGCGGGAAAGATCCGCGCCTCCTTCCACCTGTACACCACCGTCGACGACGTCGACCGCGCCGTGGAGGCCCTGACCCGATGACCATCCTGCACCTGGCCCTGGCCGCCGACTGGGAAGCCGCCCAACCGGCGGGGGAGTACCGCATCTCCACCCTCGGCCGCACCCTCGAACAAGAGGGCTTCATCCACGCCTGCACCGACCACACCCAACTGGAAGGCGTCGTCCAGCGCTTCTACCACGACATCGGCCAACCCCTGATACTGCTGACCATCGACCCGGCCGGCCTGGATGTCCGCATGGAGATCCCCCCCGACTCCACCGAAACCTTCCCCCACATCTACCAGCCACTCCCACTGCGCGCCGTCCTCTCCGCCACCGCCTTCCCCCCCAGCTGAACACCCCCGAACCGACCCCGGCAGGCAGATCACGCCCAGACCCCCGGCAGACCGGACCACCCAACCCCGCCCACCCCCCGGACGACAACCACCCCAACGCCTCCCCACCACACCCCCGCAGGGGTACGCTCACCCCATGCCGAACCTGATCGTCACCCTCCTCCTGACGGCAGTCATCGCCATAGTGATCATCGGCCTCATCGTGCTCGCCGTACGGGTGGCACAACGCCCCCGCAACGCCCTCGTCGGCGGCGGCATCGGCCCCGAACTCATCGAACAGATCCTCCAGCTCAAAGCCTCCGACCAATTCGACCAAGCCGTCTTCCTCGTACGCGGCGAGACCGGAATGAGCCACCGAGCCGCCGCACGCTTCGTCAGAAAAGTCCGCCCCACCACCCCACCCACCTGACCTGCACCTCCACGGATGGACCACCCCCCACAGGGGTAGGGGATCACCCAACGCCACCACAGCGAGGAGTGATCACCCCATGAGCGAACACGAACGTTCCCGCACCATGCCCGCACCCCCGCAGACCGTCTTCGACCAAGCCGGCGACCTCGACGGACTCGACCACTGGCTACCCCAGGACCTGCACGTACGGGCCGAGATCCTGCCCGACGTCACCGTCCACGAAGACAGCACCGGCCAGGACGCCCACGCACGCCTGCAGACCGACCCCGAACGGCTGCGCATCGAATGGGGAACCCGCGACAACGGCCGCTACGCGGGCTGGCTCCAGGTGGCCGACAGCGGCGACGGAACCAGCGAGGTCACCATCCACCTGTCCTTCTTCGACGACGACCACGCCCCCGCCGACGACGACATCGACCGCACCCTCGACGAAAGCCTGCGACGCCTGGCCGACCAGGTACGGCTACGCACCACCTGACCCCACCGGCCCCCCTCAACCCGCCGCACCCCCGCCCCCCTCCGGCCCCAACCGCTCCAGCACGCCATAGGCGGGATTACCCTGCGCGGCCCGGCGCACCTCACGAGCGGTCGAAGCGATGTAAGCCTGCCCCGTGACGATGGAGGAGTGCCCCAGCAACTCCATCAACTCATGCGCCGAAGCCCCCCGCTCGGCCAGCCGCGTCGCGAACTCATGACGCAACGCATGCACCAGCGTGCCCCTCTGCACCCGATCATGCACACCGGCATGGCGATAACACTGCCGGACCAGATACTGCAGACCACCCCGCCGCAACGGCTCATTACCGGTGTCGACCAGCAACGCCGCCGAACGGGGGAGCGCGCTCAACCCGAAACGGACCATACGGCTGTGCAGATAACGCTCCACAAGACGCTCCACCGGAGCCTCGATCGGAAGCGAGCGGCTCCTGCCCCCCTTACCCACCACCTGGATACGCCGATCACCAGGCGAACCACCGATCGACCCCAACGTCAGACCCAGCAACTCCGCCGAACGCATCCCGGTCACCAGCGCCAGCGCCAAAACCACCAGATCACGCTCCACCCACGGATCACGGGCCCTGCGCGCCCCCGCGGCGATACGCTCCAGCAACGTCGCCGAAGCACTCCCATCACCCAAAAGAGGCTTGGGAGCCTTGGCCGGCTGCTTGGGCCGGGGCACCGCCGCCATCGGATTGCCCTCCAGCAACCCCTCGGCCACACAGAAGGACAAGAACTGATTCCAGGCACTCCAGGCCCGGTTGACACTGGCCGGCGAACGAGGCCCGGAGAACTCCGCGAACGCCGTACGGACCAGCCGGCCACTCAGCGACCGGACCTCCAGATCCGCCACCCCCACCCCGGCCGCAGCCGCGGCCAGCCCCGCCACCAACTCCAGATCACGCCTGTAACCGGCAACGGTGTGCGAAGAGAGCTTCTTGGTCCGCAAGGCAGACAGGAACTCCGCGACCACCTCAGACAGACCCACCGGCACCGGCCGATCACCGCCGCTCACGACGGCCCTCCCACCGCACCCCGGAACAGCAAGATCACATCATGCACAAATCAGCATTATGCATCACAGGCACCCAACAACGGGGGACACACCACCCGGCAGGTCAGGCACTCTTACGGGCCCGCCACCGGCTCAAAATCTCCGCATCCCGCGCCGCCTCCACAGCCTCCAGCCGCCACAGGTCATCCTCACCCCGCGCGAACGGCAGCCACTGCTCATAATCACACTCACCCGGCCGCACATCACGGGTCCCGTCCACCTTCGTACCATCAGGCAGCGTCACGGCCCACGGCACGCGGAGCACACCACCCGGCAGCATGATCACGTTCAACGCAACCCCTCTCCGCCGACACCGCCCACCCGCCGCCAGCATAACCCCGCGACCGCCCCGCCAACCATGACACCTCCACCGGCCACCCGCTCAACCGATCCCGTAACGGCCAGACAGCCAGTGGTAGACCTCCTCGGCCCGCCCCTCATCACCCAGCAGGCGGATCAGACGGGTGACACGCCTGGTCAGCACAGAGGCGAAACACTCGGCGAACAACTCCCCGGCATCCTCCCGATAGGGCGACGCCAGATGATCCGCACACCCCCCGTGAAGCCGCCCCCAAAACTCCGCCCGCGAAGGAAACCCGTCCATGTGGTCACAGGCATGACCCAGCTCATGACCGCAGACACTCACGCTGGGGGAGGGGACGGTCCCCACGCCGATCCGCCGGGCCACCGGGTCGTACACCCCCGGACTACGGTCCCACCCCCCGTCCTGCACCGGCAGCCGCACATCCCTGAGAGACTCAAAACCACTCAGATCCGGCACAGCTCCGGGGCCCAGATAAATACCACCGGTCAGGTGAGCAGCCAACCGTACGGCGAGCCCGCGCGGCACCGCCGCGAGCGTCATGACCCCCAGCAGCAGACCGGCATCGGGAAAGACACCCGGATCCCAGCCCCGCGTCAGCCGCTCCTCCAAAGGACCCACATGCAGCCAGCCGGGGCGCCCTCTGCTGTGGCCGGCCAATCTCAGCCTCCCCGCGCGAACGGACCGGACCCCGCTCTACCGGGAAGGGGCCGACACCTTGATCACAGGCAACTATAACCACCACCGCCTCCGGCCCGTCCCCGCTGCACCGCCAGGTTCCCCAAAGCGCCCCGCCGGGGGAGCGGCCCGCCGTACCGGCACGACCCTCCACGGAGGGTGACCAACACCTCACCGGCCGCGGGCCGTCAGCCGCAGACCGCCGCCACGCCCGACCCGACCCCGCGCCGCACAGCGCAACGGCACCGGAACCCTGGAACCCTCACGGACACGGCACCCGGCGCCCGGAGACGGAGACGGGGCCGCGAGCCGCGAGCAGGCTGGAGTTCTCACCACAGAAGGGGAGGATCACAAGTGATGCATAAGTAAAATTATGCATCAAAAACAGCGGTCCGGACCGGAGCCCGCCGCGCGCACCACGGCCCGGGCATCACCGATCCGGCGACCCGCGCCCGGCCCCGCGCCCGTCGGCGCCGACGTGAGGCGGCACACGGCGACACCGGGCCGCAGCGGGCCACGGCGGGCCACGGCGGGCCGCCAGGAAATGGATCTTCCTCAAAAACGCCCAAAAGGCCCAAAGTAAGATCATTGGCCGCCCGGACGGCCATCGGCCGCCGGATTCACCGACACTCGCGCCGCCTGCCGTCCCGGCGCTCCGGCTCCGCGCCGGCTCCGGGCCGTCCGGACGGCAGGCGGCCGACGGCGACTACGGGAGCCCACGCGCCGAGACGGGAAAACCCGCCCCAACCCGACCCCCACCCCCCTATCGGGACAATGAAATCCTTAACCAGACAGAAGGTGAATTCTGTTTGGTATAAGAATTACCATCGCGATGCCCGGACCACACCGCCTGAGACCACCCGAGCACTCCACCGACATGCCACCCCCCAAGCTTCGCGCACACTGCGCTTCGAGAACGTCACGCAGGTCGACACGCCCCCCGGACCAGGTCTTCGACATCTCACCGGACGCGGGCGCCCGCACCGCCTCGACGGCAGGATCAGCCGAAAAGGCAGACGGCGGAGTGACCACCGGCCGTCTGAAGCCCGGCGAGAGCGTCACCCGGCAGGCAGCACTCCGGCCATCCGCCGCCGGGGTGCTCTACCGCCCAGGGCCCCCGGCCGTCCGGGCGGGGCGCGGGTGCCCCTCCCCCGCCCGGCGGGCTTTTCACGGGGCGGCCTCCAGCGTCAGCAGGAGCTTTTTGGCCTCGGCGCCTCCGACGTAGTGGCCGAGGGTGCCGTCGCTGCGGATGACGCGGTGGCAGGGGACGATGACCGGCAGCGGGTTGGTGGCGCAGGCGGTGCCGACGGCGCGTACCGCTCGGGGGCTGCCCGCGGCGGCGGCGACGGCGGCGTAGCTGGCGGTGGTGCCGTAGCCGATGTCGCGCAGGTGTGACAGGACCTCGCGGCGGAAGCCGTGGGCCAGGCGCAGGTCCAGGGGCAGGTCGAACAGGCTGCGGCGGCCGGTGAAGTACTCCTCCAACTGGCGGGCGGCGTCGTCCAGGCGGGCCGGGGCGCGTAGCAGGCGGGAGCTGACGGTCTCGGCGAGCCGGTCCAGGACCTTGTCGTGGTCCTCTCCGGCGTAGGCCACGCGTACCAGGCCGTGCGCGGTGGCGGCCAGCAGCAGCGGTCCGACGGGGGTGTCGAGGGTGCGGTAGGCGACGTCGAGGATCCCGGCGCGTTCGGCGGCCGCGGCCAGGCGGGCGTGCAGGCGGGCCTGGGTCGCCTGGTCGGCCTCGGGCAGCCGGCCGAGCAGTTCACCGCCGTCGACCGGGTTCGGAGGTGTGGTCGTCATCGGTCCTCTCCTTCGGGGTAGGTCTTGCGCAGGGTGGCGATGCCGTCGGCGGCGGCTCTTCTGGCGGCCTGGGGGCTGCCGCCCAGGACCTGGGCGACTTCGGCGTAGGGCAGGCCGGCCAGGTAGTGGTAGGCGATGGTCTGGCGTTGCTTGAGAGGCAGTGCGTGCAGTGCGTTCCACAGCTGTGACTCCTCGTCGCCGGGTACGCCGTCCTTGGCTGGTTTCTCCGGCAGGTTGTCGGTGGGGATCGCCCGCCGGGTCTCGGCCCGTAGCTGGTCGATGGCTTTTCTGTGGGCGATGGTGACCAGCCACGCTTCGATGTTGCTGTGTGCTCGCAGGGCCGGGTATGCCTGCATCGCGGAAAGGAACGTCTCCGACCAGGCGTCTTCGGCGGCGGCGGTGGGGCCGAGGACGGCGCGGCACACGCGCAGCACCGTCGGCCCGTGCTCAGCCACGATCTTTTCGAAGGGATGCTGTCTCACATCGGGTAAACGTTGCCGGCGGGTCGGATGTGAGGTGGGGGTGTCAAAAGAGTTGTCCTTGTCGCTGGGCGGCGGGGCGCGGGGCCGGCTGCTGGGAGCGGACCTGGGCGGCTACCCGGGCGGCGACGTCGGAGGGGTCTTCGTGTGACCAGAACCGCATGACCGTCCATCCGGCTTGCTGCAGGGTGGTGGTGGTCTGGCTGTCGCGGGCGGTGTTGGTGTCGATCTTGGCTTTCCAGTAGGCCCGGTTGGAGGCGGGTGGTGCGTAGTGGTCGGGGCAGCGGTGCCAGAAGCATCCGTCGACGAAGACGGCGATCTTGGCTGGTCCGAAGACGAGGTCGGCGGTGCGGCGCAGGTGCGGCAGGGGGCGCCTGGCCACGCGGTAGCGCAGGCCCATGGCGTGCAGGGCGCGGCGGATCGCGAGTTCGGGTCTGGTGTCGCGTGATCTGTTGGCCTGCATCACCCGGCGGGTCGCGGGCGTGCTCGCCCAGGAGCCCGGTGTCTCGGAGGCCTTCGGTGGGTGTGGTGGTTGCGGGGGGCGCGGCATCTGTGCGGCGGCTGCGGCGCTCTGCGGGTGGCCGGTGTTTCCCTGTCCCGTCTGGTGGGTGGGTGCCGGTGGGTGGTGTGTGCTCATATCTGGTCAACGTCCGGGGGCGGGCGGGTGTGAGGTCGTGGGGGGCAGGCCCGCGGGGTGGGGGGCGGGTCCCGGAGGGGTGGGAGGCGGCTATCCGGGGGGTGCTGGGGGCGTGTTCCGTTCCGGGTCGTGGGCGGGTGTCGGCCTGGGGTGTCTGCGCCGGCCTGTTCTGCCGGCGTGTTCCGGCCGTCGGGGTGTGCTCTGTGGGGGTGCTCGACGCGCCGGGTGCGGATGTGCTCGCCAAGATTGTCGGTGCCACCCCCTACGATGAGCCGACTCGTGGAGGGATGCTGCTGATGCTGGATTCGCTGATAGTGCCGCTGCTGGTCACCACCGATCTGCCGCCGGATGCGGATCTGGATGAGTTCGGGCGTTTGCTGGCCGACACGGTGCGGACGCTCCGGCATGGTGAGGCGTCTTATGCGGGGTTCCTGCACGGCGGGGTGTTCTGGCTGGATCGGCCCGGCCTTCCTGCTCACGATGGCGGGCCGGTCCCGTCGCTGGCCGATGAGTTGCGCTTTGCCGCGCTGATCGGTTTTCTGTCCATCTCGGGTCCGCTCAGGCCGGTCAAGGAGGTGGTCGCCGACGCCAGTGGGGCGATCACCGAGGCCGTCGCCGTCCGGTACGGCGATCTGGGCAGTCCTCCGGCGGTGATGGCGATCAGGACCGAGGATGTGCGCGAGCGGACTCCCCCGTCGGCGCTGCTGGTCAGGACGGCTGACGCGGTGGCGGAGCTGGTGGCGGTCGCCCGCCCCTACATGTGAGCCCTCTGCCGTAGGGGTCTGGTGGGGGCCGCTCCCCCGGTGCGGCTGGGCTGGGGGTGTGGTTTCGCCGGCGGCCTGTCCGGTTCTGTGCTGTCGGCCGCCGTATGGGCTGGTCCCGGTGGGGGTCTGTCCGCGGGGTGGGGGCCGGTCGCTTGCGTGCTCGTGCGTGTGGGCTCTTGCCGAGGCCGGTCGGGTGGCTTTCGGCGGGCGGGGGTGCTCAGGTCTGGATGGCGTCGACGAAGCGTTGGGCGTCGGGTTCGCTCATGCCGGTTTCGCCCCGGACCAGTAGGACGGCCTGTCCGCTGCGGCCGGTTGTTTTGAGCAGGCGGACCCGGGTGGCCAGGTCGGCGCCGTGGCCGGGTGGCAGCAGTGGCGTGGGCGGGTATGCCGCTGTGGCGCCGTGGTGGTACGGCGGCGCGGGGGTTCTTCCGGCGCGTAGGTCGTCGACGTATCTTTTGGCGTTCTTGAGGTCCAGGCCGGTCTGCTCGCGTACGAGTTTGATCGCGGGCACGACTTTTCCCGCGGTGATCAGGGCGGTTGCCTGCCACTGCAGTTGCGAGGCGTCGAGCTGCGGGTGCGGGTCGTTCTGCCGGCGTGGGGCGCGCCGTAGCAGTGTGACCGCCGCGCCGATGATCAGAGTGATCACGACGGCCGACAGCGCCAGCATGATCAGTAGCTCTGTGGGTCCGAGATTCGGCATGGGGTGATCGTACGGTTCCAGGGCGGCCGATCCGCCCCTGTTTCGGGGTGGGCGGTGAGCGGGGCGGGCCGGTCGGCTGCCTGTCCCCCGTTCGGGGCGGGCCGCTCGTCCTCTGATGAGACTTTCCTATAGGCGCTGCGGGCGCCGGCATGTGTGATCGTCTACTTTGGGCGGGTGGATGTGATCGCTGATCTTCTGGATGGGGTCCGGGCGCGGGGCGGGGTGTTCGGCCGTCCGCCTGCCTGTCCCCCGTGGTCGCTGCGGTTCGTGGCGCCGGGCCGGCTGTGGCTGGCGACGATGGTCGCCGGCCGGGCCTGGGTGGTCGCGGCCGGCGGCGGGCCGCGCGCGCTCGGGCCGGGCGATGTGGTGCTGGCGCGCGGCGAAAGGCCGTTCGTGATCGCCGATCCGCCGCAGACCCCGCCGCAGATCGTCGTGCACGGCGACGAGTGCCGGGGCGAGTTCGGCGCGGGCGGTGGGGCTCAGGGTGGGGCGCTGCTGGTGACCGGCGCCTGCCGGTTGGGCGGGGAGCTGCCGGGGCGGCTGCTGGCCGTACTGCCCGATCTGCTGGTGGTGCCGGGCGGGGACGTGCGGCTGGCGCCGGTGCTGGAGCTGGTGGGCGCGGAGGCGGCCGGGGTGGCGCCGGGCCGTCAGGTGGTGCTGGAGCGGCTGCTGGAGACGCTGCTGGTGGTGACGGTGCGGGCGTGGTTCGCGCGTGAGGAGGCCGGCGCGCCGCTGTGGTACACGGCTCTGGAGGATCCGCGGATCGGGCGGGTGCTGCGGATGATCCATGCCGCTCCGGCGTCGGGCTGGACGGTGGTGTCGCTGGCCGGGGCGGCGGGGATGTCGCGGGCGGCGTTCGCGCGCAGGTTCACCGCGCTGGTGGGGCGGCCTCCGCTGGCGTATGTGACGGAGTGGCGGATGGCGCTGGCGGCCGAGCTGCTGGCGCGGCCGGGTACGACGGTGGCGGTGGCGGCCCGTCAGGTGGGCTATGCCGACGCGTTCGGCTTCAGCGCGGCCTTCAAGCGGGTGCGCGGGGTGAGTCCGGGTGCGGTGCGGGCAGGCGGGTGAGTGTCCTGCGCGGTGCGGGCGGGCGGGTTGTTGTCGGTGCCGGCCGCTACGGTCGGCACGACGGTCGGCGTAGTCGAGGAAGGGTGTTCCTGAAACCATGCGGCCAGCGGATCTGAATCGTCTCACCGTCCAGGAGTCGGCCGATCGCTATGTGGAGCTGATCCGCGCCAAGACGCTGACGGGTGCGCTGTCGTCGGCGACGGCGGAGGTCTATGCGCGGGATGTGGCCACGTTCGTACGGCTGGCGGGTGAGGGGAAGGTTCTGGATGACCTGACCGGCGAGGATGTGGATGCGATTTTGCTGGCTTTCGCGCGTAAGCCCGACGGGCGGCGGGCCGAGCCGGGTGCCGGGCTGCAGTCGGCCTCCTCCCAGTCGCGTTTTCGCCGGTCGGTCTCGGCGTTGTTCAAGCACGCGACGCTGACGGGCTGGGTGCAGATCAATCCGATGGCGCTGGCGACGGTGACGGCCAAGGAGCGCGGGGGGTTGCGTCCGGAGCGGCGGGCGCTGACCCGTGAGCAGGCGCAGGGGCTGATCGGCGCGGCGCGTGATCTCAGTGGTCACCGCGGCGACGGCGGCGGCCGGGGTGGTGCGCGGGGTGAGGCGGGGGCTTTGGGCGGCACAGTGGCCGCGCCGGGGGCCGCGCCGGGGGCCGACGGCTCGCCGGCGGGTGCGGGGCGTGGCCGACGGCGGGACCAGCGCACCGAGCTGCGCGATGCGCTGATCGTGCTGCTGCTGTCGACGATGGGGCCGCGGGTCTCGGAGCTGGTGCGGGCGAATGTGGAGGATTTCTACACCAACGACGGGGTGCGTTACTGGCGGATCTTCGGTAAGGGCGGCAAGACGCGTGATGTGCCGCTGCCGGGTGATGTGGCCCGTGTGCTGGAGGCCTATCTGCTGGAGCGGGGCCGGGCCGAGGTGCAGGACAAGGCGCTGCTGCTGTCGTGGCGGGGCAGGCGCCTGGCGCGGGGGGATGTGCAGGCGGTGATCGACCGGGTGCAGCGGCGGGTGGATCCCGATCGGCGGCGTTCGGTGACGCCGCATGGTCTGCGGCATACCACCGCCACCCATCTGCTGGCCGACGCGGTGGACATGGACGCGGTGCGGCGGGTGCTGGGGCACAGTGATCTGGCGACGTTGGGCCGCTACCGCGACGAGCTGCCCGGCGAGCTGGAGGTGGCGATGCGGGCTCATCCGCTGCTGCGCGGGCCGTCCGGCGGCGGGTGAGGGTTTTGGGGGTGCGGGCCGGCGCCGTTTCGGGGTGCCGGCCCGTGCGGCCGGGTCGCGGGGCCCTTTGACGGCGGGGTCTTTGAGGGGTCGTCGTCAGGGCCGGCCGCGTTCACGGGGGGGTTGCCGCCGTATTCGGCCGCGTCGGCAACCCGGCCGCCGGCGCCATCGGCCGCTCCGTCGCATACGCCGGTCGTGGGGGTGTCGTGGGAGGGCTGTTGCGGGGGGGCCGTGGGGGTGCCCGTGGGGGTGCGGGAGGGGTCAGGCGGCGCGTTCGGCGGCGGCGACCTCGGCCAGGACGTCCAGGGAGATGCCCAGGGTGTGGGCGAGGGCGGCGATGGTGAAGAAGGCCGGGGTCGGGACCCGGCCGGTTTCGATCTTTCGGAGGGTCTCGGCCGACAGTCCTGCGGCGGCGGCGACCTCGGCCATGCTGCGGGTGCCCCGCGCCTGGCGCAGGATCGCGCCCAGCCGGTGGCCGCGTTCGTGGTCGAGCTGGGTCAGTGGAGGACGAACCATGTGAGGCACTCTAGCAACCGCGACAACAACGCCGGTATATGTATTGGGCATCCGGGACGTGTCACATGGTGGAGATCAAGAGCGCGGCCGAGATCTGCTCGCCCGGCGCCGGCTGCCCGGTGGACGGCGGCTCGTCGTGCACGCGCTCCGGCAGGGGCACAATCCTGCGGAAGGGAGGGCCCACCGGCGTAAAATGCCCGGCGTGGACGCGTTGATCGGCCGCTGCCGCGCCGAGATCGCCCCGGGCGCGGTTCACGTGCCCGACTGGCTGAGCCCCGCCCGGCAACGGCAGCTGGTGCGGGCCTGCCGCGCCTGGGCGCGCCCGCCGCTGGGGATGGAGCGCATCCGGCTGCCCGGCGGCGGCCTGATGTCGGTGCGCACCGTGTGCCTGGGCCGGCGCTGGCGCCCCTACCGCTACACCGACGAGCCGGTCGAACCGCTGCCGCAGTGGCTGGCGGAGCTGGGCCGCGCGGCGGTGGCCCAGACCCTCGGCGGCCCCTACGAGCCGGACGTGGCGCTGGTCAACTTCTACGACGACGCGGCCACGATGGGCATGCACCAGGACAGGGACGAGCGCGCCGCGGCTCCGGTGGTCTCCTTGAGCCTGGGAGACGCGTGCGTGTTCCGGTTCGGCAACACCGCCACCCGCGCCAGGCCCTGGAGCGATGTCCGGCTGGAGTCGGGCGACCTGTTCGTCTTCGGCGGGCCCTCCCGCCTGGCCTTCCACGGCGTGCGGCGGATCCTGCCCGGGACCGGCCCGCACGACCTGATCCAGGGACGGCTCAACATCACGCTGCGCCAGTCGGGCCAGGGGTTGTCCGGCGGCCTGCCGTAGCGGGCGCGTATGCGGAAGGCGGGCGCGCCACGCAGGCCCTCCCCCTGGCGGGCCTGCGCCGGTCGGGCCCGGGGTTGCCCGGCCGGGGCTGCGCGGCATCGGGCCGGCTTGACCCTCACGTAACGGCAGGGCACATGCTGGGCCGGGTCGGAAACGACACAGGAAAAAGGGGGGGCATGGGTTATTCGGTCGGGCAGGTGGCCCGGCTCGCCGGGGTGAGCGTGCGCACGCTGCACCACTACGACAACATCGGCCTGATGTCACCCGGGCAGCGCACCGCTGCGCGTTACCGCCGCTACAGCGAGGCGGACCTGCAGCGGCTGCAGCACGTGCTGTTCTACCGTGAGCTCGGCTTCCCCCTGGAGGAGATCGCGGTCATCCTCGACGAGAGCGGCACCGACGCGCTGACGCATCTGCGGCGCCAGCACGAGCTGCTCATGCGGCGCATCAGCCGGTTGCAGACGATGGCCGCGGCGGTGGAGCACGCCATGGAGGCACACAGTATGGACATCTCGCTGACCCCGGAGGAACGCTTTGAGATATTCGGTGATTTCGTCCCCGAAGCGCACGACGCCCAGGCGCGCGAACGCTGGGGCGGCGGCGAGGCGTTCGCGCAGTCGCAGCGGCGCATGACCGCGATGACCGCGGCCGACTGGGTCCGTTTCAAAGCCGAGGCGGCCCAGACGGTGGAGGGTTTCGCCAGGGCCCTCGCCGAGGGCCTGCCGGCCGGCGGTGAGCGGGCGATGGAGCTGGCCGAAGAGCACCGGGCGCACATCACCCGCTGGTGCTACGACTGCTCCTATGACATCCACCGGGGCCTGGGCGAGATGTATGTGGCCGATCCCCGGTTCTCGGCCGGCTACGAGTCGGCTGCCACCGGTCTGAGCGTCTACATCCGTGACGCCATTCACGCCAACGCCGACCGCGCCCAGCGCTAGCGCTGAGGCGTCCCCCGCGCGCCGGGGCGTGCGGCCCCGTAGCGGGACGACGGGCTCCGGGGGTGCAGGGGCCGGGGGTGTGCCGGGGGCGGCCTCGCCGTACATGGCCTCGGCGAGGCATCTCGTCCCCGGTGCGGGGGTGGGCTGCGCCGCGCCGGCGGGGCTCTCCCGTCTCCCCGGCGGCCCCACTCCCCCTTTTTTCCGGCGCTTTTCCTCAGTGCCCTTCCAGCGCCGCCCGCGTCACCGCCCGGCAGCGTCGGGGGCAGGTGAGCAGATCGGTGGAGTCGCCGAACTGGTCGACCGAGCCGAGCGGTGGCAGGGCCCGCACCCACGGGTCGGTGATGGCCTCGGTGAGCGCGTCGGCGAACCGCAGGCCGTCGATGACCTCGAAGGGCCGCTGGTAGTAGCCGCGGGTGGTGGTCTCCAGCGGCCGGCTCAGGCCGAGCCGGTTGTGCATCTGGGCCACCCGCTCATAGGCGCGGCCCAGATGGTGTTGCCGCTCGCGCCAGCCGTCGGCGGCCAGCGCGCCGGACAGTGCCTGGCCGATCTCGGCCGTGCCCGGCAGGCGGGTGAAGGCGCTGCCGAGCCATTTGGCGTACGGCGGGTAGCGGCGGCGCATCAGCAGGGCCAGCCGCATCAGGTCACGGGTCAGGCTCGCGGTCAGCACGGCCGAGCCGAGGTCGTCGCCGACCTCTCCGCACCGGCCGGGGAAGGCTTCCTGCTGGGCCAGGCGTCGCCACTGACAGGCCAGCACATACCGCCACAGGTCTCCCGGATACCAGCGCAGGGCGCTGCGGGTGGGTTCCAGGACCTGCAGGCCGTCGTGGAAGACCTCTCCGCGGGTGACCTCCGCCAGCCGCTGCCAGGGGGTGGACAGCCAGTCCAGCGCGCTGATCTGCGCCAGCGGATCGAAGCCGAGCCGCTCCGTCAGCCAGGCGGAGGGCCCGGTGACCTGGATGCCGTGCCCGTCGCCGAACGCGGTGGGGTAGCCGCCGAAGGTGGCCGGCAGGGCGGCGGTGATGGACGTCCGCAGCGCGCCGGCTGTCTCGGGGGCGACGAACAGCACCACCCGGGGTCCCCAGTCGTGGTCGGTGGAGCGCTCGGTGTCGAACGCCAGCACCTCGGAGCCGGCGCCGATCAGCGCCGCGCTGTGCGGCACATCGGCGACCATCGGCTGCACGACCTGCTCATAGAAGTTGCGCGAAAGCTCCAGACCAGGCACAAAACTGGACATCATTTCGTCCACTTTGCCGGGCGTGGCCGCCCCACGCACCAGGTTTTCCGCCGCCCGCCGCCCGCCGCCGGCTCACCCGTCCGTGGTCCCGCCCATGGTCGCGGCCGCCACCGGGCGCCCGCGCATGCCCAGACGCTCGTAGACGCCGATGGCGGCGCGGTTGTCGGTGTCGACCATCAGGGCCACCCGCCCGTGCTCGGCGGCCAGGGCGGCGAAGGCGAACCGGCACACCCGCCGGGCATACCCGCGGCCCCGATGGGCGGCGTCGGTGGCCACTCCGGCGACGAACCCGACCTGCGGGCACGACCAGGCGTCGGCGGCCGTGGCCACCAGGGCTCCGCCCGCCGCGCGCAGTCCCGCCCAGCGGCGCACCCCCGGCAGGCCGGGGACCGCCCACGACGACGGCGACGCCCCGGCCAGCAGGGCGCCCACCTCCTCGTCGGCGCCCTCCAGCCACCCGGCCCGCCCCGGATCCGCCCCGTCCGCCGCGGCCCCCTCCCTGCCGGTGTTCGCGCCGGTGTCCATCCACTCGAACGGCCGCGCCTGCCCGGTCCCGGGCAGCCGCTCCCCCAGCTCCACGATCAACGCCCGATCGCCCAGCAGCCGGTAGGAGGGCCCCAGCTCCGGCAGTGCCAGCCGTACCAGGGCCGCCACCTGCGACGCCTGGCCCCGCACCGTCAGGCGATCACGCCGGTTCAGCTCCGGGCTGGCCACCGCCACCGCCTCCCCCAGCGTCCAGGCCCGCACCCCGTCGCGCATCCCCTGCGCCGCCCACACCAGCAGCGTGTCGTCCTCGCAGGCGGCCGCCACCTCCGCGGCGGCCCGCAGCTCCGTCCCCTTCACCGCGGCCGCATCCCTTTCAGAGGATCGCCCCGGGAGCGTAGGCGGCCGCGGCGGGATAGCGGGCGACGACCTCACCGACGCGCGCCACGACCGCCTCCACCTGCTCGGCCGCCGCACCGGTGAACGCGATCCGCTGCTCCAGCAGCTCGGCCAGCTGCGCGGCGTCCAGCGGGAAACGCTCGTCGGCCGCCAGGCGCTCCAGCAGCTCGTTTCCGGCGCCCCGCTCACGCATCGCCAGCGCCGAGGCGACCGCGTGCTCCTTGATCAGCTCATGGGCGCTCTCCCGGCCCACCCCGGCCCGCACCGCGGCCATCAGCATCTTCGTCGTCGCCAGGAACGGCAGATACCGGTCCAGCTCGGCGGCGATGACCGCCGGGAACGCGCCGAACTCCGACAGCACCGTCAGCATCGTCTCGACCAGCCCGTCGAAGGCGAAGAACGCATCCGGCAGCGCCACCCGCCGCACCACCGAGCACGACACGTCCCCCTCGTTCCACTGGTCGCCCGCCAGCTCCCCGACCATGGAGGCGTAACCGCGCAAGACCACCGTCAGCCCGTTGACCCGCTCACAGGAACGGGTGTTCATCTTGTGCGGCATCGCCGAAGACCCCACCTGCCCCTCGGCGAACCCCTCGGTGACCAGCTCGTGCCCGGCCATCAGCCGGACCGTCTTGGCCAGCGAGGAAGGAGAGGCCGCCAGCTGCACCAGCGCCGTGACCACCTCGTAGTCCAGCGACCGGGGATAGACCTGCCCCACGCTGGTCAGGCGCCGGGCGAACCCCAGGTGCCCGGCCACCCGATCCTCCAGCTCCGCCAGCCTGCCCCGGTCGCCGCCCAGCAGATCCAGCATGTCCTGAGCGGTGCCGACCGGACCCTTGATACCGCGCAGCGGGTAACGGGCGATCAGCTCCTCCAACCGGGCGAAGGCCACCAGCAGCTCATCGGCCGCCGAGGCGAAACGCTTGCCCAGCGTGGTCGACTGCGCGGCCACGTTGTGCGACCGGCCCGCCATCACCGTGCCCGAATGCTCGGCCGCCAGCCCGCCCAGCCGCGCCAGCAACGCCACACACCGATCACGCACCACCAGCAGGCTGTCGCGGATCTGCAACTGCTCGACGTTCTCGGTCAGATCCCGCGACGTCATGCCCTTGTGCACGTGCTCATGCCCGGCCAGGGCGTTGAACTCCTCGATCCGGGCCTTCACGTCATGGCGGGTGACCCGCTCCCGCTCGGCGATCGAGGCCAGGTCCACCTGCTCGACGACCTTGTCGTAGTCGGCCACCGCCTGCGGGGCGACGGACACTCCCAGCTCCGCCTGCGCGGCCAGCACCGCCAGCCACAGGCGGCGCTCGGCCACCACCTTGTACTCGGGAGACCACAGACGGGCCAGCTCCGCCGAGGCATAGCGGGCGGCCAGGACATTGGGGATACGCGGCTTGGCAGTCACGTTGCGTCAGTCTATTGCGATGCCGCCACCACGGCCCGCACAGGGTCACCCCCACCCCGCCGCGGCGTGAGAACACCGCCGCCCCGGCGCCCGGAACCCCCGGCAAACAGCCGATCGCCGTACGGCGTGAACTCCACCGTACGGCGATCGGCGTCCCTCATCCCAAGCGGGTGCCTACCGGGCCGAGGCCAGCTCGTCGGCGTCGTAGACCTTCACCTCGGCCTCGTGCCTGCCGGGCCGAGGCCCGCGGCCGAACCGCTCCTTGGTCCGCTCCAGCATCACATACAGCGTCGGCACCAGCACCAGCGTCAGCAGCGTCGACGACAGCAGGCCACCGATCACCACGATCGCCAGCGGCTGGGAGATGAACCCGCCCGACCCGGTCAGGCCCAGCGCCATCGGGATCAACGCGAAGATCGTCGCCACCGCGGTCATCAGGATCGGCCGCAGGCGCCGCCGGCCGCCCTCGATCACCGCCTCCACCACGCCCATCCCCTGCTCCCGGTACTGGTTGATCAGGTCGATCAGCACGATGGCGTTGGTCACCACGATGCCGATCAGCATCAGCATGCCGATCAGCGCCGGAACGCCCAGCGGCGTGCCGGTGGCCAGCAGCAGGCCGATCGCGCCGGTCGCCGCGAACGGCACCGACACCAGCAGCACCAGCGGCTGCACGAAGCTACGGAACGTCGCCACCATGATCATGAAGACGATCGCGATGGCCGCCAGCATCGCCAGACCCAGCTGGCCGAACGCCTCCTCCTGGTCGGCGCTGACGCCGCCGATGGTGAACTTCGCCCCCGCCGGCAACGACAGCCCCTCCAGCTTCGCCGTCAGCGCCGCGGTGGCACTGCCCAGGTCGCTGCCGGTGGCCGTACCCGACACCGTCGCGCTGCGCTCACCGTCGATCCGCGTCACCTGCGTCGGCCCGTCGACCTTGGCCACCTTCGCCACATCCGACAACTCGACCTCGCCGGCGGCCGACGGCAGCTTCAGCGCACCGATCGCCTTCAGATCCTCCGGCGCCTCATCGAGGCGCAGGATCAGATCACTGGCCCGCCCGTCCAGGGTGATCTGGCCCAGCGGCGCGCCACGGAAACGCTGGGCGACCACCTGCGCGATCTGCGCCTCGGTCAATCCCTTGGCCGCCGCCTTGCGCCGGTCCACCTGGACCTCCACGCGCCGGCCGCTGGCCTGCAGGTTGGAGGAGACATCGCGCAGCCCGTCAAGTCCCGCCATCGCGCCGCGCACCGCCTCGGCCGCGCTCTGCAACGTCGCGGTGTCCGGCGCCTGGACGATCACCTGAAGCTGGTTGGTCGAACCGCCGCCCGGGGCGCCCTGCGCGCCACCGACGGTGACCTCGCCGATATCGGCCAGCGTCTTCAGCCGATCACGCAGTGCGCTCTCCAGCGCCGCGGTGTCGGCGCCCTCGGCGACCGTCACCGAGTAGGAGGCGCGATCGCCGCCACCGCCCGTGGCGCCCATGAACCCGCCGCCGGCACCCACGTTGACCTGGTAGCCCTCCACGTCCTTCAGGGAGCCCAGCACCTCCTCCACCTTCTTGGCCGCCGCATCCGTGGTGGCCAGGTCCGTGCCGGCGGGCATCTTCTGCGTCACCGAGAGCGTGTTCTGCCCCGAGGAGTCCAGGAAGTTGGTCTCCAGCCGGCCGGCCAGGCCCATCGTCCCCACGAAGATCACGACGCCGACCAGGACGGTGACCAGGCGCCGCTTGGTCGCAAAGCGCAACACCGGCATGTAGGCCCGCTGCAACGGACTGCGCAGCTCCTTGGCCTCCGCCTGCTCACGCACCACGCGCGCCTGCTCGGCGCTGAGCACCGGCGCCTTCAAAAACCAGTAGGCCAGCACCGGGATCACCGTCAGCGACACCAGCAGCGAAGCCAGCAGCGCCACCGTCACCGTGATCGCGAACGGCGCGAACAGCTGCCCCACCATGCCGCCGACCACCGCGATCGGCAGGAACACCGCCACCGTGGTCAGCGTCGAGGCCGTCACCGCCCCGCTCACCTCACGCACGCCCGCCAGCACCGCATCACGCTTGGCCTCGCCGTAGCCCAGGTGCCGCTTGATGTTCTCCAAAACCACGATCGAGTCGTCCACCACCCGCCCGACCGCGATCGTCAGCGCCCCCAGCGTGAGCATGTTGAGGGAGTAGTCGCCCAGCCACAGGGCGATCAGCGCGATGACCACCGACAGCGGGATCGACACCGCCGTCACCAGCGTCGAACGCACCGACAGCAAGAAGATCAAGATGACCAGCACCGCGAAGACCAGACCCAGCAGGCCCTCGGTGGTCAGGTCCTCGATCGAGCGCTCCACATACGGCGCCTGGTCGAAGACCACCGTCACCTGCGCCGAATCGCCGATCGCCCGGACCAGCTCGGCCTTCTTCTCGTTGACCGCATGGGAGATCGCCACCGCGTTGCCGTCGGGCGTCATCGTCACCGACACCCCCAGGCTCGGCTCGCCGTTGGTGCGCGTCAGCGAGGTGCTGGTGGCCAGCGAACGCTCGACCTCGGCCACCTCGCCCAGCTTCACCGGCTTGGGCGCTGCCACGGGGCGCTGCGCCTGCTGGGCCCGCTGCTGGGCCGCGGCCGCACTCTGCTGCCCCGGCATCTGACGTCCCTGCTGGGCGGCCTGCTGCGCCTGGGCCTGGGCCGGAGCCTGCTGGGCCTGCGCCGGAGCCGCGGGGATCAGATAGAGGTTCTTCAGATCCTCGATCGAGGCGATCCGGCTGCCCACCTGAACCGTCAGCGACGCCTTGTCCTGCACCAGGCTGCCCGCCGGGACCGGTTGCCCGTTGGCGCGCAGCGCATCGGTCACCGCCGTCGGCGCCAGCCCGCGCGCGGCGAGCTTCTTGACATCCGGAGTGATCACCACGGTCTCGTCGCGGGCGCCGGTCACCGTGGCCTCACGGACGCCGTCGATGCCCTGGAGCTCCGGCACCACGATCCGCTGGAGCTTGTCGGCCATGGCCCGCTCGTCACCGCCGGTCCCCACCGCCAACACCAGCACCGGGATGTCGTCGGTGCCGCCGGCCAGGACCTGCGGGTCCACCCCGTCGGGCAGCTGGGTGCCGATCCGCGCCACCGCCTGCTGCATCTTCGCCACCGCCGCGTCGATGTCGGTGCCGTACTCGAAGGCCACCTGAACCTGCGACATCCCCTCCTGGGAGGTGGAGGTGACCTCGGTGACCCCCTCGATGCCCTGGAAGCTGTCCTCGATCGGCTTGGTGACCTGCTCCTCCACGATCTCGGGAGAGGCACCCAGGTAGGGGGCGACCACGAAGGCGCCCGGGAACGAAAGCGACGGCAGAAGCTGTTGTTTCAGCGACGGGATCGCGAAGGCGCCGAACGCGCTCAACACGACCGCGATCATTATGACGAGGCTGCGGTTGGCAAGGCTCAACCTGGCCAAGGCGGTCATGGGGGCGGACTCCTAGGGGGACGGCACAATAAGTTTTGCCCACACTAACACTTCGCCTTATACGAATATTTAACGCCGCCTTGCTTTCCTGATAACCTTCTCAGGAAGCGAGAGGTGAGTGTGAACGACGAACGCGACCGACTGATCCGCCGGATCGGCGAACTCCAACGCGACCTGGGACGACTCTTCGCCCAAGACCGCCCCCCCTCCCCCCTCTTCGACTCCAACCTCACCATGCGCCAGCTCAAGGTCGTCATGCTCCTGTCCTTCCAGGACTCCGCCTCCGGCCAGGACCTCGCCCACCACCTCGGCGTCGGCCTCGGCACCGTCACCGGCATCGTCGACCGCCTCGTCGGCCACGGCCTCGTCGCCCGCCGCGAAGACCCCCACGACCGCCGCATCCGCCGCGTCGAACTCACCCCCGCCGGCCGTACCCTCACCGAGAAGATCGCCGACGCCGGCCTCGCCGACTTCCGCCGCCTCCTGCACTGCCTCGACACCCCCACCCTCCACGACCTGTCCACCGTCATGGACAAGATCCAGGCCGCCGCCCTCGTCCTGTCCACCGACAAGACCCATCGCCGGCACGAGGACCCCGGACGCGACCCCGGGACCAAATGATCCGCCCCCTCCCCACAGGCGCCCGGCACGGCCCATCGCGGCTTGCGGCCGCAACGCTCAGCCCGCGGGCGGGATGTTGTAGTCGGCGCGCAAGGTGTTGCGCGGGTCGTAGAGAGCGAGGGCGGATGCCGTCTCTCGCAGCGCCCCGGGAGCGGCCCGCCTGGGGGCTCCGGACAGACGCCAGGAGGACGTGAGACTCACATGCCGATGAACCGGATCGAAACGCTCATGGTCACCAACCCCGGCCGACAGGTCCTGCAGCACTGGCATGAGACGCCACTGCTGATGCGGCTGGGCAGCCGCACCCCGGGCGCGCGCACCGCCGAACCGCCGCAACCTGGGGCGGGCGGCAAATACCGCACCCTCATCCCGCACCCCGCCGCAACCACTGACCACTCCTCGGCACACACGGGCGGCATGTCGTGACTGCCCTGACCGCGGCCGCGTCGCCGGCCGCCGCCGGGTGGCGGGGCACGACCACCCTGCAGCCCGGTCGGCTCGCCTTCACCGGTGCGGCGGGCAGCACCGGCGCGCACGCCCACGCCGCGGTGCAGATCCTGCTCGTATCCTCCGGTGAGGTGGAGCTGAGCGACACCCACCGAACCCGCCGCACCGTGCGCGCCGCGATCATCCCCACCCTGGCCTCGCACGCCTTGCACGCCGGTCCGGACGCCACCGCCACCATGATCTACCTCGATCCGGCCAGTACGGCCGCCCGGCATCTGACCACCCAGCTCGACGGCGGTAGCCGCGACCACGTGGACGGCTGGATCGCCGCCGCACGCGCCGCCCTGCCACCGGCCGCCCTCACCGAGCACGCAGTGGACGCGTCGGCCCTGCTCTGCGACGGCTGGGCCGTACCGGAGACAAGACGGCACCCGGTGCTGCAGGCAGCCGTGGACCTGGTGCCGCAGCTGCTGCCGGGCCCGGTCCGGCTCACCGAGCTGGCCGCCACCGTCAGGTTGTCGGCCAGCCGCCTGGGGCACCTGTTCACCACCGAGCTCGGCCTGCCGTTCCCCGCCTACCTGCGCTGGGCGCGGCTGCGCCACGCCGCAGAGCTGGCCCAGCACGGCGCCAGCCTCACCCACGCCGCGCACGGTGCCGGGTTCACCGACAGCTCCCACTTGACCCGCGTCTGCCGGGAGATGTTCGGCCTGGCCCCCTCGCACCTGCTGCACGCCATCCGCCCCCACGCCGCCGGCGCCGCCTGAACGAGTTGCCCACGGCGCGGCCCTGTGCCAGATGTGCGGCGGAGATCAGCGGATCCGTCCAAGCCCCGGACGTCCGACCGCCGCGACGCTGGACGGCATGCACCACACCCTGATCCGACCCGTGATCCGTTACGGCTACGTGCCGTTCATGCTGCTCGGCGTCAACGGCGCCGCCATCGCCCTGGCCGCCTCCGGCGCCTCCAAACTCTGGCTCGTCGGCCTGCTACCGGCCGCGATCGGCTGCTCCTTCGCCGCCGAACGCGCCCTGCCGTACGAGGCCGAGTGGAACAGCCCGGCCGGGGACGGCGGCCGCGACATCGCCCATGCCGGCGTCAACGAGCTGCTGCTGCTGCTCAGCGTGGGCATCATCCCGCTGCTGGCCGCCACCGTCACCATCGCCGACCTGTGGCCGCACTCCTGGCCCTTCGCGCTGCAGGTCCTGGCCGCCATCGTGATCGCCGACCTCGGCATCACGCTGACCCACTACGCCAGCCACAAGATCGGCGTGCTGTGGCGCTTGCACGCCGTCCACCACTCCATCAAGCGCTTCTACGGCTTCAACGGCCTGATGAAGCACCCCCTGCACCAGACCCTGGAGATGAGCGCCGGCGTCGCTCCGCTCATCCTCATCGGACTGCCCCTGGACGTCGCCTCCGCGCTGGCCGTCACCGTCGCCGTCCAGCTGCTGCTGCAGCACTCCAACGCCGACTACCGCATCGGCGCCCTCAAGTACGTGCTCGCCCTCAACGAGGGCCACCGCTTCCACCACCTGAAATGGGCCGGCATCGGCGACGTCAACTTCGGCCTGTTCACCCTGGCCTGGGACCACCTGCTCGGCACCTTCTCCCACGACCCCACCCGCCGCTTCACCTCCGACCAGCTCGGCATGGCCGCCAAACCGAACTACCCCACCGGCTACCTGGCCCAGCTCGCCGAGCCCTTCCGTGCCTCCGGCGCCTGCCACATCACCGACGCCCCCACCGACGCCCTGAACACGGCCCGCGGCTGAATCTCAGCCGCGGCGGCGAGTCGACGGATCCCGGCCTTATGGAAGATGTCGCGCGTATCCGCCGAAATATCCGGGCTGTACGGCGCCGCCTGAACCACCGCCGCCCACCCCCCACCGGCCGGCCCAACGAAACGATCAGACAGCCTCGACCTCTCGCAAAGCCGACCGGAGCCGAGACGCCGGTAAGACCCGGACCACCAGCCGCCATCTGCGACACCGGCCCGAGGCGAGAGCCCGCGAAACCCCCTCCACCAAGCCGATACGATCCGTCTCGCTTGAGTGTTAGCCTGACCACATGCCCGACGCCAAAAAACCCAATCCCGCCCGCCGCAACGAGCGATCACGACACGCGATCCTCGACGCCGCCCGCGAACTGATCCGCGAAGTGGGATACGCCAAGGTCTCGATCGAAGCGATCGCCGCCCGCGCGGGCGTGGGCAAACAGACCATCTACCGATGGTGGCCCTCCAAAGGAGCCGTGATCTTCGACTCCTTCCTCGCCCTCAGCGACAACCCCGAGCAAGAGGGAATGGCACTGCCCGACACAGGCGACATCGAAGCCGACCTCAAACTCGTCATGCGCGCGACAGCGGCCGAGTTCGCCGACCCGGACTTCGAAGCCCCGATCCGGGCACTCAACTCAGAGATCATCAGCAATCCCGACCTCGCCGCCCAATACCGGGACAGACTCGCCCGCCCCGTACAGGACGCCAAGAAAGCCCGGCTACGCAGCGCACAACAGGCAGGCCAACTCGCCCCGGACGCCGACCTCGACCTGCTCCTCGACGTCCTCTACGCCCCCCTCCACCAGCGCTGGCTGCACCGCTCGGGCCCACTCACCGCCGAATACGCCGACGCTCTCGTCGACATCACACTCAAAGCCTTCCGCCCCTGACCGAAAATCATGGCGATGAACCAGCATCATGCATCAGGCACGCCGGCCCCCGACGGCACCGATCCCAGCCAGGCGACATCCCCGCAAACACGCCGGACAGCCGGCAACTGACGCCGCCGACCGGGACCTGACCGGCACGCGGCCGGCCCGGCCTGCAGGCGGCGACCGCCGCCACCTGCAGGCACCCGCCCCTGCCGAGCCGCCGGGAGACCCTCCGCCCTACCACGGGGGCAACCCGGGCGACCCCGCCCATGATTGAATACGCCCCTGAGCCGACAACCCCGGGGGCGCTCATGAGCGACACCACGCTCCGGCAGGCCACCAACGCCCGCCGAGCCGTGTCCTTCTTCTTCATCCTCCTCGGCACCGTCTCCGGCGCCTGGGCCGCCCGCATCCCCGCCGTCAAACACGACCTCGGCCTCAGCGACGGACAGCTCAGCTACGGCCTCCTGGCCATAGCCGCCGGCCTCGTCATCGGCATGCGCTTCGCCGGACGCCTCACCGACCGCCTCGGCAGTGCCCGCGTCATCACCCCCGCCGCCATCGCCACCGCCCTCGCCGTCATCCCCCCCGGCTACGCCCCCACCCTCCCCCTGCTCATCACCACCCTGTTCCTGTACGGCCTCATCAACGCCTCCCTCGACGTCTCCATGAACGCCCACGGCGTCGAAGTCGAACGCGCCTACGGCCGCCCCATCATGTCCTCCTTCCACGGCATGTTCAGCATCGGCGGCCTCATCGGCGCAGGCATCGGCGGCCTGTTCGCCTGGCTCGGCCTCAGCGCCGCAACCACCCTCACCGCCACCGGCATCCCCCTGGCCCTCCTCTCCCTCCACGCCAGACGCCACCTGCTGCCCACCCAGCCCGCCGCACCGGCCACCACCACCCCCGCCCGCACCCGCTGGTCCGGCTGGATCGTCCTCATGGGCGTCGTCGCCTTCGCCGGCCTCGTCGGCGAAGGCGCCGCCGTCGACTGGACCGCCGTCTACCTCTTCGAAGACCTCGGCGCACCCCAGAGCGTCGCCGCCCTCGGCTTCGCCGTCTTCTCCACCGCCATGACCGCCGGCCGCTTCGCCGGAGACCACCTCGCCCAGCGCCTCGGCCCCGTCCGCCTGGTCCGCTACTCCGGACTCCTCGCCGCCCTGGGCCTGGCCACCGCACTGCTCATCGGCCGGGTCCCCATCGCCATCGCCGGCTTCGCCCTGTTCGGCCTGGGCCTGGCCACCATCGTCCCCCAGGTCTTCTCCGCCGCCGGGAACCACGACCCCGCCCGCGCGGGAGAGGCCATCGCCCAGGTCGCCACCGTCGGCTACGCCGGGCTCGTCGCCGGCCCCGCCATCATCGGCGGCGCCGCCGAGATCATCGGCCTGCCAGGCGCCCTGGCCATCCCCGCCCTCCTGGCCGCCTTCATGGCGGCCTCGGCCGGCGCACTGCGCCCCCGCACCCCGCTCACCTCCTGACAAAGGAGCAGGCGAAGCTTTCCACGGAACCGCAAAAAGGGCGCATTCCCATCCGCACCAGCTGCCGGACGGCGCGTGGATTACGCTGCGTAATCCACGCGCCTCTTTTGTGGGTGACGGAGTCTTCAGTCCATTGTAAATGATCTTGAACCCGGCCGGACGCCTTTACAATGTAGATTAATAACTTCCATGTGCCGCCCCACCCGCCGCCCGGCGCGATGGCTGACCGCGTCAGGGCTCGCCGTTGGTTTCAGGAGGTCAGGAGGTGAGGATGCCGATGCCGTCCCCGAGCAGCTTCAGGCCGAGGACGAAGAACAGGGCGGCCATCACGGCGACGTTGTGCTGTGCCGCCCAGTCTTTCCAGCCGCCGAGCACGGTCTTGGCCTGATCTCCCATGAACAGGAACACTCCGAGGGGTGCCAGGAGCCCGAGCGAACCGATGATCACGAAGACTGCCAGGGATGCGATCTGTTGTCCGGCGGGAAGCCCGGACGCGCTGATCGAGGCGGCTGCGGCGAGGGTCAGCGGGGCGTTCTTGAGGTTGGCCGCCGACAGGGCCAGCCCGAGCCCGAGGACTTTGATCGGTGTGAAGCGGTCGATCGCCGCCATCCACTTCGGCAGCTCGGCCTGCGTGGCGCCTTTGGGACGGTGCCGCCACTGCCGGGTGCCGAACAGGACGAGCAGGAGGCCCAGGACGAGCTTGAGCCCTCCCACCCAGGTGGCCGGCTGATGGTGGGTGGAGGAGCCCCCGGCTCCGCCGATCGCCAGCATGATGCCGCCCAGGGCCGACAGCCCCGCCAGCCAGCCGAGGGTGAACAGCAGTCCGTTGAGACGTCCTTGCGGCGTTGCCAGGACAAGGATGATCGCGACGATGGGAAGGGGGCTGACCGCGACGCCGGCCGCCAGGCCGAGCACGTCCCCGAGAGCTTGCCCCATGGCGGCCTCCGTGTGCCGGTCAGGGATGATCTGGCCGGCAGGGCGCCGGGACCTGACCCGCTGACCTACCAAGCGCGCGCCATGCGGTTGACCAGGGCATCCATGGAGCCCTTCCCGCCGATCTTCTCATCAGGCGCATCTGCCCCGGCGATGCCGCGCCGTCGGATCACCCCGCGAGCCGACGGCCGCGACGGTGATGTGCTCCCCATCGGGCATCGCTGTCCCCCGCTCCCCTACTCGCCCCCGGCACTGTCGCGGTGGTGGGCCGGGTCAAGCACTTCGTCGGCGCTGCGGGGTTCTGTACGCGGCTGCTGGTTGAGCTTGTGACGCTCGATGGAGGATTGTCGGTAGACCTCCTTGCGGGCCCGCATGATGTTGCCCAGGGGTGCGTGCTCGGCCGTGACCCGCCAGGGTGTGAAGGACAGCGCGTCCATCTTCTCCAGATTGTCCTGACCGGAGATGTCCTGTCGCGGCAACCGCAGCCTGGCCACCGTGACGAACGGCGACAGCTGCTCGGGCCACTCCACAGTGGTGTCCTCCACCGGCATCCGCTCCAGGTCGGTGCAGAGCTGAACCTGGATGTCGAAGGCGTAGGGTCGCTCCCGCAGCTCGGCCAGCAGGGCCGGCCGGAAGACCTCCGGCGCCGAGGCCGGGTCGATGGCGCGCCGGACCACCGCATCGGCGAAGTGCGGGTCGGGGGTGATGCGCACCTTGGCGATGTAGTCCCCGTGCCGGACGGCGCCCATCGTCCAGTAGCTCGACAGCAGCACGTTGACCGGGGGGATCCGCGCCAGGCGCAGGAAGGCCAGGAACTCGTCCCACGCCCAGTCGTCCTGGTCCAGCGTTCCCTTTCCGGTCACGAACTCGGCGAAGAATCGATGCGCGCCGGGCCGGCCCTGGGAGAAGTAGGCCCGTGCGTTCAAGAACAGGTCCTGGATGAACAGGTAGTGCTCGACTGTGTTGCAGAAGAAGATCGGTGCGTTGATGGTGGCGTAGTCGAACGTGCCTGTGTCCGGTTCGTCCTCCAGCAGGGTCGGGCCGTCGATGCCGAAGATCTTCAGCGCCAGCCCGGTCGCGCTGCCCAGTCGCGCGTCGGCCCCGGCGTGGGGGGAGCCGTTGGAGAAGCGGATGAGCGCATCGTGGACTCCCGGCGTCGCGTAGATACCCTGGGCGTACTCGGAGGCGAGCCCGGCCAGGATCTCCACCTGCCCTCGGACCAGCCCGTATCCCTTGGCGTGGGCGTCGCGGACAGCCCGTCCGGTGCCACCGGCCGTGACTGATCCGGCGATGAAGCTCTTGGTCTTGTCGATCACCGTCTGCAGGTTGTGATCAAAGCGCGGGTCGTCGTCTTCGACATCCCGGGTGTAGGGGATGAACCGTGCTGCCATGACGTCTACCTCTTCTCGGAGACCGTGGTGGCGACCTCGGGGGGCAGGACAAGGCCTCAGTCCCTCAGTTCGGCCAGCCAGCGCAGGGCGCGCAGACCCGGCAGGAAGCAGTACTCGCCGCCTCGGGTGACCACGAAGCTGGGCAGGTTCTGCAGGCGCCGCCGGATCGGCCTCTCCGGGATGGTGGCGCTGCCGGTTCCGTCGTGATGCCCGGCCACCGGATCCTTCTCGCCGGGGAAGCCGATGAAGTTGCCGTCGTTGACCCACTCGGCCTTGATGAATTCAAACTGTCGTTCGATATGAGCTCCGATGAAGACTCCGACCAGGCCCCGGTCGGCGCCGTCGTCCTCCAGCACGCCCTCTGGCAGCGGCGGGCCGTAGCTGGTGCCGCGGCGGATGAGGCGGTGCATCCGTGCGTCGCCGATGATGGCGGCATCGCGGGGGTTGGTGCGCCGGATGTGCGCACCAGCGGGGCATCGGAAGCCTCGATCGTCGTTCTCCCGGTACAGGAAGTCGTTGTTGCGGTGCGGATCGGCGCCCAGCGCCGCGTCGTCGTGCTCCGGGGTCAGCGTCAACGGTGCCCCGCTGGGCCAGCGCCCGACCATCTTCGCCGCCAGGAGCGCCTCTTCCCGGGCGCTGGAGGTGTTCGCGCGCAGGTACTGGCGCCAGGCCGCCACCTTGGTGTGAATCTTGCGCACAGCGACGTAGGTCCCGTTGCGCCCCAGCACATCGGGGCTGGGCATGGGCGGCAGATTGCCGGTCTCGTCGGGGTAGCCGAGGATGAACTCGCCGGCCTTGAGAGGGGCTTCCCGGGGGTTGGAGCCGGGCAGCCCGAGGCCCTCGATGTTCGGATGGCTGATGCCGTCGCGGAAGCCGAAGGTGGTACGCCCGGTCGGGAGCTGGCGGACCTCCTGCTGCCAGATCACCTGGACACCAGGGGTGTCCCGGCAGGCGATGCGGGCTCGCTCCAGAGCCTTGTCCAGCCGCGCCGCATCGGGTGACAGAGCACTCAACGCGATATGCACATCGGCTGTTCCGAACGGCGGCTCCCAGTGAGCCGGGGCGCTCTCACCCACGTCGCCGATCAGGTCCGCACGCGCAGCCATGCCCTGGCGAAACGCCCGCGGAAAGCTGTCCAGCGACTCCTGGGGCACCCCCAGGGCCCGCAGCCCCTGGTAGGTGAACGCCACCGCCACCCAGGCATCCTGGCTCGGGTCCGCGCTGTGGAAACCCCCCTCGATCGCCGGGAGCAGCCGCCGCAGCAGGGAACGCCCCGCGTGACGGTCATCTACCCGCAGGAAGATGAACCTTCCCTCGTACGGTGCAGGCCGTGGATGCAATGCCCCGCTTTGGATGTCGTCGATCTCGATTCCCGCACTGGCTCCGCTCGTGCTTGCCTCCGCGTTCATGATCGCTTGTGCCTCCGCATCGGTCTTTACCCGGACACCCCCGTGGCGGCCGGCCCGCGCCCGGCGACACGGTCCATGACGCGCCGGGGCTCACCGCCGCGGCATCGTGCACTTGGGCGGCTGCCCGCGTCGCCCCCGCTGCGACGTCGGCACGGCCCCAGGTCGGCTGTCTCAAGAGTTCGGTTCTAGCCTGCGGCTTCCTCCATCAGCCTCTGGAAGGCCGGCGTGGCCAGCAACTCGGCGTTCGCCGGGTTGTCCAGCGCCGCCCGGAACTCGGGGGTGTCCAGCACTGCCTGGAATGCCTCGCTCACACGTTGGTCCTTCCAGATCTGCTGAACGGTCAGATCGGGATAGGAGCTGACGAAGACCCCCGCGGGTGCCTGCCGGGCGATGAACCAGTCCTTCACCTTCGGATCGGTGACGCCGGGAAACCCTTCGGTGTGCGAGAAGACCTTGTCGAAGCGGGCCCCGACTGCCGTCTTTCCGAAGTCGTCGATGTAGGTGTCCCAGGAGCCGTCGAAGACACTGGCGAACATGTGCCGGGTGTCGTTGTCGAAGATCACGTGGCGTGCGTCGTGCAGGGTGCCGATCTGACGCAGCGCCGCACGGGCCTCCACGTCGGATGACCCGCCGGCGAGCGTGGCGAGATCCTCACGCAGCGCATCCGCATGGCCCGGCTTGATCTTGGTAAAGACGGTGAACTCGCTGCACACCCCATCCTTCATACCCGGGCGCTCGGGCTGAGCCGACGGGGTTGCGTCTGGCGTCGCAGTCATAGGGAGACTCCCTGCCACGGATCCGTCCGAGGGGCGCCAGGCGCTCAGGGATGAGGCGCCATCGCCCTCATCTCCCATTCTGACCACACCGCTGCTGTCCGACTGGAGGCAGGTCGGCGCTTGTGCGGTAGCGCACCCGACCGGAGGGCCCTGACGCGACCTCCCGGTCCGGTGCTCGTCAAGCCCCGTGCCGGCGGTCGCCGCCGACCGGATGCCGGAGACTGGATCCCAGGTCGACAGCGGATTCCGACGCCGGCAGAGGTGCCGGATCCAGCATCCCCGGACGGCGGACGGCGCGAGACGCTGGATCGCGGGGTCGGGATCGGTCAGTCGCGGCGGGGTTTGCCGAACTCCTCGATCAGCACGGGATACTGCTCCCCACCGTGTCCGGCGGCGATCGAGCGGTCGGCCATCGCCTTGATCAACTTCGGTAGTTCGGCGTTGACACCCACCGCCTCGCTCTCCTCGATCAGGTGTGCCATCGCCCGCGCGTCGGTCTCCAGGGCCGACACCTCGGCCGGGAAGGAGCCGTTGTCGATCTGCTCGGCATACCCAGGCAGCCATTCGGCCACGCCGGCAGCGATCTGCTGCGCGAACGGCGCATACGTTGCGGCGTCGACACCGGCCGTCCTGAGCAGGGCAGTGCCCTGGAGCCAGGCGTTCAGGACGCTCCACATCATGGCCAGGCCGGCCACGTCGTACAGGGACGCCAGCCCATGGTCCGCGCCAAGGTAGGTGACGGTGCCGAGCGCGTCGAGTGTCGACTTGTGCGCCTCGAAGTCCGGCTGCGGCCCGCTGTGCAGGATCACCGCCTCGGCGGTCCCGATCGCCGGCGGGATGGCCATGATGGCGCCGTCCAGGTAATGGGCACCGCGCCGCTCGGCCCACTGGGCGGCTTCCCGGGCCTGGCCCGAGTCGCCCGAGGTCAGGTTGATCAACGTCGTGCCGTCCAGCTCGATGTCGCTCGCGCCGAGCAGTTCGTGCATGGCCTGGTAGTCGGTGACGCAGATGATCGTCAGGGAACCCGCCTTGAGCGCGTCGCCAACCGTCGGCGCCAGCCGTGCGCCCTCGGCCACCAGCCGGTCGGCCTTGGAGGTCGTACGGTTCCACACGGTTGTAGGATGCCCGGCTTTCAGGAACGCGCCGGCGAGTGCCTGGCCCATCAGCCCGAGTCCGATGACTGTCACGGGTGTGTCGTTTTTGTGGTTCATGTCATCATCGTCAACGTTGATACCGGTATGAAGGTCAAGTGAGGTTTCGATGCGGATCGGGGAACTGAGTCGTCGGGCGGGCGTCAACGCCCATCAGTTGCGCTACTACGAGGCCCAGGGCCTGCTGGAGGCAGAGCGCGGCACGAACGGTTACCGCGAGTACGGCGAGAACGCCGTGCTGCGGGTGAAGCAGATCCGGCACCTGCTTGGTGCCGGCCTGTCCTCCGAGGACATCGCGTACCTGCTGCCCTGCGCGGTCGGAGAGGCCCCGGAGCTGCTCGGGTGTCCCGAGTTGCTGGCCGCGATGCGGTCACGGCTGCAGCGGCTGGACGATCAGATGGACAGGCTCGCCCGATCCCGCGACGCTCTTGCCGACTACATCGACGCGGCCGATCGAATGAGCAGCGAGAGCTATCCCCCCTTTGACGATGCCGACCGGGAGCCCGTCCCCGCCTGAGCAGCCGGGGTGCCGGCTACGGCCGAGCAGTGCCGCCCGGGATGGCGGCAACGCCGTCCCGGGCGGCGGTACTGCTCCGGCTCGAACGGCGCTCGACGCTAAGCCCGCAGGCGGTAGTGGTAACCGTGCGACTTCGTGAAACCCATGCCCTCGTAGAGCGCGCGGGCGGGGATGTTTTCCTCTTCGACCTGGAGGTAGAGACGGGATGCGCCTTGCTCTTCCGACCAGCGGGCGGCGGCCGCCAGGACGGCCCTCGCGACGCCCTCGCGCCGGTGAGCGGGGTGGGTGGCCATGCAGAAGATGCCCGTCCAGCCGTCCTCCGTGACCGCCATTCCCAGGCCGATGCCGTCCTTGGCGAGCAGCACCGCCTTGGAAGCGATGCGGCCGATGACGCCCGTGCCGTCGGCGTTGCCGGTGACTGCCTCGAACAGCGCGGGCCAGCGGGCCCGGTCGTCCACGTACTCGACCCCGCCGGGGTCCCCGGCCGCGACTGTCACGGCCTCGGCGCCGGCAGTCATGACGAGTGTCCTGCCGGCCAAGGCGTAACCACGGGCGGCCAGGAGCGCGTCGAGTTCCTGATGATGCTCCGCGGGACTTACCTGGACGGTCACCGGGACTGCTCGTTCCGCGTAGAAGGCCTCCAGCGCCGGGATGGAGGGGGTGGCGCCGGTCAGCGGGAGCGCCGAGTTGGAGCGCTTGCGGTTCACGTCGGGCGTATGGCGCAGGAGCCAGCCGTCGCGCTTCTCGGAGTGCCGGGCAGGCCAGGCACCGGCGGCGCGGCGTTCGATCTGCCACGGACCCGATGCTCTGCACAGCCGGACGAGTTCGGGGACCAGATGCCTCAGCATCTCCTCGTCCCGTGGATCTGACGGCGCATACTCCGTGATGCCCAGGCCGACGATCTCGTGCCGGGCTGCCAGAGTGGCGATTGCCTCGGTCAGCGCCTGGGCGGACAGGCCGCCGGGTTCCGGGTAGCCGACCGAGGTGATGCCGTCCAGGACATCGAGATCCACGTGGATGTACAGGAGCGCGTCGTCGCCGATGGCGGACAGGCCGCCGATGCCCGTCTCCCGGATGTAGTCGGCCTCCGCGGGATCCAGCGAGCGTGTCCCGGCCAGGACCACCTGGTTGGGGCGCAGCGCGGGCGAGGGCACCAGGTCGCAGGGGCCTTCACCCTGGAGCGTGCGGAGGATCATGCCGTGGAAGGCACCCGACGGGGACGTGGCGGGGGTGTTCATGTCGCCATGGGCGTCGAACCAGACGACGTTCAGGCGGTCGCCGTACCGGCGCAGCGCGGCCGCGACCGGTTCGAGTTCGACACCGCAGTCTCCGCCGACCGTGACGGTGAAGCCGTCCCGCGGGAGCACGCGCCGGACCCGGGCGGCGGTCTCGGCAAGGGTGTCGCCGGTGTCCACCCGTACATGCCGGGCCTGGGGCACCATGGCGGCCAGCCGGGAGGCGCCTTCGACTAGTTTGGGTGCCGTGGGCGACAGCGACCCCTGCCACTGGGGAATCTCGACGACAGTCAGCATCCTGTCCCTCCTCGCATCGGTGGGTGGTCAGGCGACAGTGTCGCCTGGTTCAATTGACAACGTCCACTTAGTGTTTTCGAGCAGATCTATAAGGTTTCCTTGATGTTGGAGCCCACCAGGCTCCGCCTGCTGCGCGAGTTCGCCGAGCACGGCACGATGACCGCCGTGGGTGAAATCTGCGGCATGACCTCCTCCGCGGTGTCGCAACAGCTCGCCACCTTGGAACGCGAGGCCAAGGTGGCGTTGTTCGAACGCGCGGGGCGCCGCGTCCGCCTCACGGCCGAAGGGCAGCGCCTCGTCCGGCACGCGCACATCGTCCTGAACGCGCTGGACGCCGCGGAGGAAGACCTCCGCGCTGCCTCGACCCCACGGGGACCCGTCCGGGTGGCCTGTTTCGCCACGGCCGCCGTCCACCGTCTGCTGCCGGCGATCGCCACCGCCAGGACCCGCCATCCGGAGTTGCACGTGGTCGTCTACGAACTCGAACCCCACGAGGCGGTCGAGGCGCTTCGCAACGGCAACTGCGACCTCGCGATCGCCTTCACCTACAACCTCATCCCCGAGGACGCGCCACCCGGAATCTCCCGACGGCTCCTGGGCGTCGAGCCCATCCTGATCGCCCTGCCCGCCGGCCACCCGGCTGCGACCCACGAGGTGGACCTGCGCCTCCTACGTGAGGAGCAGTGGATAGCCGGCTCTCAGGGCACCACCGACCACGAGATGCTCGACCGCGCCTGCGCCCTGGCGGGCTTCCACCCGAATGTCATCCACACGGCCGACGACTACGCGCTCGCCCTGCGCATGGTCCGCGAAGGCCTGGGCGCCAGCCTGGTGCCCGAACTGGTCGCCACGGTGGTCGGCGTCCCCGACGGTGTCGCACTCCGCAGGGTCTCCACGGTCGAGATCACCCGGACCACCCATGCGCTGGTCCGCACCGTGACCCCGGCTGTCGACGCCGTGCTCGAACTGCTCGGCGGCTAATTGACGGTCGCGAAGCCCGGGAAACCCCCGGCCGGTCGCGGCGACGAGCACCGAGCACGCTCCGGTCAAGTCGGTGAGCCTGTAGCTAGTGTGGCGCGTCTGAAATTCTTCGGCTAAGTCTAGACTGTCGTTATGGCACGGACAGGAAGGCCGAAGGCCGAGGTGACGCTGACCGACCAGGAGCGGGCGACGCTGGAGCGCTGGGCACGGCGGGCGAAGTCGTCGCAGGTGCTGGCGATGCGATCCAAAATCGTGCTGGCGTGTGCGGACGGCAGGGACAACATCGAGATCGCCGCGGATCTGCGGGTGCATCGTGACACGGTCTCCAAGTGGCGTAACCGATTCGTCAAGCTGCGACTGGAGGGTCTGATGGACGAACAGCGTCCAGGCCGGCCACCGTCGATCGGCCTGGACCAGGTCGAACAGGTCGTAGTAGCGACCTTGGAACAGACACCCAAAGGCGCCACGCACTGGTCGAGGGCCTCGATGGCCCAGCGCAGCGGACTGTCGAAGTCGACGATCGGGCGGATCTGGCGGGACTTCGGGCTCAAACCGCACCAGGCCGACACCTTCAAACTGTCCACCGACCCGTTGTTCGTGGAGAAGGTCGTCGATGTGGTGGGGCTGTATCACAACCCGCCGGAACGGGCGGTGGTGTTGTGCGTGGATGAAAAGTCCCAGATCCAGGCACTGGACCGCTCCCAGCCGGTGCTGCCGATGATGCCCGGCATGCCCGAGCGCCGCACCCCCGACTACGTGCGCAACGGGATCACCAGCCTGTTGGCCGCCTTCAACGTCGAAGACGGAACCGTCATCGGCGAGTTGCACCGCCAGCACCGCGCCGCGGAGTTCAAGAAGTTCCTGATCACGATCGACAAGACGGTGCCCGCCGAACTGGACGTCCATTTGATCTGCGACAACTACGGCACGCACAAGACTCCGGCGATCAAGGCGTGGCTGGCGCGGCATCCCCGCTTCCATATGCACTTCACCCCCACCGGTTCGTCGTGGATCAACCAGGTCGAGCGGTGGTTCGGCTTCCTGACCGACCAGTTGATCAGGCGTGGAGTCCACAAGAGTGTGCAGACGCTGGAGGCCGACATCCGCGACTGGATCAGCCAGTGGAACGAGGATCCCAAGCCGTTCGTGTGGAAGAAGACTGCGGAGGAGATCCTCGAATCCCTCGCCCGATATTGCCGACGAATTTCAGGCGCGGCACACTAGTACTCCAGCCGTAGATCGTGATCTTGCCGCTGGGGGTCGGCGTGGAGGCGACCAGAGTCGCTGGCGGTCACACTATCGACCTGCACTGAGGGCCCGAACCGTTCGCCGACTGTCGGAGCGCACTGTCAGACTTCTCGGCGTGGGCATCTACTACGATTACTTCAGCGCACCCGACGATCAAGCAGCGGCATCAGCCTTTGCGGAGGGACCTGATGACGCCGGTTTCGACACGGTCTGCGTCAAGACGATCGACCCCGCTGTCCTGCTCGGGCAGGCGGTTGGGCTGCTGATTTGTGAGCCTGTGTCACGGGTTACCGGACATCCCCGGTTCGTTCATCTGGTGACGAGCTCGGAGGCAGAGAGCACCTGGATCGTTACTCTGCCCGACGAGGTGCGCGATGCCATGGCGGACGCACCCTGCGAGCGACTGGCCGAGATCTCTATACCGTGGTCGCAAGCGGAGGAGTTCTACGGCTGTGCCGATCCCGGCGATCTTGCGGACTTCCTCAACGAGCTTGCGGCACTGGCTCGACGGGCTCGGTCACACGACCACGGACTCTACTGCCACATGGTGCTCTAACCGCGCTGTTCCCCGGTCGGCCGACGCTCGCAGTGCCCAGTAGCCATCCCTCGATCGGCGGCTGAGGCCGCGGCCACCGTTGACCATCGGGTGTTGTGTGGACAAACGAAGATCAGGCGGTGGCCGTGGGGCACAGCGTAGTACCTGCCCGGTGGCGGTCGATGTTCGACCAGCTGATGGGCCGCATTGCAGGCCGGTTCGTGCGGGTCGAACCGCGCCGCCGGGCAACGGCGTTGGTACTCGGCCTGCTGGCAGACCTGCCGAAGAAGAACTGCTGGACCCTGGCCGAGCACGCGGGCGACGCCAGCCCGGACGGCATGCAGCACCTGCTGCACCGCGCGAAGTGGGACGCCGACGCGGTCCGCGATGACATACGCGCCTACGTGATCGAGCACCTGCGCGACGACGAGGCGGTGCTCGTGGTCGACGAGACCGGCGACCTGAAGAAGGGCACCACGACAGTCGGCGTCCAGCGCCAGTACACCGGCACCGCAGGCCGCATCGAGAACTCCCAGGTCGCCGTTTACCTGGTCTACTCCGCCGCGCGCGGCCATGCCGCGATCGACCGCGCGCTGTACGTACCACGCTCGTGGACCGACGACCCCGACCGCTGCAAGGCAGCCGGCGTCCCGGACGGCCTCGCCTTCGCGACCAAGCCCCAGCTCGCCGCCAAGATGGTCACCCGTGCCCTAGTACTCCAGTGACATTTTGAGATCATGGTTGGGATCGACGCTGGTAGTGGGCCTGCTGGGCGCGGGCTTGATGTCGGCGTCGCCACTGTGACCAGCGCAAGGTCTCACCGATCGACCGAGGCGGACTAAGAACGATCACGGCGAGCAAACGCCGGATTTCGGGCATCGTCAACGGGATCTGCCGGTCATCGGCCGGGCCCTGAGCCGCGGCAATGGCGGCAAGGAAGGCCAGGGCGAGCATGGCCAGCGTGATATGCCGGTGCCAGCCGGTCCAGGTGCGTACCTGGTAGTGGTCGAGCCCGACCTGGCCTTTTGCCGCTTGAAAGGACTCCTCCACCGCCCAGCGGACACCGGCGATGCGCACCAGGGTGAGCAGCGGCATCGGCGCGGGCGCATAACAGCGGTAGAACGCCAGCTCACCGGTGGTGGTGTTGCGCCGGATCAACAGCCAGTGGTGCCCGCTGCGGTCGGCGTCGATCCGCGCCCACGCCCAGGCGTAGTAGCGCGGGCCCTTGGCGCCGGCGCCGGCGCTGTAGTGGTGCCAGTGTCGATCGGCCACTTTCGCGCTGATCCGGGCCGCCGGCAGGTCGGTGCCTTCCAGGTTCACCCGCCGGTTGCCCGCGATCGCCAAAACGTACCCGACGGCGCGCTCTTCCAGCAGGTGGCGCAGGTGCGGGTCTTGGCCGTAGACCTCATCCCCACTCACCCAGGCGGCCGGAGCCGCGGCATCAAGAGCGGCGGCGATCATCTGCCCGGCCAGGGCGGGCTTGGTTGCGAAAGCGGCCTGATCGGGTACTTTGGCCACCGCGCAGCGGGGAGCATCAGCCAGCCAGGAGGTTTTCGGCAGGTAGAGCCGCCGGTCGATCAGTGCCCGTCCTCTCGGTGAGGCGTAGGCGAGGAACACGCCGATCTGGCTGTTTTCGATCTTTCCCGCTGTGCCGGTGTATTGCCGCTGCACACCGGCCGAGCCGGTGCCCTTCTTGATGAATCCCGTCTCATCAACGATCAGCACCCCGCTGGGGTGACCAAGCTGTTCGATCACGTAATCTCGTACGTCATCGCGGATTTCATCGGCTTGCCAGCAGGTCGTGCGAAGGAGGCGTTGCATCGCCTCCGGTCCGGCGTGTCCAGCATGCTCGGCCAGCCACCAGCAGTTTTTGCGCTCGGTATCCGACAGCAGCCCGGACAGGTAGGCCCGTGCCGTACGGCGAGGCTCCACCCGGCCGAACCGGCCGGCGATCCGGGTCATCAGTTCATCGAAGGTGATCTGCCAGACCGCAGGGTCTACGCTGTGGCCCACGGCCATCGCACGGTTTTCACGTGTTTTCACAAACACTGAATGATCGCGCGGTGGCCGTACCCATGTGCTCTCAACCAGGGCGGTCACGAAGTCTCACTGGAGTACTAGACGCGGGCACGCCAGCCCGGTGGGTCGCGGGCGACGAGGTCTACGGCGACAACCCACACCTGCGGGCCGCGCTGGAAGACCGCCCCATCGGCTACGTGCTGGCCGTCTCCAGCACCCACCAAGTCACCACGCGTGCAGGCAAGTTCCAGGCGAAGACACTGGTCGCACGAATCCCCAAGCGGGCCTGGCAGCGGCTGTCGGCCGGAACGGGAGCGAAAGGCGAGCGATACTACGACTGGGCCCAGCTCGACATCACCAGCCCGACCGGACGGCCCGGCCACTGGTTGCTGCTGATTCGCCGCAACCGGCGAACCGGCGAACTCGCCTTCTACCGCTGCTTCTCACCCCGGCCGGTGCTACTGTCCGAGCTCGTGCGGGTGGCCGGACGACGCTGGACGATCGAAGAGACCTTCCAGGCCGGCAAGGGACTGACCGGCCTGGACGAGCACCAGGTCCGCCGCTGGACCTCCTGGCATCGCTGGGTCACCCTCACCATGCTCGCCGCCGCGTTCCTCGCCGTCACCGCGGCCACCGAATGCCGCGACCACCCCGCACCCGACGAGCTGATCCCCCTGACCCGCAGCGAGATCCAGCACCTGTTCGCCGCACTGATCAGCCCAGTCCACGACCTGGCACACCGGCTCCGCTGGTCGCAGTGGCGACGCCGACACCAAGCCCGCGCCCGCAACTCGCACTACCGACGGCAAACAGCCACCCAGCCATGAAGATCACGATCTACGGTTGGAGTACTAGGTACACCCCGGCTCGGAGGATATGTCCATTCCTCGTGCCGGCTGCGGACCCTAGTGCCGAGGACCATGACGAGGTCGTGGTCATATTCCGACGAGACTTCTCGATAAGCGCTGAGCCGCAGGTCAGCTGAGCGCTGGGGGTTGCAGCAGGTCGATTCGGTCTCGATTTCGACATACTGGCAAGTGGTGACGGAATGTTCTCACATGATTACGTTCTGTGCAACATGAGTATCTATCTGGCGAGCAGGTGCGCCGGTACGGCCGGTTTGTGGCGGATCCGACACCCGAGGAGCTGGAGAGGTTCTTCTTCCTGGATGAGGCCGCGCTGGCGCAGGCGCGGGGGCGGCGGGGTGTGGAGAATCGGCTCGGCTGGTCGTTGCAGTGGGGGACGGTGCGGATGCTCGGCACGTTCCTGACCGATTCCGGGCCCGCTGAGGTGCCGGAGGTGGTGATCCGCTACGTGGCCGAGCAACTGGGGATCGAGGACTGGACGGTCGTCAAACGCTACGGCGACCGGTGGCAGACGCCCTACGATCACGCGGCGCAGATCCGCAAGCTGCTGAAGTGCCGGGAGTTCAGCGAGGCCGAGGCCGAGGTGACGGCGTTCATCGCTTCGCGGGTGGCCAAGACGCGCGATTCCAAGCGAGCGTTCCTCGGTGCTGACGGCGCTGGGCCTGCAGGCCGACCCGCGCGCGCATCTGCGGGAGCTGGCTGACTTGGTCGACGACGCCTACACCCAGGTCGCGGCCGGGCTGGCGGCGAACGCGTTGGTGAACATCAAGGGCGGCAAGCTGCACCTGTCTCGGCTGGAGGCCGCCCCGCTGCCGGAGGGCTTCAAGGCCGTGCACGACGCAGTGGCGGCGATGCTGCCGCGCATCGACTACCCCGAGCTGCTGCTGGAGACGCACGCCAAGACCGGCATGTTCGACTGCATGCGCCACATCTCCGGCTCGCACCTGCGCCGCGATGACCTCGACATCACCCTGGCCGCGCTCACCGTGGCCCGCTCGTGCAACGTGGGCCTGGTGCCGGTGATCAAAGAGGGGATGCCGGCGCTTGCCGAGCACCGGCTGCTGGGCGTGGAGAAGGGCTATTTCCACGGTGAGGGCATCGCCGCGGTCTCGGCCCGCCTGGTCGACAAGCAGGCGGGCATCGACATCACCGCCGACTGGGGCGGCGGGATGGTGGCCTCGGTGGACGGCATGCGCTTCGTGGTGCCGGTCCGATCCCTGCACGCCCGGCCCTCGCCGCTTTACTGGAGGATCGGCAAGCGCGCACGCGGCTCGACCTGGCTGAACACGGTCTCGGACAAGGTGATGGGGCTCGGCGGGCTGCTGGTGCCCGGCACGCTGAGCGACTCGCTGTTCATCCTGGACGCCATTCACCGCCTGGACGCCGCCGAGCACCCCGAGGTGATCACCACAGATCAGGGCAGCTACAGCGATGTCGTATACGGTCTGTTCGCGATCTGCGGCTACCAGTTCGCGCCGCGGCACGCCGACGTTACCGACACCCAGCTGTGGTGGGGCGACACGGCGATGCTGGAGGGCACCCTGACCCGCGATCACAGGTCCGGCAACGCGTGGGGCGACTTCAACACCCTGGGCCTGCGCCGGGTGTCGCTGCCGGCGATCGTGCAGCACTGGGACGACATGGTGCGGGTGGCCGGCTCGCTGGCCACCAATCAGGTCCGCGCCTACGACTTGATCCGGATGATGATGGCCGACGGCCGCCTGACCGGTCTCGGGAACGCCTTCGCCCACTACGGCCGGATCTTCAAATCGCTCCACCTGCTTCAGGTCATCCATGTCGAGGAGTACCGCAGGATGATCGGAGCCCAGCTCAACATCGACGAGTCCCGTCACACCCTGGCCCGCCGCGTCTTCTTCGGCAACCTCGGCCGCCTGATGCGGGGCTATGAACGCGGCATGGAGGACCAGGTGGGCGCGCTCGGCCTCGGGCTGAACGCCATCATCTGGTGGAATTCGCTCTATATCGATGCGGCGGTCAAGAAGCTGGAGTCCGGCGCGCTGGGTATCAAGGGCGGGCAGGTCACCCCAGAGATCCGCGCCCATCTGCTGCCACTCATGTTCGAGCACATCAACTTCCACGGCTTCTACCCGTTCAACCGCCCCGAGGTCGGCGGAGAACTCCGCGAGCTTCACAACCCGGCCGCCGCGGAAGACGACAGGTAGCATGCCGGAGATCGCGAGAGCCGCTGGCGTCGAGGTCGCGGTGGACCTGATCTACCGCAGGTCACGGCGATGCCGCGACCGCCGAAGAAGCTCTCGAACACCTCGATGGGAATGACGGCGCGGCGGGCGGTCGTGGTGTGGCCGGAAGGGTTGCCAATGTGCAGCGTGCCGTGGTCGTGGCCGGTGAGCAGGACCAGGTGCCCGCCGCGGCCGGGAGCCGGCAGGGTGGGTCGGCGGATCTCCTTGTGGACCGAGGCCATGACCAGGTGACCGTCGGCGAGCAGGGCGGCGACGGCCAGGTGCGGGAGCACCCGGGCGGTCAGGTCGTGTTCGGCGCGGACGAACTCGGCGCGTAGTACAGGCCCTTGATCGTCGCGTCGGCCTCTTCGCGGTAGCCGCCGTAGGCGCGGCAGTCGCGCACGAGTTCCAGCAGGGGCGGGCGTGGCCGTCGCGGTGGTCGAGGATCATCTGCAGGCAGGCCATGCCACAGGCGTGTCGGTACCAGCGGCCGTACTCGGCCTGGCTAGTGGCACCGGAAGCGGGCCAGAGCGGATCGTCGGCCGTCTCGGCGCCCTCGTAGGCGATGGCCGCGATCCGCTCGGCACTCATGACCTGGGTGAACAGGCTGATGCCGACCCCGCTGTTGGTGGGCTCGACGGTGGTCTACACCGTGGTCTCGGTGCTCAACGCGACGGCCATGACGATGGGCGAACGGGCGGAGGAGATCCGGCTGCTGCGGACTGTCGGGGCTACGCCGCGGCAGCTCGCCAGAGCAGCGTGCTGGGAGATGATGATCGTGACGTTCGTCGGAGCGCTGCTGGGGACGGGCATCGCCGCCGCTTCGCTCAGCGCGCCCGGCGAGGCCGTAACCGGTAGGCCGTGGTTCGCCTACTCTCTGCCGCAGTATGTCGGGCTGGTGCTGATCTGCGGGGTGAGCAGTCTCGCCGGAGGACTGGCCGCCACACGACAGTCGCGGCGCGGGCCCCTGACGTCGTAAGGAGGCAGGGTGAAGGCTCGGTCCAATCCTCCTCGCGGGCCGGAAGAGGTCTGAACGCGGATCAGCGCGGGTTCCCGCGGCCGGGGTCTGGCTCGGCTGGCCGGGGTGTGCCGTCCAGGTAGGTGAGTACTGCGCGTACGCGGCGGTGGCCGGAGTCGTCCGGTGCCAGACCGAGCTTGGCGAATATGTTGCCGATGTGCTTGTGGACGGCGTTGTCGGAGATGCGCATCCGCTCGGCGATGGTGGCGTTGTCGTGGCCCTGCGCCATGAGGGCGAGCGACTCTCGCTCGCGGGAGGTGAGGGTGTCCAGGGGGTCGCCGGCGCGGCGGATGAGGAGTTGGGTAATCACTTCGGGGTCCATGGCGGTGCCGCCGGCCGCGACGCGGCGCAGGGCGTCGACGAATTCGGCCACCCGGCCGATGCGGTCCTTGAGGAGGTAGCCAATGCCTCCGCGGCCGTCGGACAGGAGCTCGCCGGCGTACTCGCGCTCGACGTACTGCGAGAGCACCAGGATCGGCAGCGCGCCGTGCTCGCGGCGGGCCCGCAGCGCGGCGTGGATTCCCTCGTCGCGGAACGACGGTGGCAGCCGCACGTCGACGATGGCGATGTCGGGGCGATGCTCGGCGACGGCGAGAAGGAACGCCTCGCCGTCGCCGACGACCGCCACGACCTGGCAGCCCTTCGCCGCCAGGAGCAGCTCTAAGCCGCTGGCCAGCAGGACGTTGTCCTCGGCGATCACGACCCGCACGGGACCTCCTGAACGATCACTATGCGCACGGCATCTGGACGGCGAGCGTGGTGGGGCCACCCGGCGGGCTGTCGAGGCGGACCGCGCCGTCCAGGGCGGCGACCCGCCGGCGTATCCCGGGGATCCCGGTGCCGCGCGCCTCGTCGGCGCCGCCCCTTCCGTCGTCGGTGACCTCGATGGACAGCACGTCGCCGGCGCGCTTGATCCGGAGGGCCGCCCGCGTGGCGGCGGCGTGCTTGGTCACGTTCGTCAGCGCCTCGGCGATCACGTAGTAGGCCACCGCCTCCACGGTCGCAGGGAGCGCGCCCAGATCGGCGAGCTCGATGTGGACCGGCACGCTCGAGCGGACGGCCAGCGCCGTCAGCGCCCCGTCGAGCCCGCGGTCGGCGAGGATCGGCGGGTAGATCGTCTGGAGCACCGTGCGCAGCTCGACCATCGCCTCCTCCGCCGTCTCGTGCGCCTGCGCGAGCAGCGCCGCGACCGCGTCCGGGTCGTCGGCGAGTGACTCCCGGGCCATGCCCAGCTGCATGGCGATGGTCACCAGGCGCGCCTGCGTCCCGTCGTGCAGATCACGTTCGATCCGCTGGAGCTCCGCGCCATGGGCGTCGACCACGCCGACCCTGCTCCTGGTCAGCACGTCGACCCGCTCGGTGAGCCGCTCGCGGGCCGACGGCGCGAGCACCGCCAGGCACAGCCGTGCGTGGAGTCGCGCCAGCGTCGGGAGCACCCACCAGGCCGCCGCACCGAGGACGGCGATCTGAACAGAGCCCCCGACCAGCGCGGTCTCCCAATCGCCCACATGGACATCGAAGAACGAGAACAGGGTGGGACGTTCGCCGGCGGGAAAGGCCCACCACAATGGCAACGCCACCGCGGCGACCAGGATGTTGCCCAGGCACATCAGGGCGGCCAGCCCGAGCGGGAACCCGACGGCGACGTGCGCGAGCGCCCAGGCGAGAGCCCGCCGCCCGCCCAGCCGCCCGTCGGCCGGAACGCCGAGCAGCCTGCCGGCCCGCTGACGGTGCCATTCGGCCCAGCCCCGCGCCGCCGGCGGCGCGAGCAGCACCGGCAGCGCGAGTGCCGTGATTACGGCGGTGGCCAACGTGCCCAGCAGGTAGACCGAGCCGGAAAATGCCCGGTCACGCATGCGCACCTCCTCACGACGCCGTACAGAGGTCATTATCTGTCACCGGTCCCCGCCGGGCACTACAGCGGGCTGTACCAACACGCGTGCGGCCAGCTGTATCGTGCCGGACGACCGGCCGAAATAGCGTTCTCGACCATGAAGCTGACATTTGAGCCTACCTTCAGATGCTTGGTCCCAGTGCTCGCCTTGATCGCCCTGTCCGCAGCCGTGGCGCCCCCGGCCAGAGCCGACGGCGGCCCGCCCCCACCGCTCGACTGGAAGCCCTGCGCCCAGGGCCCCGACGACGCCTCCGGCAGGGAGCTCGATCGGGCAGGCGCACGGTGCGCGGAGCTCACCGTCCCGCTCGACCACTCCAGGCCTGGCGGCCGCACCATCAAACTCGCGCTGTCCCGCCTCCCCGCCACCGACCGCGCCCATCGCATCGGCACCATGGTCCTCAACAGCGGCGGCCCCGGCGAGAGCACGCTGGGCATGCCCCTGCAGACGCGCGCGGCCATGAAGGACGTCGCCGCCCGTTACGACCTCGTCGGCCTGGACCCGCGCTTCGTCGGGCGCAGCACGCCGCTCGACTGCGGCTGGCCCATCGGCCTGTGGCTTCGCTCGGCCGGTCCGACCCGCGCCCGGTTCGATCACCAGGTGGCGGTGCAGCGCGACCTGGCCGAGCGCTGCGCCCGGCGCCACGCCGACGTGCTTCCGTACGCCAACACGCGCGACACGGCCCGCGACATCGACCTCGTGCGCCGCGTCCTCGGGGAGCGCCGGATCTCCTTCCTCGGCTACTCCTACGGCAGCTACCTAGGCGCGGTCTACGCCCAGATGTTCCCCGGCCGCACCGACCGCGTGGTCCTGGACAGCGCGGGCGACCCGAACAAGTGGGGCCCCAGGGCGACGCAGGGCACCGAAGATGAGGCGGAACGCGCACTGCGCGGCTGGGCGGCCTGGGCCGCCAAACGTCACGGCACCTATGGCCTCGGCGCCACCCCCGCCCGCGTGCTCGCCACCGTGAACGCGATCGTCGCCGCCGCGCAGGACCGCCCGCTGCGCGTCGGACCGTACGAGGTGGACGACCAGGCGGTCCCGTACATCCTCTCCGTCGGCTCCGGCGACGACCGCCCCGCGGCCCGCGCGGAGTTCACCTCCACCGTTCGGACCCTGAACGAGGCCGCGCACGGCCGCCCGGCCGACCCCGGCTCCGAACTCGACGGATTCCTCACGTTCGTCCTGACCAGCGCCGGCTCCCCGCTCGCCAGCCCGGCCGCCGCGATCACCTGCGGCGACCGCGCCGCGCCGCGCGACCCCGACGCCTACTGGAACGACGTCCAGCGCAGCCGTGCGCGCCACCCCCTCTTCGGCCCTCTCAAGAACAACATCTGGCCCTGCGCCTTCTGGCCGAACCACCCGCGCGAGCGCCCCACGCACGTCGCCAACCCCACCCCCGCGCTGATCGTGTCCGCCACCGGCGACACCGCCACCACCTACGAGGGCAGCAAGGCCATGCACCGGGCGCTGACCGGCTCCCGCCTGCTCACCCTGCGTGGCAGCACCGCCCACGGGATCTACGGCGAATACGGCAACGCCTGCGTGGACGCCAAGGTCAACGCCTACCTGGCCACCGGCACCCTCCCCGCCACCGACCAGGTCTGCCGTCCTTGACCCGCCGCCCTGAGGCCCCGATACCCCCATCGCGGCCTCACGCATTGAGAGCTGAGGCCAACCGTGCCAAGCGGCGAGGCTCCCACATCGACAGGAACATGCGGACCCGGGAGTGGCAGGTGCGCCGAATCTCATCCGACAATGGCGCGCGCTCCAGCACCGCGGCGTACTCCCCGAACACGCCGTCGCAGGCGGGCGGCAGCCCGGGTGGGGCGGGCGTCCAGACGACGCTTCGTAATCTTCGATCTCGGATGTCGGGACGGGGTGCTCAGCGTCTTGAAGATCCGTCCACCGCCGATACGAGCATCTCGGCTGGGACCGGCACTGTTCCGGCAAACGGGAAAGGGTGTGCAGTGAGTAGTAGGTATGCGCTCGCATTGGAATCGGTGACGAAAGTCTACGGTTCCGGTCGTCATGCGGTCACAGCTTTGAACGGCGTGACGATGGGCGTACCGCACGGGACATTCATCGCGATCATGGGTCCTTCCAGCTCGGGTAAGAGCACGTTCCTGCACTGCGCGGCGGGTCTCGACAAACCCACGAAGGGTGGCGTGATCCTCGGCAATACCCGCCTGGCCGGCCTGCACGAGGAGCAGCTCACCGAGATCCGCCGAGAACGGGTCGGGTTCGTCTTCCAGGCCTACAACCTGCTCGACTCGCTCACCGTCGCCGACAACGTGGGCCTGCCGTTCCGGCTGGCCGGCGCCCCGATCCCCGCCGACCGGGTGCGCGCCGAGCTGGCGAACGTCGGGCTCGCCGACATGGGCGACCGCTACCCCGGGCAGCTCTCCGGCGGTCAGCGGCAGCGCGTGGCCATCGCCCGCGCCCTCATCACCGAACCCGACGTGATCTTCGCCGACGAGCCGACAGGGGCGCTCGACACACGTACCGGCAAGCAGGTCCTGCAACTGCTGCGGGAGGTCGCCGACAAGGCCGGCCAGACCGTGGTGATGGTGACCCACGACCCGGTCGCCGCCTCGCACGCGGACTCGGTGACCTTCCTGGCCGACGGCCGACTGGCCGGCGAGCTCATCGGGCCGACGCCGGAGAAGGTGGCCGACCGGATGACCAGGCTGGGTGAGTGGTGAGCCGCAAGAGCGGGGCCAAGGCGGCAGATCCGCCGGCGCCCAAGAAGGCCAAGAAGAAGGTCCGCACGCTCTCGCGCCGGAACCTTTCGCTGGCCTGGAGCACGATTCGCGGCCGTAAGGGCGGCTTCGCGGCAGTGCTGATCGCCGTCGCGGTCGGCTCCGCCGTGATCACCGCCTGCGGTGTGTTGCTGGAGACCGGTATCGGCTCGGGAGTCCCGGCCGAGCGCTACCACCGGGCGGCGGTGGTCGTGGGCGGCTACCAGTCCATGCCCGTCGAGGGCGATACGGACCCGCGGCTCTCCGAGCGGGTCAGGCTGCCCGCCGACACGGTCGCGAAGGTCGCCGCGGTCAAGGGCGTCGAGTCCGCGGTCGGGGATGTCAGCGTCCGTATGACCGTCCTCAAGAAAGACTCCGTCCTCGACGGCCCGTCCGTGTACGGGCACGGCTGGTCCGCCTCGGTGCTGGCACCGTTCACGCTGCGCTCGGGCACCTGGCCACGAGCGGCCGACGACGTCGTGCTCGACAGCGACATCGCCCAGCGGGCCGGGGTCGCCCCAGGAGACACGCTCACGCTGGTGACCGGATCGAAACCGGGGTCGTACCGGGTCAGCGGCATCGCCGAGCCCGCGGCGACGCTCGACCGGCAGTCCGCGGTCTTCTTCACCGATGATCAGGCGGCGCGGCTCTACGGCACGTCCGGCAAGATCGACGCGGTCGGTGTGCTGGCCGCGAAGGGGACCGATGCGGGCGACCTCGCCGACCGGATCAAGAAGGCCGTGCCCGGCGTGGTCACCTACACCGGCGACGACCGCAGCGACGTCGAGACGCTCGACGTCGGGCAAATGCGGTCGTTCGTCATCGAGGTGGCCAGCACGTTCGGCGCCACCATGATCCTGCTCGTGATCATCGTGGTCGCCGGCACACTGGCCCTGTCGGTGCAGCAGCGCCGCCGCGAGTTGGCCCTGCTGCGGGCCGTCGGTGCCACCCCCCGGCAGGTGCTGCGCATGATCGGCGGAGAGGCCGTGCTCGTGGGCACCATCGGCGCTGTGCTCGGCGCCATCCCCGGCATCTTGCTCGCCATGCTGCTGCACACCGTGTTCGCGGCGGCCGGCGCGCTGCCGCCCGGATTCTCGCTGGTGATCACGCCGCTGCCTGTGCTGTTCGCCGTGCTGATCTGCGTCCTCGCCGCCCGGATCGGCGGCTGGCTCGCGGCCCGGCGCGCCGCGAAGGTCAGTGCCGTCGAGGCGCTCGGCGAGGTGGCCGTGGAACCGAAGAAGCTCGGCTGGTTCCGGCTCTGGCTCGGCGTGCTGCTCGTGGCCGTGGGCCTGGCCGCAGCGATCGTGCTGCCGATCGCGCTGCCCGGTGAGTCGGCCATCGAGGGCGCCGCCAGCTCCGCCCTGGTCCTGGTGATCGCTGTCGGCCTGCTCGGACCGAGGTTGTTCGGCGGCGTCGCGACGCTGCTCGGCCGTGGCCCGGGTGGCGTCACCCGGTTTCTCGCCATCGCCAACTCCCGGGCCCGGGCGCGCCGGCTCAGCGCCGCCACAACCCCGCTGATCATGGCCGTTACCATGGCGTCCGCACAGCTCTTCAGCGGCACAACGCTCGCCGCGACCGCACACGACCAAGCCTCCGACGGCGTGATCGCCGACCACGTGGTCACCTCCGACAGCGCGGGGATCTCACCCGACCTCGCCGAGGCGCTTCGAAGCATCCCCGGCGTCCGCACGGTCGGCCCGGTCGCCCGGACCTCGACGATCCTCACCTGGCCTGATGGCGACAGCATCCAGTACCGGGTCTCCACGGCGCAGGGCGTCGACCCCGCGGCCGTACCGGACACCATGAACCTGGACGTGCTGCGCGGCGACCTGAGCGGTCTCACCGGGTCCACGGTCGCACTCAGCCGCCTCGTCGCCGGCACGGTCGGCGTCGACGTGGACGGCCGCGTCGACGTGCACCTCGGCGACGGCACCGCCGTGAAGGCCAAGGTGGTCGCGATCTACGAGAACGGGCTCGGCTTCGGCGACGTCACGCTGCCCCACGACATGGTCCTCGCGCACACCACCGACCACCTCGACCAGTGGCTGCTGGTGAACTCCGACCCGGAGGCGGACCTGAGCGCGGCGCTGAAGACGTACCCGACGATGAGCGTGCGCGACGCCGGGGCGGTCACCGCCGCACCGACCGATGATGCGGGCCACAGCAGGATCAGTCTCGTGCTCAACGCCATACTGCTCGGCTATCTCGCCATCGCCGTCGTCAATACGCTGGTCATGGCGACGATCTCACGGCGCCGCGAGTTCGCCCTGCTGCGCCTTGTCGGCACCCGCACCAGCCAGGTCCGGTCGATGATGCGCCAGGAGGCGGGCCTCATCGTGCTCTGCGCGGTTGTCGTCGGCACGATCGCCGCGCTGCCGTCACTGATCGGGATGAGCTACGCGATACGCCACTCGGTGTTCCCCTCCATCCCGCCCCTGGCCTACCTCGGCATCGTGCTCGCGGCCGCGGTGATCGCCTGGCCCGCAGTGATGCTGCCGGCCCGGATCGCACTGCGGCCCCCGGCCGTGGAGGCGATCACGCGGCCCGAGTGACCTACGACCGCTGTCGCAGGTGAGCATGGCGAACCGTGGGCGTGATTACAGAGAGCTACTGTGGAGCCGGTGGCATACGGTGCCGCTCTCCATGTCCGTCTGATGTGCACCGAACGGAGTGTTTCCTGCCCGCTACCGCCGCTGACCGATTAGTTGCTGCTTAGGCGCCTCGATAGCCCGGAGTTCGCGCGAACTGAAGGTTCCTCGGGATGAACTGATTGAACCTCATGCTCTATTCGGCGCCCCCTTGGCTTCAGGATTCCCCAGACCGTCCCCTGGATCACCTCGCGCATTCTCGCGCCGTGGAGCGGAACCGGCGGCAATCGTGGCCCCATCCGTGGAGATGAGGCCCACACCCGGCTGATCTTCGGCGATCAGCTGGCAAGCGCCTGCAGCAGACGCTCCCGCTGTTGCTCGGTCAGCCCGCCAACCCGGCGCTTCTCAGCAACCCCCGACACCGCCATCAGCGCCGCGACACTCGCATGCCCGTAACCAGGAACCGCTCGAAGGACCTGCGCCACCCGAGTCTTCTTCACCAGCTCCTCGCCGCTACGGCCGAACACCTCGGCCACGCTGGTCGTTCCGGATCTCATCCCGGCCAACAACGCGGCCGACCGCATCAACCAGCTCCGCCAGGCCCTCGCCAAACTCATCACCAAACACGGCTGGACCACCCGAGACGAACCCCGCTGACCTGCGGCTCAGCGCTTATCGAGAAGTCTCGTTGGAATATGCCCACGACCCCATGACATCTCCTCCTCGCACGGGGCCCGGTACCGGAAGTCGCATCGCGAACGCCGATCTGTGGGCCCTGACCTGTCGTCAAGGAGCGCGTGCCCGGCGACACGCCCCTAGATGAATGAGTCCAAGAGGTCTGGTCGCGTTCAGTGATCGTAGGCGATCAGGGATCGTCTGATCGGCCAGCTGGTCTTGTCGTTGTGCCAGATCACGGTGGTCAGCGCGAGGATCCTGGACGGCACCCGGATGACGACGCCGGCCGGGGTCCTGCCCCCGTGGCGTTCCAGGTCGAGCTGCCCTTTGAAGGTCTGGTTGATCGATTCGATGGTCTGGCGTAGCGGCTTGAACAGCCGCGCTCCGGCCCGCTCGGGTTCGCCCCGGCGGGCCGGTCGCAGCAGACGCAGATCACGCTCGGTCAGCGCGTGCTCGAAGTCCCGCCCGTAGTACTGCCGGTCAGCGATGATCACCTGGCCCGGACGACCGGCCACCACCTCGGGAGCGGCATCCAGCATCCCGAGCAGGGTGTGGCGCTCATCGGCCTTGGCCCCGGTCAGGGCGAACATCACCGGCAGCCCGCCCAGAGTGCACAACAGATGTAACCGCAGCCCCCAGAAATACCGGGAGTGACTGGCGCAGTAGCCGTACTCGGCCCACCCGGCCAGGTCACTGCGCCGGGCGGTGTCGCGGGAACGGCCGCACTCCACCGGGGTGGAGTCGACCACCCACTCATCATCGCTCCACAGCGTGGTATCGGCGGCCAGCACCCTGATCACGTGCAGGACCAGCCCCGATGCCTTCCGTAGCCGTTTGCCGTATCCCGATTGTCCGGGCAGGTAGGGGAACATCCGGCCCAGTTCGGCGTGGGCATAGCGCAGCCGGCGTCGTTCGGAGACGAAGCCCAGCAACGCCGACATGACCGCCAAGGTCACCAGTTCAGCGTCGCTGAGCGTGGGCGCGATACCCGTCTTCGGCCGCCACGGGGCCAGGCCCGGTGAGGCCTTCAGTAGATCATCGACCTTCACGTACCGTGCGGTTGCGAGGGTGTCCAACTTGGTCGTCACAAACTGAGCGTGGACGCCCTCGCCCTATCTCCGCAGCTACGCCTTGGACTCATTCATCTAGACGACAGCCCTGATCGGGAGCCACCGAGCGGCTCACCGGACGGGAACTGCTCACCTACCTGGGGCAGTTGCACGGTCTGGAGGCCGCCGAGGCCCCGCGGCGCGCCGGCGAACTGCTCGCCGTCATGGAGCTCGACGGCCCGGCCGAGCGCACCCTGGTCGTCGCCTACTCCACGGGCATGCGCAAGAAGATCGGCCTGGCCACCGCGCTGCTGCACGGACCGGAGCTGCTGGTGCTCGACGAACCCTTCGAGGCCGTCGACCCGGTCTCCGCGGCCACGATCAAGCAGATCCTCAGGCGGTTCGTCGCGGGCGGCGGTTCGGTGCTGATCTCCAGCCACGTCATGGCGCTGGTCGAGCAGCTGTGCGACACGGTCGGGGTGATGGCCAAGGGCCGGGTCGTGGCCGAAGGACCGCTCGACGAGGTGCGCGGCGGCCGCTCGCTCGAGGAGACCTTCGTCGACCTGGTCGGCGTCGAGATCGGCGGTAGAGAAAGCCTGTCGTGGTTGGTGTCCTGATCCGTATGAAGCTCGCCGTGCTGCGGAACAGCGCGACCGGCGGCAAGACGGCGTGGGTCGCCCTGGGCGGGACCGTCAGTCTCTGTCTGGCCATCGCCAACATCGTCCTGGCGTTCTTCGAGTTCTCACACCCGCGGATGCGGATGGACCTGCTCGCGGTGACCTTCGCGCTGTGGGCTCTGGGCTCTCCGTGGAGGCCGCGGGCCACGGCGACTGGTGGGGGACCGTCGGGCCGCTGGCGGCGCTCGCCGTACTCGTCGCGGTCTTGTTCCTCGTGTGGACGAGGTTGCTCGGTCCGCAGCGGCTCGCCCGCGCGGTGGTGCGCGGGTCCTCGGCGGAGCGGGCGGCGCCGAGGGGCTGGGCCGCGCGCAGCCATCTGGGCGTGCTCTACCTCAAGAAGATGCGCACGTGGTGGCGCGATCCGCTGCGCACCCAGAACATCGCGCTACCCGCCGCGTTCTCGGTCATCACCGCGCTGTTCCCGCTGATGCTCGACTTCACCGGGTTCTTCCCGTTCGTCGGTGTCGCCACCGCGCTGATGGGTGCCGCGACGTGCGCGAACCTCTACGGGCAGGACGGCACCGCGTTATGGATGACGCTGATGCTGCCCGGCAAGGAGAAAGCCGACGTACGGGCCCGGCAGCTCGCCTGGCTGACGGTGTTCGGCCCCATGACACTCGTGATGACGGCCGCGGGTGCGGTCCTGCACGGGGACCTCTTTCTGGTGCCGTGGGCGCTGGCGGCCAACCTCGCCGCACTCGGCGGCGGGGTCGGCCTGCTGGTCTGGATCTCCGTCGTGGATCTCGTGCCGGGGCCGGACCCGCACAGGAGCAAGAACTCGCCGCTGGAGCACGGGGACGTCGTCGGCCAGTCGTTCCTGATGCTCCTCCTGCAGCATGGCCGCCGGCATCCTCGCCCTGTTCCCGCAGGGCCTGGCGCCCCTGGGCGTCAAGCTCAGCGGCTCGGCGGACCGGGTGTGGTTCCTCGCGCTGTACATGCCGGATCCGTGGCAGTGGCCGGTGATCGCGGGCATGATCCTGATCGGTCTGGCGAGCTTCGGCGGCATGCTGGCGGTATACCTCGCCGAGAGCCGGAAGGCGAAGGAGAAGGCGAGGACGGAGCCGAAGGCCCGTGAGGAGGCCCTCCACTCGGGTCCGTGCGATGGGTCCTGAAGTAGCCGTCCGCGAGGGTGGTCGCTGTCGGTGTTCTCACAGACGCGGTTCCGAGAGAGACGATCACCGGCCACCGTGACCTGGTCACGGCCGTGGGTCCGCCCCGGGATGGAGCCACTACGCCTGCGCTTCCAGCGCGACGAGTGTCTGGCGCAGCCATTCCAGCTCCGTCCGTGTGGTTGCCGTCGCGATGGTGAACAACCCCTGCCGGAACGGGTCGTCGAAGTCGGCGGCGCGGAGGGGGCGGCCCTCGTCCCAGAAGAAGCTCGCCGGCTGGGTGAGGAAGCGCAGCCTGCGGCGTAGCACCGCCGCCTGCTGGGCCGGATCGTCCAGGTGGCGCAGAAAGGCCAGCAGGGTGAACCAGCGGTTCTCGTCGGTGACGAACAGCTCATCGGGTTCGCGTAGCCGCTTCAGCAGATCCTGCTTGCCCGCCGCGGTCAGCGACAGCATGTGCCGGGGGGCCGCGACCTGACCGGGCTGCAGCTCGCGGTGCAACAGCCCCGCCGCCTCCATGCGCTTGAGCAGCGGATAGAGCGTGCCGTCGGCGATGGGCCGCACGTGCCCGGTCAGTGCCGCGATACGTCTTCGCAGGTCATAGCCGTGCAACTGCGCGTCGTAGAGGAATCCGAGGACGGCCAGCTCCAACATCGCTCCAGGATACCCTGTTGACAGGATATATCGGCTTCGAGATATCTTGCGGGGCATGCACAGCGCACAGGTCCTTTCCGACGGCTCCCGCATCCGCTGGGTCGAGATACCCGGCGTCGAGCCCGTCCTCGTCTTCGTTCACGGGCTCGGCGCCAGCTCCGCCCCCTACTTCGCCCCGGCAACGGCGCACCCGGCCCTCGCCGGGCGCCGGACCCTCATGATCGACATGCTGGGCTTCGGGATCAGCGACCGTCCCGCCGACCTGGCCTACACCCTGGAAGAGCACGCCGACGCCCTGGCCGCCGCGCTGGACCAGGCCGCGGTGGGCGCGGCGGATGTCGTCGCACACAGCATGGGCGGCGCGGTCGCCGTCACGCTGGCCGCCCGCCATCCGCACCTGGTCGGACGGCTGGTCCTGGTCGACGCCAACCTTGACCCCCTGCCGCCACCGCAGGCCAAGCGGCCGGGCAGCTCCGGCATCGCCGTCTACCGCACGGAGCAGGAGTTCCTTGACCGCGGCTGGAACGAGACCATGGACTTCGTCGGCCCGTTCTGGGCGGCGACGATGCGTCTGGCCGGGCCGGAGGCGCTCTATCGCAGTGCGATGAATCTCCTGCGCGGCACCGTTCCGACGATGCGGGAGAACCTGGAGAAGCTGCCGATCCCGCGGACCTTCCTCTATCCGGCCGGAGACGGCCCGCGTGCCGACGCCGACAGCCTCACCGCCTCCGGGGTCTCCGTCGTGGACATCCCCGACTGCGGGCACAACATCATGGTGGACAACCCCGACGGGTTCGCCAGGGCCGTCGCCCAGGCGCTGAACGAGCAAGCGGTGGCATGCCCAGCCGCCCCGGCCGCCGCCAGGGCCTGAACGGGGTCGAGGTCTCGGTCAGTCCCCCGCCGGCGACCCCCTCCACAGCCGGTGGGCGTCCGCTCGCGGCCATCGGGGCTCCTTCCGACACGTCGAGCCGGAGCGCCGCCAGGAGGCGAGCGCACCTCGTCATGTCCTTTCCTCCTCCGCCTCTTCCTCCGCCGCGTGACGCGGCGACCCCGCAGGCCAGTTCTCCAGCAGGAAGTGGAGGCCGTCAAGGGCCCGCTCCCAGGAGCTCTGCACGGCGCGGGAGTGGCTGAATCCGCCGTTGGCCTCAAGGACGATGTAGCCGTGGAAGGCGCTGCGCAGCAGGCGGCCCGCGTCGGTCAGGTCCGGCTCGACCAGCCTGTATGCGCGTAACATCGCGTGGGTCAGCTCGACGGTGCGGGCGTACACGGTGGACCGGGCGAGGACGGCGGGGTCCAGCTGGACCGCCTGGGTCGCCGCGTAGCGGCCGGGGTGGGCCAGCGCGTAGTCCCGGTAGGCGTTGGCGAAGGCGGCCATGGCCTCCTTCCCCGACCGGCCCGCGACCGCCGCGGCGATGCGGTCGGCGAGTTCGCCCGCGGCCAGCAGCGCGACCCGCTCCCGCAGATCCTGAAGATTCCTGACGTGCGAGTACAGGCTGGCGTCCTTGACCCCGAAGCTCCGCGCCAGCGCGGACACGGTGATGTTCTCGAACCCGACGGCGTCCGCCAGGTCTGCGGCCGCCTTCGTCACGCGCTCAGATGTCAGTCCCGCACGAACCACCCGCCGCCTCCGCTTTTCCTAGAGATTTAAGTGTTTGCCTAATATATCTAGGGAAAGGTAGCGTTCCGCGCCATGAAAGCAGTCACTGAGCAGGACATCCGTACGTCGTTCGTCAACTGCTCCCGGGGAGAGGCCAAGCGGCTGGTGCTTCCGCGGGACCTGGCCGAGCAGCCCTGGGACGACCTGGACTTTTTGGGCTGGTACGACCCCGGCGCGCCGGATCGCGGCTACGTCGTCACCGAGCGCGGCGGCGAACTCGTCGGTGTGACGCTCCGCCTGGTCGCCCGGCAGCGCGGGGCTCTCCACCACGGCATGTGCTCGCTGTGCCTGACCACGCATCCCGGCAGCGGCGTCTCGCTGATGACCGCCCGGCGCGCGGGGCAGGCCGGACGGGACAGCAACTCGGTCGGCGTGTACGCGTGCACCGACCTTGCCTGTTCCCTGTACGTGCGCGGCAAGAAGCTCCCCGACCTGGGAGGGCGGCTCGAAGAATCCTTGACGGTGGAGGAGCGGATCGATCGCACCAGAGGCAAGCTGTCGGCATTCCTGGACAAGGTTCTGGCGTGAACCGGAACCGCGTTGATCGGCCGGCCGGCGGCGCGCCTCCCTTGGCGCTCCACCGGCCGGTACGCCCACCGGGAACCGCTACCTCACAGACTCGGCAGGTAGCTCGCCGGAACTCCCCGCGGTCGTGGCCCCAGCGGCTCGGTGCCCACGCGCGGACGCACGGGCATTCAACGGGACCATCGACACCGCATCAAGAGAAAGAAGATCATCGTGAAGCGCAGCGGATCCGCCGACGAACGGTTCGGAGCGGTCGCAGACGCCTTCTCCCGGAACTTCGCCGAATACGGTGAACTCGGCGCGGCCGTCACCGTGTTCGCCGGTGGACGCAAGGTCGTGGAGCTGTGGGGTGGGGTCGCGGACGGACGGACCGGCCGGCCGTGGACACAGGACACGGCCGTGCCGGTCTTCTCCTGCGCCAAGGGCGTCGTCAGCATCTGCGCCCACCTCCTCGCGCAGGAGGGACGCCTCAAGCTCGATGCCCCGGTGAGCCGCTACTGGCCCGAGTTCGCCCAGCGCGGCAAGGAGGCCATCACCTGCCGCATGGTCCTCGGCCACCGGGCAGGGCTCCCCGCCCTTGACCCGGCGCTCGGCTTCGAGGAGATAGCCGCCTGGACACCGGTGATCCACGCCATCGAGGCGCAGGAACCGCTGTGGGAGCCGGACACGGCATACGAGTACCACGGCCACGTCTTCGGGTTCCTCATCGGTGAGGTCATCCGGCGCATCACCGGGCTCACCCCCGGCGCGTACTTCCGCCGTGCCGTGGGCGAGCCTCTGGGGCTACGGGCCTGGATCGGCCTGCCCGCCGAGGAGATGGACGGCCGCGCCCGGCTCGTCGAGGCCGATGGGCGGCCCCCGATGCCGGGCCCCGAACACCTGCTCACCCGCATCGTGACCATGAACGGCGCGCTGGTCTTCCCCGGCCTCGACGAGCCGCACGGCTGGAACGACCCGGCGTTGCTCGCTCTGGAGCTGCCCGGAGCGGGTGCCACGGCGTCGGCGAGCGGCCTCGCCGGGCTGTACGCGGCGGCCGTGACCGGCATCGAGGGCCAGGAGCGGCTGCTCACACCGGACACCGTGACGGACGCGGTCCGCGAGGTTTCCTCCGGCAAGGGATGGCTGGGCTTCGACGCCGGGGCGCGCTGGGGCTCGGGCTTCCTGCTCGACTCGGCCTTCCGGCCGATGCTGGGGGAACGCAGCTTCGGCAACGACGGAGCGGGCGGGCAGTTCGCCTTCGGTGACGACGAGTTCGGCGTGGGCTTCGCGTACGTCGCCAACCGTATGATCGGCCACGGTGACGCCCGCGCCAACCGCCTGATCGAGGCTGTGCGCGAGTGCCTGTCCGACGGGTGAGCCGCGTGGGGCCTTGCGGGTCAGGATCGGCGCCCCCTCCCCCGGCCTGCCGGCCTTATTGTCAACGTGCCGCTGCTTCCGCAATTTCCGGATTCCGGAAGCAGCCCGCGAGGTGACTTCCGGAAACATGATTCCAGAGATCGCACAGAACCCCGGAACGACTTCCGGAAACACGGGCCGGTCACGGATGGAGCCACGGCGAATTCACGGCCGCCTGGGCGACAGGACGGACCGAAGGGGTTCATGTTCTCCGCCGGACAGGGCATTGAGACGAGACCGGCAACCTTTTCTCCGGACCTGGGCGCCGCCGGCGGCCGGACGGAAACGGCGGAGCCCTTCCACCGGCACGGACGGAAGGGCTCCGCGACAGAGGATCAGCCCGGGGGGAAGTTGCCGTTCTTGGCGACCGGCAGGGCCAGCTGGCTGGCGCCGGTGAGGGTGGCCTGCTCGATCGGGAGGCCGGCGAGGACGGGGTTGATGTGCCGCAGGGTCAGCGAGACCGTGGGCAGGGCCGGGGTGGCGAGGTCGAACTTCTCCAGGTCGATCCACCGGACGATGTTGAACACCGCGGCCGGGATGTTGTCGCCGGCCTTCTGCACCGGGACGCACAGCTGGCGGGCGTAGAGGACCTGCGCGCCGTGCGTGGGGATCACCGGGGTCAGGACAGGGTTGAGCTGGCGCAGCGACAGCTGCTGGTTCAGCGGGTTGTTGGGGGTGATGCCGTAGCACTTGAGGTCGATGTGGCGGACGAGCGAGAGCACCTCGGCGGGTGGGACCACGTTGTTCTTGATGACCGGCACGCACAGCTGCTGCGGGGTGTTCATGGAGATCTGTGTGCGCGGCAGGGTCTGGAACAGCGGGTTGAGGTGGCTCAGCACGAGGCCCGTGGTCACCGTGGTGCCGGAGATCTTGTAGCAGGCCAGGTCGATGTACTTGATGAAGTCGAGCGCGGGCGACGGCGGCACCTGGGTGTTCTTGGCGACCGGGACGCACAGCTGCTCACGCTGGCCGAGGGTGACGGTCTCGATCGGCAGGTTGCTGAGCACGGGGTTGATGTGCCGCACCGTGAGTGTGGTGGCCGGCGGCTGGTACGGGCTGGTCTTGAAGCATTCGAGGTCGAGGAAGGCGGTCAGATCCTTCGGTGTCGGCAGCGCGAGGGCGGCGGCGGGCGGCACGCAGAGAAATGTCACGGCGAGCATCGCGACGGCGGCGGATGCGAGGCGCCGGAGCATCGATTTTCTGCGCCCGTGAATTCCCGTTACGGATCGGTCCATTGCGGCTCCAAAATCTGGGGCAGGCCTACTTGTCACCGAGTGTGTGCCGCCGCAGCCGGACTTACAATATCGTTGACCGTTTTTGTCGTACTCGAAATTCAGGCCGACGGGCCGGGGAATTATCAACAGAAATAAAAGCGTTGCCGGCTCGCCGAAAATCGGAGTACGGCGACTTTATCGAGTGTTTATCAATCCGGTGGCGCAGGTCGTCGGAGACGCGCGCCGAGGCGGGTCGGCGTGAGACTTCCCGGAGTCCGGCACGCGCGACCGGTGCGGGGCCGCCGGACGGCGGCCCCGCACCGCGGCGGGCAGGTCGGCTGCCGCCGCGGGGGCTACCAGGTATGGTCCTCGCGCAGGAACCGCCACAGCCGGTCGGAGGAGTTCTGGTCGCGGTTGAGATAGAGAGTGTTCCAGCTCCCGGGGCCGTGGTAGGTGTCCAGGGTCAGGGCGACCTTGGTGTTGGTGCGGGGGCGGAAGCTGCCCCAGCCGGTGGGCTGGCTGGAGTCGGTCTCCTCCGGACGGCGTGACCAGTCCTGGGCCGCCGAGCCGTTGCAGGTCTTGATGACGACCTGATCACCCGCCGCCGCCGCGGCGGTGGCCGGCTGCAGGCACTTGTTCGCAGCCTCGTTCTTGATGATGTAGTGGCCGTCGTCCTTGACGATGTAGGTCCACTTGGCCGTCCGGTACTTCCAGTTCGGGTGGCGCAGCGAGATCGCCTGCGCGCTCTCGGCGACCGAGTCACCGAGAGTCGCCAGGCGGCTGCCGTCCATCCGGTTGATGAACTCCCGGTTGGTCTGCGGCTCAGCGTCGGCGTAAGCGGTGGCCGGTGCGAGCGCCATCGTCGCGGCGGCCAGCGCCGAGGCGGCGCGGACGGCGCGGATGATCTTCGGCATGCGGAGGTTTCCTTCCGAGTGGGTGAGGACCCGGGGCGGTCGCACCCGGGGAGGGAGTGGCCGGATGCCCGGCCGGTCACCCAGAGTAGTTGATCACTTACTCAAAGCCACTGTCTTTGAGGGGGGGTGTCGCTCGTCCTCGCCGGTCACACCGCTCCGCTGCTCCCCCGGCCTCGGCCCGGCCGCCGGCCGGGCCCTGCCGCCGGCCGATCCGCGACGGGAACGCGCGCGGATCCTCCGGGCACCGTCGACGCCGCCCCGATCGGGATCCGGCTCCGAGCCCCGCTCCGATGATCCACGGGACAGGCACCGGACAGGCGGCGATTCCTCGGCGGCTTCACATGGCGATGCTCAGCCGGCCGGCGCTCGGCCGTGCCGGCGTAGGGCTCGGATCACGGCCCGGATCGAGGGCCGACGGTCGGCGTCGGCGCGCCACACCGCGTAGACGTGCCGGACCAGCCTCGGCCGGACCTCGACGAAGCGGACGCCGCCGGGCGCCGGGTCGCGGCCGAGCCGGGGAATGATCGCCACGCCGAGGCCGGCCGCGACGAGGGCGAGCTGCGTGTGGTGCTCGGCGGCGGTGTGGGCGATGTCCGGCTCGGCGCCGCAGGAACGCAACGTGTGCAGCAGCCAGGCGTTGCAGATCCAGCCGCGGCTCCAGGTGATCCACGGTTCACCGGCGAGTTCCCGGATGTCGACGGTGCCGCGTGCGGCCAGCGGGTGCCCCTCGGCAAGCGCGACGTCCGCGACGTCGTCAAGGAGCGCGGCCCTGCTCAGCTCCTCGGGTAGGGCGAGAGGGTGGTTGAACCAGTCCTGGACGACCGCCACGTCCACATCACCGCGGGCGACCCGCGGCACCGTCTCGTGCGGCTCGGCCTCCTCCAGCCCGACCCGCAACCGCGGGTGGTCGCGGCGCAGGTCCCCCAGGGCGGGCGGGACCAGCCCGCGCGCGGCCGTCGCGAACGCGGCGAGCGTCAGGCGCCCGACGACGGCGCCGCGGTGGGCTTCCAGATCCGCCTCGGCGCGTTCGGCCAGCGACAGCATCTGCCCGGCGTGGGCGACGAGCAGCTCGGCGGTGCCGGTGAGCCGTACACCGCGGCCGCTGCGCTCCAACAGCCGCTGCCCGACCTCCCTCTCCAGCTTGGCCATCTGCTGGGAGATCGCCGAGGTGGTGACGTGCAGGGCGTTGGCGGCCCCGGTGACCGACCCGTAGGTGCCGATCGCATGCAGGATGCGGAGCCGCTCAAGACTCAACATCTAAGTGATACTACGCAACGGTCCTAAGAAAGACTCGCTTGTGCTTCGCGATCGTGAGGCGCCAAGGTACCGGCCATGAACACTTTCCGGATCGGCGGAGACCTGCCCGTGCACCCCCTCGGCTTCGGCGCGATGCGGCTGACCGACTGGGGCCCGCCCAAGGACCTGCCCGCCGCCATCGCGGTCGCGCGGCGGGCCGTCGAGCTCGGGGTGACGCTCATCGACACCGCTGACGCCTATGCCCTGGGGGCCAACGAGGAACTGCTCGCCCAGGCGCTGCACCCCTATCCGCGCGGCCTGGTCATCGCGACCAAGGCGGGGCAGAGCCGCCCGGGACGCGGGCGGTGGAAGCCGCTGGGCCGCCCGGAGTACCTCATCCAACAGGCCGAACTGAGTCTGCGTCGCCTCCGGCTGGAGCGGATCGAGCTGTTCCAGCTCCACCGCGTCGACCCGCAGGTGCCCTTCGCCGACCAGATCGGCGCCCTCAAGCAGTTACGGGACGAGGGCAAGATTCGCCACATCGGGCTGTCGGAGGTCGGCGTCGCCCAGATCGAGGAGGCCCGCCGGACCGTTCCGATCGCCGGCGTGCAGAACCGCTACAACCTCACCGACCGGCGGCATGAGGACGTGCTCGACTACTGCGAGGCCGCGGGGATCGCCTTCATCCCCTGGGAGCCGGTGGCCAGCGGCACCCACGCCGCCACGGAGGGACCGCTCGCGCAGGTCGCCGAGGAGGTCGGCGGCACCCCCGTGCAGGTGGCGCTCGCCTGGCTGCTGGCCCGCTCGCCCGTCATGCTGCCGATCCCGGGCACCAGCTCCGCCGCGCACCTGGAGGAGAACATGGCGGCGACGCGCATCGAGCTGACCAGGGAGCAGTTCTCCCGGCTCGACGCCGCGGGGCGAGCACCCCGGCACGCCGGTCCGGCCCGCTGACCGGCCCCTGCCCCCGTACCGCGATCCCTCGGCGCCTCGACCAGAGGCCCGGGGATCCCCCGCCGCGACGGCGGCAACAGCCCGTACGACGTGCCGTGCGGGCGGCCCGGTAGCGCTTTCGGCGGCGCGGGCCGCCGGCCGGACACCTTCTCGGATATTGAACAAGCGCCCGCTTTGGTCGATCATGTCAGTGATCACTCGGAGAGAGGTGCGCGTCCCGTGGGCCGACGACTGCTGTCCCTGCTGGTGATACTCCTGTTCCCGCTCACCCTGGCGGCGCCCGTCCAGGCCGCCCCCGAACCCCCGCCCGGCGTCGTCGTCGGGCAGCAGGACGGTCGCGGGGCGGGGGCGACGCCGAAGGTTCCCGCCGTCGGCGAGACCCGGTCGGGCGGGCATCTGGTGAAAACCACGACGCCCGCGCCGCAGCGCACCGAGGGCGGCACGGGCGCCATGGCGCGGGCGACCCCGAGGGCCGGCACCGCCGCCGCGTTCAACGAGTCCTACGGGGACGACCAGTACCTCACCGCGCCGACGCAGTGGTGGACCGTCAACGGCTGGACGATCGAGCAGATCTACGACTACGCGCAGAGCCAGGGCGCGCGGGTCAGCGACATCGCCCACCAGCCCGGCACCCAGCTCACCTTCACCGCCACCCTCGTCAAGAACGCGGGCGCCTACTGGGTGCGGTCCTGGGGGCTCTACTACGGGCTGACCGACCAGGGCGTGGTCGGCCTGGCGAACTACACCGGCACCCGGCCCGCCTCGGTCGCCCGCTACTGGACAGCGGACGGCTGGCGGTTCGCCGTCGCGCTGGTCGACAACACCGGTGACGGCGCCCGGCCCTGGTGGTGGTACTACGGCGACACCTCGTTCGTGCTCGCGCAGCAGCAGGCCACCGGCGCCCGGCCCGTCAAGCTGCGGCCCTTCGACGCCGGCGGCGGCGCCCGCTGGTACGACCTGCTGATGACGGGCTGGAGCTCGCAGCAGTTCTGGTGGTGGCTGGGCGGCAGCGACGCCCAGATCAACAACCTGGCGAACCAGAACGGCGCACGGCTGGTGGACGCCGCCCGCAACGACGACGGCACCTTCAACGCGATCATGTTGCGCAACACCTCCGGCCCGGGGCCGGGCTGGTGGTACGGCCTCGGCCACGACCAGCTCAACCTCAAGACGCTGCGCAAGGGCGCCCGGCTGATCAGCGCGCAGGGGTACGTCGAGAACGGTCAGACGCTCTTCGTCGGCGTCATGACCCGGGAGGTGACCGGCGCCGACCAGGCCCGCGCCATGGTGCAGAACACCATGCTGCACACCGCCTGGCTCAACGGCACTTCGGCGATCGCCGAACTGTCGGACGGGACGCTCGGCACATTCCAGGCGTACTACGGCGACGTCTCCGGCATGGACGTGCGGGTGCGCGTCGCGAGCGTCTCGAAGACCTTCGCCGCCGCCGAGCTGCTTCGGCTGGCCGCCGCCGGGAAGGTCTCGCTGGGCGCGCGCGTCTCGCAGTACCTGCCCGGCGTGACCGGTGGCGACCAGATCACCCTGCGGAACCTCCTCCAGCACACCAGCGGGCTGTACAACTTCACCGACGACCTGCCCTCCTTCGGGACGACGATGACGCAGGGGTTCACCAACCAGCAGTTGCTGGACATCGTGAACCGGCACGCGCGGCTGTTCACCCCGGGCTCCCGCTACTCCTATTCCAACAGCAACTACCTGGTCATCGGCATGATCATCGAACGGGTCAGCGGCCGGACCTACCCCGACCAGATGAGCCGTGACCTGATCGGCCCGTTCGGGCTGACCGGCACCTCCGTCCCCACCGACACCGCGATCTCGTCGGTGCGGCTGCGCGGCCACTGGTGGAACCCCGCCACCTCCACCCGGGTCGAGACCACCGGCCAGAACGCCTCGCGCTGGGCGGCGGGCGGCCAGATGGTCTCGACCATCCCCGAACTCAACCTCTTCTACAAGTATCTGCTGGTCGGGTATGTGACCGGGGCGAGCTGGCTCAACGAGATGAAGAGCAACCTCGTCTACACCGGCGAGGGCTCCAAGTGGGCCGGAATGGGGATCTTCCGGACCACCTTGAGCTGCGGTAAGAACGTCTGGTGGCACGACGGCCGGGTCCCCGGCTACCGGACGTGGTCGGTGCACTCGGAGAACGGGCAGCGCAGCCTGAGCTGGGCCTACTCGGAGGGATCGGCCAACCCGGTCAACTTCGACGACGAGTTCATCGACAACGTCTTCTGTCTCCTCTGACGACCCCCTCTGAGGATGTCTCCTCTGGCGGCGCCCGTCGATGCCCGTCCGTGTTCCGCGACGGGTGCGGGGGCGTCGCCCGGCCCCGGGGAACAGCCGGAGCCGGCGGAGCCGAGCCGTTCGGCCCTCACCCACGCGATCATCCGGTCATGGTCCATGTTCGGCTGTGGCGGCGAGTGGGGTACCGCGGCCCTCACGTGCCGGCCCCGGCGTCCGGGCCGGATGGCTCGACCGCCTCCAGCCTGCGTCGCAGGTGAGCGCGTTCGGGTTCGGTGCCGGCCAGGGCGAGCGCTTCCCGGTAGGCAGCGGCGGCCTCGGGGAGCCGGCCGAGCCGTTGCAGCAGGTCCGCCCGGGCCGCCGGGTAGGGGTGGTGGCCGCGCAGCCTCTCCTCGCCGGCCAGGCTGTCGAGCAGCGCCAGGCCGGCCTCCGGGCCGTCGCACATCGCCACCGCCGCGGCCCGGTTCAGGGCGACGACGGGAGAGGGGGCGAGGGCGAGCAGCACGCCGTAGAGCGCCACGATCTGCGGCCAGTCGGTGGTCGCGAGGTCTGCCGCCTCGTCGTGCAGGGCGGCGATCGCGGCCTGCACGCCGTACGGTCCAGGCGGGCCGCCGGTCAGCGCGGCGGGCACCAGGGCGAGGCCCTCCTCGATCATCGTACGGTCCCAGCGGCCGCGGTCCTGGTCCTCCAGCAGCACGAGCTCGCCGTCCGGGCCGGTCCGGGCATCGCGCCGCGCGTGGACCAGCAGCATGAGCCCGAGCAGGCCGGCGACCTCCCGCTCGGCGGGCAGCAACCGGCGCAGGATCCGTGCCAGCCGAAGGGCCTCCTCGGCGAGGTCGAGCCGCTGCAGCTGCGCTCCGGCGCTGGCCGCGTACCCCTCCGTGAAGATCGAGTAGAGGACCTGGAGCACACCCGGCAGGCGTGCGGGCAACTCGTCGGCGCCCGGCACCCTGAAGGGGATCCGGGCCTCGCGGATCTTCTTCTTCGCCCGCACGATCCGCTGGGCCATCGCCGCCGGCGGGACGAGATAGGCCCGCGCGACCTCGGGTGTGGTCAGTCCGGCCAGGCAGCGCAGCGTCAGCGCCCCGCGAGCCTCGGCCGGCAGGGCCGGGTGGGCGCAGGTGAAGAACAGCTGCAGCCGCTCGTCCGGGAGATCGGCGTCCGCGTCCGCGGGCGGGGCGGAGGCGGCCCGGTCCGCCTCCACCTGCAGGGCGGCGAGCCGGGCGGCGTAGGCCTGGTCCCGCCGCAGCCGGTCGACGGCCTTGCGCCGGGCCGTCGTCAGCAGCCAGGCACCCGGCTTGGCCGGAACGCCCTGCACCGGCCAGTGCATCAGCGCGGCCTCGATCGCCTCGGAGGCGACCTCCTCCGCCAGGTCGAGGTCCCCGAAACGGCCGACGAGTGAGGCGAGCAGCCGACCGTGTTCCTCCCGGAACACCGACTCCACGGCCCTGTCCGTACCGGTATCGGTCGGCTGCTCCGCCATCTCCGTCAGGCCCCGAAGTCGGCGACCGGCCGCACCACGACCGAGCCGCTACCGCGGGCGCCGGGGCAGCGTGCGGCCCAGTCGAGCGCGGCATCGAGATCCGGCACGTCGATGACGTAGAAACCGCCGAGCACCTCGCGGGTCTCGGCGAACGGCCCGTCGGTGACGGCCCGCTCGCCGTCCGCTCCCACCCGGACCGTCGTGGCGGTGACCAGGTCGGCCAGCGACTCCCCCGAGACGTAGATCCCCGCGTCCTGCACGGCCTTGTCGTAGATCATCCAGTCCTCGACGCCGCACTCCGCGGCCCCGCCGTTCGCGTCGATCGCACCACTGTTGATCAGCAGCATGTACTTCATGGTCCGACTCCTTCGGGTCCTGTCATTTTCTCGCGCGGCGGGTCGCCGTACACCATGACGACGAACGGGATGCGGCCACATCGACAGCTTCCCCGAGATTTTTTCCAGACCGAGCGCGGCCGTCACGCCCGGCCGCCGCCGATCGGCTGCGGGGAGCCACATGTCGGCCTTCCTGCCCTCCAGGAGGCCGGCATCGACCGTCGCCCTCGGCGCTCGCCCGGTGTCATGGACGCCGGCGGCGGGACCGGACAGGAGGAGCTTACGGGCGGTCCGCGCGGGTGCCGGCCAGCGCCTCGACCAGGGCGGCGGTCAGGGCCCGCTGGCCGGCGAGGGAGAGGTGCAGGCCGTCGTCGAGGTGGAAGCGCTCTCCGCCCTGCCGGGAGATGACGGGGTGGCTGTCGACCGTGAGATCCGGCTGCGCCTTCAGGATCTTCGCGATGGCGTCGATGTCACGGTTGGCCCAGCCGATCGCGGCTCGCTGGAAGTGCGGGTAGGCCGCGACGCGCTCCTCGTCCAGCGGGGCCGGGGTGATCCACGCCCATCGCGCCGCGGTGCGCCGTACGAGGAGGTCACGCAGGGTGTGCAGGTTGCGTTCGGTTTCGTCGAGGCTGACCAGGGTCGGCCCGTCGGCCGCGAGACGCTGGGCGTCGTTGCCGCCGAGCATGCACAGCACCCAGTCCGGGCGGTGGAGGGACAGCCCCGGCAGCGCGGCCAGGGCCTGGGTGGTCGTCTGCCCGGTGACCGCCGCGTTGATCAGGGTGATGCCGTCGGCGGGGCGCCGGAGGTCGAGGAGATGGCGCAGGATCTCGAACCATGACAGCAGGTCGTCGGTGGTGCTCTCGCCGACGGCCACGACCCGCTGACCGGGGGCGAAGGGCAGCCGGTCGACTTTTTCCGCGAATCCGGGGGCCTCGAGCAGCTCCGCCGCCGCGCCGCGGGCCTGCTCCTCGTGGGAGCGGCGCACCCGCCGGTAGGTGGCCGTGTCCAGCCCGAACAGGGTGGCGAGCCGGTCGTCGTCGAGGCCGCCGAGATAGCCCAGGACCTTCTCGGGGTGCTGGAACCGTACGAGCCGTTCGGTCATTTCGGTGTTCATGCGACTGCGTCCTTCGTGCGGGAGGCGTTCTTGCCGGCCCGGGTGCGGGGCAGCAGGAACCCCGCGGTGACGAGCCAGGCCAGGGAGGCGAAGCGGGCGATCGGCAGCGACACGGCCGCGCCGGGGACGAGCAGGGTGAGCGTGGACAGCTCGGCCACGACGGCGATGGCCAGGCCGGCGAGCGCAAGCGGGCGCGGGAGCAGGCCGGCCAGCAGCCCCGGTACGGCGATGCCCGCCACGAGCAGGCCGAGGAAGACGACGTGCCCGGTGCCTCCGGTGGCGAAGGCGAGGTCCTGCAGGGCCCGGACCACGGCGGACCCGGTGAGCGCCTCGGTCCGCGACAGCACCCAGCTGAACAGCGCGGACAGGGCCAGCATGGTGGCGGCCAGCGCGCCGCCGACCAGGGCGATGGTGGCACCGGGCGCGCGGACGCCGAGGCTGTGCAGGCGGGCCGAGGCGGTGGCGGCGTAGATCGCCATCGGCACCGAGGCGGCGAACTGCAGGAACCCGCTCACCCGCACGGCGTCGGGGTGATCGTGGAAGTAGGCGAGAATCTCGGCCTGGGGGCCGAAGGGCGAGGGGAAGGTCTCGCCGCCTGCCATGATCGTGCTGATCGCGATCCCGGCGAGGAACAGCACCGTGAACACGACGGCGAGGATCCCCAGCGGCGGCCCGGACTGGGCCTGGCGCGGGGTGCGCTCGACGGCTGTCACACGATCACCCGCCCGCCGGCCAGGTCGAGGGTGACCCCGGTGACCCAGGACGAGGCGTCCGAGACGAGGTACAGCACCGCCTGGGCGACGTCGCCGGGCCGCCCGATCCGGCCGAGGGGGTGGGTCGCGGCCAGCTCGTCCAGCTGCCCGGCGGACATGAACCGCTGCATCCGCTCGTTGAGCACGGCGGAGGGAGCCAGGCAGTTGACGCGGACGCCCTGCTTGCCGACCTCGTTCGCCAGATGCTTGGTGAACATCACCACGCCGGCCTTCGCCGCGGCGTACGCGGCGTTCGCGCCGCCCGGCCGGCGGCCGGCCGCGGAGGACATGGTGATGATCGTCCCCTCCCCTCGCTCGATCATGGCAGGCAGGAACGCGGTCACGGTCAGGTAGACCGAGGTCAGCTCGGACTCGACGACCGCGCGCCACCGGTCGAGCCCGAGCTGGACGGTGGGCGCCGGGGCGCCCTGGCCACCGGCGAACGCCGCGAGGATCTCCACCGGTCCCAGCGCACGCTCGACCGTGGCGCGCACGTTCCGCACCGTGGCCTCGTCGGTGACGTCACCGGGCGCCGCCACCGCCGTGCCGCCTTCCGCCGCGATCTGTGCGACGACCTCGTCGATCGCCGCCCGGTCGCGGCCGTTCACCGCGACCGCGACCCCGTTGGCCGCCAGTGCCCGGCAGGTCGCCGCACCGATTCCGCGCGAGCCGCCGGTCACCAGCGCGACCTTGCCGGCCAGGCCCGGATGGCGCGGCCAGTCCTCACTTGTGTCATCGGACATCCCCATCTCCGTTCTCTAATGTGAACTATTCATAGCACAGAACTATTCATTGCCACTACTATCGCTGCATGAGCACGCAACCGCAGACCGGCCCCGACGACGGATCGACGCCGCGGTCCCGGCCGAGGGGCACGGCGTTCCTGCTCTCCCAGGTGGGCGCGCACGCCGCGACGCGGTTCGCCGAACGGATCGGCGGACTCGGGGTGGTCCCCTCCGACGTCGGGCTCCTGCGCCTGATCGCCGCCCGGCCGGGCCGCAGCCAGCAGTCCCTGGCCGAGGAGCTGGGAGTCGTGCCGAGCCGGGTCGTCGCGCTGGTCGACGGCCTGGAGCGCAAAGGGCTCGTCGAGCGACGGCGGAACCCGCAGGACCGCCGCAACTACGCCCTGCACCTGGCCGCCGAAGGCGAGCGCGTGATGGCCGGGATGCGCGATCTCGCCTCCGCGCACGAGGAGGAGATCTGCGCCGCGCTCGACGACGCCCAGCGCGCGCAGCTTGCCGGGCTGCTCGAAGCCATCGCCGCCCAGCAGGGCCTCACCTCGGGCGTTCACCCCGGATACCGGCACCTGCCCCGGTGATCCCGGCGAGGAGCAGGGCCGGCGCGACCGGCCGCCGGCCCGTGGCCAGGAAAGGGGGCCAGGTGGTGAAGCCTGCCGGCGGCGTCAACTTCTACGGCAAGGCGGCGACATCCCCGTCGACCGGCGCGAGGAACCGGAGCTGACCGTCCTGTATACGCGGTTCCTCCGGGCGACGTCCGTCTCCACCGGCACCCTGGTGCCTCACGACGGCCTTGCCGGTCCTGGATGGTCGGCTCGCGATGACAGTCGGCTCCGGTCTCTTGAGGCGGGAGACCTCACCCCCGCACCGTGGTGGTCCTCAGCTGCGGGTCGGCGGCGATCTCGGCTTCGGTGAAGCGCCCGGTGACCCACTGGCCGCGCGAGAACAGGACCGTCTGGTCGGTGTGGTGGGCCGAGGTGGGATCGGCGGAGAGGGAGTAGGTGAGGATGGTGCGGGAACGGGGGCCGTCAGGGCCGAGCTCGACGGCCATCATGAAGCTGGAGCCGGTGTCCACCTCCGGGTAGCGCCCGTCCGTGCCGAGCGGGCCGCGCATGCGCACCCTGTCGAAACAGCCCTCCCCCTCGGTACAGCCGGGAAGCGGGATCGAGGAGTAGTGCTGCGACCGGCCCGGGGTGAGCGTCAGGGAGATGCGGTTGGCCTGGAAGAAGCGCACGGCATCGGCCAGGGCCTGCCGCACCGCCGGGCTGTCGTGCTTGAGCCCCCGGGGGGTGGTCAGCGGACGCGCGGGGTCGAACGGCACCCGCCATGGGGTGAATTCGGAGTCTCCGGGCTTGCTGGGACGCCGCAGCCGGGTGAAGAACTCGCGCCACAGGATGGCGCCCTGGCCGTCCAGGGTGGCGCGCCCGTCCCACTTCCCCAGGATCCCGCAGGCCTCGCGCGCGTTCACCCGCGTGCCGTCGGACGCGGTCGGCGTGGGGTGGGTACGGCACAGCTTCAGCAGGTCCGAGCGCATGAGCTCGAAGGTGTGGTTGCGCTTGGCGAGCGCGGTGGCCTGCAGTGTCTCCAGGGTGAAGCCGGGCGCGCCGAGCCCGTCGGCCCCGGACAGCCTCTGGGCGATCATGTCCAGGCTGACCCGGGGACGTGGCTCCAGCTCCGTGCGGTCCTTGCCCCACACGCCCTGGTAGCCGGTCAGCGGCGCCGACGGGTTCGTCATCCAGGCGGTGTTGTTGGAGTTGGCCACGTAGTCGGCGCGGGTCAGTTCCGGCTGGTTGCCCGGCCCGAAGATGCCGGGCACGACGGCGTCGCGATCCTTGCCCCACAGGCACGCGGAGGTCGAGCCGTCCAGGACGTATGCCTCCAGCCCCGGAACCGGCGAGGGCTTGGCGCAGCGGCGCGCCTTCGCGTCGCTGATGTGGGGGACGACCGAGGCGTCGGCGAAGTAGGCGGTCCCGCCGATGTCGGTGGCGAGCGTGTGGACGAACGGCATGCCCTGATGGGTGGCCTGGGCCGCGCGCAGCCGGGTGAGGTCACTCGCCTTGGCCATCGCCAGCCATTCGTCGGCCGCGCGCAGGTTGGCGGCGTTGGCGTCGGCGAGCGCGTAGGCGACCTTGTCGGTGCGCCCGACGGCGAGCACCGGGCCGTAGCGCGAGGTGTAGAGCGTGTGGCCGGCGACGGTGCCGTCCTGCAGGGTGACCTCCACCTCCTGGCGGCCGATCGGCTCGGCCCGGCCGTCCACCATGTAGCTGCTACGGTCGCCCGCGAGCTTCAGCCGGTACAGGGTGAAGCGCTGGGCATGGGAGACGGTGTGGGTCCAGGCCACGCTCGCGTTGTGGCCGATCTGGACGACCGGCGTGCCGTACAGGCTGCCGCCGGAGACGTCGAGCACGCCGGGGATGGTCAGCTGTACCTGGTAGAAGCGGCGGCTGCCGTTCCACGGGAAGTGCGGGTCGGCCAGCAGCATGCCGTGGCCGTCGCGCGTCGCCTGGCGGCCCAGCGCCCAGCCGTTGCTGCCCGCGGCCGGTCTCTTGACCGGGCCTTCGGCCTCGGGCGCGCCGGCCCCGGTGATGGCGTCCTTGAGCTGGGAGCTTCCGACCATGCGGTTGAGGTCGAGCAGGTTGTTCCAGATGTCCGTGGCGGTGATGGGGGCGGCCCAGGCCTTGCCCCGGCAGGTGGGATCGGGCAGGTTCGCCACGCCGGTGTCCGCCAGGTAGCGGTTGTATCCCGCGGCGTAGCCGTCGACCATGCGGCGCAGCTCGTCGCTTGGCCCCACCGGCGCGGGCCGGGCCAGCAGCCGCCGCACGACGCCCGAGTCCGCGACGCTCCTGTAGTAGACATCGCTGGCGAAGTTGGTGACCGGGCGGATCGGGTCGTCGGACATGGCCGCGGCGCCGAAGTGCCGGGACCGCTCGCCCCGCAGCGTCACCAGCCACGAGGCCAGCACGCACAGGTTGTCCTGCGCGAATGCGTAGCCGTACCCGAATCCGAGTCCGCCGTAGTCCTTGGCGGCGATGTGCGGGATGCCGTACTCGGTGCGCCGGATCGTGGCCGAGTAGCGCTCGCCGCCGGCCACGGCCGGCGCGTTCGCACGCACCACCACCCCGGCGGAGAGGAGCAGGACCAGCGCGATCAGCACGGCCAGTCGTGATCTGAGCGTCATGGGACTCCTATTCGAAACGGGCGTCGTCCGGCGCGGTCATCCGCCTGAGCAGCGGCAGGCCCGCGAGAATCACCAGCAGGGAGGCGGCCATCCCCCCGCCGACGGTCGCGAAGTAGGCGGGTCCCGGCATCGCCAGGGAGGCGCCCTTGAGCGCGAGCTGGTCGATGAGCGGCTCGGCCACGCCGAACCCGGCGCCGGCGGCGAGCACGGCGGCCAGGACGAGCGGCAGCGCGGACTCCAGCAGCACCACCCCGGCCAGGGTGCGGGTGGGCGTGCCTGCCAGCCGCAGCAGGGTGAAGGGCTGCCTGCGCTCCACCAGCCCGCCGCCGACCGCCACCACGAGGCTGCAGCCGCCGACGATCAGGGTCAGCGCGACCATGGTCATCGCGACGCTCTCGACCTGGGTGTACAGGGCCGCTCTGACCTGGGCGACCTCGGCGAAGGTCATCGGGGCGTCGGCGGTGTGCTCCGCCAGCAGCGTGCGGATCCGCTCCACCGCCGCCGTGTCGGCCGTGCTGATCAGGATCGACTCCAGGTCGAGGCCGGTGGCGGAGGCAGAGTGGCTGGCGGGTCCCGCCAGTGGAAGGATCTTGTCGATGGTGAGCGGGTTGTCGGCGTTGACCAGGCGGTCGAAGGAGCCCGCCACGGCCTGCGCGGCCGCCGGGCACCGCCCGAGCACGGGGAAGCGGGCCAGGCTCGCGCATTCGACGACGGTCCTGGCGGGCGGTGGTCCGTCAGCAGGCATGCGGAAGGCCTCCTGGTCCGCCCTGGCGTAGATCGGCAGCACGTCCACGCCCGGGTAGCCGCGCAGGCGGGCGAGCAGGTCCGCCTGCGCCTGCTGGGACAGCCCCGTCACGCCGGGCCGGGCGAACTGGGCGCGCAGCACATGGTTCAGCTCGCCGCCGGCCACGGCCTGCTGGCCGGAGAGCACCGCGGGGACGAGCCCCGCGATCGCCGTGCCGATGAACACCGCCAGTACGAGCCCGCTCACCGCACGGAAGGCGGCCTTGGGGTCCGCGGCCATCCGCTGCGCAGCCAGCAGCGTCGCCGCGCTCCGGGTCAGCCGGGCCGCCAGGCGCGCGGCCCGCATCGTCAGCCAGGGCCCGGCCAGGACCAGCCCGACCATGATCAGGGCGAGTCCCGTGCCGGCCAGCAAGGCGTCGGGCTCCTTGCCGTTTCGGTACACCGGGCCCGCGAACAGCCCCAGCCCGGCCAGCAGCGGGACCACCCGCCACGCCCTCGGCGGGGGCGGCGCGGCCTTCCTGGCCGCGCCGAGGGGGGAGATCCGCACCCGGCGCAGCGACCACAGGGCGGCGCACGCCGCGATGACCGGAACGCAGGCGAGCACGGCCGCGTACTGCCAGGGGCGTGGGGCGATCAGCTCGGGGAAGAAGCGGGCGCCGGTGAGCCGCACTCCGGCCAGGGCGGGCCGTACCGCCTGGAAGAGCGCGAGGCCGGCCAGCGCGCCGAGCAGCGCGCCCAGCGCGGCGTCCACCGCGGCGAGCACGTTGACCTGCCGGGATGTGGCACCCACCAGCCGGATCGCCGCCAGCCGCGTCTCGCGGCGCGCGGCCGCCAGCCGGGTGGCGGTGCCCACGAGCACCAGCAGCGGGACGATCAGCCCGATGGCGGCGACGCCGAAACCGAACTGGTAGAGGTCGGTGTTGTCGTCGACCGCGGGCTCGGTGGCGACCGTGTCGACCTGCCGGGCGCCGGGCATGGCGGCGACCTCCTGCAGCGTCCGCCCCACCACGATGGCCAGTTCGTCGGGCCCGGACAGCGCGGCCCGGCCGATGAGCCCGGCGCGGGTGCCGGGGAAGCGGTCGGCGAGCTGCTCGCGCGGCGCCGAGTCCAGCAGCCTGGCCAGCGCGGGCGAGGCGTAGTACCGGCCGGGGCCGGGCATGCGGGACAGTCCGGGGATGACCGGTGCCCGGGTGCCGAGCGCGGCGACGTCCAGCCTTTTGATCGTCTGGCCCGCGTAGTAGTCCTCGTGGAGGTTCCACAGCGCGCCGTCGGCGGTGGTGTCGAGGGCCCAGCCGCTGGGCGCCGTACCGCGCGTGCACTCCCAGCAGGTGCGGTCGTTGGTGGCCTGGAAGGCGTTGAAGAGCGACAGCGTGGCCAGCAGCACCACGACGCCGACCGCCACCCCGGCGACGATCAGCGCCAGCCTGGTCGCCGCCTCCCTGCCACCGCGCAGCGACAGCCGCAGGCCCAGCAGGATCATCGGCCGACCCCGCCTGCGTACGGGTCGGTGACCCGGCCGGCGTACGGGTCGGTGACCCGGCCGTCGCGGACGACGACCTCCCGGTCGGCGCAGGCGGCCACCCGGGCGTCATGGGTCACCACGATCACGGTGGTGCCCTCCTCGCGGGCCAGGCCCACCAGCAGCTCCATCACGAGCTCGCCGGTGAGCGAGTCGAGCGCGCCGGTCGGCTCGTCGGCGAAGAGGACCCGCGGCCCGGTCACCAGCGCTCTGGCGATGGCCACCCGCTGCGCCTGCCCGCCGGACAGCTCCCCGGTACGGCGGCCGCCCAGTTCGGCCAGCTCCAGCCGCTCCAGCCAGGAGGCGGCCCGCGCGTAGGCATGGTTGCGCCTGGTACGGCCCAGCAGCAGGGGCAGCGCCACGTTGTCGGCCACGGTCAGCTCCGGCACGAGCTGGCCGAACTGGAAGACGAAGCCGAAGGCGGTGCGCCGCAGCTCGCTGCGGCGGCCGTCGTTCAGCGTGTCCAGCCGCCGCCCGTCGAACCACACCTCGCCGCTGTCCGGGGTGAAGATCCCGGCCAGGCAGTGCAGCAGTGTCGACTTGCCGGAACCGCTGGGTCCCATGACGGCCAGGACCTCGCCCGCGGTGACCGACAGGCTGGCCTCGCGCAGCGCGGGCGTGTTGCCGTAGGAACGGCTGATCTCCTCGGCCCGCAGCAGAGTGTTGACGATCATCGGTTGCGCACCGCCGCCGCCAGCGCCCCCAGCCGGGCCTGGGTGACGTCGATCCACCGCAGGTCGGCCTCAAGTCGGAACAGGCCGTGATCGGCCAGGAGCGCGTCAACCAGGTTGCCGGTGCGCTTGATCTCGGTCAGCTCCCGCATGCGTCGCAGATGCGTCGCACGCTGGGCATCGAGGTAGCCCGCCGCGTCGCGCCCCAGCATCAGCGCCAGCACGGTCTTGGTGAACAGCACCGTATGCAGGTACGGCTCGGCCGCGACCGGCTCGGCCAGCCATGCCTCGACCTCCTCCCTGCCCACGGAGGTGATGGCATAGCGCTTGCGGTCGGGCCCGTCGCCGGGTTCGCTCTGCCCGGCGATGACCTTGCCGTCTCTGGCCAGCCGGCCGAGCGTGGAATAGACCTGGCCGAAGGGCAGGGGCTTACCCCGGCTGAAGAGGGTGTCGTAGTCGCGTTTCAGGTCGTATCCGTGGCTCGGCTCCCGTTCCAGCAGGCCGAGCAGTGCGAGAGGAACACTCATGGCAGGGGACTATACCCTGAGGATATATATGCGGGTGATAAAGCGTCCGCCTCGGCCGAACAGGCGATGTGCGTGTGGCCGGCGCCGGTTCAGAAACCGATCAGCTCCGGTGCCTGGGCGGCGGACCGCAGCACGCCGGGCAGAGCGGCGCGCAGCTCGCCGATCGTCTCGGGCGGCAGGTCGAGGCGGACCTCGAAGGCGGTCTCGGTCTCCAGCATGTCGGCGGCCTCGGGGGTCAGCTCCAGCCGGAGCGCCGCGCCGTCCAGCATGACAGAGCGCACGTCCTCGCCGGTGCCGCGCATGCCCTGGCGCGCCACCCAGCAGGTCTCCTTGTAGCACGTCACCAGAAGGATCTCGGACTCGGACTCGCCGGCCTGCTCCGCCAGGTAGACCATGTGCCCGCCGTGCTCCTGGCCCTGGCCGAAGGCGCGGGCGGTCATGGTCGTGGCCGGCAGGTAGGTCAGCTCCCCGGTGATCGGCGGCGGGGACGGCGGCCGGTCGTCGTCAGGGAGGTTGCGCCACCGGTCGTAGCGGTCGCCGTACGTGATGGGCAGCCCAAGGGGCGCCGCGGTCGGCAGCGCGGCCAGCAGCCAGCCGGGCGGCTCCTCGCGGGGGAACGTGGTCAGCTCCGCCGGCGCCGCCGGCGCCGGCACGTCCTCGAACGGTGGCGCGGAGGAGTCGACGCGCCCGGTGTAACCCCTGCCGCCGGGCGAGAACGCCGGCTCGCAGGTGAACCCGGCGCCGGCGCCGGCTCTGTAGGACAGCTCGCGAAGGCGCTGGAACGGCCCGTCCATGCCCACGGCGACGATCTCGCGGCCGTCGCGGGTGACGGCCTGGAACTCCTACAGCTCCGGCAAGCCGCCACTCAGCTGATCAGTGAGTACGGCGACGGGGCGCCAGGACCTCGGTGACCTTGGCGATGGCCTCAGCACCAGGTTTGACGTAGCGCATAGCGGTGCGAGGGTTCTTGTGCCGGGTCTTGCCCATGATGAGCTGCAGGGGGATCTCGGCTTCGCCGAGGTGGGTGGCGGCGCTGTGGCGCAGCTGGTGGAGGTCGAGGCCGGCGTAGATGTGGGGTCTTGGGACTATCGGGCCGGAATTGAACGTTAAGCCTTCCACTGCTGGTCAGCGTGGGGTCAGTAGTCTCCGAAGACCCCGATCGAGAGGGCTTTTCCGAGGCTTGGATGCCGACTTCCCGCAGCTCAGGACGTGCCGGTCGGTCTTAGCGTTCAATCCTGCGGAAACAGTCCCAGCACCCCGAGTATGGCCGTCGCTCCCCGGCCCTCAAGGCCGCATCCTTCGCTGCGCTCGGCTGCGCCTTGACCGCCGGATTCGACGACGGCCCTCAGGGCCCTTGCGACGACGCCCGGTCGCGTCGGCACCCGAGCGGAAGCACTGAGGACGGCCCCGCATTTCCTCATGATCATCCCGGGGCAAGTCGGGGTGTCGGTAAGACTCGTGCAACCAGGTACACGCGATTGAGTCCGCCCGGGTCAGTGGCGTTCTACTGGTCGGCGGGGAGGCGTCGAGACCCCGCCGCCCAGTCTCCCTTTCCCCCGCCTCACCCCGTACCCCTTCGGGCTCGTCAGAGCAGGATGCTGGTCAGGCGGTGAGGCGGGTCATACGCTCCGGTCGTGGCGGACATCGGCTACTTCGAGGCTTGGCAGATGTGGCTGGACGGCGAGTCCACCTTGGGAAACGACATGTTCGGCCTGCCGATGATCTGGTGGGGCAGAGCCGGGAAGATCGCGGCCTTCGTCAGCGGGATGACGATCCTGCTCGACATCGCGGGTCCCGAGCGTCTCACGTCGTTCGCAGACCGGCTACACGCCCTGATCCAGGCTCTCTGGAGCCGCGCGCTGGTCTACTCGTTTTCGGTCGGTGCGTTTGTACTGGCGTTTAGCTGGATCGCCATATGGGACATCGCATGGAGCATCGACATTCCCGTCCCGGCCGGTGTCCCCGGCTTGAACGTGCTCGTCGGTCTCCTCAAGATTGTCGTCGTCGTCACGCTGCTCTGTCTGGCCCCGCTGGCCGTGGCGGGAACCGTGCTCCTCATCGACAAGGTGTGCGCGAAGCTGCCTGCGATCTTCATGCATCCTCGCGCGGTTCACATCCGCGTTGTGGCGGCCGTACTCCTGATCGCCGGCTTCCATTTCGACCTGCTCGCCTCATAGCTCATCCCATAAGAACTTCGTTTTTCCGGCCGGAGGAGGAAGCATGCCCCCTCGCCGTCGTCGGCTCACCGCAGCGCCCGAACCTCCCGCACGGGAACGGGCACCGGACCTGCGCGCCGCCGTACGCGCCGCGCTGAACGCCATGGACTGGCTCACCGACTCCGACCAGGCCATGAAGACGCTCGCACTGCGGCAGGCCTCGTTATGGTCGCCTTCCACCCTGACGGCCATCTGCTGGCCACCGCCGGCGAAGACGGCACCGCCCGACTGTGGGATCCCGACACCGGCCAGCCGGTCGGCGACCCCCTCGCCGGCCACGCGGCAGGCGTCGGCGCGCTCGCCTTCCACCCCGACGGACACCTGCTTGCCACCGCCGGTGATGACGGCACCGTCCGGCTGTAGGCGTTGACGGCCGAATTGTGGCCCAGCCGGGAGTTCTTGTATGAGCGCATCCGCCGCCTTCAGGACCGGGGTTGAGGAACAGCGGAACAGCCGTTGGCGGTAAGCCGCTCCGACGCAGGTCGCGGAAGGCCATGCAGGGCGTCGGGGCGGTGTTTCCCGAGACCGGGTCCTCGCGTCAGCGGGCCCTGATCACCTGGTCCTTTCACATTGGACCAGCTCAGCGCCACAACGAGAAATAAGATCTTTCTCACCGCCAACGGCTGTTCCGCTGTTCCTCAACCCGGGGGGCAGACCAAGTACGCAGGAAAGGGGCAACGGGTTGGTCAGAGACCGCGCTGATCGGGAGTGCGGATCATCGACTGCCTGTTTCCAACTCGGCCGGGCGGCGAGCGACGCGCAGCTCGCGCAGGTTGGGGATGTGGTTGTAGAGCGTGCCCGGGCTCACGCCGAGGAGTTTGGCGATCGAGATCACCGAGTGTTCGGGGTTGGGCAGCATGTCCCGGGCGGCGCGCAGCAGGTCGGGGGTGACCACGGTGGGGCGGCCGCCGACCCGGCCGCGTGCCTTGGCCGCAGCCAGGCCCTCGCGGGTGCCGTCGACGGCCGCCACCCAAGGCGGTGCGTGGTGAACACCGCCGCCCCGGCCGGCCCGGCCTGCCCCGTGTGCAACGCGCCAATCGAGCAAGCCCGCACCGGCCGCCCGGCCCGCTACTGCGGAACCCCCTGCCGCCAGACCGCGCACCGAGCCCGCCGCCGAGCGGTCGAAGCGGCCAGACACGCGGCGTGGCTGCGCGGCCGCCTGGCCGCGGACCTGAACCTCGCCCGCGACCGCCGATGAGATCCTTGAATCCCTCGCTAAATATTGCCGACGAATTTCAGGCGCATGACACTAGCAGACGTCACGATAGGGCAGTTGCGGGATGTATCTCTCCCACTCCGTCCGAGCCAGTTGCCCTCCTGCGCGGGTGCAGAGCAGGGTTGCGGCGCTGTCGGGGTCGGTGACGTGGGTGTAGACGATGCCGGTGCTGGTCAGGGCGTGGAGGGTTCGGCCGTCAAGGGAGAAGGCCAGGGCTCGCACAGGGTCGGGCACGCCCGGGAGGGGCAGGTCTGTGACGTCGCCGGTGACGGTGTCGAGCAGCCGGATCCGGTGGCTCCGGTCCTCCATGGCCAGGGTTCGCCCGTCTCCGGACGAGGCGATGGATTCCGCGCTGTGCTTTCCCGCCAGCGGGGAGTCGAGGAGTTGTCCTGTGGTCAGATCGACGGGATACAGGGCACGGGAGTCGAGGAGGGCGTAGCGGGGGTCCGAGGCGAGGCCGAGCAGGCTGATCGTGAGGCGGCTGGTGTCGATGCGCCGGGTGATCCTGCCGGTTGCGGGGTCGATGAGCACCATGCCGTCGTTGTCCAGGGCCACCAGTTTCGCGCTATCCGGGGTGAAGGCGAGCGGGCCTCGCGCCCCGGGTGTCGTGGAGGTAAGCCGCCATCTGGAGTCCGCGTTCCAGGTCTGGATGATGAGCTCTTCGTCGCATTCGGGTGGTGCGCGGCGGATGCCGGAGGCTACGAGGGTGCGGCCGTCGGGGCTGAAGGCGACGTGTTGCCCCTGCGGCAGGGGCAGTCTGACCACCAGACGGCCCGTGGCGACCTCGCTGACGCGGACGGCGTCGCCTGGGGTGATTACCGCTAGGAAGCTTCCGTCAGGGCTGAGACTCACCGCCTGGAAGGGGCCGTCATCGGAGCCGCCGCACGGTGAGGTGCTCTTCGGCATGGAAGTGAACACGGTCGCGGGCCCGATCTGGCGGAGGGAGCGCAGGTCCCAGACACGTACGCCATCCGGTGCCACCGTGGCCGCGCGACCGGCTCGTGGGAAAATGGCGGCGCTCGTGGCCTCCTCGCCCATGCCGTACAACCGCGGGGGAGTCGTGTACGGGGCGAGGTCGATCATCCGCGCCTCGAGCCCCCGCGGCAGGAGTGACAGGCCGCGCCCGTCCGCGGTGAAGGCGAGCGCGTCGATCAACCCGGGCAGTGGGGACATGACGGTCATGGAGCGGTTGCTGGGGAGGTTCCAGAGCTGGATGCTCTGCCCGTCAGCCGTCGCCATCCACCGGCCGCTCGCGTCGAGGGCGAACACGTGCGCGGCGAGGCCGTTGCCCGCGTGATCGGCCCGCTCAGAGCCGGAGGCGACGTCCCAGAACCTGAGCTCGCCTGTGTTCGACACGAGGGTGGTCCCATCCGCGGTGAACCGCAGCATGTCGATGTTCGCCTGCTCGCGCAGCCAGGTCTCCTCGTCGACCGGCTTGGGGACCGTGAACTCCCGGGACGTGCGTCCCGACACGACGTCGACCAGCTCCACCCTGCCACCTTCCGTGGCGATCGCCAGCGTGGAACCGTCAGGGCTCAGGCCGATCGTCCAGACGTCCTTCCTCGACAGCGAGGCCAGCTCGGTGCCGCGGGTCAGGTCGAATACGGAGATGGGCCTGTCGGATTGGTGGGTGAAAGTCGCCGCCCTGCTGCCGCCGGCACTGAAGACTGCGCTGTTGCCCGGCGCCGCGGCCTCGCCGAGGCGCTTGCCGCTGCGCACGTCGAAGACGCGGGTGATGGTTTGGGACGCGTCGATGGCCAGGAGCTTGGAGGCGTCGGGGCTGAGGAAGGCGTTCGCGCAGCAGCCCGGTGAGCGGATCGTGCCGGCCTTCGCGCGTGAGCCGGTGTCCCAGACCTCGGCCCAGTTGCTGTTCCACGACAGCACATGGCCCTGATCCGAGACCGCGACGTACGCACCCTTCACCTGTATCAGCACGTCCGGCTGGCCGAGCGACGACAGCAGGGTCAGCCGCGCCTCCGCTACCGGCGAGACGCGCCAGGCGGCCACGGCGGCAAGCAACGCGGTCGACGGCGCTAGCGTGCGTAAGGAGGGGACCCGCGCCGCCACGCTGCGGGCGATCGCCTCGTCGCGTTGCGCGGTGACGACCCGGCGCTGGGTCTCGGCGAGCGTGGCCAGGACCGCCGTCAGTGACAGCAGTACGGCCAGCGTGACCAGCAGGAGCCGCCTGCGCCGTACCCGACGGCCGGCCAGGGCGGCGGAGGCGGCCAGGAAGTCCCGTTCGACGGCGTTGAGCCGCAGGTTCCTTCTGGCCTCTGCCGCCCAGCGGTTGTCGCGTTCGAGGGCAGAGCCCTGGTCGAGATCGGCGTCCTTGCGGCCGTTCGCCGCCCACATCCGTGCGGCCTCGCCCAGCCGGTGGTGGTCGGCCTGTCCCGGACGCTCCTCCGCCAGCCAGTCGGCCAGCCGAGGCCAGGCCACGGGCAGCGCGGGAGCGGCGATGGAGACGCCGGTCCCAGAGCGCAGCAGGATGCCCTCCATGCAGAGCGCCTCGACGACGGCGCGGACGGCCGGGTCGTTGTCACCGAGCTCGGCCATCGGCGCGGTCCTGAGCTGATCGCCCGGACCCATCAGGCGCAGCAACACGCCGGGCACTGCGGCTCGCTCGGGCGCGGGGAGGGCGGCGAACACCTGCTCGGCGCGCTCGCCCAGCGGCGGATCCACGCCGTTGCCGCGTGGGCCGACCGTGCCCGCCGCCCTGCTGCCCGCCTCCATCAGGCGAGCCGGGTCCGGTCGGTGTTCGAGCAGCCGCAGCAGCACGTCGCGGGCCTCCGGCCGGGCTTCCGGGCGTGCCGCCAGCCCGGACAGGACGAGCGAGCGGAGCGGCTCGGGCAGTCCGGCGGCTGACGCCTGGGCCCGGTAGGGCGGCCGCGCAGAGGCGGCGAACAGCATCACTGCCGCCCAGCCGTACACGTCGGCGGCCCGGTCGGCGGGTGCGCCGTGCAGGACCTCGGGCGCCATATACAGCGGGGTGCCGACGACGCCGGACGTGGCCGCGCCGGTGAGCAGCCTGGCGATGCCGAAGTCGATCACGCGGGGACCGTCGGGGCTCAGCAACACGTTGTCCGGCTTGAGGTCGCGGTGCACGACCCCGGCCCTGTGGATGGCCACCATCGCGGTGGCGATCCCCACCCCGAGCCGGTGCAGCTCGTCACCCCGCAACGGCCCGTGCTGTTGGACGATCGCACGCAGGCTGGCTCCGGGGACGAACTCGCTGACGATGTACGGCCGGTCGGCGTCGAGGTCGAAGCCGACGATCCGGGCCGTGCAGAAGGGCGCCACCCGTAACAGCGCTGCCACCTCGCCGTCCAGGGGCCGCAGCGCGGACATGTCGGCGTGCAGCACCTTGATCGCCACCCGGGCGCCATCGGGCCCGTAACCCTCGAACACCACGCCCTGACCACCCACGCCCAGCCTGCCCGCCAATGCGTAGCCGCCGATGCGCTGGGGGTCGCCCTCGATGAGGGGGCTGCAGACCATGATTTATTCTGACGCGGGCGATCTCCGCGCGAAAGTGCGGCCGTCACCCGACGTCCACGGCCCAACGCTGACATAGGCAGGATCGTGCTGACGCCGTAGCCCCCGCTCTCCCCTACGTGGGGGGCAGACCAAGTACGGGAGAAAGGGACAGTCATGCCTCTGACCTCGGCACAGTAGGCGGCGGGGGCATGACCTTTCTCCCGTACTTGGTCTGCCCTCCAGATCACGTGGGCACCGGTTCGCGCGGCTACCTCGGCGAGTTCGGTGATGGCCGCCTCCAACTCGGCCGGATTCAGCCGGGAAAGCGGCGTCAGGTCGGCGCCGTAGCCGGACAGGGCTCCTTCGGGGAAGACCATCAGGTCGTTATCGGCGCAGGCTTCGACCACTCGCGTGATCTCGCTCAGGTTGCCGGGGATGTTCCAGGAGATCTGAGCTTCCCCCCGGTAGCGGCTACTGCCCACCCCACCGGCCCTGACCACCATCGAACGGTCGACGAGGCGGGCCAGCAGGTCGAGGACGTCCTCTGGCGCCACGTCGCCGCCGTCCGCGCAGATCTCCTCGGCTGCCTCCAGCGCGCAGCCCTCCGTGTGTACGGCGAGGCGCCGCAGGACAAGGCGTTCCGGCTCGGACAGCAGCTCCCAGCTCCAGTCGATCATCGCGCGCAGGGTCCGCTGCCGTGCCGGGGCGCCGCGGTGTCCAGAGGAGAGCAGCCGGAACCGGTCGTCGAGCCGTTCGGCCAGGTCGTGGACGTCCAGTGCGCGCAGGCGGGTGGCCGCCAGCTCCAGGGCCAGCGGGACGCCGTCCAGCCGGCGGCAGATCGCCGCGACCGCTCGGGCGTTGGCGTGGTCGATCACGAACCCAGGAACGGCGGCCGCCGCGCGTGCCTCGAACAACCGGACGGCGCTGAACCTGCGGAGGGTCGCCGCCCCGGTGTCGGCCGGGGAGAGGGGCGACTCCAGCGGCGGTCTCCAGGGCCATCCGCGTCTTGCCGACACCGCCTGGGCCGGTGAGAGTGACCAGCCTGGCCGACTTCAGCAGCGCCTGGACCTGGGCCATCGCCTCCTCACGCCCGACCAGCTCGCTGATCTGCGCGGGCAGGTTCGTCCGCGGCGCCGCCCCTGGCGTAGTGGCCAGGGCAGGGTCCTGCTCGAGGATCCGGCGGTGGAGTCCGGCGATCTCCGGCCCTGGGTCCAGGCCCAGTTCCTCACGCAGCCGCGTCAGCAGGTCGGCGTAGGTCTCGAGGGCGTCGCTCTGCCGGCCGGTGCCGTACAGGGCGCGCATGTACGCGGCGCGGAGGCGTTCGCGCAGCGGATGGCGTTCCACCAGGTCGCCCAGTTCGCCCGCCAGGGCACCCAGCTCACCGATCTTCAGGCGCGCCTCCGCCCGTTCCTCGAGGGCGGTGAGCCGCTGCTCTTCCAGGAACGCCATCGCCAGCCGCGCGAACTCCTCGTCGGCGAAGTCGGCGTAGGCCGGCCCGCGCCACAGCTCAAGCGCCTCGGTCAGCAGGCCCGCCCGTGAACGCGGGCTGGGCGCCTCGCGCGCCCGCGCCAGCAGCCCGGTGAACCGCATCGCGTCGACGGCCTCCGCATCGATCCGAAGCCGGTACCCCATGGCCGCCTCGAAGGACACCAGGTCCCTGGCGCCTGGCTCGGCCTCGTCCAGGGCGCGGCGTAGCTGCGAGACCTTGACCTGTAGTGCCCCGGACGGATTGCGCGGCGGCGCGTCACCCCACAGGTCGTCGATCAAGGGAATCGGCGGCGCCGTCCTGTTCCCGGCCACGCTCTCGCTGGTCACCACCAGATTCACCGAAGGCCGCGAGTGCGTACGCGCCCTGGCCGTGTGGGCCGGGGCAGGCGCGGGCGGGCTGAGCCTGGGCGCCCTGCTCGGCGGTGTGCTGACCCACGCGTTCGGCTGGGAGGCGGTGTTCCTGGTGAACGTGCCGCTGGTCGTGGCGGGCGCCGTGGGCGCGTTCGCCCTGCTCGACGTGGACGGCCCGCGCGAACGGGGACGCGGCTTCGACATCCCGGGCGCCCTGACCGGAACGGCCGGGCTGACCCTGCTCGTCTTCGCCATCGCCCAGGGCCCCGAGGTCGGCTGGAACGCGACCTCCGTCCTCACCTCCGCCGTCCTCGCCGTGGCGCTGCTGACCGCGTTCGTCATCATCGAGGCCCGCACCAGGCACCCGCTGATGCCGCTGCGGCTGTTCGCCAACCCCAACCTCCGCGCCGGCCTGCTGGTGATCCTCGCCTTCGGCATCACCATGCAGAACCTGGTCTACTTCCTCACCCTGTACGTCCAGGACGTGCTCGGCTACTCGGCACTGCAGGCAGGGCTGGCCTTCCTGAGCCTCTCCGTGGTGATCGGCATCGCCAACTTCGTCGCAGAACGACTGATCAACCGCATTGGCGCCCGCGCTACCCTGATCATCGCCCTGCTGCTCGGCTCCGCCGGCGGCGCGCTGATGGCCGCAGGCATGCGCACCGACGGCTCGTACTGGACGATCCTCGCCGGCCTGGTCGTGTACGGCACGGGCATGGGAACGATCTACCCGACCATGTTCGGCATCTCGGGCACCGGCGTGGCCGACAAGGACCAGGGCGCCGCAGGGGGCATGGCCAACACCGCCCTCCAGATCGGCACCGGCGTGGGCCTGGCCATCCTGGTCAGCGTCTCCGCCTCCGGGCTCACCGGCCTGACCGGCGAGGCGCTGCGCGCCGCCACCTCCGACGGCCTGCGCAACGCGGTCTACGTCGCGGCCGCACTCACCCTCGCAGGCATCCTCGCCGCCCTGACCATCGCCCGCCGCACCACCCCGGCCACCCCATCACCGAGGAGCCCGTCCCCGCCCTTCGCTGAACCGCCGAACGAACGACCACTACCCAACGCTTCGACACGAAAGGCGTCATCATGACGACGACCAAGAACCCGACCGCCGCGACCGAGCGGCGCGTTGATCGCACAGTTGGCCATCTCCAGGTTCAGGCGGCTCTGAGCAGGGATAACGCAATCGCGTGTACCTGGTGACAGCTTCGTTAACGACAGGCCAGTTTGGGCCGAGAATCCAACGTACCTATCCCTGACCTGCGGATACTCGGGTTCTAGGATGATCGAAGATCTCTATCGCCACAGTTCGTGACCTCTGGAGCCGTGAGAGGGCGGTTCGCTAGTCGATGCCGTCAATGCCACAGTGTGGTCGGATGGTCCCGCCCCGTCCTGGTCCTCGACCTGCCCTTGGCCCGGCAGAACATCGAAAGCACCCGCGCCAAGCTCAAACGCCTCGCCGGCCTGGGCATCCTCGCGGAGATCGAGCCGGGATTGTTCGCTCAGCCGTGTCCGTAGCCCGGGCTACGAGCCCGCGACCTGCCCTTCCCGAGCGCCTACGGGAAGGGACGACCCAGAGCGGTGCCATCGCAGCCCCAGCCGGGCGCCTTCTACTTCTTGACGGGCTGGTAGATGCCCCAGCGGCTGTAACCGGGAGCGGGGTTGGTCGAGAAGGAGGCCTTCGCGAGCTGTGCCCAGGTGATGCGGTGCTCGCCGCCGTCACCCGTGTAGTTATTGGGATCCCAGACGATGAAGGTCTTCGCCTCCTTGTCATAGCCGTGAACGATCATGACGTGACCGACGTTCTTCCGGCCGAAGTCGACGTCCCTGTACCAGGGAAGCCGGTCGAGGAAGACCTGGACCGGAACGGCCTTGCCCAGGGTGCCGATGCTGTGGGCGAGCCGCTGGCCCAGACGCTTGGAGCTGTACGCGTCCGATGAGGGCACATAGGTGTACCCGGTCTTCTTGGAGTATGCGTTCAGCACCCGCAGGATGTTATCGGCGAGTGAGCCGTCCTTGTTGGTTCGCATCTTCTTGGCCAAGGTGGCTTGGTTGACCTTGATACCGAGCGTGCGCAGAGCGACCGAAGCCGATGCCGGGGCGCACCAATACTCCGTGGCCTGGAAGACGCCCTTGATCGTGAGCTTGGCCCGCGTAGGCGACGCGGACGCTTGCGCGGTGGCGCTACTGGCAGGGGCTTGGGTGGCCAGCGCGCTCGCTGGATGGAGGGCGATGAAGGCTGAGGTCAGGGCTGCGCTTGCCAGAAACTTCTTCACGCGGGCTATCTCCGGGGGGTTAGTCATGAAAAGTTCTGTTCGGCACCCTATGTGATCTTGTCTGCCGCGACGATCGGCTTGACGAAGTTGACAGTGCTGGAGTTGGGCGCACATCCCTGCACACGCTGTGGAAGGGCAGAAGCCCAGCGGCCCTTGCTCACACCGTTCTTCGCCTGTCTCTACTTAAGGAATAACCCCACAGTTCCCTGAGCCCTCCATCGTCGCCATAGCTCCAGGACCTGGGCGTTCTCCGTACAGAAGACGTCGGTCCAGCAGTTGAAGGGATCTCGGGATCGGTGAAGCCTCTTCCTCTTCGTTGAGGTTTTTGTAGTGGTGGTGAAGATGAGGAGGCGTGTGGCCGGCCCTTCCATGGACGCCTTGGTCCGGTGTCGAGCGTTGCCCTGACAGAGAACGCCTGATCACGCGGGGGTTGGCTCCGTACACCAGCTCAGGCGTCCCCAGCCGCTCGCCGGGCCGAGCCGGTCGCCGTCGCCGTGTCCTGGGCACTGCCTGGTACAGCTCCGAGATCGGCCGGCCATGAACGACCTTGGGTTCGGTGAACCCAAGGGGGCATAACCTCCCAGACCACCCCAACGGTCCAACGTCGACCTTTGGGGTCGCGGGAACTCCAGGCTTTCTTGGGGTCTCGGGGCCATCCGGCTGAGATCGAACGCTAAGGCTCTCCCGCCGCAGGTCAAGGCCATGCAGAGCCCCCGCGAATCGCAGCCTTCCCGGCCGCATTAACGGTGCGGCGTGGCGGACCCTTCGGGGATAGTCCCCCCGACCTCCTGTCATAAAGATCAACAAAAGCCGCTTGATCGTACAAGAGTAGATAAAAGGGATATAAGGGGCCGTCGAGGTAAGGTAATGATCGCTTAGATGTACGCGATAATCACCTATTGTCATGTGCATAAGCGATCATGATGGCGCGACGACCAGGCGCAACTCTTGCCGGGGCGATGCGCGACTCCGACACGTTATCCGGTACATCGCCGCAGGCGTCGCGCGGTGACCGGCATGAGCGCCGCGCCGAAGATCGCCGCCCTGCGCGGCGGAGGCGTCAGCCTCGCTGTGGCTGCTGACGCCTTCCTCGCGATCCCGCGCACGGCCAACCCCAACATCCACCGCGCCTACGCCTCCGCCATCGACCGCACCATCGAGTTGCTCGGCCGCGACCGGCCGCTCGCCGACGTCGCCGACGCCGAGATCGGCGCCGCGCTCACCGAGCTGTGGGGGATGAGCGCGCCGGCGACCTGGAACCGCAACCGCGCCGCCGTCACCTCCTGGCTCGTCTGGTGCCAGACCAAGAAGCACTGGGCCGCCCCGTCGGTCCCGGCTGAGGCCGAACGCCGCAAGGAGAGCGCCGACGAGACCCGCGCGGTCGCCAAGACCACCCTCCACCGGCTGCTGTCGCGCCGCGACATCCCGCTGCGCGAGAAGACGCTGTGGCGGATGCTTCTACGAAACCGCCGCCCGGGCCGCGGAGATCCTCGCCCTGAACGTCGAGGACCTCGACCTGGAGCACCGCCGCGCCCCCGTCCGCTCCAAGGGCGGCGCCGTCGAGTGGGTGTACTGGGACAGCGGCACCGCCCATCTGCTGCCCCGCCTGCTCCGGCTCCCGGACGGCAGCACGCGCACCCACGGCCCGCTGTTCCTGTCCGAACGCCGCCCGGTCCCCGCCCGCCGTCCGGCGGCCGCCGACATCTGCCCGCACACCGGCCGCGCCCGCCTGGGCTACGACCGCGCCCGCGCCCTGCTGGACAAGTACGCCGGGCTGGATCTGCACCGGCTGCGCCACAGCGCCGCCACCCACCTCGGCGACGCCGAGATCCCGCTGCAGCTCATCATGGGCAAGACCCGCCACAAGAACCCCCGCACCGCCATGCGCTACGTCAAACCCGGCGCCGAAGCCATCGCCAAGGTCACCAAAGTCCTGGCACCCCGCCGCCGCACCCACTGATCAACCGAGTGGCGGCTCGCCGGAACCATAGGAGTTCCGGGCCGAGACGGTGGTCAGCGCGTGCGCGCCGACCTGGGCACGGCGGACGGCGAGCCGCGACCAGCCCGGCGCGGCGGCGAGCGTGACGAACCCGGCCAGGCCGTTGCGCGGGCGCTCGCCCGGCGCGGGCAGCGCCGCGGCGGTGATCCGGCAGACGTGCGCGGGGGCGCCCCGCCTGGCCACGGCGTCGAGCTCGGCGACCATGTCGATCATCCTGACCTCGCCACCGGCTACGAGCAGCCCGGCCTGGCGGCCGATCTCGGCCGCGGGCAGCTCGCCGCGCGCGGCGACCTCCAGCAGCACGTCGACCGACTCGGGCATTTGCGGGTCGCCCAGGACGCGGGCGAGCAGCGCCGAGAACGCCGCCCCGGCCGGTCCTTCGGCCCTGGCGAGATCGCGGGCCTGCTCCGGCCCGACGAAAGATTCGTCCCAGAAGCGCCTGAGCACGTGCTGCATGAGGTAGGCGGTGGCGACCTCGCGGTGCGAGGGCAGTGTCGAAGGCCACCATTCGCGGTGCTCGGCCTGGGACCAGTGCCGGAGAACGCCGAGCATCAGGTCGACCAGTGGGAGACCGACGGGGACGGCGGTGGCCGTCGGCACCAGGCGCACCTCGTGGTGGTGGCTCCGGTCGTGCCAGTCGTGGTCGCCGCCGTCGCTCCCGCAGGTCCACTCCAGCTCGATCTCGACCTCCGGGCAGGTCCAGGCGGCGAGAATCTTGCCCGCCGCGGACGTCAGGCGGGCCGCCCGCTCCGCCGCTTCGGGATCCGGGGTGCGCGGCAGGCGCAGCAGCGCCTGTTGGAGGTCGGCGGCCAGCGGCTTGGCCCCTGCCGCCTCGATGACCTCCAGCCGCCGGACCATCTCGGCCGCCGCCACGTGCCCGGTGCTGTGCGTGGGCGTGGCCAGCAGCAGTGGGGGGAGGGTGTCCTCCTCGACGGCCCGAAGGATCTCGGCCCCGCGGTGCAGCAGGAGCAGTTGCGGGGCGGCCAGGTCCGCCTTCGGCATGAGGCGCTGCCAGGCACGCGGGGTCGGCGCGGTCGCGGTCAGAGAACGGGCGGCGCCCCGGAGCCACTGGTCGGCCCGCTCCCAGCTCTCCTGGCGGTACTCCCAGGTGAGCCCGTCGAGCAGCCAGGGGCGCAGTGCCGCCGCCACACCCGCCCGGTCACGGCCGACGAGCGTGACGAAGCCGGCGAGCAGCCGCTCCCACGCGCGCCAGGAGCGCGCCCCCTCCCTCATCAGCCGGCTGAGCTCCTCGACGGCCTCGATCGGGGGCGCGACACCGCAGGCGCGTTCGGGCGCGGCGGGCAGCGGCGGTGGCACGAACGTGGGCCCGGTTCCGGCCACCGTGCCACCCGCGAACGCCGTGGCGGCCCGGTGGCCGAGGTGGGGCGCGAGCAGCTCGATCGCCTCGCGCACGGTGGCGCGCCCCTCCTCGCTCATGCCGCCCGCATGGGCGAGGGCCACCTCGACGGCCTTCTCCTGAAGCTCGGCGGAGTCGGCGGCGAACGCGCGGGCCAGCGGAGCGGCAATCACCTCGGCCAGCGCGGGCGTACGCCGTACCGAACGGTCGAGCCACGCCAGCCCGGCGCGCACCAGCTTGCGCTCGGGGCGCAGCAGCAGCGCCTCCCACGCCTCGGCGAGGTCGTCGGCGGTGAGAGCGTCGTAGGCGCGCAGGCGCCTCATGGCCAGCTCGGCGACCGGGCCGGGGGATGCGGGCAGCAGACGCAGGTAGTCACGAGCGTGGGAGGCCGCCTCGGCAGGCGAGGGGTCCAGCATCTCGTGCAGGCGGACGAAGAACCGCAGGTCGATGGCCGTACCGCCGCGCAGGAAGCGGCGTACGCAGCCTTCGATCAGCGCCTCGCGCTTCACCCGGCCCGCCTCGGCCAGCGCCGCCAGCGCGCCCAGCCAGCCGGCGCGCGGCTCCCCGTCCCACTGGAGCACCTGCCCCACGCCTTCGGCCTCGAACAGGCGCGGCAGCAGGTGGTCGAGCAGCGGGTCGTGCGGCGGCGGCTCGACGCCGGTCTCGCGGAGCAGGGCCAGCGCGAGCGCCATGCCGCGGTCGTCGGAGACGCGCAGGCGCAGCACCAGCCGCTCGGCCAGGTCGGCGCGCCAGGCGGCGGGCCGGTCGCCGGGCGACGAGACCCATCCGAGCGACGAGACCCATCCGACCTGCGCGAAGTGGTCTTAGAATTTTCTTGCATTTCTGCAATTCTTGTCTAAGACTGTGAGTGGGCGGGACCACATGCGTGCCGGCCACACCGAGCGATTCCCTCGGAGCGAAGCCTGCAGCCCACTGCTCCGTGACGGTCGTTCGGTCCCCGCCGCTCGCACCGGCTGGTGCGTCACACCGTCCGTCTGGAGTTGCTGCATGAAGAATCTGATGAGCCGACTGATCGTCGGCGCCCTTGTCCTGGGGGTCGGAGCGGGACTGGTCTTGCACTACCAGTTCGCCTCAAGCCGCGAGGAGATCGTCGCGGTCCTGGAGACGGTGACGCACCTCTTCCTCAATCTGATCAAGATGGTGATCGCCCCGCTCATCTTCGCGACGATCGTCGGTGGCATCACCGGCATGGCGAAGGCCACGGGCATCGGGTCGCTGTTCGCCCGCTCGATGGTGTGGTTCGTCTCCGCGTCGCTTCTCATCGGCGCCTACGGATTTCTCGCGGCGCACGCCATGGGCGTGGGGGACGGGCTGAACCTGACCCCGGCGGCAGGCGGGGCCGGCATCGAGACCGAGCCGGTCACGCCGGCCACGTTCGTCGAGGGACTTGTCCCGCAGAGCTTCATCGAGGCGTTGGCCTCCAACAAGCCGATCCAGATCCTTGTGTTCTCAATGTTCTTCGGGGTCGCCTTGCTCGCCCTCAAGTCCGCCAACGGCGACTCCCGTCTGGCCGACGCGATCGACGAGCTCACCAACGTAATGCTCAAGGTCACCGGATACGTGATGGCGCTCGCACCCATCGGCGTCTTCACCGCCGTCGCCGCGGCACTCACCGCGGAGGGTGTCGGCGCCTTCGCCACGTACGGGTCGCTGATCGTCAGTTTCTACACCGCACTGGCAGGCCTGTGGGCCGCCCTGATCGCCGTGGGGGCCCTGTTCCTCGGCCGCGGAGTGCTCCGGCTGCTCGCCGCGGTGCGCGAGCCCATGTTCATCGCGTTCTCGACATCGAGCACGGAGGCCGCGTTCCCCAAGATGATCAGCTCGCTGACGTCCTACGGTGTCGATCGGCGGACGACCGGCCTGATCCTTCCGCTGGGCTACGCGTTCAACATCGACGGCTCGATGATGTACATGATGTTCTCGTCGGTGTTCCTGGTCAACGCCTACGACATCGACATGCCCCTCGCCCAGCAGATCCTGATGTGCCTCGTCCTGCTGGTGAGCAGCAAGGGCATGGCCGGCGTGCCGCGCGGCGCGCTCGTGATCATCGCCGCGGTCGTTCCCGGCTTCGGTGTCCCGGCGGCCGGCGTCGCGCTGCTGCTGGTGATCGACCAACTGCTCGACATGGGCCGGACCGCGACGAACATCCTCGGCAACGCCGTCGCCGTCGCCGTCCTCGGCCGCGGCACGACCGGCACCACGACCCACGGAACAACACGAGCCGGCGACGTTCCCGCGGCGGCCACCGAACCGGTGCGCTGACCCAGCCGCCCATCCCACGTGCCTCGACCACTCATCTGACGTTCCCCTCGCGGGGGGAGCCACCTGCCGAAGGGTTTCAACAGCTCCATGAACGACACCACCAGCACCGTGATCGATACCCCGTTCCTCTACGACAGGTCCGGCCGGCGTTACGCGGTCACCGACCGGCGCTGGCGCGGTGAGGACGGGACGCCTCTCGCACTCAGCCCGATGCCAGGGCTCACGCCCGACCAGATCGACACCAGCGAACGCTCCCTTTGGCGCTACCATGCCGCGATCCCGGTCTCCCCTCGACACCGGGTGAGTCTCGGAGAGGGCTTCACCCCCATGCTGCCACTGGACTGGAACGGGCTGCGCGTTCACTTCAAGCTCGAGTGGTTCAACCCCACCTCCAGCTTCAAGGACCGCGGCATCACGGTGATGATCTCCCACCTGCGCGGACAGGGAGAGACGCACGTCCTTGAGGACAGCTCCGGCAACGGCGGCTCCTCGGTCGCGGCCTACGCGGCTGCCGCCGGGATTCACGCCAAGATCATCGTCCCCGCGGCGACGTCGGCCGCCAAGATCCTCCAGGCACGCGCGTACGGCGCCCAGATCGAACTCGTCGAAGGCACTCGGGAGCAGGTGTCCGACGAGGCGATCCGTCAGTCTGAGCAGATCCCCTACGCCAGCCACAATTGGCACCCGTTCTTTCTGCAGGGCACCAAGACGATCGCCTACGAGATGTGGGAGTCGCTCGGGTTCAGGGCGCCTGACAACATCGTGCTCGTAGCGGGTGCGGGCAGCAACATCCTCGGCTGTGACATCGCGTTCAGCGAGCTGCTCGAAGCGCGTCAGATCGACAGACGCCCCAAACTTCTGGTCGGCCAACCGGAGCACTGGGCCACCATCGCGGACGCGGTGAACGGGATCGATCCGCGGAGCCGGGGACCGCGGGTCCCGACGATCGCGGAAGGAGCCTCCATCGCCAACCCGGTCCGGCTCCCGGAGACCGTCGAGGCGATCCGTCGCTCAGGTGGTGCGGCAGTGGCGGTCACCGAGGACCAGATCCGTACAGCCGTGCGCAAGCTGGCCTCGCGTGGTCTGTACGCCGAGCCGACCAGCAGCGTCGCCGCAGCGGCCCTCGATCACTTCATGGCCGACGGCGCCATCGGCCCTGACGAGACCACCGTCGTTATCCTCACCGGCGCCGGACTCAAGTCCGCAGAGAAGATGGCCGCTGTCTTCGACACCGACAGCAATCCAGACGAGGAGAGCCACGCGTGAACCCTGACGACCCCGACGAGCACCTTCTGCTCGAAGCCGAGAAGATCGCGATCGCGATCGGACGCATGTTCCCAGGCCTGTGTGAAGTGGTCCTCCACGACCTGCGCCGGCCAGAGCACGCGATCCGCGCCATCGAGAACAACCTGTCCGGCCGCAAGGTGGGTGACTCCGCCACCGAGCTGGGGCTCCGCCGGATCGCGGACCCGAACTACCCCAGCGTGATCCAGAACTACCCCAACCAGTTCCCGGACGGCCGTCCGGTCAAGAGCACATCGATCGGGATCAAGAACGCTGAGGGCCGCTACGTCGCTGCACTCTGCCTGAACCTCGACGTGTCGACCCTCTCCCCCATGACGCTCACCCTGGCCAACCTGGTGGCGACCGAGGTCGAGCACCGAGGCGAGGCGTTGGAGACCCTGCGAGACCGCACAGCGCGGGAGTTGCGTGACGTCATCGAGACGTTCGCCGCCGAACGGGCCGCCACCCCACGAGCACTCAGCCGTGCCGTCAAGAAAGACCTTGTCAGGCAGCTGCACCGTGACGGCTACTTCGCCTCCAGGAGTTCCACCGAGACCATCGCAGACCTGCTCGGGGTCTCCCGGAGCACCGTCTACAACTACGCCAAGCAGTCCTGACCACCGATTCCTGGCGCCAGCCATCACGACGAAGGAACACGATGCCCAACCCCGCAACCCCGAACACCACCGAGCGCAGCGACACCGTGCACCTGCGCAACAGCCCAGACCTGATCCAGCCGCTGGGCCACTACTCCCATGTCGCCGTCCACGGGGGCCTCGTCTACGTGTCCGGCCAGCTGCCGGTGGACCAGCACGGCACCGCCCTGAGCGACCAGGCGTTCGACGTTCAGGCGCGCCAGGTCCTCCACAACCTCGACCGGTGCCTGATCACGGCAGGCACCGACCGGTCCCGCCTCGTCTCGGTCACCGTCTACGTCACCGACATCGGTCAATGGCCGGCGTTCGACGCCATCTACGCCGACTGGATCGGCCGGCACCGCCCCGCTCGCGCCGTCACCGGCGCCAGCCGGCTCCACTACGGTGCCGCAGTCGAGGTCCAGGCCACCGCGGCCCTCTCCTGAGAAAGGCCACCCGGGACTGTACGTCACCGGCTCTGGCGCAAACGCGGTGGTGACGGAGTGTGCGGACCGGCAGGGTGATCTTGGTGTGCCTCAGAGATCTTGAAGACGCCGCTCCCGCGGTCGGCCGACGTGGTCCCCGAGCAGGTGATCGCGGAGCAGCAGGTCATGCGTGTGCGGGCTCGGACGCGGTCGGTGGCGGCGCCTTGCCCAGCGTGGCCGTGCCGACCACCGGGTAGATCGCTTTGCGGGCGGCCTCTTTTTGACGGATGAGCAAGCCGCCGAGGACGAGCGACCGGCCTCCTGGCTGCCTCCAACTCCATCTCCGCGTCAGTACTGGTCAGTGGCCTGGAGCGGGTACAGCGTCCCCTCACAAGTGACGGCTTTTTGCGTACCCGCTCCACCCGGCGGCAGGCCTGGTGGGCTTTCGAGTCCCAAGTGCGCCCTCGTACATCTCGGTGACCACCGAGTGGACGGACGAGGTTCCGCGGTGAAAACCCGTTGGATGGACCGGCGCGGACGGTTCTAGGTGGTCGTGGCTCAGGGGAGGTTCCGCACCATCGTCGTCGCGCCCGGGTCCGCGCTCGGCCGCTTTCCCGAGGGCACCGGCCTCGCCCTCGTAGGCCTGACCCAACCCATGCCCCTGCCCGAGGACCTGGCCGCGCTCCTACAGGCCACCGGCTGACGGGCGCCGCAGAGGAGGGATGACGCTGGATGCGACTCAGCAAACCTGACCAGCGGCCGCCGCCGCGTCGGCGACCCCAGGGGCGGTCGGCTTCACGGCAGCAGGAGGCGTGCGGTAGGCGCGAAGGGGGGCATTGGTCGCGGCCACGGCGGCGATCGCCAGGATGGCGGACAGCCCGCCGACGACCAGGGAGAAGGAGGCGGAGGTGGCCGACGCCAAGAGGCCACCGCGGAAGTTGCCGAGTTCGGGGCCCGCGACGCCGATGACGTGTTCCACGGAGGAGACCCGCCCCCGGTAGGCGTCCGGGGTCTCCAATTGCACCAGGGCACTGCGGGTGACTACCGACACGGTGTCGGCAGCGCCTGCCACGGCCAGGCAGCCGAGCGCCAGCCACAACGACCCAGCCAGACCGAAACAGGCCAGCGCCAGACCCCATACACCGGCTGCGGACAGCTGTACCAGGCCGGCACGGCGCCAGCGCGTCACCGTGCCGGAGAGCAGACCGGCCGTGATCCCCCCGACCGCGACGGCCGAGAGGAACAGACCGAGGGTCTGCGGGTTGCCCTCGAAACGGATCTCGTTGACCAGCGGGAAGAGCGCGATCGGCATGGCGAGCAGCGTCGCGGACAGGTCGGTGGCCATCGAGCCCCACAGCGTCGGACGGCGCAGGACGATCCGCCAGCCGCCGCGCTTTGGCCGGCGCCTGCCGCCTGCCGCGCCGGTGCCTTCGGGCCGCATGGCAGGTAGGCGGACCGCCGCGAGCATCGAGACTGCTACGGCCACGGCCTGGGTCGCGTATGCGGCAGGGAAATCCCAGCGGGCGATGATCAGTCCGGCCAGCGCGGGACCGGCCAGCATCGCCGCCTGGAAGGAGACATTGGTCAGCGCGAGACCGGCCGCGACCTGGTCGCCCGGCAACAGCCGGACCGGGAAGGCGCGCCGGGCAGGAGCTCCGAGAGCGCTGCAGGTCGTCCCCATGGCGACCAGCGCGAGCAGCAGCACTACGTTTCGGTTGCCCGCCAGAGCCTGCGCGCACAGCCCTACGGCGGCCAGCAGTTGGCCTACGGTGCTGGCCCGCACCACCGCACGACGGTCAACAGTATCGGCCAACGTACCGCCGAGCAGCCCGAACAACACCATCGGCAGCCCGGTGGCGAGCCCGATGGCGCCGGTACCCACCGGGCTGCCGGTCAGGTCCCAGACCTGGGCCAGCACCGCCACGTTGGCTATCTGTCCGCCGAGTTGAGAGGCCGAGGTGCCGATCCACAGGTCGCGAAACGACTGACTGCTACGCAGCGGGCGGGTGTCGAGAAACCGGACACGCCCCCTCATCGCGGTGGCTCGACGAGGTGGTGGAGGATCCGCTGCCGCATCGACCGGTGTTCCAGTGCCCGCCGCAGCTCCTCGACAACGGTGGTCATCGCGTACGGGACCTCGCTGTCCAGCTCAGCGACCGTCTCGTGGGTAGCGCGCCACTCCGCCTCCAGGAACGGCACCAGCGATCGGCCGCGCTCGGTCAGGTCGATCCGCCGGGTGCGGGCGTCAGGTCCCGGCTCTGAGGTGACGAGATCCTCCTTGCGCATGGCGGCGATGGTCTGGCTGATCGCGGAGTGCGAGCGGTTCAGGGACTTCGCAAGCTCGCGAATGGTCAGCGGTCCTGTGTGAGCGAGCCGGATCAGCGGATAGGCGAACCGAGGCCGCACCCCCTCGATGCCACGTTCGAGGTAGACCTGCTCGATCTCGGCGTCCATGGCTGCCAGAAGCTCGTGCAGGGAGTGCCAGGGATCGGGTAGCGCGGTGGGATCCAAAGATGTCATAGCGCTAATATAACAGCGCTGGGATAATCGAAGTCCGTATCGGACCGCACAGCGCCCGCGACGTACCGCCGGCCCCCATGCCGGGGAGGCGACCCGCCCGCGGCCGGCGTCGGCCGTCGCCCGGCGCAAGCAGGCCGGCGACTCCGGCGATCACCTCCAGGGAGGGGCGAAGGCGTTTCCGTACGCCCTCCGTCTTCTCGTTCCGCAACTTTGCCGGCAACAGGCTCACCCCACCCTCGCCGAGGTGATGCCAATCCCCCGAGAGCGCGGAGACGGTCCTACCTCCGGACACACCGGCAGCGAGACGCTCAGGAAGGTGCTGCACGAGGCCATCGAGAGTTTCTCCCCAGCCAAGGAGGAGTGAACCCGTGGCTCGCGATCATCTCGAGGGCTTGGACGGTGCCCCTGATGACCATCGCCTCGCCGTCAGACGATGTTGACCCAGGCCTTCCTCATGCGCTCCGGGCAGGCCAGAGACAAGGGGCACTCTCCGCAAGAGCTGGAGGTGGGCTTTCGATCCGAGCTCGCCGATGTCTTGTCCCAGGTCCTGCTCCTGGCGCGGCATCACGGAGTCGATCTGGAGGCGGAGGTCGAGCGGAAATGGATGCCATGGCATCCTGACCGGTTTCCCGCGCAGAGCAGGAGCCGGACGGCCGACGCAGCAGTCAGCACAGATATGACATAAGGCGCCGGCGGGCGGGCTGAAGCCGCCGTGGTCGCACAGCAAGATCGTGCCGCCGAGACGGCCGGCGATCGAGAGACAGCCGCGAGATCACCCTTGAATTCCGGCGTGGGCAGGTGTGAGGAAGCGCAGGTGTCTGCAGGGAGTCGGCCAGCTTGGCCAGGCTCCAGGTCGAGAACGGCAGGCCGTGCTCGGCCGGCGTGGACTCGGCGATCTTCTTGATCTCGCGGCGTTCCGGGAGGGTGAAGGTCTTGGGCCGGCCGCCTTCGTACCTCGGGTAGAGCGAGTCGAAGCCGTCGGCGTTGAAGTTATGGATCACGTCCCGGACCCGGTCCGCGCTGGTGAACGACACCTCGGCGATCTTCGCCACGGGCATGCCCTGTGCGGACAGCAGCACCGTCTGTGCCCGCCGCCAGGTCACCACCGCCCCCGTGCCGCGGCGGAGGATCCGCAGGAGTCGTCTGCCCTCGTCATCGTCGACCTCACGAACACGCACTCGTTCTGCCACCAGCACAGTTTCGCCGCCAGGCGCTGTTCATTCCGGGAGCAGATCGTCTGAGGCAGGACAGTCACCAGGCGGCTGGTGGCGGGCACGGACGTGGGCGGCCGAGCGCTTCCTGGTTCTTGCCTGGATTCTTGCCATTCGGCTCGACCCCTTGCAGGCAGGTCCGCGGGCGGGTCAGGGGTCGAGGGGCTCGTAGGCGACGACCTCTCGGGAGGCGAGGCGGGCCAGGCAGTCACCGACGACGTATTTCTGGAAGTGGGCGGAGGCGCGGTGCGCCTCGAAGGCCGCGGCGTCGACGTACTGCTCGTAGATCATGAACCGCCGGGGGTCGTCGGTGGAGACGTGGGCCTGGTAGCCGAGGTTGCCCGGTTCCTGGCGCGACAGCGGGGTGATGATCCGGACGATGTCGGCGACGGCGCTCTCCTCGCCGTCGCGGGCGGTCCACACAGCTTGCACAACATAGGCCATGACAGGTGACTTTAGGACGATGTCGCGACAGCTCACAACCAGCCTGTGACGCTTGACAAATCGGACAGTTCGCGAATAACGTCCCGTCAACCGACAGGCACAGACGAAGACATCCCTGTCAGTGGTCTTCGTCTGTGCTTTTTGTCGTTCTCGGACCGCTGGCAAGGGATTCACCCCCCCGAAAGGCGGCTGAGCATGAACGACGGCTCCGCTAACACGAGAACAGCGATCATCGGCAACGCGGGCGACGCGGCCAACCTCATCGACACCCTCAAGAGCCTGAACGGCAAAGCGAACTGGATCTGGTTCCTCGCCCTGGCGGGCCTGTTCCTTGACGCCTACTCCAATGCGGCGCTGGGGGCCGGCCTGTCCCCCATGGTGAAGCAACTGAATCTGTCACCCACGCAGGTCGGCGTGCTCACCGCGATGGCTCCGGCGATCGCCATCATCTCCAATCCCTTCGGCGGCTGGCTCGCCGCGCGGATCGGCCGGGTCAAACCGCTGCTGATGACGAAGGTCATCTTCGCGATCGGCGCGCTGCTGACCGCGGCCGGCTCGGACTTCCAGACGGTCTTCGCCGGACGGGCCCTGGTGGGCATCGCCTACGGCATCGACTTCGCGGTGGCGATGGCGCTGCTCGCCGAGTACACCCCCGCCTCCCTCAAGGGCAGGCTCAACTTCTGGCAGGGCGTCTGGTACACCGCGACGACCACCAACCTCCTGCTCACCCTGCTGTTCTACAAGTTCGACGTCGGCGCCGACATCTGGCGCTGGTCCGTCGGCTCGTCGGCCGCCTTCGCTCTCGCCCTGTTCGTCCTGCAGCTGCTCTTCCTGGTCGAGAGCCCCACCTGGCTGGCCGCCAAGGGCAGGCTGCGGGAGTCCGCGGCGAACCTGCGCCGGATGTACGGCTTCGCCGTACAGGAAGGGCCGCAGGAGACCGGGCCGGCGCAGCACCTCACCCGCCAGGTCGGGTTGCGGGACGCGGGCGTCCTCTTCCGCAAGCCTTACCTGCCCAGGACCGTGCTGTCGACCGTCATCTCCCTCACCCAGGCCATGCAGTACTTCGCCGTGGGCTGGTACCTGCCAGTGATCAGTCTTGAGCTGTTCGGCAGGGAGTTCGAGAAGGCGACGCTCGGTTCCATGGCCTTCAACGCGGTCGGCATCGTCGGCGGCTGCCTGTCGGCCTACGCGGGCCGCCGGTTCGGCCTGCGGGTCAGTTCGATGGCCGGCTACGCCATGGTGTTCGTCGCCCTGCTGGTCATGGGCGCGACGTTCAAGCAGCTGCCCATCGGGCTGGCCGCGCTGCTGCCGGCGCTGTTCATCTTCTTCCACTCCGCCGGCCCCGGCCCCAACGGCAAGTCGATAGCGGCGCTGTCCTACCGCAGCGACATCCGCACACTGGGCACCGGCGTGACCGGCATGCTCGGCAGCCTCGGATCGGTTGCGGGCCTGTACCTGTTCCCGCAGCTCCAGGCGGGTATCGGAGTGGGCAGCAGCCTGATGCTCCTGTCAGTGGTGCCGCTGGTGGGCCTGTTCACCTGCATGGCGATCAAGTGGGACCCGACCCGCGCCGCGGTGAACCTGGAGGAAGAGGCGATCGGCCTCCAGCAGCGCACGACGGTGTCGGCCTGAACGGTGGCCGGTTCGGACACGATGAAAGGACCTTCACGGATGACAAGGGAACGCCGCCGAGGCGTACTGAGCATCGATGAGGGCACCACGGGCACCCGGGCCGCCGCCGTCCTCGACGACGGCGGCGCCGCCCCACCCGCGTACCTGCCCCTCTCGGTCCGCTCGCCCGACCATCTACGGGTCGAGCAGGACGCGACGGAGATCTGGGCGAACACCGTCAAGGTCTGCCGTGAGGCGCTGGACTGGGCGGCCGCGCACCGGGTGGAGATCACCGGAGTGTCGATCTCCACCCAGCGCGCCACGGTGCTGCTGTGGGACACGGTGACCGGCTCCCCGCTGAGCCAGGCCGTGGTGTGGCAGGACCGCCGGTACGCCGCCCGGCTGCGAGAGTGGGAGCCGGAATGGGACGCGCGCCTGGCCGAGCACACCGGCCGGCCGGTCGGCTCCCGGGCGCCGCTGCTGTGGGCGGCGGAGGAGATCGCCGGTAACGCGGCCGTCCGCCGGGCCCACGGCGAGGGCAGGCTGGCCTTCGGCTCGGTCGACACCTGGCTGGTCTGGAAGCTCACCGGGGGTGCACGCCACGTCATGTCGGCCACGAACGCCGTGGCCGCGGGCGCCTACGATCTACGGACGGGCGACTGGCACGAGCCGTGGGTCGAGTTCCTCGGCTGCCCGCGCGACGTGCTGCCGGAGATCGTCGACGACGACGGCGACTTCGGCGCCACCGACCCGTCCGTTCTCGGCGTGCGGCTGCCCATCCTGTCCGTCATGGGCGACCAGCACGCGGCGATGATCGCGCTCGGCGCTCACCGGCCAGGCCAGGCCACGACCGTCCACGGGACCGGCACGTTCCTCGACGCCGTCGCGGGCGACCGGCCGCCCGTTCACCGCCGCCAGGTGCCGGGGGTGCTCACTCTCGTCGGCTGGCGGTCGCAGGGCACACCCGTGTTCAGCTTGGAGGGCTACGCCTCGACGACCGGGTCGGCAATGCGGCGGCTGTGCGAGGAGATCAAGCTGTTCGACTCGCCGGCCCAGCTGTCCGAACTCGCCCGCGAGCACACCGGGCCGACCCGGGTGATGTTCCTGCCCGCGCTGGCGGGGCTGCGGACACCGGTCTGGTCACCGGAGGCCACGGGGATCCTCACCGGGCTCAGCCTGTCCACGACCCGGGCGGAGCTGGCCCGCGGCATCCTCAACGGCTTCGCGCACTCGGTGTGCGACCTGCTGGAAGGCGTGGAGGAGGTCATGGGCAGGCCGGTCACCGACCTGTTCTGCGGAGGCGGGCTCGCCGGCAGCGACGTGTTGATGTCCGGCCAGGCGGATCTGATCGGCCGGCCGGTACGGCGTGCCCGCGACCACGAGACCGCCAGCCTCCGCGGCACCGCCTACCTCGGCGGCGTACGGGCCGGGCTGTGGCCGAGCATCTCGGCGGCCGTCGCCGGGCTCCAAGCGGCCCCCCTCTTCGAACCCACCCTTTCCGAGGCCGAGCGCCTGGAGGCCCGCGCCGCGTGGCGCGACCTGCTGGCTCGCCACATCATCACGGCCGGGCCCGGCGCCCGGCCACCGGGACCGGGCTCCCCCGGTCCCGGACCCGATGCACAGGAGGAATCAACGTCGTGATCCGGCTTCCCGAACGAATGGCGAGGTCAGAGACGAAGAGCGCCATCCGCCGTACCGCGCTCGCACTCGACCGCCGGGAGCAGATCGAACGGCTCGCCTCCCGGCCCGTGGACGTGCTCGTCGTCGGCGGCGGCGTCACCGGCTGCTACACCGCGCTGGACGCCGTCACCCGCGGCCTGACGGTGGCGCTCGTGGAACGAGACGACTTCGCGTCGGGCACGTCGTCCAAGTCGTCGAAGATGGTGCACGGCGGCCTGCGGTACATCGAGCAGGGGAACCTGCCGCTGGTGCGGCGTTCGCTGCTGGAGCGCCAGCGCTTCCGTCGCAACGCGCCGCACCTGGTGCAGCGACTGCCGTTCGTCTTCCCCGTGCTCGCCCAGGACGGCGTCTTCGACGCGCGCATCGCCAAGGCCTTCGAGGGCCTGCTGTGGACGTACGACCTCGCGGGAGGGTGGCGCATCGGCAGGCTGCACCAGCGGCTCAGCGTGCCCGAGGTCCTCGCCCGCGCCCCGCGGCTGCGCGCCGAACAGCTCAAGGGCGGGCTGCTCTACTACGACAGCCGTACCGACGACGCGCGCCTGACCCTGACGATCGCGCGTACCGCGGCGCACTTCGGGGCGACCGTGCTCAACGGCGCCGCCTGCCGTGGCCTCGTCCGCGAGGGCGGCAGGGTGCGCGGCGCAACCGTCGAGGTCGACGGCAGGGAGATCGACGTGCGGGCGGGCGTCGTGATCAACGCCACCGGGGTCTGGTCGGACACGCTCGACGCCCTGTCGGACCCTGGCCACCGGCCGCGGATCCGTCCCGCCAAGGGGGTGCACATCGTGGTGCCGTGGACCCGGCTGCCCATCGACGGCACCGTGACCGTGCCCATCCCCGGCCGTGCCCGCCGCGCGACCTGCACCCGCTGGGGAGACGTGGTCGTGGTCGGGACGACCGACACCGACTACGACGGCTCCCTGGAGCATGTGCTGTGCACCAGGGAGGAGATGCAGTACCTCCTCGACGGGGCCAACACCGCCTTCGACGCCGGCCTCGCCCCCGAGGACGTGGTCGGCTCGATCGCCGGGCTCCGCCCCCTGGTCGGCGGCAAGGAGGGGGCCACGCTCGACATGAGCCGCGACCATCGCATCTCGACCGACGCGCACGGGCTCGTCACCGTCACCGGCGGAAAGCTCACCACCAGCCGTCACATGGGCGAGCTCGTGGTCGACGCGGCCCTGAAGGTGCTCGGCCGCAGGGCCCGATGCCGTACGGCACGCCTGCCCCTGCTGGGAGGCGCCGGCTACGACGCGGAGGCCACCTCGGCCACCGGAGGGCTCGGCTCCCACCTGGGACAGCGATACGGAACCGAGGCCCGCTTCGTCACCGATCTCCTCAGCGAGGACCCTTCCCTGGCCGAGCCGATCGTCGAGGGCACCGCGCACCTGCGGGCCGAGGTGGTCTACGCGGCCAGGTGCGAGCTGGCGCGGACCGTCGACGACGTGCTGTCGCGCCGTACCCGCATGCGGGTGTTCGCCCGTGACCTGTCGGTCAAGGCGGCCCCGGAGGTCGGCCGGCTGCTCCAGAGGGAGCTCGGGCTGTCCGACGACGAGGTCGCCCGGCAGGTCGACGACTACCTCTCCGGCATCGACCGCGAGAAGACCGTACTGATGGAGGCACTTACATGATCAGCAGGCAGACCGTCACCCATCCGTTCAACCGCGGCGACTACGTCGTCGGCGCGCCCACCCCGCCGCGCTGGGCCGCCGACTGCCCGCCCGGCGCGGGGAAGGCCAGCCTGCAGACCGCCGTGGTCGAGGTTCCCGCCGCGGTCGTCGCCGAGCTGCGCGCGATCGCCGCCGCCGTGCACACCGAGCGGGACGAGGTGATCGTGCGCACCCGCGACTGGTGGGCGGGCACGTCCATCGGCGAGACGGACGGCCACCCCGCCACCCCCGACGCCGTGATCGTCGAGGCGGCGGACGAGGAACAGGTGGCCGCGGTCGTCAGGCTCTGCCACGCGCACGGCATCCCCCTGACGGTCTCGGCCGGCCGCAGCAACGTCCTCGGCGCCGCCCTGCCGGTGTTCGGCGGGGTCGTGCTGGACGTCTGCCGGCTCAACCAGATCATCTCCTTCGACGCCGAGTCGATGATCGTGGAGGTGCAGGCCGGCATGTTCGGCGACCTTTTCGAGAAGGAACTGCAGGAGACGTACGGCGCCACCACCGGGCACTGGCCGTCCGCCTTCGCCATCTCGACGGTCGGCGGCTGGGCGGCCTGCCGGGGGGCCGGCCAGTTGTCCACCCGGTACGGGAAGATCGAGGACATGGTCGTCGGGCTGGACGTGGTGCTGCCCGACGGGAGCACCGCCGGCTACGGCACCTACCCGCGGGCCGCCGTCGGCCCGGACCTTCGCCAGCTGTTCATCGGCTCCGAGGGCACGCTCGGCGTGATCACCAGGCTGCGGCTGCGCACCCACCGGCTGCCCGACTACGCGGTGGGGCTCGCGTACGGCTTCGACACGTTCACCGCGGGGCTCGACGCCTGCAGGGAGATCCTCCAGCGGGGCGCCACCCCCGCGGTGCTGCGCCTGTACGACGCCCACGAGAGCGGCACCCACTTCGGCGAGCGGGACACCAACCTGCTGCTCATCGCCGACGAGGGAGACCCCGCGCTGGTGGACGCCACCATGGCGGTGGTCGAGAAGGTCTGCGGTGAGCGGGCGGCGGTGACGCTCGACGGCGAGGCGGTCCTCGCCCGCTGGCTGGACGAGCGGATGATCGTCGGCAAGTCCGGCGACGGCTTCGCCAAGAGCCCCGGATTCGTCGCCGACACCTGCGAGATCGCCGCACCGTGGTCGTCACTGCCGACGATCTACGACGAGGTGGTGGCGGCCATCGAGGCGGTCCCGGGAACGCTGCGCGCCTCCGCGCACCAGTCGCACGCCTACACCGACGGCGCCTGCCTGTACTTCTCGCTGCGCGGCGACGTGGAACGGGCTCGCCGCCGCGAGTGGTACCAGGCCGCCTGGGACGCCGCCAACGAGGTGCTCATCCGGCACGGCGCCGCGATCAGCCACCACCACGGTGTCGGACTGCTGCGCTCGCCATACGTCGAGCGCGCGCTGGGCAGCGGCTTCGGCACCCTGCTGGCGGTCAAGCAGGCCCTCGACCCCGAGGGAATCATGAACCCGGGGAAGCTGGGGCTGCCCAGCCGATTCCAGGCCGACGCATCCGAGCTGGGCTGACACATAAGGTGGACCGGTGAACCCTCGTCCGAAACGTCCCGTTGACCGGCGCCTGCTGGCCTCGCTCGCGGAACACCCTGTGATGGCGTCGCTGGTCGGCGTGGAGATGGCGGACCGGTTCACCACCACCTCGACTCCGCTCGGCATCCTCGCCTCGGTCCCGCTCGGCGATCTGGAGGCGACCGTCCAGCGGACCCTCGCCGCAGGCAAGATCGTGTTCGTCAACATGGACTCGACCCCCGGTCTGGGGCACGACCCCGGCGCCCTGACCTACCTCAAAGGGATCGGGGCGATCGGGATCTGCTCCACCCGAGCGGCGATCATCGAACGGGCCGGCAGCCTGGGCCTGCTGGCCATGCAGAAGGTGTTCGTGACCGACCGTTCCAACCTGCACCGCAGCATCCAGGCCATCTCCCGATCCCGCCCTGACCTGGTCCAGCTCATGCCCGCGGTCATGCTGCGCTACGTGGCGCAGCAGGCCAGGGACCTCGGGGTGCCGTACCTGGCCGCCGGGTTCGTCCAAGGTGAGGCAGACGTGGTCGAGGCACTCCGCCACGGCGCGGCCGGGGTCTGCACCTCGGACAAGGCCCTGTGGGAGCTGCGCCGGTCGGCCCTGCGCGCCTCCTGAACCACCTCCCGCCGTCCCGCCGCCGCACTGTCCCGCCGTCCGCTCCTACGCGCGTGCGGGTCAGGCGCCGGCCAACCCTCAGCCGCCGCGTGTGTCCTCACGGGTGGGTCTCACGGAAGGACGACTCGTTGACGCCGGTCACCCCGGACCTGTCCGGACTCCCACCCGGGCCGCCATCCGGCGCGCCGTCCGGGCCGCCGGCGGCGACACCTCGCACGCCGCCGGTCGGCACGGCCGAAGGTCCGCCCAACGGGACAGCCGGAAAGATGCCCGGCGGCACAGCCGGGAGCGCCCCCAGCAGCACAGATGAAAGGACATCTGGCGGCACAGACAGGACAGGGCAGGGCAACGCCGGCGCGAGGGAGCGCGGCCGGGCGGGCAGGAGGTCCGGCGGCGCGAAAGAGCGTCCAGGCGGTGGCTCGCGGCTGATGGCGGTCACGCCCGCCGTGTTCGTCGTGCTCTGGAGCAGTGCCTTCATCGCCGGCATTCCGGGGGTCGCGGCCGCTCCCCCGCTGCTGCTGATGTTCGCGCGCTTCGCCCTGGCCGGGGTGCTGCTCGCCGGCTACGCCCTGATCACCCGCGCGCCCTGGCCGCGCGGCCGGGCCGCGGCGCACATCGCCGTCGCCGGTCTACTGATGCAGGCCGTGCAGTTCGGCAGCTTCTACACCGCGCTCGGCATGGGCTTTCCCGCCGCGGTCGTCTCCCTCGTCCAGGGGCTCAGCCCCGTCGTCATCGTGCTGGCCATGCGCCTGCTCGGCGAGACGGTCACCCGGCGGCAGGCGCTCGGCTTCGCCCTCGGTGCGGCCGGAGTCGTCCTCGCGGTGGCCGACCGGGTGAGCCTGTCCATCTGGGGCGTGGTGCTGTGCCTGGCCGGGTTGCTCGGGTTGAGCGCCGGCACCCTCTACCAGAAGCGGTTCGTCCCCTACATGGACGTGCGCACCGGAACCGCGGTGCAGCTTCTCGTCAGCGCCCCCGCGGTCGGGCTGGTCTGCGTGGCGATCGAGACCCCGCGGGTGTCGGACTGGGCGGCGTTCGGCGCGTCCGTGGCCTGGATGGTGCTGGTCAACTCCATCGCGGCGTTCATCCTGCTCAACAGGATGCTGCTCCGCTTCTCCGCCAGCCGGGTGAGCACGGTGTTCTTCCTGACCCCCTCGGTGACGGCGGTGCTGGCCTGGCTCCTGGTCGGCCAGTCGCTGCATCCGCTCGCCATCACCGGGCTCGTCCTCGGCGGCGCCGGTGTCCTGCTCGCCAATCACCGGGCCGCCACGGCGTGAGAGGGGGATCGGCCTGGCGCTGCCTCGTGTGCAGAGGGCGGCCGCCATTGCCAGGAGTCGCCCGGCGTCCGGCCGGCGGCTCCGGCCGTACCGTTACCCGCCCGACGGACCGGTTACGAAGACAACCATGGAAGTGTCTGGAGAGGTGATGTGATGAGAATCCGCGGAGCCGTCCTCGAGGAGATCGGCCGGGCACGCCCGTACGCCGAGTCCCGTCCGCTGTCGATCTGCGAGCTCGAACTGGACCCGCCCGGCCCCGACGAGCTCCTCATCAGGGTCGAGGCAGCCGGTGTGTGCCACTCCGATCTGTCGGTCGTCGATGGGAACAGGGTGCGGCCCGTACCCATGCTCCTGGGACACGAGGCGGCCGGTGTGGTGGAGCAGGTCGGCGTCGGCGTCGATGACATCGCAGTCGGCCAACGGGTCGTCATGGCCTTCCTGCCCCGCTGCGGCGCGTGCGAGGGCTGCGCCACCGACGGTGTGATGCCCTGTGTCCGTGGGAGCGCGGCCAACAACGAGGGAACGTTGCTGACCGGTGGCATCCGCCTGCACCGCGATGGCGCCAGGGTCCTGCACCACCTCGGGGTCTCGGCCTTCGCCACCCACGCGGTCGTGGACCGGCACTCGGTCGTCCCGGTGGGCGACGATGTCCCTCCTGAGGTCGCCGCAGTTCTCGGCTGCGCCGTGCTCACCGGCGGCGGCGCGGTCATCAACGTCGGCGAACCCGCCCCCGGCCAGACGGTGATGGTCGTCGGGCTCGGCGGCGTCGGCATGGCCGCGCTGATCACCGCCCTTGCCCTGGACGGCGTCACGGTCATCGGCGTCGACGGCAATCCGGACAAGCTCGACACCGCGCGGAAGCTGGGCGCCCACGCGACCTACAGCCCCGCCGAGATCGCCGAGCTCAAGATCAAGGCGGCGGTCGTCATCGAAGCGGCCGGGAACGCCCGCGCTTTCGAGAGCGCGGTCGCCGCGACCGCCCCCGGTGGCCGCACCGTCACCGTGGGGCTTCCAGCGCCTCACGCCCGATCATCGATCTCGCCGCTCGGGCTCGTGGCGGAGGGACGAGCCATCATCGGAAGCTACCTCGGTTCAGCGGTTCCCGCCCGTGACATCCCCGTCTTCGCCCAGATGTGGCGCGAAGGAAGGCTGCCGGTCGACGCGCTGGTGTCGGCAAGGATCGGGCTCTCTGCCGTGAACGAGGCGATGGACCAGCTCGCCGATGGGAAGGCCGTCCGGCAGGTCATCATGTTCGGCGAGAACGAGGCCCCCGTTCAGGGGTCCCGGTAGCAATCGCCGTAAAAGCGACGGAAATGCTGGTCAGAGCCTCGGCGAAGGATCTTTCAGGGCGAACCTTGGAAGGGTCTCTGACCAACATCGCCCGCTGAGCATCGAACCCAATTCCTGGCCGACTCCGGCCGACCCGGACCAGACTCTCCGTGGTCGTTCGATTCCCCGAAAACCGTCGCACGCAAGGGCTACAGTCGGCCGGTGACCACCGGCCCCCTGTCTTCCGCCACCCCTGACCTGCTGCGCGCCGTCATGGTCGCCACGCTCAAGGAATGGGGCTCGATCCGCTCCCCGCAGGTCGAAGCGGCCTTCGCCGCGGTACCGCGTGAGAGGTTCGCGCCCGAGGCGCCGCTGGAGGCCGTCTACTCCGTCCCGGACGTGGTCGTCACCAAGCGCGGCCCGGACGGCAGGGCGACGAGTTCGATCAGCGCGCCCTGGCTCCAGGCCGAGATGCTCGAAACCGCGCAGCTCACCCCCGGCGCGAAAGTTCTCGAGGTTGGGTCCGGCGGCTACAACGCCGCGCTCATCGCTGAGATCGTTGGCCCCTCCGGCTCGGTGACCACCATCGACATCGACCCGTTCGTTACCGAGCGGGCGGAGCGCTTCCTGGCTGAGACCGGCTACTCGCACGTGCGGGTCGTGCTGGGCGATGCCGAGCATGCCGCCGCCGAGCACGTGCCCGAGGGCGGCTTTGACGCCATCATCGTCACTGTCGGCGTCTGGGACATCCCGTGGGGGTCTCTGCTGGCCCCAGCCGGCCGGATGGTGGTGCCGCTGCGGTTCTCCACGATCAGCCGGTCGTTCACCTTCGTCCGGGACGGTGACCGCTTCGTCGGCCTGGACCCCACCGTGTGCGGATTCGTTGCGGCGCAGGGAGCCGGGACGCTCCCGGATCAAGAGGCGGTCCTGGCCGATGGCGCGGTGAGGTTGACACTGGAAGAGGGCCCCATCCTTGACGTCGCCGTGCTCGACCAGGCCTTGACCGGCGACCGTACCGAGCTGTGGACCGGCGTCACGGTCGGCCGGGGTGAGCCGTTCGACTCGATGCACCTGTGGATCGCGACCACAGATGATCGGTTCGGCATGATCTGGCAGGACCCAGACCGCGACTGCGGCATGGTCAAGGTGGCGATGGGCTGGTACTGCCCTGTGCTTATCACCGCCGACAGCTTCGCCTACCTCGCGATCCGCGAACTGCCCCGGGCGCAGGAGGCGACGGAGCACCGGTGGGAGTTCGGTGTCTGCGGATACGGGCCCGCTGGCGCCGAACTCGCCCGCCACCTCCATGATCACGTTCAGGTGTGGGACCTCGACTGGCGGACCCACGCCGCTCCGACGTTCACCCTCTACCCCGCCGATGCCCTCCCGCCTGCCCCGGCGGTCGGCCGGATCTTCCGCAAGCGGCACACCCAACTGGTCATGACCTGGCAGTAGCCGCTGAGCAGCCGCACCGGCCTCCTTGAAGGTGTGCCTGTGATCGATAGATGGCCCCTGTGACCGATAGTTGGCCCTGCTCTACGGCCAAGCGATCAGATGGGTGTGCCCGCGCCACGCTCGGACGTCGGCACGGCCCGTCCTCGGTGTGTGCCGGTTGAATACAGGCATGAACAATCCGCTTTGGGAGGACTTGCCCGCACAGGTGCGCGCCCAGGTCGATGGTCTCGTGACGAACGGCAACAAACTCCAGGCCGTCAAGGTGATCCGGGAAGTCCTGGAGGAGCCGCGGCCGGGGCTCTACGAGTGCATGGATCTGGTCGCCGAGCGCTTCAAAGACCTCGGACAGCGGTTCACCCGCTCACCAACCGCCCCGTTGGATCTCGACGAACTCATGGCCAAGGTCCGGGCTCTGCCCCACACACCAGCAGCAATTGAAGCTCTATGGGACGGCGATAGCGAAGGATGGATGGTCCACCTTCTGGCCGTCACGATTGAGCCGAGGGCCGAGCATCGCCTCGCGATCATTCAGCATGGGACCGACCTCCGTCTATTCAACGGCGAGGTCCCTCCGTGGCCAGAGGCTCAGGAAGCCAGCACCATCGGGCAAAGGCTGGCAGAACGGTTCGGTATCCCGTTTCATTTCGCGAGCCCAGAGGAACCCGACTTCGCTCCGCGCTGGCGGGATTCGGACTGACCACGCAAGCTCGTCGAGCCCCAGCTCGATCTTGTCGAGTTGATCTCATTTCGGGATCGACTATTAGGAAGCGTCGGCTGGGTTCGACGCGACATGGCGTGCTTTGTTCGTGACTGTGAGTAGCCAGATCGGGGTGCGGTCTGATCGATGTGGGCTGGAGGAACTGTTTCCCGCCTATGTAATCGACCAGGCGGTATGGGAGCGGCTTCGGTTGGGTCCGGACCGGCCGCGACGGTGGATGGGCGCGTGGCGGACGCCGAATGGCGAGGTGGGGTGCGCGGTTCGGGATCTGGGGTCGATGCCAGTGGCGGGGTGCGAGCCGGTCCGTCGGTTCTCCTGGCGGGCGCAGCAGCGGCACCGGCCGGGATTGGAGTTCCTGGTGTCCACGGGTCGTCTGCACGGGTTCGAGTCGCTGGAGGAACGGTCGCTGCTGCTGGCGCTGGACTTCGTGGGGACGCTGGTGGAGGTAGTGCCGCAACCGTTCCGGCTGCGATTCGAGACCGCCGTCGACGGGTTCCGTGAGCACACCCCCGACTTCCTGGCGGTCTTCCGTGACGGTTAGAGGTGGTTGTTCGATGTCCGGCCCGCTCGTCTGATCAAGGAGCAGGACGAGACGTGTTTCGCCGCAGCGGGGGAGGCGGCGCTGGTGGCGGGATGGCGGTATTCGGTGATGACCGGCTGTCGGCCGCACGTGCTGAGTGTGCTGGACGCATTGTCGGCGCAGCGCAGGCCTCTTGAGGATCAGTTGGGCTTGCAGGACCAGCTTCTGCAGGCCACGGGAGCGGGGCCACTCCCGTTCGGGGAGTTGGTGGCCTCGACATCACTTCCGGTGGTGGCTCGCGCGCACACCTTGCACTTGCTCTGGCATCAGCGGTTGGGCGTTGATCTGTCCTGCCCGTTGGGGGATCGCTCGTTGGTACGGTCGGCGGAGAGGGCGGGTTGATGCCGGGCCAGGCGGGGTTGCTGGAGTTGGCGGCGGGGATGGTGCTTCGGCTGGACGGTGTGGAGTGGCGGGTGGCGGAGATCGAGGCGCAGTACGGCCGGGTGCTACTGGCCGCGGGTGCCGAGCAGAGGTGGCGGAGCATCCGGTGGCTGGTACATCACCGTGACTGCCAGAGCGTTCCGGCGGAGATCGAGGTGGTCGATGGTCTGGTCGGGCAGCCGGCGAGCTTGGATGACTTGACCGCCTATCAACAGCAGGTGCTACGGGTTCGCGTTGCGCACCTGCTGGAGACCGAGACGGGGTTTCGTGGCGGAGACCCCTTGCATCCAGATCCGGGGGAACCTCGTCCTGCCTATGACCCGCAGGGCACGACGCTCGGCCAACGGCGGCGGTCCAAGGTCGCCGAATTGCGCGGGCTCGGCGTTGAAGAGGCTGCCCTTCTGGGTCTGGGGAGGGTGAGCGAGCGGACGCTGAAACGGATGGCCGCGGCCTGGGCCGCTCCCGCGGCGGCCTGAACAGCAAGATTCATCTGGCCTGCGAACACGGACAGCGCCTGTTGCCCCTGGTCGTCACCGCTGGGCAGCGCGGCGACAGTCCACAGTTCGTGCCCGTGTTGGAGGCGATTCGGGTGCCCCGCCTGGGTGCTGGCCGTCCCCGCTGCCGCCCGGATCGGGTGCGGGCCGACAAGGCATACTGCTCGAAGGCCAACCGCGTCTACCTGCGACGTCGGGGCATCCGGGCCACGATCCCGGAGCGCCGCGACCAGATTGCCGGGCGGAAACGTCGCGGCAGCGCCGGCGGTCGACCGCCGGTATTCGACCGGGAGGACTACAAGCTGCGGCACGCCGTGGAGTGCGGGATCAACCGGCTCAAGCGGTACCGGGCCGTGGCCACCCGATACGACAAGCTCGCCGTCCGCTACTTGGCCATCGTACAGATCGCGGCGATTGGTGAGTGGCTGTGATCCCCGGCGACCGGCTCCGCTGTCATGCCGGCCACGCCGACCTCGAACGCCTACTCGAAGTCGATCTGGGCGGTCAGGTGTGCGGCGGTGATCCGGTCGCGGACCGCCCCTGGGAACAGGTTGCCGTACAAGTTGGCCACCGCCAGATCGGGGAGCGTGTCGAAATCCGCCGGCAGGTCGTTGAGCTGATTGAACCTCAGGTCGACGATCCGCAGCCGACGAAACGTCCCGATCCCGGCGAAGTGCTCGGGCTTGAGCTTGAGGCGCTTGGTGTTCCGCTGCCACCGGCTGATCCGGAGCTCCTCCAGTCCGGGCAGCTCCATGGCGAACAGCTCCCGCAGGAAATCGTGCGACGGCAGGGGCGTGCTAGCGCGGCGGCTGTGTCCGCCGAAGCCGAGGACCCGCAGCGCGGGCAGGCGGCCGAGGTCGGGCAGCGGGTCGCGCAGCAGACCAAGGCTGTCGCCAAGGTCGAGCTCTTCGAGGCGGGTCAACCGCAGCAGGCTGTCGGGGACGGTGTCGAAGTAGTTGCCGCTCAGGTCGAGCCGGCGCAGGTTCGGGAAGGTGGTGACGGCCTCGGGGAAGGTCCGCAGGAAGTAGTGGCTCCCGCCGGTTATGGACACCTCCTCGACGGCGGCCAGCCCGTGTGCGGAGTCGGGGAACACGACGTCGGTCCCGTCGGCGACCAGCTTGCGCAGCGCGACCAGGTCGCCGAAGGCGTCCGGCAGGACGAACCGCGTCACCTCTGGCAGGTTCCACTCCGACCCCGACTCCGTGTCGACGGAGACGGACAGGTAGGAGATGTCGAGTTCCTCCAGGGCGGTGAGCCGGCCGATGGCGGCCGGCAGGGTGAACTCGACCGTGTCCAGGTCCGTGTCCCGGTTGCTGGCGACGCACAGCACCCGGAGCGCGGCCAGGTCGCCGATCGATTCCGGCAGGGCGGTCAGCTCGCAGTTGCGCACCGACAGGTGCTCCAGCTGGGTGAGCGTCCCGAGCGCCTCGGGCAGCTCGCCGATCGGGTTGCCGTCCAGGATCAGGGTACGAAGCCACGGCATCTGGAGCACCTCGGCGGGAAACTCCTTGAGGTTGCGATCGGTCAGGTCGAGGTGCTCCACCCGGTCGGCCCGGGACCGGGACACGTCGGCTTCGGCCGACTCGGCCGCCGTCTGGGCTCCGGGCCGCAGGACCGGCAGCCCGGCCCGCAGCCGGTCCAGGAACGCATCGACGTCCAGACAGCGGTCCTCCGCGTCGACGACCTCGGGCACAAACGCCTCGACGATGCCCGGCTTGGCGTAGTCGGCGTCCTTGGCGTCGCCGAAGTTGTCCACCCAGCGCCCGCCGACGGCGTGCACGTCCATGGCGTGTTCGAAGTCGATCACCCAAGGGGTCTCGACGGTCCCGGTCCGTAGCCAGCCGTGGTTGTAATAGCCGTAGACGAGGTGCGTGAAGACGCCGTCGTGGATGTAGATCTCGCAGTCGCCGGCCTCCAGGGTCTCGGCCTCGGTGCGACCGCCGACGTAGAGTCCGGGCTGGTCCTCATAGAGCGCGATCGGGCCGTTGACCGTCAGATTGCCGGTGATCACGATCAGCTCGACGTCGTCCTCGTCGTCCCCGCTTCGCAGGGCATTGACGGCGTCCAGGAAGTCCCCGTCGACCGCGAGATCGCCGTCGAAGAACAGCACGCTGTCATAGTCGGACGACTCTCCTTCACTCTCGAACGCGGCGGACAACGCGCCGCTCAGACAGGCGTCGGCGTCGGCATAGGACAGGGATGCGGGGGTGGCGGATATCGACATGGCGACGAGCATAGGTCCGCGCTGTGACAGTCCTACGGGAAAGTCCAGCGCCGTCGTGAGGCTGCTGGCCGCCCCGCCGTCGATACCGGTAGCAGAAGTTCAACACAGCCCACTGTTCATCGGTGAGATCCCCATGCGCCACACCGAGATCATCCCGGCGTGGCGCGATCAACGCGACAGCGTTCTAAAACACGCCCTAGTTGTAATGACCACAGAGGTTGAGTACGCCAAGGACACGAGCCCGATGTGGTTGAAATGAGGGAGGGCCTGCGGATTCGGTGTGGATTGCGACATCTACGCCGAGCTTCCCGGAGGCCCTCGTGTCCCACCGTAACGCCCCGCTGAGTGAAACGGGTCGGCTCCGGCTGGCCCGCTGTGTCGTCGACGACGGCTGGCCCCTACGCCGCGCCGCCGAACGCTTCCAAGTGGCAGTGACCACAGCCAAACGGTGGGCCGACCGCTACCGACAGCACGGCGCGGCCGGCATGGCCGATCGATCCTCCCGGCCGCACCACAGTCCCCGACGCACCCCGACCCGAACCGAACGACGGATCATCAAGGTGCGGGTGACACGCCGATGGGGACCGGCCCGCATCGCCTACCTGCTGGGCCTGCACCCCTCCACCGTGCACCGCGTCCTGTCCCGCTACCGGCTGGCCCGCCTACGGCATCTGGACCGAGCCTCAGCCCAGCCCATTCGCCGCTACGAACACAATCAGCCGGGCGAGTTGGTGCATGTGGACGTCAAGAAACTCGGCAACATCCCCGACGGCGGCGGCCACCGCATCACCGACCGGCAGACCGGCCACCACAACCGCAAGGCCACCACCACCGCCCGCTACAAGCACGGCAAACCCAAGATCGGCTACAGCTACCTGCACACCGCCCTGGACGACCACTCCCGCCTGGCCTACACCGAAATCCTGCCCGACGAGACCAAAGAGACCGCCGCCGCGTTCTGGCACCGCGCCCACGCCCACTTCACCGGCCTGGGCATCACCATCCACCGCGTTCTGACCGACAACGGCAGCTGCTACAAATCCTTCCTCTGGCGCGACACCCTCGCCGGCCTGGGCATCACCCACAAACGCACCCGCCCCTACCGGCCCCAGACCAACGGCAAAGTCGAACGCTTCCACCGCACCCTGGCCGACGAATGGGCCTACAACCAGCCCTACACCTCCGAGACCGAACTCCGCCAAGCCTTCGCCCCCTGGCTCCACGCCTACAATCACCACCGAGCACACACCGCACTCGGCGGCCGCCCACCCGCCAGCCGCGTACCTAACCTCTCAGGTCAATACACCTAGTACTTTTCCGCCCAAAATGGGACCTGATCATGCGTAGGAGCTCGTCGTCGCGACCCCAAAGGGAGGGCGCGCGGATCCCGAACGGTCCGGCCTCCCCAGGCCGGACCGCACCGAGCTGCACACCGCCTTTGCGGCGGTGGGGAGCAGGGGGCATCGCGGAGCTACCGAAGGAGGCCGGCTTTCCGGCTCCAGTCGCCGGTGTGCCTCATCATCCCGCCCGTATGTCTCATGCCGCCGGTGGTGGGCGCGGAGATGGTCTGCGTCTCCGTAGAGAAGATCAGATCACATCGCCATCCACCGGCACCACTGGATGGGCCGCCCGTCTCGAGACGCCCGGGTCCTTGCCCGCGCGGGTGGCGAGGTGTCGGACCAGTTGAAATACCTCGCCGAACGGCTGCCGACCACGTTCGACCGGTCCACCTGGAACGGGCAACACCTGTCATGTGCGGGGGCTGGGTGCGAGGAACACCCGGCACGTGCGGGGGCTGGGTGCGAGGAACACCCGGCACGTGCGGGGGCTGGGTGCGAGGAACACCCGGCACGTGCAGAGGCTAGGGTGCTCGGCTATGACCGAACCTTCCTACCTCAACACCACCCGGACTTCCTATGACACCGTCGCCGTCACCTACGCGGAACTCTTTCGCAACGCCCTCGACGGGCTGCCGTTGGAGCGTGGACTGCTCACCGCGTTCGCCGAACTGGTCCAGGCCGCAGGTGGAGGCCCAGTGGCCGACCTCGGTTGTGGCCCCGGCATGGGGACTGCCTTCCTGCACTCTCTCGGACTGGACGTCTCCGGCACGGATCTGTCGCCGACGATGATCGAGCTGGCCCGCAAGGAGTACCCGGACATCCGGTTCGACGAGGGTTCGATGACCGAGCTGGACCTGCCGGACGGAGGCCTCGCGGGCGCCGTCTCCTGGTACTCCATCATTCACACGCCGCCGGAGCGACTGCCGGTGGTGTTCGCCGAGTTCGACCGGGTACTGGCACCGGGCGGCTACCTGTTGCTCGCGTTCCAGGCGTCCCGCGAGGGGGCGTCGCACGCGGCTGAGCCGTTCGACCACAAGGTGACGTTGGCGTACCGGTGGCCGATCGACGGTGTGGCCGAGCTGGCGCGCGAGGCGGGGTTCGTCGAAGTGGCCCGGTTGTTGCGCGAGCGGGAGGAGACCGAGAGGTTCGAGGCCGGCCATCTGCTGGTCCGTAAACCGGCGAACCCCGAGAAAGCGTGAAATAGCGGTTTCCGCTGCCCGGGGCTACAGAACCGGTGGGCCGTTCTGCTGACCAACAAGCTGTACTACAGCAGGGACCGCAAACCCCTCTCTCGTATCCGCAGGGCCTTCTGCGCGCTCGCCTTCGATTGACCCGCTCCTCCTTTCGAGCTCCGATGGCCCCCGGCCCCCTGGGCCGAGAGCAACGACCGTGCGCTCGTCTCACCCTCGTGAGGAACACGCCCGCCGGGCAGGGCATTCAGCCTCCGGCTCACCATCGCCGACGCCTTGGACATCGAGGCCGAGACGGTTGGCTTTGAACGAGCCTTCTGGCCCCAGCAGGCGATCTGGGGCGTGCCGCGAACGAGTCTTTCGGCCCCGCGGAGCACTGAGGCAGTCGCATCGATCATGAGGCGTCCCGGCCCTGCCTCGACTATTCCCGGGGTCCCGGTCGGCCGACGAAAGATCCAACGGATATAGCCCTGACCTGCGAGAGCGTGACTACACTCCCTCTTCGTCGATCATAGGATTTCGACGTAGTCGGCAGCGATGTCGTCGAGCGCCCGGGTGTGGATCTTGAGGCAGGGGCGTTGGCGTGGCCGAAGCGGCGCTCCAGCTCAGCCCGGTTGCACTTGGAGGCCTCCGGCAACAAAGGCGGATCCAGCATCCCGCTTGAACACTTATTGGTTATGTTTGATTACTGAGGGTATCGATTGTTTGGTTGCGGTTGACGCTGTCCGGCATGCCGGGCCGGTGAATGCGGCGATGGAATGGAGATGCGGGCATGGCTTCTCTGACCCCAGACGGCTGGCGGGCCCGGGTCGACCCGTCGGCTTTCCCCCGCCGCGAGCCCGGGCCGATCAATGTGCAGCGCTACCAGTTCGTACCCGCCTATTCGGGTATAGCGACCTTCCTCGGGCTGCCGCTGTGTCTGACCCCTGAAGACCTACGAGCCGGAGGTGTCGAGGTTGCCATCGTGGGCGCCCCGGTTGACATGGGAACCGGACACCGGGGGGCGGCGTTCGGGCCCAGGGCGATCCGCGCGAGTGAGTGGGTCGTGGCACACACCCCGTCGATGCTGATGGACTCCGACACCAGGATCAACCCGTTCAACGAGCTCATCGTCGTGGACTACGGCGACGCTGCCGTCGATGCGATGAGCGTGGAGGACTCCATGGAGCCGATCCGCGGCATCGTGCGGGAGATAGCTGAGACCGGAGCCGTCCCCGTCGTCCTGGGCGGTGACCATTCCATTTTGTGGCCGGACGCCGCGGCCCTCGCTGATGTGTACGGCGCGGGCAAGGTGGGCGTGGTCCATTTCGACGCGCACGCCGACTGCGCTGAAAGCGTCAACGGTCACCTCGCCTCCCATGCCACCCCGATCCGGCGGCTCATCGAGGATGAGCACATTCCCGGCCGTAACTTCATCCAGGTGGGGTTGCGGTCGCTGATGCTGCCCGACGATGAGCTGCTGGCCTGGATGCGGGCCCGCGGCATGCGCTCGCATTTCATGGCCGAGATCGACCGGATTGGTTTTCCCGCCGTCCTGGACAAGGCCATCGCCGAAGCCCTGGACGGACCCGAATATCTCTACCTGTCCATCGACATCGATGTGCTCGACCCGGCCTTCGCCCCCGGCACGGCAACACCCGAGCCACCGGGCCTGACCACCCGCGAGCTACTGCCCGCCTTGCGCCGCATCTGCCATGAGACCCCGGTGGTCGGCATCGAGGTCGTCGAGGTGGCGCCCAACCTTGACCCTGGCAACACCACCGCGATGAACGCGCGCAAGGCGATCTTCGAATGCCTTACCGGCCTGGCCCTACGCAAAAAGGGCATCCCGGGACCCGCCTACCTGGACCCGATCGCCGCCGGCACCGCCGAGGACGCGGAGAGCCTCCAGGAGCGCCGACGAAACGGCTTGGATCCATCGCGAAGGTCGGCTTGTGGCGGCTGTCACGGCGTGGGCGCGGTCAGGCAGTCATGGAAGCCGGTCCGGAACCGGGACAACACCGCCAGGGACTCGACACGGGCAGCCTCGTTCAGCACCCTCATTCTCACGGCTCTGGTAGTGATCGTCAGCGTCTTCAGCAACGCACATGATCACGCCAAGGCCGTCTCGCTGTCCCGCGAACGACCAGACCTTCTCGCCTCAACAAACCGGCCGATGGCGGAGCCGTGTTGGTCTTGGGGCCACCGTTCGTCATCACGGGCGCGATAGGCGACGCACTCTTCCTTGGATGGCGAGATCGCAGGCCAGATGGGCACGGCGCAAGCCACGCGAGCGCAGATAGCGGAGATCCTCAGCGGTGTCGTACATGAGCTGGACATGGAAGTAATTCACATGCTCCAGCACCGCAAACAGCCCGAACCCCAGACCTGGCCAGCTTCCCGCCCCCGGATCGATCACCACCGCCCAGACGATGAACAACAATCCAGCGACCAGCACGACGACGTTACCCCTGCGGGCGACCACGAAGGCTCGAGTTCCTGGGAGAGACCTGTTTCGCGTGGCGATCTGGCGGAGTTTGGCGAACCAATACCCGGCTCCCTCCAGCAGGAGAAGCGCGAACAACGCGAAACCCACGCCGTTTCCCGCTGTCACCGGAAACCCCACCACGCCGAACCAGACCACCGCCTGCAGCGGGATGTTAAGCAACTCCAGCCAAACCAGCGACCGTAACCGTCGCTGAACCCAAGGGCGGGAACGATGATCCACCTGACGACTATGGCAGCCCTGCCTCCGACAGGGGAACCCTGGTCCCGCATGGAGACAGCCAGAGCCGCAATGCAGCAGGCCAGAGGTTAAAAGGCAAGCTCAGCGCCGGCTGGCCGCACCCGACGCCGCGTTTGTCCGTTGTCAGCGGTGTGTCCCCGCGGGCGTCCCGGACCCCGGCGGGCTGTCGAACCTGCGACGGCGGCGCTCACCGCTGGCATCACAGATTCGAGGGCGGCACGCAGAAGCGGCATCTCGGCCTTCAGAGAGGAGACCGGCAGGGCGCCTCGGCCTCCAGGGAGGACCGGCAGGGCTTCGGGCGGCAGGTCTCGAGGGCTGACGTCTCAGGAGGAGCGCCCCTGACAGAGCGACACGGCCCGCCCTGCCCTGGCCTCCACGGACCCCGCCTTACCTCGGCAGTAGGGTCACGCCTTACCTCGGCGGTAATCGACGGGCCGCGCCCGGACCCGAGATGCTTGCGACATGAGTAATGACACACGTGACATTGTGGAAGAACTGCTGCGCCGGATAGCCGAGGGCGATCACGACCGTACAGCGGAGTTGTTCGCCGAGCCGATCGACTGGCAGCTCGACTGGCCCGCCGAGGGGCATCCAGCGGTGCCGTGGATCCGCCCCCGGTCCAGCCGGACCGATGTGGCAGACCACTTCCGGTCGCTGGAGGCCCATCACGTGCCCGAACTGAACGGCACATCGGTGACGCGGATCCTGGTCGACGGGGCGCACGCCGTCGTGTTCGGAGAGATCGTGCAGACAGTGCGGGACGGCGGCACCGCGTACACCTCACCGTTCGCGCTGCACCTCACCGTCGAAGACGGGCTCGTCACCCTCTACCACATCTACGAGGACAGCCTTACGGTCGCACGGGCCCTCAGCGCTCAAGCATGATCGCGAAGGGGCTCCCCCATTCCGGCGGGAGCCCTTACGCGCCCCTCCGCCGCCACGAATTCGCGCCTGCCAGGTGCCCGATACTCCACGCCGACCAGCGGCGACGGCCTCCCCCGGCCGGAAACCGAACCCGGATCAGCGGGGCCCGCAACCGCGGCGGACCCGGCGGGAGCGGGCGTCGCGGAGCGCGGGCGCGCTCAGCCCACCCGGCGGGCGACGTACAGGATCCGGTCGTGCTCGTCCTCGTCGGCCGGCTCCCGCGCCGACGTCCCCACCAGCCCGTACGCGGCCACGACGCGCAGCCCGGCCCGCTCGGCCACCCGGCGCACCGTCCGGTCGGAGTGGTGCCGCTGCACGTGCCGCATCGACACCCGCTCCCAGCCCTCACCGGCCCGCTCGAACAGGTCGAACTGAGTGACCACGACCGCGTCTGCCTCGATCCGCGGAGACACCGCGAACCACGCCACATACCGGTCCCCCCGATCGGCGACCGCGGGGACGCCGAACGCGCGCCGGTAGTAGCCGATGGTGCTCAGGTCGAAGAGCAGCACCCCGTCCTCAACGAGCTGGTCACGCGCGGCCGCCAGCGCCCGCCGCAGCTGCTCCGCGCCGGTCAGGTACGCCATCGGCACGTCCACGCAGGCGACCACGTCGAAGCCGGCCAGCCCGGGCGGGGGCTCCTGCAGCCGTCCCACCAGGAACCGGATCCCCTCGGTCCCGGGCCGGCGCCGGGCCATCGCCACCATCGCCGGCGACAGGTCGTAGCCGGTCACCTCGAACCCCCGCTCGCGAAAGGCAACGCTGCTGCGGCCGGTCCCGCACCCGGCGTCCAGCAGCCGCCGCCCGCCCGGCCCGTACCGCTCCACCGCCTCCACGTAGCGCTCCACCAGCCCGGCGGTGTCCAGCCGCGCGTTCAGCTCGTCGTACCGGGCCGCGACGCTCTCGTACGCCGCCAGCGTCTCATCCACATGCGACATGCGCGCCTCCTGCGCGCGGCCGTCCCCCCGGCCGCGCACCGGGTCAGGGGCCGTGCCGGACCATCGGGCCCGGCACGGCCAGTGGGAGAAGACTTACCAGATGTGCCATGCCTGCCGGTTGACCCGGCGGCCGGTAACCCGGCGCAGCAGCTTCCTCATGGAATTCACCTCCTCTCCTGGTGACCACTGGTGGTCAGGGCCTGGTGGGGGGTCCGGCGCAGCTGGAACCGGGGAGGGGTGATGATGCCCTCGACCCGGGGACGCCCGTGGCCGCCGCGCACCTCCAGGCGCGCGCCGCCGGTCACGGCGGCGAGCAGGTCGGTGGCCAGGGTCTGGGCGACCGCGGCGCCGGCGCAGGTGAACGGGCCGCCACCGAAGGGCAGGTAGGGCCCGCGGGGGCCGGAGCCGTCCCACCGGTCAGGCCGGAACCGGGTGGCCTGTGGCCAGTGCCGGTCGTCGCGGTGCAACAGGTAGGCGCAGACCGACACGCTCTCCCCCGGCTCCAGCCATACGCCGCCGATCTCGTGGGCCCGGCGTACCGGGCGGCCCAGCAGCCACGCCACCGGCCACAATCGCAGCGACTCCCGTACGGCCGACTCCGCAGGCACGGCCGCCAGGTCGACGCCGTGGGCCGCGGCCGCCAGCAGCGCCCAGGCGACCACATGCCCCACCGGCGCCACCGAGGTCCGAAACAGCAGCAGGTACACCTGGGCGACCTGCGTGGCAGGCGTGTCGGGCGGGACGGCCCCGAGCACGGCGTCCAGCAGGTCGCCGGGCCGGCCGGACTGCGGGCCGGCCCGCCGGGCGACCACCTCGCCGGCGACCGCCCGCACCACGCGTGCCCACAGCGCCCGTCGCGCCAGGCCTGCCAGCCGGCCGCCGGAACGGATCAGGACATCGCGCGCCACCACCCGCTCCATCAGCTCCCGCAGCGCCGGCGGGCTGTCCGGGCTCAGCAGCGCATCGGCCATGAACCGGTGCGCGGCGACGCGCCCGGCCGACGGCCACTCGCTGACCTCCCCCAGCTCCGCCACGACGGCGGGCAGCCGCTCGCGGTGCGTGGCCAGGTGAGCGCGTAACGTCGTGCGCGCCGCCCGCCCGATCGCGACCTGCGTCGCCCGTGGCCCCAGCCGGCCGCCGCGGACGTGGAAGAAGCCGGACACCTCGTCGTAGCAGCCCTCCTCGTCGTGCAGCACCCGCAGGGCCTCCACCGGGTCGGCCACGCACAGCGACCCGTCATCGGGCAGCCGGAACACCGAACCCCGTTCGCGGGCCGCCCACTCGACGAACCCCAGCGGGTCCCGGCGGTACCACCGCGCGGCCCCGCCGGGCAGGCCCGGCGCATCCGCCCACGGCCGTCTCCCGTCGGGAGCGATCCGATCCGGTTCTCCTACCGTCGCCATCCCACCTGCCCCACGCCATCCGTGATCTCGGGTGTACGCGCAGGTGGTGCCGTCCGCGCGCGCTGCCAGGAGAGCGGCGTCGCCCGCCACCTCACCGGGCAGGCGACCGGGCCTCCAGGCCTGACCGGTGCGCGGCAACGGTGGAAAGGACGACACCAAACCAGGAACAGCGGAAGCTTATACCTTTAGGCCATTTTTACTGTTTATTAAGTGAACGATGGGACTATTGGGATTTTAATTACAGAATTGATGGAATGTAATGACTAGGGCATTCCGGCCACAGACCGAAGTATCGGGCCTTTCTTCTGATGATGAGCCTTTAGTCCCTTTTAAAATGATCTTGAACTCGGCCGGATGCCTTTACAATGTAGATCAATAACACGGGGCATCACCGCTCTCACCTGGCCACAGCGACGACGCCGGCCTCTTCGGCGGCGTCACCGTGGACACGGGCGCGGAACCGGCCAGGCTCGGCACCACAGGCCGGCGGCCGCGCGATCCGGGGCCGAGGCCCTAATCCGCGCAGAGCTGGGCGCACAGGGTCTCGCCGACCCACCGCTCCCAGCGCTCGCGCGGCCAGCCGCGCTCCTGCACGAACAGCAGATACAGCTCGGGGCTGAGCAGGCCGTACAGCAGATCGGCGGCCTCCTCCGCCGACACCCCCATCCGGGCGCCCGGCTTGCCGACCAGCACCCCGGCCGCCCCCTGCTGCACGACGTACCGCGGATCGACGTCGTGCGGCCACAGGGCGGCGACCTCGGGATCGCTCGCGACCGCCGCCTCCAGGACCCGGCCGATCGGCGCGACCCGCTCCAGAACCACGCTCGTGCCGGCGACGTAGGCGCACAGCATGTCCCGGGCGGTGCCGGCGGCCAGCGCGGCGGCGTACCACGGCCGGTCCATCGTGGCCACCGGCTCGTCGTCACCCGCGATCGTGACATCGACCAGCTCCTTCAGCAGGGCGCGCTTGTTGCCGAAGACGAAGTAGATCGTCTGTACCGCGACCCCGGCTCTGTCGGCGACGTCCTGGAGATTCGTCGCACCGTATCCGTCCTGCACGAACAGCTCCAGTGCCGCCGCGAGGATGCGCCGGCGCGTCTCCTGCGCCTTCTGCGCCCGCTTGCCCGTCCGCTTGACATCACTCATGGCTAGAGTCTATCTCTAGATGCGATCACTAGAAGTCAACTCTAGAGAACGGGTCCAACCATGTCGATCATCACCATCACCCGCTTCCAGGCCGATCCCGCCGACGCCGACGAGCTCCGGGCCCGGCACACCGCTCTGGTCTCGGCGACCAGGGCGGCGCTGCCCGGCCTCACCGAGGCGCGCCTCGGCCGGCTCGACGACGAGACGTGGGTGGGCATCTGGCGCTGGGATTCGGCCGCGAGCCTGCAGGCGGCCCGCCAGGCCGTACCCGGCAACGCCGAGGCGGCCGCGGCCTTCTCGCTGACCCGTGACTCCGCGGTGGAGGACATCGAGGTCCTGGACGAGCACTGATCCCCCCGTCCCGGCCCGCGGAAGGGGCCGGGACTCCCCCACAAGGAGATGACATGATCGAAATCGATGCGTTGACGAAGGTGTACGGCTCGGCGCAGATCCGAGCGGTCGACGAGGTGTCGCTGCGCATCCCCGCCGGATCGGTCTTCGGCTTCCTGGGTCCCAACGGCGCCGGCAAGACCACCACCATCAAGATGCTGGCCGGGCTGCTGACGCCCACCTCGGGCCAGGTCCGGCTGGGCGGCTTCGACGTGACCCGGCAGCGCTCGGCCGCGATGGCGCAGTTCGGCGCGGTGCTGGAAGGCTCGCGCAACGTCTACTGGAGCCTGTCGGCCTGGCAGAACCTGATGTACTTCGGCCGGCTCAAGGGTCTGCGCAAGGGCCAGGTCGCCGGGCGCGCCAAGGAGCTGCTGACCGATCTGGGCCTGTGGGAGCGGCGCGACGACAAGGTCGGCGGCTTCTCGCGCGGCATGCAGCAGAAGGTCGCGATCGCCGTCGCCCTGATCGCCGACCCGCCGATCGTGCTGCTGGACGAGCCGACGCTCGGCCTCGACGTCGAGGCCACGCGCACCGTCAAGAACTGGATCACCGAGCAGGCCCGCGAGCTAGGCACCACCATCCTGATCACCACGCACCAGCTCGATGTGGCCCAGGAGCTGTGTGACCGGGTGGCCGTCATGCGCCGGGGACGGCTCGTGGCCGACCTGCCCACGCGCGAGTTGCTGGCGGGCTTCCGCGAACGCGACAGGTACGAGATCCGCGTCGAAGGAGCGGCGCCACCCGGGTTCGACGGCGTCACCCGCGACGGCGTCACCACGATCAGCGTGCGGGTGAGCGATCCGGTCGAGGTGTACGACGTGGTCGGGCGCCTGCGCACGCAGGGGGTTGTCCTGGAGTCGCTGACCCAGGTGCAGCCCGATCTGGAGGATGTGTTCCTCACCCTGGTGAACGAGCCGTCCCATGCTGCTTAACGTCCTGGGTGCGGAGATCGGCAAGGGCCTGCGCGTTCAGCTGGCCCACCCGGCCGGACACGCCATCACGCTGCTGATCAGCACCATGATGTACCTCGGCCTGCAGTTCGTCCTGGGCCAGGGCGAGCTGCGGCAGGATCTGCTGCCGCAGACCCTGGTCGCGATCGGCGGCTACTGGTTCCTGCAGTACGCCGGCCTGGTGATGGTGGCCGACCTCATCGAGGAGAAACGCGCCGGCACCTTCGCCCAGGCGCAGATGACCCCGGCGCCGCCGTGGCTGCCGATGCTCGGCCGGCTGATCACCGCCTCGGTGTTCGGACTGGCCGTGGCGGTCGTCGCCTCCCTCGTCCCGATGCTGGTGGCCGGGATCGCGATTCCGCTGCGGTGGGCGGCGCTCCTGCCGGCCGTACTCCTGGGGGTGAACGTGCTGGCGTTCACGTTCCTGCTGGCGGCCCTCGCGCTGGTCTCCCCGATGGTCGGCGCGCTGCAGTCGCTGTTCACCTCGCTGATACTGCTGCTCAACGGCTCGTTCCTGCCGCTGGCCTTCTATCCGGACTGGCTGGCCGTACTGGCCAGAGTCCTGCCCACCACGCTGGGCATCGAGGCGATCACCCAGACGCTGTTCGGGGGCCGGAGCCTGGCCGAGGTCTGGAGCGCCGGCACTCTGCCCTGGCTGCTCGCCCACACCTTCGCGCTCACCGTCGTCAGCGGCCTGCTGTTCGTCCGCAACCACCGCCGAGCGCTGCAGGAGTCGTCATGACCTTCGCCCGCGGATTCGCCGCCGAGGTCCGCAAGGGCCTGCTCAACTTCGCCGCCGGATGGCGCGAAGCCCTCATCCAGATGATCACGTTCCCGCTGTTCTACCTGCTCATCGTGCTGTTCATGGGACGCGGCCAGCTACGTGCTGAACTGCTGCTGCCGGTGCTGCTCGGCATGGTGGCGCTGACCTTCATCCATGAGCAGGTCAACCGCGTGTTCTGGAGCTATCTGGGCGACATCCAGTCCGGTGTGCTGGAGCAGACCTACCTGACCCCCTTGCCCTCGGCCGCGAGCATCCTCGGCCGTCAGATGGCCGCCGCGATCTCGGCTCTGCCCACGGCGCTGGCCGTCCTGGCCACCGGCGCCACCGCCGTCACCCTCCAGGGCGGGCGGCCGCCCTTCGACGCGCAGGTGATCGTGCCGCTGGCCGCCATCGTGCTGGGCACCTGCGGGCTGGCTCTCATTCTGTGCGGACTGACGCTGGTGTTCAAGCGCATCGAGATCATCACGCAGCTGTCCGTGGCCGTCTACGCCATCGCCGGCGGCACCCTGGTCCCTCTGGCCGCCATGCCCGACCCGATCGCCTTCCTCAGCCGGCTGCTGGTCCCCATCGCACCCGGCATCGAGGCGATGCGCGACATCCTGCTCGGCGGCCACTCCCTGGCCACCCTCCCGACCGGCTGGGGCCTCGCGTGGCTGCTGGCCCAGCCGCTGCTCATCACGGCCGCCGGGGTGGTCGTGTTCAACCGGCTCGAACGCCTCGCCAAACGCCGCGGCACCCTCGGCCGCTACTAGGCGATGAACCTGAAGGAAAGAGAGCAACTGACGTGAACGTGTTCTTGTGGGTACTGCAGGCCGTCCTGGCCGTCGTCTTCGGTCTGGCCGGGATCATGCATTCCACCTGGCCCAAGGAGAGACTGCGCCCCATGCTGCCCTGGGTGGAGGACTTCACCCCCGCCCGGATCCGTCTGATCGGCATGGTCGAACTTCTCGGCGCCCTCGGCCTGTTCCTGCCCGCCGTCACCGGCATCGCCCCGATCCTCACCCCGCTGGCCGCCACCGGCCTGGCCGTCACCATGCTCGTCGCCGCCGTCACCCACACCCGCCGCAAAGAGCCGCCGGCCGTCGCCGTCAACGTGGTACTGCTCGCGCTGGCCGCGGTCATCGCCTGGGGCCGCTTCGGCCCTCACGCCTTCTGACGCCCCGCCCCCGCCCCGGCGCGAACATCCGGCCAAACACCGCGGCCACCTCGGCCGCTACCGAAAACCTGGAGATCACCATGACAACGGACACCGTGACCCTGCGACCAGTCGGCCAGGTCGTGGGCGGCCGGAGCGAGATGGTCGAGGACGACTGGCACGACGTCCGAGCCGTGATCCGGCTGGACGGCGAGTCCTTCACCGCCTCGGCGGTGCTCGGCCTGGAGCACTTCTCCCACCTGGAGGTCGTCTTCCTCTTCGACCGGATCGACCCGGCCACCGTGCACAGCCGGCCCCGCCCCCCGAGGGGGAACCCGGGCGCGGCGCCCGTGGGGGTCTTCGCCCACCGCGGGCCGTACCGGCCCAACCGCCTTGGCGTCTCCCGCTGCCGGCTGCTCGCCGTGGACGGCCTGAACCTGCACGTCGCCGACCTGGACGCGCTGTCAGGCTCGCCGATCCTGGATATCAAGCCGTACCTGGCCGAGTTCGCCCCCCGTCATCCGGTCATCCAACCGAGCTGGGCGACCGAACTCATGAGCCGCTATTACTGATACACGGTGCGCACCGAGGCCATCCGGCACCTGTCGCCGGCCGCACCGCCGGTCAGCGGCCGAAGGCCCCGGTTCAGGCTCGGCACTCCTCTCGCCGTCGCGTACCGGCTCGTCAGATCCAGCCCTCCTCCCAGGCACGGTGTGCGGCGGCGTGGCGGGAGCCGGCGCCGAGCTTGGCCATGGCTGCCGACAGGTAGTTCCGCACCGTGCCGGGGGCGAGGTGGACCTGCGCCGCGATCTCGTTGATCGAGGCGCCCGTCCGTGATGCGCGCAGCACCTCCAGCTCCCGTTCGGACAGCGGGCAGTCGTCCTCCGACAGCGCGGAGGCGGCGATGTCCGGGTCCACGTAGCGCCGGCCGGCGTCGACGTCGCGGATGATCTCGGCCAGCCGGGTGACGGGCGTGGTCTTGGGCACGAACCCGCTCACCCCCGCTGCCAGGGCACGGCGCAGCACGCCGGGCCGGGCGTGCCGGGTGACGAGGATGATCCGGGTGGGCAGCTCGGAACGGATCGCCTGCGCGGCACGCAGCCCGTCGGCGGGCGGCATCTCCAGGTCGAGCACGGCGATGTCCGGCCGCCGTTCGCGTGCCAGCCGCACCGCGTCCGTGGTGGTGGCCGCCTCGGCGACGACGTCCAGGTCATCCTCCAGCGCGAGCAGCGCCGCCAGGGCTCCTCTGATGAGGTCCTCGTCGTCGGCGATCAGCAACCGGATCACCGCGCACCCGCCTCGGCCGGGTAGGCGCGCGCATCGGAGGGCAGCGAGGCCACCACCTCGAACCTGTCACCGTCGCACCACCAGTCCAGCGTGCCGGTGACCCGCTCCAGCCGCTCGGCCAGGGAGCGCAGCCCGGTGCCGGTGCCCGTCCCCGCCCGGGACCGCTCGGCGTCGCCGTCGCCACCGCCCCCCAGCCGGATATGACCGCCCTCGACGCCGTCGTTGCCGACCCGGAGCCGGGCGCGACCGTCCTCGACGTCGTAGGCGATGTGTGCCCGGCGGGACCGGCTGTGGCGCAGCACGTTGGTGGTGGCCTCGCGCATCACCAGGCCCAGGACGTGGCGGGCGGGCTCCGGCAACGGGTCCGCCCCGGTGACCCGGCCATGGTCCACGGTCGTGTCGATGCCGGCGGCGGCCAGCACCTTCGCGGCGTTGGCGATCTCGTCCTCCAGGGTCGTGCGTCGATATCCCTGCACCACGGCACGAGTGTCGCGGAGCGCGTCGGCCGCCAACCGCCGCACCTCGCGCATCTCCGCGGCGGCCCGGACAGGGTCGGCCTCGGCGAGCCTCTCGGCCAGCTCGCTCTTGAGCGCGATCACCTGCAGGTGGTGTCCCTGGATGTCGTGCAGGTCGGCGGCGAACCGCAGCCGCTCGTCCTTTACCGCCAGCTCGGCGGCCAGGCGCCGCGCCCGGTCCAGCCGGTCGGCGACGTCCCAGGCCCACAGCATGCCCAGTGCCATCCAGGCGACGGAGGCGACCATGCCGGCCGGGAAGGCCCCCGCGAGGAGCCACTCCGTGTCCCCCGAGGCGAGGGCCACGGATCCGCCGAGCGCCGCCGCGACAACCACCGCGCCGGCGATGAGGGTGCGCCGGTGCGCCGGCCGCAGGAACGTCGCCGTGACCGACACCATCACCGCCGGGGCCACCGCCCACAGCCCGTCGTCGCGCAGAGCGAGCGGGACCGCGCCCAGCACGGCCGCCGCCAGGCCCCCCGCCACCGACCAGCCCACCGGTGGCCCGCCGGCCCCTTCACGCTCACCCGAGGCGCCGACCCGGTCCTGCGCGTCGCCGGGTGAGCGCGGCAGCCGGCGGCCGAGCAGTACGGCGACGGCCACGACCAGCACGGCCAGGGCCAGGCCGATGACGCCCCTGGCCCAGGGGGCCACGCCCTCGTCCATGGCCCAGGCCCTGACGAAGAGCACCAGGGAGACCGTGATGCTCCCGGTGAGGCTCCACCACGTGTAGCGGCGGAAACCGCTCAGTCCCGTCCCGCGCTCGCTCCGCCTGTCACGCACGCGGCCATTGTCCCCTGCGCGACCGGGGGTACGGAGCACCCCGATGACAAATGTCATGAGATTTCGTGACATGCCCATGCCGGGACGTGCCGTTTCGGCACTACTGGCAGCTCCCGCCCTCCCGCACTCTGGGTGTCGCATACCCCAAACCCGTACATCGGAGGAGCACGACATGAGAGCGAGAGCCGCCCACGGCCACGGCTGGTGGCCCTTCATCCGTCACTACCTGGAGATGCTCGCGGCGATGTTCGTCGGCATGGCGGTGCTCGCCGCCGCCGTACGCGCCGGCCTGGCGCTCGCGGGCCTGGAGTTCCCGGCACAGCCGGAGGTGGCCGCCCTGGAGATGGCCGTCGACATGTCCGCCGGGATGATCGTCTGGATGCGCTACCGGGGCCACGGCTGGGCCGCGACGCTGGAGATGGCCGGGTCGATGCTCGTCCCCGCACTCGCGCTGTTCCCGCTGCTGTGGACGGGCGTGATCTCGAGCGGCGCGCTGCTCCTGCTGGAGCACGTCGTGATGCTCCCGCTCATGCTCCTGGTGATGCTCCGCCGCCGCGACGAGTACGGAGGTCCCTCCCGTGTCTGAGATCCCTCCCGTGTCCGAGGTCACGCCGCTGTCCGAGGCCACGCCGCGCCGCTCCCGCTGGACGGCCGTACTGCGGCGATGGCCGGCCGCCCTGGCCGTCGGGCTGTTGGCGGCCAGGGCGGCCGGAGGCTCCTCTGCGGGTGACGTCGCCGCGCTCGCCGAGGTCCTCCTGCTGCTGCCCCTGCTCTACCTCGTGGTGGCCAAGATCCGGCGGCGGGAGGCGTCGTGGCCGGTGCTCCTGGTCTTCGTCGTCCTCTACCTGGTCCTGCGGGTGCTGGACGTGGTCGCCGTACCGGCCGTGTTCGCCGCCGTGGCGCTGGCCGTCATGGTGTGGGGCGCCGTCGCCGGTGACCTGCGCCGCTCGGGCGCGTTCCAGGTGCAGGCCCTGGGGATGATCGGGTTCGGGGCGCTGGCACTGGCCGCGCTGGTGGTGGAACCCGACCTGGGCCGCTATCTGGTGGCGGCGGGCTGGTTCCTGCACGGCCTCTGGGACTTCGTCCACCTCAGGAGGGACGCGGTCGTATCGCGCTCGTACGCGGAGTGGTGCGGCGTCCTCGACTTCCTCATCGCCGCGCAGCTCGTTTTCCTCGCATGAACGGCGCGCACGGGGCCGGCCCCGTGCGCGCCGGCTCGTGACCGGCCGACTCGTGACCGGCCGGCTCGCCCGCCTGTTCGCCTGGGACACCACCCCGGCCCTCTCCGCTCGCTCCCGAAGACGGCGCCCGCTGTCACCGGGAGGGGCGGGGCTGGTAGTGTCGGCGATCTCGGATCCGCAACCTCCCCCCGATCACCGGGGTGGCGCAAGATCTCCGCTTTCGCGTTGGAGGATCTCGCCATGGATGGAATCAAGCCGGTCACGAACGCATCGCACGCCCGTCTGCGCCTGCTGACCGCCGTCAGCGCCAGGAAGGACGCGGGCAGCAGTCCCACGGGGATCGTCGGGCGGAGCCTGGCGCGGCAGCTGCTGGACGCGGGGGATCGGGTGCGTGTTCTCGCCGAGCCCGGCCAGGTGGCCGGCTGGCCCGACGGGGCCGAGGTCGTCGAGGGGTCCATCACCCGGCCGCTGGAGTGCGCCGAGGTCTTCTCCGGCGTTGACGGCGTCTTTCTCGCCGGCGCCGTACCGACGACGGTGCGGGACGCGCTGGAGGTCGCCCGGGGTGCCGGTGTACGGCGGATCGTCGTGCTGTCCTCGCACGGGCCGGAGTACGAGGAGGCCTATCCGCCGGAGACGTGGTTCTGGCTGGCCGTCGAGCGGGCCGTCGAGCGCTCGGGGATGGAGTGGACGCACATCCGCCCGTCGGCGGTGATGGGGGCGGTGATCGAGGGCACCTATCCGGCCACGGGGTCGGACTGGCCGGACACGGTCAGGGGCGAGCGTGTCGTGCGGGAGGCCTTCCTGGACAGCGGCCACTATCCCTTCATCCACGAGGACGACCTCGCCGCCGTCGCGCTGGCGGCGCTGCGTGCCGATGGCTATGTGGGCGCCGTTCTCGAAGCGGTCGGACCGCCGATCAGCACCCGGTCGCGCGTGGCGAGCATCGCCGGAGCCATCGGCCGCGACCTCGCCGCCGTCGAGGTGACGCCCGACGACAGCCGCGCGAGCTGGCGGCGTCGCGGCTGGCCCGACAGCGGCATCGACGTGACGCTGTACGCCCTTGAGGAGTACGGCGCGCGGCTCGCCGAGCTCACCCGATGGACGCTCGACCAGCGGCCGGCCGTGCGCGAGATCATCGGCCGCCCGCTGCGCGGCTTCGACGACTGGGCGGTCGAGAACGCCCACCTGTTCCGCTGAGCGTCCGCCCTCCCCCGGAGGGAATATCACGAGAAGTCGCCCCCGGGCGGCCTGTGGCGTTGATGCCTGGCGGATACACGGCTGAGCGCGCACGGATACCCGGCGAATGCGGAGCGGAGGCAAGCGGCCTCCAGAGTGGCCACGGCGTCGCGAGGGCGGCGCGATCCCACCGCGAAGGAGTCCTCGATGCGTGTGCTGATATGCGGTCTGCTCGGCCTGGTGGTGCTGACCGGCTGCGGGGGGAACACACCCCCTGCGGCCACCGGCGGCGGTGCCTCGGTGGACAAGGCCCGCGAGCGGGAGAACGCCATCGCCACCTGCATGAAGCAGAAGGGCTTCTCCTACACCCCCTCGGTCAGCCGGCCCAAGAAGCCCGACGCGGGCACTGGCGACTACGCGGCGATGAAGGAGGCCCGCGGCAAGTACGGCTTCGGCGCCTTCTCCACCTTCGTCTACCCGAGGCCGGCCGACACGCAGGAGCCCGACCCCAACCAGGCGACGATCGACAACCTCCCCGACAACAAGCGGCAGGCCTATATCAAGACCATGAACGAGTGCCGGGTCGCCGCCCTCCGGCAGGTGAACGGCCTGAAGGTCACCTCGGTCGCCGACTATCAGGATCAGATGAGCACGGAGATCGAGAACATCGACAAGGAGCTCGACGGCGATCCCAAGCTCGTGGAGCTCGCCGCGTCCTTCGCCGAGTGCCTGACCTCCAGGGGCGAGCGGGTGACCTCCGCCAGGCCGCTCCAGTTGAGCAGCCGCGGCGCGGCGGTGTGGGGCGAGCAGGCCGAGCGGCTCGCCAAGAAGGGCGCCGTCACGGCGGAGGCGGCAAGGCCGTACCTCGCCAAGGAGATCAAGTCGGCGCTGGTCGACCTGGAGTGCGGCAAGGACTTCTACGCCGCCTTCGTTCCCCTGAGCACCCGGCTCACCAACGAGGCCCGGGTGAAGTACGGGTTCCAAGAGCGGTGACGCGCACTCCTCGCGGCACGCTGCTGCTGGTGCTGGCCGTGGTCGTGGTGGTGGCGGGGGCCGGCTGGGGGGTGAGCACCCTGCTGCGCTCCCCGGCCGACGAGGCGGCGGCGCGCAAGCCGCCCAGACCGTCGCTGGTCACCGCCACGGTCGAGCGGCGCAAGCTGGTCAGCACCATCGTGGTCAGCAGCACACTGGAGTACGGCTCGCCGTACCCGGTGTCGCTGGCCGGGGTGGTGGGCGGCGGCGACGCCACTCAGCGGGCCACCCGTGCTCCCCGGCCGGGCATGCTCACGGAGGGCGCGGTGGTGATGGAGGTGAACGGGCGCCCGGTGTTCGTCTTCTCCGGCAAGGTGCCGATGCACCGCGGCATCGTCCCCGGCACCAGGGGCGACGATGTCAGGCAGTTGCAGAAGGCGCTGCGCAGGCTCGGCCACCGCGCGCCCGTGACCGGAGTGTTCGACCAGGCGACCATCGCCGCGGTGTCGCGCTTCTACGCCAAGCGGGACTATGAGGCGCAGCAACCCACGTTGGAGCTGCGGCAGAAGCGTGACGACCTGCGCAGGGCCGTACGATCCGCGCAGGAAGTGCTCGCGACCGAGCGCAAGGCGCTTGACCAGGGCATGGACGTGCTCCCGCTGAAAGTCAGGCTCGCCAACGCCCGGCGGGATCTGGAGGAGGCCGGACAGGCGCTGGACAGCGCGCGGGCGCAGGAGCGCACCATCGAGGACGAGGCCGAGGTCGAGGCCGCCGAGAGCGCCGTACGAGCGGCCGAGGAGAAGCTGCTGGCCGCCGAGCAGGAGCTCGCCCAGGCCCGCACGACGCCCACCCCCGCGCCCACCCCCGCGCCCGGTCCCGGCGCCCCGGCCGGGCCGCCTGCCGACACCCGGCTGCTCGAACTCCGGGTCGCCAACGCCAGAGCGGATTCGGCCGCCGCCCGGTCGGCACTGGAGCGGGTGCTGGAGGAGGCCGGGGTCGCGCGGGACAGGCGGCTGGCCGAGCTGGGGAGGAGCGTCCGGCTGGCACGGGAGGCCGTCGCCGCCGCCGAGCAGACGCTCAGGCAGGCCAGGCAGCTCTCGCCCACCAAGCTGAAGGTGGCCAACGCCCAGCGTGACCTGGCCGCGGCACGGGCGCTGCTGGCCGAGTTCTCCCGGACCTACGGCCCCACCATCCCGCCGGGAGAGATCGTCTTCCTGCCCAGGCTGCCGGCCCGCCTGCACAAGGCGACCGTCAAGGCGGGCGAGCCGGCGGACAAGCCGATCGCCACGGTCACCAGCTCCACCTTCGTGGTCTCAGGCTCGGTGGACGCGGCTGAGGCCGAGCGGCTGAAGACGGGCCTGAACGCGACCATCGAGACCGAGGCCGGCAAGACCGTCCCCGGCACGGTGACCTCCCTCGGCGGACGCGACACGAAGGGCGCCGTGCCGGTGATGATCACTCCTGCCTCGATGAAGGGCCTCAAGAAGCTCGCCGGCGCCCCCGTCACCGCCCGCGTGACCATCGGCGCCACCGACCAGGAGGTGCTCGTGGTCCCCGCCGCGGCGGTCGTCACCGCCGCGGACGGCAGGGCCCGGGTGCAGGTGGAGATCGCGCCCGACCGGACCAAGGAGGTCGAGGTGCGCACCGGCCTGGCCGCCGACGGAGCCGTGGAGGTGACCGGCGACCTCAAGCCGGGTGACCTGGTGGTGATCAACAGTGCCTGAGCCGGTCATCCTGCTCGACGATCTGACCAAGGAGTTCCCCGCCGATCCTCCCGTCAGGGCGCTCTCCGCCATCAACCTGAAAGTCGAAAAATCAGACTATGTCGCCATAGTTGGCCCCTCGGGGTCCGGCAAGTCCACGCTGCTCAACATGCTCGGCCTGCTCGACCGGCCGACCAGCGGCGGCTACCGGCTCGACGGCATCGAGACCACCACGCTGAAGGACGGCGCGCGGACCACGGTGCGCGGCAGCCGTATCGGCTTCGTCTTCCAGTCCTTCCACCTGCTGCCGCACCGCAGCGTGCTGGAGAACGTCATGCTGGCCGAGGTCTACGGCGCGGGGCCGCGCACAGGGCGGCGGGAGCGCGCGATGCGGGCCCTGGAGCGGGTACGGCTGTCGCACCGGGTGGACTTCCCGCCCGGCAGGATGTCCGGCGGCGAGCGGCAGCGCGCCGCCATCGCCCGCGCCCTGATGGGCGAGCCGTCGCTGCTGCTGTGCGACGAACCCACCGGCAACCTCGACAGCAGGAACACCGGCGCCGTGCTCGACCTGTTCGACGAGCTGCGCGCCCAGGGCATGACCATCGTGGTCATCACCCATGAGAACGAGGTGAGCGACCGGGCCGGGCGCCGGGTGCGCATCACCGACGGCATCCTCACGGAGGGATAGATGTGCACCCGCGCGACCTGCTGAACGAGGCCATGGCGGGCCTGCTGGCCCGCCCGGTGCGCTCGGCGCTGACCACGCTGGGCACCGTACTGGGCATCACCACGCTCGTGGTCACTCTGGGCGTCGCCGCGACGGCGGGCAACCAGATCGTCGGCCGCTTCGACGAGCTGACCGCCACCTCCGTCACGGTCGAGGTCCCGGAGAACCCGTTCCCCCTGGTCGATTGGGCCGCCGTCAGCCGGGTGACCCGGCTGCGCGGGGTGATCTCCGCCGCCGCCCTCGCCGAGTCGGAACGGAGTGCCAACCTCAGCGTCCGCTCCAACGACATCGTGGACCCCACCCGGGTCACCGACCAGACGCTCACGGTCGTCGCCAGCAGCCCCGGCCTGCCCGCCGCGGTCAAAGGCAGAATGGTCGAGGGCCGCTACTTCGACGCCGGGCACATCTCCCGGGGGGACAAGGTCGTCGTGCTGGGCCTGCACGCGGCCAAGATGCTGGGCGTCACCCGGTTGGAACGGGCCCCGGCCATCTTCATCGGCACCCAGGCGTACACCGTCATCGGCGTGCTCGGCGACCTGAAACGCGAGAAGAGCCTCGCGAGCGCGGTCCTGCTGCCACCGGCCGTCGGCAGGCGCTACGGCCTGAGCACCGTGACCAGGGTCCTGGTCAACACCGGCCTCGGCGCCGCGGAACTGATCGCCGAGCAGGCGCCTGCCGCGCTCAGCCCCGGCAACGAGGCCCTCCTCCAGGTCATATCGCCGCCCAGCCCCACCAGAGCACGCGACGCGGTGGAAGGCGACGTCAACGCCCTCTTCCTGATCCTCGGGCTGGTCTCCCTGGTCGTCGGCGCGGTCGGCATCGCCAACGTCACCCTGGTGACCGTGATGGAGCGCGTCGCCGAGATCGGCCTGCGCCGCGCCCTGGGCGCCGCCCGCCGCCACGTCGCCGCGCAGTTCCTGCTGGAGTCCACCCTCACCGGGCTGACCGGCGGCATCATCGGTGCCTCCGCCGGGATCGTCGTGATCGTCGCGGTCTGCGCCGCCAAGCAGTGGACTCCGGTCCTGGATGTACGGCTGGCCGTCATGGCACCTGCCGCCGGCGCCGCCGTCGGGCTGCTCGCGGGCCTGTACCCGGCCCTGCGTGCCGCCCGCATGGAACCGGTCAACGCGCTTCGGTAGGAGGGGTGCATTCGGTCCGGCTTCCTGGACGCGGCGGACCTCCCCCGGCGGCCGGCGCGGCACGCGCCGTGGCAGATCGTGGCCGCCGGCGCGTCGAACAGCTCGTTCCGGCGACCGGCCGCGCATACTGATCGAACACGTATTCGATGCGGGATGTCCTCCCCGGCCCGCCGCTGGAAGGGGAGCGCCGGTGCCGGGGAGCGAGTTCGTCCATCTGCGCGTCGCCAGCGGGTTCTCCCTGCTGCATGGGGCCTCGCGGCCGCAGGCGCTGGTCGCCCGTGCCGGCGGGCTGGGCATGTCCGCGCTGGCGTTGACCGACCGTGACAGCCTGGCCGGCGCGGTCCGCTTCGCCACCGCGTGCCGTACGGCGGGAGTGCGGCCGGTGTTCGGCGCCGACCTGGCCGTCGAGGGCGCCCGCTCAGCGGCCGCGCCGCATCGCGACAGGCTCCGGGGCGAAGACGTCGGCCGGTGCCGGGTGACGTTCCTGGCGCGGGACGCCTCGGGGTGGAGCGCGCTGTGCCGGATGATCTCGGCGGCGCACGCCGCCGACCGCGACGAGCCGGTCCTGAGCCGGCAGGCGCTGGCCGCCCACGCCGGCCGGGGCGGTCTGGTGGTGCTGCTGGGCCCGGACTCCGACGTCGGCGGCGCGATCGTCGACCGGGACGCCGGGACGGCGCTCAAGCGGCTGCGCGCCTGGCAGGAAGGCATCGGTCGGGACGCGGTCCGGCTGGAGATCGTCTGTCACCTGTCCCCTGGCCCGGGGCCGGGTTCGCTTGTCCTGGCCGGGCGGATGCTGGCCTTCGCCGCCCGGCAGCGGCTCGTGCCGGTGCTGACCAACGCGGTGCGCTACGCCGAACGGTCCGGGGCGCGGGTGGGTGACGTGCTGGCGGCCTGCCGTCACCGGCTGCCGATCGGCCGGGCCCGCCATGCCAACGCCGAGGCCTACCTCAAATCCCCCGCCGAGATGACGCGGGTGGCCGAGCAGGTCGCCGCGGTCGCCGGTCTGCCTGCGGCAGCCGCCGGGCGCCTGCTGGCGTGCACGCTGGCCACCGCCCGGGCGTGCACGCTGGATCCGGTCGCCGACCTGGGGATCGGCGACCGGCGGGTGCACTTTCCCGAACCGTACCTGCTCGGCGCGGATCCCGCCGGGGCCGCCGACGGGGTGATGCGCGCCCGCTGCGAGGCAGGCCTGAACGCCCGCGGCATGGGCGCGGACCGGGTGGCGCTGCAGCGGCTGCAGGAGGAGCTGGCCGTGATCGCGCGGCTGGGATATGCCCCCTACTTCCTGACGGTCGCCGAGATCACCGACATGATCCGTGCGATGGGGGTACGGGTGGCCGCCCGCGGCTCGGCCGCGGGCAGCCTGGCCGTCTACGCCCTGGGCATCTCGGGGGTCGATCCGTTGCGGCACGGCCTGCTGATGGAGCGGTTCCTGTCGACGCGGCGTCGCAGCCTGCCCGACGTCGACCTGGACGTGGAGTCGGCACGCCGCCCGGAGGTGTATCGGGCGATCCTCGGCCGCTACGGGCCCGAGCGGGTCGCCGCGGTGTCGGCGGCCGCGACCTACCGGGTGCGCAGCGCCATCCGCGACGCCGGCGCCGCGCTCGGCGTGGACGCCGGTGAGATCGACGCCCTGGCCACGGCTTTTCCGCACATCCGGGCGCGGGACGCGCGCCGGGCGATGGCCGAGCTGCCGCAGCTGGCCGCGCGCGGCATCCGTCCTGACCGGCTGCGGCTGCTGTGGGACCTGGTGGAGGCCCTGGACGGGCTGCCCCGCCGTACGGCGATGCATCCGTGCGCGATCATCGTGTCGGATGCCACCCTGCTGGATCGCAGCCCCGTGCAGTCCGTGCCGGCCGGGGCGGAGGGCGGCCTGTCGATGAGCCAGTTCGACAAGGACGACGTCGAAGCGCTCGGACTGCTCAAACTCGACGTGCTGGGGGTGCGGATGCAGTCGGCGATCGCCCACGCGGTGGCCGAGATCGCCCGGGTGGAAGGCCACAGCGTCGCCATCGACGACCCGGCCCAGGTACCGCTGGACGATCCCGCGGCCTTCGCGCTGATCCGCTCGGCTGAGACGGTCGGCTGCTTCCAGATCGAGTCCCCCGGCCAGCGCGACCTGCTCAGCCGCCTGCGGCCGGAGAGCTTCGCCGATCTCATCATCGACATCTCGCTGTTCCGTCCGGGCCCGGTCGCGGCCGACATGATCACTCCGTTTCTCGCCGCCCGGCACGGCCGCGCCCCGGTGGACCTTCCGCATGCGGACCTGGCGCCGGTGCTGGCCGAGACCTGCGGCGTGGTCGTCTTCCACGAGCAGGTGATCCGGATCCTGGCCATCATGACCGGCTGCGACCCGGGTCAGGCCGACGAGGTGCGCCGGGCCTTGGCCGACGGCGGCGAGGCGGAGCGGGCGCGTACCTGGTTCACCGCCGTGGCCACCGATCGCGGCTACGACCCCGGCGTCGTCGAGCGCGTCTGGCGGACCCTGGCCGGCTTCGGCTCCTTCGGTTTCGCCAAAGCCCACGCGGCCGCCTTCGCCCTGCCCACCCTGCAGTCGGCGTGGCTGAAAGCCCACCATCCTGCCGCCTTCTACGCCGCCGTGCTCACCCATGATCCAGGCATGTATCCCAAGCGGCTGCTGCTGGCCGACGCCCGCCGCCACGGCGTCACGATCTTGCCGCTGGATGTCAACCACAGCGCCGGCCCGTACCGGATCGAACCCCTCCCCCGGGCCGGAGACACCGCCTGCGGCCGCTTCGGGGTACGGCTCGCGCTGGCCGACGTCAAAGGCATCACCGGCGCCGAAGTCGCCCGCATCGTCGCCGGCCGGCCGTACACCTCACTGGCCGACTGCTGGCAGCGCGCCCGCCCCAGCCTGCCGATCGCCGAACGCCTCGTGCTGGCCGGCGCGCTCGATGCCCTGCACGGCCTGTCCCACGGCCGCGGTCGCCGGGCCGGCAGCGGACTCACCCGCCGTGACCTGCTGATACAGGTCGGCGAGCTCCACCGGTGGACCTCCGCCAGTAGCCGCCGCCCGGCCCGGCGGGGCTCGGCGCGGCCGCCGGTCGAGACCGGCGACGGTACGGCGCAGCAGCTGCCCCTGGCTCTCGGCGCCGCCGAGACACCCCGCCGCAACGGCCTGCCCGACATGAGCGACGCCGACCTGGTCGCCGCCGAACTCGACATCCTCGGGCTGGACGCCAGCCGGCACCTCATCACCGACTACCACCCGCTGCTGCGCGCGCTCGCCGTCACCGCCTCCAGCAGGCTCCGGGGCTGCTCTGACGGCGCCCTCGTGCTGGTGGGCGGCGCGAAGGTGGCCATCGCCACCCCGCCCATCCGGTCCGGGCGCCGGATCATGTTCTGCAGCCTGGACGACGGCACCGGCATCACCGAGGTGACCTTCTTCGATCACACCCACGCCGCCTGCGCGGCCACCGCGGAAGACGGCCGCCTGCTGCTGGTGCGCGGCCGGATCCGCCGCAGCGGCCCGGACAGCGTGTCGGTCACCGCCACCGGCTGCTGGAACCTCGCCGGACTCCACACCCTCTGGCACGCCCGCGGCATCGACGCCGTCCACCGCCGCCTCGCCCAGGCCCCGGACCGGTGGCCTCTCCCCGCGGCGCCATCTTCGTCGTGTCGACGGTGAGGGTGTGCGCGACGGTGAGCTTGCCGTGCCGGTGCGGCGCCCCCGGCGTTCAGCACCGGTGACCCCACCGGCCCTCTACACGTCATCCCAGGCCATCGAGCTCATCCTCCAGCCCGCAGGCGTCCGGACGAACTGGGTGGTCTTGCGGCCGGAGCCCTCGAACCACTCGCCGTCGAGGAAACCGGACTTGCGGTATTCACTGAACCGGTGCGCGATCGACCCGAAAATCTCGGTCCGCTCGGCGACCTCCCATTCGGAGAACTCAGTCAGCGTCCCATCGGTGAGGATCTTCTTCCGGGGGGCGACGAACGTGTCGAGATCGTAGATCACGGGCTCGCCCCCGACATTCTTGATAATCATTCCTTGTGGAATGAACACCTCACGGACCACCTCGACGTTCGGCCGGCTGCCGCCGGTGTTGGTGAACGCGCCGAGGAAGGCGCGCATCAGCCGGTCGAGCTCGGTCTTGACGTCGGACACGGATGCTCCTCCTACGGGTGAAACGCTTCGTGCCTGATCGTCGCCTACCGCCGGAGGGGCTGGCAAGTCCGGCGTACGCGTTCCACCACGCGACCGCCGGCCACCCCCGGGCATGCCCCTTCAGTGGGCCACGGTGACCACGATCTTGCCGAACCGGGTGTCGGACTCCATGTGCTCGTGTGCCCGCACGATCTCCTCCAGCGGGAACAGGCGATCCACCACCGGGTGGAAGGCCCCGGCATGCAGGCCGGAGGCGACGAACGCCTCGGCCCGGCGCAGCCGCTGTGAGTCCTTCGCGATCTCCACCACCGTGTAAGTGCGCACGTTGAGGGCGGGCATGCCCAGGTCGAACCCCGGATACGGCGTCGGCTGCCCGCTCAGCGCCCCGTACAGGAAGAGGGTGCCGTCCGGGGCCACCGCCCTCGCCAGGTCGGTCACGCCCGGCCCGGCGACGGCGTCGAAGACGTACTCGACCCCCTTGCCTCCGGTCAGGGCCAGCAGCCTGGCCGGCACGTCCTCCTCGTCGGAGACGATCACTTCGGCCGCGCCCTCCTTGAGCAGCCGTTCCTTCTTGTCGCTGGTGCGGGTGATCGCGATCGGCGTGGCCCCCACCCGGTTGGCCGTGTGGATGGCGGCCAGGCCGACGCTGCTGGAGGCGGCGGTCAGCGCCACCACATCGCCCGCTCGCATCCCGCCCACTTCCACCAGCGCGCCGTATGCGGTGAGGTAGGGCATCCACACTGCGGCACCGGAGACCGCGTCCACCCCGTCGGGCCGGTGCAGGAGCGCGGCCGCGGGGACGATCGCCCGCTCGGCGTAGACGCCGTAGTCGTTCTGCGAGAAGAAGCCCGGCAGGACACTGACCGCCTGTCCCTCCTCGAACCCGGCCACCTCCGGGCCGACCGCCTCGATCACACCGGCACCCTCGGAGCCGAGCCTGGCGGGCAGTTGCTTGACCGGCTCGATGTACTGGCCGCTCCGGAACAGCGCCTCGGCCCTGTTGATCCCGATCGCGTCCACCCGGATCCGCACCTCGCCCGGTCCCGGCTCGCCTGTCTCCAGGTCGTCCAGCCGCATCACCTGGGGTCCGCCGATCTCGTGGAACCGCACAGTCCTTGCCATGCCGCCATCCTTCGCTCGCTGTGAATGCGATCTACTGTCACGCACAAGTACGACCAGTGTCAAACTTTGACGATTGTCGTACTATGGACCCATGGGACGTACGCCGCCACATCCAGAGGTGTCACAGTTCGACCTCCAGCAGGTGCTGGAGGCCCTCGTCGATCCGGTGCGCCGGAGCATCGTCACGCAGCTCGACGCCTCCGGCGAGGACATCAAGTGCGGCGCCTTCGACATGCCGGTCAGCAAGTCCACCGCCACCCACCACTTCAAGGTGCTGCGCGAGGCGGGCCTGCTCCGGCAGTACTACGTCGGGACCTCGCGGATGAACGCCCTCCGCCGCGCCGAGATGGACGAGGCGTTCCCCGGCCTGCTCGACGCCCTCACCACGCACCAGGACAAGAGGCACTGACTCCCGGCTCCGCGAAAGCCGCCACGCGCTCGCACGGAAGATCTTTGACGGCGAGGGCCGGCAGCCGCACCAGGGTCACCACGAAGGCGCGGAAGACCGGCTCCGCCCGCCCGGCCCTCGACGCCGCGGTGCCGTTCAACACCCGCCGCACGGGCGCCGCGATGGGAGGCGTGCCGATAATTGGCCATCTCGTGACCGGCGGCTCAGCGGGATGAGGTCGCCTCGCCGTACACCCCGCCTGCTACTCTATGCTACGAATTGGTTACGTTGCGTAGCAATAGGAGTTCGCGTGAAGGTCGCCTGCGTCGGTGGCGGACCCGCCAGCCTGTACTTCTCGATCCTGATGAAGCGGGTGGACCCGTCCCATGACATCACCGTCTACGAGCGGAACCCAGCCGGGTGGACCTACGGCTGGGGCGTGACCTACGTGGACGAACTGCTCAACAATCTCCACAATGCCGACCCCGAGTCCGCGCGCACCATCAGCGAGAACTCGTTCCGCTGGGACAGCTGGGTCGTGCACGTCCACGACCGCATGACGGTGACGGAGGAGCACGGGGACGAGGGCTTCGGCATCGGCCGGCGCCTGCTGCTCGACATCCTCGCCGAGCGGGCCCGCTCCCTCGGCGTGCGCATCGAGTTCGAGCGCGAGATCGCCGACGAGGACGAGCTGGCCGACGCCGACCTCGTCGTCGCCGGCGACGGCGTCAACAGCGTGCTGCGCGAGCGCCACGCCGACCACTTCGGCACCGAGGTCGCGGTCGGGCGGAACGTCTACATCTGGCTCGGCACCACCAAGGTCTTCGACTCCTTCACCTTCGCCTTCGTGGAGACCCCACACGGCTGGATCTGGTGTTACGGCTACGGATTCAGCAAGGAGCACAGCACCTGCGTCATCGAGTGCTCCCCCGAGACCTGGAGAGGACTCGGGTTCGACCAGGCGAACGAGGCCGACAGCCTGGCCCTCCTGGAGAAGCTCTTCGTCGACATGCTGGACGGGCACCCGCTGATCGGCCGGGGGCTCGCCGACCGCAGCGCGCACTGGCTGAACTTCCGCACCCTGACCAACCGGACCTGGTACCGCGGCAACCTCGTCCTGCTCGGGGACGCCGCGCACACCACGCACTACTCCATCGGCGCGGGCACCGACCTCGCGCTGGGGGACGCCGCCTTCCTGGCCAGCGCGCTGCACGAGGACACGCACCTCCAGCCCGCCCTCGCCCGCTACGAGCGGGAACGCAGATCCGCGATCCTGCCCACCCAGAGAGCGGCCCGCTACAGCGCCCAGTGGTACGAGAACCTCCCGCGCTACATCAGCCTTCCACCGGCGCAGATGTTCACGCTGCTCGGCCGGCGGCACTCCCCGCTGCTGCCGCACATCCCGCCGCGGCTGTACTACCGGATCGGCCGGGCGGCCGAGCAGTTCGCGTCGCTGCGCGGCCGGCTGGGCTCGAAGGCCACACGGAGCGCGCACAGCGGGGACCACGGATGAGATGACCGCGCGGTGACCGGCGCTCGGACACCCTCGGGCACCTCACCGATGCGCCGCCAGGCGGTGAGGCCGGCTTGTGATCCTCACTCACCAGGTCCGTGTCCGTGCGATGACCAGGAACTCTCCGTCGCCCTCCCCCACGGCCTGCCGCTCCCAGCCTCCGTAGATCCATTCCACGCTGAACCCCGCCGCCTGCAGGGATGCGCGTAGTTCCTCCTCGGCCCGAAAACGCAAGGTGGCGGTACTGACAAGCTCTTCGTCGGGAAAGACATAGTGCTGGGTGAAGCTGACAACACCACCCTGGACCGCGGTCACCCGGGTCCATCTGCCGACCTCGCGGCCGTCCGGCAGACGGACCCGCCGACGGGAGTCGATCGGGTTCCACCGCTCCCATCTGCGATCTTGAGGTTCCCGCGAGTCGAACACCAGCCGGCCACCGGGCACGAGTGAACGTTCGACCGCGGCGAGGGTACGGCCCCACTCGTCATCGTCGACGAAGAACTGAGCCACGTGGCTGGTCATGACCACCACATCGAACGACCGCTCCGGAAGCGTCTCCGCCGTACCCTCGATCCAGGTCACCTGCTCGGCACCCGGCTTGAGGCGAGCGGCTTGAAGTGATGCCCGGGCAGGATCGACGCCGGTGACCGTGTGGCCGGCCGCTGCCATACCCAGCGCCAGACGACCGGTGCCACACCCCAGGTCGAGCACCCGAGCCGCGGGGGTCTCGTCGACCACGGAGAGAAAGAAGTCGTCGTCGCGCGACCAAGGGCACTCGGCGTCATAGACCTCCACCAGCCGGGCATCGTTGAACTCGGCGTGTTCCATGGAGAAAAATGGTAGCCGTGCCGTTCGAACTCCGGCCGAGGCTCCCGGTGTCCCTCCCCCACCTCGTCGGACGCCTGGATCACCGCCCCGCGCGCACCGGCGCGGCGGCACTCCCCCGGCCACCGGCCGCGGTCCGGACGGCCTCGTCACGGCGCGCGAGAGCGAACACGGACCAGGCGACGGCGCAGACCGCGGCCGACAGCAGCAGAGCCCATCCGGTGCCCGCGGCGACGGCGGCACCCATGACGACGACGCCGAGGGTGGCACCGACCTGGCGCACGGCGTTGAGCAGGCCGCCCACCGCACCGGCCGTCCCCGCCGGGGCGACGCCGACCAGGGCCGCGACCAGGGCCGGCAGGGCGTAGGAGACGCCGAAGCCGGTCATCAGGAGGCCCACCGCGAGCCACGGGTAGCTCCCGCCGGTGAAGACCACGCCGGCCAGCACGGCGCCTCCGGCGGCCAGCAGCGCCAGACCGGCCAGGATCGGCCGGCGAGGCCCCACCCGTGCCACGATCCTGCCCGTGAACGGCGGGTTGGCTGCGAAGGGAACGGTCAGCGGCAGGAACGCCAGTCCGGTCCGCAGCGGGTCCAGGTGCCATTCCTGCTGCAGCAGCAGCGGCAGCACGAACAGGGCCCCGGTCAGCGCGAAGTTCACTCCCGCCGCGGCCAGCAGCCCGGCCCGCACCCGGGCCGACCCCAGCAGGGCCCGGTTCAGGACCGGCGCCTGGCTGCGGCGCTCCAGGTACCGGAACGCCGGCACCGACGCCCCGAACCCCACCAACGACCACGCAGCGTGGACCCACGCCCGCGAGCCGGCGGCGATCAGCGCGTCCGTGCACAGGGCCAGCACCGCGGCGGCCGCCAACTGGGCGGGCCAGTCGATCCGGCGGTCACCGCGCGGACACGCCACCGCCCGGCCCAGCGTCAGCACCAGCACCACCAGCCCGATGGGCACGTTGACCAGGAAGACCGACCGCCATCCGGCCAGGGCCACCAGGGCACCGCCCGCGATCGGACCGGCCGCCACGGCCGCACCGCTGGTCGCGGCCCACACCGACACCGCGCGCGCCCGCGCCGCGGGCTCCGGGTAGAGCCGGGCGATCATCGCCATCGAGGCGGGCACGCACGCCGCCGCGGCGACCCCCGAGACCGCGCGCAGGAGGACCAGGGCCGGCAGCCCCGGAGCGAACGCGCTGAGCAAGGACGCGAGCGTGAAGACCGCGATCCCGGCCCGGAAGAGCCGCTCGGCGCCGAAGCGGTCCGCCGCCGCTCCCGCCGACAGCAGCAGCGCGGCGAACGCCACGGTGTAGCCGGCGGTCGCCCACTGCAACCCGGCCATCGAGGTGCCGAGAGAGGACACCAGATCGGGCTCGGCGACCGTCAGCACCGTCATGTCCAGCAGCACCATGAAGTAGCCCAGCGAAATGCCCGCCAGCGCGCGGGCACGCCCCCGCCCCGGACGGGGATCCGCCGGCGCCGGCGCGGGTGAATTCAGAAAAGTCATGCCTGAGACAGCTCCCGAAGACAGAGGTGGGGATGACGTGACCCACTGTGCGTTCCGGCGGGCCTGCGGCTCCACCGCCCCGGCTGCACGTCCCGTTCGGAATTTCCGAACGCCCGGCCTCGTTCCTCTGCGCGTGGAGCTACGCCAGCTCAGGACTTTCGAGGCCGTCGTCCGGTACCGGACCGTGACCGACGCCGCCGTCGCGCTCGACCTCGCCCCCTCGTCCGTCTCCCAGCAGATCCGGACGCTCGAAGGAGCGCTCGGCGTGGTCCTGTTCGTGCGCGGCCCCAAGGGAATGGAGCCCACCCCCGCCGGGCAGCGGCTGCGGGGATGGGCGCGGTCGCTGCTCGACCAGGCCGAGCAGGCCACCCGCGACGTCAGAGGCGAACGGCAGCTGCTGCGGCTCGGCGCGCTGGAGACCCTCGCCGGCTCGCACGTGCCCCGTGTCCTCGCCCGATTCGCCGAACGCCGGCCCGACATCGAGGTCGAGATTCACTCCGAACGCGCCCGTGACGGACTCCTCGCCGACGTGATCGAGGGACGGCTCGAAGCCGCCCTGCTGCTGGACTCCGGCGACGACGTCGGCGGACTCGGCTTTCCCGCCCCCGCCGAACCGCTCGCCTTCGTCGACCTCGACCCGGTCCCCCTCGCGCTGGTGGCCGCGCCGACCCACCCTCTCGCCGCCCGAGCCGCCCTGACCCCCGGTGACCTCAGGCACGAGCGGCTCCTGGTCAACGTCCCTGAATGCTCGTTCTGGATGGCGGGGAACAAGATCCTCGGCTCCGGTCCCAAACGGATCAGAGCCGGAGGCGTCCCGGTGATGCGCTCGTGGGCCGAGCACGGGCTCGGAGTCTCGCTTCTCCCCCGGTTCGCGGTCGCCGACAGCCTCCGCGCCGGCACCCTGGTCCGGCTCGACCTCCCGCTCCCGGATCTCAGCCTGCGGCTCGTCTGGCGAGAAGACCGGGAGTCGCTGCCCGGCATGCGTGACGTCCTGTACGCCGCGGCCCGCCCCTGACCACCAGAGCCCCCGCTGGGAGAAGCGTTGTGTGAGCCCTCCGCACGCCAGCGGGGCGATCTTCGTGACCGACTGGCACCTGCGCTTCAGCGGGTATCGGCGGCCTGCCGTCCGGTCCGGCCCGCGCGCCGGACCACCGCTCTCAGCGTGGAGCCCATGTCCGCCGGGGAGGGCGAGCCGCTGGTCTACAGGGTGCTGCCGACCAGGAGGGCCAGGTCGATGAGGCGGTTGGAATAGCCCCACTCGTTGTCGTACCAGCCGACGACCTTGACCTGCGGGCCGAGGACGCGGGTGAGTTCGGCGTCGAAGACACAGGAGGCGGGGTCGCTGACGATGTCGGTGCTGACGATGGGCGCCTCGGTGTAGGACAGCAGGCCCTTGTACGGACCGGCGGCGGCCTGGGCGTAGGCGTCCTTGACCTCTTGCAAGGTGGTGCGGCGGCTGGTGGTGACGGTCAGGTCGGTGACCGAGCCGGTGGGGACGGGAACCCGCAGGGCGAAGGCGTCGAGACGGCCCTGGAGTTCGGGCAGGACCAGGCCGATGGCCTTGGCGGCTCCGCTGGAGGTGGGCACGATGTTGAGGGCCGCGGCGCGAGCGCGTCGCAGGTCCCCGTGCGGGGCGTCCTGGAGGTTCTGGTCCTGGGTGTAGGCGTGGACGGTGGTCATCATGCCGGAGTCGATGCCGACGGCGTCGTGCAGCACCTTGGCCAGCACTCCGAGGCAGTTGGTGGTGCACGAGGCGTTGGAGATGATCGTGTGGCGCTCCGGGTCGTAGGCGTCCTGGTTGACGCCGAGCACGATCGTGACGTCTTCGCCACTGGCCGGGGCGGCGATGATGACCTTCTTCGCGCCGCCGTCGACGTGCGCGCGGGCTTTGGCGGCATGGGTGAAGATTCCGGTGGACTCGATGACCACGTCCACTCCCAGGTCCCCCCACGGCAGGTCGGCGGGGTCGCGTTCGGCCAGGACCTTGACGGTCTTGTCCCCGATACGGATCGCACCGGGCTCGGCGGTGATCTCGCCGGGGAAGCGGCCCAGGATCGAGTCGTAGGCCAGCAGGTGGGCCATGGTCGCCACATCACCGAGGTCGTTGAGCGCGACGATCTCCAGGTCCGCGTCCCGGGCGGCTACCGCGCGGAAGACGTTGCGACCGATCCGCCCGAAGCCGTTGATGCCGATACGAACAGTCATGGTTCCTTCTCCTTGCGCCGACGAGGGGTGACGCGCCCCGCACGCGGCGGCTCGGGGGGCGTCCGGGAGAACATCATAAGCAACTTAAATAAGTATGCGATATATTTTTGGGATGGACGACACCTCGGACGACGACCTGGACGTGGACGCCTTCACCACGGCGGTCGAGAACTTCAACCGCTTCTACATCCGGCTCCCGACGCTGGAGAAGCTGTCGTTCACGACGCTGTCGGTGCTGGACACCCTCGCGTGCGGCGACGGCCCGATGCGGCTGACCGACCTGGCCAGGACCGAGCAGGTCAGCCAGCCCGGCATCACCCAGCTGGTCACCCGGCTGGAGCGCGACGGACTGGTAGAGCGCCGTCCCGACCCGAACGACGGACGCGCCGTCCTCGTCCACATCACCGAGGCCGGCCGGCGGATCGGCCGCTCACGCCATGACGACCGCACACGCCACCTGGCCCCGCTCGTCGCCCAGCTGAGCGCCGAACAGCGGCAGGCGATCGCCGGCGCGCTGCCCGCCCTGACCCGCATCGCGGAACTGGGGCGAGGCCGATCGTCGGACACCCCCACGCAGCCGGTCGCCGTCGAGGTCGACCCTGAGCGCTGACGAGCCCGATCCCCGCGACGTTCCGGCGTACACGGCCCCCATCCCGCCCGCTCCCAGCCGGCCCGCGATGCGGTACGGACCGATCCTGCGGGGGTCGTTGTCATCGATCGATGATCGCCCGGATGTTCCCCGCGAAAAGGCACGAGGCATAGTAGCCCCGGACAGATGTTGCAATGTGGTCAGAAAGTGATTAAAGATGCTGAATAGGCTGGGGATCAGCGAGCAGGAGGAGACCGTCTACGTCGAACTCCTGCGATGTCACCGGATGACGGTCTCCGACATGGCCGAGGCGTTGGACATGCCTGTGACGACCGCGACGGCCGCCGTGGCCCGACTCGTCGAACTCGGCCTGGCCACCCGCGACGACAGCGGGTTGCACATGGTCGTACCGCCCGACGTCGGACTCGGCACGCTGATCGCGCAACGGCAGTCCGCGCTGCAGCAGGTTCAGGGCAGGTTGGCGGAGCTGGTGGAGGTCTACCGGACAGGAGCCGCCGCGCCCGCGGGTGAGATAGAGGCGCTCAGCACGCCGGAACAGCTCACCACCTGGCTCGACAACATGGAGCGCGGCGCCAGACGAGAGGTGCTGGCCTTCTTCCGGCCCCCGTATGTGCTCGACGTGAACCTCGACGACTCCACCAACGCGCTGCCCACCTACCGTTACGTGTACGAACGCGCCGCTCTCGACGATCCGCGGGCGCCCGCCGAGATCGGCAGGTTCCTCAAGAGCGGGTACGAGATCAGGATCGCCGCCGAGCTGCCCAGCAAAATGATCATCGTGGACCGGGAGGCGGTGCTGCTGCCGATGCTGCTCGACCAGGCAAGCGTCCATCCGGGTTTCCTCCTGGTACGGGGGCAGTCCCTGGTCCACCTGCTGGTGGCGCTCTTCGAGCGGGTCTGGCAGGCGGCGACGCCGTTGCGGCTCACCGCCACGAGTGTGACCGAGGGGGTTCCCGCATGGGACGACGTCGACGTGGCACTGCTGACGTACCTGCTGTCCGGCATGCCGGACAAGACAGTGGCCAGCCGGCTCGGCACCAGCGAACGCACCGTGCAACGCAGGATCCGCCGGCTGATGAAGCTGGCCGGAACCGACAGCCGTATGCAGCTCGCCTGGTACGCCGCCAGGTCCGGCATGATCCCCTCGTGAGGTGATCGGAACGGCGCCGGGGCGCCCCGTCCGCCGCGCGGATGGAGCGCCCCGGCCCGTCGGGTCACCGCTGCAGTCGGTACGCCCGGGTCACGGTCTGCAGGACGGTGTTGCCGTCGGCGTCGGTGGCCTGTGCCCGCAGCGAGACGGACCCGCCGGCCTTCGCGGAGGCGGGGTTCCTGATCGTGCCGGTGAAGGCCGCGTCACCCTTGGCGGCGAGCCGCACCTGCTGCCAGGTGGTGCCGTCGTCGTAGGAGGCCCACAGCTTCGCCTCGGTGATCCGTGGGCCGGCCTTGCCCTTCGGGTAGCGCAGGCCGAGCCCGACACGGGTCGCGGACTTCACCGAGGCGCTGTTGGCCTGGTCGACATCGAGGTCGTAGTCGACCGACAGGACCGGCAGCGGCGTCCCGGCGCCGGCCTCCTCGGAGTGGAACGTCCAGTCGGTGTTCACCTTGGTGGAGGTGGTCCACCAAGGCTGGTCCCGCTGCGCGTCGACCACCAGGCGGTACTCGGCGCGCTCCGGCACCACCGGGAAGGCGACGACCGCTGACGGTGCGGATCCGAGCAGCTCACCGTTGCGGTACACCGTGGTCCGCTCCTTGTCGGTGAAGGCACGACTCATGAACCACTGGTCGGGCACCGTGTCGGACAATCCGCCCGCGTACACCACGGCGACGGCACCGTCCCGGTAGGCCGACTTGTCCAGCCCGCTTGGCAGCGCCGTACGGACCACCGCCTTGTTCCAGTCGCGGGACACCCGCTGACCGGCCTTGAGCACCGTCGGCGCGGTCTGCTGCCCGGCCTGGCCGGCCTCCCACACGGTGCCGACCTGCATCGCCTCCCAGGTCTTCACGTCGGCCGTGACGTATTGGGTGAGGGGGCGCGGCATGACGATCCGGTTGAAGAGCAGGTACGCCACGGTCTGCATCGGTGAGACCATCAGCCGGGAGTACCCGGCCTCCGTGCCGGGCACCGAGGCGTGGAACGACGACTCGACCGTGGCGAGCTCGTCCGTCCGTACCCGGTACCGCTGGTCGGCGGGGATGCCGCCCTGCCGATACTTGAGCAGTTCGTAGGAGTACGGGCTCACCGCCGTGCCCGTGAGCTCGACCTTGGCCCTGCCGCGGGCCGCCAGCTCCGCCAGCCGGGCACCCTGCGTGCCCGAGATGGTCATCGCCGGGATCTTGGTCGCCGTCACGCTCCAGTTGTCGGCGCCCCAGTTGCCGGGGTTGTCGTTGTAGATGACGACCGCGTCGGCGCCGGCCGCCGCGGCGTTGTCGACCTGCTGTTGCGGGGTGAGGTCGGCGCTGCGCTTCACCAGCGCGAGCCTGCCCTGGACCGCCTGCCCGGCGTAGTCCTGCGGCCGGCCGGTGCCGGCGTCCGCCACCCGCAGCACCCGCGTACCGTCGATGCGCGCCGAGCCGGCCCTGCCTCGGAAGTACACCGGCTCGATCGGCCCGCCACCGCGGCCGACGACCTGCGCCCGGAGTTCCGGCGCGCTGAGCGACCATCCGACGCGCGACTCGAAGTGGCTGCTGGTGACCTGCGACGGGATGGAGTACACCTTCGTCTCGCCGTTCATCCACTGCTCGACGCCGAACGCGTTCGTGTCGGTCGAGTTCTGGATGGCCAGGCCCAGCCGGAGCCTGTCCGTCTGGTTCGGCTTCGGGGTGTCGATGGTGACCGGGCCTGCCTTGCCGCCGTCGAAGGTGATGGTCCGGTCGGAGTCGATGAGGGTGCCGGGCTCTCCGCCGTAGGTGTACTCCCAGACGCGGTTCCCGTCGGCGCTGTAGTGGAAGATCTCCGCCATGAAGGCGTGCTCGCCGCGGGGCAGCCGCGCCACGACGGTGCCGTCCTCCCCGGGCACGTGCATGTCCGGCAGGCCCAGCTTCCCCAGACTGAAGTCATGTACGACGGCGACGCCGGTCGTCGGCTTGCCGTCCCGGTCGAGCACCTTGAGGGTGACGTCGAAGCGCTCCACGTCCCTGACGAAACCGACCGCCGTCGTCACGACCGTCTGGCCGTCGGCGGAGGTGGCGGTGACGTGCGCGCCGTGTGCCCCCGCCGCCGTGGCGGCCGTGTCAACGGTGACGCTCGCCGCGGCGGTGCCGTGGGCCGGCACGGTCACCGTTTCGGCGCCGAGGGTCAGCGCCCCGGCCGGCAGGTCCTCGCCCGCGCCCTTTGCCGACAGCGCCAGGGTGACCGGCTGGTCGCCGTCGTTGACGTAGTCGATCTGCTTGGTGGCCGGACCGCTGCCGGAGTCCCAGTCCGCGAGGCCGAAGTCGATCACGCCCGGCCCGTGGACCGGCTGCCGGACGGCGCGGCTCACGTCGACCCGGCCGGCGCCCTGGGAGTGCACCGGCGTACCGGCCGTGGTCTTCGCCGTGCTGATGAGCTGGCTCTTCAGCCGCGCGGCGGTCCAGTCCGGGTGCTCCTGGGCGAGGATCGCGGCGGCGCCGGCCACATGCGGCGTGGCCATGGAGGTACCGCTCGCGGTGGTGTAGGTGTCGTCCACCGGCGTGCCCATCGAGGTGCCGGTCGCACGGGCGGCCACGATCTTGAAGCCGGGGGCGGTGATCTCCGGCTTGAGCGCGCCGTCGCCCCCGCGGGGGCCGCGGCTGGAGAAGTCGGTGACCGCGTCGGCGGAGTCGACCGCGCCGACGGTCAGGGCCGCGTCGGCTGCGCCGGGTGAGCCCACCGTGGTCGCCCCCGGTCCGCTGTTCCCCGCGGCGATGGTGAACAGCACGCCGGTCTCGGCGGTCAGCTGGTTGACCGCCATCGCCATCGGATCGGTGCCGTCGGCGCCCTCCTGGCCGCCGAGGCTCATCGAGACGACCTTCGCGCCCGAGTGGGCGGCCCAGGTCATCCCGTCGAGGATCCACGACTCCATGCCGGCGCCCCCGTCGGCGAGCACCTTGCCCACGAGGAGCTTGGCGCCGGGCGCCACACCCTTGTACTTGCCGCCGGACGCCGCGCCGGAGCCGGCGATCGTGGAGGCGACATGCGTACCGTGGCCGTGGCCGTCCTGCACCGCCTCGTCCGGGACGAAGCTACGGCTGTCGGCGATCCTGTCGACGAGGTCGGGATGCCTCAAGTCCGCGCCGGTGTCCAGCACCGCGACCTTGACGCCGGCGCCGTCGTACCCGGCGGCCCAGGCCTCGGGCGCGCCGATCTGCGGCACGCTCCTGTCGAGCAGCGCCTTCACCTTGCCGTCCAGCCAGAGGCGCTGGATGTCGCCCGACAGCTGGGTCGTGGGAGTACCCGCCTTGGAGGTGTCGTCGTCGACGGCCTCCCAGAACGTGTCGCCCTGCTTCTTGTCCGCGCTGACGGCCGCTCCGCGGACGCCGGGCAGGCGCCGGGTGATCCGGCCACCGTCGGGCGCGCTCGGCTCGCCGGCCTTCTTGGCGGCCTTCTCCGAGTACCGCACGATCATCGGGATCGACTCGCTGTGCGCGTCGTCGTAGCCCTGGGCGATCAGCTGGGTGACGTTGAACAGCCGCTTGTCCACCTGGCCGGAGCCGACGAGCGCCTCGGCCTCCTTCGGCATCACGTACACGTCGGTGCCGACCGTGAAGGTGCGGATGTCGCTGATCGAGCGGTTGTACGGGGTCACGTTGACCGAGACGGTCTTGCCCGCCTGGCTGGTCACGGCGACCTGGTCACCGGTGATGAGGGTGACCCGCGCGGTGATGGCCGACGGCGCCGGTATGCCGGCGACCCCGTCGCCGGGGGCCGGCGACTCGCCGTGCGCGCTTCCGGTGCCGGCCGCGACAAGCGTGGCGGCGAGGGAGACACTGAGTAGTGCCGCCCTACGTCTGATTGGCATTGAGGGACTCTCTTTCTGCCGGCAGGGGGGTCGGCACCGGCAGGACAAAGCTTCGTCATGGAGAGACCGGCGACGCTACGACTGCACCTGGCGGACAGTGGACATGTCAGATCGTCGCCACTTTCCGGTCCGTGGGCCGTCAGCCCGCCGTACGAGCCCCCGAGCGCCTGCCAGCCCCGACGGATCCGGGCCGGCGGGCGGCCCGGCCCGCGCGTTCGGACGTCCATAATTGCCAGCTATGACGGATCTAGACGGCCTCGTGCAGAAGGCAGCCGATCAGCTGGTGGCCGGGCACGTCGGCGTGGTGGTCACCGCGCTCACCCCGGGCTCGGTGGAGACCCGGGGGCCGGGCGCACGGGTGGCGAGAACGGCGGCACGCCCGGCGCCGAGACCCTGTTCGAGATCGGCTCGGTGACCAAGGTGTTCACCGCCCTGGCCCTGGCGCGGCTGACCGTGGCGGGCACGGCCGAACTCGATGAGCCGCTGGCCGCACTGCTGCCCGGGGGGACGAGCGTGCCTTCACGGGATGGTCAGGAGATCACCCTTCGGCATCTGGCGACCCACACCTCGGGCCTGCCCCGCCCGCCCAAGGGCATGCTGCTGCAGGCGCTGCTCCGGCCGTCGAAGCCGGATCCGTACGCCGGACGCACCACCGAGTTCCTGCTCCGGGGGCCGGCCGGGATCCGGCTGGGCGCCACGCCCGGACGTCGATTCCGTTACTCCAACCTCGGCGCCGGGCTGCTGGGATCGGCGCCGGCGTGGTCGCCGAGGCGATCCGGCTCAGCCGCCGGATCGAACACCGGATCAATCCCTTCGCCTGGGCGCATCTCGGCTGGATGGGGCAGCGTCTGCATCCTCGGCAGGGCGCCCACCTCCGGATCTGGCACAACGGGATGACCGGAGGGTTCTCCTCCTTCGTGGGCTTCGACCCCGAGAAGGGCGTGGCCGTCGCCATGCTCAGCAACACCCGGCGGTCACTGGATCGCCCCGCCTTCGATCTGCTCCGCGTCTTGCAGACCGAGCACGCGTAGTGCTCCGTTCCTTCCCGGCACCGGTGCTCCCCGGGAAGACCGCCGGTCGATGACCGTACGGCGCCGGCCGGCATCGTCCACGGGCTGCGCACGAGCGATGCGGCCGTACGGCGCGGAGAAGCCCCGCCGCCTCCCGGCATGCACCGAAAGGCGGGCGGGGCTTTCTTGAGGTCCGCCCGAGGCCGGTTCTCGATGCCGGCCGTCACAGACGAGCACCGTGCGGCTCAAGCTCAGCGCGCCCGCAGGTGGTTTTCCAGAACAAGATCACTACGCTTCTTCTTCTCCTTGTTGTTGTTGTTATTGTTGACGTTGATGTTCCTCTTCTTGGGGCGATTCCCGTCGCGATCCCTACGGCAATTCTTGCCGCGATGACAGCCGCGGCAGCGATCCTCTCTCCAGTCCGAGCCCGCCGTTTTGACGGCGCTGACCGCCTCGGCGCCGGTGGCCATGGTCGCGACACCCAGCCCGATCATGCCCCCGGCGAGTGCGCCACTGAGAGTGAGTGCGGTGACGATATTCTTGATTCCGGGCATTGCATAGTCCCCCTTGACGCATCCGCCGAATCATCGAGCGAACGCCTTGATGACTCATCGAGAGCCGGTAATGTCTTCTGTTCGACGCCGAAGCGGCTGGGGCCCTGTATCGGACGGAGCGGTCACGGCGCGGCCGGTGGCACGTCGGAGCAGCTGAGGGCCGGCTACATGAGCCCTTCACGCACGGGGAGCCTGGATATCGGGGTCACCCCTCTCACATCACCCCCCTTTCTCCTTGACCGATGAAATCTTACGCGATACCTCCCCGCCCCCAGTTGGAAGTAACGCCGGACATGTAAAAGGCATATCGTGCCACGGGTCAGCGAATCGCATATGTCACCTGCCAGGCATTTGGTATTTCCCATTATTGGCACTTCGCCACTAATGACTTAGAGGTGACATTAATTCTCGATTGCCCTTTTCTTCCTTGACCGTCAACGGGGCGCGAAATGCGCGCCATGTCACGCAGAGAAGCCCCCGGTCGCGGAGCATGTGAGGTTCAGACAGCGTCGAGCGAAGCGCCCCTGCGGCTCGTCCACTCGAAGTACTTCAACAGGGCCGCGGCCAGCAGGGCGTAGAGCAGGCCGACCGCCAGTTCTTCGCCCACGTGGCCCAGGACGACGGCCAGGTCGATGCCGGCGGAGCTGGCGCGCACGGCCTCGGTGGCGTGAGTGAGCGGGAGCACGCCTCCGATGGCGCTCATCCAGGCCGGGAGGGTGGTGCGCGAGACGATCGTTCCTGTCAGCAGGATGAGCATGGTGTAGGCGATGTTGGCCATCACCATGGTGTTGCTCGCCCGCAGGCCGAGGGAGCCTATGACGATCCCGAACGCCGTACCCGAGAGGCCGGCGGCCAGGAGCGCCAGGATCAGTCCCGGTATACCCGAGGCAGGCATTCTCAGCCCCACCGTCACCGCCGCGCAGGCCAGGGTGAACGTCATGATCAGGAGCGCGTTGCCCACGTATGGCAGTGCGCGTCCGCCCCAGAGCGCGACACGGCTCCGCGGGCTGAGGAGGACCGGGCCCAGCGTGCCGTATCGGCGCTCGTTGGCGATCGCCATGGTCCCGCCGGTCACGCATGCCCCGGTGGCCGCGAGAAGCACGTTGCCAAGGACGTAGAAGTTGTCGTCGGCCACTCCGATCTCACGTCCGAGGTAGACGAAGAACAGGAGCTGGAACACCGGCGCGGCCATGAGCGAGCCGATGAACAGCGACGGGCTGGTCCAGTTGAAAAGAGCCCGATAGGCAAGGATGCCGCCGATCCAGGCGAGCCGTAGGGTGCGCACTTCTGTGCCGCCTTTCTCAGGCCAGAGCGAGGGTCGCTTGTTCGCGGGCCAGGTGCTCGACCCTGCGAAGCGCCAGGAGTGCCAGGCCGAGATGGACGGCGCCCAGCGCGAGCGCTCCGATCAACGGCCAGAGCACGGGGCCGCCGTCGAGCGAGTTGTGCACGGCAGTCGAACCCCAGGTCGTCGGCAGCACCTGTGTCACCGGCTGCAGCCATTCCGGTAGGACGGCGACCGGCACCAGCATCCCCGACAGCAGCCAGACGGGGTGGTCGAGTGTGTTGGCGAGGGCGTTGGCGTTGCGCATGAAGACAAAGGTCGAGGCCAGCAGCATTCCCATCATGCCCATGGACAGCACGCATACGGCTGTCGCGGCAAGGAACAGCAACGGCGACGGGAGCGCCAGCGGCATGCCGAAGAACACCGCGCCCCAGAAGAGGGTCGCGACCATGGCGTACATGCCGACCATCGAGGTGGCGAGGGAGATCGAGAAGAGAACCACGGAGAACGGCGTGGGAGTGGAGATCAGCGGCTCCAGGAGCCCGACCCAGCGCATCCTCTGGATGGCGCCTCCCGCGTCGAACAGCACGGAGGTCCACACCCCCATCAGTCCTGCCCCGACGCTGACGTGGAGCAGCTTCTCGGGGTGGTCGGCACCGTAGAGGTACATGGCGACAGTGGCGTAGACGACGGGGGTGAGAACGTTGAAGACGACGAGCAGCGGCACCCGCGACATCGTCAGGAACTGTGCGCGCGCACCCATGTAAACCACCCGGATGAGACGTGCCCGCGAGTAGCTCATCCTCGCCCCACGATGGCGACGTAGGCGTCCTCCAGGCTGGACTCCCGTCCGGATACGCGAACGATGTGCACATCACTCAGGATGGACAGCGCCGCGGAGTAAAGGTCGACGCCGAGCTTGGCACGCATGGTCAGCACGGAGACCTGCCCTTCCCCCTCCTCCACATCCATCTCCCGCAGCCCCGGCAGCGCCCGCAGCGCCGCGGTGTGCCCGCCGGTCGCTCCCACCACCTCTACTTCGATCACCGTCTCCGCGGCCACGCTTGCCTTGAGCGCGTCCGGCGTGTCCACGACCCGGATGCGGCCACCGGCGATCACCGCGATACGGTCGCACAGCTGGTCCGCCTCCGCCATGTAATGCGTGGTGAGCAAGACGGTGATCCCCCGCGCGCTGAGCCCCTGGATCATCTCTCGCAGCGCGCGGGCCGCGACCGGGTCGACGCCGATGGACGGCTCGTCCAGGAACAACACCTCCGGCATGTGCAGCAGCCCTCTCGCGATGTGCAAGCGCTGTCTCATGCCTCTGGAGTAGCCCTCGACCCGTTCGCGTTCGCGGCCCGAAAGTCCCACCAGCTCCAGGAGCTCCTGGATCCTCGCACCTTGCCCGGCCGGCTCCACTCCGTACAGCTCCGCGAAGTAACGCAGGTTGTCCAGCGCGCTCAGCCGGTCGTACAGCCCCTTGTCGCCGCCGAAGACGTAGCCGATGCGCTGCCTCACGGCGACCGGATCCTTGGCGACATCATGTCCCAGAACTCTTGCCGTGCCCCCGGAGGGTAAAAGCAGGGTGTTGAGCATCTTGATGGTGGTGGTCTTGCCGGCGCCGTTCGGGCCGAGGAGTCCGAACAGCTCGCCTTGTTCGATGGAGAAACTCACGTCCTTCACGGCTTCGATGACCTTCGTCTGGGGTCGCAGCCAGCCGGAACGCAGGCGATAGGAACGGCTGAGATTCTCGGCTTCGATCGCAGGCCCACGAAAACTGGAAATGCCCATCGTCTTCCTTTCAGAGCCTTTCGGGCATGATTTCTGAAGTGGCGATCCGAGAGCTGGATCGACTCGATTCCGACCACGCTCCCCCACCACTGTTGTCGCAGCCTTTCTTCGCCACTCCGGCCGCGGCCGGCGAAACCCGTCAGCGGAATCCCTGCCGTTCCCCGTTCCGCTTTCCGCTCACGTCCAACAGATGAACCGACGGGCCGCGACGGCGAACCGCCGCCAGAACTCCGACACAGCACAAGAGCCTGGCAGGACATGCCGTCTCCGCGGAATTTCAAGCAGGACGGGCTAATTATTTCTCCACGGCGACTTTGCCAGACGGTCCGCGGAGTCGTCAACACGGGAATTATCATGGGCTGCGACCGTCTTCTCGAAATAGACATGCAGAGTGCAGGGTCTTACAGTTCTCCTCGTGCACGACAAATGGGGAGTGCGACAATCACAGGGCTCCGGAAAAGCCGGGTTCACAAAGGAGTGCGAGTGCTGAGAATCGGCGATGTCCGGATGGCGTTCACCGACCGGAACAGCAAGGTCAGCATCCCGCCGGATGAGGTCGAGCGACTGGGCCCGCGGGCCAAGGAGGTCGTCAGACAGGGACGGGAACAGGTCGCCACCGGCTTCGGCCTGTCACCGGAGCGCGTGGTCTACATGCGTCAGGTCCACGGCGCGCGGGTACGGTACGTCACCGGGCCGCTCGGGGACCCGCCGCCCGCGCTGGACGGGGTGTGCACCGACCAGTCGGGGCTGGGGCTGGCCGTCCTGGTGGCGGACTGCGCCCCTGTCCTGATAGCGGATCCGGAGGCCGGCGTCGTGGGCACAGCGCATGCGGGACGCGCGGGCACGAGCACTGGAGTGATCGCCTCCCTGGTGGCGGCCATGACCGGCCGCCACGCCCGGTCGGCGCGCATGGTGGCGCTCGTCGGCCCCGCCATCTGCGGCCTTTGCTACGAGGTCTCCGCCGGCCTGCGCGACGACATGGTCGCGCTCATCCCCGAAGCCTTCTCCGTGAGCCGCTGGGGCACGCCGGGGCTGGATCTGCGCGCCGCGGTCACAGCTCAGCTTCACAGGCTCGGCATTGATGACGTGCTCCATGACGAGCGCTGCACGATGGAGAGTCCCGAGCTGTACTCCTACCGCAGGGAAGGGCCGACCGGGGATTTCGCGGGCTACGTCTGGCGCGAGGATCCGAACTGCTCGACCGGTTCCGGGGACGCCGTGTAGCCGGCGCCGGCATTCGCGCCCGAAGGGCCCGAAGGGCCCGACCGGCCGAGACCTCCGGCTTCCGTGTGCATGCCGCCGCAGGGCCGCCACCGTCGTGACGTCCAGCCGCGAGCCGGGTGAGCGGCTGACCATGATGGCTCACCGGATGCGGTCCCATGGCTCTTCCCTGTAGATCAGGCACCTTTTTCCGGAAGGGAGTGTGGCGAATTCTCTGTCGTGGACGACGTCGACCCTCATCGTTTCGTTGACGAATAAGGCGGACAGGATCCGCGTGAACTCGCCGACGTCGCCATCCTCATCGGACCGCCTCATCGGATCGGACCGCTTGAGGCGCACCTCGATGCGATCAGGTGCAATCTGCGCAACCTGATACTGCTGCACGCGAGACGTGTCCCTGAGAAGGATCCTGTCGCACAGCTCAAGGACGATGTCGGCCGGAACCGTACGGAGCGGGCCGTCAAGGAGGTGCTCGCCCTCGCGCCCTCTGAACGCACTGATCACCCGGCACGAAGAACCGCACGCACAGGGGGTGCGAGAGTCCTCCAAGCGTACGACATCGCCTTGGTCGTATCTGATGAACGGCATGAGCAGGTTGCCGAGCGAGGTGCCGATGAGACGACCGAACCCTTCGTCGTCGGCCTCCGGCACCTCGGCGTACACATTGTTCTCGACCAGGTGGTACCGGCGTTCACGGCACTCGTACGCGATCAGCGACAGCTCGTTCGAAGAATACTCGTCGAGAACCGGGACACGGAATATCCTCGAATATCTCAGGCGTTCCCCTCTGGTGCTTCTCTCCGAATTGGTACAGATCGCTTCGACGCCGAACAGGTCGAGCGCCACCTTCTCTTCGGCGAGTCTCTGCAGGTAGCTCGGATACGCCATGAGAAGCTTGGGACGCAATTCTGCGATATGCTCGACGAGCAGGCGGGGTGGACAGTGATGGGAGACCGTCACGACCGGATACGCTCCCAACAACGATGACAGCCGCTCAGGCTTGAAATAGACGCTGTATCGCCAGTCGTCAGGCTCCAGAGCATGGCCGACAAGCAGCTCGCAGTGCCACAGGTTGCAGGCCGCACGATAGTCGAGGCTCTCGTTGTCCTGGTAGATGGTCAGGTCAAGCCCGCTCGACCCGGACGTCCGTACCGAATGAAGTGCTCTCTTCTCTGCGGACCTGACGATCTCCGCACTGACCCCGGACTCCACCAGCATACGTTTGTCGACAATCGGCAGCTGCTCGAAGTCCGACCACGTTATGATATCCCCCGGCTCGAAGCCGGCGTTCGAGTAGAGCTCCCGGTAGAACGGGACGGTGGCGTATGCCGAGTTCACGATCGTCCTGACCGTTTCGAGCTGCCATTCGGCACGCTCTTCCGGTGTCATCCGGCCGTGTGCCCTCAGCCGGATCTTGTCATGCTCCCACCTGCGCCTGAGGCGGATCTGCGACTTCAGTATCTCTTGGGCGGGCCGATCGCTCCTCCGAATATATTCGGCGATTCTGCCGTTGGTGGTCGCTTCGTTCTCGACGTCCCGCACGGTCGAGGTGCCGAGGGAGGGGACCGGAGAATCCGATTTGCTCATTACCAACTTTCAAGCTCCCTTCTTGATGACGCCATGCGACCGCCGGAGCCGCATGAAGCGAATCCTGTGGCCGCGTGTGCAATCTCTGGGACCGCGGAGCGACGAGGCTCGTCCAGAAGCCGTCGCAAGCCTCTCCGCGCATATGAGGCCCGGAGGTTCGCATCGCGTCACAGAGGAACATGCCTATTTCAATAACCCGGTGCGACGCTCATGTTCGAGTGAGCTACGCATCCCGGGCGATGCCGCGGAACGAGTCCACGGGCGCCGGCCGCCACGGCCTGGGATCATCGCCGCTTTCGACCGCCGTCGGCCTCTGACCCGTCATGTCGTACCTCCTTTACCGCCAACGTTCTTCCTGCGTGTTCGACACTCGGGCATCGAACTCCCAACCGGTTCCCGTTCCGTTACCATTCCTCACTGTCACCCGGCGCGTGATGGCAGGCCGTACTGACATCAGATGCCGTCCTTTCCGTGCCGATGACCGCGTTCTGCCGGACCACCAGCTCGTCGCCGCTGACGGTGGCCGCAATGCCGAGCGGCAGAGTGAGGATCGGACTGCTGTGCCCGCACGGCAGTTCGGCCAGCACAGGGAACGAATACGGCGCGACCACCTCGAGGACGGCCGCTCTCAACGCTGCGGCCTGATCACGCGAGTAAGGCCGCCCGATGGCCAGCGCTTCGATCTCCTTGAAGACCCCCATATTCCTCAGGTGCCACAGATCGCTTGTCGCCTGCTCCATGTTGTACGGAAGCTGCGGCGTCTCCAGGACGAGAATCCGGCCGGCGAACCGTGGCTGCCACGGAGTACCGGCGAGTTCGCGCAGGACCGGCAGGCACCCGACGAGCAGCGTGCCCGTCGCGTGGCCCTGGCGCAGGGCCACCTGCGCAGGCCCGGGGTCGACACGCCGGAGACGGTCCTCCGCCGAATCCCATGACACGAACTCGTCCACCAGCACCGGGAATCTGGGTGTGGGACCGCTCGGAACACCTCTCCCGACAACGCGGAGAAAGTGCGTGACAGTCTCCGGTCTGGGCGTCGGCCATTCGCCCCAGTCCGGCATGAGAGCCGGGCCGTAGAAGGTGACGAGGCCACAGATCGTGTGGATGGCCACGTGCAGTGCCGTCGCGTCCGAGTATCCGCAGAAGACTTTGGGGTTGTGCGCGATCAGGTTGTAGTCGAGCAAGCCGAGCAGCTGGGAACTCAGCCTCCCGCCGACTGCGCAGATGATGCCCTTCACCTCCGGATCGGCAAACGCTTCGTGCAGATCGGCGACACGCTCTTGCGGCGTTGCCGACGTCAGCGACCGGTTGAGACGGGCGTTGCGCATGGGCTTGCCTACCAGGCCGGCCTCGCGTAGCGCTGCCAGCGCCCGGTCGAAGCGGCGCGGATACGCTCCCGCCGCACCTCCGGACGGGCTGACGATCGCCACAACGTCTCCCGCGCACAGTGCGGGAGGACGTATGACCCGTGACGAGACCTGGCGCCCGTCACGGGTCACCGATCCGCCCCTGGGGCCTGGACGGAGGCTGCGGGTGCCATCGGAATCCGCTCATAACCCGTCGCCCCCACCATGGGCTTCAGCACGACCATGTCCGGCTCGATACGGTCCACCACCTGGCTCGAACCCAGCTCTGCCAGCGCCGCGTCGAGAAACGTCCTCGTGGCGGTGGCGCCGAGGCAATAGTGCGCACCATGTCCGAAGGAGACGTGGCGCCGCGCGGGCACGGTCGGTGAGAACGCCTCAGGAGCTTCGCCGGGGCCGGCGTCACCGCTGTCCGGCCCGGCCGTCCGGTCAGCGCGCCCTTCGCGGTTGGCCGAGCTCAGCAGGAGCACCACCCGATCTCCGGCATGGATCTGCCGGCCATGCACGGACATGCCCTGCCGCGCCGTACGAGGTGCGAAGTGAAAGGGCGGGTCCATCCTCAGGACCTCCTCGATGAACGCCTCGCGGTACCGTGACTCCGCGCAGAGCCGTTGACGCATGATCGGAGCTGTCCTGAGGCGGACCGCCGCGGCGGCGATCGCCGTCGCCACCGGCTCCAGCGCACCGGTGATCAACTGCGTGAACGTGGCGACGATGTCGTCCGGTTCGGCCTGCCGGGTGGTCAGCAGCCGGTTCAATACGGCGCTGACGAGTCCCTCCTCCCGAGGCAGCGCCACATCCAGGATGAACTCGGTGCAGCGCTCGATCGCCGAGGTCGCCGTTCTCGCCAGGGCCACGTCCGCGCCCGGTGTCGCCAGGTAGTCGATGAGCGCGTCCGACCAGGCTTCGAGCTCGGAGGTCTCGTCAGGGCGGATGCCGAGAATCGGCTCAACGGTGGCTCGCGCGATCGGCCGCGCCACGTTGCGGACGAAGTCCGCAGTGCCCAGAGGAACATCTGCGATCACTTGACGTGTCCTGAGCCGGAACGCGTCGGTCACCGTATCGATCGCCGCCCGGGTGAAGGCCGTCTGGAGATGTCGCCGCACCCGGCGCGACGCCGGCTCGTCGGAGAAGACAAGCCATCGGGCAAGGAACCGCTCGACCGGCTGGACGACTTCCCGGTCGGCCGGCGGCAGGCTCTCCACCCAGCTCGGATATCCGCGGGCAGCCAGCCGTCGATCGAGTGCCAGGGCGAGCACATCGGCGCGACGGCTCACGTACCACGAGCCCGTCGCGGCGTCCCAGTGGACAGGGCAGTCAGATCGCAGGCTCCGCCACAGGGGACCGGAGTCGGAGACCGTCCGCGGCGCGAGCAAGTCGGGATCGGCCTCTGTGGCGGCGTGCGAGCAGCGCGCGGAGTCGATGTCCACGGTCACCTCGGCCCGGTCATCAGTCGATCATTTCTCTCCACGGATCTTCCTCCCGAGCATGACCGCCGCCTCCGTTTCGACCCCGCAGACGGCGCATCTGCGGGTGTCCACACCCCAGCGGTACGGCCTGCCGATCACGTCCCGCCGAGCCCGGCGCAAGGTCTCGTCCACGCATGACGACCTGTGGCAGAGCCCCACCAACTCGGCCAGGTCTCCGTCGCCCATGAGCGCCGCCGAAGGCGGATCCGCCGGCGACGGTTCTCGCCCGGCCGATCTCACCGCACCGTTCCGGGACGCCTCGACGCGTAAGGTTTCGCGGGCAAGCGCCACAGCACCGCCGAGCGGCGTCGGCCGGTCTTGTTCGCGTGGACGCTCGCCGGAGATGAGCCTCACCCAGCTGCCGAGAGGTGCCCTCTCCGCGGACGAGACCTGAAGGAGCACCGGGATGCCCAGCTCTCTGGCAGTCGCGCAGCGCCGGCCGACGCCGGAACCTGTCACGAAAGCGCATGCCCGTACGCCGTGGGCGAGGAGATCGCGGACAATGCCCGAGGCCACGTCCTCGTCATCCGATCGAGTGGCTATCACGCCGACCTGTATCGGTGCGATGTCCGGATGAAACCTCGGGCCGGTCACCGTACCGGAGTGCTGGAGCAACGCCAGCACCAGCCTTGCCGAGAAGGCGAAGTTCAGCATGGGCATGGACGCACCGTCGTACCGCACCCCGAAGGTGTCGCTGAACCTGACCCCGAGGTCGTAGACCGAGGTCAGAATCGTGATCTCGCCGTTGGGCAGAATCGTCACGAGCTCCAGCCGACGGTCCGCGTAGAGCTTGGGGGCGGTGGAGTCGTAGATCCGCTCGACGGCGAAGGTGGGAAGGCCGATGTCCAGGCACACCTGTTGCGGACCCCGCACCAGGAAGTCCAGGTCCGAGACGAATCCGTCGGCCCCGCCGTGTCCACCTGGCCGGCTGCCCGGCGGCACGGCTACCTGTGCCTCGAAGAACGGCCAGACAAAGCGCTCCTTCCACAGGGGCCGCGGAGTGCTCGTCTCGTGCCGCCCCACGGTGCGGACGCAGAACACCCGGTAGGGCGGTGTCCGCCCCTGGGCGACCCACCCGGCGAACAGGCCGCATACCTGCGCCTCGATGGACGACGCGACGACCTGGCGGGAGTCCTCCGAGCCCACGAAGTACAGCTGCCGGCGGAAGTCCTTGATCGACTCTGCCTGCCGCTCCAGAATCTCCTCGTTGACCAACGTGGGGAGAAGGATCTCTTCGTAGCCGGCTGTCCGGAAGAGATCACTGAACCGGGTGAGCACCCGATCCACCAGGTCGAATCCGTGCGGCAGCCACGCGCTCGCCCCGGCGAACGGATAGCCGGGGTCGATCAGCTCGGTCCTGCGAAGGTCGTGCGGGCTGTGCGGCCACAGCCCCGCGGGCTGTCGCGACATCATCGCACCGCCCCGTCATGGTCACTCTCGTGACGGGGAACAGCCGAGCCGGACGCGGACAGGCCGCTCGGGCCGATGTAGACGAGAGCCACCCGGCATGGTTCCAAGGCTCCCCTGCGGTTCATGTACCGTATCCGCGCCTTGGCCACCAGCTCACCCGGCAGTTCCTGCCAGATGCCGACGATCTCGCCACCGACGCGCCAGATCCGAGCGGGCATGCCGGTGACGCACCATTGCTGTTCGGACATGACTGCGGCCGGAGCGAGGTCCCTCAGCACGTCCTCTACGGCCCCGGCAGCCTCTCCCAGCGTGTCACGGCCGAGGTCGTCGTGGTCGGAGGCGTGTGCCGCCGCGACGGCTCCGCCGAGACAGACGACATCCTCCGAGGTCCCGCGGCTGTCGATACCCGGCCCGTGTGCCGCGCTCACGAACTGGTAACCCAGCGGCAACTGCCGCCAGGACCATTGCCGGGAGGCCAGCATCGGCAACGGCTGCAAGCAGAGGCCGGCCATGCCCAGCCATCCGCAGATCTTGCTGGAGTCTCCGGCGGTGATGGGCAGCATGGTCACCCCCGGAGCCAGCCACGGGCGTACGAGGTCGACCACCGACGGAGGGACCACGAAAGGCAGGTGCGTGCGGTGGAAGCCGTGAGAAGCCAGCGCCAGCTCAACGCCTCGCAACCGGTCCTTGACCCGGAGGAGCGACTCGCCCGTCAAGACGGTCATCGGGGCACGCGGAGCAGGTAGTAGGTCAAGAACCCGAACCGCAGCCGCTGCTCCCGGTCCAGCTCACGTTCGATCCGGCGGAGGTCCTCCACGTGTATCCCGCTGAAGTCGAGATCGGGAAAGGCGGCGTACCGGTCGGGGTCCAGGTCGCGCAGCCGCTCGCCGACTTCCTCGTAGAACCGGTCCAGGTCGGCGTCACCCCGGTTGTAGTACTCCCTCTTCCCCAGGAACACATGTGCGCCGTCGCTGATTGTGATCTCCAGCCCGAGCTCGGCGGCGAGATCGGGCACCGAGATCTCTTCATGATCGTCCTCGTAGACCCTGTCGGCTCGCTCCATCGCCGTGATGAACGACCGGAAGACCGGAGAACTCTCGTTCGGTACGGCCACGAGCACGTGAGACCTGGCCAGGCTTCTGCTCAGGTCCAGAAAGGACAGTTGACCGGCCCGATCGAAATGCTCGATCACACCGACGTGCAGGACGAGGTCAGCCTGCAGGTTCCCGACTGTCACAGGGTCGTTGAAGTCACCGAGGATCAGCGTCGGCGCATCCATCCCCATGCTTTTCACAGCGGCTTCGGCGAGACGCAGTGCCGCCGGGTCCCTGTCGACGCCGACCGACTCCACGCCGCACGAGGCCAGCTGCGACAGCAGCGTCGCCGATCCGCAGCCCAGTTCCAGCGCGGAGCGTTCCGTGGTTCCGGCCGGCCAGCAGTTCTCCAGCAGGATGTCTCGCACGTTGAGCAGTGACTGCCACTTGGTCGGCTGCCAGTCGATGTATCCCGAGCCGGGTCGATCCGACAGGAACTTTTCGAAGTCTTCCAGTGTCCGCTGCCAATACGATGCCATTGGTATCCCCAAGAACGATGAAGGTTACGGGTCGTTTCGTTTCGGCCCGCCCATGGGTGGCAGGATCTCGAAGCCTCCCCTGGTCAGGGCTGAAGCGCGATGCCGTTGAGCCGGGGCACCAGTTGCAGTTCGCGGATGTCGTCGCTGCGGAGCAGCCACATGAGCCAGCGTTCGATTCCGAGGCCGAATCCCGCAGTGCGCATCGGCCGGGCGCGTTTCATGCGCAGGTACCAGTCGTAGGAGGCCGGGGACACCTCGTGGTGCTCGAGTGCCCGCAGGGCTTCCTCGCCGTTCATGTGGCGCTCCCCGCATCCGACGACCTCACCGATTCCGAAGAGGAGGTCCGCGTTCAGCGCCGTGCGCGTGGAGTCGCCGGCGTACGCCTGGTAGAAGGGGACCGACAGGTGGTCGTAATGGCTCACCCAGAGCACTGGATGGACAGTGCGCAGCAATTCCTGCTCGCCGGCGCGGGTCAGAGTCCGCCAGCCGTCCTCATGCCGGACGAAACGTGGCTGGTCGTCGAGGAGCGAGACCGCCTCGTCGAAGGTGATGCGTGGATACCGGTCGGCGCCGATGACCGCGTCCACGTGTCCGAGCCCACCGGCGACTTCGGCGATCCTGGATCCGAACTCGTTGACCGCGGCGCCGGTCAGGTGCCGCACGTAGGCGTCCACCAACGTCATGACGTCGGTCAGCCCGCCCGGTATCTCGGCCTCGCTGTGGAAGAACTGGTTGAGGTGGGTGGGATCGGCGTCCTCACCGCGAAAGCTCGGCATGATGTACCAGGCGCCCGCACCGTTCAACCGGCACCCGTACTCCAGCATGAACTGCATCGAGTCCGCGAGATAGGTCTTGACGCCGAACATGTCGACGCTCACCGGGACCGAGTCGCTTCCCCGCCCCATGGGGCTGGAGATCGTGTCCGTGGTGATCGGCAGGTTCAGGAACTTGGCGTTGCGCTTCTTCCAGAATGCTGACGACTCGACGAGGACCAGGTCCTGGAGGTCGGCGAGCAGACGATAGAACGGCTCGTCCAGGATATCCAGGAAGCGGGAATCGGCGGGACGCCATCCATAGTGCGAGTCGGGTCCGAAAACTGTATCCAGCTGAGTCAATGTCGCTCCTCCGAGTTGCGATGACCTGGCCCACTCACCGTCTCCTGCCCGCATTCCGATCCGGTCCTCTCTGCCTCCCCCTCCCGTCATGGCGAGCGGAAACGGAACGGGAATCACGGATCGTAGGTTGGCAGCCAGAACGCCGGCCTGGTTGACCGTCATGGGTTGTTCGTGGATCGCGCGGCCCCGTTCGGGCACCCCCGACCCGGCCCTGCGGCTGATCCTCGCCGTTGGGAAGCGAACGAGCTGGACGCATGTGCGGTGACGCCTTGAGGCGCCTCGCCGGCTCGTCATGCTCCGCCGCATTCGATTTTCGGAGGTTCATTGCGTGCCGAGACGATTCTGGGTGCCCTGCGGTTGCGTTTCGCCGTCTTCTCCGGGCGCGTGGCGGCCTGGTATTACTGCCGCACGTCGAAACCGGGCGGCGGGGTGATAGCCGGAAGAGTGACGTTGGCACTCGCGCCCGACGCCCTGGGCAGACTGACGGCTTCGAGGAACGTCGTTGTGGTCAGCGGAACCAATGGCAAGACCACGACGACCAGGATGATCGCTGAAATGCTCAGATCGGTTGGCCGGATAGCCAGCAACGACACGGGAGCCAACATGCCCGCCGGGCTTGTCACGGCGATAATCCAGGACAGGCCGTTCGACTTCGCGGTGCTCGAGGTCGACGAGCGCTACTTACCCGGGGTCTGCGCCGAAACCAGTCCGGAAGTGGTTGTGCTCCTCAATCTCAGTCGCGACCAGCTCGACAGGAATCCGGAGCCCTCACTCGTCGCCGAGGCCTGGCGGAGGATGTCCAGCGATGTGACGTCGCACGTCGTCGCCAACTGCGACGACCCCCACATTGTCTGGGCGGTCTCCGGCTTTCCGCAGGTCACCTGGGTATCCATGGGAGACGAATGGCGTGATTCGTGGTGGTGCCCGTCCTGCAGCCAGGCTCTGACCCGCAGTTCCTCCCGCCACTGGGCCTGTCGTGGTTGCCCGCTGGAACGCCCCGTCCCCCAGTGGTCGGCCGGAGAACGCTCCGTGACCTACCTGCCCGGAGCCGAAACCTTCGATCTCAGGCTCCGCCTGCCCGGACGTGTCAACGTCGCCAACGCCGCCATCGCGCTGGCCGTGACCACCACGCTCGAACAGCCCGCCACAACGATGGCGGCGGGTCTGGCCGAGGTCAGGTCGGTAGCCGGGCGCTACCAGGTGCTGGAAACTTTTGGACGGCAGATACGGTTGCTGCTGGCCAAGAACCCCGCGAGCTGGACCGAGATCTTCCACGCGATCGAGCGGGCACCGGGCGTGTTGATCATGCTCAACGCCCGGGAGCTCGACGGCCAGGACACTTCCTGGATCTGGGACGTGGACTTCCGGCGGCTGAGGGGGCGGACCGTGCTGGTGAGCGGGGAGCGCCGGCTCGATCTCGCGGTGCGTCTGGACGTGGCGGAGGTGGAGTTCAAGCTCGTCGACTCCCTGCAGGACGCTTGCGCCTTGGCACCGATCGGCATTCTCGAAGTGGTTGCCAATTACACGGCGTTCCTCGACCTGATCCGGCAGTTCAAGTAGTCCCGCGCCGCGCTCGGGTCAGCCTGTGATTCGAGTGCGCCGGGAACGCGCCCTGCGGAACAGAATCAACAGGATCAAACCCCCTCCGAGAAGCGGGCGGATCTCCACTGTGTCAAACACCTGGGGTCATCAGTGATCGAGTCAATCCTTGTCAGGGAACGGCGGAGGGCCGCCGACGCATGTGCTTGAAGAAGACTGAAGCCGTAAGCCCGATCCCCGCCATCATCGAGGTCGCCGCCGTGTTGACGATGCAGGATGCTCTCCGTGCCCTCACTGACTACTGGTCGCGTCACGGATGCACGCTGATACAGCCGTACAACTCCGAAGTCGGCGCGGGCACGCTCAATCCGGCGACCGTACTGCGGGTGCTCGGTCCGGAGCCGTGGCGGGTGGCATATGTGGAGCCCAGCGTACGGCCCGATGATGCCCGGTACGGAGAAAATCCGAACCGCCTGCAGACGCATACCCAGTTTCAGGTGATCCTCAAGCCGGACCCGGGTGATCCGCAGGAGCTTTATCTGGGGAGCCTGGCGGCCCTGGGCATCGACCTGCATGCGCACGATGTCAGATTCGTGGAGGACAACTGGGCCTCGCCAGCGTTGGGCGCATGGGGTCTCGGGTGGGAGGTGTGGCTCGATGGCCTCGAGATCACCCAGTTCACCTATTTTCAACAGGCCGGCGGGATAACGCTCGATCCCGTGCCGGTAGAGATCACCTATGGTATCGAGCGGATCATGATGGCCCTGCAGAGAGTCGATCATTTCAAGGAGATCCGTTACGCCACAGGTGTTTCGTACGGTGAGATATTCGGCCAGGCCGAGTACGAAATGAGCCGCTACTACCTCGACGAAGCGAGCACGGACGCCAACGGGCGCCTCTTCGAGGAATATGCCGCAGAGGCCCGGCGGATGCTGGACGCCCGGCTGCCGGTGCCCGCGCACAATTACGTGTTGAAGTGCTCGCACACCTTCAATGTGCTCGACTCCCGAGGGGTGGTCTCCACCACGGAGCGGGCAGCGGCCTTCAAGCGGATGCGAGGGCTGGCACGGGACGTGGCACACCTGTGGGTGGAGCGGCGGGCCGAACTCGGCCACCCGCTCGGAGTGGTCGGTCCTCCGGCGCCGGCCGAGCTGCCCGTATCGACCGCGGTGCCCGGCACTCCCGCCACCTTGGTCTTCGAGATCGGCACCGAGGAGCTGCCGGCCGGCGACGTGACCCGGACGGCCGCGACGGTGCGTGACGCGGTAGCTCGGAAGCTCGCCGCGACGCGGCTCGGCCACGGTGGGATACGCACGTACGCCACCCCCCGCCGCGTGGTCACAATTGTGGAACAGGTGCAGCCGCGCGAGCCGGACAGCGAGCAGACCGTACGCGGTCCACGCGTGAGTGTCGCCTACGCCGACGACGGCGAGCCGACCAAGGCCGCGGTCGGCTTCGCCCGCGGCCGGCAGGTGGATGTCGCCAAGCTGCGACGGATCGATGTGGACGGCGTGGCACATGTCGGGGTGGTCAGGCCAGACCCGGGCCGAGACGCCGTGGCAGTTCTCAGCGAGCTCCTGGGACAGGTCGTCGCGGAATTGCGCGCCGACAAGAACATGCGATGGAACGACCCGAAGTTGTCGTTCGTCCGGCCGTTGCGGTGGTTGCTCGCACTTCTCGGCGACGTCCCCGTGCCTCTGGCGGTCTCGGCGCTGGCCGGCGGGACCACCACCCGGGTGCTCCGGAACGCGGCCGAGCCCTCGGTCGAAGTGCCGAGCGCGGACGGCTACCTGGAGTTGCTGGCAGGAGAAGGGATCGTACTGGATCCCGCCGAGCGGCGGACCCGGATCGTCAGGGCGGCGCAGCGGCTGGCCAGGGACGTGGGCGGCGTCGTCGACGTTGAAGGCGAGTCGGCTCTCATCGACGAGATCACCAACTTGGTCGAGGAACCGACGCCGATCCGGGGCGGATTCGCCGAGGAGTACCTCGCGCTGCCATCCGAGATCCTCATGACGGTCATGCGCAAGCACCAGAGGTACTTGCCCGTGCGCGCCGCGGACGGCACGCTGATGCCGTACTTCATCACGGTCGCGAATGGCTCCTGCGATCAGGAGGTGGTCGGAACCGGGAACGAAGCGGTGCTGCGCGCTCGATACGAGGACGCGCTCTTCTTCTGGCGCGCGGATCTTGACGTGTCCCCGGACAGGTTCCGTGCGGCTCTGGACAAGCTGTCCTTCGCGGAGAATCTCGGCTCCATGGCCGATCGTGCCGATCGGATCGCCGCTGTCGCGCAGGACCTGGGTGCGTTGCCCATGGTCTTCATGACCGAGGCCGAAAGGCGGACCCTGACCCGCGCCGCCGCACTGGCGAAGTTCGATCTCGCGTCACACATGGTGGTGGAGCTCACCAGCCTCGCCGGCACCATGGCTCGAGAGTATGCCCTCCGGGCCGGCGAACCAGAGCCGGTTGCGCAGGCGCTCCATGAGATGGAACAGCCCCGGTCCGCCGGCGGACAGCTGCCACGCAGCACCCCGGGCGCGCTGCTCGCACTCGCGGATCGGCTCGACCTGCTCGTGGGGATGTTCGGCATCGGGTCCGGCCCCACCGGCCGGTCCGACCCCTTCGGTCTGCGCCGAGCGGCATCGGGCCTGGTGAGCATCCTCCGCGACCACACGGCTCTACGGTCGATGGACGTGAGCGCCTGCCTGGCCGTCGCCGCGGAACACCTCCGGGCGCGAGCCGTCGACGTTCCGGCGACGACGCTGGACGAGATCCGGGAATTCGTCACCCGCCGGTACGAGCAGCAACTTCTGGACTCCGGACAGGACCACCGGTACGTCGCCGCTGTGCTCCCCCTGGCCGGCAGTCCGGCCCGAGCAGACGAAACGCTTGCCGAGCTGCACAAGCGCGCGAAGGCACCCGACTTCGCCGAGCTTGTTGCCGCTCTCCTGCGAGTGAGACGGATCGTGCCGGCGGGCACCGCGGCGGGATACGACGCGAGCCGGCTGGTCGAGCCCTGTGAGCTCTCCCTCCACCAGGTCCTGGGCGAGGTACGGACCGCCCTGGGCGAGCAGCCCACGCGGTTGCGGGACTTCGTCGATACCGCTGCCGCGCTCGTCGGACCGGTCAACACCTTCTTCGATGAGGTCCTGGTCATGGATGAGGACGCCGACCGGCGTGCGACCCGGCTCGGTCTCCTCGCCCACATCCGCGATCTGTCGGCAGGTGTCCTCGACTGGTCCGCCCTGGGCGCCATGCCGGCCGCCGGCAAGTAGGCCGGCCGGCCGTCAGGCCGGTGGAGAGATCGAGGAGCACCGATCTACGGATGCGGCGCGGGTACGCTGCTCACCTGTCGGGCCAGCCTCCTGCGCACCGCGAACACCTCGTGCGTCCCCATCTCCTCGAAGTGATCGAGGGCTTCTCGCCACACCGTCCTCGCCGCCTCACACTGGCCCAGCCCGGCCAAGGCCCGAGCGATCCCGTCGAGCGCACGCGCGGTCTCGAGGCGATGGCCCGAGCGCAGAGCGAGCCGCTGGGCGTACCTGTGCCGTTCGAAAGCGAGGATGTAGTCACCACGATCACAGTCGATCGAACCGAGGAGGTTCTGCCCGCGAATGGCGGTGACGGAGCGCCGGGTCGTGCCGAGGATTTCCATGGCGCGCCGGCCGGCCGCCGTAGCCTCGTCCAGTTGCCCGAGGCGTCGATGCAGGTGGCCCTGCTGCACGAGAACGGCGGCCTCGTAACCGGGCATCTCGTCCGTGTGCACGAGCTCGTACGCGGTGTTCAGGGACGAGGCCGCTCCTTCGAGATCGTTCATACCCGCTTGGGCGGTTGACATGGCGAGCAGCCCCATGACTTCTCCGTTCCGGTAGCCGGAACGCCGATCGATGGAGACCGCGCGACAGGCGTCACGATGCGCGTCATCGAAGAGCCCGAGCGTTGCCTTGGTCGAGCTCGTGCTCACCAGCGTCATGCTCACCTCGCTCCAGTTCCCATGACCTTCGTGGATGTCCAGCGCGCATTTGTAGTGGTGCAGGGCCTCCTCGTAGCGTCCCAAGGCCGCGTGGAAGATACCGATCCGGCTCAGGCAGGCACCCTGGAAATCCGCATCTCCCAGCTTCTCGGCCACGGCCAGGGCCTGAACAGCCCTGTCGAGAGCCTCGCTGAACCTGCCGTAGAACCAGTCCGACACGGCGAGGTTGAGCAGAGTGCGCCCCTGGGCATGGTGATCATTGAGCTGGGCGGCGGCGTCGAAAGCCGTCTTCAGGAGAGTCAGCTGATCGTCGGAACACCCCCTGAGCTGGAGGTAGTGCGCCATCATATGAGGCAGGTGGTAGCAGTGACCATGCAGGCCCTGGCGCTGGGCCTCTTCCACCGCCATGCGGAGGTTGTGGCGCTCGGTGTCGAACCACCGCAGGGATGCTTTCCCGTCGGCCAAGGGCGGAACATGCGACGGAGGGCAGCTCAGGCAGAGCGCTACCTGCCGGCGGCCGAGATCCAGGAGGTTCGCGGCCGCCTCCGCCGTATGCAGGTAGTAGTCGAGGAGGCGATGGATCGCACGCGTGCCGGTGTGCTCGGTTTCGTGGGAGGATGCGGCGTCGCGGGCATAACTCAGGACCAGGTTGTGGTAGTTGTAGCGACCGACCTCGCGTTGGACCAGAAGCCTGGAGTCGAGTAGACCCTCGAGTAACGACTCCGCCTCGTCGACAGGTATCCCCGCCAGCGCCGCAGCGGCATAGGCGTCGTAGTCATGCCCGGGGTGCAGCCCCAACAGGCGGAAGAGCCGTTGCTGATCCGGCCTCAGCGAACCGTAGGAATGCGCGATCGCCGCGTGGACGCTCCGGTCCCCCACAACCAGCTCGCTCAGCCGCCGCCGTTCGTTCCCCAGGCGGTCGACCATGTGGGCGACACTCCACTGTGGACGGTTGTTGAGCCGGGCGGCGACGATACGCAGGGCAAGGGGCAGGCGCCCGCACATCTCTATCAGCGTCGTTACGGTCTCTCTCTCGGTGGCCAGCCGCATCGTCCCGACTACGCGCTCCAGGAGCGCACGGCTCTCGTCCGGGGTGAGAAGCTCCAGAGACTGGAGAACCGCGCCATCCACTCCGGACAGGGGCGCACGGCTGGTGATCAGCGTCACGCACCCCGGCATGCCGGGCAGGAGCGGAAGCACCTGAGCCGCGTCCGCCGTGTTGTCGAGCAGGAGTAACAGGCGCCGGCCGGCCGTCCTCATGCGCCACATCGCGATCCTGCCTTGCAGGTCATGCGGTATCTCGCCGTCCGGAACTCCCAGGGTGGAGAGCAGGGTGGCGATCGCCTCGGCCACCGGGATGGGTTTCCGACCCGGTGTGAAGCCGTTGAAGTCCACGAAGAGCTGGCCGTCGGGGAAGAGCCGAGCGAGCTTGTGGGCGGCGTGGACCGCGAATGCGGTCTTGCCGATACCCGCCATCCCGTCGATGGTGACGATCAGTGCCGTCCGATCGGCGTTCTCGGCCACCATACTCGTCAGCCTTTGGAGCTCGGCCTCCCTACCTGTGAAGTCGGGAACGTCGTACGGCAGGGCGCAAGGTCTGACCATCACGGGAACGCCGATGCCGCTCTTCGTCCGGCGGGACGGGCAATCCAGCGTCGGATCGTTTCTGAGGATCAGCTCATGCAACTTCATCAACTCGATCCCCGGATCGACCCCGAGCTCGTCGGCCAGGAGGCAGCGGACGTCTTCGTAGGTCCGCAGAGCCTCAGCATGACGGTTCGACCGGTACAGGGCCAATATCAGCTGGGTCCACAGCGTTTCCCGTAATGGATGCTCGGACACCAGGGCACGCAGGTCGGAAATCAGATCACGCGCGTGACCATGGGTAAGACGGAGATCCATCAGCCGCTCCGTCACAGCGACCCGGCGTTCGTCGAGCAACTCGGCAGCCGCCCGGATCACCGGGCCGTCGATTCCGCTCAGCGCCTGCCCCGTCCACAGGTCGAGCGCTTCCTGCAGCTCCGTCATCGCATTGACGGGTAGTCCGGACTTCTCGGCCTCGCCGGCTCGCCGTGTACGGATATCGAAAAGGCTCAGATCCAACTGGTCCTCTTCGACCACCAGGCGATAGCCGGGGCCGTCCGTCACGATGCTCTGCCCGCCACCGCCCAGGCGATTGCGTAGATCGGCGACCATTTTCCGGATCTGATGGTGCGCTGTAGCGGGGGCCGCCTCCCCCCAGGTCGCCTGGACCAGGCGGGAGACGGGAATGATCCTGTTCGATTCCAGCAGTAGCGTGGCCATGACACGTTGCTGGCGCATGCCTCCGAGCGGCACCTTCCGGCCGCCTGACGAGACTTCCAGTGGGCCTAAAATCTTATAATTCAACCCTGCCCCTTCGTGTTCGGAATACGGGTGTGCGGCAAGCGCTTACCACAGGCATGCCATGCGACCCGTGGCGCATGTGTGGCGAATGAGGCTCCCACCGGGGATCTACCGAACTTTCGGTCCCCCGGTTGATCGGAGCCCCAGTGAGCCGGCGTTGGCGCCGGCAGCCGATGAACTCAGCGTCCCATCCCATGGTGTCCGGACAGTGATTCATGGCGTTCGGCCTTGTTCGGAACAGTTCGAGACGCAGATCGTGCCGGTGACGAGCGGGTGTGCCCCTCCTGACAGCCGTCGCACCCCGGGCAGGGCTGAAGCGTTCTCGGCTGGTGAGACGGCCCGGACCGGGCCGGGACACGGACCCGGGGGCCCCGGGTGCCGGATGGCCACACGCGACCCCCGATGACCGCCGGTCGTCCAAGCCGGCCGATCACGGAAGGGGCCGCGTCAGTCGTCCTCCAGGCCCTCCAGCGCGACCCTGATCTTGGCGAAGGGCAGGAACGGAGCGGCCTCTTTCGAGAGGACCAGGTAGCCCACCGTGTCGGTGTCGACCCAGTAGCAGTGGGTCCCGTCGTCGGTGTTCTGGCAGGCGGCCGCGGCACGGGGCGGGCCGGGGCTCACGGGCACCCATCCCGTCTTCGCCCCGGCCGGCTCTCCGGCCCGCTCGGTCAGCGAGTCCAGGGCGCCCTTGATGTCGGTCACCTCGGCCTGTGCCCCGGTGGCGGAGAAAGACTGGGAGAGCTGGTCGTTCCGGTAGGTCACGGTGAGCTGCCTGCCGGCGACCTTGTGGTGCGTCCCGTCCGGGATCTCGAGCCGCTCCTCTGCGGGAGTCGCGGAAACGAAGTCCAGCGCCCCGAATTTCTCGGGGAACGGCTCCGTGAAGGATCCCGGGGTCTTCGCCGCCTCGGCCGCGACCCTCACCGGGTCCGTCTCGAGGGAATAGGTGCATCCCGCGAGGACGCCCATCATGAGCGCCACCAGGGGGATTCTTACGCTGTTCATGATCAGAGGATTCTCCGGCGCACTTGCATGACGCTTGGATCTCTCTGGTGAACACCGTCGCCCGCGGCCGTTCCCGGTACGCGGGATGAAGCCGCCCTGGACGCGCTCATCACCGATGACCGGCTAATGGCAGATCCGGGCGTCCTCGATGGTGACCGGGAGGACGGGCTTGCCGTCCACCGGTGGTGTCGGGCCTCCCGGAGCGGGCTGGATGCCACCGGCGGCGATGCGGTCCAAGACGGCGAGTCCCGCGGCGTCGACCGTCCCGAAGATCGTGTAGTTGGGCGGCAGCCCGGAGTCGGCGTAGACCAGGAAGAACTGGCTGCCGTTGGTGTCCGGTCCGGCGTTGGCCATGGCCAGTACCCCGCGCGCGTACGTCCTCCGTTCCCCGGTGGGGGTGCCCGGCCACGGCGGCAGGTCGGTGGGCAGCTCATCCTTGTACCGGTAACCCGGTCCGCCCTCGCCGGTGAAACTGGGATCGCCGCACTGCAGCACCTTCAGCCGGTCGTGGGCGGTCATCCGGTGGCACGAGGTGACGTCGTAGAACTTGTGCCGGATCAGGTGCACGAAGCTCTGCACCGTGCACGGCGCCTTGGCCGGGTCGAGGGTGAGCCCGATGTCACCGTGGTTGGTCTCAAGGACCGCGGAGACCCGCCGGGTGGGAGTACGGCGCGGGTCCGGCGGCAGCGGCACCTTGCGTACGGCCGGCTCGTCCGGAGTCTCGGTGTAGTGGCACGGGCCCTTCGTCGTCCTCGGCGGCCTGTCTCCGGCCGCGTCCGTGCCCGCCGAAGCGGGCAGCGCTCCGAACGCGACCAGCGAGCCCGTCACCGCTGCGGCTATCGCGGCGCGTGCCGCGAGACGTGACAACGCTCTGTCAGACATGGTGTCCTCCTGGGGGATGATCGACGGGCTCCCTGTGGTCTAATCGATCTGACCGAAGCCGTCAAGGGTCGCAGCTCGGAACCGCGGATCGCCCGGTCCGGGCGACCTCCGAGCCGCCGTCGCGGGCAGGAGGTCAGGTCCGCCGACCTGCCGTCGCCGGCCGGGGCCGTGGTCATGAACTCATGGAGGCCAGGGATGGCCGTTCACCGGATCGGCTCCGTGCCCCGCCCGAGGCGCCGTCCTTCGTGGAGGCGCTGCACCGGGCCTACCAGGCCGAACCACTCACCTCGCCGTAAGGGCCGGTCCGGCCGCGTGTCCGGCGGAGACGTCGACGCTCCGGGGGTCGGGGTGGGCGGCGGACCGCCGTCATGACGGCAACATTACCGGTAAGTTTCAGGAAATTTACTGAAAAGCCTTGCTGCTCTTTCATGGATCAAGCATCGTTCTGCTCACGTACGGCCGTCCCCTCCCAGCGCATCTTCGCTCTCGGAAGAAGGTCCACCCCCCCATGGAACGAACGAGACCGCCTTTGGGCCGCAGGATCCGTAATGTCCTCTTCGCCGTCGCGATCGCCGCGTGCGGTGTCACCCCGATGACCGTCACGGTCGCCACGCCTCTCGTGAACGCCGCAGCCACGCTGAACAACAGCGAGGTGACGGCCAGCCTGTGGGAGTGGAACTGGACGTCCGTCTCGGCTGCCTGTACCGATCATCTTGGCCCCGCCGGGTTCGGCGCGGTCCAGGTCGCGCCGCCGCAGGAGTCGGTCAGCCTCCCCAACAGCAAAGACGGGGTGCACCCGTGGTACGAGGTGTACCAGCCGGTCTCCTACAAGCTCGAAAGCCGGTTCGGTAACCGCCGGCAGTTCGCCGACATGGTCACCGCGTGCCACAACGCGGGTGTCCGCGTGTACGTGGACGCGGTCGTGAACCACATGGCGGGCACGGACAACCCCGGCGGCGTAACCGGCTACGCCGGAACGTCCTTCACCGGTTACGGCTACCCGGCCGTCCCGTACGGGCACGGCGACTTCCACCACCCGGGCGACAACTGCCCGACCGGCGGCGGGATCGACGACTGGAACAACGAGTCCCAGGTGACGAGCTGTGAGCTGCTGGCGCTGTCGGACCTGTACACCGAGAAGGAGGAGGTCCGCACCAAGATCGCCGGGTACCTGAACGACCTGATCGGGCTCGGCGTGGACGGCTTCCGCGTCGACGCGGTCAAGCACATGAAGAAGCCCGACTTCGCGGCGATCCTCGGCAAGCTGAACAACACCGTCGCGGAGAACAAGCGCCCGTACATCGCCCAGGAGATCTTCGACGGGGCCGGCAACGACGCCCTGAAGGCGCGGGCGTTCATCGGCAACGGCGACGTCCTGGACTTCGCCTACGCCAAGGGCGTCAAGGCCCAGTTCCAGGGTTCGATCTCCAACCTCGGGAGCATCGGGAGCTGGAACCTGGACGCGCCCAGCGCCAACGTCTTCGCCATGGTCACCAACCACGACCTGGAGCGCGACGGAGTCGTGCTGTCCTACAAGAACGGCAACGACTACAAGCTCGCCAACTACTTCGTGCTGGCCTACCCGCACGGCAAGCCGTCGGTCTACGACAGCTTCACCTGGTCCGACCGCAACCAGTCCCCGCCGGCCGACGGCAGCGGGTTCGTCACCGACACCACCTGCGGGAGCAGCTGGAACTGCCTGACCCGGTCCACCGGGATCAAGGGCATGGTCGGCTGGGCCAACGCCGCCAGGTCCGTCAAGTCCGTCTCGGACTTCAAGGCCGTCAACAGCAACGTGATCGGCTTCCACCGCGGTGACCGCGCCTGGATCGGCATCAACGACTCCGGCAGCGACAGCACCGCCGAGTTCACGACCGGCCTGGCCGACGGCGACTACTGCGACGTCATCTCCGGCGCCGCCACCACCACCGGCTGCACCGGCACCGAGGTCACCGTGTCCGGCGGCAGGGCCACCGTCAAGATCCCCGCCAACGACGCGGTCGCCATCCACGTCAACGCCAGGGCGGACACCACCAGGATCGCGACGACCTTCGACGTCACCGCCTCCCCGGCGGCGGTCACCGGAGCACGCTGAAGGTCACGGCCGGGGCGTGCCCCCTCAGCGGGTGCCCGCCGGGGCCTCCTCCCAGGCGGTTCCGAGACGGCCCGTGGAGCCGAGGTCGATGAGGCCGCTGACGCGCCGCCGGGAGCCGCCGGGGCCCGCCGCGGTGACAATCACGGTGGCACCGACGGCCGGTGGGGTCGCACAGGGGCCGTCCGAGGTTTGTGATCTGTCACAGATTTGACCGCTCAGATTTACTGCCCCCTCCAGTTCCCAGAAGACCTCCGCCAGCCCATGGTTTGGGGGGGAGAAATGTAGGCGATCACTGGAGCCCCTATGCAACGCCGCACCTTCATCGTGTCCCTCTCCGCCGTCGCTCTGTCCGGCACGCTGTGGCAGAACGCCGCGCTCGCCTCCTCGGTGGTCGCGGGAGAGAGCCCGTACGGCCCGCTCGGCGAGCCCGACGCCAACGGCGTCGCGCTGCCTGCCGGGTTCAGCAGCAGGGTGGTGGCCAGGTCGGGCCACTCCGTCGGCGGCACCCTCTGGCATCCGGCCCCGGACGGCGGCGCCTGCTTCGCCGACGGCACCGGCTGGATCTACGTCTCCAACTCCGAGGTCCCGCTGGTGGGGGGCGCTTCGGCGATCAAGTTCGGGGCCGATGGCTCGATCGAGCGGGCCTACCGGATCCTGTCGGGCACCAACCTCAACTGCGCGGGCGGGCGCACGCCATGGAACACCTGGCTCTCGTGTGAGGAGATCTTCCGCGGCAAGGTCTACGAGACCGATCCGTACGGCGCGCGCGGCGCCCAGCAGCGTCCGGCGATGGGCAAGTTCAAACACGAGGCCGCCGCCTGCGACCCCGATCACCGGGTCGTCTACCTGACCGAGGACGAGGATGACGGCTGCTTCTACCGCTTCGTTCCGAACGTCTGGGGCGAGCTGTCCAGCGGCCGTCTCGAGGTCTTCTGCACCGACAACCTCTGGCGGGCGGTACCCGACCCGGCGCCCGGCGTCTTCCAGAAGCAGACCAGGCACCAGGTGAGCGCGGCCCGGCACTTCGACGGCGGCGAGGGCTGCCACTACGCGGACGGCGTCTGCTACTTCACCGCCAAGGGCGACCGCACGGTGTGGGCCTACGACACCGGCCGCCAGACAATAACCGCGATCTATGACAGCACCGGCACGCTCACCGGCATCGACAACATCACCGGCACCCAGGGCGGTGACCTCTACGTCGCCGAGGACGGCGGCAACATGGAGATCAACATCATCACCCCGGGCCGGGTGGTCGCGCCGGTCCTGCGGCTTGACGGCCAGAGCGAGTCCGAGATCACCGGCCCCGCCTTCTCCCCCGACGGCACCCGCCTGTACTTCTCCTCCCAGCGCGGCACCAGCGGCGAGCGTGCGGGGACGGGCGGCATCACCTACGAGGTCAGCGGCCCCTTCCGCCGCTGACCCCTCCCGAGGAGCACCCCCCATGGCCCTTGCCGGAACCCTCCTGCCCATCGCACTGGCGATCATCATGTTCGGCCTCGGGCTGAGCCTGACGATCTCCGACTTCCGCCGCGTCGTCGTCTATCCGAAAGCCACCGTCGTGGCGCTCGGCTGCCAGATCCTGCTGCTGCCGGCGATCTGCTTCGGCCTGGTGATCGCCTTCGACCTGCCGGCCGCCCTCGCCGTCGGCATGATGCTGCTGGCCGCCTCGCCCGGCGGCACGACCGCCAACCTCTACAGCCACCTGTTCGGCGGTGACGTCGCGCTCAACGTGACGCTGACCGCGATCAACTCGGTGCTGGCCGTGGTGACGTTGCCACTGGTGACCAACCTGTCGCTGTCCTACTTCGACGGCGGCTCGGGCACGCTCGGCCTGCAGTTCGACAAGACCCTGCAGGTGATGGCGATCGTGCTGGTGCCGGTCGCCGCCGGCATGGCGGTCCGTGCCATGGCGCCGCGGTTCGCCGAACGGATGAACACGCCCGTGAAGATCGCGTCGGCGGTCATCCTGGCGCTGGTGATCGCCGGCGCGCTGCTCCAGGAACTCGACAACCTCGGCGGCTACATCCAGTCGGTGGGCCTGATCACGCTGGCGTTCAGCGTGATCAGCCTGACCATCGGTTACTGGGCGCCGCGCCTGGCCGGGGTACGGCGCGACCAGGCCGTCGCCTCCTGCATGGAGATCGGGATCCACAACGGCGCGCTGTCGATCGCGGTGGCGCTCTCCCTGCTGAACAGCACCCAGATGGCCATCCCGGCCGCCACCTACGGCGTGCTGATGTTCTTCACCGCGGCAGGAGCCGGGTTCCTGCTCAGATCTCGTACGGCAGAGCCGATCCTTTCCGAAGGGAGTTCAGTGTGATCCGATCAGTGATCGCCGCAATCGTCCTGGCGGTCGCCATCGCCCCGCCCGCCCAAGCCTCGGCCGGTGAGGTGTATGTGGCCCTGGGTGACTCGGCCGCCTCCGGGCCGCTGGTGCCCGACCAGGTGGTACCCGACCTCGGGTGCTGGCGCTCCAACCGCAACTACGCCCACCTCACCGCGGGGGCCATCGGAGCCGCCACGTTCCGCGACGTCACCTGCTCGGGCGCCGACACCGGGGACATGTACAGCGCGCAGGGCACCGACCTCGGCTCGGTGCCACCGCAGCTGGACGCACTCAGCCAGGACACCACGCTGGTCACCGTACAGATCGGCGCCAACGACGTGGGGCTGACCGGCTTCATCGAGGACTGCCTGAACCTGCTGCCGCCGCCCGTCGGCGACGCCTGCAACGACGACTACACGGAGAACGGGCAGGACGCCTGGCGGATCAAGACCGACGCGCTGCGTCCGAAGCTGACAGCCCTGGTCGCCGACATCCGTACCCGCGCGCCGCGGGCCAGGATCTTCGTGGTGGGCTACGGGACCTACGCCCCGCCCAACGGCTGCTACCCGCGGGTGCCGATCATCAAGCAGGACGCCAACTACATCCGCGCGACCTTGCAGTACTTCAACCGGGCACTCGCGGAGCAGGCGGCGGCGGCGGGCGTCGCCTTCATCGACCTGCAGACGCCGAGCACGGGTCACGACCCGTGCACCTCGGCGGGGACGCGGTGGATCGAGCCCTACGTCCCGGCTTCGCCGGCGACGCCTTTCCACCCCAACGCGCGTGGGATGCGCGGCTTCGCGGACGCGGTGATCACCGCCGTCAGCGGGGCGTGAGCCTCCTGGCCGCCAGCGCGGCTCCGATCTGCTGGAGCTGCGCCGGGTCGGCCGGGTCGAGGCCGGTCAAGCTCACCGCCCGCCGCAACCGGTAGTCGACGGTGTTCGGGTGCACGTGCAACAGCTCGGCCGTGCGGCGGCGGTCGAGCCCGGTCTCCAGGTAGGCCTTGAGCGTCCTGAGCAGGTCGGGGTTGTCCAGCAGGGGGTCGAGCAGACCCGCGAGCCTGGCGGTGGCCCTGCTCGGCCGGGTGAGCTGGTACTCCAGCAGCACGTCGGCCAGCAGGTAGGCGCCCGGCGGGCGCCCGAAGATCCGCGCCACCTCCAGGACCTCCTCGGCCACTCCTGCGGCGGCCGAGACCTCGGCGGGCGTCGCCTGCTCGGTCGCCGCCCAGATCGGCACCCCCGCCGCCCCGGACATCGCCTCGACGACCTCGGTCACGATCGGCACCTCGCCGCTGCAGGGCAGCAGCACGAGGCCGCCCGTCGCGTCGAGCACGAACAGGACCTGCTCGGAGGCGTAACGCTGCACGGCGGCCCTGATCCTGGCCAGCTTGCGCCGGGCGGCGATCGATCCGCCGGGCTCGTCCTGCTTCTCGTCGGGGTGCGCACCCACCGCGATCGCCATGACCAGGTAGCCGGGCGCCAGCCGTACCGCCGCCAGGGCCGTGTGATCGCCGCCGAGCAGCGCGGATACGGCGGCGTGCATGGCGTGCTGCTCCTGGCTGAGCATGCCCTCGCGCTCGCTCAGGTAGGCGGTGCATACAGCGGAGGTCACCACCTCGCTGTAGAGCAGGACGAGGCGGTTCATGTCGACCACCGCCGCGAAGTCGGCCGGCGTGGCGGTGGTGATCAGGCGGTCCCAGACCCAGCGGGTGCCCAGGTGGTAGGCCGCCAGCAGGGCTTCGAGCGGTACCCGTTCCTGGGCGCGGCGCGCGGCCGAGTCGCGTAGCGGGGCCAGCTCGGCGGAGGAGGGCGGGCGCCCGTGGCGGAACATCTCGCAGATCATCCGCAGGTTGTGCTCGGTGATCCTGGTGATGTCGCCGTCGAGCTCCTCCCTGGGCAGTCGCCGGTAGATGGGGATCTCCTCGACGAAGACGTGCACGAGCTGCCTGGCCAGGCTGGTCGCCTGGCGCTCCAGCAGCTCGTGCACGGGACATCCAGCCAGGATGAGCACGTCTGCCACTGTCTCACACCAGGTTGTGATATCTACCCATTCACTGGGACAGCGGGGAGCGAGGTGCCGGCGCTGTTTCCCGGGCCGGCGTGGCTGTCTCCGGTCGCGACCGTCCCGAGATCGGCGCGGGCCCGCCCGCCCGTGCACGCCACCCGGGACACTCCGAGGTGCTCCGGGGGCGTTGAGGTGTTGTGCATCCCGAAGGCGGTCGGGCACGCTTGGGCGGCATGGCGGAGCGTGGCGGCGGACTTGTCCACCTGAGGGTCTTCCTTTCGTCCCCGGGAGATGTGGCCGACGAGCGGGAGATCGCCCGCACCGTCGTCGAGCAGCTCCAGTACGACCCTTTCGTGCGCGGCCGCGTCACGTTCGACGTGGTCGCCTGGGACCAGCCGGGCGGCGGCGCGCCCATCACGGCGACCGAGACGCCCCAGGCCTCGATCGATCGGGGCCTCCCGCGCCCGTCCCAGTGCGACGTCGTCGTCGTGATCCTGTGGTCCCGGATGGGCACGCCGCTGCCGTTTCCCGAGTACCGCAAGCCGGATGGCGGGGCCTACCTCTCGGGCACCGAGTGGGAGTACGAGGACGCCCTGCGTGGCGCGGCGGCCGCCGGCCGGCCCACGGTGCTCGTCTACCGTCGCACCGCCAAGGTGATGCTCGACTCGGATGCCGCGGACGTGGAGGAGCGGCTGCGAGACAAACGGCTGGTGAACGAGTTCTTCGAACGGATGCGTGACCCGCGCACGGGCGCCGCGCTACGCGGCCACAAGCGCTACGGGTCGCCGGACGGCTTCCGCGCCGAGTTCCAGCACGACCTCAAGTCGCTGGTCCACCAGATCATCAACGCCGCGCCGGGCGGCGCGAAGCCGCCGCGCCGCTCGGCGGATCTGCCGCCGCCGTGGGAGGGGTCGCCGTTTCCCGGGTTGCGCGCGTTCACACCGCAGGACGCGCCGATCTTCTTCGGCAGGGGCAGGGAGACCGACGAGCTCGTGGCACGGGTGACCGCAAGCGGATTCGTGGCCGTGGTGGGGGCGAGCGGGTCGGGCAAATCCTCGCTGGTGGGTGCCGGTCTGATCCCTCGCCTCGAACTGAGCGGGACCGGGTGGATCTTTCCACGCTACGACAGGACGGACATGCGATGGTCAGGTCTGCGGTTCACCCCCGGCGAGGTGGGTGACAACCCCTTCCTCGCCACCGCGGCGAAACTCGCTCCGCTGGTGGGAGCCGACGCGGCCGTGCTGGCCGACGAACTGGCCGCCGGGCCGTACGGCATCGTCAGCCGACTGCCCGGCGGAACATCGATGATCTTCGTCGACCAGTTCGAGGAACTGTTCACCATGGTGGACCCGGCCCGCGTGCGCCCGTGGGTGCGGCTCCTTGAAGCGGCCGCGCTGTCCGGGCGGTGCCATGTCGTCATCACCCTGCGAGCGGACTTCTACCACCGTTGCCTGGCGGTCCCCGAGCTCGCCCGCCTTCTGGAGGCCGGGCAGTTTCCGCTCGGCGCCCCCACCGACACTCTGCCCGACATGATCATGCGGCCGGCCGAACGGGCAGATCTCCGGTTCGTCGAAGGACTGCCCGGCCGGATCCTGCGTGACACCGGTGGCGACGCGGACGCGCTGCCGCTGCTGGCCTACACCCTGGATGAGCTCTGCCGGGCCGGCCAGGCGGAGCGGCTGCTGGACTTCGCCACCTACGAGAGGCTCGGTGGCGTGCAGGGCGCGATCGGCACCCGGGCCGAGCACGTCTTCACCCAGCTGCTCGACGAGCAGGCGCGTGCCGCGTTCTCCCGGGTGTTCCGCGAGCTGGTGAAGGTGGACGAGCGGGGCAGGTCCACCCGCCGGAGGGCACGGCTGGCGCAGATCGCCGGGGACGGCCCCGCGCGCCGGTTCGTCGAGGTGCTGACGAACGCCCGGCTCCTCGTGCAGAGCAAGGACGAGCGCGACCAGCCCATCGTCTACGTCGCGCACGAGGCGCTGTTCGGAAGCTGGGCCCGTCTCTCCGGCTGGATCCAGGCGATCCGGGAAGACCTTCTGCTGGAGCACAAGGTCACCGCCGCCGCCGCCGAATGGGCGCAGCACGGCCGGGACGAGGCGTTCCGCTGGCCGCACGAGCGGCTGGAACCGGTCTACGCGATGGTGCGGCGCCTGGGTGCCGACCTCGACCCGGTCACCGCGGAGTTCGTCGAGCCAGAGCACGATCGGCTCTTCCCCGTGCTCCGCGATCCGGATGTGGAGACCTACCGGCGGCAGAACACCATGGACCGGTTGTTCACGATCGGCGCCACGACCGTGCCCGGCCTGCTCGACATGCTGGGCGATCCGTCAGCCGTGGCGCGGCAGGCCGCGGCCGGCGTGCTGGCCAGGCTGGGGGAACCGGCGATCGAGGGGCTGGTCGCGGCGCTGGGGCACGGCGACCCGGAGGTTCGGCTGGCGGCCCTCGGCGCGCTACGGCAGCTCGGCGACCCCCGGGTCGCGGGGAAACTCGCCCCGGCGCTGCGTGATCCCGACATCAGGGTGCGGTCAGCGGCCGTCGGCGCGCTCACCTCGTTCGGCGGACCGACGGCCAGGGATATGCTCGGCGCCGCGGTGACCGATGAGCAGGCCGACGTACGCTGGCTGGCGGCGGGCGCGCTCGGGGCGTTCGGCCCCGAGGCGGTGCCGCACCTCCTCTCCGTCGGGGATGACGACGACACCGCGACGGAGTCCGCGAGGCGCGCCCTGCTGGCGATCGGCGACCGGGGCATCGAGCCGCTGCTCGAGGGCTTACGCGGCCTGGACCCACGCCGGCGGGTCAACGCTGCGGCGACCCTCGCGGGGCTGGGGGCGTCCGCGGTTCCCGGACTTGTCGTGGCGCTCGGCGACGCCGATCCGGATGTGCGGTGGCAGGCGTGCGAGGCCCTGGCCGTGATCGCCGACGACGGCTGCGTGTCGTCGCTGACATCGACACTGGACGATGCGGAACCGGCGGTCCGCGCCGCGGCCGCGCACGCGCTCGGCGCGCTGCGCGCCGAGGGCGCCGTCGCCCGGTTGACGGCCGCACTGGTCGACGACGACCACGTCGTGCGGTGGGCGGCGACCGACGCGCTCGCCCAGATCGGCAGGACTTCGGTCCAGCCGCTGCTCGCCGCGGCGTCGGCGCCGGGCCCCGGCGGCTCGATGGTGTCGGCGGCACTGATCAGATGCGCGGACCCCTCGCTGGTCTCGGCGCTGCGGTCGGAGCACGAGTGGATACGCCGGCGGGTCATGGACGTCCTGATCAAGTGGGGTGAGCCCGCGCTGCCGGACCTGTTCGGCCTGCTGGAGGATCCCGATCATCGGACGCGCGACACGGCCGCCAGGGCGCTGGCCGGGATCGGGCACCTCGCCGTGCCCGGCCTGATCCGGCAGGCCGGCAGCGACGACCCCGACACCCGCTGCGCGGCGGGGCGCGCGCTGCGATGGATCGCCGTCGACGACACGCTCACCGAGCGTACGCCGGGCGTCCCCGGTGCCCGCCGGGCGCTGCCCGCGCTGCAGCGACTTCTCAGCGACGCCGAACCGCGTTGCCGGGACACGGCCGCCGACGCGCTGGCCGGTTTCGGGCAGGACGCGCTCCCCGTGGTGTGGCGGGGGCTGGCGGCGCCGTCGCAGCCGACCCGTGCCGCAGCGGTGCGTGCCGCCGTCAGGATCGGTCCGGCGGCGGTCCCGGGGCTGCTGGTGATGGCCGGTAAGTCCGGGAGCGTCGCGCGAGCGCCCGCGATCGAGGCGCTGCGCGCGATCGCGACACCGGCCGCGCTCTTCGGCCTCGCCGAACTGGGCATGGCGCCGGAATGACCTAGTACTGCAACGGCGCTTATGTGACGGTGTAGCCACGTTTTCGGTTTCGGCGGGCCGTGCGGATGCAGCGCGGCGGCCTCGGCCCGGCGCCCGCCCGCAGTCCTGTCCGCGTGAGCGTGTCGCGCATGACGTCGGCAAGCTCCTGCGCGGGCCTGGAACGCCCCCGCTTCCGCGGAGACCCCGAAGGCATGCGCGGACCAGAAGGTCGGTGCTGCCGGGGTGGCCACGTTCGCGGTTCTCGGCCGGCAAGTGCGTCACGGGAACATCTTCAAGCCGGCGGCAAGAGGGCCCACAAGCCGGCGGCAAGTAGCGATCGTCATCATTCGATGCGCTGGAACAGCGGGCTGCGAAGGTGCGCGTCCTCTCCTCCGGCCGCGGTGACTCCGCGCTGCTCCCCCAGGCACGCGGCGCAGAGTCTCCCGCCTCCGCCCAGAAGCCGTAACAGGGAAAAACCGCCATGAGCTTGAACCAAGAAACTACATCCGCCTCAGAGCCGATCGCCGTCGTGGGGATGGCCTGCCGACTGCCCGGCGCCCGTTCCCCCGAAGAGCTGTGGGAGCTGCTGTGCCGTGGCGAGAACACGATCTCCGAGATTCCGTCGGATCGGTTCCCCGTCGAGGAGGTCTATCACCCCGCCTCCGGCGTGCCGGGCAAGCTCGCCTCCAAGTACGGCGGTTTCGTCTCGGGCATCGACGAGTTCGACGCGGCGTTCTTCGGCATCTCGCCGCGCGAGGCGGCCACGATGGACCCCCAGCACCGCATGGTGATGGAGGTGGCCTGGGAAGCCTTCGACGACGCCGGTCTGGTGCTGGAGGAGATGCCGCAACGGACCGGAGCGGTCTTCATGGGCGTCATCACCAGCGACTACTGGGACCGCCAGTCGGGAGCCGCCGAAGAGCTCGACGTGCACACAGTGACGGGAAGCACCCGTGGCGGCAACGCGGGCCGGATCTCCCACGCCCTGAACCTCAAGGGGATGAGCGTGGCACTCGACGCCGCCTGCTCCTCCTCCCTGGTCGCCGTGCAACTCGCCGTCCAGTCACTACGCGCCGGGTCGTGCGACCTGGCCATCGCCGGTGGCGTGAACGCCATCCTCACCCCCGACCACGCCATCGGCTTCTCCCAGGGATCGATGATGGCCCTGGACGGCCAGTGCAAGGCGTTCGACGCGCGCGCCAACGGTTACGTGCGCAGCGAAGGCGCCGGCATCGTCGTGCTGAAGACCCTGTCGCGGGCGCTGGCCGACGGGGACAGGGTCCACGCGCTGATCCGCGGGGCCGCCGCGAGCAACGACGGGCACTCGGACAGTTTCATGACCCCGCAGATCCCTGGGCAGCAGGCCGCCCTGACGGCGGCCTATCGCGACGCCGGGGTGGATCCGGCGAGCGTCGCGTACGTGGAGGCGCACGGCACCGGCACCAGCGCGGGAGACCCCGTGGAGATCGCCGCCCTGGACTCGGTGCTCGGGCGGGGACGGCCCGAAGGTCGGCCGCTCCTCGTGGGGTCGGCGAAGACCAACCTCGGCCACACCGAGGGCGCGGCCGGTATCACCGGCCTGATCAAGGCCTTGCTGTGCGTGCAGCGCGGCTGGCTCCCGGCGAGCCTGAACTTCACCACGCCCAACCCTTCCATCCCCTGGGACAGCATCGGCGTGCGGGTGTGCGACAAGGGACAGCCTTGGCCGGACCTGGACGGCCCCCGCAGGGCCGGGGTCAGCAGCTTCGGCATCACCGGCACCAACGCGCACATCGTCGTCGAGGAGCCGCCCTCCGCTTCGCGGCCGGACGAGTGGAGCCGGCAGGAGGAGCGGCGCGAGGACGGCGACCGCGCGGTGCTGCTGCCGATCTCGGCGCGTACTCCCTCCGCGCTCGGCGCGCTCGCCGCACGTTACCGGGACCTGCTTGCCTCCTCGCTGCACCAGATCGCCGGCGCGGCGGGAACGCGGCGCAGCCACCACGACCAGCGGCTGGCGGTCGTCGCCGGCACGAGCGAGGAGGCCGCCGCCAAACTGGACGCTTTCGCCGCGGACGGCCACGCGGAGGGCGTGTACGCCGGCGAGGCCGATGACGTCCGTGATCCCGGCGCCCCGCACCTGACAGCGTGGGTGTTCCCCGGCCAGGGGGCGCAGTGGGTCGGCATGGGCCGCGACCTGCTCGACGAGGAGCCGGTCTTCGCCACGGCGATCGCCGACTGCGAGAACGCCATGCGCCGCTACGTCGACTGGTCACTGACCGCCGAGCTCAACGCCGCCCCTGAGACCTCCCGCCTCGCCGAGATCGATGTGGCCCAGCCGACGATCTTCGCGGTACAGGTCGCGCTCGCCCGCCTGTGGCGATCCTGGGGCTTCGAGCCCGACGCCGTGATCGGGCATTCCATGGGAGAAGTCGCGGCCGCTCACGTGTCCGGAGTCCTCGACCTCGACGACGCCGCCCGGATCATCTGCGGCCGCAGCCGGCTGATCCGTGCCACCAGCGGTCAGGGGGCGATGGCCGCGGTAGAGCTGTCGTCCGAGCGCGTCCAGGCGCTGATCGCGGAGCGGGGCGGCGCTGCGGTCCTGGCAGTGAGCAACTCCCCTACGTCCTGCGTGCTCGCCGGCGGGCCCGAGGAGATCGACGCCATCCTCCGCGACCTTGACGCCGAAGGCGTCTTCGGGCGCCGCGTACAGGTGGACATCGCCTCGCACAGCCCGCAGATGGACCCCCTCCGCGAACCGCTCCTCGAACTGCTCGCCCCCCTGCGCCCCCGGCGGGGCGACGTCCCGCTGTGCTCCACGGTCACCGGCCGCTTCCTGGACGGGGCCGGGATGGACGCGGCGTACTGGGTGGACAACCTTCGCGAGCCGGTGCTGTTCGCGGACGCCGTCCAGCATCTGGTGGAGGAGGGATTCGACACCTTCATGGAGTTCAGCCCCAACCCGCTGCTCGCCCGAGCCGTCCAGCAGAACCTGCGCCATGTCGGCAGGGACGGGGCGGTCGTCACCGCACTCGCCCGCGACACGCCCGGCCGTACCTCCCTCCTGGAGGCCGCGGCCGAGCTATACGTCAAGGGGCGGGCGATCGACTTCTCCCGGATGCAGCCCCACAGCGGACAGCACGTCCCCCTCCCCTCCTACCCCTGGCAGCACGAGCGGTACTGGAAGGACCCGGTCAGGCGGGCCGCGACCGTCCGGGACGGCGGCGGACACCCGATCACGGGCACGGCGCTCACGCTGGCCCCTGCTGGAACCCTGGTATGGGACTTCGACCTGGACGTCGAGCGACTGCCCTACCTCAACCACCACCGCGTGCACGAGATGCCGATGCTGTCCGGTACCGGCTACCACGAGCTCGCCCTGGCCGCCGGGGAGGAGGCATACGGCGACCGGTCCTTCGCCGTGGAGGAGCTCCACCTGGAGCGAGCCGTGTTCCTGACCCCTGGAACACCCCAGCGCCTCCAGGCTCGCCTCGATCCGGATGAGGCCGAGCGCGGCCGCCGCTGGACGTGCTACCTCGCCGATGTGAGCACCGGCGGGACCACGGAATGGACGCGGGTCGCCACGGCGCTGGTGCGCCACTGCTCGCCCACCGCTGGAGACCGCCACATCGACCTGCCCGACGTCGCCGGCTATCGGGAGACCGTCGACGTGGCGGAGCACTACTCCGAACTGCGCCGCCGCGGCATCAAGCAGACCGGCCCCTACCAGTCGATCGTCGCGCTCCACCGCACGGACGCGGCCGTGGCCGCCGAACTGCGGATCGACGACGCAATCACCACCGGACTGCAGCGCTACCTATGCCATCCGGCACTGCTCGACGCGGCCCTCCAGCCTGTGATGGCCGTGCTCGGCAACGGCGACACCGGGGACGACACCTATCTGCCGGTGCGCACCAGGCGCTGCCGGGTGCACGCCCGCCCGCAACCAGGCGCTCGGCTGTGGTCGACCGCCGTGCGGACCTCGACCGCGCAAGAGCCCGACCTGGTCGAGTTCGACGTGCTGGTCAGCGACGACGAGGGCCGCGTGCTCGCCTCCATCGACGGCTTCCAGATCCAGCGGCTGGTCGCCGATCCGCCGGAGGTCGTCGAGCGCAAGGCCGGCCGTCTGCTGTACGGCGTCGAGTGGGCGGAACTGGAGCCTCTCACCGACCCCGTACCCGAGCGGGCTCCCTGGCTGGTGGTGAGCGACTCCCCCCTCGGCGCCGAACTGTGCGCCTCGCTGGCGGCCGCTGGAGGCGAGCCGCTGCTGGTCCAGCCGGGTGCCGGCTACCGGAGACTCGGCCCCCACCGGTGCGTGCTCGACCTCGCCTCCACCGAGGACTGGACGATGCTCATCAAGGAGCAGTCGGAGAGCGGAGCGTGGCCCCCGAGAGCTGTCGTGCGCCTGTCCACCGCGCCCCCCGTCGAGGAGGCGACCCGGCCGGACGCGCTGGAGCGCTCCTACGAGGTGCTCGCGTTGGTCAAGGGGCTCACGAGTGATCAGCAGGCTGCTCCCCGGCTCTGGCTGGTCACCACCGCTGCCCAGACTCCGGACGGTAGCAGCGATGTCAATCCCGCGGAGACCGCCGTGTGGGGCATCGGCCGCGTGATCCCCTACGAGCATCCCGAACTGCGCTGCTCGATGATCGACCTTCCTGAGGATCCGGACTCCGGCATCCTCCGCGCCCTCTCAGCCGAGATCAGGACCGACGGGATCGAGACGGAGATCGCCTTGCGGGACGGTCGCAGATACACCGCGCGGCTCCGCCACCGACCGCTTCCCTCCGCGAGCCCGGTCCCCGTACGGCCGGATGGGACCTATCTGATCACCGGCGGCTGCGGCGGGGTCGGACTGCTCACCGCGGAGTGGCTCGTCAAGAACGGCGCGCGCCACCTCGTCCTGGTCGGCCGCGGCGGCGCTCCGGAGGGCGTGACGGACCGGATCGCCGCGATGCGGTCCGCCGGCGCGCAGGTGCTGATCGCCAGGACGGACATAGCGTCCCGGGTAGCGGTGGCGGATCTCCTCGACGACATCGCCCGGCACATGCCTTCCTTGCGGGGAGTCGTCAACTCCGCCGTCGTCCTCGACGACGGGACGCTGGCGCAGCTGGACCGTGCGCGGTTCCTCGCTCCCATGCCTCCCAAGGTCCACGGGTCATGGCACCTGCACGAACTCACCCGCCACCTGCCCCTCGACTTCTTCCTCCTCTATTCGTCCGCGGCCTCCGTGATCGGCTCACCGGGACAGGGGAACTACTCCGCGGCCAACGGCTACCAGGACGGGCTGGCCTGGCACCGGCGGGCCAACGGGCTCCCGGCCCTGACCGTCAACTGGGGACAGTGGTCCGCCACCGGACAGGTCGCCAAGGCGAGCAAGGACCTCCGGCTGAACGAGCGCGGCTTCGCCGGTTTCGCTCCCGCCGAGGGCCTGGCCGTCCTCGACCGCCTGCTCCCCTCCCTGCATGCCCAGGCGTCCGTCATGTCGTTCGACCCCACCGCCTGGACCCACTACTTCCCCGCTCTGCGCACCTCGTCCCTTCTGCGGCACCTTGTGGAAGGCGGTCCAGGGGACGCCGCCCCCGCGGCGGAGCTCGAACCGGCCGACCTTGCAGGCCTCGGCAACGAGCAGGCCGAACAGCTCATCGCGGCGTACCTGTGCACGCAGGTCGCGGCCATCGTCCAGCTCCCCCGGGCGAAGGTCGACGCGGCGCAGCGCCCGCACCGCATGGGCCTCGACTCCCTCATGGCGGTCCAGCTGCGCAACCGGATCGCGGCCGACCTCGGCGTCACCCTGCCGGTGGCGGTCTTCCTGCAACGCCGCACGATCGGCGATCTCGCCACTGTCACCCTCACCCACCTGAAGGAACCCGAAGCCGTTCCAAGCGGCTCCGATCGCTCGACGGCGGGAGGCCCCGCGGTCACGAACTCCGGGGACGGCAGGAATGACTCCGGGAGGGGACTGCAGTTGATCTGACATCACGTACCCCGCCACATGACGGATTCCGCCCGGCCTGATGGATCGGGCGGAATCTTCGTCATGATCGTCCGGCTGCTCAGGGCGGTCGATCACTCGCTACTCCTCGCCCTCCGAAACGGCGATGCCCATGCCCGGGTGCTCAGCCGGTCGACGGCTCCCAGCCCGCCGCGCTCGCGCTTCGCACAGGGCTCGCCACACCTTGACATCCGGAAGCAGCACCCTCGGCGGCATCGTCTGCGGCTCGGGCCCGACTCGCGCGTTCCCCGCCGGTGAACCCCGACGACGATCCGCGTGTGCGCCGGCTCCGCGCGGACGGCTTCTCCTGCGCTGCCCTCGCCCGGGCGTACTCCCCATGATGCCGGCGGTCACCGTTGGCGTCGCCCCAGTCAGCTCCGGCTCCGAATATCGACTTTCCGATCCAGGACATACGCCCTACGATCGGGCATCCGCCTTCCAGCGGATTCGATATCACCCTTACAGGGGACGATTTACGACAAAGCGAGCAGTCACGATACATCGGATGTCGCACAGCTTTCTTCCCCACGAGTCACTCGATGTGAGACAAGGAAGCAGAGCCCCGGCAAGACAGGGGAGCCGTTCATCGGGTTTCACGAACCCATGGACATCCTCGTAGCGACGTGCCGCTGAGATCGTAGGTGGTAAGGGTGGAGTTTCGGGTTCTTGGCCCGGTAGGGGTCCACAGCGATGGCGGGGTTCAGGTCGACCTCGGCGGTCCGCGCCCGCGTGCGGTGCTGGCCCGGTTACTGCTCGCGCAGGGGGCGGTCGTGTCTGCGGACACGTTGATCGATGACCTGTACAGCGGGGCGCCCCCAGCCAGCGCCCTGTCCAGCCTGCACTCGTATGTGTCGAATCTGCGCCGGATCATCGAGCCCGGCCGCAGCCCCCGAACTCCTCCCCTGCTGCTCCTCGGGCAGCCTCCCGGCTACCTGCTCGCCACCACGAACGTCGACGCGATCCGGTTCACCAAACTGGTCACCCGATCGGAGTCACGTCCCCCCGGTGAGGTGCTCGTCTCCCTGGACGAGGCGTTGCGGCTCTGGCGAGGCCAGCCGTACGGCGAGTTTGCCGATGAGACCTGGGCCGTCACGGATGTCAGCCGCCTTCGCGAGTTGCGCCTGGTCGCGGTCGAGCGGCGCGCCCAGGCCCTGCTGGACCTCGGCCGCCCGCAGGCGGTGATCACCCATCTGGAGACCGAGGCGGCCGCGCACCCGCTGCGCGAGCGGCTGTGGTGGCTGCTGGCCGTGGCCCTGTACCGCAGCGGGCGGCAGGCCGACGCGCTCGCCGTGCTCCGCCATGCCGGGAACCTGCTCGCCGAACAGCTCGGCCTCGACCCCGGCCCGGAACTACGGGCGCTGGAAAACGACATCCTCCGGCACTCCGACTCGCTCACGAACCCGCTCTTGACCTCCACCGCGGTGTCGGTGCCCGTACCTCCGCAGTCGCCACCGCGGCTCCTTGTCGGGCGGGAGCGGCAGCTTTCGGAGTTGAAGATGCTGCCGATACGTGCGAGTCGAAACGGCGTAGCCGTCGCAGCGGTGAGCGGTGAGCCGGGCATCGGCAAGACCCGGCTGCTGGAGGTGTTTCGCGACCAGTGCGCCGACCTCGGCTACGTGGTGCTGTGGGGCAACTGCCACAGCATGGAGGGGGCCCCGGCCCTGTGGCCGTGGCTTCAGGTGCTGCGCACGTTGGATGAGATCTGGCCGCCGCCGGACCGCCAGGCGCTGGCCGGGTTCCTCGATGAGGAGATGCCCAGCGGCTCCACCGCGGCGGCACTGCTCCACCGCAACCAGGTCATCGCTCGCTGGCTCACCGTGACCGCGCAGACCCAGCCATTGGTGATCATCCTTGACGACCTGCACTGGGCCGACCCGGCCTCACTCGCACTGCTCAGAGATGTCGCCATGCTGGCGGGCGGCGAGGCGGCGAACGTCCCGCTGACGCTGGTCGCCGCTTTCCGCGAGACGGCTTTCCGCGAGACGGCGATTCATGGCACAGCACTTCCCCGTGGCTCGTTCCATCTCTCACTGGACGGTCTGCTGGGTGAGCTCGCCCGGTACGACCTGCTTCGCATCCGGCTGACCGGCCTGGAGGTGGAGGAGGTGCGGGCGATCGCCTCGGCCATGGGCGCCGAGATGGACGAGTCCTCCGCCGAGCGCCTGTCCGAGCGGACCGGCGGCAACCCCTTCTTCGTGCGGGAAAGCGCTCGGCTGCTGGCCCAGGGGCGAGATCTGGAGGCGGTTCCCGAGGCGGTGGCCGACCTGATCCGCTGGTGGCTGGGCAGACTGGGCGCGCAGGCCGGTGAGGTTCTGGGTGTCGCCGCACTGATCGGTCGGGACTTCGACCCGGCCGTGGTCGCCGAGGTGTGCGAGACATCCGAGATCGGATGGGTGGAAGTCTACGACACGCTGGACCGGACAGCCCGGGCCGGGTTGATCGTTCCCGGTGAGGTTTCCATGGCGTTCGCCCACGACCTGGTCAGGGAGACCCTTGTCCGCGAGATCCCGCCGCTGCGCAAGGCGGTCATCCACCAGGCGGTCATGACCGCCCTGTCCTTCCGGCCAGGCGTGGACGTCACGGTCATCGCTCACCACGCGGTGGAGGCCGGCCCGGCCGCGTACGCCGATGCCACGCGCTGGGCGATCGCCGCCGCCGAACAGGCGAGCCTGCGCCTGGCCTACGAGGAGGCGGCTGTCTGGTGGGGCCGGGCGGTCGTCGCGCACGGCGCCTGCGCGGGTGACCCGGTAGAGCACGTGGAGCTGCTGCTGCGGCAGGTCCGTGCGCTGCTGGAGGCCGGGGACGTGATCGGCGCGCGACAGGCCCGTGCGAAGGCCGTACGTGCCGCCGACCGAGTCGGGGGGAACTCGGAGCTGACCGCCCGCGCCCTCACCGCACTGGATGCCCCGGCGATCTGGACACTGCGTGATTTGTACGGGGCGGCGGAGTTGTGGCTGGTGGATCGGTTCGAGGCCGCGCTGCGAGCGCTGCCCGAGGCTGACAGCCACGAGCGAGCCCTGCTGCTGGGGGGACTGGCACAGGAGCTGCACGGGACTGATGACCCCCGCGGTCACGCCTTTTCCGCCGAGGCTGTCGCGATGGCTCGCCGGCTGGGCGACCCGTATCTGCTGATGCGGATGCTCAACGCCCGGCACCTGTCGCTGCCTCAGCCGCTGCACATCCCCGAGCTGCTGGAGCTCACCGAGGAATTGCACGAGCTCGCACTGCGCACACGAATGCCGGGATTCGAACTGCTCGCCCAGATGATGTTCGCCCACCACCGGTTGGAGCTGTTCGACCTGGCCGCCGCGGACGCGGCCGCCGCCCGCTGCGACGTCATGCTGGAGCGGCTGTCATTGCCATGGCCGCGCTTTCAGCACACCATATGGCGGATCACCAGGCTCGTCCTGAGCGGGCGGTTCGACGACGCCGAAAACCTGTACGGGGAGGCCGAACGCCAGGCCACCCGGATCGGCTACTGGTATGCGGGCGGAGTGGTGGCGATCGGGCGTCTCATATTGCGCTACAACCAGGGCACCATCGCGGAGGCAGGGCCGCTGATCGACGCGATCACCGGCGTTCATCCCAGTGCGGATCACGATGCTCGGGTGCTGCAGCTGTGCGCGCAGGGCCGCGTGCGGGAGGCCCGCGCCTTGGCCGCGAACGGCTGGCCGGCACCGCCGCCGGACTGGTCGTGGCTCTCCATGACCTGCCTGCAGGGCGCGGCCCAGGCCGCCATCGGGGACCTGCCGGCCTGCCAGGTGACCTACTCGGCGCTGCTGCCGTATTCCGGGCGGATCTCAGTGGTTTCGGCGGTGGTCTGCATGGGGCCCGTCGACTGGTACCTGGCCCTGCTCGCCTCCGCGCTGGGCGACAACGCCGCCGCCTCCCGGCACCTTGAGACGCTGACACGACTGGCAGGCCAGAACGGGCTCATGTGGTGGCGGGACCGGGCAAGGTCGGCAAGTTGTGAGGTCTTTCCCCACGTGCCTTGATACTCCAGCCGAGACTCCTGACCTCATTATTGATCTCTTTATCGGTTCGATGATGTAGCACGCCGACGAAAGATCCTGCCCGCGCACTGGATGGACGGGATCTGCGTACCTTTCGGGGTTTATTTAGGGGTTTGTGGGCGGGTGGGGTTTGATCCGGATGTCCGCGGACCTCAGGTGGGGTCTCTGAGGCCCGCGGAACTGTCAGGCTCAGCCGCTGACGCGGATGACGCCACTCACCGGTGCGGGCTTGCCGCTGTTGTCGTAGATGAGCTCTCCGTTCTTCTTCCAGACCCTGACCACCAGCTGGTCGGTGTTGTCGGCCGGTTTGCCGGAGTCGATAGTGGTGATCTCGTAGGTGACGTCGACGGTCTTGTTGACCTTTCCTTCTCCGCGCAGGATCGCGGTGCCGCCGGCCACGGCGAGCACCGTGGAGGAGTCGTCGCGCAGGTCGAACCCGGGGGCGTTGTAGTGCAGCTCACCGGTGGGGGTGGTGTCCTTGTCGCGGTAGTGGGCGGTGACGTTGAGGTTCGCCTCGCCCTCCTTGGCGCAGGCGGCGTCCAGCTTGCACACTCCGGCGGGTGAGACCGTCTGCCCGGCGCCGACCAGCGAGCCGGCCGGGTCGTAGACCACCACGTAGGCCTGCTTGCCGTCGGCGGTGTCGGCCTTGGTGGCGCCGCTGTGGTTGTCGGTGACCGTCACCGAGATCGGGTACAGCCCGGCCTTGGTGAACACATGCGACCCGCTCACGGTGCCCTTGCCGCCGTGTCCGGCGACCGCTGCGGGCACCGGCTCGCCGCCGATGCTCCAGGTGGCGGTGTGCGTGTCGGCCTTACCGGAGTCGGTGAACGAGGCGCTGAGCGACACCGCCTCGCCCACCTTCGCCACCTTCGCCGGCTGCTTGGCCACCGCCGGCGCCGTCAGGGCCACCTCGGGTGCGGCGTTGGTGACGTGCACGGTCACCTGGGCGCTGCCTGAGGCGCCCTTGTCGTCGGTGACGGTCAGCACGACCGTGTAGTCACCGGCCGAGGCATAGACGTGCTCGAGCTTCAACTGCCCGGCGACCTTGGACAGCGGCTGCGGCCCGGCCCCGGCCCCGTAGTCGACCATGTAGGTCCAGGAGGTGGAATCAGAATCGGTGAAGGAGGCCGGCGCGACCCAGACGGCTCCCGCCTCCACGGTGTCGAACGCCGGGCTCACCCTGACCGTCGGGGCCTGGTTCGGGGTCTCGGCGGCCACGACCGTGGCGATGAAGGTGGCCGTGGTCTCCAGGTCGCCGTCGTCCTTCACCTTGACGGTGACCGGGTAGGTGCCCGGGGTGGCCCACTGGTGCTCCAGCGTGATCTGCTTGGCGGCGTTGGGGGTGACCGGCTGGGGGCCGGACCCGTCGCCGTAGTCCACCGTGGCCGTCCAGGAGGTGGAGTCCGGGTCGGCGAAGGTCACGGTGCGCTGCAGAACTTCGCCCGCGGTCAGCTCGACGTCGGCTCCGGCGGTGACCACCGGCGCGGTGTTGGGCGCCGCCTCGCTGATCACGTACGGCACGCCCGCATCCCCGAGGTTGTTGCTGCTGTCGTAGACCATCACCATGGCGGTGCCGCTCTTCGGGGCGGTGAAGGTGCGGGTGAGGGTGACGGTGCCGCCCCCGGGCCGCGGGGTCACCACGGCGTCCACCGGCGGTCCGTCTCCCCAGGCGACCTTGGCGGTGTGGGTGTCGCCGGCTTCGGTGTCGGTGAAGTCCACCCGCAGGGTGAACGGCTTGCCCACCTGGCCCCGCAACGGCGCGGCCGGGGCCTGCACCGCCGGGATGTCACCGGCCTTGATGCCCTTGCCGGTCAGCGGCACGGTGTAGGCCGGTGCGGCGCCGTCGGCGGTGGTGAAGGTCAGCGCACCGGTGGCCGGGCCTTCCGCGGTGGGGGCGAACTTCACCTCCACCGTGCACGCCTTGCCGACCGCCAGCTCCACCGGGCAGGCGTTGCTCTGGGTGAACGGCCCGCTGACCGCGATCACCTTCAACGGGATCGGATCATTCAGCCGGTTGGTCAACGTCACCGAACTCGGGTAGCTGACCTGGCCGACCTCCACCGGATCGGTCCAGTTGATCCCGGACGGGATCAGCAGCGGACGCACCGTCGCGGTGGTCGAAGCGGTGTTGTCGGCCGGCTTGGGGTCGGTCACCGCCAGGCTGTAGCCGCCGGTCCCCGCCTTGAGCTCGGTGCCGTTGGCTGCGTTGTCCGGGACGGTCGCGCTCACCTCGACGGTGGCGCTCCGGCCCGGCTCCAGCACCTTGGCCGTGTTACGGAACCCGCCCTTGATCGCGGTGCAGATGCCCCGCCAGGTGTCACACGTCGCGCCGGTGACGGCCTGCGGGATCAGTATGTCCAACCGCACGTCGGTCGCGGTGTCGTCACCCTTGTTGGTCACCGTGGTAGTCCAGGTCACCGTCGAGCCCGGCCCCGGCTCGGTCGCCGACACCGTCTGTTTGACCTCCAGATCCGCCCGGGCGGTGGTCGGGGTCAGCAGGAACGACCGCGCATGGGTGGAGAAGCCGGTCGGATCCGTGGTCGAACGGTCGCGGATGAAGCCCTGCGCCACGATCTGGCCGGAGGAGTTGACGTCATACAGGCGATCAAGGCCCATGCACGGCCCGGTTGTGTTCTCCTGCTCCCGCGGGCACAGCGGCCGGGGCAGCAGATCTGCCAGCGCGTACTTCTCGCCCTCCAGCCATATCACCGGCTCCCAGATCGTCTTGACCGGGGTGGAGGCGTCCTGGTCGAGCGCGCGGCCGACCACCAGCCCGTGGTCGTTGAGGGCGGTCGCCTCGCCTTCACCGAGTTCGGTCGGCTGACCGTCCTTCCACAGAACGGCGCGCGTGGGATTGTTGGGGCCGCAATCCACGCTACCCGCCACCACCTCGGCGGTGTTGACGTCATAGGCGTCGCCGTACTCATTGTCCTTGTACGGGCAACCTGGCACCGCAAGCGGCGTGGTCACCCCGTCCCGGTAGAGCGCGGGCCCCCAGTTGACGGGCTTACCGTAGATCGGGTCTCTTCCCATCACATAGTTACCAGCCACCGTGCCCCGGGCGTTGATCCGGGATGAGAAAGCGGAGGCATACCCGGAGACATAGGTGTACTTCGTGTCGAACACCGGGTTGGCGGGCAGCTGGACCGCGCCCCCCTGATCCCAGATCACATGGTCACCGCCCGCCATGCCGAACACCTGGCCGTTGTCGTTCAGGCCCAGGGCCAATCCGCCCGATTCCGGCTGCAGACTCCTGACCGAACCGTCCTTGCGGTAGACGACAGCGCGGTTGGTCCCACCCTCTCCCGACGTAGCCCAGCCGGAGACGTCCCCGGCCTCGTTGATCCCCGTGGCGACCGCCATGCACCTGTTGGTGCTGCGGGGGTCGTCGGTGCACGGCAGGTCACCCAGATTGGTGAACTCACCGGCCTGCCAGCGCACAGCGCTCGTCCTATGGGTATGGTTCTGGTCCACCGTGGCGGCGACCTGACCGCGGTCGTTGAGCGCGACGGCCCTCGTCTCCGCCGCACTTCGACCAGGCGACGCCGCACCCAGCTCGGTCACCGTGTAGGTGCCGAACCGCGCCACCACCGTGTGCGGGCCGTTCATGGTCAGCCTCAGCGCACCCGCGCCCCGCTCCTCACCGTCCACGGTCCACCCGATCGGGATCCGCCCGGCCTCAGGGGTCGCGGTCACCGTCACCTTGGTGCCGGCACGGTAGGTGTCCTGCGCCGGCGACACCGCCACCGAACCACCGGGCTGCGCCGACAACGTCAGCTCGAACTCCCGCAGATCGGGCTTCTTCACCTCGACCACATCAAGTGCGGCCCGCAGGCCCTTGGCGGTGTCGGCCTTCACCGTGACCGAATACACACCGTCGGCCAACGACTCAGAAGTGGCACCGTACACGCCGTCACCGGCGCCGCCGTCACCGCTGTTGCCGTCATCCTTCAACGACAGCTCAACACGCGCGCCGTCCTCGCCGATCACGATCGCCTGCACCGGCACCGCGGTAACCGGCTTACCGGCATCGGTGACGGTGCCTGTCACCTTGACCCGGCCATCCTCCGACGGCTGCTCCACCGTGGCCGCCACCTTCACCGGGTTACCGGCGACCCAGGCACCCAGATTGGCCGTGACCGGCTCAGTGGCCGAGTTCGTGATCTCCAGCTTCCACGCACCCGCCCGCGGTTTGGCGACGCTCAACCCCTGGACCGGCTGCTTGGCCTCATCACTGCCCGCCGCGTACTGCGCGGCCGGCTCCCCGGACGGATTACGCAACACCAACCCGACGGTCGACGGCAACGCCCCCGTCACACCGAACGCCGAACCCTGCGGGACGTCCAACGGCACACTCACCGTCTTCCCCGCCTCCACCGCAGTCGACGACGCAGCGAACACGGAACCCGCGTCCGTACCGCCATCATCCGTGGCCATGGCGGCCGGCGCGGCGGCCATGGCCGAGTCGCCGGTGACCCCCTTGGTCAACCTGGGCAGATCCGGGTCACCGTCCTTGCCCGGCACCGACGCCAGCCGCGGTTTGACGTAGGTCTCGAAATCCCACGCCGAGTCGGTCATCGACATGTGCACGGTTCCGGTCCTGGGGACGTCGGGGTAGAACCGCGCACTCCACAACGGAACGATCAGGTCACTGTCGTAGAACTCCGTGTGCTCGGGGGGAGCGACGCAGGGCAGGGGCCTGCCCACACCCGCCAGGTTGGAGGGTGTCACGCCCTTGAGGTTCGTGTACTGCTGGTTGAACACGCCGCGTACGAACCGGGTGGTGTTCTGCTCCGTGGCCGGGGAGAACGGAACGGAACCATCAGTCAGGGTGGCGTTCAGCACGACCATGTCCGCACAGGGAGTCCCCCGGTTCGGGGTGCCCATCTGCAGCATCCGATTCACCACCGGCTTGTGATCCGGCGAGCTCGGCATCTCGGTCTGGATGTACTGCCGCGTGATCAGACCGCCCATCGAGTGGGCGATGACATCGACGTGCGACGCGCCCGTCCGCGTGCGCACGTTCTCCAGGTACTTCGCCAGCTCCTTGGCGTTCTCGGCAAGCGTATTGGTCTGCTTCGACGAGTCCGACAGGTCACCGGTGTCAAGGGTGCCACCATCGGGGCCGAACTCGCCGTTACCGACGGCGAATGACCCGATATAGGGATGCAGGCCGTCCAGGATCGCATGAGCGTACCCCCATGCGATCTCTGCGTTGGACTTCCAGCCGTGCACCAGAACCACGGGCTTCGGCCTGGTAGTGATTTTCGCCGACTCGGCGAACCCCTGCCTGACACCGCCCATGTAGAGCCGCGCCTTCACATACCGGACCAGGTTCGCCTCGCCCCTCTCCCAGGCGACCCCAGCGGTGTCCCAATTCGCCCGCACGTTGACGGTCTGGTTCGGTTCGAGCTCAACCTCGATCGGTTCCACCTTGGGCAACGGCGTGTAGTCCACGGCCTCGCCCGGATTCGGCGCCTGGTACAGCCTGATCTGCGCGGAAACGGGCATGGAGCCCGGATTGGTCACCGAAACCGTGATGCGCGCCGGGTCGCCGTCGGTCACGGCCCCGGCCTCACCCCACTCCTCGGACGGGTATCTCTTGGTCTCGAGGGTGACCGAATTGATGACGGGCTTGGCGAGTCCCAGGTCGAGCAGGAAGGCATGCCCCACGCCTGTGGTCGTGTTCGTTGCGACACCGGTGATCTGACCGAGGTCGTTGATGCCGAGGGCCCTTGTCAAGCGCAGGTTCGTGCCCGCCGGCACCAGGGTGTTCAGGTCGATTCCGGCACCGCCTGCGTACATGGCGGCTCTCGTCGGCCCGGAGGAGGTCCTCATCAATCCCACGGCGATGCCCGCATTGTTGATCGCGTACGCTTCGCCGCCGAGGGGGGTGTCCTGCTCTACGGCCACACCGCTCGCGTTCCAGATGATAGGGACGATACCGCCGTTCATATTCTTCCCGTGGCCGGCGACCTGCCCCTTGTCGTTGATGTCAGCGGCCTTGGTCTCGCCGGCGTACTGCAGAATGTCCTTGGCCAGGTCGAGGGGCTGTCCGGGCTTGGTGCGGAACGCGCGTATCTCAAAGACGGACCGGTCGGGGTCCATGTCGGCGTTACCGGCCACCGAACCTGAGTTGTTCAGCGCCGAGACCCCCATGTTCTGGTCCTTGAACGCACGGAGCTGCAGTACGGACCCGTCCGGATCGCGTACCCAGCCGCCGCCCCCGATCTGCCCTTTGTTGTTGATGACCCTTCCGAAGCGCTGCTCTATGAGAGTCGCCTTGCCATCTTTGAGGACGAAGGTCTTCTCGTCATCCGGGCCCATGTCCGAAAATGTGCCGACCACAGTGCCGTCGTCGTTGATGCCCCAGGCATGGCTGTTGACGATCCCGCCGTCGCCGAGGCCCTCGAGGCTGTCGTGCAGCTGCCTGACGGATCCGCCGGAGAACAGAACGGCTCTCTGGTGGTCGTTCAAGTGAGAGACAGTGGCTGTCCCGACGACCTGGCTCATGTTGTTGATGCCCCGGGCATTGACTTTATAACCGAGGCTGCTGTAGACCCCGTCATCGCGGCCGTTGAGGGAGCCGAGATCGATGAGCTTGACCTCGCCCGCCGCGGATGCCACCTCGTTGTTCGGAGGCGGTTCGGGGGCGGATGCGGCGATCGCGGATGTGGGCAGGACGAGAGAGCCGGCCACCGCAGTGATCAGCGATATCCCTGACCATCGTGCCGCGATCCGCCGAGAGGAGGCTCGACTGAATAACCAGTGCAAAGGAGTGACTCCATGACTATGGCCGTGCCCTCCCGGGCGCGGCTTGGGAACTGGCAGTCGCCGATCGTGACCGGTCGCACCTGTAGGTCGCTTGGCCTCGCTTGTAGATCGCTTGGCCTCGATGTCAGCGAGCTTGTCGAAGATCCACAGGCGTGTGGAGGCCTGACAAGCTTCACCTGTTCCTCGTCCAGGATGAGTGGCAGGTTGCGCCGCAAGACCCCGGTGATGCGCGTGGCCGGCAAGGACTACGGCCGGGTGGCACTGGCTGGGCTGGTGTGCGCCAAGCCCGGGCAGCACACCCGGCTGATGTACCGGATGCTCCTGCGGCGGGGCAAGCCCGGGGAGGTCAAGGGCTTTGATCCCCGGCGGTTCGCAGCTGTGCTGAATGCCGCGCACGCCCGGCTCGGCGGGGCGATCGTGCTGGTGTGGGACAACGACCGCCGCCACTTGTCTGCCGCGATGCGCTCGTTGATCGATGCCCGCCCGTGGCTGACGGTCTTTTCACCTGCCCGCTTATGCGCCGGAGCTGAACCCGGCCGAGGGCGTGTGGTCGGCGCTCAAGCGCGCTTCGGCCAACCTCGCGCCTCGCGACATCGACGAACTCGCCGGAGTCGTCGCCACCAAGCTCAAACGAATAAGGACTACGAATACCTGCCCGCCACCTCCGAGAACACCATCTATCTGGCGATGGCCTCACCCCTGCTTCACCGCCTCACCCGAGCATCAATCTGATGCTTTTCAGATACCCTCTAGCTATATAACCGGTTTACGGACATGCCGGAAAGGAGTCAACGAATCGGTTGCGCTCGACGCCGCCATGTTTCAAGCTCGGCGGAGAATCGGACGAGCGAAAGGCAGCACCGAATGCGCAATCTCAGCCCGGATGAGCTCGAACGTCTGATCCGTTCTCACCGCCGCCTGAAGGTGTCACTGCTGGTCACAATCGCCGTGATCATCGCAGGGTTCGTCCTCATGGTGCTCTTCGATGTGCCGTTCCCCTCTGGGCTGGGCGTGGGCATCGGCGTGGGCATCGGGTTACTCTTGCTCATCCCGCAGCGGCGCTTACTGAACAAGCTAGGGCTCACCAACGTGGAAGCGAAGGCGATCATCGGGGCCGAGCGGGAACGCCGTACCGGCATCGCCGACCTGCCGCCGGAGGCACGCGCCAGACGTGAGGCGCGGCGGGCGAGCATCTTCCTGATCGCGGGTCTGATCCTTGTGATCGTCTTCTCCGTCGCGGCCTTTTATTTCTTCGGCCAGGCCGGTCAGACGGTGGAAGAGGATGCCCCGGTCGACCCATGGTTCGCCATCAGCTTCTTCACAGGATTCGCCGCCCTGTGCGTCGGGCCCGCCTCTCTCTGGCAGGCGAACCTGCATAAAAGGAAGGCTGACTCCTGGCGTGAGATAGCGGCGCAGGAAGTTCACTGACGGACTTGGCCCGCTGGCTGCGCCCCCTGTTTCCTCCAGCGCGAAGGGCAGGAGCGTCTTGGTGCTGTACGGCTACCACTCCGGCTCGCTCTCCTCGGCAGCCTTCAGGCGTAGCTCCTCCAGGCGCGGGGCGAGAGCGGCCAAGATGCGGTCGTGGAGCCATGCCCGCGCTCATCGGCCGGCGGCTCCTCGGGCAGGTCTGCGTTCATGCCGCCCATGCTCGCCCCGCCGGGTGATCGCGCGCAGAGAAACGGCCGCAGGCGGCTGTAACGCCACCTTGTGCACAGACGCTTACCTTTTGTGCTCATCCCTCCTCGATCTGACGCTGCTCAGCGCTTCAACCCGCCACCTGGGAGGCCATGGTTGCCTACCCTCACCTGGGAGGCGGACTCCTCGCGGCCAGCCGTCACCCGATGGGTGGCAGTAGTGGGCCGCGACTGAAAAAGCGCCCGAGCACGCGCCTCCCGCACGATGCGCACCGCACCCGCCCGAAACTCCGGATCGAAACTCCGTCTGGTCTCTCCCATACCCCGACCTCCCCCTTAGGTCAGATCTCCACGGTACGAGGGGAGGCTCAGTTGATGCCCGCACGCTTAAGAAGTCCCAACAAAATGATCTAGGAATACCGGTGATCATCTACAGGTTGATCACCTGTGTGAGGAAGGGCGAGCAGCCGCCGTGGATCATCCCGGATGAGGTGTGGGTGCGGATCGAACCGTTGTTGCCGGTCTTGCCACGCCGTACAGATCATCCGGGCCGCAACCGCCTGGACAACCGGAAGGTCCTGTCGGGCATCTTGTTCGTGCTCTACACCGGTATTGCCTGGGAGTTCCTGCCGCAAGAGCTGGGTTTCGGCTCGGGGATGACCTGCTGGCGGAGGCTACGGGACTGGCACCAGGCCGGGGTGTGGCCAGCGGGGTCGGCCCCGTCGGCGACCGAAGGCGTTGTACGCCGATCGGCGCTATGACCATGACAAGTACCGCCGGATGGTCTGGGCCGCAGGGGTCAAACCGGTCATCGCCCGCCGTGGCACGCCGCACGGCTCCGGCCTGGGTGGGCATCGCTGGGTGATCGAGCAGACGATCGCCCTGTTGCATTGGTTCCGCCGCCTGCGCATCCGCTGGGAGATTCGCGACGACATCCACGAAGCCTTCATGACCCTCGCCGCCGCCATCATCTGCTGGCGACGTGTCATCCACTGATCGTTCCGGTAGGACTTTTCATAGCAGTCGGGCCCGCGCAGCCTCACAGCCGGGATCTCAGCACGTCGACCTCACAGCCCGGCGCGAACGGGTCGAAGCCATGCTCGACCAGCCAGCGAACATTCAGCAGGCTTCGCAACGACCACCACGCGCGGATCACGTCGAGGTCGACGTCGGTGCCGTAGCCGGCGACGACGTCGCCGAGGTGCTCCTCGTGTCCGAGCGTCAAGGTGGCGAGGTCGTACAGGGCATCACCTTGGCCTGCCTCGGACCAGTCGATGATGCCCGTGATCCCGTCGCCGTCGACGAACACGTGATCGATCTGCAGGTCGCCGTGCGTGAAGACCGGTGTCCACGGCCGGAGCGCGGCCTCGGCGACCTGGCGGTTGCGGGTGACCAGGTCGGCGGACAGGACGCCGTTCGTCACGAGCCACTCGCACTCGCCATCGAGATCCGCCGCCAACTCGTCGAGGCCCCGGCCGGCCTGGCCGGGCCTGGGCGGCAACGGCGCGTCGTGCAACCTCCGGATGGCGGCGCCCGCCGCGGCCCACGATGCCGGGGACGCGGTCGACGGCTCGCCGAGGCGGCCGAGCGCCGTCCCCGGGACTGCGGCGATCGCGAACACTGGCGGCTTGTGCCACAGGACCTTTGGGGTCGGGACCGGCGCCAGGGCCATCGCCTCGACCTCGACGTCGATGCGCGCCTGATCGGCGTCCACCTTCAGGAACACGTCGCCGACGCGCAGGGTCGCGCGCTCGGAATGGGCGACGACCATTTTGACCTCATCCATGGGCGACCAGTATCCCGGGGATGATCGTCGACGTCACCGGGTTTATCGCGTGCGATTGCGCAGCTGACCGCCTCCCGCTACCAAGCGGCCTCATGCGCGACACTGACCGCTGACCAGGTCAAGTCCACCACTTTTGTTAGGAGCCCTTAGCCACGTTCTCCACTCCACGTCACGCCGCAGCGATCGTGACCCGCGGCACCAGCTTGGCCGCCATGCTGGAACACACCTACCCCCAAGCGGCAGTAGTCGCACAGTTCCGTCAAGGGGTGGCCGAGCTCAGCGCAGGATCGTGAGAAGCCGCACGCCGAAAAGCGGCGCCGAGTCCTGGCAGGCCGCCCTGGGCGCCGCACGGGAAGTCGCTCTTGTCTTGGGTTGCTAGCCTCTTCTCGCAGGTCAGGACGAGATGATCTTTTCTGGCACATGAGGCACGTTGCATTGAACACGTTTCCAGGTGTTTCGATAGGCGTCGGCGAACTGGCGCTCCCTCTTGGCTGGAGGCCCCGGCGACGGTGCTCCAGGCCGTCGGCGGGGTGGCGGATGGCGGCCAGGGGCGATCGGCTGACCGAGGTGATGGGCGAACAGATCGCGCTGCCGCTCCGGCGCACGCTGCGGTCCGAGGAGCGGGCGATGGTACGGGGGCCGGCCGAGGCGGCGCGGCAGGACCAAGAAATAACCCTTGAGTTCGTTGGGCTCGTTGTGGCCTGCACAGCCCCAGGACCTGGGCTTATCAGCTGGCGCTCCGGCTTCTTCGAGAGTTGATGAGATTTCAGGGATTCTGAAGGTCTATCGTCCTCGTCGTTCGTCTTGCTCTAACGGTGAAGGCGAGGAGGCCGGAGTTGGCGCTGGCGGTGGTGGCTTCGAGGCCGAGGCTTGATCTGGGGCCCGGGGCGGCTTGGGGCAGTGCGGTTAGCGCAGGGACTTCATGTGCGGTACGAATCGCCAGATCCGGAGGATGCTGCCCTCGATCATCCAGGTGAAGGAGTCGCGGGTAGGAGAGGGTGTGTTGCGGCCTGTCGTTAAGGAAGCTGTCACCAAATACACCCGAGCGGAGTTGACCCAGGTAGCAGGGCAATCGCGCGCCGTGAAATAGCTCTTCAGGCAGTCGTCCCAGGGGATCAGCCAGTAACGGCCCACCTGCTGCCACTCGACCTGCGGCACAGGCCAGGCCGGGTCGGATTTGGCCAGCTGCATGACCCGCTGCCGCGTCATCGACTCGCATAGCCGAGCGCGACGGCACGGCGGCGATCTCGGTCACCCTCACCAGCTCACCCGGCTTCGCGAGCGTCGCCTATGATCATGCGGATGAGCGACATCAGCGGCCCCCCGATCGCCCGAGTGGACGTGGTGCGCGACGTTCACCACGGCATCACGCTCGACGATGCCTACCGGTGGATGGAGGCGGACGGCGAGGAGTTCCACCGCTGGCTCGACGGCCAGGCCAGCCATGCCCGCGAGCAGCTGGACACCCTGCCCCGCCGGGAGGAGCTGCTGACCCGGATCCGCGAGCTGGGCGGCGCGCTCCCGCAGTACTCGGACTTCACGCTGGCGGGCGACAGGATCTTCTACCTGGCGCGCGAACCGGGCGCCAGCGTACTCGTGCTGATGGTGCGTGAGCCCGAGGGAGCGAGCAGGGTCCTGTTCGACCCGGACACCGTGCCCGGCGAGGCGCACCACGCCATCGCCTGGTACGTGCCCTCCCCCGACGGCCGCCACATCGCCTGCGCCGTCTTCCCGTCCGGGTCGGAGGAGAGCACGATCCAGGTCATTGACGTCGGCTCCAGTGCCATCCTGGAGACGATCCCGCCCACGACGCGCTTTGCCTTCCTGAGCTGGCTGGAGGACGGCCGGTCGTTCGTCTTCCACCGCTTCGTGGCTCCTCCGGCGGGCGCTCCGCCGGAGGAGCGCCGCCTGGACAGCCGTTCCTTCCTGCACCGGCTGGGCACCGACCCGGCGCGGGATGAGGTGGTGCTGGCGCGCGGGCTCAACCCCCACGTCGAGCTGACCCCGCAGGATCGGCCCTTCCTTGTGGTGCCGCCGCGCGGTGAGTGGATGCTGGCGATCGTCTCCCACGGCGCGCTCGGCCCCTGGACCAGCGAGCAGTTGAGCGATTGCTCGCTGTACGTGGCGCCACGAGCCGCGCTCGCCGATCCGGCCACCTGCCCGTGGCGGAAGGTAGCGGGCGCGGCAGACGGTGTGACCGCCTTCGCCACCAGCCACGACACCCTCTATCTGGTCTCCCATCGGGACGCGCCCCGCTCCCACGTGCTGGCCGTTCCGTTCGCCGTACCGGATCTGTCTCGAGCGCGGGTGGTCGTGCCCGCGGGTGAGCGCGTGGTGGAGGCGGTGCGGGTCGTCGGCGACCGGCTGCTGGTGCGCGATCTCGACGGTGGCGTCCATCGGGTACGGCATGCGCCCCTGCCCGGCGGCGAGCCCGCCGACCTCCCGCTGCCGGTAGAGGGCGCCATCTGGGAGTTGACCACCCACCCGGAACGGCCCGAGGCCCTGCTGCTGACGGCCGGTTGGACAGACGCGCCGCGGCTCTACCGCTACGACGGCGAAACCCTCGAGGACACCGGGCTGGCGCCCCGCTCACCGGTCGACTTCGGCGACGTGCACGCCCGCACCCTGCATGTGCCCGCGAGGGACGGAACACGGATCCCGCTCACCGTCATCCACCACAAGGACCTGGAGCTGGACGGCGACAACCCGGTCCTGCTCACCGGCTATGGCTCCCATGGCATGTCCGAGCTGCCTGAATTCCGTCCCGAGATGCTCGCCTGGTACGAGCGCGGCGGCGTCTACGCCGTGGCGCACCTGCGCGGTGGCGGCGCCTATGGCCGGGAGTGGCACGAGGCCGGGCGTGGCCTGCGCAAGGAGGCCACCATCACGGACTTCATCGACTGCGCCGAGCACCTCATCGCCCTGGGCTACACCCGGCAGGGACGGCTGGCGGGCGAGGGCGTCAGCGCCGGCGGCATCCCCACTGGCGGCGCGCTGGTGCGCCGGCCGGAGCTGTGGGCTGCCATGGCGATGCAGGTGCCGACGGTCAACGCCACACGGACCGAGTTCAGTGAGAACGGGCCGATCAACGTGCCGGAGTTCGGCAGCGTCACCACTGAGGATGGCCTGCGCGGTCTGCTGATCGCCGATGCCTACCTGCGGGTCGAGGACAGCGTGCCGTACCCGGCGGTGCTGCTGACCACCGGACGGCGCGACGCGCGGGTGCCGCCGTGGCAGCCGGCGAAGCTGGCCGCCCGCCTGCAGGCGGCCAGCGCCTCCGGCCGGCCGGTACTGCTGCGTGTTGAGGAGCACGGCGGTCACGGCGCCGGCTCGACCCGCGAGCAGGAACATGCCCTGCTCGCTGATGTGCTGGCCTTCCTGTTGCACGCTTTCGAGGCGTCACGATGAGTACGACTGAGCAGCGAGCCCTTCGTCATGGCGCGTCGCTGTCGTCCGGCGGGCCGCTCGATCCCGGCCTGCGGGTGACGCCTCCGAAGTGACCGCATGGTGCCGCCGTGCCGTCGCTGAGTACCTCGTGCCCGCCCCCGACCCGGTCGCGGCTGGCATCGACGGGTCCGGTGCACCGCGCAGCAGGAGCAGACGGACCTGTGCGGTGTCGGTCGGGGCATCGAGCGCTCTCCTCAGCGAGTTGTGGCCGGTCAGTGGCGTCGGCGGCCTGGGTCGTGTTCGGCGAGCGCGGCGGCGACGGCTTCGGTGCTGGGCCGGACGTAGATGCCGAGGGAGCGTAGGTTCCAGTGGCCGGACAGGGCCATGAGCATGGAGGATGACCAGCCGTCCTCGCCCAGGTGGGTCAGCCGGGAGTGGCGCAGCTGGTGGAGGGTGTAGCCGGCACCGGTTGGATCGATGTTCTTGGTGGCCTGCTTGAACAGGTACTCAGCATGCTCATAGGACAGGCGGGCGCGTCCGGTGAGCGGGCACAAGTCGACGGCCGCCGGAGTGCGGCCCGCACCTGGCCAGCGTATGGCCGTAGGAGAGCAAGGTGTCGGTGTCCAGGTCACGACGACGGAGAAAGGCGTCGGCGGCTTGGCCCAGGGTGGTACCGGGCAGCGGCGTGGCGGCCGCGATCACCGGGTTTTGGGCTGGATGGCGGTGACCGGTCCGTACTCGGTGAGCAGGTGCGGGGTGAGGTACACACCGGCGGCGGCGCCTTCGTGCTCGTCGGGGTCGTGGTCACGCATGATCCAGTGATTACGCTGGGTGCTGGCGGGGTCGGACGGCCGGCGAAGCCAGATGTCGCCGTCGAGATCGGCAACGGAGGTGATGTCGTAAGGGATGTCGTCGCCGGGTCCGAAGTGCGCGCCGCCGGGGACTTGCTCACGCCGCACGACGGCGACCAGGATCCGGGCGAGGGTTTCCGCTTCCCGGATGCCGGCCGCCTTGATCGGGGTACCGGTAGTAATGGCGCGGGATCCAACGGATATGCCTTCCACCTGCGCTTATGCGGAGGTCTCAGGCTGACAGGCCAGACCTGAGCCCTGTTGTCCATCCAGGCCAGAGGCATATCCGTTGGACTTCCGGCCGAAGCCACGGGGACCCCGGTCTGCGGTGTCGGGCAGGAGGTAGTGCTCCTCCAGCAGGGCGCGTGCGGCGTCGTTGTCGCTGACGGCGCACTCCCAGATCACCTGCTCGCCGTCGCCGGTGACGTGGAAGGCGAAGAACGCGCAGCATGCCTTTTCGCGGGCGGCAGTGGCGGTTTCTACCCGTGACCGCGGTGGACGCAGAAGAGCTGGTCTTCGGTGCCGTAGGGTTCGCGGTAGGAGACGATGGCGGGGCCTTGAGCGCTCAGGTGGCCGGGCAGCCGGGTGTCGGGGCTCCAGTCGGCTGAGTTGAAGCTGGTCCACCACAGGCTCTGGTCGCCGGAGCCGCGGTGCACGCAGTACAGCCTGTTGTTGAAGACGGCCAGGGCAGGGCCCTCCGCACTCCGGTGGGCGGGCAGCCGGCGAGCGGTGCTCCAGCGCGTGCCGTCGAAACTGGTCCACCACAGGAAGTGGTCAGAGCCGCCGCCGCGGAACACGCAATACAGCACGCCGGCGTAGACGGCCAGAGCGGGGTTGGAGGCCGTGAAGTGGCTGCCGAACAGCTGGTCGTTGCTCCAGCTGGTGCCGTTGAAGCGGGTCCACCACATCTGATCGCTGTTGGCGTCCCGGTAAGCGCAGTACAGCATGCCGTTGAAGGTCGCCAGGGCCGGGCCTCGGCTGGACGCGCCGTTCATGCGGGTGTCGGGGCTCCAGCGGTTGCCGTCGAAGCGGGTCCACCACAGGCGCCTGTCGTTGCCGCCGCCGCGGTGCACGCAGTACAGGAAGTTGTTGTAAACGGCCAGGGCAGGGCCGTCGGCGCTGCGATGGGCGGGGAAGGCGATATTGTCGCTCCAGCCCTCATTGCTGCCGGGGTCGTAGGCGGTCCACCAGAGCGATTCGTCCCGGTCACCGCGGTGCACGGCGTACAGCCGGCCACGGAACTCCGCCAGCGCCGGATTGGACCTGGACAGGTGGCCGGGGAATCTCTCGTTCTCGCTCCAGTTGTGGGAGGTGTTCATGGCTGTCCACCACAGCGAGGTGTCCTGCCTGGGGGCCAGAGAGATGGGGAGGAGCATCCCCGGGGCGAACCAGGGCGACACCAGCCGACAACCGTGGTCCCTGCCGACGATCTGGATGATAAGAGAACGGATCTGGAAGGAGAGCTCGATCAACCGGCCGAGCGTCCTGGGACGGATCGCCCTGGCCACGATCTCCCCTACCAGCTCCGAGATCTCGGCGGCGGCTTGGGCGGCTGCGGCGTTGAGGACGATCTCAAAGCCCCACCATCTCGGGTTGGCGTACACCTGCATACCGTTGGCGTTCAGCTGTGTCTCGATCTGGCGAGCCCTGTCTTGGTCGGCTTGGGGGAGCTGGCTGGTCTGCTCCCCGAATTCCTTGCGGGCCTTGTCCAGATACTCCTGGGAGATCCGCTGCGCCTCCTCGTGGGGGACGGAGTACGGGATGGCCTGCCAAGCGGCGAGGGCGTCGGCCTCGGCTCTGGCGTGGTCCTGGCTGGTGCTTTCATCGGGCATGCGATCACGTCCCATTCCATAGGAGGATCCGCCGTGAAGATCGTCAGCGGCCTTGAGTATCCGGCCGTGCCCCACTACCGGCAAGAGCGTGCGGGTGGCCGGATGCGGCCACGGGCACCACGGACCGTCTCGGGCCGCTTGGATACGTGGTCGCAGGCCACTGGGCCTCCGCCGTCCGGTCCGACGTCGGCAGCGGCTTCTGGACGCAGCGGCTTGTCTGTGTCGTGACGGGGTCGGGGCAGCGTGAACAGGCCAGAGTTCGGCTTCGATCAGGACGCCTCCGGCGGGCGTGTGTCGGGGTCCCCGTGGCTTCGGCCGGAAGTCCAACGGATATGCCTCTGGCCTGCATGGACAACAGGGCTCAGGCCTGGCCTGTCAGCCTGAGACCTCCGCATAAGCGCAGGTGAAAGGCATATCCGTTGGATCCCGCGCCATTACTACCGGAACCCCGATCGGCCCCGGCAGGCGTCCGTAACTCCGTCCGAAATCAATGTCCCGCAACTTGCGGATCGGAGCCGGGTTCCGGAACATGACCAATCTCCCGAGCCACTGTCCGATACCGCGTCCGAAAGCTCATTCACCCTCGACGATCAGTCCAACGGCCCTCTCGGCATCCCGTTGACCTGCATGAACAGAGCTAACCGTGCGTTCTGGTTCCGTTGCAGGTCCAGCCCCGGAGCGGGCGTGGCAAAGCCCGCACGATCGCAGTGCTGCGGCCCCCTGCCATGCCGAGGCCAGGGCGGGCCCGGCCGCGCGAGGTCCTGGTGTCGGCCGGGTGCTGCTGCGGTGAAGATCCTGGGGCCGCGACCATGGCCGCACTGCGGCGAAGACCGCCCCCTCGCGTGCGGCACGTCGCTGGGCACGGCCTACCGTCGATGTGTGAGCCTCAAGCATGGGTTGGCCTCACCGTGCACCCCGCTGCGGCGCTTCCTGGACCGGGAGCTGTCGGCGGGCAGCCGGCCTTTGCGCGCCGCCTACCGGGCCCGGCTTCCCGCCGGGCCTTTGGTCCTGCCCGGCGGGGGGCGGGTACGAGGCCGGGACGGTGGGCACCACCATTGATCAGCGGCTGCGGCCGGCCTTCACCTGCGCCGTACCGGTCGACGCCGCCACCTTGGCCGGGATCGACGTGTGCGCGACTACCACCGATGAGATCAGCAGAATGAGGGCCAGGCCGGGGATGAGGACCAGGGCGGGAATCACGCCGAGCAGTAGGCCGCCCAGCAGAGCGCCGGCGATCGAGCCGGCGACCATGATGGCGGTGAAGCGGAGGTTGGCGCCGAGCACAGCGAAGCTGCCGTCGCGGCTGTAGCGGGCGAAGCCACCAGCATGGTGGGCAGCGACACCAGCAGCGACAGGCTGCCGACGGTCTTGATGTCGACTTGAGTTTCGCCTCTCAGCCGTGCGTGTTCTCGGAAGTCGTGGTCGTCTCCGCTTCCGAAAACATGATCCTCTCGGAAGTCCCGTTGACCTGCGCAGATCGGCTCACCTTGGGGCTGAGGACACGTTCGGGAGGAGGGCGCCTTCACGGACGCCAGTGACGCATGGTCCCCATGCGTGTCAAGACGCTGATGATATTGCCGGACCGCCCTGTTATGGCCACCTCGAGTGGCCTTGTCACGCTCCAACGCCGGGCGATTGGATCGAGAGGTGATCTTCTGCGGTGCGTCACAGGCGGGTTTTCGGATGCGCCACCCGTGTCGCCGCCTGTCCTGCCCGGCCCGGTCCTCCTGCCGCGGGCGGGCCGTCGGCCCGCACCGTCCTCCAGGAAAAGGAGTCGTGACCATGACCATGCTGACCTACACCGTCCTCACCGACCCGGCGCCCCTGGAAGCGTCAGCGGCCGGGCGACCGTCCACGGGGACGGTGTACCTGGTCATCACCAACACCGGGCAGCAGGCGGCATACTGGTCCACGATCGAGGTGAAGGTGCCCGTCGGCAATGGCATCGGCGACCTCACCTCGAACTTCAACAAGATCAAGCACAAGGGCGAGTACAACGGCACCCAGTTGGTGAACTTCCAGCCGCAGGGCTCCAACGCCTTCCAGGCCACCGCCACCAGCAGCACAACGCGTTTCGCCCCCGGCGACTACATGGTGCTGAGGCTGGAGGACGTCACCGTCGCCGCCGCCGGGCTGGCCGTGCTGAAGGTGACCGAGAAGGCCGGTAGAACCAAGACCGGGCACCGGAACAGCTTCGCGGCGGTGGCGCTGGTGAAGACCACGCCAAAGGAGCTCCCAGCGCCGCGCGACTTCCGCCCGGACAAGGCCATGGTGGACGCCGGTGAAAAGCTCACGCTGAGCTGGCAGGGGTCCGCCGGCTTCCGCTACGAGATCACCTACCCGGGCGCGTCGCAGCCCGTCCCCGTCTCCGGGGGCAGCTGGTCACCGCCTAACGCCCCGAAGCGGGCCACCACCTACATCCTCACCGCCACCGACCCCGCCACTGGGCAGCGGCACTTCCTCACCACGACCGTTCAAGTGCGCAATCCCGAACTCGAAACCCTCACCGCCACCACCGAGATCAAGACACCCCGGGTCCAGGGGACCGCGACCGACTGGGGCCTCACCATCACCGGCACAGGGGCGGAGATCTCCGACGGCTCCGGCGTGAAGGGGCCGTTGACGGCCGGCAGGGCCGTGTTCGACGGCGTGCTCACCGGGTATGTGGAGGGGCCCAATAGCGGCGAGGGAGTCATCACCTTCCTCCAGGGCGGGGTGAAAGTCTGGGGCGCAGGCGGCTCCAGCGAGCGGGGCACCCTGGAGGCCCGCGGCGTGTTCACCGAGTGGGTGGAGGGGCCCAATAGCGGTGAGGGAGTCATCACCTTCCTCCAGGGCGGGGTGAAAGTCTGGGGCGCAGGCGGCTCCAGCGACCCGGGCACCCTGTACGCCGACGGCGTGGCCACCAGGTACATGAAGGGGCTAAATGACGGCGAGGGAGACATCACCTTCGTCCAGGGCGGGGTGAAAGTCTGGCGCACAATCGGCTCCAACGACCTGGGCACCCTGTACGCCGACGGCGTCGCCGCCACGTATGTGAAGGGGCTTAATCCCGGCGAGGGAGACATCACCTTCGCCCAGGGCGGGGTGAGAGTCTGGCGCAACCGCGATTCCAACGACCCGGGCACCCTGTACGCCGGCAAGGTCAACGGCATGGCCTCAGGACGGAGCACCCCCAGCTCCAGCTGGAGGCCCACCGGATGGAACTCCCTCGACATCTACGTCGACACCTCCGCAGCCGGGTTCACCAGAAGCCCCATTTACCTCATCTCCTTCGAAGGTGACGGTGGCATGCACCACGACCTCAGCATCAGTGGCGTCTACAACGTCACCGCCACCAGCTTCAGCGTTTACCTCATATGTCGCGACGACATGCCCCTGTCGCTCGCCGAGGCCGAGCGGAACGGCTGGCATATCAACTGGGTCGGCTACGAAACTCCCTGACTTCACCACCGCTCAAGGAAACAACCCCTGCACACGACATGGGCCCGGAGGATGCTCCGGGCCCATGTCGTCGTGGAGGTGATGCAGGTAAGGCGCGTTGATCACCGGTGCCCCGGCAAGCGCGTCACGTCTGTCCCGGTCCAGCGGCTCGTGCACCCTCTCACTGCACAGGAGGGGAGAACCGCCCCGGCCGCGACCGACGGTGATCGTGGACATGTGACGCCGTCGGCCAGAAATTGCACCGGCGGCGAGACCTCCGGGGTTTGATGCAACCTGAACCTGCTCGGCCGCTACAGCTTCACCGCCTCGACCCCGGCCGCTGGCGCACCAGGGGTGCGGCCGGAATACGGCAGAAACGTACCGCGCCGATCCATGATCGACAGAAGCATGGCTCTGTCCGGTCAACCGAACGACATCTCCGCAGGTAGGCGCGTCGGTAGCCATGCCGACCGCAATCCGACCCCAGGCTGAGCACGGTCATCCGCAGCCGAAACCCCCAGCCCTCGGCTTCACCGTCCGACCTGCGGATTCGACTGACCGCGGCCCGTTTCTGCCGTATTCCGGTGGCACCCCTAGTGGGCGAACGCCTCCCCGAGGCCGGTGGTGCGGCCGTTGGCCGACAGCATCCGGATCAGGTCGTAGGCGCGCATGCTGCCGGTGGTGAGCAACCCGGCCACCCGCACCATGTCCGCCCAGTGGGCGCGGATGCGGTCCAGGCGGACAGTGTGGCGGGACATGTGTTCCAGCGGCCCGTAGACCGCGCGGGTGTTGGTGCGCCACAGCCGGGTGTCGGCCAGGTCGGCGATGCGGGGCGAGAACTGGTAGCCGCAGATGGCGAACAGGCCGAACACGATGTCGGAGCAGGAGCCGGTATCGGTGATCACCGTCTCCGGTTTCGGGCCGCCGTCCAGGTTGAAGATGGCGTCCAGGATGAACGGCGAGTCACGCAAGGTACCGGGCACGACCAGGCCGCCGATGCCCATCACCTGGTCGTTTACTGGGGGAGATCACTTATTCGAGGGGTGCAGTATTCCCCTGCCGGAGGTCCTCGGCTCGGGCGGCGAGGTAGGCGCTCCAGTCCCGCTTGGCGATGTTGGCCCACCGGACGGCGGTGTTGATGTGCAGGCCGAGGATGTCGGCCAGGATCGGCGCGGGGATGTCGTCGACCAGGGCGACCAGCCCACCGCCCCAGGCGCCGGCCAAGGCGATGGACTGCTGCGCGGTGATCAGCGCGGCGTTGGCCGCATTTAGGCTGGAGCTCGCCCCGCCCTGAAGCCGCCACCAACGACCTGTCGTCGACGACAGGTCGTGCTTAGCCGTTTCCAGCAGCGGCGGGTTCTGGCGGCGCCGCTGGCAGGGTGCGGAGCCGGCTCACCGGGGAGATGATGAGCCCGATCACTACGGCGGCCGAGCCGACGGACGCCGCGGTGAGCGCACCCTTGGCGCCGACCGCACCCGTGAGGAGGCCGGCGGACAGACCGCCGAGTGCGCCGCCACCGAACAGCAAGGTGCGGAAGACCGCGGTCATGCGGCCCATCATCGCCTGCCGGGTGCTGGTCTGGCGCAGGCTGACGATGATGACATTGGCGACGCCGAGGCCCAGGTAGGTGACAAAGAAGGACAGGACGAACATTCCCACCATCACCGGCCTCGGGCCGCCCGCCAGGACGATCAGTGTCGGGCCCAGCAGGAGAGCCGTCTGAGCCACGAGATAGACCAGCCCGAGCCGGAATCGCGCGATGATCTTCCGGGAGATCACCGCGCCGATCAAGCCGCCCACGGAGGCCGTCGCGAAGATGCCGCCCAGGGTCGTGGAGTCCAGCTGCAGATCACGCGTGCCGTACAGCAGGAACATGGTCCAGACGGTGACCATGGAGAAGTTGCAGCAGAACCCGACGAGGGCCAGCGCTCGCAGGATCGGATTGCCGAAGACCCAGCGCAGACCCTCGCGCAGTTCGGTCAGCAGGCGTCTCTTCGCCGCAGGTGGTTCTGGGCATGGCTCGTGCGTGCGGATCAGCAGCAGGGACGCCAGTGACACCAGGTAGGAGAACGCGTCGACGACCAACGCCGCCGGCGCCGTCAGCGCACTGATCAGGGCACCGGCGAGCCCGGGACCGGCCACGTCAGCCGCCGACGAGCTGATCCCCATCTTGGCACCGGCCTCGACGTAGTGCTTGGGGTCCTTCACGACGGTGGGCACGAAGGACATCCAGCTCACGTCGAACAGCACCGACGCGACGCCGATGACGCAGGCGATGACCAGTAGCGGTGCCATGCTGAGGACGTCCAGCCAGGACAGGACCGGGATCAGGGCGAGCAGGACCATCCGGGTGAGGTTGGCCCACACCATGACAGGCCGCCGCCTGACCCGGTCGACCCAGACCCCGAACAGCAGAGCGAGCCCAAGGTAGGGCGCGAGCTGCAGGAACCGCAGAAGACCGACCTGCTCGTCGGTGGCATGGAAGGCATAGATCGCGGTCAGCGGCAGCGCGAGGTTGGTGACCTGGGTGCCGAGCAGCGACAGGGTCTCACCGAGCCAGAACTTCAGGAAGTCGCTGTTGCGCCACAGTCCTTCCCGCACGGAGGCAGCACCCGGCTCGGTGAGAGGTTCAGCGGTCGTCACGGCTGCCGCCTGCGACGCTGAGGTCGGCGACCGCCGCGACGACCTGGTCCACTTCCTGTTCGGTGTTGTAGTAGTGCGGCGACAGGCGCAGGCACCAGTCGATGTCCTTGTCGCCGAAGTCGAACTGCGCGAAGTGGCGGTAGCTGAGCGCCGAGTTGATACCGCGTGCGTCCATGGCGGCCTTGAACGGCTCCGGCTGCCAGCCGTCGATGGCGAAGGTGACCAGGGCGCCCAGTTGCCGGCCGTGGTCGAGCACGCGGACTCCGGGCAGATCGGCGAGCCTGTCGCGTAGGCCGGCGGCCAGGGCGGGGGTACGGCGGGCGATGGCATCCATGCCGACCTGGCGGGCGTAGCGTGCGGCGGCGGCGCAGCCGAGGACGATGGCGTAGGGGAACTCCCAGTCCTCGAATCTGGCCGCCGTCTCGACGGGCTGGTAGCGGCCCGGCTCGACCCAGCGCGCGCCGTACATGTCGATGAACAGCGGTTCGTAGCCAGCGCGCAGGACGCGGTCGGACACGTACAGGAAGCCAGAGCCGCGGGGGCCGCGCAGGAACTTGCGGCAGGTGGCGGTGAGCAGGTCGCAGCCGATCTCCGCGACGTCGATCGGGTACTGGCCGACCGACTGGCAGGCGTCGACCAGGTACAGCAGATCCAGTTCGCGGCAGAGCCGGCCGATGTCGGCGACCGGCTGGACCAGGCCGGAGTTGGTGGGGATGTGGGTGGCGGCCACCAGCCGGGGCCGGTGCTCGCGCATCAGGGCGGCCATCGCCGCCACGTCCACCCCGCCCTCGGGCACGTCAGGAGCGTGCACCAAACGCACGTCGAACCTCTTGCTCAGCGACAGGAAGGCGATCTGATTGGAGATGAAGTCGTTGCGGGTCGTGAGGATGACATCACCGGCCTCGAACGGGATCGCCGACAGGGCGGTGGAGAACGCGTGGGTGGCGCTACCGGCGAACGCGATGTTCTCGGGAGCACCGTTGATCAGGGCGGCGGTCTCGGCGTAGAACTCGCGGACTTGCTCGGCGCGGGCGGCCGAGGCCTCGTAGCCACCGATGCTCGCCTCCAGTTGCAGGTGGTCGACCATCGCGGCCAGTACAGGCGCGGCCAGCAGACCACAACCGGCGTTGTTGAAGTGCACGACGTCGCCGGCGCCGGGGGTGTCCGCGCGCAGGGCCGCGATGTCCAGAAGCGATTCTGGGGAAATCGTGGAAGCGCTATTATCAATTCTCATGTCAGACAGTAGCAGTTCTGCGGAGTTGGCGACCAGGATGCGCACGATGATCGACCGGCTGTCACCGGGTGAGCGTCTGCCCAGCAGCCGCGAGCTGATCCGGCGCTACCAGGTCGGCCCCGCCACCGTGTCACAGGCGATCGCCACGCTCGCCGCCGAAGGCCTGGTGGTCACCCGTCCAGGCAGCGGCACGTACGTGGCAGCACACGCCCAGCGGCGCGCCAAAGTGGCCGATACCGCCTGGCAGACCGTCACCCTCGCCGACCGGACCGTGGACACCCGAATCCTCACCGGCGCCGTCGGTGCGCCGCCCGCAGGTACGATCATGCTGGACGGCGGCTACCTGCATCGATCGCTCCAGCCCACCCAGATCCTGACCGCGGCGCTGGCCCGCGCCGCACGCCGCCCCGACGCCTGGGACCGCGCCCCCGCCAGCGGCCTGGCGGCCCTGCGCAGCGTGTTCGCCACCATGGCCGGCGGCGGCGTGAGCGCGGACGACATCCTGGTCACGGCCGGCGGGCAGAGCGCCCTGTCCATGGCGTTCCGGGCCATCGCGGCGCCGGGTGACCCCGTCCTGATGGAGTCGCCCACCTATCCGGGAGCGATAGCCGCCGCCAGGGCAGCCGGCCTGCGCCCGGTACCGGTGCCGATGGATGCCGACGGCCTGCAACCCGACCTCCTGGCCGACGCCTTCGCCATGACCCGCGCACGCCTGCTGTACTGCCAGCCGGCCTATCACAACCCCACCGGCACCGTGCTGGCGCCACAACGCCGCCGACAGATCATCGATGCGGCCAGGGCGGCGGGCGCATTCGTGATCGAGGACGACTTCGCGCGACACCTCGGCCACGGCACGCCGGTGCCACCGCCCCTGCTGGCCGACGATCGCGACGGCACGGTGGTCTACCTGACCTCGCTCACCAAACCGGCGGCGCCGAGCCTGCGCATCGGCGCCCTGGTGGCCCGAGGCCCGGTGATGGAACGCCTGCGCGCCACCCGCCTGGTCGACGACTTCTTCGTCACCCGCCCGCTCCAGGAAACAGCGCTCGAACTCCTTAGCTCTCCCACGTGGGAACGGCATGTCCGTTCTCTGGCCGCAGCCCTGCGGGAGCGGTGCGGAGCGCTGGCGGCCGCCGTCACGCACGAACTTCCCCACTGGACCCTCACCCGCATCCCCACGGGCGGACTGCACCTGTGGGTCCGCCTGCCGTACGGCACGGACGACACCGTGATCGCCGACACGGCTCGTCAGCACGGCGTCGCCGTCAGTGCCGGCAACCGCTACTTCGCCACCGAGCTCCCGGCGGCCTATCTACGCCTCGGCTTCGCCGCCACCGCCGACCGCACCGAGCTGATCGAAGCCGCACGCCGACTCGCATCCGCCCACGAGCACGCCGCCGGCACGCGCTGATCGAAGCGCCAAAACCACATCCACCGCCCGCGGACCTCCTAGCATTCCGCTGACCTGCAGGTCGGCCTGGGCCTTGATCCGGCGGCGACAGCCGGGTTCGTCGGCCATCCGCAGGATGTGCAGCGTCTTGGCGATCCGGCCGTAGTGCGCGATCGCATCGCCCAGCGGGGTGGGGCGGCCGTCGCGCGACAGCATCCGGATCACGTCGTGGGCGCGGACCGCGCCGGTGTGGATCGAACCGATGATGCGCAGGATGTCCCTCCAGTGCCGCTCGATGCGTCCCAGGTCGATGCCGGGCATGACGAGCATCCGAACGAAAAGTCCCGTTAGCGGAGCAGGGTCCCGCGGCTTAGAGCGCCCGGCAGTAGGCGTGCTGGGCGGTCTTAATCGAGTGCGAGAGTCCCGGTCCGGGTGATACAAGGTCTGCGTGCCTGAGCATCTCTACTTCCCCACCCTGCTGCGGATGATTGACGAGCGGTCCGCCGCGTTCCGCGCCACCGTCGCCGCGGCCCCCAGCCTCGACGCCGACGTCCCGTCCTGCCCGGGCTGGACGCTGTACGACCTGGCGAACCACCTCAGTGAGGGGGACCGCTTCTGGGCCTACATCGTGCTGAACACCGCGCCGGGCGACGAGCGGCCGAGCAAGGACGGGCTGGCGGCGCCCAGGGAGCGCAAGGCCCTCATAACCTGGCTGGCCGACTCGACGGAGCAGCTGCTTACTGCTCTGCGCGAGGCCGGCCCGGACCGGGGCTGCTGGGCCTGGTGGGAGCCGCTGGCCTCGCCGCACACGGTGGCCGCCGTGGCCCGCCGCCGCGTCCCGGAGTCGCTGATCCACACCTACGACGCCCAGCTGGCCTCCGGTACCCCGCAGGAGCTGCCGACGACCGAGGCGGGCGACGCCATCGAGGAGTTCCTCGCCACCGTCTGCACCGGCACGGTCCCGTGGCCGGGCGAGCCCGCCACCATGGACTACCACGCAGCCGAGGCTGGCTCCTGGCGCCAGACGGTGGACGCCACCGGTTCCCGCTTCACCCGCCTCACTGCGGCGGAGGCCGCCGAGAGCAAGCCCACCGCCGCCATCTACGGCACGGCGAGCGAGATGGCCCTGCTCATGTACATGCGCATCCCGGCTGGCTCGCTGCGGATGGAGGGCGACGCCGACCTGCTCCAGCAGATGCAGGGCTGGGGCTAAGACCGACCGGCAAATGGATCACTTGAGGCGTCGGGTGGTGGGGCGGCCGTCCCAGCGGTAGCGCGGGGTCGCGCGGCGGATGAGCATACGCAGCGTGACGATCGCTGCGGACAGATAGAGGTAGAAGTCCACGACGCGGCTGCGCTTCTCGGTACAGCGCCGCAACTTGCCGAAGCCGTTCATCCATGCGTGGCTCCGCTCCACCACCCACCTCTTGCCGGCCTGGATCGGGGCGGGGATGCCTTTGCGGGCGATCTCGCCAGTGAAGCCCAACTCACCAAGCGCAGATCGGGTCTTGTCGCTGTCGTAGCCGCGGTCCAGGTTCACGTTGACCCGGTCGGGCAGCTCGCCGACCTGTTCCTTGGTGACCTTCAGGGTGGGCACGAGCAGCGGGGAATCGTGCCGGTTGGCCCCGGCCGAGACGATGCCGAGCGGGACGCCGGTGGCTTCGGTGGCCACCGAACGCTTCAGGCCCTGTTTGCCTCGGTCCACCGGGGAGCGGCCGGCGCTCTCCCCGCCGCCAGGTGCCTTGGTGATGCAGCCATCCACGGAGAGTTCGTCGAGTTGCAGGCCGATCATACGGTCGTACGCCTGTAGGGCGAGCGCGTGGATCTTCTCAACTATCCCAATCTGGGCCCAGTAGTTGACGCGGCGTCTGATCGTACGGTCGGAGCAGCCCGGAGTGGCGATGCGCTCGTAGCCGGAGCCGTGGACCAGCGCAGCGATCACGTGCTCGAAGACGGTCCGGTCCGGGATGCGCGGGTTGTGGCAGCCAAGCGGGTGCGCGTCGACGTGTTCGGGAAGCAGAGCCACGAACTGGTCCCACAGGGGTCCGAGCAGGCATGATGGCAGGACAGGCACGAGCCCTCCGGTGATCACTGAGCGTAGAGAACTCCATGATCACCTGGGCTCGTGCCTGCTCGGTATCCGGGGGCGTGCTGGGCATGCCCAGCACGCCTACTACCGGGCGCTCTTAACGTGACATTCCGTTCGGGTGCGCTTCGCTGATGGATTTCCTCAGGTCGAGACCGTCAGATGAGGCAGCGGGTGTGGCATCCCTGGTTCGGAAGGGAAGTGGTCTCCTGCGGGGCTGTTCGCTCAGGTGATCGGAGTCCGTCCGGTTGGCTGGTCGGGCAGGAGGTCCGCGATTGCGGTACGTATGGCAACCCGACTCACCCCATGAGCACGCGCAAGGGCCGCGATCGAGGCACCGTTGTCCTGGAAGGCCGCCCTCACTTCCTCCAGCAGCACCTCATCGGCCGGGTGGAACCCCTCTGCGACGCCTTCGGTCCGGACCAGGAGCCCGGCCTCGGCGAGGATGTGCCGCTGCCGCAGCAGCGACTGGGTCGCGGTGGACGAGCGGGAGTAGACGATCCGCATCGGCGCTCCCCGGGAGAGTCGGACCCCCTTCTATCTGTTGGGAAATCCTGTCGTCAATTCAGACCCGTATCGGCCGTCCAGAGCGGTGTTTAATCCGCCAATGCCCGGTTTTCCGGGCTGTTCGGGGCGTGTCGGCTGCCTGTCGGGAAACCTGCTAATCCCGACACCACCGGAAAGCGCGACGCGACGCTACGCGACTCGGCTCCGTGATCTGATCGCCGAATATCACCTGAGCGGACCCCTCTCCGGCGGCTCAGGCCAGCGCGCCGGCCAGCAGGAAGATCGCGGTTCCGTGCGCGAGAGCAGCGGCGATAACACCGCTGCGCAGCCGCAGGAAAGCACAGATCAGACCCTCGTACAGGGTGAAGGTCAGCAGTGGCCAGCCGGCATCGGTGACTGTCGAGGCGAGGGAGGCGTGACAGGCGGCGAACAGCAGCGCCGCACGGATGGCGCTGGTGCGCTGTTCCAGTCGGCCCTGCAGGAATCCGCGAAACAGCACCTCCTCGGCGAGGTTGCCCGCCAGGCTGAAGGCCGGCAGCACCGGCAGCAAGGTGACGGCGACCGCTCCGCCTCGATCGGCCATCGGCGTCAGGAGCGACAGCAGCAGGACCGGGCCGGCGGCCGGCACACCTCCGCCGATGCCCCAGGCGAGCGTTGTCGGCGTGAGGCGGCCCCAGCGCACCAGCGAGCGGAGCCCGCCCTCCAAGCGCAGCACGCCGACGGTCAGGGCCAGTGTGCCGAGGCCGGACAGCAGCAGGATGCCCGCCTGGTCAGTGAAGCGCAGCCACGGTCGGCGTGGCGGCTGGCGATGGATGTCGGATCTCGACAAGGTCGTGCAGGTGTCTGCCGAACTGGTCCCTGATGATCTGTGGGAGCGGGTGGCACCGCTACTGCCGCCCCATCCCCCGCGTCGCCGGCGCCACCCTGGACGTCTGCCGATCGATGACCGTATGGCCTTGGCCGGTGTCATCTATGTCCTCCACAAAGGCGTGGCCTGAAGTGATGTGCCTGCTTCAGTCGTCGGCCGTTCCGGGGTGAGGTGCCGGCGACGGCCGCGGGACGGGACCGCCGCCGGCGTCCGGCCACGCCTGTATGAGCTCCTGCCGGCCGAACTACGTGCAGCAGGCCTGCTCGATCTCAACCAGGCGGCCGTCGATGGCTCCCACATCCGTGCCCTGAAAGGGGGGACCACGTCGGCCTCTCACCCGTCGACCGAGGCCGTCCCGGTTCCAAGCAGCACCTGATCGTCGACACCCACGGCACACCCCTGGCCGGGTGTAGCTCGTTTTCAGGGACTGGTTGACCTGGGGTTTTGAGGGTCTGCTCGCGGTGGGCGGGGTCGTTGTAGGTTCTCAAGCCGCGTGTCACTTTCTCACCGGCGATGACACCTGGATCGCACAAATGACACGAGGTTGAGATTTCCTCGCCTACGAGCCACGCAGCCCGTCTGATCAAGTGAGTGAGAAGCCACCTGGACGGGCGCTGCCTGCCTGCTGCGCCACTTCGCCAACGACGACCAACAGCGTGACGCTCCGCCGGCACCCGCTGACGATTCCTGATCAGTATCGGCGCGTTCACTCACCGGATGCGACCTCCTGTCGCGCAACTCTGAGGCTGTTTCTCCCACTGCGGACAGGCGCATCCCCGCCACCTCTTATTTGACAGTTCATTCTAGAAAGCCGTAGGTTCTGCCGTATGGCAAGGACCAAGGAGTTCGATCCTGACGCGGTGCTGCAGGCGGCCCTGGAACTGTTCTGGCAGCGGGGGTACGAGGCGACGTCGATGGCCGACCTCGTCGAGCACCTGGGAATCGGCAGAGCCAGCATCTACGCCACTTTCGGCAACAAGCGCGACTTCTACCTGAAGGCCTACGAGCGCTACCTGCAAAACGGGATCGACTTCGTCGGCCTGCTGTCACAACCGGGGCCAGTGCTGCCCGCCGTACGCGCGCTGATCGAGCGTTTCGCCGAGGAGTCCGCGCACGACGAGAAGCGCCGCGGCTGCCTGGTGGTCAACACTGCCGTGGAGGTGGCACCGCACGACCCCGCGCTAGCCCGGCGGGTGGAGTCCAACTGGGATTTCATCGAGACCACGCTGACCTCAGCGCTGACCAGGGCCCGCGCCCAGGGCGAGCTCACCGAGGAGAAGGATCCTCGGGCGCTCGCCCGGTTCCTGCTGACCGTGATGCAGGGCATGCGGGTCATCGGCAAGGGTTCCAGCGACCCCGAGCGCCTCTACGACACCGCCGCACAGGCGCTGCGCGCTCTCGAATAGCCCCGTCCTCCTCTGGCGTGGAGTTTCCGCACCCTTGAAGCGGAGCTTCGACGCCCTCAAATGAAGCGAGGCTTTCACGCCTTCAAACTAGAACGATCAGTCTAGAAAGGAAGGGTCTGTGACTACCCCACTGGCCGTCTCGCCCGCACCCACGCGGCCGACCGCCCCCGCCTTCGCTCTGCTCGGCACCGTCCAGATCGTGCTGATCTCGGGCATAACCGTCGTCTCCGTCGCCCTGCCTGCGATCCAGGACGAGTTGCGGCTCAGCGGTGGCGACCTGGCGCTGGTCAGTACGGCGTACGGGCTGGCGTTCAGCGGGTTACTGCTGCTCGGCGGCAGGCTGGCGGACCTGTATGGCAGGCGCCAGGTGTTCATGCTGGGCCTCGGTCTGTTCGGGGTTTCCTCGGCTGCGGCCGCCCTGGCCCCCGGGCTCGCCCTGCTGCTCACCGCGCGGTTCGCTCAGGGCATCGGTGCCGCCCTGGCGGCTCCCTCGGCCATGGCCCTGCTCGGCGTGCTTTTCCCCGACCCCCACAGGCGGGCCCGGGCCACCGCCGTCTGGGGTGGTCTGGCGGGCATCGGTGCGACCGGGGGCATGCTGCTGTCCGGCGTGTTCGCCGAGTGGGCGTCATGGCGGTGGGCATTCGGCGTGCCGGTGATCGCCGCGGCCCTCGCCATCGTGGCGGCACCCCGGCTACTCCCCGCCGATCGGCCGGTACGGCGTGCTCGCATCGACATCCTCGGCGCCGCACTGGTGACGGCAGGGCTCTCGACACTGAGCTACGGGCTGGTGGAGAGCTCGTACGGCCCGCTCATCGGCGGAGTCGTTCTGCTGCTCACCTTCATGGTCGTGGAATCCCGTACGGCTGCCCCTCTGGTGCCGCCGGCGTTCTTCGCCGCACCGCGAAGAGCCGTCGCGCTGGCGGCGATCGTACTTGGCTCAGCGGGCATGGCCACCAGTCTCTTCTTCCTCTCGCTCCATCTCCAGCAGGTTCGTGGCCTATCTCCGCTGCTGACCTCTGCCGCGTTCCTGCCGTACGGCGCGGTCCTGATCGGTACGGGCGCGGTCGCCGGGCGGCTACTGGGGCGCTTCGGCATCCGGATCGTTCTCACGACCGGCCTGATCATGGCCGCCGCCGGACTGGCCCTGGTCAGCAGGTTCGACGGCGCCCTCGTCGCCGGACTGCTGGTCCTGCCGTTCGGCATCGGCCTGACGTTCGCCGGCGCGACCGTGGCCGCGGTCGCCGATGTGCCCGACGAGCAGGCCGGGCTCGCCGGTGGCGTGGTCAACACCGCGATGGAGATCGGACCGACCCTCGGTCTCGCCGTACTGGTGTCACTGGCCGCGGTACAAGCCGGTGACACAACCTCCGGCTACGGCTTCGCGCTCGGCATCGCCGCTGTCGCCTTCATCCTCATCGCCCCGATCGCAGCCCTGCTACTGCGCACCCCTCAATAAGAACCCGACAAGAACTCGATAAGAAGGAGAACATCATGACCGCTCGATTCATCGGCAAGGTCGCCCTCGTCACCGGCGGCGGCTCCGGCATCGGCCGTGCGACCGCGCGGGCCTTCGCCCGTGAAGGCGCCACCGTCGTCGTCTCCGGGCGTGACGCGGAGAATCTCGACCAGACGGTCAAGCTGATCGAGGCCGAGAGCGGGCGCGCGAGTTTCGTCACCGCCGACGTCACCCGGCAGGAGGATGTCGCCCGGATGGTCGCGACGACCGTGGAGCGTCACGGCGGCCTGCACATCGCGCACAACAATGCCGGTGTCTTCGGCCAGGCCGCTCCGCTCGCCGACCTCGACGTCGACGGCTGGCGTGACGTGCTGGACGTCAACCTGACCGGCGTGTTCCTGTCGATGAAATACGAGATCCAGCACATGCGCTCGAATGGCGGAGGCACGATCGTCAACACCGCCTCCAACATCGGTGCCCATCGCAGGCTTCCGGGGGCGAGCGCGTACGCCACTTCCAAGGCGGGCGTGAGCTTCCTGACCCGCGCCGCGGCACTCGACCACATCGATGACGGCATCCGCATCAACGCGGTCAGCCCCGGAGCCAGCGACGGCCCGATGTCATCGCTGCCCGGCGAGAGCCGCGAGGAACGCGACGCCCGTCTCGCCCCGTCGATTCCGCTCGGTAGGGTCGGCAACCTCGAGGAGGTCGCCGCCACCGTGCTGTGGCTCGCCTCCCCCGAGTCCGGATTCGCCGTCGGCCACGACCTCGTCATCGACGGCGGCGCCACCGCCTGATCACAAAGCGACCCGGGATCCCCTGATCACAAGGAGAAGGTGCGCCGGCGCCATATCCGCTCTTGAACCGCATCGACCGAGTACGCGAGCAGCACAGGCTGACCCAAGAACGTTCGGGGAACCGGCTGATGTTGATCGTAAGACGATCAACCGGATCGAGAACGGCATGCACAGTCCATCACTGGACCAGGCACTTCAAGATCTCTGACGTTCTTGAAGCGCCTGCGCGGGAGCTGTTTCCCGATATGGACGGGCGCCACGGGAGAGATCCGCACCGGGCTCGTAGCTGAATCTTCTGTCGAAGTTGAAGCGGATGACTGAGCGGGGCTGGCTGAGTGAGGACGCCCCAGGCATGTTCGCGGTGACCGACAGGTGGAGGACCGGATCGCCCGGTAGAGGGGGATGTCACCGCGTCGTCACCGCCACGGTGCTTGCGCAAGAGGGCTCTTCTTCCCCAGGTTCGAAGGTGCGAACCAATGTCGGACCTAAAGAAGAGGAGCCCGGTGAAACCGTACGACACGGCCACGGTGACTGACGCGTTTGCGGCGTCGAAGGAGACCTTTGCGTATCCGGTGGGTCGGTAAACGGCAGCTCGAGCAACTGGTGCAGGCGGCTGCGGTCGATATCGACGCCTTCTACCAGCAGAAGATCCCGATCCCATGCACCACGAGCACCTTGTTGGTGCTCAGTGTGGACGGCAAGGGCATCGTGATGCGCCCCGAAGCGTTGCGGCCCGCCACCGCCAAAGCGGCCGCCCGCCGCACTCCGGCCTTCCGCACCCGTCTGGCGGCCGGGGGAAATCCTGCCGCAAGCGGATGGCCACCCTGGGGGTCGTCTACGACGCCGAACCCGCGCCACGACGTCCGCACGATGTGATCGCCGTTCCCGGCGGGCGCCACGGCCGGCGACCGTCCCGTGCCGGGCCGCACGCCAACCGCAAGTGGTTGTGCGGCTCGGTGATTGCCGACCCCCACACCGTGATCGAGAAGGTCTTCGACCACGCCGAACGCTGCGGACCCGGCTCATCGACGCTGACCCGAAATGGGGTACGGCCGGAACGCGGCGGAACCGGCCGTATCGCGGAGTTCGGTGAGCAGCGGGTTCAGCCGAGGTCGGGGAAAACCGGCCATGGGCCGATCGTGTTCGTAGTCTCGGAAGTGGACCTGGACCTCTGCGGGCCTCCCTCCTGAGGACTGCCGTCATCGCTCAGGCTGACCGCGGCCGCGATCCCCTCGGCATGCTCTTACCCGTAGCAGCACTGCCCGGGGGGGTCGCCCGCCTGGACACTGCACGGTGATGATGAGCGGCCTGAGCTGATTCCGCCCGATTCTCCATCCGTGGCAGTTCGCGGACCAGCATCGCCGGTAGCTCGAAGCCTTCCGCCGCAACAGACATCGGCAGGTGACCAGGGGCCTTTCCCTTCGGGACTTTGGCCACTACGCCGCCTGTGCGTGGGCCCGGTTGACTCTTTCCCACGCCCGCATCCAGCCGGGGCGGCCGGTGCCGCGTCGGCGGACTCGCCGCCGAGCAGGAGGTTTCCCCCGTGCCGATCGCCGAACCGCAGGCCTGCCCAGGTGAACCGGGTGAGCGGACGGCCTGCCCGGTCCGGCACGTCCACCGCGACGTCGCCGCCGCCCCCTTCATCGTCATCTGGGAGGCGACCCGCGCCTGTCCCCTGGCCTGCCTGCACTGCCGGGCCGAGGCCAGGCCCGAGCGCGACCCCGCCGAGCTGTCCACCGCCGAGGCCGTGGACCTGATGCGGCAGATCACCGCGTTCGGCCGCCCCGCCCCGCTGTTCGTCATCACCGGCGGCGACCCCTTCGAACGCCCCGACCTGTACGACCTGGTCGAGCGCGCCCGCGAGCTCGAACTGTCCCCGTCGGTCTCCCCGTCGGCCACCCCCGCCCTCACCCCCGTCGCCCTCACCCGCCTGCGCGACGCCGGCGCCTCGGTCATCTCCCTCAGCCTTGACGGGGCCACCGCCGGACGCCACGACGGCTTCCGCGGCTTCGACGGCGTCTTCACCCGGACCCTGCGCTCCTGGCAGGCCGCCTGCGACACCGGCCTCAAAGTGCAGATCAACACCACCGTCACCAAGACCAACCTGATGGACCTGCCCGACATCGCCCGCCTGGTCCGCGACCGGGGAGCACTGCTGTGGAGCCTGTTCCTGCTCATTCCCACCGGCCGGGGCCGCAGCCTGACCTCGCTGACCGCCGCCGAGACCGAGGACGTCCTCAACTTCGCCTACGACATCGGAGCCGCCGTCCCCGTCAAAGCCACCGAGGCCCACCACTTCCGCCGCATCGCCATCCAGCGGCACATCCTGCAGGCCCGCGGCGCCGACCATGTGCAGGCCCTCGGACTCGGACCGGTCTACCGCGCCCTGCACCGGCGCGCCGTACGCGCCGGTCTCGTCCGCGCCACCCGCACCCGTCGCCCCCCGATCGACGTCAGCGCCGGCCGCGGCCTGGTGTTCGTCTCCCACAACGGAGAGGTCTCCCCGTCGGGATTCCTGCCGTTACCGGCCGGAAACGTCCGCGACCGTCCGCTGACGGAGATATACCGGACCTCGCCGGTCTTCACCTCACTGCGCGACCCCGGCCTGCTGGCCGGACGCTGCGGGGCCTGCGAGTTCCGCGCCGTGTGCGGCGGATCCCGCTCCCGGGCCTACGCTACCAGCGGCGACGTCCTGGCCGAGGAACCGTGGTGCTCGTATGTGCCCGGCGGCTTCCCCTACCAGGACGAGCTGAGGAAGTATCTCGGCGCAGCCGTTGGAGCGCCGGGGCTGGGACATGACGGCGGGCCGCCACCCCGTCCGATCGGAGACGGCGGCCCGCTGAGGCCGGGCACGGACGGTGGGGTCAACTGCCGGTGATCCGGCGGCCGGAGACCTGCTCGGCCTCGATGACGATGAAATGGTCCCGCTCACCCGGCGCCCACGGCATCAGCGGCAGCCCCGCCAGCCGGGCCGCCTCCTGCGGGTCGTCCACCGCCCGCGCATGCCCCACCACGGTCACCGACCAGCCGGTCCGGCCTTGCGGGTCGAAGTCGTCGGCTTCGAAGGCCACGATGGTCCGGCGCGTCGCGGCGGCCAGCTTGGAGCCGACCGTGGTACGGATGACAATGTCAGTGCCGTCCAGCACGAAGTTGACCGGCTGCACCGCCGGCAGGGCGCGGTCGGTGAAGACGATCCTTCCGATCGGCGCCGTCGCCAGCAGAGCCATGCACTCCTGGGGGAAGAGAACCTGCAGACCGGCGGAGTCAAGTTTCATACCTTTCAGGATCGCTGAACGTCTGCGTGCGTGGGCAGGGACGAAAGTCCTTTCCTGCCCGCGCCGATGTCCCTTCCATCCGGCTCTCAGATGTCGTCGGCGGTGACAGACGAGCTTCGGAAACTTCTCAGATCCTTCCGTCGGCGACGACCAGGAGCAGTAGACGACCAGGAGCAGTAAGGGACACGATCCGTGACGGCCTCGGTCAGGTGGCCTCACCCGGTGAGGGGGCCAGTGCGCTGGTGGGGGTCGATTCGGCCGGCGCGAGTTTTCACCCTCGCCGGGCCGACCACCGATACCGATCGGGCCAGGGCGATCGCGATGCAGATTCTCGGGTGGCCGCAATGACGGCGGGCCCGGCCCGGTGAGGATCGGGCCGGGCGCGACGGTGTGTCATCCACCTGCCTGGTCCGTCGAGAGAACGACGAAGGACTTTGGTCCCTATGGCGGTGGCCTTTGAGCCTGGTCTGCGCCGGACCGGCGGGGTCTAGCGTGAATGAAGCCCCTACATGACAATCAGTGGAGAGATCCCGGACCGTGGCCGCAGAACCGATGATGGCGCGCTTTTGCGGGCACTTTCCTGGGCGCCGCCCGTTTCCGGAGGGTGGTCCGGCCGCCGCGCCCCGGGCTCCGGCGCCCGGCTCCCGTTGCTGGCCGGTGCCGCCGCCCTGCTCGCCGGCCTGTACGGGGGGCGTCGCGCTGCTGATCACCGGGGTGCCCGTGCCGGCGGCGTTCGCCGAGCAGCACGGGCCGCTGATGGCGCTTGGCTTTCTGGGCACGCTGATCTGCCTGGAGCGGGCGGTCGCGCTGCGCAGCCGCTGGGGGTACACCGCCCCGGCACTGTCGGCGCTGGGTGCCGTGGCGCTGGCGGCCGGGGCCGAGCAGACGGGCCGGCTGGCGCCGCCACGCTGGTACGGCTGGCGCGCCGGGCATCGATGGGAAGGTGACCCGAGGTGACACCGGTCGAGGTGCGTATCGAGAAGGGCCCGCCGGCCAGGTCACTCCCTGGGCCGGTGCGCCGCCGCGCCCCCTGGCACCTGCGGGCCAACGCGCTCGTGGTGGTCTGGCTGGGATTGTCGGTCGCGACCGCGCTGGCCGGTGAGGGGCTGCCGGCACCGCGCTGGCTGCTGATCCATGTTTTCCTGCTGGGTGCGGTCAGCACCGCGATCCTGATCTGGAGCGAGCACTTCGCCGTCGCGCTGCTGCGCACCCGCACACCGGATCCGCGCTGGAGCCTGGCCCGGCTCGCTCTGCTCAACGCCGCGACGGCGGCCGTGCTGTACGGCATGGCAGCCGGTCCCGCGGCGGTGGCGGTGGCCGGGGCAGGGGGGATCGTGGCCGTCGTGCTCTGGCACGCCGTCGCGCTGATACGGCTGACGCGGCGGGCGCTGCCCGGCCGGTTCGGCCACGTCATCGCCTGGTACGTGTGCGCGGCCGGGGCGCTGGCGACCGGTGGCGCCCTCGGCGGCCTGCTGGCCGCCGACGTCGGCCACGGAGCCACGCACGAGCGGTTGCACGCCGCGCACGCCCAGGTGAACCTGCTCGGCTGGGTTGGCCTAACCGTGCTCGGCACGTTGTTCACGCTCTGGCCGACCGTGCTCCGTACCCGCATGCCGGAGCGCACCCGCAAGGCCTCCTCAACCGGGCTGCGACTGGCCGTGCCCGGGCTGGCGTTGCTGACCGGCGGCCTGCTGGCGGATCTGCGCTGGGTGGCGGCGGCTGGGCTGGCGGCGTACGCGGCCGGTGCGCTGGCTGCGCTGCTGCCGCTGGCCGAGGCGGTGCGCGCGCGCCGCCCGCACACCGGGGCGGCCTGGACGCTGGCCGCCGGCGTGGTCTGGTTCGAGATCGTGCTCGCCGCCGACGCAGTGATCGTGGCCACCCGCCCGGCGGGCGAGGTGGCCGCCGCGCTGGAGCCGCTGCTGCCGCTGGTGCTGGCCGGGTTCATCGGCCAGGTGCTGCTGGGCTCGCTGCTGCACTTGCTACCGGCGGTACTGGGCGGAGGCCCGGCCCGCTTCAAGGAGAACATGGCGCTGCTGGAGCGCGGCTGGACGGTCCGCCTGGCCGCACTCAACGTCGGCGTGCCGCTGCTGGCGCTGCCGGTGCCGCGGCCGCTGACCCTGCTGGGCTGGGCCTTGGTGCTGGCATCGGCCACGGCGTTCGTCGTGCTGGCCGTGGCCGCCCTGGCGCGGGCCTGGACGGCCGAGCACCTTGAACGCCGGGCGCTCGCCTCACCCGCGCTGGCCGGGGTGATGGCCGGGTGCCTGCTGACGGCCGCCGCAGTCGTCGTCTCCGTCACCGGAGGCTCCAGCCCCGCCACCACCGTCGTCGCCACCGGCACTCGGGCGGTCGAGGTGACGCTGTCGGGCATGCGGGTCCGGCCTGCGGTGATCGAGGCCCCGCCGGGCACGGTGCTGACGCTGCGCGTCACCAACACCGACGCCCAACGGCACGACCTGCGACTGGCCACCGGGGAACGCACCCCGCTGCTGGGAGCGGGCGAGAGCGCGATGCTGACGCTCGCCCCGCTCGGCGAGGCGGTCGACGGCTGGTGCACCGTGGCCGGGCACCGGGCGGCGGGCATGACGATGCGCATCGTGCCCACCGGCGCGCTCGCCCGGCCCGGCACCGATACCGGGCACGGCGCGCACGGTTCGGCCGGACAGGCGACATCCCCCGATGGGAACGGCGGCCCGGCGACCGGCACCGGGCAGACCGGCCTGGACCTGGCCGCGCCCATGTCACCGGGGTGGAAGCCGTACAACGCGGTGCTGGCGCCCGCGCCCGGCGGCGCCGAGCACGAGGTGGAGATCCGGGTGGATGACAGCGCGGTACTGGAGGTCGCGCCCGGCGTGCGGCAGCGAATGTGGACGTTCAACGGGACCGTGCCCGGACCGGTGCTGCGCGGCACGGTGGGCGATGTGTTCACGGTGACGTTCGTCAACGGCGGCACGATGGGGCACGGCATCGACTTCCACGCCGGGGCGAACGCGCCGGACCAGGTGATGCGCACGATCCAGCCGGGTGAGCGGCTGACCTACCGGTTCCGCGCCGAACACGCGGGGGCGTGGCTGTACCACTGCTCGACGATGCCGATGACGCAGCACATCGCAGGCGGCATGTACGGGGCGGTGGTCATCGATCCGCCGGACCTGTCGCAGGTGGATCGGGAGTTCCTGCTGGTCCAGGGTGAGCTGTACCTGGGTGAGCCGGGCAGCGACGCACAGGTCGCCAAGATCCGCGAGGGCCGTCCGGACGGATGGATGTTCAACGGTACCGCCGCCGGTTACGATCATGCACCGCTGGAGGCGAAGGCGGGTGAGCGGGTGCGGATCTGGGCGGTGGCCGCCGGGCCGAGCTCGGGTACGGCACTGCATGTGGTGGGGGCGCCGTTCGACACCGTCTACAAGGAGGGCGCCTACCTGCTGCGCGAGGGGGACGCGGGGGGTGCTCAGGTGCTGGACCTGGCGCCGGCGCAGGGCGGGTTCGCCGAGCTGGTCTTTCCCGAGCCGGGCAGGTATCCGGTGGTGGACCACACCATGCGTCAGGCCGAGAGCGGGGCGCACGGTCTGTTCGAGGTAGCTGTGCCGTGAGGTTCGAAGGGCGGTCGGTGCCGATGAAGGTGAGTGTGCGGTGACGTGGTGGTCGGTGGTGCGGTTTTTGCACGTGTTGTCGGCGGCGCTGTGGGTCGGCGGACAGCTGACGGTCTCGCTGGTGGTGTTGCCGCTGGCGCGGCGGCTGCTGGACGGTGAGCGGCGCGAGCGGGTGATGCGGGCGGTGGGACGGCGGTTCGGGATGTTCACCGGGGCGGTGTTCCTTCCCGTGCAGTTGGGCAGCGGGGTGGCCATCGCCTGGCACAAGGGGGTCACGTGGGTGTCGCTGGCCGAGCCGGGTTACGGGCGGATCCTGGCGGCGAAGCTGGCGTTGTTCTGCGCGGTCATGGTCGCGGCGGGTCTGCACGGGTGGGCCACCGGCGCGGGGCGTCCCGGCTTCGCGCGGGCGATGGCGCTGGCGGCGCTGGTCGGGTCGGTCGGCGTGGTGCTGCTGGCCACCGCGCTACCGGCCACCTGAATCAGGCACTTTGCCCCGGGTATCGCTGTTCGGGCTGCCCGCGCTCAGCGCGCTGCTGCTGTTCGCGATCTGGCCGTTCACCCGGCTGGTGCACATGCTGACCGCGCCGGTCGGTTACCTCACCCGGCTGTATGTGGTCTACCGCAGCCGTGATGAGCATCGGGCCGGCGCGCGCGATCCCCGGCGCGGCCGGGAGCCGACCTCCCGGCGAACAAAGCTCCGACCGGCACAGCAGGGAGGAGCGCCGGCCGGTCGGCCGTCCCCAGGCCGGGGCACCTGACGTGGACACCGATACCCCGGCCTCGAACATCTCCGGCCAGCGGTACCGGATCGTTGCTCATGTGAGTTTCGATTACCGCTCCACCCGTCAGGCTGTCGCACGCCTCAGGTGAGCATGCCGATCTTCCCCTAGTCGCAGAAGTACAGCAGGCGGAAACTGGACGTGAAACCATCCTCCAGCTCGATGGTGCAGTCGATGTACACGCTTCTGTCGTCGCCGAACGGGCCGCTGTCGTAGCTCACCCAGAAGGCGTCTTCAGGGGTGTCCCCCCACAGTGCCCCGCTGCGCCACAGCAGGTGCAGGAAGTCCCTGATGTCCGCGGCGATGCGCGGACGCAGGCTGAGGTCGTCCGGTCGTTCGAAGATCGCCCACTCGGTTCCCCTGCGAATGTTGCGGAGGATGAAGTTGACCACCCGGCGACGGTGGATGTAGCGCCAGTCGGGATTGCTGCTCAGCGTGCGACTGCCCCAGACCACGACTCCACGGCCGGGCGACATGACCAGGGTGTTGACGCCGATCGGGTTCAGCACCTCCTGCTCGCTGTGGGAGACGACCAGCTCGACCGAACGGGCGCTCTCCAGCGACTGGTTGGCCGGCGTGTGATGGAAACCGCGCAGGAGGTCCACCCTGGCGTAGACGCCGGCGACGTGCCCGCACGGCGGCACGGAACGACTCATGCCGGTGAACGGGTCGTACACCTTGATCCACGGGTAGTACAGCGCCGCCTGGGCGCTGTCGTAGGCCGTCAGCTCCATCCGCCAGTCTCTGGCCTGCTGTGGGGAGAGGCCGGGGGGACAGTCCAGGATGACCATGCGGTCGCCGCTGAACTCGCAATGGGCTATCAGCGCGACCTGGGCGGCCCTGACGGCGTCGAGATCCATGCGACGGCGTCCGTAGGAGGTCATCAGATCCGGCGCGCAGATGATCGAGACATCCTCCAGGGGCTGCAGGGCGGCGACACCGGTACGGTGATCGACGTCTCCGACGAACGTGTCACGCAGGTCTTCGGAGTCGTGCCCGACCCGCACCACCACGCAGGCCTGCCCGCCGTTGGCGAAGAATCCGTAGACCGCGTGCGCCAGCGCGAAGCCCTCGGCGAAGTCCCCGAAGTTCTGCTGGAACTGTGCCCAGCTGTGCAGCCAGGTGGGCAGGTGAAAAGGTCCCGCCGCGGCGAAACCGACAAAGGCCGCGTGCGTATGCTCCGGTAGCCAGCGAGGCCTGGGCCGGCCCCCGAGGTCGTCTTCGACCTCTGGAGGCCGCTGCCGGAGCGGGGGCTTCGGCCCCTGCGAATACGCCACCTCCTCGAGGTAGATCCCGGGGCGAAGGTAACTTGGCATGCGCAGACTCCTCCGCGGTGGTGTGGCCGGCGGTCCGCCGCCAACCCTTGATCGCGCGCGGTCCGTTGTCAACCGGCCTTCAGCCCCCGATCCACGGCGTCTCTTCTCCGCTCGGGTCGGCGGGCGGGGAATCCGGCCGGCGTCACCGATCCGGGAAACCGGCTCCCCGATCGCCCGACGCGGCACCCCCGGGCATGCGGTGCGCCGTCAGGATTCGGACGTGGCCGTCCGGGGTGACGGCGGCACTATACACCGAACCAAGCGCTTGCTACGCTCCGGCCATGGTGTCCACGATTGTCTGGGGTACCGGCAACGTCGGCCGTGCGGCCATCCGCGCCGTCGAGGCCCACCCGGCACTGAAACTCACGGCCGTACTCGTCCACGATCCCGGCAAGGTCGGCCGCGACGCGGGCGATCTCGGCGGGCTCGGCCACGATCTGGGGGTCGCGGCGACCGACGACATCGACGCGGTGCTGGCCACCGGCCCCCGCGCCGTGGTGTACGCGGCGTCCGGCGACATCCGCCCCGACGAGGCCCTCGCCGACATCACCAGGGCGATCCGGACCGGAGCCGTGGTCGTCACCCCCTCGATGTACGCGCTCTACGACCAGCGCAACGCCCCGCCGGAGCTGCGGGAACCGGTGCTGGCCGCGATCGCGGACGGCGGCGGCTCGCTGTTCGTCTCCGGCGTCGACCCCGGCTGGGGCAACGACGTGCTGCCACTGCTGATCAGCGGGCTCGGCACCGTCGTGGACGTGATCCGCTGCCAGGAGATCTTCGACTACTCCACCTACGACCAGCCCGACTCGGTCCGGTACCTGGTCGGCATGGGCCAGCCGATGGACTACGAGCCGCCGATGATCGCGCCAACGGTCCCGACCATGGTGTGGGGCGGGCAGGTGCGGCTGATGGCCAGGGCCCTCGGCGTCGAACTCGACGAGATCCGCGAGACCCTGGACCGGCGCCCGCTCGACTCCACGGTGAGCACCAGGACGATGGGCGAGTTCGAGGCCGGCACCCAGGGCGCGGTCCGGTTCGAGGTGCAGGGCATCGTCGGGGGCGAACCCCTCATCGTCATCGAGCACGTCACCCGCATCCACCCCTCCTGCGCACCGGACTGGCCGGCGCCGCCCGACGGCGACGGGGCACACCGGGTGATCATCGAGGGCCGCCCGCGCATCGAGGTCACGGTCGAGGCCACCGACGAGGACGGCAGCCGGGCCGCGGGCGGGAACGCCACCGCGGTCGGCCGGCTGGTGAGCGCCATCGACTGGCTCGTGGAGGCGGAACCCGGACTCTACGACGCGCTCGACGTCCCGCTGCGCCCCGCAGCCGGCAAGCTCGGGAGGAGACAACCATGAACATCGACATCCCCGAGGGCAGGGACGCGATCGAGTACGTGTGGGGCGAGATGGTTCCCGGCATCGGGATCGCCGCCTCGAATTTCTCGCTGTCGGTGTACGCCAACACGACCCTCGGACTCCGCGAGTTCGAGGCCGCGCGGCTGCGGATCGCACAGATCAACGGGTGCGTCTTCTGCCTCGACTGGCGGACCGAACGGGACGGGCAGAAGGTCGAGGAGGAGTTCGCCGAGGCGGTGACCCGGTGGCGCACCACCGACGCCTTCGACGACCGCACCCGGCTGGCCGCCGAGTACGCCGAGCGGTACGCCCTGGACCACCATGGCCTGGACGACGAGTTCTGGACTCGGATGACCGCGCACTACAGCCAGCTCGAGATCGTGGAGCTGAGCATGAGCATCGGCTCCTGGCTGGCGTTCGGCCGGCTCAACCATGTGCTGGGCCTCGACACCGTGTGCACGCTGCCCAGCGGCACGTCGCCCTCCGCCGGGCGGGCAGCCGCGCCGTGACCCGGCGCTCCGGGCATGCGATCGGACAGAGGTCACTCATGAGGCATGGAGCGGCTCAACGCGTGAGCAATATGTAGAACCCGTTCTCATTTTATTGAGAGTGAGGAACAGCACATGAGCGACAACACCTCGGGCAGCACCGACTCCAAAGGGATCTCACGTCGTGGATTCATCGCTGGAACCGGTTCCATCTTGGGGGTCGCGGCCCTTACGGGTCGCGCCACCGCAGCCCAGGCGGCGGCCCTCCCCGCGGCCGCTCCGATCAGCAGTGGGGCACACGTCCCGGCCCTGGTGATCGGCACCGGATACGGCGGCTCCGTCGCCGCCCTGCGTCTCGCCCAGGCGGGCGTCGACGTGCACATGATCGAGATGGGCATGGCCTGGGACACTCCCGGCTCCGACGGCAAGATCTTCTGCAACACGCGCGAGCCGGACTACCGGTCCTACTGGCTGCGCACCAAGAGCAAGGCGCCCCTCAACTACTTCCTCGGCTTCCCGATCGACAGGAACATCCCCCGCTACACCGGGATCCTGGACGCCGAGGACTTCAGCGGCATCACGGTCTACCAGGGCCGCGGCGTCGGCGGCGGCTCGCTGGTCAACGGCGGCATGGCGGTCACCCCCAAGCGCGAGAACTTCGGCGCCGTCCTCCCGTCGGTGAACGCCGCCGAGATGTACGACATCTACTATCCGCGCGCCAACGCCGGGCTCGGGGTCAGCTCCATCGATCCGGCCTGGTTCGATTCCACCGCCTGCTACCAGTACGCCCGGGTCGGCCGCAAGCACGCCCAGCGTTCCGGCTTCCCGTTCGTCTTCGTGCCCGACGTCTACGACTGGGACTACATGAAGCAGGAGGCGGCCGGGACCGTCACCAAGTCGGCGCTGGCCGGAGAGATCCTCTACGGCAACAACCACGGCAAGAAATCGCTGCAGCAGACCTACATCGCCCGGGCCAAGGCCACCGGCAGGGTCGCCATCTCGCCGCTGCACAAGGTCACCTCGGTCGCTCCGGCGGCCGGCGGCGGCTACACGGTCGTCATCGACCAGATCAACACCAACGGCGACACCACGGCCACCAAGACCGTGACCGCGGACAGGGTGTTCTTCGCCGCCGGCAGCGTCGGCACCAGCAAACTGCTGGTCAAGCTGAAGGCCACCGGCGCACTGCCCAACCTCAACGACGAAATCGGCAAGGGCTGGGGCGACAACGGCAACGTCATGTGCGGCCGCGCCAACCACATGTGGGACCCGACCGGCAGTCTCCAGTCGGCCATCCCCTGCGCCGGCATCGACAACTGGGCCGCCGGCGGCGCGTTCGCCGAGGTCGCGCCACTGCCCACCGGGATCGAGACCTACGCCTCGTTCTACCTGTCGATCACCAAGAACCCGAACCGCGCCCAGTTCTCCTGGAACGCCGCGACCGGCAAGGTCGACCTGAACTGGCAGACCTCCTGGAAGCAGCCGTCCATCGACATGGCCAAGACGATCTTCGACAAGATCAACTCGAAGGAGGGGACGATCTACCGGACCGACCTCTTCGGCACCTACAAGATCTGGGGCGATCACCTCACCTACCACCCGCTCGGCGGCGCGGTCCTGAACAAGGCCACCGACAACTACGGCCGTCTCGCCGGCCATCCCGGCCTGTATGTCATCGACGGCTCGCTGATCCCCGGCAACACCAGCGTCAACCCGTTCGTCACCATCACGGCGCTCGCCGAACGGAACATCGAAAAGATCATAGCCACCGATCTGTGACGATGACCCGACGTGGTGGTCGGCCACGGGCGCGTGTGGCCGGCCTTCTCCGCGGGATGCACATGGTCATGCCGGATCGAACCGTGCGAGCGGTGACGGACCGCGATCGGGTAGCCGTACGCGAGCCCTGCAGGCCGTCGTCGTCGGCGCCGAGCGGTGTACGGACCTCGACCGGGTTCGGCGCCGGGCCGGCGGAACCGCCCTGGTCATATGCTTGGATCAGCGGGTTCGGTGAGATGTCCGCCTCGGTCGTCGTGGCGATCGACACAGCAGACTCCCCTGAGCGGCGGCCGGCCGGAGGGGAGGCGGCTACGTCGCACGCGTCAGCCCGCCAGGAGGAGGGCGACACCATGACCGATGCCCGGGAGGTGCGCGACAAGTACACCGCCGCGTTCAACGTGCATGACATGGACGCGCTGCTGCGCACCGTCAGCCCGACCGGGGTGACCCTCAGCCCGGAAGGCCTGTCCCAGGGCCACGAGGAACTCGCCTCATACATAGAGCAGTTCTGGGAAGCCTTTCCGGACGTCTACGCGATGGTCGTGGAGTCGTTCGACGCCGGTGACGTGGTGATCGACGAGCTGTTGATGGTGGGCACCCACAAGGGACCGTACATGATGCCCGACGGGCAGGTGATCACGCCGACGGGGCGTCCCGTGTCGCTGCGCTGCTGCTATATCTGCACGGTCGAGAACGGGCTCATCGTGAGCCTGCGCCTCTACTTCGACCAGTTGGAGCTGCGCACCCAGCTCGGCTTCCCATGTTGACCTCCTGACCCGGCGTGTTCACGGCGCAGGCGGCCGCCTTGTGGCCGCCGGCACGCCGGTCGGCCCGCCCCCGGTCCTGCGGTGGGCGCCGGATTCCGGCAACGCGGCGGGGTCACCGCCGGGCCCCGGAGAGAGCCGATCGGCCCGGCTCCGGAGGAGTGCGGTGAGGCGGGTCGCGACGGGCTGCCCGAGGAGGATTCCGAGGAGGACCAGCACCAGCCCGCAGAGCTGTCGCGCGGTGAGCGCCTCTCCTGCCATCGTGGTGCCGAGCAGTACCCCGGTCACCGGGTTCAGCAACCCGACGAGTCCCACGGTCGCCGCCGGCAGGTGCCGCAGTCCCGCGAACCAGGCGGCGAAGGCGAGAGCCGTCGCGACGACGGTGACGTAACCGAACCCGAAGATCGCGGATCCCTCCAGGGCCGGCGGCGGGCCCTCCACCGCGACGGCGAAAGGCACCAGGACGACTCCCCCGGCGATGAGCTGCCACGAGGTCGACGACAGCACGTCGACCTCCGCGCTCCATCTCCTGGCCAGTACGTAGCCGAACGACGACATCACCATGGCCGCGATGGACGCGAGCACGCCGGGCGCGCCGACGGCGGCCGCGCCGGTGAACAGCATGAGGCACACGCCCGCGATGCCGATGCCGGCTCCGGCCAGGTGCGGGATCCGCGGGCGCTCCGAGAGCAGGGACCAGGCCAGGAGCATCATCACGACGGGCGACGTCGCCATGATCGTCGAGGCCACGCTCGTCGGAAGCAGCTGAGCCGCCAGGTAGATCAGCGCGAAGAAGGCGCTCATGTTGAGAGTCCCGAGGACCAGGGATTTCCACCACCACGATCCACGCGGGCGCTGCCGGCGGACGAGGAGGAGCAGGAGTCCCGCGGGCAGTGCCCTGATGGCCGCCCCGTACAGCGGGTAGTCGGCCGGGAGGAACTCGTGGGTGACGAAGTAGTTCGTCCCCCACGCGACCGGCGCTACGGCCGTGACCAGCACCCAGCGAAAGGTAGCTTCCACGGAAGACAATATAGCTTCCTTGGAAGCTATATTGTCCTCATGAGCGAACCGCTGGATCACGTCGCCCGCATCCAGAAGGAATGGGCTCGCGAGCGCCCGGACCTGGATGTGAGCCCGCAGGGGGTGATCGGACGGCTCCACCGCCTCGCCGGGCACCTCACCGAACAGCTCTGTGTCGTCTACCGGCGGTACGGGCTCGGGGAGGGAGAGTTCGACGTCCTCGCCGCCCTCCGGCGTGCCGGCGCGCCGTTCGAGCGCGCCCCCGGAGAGCTCGCCGCCTTCACCATGGTCACCACCGGCGCGATGACCAAACGCGTCGACCGGCTCGAACGCGACGGGCTCGTCACCCGTCGCCCGAGCGAGAACGACGGCCGCGGGCGGGTGGTCGCGCTCACCGCCGCGGGCAAGGAGCTGATCGACCGGGCGTTCACCGAACACATGCGCAACGAACGCCGCCTCGTCGAGGAGCTGACCCCCGAAGAGGCCGCACAACTCGGATCACTCCTCGCCACCTGGCTGGCCCGCTTCGAAGCACCCCTCCGGCCGGAGATCTGAGCCCTTCGAGGAAAGACGCACCCCTCCGGCCGGAGATCCGGGCCCTTCGCGGAAGTACGCCGCGGTCCCGGCGCCCGCGCGTCCGGCTCCGGGCAGGGCGTGGGACCATCGAACCGGTCCGGCTCCGGTCCCCCGCACGACCTCGACGGCCGCCTCCGGCGCGCGGGTCGTCGGAGATCCCGGCTCCGGGGCATCCCCTTCCCGCTCTCACCCAGGACACGGCAGGCGCACGACGATGGGCGGTACCGAACAGACGCGGCGGCGAGGCATCCTGAACCCCCGGACGGCCGCCGAGCGCTTCCGGCTCACCCGGGAACCCGCGCCTCCGGATCTGGCGCGGTCCGTCGACGGCTACTGGATCCTCCACTGGGACCTGACCAGGCCGCACCGGCAGCGGGTCCTCACCGATCCGACGGTTCATCTGAGCTTCGCCACCGGCGGGCGGGCACGGATCACCGGCGTCGTCCGTGGCACGTTCACCGAGGAGATCTCCGGCGCCGGCCGGGTCGTGGGCGTACGGTTCCGGCCGGGAGGCTTCCGTCCCTTCCTCAAGGCCCCGGTGTCCACCCTCACCGGCCGCGTCCTCGACATCGAGGAGGTCTTCGGCCCGGCCGCCCGTACGACGGCGGACGCGATCATCGCCGAACCCTCGGTCCCCGCCGCGCTCGAACTCGCGGCCGGACTGCTGCGAAGCCGTCAGCCCGAGCCGGACCCGGCCGTCGACGAGGCCGCCGGGCTGGTCGCGGCGATCACCGGCGACCCGTCCATCCTGCGGGTGTCCCAGCTCGCCACGGCCACCGGCGTGAACACGCGCCGGCTGCAGCGACTGTTCGCCGAGTACGTCGGCGCCGGCCCCAAGTGGGTGATCCGCCGTGCCCGCATGCAGGAGGCCGCCGCACGCGCGGCCGCCGCCCCACAGGACTGGTCCACCCTCGCCGCCGAGCTCGGCTACGCCGACCAGGCCCACTTCACCCGCGACTTCACCGCCTCGACAGGCACCTCCCCGGCACGGTATTCGTGGTGCGCTCGCGCCGTGTAGCCGGCTCTCGGTGAGCTGCGGCCTCGTAGGCCGCGCGCCGGGCGCGGGGCGCGGGGCGCGGGGCGCGGGATGCGGAGCGCGGGATGCGGAGCGCGGGATGCAGGGTGCCACATCGGACATGGATCGGCCCCCTGGCGCCACCTGGGCCGGGACTCCCGGACCACGGCGCGCCGCCGCCCGGTTGGTCATCTGGCCGGCGGGGCGGCGCTCTGCTCTCTGTTCCGTAACCATTCGCGGAAGCCGGAGCCCCGGCGGGAAGAGCGACCGTATCCTTGACACTGATCGGTCCGGGAAGGGTAGCGACTGCTCCTCGGGACGGCTATGACGCCATCACGTGCACGTATTCTGATCATGGCGGGAATCCTCGGCCTCGTGGCGATCGTCGGGATCGTCTGGCTGGTCGGGGTCGCAACCGGCGGCGGCGAGGGAGAGCCGGTCGGGCGGGCAACGGATGCCCCGGCCGCGCCGGACGCCACCACCGGGCCGACCGCCTCGGCCACCGGGCGGACGGACGGCACGGGGGCACAGCCGTCGGCATCCGGCGGCGGTCCGTCGCCGAAGGCGCCGCAGAGCGGCCGGCGCAGCATCCACTGGAACGGCGTGCACCTCAACGGCAGTCCCGGCGGCGACGGCTGCCTCACCGTCATCAACAAGACCTCCACCGTCGGAGTGGTCGAATCGGTCTCCTTCACCGTGGCCTCCGGTCCGGGGTCGGCCACCGCCCGCGCCGACGTCGCGCACTGCAGCCCCACCGGAGATCCCCCCTGCGAGGAGATACGGCTGAGGGCCGGCAGCCAGTGCCTCGCCGGAGCGATCCTCACCGGCGAGGCCTCACCGGACCCCTATCTCGTTCAGGCGACGGTCCACTTCCGGTACGTGTGCGTCAACGTGGAGGACGCCCCCTGCGACGAGGTCGAGGACTGGCAGGGGCCGCCTCCGACGGTGGAGGCACCGGTCGAGATCAGCGGGACGACCACCGACATCCCGCGGGTCGAGGCCTACATCGACGCCCCCTCCCCCGCTCCCCCGCCCTCCTCCCCGGAGGGACCGTCCCCCGACCCGTCTCCCGCCACCGTTCCGGAGAGCCCCGGCGCGTCGCCGGAGGGAGGGTGACGAGCGGGGAAACGGCGCCGCAGGAACCGCCCCCGGCGGCTCAGGAGCCGATCTCGACCCGGATCCGGCAGCTCACCGAGGCGGTCGGCCCGACCACGCTGGCGACCGCGCTGCTGATCTACTTCGGCTATGTCGCAACGCGCGCCCGCTTCGACTACTTCGGCGTCTCCCTGGAGATGACGGGCCTGTCCAACCAGAGCCTGCTGTTGTACGGGCTTGAGGTCGTCTACGTGCCGGCGGCACTGATCTCCCTGGGCGCGCTGATGGTCGTCGGGGTCCACGCCGCCGTCACCCGGCAGCTCGCCCGCCGTCCGGACGACATCGCCAACGCCTTTCTCGCGGCCGGGATCGGACTCGTCGGCCTGCTCCTGATCGGCCGCGCGCTGATCGGCATGTTCGTCGAGGACGCCGACACGAGCGTGTCCATCGGCACCACCCCGCTGTCGCTGGCGTTCGGCCCGGCCACCGTGGTCTATGGCGTCTGGGTCCACGGGAAGAACCGCGATCGCCCGCTGCTGCCGGAGCGTCTCGCCAGGAACGGCGTGATCTGTGTCATCGTCCTGGCCGTCGCCGGCCTGTTCTGGGCCTCGACCCAGGTCGCCTGGGCCTACGGCACCGGCAGGGGCGAGGAGGACGCCCACGAGCTCGCCAGACGCCCCGAGATCATCATCGACACCAAGGAGCCGATTGTGGGGCTCCCGTCCGGCGTCACCCAGACCGCTCTCGGCACCACCGGCAAGGATCCCGCCTTCGCCTACCGGTATCGCGGCTTCCGGCTGCTCCTGGCCTCCGGCGGCCGTCTCTTCCTCGTCAGCGGGACCTGGACCCTCGGCCGTGACCAGACGATCGTCGTCCCCTATGACAACGGCATCCGGATCCAGCTTGTCTCCCAGCCATGACGTCATGGGCGAGGCCCACCGTGAAACCCCCGCACCACCGGCGGCGCACGACGCCGGCGTGTCCCGGCCGCCGGCATGCCGGGCCCGGCCACACCGATTGCAGGTCTGAATTCAGCTGAAACTGCTGGTCCGAATGTCGCCGTTCCCGGGCCGCACGCCCGCATTAGCTTTGCCGTCATGGAGATCCCCCGCCGATCGGCTCGGGCTCGCCATTGAGAGCATGGAAAGGACATTCATGGATCTGCAGCTTTCCGGCCGCGTCGCGGTCGTCACCGGCGCCTCCAAGGGCATCGGCCTGGCCGTCACACGCACCCTGCTCGACGAAGGGGTCCGCGTCGTGGCCGCCTCGCGTAACCGCACCCCGGAGCTGGAGGCGCTCGGCGGCACCGGCCTGCTCCACGTGCCGGCCGACCTGATGGATCCCGAGGCGCCCGGCCGGATCGTGGCGCGGGCCGTGGAGGAGTTCGGCGGGCTCGACATCCTGGTGAACAACGCCGGCGGCCCTCCGCCCGGCGTTTCCCTGCCGCGCTTTTCCTTCCTGGCCCCCACCGACGAGGGCTGGCGGGTGATGTTCGAGTTCAACCTGTTCTCGACCGTGCGGGCCATCCGTGCCGCCATCCCGCCGATGCTCCAGCGTGGCGGCGGTTCGATCGTCAACGTCTCCTCGGGCAGCGCCAGGCTGCCCGCCCCGATGAACGTCGACTACAGCGCCGCCAAGGCGGGCCTGAACAACCTGACCAAGGCGCTGTCGGAGGAGTTCGCCCCGCAGGGCATCCGGGTGAACACCGTCTCCCCCGGGCCCGTGCGGACGGCGTGGTGGACCGAGGAGGGGGGCGCGGCCGACATCATCGCCGCCCAGGCGGGCACCGACCGTGACAGCGTGATGAACAGCGTCGCACCGGAGATGATGAAGCTGTCGACCGGGCGCCTCGTCGAGCCGCAGGAGGTCGCCGACGTGATCGCCCTGCTCGCCTCGCCCCGCTCGGCGAGCACGACCGGCGCGGACTTCGCCGTCGACGCCGGGTTCCTCAAGGAGATCTGACAGTGAGGATGTGGTCGAGCGCCTCCCGGAGGGGCTGACCGCGGATCCGATCGGCGCCGTGCCCTCAGGATCTGCCGGCCTTCAGCCGGGAGGCGCTCGACCGCACTCCCCGGACATGGCGTCGTTCGGACGCCGGGCTCACCTGTGCGAATGCCGTCCGAAAACCGACGTCCGAGAAGTTCCCGCCGCCCGGCGCCGGGCTTGGGAGTATGGACGGATCCGCCGGTGAGGCGCGGCGAACGCTCCGATGTGGGGATGTGGGGATGTGGTGATGACGAAGATCCCGGGTGCGCGCGAGGAGCTGGATCGGGCGGCTCACTGGCTGCGCGGCCAGGTCCGGTCGGTCGTCGTGGAGCTGACCGGAGATCAGGACCTGGAGGTGGCGCTACCGGAGGCGCCGGCCATCACCTCCTGGGAGGAACCGCTGAGGTTTTCCTATTCCGTGTACGTCCGGCACGCCATGAGTGGTGAGCCGGGTGTCGATCCGGTGGAGGGCGCCCGGCTTCTGCTCGCGTCCGCCGGCTGGGACGTCACCGTGCTGAGAGATGTTCCCGGAGTGCCGACCGACGTCGAGGCCAGGACCGGTGAGTTCCGCATGTCGCTGCTCATCTCCCAAGCGCGTGACTCCCTCACCGTCACCGGCCGGACCCCGGCGGTGGCACTGCACGAACCCCGCAGGCTCCACCCCGTGCGCCCGGAATGCGCACGGTGCCGGCAGAAGCTGACGGCTCTGCAGGTTCTGCGTCGCCGCAACCTCTGGGGCGGTCGGAAACCACAGCCCAGGCACGAACTGTGGTGGGAGTGCTCCGGGTGCGGCTGGCTGGGCTACCAGCACCATGAGGGCGAGCAGTTGCATGCGATGCGGCGCCTGAAGGGCAGCGAGGGGAACTGTTTCTTCTGCGGCGAAGATCAGAGCAATGTCGCCGGTGAGGTATGGGAGCAGGACGGCGAGCTGCGGGACTGGATGGTGTGCCTGGACTGCGGCACCAGCAACGCCCGCCGTGTCGGGCCCGCTCCCCACGACGGCGGACCACCGAGCTGACGGAGCGAAGCGGTCCGGCTCGGGCGGTGACCTGCCCCGGCATGGCGCGTCACCGGAGCCGGTCGCCGGTCGCCACAGCCGTCTTGCCCCGGGTGGGGCGGAGGGCGCCTCCGGGGCGGCTCGACCGGCCGGCGGCGCCGGCACTCGCGGGCCCCCTTCCGGACTCACCTCGGCCGGACCCCGTCAGGCGGGTGCGGACGGTAGCTGAGCAGATCGCCGGGCTGGCAGTCCAGCACCTCGCAGATAGCGGTCATGGTGGAGAAGCGGACCGCCTTGGCCCGGCCGTTCTTCAGGATCGACAGGTTCGCGATCGTCACGCCCACCCGCTCGGCCAGCTCGGTGAGGGTCATCCCGCGCTCGGCCAGGACGGCGTCCAGGTGTACCTCGATGCGGTGCGGCCCGTCCTGGCCCGATGTCATGTCAGATCAGCCCTTCCACCTCGCTGCGCAGCTTGCCGCCGTGGTCGAAGGCCTCGGCCAAGGCGAACAGCGCCAATCCTCCCAGCAGCGGCAGGAACGAGGTCTCCAGCGGGACGGTCAGGGCCGTGCCGCTCGCGGTCCGGCCGATCAGGAAGGTGTGGCACCCGTAGGTGAGAAACTGCACGGCCGATCCTCCGATCGCGGTGATCGCGCCGCACTGACGCAGACGGCGGGGGATCCGGGCACGGAACGGGTCACCGGCCTTCATCGCACCGGCGAGCGCGTACAGCGGGATCGCGGCCGCGAGGACGACGAACAGCGGCGCGGCGATGGACAGCCGGGCAGCCACGTGCTCGGCGACGCCCAGGTCTGACAGCCGCACGAGCATTTCACCGCCGGTGATGTCCGCGGTCGGCCCGGCGACGGCGGGGACGGCCCGCTCGATCGCGCTCTCGGCGATCTCGACCCGTACCTCGACGAGACCGAAGGTGCGTTCGGCGATGAAGCGGCCCAGCGTGTTGCCGGTGACGAGCGCCACCGCGGCACCCACCGCGGACACGGCGATGGTCCCACCCAGCAACGTGCGGAACAGCCCGGACGCCTCACGGCCCGTTCTCCTGGCGAGGAGGTCGCCGACCACGATGAGGCACACGGCGGCCGACACGATTACCGTCCCCCCGTCGACCAGGTCTTCGAGCCGGTTGCGCAGCAGGTGCAGAACGACCGCCACGGCGACGACAAGGACCAGGACCGCCAGGCCGCCGAAGACCTCCTTGGCGGTGGGGCCCTTGTCGTCTTCAGGCGCGCTCCCGCCGGTGGTGGCGGGCTGACGGTCGGTTGTGCTCACAGGTGTTCCTCCGAGATTGACCCGCTGTGACGGACGCCAAGGGGGTATCGAAAAGCGATATTATCGTTTGTCGATGCTAACACCATCCGGAGTATCTTCGCATATTGCCTGCAAGCTCACTTATAAGTCGAAATCCGCCATATCGGACTCCCGGACTGTCGATGCGGAGCCGGCTCTCCACCGCCTTCGACCGGGCGCGCCCTGAAGTCCCTCCGGCGACGGCCGACGCATTGCATTACTGTGTGGCACACAATATTGTGTTTTCATGCTGGACGATGAGCTGCTCTCGACTCACCTGCAGGAACTTCGACGGGGCACCGTCGTGCTCGCCTGCCTGCTCATCCTGAAGCAGCCGAACTACGGGTACGCCCTGCTCGACCTGCTCGGCCGGCGCGGCTTCGCCGTCGACGCCAACACCCTCTATCCGCTCCTCCGCCGCCTCGAGAAACAGGAGCTGCTGACCAGCGACTGGAACACCGAGGAGTCCCGGCCGCGCAAGTTCTACCGCACGAGCGACAGGGGCGTCGCACTCGCCGACACCCTGAGCCGCGGCTGGGATGAGCTCGACACCGCATTCCGCACCCTGAAGGGCGAGTCATGACCCCCACGAGCACCCTCACCGACCGCTACGTCGAGACGATCCTGCGCCGCCTGCCCGACAGGCAGCGCCCCGACATCGAAAAGGAACTCCGCGCCTCGATCGCGGACGCCGTCGACGATCGTCTCGACGCCGGAGGCGACCCCGCCGAGGCGGAGCTCGCGGTGCTCACCGAGCTCGGCGACCCGGAACGGCTGGCCGCCGGCTACGCGGATCGCCCGCTCCAGCTCATCGGCCCCGCGCTGTACCTCGACTACGTGCGGTTGCTGACCACCCTGTTGGCGACGGTCGTGCCCGCCGTCGCAGCGGCCGTCGGGCTCGTGCGGGGTCTCCAGGGCGCCCCCGCCCTCCGCGTGATCGGCGACCCCCTCGAAGCCGCCCTCACGGCCGGCGTCCACATCGTCTTCTGGACGACGCTCGTCTTCGCGATCATCGAACGCACCGCCGCCCCGCGCCGGACGTCGGCACGGTCCTGGACCCCCGCCGCGCTGCCGGAGCCGCCCAGCCGCCGCGCCCGGTACGGCGAGCTGATCACCCAGACGGTGCTGCTGGTCCTCTTCACGACCTTCGTGCTGCTCTCACCGGTGGTGAGCACCGAGACGGACGCGGCCGGCGACCCCATCGGCATGCTCTCGCCCTGGCTGTGGGAGACCGGCATCGTGTACCTCTTCATCGCCCTCGTGGTCGCGAGCCTCGGATTCTCCTTCGCGAAGTACTACGTGCGCTGGAGCGTTCCCCTGGCCGTCGCCGGGTCGCTGGTCCTCATCGCCTGCGCGATCGCGTTGATCTGGCTCGCCGCGAACGGCAGGGTGCTCAACCCGGCCTTCGTCGAGGCGGCCGGGTGGCCGCCGAGCGTACCGCGGTGGATCGCCACGGGACTCGTCGTGACCTCCGTCGGCACGCTCATCCACACCGTCACGGTGCTCGTCAACGGAGCCTCCGGCGGGGTCGGCACCTTCACCGTCCAGCTCGCGAGGACGCTCGGCGCGGAGGTGACCGGCATCTGCAGCACCCGCAACGCGGAGCTGGTGCACTCGATCGGCGCCCATCACGTGATCGACTACACCCGTGAGGACGTCACCCGAGGCTCGGGCCGGTTCGACGTCGTCATCGACCTCGCGGGCAACCACCGGCTCTCCGAGTTCCGCCGGGTGCTCACGCCGAAGGGTGTCTACGTCTCCTCGAGCAGCGCCGGCGGCGTGGTGCTCGGCCCCCTGCCACGGCTGATCGCCGCCGCCGCGACCTCCCCGTTCCTGAGCCAGAGGCTCCGGGGACTGGCCTCCAGGCGCAGCACCGAGGACCTGTCCCTCCTCGCCGGGCTCGTCGCGGAGGGAAAGGTCACCCCGGTGATCGAGCGGACGTATCCCCTGAACGAGACCGCCGACGCCATCCGCCTCCGCGAGGCGGAGCACGCCCGCGGCAAGATCGTTCTCACGGCGTGAACCCCGCCTCGGCCCGTCGTTTCGCCTCCTGGCGAAACATTACGGCCCGTACGGCGGGCTCCCCCAGACTCCGATCATGCGTACTTACCGCGAGCTCCTGCGCACGCCGGAGTTCACTCCGCTCTTCCTGACCGTCTCCGCGCAGGTGGCGGCCGCGACCGTGAGCGGGCTGGCGCTGGGCGTGCTGGTGTACGCGGCCACCGGGTCACCGCTGCTGGCCGCCCTCAGCATGTTCGGTCCCTCGCTGGCCCAGGCGATCGGCGCGGCCGCGCTGCTGTCGGCCGCCGACCGGCTTCCGCCGCGCGCCGCGATGACGGGAGTGGCCCTGGCCTTCTGCCTCGGCACCGCCGCCCTGGCCGTGCCCGGGCTGCCGCTGCCGGGCATATTCGCGATCATCCTGGGGCTCGGCCTGGTCGGCTCGGTGGGCGGCGGGGTGCGCTACGGGCTGCTGAACGAGATCGTGCCCGCGGACGGCTACCTGCTCGGGCGGTCGCTGGTCAACATGTCCGTCGGGATCATGCAGGTCTGCGGGTTCGCGGCGGGCGGCGTGCTGGTGTCGGTGTTGTCGCCGCGCGGCACGCTGCTGGCCGGGGCCGCCCTGTATCTCGTCGCCGCGGGCACCGCCAGGTTCGGCCTCAGCGCGCGGGCGCCACGGGCCGTGGGGCGGCCGTCGGTGGCCGCGACGTGGCGCTCCAACGTGCGGCTGTGGTCCTCGGCGCCCCGTCGCCGCGTCTACCTCGCGCTCTGGGTGCCGAACGGGCTGATCGTCGGTTGCGAGTCGCTGTTCGTACCGTTCGCGCCCGAGCAGGCCGGGACGCTCTTCGCCTTCGCCGCGTCCGGCATGCTGGCCGGGGACGTTCTGGTCGGCAGGTTCGTGCCGGCGCGGTGGCAGGCGCGGCTCGGCGCCGCGCTGCTGCTCCTGCTGGCCGCGCCGTACCTGGTGTTCGCCGTGGACCCGCCGGTGCCGCTCGCCGTCGCGGCCGTGACGGTGGCCTCGATCGGATACGCGGCGAGCCTGGTGCTGCAGCAGCGGCTGATGGACCTGACCCCGGCCGAGATGAGCGGGCACGCGCTGGGGCTGCACTCCTCCGGCATGATCACCATGCAGGGTGTCGCCGCCGCCCTCGCCGGCACGCTCGCTCAGTACACCTCGCCGGGGACGGCGATCGCCGTCATGGCGGCGGCGTCCGTGACGGTCACGCTGGCGCTGGCGCGCGGCCTCTCCGGGCCGGCACGCACAGGCCCGTCTCAGAGAGCGCGCGCCGACATCGAGCGGCACGGCGACGCCGGGAACCCGGCGGCACCGCCCCAGGCCGGTCACCTCGCCGGGAACGCTCCGCCGGCCACCGGAAACCGGCGGACGACGTGAACTCGTCAGGCGCAGGACACTAGCGGGTGGTGCGGGCCAGCTGCCACAGGAGGAACGGGGCACCGAGCACTCCGGTGACGACGCCGACCGGGAGGACGGAGTCGGTCAGGAGACGCTGGCTGATCAGGTCGCTGATCAGGACGAGCGTCGAGCCGGTGAGGGCCGCGGCCGTGAGGGGCGGGGCGGCGGTGCGGGCCAGGCGCTGGGCGATCTGGGGGGCGGCCAGGGCGACGAACAGGATGGGCCCGGCCGCCGCGGTGGCGAACGCAGCCAGCGCCGCACCGCACATCAGCAAGGCCATCCGTGTGGACTGCACCCTCATGCCGAGCCCGGTCGCCACCTCGTCGCCCAGGTGCAGGGCGCGCTGCTGGCGGGCAAGCAGGAGCGTGAGCGGCACCAGTACGGCCAGCGCCCAGGCGAGCGGCTGGGCGTGGAGCCAGCCTCGCTCGTTGAGATTGCCGACGAGCCAGCCGAGGACCTTCTGCGCCTGGTACTGCTCGGCCCGGCTGAGCAGGTAGGAGGTCAGGCTGACGCAGATCCAGCTCACGCCGATGCCGACCAGGACGATCCGGTAGCCGGTCGTGCCCCTGTTCCAGGCGAGGGCGTAGATGAGCAGGCCGCTCAACAGCGCACCGCCGAGGCCGAGCGACTGGGGGCCGAGGCCCGACGGGGCCCCGAGGCCGAGCACGACCCCCGCGGTGACCGCCGTACCGGCTCCCTGGGTGATGCCGAGCACGTCGGGGCTGGCCAGGGGGTTACGGGTGGCGGCCTGGAAGATCGCGCCCGACAGGCCGAAGGCCGCGCCGGCGAGCAGGGCGACGACGGCGCGCGGCAGGCGCAGTTCCTGGACCACGAACACGGCGGCGGGGTCGTCGCCCGCACCCCACAGCGCGGAGACCGGCGCGGTGTAGTCGCCTGAGCCGATGGCCAGGGTCAGGCCGAACGCCAGCGACACGATCACGGCCAGGACGCACCAGACCAGGACGAGGCGGAGCCGTACCGCGCCCGACACCGCGGGCAGCCGGAGGACGAACCGGCCATGGGACAGGTGGAGACCGGACATCGCTCAGAGCTCCGCGAGTCGACGGCGACGGGCCAGGGCGATGAAGAAGGGCGCGCCGAGGAAGGCGGCCACGAGGCTCACGTCGATTTCCTGGGGGCGGGCGACCACGCGGCCGAGGATGTCGGCGGCCAGGAGCACGCAAGGCGCGACCAGCATCGAGCCGGGCAGCAGCCGGCGGTGGTCGGGGCCGGTGGCCGCTCGTACGAGGTGCGGGACGACCAGGCCGACGAAGACGATCGGGCCCGTGACCGCCACGGCCGCGCCGGTGAGCATGGTGACCGCCACCGCCGCCCTGATCCTGAGCCGGCCGAGGCTGCGGCCGAGGGCGACCGCCACGTCGTCACCGAGGGAGAGGCTGTTGAGCGCGAGGGCGGTGCTGAGCGCCAGGCCCGCGCCCACGACGAGGAACGGCAGGACCTGCAGCAGCGTCACACCGTCGTGCCCGGTCAGCGAGCCCGCCGACCAGTACCGGTAGCGGTCGAGCGCCTCCGGATCCGTCAGCGCGATGCCGCCGGTGAGCGAGTCGAGGAGGTAGGTGACCGCGACGCCGGCGAGGGCGAGCTTCACCGGCGAGGCACTTCCCCTTCCCCGGGTGCCGAGCAGGAACACCGCGACGCCGGCCAGCGCGGCCCCGCCGAAGGCGAACCAGATCGACTGCAACACTCCGGTGAGGCCGAGCAGCCCCGCGGCGACGACGGTGCCGAAGGCCGCTCCCGCGCTGACGCCGAGCAGGCCGGGATCGGCGAGCGGGTTGCGGGTCAGGCCCTGCATGACGGCCCCCGCGAGACCGAGCGCCGCGCCGACGAGCACGGCGACCAGTGTGCGCATCAGCCGGGTGCCCGTGACGATCGCCGCCACCTCGGGCTCGACTGCTTGAGGGTCGAACAGGGCGCGGGTCACCTGGTCGAGGCCGATCGCACGGCTGCCCACCGCCAGGGAGAGCAGGCACAGGCCGGTCAGCGCCAGCATGGCCAGAGCGAGGAGTGGGAGACCGCGCCTCGATCGGATCCGTGGGGGTGGGGACTTCTGATGTGTCACTAGGATCCGATCTTGCAGACTTCGGGCAGCCTAACCTTACTGGAGTGATTGTATGAAGGTAAGCCTTGCCTTAGTATCACCCCTCGTACCGTTTGTCCGCATGAGACTGCATGTCGCATCGAAGAGACAATGAGAAACCGAATGCTCCCCCCTCTCAAGACGAACCGCCTGCTGACGGCATTCGCCGCTTTGACGTTGGCCGTGACCGCCTCAGCCTGCGGCGGCGACGGCCCGTCCAGCCCCCGGGCTGAGGCCACGACCGTGGGGGCGCCCACCGCCGGAACCGCTTTCCCGCTCAAGGTCGAGCACCTCCACGGCACCACGGAGATCACCAGGAAGCCGGAGCGGATCGTCACCATAGGCCTCAGCGACCACGAGCCCCTGCTGGCCCTCGGGCACAGGCCGGTGGGCGTGGTGGACTGGTTCCAGCGCACGCCGTTCACCGACTGGCCGTGGGCCAAGGAAGCGTGGGGCGGCGTCGAGCCCACCGTGCTCGGCCTGCGCGAGGACGGCGTCAAAATGGAGAAGGTCGTCGCGCTCAAGCCCGACCTGATCTTCGCCATGTACTCCGGGATTCAGAAGGAGCAGTACGACCAGCTCTCGAAGATCGCCCCCGTCGTGGCCCAGCCCAAGGGCTTCGACCCCTACGCCGCGCCGTGGCAGGAGATGACGCTGCTCGCCGGACGGGCCCTCGGCGAAGAGGCCGAGGCCAAAACGCTCATCGACCGCATCGGCGTGAAGTTCACCGAGGTCCGCGAGGCCAACCCGCAGTGGAAGGGCCTGACGGCCGTCGCCGCCGACAGCTTCAAGGCCGGGACGTACTCGGCCTTCCAGAAGGGCGATCCCAAGTCGGCCTTCCTCGCCGAGCTCGGCTTCACGATCCCCGAGAGGATCACCAAGCAGGCGGGCCGGTCCAATGTCGCCGAGTTCGGCTCGGAGGGGTTGAACATGCTGGAGGTCGACCGGCTGGTCTGGCTGACGACCGGCAAGGAGCCCTGGGCGCGCATCAAGAACGACAGCGTGTACAAGGAACTCAAGGTCGCCAAGGAGGGCCGCGACCTCTTCCTGACCTACCAGGACCCGCCGATCGGCGCGGCACTGTCCTTCAACACCGTGCTGAGCATCCCCTACGCGATCGACCAGGTCCCTCCGTTGATCAAGAAGTGACACCCCGGCACTCCCGGCGGCGGCCGCCATCTGCGGCAGTGGCCGCCGCCGCGATTGCCCGGCAGGTGGGTGCCGCCTCCTGACCGCCCCGCCTCACGGGCGCGGAAGGTGGCGCAGGCGCTGTCTGACGGTCCGGCGTCTCTCCTCACGACCGTTACGGACGCCGCCGGGACGCGAAAAGGCCGGCTCGGCACTCCCGGTCGCACTCATGCTCCGGCGCGGCTTCCTCCCGAGGCCGGGCCTGCCCCTTGGTCACCCGACGGCCAGAAGTCCAGCAGATGGATCTGCTGGAAGTTAGAATCTGTATTCATGGAACTGAGGCAGCTGGAATACTTCGTCGCGGTTGCCGAGGAGCGGAACTTCACCCGGGCGGCCGAGCGGGTGCACATCAGCCAGTCCGGCGTCAGCGCCCAGATCCGCCAGCTGGAACGCGAACTCGGCGCCGAGCTGTTCGACCGGTCGGCGCGCACCGCCACCCTCACCGTCGCGGGAAAGGCCGCGCTCGAACACGCCCGCGCCGCGCTCGCCGCCGCCGGCGCGCTCGGCCAGGCGGTGGGCGAGGTGACCGACCTGATCCGGGGCCGGCTCACGGTCGGGATGGTCATCGGCTGCACCGTCACGCCGCTGTTCGACGCCCTCGCCGCCTTCCACCGGGCGCATCCCGGCGTGGAGATCTCGCTGCTGGAGGACAACTCCGACCGGCTCGTCGAGGGCGTGCGCGCCGGCACCCTCGACCTGGCGCTCGCCGGGACCGCGACCGCCACCCCCGACGGGCTGGACGCACTGACGATCATCAGCGAGCGGCTCGTCGCGGCGGTCCCGGCCGGGCACCCCCTGGCGGAGCAGCGGCGGATCACCCTGCGCGAGCTGAGCGCCCACCCGATCGTGTGCATGCCCCCCGGCACCGGCCTGCGCACGGTGTTCGACCAGGCCTGCGCGGCACAGGGCATCCAGCCGGTGATCGCGCTGCAGGCCAGCGCCGCGGACGCCATCGCCGACCTCGCCGCCCGCGGGCTCGCCGTCGCCGTCCTCAGCGACTCGATGGCCGCGCACTACCGTGACCGGCTCACCGCCCTCATCATCGACGACGTCGAGACACCCGCCCTGCTCGCCCTGGTCTGGAAGGACACCCACAGTCCCGCGATACGCGAGTTGCTCGTGCACAGCCGCCGGGCATTCGCCGGGCCCGCCCCTGACGGGAAACGCCCCCGCTGAGGCTCCTGCCCGCCTATCGCGCCGAGGCCTGCCCACGGGCTCAGGGGCAGACCGGACAGATCGGCGGTCGCCTGGATGGCGAGTCCCGCGTTCGCCGCGCTCACCCCTCGCGAGACGCAGGTCCTGCGGCTCGTCGCCGAGGGCCTGTCCGATCCGGAGACGGCGAGCTGTTTGACGGTCACCGAGGAGACGGTGAAGACGCTCGTGCGCCGCGGTTCCATCGCCGGCGCACGAACCAGGCAGTCAATCATTCACTTGACCATTCCCGGAAGAGCTCGCGTTCCGCCCGGCGGACGCGGAGCCGGCGACCGGGACGCGAACGGGCGCGGAGGTCCCGGCGGATCCGCTCCCGGCGCGCCGGAGGTCGAGCAGGCCGCAGGCCCCGGCGGACAGCAGCGCGACCAGGCCGAGGGCGGCCAGCGCCATCGACGGCCCCCACCCTCCGGCGTCGAAGAGCCGGCCTACCGCGAGCCCTCCCAGGAAGGCGCACGCTCCCGACAGGAAGCTGAGCACCCCCAGATACGCCCCGAAGCGATGGGCCGGCGCGCACCGCGTGACGGTCTGGAACAGCGCCGGTTGCATGAGCCCGTTGGCCAGCCCGTTGAGCACGGCGGCCGCCACGATCCCGGCCATCTGGCCGCCGCTGCCTTCCGACGGCGTGGCGAGCAGCACCAGATAGCCGGCCGCCGCGCAGAGCAACCCGCTCCGCAGCACCCACGGGTGCTCTCCCCGTCCGCCCGCCGCGCACCACGGCTGCACCGCCGTCGCGACCATCGCCACCAGCGAGAAGAACAGGGTCGTCGCGCCCGCCCCGACGTCCTTGAGCGGGACGACGGTCACGATCTGGTCGGCGAGCAACGTGCTGGGCGCGGCGACCACGGCGAAGCGCACGAACCTCCGATCGCGCAGCGCCTCCGCCACTCCCCCGGCGACCATCCGTGTGCCGAGCCGGGCGCCGGCCCACCGCCCCGTACGGTGACGCGGGTCCGCGCCGGGAGCGGTACGACGCTCCTCGCCCAGCAGGGTGAACAGCACGGCGGCGAGCGCCCACGCGGCCGCCGCCGCGGCCGCCAGCACCCAGAATCCGGCGGTCAGCAGGAGCAGCCCGGCAGGCGGGCCGGCCACCGCGGCCACCTGCCCGGCGATCACGTAGGCCGCGAACCCCCGGGAGCGGCGGGCCGGTGCCAGCCCGGCCAGCAGGGACTGGGCGGTGGGATGGAACAGCGCGCCGCCCACGCCCAGCAGCACGGCCGCACCGAGCAGCCCGGCGAGCTCGTCGGCGGTCCCGAGCAGCACGAAGCCCGCCGCGCGCAGCACGCAGGCCAGCACCCCCGCCCTGGTCGCGCCGATCAGATCGGTCACCGCGCCCACCGGCAGGAACAGCGCGTACTGGACCGCGATCCGCGCGCCGAGCACCAGGGTGATGGTCCCGGCCAGCATGCCGAGATCGTGCCGCAGGTGGGACACCAGGTGCGCCATCACCGCGAAGAATCCGAGCGAGATGGCCAGCTGCACCCCCACGACCACCACGATCACCCGCCGATCCGATGGCCTGCCCGCCCGGCGGCGGACCACGGACCGCCGAGGAGAATTCACGCGGACACGGTCAGGACGGCACCCGGCTCCGCCCGGGACCGCGGCCATCGGATGGGGGTACGGCGATGCGGCATGGGGACTCCTCGCTCTCGGTGAACGGTGAGAGCAGACCAGGTCGATCGGGTCATGTCCAATATCGGGAGCAAGATGAGATCGATACCGGAATGGATAATCATACTGGTCAGGCCTGGTCCAGCGGCCGGCTGCCACCGAGCCGTCCGGCCGCGCGAGCACGGTGTCCGGGGGCCGCGCCATGGAGATCCGCAGCCCGGCGGCGGGGCCGGGTCAATCTGATCGGTGGGTGGCACGCTCGTGATCGGCGAGGACTTCCCGGATCACGTGCCGCGAGTTGGCCGCGAGCGACGGATTCGTGCTCCGGTAGTACGGGAGCTGGATGAGCGCGATCGACAGCGCCCAGCCGCGGCCCCGCGCCCAGGTCGCGTCATCGACCCGCAGAGCGGCGCGGAGGACGTCCCGCGCGGCGGCGGGCAGCAGGTTCCACGCCACGACCAGGTCGACGGTGGGATCGCCCACGCCCACGCACCCGAAGTCGATGACGGCGCTGAGCCGCCCGCGGGTGATCAGCACGTTCCCGGGTGACAGGTCTCCGTGGACCCAGGCCGCCGGGCCGGACCACGCGGGGATCCGCAGGGCTTCCTCCCACGCGGCGGTCGCCGCACCGGTGTCGATGACTCCGCGCAGGTCCCCGATCGCGGCGCGCGTGGGAGCGTCCCGCGTCGCCAGGGGCACGCCGCGGCCCGCGGGCGGCCCGTCGGTGGGATCGATCCGGCGCAGCGCGGTGACGAACTCCGCCAGATCCTCGGCGAGCAGGGCGGGGTCGGTGATCCGGCCGACGGCCGGGTTCTCGCCGTCGAGCCAGCGGTAGACGGACCAGTGCCAGGGATAGCCGTCTGCGGGCACTCCCTTCCCGAGCGGGGCGGGGATGGTGACCGGAAGCAGCGGGGCGAGCCGCGGCAGCCACCGCTGCTCCCGCTCCACGTTCCCGACGGCCCACTCGATACGAGGGAGTCGTACGGCCATGTCCTCACCGAGCCGGTACATGGCGTTGTCCGTCCCTGCGGAGTCAACCGGTTCGACGGGAAGATCCGCCCACTGCGGAAACTGCCCGGCGAGCAACCGGCGCACGAGAGGCATGTCGATGTCCACCTCGTCGGCATGCATCTTGCCGGCGCGCATGAAAACCTTCCTGACCGGGGTGAACCCACCGAGCGGCACGGACCACGCGACGCAGCGGAGGGACTGGCGGCAGCCGGCTGGACTGCCGGCCGATGTCCATACCACCGTCCGGCGCGTCTTCTGTCGACTCGTTTTCGGTCTCTCCCCACCGGCGCAGCAGGGCGGCGGGCCGCCGGAGGATCTCGCCGACGGTCAAGGGCGGGAGTGGCTGAGCTGGTGGAGGGTGTAGCCCGCGCCTGACGGGTCGAGCGGCCTGGTGGCCTGTTTGAAGAGGTATTCGGCGCGTTCGTAGGAGAGCCGTCCCCGTCCGGTGTCGGGGCAGAGGTCGGCGGGTCCGGGCATCCGGGCCGGTGCGGGTCTCCGGTCGGCCAGGAACAGCGGGCCTCGCGTCCGGCCCGCCACGAGGTGGGGTAACAGGCGGGCGGTGCCGGACTGCCAGGACAGCCAGACCTGCCCGTTCTTGGCGGCGACGCGTCCGCGCCGGTCGTCCAGGTCGAGGTCTTCGACGTTGAGGGACAGGGCCGTTCTGGCGGCGGCCGCCGACTCGTGGAGGAGCCGCCACAGCACCTTCTCGCGTAGCGCCGTGCCCGGGCGCTCCCAGAGGGCGTCGAGCTGTGACGGGCCGATGGACGGCCTGCGCTCGCGGCTCTCCGGCTTCCGGGCCAGTCCGGCGGAGAGGTCGTCGACGGACGCCCAGGAGGAGAAGGAGCGGACGGCCGCGCGGTGCCGGTTCCAGGTCTTGGCCGCCGCCCCGTCCCAGGCGACGGAGAAGACCGTGGACAACTTCCCGGCGGTCACCTCGGCCAGCGGGGTGCCGGCTCCAAGGTCCAGGCACATCCGGCGCAGGGTCTGGCCGTAGGAGCGGATCGTCCCGGCGTCCAGGTCCTCGCGGGCCAGGAAGCTCTCCGCGGCCTGGCCCAGGGTGACTCCCGCCACCGGGGTTGTGCCGGTAGCGGCCCGCCTGAGCAGGAAAGCGCGTTCGGGGGCGTTGTGAGTGAGCGAGGCCGCGCGCTCGAACTCCGTCCTGGCCTCGTCGTGCCGTCCGAGCTTGGCCAGGAAGTCGCCGCGCACGCCGGACAGCAGGTGGTAGTTCTTGAGCGCGGGATCGGAGGTCAGCGTGTCGACGATGTCCAGCCCCGCCTGGGGCCCGCGGGCCATCCCCAGCGCCACGGCACGGTTGAGCTGGACCACGGGCGACGGCACCAGCCGGACCAGCGCTCCGTAGAGGGCCGCGATCTGACCCCAGTCCGTCTCCTGCGCGGTCTTCGCCTGCGCGTGCGAGACGGCGATCGCGGCCTGCAGCACATACGGGCCGGGCGGGCCCCCGGCCTCCTTCGCCCGTAACATCGCCGCGAAACCGCGGCGGATGAGGAGCTGATCCCAGCGTCCGCGGTTCTGCTCGTGGAGCTGGATGGGCTCGCCCGAGGGGCCGGTCCGCGCGGCCGAACGCGACGCCTGGATCTCCATCAGCGCGACCAGGCCGTGGACCTCGGCCTGCCGGGGCGCCAGCTCGGCCAGCAGCCGGCCCAGCCGGAGCGCCTCCAGGCACAGCGACGGGCGCATCAGGTCGTCGCCGGACGTCGCCGAATAGCCCTCGTTGAAGATCAGGTAAATGACTTCGAGCACGGACGCCAGCCGTCCGGCGAGTTCCGGTCCGGGAGGCAGTTCGAACGGGACCCGCTCTTCGGCGAGGGTGCGCTTGGCCTTCGCGATGCGCTGGGCGACGGCCTGCTCGGACACGAGGAAGGCCCGGGCGATCTCCAGGGCGGTCAGACCGCCGAGCAGCCGGAGCGTCAGCGCGGCCCGTGCCTCGGCCGGCAGCACCGGGTGGCAGGAGACGAACATCAGCCGCAGGACGTCGTCGTCCACACCTTCTTCGAGACCCTGCTGTTCCAGCGCGTGGGCGATCTCTTCGTGCTTGCGTTCCAGCCGCTCGCCGCGGCGGAGGTGATCGATGGCCCGGCGTTTGGCGGTGGTCATGAGCCATGCGCCCGGATTATCCGGGACGCCCTGTCCGGGCCACTGTTCGAGCGCGGCTACCAGCGCGTCCTGCGCGAGCTCCTCGGCGAGGCCGACGTCGCGGACCATTCTGGTGAGCCCGGCGATGATCCTCGCGGACTCGAACTTCCAGACCGCGTCGATCGCACCATGGACGTTCCGGGCCGTCATGGGCACGATAAGAGCACCGCCCCGGCTCGTGCGCAAACCGGGGGCGGCGCTCCCGCGGGGTGTCATCCGAAGATCTGCTGGATCCGCCCCTCGCCATCACCGAAGATCTTGAAAAAGCGGCGGGAGACCTCCAGCGCCTCCTCCTTAGAGCGGGCTTCGATCAGCGCGAACCCGCCGGCTGCCTCCTTCGCCTCGGTGAAGGGGCCGTCGATCACGGTGATCTCTCCGCCGGAGGACTTGATCAGACTGCCCTCCAGCTCCATCCCGCCGGTGGCCAGCAGCACACCGGACTTGGTCAGCTCCTCGATGAACTTGCCCATCTCGATGTGGAGCGCCTCGTCCGCCGCCCGCTCGCTCTTGCTCGTCATGAGGAATCGCATCGCCCTGTCTCCTTATCCACATCCATCGGGTTCTGCCTTCAGGTCGGACAAACCATATGACAGGTAATGGCGGCGTTCCCTGTCACATCGCTGGATCGACGAGTGAGTGAGAACCGAAGAAGACGGACCCGAGAAAGGCACCGGCCATGACCACCGTCCAGATCCCCGCCCTCGCGGCGGTCCCGGCCGGTCCCTTCACTGAGGAGATGCCATGAGAAAGATCATCGCTGGACTGTTCATGTCGCTGGACGGTGTCGTGGAGGCACCCGAGAAGTGGCACTTCCCCTACCTGAACGAGGAGATGGGCGCGGCGGTCGGGTCGATGCAGGCCCAGGCGGACACCCTGCTGCTGGGACGGGTGACCTACGAGTCCTTCGCCTCGGTCTGGCCGCACCAGACCGGTGAGATGGCAGACCGGCTCAACGGCATCCGCAAGCTGGTGGTGTCGGCCACCCTCGAAAAGGCCGAGTGGACCAACTCGACCGTCATCGGTGGCAACGTCGTCGAAGAGCTGACCAGGCTCAAGCGGCAGCCCGGTAAGGACATCAGCGTCTCCGGCAGCATCACCCTGACCCGGGCACTGCTGCACGCCGGGCTCATCGACGACCTCCACCTGCTGGTCCACCCGATCATCCTGGGGGCCGGGCAGCGCCTGTTCGAAGACGGCACCGAGCAGCGGAAACTGGTCCTCGCCGACTCTGCGACCTTCGGCACCGGCGTCGTTCACCTGACCTACCAGCCCGCCTGAACCTCTCCCACAAGCAGCAAGGACATCGACATGGCCAAGTTCGCCACCGTCCAGGACTACCTCGCCTCCCTCCCCGAGTCCCAGCGCGAGATCGCCGGCGAACTCCTTCCGCTCATCGAGGCGGCGCTGCCGGGGGCCGGCGCGGTCTGGCAGGGACATCCGGTGTGGAGTCTGGGCCCGGCCCCGGGCAGTAGCCCGGTCTGCTACGTCAAGGCCTACTCCACCTACGTGACCTTCGGGTTCTGGCGGGGCCAGGAGATCGCCGACCCGTCCGGCCGCCTCGAACCCGGCGCGCGGCAGATGGCCGGCGTCAAACTCCGCACCCCGGCCGACATCGACGCCGAGGCGTTCAGCACCTGGCTGCACGCGGCACGCGACCTGGAGGGCCGGACCGCCGGCTGACCCGGAGCCAGGGACGCGGAGACCGCCGGTGCACGGAAGACCGTTCACCCGGCGGTCTCCGCGCGTCCGGCCTCCCCGTACGTCCGGTGGGGCGGGGGACGCCGTCTCCCGCATCGCCCGCCGCCGCGGTCCCGCCCGGGATTCCCGCTGCGACGGTGCTCGCCGCCTACGCTGATTTGCGTATTTCATCACTCCGACCCACTTCGACGCGTCTCGGCGGGCCATGCTTCTACACATCCGGAAGACAGGAGTGCAGAAGGTGGCCGGACTCGGCAGGAACTTCAACACGTTGTGGGCGGCCACCACCGTCTCCAACGTCGGCGACGGCATAGCGGCGGCCGCCGCGCCGTTGATGGTCGCCTCGGTCACCGATGATCCGGTGCTGGTCGGCCTGGCCGTGTTCGTCCAGCAACTACCCTGGGTACTGTTCTCGCTGGTCAGCGGCGTCTTCGTGGATCGCCTCGACCGCCGGCGGCTGATCGTGGTGGTCAACGTGCTCCGCGGTCTGGTCGTGGGCGTGCTGGCTCTGGCCGTGTGGCGGGACGTGGCGACGATCCCGGTCATCTACGCCGCCGGGTTCCTGCTCGGCGTGTGCGAGACCCTCGGTGACAACGCCTCGGGGACGCTCGTCCCGATGGTCGTGAAGTCGGAGGACCTCCCCCGTGCCAACGCGCGCATGCACGCTGTCTTCTTCGCGGTCAACCAGTTCGCCGCGCCACCGCTGGGCGCCGCCCTGTTCGTGATGGCGGCGGCGCTGCCGTTCGGGATCAACGCCGCGACGTTCGTGCTGGCGGCCGTACTGATCTCCACCCTGCGCGGGATACGGCAGAGCGCTCCGGCCGAGCGGCGGTCCGTGCGCGCCGACATCGGCGAGGGCATGCGCTGGCTCTGGAACCACTCCGCGATCCGGATGCTCTCCCTCGCGCTGTGCCTGATGAACGTCACGCTCATCGCGGGCTTCTCGATCCTCGTGCTCTACAGCCGTGACCGGCTCGGGCTCAACGAATACGGCTACGGCGTTCTCATCACGGCGTCCGCAGCCGGCTCGCTGGTCGGTGTGATGGTCGCCCCTCGTCTCCAGGCACGGTTCTCCGACTCGCTGCTTCTCCGGGCCGGCCTGGTCATCGAGACGCTGACGCACGTCGGGCTGGCGCTCGCCACCACGGTGTGGGTCGCCGGGCCCGTCCTGATCGCCTTCGGCGTCCACAGCTCGATCTTCGGCGCGGTCAGCGTCACGCTGCGCCAGCGGGCCGTGCCCGACGAGCTGCGGGGCCGCGTCCAGAGCGTGTACATGATGTTCGCCGTCGGCGGCTCCGCGCTGGGAGCCCTGGCCGGCGGGCCCATCGCCCGCTGGACCGGCATCACCGGCCCCTTCTGGGCGTCGGCGGTGGTGATGGCCGTGCTCACGGCCGTGGCCTGGCGCTTCTTCGGCCGCCGGTTCGTCGCCTCCGGCGCAGTCGCCCCGATCGACGACGACGGCTCCCGGGACCATCCGGGTGAGCGGGTCGCCCTCGACCGTTAGGAGTGCGACCCGCCGACGCCGGGAAGCGACGCCATCCGGGCGCCACCGGCGGCGCCCGGATGGGCCGAGCCGCTACGGGATGAGCTCGACCGCCGGGTACCGCCCGCTGGGACCGTCGAACAGCGGCGTGTCACGCCCCTTCAGGTGCAGGTCGAAGAAGGCCGCGACGTAGGCCCGCTGTGCCGCGATCGCCTGGCCGGGGCCGATCGTCCCGATGAGCTCGCGCACCGTGCTCTCCGGCAGCCCGGTGAGCTGGGGCGCGAGCGCCTCGGCGTCGGTGAACGAGTAGTGCCTGGCCCCGGTGAACCGCAGCTCCCGCTTCCAGCCCTTCGAGCCGTCCCAGAAGGACCGCCACGTGGGGTCGCCGGCGCGGGTGTGCGGCTCGGCCGCCACCTGCAGGAACGGCTTGGCCAGCCCGGTCCGGGCGACCGCTCCGCGGTGTCCGCCGTCGAGGTTGACGCCCGCGTCGACGCGCCGATCGTCGTGGACGACCTGTGCCGCCGTGGCGCCCCCCATGGAGTGGCCGAACATCCCGACGCGGGACAGGTCCAGGCCGCCGCGCAGCCCCTCAGGGAGCGGGCGCCGTCCCGCGTCGGGGTTGTGCCCCCGGTCGAGGCCGGCCAGCTGGTCGAGGACGAACCGCGTGTCCGCGACCCGTACCTCCAGTGCCTTGTTCATGGCGTCCTGTGTGGGCTGAGGCGGGAACGTGCTCCTTTCGAGCCGGCCACCGGGGAACTCCACCTGCGCGGCCTCGTAGGTGTGGTCGACGCTGACCACGACGTACCCCCGGCCGGCCAGGTCCTCGATCACCGTGGTCCCGACCGACCGCGGGGCGCCGAACCCGGGCGAGAACAGCACGACCGGCAGCCTTCCCGCCCTCCGGCTCACCGGGGCGCCCGCCCTGGCGTGCGTCTCCGTCGCGGCCCAGTCCACCTCGCCGGGTTCGGTGCCGAACAGCGCGGCCGCGAGAGTCCCGCCGAAGTCCTCCGCCGCGCGCGGTGACATGTGCGGCGCCACCGGCAGGTTCGGCGATCTTCTCGCCGGATACCAGACGCTCACCATGAGCTCGCGGTACGGCGGGGACGCCACCCAGGGATCGGGGCGTGACCGGTCCACCAGGTGCAGCGAGACCGTGCCGACGGGATACCTCCCGGTCGGGGCGGGCAGCGTCAGGGTGGCGGCCTCGTCCGAGGACCGGGCCAGGGCCGGTGTCCCGGCCGGCGCCACGAGGGCGGCCGCCACCGCCAGCCCTGCGATCACTTTCCCGGTGGGTACGGTTCGCGCGGAAATCGGCATGGATCGTCTCCTGATAGGCGCTTCACGTCTCCGGAAAAGCCTTTCAGCCATCTCTCGCGCGTCCTTCCGCCCGCAGGAGGAACCGGCCGTCATACCCCGGTCTGCCGGCGCGACCGATCATCATCTCGCGGGATCACCCGGCGTCCAGGGGGGAGAGCCGCGGCGAGCGGCGATCGCGTTCAGCCGTTCGCCGGTGTTGCGGGGCGGGGCCGGCGCGTGCGGGGTGGCCCGCACGTCCGTCGTCGCCCCGGCACCGGATTCACGGGACACGCCTGGCGGGCGTCTCCCCGGCTACCGGGCCGGCGAATATGTCCGAGACCACCCGTGGGTTCGACGCCGCCGCGTCGACGTACCACTCCCGTCCGAGCAGCAGGCCGAACAGCGGCACCGGAAGCCGGACCAGCACCCGCATGACCGGTGCCAGCCGGCCGCGGCCGGTCACCTCGGAGCGGTGCGCGGCGAGCGCCGCCTGCTTCTGGCGGGCGAACCGCCGTACATCGACCCTGTGTGTGATGGCCGCGCCCGGGCTGTAGAGGGCGCGTAGCGCTTCGGCGTCGAAGCGGAACGGAATCCTCAGCAGGCGTGTCAGCCTCACGAACCGGTCGGCGACATCGCGGGGAAGGGTGGCCTCCAGCACGTGCGAGACCCCGGCCAGTCCGGCCGCGCGCTTGCCGACCTCGTGCACTTTCACGTGGTCGCGGTGGCCGTACCCGCCGTTGGCGTCATAGCTGAGCAGGACCGCCGCGTTCTCCTCGCGGAGAACGGCGGCGAGCCGGGCGGCAGCCTCCTCGGTGTCCGCCCTGGCGAAGCGCGTCCGGTCCGGCGGGTCGGGATAGAGCACCGGCCCGTGCCCGCTGTCGGCGTAGCCCAGGTGCACGACGCGTCCCACACCGAGTATCCGGGCGCTCGCCCGCAGTTCGTCCATACGGGTCGAATCGCTTTCCGACGCCGCCCCCATGACGCCGTCGGTGGCGACCACGATCACCACCCGATGGCCCTCGGAGGAGGCACGGGCGAGAGTGCCCCCCGTCATCAACACCTCGTCGTCGGGATGGGCGTGAAATGCCACGACAGTCGCCATCGGTACATTGTGGATCACAGACGGCCCCGGCGCGGCCAACGGCAGGCCCGCCGGCGCCCACACGCCCGGACCACCCACCCGGCACGCGGGCCGTCCGTGCCCGTTCTCGGACCACCCACCCGGCACGCGGGCCGTCGGTGCCCGGCCACGCCGGACGGCGGCCGTACCGGCGGGCGTCCCGCCCCACGTCAGGCGAGCCCGGCGTCGTGGGCGAGCAGGGCGATCTGGGTCCGGTTGTCGAGCTCGAGTTTGCTGAGGATGTGGGAGACGTGGGCCTTGACCGTGGTCACCTTCATGTAGAGCTCCACGGCGATTTCGGCGTTGGTCCGCCCCCGGGCCACGGCGAGAACCACCTCGTTCTCACGGGGGCTGAGGGTGGCCAGTGCGGCACGGGCCCGCTGGTAGGCGCCGGCCTGGGTGGCGGCGCGGTCCATGAGCCGGCGGGTGATCCGAGGGGACAGGACCGGGTCTCCGGCGGCGACCCGGCGGACCGCTTCGACGATCTGCGCGGGCGGGGTGTCCTTGAGCAGGAAGCCGGCGGCGCCGGCGCGCAGCGCGTGCAGGATGTTCTCGTCGGCGTCGAAAGTGGTCAGCACGACGACCTCGGGCGGGTGCCGGCGGCTCCGTAGCCTGCGGGTGGCGGTGATGCCGTCCACACGCGGCATCCGAAGGTCCATGAGCACGACATCGGGGGCGTATGCGTCAGCGGCCGCGGGCACCTCGTCGCCGTCGGCGGCCTCGCCCACCACGGCGATGCCGTGGATCCCGTCGAGCATCATGGACAGCCCGGCGCGGACGAGGGCGTCGTCGTCCACGACGAGGACGCGCAGCGGGCGGCTCACGCCGGCCACGGCAGCCAGGCGCGCAGGCGGAACTCGCCGGCGGTCACCTCGTGGTCGAGCCGCCCCCCGGCGAGTTGCACCCGCTCGGTCAGCCCGACCAGGCCGGTGCCGGTGCCGGGTGTGATCGACGTGGCGGCCCCGTCCTCCGGCAGCGGGTTGCGGATGTCGATCACGAGCCGGGCACCCGGCCGGCCCTCCAGCATCACCTGGACCGGCCGGCCCGTGGCGTGCTTGCGGGCGTTGGTCAGCCCCTCCTGGACGACACGGTAGGCAGTCCGGCCGGCGGCGGCGGGCAGGGCGTCCGGGTCGACCACCTCGTTGCGCAGCCGCACCCGGCCTCCGGCGTCGCGGGACTCGTCGACCAGCCGGGGAAGGTCGGCCAGCACGGGCTGCGGCCGTCCATCGGGCTCGTGGCCCTCGACCGTGTCCTCGTCGCGCAGCAGGTTGATCACGTCCCGGAGCTCGTCGAGTGCCTGGTGCGCTCCGGCGCGGACCACGCCCGCGGCACGGGCGAGCTGCTCAGGCGGGGAGTCCGGGCGGTACTCCAACGCACCCGCGTACGTCGCCAGCAGGGACAGCCGATGGGCCAGCACGTCGTGCATCTCCCGGGCGATCCGGGTCCGCTCGAGCATCCGGCCCTCGGCCACCCGGCGGCCCTGCTCGGCCTCGGCGCGGCGGGCGCGTTCGCGCAGCGAGGCGACGAGCGCGTGGCGCGCCCGGGCCAGCGCGCCCCAGCCGACCAGCGCGCCGTACCCGACGGTGATCAGGACCAGCCACCAGCCGAAGGAGATCCCCCCGTTCGGCCGCCATGTGCCCTGCACCGCGTGGGCCACGATCCCCGCCGCGGCCACCGCGACCGCGACCGGGAAACCGCGCCGCTGGGCGACCAGCAGCGCGCCCAGCGTGGCCGCCGGGGTGGCCGCCGGCGACAGCGCCGCCAGCAGCGTGAGCCCCAGCGCGCCGGTGACCGGCCACCGCAGCAGAACCGGCGACAGGACGCATCCCAGCACCCCGGCCGCGATGTCACGACCCAGCGACTCCCCCGTCGGATGCGCGTCGGACAGGCCCCAGATCGTCAGCGCGACCAGGGCGCCCATCCCGACGACCATGATGACCGCGGCGGGGATCCCGGTTCCGGGGGCGCGCGGGCGGGCGGCTCCCGCCCCTTCGCCGCAGTGGATGTCGCCGTTCATGGGCCAAGGGTAGCTCCGGGTTCCGCGGTGCCGGCACCTACCAAAGTAGGTGGCCGGCCCTCCCGCGGTCGGACTCGCCGCAGCCGCGCGCCCGATGCGGTGACCGCACCGCGACGGCGACGCTGGTGGACGTGAACCAGACGGGACCGGCCGCGGCGACCATCGGCGGATGGCTCGCGGGACGGCCCGCCCCGTCCTTCGAAAGGGGAAAACACATGTCCGGTGAGACCACTCCCACTCGTTCCGTACCGGGGCGCGCCGGCGGCGGCGCCACCCGGCGGGCACTGACGGTGGCCGGCGCGACGGCCGCGGCCCTCGCCCTCTGGACGCTGGCGGGCCCGGTGGCCGGAATCGACCTGACCGTCCGGCTCGGCGAAGGGGTCCAGCCCGTCGGGCCGGGCGCGGTCGTCGTGGCGAGCCTGCTCGCCGGGCTGGCAGGCTGGGCGCTGCTCGCCTCGCTGGAACGGATCACGAAACGGCCGGGGCGGACCTGGACGGTCATCGCGGTCGTGGTGCTCGCGCTGTCGCTGGCCGGGCCGCTCGGCGGCGCCGTCGGCACCGCGAGCACGGTGACGCTGGCCGGCATGCACCTGATCGTCGCGGCGGTGCTCATCCCCGGCCTGGGGCGACCGGCGCGCGGCGCATGACAGCGCCCCACCTGGCCGCCCGCTCCCGCCACGGCCGTGGCGCGACCACCCGCGCCCCGGTCGGCGGGCGCGCACCCGGATATCGGGTCGAGCCGGTGGTCGCGGCCCGGCACGCGCCGCCTGCGCCCCCATCGGAACCGGCGTCACACAGCACATCGGAGTGCCCATGCCCCTCGGACACCTGGTGGACGCGACAGGTCGGGCCATCGCCCGCCGGCAGGAGCGGCACCGGCCCGGCACGCCGGAGGTCACGGCCCGACGGGACGGAACGTGGCCGTCATCCTGACGGCGGAGAAGGCGGGGCGGGGGGCAGATGGGCGCGCATGCCCTCCAGGATCATGGCCAGGCCGTGCTCGAAGGTCTCCTCCCCCTGCGGGTGACCGCTCTGCGCGACGGCCTCGAACAGGCCGAGGTGGTCGGCGAGCCATCGGCGGGCCTGGTCAAGGTCCTCTCCCGGCCCGCGCGGGTGATCTGCCTGCTCTTCCAGCACGAATCCGCTGACGTAGTGGCCCAGGGTGAACAGGCCGCGCAGCGCCTCGCGCGGCGCGAAGCCGGCACGCTGCAGCGATTCCAGCGCGGTCCGGAGAATCGGCAGGGCGCTGGGGCCGGGGCGGGCGCCGACGAACAGCCGGGCGGCATCGCGGTGAGCGTTGAGCATGCGCCGCTGATCGCGCATGCGTTCGGCGAGCCAATCCTGCCAGGACTCGCCCTCGGCCAGCGGGCGCAGGGGGATCTCCCTGGTCAGCGCGTCGGCCATCTCGTCGAGCAGCTCCCGCTTGTTGGCGAAGTGCCAGTACAGCGCCGGCGCCTGCACATCCAGCTTGCCGGCCAGCCTGCGCAGGGTCAGCTGGTCCAGGCCGACCTCGTCCAGTAGCTGCAGCGCGGCGACGACGACCGTACCGCGGTCGAGTTTCATGGTTGACAGCTTAACAACGTTCAATACATCCTTAACGGCGTTAAATATAACAGCGTTAAGGAGACCGCGATGAACTCTCTCGACGTGCTGATCGTGGGCGCCGGGCCTACCGGGCTGACCCTGGCCTGCGACCTGATCCGCCGCGGCCTCACCTGCCGGATCGTCGAGCAGGCCCCCACCCCCCAGACCGGCTCCCGGGGCTTCACCCTCAAGCCCCGCAGCCTGGAGATCCTTGACGACCTCGGCGCCGCCCACCGTGTCCTGGCCGCCGCCCAGGTGCAGTCCCGGACCCGTTTCCACCTGGGCGAGCCGCTGCTGTTCGACCTGCGGGTGCCGCCCGCGGCGCCCGACCCGCGGCGTCCCCATCCCAACTCGCTGGCCATTCCCCAGTGGCGGACCGAGGCCATCATGCGCGAGCGGCTGGCCGAGCTGGGCGGCGTGGTCGAGTTCGGGCGCCGGCTGACCGGCTTCCGCTCCGGCGACGGCCAGGGCGAGGACGCGGGAGTGACCGCGACCCTGCGACGCGACGGCGTCACCGAGACCGTGCGCGCCTCCTACCTGGTCGGGGCGGACGGCGGCCGCAGCACCGTCCGCCGCCGTCTGGGCCTGGCCTTCTCCGGTTCCACCGACGGCGACGCCCGCGCGTTGATCGCCGACGTGCACGTCGACGGACCGCGTCACCGCGACGCGGTGCACCTCTGGATGGCCGCCGACGGCCACATCGTGGTGCTGCGGCCCACCCCCCACGCCCCGACCTGGCAGGTCGTGGCCTCACTGGCCCCTGACACGGACGGCACCTGGCCCGAAGCCTCGCTGGAACACCTGCAGCGGGCGGTGACCGAGCGCACCGGCCGCGACGACATCCGGCTGAGCGAGCCGGCCTGGCTGTCGGTCTGGCGCTACAACCTGCGCATGGTCGACACCTACCGAGTCGGCCGGGTGTTCCTCGCCGGCGACGCCGCTCACGTGCACAGCCCGTTCGGCGGGTTCGGCATGAACACCGGCATCCAGGACGCCTACAACCTCGGCTGGAAACTCGCCCTGGTCCTGCGGGGCGCGGCCGGCGACGCCCTGCTGGACACCTACCAGGCCGAGCGGCTCCCCGTCGCCCGCGCGATCCTCGCCGAAAGCGACAGGCGCTTCGCCGCCGCCACCCCGCCCCGCCTGATCCGGCCGTTGCTGCGGTTCGTGCTCAAGCCGTTCTTCGCCCGGCAACAGCTCAGCGACCGAAACGACCATCCCACCTACCGCACCAGCCCGCTGAGCCTGGACCTGACCGGCCGCCGCAGCCCCCTCCGCGCCGGCGACGTCGCCCCCGACGGCCCCGTCCAGCTTGACGCCGACGCCTCCCGCGCCCGGCTGTTCGACCTGTTCCGCGGGCCGCACTTCACCGTCCTGACCTTCGGCGCCCAGCACGCCCGCGCGGCCGCGCACGCCACCCGCGGCCTCGCGGACCACCTGCGCGTCTGCACGGTCATCGCGCCAGGACAGCAGCGGCCCCTCACCGGCACCACCGTCCTGATCGACACCGAGGGCCGCATCCGCCGCGCCTACGGCGCCCGCGACAGCACCCTGATCATCGTGCGACCCGACGGCTACGTCGGGCTCATCGCGCACCGGCCCGCGGAATACACCCTGCGCGACTACCTCGCCCAGGCCCACCTGCGCCCCGTCCCCGCAGCGCCCCCTCGCGCGGCCGCCTCGCGATGAGGGACCGGCCCCGCCCAGGGCCGATCTCGCACCGGCCGAAATCCGCCGGGCACGCACCCGGCGATCCGGCAGCACGCACCCGGCCCTCACTCTTGGCCCGGCCCCCGCGCTTTCGGCACGTCACCGCCGAGGGCGGATCAGATCAGCCGGGCCGGACGGCCTCGGGAGCGCACGCCGGGGCACGCAGGGCCTGGATGAACCAGTCGAACACCGGTGCCAGGCTCTCCGGGGCCGGCCAGCCGTTGATCACTGCGAGCAACCGGAGGTACAGCTCCCTGCGAGGGTCGTTCGCGGTCTCCAGCCGGGCCAGCAGCCGGCGCCGGAGGCCGGCGTCGTCAGGGCAGCCGAAGACGTGCGCGTATCGAGCCGTGACCGCCGCGACGATCGGACGGGCCTGGGGCGAGGCCGGGTCGACGCCGGCCGCCAGGGCCGGGCCGACCTGCTCACGGACCATCGCGGCGGAGTCGCGGCGCAGGACCGCGGGGTCACCCTGGGCGCGCTCGGCCGCGTGCTGCTCGGCCATGCGCCGCATGCCGGCGCGGAAATCCGGGTCCTGGGAGAGCTCGGCCAGCTCCACCCACGCCTCGACCTGCTCGGCCTCGGGGTTGTCGGGCAGCTCGGGGGTCATCGAGCGTCTGATCCCCGCGAATCCGGCGTCGGCGTCCAGGCCGCCGAAGGCGGTGTCGAGGAAGTCGCCGATCAGACGTCGGCGTTCGTCCTCGGAGAGTTTTGCCAGCTTGTGCATGAGATCCATCTCCTCAGGGGTGGACCCGCGCCTGGCTACCGCCGTAAGAACCGCGCGCCGCAGGCGCAGCGCGCGGATCTGCACCGCCAGTGCTCCGGCGTGCGCTGCGGCGACCTCGGGAAGCGAGATCTCCCGGTCCACGACCCTGCGGATCGTGGGGAGGTCCACTCCCAGCTCGCGCAGCGTCCGCACGAGGTCCAGGCGCGCGACGGCGTCGATGCCGTAGAGGCGGTAGCCGGCCGGGCTGCGGCCGGTCGGCGGCACGATCCCCCGGTCGGAGTAGAACCGGATGGCCTTGACCGTCAGCCCGGTCCGCCTGGCCAGATCACCGATCGAGTAGAGCGTGTCGCCGTCCATGCCCCTCACCCTCGTGTCTCCCCTTACTGGAGACTCAAGCCCATTCGCCCGCCGGCGGCAAACCACTCCTCACCCGCGCGCGGCCCTCCGCGACGTGGCCGGGCCGGCTCCCCCCGCCCAGGCCCGATCGGCGCTCCGCGCGCGGGCGGGGACACATCCCCTCACTGCTCGCCCGCGACCGCCGGCCCGGCTGAGCGCTTACCCGTCCGGGCCGAGACCGTCGCCGGCGCGGGTCACGACCACGGCGCCGTCGGGTACCACGGGATGATCTCTCGCCGGGCGAGCATCCGCACGTCCCAGTACAGGAAGGTGAACACCCCGGCGACGATCAGGGAGGATGCCGTCAGAACCGCGATCCGGCTCGGCTTGGCCGTCAGCCACCGCTGCAACCGGCTGCCCGCGACGAACGACAGGATGAGGAACAGCACCGTCATGATGACGATGTTGCCGAGCGACTGCAGGACAAAGGCCGCCGCGCCGTACAGGGGGTTGCCGCTCTCGGCCGCGTCCCGGAACATCTGCCTGAACAGCGCGAACGGCCGGCCGATCAGGAACCCGCCGATCAGCGCGCCCATGAACACCATCGGCGCGTTGGGGAAGCGCCGGGAGACACGGGCGAACGGGTCGCGCACCACGCCGAGCGCGGCCAGCCCCATGTAGAGCATCACCAGCCCGATCAGGCCGTAGACCACCATCGACTGGATGCCGCGCGGCGAGAGGGTTCCGGGCGTGTTCTGCGCGGTGGAGAACTGCGGCATGCTCGTGCCCACGAACCCGACGATCGCGCCGTAGACGGCGGACACGGTGATCATGCCGATCGACAGCCAGCCCAGCGGCTTCAGCGTGTGGGCCAGACGGCCCCACCGGCTGCCGACGTTGCCCAGCATGGGGGCCACCGCGCCGAACGCGGCGATGTTGCAGGCGGTGAACGAGCCGGCGAGCCCGCTGACGAACGCGAACGCGATACCGGCGGCGATACCGGCGATCGGCGTCTCCTTTGCGTCGTGCCCGAGCAGCGTGTTGGCGACGTTGTCGCCGATCGTCTGGTCGACGAACTCGGCCGACCAGACGATCGTCAGCAGGAAGCCCACGAGAGCACTGACCAGGATGATCAGTCCGCGTCTGCGCGGGAACCGCCCGTTGACGAAGATGGATGTGGCCACCGGCGCGACCTGCGCCCCTGCGCGGCCGGGCGTTTCGGATGGGACCTGCACGGTGTGGTCTTGCGTCATGGCCATCTCCTCAAAGGCACGACAACAACCTCGCGAAACGTGGTTTAAACGATCAGCACTGTAGCTCCCCATCCCTTTTGGGGACAGCCTTGACAAGGCCGTCAAACGCCCACAACATAAGGCGATGAGCCGGGCGATGTTTTCTCTGAATTTCGCGAGCGTCGAAATAATCGGGGTGATTTCTTCATTCTGAAGGACCAGGACCTCACCGCGGATCCCCCTTCGCCATCATGACGGCGCCCACCTGCGGAAATACCGACCTATCGGAGCATGTAGCGGGACTGCGCATTCCGACCGTCCATTCTCGGCGGAGCAGGGGTGCCACTACCTCACCCGCGTATAGGCTCGCGGCCCCAAAACCACTCCCGGCCGCAAAGCGGCCGAACATAATCGGCTATTGCGAAACCCGATGACATGACCGCGACTCTCGGACGTCACGCCCCGGACAAGCGCACCCCACCCGCCTTACCGCCGCCGGACCCCGGATCGGTCATCGGCACTCCGGGCCGGAACACGATGCCGGACCGGTTTCGGGCCCGCGGACCGTCGCCCGCCCGGCGCCATCGGGTGCCGGCCGGGTCTCCCCCCGTCCGCCGGCGGGCTCGCGGAGCATCCGGTGGGACGCCCTCTCCCGCAGGTGGGCGCCCGTGCGGGCGCCCCGGCCCGGTGGCGCCGGCCACCCGGTCGCCGCGGCCCCGGAGAGTCATCGCGTCTCCCGGGCCGGCCGCGAAGTACGATCGGTCAATGACCGAAATGACCGAAGCCAAGCCCGGCTGGCTTTCCCCCGAAGAGCTGGAGTCGACGCGCGCGCGGATGCCGATCCTCTACGTCGACGCCGTGCCGGTGCGAGTCGACGACACGGGAGTGGTCACGCATGTCGGCCTGTTGCTGCGCATCGGATCGGCCGGGACGGTCAGCCGCGCCCTCGTCTCCGGGCGCGTGCTCCACCACGAGCGGGTCCGTGACGCGCTCATGCGCCATCTGGAGAAGGACCTCGGCCCGGTGGCGCTGCCCCACGTGCCCGCCTCCCCGCAGCCCTTCACCATCGCCGAGTACTTCCCGACGGAGGGCGTCACCCCGTACCACGATCCCCGGCAGCACGCGGTGTCCCTCGCCTACGTCGTCCCGGTCGCCGGTGACTGCCGGCCCCGGCAAGACGCCCTCGACCTGGTCTGGTTCACCCCGCAGGAGGCCGCGTCACCGCTGGTGCAACAGGAGATGTCCGGCGGCCACGGCGTCCTGCTGAAGCAGGCCCTCGCGCACGTCGGCTGCCTTCCCTGAACCCTGGGAGCAGGATCACCGGGGCGTCGTCCGGCCCGGACGACGCCCTCTCCGTCACGGCGACCCGCTGAGGGCCCCGCCCCCACACCACCGGGGGACCCGCACCGCACCGCCGAGGGGCCCGGCCCCACATCACGCCGCCCGGTTCACCCCGGCGCCGGTCAGGGCGCCTCCGACGGGGCCGGGGCGGAGGTCGGCGACCTCCACCCCGGCCCCTCACCCCGGACGGTCAGGCCGGTTCCGCCTCGGCTCCGGAAGAGCCGGTCGAAGGCGGCAGCAGCGCGACGAGCGCCACCAGGGCCAGGGCCGCCGGCACGCCCCAGGCGAGAACCTCGGGGATGGCGGCGGCCATGGCCTCGGGAGACTGAGCCTGCCCCTGGAGTTCCCTGGTCAGCAGGCTGCCGGAGATCGCCACCCCGAGCGACATGCCGAGCCCCCGGACGGACACGGCGGCGGAGGTGGTGGCCGCCAGGTCCGCCGGTGAGGCCGCGTTCTGCGCGACGACCACCAGGTTCTGCAGCAGAAGCCCGAAGCCGACGCCCAGTACACCGAGCTCCACGGCGAGCAGGGCGTAGGCGGTGCCGGGTTCGAGCCGGCTCAGCAGCGCGAATCCCAGCACCGCCACCGCCGAACCGGCGAGCAGGTAGGGCTTGAACCGGCCGCTCGCGCCGATCCTGGCACCGGCGACGGCGGACACCGTGATGAAGGGGATGACGTACGGGTTGAGCGCGAGGCCCGCCTGGGTGGCGCTCATGCCGTACGCGGCCTGCAGATAGGTGGGCAGGTACACGATCGAGCCGCCGAGCATCGCCCCGAGCAGCGCGGTGGCGGGCAGGGCGACGCGCAGGGCGGGGGCGGCGAACAGCCGCGGCGGGATGAGCGGGCTGGCGGCACGCCGCTCCCACCACACGAAGAGCGCCAGGAGGACGGCGAAGGCCCCCATCAGGGCGAGGGTCACGCCGGAGGTCCACGGGTAGGCGCGGCCACCCCACTCTGCCACCAGCAGCAAACTCACCGCGGCGCCGGCCAGCAGTACGGAGCCCGCGATGTCGACCCTCGCGCCCCCGCCCGCCCTGGGCAGCCGCAGCGCGAAGGTGACCAGGACGATGCTGAGCAGGCCGAGAGGCAGGTTGATGTAGAAGATCCAGCGCCAGCCCGCGGTGTCGGTGATCATTCCACCGGCGAGCGGACCGCCCACGCCGGCGAGCGCGAAGATCCCGCCGGTGAAGCCCTGAATCCGGCTGCGCAGGCGCTGCGGGTACAGCTCGGACAGCGCGATGGTGGGCAGGACGAACAGTGCGCCCGCCCCGATGCCCTGCAGGGTCCGGGCGGCCACCAGCTGGGGCACCGACTGCGCCGCGCCGCACAGGGCGGAGCCCGCGACGAAGACGGCGGTCGCGGCGACGAAGACCGCGCGCCGGCCGAAGCGGTCGCTGATCCGGCCGTAGAGGGCGCCGGTGGTGGTCGAGGCCAGGACGTAGGACGTGACGACCCAGCCGATCGCGTCCATGCCGCCCAGGTCGGCGGCCATGTCCGGCAACGCGATGGCGACCACCGTCTGGTCCAGGACGGACAGCAGCATGCCGATCACGAGACCGGCCGTGGCGAGGGTTACGTTGCCGCCGCGGGCCGGCTCCTCCGGGGCGCCGGCCTGCGGCGTGGCGGCGGCGGCCGCCGGGGAGACCTCACGGGACACGGGGCTCATCCACTCTCCGCGGGAAGGGGTTGGACAGGCCGAAGTCCGCGCCGAGCAGGTCCTGGTCGATGACCGCCGCGGCGACGGTGCCGCTGGCCGCGGCACTGATGACGGCGGCCAGCGGCACCGGTACGGTGGCCCGCCGCGCCATGTCCCCGGCCGCGTACACGCCCGGCACGCTGGTCCGGCCGAACTCGTCCACCTCGACGCAGGCGTCGGCGAAGGCCGCGCACCCGAGGCGTGCGGCCAGGTCGGAGCGCTGGCGTGGCACGTTGACGACGAACACCGCTTCTCGGGCGAGCGGCGGGCCGCTCTCGAACACGATCCGCTCCAGCGCGTCACCCGTGGCCTCCAGGCGGGAGATGGCCTCGCACCGCACCGGGACGCCGTGGGCCTCCAGCTTCGCCCGCAGCGCCGGGTCGACGGGGGCGCCCCCGGTGCAGAGCACGACGTCGGAGGCGAAGCGGCTCAGCTGCAGCGCCAGCCGTACCCGGGCCGGTTCCGCGCCGATCACCGCGACGGGCTTGCCGGTGCACTCATAGCCGTGGCAGTAGGGGCAGTGGAAGGCGGATCGGCCCCACAGCGGGCCGACCCCGCGCAGGTCGGACATCTCATCGGCCAGCCCGGTGGCGAGCAGGAGCCGCCGCGCGTCCACCGTACCTCCGCCGGACAGCGACAGGCGGAACCCGCCTCCGTCCGGAACGCCGACACCGGTGACGGCCCCGTCGCGCACCTGAACGCCCGGATAGGCCGACAGCTCGTCGCGGCCCAGCTCGCGCAACCGGGAAGGCGGGGTTCCGTCCCTGGTCAGGAAGTTGTGCACCGCCTCGGCCGGGGCGTTGCGGCCCTCACCTGCATCGAGCAGAAGCACCGCGCGGTGAGCCCGTCCCAGCGTCAGCGTCGCGGACATCCCGGCCGGGCCTCCCCCGACTACGACGACATCGAACATGTCTGCCTCCATGGAGCAGTCGTTGCTTGACACGGAGGAAAGTCTGCAAGTTAATGTCAACATGAAGTCAAGTGGCTCCATGAGCATCGGAGAACTCGCCGAACGGTTCGGCCTCGCACCGCACGTGCTGCGCCACTGGGAGGCGATGGGCCTGCTGGTCCCGGCCGCCAGGGTGAACGGCCGGCGCCGCTACACCCGTGACCACACCGTCCAGGTCATGACGATCATCCGGGCCAAGGCCGGCGGGATGAGCCTGGAGCAGATCCGGGAGCTGCTCGCCATCTCCGGCCAGGCCGGACGCCGGGAGTTCCTCCAGCGGCAGCACGCCGAGCTGGAGCGGCGGCTTCAGGAGATAGCGGCGTCCAAGGCGCTGATCGAGCACATCATGGAATGCCGGGCCGACGACTTCACCCGGTGCCCCGACTACCGGCGCGTGGCGGAGAACGCGGCCGGAGGCCCGAACCTCCACGAGAACACGTGCGTGGCGCCGGAGCACTCTCGCCGTCCACCGACCTGACCGACGCTCTGCGGTACGGCGTGGCGTCCGGGACCGCGGCGATTTCCGCCTGACAATCTACGCGTGAACGGATATTCCAGGCGATTATTTCTGCAGCTCGGCGGAGTCGCCACGGCTGGGACGCTGATCCAGGCGCGTTCCGCGCACGCGGAGGACGATTCCTTCGCCCTGCTGCGCCGCCGATGGCGGGACGTGACGGCGGGGTCGGGATTCGACGCGGCGGCCGAACCGTACCGGACCCGGCTGGCGGAGCTGGGGACGACGGCGGCCCGATACCGGGATACCATGGCGCCCGCCGACGCGTCGCTCTGGCCCGGCCTGGCGTTCCCCTCCTTCATCGGCACCCCCGCGCGGCTGCAGACCATGGCCCGCGCGTACGCCCTGCCGGGGACCGGCCTGACCGGCGACGCGGGCCTGGCCTCGGCCGTCGCCGCCGGCATCGACCACTACCGGCGGCGGGTGTACACCGCGGGCGCGGACCCGGCCGGCAACTGGTGGAACTGGCAGATCGGCACCCCCGGAAGGCTCCTCGACGCGGCCGTGCTGATCGGCCCGCACCTGGCGGACCGGCAGAGCAGGGCACTGCGGGACGCGGTGGACCACTTCCTCCCCGAGTGCCGCCTGAACGACTACAGCGGCACCAGCACCGGGGCCAACCGGGTGGACCTGTGCACGGTGACGCTGCTGCGCGCCATCCTCGGATCCGACCCGGGGAAGGCCGCGCTGGCCGCCTCGGCCCTCTCCCCGGTCTTCCCCTACGTCTCCGAGGGCGACGGAATCTACCGGGACGGCTCGTTCGTCCAGCACACGTCCGTCCCCTACCAGGGCGGGTACGGGGCGGTGATGCTGTCCGGTCTCGCGACGCTGTTCGCGGTGCTGCGCGGCTCGCGGTGGGAGATCACCGACGCGGGCAGGCAGATCGTCTTCGACACCGTCGAGAGGTCGTTCGCGCCGTTCGTCCACGACGGCTTCTGCATGGACCTCGTCAGCGGCCGCGGGATCGGCAGGGAGCCGTACGGTGACCACAGGAGAGGCCGCGGGATCGCCTCCTCGATCCTGCTGCTGGGGGACGCGGCCTCCGCCGCCGAGCGGGCCCGCTGGCAGGGCATGGTGAAGGGGTGGGCGCTGCGGGACACCTGCCGGCCCATGCTCGGCGCGGCCGAGAGGAGCGACCTGGGGTTCCACGCCCGCCTCGCCGCGGTCCTGGATGACGACGCGATCCCCGCGGCGGACGAGCCCATCGGGCACCGGCTGCTGGCGATGAGCGCCCGCGCCGTCCATCGCAGGCCGGGCTGGTGCGCGGGGCTCAGCATGGCCTCCTACCGGATCGGCCACTACGAGCACGGCAACGGCGAGAACCTCCGGGGCTGGCACACCGGCTCGGGAATGCTCTACTGGTGGGGCGAGGGCCACGGCGACCAGTATTCCGACTCCTTCTGGCCCACCGTCGACCCCTACCGCCTGCCGGGCACGACCGTCTCCACCCGGCGGCTGGCCGACGGCGCCGGTGAGGGGTGGGGCGACACCTGCCCGCCAGGCCGCTGGGTGGGTGGCGCCACCGACGGCACGTACGCGACGGTCGGCCAGCACCTGAACGGCTTCGAGAGCACGATGGAGGCCTTCAAGTCATGGTTCTTCCTCGACGACGCGGTGGTCTGCCTGGGCGCCGCGATCACCGGCGAGGACGGCGTGCCGGTCGAGACCATCGTGGACAACCGCAGAACCGACGCGTTCCTCACCGTGGACGACAGGGCGGGCTGGGCACACCTGGAGGGGCACGGCGGCTACGTCGTGCCCTGCGCCCGCCTGCACACGCTGCGCGAGGAACGCACCGGCGGCCCGGAGCCGGTCACCCGGAGCTATGTGACCCTCTGGCTCGACCACGGCGTCGACCCCCGCTCGGCCGGCTACGTCTACCTGCTCCTGCCGGGTGCGAGCCTGGCGCGGACCCGGGCCCGCGCCGCCGACCCCGGCTGGGCGCGCGTGCTCGCCAACACCGCCCGCCGGCAGGGTGTCCAGGTCCCTTCGCTCGGGATCACCGCGGTGAACTTCTGGAACGACGGAGCCGCCGGCGGCCTGACCGCCTCCGCCCCGTGCGCGGTCCTCGTCAGGGAGCGCGGCGACGGCACGGCCACGCTGACCGTGTCGGACCCCCGGCGCGACCTGGACGGGCTGACCGTGACCTGGGACCGGCCGGTGACCGGGGTGCTCCGCGGGCACCCGCTCCTGACGGGCGCCGCGACCGGCGCGAAGCTCACGCTCACCTTCGGGCGGCTGTCGGACCGGGGCGGCAGCTCGAAGACGGTCACCGTACGGCTCGGCTGAGTCCCGTCTCGCGGGCGGGCCGCCGCGGCCGGTCAGATCACTTCGAAGTCGGCCATCATCGCCATGTCCTCGTGTTCGAGGTTGTGGCAGTGCAGCATGTAGCGGCCCCGGTATCCCTCGAAGCGGACCAGGACGTCGACGACCTCGTACGGCCGGACGTCGACGGTGTCCTTCCAGCCCGCGTCCGTCGGGGCGGGCGGCCTGCCGCCGCGTGACAGCACTTGGAAGTGCGCCAGGTGCACGTGCACGGGGTGATGGAAGTCGCTGGTGAACCGCCACACCTCGGTGGTGTTCAGCCGCGGCCTGGCCAGCGGGCTGCCGGGCCGGAACGGCCGCCCGTTGATCGTCCAGGCCGCTCCGCCGCCCTGCCCGGTCATGCGGAAGTCGAAGACCCTCGTGGCCACCGCTCCGGACCGGTCAGGGGGGTCGATCCGGGACAGCCGCCTGGGCACCGCGCTGTCGTCCTTCGCCTTGCGGGCGACGCGGAACCGCATCACGTCGCGCGTCGATCCGGTGCCCAGGGTGTTGACCAGCGTCACCTCGGTGCCGACGGGGTAGGCGGAGAAGTCCACGACCACGTCGAACCGCTCGGCAGGGGCGATGGTGATCGCCTCATGGGTCACCGGGGCGGCCAGCAGCCCGAGGTCGCTGCCGACCTGGACGAACCTGCCGCCGGGGGCCAGCGCGAGGCGGTAGCGACGGGCGTTGGAGGCGTTGAGCAGCCGCAGCCGGTAGCGGGCGGCGTCCACGTCGAGCACCGGCCAGGGGGCGCCGTTGACCAGGATCACGTCGCCCTCGACACCTTCCATGAAGTCGTCCTCCACCCCCGCCTTGACCAGCAGGCTCGGGTCCACCTCCGGGTAGCGGAACGCGCCGTCCTCCTCGAAGGACCGGTCGCAGATCATCAGCGGGAGGTCCCGCGCGCCCTTCGGCAGCGGCAGCGCGTCGTCCTCGTCGTCGCGGACCAGCAGGAAGCCGGCCAGGCCACGCCAGACCTGCGGGGCGGTGAAGTCCATCCGGTGGTCGTGGTACCAGAGCGTGGCGGCCCGCTGGTCCAGCGGGTAGACGTAGTCCCTGGCCCCGGAGTGGAAGGTCCACTGCGACAGGTCGTGGCCGGCGTGCGCGCCGGGCGGCGGCCGGAACCCCCTGCCCTCGGCCACCACCAGGTCGGTGGGGTAGCCGTCGGAGCCGGGCGGGGTGACCCCGCCGTGCAGGTGCGTGGAGGTGGGCACGGGCAGCTCGTTGCGGACCCGGATGACGGTACGGCCGGCGCGGCGCAGGTCGAAGGTGGGGCCGGGGAAGGTGCCGTCGTATCCCCAGATCTCCGTCGTCGTGCCCGGGATGATCTCCACCCGGGCGGCGCGCTGGACCACCTCGTAGTGGCCCGGCCGTACGGGAACGGCGGTCTTGGGGATGGGGAGCGGCACGGTGAACGGCGCGGGCAGCGCCCGCGCGCTGGTCAGGGTCTGGCCTGCGGTCTCGCCGGCCGACGTCCCGCATCCGGCGACGGCGAGCCCGGTGCAGCCGAGCAGGCCGAGGAAGCCCCGCCGGGAGATCACGCCGTCCCCCGCCAGGCCCAGGCGGCCATCACCGCGGAGGCGCCGAAGACGGCCACGCCGAGCGGGAAGTGCGCGGCGATGACGCGCTCCTGTCCCAGCACGATCTGCAGCATCTCGGCGGCCACGAGCCCGGCGCTCGCCAGGGCCGGCCACAGGGGGCCCCTTCCGGGGCGCCACAGCAGGATCGCGGACACGAGCTGCACGTACAGCATGGCGTGGGTGAACCCGGCGTTGTCACGGTGCGCGGTAAGCATGTCCACGTCGCCGGTGACGAACAGCCCGGCCAGGACCGCCTGCCCGAGCACGCCGAGAAGGTGCAGGGTGGCGCCGGCGCGTAACGACCAGACGATCCAGCCGGGGGCACGTGTCCGGCGGGCAGTGGAGGGGAGGCTCATGGGCACCATGCTGGCGCGCCCGACCCGGGAGATCGTCCTCCCCCGGGTGGCCCTCCGCCCTACATCCCAGGATGTACGGCGGGCCCGCACGACACGGGATGTACACCCGTGGGTGTAGGCGCGAACTCATCCGCCCGCGTGTCGGCCCAGCCGGCCCGGCACCGGCATGAAGCCCCGGCGATAGTGACTTTTGTGGCATTAGGGACTTAAATATCGCGTGGTTACGGCGAGAACTTAATGGCGGGGCCGGTGGCTGGATGCGGAGCGGATGAGCGCGGACGGACGTAGGGGCGTGGGCCGGACGGTCTCTCCGGTCCTGGTCGGGCGTGATGCGGAGCTGGCACGGCTGGCGGCGGCGGTGGCCGCGCGGCCTTCGGTGGTCGTGGTCGAGGGCGAGGCGGGCATCGGCAAGTCCCGGCTGGTCGCGGAGCTGGCCGCGCGGCCGGAGATGGCGGGGCTGCGATTTCTGAGCGGCGGGTGCAGCCAGATCAGGGAGCCGTTCCCGCTCGGGCCGCTCGTCGAGGCGCTGCGGTCCAGTGGCGGCGACCTGGCCGGGGTGGCGCTGTCGCCGGTGGCCGGTGCGCTGAGATCCCTGTTTCCCGAGCTGGCGGACGTCCTTCCCGGAGCGCCCGGACCGCTGGACGATCGGGCGGCCGAGCGGCACCGGCTGTTCCGCGGACTGGCCGCGGTGCTGGCCGCGCTCGGTCCCGCCGTACTCGTGGTCGAGGATCTGCACTGGGCCGACGAGCAGACCGTCGAGTTCCTGGCGTACCTGCTGGCGAATCCGCCGGGTGCGCTGTCGGTCGTGCTGACCTATCGGGGCGAGGAGGCGCCGGCCGGGGTACAGGCGCTGACCGCGCGCCCGGCCGACACGATCATCCATGAGCACATCGCGCTGGCGACGCTGGACGAGACGCAGACCCGCGCGCTCGCGGCCGCGATCCTGGGCAGTGAGGAGGTCTCCGCAGAGTTCGCCGGGCACCTGTGCACGCGGGCCTCCGGCCTGCCGCTGGCGATCCAGGAACTGCTGGCGCTGCTGCGGTCACGTGGGGCGCTGATCCGGTGGGAGGGCGGCTGGGCACGCCGCGCCCTCGACGCGCTGGACGTGCCGGTGGGGGTGCGGGCGTCGGTGCAGGAGCGGGTGGGACGGCTGTCACCCGCGGCGAGGGGGGTGGCGGAGGCGGCCGCGGCGCTTCAGCTGGCCTCGCCCGTCGCGGTGTTGACCGGCGTCACCGGCCTGTCCCCGGCGGAGGCGGCCGACGGGGTGGACGAGGTGCTGGACTCCGGCCTGTTCGTCGAGCGGGACGGGGTGGTGCGATTCCGGCACGTGCTGGCGGCCCAGGCGGTCCACGAGGGAATCTCACTGGGGCGCAGGCAAGCGTTGCACGCCGCCGCCGCGACCGCCGTGCGGGACCTGCGCCCGGTGCCCCTGGGGCGGGTGGCGTACCACCTCCGGCAGGCCGGTCGCCTCGGGGACTGGGTGGACGCCGCCGAGAGCGCCGCCGACCAGGCCTTCGCGCTGGGTGACGACGCCGAGGTGGCACGGCTCCTGGAGGACGTGCTGCGCCACGCGGATCTGGCGCCCGAGCACCGGGCGGCCCTGGCGATCAGGCTGGGGTGGGCCGCCTCGGAGTTGTTGCACCTGCCGGACGTCGGCGACCTGCTCGCCGAGGCGCTCGACAAAGCCCCTCCCGGGCCCGTCCGCGGCGAGCTGCGGTTCCTGCTGGGGATGCAGCTCGAAGTGACCCGGACGGACCCGGCGCGCAGGTATCGGATGTTCACCGACGCCCTGGAGGAACTGGCCGAGCGGCCGGAGCTGGCGGCCTGGACCATGGTGGCCCTGGCGTTGCCGGCCACCATGGACGTGCCCTCCCAAGAGCGCCTGGGGTGGTTGGAGCGCGCCCTGGAGACGCTGCCCGAGGTCGGTGACCCCGCGACCCGTCTCCTCGTGCTGAGCAAGGTCGCGATGGTGTTCACCGTGGTCGGCGATCCGCGCTGGGCCGAGCTGACCGACCGCGTCGTGCGGGAGACGGGCGGCTACGCCGGTCCCCGCAGGGAGGTCTCCGCCTATCGCTCCATCGGCGACGAGGCCTGTTTCAGCGGACATCACGAGGTGGCGCTCCGACTGCTGACCAAGGCGCTGGAGAGTGCGGCGAGCGCTGACGTCACCGGCGGCATGGAGTTCCGCTGTCGCGCCTCGATGACGATGGTGGCCTATTGCCGGGGCACCTGGGACGGGCTGGGCGAGGAGGTCGAGGCGCTGCGTCACGGGCGCAGTGACCGCCCGGTCGAAGTGAACCTCCTGGATGCCGTGGCGGCCTGCCTGTCGCCCGCCCCGGGCCGTATGGACGCCGCTCAGGATCTCCTGCGTGAAGTCGTCCAGCGGGTGGGGGCCATGGGAGACGTCGATCTGCTCCCGTTTCCGGTGAGCATGCTGCTGCGGGTGGCCACCGCCCGTGGTGAGGCCGCCGCAGCGATCGCGGGGACTTCGGAGGCCGTCGCCCTGTGGGAGGCCAACAGCTTCTGGCCGGTGGGGGTCCGGGCGGTTCCCGCGCTGGTCGAGGCGTTGCTGGCAGCGGGCAGGCCGGCGGAGGCGGCCGAGGTGGTGGTCCGGTACGAGTCCCGGCTGCTGGGGCTGGACGCGCCGCTGGCTCCGGCGGGGCTGCGGCAGGCCCGCGGGCTCATGGCCGCCGCGGAGCAGCGGTGGCGCGAGGCCGCGGAGCACTTCACGGCCGCCGCCGCCGACTTCCGGCGGCTACCGGCCCCCTACGAGGCGGCCCATGCGGACGAGCAGGCCGCGGCCTGCCTCTTCGCTCTCGGCGACCCCGCCGCGGAACCCACCCTCAAGGCGGCCATCACCGTGTACGGCGGGATGGGCGCGCGATGGGACCTGGATCGGGCCACCCGGCTGGCCCGGCGATGGGGCCTGCGCCCAGCTCCTCCCGCCCCGTCGCGCGACGGGGCGAACGACTCCCTGTCGGCACGGCAACAGCAGGTGGCGCGGCTGGCCGCGGCGGGACTCACCAACCAGGAGATCGCCAGGGAGATGTTCCTGTCGCCGAAGACCGTCGACAAGCATCTCGGCGCGGCGATGCGCAAGTTCGGCGCGCGTTCGCGCACGGAGCTCGCCCGCCACCTGGACCACCCCGCAGGACCTTGATCGGGAAAGTTGGGGCGTTTACCCCATCTGTCACCCCATACCCCCGCGAGGGGGTCGCGACGATGCTTGCCTCATGTCTGACCAGGATGCGCCCGAGCCCACATCGGACGAGGGCCCCGGCCACGAGGCGCAGTCCGAAGAGGTGACCCAACCGGTCGCCGTAGCACCCCGGCTCCCCGAGGGATTCGAGCCCCTGTGATCCCGCTCTCCCCGCTCTCCCCTCATCGTGATCACGCAGAAAGGCAGTGCCCCGCCATGTCCGAGAACGGATTCCGGCCGTCACCCCCTGGGAGGACCGCGTGAAACGCACCGTCCTGCTGACCTCACTCCTCGCACTGGCCGCGACCGCGCTGCCGCAGACGCCGGCGGCACTGGCCGCCGGGCCGGCGCAGCCGCCCCCGGCGGCTCCCGTCACACTCCAGGGTGTCGGCCCGGGCCCGCACGTCATCACCCTGGTCACCGGTGACAAGGTCACGCTCACCCAGGCCGCAGCCGACCGCTTCGACGTGAAGACCGAACCCGCCGCCCGCTCGGACGGCCGCCGGCCGCGGCTGGTCACCCGGACCACTCCCGAGGGCGTCTACGTCCTGCCCACCGACGCGATGCCCGCCATTCAGGCGGGGCGGCTGGACCGGCGGCTGTTCGACGTCAGATATCTGGCGGAGAACGGCTACGCCGACGACCGGACCAAGCAGGTCCCGGTGATCGTGCAGTACCCGAAGGACCGCGAGGGCGCCACCCTCAAGCGGGCTGCCGACGAGATCCCGGCCAGCGTCCCCACCAAGACGCTGGACAGCATCCACGCCTCCGCCGTGAACGTCACCAAGGCGGAGGCGGGGACGTTCTGGGAAGCCGTACGGACCGCCCCCTCAGCCGGTCTGAAAGCGTCCGACACGCTGAGCGGCGGGATCGCCAAGCTGTGGCTGGACGGCAAGGTCAAGGCCGTCCTGGACGAGAGCGTGGCCATGATCGGCGCGCCGCAGGCCTGGGCCGGCGGCCACGACGGCACCGGGGTGAAGGTCGCGGTGCTGGACACCGGCATCGACGCCACCCACCCCGACTTCGCAGGGAAGATCGCCACCTCCCAGTCCTTCGTCCCCGACGCGCCGGTCACGGACGGCCACGGGCACGGCACCCACGTGGCCTCCACCATCGCCGGCTCCGGAGCCGCGTCCGGCGGCAAGTACAAGGGAGTCGCGCCGGGCGCGCAGCTGGTCGTCGGCAAGGTGCTGGCCGACGACGGCTCCGGCCAGGACTCCTGGATCATCGAGGGTATGGAGTGGGCCGCCAACAGCGGCTCCAAGGTCGTCAGCATGAGCCTGGGCGCCGGCCCCAGCGACGGCACCGACCCGATCAGCCAGGCGGTCAACGACCTGAGCGCGTCCACCGGCACCCTGTTCGTCATCGCGGCGGGCAACTCCGGCGCCCTCCCCGGGACCGTGGCCCTGCCCGGCGCGGCCGAGGCCGCGCTCACCGTCGCCGCGGTCGACAAGCAGGACCAGATGGCCTACTTCTCCGGCCGGGGGCCGCGGTTCGGCGACTCGGGGCTCAAGCCCGACATCGCCGCGCCCGGTGTGGACATCGCCGCCGCCCGCGCCACGGGCACCACGATGGGCACCCCCGTCGACGACCGCTACACCGAGGCGTCCGGCACCTCGATGGCCACGCCGCACGTGGCGGGCGCGGCGGCGATCATGGCGCAGCAGCACCCCGACTGGAAGGGGCCGCTGCTCAAGGCCGCGCTGATGTCCACTTCCAAGGACGACGGCTTCACCGTGTACGAGCAGGGCGCCGGGCGGGTGGACCTCGCCAAGGCGTACACCCAGCGGGTCTTCGCCACCACCGGCGGGATCGACTTCGGCTCGGTGACCGAGGAGGGTGAGACCCTGCAGCGGGAGCTCTCCTACAGCAACCTCACCGACCAGCCGGTCACCCTCACGCTCACCCCCGCCCTGCGCACCGTCGGCGGGACCGCGGTGGAAGGCAGGCTGAGCACCGATCCGACCCTCACCGTGCCCGCGAACGGCACCGCCACGGCGACCGTCACCCTCGACACCGCCGGCCTGGAGTTCGGCACCTACACCGGCGCCGTGACGGCCGAGGCCGACGGCGTCCGGCTGACCACCCCGGTGGGCACGGTGCGCGAGGCTCCGCTCGTCCAGCTCACCGTCCGCACCATCGGCAGGGACGGCAAACCCGTCTCGCCCTGGTACCAGCAGACCCTCGACGTCGGCGGCGCGAAGGGATACATCGACGGCACCGTGGTGTCGGACGAGGGGATCACGATCACCCGGGTTCCGGTCGGCACGCACTCGGTGATGCAGCTGGTGGCCGCGGTGGACTCCGACGACCGGCTCAACGAGACGTTGCTGATCAACCCGGAGGTCACCGTCACCGGTGACACCGAGATCACGCTCGACGCCCGGCAGGCCTCCCAGGTCCGCTTCAGCACCCCGAAGCCCGCCGAGCCGCTGAACAACTTCTGGGTCGCCGCCACCCAGCGGACCATCGCCAACGGCCTGACATACGCCACCCAAATGACCCCGGGCTCGTCGGCCAGCGCATGGGCGAAGCTCTGGGTCACCCCCACCAAGCCCGTCACCAAGGGCAAGTTCCGCTTCTCCGGCCAGTGGACGCTGGGACAGGCCCAGGTCACCATGAGCGCGGGCAAGCGCAAGCCGATCACCCTGGATCCGGTTGCCCCCCAGCACCAGGGCTTCTCGGACGGCCAACGCCAGAACGAACTGCCCGACTGGAGGCCGTTCAGCGGGACGCAGAACCTGCCGCTCATCGACGTCGGCGAGGGCCGGCCCGAGGACCTCGCCGGGAAGGACCTGCGCGGCAAGCTCGTCCTCATGGAGACGGGATCCACGGCCAACTATGACTTGAGCTGCTCCACCATGATCACCCAGATCATCCCCATCCGTGAGGCCGGTGCGGCCGGATTGGCGCTCTTCCCGTCAAAGAGCGGCTCCTGCTCCCTTCCGGTCAACATCTACCAGAAGATCAACACCGGCGATCCCAAGCCCGTCGGTATCCCGAACGTCTCCCTGTCGAACAAGGAGGGACTGGAGCTGCGCGCCCGGCTCGCGAGCGAACCGGTCAGCGTCCGGGTGACCGGCACACCGGAAACGCCCTACTCCTACTTCCTCAAGCCGTACGCCGAGGGCAGCGTGCCGAAGTCCCTGCACTACACCTTCACCGGCAAGCAGCTCGCCCAGGTCGACATGGACATCCATGCCACCCAGCCGACCAGCCACAACAACTGGCGCATGATCTACAAGCAGGACGACGTGGCGACCACGGTGACGGCCACCTCGATGTGGTCGCCGGTGGCCTTCACCGGCCCGACCAGCAGGACCGATTGGGTCGGGCCCATCGATCCCGAGGTCATCAACTCGCACGGCATGAGCTCCGCCAGCCTCGACGGGACGGTGCCCTTCGAGACCCGGTTCCGCGTCGAGAAGCTCGACCGTCCCGGCCGTACCCGGCAGCAGTGGTTCACCGCCGGCCTGACGCCGGGCGCCTTCACCGCGTCGGAGAAGGTCTACGCGATGGCCGACAAGGACGCGCCGCCGCTCACCACGATGGGCATCGACCTGGTGTGCACGATCTGCGTGCAGGGTGACACCCTCTGGGCCGAGTTCGCCCCGGCAGGCACACCCGACAAGCATCCGACCAGCGACGGATTCTGGAAGTCCGACTCGCTCCTCACCCCGGACTACGATCTCCACCTCTATCGGGACAGCAAGGAGATCCCGCGCGTCACGGTGCCCGGCCTGGACAACCTCCCCGCGTTCACCCTGCCCGAGGGCGCCGGCACCTACCGGCTGACCGCGAAGAACGCCCAGCACGACACCGAGTGGACGTTCCGCGCCCCGCCGGCCAAGGAACACGTGCTGCCGGGATCGTTCTGCAAGTATTGGATCATCGAGGGAGTCACCGAGCAGTGCCGGCCCACCCCGGTCGTCTTCGCCGGCTACGACCTGGGCGACACCCTGGCGATGGACAACACCGTCCGCGCCGGCCGATCCCACACGTTCACCGTCGAGGCCTACCACTCGCCGTCCGCGGCGAAGATGCCGAAGATCGCCGGGCTCAAGCTGTGGATGAGCACCGACGACGGCGCCAAGTGGACGCCCGTCCCGGTCAAGCGCGACCGTGACGGCGCCTACACCGCCAGCACCCGCTACCCGTCCCTGCGCGACACCAAGGGCGCGGTCAGCCTGAAGGTCGAAGCCTGGGACGCCGAGGGCAACCGCCTCAAGCAGACCAGCACCCGCCTGTTCAACCTGCGCTGAACCGCCCGCTGACCGAAGAGTCCGCCGGGTGGCGGGGATCTCCCCGCCACCCGGCGGCTCCGTGTCCGGGTGGCAGGCGCCGGTCAAAAGCCGCTGCGCGCCAGGAAAGGGTGGATATCGCTACGCTTACCAGAAGTTTTGTCTGTAGCAGACACTCTGGAGAAGCCCATGTCTCTTGCCGGAGCCCCGGAGCGGGCGGATGTCGCGCTCGCCCGCCGCCAATCGCTGGCCGACCTGCTCCGCCGGTCCGCCCGGCGCCATCCCCACCGGCTCGCCGTGTCGGACGGCGCGAGCGGCCGTACCTACGCCCAGCTCGACGAGGACGCCTCCAGGATCGCCAACGCGCTCCTGGAAAGGGGAGTGCGCCCCGGCGACCGGGTGGCGGTGCTCTCGCGCAACAGCGTCGCGTACGTCCAGACGATCTTCGCCGTCGCCCGGGCGGGCGCCGTACTGGTGCCGATCAACTTCATGCTCCGGGGCGAGGAGGTCGGATACGTCGTCGGCCACTCCTCGGCCGTCGCCCTGATCGCGCAGGATGAACTCCTGCCGGTCGCCGAAGAGGCGATCAAGGCGACGGACCGCCTGCGGACCCGGATCGTGTACGGCGAGGCGGCCGGAGACTGGGAGCCGTTCTCGGCCCTGCTGGACCACCGGGACTCCCGCGAGCCCGCGGTGCCCATCGCGCCGGACGGCCCGGCCCAGATCCTCTACACCTCGGGCACCGAGTCGCGCCCCAAGGGCGCGGTGCTGTCCCACGCCGCGCTGATCGCCCAGTACGGCAGCTGCGTCATCGACGGCGGCATGGACCGCGACGACGTCGAGCTGCACTCGATGCCGCTGTTCCACTGCGCGCAGCAGCACTGCTTCCTGGTGCCCGACATCCAGCTCGGAGCCTCCAGCGTCATCCTGCCCGGCCCGGACCCGGCCGCGGTGCTCGCCGCGATCGAGAGCCACCGGGTGACCAAGTTCTTCGCGCCGCCCACGGTCTGGATCGCCCTGCTGCGCCACCCGGACTTCGACAGGCGCGACCTCTCCTCGCTGCGCAAGGGCTACTACGGAGCGGCGATCATGCCCGTGGAGGTGCTCCGGGAGATCGGCGAGCGGCTGCCCGGCGTGCGCCTGTGGAACTTCTACGGCCAGACGGAGATGGCGCCCGTCGCCGTCATGCTCCAGCCCGAGGACCAGATCCGCAAGGCCGGATCCGCCGGTCAGGCCGCCCTGAACGTGGAGACCCGCGTCGTGGACGCCGAGGGCCGGGACGTGCCCGCCGGCGAGATCGGGGAGATCGTCCACCGGAGCCCGCACGCCATCCTCGAATACCTCGACGACCCGGAGAAGACCGCCGAGGCGTTCCGCGGCGGCTGGTTCCACTCCGGCGACCTGGGGACCATGGACGAGGAGGGCTACCTCACCGTCGTCGACCGGATCAAGGACATGATCAAGACCGGCGGGGAGAACGTCGCCAGCCGCGAGGTCGAGGAGACGATCTACGAACACCCCGCCGTCGCCGAGGTGGCGGTCGTCGGGGTCAGGCACCCGAGCTGGATCGAGGCGGTCGTCGCGATCGTGGTGGCCAAGGCCGGTGCGGCCGTCACCGAGGAGGAGCTGCGGGCGCACGCCCGTGAACGGCTGGCGCCGTTCAAGGTCCCCAAGGCGTTCGCGTTCGTCGACGCGCTCCCGAAGAACCCGAGCGGCAAGATCCTCAAGCGTGAGCTCCGGGAGCGGCACGGCGAGCTCGCGGACCGGATCGCCGGCGCGGGCGCCGGGCGCTGAGACCCCGGGACGTCATCCGCCGTACGGGCGGCGCGCCCCCGGCCGCCCGTACGGCGGCGTCCGCCGGCGCGGCGGGTGCGCGGCCGCCACCTCGGAGGACGCTCACCCGCGACGCCGGGCTTCGCGTGCCACCTCGGAGAACGCTCACCGGCGCCGGTTTCCGCCTGCCACCTCGGAGGACCTGCCGTGCCCGGCCGCCGTTCACCCGGCCGCGGGGGCGGGGTGTTCCATCCACCACTCGGTGAACTCGCGGCAGCGGCCATCGGCGTCAAGCCGGATCACCCACAGGTTGCTGTACGTGCGGTCCGGGTAGGCGGTGGTCCCCTGGACGATCGCCACCTCGTCGGTGACGGTCACCGGACGCCAGTCGAACACGGTCTCACCAGGCTCGTCCCGGTCCGCCAGCCAGCTCTCGACGATCCGGCCGCGGCCCCGCCAGGGCGGCCGGAACGGCGCGGTGTAGTACTCGGCGTCCTCGGTGAAAAGGGCGCCGATGTGCGCCGGATCGTTGGAGTTCCATGCCTGGAGGTAGCCGTCGATCCACGCGGTGACGCGGCTGAGATCTGTCATGGGACCGTTCTACTCCGCCGACCGGCGATCTCGGGACTCCGGCCCCGGCCTGGGGGAAGAGTTTCCAAAACTGCTGGTCAGCGAAGGTATCGTCCATATATGTGCGTTAAGTCACGTCGATCGACAGGGCGGGAAGCAACGCCTGGCCGTCCTGTCGCCGGCCGGGGAGTCGGCCTGCGGCGGCGAGGCGACATGATCGCCCCGCGGTCGCGGGCCGGGGAATGAGGCGCTGACCGTGGCGGGACGATTCCTTCCCCCGGACGGCGGGGACGGCCTGGCCGGGGACCTCATCTCCATGCTGGAGGATGTCGGCGCCCACGCGGGAGCGATCTACCGCCTGGCCCCCGGCGGCCAGGTGCTGGAACTGACGGTGATGGAGGGGTTGCCGCGGGAGTTCGCCCGGCCGTGGGAGCGGGTGAGCCTGACCGCTCCCGTCCCGGTGGCCGACGCCTCGCGGGAGGGGCGGCTGGTGTGGGTGGGAGGCGAGGAGGACATGGTGCGCTGCTACCCGGGCATCGCGCTCGCCCTGCCCTACGACTTCCGCATGGCCGCCCTGCCGCTTGCCACCGCCACGGCCGACTACGGGGGGATGTTCCTGCTCTGGCCCGGCTCCCATCCCTCGCGGCTGTCCTCCGGCCAACGCGACCGTCTCACGGCCGCGGCCGCCCGCCTGGCGCGAGCGCTTGAGGAGTCCGGCCGGCCGGACCCGCCGGGTCCGGGGCCGCGCGCCCCCGTCCCGGCCGGCGCGGTTCCCCCCGGAGGGCTTGAGGCGATGGTGGCACGGCTGCCGGAGGGGGTGTGCGCCCTGGACGACCACGGCCGCCTCACCTTCATCAGCCCGCGGGGAGCCGCGCTGATCGGCGAGTCGCCCCGGCGGCTGATCGGCGCCCAGCCCTGGAGGGTGCTGCCCTGGCTGAACGATCCGGTGTACGAGGACCGCTACCGCGCAGCGATGATCAGTCAGCAGCCGACCTCGTTCGTGGCGCTGTGCCCTCCGGACCGATGGCTGACCTTCGACCTGTACCCGGCCGTCTCCGGCATCACCGTGCGCGTCACCCCGGCTCTGGTGGAGCCGGAGAACGTCCCGGTGCTCACGTCGGCGGTCGACTCGGCGGTGCCCACCCGCGTCGGGGCGATCTACCACGTCCTGCATCTGGCGAGCGCGTTGACGGAGGCCGCCGGCGTGCAGGACGTGGTGGGCCTGGTCGCCGACCAGATCATGCCTGCCTTCGGCGGCCAGGCCCTGGCCCTGCTGGTCGCCGAGGACGGCCGGCTGCGCGTGGCCGGCCACCGGGGCTACCCGCCCAACATCACCGAGCAGTACGACCGCCTCCCGCTGACCTCGCCCACCCCGAGCGTGCGGACGATGGTCACCGGGGTGCCCAGCTTCTTCGAGTCCCACGAGGAACTGGACCAGATCTACCCGATGGCCGTCGCTCCGGACGACGGGATGGCGGCCTGGGCGTTCATACCGCTGATCGCCTCGGGCCGGCCCATCGGCACCTGCGTGCTCGCCTTCTCCCGGCCCCACCGCTTCACCGTCGAGGAACGCGCTCTGCTGACCTCGCTCGGCGGGCTGATCGCCCAGGCGCTGGAGCGCGCGCGTCTCTACGACGCCAAACTGGAGCTCGCCCAGTGCCTGCAGGAAAGCCTGCTGCCCCACGCCCTTCCCCTGCTGCCCGGCCTGACCGCGGCCGCCCGTTACCTGCCCAGCACCGAAGGCATGGACATCGGAGGCGACTTCTACGACGTCATCCGGCTCACCGATGACACCGTCGCCGCCATCATCGGCGACGTCCAAGGGCACAACGTCACCGCCGCGGCCCTCATGGGCCAGCTACGCACCGCGGTGCGCGCCTACGCCACCACCGGCGCCGGTCCCGGCGAGGTCCTGGCCCGCACCAACCGCCTGCTGGCCGACCTGGACCCCGGCCTGTTCGCCACCTGCGTCTACGTCCAGCTCGACCTGCGCCGCCGCACGGCGTGCCTGGCCCGCGCCGGCCACCCCTACCCCCTCCTGCGCCACCCCGACGGCGGCGTCCGGGTACTGGACGTGCCCGGCGGCCTGCTGCTGGGACTCGACCCCGAGGCCGGGTATCCGTGCACGGAGATCCCCCTGCCGGCCGGCGCCGTCCTGGCCCTCTACACCGACGGCCTGATCGAGACCCCCGGGACCGATCTCGACGACGCCCTGGCCGAACTCGGCATCGAGCTGGCGCGCGTCGGCGACCAGCACCTCGACGGGGTGGCCGACGCCATGATCCGGCACGCCCAGCAGACCAGCCGCCGCGGCGACGACATCGCCCTGCTGCTCCTGCGCCTCACGGCCGAACTCGGTCCCTGACGCGCTGTCATCCGTCTCTCTGCGCCTCCACCAGGACCTCGCCGGCGTCCGTCCGGTAGTAGAGCACGGACCGCCCGGCACGGCGGCGCCGGACCAGCCGGGCGTCGAACAGGACCTTGAGGTGGCGGCCCACCGACCCCAGTCCCTGGCCGGTCAGCGCCACCAGCTGGGAGGTGCTTTTCGGGGTGTCGAGGAGGACGAGGACACCCGCCCGGGCGGGCCCCAGCAACGCGCGCAGGGCGTCGGGCACCGGCACCCCGCCCGCCTCGGCCAGGGCGCCCCAACAGGGGTACACCACGGCGTACCGGTGCGGCGCGTCCCACGAGACCCAGCTCTGGCAGGGCGTGACCGGGACGAGCATCAGCCGGGCAGCGGAGAGCTCCCGGGGCGGGTCGTCGCCCGTGGTGATCTGCAGCCGGCTCTCCCCGAGCCAGCGCATCCCCGGGCGCATGCCGTCCAGGACCGCGGCCCAGCCGCCCTGGCTCAGCCGCGCCGTCCGCGCGATGACGTCGGCCTCGATGATCCGCCGGCTCCGCGGCCAGGAGGGGAGCACCGCTTCCGTCCACACCCACTCCAGGAGCTCGGCGGCGCGTGCCGGCAGATCGGAGCGGCGCAGCACGGCAGGGAGCGGGCCGCCCAGCGACACGGCCAGGTCGGCGCGGGCGGCCTCGGGCGGCGTCTCGCGTATGCGCGCCAGCTCCTCTTCGAACACCTGCTCGCCCTCGCCCGCCGGCGTGGGGGTGAGGAAGGTCGCGTTCCAGCTGCGCCCCAGAGCGGCCCGTACGAGCAGCGCGGTGACCGGGTCTCCGGCCAGCCGCTCCCGGTAGCCGGGCAGGTGGGCGTCGAGCCACGCGCGCTCGCCCGGGTGCGCGGCCGTCCCCCGTTCCAGGGTCTTCAGGCTCGCGGTGACCTCGGCCAGCGGGGAGACGACGAACCGGCTTCCCGCGAGCGTGTCCGCGTTGACCTGCCACCAGCCCACTGTTGCACCTCCCCGCGGAACAGTAACGTGCCGGCGGCCGGATATGGACCGGCCGTCCGGGACCGCGCCCCGGCCGCCGCCGCGCCTCACACGGTGATGACGACCTTGCCGCGCGCGTGGCCTCCCCTCAGGTACCGGATGGCCTCGGGAACCTCGCTCAGCGGGTAGGTCCTGTCGACGACGGGCGTGACCTTGCCGGCCTCGATGAGCTCCCTCCAGTACCGAAGGTCCTCCTCGCGCTCCACCGACATCAGCGCGCGCAGGTTCTGGTGCACGAACGGTGCCAGCACGGATGCCCGGAGCTGGCGATCCGTGCCCTGCAACCACCGCCCTCCCCCTTCGCCTCCGATGATGACGAGGGTTCCCCGGGAGGTGAGGGCGCGCCGGAGGCGCGACAGCGAGCGGCGTCCCGCGGTGTCGAGGATGAGGTCGTAGCGGCGCGCCCCGTCCGCGAAGTCCTCGCGCGTGTAGTCGATGACGTCGTCCGCGCCGATCGACCGGACCAGGTCCGTCTTCGTCGGGCCGCACACGCCGGTGACGTCCGCGCCGAGCGCCTTGGCCAGCTGCACCGCGAACGTCCCCACGCCTCCGCCCGCACCGATGACCAGCACCCTCTGCCCCGCCTGGACCCGCCCCCTGTCGCGGAGCCCCTGGAGGGCGGCGAAAGCGGAGGTGGGGACCGCCGCCGCCTGCTCGAAGGTGACGTTCGCCGGCTTCCCGGCGAGCCTGTCCTCCCGGGCGCACGCGTACTCGGCGAAGGAGCCGTCGCAGGTGCCGAACACCTCGTCGCCGGGCCGGAACCGGGTCACGTTCCGGCCGACCGCCTCGACGCGCCCGGCGACGTCCAGGCCCGGCACCCGGGCCCCCGGCCTGAGCGGCCTGAGGACCGCGATGCGAACGAGGTACGGCAGGCCCGTGACGAGGTGCCAGACGCCCTGGTCGACGCCGGCCGCGTGGACGCGTATGAGCACGTCGCCGTCCCCGGCGACCGGCCTGCCGATGTCGCCGAGCTCCAGCGCGTCAGGTGAGCAGTAGGTGTCTCGGACTATCGCCTTCATCGTCGTCACGTCGCCTCCGGTGTCAGTGGGCATGATGGTGAGCCTTCCGGGGTGAGCGCGGCTCGGGCCGCGGCGGGAACACGCCCGTCCCGCCGCCGGAGGTTCCCGCCCTCCACCGGCGACCAGGCGACGGCTCCGCTTGCGTCATCTCTCCGTGCGCGAACCGGAGGAGCCGGATCGCGTTCGTGACTCTGGTGGGCTTGACCACGACTAGAGGCCTCGGCGGTAGGCGACGATCTTCGTGACCGAAGAGGTGAGCGCGTCGAGGACGAAGGCCAGGTAGAGCGCGTTGGCGATCCAGAAGTTCTCGTAATCCGCCAGCGTCAGGCCGAGCGCCGCCACGACGCCGATGGCGATGAGCATCGGCCGCACGTAGGCGACCTCCGTGACCCCCACCGCCTGAACCCGCCCGAGGACGGTCGCGAAGTATGCCAGGGGCACGCCGACCGCGACCACCGCGTAGATCCACGCGCGCTTCTCTTCGAATGACACGCCCGCTCCCATGTAAAACAAGTTTGACATTGATGAATGTAAAGAAAAGTCGACACGACGTCAAGTATTGTTAACTTCCGACCGGCCTCGGGTAGGCGGGCGGCACCGTCCGCCCGCCGTCGCCACGGCCGCGGTACGGCAGCCGCCGACGCACCTCCTCGCGCCGGCCACGGCGCCGGTCCGCACGGGAGGGGGGCGCCCTCGTGGCGCGTAGCGGCGGGAAGGCCGGCATACGACCTTGACTTATATAAGCAGCCTCTAATATTTTTTCCCGGCGCGCAGGCGTCCGGGACGCAGGCGCGCGGGACGCAGGCGCGCGGGACGCAGGCGCGCGGGACGCAGGCGCGCGGGACGCAGGCGCGCGGGACGCAGGCGCGCGGCGCGCCCCCTGCCGGCGCTCCCGCTCTCCGCCTCCCGGAGCCGCCGGAGCCGCCGGTGGTGGAAGCGGCCCGGGGCGGACGTGAACGCCGGCTCCGCGATCCCGGCGAGGAACCGGCTCAGAGGAGAACTTCGTGATCGATGTCACTCAGCAGATCAACGCCGTGCGCCGCCAGGTCGGCAAGCGCGTGCTGGAGGCGGGTGAGGCCCGGATCGTGACCGTCAGCCAGACGTACGAGACCGATGTCGACGACCTCTGGGACGCCTGCACCGATCCCGAGCGCATCGCCCGGTGGTTCCTGCCCGTCTCGGGTGACCTGCGACTGCATGGCCGCTACCAGCTTCAGGGCAACGCGGGCGGGAGGATCGAGCGCTGCGACCCGCCCGTGGGCTTCTCGGCCACCTGGGAGTACGGCGGGAACGTCAGCTGGATCGAGGTCCGGCTGACGCCCGTCTCCGGGGGCGGGACCCGGTTCGAGCTTGAGCACACCGCCCACGTCGACGACGAGCAGTGGGCCCGGTTCGGGCCCGGCGCCTTCGGCATCGGCTGGGATATGGGACTCATGGGCCTGGCCACCCACCTGTCGACCGGACAGGCCGCGGCCCCCCTGGAAGGCGCCGCATGGGCCGTATCCGACCAGGGCAGGCGGTTCATGTCGCTCAGCAGCCGGCAGTGGGGCGACGCGAGCGTCGCCGCGGGCACGGACGGAGCCGAGGCGCGGGCCGCGGCGGACCGGGCCACGGCCGCCTACACCGCCACCCCTGACGGGCCCGCTGCGTCCTGACCACCGGCCCTCTCCGGCGGTGCGACCGCCCGGTGACCCGCTCTCCTTTTCGGGCCGGCCGTCCTCGACGACGCGTCGCGCCGGCCGAAGCCCGCCCGTCTCGGCCGGCGGGGCGTCACGGTGGGACACGAGGGCCTTTCGGGCCTCGGCGCGGATGTCGCGATCCACACCGAACCCGAAGGCCCTCACCCACCACAAGATCATCTGCTCCGTGTCACCCCGTCCCGAACCTCCGTGGCCAGTACGGCTAGGCGTCGCCGGTACCCATGTCGTCGACCAGGGCCGTCGTGTGCTTGGCCGCGCGGAACACCGGGTTCTCCAGCACCTCGCGCAGGAAGTCCCTGGTCGTGTGCACCCCCCGCCCGGAGACGCGGAACTCCTCCAGGGCGCGGCCGGCCCGCGCGATGGCCTGCCGGCGGTCCGGGGCCCAGACCGCGACCTTGGCCAGCAGCGGGTCGTAGTCCGCCGTCACCCGGAAGCCGGGATACCCGTGGGTGTCCACCCGGACGAACGGGCCGCTCGACGGCTGGAACTCCTCGACCACGCCGGGCGTCGGCAGGAACCCGCGACGGGGATCCTCGGCGTTGACCCGGCACTCGATCGACACGCCCCGGGGCCGGACGTCCTCCTGGCGGATGGACAGCCCGTCCCCGGCCGCGACACGGAGCTGCTCCCGGACCAGGTCGATGCCGGTCACCAGCTCGGTCACCGGGTGCTCGACCTGGATCCGGCAGTTGACCTCCATGAAGAAGAAGTCGTCACCGTCGACGAGGAACTCGTAGGTGCCGGCCCCGGCGTAGTTCACCTCCCGGGCGGCGTGCACCGCGGCGGCGCAGATGCGGTCGGCCATCTCCCGGGGGAGCCCCGGGGCGGGCGTCTCCTCGATCAGCTTCTGCCGGCGCCGCTGTACCGAGCAGTCCCGTTCGCCGAGCTGGACCACGCCCCCCGCGCCGTCACCGAGCACCTGCACCTCGATGTGCCGGGCGTTCTCCAGGAACATCTCCAGGTAGAGGCGGGGATCGCCGAAGGCCGCCTGGGCGCCGGCACGCGCCTGCGCGTAGGCGCGCGGCAGGTCCCGGGCGTCCCGCACCACGGTCATACCGCGCCCGCCTCCGCCGGCGGTGGCCTTGATGATCACCGGATAGCCGATCTCTCCGGCGACGGCCTTGGCCTGCTCCAGCGTGGCGAGCGACCGCGAGCTGCCGGGGAGCACCGGCAGCCCGGCGGCCTGGGCGATCTCCCGGGCCTGCGCCTTGTCGCCGAGCCGGCTGAGCAGGGACGCGGAGGGACCGATGAAGGTCAGCCCCTCGGCTTCGCAGATCTCCGCGAAGTCGGGGTCCTCCGACAGGAAGCCGTACCCAGGATGCACGGCGTCGGCACCGGTCTGCAGCGCCGCCGTGACGATCGCGGCGGCGTTGAGGTAGCTGAGCCGCGGGGCCGGGGGGCCGATGCGGACGCACTCGTCGGCGAAGCGGGCGACGGCCGACTCGCGGTCGCTGTCCGAGCAGACCGCGACGGTCCGGATGCCCATTTCACGGCAGGTGCGGGCGACACGGAGCGCGATCTCGCCTCGGTTCGCGATCAGGATTGTCGAAAACAATGGGTTCCTCTCAATCGCGGTGTTTCCGAGGACTCGGCTCACACGGGGGCGAGCACGAACAGCGCTTCGCCGTACTCCACCGGCGACCCGTCGGGCACGAGCACCTCGACGACGCGGCCGGGCCGATCGGCCTCGACCGCGTTCATCAGCTTCATCGCCTCCACGATCGCCACCTGCTGCCCCGCCGCGATCTCGTCTCCGACGGCGGCGAACGGCGGCGCACCGGGTGAAGGGGCGTGGTAGAACGTTCCGACCAGGGGCGCGTGGACGACGAACGCGCCGTCGTCCTCCCCCGGGGCGGCCTCCGGCCCGTCGGGCGCCGCGGCCTCGGGACGCCCCCAGGCGACGGCCTGCCCGTTCGGAGCAGCCTGCCCGTCCGGTGCCGCCCACCCGTTCGGAGCGGGACCCGGTTCGGGCCACTCGACCTGGACGAGCAGGTCGCCCGCCTGTACGCGCACGCTCTTCAGCGGCCCTTTGGCGGCCTCGATGAGGTTGGTGGCCTGCCGGCAGAGTTCGTCGATCCCGCTCGGCACGGCACCAGTGGATTCGTTGTTCATATGCACCTCGGCATCTCGACGCCGTATCGCCGAAACCGTCGTCGGCGTTGTGCCACCAGGTCGTCAGGGGAGATGGCGACGACCTCGCGCAAGGTCTCCGAGAGCGCCGCGCGCAGCAGCTCCGCGGCCGCCACGGGGTCTCGGTGCGCCCCGCCCTCCGGCTCCGGTACGACCGCGTCGACGATCTCGTGCCGGAGCAGGTCGCGCGCGCCGAGCCGGAGCGCCGCCGCCGCCATCGGGGCCGCGGACCGGTCCTTCCAGAGGATGGCCGCGCAGCCCTCCGGGCTGATCACCGAGTACATCGCGCCGGAGCAGGCGAGCACCCGGTCGGCCACGGCCAGGGCGAGCGCGCCGCCGCTGCCTCCCTCGCCCGTTATCACCGCCACGATCGGAACGGGGAGTCCGGACATGAGCCGGATGTTCTCCGCGATCGCCCACGCCTGTCCCCGCTCCTCCGCGCCGATGCCGGGATGGGCGCCGGGCGTGTCGACCAGGGTGACGATCGGCAGCCCCAGCTTGACCGCCAGCCGCATCAGCCGCGCGGCCTTGCGGTACCCCTCGGGCAGCGCCATGCCGAAGTTGCGCTGGACCCGTTCGGTGGTGTCGCGGCCCTTCTGGTGCCCGAGGACGACGACCGGCCGGCCGTCGAAGCGGCCGATGCCGCCCACGACGGCCGGGCAGTCGCCGGACATCCGGTCGCCTTTCAGTTCCTGGAAGTTGTCCAGCAGCTGGTTCATGTAGTCGAGCGCGGTCGGCCGCTGCTGGTGGCGGGCGGTCTCCACCACCTGCCCGGGTTCCCGCTCGGGCAGCTCGCCGGGATCGCGGACGAGGCACTCCCCCGCGGTGGTCGCCGCGGAGGGCTGCGCGGGCGCCTGGGCATCGAGCAGGCACGCGATCGTCGGCCGGAGCGCGGAGCGCGGCACCACCGCGTCCACGAGGCCGCGGGCCAGCAGGAACTCTGCCGTCTGGAAGCCCTTCGGGAGGTCGGCCTGGATCGTCTGCTCGATCACCCGCGGACCCGCGAAGCCGATGCGCGCTCCGGGCTCCGCCAGGATGACGTCTCCCAGCGTCGCGAAGGAGGCGGCCACACCGCCGTAGGTGGGGTCGCTGATGAGCGAGATGGTGAGGATCCCCGCCTCGTCCAGCTCCGCGAGCGCCTGGCTGGTCTTCACCATCTGCATCAGCGAGAAGGCGCCCTCCTGCATGCGGGCGCCGCCCGAGGCGGTGACGATGATCAGAGGGGTGCGCGCGCGCAGGGCGGTCTCCGCGGCCACCGCGATGGCTTCGCCCACTCCAACCCCGAGGCTGCCGCCCAGGAAGCGGAAGTCCATGACAGCCGCCACCACCGGATGCCGCATCAGCGTGCCCGTGACGCAGACGACGGCCTCCTCCATCCCCGTCTGCTCGCGCGCCTGGCGCAGCCGTTCCGGGTAGGGGCGGGAGTCCACGAAACCGAGGGGATCTTCGGCCACCACCGGCTGTTCGAACTGCCGGACCGAGCCGGCATCCAGCAGCTGGCCGATGCGCTGCCAGGCGGTGAGGCGGCTGTGCGCGCCACAGCCGGGGCAGACTCGCAGGTCGCGTTCAAAGCGCCTGCCGTAGGTCAGTTCTCGGCACCGGGCACAGCTGACCCACTCCGCCGCTCCGGAAGCCATTGTTCGGACGCTCACCCCGGCAGGCTGACAGCATCGGCTCAACGACCGCTGGAAGGCGGCTGAACCTTCCCCGCAGGGCTCGTCCCCGGGCGCCCGCGGCCGGGCCGGTGAGCGCCGTCGCCGGTCCGGTCACGGCCGCCCCCGGGTACGGCGACGGCGTTCGGACCCCGGCGGCGGGGCGGGGACCGGCCCCGGGCCTGGGGGGTCTCATGCGCTCTCAAGCCGCTCGAGGGCGCCTCGCGGCACTGCTGGGGCCACGGCCCTGCGGGGAGCCGCGCGATCAGGCCGCGCTCCCGCCCTGCACCCAGCTGAACTCGCCGGCCACGCGCCTCTTCAGGCTCGGGACCTGATTGGCCACGCGCAGGCGGGTGCGGGTGCCCGCGGCGAGCACCGGGCCGATGACCGGCCTGTTCATCCGGATCTTGCGGTTCAGGCACTTCCAGTATGAGCGGCCGGCTCCGAAACCGGATCCGCGCACCTGCGCCTCGTAGTCGCGGATGGCCGCGACGATCGGCCACTGATCCGTCACGGCCCCGGTGAGCAGGCGGCACAGCAGCCCGGCCGCGCGGAGCGTCGCGTTCGCCCCCGCCCCCGAGTCGGGGAACCTGACGTGGCCGGCGTCGCCGAGCAGGGTGACCTTGGTCGCCTCCAGCCGGCCGACCGGACGTGACACGACGGCCCGGGTCGCCGCGACCGTGGCCGGGTCCGTCATGTTGACCAGCGCGTGCAGGGCCGGATCCCACCGCCTGGTCATGTCCGCGACGGCGTCGACCACCCTGGTCCCGCACAGCGCCTCCGGCTCGGTCCGGAACAGGCGCGATGAGCTCATGAGGCCCCACATGAGGTGATCCCGGGTGTTGTCGTACTGCATGCCGGGCCAGGTCTTGATGAGGGCCGCGTCGACGTTGCCGATGTGGCTTTTCAACTCGCCCTCGCTGTCCCACCGGAACTCCATGGGCTGGGCGATGAAGGACAGCCCCTGGCGGCTGCGCACCAGCGATATCCCCCGGAGCATCTTCTCCCAGGGCAGCAGCCGGGCCGCCTCGCCAAGGTCCACCTGCCCGTACGCGGCGACGAGACCGCAGTCCCGGACGTCGGCCTGGGGCAGGTACTGGTGCCGTACCTGGGAATGCGGGCCGTCGGCGCCGACCAGCACGTCACCGACCGCGGAGGTGCCGTCCGCGAAGAACGCGGTTATCCGGCCGTCCGGCCGCCGCTCGTAACGGGTGAACTCCTTTCCGAACCGGACGACGTCCTCGATCCCGGTGAGCAGCAGTTGCCGCAGCGTCATGAGGCTTGCCGACTTCATGTTCACAGCGGCGTCCGCGCCCTCCCGTCCTGCCACCGGCAGGCTGGTGGTGAACAGCTCGTCAAGCCCTTCCGAGTAGATCGTCAGGTGCCGCGGCGGCTTGGCGCACGTCGCGACGAAGGTCTCGTAGAGGTCAGGAGGGAGGACATCGCGCAGCGCGCGGCTGCCGCCCGGCCCGATCGCGACACGGAAACCGAAGGAGCCGTCACGCCGGGCCGGTTCCCGCTCATAGACGGCCACGCTGATGCCGGCCCTTTTGAGCCCGTGCGCCAGGCTCGCACCGCCCAGACCGGCCCCGATGATCACAACGTGAAGTGCGTGTTCGGACATTCGAGCACCTTCCTTACCGCCTCGGCTGACGCGGCTGTGCCGCGGGGTCGGCTCGGCGCGGTTCTACGAGACGTGGCGGCGCCCCGGGTACCGCCGCCCCGAGCGGGTGGGTCGGTGGGCAACGTGAACTCGCGATGAGCACCGGGCCCATCGAGATATATCTCATATTTACTATCGGTAACATCATTAGTCAACCGCCACCTTCCTTGGCGGCCGTTATACAAATAGTGTTCTGCCGGATCAATATCGTGACAACGGATGACACCGCGAGAACAGGTTATGTACGAGCGGATATCGAACGGGGTGATCTGTTTTAACAGCCACGCTCACCTCGCCTCGCCGTGTATGCACGACCCGACCTTTGCCAGCGGCCCGAACGGCTGTTTTCGGCACACACATAATGCCGTACGCCACACCTGGACAGCAGGATCGTATACATCACATGCCCTGGTTCCGCGCATTGAATCCGCAGGCACGGAGATCGGACGCATTCCGGCTCCCGGGGCCATTACCGGCCCTCCGCGGGTACGGCGCCGCCCCGATGGCGGCGGAGGCTCACGCGGCCTTTTCCCGGTCCGCCGGACGCCGTATCAGGCGCGGGAGACACCGCGGAGACCCGGCCGCCGGCGGGTTCGCCTATCCCGGCGCCGCGAAATGCCGCCCGGGTCGTGAACCATTGTTTTGGTCTTACGGACGCGTGTGCGCCACCGAACAAGGTTTTTGCGTAAAAGCACCGGAGCGTGGCGTGACAGCGGCGATTCGGACAGTCACCGCCTCGTGGTCGCCCGCGTTCCACGCCGTCGGCGGCATTGCCCGAGGTTGCGTCCACGGATGTGATGTACGGGTTCCGCCGATGGCGGGCGGCGGTAGCGGCCCGCGTTCACCTCCACTCCGCCTCAGGGGTGTCCATCCGGGCGGCGCCGTACGAGTAGAAGGTCAAAAGCACGGCGAGGGTGGGTAGTGGCCGGGGCCGGCCCATCCGTGCGGCGCCGGTTGACGGTGTACGTACCGCTACGCATGGCTTCCGTAGCCGATTCGCCGATCACTCATGTGATCGGCGAGAAACCCTCCGGCGTCGGGCGTGACCGGGTGCGCCGCCGGCGATCGGCTCTCGGGGAAGGACCCGTCAGAGAGCGGGGCGGCGCACCACCAGGCAGCCGACGTTGCCGTCGTCCCCGACGGAGGTCACCAGGGCCACGGGGCCCATGGCGGCGCCGTTGGCCCGCCACCCCGCGAGCAGCCCGGCGATCTGCAGAGCGCCGCTCGCGCTGAAGCTCTCGCCCATCAGAGCGGCGGTCCTGATCTGGTGGGGCGGCAGGGCGCCCAGGGCGCCGCGGACGCCGTCCTCCTCGGCCGCTCCCAGGCCGCGCAGGCCGGTCGCGCTCAACGAGACCGCGGTGACCGCCTCACCGGGCACGCCGCTGCGCCGCAGGGCGCGCTCGACGCACACGGCCAGGCCGCGGCGCACATCGGACATGCCCAGGGTGCCGACCTCGCAGGCGAGCAGCTCGGCCAGCGGCGCCCGGCCGGCCGCGGCGGCACCCTCGGACGTCTCGACGACGAACACCGCGGCTCCCTCGCCGACGGCCGCGGCCGGCGTGAGCGCGCCCGACAGGTACCAGGCCCATGCGGACTGGGGGCACAGCTCCTCCACCGCGCCGACCAGGGCGCGGTCGACGTGACCCTGGACGATCGCGTTGCGGGCGTACCGGACCGCGGCCAGACCCGACACCCGGCCGTCGGCGATCGTCGCGTTCACGCCGCGGAGCGCGTTCCAGATCGCGATCTGGCTCGCGCAGAAGTTCATCACCGAGTTGGGGAAGAAGCTGGCCCGCACCAGATACGGCTTCTCCCGCACGAGCGTCTCGCGCGAGAACTCGCTGGAGCTGCGGATGCTGCCCGTACTGGTCCCGATCACCACGCCGGTCCGCGCGCGGTCCTGGTCCGCCAGCGGCGCGCCGAGCCCCGCCAGCGCCCGGTTGCTCGCCACCAGAGCCAGCTGCGTGGTCCGGTCCAGGGACCGGATCCCCTTCCTGCCCAGGTACTCCTCCGGCCGGAGGTCCGGCGTCGCGGCCAGCGGCATGGGCGGGAACTCCCCGCCGATCGCCTCCAGATCGGCCTCCTCGCACCCGCCCCCGCTCATCGCGCCGGCGAGCGGCTCCAGGCCGACACCCGCGGGAGAGACCACCCCGCAGCCGGTGATCACGAGCGGGGCGACGGTCGTCATGGTCGTCACGCGGCTCTCCCCAGGATCGTGATCGCGTTGTTGCCGCCGAAGGCGAACCCGTGGTTCTGCACGATCCGCGGCGACGCCGCGCGTCCCGTGCCCGGGACGCAGTCCACGCCAGGGCCCAGCGCCGGATCGGTCTCCGTCACGTTGGCCGTGGGCGGCAGGAAGCCGTCGTGCAGCGCCATGCAGCAGATCAGCGCGCCGAAGCCGCTGGCGGCGCCCATCGTGTGGCCGATCATGGATTTTATCGAGCTGATCGGCGGCAGCTCGTCACCGAACACCTCCCGCACCGCCTTGACCTCGGTGGCGTCGTTGGTCGGGGTCCCCGTGCCGTGCGCGCAGATGTAGTCGATGTCCTCCGGGCGCACGCCGGCGTTGCGGTGTGCGGCTCGGATGCACTCGGCGATGCTGGTCGGGTCGGGCGCGACCGGGTGCTTGGCGTCGCAGTTGACGCCGTATCCGAGCACCTCGGCGTAGATCCGCGCCCCGCGGGCCACCGCGCCCTCCAGCGGCTCCAGGAACAGCGCCACACCGCCTTCGGCGGTCAGGATTCCCGAGCGGTGGGTGTCGAAGGGCCGGCACACCGACTCGGCCAGGGCGCCGAGCCGGTAGAAGCCGGCGTGCTCCCACCGGTTGACGGAGTCGGCCCCGCCGCTGATCATGAACTCGGCCTCTCCGGTCCGGACCATGTCGTAGGCGTAGCCCAGCGTGTAGTTGCTCGCCGAGCAGGCTGTCGCGATGGTGTGGGCCTCTCCGGTGAGCCCGAGCTCCGCGTTGACCGCCGTGGCGATCCGGCCGGCCGGGGCCTGGCGCACCAGCGCCGGGTCGAGATCCTTCAGGCCTCCGTGGACCCACTGGCTCGTGAGCGCCTCGATGACCGCCGACTCGCCGAGGGTGGTCCCCATCGCGGAGCCGGCGCGGGCGGCCGCGACCTGGCCGGGGTCGATGTCGGCGTCCATCAGCGCCAGCCGCGCGGCCGAGGCGGCGAAGAGGCTGCTGCGCCCCCACTCGTCGACGCGCAGCCTGCGCAGCAGCCGCTCCGGCTCGAAGTCGTGCACCTCGCCCGCGAAGGTGTAGGGGAACCCGCTGGCGTCGAAGCTCCGGATGGGCGACACGCCGCTGCGCCCCTCGCGGATGGCCTTGGCGAAGGTACGGGCTCCCGTGCCGAGGCTGCTCACCGCCCCCAGCCCGGTCACCACCACGCGGCGCGGGGCCCCTTCAGGCATCGAGGTCCGCCTCTTTCGCGTAGCGCGTCACGAGGCCGAGGACGGCGTTCAGGTTGATCATCTCGGGGAGGGCCTCGCTGGGGATGTGCACGCCCATGTCCCGCTCGATGCTGGCGATGATGTCGATGGCCAGCAACGAGTCGGCGCCGTGGTCGTTCACGAAATTGCTGGTCTCCGTGAGCTCGCCTGGTTCGAGGTCGAGAACGTCGGTGAGGATGTCGCGCAGCTGCTGGAGCCGCTCGTACCGGGTCGTTGCCGCTTGGGACATTGTTCTTCCTTTTCGAGGAGGTGCGACTTCGAGGAGGCGCGACTCGGATCTGACTCGTGCCGTGCCGTCTGGGCGATCGAGCGGCCGCCGATCGACGGGCTCCGACGGAGCGGCGGCTCTCACAGCGGGCGCGGCACGCTCCCGGCGGCCGGCGCCCCCGCGAGAGCCTGGTGGATCATCTCCGCGGCCTGCAGGTTGCCTCCGTCCGTGAAGTGCACGGTGTCGGCGAAGGAGTCTCCCGTGAACCGGTCCGCGGCCAGATTCAGGAAGGACACCCCCAGGCCGGCGCAGCCCTCGGCGAGCCGGTCGGCGTAGGCGTCCCAGTTCCTCTCGATGGCGCTGTGCAGGATGCCGAAAACGGGGGCGTCGAAGTCGTAGCGCTCCCTCTCCTCCGGGGTGATCGCGCGCGTGCGGGAGCTCGCGAACGGCTGGAGGCAGAAGAGGATCCGGGTCCCCTCGCCCGCCGCCCGGGACAGGAACGCGAGGTCCCGCAGGCGCCTGCGGGCGGCCTCCTCCATCCGGGGCAGGGTGTCGGCGAGGTCCCATGCGGCGGGTTTCCGGTGCGTGCGGCGGTAGGCCTCGAGGTCGGGGAGGGACTTGCCCGAGGCGAGCGTCGCGAGGTCGAACAGCGGGATCTCCCCCAGCTCGGCGAACGTGCGCTCGTAGGACACGGTGCCGAACAGGGTGTCCGGGGTCAGCGACCCCACCAGATTGACGAAGTCGGGCCCCCCGCCAATGATCACCACGGTGGACGCGGCGTGCAGGAAAGGCATGGCGGCGACCAGCTCCTGGAGGGAGACGGCCGCGCAGAGCCCCAGGTTGAGCTGCCGGACCCCGGTCAGGAAAGCGAGACGCGACGCCGGGGTGGCGCTGTCGGAGCTGGCCGCGAGGCCGATGGCCACCGAGTTGCCGAGCACGAGGCCGCCTCCGTCGGCGGAGAGCCAGGTGGCGCTGTCGACCGTGCCGAACGGCGAGTCGGAGAGGCGGAAGCCCTCCTCGTCGGTGTTGAGCACGGCCGAACGGTGGCCCGGAGCGAGGGTGAATCCCAGGAAGGGATGCAGGTAAAGGTCGAGGCCGTGCCTCTCGAGCAGCATTCCCCCGCGATGCCGCTGCGCGAAGGATTCGTGTTCGAAGTTGGGAGAGGAGTTCATCAAATCTCCTTGAGCGTGGATACCCCCGCCCTCGGGCGGGGGGGGGAAACCCGGCGCGGCGGGGCGCGATTCGGCAACGTGTCCGGCAGCGGCGATGGCCAAGCCGCTGCTCGCGTGATCGGCGATACCCTCGCCGCCGGGCCGGCGGAGAGGTGAAACGCCTGTGGAGCCGGTGTAAGACCTCAACGGAGACTCCCTCCTGGCGGGCGACCGGCGGTGAAGCAGGAAGTCTCACGGGCGTCCGTGGGAATCCCCTCCCCTCGAAGAGGGGAGGAGGTCAACCCGGCCGGTCTCGTTCAGAGGCTCGCACCGGAAGATCGAGAGTGGCTCGTGAACGGCTCGACAGCGGCCGGTGCCGGTCACGGCCGGGCGGCACCCGTCGCGAGGAGTTCGAGCTCGCGCACGACCCGCGCCGGCGACGGCTGGCCGCGCATCTCCTGCCGCAGCTCCTCCGCGGCGGCCCGGTAGGCGGGCGTGGCCAGCAGCTCGGCCAGCCGGTCGCCGATCGCCGCCGGGTCCTCCACCGGCGCCGCGAGCACGGTGCCGGCCCCCGCCTCGGCGAGCCGGCCCGCGTGGCGCACGTGGTCGGGCAGGCGCGGGAGGAGGAGCTGCGGCAGGCCGTGTGCCACGGCGGTCAGCAGCGTGCCCGCGCCGCCGTGGGCGACCACGGCGTCGCAGGTGGGGAGCAGCAGATGCAGCGGCGCGGATTCGGCGACGCGCACCTCGGGCGGCAGCGGGCCGAGCAGTGCCCGCTGGCCGGGCGTGACGGCCACCACCACGTCCACCTCAAGCGCGCTGATCGCCCGTACGGCCTGGCCTGCGAGGAAGAGCCCGGGGTCCACGCGGCTCAGCGTGGTGCCCCAGGTGACGCACACGCGCGGGCGGCCGGACGGCGCCGGTAGCTCCGGCGGCAGCATGCCCGGGCCGTTGTACGGGACGTAGCGCACCGGCAGCCGCCGGGAGCCGAGGGGCACCTGAAGCCCGGCGGGGCACGGGTCCACGGTCGCCACGCCGAACGGGTCGACGGTGTCCAGGCCCAGCTTCCCGGACAGCGGGCCGAGCGCGTCCGGGAGGAACCGTCCGACGACGCTCATGAGGTCGGTGCCGTACAGGTGCCGCACGGCCGGGATGCCCAGCGCGGCGGCCGCCAGCGGCCCGGCGAAGGCCGTGGGCTCGAACACGATGAGGTCGGCGCGCCAGCTCCTGCCGAGTTCGACGAGGTCGTCGACCATGGCCTCCGCCAGCGCGGTCAGCAGGCCGAGGACACGCGGGCCGCCTGCGCCCGGCTGCCGCCCCGGCGGCGGCAGCGCGATGTCCCGGAAGGTCGCCACCGCGTCCACGTCGCGGCCGACCGACGCGCCGGGCAGGCCGGTGCGTGAGATCGCATCGGTGAGCTCCGGCTGGCTTGCCACCAGCACCTCGTGGCCGGCGGCCCGGCACGCCCACGCGACCGGAACCATCGCGTACAGGTGTGACGGCCATGCCCAGGCAGTGAAGAGTATGCGCATCCGCCCATGGCAGCACCTGCCGCTTGTCGACGCCTCCACCGCCGCTCAAGGCCGGGCGGTCACCATCTCCTCGTCCTCCTCGTCACGGACGGCGGACCGGGGGCCTCCCCCGGAAAGTCGCGGGGAACTCCCGCGGGACGGGCGCCGGCCCGCCGTACGGGCCGGGAAATGGCGTCGATTTCCGGCGCGTCGGCGGGAGGGCGGCCCCGGGTGAATTGGACGGAATAAAAAGAATGCCCGGCCTGAATGCCGTTCCGGATATTGCTTGACGGGCCGGTGGGCCATAAACAGAATGACGTTTTACGCTGAGGCGAAGTTCGAGGTGATGCAATGGCGGAGCTCACGATCGAGGCGCGGGGACTGGTCAAGCGTTTTGGCAGGAAAACGGCTCTGGACGGGCTTGATCTCGCGGTCGAACCGGGACAGGTCGTGGCGGTCCTGGGCCCCAACGGCGCCGGGAAGACGACATTCGTCCGGGCGGTGGCGACCCTGCTGCGCCTCGACGGCGGCACGCTGCGGGTGGCGGGCTTCGATGTGCGGCGCGAGCCGGAGGAGGTCCGCCGCGCGATCGGGCTCGCGGGCCAGTACGCCTCGGTGGAGCCGGCCATGACCGGACGGGAGAACCTGGAGATGGTGGCGCGGCTCTACGGCCAGCCGGCCCGTACGGCCCGTACCAGCGCCGCACGCGTCCTTGAGCGTTTCGGCCTCGCGGGTGACGCCGACCGGCTCGCGCGGACCTATTCGGGCGGGATGCGGCGCAAGCTGGACCTGGGAGCCAGCCTGGTGAGCACGCCCCGCCTGCTGCTGCTGGACGAGCCGACGACCGGCCTGGACCCGCGCTCCCGCATCGAGCTGTGGGACGCGATCGACGGTCTCGTCGAACAAGGCACCGACGTGCTGCTCACCACCCAGTACCTGGACGAGGCGGAACGCCTGGCCGGCCACATCGTGATCATCGACCACGGGCGGGCGGTGGCCTCCGGGCCCCCCGCCGAGCTGAAGCGGCGTGTCGGCGGCAACGTGCTGGAGGTGCACGTGCGCGACCGCGCGGACCTGGCGGCGGTCGCCGCCGCCCTGGCCCACCCCGGTCACGCCGCGCCCCAGGTCGACGAGGCGACCCGCCGCGTCAGCGTGGGCGCGGGCGACGGGGACGCCGTCGGGGGGCTGCTCGCCGGCCTGCGGGCCGTCGAGGACACGGGGGTGGAGCTCTCCGGCGTCAGCGTGCGCCAGCCCGGCCTCGAAGAGGTCTTCCTCGCGCTGACCGGCCAGGACGCGGTGGACGGGACGCTCGGCGCACGCGGTGAGGCGATGCGGTGAGATCGGGAGAGGAGACGGCCATGACCTCCGTCACGGCTGCCGGCCGGCGCAGGGCCGGCCTGGTGACCGGCACGTTCCTCGTCGCCAGGCGGGCCGTGCTGACCTTCCTGCGGACGCCCCAGCTCGTCATCGTCGGCACCGTGCAGCTCGTGGGCTTCCTGGTGACCTTCCGCTACGTCTTCGGCGGCGCGTTCGGGACCAGCCGGGGCCTGCCCTACGTCGACTTCGCCGTTCCCGGCTTCATCGCCGCCGGAGTGCCCTTCACCCTCATCGGCACCGCTGTCGTGATGGCCGAGGACCTCCAGAGGGGGTTCGTCGACCGCCTGCGCTCGCTGCCGTTCCCGTCCGCGGCCGTGCTGACCGGACGCGTGCTCGCCGACAGCGTGGTGCTCACCTGGAGCCTGGCGGTCGCGACGCTGGTCGGTTTCGCCATCGGCTTCCGCCTGCACGGCTCGATCCCGCAGGGGCTGGCGGCGTTCGGGCTGTGCCTGGTGTTCGGGCTCGCCTTCAGCTGGGTCTTCATCACCCTCGGACTGGTCGCCGGGAACGGCCAGGCCGCGCAGGGCATGGCGATGCTCGTCTTCCCGCTGACCTTCGGGTCGAGCGCGTACGTGCCGGTCGAGACCATGCCGGGCTGGCTGCGCGCGTTCGCCGACAACCAGCCGGTCACGTGGATGGCCAACGCCGTACGGGCGCTCACCCTCGGCGACCGCTCCCGGGACTTCCTCGGCCACAGCGCCGCGTACTACGTCACGCACTCCCTGATATGGGCCGCCGGCATCATGATCGTGTTCTCCGCCCTGGCCGTGGCCTGCTTCCGGCGGAGCTGATCCGCCTCCGAGACGCCCCCGGCCGGCGGCCCCGCCTCCTCCCCCGGCGGCCGTCGGCGGTCCGCCCGGCCCTGCCACGGCGGAAGCCGGCTGTGGCGGGCGCGTCGCGGATCCCCCGGCGCGCCCGCCACGGCTCTCCCCCTCGAGACCGGCTGGAGCCGTCCTCGAACCGCCGGCCTAGGCGAGCTGCCGGGGCACGGACAGCTGGGTGACGCAGCGCAGCATGCTGCTCTTGAACGTCCGGACGAACCCCTCGACCGTGGTGGTGTCGCGCGGCGAGTTGAGGTACGGCCTGAGCTTGCGCTCCACCTCCTGAACGCCCGGCTGGGCGGCCATGTGCCGCGCCACCGCGTCCAGGTCGCCTTCGAACTCGATGAACCGCACCAGCAGGCTGTCCCTGATGAACACCGCGGTGGCCAGGATCCGGCCGGCCTGCCCGCCGTCGGCGCCGGGGACCACAGCGGATCTCGGCCGCTGGAAATTACTGAAGACCTCGGCGACCCTGTCCTCATTCCCGCCTTTTATGTCATAAGTGATCGCTACGAACGGCATCGCATTCTCCCTCGGCATCCGTTGATGTGCCGAGAATGCGCGGCCGAGCTCGGACGCGGCTCGAACGGCGGTCGGCCGCGGGCGTCGTCCAACCGCCCCAGCGATGTTCGAGCCGGCCGTGAAAACCTCACAGGAGGAAGGCTGGAGGTCGAATATGCCGAGTAACCGGTTGGCGCGCTGGAAAAGCACCGGAAAAGGGAGGGCGAAATGACGGCGCATGACGAGACCACGCCGGTCCTCATCGTCGGCGGCGGATACGCGGGCCTGGCATCCTCACTGTTCCTGTCGCACCACGGTGTGCGCTCGGTGCTGGTGGACCGCCATCCGGCCGTGTCCATCCAGGGCCGCGCGCGCGGGATCAACCAGCGGACCATGGAGATCTACCGCCCGCTCGGCATAGAGGCGCGCATCAGGGAGGTCGGCCGGCCCTTTGACGAGGAGGCGGGCGTGGTCCGCTGCGAGAGCCTCGCGGGCGAATGGGACTGGATCCTGGAGGAGGACACGCGCGGTGCACTGCCCGAGCTGACCGCCTGCGAGTTCGGCATGGCCGACCAGCGCAGCGTGGAGCCCATCCTGATCGACGCCGCGCGCGGCGAAGGCGCCGACATCCGGTTCGGCACGCAGTGCGTCTCGGTCGAGGCGGACGCCGACGGCGTCACGGCGGTGACCGAGGACCGCGCCACCGGGCGACGGCGCACCGTGCGGTCGGACTACCTCATCGCGGCCGACGGCTTCCGCGGCACCATCGGGCGGCGGCTGGGTGTCGCCCGCTCCGGGCCGGGTGTCACCCAGCACTGGGTGACCTTCGTCGTCGAGGCCGACCTGTCGGAGATCGTGAGGAAGAGGGCCCTGTTCTGGATCGTCGTCAACCCCGAGATCGGCCTCGGCTCGTTCCTCACCACGGCGGTCCCGGACCAGTGGGCGATCAGTGTCACCTACGACCCCGGGAAGGAGTCGGCGGCCGGCTTCACGCCCGAGCGGTGCGCCGAGGTGGCGAGGGCGGTCATCGGCCGGGACGTCGCCGTCAGGATCCTGGACATCGCGAGCTGGGAGGAGGCGGTCGGGGTCGCCGACCGGTTCCGCAGCGGCCGGGTCTTCCTCGCCGGGGACAGCGCGCACGTGTGGCCGCCGGCCGGCGCGATGGGGGCGAACGCCGCCGTGCAGGACGCCCACAACCTGGCCTGGAAGCTCGCCGCCGCGATCAACGGCTGGGCGGCTGACAGCCTGCTCGACACCTACGGAGCCGAGCGCCGTCCGGTCGCGGAGGCCCTGGCGGACATCACCGTACGGCGCCAGCAGGCCCGGTTCGGCGGCGACCCGGACGGGGACGACGTGGACGACGTGCTGTGCACCCTCGGCCAGCGGTACCGGTCCTCGGCGGTCGCCGGCGCCGGGCACGACACGGTCTACGGCGACAAGCTGGAACAGCGGGCCGTCCCCGGCACGCGCGCTCCGCATCTCCGGCTCGGCCTGGACGGCGGCCCGATCGCCGTGCACGACCTCTTCCACGATGCCTTCGTCCTGCTCACCGGATCCGCCGGCACCGCGTGGACGGACGCGGTGCGCGAGGTCGCCGGCCGGACCTCCATCCCGCTGCGGGCCTACCGCGTCGGCTCGGCCTCGGCCGGCGCCGAGCTGATCGACCTCGACGGCAACTGGCAGTCCCGTTACGACCTCGGCCGTGACGGCGCGGTGCTCGTCCGCCCCGACGGCTACGTGGCCTGGCGGAGCGCCGCCCCGGGCGGAGACCCCGCGGCGCTGCTCACCGACACGCTCCACCGGCTCCTCGGCACGGCGGGCTGACCCGCGGACGACGACCGCCGCGGCCGGGGGCGGGCTGGACACCCGCCCCCGGCCGCGGCGTTCACACCGCTCGCAGGATGTCACCGGCGCGCGGCGGGACCGTTCACGCCGGGCGGTTGTAGTGCGCCGGAGGGGCCATGCCGGCGTCGATCGTGTAGTCCGAACCCGTTATGCTCCGCACCTTGCCGGACGCCAGCAGCACCACCAGCGCCGCCACCTCGTCGGGTTCGATTATCTTGCCGGTGGACAGCCCGGCCATCTTGGGGACCGACGCGAGAAACTCCTCCGGTGACAGCCCGGCTCTCCGCGCGATCTCCGGATTCGTCCAGAGCCTGGTCCGTACCGGCCCGGGAGAGATGGTGTTGACGCGGACGCCCAGCGAGCTGAACTCCGCGGAGAGCGCCTTGCCGATGTTGGCGAGCGCGGCCTTGGCCGCGGAGTAGTGGGCGAGGCGGGGATCCACCATGCTCGCGTTCATCGACCCGATGTTGACGATCGCGCCGTTGCGTTCGATCAGGCTGGGCAGCGCCGCGCGGGTCGCCCGTATCGTGGTGAAGACGTTGAGCTCGAACGCGTGCTGCCAGACGTCGTCATCGATGTCGAGGAAGCCGGACGCCAGCTTCACGCCGCCACCGACGTTGTTGACGAGTATGTCGACGCCGCCGAACTCGGCGAGCGCCCGGTCCACCAGCAGCTGCGGCCCTTTCGGGGTGACGAGGTCGACCTCGAACACGTGCGGGGTGGCGGCGAGCAGCTCCGGGGTGATGGTGCGTGCTCCGCCGAACACGTCCGCGCCCGCCGAGGCGAGTGCCTGTACGACTGCCAGCCCGATCCCGGCGCCGGCCCCGGTGACCACGGCCTTCTTACCGGAAAGGTCGAATTCCATGCCGTCTCCTGTTCTTGGGACGCGGGCCTCAGCCCTGGCCGCGTCTCTCGGTGAGGAACTGCCCGGTCGGCCCGTCGGCTGGAAGGGTCGCCACGTCGGCGATGAACCGGGCCGCCTCTTCGGGAGTGGTCTGCTGGGTCGGCATCATCCTGGTGCGCACCCGTCCCGGGTTCACCGCGTTCACCAGCACTCCCGACCCCGCGGTCTGGGCGGCCAGCATCGTCGTGAGCCCGTTCAGCGCGCTCTTCGAGATCGAGTAGCCAGGCGCGCCGGTGAACAGGGCGCCGCCGAACTCGGCGGTGGTGCCGCTGGAGACCAGCACCACGCGGCCCCACCCCCGGCCGACCATGGGCGGCACGAACGCCTGCGCCACCCGCCACGACCCGAGCAGATTCACCCGCAACGTCTGCTCGACGAGTTCGAGCGGCGCCGACAGCGGATCGGTGCCCGCGTCCAGCAGCACGCCGGCGTTGCACACCAGCACGTCGACCGGGCCCGTCTCCTTGCTCAACCGGGCGGCGCCGTCCGGATCCGTGATGTCCAGCTCGTGCGAGCGCGCGCCGGGACCGATCCCGGCGGCCGCTGCGCGGGCCTCGTCGGCGTTCCGCGCGGTCACCACCACCCGCAGGCCCCGGCCGTACAGCTCGGCGGCGACCGCGCGGCCGATGCCGCGGTTGGCTCCGGTGACAAGAGCGGTGCGCCGCTCGGCCGCCGCGTCGCCGTACGTCATCCGTCCACCTCCATGGGGTAGCAGGCCGGCCGCGTTCCGGAGGGACCTGCGCCGGCTCGGATCACCCGCTCACCAGGTGACCGGGATCTCGCTGAAGCCCTCCATGAATCCGCCGAGGCCCCGGGGCATATCGTCGGCGGGGACCGCGAGGCGGATGCCGGGGAACCGGCGCAGCAGGCTCTCGGTCGCGACCTGGAGCTCCATCCGGGCCAGCGCCGCCCCCACGCAGTAGTGGATGCCGGCGCCGAAGGTCATGTGGTGGTTCTCCTTACGCCGGATGTCCAGCGTGAAGGGGTCGGTGAAGACGCTCTCGTCCATGTTGGCCGACTCTTCCGACAGCAGGACGCTGGACCCGCTCTTGATCGTCGTGCCGTCGGACAGCTCGATGTCCGTCAGCGCGTAGCGCAGGGTGCCGATCGAGGACCCCATGATCTGCGTCCGCAGCAGTTCCTCCACCGCCGACGGCACCAGCGAGTAGTCGGCCCGGATCTCCTCGACCAGATCCCGCCGGTGCAGCAGCACGGCGGTCCCGGTGCCGATCTGGCTCGCCGTGGTGACGTAGCCGGCGATGAGCAGGCTCTGCGTCCAGAAATGCAGCTCGTGCTCGGAGAGCCGGTTGTCGTCCTCGTCCCGGGCCTTGATCAGGGCGCCGATCAGGTCGTCCTCCGGATCCGCCCGCTTGGCCGCGATCAGCTCGACGAGATAGTCCCACAGGCCCTTGCGGCATTCCTCGACCTCCTCCGGCGGCAGCTTGGTCACCGAGAGGAATCCGTCCACCAGCCTGCGGAACTTGTTCCTGTCCTCGGGCGGGATGCCGAGCAGCTTGCAGATCACCAGGATCGGCAGCGGGAAGGCGAGCGCCTCGTTCAGATCGACCGGCCCCCGCCCCTCCGCCATCTTCTCCATCAGGTCATCGGTGATCGCCTGCGCGAACGGGCGCAGCAGCTCTATCCGGCGCGCGGTGAACGCCTTGGTCACCAGGCCGCGCATCCGCGTGTGGTCCGGCGGGTCGGCGTCGATCTCGGGGTCGACGAACAGCTCGTTGTCGGCGGAGATCCTCGCGACACCCGGCCTGGCTATGTTCTTGCTCAGCCGTTCGTCCGCGAACAGCCTCCTGACGTCCTTGTAGCGGGTCACCATCACCGCCGTGTCGCCGCTGGGCAGCCTGACCTCGACGAGGGCCTTCTCTCGCAGCCCGCGCAGCCCGTCGGGGACCTCCATCGGCGGTGTCCACTGGAAGGGGTAGGGGATCGGACTTCTGGTGTTCATCTCGCTGGTGGCCTTTCTCGTCGGCTGCTCGTGTCCAGGACCCACGTGTCACACCGGCCATGAGGGCTGTCGTATGCAGCATTCGGCGAATGCCCATTCGTAACGGACGCTGATGGAGAACTGCTCGACGATCAGCTGACGCTCCCGGGCGGAGCAGCTCTCACCGGCCCGGTCGACCATGTCGAGGAACGCCCGCACCGCGTACCCGTAGGAGTCGCCCGGGTGGTAGACCTCGATCCACGGCAGGTAGCGAGAGCCGGGCGCCGCGTCGCGCCTCAGGTTGTCGGACACCTCGGCGTTGAACCACACCATGGGGAGCAGCGCGCCGACGCCCGCGTAGAAGGACCGCGCGCTGGCGGCCGCGAAGAACGACGCGTGCGCCTGGGTGGCCGGATCCGCCGGAAGCCCCGCCTGGAGTTCCGGCAGGCCGAGCTCGCCCGCCAAGGTGGTGTAGGCCCGGCGCAGCCGGTCCCGGGCCGTCAGCGTGCCGACGACCGACTGCCCGAGCAGGAGCGTGTCCGCGTCGTCCGGGGCGGCCGCCGCGCACCGGGCCAGGGCGCGGGCGTAGGCGGGCAGCAGGAACCCGGTGTCCTGCTGGACGAAGCGGGCGAGCGCCTCCCCCGGTAGCGAGCCGTCCCGGAGGCCGGACCAGAAGGGATGGTCCTGCACCTTCCGCAGCAGCGGGTCCCTGATCTCCATGAGTTCTTCCTGCAGCATGGGCCTTCCTCCGTCACGGCGCGGACTCCGGTGGGGACGGTACCGGCCCCTGCTTGACGCCTCCTGGAGTTCCGGCCCCGGCGTACCCCGCAGGCGCGCTCCAGCCTGTCTCGAGCCCGTCGGCGGAGAGTGATGAACGGCATGTCCTCGATGCCGGGCAGCAGACACAGCCGAACAGCGAAGCCGGAGGAATACGCGATGGACCTTGGCCTGGAAGACAAGCGGGTACTGATCACCGGCGCCACCCGCGGCATCGGCCTCGCGACCGCGCGCGTGTTCGCCGAGGAGCGGGCCCGGGTCGCCATCACCTACCACACCTCCGACGCAGTGGCCAAGCGCGTGGTCGAGGAGCTCGGCGGCGAGGATCGGGCGTGCGCCCTCCGGTGCGACCTCGCCGATCCGGCCTCCATCAGGGAGGCGGTGGGCGCGGTCGAGAGCCGCTGGGGCGGGGTCGACGTCGTCGTGGCCAACGCCCAGACGTGGGTGTGGGTCAATCCCGAGGACCTGCCTCCGTACCAGGACTTCCCCATGGACTACTGGCTCGCCCGGTTCCGCGAGAACGTCGAAGGCCACATGTGGACCGTCCGCCAGGCCCTGGGCGGGATGCGCGAACGCGGCTGGGGGCGGATCGTGCTGCTGTCCTCGGTCACCGCGACCCACGGGAATCCGGGCTCGGAGCTCTACAGCGCGGCCAAGGCGTCGCTGCACGGGTTCGCGCGGGCGCTGATGTGGACCCGGGACGGCGTGCTCGCGAACGTGGTCGCGCCCGGGGGCACGCTGACGGAGAGTCTTGAGGCGGTGGCCCCGGAGCTGCTGGAGCAGGCGGCGCGGGAAACTCCGAGCGGGCGCCTGAGCACCGCGGAGGAGGTCGCGCGCGTGATCGTTTTCCTCTGCTCCGAGGCGAACGGCAACATCAACGGTGAGGTCGTCCACACCGCCGGCGGGCGCTGATCGATCAGGGGGCCGGCATCCGGCCATCGCGCCGCAGAGTTCCCCTGCCCCCCTGCCCCTCCTCCTTCCCCTCCCCGGCTAATGGGAGCTACCGGGTCGGCTGTTCGGGCAGACTCGGTACCTGTAGCCGCTGGTGAGTGAGCACCCTCGTCGGCCGGACCTTGGAGTCCTGGGGTCAGATCGTGCCCTCACCGGTGGTCAGGGGTCTTGATCGCTGATGGGATGTCGTGCCCCCCGAGGATCTGGGGTGAGCACTGATCCATTAGTTCGCGGGCCGGCCCCTGCAGGCTGCTGACCGCTGTTGTCGATCGTCGTGGAGGTCGGGTTGCTGTTCGTCGGTGATGACTGGGCTGAAGACCATCACGATGTCGAGGTCCAAGACGAGGACGGCAAGGTGGTCAAGCGGGTCCGGCTGCCCGAGGGGATGGCCGGGATCACCCGGCTGCACGACCTGGTCGGCCGGTTCGTGGCCGAGGACGCCGACCCGTCCGACGTGCTCGTCTGCATCGAGGTCGATCGGGGCCCGTGGGTGCGGGCGCTGGTGGCCGCGGGCTATCGGGTGTTCGGCGTCGATCCCAAGCAGGCCGCCCGGCACCGGGAGATCCTCGGCAGCTCGGGGGCCAAGAGCGACAAGGGCGACGCCCACGCCCTGGCCGACATGATCCGCACCCGCCGCAACCAGCTGCGCCAGGTCGCCGGGGACTCGGAGATCGCAGAGGCCGTCAAGGTCGTCACCCGGGCGCATCAGACGTTGCTGTGGGAACGCACCCGGCACATGCTGCGCCTTCGGGTGGCGTTGCGGGACTACTTCCCCGCCGCCCTTGCCGCCTACAAGCCGCTCGGCCTCACCTCGGAGGCGGTGCTGAGGCTGCTGGCCAAGGCCCCCACCCCCGAGACGGCGGCCAAGCTGACGATCAACCAGATCAGCGCGACGCTCAAGGGCCGCCGCGACATCGGCGCCAAAGCCGCGGCGATCCAGGACGTGCTGCGGGGCGAGCACCTCGGCCAGGCCCCGCTCGTCACAGGTGCCTACGCCTCCACCGTGAAGGCCCTGGCCGCCGTCATCACCGTCCTGAACAGCGAGATCAAGACGCTTGAGGGTGAGGTCGAGGCTCATTTTGGCCGGCACCCGGACGCTGAGGTCATCCTCAGTCAGCCGGGCATCGGCGTCGTCCTCGGCGCCCGGGTGCTCGCCGAGTTCGGAGACGCCGAAGGCCGCTACGTGAGCGCGAGGGCCCGCAAGAACTACGCCGGAACCTCGCCGATCACCCGGCAGTTCGGCAAGACCAAGATTGTCCAGGCCCGGTTCGTCCACAACGACCGGCTCGTCGACGCTCTCCATCTCCAAGCCTCCTGCGCCCTCCTTCACGATCCTGAGGTCCGCGCTTACTACGACCAGCTCAAAGCCCGTGACGTCAGCCATAACGCCGCTCTCCGCCAAGTCGGCAACCGCCTGGTGGGCATCCTCCACGGCTGCCTCAAAACCCACACCACCTACGACCAGGCAACCGCATGGTCACATCGCAACCACGACCTCGCCGCTTGACATCTAACGTCCAGGGATGTCTGACCCCTGCCCCTCCCCGGCGGGACCGGACAGGTCCGGCCTCCATGGCTCCGACCGGATCGCCGACCGGGCAGGTCCGGCTTCCATGGCTCCGGCGGGCGGGATCGTTCATCTCGGTTCCGAGGGGGCGCCGGCCGGGCGGCGCCGTTCACCTCCGCGGGCGAGGCCGCGGAGTGCCCTGTGAGCACGGTGGGCCGCCGCTGCGCCGGCACCGCCGGCGAGCGACTGCCCGCCAGGAGGCCCTCCGGCGTCCTCCCGGATGAGCTCTCCGGCGTCCTCCCGGATGAGGCGGAGTGCGACGGCGCCGGCCCGGGAGGGAGGGCGCCGCTCCCGGCCGCGGCTGCCCCGACCCCGACCCCGACCGTGGCCGCGGCCGCGGCCGCGCGGGTGACCGTTGATCGTGACCGTCCCCGATCGGCGGCGGCGGATCGGCCGGCGCGGTGCCGTATCACGCACCCGGGCATTAACACGGCGGATGGCGGAGACCAACCGATGTCGTGAGTGGCGGCCTCAATCGGCCAGGCCCGTGGAACTCGTCGGCTGTTTGTGCTTACGCTACATTTCACATGCCACGATCACCCCATTTACTGCGTTCTTGATCCAGCGCAGATGATTTGTTGGCACACCCCGTCTTCCAGCGGATATATCACACCGTAATCGCTCGACTACGTCCTGACCGTAAAGCCGCCCGGGACCAACGACAGCACCGGGCCCACCGGACACCCCGAGGGCGACAGACTCCCCACCCGGGAAGCGTGAGCCCGCAAAAGCGCCCACCACCAGCACAAATGCCCCATCGACAATCACATGGAAACGGACATCTTCCCCATGCGCATCAGGAGACCCATCGGAAACGACCGCAGAGAGCAACTCGCGATCACACTCCGCTTAACTTGAGCTTACGCTCAGCATGCCATTTTGTCGCACCCGATATTATCGCGGAGCGGAGTCGGATCAGGACAGTCGGCGCATTCTAGACGGCATATTGAAACGGGGAAGAATGCGACTAGGCTTGGCCTCGGGTCAACCTGGAAGCCACATCCACCACCGCTGCAACCCACCTATGGGCCGTGCGTATATTCACCTGACAGATCCCTGACCCGACGCTGTACGGCACGGCCGACGTCGCGAGCCCCCGGGACTCCCCCCACCCGGAAACCCGCCTTACCCAGAGCGGAGCGGGCCGGGCCGGCACGCCGGCCACCAAGGTCAACGACTCGGGACCGCGACAAACACCCGGCGAAGATCGCAAATGGCCGGGACTGGGTGACATTTCGAAACAGGCAAGAAACGGGGGCGAAACGGGGATGGAAAACACAATGGGGTCAACTAGGCTTCGAGTGTATTTCTAGTGGGGCGAGGTTAGCATCCTAGGCGTGTGCTCATTGTGAACATATGTGAACATATGTGATCGGAGGGGGCAAAATGGGTTTCTGCATTCTCGGCCCGCTAGCCGTAACCCATGAGGGCCGGGATATCACTCCGACGGCACCCAAAGTTCGTCAGGTTCTGACGTTTCTTCTGGTGCGCAGGAATCAGATTGTGCAAGTCAGCGAATTCGTCGATGAGCTATGGAGCAGCCATCCGCCCGACAGCGCCATGACGACTCTCCAGACCTACATCTACAAGCTCAGGAAAGACGTGCTGGACCCTTCCGGGCTGGCCCGCCTGCACACCCAGCCCTCCGGATACCTCCTTGACGTCGCCGACGAGACCATCGACGTCTGCGACTTCGAACGGCTGTCGCGGCAGGGTCGCCTCGCGCTGGAGAAGGGCGACCCGCTGGGCGCCAGCGAACTGCTGACCGAGGCCCTGAGCCTGTGGCGCGGTCAGGCGCTCGTCGGCGTCACCGCAGGAGAGATCCTGTCCGCCCACGTGACCCGCCTGGAGGAGAACAGGCTGCGGGCGCTGGAGATGCACATCGAGGCGGACATGCGGCTGGGGCGCTACCAGGAGCTCATCAGCGAGCTGAAGGTGCTCGTCTACACCTATCCCCTCCACGAACGTTTCCACGGCGACCTCATGACGGCCCTGAACCGCTCGGGGCGCCGGTACGAGGCGCTGGAGGTCTACCGGCAACTGCGCGGGGTGCTGATCGACGAGCTCGGGCTTGAGCCGTCCGCCGCCATGCAACGCCTCCACCAGTCACTGCTGAGCGCCGACTCCGCCGACCCGGCCAGGACCAGGCCGGCCCCGCCGGTGGCCACCGCCACGCGGTACGCCGCCACCCTGACGGTCCCGGCACAGCTACCACCAGACATATCCGACTTCACCGGCCGGACCGAGCCTCTTGCTCAAATTCGCCGGATACTCGCCGCCGACCAGGACAACCGCACCACAGCCCGCGCGGTCTCGATCTGCGGCATGGCCGGAGCGGGGAAGACGACTCTGGCGCTGCACGCCGCCCACATCAACCGGGCACAGTACCCCGACGGGCAGCTCTTCGCCGACCTGCGCGGCGCCTCCGCCACCCCCACACCGCAGACCGACGTCCTCGCCAGCTTCCTGCGCGCCGTAGGCGTGCCCGACCACCAGATCCCCCCCTCCCTGGAGGAACGCAGCAACCTCTTCCGCACCTGGAGCAACGGCCGGCGGGTCCTGGTCATCCTCGACGACGCGTGCGCGGCCTCCCAGGTCGCCTCGCTGCTGCCCGCGACACCCCAGTGCACAGTGATCATCACCAGCCGCGAGGGGCTGCAGAGCCTGCCCGGCGTGCAGACCGTGGAACTCGGCGTCATGAACCTGACCGAAGGCGTGGAGCTGCTCGGCCGCATCATCGGAGCCGGCCGCGTCGCCGCCGAGCGGGAGCAGGCCGAAAAGATCGTCGATCTGTGCGGGCACCTGCCGCTGGCGCTGCGGTCCGTCGGCGCCCGACTGGCCGCCGCGCGGACCTGGCCCCTGCAGAAGATGGCGGCGCTGATCGAGTCCGGTCCGGCCCCCCTCGACCAGCTGCGGTTCGCGGAGTTCGACGTACGGGCCGACTACGACGACACCTACTTCCGGCTCGATCCCCACGACCGCAGCGCTCTCCGTCTCCTCAGCCTGCTCCCCCCGCAGGATTTCACCGCCGCGACAGCCGCCGGCCTGCTCGGCAGCGCCGCCGACGCCGTAGAAGCCCAGCTCACCCGGCTGGTCAGCTGCCACCTGCTCGACGTCAAGTCGGAAGGCGGCATCGACGGCATCCGCTACGAGATGCACAAGCTCACCCGGCTCTACGCCCGGGAACGGCTGAACCGCGAGTTCATCCAACCCGAGATGAGCTCTCCCCCGCAGCACGACCACTCCACCTGAGGCGCTCCCGGAGCGGACCTCTCCGGGCAGGCCGGCGGCCGTACGGCTCGAGGGTGGCTTGAGTGGGCCGTCGGCAGGTGGCCGGGAGAGAGCCGCGGGGCCAGCGAGCTGCCAGCGATCGACCAGCGCAGCGGGGTCTGCTTGACGATGACGGCCCACACCACGACCACCCGCTGGACGGCACACGCTTCATCCGCCGGGCCCGGCAGTCCGAGGGAGGAACCACCATGCCCACACCACAACCGACACCACCAACCAAGACACAGCCCGCACCACCGCCTGAGGCGTCGTCCGGGTCGTCGGTGTTCCGGGTGCTGCTGCGGATGCAGATCCACTCCGGGATGGAGCAGGAGTTCGAACAGACCTGGTTCCAGGTCGGCCAGGCGGTCACCGACCATCCGGCCAACCTGGGCCAGTGGCTGGCCAGGAGCCAGGAAGAAGAAGGGGTCTACTACATCGTCAGCGACTGGGCCGACGAGCAGCGCTTCCGGGAGTTCGAACACAGCCAGGGCCACCTGGCCCACCGCACCAGACTGCATCCGTTCCGCTCAGGCGGAACGATGACCACGATGCAGGTGGTCTACGCGATGACCGGCACCGGAACGGATCCCCGATGACCGGCACCGGGGCGGGTCCCCGATGACCGGCGACCCCACCCCCACCACAGCGGAAGGCACCGGCGGATCCGGCACCTCGCGGGCCAGGGTGCTGATCTACACCGCCGCGCCCTCGGGCGAGCCCGGCGCCGTCGAAGCGGCCTACCACCAGATCAGCCGTGACCTCGCGGGCACGCCGGGCCTGCTCGGCAACGAGCTGCTGCGCGCGGCCGACGACCCGGCGGCGTTCGTGGTGATGAGCGAGTGGGAGAGCCTCGCTGCGTTCCGCTCGTGGGAGGAGGGCGCGGCGCACCGCGGCACCACGGCTCCACTCCGCCGCTACCAGCGGGCGCCGGGCGGCAGGCCGTTCGGCATCTACGAGGTGACCGCCGCCTACTGAGCCGCCCGCGGACCCGGAACCGTCCAGGCGAGCGGGTCGTTCCCGACGGCGACGCGGGGCCGAGGCCCCCGTTGCCGGCGGGGCGTCGTGGACCCTCCCGGCGCGGCGTACGGCAGGCGGAGGAGCGCGGCGCGGCCGGATGCCCGCTCCGGGTGGCCGTAGCGCGACGCTCCCGCCGCCGCGCCGTCCTTCTGCCGCGTGACGGTGCCGGGAGAGAACTCCCGGCACCCTCGTGTCACACGTCAGAGGTGGGACTCCGGCGGAGGCCCGCCTCCCGGTCCACCGCGACCTCGCCCCGCCCGGGAGCGGAGCCCGCGGTCCGGGAGCGGAGCCCGCGGTTCAGGAGCGGAGCCCGCGGTTCAGGAGCGGAGCCCGCGGTTCAGGCGGTGGATCTCGGCCGGGCCGCCAGGACGATGGCGCGGAGCTCCTGGCGGTCGGGCCCGGCCTTCGGGGCCGGCGCGGAGGTGAGCCTGTCGTGGGCGTGCCTGGCCCGCGAGATGATGTCGGGGTTGTCGAGCACGGCATCGGCGGGGCCCGCGAGGTTGACCCGGCGGCAGAAGGCCCGGCCGAGTTCGAGGTCGAAGAACACCCCGGCCGAGACGCCCTCGGCGATGAGGTGCTGGCGTTCCATCTCGGCACGGTCGTGCTCGGGCACGTCCTGCCCCGTGTGGCGGTAGATGCGGGCCCGGTCCATGGCGGCCGACTCCCGATAGACGGCGTCGGCCTCGCTTGCGGTGGCGGCGTCATAGGCGAGCGCCACGGCGACCGGATCCGGGTCGTGACGGGCGACGGCCTCCGCGGCGGCGAAGGCGTAGGTGAGCGCCATCGACGCCCCCCAGCCGTAGGCGGGGTTGGTGGTGCACAGGGCGTCGCCGACGGCGAGCAGGCCGAGCACGATCGGCTGGCCGTCGACCACGTAGCGCCGGCGGACGTTGTGGTGCCCGCCCATGGTCTGGACCTCGTTCACGGGGGTGGCGTTGGCCGGGTCGATCCAGGGCGCCACCTCCTCGATGCTGCGGGCGGTGGCCTCCCATGCCCACGTGTGGCGCAGGAGCCGCATGTCCCTGTCATCGGGACGGGCTTCGAGGCAGATGGCGAAAGTGTCGTGGTCGCCGGGGAAGCCGAGGTACATGACGCTCTCCAGCTCGCCCCGGAGCACGGCGACGGCGGTCTTGGGCAGGTCGCAGCCGGGGGTGAAGCGGTAGTAGCGGCTGAAGTAGACGGTCTGGCAGTCCTGGAGGTCGGTGCGGACGTGGGCCTCCTCGGCCGCGAGCCACCGGGATACGGGTGAGCGCCGGCCGCCGCAGTCGAGCACCAGGTCCGCGTCCAGCTCGCGGCCGTCGGCCAGGCGGACCCCCGTGACCCGCGGCGGGCCGCTGGGGGACCGTTCGAAGCGCAGCCCGCTCGCGACCTCGGGGCTGAGGAGGCGGATGCCCGGTTCGGCTTCGGCGCTGCGCCGCAGGGCGAGCTCGAAGGCCGAGCGCCGGGCCCACACGACGGTGAACTCGTCGTCGGAGGGTTGCCAGAGTTCCGGGGCGACGAGTTGCTTGAAGACGTTGATCTCCTCGATGCCGTCGGCCCGGAGCCGTTCGAGGACGTCGGGCGCATGGGCCGCCAGCAGGCTGCGGGCCCGGGCCGAGAAGCCGTGGGGCAGCCGGAACTGGGGGACGCCACGGCGCTTCCACGCCAGGAAGGGGTCCTGGTCGCGGCCGGCCGGCGGCGGCGGGTCCCGCTCGATCAGCGTGACCGGATAGCCGCGCCTGGCCAGGGCGATGGCTGCCGCCAGACCGGCGATGCCCCCGCCGAGGACGACGATGCGCCGGTCCGCCGGAGTTGCCGCAACTTTCCTCACGGTTGTCTCTCCCTATCCGATGATGTCCCTGAACGCCGCCGTCTCGGCCCGGCCCGGCCTACCGGCGCCACTCGATGAGCTCATCGTTCGGCTTGCGGAAAACGGCGTTCGCGGGGATGGGGAGGGAGCGGCCGTTGTCAGGGTGCCCGATGGTGAGGACGCCGGCGAGGGCGACGTCGTCCGGCAGGCCGGCCACCTGTGCCAGGGCGGCCAGCTCGTCGGTGTAGACGGAGCTGAAGTACCCGGTCGCGAGCTGCTCGTTGATCGCGGCGAGCTGCAGCAGCATGAACAGCGCCCCGCAGTCGAACCACCAGAACGGCACCGGCCAGGGGATCTCCGTGTATCCGGGCCGGACCTCCTCGGCTCCCCCGTAGCGCTCGTGGTAGGAGTTCTCGCGCGTGCCGACGTAGATGTGCACGGGCGCCTCGGAGATCCACGGGGGGAAGCCCAGCTCGACATACCGGCTCTCGGCGATGTCGGCGGCCTGCTGCCGGAGCTTGGCGTCGGTGACGACGACAAGCCGGTGCCCCTGGCTGAACCCCGCGCTGGGCGCGCGGCGCAGCGCCTGCAGGATGCGGTTCAGCGCGTCGTCGGACACAGGCTCGTCGGTGTAGCTGCGCACCATCTGGCGCCTGCGCAGCACGTCGGCAAAATCCATGCTTGACCACCTCGTGGATGTCAGATCGCCAGCTCTACGTTGTAGTGCCTCAGCCATGTGTTGAACTGCAGTGCCATCTCGATGTGCATCCTGCTCACCCACTCGTGAGCGATGCTCGAGGGATGTTCGAGTGTGTGCCGTACCGCGTCGGTGTCCAGGAACGGCAGGGCCGGCGACGAGGCGTCGGCGACCAGGGCGGACAGTTCGTCGTGCAGCATCTTGGTGTAGGCCGGGTCCTGGGTGACCGGCCACGGGCTCTTCGTGCGCTCCAGGACGGACGGCGGCACCAGGTCGCGCACCGCCGCGCGCAGGATGCTCTTCTCCCTGCCGTCGAAGGTCTTGAAGCTCCAGGGGGTGTTGTACATGTACTCGACGAGCCGGTGGTCGGCGTAGGGCACCCGCAGTTCGAGGCCGTGCGCCATGGAGAGCCGGTCGTCGCGGTCGAGCAGCATGGGCAGCCAGCGCGTCAGCGTGACGTAGCCGACCGAGCGCATCCGCCGCTCCTTGGCGTCCTCCCCGTCCTGGTGCGGCGCCTCCGCCAGTGCCTGGCGGTAGTGGTCGGCGTAGTAGTGGTTCATGTCGAGCTTCCGCATGAGCCCCTGGTCGAAGAGTCTCCTGCCCTGGCCCGTGGGAGAGCCCTGCTGGCGGGTCTCGTTGGCCACCCAGGGGAAGACGTCGGCGTTGAGCAGGTCCGGGTTGTACATCCAGTTGTATCCGCCGAAGATCTCATCCGCCACCTCCCCCGCGAGCGCCACGGTGGAATGGGTCTTGATCTCGCGCGAGGTGAGGTAGTTCGAGGTGTCCATGTCGCCGAGCGTGGTCGGCATGTCCTGCGCCAGGAGCACCGCCAGGCGCGTCTCCGGATCCATCAGGTCCTGGGTGTTCAGCATGATCTTGACGTGATCGGAGCCGAGGTGCCGGGCGACCTCCGCCGCGTACGGCTCGTCGGGTGAGAACCGGACGTCGTCAGGCTGGAAGTTCCTGGCGTAGTCGTCGAAGGTGGTCACGAAGGTCCGCACCCGCTCGCCGTGCAACTGCCGGCGCCACTTGGCGGCGATCGCGGTGATGGCGCTGGAGTCCACGCCGCCGGAGAGCGCCGTGCACAGCGGGACGTCCGCCTCCAGCTCGCGGAGCACGATGTCCTCCAGCAGCGAGCGGACCTTGGTGATGGTCCCGTCGAGGTCGTCGGTGTGCGGCCGCGCCTCCAGCGCCCAGTATGTCCGGTCCACCACGCCCCCGCGGCCGACGGTCAGCGTGTGACCCGGCAGCAGCGCCCGCATGTCCCGGAAGACCGACTGTCCCGGCTTCTTGGCGGTGGCGAAGAGCTCCTGGAGCCCTTCGACCGCGACGACCGGGCGGACCAGCGGGTTGGCCAGCAGCGCCTTCGGCTCGGAACCGAACAGGATGCCCTCGGGCAGCCTGGTGTAGAACAGGGGCTTGACGCCCAGCCGGTCGCGGACCAGGACGAGCTCCTCGCGGCGCAGGTCCCAGACGGCGAAGGCGAAGATACCCTCAAGCCGCTTCGCGCAGTCGGGCCCCCATTCGAGGTAGGAGCGCAGGACCACCTCGGTGTCGCTGCGGGTGCGGAAGCGTTGCCCCCGTGCCTGCAGCTCGGTCCGGAGTTGCTTGAAGTTGTAGACCTCGCCGTTGTAGACGATCACCGCGACGGGGCGGCCGTCCTCCTCGACGGTCAGCGGCTGCGCGCCGCCGGCCAGGTCGATGACGGCGGTGCGCGTGTGCCCGAGTGCGACGTCGCCCCTCACCCACAGCCCCTGGTCGTCCACACCCCGGTTGGCCAGCGTGTTGGTCATTGCCTGCAGCGTCGGCCGCTCCCGCGTCAAGTCGCGCCCGAAGTCCACCCAGCCGGCGATGCCGCACATCCACGTCTCCCTCGGTCAGTTCCGCAGCTCTCCACAGCATGCGGCCGGTGCTTCCAGACGTCCTCGACGATCACTCGACGTGTATCGACCTGGTCGGGCAGCCGCGCGCCGCGCTCCGGACGGCTTCGTGCAGCTCAGCGGGGGGATTCGGGTCGATGACCTCGACCGTGCCGTCCTCGTCCTGATCGAAGACCGCAGGCGCGCGGTAGACGCACATGCTGCTCACCGCGCACGTTTCCTTGGTCGCGCTCACCTGCATCGCCATCACCGTTCCCGAGGTCGTCGTTACGTTGCCAGGAGTACTGTGCGACCGGATCTTCGCGCCGGGCTCGAGAACCGGTGTAGCGGCCGCCGGAGACGACCGCCCGCCTTCGAGTGATGTTCCAAGGTGGTGCGGCATGATCGCGGCGTGGTGGTCGGCGATGGGAAAGGAGGCCCGGCGATGGTGAGCACAGCTCCCGACATCGGCTCCGTGCACGGCATTCTCCGGCTCGGTAATGCTTTCTGCCAGGCGCAGGCGTTGCTCACGGCGGTCGAGCTCGATCTGTTCACCGTGCTGCACGACGGCCCTGCCACCGAGGAGGAGATCAGCGGGCGGCTGGGGCTGCACGGCCGCGGGCTGCGCGACTTCCTGCGGCTGCTGGTCGTTCTCGGCCTGCTGGAGCAGGAGAACGGCCGTTACCGCGCGGCCGCCGGCCCGGACCGCTACCTTGTCAGCGGCCTGCCCGGCTACGTCGGCGGCGCCCTGCTGGGGGCCAAGGCGAACCTGTACCCGGTCTGGGACGGGCTGACCGAGACGCTGCGCAGTGGCCGGCCGCGGTCGGCGGCCGACGGTTTCGCCGCCATGCTGGACGATCCAGAACAGTTGCGGCGCTACGTGCGCATGATGGAGGGCACGCTGCGGCCGCTCATCCCGCGGCTGGCCGAGGCGGTCGACTGGTCGGGATACCGTTCGGTGCTGGATGTCGGCGGCGGCCGCGGCGGCCTGGCGGGGCAGCTCGTCATCACGCACCCCGGGCTGGCCGGGCACGTGTTCGACCTGCCGCAGATGGAGCCGCTGTTCCGGGAGCACATGGCCGAGCTGGGCACGGCCGGGTCGGTGCGCTTCCACGCCGGAGACTTCTTCCGCGACCCGCTGCCCCGCGCCGATGTGCTGATCCTCGGGCACATCCTGCACAACTGGCCGCACGGGCAGCGCGAGGAGCTGGTGCGCAAGGCCTTCCAGGCGGTCAACCCCGGTGGAGTGCTGCTGGTGCACGACCGGATGCTGGACGACGAGCGCCCCAGCATCGACAACCTGCTGGCGAGCCTCATCATGGCGCTGGTCACCGAGGAGGGGTCGGAGTACACGATCGGCGAGCTGACCGAACTCGCCGCGTCCGCCGGCTTCGCCTCCGTGAGTCACCGGCGGCTCGACGACAACGAGACACTGGTCCTCTGCCGCAAAGCCGCCGGCCGGACTCCCTCGCACGGCTGACACCCGGGCGGTCAGCCGTGGAGTTCCGTCAGATGCCGGGCCAGCCAGGAGTCGAACGTCGCCGGTGGGCGGCCGGTGATCTGCCGCACGGTGGATTGCGGCGTGCCGCCCCGTAGCGGGCCGGGATCCGCCATCGAGGAGAGGAGCCCGTCCACGAGCTCCGGCGGCATCCCCGCGCGGATCATGCCGTTCCTGGCCTGCTCCGGATCGACGTCGACGAACTCCAGCGGGCGGCCGAGCGCGACGGAGACCCTGGCCGTCTGCTGGGGTGCCGTCAGCGCCTCGGGCCCGGTGAGCTGGTAGGCCTTTCCGTGATGGCCGGCCGTCGTCAGGCAGGCGACCGCGACGGCGGCCACGTCCTCCGGATCGATCACGGCCCGCCGGACCTTGCCGTAGGGCTGGTAGACCCTGCCCTGCGATGTGATCGACGATCTCCACTGCAGCACGTTCGACATGTATCCGGCCGGACGCAACACGGTCCACTCGGCGCCCGAGTCCATGAAGGCGTTCTCGGCGGCCGCGTGCGCCGCCCCGTAGGAGTCGGTCACCGGCGCGTTGGCGGCGACGGACGACAGCTTCACCACCCGGCCGGCCCCGGACCGGCGCAGCGCTGCGGCCACGGCGAGTTCGTGTGCCAGCGCGTCAGGGCTGGTCGCCACGTAGACGCCGTCCGCACCGGTGAGCGCGGCGAGCACGGTGCCGGGGTCCCTGAGATCTCCCGCGACGACCTCCACGCTCTCGTCGAACCGGGCGCGGGCGGGGTCGCGGGTGAACGCGCGTACCCGTTCACCGGCGGCCACCAGCCCGGTCACGACGTGCCGCCCCACATTGCCGGTGGATCCGAACACCACGATCATCGGTCGCCTCCTTCGGCGGAACTTGCCGGACAGGTCCTCGGCCGGCCGCGGCGGGCACGCCGTCCTCCCGCGGCGGACGGTCACCGCCTCGGTGGAAGGTCACGGCGGGCGAGGCCGCGTCTGCTCGCCCGCCGTGACCGGATCCTGCGGTCAGCGCGCCTTGCGGGCCACCACGAGCGTGTCGTCGTCGCCGAGCGGACGGTCCTCGATCGAGGTGAATCCGGCCCCTTCGGCGTGTCCTCGCAGCTCGGACACGGTGTACTCGGAGCCGCCGTCGGTGACCAGCAGCATGTCCAGGCTGATCACCAGGTTCTCGACACGGCTGGACTCACGGTCGAGCATGCGGTCGTAGACCAGCAGCACGCCTCCGGGGTTGACGCTCCGGTAGGCCTGCTCCACCAGGAACTTCCGCTGCTGCGGGTCCCAGTCGTGCAGCACGTGCCCGAGCATCACGATGTCCGCCGTCGGGAGCGGGTCGGTGAAGAAGCTGCCGCCGTGGAACGTCACCTTGCCCGCCAGGCCCTGCTCGGCGACCTTCTCCTCGAAGAAGGGCGCCATCTGCGGCAGGTCGAACACGGCACCGGAAAGGTGCGGGTACGCCCTGACGACCTGCGACACCAGACCGCCGCGGCAGCCGCCGACGTCCAGCACGGACTGGTAGCCGGACCATCCGTCGTAGGCCTCGATCAGCTGCGGGCCGAGCACGCCGGTCAGCGCGTCCATCGAGTTGATGAACTGGGCCAGCACCTTCGGGTTGTCCACCACCGCCTCGAAGTCGCTCCCGGACTGCTGCTTTCCGCTGCGCAGCGCTTCGGACAGCCTGCCCCATGCCGGATACAGGTTGCGGTTGGACCGCTCGATGAACCCGCCGATGTAGGAGTCCGCGCCGCGCACCAGATGGCGGTCGGCGCCCGCGCCGTTGCGGTAGCGGGCGCCGTCCCGCTCCAGCAGGTTCAGCTCGACGAGCAGGTCGAGCCAGTCGGAAAGGCCCCGGCCGTGCAGCTCCAGGCGGCGGCGGATCTCCTCCTCACTGGCCGGGCCGGCGTGCAGGACGGTGAACAGGTCGAGTTCTACGGCGGTCAGCAGCGCCTTGGCGTCGCAAAAGGAATTTGCCAGCCGCAGGATCCCGGCTGGACGGCTGGTGTCCGTGGGAATGCTCGTCACTTGCGTGGCTCCTTTTACGCTTGGGAGAGCTTCTTCTCACTGAGGTCGATCTTCTGCATGGACCATTTGGCGATCTTCAGCGACATGTTCGTCGCCTCGGTCGCGTACCGGACCATCTCCGCCTGGTATTCGGCCACGGCGTCCAGCAGTGGCCGCTCGCCACGCGTCACCGCGGTCAGCGCGCGGCACAGCGAGGCGGCGTCGCGCAGCGCCGTGTTGGCTCCGACCCCGCCGGTCGGCGGCATCGTGTGCACCGCGTCGCCGAGCGGGATCACGTTCCCCGGCGCCCAGGGCTCGACGGGCAGGGTGGCCCTCAGCGCGAGCGGGTAGGTCTCCTCCGCCTCGGAGTGGGCGAACACGCCGCGCAGGTGCGGATGCCAGCCGGCGGTGCGTTCGAGCACCAGCTCGCGGAGCTCCTCGCCGGTCATGGCGAAGAACGAGTCGTCGGGCAGCCCCAGAACCTCGCGGTGCACGCTGAACACCGACATGTAGTAGTCCTCGGTGTCGTCGAATCCCAGGCCGGGCCAGAACCGCTCGGCGGCCTCCCGCGGTGGGGTGCGGAAGACCATGGGCATCAGCGCGAGACGGAGTCCGTTCGATCCCGTCACGTTGACGAACCGGTCGCGCAGGACCTCCGGCAACCCGGCCTCGATCGCGCCGGCCCGCGGGGTGCGAGACAGGATCGCGCGCACGCCGAGGTCGTGGGCGCGGTCGGCCGGCCGTAGCTGGGCCCGTACCTGGGAGTTCGCCCCGTCAGCGGCCACCAGCACGTCGCCGGTGTCCGAGCCGCCGTCGGCGAAGTGCGCCACGACCTCCCCGTCCACCTGCTCGTAGTGGGTGAACCGTTTGCCGAAGCGCACCACACCGTCGAGATCGGCGAGCAGTATGCGGCGCAGCGTCACCCGGTCGACCGCGTCCACCTTGTCCGGCGCGTCGCCGCGCGGATCGTCGAACGCGGGGGCCCACTGCGGGTTGAGCTGATCGTCGTAGGCCGCCAGGCCCTCCTCGTGCCGCTTGTTCGACGTCGCGGTGAGCAGGTCCTGCGCCTGGCGGGGCAGGCACTGCCGTAGTGCCCGCTCCCCCTCGGGACTGATCCGCAACCGGTATCCCTGCATCCGCCCCCGGGCGGATTCGTCACGTTCGTATACGACGATGTCGTCGATACCGGCCTGCCTCAGCCCTTGGGCGAGGCACAGTCCGCCGATGCCGCCGCCGATGATGATGATCCGCAGCGGCCGGCCCCGGTCGCGAGGGGTGTCCATCAGGTCCTCCGAATCAGCGCAGCACCACGTCGGCTATCCGATCGAGGTGGTCGGGATCGGCCGTGCACGACAGCAGCAGCAGCTCGTCGCAGCCGTTGGCCGCGTAGCCGTCCACCACGTCGCGCAGCCTGCCCTCGTCCGTGACGGCTCCCGCCGCGAGATGCTGCGCCATCGTGCCCATGTAGGAGTAGTAGCTGAGCATGTGCTCGGTGGCCTGCTCCTTGCCGTCCGGGCCGAGCGACACGTAGCAGTTGGCGCCCATCCTCGGTGAACCGGTACGGCCTTCCTCGGCCCAGAGTTCCTTGATCTTCGTCACCAGCTCCGGGTACTTGTGCGGCGGGCCGCCCGGCGAGATCCAGCCGATTCCGTACTTGGCGGCCCGGCGGAGACCGGCCGGCGAGTGGCCGCCGGCCCAGATCGGGATGTCGCCGTTGGTGGGGCGGGGGCCGACGCCCGGTACCGGGCCCTCCCCCTTCCACACCTCCCTGATCTCCTCGATCATCGCGTCCAGGCGCCGGCCGCGGGTGCCGTAGTCGGCGCCGGTGGCGACGTAGTCGTCCTGCCGCATCCCGGCGGAGACGCCGAGGATGAGCCGGCCGCCGGAGAGGCGGTCCAGGCTGGCGAGCTGCTTGGCCAGTTCCACCGCGCTCGGCCGGTAGGCGGCCAGCAGGATCGCCGTGACGAGCTTGATCCGCTCGGTGACCGCGGCCGCGGCGGAAAGCGCGACGATGCCGTCGTAGTTGTCGTAGACCACTCGGTCGACCACCGTCAGGCTGTGGAATCCGAGGCGATCCGCACGGCGCGCGAACTCGATCAACTGGCTGCCGTCAGCACCGGGAATGGTGGTCGGCAGGCAGACTCCGATATCCATTACGCTCCTCTTAGACTCTTACGCGGCCGACGGGCAGGTCTCGCGCGGCGTACCGCGTCAGCAGCCGGGCTACCAACGTGAGCAAGTGTCCGGGCGGCCGCTGGGGCCCTGGTCGAGCCCCGGTCGACACGGGCCGCCGGAGCTTGCCCGGCGAGGCCGCCCTCCCCCGCCGGACAGCGTGTACGGACGTCCCGGGCACGGCGCCGCCCAGCCGGGCGCACGGACGCGCCACCCGGCGTTGACGGGGAGGCCGCGCCCCCGGAGCGTGTACGGCCCCGCGACGGCGGAGCATGTGGAGCCGTATTACTGGAATAAGGCATTTTGGTGCCGGCGGTCGCCGTCGAGCGCCGCTTGACGGCACCTCGAACCATATTGCGCACGCCATATTGATTTATTTATGTTCCTCGTGAAGCCGAGCGTGATTATTTCGTGGAGGAATGATTCGTGAAACTAGGCGCGATCATAGAGTGGATGGACGACCTCTCCACATTCCGGAATCTGGTCCGGCTGACCGACGATCTCGGATATGACGTCATCGGGGTCGGGGACACACCGGCCCGCGCATACGAGTTGTACGTGTCGCTCACGGTGGCGGCGCAGGAGAGCCGGAACGCGATTCTGACGCCGATGGTCACCACGCCGTTCCTCCGCCACCCGGCCGCCACCGCCACCGCGATCTCCACGTTGCACGAGCTGACGGGGGGCCGCGTCATGCTCGCCGTCGGGAACGGCGGCAGCACCAGGCGGGTCGTCGGACGGTCCCCGGTGGGGACGCCACAGGAACTGCACGACTACGTCACGGCGGTACGGGCGATCCTCGACGGCGGCACGGCACATGTCGACGGCCACACCACCGAGCCGCTCACCCGGGTCCATCCCATGCCGGTGTACCTCGCCGCGGACTACCCCAGGAGCCTGCGACTGGCGGGCGAGATCGCCGACGGGGTGGTCACCACCGTCGGCATGTCGGCCGAGCTCGTCGAGCGGAAGGTGGCGACGGTCCGGGCGGCGGCGGAGAAGGCCGGGCGCGATCCCGAGGCGATCGAGATCTGGGGGTTCAGCTTCATCTCGGTCAAGGACACCCGCGCGGAGGCGAACGCCGAGCTCGGCGCGGCCCTCGCCTCCGACGTGGCCCTGCGCCTGAAGGCGCCGCACATGCGGGCGCTCATCCCCCCCGACCTGCTGGGCGCGGTCGAGGAGATGGAGCGCCGCTACGACGTCTGGGACTTCGCCGTCGGAGGGAAGAACGCGAGGCTGCTGGAGGAGCTGGGACTCGTCGACTTCGCGGCCGGGCTGACCGGCGTGACCGGGGACGTCCCCGAGGTGGCCGCCCACCTGAAGCGGCTGGAGTCGATCGGCGTGTCGGGGGTGTTCGCGGCGCTCCCCGTTCTCGCCGACCCGGAGGGGACGCTCCGCCGGCTCGGCCGGGCGGCGGCCTCCGCCTGATCGCCGCCGGGCCGCACGGGCCGCACGGCCCCACAGACGATGACCGGGACGCCGCCGTAACTGGCGGCGTCCCGGTCGTCGTCTGTGTCAGGTCATCGCACGGGCCCTCTGACCTGCCGGCCGTGCGAGGACGTCGTGAGCTCCCGGACCTGCCGGCCGTACAGGACGCGGGTTCCCGGACCTGCCGGCCGTACAAGGACATGAGCTCCCGGATCCGCAGGCCGTACGGGAGGTGAGCCCTGGGATCCGCCGGCCGTAGGAGGCGGCTCGGCGGATCCGGAGCGGTCAGGAGGGGTCGGACGGCGTGGCCCCGTTGGAGCGCAGGCCGAGCCGGGGCTCGGTCACCAGGTACAGGCCGCCGACGGCATTGGCCGGGTCGAACGGCGACTGCTTGACCTCGTGCACCCGGTTGAGGTTGTTCAGGGGGTTGGGATCGCCGCTCTCGCCTCCCCGCAGGTGTTCCTGGACCAGCCGGTAGGCCTGTTCGGCGTCGTTCAGGTCGGCGATGCCGGTGATGATGCGGTCGAAGGCCGCCTGCAGGTTCAGATGATCGCGCTCGTCGGAGGTCAGCCGCTGCGCGTTGTAGAAGTGGTGCTCCTTGCCCCGGTAGCTCTCGTAGAACACCGAGACCAGGATGAGAAGCCGTTGGTAGGCGTGGTGGTAGACGGTGTTGTAGAAGCGCCACGCGTCCTGCTCGGCGACCTCCCCGCGCAGCACGCTCGACAGGCTCGCCGCGCCGAGCATCGCGCTGTAGGTGGCGAGGTGGACGCCGGTGGACAGCAGGGGGTCGAGGAAGCAGGCGGCGTCGCCCGAGAGCAGGTAGCCGGGGCCGGCGAAGTTCTCCGCGACGTAGGAGTAGTCCTGCTCGACCTTCATCCCGCTCACCTGCTCGGCGCCGTCGAGCAGTTCGAGGACGGTCGGGCACTTCGCGAGCGCCTCGTCGTAGACCGCCTGGATGTCGCCGTTCAGCCGCCCGCGGCTGTCGTTGAACAGGTCGCGTCCGGTCACCAGGCCGACGCTCAGCGTCCCGTCGTGGAGGGGGATGGCCCAGAACCATCCGTCCTCGACCGAGCACACCGCGATCGCGCCGCTGGGCCCCTTGCTGAGCGGCTTGGCGTTCTTCCAGTACGTCCACGCGGCGACGTTGCGGAACACGTCGTGGAACCGGCGGTTCTTGAGATGGCGGGTGGCCAGCACGCCGCCGCGGCCGGAGGCGTCGATGACATGGCCGAACTCGATGCGGCCGCTGCGCTCGGGATCCTTGGTGTCGTACCAGCGGGCCGCGACGGCGCGGTCGCCGTCGAACTCGATGTCGCGGACGCTCACCCCTTCGATCACCTCGACGCCGAGCTCGCGGGCGTGGTCGAGCAGGAGCTGGTCGAACTCGCTGCGGATGACCTGCCAGGCGTTGGGGGTGTCGTCGCCCAGGTTGCTGAAGCGCACCTCCCACTCCTCGGGGCCCCACTGGAAGAACGCGCCGCCCTTGGGCTGGAAGCCGTGGGCCTCGACCTTGTCCCAGACTCCGAGCAGCTCGAAGATCGGGCGGCAGGACGGCAGGATCGATTCGCCGATGTGGTAACGGGGGAAGCGGTCGCGTTCGAGGAGGGTCACCTGGAAGCCCTCACGGGCCAGCAGGCCGGCCGCGGTCGAACCCGCCGGGCCACCACCGATGATCAAAATCTGGGTCGATTCACGCATGACCGCATGCTCGCCGCTCCGGTTGGAAGATCGCTCGAGCACCGTTCAACGGTGGTTCCGTAGGTGGGAACGGACACCGCTCGGCGGCCGGGAGGTGTCTTCCCTTCCCTGTCCGGTGATGCCGGGGTTGCTGATCAGGATGTTCTCGGTGGTCTGCCAGAGCCTGGGCAGGAGCCGGGTCACCTCTTCGGCCCTGTGGAGGAGGTCGTGGGTGGAGCTGATGCCGAGATCGGCGACGGCCGCCTGGAAGGCCGGGGTGAGGGCCTCGTGCAGTCGGGGGGCGTCCGTGGCCAGGATGGTGTGGCAGCGGGCGAAGGTCGCGACGATCCAGAAGACCGCCTCGCGGTGGTCCCCCGAGTCGATGAGCCTCTGGCTTCCGTCGATCGCGATCGGCCGTGCGGCAGGGGTGATGTCGCTGCTGAAGAAGAACGGGGTCTTCGCCACCGGGACGGTCGCGTCGAACGTCGCGGCGAGTTCGCGCAGATGGTGCTGGACGCGTTGCGCGGGCAGGTGTGAGCAGCCGAGAAGGCTCAGGATTTCCGGGTAGAGGCCGACGTGGCCGTAGTCGGTGAGGACCTCGCGAGCTGCCAGGTAACGCAGGCGGATGGTGGGGTTGCGAAGGGCGGCGACGAGGAGCACGTGGCACGTCACGCCGGTGGGGAACAGCCAGGAGGCCACCTGCTCGTGGAATGGCGCCGAGGTGTCGATCGCAGCGAGGCGGGTTTCGATCCGGTGGCGGGCGTCCTGGCACCTGCGGCGGGCCCAGGGCAGGGCGGCGAAGCGGGGTGAGACGTGTGCGTGCAGTCGGCGCAGATGGCCGGTGGGGTCGTCGATGATCGCGTCGGTGCGGAAGCCGCCGGCCAGGTGGTAGGACGCGAGGACGTCGCCGGGGGAGGCGATCTCGCTCCAGCGCAGGTAGCTGACTTCCAGCAGGGCACCCTGGAAACGGAGTTTCCCCGGCTTGGCCGGCGGATCCTCCTCGGCGGTGACGACGAAGATGTCGATGTCGGAGGAGCCTGGCAGCTCGGCCTCGTCCGGCAGCCCGATGGTCGATCCGCTGAAGTACGCGCCCCGGAAGCCGGCATCGGGTCGGGCATACCGGGCGACCCACTGGACTGCGGCGGAACGCGCCTCTCCGACCTTCACAGACGTACCTCCCCGGTGACGCGTGCAAGGCCTTCATTGTTCCAGTCGCGGAGGCGGACGGGTCCGATGCCTCCTGGCGAGGTCGGCCTCAAAACAGTCGGCCTGCCCTGCCGTCGGCGTGTTCAGGTGGTCCCGCCTGTGTTGCGGACCTTTTCGACCGCGTGGCTCTCCTCGCGCAGCCGCTCCTCGGCGGTCTGCTCGACCCGTGCCATCGTCAGGCGCAGGATAGGCGGCGCCATCAGCGACGTCACGATGGCCACCAGCACGATGACCGTGTACATCTCGGCGCTCAGCACGCCCAGCCGGAGACCGACCATCGCGATGATGACCTCGATGACGCCGCGGGCGTTCATGCCCGCGCCGAGCGCGAGGGCCTCCCAGTGGCCGAGCCGGCTGAGCCGGGCCCCGAGATAGGCTCCCGCGAACTTGCCCAGGATCGCGGTGAGCAGCACGCCGACGCCGGCCAGCAGGACCGTCGGCTGGGTCAGGGCGGCGAGGTCCATCCGCAGCCCGGCGGTCGCGAAGAACAGCGGGGCGAGGAAGGACAGGACCGTCGTGCGCAGCGGCGCCAGCCGGGCGGGGTTCAGCGTGCCGCAACTGCTGATCACGATCCCGCACACGAAGGCGCCGAACACCGCCTCCAGCTTCATGGCCTGCGTCGCGGCCGCCGCCAGCACCACCAGGATGACCACCAGCGTGACCGTCACGCCGCCGTCCCTCCTGCTGTCGGAGCGCTCCGCCGCCCGCAGCGCGGTCCGTACGAGCGGGCGGGCGAGTACGGCGACGGCGACGACGGCGGCCACGTAGCCGACGGAGAGGGCGATGTTCCCCGCCCGTACCCCCGTGGTCGCCATGGCGGAGACGACGGACAGCAGCAGCCAGCCGACGATGTCGTCGACCGTGACCGCGCACAGGATCAGCTGCCCGATGTTGCGGTGCAGCAGGCGCATCTCCATCAGCGTCTTGGCGATGACCGGGATGGCGCTGACGCCCATCGCCACCCCCAGGAACAGCGCGAACGTGCTGCGGTCGGCGGAGCCGGGGACGAGCGAGTCCGGCAGCAGGAGACCGACGGCCACGCCGAGCGCGAGGGGGATGACCACACCGGCGAGGCTGATCCGGGCCGCGGTGACTCCCCGGCGGCGTACCAGCCGCAGGTCGATGTGGATGCCGGTGATGCCGACGAGCAGCAGCACGCCGACCTGGCCGACCGCGTCGAGCATGTGGAACTGGGCGGTGTCGCGGGGCAGCAGCCAGTCGCTCAGTCCCGGCGCCACCCGCGCCAGCACCGAGGGGCCGAGCAGCACGCCCGCGCACAGCTCGCCGACGATGGCCGACATCCCCAGTCGTTGGGTCAGCCGTCCGAGCAGCAGCGCGCAGAGCAGCAGCAGCCCGACCTGCATCAGGAAGATCAGTAACTCGTCCGGGCCGATCAGGCCGACCGGCGAGGTCACGGGCGTCATGGCGGTCTCCGATCTCAAGGGTCTGCCGATGTTGACCGACCCGGATCGAGAACCCCTCGGGTGCCGGGCGAGCATGGAGCAACGGCCCCGTCGACTCCGCCCGCGGGCCACGGCCGGACAGCGGACGGGCAGCCTCCCCGTACGGGGAGGCTGCCCGCTGTGAGTCGCGCGGAGCTAGGAGCTAGCGGCTGGCGCACGGCCCCTGGTAGGCGCCGATGTTCGGCGCCGCGTCGCTCGGCACCCGGAAGCCGTAGAGGTCACGGCCGCCGTTGTCCGGGATGACGGTGCCCGCGCCGATGGCCGGGGAGCCGCACTTGAGCCGGTATCCGAGGACGCCGACGGTCCCGGAGGCTCCCGGCCTGACGAACAGGGGGTCGCCGGTCACCGCGTGGGTGTCGCCCGGCTGCACCGAGGTGATGTTGCGGTAAAGGTTGTGGTCGTAGACCCCCACCGTGTCGACGATCGTCGACCCTTCCGGCCGGCCGACGAATATGTTGTTCTTCACCGTCATCGGGGTGGGGTGGAGGGTCCCGACGAGCGCCGTGGCGGTTGTGCTGTAGACCACGTTGTTGTAGATGTTCACATCCGTTATGGGGACGTCGCAGCCGTTGGCGATGACGGGGATCTGGAACGTCCCCAGCAGAAGGTCCTTGTCGTTCTGGCTGACGTTGTAACGGATCGTCGCTCCGTCGGTGTTCGTTCCGGTGAAGGCGCACAGGAGCATGAACGGGCCGTTGTTGTCGTGACTGTAGTTGTACTGGTAGACGATGTCGGAGTTGGCGGCGTCGACGCTGAAGGCGAAGGACGGCGGGAAGGCGGCGCCGCCCGTCACCTCGTTGTGCTGTATCACCGGGCGGTCGGAGTTGAAGGCGAGGATCGCGGCGTGAGAGGCCGTCGCGCGGAGGCCGAACCCGTTGACGATGTTGAACTCCGTGAGCGAGTCCACGCCGTTCTGCACGAGGATGCCGTCGCCGCCCATGTCGCTGAGCTTGTTCGCGAATATGTGCACGTCGGTGATCGGGACGAACGAGTTCGACCCGGACGGATACAGGGGCGTACGGCGAGACCACTGCGACAGGGTGCCGATCCCGATGTTGTCGACGCCGGAGACGACGTTGCGGGACACCCTGATCTTGTCGAAGCCGGTGGGCGTGCTCGACCCGGCGGCCTTGAACAGGATGCCGCCGCTGTTCTCCAGCTCCGGCTGCAGGCAGTCGCAGCCGAGCACGTCATGGACCTTGACGTCCTCGACCACGTAGTGCTTGCCGGTGCCGTAGTCCTCCAGCAGCACGTAGATGCCCGTGCGCGGGGTGCCGTCGGCGGCGCCCGGGTTGGAGACGTCGAGGTTGCGGATCTCCCAGCCCTGGACGTTGCGCAGGAACACGGCCGCGCGGGCGCCGCCCCCGACGATCGCCGGGCGGGCGCCGCTGCCGTAGGCGCTGACGGTGATCGGCTTGGCGGCCGTACCGGACCCCTGCGGCTGCAGGACACCGTTGCAGGTGCTGCCCCTGCGCAGGAGGATGGAGTCGTCGGGCTGGAAGGTGACCGTGTTGACGCGGGCGAGGGTCCGCCACGCGGTCCCGGCCGACGTGCCGGTGGCGGAGTCGTTGCCGGCGCCGCAGTCAAGGTAGTACTTCTTGCCGCTCGACGCCTGCGATCCGGCCTGTGCCGAGGCGCCGGGCACGACGGACGCGATTCCGACGCTCATACCGGCAGCGAGTATGAGTGCTCGAATGGCTCGTGTCCGATACCACGCACCGCGATTTCTCCGTGTCGAACTCGGTGTGATACCCATGCCGCATACTCCAAGAATGTGCTGGTCACCGGATAAACCGGGAGTTGTCGGGCCGAGTCTGGTCCCGCAGGCTCGACGCCTGCTCGAAACGCCGCCCCGAAGCATGGTCCTACATCAACCACCCCTTCCGCTGCCACGCTGCGTCAGCGAACGAAAACTCATAGCGAGCACCGAGCAGGAAATGGTCGACGAGCCGCTCCCGCTCGCCGGCCGAGCACTGCCCGCCCACCTCGTCGACCATGTCCAGGTACGCCGCGACGTACTCCTGGTAGAAGCCGCCTTCGGGGCAGTACTGGTCGATCCAGGCGGCGTAGCGGGACCCGGGTTCGTACCGTTCCCTCAGATCGTTGGAGACCTCGAGGTGGAACCAGGTCATGGGCAGGAGCCCGCCGACGCCGGAGGCGAACGAGACGGCGGGCGCCGCGAGCATGAAGGAGGTGTGCGCGTGGATCGGCGGGGCGGGTGTGACGGCGGCGGCGCCCGGCGGCTTGCCGAGCGCCTCCGCCAGCTTGGTCAGCTCGCTGTCCAGCCGGGAGAGCGAGCCGAACGTGGCACTGGCCGCCGAGCAGAGCAGCGCGCCGTGCGCGTCCTGGTCGGCGACCGCGCCGCAGCGGGCCAGTGCCCGCGCGTACGCGGGGACGACATGGCGGGCGTCCTGCTCGGCGAAGTACCACAGCGAGGCCGACGGCAGCGTGCCGTCGCGCAGTCCGGCCCAGAAGGGATGCTCCCTGATCCGGGCCAGTATGGGTCCGGCGATCGCCGACAGCTCGTCGTGCATCCTCTTGCGCTCCCCGGTCGGCGCCGTCATCGTCAGCGCGCCATCGCGGCCACGGTCGCGGTGCCGGCCGCCTGGTCGAGGACGTCGGCGAGGACCTTCTCGGGTCCGGGCTGGCCGTCGCCGCTCCGCCAGGCCACGAACGCGTCCGGCCGCACCAGGACCGCGCCGCGCGCCGAGACGCCGAAGGCCGCGGCCCAGTCGCCGTCCACCGCGGCGTAGTCCCCGCCGGCGCCGATCCGCACGACGCGCAGCGGCACCGCGGTGCGCCCGGCCAGCCGGTCGGCCGCCTCCTGCCACGCCGTGCCCTCGGGGCCGGTGAGGAGCACGAAGGAGTCCCAGAACAGGTCGATCGTGGACAGCCGCTCACCGTCCCGTTCGAGCCAGAGGTGCGGCGCCCGGGTGCCGGGCTCCCCGGTGAGTTCCAGCGGCGCCGTCAGCACCGGCCTGTACTCCTCGGTCACGACCGCCTGGGAGCGGTACCGGTAGCCGAGCGTGATGATGATGTCATCGACCATCCGGGCGCGGACCTCGTCGCTGGCGTGCCCGTGCCGGATGCGGTTGCGGACCATCGCCTGCTCGGCCATCGCCTCGCCCACCGCGTGACGCTCGTCGTGGTAGGTGTCGAGCAGTTCGGCACCCGCCCAGCCGTGCAGCGTGGCCGCGAGCTTCCACGCCAGGTTGTGCGCGTCGTGGATGCCGGTGTTGGCGCCGAACCCGCCGGCCGGCGGGTGCACGTGGGCGGCGTCCCCCGCCAGGAAGACCCGGCCCACCCTGAAGTGCTCCGCCACCAGCTGGGAGCCTTCCCAGGGGACCTTCGCCATGATCTCGACGTGCATGTCCGGCTTGCCGGACGCCGTCCGGACGATCTCGACGCAGCGCTCGTCGGTGAAGTCGGCCGGGGATTCGCCTTTCTCGGGGTGGTACACCGGGGCGGCCAGCCACGGGTCCCGACCGTGCAGGCGGGACAGCCCGGTCATCGTTCCCCCGGCGGTGGCGTAGCACAGGATGAACGGCCGGTCCGCCAGGATCTCCTCCAGCTCAGGGGCGCGGAAGTAGATGCTGAGCGCGTTGAACACGGTGCCGCGGCCGGAGCGGGAGACGCCCAGCGCCCGGCGGACCGAGCTGCCCGCGCCGTCCGCGCCGACCAGGTAGCCGGCGCGGATCGTGCGGACCACACCGGTCCGCACGTCCTCCACCTGGGCGGTCACCCCGTCGTCGTCCTGTTCGATCGACCGCAGCCGGCTGGCGAAGCGCACCTCGCAGCCGAGCTCCCTCGCCTTCTCGGCCAGCACCACCTCGTAGCGGTCCTGGCCGCACCCCATGACCCGCTCCGGGCTGATGGCCGGGCCGTCCAGCGACGGGGCCTCCAGGACCTCCGCGTCCACGATCTCCGAGAAGGTGTTGACCCGCAGGATGCCGCCCTCGAAGAACGGGTGCGAGTCGCCGATCTCCAGCGCCCGGATCTCCTTGCCCAGTCCCGCCGCCCGGAACAGCTCCATGGTGCGCGCCTGCAGGCCGGGGGCGCGCGGCAGCAGGGAGGTGTCGGCCCGTTTCTCGACGAGCAGGGACCTGATGCCGTGCCGGCCGAGGAAGACCGCGGTGGACAGCCCGACCGGGCCGCCTCCCACGATCAGTACCGGGACGTTCTCGTCGTACATCAGATCCCCCCGTCGACATTGATCGTTTCGCCGTTCACGAACCGCGACAGGTCGCTGGCCAGGAACGCCACGACCCCGGCCACGTCCTCGGGGGTGCCGAGCCGGCCGAGCGGGATCATCTTCTGGTACCGCTCCCGCACCTCGGCCGGAGCGGGTTCCTCCGTCTCGACCGGCCCCGGCGCCACCACGTTCACGCGCAGCCCCCGCGGGCCCAGCTCCTTGGCGAGGGAGCGGGTGAGCCCGACCAGGCCGGCCTTGGTGGCGGTGTAGTGGGAGCGCAGCGGGATCCCGACGGTGGCCACCCTGGAGCCGATGAAGATGATGGAACCACCGGCCGACAGCAGCGGCAGCGCCCGCTGCGTCACCAGGTACGGCCCGCCCAGGTTGTTCTCCACCACGCGCCGCCACTCCTCGACCGGGAGCTCGGCGAACGGCACGTGGCTGATGACGCCCGCGTTGTGCACGACCACGTCGAGGGAGCCGAGCGAGGTGCGGCAGTCCTCGACGAGCGCGTCGACCTCGGCCGGGTCGCTCACGTCCGCCTTGACGAGCTGATGGTTGCCGCCGGTCTCCTTGAGCTCGCGGGCCAGGCTCGTGACGGCCTCGCTCTCGGTCCGGTAGCACGTCACCACGTCGGCGCCCGCGCGGGCGAGGCCGAGGACGATTCCCCGCCCGATACCGCGTGAGCCTCCGGTCACGAGTGCCTTCTTGCCTGTCAGCTTGAGTTCCATCGTCCCTCTGCCATCTCTGTGACGTTTCTGGATCGGCCGCCGAAGGCGGCTAAAGGAGGACTGCCGCTCCCGCCAGATTGGCGATCAGCGCGGCCATGGAGAGCACCACCCGCACGTTGTTCCAGTTCTTCCAGCTGGCGCGTGGATCGCGCTCGGGCCAGTCGTCCGGCGGGCTGGCCGGATCGAGCGCGGTCACGTACTTGTTGATCGGAACGTTCTTGAGCAGCGAGATCGCCATGAGTACGGCGAGCAGCGCCGCGGCCAGCCCGAACAGGCCGGAGGCGCCGGTGGTGCCCCGCTCGCCGTGGACCGTCACCGCGATGGCGACGTCCAGCCCGAACCCCAGCACGTTCGTGATGGGCAGGAACGGGTCGTAGCGCGGCCACATGAACTTGATCAGATCGACGTACCCCGCGTACGGCAGCCGGAGGGCGTGCGCCGCCAGCCCTATCGCGTTGCCGAGCATGACGCCCGCCGCGATGCCGTTCGCGAGGAGTGCCAGCGGGACGAGCGCCCGGATCATTCCACTGCCCGCCGGCCCGGTCCGGCGAACGCCGCCGCGGCCGCCTCGACCAGCCCCTTGATCCGGTCCATCTGGATCGCGGTGTTGCGGTTGAGGTGCTCGGTCATCCCGTCGTCGTCCGCCGGTGCCTGCGGCTTCATGTGGAAGTCCTGCACCCAGCGCATCCGCACGCCGTCCTCGACCTCGCGGTACTCCCAGTAGATGTTCATGAACTCGAAGGGGCCGGTCTCGATCCGGTGCGCGCGCACCTCGCGCTTCACCGGGTCGGCGGTCCGCTCCGAGACCCAGCTCCACACTCTGCCCTCCTCGTCGGGATGCATGGTGAGGCGGAAGGTGACCGTGTCGCCGCCGCGTTCGAGGATCTCCGCGGTGGCGTACTCGCTGAACAGCTGGGGCCACGACGCGACGTCGTTGGTCATGTCCCAGACCAGCTCCATGGGCGCCTTGATGACGATCGCGTTGTCTGTGTGTCCTGCCATGAGGTTCTTTCCTTGTCTGGCCTCCGCGGCCGCTGCGCGACGCTGGTCCGGCCCCTGCTCTCAGGCCGCCAGCCGGACGTTTACGTACTCGGCCAACGCCCGCGGCGTGGGCAGCTGCTCCGCCACGTCGTCGGGGATCACGACGCCCAGGTGGTTCTGGAGCTTCGCCGCCATCTCCAGAACCGCGAGCGAGTCGTATCCGAGATCCGTGAACGTGATGTCGGCGATATCGCTGTCGAGGTCCACGGAGTCGGTGACCCCGGCGCAGGCGCGCATGACCTCTTTCAGGTCGTCGAGGGTGAATGAGCCAGGCTGTGCCATCGGTTACTCCGTCAGTCGGTCTTCGTTACGACGATTGCCGCGTTGAATCCGCCGTAGCCGCGGGCGACGACCATGGCGGTGCCGACCCGCGCCTCGCGTGCCGCGCCGCGGACCAGGTCGATGTCGCATCCCGGCGCCAGCTCGGTGACGCCCGCCGTGGGCGGGATGACACCGTCGCGGATGGCCAGCAGCGCGCCGGCCAGGTCGAGCGCCGCGCCGCCGGCGTAGAGCCGGCCGGTCATCGTCTTGGGCGCGGTGACCGGCACCCCGTCCGGGCCGAAGACCGCGCGGATCGCGGTGGCCTCCTGCAGGTCGAGTTCCGGCACCCCGGCCGCGTCCGCGAAGACCACGTCGACCCCGCCGGCGGCGAGGCCGGCGTCGGCCAGCGCCAGCTCCATCGCCCGGCGCAGTCCCGGCTCGCGGCCGGATCCCGGTCGCGGGTCGAAGGTCGCGGCGTAACCGGCGATCTCCCCGTAGATGACCGGCGCGGATCGGGCATGCGCGTCGGCCGCGTTCTCCACGACCAGCATCGCGCCGCCCTCGCCGGGCACGTAACCGGCCGCGCCGACGTCGAAGGGCAGGTAGGCCCGGCCTGGGTCGTCGCCCTGGCTGAGCCTGCCGGTGCTGTGCTGCGCGGTCAGGCCGTAGGGGCACAGCGACGCGTCGGTGCCGCCGGTGACCACCAGCCGGGTCCCGGTCCGGATCAGCTGGCGCGCCTGCCCGGCCGCGTCCAGGGCCCCCGCCTGTTCGGCGCAGACGACCCCGCACGAGCCGCGCATCCCGTGGCGGATGGAGATCTGCCCGGTGGTCGCGGCGTAGAACCAGGCGATCGACTGGTAGGCGCCGACCCACGAGGGCCCCTTGGACCACAGCCGTTCGATCTCCCGCTGCCCGAACTCCGTCCCCCCGGAGGAGCTGGCGGTCACCACCGCCATCTCGTACTCGGGGAACGCCGCCGGATCGGCGCCCGCGTCGTCCAGGGCCCAGGCGGCCGCGGCCAGTCCGAGGTGGGTCCAGTTGTCGGTCTGCGGGATGAGACGGCTGGGCACGTGCTCGGCGGCGGTGAAGTCGCTCACCTCCCCGGCCACGCGGACCGGGTAGCCGGCGGGGTCGAACCGGCTGATCGGCCCGATGCCGCTGCGCCCTTCGAGCGTGGCCGCCCAGTACGCCTCGGTCCCGAGCCCGTTCGGCGCGGTGACCCCGATCCCGGTGATGACAGCCCGTCTGCTCATGCCGCCCGGTCCCGCACGATGACCATGGCGGTCTGGAAGCCGCCGAACCCGCTGCCGACGCTGAGCACGGAGTCGATCGGGTGCTCACGCGCGGTCAGCGGCACGTAGTCCAGGTCGCACTCGGGATCGCGGGTGTGCAGGTTCGCCGTCGGCGGCACCACCTGGTGCTCGATGGCCAGCGCGCAGGCGGCCACCTCGATCGCCCCGATGGCCCCGAGCGAGTGCCCGATCATCGACTTGATGGAGCTGACCGGCACCTCGTAGGCACGCTGGCCGAGCGCGCGCTTGAAGGCCGCGGTCTCGTGCCTGTCGTTCTGCTTGGTGCCCGAACCGTGCGCGTTGATGTAGTCGATGTCCGCGGCGTCCACGCGCCCCAGGTGCATGGCCTGGCGGATCGCCTCGGCCATCTCGCGCCCGTCGGGCTTGAGACCGGTCATGTGGTAGGCGTTGCTGCGGCCGGCGAACCCGACGATCTCCGCGTAGATGTGCGCTCCGCGCCGGCGCGCGGCCTCCCGCTCCTCCAGCACGAAGACGGCGGCGCCCTCTCCGAGCACGAACCCGTCCCGATCGGCGTCGAACGGCCGGGAGGCATGTGCCGGGTCGTCGTTGTTCGGCGAGGTCGCCTTGATCGCGTCGAAGCACGCCGACGTGATCGGCGAGAGCGGCGCGTCGGTGGCTCCGGCGATCACGACGTCGGCCCGGCCCGTCCAGATCAGCTGGCAGCCGTTGCCGACCGCGTCCAGCCCCGCCGTGCACCCGGTGGAGATCAGCGACACCGGCCCCTCGGCCCCCGCCGCCCACGCGACCTCGCACGCCATCGTGCTCGGCACCATGTAGCCGTACAGGTGCTGCACCGCGTAGGCGGGGTCGACGAGCCAGCGCCGGCCGCCGTCGCTCAGCACGACGTACTCCTGCTCAAGGCCCATCGTGCAGCCCACGGCGCTGCCGATGCTGACGCCGATCCGCTCCGGCGGGACCGCGCCCTCCTCCAGGCCGCTGTCGGCCAGGGCCTCCCTGGCGCACACGACGCCGAACTGCGCGGCCCGGTCCATCCGCCGGATCTCCTGCGGGCTCAGGCCCTCCGCGGCGGGATCGAAGTCGCACTCCGCCCCGATGCGGGAGCGGAACCCGGACGCGTCGAACAGCGTGATGTTACGGGTGGCGGTACGGCCGGCCGTGAGCAGCTCCCAGAACGCCTTGGTCCCGATGCCGCCCGGCGCCGTCACGCCGATCCCGGTGATGACGACGCGCCTGTCGTTGACCATCAGCGCGGCCCTCCCACGTCGGGTACGGGTTCGGCGATCCCCGACTGCGGCAGCGGCTCGGTGTCGACGTGGCCCAGGTCGGGCCGCGGCGCCAGCGGGCTCAGGTGGAAGACCGCGTGGGTCTCCTCGTCGCCGTCGTTCCAGACCCGGTGCCGCAGCCCCTTGGGGACCATCAGCCCCTCACCGGCCGCCAGCTCGATGGTCTGCGCGCCCTCGATCCGGGCGGTGAGCCGGCCACGCACCACGTAGAGGAACTCCTCCGAGTAGGGGTGGTAGTGCTCGGCCACGTACTCGCCGGGCGCGAGAGTCAGCGTGCCCATGAAACCGGAGGTCGAGGCGACGGTCTTCGGGCTGAGGACCACCCGGATGTCACCACCGCGGCGCCGGTTCGGCACGACGTCGCACGCGGCGACCTTCGCCGGCGCGGACAGCTGGTCCACTTGCTCACTCACCGTCTGCCTCCCAGATGTAGAAGGGGCTGGCCATCGCGTCCTTGGGCTCCCGCCAGTTCGGGTCATACGGCCGGATGTGCTTGGACAGCCGCTGGTTGATCTCGTCGTAGAGCGGGTGACTGCGTGCTTTGTAGAGGTTCGGCGTGATGTCCTCGTCCGCCTCCACCAGGTGGAAGTAGAGGTCGTGGAAGCGGAAGAGCGTGCGCCGTGACACTCCGACCATCCGGGGCAGGTCGCTGGCGTCCGAGTCCGCGAATATCTGCGCCACGTTGTCTGCCTCGGCCGGTTCCATCCGGGCGACGATCAATGTCCGATGCACCCCGGAACTCCTCTCGTTCGGTGCCGCCATGCTGATGCCGTTGTGTCTGGTTCCGGTCGAATCCGGCTCGAAACAGCCGTCGAGCCTGCTCCCAGGGAGCGCGGGCCCCCGGCGGCGGGCCGGATGCCCGCCGGACACGCCGGTGGGCGGCCGTGGGAGAAGGAGGCCGCCGGCGGCCGGGCGGACGCGTCACGGGCCTCGGGGCGCGGCGCCGTCCCGGCGGAAACCGGCCGCCGGCGCGGCCGCGAGGTCACCCGGGCGCGCCCTACACCGCGCTCCGAGCGCAGCTCGAGTGCGGGGCCACAGGGTAACGGCAGGCACATCAGCGCCAACGGACCGTCATCGTCGAAGGGTGACCGTGGTGAGCAGCGACAACGAGCTGGCGTTCGTCGGACTCGGCGGGATGGGCGCCGGCATGGCACTGTGCCTGCGTGGCGCCGGATTCCCTCTCGTGGTGCACAACCGCACCGCGGCCAAGGCCGCGCCCCTCGCCGAGGCGGGAGCGCGCGTCGCCGCCTCGGGCGCCGAGGCCGCCCACGGCGCGCGGATCGTCATCCTCAGCCTCAGCGACCAGGCAGCGGTCGAAGAGGTCCTCTTCGGCGAGCTGGCCGGGCGGCTGCGTCCCGGCGCGCTCGTCGTGGACACTTCGACCGTCTCACCCGCCTACTCCGCGGACGCGACCGAGCGGCTGGCCCGGACCGGCGCCCGGCGCGTGGAGGCCTGCGTGCTCGGAAACCCCGCCATGGCGCGTGCGGGCAAGCTGCGGATCTTCACGGCCGGACGGCGTGAGGACGCCGCCGGGGCACATGACGTCCTGGAGGCACTCGGCCAGGACGTGCTGCACGTCGGCCCGGCAGGCTCGGCGTGCGTGCTGAAACTGTCCTTCAACCTGATCCTCGGCAACCAGATCGCCGCACTGGCCGAGGCGGTGCTGCTGGCCGACAGTGCCGGGCTCGACCGGGACCTCCTTCTCACCGCCGTCACCAAGAGCGGGTTCAGCTCGCCGACGCTGGCGTTCCGGGCGGAGCTGATGCGGACCCGCCACTACGAACCCCCGGCGTTCCGCAGTGCCCTGATGGAGAAGGACCTGCGCCTCGCGGTGGGCGAGGCCGCCCTGCACGGCCTTGAGCTGCCTGTCACGGCGGGCGCGGCCGACCGGTTCACCGAGGCGGTCCTCGCCGGTGACGGCGACAAGGACGCCGCCGTCGTCGCCGAGCTGCGCTCCACCGTCCGCTGAAATCAGCCGGCCTCCGGCAGGCGCGGGCGGCCACGGGCCCCGCGCCCGCCCCGGCCGCGTGAGACCGCCGGCGGATCCCAGCCGGCCGGGCGGGCGGGCAGCAGCGACGGATCGCCGAGCGTCGCGCCCGCGTGGACCTCCGGCAGCAGCGGGCGGCCGGTGATCCGCGACGCGCACATGATCCCGCTGACCGCCACACCGGTGATCCCGCTGCCGAAGTGCGTACTCTGGCCGACCACGTACAGGCCGGGCACGCTGGTGCCGACGCCGGGGCGCCTGTCGGGCCGGCGGCCCGGCGCCCCCCAGCTGTTCAGCCCGTACGGGGTCCCGCCGCTGCTGAGGGTGTATCTCTCCTGGGTCAGCGGCGTCGCCGCCTCCAGGTGCACGATGTGGTCGCGCAGCGGTCCGACCGCCTTCTCCGCGGCCGTCAGCATCGCCTCGGTCAGCCCTCGCTTCGCCGCCAGATAGGCGGGATCACGCCGGTAGCGGACGCCGTCGGCGGGGCCGCCCGGCATCCCCCACCGCCCGTGGCCGGGCGGGCACACGGTCATCACCTGAAGGCTGCTGTGCCCGGCCGGATGGGACCGGCCGTCCTCGGCGGCGAAGGAGACGAACACGAACGGCAGCTCGTCGCGGTCGCCCTCGTGCAGGCGCGCGTAGCTCCGCTCGATGTCCTCGCCGGGGAACCACCAGACGTTGGCGTCGGGGGTGTACGGCCTGGCGACGTCGAGAGCGACGTACAGGACAGCCCACGGCAGGCGCATCGTCGAGGCGCTCGCCCGGGCGAGGAGCTTCGGCGGGAAACCCGCGTCGTCGTCGCACAGTTCGAGGATCGTGCGGCGGTAGTCGGCGTTGGAGACGACGACCGGCGCGGCGATCCGGCGTCCGTCGGCCAGTTCGACGCCTCGGACGCCGCCGTCGTCGAGCGAGATGCGCCGGGCCGTGCAACGCGTCCACAGCTCACCGCCGTACGCCTCCAGCACCTCCACCAGCGACGCGATCAGCGTCTGCCCGCCACCGGCCAGGCGGTAGGCCCCTCTCAGGTAGTGGTCGGTGACGGCCGCGTGCGTCGCGACGGAGACGTCACGCGGCGCCGCGCCGTAGTTGCCGGACTGCGCGGCGAGCACCGTGCGGGCGACGGCGGAGAGCCCGCAGTGGTCGAAGAGTTCGGCGAGCGAGCGCCGGGCCCAGCGGAGCTCCCGCCGTCGCTCGGTGACGCCGTCCAGGCCCTGCGCCAGCAGGCTCCGCCGGCCGGCGTCGGCGACGCCCTCGCAGATGCCGGTGAACCGCGTTATCCCGTCCGCCTCCCGGGGCAGGGCGGCGACGAGCCGCCGGCGGTAGCGCGACCATCCGGCCGGGACGTCGACCGTCAGGCTCGGCGTGACGATCCGGTCGAAGCCGTCCCGGTCCATCTCGAGGAAGCGGACGCGGTCACGGAGGCCGAGGCCGTTGAGGATGGCGGGCAGGATGCCGTCCGGCCCGCAGTCCCCCAGGTAGTGCACGCCGACGTCGAACCGGTAGGACCTGCGGCGGAAGGCGTGGCCGTTGCCCCCGGCCACGTCGTGCTGTTCGACGACGAGGACCCGGCGGCCGCTCGCGGCGAGGTAGGCGGCGCACACCAAGCCGCCCACCCCCGCCCCGACGACGATCACGTCCCATGCGGGCGGGCGCTTGTCAACGGAGACGTTCATGTCGTGGCGCGCATTCAGATCGCGATCCCGCCGTGGATCTCGACGACGCTGCCGGTCATGTACGCGGCACGGTCGGAGGCCAGGAAGGCGACGAGCTCGGCCACCTCCTCCGGGCGGCCGAACCGCCCCAGGGCTGTCGCCTCCGTCAGCCGCTGCCTGGCCCGCTCGCTGAGCTTGTCGGTCATGTCGGTGTCGATGAGTCCCGGCGCGACCACGTTGGCCCGCACCCCGCGGCCGCCGACCTCCTTCGCCAGCGCGCGGGTGAAGCCGATGATGCCGGCTTTGGACGCCGAGTAGGTGGTCTGCGCCGCGTTGCCGTAGATCCCCGACACCGAGGAGATCGTGATGATGCAGCCCGACCGGCGCTTCATCATGCCGAACACCGCGGCGCGGCACAGATGGTAGACGCCCCCGAGGTTGGTGCGCATCACCTCGTCCCAGTCGGCCTCCTCGGTGAGCACGAGCGGCCCGTCCCTGGTGATGCCGGCCGACGTCACGACCGCGTCGATGGGGCCGAGCTCCTCCTCGGCGCGGGCGACCCAGGCGCGCATCTCCTCGCCGCGGGTCACATCGGCCCGCACCGGGAGCATCCGTCCACCGAACTGCCGGGCCTCCTTGACGAGCTGCGCGGCCGGTCCTTCGGCGCTGCGGTAGCAGAAGCTGACGTCGAACCCGTCCTGTGCCAGCCTCAGCACGATCGCGCGGCCGATGCCGCGCGAGCCACCGCTGACGAGCGCGATCTTGGTGCCGGTCATCGCGACCGCCGGTGACCCGGAGCGGGCAGCGGCCGGCGCCGCCGGCGGGCTTTCCGTGTGGTCGTCATCGGAGGACCTCCAGATGATGCGTCGTCAGGGCATGCGGCCGGTCGATGGGGATGCGCGCCGCGGTCCGCGACCCGCCGCAGAAGACTCCCACCGGTGGTGCGGGGACGGCTCGAGGGTGGCTTGAGTGGGCCGTCGGCAGGTGGCCGGTAGAGAGCCGCGGGGCCAGCGAGCTGCCAGCGATCGACCAGCACAGCGGGGTCTGCTTGACGGTGACGGCCCACACCACGACCACCCGCTGGACGGCACACGCTTCATCCGCCGGGCCCGGCAGTCCGAGGGAGGAACCACCATGCCCACACCACAACCGACACCACCAACCAAGACACAGCCCGAGACACCGACCGAGACACAGCCCACACCACCACCCGAGGCATCCGCATCATCGCCGGAGTCCGAGGCATCATCCACCTCACCGCCTACGTCGCCGCCCGGGTCGCAGCCGCCGTCCGAGGCGCCACCCGAGTCGCCGTCCAGGTCGCAACCGCTACCCGAGGCATCATCCGCGTCGTCGGTGTCCGGGTCGATGTCCGGGTCGGTGTCCGGGTCGTCGTCTGAGGCGTCGTCCGGGTCGTCGGTGTTCCGGGTGCTGCTGCGGATGCAGATCCACTCCGGGATGGAGCAGGAGTTCGAACAGACCTGGTTCCAGGTCGGCCAGGCGGTCACCGACCATCCGGCCAACCTGGGCCAGTGGCTGGCCAGGAGCCAGGAAGAAGAAGGGGTCTACTACATCGTCAGCGACTGGGCCGACGAGCAGCGCTTCCGGGAGTTCGAACACAGCCAGGGCCACCTGGCCCACCGCACCAGACTGCATCCGTTCCGCTCAGGCGGAACGATGACCACGATGCAGGTGGTCTACGCGATGACCGGCACCGGAACGGATCCCCGATGACCGGCACCGGGGCGGGTCCCCGATGACCGGCGACCCCACCCCACCACAGCGGAAGACACCGGCGGCCGGGCCGCCCGCCTGCCGGCCGAGCGGGACTCCAGCCCGTCGCGAGTGACCCGGACCATCTTCGTCAGGTATCTGCCTGACGGAGGTTAATCGTGGATCTTGGACTGGCCGGCAAACGTGTCCTCGTCACCGGTGGCACTCACGGGATAGGCCGGGAGACCGTGCTCGCGTTCGCCCGGGCCGGGGCCTGCGTCGTGGCCTGCAACCGCAGCCCGGGCGACGCGGCCGACGACCTCGCCCGTGAGCTGAAGGGACTGGGCGACGGCCACCGCGTGGTGCAGGCCGACGTCACCGACACCGCCGGCGTGGCCGCGCTCGCGGACGCCTGCCGGGAGGCTCTCGGCGGGCTCGACGTGGTCGTCAACAACGTCGGCGTCGACGGCCGGTCGCCGTTCGGGGAGCTCACCGGGGAGAAATGGCACCGGGTCATCGAGACGAACCTGACCAGTTGCTTCCTGGTGACCCAGGCCGCGCTCGGGTTACTGGCCGACAACGGCTCGATCGTCAACATCGGAGCTTCGGCCGGCATGCGCGGGCGGCCGGAGAGCGCGCACTACGGCGCCTCCAAGACAGCTCTCATCGGGCTGAGCCGGTCACTGGCCAGGGAGCTCGGAGGCCGCGGCATCCGGGTCAACACGGTGGCGCCCGGCGTGATCGTGACCGAACCCGGAGGCGGGCCGCCGCCCCCGGTCGCCGACCTCATCCGCGCCGTGACCGCGCTCGGCCGCCTGGGCACCAGCGCCGACGTGGCCGCGGCCGTGCTGTTCCTGGCCAGCGACGTGTCCCGGTACATCACCGGTGTCACTCTCAACGTGGACGGAGGCATCTGATGCCCTTTGCTGCCATCACCTACCGGGTCAAGCTCGGGTTCGAGGACGAGATCGCGGAGATCTTCGCCGGATTCCAGCGGGTGAACACCCCTGTCATGCGCGACGAGGAGGGCGAGCAGGCAGGCCGCCTGCTCGGCACGGCCGTCTTCATCAAGGACGACGTGATGGTGCGCGTGATCCACTACGAGGGCGACTTCAGGGCCGTGGCCGCGCACATGGCGGGACAGCGGGGCGTGCACCTGATCGAGGAGAAGCTCGCGCCCTACCTCGCCGAGCAGCGTGACACATCCACACCGGGGGCGTTCGGAGCCTACTTCCGCGACGCGGTCATGCGCTGCGTCTCCCAGCTCTCGGTGGACACCCATCCGGTGGAGCGGTGAGGGCACAGCCGTGACGGCCGAACCGCCGGTGCGAGCCGGCCAGGACGCCCAGCCGGGCTGAGACATGGAGGGTGGCATGGAGGTTGGGATCGGGCTACCGACGATGATCCCCGGGATCGCCGGCCGGGACATCCTCGTCTGGGCCCAGCGCGCCGAGGAACTCGGGTTCTCCTCCCTCGGCGTGCTCGACCGGCTGATGTACGACGGTTACGAGTCCCTGATCGCGCTCGCTGCCGCGGCCGGCGCGACGAGCCGGATCCGGCTGGCCACGACCATCCTGATCGCCGCGTACCGGGGCGACAGGGCGCTGCTGGCCAAGCAGCTGGCGAGCCTGGACCGGCTCTCCGACGGCCGGCTCGTGGTCGGCGTCGCGGCCGGCGGCCGGCCGGACGACTACGAGGCATGCGGGACGCCGTACGCAGGGCGGGGGCACCGGCTCGACGACCTGCTCGGCGAGCTGCGGCGCTCCTGGGACGGGACGGCCGCCGGTCCGGTCCCCGGCCCGCGCTGGGCGAAGGACGGCCCGCCACTGCTCGTCGGCGGCCACTCCCCCGCGGCCATGCGCCGTGCCGCCGCTTTCGGCGACGGCTGGATCGCCGGAGGCAGCTCGGCCGCGGGCTACGGCGAACTGGCCGAGCGCGTCCGCACGGCCTGGCGCGCCGCAGGGCGCGCCGACCGGCCACGCCTGGTGGCGATCGCCTATGTGGCGCTGGGGCCGGGCGCGCGCGAGCAGGCCGAGCGCTACCTGCTCGACTACTACTCCTTCATCGGCTGGAAGGCCGAGATGGCCGTGCGCGGCGTGCTCACCGACGCGCGGCTGCTCCAGGAGTTCGCCGCCGGTTACCGGGCCGCGGGCTGCGACGAACTGATCCTGTTCCCGTGCGTCCCGGACCCGGCTCAGGCAGACCTGATCGCCGATGCGGTCTGGAGGTGATCACGATGATGCATGTGCTCAGCGTGCTGGCCCTGCTCGGCAGCGGAACGGTGGCCGGCGTGCTGTTCGCGGTGGCTCTCAGCACGGTACCGGCCCTGGCCGCGATGTCGCCGGACCGCTATGTCTACACGCACACGCTGCTGGGCAGGAACTGGGATCCCACCATGCCGATCATCGTGCTGGGCACGACGCTGCTGGACATCGTGCTCGCCGTACAGGCGTCCGCGCCGGCGGCCCGCTCACTGATCATCGGCGCGGCCGTATGTCTGGCGGGGGTCTCGGTGGTCTCCCACCTGCGCAACGTGCCGATCAACAAGCGGGTGCACCGCACCGATCCCGACGCCATCCCGCCCGGCTGGCAGGATCCGCGCCCGCTGTGGCGGCGCTGGCACCTGCTGCGCACCGCGCTCGCGATGGTGGCGCTCGCCGCCAACAGCATCGCCGTCACCCTGCTCTTCTGAACCGCTCCCTCTCGTTCCATACTTTCCGTGTTTTCCGGAACGGTCCGTACGGCCCGGCTGGAGGCGGAGTCCAGCGGTTCTCGAGCGGCCCGAGAGGTGTCGCGGCCAGGCTCGGACGCGGGATCGATCACCGGAGGCCCGTATGCGCGAGAACACCCCGGAGAGAGGGGCTCTGCGGCGGATGACACGCCGCCTCAGGAGAGGTCTGAGCTACCTCGGAACAGGTCTGATGTATCTCGGAGCGGCCTCGTGGCCAAACCCCGAGGTCCTGGCCGCCCTGCGGGCGGAGGCCGCCAAGCTCTCCACGCGGCCGGCGCGTCACGAGCCGGAGCGGGCACCCGGCCGGCCACCGCACCCGGAGCGGATCACCTCCCACAAGCACCTGCCCTACCGGGAACGCCGCCTCTTCCTGAAGCTCGAAGAGCAGTTCAGGCAGGAGAAGGAGAAATGACAGGAAAGCGCCCGGCGGCGGTACGGCCGGGGCCACCGCGCCGATCTTGACCCCCCGGCTCCGGCCGCGCCACCTCGCGCCGCTCCCCTCTGTGAGGAGGGCGGCGCGGGCCTATCCACGGCTGCCCGCCGGGCGCGAGAGACTCGCCGTGACCGGCGCCTGCCAGTCGATCCGGTAACGCTGCTCGGCCCCCAGCGTCTTCTCCGGATTGAGGAAGGTCTTCATCGCCAGCGGCATCATCAACCCCATCATCGCGATCGCCACCGGCCCCAGCGCCTTGCTGTTGTTGGTCTTGGACGCCCGCCAGGCCACCTTCTCCACCCGCTCCCGGCGCAGCCCCTCATAGGCGGCGAACGCGCTCGCCACATCGGGCAGGTCCCGCAGGCAGCGCGCCAGCTGGATCGCGCTCTCCATCGCCAGCGACGCCCCCTGCCCCGAACTGGAGGAGGGCGCGTGCACCGAGTCGCCCACCAGCACCATCCGGTCGCGATACCAGTGCGGCACCTTCGGCATGATCTCCAGCGACCCCAGCACGACCAGCTGGTCGACACTGGTGCGCTGGAGCAGCTCCCGGCCGGGCACGTCGTCGGCGAAGATCTCCCGCAGCCGCTTGAGCCACTCGGCCGCCGGCGTCTGACGGGCCTGGGCGATCGACATCGGCTCCTTGTGCGGGACGTTGCCGAACCACGCGGTGGTGCCGTCGGGCTGCGACCAGTAACCGAGGAACGCCTTCTTCCCGAAGGAGAAGTAAGTGGCGGCACGCCTGGCCGGCACCGTGACGTCGGCCACGGCGCCGAAGTTCAGCAGGGGGACGTGATCCGGACCGGGCGCGGCCGGGTCGATCAGGTCGCGGACCGTGGAGCGGATGCCGTCGGCACCGACGAGCACGTCCCCGGTGGCGGTGGTGCCGTCGGCGAAGCGCGCGGTGATGCCGGTCGGCGACTCCTCCACCCCGACCAGCCGCTTGCCGTACTCGGTCCACACGCCCTGGGCCAGGGCGTGGTCGTGCAGGGCGCGGTAGAGGTCCGCGCGCCACAGGGCCCGGCTGGGGGGCAGGCCGGCCAGGCCGGGGAACTCCCCCATCCGCTTGCCGCTGCCGTCGGTCATGATGGTGCGGACCATCGGCAGGCCGATGGCCCGCACGACCTCGTCCGCGCCGACGATGCCCAGCGCGGCGAGGCCGTTCGGAGCGATCGTGAGCTGGCCGCCGACGCCGTCGGCGGTGATCGCGTACGCCTCGTAGACGGTCGCCTCGATGCCCGCCGCGCGTAACGCCAGTGCCGTGACCGGCCCGGCGATTCCGCCGCCGATGACCAGTGCTGTCTTGACTGCTGCCATGTCTGGCTCCCGGATGTCTCCTGCCGTGCCCGGATGTGGTCCGGCTGCTTGGGCGACTCGATGAGTCCCGCACGGGTGTGTCGGCTCCCATGGGCCCGTACGGGTGCATCGGCTCCATCGGCAGTGCGGCGAGCGCCGCCGGCCCCGGCGGATCGGCGTCTCACCTCGCTTGTCCGCGACACCTCACCTCTTTAGTCGATTTCAACTATTCAATAGTTTCTAGTCAGTGTCAACTATATGCCCGCCATGGTGGGCGCCACGCCTTCACGGGGAACCGGACGGACAGCCGCTCCGTCATGTGGCGGGCACGGCCCGGTGACACGGATCGGCGGCCGACCGGTCGCGGTTCGCAGTTCGCAGTTCGCAGTTCGCAGTTCGACCGGAGTCCGCGCAGCGGGGCAGCGGGGCAGCCCCGGAGTCCGCACGGTCGGACCGCCGCCGGGCCGGTGGCCCGGGCCACCCGCCCGCTGATATCCTTATGTAATAAAGAGATCGCTCGGCAAGGTTAGTTTATATCATAAGGAGTTGCAGGTGGTCGTCTTTGCCGGACAGGGCGATGCGCGCCGTTCGATGGCCCTGCTGTGGCGTACCGGGGGGCCGGGGGACGCGCGGCCGGGACCCAAGCCGGGGCTGAGCGTGGACGTGATCGTGGATGCGGCGATCGCCGTCGCCGACACGGAGGGGATGGCGGCGCTCTCCATGCGCGCGGTGGGCGAGCGGCTCGGGCGCACGGCCATGGCCCTGTACACCTACGTCCCCAGCAAGAGCGAGCTGGTCGACCTGATGCACGACCGGGTCCTGGCCGAGCTGCCCGCCGGCTACGGCCCACCGGCGGGCTGGCGGGCCGGCGCGACGGCCTGGGCCGAGGACACCTGGGCGTTCTACCTGCGGCATCCGTGGGTGCTGCAGGTGTCGCAGGCACGGCCCGTGCTGGGGCCCAACGAGTACGTCATGCTCGACACGGTGGTGGGCGTCCTGCGCGAGACCGGCCTAGGGCCCGGCACGCTGCGGCGCATCGTCGGGACGCTGTTCTCCTTCGTGCGCGGGGCGGCGCAGACGGTCGCGGAGTCGCGGCAGGCCGCGGCGGCGACCGGGGTGTCCGACGAGCAGTGGTGGCAGGCCCGCTCGGCCCTGCTGGGGGAGGTCGCACCCGACTTCGCCGAGCGCTTCCCGATGGTGGCCTGGCTTGAGGGCGAGGCGGCGTCCTCACCCGAGGACGCGAGCGTCCCCTACCTGGAGCGGGAGGCGAGGAAGACCTTCGAGGCCGGGCTCGCCGTCCTGCTGGACGGGATCGAGGCGGCCGTGGGCAGAGCCGGGGCGTGATCCCCTCCCCCGGACCCATCCGCGGCTTTCCGTGACGCGCGGACGCGCCCTGCGGCTGCGGGCGGGCCGCCGGCCTGCCCGCACTCCCCTCCCGGCAAGGTCCACTTGACACAACTCCTTACGCTATAAATTATTGTTGCAGGAGGCCATACTTTACGGCCTAAGGAGTTGTCCGCCATCGTGGCGGATCGAAATTGGAGATGACTTCAGTGACCAAGGCGAAATTGCATGACGGGAGCACTGTCGAAGTGGAGGTCCACGGCGCCGGCCCCACCGTGCTGCTCCCGGTCAACCCGCGCCCGGTAGAGGGACCGCAGGCCGAGGCGATGCGGAAGTGGGGCGCCGACCCGGCCCTGGGCCGTTCCCTCATCGAAGGCCTCAGTGACGCGTTCCAGGTGGTCGCCTTCGACTACGAAGGTCATGTCCTGGGCGCGCCCAAACCAGACACCCTGACGCCCGCCAACGTCGCCGCAGACCTGCTCGCCGTGGCCGACGCGGTGGGGGCCGACCGGTTCGCCTATTACGGATACTCCTGGCTGGCGCTGAGCGGGCTCCAGCTCGCGATCAGGACCGACCGGCTCTCGGCGCTCGTCATGGGGGGCTTCCCGCCGATCGGCGGGCCGTACGCGGAGATGCTGCGCGTGACCACGGCCACCCATGAGATGGCCGTCTCACCTCAGAGTCCCCCTACGACCCCGCAGACCTCGGAGACCTCGGAGGAACCCGACTGGTCGTCGGTGGAGGTTTCCATGTCGGAGGCGCAGACCCGGCAGTTCCTCACGCTTTACCAGGCGCTGCAGGGGTTCGACGACCTGGCCGCCCAGGCGCGGATCAGCTGCCCCCGCCTCTGCTTCGTGGGCTCGGCGGACGAAATAGAGTACGGCGAGCGCTGGGGCGATGTGCACGTGAGCATGGCGGGCCCGATCGTGAGCCGGCGCGCGGAGCTCGACGCTCTCGGCTGGGACGCACGCGTCCTGGATGGGCTTGACCACACCCAGGCCATGCAGGCCGCTCACGTCCTGCCGGTGATGCGTCCGTGGCTCGCCTCCGCGATGGGCGTCCGGCTCCCGCGCTGAGCCTCCCCGCCAGGCCGTACGGCGCGGCAGGGATGGGCGGGCGGTGACCGGTCCGGGAAGCCGGGAGACTCATCGGATCCGCCGGAGTCCTTCGTCCACACGGACCTCGGGTAGGCCCGGCACCGGCGCCGTGGCCGCGTAGAGCACGGACCGGCCGTCCTCCTCCTCCATCGCGGCGAGGAGACGGCCGCCGTCCGCCAGGATCACGGTCCACAGTCCCGGCGGTTCGGTGTCGCCGTACAGCACGTATGCACCGAAGCGCGCGGCGAACCTCTCGGCGAACTCCCGGCGGTCCACCCTGTCGGCGAGACGTCCCTCGACGCCGACGTCGAAGGCCATTGCAAAGTGGCCGCGGGCCTGCCGGTAGGTGCAGAAGGCGGCGAACACCACGTCCTGCGGGACGTCCCGCAGGTCCTCGGCGACCCGGTCGGCGTGGCCGACGAGCAGCTCGTGCCCGGCGATCCCGAAGCAGTCCAGCAGGAATCGCCTCAGCTCGGCCTCCGGGACGAGGCGGGACGACAGGCCGTCGTATCCCGTGGCCCGCGTCTCCGTCACGAGGCCAGCCTACGCACCCGCCGGCCCGGCACCCCGAGATCGCCCGAGGGGCGGGAGCGGGAGGACGGGGGCTACCGGGGCCGCCCGCCGGAAACCTGCTGCCCACCGGCTCCCGGGAGGCCCGCCGCCGGGATCCGGTCCGGCCCCTGCGCGGAGAACCACCCGGAGCCGGCGAAGAAGTCGATCAGCACCGGGGCGAGGGCCTGCGGCTTGACGATGTGAGTCTGGCCTTTCAGGGTGTGGCGCCGGGCGTCGGGGAGGGCGTCGGCGACGGCCGCCATCGCGCTGTGCATCCACCCGGGGCTCTTCCCGCCGGCCGCCACAAGCGTGGGCATCGTGACGGAGGCCCACCGGCCGGCAGGCAGGGATTTCCCGGACTGGGTGCCGGCCATGACGGCGGCGTCGTAGGCGAGGGTGTGCGCGACGGCCGTGAGCCCCGCCCAGGCCGGCATGAACCGCATCATGGCCACGACGACGGCGGGGAGGCCGACAGCTCTCCGCATGAAGTACTTGACGGTGTCGCCCCGCCGGCCGGCCGCGAGCAGATCGGAGATCTGGGCCCGGTAGTCCTGCGGCACGGGAGGGCGGCTGTCGTCGACGATGAACGGCGCCTCGTACAGAGCGAGCTTGCTGATGGCCAGACCGCGCTCGGCCGCCTCGAGCGCGAGGGCCGCACCGGAGGAGATGCCGTACACGAACGCCGATCCACCGGCCTCCGCGATGAGGGCTTCGATGTCCTCGACCTCACGCTCGACAGCGTAGGGAGCGGTGTCACCGCTGTCGCCACGGCCCCTGCGGTCGTAGGTGTACACGGTGAACCGCTCCGCCAGCAGCGCGGCCAGCGGTCCGTTCGGTCCGGAGGACCGGTGGCAGAGCGCACCGTCGACCAGGATGACCGCCGGCCCTTCACCGATCCGGTCGAACGCGAGGGTGGTGCCGTCTTTCGAGACTACGGTGCTCATGAATCGGTCTTCCGTTCGTGCGGGTCGTCGGACATTCGATGCTGGGAGTGCGCTGCCGTCAGCGAGGGCCACCGCCGCCGAGCCCGGCCCCGGGCGGGCATCACCGCGCGGGCCACGGCGGTGCCGCAGGCCGGCAAGCGCCCTTCGGGGCCGCGCGGTCGTCTCGGAGGGCGCGACGGCCGCCTCGGCGCCAGGTGTCGCGAGCTTCGGAGTCATCGCCGCGCCCTTTCGCATGACAGCTGATCGGCCGTGACCGGGTCCCCGATCACATGTGCCAACGATCTCACCGATGATTTTTATTGTCAAGACTGCTTTAGTTGTCGGTACACGTCGTGACCAGGCGCATTGCCGGCATGCGTCATGACCAGGCACAGGAGACCGGCGCCCCTCCCCTGCCCGGGCTCGACGGCCGGCGGGGAGGCCGCCAACGGGGACACCGAACTCCCGGCCCCGGAGACGGCAGGCGCCGGGGCCGGGGCCGGGAGACGGCGGGCGCCGGGGCCGGGAGACGGCGGGCGCCGGGGCCGGGAGACGGCGGGCGCCGGGGCCGGGAGACGGCTCAGCCGTTATCGGGTCGCGGCTCCGTAGCGGTCGGCGAGAGCGCGCAGGAGATTGCGGAGCGCGGGGGGTTCGATGACGGTGAAGGCGACGTCGAGACTGCCCAGAAAGGCCGCCAGTTCGTGCAGGGAGTCGCCGCCGGTCTCCAGGACGCAGCTGTGCTCGTCGACGCTCTGCAGCAGACCTGCCGCCGGGGTGAGCCGCTCGGCGAGCGTCTCGACGGGGGCGTGCAGCCGCACGCGGGCCTGATGCTTCCAGGCCTTCGAGCCGACCCCGCGCATGACGTGTACGGCGGCGTCGCCGCCCGGCGGCTGTCGAGGGGTGAAGCGGGGACCGTTCGGGGTGCGCGGGCGGATGCGGTCGGCGCGGAAGGTCCGCCAGTCACGGCGATCGTTGTCCCAGGCCAGCAGGTACCAGCGCCGCCCGGTGTAGACGAGGCGGTGCGGTTCGGCGGCGCGCTCGCTCGCCGTCCCGTCGTGACCGCTGTAGTCGAAGCGCAGCTGTTCGTGATCGCGGATGGCGGCGGCGATCGTGGCCAGGGTCTCGGCGCTCACGGTGGGGCCGCGCCCGGCCACCGAGACCGTGGCCGCGCCCACCGCCTCGATCCGGTGGCGCAGCCGCGAGGGCAGCATCTGCTGAAGTTTGACGAGCGCACGCAGCGAGGTCTCCTCGATGCCGGTCACGGTGCCGCCGGCGGCGGCGTGCAGGCTGACAGCGACCGCGATCGCCTCCTCGTCGTCGAGGAGCAGCGGCGGCAGGGCCGCGCCGGCACCCAGCCGGTAGCCGCCGGCCGTCCCCGTGGTCGACTGGACCTGGTAGCCCAGGATGCGCAGCCGTTCGATGTCGTTGCGGACGGTTCTGGTCGTCACCTCCAGCCGGTCGGCCAGTTCGGCGCCCGACCAGTCGGGCCGTGCCTGCAGCAACGACAGCAGGCGCAGCAGCCTGACCGAGGTTTCCAACATTCCTGAAGTCTGCCAGGCATTGAGGAACCGTAGGTTCCACAAGGACCCGTAATGTTTCCCCCATGACGCACCACACCAGCGGCAACCGACCGGTATCCGCGGCTGCGAAGGGGACACAGATGTTGCGAGGACTCACCACCGTCAGTTTCTGGGCGGCCGATCTGGCGGCGGCGAAGCAGTGGTACACCGAACTGCTGGGCATCGCCCCCTACTTCGAACGGCCGGGTTATGCCGAGTTCCGTCTTGGCGACTACCAGCACGAACTGGGCCTGATCGACAGCCGCTACGCGCCCGACGGCTCAGTGGCCGGCCCGGCCGGCGCCATCGTGTACTGGCATGTCGACGACGTGACAGCGGCCTTCGAGAAGCTGCTGTCCATGGGGGCCAAGGAGCACCAGGCCCCCATTGAGCGCGGCGAGGGGTTCGTCACCGCCTCCGTGACCGACCCGTTCGGGAACATCCTGGGCGTCATGTACAACCGGCACTACCTGGAGGTTCTGGAGTCGGCCGGAACGGCGTGACCCACCTCCGCCGATCGGGCCGGCGGGCGCGGCAGCAGGAACAGGCCGCGCGGCCCGCACGGGGCTTGGTGATCGCCGGCGGCCGGATCCGCCCCTCCGTGCGGGCCGGCCGCAGCGTGCGCGCTGCGGCCGGATCGGCCGCTCTCCACGGTCGTCGGCCGGGCGCGGGTTGCCTTGACGCCGGTGACAAGGTTCTAGCGTGACCATGACAGCCGGGTGGCAGGGGTCGTCGGCGGGTGGCGGGGTCGCGATGACTCCGCGGCACCGGCCGTGCCGGCCGGCGACCGGCCATTCATCGCCCGGGCGACCGTAGGAGTGACATTGAAGTTCGGAATCAGCTACAGCACGCCCTACCACGGCATCGACCCCGACAAGATCGTGGCCTACGCCCAGCACGCCGAGGACTGCGGCTTCGAGTCGCTGTATGTGCCCGAGCACATCGCGCTGTATCCCGGTGCGACGGTCGGCCGCTTCGAGCTCCCGCCGGCGCTGCCGTACTTCGATCCGCTCGATTGCCTGAGCTTCGTCGCCGCGGCTACGCGGCGGATCCTGCTGGGGACGGGTGTGCTGCTGCTGCCGTACCACCATCCGGTGGTCCTCGCCAAGCGCCTGGCGACCGTCGACGTCCTGTCCAAGGGGCGGATGCGGTTGCTGACCGCGGGGCTCGGTTCCCTACCTGGTGAGGCCCGGGCGATGGGGGTCGACTTCAGCACCCGCGGCCGTCGTGCCGACGAGGCGATCGACGTGATGCGGCTGCTCTGGGCCGGCGGTGAAGACGGCGTCAGCTTCGACGGGGAGTTCTTCACCTTCGACGGCCTGTGCCAATTTCCAAAGCCGCACGGGGCGACCCGCCTGCCGATCCACATCGGTGGATCGAGCCGGGCGGCTGCACGCCGCGCCGGCCGGCGCGGCGACGGCTACTTCCCTGGCGGCGCGCTCGATCCGGGCGAACGCGCCATCCAGATGGACATCGCCCGGTCGGCCGCCGTCGAAGCCGGCCGTGACCCGGGAACTCTGGAGTACACGCGATCGGGGCCGATCGACATGACCGCCGACCAGGTCGAGGCGTTCGCCGCGCAAGGTGTGACCCGCGTCGTCGTGAGCGCCACCGCCACCGAACCCGGTCGGCAACACGAGGAGATGTCCGCGTTCGCCCAGCGGTTCGCCCTCCTCGAACGCCTCTCCGGCTAAGGCCTGTCCGGCGGATCTCGCCGCGGTCGCGGCCCCTGCCACTTCCCCAGGCTCTCGGCCCCGCCCGAGCAGGAAAGACCCCATTTTTTGCGGTTTTGTCGTCGGTTGCCCACGCTCTGCTTTTCCGGACTGAGGAAGCGGCTGGAGGAGTCGGATCGGCATTCGAGCAAGTTGCCTTGCGCATGACCGCTCTGTCGGTCAGCCCTGGCAGCATGGGGACGTGATCGCGACGGCAGCTGACTACGTCTGGTTCCATGAGGGATTTCCGAGCTTGTGGGAGGCGTACTGCTTCACCTTGGTTGAGGGCTTGCGTCCCGAGGACGTCGTGGCGCGACTGGATGCCCGGACTGAGGAGGTTGTGACGCAAGTCGGCGACTGGATGGACAACGTTCCTTCTCGCATGAACTTTGACGATCTGAACAGCGCCGCTTCCTGTGGTCCAGGTCCCTACGGCACCTGGGGTGACCACTTCTTCGGAGCCGTGGCGGTCGAAGGCTGGTGCCTCGTCGTCGAGCCCAACGGCTTTATGGGAGTAACCCGGGAAATCATCAAGCCGTTGTCGGCCGGCACGCGGCTGGTGTCTCACTTCCGCAACGTCAACGCGGTCAAGCGCTTCTGCTGCGTGGAGGACGGCGAGATACGCCTTACGTTCGAGCCCCCCTTCGCTTCCGATCGGTATGGCAGCGATCCCGACGGAGCGGTGGATGCCATGCGGCGGGCGGGGTTTGATCTGGAGGACAACGACGGACCAGAGAAGCTCGTCGCCACTGACGACGTAGCGGCTCGTACTGGGGCCGTCTTCGCACTGGCCGAGAATCTGACCGGGGTCAAGTTGACAGCGCAACTGCTGGTGGAATCGACCTATCTGTGCGCGGTCGCGCCGCGCACCGGCTGAGCGGGTCATGACGCGGCGGGCTTCGAGGCACGGGGCAGGTGGACGTGAAGGTGTTCGACCTCGACTTAATGGCCGCGTTCTACCAGACCGCATGCCCTTTTCCGGATCAAGGAAGTGATCGCGATGCGTGGTGCTTCAGGTCGTCCCGGTGCGGTCGGCAGCGAACGGGTGGAGCAGGCCGTCGGATGGCGCTCCGGCCCATCACCCGGATAATGGCTTTCCAAGCGGAGTGACGGCCCGTCATGATCAGCTAATGCATGTATCCCGATGCGAGCTGCTGCGCTGGCAGTTCGACTTCACCTGGTCGCTGTTCGATTACCACCTGGAACGACTGCAACCCGCGGACTTCCTGTGGGAACCCGCCGCTCTTTGCTGGACTGTGCGCCCTGACGCCACGGGAACATGGGTGCCCGACTGGGCGGAGACCGAGCCTGATCCCGTCCCGGTTCCCACCATCGGCTGGGTGAGCTGGCATATCGGTTGGTGGTGGAGCGTGACCATCGATCACGCTCAGGGACACAAGCCTCGGGACAGGACCGAGATCACCTGGCCGGGTGATGGAACGAGTGCCGTCGAGTGGTTGCGCAGCCTCCGTGAAGACTGGTTGGCGATGCTGGATCGCCTTACGGACGCCGACCTGGATGCCCCGGCGCCCCCCTTCCCGTGGCCAAAGGACTCCGAGCACACCGTCGCCCACTTGGTCGCCTGGGTGAATTCCGAGCTGATGAAGAACGTCACTGAGATTGGACAGCTCCGGCTGTTGCGGGCCGCCTCGGGGTGAGGTGAGCGGTTCGGGGACCGAGACAGGCGAGAGCCTGGTCGGCGACTCTCGTCAGGACTGCGCAAGTGATCATTAGGTGGGCGTGCAGGTGTTCCACTTCGACCTCGCGGCCGCGGACGCGTTGGGCTGTGAGTTCCACAAGCTCGCATGCCCTCCTCCGCACGCATCCCGACGCGCCGGTCCCCGCTCACCAGCACAGAAGGCGAGCGGGGCCCCTGACGCGGCCTGATCGGCCAGGCAGGCCCCAGCCGATCCCTGCATGCCCCCGCATCGGACTTCAGCGCCGCGCCAGCGCCAGCACGCTCAGTCCGAACATCAGGACGCCCAGGGGGAGATGAACCGACGGTATGTGCGCGATGCCGAGCACGACCTGGACCGAGGCGAGGACAAGGAAGCCGGACGCGTGCCAGACGGGCCGGGGCGAGCCGCCGCCCGGCTTCCACGCCAGCACCGCCGCGAGCACATACAGTATCGACGCCCCGTACATCACGCGGGCTCCGGCGCTGTGCAGCGTCTCTCCGTAGGACGTGGTCAGCAGCAGTCCGGCGGAGACCGCTTGAAGGAAGATGGTCAAGGTCTGCAGGGTGATCGCGATCTGCAGAAACGAGAAGCGGCGCTGTGCCGTCGCCTGGGTAGCCATGCCACGGTCCCCTTTCCGCCCGGGGGCGGTAAATCGATAAGGTCTCACCAGCCCGACGACGCGGGCCCGCGAAAGGTAAGGCGAGGAGGCGGTCGGGAGCATGGGGACGGCCGGCACGAGCATCGATGAGATGGCCGGTGAGCGACGCCAGCTGATCAATGTCGCCTACCGGTTGCTCGGTTCACTGGCCGAGTCCGAGGACGCCGTACAGGAGGCCTACGCGCGCTGGTACGCGCTGCCACGAAGCCGGCAGGACGAGATCGTGTCCCCCGGCGCCTGGCTGACGACGGTGACCAGCCGCATCTGCCTGGACGTGCTCGGCTCGGCGCGGGCCCGGCGTGAACGCTATGTCGGCGCGTGGTTGCCCGACCCGCTGCCCGACCACGCCGAGTGGGACCACAGCCATGGCACCGACCCCGCCGACCAGATGGTCCTGGACGAATCGGTGACCATGGCCTTCCTCGTCGTCCTGGAGTCGATGACACCCGCCGAGCGGGTGGCGTTCGTCCTGCACGACGTCTTCCGATACCCCTTCGCCGAGATCGCCGACATCCTCGGCCGGACCCCTGCGGCCTGCAAGCAGCTCGCGGCGTCCGGCCGTCGGCGGGTGCGCGTCGCACAGGCTCCGGTGACGGCGGCCGGGCAGGCCGACACGGTGCGGCATGTCAAAGAGGCATGGGAGACCAAGGACATCGCGGCCCTCGTCGACCTCCTCGACCCGGCCGCCGTGATGACCGCCGACGGCGGCGGCATGGTCGGTACCGTCCTACGCCCGATCGAAGGCGGTGCGCGCATCGCCCAGTACATGGTCGCCATCGCCGACAAGGCTCCGGGGCTCGAACTCCTGGAGCGGTCGGTCAGCGGTGTGCCGGGCCTGGTGGCCCGGCATGCCGGCGCCGTCACGACCGTAGCCTCGTTCGATGTCGCCGACGGCCGCGTCACCCGGATCTGGGCGGTCCGCAATCCGGAAAAGCTGCGGCCGTGGGTGCGGGAGGGCGGACCTGTCCGGCCGATCATGTGACTAGCCGGTGCCCTGGTCGTTGTTGCGGACATGGGGCGGGGAGATCTGGCGGATGCCGGGTGGGAACGCCTGCGGCCCCTCCTGCCGGCCGGTAACGGGCGTTGCGGCAGGTGGCGTGATCACCGGCAGGCGATCGACGGGATTCCGCACCGGGTGCGGACCAGTGCTCAGAGGCATGACCTGCCCGAACGGCTCGGTCCGTGGAAGACCGTCCATGAACGGCACCGGCTCTGGTCGGCGGACGGGACGTGGGAGCGTCCGCTCCAGCGGGTCCAGGCCGCGGCCGATGCGGCAGGCGAGGTCGACACGGCGCCCGCCTCTCAGGGCGAGCCGTGGAATCGGCGGTGCAGGTCGCGGACCTGCTCGGCGAGGCCGGGAACGGGCCCCTCCACCACGAGGCCGGGGACGACCTCCCGGATCGGCAGGGTCCGTACCGGAGGTGCGGGAACCCCCAGCTCGGCGAGCCAGGATGAAAGCTGTTCCGAAGAGCTCGCATACACGATGCGGCCCAGCCCGACCCAGCCGTGGGCGGCGGCGCACATCGGGCAGTGTTCCCCGGAGGTGTAGACGGTCGCCGCCGCCCGGTCCCCTGGGGTCATGTTCGCCGCCGCCCAGCGCGCCAGCTCGAACTCCGGGTGGCGGGTCCGGTCGCCGGAGGCCACGCGGTTGTGGTCCTCGGCGAGGACGGTCCCGTCCGCGGCGACGAGCACGGAGCCGAACGGCTCGTCGCCCACCTCCAGGGCCTCGGTCGCCAGTTCCACGCAGCGGCGCAGGTGCCGCAGGTCGGTGTCGTCCGCCACGATGGCCTCCCCCAAAAGTGATCTTCAACGCCATGATAGCCACGGCCGCGTTCCCGCCTCTCCGCCCCTCAGCCCCGGCCGCCCCTCCGCCCTGGCCACCTCTCCGCCCTGGCCACCTCTCCGCCCTGGCCACCTCTCGCCCGGCCGCCCCTCGCGTCGCCCGGCCGCCCCTCGCGCACCGGGGTGTCGCCGGCACGGGGCCTGGGCGAGAACCGCTCAGTCGGCCCGGCCGGCCCGCGCCTCACGGAACGGCATGAGGGACTCGTCGCCGAGTGTCAGCGCGGCGTCGGCGATACGTTGCCGGAAGGGACGCCGCCGCAGCGCCTCGGACAGCGCCGCGAGCAGCTCGCTGAGCGGGAAGGGAAGCTCGGCGTCCAGGGCGGCAGGTCGCACCGGGCGCGGGCCGCCCGGGCGGCCCGCGCGTTCCCGCGCGGGAATCCGGCGGGAACGCGGGCCGTTCGACGCCGATCCTCACGCGCGCCGGCGCCCCGCGGACGGCGCCTGTCGCGCGCCCGCCGCTCGATCGATTCAGGCCGCCCGCACGACCTTGAGCGCGGCGCTCCAGGCGACGAGCTGGTCGAGCATCCTGGCGAGGACGTCCTCCTGGCGGGCGGCGGGAGCGAGCACCGAGAAGTTCTCGAAGTCGGTGAACAGGCTCAGCTCGACCTGGGCGCGAACATCGGCGAGCTGGAGCTCGCCCGCGACCAGCCGCAGGTGCTCGACCGCCCGCACGCCGCCGGACCCGCCGTAGGAGACGAAGCCGACCGCCTTGTTGTTCCACTCCCTGTAGAGGAAGTCCAGGGCGTTCTTGAGCGCGCCGGAGGTGGAGTGGTTGTACTCGGGGGTGACGATGACATACCCGTCGAACTCATCGATCTTCCGAGCCCAGGCCAGCGTGTGCGGCCGTGCGTACTGGCCCATCGCCGGCAGGACCTCCTCGTCCAGGTGCGGCAGGTCGTAGTCGGCGATGTCGACCAGCTCGAACCGGGCGTCGTCCCGCTTCTCGGCGAGCCCGAGGACCCAGCGGGCGACGGGCTCGGCCGTACGGCCGGGGCGGGTACTGCCGATGATGATGCCGATCTTGGTCATGCAAGCCACCCGAAAGTCGAGTTGATGTGTCACCTCGATAGTAGGAGGCGTTGAGTTGATGCGTCAACTCAACGTGAGGTCTCCGGCGCGACGCGCGGCATCCGCCGTGAACGTGATGCTGCGCTTGTGGGGCAGATGTAACCGCGCGGGATCGGTGGTTGTGACAGCCGCGTAACAGGGCCTTCTTATGGTGCCGTGCGTGACGCCCCCGCCGCCGGCGGGGGCGGCGGCCAGGAAAGGACTCAGGTGACGGCAACCGACCCGCAGATCACCACCTCGGCCGTGAAGACGGTCTGCTCCTACTGCGGTGTCGGCTGCGGAATGGTGCTTGAGGTCGCGCAGGACGCCGCCGGGCGGCGCAGGGTCGTCAGGGCCTCCGGCGACAGGTCCCACCCCGCCAATTCCGGCCGTCTGTGCACCAAGGGCGCGACCAGCGCCGACATGCTCGCCGCCCCCGGTCGGCTGACGACCGCCCTGGTGAGGGCGGATCGCGGCGCCGGACCCGTGCCCGCCGGCATGGACGCCGCGATCACGGAGACCGCGCGGCGGCTGCGCGGCGTCCTGGACGAGCACGGTCCGGACGCGCTGGCCTTCTACGTCTCGGGCCAGATGACGCTGGAGGCGCAGTACCTGGCCAACAAGCTGGCCAAGGGGTTCGTGCGGACCAGCCGGATCGAGTCCAACTCCCGGCTGTGCATGGCCAGCGCGGGCAGCGGATACAAACTGTCGCTGGGTTCGGACGGCCCGCCCGGTTCGTATGAGGACTTCGAGCACGCGGACGTCTTCCTCGTCATCGGCGCCAATATGGCCGACTGCCACCCGGTCCTGTTCCTGCGGCTCATGGAGCGGGTCAAGGCGGGTGCCACGCTCATCGTGGTCGACCCCCGGCGTACCGCCACCGCCGCCAAGGCCGACCTCCACCTGCAGATCAGGCCGGGCACGGACCTGGCCCTGCTCAACGGGCTGCTGCACCTGCTGGTCGAGAACGGGCACGTCGACGAGGGCTTCATCGCGGAGTTCACCGAGGGCTGGGAGGTGATGCCGCCGTTCCTGCGGGACTACCCGCCCGCGAAGGTCGCCGAGGTCACCGGCCTCGCGGAGGCGGACATCCGCCGCGCCGCCCGGCTGATCGGCGAGGCCGGCGAGTGGATGAGCTGCTGGACGATGGGCCTGAACCAGAGCACGCACGGCACCTGGAACACCAACGCGCTGTGCAACCTGCACCTGGCCACCGGCGCGATCTGCCGCCCGGGCAGCGGCCCGTTCTCCCTCACCGGCCAGCCCAACGCCATGGGCGGGCGCGAGATGGGCTACATGGGTCCGGGCCTGCCCGGGCAGCGCTCGGTGCTGGTGGAGGAGGACCGCCGTTTCGTCGAGGACCTGTGGGGGATCGCGCCGGGCACGCTCCGCACCGACGCCGGCGAGGGCACCGTCGAGATGTTCTCCCGCATGGCCGACGGCGAGATCAAGGCGTGCTGGATCATCTGCACCAACCCCGTCGCCTCGGTCGCCAACCGCAGGAGCGTCATCCAGGGGCTGGAGGCCGCCGAGTTCGTCGTCACCCAGGACGCCTTCGCCGAGACCGAGACCAACTCCTACGCCGACGTGATACTCCCGGCCGCGCTGTGGGCCGAGGGCGAAGGGGTGATGATCAATTCCGAACGCACCCTGACCCTGCTGCGACCGGCCGTGGACCCGCCCGGCCAGGCGCTGCCCGACTGGCAGATCATCGCGCGGGTCGCCTGCGAGATGGGCTTCGCCGACGCCTTCGGCTACAGCTGCGCCGAAGAGATCTTCGAGGAGATCAAGCGGGCCTGGAACCCGAAGACCGGCTACGACCTGCGGGGCGTGAGCTACGACCGGTTGCGCGCCACGCCGGTGCAGTGGCCCAGCGCGTCCGCCGGCGGCGGCGAGCGCAACCCGATCCGCTACCTCAACGACGGCGTCAGCCAGGAACTCTTCGAGGGCCCCGGCGGCACCCGGCCGCGGCTGTCCTTCCCGGGCCCCGGCGGTCGCGCGGTGTTCTTCCCCCGCCCGCACCTGCCGGCGTCCGAGCTGCCCGACGACGACTTCCCCTACGTCCTGAACACCGGCCGGCTTCAGCACCAGTGGCACACCATGACCAAGACCGGCAAGGTCGCCAAGCTCAACAAGCTCAACCCCGGGCCCTTCGTGGAGATCCACCCGCAGGACGCGGCCACCCTCGGCGTCGGCGAGGGCGACTCGGTGGAGGTCGCCTCCCGGCGCGGCCGGGCGGTGCTCCCGGCCGTCGTGACGGACCGGGTGCGGCCCGGCGGCTGCTTCGCGCCCTTCCACTGGAACGACCTGTTCGGCGAGTACCTCAGCGTCAACGCCGTGACCAACGACGCGGTCGACCCCATCTCCTTCCAGCCCGAGTTCAAGGCCTGCGCGGTCTCCCTCACCCGGGTCCCGGCGGCGCCCGGCGGCACAGGCGACGGCGCGGCCACGGCCTCCGCCACCGCGGCCGATCCGCCGCCGGCCGCCGCCGCGCCGGAAAGCGGCGCCGTGACGGAGCTGGCCCGGCTGCTGGGACTCGCGGACGTCTCCCCACCCGTGCTCTCCGCCCACGAGCGCCGCTACCTGGCCGGTTTCCTGTCCGGGCTCGACGCGGCACCCCCGCCTGACGGCGGCGCCGTACCGGTTCTGCCAGATCTCGCACCCTTCGATCCAGGCCACGCGCTGTGGATCAACGGCACGCTGGCGGGGATGTTCTCCCGGACTCCGGCGGGCCGGGCCGGACCCTCCGCCGGTCCACCTCGGGCGCAGCCGGCCGCCGCCCGCGAAGGACGTGAGCTGGTCGTCCTGTGGGCCTCCCAGACGGGCAACGCGGAGGACTTCGCCGGCGCCGCCGTCCGCCACCTGTCCGAGAGCGAACGGACCCCGTCCGTCCTCAGCATGGACGAGTGCACGCCGGCCACCCTCCCCCGCGGCGCGGACCTGCTGGTCATCACCAGCACCTTCGGCGACGGCGAGGCCCCCGACAACGGCACCGGTTTCTGGGAGTCGCTCGCCGCGCCCGAAGCACCGCGCCTGGACGGCATGCGCTACTCGGTCCTGGCCTTCGGCGACTCCAGCTACGACGACTTCTGCGGGCACGGGCGCCGTCTCGACCGGCGCCTCGGAGAGCTCGGCGCCGTGCGCCTGCTCCCGCGCGTGGACTGCGAACCGGACGACGAGCGACCCGCCCGGCGCTGGCTCGACGAGGTGCTCGGGGCGCTGGCCCCGTCCCCGTCCCCGGCGGGCGCCGCCACCGGCTCCGGCCCCACCGGCCCGGCTCCCGCCGCGACCGCGGCGGACCGGAGCGGCACGGCGAGCCCGGCCCCGGCCCGCCACGGCAAGAACGCGCCGTTCACCGCGCGGCTGTCGGGCAACCGTCTCCTCAGCCTGCCCGGAGCGGCCAAGGAGGTGCGGCAGTTCGTGTTCGACACCGGCGACGCCCTGCCGTACGAGGCCGGTGACGCGCTGGGCGTCTGGCCGGTGAACCGCCCCGACCTCGTCGCGGAGTGGCTGGCCGTCACCGGCCTGGACCCCGCCGACACCGTCACCGTCGCCGACGGCCCGGTGCCGCTCGGCGAGGCCCTCCACCGCCACCGGGACATCACCAAGATCACTCCAGATCTGCTCCGGTTCGTCGCCGACCGCACCCGGGACCGCCATCTCAGGAAACTCCTGCGCCCGGACAACAAGAACGAACTGGCGCAGTGGATCTGGGACCGGCAGGCCATCGACGTCATCGCCGAGTTCCCCGTCCGCGTCGGCGCGCAGGAGTGGGCCGGCGTCCTCAAGCGCCTGCAGCCCCGCCTCTACTCCATCTCCTCCAGCCCGCTCACGAGTCCTCGCGAGATCCGTCTGACGGTGTCGGTGGTCAGGTTCGGCAACCAGCACGGCGGGCGGCGCAACGGCGTGTGCTCGGCCCACCTGGCCGACGCGGCGGCCGGCAGCCCCGTGCCGGTCTTCGTCCAGCGCTCACCCCACTTCCGGCCCCCGGCCGACCCCTCCGCACCGATGGTGATGGTCGGCCCCGGAACGGGCGTCGCCCCCTTCCTCGGCTTCCTCGACGAGCGCCGCGCCCGCGGTGATCGCGGGCGCAACTGGCTGTTCTTCGGCGAGCAGCACCGCGCCACCGACTTCTACTACCGGGACGAACTCGCCGGATTCCAGCGGGAGGGCACCTTGAGCCGGCTGGACCTCGCCTTCTCCCGCGACCAGCGCGCCAAGGTCTACGTCCAGGACCGGATGCGCGAGCACGGCGCCCGGCTCTGGTCCTGGCTCCAGGACGGGGCCCATTTCTACGTCTGCGGAGACGCCGGCCGGATGGCCAGGGACGTCGACCGCACCCTGCGCGAGATCGCCACCGTCCACGGCGGCCTGACCGAGGACGGCGCCGACGCCTACGTCAGGAAGCTCGCCGCGGACAAGCGCTATGTCCGCGACGTGTACTGACACCGCGACGGCACCCGGGTAGTCCCGCCCGGTCACTGATCATCCGCGTCCCGTGTCAGCGGCGGGTCCCGTCCGCGAGCGCATGTGCAACTCGCTTCCAAGGCGGCTGCAAGGTGCGTGGCCCAGTCTCTTGATCGTAGAAGTTGATCAATTAGGCGATCTGCACAACTTCCCGTCATCAGACGTGATCTTGGCTGGGAAAGAGGACGAAGTGACCGTTGATGTGACGCGTGGCGATCTGGCGGGCCGCCTTCCCGCAGCGGCGGCCGGGAGGTTCGACGCACCGGGTTGCGTCCACGAAGCGATAGAGGCCCAGAGCCGGCGCACCCCCGGACGCACCGCCGTCGTGGCGGGCACCAGGCGACTCAGCTACGCCGAATTGGACCGCAGGGCCAACGACATCGCACGTGCCCTGGCCGGACGGGGCGTCGGACGCGGCCATCTGGTCGGAGTCTGCCTGGAGCGCGACGAGTGGCTGGTTCCCGCGCTGGTGGGGGTGTGGAAGGCGGGGGCGGCCTACGTGCCGCTGGACCCCGCGTACCCGGCCGAGCGGCTGCGGTTCATGGCCGAGGACGCCGCCGTGACCGCGGTGCTCACCTCGGCCGCGCTGCGCCGGACCGCCGTCCTGACCGGGGCCGAGGCCGTCCTCGTCGACGACGTGGTGCCGGGCGAGGGGGCGCCCCCCGTGGCCGGGGACCCCGGCGACGCGGCGTACGTCATCTACACCTCCGGCTCCACCGGGACGCCCAAGGGCGTGGTGGTGGAGCACCACAACACCCTGAACCTGCTGCGCTGGGAGGCGTCGGCGTACACCGCCGAGGAACTGAGCGGCATGCTGGCCGGCTCCTCGGTCTGCTTCGACGCGTCGATCAGCCAGCTCTTCTCGCCGTTGATCGCCGGCGGGACGGTGATCATGGCCGACAACCTGCTGGCGCTGCCGAGCCTGCCGGCCCGGGAGGAGGTGACCACGGTCTACGGGGTCCCCTCCGCGCTGTCGGTGCTGCTGCGTGAGCCGCTGCCGAGCGGGGTGCGCGCGGTGTTCTCCGGCGGCGAGCCGCTGACCGGCGCCCTGCTGCGGCGGATCTACGCCAACCCCGGGGTGCGCCGGGTGCTGAACCTGTACGGCCCGACCGAGTGCACCACCGCCTGCGCCGGCGTCGAGGTGGGCCGGGACTACGAGGGTGAGCCGCCCCTGGGCGGACCGATCGCCGGCGCGGTGTTCTCGGTGCGGGACGCGGCCGGAGACCCCGTCCCGGACGGAGAGACGGGCGAGTTGTGGATCGGCGGGCCCGGGGTGACCCGCGGCTACCTGGGACGTGAGGCGCCCGCGTTCCGCACCGATCCGGACGGCGGCCGGGTCTACCGCAGCGGGGATCTGGTCCGCTGGGTGGACGGCGAGCTGCGCTTCGCCGGCCGGGCCGACGACCAGGTCAAGATCCGCGGCTACCGGGTGGAGCTGGGCGAGGTGGAGGCCGCGCTGGCCCGCCACCCCGCGGTACGCCGGGCCACCGTGCTGGCCGCCACCGACGACGACGGGATCGCCTACCTGGCCGGTCACGTGGCGGCCTCCGAGGTGAGCGAGCCGGAGCTGCGGGACTGGCTGTGCGCCCGGCTGCCCGATCACCTGGTGCCGACCCGGATCGGGGTGGCCGAGGAGCTTCCGCTCGCCCCCAACGGCAAGGTGGACCGTGCGGCCCTGCCCAGGCTCGGCGCCTTCCGGTCCGCCGGTGCGGCACCGGTCGCGCCCCGCACCGACGACGAACGCCTGGTGGCCGAGGTGATCGCCGGCGTGCTGGGCCTGCCGCAGGTCGGCGTACACGATCGTTTCAGCGACCTGGGCGGCCATTCGCTGGCCGCGGCCAGAGTGGTCACCGAGCTGTCCCGCCGGCTGGGGCACACCGTGCCCCTGGCGGCCTTCCTGACCTCCCCCACCGCGGCCGGCCTGGCCATCCGGCTGCGCCAGGCCGGACCGGCGCCGGTGCGGCGGAGCGGCCGGACCCGGCATCCGCTCACCGACGCGCAGCGCCAGTTCTGGACCCTGAGCCAGCTCCACCCGCGCAGCCCGGTCACCACGCTGGGGATCCGGCTGCGCGTGCGCGACCTGCGCGGAGCCGCGCCGCTGAGGTCGGCCCTGGACGCGGTCGTACGCCGGCACGAGGTGCTGCGCAGCACGGTCTCCGTCGACGAGGACGGCGTGCCGTACGCCGTGGTGCACCCGCCGGCCGCCGTACCCCTGGTCGAGCACGCCGTGGGAGAGGACCCGGAGAAGGTGGCCAGGGCCGCGGCGGCGCACGTGTTCGACCTGACGAGCGAGGTGCCGCTGCTACGGGCCGGCCTGTGCTGGGTGGGCGACGCGGAGGCCGAGCTGGTGGTCGTGGTGGACCACATCGCCTTCGACGGCGGCTCGGTCGGGGTGCTGATGGACGAGCTGGCCGCCGAGCTGGCCGGCGATCCTGTCGTCGGGCCGGCGGTCCAGGTCGGCGATGTGGCCGTGCAGCAGCGGGAACAGCCGGACCTGCCGCGGCTGCGCGAGTTCTGGCGGGCCGAGCTGGCCGGCGCGCCGGTGGCGGACCCGGCGCCCGCGGACCTGACGGCGGACAGGGTGATCCGGCCGCTGCCCGAGGAGTTCGTGACGGGTGTGAACGCGCTGGCCCGCGAGTGCGGCGCCACCCCGTTCGCGGTGTACCTGGCCGCTCTGGCCCTGGCCGGCGGCGAGCCGGACACGCTGGTCGGGGTGGTCGCGGCGCGGCGGGCCCGGCCGGAGCTGACCGAGGTCATCGGCCCGCTGGTGGACACGGTGCCGGTACGGCTGCGGCCGACCGGCGCGCTGACCTTCCGGAACCTGGTCCGGCAGGCCGCCGCCGCGACCACGCGGGCACTGGTCCACCAGGAGATCCCGGCCGCCGACCTGCCCCGCGCCCCGGTGCTGCTGGCCATGCAGCACGCCGAGGTTCCGGTGTGCCTGGGCGACCTGGAGCTGCTCACCGAGCTGGGCTCGGGCTCCTCGGTCCACGAGCTCAGCGTGCTCGTCAACCGGACCGTGTCCGGCACCGAGCTGCAGCTGGAGTACGGCACCGCCCACCTCGATCCGGTGCGGGCCGAGGCGTACCTGGACCGGCTGGTGTGGCTGCTGCGGTGCGCGCTGACCGACCCGGACCGGCCGCTGTCGGCGTTCGAGCTGGTCACCCCGGACGAGCGCGCCGCCCTGCTGGCCGCCGCGGCCGGGCCGGAGCTGCCGGAGATCGCGGAGACGGTGCCGCGGGCGCTGGCGGTCCGCACCGCCGGGACGGCCGTGATCGGCCCGGACGGCACCTCGCTCGGCTACGCCGAGCTGAACGACTGGTCCGGCCGGGTGGCGGCGGCGCTGCTGGAACACGGGGTGGCGCCGGGCGAGGTGGTCGGGGTCTGCCTGCCCCGAGACCACCTGATGCCGGCGGCCCTGCTGGCGGTGTGGCGGGCCGGTGCGGCGTACCTGCCGCTGGATCCGGAGCACCCGGCCGAGCGGCTGCGCCGGCTGGCCGAGGACGCCGGGGTGCGCGTGGTGCTCACCAGGGGCGGTGCGGCCGCCGTTCCCGGCGTCACCACGCTGGACGCCGACGACCTGGCCGCTGTCCACAGCGAGCCGGCGGAGCTGCCGGAGGTGCGGGCCGGGGATCTGGCCTACGTGCTCCACACCTCCGGCTCCACCGGGACGCCCAAGGGCGTGGAGGTCACCCACGGCAACCTGGCCGCCTATGTGGCCGGCCTGGTGTCCGAGCTGCGCCTGGGCCCCCGGGACGTCCAGCCGGTCGTGGCGCCCCTGACCTTCGACACCTCCGCGTCCGAGCTGTGGAGCCTGCTGAGCGTCGGCGGCACCTGCGTGGTGGTGGACCGCGCCACGGCCGTGGACGGGCACGCGCTGGCCGAGCGGATCGCGACCAGCAAGGCCACCGTGGTCGACCTGGTCCCGACCACGTACCGGATGCTGCTGGCCGCGGACTGGGCCGGTGACCCGGCACTGCTGGCCATCAGCGGCGGGGAGACCCTTGATTCGGCCCTGGCCGGGCAGATCCTGCCCCGGGTCCGCGAGCTGTGGAACACCTACGGCCCCACCGAGGCCACTGTCGCCTCGATCCAGCACCGGCTCGACGCGCACGGGGCGGGAGCGGTGCCGATCGGGCTGCCGATGCCCGGGGAGCGGGCCTACGTGGTCGACTCCGAGCTGCGGCTGGCGCCGCCGGGCGCGGTGGGCGAGCTTCTGCTGGGCGGCGCCGGTGTGGCCAGGGGCTACCGGGGCCGACCCGACCTGACCGCGACCGCGTTCGTCGACGACCCGTTCGTCCCCGGCGGCCGGTGTTACCGGACCGGGGACCTGGTGCGGTGGCGGCCGGACGGGACGCTGGAGTTCCACGGCCGCCGGGACCACCAGGTGAAGGTGCGCGGCTACCGGATCGAGCTGGGCGAGATCGAGACGGTGCTGAACGAGGTGGCCTACGGGGCGGTGACCGTGTCCGGCTCGGGCGCGCAGGCACACCTGATCGGCTACGTGACGCCGGAGACGGCCGACCTGGCCGCGGTCGAGCGGCACGTCCGGTCGCGGCTGCCCGGCCACATGGTGCCCCGGCGGTGGGTCGCGCTGCCCACCCTGCCCACCCTGTCCAGCGGCAAGGTGGATCGGGAAGCCCTGCCCGAGCCGGTCGACGACCCGAAGGCCGGACGGGTGGCGCCCGCCACCGATCCCGAACGCCTGGTGGCCACCGTCTGGGCCGCCGTACTGGAACGCTCCGCCGTCTGGGCCGATGACGACTTCTTCGCCCTGGGCGGCCATTCCTTCGCCGCGACCCGCGTGGTCGGCCGGCTGCGGGAGACGTTGGATCTGGCCGTGCCGGTGCGGTTGCTGTTCGAGCGACCGGTACTCGCCGACTTCGCGGCCGGACTGGAAGAGCTGTTGATCGCCAAACTGATGGATGGGAACGACGCATGACCGAGGTTCGTCAGGACCGGATCGCCGAGATGGTCCGGTCCCGGTTCGCCGCCGCCCGGGTCGCGGCCGAAACCCCCGGCGCCGCGGTCATTCCGGCACTGTCCACACTGGACATGCCGTTGTCACCGGCCCAGGAACGGCTGTGGTTCCTGGCCCAGCTGGAGCAGGACACCCCCGCCTACAACGTGCCGCGGGCGCTGCGGCTGAGCGGGCCGGTGGACGTCGCGGCCCTTACCGCCGCGGTGTCCGAGCTGGCCGACCGGCACTGGATCCTGCGCGGCGTCATCGACGGGGCGAGGGTACGGCCGGCGGACGGCGTGCCCGTCTCCGTGGTGGATGTGGACCCCGCGGCGCTGGAGCGGGAGCTGGCCGAGCATGCCTGGCGCCCGTTCCGGCTGGACGCCGAGCCGCCCATGCGGGCCGCGGTGTTCCGGCTCGGCGAGGACGAGTACGTGCTCGCGCTGACCCTGCACCACATCGCCACCGACGCCTGGTCGGAACAGCTGCTGCTGCGGGACCTCTCGGCCCTGTACGCCGCCCGGCTCGGCCTGGCGCCGCAGCCGGAGCCCCCGGCCCTGCAGTACGCCGACGTGGCCGCCTGGGAGGCCGAGCAGCCCGAGGTCGACCTGGACTGGTGGACGCAGCGCCTGGCCGGCCTGCCGCCGGTGCTGGACCTGCCCATCGCCGGGCCCCGCCCGGCCGTCCCCACCTGGCGGGGGGCCGCGGTCGGGTTCGAGGTGCCGGAGTCCCTGTCCTCCAAGGTGCGCGCGGTGGCGGGCATGACGCCGTTCATGGTGTTCCTGGCCGGCCTGCAGGCGCTGCTGTCCCGCCTGTCCGGCAGCGACGACATCGCCGTCGGGGTGCCGCACGCCGGCCGGCACCATCTGGACGCCGAGCGGGTGGTGGGCTGCTTCATCAACACCCTGGCGGTGCGCACCGACACCTCCGGCGACCCCACCGGCGCCGAACTGCTGTCCAGGGCCCGTACGGCCGCGCTGGACGCGTTCACCCACGCCCGTACACCGTTCGAGCGGATCGTGGAGCGGCTGCAACCGGAGCGGAACCTGTCGGTCACCCCGCTGTTTCAGGTGATGCTGAACGTCTACGACGCCGCCGCGCCGGTCAGCCTGGCCGGGGTGGAGGTCCGCGCCGAACCGCTGCCCGTGCCGACGGCCAAGTTCGACCTGAACCTGACGCTCGGCGACGAAGGGGACCGGTTCGCCGGCGAGCTGCGCTACCGGGCCGACCTGTTCGAGGAGTCCACCGTCCGGCGGCTGGTGGAGTGGTATCTGGCGCTGCTGGAGGGGATGCTCACCGATCCGGACGCACCGGTCCGGCTGCCCGCCGGCGCCGACCTGCGCGGCCCGGCCGGGGACCTGCCGACGGACGTGCCATTGCACGCGCTGGTCGAGCGGATGGCCGACGCCGGCCCCGACGTGACCGCGGTCGCCTCGCTCAGCTACGCGGAGCTGGACCGGCGGGCCAACCAGGTGGCGCACTGGCTGCTGGCCCGCGGGGTAGGGCCGCAGGAGCCGGTCGGGGTGCTGCTGGAGCGGCGGCCGGAACTGGTGGTCGCCCTGCTGGGGGTGCTCAAGGCCGGCGCGGCCTACCTGCCGCTGGATCCGGTCTACCCGGCGCGACGGACCGAGGCCATCCTGGCCGACGCCGGCGCCCGGATCGTGCTCACCGAGTCCGAGATCGCCGCCGCCGCGGACGGCCCCGGGCACCGCCCGGACGTGGCCGTGCGGCCCGACCACCTGGCGTACGTGATCTACACCTCCGGTTCCACGGGGGAGCCCAAGGGGGTCGCGGTCGAGCACCGGCAGATCACCCACTACCTGGGCGCGGTGGCCGAACGGATCCCCGCCGGGGTGACCTCCTTCGCGCTGGTGTCCACCGCCGCGGCCGACCTGGGGCTGACCAACGTGCTGTGCGCGCTGACCTCGGGAGCCACCCTGCACCTGATCGACCACGAGACGGCCACCGACCCGGTCGCGTACGCCGCCTACATGGCCGCGCATCCGGTGGACGTGATCAAGATGGTGCCCAGCCAGCTGGAGCTGCTGGGCGTGGACGCCCTGCCCCGGAAACTGCTGATCCTGGCCGGTGAGGCCGTGCCGTCGGACCTGGTGGAGCGGGTGAGGGCGGCGCGGCCGGCCCTGGCGGTGCAGATCCACTACGGGCCCACCGAGACCACGGTGTCGGTGCTGGCCTGCGACGCGGCCGAGGTGGCGCCCGGTGTGGCCCCGCTGGGCCGGCCGCTGGCCGATGTGGAGTGCCGGGTGGTGGACTCCGCCGGGCGGCCGCTGCCGGCCGGCGTGCCGGGAGAGTTGTGGATCGGCGGCCCCAGCCTGGCCCGCGGCTATCTGGGCCGGCCCGACCTGACCGCGCAGCGGTTCGTGGACGGCTGGTACCGCACCGGCGACCGGGTGCGGGTGAACCCGGCCGGGCTGGTGGAGTTCCTGGGCCGGATCGACGACCAGGTGAAGGTACGCGGATTCCGGGTGGAGCTCGGTGAGGTCGCCGCGGCGCTGCGGGCCCTTCCGCAGGTGGCGGAGGCCTTCGTGCAGCCGGTCGGCGCCGGGGCGCAGCGCCGCCTGGCCGCCTGGGTGACCCCCTCCACAGTGGACACGGCACAGGTGCGGGCCACGCTGCGGGAGCGGCTGCCCGACTACATGGTGCCGCCCGCGATCGCCGCGCTGGAGGCGTTGCCGCTCACCCCGAACGGCAAGGTGGACCGGGCGGCGCTGCCGGTTCCCGAGGCCGGTTCGGCGGTGCGGGTGCCGCTGGGCACGCCGCAGGAGCACCTGGTCGCCGAGGTCTGGGCAGAGGTGCTGGACCTGCCACAAGTGTGGGCGGACGACGACTTCTTCGCCCTGGGCGGGCACTCCTTCGCCGCGACCCGGGCGGTCGGCCGGCTGCGGGAGCGGCTGGGCGCGCCGGTTCCGGTGCGGCTGCTGTTCGAGCATCCGGTGCTCGCCGACCTGGCCGCCGCCCTGCCCCGCCCGGTTCAGGTGGTCAGGGCGCGGCGGGAGCGGGCGGACGGGCCGGCCGCGCTGTCCGGGGTGCAGGCCAGGCTGTGGTTCCTGGCGCAGCTGGAGCCGGAGAGCACGGCCTACAACGTGCCGGTGGCGCTGCGGCTGCACGGCCCGCTTCAGGTGGAGGCGCTGCTGGACGCGGTACGCGACCTGGCCGAGCGGCACCACGTGCTGCGCAGCGTGATCGACGATTCCGGCGCCGAGCCGGTTCTGGTGGTACGGCCGGCCGGAGAGGTGCCGGTGTCCACGGCGGACATCGACCGGTCACGGGTCGAGGACGCGGTGGCCGCGCAGCTGGCCACACCGTTCGCGCTGGACCGGGAGCCGCCGATGAGGGCGGTGCTGTTCGCGGTCGGCGACCGGGAGCACGTGCTCTCGCTCACCTTCCACCACATCGCCACCGACGCCTGGACCCGTGGGCTGCTGCTGTCCGAGCTGTCCGCGCTGTACGCCGCCCGGATCGGCCTGCGCCCGACGCCGGAGCCGCCGCCGGCCCAGTACGCCGAGGTGGCCCCGGTCCCCGACCTGGCCGACCTGGACTGGTGGGCCGAGCAGTTGCGCGGCCTGCCGCCGGTGCTGGACCTGCCCACCGACCGGCCTCGCCCCGCCGTGGCCGACCCGGGCGGCGCCTCGGTGGACCTGGAGCTGCCGGCGGAGCTGAGCGAGCGGGTCCGGGCGGTGGCCACCGCCTACCGGGCGACGCCGTTCATCGTGCTGCTGGCCGGCCTGCAGGCCCTGCTGGCGCGGCTGTCGGCCGGCACCGACATCGCGGTCGGCGTGCCGGTCGCCGGCCGGGACCACCCCGACTCCGAGGGCGTGATCGGCTGCTTCCTCAACACGGTGGTGGTCCGGACCGACGTGGGCGGCGAACCGACCGGCCACGAACTGCTGGCCCGAGTCCGGGAGACCGCGCTGGGCGCCTTCGCCCACGCGAGCGCGCCGTTCGACCGGGTGGTGGACCGGCTGCGGCCCGAGCGGAACCTGGCGGCGACGCCGCTGTTCCAGGTGATGCTGAACTACTTCCCCGACACGGGCCGGCCGGAGCTGCCCGGCCTGGAGGCGGCCGAGATCCACCTGCCCGAGCAGACGGCGAAGTTCGACCTGAACTGGCATGTGATCGACAGCGGGCCCGGCCGGCCTCTGCGCGGCGGGCTCGGCTACCGTACCGACCTGTTCGACGGCGCCACCGCGGCCCGGTTCACCCGGTGGTACCTGGCGCTGCTGGACGGGATGCTGTCCGACCTGGAAGCGCCTGTGGGCGCGCAGCCGCTGGAGCCGGTCACCGGCCCGATCCTCGCCGGCGAGCCGCTGCCGGCCGTGGCGGACACCCCGGTGCACCGGCTGATCGAGCGCTGGGTGGACACCACCCCCGACGCGCCGGCCGTGGTGGGCGCGGACCGCGGCCTGACCTACGCCGAGCTGGAGACGGCCGCCAACCGGATCGCCCACTGGCTGCTGGCCGCCGGGGTGGGCGCCGACGAGCCGGTCGGCGTACTCCTGGAGCCGGGTGCCGACCTGGCCTGCGCCCTGTTCGGGATCCAGAAGTCAGGCGGCGGCTACCTGCCCATGGATCCGGCCTATCCGGCTGCGAGGATCGCCACCATGCTCGACGCCGCCGGGGTGCGGGCCGTGGTCACCACGGCCGAGTTCGCCGGCCTGATCGGGCCGGACCGCTGGGTGCTGGCGCTGGACCGGCTCCCGTCCCTGCCGCGGACCCGGCCGGAGGTCGACGTCCGGCCCGAACACCTGCATCACGTGATCTTCACCTCCGGGTCCACCGGAACGCCCAAAGCCGTGGCCGCCGAGCACCGCGGCGTGATGAGCTACCTGAACGGCATGCTGCCGCGGATCGGCGTGCCCGGCGGGTCGTACGCGGTGGTGTCCACACCGGCCGCCGACTTCGGGCTGACGTGCGTGTTCGGCGCCCTGACCACGGGCGGCACGGTGCACCTGGTGCCTCGGGAGACCGCGATGGATCCCGCGGCGTTCGCCGGTTACCTGAGCGCGCACCACGTCGACGTGGTCAAGTGCGTGCCCAGCCACCTGGAGCTGCTGGCCTCCGGCGGAGACCTGGCCGCGGTGCTGCCGGACAGGCTGCTGATCCTGGCCGGGGAGGCGTGCCCGTGGGACCTGGTGGAGCGGGCCAGGGCAGCGCGGCCGGGCCTGCGGATCCAGAGCCACTACGGGCACACCGAGTCCACGATGATCTGCCTGGTCTGCGACACCGAGGAGATCGCGGCCGAGCACCGGACCGGGATCGTGCCGCTGGGCCGGCCCCTTCCGGGGGTGTACGGGCACCTGGTGGACGCGAGCAGGCGGCCGGTGCCGGCCGGGGTGCCGGGCGAGCTGGTGGTCGGCGGCCCGGGGGTCACCCGCGGCTACATCGGCCTGCCCGAGCTGACCGCGGAGCGGTTCGTGCCCGATCCGCTGACCGGGCAGGGGCGCTGCTACCGCAGCGGCGACCTGCTGCGGGTCACGGCCGACGGGCGGGTGGAGTTCCGCGGCCGGGTGGACGACCAGGTCAAGGTGCGCGGCTACCGGGTGGAGCTGGGCGAGGTCACCACCGCGCTGCGCGCCCTGCCGCAGATCGCCGACGCCGTGGTGCTGCCGGTGGGTGAGGGCAAGGCCCGGCAGCTCGCCGCCTGGGTGACGCCGTCCACTGTGGACACCTCGGCGATCCGGTCCGCGCTGCGGGAGCGGCTGCCCGACTACATGGTCCCGGCCCAGTTCGTCGTACTCGACCGGATCCCGCTCAACCCAAACGGGAAGGTGGACCGGGCCGCCCTGCCCGAACCGCGGCCGGAGACCGCCGAGTTCGTGCCGCCGTCCACGGCCGGCGAGGAGCTGGTCGCCCGCGCATGGGCCCAGGTGCTCGGCGTGGCGAGGGTCGGGGCGCACGACGACTTCTTCGCCCTGGGCGGGGACTCCTTCGCCGCGGTGCGCGCGGTCAAGGAGATCGGCTGCGGCCTGCGGGTGATCGACCTGTTCACCCGGCCCACGGTCGCCGAGCTGGCCGCGTTCCTGGACCGCCGGGACGGCGGCGGGCTGCTGCACCGCCTGGGCGGTGGCCGCACCAGCGAGTTCACCCTGGTGTGCCTGCCGTACGGCGGCGGGTCGGCGGCGGTGTACCAGCCGCTGGCCTGGGCGCTGGGCGAGCGGGTGGAGGTGCTCTCGGCGGAGTTGCCCGGCCACGATCCGGCCCGGCCCGACGAGCTGCCGCTGCCGCTGGAGGAGCTGGTGGAGGCCCTGTCCGCGGAGGTGGCCACGACCGCGTCCGGCCCGATCGCGATCTACGGTCACTGCGTGGGCTCCGCGCCCGCGGTGGCCCTGGCCCGCAGGCTGGAGGCGGACGGGATCCCCGTGCTGGGCGTGATCGCGGCCGGCAGCTTCCCCACCGCCCAGCTGCCCGGCCTGGCCCGGCGGATCTTCCGCAGTGACCGCTGGGTCTCCGACCGGATGTTCCAGGACGCGCTGCGTGCCACGGGCGGGCTGCTGGACGACATGGACGAGGCCGCCAAACAGGTCGCGGTGCGGGCGATGCGCCACGACGCCGACCAGGCGCAGGAGTGGTTCAGCCGCGAGCTGACCGGTGGGGGGCCGCCGCTGCGCGCCCCGATCCTGTGCGTGGTGGGGGAACGGGACCGGGCCACCGAGCTGCACCAGGAGCGGTACGCCGAGTGGACGGCCTTCGCGCCCAGGGTGGAGCTGGCCGTACTCCCCCATGCCGGCCACTACTTCCTGCGGCACCAGGCCGAGCCACTGGCCGCCCTGGTCATCGAGCACCTGCGGAGCTGGGCGGCCGGTCGGCTGCCCGATCCGGTGCGCCCGCCCGACCGGACCGGCCTGCGCCCCTTCTACACGGTCGCGGGCGGGCAGTTCGTCTCGGTGGTGGGCACGGCGCTGAGCTCGTTCGCCCTCGGCGTCTGGGCCTACCAGGACAGCGGCCGGATCCTGGACCTGGCCCTGATCGTGATGCTGTCCCAGATCCCGGCCGTGCTGCTCACCCCGCTGGGCGGGGCGCTGGCCGACCGGGTGGACCGGCGCCGGATCATGCTGGTCAGCGACGCGGTCTCCGGGCTGGCCATGGCGGCGCTGGTCCTGCTGCTGGTCACCGACCGGCTGGCGTTGTGGAACGTCTGTCTCATCGTCGGTGTCACCTCACTGGCCACCGCGTTCCAGCAGCCCGCTTATCTGGCCGCGATCGCGCAGCTGGTGCCCAAGCCGTACCTGCCGCAGGCCAACGCCGTGGCCAACCTGGGTTTCGGGATAGGCAACGTGGTGGCCCCGCTCGCGGGCGGCGCGCTGATCGGCATGTTCGGGCTGTCCGCGGTGGTGGCCATCGACGTGGCCTCGTTCGGGGTGGGAGTGGCGACCCTGCTGGCGGTCCGGTTCCCCGACCGGCTGTTCCACCGGCAGGAGGAGACGTTCCGGGCGGCGCTGACCGGCGGCTGGCTGTTCCTGCGCCGGCGCCGGCCGCTGCTGGTGATGGCCGTCTACTTCGCGGTGGTCAACTTCTGCACCGCGCTGATGTGGGTACTGATCACCCCGGTCGTGCTGGCTCTCGGGTCCTCGGCCGCCCTGGGCGCGGTGACCGCGGTCGGCGGCCTGGGCGCGGCCGTGGGCACCGCGGTGGTGCTGGTGTGGGGCGGGACCCGGCGCCGGGCCACCGGCATGGTCGGCTTCGTGATCGGGTCCGGGATCGGCGTGGTGCTGATGGGCGTGTGGCCGGCGCTGTGGCTGGTCGCGGCCGGCCTGTTCCTCCGGCTGGCCTGCATGAGCATCGGCAACGCGCACTGGCTGTCCATCATCCAGGTGAAGGTGGGGCCGGAGCTGCAGGGCCGGGTTCTGGCCGTCAACGTCATGCTGGCCACGGCCATGCAGCCGCTGGGCTTCCTGGCCGCCGGACCGCTGGCCGACTGGGCCCAGTCGTACACCTCCGGCCCCGGCCGGGGCGCGGCGGCGGTGCTGCTGGTCAGCGGCGTGTTCCTGGTGGTCTGGGGGGTGATCGGGTTGCGTTACCGCCCGCTCCACCACCTGGAGGACCTGGTCCCCGACGCCGCGCCGCCGCCCGAGGCCGAGGCCGACCTGGACGCCATCCAGGCCAAGGTGCTGAGCGGATGAGCCTGGTGACGGTGGCCGACGTGATCGCCGCCTCGGCCCGCATCGCGCCGTTCGTACGGCGCACCCCGCTGCTGCACCTGCCCGGCGAACGGCTCTGGGTCAAACCCGAGAACCGGCAGCCCACCGGCTCCTTCAAGGTGCGGGGCGCGGTCAACGCCGTGGGACGGCTGGCCGAGCGGGGCGTCCAGCACGTCATCGCCCAGTCCTCCGGCAACCACGCCCAGGCCATCGCGTACGCCGCGGGAAAGCACGGCCTGCGGGTGACCGTGGTCCTGCCCGACACCGCGCCGGAGCTGAAGGTGGCGGCCGCCCGCAGGCTCGGCGCCGAGGTGGTGATCGTGCCACCGGCCCTGCGGGAGGTCACCTGCCTGGCCCTGGCCGACCGGCTCGCGGCCACGGTGGTCCGCTCCGACGATCTCGACGTCATCGCCGGGCACGGCAGCGCCGGGACCGAGATCGGCAGGGACCTGTCCCGCGCGGGCACGATCCTGGTGCCGGTCTGCAACGGCGGCCTGCTGGCCGGGGTCGCGGTCGCGGCCAGGGCCGTCGACCCGGCGATCAGGGTGATCGGCGTCGAGCCCGAGCTGGCCGCCGACGGCGTGGCCAGCTTCCGCTCCGGCCGGCGCACCGCGTGGCCGGTGCAGCAGACCTACCGCACCCGGGCCGACGGCCTGCGCGCCCCGGTCCTGGGCGCCCTGGCCTGGGAGCACATCCACCGGTACGTGGACGACATGGTGACCGTGAGCGAGGACGGCATCGGGGCCGCCGCCGACCTCCTCTGGCAGGAGCTGGGGGAACGCGCCGAGCCCAGCGGCGCGGTGACCACCGCGGCCTACCTCGCCCACCGGGACACGCTGCCGGCCGGGCCGGTGGTGGCGATCCTCTCCGGCGGCAACGTGGCGGTCCATCCCGATGCCGACGACACGAGGGGGCGCTCACTCATCCGGGGCCTGTGACCGGCCGGGCACCGGCAAGGGGGCGCGGGAACGCAGGGGCCGGGGGACGCGGGCGTGCCGGTGGCCGCACGGTGCCGGGGGACGCGGGCGTGCCGGTGGCCGCACGGTGCCGGCGCCCCCGTGCCAATGACCGCATGGCGCCGGCACCCCCGTGCCTCCCTGCCGCTATTCCGACTAAAAGTGACATATCAGGCGCTTTGTGCCGCGTTACGATGGAAATGTTCGGATGGGCGGAACAAGCAGGACCGCGCCTGACGGACAGGCACCTCCGGGAGGCGTCCCGTGCTCGGTGACCGCGGACGCGAGACGCCGCGCGAGATCCGGCGCCGGACGCCGGTCGAGGACCCGGGCTCCGCGCGGCCCTTCGTCGCCGGCGCGCCGCCCCCGCCCCCGCCGCCCCGTGATCGGCCGGCCTGCCCGCCCCGGGCGGGGCCGGTGGAACCGGTCACCGATCCAAGAGGCCGCCGGGCCGCCGGGAGAGTCGGGCCGGCGGGACCGAGGGGGACAAGGGAGGATGAAATGATCACCGTCGTCACCTCCGCACTGATCGCGATCCTGACACTGGGCGCGATGTTGCTCGGGACGAGTGTCCGGATCGTCAAGCAGTTCGAGCGGGGCGTCGTCTTCCGGTTCGGGCAGGTCCGCTCCGAGATCCGTGGTCCCGGGCTCGCCGTGATCATGCCGGTCGCCGACCGCCTGCAGAAGGTCAACATGCAGATCGTCACCATGCCGGTGCCCGCCCAGGACGGCATAACCCGTGACAACGTGACGGTTCACGTGGACGCCGTCATCTACTTCCGGGTCGTCGACCCGATGCGCGTGGTCGTCGACGTCCAGGACTACGAGGCCGCCATCCGCCAGGTCGCGATGGCCTCGCTGCGCTCGATCATCGGCAAGAGCGAGCTGGACGACCTGCTGTCGAACCGGGAACGGCTCAACCAGGGGCTGGAACTGATGATCGACAGCCCGGCCGTGGGCTGGGGCGTGCACATCGACCGCGTCGAGATCAAGGACGTGGCACTGCCGGACTCGATGAAGCGGTCCATGTCGCGGCAGGCCGAGGCGGAACGCGAACGGCGCTCCCGCGTCATCACCGCCGAGGGTGAGCTGCAGGCCTCGCAGAAGCTGGCCCAGGCCGCCGAGACGATGGCCCTGCACCCCGCCGCGCTGCAGCTGCGCCTGCTCCAGACCGTCGTCGAAGTCGCCGCCGAGAAGAACTCCACCCTCGTGCTGCCCTTCCCCGTCGAACTGCTCCGCTTCCTGGAACGGGCGACACCCCCCGAGCCCCAGCCGCCCGCCGGCCCGGCCGTCGCGAACGCCACCCCGGCCACCGCGAACGCCACCCCGGCGCTCTCCGCCGGTCTGCCTGCGCCGGCCGACCAGTGCCTCCCGGACGCCGCCGTCCTGGACCGGGCCGCACCCAACGGGGTGGGAGCCGACCGGTAGGCCGGAGACACGCCCGGCGCGGGCGCCGAGGTCACCCCGCCACGGCGTCGCCGTACGCCCCGGGTGACCTCGTTGGCGGTGTTGTGCGTCAGCGGCTCGATCCGCCGGCCGTCATACCCGTCCTGAGACACCCGGCCGATCTCATCGGCCAGGCAGCGGCTGTCCATTCGCATGATCGTAGTCACCGGCGGCGGGCGGCAGCGCCCGGGAGCGGAGGGCGCCGGCGAAGCTCAGCGCGATGACGCAGAGGATGAGGAGGTCGGCGGCCAGCGGAGCGATCCACGGGCGGTAGGTCTCGGCGATCCACCGGGTCAGCGCGGTGGGCTGGAGCTGGAGGAGGCCGACGGCACCGGGCAGGTAGATGAGGCTCGTCATGATGCCGCGGGTGATCAGCAGCCCGTCGAGGCGGCCGGCCGGCATGAGTGCCAGCAGGGGGAACAGCAGGGCGTCGTACCAGGGATGCTGCACCGGAGAGGTGAGCAGCCAGCACAGGCACCACGCCAGCGCCGGGCGTACGGAGGCCAGGCCGGGCGGTCCCGGAGGGAGCCGCCGGCACAGCAGGAGACCGATGAGGAGGGCGGCACCGAGGGCGAGCTGCCCCTCCAGGGTGGACGACCGCGCGCCCAGGCCCAGCGCGTCGGTGATCACACGCCACGGATCGGCCAGCGAGCGGGAACCGATCTTGCCGACCAGGTTCCCGAAGGCCTCCGGGCCCTGCGTCGCGTACGCCACGACCAGCGCAGTGCACGCGCCCATCACCATTGCCAGGAAAGTGGTCATCGACCGGCGGGCCGCCCAGGCCAGGCCGGCGCCGGCGAGGATGAACGGCGCCTTGACGGCGGCCGCCGCGCCGAGCAGCGCCCCCGCCGCCAGGCCCGCGACCACGCCGCCCCCGCGCAGGGCGAGGAAGGCCGCGACGAGGAAGAACGCTCCCAGGCCGTCGATGTGGCCGCCCAGCACCACGTGCCACAGCATCAGCGGGTTGAGGCTCCACAGCAGGTGGGCGCGGACGCGCCGGTCGCGGTCCGGTCCCGCCAGCCGGTCGAGCATGTACGCGGACAGCAGGAACGCCAGGCCTGTCATGACCTTGAGGGCGAGCACGGTGCCGGCCATCGTCCCGCCGCCGAGCCACGAACCGGCCATCTGCGCCCAGGTCGCCAGAGGCCCGTACACCGAGGGTGTGTTGCGCCACGCCAGGGGGGCCAGCTCACCGACCGGGTCCGCCATCTTGTGCAGCCATGCCGGGGTCAGCACGTACGGGTCGTGTCCGAGGGCGGCGATGCGCCCGTAGACCGCGTAGTTGAGCACGTCCGTCGATCCGGCGGGCGGTACGAGCGTGAGGGTGAGGACGGCGATCACCGTGCCGGCGAGAAGGACCCCTCGCGCCGGACGCCATCTCCGGCGCAGCCCGTACAGCCCGGCACCCACGCCCAGCCCGCCGATGATGACGGCCGCCCAGCTCAACTGGATCACCAGCGTGTCGGAGGGGGCGGCCCGGAAGGACCAGGGCGGATCACCGCCACCGAGGTCGGGCACCGCCGCGGACGGCCCGAGGAGGGCGACGGCCAGCATGGTCGCCACGGCGACCCCGATCATGGTGAGCCCCGCGCGTCCGGCGAGCCGCGCGTGCCGGAGCGGCTCGGCGGCACGGGCCGGCTCCGTCGTCGGGGGGTACGGGACAGGTCGGACCAACGTCGGCACCTGCCAAACCTCCAAGGGGAACCACCGGGACGGTCACGGCATCGCGGCGGCCGGAGCGCGGGCCGGCGTGGCCACCGGACCCGCCCCGTGATCGGCTCCCACCGGGACGCGAGCGGATCGCCGACCTCATGGTGGAACAGCCGGGGCATAGGCGGCCCGGCGCGGCGTTGACGCGATGCCTGCCCCAAGCATAGATCGTCCAGGACGTTGATCCACCGGCTCCGCGGCCCGCGGTCCGTGTGAAACCGCGCCCCGCCGGGCCGTACGGCCACCGCCCGGCCTCCACGGTGGTCATCAGAACCACGCCGCCGGGGAAGCCCGGCCAGCGACCGGTCAGCGACCGGTCAGCCGTTGGTCAGCACGCCGGACGAAAGTGGCCGCCATGAACGAAATTTCCATCGTGGCCGGCGGTCACGACGATTTCATGACCGTCCGGCACATGGTGCTACGGGGCAGCCAGGAACAGATCGGCCGGGCACTGGCCGAAGAGGCCCGCACGAGCGCGGGCTGGCTGCCCGCCGAGACCGATCCGTTGATCAACCAGGCACGCTCGACCTGGTTCGAACGCAACTGGCCCCAGCATCACGCCCGCCTCGCCGGGGTCGCCGCCGCATTCGGCATCGACCCCGGCGACGATCGGTTCCGCCTGGACGACATCCCCGCCCTGCCCTCGGGATCGGCCTGCTCGGCGGTCTGGTGCCCGCCCGCCCACGCCACCGACGGGCGCGGCAGGATCGCCCGCAACTACGATTTCTTCACCCTCAGCGCCCCGGACCTGATGGCCTCGCTCACCGGACCCAGCCCATGGGGACAGGAGTGCCGATGGCCGCACGCCCCTGTGTCATCACCACCATCCCCGACGACGGGCCGGCCTCCACCGTCCTGACCATGTCCGATCTGGACGGCTGCACCGAAGGCATCAACGAGAGCGGCCTGACCGTGGTGCTTCTGCTCGGTGACGTGGCCGCCACCGAGCCGCCCGCGGGCCCGCCCGTGCCGCAGGCCGGGCTCAACGTCACCCAGCTACCCCGATTCCTGCTGGACACCTGCCAGAACGTCGAACAGGCCAAACGAGCACTGCTGGGTGCCAAGCAGTACAGCGAAGGCGCTCCCTGCCACTACCTGATCGCCGACGCCTCCGGCCGGTCCTTCGTCTGGGAGCGCGGCGCCCAGGACAGCGAACACATCATCGAAGCCGCCGCCGGACCGCTGTGCGCCACCAACCACCCGCTGCACCGGCACCCCGACGTCACCCGGCTCCCCGAAGACACCCCGGAGTCCTTCCACACCTACGAGCGCGCCCGCACACTGGCCAAGCGGACCGTCGGACCGCTGTCGGCCGACGGCCTGCGCCAGGCGCTGGACGCGGTATCCATGCCGGCCGTCCCCGAAGAACCGTGGCGGACCCTGTGGCGCAGCGTGTTCGACCCGGCCCGGCGCACCATGAACGTCCGCTTCTATCTCGGCGACGGCCCGCACGGCACCGCCCGCCACTCCCCCGAGATCTCCTTCGGGGTGGGCACATGACGTGACCGGGGCGGAACGCCGCCGCCACTGACCCTCCCGGACCTGGCCACGATCCGTGCAGAGCTCATACGCGGGGGATCTGGCCATGTTCGTAGGCCCAGATGACCGCCTGGACGCGGTCGCGGAGCTGGAGCTTGGCCAGGATGCGACCGACGTGGGTCTTGACCGTGCCCTCCGAGAGGAAGAGGCACCCGGCGATCTCGGCGTTCGTCTCGCCCTGCGCGATGTGCCGGAGGACCTCCCGCTCTCGGTCCGTGAGGGGGACGGGCGGATCGGCCGGCAGCGGCAGGGTGGGGGCGACGTGGTCGAGCAGCCGCCGGGTGGTGGAGGGTGCGATGACCGCGTCGCCCTCGTGCACGGTCCGGACGGCGGCCACGATCTCCTCGGCGGGCGCGTCCTTGAGCAGGAACCCCGAGGCGCCCGCACGGAGCGCGGCGAAGGCGTATTCGTCCAGGTCGAACGTAGTGAGCACGATGACCTTGGGCCCGGCCCCGGCCCCGGCCAGGAGCCTGCGAGTGGCCTCCACACCGTCGAGGAGAGGCATCCGCACGTCCATGAGCACCACGTCGGCGACGACCTTCCCGAGCCCGGCCAGGGCTTCGAGGCCGTCGCGCGCCTCCCCCACGACGGTCATGTCGCCCTGAGCCTGGATGACCATGATCGTGCCGGTACGCACGAGGTCCTGATCGTCCACCACGAACACCCGGATCGTCACACTGCGCCTTTCTGGTACGGCAAGCGGGCCGTCACCACGAAGCCCCGCTCCCCTGCGGCCCCGGCGGAGAGCGTGCCACCGACTGCCAGCAGTCTCTCGCGCATCCCGGCCAGCCCGTTGCCCGGCACCGTGCCCGCGGTCGGTGTGGGAGCCCGGCCGTCGTCCGCCACGGTCACTTCCAGGTGCACCGGCGTCCACGACAATCCGACCGACGAGCTCGCTCCGCCGCCCGCGTGCTTGAGCGTGTTGGTCAACGCCTCCTGGACCACCCGGTAGAGCGCCAGCTCCGCCCCCGGCCCGATCGGCCGCGCCCTGCCGGAGGTGGTCATGGTCACCGCGAGCCCGGCCGCGCGAGTCCGGTCCAGCAGTTCCGGGAGCTCGGCCAGCCCCGGTTGCGGCCGCAGATCGCCGGCCTCGGAGCTGACGGCGGTGTCCGAGCGGAGCACGCCGACCAGACCGCGCATCTCGGTGAGCGCTTGGCGTCCGGTCTCCTCCACCGTGGCCAGCACCTCGGCGGCGCGGTCGGGGATCAGTCGCCCGCCTCTGGCCTGGGCGACGATGACGGCCAGGGCGTGGGCCACTACGTCGTGCATCTCGCGGGCGATCCTGGCCCGTTCCGCCAGGGTGGCCTGAGCGGCTGACACGGCGGCCTGTTCCTTCAGGAGGTCGACGTAGGCGAGCTGAGTCCTGCGGTACAGGCCGAGCCCCCAGGCCGCCACCACAATGGCCGCCAGAAGACCCAGCAGCATCCACGGATCCGGTCCCAGATGGGCGGCCGCGACGCTGGAGTCCGTGGCGAACCTGGCCGCCGCCAGTCCCGCCCCCGCCAGTCCCACGGCCACGGGCAGGTACGACCTGCCGTACGCGGTGCAGGAGTAGAGGGCGAGCGGGAAGAGCACGACGGTCGGCAAGACGATGAAGAGCCCGGTCACGACCGCTTGTACGGCCAGCGCCACGGCGATCACGAAGAATGCGCGCAGGTCCCGGCGGAAGGCGAACGCCACGTGCGCCAGCAGGCAGGCCGCCACCAGGATCGCCGCCCGCTCCCCCGGCACCGACAGCACCGCCACCACGACCGAGAGCAGGAACAGTGGCGTCCCGACCACGAACGCGGCCACAGCGTCGAACGCCCGCGGCCCCGCCACCCACCGCGTCATCGCGCGAGCACCCTGGCGGTCTGCCGCTGGTAGGCCAGCGTGGCCCCGGCCACCGCGAGCCCGAACAGCAGCCAGCTCCCGTACACGCAGGAGACCATGACGACCGCTGAGGCGTCACCGAGCGGCACCGGCCCGTCGGTCACGCCCATGAGTTGCGAGAGGGTGCCGAACACGGACATGCTTCCCATCGTGCTCAACATAGCGGCTCCCGTCCAACCGCCGGACAGCACCAGCCCGCGCGGCAGCCGCCTCCCCCACGCCTGAACGAGGGCCAACGACCCGACCGCCCCGATGGCCAGCATGATCAACTCGCCGTACGGAAATCCCTCGGAGTAGTCGGCGGGGCGCAGGAACGACCCGCCCAGCGACCAGTACAGCTTGACCGTCGGATAGATGAACCCGAGCGCGAAGGCCGTGTAACCGAGCCACGGCCCGCTCGGCAGCCGGGTGCGCCGCAGCACCAGCGCCCCGACGAGCCCGGTGGCAGCGAGGCTGAGTGCCCGTCCCGCCATCCCGGGCCCGTCCACCCGAGCGAACTCCCCCGCCGGTATCCCGGTCACCACGAAGAACGCGCGGAAGCAGTCGAGCACCAGCCCACCCGCCGACCAGAGCAGCAGCACCGACGAGAGCCAGCCCACGGCGACCGGCCGTTCGAAGAAGGCGAAGCCCGCACCGGCCAGGGCGGCGGCGGCCGTCACCCAATGCGGCGCGAACCCGGTGGTGTAGGGCAGCGAGGGCAGCGCCTCTGTGGCCAGTGCGGCGATGAACGTGAGCACGGACGCGGTCGACGCCGCGATTTGAAGTCTGGATAGTCGCATGCCTCCAACGATTCCGCCCGGGAACGGCCTGCCGCGTCTGCACGGAGTCCACCAAGGAGGTGACCTGCGAGGTATTGACAGACCTGGGTCACAGCTCCGGAACCCCCTGGGTTCCGCCGACCGTGACGACCCGGCCCTCGCGCAGCCGTACGGTCGCCGTCCACGACCTTCTCGCCGTCCTCCAGGACTTGGCGCAGGCCGGCTTCTTGCCGTCCTCTTTCGAGGTCGCCTGCACGGATTTCCACGCTCGGCTGCGCTCCTGTCCGGGCGCGGCGAGACGTGCGCCGAGGAACGAGCTATGCACCGTCGTTGCCATCGCGCAGGGAATGGATCATGCTCTGCAGGATCCGGAACGCGCCCGACTGCTCGGCCTCGGTCATGCCGGCCAGCATTCTGACCTCGACGGACCGGACCGCCACGGTCGCCTTCTCCAGGCTCCGTCGGCCGCGAGGCGTGAGCCGCGCGGGAAGAACCTTCCCGACGGGCGCCTCCGCGGGCCTGGTCACGTAGCCCTCTCGTTCCAGGGCCTGGAGCAGCACGTTCATCGACTGCCGTGTCACGAACGCGCCACGCGCGAGCTCGGAGTTCGACAAGCCCGGCCGTTGAGCCAGCAGCTCGAGGCAGGAGTAGTGCGTCACGCTCATCCCGAGTGGCCGCAGCACCTCCTCCATGGCCGCGCGCAGGGCGCTCGAAGCCTCTTTCAGCAGGTAGCCCAGTGATTTGTCCAGGTCGACGCCGACACCGTTTTGACTCATGTCAGAATTCTGACATACATTGGCCTGTGTCAGGAATCTGACACGAAGAGAAGGAGCATCATCATGCCCGCCACCGGCCCCGACTTCATCTCGCTCCAGGCGCGCGACCTCGACGCTTCGCAGGCGTTCTACGAGCAGTACCTCGGCCTCGTCCGCTCGCAGGCCGGGCCTCCGCACGCCGTCGTCTTCGAGACGGAGCCGATCGCGTTCGCACTCCGCGACGTCGTTCCCGGCACCGATCTCGCATCCGTTGCCCAGCCCGGCATCGGTGCCGCGATCTGGCTCCACGCCACCGACGTCCAGGCCATCCACGATGCTCTCGTCGCCGACGGTCACACCATCGTCTCCGCACCGGTTGACGGCCCCTTCGGCCGGACATTCACCTTCGCCGACCCCGACGGCTACCAAGTCACTCTCCACGACCGCGCCTGACAAGCCGAACACCACCGACCATCACCGTTCCCCCGAAGACCGCCGGTTGCGCCCGAGGCGCGAGAATCCGGGCGACATTCATTGGCTCTTCGCATTTAACCGCGTAGACCGGTCTGGCGCGTCGGTGCCGGGGGGAGAGGTCGAGGTCTTCCGATGTCGTGCTCGACCAGGGCAGCGGCACGGTGACCACGGGGGGAATCACATACGCCTTCCAGCGCTAGCGCGTTTCCGTAATCCGCCGCATTGATTCGTTGAAGCAGCCATACGGTGTTGATCGCGGCCTCCATCCCCACATGTGGCGGCATGGGCGGTCCATGATCTCATCAAGGGGTCAGCCGACACCTCAGAGAGCGAACGGACGCCGTAGAAGATGCGCATCGCGGTATACCTGGCACACCCCCGGCCGGGCAGCTTCAACCACGCCTTGTTCGACGCCGTCGTCGACGAGTTGCGCGGGTGGGGCGCCGATGTCCGCCCGCATGACCTGTGCGCCGAGGGCTTCGACCCGGTGCTCGCCGCCGCGGAGACGGAGACCGTGGCGGCGGCCACGCCGTCGGCGGATGAGCAGGTCCGGCGGCACCGCGCCGAGGTCGCCGACATGGACGCCCTGGTCTTCGTACATCCCAACTGGTGGGGCATGCCGCCGGCCGTCCTCACCGGGTGGGTGCAGCGGGTGCTCGTTCCGGGCGTCGCCTACAAGCTGGGCACCTCCGACGGGGAGCCGGCCGGGCTGCTGCGGGCCGGGCGGACGCTGGTCCTCAACACCTCCGACACCCCCGCCGAGCGCGAGGAGAGCGAGTTCGGCGATCCGCTGGAGCGGATCTGGGCGGCCTGCGTGCTGCCGTACGTGGGGGTCACGGACATGCGCCGGGTCGTGTTCCGTACGGTGACCGACTCCACCGACCAGGAGCGTGCGGCCTGGCTGCGGCAGGCGCGCGAGCACGCCGCCGCCCTCGTCGCGGGGGCGTGACCCGCGACGAGGACGGCTCGCGGCTTCGAGCACAGCCGGACGGAATCCGGAGGCAGGGCGTTCTCACCGTGATCTCGCGGGTCAGGGGCGCCGGGCGCCGTCGGGCACCCCGGGCCGACCGCCCACGAGACGGGGACCGTCACCTGCCCGCGAGGATCCTTCCGTCACGGGCGTCGATCATTATGGAGCGCTTGGTCCTACTGCTGTCGACGACATCGCCCTCCCACACGGTCTTGCCGTTGTGGCCGTCGAGGCTGAGCTCGGTGATGCGCCCGCCCGGCACCTGGGCCTCGATCTTCGCGGCGGCCTGGAGGTAGTCGATCTTCGCCTCCTCGACGCGCCGTTTGTGCTCGGCCTTGTCTCCGGCGTCCCCGGCCTCCACGCGCGGCTTCCCGACGATTTTGCCGGTGCCGGCCTCGACGTCCAGCTCGTGCTCGGTGCCGTCGACGGTGACCACCTGAACCTCCCAGAGCCGGCCGTTCTCCTCCGACTCGATCGAGATCAGCGTGGAGTCCGGCACCGCCTTCAGCGCCGCCCCGCCTGCCCGCCGCAGGTCCTCCGTACCGGTCGTGCCGCCCGGAGCGGTCGGGCTCCCGCTGTCCTCCGGCTCACCCGGCGCCGGCGTGGTCTGCGGGCCGGTGGTGGCCGGTGCCGCCACCGGCGCGACGGCCACCACCGGCGCCGCCGCGGGCGGTGGCTGGGTGCCGCTTCCGCACCCGGTCGTCACCAGCATCGCACCGAGCGCCAGCGCCCCCGTGCCGGTCCACCGTCGTGACGTCTTCGCTGAAACGGTCCGCATCTCTGAAACGGTCTTCGACATGATCCCCCCGATCGTGCGGTCAGGATTCCCCCAGGAGGTGCCGTCAAACGGGACGGGCCTGGCCGTACGGCCTGCGGGCGGGGTCCGGCGCGGGCCGGCTGCTGGAGACCGCCGGTCCCGCCGGTCGAGCGCGGCTCGCTGAGCGCCTCCAGCGGCGCGGCATCCGTGCGGCCCGGTACGGCGGCCGGCCCCTCGGGCACGGCCCCGCGAGCTCCCGGAGCGTGCCGAGCCCGCGCGCGCCGGGTAGCGGAGCGGACCGGCGCGCTGCGGTGGCGTGGCGATTCCGGCTGTGACAGGGTCGTGACATGCTCAAGCACAGCCACGTCGCAACCCGGCTCCCGGCTCAGGACCTGGACCGGGCGCGGGCGTTCTACGCGGAGAAGCTCGGCCTCGAACCGGTCGAGGAGCGGCCCGGCGGCCTGCTCTACCGGTGCGGCGGCGGGCGGTTCGCGCTTTTCGCCTCGACCGGCACCTCCTCGGGCGACCACACCCAGATGGCATGGGAGGTCGACGACATCGAGGCCGTGGTCGAGGAGCTGCGGAGCCGGGGCGTGGTGTTCGAGGAGGTCGACGTCCCCGGCTTCCGGACGGTCGGCGGCATCGCGCGGGTGGAGGGGAACTACCCGTCGGCCGGCACCGGCGAACGGGCCGCCTGGTTCCGCGACAGCGAGGGGAACCTTCTCGGCATCGGCCAGCCCGTGCGCTGAGGCTGTCCCCCTTCCGGACCACCCACGCCGGAGGCCCGGCCGGTCCTGACGGCCGCGGGCCGATCTCCGGCTGTGGCCGCCCTCCGGCTATGCGGCCCGCGCCCCGGTCACCGTGCCGCTCCGCAGCTCCAGCCGTGAACCCGTGAACGCGGCCCGCATGCGCCGGTCGTGCGTGACGATGACGAGCGCGCCCTCGTAGCGGGCCAGCGCCTGCTCCAGTTCCTCCACCAGGGCCGGAGACAGGTGGTTGGTCGGCTCGTCCAGCAGCAGCAGGTCGGCCGGATCGCTCACCAGCCGGGCCAGTTCTATCCTGCGGCGCTGGCCCACGGAGAGCGCCCCGACCGGCCTGCCGAGGTCGGCCGCGCGGAAGAGCCCCAGCGCCAGCAGCTCCTCGGCGTGTCGCTCCAGGCTCCCCGGGCGCCCGGCCGCGAAGGCCCCCAGCACCGTGCGCCCGCCGTACCCGGCGAGGTCCTGCTGGCGCAGGTGACCGACGCGCGCGGGGCGGCGGACCGAGCCGGCACCCGGCGTGAGCTCCCCGGCCAGGACCTGCATGAGCGTGCTCTTGCCCGCTCCGTTGGGCCCGGTGACGAGCAGCCGCTCACCCGGCCGGACGCGCAGCGACTCCACGTACAGGCGGCCGTCCACCCGTACGCCGGTCAGCTCCGCGAGCGGACCGGCGGGGGCGGCCTCGGCGGCGGCGACGCGGGCGGTGAAACGCAGGGGCCGCGGCAGCGGGGGGACCGGGTCGCCGGTGAGCCGCTGCAGGCGTTCGCGGGCGTTGCGGATCCTGCTCATCGCCCCGTGCGCCCGCGACCTCGCGCGGAACGCGCCGGCACCGCTGAAGGCGGCCGGAGCCTTCCGCGGGATGGCGGCCAGTCTTCCGATGTTGGACTCGGCCAGCGCCGCCTGGCGGGCCACATCCGCCCGCCAGGCCTCGTGCTCGTGCGCCCAGCGCGCCCTGGCGGCCGCCTTCGCCGCGAGGAACCCGCCGTAGCCGTTCCCGTAGCGGCGGACGGTGCGCGAGTCGTGGTCGACCTCCAGGATCGCCGAGGTGACGCGGTCGAGGAAGACCCGGTCGTGGGTGACCGCGACCACGGTGCCCCGGTGGCCGCGCAGGTGGTCCTCCAGCCAGGCCACGGCCTCGTCGTCGAGGTCGTTGGTGGGCTCGTCCAGCAGCAGCAGCTCGGGCGCCGCGGCCAGGGTCGCGGCGAGCGCGAGCCGCGACCGCTGCCCGCCCGACAGCGTGCCGATCGGGCGATCCCGGTCCAGGCCGGGCTGGCCGAGCCCGTGCAGCGCGACCTCGACCCGCGTGTCGGCCTCATAGCCGCCGCGCGCCTCGAACCGCGCCACCAGCTCGCCGTAGGCCGCCAGTCCGGCCGGGGTCGCCTCGCCCAGCCCGGCCTCGGCCCGGCGCATGCGGACCTCCAGGTCACGCAGGTCGGCGAGTGCCAGATCGATGGCATCGCCCACGGTGGCGTCGCCGGGAAGGTCGAGGGTCTGGGCGAGGTATCCGATGCCACCGGGCGCCGTGACGGTGACGGCGCCGTTGTCGGGCCGCTCGCGGCCGGCGATGAGGCGCAGCAGCGTGGACTTGCCCGAGCCGTTGTCGCCGATCACCCCGACCCTCTCCCCGGGCTTGACGGTGAGACAGACCCGGTCGAGGACGATGTGATCGTCATATCTCCTGGTCACGTCGGACAGGACGAGCTGGGTGCCGGGTGATGGATGGGCGGTGCGCACAGGCGTCCTCCTCACTGCCGGCATGGCCGGCCGGAACGGGCGGCGGACTGGAGCACGGGCCCCTCCACCGCTTGCCGAGACGGATCGTCTCGGCAAGCGGTGCCAACTATGCCCGCCCGCCGCCATTCCGTCAAGACGGACCGCACCGTCTCGTGTTGCGGTGGGTCCGATCCCCGACGGACACGGCATGGAGCCCGCGCCGGCGGGATCGGGGGCCGCCCGGCACTCCTCGGCCCCGCACTCCTCGGCCCCGCGTCCCTCGGCCCCGCGGTCGTCAGCCTCCGTCCCGGGCGGGGCCGGCCGGAGTGAGGTCACGCCGCACCGGCTCAGCCCGTGAGGTGATCACCGAGTTGGTCGGCGGTGAGGAGGGCGACCGCCCGGGTGCCGACCTTGAAGGACTCGCGGGCACGGATGCGCCCGCCGAGCGGCACCTTCCGCCCGCGCGCGGTCACGACGACCACCGCCCGCTCGGTGAGCACCGGGGCCAGCGCCGCCAGCATGCCCGGCACGCCGCTGTCGCCGCCAGGCCCCTGCCACGTGGTCTGCTCGCCGTAGGGCACGTCGGTGACGACGATGTCGGGTGCGTACCCGGCGGCGGCCTCCGCCAGCTGGCCCGGATCGAAGACGTCCGCGCGGCGCACGTCGTGCGGGACGTCCCCTCCCCCGGCGGCGAGCATCCGGCCGATCCGCCCGGCCGCCTCGGCGGCTGCGGCGTAGGAGGGCTTGGCGAACCGCTCGGCCTTCTCCCGCAGGACGCCCGCCCTCGCCGACAGGCCGGCCTGGCCGAGCAGGTCGAGGTTGGCGCGCGCGAGGCGCAGGGCGTCGTCGGAGACGTCCGAGGCCAGCAGCGCCTGGATCCGGCCGCGGTGGAGAAGTCCGATCACGGTCAGCAGGTATCCGCTGCCGCAGCACGGGTCCCACACCGTCGCCGGCCCGCCGCCGCCGCGCAGGGCCAGGGCACGCTGGAACGCCTCGGAGGCCAGCCGTACCGGGAAGGCGGGAAATCCGGGCGCCGAGTGAAGGACCGCCCCGCTCGCGAGGTCCTCGTAGTCGCCTCGGACGGTCGCGTGGCGATACACCAACCTGGCTCTCCCTTTTCTCACCGAGAGGACCGCCGACGCGGCCGAGCCCGCCGGAGACCGGATGCGGCGCGAGCACACGCCACCAGCTGTGACCTTACCGGTTCTCCCACCCGGCCAACCGGGTCGCGGGGGCGCGCGTGCCGGGCCTGCCGTCTCCGGGCCGGGATCATCGGCGCCGCCGAGCGGGCCGGCCGCGGGCGGCGCCGGGGAGCCGAAGGCCGATCGCCCGAAATGAGGGGACCTTCGGCCCTGCCCCCCGGCGGGACACCCGGCCAGCCTGGAGGGTATGAACCGTGATTCGGCCGGGCTGCACGTGCTCTCCCGGCAGGAGTGCATCGATCTGCTGGCCTCGACGCCGATCGGGCGGATCGTCTTCACCGACCGGGCCCTTCCCGCGGTGCAGCCGGTCGGCTTCTGCATCGACGGTGAGGACATCGTCATCCACACCGGCGTGGGCACCAAGCTCGCCGCCGCCACCCGTGACGCCGTGGTGGCCTTCGAGGCCGACGACTTCGACCCGCAGGCGCACACCGGCTGGTCGGTCACCGCCGTGGGCCGCGCGCGAGCCGTGTGCGACCCTTCGGAGATCGCCCGGCTGTCGGCGCTGCCGCTGACGACATGGGCCCCCGGCGACCGGGGCCATTTCATCACCGTGCGGACCGAACAGGTCTCCGGCCGCCGCATCCGGCATTAGCCCGGCGGCGCGCCCCCGCCGGCCTGCTGCCACCGGCTCCTCATCCCCGACCAGCCGCTGACCGAGGAGTTCGCCGAAGCTCTCGTCGCCGACCTGCTGACCGGGATCACCCGTCCCGGAACCCGGCAGGCCTGCGGTGCCGACGCGGGGATCGTCGTAGTGCCCGATGACGATCCCGTCACGGGATGGAAGGGAGCGGCTGATGCGTGAATTATCGACCGTTGATGGGAATTCCTCCTGGACGGTGAGTCTTATCGGCTTCCGCCGGGGGCCATGCACTACTTTCGGGTGCACCCGGGACAGTTGGACCACCGGCCGGCGATGCCGCGCGCGATGGGCCTGAGCACGGTGGAGGCCTACGTCCCGCGGAACCTTCACGAGCCGCGCCGGCGCGACTTCAGGCGGGTGACTCCTCCGTTCCCGCACCGCACATCCGATACACGACGGACGGAGAACTCCGATGCGCAGACCGGACAGGGCACCGCACGCTCGGGCCTCGACGGCCCTCCCGCTCCCGATTCCCCCGTCACCTGAAGGCGACGGTCCCCTCGGGAGCATCTGGTGGGAAGACCCGGCAGGACGGGCGATCACCGGCCGCCGCATCCGGCGGGCCCGGTGACCACCGGGACACGCGAGATGGACGCCTGGGTGGTCGCCCGTCCCGGCCCGATCACCTCGCGCCCCCTTGAACGGACCAGGCTCCCGGTCCCCTCGCCGGGTCCCGGCGAGGTGCTCGTCGAGGTGGAGGCGTGCGCGGTGTGCCGCACCGACCTCCATCTGGCCGAGGGCGACCTGCCCCCGCGCCGTCCCGGGACCGTGCCCGGTCACGAGGTCGTCGGCCGCGTGGCGGCGAGCGGCCCGGACACGGTACGGCTCGCGCCCGGCACCCGGGTGGGCGTGGCCTGGCTCCGCTCGACGTGCGGGCGCTGCCGCTACTGCCGCCGGGGCGCGGAGAACCTCTGCCCCGCCTCCACCTACACCGGCTGGGACGTCGACGGCGGCTACGCCGGATATCTCACCGCCCCCGAGGACTACGTCTACCCGCTCCCCGAGGACCCGCCGGCCGAGAAGCTGGCTCCCCTGCTGTGCGCCGGGATCATCGGATACCGCGCCCTGCTCCGCTGCGACCTGCCCGCCGGCGGCCGCCTGGGCATATACGGCTTCGGCGCCTCGGCCCACCTGACCGCCCAGATCGCCATCGCCCAGGGCGCGACCGTGCACGTCCTCACCCGGTCGGCCGGAGCGCGTGAGCTGGCCATGACCCTGGGAGCGGCCTCCGCCGGCGGTGCGGCCGACGCCCCGCCCGAACCGCTGGACGCCGCGATCCTGTTCGCACCGGCCGGCGAGCTGGTGCCCGTCGCGCTGGCCGCCCTGGACCGGGGCGGCACCCTCGCCGTGGCGGGCATCCACCTCAGTGACATCCCGGCGCTGGACTACCGGCGGCACCTGTTCCAGGAGCGGACGCTGCGCAGTGTCACCGCCAACACCCGCGCCGACGGCCGGGCGTATTTGGAGCTCGCCACCGCGCATCCCCCGCGTGTCGCGACCGTCGCCTACCCCTTCGACGCGGCGGACCGGGCGCTGGACGACCTGGCCGCGGGCCGCGTCGAAGGCGCCGCCGTGCTCGTCAGGTAGCCCGGACCTCGCCGGGGCGCGCGGCGACGTGGACCGTCGCGGTGGATCGTCGCGTCACCGCCCGGCCCACCGGGGCGGCACCGCCCGGAGTTGGCCGGGCCGGCGCCGCCACCGGGGGCATCCGGCCGGAGCGACCGCGGAGGTCGTCCGTCCGGAGGCCGACCGCGGACGCCGCCGGCCTCGTGCCCGGCCGGTCACGGAGTCGTGATCGGCGCCCGGTTCCGCTCCTCGTCCGGCAGGTTCCCGCCGGTCATCACGTGCGCGTCGGGACCGGGGAACACGAGGCTCTCGTGATCGGCGCCCATCCACCGCACCACGTAGGGCGGGGAGCCGTCCGGGTGGCGCAGCTCCACGATCACGCCGACCCGCCGGACCTCACCGTGCCGGGTGCCCTCGACGATCAGCTTGTCTCCTATCGACGCCTTCATCGTGCTCTCCTTCCACCGTTGTCATCCGCGCGGCGTCGTCGCTGTCATCCGCGCGGCCGGCGCCGCCGCCCTCCCCGGGGAGGGCCTGCCCGCGCTCAGGTCTGCCGTGGCCGGCGCCACCGCTGGTCGGCGAGGGCCCAGGCCCGCTCCCACTCGGCGTCGCGGCGCCGGTTCAGCAGCCCCCGCGTAGCGGCTAGGCAGAGCAGCAGGATCGTTCCGGCCCCACCGGCCACCGCGATCGCGGCGACCACACCGTCGGTGACCGTCTTCATGTGACGCTGCGGGGGCGCGGTGATCCCGCCGGTTCCGTCGATCCAGATCTGGGTGCGGGAACCGGCGGGCGTGCTCGGCGGGAGCACCACCTGGCCCGTCTGCGGGCTCCCCTTCGGAGTGGTCCACCGCACCGTCCGCGGCCGCCATCCCAGGCCGCGCGCCGGGTCCACGACCTCGGCGATGACCGCCTGCCGGTGACCGGGACCGGCGAGCTCGGCCTGGAGGCCCTTCGCGTAGACCTGCCGCCCGAGTCCGGCCGCCGGCCACAGGAAGGCCATGAAGATCATCAAGCTCACCAGCACGATCGCCGTGTCGATCCGGTCCGAACGCCTGCGCAGCGGATTGCCGTCGAAGCGGTGAAGACGCAGGCAGCGCATCGCCCAATGGGCATGGGTACGCATCGGGCCACCTCCTGCCGCCGATATGCACACTCTCACGTTCCGGCCCGCGCCCGGCTTCACCGGGGTCTTCGGACGTGGCCATCCGGGACCTTCGGCCTCACCGCTTGCCGGCCGGTACCTTCATTCTTCCCCCGCCCGCCCTCACGACACCGTACGGCGGTGCGGACGTGTCCGCCGGTACGTCACCGTGCCGGCCGGCATGGCTTCCGGCCGCCGAAAAGACCACCGGGCGGGTCTCGGATCCCCTCTGCCCCACCCTGTACGGCTTGCGCTTATTACGCGTTATGCATAGCCGTACCCCGATAGGGACCAAGGGCTGACGCATAGGGGTCGTGCGCCTCTGGGAGAGCCCGCCCGATGGCGTCAGAGTGTCTGCGCACGCCTTTCTCTCAAGGAATGTCCGAGAAACGGAGCCCGATCGAGATGCCTCTCCCCGCATCACGCCACGTCGTCGTCGCCCTCGACGGCTCCCCGCGCTCCATCGCCGCACTCCGCCGTGGCGCGGCGGAGGCGGACAGGACGGGTGCGCAGCTGGTGGTCGTACACGTCCTGCAGGACAGGCCTGACGGTCCCGCCGGCGAGCGGGAGCGCCTCAGCGCGAGCGAGACGGAGATGGACGCGCTCATCGCCGCCACCCTCCGGGGCGGGCCCGCCGCGACGGCGCGCACGGTCGTCGCCTACGGTGATCCCGCCCGCGTGATCATCCACCACGCCAGGCACGCCGACCTGCTGCTGGTCGGCGCCGGGAGCGGCGGGGCACCCCTGAACGGCTCGACGCTCGACCCCGTCCTCCAGGACGGCCCGTGCCCCATCCTGGTCTGCTCGTCCTCGGACAGGGCGGGCCGGATGTCGTGGACGGTCCGGCTGCCCGCGCGGTCCCACGGCCGGCCGGCCTCCTGACCCCGCGGGTCGCCGGCGCCTCCCCCGGCGGCGTGGCGGGGTCTTCGCCGGACGATCGTCACGGCCGGCGGCCGCAGGCGCCGCCGGCGGGCGACGGTCAGGAGCGGCCGTCGAGACCGTGGTCGCGTTCCCAGCGGCCGCCGGAGGGGGCGGTGTCGAAACGGACCGCGGCGACGGCGTTGCCCGCCAGGTCGTTGTCCTCCACCGCGCCCGACACGCAGCTGCCCTCGGCGGTGATCCACAGCCCGTGGGTCTGCGTCTTGGGATCCTGGTTGTCCCAGACACGGTTGCCCCGGACGGTGGGACTGAGGGTCGGCGCGTTCAGGCTGATACCGGCCCGGACCGCGGGAGAGCCGGGCAGGCTGTACGGGGTGCCCGGCGCGGGGGGATCGCCGATCCAGGCCGTCGTCACGCCGGGGCGGAAGGGGGCGAGGACGAGTTCGGTGGCGGTGTTCGCGGTGACGACCGCCGTGCGGGCGCCGGCGGTGAGTATCTTGCCGCGGTGCCCGTCGGGCGGCCAGGCGGCCGCGGCGTCGGTCAGGGAGGTGGCGGTGTAGGTGACGCCGGCGCCCCCGCCGGACGCCTCGGGGGCCGCCCGGCACCCGTTGTCGCGGATCCGGTTGCCGAGCAGGGCGGCGTCGACGAGGGTGCCGTCGACCCGGACGCCGTCGAGGGCGTTGCCCCAGATGTCGTTGCCGTCGAGGACCATCTCGATGGAGGCGTGCGCGGGCCCGCCGGGCAGGTTGTGCTGCCGGTAGCCATGGCGGCCGTTACGGCTGATGCGGTTGCCCTCGACGGTGTAGCGGCCGGGGGTGTTGCCGATGCTGATGCCGTCGCGGACGTTGCCGTCGACGACGCAGCCGGTGACGATGCCTCCCCTCCCGGCGACGGAGGTCGTGCCCAGGCCGGAGACGTCGTAGCCGGCCACCTGGTTGCCGATCATGGTGCAGGCGGCGACGATCAGCCCGTCGGCACCCCAGTCGGAGATGCCGTACCTGTTGCCCTCGGCGTGGCAGTTGGTGATGCGGATGCCGCGCGGCGGGGTCCACTCCCGATCCTGGAGTTCCAGGAAGACGCCGTTGGTCCCGTTGCCGACGGCGGTGCAGCCGATGATGGTGAGGCGTTCGACCGCGCCCCAGCCGCCGATCCCGATGCCGAGACCGGCGCCGCCTATCTGCTCGCCGCTGTCCAGCCGCCCGCAGCCGATGGCGACGATGCTCTCCACCACCGAGTCCTGCAGGAAGTCGCAGCCGAAGCCCGAGGCGGCGGTGTGATGGATGTACAGGTTGCGGAACCGCCCCCGGAGCACGTACTGCAGGCCCAGTCCCTTGGCGAGCACGTCGTACTCCGCGAGGGCGACGCCGGAGCCGTCGATCTCGAAGTCGGCGAAGGTGCAGTCGGCGAGGTGGTTGTCGGGGCCGGCGCCGTGCTGGATGGCGGTGAAGAAGGCCAGCGGTGTCGGGTCGGCGGGATTTCCGGAGTTCGACAGGACGAACCGGGTCGCGGCCGCGCCCGCGCCGATGAGCGACACCCCGCTCCGCCACACGGTGCCCGAGTCCCGGATGGAGTAGACGCCGGGCGGGCAGTGGATGACGCGCGCCCGGCCGTCGGCGGCGCAGGCCGCGCCCGCCACGTCGACCAGCTCCGCCAGGGCCGGCTGGTCGTTCGTGACCCCGTCACCGGTGAGGCCGTGCTCGCGGGCGTCGTAGACGAGGGAGTCCATGGCTCCGGCCGCGGGCCTCCTCCCGTCGCCCGCGCGTCCCCGGGCGCCGGCCGTACCCGCCGGAGGGTCTCCGGCGGGGTCGTCGCCGGCGGCGCGCGCCCTGCCGGAGAGAGCGGCCTCGGGCAGGGAGACGGCCGGCTCGGCGGCTGGCAGCTCCAGGGAGTAGCTGCGGTCGGGAGCGTCGGGCCACCGCTCGGTGACGCGATAGGCCCAGCTGGAGGGGGTGACCCCGGCGGCGTCCGTGGCCAGCAGTTCGAGGCTGAAGCGGCCGGAGTCGTCGAGCTGCGCCTCGGTCCCGCCGAGGACGATGAGGCCGTGCTCGGCGCTGGTGAGGGCGTCGGGCTCCGGCTCGATGAGCACGCTGCCCCGGCGGGGCTCGCCGTCGGGGGTCAGATACTGTCCGGTCACGACGACGGTCTGCAGGCCTCCGGGCAGGGACATCCCGGTCTCCTCTCGGCGAAGCTGGGCGCGCCGGGCGGTGCGGGGGCGAGGACGGCGGGCCGGCGCGCGCCGGCTACGCCGGCGGCCGACAGCCCTCGGCGTCACCCGCCACGGGGACCGGCCGGCCCGGGCCGTCCGGTCATGGATTCCGTTCCCTCCTTTGGCGTGGAGTAAGCGCAGGTCAGAGGGGAGCCGGAGCGATTGATCACTTTAGGTCATGATATGACTACTTTTAGCGGAAAATCTGGAGATATGCGCCCCTGCACTCCCCCCCAGGAGCGCACCGGAGACGGTGAACGCCGAGCGGAGAAGTGAGGGGGCGGCGATGGAGTGGTTTCCCGCCATGCCACTGGAGGACTGGATCGGCACAAAGGAGACCGTGCACCGGTTCACGCAGATCGTCGGCAAGGTACGGCTCGCCACCAGCGTCCGCCGTAACCACTGGTGGAACGTCCCCTTCCATCTGACCGGGCGGGGCATCACCACGCGCCCGTCAGGGGGCTTCGACGGCACGCCGATCTTCACCGTCGACTTCGACTTCGCCGGCCACCGGCTGATCGTCAACCGGCTGGACGGGCACAGCGTGAGCTTCGGCCTGATCGGCCAGTCGGTCGCCTCCTTCCACCGGAACCTGTTCGAGGCCCTGGAGGACCTGGGCGTCGAGGTCGGGATCGAGGCCGTGCCGTTCGGGCTCACCGACGGCACACCGTTCGCCCAGGACACCAAGCACGCCGACTACGACCCGGCGATGGTGACCCGGTACTGGCAGATTCTGTCCCAGGTCAACCTGGTGCTGGAACGCTTCTCCGCGGAGTTCTGCGGCAAGATCAGCCCGGTGCACCATTTCTGGCACACCTTCGACATCGCCGTCACCCGCTTCTCGGGCCGCTCGGCCGGCCCGGAGCCCCAGGCCGACCCCGTCACCAGGGAGGCCTACTCCCGGGAGGTCATCAGCAGCGGGTTCTGGTTCGGTGACGACGCGATGCCCTGGCCGGCGTTCTACTCCTACACCGCGCCCGAACCGGCGGGCCTGGCCGAAGAACCGCTCCGTCCCGAGCAGGCCGCCTGGCTGCCGCAGCGGGGCAGCCACCTGGCCGTCCTGCGCTACGACGACGCGCGCGCCCACGACGACCCCGTCGCCACCGTGCTGGACTTCCTCGAAAGCGCCTACCAGGCGGGCGCCCGGCGGGCTCACTGGGACTCGGAGCTGCGCACCAGCCCACCCGGGGTCACCGACCCGGTCCTGGAGCAGGAACCCCCGGAGGCGCCGGCGGGCGGAGCGTAGCCGGGAGCGCCGGGCGGCGGCGTCCCTTGCGGCGCCGGCGACCTCACGGCTCGGATCGCCGCCGGCCGCCTCCGCGGCGACCTCTCAGCCGGTGACCGCCTCCGGGACGGCCCGCTCCACGGCCGCCGCCACCAGGTCGCGGACCTCCTGCTCCGTGAAGATCTCCGGCAGCGTGAGCCGCTCCACGATCAGCCAGTTCAGCGCGAGGTAGAGCAGCAGCACCGAGGTGGCGTCGCCGGGCATGCGGGCCTCCGCGTGGTTGCTCAGGTTGGCGTCGATGTCCGCGCGCACCCGCTCGGTCAGCACGGCACGCAGCTCCGGCCGCCTGGTCGCCTCCAGGCGCAGCTCCAGCAGGGCCAGGTAACCGGTACGGAACGCGGCGATCCGCCCCACCAGCTCGTACATGAGATCGGTGAGCGCGGCCCGGTCCCGCGACACGCCGGCGGCCTTGGCCATCGTCGGCGCGTCGGGCTGCAGCCGCTCGTAGATCCGCCCGCCCGCCTGGGTGAACAGGTCGTCGCGGCTGGCGAAGTAGTTGGACGAGGTGCCCGCCGGCACCCCCGCCTCCACGTCGACCGCGCGGAAGGTCAGCCCCCGCGCCCCTTCCCGCGCCAGCACCTCGATGGCCGCATCGACCAGCGCCGCACGCCTTTCAGGGTTTTTCCGCATTGACACCACTCCGCCTGTAGTACTACGTTTAAATCACTTCATTCATAGTACTACATGCGGAGTTTTGGTATGCGGAAGCTTGTGTACTACGTCGGCGTCTCCATCGACGGCTACATCTCCGGCCCCGGCGGCGAGTGGGAGTTCTTCCCGCTCGGCGATGACATGGCCGCGTGGATCAACGCGCGCTACCCGGAGACCGTCCCCACCCATGTCCGTCCCCACGTGGGCATGGCGGTCGAGGAGCCCAACAAGTCCTTCGACACGCTCGTGATGGGCCGCGGCACCTACGAGCCCGCGCTGGCCGTCAACGTGACCAGCCCCTACGCCCACATGCGCCAGTACGTCGTGTCCACCACCCTCGGCGAGATCGCCGACCCGTCGGTCGAGCTGGTCACCGCCGACCCGGTCGACCTGGTCAGGAAGCTCAAGGCCGAGGAGACGGGCAAGGACGTCTGGCTCACCGGCGGCGGCAAGCTGGCCGGCGCCCTCCTCCCGGAGATCGACGAATTGATCATCAAGAGCTACCCGGTGGTCGCGGGCGCGGGCATCTCCGCCTTCTCCGGCGACTTCCGCCCCACCCTGTTCTCGCCCACCCAGACCGAGACTTTCAGCAACGGCGCCAGGGTCACCTGGTTCACCCGGTCGTGACCCCACCGCGGGGCCCCGCCGCGCGGGTGACCCGGGTGCCCAGCGCGCGCAGGTATTCGACGAGCTCCGGCGGCTCGTGGACCTCGAACTCGCAACCGAGCATGGCCAGCCGGAACGCCGCCCACTCCAGGGTCTCGGGACGCCCGCGCAGCCGGCAGCTGCGCTCGTCGATCGGCTCCAGATCGCCCGGAGAGCCGCCCAGGCGCCTCGCGACCTCCTCGACCGGCGCGTGCAGGGTCGCCACCGCCCGGTAGGTGGGGACCAGATTGTGGAGCTTGCCGGTGACGTAGGCGGCCGCGTCCTCGGCGGGTAGCTCGCGCGGGGTGATCCGCGCGCCGGTCGGCCGCGGCTGCCGGATGCGGTCGACGCGGAAGATCCGCCAGTCGTCGCGGTCGATGTCGTAGGCGACCAGATACCAGCGGCGTCCGGCCGCCACGAGGCGGTGCGGCTCGGCCAGCCGGTTGCTCTCGGCCCCCTCCCCCGACCGGTAGCCGAAGCGCAGCCGCTCGCGGTTGGCGATCGCCGCGGCCAGCACGGTCAGATCCTCGGGATCGACGGTCGGCCCGCCCCCGGACGGCATCGGGACGGTGGCGGCGTTCAGGGCGCCGACCCGGTGCCGCAGCCGGGAGGGCAGCACCTGTTCGAGCTTGGCCAGAGCCCGCACGGAGGCCTCCTCGATGCCGTCCACGGGATGCCCTGCGGCCGTGCGCAGGCCGACCGCGATGGCCACCGCCTCCTCGTCGTCGAGCAGCAGCGGCGGCATGGCCGCGCCGGCGACCAGGCGGTAGCCGCCCACCGCGCCCATGCTCGCCTGCACCGGGTAACCCAGCTCGCGCAGGCGGTCGATGTCACGGCGGATGGTGCGCGGGCTGACCCGAAGCCGCTCGGCCAGCTCGCTGCCGGGCCATTCACGCGGGGTCTGGAGCAGGGAGAGAAGGCTCAGCAGCCGCGCCGGAGTGTCGCTCATGGTTTCCAGGATGCCACCCATCTAGGACACTAGCTGTCCTAGCTGAGCTCTAAAGTCGGGCACGACGCCGCATCGCGGCCCGGAACGGACCACGGTCCCGCCGGCCGCACCCGCCGTCGCGTTCGGTGGCGCCGCGGCCGAGCGCGACCACCGAAGGAGTTGTGCCCGATGATCACCCCCACGAGCCGGGAGACGCACCTGTCATGGAGCGAGGTCCACGCCAGGCGCCTGGAGCGGCACGCGCTGTCGGCCCCCTCGCGGGACGCCCGGCCGGCCGACGTCGTCGCCGCCATGTGCGGCGCGCACGCCCAGGTGCTGTCCGCCGCGGAGCTGTCCATCGGGCTACGGATCTCCGGCCTCACCCGCGAGGACGTCCGCCGGGCCCTGTGGAGTGAGCGCGACCTGGTGAAGACGTTCGGGCCCCGCGGCACCGTGCACCTGCTGCCCGCCCGCGACCTGCCCATGTGGACCGGCGCGCTGTCCGCGCTCCCCTCCTTCGGCAACCCCACCAAGAACGCACGGATGACGCCCGAGCAGACCGACGAGGTCGTCGCGGCGATCGCGGACGCGCTGCGGGACGCCGAGCTGACCGCCGACGAGTTGAGCGAGGCGGTCATCTCGGCCACCGGCCCGTGGGCCGGGGACCTGGTCATGCCGGCGTTCCAGGGCATGTGGCCGCGCTGGCGCCAGGCCCTGTCCACGGCGGCGAACCGGGGCGCGCTGTGTTTCGGCCCCAACCGGGGCCGGAAGACCACCTACACCAGCCCGCAGCGGTGGCTGCCCGGCTTCCGGCCCGACGACCGGGCCGGCGCCCTCTCCGGTGTCGTCCGGCACTACCTGCACGCGTACGGCCCGGCCACGCCGGCCCAGTTCGCCCAGTGGCTGGGCGCGCCGCGGCGGTGGGCGGCCGAGCTGTTCGCGTCCCTGGCCGGCGAGCTCCAGACGGTGGAGGTCGACGGCGGTACGGCCTGGCTGGTCGCCGGGGACACCGTGATGCCCTCCACGCCACCCCGGGGAGTGCGGCTGCTGCCCTACTTCGACGCCTACACCGTCGGCTGCCATCCGCGCGAGCTGCTGTTTCCGGGCCTGGCCGCCGAACGCGCCCTGGCCGGCGGCCAGGCCGGGAACTTCCCCGTGCTGCTCGTCGACGGGACGGCGGCCGGAGTCTGGCATCTGCGCCGCTCCGGCCGCAGGCTCGACATCACCGTGGAGCCGTTCGCCCCTCTCACCGCGGCCCGGCTCCACGAGCTCGACGAGCAGGTGGAGCGGGTCGGGGAGTTCCTCGAAGGCGTCCCCCGGCTGACGGTCGGCACCGTGACCGTGGGCGCCCACGCGTAGACCGGCGCCCGCCGGACGGGGAGCGCGGGCCCCGCGCCGCCCGCCCCACCGTCGAGGCCGTACGGCAGAAGTTCGGCTACGTCCCCGCGCCGGCCGGAACGCCCTCGAAGTCGTCCTCGGGGTCGGCGTCTACACGATCTCGACCTTCGCCAACCGGATGACCGACGCCCCCTCGACCCGCAGCTGAAGGCCTTCGCCCGGGACGGCGACGCCGTCTAACGGGGCGCCGCGCCGCCGGAGGCCCCGGCGTCGCCCGGACCGTTCCGCACCAGGGCGAAGGCGTGCCTGGCGGCACGGACGGCCTCGGGGTAGGCCTGCGCGGCGGTCTCCCCGCCGGCGAGCCTGCGCCAGTTCCGGCGGGCCAGCACGCGCTGCACGGCGAGCACCTCGCCGGCCAGGAGAGGCGCGGTCAGGTCGTCGGCCCCCTCGGCGAGCGCCTCGGCCAGCGCCTCCTCGTCCATGGCCATGTAGTGGAACAGGCGGGCCGCCAGGCTGGGGGTGGAGAAGACCATGTGGTGGTAGGCGAGCACCTCCGCGTGGTCGTTGAGGCCGGTGACGGGGTCGCGCCGTTCCAGGCCGGCCAGGAAGTGGCGCTCCAGCGCGTCCAGCGGCCCCTCCTCCGGGCCGCGCCGGCGCACGACGCGCGCGGCCTCGCCCTGGTGGTCGGCGATCCGGTGCAGGACGAGGTCCTCCTTGGTGGCGAAGTATTTGAACAGGGTCGGCTTGGAGACCTCCGCGGCCGCCGCCACCTCGGCGACGGACACCTCACCGAAGCCCCGCTCCAGGAACAGCGTGATCGCCGCCATGGAGATCGCCTCGTGGATCCGCTGCCTCTTGATGTGCCGAAGTCCTGTCACGCATTCATCCTACAGGGCTGTTAACCTGGTTAATAAATTAACCGAGTTAAGGGTTGGTGGTGTGGGATGACCCTGCTGGAAGACGAGAAGGACTACCTCGCACGCTGCGAGACGGCATTGCGCAGGATGCTCGACGGCGCCCGCCTGAACGTGGTCGTCGGCGAGCGGGTGGCAGGCGACCGCTACAGCGCCGAGCGGCTCGGACGGCACCTCAAAAGCCTCGCCAAGGAGCTGGCCGAGGAGCCCGACGGCCCGCCGTTCTTCGGCCGCCTCGACTTCGGCTCCGGCCCCGCCGCCGGCGACCACCGCGCCCAGCGCTACTACATCGGCCGCCGGCACATCTCCGGCGACGCGGGGCAGCAGCCGATGGTGATCGACTGGCGCGCCCCCGTCTCGCGGGCGTTCTACCGGGCCGGCGCCCGCGACCCCCAGGGCGTCGCCGTACGCCGCCGCTTCGGCTGGGCGGGCAGGACGCTGACCGGGTTCGAAGACGAACGGCTCGACCGCGGCGAGGACCTGGGGGCCGCGAGCCGGATCGTGACCGCCGAGATCGAGCGTCCCCGCGTCGGCCCGATGCGGGACATCGTCGCCACCATCCAGCCCGAGCAGGACGAGCTGGTCCGCGCCGGGCTGGAGGATTCGATCTGCGTCCAGGGAGCTCCGGGGACGGGCAAGACCGCCGTCGGCCTGCACCGGGCCGCCTACCTGCTCTACGCCCACCGGCAGCGGCTCGAACGCGGGGGCGTGCTGGTCCTCGGCCCCAACCACGCCTTCCTCGGCTACATCTCGGCGGTGCTGCCGGCGTTGGGCGAGGTGGACGTCGAGCAGACGACCATGGAGCGGCTGCTGGCCCACGCCCCGATCCGGCAGGTGGACGGCGAGGCCGCCGCGACCGTCAAGCACGACGCCCGCATGGCGGACGTGCTGCGCCGGGCCCTTTACGGCCGGGTGCGCAGGCCCGCCGAGCCGCTCACCGTCCCCGACGGCTCCTACCGCTGGCGCGTACCGCAGGAGGACCTCCGGCGCATCGTGGACGACACCCGGCGCGAGGCCCCGCCCTACGCCGTCGGACGCGAGCGCGTGCTCTCCCGCACCGTGGCCGCGCTGCGACGGCAGGCCGAGGCGCGCGGGCAGACCACCGGCGCCGCCTGGACACGCAAGATGGGCAGGGCCGTCACACCGTTCCTGGACGCGGTGTGGCCCGCCGTACGACCGCACGAGGTCGTCGCGGAGCTGCTCGGCGACCCCGCCGCGCTCGCCCGCGCCGCGGACGGGACGCTGACGCCGCGGGAACAGGCGGCGATCACATGGGCCAGGCCGCCGCGGACGTTCAAGAGCGCCAGGTGGTCGACGGCCGACACCGTGCTCATCGACGAGGTCGCCGGCCTGCTGGAACGCCCGCGGAGCTACGGTCACGTGATCGTCGACGAGGCACAGGACCTGTCGGCGATGCAGTGCCGGGCCGTCGCCCGCAGGAGCGAGCACGGCTCGATCACCGTGCTGGGGGACCTGGCGCAGGGCACGACGCCGTGGGCCGCTCGCGACTGGCGGGAACGGCTGGCGCACCTGGGCAAGCCGGAAGCCCAGGTGATCGCGTTGACGACAGGTTTCCGCGTGCCCTCGGACGTGGTCGCGCTCGCCAACCGCCTGCTCGGGGCGCTCAAGGTGGACGTGCCGCCGACGCGCTCGTTCCGGACCGACGGCCGGCTCCGCGTCGAGGAGGTGTCCGATCTGCCGCACGCCACCGTCGCCGCGGTGCGCGACGCCCTGCGCCATGACGGCTCGATCGCCGTCGTCGCCGCCGACGCCGCCGTGGAAAGGCTGGCGGCGGCACTGTGGAACGCGGGCGTCACGATCGCCGAGGCCGGCGAGACGGGCGGCGGCGCGCGGGTGACCGTGGTGCCCGCGACGATGGCCAAGGGCCTGGAGTACGACCACGTGGTGGTGGCCGAGCCGGCGGAGATCGTCGGAGCCGAGGAGCGGGGCCTCAACCGGCTGTACGTGGTGCTCACCCGCGCCGTCTCCCGGCTGGACGTGCTGCACCGCCGCCCCCTGCCGCCGCAGCTGACCGGCGCGTGACGTGACCGGCGACAGGGGAACCGGCGGCGAAGGAGCGGCCGCCGGTACAGGGAAGGGGCCGCCCCTCACCGGGACGGCCCCTCCGCCGACTCGCTCAGCTCAGGGGATAGCGGCCGTAGTAGCCGCCGATCTCCTCACGGTAGCCGGGCTCGCGGTAGGTCGACTCGTCGAACTCCGGAGCCTCCTTGATCTCCTCCTTGGTACGCGCGACGTGCACCTTGCGCGCCTGGGGATCAATCCGGGTGACGGTACCGGCCGGCAGCACGACCTTCTTACCGAAGATCCAGAAACCGGTGTCGACGACGATGTAGCTGTCGCCGACCACGTTGCTCTCCTCGTCCACCGAGCCGATCTTCCCGTCGGTGGCCTCCACGTCAAAACCGATCACGCTCAGCCCCTGGTCCGTCTCGGAGACACCGGAGCGGTAGGTCCACAGATTCTCGCTCGTCATCGTGAGGCTCTTTTCGCTAGTGAGGGGGTCGGGCATCGGGTCGGCTACCCGGTCCGGCCGCGATAAACGCCCCCCAGCGGGCCCCGGGGCGATCAGCCCACCTGGTGCAGGCCGATGAGGTTGCCGCAGGTGTCGTCGAACACGACGCTGGTCACCTGCCCGGCCTCCACCGGCTCGGCGGTGAACACCACGCCCAGGCCTGCCATCCGGGCGTACTCGGCATGGATGTCGTCGACGGCGAACGTCGTGGCGGGTATCCCGGCCTCGAAGAGCCCCTGCTGGTAGGTCTTGGCGATCGGGTTGCCGTTGGGTTCGAGGAGCAGCTCCACGCCGTCCGGCCCGGCGGGCGAGGCCACCGTCAGCCACCGGGCGTCCCCGAGCGGGATGTCCTGCCTCTTCTCGAAACCCAGGACCTCGGTGTAGAAGGCGAGCGCCTTGCTCTGATCTTCGACGAAGACACTGGCCACTGCGATTTTGATCACGTTTCCTCCTGCTCCTCCCGCCCCGTTCGCGGGCTGCCGAACATATGAGCGACAGTTTTTCAGTGGCTACTTATATAAGTCAACCCTGAAGTTCACGGGAGAAGGGCAGACGTCACCGACCCGGCGACCGCTCCGTCGTCGCCGGCTCGCGGCATGCCCGGGGACGGCGACGACGGCAGGTCACGGCATCGCCGGATCGGGGAGAACCACAGGAACAGCGCGGCCAGCGGGACGCCCGCCGTCATGATCCACATCGCCGGGCGGACCCCCAGTGCGGCGCCGAGCGCGCCGCCGAGCAGCGCGCCGAGCGGGATGGTGCCGTAGTTGAGGAACGCGGTGCTCGCGGTGAGCCGGCCGAGCAGCCCGGGCGGGCAGTAGCTCTGCTGGAAGCTCGCCTTGATGACGTTGCCGGCCACCACGCCGGCGGAGACGCAGAAACCGCCCGCGACGTACAGCAGCAGCCCCGCGCCGCCGAAGGTGAGCGGGATGAGCACGGCGAAGAGGGCGAGCCCCAGCTCGAACAGCAGCGTCGCGCGGGCGGTGCCGATCCTCGCGGCGACCCGGCGGGCGGCGAAGGCCCCGGCGACCCCTCCGGTGCTCGCCGCCGCGATCAGCCCGCCGACGGCCCCGGGGGCCAGGCCGACATCGCGGACCAGGAAGACCACCAGGATCGACTGGTAACCGACCAGGGCGATGTTGGAGGTGGCCCCGAAGAGCGTCAACGTGCGGAACCACGGGTCGCCGGCGACCAGCCGCAGACCTTCGCCGACCTCCTTGACCAGCGCCCCGGGCGGGCGTTCGGCCTGGGCGGGACGCGGCTCGCGATGCCGGATGCCCGCCAGGCACAGCAGGGACACCAGGAACGTCGCGGCGTTGGCGAACATCCCGTTCACCGCCCCGGCCAGCTGCGCGATCAGACCGCCGGAGCCGATCCCGGCGATCTGCGCGGCGGAGGCGCTTCCGTGCAGCTTGGCGTTGCCTTCGGGCTGATCGGCGGGCTCCAGGATGGAGGGGAGATAGGCGCTGTAGGCGGTCTGGAAGAACACCGCCGCCGTGCCCGCCAGCAGGGCGACGGCCAGCAGCAGGCCGATGCTCAGGAGACCGCACCAGGCGGCGACCGGGACGCCGGCGAACAGCAGGAGGGAGACGGCCGCGGCGCCCAGCATGATCGGCCTGCGGCGCAGCCGGTCCACCCAGACACCGGCCGGCAGGGCGATGAGGAGCCAGGGCAGCCAGGTGGCGGCGGAAATGAGGCTGACCTCGAAGGTGCCGGCGTGCAGGGTGGAGACGGCGATCAGCGGCATCGCCACACCGGTGACGGCGGCGCCGAACTTGCCCGCGACCTCACCGCACCACAGCAGCCGGAAGTCGCGGTGACGGCGCAGCAGGCCACCGCGCGCGGTCCCGCTCACTCGCCGCCACGCCCCTTCCGGGGAAACGACTGGATCTGCACGACGACGGGGAGCGCCTCCGGGTCGGGCTCGGCGTCCGGATCCGGGGCGTGGCGCTCGACGACGGCCGTCAGCTCCTCGTTCAGCGCATGGAGCTGGGCGGGCGTCATCCGCATCTCGGTCCATTCGGAGACGGACCGCGCGCCGCGCCAGCGGTCGTCCCATTCCTCGCCGACGGAGTCGGCGACCCGCCTGAAGTTCCGCCGCACCAGCTCGTCCAGGTAGAGCGAGAGCGCGCCTCGGCTGCCGGGATCCTCGCGGAAGTCGGCGGTGTTGAGGACCGTCCTGCTCGCGACCACCCGCCACCAGCGCTCACGCCTGGTGCCGCGGCCGGTCTCCTCCTCGATGAAGCCGTGCTCGGCGAGGAGGCGCAGGTGCCAGCTGACGGTGCCGGTCTTCTCCCCCAGGCGCTCGGAAAGCCCCGCGGAGGTCGCCGGACCGTCGAGCTTCAGCAGGTCCAGCAGCCGCATGCGCAGCGGGTGCGCCAGCCCGCGCAGGCTGCGGGCGTCGATGACACGGACGGGCCTGTCGGATCCGGCCGGGGGCTCGGGGGCGTCGATCATGCCCGCCAGGGTACAGATGCAGAGGACCCTCTGCATAGAGTGCTCGGCAGATGGTCCTCTGCAAGTAGGTAGGGAGTGCTACCGGCGGCGCATGAGGGTGCGCGACGGTGCGCGACCACCGGAAGTGCCGGGCGACGGCCGTCTCCGGTCCGCGCGGCGGAGCGGGCCGGGGCCGGATGCCGCAACAGACCGATCAAAGCGGGGCGCCATGGCGGGAAGGGGCCCGGCTCTCCTGGCGGAACACGATCGCGACGCCGAGCGCCGCCCCGGCCGGCACGAAGATCTCCCCCGCGGCCGTCCTTTCGAGCGGGACCCCGCTTTCGCGCAGGAGGCGCCCGGTCGCGGCGAGGTCGCGCACCGCCACCGTGTACGCGACGAACGCGGGCAGGGCCGGAGCGCGCTCGCCCGGCAGCAGGCCGGCGAGGGCCGACCCTGCGACCAGGACGACCTTCGCGCCTTCGAGGTCGAACACCCGCACGAGCCCGTCCCGCCGCGCGGGCAGGCCCAGATACCTCTCGTAGCGTCGCTCGACCTCGGGCAGTTCCGTGTCCTCGACGCACATGACGCACTCAAGAAGGCCGACCGCGCCGTTGGGGTGGCCCATCTGCCGCTGCGCGTCGGCCACCTCGGGGGCAGGGTCGCCGGCGAGCCCGACCCTGCCCTCCGGCACGCGGCCCCGCGCCACGCCCGGCTCGGGGCCGTCGATCTCCAGATAGCGGACGGGCTCCATCCGCGTGCCGCCCGCGGTCTCCACCGGGCGCTGCACGGTGTGCACGCCGCCGTGCCCGACACCGTTCGCGCTCAGCCGTACGGCGGCGGCGGCGATGTCGGGCGAGTCGAACATCAGGATGTGCACGCCCTCGAAGCGCCGCAGGCAGGCGGCCAGATTCGCGGCGGTGCCGCGGACCGCCGCCACGAGCCCCGGCAGCCTGTCGTCGGGAACGCGGAGCGGGATCAGACGGGCGTCGGCCGGAACGCGTCCGGTCGCGCCGTCGCCGACGACGGTCACCAGCTCGATGAAGTTACGCGGGAAATACACGTGGGTGTTGGCCGCGCCGAACGGCTCGGGGGACGCGCCGGCGACCGCCGGCAGCGCGGGACACGACGGCGGCGGCAGCGTGAAGCCCAGCCGGCGGTACAGCTCAAGCGCCTGTCCCATGTCCGCGACGACGTGGCCCACGTGATGCAGGCCGCTGACATCGTGACCCATACCGGGGTCACCTCCCGTTCCTGTGTCGAGACGTGAGCCGTCGTGTGGCCGGGGTCCGGCGACACGACGGCTCGCGAGGTCATTCACCGGTGATCCCGCGGGCCGCGTCCCGGTAGTCGAGGGCGAGCCGCTCGAAGATCTCGATCACCTTCGCCGCGGCCGCGGCGAGATCCGCCATGGAGAGCGGCGCCGCGGGCTCGAACGTCCGGCGCAGGGTGTCGGCCAGATGATCGGCCTTGTCCTCCAGCCCGAGCTCGATGCCCGGGGGCAGCAGCGGCTCGATGGCGAAGAAGCCGAACACGATGGTCGGCAGCGAGTAGTCCAGCTCCTCGGGGCGCAGGCCCTCGCGCAGTAGGTGGTGCTCGATGAGCACGCCCAGGTATTCGCGGGAGGCGACGAGCTTGGCGCTCTCCAGCGGCTTCCTGGACGGGCTGGACAGGAACTTGCCCAGCGTCTCGTCGTCCCTGGTGAAGATGGCCCGCAGCACGGGCCTCCGCATCGCCTCCACGAAGAACCGGCGCATGTACCTGTGCAGCGCGATCTGGGCGGGATCGGCCCGCATCGCGGCCACCACCGCCTCGATCATCGCGACCGCCTCCCGCGCACCGACCGCGAGGAACAGCTGCTCGCGCGTGCGCCAGTGCAGGTACACCGTGCCCTTGCCGACGCCGGCGTGTTTGGCGATCTCGTCAATCGTCACCCGCCGGTATCCCCAGCGCAGCAGCAGGTCCTTGGCCGCGTCGAGGATCCGGTCGGCGCGTGCGTCCTGGCCCGCGTGCCGGGGTTCGGCCATGGAATATCTCCTCCATCGTCGCGTGACTGATGACTAATGACTAAATTAGCATTCTGGTCATCAATGCCCAAGCCCCTCCCCGCCCCCTTTCCGTCCTGACGTGACCCCGGCGCGCCTCGACCCCTTTCCGCCACCCCCGTCCTGACGTGACCCCGGCGCGCCCCGGCCCCTTTCCGCCACCCCCGTCCTGACGTGACCCCGGCGCGCCCCGGCCCCTTTCCGCCACCCCCGTCCTGGCGTGACGCCGCGCGTTGCGGGGTGTGCCCGGCCCGGTGGGCGCCCCGCCTCAGGAGGTCGCGCCCGGGCCGGACGGCGGCCACGGCCACGTCCCCCGCCCTACCCCGGCGACGGCCGGATCCGGCCGTCTCTCCGGGGCCGTCTCTCCTAGAGAGCGGGCGCTCCCTGGAGATGGATGCCGTTCTCCAGCGTGCGGATCACGGCAGAGGTGACGTCGTGGCGCGGACGCCTCCCCCTGGCGACCTCCTCGCACCCGGTGTACACCAGCGCCCACAGCACGTGCTCGATCCAGGCGGCGCCCACCTCCGGGTCGAACACCCCCTCGGCCTGCCCCCGCTCGACGAGGTCGATCACCGGCCGGCCGGCCGCGTGGAATCCCCGCGAGAGGTGCGGATCGCCGTACAGGAACCGCAGCCGGTCGCCGACGTCCACCATTGCCGCGACGAGCCTGCGCAGCGCCTCCAGCGGTGGGCCCTGGTCGGGCGCCGCCCCGTTCAGCGACCGGCCGACCTCCTCCAGGGAGTCTTCGACGACCGCTCTGACGAGCTCTTCGCGGTCGGGAAAACAGCCGTCCAGGGTCGTACGGCCGACACCCGCGGCCTCGGCGATGTCCGCGAACGTCGCGGTGCGGTCACGGGCGAGCACTGAGGCGGCCGCGCTCAGGATGGCGCGGCGCGTGCGGCCCCGAGCCCCGGGCCCGGGCGGTGCGGTGCTGCTCACGATCGCACCGTAACACCGGCCTCCCCTGGTGAAAGGCCCGCGGATCTCAAGGGAGTCCCATGCCCTGAAGCGGCGCGCGGCGCCCTCGCACCGCCCGTGGAGGCTCGCGGGGAGGAGCGGGGGCACGGCCGGCGGAACCGTCCGGCATCAGCGGCGGCCGGCCGCATCTGACGGGCAGCCTGCGGGCCAGCCGGGCAGGCGGGCGACCTGCGGGCCGGCATGGTCAGCCGGGCAGGCGGGCGGCCGTGCTCTCCCGCACGACGAGCTCGGGCTCGATCATCCGGTGCGGCGCGCCGGCCCTGCCGTCGATCCGGTCGAGAAGCAGCTGGAAGGACAGGCGGCCGACCTCCGTGAAGTTCTGCCTGACCGTGCTCAGCGGCGGCCAGAGGTAGGCGGCCTCGGGGACGTCGTCGAAGCCGACGACGCTGACGTCCTGGGGCACCTGGCGTCCCGCCTCGCGGAGCGCCCGCAACACCCCGGTGGCCATGTGGTCGTTGGCCACGAAGACCGCGGTGACCTCGGGGTCACGGGCCAGGCGCTTGCCGTGCTCGAAGCCCGAACGGGCGCTCCAGTCGCCGAGCAGCGGCTCGGGGATCTCACGCCCCTCCGCCTCCAGCACCGAGCGCCAGCCCGCGATGCGCCCGCTGGCGTCGATCCAGTCCTGCGGCCCCGACACGTGCCACACGGTCCTGTGCCCCAGGCTGAGCAGGTGTTTGGTGGCTCGCACGGCGCCGGTGACCTGATCCACCGCGGCGACGGGGACGGGGAGGTCGTCTCTCGCGCCGACCACCACCGCGGGAAGGTCGGGAGGCAGGTGGCGCAGACCGTCGGCGGCCGACTCGTGGGGGGCCACGATGACGACGCCGTCGACGGACTGGAAGCGGAGCCGGTCCACGGCCTCGCCGATGGACCGCCGGCTCAGCGCGCTCACGCTCACTATCGTGACCAGGTAGTCCTCCGACCGGGCGGCCTGTTCGATGCCGTGGAGCGTCGAGGCGGGGCCGTACAGGGTGGTGTCGAAGCTGACCACGCCGAGCACCCCGGAACGGCCGGTCACCAGCGAGCGGGCGGCGGAGTTGGGCCGGTAGCTCAGCTCGCGCACCGCGTCGAGAACGCGGGCCCGGGTGTCCGGGCGCACCTTCTCGGGAGTGTTGAGCACGCGGGAGACGGTCATCGCCGAGACGCCCGCCCGCTCCGCGACGTCTTCCATAACGGTGGCCCTCGGGCGTTCTGGGAGCGCCTCGCCGGATACCTGCTGGGTCAACCTGTCCGCCTCATCGAAGTTGTTCCCAGGATATCCGACTGTTTGCGCTAACAGGCCAGATTCACACCACGACGGGACCGACCTCCATCGCACCCACTCGATCTGCGGGAACAAGGGAAATGATCAATTCTCTCCCGACAAATCGATGGTAGCGATAACATAAGTTGACCTACATCGGCGGACCACCGCAGCCGCCAGACCCCTGGGAACGCCGGAAGGGCCCCCGCCGCCCCGCCGGAATGATCGCCACGGCCGGCTGTGACTTAGCGCTTCAGTTGGCGGGAATCGCCCGCTGAAGCGCCAAGTCATGAGAATTGATCGTTACGGGGCGCCGTCAGCCGGCTTCCAGAACGAAGAACAGGAAGCACAGGAACCTCGTGCCGGTGATCTCGCGAAACTCCTCGGGGAACAGTTCGCGGGCTTCCGGCACAAACGGCGGTTCGCTGATGACGCTGATGCGAAAGCCGGCCGCGGCGAAGGCCTCGGTCATCGCGTGCAGCGGCCGGCCCCAGAAGCTCATCTGGGCGGCCTGCCCGCCCATGGTCCATTCTTCGGTCCGGTTACGGGTCTCGAAGTACTTGGGCTTTTCCCCGGCCATGTGCTGCATGAGAGGGATGACGAAAGGATGATCGACCGAGACGAGGAGTCGGCCGCCAGGCCTCAGCACGCGTCGCAGCTCGGCCAGTGTCGGTCCCCAGTCTTCCAGGTAGTGCAGCACCAGGGACGCGGTGACGTCGTCGAACGCGTCGTCGGGGAAGGGCAGTGGGCCGGCCAGGTCGGCGACCCGTAGATCCGCGTCGGCGCCCAGCCGCCGTCGGGCCATCTCCAGCATCCCGGCGCTCGCGTCGACGCCGGTCACGGTGGCGCCTCGATCGCGCAGCGCGGAGAACAGGGGACCCGAACCGCAGCCGACGTCGAGGATGCGCCTGCCGGTCACGTCCCCGGCGAGCTCCAGCATCGCGGGCCGTTCGTAGTACGCGTTCAGGAGGCTGGTCTCGTTTTCGGCCGTGTACCCCTCGGCGATCCTGTCGTAGTCGTTGAATCGCGACGAAGATGCGGCCTCAACATGCTTCTCGGGCATAGCAGACATCAGGCCATTGTGGCCCATCAGTCACGGGCGCCACAGGCGTACAGCCTGGTTGCCGGGATTGAGCGTTTCGATTGGCGGAGATCGCCACCTTGTTCAGTAAGGGTCTGCTCACGCTGCGCTGAAATGAGACGCCCGCATCCTCCCCAAACCTGCGCAACCGCAGCACCGACCCCAACATCTCAATGATCCGACAACGCGCTCACCAGGGAAAACCCAGAAGGCGAGCTCACACTCGGCGACTCGGAAGTTGCACCGACTCCGCCGACTCACCTGCACATCCGCCGGCTCAAGCGCTGATCCGCCGACTGAAGCGCCAAGTCACACGGCCGCCCCGCACGTCGCCGCCCCGTGGACGGCGAGAGTATGACTCAACTACCCTCGCCGGTATGACTAAGCGGATCACGATCTCCCTCCCGGATGATCTCGCGGACGAGGCCCAGGAGTCCGGCAACGCCTCGGGTTACATCGCCGACGCGCTGCGCGAGCAGCGCCGCATCAGGGACGGCATGGCCGCCCTGGAGCGGCTGTGGGGTCCGGGCTGGCAGGACGGCATCACCGACGCCGACCGGGAGCGCGCCAACCGGCTCTTCGACTCCGCGCGGGAGGTCGCGTGACAGCCGAGCCCGAAGGGCTCACCGGCCACGTCCTCGATCTCGACGCGGTCCACCACGTGCTCGACGCCAAGAGCGACTACGGCCGCGAGATCGTCCGGCAGTCGGTCCTGCGCAACACCACCCTTCTCCTGCCGGCGGTGGCCGCGCAGTGTCTGGCCGGCCTCCGCCCCCAGCAGGCCGAGGCCCTGCTCGCGGTGCCGGTGGTGACGATCGGAGGGCTGCCGGCCGCCGACGTCCTGAGCGCGGCCCAGATCGGCCGGAAGATGACGGCGAACCTGGAGCGGCACGCGCCGGGCGTCGCGACCGAGTCCGAGATCGTGGCGGTCCTGGCCGCCGCCCATGCCGTCGTCCTGGCCGAAGCGCGCGGAGGCTGGCGGATCGTCACCTCGGCACCGCACCTGTACGACGACATCGCCGGCGTCCGGCTGGAGATCCTGCCCTGAGCGGACCGGCCGCCCTCCCCCGCGCCTGCGCGCCGCCCTGCGGAAGACCCCCGTACAGCGGCCGCGTACGGTGACGCGGAGCCGCTCCCGGGTCTCCCTGCGCCGCGGGGCATCCGGCCGGCTCATGTTCAAGAAACGATCAATAAGCGGGTGACCTGCGAAAACCGGGGAAGGAGCATGCTTTTACGGCTCTGCCGACCATTGGGAGGACTCATGCGGCTCCTGGCCCGCCCCCATCAGTTTCCGGTCCGGCTCGCCACGGGCGCCTTCATCCTGAATTCGGGGCTGACCCTGGCGGACTCCACCAGGGAGGGGGCCGCCCACATCCACGGGATGGCGTCGACGGCCTATCCCTTCCTGAAGGACATGGACCCCGAGGAGTTCACGCGGTGGCTCGCCAGAGGGCAGATCGCCGTCGGCACGGCGCTGCTGATCCCGCTGGTGCCGTCGCTGCTGGCGGGCGCCGCGCTCACCGCCTTCGCCGGCGGGCTGGTCGGCCTCTACCTGAGGGTGCCGGGCCTGCGGCAGGAAGGCAGCCTGCGTCCCACCCAGGAGGGCCTCTCCGTCGCCAAGGACGTCTGGCTGCTGGGGATCGGCGCCGGCCTGGTGGCCGAGGAGCTCACCCGCGACTGAGCCGGATCGATCTCGCCGGTCCCGGTCCCTCGCGGCCTGCTCGACGGCAGCCGCGCCGGCCGCCCTGACCTGCCGCTCTGACCGGTGGTCCTCCCACCTCGGCCGCCGCCGGCCGGGACCGCGGCGGTCCGGGACGGGCAGCGCGGCCCCGGGCTCGTCACACGATCAGCGCGTACAGCCCCAGGCCGACCCCCATGACGACGATCAGGAAACACGTCCCCGCGAGGAGCCATCCGAGCAGCCGCCGCCGGCCGGTCCGGGCGCCGCCGGCCGCGGCCGACAGGCTCGCGAGGCCGAGCGCGTACAGCGCGACCAGTCCGGCGCCGCCGACGAGGCCGGTCGCCATGACCTTCACCAGGGCGTCCAGGTCGATGTAGTCGTTCATGACGTCGGCTCCTTGCCTGACGCCGGCTCCGCGATCGGCTCCGGATCATTGATGCGCGTCACGGCCGCGTCCTCATCGTGCCCCTGATCACCTCCGATGACGGATAATCCCCACATCCCGCAAAATCCAGGCCTGGCGAGGTCCCTCGCCCGCGTGCCGGGCGAGGCCGTGGAGGTCACCGGCTGCCTTGATCATCCCCGGCCGGGCCACCGCCCGGAGTGGGCCGCCTCCCGCGGCCCTGCCGCGCTCATGCCCGAGGCCGGGCTCCGAACCGGCGGGGCGGGGTGTGGATGTCGAAGTGCAGCCGCCGCTGGGCCAGTATCGAATGGGGCACCGACTCCGGCGTGGTCAGGCCGAGCCGTTCGAAGACGCCGAACCGCGCGGACACCGCCGCGAAGTGCCTGGGACGCATCGGTGGATGCCAGACGCTGTAGGTGCCGGTGTGGCCGTCGCGGTGGCGGTACCAGCCGACGGTGGGATGGGTGAGCATGCTCATCCAGTGGCTCTCACCGGTGAAGCCGTCGATCCACGAGGGGGGCGCGGCGAGTTCGGCCGCCTCGCAGCGGGCGTCGCCGGCGCTCAGCCGCCAGGTCGCCGGCGTCGCGTCCCAGTCCGCGGCGATCTCGATGGGGGTGCGGTGCCAGGGCATGCCCCACAACCGCTCCGGCACGGCGACCAGGGGGTGGTCCAGGCTGGTGCCGAAGAACCAGACCCCGGCCCGTCCTCCCGCGGTGACGTAGGCGCGGTAGTTGATCTGGCCGCAGTTGATCGCCAACGGCGGGCAGAAGCGGAAGTGGAAGTCCCTGTCGCGGAAGGCGACCGCGGAGACCAGGGCCGCGGTGCCGCCGTCGGCGAAGGTGAACTCGACCGGGGCGAAGCCCGCGGGCAGGAGCCGGACGACGGCATCGGAGGGGACCCGGTAGCTGACGATCGCGAAGTCGTCCAGCTCCGTCTCGGCGTGATACCAGCGCGGGCGTGGCCGCGAGGTCCCGTTGAAGGTCATGACAGCAGAGGATAGGCAGGCGCGGACGTGGCGGCATCACGACGCCGCCGGGCGGCCGGGAGCCGTCAGGAGGCGCGCGTGAACGTGCCGAGGCCGGTCCGGTCGAGGTTCTCGACCGTGACCCGGGCCGCCGTGCCGGCGGGCCCGACGGTGAACGTCACACCGGACAGGCCGGCGGCGTTCTCCCCCGCCGTCCGGTAGGCGAACACGTCACCGTCATGGTGGCGCAGCGGGAACCGCATGCCCGCCGGACCGAGCCGCATCACCAGACCACCACCGCCGCCGGGGCCGACCGTGAGGGGACCGTAGAAGTCGTTGGCGTAGGTCCCGGTGTAGGCCCGGTCCGGCCTCGCCGGAGCCGCGCCCGCCGGCGGCCTGGAGTAGTCGGTCTCCGAGCGGTCGCTCCGGGCCGCCTCCGCGAAGACCTCGCCGAACAGGCCGAGCCAGTCGACCGTGGCCCCGCCGTCCTGGGCGACGGCGAGAAAGGTGGCGGACACCGCCTCGGCGGCGCCCACCGGCTCGCCGTTGGTGAGCACCACGATGCCGAGCCGCTCGGACGGCAGCAGCGTCACGGTGGTGGCCGCGCCCAGGGCGAAGCCGCCCGAGTGGCTCAGCCGGAGCCGGCCGTGGTCGTCGTAGCCCACGTTCCAGCCGAGGCCGTAGAAGCCGGCCCGGCCGGCCTGGGCCCTCGGCGGAGCCGAGACGATCTGCGGCAGGTGCGTCCGCTCCAGAGCTGCGGCGTCGATCAGCCGCCTGCCCCCGGCCTCTCCGTTCGCGAGCTGCAGGCTCATCCACCGGGCCATGTCGCGCACGGTCGAGCTCGCCCCGCCCGCCGGTGACTGCGCGTCGGGGTCGCGTGTGTACTTCGCCTGCCACCGGCCGTCCGCCCTGACGTGGGTCACGGCCTTGTCCGCCGCCCGGTCGTAGTCGGCGAAGCGGGAACTGGTGGAGCCCATGCCCAGCGGCCTGTACAGCACCTCGGCCGACAGCTCCTCCCAGGTCGTGCCCTTCGCCTTCGCCACCGCGACCGCCGCCTCGGTGAACCCGAAGTTGGTGTAGGCGTAGACGGCGCGGAAGGGCGCGAGAGGCTCCTGGCGCAGACGCGACAGGATGTAGGCGCGGCCGTAGCCGAGGTCCTCAAGGAGGTCGCCGGCGTGGTCGGGCAGGCCGCTGCGGTGGGCGAACAGGTCGGCGAGGGTCACGTGAGCGCTCACCCAGGGGTCCTTGAGGGCGAATCCCGGGTCGTGCCTGACCACCGGATCGTCCCACGACACCACCTTCTGCCCGACAACCCCGGCGACCACGGTGGAGGCCAGCGGCTTGGAGACCGACGCGAGCTGGAAGACCGTGTCCGGGCCGACCGCTCCGGGCCCGCCGGCCCGCCGGACGCCGAACCCCTTCAAGTACGGCTCCTCGTCCCGGTAGACGACGCCGACCGCCATCCCCGGCACGCCGGTTCTCGCCATCGTGTCCCGGACGATCCCGTCGAGCTTGGCGACGGCAGCGGCGACCTTCGAACGGGTGAGCAGCGGCGGCGGCTGAGGCGGTGGCGTCCGCGGGAGCGTCGCGACCGGGTCCGCCCCGGCCGGCCGTACGCGGTGGGGATCGGCGGGCGCGCCGCCGCCGGCGCAGGAGGACAGCAGTGCCCCCAGGCTGAGGGCCGCCAAGCCGGCCCAGCCCCGGCGTCCGGCCCGCCGCCCCCGGTCACGCCACTCCCCCATGCTCCGCAGGTTAGGCGGTGGGTCCACGCCGTACACGGTCCGCATCCGGCGTGTCGCCGGGCCGCGGACCGCCCGGCCCGCGGCCGGACGGGCTCAGCCGGACTCGGCGGCCAGGCGGACGCCGAAACCGATGAAGACGAGCCCGGTCAGCTGTTCCATGCGACGGCGGACGACCGGCCGGCTCAGGCTGCGCCGCATGAGGCTCGCGGCGAGGACCACAAGCGCGAACCACGCCGCGCCCAGCAGGTTGTGGATGGTGACCAGGAGCAGGGTCGCGGGCAGCACAGGGACGTCCGCGGGGACGAACTGCGGCAGCAGGGTCATGTAGATGACCCCCACCTTGGGATTGAGCAGATTGGTGATGAATCCGGTGCGCATGATCGCCAGCGCCCTGACAGGAGGACCGCCCGTGCCGCCCGCGGCCTCGGCGACTCCGGTGGCTTCGGTGGCTTCGGTGGCTTCGGCCGGGACGGCGCGGCGGGCGTTCCAGAGCGCACGGACGCCGAGCCAGACGAGATAGGCGACACCGGCGATCCGCACGGCGGTGTAGGCGACATCGGAGGCGGCCAGCAGAGCGGTCAGGCCGAGCGCGGTGGCGACTCCCCAGACATAGCAGCCGAGGTTGACCCCCAGCCCCGCCAAGAACCCGGCCCTGCGGCCCGAGGAGACCGTGGTGCGCAGCACGATCACGGTGTCGGGGCCGGGAGAGACGGTGAGAATCAGTGCGACGACCGTGAAGGCGAGGAGGGAAGCGACCACTCCAGAAGTGTAGATTCCCGATGAAATCCACCCCGGCAAGGGGGGCGGCACCCGATCGGCGGTCCTCGAGGTCCACGGCAGTGCTCGGAATGCAGGCCAGCCGGTTGCACGGCGGCGCCCAGAACGCGGGGTAGTGCCTGGAATGCACGGCGGTGACGCCGCCGTCCGCACCCCGTGATCACCTCGCGTCGACGATCGGCGGCGCCGCTCAGCCCCCGATCCCGGTGTGCCGACGGGTTGCGTCCACGGATGTGCTGTACGGGTTCCGCCGATGGCGGGCGGCGATAGCGGCCCCCGTTCCCTCCACTCCACCCCAGGGGTGTCCATCCATGCGGCGCCGTACGGAGTGCTCCCCGCTGCGCGGGCCGAGGGAGGGGGCGGTGCGGGGTTTTTCCTTGATCTGTTGGGATTGGACGTCCTATCGCACCGCCAATCCCAACAGATCAAGGAAAACCCCTGATGACTGCCGCTTGCGGGGCTCATCGGTGCCCGCCCTGCCTCGCCCGGTCCACCACCGCCCCTCGCCAGGCCTTCCCACTCGCTCACCAGGCCTTCTCACCCGCCCATCGGCAGGCCCCTCCTGAGCACCTCCCCCGGACCACGAGACACCGGCCCGCACAGCGGGGCAGCATTCCGTGCGGCGCCGCGCGGATGGGGCGGCCCTGGGCCACTCCACTCACCCCTCGCTGTGCTTTTGACCTTCCACCCCGGTACGGCGCCGCGCCGGTTGACGGCGAACGACCCCGACCCCACCCCCGACCTCGGATACTCGTATCCCACGCCACTGGACGTGACCTTACCGACGGCCGCCGCCGCTCAGCCCCCGATCACCACACTTCGGCGGCCGAGCTCAGGTCGTGATCATCGCGCGCGAGCGGTCGGTGGCGATGCGTAGCGCGAACACCGCCAGCGCGGCACCCATCAGATAGCGCTGCACACGCGTCCAGAGCGGCCGCCGGCCCAGGAACCCGGCGATCGCCCCCGCCGACAGCACGATCATGCCGTTGACCGACAGGGCGATGACGATCTGGGTCAGCCCGAGGACGAGGCCCTGCGCGGCGACATCGCCACGCGCCGGGTCGATGAACTGGGGAAGCAGCGACACGTACAGAATGGCGATCTTGGGGTTGAGGAGGCTGGTGAGCAGCCCCATGGAGAAAAGCCGCCGCGGCGGGTCCACCGGCAGCTCACTCGGCGCGAAGGCCGACTGCCCACCCGGCCGCACCGTCTTCCAGGCGAGCCAGAGCAGGTACACCGCCCCGGCGATCTTGATCGCGGTGTAGACGGCGGGCACCACGGCGAAGAGGGCCGCGATGCCCGCCGCCGTCGCGGTCAGATACACCAGGAACCCCGCACCGACGCCCGCCAGCGAGATCAGGCCGGCGCGACGCCCCTGCGTCACCGACCTGGAGATCAGATAGATCATGTTGGGTCCCGGAGTGAGGACCATCCCGAGGGCTATCGCCCCGAGCCCGATGACAGCGTTGACAGAGACCATGGGCGAATCCTCCCGCGCTCGCCCCCGACGATAGAACGGCCAATTACACAAAATGGCCCTGAACTGGCGAGGGCCAGGTCCGACGGGCCGGAAAAATCCGCAACTCCGAGTTGCGATAGGATGACGACGGCACACGTATCCCGACAAGGCAACTAGGAGTTGCGTTGGAGTCCGGTCCCTCCCCCTCGGATCACGCGCACCCCGTCGGCCGTGGCCCGAAGGTCCGCGCAGCCGTCCTCGCCGCGACGCTCGCCGAGCTGACCGGGGGCGGCTACGCGGCGCTGACCGTCGACAACGTCGCCCATCGGGCGGGGGTCCACAAGACCACGGTCTACCGGCGCTGGAAGGACCGCGAGAGCCTGGTCGTCGACGCGCTGAGCGAGCACATGGCGGCCGACATCCCCGTCCCCGACACCCGTGCCGTCGAGACGGACCTGCGCGAGCTCGCGCGCTCGCTGGTCAGGACGATGACCGGCGCGACCGGCCAGGCCGTCGTCGCCACGATGCTCTCCGACGCCGTCCGCGTGCCGGAGATCGCCGAGCTCCGGCGCCGTCTCTTCGACGACCGCCTCCAGAGGGCGCGGCCGGTCATCGCCCGCGCCGTCGAGCGCGGCGAGCTGCCCGCCGGCACCGACCCCGACGAGCTCCTCAAGACCCTCGCCGCGCCGATCTACTTCCGGCTGCTGATCACCGCCGAACCCGTCGACGAGACCACCGCCGACGACGCCGCCCGGGTCGCGCTCGCCGCCGCGCTCGCGGGAGCGCTCAGCCGCCCGCGCGAGGCCCCCTGAGGACGGTGCACGGCGGAGCCGGACGGGATCGCCGACCGGCTGTCCCGGTCACCGCTTCAGCACCTTGATCAGGCTGGTGAGGCTGTCCTGGCCGTGCCCTGCGGCGACGCCGCGGCGGAAGACGTCCAGGACGGCCGCCGGCAGGGAGCCGTCCACGCCGGACGCCTCCACAGTGTGCAGAACGTGTTCCATGCTGGCCACGCCCATGGCCAGCCGGTCCACGTCCCCCTCGTGGTTGCCCGCGGCGATGCGCGGGGCGTAGAACTCCAGGAAGTAGCGGAAGTCCATGGTCTTCACGGCGTTGGGGAGGAACCGCTCCGCCGAGATGCCGTTGGCTTCGGCCACCGCCTGGGCGTGCACGTAGCTCAGGATGCCCGTCCAGAACATGTCCATCCCGATCTGGTAGAACAGCGCCGCCAGCCCCGGGTCTTCGCCGAGGTGGTCGATCTCCGTCAGCACCTCCAGGGCGGGCCGGTGGGCCTCGATCGCGTCCTCGGGACCGCTGTAGTAGGTCGTGGCCCCCGGCTTGCCGATCCCCGGGGGCGGCACCTGGACCCCACCGGTGATCTGTACGGCGCCGCGCTCGGCCAACCACGCCGCCGCCTGACGCGCCTTCTCGGGGGTGTCGGAGGTGAGGTTGGCCACGGTACGGCCGGCCAGGGCGGCGGAGGGGGCCTGCTCCAGGATGGCGTACATCGCGTCATAGTCGGTCAGGCTCAGCACCACCAGGTCGTTGGCGGTCAGCGCGGCCTCGACGGTCGGCGCGCGCCGGGCGCCGCGGGCCACCAGCCGGTCGGCCCGGGCGGCCGTACGGTTCCACACGGTCACCTCGTAGCCGCCGTCCAGGTAGGCGTCGGCCATCGCCTGCCCCATGGGACCCAGGCCGATCACAGTCACGGACTTCGTGTTCATCGATCTCTCCTCCACGCACTAAAACGAACGCTCTACTTAGAACGAGGACACTAGCATGCGATAGAACGAGCGCTCTATTCACTAAGCTGAGGAGATGGCGACCAAGCACGAGCTCGGCACCCGGGAGCGGATCATCCGGGCGACCTCCCGGCTGATGCAGCGGCAGGGATACGAGGCGACCGGCCTCAAGGAGATCTCCCGGGAGGCCGAGGCCACGCTCGGCTCGGTCTACCACTTCTTCCCCGGCGGGAAGCGGGAGCTGGCGGTCGAAGCCGTCCGCCACGGGGACCGGGAGTTCACCGAGCTCCTGCGCACGGTGCTCGGCCGCATCGACGATCCGGCTGCGGCGATCATCGTCTGCGCCCGCGACCTGTCCACGGGTCTGCGCGACTCCGGCTGGCTCGACGGCTGCCCCGTCACCACCACGGCACTGGAGAGCGCGGGGCGCCTCCCCGACATCCAGCGGGCCGCCGAGGAAGCCTTCGAGAACTGGCGCGGCCTGGTCCGCGACAAACTCCGCCGATCCGGCTTCGACGAGGACGTCGCGCACGATCTCGCCCACACGGTGATCAACACACTGGAGGGCGCGGAGATGTCCGCGCAGGTCTCACAGAGTGAGGCACCACTGGAGATCGCCGGGCGGCACCTCGCCCGGCTCATCGACTCCTATCGGTGACACCCGCGGACAGCTCCGCGCCGGCTCGCGCCGGGTCGCAGCGCCCGTCCGGGCTCTCCGCGGGGCGGTCAGCTGAAACGGATGTCCCGGATCTTCGCGGGCGCGGCGGCGAAGTCCAGCATGCGCATTCCCTCCCGCTCCAGCTCCGCCCGCTCCAGCGCCGACACCGGCTGGAACAGCTCCACTTCGAGCACCGCCTCGTCCCGCTTCCGGACCACCTTCCACAGGCCCCGCACGAACCCGTCCACCAGCACCGTCGCCTTGATGATGCCGTTGACCGTGAAGACCCTCGCGCGATACTCGTCCGCCATGATCCGGGTCCGGGTCCGCTCGCCGAACGACAGCAGCATGTTGTCGAACTCCGACAGGTAGCGGACCGGGGCGGGGGTGTCCGGGCCGGGCCGGGAGGCCTCCGGCAGATCCACCAGCTCCGCGCCCTCCTCGGTCACGAAGCGCGGCAGCCTCATGCCCCCGACGACCTCGCCGAGCCGGGTCAGGCCCGACCACTGCTGGATGTCCATCACCGTGGCGGGACCGTAGGCGGCCAGATAGCGGCGGACCATCTCCTCCAGGGAGGCCCGCCCGTCCAGGGGTCGGCCCAGCCAGGCCTCGGCGCTGGTGTGGGCGGGCAACCCGCCTACCCCCCAGATGCCCCTGGGCGGGACCTGCACCAGCGCCACCGTGTTGCGCACGCCGTTGACCAGGTCGGCCGCGGGGCGCTCCGGCCACCGCTCCCGCAGCCGCTCCCCGAGCTCGCGGAAGGTGAGCGGGGTCTCGTCCACCAGGGCCCGGCCCGCGGCGGCCAGCTCGTCCAGGTCGAGCCCGGCCAGCCCCTTGCCGCGCGCGCTCCCCCGCAGGGCCCGCGCCAGCATCGGCTGGAGCAGCGGGCGCAGGGCCAGGCAGTCGTCCGCGGTGACCAGGTGGATGGTGGAACGCATCAGGACCAGTCGCACCACCCTGCGCCCGTGCAGCAGACCGGCCAGGTCCTCGTGGCCGAACCTGGCCAGGCGGCTCCACAGCCCGATGTAGGGCGGGTTCGGCGCCTGGGCCTGCATGCCGTACAGGTGCCGGATCGCGTCGAAAGCCGACAGCTCCGCCCGGGTCAGCAGCAGCTGCCGGTCCAGGGTGGCTCGGTTGAGCGCGCGCCTGCTGAGCACCTCGGGCATGTGTGTCCTCTCACCGGATTCCGCCGGACACCAGAATATCAGAATGGAATAGTCTGTTCCCAATAATCGGGAGGCCGGGACTCGACCTTGACGTGAAGGTCGACGTCCACCGTCCCCGGCCGGCGGACATCGACGGCGGCCCGCGTACCGAGGCCGCGCGCGTCACCCGGGAGCGTCCGAGCGCCCTCGACGACCGCGTCGAGCGGCCGAGCCGGATCCGCGACCGGCTCGGCAAACGCGTCGTCCCATCCGGCCCGAACCCGTCATCCCATCCGGACCGGTCATCCCACCCGGCCATCCGGACCGGTCATCCCACCCGGCCATCCGGACCGGTCATCCCACCCGGCCATCCGGACCGGTTGTCCCACTCGGTCCGGTCGCCTCACCCGGTCAGACGGTCGGCGGCACCCACACGTAAGGCGTCGTCGTCGCGATCGCCTCCAGACCCAGCCTGGCCAGGATCGGGCGGCTGTCATCGGAGGCGTCCACCTGCACCAGCCGGAACCCCCGCGCTACCGCCAGCCCCGTCCGATAGGCCACCATCGCCCGGTAGATTCCCCGCCCCCGCCACTCCTTCAGCGTCGAGCCACCCCACAGCGAGACGAAGTCCGTGCCCTCGTGGAAGCGCATCCACGCCGCGCACACCACCCGCTCGCCCGCTTCGGCCACCACCACCGCGCACCGGTCGCCGGGTCCGGCGATGTCGCGCTCCAGGAGGTCGGGCAGCCAGCTCCGGTCGGCCTCCCAGACCAGCTCCTCCATCTCCCGGATCCGCTCCAGATCGGCCCGCCCGGTCACCTCCCGCAGCCGGACCCCCTCCGGGAGCACGGGGGACGTGGCCAGCGCGGCCGCCTCCCCGACCATGACGGTCTCCTGCTCCTCGGCCTCGAACCCGGCCGCCGTCAGTCGCTCGGGCAGGTCCACCGGCCGGTCGTAGCCGTGGTACTTCCACTCCACCGGCCGGCCGATCCCGGTGAAGAAGTCACGCTGACCCGCGATGAACGCATCCAGCTCGGCGCCGTCCAGCCCGCCCAGATCCCGGTAGGTCAGGAATCCCTGCCCGTACCCGTCGGAGACGACCCGGAGCACCGGCCCGACCCTCTCGGCCGTACGGCCGGGCACCGGCCTGGCCCGTAGCTGCTCGTCATAGGCGCGAAGGTAGGCCGGAGCCCGCGATGAGGTGTCCATTGCGCCCACCCAATCACAGAGCGGCCCTGCGGACATCGAGCGGCCAGGCTAGACCCGGTCCAGGGGCCGGTGCGGCGGCGGCGGCAGCTCGACCTCGATCGCGTCGCCGGGCCGCACCTCGCCGCCGGCGACCACCACGCCCATCACCCCGGCCCTGCGGATCAGCCGGCCGGCCTCGTCCCGGCCCACCACCTGCCGGAGCAGGCCCGGCCGGAAGGCGTCGATCTGCAGGCAGGGGTTGCGCAGTCCCGTGATCTCGACCGTCGCCACGCCGCCCAGCCGCAGCAGCGCCCCCACCGGGAGGCCCAGCAGGTCGACGCCCCGGGTGGTGATGTTCTCCCCCAGCTGCCCAGCCGCCACGGAGAATCCCGCGCCCTCCAGCTCGTCGTGGAGCTCGGCGGGGATCAGGTGCACCTGGCGCAGGTTGGGCTGGGTCGGATCCTGGGCCACCCGGGACCGGTGCCTCACCGTCACCCCGAGGTGCGCGTCGCCTTCGACGCCGAGCCCGGCCAGCAGCCGGATGCCCGGCCGGCGGGTCTTGCCGAAGGTGTGCGTGGCGCTGAGGCTCACCGCCGTCACTCGTCCGTCCGTCATGAGATGATCCTGCCCCGTTCCCGCGTGGCCCGCATGTTCATGATCGTTTTTATCCAGCCGGACGCCTTTACGATGTAGATTAACAAGAGTGGATAGGGTCGGCGGCGTGAACGTGCCAGCCGTACCCGAGTCGCCCCGGACCCCCGTCGAGCCCGCGCGGGACCCCTACCAGGTCTACCTCGACTCCCTGTCCAGCGCCGAGTCCCGCCGCGCCATGCGCGGCTGCCTGGACCGCCTGGCCGCCCTCGTCTCCGGTGACGAGGTCTCCTCCGGGGCGGGCCGGCCCTGGCACCTCCTCCGCTACGAGCACACCGTGCGCATCCGCGCCCTGATGACCGAGCGCGGCTGGTCGCCCGCCTACGTCAACAAGCACCTGGTCGCGCTGCGCAGGGTGCTGCGCGAGGCCTGGCGGCTCGGCCAGATGACCGCCGAGGAGTACCAGCGCGCCGCCGACCTGCCGACCGTCGAGCACACCCGCCTGCCCACCGGCCAGCACGTCCCGCCGGAGGTCGTGGGCGCCGCGCTGGCCGCGTGCGACCGCGACGACTCCCCCGCCGGGACCCGCGACGCCGCCCTGCTGGCGGTGCTCTACTCCACCGGCTGCCGCCGCGCCGAGATCGCCGGGATGACGCTGGGCGACTACGACCCCGGATCGCGCTCGCTGCGGGTGCGCGGCAAGCGCGACAAGGAGCGGATGGTCTATCTCACCACCGAGGCCGTCGGCCGGCTGGAGCGCTGGCTGGCCGTACGGGGGCGTCCGGCGGGGGCGCTGTTCTCCCCCATCGGCGCCTCCGGGCGGCTCCGGGTCAGGGACGGCGGGCCCGCGCCCATGACGGGGCAGGCGATCGCCGACATCCTGGCCAGGCGGCTGGCCGAGGCGGGAGCCATGCCGCGCACCCCGCACGACTTCCGACGCACCTTCATCGGCGAGCTGCTCGACGCCGGCGTGGACCTGGCCACCGCCCAGGCGCTCGTCGGCCACTCCTCACCGGCCACCACGGCCCGCTACGACCGGCGCCCCGAGCGCCGCCGCCGCGAGGCGGTCGACAGGATCACCCTGCCCGCCCCCAAGCCGCTGTGACCGATAGGCTCACCCCGATGGAACACAGCAGCAAGGGGGATCCGGCGCGCAGCCTGGCGCTGCTCTGGCGGACCAGTGAGCGGGCCAGCCGCAAGGGCAAGCCCGACCTGAGCGTGGACCGGATCGTGCGGGCCGGGATCGAGATCGCCGACACCGAGGGGCTGGCCGCGCTGTCGATGCGCCGGGTCGCCGAGCGGCTCGGGGTCGGCACCATGTCCCTCTACACCTACGTGCCCGGCAAGGCCGAGCTGCTCGACGTCATGCTCGACACCGTGTACGGCGAGACGGCCCGCCCCCGGGACGTCTCCGGGGGCTGGCGGGCCCGGCTCGTGCTCGTCGCCCGGGAGAACTGGGAGCTGTGCCGCCGCCATCCGTGGATGCTCCAGGTCGACACCGGGCGCCCGCCCCTGGGCCCCAACCTCATGGCGAAGTACGACTACGAGCTCAGGACGATCGCCGGCACCGGCCTGACCGAGGTCGAGATGGAATCGGTGCTCAGCCTGGTCCTGGGTCACGTGCACAGCACCGTGCGCGGTGCGGTGGCGGCCTCACGGGCCGAGCAGGAGACCGGCGTCACCGACGAGCAGTGGTGGCAGGCCCACCGGCCGGTCTTCGAGAGGATCTTCAACCCGGCCGTCTATCCGACGGCCGTCAAGGTCGGCGGGGCCGTGGGCGAGACCTACCAGGCCGCCTACGTCCCGCCCGAGCACCTCTTCGAGTTCGGCCTGGAACGGCTGCTCGACGGCGTCGAGATGCTCATCGCCAGGCGTCGCGGCTGAGACGGTAGAGCACGTGCGGCCGGACCCGGCTGTCGGCGGGGACCCGCGGGTGGTCGAAGTCGTCGGCCGGATCCCTGGTCATGCCGAGGCGTTCCATCACCGCCCGGGAGCGCAGGTTGGCCACCGCCGTCATGGAGACGATCTCGTCCTGCCCCGCCGGGCCGAAGCCGTACCCGATCGCCGCCCTGGCCGCCTCGCTCGCGTAGCCCCGTCCCCAGGCGGAGCGGGCGAGGCGCCAGCCGACCTCCAGCGCCGGGGTGAAGTGCGCCTCGAACGTCTGCCACGCCAGCCCGGTGAAACCGACGAACTCCCCTGTCGCACGCACCTCCAGCGCCCAGAGCCCGTAGCCGTGCTCGTCGAACGCCGACTCGATCCGGTCCACCATGGCGTCGGACTGCTCGCGGGTGAGCGGCGCGGGGAAGTGCTCCATCACCTCGGGGTCGGCGTTCAGCTCCGCGAACGGGCGCCGGTCGGCCTCCCGCCACCGGCGCATGATCAGACGTTCGGTCTCCACGGAAGCCCCTCCTCCGGATCGGCGGCTCCGGCGGCGGCCGCGCGCCGGACGTACGTCATGGGAGCATACGGAACCGGCCGGCTCCCGTAGCCGCCCCTCCCCCGGCCCCCTCTCCCGCCGGCCCGCTCCGGCTGCCGCTCCTCGACCGGCGTCCCCGGACGGACCGCTCCCCGGACTCCCCGGACGGCGCCCTCGGCCGGCCCGCTCGTGGGGCGCCGCCGGACCGCGGCGCCCGGTCTCCACGGCGGGGGACGCGTGTGCGATCGTGGCGGCCATGGCCCTGCTTCCCCCGATGGACGAGCTCCGCTCCCGCGTCACCGCGAACCTGGCAGGGTTCCGGCGGCAGGGGGCTCTCCCCCTCGCCGAAGGCCTGCGGCACGCCGCGGTGACCGTGTGCGTGCTGGAGGACGACGGGCGCGGGCCGTACACGATCGTGATCAGGCGGGGCGCCCACGGCCGCAACCCCGGGCAGTGGGCACTGCCCGGGGGCAGGCTGGAGGAGGGCGAGGACGCCGTGACGGCGGCGCTGCGGGAGCTGGAGGAGGAGGCCTCGGTCCGGAACGTGGAGGTGGCCGGGCTGCTGGACGACTTCGTCGCCGACTCCGGATTCGTGATCACTCCGGTGGTGGCGTTCGGCGGGCGGCAGCGCCCCCGCCGCGACCCCTACGAGGTGGCCTCCGTCCACCGGGTGCCGCTGGAGCGGTTCCTGGCGCCGGGGGTGCCGCGCTGGCGGACGGACGAGGAGGGGCGGAGCCTGCTGCAGATGCCGCTGGGCCCCTCGATCGTGATCCACGCCCCCACCGGGGCGATCCTGTGGCAGTTCGCCGAAGTGGCCCTGAAAGGCCGCGACCTGCGGGTGGCGGGAGTCGCCCAGCCGCACTGGACACGCCGGTGACCCGATGTGGAATAACTACCGGCGGAGGTCGGTTACAGTAATCGTGCCGATGTGGTTTGTGTCCCCCGGGCCGCAAATTACCGCCTTCACGGAATACCGTTCGGCTGGAGCCGTGTTGTGCCTCTCGCCGAGGAGGCGACCGCCACATCGGCACTAAACGTCTACGCCCCATGAGCGCCCCGGCCCTCATGGGGCGTTTCGTTTTTCCTGGCCCCGCCCTGAGACGGAAGCGGGGTTTGGAGAAGGGCTACAAACGTCGAGGCCCTGCTTGTGCGGATGCGCACAACCATCGGCCGTCAGGCAACCACCTAGTGTGGTGAACCCGTCCCATGAGGAGAGCCCGTGCTCTATCGCCTGACCAAAATCGTCAGCGCCCCCTTCCTCCACCTGCTGTGGCCCACCGAGGCCACCGGGGTTGAGCACGTGCCCGGGTCTGGTCCGGCCATCCTGGCCTCCAACCATCTGTCCGTCCTCGACTCGACCTTCCTGCCCCTGGTGCTCCCGCGCCAGGTCCGCTTCGTCGCCAAGGCCGAATACTTCACCGGCAACCCCGTCACCGCGATGTGGATGCGGGCCACCGGCCAGATCAGCATCGACCGGCAGAGCCCCACCTCGGCCCAGGACATGCTGGACGCGGCCGCGCAGGTGCTCAGGGACGGCGAGCTGTTCGGCATCTATCCCGAGGGCACCCGTTCCCCCGACGGCCGCCTCTACCGGGGCAAGGTCGGAGTCGCCTGGCTGGCCCTGGCCACCGGCGCGCCGGTGATCCCGGTGGCGATGAGCGGCACCGACAAGGTGCTCCCGATCGGTGCCTCGGTGCCCGCGCTGGGCCGGGTCGGGGTCCGGATCGGCAAGCCGCTGACGTTCACCGGATCGGAGACCAGCGCGCGCGACCGGCGCGAGGTGACCGACGAGATCATGACGGCGATCCACGAGCTGTCCGGGCAGGAATACGTGCCGAGCTACGCGCCCAGCCGCTCCCGGAGCAAGTGATCATTTACGGGAACGCGGTGCCTTGACCGCGCTAGGCTGCGGCCCTTGGGGCTAGAGGACTGGGGGTAGTCAGATGCAGCGTGGCAAGAAGATCGCGATCGCCTCGGTGGCCGTCGTGCTGGTGGCGGGGGCTGCCGGGGGTGGGGCCTGGTGGTTCCTGCACACCCGGGGCACCCCCCAGGAGACCGCCCAGCGCTTCACCCAGGCCTGGCAGCGCGGCGACCTGGCCGCCATGCGCGCCGAGCTCTCCGCGGCCGATCCCGCGTTCGGCAAGATCTACGAGGACATGCGCAAGAACCTCGCGGTCGAGGGCACCGCGGTGCGGCTGGACTCGGTGCGCGAGACCGGCGACGGCACCGGCCAGGCCGCCTACACCGCCACGCTGAAGCTGAGGAACGTCGGCGAGTGGAGCTACGCCGGCGTCCTGGACCTGGCGGTCGTCGACCGCAACTGGCGGGTCAAGTGGTCTCCCGCGGCCGTGCACCCCGACCTGACCGCCGGGGCCACGTTCGCGCTGAAGGCCAAGTGGCCGGAGCGGGCGGCGATCACCGCCGCCGGCGGCGACCGCATCGACGGCGGCGACGTGGGAGGCTCGGTGCAGCAGCTCGTCGGGTATCTGGACAAGGCCACCGAGAAGGACCTCACGAAACTCGGCTCCTCCTACAAGGTGGGCGACGCGGTCGGCCGGGGCGGGTTGCAGGAGACCTTCCAGCGGCGCCTGGCCGGCACGCCCGCCACCGAGATCCAGCTCGTCGCCGCCGACAAGAAGACCGTCAAGCCCATCCACAAGATCGAGGGCGAGAAGGGCGAGGCGCTGGAGACCAGCCTGGACCTGCGGATCCAGCGGGCCGCGGCCGACGCGGTCCGCGACCTGAAGCAGACCGCCTCGCTGGTCGCGATCAAGCCGTCCTCCGGCGACATCCTCGCCGTGGTCAACAACAAGGGTGGCTTCAACCGGGCGCTGGACGGCAACTACCCTCCCGGTTCGACCTTCAAGGCGATCACCGCCGTCGGGCTGCTGGAGGCCGGGATGACCCCCGGCGAGCGGGTCACCTGCCCCAAGGACGTCAACATCGGCGGCCTGCCGATCCGCAACTCCCACCACGCCGGATACGGGGCGGTGACCTTCTCCGACTCCTTCGCCTACTCCTGCAACACCACCTTCGCCCCGCTGACCCAGGAGCGGCTGGGCGCGGACAAGCTGCTGCGCGCCGCGGAGCTGTTCGGCTTCAACAGGCCGCTCAGCATCGGCGTCCCGGCCGCCAAGGGCAGCTTCCCCAAGGCGCAGGGCGACGCGGACCTGGCCGCGGAGTCCTTCGGCCAGGGCCGGATCACCGCCAGCCCTCTGCTGATGGCCTCGGTCGCCGCCGCCCTGGCCGACGGCACCTGGCGACCGCCGACGCTGGTCCCCTCCGTCCAGCAGAAGTCCGAGCCGCAGGAGCTCCCCGAGGGCGTCACGCCGCAGATGCACCGGATGATGTCCGCGGTGGTCACCAAGGGCACTGCCAAGGACGCGGGCCTGCCGTCCGGCACCCGGGGCAAGACCGGCACCGCCGAGTACGGCCCGCAGGGAGCGCTGAAGACCCACGCCTGGTTCATCGGATTCCGGGGCGACCTGGCCTTTGCGGTCATCGTGGAGGAGGGCTCGGGCGGCGGCGCGGTCGCCGCGCCGGTGGCCGCGCGGTTCCTGCGCGGCCTGGGCTGACGACGCCGCCGGCGCCCTCCCGGGCACGCGTCGGCCCCGTGAGCGCCGGGGTGCCGGGAGGGGGCGCGGCCGTCCCGTGAACGCCGGGAGGCCGGGAGCCTGTGAGGGCCGGGAGCGAGCGGCGGCGCTACAGCGGGAGCGCGGCGGCCTCGTGGCGCAGGACCAGGATGAGCAGCGTGGCGATCAGGGTCGCGATCAGCACCCAGCTGACCATGATGACGATCGTCGACCGGCGGGGACGGCGCGACGACCGCTTCCCCTTCTTCGCGTCGCGCCTGCGACGGCCGTGCTCCTTGCGCTGGACGCGCTCGTTGAACGACTCGAGCCGCGCCACCAGTCGCGGATCCTCATCGATGAGATGACGCTCTATCTGCAGCAGTAGTCGCTCCTCGTCTTGCGACCAGGCCATGCCGCACCTCCCCGGAACGCAAGGCGTGTGCGGATTTCCTGCCCAATCATGAAGATCGTTATCCATTCCGAGGCCCGCGATTTACCGCTTCTTTCCGCACCCGTCATCAGCGCCGTCACCGGCGGATGTACGGGGTCGCCGGGGGGCGCGGGCAGGGCGTCCGCACCGCCCTGTGGAGCGCGGGGAGCGGTCCGATGATCATTGTCTGCCCCCCTCGCGGGGCGGCCCGCTCCCATCACACCGCGAATCGCCGAACAATGGGTGATTGATGCCTTTAAAGGGCATTAGGCAGAATAATGCCCGAAAAATGCGTATTGCCATACTCTGCACATCGGAGGGCCCGCGACAGGCGCGGAGCGGAAATCCACCAGGGCGCCGAAGGGCAAGGAAAGGCCGCGATCAGGGTCATGCGCGCGGCCGGACAGGCCGGCCGGAAGGGTAAAAGCCCCGAAACCCGGCAAAGCAACCAAGGGGCCCGGAACGGATCCGGGATGCCACGGCCGTGAAATCATGATCGGGCGACCGGAGCGGCCCCCACCGGTCATCCGATCATGGAGTGACACGATGTCCGCCTACCTGCGATTCCCGACGATCTTCGGCGACCGGGTCGTCTTCGCCGCCGAGGACGACCTGTGGATGGTGCCCGTCACCGGCGGACGGGCCTTCCGGCTGACCGCCGGGGTGGCCGAGGCGGGCTACCCCCGGTTCTCCCCGTGCGGCGACCAGCTCGCCTTCGCCGGCCGCGAGGAGGGGCCGGAGGAGGTCTACGTGATGCCCGCCGACGGCGGGGCGGCCCGGCGGATCACCTATCACGGGGCCCGCTCCACGGTCACCGGCTGGGATCCCGACGGCGCCGTCCTGTACGCCAGCGACGAGTCCCAGCCCTTCGAGGGGCAGAAGTGGCTGCACCGGATCCACCCGGACGGGATTCCGGAGCGCCTGCCGTACGGCCCGGCCAACTCCATCTCCTACGGCCCGCAGATCGTGCTGGGCCGCAACACCGCCGACCCGGCCCGCTGGAAGCGCTACCGGGGCGGCACCGTGGGCGACCTGTGGATCGGCACCGAGGAGTTCCGGCGGCTCATCGCCCTGCCGGGCAACCTGGCCTCGCCCTGCTGGGCCGGGGAGCGGGTCTACTTCATCTCCGACCACGAGGGTGTCGGCAACGTCTACTCCTGCACCGCGGACGGCGGGGACCTGCGCAGGCACTCCGACCACGCCGACTACTACGCCCGCAACCTGTCCGGTGACGGCCACCGGCTGGTCTACCACGCCGGAGCCGAGCTCTACCTGGTCGAGGACGGGGAGTCACACCGTGTCGAGGTGTGCCTGCGCAGCTCCCGCACCCAGCGCAACCGCCGTTTCGCCGCGGCCGAGGACTTCCTCGACAGCGCCACGCTCAGTCCCGACGGCAGCGGCCTGGCCATCACCACCCGGGGCAAGGCGTTCTCCTTCGCCGACTGGGAGGGCCCGGTCCGCCAGCACGGCGCGCCGTACGGCGTCCGCTACCGCCTGCTGACCTGGCTGAACGACGACGAGCGGCTGATCGCGGCGGCCAGCGACGACGGCGACCGCGAGGTGCTGTCCATACTCACCGCCGACGGCAGCGCCGAACCGGTCCAGCTCGACCACCTCGACACCGGGCGCGTCACCGCGCTGGAGGTCTCCCCCAAGGACGACAGGGTCGCGATCGCCAACCACCGCAACGAGCTGCTCGTGGTCGACCTCACCGGGGGCACGGTGACCGGCGCCCGGAGCACGGTGATCGACGCCAGCAGGTTCGGCGCGATCGAGGACCTCGCCTGGTCTCCCGACGGCCGCTGGCTGGCCTACGCCTGCCGTGACACCGCGCAGACCATGGCCGTCAAGCTGTGCCGGATCGAGACCGGCGAGACGTTCTTCGCCACCCGCCCGGTGCTGTGGGACAGCGGCCCCGCCTTCGACCCCGGCGGCGACTACCTCTACTTCATCGGCCAGCGCGTCTTCAACCCGGTCTACGACGAGCTCCAGTTCGACCTGGGATTCCCCCTCGGCTCCCGCCCCTACGCCATCGGGCTCCGCGCCGACGTCCGCTCCCCCTTCGTCCCCGAACCCCGGCCGCTCAAGGACGACGACGATGACGACGACGGTGACGGTGACGGTGACGACGGGCAGGAGACCGAGGTGGTCATCGACCTGGCGGGCATCCAGGACCGCGTCGTCGCCTTCCCCGTCCCCGAGGGACGCTACGACCGCATCGCCGGGATCAAGGGCAAGGCCGTCTACCTGACGTTCCCCGTGGAGGGCAGCCTCGGCGACGACTACGCCGACTCCTCCGACGGCACGCTGCAGGTCTACGACTTCGCCGGCCAGAAGCAGGAGACCCTGGTCGGGGACGTCTCGGAGTTCCAGCTGGGCCGTGACGGCACCACCCTGCTCTACCAGGCCGGAAAACGGCTGCGGGTGATCAAGGCGGGCGAGGCGCCCGAGGACGACGACACGCCGAGCCGCGGCAGCGGATGGGTCGACCTGTCGCGGGTCAAGGTGTCCATCCGCCCGGAGGCCGAGTGGCGGCAGATGTTCCGCGAGGCCTGGCGGCTGCAGCGGGAGAACTTCTGGACCCAGGACATGGCCGGGATCGACTGGGAGGGTGTCTACCGGCGCTACCTCCCGCTGGTGGACCGGGTCACCACCCGGGGAGAGTTCTCCGACCTGCTGTGGGAGCTGCTCGGCGAGCTCGGCACCTCCCACGCCTACGAGAGCGGCGGCGCCTACCCGTCCCGGCCGCACTACCGGCAGGGCAAGCTCGGCGTCGACTGGTCCTTCGAGGACGGCCTCTACCGGGTCGCCCGGATCGTCAACGGCGACCGCTGGGATCCCGAGGTCACCTCGCCGCTCAACCGCCTCGGGGTGGACGTACGGCCCGGCGACGTGGTGCTGGCCGTCAACGGCCAGCCCGTCGGCCCGTCGGCCGGCCCGGACGAAAGGCTGGTCAACCAGGCCGATCAGGAGGTCCAGCTCACCGTCAGGCGCGGGCAGGACAAGCGGACCTTCAACGTGAAGGCCATCGGCGACGAGCAGCCGGGCCGCTACCGCGACTGGGTGGAGGCCAACCGGACCCACTGCCACGAGCGCAGCGGCGGCCGGGTCGGCTACCTGCACATCCCCGACATGGGGCCGGACGGCTACTCCGAGTTCCACCGCGGCTTCCTCACCGAATACGACCGGGAGGGCCTGATCGTGGACGTCCGGTTCAACGGCGGCGGCCACGTGTCGGCCCTGCTGCTGGAGAAGCTCTCCCGCCGCCGCCTCGGCTACAACTTCCCGCGGTGGAGCGTGCCCGAGCCCTACCCCGACGAGTCCCCCCGGGGTCCGATGGTCGCGATCACCAACGAGTGGGCCGGCTCCGACGGCGACATCTTCAGCCACACCTTCAAACTGCTCGGCCTGGGCCCGCTGATCGGCAAGCGCACCTGGGGCGGGGTGATCGGCATCTGGCCCCGGCACCAGCTCGCCGACGGCACGGTCACCACCCAGCCGGAGTTCTCCTTCGCCTTCGACGACGTGGGCTGGCGGGTGGAGAACTACGGCACCGACCCCGACATCGAGGTGGACATCACCCCGCAGGACTACGCCCGCGGCGTGGACACCCAGCTCGACAAGGCGATCGAGGTCGCCCTGGAACGCCTGCTCCTCCATCCCCCGCACACGCCCAATCCGGCCGACCGGCCGCGGCTCACGGTCCCGCGCCTGCCACCTCGCTGAGCTGGGGATCAGGGCGCGGCGACGGAGGCGGCCTCCATGAGCCGCCCGGCCAGCGCCCTGATCTCCCCGCGCAGCTCGTCGGGGGTGATCACGGTGAACGGCCAGCCGAGCCCGGCCAGCATCTGCGCCATCCCGCCCAGCTGCTCGGCCCTCGTCTCCAGCAGGATCCCATCGGCGGTCTCGGTCAGCGTCGCCGTCTCCGCCGGGATCCTGCCGCGCGCCTCCTCCAGGGGGACGGCCAGCAGCACCTTCACCTCGTGCCGGTACGGCACCGCCGACAGCGACCCGACCACGTGCGCGACCGCGTCGAAGTCGCCCGGGTCGTCGAAGGACCGCCCGGCCCGTACGGCGCCCGCCACCCGGTCCACCCGGAAGGTCCGCACCTCCCCGCTGCCGTGGTCGAATCCGGCGGCGTACCAGCGCCCGGAGTGGAAGACGATGCCGTAGGGGTCCAGGTCGCGTTCCGAGGACTCGCCCCGCCAGGACCGGTAGGCCAGCCGTACCGTCTGCCGGTGCCGGGCGGCGTCGGCGAGCGCGAGCAGGGGCCCGGCCTTCGGGGCGCTCGCCGACGCCGGCGCCCTGGTGTGCTCCAGCGTCGCCGACACCGCGGCGACGCGCTCGCGCAGCACCTGCGGGAGCACCCGCTGGATCTTGGCCAGCGCGCTCTCGGTCGCCGTCTCCCCCACCGCGAGACCGGTCCGCCGCCCGGCCAGCAGCCCCAGCACGACGGCCGTGGCCTCGTCGTCGGTGAGCATCAGCGGCGGCAGCTTGTAGCCGGGCAGGAGCCGGTAGCCGCCGTGGCGCCCGCGCTCGGCCTCCACCGGCACGCCGAGCTCGGAGAGCTTCACCGCGTAGCGGCGCACCGTGCGCTCGTCCACCTCCAGCCGGGCGGCGAGTTCGGGCCCGGTCAGACCGGGGCCGGCCTGCAGGATCTCCAGCAGCGCGAGGACCCGGGTGACGGTCATTCGAAAGTCCTCCAAAAATCAGGACCGATTCTGTCCGGATTCCACTCTAAGCTAAAACCACACAAAGAAGGAGATAATGCGATGAGCACCTATGTTCTGGTCCCCGGTTTCTGGCTCGGTGCCTGGGCCTGGGAGAAGGTCGTCCCGCCGCTGCGCGAGGCCGGTCACGACGTCCACCCGGTCACCCTCACCGGACTCGGCGACCGCTCCCACCTGGCGGGCGCCGGGGTCGATCTTGAGACGCACATCCAGGACGTCGTCAACGCCGTCGTCTTCGCGGACCTGCACGACGTGATCCTCGTCGGTCACAGCGGCGCCAGCGCGGCCGTCACGGGCGCGGCCGACCGGATCCCCGAGCGCGTGGCCCGCCTTGTCTATCTCGACGCCGGCCCGACGGCCGACGGCCTGACGTTCATGGACCTCAACGAGCCCGACTGGAAGGCGGTCATCGAGGCCCGGGTCGCCGAGCAGGGAGGCGGGACGAGCTACCCGCTGCCCTCCTGGCAGGAGCAGGAGCAGGCCGGCGCCAGCCTGGAGGGGCTGGGCGAGGCCGAACTCGACTGGTTCGCCTCCCGCGCGACGCCTCAGCCGTACGGCACCATGACCCAGCCGCTGACGCTGACGGGCGAGGTGGACAAGCTGCCCAAGACGCTCGTCGCGTGCTCGTTGCCGCTGGAGCAGGTCCAGGCGATGATCGCAGCCGGGCACCCGCTCTTCGCGGCGCTCGCCGGACCGGAGTGGAGCTTCGAGGTGGTGCCCACCGGTCACTGGCCGATGTTCTCCAAGCCCGTGGAGACCGCGGCCGCGCTCGCCGCGCTGGCGGGCTGAGGTCCGGAGGGGAGGCCGGGATCCCGTGGGGGCCGCGCAGGGCGGCCCCCGACGGTACGGTGGGGCCGCGGGCGCCCCGGGCGGCTCTCCCCTCCCCATCCACGTCGGAGCCCATGATGATCTTTTGGTTCAGGCGGGCGGTGGCCGCGCTGCTCGCGGTGGCACTCGGCGCCGCCACCGTCCTCCCCTGTCCCGTCACGGCCTCGGCGGAGTCCAACGGCGGCACGCGGATCATGCCGCTGGGCGACTCCATCACCGACGGTTTCGCCGACCCCGGCGGGTACCGCGTCGCCCTGTGGAGGTCGCTGGCCGACGCCGGTCACCTCGTCGACTTCGTGGGCTCGGGATACAACGGGCCCGCCGAGCTGGCCGATCACGACCACGAGGGCCACCCCGGATGGCGGATCGACGAGATCGACGCCGGCGTCGCCGGATGGATCGGATCGACGTCCCCGCGCACGGTGCTGCTGCACATCGGGACCAACGACATGGTCCAGAACCGCGACCTGGCCGGCGCCCCCGCCCGGCTCTCCGCTCTCATCGACCGCATCACCGCGGCCGCCCCGGCCGCCGAGCTGTTCGTCGCCACGATCATCCCGCTGGCCGACCCCGTGCTGGAGGCCCGCGCCGCCGCCTACAACGCCGCGATCCCCGGCATCGTCCGGAGCAGGGCCGCCGCGGGCCGGCGCGTGCACCTGGTCGACATGCACGCCGCCGTCGCCGCCGCCGACCTGGCCGACGGCGTCCACCCCGGCCGCACCGGCTACGACCGCATGGCCGCGGCCTGGCATGCCGCCCTGTCGTCCGTGCCCGGCAGCGCCGGCTTCCGCGGACACGGCGGCCGGAGGGCGACCGGGTCGCCACCCCGCCCGGCGGGTCCGTGGGGTTCCCGGCGGGCGTGACGGATCGGCGCGAGGACACGGTCGCCGCCCGGCACGACAAGGCGCGTGATAGAGATGAGCGGTGCGGAGCGAGCATGAGCGGTCAGGCGAGTCCGCGTTCTACCCGTGGCTGCTGCTCGCCTACCCGCCGGCCCGCGACCTCGCCGAAGGACTGGTCCGGCAGGCCGGCCCTGCCGCGATCTGCCTGGCCGCCTTCGTCGTCCTCTACACGCTGTCGGTCGCCCTCTCCTTCCGTGACCGTCACCGCACGGCGGCGGCCGCGCTGGCCGCGCTCGTGGTGGTGACCTTCCTGCTGCTGACCCGGTTCGCCGAGAGCTGGTTCCATCTGACGACGCTGATGACCATCGCCTGCGGGGCCGTGGTCCGGGGCAGGGCGGTCTACGCCGTCCTCACGGCGCTGACGGCCACGCTGGCCCTGCTGATGTGGCGCGCGGGGGCCGGCGGGGAGGACATCTCGATGACTCTCTGGGGGGCGGCCGTCGGCGGTCTCGTGGTGAGCATCGTCATGAAGCTGTTCTCCATGATCGCCGAGCTCCGCAGGACCCGCGAGGAGCTGGCCCACGCCGCGGTGGCCGAGGAACGGCTCCGGTTCTCCCGGGACCTGCACGACCTGCTCGGGCACACGCTGTCGGTGATGGTGGTGAAGGCGGAGGCCGTACGGCGTCTGGCCCCCCGCGACGCGGAGGCCGCGGCGCGGCAGGCGGCCGACATCGAGACCGCCGGCAGGCAGGCGCTGAGGGAGGTCAGGGCCACGGTCACCGGCTACCGCGGCCGTGGCCTGGCCGCCGAGCTGGCGTCGGCGCGCACCGCCCTGGCCGAGGCGGGCATCGCCGCCACGGTGAGGGTCCCCGAGTCGAGGATGGCCCCGGAGGCCGACGCCCTGATGGGCTGGGCCGTACGAGAGGGGGTGACCAATGTCATCCGTCACAGCGGCGCCCGCGCCTGCGAGATCAGGTTGGACGGGGCCATCCTGGAGATCCACGACGACGGCCGGGGACCCGGCGGCTCCGGCAACGGCAACGGACTGCGCGGCCTGGCCGAACGGGCCGTGGCCCTGGGCGGGACGCTGGAGACGAGCGCCGCGGACGGCTTCCTGCTGAGGGTGACGATTCCATGATCAGAATACTGCTGGCCGAGGACCAGGGCATGATGCGCGGCGCGCTGGCCATGCTCCTGAACCTGGAAGAGGACATCGAGGTCGCGGTCACGGTCGGCACGGGCGACGAGGTCGTGCCCGCCGCGCTGCGGGCACGACCCGACGTCGCGCTGCTGGACATCGAGATGCCGGGGATGAACGGCCTGGACGCCGCCGCCGAGCTGCGGGAGCGGCTGCCGGACTGCCGGGTGCTGATCCTGACCACCTTCGGCAGGCCGGGCTACCTGCGCCGGGCGATGGAGGCCGGCGCCGCCGGGTTCCTGGTCAAGGACGGGCCGGTCGAGGAGCTCGCCGCGGCGGTCCGCCGGGTCCTGGCGGGCGAGAAGGTGATCGATCCCGCGCTGGCTGCCGCCGCGCTGAGCACCGGCCCCAACCCGCTGACCGACCGGGAGCGGGACGTGCTGGCCGCCGCGGCCGACGGCGCGACCGTCGCCGACATCTCGCTCCGGCTGCACCTGTCGGAGAGCACCGTCCGCAACTACCTGTCGGCGGCGATCGGCAAGACCGGCACCCGCAACCGCATCGAGGCCGCCCGCAGCGCCCGGCACAACGGCTGGCTCTAGGTCACCGCGCCACCCGTCGCCCGTTGCCGGCCGCCCGGCGGTCAGGACCGGGCCTCCAGCTCCCAGACGGGCTCCTCGGCCCAGTCGCTGATCGCCTGGAAGGTCTTCTCGGCGATCAGCTCCTGGCCCGCGGCGTTGGGGTGGAAGAAGTCCCATTTGCTGACGTGGCTCAGCGTGAAGGGCGTGTTGAACAGGGCGTTGCCGTCGAACCTGCAGGCCGGGCCGTACGCGGCGCAGGCCCTGGCCAGGACGGCGTTGTAGGCGGTGACCCTGCCGCGCACCCGGTCGCGGCGGGCCCGGTCGGCAGCGGCGGTCGAGGTGGGCTTGGCCAGCATGGTCGGGCAGATCCGGCCGATCGCCCAGAAGCCGCGCGCCACCACGCTGTCCCTGCCGACCCGCCACAGCCGCTTGAGGTCGGGGATGCTCGCCACGAACACCCTGGCGCCGGGCCGGCCGGCCCGTAACACCCTCAACGCCTCGGTCACCCGGCTCTGGTAGAGCGCCACCGGGGTCATCCGCCGCTCCTCGGACATGCACGCGTCCTGGGCCCCGACCAGGACCGTCACGTAGTCGGCGCGCTGCGCGACGGCCCTGGCCATCTGCCCGGCGAGGTCGGCGCTGGTCGCGCCGGGGACGGCGAGGGTGATGTTGTGCCCGGCGATGCCGTCGTCCAGGTCGCGCAGCCTCGTGTAGTGGCTCCGGACGCTCCGGCTGTCACCCGAGGACCAGGAGCGCGAGACGCAGGGGACGTACCAGCCGCAGGCGTTGAACCCGGCACTGATCGAGTCTCCGACCGCGGCCATCACCACCGGGCGCCACTGCTCGGCGGCCGCCGCGGCCGAGGGGACCGCACAGGTGGCCGCGAGCGCCACGATCCCTGTGAATGCGGTCACAGTCTTGCAGGCCATGGCACCTCCGGCTGAGCGATCACGTCTGCTTCGGATGTATCACCGCAGGACAGCGTGGCGCTCTCCGTTGACCGAGTGCCTTGGTTTTCTTGACAGAGCGTGGCGGCTGTGCAGACTGGGGGATGCCCGCCGAACACGTTCAGTTTCCCGCATAGAGTGTTCCGGGTGAGTGTCGCGCTCGGATTGAACCGTCCCCTCGTGGTGAGAACCACGCTCGTCGGCGACCCCGGCGACCTGCTCGCGCGACTTCCCGCGGCCGCCCCCTACGCCTGGATCAGGCACGGCGAGGGTATGGTGGCCTGGGGAGAGGCCGCACGGGTGGCTGTGCCACCCGGCCCCAGGCGTTTCGAGTGGGCTCGTGACTGGCTGTCGGAGACCTTCGGCGAGGCCCATGTCGACGACGACGTGGGCGTCCCCGGCTCGGGCCCGGTCGCCTTCGGTTCCTTCACCTTCGACCCCGACGCCCAGGGCTCGGTCCTCGTCGTCCCGCGGGTCGTCCTGGCCCGCCGCGACGGCCGCGCCTGGCTGACCACCCTCGGCGAGGAGCGGCTCGACCTGGTCACCCCGCTCCGCGACCCCGGCAGGATCCGGTACGGCGACGGCAGCCTGACCGCTCCCGAATGGGAGCACGCCGTGGCGCGGGCCGTCGGGCAGATCAGGTCCGGGCGCCTGGAGAAGGCCGTGCTCGCCCGCGACCTGACCGCCACGGCGGAGCGGGAGATCGACGTCCGCCTGCTGCTGTCACGTCTGGCCCGCCGCTATCCCGGGTGCTACACCTTCTCCTGCGCCGGCCTGGTCGGCGCCACCCCCGAGCTGCTGGTCCGGCACACCGGCGAGACGATCGAGTCCCTGGTGCTGGCTGGCACGGCCTCCAGGGGCACGGACGAGGCCGACGACATGGCGCGCGGCGCCGCCCTGTTCGCCTCGGAGAAGGACCGCTACGAGCACACCTGCGCGGTGGAGTCGGTCCGGGAGGCGCTGGCCCCGCTCTGCTCCGAGCTGAAGGTGCCCGAGGAGCCCGAGCTCCTGGTCCTGTCCAACGTCCAGCACCTGGCCAGCCCGGTGACCGGGCGCCTGTCGGCCGGGGCCTCGGTCCTGGACGTGGTGGCCGCCATGCACCCGACGGCCGCCGTCGGCGGGACGCCCACCGAGACGGCGCTCGGCGTGATCCGCGAGCTGGAGGGCATGGACCGCGCCGGTTATGCCGGGCCGGTCGGCTGGATCGACGCCCGGGGCGACGGCGAGTGGGGCATCGCGCTGCGCTGCGCCCAGATCGAGGGCCGCCGGGCCCGCCTGTTCGCCGGCTGCGGCATCATGGGCGACTCCGCGCCGGCCGCCGAGCTGGCCGAGGCCCAGGCCAAGCTCCGCGTGATGCAGTACGCCCTGGAGGGCTGAGCGGGCGGGGCCAGGGCCGGGTCATGAGGGAGCGGGGCGGCCGGGCCGGGCCGCCATCCGCTCGGCCGCCTTGGCCCTGTACTCCCATGCCTGCCGATGCGAGGGCATCCGGACGAGGACCGCGTCGAATCCCCTCATCGCCGCGGGATAGTCGCCGGCCCAGTAATCCTCCAGGGCGGCGCGGTACAGCCGGTCCAGGGCGCCCTGCTCGTTTTTCACGCCGTTGCGGGCGAGGATCTCCCGGATGAGGGAGGAGGGGGCCACGAAGTTGAATTGCTGCTCGTTGTCGATTTTGAAGGTGAGCAGCCCCATGGCCTTCGCCGAGGCTGTTTCGACCGCGGGTCCCCCGCTCATGCCCTGCGATATGGCTGCGCTTATCTCGTAGAGAGGCACCCCCTTACTCGTGATTTTCGCGCTCACCTTTCCGTCCTTGTTGGTCGGCTCCAGCACGCGGTCCTCCATCGGGCGCTCGAACCCGGGATAACCGATCGCGAGAACGGGCGTCCCTATCTCGACCGTGCTCTCCGGGGCGAGCTCGACGCTCGGCAGGTCCGCACCGTCGACCTTCAGCAGCGCGACGTCGCCCTTGCTCGTGGGCTCGAACGAGACCACGCGGGCGAACTTCGGCAGGGCGCCCATGGGACCTGGAGAGGCGAACACGTCGGTCGGGCTCACCATGGGGGCGACGCTCTGGAAGACGCGGACGATCATGTCCGGCGGCGTGCCCGCGACCTCGCCCTCGACGACCCAGTTGCCGGTGAACTCCTTGTCCAGCTGTTCCTTGGTCTTCTTGTTGCCCTTCTCCTGCTCCTTGCGTATCACCTCGTCGAAGAACGCCCGTGAAGCGCCCTCGATGCCGGGGTCGACGCAGTGCCCGGCGGTGACGACGTGCCCGTCCGGGTTCACGGTGAAGCCGGTGCAGGCGGCGAGGAAGCTGATGGGCTCTGCCGACCAGAACTGCCCGGACGACAGGTTCCGGAGGTATCCCCTCCACTCCACCTCCACGTACATGACGGAGGGGCGGATCAGGGCGGACGCCCGTTCCTCGGGGGTGACGGGGGGCCTGCCGCTGGGTGCCGACCGGGACGGGGAGGCCGGCGGCGGAGAGGCCGGCGTGGTCGTGGGAGAGGCCGCAGGGCTCGCGGCGGAGGAAGTGGGGCTCGCGGGCGAGGAAGTGGGAGCGGCCGGCGGAGCCGGGGAGCCGGCGCTGCTGCCGCATCCCGACGCGGCGAGCGCCGTCGCGGCGGTCGCCGACGCGACCGCCCGCAGGAATCCACCCATGACATGCCGCCTTCCGTCTCCGCTGAATCCATGGGATCCTCCCCGCCCACCGGCACCCCGTTTCCGGAACGTGGGAGACGCGCCGTGCTCCAGGCCTGGCAGGGGGATGGGTTCCGGCGGCTCAAAAGGTTTCCGTGGAATCAGTGGAGCCAGGGAATGAAATCGCGGCCACGCGAAGAATCCGGGATATCGGCGCGCGGTTCCCCGACCGGCTCCGGCCTGGACGGCCGACCGGCCGCCATTCCCTCTCGTCCGGCTTCCCGCCCGCAACCTGGTTCAATCGATATCGTACAGCTCGAAAAGATTCCTCAATCTAAGAGGTCAGGTAATATTCACATTTTTCGCGCCATACGACCATGAGAATCCACAGAACCGGCAAAAGGTCCGGAATAGTTTATTGTCCCGCACGCCCCTGCGGCGGTCCTGCAGCGCCGGTGCCGTAGGCGGCGGTGCCGCAGGTGGCGGTGAGCGCGGGGTGTGGCCGCGGGTGAGCGGCGGCCCTACGACCCCAGATAGCGCAGTACGGCCAGCACCCGGCGGCTGTAGCCGGTGACGTGCAGGAGCCCGAGCTTGTCGAAGATGGAGTTGACGTGCTTTTCCACCGCGCTCTGGGAGACGACGAGCTGCTCGGCGATGGAGGCGTTGGTGCAGCCCTGCGCCATGTGGTCCAGCACGTCGCGTTCGCGGGGCGTCAGCCGGCTCAGCGGGTCGACGTGGGTGGTGCGGGCGAGGAGCTGCCGCACCACCTCGGGGTCGAAGGCGGCTCCCCCGGCGCCGACCCGATCGAGCGCGTCGAGGAAGTCGCCGATCTGGGCGACCCGGTCCTTGAGCAGGTAGCCCACCCCGTCCACGTCGCCGCTCATCAGCTCGGTGGCGTAGTGCTTCTCGACATACTGCGACAGGACCAGCACGCGCGTGCCGGGCCGGCGGCGGCGGATCTCCAGCACCGCCCGCAGTCCCTCGTCGGTGTGGGTCGGCGGCATCCGCACGTCGGCCACCACGATGTCGGGCCCGTGCTCGTCCACCGCCTCGATGAGCGCCGTACCGTCGCCGACCGCGGCCAGGACCTCGTGCCCCTCCTCCACCAGCAGCCGGACCAGCCCTTCGCGCAGCAGCGTGGAGTCCTCGGCCAGGATCACCCGCATGGGAGCTCCGCGGTGATCGTGGTGGGCCCGCCGTACGGGCTGTCGACGTGGAAGCGCCCGTCCAGGGCGGCCACCCGGCGGGCGAGGCCGGAGAGCCCTCCACCGGAGGGGTCGGCGCCGCCGCGCCCGTCGTCCTGTGCCCGCACGACGACCACCGTGCCTTCCTTGAAGATCTCGACGGTGACCGCACCGGCCGCCGCGTGCTTGGCCGCGTTGGTGACGGCCTCGCAGACCACGAAGTACGCCGCCGTCTCCACCTGCCCGACGGGACGCTCGTCAAGAGCGTAGTGGACCGTGACCGGCACCCCGGCACGCTCGGCGACGGTGGCGAGGGCGTCTCTGAGGCCGAGGGAGTCCAGGCCGGTCGGGTAGACCCGCCAGGCCACCTCCCGCAGGTCGCCCAGCGCCCCCCGGGCCTCCTCGTGGGCCTGGCGGAGCAGCTCGTCGAGCAGTTCCGGCGCGCGGCCCCGGCGGGCCCGGCCGATCAGCATCGCCAGCGCGACCAGGCGCTGCTGCACGCCGTCGTGGAGGTCGCGCTCGATGCGCCTGCGTTCCTGGTCGACGGCCACCACGATGCCCGAGCGGGTCTCGGCCAGCTCGGTGATGCGGCGTTCGAGCAGCTCGGTGGCGCTGGGCCCGAGCGCCCACCGGGCCACCCGCCGCTCAAGGGCGACCAGCCCGACGAGCCCCATGATCTCCAGGAAGAGCAGGACCAGCCCGAGGACCAGCATGTAGAGCACGAGCAGCGTGGTCGGCTCCATGCCGTCGAACCGCTCGCCCCGCCCCCATTGCCAGGCGAGCCGTCCTCCGGCACCGGCTCCGATGACCAGCAGCGCGAGCACCAGGCCGCCCAGCACCCCCACCGGCCAGCGCCATGCCGCGTAACGCAGCGCCCGCCGCCCGTCGTAGCCGGAGACCTCGGCCCCGCCGAGCAGGCCCAGCCGCCGGACCTCGACGTCGGCCAGCAGCGTGGCCGCGGCGAGCACGTGCCGCCGCGCCCGGGGGAAGGCCAGGAGCGGGGCCGTGACCAGGAGGAAGACCAGCTCGACGAGGGCCGTGGGGACGCCCAGCGCGAGTCCGGCCAGCGACCGGAGGGCCCTTGTCGGCATGTTCATCGCTGCGCGTGGTGCTTGCCCTTGCGCCTGTCCATCAGGCGGATCACGATGAAGATCACCACGGCGAGCACCACGATGCCCAACACGGCCTTGGACAGGATTCCGGCATAGTCCTCGACCAGCGACCAGTTCTCGCCGAGCAGGTATCCGGCCATCACGAAGGCCGTGTTCCAGATGAGGCTGCCCAGCGTGGTGAGGAGGGTGAAGATCGAGATCGGCATGCGCTCGACCCCGGCCGGGATCGAGATGAGGCTGCGGAAGATGGGGATCATCCGGCCGAAGAAGACCGTCTTCTTACCGTGCCTGGCGAACCAGGCCTCGGTCTTCTCGATGTCGGAGACGCTGATCAGCGGCAGCTTCGCCGCGATGGCGACCACCCGCTCACGGCCCAGCAGGGCCCCGATCCCGTAGAGTGCCAGCGCGCCGATCACGGAGCCGAGGGTGGTCCAGAGGATGGCGTCGAACAGGGTCATGTTCCCCTTGCTCGCGGTGAACCCGGCCAGCGGCAGGATCACCTCGCTCGGCAGCGGCGGGAACAGATTCTCGAGCGCGATCGCCACCCCGGCCCCGGGCGCCCCCAGGGTCTCCATAAGGTTGATCGCCCACCCGGCGATTCCGTCAACGTTGGTTGCACTCATGGCAATAAGGCTAGAGAAATTTGAATATGCCGAGAATGAGGGCGACCATCGAGCTTGCCCCGCACGCACCCCAGTGCGCGGGGTGGGGAAAACCTCAGGTCCCCGCCGGGTGCCCGCGACGGCCGGGCCGGCCGCGTGGGTGATCGGCGAATTCGGGGATTCCCGCACGTCAGGCCCCCTGTCGGCCGTCGGGACGAGAGCGGCGGGGCGGGGCGGAGATCGGGCCCCGGCGCGGGGCGGGCGGGGCGCGTCCGCTGGTCAGCGGCGAAGTTCCGCAATCGCCTGTGATCTATCCCACAGTTTTCGCCACCGGGCGCGGGACACCGGCGCACACCGGTCAGGCACTCCTGAGATAGACCGTCTCTCCTGTCCCGACCTCCGCCCGGCCGGCCGTCAGCGTGGCGACCCAGCCGGGGAAGGCGGCCAGGTCGGCCTCCCGCACCGCGATCCGGAAGCCGACCTCGGCGCCGTAGACGACCTCCCTGACCTCGTACGGCGAGATGCGCAGGTCGTTCTCCAACCGCCCGGCCAGGACGTGGTCCACGGTCACCGACATGACCCTGGCGGGCACCATCTCGACCAGGGACGTGAGGTCCAGCGTCTTGCCGACCGATGAGCCGTAGGCCCGGACGAGGCCGCCCGCGCCCAGCTTCACCCCGCCGAAGTAGCGCGTGACCACCGCCACCACGTCGCCGAGCCCGCGGCGCAGCAGCGTCTCCAGCATCGGGGTACCGGCGGTGCCACCGGGCTCCCCGTCGTCGTCGGCCTTCTGGACCAGCCGGTCACCGCCGATCACGTAGGCGGAGCAGTTGTGCGTGGCGTCGCCGTACAGCCGCCTGCGCTCGGCCACGAACCGCCTGGCCGCCTCCTCCGAGACCACCGGGGCGATCGCGCAGACGAACCGTGACCGCTTGATCTCGATCTCGTGCTCGACGACGTCTTCCAGCGTGAGGTACGGCGCAGCCATCCGGACAGGCTACCGGCGAGTGCGGATCGCCCGGCTGGACGGTCCGGGCTGTGCGGAGCGCCCAGGAACGGGAGATCACCCTCGCATACCTTCGGCACATGAGCTTCCGAACCGCCATGGACATCGGCGGTACCTTCACCGACGTCGTCCGCTACGACGAACGGACCGGCCGCGTGGTGGCCTCGAAGGCGCCGACCACACCGGGAAACCTCGCCGACGGCGTGTTCTCCGCGCTCGGCCGGGTCGTGGACGACCCCTCCGAGATCTCCTTCTTCGTGCACGGCACCACCCAGGGGCTCAACGCGCTGCTGGAGCGCAAGGGGGCGCGGGTGCTGCTGGTCACCGGGGAGGGGGCCCGGGACGTCTACCGGATCGCCCGGGGCAACCGGGACCGGATGTTCGACCTGCGCTACCGCAAGCCCGAGCCGCTGGTGCCCCGCTCGGACGTGACGGAGGTCGCCGGACGGCTGGACTGGCGCGGCGAGGAACTCGTCCCCCTGGACGAGGGCGCGGTCAGGGCCGCGGCCCGGCGGGCCCGCGGCGAGAGCTTCGACGCGGTCGCGGTCTGCCTGCTGTTCAGCTACGTCAACCCCGCCCACGAGATCCGCGCGGGCGAGATCCTGGCCGAGGAGCTGGGCGAGGACACCCTCGTCGTCCTCTCCCACGAGGTGGCCCGCGAATGGCGCGAGTACGAGCGGACGTCCTCCGCCGTGCTGGAGGCCTACACCGGACCGGTGGTCCGCCGTTACCTCGCCGGGATCGAGGAGCGGTTCGCCGAGCGGGGCCTGACCGTCCCGGTGCACGTCATGCAGTCCTCCGGAGGCCTGGTCAACGCCTCCCACGCGATGCGGCGCCCGCTGCAGACCCTGCTGTCCGGCCCGGTCGGCGGCACCATGGGCGGCGTCGCGGCGGCCCGGCTCCTGGGCCGGCCCAACGCCATCTGCGTGGACATGGGAGGCACCTCCTTCGACGTGTCCCTGGTGGTCGACGGCAGGCCCGACATCAGCACCGAGGCGCGTGTCGAGGGCTTCCCCGTGCTGATGCCGATCGTGAACCTCCACACGATCGGCGCCGGCGGCGGCTCGATCGCCTACGCCGAGGCCGGTGCGCTGCGGGTCGGCCCCGAGTCGGCAGGAGCCGTGCCCGGACCGGCCTGCTACGGCCGGGGCGGCGTCCGGCCGACCGTCACCGACGCCAACGTGGTGCTCGGCAGGGTGGACCCGTCCTGGTTCGCCGGCGGGCTGATGTCCCTGGACGTCCATGCCGCCCACACGGCCGTGGCCGACCTGGGGCGCGAGCTCCGCCTGGAGACGCTCCAGATCGCCGAGGGCATCTGCAGCGTGGCCAACGCCAAGATGGCCCAGGCCATCCGGACCCTCACCGTGGAGCACGGGGTCGAGCCGCGCGAGTTCGCCCTGGTCGCCTTCGGCGGCGCGGGCGCCATGCACGCGGTCTTCATCGCCCGCGAGCTCGGCATCTCCGAGGTGGTCGTCCCCCGCTTCCCCGGCGCGTTCTCGGCCTGGGGCATGCTGGAGGCCGACGTCCGCCGCGACCTGAGCCATCCGTACTTCCGCTCGGGCGGGGAGCTGGACGGCGCCGACATGGCGTCCCGGCTGAAGGACCTGCAGGACCAGGCGCTGGAGGAGCTGGCCGGGCAGGGCGTGGCCGGCGGCCGGATGCGGATCGAGCACGCGGTGGACATGCGCTACGAGGGCCAGGACTACACCCTGACCGTTCCCCTGCGGGACGCCGCGGAGCCGGGCACGCCCGGCTTCCCGGAGCGGATCGCGGCCCGCTACGCCGACGCGCACACCAAGCGGTACGGCCACGCCACCCCCGAGGCGCCGGTGGAGTTCGTGACGCTCCGCAGCACCGGTTTCGGCGTCTTCCCCCGGACCGCCGCCACCCACGCCGCCCAGCCGGACGAGGGGACGCGGACCGTACGAGAAGTGATCTTCGACGGCGAGGCGCACCCCACCCCCGTGCTGCGCCGCGGCGCGCTGGAGGGCGAGCTCACCGGTCCGGCGATCGTCGTCGAGGAGACGGCGACCACGGTGATCCCGCCGGGCTGCGTGGCCTCGGTGGACGGCAACGGCTTTCTGATCATCAAGGTGGGAGGAGTCAAGTGATCGACCCGGTGACCACGGAGATCATCCGATGCGCGCTGCTGCAGGCGGCCGAGGACATGAACACCACGCTGATCAGGTCCTCCTACACTCCGGTGATCTACGAGGCGAAGGACTGCGCGGTCGCCCTGCTCGACCGCGACCACAACGTGCTCGGCCAGTCCTCCGGCCTGCCGATCTTCCTGGGCAACCTGGAGGTCTGCACCCGCGAGACCGAGCGCCTGCACGGCCGCCAGGTGTGGCGGGAGGGCGACGTGTGGGTGCTCAACGACTCCTACATCGGCGGCACCCACCTCAACGACGTCACCGTCTACGGGCCGATCTTCGTCGACGGCGAGCTGGCCGGCTTCGCCGCGTCCCGCGCGCACTGGCTGGACATGGGGTCCAAGGACCCGGGCGGGTCGATGGACTCCACCTCGATCTTCCAGGAGGGGCTGCGCCTGGGCCCGGTCAGGATCTACGAGGGCGGCGAGCCCCGCGCGGACCTGCACGAGGTGATCGCCCGCAACGTGCGGTTCCCCCACGCCACCCTCGGCGACATGCGGGCCCAGGTGGCCTGCGTGACGACCGGGCGGCGCCGCCTGGCCGAGATCGTCTCCCGCTGGGGCCTCGACACGGTGACGGCCGCCAGGGACGAGATCTTCGCGCAGACCGAGCAGCTGGAGCGGGCCGCGATCGCCGCCGTCCCCGACGGGGTCTACCGGGCCGGGGGGTTCCTGGACAACGACGGCATCGACCTGGCCACCCCGCTGCCGGTGAACGTGACCGTGACCGTGGCCGGCGAGAGCGTCACGGTGGACCTCACCGACTGCGCCGACCAGGCCACCGGGCCGGTCAACTGCGGCGCCGCCCAGGCCGTGGCCGCCGTCCGGGTCGCCTACAAGCTCCTGGTCAGCGGTGAGGTGCCGCTCAACGGAGGGTCCTTCCGGCCGCTCTCGGTGGCGACCCGGCCCGGTTCGATGCTCGCCGCCGAGGCGCCCGCCGCCTGCCAGTACTACTACTCCCATCTGGGACTGGTCATCGACCTGGTGGTCAGGGCCCTCGCCCCGGCGCTGCCCGGCAAGGCCGCGGCGGCCAGCTACGGCGACTCCCTCATCGTCCAGATGTCCGGGGTGGACCCGCGCACCGGCAAGCTGTACGTCTCCCAGGAGGCGACCGTCGGCGGCTGGGGGGCCTGGGACGGCGGCGACGGCGAGACCTGCCTGATCAACAGCGTCAACGGCTCCCTGCGCGACATGCCGATCGAGGTGCTGGAGACCCTCTTCCCGGTCCGCGTGACCCGCTACGAGATCCGGCCCGGCACCGGCGGCGCCGGGCGGTGGCGTGGCGGCAACGGTGTCGTGCGGGAGTACGAGTTCAGCGGGGACACCTCGCTGTCGCTGTGGTTCGAGCGCTCGGTCACGCCCGCCTGGGGCCTGGCCGGGGGCGGCGCCGGGGCCCCGCCCCGGGTGACCCTCAACCCGGGCAGGCCGGGCGAGCGCGAGATGCTCAAGGTCAACGCCCTCGCGGTCCGCAAGGGGGACGTGCTGCGCTGCGAGTCCGGCGGCGGCGGCGGGTACGGTCCCGCGGAGCTCCGGGACGCTCCGGCCCTCGCCCGCGACCTCGCCGAGGGCATGGTCACGCCGCCGGGTCGCGCTCAGGTCGGCCCGGCCGCCGCGCCCGTCCCGCCGGTGAGGTAGTCGAAGCGGGGAGGCAGGGGAGGCGCCGCGCTCGCGGCGCCTCCCCGACGCCGTCCGGCGGCCTGAGAAGACCCGCGACGATCTCCCGCACGGCGGCTCCCGGGAGTCCTGGTGACGGGTGCGCGCGCTGTCCGCCCGGCAGGCGGCCGGTGGCGGATGTGCGCGCTGGCTGCCGGACGGGCGGCCGGTGGCGGATGCGCTGTCAGACGGGCAGCCGGGTGAGCCAGGCCCGCCAGGCCCGCTCGGTCTCCTCGATGTCCGCCCCGTCGGAGAAGATGTGGTGGCCGATCATCAGCCCGCCCCGGAAGGCGCGCAGGAACCGGTACATCGCGTCGCCCGTGCGCACGCCCAGGGTGTCGGGGTTGACGGCGTACACGACGCCCTCGACCGGCGCGAGCCCGTCCGGGGTGAAGCGGACCCGGTCGCCTTCGGTGACCGGGTCGCTCAGCCCGAGCGCGCCGACGAGCGCCGCCCGCGTCCGCTCCCAGCCGGCCACCGGCGGTCCGAACACGGTGAAGGACGACGCGGCCCGGCCGGGGAAGTGCGTGAGGCGCTCGACCAGCGTGCGGAAGTACATCTCCCCGCCCTTGGTCATGGCGTCGTACTCCGCCTCCCAGTCGTCGCCGGGCAGGAAACCGCTGGCCACGGTCCGCAGGACGGTGCTGCCCCTGCCGCGTCCCTCGATGAGGTATTCGAACGCGACGAATCTCCCGTTCTCGCCGTCGCTGCGGTAGGCGAACTGCTTCAGCGGGTTCCACGCGGTCACGACGGACTCCTGGACATGGCCGTTCCCCATGTCCGTGCGGACCGCGCCGCCCTCGGCGGGCTCGACATGGCTGCGCCCCACGAACCAGGAGTCGACCCCCGGGCCGGTGGCGATCGCCTCCCACACCTGCTCCGGGGCCGTGCCGAGCTCGGCCTCCCGATGGATCTCGAATTCGCGCGGCACCTTCGGAACTCCTTCGCCGTACTCGTGTCCGTCTCGATCGTGGCGGCGGGACGGGCCGCGACGGTCACGCGGTGATCGCGCCCGCCTCCGGCCGCCCGGCCGGGTCGCCCTCGCGCCGCTCCTCGACCGGCTCCACCGGATCCTCGATCACCGCCACGTCCAGCATGCCCCAACGATCTCAATGGAGAGTTTTCCTGTCAAGACAGATAAAGTTTTCGGCACTGCCGGCGTGGCGGGAACCGGCCGGCGCCGCCCCACCCTCACGGCCGCTCCGAGGAGGTCAGCGCAGCACGTGGCAGGCCAGGTGCAGGGCGAGCCGGGTCGCCGGGTCGTCGACGTCGAACCCGGCCGCGCGGATCCGGTCGAGGCGGGTGGTAACGGTGTTGCGGTGGACGCCGAGGCGATCGGCCGCCCGCGAGGCCCCTCCCTCGTCCAGGACGGCGGCCAGGGTCTCCAGCAGCGTCCCCTCCCGGTCCACCGCCAGCAGCGGCCCGAGGATCACCCGCGCCTGGGCGCGGAGGACTCCGGAGGGCAGCGCGGCCAGCAGCCTGGCCGGGCCCAGCCGGTCGGCGCGGGCGACCACGCCCGCCGGGGAGACGAGGGCGGCGGCCTCCGCCCCGAGCAGCGACTCCTCCATACCGCTCAGGTCGGCCGCCTGGGCGCCGACGCCCGCCGAGCAGGGCGCGGGCAGGGCCCGCAGGCACTCGGCCAGGCGTCCGGCGAGCCGGTCCGGCGGCAGCCCCGACCAGCCCGCCCAGCTCCCGCCGCGGCGCAGCACGGGACCGGGCCCCAGGGAGGCGGCGATGACCGGCCCGATCACCCCTGCCCCTTCCCACCCGTCGTCGAAGGGCCGGACGGCGTAGCCGGTGAGCGGACCGGTGACCGGCCAGCCCAGGGCGACCGCCCGCCCGAGCACTCCGTCCGCCCCCTCCTCCGCCGCCGCACCGGCCGGGCCGCCGCCCGCCGGGGCGGCCTCCGGCGCACCGGCGGGCTCCGTGAAGGCCCCCGGCCGCGTGGCCCGGGCCAGCAGCCGCGCGGCGAGGGCCGACTGGAGCGCCGTGTCCCGCTCGGCGGCCAGGCGTCCGGTGGCGGCCCACGCGGCCAGCGGGGCGGCCGCCAGGGCCAGGACGGCGCTCACCACGGACGGCCAGCCCGGCGAGCGGAAGGAGCCGTAGGCCACGAGCACCCCCAGCGGCCTGCCCTCCGCGTCGGGCACCTCCACCTCCGCCAGGGAGTGCCCCTGGCCGCGACGGCCCGCCAGGTGCGAGCCGTACGGGTCCAGGAAGGCCACGGCGGTCCCGGACAGCTCGGCGTTGAGCACGCCGAGGACCCGCCGGGCCGACGATCCCGCCTCCGCCAGCCTGGTCGCGCAGCGGGCCACCAGCTGGGTCCTGGCCGCCTCCGGACGGGCCGCCGCCGACGCCACCCGCACCGCCGTCACCAGCGGGTCCTCGTCAACGACGATCAACGTGACGCCGAGCCGTTCGGCCAGCACCTCACCGGACCCCGCGCCCCCGCCCGCCGAGGAGGCGATCACGCACGCGGCGGCCTGCTCCCACGCCCGGCGCATGGCCATCTCCACCGCCCAGCCGCCGCCGGCCGCGGCCCCGATCAGCACCACCGCCGTGTGCGGGACCACCGACCCGAACACCGCCAGGTCGTCGACGATCCGGACCTGGCGGACCGGGTTCTCCCCCGTGCCGTACATCCGAGCCCCGGCCAGCGGGCCGGCGTTGACCAGCTCGGCCACCGTGACCGGCGTGGCCCACCCCGCACGCCCCCTCAAGTCGGTCATCATCTCTCCCCCGGCCGCCCGTCCCGCCTCACAACGGCACCCCGAACGCCCTCAGCCCGCCCAGCGCCCTGCCCCGCCCGGTGTGCCACGCGGGCGCGGCCCTCACCACCATGACCTCCACCTCCAGACCCGGATACGCCTTGTCGACGTCCACCACCACCCCGTCCAGTGCCGAGATCATGCAGATCTGGTCGGGCGCCATGGCCGCCACCGCGCCGTCGGCCAGCGCCAGAACGATCTCGTTGTGCGCCTCCAGCCGGACCAGCCTGCCCAGCCCCTCGCTCTCCTGGACCACGATGCTGGACGGCAGCGACGGCAGCGGCGGCGCCGACAGGTCCCTGACGTACCCGGTGCTGCCCCCCACCTCGGTGATCCGGCCCCGGCACAGGGTCCGCACGCCGTACGGCGCGGCCAGGGAGCGCGGCGCTCCCGGGACGCCGGCCGCCAGCAGGCGGCTGACCGTGCCGGGGACCAGGACACGCGACAGGACCCCGGCGGGCATCGGGTAGCAGGCGGCCAGCGCCCAGCCGCCCAGGGCCAGGACCAGGGGGCGCGCCAGCTCCTCCACCCGGTCGGGCTCGGTGTCCAGCCCCACCAGGTCCCCGGTGGGACCGGCGAGTTCGAGCGGCGTGGCGGCGACCCCGCCCAGCGTGAAGGTGGTCTGCTCGATCAGCGGGAACACCCGCCCGGTGCCGTCGCCGTCCACCAGCGGCACGTCCAGCAGCGCCGCGGTGATCACCGGGAGCAGCGCGTTCTCCGCGGCGAGGTTGAGCGCCACGACCGCGCCCGCCTTCCGGCCGAGCCGCCGCTCCAGCGCGTGGACCACCCGCCGGGGCTCGTCCCCGCCGGGCAGCTGCTCACCGAGGGCCGTGGTGGAACCGTAGAGGCTGATCGCGACGGAGAGCGTCTCCGGCGGCAGCGCGTCCGCGCCGACCACCGGCACCCCGGCGCCGAGCACCGATCCGGCCCAGTCGAGCGCGACCTGGAAGGACGAGTCGGCCGCGCCGGTGGCGAACAGCCGCGACCCGGCGGCGAAGGCGCCGAGCGAATCGGGGCCGATCACTCGGGGATCCCCTCCGGCCCCGTCCCGGAGGCGGCTCACGGAGCCGTCCCCTCCGCCTTGACCTGGACCCGGTAGAGACCGTCGGGCAGGTAGGAGAGCGGGTTGACGACCGTGGTGGCGACGCGGGCGGATCCGGGGACCGCCCCGGCGCTCACCACGCGCGTCAGCGCCTCGTCGCGGGCGTCGTCGATCGCCCGGTCGAGCTCGGCCCGGCCCCGGGCGTGCACGATCCGCTCCACCTCGGCGGCGGGCCCGGCCAGCGCCGCCCCGTAGGCCACGGCCAGCTCCGCCCGCTCCGGCACCTGCCAGCCCGGCCCCGCCTCCCGTGCGAAGGGCCCCACCGCGACGCCCCCCGGAGCCGACACGAGCATCGGCAGCGGCACGTTGACCGGGACGTCCGCGCCGCGCCGTCCCCCGGTCCTGGGTACTCCTCCGGCCACGAGGCCGGTACGCACCGTCCTCCCCCGCTCCTGGACCGCGGTGTCGCCCAGCCCGGCCAGCGCCGCGCCGCCGCGCAGCGCGCAGGTGAAGGCGCCCAGGTAGCAGACCAGCGGGTAGCGGCGGAAGTAGTGGGCCGAGACCAGGCCCGTCCCGGTCCTGGCGAAGAACAGCGGCGTCCCCGGCAGGTCGCGGGCCACCCCGGCGGCGACCCGGCCCGCGATCCGGTCCGCCTCCGGACCGAGCGCCGCGTTCAGGATCGCGCTGTTCTCCCTCTCCCGCAGCCCGGCCCGGCCGAACTCGTACGACAGGGTGATCCGCGCCCCGGGCACCTCGGCCGTGATGATCTCGGCGACGGCCAGCTCGTGGTCGGGCAGCCCCGGCGACCCGGTCGCGGTCACCGCGAAGTCCGTCAGGCCGCACCCGGCGGCGAACCGGGCCACCGCGGCGGCGTCCAGCTCGGCGATCGGCCGCCCGGTGAGGCTGTGGCCGCCCCGGACGACCTTCCCCACCCCCGAGCCGTCCGGCCAGCCCGCCAGGGGGCCGAGCCCCGGCGGGCACGGCCCGGCGACCCTGATCGCCGCGACCCGTGCCCGCCGTACGGTGTCCAGGTCCACCGCGACCGACACCGCCCTGACCGCCGCTCCCGCCTCCGTCAGGGCACCGTCCCGGACGGCCGCCACCACCGGCGCGTGCCATCCGAGATCGACGCCGAGGATCATTCCAGGCCGCGCCCCTCGGTCTCCGGCAGCGGTACGGCCAGCAGCGCCGTCACCACCATGAACGCGTTGATCACCAGCATGGTCGCGGTGAAGCCGGTGGCGTGGGCGAGCAGCATCCCCACCGCCGACGGGGCGACGGTGGTGGCCACGAGCTGGGAGGCGGTCGCCCAGGAGTAGCCGGTGCCGCGCAGCGCGGTCGGGTAGAACTCGCCGTTCCAGGTGTTCCACACGCCCCAGGCGCCCAGGCTGAAGAACGACAGGACGAAGTTGCCCACGTAGAGGCCGGTCATCGTGGACGCGGTGGCGAAGCCCAGCCCGCCGAGGGCCGCGGCCACCACGTAGACCAGGAAGACCTTCTTGCGGCCGAAACGGCCGGTGAGCAGCGACGCGCTGACGTAGCCCGGGATCATCATGAGGGCGCTGAGCGCCGCGAAGCCGAGGCTCGCGTCCATGCTCAGCCCCTTCTCCTGCAGCAGCGTGGGCAGCCAGGTCTGCAGGCCCCAGTAGCCCCAGTTGAAGGCGAAGTTCAGCAGCAGCATCAGCACCGTGATCCTGCGGAGCCTGCCGCGCAGCAGGTCCAGCGGGTGACCGGCGCGCTCGGTGGCGACCGTGAAGACCGCGTCGGCGTCGGGGCTGCCCAGCCGGCGCAGCACCGCCCGGGCCTCGTCCTGGCGGCCCCTCGCGGCCAGCCAGTAGGGCGACTCGGGCACCCAGGCCCTGATCGCGAACGCCCACAGGCCCGCCACCGCGCTGGCGATGACGACCACGTGCCAGCCGAGGTCGCCCAGCCAGACCGAGGCGCCGATGGCGGCCAGCATGCCGATCGGCCAGCCGATCGACAGGTAGACCGCCGCCCTGCCCCTGCTCCTGGTGGGCAGCAGCTCCAGGAAGTAGGGGAAGGTGACGGTGTAGACGCCCGCCAGCGCGAGCCCGGAGGCCACTCGCAGCGCCACGAGGGTCTCGACGTTCGGCGCGAACGCCGAGGCCAGCGCGATCACCCCGTAGGCGGCCAGGGACCAGACGCAGGCGGGCCGGCGGCCGATCCGGTCGGCGACCGGCCCCCAGATCAGCGCGCCGGGGATCATGCCGAACGCGACGGCCGACAGCACCAGCCCGATCCCGCCCTCGTCGAGGCCGAAGGCCGTGCCGAGGTCCGCGGACACGTAGATGAGGGCGAGCTGCTCCCAGGACTCGATGACGAACGCGACGAACAGCGCCAGCGCGATCAGAACGTGCCTGCGGGTGAACGGCATCCGGTCGAACGCGTCGCCGATGGGCAGCGTCCTGGTTTCGGTGGCGGTCATGGAGCTCCTCGGGAGGGGGGCGCGAAGTCTTGCCGCACCATAGATCCCGCCCCCTCCGGAGGAACTGTGCACTCCGCCCGCCCGGCTCCGCACCGGGCGTGCACCCGGCCCTGTCCTCTCAGGATATCCGCAGGTCAGATCGTGTTCTCATGGATGTGCACGATGAGCCACTCCCCCTCGACCAGCCGCAGCACCGCGGTGGTCCGCACGATCTCCGGCTCCCCTTCGGCGAAGTCCACCCGGAGCAGGTAGCGGGCCAGCGCCGTCTCCCCCCAGACGTCGACGACCTCGTCGCCGGCGGCCACCCCGGTCTCCCGCGGGCCGTCGGCGGGCCGGGCGTCGCGGACCTTGTCCAGCTGCGCCGTGCTGGTGATCAGGACGGGGTCCACCGAGTCCCAGATCGTCGCCTCGGGGTGCAGCAGCCGGTCGATCCCGGCCCGGTCACCGCGCCGGTACGCGTCGTACATCGCGGTGATGACCGCCCAGACGGCTTCGCGTGCCACTTTTCACGTCTCCCTTGCAGAGTGGTTGTCTTCTCACGTTATGGGTATGCCGAACCGGTCCATGTCCTTTACAAAGTAGATCGATACTAGGAGGCCGTATGTCCGAGCAGCTCCAGGCGATGCCCACTGACTGGCAGCGGGCCCTGGCGATCGTGGCCCATCCCGACGATCTGGAGTACGGCGCCGCGGCGGCGGTCGCCGCCTGGGGCGACGAGGGCAAGGAGGTCTCCTACCTGCTGGTAACGCGGGGCGAGGCCGGGATCGACTCCCTGGAACCGGTCGAGGCCGCGCCCCTGCGCGAGCAGGAGCAGCGGGCCGGCGCCGCGGTGGTGGGGGTGACGACGGTGGAGTTCCTCGACCATCGGGACGGGGTGATCGAGTACGGCCCGGCCCTCCGCAGGGACCTGGCCGGGGCCATCCGGCGCCACCGGCCGGAGCTGGTGGTGACCATGAACCACCACGACACCTGGGGCGACACCACCTGGAACACCTCCGACCACCGGGCGGTGGGCCGGGCCGCGCTGGACGCCGCAGCCGACGCGGGGAACCGGTGGATCTTCCCCGAGCTCGCCGACGACGGGCTCCTCCCCTGGGACGGCGTGCGGTGGGTGGCCGTCGCCGCCTCCCCCCTGCCGACCCACGCGGTGGACGTCACCGGCGCGCTGGACCGGGCGGTGCGCTCCCTCCTGGAGCACCGGACCTACATCGCGGCGCTCACCGACGAGGACCCCGAGAGCTACTGCCGTGCCTTCGCGGAGCAGGCCGCCGTCGAAGCGGGCGCCCGCTTCGGCGGCCGGCCCGCGGTCACCTTCGAGCTGTTTCCCCGATGACCTCCGGCCCCGCGCTCAGCCCGGCGGCTCGCCCCGGTCCAGCTCGTGGGCGAGCCTCTCCAGCTCGGCTCCGCCCGCCATCAGGGAGGTCAGCTCCTCGCGGGTGATGCCGGCCTTGCCGTACTCGCCGAGGCTGGTGCCCCGGTTGAGCAGCAGGAACCGGTCGCCGATCGGGTAGGCGTGGTGGGGGTTGTGGGTGATGAAGACGACCCCCAGCCCCCGGTCGCGGGCCTGGGCGATGTAGCGGAGCACCACCCCGGCCTGTTTGACGCCCAGGGCGGAGGTCGGCTCGTCCAGGATGAGCACGCGGGCGCCGAAGTGGACGGCGCGGGCGATGGCCACCGACTGGCGCTCGCCGCCGGACAGGGTGCCCATCGGCTGGTCGACGTCACGGATGTCGATGCCCATGGAGCGCAGCTCCTCGCGGACCACGCGCCTGGCCCCGGCCACGTCGAAGCGGCGGAACGGCCCCCGGCCGAGCACGGGCTCGGAGCCGAGGAAGAAGTTCCGCCAGACCGACATCAGCGGGATCATCGCCAGATCCTGGTAGACCGTCGCTATGCCCCGGTCCATGGCGTCGCGGGGGCTGGTGAAGGCGGCGGGCGCGCCGTCGAGCAGATACTCCCCCGAGTCGGGCGCGTGCATGCCCGACAGGATCTTGATCAGCGTGGACTTGCCGGCGCCGTTGTCGCCGAGGACGCAGGTCACCTCCCCCTCGCACACCCGCGTGGAGACGTCCCGCAGGGCGATCACACCCCCGAACGTCTTGCCCACGGCACGGACCTCCAGCAGAGGGGGAGCGGCCTCCGCCGCCCGTGCCGCCCCCGCGCCTGGGGGCGGCTCCGCGACCTCCGGCCCCGGCCCTCCGGGCGAGGGCCGTCCACGGGCGGCGTCCGCGGGGACGCCGTCGGTTCCGGTCAACGCCTCACCTCCTCCGCGTAGCGGCGCACCAATCGGTTGGCGAGGGTCGCCAGCAGCAGCATGGCGCCGAGGAAGAACGTGAACCAGTCGGCGTCCCAGCCGGCGAACACGATGCCCTTGTCCGCCATGCCGAAGATCACGGCACCGATCGCGGCACCGATCGCGGAGCCGTACCCGCCGGTCAGCAGGCAGCCGCCGATCACCGCCGCGATGATGTAGACGAACTCCTGCCCGATGCCCGAGTTGGCCTGCACCGAGGTGAAGCGGAGCGCCAGGATGGAGCCGACCAGCCAGGCGGCCACCGCCGTCGTCATGAACAGTGCGATCTTCGTCCGTTCGGCGGGCACTCCGGCGGCGCGGGCGGCCTGGGCGTCGCCGCCCACCGCGAAGATCCGGTTTCCGGCCCTGGTCCGCATGAGCACCCAGGTCGCCAGCGCGGTGACGCCCAGCCACCAGAGAATGGCCACCCGGAAGTCGGTCCCGCCGGCCGAGACGGTCCCGGCCAGCACGGCCCGCGCGCTCTCGTACCCCTCGGCCCCGCGCAGCCCGCCGACCTGGACGGTCCCGGTCAGGGCCTTGGTGACGCCCAGGTTGACGCCCTGCAGCATCAGGAACGTGCCGAGCGTGACGATGAAGCTCGGCAGCCTGGTGCGGACCACGATCAGCCCGTTCAGGAAGCCGACCAGCAGGGCCGCCGCGAGGGCGACGAGCATCGCCGTCCAGACCGGGAAGCCGTACCGGGTCGCGAGGATGACCATGATCAGGCCGGTGGTGCCGGTGAGCACCCCGGCCGACAGGTCGAACTCACCGCCGATCATCAGCAGCGCGATCGCCACCGCCATGATGCCGAGGGTGGAGGCCGGGTCGAGCCAGTTGGCCACGCCCTCGATCGAGCGGAACGTGGCCGACTGGCTCGCGAAGAACGCGAAGACCGCGACCGCGCCGACCACCGCGCCGAGCTCCGGCCGGACCAGGAGCCGCCGGGCCGCCCCCGTCCGCGCGAGCCGCTCGTCGGCCACCGTCACCGGGTGCCGCTCTGGGCCAGGTCGGCCACCTGCCCGGCGTTGTCCTTGGTGACGAAGCCGGGGCCGGTGTTGACCGGCAGGCCGCCGCCGACGGTGTTGAGGTTGTCGCGGTAGAGCGTCAGGAAGGTGATCGGCAGCCAGCCCTGGAGGTACTGCTGCTGGTCGACCGCGAACAGGATCTCGCCGTCCTTGACGGCGGCGACCACGTCGGCCGACAGGTCGAAGGTGGCGAGCCGGGCCTTGGAGCCGCCGTCGGCGATCGCGTCACGGGCGGCGACGGCCACGGCGGGGTTCAGGGTGAGCACGCCGTTGACGGAGGTGTCCGACTGGAGCCTGGCCTTGATCTTGGAGGTGGCGTCGGCGAGGTTGCCCACGTCCACCTGGAGCCTCTCCACCGTGCCGCCCAGGCCTTCGGTGGCGCCCTTGCAGCGCTGGTCGAGGCCCACGTTCCCGGCCTCGTGGATCACGCAGAGCAGCTTGGTGACCCCCTCGGCCCTGAGTTTCTCCCCCGCGCCGCGCCCGGCCACGTCCTCGGACTGGCCGACATGGGTGATCGCGCCGAACTCCCGGGACCTGTCCCCGCCGGAGTTGATGGTGATCACCGGGATCCTGGCGGCCACTGCCTTGCCCACGGCCTCCTTCAGCGCGTCCGGGTTGGCCATGGAGACCACGAGGCCGTCGACCTTCTGGCTCACGGCCTGGTCGATGAGCTGCGACTGCCGCGCCGGGTCGCCGTCGCCCTGGTAGTTCACCGTGACGCCGTACCGCCTGGCCGCGGCCTCGGCGCCGTTCTTGACCACGTCCCAGAAGGCGTCTCCCGAACCCGCGTGGGTGATGACGGCGAAGGTGGCCGCCTTGGCCGCCGGGGGCGGGGCCGCCGCCGGAGGCCCGCCGTCCTGCCCGGCCGGACCGCTCGAACAGCCGGTCAGGGCGGAGAACCCCAGCGCGGCCACGACGGCCAGCCCTGCTGTCCACTTCATCGGTAACCTCCGTGCGTCGTCTCGCCGGATCCCCCCGCCCCTGGTTTGTAACCACCGCATCACCGGGCTGTCAATGATTTGTCGTGACATTAGGACTTAGGAACTCGCGTACGGCCGGCCGTCGTCACGCGTTCCCGGGTCCGGGCCGCGCCCTGCGCCGCCGGGCACCCGCGGGACGCCCCGGGAGTCCTAAGCTGTCCGATCATGCGCTTCCTCCCGCCCGGCGCCGGCCCCCTGCGTCCCGCCGCTCTCACCCGACCGGCCCTCCTGGTGACCGTGTGCCTCGCCCTCCTGCCGTCCGGGGTCGCACAGGCCGCCCCGCCCGGGAGCCCGCTGCTGAGGGTCGGCAAGCCGGCGGCCGCGTCGTGCCCGGAACCGCCGATCATCGACGGCGGCATGCCCCGGACGCGCGAGTACCTGACGGCGGCCATGAGATGTATGGACAGGCTGTGGTCCGCCCGCTTCGCCCGCGCCGGGCTGAGGTTCCGCAAGCCCGCGGTCCGCTTCTACGAGGAACCCGCGCAGCGCGTGTGCGGGGTGCCCTGGCCCGCCAACGCGGCGGCCTTCTACTGCACGGAACGGGCCACCCTGGTGTTCCCGCTCACCGGCGGCTGGATCGAGGGCCGGACCGACCTGTACCCCCTCAAGGTGGCGGCCCACGAATACGGCCATCACCTGCAGAGCCTCACCGGCGTCAGGGGCGACTACGAGGCCCGCGTCCGCTCCGGCCGCGCCCCCGCCCGCCAGGCCGAGCTCGGCCGCCGCTACGAACTCCAGGCGGACTGCCTGTCGGGGGTGTTCCTGGGCAGCGTGCGAGGCTCCCTGTCACGCACCGAGCAGGACTGGCAGGCGCTGTCCGACGCGCTCCGCGCCAGCGGCGACGACGGCGACTACCGCACCCACGGCACCGGCGCCAACCGGCTCCGCTGGTTCGGCCGCGGCTACCGCGCGGTCTCCCCCGCCGCCTGCGACACCTGGACCGCCACGCCGGCCCAGGTGTCCTGACCCTCCGGGACACGGCCCGGGGCCCCGGCCCGCCTCCGTTCCGTCTCCGTTCCGCGAGGTCGGCGGGCGTCACCACCCGGCCGTCCTTGAGGGCGCCCAGCCGTCCCGGGGATTCGGACGGACGGGTTCAATGCACCTTTTGTCGGGAAAATCCCCAAAGGTAGGACCGACGATCCGCGGCGGCGCGGGCACATCCGCCGCACGGGACGGGGAGGCCGGCTTCATATCCGCGGACCGGGGCGAGGCCACCGGACTTCCCCGGCCCCGACTTCCCCCGACGCCCGGCGATCACCTTCGCCGGGCGCTTGTTTTTACCCCGACGGGAGCTATATTTACTATAATATCAGTAGGGATTAAGGGTAATAACGATGCCCCTTCCGGACTTCCTCACGATCGGTGCCCCGAAAGCCGGGACGACCGCGCTGCACGCGGCGCTGGCCCGCCACCCGGGGCTCTTCCTGTCGCCGGTGAAGGAACCGAAGTTCTTCCTCACCGACGGGCCGCCACCGACCAGGGGCGGGCCCGGCGACGCCCAGACCTACCGCGAGCACATCTGGCGGCGAGAGGACTACGAGGCCCTGTTCGGCGCGGCGCCACCGGGCACCCTGACCGGCGAGTCCACCCCGTTCTACCTCTACGACCTGGCCGCGCAGCGGCGCGTCCGGGCCGCGGTCCCCGCGGCCAGGCTGATCGTGGTGCTGCGCGACCCGGTGGAGCGGGCCCACTCCAACTGGACCCACCTGTGGTCGGCCGGGCTGGAGCCGGTCGGCGACATAGTGCGGGCGTGCGGGGAGGAGGAGCAGCGGATCAGGGCGGGCTGGGCGCCGTTCTGGCACTACCGCGGGCTCGGCCGGTACGGCGAGCAGCTCGCGCACCTGTTCACCCTGTTCCCCCGCGAGCAGGTGCTGGTCTTCCGCTACCGCGACCTGGTCGACCGGCCCGCCGACACCCTGGACCGGATCTGCCGCTTCCTCGGCGTCGAGACCGGCGTCCTCACCGAGCTCCCCCGCGAGAACGTGACCGCCCATCCCGAGCCGACGCGGGGCCACCGGCTGCTCTCCCGGGCGCTGCGGACCGGGGCGGCGGTCGGCCGGTTCCTGCCGGGGCGGCTGAGCGGGGCGCTGACCGACCCGCTGGAGCGGCGGCTGCAGCAGCGGGCCCGCTCCCGCCAGCCCCTGACCTGGGAGCAGCGGGAGCAGCTGATCGGCTACTTCGCCGAGGACGTGGCGCTGCTGCAGAAAGTGACCGGCGAGGACTTCAGCGACTGGCTGCGTCCCCGTGAGCGCTCCGGCGGCCTGGTGGGCACCCGCCCCGCCGGCCAGCGCCAGGCCCGCAACGGGCGCCCGCAGGCGTAGGCGCGACGGCGGGACACGCGCCGGGCCGGGGCTGCGACGCGGCCCCGGCTTCGGCTTCGGCTTCGGCTTCGATCCGGATGATCCGCCCGGTCCGGGCCCGGCCGGCGTGTCAGCGCAGCTCGGTGCGGAGCTCGTGCGCCCCGTCCGGGCGGGTGTACTCGTAGTAGAGCCGCCGTCCGCCCTCCGGCAGGTCCACGATGTCCATGTAGCGCAGGCCGCCGCCCGCGTGCGGCGAGGCCGCGGCGGGCACGGCGCCGACCGGGGTCAGCTCGGCCGGGTCGGTCCCGACGGCCACGCCGGTCTTCTCCTCGTAGTTCTCCGCCGCGGTGGCCCGGCCGTCGTAGAGAGCGACGATCCTGTCGTCCAGGAAACGGACCGCGGCGATCCGGGCGCCGCGGGCGTCCCACATGCCGGGCCTGCCGCTGAGCGCCGTGCCCTGCCAGGTCCACTCAAGGCCGTCCGCGCTGGTGGCGTAGTCGCTCACCATCTGGTCGGCCTCCTCGGCCTCGGCCAGCGGGTGGCAGGAGGCCCACAGGTGCCAGACCCCGTCCCGCCGTACGATCACGGGGTCCTTGACGCCGGTCTTGGGGTCGCCGGGCAGCACGACCCGGCGGTGCCGGGCGTCGAACCCGGCCGGGTCGCCAGCCTCCAGCACCTCGACCCGCCAGTGCTTGCTGCCGTGGGTGGCGCAGCTCAGGTAGAGCCGCCAGCGGCCCTCGGGGGTGCGCACCAGGGTCGGACGCTCCAGCGACTCGGTGTCCATCTCCCCACTGCCGATCGTGAGCAGGGTCTCGAACCGCTCACCGTCCGCCGACCGGGCGACGACGACCGCGTAGCCGCGTCCTTCGCCGACCGGGCGGCGCAGCCGGTAGGCCAGGTAGATCGACCCGTCACTCGCCACCGCGCTCGGGGCGCCTGCCCAGTGGCCCGCGCCCGGTGCCGCGGGCTCGATCACCACGACGGAACGGTCAGGATCGGGAAGCAGGTCTTCGATGGTCAGCACGGCACCGACAGTAGGCAAGGATTGCGTGGTACTCACGGAGAATCACCAATCGTGGTCACGAGTTTGATCGTCTTTTGGCGATCACATGGCTCGGATCGTTTTCAGGCTCCCCGCGCCGGGGCCACCGGCGCCCGCCGCCGTCGACCTGTCACCACGACGCCACCGCCACGCTCAGGTGCGGCGGAGCGTCGCCGTGGGCAACGGGATGGCCGGGAACGGGTTGTCCGGGGGCAGCATGAGCCGCCGCACCTCCTGCGGGCGGGTGGTGGCGTCCAGGTGGAGCAGCGCCGCCCCGATCCCCGCCGCGCCGATCATGTATCCGGTGTCGGCGGTGACCTCCCAGGGCCGCAGCCGGCGGTACGCCTGGTACCACCGGGAGCCCTGCTCGCCGTGCCGGGTGGCCCGGCCGATCAGGTTCACTCCCAGCTCGTGGGCGAACTCCAGGTGGGTCTGGCGGCCGGTCGCCGCCCAGAGGCCGACGAACAGCTCCACCAGGCCGGCCGTGCCGCAGCACTGGCACGCCACGTTCCAGTGGCCGTCCGTCTGGCGGCCGGGGGTGCCGCTGCGGACGATCCCCCGCGCCAGCCGCTCCACCCAGTCGAGGTCTCCGGCGTCGCCCGCCACCCGGTACAGCTCGTAGAACATGCGCGCGACCCCGGCGGAGCCCGAGCAGAATCCCAGGTAGTGCAGGTCACGGCCCTGCGGGATGTGGTGGGGGACCATCGCGCACCGCTCGGTCACGACGCTGATCGCGCGGACGAAGTCGGCCCCTCTCCTGGCGGCCTTCAGGAAACCGGTCTGCCCGGTCAGGCCGTACAGGCGGGCGAGCAGGAAGGCGGTGCCCGCCGTACCGGACAGGAAGCCGGGCGTGACCGCGTCCAGCGGCAGGTCGGCGCAGGCTCCGTCACCGAACCGGTGGCCGGGCACGGCGAGCTCGGCGATGCGCGCGCCCGCCTCGACGGCGATCTCCTGGTAGGCGGGGACGCCCAGGATGCCCGCGGCGTGCAGGAGCCCGAGGATGATGCCGCCGTCGCCGCGCTGCGCGGGGTCGCCGGTCCAGCCGAGGCCCCCGTCGACGGGACGGGCGCTGCGCACGATGTGGTCGGCGACGGCCCCGGCCTCGACCTCGAAGGAGCTCTCGCCGGTGGCCCAGCCCGCCTCGGCGAGCGCGAACATCACTCCCGCCAGGCCGTGGTGGAGGGAGAGGTCGGCCTGCTCCCGCCAGGTGGCGGCGAGGTAGCGCGCTCCGGCCACGGCGTCGTCGAAGTAGCTCTCGTCTCCGGTGGCGGCGGCGAGTTCGAGGAAGAACAGGACGATGCCGGCCGCCCCGGAGTACAGCGACAGCGGCTGGCCGGGCAGGGCGGATCGGCCCCGCACGTCGGGGTTGGCCCGCCAGTGCCGCCCCTGCCCGTCGTCCACGGCCGCGGAACGGATCCAGCGCGCGGCCATGACGGCGGTGCGCAGGGGGCTCTCTGCCCCCGGTTCCGGGCTCATGGCGGCTCCTTCATGTGACCAGACCACCACTTTACCCCCATTTCCTACAGGATCAATAGGTAATATTGGCGTCCATGGTGCCGGTGACGGCTCCCCGGGTACACACGCAGGTTACTACGCCCGGCGCCCGCCCGCAGGAACAGCAGCACCTCCGGAACGTTGGGCCACATTTGTCATGACATTCTGATGTCCGCTAGCCTGATCACGGAGCGTATCCACGGGAGGGCAGATGACGGCGAAACTCTCCATCGATCTAGACCGGTCCAGTCCGGTGCCGCTGTACTTCCAGGTGGCCGAGCAGATCTCCGAGGCCATCCAGCGGGGCGACCTGCCCCCCGGATCCCGGCTGGACAACGAGATCCTGCTCGCCGACCGGCTCGGCCTCTCCAGGCCGACCATCCGCCAGGCGATCCAGTACCTCGTGGACAAGGGCCTGCTGGTCCGCAAGCGAGGCGTCGGCACCCAGGTCGTGCACGGCCAGGTCAAGCGCTCGGTCGAGCTCACCAGCCTCTACGACGACCTGCGCAGGGCAGGCCAGGAACCGGCCACCCGGGTGCTGGCCCTGGAATCCGGGCCCGCGGACGAGAGGATCGCCGCCGTCCTCGGCGTCGCCACCGGCGCCGAGGTGCTGCACCTGGAGCGGATCCGCTACGCCGCCGGGGAGCCGCTGGCCCTGCTGCACAACTGGCTGCCCGTCGGCCTGGCCCCGCTGACCGCCGAGAGCCTCCAGGAGCGCGGGCTGTACGAGCTGCTCCGCTCCGCCGGGGTGCGGATGCGCGTGGCCAACCAGCGCATGGGGGCGCGGGCCGCCACCGCCACCGAGGCCAGGCTGCTCGGCGAGCGGCGCGGCGCGCCCCTGCTCACCATGCTCCGCACCACCTACGACGACCAGGGCAGGGCCGTGGAGCACGGTTCCCACGTCTACCGGGCCTCGCACTACTCCCTGGAGGTCACGCTCATAGAGCGCTGAGCGCCCCCCTCGGTCACGCGCCGCCCGCTGTCGCTCGGCCCCCTCTGGGCCAGAACCCATGAAAAGGGTTATGACCTGGGTACTTCTTCCAATGAGGTTTTTGTCCCCCCGGAACACGACAGGGGAACAACCGGGAGGAAGCTAGCCGTATGACCTCAGATCCAAGGAAAGATGATGCGTGGCCGGGGGCCTGAGTGGGCGGTGATCCTCAGACTGCTGGGGACCACCGCGGACACGACCGGGAGCATGGTGCTCGTGGAGGGCGAGCCGGGGATGGGCAAGAGCCTCCTGCTCGCGGAGGCGGCGACCGTGGCCGCCGCGCGCGGGACGGCGGTCGCGACCGGCCGGGCGGACGAGCTGGGACGGCTGACGCCACTGGGACCGCTGCTGTCCGCCCTGGCGGAGTGGCCGCCCCCCGTGGCCCTCGCCAGGGGCGACTCCCCCGACGGGCCGGGGCTGCTGTTGTGGCTGGCCGAGCAGGTGCGGACCACGCTGGAGAGGCGGACGGAGTCGGAGCCGCTGCTGGTGACCCTGGACGATCTCCACTGGGCCGACCCCGCCACGCTCATGGCCCTGCGGACACTGCCCTCGCGGCTGGCCTCCCACCCGCTGGCATGGCTGCTGGCCCGGCGTACCACCTCCGAGCACGACGACTCCGGCCGGCTGTTCGACCTCCTGGAGGAGGAGGGCGCCACGCGGATCCGCATGCTCCCCCTCGACGACGGCGCCGTGGCCGAGGTGATCGCCGACACCCTGGACGCGGCTCCCGGGGAGGAGCTGGCGGCGCTGTCCGCCCAGGCGGGCGGCAACCCGTTCCTCCTCCTCGAACTTCTCACCGGACTGCGAGAGGAGGACGCCGTCCGGGTGAGCTCGGGCGTCGCCCGGCTGACCGGGACGGCGCTGCCCCAACGCGTCCACACCGCCGTCCGGCGGCGCCTCGGCGAGGTGAGCACCAAGACCCGGCACCTGCTGGAGGCGGCAGCGGTGCTCGGGCGCTCCTTCTCCCCCGCGTACGCGGCCGAGATGCTCGGCGAGACGCCGGCCGCGCTGCTCCCCGCCCTGGAGGAGGCGATCGCGGCAGGCGTGCTCGCCGCGACCTCCGACGAGCTGACGTTCCGGTACGAGCTGGTGTGGCGGTCGATCGTCGAGACGGTGCCCGCGCCGGTACGGCAGGCGCTGCATCGTCAGATCGAGCGGAACCCGCCTGCCCGGCAACCCCCTCGCCACCAGCGCGCGGACGGCTCGTCCGCCGAGACCCTCGTGCTGCTGTCGCTGCTCGCGTGGGACGAGGGCCGGCTCTCGCGCGGGCTGGACCTGGCCCGCGAGGCCGCGGAGATGCCCGGCAGCGGGCGCCATCCACAGCCGCGCGCCGTCCTGACGACGATGCTGACCGACCTCTGGCTGCTCGACGAGGCGGAGACGGCGCTGGCGGGCGCCGCCGAGGAGGCGGTGGGGCAGCCCGAGTGGACCGCGGAGATCCCCGTTCTCCGCGCCCGCCTCGATCTCACCGCCGGCCGGCTCGGCAGCGCGATCGAGCACGCGGAGGCGGGACTGACCGCCGCCGACACCCTGGGCGTCCCGGCCCTCGCCGCCTCGGCCCTGTCGGTGCTCGGCGCCGCTTCACTGCGGGCGGGCGACCTTCCCCGGGCGATCAGGTATCTGAAGAACGATCTGGCCCGGGGGCCCCAGGGCGCGCCGCCGTACGTGCGGCTGCGGTCGGAGCTGGCGGCCGGGCGGATCGACGAGGCGCGCGGCGGGGCGGCGAGCGGGATGAGCTCGCTCAGCCGGGTCTACGACGCGCTGCCCCGGCACACCGGGGCGCTGACCAGCGAGCCCACCGCCGCCGCATGGCTGGTGCGGGTGGCGATGGCGGTACGGGACGAGCGCCGGGCCGATGCCGTGGTGGACGCGGCCGAGGGCATCGCCTGGCGCAATCCCTGCCTGCTCAACCCCTCCGTGGCCGCCGCCCACGCGCGCGGCGTGCGTGACCGCGACCCGGAGGCGCTGGTCCGCGCCATGACCGAGCACACCGATCCATGGGCCAGAGCCTCGGCGGCGGAGGATCTCGGCGTGCTGCTCAGCGCGGACTTCGACGCCCGCGACCTGGCCGTCGACAGTCTCAACAGCGCGCTGGTCTGCTACGGATCGGTGGAGGCGGCCCGCGACGCGGCACGGGTCCGGGGCAGGCTGCGGGGGCTGGGCGAGCGCCGCCGCCACTGGGTCCGGACCGATCATCCCGTGTCGGGGTGGGCCAGCCTGACCGGCACCGAGCGGGCCGTCTGCGATCTCGTCGCCCAGGGGCTGACCAACCGGCAGGCGGCCGAGCAGATGTTCATCAGCGAGCACACCGTGGCCTTCCACCTGCGCCAGGTCTTCCGCAAGCTGGGCATCCACTCGCGTGTCGAGCTGGCCCGGCTCGCCGCGCAGCAGAGCGTCCGGCCGGATCACTGAGACGCCTGCCGCCGCGTGAAGTGCTCATGCACCAGCCGGATCGCCATGGATCCCTCGCCCACCGCCGAGGCGACCCGCTTGACCGACTGGCTTCTGACGTCGCCCACCGCGAAGACGCCCGGCATGCTGGTCTCCAGGGGCAGGCCGTCGTCGAAGCCGGTGAGGACGAATCCCCTGTCGTCGAGGGCGATCTCGGGGGCGAGCCAGGTGGTGCAGGGGTCGGCGCCGATGAACACGAACATGGCCCGGGTGTCGATGCGCAGCCGCTCCCCGGTGCGGGTGTCCTCGGCGACGACGGCCTCCAGGGCGTGGGCGCCGACCAGCTCGCGCACCTCGGTGCGGAGCATCACCTCCACCTTGGGATGGCTCTCGATCCGGTCGATGAGATAGCGCGACATGTCCTGGGCGAGGTCGTCCGCGCGGACGAGCAGGCGGACCGAGTCGGCGTGCCTGGCCAGGAAGATCGTCGCCTGCCCCGCCGAGTTGCCCCCGCCCACGACCACGACCGGCTCCCCCCGGCAGAACGCGACCTCGGCCAGGGTCGCGGCGTAGTAGACACCGTTGCCCTCGAAGTCCTCCAGCCGTGGCACACCGAGTTTGCGGTAGCGCGCTCCGGTGGCGATGACGACCGTGCGGCCCTCGACCGGCGGCTCGTCGCGCAGCCCCACGGTGTAGTGCCCGTCCCGCCGCTTGAGCGAGGTGGCCTCGGCGGGCACGCCGAGGTGCGCGCCGAACTTCTTGGCCTGGATGACGGCCCGCTCGGCGAGTTCGCCGCCGGAGATCCCCGCGGGGAAGCCGAGGTAGTTCTCGATGCACGACGAGGTGCCCGCCTGACCGCCGGTGGCGACCGCGTCGAGCACCACCGTGCGCAGTCCCTCCGACGCTCCGTACACCGCGGCGGCCAGGCCCGCGGGGCCCGCTCCCACGATGACGAGGTCGAAGACGTCCTCCGGCGCCGACGGCACCGGCAGGCCGATCTCGCGGGCCAGCTCGGCGTTGCCGGGATTGCGCAGGACCCGCGTCCCGCCCAGGATCACCACGGGCGTCTCGTCCGGCGCCATGCCGAGGTTGCGCACCAGCGCCTCGGCCTCCTCGTCCTCCTCCAGGTCGATCCACCGGTGCGGCAGCCGGTTGCGGGCGGCGAACTCCCGCAGCCGCCGGGTGTCCGGCGAGTAGCGGGAGCCGATGATCCTCAGGCCCGCCCCGCTGCCGATGAGCAGCGAACGGCGGATCAGGAAGGCCCGCAGGATCAGGTCCCCCAGCTCCGGATCGTGGGCGACGATCTGCCGCAGGCGCCAGGTGGGGACCGCCAGGACCTCGCCCGCCTCGCAGACGACCGACGTCGTGAACGCCTTCTGGCCGGTGAGCAGCCCGAGCTCGCCGAGGAACCGGCCCGGCCCGTGGACCCGCACCACCCGTTCGTCCTGGATGACGGCCGCCTTGCCCGCCAAGATGACGAAGAAGTCGGGGCAGTCCTCGCCCTCCCGGAACAGGATGTCGCCCGGCCGGGTGGGCCGCCGGACCCCGTGGGGCGCCAGCCTCGCGATCTGCTCGTCGCTCAGCCGGGGGAAGGCGCCGTGGTGGTCGGGAGTCTCGGCGAAGGCGTCCATCTCAGCCGCCCTCCCGCCCCGCCGTCGCGATCGCCCCGTCCACCCAGGTGCGCAGCTCGGCGGCCGGCGCGGCGCCCGCCCGCTCGGCCACGACCCGCCCGCCGCGCATCACCATCAGGTAGGGGATGTTGCGGACGGTGAAGCGCTCGGAGAGCTTGGGCGAGCGGTCCACGTCGACCTTGACGAGTTTCACCGTGCCCGCGAGGTCCTCGGCGACCCGGTCGAGCGCCGGGCTGACCATCCGGCAGGGCCCGCACCACGCCGCCCAGAAGTCCACGATCACCGGGACCGGCGAGCCCTCGGCCACCTCGGCGAAGTCGTCGTCGCCGGCCTCGGCGAGCCACGGCAGCGGCCGATGGCACCTGCCGCAGCGCGGAGCGCTCGACCCGACCGCGGGGACCCTGTTCTTCTGCCCGCAGTTCTTGCATTGCAAGATATTTGATGACATGCCCGCTTCTCCTCACTCGTAGGTGACGACGAGCTCGCCTTCGGCCAGGCCGACCCGGACCACGGCGCCCTCGTGCACGTCACCGGTGAGCAGCGCACGGCCGATGCGGGTCTCGACCTCCCTGGCGATGAACCGGCGCAGCGGGCGCGCGCCGTACACCGGGTCGTATCCCCGCTCGGCGATGTACCTGCGCGCGTCTTCGGACACCTCCAGCCCTATCCCCCGCTCGTCGAGCCGCGCCCGCAGCTCCCCGAACATCAGCTCGACGATGTGCTCGATCTCCTGCGGCGTGAGCGGCTTGAAGATCACGATGTCGTCGACGCGGTTGAGGAACTCGGGACGGAAGTGCGAGCGCAGCTCCGCCATGACCTGCTCCTGCACGTCGTGCTTGATCTCCCCGCTCGGCGTGACGCCTTCGAGCAGGTAGATCGAGCCGATGTTGGACGTCATGATCAGGACGGTGTTCCGGAAGTCGACGGTCCTGCCCTGCGCGTCGGTGAGCCGCCCGTCGTCCAGGACCTGCAGCAGCGTGTTGAAGACGTCGGGATGCGCCTTCTCCACCTCGTCGAAGAGCACCACCGAGTACGGCTTGCGCCGTACCGCCTCGGTGAGCTGGCCGCCCTCGTCGTACCCGACGTAGCCGGGAGGGGCGCCGACCAGACGGCTGACCGTGTGACGCTCCTGGTACTCGCTCATGTCGATGCGGATCATGTTGTCCTCGGTGTCGAACAACGCCGCCGCGAGCGCCTTGGCCAGCTCGGTCTTGCCCACGCCCGTCGGTCCCAGGAAGATGAACGACCCGATCGGACGGCGCGGGTCCTTGATGCCGGAGCGGGCCCTGATGACGGCGTCGGCCACCAGCCGCACCGCCTCGTCCTGGCCGATCACCCGCTCGTGCAGGATCTCGTCCAGGTGCAGGAGCTTCTCCCGCTCCCCCTCCTGCAGGCGGCTCACCGGGATGCCCGTCCACCTGGAGACGATCATCGCGATCTCCTCCTCGGTCACGACCTCACGCAGCAGCCGGCCGGCGCCCTGCTTGGCGAGCAGGCGTTCCTCCTCGGCCTGCAGGCGCCGTTCGAGCTCGGGCAGCTTGCCGTGCCGCAGCTCGGCGGCGCGGTTGAGGTCGTAGTCGCGCTCGGCGCGCTCGGCCTCGGTGCGCACGCGCTCTATCTCCTCGCGCAGGGTCTGGACGCCGCGCAGCACCTGCCGCTCGGCCTCCCACTGCGCCCGCATGGCGTCGGCCTCGGCGCGCAGGTCGGCGAGCTCCTTGCGCAGCTCCTCCAGGCGGGCCCTGCTCGCCTGGTCCTCCTCCTTGGCCAGCGCGGCCTCCTCGATCTCCAGCCGCATCACCCTGCGGGTGAGCTCGTCGAGCTCGGCGGGCATCGAGTCGATCTCGGTGCGGAGCATCGCGCAGGCCTCGTCCACCAGGTCGATGGCCTTGTCCGGCAGGAAGCGGTCGGAGATGTAGCGGTGGCTCAGCACGACGGCGGCCACCAGCGCGCCGTCCTGGATCGTCACGCCGTGGAAGACCTCCAGCCGCTCGCGCAGACCGCGCAGGATCGAGATGGCGTCCTCGACGGAGGGCTCGTCGACCATCACGGGCTGGAAGCGGCGCTCCAGGGCGGCGTCCTTCTCGATGTGCCTGCGGTACTCCTCCAGGGTCGTGGCCCCGATCATGTGCAGCTCGCCGCGGGCCAGCATGGGCTTGAGCATGTTGCCCGCGTCCATGGCGCCCTCGGCCGCGCCCGCGCCCACGACCGTGTGCAGCTCGTCGACGAAGAGCAGGATCCGCCCCTCGGCGGCCACGACCTCGGTGAGCACCGCCTTGAGGCGTTCCTCGAACTCGCCCCGGTACTTCGCACCGGCCACGAGGGCGCCCATGTCGAGGCTGAAGACCGTCTTGTCCTTGAGGCCGTCGGGCACGTCACCGTTGTTGATCCGCTGGGCGAGGCCCTCGACGATGGCGGTCTTGCCGACCCCGGGATCGCCGACCAGGACCGGGTTGTTCTTGGACTTGCGGGACAGGATCTGGATGACTCGGCGGATCTCGCTGTCGCGCCCGATGACCGGGTCGAGCTTGCCCGCCGCGGCGTCGGCGACCAGGTCGCGGCCGTACTTCGCGAGCGCCTCGTAGGCGACCTCGGGCATCGCCGAGGTGACCCGCTGGTTGCCGCGGATCTCGGTGAGCACCCGGAGGAAGGCGTCCCTGCTCAACCCCTGCTGGCGGAGCAGCCGGCCGGCGGAGGTCTCGCTGCCCTCCTCCAGCAGGGCGACGAGCAGGTGCTCGACCGAGACGTAGTCGTCCTTGAGCCGGTCGGCCTCCCTCTTGGCCGTCTCCAGCAGGCGGGACAGGCGCTGGGTCACCCGGACCTGGCCGGGGTCGACCCCGGGGCCGCTGACCTTGGGCCTGCGGCTCAGCTCGGCCTCCAGGTCGGCGACGAGCCGGTCCAGGTCGACGTCGGCCTTGGTGAGCAGGCGGGGGATCAGGCCGTCCGGCTGGTCCAGCAGCGCCAGCAGCAGATGCTCCCCGTCGATCTCGGTGTGCCCGAAGCGCAGCGCCTTGGTCTGGGCGTCGTGCAGCGCCTCCTGCGACTTCTGTGTCAACTGGTTCACGTCCACTGCGGTCCTCCTGGGATGCCTGTGATGCGGGAGCGGTCGCGCTGGGCTGCCTCCAGCTCCGCGATGCGGTCGAGCAGGTCCACCACCAGGCCCAGTGCGGCGTAGTTGAGGCCGAACCCGGCGCGCAGGCGCTGGATCCGGGCCATGGCGTACAGCTGGGCCGGCGGGAACCACAGGGCCCCGGCCGCGTCGCGCTGCGCGTCGAGCACGCCGAGAGCCACGAGACGGCGCACCAGATCCGGATGCGTCCCGGTGGCCCGGGCGAACGCCTCCAGGTCCAGCCGCGCGGGTCTGACGAGGGCGTAGATCATCGCCGCCTCCTCGGGAGGAGCCTCAGGGATCTCACGGACGGACGGCGGGTCATCGCCGCCTCCTCGCGGGACGCCGGGCCCGCGCGTGCGGGCAGGCCATCACCGCCTCCTCGGGTCGAACGTCGAGACCGCGGCGAGCTGCTCGAACAGCCGCCGCTCCTCGTCCGACAGCGCGGCCGGAACCATGATCCGAACCTCGGCGAACAGGTCTCCCGGCGTGCCCCGCGGGTTCGGCATCCCCCGGCCGCGCAGCCGCAGCCTCCGGCCGCTGGAGCTCCCGGCGGGCACCTTGACCTTGGCCTCGCCGGCCGGGGTGTCGACGGCGACGGACGCGCCCAGCGCCGCCTCCCACGGGGTGACCGGGAGCTGGACGCGGATGTCGCGCCCCTCGACCCGGTAGCGGGGGTGCGGCGCGATCCTGACGATCAGGTAGAGATCTCCGGCGGCGGCTCCGTCACTGCCCCGGCCGCCCTGCCCCGCCAGCCGGATGCGCTGCCCGTCGGTCACGCCCGCCGGGATGTTGACGTCGATCCGGCGGCCGCCCACGGTGATCGAACGGCGGCCGCCCCGGTAGGCCTCCTCCACGGTGAGCTCGATCTCGGCCTCCTGGTCGGCGCCGGGGATCGGCCCCCAGCCCCGGCCCGCCCGGCCGCCGCCCCTACCGGAGAACAGGCCCTCCAGGAGGTCCTCGAAGTCGACGCCCTCCCCGAAACCCGCCGGCCCGCCCGGACCGGCCCCGGCCCCGGCTCCCGGCCGCCTGCCCCGCGCGCCCCGACCGGCTCTGGCGCGGGCCCAGGTGTCCGGGTCCACGTCTTCGGGCACCTGGCGGAAGTCGGGCCCGAACGCGTCGTAGCGGCGGCGCGTCGCGGGGTCGGACAGGACGCTGTAGGCCTCCGAGATCTCCTTGAAACGATCCTCGGCACCCGGGTCCTTGTTGACGTCGGGATGGTAGGTCCGCGCGAGCTTGCGGTAGGCGCTCTGGATCTCATCCTGGCCGGCGTCCCTCGACACTCCAAGACTCTCGTAGAAGTCGCGGGTCGTGGTGGCCATCATCCCTCCCTGGCCACCACGACCAGCGCGGGCCGCAGTTGCCGGTCGCCGTCTCCGTAGGCGGGCCGTACCACGTGCAGGACCGTCCCCTCGGGGACGCCCTCCTGGGCGAGTGTGGCCACCGCCTCGTGCCGGGCCGGGTCGAAGGCCGTCCCGGCGTCGTCACGGCGCGGGAAGCCCAGGCGGGCGAGCACGTCCTGGGCCTGGTCCCGGATCGCCCGCAGCCCTTCGATGATGGAGGGCGGATCGCTTTCGGCGTGCTCCAGCGCGCGTTCCAGGTTGTCCAGCACGGGCAGCCATTCGGCGGCGGCCCGCGCCCGCTCCTCCGCCCGCACCCGTTCGGCGTCGCGGCTGACCCGCTTGCGCAGGTTGTCGAGATCGGCCAGGGCGCGCCGCCACCGGTCCTCCAGCTCGATGATCCGCTGCTGGAGCTCGGCCACGTCCGCGGGGGCTCCCTCGGCGCCCTCCGGGACGGTCTCTTCCCGCTCGGACGCGTCACTCATCGGTTCCCGCTCGGATGCGTCACTCATCGGTCGTGAACTCCGCGTCGATGACGTCGTCGTCCCCGCCACCGCCCCGAGCGTCCTGGGAGCCCTGGGCTCCCGGCCCGGCTCCCGCCGGCTGGCCCGCGGAGGCGACGGCGAGGCTCTGGTAGACCTGCTGCAGCTCGGAGGTCAGGGACCGGAGCCGGTCGACCGGGGTGTCCTGCTGCTTGACCGCGTCCCGGGCGTCGTTGACGAGCATCTCGGCCCGCGCCTTCTCATGGACGGGCACCGCCTCGCCCAGCTCGTTCAGCCGCCGTTCCACCTGGTAGGCGGCGCTGTCGAGCTCGTTGCGCGCGTCGACCGCCTGCCGCAGCCGCACGTCCTCCTCACGGTGCTGCTCGGCGTCGGAGACCATGCGCTCGACCTCGCTCTGGTCAAGGTTGGAGCTCTCGCTGATGGTGATGCGCTGCTCGGCGTTGGTGTCCTTGTCCCTGGCCGAGACGTTCACGATGCCGTTCGCGTCGACGTCGAAGGTCACCTCCACCTGGGGCTCGCCGCGCGGCGCGGACCTGATGTTCTCCAGCCGGAACCGGCCCAGGGCCCGGTTGTCGGCGGCGCGTTCGCGCTCCCCCTGGAGCACCACGACGTCGACGGCGCTCTGGTTGTCCTCGGCGGTGCTGAACACCTCGGTACGGCGGGCCGGGATCGTCGTGTTGCGCTCGATGACCTTGGTCATGATCCCGCCGAGCGTCTCGATGCCGAGCGAGAGCGGCGTCACGTCGAGCAGGACGACGTCCTGCAGCTCACCCTTGATGACGGCCGCCTGGACCGCGGCGCCCAGCGCCACGACCTCGTCGGGGTTGACCGTCATGTTCGGGTCCTTGCCGCCGGTCATGCGGCGCACCAGGTTCTGCACGGCGGGCATCCTGGTCGAGCCGCCCACCAGGATCACCTCGTCGATGTCGTTGGAGGAGAGCTTGGCGTCGGCTATCGCCTGCTCCACCGGGCCCTTGCAGCGTTCCAGGAGGTCGGCCGTCATCTCCTCGAACGTCGCCCGCCGCAGCGTGGTGTTGAGGTGCTTGGGGCCGGAGGCGTCCGCTGTGATGAAGGGCAGGCTGATCTGCGTCTGGGTGACCGAGGACAGCTCGACCTTGGCCTTCTCCGCCGCCTCGAACAGCCGCTGCAGCGCCTGGGGGTCGTTGCGCAGGTCGATGCCGTTGTCCCGCTGGAACTCGTCGGCGAGATAGTCGACGATGCGCCGGTCGAAGTCGTCGCCACCCAGGTGGGTGTCGCCCGAGGTCGACCGTACCTCGACGACGCCGTCGCCGATGGTGAGGATGCTGACGTCGAACGTCCCGCCGCCCAGGTCGAAGACGAGGACGGTCTCGTTCTCCTTGCGGTCCATGCCGTAGGCGAGGGCGGCCGCGGTCGGCTCGTTGACGATCCGCAGCACCTCCAGGCCCGCGATCTTCCCGGCGTCCTTGGTCGCCTGGCGCTGGGAGTCGTTGAAGTAGGCGGGCACCGTGATGACCGCCTCGGTGATCTTCTCTCCGAGGAACTTCGAGGCGTCGTCGACCAGTTTGCGCAGGACCTGGGCGGCGATCTCCTCCGGCGCGTACAGCTTGCCGTGGACGTCGAAGCGCACGGCCCCGTCCGGGCCGGGCACCACGTCGAACGACACGGCGTTCATCTCGCTGGTGACCTCGTCGAAGCGGCGCCCGATGAACCGCTTGGCGGAGTAGATCGTGCCCTTGGGGTTGAGGATGGCCTGACGCCGGGCCAGCTGCCCGACCAGGCGTTCGCCCTGCTCGGTGAAGGCCACGACCGACGGCGTCGTCCGGGATCCCTCGGCGTTGGGGATCACCGTGGGCTGGCTACCCTCCATCGTGGCGATCACCGAGTTGGTCGTGCCGAGGTCGATCCCGACAGCTCTAGCCATTTCTGACCTCCAGTGTGCGCTGTACCGCCGACGTTCGTCCTCCGGCGGGCTTGTCACATCCTCAAACCTTGTAGTTCTGTCCCTCCGCGGGCCGGGGGTCCGGGTGGGACGCCGGAGCAGGCGGGCGGCCGCCTCCTCGCGGCGGCGCCGTACCGGGAGGGGGACGGCGCGGGACCCGAGGGCGCCGCGGCCCCGGGGGCGGCGCGGGCGCGCGCCACCACCGCCTGGAGGCCCTCTCCCGCCGCGGGCCCGTCCCGCTGGAGCCGCGGAGGGCGCGAGGACCGCACGGCCGTCGCGGCCGACGCAGTCGGGACGGCCAGCGCGGTCGGCGCGGTCGGGACGGCCGGCGCGGTCGGGACGGCCGGCGCGGTCGGGACGGCCGGCGCGGTCGGGACGGCCGGCGCGGTCGGGACGGCCGGCGCGGTCGGCGCGGACCGTCCCGCTAGAACTGCGGAGTGTGCGGGGTCTGCGGAGTCTGGGGGACCTGCGCGGCCTGCGGGGTGCCGACCTCCAGGAGCCTGCGCGCCTCCGCCGCGCGGTCGGTCGTGACCAGCACCTGGTACCGGTTGGCGACGATCGAGCTGGAGGACAGGAAATCCCGTTTGCCGCCGGTCAGCGCGTGGCCGATCAGCCCGAAGATCGCTCCCGCGATCGCGCCCCAGACCAGTGCCCACAGCACCAGGAGAAAGGGGAACCGTCCGGGGGTGAAGATCGCCAGGAACAGGCCGATCAGCAGGCCGATCCAGGCGCCCGTCGCCGCTCCCATGCCGGCGGCGCGCAGGTAGGTCAGCCGCCCGAGCACCTTTTCGACGAGCCTGAGGTCCGTTCCGACGATCTTGGCGTGCTCGACCGGGAACTTCTGGTCGGAAAGATAGTCGACGGCTTTCTGAGCCTCCAGGTAGGTGTTGTAGGAGGCCACCGGTTCGTAGGCGATCGAAGTGTCGTCAGTGCGCATGGCGCTTCCCTTCACGGTGAGTCGTACTCCCTCACCGTGACCGCATCACCGCGGGCTCCACATCCCCAGGTCTGGTAGTCAGACCGCGCCCGCGGGCTCCTCGGCCTCCTGGGCGACCATCCTGGCCGCCCGGCGCTTGACGAGCAACGTGGTCGCGACGCCGAAGAGCACCGCGAGCACCAGCCCCGCCCAGGAGAAGCCCTTGAGCCACTTCTCCGCGACCCTGCCCAGGTAGTAGACGACCGCGGTGGTCCCGCCCGCCCAGGCGATCCCGCCGAGCACGTTGGCGGTCAGGAACCTCCAGTACGGCATGCGCAGGGCCCCGGCCAGCGGGCCCGCCAGGATGCGCAGCAGCGCGACGAAGCGGCCGAAGAACACCGTCCACATGCCGTAGCGCTCGAAGTAGCGCTCGGCCTTGGCGATGTGGGACGGGCCGAAGTGCTTGGGGAACCTGCGGCCCAGCCGGTCGAACATGGGTTTGCCGCCCTTGCGGCCGATGGCGTAGCCGACGGAGTCGCCGACGATGGCCCCGACGCTGGCGCAGATCCCGACCCAGAGCGGGTTGACCACGCCCTGCGCCGCCAGCAGCGCGGAACTGACCAGGACGATCTCCCCGGGCAGCGGGATGCCCAGGCTCTCCAGCCCGATCACCAGTCCGACCAGGGCGCAGATCCAGAGCGGGGGAATCGCCTGGAGCCATTCGTCGACATGCATGACGGACACCTTATTGGGTCAGCCAGGCCGTTCCCTCCGGGATGGCGGAGCGCCCCGGAGGGTCCGGTTTCGCCGTCCGCACGGCCCCGGGATCCCGCGGCCCGCCGGGGAGGGCGACCGTGTCCTGCCCGGACCGCCCCCGCCGCGACCTCACATGACCTCGCGGATCGCGGCGTGGGCGGCGTCGCGCATCATGGCGTGCAGGACCGCGTTGGACTCCCGGTCGCTGCGGACCTCGACGATCCGCAGCCCCTCCCCGCGCAGCGCCTTGGAGAGCTGGTCGGGCTCGCTGACGAAGGTGTACGGAGTGCCGGTGGCGGCGGCCACGTGGGCCAGGTCCACCCCGTGCGCGGTGCCGAAGACCCGCTCGAACGGGTCGCGCAGCGCGGCCTGGGGCAGCAGCGAGAAGATCCCGCCGCCGTCGTTGTTCACCACGACCACGCACAGGTCGGGGCGGGGCTCGCGGGGGCCGAGGATTAACCCGTTCTGGTCGTGCAGGAAGGTCAGGTCGCCCATCAGCGCGTAGGCGGGGCCGTTGTGCGCCAGGGCCGCGCCCATCGCGGTGGAGACCACGCCGTCGATCCCGGCGGTGCCCCGGTTGGCCAGGATCCGCAGGCCCCTGCGGGGGCGCATCGCCTGGTCCAGGTCGCGGATGGGCATGGAGGAGCCGGAGAACAGCAGCGACCCGTTGGGCAGCATGTCCACCAGGTCGCGGGCCAGGCGCGGCTCGCTGAGCCCGGCGCCGTCCAGCACCTCGTCGATCGCGGCCCTGGCCGCGTTGTCGGCGCGGCGCCAGGAGTGCAGCCAGGCGTCGTCGCCGGCCGCGACCGGGATCTCCACCGCCTGCGCCACCTGGGTGGCCGAGCGGGTCGGGTCGGGCCAGCGGGTCAGGTCGGGGGCGACCACGATGTGCTCGTCGGCGTGCCTCAGCCAGTTCAGCAGCGACCGGGACAGGCCCGGGCGGCCCAGGGTGACCACCAGCTCGGGCCGGTGCCGGTCGGCGAACTCGGGGGTGCCGAGCAGGAAGTGGTAGGTCGACATTGCGTGGTCGCCGTAGCGGGCGCCGCCGTTCGGCTCCGACAGGACCGGCCAGCCGGCCATGCCCGCCGCCGCGACGTATCTGCGCACGTTGGAGGCGCCGTCGCCGACGACCAGCACGCCCCGCCGGGTCGGCGGCAGGTGCAGCGCCACCGCGGGGGGCGCCACCCGGGCCCGGATCCAGGGCCCGTTGGCGTCACCCTCCAGGGACTCGCACCAGGAGGCGTCGCCGTCGGGGATCAGCGGCTCGCGGAAGGACAGGTTCAGCTGGACCGGGCCGGGGTCGGTCGGGCCCAGCGAGCGCTGGTAGGCGCGGCAGGCCAGCGACCGCCAGTAGGCGACCTGGCCGGGACGGTCCTCGGGCAGGCCGACCTCGCTGAACCAGCGGACCGCCGTACCGTACAGCTTGATCTGGTCGATGGTCTGGCTGGCGCCGGTGTCGCGCAGCTCGGGCGGCCGGTCGGCGGTCAGCAGCAGCAGCGGCACCCCCGACTCGTGCGCCTCGATGACCGCCGGGTGGAAGTTCGCGGCCGCGGTGCCGGAGGTGCAGATCAGGGCGACCGGGCGCTCGCCGCGCCGGGCCAGGCCCAGCGCGAGGAAGGAGGCCGAGCGCTCGTCGACGCGCACGTGCAGCCGGATCCGGCTGTCGGCGTGGACGGCCAGGGCCAGCGGGGCCGAGCGTGAGCCGGGCGCGAGGACCACATCCGTAAGGCCGCAGCGCACGAGCTCGTCGATCAGCACCGTCGCGAGCGCGGTGGCGGGGTTCACCGCACTGCCTCCTCTGGCCGTCGCCCCCGGAGGGACGGTTCCGTTTCCGCTGCACCGAGGCGCTCCTCGGCTGTTGTCCGGCTTGTCGGCACTAACCTTACGACTGTGATGACCGGTTCCGCGCACCCGGAGCAACCTTGCCCGCGACGGGAGCTGCACGCCGTCGTGCTGCCGCCGGGCCCCGAGCTGTTCCGGGCCGTCGGCGCGGCGCTCGACGGCCGGGGCCCCGCCGTGCTGCCCCTGTCCCCCGCCCTGCCCACCCGGGCGCTGCGGGCCACGCTCGACGCGCTGCGCCCCACCCACGTCAACGGCGTACGGCACGAGCACGGCGTGGGGGTCTCCCCCGAGGTCGCCGTGGTCATCGCCACCAGCGGCACGACCGGCACCCCCAAGGGGGTCCAGCTCCCGGCCGCGGCCCTGCGCGCCTCCGCCTCGGCCTCGCTGCGCCGCCTGGACGCCCGGCCCGGCGAGCGCTGGCTCTGCTGCCTGCCGCCCTCCCACGTGTCGGGGCTGCAGGTGCTTGTCCGTTCGCTGCTGAGCGAGACCGAGCCGATCGTGCACGACGGCTTCTCCCCCGAGGCGGTGCTCGCCAGCGGCGCCGATCACGTCTCCCTGGTGCCGACCCAGCTCCGCCGGCTGCTCCCGGCGGACCTGTCGGTTTTCCGGACGATCCTGCTGGGGGGCGCCGCCGCCCCCGCGGACCTGCTGGCGGCGGCGCGTGCCGCCGGCGCGCGGGTGGTCACCACGTACGGCATGAGCGAGACCTGCGGCGGGTGCGTCTACGACGGCGTCCCCCTCGACGGGGTGGATCTCGGCGTCGGTGACGACGGCCGGGTCCGCGTCGCCGGCCCGGTGCTGTTCTCCGGCTACCGGCTCCGCCCCGACCTCACCGCCGCCGCCCGTGACGGCGACTGGTTCCTCACCTCCGACCTCGGCTCCCTGGCCGGCGGGCGGCTGCGCGTCCTGGGCCGGGCCGACGACGTGATCAACACCGGCGGGGAGAAGGTCGTCGCGGCGGCCGTGGCCGCCGTCGTGGCCGAGCATCCGGCGGTCGCCGACGCCGCCGTGGTCGGCCGCCCCGACCCCGAATGGGGTGAGCGGGTGGTCGCCGTCGTGGTCTCCTCCGAGCCCCCGACCCTGGCCGAGCTCCGTGCCTTCGCCAAGGAACGGCTGCCCGCCTACGCCGCCCCCGCCGAGCTGGTCGTCATGTCCGAAATACCGCTTTTACCCAATGGCAAGCCGGACCTCGCGACCCTCCGTTATGGTCTCCAACGGGAACCATAAGGACACCTTCGCACGTCAAACAGACAGCCGAAGCAGGAAGGACGAGCCCGATGAACGTAACCCGCAAGACGTGGGTCTCCGCCGGCATCGTCAGCGTGGTCCTCGCCGGCGGCATATCCGTCGCGGCGGCCGCCGCGACCGGCGGGATCAGCAAGAACGGGGAGCCCGTTCCCGCGGTGAAGGGCGGTCAGCCTCTCCCCGAGGGCGCTCGGGCCTCCCAGGACCCGCCGGACCTCTCGGCCGGCCCCGAGGGAGACACCCCGGCGCAGGAGGACCCGTCCCAGGGGGCGACCCCGCCCGCGGAGGAATACGTGGTCTCCAAGGAGGTCAACCCCGACCCGCAGCAGGTCACGCGCTACTGGACCGAGCAGCGCCTGGAAGACGCCCAACCGTTGCCCATGCCCGTGGTCGAAGGTCCTGTGGACATCACTGAATAGGCCATACCAGGCGCCCGGAGAGGGTGGATCGCGGTAATGGCGATCCACCCATCATATTTTCCCCGTCAAGTCGGGAACAGAAAGTTCTTGAGTGGGGTTATTGGTACTGGTGCGCAGAGCGGCTCCCTCGCCGCCCCACCCCACAACCTGTAAGCAGACGACTCCGTGATGGAGGAGGTGTCCTCATGCCCCAAACCGCCGTGGCGACCTCACCTGAGGCCCCGACGACCCTCGAACAGCTCCTTGACCGAGGGCGAGTCCAGGGCCACCTTTCACTCGCGGAGCTGCGTCACGCCTTCGCCGAGGCAGGGATCAGCCCGACCGAGGGCAGGTCGATCCTGCGGGAGCTCACCGAGGCGGGCGTCAGCCTTGCCGCCGAGAACGAGCCCGCGCTCGCGGCCGGGGCGAAGAAGCCCGCGGCCAAGAGCACCGCCCGCAAGACGACCACCCGCAAGACGAAGGCCGCGTCCGACAAGACGGCCGCCCCCGAGAACAACAAGTCGACGGTCCGGGCCGAGCCCGCGGCCAAGGACCGCAAGGACGCCGGCCCCGAGGCGGGCGACGAGGAGTGGACCGCCCCCGAGGAGGCCGAGCTGGAGGCCGAGCCGACCCTGGACCTGGACGACCAGTCCTCGGTCATGGGCGACTCGGTGCACACCTACCTCAAGTCGATCGGCCGCCGCACGCTGCTGACCGCCGCCCAGGAGGTCGAGCTCGCCAAGCGGATCGAGGCCGGCCTGTACGCCGAGTCCAAGCTGGAGGCCGAGCCGGGTCTGTCGGCCGCCGCACGCGACGACCTGGAGTGGGTGGCCGAGGACGGCCGCCGCGCCAAGGACCACATGCTGGAGGCCAACCTCCGGCTGGTCGTGTCGGTGGCCAAGAAGTACACCGACCGCGGCATGGCCCTGCTCGACGTGGTCCAGGAGGGCAACCTCGGCCTGATCCGCGCGGTGGAGAAGTTCGACTACACCAAGGGGTACAAGTTCTCCACCTACGCCATGTGGTGGATCCGCCAGGCCATCCAGCGCGGCTTCGCCGACTCCGCCCGCACCATCCGGCTGCCGGTCCACGTGCTGGAGATGCTCTCCAAGCTGTCGCGCGTCGAGCGTGACATGCACCAGCGTCTCGGGCGCGAGCCCACGCCGGAGGAGCTGGCGGTCGAGCTGGACAAGACCCCCGACCAGATCGAGGAGCTGCTCCGCACCAGCCGCCAGCCGATCAGCCTCAACGCCACCATCGGCGAGGACGGCGAGACCACCATCGGCGACCTCATCGAGGACGTCGACTCCCCCGAGGCGTCCGAGGTGGTGGACCGCCAGCTCCTCGGCGAGCAGCTACGGGGCGTGCTCGGCAACCTCTCCCCCCGGGAGGCCAAGATCATGGCCCTGCGCTTCGGCCTCGTCGACGGCAAGCCCCACACCCTCGACGAGATCGGCAAGCACCTCGGCCTGACGCGCGAGCGCATCCGCCAGCTCGAGAAGGAGTCCCTCTCCAAGCTGCGCCACCCCAGCAACACCCGTCCGCTGCTCGACTGGGCGAGCTGACCTGACGCGCGAGGCGCCGTCGTGACCTTTCCGTCGCGGCGGCGCCTTCGCATGTCCGGCCCCGCGGGTCCCGCCGCGGGCCGCTCAGCCGAGCGCCCGGGCCAGCACGATCCCACCGATGATCAGCGCGAGCGCCGCGACGCGGCCGAGGTTCACCGGATCGCCGTGCAGCGCGATCCCCAGCCCGATGGCGCCGACGGCGCCGATGCCCGTGAACACGGCATAGGCCGTTCCGACGGGAAGGGTCTGCATGGACTTCGACAGCAGCCAGACCGCGACGGCCGCCAGCGCGAAGCAGATCACCGTGGGGATCGGCCGGGTGAACCCCTCGGTCGGCTTGATGCTCTGCGACCAGGCGATCTCCACCAGCCCCGCCAGCACCAGCAGGACCCAGCTCATCGCCCGGCCAGCTTCCCGCCGAGCTCGGCGGCGGCCTCCAGGGCGGCCTCGTAGGACTTCTCGTGCTTGTCCCGCAGGCCGGCCAGCGCGGGATCGATCAGCGAGTTGGTCAGCTCGGCGTGGATGAACGTGACGTCTTCGACACCGAAGTGCCCGAGGAAGAAGTCACGCAGGAAGCGCTCCTCGTGGTCGAAGGCCTCCCTCGGCGTGCCGGGTCCGTAGGCTCCCCCTCGCGCGCCGGCGACGACGAACGACCGGCCTTTCAGGCTCATCTTGGGGAAGGTCACCTGGTCGATCCAGGCCTTGAGCGCCGACGGGACCGAGTAGTTGTACATCGGCGTGCCGATCAGCACGACGTCTGCGGCCTCCAGCTCGGCCAGCAGGGGCTCCACGATCGCCCAGGCGTCCTCCTGGGCCGGGGTCCGCACCACCTCCCGGTAGCGGCCGATTTCGGTGATGCCCTCGGCCAGGACGGCGTAGCAGAGCTCGGTCCAGGCCTCGCCGACGTGCGGGACCGGGGCGGCGGCCAGGTCCCGGTAGACGTATGCACCGTCGGGGTCGGCCTCGCGCCACGTCCGGGCGAAGGCTTCCGACAGGGTGCGGGAGAAGGACGCGCGGCGGGCGCTGGCGTCCAGGTGCAGCAGGTGGCTCATGACTCTCCAATCCATAAGTGGACATCGTGTCCGCTTGTCAGGATAGCGATAAGCGGGCATGGTGTCCACATGACGGGTCGGAGGCCGTACCCGCGCACCGCCCGGACGGCGAGACCGGATCCGATCTCGCCCGCACGACCGGAGGGCTCGGGAGCCGGCCACCCGGGAAGGCCCGGGAGAGCCGCGCGGCCAGGAAGGCCGAAAGAGCAGAGCGGCCAGGACAGCCCGGGAGAGCCGGCCACCCAGGAAGGCCCGGGAGAGCCGCGCGGCCGGGAAAGGCCGCGACACCTGGATATCCGGGAAAAAAAGAACACCCACCGCGGGCTGCGCGGTGGGTGTCGGAGGAGGGTCGCCCCGAGGAGGGGGTCAGCGTGCGGCGAGGGCGACCGGACGCGGGACGCGGGCGATGCCGGTCAGGCGGTTCTGCTCGCGGAGGGTGCGCAGGCGGTTGACCTCGGCGGTCCACTCGGCGCCCTTCGGGGTGGCCCTGCCCTTGCGGCGGCGGATCCGGTCGTCGTAGGACTTCACGCCGAACGTCGCCCGCTGGTTGGCCTCGGCCGCGCGCAGCGCCTCGGTCAGGGCGGCGTCGAAGGCCCGGCCGGCGGCCCGGCGCTCCTCGGCGGAGGTCGAGGTGGCCTGGACCCGGCGCAGCTCGGCCTCGGCGGCGCGCGCCTTCTCCAGGAGCTCGGGGAAGCTCTTCCCGACCTCCTGGTCAGCGTGGTAACGGACCTCCGCCTCCCGGCTCACGCTCGGTCGGAAAAACGCCATCTTCTTCCCTCTCTCACCCGTCGCCGGGCATTCCCCGGCAGATCACAGGCCGTAGCCTACGCCGTCGGCTCCCCCCTCACACACTCAGGCGGCGTCCTGTCCGGCGCGCCCGCCTTTACGCAGTAAGGCCCAGGCTGGCAGGATGTCCCCCATGCCTGCCAAGCGACCGCCCATCCCGCTCTCCAGGGAGCGCATCATCGAGGCGGCCCTGCACATCGCCGACAGTCAGGGGCTGCGGCGGCTGACGATGCGGCGGCTGGGCGACGCGCTCCAGGTCGAGGCGATGGCCATCTACCACCATCTGCCGCGCGGCAAGGACGCCCTCATGGACGCACTCGCCGAGCACGTCACCACCGTGCACGCCGAGCCCGGCGAGAGCTGGCAGGACAGCGCGAGGGCGTGGTGCCGGGCGAGCCGGGCCGCGCTGCGGGAGCATCCCGGCGTGCTGGCGCTGGCCCTCACCAAGCCGCCCAAGGGGCGGGCGGCGATCGCCGTACGGGAGCAGACCGACCAGCTGGCCGACGCGGGGCTGGCCGATGCGGCGCGCGCCGTGCGCGCGATGCGGGCCTACGTCTTCGGGGCGGTGGCGGTGGAGGTGCAGCAGTCCGGCTGGGCCGAGCCGGCGGGCGACGACGACGAGCCGTGGCGGCCTCCGTCGCGGGGCGGCGGCAGCGCGGCGGCAGACGACGACTTCGAGCTCGGCCTGAGCGCGCTCCTGGCGGGCCTGGATGGGGCCTGAACAGCCCCGGAGCGATGTCAGGAAGTCGTAACCGATCATTTACCGGACCTGCGGCGTGTCGCACTTGGCCTGTTATCAGTCCATGAGGCATGCTGTGTTATAGGTCACACCCCCGAAAATCCCCAAAGGACTCACCCTTTCCACGCTGCAAACAGTCCTAACGGGCTATGTCGCCGGGTGCGGCCAGATCCCACACTTGTGCGTGCGGTCAGATCGCACGTTCAAGGATGCGATCCGACCACAGGTTTGATCTGCTTGATGTGCGGGCCTCACCCAGCCCGAGGCGCGCATGGCCATATAGTCCATCCAGATGCTCGTCCCCCCGTCACAGGTGGGAACGGAGTCCCATCGGGACGGTTGCCCGCCGGTGTCCGATGTCGATTCCAGCGAGCCGACAAGAGAGATCCGGAGGCACGCCGATGTGCCCGCACCAGCCGTCCTGTCCGTCCGCCGAGGCGCTGGACCGCGAAGCCGCCCGTACGATGGCAGCCCACCCCGAACAGGGATGGAGCCTGCTCTGCAACGGTGTGGTGCTGTTCGAGGACACCGGCGAGCTCCTGCCCGACGGTGCCGTCATCGAGCCGCACCGGCCGCTGGCCGGCGTCGCCTGACCATCACGCCGAGCCAGGCCGCATCCTCACCTCAAGCCACTCGGCGACGACCTCGCCCACGCGGGCGGGGTCTTTCTTGAGATCGTGCCCCTCGCCCGGCAGCACCACCAGGCGCGCGGCGTCCGCCGCCCCGGGCACGCCGAACGGGTCGCGATCCCCGTTCACCACGAGCACGTCCACACCCGCCGCGCGCAACTCCCCGGCGCGGGACCGTTCGGGCCTGCCCGGCGGGTGGAGCGGGAAGGCCAGCGCGACGACCGCCTCGGCCCCCACTCCGAGGGCCGTACGGCAGGCGACCCGGGCGCCGTTGCTCCGCCCGCCCTGCGCGAGCGGCAGCCCCGGATAACGCCCCCGGAGCTCGGCGACCAGCGCCGTCCACGCCTCGTCCTGCTTCACCGCCGAGCCCGGAGCCCGGGCGCCCCGCAGCCGGAACGGCTGGAGCACGCGCGCGACCACCCCGCCGACGCCCGCCGTGGCGTCCCGTACGGCCAGCAGGTCCGGGGCGTCCACTCCCCCGGCCGAACCGTGGGTGATCACCAGCAGGAAACGCGGGTCGGCGACCTCGTCGACCTCCGCCACGGCCGGGCCGTGCGGGGTCATGATCTCCAGATGGGGCGCCGTGCTCCGGGTGGACACAGATCTCGTCCTAACGGCTGATGCCAGGGACCGCGCGGGGGCGGAGAATCGGGACGTGCAGGATCATCAAGATATCCGACAGGACATGCGCGCCACCATCGAGGCCCGGCGCGACCTCGGTCCGGAGTACGAGAGCGCGCTGGTGGAGTCGTTCGTGGAACGCCTCGACGCGACCATCGCCGCCCGCGTGCGGACCGAGATGCACCTCGCCGGAGGCCCGCCGCCCTACCCCGGCCCCCACGAGCAGGGGCGGCGCCAGCGCAGGAGCGGCAACTCCTCCGTCCCGATCGCGCTGGGCTCGATGGGCATCGGCATCCCGCTGACCGCCATCGCCGCGGGCGAGGCGGGCACCGCGGGACTACTGCTGGCGTGGGGCGGCATCGTCGCGATCAACTTCGCCCACGCGATCAGCCGCTGGCGCGGCCGCGACTGACCGCGGCCGGGGATCAGGCACCACGGTTCAACCGGAGGCGGACATCCTCCGCGAGCTCCCCGTCGGCGCTGTCCAGACCGTAGCGCCACACCTGCTCGGCGTCCTCGTCCCGGCCCCTCAGGGGGAGGGTGCGGGCCAGCAGCTCGATGGCCAGCGCGGCGGTCTCCGCGTCGCCGCCCTCCTCGATCGCCCCGGCGAACTCCGCGCACGCCATCTCCAGGTGCGCGATGCCGAGCAGGACCCGCAGCCTGGGCGCATCTGCCACCTCCGGCACCGAGAGCGCCGCCAGTAAGGCCTCCGCGGCCTCACCCGCCTCGCCCTCCTCCAGCAGGAGCTCGGCCAGCAGCTGCGCCGCGCGGGAGGCGACCTCCGGGTCGGCGGTGGCCAGGGCGGCCCGCAGGGCCTCCTCTGCCTCCTGCTGCCCCGCCGCGAGCCTGGCCAGGGCCATGTGCGCCAGCGGGACGTAGGCGGGATTACCCGCCCCGAGAGCGGCCTGCCAGGCGGCTCGGGCCTGGTCGAGCAGATCCTCCTGCTCGAAGCTCCGGGCGAGCAGGCAGGCGGCCTGCGCGGCGAACTCCGGATGCCCGGTCGCCAGCGCGGTCCGGGCGGCCGTCCGGGCGCCCGGCGCGTCCCCGCGCTCCTGGAGCACCACCGCCAGCCCCACCGCCGCCTGTGCCCGGTCGGGCTCCGCGGGGTCGGCGGCCAGTTCCGCGAAGATCTTTGCCGCGCCGTCCAGATCGCCGCTCTCGGCCAGTTTCCGCGCGGTGTCCAAGGGGTGCGTGTCCACCTCTGGCATGCAGGGTCCTCCCGGGTAAAGGAATGCCCCGAGCCTAACGACTCGGGGCCACGCCCGTCCCCCGCGCGGGGGCGGAAAATACGGGCCCGCGCCGGGAGACGCGGGCCTCAGCGGGCGGGGATCAGTCCTCGTAGGCCTCCAGCGGCGGGCAGGAGCACACCAGGTTGCGGTCGCCGTAGGCCTGGTCGATGCGGCGGACCGGCGACCAGTATTTGCCCTCGCGCACCGACGGCAGCGGGTAGGCCGCCTCGGTGCGGGTGTAGGGGTGGGCCCACTCGTCGGCGACCAGGCAGTCGGCCGTGTGCGGGGCGTTGCGCAGCGGGTTGTCCACCCTGTCGTAGGCCCCGGAGGCGACCTTCCCGATCTCGCCCCGGATCGCGATCATCGCGTCGCAGAAGCGGTCGAGCTCGGCCAGGTCCTCGCTCTCGGTCGGCTCGATCATCAGCGTGCCGGCCACCGGGAAGGACATGGTCGGCGCGTGGAAGCCGTAGTCGACGAGGCGCTTGGCCACGTCGTCCACGGTCACGCCGGTCTCCTTGGTGATCTGGCGCAGGTCGACGATGCACTCGTGGGCGACCAGGCCGCCACGGCCGGTGTAGAGGACCGGGTAGTGCGGGGCCAGCCGGCGTGCCAGGTAGTTGGCCGACAGGATGGCCTGCTCGGTGGCCGCAGTGAGGCCTTCGGTGCCCATCATCCGGATGTAGGCCCAGGAGATGGGCAGGATGCCCGCCGAGCCGTACGGCGCCGCCGAGACCGGGCCGACCGCCGAGCCCTCGCGCAGCGGGTGGCCGGGCAGGTAGTCGGCGAGGTGCGCGCGGACCGCGACGGGGCCGACGCCCGGGCCGCCGCCGCCGTGCGGGATGCAGAAGGTCTTGTGCAGGTTCAGGTGGGACACGTCCGCCCCGAACTCGCCCGGCTTGGCCAGGCCGACCAGCGCGTTGAGGTTGGCGCCGTCGACGTAGACCTGGCCGCCGGCCTCGTGCACCCGCTCGCAGATCTGGGTGATGGTCTCCTCGTAGACGCCGTGCGTGGAGGGGTAGGTCACCATGATCGCGGCGAGCTGGCCGCGGTGCTTGTCGATCTTGGCGTTGAGGTCGTCGAGGTCCACGTTGCCCTCGTCGTCGCAGGCGACCACGGCGACGCGCATGCCCGCCATGACGGCGCTGGCGGCGTTGGTGCCGTGCGCGGAGGACGGGATCAGGCAGACGTCGCGGCCGGACTCACCGCGCGCCTTGTGGTAGGCGCGGATCGCCAGGAGGCCGGCGAACTCGCCCTGGGAGCCCGCGTTGGGCTGGATCGACACGGCGTCGTAGCCGGTGACCTCGGCCAGCCAGCCCTCCAGCTCCTTGATCAGCTCAAGGTAGCCCGCGGCCTGCTCCTCCGGGGCGTAGGGGTGCAGCCCGGCGAACTCCGGCCAGGTGATCGGCTCCATCTCGGTGGTCGCGTTGAGCTTCATGGTGCAGGAGCCCAGCGGGATCATCGACCGGTCGAGCGCGATGTCCTTGTCCTGGAGCCTGCGCAGGTAGCGCAGCATGGACGTCTCGGACCGGTGGCTGTGGAAGACCGGGTGGGTCAGGTAGTCGCTGACACGCGCCAGGGCGGCGGGCAGCGCGTCGTGCGCGGCGGCGTCCAGGTCGGTCAGGACCGCGCCGCTGACCTCGAAGGCGGCCAGGACCTGCTCCAGGTGGAGGAGCTCGGTCTTCTCGTCGCAGGTGACGCCCACGTGGTCGGCGTCGACCAGGCGCAGGTTGACCCCGTTGTCGCGGGCCGCGGCGACGACCTCGGCCGCGCGGCCGGGCACGCGGGCGAGCACGGTGTCGAAGAAGGTGTCGTGCACGACCTCGACGCCGCCGTGGCGCAGCCCCTCGGCGAGCACGACGGCGTGCCGGTGGATGCGCCGGCCGATCCGGCGCAGGCCCTCGGGCCCGTGGTAGACGGCGTACATGCCGGCGATCACCGCGAGGAGGACCTGCGCGGTGCAGATGTTGCTGGTCGCCTTCTCCCGGCGGATGTGCTGCTCACGGGTCTGCAGCGCGAGCCGGTATGCGGGACGCAGGTCGGCGTCCTGGGAGACGCCCACCAGCCGGCCCGGCATCTGCCGCTGCAGGCCGTCCCGGACGGCCATGTAGGCCGCGTGCGGGCCGCCGAAGCCCAGCGGGACGCCGAAGCGCTGGGAGGAGCCGATCGCGATGTCGGCGCCGAACTCGCCGGGCGCGGCGAGCAGGGTGAGGGCCAGCAGGTCGGCGGCGGCGACCACCTGGGCGCCGCGCGCGTGGGCGGCGTCGGCGATGGAGCGGAAGTCCCTGACCCGCCCGCTGGCGCCGGGATACTGCACGAGCACGCCGAAGCACTCGGGGAGCTCGGCGGTGAAGTCGCTCTCGACCAGCTCGATGCCGAGCGGCTCGGCCCTGGTGCGCAGCACGGCCTTGGTCTGCGGCAGCGCGTCTGCGTCCACCACGAACACGTCCGACTTGGCACGGCCGGCGCGGCGGGCCAGGGTCATCGCCTCGGCGGCGGCGGTGGCCTCGTCCAGCAGGGAGGCGCCGGCGACGTCGAGCGCGGTCAGGTCGGAGACGACCGTCTGGAAGTTGATCAGGGCCTCCAGCCGGCCCTGGGAGATCTCCGGCTGGTAGGGCGTGTAGGCGGTGTACCAGCCCGGGTTCTCCAGGAGGTTGCGCCGGATGACGCCCGGGGTGATCGTGTCGTGGTAGCCCAGGCCGATCATCGAGGTGAGCACGCTGTTGCGCGCGGCCAGGGCGCGCAGCTCGGCGAGTGCCTCGGTCTCGCTCGCCGCCGGGGGCAGGCGGAGGCGGTCCTTGGCCCGGATCGCCTCCGGCACGGTCACCGCGACCAGGTCGGCGGTGGAGGCGAATCCGACCGCCTCCAGCATGCGGGTCTGGTCGGCGTCCGCGGGCCCGATATGGCGGGTGGCGAACGGCGGAGAGATGAGCTCGCTGAGCGGTGACAGGTCGGTCATGGGAAGCCTCCCGAGGTGGTGGAGACCGGCGCTGGGCGCGGGCGTATGCCGGATCTCCCCCTCTGTCACCTCGACCTGAGAGCTTCACCCCCCCTTGCCGGGGAGGCTTTCACCGTCGGTGAGACGCGCCTGGCGGACGCACCTGCTTTCCAGAGTCGCCTCGTCCGTGCGGTACCGGGTGCCTGAGAGATTCCGGGGAGGTTGCTCCTTCGGCGCCCCGATCATGTCGGGGTCTCTCCCGCACAGGGTCAGCAGCGAGACTAACTTTACCCCGTACGCCGAGCTCTGCGGCGGCGGGCCAGCTCATCGGCGTGATGATCGTCTAAAGGGCCCTGGCCGGACTCCGCGCGCTCGCCGGGAAGATCCGCGAGGGAGCCCTCCACCTCCTGCCACACCCGGCCCAGCGCGATACCGAAGACGCCCTGACCGCCCTGGAGAAGGTCGATGACCTCGTCGGGCGAGGTGCACTCGTAGACGCTGACCCCGTCGCTCATCAGTGTGATCTGGGCGAGGTCGTTGACACCTCGGTCACGCAGGTGCTGTACGGCGATGCGGATCTGCTGGAGGGAGACGCCGGTGTCGAGCAGTCGTTTGACGACCTTGAGCACCAGGATGTCGCGGAAGCCGTACAGTCTCTGGGAACCCGAGCCGTGGGCGGCCCGCACGGTGGGCTCGACCAGGCCGGTGCGCGCCCAGTAGTCCAGCTGCCGATAGGTGATATCGGCGGCCGCGCACGCGGTGGGCCCTCGATATCCGATGTCGGCGGGCGCTTTCACCGGCTGCCCGTCGAAAAGCAGACCCTCTTCACCCGCGCGCTGACGTGCCGACTGGCGCCGTTCCGGGTCATCCTGATCGGCGTTTCTACCCTCGCCGCTGCTGACCGCCACGCGGACCTCCGGCTTTCTCTCATCCCACGGCCTGATCTGGGGGTTTGCGCACGGCCGTGGGTTTCACTTGCACCGTAGGACTGGGGCCAAGCTCAGTCAACGACCCCACTCGGCGCGTCGTGAAGCGTAAATGCACCGAAATTCCTACCCCGCGCGACCGAAGTCCTCGGGCGTGATTGTGTCAAGGAACTCCCTGAACTTCTCCACCTCGTCCTCCTGGTCGTCAGGGATGATCACCCCGGCCTCCCGGACCACGTCCTCACTGGCGAAGATACGTGCGCCGGTGCGAAGTGCCAAGGCGATCGAGTCAGAGGGACGGGCACTCACCTCGACCCCGTTGGAGAACACGAGGTCGGCGAAGAAGATCCCGTCACGGAGGGCCACGATGTTCACCGTGCTCAGCCGGACGCCGAGCGCGTCGAGCACGTCACGGAACAGGTCGTGAGTGAGCGGCCGCGGCGGCGGCTCCTCGGCCTGGGCCATGGCGATCGCCGTCGCCTCCGTCATGCCGATCCAGATCGGCAGGTAACGCTCCCCATGTGCCTCCTTCAGCAGAACAATTGGCTGGTTGGAGGGCATCTCAACCCGAACGCCCACGACCTCCATCTGCAACACGGGCTGCTCCGTCTTCGCTGGATTCCGACCGGTTTGTTCAACGTAACACTCGTGGGGGTACGAGTGCCTGGTCAGGTTGTCACCGGCCCAGCACCCCACGCACGCCGGAACGCAGCAGAGAGGCGTGCAATTCCAGCAGGAGGCCGGAAATCTCCCTGGCCGTCTCGTCGGCCCGGTCGATGGCGCCGGGGCCGCGACGGCGCAGCAGCGGGGCGATGGCCTGCTCCACGAGGCCGGCCTCGCGCTCGGCGGCGGCCTTGACCGCACGCAGGTGGCGGGCGTGCAGCCCGAAGGCGGCGAGGGCCCCGACACTGCGGGCCACGGCCAGGGCCTCGGCGTCGTAGTAGCGGGCCACCGCGGCCAGCAGGCCGTAGTCCTCCAGCTCGGCGAGGGTCTCCTCGTTGAGCTCGGCGGCGGCGAGCAGCTCCTCACGGGTGAGGCGGACCTCGGGGGGCGCGTCGTCGGGGACGGCGCGCGGGCGCGCGACCGGCCGCTCCTCGCGGTCGGCCGCCTCAAGCTGATCCTTGATCACACGCAGCGGCAGGTAGCGGTCACGCTGCTCGCTGAGGATGTAGCGGAGCCGCTCGACGTCGGCGTAGGTGAATTTTCGATAGCCGGAGGGACTGCGCTCCGGCTCGATCAACCCCTCGCCCTCCAGGAAACGAATCTTGGAGATGCTGACATCGGGGAACTCGCCCTGCAGGAGAGCGAGCACCTCCCCGATGCTCATGTGCGCACGAGCGGCCTGCGAGCTCATCATCCTCCAGCGGCGCCACGGGTGAGGAAGACCAGCCGGAACTTGCCGATCTGGACCTCGTCCCCGCCGTACAGCGGGACCTCCTCGATCCGCTCGCGGTTGACGTAGGTGCCGTTCAGGCTGCCGACGTCACGGACGGTGAAGACGCCGCCGCCGCGGCGGTAGAACTCCACATGGCGGCGCGACACGGTGATGTCGTCGAGGAAGATGTCACTCTCCGGGTGGCGGCCCACGGTGGTGAGATCGCTGTCCAGCAGGAAGCGGCTACCGGCGTTGGGACCGCGCATGGCGACCAGCAGAGCGGTGCCCGGGGGCAGCTGCTCGACGGCGTGCCGCTCGGCGAGAAGCGTCTCTCCGGTCTCCGCCTCATAGGCCTCGATCCCGGAGAGGGAGATGGTCGAGGTGCTGTCTCCGGGGGTGTCGACGGCCCTGGTCAGCGGCGACCCGCATCGTGAACAGAAACGGGCATCCTCAGGGTTGGCATGACCGCACTGCGTGCAGTAGACGCTCGGCATCGATCGGCTCGGCCTCCTACCGCGAAGACGCGGCAACGGTACTCAGGGATGCGCGCCTCGCTTCTTCGCTTCTCAAGTATTTTCTCAGACTGCGAATGCCGCAACATACACCGTTGAGAAGCAGAGATCAAGGCAGACGCTCGACCGCGGGTTCGGTCGGTGACAAAGTTACAGCCGGGTGGCGCCCCCGGTCCATGCCGCCGCGCGGGGTTTGTCACACCTGGTCGCGCGGACCGCCCCGCGTCCCGCGGCGCCGGGTGTCCCTCCCCGCCGCCCGGAGCGCCGGGCCGGCCCCGGCGGCCGGGCTCCCTCACGTGGCCGCCGCCTCCTCCACCACCCGCGCCCAGTGCTCCAGCAGGCTCTGCGCCGAGTCGACGTCCGTCCCCTCGGCCCACAGGTGGGTGACGGCCTCGGCCGGGTCGGGCAGCACCAGCGCCCAGCTGCCGTCCTCGGCCACCACCCGTACCCCGTCGGTGGTGTCGATGCGGTGGTGCTCGGCGGCCTCGATCACCGAGCGCATCACCACCCCCTTGGCCGCCCAGGGGGTCGGGACGGTACGGCGAAGCAGCTTGGCCTCGGGGATCCTGGCGTCGATCTGGCTGAGCGACAGCCGGGTCCTGGCGACCAGGCCGAGCAGGCGCAGGAACACCGCCAGGCCGTCCACCGTGGGGCCGAACTCGGGCACGACGAAGCCGCCCCGCCCGTCCGCCGCGAAGATCATGTCCTGGCCCCGGGCGGAGGCGGTGAGCGCGTCGATCGCGGTGGAGGTCCATTCGACCTGCACCCCGTGGAAGCGGGAGACCTGCTCGGCCACGCGGGTGGTGGTGACCGGCAGCGCCACGCGGCCGCCGCGCCGCTCGGCGGCGACCAGGTCCAGCACCACCAGCAGGGCGCGCTCCTCGCTGATCAGCTGGCCCATCTCGTCGACGAGCGCGACCCGCTCCCCCACGGGGTCGAACCGCACCCCGAAGGCCGCCCTGGAGGAGCTGACGAGCTCCGACAGGCGCTGCAGGTCACGCCGGCGCTCGGCGAGGGTCTCGGTGGGCGAGGCGTCGTCCAGCCGGTTGTTGACGGTGAGCACGTCCACCCCCACCCGGCCGAGGAGGCTGGGGAGCACCAGGGAGGAGGTGCCGCCCGCGCAGTCCACCACGACCTTCATGTCGGCGTCGCGGACCCCGGCCATGTCGACGCAGCGCAGCAGCTCGTGGGTGTAGTCCTCGACGGCCCTGGCGGGGAAGCTGAGCTCGGCGATCTCGCCGGGGAAGGCCCGGCGGAACTCCTGCCGGGAGAAGACCCGGTCCAGCTTGCGCTGGGCCGCCTGGGACAGGTCCGCGCCGCGCTCGTCCATGAAGACGATGTCCACGCTCTGCGGGTCCCCCAGGGTGGTGCGCAGCGCGATGCCGCCGACGGCGTTCTCCCTGGCGGTGTGGAAGCGGGTGACCGGCAGCGGGGCCGCCTCCAGGTCGAGCACGTTGATCGCGCTGGCGTTCAGGGCGCTGATCACGGCCCGCTTCAGCGCCCGCGCGGCGCGCGAGGAGTCGCGGGAGGTGATGACCGAGGCGCCCTTCTTGAGCGTTGTGGCGTAGGCGCTGGCCAGCCGTACGCACAGCTCGGGGGTGATCTCCACGTTGACCAGCCCGGACACGCCGCGCGGGCCGAACAGGTTGCGCTGGCCGCGCGGCTCCCAGATGACGCTGGTGTTGACCACCGCCCCGGCCTCGATGGTCTTGAACGGGTAGACCTTGACCCCGGAGGAGACGTAGGCCTCGGCCTCGATGATGCACTCGTCGCCGACGACGGCGCTCTCCTCGATCCTGACGCCGGTCATCAGGTCGGTGTTCTTGCCGACGACGCAGCCGCGCAGGTGGGCGCGGGGCCCGACGTAGACGTTGTCGTGGACGACGGCGCGGTGCAGGAAGGCGCCCTCGCGGACCACCACGTTGCTGCCCAGGACGGTGTATTCGCGCAGCTCGGCCCCCGCCTCGACCTTGGCGTAGTCGCCGATGTAGAGCGGGCCCTTGAGCACGGCGTCGGTGTCCACCGAGGCGCCCTCGGCCACCCATACGCCGGGCGAGACCTCGAAGGCGTCGGTGTCCACCCTGACCCGGCCGGACAGCACGTCGGCCTGGGCCCTGAGGTAGCTCTCGTGGGTGCCGACGTCCTCCCAGTAGCCTTCGGCGACGTAGCCGTACAGGGGGGCGCCGCGCGCCAGCAGGCGGGGGAAGACGTCCGCCGACCAGTCGACCGGCACGCCGGCGGCTATCTCGTCGAGGACCTCCGGCTCCATCACGTAGATGCCGGTGTTGACGGTGTCGGAGAAGACCTGGCCCCAGGTGGGCTTCTCCAGGAAGCGCTCCACCCGGCCGTGGTCGTCGACGATGACGATGCCGAACTCCAGCGGGTTGGGCACCCGTTTGAGCCCGATGGTGACCAGCGCGCCGTTCTCACGGTGGAACCGGATCATGTCGGTCAGGTCGATGTCGGTGAGCGCGTCGCCGGAGATGACCAGGAAGCGGTCGTCGCGGAGCTTGTCGGCGGCGTTCTTGACGCTGCCGGCGGTGCCGAGCGGGGTGTCCTCGGTGGCGTAGTACAGGCTCATGCCGAGCTCGTCGCCGTCGCCGAAGTAGTTGCGGACCAGGGCCGCCAGGAACTGCACGGTCACCACGGTCTCGGTGAGCCCGTGCCGTCTCAGCAGGCGGAGCACATGCTCCATGATCGGCCGGTTGATCACGGGCAACAGGGGTTTGGGCTGGTTGGCGGTCATCGGCCGGAGCCGTGTCCCCTCCCCGCCCGCCATCACGACGGCCTTCACACATCACCTCTTAAGGCGTTTGGCTCCTTTGGCGAGCTGCCGCACCTGTACCCAATACAGCACCCCGGACCACCAGTACAGACCTGTGCCCCAGATCGCGAGCGACCAGCCGACGATTCCGGCCACATCCGCGTACCAGGCGTCGTGGTGGGCGAGGAAGAGCAGGGGGAAGGAGTAGAGCAGGTTGGCGGTGGCGGCCTTGCCGAGGAAGTGCACCGGCAGCGCCGGGCCGTACCCCAGGCGGCGCAGGATGGGCGGGATGCCCAGCAGCATGACGTCGCGCAGCGGGATCGCCAGCGCCAGCCACCAGGGGATGATGTCCCGCATGGCCAGGCCGAACAGGGTGGCCAGGATGTAGAGCCGGTCGGCCAGCGGGTCGAGCAGGCGGCCGAGCCTGCTGGTCTGGTTCCACGCACGGGCGATCTTGCCGTCGAGCCAGTCGGAGAACCCCGCCAGCATCAGCAACGCGACGGCCCAGCCGTCGGCCTTGGGCCCCAGCACCAGCCAGAGGAAGACCGGCACGCCGAGGAGCCTGGCCAGGCTCAACGCGTTGGGAACCGTCCAGATCCGATCTTCGGCTCCCGATGCTTCCGGATTCACCCGTATGTCTCCCCTCCCGCACTTGATGCCGACCCTACCGGTGCGGGGGGCGCACGGACCGTTTCGCCTGTTCCGGATCCGTCCTCCGGACCGGCGCGGCCGGCCCCGGCCAGGGGATTCTCCCGGACGCGCGGCGGGGACCGAGGCCGTGACGGCCTGGGACGGCCCAGCGGGAGCCCAGCCCGCCCCAGGGCGCCGGACGGACGCGACCGGGCGGAAAACACGCCGAGGCGCCACCGAGGCCCCTGTGGGCCGCGGTGGCGCCTCGGTGAAGCTCAGGAGCGGCGTACGGCCGCGCGAGGCGACCAGGCCCAGATCAGCACGGCCACGGCCAGGCCGAACAGGGCCAGCCCGCTGGGCACGTGGGTGCCGAGCATCTCCCAGCTGAAGTGCTGGCCCATGCCGATCAGGAACAGGCCCAGGCTGGCCAGCGCGGGCCACCCCGCCCCCCGGCCCGGCCGCCAGACCAGCACGGCCGCGACGATCTGCAGCAGCGCGATCAGGTGCACCACCATCCCGACCATGACGTGGGTCTCCGCCAGCTCCGCCCCGCCCTGCACGGCCTGGCCGGCGAAGGAGGCGGCGACGACCAGGGCGACCGCCTGGGCGGTGACCAGGATGCGCAGGCCGTAGAGCAGGCCCGCGGAAACGGGGCGGCCCTGTGCTGCGGACGGCGGGGTGACGACCTCCTGCATGAGATGTGTCCTTCCTCCGGTGAGTGGTTCGGAGCACATCGTGGCGGCGGCGGGCACCCCGGGTCGTCAGCCTGGGGGGTGACTCCTCGATCCGCCTCGTGGTGGATTCGCGACCGGCCGGAACCCCGCGTCGACCAGGCCGATCCGGTGCGCGACCACCGCGGCCTGGGTGCGGTTGCGCAGGCCCAGCTTGTCCATGGCGGTCGAGACGTGGGTCTTGACGGTGGTGACGCCCACGTGGAGGGCGTCGGCGATCTCCGCGTTGGACAGCCCCACCCCGACCAGCGCCAGGACCTCCAGCTCGCGGTCGGTGAGCCCGGCCGGGACCTGCACGGCGGCCTGCTCCTCGGCGGCGAGCGCGCGCTCGACCACGCGGCGCAGCACCGAGGGGGCCAGCAGCGGCTCCCCGGCGGCGGCCCTGCGCACGGCGTCGACCATCCTCTCCGGCTCGTCGTCCTTGACCAGGAAGCCGATCGCCCCGGCGCGCAGCGCGGCGTAGACGTTCTCGTCCTCGGCGAAGGTGGTGAGGATCACGATCCGCGCGGCGGGCCAGGACCCCAGGATCCGCCGGGTCGCCTCCAGCCCGTCCATCCTGGGCATGCGCAGGTCCATCAGCAGCACGTCGGGGCGGAGCAGCTCGGCCTGCTGGACGGCCTGCGCCCCGTCGACGGCCTCGCCGCAGACCTCCATCTCCCCGGCGGCCTGCAGCAGCATCCGCACGCCCGCGCGCACGAGCGCCTGGTCGTCGGCGATGACAACCCTGATCACGGGGCCTCCCCGGACGGCTCCGGGATCCCGGCGACACCGCACTCGCTCACGAGGTCTCACTTTCCTCACGCCACCAGGGCAGTCTCCTGCGCGAAGGGGTCTCCGCGCCCACGCGGTCGGCGCGTTCCAGGGGGAGCGTCGCCGCCAGCCGCCAGCCGCCGGCCCCGTCGGGACCGGCGGAGAGGTCTCCGCCGAGCGCCCTGGCCCGTTCCCGCATGCCCGCGATGCCCTGGCCGGAGGAGGGCAGCGCGTCGCGGGGGCCGGGAGGCGCGCCGCTGAGCACGTTCACCCCGAGCGAGCCGCCGGCCACCGCAAGCTCGACGACCGCCGAGGTGCCGGGGCCGGCGTGCTTGAGGACGTTGGTCAGGCCCTCCTGGACGATCCGGGCGGCCGAGGCCCGGGTCACCAGGGGGGCGAGCTCGGCCTCCGGGCCGAGGCGGAGCTCGACCCTCAGCCCGGCCGCGTTCATCCGCTCCACCGCGTCGCGCACCACCTCCTCGGGGTCGGCCACGGGCAGGTGGGCGAGATCCGGGTCGCGCAGCACGTTGAGCAGGCCGCGCAGGTCCTCCAGCACCTGGTGGCCGGTGGACCGGATGTCCGACAGCGCCTCGGCCACCGGGCCGGAGGGCGCCGCGTACTGGGCGGCGCCCGCCCGCAGCACCATGGCGCCGACATGGTGGGCCACGATGTCGTGGACGTCGCGGGCGATGCGCTCGCGCTCGGCCAGCAGGTCGGCCCGGGCGCGCTCGGCGGTGAGCTGCCTGGCCTCCTCCGCCATGGCCAGCTCCAGATCCGCCGCGGCCCGGCGGACGCCGACGTAGCGGCCGATGACGATGGGTGCCGCCACCATCGCCAGCAGCGCGGCCACCCGGGGCGGGGTGACGTGTGACAGCTCGCCTCCGACGATGTTCAGCGCGGTCACGCCACTGGCGATCAGGTAGGCGGCGGCCGTCCAGGACCACGGGGCGCGCATCGCGAACGCGCCGAGCGTGACCAGGAACAGCCCCTGCATCGAGTTGGCGGCGAACCCCGCGTTCTGGTCGGCCAGGAGCACCAGCAGCGCCTGCAGCGCGAACGCCGTGGCGGGCAGGCTGCGCACCAGGCCGGCGGTGAGCCCGCAGCCGATGGCGAACCAGCCGGCCGCCCAGACCGGCAGCTGCCCGCTGTCCCACTCCGTCCAGGTGTCGAGCACCATGAAGGCCACCCCGCCGCCCGCGAGCAGCAGGTCGAGGCCGGGACGCCGCTCCACCTCGGACACCGGCTCGATGGGGCTGCGCAGGTAGCGGCCGATGACGACCGGGACGGCGCTCATCCCGATCGGCAGGTACCAGGTGCCGGCGGTGAAGGCGATCCCGGGGTCGGCGAGGTTGATCGCCGTGGCGACGCCGGTCAGGACGGCGGCCGGGGCGATCCATCGCCAGGTGCCGCGGTAGGCGAGCGTCGCCACCGCGACGGGGAGCAGGATCTGCAGCGTGTTGGAGGTGTGGGCGCCGAGCTGGTCGCACACGACCAGGAAGATCGCCTGGTGGAGGCAGACCGCGAACGGGCGGCGCCGGACGAATCCCAGGGGGACCCCGGCGAGCAGCGCGAAGGCCCCCGCGACCCACCAGGGCGCCGTGCCGCTCTGGCCGGACTTGCCCGAGATCAGCAGGTCGAGAACGACTCCCGCGGCGGCCAGGCAGATGTCCAGGACCGGACCACGGGATCGCATGGGGAAAAAGGTATCGGGGTCCGGTCCCGGCTCTCTCATCCTCCAGGAGGGCGCCTCCTCCTCCAAGTGGCCGGAAGATCGACCGAATGGCGGGGGCGCGCGCCTCGGGGAGCCTCTACCCTTCACAGCATGACCAATGACACCACGCTGTTCCTGGGTCAGTGGATGCGTTCGCCGGGGACGGTCGGGGCGGTGGCACCGAGCTCACGACGGCTCGCCGAGACGGTGACGACACCGGTCCCCCACCGGGGCGACCCGGTGATCGTCGAGCTGGGGCCCGGCACCGGCGCGTTCACGGCGGAGATCCAGCGGCGGCTGGCCGGCCGGGGACACCACATGGCTGTCGAGATCAACCCGAGGCTGGCCGACTTCCTCGCCGCCCGGCACCCGAAGGTGGACGTCGTGGTCGACGACGCGGCGCGGCTGCCGCAGTTGCTGGAGGGTCGCGGTTTCTACAAGGCCGACGCGATCGTGAGCGGGCTCCCCTGGGCGGCGTTCTCGGAGGAGACGCAGACCCGCCTGATGACCGCCGTCACCGCGATCATGGATTCGAACACGGCCTTCACCACCTTCGCCTACAGCTTCGCCAAGCGCCTGCCCCCCGCGCAGCGCTTCCGGCAGCGCCTGCTCGACACCTTCGAGGAGGTCGTCGTGGGCCGTACGGTGTGGGGCAATCTCCCCCCGGCCTTCGTCTACCACGCGCGCAGGCCCCGGGAGGGCATGGCCGACCCGGCCTGAGCCGGGAGGCGCCCCGCCGTACCGGTCCCCCTGCCGGGACCGGATCCGGGCCGGGTGGCCCCGCTCCGGGGCTGGAGCCCGAACAGAACTCCGTTCTACTATTGCGCACGCAACGAGAACGGAGTTGATCACGGTGGACTTCACTCTTCCCGACAGCGCCCTCGCCGTCCAGCGCGGTGTCGCCGACATCTGCTCGCGCTACGACCTGGACTACTGGCAGCGCTGCGAGAGCGAGAAGCGCTGGCCCGAGGAGGTCTGGGCGGAGCTGGCCAAGGGCGGCTGGCTCGGCCTGGCCGTCCCGGAGGAGTACGGCGGAGGCGGCCAGGGGCTGCTCGAGCTGGCCGTGGCCACCGAGACGCTGTCGGCGTCCGGCTCCGCCGGGGGGTCGGCGTTCACCTACGTCCTCACCCCGGGCTTCGGCGCCATGACCCTGGCCAGGCACGGCAGCCGGTGGCAGCGCGACGAGCTGCTGCCCAAGCTCGCCACCGGCGAGCTGGAGACCTGCTTCGCCCTGACCGAGCCCGACGCCGGATCCAACGCCCTGGGCATCACCACCTTCGCCCGCCGCGACGGCGACGAGTTCGTCGTCAACGGCCAGAAGATCTGGATCACCGGTGTGCAGCGCGCCACCTGGATGCTGCTGGTCACCCGGACCGTCCCGGCCGCCGAGGCCAGGCCGCGCACCAACGGCATGACGGTCTTCCTGGTCAACGTGCCCGAGGCGGTCGCCGCCGGGCGGCTCTCCTTCCAGCCGATCCCGAAGATGGGCGCCAACACCACCCCGTCCAACATGGTCTTCATCGACGACCTGCGGGTGCCCTCGGCCAACGTCGTGGGCGAGGTCGACCAGGGCGCGCTGGTGCTGTGGGACATCCTCAACCCCGAACGCGTCCTGCTGGCGGCCTCCGCCCTGGGCGGCGCCGAGGTCGCGCTGAGGGTGGCCGTGCAGTACGCCAAGGAGCGCGAGGTCTTCGGCCGCCCGATCGGCGCCAACCAGGCCATCTCCTTCCCCCTGGCCCAGGTCAAGGCGAAGATCGAGCTGGCCAGGCTGATGCTCTACAAGGCCGCCTGGCTGTTCGACCGGCAGCTGCCGTGCGGCACCGAGGCCAACATCGCCAAGCTGACCGCCTCCCAGGCGGCCTGGGAGGCGGCCGACCACGCCTTCCAGACCCACGGCGGCATGGCCTACTCGCTGGAGTACCCGGTCGCCCGCCTGCTTGCCGACGCCCGCATCGGCAAGGTCGCCCCGGTCACCGAGGAGCTTCTGCTCAACTACCTCGCCACCCAGGTGCTGGGACTGCCCAGAAGCTTCTGAGCCGATTGCGGGGCGGCCCGTGCGGGCAGATCATGAGCAGGTCGGGACGAACACGAGGGAGCGGCCCATGTCCGCCTACGCCAGCACCGTGGTCAACGCCTCAGCCGAGGAGGTGTGGGGGTACCTCAGGGACTTCGGCAACCTGGCCGAATGGCTGCCCGGGATCACCCTCTGCGAGATCGAGGAGGGCGACGCGCTCCGGCCCGGGGCGGTGCGCAGGATCGAGGGCCCGGGCGGCACCTTCCGGGAACGGCTGCTCACCGTCGACGACGGCTCCCGCTCGGCCACCTACGAGATCTTCGAGAGCCCGTTGCCGGTCCGGGACTACCGGGGCCTCTACCGGGTCTCCCCCGTCACCGACAGCGGCCAGGCCTTCATCGAGTGGTCGGCCACCTTCGAGGCCGACGACGCGGCGAAGATGGCCAAGATCGTCACCCGCGGCATCTTCGAACCGGGGCTGGCCGCCCTGCACAAGCGCTTCCCGGCCTGAACGGGCCGCGGGGCGCGCGATCCCGGGTTCCGCCCGCGCACCCCGCGGCGGCACGCCCTCCGATGACCGGCGGCATGCCGGCGAAGGCGGCCGGACGGCTGCCCGGGATCAGGCGATGACGAGCGTACGGCCGGCGATGACGAGCGTATGACCGGAATGGAAGCGTCATTCCGGCCAGAGGCGGACGGCATGCGGGAACCGCCCGCCTCCTCCGGCCCGATGCCCGGTCAGCCGAACCTGGGCGGCCGCTTCTCGCGGACGGCCCGCACGCCCTCGGCCACGTCCGGCCCGGTGAACCCGAGGAACTCCATGGCCAGGGAGGCATCGAAGGAGGGGCCGGCGAGACGGAGCCAGTTGTTGAGGGAGTATTTCGTCAGGCGGATCGCCTCGGCGGAGCCGCCGGCCAGCCGGGAGGCGATCTCCAGGGCCCTTTCGTGCACCTGGTCGTCGTCGACGCAGAGGCTGACCAGGCCCATCGCCTCCGCCTGCTCGCCGGTGACCGGCTCGCACAGCAGCAGGTGGTATTTGGCCTTGGCCAGCCCGCACAGCAGCGGCCAGACGATGGCGGCGTGGTCGCCGGCCGCGACGCCCAGCCGGGTGTGGCCGTCGATGATGCGGGCCGTACGGCCGGCGACGGAGATGTCGGCCAGCAGCGCGACCGCGAGCCCCGCGCCCACCGCGGGGCCCTGGATGGCCGAGACGACCGGCTTGGCGCAGTTGAGCACGTTGTAGACGATGTCGCGTGCCTCGGCGAAGACGCGCAGGCGCGTGCCGTGGTCGCGCGTCATCTCCTCGATCATCGACAGGTCGCCGCCGGCGGAGAACGCCTCGCCCTCGCCGCGGATGACGACCGCGCGCACGTCGTCGTCACGGTCGACGTCCCGCCAGACCTCGGCGAGCTCGCGATGGCCGGTCATGTCCACGGCGTTGAGCCTGCGCGGCTCGCTGAGCACGATCCGGAGCACTCCGTCAGCGGCCCAGTCGATCTTCAGCTTCTCGTAGTCCCTCACCGGAAGGCCTCCCCGAGCCGCAGGGCGGCGTACTCGCGCGCCTCGACCGCCTGGTCGAAGAAGCCGGGCAGGCCGAAGAAGCCGTGGATGGCCCCTCCGTAGCGTCTGAGCTCGACCGGGACCCCCGCCGCCGCGAGCTGGGCGGCGTAGGCCTCGCCCTCGTCGCAGAGCGGGTCGTACTCGGCGGTGATCACCGTCGCCGGGGCCAGGCCCGTCTTGTCGGCGAGCCGGAGCGGGGCCAGCCTGGGGTCGGCCGGGTCCCCGCCGTACTGCTCGATGAACCAGGCCATCTCGTCGGCGCCGAGCCCGAAGCCGGTGGCGTGGTCGCGGTAGCTCCGGGTGTCCATGGCGACGTCGGTCACCGGGTAGACCAGCAGCTGGTGGACCAGCCGGAGCCCCGCGTCCCGGGCCTGCCAGGCCGCCACGGCGGCCACGTTGCCGCCGGCGCTGTCGCCGCAGACGGCGATCCGCCCCGGGTCGGCCCCGTAGGCCCCGGCGCGGGCGAAGACGTCCTTGACCACGGTCCACGCGTCGTCGGCCGCGGCCGGGAAGGGATGGTCGGGGGCGAGCCGGTAGTCCACCGAGACCACGACCGCCCCGTTGCGCACGGCCAGGTCGCGGCCGAGCGCGTCGTTCCGGGCCACGCTGCCGAACACCCAGCCTCCGCCGTGGAAGTAGACGATCGCGGGGAGCGGGTGGTCGCCCTCCTCCGGCCGGTAGACCCGGACCGGCACCCCTTCCACGACCTCGTCCCTGACGACCGGCAGCGGCACGATCGGCCCCCGCTGCTCGGCGAAGCCGTCCAAGGTCCGCATCTGGGCGATCACCTCGGGGGTGAGCGAGGAGACAGGCGTCTCGAGATCCGTCGGGAACAGCTTCAGGTAGGCCTCGGCCTGGGGGTGCAACGGCATGACCGCACATTACCCGGCGGCGGTCCGGATCAGCCGGTGGCGGCCTCGACCAGCGCCTCGACGAGCCGGTTGTCCTCCCCGCGCTCGGGGTGCCACTGGACGCCGACGGCGAAGCGGTGTCCCTGCAGCTCGACCCCCTCGACGATCTGGTCGTCGGCCCACGCCACGGCCTGCAGTCCCGCGCCGAGCCGCTTGAGCGCCTGGTGGTGGGGGGCGGTCACCTCTGCGCGGTCGCCCACCGCCTTGCCCAGCTTGCTCGACACGCTGATCTGGATGAGGTGCGCGCGGCCGGCGGCGACGTGGCGGTCGTGGTCGACCGCCTCGGGAAGCCAGGGGATCAGGCTGCCCCCCTGCGCGACGTTCAGGACGTGCATGCCGCGGGCGACCGCGAGCAGCGGCAGGTCGGCCTGGACCGCGGCGCGGGCCAGCGCCAGCTCGAAGCGGTCGCGGTGGGGCTGGAGGTCCTCGCCCCGGTCCTCGCGGGCCGCGCCGTACAGGGACGGGTCGAGCTCGCCGCCACCGGCGAAGATCACTCCGGACAGCTCTCGCGCGTAGTCGTCGACGCCGCCCAGGTTCAGCGGCGGCAGCAGCACCGGCAGGCCGCCCGCCTTCTCGACCGCGCGGGCGTAGGAGGGGGGCGACAGGACGGCCTCACGGACCCAGGTGCCCCAGCGGGCGGCCTCAAGGTAGGCGGTGATACCGATCAGGGGTCGGGACATACGTTCTCCAGGGGGCCATGCGGAAGGCGGTGTTCCCTATTTCGGGCGGCACCCATCCCATCTCCGGCAGGATCCCTATCATGACGCACACCATTTCGGTTATGTCACGCATCTGAGGTATCAGTGTCGTCTCGCCGGGAGCCGCCCCCGCCCCCGCCCGGGGAGGGCCGGAGCCCCTGGAGCCCGAGGTGGGGACCATGACACGGATCTACAGATCGGGTAAATCGGCGACTTCGGATGAATGTGATTCTTATTCGCTTATCCCGCAGAAAACAAGTGGTGCGGTCACGGACAATAACTTTCCCATTACAGATAGTTTGAATTCGCACTATATTACGGGGAAACGGTTGTGACGTCCACATGGTGATGGAAGACTTAAATTCGAGCGTCCAGGTGCGCCGGGGCCGCCGGACGCTCATCACCCGGAACCGTCAGGGAGGTGGATCTGCATGATCGGACTCTGATCCGATCAATTAGGGTGGGTTCGGTCACATGTCTTTGAATCCGCGTCTCGTCAAGGAAAGCTTCGCCGTCGTCGAGCCCGTCGCGGACAAGGCCGCGGCATACTTCTACGGCCGCCTGTTCGCCGAGAGTCCGCACCTGCGGGGACTGTTCCCGCCGGCCATGGACGTCCAGCGCGACCGCCTGTTCACCGCTCTGACCAGGATCGTCTGGAGTCTCGACAGCCCGGACAGCCTGTCGTCCTTCCTCGGGCAGCTCGGGCGCGACCACCGCAAGTACGGGGTGATCGCCGAGCACTACACCGCGGTCGGCAACGCGCTGCTGGCCACGGTCAGGCGCTTCGCCGCCGAGCTGTGGACCGCCGAGATCGAGGCGGCGTGGGTGTCCGCGTACACGGTCGCCGCCAAACTCATGATCGATTCAGCCGAGTCCGACTCGGGGGTCTCGCCCGCCTGGTGGCCGGCCGAGGTGATCGACCACGAGCTCCGCACGCCGGACATCGCGGTGATCACGTTACGTCCCGGCCAGCGCCTGCCGTACCTGCCGGGCCAGTACGTCAACGTGCAGACCCCGCGCTGGCCGCGCGTCTGGCGGACGTTCTCCATCGCCAACGCGCCACGGGAGGACAACACGGTCCGCCTGCACGTCCGGGCGGTCCCCGGCGGCTGGGTCTCCTCCGCCCTGGTCGAGCACACCAGGATCGGCGACACCCTGACGCTCGGCCCGGCGGTCGGCACGATGACCCCCGCCGACTCCGGCCGCGACATCCTGTGCGTCGCGGGAGGCACCGGGCTCGCCCCGCTCAAGGCCATCGTGGAGCACGTGATCGCCTCGGGGCGGCGGCCCAACATCCACCTGCTGTGCGGCGCGCGCAATTCGCGGGAGCTGTACGACCTGCCCGACCTGCTCCGGATGGAGTCCGCCTTCCCCTGGCTGAGAGTCGTGCCCGTGGTCTCCGACCAGCCCGGCTACGACGGCATGCGGGGGCGGGTGCCGGAGGTGATGGAGCGCTTCCACTCCTGGGCCGACCACGACGTCTACGTCTGCGGCCCGGTCGCCATGGTCAACGAGGCCGTCCGCAGGCTCCAGCGGAGCGGGGTGCCCCTGGCGGACATCCACAGGGACCTCATCCACGGCGAGCCCTGAGCGACGGTGTTTGGAAGCCTGCTTCACACGCCGGGCCATGGCGCGTATCATGGCGCAGCGCGACCAGAGTCGTACGGGTGTTCGAAAAAATCTCGCGTGGCGCTGCACCGCGTTTCCTCTCCGTCCTGAAGGACGGGATCTCCACACTGGAGGTAGTCGATGAAACCTGACCTGGAAAGGAGACCCGCCATGCCCGACACACTCCTCGCCGTGGGCACCCGCAAAGGCCTGTTCCTCGCCCGCTCCACCGGGGACGGCCCGTTCGAGGTGGAACCGGTCCGCTTCTCCACCATCGGCGTGCACTCGGTCGCCATCGACACCCGAGGCCCGGTGCCCCGGATCCTCGCCGGGATCGAGTACGGCCATTTCGGCCCCTCCGTGATGTGGTCGGATGATCTCGGCGAGACCTGGCAGGAGGCCGAACAGGCCCCGATCGCCTTCCCGCCGGAAACCGGGGCGGCGCTCACCCGCGTCTGGCAGCTCCAGCCCTCCCCGTCGGAGCCGGGGGTGGTCTGGGCCGGGGTCGAGCCGGGGGCGCTGTTCCGCTCCGAAGACGGCGGCGTCACCTTCTCCCTGGTGGAAGGCCTGTGGAACCATCCGCACCGGGCCCAGTGGCAGCCCGGTTTCGGCGGGCTCTGCCTGCACAGCGTGCTACAGCACCCGAGCGATCCGAAGACCATGGCGATCGCGGTCTCCTCCGGCGGCTTCTACCGCAGCAGTGACGGCGGAGCCTCCTGGGAGGCGGCCAACAAGGGGATCCGCGCCCCGTTCCTCCCCGAGGGATCGCAGTACCCCGAGTTCGGGCAGTGCGTGCACAAGGTCGGCATGCATCCGTCCCGGCCGGAGCGGCTCTTCCTCCAGCACCACTTCGGCGTCTACCGCAGCGACGACTTCGGCGGCTCCTGGACCTCCGTCGGCGACCCGCTCCCCTCCGACTTCGGCTTCCCGCTGGCCGTGCACCCCGACCGGCCCGACACGCTGTACGTCTTCCCGCTCCAGGCCGACATCGACCGCACGCCCGTCGACCACCGCTGCCGGGTCTTCCGCAGCGACGACGCGGGCGCGTCGTGGCAGCCCCTGAGCAAGGGACTGCCCGAGGGCCCGGTCCACGCCGCCGTGCTGCGCGACGCCCTGTGCGCGTCGAGGGCGGGGATCTTCTTCGGCACCCGCGACGGCGAGGTGTACGGCTCCCGCGACGACGGCGAGAGCTGGTTCTCCGTCGCCGAGCACCTGCCGGACGTCCTGACCGTGCGTGCGGCGGTGCTCTGAGCCGGTGGAATCCCGCCCGGGCGGGGGATTCCGCGCGTTCCCAGGGGCACTCCTGCCCCTGGGGCCGCGGGCGGCAAGGCCGGAGAGGGGACGCGGCCTACAGGCCTCCGGGGAGGATCGCCAAGGCGATGGCGTACGCGCGCACGATCAAGACGGCCGTCCCGCATCAGCGGGTGATCCTCACGGTGCCGGCCGACCCTTCGATCGGGCAGCGTTTTCCCGTCCGGGGCAAGACGCTGGCCGGACGCACCATGGTGATCCACGGCGGCCAGGTGCCGTCCACCTACACCCACGTCTCCGATCAGTGGTCGACGTACGGCACAAAGATCATCGTGCCGGCGGCGAGAGCGGCGCACTTCGTCCTGGACGACTTCCTCGGCAACGCCACCGATCTGCCGATCACCGAGCACGCGACCGACACACACGGCGCCACCTTGATCAATTTCGTGTTGTTCGACTTGGTCGGCAAGGCGCTCACGCCGCGGATGCGCGACCTGACCCGGGTTCGGACAAGCAAGCCGACCGCACCGGCGATCACGACGGACCAGACACGATCGTGATCGATCGGGCCAGGCGCCAACAGGCTGCGCCCCAGCTCGACGACCGCCAGCAGCGGTGCCAGACCCGCGACGGCGCCGATCACCTGCAAGACGACAACGGCGGCGAAGCTCCATCGGTAAGGGCGCAGCAGCCCTGCCATGGACTGTCCCGCCGCGTCATCGGCGTCCGGTGAGGGCGGGGACTGCTCCCTCGTCGGCGCAGAGTCGGTCGTGGTCATCGCTCTCCTGTCTTCGTGGCGGGCCCCCGTCAGCCGACAGGCCATCCGGAGGAACTCGAGGATCTCTACCTGCACGGCCTTCGCTTGCGGAGCAAGGCAGGCATGCTGACGAAGGCTCGCCCTGACCGCCGTCTCCACGACCTGGAGCCCGCCGTGGAGCTCCCGATGCAGGTCGGGGCCGGCGAGGTCGCACGCCTTCGCCGGCATCACCGCCAGGAGCCTGCGGCGTCGCAGTGCCGAACGTGCTGCGGCCGTTCCTGCTGCCATCCCGTCTCGGCATGCTTGTCGTCTTGGTGAAAGCGACTTTCTCCGGCACGGTCAGCCGTACATCGCCATGCCGTACAGAGCCGCGAGCGCCTCGTCGATGGGATGGGGCTGCGGCCTGCCCGTGGAGTCGAGCCTGTTCCACCTCTGCATGTTCACCGCGACGGACATCTGCCGCTTGCCGTCGGCGCTGGTCATGGCCAGTGCTCCGGCACCCCAGACGGTGCCGCCATGCCCCCAGAAGGTGCCGCCGCCGGGCATCTCCATCGGGTACAGGCCCAGCCCGTAGTCGATGATCTTGCTCTCCTGGGAGATGACGCGGACGGTGCGCCGCATCTCCGCCAGCGACGACGGGCTGACGATCTCACCGGCGAACAGCAAGCCGAAGAACCGGTTGAGATCCGCGACGGTCGAGATCAGCGAACCCGCCAGCCCCGCAAAGGACATGTCGAAGACGCTGAAGTCGCGCGGCGGCTCGATCATGCCGAACCACGCCTCGTAGATCTGCGACTGCGGCCCGCTGAACCGCGATCCATCGGGAAGCTCGGTGTCCCGCAGCCCAGCGCGCTCGATGACGTTCTGGGTGATGTACGTCTCGGCCTTCGTACCGGTTACCTGCTCCAGAAGCTGGCCGAGCAGCAGGTAGTTGGTGTTGGAGTACAACCCCGGAGTGCCGCCTGGCGCGCTGAAAGCGGGTGCGGAGACGCCCTTCTCGATCAGCTCTACGGCGTGAAACCGGGTGAGCCGGTGGTCGTCCAGGCTCTGCGGCCTCGTGTCAGCCACGACCGGGAAGGCCTTGAGGGAGGGGTAGACGTACGGGAGGTATTCGGCAAGACCACTGGTGTGGTTGATCAACATCCGGACCGTGATCGCATCGCCGCGTTCTCCGGGAACCAGCTTCGGCAGGTAGCGGCCGATCGGCGCGTCGAGACCAATCTGACCACCTTCGACCAGCTGCATCACCGCGGCGACGGTGAATGACTTGGTGATGCTGCCGACGCGGTGCCGCATGTCGGCGGAGACAGGGCGGCCGGTGGCGACGTCGGCGACCCCGGCGGCACCGCGCCAGACCTCGTCGCCGTCACGCACCTCGGCGAACAGGCCGGGCATTCCGGCGCGGTGGACGTTCTCCAGGGCGGTGTTCAGCTCTTCGGGACTTCTCATGACATGCGTCCTTCCGTAGGTGCCGGGCTTATGTCCCTATTATGCACGCAGTGCGTGCAACACCAAGTGCATAGATATGCTGATCTCCGACGAGAGGGATGAGATGGCAGGTAGAAGGCGCTGGTCGACCGGAGAGATCCTGGATGCGGCGGCGGAGCTGCTGCGCACGGGCGACGCCGATTCGTTCAGCGTGCGCAAGCTCGCGGCAGTGCTCGGCACCGATTCCTCCAGCCTTTACCGGCACTTTCGCAGCAAGACCGAGCTGCTGCGCGCGGTCGCCGACCGGATCCTCCTGGCCGCCATGGACGGCTACCGGCCCGAGGGTGACTGGAAGCAGCGCATCATGACCCTGGCCCTGCGCGTGAGAGAGGCCTTCGGCCGGCATCCCCAGCTCGCTGCGGTCTGGGGACGCTACGCCTCAGGCGGCACCGGTTCCCGTCTGATCATGGAAGAGGTGCTGCAGGCGCTGCGCGCCTCGGGACTGCCCGACGAGGAGATCCCTGTGCGCTACCACCGGATCGCTGTCCTCATCGCCGCGTTGATCGCCTCCGAGGCCGGGGTCAGCACCATCACTCCCGAAGAGCACGAACAGGGCATGGAGCTGTTCCGCGTCGCGGTACTCGGCGCCGACCCCGAACGCTTCCCAGCTCTGGCCCACTTCGCCCGCGACGTCCGCCCTCTCGGGGTGGACCGCCGCGCCGCGTTCGAAGAAATCCTCGCCGTCCAACTCGCCCACATCGAGGCCGCAACCTGCCTGAGCTAGCCGACCTGGCCGCGCTGCTGCACACCGCGCCTGAACCACCACCTGAACCAGCCGCTGGTCTGGGCTCAGATGCTCTCGGGAGCGCTGTCGTGGAAGGGGCGCAAGCCCCCCGGCCACGTCGACGCGGGGAGAAGGCGTAGCGGCCCAGGAAGTTGATGTGGTCGTACTGGATCGGCGGCAGCCGCACGCACGTCTCATCGGTGACCGGGAACCCCTGCTCGCGCAGGTGCTCGACCAGGGCAGACAGCCGTCGTCACCGAAGTGTCGTCAAGATCGTCTCTCTGGCGCCAAAATCCGGTCGGATCCTCCCCGGGGGCCTACAGCCGGTAGACCCGGCGGGCGTTGCCGGAGCCGATCATGTGGGCCACCCGGGCGGCGTCCGGGACGCTCCACTCGCCGTCGGCCAGCCGTACGGCCAGCGCCCTGGCCAGGCTCCGCCGGTAGTACAGGGCGCCCAGGAGACAGGTCTCGGCCACGCCGTAACCGTCGGAGCTGAACAGCTGCTTGTGGAAGGGGACGAGCTCCAGCAGCTCCCCCATGACCGCGGCCGACCCCGCGGCGGTGTGGGTCAGCACGAGGCCGACGTCCACGTAGACGTGCGGGAAGACGTTGGCCAGATAGGCCGCCTGGCGGTGGAACGGGTAGCAGTGCAGCAGGATGACCGGCACGCCGATCGGCTGCAGCGCCCGGATGAAACCGGTCATCAGCGCCGGGTCGGCGCGGTGGAGGTCCAGGCCGGGGTCGCCGTAGCCGGTGTGGAACTGCAGCGGCAGGCCGCGTTCCCTGGCCACGTCGACCGCCGCCCAGAGCAGGTGGCGCAGGAGCACCGGATCGGTGAGCCGCGCGCCGGGGTGGGCCAGCCGCCGGGTGGCCGCCGCGATCACCGATCCCCGGCCCGGCCTCGCCGGGTCGAAGTCCAGGCCGTGACGGTAGGCGATGGCCGAGGTGAAGCCGACGGCGCGGTCGGCCCTGCCGGCGAGCGCCTCGCCGAGGGCGGTGATGTAGGAGACCCCGGAGGCGGCCGTCTCGGCGACGCCCTGCTCGATCTGCTCGATCCGGATGATCTCGTCGGCCGCCGCGCCGCCCAGCCGGCCCATCTCGGCCGCCGAGAGCAGGTCTGGGCCGTTGAGACCGGTGTCGACCAGGAAGGCCATGATCCCGGCGGCGCGCAGCAGCCGCCGGTTCACCTCGACCGGCCCGAGCTCGCTCCTGCGGGCCAGGTAGACGGCCGGCGGGACGTGCGGGTCCAGGTCGAGGACCGGCGCGCACCAGCGGCGGACCGCGGCGCCGGCGGGGGTGTCGAAGTGAGTGGTGCCGGGCGGCGCCGGGGTGCCCGCCTCGGTGATCAGCATCTCGAAGCGGGCCCGGGTCAGCCCGTCGCGGCGCACGCCGTGGCAGTGGTGGTCGACCAGCGGGGCCAGCAGGGCCTCCCGCACCGGATCGGGCAGGTCGACGGGCAGCCCGTCCTGCGGTCTCATGCCGGCTCCTCCCACGGCTACGGGCGGACCGGTCCGGCCGGTCCGCCCGCGGTCTACGGCAGGAGCACTCTACGACTACCGAGCGTGATCTCGTGTGCCTTTACCCAGAGGTACGGCAGAGCCGGAGAACGTTGGAGATGATCTTCGCCCCGGCCCCGCCCTCGGCCGTGAGGATCGACTCGGGGTGGAACTGCACGGCGAAGCGCCTCCTGGCCACGTCCTCGATCGCCATCACCGCGCCGTCGGGGGTGAGGGCGGTGGCGGTGAAGCCGACGACTCCGGGCTGCTTGGCGTGGAGGGAGTGATAGCGGGCCGCGGTGAACTCCTCCGGGAGCCCCTCCAGCAGCGCGCCGGGACCGGTCCGCCGCACCTGACCGCGCTTGCCGTGCTCAGGGTGGGACAGCAGCTCCAGCGTGCCGCCCGCCTGCTCGACCATGCCCTGCAGGCCCAGGCAGACGCCGAACACCGGCAGGTCGCGCTCGTAGAGCGCCCCGACCAGCTCCGGCAGGCCGAAGTCCGACGGCCAGCCGGGGCCGGGCGACAGCACCACGAGGGACGGCGCGATCTCGTCGATCATGCTCACGGGGAAGCCGTGCCGGAGGGTGACGACCTCCGCGCCCTGCTGGCGGAAGTAGTCGGCCAGGGTGTTGACGAAGGAGTCCTCGTGGTCCACCAGCAGCACCTTCATCCCCTCCCCCGGCTGCTCCCGGACCGGCTGCGGCACGTCCCGCTCCTGCGGGGTCCGGGCCGCGCCGACCGCGGCCAGGGCGCCGAGCAGCGCGCTGGCCTTGAGCTCGGTCTCACGCTCCTCGGCCTCCGGGTCGGAGTCGAACAGCAGCGTGGCACCGGCCCTGACGGTGGCGACGCCGCCGCGGATCTGCGCGGTGCGCAGGGTCAGGCCGGTGTTCATGGAGCCGTCGAAGCCGATGTAGCCGACCGCCCCGCCGTACCAGCGCCTGGTGGTGGCCTCGTGGTCCTCGATGAACTGCATCGCCCAGGACTTCGGGGCGCCGGTGACGGTGACGGCCCACATGTGGGTGAGGAAGGCGTCCAGCGCGTCGAACTCCGGCCGCAGGCGGCCCTCGATGTGGTCGACGGTGTGGATCAGCCGGGAGTACATCTCGATCTGCCGCCGCCCGATGACCTGCACGGTGCCCGGCACGCAGATGCGGGACTTGTCGTTGCGGTCCACGTCGGTGCACATGGTCAGCTCCGACTCCTCCTTCACGCTGGACAGGAGGGTGCGGATCGCCTCGGCGTCCTCGATCGGGTTGCCGCCGCGGGCGATGGTGCCGGAGATCGGGCAGGTCTCGACACGGTCGCCGCTGACCCGGACGTACATCTCCGGGGAGGCGCCGACCAGGTGCTCGCCCTCGCCGAGGTTGAACAGGAACTCGAACGGCGCCGGGTTGGCCTTGCGCAGCCCCCGGTAGAAGGCGGCGGGGTCGGTGCACGCGGCGTGGAAGACCTGGCCGGGGACGACCTCGAACAGGTCGCCGCGGACGAACTTCTCCTTGGCCGCGGCGACGACCTGCGCGTAGGTGCCCTTCTCCGGGTCGGCGGGCAGCTCGGCCGGGGCGGGGGGCAGCGGGATGCTCTCCCCCTCGCGGGCCAGGCCGCGGGTGGAGACCCCGTCCACGGTGAACTCGTAGAGGTATTCCTTGCTGGTCTCCCGCTTGCGGTCGATCACCATCACCCGGTCGGGCAGGTGCAGCACGAGGTCGCGCTGGTCGTCGGCCCGGGTGAGGACCTGCCGGATCGGCTCGAACTGGAAGGCCAGGTCGTATCCGAAGGAGCCGTACAGCCCCAGGTGCTCGTTCTCGCCCTTGAACGCGGCGATGACCTCGCGGATCGCGGTGAAGACCGTGGGGCGGCGGCTGCGCATCTCCTCGGGGAGGATGTCCTCGGACTCGGCGACGTAGACCTCGACGTGCTCGGCGGTCGGTTCCCCGGTGGGCTTGCCGGTGGCCAGCAGGCAGGACGCGACGGCCGGAAGCACGACCCTGCCCCGCGCGTTCAGGGCGCGGGCGGAGATCCTGCGGCCCCTGGCCACGATCTCCAGGCAGGGGTCGACGTAGGCCAGGTGCCATCGGCTGTAGCGGCCGGGATACTCCATCCCGGAGGAGAGCACGCCTCCGCGACGCTCGCCGAGCGTCGTCACGACGTCCTCAAGCACCGTCTCGGGCACATCGGACGCCGTGACCTCGACCTCGATGCCACCGGCGGTGGTATATCCGCTCGTCTCCACTGCAGTCTCGCCCCTTTGTGATCTCTCTGATGCCCAGAGGGGGCGGACATGGAAAAGGCCACCTCTCCGGGCGGCCGCCCTGTCTGCTCGCGAAATGCGAAACCTGCGCCGCCTAGAAGCGGCGCCACCACTGAAGGGTGTCGAGGTGTCGCATGCCGCCCAGAGTACCGGCGGAAACCGTGATCATGCAACGTGGCGGCGAAGGCGGCGAGTCGCATGACCGGGCTCACACCGGCCGCCTCTGGCTCATCCGGGGTGCGATCTGTTACGAGTGATGGATGCCCCCGTATCGCGTTCTCCTCCAACGTGACCTGCCGGTGCCGATGACCGACGGGGTCACCCTTCTGGCCGACCGCTACGTGCCGGTCGGCGCCGTGCGCCCGCCCACGGTCCTGGTCCGCTCGCCGTACGGCAGGCGCGGCGTGTTCGGGCTGGCCTTCGGCCGGGCGTTCGCCCGGCGGGGGTTCCAGGTCGTCCTGCAGAGCTGCCGGGGCGGGTTCGGCTCCGGCGGCCTGCTCGACCCGCTCGGCGACGAGCACGAGGACGGGCTGGCCACGCTGGCCTGGCTGCGCGGGCAGCCCTGGTACGGCGGGAGCCTGGCCATGCACGGCCCCTCCTACCTGGGCTACGCCCAGTGGGCGATCGCCCCGTTCGCCGGCCCCGACCTGAAGGCCATGGCCACCTCGGTGACCGCCTCCCAGTTCCGCGACGCCGCCTACGTGGGCGGGGCGTTCGCGCTGGAGTCCTCACTGATCTGGACCACGCTGACCGCCTCGATGGACACCCGGTTCGGCGGGGCCGGCGCGCTGCTGGCCCCCCGCAGGACCCGGCGCGCGGCACTGTCGGGACGCCCCCTCGGGGAGCTGGACGTGCTGTCGGCCGGCAGGGGGCTGCCGTTCTTCCAGGACCTGCTGGCCCACCACGCCGATCCGGCCGCCTACTGGGGCAGGCGCGACTTCTCGGCCTCGGTGGGCGAGGTGGAGGCGGCGGTCACCATGGTCGGCGGATGGTACGACGTGTTCCTGCCGTGGCAGGTCAAGGACTACACGACGATGCGGGCGGCGGGGCGGCGGCCGTACCTGACGATCGGCCCGTGGTACCACGCCGACATCCGGCACGGCCGGGTGGCCAACGCCGACGCGCTGGCCTGGTTCAGGGCGCACCTGCTGGGCGACCCCTCGGGGCTGCGGGAGCAGCCGGTCAGGCTGTACGTCACCGGTGCGGGCGAGTGGCGCGACTATCCCGACTGGCCGGTGCCCGGCATGCGGGAGCAGCGCTGGCACCTGCAGCCGGGGCTCGCGCTCTCGACCGGCAACCCGCGGGAGGGCGACCCCGACCGCTACCGCTACGACCCCGCGCACCCCACGCCCGTGCTGGGCGGGCCGGTCCTGCTGGGCAACTCCGAGCCGCGCGACAACCGGCGCCTGGAGGCCCGGCGCGACGTGCTCGTCTACACCGGCCCCGAGCTGCGCGAGGACACCGACATGATCGGTCCGGTCTCCGCCGACCTCTACCTCCGGTCGAGCACCGAGCACGCCGACGTGGTGGTGCGGGTCTGCGACGTGCACCCGGACGGCGCGTCCTACAACGTGTGCGAGGGCGTGCGCCGCCTGTCGCCCGGCGCTCCCCCGGCCGGCTCCGACGGGATCCGCCGCGTCCGGGTGGACCTGTGGCCGGTCGGCCACCGCTTCCGGCGCGGCCACCGGATCCGCCTGCACGTGGCCGGCGGCGCCTATCCCCGCATCGCCCGCAACCTCGGCACGGGAGAGCCGCTGGGCACCGGCCGCACGATGGTCGCGGCCGACCACGAGGTCTTCCACGACCCCGCTCACCCCTCCGCGGTCGTGCTGCCCCTCGTCCGCGGCTGACCCGTCCCGGACCGGCCCCGGCCGGCCCGTCCCCAGCCTGACCCGCCCCGGCCGCCCCCTCCTCCGGCCGGCCGTACCCCCGGCCGGTCCGTCCGCGGCCGGTCCGTCGACCGCTGAGCGGCCGGGTTAGGGTCGGTGGGTGCGTGCGGCCAGGTTGATGTCGTTGGTGCTGTTGCTCCAGGCCCGTGGAGGCATGACCGCCACGGAGCTCTCCCGAGAGCTGGAGGTCTCCGAACGGACCGTCCACCGGGACGTGCTGGCCCTGTCGGAGGCCGGGGTGCCGGTCTACGCCGACCGCGGCCGGGGCGGGGGATACCGGCTGCTGGACGGATACCGCACCCGCCTGACGGGGCTGGACCGCGCGGAGGCCGAGGCGCTTTTCCTGTCCGGCGTGCCGGAGGCGCTGCGGGAGATGGGGCTGAGCGGGGTGGCGGCCACGGCGCGGCTGAAGGCCTCGGCCGCGCTGTCGCCCGGCGTGCGCGACGCGCCCGCGACGGCCGCCCAGCGCTTCCACCTGGACGCCCCCGGCTGGTTCGCGAGCGAGAGGCCGCCTCCGGAGGCGCTGGCGCCGCTGGCCAGGGCCGTGTGGGGCGACCATCCGGTCACCGCGCTCTACCGGGGGGCCGAGCGGACGCTGGAGCCGTACGGGCTCGTGCTCAAGGCCGGTGTCTGGTATCTGGCGACCCGATCCGCGATCTACCGGGTGGACCGCTTCGCCGAGGTCGGGATCCACTCCGACCGGCGCTTCGAGCGGGACCGCGGCTTCGACCTGGCGGCGTTCTGGAGCGGTCGCGCCGCCGAGTTCGCCCGCTCCCTGCTCACCACGCGTGTCACCGTACGGCTCAGCCCCGCCGGCCACCGCCTGCTGCCGCACGTGGCCGACCCCGCGGCCCTCGGCGACGCGCTGGCGTCGGCCGGGGAGCCCGACGGCCAGGGCCGGATCACGCTGTCGCTGCCCGTGGAGTCGCTGGAGGTCGCCTACGCCCAGATCCTCCGGTTCGGCCCGGAGGCCGAGGTCCTCGACCCGCCCGAGCTCCGCGCCCGCCTGGCCGGAGCCGCCGCGCGGCTGCGGGCCCTGTACGGCCGGGCCTGAGGCCGCCGGTCGCGGAGCTCCGCCTGTACAGCCGGGCCTGAGGCCTCCGGCCGCGGAGCCACCCGTACGGCCGGGCCCGGGGCCCCCGGCCGCGGGCACGGATGTTCACATCCCGCCTACGGCCGGTCCCGGCGGACCCGGCCGCCGAGCACGCGGGCACCAGCCCCCCACTCGTAAGGCCGGGCCCGGCGGACCAGGCTCCGGCCGTCAGCGGTATCCGGTCGCGTCGGCGGGTCCGCCCCTGTCCTGGACCTCCACGATGTAGCGCCAGGCGTCCGGCCGGCTGCCGTCGACGTCGGTGAATCCGTAGACCTGGGCCAGCTGCCCGCTGGAGAGGGACTGCCCCGACCAGCGGCCCCGGTCCTCGTCGGCCGCCAGCGCGACGACCGCCCGGCCGGTGTAGACGGGCGACTCCGAGATCACGAAATGCGGCTCCCGTTCGGTGGCGTCGCGCCAGTTCTCCTCCGTGACGCCGAAGTGCTCCAGCATCACCTCCGAACGCAGCCAGCCGGGGGTCAGCGAGACCGCGGCGCACCCATGCGGGCGCAGCTCGTGGGCCTGGGCGAACGCCAGGCGGTTCACCGAGACCTTGGCCAGGTCGTAGAAGAAGGAGACCCGGTAGTTGTCGGCGTTGTACTCCGCGGTGCCGTCGGTCACCTCGACGACCAAGCCGCCGGGGTTCCTGATCAGCAGGGGCAGCGCGTGGTGGCTGGTGATGAGGTGGGTGTCGATCGCCAGCCGGAGCAGGCGCAGCCCGTCGTCCAGCGGATGCTCCCAGAGCGGGGTGTCCCACGCCGCCAGCGCCTCGCCGCCCCAGATGTCGTTGACGAGCAGGTCGAGCCTTCCCTGCTCGCGGTCGATCCGCTCCACCAGCCCTCGGACCTGCTCGGACTCCAGGTGGTCCACCTGGAGGGCGATGCCCTCCCCGCCGGCGCGCGTCACGAGCTCGGCCGTCTCCTCGATGGTCTCCGACCGGTTCATCTCCGAGCGCCGTTCCCGGGTGCTCCTCCCTGTGCAGTAGACGGTGGCTCCCGCGCCGCCCAGCGCGACCGCGATCGCCCGGCCCGTCCCTCTCGTCGCCCCGGCGACCAGGGCGACCTTTCCCTTCAGCGTGTTGTGCATGGGGACGATGCTGGCAAGAAAACAGGACATCTGATGTCATGTTTTTGTCGGCCTTCCCCAGGCGGTGCGCGGCGGGCGCGGCCCGGGAGATGCCACCCCGGGCCCTCGGCGCAGCGGCGCCCGCGTCGTCAGGGACCTGCCGCGGCCCCGAGCGACGGGCGGGCCGCCCCCGACCGCCTCCTCGGCCTCCTCGGCGCGGTAGGCGCCTCCCGGCCCCGCCCCTTCAGGGAGGACACGGCTTCAGAGAGGACGCAACGCGGAAAATAGCGTTAAAAGCATATTTATGGCGGGAAAGACGCCGATATGGTCTTCAGCCAGCAGGAAGGATCACCGGCGGTGCGTTGACGCGCATCCGCCAGGGCCCAGGGAGCAGCGGCCAATCGGTCATCGGTGTCACCCCTCCTCGGCGGGGCGGCGCATCACCGCACACGGACGGAGAGATCACCATGACCACTGCAGCCTTCGGCGTGCACTCCGAGGTCGGCCCCCTCCGCAAGGTCATCGTCCACCGGCCCGACATGAGCCTGAAACGGCTGACCCCCACCAACAACGACAAGCTGCTCTTCGACGACATCCTGTGGGTCGAGCACGCCCAGAAGGAGCACGACAGGTTCGTCACCCTGATGCGCGAGCGCGGCGTCGAGGTGTTCTACCACCAGGAACTGCTGGCACAGGCGCTGGAGGCGACCCCCCACGCCAAGCGGAACGCCGTCGAGCAGGCCGTCACCCATCTGACCGTCGGCCCCGCCCTGGTGGACGCCGTCCGTGAGGAGCTGTCCACCTGGAGCGGCAAGGACCTGGCCACCCACCTCATCGGCGGGCTGACCAAGGAGGAGTTCGACGTCCGCGGGTTCGACACCCGGTCCCTGGTCGCCGCCTCGGCGGACCCGCAGCAGTTCGTGCTCCCGCCGCTGCCCAACTCCCTCTACCAGCGCGACCCCGCCGCCTGGCTGTACGGCGGCGTCTCGCTCAACCCGATGTTCTGGCACGCGCGCCTGCTGGAGACCATGAACCAGAGCACGATCTACCACAACCACCCGATGTTCACCGGCGAGGACTTCTCCTACTGGTACCCGCCGAGCGGCGACGAGGCCGACTTCGACGAGGAGGACTTCGGCAAGGCCGCGCTGGAGGGCGGCGACATGATGCCCATCGGCAACGGGACCGTGGTCATCGGCATCAGCGAGCGGAGCACCCCGCAGATGATCGAGCACATCGCCCTGGCGACCTTCGCCGCCGGGGCGGCCGAGCGCGTCATCGCCGTCAACGTCCCCAAGCGCCGCTCCTACATGCACCTGGACACCGTGTTCACCTTCCTGGACGTCGACAAGGCCTCCGCCTACCTGCCCTTCCTGGAGACGGCCGTCACCCACTCGCTGCGTCCCGGCGACAGGGACCGGACTCTGGACGTCCGCCCCGAGAGGGGCTTCGTCGACGCCGTCGAGGACGCGCTGGCCATCTCCCGGCTCGACATCATCCCCACCGGCGGGGACGACAGCCAACAGGCCCGGGAGCAGTGGGACTCCGGCAACAACTTCTTCGCCCTCGAACCCGGCGTCGTCGTCGGCTACCACAAGAACCAGTTCACCAACCGCAAGCTGCGCCAGCACGGCGTCGACGTCATCGAGATCGAGGGCTTCGAACTGGGCAAGGGCCGGGGCGGCACCCACTGCATGACCTGCCCCATCCTGCGTGAGGGCATCTGAGACCGCTCCGGCGGGCGGGTCATGCGCCCCGGAGGACCGTCCGGGGCGCACAACCCGCGGGATCGGGCTAGATGACCAGGTCCAGCAGCAGGACCAGCACCAGGCCGGTCACCGAGATGACGGTCTCCATCACCGACCAGGTCTTGATGTTCTGGCCCACGGTGAGCCCGAAGTACTCCTTGACCAGCCAGAAGCCCGCGTCGTTGACGTGGGAGAAGAACAGCGAACCGGCGCCGATGGCCAGGACGAGCAGCGAGATCTCCCCGGTGCCGAGGTTGACGACCAGCGGGGCCAGGATCCCGGAGGCGGTGACGGTCGCGACGGTGGCCGATCCCGTGGCGAGCCGGATGAGCACCGCGACCAGCCATGCCAGCAGCAGCACCGAGAGGCCGCTGTTCTCCACCCAGCCGGCGATGAGGCCGCCGATCCCGGTGTCGATCAGGGTCTGCTTGAAACCGCCGCCGGCGGCCACGATCAGCAGGATGCCCGCGATCGGCGGCAGCGACTGCTCCAGGGACTTCGCGATCGCCTTCTTGTCCATGGCCGCACCGCCGCCGAGGGTGAACATCGCGACGATGACGGCGAGCAGCAGCGCCACCAGCGGCGTGCCGAGGAAGTCGAGCACGGTGCGGACGGCGTTGCCCTCCGCGGCGAAGATGTCGGCGAGGGCCTTGCCCATCATCAGCACGACCGGCAGCAGCACGGTGGCGAGGGTGACGGGGAACGACGGCCGCCGCGCGCCCTCCGCTCCGGGTTTGGCCTCGAAGAGCTCCGGCGGCGGGACGTCCACCCAGCGGGCGGCGTACTTGGAGAACAGCGGCCCGGCGACGGCCACCGTCGGAATGGCGACGAGCACGCCGAGGGCCAGCGTGATGCCCAGGTCCGCCTTGAGCGCGTCGATGGCGACCAGCGGTCCCGGGTGGGGAGGCACGAGCCCGTGCATCACCGACAGTCCCGCCAGCGCGGGGATGCCCACGCGCACCAGGGAGAGCCCGGAGCGGCGGGCGACCAGGAAGATGACCGGCATCAGCAGGACGAGGCCGATCTCGAAGAACATCGGCAGGCCGATCAGCGCTCCCACCGCGGCCATCGCCCAGGGCAGGGAGCGGGGACTGGACCGGCCGACGATCGTGTCGACGATCTCGTCGGCCCCGCCGGAGTCGGCGAGCAGCTTGCCGAACATCGCGCCGAGCGCGATGAGCGTGCCGACGCCGGCCGCCGTGCTGCCGAACCCGGTGGTGAAGCTGGTGATGGTGTCGGCCATCGGCAGTCCCGCGATGGCGCCGACGGCCAGCGATCCGAGGGTCAGGCTCAGGAAGGGGTGCACCTTGAAATAGGTGATCAGCAGGACGATCAGCGCGATGCCGACGAGCGCCGCGGGGATCAGGCGGGCGGGAGAGACCGCGGCGGGGGCGGCGAGTGCGATCAGGGCGGAGGTCACGTCACTCTCCTGGGTCCGCCGGGGTTCCGTGGCCCGGTCTCGGATCGGTGGTTCCGTGGCCCGGTCTCGGATCGGTGGTTCCGTGGCCCGGTCTCGGATCGGTGGTTCCGTGGCCCGGTCTCGGATCGGTGGTTCCGTGGCCCGGTCTCGGATCGGTGGGGGATGCCGGGCGGGAGCGCGCGGGGCGCGCCGGGGCCGCGGCGAGGTAGGCCTCCACGAGCTCGGCGACGGGCCTGTCGAAGTCGAGGACGATTCCGCGCTCGTCCGTCTGAAGAGGCTCCAGGGTTTCGAACTGCGAGGTGACCAGCGATGCCGGCATGAAGTGTCCCGGCCGGCCGGCCACCCGCCGCCGGACGACCTCGGCGTCCCCGTCGAGATGGACGAAGCTCACCGACGGCGCCGCGCGCCGCAGCAGGTCACGGTAGCCGCGCTTGAGCGCGGAGCAGCTCGCCACGCCACCGGTGGCGGCGTGCTCGGCGAGCCAGGCGCCGATCGCCCGCAGCCAGGGCAGCCGGTCGGCGTCGTCGAGCGGGATGCCGGCCGACATCTTGGCGATGCTGGCCTCGCTGTGGAAGTCGTCGGCGTCGGCGAACGGCACTCGCAGCCGCCGGCCGAGAGCGATGCCCACGGTGGTCTTGCCCGAACCGGTCACGCCCATGACGACCAGCAACGGAACGGCAGGGACGGAGTCAGGAGAGTCTTGAACGAAATCCATCGGCAGGCCTCTCGTGTCGAGCTTTGCGTTAGCGTGACACGATTAGTCATATGTAATCAAGAGTTAATGGGCAATAAATCATATCTTTAAGGCTTGATAAGCGTATTGATGAAGAGCCGTGCCAGGATTGGTCGCCGTGGGAGACAATGAACAGACCACTGGGGGGCTGCATCAGAGTGTCCTCGACAAGCTCGGCTCGCTGATCGCCTCAGGCGGCCTCGCCGCCGGCCAGGTGCTGACGATCGAGGAGCTGGAGCTCCGGTTCGGGGTCTCCCGTTCGGTGGTCCGTGAGACGATCCGCGTCCTCGAATCGATGGGACTGGTGAGCAGCCGCCGCCGCGTCGGCGTCACCGTGGCCACGCGCGCGGAATGGAACCTGTTCGACCCGCGGGTCATCCGGTGGCGGCTCGCCGGCGAGGGCCGCGGCGAGCAGCTCAGATCCCTCGGCGAGCTGCGCCACGGCGTCGAGCCGGTGGCCGCGGCCCTCGCCGCGCGGCACGCGACCCCCGAACAGTGCGGCGCGCTGACCGGCGCCGTCATGCAGATGGCCGTGCACGGCAGGTCCGGCGACCTGGAGGCCTACCTGGCCGCGGACATCCTGTTCCACCGCACGCTGCTGGAGGCCTCCGGCAACGAGATGCTGGGGGCGCTCACCGGAGTGGTCACCGAGGTCCTGACCGGCCGGACGCGTCATCACCTGATGCCGTCGCGTCCCGAGCCGGCGGCGATCCGATGGCACGCCGAGGTCGCGCAGGCGGTGCAGTCGGGAGACGCCGCGGCCGCCGAACGCGCCATGCGCAACATCGTCGACGAGGCGGCCCGGGCGGTGGAGGGCGACGTCCGCGGGTAGAGCGGGCGGTGCAGGGCGACGTTCGCGGGCAGAGCGGGCGGGCGGGTGATCTGCGCGCTCCGGACGGGCGATGACGCCGCCGGCGCACGGGGCGGGCCGCCGTACCGCACGATGTGGCCCGGTCATGTTTCGGGTGGCGCCAGGTGTGATAAGTAACTCATTACTTCGACGAGCGAGGAGACCATGGGCGACAACACCGAGTTCGAGCTGCGCGGGGTCAACCATCTCGCGCTGGTGTGCTCGGACATGAAGCGGACGGTCGACTTCTACTCCGGCGTCCTGGGCATGCCGCTGATCAAGACGATCGAGCTGCCGATGGGCTGGGGCCAGCACTTCTTCTTCGACTGCGGCGGCGGCAACGCACTGGCGTTCTTCTGGTTCCCCGACGCCCCCGACGCGGTGCCCGGCATCTCCGCGCCGAAGAACCTGCCCGACCGGGGAGAGCTGCTGTCGGCGGTCGGATCGATGAACCACATCGCCCTCGATGTCGCACCGGACAGGATCGAGGAGTACCGCGACAAGCTCATCGCCAAGGGCGTGGACGTCGGGGTGCTGCTCAACCACGACGACAGCGAGTTCGGCATCGCGCCCGCGATGCAGGAGGGGGTGTTCGTCCGGTCCATCTACTTCAAGGACCCCGACGGGATCCTGGTGGAGTTCGCCGCCTGGACCCGCGAGCTCGGCCTGCCGGAAGACGTCCGTCACGAGCCCAGGACCGCCGCCGACAGGACCGTGTGATGCCGCGGCTGCGCCAGGTCCCCCGCGACGAGGTCACCGACCCGCTGACCCTGTTCTTCTACGATCGGCTGTTCGGCCCGGACCGGGATCCGGTGGCCGACCCGGGCACCGCGACCGGCTCCCCCGGCGACTGGTGGACGGTCTTCGCCCTGGACCCGGTCATCCTCAAGCACTGCGTGAAGGGCTTCCAGCTCTACCGGGAGGCCGAGCTCGACCCCGTGCTGCGCGAGCTGGGCCAGTCACGGGCCGGATGGGCGCGGGGAAGCCAGTTCGTCTTCTCCCAGCACTGCAAGCAGATGCGGGCGCTCGGCATGCCGGACGAGAAGGTCAAGGCGGTCGCGCACTGGCAGGTCAGCCCGCTCTTCGACGAGCTGGAACGGGCCGTGCTGGCCTACACCGACGGCCTGGTGCTCGACGGCGGCCGGGTGCACGACGAGATCTTCGCGGTCCTCAGGGCCCACCTGTCCGACCGGCAGATCCTGGAGCTCACCTACATCACCTGCCTGTACGAAATGCACGCCACGATGTCAAGGGCGCTGCGCCTGGAATTCGACGATCGGCCCGAACCGGTCGTCGAAGTGGACTCTCCTGACAGGTACGGCGTTCGCGACATCGCAGACGACTTCCAGGTCGGAGGCTGACCTACCGTTCGTCGCGCCAACCACTCCGCTCGGCGCTCGGCGACCGCAATGAAACGCTCGCGTAATTACGCTGCCGGTCAGCCTAAGGAGACAGTCGTGGCCGACTGCCTCCGCTCCATCTGGAGGAGACCGTGTTGACCACTCCCGACACCCCCGACACCCCCGACAAGGATCGGAGCGATCGCAGCCCGTGGAACTGGCTGCTGATTTTGCCGATCATCCTACCTTTGCTGCCTTTCCTCTTCAACTTCGACGAGCCCCGGATCTTCGGTTTCCCGCGCTTCTACTGGCTCCAGTTCCTCTTCATCGGGGTCGGAGTCACGTGCACCACGATCGTCTACCAGATGACCAAGCGGAGGCGATGATCCCGTGAGCGAGCACCTGACCGAGATCATTGTCTTCTCCACACTGTTCCTGCTCGTCAGCGGCATGGGCTTCGTGGCCGCGCGCTGGCGCCGGCCGGACAACCTGGCCACCTTGGACGAGTGGGGGCTGGGCGGCCGGAGTTTCGGTCCCTGGATCACCTGGTTCCTCGTCGGCGGCGACCTCTACACCGCCTACACCTTCGTGGCCGTGCCCGCCCTGCTCTGGAGCGCGGGCGCGATGGGCTTCTTCGCCGTGCCGTACACGATCGTGGTCTATCCGATCGTGTTCCTGGTGCTGCTGCGACTCTGGTCGGTCTCGCACGTGCACGGGTTCGTGACCCCGGCCGACTTCGTCCGGGCCCGGTTCGGCTCCCCCACGTTGGCGCTGCTGATCGCGATCACCGGCATCGTCGCGACGATGCCCTACATCGCGCTCCAGCTCGTCGGCATCGAGGCCGTACTGAAGTCGATGGGGGTGACCGGCCACCTGCCGATCATCATCGCGTTCGCCATCCTGGCCGCCTACACCTACCAGTCGGGCCTGCGCGCCCCGGCGCTGATCGCCTTCGTCAAGGACACGCTGATCTACATCGTGATCCTGGTCGCGATCATCGTCATCCCGGCCAAGCTGGGAGGCTGGGGCACGATCTTCGACGACGCCCAGGCCAAGTTCGCCGCCACGCCCGCGCCGGGGGACGGCATCCTGCTCAACGCCGGCAACCAGCTCCAGTACGTCACGCTGGCCCTGGGATCGGCGCTCGCGCTGTTCCTCTACCCGCACAGCATCACCGGCGTGCTGGCCTCACGCAACCGCGATGTGATCAAGCGGAACATGTCCGCGCTCCCCGCCTACAGCCTGCTGCTCGGCCTGATCGCGTTGCTCGGCTACATGGCCATCTCGGCCGGGGTCAAGCCCATCGGCACGGACAACAACACGATCGTGCCCCAGCTGTTCGACAAGATGTTCCCCGACTGGTTCACCGGCGTCGCCTACGCCGCGATCGGCATCGGCGCGCTGGTCCCCGCGGCGATCATGTCGATCGCCGCGGCGAACCTGTTCACCCGCAACATCTACAAGGAGTATCTGAAGCCGGCCGCCAGCGAGGCCGACGAGGCCCGCGTCTCGAAGATCACCTCACTGCTCGTCAAGATCGGCGCGGTGCTGTGCATCCTGTTCCTGGACACCGGCTTCTCCATCGACCTCCAGCTCATCGGCGGCGTCATCATCCTGCAGACGCTCCCGTCGGTGGCGCTCGGCCTCTACACCCGCTGGTTCCACCGGATCGGCCTCATCGCCGGATGGGCGGGAGGCATGGCCGCCGGGACGCTCCTGCTCTACAACATCGGCAACCCGGCCACCGGCAAGCTGCACTTCGCCGGATCGGCGTTCCCCCTGGAGAAGCTGGGCCTGGACACCAAGATGACCATCTACGCGGGCGTCCTCGCCCTGGCCGTCAACCTGATCGTCGCCGCCGTCGCCACGCTCATCGCCCGCGGCGCCAAGGCGTCCGAGGGTGACGACGCCACCCGGCCCGACCACTACCTCGCCGACGAGGGCGACCCCCGCATCAAGGACCTCGACCTCACCCACTGACATCCGGTACGGCCCGCACCCCGCGTGGGCGGGTGCGGGCCGGAGCGCGTGCCCGTTACGCCTCCGGCGGGCGGGCATAGCCGGGGTTGGCAACGGCCAGCTTGTCCTGTACGGCCCGCGTCAGGGCGTCGACCAGGGCGGAGCCGTCCAGGCCCCCGCGGATCGCGGCGGCGAGCTCGGCATCGGAGGAGAAACCGAGCCCGCCGAGCCGGTCGGCGTGGGCGGCGGCCTGCTCGGGGCCGAGTTCGAGCTCCCGCTCGACCATGCCGAGCACGTTGACGGCCACCCGGGTATGGAAACGGACCCGGCCCTCGACGACGGGCAGCACGTCGCTCTGGAGGAAGTCTCGGACCGCGGCGACGAGCTGGGCGGCGGAGGGGACGTCGTGGGGCGTGTCCCGGAACATAAGGGCCTCCTTATCCGTTGACTCCGCAACGGATCTCGGATGAGATCCTTCCATGACTTTCGCGGTCCCCGACAGCGTCCGGCCGATCCGTGACGCCGTCCACGCGTTCATGACCGAGCGGGTCGAGCCGGCGGAGGTGGTGCTCCACGGAAACGGGCCCGAGGCCGCCGCGACACTGCGCGAGCTGCAGGAGCAGGCCAGGAAGGAGGGCCTGTGGGCCCTCGGGCACCCCGCCGAGCTGGGCGGCGGCGGACTGCCCTTCCTCGACTACGTGTACGTCAACGAGGTGCAGGGACGCAGCGACTTCGGGCAGCTCGCGCTCGGCACGTTCACCCTGCAGGACTCGCTGATGCTGCACGAATACGCGAGCGACGAGCAGCGCGAGCGTTTCCTCACCCCGCTGGTCCGAGCGGAGATCTGGCCGAGCTTCGCGATGACCGAGCCCGACGTCTCCAGCAGCGATCCGACCCAGCTCCGGACCTCGGCCGTGCTGGACGGCGGCGAATGGGTGATCAACGGCCACAAGTGGTTCACCACCGGGGCGGACCGGGCCGCCTACACGACGGTGATGTGCCGGACCGAGCCGGACGCACCGCCACACCTCGCCTTCTCGATGATCCTGGTGCCGACCGACACCCCCGGTTACACCATCGTGCGCGACACGCCGGTGCTGGGCATCGACGGCGGGCACTGCGAGGTCCGCTACGAGGACGTGCGGGTGCCCGCCTCGAACCTGCTCGGGCCGCGCGGCCAGGGCTTCGTCATCGCCCAGCGGCGGCTGGGACCGGGCCGGATCTTCCACTGCATGCGCTGGCTCGGCCAGGCACAGCGGGCCTTCGACCTGATGTGCCGCCGCCTGAACGAGCGCAGCGTCTCCGGCCGGCCGCTGGCCGGCAAGCAGCTCATGCGCCGGCACGTGTTCGACTCCTACACCGAGATCCAGTCGGCCCGGCTGCTCACCCTGAACGCGGCCCATGCGATCGACCAGGGCGGGCAGGCCCGGGTGGAGATCGGAGCCGTCAAGGTCGCCGCCGCGCGGATGCTGCACAACGTGATCGACCGGGCCATCCAGGTGTACGGCGCGGCGGGGCTGACGGCGGACACCCCTCTGGAGCGGATGTACCGGCGCGCCAGGGCCGGCCGCATCTACGACGGGCCCGACGAGGTGCACATCGACTCGGTCGGCCGCCGCATCCTGGGCGAGTACGCCACGGGCGGCAACTGGGAGTTCGGACTGCGATGATCGACGACCTCGTCTCCGGCGTCTTCGGCCCCGGTACGGCTGTCGCGTCCCGGATCCGGCTGCCGGGGGGCGCCTCACGGGAGACGTGGGCGCTGGACGTGGTGGATCCGGGCGGCGTGACCCACGAGCTGATCCTTCGGCTGGACTCCCCCGGCGCCGCGCTGGACGCCGGGATCGGGCTGGCCGGCGAGGCCGCGCTGATGCGGGCGGCCCGCGCGGCCGGCGTGCCGGTGCCCGGGGTCCTGGCCGCCGCCGGCTCGCACATCCTGATGGAGCGGGTGAGCGGCGAGACGATCCCCAGGAGGATCCTCCGCGATGACGCCTTCGCGGAGGTGCGCCCCGGGCTGGCCGCGCGGTGCGGGGAGATCCTGGCCGCGATCCACCGCATGCCGCTGTCGTCGCCGGCGCCGGCCGCGCCCCGGGACGACGCGGCACGGGCCATGCCCCCGCAGGCGGCGCCGCCCGTCGTACCCGACGATCCGCTCCGGTCGTGGCGGGATCTGCTCGATCTCACCGGGCAGCCGCACCCGGTGTTCGAGCTGGCCTTCCGGCGGCTGGCGGACTCCCGTCCGGCGGGCGGCCGGGTGACGGTCGTGCACGGCGACTTCCGCAACGGCAACCTCGTCGTCGGCCCCGACGGGATCCGCGCGGTGCTCGACTGGGAGCTGGCCCACGCCGGTGACCCGCTGGAGGACCTCGGATGGCTCTGCGTGAAGTCCTGGCGGTTCGGCTCGCCGCTGCCGGTGGGCGGCTTCGGGGAGTACGACCTGCTCGTCGAGGCCTACGAACGGGCGAGCGGCCATCCGGTGGATCGCGGGGCACTGCGCTGGTGGGAGACGTTCGGCGTGCTCAAGTGGGGGGTCATCTGCGTCATGCAGACCATGCGCCACCTCACCGGCGGTGCCCGCTCCGTCGAGCTGGCCGCGATCGGCCGCCGGGTCTGCGAGACCGAGTGGGACCTTCTGGAGGCCCTGGCCCGGGAGGCCCCTGGCTAAATCATGTATTCCCTACCTTGTTAGTTGACAATTATCGGCGAGGGGTCCTACGTTGATGGCGTGACCCCCCGGCTGTACCTCACGACACGCCACCACGTGGACCTCTGCCGCGTGGCCAGCGCACTGTGTCCTTCCGCCCGGCCTCGATCCCTCTGAAGATCTTCGTCTGGAAGGAAGAACGCAATGTCATCCCCTGTCATCAGCCCGGTAGCCGGGCGCATCGGTGCCGAGGTGAGTGGTGTCCGGCTCGGTGGCGACCTCCCCGCCGAGACCGTCCAGGAGATCCGCGCGGCGCTGCTCCGCCACAAAGTGATCTTCTTCCGTGGCCAGGAGCATCTCGACGAGCGGGGCCAGGTGGCCTTCGCCGGCCTGCTCGGAGACCTGACCACGGCCCACCCGACCGTGCCCGCGCTGAACGGCAACTCCTCCATCCTGGACCTGGACTACAGCAACGGCCACAAGGTCGACCGCTGGCACACCGACGTGACCTTCGTCGACCGTCCCCCGCTGGCCTCGGTGCTGCGCGCCGTGACCGTCCCACCGGCGGGCGGCGACACCCTGTGGGCCAACACGGTGACCGCCTACGAGAACCTGCCGCAGGAACTGACCCGCCTGGTCGAGGGCCTGCGTGCCGTACACACCAACCAGTTCGACTACGCCAGGATCGCCACCTCCGACGACCCCGAGCGGACCCGCAAGTACGCCGAGGTCTTCACCTCCACGGTGTTCGAGACCGAGCATCCCGTCGTCCGCGTCCACCCCGAGACGGGTGAGCGGTCGATCCTGCTGGGCGACTTCGCCAAGCGCGTCGTCGGCCTGCCCGCCGACATCTCGGCCACCCTGATCCGCCTCGTCCAGGAGCAGGTCACCCAGGTCGAGAACACCGTCCGCTGGCGCTGGTCCCCGGGCGACGTCGCGATCTGGGACAACCGGGCCACCCAGCACCGGGTGGTGCACGACTTCGGCGACCAGCCCCGCCGCCTGCACCGGGTCACGGTCACCGGTGACGTACCGGTCGGCGTGGACGGCCGGCCGAGCACGGTCCTGTCCGGCGACGCCTCGGCATACTCCTCACCGTTGGCCGCCTGACACTCCCCGCTCACCCTTGGCCGCCTGACACTCCCCGCCCTCCCCGGGAACCGCGATCCCGGGGAGGTCCGCTCCGCGCGTCACGGCCCGGCCCTCTCCAGGGGCCCTGGGGTCCTGGCCGAAAATCCAACGGATACAGCTCTGGCCCGCGGTGATGCGGTCAGGCACCTGCCTTGGACTCGGCGAAGTCGGCGCGGGCTTGGGCGACGGCTTCGGGGTACGCCTGGGCCTTCTCGTACTCGACGAGCGCCCGGTAGACGCCGAACAGGCCGGGATTCTGCCCTTTGCGCCTGCCGATGGGGATGATCAGGTCGGGGCGGATCTGTCCGACGGACTCGCCGCCTGCCCGGTGGCGGAGCACGGTGTGCAGCTGAGGGCGGGCCGGTGCGACCTGCGCCGTCCGGCCGACTGCAGACGTTTTGCAGCAACACCGCGCCGGGCGCCATGGCGTCGCCGACCGTGCATGTAAATAAACTTTGACATGGTGTCCAGGGCGCTTTACATTGGTTGATGTCAGCTTTGTTTTACATGAGGAGCGGGCATGGCCTTCGAGGAAAAGCGTGCCTGGGTGATGATCGTGGTCTCCGTCGGCGCGTACACGATCTACGTGGCGACCATCCTGGGCCTGGTCGGCGACGGCCCGCTCGCCGACGTCGCCTACGCGGGAGCCCTGCTGTGGACCATCGGTGGCGCCATCGTCGCCGCGATCGTGGCCCACATCGCAATGGCTATCGCGGGCGGCCACGGCGCCGACCGCACTGACGAGCGCGACCGTGAGATCAACCAGGTCAGTGAGCGCATCGGGCAGTCGATCGTCGTCATCGGCGCACTCGCCGCACTGGTCATGGCCATCGCCGAGCTGCGCCACTTCTGGATCGCCAACGCCGTCTACCTGGCGTTCGTGCTGTCCGCGGTGCTCAGCTCGTTTGCCAAGATCATGGCGTACCGCAAGGGCGGCTTCCAGACGTGGTGAAGCCGACGCGGGTCACCAACGCGATCCGGGCCCTGCGGTTCGCGCACGACGAGATGACCCAGGCCGAGCTGGCCGACCGGGTCGGCGTCACTCGCCAGACCATCATCGCGATCGAACAGGGTCGCTACTCCCCCTCTCTGGAGATGGCGTTCCGCATCGCCCGGGTGTTCCGGGTCGGACTCGACGACGTCTTCCAGTACCCCGACACCGAAGGAGACCCCTCATGAGGGCGATCGTCCAGGACGAGTACGGCCCGCCGCACGTGCTGAGCCTCGGCGAGGTCCCGATCCCGACGCCCGGTGCCGGCGATGTGCTGATCCGGGTGCACGCGGCCGGCGTCGACTACGGCGTGTGGCACGTCATGACCGGGCTGCCGCTCATCGGCCGCCTTGGCTTCGGTCTGCGCCGGCCCCGCAACCGCGTGCCGGGCATGGACGTGGCCGGCGTCGTGGAGTCCGTCGGTGCCAACGTGACTGCGTTTCGCCCCGGCGACGAGGTGTACGGCGCGGCGACCGGCGCGTACGCGCAGTTCGCGCTCGCCCGCCCGGGCAAGCTCGCCCGCAAGCCCGCCAAATTGAACTTCACCGAAGCGGCGGCCGTACCCGTGTCAGGGGTGACCGCGTTGCGGGCCGTCGGCCAGGTCACCGCCGACGAGAAGGTGCTGGTCATCGGCGCCGGCGGCGGAGTGGGCAGCTTCGCGACGCAACTTGCGGTCGCCGGCGGCGCCCATGTCACCGCCGTGTGCAGCACAGCCAAGGCCGACCTCGTCCGGTCACTGGGCGCCCAGGCCGTCATCGACTACACGTGCGAGCCGCTCACCGGGACGTACGATCTGATCATCGACATCGCGGGCATCCGGCCGCTGGCCCTGCTGCGCGGGCTGCTCACCGAGCGCGGCCGGCTCGTCATCGTCGGCGGCGAGGGCGGCGGTCGGTGGTTCGGCGGGCTCGGCCGGCCGCTGGCCGTCCGGCTGATCACCCTGTTCACGCGCCAGCGCCTGGGTGCGCTGATCGCGCTGACCCGTACCGCCGACCTGGACGCGCTGCGCGACCTCATCGAGGCCGGGGCCGTGCGACCGGCCGTCGGGCGCACGTACTCCCTGGCGGAGGCCTCCACCGCGGTGGGTGACCTGGCGGCAGGCAACGCGCCCGGAAAGCTCGTCATCACGGTTGAGTGACCCCGGGGGCGCCGGGATCAATCAGGGACTCGCCCTTGTTGAGCTGCCAGGTGATCTTCCGCCGACACAGCGGGTCGGAGCCGGCCGAAAAGGGTCCAGAAAAGCAGAAAAGGCCACCCCGAAGGATGGCCTTTTCCAAAAGATTGTCCGGCGGCGACCTACTCTCCCACACCGTCCCCGGTGCAGTACCATCGGCGCTGAAGAGCTTAACTTCCGGGTTCGGAATGTAACCGGGTGTTTCCCCTTCGCCATAACCGCCGTAACTCTATGAAACTGTCAAACACACACGGTGCTTGCTGTTTCAGAATTGCATAGTGGACGCGGGCAAGAACCTTGGTTTCGCGCTGCTCCGGACCCGGCGAAGGGACAGAGCGCTGCAGAAACCAAGCTTATGCTTTGTGGTCAAGTCCTCGGCCTATTAGTACCGGTCAGCTCCACACATTACTGTGCTTCCACCTCCGGCCTATCAACCCAATCGTCTATTGGGGGCCTTACCCACTCACGTGGTGGGAGACCTCATCTCAAGGCGAGCTTCCCGCTTAGATGCTTTCAGCGGTTATCCCTTCCGAACGTAGCCAACCAGCCGTGCTCCTGGCGGAACAACTGGCACACCAGAGGTTCGTCCGTCCCGGTCCTCTCGTACTAGGGACAGCTCCTTTCAAGTCTCCTGCGCGCGCAGCGGATAGGGACCGAACTGTCTCGCGACGTTCTAAACCCAGCTCGCGTACCGCTTTAATGGGCGAACAGCCCAACCCTTGGGACCTACTCCAGCCCCAGGATGCGACGAGCCGACATCGAGGTGCCAAACCATCCCGTCGATATGGACTCTTGGGGAAGATCAGCCTGTTATCCCCGGGGTACCTTTTAGCCGTTGAGCGACGGCGCTTCCACAAGCCACCGCCGGATCACTAGTCCCAGCTTTCGCTCCTGCTCGACCCGTCGGTCTCACAGTCAAGCTCCCTTGTGCACTTACACTCGACACCTGATTGCCAACCAGGCTGAGGGAACCTTTGGGCGCCTCCGTTACTCTTTAGGAGGCAACCGCCCCAGTTAAACTACCCACCAGACACTGTCCCTGATCCGGATCACGGACCGAAGTTAGACGTTCAAAACGACCAGAGTGGTATTTCACCAATGACTCCACCGCCACTAGCGTGACAGCTTCACAGTCTCCCACCTATCCTACACAAGACGTTCCAAACGCCAATGTCAAGCTGTAGTGAAGGTCCCGGGGTCTTTCCGTCCTGCTGCGCGTAACGAGCATCTTTACTCGTAGTGCAATTTCGCCGGGTCTGCGGTTGAGACAGCGGGGAAGTCGTTACGCCATTCGTGCAGGTCGGAACTTACCCGACAAGGAATTTCGCTACCTTAGGATGGTTATAGTTACCACCGCCGTTTACTGGCGCTTAAGTTCTCAGCTTCGCCACATTACTGCAGCTAACCGGTCCCCTTAACGTTCCAGCACCGGGGCAGGCGTCAGTCCGTATACATCGTCTTACGACTTCGCACGGACCTGTGTTTTTAGTAAACAGTCGCTTCCCCCTGGCCTCTGCGACCCCCACCAGCTCCGAGTGCAAGACTCATCACCAGCGAAGGCCCCCCTTCTCCCGAAGTTACGGGGGCAATTTGCCGAGTTCCTTAACCACAGTTCACCCGATCGCCTTGGTATTCTCTACCTGACCACCTGAGTCGGTTTCGGGTACGGGCCGCCACGACACTCACTAGAGGCTTTTCTCGGCAGAATAGGATCACCCACTTCGCCACAATCGGCTCGGCATCACATCTCAGGATACATGAGAGGCGGATTTGCCTACCTCTCTCCCTACATGCTTACCCCAGGACTACCATCGCCTGGGCTGGGCTACCTTCCTGCGTCACCCCATCGCTTACCTACTACCAGATCAGGCCAGGCGTTCACTCTGACGCCGTCCCCGAAGGGACAACCGAGTTAAGGACCCTTAGTATCACTGGATTCAGTATTGGCGCATCGTAGCGGGTACGGGAATATCAACCCGTTGTCCATCGACTACGCCTGTCGGCCTCGCCTTAGGTCCCGACTTACCCTGGGCGGATTAGCCTGGCCCAGGAACCCTTGGTCATCCGGCGCAGAAGTTTCTCACTTCTGATTCGCTACTCATGCCTGCATTCTCACTCGCACGGCCTCCACAACTAGATCACTCTGCTGCTTCGCCGGCCGCACGACGCTCCCCTACCCATCCACACACCTAAACCACAAAGGCTCGGTTAATGCGTGAATGCCACGACTTCGGCGGTGTACTTGAGCCCCGCTACATTGTCGGCGCGGAATCACTTGACCAGTGAGCTATTACGCACTCTTTCAAGGATGGCTGCTTCTAAGCCAACCTCCTGGTTGTCACTGCGACTCCACATCCTTTCCCACTTAGCACACGCTTAGGGGCCTTAGTCGGTGGTCTGGGCTGTTTCCCTCTCGACTACGGAGCTTATCCCCCGCAGTCTCACTGCTGCGCTCTCACTTACCGGCATTCGGAGTTTGGCTGACGTCAGTAACCTTGTCGGGCCCATTAGCCATCCAGTGCTCTACCTCCGGCAAGAAACACGCAACGCTGCACCTAAATGCATTTCGGGGAGAACCAGCTATCACGGAGTTTGATTGGCCTTTCACCCCTAAACACAGGTCATCCCCCAGGTTTTCAACCCTGGTGGGTTCGGTCCTCCACGCGGTCTTACCCGCGCTTCAACCTGCCCATGCCTAGATCACTCCGCTTCGGGTCTACAGCATGCGACTCAAACGCCCTATTCAGACTCGCTTTCGCTACGGCTCCCCCACACGGGTTAACCTCGCCACACACCATAACTCGCAGGCTCATTCTTCAAAAGGCACGCAGTCACATCACAAACAGGCAAGCCTGTTTACGCTCCTACGGCTTGTAGGCACACGGTTTCAGGTACTATTTCACGACCCCTCACCGGGGCGCTTTTCACCTTTCCCTCACGGTACTTGTTCACTATCGGTCATCAGGGAGTATTTAGGCTTACCAGGTGGTCCTGGCAGATTCACACAGGATTTCTCGGGCCCCGTGCTACTTGGGATCCCCTCAAACAGTCGACAAGATTTCGCCTACCCGGCTCTCACGGTCTACGGCGCAACTTCCCAGAAACTTCGGCTATCCCATCGATTTCTCACTGCTTGGAGAAGCGGCAGCCTCTCCCAGAGGGTCCCACAACCCCGCACACGCAACGCCTGCCGGCTATCACACGCATACGGTTTAGCCTCTTCCGCTTTCGCTCACCACTACTCACGGAATCACTAAATTGTTTTCTCTTCCTACGGGTACTGAGATGTTTCACTTCCCCGCGTTACCACCAACCGCCCTATACATTCAGGCGGAGGCAACACCACATGACTGGTGCTAGGTTTCCCCATTCGGACATCCCCGGATCAAAGTCAGGTTGGCGACTCCCCGGGGCTTAACGCAGCCTCCCACGTCCTTCATCGGCTCCTGATGCCAAGGCATCCACCGTGTGCCCTAAAAAACTTGGCCACAAAGATGCTCGCGTCCACTATGCAAATCTCAAACAACAAACAGCGACCAAACCCACTCCGCCACCAGACACCCACCCTGAAGATGAGCCGGTCTGACAGAAGGCCGGTCCCGCACGAGGTCAAACAGACAGCAAGCCCGCCTCAGCGGGCCCGCCCGGTCCGTTTCCTCAGGACCCAACAGTGTGTCCAACCAGTCCGACCCTCCGCAGCCGGCGTTCCCACTCCCAGCTCCTCCGAAGAAGAGACAGGCGGTACTAGCGGCCCGGCGAATGCGGTCCGGTTGAGTAGCCAGTGCTCCACTAATGAGCGCGTCACGTGCAGAACGTTCGCCTGCAGACATGACATGGACCACGGACCACCAGGTGGCCGCAGTCGATGCTCCTTAGAAAGGAGGTGATCCAGCCGCACCTTCCGGTACGGCTACCTTGTTACGACTTCGTCCCAATCGCCAGCCCCACCTTCGACCGCTCCCCCCAGACAAGCTGGTTGGGCCACGGGCTTCGGGTGTTGCCGACTTTCGTGACGTGACGGGCGGTGTGTACAAGGCCCGGGAACGTATTCACCGCAGCGTTGCTGATCTGCGATTACTAGCGACTCCGACTTCATGGGGTCGAGTTGCAGACCCCAATCCGAACTGAGACCGGCTTTTTGGGATTCGCTCCACCTCACGGTATCGCAACCCTCTGTACCGGCCATTGTAGCATGTTTGCAGCCCAAGACATAAGGGGCATGATGACTTGACGTCATCCCCACCTTCCTCCGAGTTGACCCCGGCAGTCTCCAATGAGTCCCCACCACCCCCGAAGGAGCGTGCTGGCAACATTGAACAAGGGTTGCGCTCGTTGCGGGACTTAACCCAACATCTCACGACACGAGCTGACGACAGCCATGCACCACCTGTCACCCGATCCGAAGAGGCACCCATCTCTGAGTGTTTCCGGGCGATGTCAAGCCTTGGTAAGGTTCTTCGCGTTGCGTCGAATTAAGCAACATGCTCCGCCGCTTGTGCGGGCCCCCGTCAATTCCTTTGAGTTTTAGCCTTGCGGCCGTACTCCCCAGGCGGGGCGCTTAATGCGTTAGCTACGGCGCGGAAACCGTGGAAGGTCCCCACACCTAGCGCCCAACGTTTACAGCGTGGACTACCAGGGTATCTAATCCTGTTCGCTCCCCACGCTTTCGCTCCTCAGCGTCAGGTAAGGCCCAGAGAACCGCCTTCGCCACCGGTGTTCCTCCTGATATCTGCGCATTTCACCGCTACACCAGGAATTCCGTTCTCCCCTACCTACCTCTAGCCAGCCCGTATCGAATGCAGACCTGGAGTTAAGCCCCAAGCTTTCACACCCGACGTGACAAGCCACCTACGAGCTCTTTACGCCCAATAATTCCGGACAACGCTTGCGCCCTACGTATTACCGCGGCTGCTGGCACGTAGTTAGCCGGCGCTTCTTCTGCAGGTACACGTCAACTTCGTCCCTGCTGAAAGAGGTTTACAACCCGAAGGCCGTCATCCCCCACGCGGCGTCGCTGCGTCAGGCTTTCGCCCATTGCGCAATATTCCCCACTGCTGCCTCCCGTAGGAGTCTGGGCCGTGTCTCAGTCCCAGTGTGGCCGGTCGCCCTCTCAGGCCGGCTACCCGTCGTCGCCTTGGTAGGCCGTTACCCCACCAACAAGCTGATAGGCCGCGAGTCCATCCCCAACCGAAAAAACTTTCCACCACCATCCCATGCGAGAAGTGGTCGTATCCGGTATTAGACCCAGTTTCCCGGGCTTATCCCAGAGTCAGGGGCAGGTTACTCACGTGTTACTCACCCGTTCGCCGCTCGAGTACCCCGAAGGGCCTTTCCGCTCGACTTGCATGTGTTAAGCACGCCGCCAGCGTTCGTCCTGAGCCAGGATCAAACTCTCCAAACAATGTTTGAAAGGTTTTCCCAGCTGAAAGCACCCGATTCGCATCGGATGTATCAACCAAAGGAATCCGTCCCCCACTAAAAATGGGTTGGACGGGGTTGTGCTTCATGCACTGGCTTTTAACACACTGTTGAGTTCTCAAGAAACGGACGCGTTCTCCGTCGCCGTGACCGTGGTCCCGACTTCGGGGCGTTTCGTTCGTTCCGTTGTGTCTTTATTCTTTCAGGCCCGCTTTTTCGTGTCAAACCGGCTCGTTTGGAACCACTTGACTTGATCTAGCTGGACTTACCGGAATTCCGACCGCCCCGTTTCCGGAGCAACCCTTCTAACTTACTCCGTTGTCCGGTTCGTGTCGAATCGGACCTCATCGAGACACAATGATCTCAATGAGCGGATGTGATCAGAGAGGGTTCCTGAGATCTTGGCGCTGCCGCCGACTCCCTCAGGCCTGGTGAACTTTATGGACCCCGGTCCACCTCGTCAAATCGACCGCGTCGGCCGGGACTGACAACCGGTCAGCGGGGCAGCGTGGCGGACATCGTCGCGACGACCACGCTGACCAGTCCCTCGACGACCTCCGCCCGGTCCACCTCGGGGTGCTCCAGCCACCAGTCACCGGTGGCCTGGACCATGCCGACGAAGGCGTGCCCCAGCACCTGGGCACGGACCGGGTCAGGGACCGCGGACTCCGCGGCGATCACCGCGCCGAGCTCCTCACCGAGGCTGCGCACGATCGCGGTCATCTGGGAGTGGGTACGGCTGTCCTCGGCGCCGGCCCGGTGGAACAGGAAACGGTAGAGGTTGAGGTTCGCGGCGATCATGTCGAGATAGGCGGTGATGGTCGACCGGGCACGGCTGCGCAGGTCCGTCCTGTCCCGGTCGAACTCCGGGCGCAGCAGGCTGACCACGGTGCGGACGTGCCGGTTGGCGAGGGCCTGGTAGAGCCCGCTCTTGTCGCCGAAATGCCGGTAGAGGATGGGTTTGGTGATCCCCGCCTCGGCGGCGATCGAGGCCATCGACGCCTCCGGCCCCTCCCGCCTGATCACCCGGTCCGCGGCGTCCAGCAGCGCCCGCCGCCTGTCGGGATCCCGTCCGCTCACCGCTCTTCCCCTCTCAGAGGGAAACAGCATAGGCGGGAGATGCCCGGAGGCGTCGATGGCCCCGATCGCCGGCCGTTCGGACGGGCCCACGGTTCGCGTTCTGTCCCAAAAGTCCCAAAAAAGAGGGGCTTACACATATCCAACGCGCTCCCGGGCAGGGTGAAACCTCCGTCCGGAGCGAGCCGTACGGCGGTGAAAGCGGTTGAGAAGGGGGCTCTCAATTGTCGGGGAAGATGCGCGGGGCGGTCAGGCGCGGGGCACTGTGGCTGCTGAGGAGACTCAACGGGAGACGGGCACGGCGTGCGCCCGCGCCGGACACGGGAACGGTCCGCATCGTGCTGCAGCACGCCTACGGGATGGGCGGAACCATCCGGACCGTGCTCAACCTCGCCGCGTACCTGGCGCGGGAGCGCGACGTGGAGATCGTCAGCGTGGTCCGGACGGCGGAGGAGCCCTTCTTCCCGATGCCTCCCGGCGTGCGGGTGTCGTTCCTGGATGACAGGACCAGGCCCCGCGGCCGGCTCGCCCGGATGCTGTCGCGCTTCCCGAGCCTGCTGGTCCCGGAGCAGGAGAACGTCTACCACGCGCTCACCCTCTGGACCGACCTGCGCCTGGTCGCCTTCCTGCGGTCCATGCGCACCGGCGTGGTGATCTCCACCCGGCCGGGGTTCAACCTGGTCACCGCGCTGTTCGCGCCTCCGGGAGTCCTCACGGTCGGCCAGGAGCACGTGGCCCTGGACGTCCACTCCCCCGAGATCCGGCGGCTCATCAAGAGGCGGTACGGCAGGCTGGACGCCTTCGTGACCCTCACCGACGCCGATCTGCGCCAGTACGCCAGGACGCTGCGGGCCGATCCGCCGGGACGGCTGCTGCGCATCCCCAACGCCCTGCCCCACCTGGCCGGTGACATCTCCCCTCTGGAGGAGAAGGTCGTCATCGCCATCGGCAGGCTGGTGCACGCCAAGGGCTTCGACCGTCTGGTCAGGGCGTGGGCACACGTCGCGGCGGCGCATCCGGACTGGGTGCTGCGCATCTACGGCGGCGGTACGGCGAAGGCCGAGACGAAGCTCCGCACCAGGATCGAGGACGCGGGTCTGGCGGACCGGGTGTTCCTGATGGGCAGTTCTCCGGAGATCGGGGTCGAGCTGGCCAAGTCGTCGATCTACGTCGTCAGCTCGCGCTACGAGGGGTTCGGCATGACGATCCTGGAGGCGATGAGCAAGGGCGTGCCCGTGGTGAGCTTCGACTGCCCGCACGGTCCCAGGGAGATCATCACCGACGAGCACGACGGGCTGCTCGTGCGTACCAAGAAGGCACAGGATCTGGCCGAGGCCGTCTGCCGCCTGATCGAGGACCGGCGGTTGCGCGGCACGCTGGGCGGCAACGCGGTGCGCACGGCCGCCCGTTACGACCTCGACGCCGTGGGCGCGCGCTGGGACGCCCTGCTGGCCGACCTCGCCGGCGACGCGTCGCCGCCCGCCTGAAGTCCGGCGATCCAGCCCGTGATCACCGGAGGGACCGCGATCACCAGGGGGATCGCCCCCGCCAGGAGGACCGCACCGGGCAGGCGCGTGGATCGCCCCGCCGGCCCGGCGGTCGCCTCTGCCCACTGAACGCTGGGAAGCGACGACCTTCGTCGTCATAAGTCCGGTAATCTGCCGATCTCTCCAGGAGGTGGCGGGTGGCCGAAGCAGGTGCCGTGACGGTGCCGGGCTACGAGGTGTCCGGCGTGCTCGGGCAGGGCGGTTTCGGAATCGTCTACCGGGCCAGGCAGTTGGCGGTGGAGCGCGAGGTCGCGCTCAAGGTCGACAACCGGGTGCTGGTCTCGGAGCGGGACAGGCGCCGCTTCATGCGCGAGGTCACCTCCGCGGGAGCGCTCTCCGGGCACCCGCACGTCGCCCACGTCTATGACGCCGGGGTGCTGCCCGACGGCCGGCCGTACATGGTGCTGGAACTGTGCCCGGGCGGGTCGCTGCTGGACCGGATGCGGGCCGAGGGGCGGCTGGCCCCGGCCGAGGTGGCCGACATCGGCGCCCGGATCGCGGACGCGCTGTCCGCCGCGCACGCCGCCGGGGTGCTGCACCGCGACATCAAGCCCGCCAACATCCTGATCAACCGGTACGGCAACGTCGTGCTCTCCGACTTCGGCCTGGCCACCATGCCGTCCGCGGGCGGCGAGGTCTCGGTGACGCGCGAGTCGCTCACCCCCGCCTATGCCCCGCCCGAGGCGTTCGAGCTGACCGAGCCCACCACCGCCGGGGACGTCTACTCCCTCGCCGCCACGCTCTACGCGCTGCTGTCGGGCCGCCCGCCGCGCTTCCCCGAGAGCGGCGTGGCCAACATCGCCGTCATCATGGCCCTGCACCGCCTGCCCGTCCCCGAGATCCCGGATGTGCCGGCGGAGTTCACCGAGGTGCTCCGGCAGGCCATGGCCAGCGACCCGGCCCGGCGCACCCCCTCCGTGGCGGCGCTGCGGGACGCCCTCACCGACCTTCGTCTGGACCGTGCCGCCCAGGCGTCCCGGCCGGCCGCCCCGCGCCCCGTCCCCTCCGTTCCTTCCGTTCCCGCCGCTCCCCCCGCGGCGCCGTTGACCGGTCCGCCCTCGCCGTACGGCATGCCGCCGGCGCGCTCGGCGGGCGCGGTGGGCGCGGCGGGCAGGGATCCGGTGCGCGCGCACCTGACCTCTCCGGGAGCGCGGGACCTGGCGACCACCGGAGCACGGGCGGCGGGCGCCCCGTCCCCGGGCACGTCGAACTCCCGCGTGTTCGTCGCGGTGGCCGTGGCCTTCACGATCCTGCTGCTGGCCGGGGCCGGGGTGATGTTCCTGGAGAACCGCGACCGGGAGCCGCCCGCCGGTCAGCGGCAGGACACGGCCGGCGAGATCGGCAAGCCCGGTACGGGCACGGAGGCCGGGAAGGTCGACACCGTCACGGCCGCCTGTCCGGCCGCCGGGGTGCCGGGCGCTCAGGCCGCCTGCGTGAAGGAGGCCGAGTGCTGGGGCGGCCTCGTCGTGATCTCGGGTGACGCGACGGCCAAGCGGATCGGCTGCGAGGAGTCGCACTCCTGGGAGACCTTCGCGATCGCCCCGCTGCCGGTGGACTCCCTCACCCACGATTACGCGGCCCTGGAGAAGCACCCGGTGGTGAAGAAGGTGTGCGCGTCGCAGGTCCTGCTCGCCTCCCGGTACGGCGACGCCCGCGCGATCGGCTCGGGCAGGTGGCACAGCACGGTCCTGCCGCCGTCGAAGGAGCAGTTCGAGCTGGGCGTGCGGACCTACCGCTGCCTGGGAGGAGTGCTCGGCTCGGAGAAACCGGGCACCGTCTTCCGTCCCTGAGCCGGCCCGAACCACCCCGAACCATCCTGAGCCACCCCGGGCCGGCCTCGCCCGGTGCCTGATCTGGCGTGACGTCCTCGGCCGCCCCGCCGGCGACCCTCCAGGAATGGGACCTGACATTCTTGGAACCGAAGGGGGTATCAGAGAATGGCTCAGGCACAGATCGGTGTTACCGGCTTGGCGGTCATGGGCGCGAACCTCGCCCGCAACCTGGCAAGACACGGACACGCAGTAGCCGTACACAACAGGTCGCAGTCCCGGACCAAGGCACTGATGGAGCAGCACGGGGACGAGGGCACGTTCGTCGCCTGTGAGACTCCGGAGGAGCTGGTCGCGGCGCTGGAGCGCCCCCGGCGCATCCTCATCATGGTGAAAGCGGGCGCCCCGACCGACGCGGTGATCGAGGAGTTCGCCCCCCTGCTGGAGCCGGGCGACATGCTCGTGGACGGCGGGAACGCGCACTTCCTCGACACCCGCAGGCGGGAGGCGGCGCTGCGCGAGCGGGGCATCCACTTCGTCGGGGCGGGGGTGTCCGGCGGCGAGGAGGGGGCGCTGCTCGGACCGAGCATCATGCCGGGCGGCTCCCGGGAGTCCTACGAGGCGCTGGGCCCGCTGCTGGAGGACATCGCCGCGAAGGTGGACGGCGTGCCCTGCTGTACCCACATCGGCCCCGACGGCGCCGGGCACTTCGTCAAGATGGTGCACAACGGCATCGAGTACGCCGACATGCAGCTCATCGCCGAGGCCTACGACCTGCTCAGGCAGGGGCTCGGCCTGAGCCCGGCGGAGCTCGCCGACGTCTTCGAGGAGTGGAACAAGGGCGAGCTGTCCTCCTACCTCATCGAGATCACCGCCGAGGTGCTCCGGCAGGTCGACGCCACCACCGGCAGACCGCTCGTGGACGTCATCGCCGACCGGGCCGAGCAGAAGGGCACCGGCCGGTGGACGGTGCAGATCGCGCTGGATCTGGGCGTCCCGGTGAGCGGCATCGCCGAGGCGGTGTTCGCCCGCTCGGTCTCCGGTCACGCGGATCTGCGGGAGGCCGCGCGCGGCCTGCCCGGCCCCTCGGGCGTGCCGGCCGGGCCGGTCGGCGAGGGGTTCGCGGAGGACGTGCGGCGGGCGCTGTACGCATCGAAGATCATCGCTTACGCGCAGGGGTTCGACCAGATCAGGGCCGGGAGCGCGGAGTACGGCTGGGACGTGGACCCGGGCTCGCTGGCCACGATCTGGCGCGGCGGCTGCATCATCCGGGCCGTCTTCCTCGACCGCATCCGTGAGGCCTACGAGGGGGAGACCCCGCCCGTGACCCTGCTGACCGCCCCCCTGTTCGCCGAGGCCCTGGGCCTGGCGCAGGATTCGTGGCGGCGGGTGGTGGCGAAGGCGGCGGAGCTGGGCATCCCGGCGCCCGGTTTCTCGACCGCGCTGGCCTACTACGACTCCCTGCGGGCCGAGCGCCTGCCCGCGGCCCTGATCCAGGGCCAGCGGGACTTCTTCGGCGCGCACACCTACCAGCGGACGGACCGGGAGGGCTCCTTCCACACCCTGTGGTCCGGCGACCGCACGGAGATCGGGGCCTGAGGCTTCCGGGCCGGCGACCGGCGGTTCCACGGCCGCCGGCACGGGGTCGCCTGGCACGGGGTCGCCGGCGCTACCCCTTCTCCGCGCCCTCGTTGGCCCTGCGGACGAAGTAGCGCTGGAAGACCACGAAGACGACCGCCACCGGGATGGTGGCGAGCACCGCCGCGCCGAGTTTGAGCGGATACCGGGTGCCCGCCCCGAGGGATCCGCTGACCAGGTCGGCCAGCCCACGCGGCAGGGTGAACAGGCTCGGGTCCTGCACCGCCACCAGGGTGTGCGGGAACTCGTTCCAGGTGCCCTGGAAGGAGATGATCGTCAGCGTGATCAGGGCGGGCCGCGCCATCGGCAGCACCACCGACCAGAAGGTGCGGAACACCCCGGCCCCGTCGATCCGGGCGGCCTCCTCCACGCTGACCGGGATCGACTCGAAGAACTGCTTCATGATGAAGACCCCGGCCGCGTCCGCGATCACCGGCACGATCAGCGCCGTGTAGCTGTCGTAGATGCCGAGCTGGTTGAGGACGAGGAACTTCGGGATGAAGAGCACCACTCCCGGGACCGCCATCACCGCGACGATCGCCGAGAACAGCGCCCGCCGCCCGCGGAAGCGCAGCCGGGCCAGGGCGTAGCCGGCCAGGGAGTCCAGGAAGACCCGGCCGGCGGTGACGACGAGGGTCACCAGCACCGAGTTGCCCAGCCAGAGCGGCATGCCGGTGTCGAGGAACACCCGTTCGAACCCGGCCGTCGACACCGGGTCCGGTATCGGGGAGAGCGGGTTGGCCGCGGCGTCGGGCTCGGTCTTGAAGGCGTTGGCGACCTGGATGACGAACGGGTAGAGGAAGACCAGCGCGGAGAAGACCAGTACGGCGTACCCGGCGAAGGCGGAGGCCAGCGCGCGGGCGTCCGCTCCGGCGCCTCGGGGGCGGCCCGCCGTACGGGCGGGGGCGCTCCGGTCCGCGGCCGGGGGCGTCATGATCTTCCCGGGCGCGGCCGGCGGCGGTCGCGGACCGCGTCGCGGCCGCGCGTCACCCACCGCCGGAGCACCGCCGGCAGCACGATGAGCAGGAACAGGACGAACGAAATCGCCGCTCCCGAGCCGTAGTCGAAGTCGCGGAAGGCGGTCCGGTAGGACAGGTAGGCCGGGGTCAGCGTGGTCTTCGCCGGGCCGCCCTGGCTCATCACGTACACCTGGTCGAAAACCTGCCAGGTGGCGATCAGCCCGAGGGTGAGCACGAGGAACAGCGTCGGCCTGAGCACCGGCAGCGTCACGTGCCGCAGGCGCTGCCGGCGGCCGGCGCCGTCCAGCATGCTCGCCTCCTCCAGCGCCACCGGAATGTCCTGCAGGGCGGCGAGGAACATCAGCATGAACGTGCCGGAGGTGGTCCAGACGGCCAGCATGATGATCGTGCACATGGCCACGCTGGGGCCCGACAACCACTCCCACCACGACAGCCCGAACGGGCCGCCGCCGGTCAGCACCGGGGGTGGCGCGTCCACGTCGGCCAGGCCGAGGGCGCTCAGGAGCAGGTGCAGCAGGCCACGCGAGTCGGAGAACCACTGCGGACCCTCGACGCCGATGATCGCCAGAAGCTGGGTGACCGCGCCGGAGTCGCTGAAGACGAACAGGAACAGGACGCTGATCGCCACCGAGCTGGTCACCGACGGGAAGTAGAAGGCGGTGCGGAAGAACGCCTTGCCCCTGAGCGTCCGGCGGTGCACCACCAGGGCCAGGCCGAGCGCCAGCACCGTCTGCGCGGGCACGACGATCATCACGTAGTAGAAGGTGTTGCGGATGCTGATCATGAAGTTCTGGCGGCTCAGGTCGTCCCTGGCGAACAGCCCCGTGTAGTTGTCCAGCCCGACGAACGGCACCCCGGCGCGGAACGGGCTGCCCTGCCCGTTCCAGTCCGTCAGGCTCACCCAGAGGGCCATCAGGATCGGCAGCAGCAGGAACAGGCCGAGGATCGCCACCACCGGCGCCACGAAGAGCCAGCCGGCGACGTTCTCCCTGTTCACGCCGGTACGGCGGCGCGCGCGCCGGCCTGTCCCGACCGTGGTTCCGGCCACGCCGGCCTCCTTTCCGCCGGCGCGCGCCCCGGCCCGGCACCGGACGGGACCGCGCGCCGGTCAGCTTCAGTCGCCGAGCGCGGCCCGGGTGTTCTTCTGCAGGCGGGCCAGGAGCGTCTTCGGGTCGGTGGAGGCGAGCTGCTGGAGGCCGTCGTCGAAGTCGGCCAGCACATTGGCCATCTTCGGGGTGTTCACCGGGCCGTGGGCGTGGTCGGCGCCGTTCACGAACGGGGTGTCGTCCGGGAACTCCCCGGTGAAGGCGGCCCTGGCGGACCGGCGGGAGGGCATCACGCCGAACGCCCTGGCGAACTCCATCTGCCGGCCGGCCCTGGTCATCTCCTCGACGAAGCTGATCGCCTGCTTCTTGTGCCTGCTCTTGGCGGCTATGCCCCAGCAGGTGGTGAAGGACAGCGTGCCTTTGCCCGCCGGCCCGGCCGGCAGCTCGTGGACGGTGTAGGCGACGCCGGGGTGGTCCGCTCTCATCGCCCCCCTGATCCAGTTGCCCTCGACGGTCATCGCGGCCCTGCCCCTGCCGAAGGCCTCACCGCCCCATCCGGCGTCGAGCTGCTTGGGGAACCGGGCGAGCCCGCCCTTGAGCAGGCCCCGCACGTACTGCAGGGCGGTGACGTTCGCGGCGCTGTCGGCGGTGGCCCGCCTGCCGTCGTCGCTGGTGATCCAGCCCCCGGCCTGCACCATGAAGGCCCCGATCCGCTCATGGGTGTCGCCGACGACCAGCGGGGTGACCCCCGCGGCCTTGATCCTCTCCGCCGCCGAGGTGAGCTGCTCCCAGGTGGTGGGCACGTCCGCGCCGGTCAGCCCGGCCTTCTTCCACAGGTCGTCGTTGACGATCAGCGCCAGGGTGGCGAAGTCCTTCGGCGCGCAGTAGAAGACGCCGTCGTGGCTGAAGGTGGTGCGCAGGCTCGGGTAGAAGTCCCCGGAGTCGGAGATCCTGTCACCGTACGGCTCCAGCGCCCCGACGCTCGCGTAGTCGGCGAAGCGCGAGGCGTCCACGTAGAACACGTCCGGGGGGTCGCTCCCGGCGAAGGCCTGGCCGAGCTGCTGGGAGAGGTCCTGGGCGGGAGTGACCGTCGCGGTGTTGCCCGTCGCCTTGGCCCAGGCGCCGGCCGCCGAGCGTACCGCGGCGGTCTCGGCGTCGCCGGAGGAGCCGATGAGGATCCGCAGGGCCGCCGGGCCGCCGCTCTGCTCGGTGTTCCCGCCCGCGGGGCCGTCGAAGCCGCTGCCGCAGGCCGCCGAGGTCAGCAGGGCAGCCGCAGCGACGGCGGCGAGTGCGGCGGTACGGGCACCCGGATGTCTCATCGTGATTTCCCGATCTTCGTGTGCGTGCGGGCGAAGGAGGGGGAAGTTCGATGATCATGCCGGACCTGAACCTGCGGAGCGGCAGATGACTTGATTGGATCGTCGAAGTAAAGAAAATTTAATGATTAGACCGTTCAAGTAAAGAGGGTGTGTCGTGACCTGCACCTGAGGGATACGGTCTGTCAAGACTTCACCGGCTCGACATGACCCAGGGAGCCATCCGTGCTCGACGGAGCCACATCCCCATCGCCGGCCGTCACGGTGATCGAACCCCCCGCCCCCGCCCCCGCCCACCGTCTCCAGCCGCTGCTGCACGATCTCGTCAGCGCCGTCATGGCGCCGACGACCGCGCTGAGCGGCGGCGACGGGCAGATCCGGCCGGCCGGCGTCCAGGGCCTGTTCCACGCCGACTCCCGTGCGCTGTCACAGGTCAGGCTGGAGATCGACGGCCGGGAGCCCGAGGCCGTCGGCTACGCGCCGCACGGGGCGGGCGGCGCCCGGTTCGTCGCGCTGGCGCGATGGCTGGGGGACCCCTCCCCCGACCCCACCGTCCGGATCCACCGCGTCCGGCAGGTCGTGCCGGGCGGAATGAGCGAGCGCATCGAGATCGTCTCCACCGCCTCCAGGCCTGTCACCGCTACCATCACCCTAGCCCTGAGCTGCGACTTCGCCCCGATAGAGGTGGTGAAGTCGGGGGGTGAGACCACACCGGCCGCCGTCGCGGGCGGCGGGCCCGGCGAGCTGACGTGGGGTTCGGGCGGCATCCGGGTCACGGTGGCCGGCGTGGACGCGCACGCCGAGCCGGCGGAGGCCGGACGGGCGGGGCGGCTGTGCTGGCCCGTCACGCTGGCACCCCGCGGCCGGACCACGCTCCGCTGGGACGTCGCGGTGCGCGACCCGGAGGCCGTGGTGATCGCCCCCGCCCGCCCCGCCGAGTGGGTCACCGAACGGGGCGGGCCCCGGATCACCGCCACCGACCGCCGGCTGACCCGGCTCTTCGAGCAGTCCCTGGACGACCTGCGGTCGCTGCGGCTGGCCGAGACGGGCGCCCCCGCCGACGCCTTCCTCGGCGCCGGCGTGCCCTGGTTCCTCACGCTCTTCGGGCGCGACAGCATCTGGGCCGCCCGGATGCTGCTGCCGCTCGGCACCGAGCTGGCCATGGGCACCCTGCGGGTGCTGGCCCGGCGGCAGGGCACCCGGCTCGACCCCGGCTCCGGCGAGGCACCCGGGAAGATCATGCATGAGCTGCGGCGGCACGAGTTCGCCCTGGAGGGCGACAACCTGCGCCTGCCGGCCGCCTACTACGGCACGGTCGACGCCACCCCGCTCTGGATCAGCCTGCTGCACGACGCCTGGCGCTGGGGCGCGCCCGAGGCGGAGGTGGCCGCGCTCCTGCCCCATCTGGAGGCCGCCCTCGGCTGGCTCGCCGAGCACGCCGATCCCGACGGCGACGGCTTCGTGGAGTACGTCGACACCAGCGGCCGGGGACTGGCCAACCAGGGCTGGAAGGACTCCGGCGACGCGGTGCGCTTCCACGACGGCCGCCAGGCCGAGCCGCCGATCGCCCTGGTCGAGGTGCAGGGCTACGCCTACCAGGCGGCCCGGCAGGCCGCGGACCTGCTGGAGGCGTTCGGCCGTCCCGGCGCCGGGCGCTGGCGCGAGCACTCCGCGGCGCTGGCCGAGCGCTTCCGCGCCCGCTTCTGGGTGGACGGCCCGCGGGGCAGGTTCCCCGCGCTGGCCCTGGACCGCGACAAGCGCCCGGTGGACGCGCTGACCAGCAACATCGGGCACCTGCTGGGCACCGGCCTGCTCACCGGCGCCGAGGAGGCCGAGGTCGCCGCCCTGCTGGTCTCACCGGCGATGGCCGGCGGCTTCGGACTGCGTACGATGTCGGCGGAGGAGGGCGGGTTCAGCCCGCTGTCCTACCACTGCGGGTCGATCTGGGCCCACGACACCGCGATCGTGGTCGCCGGCCTGGCGCGGGCCGGGTTCGGCGCGCAGGCGGCGGAACTCGCCGGGGGGCTGCTCACCGCGGGCGAGACGTTCGGCTACCGGCTGCCGGAGCTGTTCGGCGGCGACGACCGCGAGACCCTCGGGCATCCCGTGTCCTACCCCGCGGCCTGCCGCCCGCAGGCGTGGTCGGCCGCGGCCGCGGTGACGATCGTGCACGCCGCGCTGGGCCTCTACCCCGACGTGCCCGCCGGCCGGGTGCTGCTCCGCCCGCTCGCGGGCGCTCCCCTGGGCGCGCTCTCCGCGCGCGGGCTCCGGATCGCCGGTGCCGAGGTGAGTGCGGCGGTGGACGCGGACGGCATGGTCAGCGTGGCCGGCCTGCCCGCCTGGATCCTCCCGGAGACCGCCGCGGGCAGGCCGTGAGGATCGCTCCCAGCCCGATCGTGCCGATCCCTGCCAGGGCCGTCCGGCGGCTGACCCGCCGCCCCTCGTCGTGCTCTTCCATGCCCTCTCCCTTCGGTGCTGCGCCGTGTGGCCGAAGGTGGACGGGGAGCGTGAGGATTGTCTGGGAGCGGGCCGGGAACCGCCTTCGCCCGGCGCCCGTTCAGCAGGCCTGCTTGCCCAGGCAGGTGAATTTCGTGTGGTCGGGGTACACATGGGCGACCGGCGACAACTTGCGCTGCGACCAGTCGTCCATGCCGGACGACCCGACGGTGACCTCGGTCTGGTAGGCCAGCGGCCGGGCGGTCCGCTCGGCCGCGCACCGGCCCTCGGGGGTGACCGTCACCCCGCGGGCGGGCACCTTGACACGCCAGGGGCCGGGGTCGGGCAGGCATCCGTGGGTGCGCCCGTCACTCCACCAGGAGACCCGGACGGCCGCGCCGTACGGCTTCGGGGCGGGGTTGGTCAGTCTGACGCTGAACAGCACCTGTCCCGCGGTGACCCTGATGCACGAGCGGAACTGCAGGCCGGAGGGGCCGTCCTGGGGGTCGCTGCACCTGCTGTCCGGTCCGAGGGGGTTGCTCAGGACCACGTCGGCCTCACGCGGGAACGGCTCCGGGGTCTCATCGTGCCCGGGTTCGGCCTCCGGCTCCGGATCGACTGTGGGGGTCCGGTCCGGCCGGGCCTGCCGGGAGACCTTCACGGTCGGCGTCGGAGACGGCGGGTGCCCGGTCGTCCGGGAGGCCGGCTCCGTGGCGGGGGCGGGGGGCCTGTGCTTTTTCGGCACGGGCGGGGAGGAGACCGCCTCGGGGGATGCCTGCCGGGGAGAGGCGGAGGAGACCGCGGTGACCGCCATGCTCAGGGGAGGGCGCGCCTGCCCCGCCCCGGGATCGGATCCCGCCCACCGCGAAAGGCCCAGCGCGAGCCCGCCCGCCGCCAGCGCGAGCGCTGCCACGACGGAGACGGCCCGGCGCCGCCGCGCGCCCCCGCCCCGGCTCGACGGCGGCACCGTGGCCCCGGAGGCACCGGCCGGGCCGCCGGACGGACCGAGCGGGCTCGCCGGACCGGGCGGGCCGACGGAGGGATCGCCGGGCGAGAGGGGGGCTGCGGGGAGCGGGCCGGTCGCCCCGATCAGGGAGTGGAGCAGCTCGATCGCCGCGGGACGATGGGAGGGGTCCTTCGCCAGGGCGCGTGCCACGAGCGGGCCGAGCCGGCTGGGGAGCCCGCTGAGATCGGGTTCGAGGGCCAGGACGCGATGCATGGCCGCGGCGGGTTCGGCCGCCTCGAACGCGGCCCGCCCGGTCGCGGCGTAGACGAGGACCGCGCCCCAGGCGAAGACGTCCGCCGCGGGGCCCGCCCGCTCGCCCTTGAAGATCTCCGGCGCCATGTACATCGGCGTGCCCAGCATCTGGCCGGACCCGGTCATCGTCATGCCCACCGTACGGGCGACGCCGAAGTCGATGAGGCGCGGGCCGTCGGGACCGAGGAGCACGTTGTCCGGCTTGAGATCGCGGTGCACGATCCCCGCGCCGTGGATCGCGGCCAGGGCGGTGGCGGTGTTCGTCGCCAGCCGGTGTACGGCGTCGGCGTCGAGCGGCCCCCGCTCGGCGACCGCCGCGCGCAGGCTGGGACCGTCGACGTATTCGCTGACGATGTACGGCCTGGGTGCGTCCAGGTCGGCGTCCAGGATCCGGGCCGCGCAGAGCGGGCCGACCCGCTGGACCGCCGCGAGCTCGGCGGCGAAGCGCGCGTGGAGCTCGGGGTCCGCCGTGGCGATCGCGTGCAGGACCTTGATCGCCACGGCCGTGCCCGCGGGGTCCTCGGCGAGGTAGACCACGCCCTGCCCCCCGGCACCCAGCCGACCGATCAGCCGGTATCGGCTGATCTGCCGGGGATCAACGGATGTGAGGGGGTTCGGCGTCCGCATGGGGAAAGATCATAATCCTCCGCCGCCCGGAGCGCCTCCACGCCTCGCTCCCCCGCGGGCCGGGCGGCGCGGACGGTCAGGCCGCCAGGTCCAGCGAGATGACCTGGGCCGCCGTACGGCGGAGCCGGCGGTTGAGTGATTCCGGGCGGGAGACCACCACGACCAGGACGCCCCGCCCGGACAGCCAGCCGGCGAAGTCGGCGAAGATGCCGTCGCCGGAGCCGATGACCACGCGCTCGAACCGGTCGGCGAGGTGGTCCAGGCGGATCACCTCGCCCAGCGCCCCGTCGGCCCCGTCGGGGCCGGAGCGGACCAGGAGCTGGATCCCCGCCAGGGCCAGGCCGACGGGGACCAGGGCGCCGTGGTTGACCGCGGCGACATACTGGTCCATGCCTCCGGTGGGGACGCGTTCGTGGTAGCGGGCCATCATGGTCCGGACGTCTCTGGTGGCGGGGCGCGCGTTTCCTACGAGGTTCTCCACGTCCAGCAGGTGGACGGCGCGACCTTCCGATAGGTTCCGCATGAAATGCCCCTTTCGGCCCAGTATTACCTTGTCATGGTCTGCACTTTAATGCTGGAATTCGCTGGAATTCAAGGGAGACTGGTGGAACTCCTGTTACGCTCCGGGCCGTGAGTGAATCACTGGACGCGCTGGAACGGCGGATAGCCGAGCTCCGCGCCGAAGTGCGACGGGCGGTGAAGGCGAAGGAGAACTCGCTCGCCCGGTCGCTGCGCGGAGACCTCCGCCGGGCCGAACAGGCATGGGACGCGGCGATCACCGCCGAGGAGCCCCCGCCGCCACCGCCCTGCGAGCCCGAGACCTCGCTGCTGCCGATCAGGGAGCAGGCGCACCAGGCACTGGCGCTGCTGGGCGTGCCCACCGCGGCCAAGCTGATCGTGGCGGTGAACAACGCGTTCTTCTCCGGCGCGCTGCGCGGCTCCCAGCTGACCAGCCTGCGCAGGGATGAGGAGCGCTCCTTCCGCAGCGATCCCTACGCCCGCCCCTACTACCTGTGCGCCGCGCTGACCGACCGGCTCTCCCCCGCCCGCGGGCTGCTCGCCGACAGCACCTGGGCGCCCGAGCTGCGGGTGCTGGGGCCGCTGAGCCCGCGCGTCGACTTCCTCACCTCGACCACGCGCATCGCCGAACACCTCGCCCGGCTGGCCGAGCCGCCGGCGGGCGCGCTGCGGCTGCTGTCGCGGATGGCGCAGAACATCCCCGGCGCGGTCGAGGGCTTCGTCCAGGCCGACCCGGCGACCGCGATCCGCGCGGCCCGGGCCGAGCTGGAGGTGCACCGGGCCGCCGACACCGCACAGCGGGCCGAGGTGGCGGCGCGGGCGAGCAGGCAACTACCGGACGTGGAGCGCCTGTTCGGCGTCGCCGCGATGAGCACCTTGAGAGGGGCCTGTTGATGGACAGGCAGAGCACGGCGTGGGTGGCCCGCCCACCGGAGACGCCCGCCGTACGGGCCGAGGGCGGCACGCGCCGCCGGGGACGGCCGGCGGACCGGCGGGGCCCGGCACGCGACGGCCGCACCGGGGGTGGCCGGTGAACCGGCTGGACGAGCTGCGCGGACCGGTACCGTCCCGCGCGCACGACGCCCGCGCCATCGCGGCGCTGGCCGCCAACCCCGGCTGCGCCCGCCGGGCGCTGATGGACGCCGCTGGGGTGGACAAGGACCGTACGGCCCGGCACCTCGGCTTCCCGGCCCCCTTCGGCCAGTCGCAGTTCGCGATCACGCGCGGCAACGTGTTCGAGGCGCTGGTGAAGGAGAACGGCTGCGCCGAGCTGCTGCGGCTCCTGCGCGAGCTGCTCGGCCTGCCCGTGGCCCAGGTCGGCTACCAGGACGTGGAGAGCGTCGGCTCCCACCTGCGCCACTCCCACACCCGGACGCTGATCGACCGGGCGGCGCGCGAGAACGACGACGCGGCGGTCTTCTACGACCACCCGCTGTTCAGCCTGGAGATCGCCGGGCACACCTCCTACCTGGAGCCCGACGTGGTGGCCTTCCAGCTCGGGGGGCGCTTCCGCATCGTGGAGATCAAGTCGTTCGGCGTGATCGACGGCCAGGCCGAGCCCGAGAAGGTCGCCGCCGCGGCCAGGCAGGCCGCAGTCTACGTCCTGGCGCTGCGCACGCTCCTGGCCGACCTCGGGCACGACCCCGAGCGCGTCTCCCACGACGTGGTGCTCGTCTGCCCGGAGAACTTCGCCAACCGGCCGACCGCGACGCTGGTGGACGTGCGCAAGCAGCTCGCCGTGCTCAAGCGGCAGCTCGCCCGGATGACCCGGGTGGACCGCCTGCTCGAAGGGCTCCCCCAGGGGCTCACCTTCGACCTGGCCCCCGACGCGGACGGCGTGCCCACCCGGTCGGCGGAGGAGCTGGCCGGCGCGCTGTGCCAGGTGCCCGCCCGCTACGCGCCCGACTGCCTGTCCACCTGCGACATGTGCATGTTCTGCCGTGACGAGGCCCGTGGCTGCGGCTCCACCGACCTGCTGGGCCGCCAGGTCCGCGACCAGCTCGGCGGCGTCTCCCTGATGACCGAGGCCCTCGGCCTGGCCGAGGGCACCGTCGAACCCGCCGAGGGCCAGGAGGAGGTCGCCCGCCTGCTCCGCCTGGCGGACCGCCTGCGCGAGGAGTGCCTGAATTGAGCGAGCGAACCGACAAGTACAGCAGCGCGGCGCTCACGGAGCCGACGGAGGAGGTGACGTGAGTGCTCTGACGGCCCTGGCGCAGTTGCGCGCCATCCGGGACGGGGCCGCGCAGCGGATCACCACGGTCCGGCACTGCCACGTCGCCCCCCGGCCGATGGTGTTCATCCCGCTCAGGCTCGCAGGTGAGGCCGCCGCGCCGCTGGCCGCCATGGTGGGCACCGACCCGGACCACCCCCGGCTGCTGGTGGTCCCCCAGCCGCGCAACCGGGACCTGCGGTTCGCCTTCGCCGCCGGCCTGGCCGAGGTGCTCCTGCCGTACGTCGAGGGGTTCGGCAAGACCACCGAGACGGTCGAGAAGAAGGGCGGGGAGCCGTACGAGCGGTGCCTGGACGCGCCGCAGATCCTCGTCCCCAACCGGTCGGCGGCCGCCTTCGTGGCGCTGCTGGGCCGCTCCACCCGGTTCCGCCGGGCCGACGGGCCCTATCCGGTGCATCCGTCGGTGCCGCTGCTCGGCCGGTGGCTGACCTACTTCGCCGACCGGTCGCAGCAGCCGGGCTCCTCCCTGTTGCTGGTGGCGACCGAGGCGCTGAGCATGCACTGGGCGACCGGGCAGAGCGGGCTGGAGGACGCCAACCTCGCGGCGCTGCTCGGGTGGATCGCCCCTCCCCCGGGGATGAGCGGCCGGCGGGCCGCCGAGGAGGCCGAGGACCCGCTGCTCTGGCCGCCGGCCGGCCCCACCACCGACCCGGGCTTCGACAACGAGGTGCTCGGCCCCGCCGTACGGGCCTATGAGGAGGCCCCGACCGACCGCGCCGTGGAGCGCGTCACCCAGGCGCTGCGGACCCAGCTCGAACCGACCTGGCGGCTGATGTGGCGGGCGGCCCGCCTGCTGCGCGAGCTGCCCGAGGGCCGGCGGGTGAAGGACCGCTGGGACACCGACCGCGGCTCGTTCACCAGGTTCGCCGAGCGGGTCGCCGAGGGCGGCCCGCCGCAGGCGCGCAGGGACGGCGCGGTCGGCGCCGCCGCGCGGCTGGGCCGGGCTGGAGAGGGCCCGGGCGAGCTACGACGTGCAGCGGGCCTATGACGACCCGCTGGTCATGGCCGAGTACCGGCTGACCGGTGAGGCGTTCTCCGGGACGGTGACGGGCGCGGACCCGGAGCACAGCGAGGGCGAGGGCCGCTCACGCAAGCTGCGCCCGCTGATCACGGTCCGGACCGAGGACCCGGTACGGCTGGCCCCCGGCACCACGGTCGGCAGCCCCGACCGGCGCGGCCACGCCGCCGAGATCGTCGAGATCGCGGACGGCGAGATCACCCTGAAGATCACCAAGGGGATGGGCCGGGGGAAGACGCCCGCTCCGGGCGCTGTGCCCGAGCCGGGTGAGCGGGTCTCCTACACCTCGCTGACCGACGACTTCCAGTCCTCGGCGGCGCTCCCCGACCCCGAGCGGACGCCGTGGACCCACGGCGGACCGCCGGAGGAGTACGTGCCCAGCGACGACGACGCGCAGGAGGAATGGTCGTGAACGTCCAGACGCCCCAGCAGGAGGCGGCGGCCGTCGTCGACGCGGTCCTGGCGGACCTGCCCCGCAACCGGGGCGTGGTGGTGGACTCCCCTCCCGGGGCAGGCAAGTCCACCCTGGTGGTCAAGGCCGCCGGGCACATCGCCGAGACCGGCGAGCCGCTGATGATCGTCGCGCAGACCAACGAGCAGGTCGACGACCTGGTGGAACGGCTCGCGACCGAGCACCCCGACCTCTCGATCGGCCGCCTGTCGGCCGGCGGCTACATCACGCCCGGCCGTATCCTCGCCCATTCCAACGTCTCGGTCGCGGGCAAGCTGCCCGACCTCGGCGACCCGGCCGTGGTGATCGCCACCGCCGACAAGTGGGCCTGGATCGGCGACCGGACCTGGCCCTGGGCGATCGTGGACGAGGCCTACCAGATGCGTTCGGACAAGCTGCTGCGCATCGCCTCGCTGTTCGAGCGGTCGCTGTTCGTGGGCGACCCGGGCCAGCTCGACCCGTTCTCGATCGTGGACGGCGACCGCTGGGCGGGCCTGTCGTGGGATCCGGTGCAGAGCGCGGTCTCGGTGCTGCTGCGGCACAACCCCGACCTGCCGGTGCACCGGCTGCCCGTCTCCTGGCGGCTGCCCGCCTCGGCGGCGCCGGTGGTCTCCGAGGCGTTCTACCCGTTCACCGGCTTCCGGGCCGGGACGGGCCACGCGGACCGGTCGCTGGAGCTGACCGTCGACGGCATGCGCACCTCCTACGACCGCGCGCTGGAGGAGGCGGCCTCCTCGGGCTGGGCGCTGTACGAGCTGCCGAGCCGCCACACGGTGCGCACGGACGCCGAAGCCGTGCAGGCGGTGGCGGTGCTGGCCGTACGGCTGCTGCAGCGGGCGCCGGTCGCGCACTCCGAACGCGGCAGCCACCGCGTCACGGCCGACCGGATCGCCATCGGTGCCGCGCACCGCGACCAGGTCGCCGCGATCCGCGCCGCCGGGGTGCCGGAGGAGATCACCGTGGACACCGCCAACCGCCTCCAGGGGCGGGAATACGACGTGACGATCGTGCTCCACCCCCTGTCCGGCCGCCGCGACGCCACGGCCTTCCATCTGGAGTCGGGGCGGCTGTGCGTGCTCGCCTCCCGCCACCGGCACGCCTGCGTCGTGGTCGCCCGGGCGGGCATCCCCGAGCTGCTGGACGCCCATCCGTCGGCCGAGCCGGTCCAGCTCGGCGTGCCGGTGAAGTTTCCCGACGGGTGGGAGGCCAACCAGGCCGTACTGGCCCATCTCGCCAAGCACCGGGTGGTCCCCGCCCACTGAGGGCTCTTGCCGTATCCCCTGCCGGAGGTCAGTGGGTGTGCGAGGGCACGGCCGGGACGTGCGGGTGCGCCCTGATCCAGGCGATACGTTCGCGGCTCTCCTCGTCCATGGGGGTGTAGACCACCATCCGCGTCTCCGGCGGCGACGCCAGCGCCATGCTCGTGGAGATCGTGCGCACCTGCCCGACCGCGGAATGCTGGAAGATCTTCATACGGCTCCCCGGCCGGGCCACGTCGTGGGTGGCCCACATGGCCGCGAACTCCGGGCTGGCGGCCGACAGCCGCCGGACGAAGTCGGTCCAGGAGGGGTCCCGCAGGTGGCGTCCGAACCCCGCCCGGAGGGTGGCCACCATCTGCGGCAGCTCCTCCTCCCGGTTGACCACCGGGTTGCAGCACTCCTTCGTGACGAAGATCTGCCACAGCGCGTTGCGGGTGCCGGAAGGCCGCGACGTCATGCTCGCGAACAGCGCGCCGTAGGTGTCGTTCCAGGCCAGCAGGTCGTAGCGGCTGTTGTAGACGGAGGCGGCCAGCGGGCCGAGCTGGTCGAGGATGTGCTGGATCTCGGGGTCCAGGGCGGCGTGGACGTCGGAGGCGGGCACCGCGGGCATGTCGGCGAGCCGGTAGAGGTGCTCGCGCTCGGCCTCGTCCAGCTTGAGCGTCCGGGAGATCGCGTCGAGCACCTGCGCGCTGACGTTGATCGGCCGCCCCTGCTCCAGCCAGGTGTACCAGGTGACGCCGACCCCGGCGAGCAGGGCGACCTCCTCGCGCCGCAGGCCGGGGGTACGGCGGCGCAACCCCGGGGGCAGGCCCACCGCGGCGGGGGTGATGCGGTCGCGGCGGCTGCGCAGGAAGGACGCGAGCTCGACACGGCGGGCACGCGCGTGGGTCGTCATGGTCACCCCTTCATGCTGGCCGACGGGTGAGGCGTCTGCCAGGTGCTGTCAGTACCAGGATCGACAGGCACTCGTTACCGGTACCGGCCCGACGCCACAGTCGTCTCCATGACCGCGACATCCACTGTTGAAGCTCCGGCCCTGCGCCGTGTTCCCTGGTTGCTGACGGTGATCCTCACCGGGCAGTTCATGGCGATCCTGGACGTCTCCATCGTCAACGTCGCCTCTCCCGTGATCCGCGCCGACCTCGGCACGTCCGGCTCGGGACTCCAGATGATCATCTCCGGCTACACCATCGCCTATGCCATGTTGCTGATCACCGGTGCCCGGCTGGGCGGCCGGTACGGCGGGCGCCGCCTGTTCCTGTACGGCCTGGCGGGTTTCACCGCCGCCTCCCTGGCCTGCGGCCTGGCCGTCTCCGCAGGGCAGCTCGTCGCCTTCCGGCTGCTCCAGGGCGCGGGGGCCGCTCTGATGGTGCCTCAGGTGCTGAGCATGATCCAGATGAACTTCGAGGGGACCGCGCGGGCCCGCGCGCTCAGCCTCTACGCGACGGTGATCTCGGGGGCCGCCGTGGCCGGCCAGGTGCTGGGCGGGGTGCTGGTCTCCGCCGACCTGTACGGCACGGCGTGGCGGCCGGTGTTCCTGGTGAACGTGCCCATCGGGCTCGGGCTGCTCGTCCTGGGCGCGAGGCTGCTGCCGGCCGACGGTCCCGTGCGCCACCGCCCGCTGGACCTGCCCGGCCTGGTCACGCTCTCGCTGACGGTCAGTCTCCTGGTGGTGCCGCTGGTGCTGGGCCACGAGCAGGACTGGCCGCTGTGGGGCTGGGCCGCGATGGCCGCGAGCGTGGCGTTCGCGGGGGTCTTCGTACTGATGGAGCGGCGGGCCGCCGCGCCTCTGGTGCCCCTGCGAATTCTGCGGGCCCCCGGGGTGGTCACCTCCGCGCTGGCCGTCTTCGGGGTGATGGCGACCTACGGCGGATTCCTGTTCGCCCTCGCCCTGCACCTGCAGGGCCCCCTGGGCGACAGCCCGCTGCGGGCGGGCCTGACGTTCGTTCCCGCCGCGGCCGCCTTCGCGGTGGTCAGCCTCAACTGGCGGCGGATCCCCGAGCGCCTGCACCGCCGTATGATCATCGCCTCCTTCGGCCTGGCCGCGCTGGGATACCTGGGGCTGGCACTGGCGTTGGGCGGCGGCGGCCACGGCCTGCCGTGCCTCTGGGTGGCCCTGGCGGTGACCGGGGCCGGCCTGGGCGGGGCGTTCAGCCCGGTGCTCGCGGTCGCGCTCACCCACGTCGCGCCCGAGGACGCCCCCGACACCAGCGGCCTGTTCGTCATGGTGACCCAGCTCGGCCAGGTCGTGGGCGTGGCCACCTTCGGCACGCTGTACCTGAGCACGGGGTCGATCACGGGCGCCGCCGTGGCCCTGGCGGTCACGGCGCTGGCCACCGGGGCGTGCGCGCTGCCACTGCTGCGCCGGCGATGAGCTCTCCGGGCACGGCCCGCGCGGCGCCGTACCCGCAAGCGCGGCCCCGCCCGGCCTGTCCCGGAGCGCGGCCGGACGGCCGCGGGCCCGGCCGTGTCCGGGAGAGGTCAGACCGTGTCCGGGGAAGGTCAGACCGTGTCCGGGAGAGGTCAGACCGTCCGCCGCCACACGTCGATGGCCAGCACCTGGCGCATGCCCACCGACAGGTACAGGTCCAGGGCGGGCGTGCTGTTGTTGGCGTCCACGTGCAGGTAGGTGCCCACCCGGCCGCGCCGGGCGTCGTCCGCGAAGGCCCTGCGGAGCATGAGACGGCCGAGGCCGCGCCCCCGGAAGGCCGGCAGTACGGCGAGCTGGCGCACGTAGCCGCAGTTCTCGTCCCCGGCGAAGGCGTTGGTGCCCAGCAGCATCGCCGCCGGCTCGCCGTCGATCCGGGCGACCGCCAGCTGCGACCAGTCGCTGCTGGCCGAGGAGTCCAGCTCTCCGTACCACTCGTCGTAGTCCTTGGGGGTGAACCCGAAGTGCTCGGCGAAGCCGGCCTGGTGGACGGCGTGCCCCTGGCGGCGGACCTCCTCGGTGAGCCCCTGGTGGACCGTGAGGCCGGGCGGAAGGTCGGGTCCGGGCACCGAGGTCCCGTGGTCGACGAGGAGCCGGATGAAGCTGGTCGCCGCGCTGAACCCGCGGGCGGAGGCGATGGCGCGCTTGCCGCTGTCCTCCCGGTACAGGCCGATGTCCAGCACGGCCCTGTCGTGGCCGAGCGCGGCGGCGATCTGCCCGGCCCGTTCGGTCACGGTGTCCCAGAGCCGGCCGGTGAGCCCGGGGGCGTCGGGGTGCACGACCACGTCGATGTCCACGTTGTCGCTGGTGCCCTTGCGGCAGGCCCAGGCCCAGGCGACCAGGCGGCCGGCCGCGTCGTGGACGAGCCAGCCGTCGCTCTCCCTGTCGAAGGAGGGGTCGTTCAGCTGGTCGGCGACGTCGTCGAGGGTCATGTCCGCCTTGCCGATCACCTGGGTGTCACACAGGGAGATCAGCTCGTGGACGTCGCGGGCGTCTTCGGCCAGAGGCCGCCGGGTGACGTACCCGGCGGCGGTGGTTGTTTCCATGTCCCCAGTCTGCCCAGCGTGACTTGGGGCTCGCTGGGTCGCGACTTGGCGTCAGTCGAGGGCCGGGGCCGGCACCGGGGCCGGGTTCTCGGCGTCGCCGGTCTGCTCGGGGCCCCCGCGCAGCGGGATCTCCTTGATGAAGGCGGCCAGCAGCGGCACCAGGACGGCGAACAGGATCGCCCACCAGAACACGCTGGAGATGGACGTGGCCAGCGACTCCAGGAAACCGGTCCGCACGTTGGCGGGCAGTTCGTGCAGGGCGGCCGGGTTGAACTGGCCGCCACTGGAGGCGAGCTTGTCGCCGACGGGCCCCAGCTTGCTCTCCAGGTTGGAGGCGAGCTGGTTGTTGAAGACCGCGCCGAACAGCGAGACGCCGAACGAGCCGCCGATGGAGCGGAAGAAGGTGGAGGTGCTGCTGGAGACACCCAGGTCCTTCTGCTCCACGCTGTTCTGCGCGATCAGCATGGTGGTCTGCATCAGGAAGCCCATGCCGAGGCCGAGCACCGCGATGAACACGCCGGTCTGCCAGGAGGGTGTGTTGACGTCCATCAGGGAGAGCAGCCACATGGCGACCGCCATGATCACGCCGCCGAGGACCGGGTAGAGCTTGTACTTGCCGGTCTTGGTGATGGCCTGGCCGACGAAGAGTGAGATCACCATGGCCGAGCCCATCATCGGCAGCAGCAGCAGGCCCGAGTTGGTGGCCGAGGCGCCCTGGACCGTCTGCTGGAACAGCGGCAGGAAGTTGATGGCGCCGAACATCGCGAAGCCGAGCAGGAAGCCGACCAGCGAGATCAGCGTGAAGTTGCGGTTGCGGAACAGCTGGAGCGGCATGATCGGCTCGACGGCCCGGCGCTCCACCGGGATGAACAGCGCCAGCGTGACGATCGCGAGCGCGGCCAGGCCGAGGATCTGCGGCGAGCCCCATCCGTAGTCGTTGCCGCCCCAGGTGGTGATGAGCACCAGCGCGGTGATGCCGACGGAGAGCAGGATCGCGCCGAGCCAGTCGATGCGGTGCTCGGTGCGGTACTTGGGCAGCTTCAGCTTGGCCGCCAGCAGCGCCAGCGCGACGAACCCGACGGGCAGGTTCACGTAGAAGGCCCAGCGCCAGTCGAGGTGGTCGGTGATGAACCCGCCGACGAGCGGGCCGGCGATCATCGCCAGCGACATCACGCCCGCCATGATGCCCTGGTACTGCCCGCGCTCGCGGGGCGGGACGAGGTCACCGATGATCGCCATCGCGTTGACCATCAGGCCGCCGGCGCCGAGGCCCTGGAGCGCGCGGAAGGCGATGAGCTGGGCCATGCCGTCGGTGGGACCGCCCAGCATCTCGGATCCGGCCATGCCGCAGAGCACGGAGCCGATCATGAAGATGACGATGGACCAGAGGAAGATGTTCTTCCTGCCGTACAGATCGCCGATCTTCCCCCAGATGGGGGTGGAGACGGTGGTGCCGAGCACGTAGGCCGTCACCACCCAGGACAGGTGGGTCAGCCCGCCCAGTTCCCCGACGATGCGCGGCATCGCGGTGCCGACGATCATGTTGTCGAGCATGGCCAGGACCATCGCGAGCATCAGGCCCGGCAGCACCACCATGACCTCGCGCCGCCGCGCCGGTGCGGCTGCGGTCTCCTTCACTTCTGTCGCCCCCAACTTCTGTCGCCCCTCAGAAAAAGATCTTACTTACTTGCCGACCGGCTAGTGTCGGATATGCTGGGAATGTAGGCCGATCACTTACCGGCCGTCAAGTTGATTTCGCTGCAAAGGGAACCATGAGGGAAAACGCCGACACCCGGACACGGATTCAGGAGATCGCCCTGAAGCTCTTCGTCGAGCAGGGGTATGAGGCGACCTCGCTCCGCGAGATAGCGGAGGCGCTCGGCGTGACCAAGGCCGCACTCTACTATCACTTCAAGAGCAAGGACGAGATCGTCACCAGCCTCGTGGAGGACCGGGTGCGCTCGATCGACGAGCTGGTCGCCTGGGCCAGGGAGCAGCCGCGCACCGACGAGACCCGCCGGGAGCTGGTCCGCCGCTACTCCGATGACCTGCACAGGGGCCGGCACCGCGAGATCATGCGCTTCTTCGAGCGCAACCAGACCGCGCTGAAGCACCATCCGGTGATGGAGAAGAACCGCGACCGGATGTTCGAGGTGCTCGCCTTCATCGTCGACCCGGACGACCCGCCGACCGTCCGGCTGAGGAACTCGATGGCCATGTTCGCCCTGCACGCGGCCTGGTTCGCCCTCAAGGACGACAAGATCTCCGAAGAGGAGAGCAGGGCCGCCGCCCTGGAGGTCGCGCTCGAACTCCTCCAGCGGTGAGCGTGCTCATCGACCCGCCGAACTGGCCGGGTCCCCGCGATCTGCTCTGGTCACACCTGGTCAGCGACAGCTCGACCGAGGAACTGCACGCCTTCGCCGCCCGGCTGGGCGTGCCGCTCCGGGCGTTCGACCGCGACCACTACGACGTCCCCGAGACCGTCTACGACAGGGCGATCACGCTGGGGGCGGAGGCCGTGTCGTCGCGCGAGCTCCTCACCCGGCTCATCGCCTCGGGTCTGCGCAGGCGCAAGGTCCGTCCCCGGCCGGACGTCCTTGGCATGGATCCCCACCGGCCCGCATAGATGGCGACATGCCGGGAATGACGGCCCCCTGAAGGGCATCGCCGCACGTCAAAGGGGAAATCATGCTCAACGACAAGACGATCGCGTTCCTCGTGGCCCCGGAGGGTGTCGAGCAGGTCGAGCTCACCGAACCCTGGCAGGCCGTCAAGCAGGCGGGGGCCACGCCCAGGCTGATCTCCACCCGGGCGGGCGAGATCCAGGCGTTCAACCATCTCGACAAGGCCGACCGGTTCCCGGTGGACGAGACGATCGACGAGGTGCTGGCGGCCGACTTCGAGGGGCTGGTGCTGCCCGGCGGCGTCGCCAACCCCGACATCCTGCGGACCGTGCCCAGCGCCGTCCGGTTCGTCAAGGACTTCTTCGAGACCGGCAAGCCCGTCGCGGCCATCTGCCACGCGCCCTGGACCCTGATCGAGGCCGACGTCGTGCGCGGCCGGAAGATCACCTCCTGGCCCAGCCTCAGGACCGACCTGCACAACGCCGGGGCCGACTGGGAGGACCGGGAGGTCGTGATCTGCACCTCGGGTCCGAACACCCTCGTCACCAGCCGCAAGCCCGACGACCTCAAAGCCTTCTGCCAGGCCGCGGTGGACGCCTTCTCGGGCTAGGTCGTTTCGTTCGGATCTCGCTTCGCCGCACGCCGGGTACGTGGTAACGGCAGAGGTTCTGCGGTCCCGGGCCGATATGCCGAGCTAGCTAAAGTGGTCGCCATGAGTGATCATTCCGGACCTCAGGCCATATCGCCGGTGCTGCTCAGCGTGGGTGGTGGCGACTGGTTGCCTGTCACCGCGGGCGAGTCGGGAGCCGCTGTCTTTCGCAACGCGGACGCCACCCGGTATGCCAAGTGCGTGCCTGCTGCGGATGCAGCCGACCTGAAGGCCGAGCGTGACCGGGTCGCATGGCTGAACGATCAGGGTGTACCTGGTCCCCGGGTGCTCGACTGGCACTCCGGTGACGTGGGCGCCTGCCTGATGACCAGTGCCGTTTCCGGCATATCTGCTGATCAGGTGCCCGCTGAGAAGCTACGGGTCGCCTGGGAACGCATCGCGGACGCGGTCCGCCGACTGCACGAGGTGCCGGTGCCGCAGTGCCCATTTCGCCGGGACCTGGACGCTATGGTCGCCGTGGCGCGCGGCGTCGTGGCCCGTGACGCCGTCAACCCGGAGTTTCTCCCCGTCGAGCAGCAGCACACGCCCCCTGGGGAGTTACTGGACCGCCTCACCCGGCAGGTGCCACGGCGACGGGAGCAGGAGGCCGCCGACACGGTCGTCTGCCACGGGGACCTGTGCCTGCCTAACATCATCCTCGATCCGCGGACCCTGGACGTGTCAGGCTTCATCGACCTGGGCCGCCTCGGACAGGCCGACCGCTACGCGGACTTGGCGCTGCTGCTCGCCAACGCACGAGAGACATGGAAAGACGAGGAGCGGGGGCGGGCCGCGGACATGGCGTTCGCCGAGAGGTACGGCATCGCCCTAGACCACGAGCGCCTGCGCTTTTACCGCCATCTCGACCCGCTCACCTGGGGCTGATCAATTTTTTAGGGATCATCAGGCGGACCAGAGGAAGATGCCGACGATATGGAGTCCGGCCAGGTAGATGGTCGCGTTCTTCTCGTAGCGGGTGGCGATGCCGCGCCACTGCTTGAGGCGGTTGATGCAGCGCTCGACGGTGTTGCGCTGCTTGTACGCCTCACGGTCGAAGGACGGCGGCCTGCCACCCCGGCTTCCCCGACGCAGTCGGTGGCCCCGCTGGTCGGCCGGAACCGGGATCACCCCGGATGCCACGTCTGCGCAGGTGCTCACGGATCGCGCGGGAGGAGTACGCCTTATCGGCCAAGACAACCTCCGGCCTGGTCCGAGGCCGGCCGCGTCGGCGGGGAACGCGCAGGCGTGCCATCACCTCGGTGAAGGCGGGCGCGTCACCGGCTTGGCCGGCGGTGAGGTGGAAGGCTAGCGGCCGGCAGCGATCGTCGGCGGCGAGGTGGATCTTCGTGGTCAGTCCGCCGCGGGACCGGCCGATGGCATGGTCGCCCGGCTCGTGGGCTAGGGCCCCTTTTTCGCGGGCCCCGGCCGCGTGCTGATGAGCCCGCACGATCGTGGAGTCCACCGACACGGCCCAGGTCAGGTCCTCGTCCGCGTCGGCCTGGGCCACCAAAGTGATGAACACCCGCTCCCACGTGCCATCGACGGCCCACATCCTCAGCCGGTTGTAGACACCTCGCCAGTTGCCATACCTGTCGGGCAGGTGGACCCACTGGGTCCCGTTCTGGAACTTGAAGGCGATCGCATCGATCACCTGCCGGTGCTCCCTCCACCGGCCGCCTCGCTTCGGCGTCCGGTTCGGAAGCAACGGCTCAATCCGCGCCCACTGCGCGTCAGTCAACGGCACACCCGGACCAACGACCGGCTGATCCAAACGAAACTGCCTAGCGGTGGACGCCTTCCCGGGCTAGACGTACTGCCCCGAGAGGTCGGGCAAGCGGCCGGCGGTGCCGCTGTACCAGGGCGGAGACTCGGAAGGGGCCGTTCTTGAGATGGCCTGGTGGAAGGTGACGGGATCCCGCCCGATCGGCTCGATCGGGCGGGATCTGGGAGAACGAGTTGTTCGTCGAGGACGTCAACCACTTTCACACGCTGGCCGGTCTGCCGACGCCGGCCGCGTCCCTGTATCGCGTCACGGGCAGGCATCCGGCGCGGAGCTCCCGCTACCACAACGTGAACCTCTCACAGGGGCTCGGCGACGAACTGCGGTGCGTGTTCCGGGCCGGCCGCGACGTGTGGGGCTACATGTGCCTGTGGCGAGCCGCGGACGCGCAGCCGTTCAGCCTCGGAGAGGAACACCTGCTCGCCGCCCTCTCCACTCCGATCGGCGAGACCTTCCGGCGCTCGGCGCTGCTGCGGCCGAACCCGGTGATTGGGGTGCCCGACGGCCCCGGGCTGCTCGTGTTCGACCGGACCGGAGCCCTCGAATCGCTCAACGAGCCCGCGGAGGCATGGCTGCGACGACTGCCGCTCACCCGGTTGAGCCACGACGACCCCGGCGCCACCCCCATACCCGCCGAACTGCGCTCGGTGGTGAACAAGGCCCGTGCCATCGCCGCCAGGCGCGACACGGGTGTCGCCCGGGCTCGGCTGCGGGTCGGCGGCCGGTGGGTGGTGATCCACGGTTTCGCGCTGCGAGAGGCCGGCAGCGAGGGCGGCCGGACGGCTCTGGTGATCGAGTCGGCCAAGGCCGCGGAGATGGCACCGCTGATCGTCAGGACGTATCAGCTGGGGCGACGGGAACAGCAGGTCATCCGCCTGATCGCCGCGGGCCTGACCACTGCCGAGATCGCAGCGAGGCTCTCCCTGTCCACCCACACCATTCGCGGCTACCTCAAGCGGATTTTCGAGAAGGTCGAGGTGTCGACCCGCGGCGAACTCACCGCGAAGATCTTCGCCGACCACTACGTGGAGACGATGAATCCGGACTTCGCCACCGACCTGTGACACCTGTTGTCACGGAGCGTGTCATCGGTTACCCAGCGAGGCGACATGGCAGGGAAGGTGTTCTCGCCGAACGATGTCAGGGCCTGGTGATGGCGCCGACCGGCCCGCTGACGAGCTCTCCATATGACAGGCGCTCCCCTGCTCCCTGGCACATCGGCCCTCCACTCGGGCCGGCGCCGCCAGGGGTCCGGGATCGGGCCCGTTCCCCCAGGGGCAGGCGGAGCTCGATCTCACGGGCCGTTCGCCGTCGGTGAGGTCTCCACGCGCCATGGCGACGGCCTGCCAGGACCGTGGAATCCCTCCGGTCTGAACGCCGTACAGGCTCTAGGAGCTGTTTGGGGTTTGGATCTAGGTGAGGTCCGGTGGTGAGCCGGCCGCGGCTGATAGAACTCGGATGTGGCGCGCTTTGATGTGACGGATGCCGAGTGGGCGTTGATCGAACCGTATCTGCCGGTAGCAGCCACCGGGCCGCTGCCGCGGCGGGTGCGTGATCAGTTCAACGGAATCCTGTGGCGCTTTCGCACCGGATCCGGCTGGCGTGATGTCCCGGAACGCTATGGGCCGTGGTCCACGCTCTACTCCCGGTTCAACGGCTGGGCCAAAGCCGGGGTGTTCCAGACTCTGATGGACGCGCTGATCGCCGAGGCCGCCTCGCGCGGGCAGGTCGGGTTGGAGCTGGTCAGCGTGGACTCAACAATCGTGCGGGCGCATCAGGAGTCGGCCGGACTGGCGGTCGCCGGGGAGAGTCTGGATGCGCTGGAGCAGGCGCTGACCGAGGAAAAGGGGGCTCCGCTTGCACAGCAGCCGCCGGTGCTGCGGGTGATGCGCCGCAGGTCGCACCCGGCGCGGACGCGTCGCCCGCGCCGAATCGTGCTGCCACGCGGCGTCGCCGCGAGGCCCGGGCCAAGGCTGCCGGGCTTGGCCGATCCCGAGGCGGACTGAGCAGCAAGGTCCATGCCGCGGTTGACGCCGCCGGGCTACCGCTGGCTTTCGTGCTCACGCCCGGCCAAGCCGCCGACTGCCCGCGGTTCATCACCGTCTTGGACAAGATTCGCATCCCCGGTCCGATCGGCCGGCCCCGCACCCGGCCGGGTGCGGTCGCCGCGGACAAGGCGTACTCGTCCCGCGCCAACCGCTCCTACCTGAGGAAACGCCGCGTCAAGGCAGTCATCCCAGAAAAGAAGGACCAGGCCGCCAACCGCAAGAAGAAAGGCAGCCGGGGCGGCCGACCCATCAGCCACGACACCGATCTCTACAAGGAGCGCAACACCGTTGAACGCTGCTTCCAGAAGATCAAGACATGGCGTGGTCTGGCGACCCGCTATGACAAAGCCCCGGAAAGCTACGAGGCTGGACTCTACCTTCGAGGGTCGGTCATGTGGCTGAAGCTCCTCACTTCAGCCACATGATCCGAACCCCAAACAGCTCCTAGTCCGGCTGGGGCGGGTCCTCGCCCACCAGGCCGTCGATCGCCTCGCGGAACAGGTCCGCGTGGCCGACGTGCCGGGCGTATTCGTCGTGGACGTCGACCAGGATACGGCGCACGTTGGGCGATCGGCCGTCCTCGGTGACGGTGAACCCGGCGGGCCGGTCGAGGCCGCCGTCGGCCAGCACCTCGGCCACGGCGGCCCGGGTGCGGGCGACGGCCTCGCGCCAGCGGGTGTAGAGCTCGTCGGGCGTGTCGGCGGCGGCGGCTTCCCATTCCCAGCCGTGTTCGGCGGTGTCCCAGGGCGGCGCGGGCCGCTCCCCGAACAGGCGCCAGGCCGCCGTCTCTTCCTCGACCCGGGTCAGGTGCTTGATCAACCCGGCCAGGGTCATCGTGCTCGGCGGGTGCGGCCGGTTCAGGGCGCCGGCGTCCAGGCCGCCGGTCTTCCAGGCGAATGTGGCACGGGAGCGGTCGAGGGCGAACAGCAGCATCTCGACTTCGCCGGCGGTCAGGGACGGCTCGTTGATGACGGTGTCGTCGGTCATGGCCCGCATGCTAGGACCGGTTCCGGACGTTTTCCTTCCGGAATGCCCGCAACAACCGGGGCGCTCTGCGTCCCAGGCCGTGGCGGCGCGCCGCGCCCTCATCGGCGCGTACGGCTTCGGCGTAGTCGTCGCCCCGCAGCAGCGACCGGGCGACGTCGACGGGGAATCCGGCCTCAGCCGCCAGTGCGACCAGCGTCGCGTGGTCGGCGAAGTGGGTGCCGGTCATATGGGGCCGGGCGGGGTTCCAGATCTGGCCGGAGCCGAAGCCACCGGAGCTGCTGGAGATGCGCAAGCCGCACGCCCAGAGCGGCGGCCTCTTCGACCTCCTCGGGGTGTACACGCAGGACACGGGCCCGGACTGCGCCGGCACCCTCCTCAACCACAACGGCAGCATGAGAGGCTACGGGACGCTGATTTACAGCACGCCCGACGGCAGGAAGACCCTGCACGGGTACCTCAAGACCGGCACCCTCTACGAGGAGGCCACCGCTTGGCCACACCACGACGATGCCGCTGCTTGACACCCGAACCCCTGGAATGTCTTTGCGGCTCACCGGAGCTTCGGGAGTGCTGGGCCTACACGAGCGCCGGGCCGGCTTGCTTCGGCAGCAGAGGCGAGGTGCGTCTCACGTGGCGGTGTCGGGGCTCTGCCTCCGGCGAGCTTCGAGCGCATCCAGAATGAGGGCCAGGCCGTAGCCGAACTCGCTCGTGTGGTCGTAGCCCGGTCGCAGGGCGTGGTCGACGATCATCTCCGTGAGGTACGGGTATTCGTCCGCCGGCAGGTGCTTGAGGATACTGCCGGCCACTTCCTCGACATCGTCCGGCGTCGTCACCGGCAGGTTCGCCTCCTGAAGGACGAACCCGCCGATGTAGCTGTCGATGAGCGAGACGGCGTGCGCGGCCATCGGCAGCGTGAACCCCGCCTCCCGTAAGACACCGAGGACGGCATCGTGGTGGCGCAGCGTCGCCGTCCCCGGGTTGCGACGGGAGTCCATGAGGCCGAGAGCCCAGCTGTGCTGCGACAAGACCACACGCGCAGAGGAAGCCCGCGCGCGGATCGCGTCGCGCCAATCGTCGCACTCGGCACCGGGCAGCTCGATCGCCGCGAACACCATGTCGACCACGCCGTCGAGGATCGCGTCCTTGTTCGGTACGTGGTGGTAGAGCGACATCGCCTCCACGCCCAGCTCCTGCGCCACCCGTCGCATCGTGATCGCCTCCACGCCGCCGCGATCCGCGACCCGGATCGCGGCTTCCAGCACGCGACCTCTGCTGAGCGGTTGCCGCGGCAGTAACGGTGGTGAGGATGACACGACGGCTCCAGGGTAGGGGCGGGTTGACAACCTTACACGCGTAAGTCAGCCTTACACACGTAAGCCATCTTACGAGCGTAAGTCCCGGGGCTGGAATCAGCGGGGAGCTCGGCGAACGTCTGACCCACGACGCGCCCCGCCGGGGTGAGACAAGGAGATCCCGATGCCGATGCCGAGGTGGTGGGGGCACGTGAACAAGCGGGTGTTCAACCCTCGCGCGATCGCGAGCGGGACGTGGCCGGTGCTGACTCACGTCGGTCGCGTCTCCGGCACGACGTACCGCACGCCGCTCGACGCGCACCCGGTCGACGGCGGCTACCTGTTCGTTCTGGTGTACGGATCGCGCTCGGACTGGGTGCAGAACGTCCTGGCGGCCAATGGGGCGAGGCTCCGGGTCGACGGGAGAGAGGTGGAACTCGCCGCCCCACGCCTCGTCGGGAAAGACGAGGCGTTTCAGGCTCTCCCCGATGAGGTGCCACGCCCACCGAGACTGCTCCGCATCACCGAGTTCCTCCGCATGGACCTGGACGCGGGCTGACGATCGGCGTCCAGCGCGGAGCCAGGTGGCGGGCGAGCACGTCGACCAGGGATGGGGGCGCGCGAACGCGACCCCTGTTCCTGATCGACCGGCCTAGATGATCAACTCCAAGGGATCGTTCAGGCCGAGGATAGGCGGACAGCATGCGCGGATGTCCTCGGTGCATCTGCGTCGTTCGGTCCGCGCGGTCATTCTCGACGAAGACGACCGCATCCCACTGGGCCACGTCCAGTGGCGTGGTGTACGGGTATCCGATGCCGGGGCTGGGGTTGAGGGTAATTGCCGGGACCGGGGGTGGGCTCGGGGTCGTTCACCGTCAACCGGCGCGGCACCGTACCGGGGTGGAAGGTCAAAAGCCCAGCGAGGGGTGGGTGGGGTGGCCCGGGACCGCTTCTTCCGTGCGGGCCGGTGTCTCGTGGCCTGGGGGGGGTGCTCAGGAGGGGCCGGCTGATGGGCGGGTGGGGAGGCCTGGTGAGGGCGGTGGTGGATCGGGCGAGGCAGGGCGGGCGCCGATGAGCCCCGGGAGCGGGTAGTGATCAGGGCTTTTCCTTGATCTGTTGGGATTAGCAGTGCTATAGGACGCCCAATCCCAACAGATCAAGGAAAACCCCCCGCACCGCCCCCTCCCCCGGCCCGCGCAGCGGGGAGCACTCCGTACGGCGCCGCGCGGATGGGCCGGTCCCCGGCCACCCACCCACCCCTCGCCGCGCTTTTGACCCTCCACCCGGTACGGCGCCGCACGACCGGCTGCTCCGCACGGTCCTGCCGTGACCGGAGCCATCAGGGTGGAGAAGCCTCACCACTCACCGCCAAGGGCGGTGGACAAGCTTCTTCGCGGAACGGCCGGGGTAGACGATGATCAGGTGCTCCTCGACGGGCGCATCGGGGTCGTCCTCGTCCCACTCGAACGGGCGGGCGTAGACGCGCATCCGGTAGTGGCCGGGGCCGTCGACGGCCAGATTGGGCAGCGGCTTGATCGTCCCGCTGTCGCCGCCCTCGGGGTACGACGGTACGACCAGGCGGCCGCTGCGGCTGACGACGCCCACCTCGACCACCCGGTCCCAGCCCTTGAGCCGGAGCGGCGGGGCGGCGCCGAACGCCTTGACCGTGAGGCACATCGGCTCGTTCTCGCCGTAGGTCGTGATGGCGGCGCTGCTGCCGGCGGCATCGATGAACCCGTCGTCGATGGCCTTGAAGATGTCGCCGCCCGCGCCCTCGGTGCTGTCCCGGTCGTCGAAGACGGTGTAGCCGCCCCCTTCGAAGAGCAGGTACGCGGCCGTGCCCTGCCGCCTGGCCCGCAGCTTCGGCCAGGGGTCGGCGCATCGGGCGTTCATCTCGGCCTCCCACGCGGCCAGCTCCCGCTCCCGCTCGGCCTGGTCGCGCGCCTCGTCCGCCCGCTGCTGGGCGACGACGCCGGGGCACAGGAACTCCAGGGCGTCGCCGAGCCCGGCCGTGCCCGCCGACCCGCCCGCCCGCCGGAGCAGTTCCTGCCGCCCCTCGACGCCGGGCACCGCGCACAGCTGCTTGCCGTACGCCAGGACGCGCTGGTCCGGCAGGTCCTCGGGGAACATCGGCTTCCCTGTGGAGGTGTCGTCCCTGGCGAGGCAGAGGAACGCCCGCCACCGGTCCTGCGGCCGGGTGTCGGCGTAGGGCCGGATCCGCTCGCGGCAGCCCTCGTCCGCACCGGTGAAGCTGAGCCGGGCGTCTTCCTCGGCGCCGACCACGACGAGCGGCAGCACGAGCGCGACGGCGACGGACAGCCGCGGCCCGCGGCCGGTGGCGGGCCGCGTGGCGGTTCCAACGGCGGGCATGTCGGCAGGCCTGGCGGCGGTTCCAGCGGCGGGCATGTCGGCAGGCCTGGCGGCGGTTCCAGCGGCGGGCCTGGTGGCGGGCCTGGCGAGCTCGTGCGCGGTGCGCGCCAGCCACACCGTGTTGAACACGCCGAGCGCGCTCACCACGAGCCCCGGGCCGTCGAACGGCAGTTCCTCGCCCTGAAAGGCGAAGCCGAGCACGGGGAAGGCCAGCGGGGCAACCAGCGGGGTGATGAGGGCGATCCGCCCGATGTCGATCGTGGCGCTGCTCCACCGCCCGTCGCGGCGCTGCCCGATGAGGATCATCACCGTCGCGCCGAGGCTCGCCAGTCCCAGCAGGCTGATCACCTGGAGGCCGGGGCCGTCGAAGAGGACCAGCGGCGCCGGGGTCAGCACGCCGATCAGGCCGAGCGCGAGGGCGATCGCCCGGAACCGGGCCGAGACCCCGGAGACGACCCGCACCAGCAGGATCAGCGTGGCGGCCCACATGACCAGGCTCGCGACGTACGCCACGGTGCCGGACAGCTCGTCGACGAGCTCCCAGAGCACCAGGTCGCCGGCGAGGCCCGCATAGAGCAGGCGCCGGAGCCAGACCACGCTGCGCGGCAACCCCTCGGCGCGCGGCAGCGCGGGACCGCGCAGCACCTGCCACAGCATCCACGCGTTGAGCCCGCAGATCCCGGCGACCAGGGGCCCCAGCCAGTCTCCCCACGCGGAGAGGTTCCACGTCGTGGCCGTCGCGGCCACCGACAGCGCCGACAGGTCGCCGGACGCGGCGGCGACGGCCACGGCGGCCAGGTAGAGCGCGACGACGACGGCGGCCACACGCCCGAAGCGATATCGGCAGGCGGCGGCCCAGATTCGAGTGACGATGCAAATGATCTTAACGGCGCATCCGGGACGCCCGTTCCGTCACGCTACGCCGGCTGCGCGGGAGCCGCCGACGGCACACCGGGTGGCGGCGGGCCAAAGCGATCGAGCAAGACCGGGGACCGGAGAACATCGGAACCGGATCCCGGGCGCCGCCGGCGCGATGTGCCGGTCGCCGGCGGCCGGTGGGACCGCGGCGACAGCCCGGCCGGCAGGGGCCGCACTGCCGGCCACGGCCGTCACGCGACCTTCGGGCGTCTTCACGGACCCCGGATGATCATGTGGTGGCCGTCTCCGTGCGACCCCGCCCGCCGAAGATCGCAGAGCGTCACCGGGCACCGGCCGCGCCGCTCGCGCGGGCCGGTGCGCAGACGCACTCCCTCCAGTCGATTAGGACGACCGAGGCGGGGCAAGGCTCTAGAGGTCATCTGTGAAGGAGGAGCTGTGGAGGCTACGATTTCGTTGCGTCTGCCGCGCGACGCCGCGAGTGTTCCCGTCATCCGGCAACTGCTGGACGCATCGCTCTGCGCCCTGGGGGTGGAGAAGCAGATCCGTGAGGACATTCAGCTCATGCTCTCGGAGGCGTGCTCCAACGTGATCCAGCACGCCGCTCCCAGTGACGACTACATGGTGAGCACCGAGCTCTACCGCGACCGCTGTGTGATCAAGGTGGTGGACGCCGGGAACGGTTTCGACTTCTCCGGGCCGCGCTCGTCGCCCCCGTCGACGTCCGAGCACGGCCGCGGCCTTCTCATCATGAGGGCTCTGGCCGATGACATCCGTTTCGTCAACCGGCACGAGCGGGGCTCGATTGTCTGCCTGGAGAAGAACCTGCGCTTCGTCAAGGACGCCCCGGGGCTGTCACTCCTGCTCAGCGAGGAGCTTGAGTTCGGAGAGGGCGTCCCGGAGGTAGTCGGTGACGACCCACACATCCGGGACCATCTCCCTGCAGGCGATCACGCCCACGTCAAGTGAGCCGTCGTAGGAGAAGACCGTGATGTTGAGACCGCCGCTGACATCGGTGATCACCGAGACGGGGTGATAGGAGAGCAGCCGGACCCCGCTCACGTAGAGCGGGAGCTGCGGGCCGGGGACGTTGGAGATCACCACGTTGATCGGGCCCGCGGTCCCGGCGAACAGGTTGAAGGCGGCACGGGCGGCCAGGCCGGTCAGGGCCGAGGGCATCATGTCGCTGACCTCCTGGATCCAGCGGGCCGGGGCCAGGGACGAACGGTCCTTGATCAGGGCCATCGCGTCGTGTACGGCCCGCAGCCGCTCCAGTGGGTCGGCGACCTGTGTGGCCAGTGTGGTGATCATGATGGTGACCTGGTTGCCCCCGCTCTCGTCGCCCGGGGTGCGGAGGGAGAAGGGCACGCCCGCGACGAGCGGCTGGTCCGGCAGCGCGTCGTGCTTGAGCAGCCACTGCCGCAGCGCTCCCGCGCACACGGTCATCACCACGTCGTTCACCGTGACGCCGAAGGCGTTCTTGACCTGCTTGACCTCCTCCAGCGGCAGGGCGGTGAAGGCGAAGCGGCGATGGCCGGTGATCCGGCCGCTGAAGGGCGTGCGAGGGGGTGTCATGCGGGGCAGGGCGGGCACCGGGGCCTCGCCGGACAGGCGGTGGGCCAGATCCCGGGTGACCCGGGAGACCAGCCCGGCTCCGGGAAGCTGCGAGAGCACGGGGATCTCGTCCAGGTGGGGAACGGCGTTGGCCAGGAACCTCACCGTGTTCGCCGGGTTGAGGACGACGTTGGCGACGCCTCTGACCATCATCTCCCGCGTGTCGATCCGTTCCTCCGGCTCCTTGTCGGGCGCCATCGCGATCTCGGCGGGCTCGGGGGAGGTGTCCAGCAGGGCGGCGAGGACGTCGGCGCCGGTGACGCCGTCGACCGCGGCGTGGTGGACCTTCATGTAGAGGGCCGTCCGGCCGCCGGACAGGCCGTGGATCAGATACATCTCCCAGAGCGGGCGGCGCCGGTCCAGGCGCCGGGCGTGCAGCCGCGCCACCTGCTCGCCGAGCTGCTCGTCGGTTCCCGGCGCGGGCAGCGCGAGCTCCCGCACGTGGTAGTCGAGATCGATCCTGCCCTCCTCGGTCCAGTACGGATGGTCCAGGCCGAACGGCACGAGGGCGAGTCGCCGCCGGAACGGCGCGGCCAGGTGGAGCCGCCTGGCCAGCAGGGAGAGCAGGTCACCTCGGGTCAGCCCGCCGGACAGGATCGCCAGTCCGGCGATGTTGGCGACGTTCGTCGAAGTCTCGAAGTTCAGAAACTGCGTATCCACCGCGCTGAGCTGCCGCATCCTCTACCTCCTGGGGGTCCTGGATCCATCCTGCTCCCGCGGGGTCGTCAGGGCCAACGCGGCCAGCGCGAGCAGGACGACCACGGAGGCGACGAGCATCGCCAGCCAGATGAGCCCGAGAACGACCGTGATGGTGATGACCTCGCTGATCAACTGCAGCACCGCAGAGCTGTGCCCAGATTTATCCGCCTCTACACCGCATTCCACCGGGCGAGCTTCAGCGCGAGATGGAGTTCTAACCGCTGGGTTCCATCCTTCAGGCTCCTCCCGGTCAGCTCCTCGATCCTGGCCAGACGGTAGTAGAGGCTGGTGCGGTGGAGGTGGAGCAGGCGGGCCGTCTCCTGGGCGTCTCCCCCGTGGTCCAGGTAGGTCTCCAGCGTGACGGCGAGCGCCGGATGCTCGCGCAGCGGGCCGAGCGGGTAGGCCGTGGGCTCGGCGAGCAGCCGGTAGACGCCCAGCTCCGGCCAGCGGGCGACCGGCCCGAGCGCCGGCTCGGCCGCGGCGGCCCTGGCCGCGGCGACCGCCTCGCCGTACGCCTTCCGGAGCGAGCCGAGTCCGGGGTGGACCGCGCTGATCCCCGCGAGACCGCCGGCCCTGGCGGCCAGCGACTCCCCCAGCGCGGACGCGTCCTCACCGCCGTTGAGCAGCAGCACGGCGTGCCGGTCGACGACCGTGAAGGCGGGGGGACGGCGCATCCGGGAGAGCTCGTCGCCGACCGCTCCGGCCAGCCCTCCAGGGTCCCCGGGTACGGCATCGCCGCGTGAGCCGTCACCCGGCGCGACGTCACCGCGTGGGCCGTCACCCCGCACGATGCCGCCGCGTGAGCCGTCACTCCGCCCGGCGGCGCCCCCCGCGACGTCACCGCGCACCACGTCACCGCCACCGGCCAGGACGCGCACGGCCAGAACCCGCAGCGGCCCCTCGCCGAGGATCCCGGCCGCCCGCCGTACGGCGATCTCCCCGTTGAGCAGGCTGCGCAGGGTGTGGGAGCTGCCGCCGCCGTCGAGCAGGGCGGCGATGGCCGCGGCCTCGCGCACGGTCCTGGCCTCCTCCTCGGAGCTCAGCGGGCCGTCGCCCTCGATGACCCAGAGGAAGCCGACCCGCCTGTCCCGGTGGAGCAGCGGCACGCAGAGCCTGGCCGCCATGCCCAGCGCCGGGTTGGCCGGGATCCTGACCGGCTCGCGGGTCGTGGCCACCCCGTGGGCCTCCTGCCAGGCCTCGACCTCGGCGGGCACGGATCTGGACAGGATCGCCTGGGCCCGGACCTGATCGACCTCGCCGTAGTGGACGCTGTGCGCGACGACCCTGCCCTCGGGGTCGTCCACGGCCATTCCCCGCCCGACGGCCATGGCCAGGGAATCAAGAAGGTCCTGGACATCATGCGCAATCACCCAAGAATCCTACAGATGTAGGAATGATCTCCACTGGCGGGACGATGACGACTTTCCAGCCCGAGCCGTACCGTCGCATCAATCCCCTTTCCGGAAGGAACCGCCGTGGAAGAGCGCAGCCGAGTTGCCCCCTGGGCCTCGTCCCGGGCACAGCGACGCCTGATGGAGCTGGAGTCGGAACTGGGCGGACTGGACCTTCACGAGGTCACCCGCCTGGTCGACGCGGTGCTCGCCGAGCACCGGGGCCGTCTCGACGAGGACGGGATCGTCCTGTACGCGGGCACCAACACGATGAGCGAGCGGGCCCGCGCCGCCCATGAGGTCTCCCTGGGCAGCCGTCCCTCCATGGGCTGGCCGGGAGAGAAGTTCCAGACGGGGCTGGATGAGCTGGACGTGCTGGAGGTGCTCGCCCCGCTCCAGGTCGCGGCGCTGATGGGCGGCGAGTTCGCCGAGGTCAGGCTGCAGAGCGCGACAATGGCCAACCTCGCCTGCTACACCGCGTTCGCCCGGCCGGGCGACACGATCGCGGTGCTGCCGGAGGCCGCCGGCGGCCACGCCAGCCACCACGCCCAGGGCGCGGCCGGGATCCGGGGCCTGCGGGTGGTCGACCTGCCCTACGACGCCGGGCGGTTCGACATCGACTACGACGCGCTGCCGGCGTTCCTGCGGGAGCAGCGGCCGGCGCTGGTGGTGGTCGGCGCGAGCCTGATGCTGTTCCCGCACGATGTCGCGCGGGTCCGGGCGGCGTGCGACGAGGTGGGCGCGGTCCTGGTCTACGACGCCTCGCACATGGCCGGTCTGATCGCGGGCGGCCGGTTCCAGCGGCCGCTGGACGAGGGGGCGCACCTGGTGACCATGTCGACCTACAAGTCCTTCGGCGGCCCGCCCGGCGCGGCCATCGTGAGCCGCGACGAGGATCTCGCTCACCGGGTCTCCACCGCCGCCTATCCCGGCCTGACCGCGAACTACGACGCCTCCCGGCTGGCCCCGCTGGCCGTCGCCGCCGCGGAGCACGCCGCCGCCGGTCCCGCCTACGCCGACCGCTGCATCGCCAACGCCAAGACGCTGGCCGCGGCCCTGGAGGGCGAGGGCTTCACCGTCGCGGCCTCCCACCTGGGCTGGACCGTCTCCCACCATGTGGCGGTGGACGCCGCCGCGTTCGGCGGCGGGGACGGCGCGGCCCGGCTGCTGGCCGAGGGCGGCGTCTACCTCAGCGGCATCGGCCTGCCCGACCAGGCTCCCGGCGATCCCATGCGGGGCCTGCGGATCGGCACCCAGGAGGTGACCCGCCGCGGCCTCGGACCGGAGGCCATGCGCGAGGTGGCGACGCTGATGCGCCGCCTGCTGATCGACGGCCAGGACCCCGTCAAGGTCCTCCAGGACACGGTCGCCCTGCGCCGCTCCGCCACCCCATGATCTCGGACCGGCCCGCTCGACCCCCTGGGGCGCGCCCCCTGGCGGGCCGGTCCGTATGGTTTCCCAGGCCCGCGAGGGCAGTCTGGACGTGCCCCTGAAGCACCCGGCACGGGCTGCCGGAGCGGCCGCCCCCGCCGCCGGCTCAGCCGATCCAGACGGTCTTGAGGTTGCAGAACTCGCGGATGCCGTGCGCGGACAGCTCCCGGCCGTACCCGGAGTTCTTGACGCCGCCGAACGGCAGCTCGGGGTAGGAGACGACCATGCCGTTGATGAAGACCATGCCTGCCTCCAGGTCGCTGATGAAGCGCTCCTGCTCGACCACGTCGGTGGTCCAGGCGTTGGAGCCGAGCCCGAAGGAGGTGATGTTGGCCAATGCGAGCGCCTCGTCGATGTCGCCGACCCGGTACAGCGAGGCGACCGGGCCGAACACCTCCTCGCTGAACAGCCGCATCTCCGGGGTGATGTCGGCGACCACGGTCGGCTGGTAGAACCAGCCGGGCCGGTCGGGGCTCCATCCTCCGCACAGCACCCGCGCGCCGCGCCCGGCCGCGTCGGCCACGATCTTCTCGACGTCGTCGCGCCCCTGCCGGGTGGCGAGCGGCCCCACGTCGGTCGACTCCTCCTCCGGGTCCCCCACCCGCAGCGCCTCCATCCGCGCCACGAACCGGTCGGCGAAGTCGTCGTACACCTCGGCGTGCACGATGAACCGCTTGGCCGCGATGCAGGACTGGCCGTTGTTCTGCACCCGCGCGGTGACTGCGGTGGCCACGGCGCCGTCGAGATCGGCGGACGGCATCACGATGTAGGGGTCCGAACCGCCCAGCTCCAGGACGGTCTTCTTGACCTCGCCGCCCGCGATCGACGCGACCGACCGGCCGGCCGGCTCGGACCCGGTCAGCGTGGCCGCCACCACCCGCTGGTCCCGCAGGACCGCCTCGACCTGCCCGGAGCCGATCAGCAGGGTCTGGAAGCAGCCGTGCGGGAAGCCCGCCCGGGCGAACAGCTCACCCAGGTAGAGCGCGGTCTGCGGCACGTTCGAGGCGTGCTTGAGCAGCCCCACGTTGCCGGCCATCAGCGCCGGGGCGGCGAACCGGACCGCCTGCCAGAGGGGGAAGTTCCACGGCATCACCGCGAGCACCGGCCCGAGCGGCTGGTAGCGCGCGTACGCCCGGCGCGCTCCCACCGCGGGGGCGTCCGCCGGCTCGTCGGCCAGGAACTCCTCGGCGTGCTCGGCGTAGTAGCGCATCCCCTTCACGCACTTGGCCACCTCCGCACGGGCCGAGACCAGCGTCTTGCCCATCTCGGTGGTCATCAGCCGGGCCACCTGCTCCTGCTCGGACTCCAGCAGGCCGGCGGCGCTCTGCATCCAGGCCGCCCGCTGCTTGAAGTCGGTGGCGCGGTAGGTCTCGAACTCCGCGGCGGCGAGCACGAGCCGCTCGTCCACCTCGTGTTCGCTCAGCGGTTCGAAGGTCTTCAGCGTCTCCCCCGTGGCGGGGTTGATCGTCGCGATCGCCATCGCTACCTCCTCGGCAACCGTCGCCCTCGGACGACGGGGCAGTCGGGCTTGAGAGCTTTCGGACGGGGACCGGGCCGGTGGTACGGCGGGTTCCCGCGGGAGCGGGCCGCCCTACGGCGCCGGCCACGCGCGGGACGCGGGCAGGCGGCCGCGGAGATCGGCGTCCTGTCCCCCTGTCATCGGGATCGGCTCCGCTCCACGGGGAGCGGACGAGACGGATCCGGTACCGGCCACTTGCCCCTTTTCTAGGGATTTACACAATCACTTAATGAAAGGGGATATTCAGGAGATAAGTGGGAGATGCGAGCACTCCGGTAGTGGGTACGGGACACCTCACGACCCTGTTTCGGGAGGTCAGGACATGAATGCTGAACGCGGCAGCGCCAAGCACGGCCCGCGCGTCGATGATGAGCAGAAGCATGAGACCCAAGGCGTCATCCGCGGCAGCGGCCCCACCCACGCCGAGGAATGGGCGGACCCCGAGGGGATCGTGGACCCCGATGAGGAGGCGACCCCCAAGAGGTATCCGCCGGGACACGAGCCCGGCACCCCCGAGGGCATCACCGCCGTGGAGGTCGAGCGCCGCAGCGCCATCGCGAAGTGGCTGAGCGACGCCCACTGGCCGTCGGACCGCGACGAGCTCATGGCACACGCCGAGGCGAAGATGGCCCCCGACGCCATCGTCGAGAGCCTGCGCGACCTGCCCGACGGGGAGTTCCACAACGTCGGCGAGGTGGCCCGGGCACTCGGGCTCGGGGTGGAACGCCGCCGCTGGTAGTGCCCGTTCGGGCGCGCCTCGGAACTGGTCGGCCGTGCAGGGCGCGGCGGGGGACCGACGCGGCGCGGATATCACCGCTCGGCCGGGCCCCGCCGAGCGGGCCTCACCGCACGGCCAGCCAGCGCCAGCGCGGGATCTCGGTGACCACACAGGCCACGGCGAGCAGGCTCACCACGATCGCGACCGGGGCGGACCAGGCCGTCCAGGCGGAGACCACGGCCGCGGCCAGCTGCATGAGGACCAGGACGACGGTCACCGCACCGGGCACGGGGATCATCCCGTGGGCCTTGTCGCCGGGGGTGGTGAACACGGTCGGCAGGCCGATGAGCACCACGACCGACAGCAGGGCCAGGGGGACGGAGAGGGACCACAGCGCCCAGGGCGTGGCCACCCAGGCGACGAGCTCGGTGGAGAAGCGCAGGACGGAGGCAAGGCGGCTGTCGGGTGACTCTCCCCCGGGACCGGTCCGCTGATTCGACACGGACCGCACCGTAGTGGACCGGCGCGGGCGGCCGGTCAGCGGGCCGCGCCTTCGCGGACCGGCGGGGCGGCCGGTCAGCGCGCCACGCCTTCACGGACCGGCGGGGCGGCCGGTCAGCGCGCCACGCCTTCACGGACCGGCGCGGGCGGCCGCTCAGCGCGCCGCGCCGCGCACGGCCTCGCCGCCGCGCTCGCCGAGGGTCCGGCGGAAACGGACCAGCAGCAGGAACGCGGTGACGGCCAGCCCGGCGAGCAGGCCCACCCAGGCGCCGACCGGCCCCGCTCCGGCGACGTGGCCGAGCAGCCAGGCGGCCGGCAGGCCGACGGCCCAGTAGCCGATCAAGGTCATCCGGAAGCCGGACCTGGTGTCGTCGAGACCGCGGAGCAGGCCGACACCGATGTTCTGGGCGCTGTCGAAGTACTGCAGCACGGCGGCCACCACGAGCAGGTCCGCGGCCACCGCGAGCGCGGCGGGATCGGCGTCGAGGAAGGGACTCAGCACCGCGTCGGGCAGGAGGAGGTAGACGACGGCGACCACGGTCGCGACCAGGGCGCCGTGGACGAGCGCGGTCCGGCCGACCCGCGCGGCGGAGCCGTACCCGGCGACCGCGACCTCGCCGCTGACGCTGATCGAGGCGGCGTGGGACAGGCCGACGCTCACCTGGAAGACGATGTAGACGAGCTGGTTCACCGCAGTGTGCGCGGCGAGCGCGGCGGCGCCGAAGCTGCCCATGAGCAGCGCGACCACCGAGAAGAAGCCGGCCTCCGAACCGTAGGTCGCCGCGATCGGCACGCCGAGGCGGGCCAGCCCGCGCAGGCGGTCCGGGCGGACGCGCCAGGCGTCCAGCGCGAGCATCGGGGCGAGCACGGGATCTCGCCGGGTGATCGCGTAGAGCGCCAGGAAGGACAGCAGGTAGACCAGCGCGGTCGCCAGGCCCACCCCGGCGAGGCCGAACGGGTGGATGAGCACCCAGTTCAGGCCGGCGTTCACGGCGATGGACACCACAGTGATCCACACCAGCGCCTTGGGCCGCCGCATCCCGACGGTGAACTGGCGGATCACCTGGAACCACAGGCAGGGCACCAGGCCGGGCGCGAGGGCCAGCAGCATCGGCCGGGCGAGCTCGATCACCCGGGGGTCCTGGCCGAGCCAGGCGAGCAGATGCCCCAGGCCCACCATGAGCAGGGCGCCCGCCACACCGGCGAGCGTGGCCAGCGCCATGCCCGCCCGCACCAGGTCACGGAGCTCCGACCGCTCGCCGCCGCGCGCGGACGCCGCCGCCACCTGGTTGCCCAGGCCCGTCACCAGGCCGACCCCCATGGTCCTGAGCTGGTTGAACAGCACGATCGCCAGGCCGCCCGCGGCGAGCGCCTCGGTGCCGAGCAGACCCATCATCACCGTGTCGGTGGTCGTCAGCGCGACCTGGGCCAGCTGGGTGAGGGCCAGGGGCAGGGCGAGCGCCGCGAGCTTCCGACTCTCCTGGAACACCTTGTCCTCCCGTTCGCCATGACCGCAGCTTTAGGATAGGCATACCTTACCTTGATCTACGGATGCGAAACGGGACGGTCGCGAGTCTGACGAGGCGGCACCGCCGGCGGTCACCCCGCCGGACATCACGGGCTCATGGCGTTGGAAGCGACAAAAACCATGCCACACCGCTACGGTTTCCCCCGAGGGGCGGCTCCTGGACGTGCTTCCTTCTGACACTCTTATTTCAAAAGACAACTAGCGCGTCCGCTCTCCGCCCCTCTTCGCGTTCCCGAGACGGGCAGGAGACCGTGATGGACCCGCTGGCCGAGATCCTGCTGCGCCGGCGCCGGCTCGTGGCGCTCCGCCTGCTGGCCGCCGGGGACACACCCGTCCTGCCCCGGGAGCCGTCCTCCCCGCGGGGGGAGTCCCGCGTGATCGCCTCCCCCACGCTCCGGCAGGGCGTCCAGGCGCTGGAGGCCCAGCTCCTGGAGTACGGCTTCCTGCTGTCCCCCGGCCTCAGGGACGCGCTGGGCCGGCTGGACGCGGGCGAGCTGACCCGGGCCGGGCGCAGACTCGCGCAGGCCGCGCCGGCCGAGCTGGGCGGTCACGTGGAACACGTGCCGATGTTCCGCGGGTTTCCCGGGAGCGTGCCCGCCGACACGGCGGAGTTCTTCGTCCGCCGGATGTTCGCCGTCCTGCTCCAGCACCCCGAGCAGCCGTGCGTGCTGTGCGGGAAGGCCGGTGCCGTGCACGCGGTCTCCCCCTGCGCGCACCTGGTCTGCCACGCGTGCTGGGACGGCTCCGACTTCGCGGGCTGCCCGATCTGCCACCGCCGGATCGACCCGGCCGACCCGTTCCTGCGCCCCTCCGCCGCCCCGGCCGCCACGGACGCCCCGCTCCCCGGCCACCGCCTCGTCCTGCTCTCCCTCTGCGAAGATCCCCTGGCGGTCTCCGGGGAGATCCTGGACACCCTGCTCGACCGCCGCACCCCGCTCTCCCCGCAGGACCGCGCCGACGTGGTCACGCTGGTCCGCGCGGGCGGGCCGGAGGCCGCCGGGCGGCTGCCCGAGCGCATCCCGGTCCGCGAGACGCGCGCCGCCGTGCTCGCCGCGCTGCTGCCCGTGCTCGACGCGGCGGCCGTACGGGATCTGCTCGACCGGCACGTGGACACCGCCACCGACGTGCTGCGCCTGCTGTACGCGCTCATGGGCGGCGACCCCGGCCTGCGCACCCGGCCCGCGCGCCGCGCCTCGCTCCCCCGTCCGGTACGGCGGGCGCTGCTGGCCCGCCTGGACGCCCTGGCCCTGCCCTCCGTCGTGGAGGACCTGCACCGGCACGCCGAGGCGTGGAAGCGCATGGCCGAGGTGCTGCATCCGCACGAGTTCCACCGCCGCCACCCCACGGTGGCGCTGGCCTTCGCGGTGCTGCGCGGCACCCCGCTGACCGGCGAGCTCGGCGAGGCGATGCTGGAGCGGGCAGCTGGGTATCCCGAAGTGCTGCGGGTGGAGGGCGCGCGGCTACGCCTGCACACCTTCGCCGGCCGGGTCGAGGCGGCGCTGCGCGCGGGCGAGCCGGCGCTGCCCCTGCTCGCCGCCCGGCCGGGCGAGCTGGTCCGGCGGCTCGGCCAGGTCCTGGGCACCGGCGAGAAGGGCGCCGCCGAGGCGGTCGGCGCAGCCGCGCCACGCGTCGCCCCCGGGGTGCTGATCGCCGCCCTCGGCGGCCTGCGGACGCCCCCCGGCGGGACGCGGCTGTTCTTTCCGCGCGGCGACACCGCACGCGCCTGGGCACAGCCGGACGAGCGGCCGGAGCTGCCCTCCGGCGAGATCACGCCGGTCCTCGCGGCGCTGACCGCCGAGATGCTGCGCCGGGCCGCCGCACTGCCCCCGCTCGGGCGGGTGCTGCTGGACGAGGGGCTGGCCGACCTGATCGCTCCCACGGCGGAGCGCTCGGACTCCACCGCCCTGGTCCGGATGCCGCGCGGCAGCGTGCAGCCGCTGCCCCGCGACGAGCGGCTCCGGCTGTTCCTGCACTGGGCCGAGCCCGGGGACGAGCGCGTGGACCTCGACCTGTCGCTGGCGCTCTACGACGCGCGCTGGAACTTCGTGGGCCTGTGCGACTACACGGACCTGCGCCTGGGCCGGACCGCCGCCGTGCACTCGGGCGACCTCACCTCGGCCCCGGAGCCGCTCGGCGCCTCGGAGTTCGTGGATCTCGACGTCACGGAGCTGAGGGGCCTGGGCGGGCGCTACGCGGTGCCGATCGTGTTCAGCTTCGACGGCGTGCCCTTCGACAGGCTCGTACGCGGCTTCGCCGGGTTCATGAGCCGGCCCGCCGGCCTGTTCGACCCGCGGGCGGTCGAGCAGCGGTTCGATCTGACCGGCTCCGCCAGGATCCACCTCCCCCTGGTGGCCGACCTGTGGTCACGCACGATGCGCTGGACGGATCTGCGCCAGAACGGCACCTCTTCCTGGCACGACGTGGCCGGCAACTACCGGCGGCTCGCCCTCCTCGGATCCGCGATGGAGGACGCCTACGGGCTGGCCGAACGGGTCACGCTGTGGGAGGTGGCATGCTGGCACGCCGCCGCCCGGGCCGGGGAGGTGCTGACGCGCCGCCCCGACGGCTCCGTCCGCCGCTACGCGCGCCGGGCCGGCGAGGACGTCGCCGGCTTCGCGGACCGGCTGCTCCGGCGCGAGGACGACGGGCCCTGGCGGGGTCCGGTGGACGGCGCGGATCTCGCCGCGCTCGTCCACGCGGATGTGGAGCTGCCCGCGGGCTCCCAGCTCTACGCGCTGTATCCGTGGAGCGTGGACACCGACCGGGTGGACCTGCTGGACGCGGCCGACCTGGTCGGTCTCCTGGCTCCGGAGCCCGCGGGCTGACGGTCAGTCCCGGACGCGGGAGGAGCGGAACAACTTGGCCGCGAACATGACCACCACGGCGACCAGGCCGATGATCAGAGCCCACTTGAGCAGTCCGAAGACGAAGCCCAGGAGCGAGCCGAGCAGGAAGAAGGCGAGCACCACGGCCGCCACGATCAGCAGAATTCGTCCCATGCCCCAACGCTATGCCCCGGTACGGCCCGGCGGCAGGGCCGGGAGCCGAAGTCAGGGACAAGCCAGGGTCATCCCCTCAGGGATGTCCCTGCGTCACGGCCGGCGGGCCCGGCCAGCGGCTGGCGCCGCGGCCCCGCGCCCCGCCCCCGGCACCGCGCTCCCGGCCTCCTCCTCCCCGAACGTGTCCCTAGCACTGGCGGAAAATCGGCATGACTCGATCTTGAAGCTTTGAGTGGGACCGCGCAGGCCCAGGTTCCGCTCGCGCAGGCGTAGGGTGACGCCACCAGGGCGGCTCGGCGAACGGGTCCCCGCTCGCGTTCGAGCTCGAGGTGCTGCTCGCGGAAGGCGGCGTATTGCGGGGAGCGGCCGCACCAGATGACCGACAGCAGCAGGCTGGCCTCGGCTTCGGTGAGCGGCTGGTGGTAGTCGGCGGCGCTGTGGATGGCCTGTTGCTGGGCGCGGCTGAGCGTCCGGGGTTCGGGTCGCTGACAGCGCACAGTGCAGAAACCCCAGCCGGGCACAGCCAGGCTGGGGTTTCTGCATTGTACGGCTAAGCCTTCCGCAGGCGACCAGTCACCCGTCAGCTGGTGAAACGTCCCTCACGGGTGTACTTGCAAGCCCCACCGAGGCAGTTAGGGCTGGACCCCCAGCCGTCGTCATAGGTGACCTTGCGGTGGCGCTTGACCTTGCCCTTGACCTCTTCCGCCTGAAGCCCAGGGCCGACCTTCTCGTCTGCATGCTTCCACCAACTGGTGCCGTTCCAGTAGTACAGCCGGTGCTGGGCCCACAGGTGACTCGGCGAGCCCACCGGCAGGCAGTTGAAGATGAAGCTCTCCGCGCGACGCTCCTTGAAACCGCCGAAGTCGAGGGTGGTGTACGACTTGGGAGCCAGGCCGGCCTGGGCGTTGTCGTGCCAGAGGTGCCAGCCCCAGTGTTCGGCGGTGCACGAGGCGGAGAGCACGGCGCCGGCCGGAGCGGTCAGGCCGCGTACGGTGACCGGCTCGCCGGTGATCCGCCGCCGCTGCAGCTCGGCGGGGAGGTCGGTGCCGTGGTCATCGACGAGGCGCTGGGGCACTGGCACGTCGGGCGGGGTGATCTCCAGGTAGGTCTGCAGGTAGCTGTTGCTCCGCTCCCAGGCGATGAGCGGCGCGCGGCCGATGATCCCGAGCTGGGACATCCCCACTTCGTTGGAGGGCTGGCTGTCGGAGAAGCTCACGGTGAGACCGGTCGTGTATTCGATGTGCGCCAGGGGGATCTCCCGGTCGCTCTCCTCGGGTTCGGCCGCGGCCGGGGAGGAGGTGAGCACCATCGTGGCGGCGATAGCTGCGATTAACCTCATGTCACTCCTTGCGGTTGAAGCTGCCCGCGCAGAACGTTAGGAACCGACACTTTCAGTTGCCTTAAACATGAGCTCAGCGCATGCTTCCAGCGCGCCGGCGCCGTCTAATCCCGACACCCTGGCGAAGGTTCCGCAGCGCGATCAAGACCCTGCCCCGCAGATCCAGGAGAAGCAGCAGGCCCTGTCCAGCGGCTGAGGACACGTTCGGAGCGGAGAGCCACGTCAGCGTGTCGGGTAGGCGGGCAGTTCGAAGTCGTAGGCCGCGGGGACGAGGAAGCGGCGCACGACCTTGCTGACCGGAGGTGTGGTGGCGGCGCGCAGGACGGCGTGCAGAACGTTGATGCCCGCCTGGGTGCGGGGCAGTGCCAGGCGCGGGGTGCCGGGCGGCAGATCTTGTGCCTGGGCGACGTAGGGGCGCAGCACCTTCTCGTAGGCGGCGAAGGCGTCGCGGTGGTCGTCGTGCGTGCCGAGTTCCCCAGCCAGGATGTAGGCGCCGACCAGGGCGAGGTTGGTGCCCATGCCGCTGAGGGGCGAGGCGCAGTAGGCGGCGTCGCCGACGGCCGCCACCCGTCCTCGTGACCATCGGGGCATGTGGACCTGGGCCACTTCCTCCAGGTAGAAGTCGTCGCAGTCGCGCATCTCCCCGAGCGTCCTGGGCACCGGGCCGCCGTGTCCGGCGAAGGTGTGGCGCATGAGCTCCTTCTGCTCCTCCTCGGGCATGCGGTCGTAGCCGTGGGGCGGTGACAGGAAGGACATCAGCGCTCTGGTGGTGCCCAGGTTGTCGGGGCGCAGGGTGACGCTCTTGCCGCCGGGGAAGTTGTACCAGCGTGCCCAGTTGCCGTCGGAGGGATGGCGGGGAATGGTGAAGTAGGCGGTGTAGAGTCCCCGCGACCTGATGCGCGTGGTGTCGCCGAAGACCAGGTCACGGGTTCGCGAGCGGATCCCGTCGGCGGCCACCAGCAGGTCGGCCTTGCGCTCGGCGCCGGACTTGAAGGCCAGACGCAGGTGGCCGGGCTCCTCGTGCACCTCGCTGACCTCATCGCCAAAGATGTACTCGGTGTTCCGGCGGGTGCGCTCGTACAGCAGTGCGGACAGCTCGCCGCGCAGGATCTCCAGTTCGGTGACGAACCCTCGGCCGCCGAAGGCGGCGGAGGAGAACGCGGCTTTGGTGCGGCCGTCGGCGTCCAGGAACCGGATGCCTTCCTCGCCGGTCGAGCCCGCGCGGATCTCCTCCTCGATGCCCATCAGCCGGGTGACGTTCTGGCCGGCGCCGCGGATGTCCACGGTCTGACCTCCCGGCCGCAGGTGTGGGAATCGTTCGACGACGACCGGGTGCATGCCGTGGCGGTGCAGCCAGAAGGCCAGGGCGGGCCCGGCGATGCTGGCTCCGGAGATGACAACGGTACGGCTGGGCATCGGGTGCTCCTCGGAGTGGGGGTGCAAGCGGCCTGGCGGTCAGTGGTGGGCTGGTTGCCTGTCGCGGCCGGTGTTCCTGGCGGCGGGGATCGCGGCGGTGGCCAGCAGCGCCAGGAGCAGGAAGCCGGCTCCGACATAGGCGCCGAGGGCCAGCCCGCCGGTCATCGCCTCGCGCGCGGCCGTGGCCACGGCCGCGGTGTTCGGGTCGGCGGCCAGCGGCGCGATCGCGGCGCCCGCGCTGTCGGCGACGGTGCGCGCCAGCTGCTCGGACTGCGCGACGGGCAGGCCCGACGTCGTCAGCGTGTCCTGCAGGTTCGCGCCGAGCCCGGTGAAGAACACCGTGAACAGTACGGCGATGCCGAGTGCCGAGCCGAGCTGCCGGAAGGCGCTCTGCACGCCGGAACCCTGCCCTGAACTCGTCTCGGGCACATCGGCCAGGACGACGTTGGTGACCTGGGCGGTGGCGAACCCGACGCCCACGCCGTACAGGCACAAGGCCCCCGCGATCGTCCACCACGGGCTGTCGGTCGCGGCGATCAGCCCGAGCACGACCAGGCCCGCCGCCTCCAGCGCCAGCCCGATCCGGACCAGGCCGAGAGCGGAGACCTTGGCGGCCAGGCCGAAACTGGCGCCGCTGGCCACGAAGCTGCCCACGGCCACGGCCAGCAGGGACAGGCCCGCCTGGACCGCGCTGTAGCCGAGGGTGAACTGCAGCCACAGCGGCAGGACCGCGATGATGCCGTACTCGCCGAGACCGATGATCGTGGTGGCGATGTTGCCGTTGCGGAAGGAGGAGATGGAGAACAGCCGGACGTCCATCAGCGCCTTGCCGGGGTCGGCGCCCCTGGTGAGGACGGCCTGCCGGCGGACGAAGCCGATCAGCGCCAGCGCGGACAGCACCAGCGCCACCAGGACGGGCGAGGGGCCGCCGCCCCAGGTGAACCCAAGAATCTCGAGCGGCTCGATGGTGGCCAGCCAGCCGTAGGTGCGGCCTTCGACCAGCGCGAAGGCGAGCAGTCCGAGGCCGAGGATCGACAAGGCCGCACCGGCGGCGTCGATGCGGGCGGGCTTTTGCGGCGAGCGGGCCAGGAACACCATGCCGCCGGCCAGGATCAGCAGCGACAGCGGGATGTTGATGCCGAAGGCCCAGCGCCAGGAGGCGTGCTCCGACAGCCAGCCACCCAGGGCGGGGCCGAACGCGGCGGCGGCGCCGATGGTGGAGCCCCATACGGCGAAGGCCTGGCCGCGTGCCTTGCCGGTGAAGGTGGCGTTCAGCAGTGCCAGCGAGGTCGGCAGGATCATCGCCGCCCCCGCGCCCTGCATGAAGCGGGCCAGGATGAGCAGGCCGCCTCCCGGCGCGAGCCCGGCCAGCAGGCTGGTCGTGCCGAAGACGACGACGCCGGACAGGAAGACCCGCCTGGCGCCGAGGATGTCGGAGTAGCGGCCGGTCAGCAGCAGCAGCGCGGCGAAGACGATCGCGTAGGACTCCTGGATCCACTGCGCCTGGGTGGCGTTGACCTTCAGGTCCTCGATGATCGGCGGGATGATCACGTTGACGATCGTGGTGTCCACCACGATCAGCGCGACGCCCAGCGCGATGGCTATCAGACCGAGCCAGCGGCGGGCGGGGGAATGCGTGGACATGCGTAGAACTCCGAACGGGGAAAGGGGCATGCTTCAGTACCGGTCCGCGCTTGGGCGCGACCGGGCGGGCGTGTGCCGCGGTGAGGCGGCGGGGGTTCAGGGCGAGGTCATGCCTTCCGCGGCGGCGGTGTAGATCTCGACGACACCGGCCAGGAAGTGTTCGATGACCTCCCGTTCGGCGCCGCTGAGCTTGCCGACGCGCTCGCCCACCCCGTCAAGCAGGGGGGTGAGGAGCTCGAAGAGCCGGGCCTTTGAGGTGTCGGCGAGCAGGACGAGAACCTTGCGGCGGTCGGTGGCGTGTGGCTGCCTGGTGACATGACCGGCCCGCTCCAGGCGGTCGACGATGTGCGTGCTCGCCGCCGTCGACACCTGCAGCCGATCAGCCAGGTCCTTGGCGGTCAGCGGACCGTCGGTGATCAGATGTTCGATCGCCGACAGATCGGTGGAGTTGATGCTTAGGGCCTGGCTCAGGCGCTGTTCCACCAGACGGGTCAGCAACCCGATCAGCTGCAGGCCCTCCAGGATCGGGTCCTCGGCCGTCCAGTTCTGCCCGGCTGACATCGCTCCATTAGTCACGAAGTTACACTACCAGATAATTCGCTAACTAACTTAGCTACTTAGGCATGGTTGATCCTGGACGGCCGGTCTTCATGATCGACTTGGACCCTCGAAGGCATCTGGCCCGGGCACGCGGCGTTCCAGGCTGAAGCCCAGTCGGGTCGCGCCGCCTTGTCCCCTCAGCCTCAGTCGCCATCCAGCAACGATCAGCTCCTCTGACTCCCACCAGCCACATTCACCGCTCCGCAACGGTCACGAACCGCAATCGTGACCTCTCACCCCCGCTACCTGGCGGCTAGGGACATGCTCGGGAGCGGAGGGCCCTCCCCGCCGTCGCCCGCTTTCTGTCGGACCCGGCTGCCAAGATCTCTTCGACCCTTCCCCGAAGAGAACCGGACCCCCCATGCGTGACTACGACTGGCTCGACGACGAGGCCTTCTGTGCGACCTTCGTGCGCGGTCTCACCCCCCGGGAGGCCCTCGCCCGCACGGGCGCCGAGGACATCGGAGACGACGAGCCGGACGACTACGACGATGGCCTCATCGAGGCCCGCGCCGCCGAGGGCGGCACCATCCTCAGCGAGTCCAACGGCTTCGCCGGGACCCTGCCGGAGATCCTGGTGTCGCTGTCGGCCGGGACGGTGACGGCGAGCGTCTTCCGCAACGTGAACGCGGTCGCGGTCTTCGTGCACTACGCCGACGGGCGGCGGACCCTCGAGTTCGACCCGCTGTTCCCCGGCGACGAGGACGGCATCGCCGAGGACCACCTCTCCGAGCGGATCGAGCTCGGGCTGGTGGGCGAGCGGTCGGAGGGAGGTCTCGCCGCCGCGCTGAAGCTGGCCGAACGCGTCACGGGGGTGCGGCCGGCCGCTGAGAGCGGCACCGTGGTCGCCCACGGCGTCCTCGAACACTACTGATCGCCGCCCGCCCCGCCGGCGCCCCGCGTCAGGGCGTAGACGACGCCGAGCGCTCCCCCGGCCCCGAGGACGACGGCCAGGGCCGGGGGAATCGCGGAGGCGCCGCCGGTCACCACGGTGACGGGCAGGCACACGGCGGCGGACGCGGCGAGCGCGCCCCCGGTCCGGCCCAGCCAGCCGGCCGCCAGCGGCACGGGGATGCGCGCTCGCACCGGTATGTGGGCGGCGATGGCGGCCATGCCGTGGTGGACGTAGAGGAGCGCCCCGATGGCCAGGGCCACGGTCCAGGACGGGGCGTGGCCGTACACGACGGTGGTCAGCAGCCAGGCCACCACGGTCACGACCTCCAGGCAGAGCACCCAGGCGTTCTCCGGCTCCGCGGCCGCGAGCAGGCCGATCAGGGCGGCCAGCAGCGGCATGACGATCCCGGCGCGGTAGTCCGGCGGCATCGCCACGAGCAGGGCCGTCGTTCCGCAGGCCCACATCAGCATCCGCCAGCTCAGCGAGTGCAGCGTGGTCACCGCGGCACCGCGGCGATCCGGGCGGCGTCGCGCAGGATCGCGTCCAGGCTGCCCGAGCCGCGCCACGCCTCGACCGGAACCCCGGCCTCGCGCAGGCGGCCGATGGTGTTCTCGCGTTCCAGCCGCCAGAGCCGCTCCGCCAGGTCCGACCATTCGGCCTCGGCCCGGCGGCGGAGTCCGTCGGGCAGGGTGTCGACCGCGACCAGGGGGCGGCGGGTGCGGGCCAGGGTGGCCAGGGCGGTGGCGCTGCGCGGGTCCAGGAGCGGGGTGAGCATGATGACCAGGGCGTTGGAGGCCGGCGGCCCGGCGATCGGCGGCCGGTCTCCGAGCGCGTCCCAGCCGTCGGGCATGGGCCTGATCTCGGCCAGCCAGGCGAGCTGGGCCAGATGGTGCCGCCGGCCCGTGCCGGGGCGCAGCCTCCGCAGCCGGGGCCCGAACTCCGCCAGGGAGACCCTGTCGCCCTGGCGGGTGTAGTGCTCGGCGATCGCGGCGGCGGCACGGACCGTGACGTCCAGCACGCTCGCCGTGCCGTCGTCGCCGCCCGCCTCGTGCAGGACGTCCAGCAGCAGCACGATCTCGGCGTCGCGTTCGGGCTGGGTGGCGTTGACGTACGGCTCGCGGGTGCGCAGGGTGGTCCGCCAGTCGATGCGGCGCAGCCGGTCACCCGGCCGGTAGGGCCGTACCCCGGCGAGCTCCCCGCCCTCCCCGAGCCGGCGGGACCGGTGGATCCCGGACATCCCGTCGGCCCGGGGCACGGAGACGTGCGAGGCGAACGGCTCGGCGACGGGCAGGGCCCGCACGTTCCCGGCGGGCAGCACCAGTTCGGGGAACTCCAGCAGCCCGTCACAGGCGATCACCCGGACCCGCACCGGCCCCAGCGGATGGACGCCCCAGCGCCGGGCCCTGCCGGTGAGCGCCACGTCGGCGGGCAGCGCCGCGACGTGGTGCCCGACGTCCTGGTCCAGGCCGGGCGAGACGGCGGGGCTGACCACGCACAGCGTCGAGCGGGCGGCCTCCACGGTGACCGAGGCGCTGACGGCGCCGCCCTCGGTGACGGCGGCGCCGGCGAGGTGGAGGGCGGCCCGGGGGGACCCGGCCGGCCGGGAACGCAGGCCGAGAGCCGTGCCCAGTACGAACGGCGCGGCCATGACCAGCAGGTCCACCCGGCCCAGCGTCACCGCGAGCAGGCACAGCCCGGCGCTGAGGACGACGGCACGCCGCAGCGCCGCGGTGGAGGTCCACATCACTCGCCACCGGTGTAGGCGGGGAGCTGCCCGGAAGGAGGGACGGGGGTGCGGGCGCAGACCTCCTCGATGATCGAGACCGGGTCGACGCGGCGCAGCCACATCTCCGGACGGAGGCTGATCCGGTGGGACAGCGCGGCCGGGGCGACCCGCTTGACGTCCTCGGGGATGACGTAGTCGCGGCCGTCGAGCACCGCGCGGGCGCGGGAGGTCAGCAGCAGGGCCAGCGAGCCGCGGGGGGAGGCCCCGACCTGGAGCTGGGGGTGCTCCCGGGTGGCGGACACGAGGTCGACGATGTAGCGGCCGACCGAGTCCTCCACGGCCACGTCCTCCAGGGCCCGCTGCATCTCCTGGAGGGTGACGGCGTCCACGACGGGTTCGAGCGTGCTCTCCTCGGTACGGCGGGCCATCCGGCGTCCCAGCATCGTCCACTCCTCCTCCGGGGAGGGGTAGCCGAAGGACACCCGGAGCAGGAACCGGTCGAGCTGGGCCTCGGGCAGCGGGTAGGTGCCCTCGTACTCGATCGGGTTGGCGGTGGCGAGCACGTGGAACGGGGCCCGCAGCGGGTGCGTGACGCCTTCGACGCTGACCTGGCGTTCCTGCATGGCTTCCAGCAGGGCCGCCTGGGTCTTGGGCGGAGTGCGGTTGATCTCGTCGGCGAGCAGCAGGTTGGTGAAGACCGGGCCCCTGCGGAAGACGAAGTCGCCGTCGCGCTGGTTGTAGAGGAACGAGCCGGTCACATCGGCCGGCAGCAGGTCGGGGGTGAACTGCAGGCGGGTGAAGTCCAGGCCGAGGACCTGCCCGAAGCAGCGGGCGGTGAGGGTCTTGGCCAGGCCGGGGAAGTCCTCCAGGAGCACATGCCCGCCGGCCAGGATTCCGGCCAGCACCAGCTCCAGCGCCTCACGCTTGCCGACCACGACGGTGTTGACCCGGTCGAGCACCTCGCGTGCGTGCCTGCCCACCTCGGCGGGTTCCATTTATATCTCCTCGATGCGCGCGATCAGGCGGGCCAGCTCGGCGCGGGTCGGGACCGCCGCCACGGGGACGGTGATCAGCTCGTACAGCTCGCCGCCGAGGATCTCCGCGGCCCGGCCGGGGCCGATCGCGCCGTGCCGCCGACGGAGCCGTTCCACGGCCAGTTCGGCCAGGCGGCGCTGGACGAGCGAGCGGAACCTGGGCAGGTCGTCCCGGGTGGAGGCGAGCCGATGCTCCCACCACCGGGCCTGGGCGAACGCCCGGTCCGCCGGCTCCGCGGCGGCGGCCGCGCGGGGCGGCACGGGCGGCTTCGGCGGGATGACCGGGATCCGGCGGACGATCACGACGGCCAGCGCGGCGGCGGCCGTCAGGATCCCGAGGTGCCACAGGAGGGCCGTCAAGGCGACAGCTCCGCGTCCACCTCGGCCAGCGCTCGCCGGGCCGTGCCGCGCAGCGATCCGGTCACCTCGTGGGGGGCGTAGCGCGCCTGGCGGTAGGCGGCGGCGAGGCGGCCGAGCGCCGGGCCGCTCACCCTGTGCGCGGCGAGCAGCCGGGTGACCAGGTCGCCGGGGGTGTCGGCGGCCAGGCGCGGGGTCCCGGCCCCGGCGGCGGCGTGTTCCAGCCGGAGCCAGCAGGCGATCACGGCGCGGCGCGGGTCGTCCCCGGCGTCGAGGTCGGTCAGGCCCGCCCGGAGCGCGGCCCGCATCTCGGCGGCGGCGGCCGGCCTCTCCTGCGCGGGGCGGACCGCGGGCGGCCGGTCGCCGGAGCGCATGAGCATCCTGACCAGCATGACGATCACGGGCGCGGCGAGCATGGCGCCGATCACGACCACGGCCCAGAAGGCGAACCGCCCCGTCGGGTCCTCGCCCACGGGCAGGACGTCGGCGCTCCGGTTCCGGACCGGGACGGGACTGCGCACGGGGGGCTCCGGGACGAGGACGCCGAGGTCGAACGCGCCGTCGAGCCGGATCCCGTCCGCGGCGAGGGCGACGGCCGTCAACCCCGCGACGGCCAGGGCGAACGGTGTCCATCGATGCCACCGGCCCGCCGATGAACTCCCTGAACGGCGCATATCGCGGATCACTCCATCAGTGGTCCGGCTCCCCGTCAAGAGCCGGCACCCGTACGGGCCGCCGCCGGGCGTCGATCCCCGGCGACGGCCCGCCCACCGGAAGGGCGGTCAGTACAGCCGGCCGAGAGCCGATCGGCCACCGACCAGGGGGAGCTCGACGGAGCTGTCACCGGGCTCGACCGAGACGCCGGTCCCGGCGGGCAGCCGGAGCGTGAAGTCGCGGTCGGTGGAGATGAGCACGACACCGATCCGGTGACCGGCCTTGACGACGTAGTCGGTGGGCTGGAGGTCGAAGTCGAAGTCGTAGAAGCGGCCCTCGCGGAGCAGTTCGGTCCGGGAGGCGGAGTGTCGGTTGCGGACGTCGATCCAGCCCCTGGTGATGATCTTGTAGGGGGCGGTCACCGGGACGTGCTCGGCGAGGCGGGCGCAGCCGGTGTCCCCCGGCACGCCCTGGCCGTAGCAGACCGGGGTGGGGCCGTAGCTGACACCGCCGTAGGCGCGGGCGTCGGTGCCGTAGTCGACCAGCAGGGCCGTCAGGTACGGCGAGCGACCGCCGCCGAACGCCGCCTTGACCGAGACGCTCGGCGTGCCGGAGAGCCGGGCGTCCGTCGCCAGCGCCGGCGACAGGTAGGCCAGCCGGTTGGGGTCGGTGGCCGTGACGTTCTCGGCCAGCTGCTCGGCCGTGCGGACGTTCTGGTCGGTGAAGGACTCCACGGCGCGGCCGCCGGAGCGCTCCCGGCTCAGGGTGCCGTTCTGGCCGCCCGTCCCGGCCGCCAGGCGCAGCCGTACGTCACGGGTGCCGGGCAGCGGCCACGAGGCGTGCTGGGCCCACTGGCCCGGCCCCGACTCCACGTCCGCCTGCGGCTCGTCCATGATGCCGTTGCGCAGGCCGTACAGGTAGAAGTCGAACCAGTGGTGGAGCTGGCGCAGCCACTCGGTGTTGCGCTGGGCGAAGGAGAAGGGGTTGAAGTGGGCGCCCTGGTGGAGCCAGATCTTGCGCGGCACATCCCGCCGGTCGAGCGCGTCCCACCACTGGACGGCCTGCTTGGTCTTGACGTTCCAGTCGTTGAGGCCGTGGACCACGAAGACGCTGGCGCGGACCTTGCTCACGTCGTTGAGGTAGTTGCGCCCGTCCCAGAAGGCGGAGTAGTCGCCGGTGACCCGGTCCTGGTCGCGCTCGATCTCGTCCATCAGCGCGCCGCAGGCCTGCTCGGCGTTCTCCCTGGTGAGGACGTAACGGGCCAGCACGTCGGCGTCCTCGCCCTGGTAGCCGCCGGCGGCGATCACGCCGCCGTTGGCCCGGTAGTAGTCGTACCAGGAGGAGATGGCCGCGATCGGCACGATCGTCTTGAGCCCCTTGACGCCGGTCGCGGCGACGGCGTAGGAGAGCGTGCCGTTGTAGGAGACGCCGGTCATGCCGACGTTGCCGGTCGACCAGTCGGCCCGGATCTCGTTCCCGGACGCGTCGAAGCCCCGGGCCCGGCCGTTGAGCCAGTCGATGGCGGCCTTGGGGCCGGCGGTCTCGTTGGCCAGGCCGGTCGTCGGGCAGCCGGTCGCGCGGCCGGAGCCGAGGTTCTCCACCAGCGCGACCGCGTAGCCGCGCGGCACGAAGTAGTTGTCGTAGTAGCCGCGGAAGGGCGGCGCGGCCGCGCGGGAGGTGGCCATGTCCTCGTCGAGGCCGAACATCTCGTCGCGCAGGTCGTTGAACTTGTTGCGCCGGTACTCCATGCCCGCGGGGTCGGACCCGTCGAGGTCCACCACGTGGTTGGGCACGTCGTTGCCGCCCGCGTAGTAGGGGCTGGCCTCCATGATGACGGGGACCTTCAGCCCGGAGGCGGTCTCCTTGGGCCGCATGATGTCGACGGCGACCCGGTCCGGACGGCCGTCACGGTCGCTGTCGACCCCGGCGACCTCGACGAACACGGTCTCGGCCAGGGCGTCGGCGCGCGAGTAGACGGGCTGGGTCTCGTTGTTCTGGATCGGGGCGGACGCGGATCGCGCGACCGCGCTGCTCTCCATCGGGGCGGTCGCGGATCGCGCGGCCGCGGCGGGCAGGGCGCCGGAGGGCACGGCGACCGCCAGGGCGATGAGGACTGTCTTCCATCTGGTCATCGAGGGGGACTCCGAGAGGGTCGATGGAAATCTGACGACTCCGGTCAATGTCCTGCGAAGCAATCTTCACCTGCAAGATCCATGGTGTAAAGGATCGAGCGGTTATCCCGCGTTTCGCGCGAGTTCCAGGGCGTAGGAGGAGAACCACTCACCCGGCCGGGGCTCTCCCCGGTGGCAGTCGCCGTCGGACTCCCCGGGCCGTTTGATCCACAGGAAGGCGTCCACCCGGTCGTGCCCGGTCCGGGTCGTCGGCTCCGCGCCCAGGGCCCGGCCCCTGGGGTTGCACCAGGTGTCGGCGCCCTCGCGCAGCGGGCCGTTGCCGTTGCGCGAGGTGTCGATCACGTAGTGCGCCCCGCCGAGCCCGTCCGACAGGCGCCGGGCGGCGGCGACGCTCTCCTCGGTGGTGAAGAAGTTGCTGACGTTGAAGGCGAAGCCGTCCGCCTCGGTCGCCCCGGCCTGCCGCATCGGCTCGGCCCATTCGTCGGCGTTCTGGATCCAGCCGGCGTTCCCGGCGTCCAGGTAGACCTTGGTGTTGGGCTGCTTCTTCAGCGTCCGCACCGCCTCCCGGAGCAGGCCGAGGCGTTCGGCCGCCCTGCCGCCCTGGGTGCAGCTGTCGAGGATGTGGGCCAGCGCGTCGGGTTCGACGACGACCCAGGCGGGGCGGTCGCCGACGGCCTCGGCGAAGCGGCCGATCCACGAGCGGTACTCGTCGGCGCTCGCGGCGCCGCCCGCCGAGAACTGGCCGCAGTCGCGGTCGGGGATGTGGTAGGCCACCAGGACCGGCACCTGGCCGGCCTCCTGCGCCTTGGCGGTGATGTCGGAGACCCTGGCGTGCGGGTCCTGGTCACCGATCCAGATCGCGTTCGGCTGTTCGGCGATCCTGCGGATCAGCGCCGCGTCCTCGGTCTTCCCCTCCCCCTCCAGCCTGCGGAGCTCGCCGACGGCGGTGCCTTCGGGGTCGACGTAGAAGCGCGTCGCGCCGGAGCCGTCCGTGGTCGAGGGGGGACCTTCGCCGCAGGCCGTCGCCACGAGGGCGAAGGCCAGCGCGGCGGCCGCGCGGCCGTACCTGTTCATCGATCTCCTCCGAGGTGGACCCAGCGGGCCGGGGACGGGGTCCCCTTCGCGGTGACTCCGAACAGCATGTACCAGCCGGGCGGAGCCAGGGCGGGGTTGGTCGGGACCGTGACGACGATGCCGGTGGGCACCCGGGTGAAGTCGAGCTTGATGGAGCGCTGTTCCACGTCCGTGACATGGGTGACCGCGCTCGGCCGCATCAGCCGGACCTCCTGGATGCGCTCGGCGTCGGGGGTCTTGAACCCCGCCCGGGAGCCCATCCGGAGCATCCGCCGCCCATCGGTGATCATCGGCCGCTTCTCGCCGTTGTGCAGGTAGGGCGGGGTGTAGATCTCGATCCGCTGGTCGAACGAGCCGGGCACCGTGCCCGCCTCGTCGGCGAAGAGCGGGTCGGAGCCCATGCTGAGCACCCGGCCGTCGGGCAGCAGCAGGCCCTCGGCGTGGTAGTTGCGGCCCACCGCGGGCGCTGCGGCCTCGTGGAAGCTGTTGCTCTTGGGGCGGTAGACCTCGGCCCGCAGGATGTCGCTTTCGCCCCTTCCGCGGTAGTCGCTGGAGCCGTTGAAGGAGAACACGGTGTCGTCGGGGAGCAGCACCGCCGACGGGTAGCGCACCGGGTCGGAGAGGTTCGGGCCGCGGACGTAGCGGGGCTCGGGCTGCTTGAGGTCGATGATGGCGGTCCGGGCGGTGGCGTTGGGCAGGCCCGGCTGGCGCTCCCCGACCGGCCCGCCGCCCATCACCATGATCCGCTGGTCCTGCGCTGGGGGCAGCAGCACCGAGGCGCCGGTCTCGTTGAGCTCCGGCTCGGGCAGCCCGGGGACCGGGGTGAAGGCCTCCATCTCGTCGGGCGCCACGCCGCCGACGCCGCCGGCGGACTTGATCAGGCGGTCGGTGTCGCGGCGGTAGTCCCAGATGCCGGGGGGACGGAGCGCGAGCTGCCCCGGGCCGTATCCGGCGCTCATGCCGGAGAAGAACAGGGTGTCGTCGTCCAGCAGGAACAGCGCCGGGTAGCTGGGGAAGAACCGCTTGGGCCCCGGGATCCAGCTTCTGGTCTGCGGGTCGTAGAACTCGTTGTCCCTGGTGATCTGTCCCACGGTGTCCAGGCCGGAGACCGTCATCACCTTGCCGTCGGGCAGGGCGGTCATCGTCGGGTACCAGCGCCCCTCGGCCATGTCCTGGACCTTGATGTAGCGCTCGGCGATCGGATCGAACTCGTAGGCGTCCTTGATGCCCTGGAAGTCCTGCTTCTCAAGCGTCATGTCGGCGCCCATGGCGTACAGGTTCCGCTTCTCCCTGCCGGTCAGCCCCTGGATCTCGTACTTGACGTAGCCGCCGGGCGAGGTGAAGACGCCGGGGACGCCCTCGACCACGGACTCGGCGAAGACCTTGGTCTCGCTGGGCTTGATCCGGGCCTTGCCCGGCACGCCGCTCTCGATCTTCTCGGCGGGGGGCACCGTGATGTGCGCGGTGGTGCGGTAGAGCCTCCCGCTGGGGGCCGCGATCAGGGTGCCGGGGTGGAGCTGCCTCCTGATGTGCGGGCTCTCGTTCTTCACCACCAGGGCCCCTCCGGCCCTCTTCACCTTGCTCTTGAGCACCTCGAAGCGGAGCGTGCCACCGGCGATGAGGAGGTTGCCGTTCGGCAGCAGCACGTGTCCGGCGCAGAAGAAGTCGACGGGCGTGTCGATCATCTTGAACTCGCCCGCCTGCCCCGGCTTGGTCGGGTCCCAGAGCACGGTCTTGAAGGTGCCCTTGTCGAAGTTGGCGGCGTTGTTGCCGGAGCCGGCGACGATGAGCACCTTGCCGGTGCGCAGCAGCGCCGCGTGGATGGCGTTGACCTTGAACTCGTCGGGGACGTCCAGGAAGCTCCAGTGGCCGTAGCGCGCCTTGTAGTCGTCCCGGTTGATCCGGTAGTCGTGCCACTGGCGGGAGGCGAAACCGGCGACGGCCGGCAGGTTGACCCCGACGATCACGGCGATCACGGCGGCGGCGATCAGGTTCTTACGCAGACGGCTCAACGGTTACCTCGGCTGCTCCACGCCCAGGTCGCCAGGGGCCCCAGGCAGATCACGAGGGCGAGAAACACCCACAGGGTCATGACCAGGTGCACGTGCCCGGTCCAGAAGACGGTGAGCAGCAGCCCCCCGCCGAAGATCACGGCCCACCACAGGTGGATGCGGAAGGTGGCGATCTGGTCGGGACTGGCCGAATCGCCCTTGGGGGTGACCACGAACTTGCTCGGCCGCCGCAGCGCGGCCCCGATCAGCGAGGCCACGTAGATGGGCGCCGACAGCGCCGACATGACCATCCCCGCGACCCCGGAGGAGCCCTCCGGCTCGTGCGGGCTGACGTTGTGCCGGCGGTTCCAGGTGTAGAGCATGATCTGCAGCAGCGCGGCGTCGCCGTACAGCATCAGCCACACGTCCATGGGCACGGTCACGCCCGAGCCGCCCACCGCCATGAAGAGGGTGGCGCTCAGCCCGGCCAGCAGCCAGTTGAGCGCGGACATCGGATAGAACGTCACCATCAGGCCGTAGTTGAACAGCCGTCCGGGCGACAGCCGGAACGCCGCCCGCCAGAACTGGGTGAGCAGCGTCTCGTAGGTGCCCCTGCTCCAGCGGAGCTGCTGGGTGAAGAAGTCGGTCCACGACGACGGCCCCTCACCCACGGCGAGCACGTCCGGGGTGTAGACCGACATCCAGCGCTCACCGGTCTCCGGGTCGCGGGAGCGGTGGAACTCGATGCCGGTGGCCATGTCCTCGGTGATCGAGTCGTACAGGCCGCCGATCTGCTTGAGCGCCCGGATCCGTACCGCGTTGTTGGTGCCGACGAACATCGGCGCCCCGTACAGGTTGCCGGCGCGCTGGATCAGGGAGTGGAAGAGGAACTGCTGGCTCTCGGCGGCCTTGGTGACCCCGGCGGTGTAGTTGCCGTAGACCTGGGGGCCGACCACGAAGGCCACGCGCGGGTCTCGGAAGTATCCGAGCATGCGCTCGCAGAACTCCGGCAGCGGCACGTGGTCGGTGTCGACCGAGACGAAGAAGTCGTAGTCGTCGCCATGGGCGTCCAGCCAGCTGTTGTAGTTGCCGTGCTTGGTCTTCGCCCGGAAGGAGCCCTTCGCCTGGTTCCACTCGGGCACGCCCTTGCGGCTGAAGTGGCGGGCGCCCAGCCAGTCGCAGAGCTCGCGGATCTCGGGGTCGTCGCCCTCGTCCAGCAGCCACACGTCGAGCACGCCGTCATGGCGGATCTGCAGGGCGGCGGACAGGGTCTCCCTGACCATCTCCAGCGGCTCCTTGCCGGGCACGCAGGTGGTGATGAACGCCACCCTGCTGCCCGGCTCGGGCGGGACCGGGAGGGGGTCCCTGGCCGCCAGCATGGCGTGCACGTTGGAGACCACGCTGACCAGGCGGAATATCTCGATCAGGGCGATCGCCACGAGCATGACCTTGTCGGCGGCCGGGATGTACCACGGGAGCATGTCGTAGGGGTCGACGCGCACGGTCCAGTGGCTGGGCAGGAGCAGCCAGGCCATCATGGTGAACTCCACGACGAGCGCGGCGACCATCAGCAGCACCGCCCGCACCCGGTGCGGCTCGCCGGCGAGCATGGAGCGGTACTGGACGCGGTACGGCCGTCCGGGCTCCGGTTCGGTCACGGGCCCGGCGAGCTGGCTGAACCGCTCGTAGTCGTAGAGGGTGATCTTCGCTCTGTCGGCCGGGGAACTCATCGGTTCGACGACCTCACAACACGCACGACGAAGGCCGGCACTGTCCCCCCAGATGGATCACACCGGCCGCCCGCACAAAGACACGGTCATGTCCGGCCCGTAGATCGGTAAACCGGGAAACATCATATTGGCGCGGTAAGGCGGATCTCACCCGGTTCGACAGCCGCGAGACGGCGTGAACCCCCTCGGCCCTCGAAAGATCACGAGAGCCGCCGCGGCCCGGCCGGGGGCACGGCGCCGGAAAACCCGTGTCGGGGACCGCTGCCGGGCTGGCAGGCTTGGCGGATGGAAGTACGGTACGTCCCCGACCACCTGGTGCTGTCGGTCGTGGTCGGCTCCCGCGCCTACGGGCTGGAGACCGAGGACTCCGACGTGGACCGGCGCGGGGTCTTCGTGGCGCCGACCCCGCTGTTCTGGCGGCTGGCCAAGCCGCCCACGCACGTCGAGGGGCCGCTGCCCGAGCAGTTCTCCTGGGAGGTCGAGCGCTTCTGCGGCCTCGCCCTGGAGGCCAACCCGACGGTCCTGGAGTGCCTGTGGTCGCCGATCGTCGAGCAGGTCACCCCCGCGGGCGAGGACCTGCTCGCGATCCGGCGCGCCTTCCTGTCCGGGCGGGCCCACCGCACCTTCACCGGATACGCCGACGCCCAGTTCCGCCGCCTGGACCCCGAGCGCCCCCGGTGGAAGCAGGCGATGCACATGATCCGGCTGCTGATCAGCGGCCTGCACCTGGCCCGCCACGGCGAACCGCTGGTCCGCATGGACGACCACCGTGACCGGCTGCTCGCCGTACGGCGGGGCGAGGTCTCCTGGGCCGAGGTCCAGCGGTGGCGCGCGGAGCTGACGGCGGCCTTCCCTGACACGAGCGCGCTTCCCGGCGAGCCGGACCGGCGGCGCGTCGAGGACTACCTGACGACCACGAGAAAGGCCGCGCTGTGACCGTCACCCTGCCCGCCTGGCTGGCCGAGATCCCCGCCGAGCAGGCCGCCCCGCCGGCCTTCGTGACGGTCAGCGGCGCACACCTGTACGGCTTCCCCTCCGCGGACTCCGACGTCGACCTGCGCGGCGTGCATGTCCTGCCCCTGGAGCAGGTGGTCGGCCTGCGCACCGGCGAGGAGACCGTGACCCGCTCCTGGACACGGCACGGCGTCGAGGTGGATTTGGTCACCCACGACCTGGCCAAGTTCTGCCACCTGCTGCTGCGCCGCAACGGCTACGTGCTGGAGCAACTGCTCTCCCCGCTGGTGGTGGCCACCTCCCCCGTCCACCGGGAGATGGTCGCCGCCGCCCCCGGCTGCCTCACCCGCCACCACGCCCACCACTACCTGGGCTTCGCCCGTACCCAGTGGCGCCTGTTCGAACGCTCCGGCGAGCTCAAGCCGCTGCTCTACACCTTCCGGGTGCTGCTGACCGGCATCCACCTGATGCGCACCGGCCTCCTGGTCGCCGACCTCACCCTGCTCACCGGTCTCGTCGCCGGGGCCCCGCCGTACCTGGCCGACCTGATGGCCGCCAAGCGCTCCGCCGAGCACGGCCCGACGCCCCCCGGAGCCCCCGGCGCGGTACGGCTGGCGCACGACGTCGCCCGCCTGACCGCGGAGCTGGAGGAGGCGAGGGACGCCTCTCACCTCCCCGACGCCGCGACCTCGGCCGGGGTCCTGAACGACCTCGTCGTCCGCACCCGTCTTTCGGCGCGCGCCTCGCGGGCCTGACGCCCCGTCCGCGCGTCAGATGCCGAGCAGCTCCCACCAGCCGTCCAGCAGGGGGACGTCGTCGGTATCGACGCGATCACCGGGCCGGGGCACCGCGAGCCGGACGCCGCGGGCCTTGGCCTCGTGCCGGAGCCGGTCGACGGGCTCGGCCCACGGGTGGACGGCCAGGGTGAAGGTCGCCCAGTGCACCGGCAGGAGCAGCCTGCCGCCCAGGTCGAGGTGCGCGTCGATCGCCTCCTCGGGATCCATGTGGATGTCGGGCCAGGCGGGGCTGTAGGCGCCGATCGGCATCAGCGTGAGGTCGAACGGGCCGTGCGCGGCGCCGATGCCGGCGTATCCGTCGAAGTAGCCGGAGTCTCCCGCGTAGAAGACCCGCCTGGTCCGCCCCGCGACAACCCATGAGCCCCAGAGGGTGGTGTTGCGGGTGAGGGCGCGCCCGGAGAAGTGCCGGGCGGCGGTGGCGACGAACCGCAGTCCGGCGACGGTCGCCTCCTCCTCCCAGTCGAGCTCGACGATCCGCGAGGCGGGCACGCCCCAGCGCTCCAGATGGGCGCCGATGCCCAGCGGGACCAGGAAGGGGGCGCTCTGGAGGGCGGTCAGCGCGCGGACCGTGGCCCTGTCGAGGTGGTCGTAGTGGTCATGGGAGATCACGATCGCGTCGAGGACCGGGAGGTCGGCCAGCGGAGCCGGCAGCGGGTGCAGCCGCCGCGGGCCGACGAGCCGCGAGGGCGACGCGCGCTCGCTCCACACGGGATCGAACAGCACGCGGCGTCCCTCGATCTCCACCAGCGTGGTGGCGTGGCCGTACCAGACGACGCTCAGCCCGCCCGCGGACGGCGGGGTGGCCGGGGAGGTCACCAGCGGGATCGGCCCGCCCGGCTTCCGCCCGTCACGATCGAAGATCAGCTCCCGGAGCATCGCCGGGACGCTGCTCACCGGCGGCGTGTAGGAGCCGGGCACGGGATTGTGGAAGACGCCGTCGTGGAAGCGCGGGGAGCGCAGCATCCGGGCCAGCCGCTCTCCTGTGGCCCGGCCGCCCAGTTCCGCCGGGATGTCCTTCAGCGCCCATCCGGCGGCGGCCAGAGCCAGCCCGCCCACGAGGACACGCCCGATCGATCCGTTTCCCGCCATCAATCCACGCTCCAGAAATAGCTTTGATCTTGCGACTGTCCCCGGCCCCGCCGGCGTCCCCGGCCGGAGGGCCGCGCCGCGCGCCCGCCGGAGGGCGGGGCGGCAGGGCTCTGCGGACGCCTCCGGGACGCGGGGGCGGGGAGCCCGCCGCGGGACGGCGTCCAGGAGTTTAGGGGGCGAGATGGCGCTCGACGGTGGCCACCTTGGCGTCCAGCCGCCCGCTCTGCCCGGCGCGGACGTCGGCCTTCAGCACGAGACTGACCCGCCCGCAGCGCGCCTCGACCGCCGCGACCGCGCCCTTCACCACACCCATGACCTCGTCCCAGCTCTCGCCCTCCACGGTGGTGAACATGGCGTCGGTCCGGTTCGGCAGTCCCGACGCGCGGACCACCCGCACCGCCTCGGCGACGAGCTCGCCGACGTCCTCTCCCGCTCCGATCGGCGTCACACTGAATGCCACGAGCACCGACATGTCCGGCTCCCTTCTCCGCGGATCTGCTTACCGCACCCTAATTTCCCCGGCCGCGGGACGCGGATCCGCGACCGCCCGGTCCCCGCGCCGGGCGGTCCCGGGCCGGGTCACCCGCATGATCACGCCGAACTTGTTCTCGTGCTCCCTGATCAGCCACTTCTGCAGCCCGGGCCAGCGCTCCCGCCCGTCCGGATCCCAGCTGGGCACGGCACAGCGGATGCACGGTCCGGTGTGGTCGCCGGTGACCGCGAGCTCCACCTCGCCCACGGTGAGCGTGGTGCCGGGGCCCCAGCCCTCCTCGGCGAACGCGGGCGCGTCGAGCCCGAGGTGCAGGTTGGGGCGGAACCTGCGCAGATCGACCGGCGCGCCGAGCTCCTCCTCCAGCGCCACCAGGGAGGCCTCGAAGGTGACCAGCACGGTCGGCCCGCGGTCCTGCTGCCCGTCGGCCGCGCGCAGGTGCAGCGGCGTCCCGAGCGACCGCGCCAGCGCCCCGGCCAGGCCGGGGTCGTGCCACTGCCAGACCGTCCCGTCCGGAGCGGTCAGCTCCGGCGCGTCGCCGCTCCCGTAGGCGGCACGCCAGTGAAGCATCTCGGAACGCCGGCGCACGGTCAGCACCTTGCCGGCGGGGCCGTCCCGATCGTCGACGAGGGAGTAGGCCCGGTCGCCCGCCATCCCCCGGTCGTCGAACAGCGCCTCCTGGAGCTCCTCACCCCGCAGTGACTTCACCGGCCACCTCAGCAAACGCCGCAAACTCCCACTGTGTGTCTTCATGCTCTAAAAATAGCGATCATGTATACATGAAGGCACAAACTCCCCGCACCATCCTGGAGGCCGAGGCGATCCAGGACGAGCTCCGGCCCCTGCTCGACCTGACCGGACCGGGCCCCGGAACGCCCGCCACGGTCGCGGGCGTGGACGTGGCCTACGACGGGGAACGGCTCGCGGCGGCGGTGGCCGTACTGGACGCGAGCACGCTGGAGGTCGTCGAGCAGGTGACCGTCGGCGGCCGGGTGGCCTTCGACTATGTCCCCGGCCTGCTCGCCTTCCGGGAGGTCCCCGCCCTCCTCGAGGCCCTCGAACGCCTGACGGTCACCCCGGACCTGGTCGTCTGCGACGGATACGGCCTGGCCCATCCACGCCGCTTCGGGCTGGCCTGCCATCTGGGCGTGCTGACCGGCCTGCCCACGATCGGGGTCGGCAAGACCGCCTTCGTGGGCTCCTATCCCGATCCAGCCCCCGAGCGGGGCTCGTGGACCGACCTGACCCTGGACGGCGACGTCGTCGGCCGCGTGCTCCGCACCCGGCACGGGGTCAAGCCGGTCTTCGTCTCCGTCGGCCACCGCGTCGACCTCGACACCGCCTGCCGCAACGTCCTGGCCCTGACCCCTCACTACCGGCTGCCGGAGACGACCCGCGTCTCCGACCGGCTTTCACGGTTGGCTTTGATCGAAAATGTCACCTTCGACTGATTTGATCCACTCAGCACTACGAGATGGGAACGACAGTGAGCGACAACGAGTGGGTCGGTGGCGCGGGCGCCTGGAGTGACACGAACCTGGCGGAGATCCAGGAACGGCTGGCCGACGGGTTCGACCCCGGACAGCGGCTCTTCTGGCTCCGTTCGACGCCCCTGCACCAGGCCGCGCAGGAAGGGGCGGTCAAGGTGATCGAGTTGCTCCTGGCCTCGGGAGCCGAGGTGGACCCCGCCGACAGCTACGGGGCCACTCCCCTGTGGGAGGCCGTACGCCACGGCCAGGACGACGCCGTCCGGCTCCTGCTGGCCGCCGGCGCCGACCCCTGGCGGCCGTGCATCGCCGGACGCTCCCCCGGCCTTCAGGCGCTCTTCACCGAGCTCGCCGACCTGTTCGCCCACCTGCCCGGCGCTCCCCGCGTCAGCCCGCGGCTCCGCGAGCTCCAGGAGACCGTCGACGAGATGATGTTCTCCTACGAGGACTACAACGAGGGGTTCTGTATCGCCTTCGTCGGCGAGGTCGCCGAGGACGAGGTCATCCGCCGGCTGGGGGCCGATCCCGGACTCTGCCCGCCGGTGGAGGCCGGGGCCCTGTGGGAGGCCGAGCACGCCTCCCCCGCCGAGCTCCTGCGGGTCGCCAGCCCTCCCGGGGGCGGGGTCGTGCTCATCCAGACGGAGGGCGTCCTGCCGGTGCACGACGGCGTCGCCCGGCGGGTCACCACCGGCGGCGGGGTCCTGGCCGGCGCGTTCCCGCTCGCCGGCACCTCGGTCGACATCTGGCGGGACGGCTTCAGCATCGCCCGCCCCTCGGTCCACGAGCAGCTCAGCGACGACAGCCTGTTCGAGCTGTGGATGTGCCGGTTCGGCGACTGCGGCGCGCACCCGTCCGTCTCCATGGAACGCATCCTGGCGCTGATGACGCTCCTGACCGCCACCTACGTCACCGAGGAGTGGCTGTGGAGTGCCCCGATGAGACTGGTCCCGGTCGAACTGCGGAGCGACGGCCAGGGTAGATAGGGTCGCAAAACCATGAGAAAGCACACGATCACTGCAGTATGGGAAGAGATCCCCGACGACGCCGACGATCTCGTCCTGGTCCGCGGCGGTTTCCGGCTCTACCTGTGCCTGTGCGGTACGCACCTGGCGGACCGGGCGGCCGCGGAGCTGCACGCCGCGGAGACCAACCAGTGCACCACGTGCCTGGGCTCCGCCACCGAGGAGATCGTGCCGGGCTTCTCCCAGGAGTGCACGGCCTGCGCCGGAACCGGCCGGCGCAAGGCGCAGCTCACCTGGGAGCTCGCCTACGTCGAAGCCGAAACCATGATCACCGTTGACCTCGTCCGCACGGTGATCGCCCCGTTCACCGAGCCGTTCCAGCTCTCCCTGGTGGCCGACACGGTCCGCTCCACCCTCGGCCTGCCGGTCGGCCGGCTGCCCGTGGGCCCGCGCGTCCGCGACGTCCTGCGCCAGCTCGAGGCCGCCGGCGAGCTCACCCTGGTCTCCGCCCCGGACGAGCTGCTCCGCGGCACCACCGTCGTGCTCTACCGCGACCCCTACTGGCAGCACGCCTCCGAATAGGGACGGGCCGCGGGCGGGGACGGCCGCCCCGGAGCCGGACGGTCCCGGGGCGGGGCATGCGCCGGCCGCGGCCGGCCACGCGGCCCGGGGGCGGCCGGCGGCAGGTCACGTGAGGTCGGGGCACATGGGACCGCCTTTCCGAAACTTGGGTCTTACCGGAAAGATTCTTTACTATTAACCTTTCGGTGTGGACCTAGAAGTGCGTCATTTACGAGCCATCTGTGCGATCGCCGAATCGGGCAGCATTTCCAAGGCGGCGACCGCACTCAAGATGTCGCAGCCCGCGCTGGCCACGCAACTGCGACGCATCGAGCGGATGTTCGGCGGGCCACTGTTCGAGCGGGGCCGGGAGGGAACGCGGCCCACGCAGCTCGGCACGTGGGTGCTGATCAGGGCACGGTCGCTGCTGCCGGCGTTCGACGAGCTTCGGCGGGACGGCATGCGCTACGCCGAGCAGGCCGCGGAGAAACTCAAGATTCGGCTGGGCTGTATGTCCAGTCATCTAGCGATAAATGTCATTAAATGCCTTAATGAACTGCTGACCGGTGCCGACATCACCGTCCGCACCGAGGAGGCAATGGACCTGCTGCCCGGACTGCTGGAGTCCGAGCGCCTGGAGCTCGCCACCCTCGGCGACTATCCGGGACACGAGCTCCTTCCGCCTCCGGGCGTGGTCTACGCGGGCGTGGCCGTCGAGCCGATCTTCGTCGGGCTGGCCGTCTCCCATCCGCTCGCCCAGCGGGAGGAGATCGAGCTGCGGGACCTCGCCTCCGAGGACTGGACCCTGCACGCGCTGGCCGAGGCGGGACACCGCGAGCACTTCTGGGCCGCCTGCGGCCGGCAGGGCTTCGCGCCGAAGATCGCCTACTCCGCCGACCTCAGCCTCGCCATCGACCTCATCTCCTCCGCCCGGTGCGTGGGCATGTTCCAGGCGACCAGCAAGGGCTACCCGGGGATCGTCATCCGGCCGCTCGCCGGGACCCCGCTCCGGTTCCGGCACATGATCGGGTGGACCGAGCACGGACCGGTCGCCCGGCACGGGCCCGACCTGGTCCAGGCGGTCACCAAGACCTACTGGGCCGAGGTGCGGCGCGCCCCCGTCTACGCCTCCTGGCTGAAGCGCCATCTGCCGCTCTCACCACCTGTTTAGCCGCCTATATCGCGAAGTTATGGAATTTCGTGGGGTACTCGCCCCGCATTCACGGTGTCAGCTTTGGTCCAGCCCAAACCGTCAGGGCTCCTTGCATCCCTCTAACCCCCCAAGGGACACCGAGAGGAGTCACCCCGCGTGAATCCCAAGGTCAAACTGGGCGCGGTCGCCGTACTGGCCGCCGTCGCCATGACCGCCACCTCGGTGGTGAGCGCCGCCGGCGCCGCCACAGCCCCCGCGGGCATCGTCGCCCGCACCATATCCGCAGACCCACCGGCGTTCGCCCCGCCGGACCCCGAATCCCGCAAGCGCGCGATATCCAGCGCCGACGGCGCCCTCGCCCTCAGGTCCGACGTCCTGTTCAAGGCGGCGGAGGACGACTTCACGCTGACGAACACCGTCGCGGGAACCCGCGGCCTGCAGTACCTGACCTACTCGCGGACCCACCGCGGGCTGCCCGTCTACGGCGGTGACGTCGTCGTCACCACCGACAAGACGGGCCAGGAGGTCGGGTCCGTGGCCTCGGGCCAGCGTGCCGAGATCAAGGTCGGCGTCAAGAGCAAGGTCGACGCCACCACCGCTGCCGTCACCGCCCGCGGCGAGCTGCCGACCGTGGAGAGCGTGAGCACGCCCCGGCTGGTCGTGCACGCGGCGGGCAAGCGGCCCAGGCTGGCCTGGGAGGTGGTCGTCACCGGCGCCACGAAGCAGGCCCCGAGCGTCCTGCACGTCTTCGTGGACGCCCTCGACGGGTCGGTCGTGGACTCCTACGACGACGTCCGCGCCGGAACCGGCAACGGCTTCTACAACGGCAACCCGGTGACCATCCAGACCTCCGGGTCCGGTGGTTCGTACTCGATGACCGACACCACCCGGCCGGGGCTGCGCTGCGGCGGCCAGAACGGCTCGGCCTACACCGGCACCGACGACGCCTGGGGCAACGGCCAGGGCACCAACCTGGAGACCGCCTGCGTCGACGCGCTGTACGCCGCCCAGACCGAGTGGAACATGCTGCGCGACTGGCTGGGCCGCAGTGGCTTCAACGGCTCCGGCGGCGCCTTCCCCGCCCGCGTGGGGCTGACGGACGTCAACGCCTACTGGAACGGCTCCTACACCAACTTCGGCCGCAACCAGGCCAACACCCAGCAGGCCACCCCGATGGACGTGGTCGGCCACGAGTACGGCCACGCGATCTTCCAGTTCTCCGGATCCGGCGGCGCGGGCAGCGGCAACGAGGCCGGCGGCCTGAACGAGTCGACCGGTGACATCTTCGGCGCGCTGACCGAGCACTTCGCGGCCAACGCCTCCGACCCGCCGGACTACCTGGTCGGCGAGGAGGTCAACCTGGTCGGCCAGGGCCCGATCCGCAACATGTACAACCCTGGCGCGCTGGGCGACCCCAACTGCTACAGCTCCTCGATCCCCAACACCGAGGTGCACGCGGCGGCCGGACCGCAGAACCACTGGTTCTACCTGCTGGCCGAGGGCACCAACCCGGGCGGCGGCAAGCCCTCCAGCACGGTCTGCTCCGGCCCGTCCAGCCTGACCGGCATCGGCATCCAGAAGGCCGGCCAGATCTTCATGTCCGGCCTGAACAGCAAGACCACGCCGTGGACGCACGCCAAGGCCCGCTCGACCACCGTGGCCGCGGCCAAGCAGCTCTTCCCCAACAGCTGCGTCGAGGTCAACGCGACCAAGGCCGCGTGGGCCGCCGTCAACGTCCCGGCGCAGAGCGGCGAGGCGCCCTGCACGGCGAACCCCGGCAACGACTTCTCGCTCTCGCTCAGCCCGACCTCGGGCAGCGTGCAGGCCGGGCAGTCCGCCACCACCACCGTGAGGACCACGGTGACCGGCGGTAACGCCCAGTCCATCACGCTGCGGGCCTCCGGCCTGCCCTCGGGCGCGACCGCGTCCTTCAGCCCGGCCACCATCACGGCCGGCCAGACGTCGACGCTGACGCTGGCCACCTCGGGGAGCACCCCGTCCGGCACCTCCTCGGTGACGGTTACCGCCGACGGCGCCGACGTGGACAGGACAGCGAGCTACTCGCTGACGGTCGGTACCGGCAACCCGCCGGGAGCGCCGGACATCCCCGTGGCCAACGTGACGGCGCACCTGAACCAGCTGCAGTCGATCGCCTCCAGCAACGGCGGCAACCGGGCCTCGGCCACCTCCGGCTACACCGCCTCGCTGAACTACATCAAGGGCAGGCTGGACGCGGCCGGCTACACCACCGCGGTGCAGAACTTCACCTACAACGGCCAGACCCACTCCAACCTGATCGCCAACTGGCCGGCCGGTCCCACCGGCCCGACGATCATGCTCGGCAGCCACCTGGACAGCGTCAGCTCCGGGCCCGGCATCAACGACAACGGCTCGGGCTCGGCGGCGCTGCTGGAGGTCGCGCTGACCCTGGCGAACCGCAACCCCACGCTGGACAAGCACGTCCGCTTCGCCTGGTGGGGCGCCGAGGAGCTGGGCCTGCGCGGCTCGCAGTACTACGTGCAGAACGGCGGAGCCACCGGGGTCGAGACCTACCTCAACTTCGACATGATCGCCTCGCCGAACCCGGGCTACTTCGTCTACGACGACAACCCGGCCATCGAGAAGATCTTCAAGGACTACTACGCCACGCTCAACGTCCCGACCGAGATCGAGACCGAGGGTGACGGCCGCAGCGACCACGCCCCGTTCAAGAACGCGGGTGTGCCGGTCGGCGGCGTCTTCACCGGCGCCTCCAGCGTGAAGAGCTCGGCTCAGGCCACCAAGTGGGGCGGCACCTCGGGCCTGGCCTTCGACCGCTGCTACCACTCCGCCTGCGACACCACCTCCAACATCAACAGCACCGCGCTGGACCGCAACGCGGACGCCATCGCCAACGCCCTGTGGAAGCTCGCCGTGGGCGACACCCCCACCCCGACGGACGACTACTCGGTCTCGGCGAGCCCGTCCTCGGCCTCGGTGCAGCCCGGCCAGTCGGCCGGCACGACGCTCAGCACCCAGGTGACCTCCGGTAACGCCCAGGCCATCACGCTGAGCGCCTCCGGCCTGCCCGCCGGCGCGACCGCGTCCTTCAGCCCGGCGAACATCAACTCCGGCCAGTCCTCCGCGGTCACGATCGCCACCTCGGCGAGCACGCCCACGGGGACCTACACCGTCAACCTCAACGCGGACGGCGCGAGCTCCGACCGCTCGGCCACCTTCACCCTGACCGTCGGCGGCGGGCAGGGCGGCACCACCTGGCAGACGTGGACCCTCTACGCGGCCGGGGACACCGTGACCTACAACGGCGTCAGCTACCGATGCCTGCAGGGGCACACCTCACTGCCCGGATGGGAGCCGCCGAACGTTCCGGCCCTGTGGCAGCAGCTCTGACCGGATGACGACCCCCTAGCGGAGTACGGCGGGCGGGCATGGCCGCCCGCCGTACTCGTTTCCCGTGAGCCGCCCGGCACGCTGTGATTGGACTACCCGAAAAGGGTAGGTATGCGCTGCTGAATCACGGGAAGTTGCGCCGAGGTCGAGGACGAGGCGGTCATGATGATCCCCAGCCGATTGCTCACGTTGCCGGGAGACCCGCGATATGCCGGACAGAGTCGTACAGGTCGGCACCCCACAGGATGAGCACCGGGGCCCGGCCGGGCGGCACGTCGACCGCGCGGCGGTCGGACGGGGCGGACCCTCGCCGGTGGAAGGCGCTGACCGTCTGCCTGGTGGCCGGCTTCATGACGCTGCTGGACGTCAGCATCGTCAACGTGGCACTGCCGTCCATCCGCGCCGGGCTGCACGCCCCGCAGAGCGACCTGCAGTGGGTGGTGTCGGGCTACGCGCTCACCTTCGGGCTGGTGCTGGTGCCCGCGGGGCGGTTCGGCGACATGCGGGGCAGGCGCAACGCGTTCGTCTTCGGCGTGGCGCTGTTCACCCTGGCCAGCGCGGCGGCGGGAGTCGCCCAGAACTCGACCTGGCTGGTCGTCGCCCGGCTCGTCCAGGGAGTGGCGGGCGGAGTGATCAACCCGCAGGTCAGCGGCCTGATCCAGCAGCTTTTCCGGGGTGCGGAGCGGGGCCGGGCGTTCGGGCTGCTGGGCGCCACCATCGGCATCTCCACCGCGATCGGCCCGCTCCTCGGCGGGCTGCTCATCCACCTCGGCGGCGGGCAGGAGGGATGGCGCCTGGTCTTCTACGTCAACGTGCCGATCGGCATCCTGGCCGTGGTCCTGGCGTACCGCTACATCCCGCACCGGACGCGGGAGGAACGGCGGCGGGAGAGCATGGACCCCGTGGGCGTGCTGCTGCTGGCCGCCGGAGTCGTGCTGGTGCTGCTGCCGCTCGTGGAGGGGCAGGAGTGGCAGGGCGGAGGGAAATGGCTGCCGCCGGCTGCCGGAGTCGTCGTGATCGCCGCGTTCGCGGGGTGGGAACACCTGTACGGGCGGCGTCGCGACCCGGTCGTCAACCTGTCGCTGTTCAGCAGGCGCTCCTACGCCCTCGGCGCCCTGATCGCGGCGCTCTACTTCGCCGGCTTCACCGCGATCTTCTTCGTCCTCACCCTCTACCTGCAGGACGGCCTGCACTACTCGGCCCTGGCGGCGGGGCTGGCGAGCACGCCGTTCGCGGCCGGATCGGCCGCGACCTCCGTGCTGGGCGGCCCGGTCGTCACCAGGTTCGGCCGCCCGCTGGTGGTGCTGGGGCTGGTGCTGGTCTCCGTCGGGCTGGCCGCCACGGAGCTGGCCGTACGGCTGGTCCCCGGCCCGCAGGTGGCCTGGGCGATCGCGGTGCCGCTGCTCGTGGCCGGGCTGGGCAGCGGCCTGGTGATCTCCCCGAACCAGACGCTGACGCTGTCGGAGGTGCCGGTGGCCGAGGCCGGCACGGCCGGCGGCGTGCTGCAGACGGGGCAGCGGATCGGCACCGCCGTCGGCATCGCGGGGATCGGCTCGGTGTTCTTCGCCGGGGTCGCCTCCTCGCACGGCGACTACGCCCTGGCGTTCCGGCACGCGCTGCTGGTCACCATCGGCTTCGTGCTGGTCGCGCTGGCCGTGGCCCTCGCCGACGTGGCCGCCGACCGCCGCGCCCGCCGCAACCGGGCGGCCGCGCGGTGAGCCGGCGGACCGGGGCGGGCAGGCAGGCGGAGATCCGGCCGGTGAGCCGGTACGGCGGGCAGACGTGGGGGTCTGCCCGCCGTACCACCCCGGCGGGGACCGCCCGATGAGCCGGTACGGCGGGCAGGTGTGGGGCCTGTCCGTCGTACCACCCCATCCGCCCGGCAGCTCAGCCCGTACGGTCACAGCATGATCGATACTCGGTCCCTGACGGACCGTCTCGACCGCGTGGAAGCTAGCCGGCGATCCAGCACCTGATCCACGAGTACTGCCCCGGTGCCGGCGAGCAGGCCCTGGAGCGCTTCCCCGCGTCGTCCGCGTGGGCATGACAGGTTGCCTCCCTCAGCTTGCGGTGCAGCACGCGCTCGTCATAGGCGTCGTTCAGCGCGGCCAGGTCACGCGCGAGGTTCGCGTAGTCCTCGGCGGCGTACTCGAATACGTAGTCGCATCTCTTTCCACAAACCCCTGATCAACTCTGCGTAAGCATCTAAAATCTCTACGTGACCATTTATGCTGGCATGAACGGACCGGCGAACGCATCCGACCCGGAGGCAGTCGACTACGAGGCCATCCGGCGGCGCTTCCCCTGGGTCGGCTGCTTCGACAGCGGCGAGGACGACCTTTCGTCTCGCTATCGGGACATGATGGCCGAGGCCCTTCGCGACCGGGAGATCGTTGAAGCAATCGACGCTGCCCGGCATCGTCCGTGAAGAAACTTCTCTGCGATTCAGGCCCACTGATCGCCACCAGCGATCAAAGGGACACCTATCACCTCACCGCCGATGTGTTCAGATGCTCGGATCCTGGCCGGGAAGCCTGGTGATTCCCGAACCGGTTCTCGGGGAGACCTGCAGCTTTCTCCGGAACAACGTACGGCGCGGCGCCTTCCTCGAAGCGACACTGCTCGAACAACTGACCGTCGGCAACTACGAGATCGTGAACCCCACGCAGGCGGATCGGCAGCGAGCCACGGAGCTTGTCCGGCACATGGTCGCGGCACCGCTCGGTTACGTCGACGCCACAGTGATCGCGATGGCGGAGCGCCTTCACATCACCGATGTGGCCACAACCGATCTGAAGTTCGTCGGCATGACCCAGGGCATCACAAAGATCAGACCCCTCGCCTGGCCGTTCCACGAGTCACACTGAGCGCCCGAGCGCGCTCATCGAGGCCAGCCCCCGTCGGCGGATGAGGGGTAAATCTCTCACTTCACTCATTTGCCGGACTTCTCTTCCTTGCAGGTTTCAGGCACGGAGACGGTTGACGATGCCCGAGGCCAGGAGATATTGGGCCGCGATGTAGGTAGCCATGACCACGAGGCCGTTCATCGGAGGGAGGGGAAGGTCCGCCAGGTCGAACGCGATCAGCGTGTCGGACAGCAGGAACAGGGCGCCACCGGCTCCGATCCGCAGGCCGTGGCCGGCCGCGGTCACCGCGGTGGCGGTCAGCAGCAGCGAGTAGCCGGCCACCGGCAGGCGCAGGTCGCCGAGGCCCGGCCAGAGGAAGAACACCAGGCCCGCCCAGACGACGGCGTAGACCACCGGAATCACCGGGCGGCGGCGCAGCCCGTCGAGCGCTCCTTCCCGGACGAAGTAGGTCACGTAACAGACGTGCGCCCCGGCGAACAGGACCATGCCGACGAGGAAAAGACCGTCGATCTCCAGAGCCACGTCACCGCCGCAGGAGAGCAGGAGCGCCGCCACCACCGGCCGCGGTCCCCTCTGCGTCAGCACCCAGACCGCGAGCAGCGGCATGAGCAGTGCCTTGGTCATGGAGTTCATCGGGTCGGCGTCGGCGGCGACCAGCACCAGATGAACCGCGGAACAGACCCAGAAGGCGATCAGGACAGTGCGGGAGAGCGGCCCGGTCCGTAGAACATCGTTCTGCACACGTGGATGCTAGGGCCTGCCGCCACGGTGATCCAAGTCGCCCGAGCCATGGAGAGGGAGGCGGTCGCCGAACACGCCCACAGCCGCTTCCGCACTGGTCAAGGTAAGGCCGTCCAGATCATTCCCACCGCCGCCCTGCGACGGGAGCCTCATCAGGCGTGCTCGCGGGAAGCCGTCCTCCAGCGTCGCGCACCTTCTGCTCGTGCGCCGCCCTCTCCGCCGGGACGGCCATGACCCCGGTCCCCGGCGGAATCGACTTCACGGAGCCCTCCGCCGGCTTTGATGCCGGAACGCTTTTTCGTCGTCACCTTCCCCCGGCTCGGAGCCACGTATTTGTGTGGTCTTTGCGCCGTCGGCCGCATCGCCGGGTCCATGTCCCTCAAAGAAGAAGAGTCGGCGTCCGGCAAGCGCTGAATGCCCTCCTGAGTAGGGGCCAGCCCACATCGAGCCGATTTCATCCTGACGAGACGGGTCGCAGAGCTGCCGCGGATCCCGAGCCGGAAAGCGACTGCCGTACCGGGCCGGGCTACAGAGCGATAAGGCCGGCGTGCGTCGGCTGAAACCCGCAGGCCCCGAAGTAGAAGTCTTTCAAGTCATCGTCGAAGTCGACGTGGAGCCATTCACATTTGGCTGCGCGGGCCTCTCTGACGGCGACGGCGACGAGTCCGGTCCCGACACCGTGCCGCCGGGCTCTCCCCGTCACGAGGGTGTCGAGGATGAAGGCGTGGACGGCGCCGTCCCATGCCACGTTGACGAAGCCGACGAGTTCGCCGTTCTCCTTGGCGCAGACCCACCCGAGGCTGTGCCGGTTGACCTGGGCCCACCAGTCGTCCTTCAGGGGCGCGTGGCCGAAGCCCTCCGCGTGCAGTGCGTTGATCGCCGCATTGTCGAAGTGGCCTCGCCACTCGTATGCAATTGTCATGGAGCGACCGTAGGAAGAGACTCACGCCATCGGCAACGAGTTTTCCGCCAAGGCGGCAGTCGCGCGGTAACGGCCCTGGCGGCGGTGCCGGGCAGCGGGCTCTGCCCGGAGCCCGCGATCCGCCTTGCCGGCGCCCTTCTCGCCGGTCAGGGCGCCGGTTTCGACATCACCGCAGGCAGCAGTGGCGGATCCGGGCCGGCCGCGAGGCGTTCGCCGGTCGGCCCGCCTCGGCGCAGCAGGCCGCCGACAGGGGCCGGCACCGATCTACCGCTTGTAGGCGATCCCGCCGTACATCAGCTGCTGGCCCACCGTGAGCTTCCCGGGGACGGGACCGTCGGGCCGCCACAGGGGCAGGGGGACGACGCCCGGTTCGAGGAGCTCGAACCCGTCGAAGAAGGCGGTGATCTCCTCCGGCGTGCGGAACCGGCCGGTGCCCAGCAGCGCGAGGTACTTCTGCTCGGCGTCGCGCGATTCCTGGGTGGAGGCGCAGAAGTGGGTGATGAACAGGTAGCTGCCTGATGGGACCGCCGCCATGTAGGCCTCGACGATCGCCCGGGGGTCCTCGTCGTCGTGCAGGTGGTGCAGGATGCCGACCAGCATCACGGCCACCGGGCGGCCGAGGTCGATGAGGCTCTTGAAGGCGGGGTCGGAGAGGATGGCCTCGGTGTCGCGCAGGTCGGAGGTGATGACCGCCGTGCGGTCGTTCTCCGCCAGCAGCGCCCGGCCGTGGGCCAGCACCATCGGGTCGTTGTCGACGTAGACGACCCGCGACTCCGGGTTGGCGCGCTGCGCGACCTGGTGGGTGTTCTCCTCCGTCGGCAGCCCCGAGCCGAGGTCGACGAACTGGGTGATGCCCTGGCCGGACAGGAAGCGCACCCCCCGGCCGAGGATCTGCCGGTTGTAGGCCGCCACGTCGTAGATCTCGGGGATGACCTTCACGATCTCGGCGACGAAGGCTCGGTCGACCTCGAAGTTGTCCTTGCCGTTGAGGACGACGTCGTAGGCCCTGGCGATGCTGGGCCGGGTCGTGTCGATGCCGGCGTTCCGCTCACTCGGCTTGTCCGCCACAGGAGTCCTTCCTCGCTGTCCCGGGGTGATTCAAATGATCATAGGTGCTGAAAAGCCTGCGAAATCCGTTCTGCGCCCATGAACGGAGGGCGACTTTCCCGAATCGGCGCAGGCTCGCTCCGGCGGACCGGCCGACACGGTGGCCCGCGGGCCTGCTCCGGCGGACCGGTCGGCGCGGGGGCGTCAAGGCCTACTTCGGCGGGCCGCTCAGCACGGTGAAGGTGATGCCCGCCCGCCGGAGCCGCTCGATCAGCGCGTCTCCCATCGCCACGGCCGTGGTGACCTGGCCGGAGACCGGCGGCAGGTCGTCGAGGGCGAGGCAGAGCGCCGACTCGGCGAGCATCTTGGCGGTCTCGTCGTAGCCGGGGTCGCCGCCCGCGACCTCGGTGACGACGCGCTCGCCGCCACCCAGGCCGAGGAAGGTGACCTTGAACCAGCTCCCGGCCCGCTGCTCGGGGGTGGGTCCGTCACCGGGCGAGATCCGGCCGAGCAGCCAGGAGCGGACCGGGGGGATCTGGGCGAGCGCGACGAGGGCGCCCGCGCCCGCCACGAGCCCCAGCGCGGCGGGCAGCCGCCTGACGGCGATGTGGTGGCGGTAGGTGAAGTCGGGGCCGTAGCGCTCCAGCGCGCGGGCCGAGCGCGCCACGATCTGCGGGTCGATCGTGGGCAGCGGCAGGGCCCAGCCTCCGACATACCGGGGCGGTCCGGCGGTGCCACGCGCCCGCCGGCCTTGGGGGCGCTCCTCGACCTCGCGCCGGGCGAGCGCGGCCCGAGCGGTCTGCCGGGCCCGGGAGACCGCCGCGAGGGCGGAGTGGACGGTGCCGCCCGAGGGCCGGCCGTTCCCCCGGAGGAACCCGCTCACCTCGATCGGCACCCCCTCGGGGAGCCGGTTGACGGTGAAGTAGGCGCCGAGGTCGTGCGGGATGGAGTCGAACCCGCAGGCGTGCACGATCTTCGCCCCGCTCCGCCTGGCCCTCTCGTGGTGCCGGGCGAACATGAGGTCGACGAACTCCGGCTCGCCGGTGATGTCGGCGTAGTGGGTGCCCGCGGCCGCGCAGGCGGCCACGAGCGGCTCGCCGTAGGCGACGTAGGGGCCCACGGTGGTGGCGACGACCCTGGCCTGCCCGGCGATCCGCGCCAGGGAGGCCGGATCCGTCGCGTCGGCGTGGAGCAGCGGCAGCTCGGGCAGGCCGATGCGCTCCCTCACCGCTTCGAGCTTGGTCCGGCTGCGACCGGCCAGTGCCCAGCGGCAGCCAGGACTGGCGTTGCGCGCGAGGTACTGCGCGGTCAGCGCTCCGGTGAACCCGGTGGCGCCGAAGAGCACGATGTCGTACGGGCGGTCGTCAGACATGGGCTGAGACTCCTCTCTGGGAGCGCCGCGTGCAAGCCGTACGGACCGAATGTGGTTCTGATCACCTCGTCGTGATCACCCCCGCCCCGCCCCGCCGGGAAGCGGATCCCGGCGGAGCTCACGGAGGCGGCCCTCAGTACCCGGAGTGCCAGGAGGCCCGGACCAGGGCCTGGTCCGCGGCGGCGAGGTGGATCGCGGCCGCCAGCCATGCCCAGGCGTACCCGTCGGGGCCGGAGTCCGTCGACCGCCCGAACACGTCACGGCTCCGGCGGTCGGCCTCGGCGGTGAGCGCGGCGGCCAGTTCGGCGGCGGCCTCGAACCCGGCCCGGCGCAGCGGGGCCCCCTGGGCACGGGAGTCACCGCTGCGCGCGCGTTCGGCGACCGCCCGCCGTCCTCCGGCGACGGCGAGCTCGACCAGCCGCCGGACCCGCCACAGAGGGGCGTCGGCCACCGGGTCCACATCAGCCTCGGGGGCCGCCTGCCACGGCGCACAGGCGTCATGCGGCGGGAGATGGGAGCCCTGCAGGCGGTCGTAGCCGAGGTCGGCACGGCCCTGCCAGCCGGCGGGGAGACGCAGCGTCGCCTCGGTCCCGGGCACCGGCCCGATCGCGAGCGGGCGCAGGGTGGCCGCCCGGTCGGGATCCAGCCTGCCGACCACCCGTACGAGCGTGCCGGGCCGGGACGCAAGCTGCCGCAGGTTGGCGACGTGGGCCAGGTCCGGATGGGAGCCGGCCGGTATGAGCCGGATCAGCGGGCCGTCAGGCCGTACGGTGGGCGGCGGCCGCCGCGCCGGGTCGTCGCCCTCCGGACCGGATCTCTCCGGTGGCGTTCCGGCGGGCAGCAGCTCACGGGCGAGCACGTGATCACCCGCGGCGCCGACGATCACCAGGTCGCATCCGACCGGTTCCTGGGCCCGCTCCGCCGCTTCCGACTCGTTCCAGGCCTGCCCGGAGAGCCGCGCGCCGACCGCCTCGGCCAGCGGCCGGGCGAACAGGGCGGCCATCGGTCCCGCCGTCCACGACATGCCGTTGATCGGGGTGGCGCGCACGCCGCCGCCCGCCCCGAGACGGCCGTCCGGCGAGACAGTCGCGCCGGCGATCAACAGTCCTGCCCGCGCCAGCTGCGCGTGGTTCAGCATGGCCGGGCCGATGGCGACGGGCGCGGTGGCGGCGCCACGGGCGCGGGCCGGCCCGCCCGGCTTGACGTCGGCCACCGAGAACCAGCGGCCGTCCTCCGTGACGAGGTGGGTGACCACACCGCCGTAGCCGGTGCCGCTGATCACCGGCTCCCGGAAGACGCCGTAGACGCGCAGGCTCCCGCCCGGCTGGTAGCTCCGGCGGACGCTGCCGACCAGCGCCGGGTCGGGGTCGGCCGCGGCCAGCCTGCCCGCGGTGAGCAGGAGCTCGCGCAGCGCGGCCACCAGGTCGGCGAGGCGATGGCCGTCGTGGCGTTCACGCGCCGCCCGCAGGCCGCGTACGACGCGCAGGGCGGCGGCCTCGGCCCTGGGCAGCCCGGCCAGGCGGGCGGTGTGGGCGGCCCTGAGCAGCTCCGCCTGGGGCACCGCGCCGGCCGCGGGCACCCCGGCCGACAGCGTCGCGGCGGCGGCGGCCCACAGGCCCGAGGCCGCCGCCACCTGCGCGGCAGTGGGTCCGGCGGGCGTGCCGGCCGCCGTCCCGCCGTGGGACGGATCGTCACGTGCGGTGGCGCTTCCCGTCCCGGAGAGATGGACGTCGGGTGGCCCGCTCGCCGCGCCCGCACCGGCGTCTGCGCCCGCGCCGGTACCCGCACCGGCACCGGCATCCGTGTCAGCACCTGCGCCGGCGTCGGCACCGGCGCCCATTTCGGTACCCGTGTCCGTACCGGCGCCGGCACCCGCGTCCGCCACCGGGCAGGCGCTGAGCACGGCCGCGCGATGCAGGCAGCGTGGCGCCAGGAGGCAACTGCAGCACGCCTGGCCGTCGTCGGTGATCACGCCGGACGCCCCCGGCGAGAGGGTGACCACCGTGTCCTCGCCGCAGCTGATCCGGATGCTCTCGCCGTCGGCGACGGCGGGCGTGGCGGCGTACTGCTCGATCGCCGCGTCCAGCTTCTTGCGGAGCCTGGAGGTGAGACCCTCGACGGCGGCGGCGACCACGTGCGGTGCCGCCGGCGGGAGCTGTCCGGCCGGGGGGACGGTTGATGTGGAGGAATTCACCGGGACTCTCCGCGAAGGCGGTCGCCCACCCATCGGGCGAGGGCGAGCGGGCTGAGGGCGGCGACGGGCATGCCGGCCGCGACGAGCTGCTGGGCGACGGGGAGCGAGTAGCGGGGAACGCCGCTGTCGTCCAGGGCGGCACACCCCATCAGGTGGACGCCGGACCCGGCGAGGGAGCGGACCTCGCCGAGCAGGCCTCCGATCGGGTAGCCCTCCTCGAAGTCGCTGACGACCACGACAAGCGTGCGGCTCGGCACGGTGACCAGCGAGCGGGCGTGGGCGAGCCCCGCGGCGATGTGCGTCCCACCGCCGACCCGCACTTCGAGCAGCAGGGAGAGCGGGTCGGCGACCCGGTCCGTCAGGTCGATCACCTCTGTGGAGAACGACAGGAAGTGGGTGGAGAGCGTCGGCACGCCCGCCAGCACCGCGGCGGTCAGCGCGGACCAGACCACCGAGGCCTCCATCGAGCCGGACACGTCGACCACGAGGATCAGCCGCCAGTCGGCCTCCCGGCGGGCACGGGTGCTGAACACCGGTCGCTCCGGGACGACCACGAGCCGGCCGTCGCCCATGCGACGCGTGTGCTGCAGGTTGGCCCGCAGGGTGCGCGGCAGGTCGATCCGGCCGCCCGGGCGGCGGGTCGGACGCGGCGTCGCCAGCCCGGTCAGGGCGGGCCGCAGCCGGGTAGCGAGCTCCCGGGTGAGTTCGGCGACCAGACGGCGCACGAGTGGCCGGAGCTTGGCGAGCCGCTGCTCGGGCAGGCCTCCAGCCAGGGTCAGCACGGAGGTCAGCAGCTCGACGGATGGCCGTACCGCGGCCGGATCGAGTTCGGTGAGCACGTCGGTCCGTCCGGCGTCGGCGGCCCGGGCCAGCACCTCCTCTCGCACCTCGGTCCCGAAAAGGACCTCCAGTTCCTCGGCCCACTCGCGAGCGGTGGGGAAGGAGTCTCCCCGGCCGCCGGAGTCGCCCCCTTCCCCGGGGCTCTGCCCGAAGTGGCCCGCGCCTTCACCCCGTCCCGTTCCGTACAGCTCGTCCAACGCGCGCGCGTAGGAGCGGGCGCCCGCCGGGAGCCGCTCGGACTCCCGGCCGAGCAGCAGCCGCCACCGGTCGGCCGGCGTGAACCTCCGCCGGGCGCCGGGCCCCGCCTCCGTCACCTCGGCCGTCTCCGGCCGCGCCGGCGTCCGCGGATCCTCCGTCACCGCGCCCGCCTCCGGTGACGGAGGCTCTTGCGTGTCCTCCACCTCCTCGCCGTCCCGTGCGGGTCGGCGGTCCGGCGCGGGTGGCTCCGGCGCGTCGGATGGCGTGCCGGCCAGGGCGGGAGCGGACGCCGGGACGGGGAGCCGGAGCGCGTGCAGCGCGGCCAGCCCGGCGGCGTCGGCGGCGCTCCACAGGGCGAGCAGCCCGGGCGGAGCGCTCAGCGTCAGGTCGAGCCTGTCTCCGAGGCGCTCGGACACGGCCCCCAGCAGCCGGGTACGGCCGGCGGGGGTGAGGGTGTCGAACCCCCCGCGCAGCGCCGGCAGCCGGTCGAGGAAGTCCCTGTCGGCGAGGCCGTCGATGCGGTCCATGAGCGGATCGAGGGCCGCCGGCGCCGACTGGAGGAGCGGTCCGGCGGCCGTGAGCACGCCGGTCAGCAGGCGGCTCAGGCGATGGCGGCCGTCCGGTCCGGTGGCGGCGCCGACCCATCCGGCGGCCCGGGCTCCCAGAGTGCCGGGGCCGTCCAGGTCGAGCAGGACCCGGGCGGCCAGGGCCGCGCCCTGGATGAGGGGGGAGGCGGTGCCCGTGAGCGCGGCCAGGGTGTCGTCCATCCGCAGCCCGAGGCGCTCTTCACCGGCCCGGGTGGCGAGGGCGACCAGGGCGGCCGCGTCCTGCGGCTGGTCGCTGCCGGCCAGGCCCGGCAGCGCGCGGACCGCGGCCTCCAGCAGGGTGCCGGCCAGCTCGGCGGCCTGCTCGCGGCCCTCCGGCGTGGTGCCGGGAAGGTGTTCGCGGCGCAGCGCCTCAAGCAGGTCGAGAGCATCGAGCAGTTCGGCGAGCGTGGCGGTGGCGGGAAGCGCGACGGCGGCGTCGGCGAGGCGGTCGGCGACCAGCTCCGGCAGGTCGCAGCGGGCCGCGGCGCGGAGGCCGCTGAGGATCAGGCCGCAGGTGGGCCCTCCTTCGGCGGACTCTCGGCGGAAGGTCTCGCGCAGCGTGCCGGCCGCGGCCTGGGCAAGGGTGACACCGCGGACGCCCGCCAGGTCGAGCAGTGCCGGGACCGCGGGAGTCCAGGAGAGCCGCCACCTGGTGGTGAGCGCGGTGGAGTCACCCGTTCCGGTCACCTCGATCGGCTCGCCGTAGCCGACGCCGCAGAGCAGCAGGCGTTGCAGCGCGACCTCCCGGCGCGCGTCCAGATCGGAACGGAGCGGGTCCAGGCGTACTTCACGTCGTTCGGGGTTGTCGGGGCACGGGAGCCGGAGCGCGGCGAGATCGGCCTCGACGGCGGGGCCGAGTCCCGAACGCGGCGTGCCGGGCGCGATCCGGCCACGGTCGGTGCCGACGAACACCGCGTCGAGGGCCCGGGCGAGGGCCCGCCCCCGGCCCAGGGGCTCGCCCTGGCCGAGCACGGTCGTCACCGCTTCCAGCAGCTCCCCCCGTCCCGGCGAGGGCAGGCCGCGCAGCCGCGCCAGATCGCAGGCGAGCCGCAGCGCCTCGACGGCCTCTCCGGTGCCCGCGGTGTGCCCGGCGGAGCGGAGCTCCCGGCACAGGCCGGTGATCGCGCGGGCGGCGCCGTCCCTGACGCGGCCGGGGTCGCCACCGGCCATGAACACCGTCTGCTGCCAACGGGGGTCGCGGATCCCCGCCGGGTAACCGGATCGCGAGTCGAGCAGGTCGAAAGCGTAGGGGACGAGCGAGGTGGCGGCCGGCGAGCCGGCGCGCGCGGACGGGACAGCCGGAGGGGCGGCGACCGCACCATCCGTGGCCGGAGGGAGGACGACCTCGCCGTCCATGGCCGGAAGGGCGGCGACCGCACCATCCGTGGCCGGAGGGGGGACGACCTCGCCGTCCGTGGCCGGCCGGCCGGATGTCGCCTGGCCGCCTGCCGTACCAGGCGGCGGGGCGGCGCCGTCCGCGCCGGTCCGCCCCGGCTCGGCGGTGTCAGGGATGATCAGCGCGGGAGCGTGGAAGGCGCCGACCACCGCCGCGACGCGCCGGCCGCCCGCCGCGGCGTCCTCGAGGACACGGCGCATGTGCGCCTCACGCGCCATGTCCACGGCCGGCACGCCGCCCGCGGCCTCGGCGTCCCGGCGCAGTGCCCAGCCGACGCCGAGGGCGGCGCGGCGCACCGCTTCGGGCTCGCATCCGGGAGCGAGGACCTCCACGGCCCGGTCCCACATGTCGTCTCCCTCGCGGCCGGTGCCCGAGGCGGCCAGCGCGGCGGCGAAGGACGTTCCCCGCGAGGCCGCCGCGCCTGCCGGAACCGGAACCGCGTCCGGGCCCATCGGCCGAGCCGGATCCGGGGACCGTACCGTGCCGGGCGCCTGCGCCGTACCAGCGTCGGACGCCTGCGCCGTATCGGACGCCTGCGCCGTGCCGGGCGCGTGCCAGCCGGGGTCGGACAGCGGGAGGTCACAGCAGAGCACCTCCGCTCCGCGCTGCCGGGCCCAGCGGATCGCCACCAGCTCCGGGGAGAAGTCGGCGAACGGGTAGAAGCCCAGCCTCCCCTCCCCGTCGGCCCCGGCGAGGGCGACCGGCGCGAGGGTTCCCGGGTCGGCCAGGTGCGCCAGCCACGGCTGGAAGTCCGCCGGCAGCTCGACACAGACCACTTCGGCGTCGGCGGCGTCCAGCAGCGCGGGCAGGACCACGGCCAGCGCGGGACTGTGGTGGCGCACTCCCAGCAGGTACGGCCGGGCGGAGGAGGCCAGCGCGGCGACCGCCCGCCGGGGATCGGCCTCCCCGCCGTGGCGGGCGGATCGCCGCGCGTCCTGCCCCGTCTCCGGTTCGCTGTGACAGGTCAACGGAGGTTCTCCCGCAGGTCCCAGAGCCGGCGCCACATCGCGGAGCCGTCCTCGGCGCGACGTCGCACCGGGCCGTCCCAGTAGCCGAGCAGCCGCCCGTGGTCGGCGGGGTCGTCCTTGCGGACGACGCCGAGCAGGTGTCCCGGCAGCAGGTCGAGGACATCGCCGTCCGGCAGGTAGGCCGCGGCGACCCCCAGTGAGGCGGCGACCTGCACCGCCTCGGCGGTGGACATCACCGTGCCGGGCCGCTCCACGTCCCAGCCCTCGTCCGAGCGGCCGGAGCGCAGGTCGCGGAAGACCGTGACCAGCGCGTCGAGCACAGCGTCGTCCACGCCGAAGGCGGCACCCGCCCGCTGCACGACCGAGGTGGCCTGGCGGCGCACCAGGGAGGTCTCCGCCTCGGCGTCCGCGATGGGGTCGACGGTCTCGAAGTTGAACCGTCGCTTCAGCGCGGCCGACATCTCCGAGACGCCGCGGTCGCGCAGGTTGGCCGTGGCGATCACGCTGAAGCCGGGGGTGGCCGCCACCTGGGCGTCGGCGGTACCGGCGAGCTCCGGCACGCTGAGCCGCCTGTCGGACAGGATCGACACCAGGGCGTCCTGCACCTCGGGCAGGCAGCGGGTGATCTCCTCGACCCGGGCGACGCGCCCCGCGCGCATGGCCGTGAGCACCGGGGAGTCGACCAGCGCGTCCCGGCTCGGGCCCTGGGCGAGCAGCAGGGCGTAGTTCCAGCCGTAGCGGAAGGCGTCCTCGGTCGTCCCGGCGGTGCCCTGCACGGTGAGCGCGCTGGTTCCGCACACGGCGGCGGCCAGCAGCTCCGACAGCATCGACTTGGCGGTGCCGGGCTCGCCGACCAGCAGCAGGCCCCGCTCCCCCGCGAGGGTCACCACGCACCGTTCGACCAGGGCGCGTTCGCCGACGAACTTGGCGGCCACCCTCAGCCGGTCCGGAGCGCCGCCGGCCGTCCCGCGGCGGTTCTTCGGCAGTTCCAGCGTCTCGTCGCCGCTGCCGCAGACGAAGGTCACCACCGCGCGTGGCGTCAGCGCCCAGCCCGGCGGGCGGGGCCCGGCGTCGTGGGCGGCCAGGAAGGCGAGTTCGGTGGCGTACCGTTCCTCGGCCGCGAGCACCTGCCGGGCCGGAGGGACCGTCACCTGGTCGTCGGTCATGGTCATAAAGGGAAGTCCTTGTGCTCTGGATGATGATCTGTGAAGTGCCGCCCGTGGTGGGCGGCCCGGCCGGTGCCGGGTGTCTCCCCCGCGCCGCGGCGCGGTGAGGGCCCGGCCCCGTCCGGCGAGGCGGGTGCGCCCGCCGGACGGGACCGGGGTCGCACCCGCCCCGGTGCCCGGGTTCAGCGGCGCCTGCCGCGCCTGACCCTGAGCTCCTCGAACCGGGGAGCGTCGCCGTCCCGGACCCGCTGCCAGGCCCTGCGGTAGAGGTCGGCGGCGGGCTGGATCGGCACGATCGGTGTGCTCTGGCTCCCGGCCCCGTCGAACAGGGGGAGTTTCCACTGCTCCAGCGGGAGGCACGGCGCCTTCAGCTCCGTCCAGCCGCCGGGCAGGAACAGCGAGCGCCCGGCCCGCGCCCGGTTGGCCTCGACGACGAGGGCGCCGGCGGCCAGCTCGGCGCGGGCCTCCTTGAGGCGGGCGGGCTTCCAGCCCGTCCACCGGGCGACATTGCGGTCGGTCGGATCCGGCATGGCCAGCAGTGTCAGGTAGAGGACCGCGGCGTCCTCGCCGAGACCGTGCTCCTTCGCCACCTCGACGACCAGTTCGGGCACCGACCGGGTGGGATCCTGCGGCCACCACGTGCCGTCCGCGTCCCGCTCCCCCTCCACGGGGTCGCCCGGATCGGCCAGGAGCGCCTCGAACCGCGGGTCACGGGCGGTACGCAGCGCCGTCTCGACCGGGAACGAGCCCTCGGAGCCGACCAGGGCGCGCAGGTACGGATCGTCGCCGGCCGCGTCCAGCAGGGCCGTACGGATGCCCGGCGCCGGGCGGGTGTCATAGGTGGCCATGATGACGGCGCCGTATCTCTCGTAGCCCTCGCCGATCTCGGTCGGGGCTCCGGCGGCCTTGCGGAACCCGGGCAGGTCGACGTACCGGCCGAGGTCGAGCATCAGCTCCGGGCCGGCCAGCCGGTCGCGGACCATCGCCAGCGCCCTCGGCAGGGCGGCGCGGATCGGGTCTCCGGCGGGGAGCCGGTGGGCGAGCCAGCCCGCTGTGGCGACGGCCGTGACGAGCGTGCTCGCGGTGAATCCGGTGGCGTTCCCGTCGACGGGTCTGACCCGGTCGCCGTTGACGCCCCAGACCAGATCCCGGCTCAGCTCCGGCGCGGCGGCCGGGTCGGCGAGGGCGCGCAGTGCCCGGCCCGTGTCCCATCCCGTCCGCACCGCGCGGGCCGCCTCGCCGAGCAGCCATTCGGGGATCGCCGCCTGCCGCCCCACCTCGCTGTTCCACACCTGCGCCGCGCCGGCCGCGTCCGGGCCGTCCGTCCAGAGGCGGGCGGGGTCCTCGGGCAGGAGCGCCGCGACGACCGCGCGCCGGGCGTGGGCGCTCAGCTTGCGCAGCTCGTCCTTGGCGACGGCCGCATCGGCCATCTTCACCCCGAGGGTGGCCCGCGCCTCCTTGGTGATGAAGCCGCGCTCGTAGGCGTCCACGTACGGCAGGCCGGCCACGACCAGCCGGGCGACCGTCTGGGAGACGCCGGTGAGCCGGGCGAACTCCTCCGCGGCCTCGGGCCGCCAGGGCGCGGGGCCCCGCTCGGCCAGCTCGGTGAGGAACGCGCCGAGCCAGCCCTCCCGCCGGTCCTCGCCCACGGGGGACGAGGAGCGGACGGTGTACGGGCTGGGGACGTCGAAGCGGCCGGCCGGGTCGTGGAACAGCGCCGTCCACACGCAGCCGGAGTCGTCCGGGGACGACCGGCTCACGAAGGCGAGGAGCGCGCCGCCGCCCAGCGGCAGCACCCCGAGCCATGTGCCGCGGCGCAGGCTGCCGTCGACCACGGGCAGGTGGTGTTTTTCGAGGTGCAGCGACATCCGGCGCCACCGGGAGGGGTCGGCCGCGGCGGGCAGCCCGAGATCGCGCAGGTCACGCAGGAGCGCGTGCAGTGCGGTGCGGTGTTCCTCCTCGATCGTCGCCGTCGCGGCCCGGAACGCCAGGGCGGCGGAGTGGTCGAGCAGGGGGGCCCAGTTCAGGCCTGCGGGCGGCGACTCCGGCAGGTCGAGGTGGAGGCGGCCCGGGGGCGCCTCCGAGGGGGCCGCCGCCAGCGCCTGGCCGATCGACTGGATCTGCCGGAAGGCGCCGTCCAGCTCCTGGCTGTGCCACGAGTTGTCGGCGGAGCCGCCGAGGCCGCTGAGCGCCTGGTTGAGCAGCCGGTCCACCGGGCCGGTGGGCGACTCCTCCCGGTGTCCGCCGGCGAGTGCCTCGGAGAGCCGGGCCGCGACGGCGTCCAGCTCGGCCTGCCGGGCGGCGGCGAAGCGCACGACCCCGGTGATGCCCGCCACCAGCGCGTCATGGCTCACCTGCGGCAGCAGGGCCCGGATCCGCGCCCGCAGCTCCTCCTCTCCGGTCTCGCCCCCGGCGACGACCGCTTCCAGCAGGGCCGCCGAGGTGTCCCGGTCCATGCGGCGCAGCAGCGCGGAGCCCTCCGGGTCCCTCGGCCGGAGGCAGTGCCAGTAGCGCGGCGGCGGCAGGACGAGCGTGCCCGCGGCGAAGGCGCCGGGGACGTTGTCCGTCTTGGCCACAGCGGTGACGACGCCGTCCAGGTCGACCAGGTCGACCTGGTAGCCCCCGTTCTTCACGACGGCCCGGGGCCGGTCGTCGCCGGGGAACGTCAGGGCGCGCAGCGGGGCTCTGGAATCGGGCGCCACGGTGACGGCGCGGCCGGAGAGGTCCTCACCGCGCATCGACCCGTCGGGCAGCACCACCACCCGCCAGCCGAACAGGCCGCCCACCGGCGTGCCGACGGGGGTGGGCCCGTCCGAAGGAGCGGGCAGCAGCCAGCCCGACCGGAACGTGCTGCCCGCCGGGGCGGTGCGGAGCGCGTCGGCGAGGAAGCCGGGCACGCCCTTCCTGCCCTGCTCCCCGCTGAGCGGGTCGTATTCGTACCATCCGGTGCTCTCGTGGTCGGAGCCGTCCCAGGTCCACACCCAGAACGAGGTGCCGTCGGTGATCACCGACCGCTCGCCGGGCACGGCCGTGTCTCCGGGGTGCAGCACCCCCTGGCCGGTCGTCCGCCCGCCGCCGGGCAGCGGCAGGCTGACCGGATCGTCGCCTCGGTACCAGTTCAGGCGCGTGCCTCGGGTGCTGCCGATCCCCTCCAGCAGATGGATCCGGTCGGCCGAGGTGTGCCAGTATCCGCGCAGCTCGCTGCCGAGCTGCCGGGAGTGCCAGTAGACGAGCAGCTCGCCGTCCACGTAGTGGAAGCCGTGGTCGTCGCCCCAGGTGTCCCCGGCCGGGACACGCAGGTCGTGGGTGAGCACGGTGCCCTCGGCGCTGAGCACCCGGACCTGCGAGGGTCCCGCGACGATCAGATGCGGCCAGGCGTCGGCGACGACGAGGTCGTCGACGTCCTTCCTCGGCACGAGGGTCTCGGCCGCCTCCTCCCAGGCCGGCCAGCCCAGTTCGTCGAAGAGCCCGGCCCTGAGCGTCCGGGCGAGCACCAGCGCGACGTCGGCCCCGGCCGCCTGGCGCACCTCCTCCTCGGCCAGGACCAGCGCCTCGCCCGGCAGCCAGGACAGCCGCCGCATGGCGTCGGGCAGCTCCGGCAGTCCGGCGGCCGACGACCGCAGGGCCACCTTCCGCATCCACTCGGCGAGCATCGGCCGCCCGCCGGGGGACTCCGCCAGGACGCGGACGGCCCGCTGCCCGTACTCGTTGGCGCCGAACCCGTCGGCCCCGCGCTGGAAGGCGGGCCGGAAGCGGGGGTCGGCGGCCAGGGCGAGCAGATCGCGCCGGCCTTCGCCCTTCGCCCAGGGAATCAGGTGCAGCGACCGGCGCTCGTCGGGGTCGGCCACGGGGATGTCCAGGGCGAGCAGCAGGTCCAGCAGGTCGACGTCGTATTCGACCGTCGGCGCCTTGCGGCCCGGCTCGGCGAGCTCGGCCCGCAGCCGGTCGGCCACCCGCTCCACCAGCGTGTACAGGCTGGGCAGGCGCGGCGGGATCCCCCCGGCGCGGTCCCGTGCCAGCAGGAATCTCCCGAGCCAGCCCGCGGTGCCGTCGGCGGGCCGCTCCCGCTCGGGCACCTCGCCGCCGGCCAGGCCGGCGGTGGCGCCGGACTCCTCGAGTATCTCCAGCCACAGGCCCGGCAGCTCGCCGTCCCTGACCTGCGGCATGCTGTTCAGCAGCGTCCCGCGGACCTCGGGCTCCCGCCGGCCCAGCGACGCGACCGCCGGGCGGTGGGCCTTCCACCAGCCCGCCGCGGCCCGCTGGGTGGCCGGCAGGCCGAGCAGTTCGGCCAGGTACGCCTGTTCCGCCTCGGCCGCGTCCGCGCCGGCGGCTCTGGCGAGCCGCCGCAGGTCGTTCGCCATCTGCGCCGACGGCGGCAGCCCTCCCGCGGTGCGCCGTACGCACAGCCGCGTGAACCGGCGCAGCGCCTCGTCCGCGGGCAACCGGCCGGCCATCTCCCTGGCGTATCCGGAGAGCACCTTGACCGGCAGCGCCCCCGCGAGCGCGAACTCCAGGAACACCGCGTCGAGCCGGTCCTCGTCCACCGCGAGCCCGTGCTCCGCCTCGGCCTTGCGCGCCTGGGCGAACATCTGCGCGGCGTAGGTGGTGTTCTCCACGCCCAGGAACACCCGGCCGGCCTGCTCGTAGAACGTGGGCAGGAAGTGCGGGACGGACGCGGCCAGCTGACCGGCGAGCCGCTGGTAGGCGTCCAGCGCGGCCTTCGGCTTGGACTTGACCTGCCGGGCCGTACGCTCCAGCTCGGGCACGACGGCGAGCGCGTGGTGCCCGTCCCCGGGGTGGTGCACCAGCACCCATTCCGGGAAGCCGAGGGAGCGTCGCGCCCCCAGCCCGACGACGGCGGGCTCCCCGTCCGGCTCCAGGCCCAGGAAGCCCGCCGCCAGGTCCTCGGCCGCGCCGAGCTCCCCGGCGACCAGGCGTACGACCACCCGGTCGTCCAGCCCGGGGTGACGGTAGCGCCGGGCGGTCAGCGGCACCGCCCGGTCACCGGCCCCCTCGGTGTCCGGGGGCAGCACCGCTCCGGCCTTCAGCAGTTCCGCGGTCCTGGCCTCCGCCTGCGACATGTCCCCGCTCACGCGTCATTCCCCTCTTCGACCTGCCGGCCGGCGTGGAGCGCCGCGGCCATCCGCATACCCTCCGACCAGGCGACCGGGCCGACCTCGCGCAGCGGAAGCGATCTTCCGTCCTGGTCGTGCCAGGTGAGGCCGCCCGTCGTCACCTCGCCGTCCCAGTACGGCTCGCCGATCCACACGGCCGCCTCCGCGATCCGCCCGGCGTCGCGGACCCGGCACGTGGCGTAACCTCCGGACACCCGGTAGCCGAGCGAGGTGGCCCGGGCCGCCAGGCCGAACCGGGAGGTGTATCTGCCCCCGGCGAACTCCGTCACGTCGGTCGCCTTCTCGCCGCGCTCCGCGAGGTCCGCGGGCCTGCGCCAGGTGGCGCGGTGGATCTGCTCGACCTTCTGGACCACGCCCAGCTCCGCGGCGAACTCCCGGAGGTCGTCCAGTTCGGGCAGCAGCACGGGATGCGGCAGGGTCACCGTCCGCGGGGACAGCCGGACGGTCTCGCCGTCCAGGTTCACCACCCGCAACTCCCCGGAGTCGGTGGCGTCCCGCAGGAAGCCGACCTCGTCCGGGTCGTCGCCGACCACGGCCAGGTCCCGCAGGGCCGTCTGCCACGCCTCGTCCGGCCACACGCGGGCCAGCAGCCCGGTCGGAACGGGCAGGGACGACACCATCCAGATGTCCACCTGTGCCACGCACGCGGCGGCGTGCCGGTCGAGCCACTCGGCGAAGCGGCGCAGCCGGTCCACCTCCGGATGCTCCCGCAACGCCTTGGGCAGCGACTTCAGCTGCCGCCCCGCCGACCTGCCCGAGGCGGCTCTCGCCGTGATCCGGCCCTCTATGAGGGCGACTTCGTACGCGTCGCCCACCGCCAGCCAACCCACCGGTTCCGCCTTTCGCCGTCCATGATCTGTCACATTCTGCAGGGATTCGTCACCTGTGCCGATGTGATGCGCGGAACGCTAGCGACCCCGACCGACAAACGCGATCACGCGCCCGAGGTTCCACGGGCGGGGCGGCCGGCGCGCCGCCGGCCGGCCGCTCACCGGCGCGGCGGGACGCGGTGTGGACGGCAGGCCCGGAGTTCAAGGGCGACGGTGCCGGCGGGCCGCAGGCGGGTTCCGCCCACCGCCGCACGGGCAGCACGCGAAGCCAGTCGGATGGCACATGTCACCTTGGAGATCCTCCCCTTATGTCATTGATTGGTAGGTTCAGGTAAACAGCCGCTACATGCACAAACGGAGGAATGGCACGGTGGAGGTCGAGCAGACGGCACTGCCCGGAATCGGACTACGGCACGAGTTCACCACTCGTTCGGGGCGGCGGATCGGGATCGTCTCCCACCGGACGGGCCGCCGCGACTTAGTGATATACGATCCAACCGACCCCGATCGCGCGTGCGAGACCGTCAAGCTGAACGACGAGGAGGCCGACGCCCTCTGCGAGCTGCTCGGCGCGCCGCGCATCGTGCAGCGTCTCAACGCCCTGCACCGCGAGGTCGAAGGCCTGGTCAGCCTCCAGCTTCCCATCCTGCCCGGCACCCCGTACGACGGGCGGCCGATGGGTGACGCGCGCGTGCGCACCCGCACCGGCGCCTCCGTCGTGGCCGTGGTCCGTGCCGGGCAGGTCTTCGCCAGCCCCGGCCCCGACTTCGTGTTCGCCGACGGTGACGTGGTCGTCGTGGTGGGCAGCCCGGAGAGCACCGCCTCTGTCGCCGACATCCTGACCAACGGTTAGGGCAGCGGGTGCACGACACGGCAACTCTGATCCTGGAACTCGGTGCCGTCCTCCTCGGGCTCGGCATCCTCGGTGCCCTCGCCATGCGCGTGGGCATCTCCCCCATCCCCCTCTACCTCCTCGCGGGCCTGGCCTTCGGGCAGGGCGGCATCCTGCCCCTGGCCACCAGCGAGGAGTTCATCTCGGTCGGCGCCGAGATCGGCGTCATCCTGCTGCTGCTCACCCTCGGCCTGGAGTACAACGCCGACGAGCTCGTGACGAGCCTGAAGGGCAACGCCCGTGCCGGGGTCGTCGACCTGGTGCTCAACGCGGCGCCCGGCGCGATCGCGGCGCTGCTGCTCGGCTGGGGCCCGGTGGCCGCGGTGGCCATGGCCGGCGTCACCTACGCCACCTCCTCCGGCATCACCGCCAAGGTCCTGTCCGATCTGGGCTGGATCGGCAACCGGGAGACCCCGGTGGTGCTGTCCCTGCTGGTCTTCGAGGACCTGACCATGGCGGTCTACCTGCCGATCCTCACCGCCATGCTGGCCGGGGTGAGCTTCGTCGGCGGCGCGGTCACCGTGGGGATCGCGCTGGGCACCGTCAGCGTGGTGCTGCTGGTCGCGCTCCGCTACGGCCGCTTCATCGAGGCGTTCATCTCCAGCCCCAACTCGGAGGTGCTGCTGCTGAAGGTGGTCGGGCTCGCGATGCTGGTCGCCGGAGTGGCCCAGCAGCTCCAGGTCTCCGCCGCCGTCGGGGCCTTCCTGGTCGGCATCGCGGTCTCCGGAGAGCTGGCCGAGGACGCCCAGGCGCTGCTGAGCCCGCTCCGGGATCTGTTCGCCGCGGTGTTCTTCGTCTTCTTCGGCCTGCAGACCGACCCCAGCAAGATCCTTCCGGTCGCCGGGCTGGCCGCGCTGCTCGCCCTGGTCAGCATGGTCACCAAGCTGCTCACCGGCGCCTACGCCGCCCGTCGGGCGGGGATAGCCAAGGCGGGACAGGCGCGGGCGGGCATCGCGCTCATCCCCCGCGGCGAGTTCAACATCGTGATCGCCGGGCTCGCGGTGGCCGCCGGGGTCCACCCCGACCTCGGCCCGCTGGCCGCCGCCTACGTGCTCATCCTCGCCGCGTTCGGCCCCCTGGCCGCGCGGCTCGTCCAGCCCCTCATCACCGCCATCGCCAAGCGCGCCTGAGCGCCTGACGGTCGCGTCCGGCGCGCGGTCTCCCCTGCGGAGCGCGCGCCGGACGCGGGTCCCCGATCCCCCGCCCGCGCTCTCAGCCGCCGGCCCACTCCTTTGCGAGCAGCTCGTAGGAGCGGACCCGGTCGGCGTGGTCGTGGGTGATGGTGGTGACGAGCAGCTCGTCGGCGCCGGTGACGTCGCGCAGGACGCGCAGCCTCTCGGCGACGGTCCGCGGCGAGCCGGCGAACTGGGTCGCCACCCGGTCGGCGACCAGCGCGTGGTCCTCCTCGCTCCACTCGTGCGCCGCGGCCTCCTCCGGCGTCGGGAACGGGATCGCGCCCGCGCCGGTGCGGATGCTGCGCACCCACAATCCGTACGGCGAGGCGAGCTCGCGGGCCGTGTCGTCGTCCTCGGCCACGACCACGTCGGCCGAGACGATCAGATGGGGTTCGGCGAGGGTCTCCGACGGCTTGAACGCCTCCCGGTAGGCCTCGGCCGCCTCCAGCACGGTGGACGGGCTGACATGGTAATTCGCCGCGAACGGCAGCCCGCGCTCCCCCGCCACCTGCGCGCTCTGACCGCCGCTGCTGCCCAGCACCCACAGCTCCACGTCCGCGCCCTCGCCCGGTACGGCGTGCGCCGCCACCCCCTCGGCCGACCGGTAGGTCCCGGCGAGCAGCGCGAGGATGTCGTCCACCTGGTCGGCGAAGTCGGGGCTCTCCGCGCCCGGCTGCTGCAGCAGCGAGCCGTACAGCGCCAGGAGCGGCGACGCGGCCAGGGCGGCGAAGGAGAACGGTTCCGGGATGAGCAGGCCGTCCACGACCCTGGCCGGTCCGGGCGGCTGCGGGGGCCTCTTGGCGAGCTCGGCGAACTCGCTCCCGCGCCGGCCCGACCGGCCGAGGCCCAGGTCGAGGCGGCCCGGGTACAGCGCGTCGATCAGGCCGAACTGCTCGACCACGGCGAGCGCCGTCTGGTGGCCGAGCTGCACGGCGCCGGAGCCGACCCGGATCGTGCTGGTCGCGGCCGCCACGAGGGCGATGAGCACGGCGGGGGCGGCGCCGGCGACGCCGGGCGCGAAGTGGTGCTCGGCCAGCCAGTAACGGCGGTAGCCGAACTCCTCGGCGCGCCTGGCCAGGTCCAGGGTGTTGCGCAGCGCGTCGCCCGTCGTGCCCCCGGAGGGGACGGGGGACAGGTCGAGGATCGACAGTGAGGTCATGACTGCCTTTCGAGCCGGGGGCTTCCGTGCCTCGGGAACGGCCTGCTGGGGATCTCCCTGCGCAGCACGGGGGCGATCTCGCTCTGGAAGAGTTCGAGGGCGGCCCGGTGCTGCTTGTCGGTCAGGCCGTCCGCGTCGGCGTGCAGATGCATGACCTCGTGCCCGAGCCGCTCGTGGTAGCGGTGGACCTTGTCGATGATCTGCTGGGGGCTGCCGACCAGGATCGAGCTGCGCTCGATCGCGTCCTCCAGCGTGTGGAAGACCGGGTCCACGCCGGCCTTCCTGAACAGCTCCAGGCGGGCCTCGAAGATCGGCCGGTAGGTCTCGATCGCGTCCTGGGAGTTCTTGGCCGCGTAGTAGCCCGCGCTGCCCGCGCCGACGAGGGCGTCGGCGGGGTCGTGGCCGTGGAACTCCCAGCGTTCCCGGTAGTGGCGGACCAGCTCGGCGTAGGGCTCGACCGGGTTGGTGACGTTGGCGGAGAAGAGCGGGTCGCCGTACTGCGCGGCGAGGTCCACCGACTCCTTGCTGGTGGCGCTGCCGTGCCAGACGCGGATGGGCCGCTGCAGCGGGCGCGGCCAGGTCTCGGCCTCCTCCAGGGACGGCCGGAACCGGCCTGACCAGGTGACCTTGTCCTCGCGCCACAGCCGGCGGAACAGCTCGTAGCTCTCCCGGTTGCGGTCCCACTGGTCCTCGCCGGTCACGTGGAAGAGCTGGGCCTGCGCGGCTCCGTTCCCCTTGCCGATGATCAGTTCGAGGCGGCCGTCCGAGAGGTGGTCGAGGGTGGCATAGTCCTCGAACGCCCGGACCGGGTCGAGCAGGCTCAGCGTGGTGACCGCGGTGAACAGCCTGATGGACGACGTCCTGGCGGCGATGTGGCTCAGCACGACCGGCGGGGAGGAGGAGATGAACGGCCGCTCGTGCCGCTCGCCGACGCCGAAGCCGTCGAAGCCGAGCTCCTCGGCGAGGACGGCGTTCTCCACCACCTCCCGCAGGCGGGCGTTGGTCGACTTCAACTCGCCGGTGATCGGGTTCGGCCCGTGCACGATCAGGGTGATGGCCAGGAACTTCATACGTCGCCCTCCAGTCCGAGATGGCCGCGGAGCGTGGTCGTCCCGTATTCGGCGCGCAGGACGCCGCGCTCCTGGAGCAGCGGGACGACCTTGTCCACGAACTCGTCCAGGCCGGTGGGCGTGAGGTGCGGCACCAGGATGAAGCCGTCGGCCGCGTCGGTCTGCACGAACTCGTTGATCTCCTCGGCGACCCGCGAGGGCGAGCCGATGAAGGACTGCCGGCCGGTGACCTCGATGATCAGGTCGCGGATGCCGAGCCGCTTCGCCTCGGCCAGCGCCCGCCACTCCGCCGCCGTCTTCAGCGGGTCCCGGGACATGCGGGTGCGGCCCTTGATGATGGAGTCCTCCGAGACGTCCGGGTCGATCTCCGGCAGCGGGCCCTCGGGGTCGTAGGCCGACAGGTCGCGGTTCCAGAGCTGCTCCAGCAGCAGGATCGCGGTCTGGGGGCTGACCTGCTGCCGCCGGATGTGGTCGGCGTTCTCCTGGGCTTCGGCGTCGGTGTCACCGAGGGCGAACGTGGCCCCGGGGAGGATCTTCAGCGAGCCGGGCGCCCTGCCGTGCGCGACGACCCTGGACTGGATGTCGCGGTAGAAGGCCTGCCCCTCCGCCAGCCTGCTGTGCCGGGAGAAGATCGCGTCGGCGGTGGCGGCCGCGAAGTCCCTGCCTCCTTCGGAGTCGCCGGCCTGGATGGTCAGCGGATGGCGCTGCGGGCTGCGGGGCACGGTGAAGCGGCCGCCGATGTCGAAGTGGGTGCCCCGGTGGGCGAACGCGCCGGCGTTCGCCGTGGCGAAGGTGCCTGTCGCGGGGTCGGCCACGAGGTCCTCGTCGGCCCAAGAGTCCCAGAGCTCGCGGACCGTCCGTACGAACTCCTCGGCGCGCTCGTAGCGCTGGGAGTAGTCCAGGTAGCCGCCCCGGCGGAAGTTCTCCCCGGTGAAGGCGTCGGAGGAGGTGACGACGTTCCATCCGGCCCGGCCGCCGGACAGGTGGTCGAGGCTGGCGAGCTTGCGCGCGAGCTCGTAGGGCTCGTTGAAGGTGGCGTTGACCGTCCCGGCCAGCCCGAGGTGGGTGGTGACCGCGGCGAGGGCGGAGAGCACGGTGAGCGAGTCGGGGCGGCCGACCACGTCGAGGTCGTGGATCCTGCCGCGCTGCTCGCGCAGCCGCTGGCCGTCGGCGAGGAAGAAGAAGTCGAACCTGCCTCGCTCGGCCGTCCGCGCGAGGTGGGCGAAGGAGGCGAAGTCGATCTGGCTGCCCGAGGCCGGATCGCTCCAGACCGTCTGGTTGTTCACGCCCGGGAAGTGGGCGGCGAGGATGACCTGCTTCATCGTCGGCTCCCTGCGTAACGGCTGGCGGGGCGGGGCAGTCCGAGGTGGCCGCGGAGCGTGGCGGCCCCGTACGCGCGGCGGAAGGCGTCGCGCCGCTGCAGCTCGGGGACCAGGCCCCGGGTGATCGCGGTCAGGTCGGCCGGCAGTACGGCGGGGCGGAGCCGGAAGCCGTCCAGGCCCGCCCCGCGCCATTCCAGGAGCAGGTCGGCGAGCTCGCCGGGCGTCCCGGTGAAGATCGCGGCGTCGGAGGCGTACTCGGCGCCGTCGAGCTCGTCGAGCCGGGCCTTGCGGTCGCGGGCGTCCTCTCCCACGAAGACGACCAGATCGGCGAAGATCTTCAGCTCGCCGCCGCCGAGGTCGCGGACCTCCGCCGCCACGGCACGCGCCTGCTCGGTGTCGTGCGGCGTGATGTAGACGACGTCGGCGCTGCGGGCGGCGAACTCGTACGGCAGGCGGGAGTGGGCCAGCGCGGTGACCGGCGGCTGTCCCTGCGGCGGGCGCGGGACGATCGAGGGGCCCCTGACGCTGAAGCGGGGGCCTTCGAAGTCGATGTAGTGCAGCCTGTCGCGGTCGACGAAGCGGCCGGTGGCCACGTCACGGATCTCGGCGTCGTCCTCCCAGCTGTCCCAGAGGCGGCGGACCACCTCGACGGAGTCGGCGGCCTCGTCGAACAGCTCCTGGAACACGGGGAACGTCTCGACGGCACCGGCGTGCTCCGGCCGGAGCTCGGGGATGTCACGGCGGCCGAAGTGGGCGGCCTCGGCGCGCCGCCCGGAGACCTGCACCCGCCATCCGGCCCGGCCGCCGCTGACGTAGTCGAGGGTGGACAGGGCGCTGGCGAGGTGGAACGGCTCGGTGTGGGTGGTGGTCGCCGTGGGCACCAGCCCGATCCGCCCGGTCAGCGGGGCGATCCGGGACGCCACGAGGACGGCGTCGAAACGGCCGCGCACCTGGTCGGTGCGGTCGTCGGGGCCGTCCAGGCGGGTGGTCTGCAGGGCCAGGGTGTCCTCGATGGTGACGAAGTCGAGCAGGCCGTGCTCGGCTTCGGCCGCGAGGCCGGCCCAATAGGCGGCGGTGAACAGGGTCTTCGGGGTGGCGGCGGGGTCACGCCAGGCCGCCGGATGCCATCCGGCGCCGTCGAGTGCGACGGCGAGATGGAGAGGAGCTGCCGACATATCCCGACGATAACACTAAAACCCGAAATTCCTACATGTTTAGTTGGCTTTATGAAGGGATTGACCGGAAGGGGTCCTTTCGCCCACGCTGCGTCTGAGCCGATCAACAGGAGGGCCCATGCCGCACATCGACCTGCCCACCGACGCACCTGGAATCGGAGGGCTGTTCCACTACCGGCCGCAGACCGCTCTCCCCATGGCGCAGCTCGCCGAGGTACTGCTGTGTGGCGAGCACTCCCTGTCCCGGGGCGAACGCGAGCTGATCGCGACCTATGTGTCCTCGCTGAACGACTGCGGGTTCTGCACCCGTTCGCACGCCGCGTTCGCCGCCGCGCAGCTCCCCGGCGGCATGGACCTGGTCTGCCAGGTCACCGACGACCCGGACGGCGCCCCCATCACGGAGAAGATGAAGACGCTGCTGGACATCGCCGGAGCCGTCCAGCGCGGCGGCCTCGAGGTCACCTCCGACCACGTCGGGGCCGCGAGGAAGGCCGGGGCCACGGATGTGGAGATCCACGACACCGTGCTGATCGCGGCCGCGTTCTGCATGTACAACCGCTACGTCGACGGCCTGGCCGCGCTGACCCCGGAAGACCCCGCCGTCTACGAGTCGATCGCCGAGCGCATGGTGACCGGGGGATACCTGCCCGCCGCGGCCGCCCCCGGCGGCTGAGGACCGGCCGCCGGGGGATCCGCCCGCCACAGCGTCCAGGCCTTCGCCCGGTATGGCCGGTCGGAAGACCCGCCGCCCAGGTGACCGAGCCGGCCAAGGAGGTCCACCTCAGCGGGACGTCGTGACCCCGGGCTCGCCGAAGTGGGCGGCCGCGACCCTTCTGGGCACGACCATCCGCCATGCCTCCTCGACGAGCTCCCGCGCCTCGGGCCCGTCGATCGCGCCCAGCCACACCCGCACCCAGTTGTAGCGCTCGTCGGAGGGCCGGGGCAGGTGGAACTTCCCCGGTTCGGCCGCGATGAGCGCCGCCCTCTCCTCCTTGGGGAAGGCGAAGCCCATGGAGGTCTCGTCGGGCGAGATCGCGGCGTAGACGATCCTGCCCACCCGGAACGTCACCCGGTCCCTGACGATCCTCTCCTCGGTCCGGGGCAGCGCCATGGCCACGCGGCGGACGTCGTCACCCGTGATCACCGGGCCGCCTCGTCGAGGGCGGCGGTGAGGCGGCGCAGCGTGCCCTGCAGTTCGAGCACCTCGGCGAGGTCGAGGCCGGTGGCCTCGAAGATCCTGCCGGGCACCTCCAGGGCCCGCCGCCTCAGCCCGGCGCCCTCGGGCGTGAGCCGTACCAGCACGGAGCGCTCGTCGGCGGCGCTGCGCTCCCTGTGCACCAGCCCCGCCGCCTCCAGCCTCTTGAGCAGCGGCGACAGCGTGCCCGAGTCGAGGCGCAGGGCCACGCCGAGCTCCTTGACCGTCACCGGCTGGCGCTCCCAGAGCACCATCATCGCCAGGTACTGCGGATAGGTCAGGCCGAGCTCGCGCAGTTCCTTGCGGTAGACACCGTCCAGCGCCCGCGACGCGGCGTGCACGTCGAAGCAGACCTGGTTCTCCAGCAGCATCTTCACGGCGCTCAGTATATCAATTTGACTGTCATCAATTTAGTTGTGCACAATCAAGTTGTCGGCAACTAAAGAGGAGACTCCATGAGCACGCTGTACACGGCCGTCGCCACCGCCTCCGGACGTGAAGGGCGGGCGGTGACCTCGGACAACCGCCTCGACGTGACGCTCGCGCCGCCGAAGGAGCTCGGCGGCTCCGGCGAGGGCACCAACCCCGAGCAGCTGTTCGCGGCGGGCTACGCGGCCTGTTTCGCCAGCGCGCTCCAGCTCGTCGGCAGGCGGATGAAGCTCGACGTCTCCGACGCCGCCGTGACGGCCGAGGTCGGCCTCGTGCCCGACGGCCAGGCCTTCGGACTGACCGTGACGCTACGGGTCGAGCTCCCCGAGGAGTTGCGGGGCGAGAGCGGCACCGCCCTGGTGGAGGCCACCCATCAGGTCTGCCCCTACTCCAACGCCACCCGGGGCAACATCTCAGTCACCCTGGTGGTCGAGTAGGGATCACGCCCGGCGGAGGGGGCGGCGACCGGCGAAGCCGAGGTCCTCGCGGTGATACCAGGCCAGGTCGCGGTCCCCTTCGAGCCAGCACAGCCGGACGGACACCCCGTCGAGCACCGAGGGGAAGTCCACCAGCAGGGGCGCGACCCCCTTGATCTCGATGCCGTGCGCCTCGAACCAGCCGAGGATCTCGTCCAGCCGCGCCTCGAAGGCCTTCGCCTCCGGCAGGCCCCCGGACTCCGAGACCCCGTGCTCGCGGAGGTCCCGCACGAGCTCGGCGAGGTCTCCCCGGAGGCTCACGAATTCGTCGGCCCGCTCCAGCAGCGCCGGCATCAGCGCCCGCGCCTCTTCGACGGTGAAGATCCTGCCCACTCCTGAACGTTAGCGCCTCACCGGCACATCCGGCCCGGCGCCTTCATCGCCCGCGCGATCCGGCGGCCTTCCCGGCCGGCCGGCTACACCGCCGACATCTCCGGATCGGCGCGTTCGGCCGGCGGAGCGGGCGGCTCCTCCTCCAGCAGGGTGGTCTCGTCGAACGGGACGCGGCCGGCCAGCACCTCGGCCGCGCGTTCCCGGTCGAACTCGCCGGTCCAGGTGCCGACCAGGACGGTGGCGACCGCGTTGCCGGCGAAGTTGGTCAGCGCCCGCGCCTCGGACATGAAGCGGTCGATCCCGACGATCAGGCCGACGCCGTCGACCAGGTCGGGACGGTGGGACTGCAGGCCCCCGGCGAGGGTGGCCAGGCCCGCGCCGGTGACCCCGGCGGCGCCCTTGGAAGCGATGATCATGAAGACCAGCAGGGAGACCTGCTCGCCGAGCGAGAGCGGGGCACCGGTGGCGCTCGCGACGAACAGGGTGGCCATCGTCAGGTAGATGGCGGTGCCGTCGAGGTTGAAGGAGTAGCCGGTCGGCACGGTGATGCCGACGACGGGGCGGCTCACGCCGAGGTGCTCCATCTTGGCGATCAGTCGCGGCAGGGCCGACTCCGAGGACGAGGTGCCCAGGATGAGCAGGAACTCCCGGCTGAGGTAGCGCAGCAGGGACAGCAGGTTGACCCGGGCGACCAGCCAGAGCATCGGCCCCAGCACGCCCAGCACGAACACCAAGCAGGTCACGTAGAAGGCGAGCATGATGACGCCGAGACTCGTGAGCGCGTCCACGCCGGTGGCGCCGACGACCGCGGCCATCGCGCCGAAGGCGCCGACCGGGGCGGCCCACATGACCATGGCGAGGATGCGGAAGACGAGCCGCTGGATGTGCCCGATGCCGGCCAGGACGGGCGCGCCCCGCGCCCCCATGGCCTGCAGGGCGAATCCGGCGAGCAGGGCCACCAGCAGGGTCTGCAGCACCTGGCCCTCGGTGAAGGCCGACACCAGCGTGGTCGGGATCATCCCGAGCAGGAACGTCACCGTGTCGCTCTCACCGCCCTTGGCCGCCTCGGCCTCGGCGCTCCTGCGGAGCTCGTCGGTGAGCTGGAGGCCGTGGCCGGGGTCGATCAGGTTGCCCACGGCCAGGCCGATGCCCAGCGCGACGGTCGACATGACGAGGAAGTAGCCCAGCGCCAGGCCGCCGACCCTGCCGACCTTGGCGGCCTGGGTGACCGATCCGACGCCGAGCACGATGGTGCAGAAGATGATCGGGCTGATCATCATCTTGATCAGCGCGACGAAGGCCGTGCCCAGCGGTTTCAGCTCCTTGCCGAGATCGGGGGCCACGAGCCCGACGGTGATCCCGGAGATCACCGCAATGATCACCGCTATATACAGATAATGAGTGCGATCTCGGGACATAGTGGACTCTCGATCTTCTCGATCTCGAGGAAAACTTCGGTCGAGCGACTATGCGTCCACCGTGTGACCCAAGTCACCATTGCGTACATTTTGGTCGTGGACATGAGGACGCTGCCGGGGCGGATGCGCCGCTGGAGCCTGGCCCGGCAGATGCTGGCCTTGCAGATCGCCGTCGTCGGGGTCACCGTGACGGGAGGCGCGGCGCTGGCCTTCCTCCAGGCCCGCGACCTGCTCGTGGAGGAGGCGGCGGGGAAGTCCAGGGCGGTGACCGTCAGCGTGGCCGACTCCCCCTCGGTCCTGGCCTCCCTCGGCGACTCCGTCGCGCTCCAGCCGTACGCCGAACGGGTCCGGCGGGAGACCGGGGTGGACTTCGTCACGATCATGAGCACCGGCGGGCTCCGCTACACCCATCCCAACCCGGCCCAGATCGGCCGCCGGTTCCTGGGCACCACCGCGCCCGCCCTGGAGGGCCGGACCTTCACCGAGACCTACACCGGAACCCTCGGCTCCTCGGTGCGCGCCGTCGCCCCGGTGCGCGACGCCGCCGGGAGGGTGCGGGCCCTGGTCAGCGCGGGCATCACGGTCGAGAGGATCGGCGTCAGGCTCCGCGGGCAGATCACCGGCGCGGTGGTCATCGGCCTGCTCGGCCTGTCCACCGGCGGCGCGGGCACCTATCTGGTCGGCAGCCGGCTGCGCCGCCAGACCCGCGGGATGGGCCCCGCCGAGCTCAGCCGGATGTACGAGTACCACGACGCGATCCTGCACGCCGTACGGGAGGGGCTGCTGCTGGTCGACGACGCGGGCAGGCTGACGCTGTGCAACGACGGCGCCCGGGAGCTCCTCGGCCTGCGCGGCGAGGCGGACGGGCAGCACGTCACCGAGCTGGGCCTGCCCTCCTCCCTCACCGGGCTGCTGGTCGCCGGGGAGAACCGGAGCGACGAGATCCACCTGACCGGAGAGCGGACACTCGTGGTGAACGTCGCGGTGGTCCGCTCCGGCAACCGCTCGCTCGGCACGGTGGTCACCCTGCGCGACCACACCGAGCTGCAGTCCCTGACCGGGCAGCTCGACGCCGAGCGCGGCTTCGCCGACTCCCTGCGCGCCGCCGCGCACGAGTCGGCCAACCGGCTGCACACCGTCATCACCCTGGTCGAGCTGGGCCGCGCCGAGCAGGCGGTGGCCTTCGCGACCGCCGAGCTGAGGGCGGCGCAGGAGCTCACCGACCGGGTGGTGGGCGCGGTGCGCGAGCCGGTGCTCGCGGCGCTGCTGCTGGGCAAGAGCGCCGAGGCGGCCGAGCGCGGCGTGGAGCTGGCGATCAGCCCGGACACCGAGCTCGACGACATCGGCCTGGACGGCCGGGATCTGGTGACGATCCTCGGCAATCTGATAGACAACGCGGTCGAGGCGGCCGTGTCGGGCGTCCCGCCCGCGCGGGTGGACGTCCGCCTGCGCGCCGACGGGACGACCTTCCTGCTCGGCGTGTCCGACAGCGGCCCGGGGATGGACGCCGCCACCGCGCGGGAGGCCTTCCGGCGGGGCTGGACCACCAAGGGCGACGGCCGCGGGCTCGGGCTGGCCATGGTGGGTCAGGCGGTGCGCCGCCTGGGCGGCACGATCGACGTCGGCGGCGGCCGGGGAGCGGTGTTCACCGTACGGCTGCCGCTGCGAGGGAGGGATGTTCCGTGATCTCGGTGCTGGTCGTCGAGGACGAGGAGATCACCGCCGAGGCGAACCGCCTCTACGTGGAACGGGTGCCCGGTTTCCGGGTGGAGGGGGTGGCCAGGTCCGGCGGGGAGGCGCTGCGTTTCGTACGGCGCCGCCCGGTGGACCTGATCCTGCTCGACCTCTACCTGCCCGACATGCACGGGCTGGAGGTGTGCCGGGCCCTGCGGGCGGCGGGCGTCCTGTCCGGCGTCATCGCGGTCACCTCGGCGCGCGACCTGTCGGTGGTCCGGTCCGCGGTCTCCGTCGGCGTGGCGCAGTACCTGCTCAAGCCCTTCACGTTCGCCTCGCTCAGCGAGAGGCTCACGCGCTACGCGGAGTTCCGGTCGTCGGTGGAGGGATCGGGCGAGGTCGGCGGCCAGAACGAGGTGGACCGCGCGCTGGCCGCCCTGCGGGGCCCGGGGCACAGCCCGCTGCCGAAGGGGATGGCCCCGGTCACCCTCGACGCCGTGCTGGCGGAGCTGCGCAAGGCCCCCGCGGGCGTGTCGGCGCAGGCGGCCGGCACCGCGATCGGCATCTCGCGGGTGACCGCCCGCCGCTACCTGGAACACCTGACGGACAGCGGCGTCGCGTGCCGGGTCCCGCAGTACGGCGGGGTCGGGCGGCCCGAGCTGCTCTATCGAATCGTTTGAGTTCCGATGCGCCGCCGGGGCCGCAGACCTGGTAGGACAGAGGCAGCCCGCCCTGCGACCCGCGGGCGGAGGGGTGAGGCATGGCCTTTTTCACGGTTTCGACGAGCCGGCACGGGACGGCGTGCGTCGTCCGGGCGGACGGGGAGCTCGACTACGGCAACGCGCCCGTCTTCCGCGACGAGATGACCAAGGTTTGGGAGGCCGAGGCCCCTCCCACGATCGTCATCGACGTCACGGCGCTCACCTTCTGCGACTCCACCGGCGTCGCGGAACTGATCGTGAGCCTCCGGCGGAGCCGCACCCTGGGCACCCGCCTGGTCCTCGTCGGCGTTCACGGCACCCTGGAGCGGATCCTGACCATCACCGGTCTGCGCTCCGCCTTCGAGCTCTCCCCCTCCGTGGAGGAAGCCCTTCGGGAGATGTGATCAGCTGGTGTGGTCCAGCGGCACCCGGGGCGCGTCGATGATCACGTCGGAGAAGATGTCGACCAGCAGGGCGATCACACCGCCGACGGCGACGATCCCGGCCCCCACCCAGAACAGCATCCAGCTGGGACCGATGCACAGGGCCACACCGCCGACGGTGAACCCGATCAGAATGACGATCACCGCAAGCCAAGACTTGGGGCTTCCTCCGTGGCTTCCAGCCATGAGCCTTTCCTGTCCTCTCTGTGTGGATCAGGGATCCGTGCCGTTCGCCGCGGCGATCACCCTGGTCAGCGACCGGTGGAGCTCCTGCAGCTCCTCCAGTCCCATACCCAGGCGTTCGACGACTGACGGCGGGATCCTCTCAGCTTCGCTCCTCAGCTCCCGGCCCTTCGGAGTGAGCGTGACCTCCAGGACGCGCTCGTCCCGGGTGCCGCGCCGCCGCCGGACGTAGCCGATCGCCTCAAGTCGTTTGAGGAGCGGGGACAGCGTACCGGGGTCGAGTTGCAGTAGCTTGCTCAGCTCCTTCACAGACAGGGGCGCGTGCTGCCAGAGCGCGAGCATCACCAGATACTGCGGGTGGGTGAGCCCCATGGGTTGCAGCAGCGGCCGGTAGACCCCGATGACACTGCGCGAGGCGACTGCCAGGGCAAAGCACACTTGCCGCTCCAGATGGAGCGCATCGGTCATCTCGCTCACGCACACCTCCTATCGACATAGTACGATAATTGGTGCACAAACTATTGTGACCCCAAGCATAGGTCTGCCAAAGGAGGCCCATGTTCAACCGCAAGCCGATCGAGGAGCGGATCGCCGAGCGAGAGTCCCGGCGGCCGGCCCTAGCGGAGGGCAAGCACTTCGAGCACGGACCGGCGAAGTTCATCTTCATCTTCGTCATCGTGTTCGTGGTGGTCGGTCACCTCGCCGGACTACTGCTGCTGATGGCCATGGGCCTGCACTGAGACGTCACCCGGACCGGAGGCCGAGCGTGTCGCAGTCCTTCGGCAGGCCGTACCGCTTGCCGTCGAGGGTGTAGAGGCCGCCGAGCAGCCGGGGGAACTCGGCGGCGCCCACCCTGCCGGCCGCGATCGCGCCGGCGCGCAGAAGTGCCCGCACCTTCCTGCTCAAGTCATCCCTGTCCCCTGCTCAAGTCATCCCTGTCCGCCGAACCCGTGAGAGCGAGTACGGCGACTGGCGCTCATTTATGAAAATAACTAGAATAATTGGAGTATGAGCGAGCAGCCCCATGGCGAACAGGAGCGACAGTGAGGAACGACCTCCGCATCGGAGTGGCGGGATACGGCCTGAGGAGGTCACTGGCTCGCGAGGCGCACCGGCCGGGGAACGGCAGCCGGGTGGTGGCGCTGTACGACCCCGACCCCGCGGCACAGCGGCAGGCCCGCGACGAAATAGGCTCCGACCTGCGGGTGGCCGCCGATTTCGACGCGCTGCTGCACGACGACGTGGACGCGGTGATGATCCTCACGCCCGACCACACCCATGCGGAACTGGCCGTCGCGGCGCTGAAGGCGGGCAGGGCGACCCTGGTGGAGAAGCCGCTGGCGATCACGGTCGAGGACTGCGACCTGATCTTGCGCACCGCCCACGAGCACCGCGCCCGGCTGTACGTGGGGCACAACATGCGGCACATGCCGGTCGTCCGCACCATGCGGCAGCTCATCACCGACGGCGCGATCGGCGAGGTCAGGGCCGTGTGGTGCCGCCACTTCGTCGGGCACGGCGGCGACTACTACTTCAAGGACTGGCACGCCGACCGGCGCAACACCACCGGCCTGCTGCTGCAGAAGGGCGCCCACGACATCGACGTCATCCACTGGCTGGCCGGGTCCAGGACCGCCCTGGTCGCCGGCATGGGCGGCCTGACGGTCTACGGGCAGGTCACCGACCGTTCCGAGGGACTCCCGGAGGACTGGTTCAGCCCGGAGACCAACTGGCCGCCCCTCGCCCAGCGCGGCCTCAACCCGGTGGTGGACGTCGAGGACCTCTCCATGGTGCAGATGCGCCTGGAGAACGGCGTCTACGCCAGCTACGAGCAGTGCCACTTCACCCCCGACTACTGGCGCAACTACACCGTCATCGGTACGGCCGGCCGCCTGGAGAACTTCGGCGACCACGGGGAGGGGGCCGTCGTCCGGGTCTGGAACGGCGGGCGGCGCGGCTACGACCCCGAGGGCGACCTCCAGGTGCCGATCGCGGCGGGCGTGAGCGGCCACGGCGGCGCCGACGAGGGGCTGATCAACGAGTTCGTCCGGTTCGCCGTCGAGGGAGGCCCGACCGACACCTCCCCCGTGGCCGCGCGCGACAGCATCGCGGCCGGGGTCCACGCCACCGAGTCCCTGCGGGACGGCTCGACGCCCCGCCAGGTCCCTCCCGTCGCCCCCGAGCTGGCCGCATACTTCGCCGCCGGGCAGGTTTGAGCGGAATTATGTAAACCCTTTGAATAAATAAACTCCCGTGTCCGGCCCGGCACTCGGGGGCCGCCCGGGGGCTTCAGGAGGTCGCGGCGGACAGCGTCCGGTCGAGGTGGTCGAGGGCCGGCCGTACCGCGCCGAGCGCCGCCGGCTCGTTGCCGGGTTCAGCCTGCGGAGCAGGGACGCGTCACCGCCCTCCTGTCCCGTCGCACCTCTCGACCTCGCTCGCAACCACTTCGGAGGGCTATCCTCCTTAGGCAAGAGCCTTACATATTTCCAGCCAACCGACTCTCTATTTAGGACGTGAGAGGATGATGATCCGGTTGGCCGGAGTTGGACTGCCCGCCCAGATCAGGAGGTCCGTATGTCTGACGTCACGCCGGAACCCGAGAGTTCCGAGGACGAGCTGAAGCGCAAGTTCCGCGAGGCCCTGGAGCGCAAGAAGGTCGCGCAGACGGAGGCGAGCACCGGGGGCAAGGGGAAGAACGCCTCGAAGATCCACGGCGCCCACGGCCCGGTCGGGGGCAAGCGTTCCTTCCGCCGCAAGAGCGGTGGCTGAGTGCGTCCGGTTCAGGCGTCCCGCCTGAACCGGACCACGTCGCCGCCCGGCTGGCCACCGACCAGTGGGCGGCGCACTCCCCCGCGCGCCGGGGTACGCTCGCGCTCTGGAGAGAGTTCCCGCCCGGGCCTTCGCCCGCCGTCGTGGACAGCGGGGCGCCGGCGCGCGCCGTGACACGACCTCCGTTCCGGGGCGGCTCCATTCCGAAGGAGGGCGATGCCCGGGCCGGGCCGGCCGCGTGGATACGCGGTCATCGACCTTGAGACGACCGGTCTGCGGCCGTCGTGGAACGACCGGGTGATCGAGATCGGGATCGTGCACCTGGATCTCTCGGGCGAGGTCACCGGGGAGTGGGCGACCCTGGTCAATCCCGGGCGCGATCTCGGCCCCCAGCACATCCACGGCATCACCGCGGCCGACATCCGGCACGCCCCGGCCTTCGGGGAGATCGCGGGCGCGGTCGCCGAGCGGCTCGACGGCAGGGTGGTGGCCGCCCACAACCTCCCCTTCGACGCGGGCTTCCTCTCCCACGAGTTCGGCCGCCTGGGCCTCGACACCCCGCTCGACCACACGGCCGGGGTCTGCACGATGGCGTGGTCGGCGCAGTTCCTGCCCGGGGCCCCGAGGAGCCTGGCCGCCTGCTGCGCCAGGGCCGGGGTCTCCCTCAACGGCCACCACGAGGCCCTGGCCGACGCCCGCGCCGCCGCCGGGCTGCTCCGCCACTACCTGGCGCTCGCCGGCCCGGCCGCTCCCTGGGAACCGCTGATCGAGGCCGTCCGCGGCGCCGCCTGGCCGGCGGCCGGCGACCCGGGGACCGCCGGGGTACGGCGCGGCGTCGCGGCCGAGCGCGACCCGCACTTCCTGACCAGGATCGCGGACCGGCCGGCGACCCCGCCCCGGCCCGAGGCCGCGACCTCCTACCTCGCCCTGCTCGACCGGGCACTCCTCGACCACCACGTCTCGGTGGCCGAGTCCGACGCCCTGGTCCGGCTCGCCTCCGCCCTCGGGCTCGGGCGGGGCGAGGCGGAACGGCTGCACCTCGGCTACCTCGCGGCCCTGGCGCGGACCGTCCTGTCCGAAGGCCCGGTCACCGAGGACGACCGGCACGAGCTGGCCCTCGTCGCGGCCCTCCTCGGCCTGCCTGCGGAGGCGGCGGACCGCGCGCTGGCGGGCGACCCCGCGAGCCCGCCGCCGGATTTCACGCGGTTCCGCCTCTCCCCCGGCGACCTGGTCGTCTTCACCGGCGAGATGGACGGTCCCCGCGACGACTGGGAGTGGCGCGCCCTCCAGGCGGGCTACATCCCGCACGGCTACATCACCAGGAAGGTCAGGCTCCTGGTCGCGGCCGACCCGGACAGCCTGTCCGCCAAGGCGCGCAAGGCCCGTGACTACGGCATCCCGATCGTCACCCCCGACGCCTTCGCCCGCATGCTCGGCTAGGGTCCCGGCCCCGCGGCGGTCATCCCGGCTGCCCGGAGAGGTATCCGGCGGCGGCGTCGAGCAGCCACGTGGCGAGGTAACCGGCGAACGACGGGCGGACGAGCACCAGGAACTCGCCGCCGTCGCGGGCGACGAGCAGGACCTGCGCGCGGGCCAGCATGGTCTGGGCGCACCGGCCCGGGCCGAAGACTCCAGGGTGCAGGTCGAGGGCACAGCCGTGGGCCAGCAGGTCACGCGCCTTCGGCCCGGCCACCAGCAGCGTGGTCCGCTGCGCCGAGACGTCGGTGACCGCGACGTGCCCGGTCCCGGCCGCGGCCCGCAGCCGGGTCTCCAGATCGCGTGCCCGTCCGGGCTCCCCGACGACCAGCCATTCGTCGGGGCCGAGCCACAGCACGTCGGCGTCCGCGCTCCCGTACGTGCCGGGTTCGGTGGGGAGCGGCACGCCGAGGGCGCGCCCGAGGGCGCCGGCCGCGGGGCTGCCGGGATCCAGACGCAGGTTGACCTGGGTGAGGAACGGCACTTCCGCGATGCGCAGGTTGCCGTCCGACACCGGCTCGAACCGGGCCGGCGGGCTCGGTCGCTCATCCGTCACGGCGCGCTCCCCCGAGGTCGTGTCGATCGCTCATCCGTCACGGCGCGCTCCCTCGGGGTCGTACAGGACGTGGCGGGTGACGGTGACGGGGACCTGATCGGCCCCGACGGGCACGTAGAGCCGCTCGCCGACGCGCTCGCGCCCGCCGCTGACGAGGGCGAGGGCGAAGGTCCGCCCGAGTGCCGCGCTGCGGTAGCCGGAGGTGACGTGGCCGAGCGTGGGGACCGGCGGCTCGGGCAGCCGGGCGGTGGCCACCAGGTGGGCGCCTTCGGGCAGCAGCCGGTCCGGGTCGTCCGGCAGCAGGCCGACCAGGTGCTTGCGGTCGGGCCTGAGGTCGCCGGGGCGGGCGTGTGAGCGCTTGCCGACGTAGTCGGCCTTCTTCCTGGAGACCGCCCAGTCCAGGCCGAGGTCGGCGGGGGTGACCGTGCCGTCGGTGTCCTGGCCGACGATGGGGTAGCCCTTCTCCGCCCGGAGCACGTGCATGGTCTCGGTCCCGTACGGCGTGACCGCCCCGCTCCCCTGCACCGCCTCCCACAGCGCGAGCCCGTCCCAGGCACTGACGTTGATCTCATAGGCCAGCTCGCCGGAGAAGCTGATCCGGCACACCCTCGCCTCGATGCCCGCCACCCGGGCGTCCCGCCACGTCATGAACGGGAAGCTCTCCCTGTCCACGGCCAGGCCGGGGGCGAGCCTGGCCAGCACGGCCCGGGAGCCCGGCCCGGCGAGCGCCACCGTCGCCCACTGCTCGGTGACCGAGGTGCAGTACACCCTCAGCGACGGCCACTCGGTCTGCAGCCACTCCTCCATCCAGTCCAGGACCGCGGCGGCGTTCCCCGTGGTCGTGGTGGCCAGGAAGCGGTCCTCCGCCAGGCGGGCCACCGTTCCGTCGTCGAAGACCGTCCCGTCCGGCCGGCACATCACGCCGTAGCGGATCGCGCCCACGGGGAGGGTGCCCATCATGGTGGTGTAGAGCCGGTCGAGCAGCTCGGCGGCGTCCGGCCCCTGGAGATCGATCTTGCCCAGCGTGGAGACGTCCATCGCCCCCGCGCCCTGCCGTACGGCCGCGCACTCCCGCAGGACCGCGGTCCGCATGTCCTCGCCCGCGCGGGGGTAGTACCGGGGCCGCTTCCACTGGCCGACGTTCTCGAACAGCGCGCCGCGGGCCACGTGCCACCCGTGCAGCGGGGTGACCCGGACGGGATCGTGCAGCGCCCCCCTGTCGCGCCCGGCGAGGGTGGCGAAGCTCACCGGCACGTACGGCGCGCGGAAGGTGGTGGTGCCGAGCTCCGCGACGTCCACTCCGAGGAGGTGGGCGACGACCCCGCCGGTCAGCAGCCCGGAGGTCTTGCCCTGGTCGTGGGCGGTCCCGGCGGTGGTGTAGCGCTTGACGTGCTCGACCGAGCGGAGCCCGGCCCCGGTCGCCCGCATGACGTCGGCGACGGTCACGTCCCGCTGCAGGTCGACGAAGTGGCCGCGGTAGTCGGCGGCGGGGACGAGCCACACGTGCTCGGCGGGCGCCTCCGGAGCGTCCTCGGCGCGGGCGGCGGGCCGGTGCCCGGCGCGGAACCCGGCCGCCTCCGCCGCCCGCGCCCCGGCCGCGGCTCCGTCGGCGAGACAGCGGCCCAGGGTGGACAGCCCCCGCGCGGCGCCCGCGACCTCCACCGCCTGGCGGGTGGCGGCGGGCAGGAAGGCGCCGAGCCGCTCGTCGTAGCGGAGCCGTCCTCCCGCCTGGCCGAACAGGTGGACCACGGGGTTCCAGCCGCCCGACACCAGCAGCAGGTCCGCCTCGAACTCCCGGCCCCCGGCGGAGCCTCCGGAGAGCTCCCCGGCGGGGCCTCCCCCGGAGTCCGCGGAGACGGTCACCGAGGAGACGCCCTCCTGCCCGCCCACTCCGGTGACGAGGTGCCCGGCGAGCACCTCGCTCCCGTCCCATGACCGGCCGCCGCCCCGCCGTACGTCGACGACGGCCGCGACCTCGACGCCGGCGGCCGCCAGGTCGCGGGCCGCGGCGTAGGCGCTGTCGTTGGCGGTGAACACCACCGCGCGACGGCCCGGCAGGACGCCGTACCGGTTGACGTAGGCGCGGGCGGCGGAGGCGAGCATGACGCCCGGCCGGTCGTTGCCGGCGAAGGCGACGGACCGCTCGTGCGCGCCGGTCGCCAGCACGACGCGGCGGGCGCGGATGCGCCAGACGCGCTCGCGGGAGGACGCCCGCTCCCCCCGTCGCTCCACCGCGACCAGGTAGTTGTCGTCGTAGTAGCCGAGGACGCCGGTGCGGGCCAGCACCCGCACATCGGGGTGGCCGTCCAGCTCGGCCAGCGCGGCGGCGGCCCACTCGGCGCCGGGGACACCGTCGACCGTCTCGGCGGTGTCCGGCAGGCTGCCCCCGGGCACGGGCCGGTCGTCGGCGAGGACGACCCGGGCGCCCGAGCCGGCGGCGGACAGCGCCGCCGAGAGCCCGGCGGGCCCGGCCCCGACCACCAGGACGTCGCAGTGGGCGTACACGCCGTCATGGCGCGCCGGGTCGGCCCCGCCGCTCAGCCTCCCCTTCCCCGGCAGGCCCCTGGCCACCAGCCCGTCGTACAGCTCGACGGTGGTGGCCTGCAGCATCGGTTCGGGGAAGGGGTGTTCGATCTGGACGAGCGCGTTGGGCTCCTCGGTCCACGCGGCGAAGACGCCCCGGGGACGGCCCAGCCGGACGCTCGTCGCGACCGTGCGCACCCCGTTGGCGAGCAGGGCGGCGGCGAGCGTGTCGCCCCGGCACCCCTCGTAGTCGCGGCCGTCGAACCGGAACCGCAGCGTCTCGCCCCGGTGGCCGTCCCTGCGGAACGGCTGGCGGGTCACGGGCTCACCGGCCTCTGCCCGCCCGCGCGGTAGACGGCGTGGATCTCGTTGGTCGCGGTGTCCCGGACGACGTTGAACCAGCGGCGGCAGCCGGCCGCGTGGCTCCACCGTTCGGCGAAGGGCCCCTTGGGGTTGTCGCGGAAGAACAGGTAGCGGGCCCATTCGGCGTCGGAGAGGGCGGCGGGGTCCGCGGGGTAGGCGACGTGCGCCTGCCCGCCGTAGTGGAACTCGGCCTCGTCGCGCGGCCCGCACCACGGGCAGGGGATGAGCATCATCGGTCGGTCTCCTTCAGTGCGCCGCCACGGCTTCAGTGGGCCACCGCGGCGGCGCCGTGCTCGTCCACGAGCGCGCCGGTGGTGAATCGTTCGAGGGAGAAGGGGGCGTTGAGCGGGTGCGGCTCGCCGTGGGCGATCGTGTGCGCGTAGCACCATCCGACCCCCGGCGTGGCCTTGAACCCGCCGGTGCCCCAGCCGCAGTTGACGTAGAGGTCCTCGACCGGGGTGAGCCCCACGACCGGGGAGGCGTCGGGGGTGACGTCCACCACCCCGCCCCAGGTCCGCAGCACGTGTGCCCGCGCGAAGACGGGGAACAGCTCCAGCGCCGCGGCCATCTGCCGCTCGATGACGTGGAAGGCGCCGCGCTGCCGGTAGGAGTTGCAGGCGTCGATGCCCGCTCCCATGACCAGCTCGCCCTTGTGCGCCTGGCTGACGTAGACGTGCACGGCGTTGGACATGACCACCGTCGGGTGCACGGGTTCCAGCAGCTCCGACACCAGCGCCTGGAGGGGGTGGCTCTGCACCGGCAGGTCCAGCCCCGCCATCCGGGCCACGACCGAGGAGTGACCGGCCGCGCACATCGCGACCCTGCCCGCCGCGATGCGCCCCCGGGTGGTCCGTACGGCCCGCACCCGCCCGCCGGCGACGTCGATCCCGGTGACCTCGCAGTGCTCGATCAGGTCGACGCCCATCGCCGCGGCCGCGCGGGCGAACCCCCACGCGACGTTGTCGTGCTTGGCGATCCCGGCCCGGGGCTGGTAGGTCGCGCCCAGCACCGGGTAGCGCACGTCCTGGGAGACGTCGACGATCGGGCAGACCCGCCTGACCTCCTCGGGGCTCAGCCACTCGGCGTCGACGCCGTTGAGCCGGTTGGCGTTGACCCGGCGCACGCCCTCCCGGACGTCCTGCAGGCTGTGGGCGAGGTTGAGCACGCCGCGCCGGCTGAACAGGATCGGGTAGCCGAGATCCTCCTCCAGCCCCTCCCACAGTTTCAGCGAGTGCTCGTAGATGCCCGCGCTCTCGTCCAGGAGGTAGTTGGAGCGGATGATGGCGGTGTTGCGGGCCATGTTGCCGCCCGCCAGCCAGCCCCTCTCCAGTACGGCCACGTTGGTGATCCCGTGGTCTCTGGCCAGGTAGTAGGCCGTCGCCAGGCCGTGGCCGCCCCCTCCGACGATCACCACGTCGTAGGAGGCCGCCGGCTCGGGGCTGTTCCACAGCCGGTCGGGGTGCTCGGGCGGGCCGGCGTCGTGGACGCTCATCGCGATCCCTTCCGTGAGGCGGTCATGGGTGCTCTCCCGCGCCTAGCCGCGCAGCCGCTCCATCGCCGGGTCGTAGAGCGGTTCCCCGGCGACGGCGGCGGCGATCCGCCGGTCGAAGTAGCCGATGTGGAGGGTCTGTCCGGGGACGGAGAGCGCGGCCGGCAGCCAGGCGTAGGCGACGCCCCTGCCGATCGTGTGTCCGTAGGCGGCGCTGGTGACGTATCCGACGCACTTCCCGCCGTCGTAGACGGGCTCCTTGCCCATGACGACGGCGTCGGGGCCGTCGATCGTCAGGCAGGTCAGCCGGCGCCGCACCGAGGCCCGGCGCTCCTGGAGGGCCTCGCGGCCGATGAAGTCGCCCGTGCCCGCCTTCCGTACGGCGGAGCCGAGTCCGGCCTCGTAGGGGTCGTGCTCGTAGGTCATGTCGGTGCCGAAGGAGCGGTAGCCCTTCTCCAGCCGGAGGCTGTCGAAGGCGCCTCGGCCGCCGGCGATGACCCCGTGCCGCAGGCCCTCCTCCCAGAGGGTGTCCCACAGCTTCGCGCCGAGGTCGGCCGTCGTGTAGAGCTCCCAGCCGAGCTCGCCGATGTAGGAGAGCCGCAGCGCGGTGACGGGCACCGTGCCGACGTGGCCGCGCTTGCCGCGGAAGTAGCGGAAGCCGTCCCGGGAGAAGTCCGGGCCGGCCAGCGGGACCATCAGGTCACGGGCCCGGGGGCCCCAGACGCCGACGCAGCAGGTGCCCGCCGTGATGTCCCGGATCACGACCGAGCCGTCGGCGGGGAGATGGCGGTGGAGCCAGTCGAGGTCGAGGTTGCCGTTGGCGCCGATCTGGAACAGGTCCGGGCCGAGCCGGGCGACGGTGATGTCGCCGCGGATGCCGCCGTCGGCGTTCAGCAGCAGGCAGTAGGTCACCGAGCCGACGGGCCTGCCGACGTCTCCGGTCGAGATCCGCCGCAGGAAGGCGGCGGCTCCCCGGCCGCCGACCTCGATCCGCTTGAGCGCGCTCATGTCGTACAGCGCGACTGACTCCCGCGAGGCCCGTGCCTCGGCGGCGACGATCGGCGACCAGTAGCGGGCGGCCCACTCGTCCGGCCGGGGGACGTCCCGGCCTCCGGCCGGCGCGGCGTTGGCGCCGTACCACTGGGGGCGCTCCCAGCCGCCGGCCTCCAGGAAGAACGCGCCGAGCTCGCGCTGCCGGGAGTGGAAGGGGCTGGTGCGGATCGGGCGCAGGTTCTCCGGCGGTTGCAGCGGGTGGATGATGTCGTAGACCTCGGCGAAGTTCTGGCAGCCGCGGGTCAGGACGTACTCCGGGGCGAGCTGGTGGGGCTCGAACCGGTTGACGTCGCACTCGTGCAGGTCGAAGGAGGAGCAGTGGCCGTCGGCCAGCCACTCGGCCATGGCCCGGCCCACGCCCGCCGAATGCGTCACCCACACGGCCTCGGCCACCCAGAAGCCCCCGACCTCGGGCGACTCGCCGAGCAGGGGCATGTTGTCGGTGGTGAAGGAGAAGAGGCCGTTGACGCCCTCCGCCATCTCGGCCTCCCGCGTCGCGGGCAGCAGCGAGCGGGTCTCGGTCCACGCCGGGGCGAAGTCGTCGCCGGTGAACGGCATCACCGACGGCATCACCTCCGCCACGCCGACCGGGAGGATCTCGTCGGGGCGGACCGGCATCGGGCGGTGCCCGTAGTAGCCGATGCCGATCCGCTCGAAGTGCTCCCGGTAGTACAGGTCGGCGTCCTGGTGGCGCAGTATCGGCCGGACGGCCTCCTCGGTCTGCCCGCGCAGCGCGGGGACGGGTCCGGTCCAGGCGAGCTGGTGCGCCAGCGGGGTCAGCGGGAGGGGCATCCCCACCATGCCCGCGATCTTCGGGCCCCAGATGCCCGCGCAGCAGACCACGAGGTCGGCCGGGATCTCTCCCCGGTCGGTGACGACGGCGGCGACCCGGCCGTCCTCGACGCGGATGTCCAGCACCTCGTGCCGGTCCAGCACGCGCACGCCGCGTTCCCGGGCGAGGCGGAGCTGGGCCTCGACGGCGCGCACCGTCTGCGCCAGGCCGTCGCCGGGGAGGAAGAGGCCGCCCAGCACCCGGCCGGGGTCCAGCAGGGAGTGCCGCTCCAGGCACTCTCCGGGCGTGAGCAGGTGCGCCTGGAGCCCCCAGGCCACGGCCCAGCCGTGGCGGCGGCGCAGTTCGGCGAGCCGTTCGGGCGTGGTGGCCACCTCCAGGCCGCCCACCTGGAGGAAGCAGCCGAGTGACACGAACTTCTCGACGGTGTAGCGGGCCAGCTCCGTCATGGTCTTGGACGGGTTCGTCTGGAACACCAGCCCGGGGGCGTGGGAGGAGGATCCCCCCGTGGACGGCACGGCGCCCTGGTCGACGACGGTGATGTCGTCCCAGCCCCTCGCGGAGAGCTCGTCCGCGAGGGCCGCGCCGACGACTCCGGCTCCGACGACGACGACGCGACGGCCTGCCATACCCACCTCCGCCGTTGCGCACTTCGAAACGTAGTGCGCTTCCCGCAACAGGTTCTCCCCTGCGGGCCGTACGGTCAAGGACGGATCGGGCGGCCGCCGGAGGGCCGGCCGGCCGCGCCCCGGCGGGAGGCCGCCAGGGGCGGGCCGTACGGTCAGCCGTCCGCGCCCCCGCGGTGCCGGTAGAAGCCGGCGGGTTCGGCCGCCATCGGCGTGTCGCCCAGGATGAGGTCCGCCGCCTTCTCCGCGACCATCATGACCGGCGCGTAGATGTTGCCGTTGGTCACGTACGGCATGACCGAGGCGTCCACGACGCGGAGCCCGTCGAGGCCGTGGACCCTCATGGAGAGGGGATCGACGACGGCGAGGTCGTCGACGCCCATCCGGGCGGTGCAGGAGGGGTGCAGCGCGGTCTCGCCGTCCTTGGCCACCCAGTCCAGGATCTCCTGGTCGGTCCGGACCTCCGGTCCGGGCGACAGCTCCCCCGCGTTGAACTCGTCCATCGCCCGCTGGGTCAGGACGTCGCGGGCGACCCGGACCGCCTCCACCCACTCCCGCCGGTCCCGCGCGGTGGACAGGTAGTTGAACCGCAGCGCCGGATGGACCCGGGGATCGGTGCTCCTGATCTTCACCGAGCCGCGCGCGTCGGAGTACATCGGCCCGATGTGCACCTGGTAGCCGTGCCCGCCGACGGGCGCGGACCCGTCGTAGCGGACGGCGACGGGCAGGAAGTGGAACATCAGGTTGGGGTAGTCGACGTCGTCGTTGCCGCGAACGAAACCGCCCGCCTCGAAGTGGTTGGTCGCTCCGGGCCCGCTGCGCAGGAACAGCCATTGCGCGCCTATCCACGGCCGGTTGCGCCACTTCATCGCGGGCTGCATCGACACCGGCCGCCTGCAGCCGTACTGGATGTAGACCTCCAGATGGTCCTGCAGGTTCTCCCCCACCCCCGGCAGGTCGTGCACGACGTCGACGCCGAGGGCGCCCAGTTCGGCGGCGTCGCCCACACCGGAGAGCTGGAGCAGCTGCGGGGAGTTGATCGCGCCGCCGCAGAGGACGACCTCGCCCGCGCGGACCGTCCGGCCGTTGTACTCGACGCCGACGGCGCGTCCCCCCTCGAAGAGGATCCTCGTGACGAACGCCCGGGTCCTGATCTCCAGGTTGGGGCGTCTCCTGACGGGATGCAGGTAGGCCCGCGCGGCGGAGAGCCGGCGCCCCCGGCGGATGGTGCGGTCGAAACGGGCGAAGCCCTCCTGGCGGTATCCGTTGACGTCGTCGGTCAGCGGGTAGCCGGCCTGCTGCGCCGCCTCGAAGAACGCCGCGAACAGCGGGTTGCGCACCGGCCCGCGCTCAAGCACCAGAGGCCCGTCGTGTCCTCGCAGGGGATCGTCCGGGTCCGCGGCGAGGCAGTTCTCCATCCGCTTGAAATAGGGCAGGCAGTGGGCGAAGTCCCAGGTCTCCATGCCCGGGTCGGCGGCCCAGCGCTCGTAGTCCAGGGGATTGCCCCGCTGGAAGATCATGCCGTTGATGCTGCTGGAACCGCCCAGGACCTTGCCGCGGGCGTGGTAGATCCGGCGGCCGTTCATGTGCGGCTCGGGCTCGGACTCGTACTTCCAGTCGTAGAACCGGCTGCCGATGGGGAAGGTCAGCGCGGCGGGCATGTGGATGAAGACGTCCCAGGGGTAGTCCGGGCGGCCGGCCTCCAGCACCAGCACCCGGTTGGCGGGGTCGGCGGACAACCGGTTCGCCAGAGCGCTTCCGGCCGATCCGCCCCCAACGATGACGAAGTCGTACATGTCTGCCTCGTCTCGCAAAAGCAGAGGGTAAGATCAACAATCGTACTGAATAGCGCAATTCATTGCACCATCCGCAACGGAGATCGGGCGGGCGCGTTGGACGCGCGTTCCTCACAGCGCCTACAGTCCCGCTATGGGCAACGATTCCTCCAGCCACCGGGCTGACGGCACCGGCGGGGTGCAGTCGGTCGACCGGGCCATCAGCATCCTGGAGATCCTTTCCCAGCGTCAGGAGGCCGGTGTCAGCGAGGTCGCCGTGGAGATCGGCGTCCACAAGTCGACCGCCTTCCGGCTGCTCGGCGCGCTGGAGTCCCGGGGGCTGGTCGAGCAGGCCGAGGACCGGGGGAAATACCGGCTCAGCTTCGGAATGGTCCGCCTCGCGGGCGGCGTGGCCGCCCGGCTGGACCTCACCCAGCAGAGCCGCCCCGTATGCCGGCGGCTGGCCGAGGAGATCGGCGAGACGGTCAACATCGCCGTCCTGCGCTCCCACTACGCGGTGAACCTGGACCAGGTGCGCGGGCCGGCGGCGGTCACCACCCAGAACTGGGTCGGCCAGCTCACCCCGCTGCACGCTACGTCGAGCGGGAAGGTGCTGCTGGCCCACCTCGACGCCCGCCACCGGGCGCGGCTGCTCGACGCCGCCGGCTTCGAGCGCTACACCCCCGGCACGATCACCTCGGTCCCCGCTCTCGAAGAGCAGCTGGACGAGGCCCGGCGCAGGGGCTACGCGGTCACCCTGGAGGAGTACGAGATCGGGCTGAACGCCGTCGCGGCCCCCATCCGCTCCCACGACGGCGAGGTCGTCGCCGCGGTCAGCGCCTCGGGTCCGGCCTACCGCCTCGGCGAGGAGCGGCTGCACGACCTCGCCCCGGTCCTCGTCGCCGGGGCGCGGGACATCAGCCACCGCCTGGGGCACACCGGCTGAGCCTCACCACGACGCTCTTGGACGTGGGGGTGTTGGAGGTCTCCGCGACCGAGTCCAGCGGCACGAGCACGTTGGTCTCGGGGAAGTACGCCGCGCAGCACCCGCGCGCGGTCGGGTAGGCGATGACGCGGAACGCCTCGGCCCTGCGCTCCCCGTCGGGCCACTCGCTGACCAGGTCCACCAGGTCGCCGTCGGCCAGGTCCCGCTCGGCCAGGTCGCCGGGGTGGACGAAGACGACGCGGCGGCCGCCGCTCACCCCCCGGTAGCGGTCGTCCATGCCGTAGATCGTGGTGTTGTACTGGTCGTGGCTGCGGACCGTCTGCAGCAGGAGCCGCCCGGCGGGGACGCGCAGCACCTCCAGGGCGTTGACGGTGAAGTTGGCCTTCCCCGTCGCGGTCGGGAAGCGCCGCTCGTCGCGGGGCGCGTTGGGCAGGGCGAAGCCGCCGGGTGCGCGGACCCGGGCGTTGAAGTCGCCGAACCCGGGCACCACCCGGGCGATGCGGTCGCGGATCGTGTCGTAGTCGGCCTCGAACTCCTCCCAGGGCACGTGGGGGTCGGCGCCGAAGACCTCCCGGGCCAGCCGGCAGACGATCGCCACCTCGGGGAGCAGGTCCGGCGAGGCGGGGCGGAGCCGGCCCCGGGAGGCGTGGACCAGGCCCATGGAGTCTTCGACCGTGACGAACCGGTCGCCGTCGCGCTCGGTGCGCCCCAGCGTCGGGAGGATGAGCGCCTGCTCGCCGCAGACGGTGTGGGAGCGGTTCAGCTTGGTCGACACCTGCACCGTCAGCCGGGCCCGGCGCATCGCCGCCTCCGTCACCGCCGTGTCCGGGGTCGCGGCCACGAAGTTGCCGCCCATCGCGAAGAACACCTTCGCCTCCCCCGAGCGCAGCGCCCTGATCGCCGCCACGGTGTCCAGGCCGTGGTGCCGGGGCGGCTCGAAACCGAACTCCTCACGCAGGGCGTCGAGGAAGCGCTCCGCGGGTCTCTCGTAGATGCCCATCGTGCGGTCGCCCTGGACGTTGGAGTGCCCGCGCACCGGGCAGACCCCGGCACCCGGCCGCCCCACGTTCCCGCGCAGCAGCAGGAAGTTGACCACCTCGCGGATGGTGGCGACGGAGTTCTTGTGCTGGGTGAGGCCCATCGCCCAGCACACGATCACCGAGCGCGCCCCGAGCACCTCACTGACCGTCTCCTCGATGGCGGGCCGCTCCAGCCCGGTCGCCTCCTCGACGTCCGCCCAGTCGAGGTCGCGGACGCTCTTGGCCCACTCGTCGAAGCCGTGGGTGTGGGCCCGGACGAACTCGTGGTCGACCACCGAGCCGGGGTCCGCCTCCTCGGCCTCCAGCAGCAGCCGCGACAGGGCCTGGAAGAGCGCGAGGTCGCCGTTGAGCCGGATCTGCAGGAACCGGTCGGCCAGAGTCGTACCGCGCCCCACCACGCCGGACGGCCGCTGCGGGTTCTTGAAGCGCAGCAGCCCCGCCTCGGGCAGCGGGTTGACCGCGACGATCCGCGCCCCGTTCCGCTTGGCCTTCTCCAGCGCCGACAGCATGCGCGGATGGTTGGTGCCGGGATTCTGGCCGACGACGAAGACGAGGTCGGCGCGGTGCAGATCCTCCAGCGACACCGTGCCCTTGCCGATGCCCAGCGTCTGGTTGAGCGCCGAGCCGCTGGACTCGTGACACATGTTGGAGCAGTCCGGCAGGTTGTTGGTGCCGAACCGGCGCACCATGAGCTGGTAGGCGAACGCGGCTTCGTTCGAGGTGCGGCCGGAGGTGTAGAACACCGCCTCGTCCGGGCCGCCGAGCGCGCGCAGCTCCCGGGCGACGATGGCGAACGCCTCATCCCACGTCACCGGCACGTAGTGGTCGGAGCCGGCCGGCTTGTGCATCGGCTCGGTGAGCCGTCCCTGCTGGCCCAGCCAGTAGTCGGTACGCCCCGCCAGCTCTCCCACGGTGTGCCCGGCGAAGAAGTCGCGGGTGACCCGGCGGGTGGTGGCCTCCTCGGCGACCGCCTTGGCACCGTTCTCGCAGAACTCCGCCGGGCTGCGGTGCTCCCCCTCGGGCCAGGCGCAGCCCGGGCAGTCGAAGCCGTCCTTCTGGTTGACGCGGACCAGGGTCAGGAGGGTGCGGCCGACACCCATCTGGGCGTAGGAGGTCATCAGCGAGCGGGTCACTCCCGGCATGCCCGCCGCCCACTCCTTGGGCGGGCCGACCTCGAGATCATCCTCGGTGACATCCTCGCGCGGAGCCTTCCTCGCCATCCCGGCACCTCTTCCTCCGGTTTCCTTCCGGATCCCGGTTCTCCGCCGGGTGGTCCGGCCCTCCGCCGGATATCCGGCCACGCGGGCGCCGCCCTCGGCCCGCCGGACACCCAATCTACGCCGACGCCGCCCCCAGCCTGCCGAGCACCCAGGCGTGGAACTCCCCGATGTGGTGCTCGCTCGGCACCAGGACGCCGCCCCGGGCGTAGGCCCGGGAGCCCATCGCCGGCTGGCACCTCTCGCAGGCGTCGAAGTCCTGCAGGTTGACCCGGTGGAAGAGCTCGACCGACGGGCCGAGGTCCGTGCCCCGCCCGACGACGTCCTCGCGGAACAGCCAGTCGCACTCGACGATCGTCCGGCCGGCCGCCAGGGGGAACATCCGGTGGATGATCACATGGTCGGGCACCAGGTTGATGAAGACCTGCGGCTTGACGGTGATCGCGTAGTAGCGGCGGTCCTGGTCCTCGCTCACCCCCGGGATCCGGTCCACGCCCTCGGACCCGTCGACCGTGAAGCCCCGGACCTCCTCGCCGAACTCCGCCCCGTGCCCTACGAAGGACTGCGCCGCGTAGCCGTCGGCGAACTCCGGGAGCACCTCGGTGAGCTCGGGGTGGATGGTGGCGCAGTGGTAGCACTCCATGAAGTTCTCGACGACGAGCTTCCAGTTCGCCTTCACGTCGTAGACGATCCTGCGGCCCACGGCGAGCTCGTCGATGCCGTAGTTCCTGATCGGCTCCTCGGCGCCCAGCCGGGTCACCACCTCGCCGACCACGTCCGCCTCGAACGACGGGGGGTCGTCGGCCAGGCACACCCACGCGTAGCCGAGCCACTCCCGCACGTGGACGTTCACCAGCCCGTACCCGGACCGGTCGAGGCCGGGCATCCTGGTGAGGTTCGGAGCGGCGATCAGCCTGCCTTCCAGGTCGTAGGTCCAGGCGTGGTAGGGACACGAGAAGGCATTCTTCACCTGGCCCGACTCCTCGGTGCGGAGCCGGGAGCCCCGGTGGCGGCACACGTTGAGGAAGGCGCGGATCGAGCCGTCCCGGCTCCGGGTGAGCAGGACGCTCTCCCGCCCCACCTGAACCGTCCTGAAGGCGCCGGGCCTGTCCAGCTCGGCGGCGCGGACGGCGCAGAACCACATCGACTCGAAGATCTCCGCCTGTTCCAGGGCGAAGACGCCCTCGTCGGCGTAGTAGCCGCCGGGCAGGGTGGAGATCAGGCTGGGCGGCAGGGCGGTCACGGCGCCTCCTCCGGCGGGACGACATAGAGGGTGCCGTCCTCAGCCACCAGCCGGTGGGCCTCGCCTCGCAGAAGGGCGGCAAGAGGGCGCACGGGGATCATCGCACCCACCTCTGGTTTTACAGGAAGGAACGCTAAGCGCTATACGCAACAGCGTGAGCGCACGGAATTCCCCTGTCAAGAGTCGACATGGGCACCGGATCCCCCATGATCTCTGCGCGTTCCCTCCGTTGGACGGCTACGGCTCCGAACAGACCTGACGGCCGTGGAACCCGGCCGTCAGGTCGCCCCCGGTACCGGCCGAGGCCGCCGACGTGGCGGCCCTGGTCCGCTACGCCCGCGTCCGCAGGTGCGGCACGGCCGGTGCGGGGTGAACCCCCGCACGGCCGGGCCGTACCGGCCCGCTCAGTACCCGCTGCGGCGGGGTGCGGCGGTCGGGCGGCGGGAGGGGTTGGTCCGGCCCATGGGCTTGAGGTCGCGCGCCGGGTGTTCGCGGCGGCTCTGCGAGCGGTCCTGGTGGCCGGGCTTGGCCTGGGTGATCGAGACGGGGAGTTTGACATGCATGCTTTCTCCTTGCGGTTCTAGGCCCTGGTGAATCAGGTGATCTTGTGGTTCTACGCCCTGGCGAGCCAGGTGACCTGGGCGCCGTTGTCGAAGGACTCGCGCCGGGTGGGGGTGAACAGGGTGGGGCTGAACTCTCCCGAGAACATCGGGATGCCGGCGCCCGCCACCACGGGGTAGCTCTTGAGGATGATCTCGTCGATCTCCGGGAGCAGGGAGGCGGCGAGCTTGCCGCCGCCGCAGAGGTAGATGTCCATACCGGTGTCCTCGGCCTTCAGCCGCCGGACGAGCTCGACCGGGTCACCGGTCTCCACCCGCACGGTCGGGTCGTCGATCTTCAGCGTGCTGGAGACGACGTACTGGCGCAGATGGGCGTAGGGGCTCGTGGTGGGGACGGCCAGGGCCGGCTCGAAGGTGCCGCGGCCCATCACGAGCGTGTCGAAGACCTTGTTGGGGACGCCGTCGAGGCCCACGAGCCCGCGGATGTGAGTGGGGAGCGTCTCGGGATAACGGGCGTTGATCCAGGCGGCCATCTGGTCCGACACGGGATAGAAGTCGAACTCGGCGTTGGGGCCGGCGATGTAGCCGTCAAGCGAGACACCGATGTAGTACACAAGCTTTCGCATGCCGTTCAACTCCTGATGTAGTACTCTGTTTGAAGTGGTTTGAATGTAGTACTACACATGGAGTGGTGTCAAGTGCGGAGAAATCCCGAACGGCGGCAGTCGCTGATCGACGCGGCCATCGAGGTACTGGCCAGGGAGGGAGCGCGGGGGCTGACCTTCCGGGCCGTTGATGCGGAGGCGGCGGTGCCCGTGGGCACCGCCTCCAACTACTTCGCCAGCCGCGACGACCTGTTCACCCAGGTCGGCGGGCGTATCTATGAGCGCTTGCTACCCGACGAGGCCACGATCGCCCGCACCCAGGAGGGCGTGCAGGACCAGGCCCGCTACGCCGAGCTCATGCACGAGCTGGTGGACCGGGTCTCCGCCTTCGATTCGGGCTACCTGGCGCTGCTCGAACTCCGGTTGGAGTCCACCCGGCGCCCCGAGCTGCGCGCCGTACTGACCAAGCGCATCCGCGAGGACATCGACACCAACATCGGCAACCACACCGCCTCGGGCCTGCCTGGCGACACGACCTCGGTGCTGCTCCTCTACCTCACGCTGAACTGGCTCATCGTGGAGCGGCTGACACTGCCCGACATCTTCACCGAGCAGGAGATCCGCGAGCTGGTGGACGCGGCCGTACAGAGATCGCTGGATGTGGGCGCGGACGGGCAGACCTGAGTTCGGATCAGCCGTCGCGGCCGGAGTGCCGCAAGCGGCTGATCGATCAGATGCCCCGGGTGGACAGAGCACCTGAACAGGCCTCACGATCAGCCGCACACAGCCCGTACGGTCACCGGCGGCGAGCCCCTTTCCCCGCCGCCGCCGTCAGCCACACGTGGAGCAGGTGCCGTTCATCCCCCGGCGCTGCCGCCGGCGAGGTCCGTCAGGCTCGCGAGCCTGACGGAGTCGCCCACCAGGTTTCCAGGTCGTCGACGGGCTCATGGGTGAGGGAGACGCCGCCGGTCCGATGAGCTATCGAGCGCAGTTCGCTGACGCCCGGGAGGGTCTGGAGGTCTTCCAGCGACACAAGGGTGTTCAGGAGCATGTGGGGGCCGAGGGCGTACCAGTCGGCGATCAGTCCGTGATCGGACAGGTCCTCGGCGGCGCGGGCGACGGCGGCGACGGTCTCCACCAGGGACACGCGACGCGGCGCGACGGCGTCCTCACCTGTGAGACGTCCCTCGTCGGACATACGCCGCCACAGATCCGTACCCGCGTCACAGTAGACGTACGGGGGATCGACGTAGCCGTCCTCAAGCCAGGTCGCGTAGCCGTCGAAGTCGTCGTCGTCCTCATCGAAGACCCGCAGTGCGGTGAAGCCTTCCAGGCCGTCGAAGTACTCACGCCGCCCGGCGTGGTCAGGATGCTGATCCACGGGGAACCGGTAGGTGAATCCACGTCGCAGGAGGATGTCCATCACCCGGAAGTGCGTGAACGAGCAGTCGAATCCACCTTGGAACCTGAACAGCGCGACCACCCAGCCGCGGACGCGCGGGTCGGGGTCGGGATAGTGGGCGTCCAGGGCGCGGATCGAATCCGCGACGAGATCCTCGAACTCGTGCATCGACATCTGGACTCCCGGTCGGCGCTGGAACTCACCGTCGAGAATCTACCGGGATCGGTGCGCCATCCGTCCTCGGGTGGTCTCATCGGTTCTCTCTTGTCCGGGAGGCGTTCAGCCAGAGGGCCTCCTGAATGCGGCTGTCCACCCCCAGCTTGCGGTAGACCGCTTCAAGGTGCTTGTCCAGGGTTCTGATCGAGATCCGCAGCCGTCGCGCCGCGACCTGGCGGGTGAGTCCTGCCGCGATGGACCTGCTCCTCGCGCGGCGTCAGCGGGCGACGGCGGCGCTCCCCGCGGCGGGCAAACGAGCTGTTACCCTACTCGCGACGCGGGGTGCCCCGGCAGGTCCGGAGCTGAGAACACACCCGTCGAACCTGATCTAGTTCGAACTAGCGAAGGGACGTCATGTTCTGCGACGACGTCTGGGCACGCTCCGCCGCACTGCTGCGAGCCATCCACGAGCACCCCTTCAACGCCGCACTCGGCGAGGGCACCCTCGACCGCCGGCGGTTCGCCTTCTACATCGTGCAGGACGCCAGATATCTCGAGGCGTTCTCCAAGGCGCTCGCCACCGCCTCGGTGCGGGCCGCCGACCCCGAGGAGGCCGCGTTCTGGTCGAGCAGCGCGCACGCCGCGCTGGCCGCCGAGCGGACCCTGCACGAGGGCTACATCGAGGAGTACGGCCTGAGCGCCACCGACCTCTCGGGCATCCGCACCTCGCCCACCTGTCTCGGCTACTCCTCCTTCCTGCAGGCCGTCGCGCTGGCCGCGCCGTACTCGGTGCTCGTCGCCGCCGTCCTGCCATGTTTCTGGGTCTACCAGGACGTGGGGGCGGCGCTTGTGAAGCAGGTCGGCGACGTCGCCGGCCATCCCTACCGCGCGTGGATCTCCACCTACGCCGATCCGGATTTCGCCAAGTCGGTCGAGCGGGCCAAGGAGATCGCCGACCGGCTGGCGGCCGGGGCGGACGGCGAGACCCGCGCGGCCATGACCGAGGCGTTCGTCCAGGCCACGGAGTACGAGTGGATGTTCTGGGACAGCGCCTGGCGGCGGGAGACCTGGCCCACGGAACAGTGGCGGCCCGGCAGCTGAGGTCCGCCGTCCCGTCTGCGATCCCCTCCTCCGGCCGCTGGGCCGAACACCCCTCGCCCACCGGAGGAGGCCACGGACCACGCGGCAGGCCCGGCTGCCGCCGACCGACCAGGAGTTCCCGACGGAGACGACGATGAGCAGACGCGGCCGGCGCTGAGCGCGCATCCGTTGCAACGGGTCGGCGGCGCGGTCCCCCCTCCGGGTCAGGAGGGTCCCCGGGGCGCGGTGGAGTCGCGGATGACGAGCCGGCAGGGCATGCGGTGGACGCCCGGGGTGGCACGGCCGTCGATGGCGGCGAACAGGTGCTGGGCGGCGGTGCGGCCGAGCGTCTCCAGGTTCATGTCGACCGTGGTCAGCGCGGGCCGGGTCTCGGTGGAGAACACCTCCCAGTTGTCGTAGCCCACGACCGCGATGTCGTCGGGGATGCGGCGGCCCCGCTCCCTGGTGGCCTCGACGAACCCCGCCGCGATCTGGTCGCTGCCGCAGAAGACGGCGTCCACCTCCGGCTCGGCCATCAGCAGCATCTCCGCAGCGTGCCGGCCCCAGCGCTGCGACCACGCACCGGAGAGCGTCTCGCCGACCTGGGCGACGCCGGCCTCCTCCAGCGCCCTCCGCAGGCCCTCGGTCCTGTCCCTCGCGGCCTTGTAGTCCATCGGTCCCGTGACGTGCGCGATCCTGCGCCGCCCCGCGGTCAGCAGGTGCCGTACGGCGAGGACCGCGCCGCCCACGTCGTCGGGGACGAACGAGACGTCGTCCGGGTTGTCGGACTCCCCGTAGGCGTAGACCACCGGGATGGGCAGGTCGCGGCTGATGGACGAGCGCGTGTTCGTGCTCTCGCCGACCACTATGAGGCCGTCCACGCGCCGGGAGAGCAGCGTGCGGATGTAGTGCTGCTCGCGGATGGCGTCACCACGGGCGTCGCACAGCAGCAGCGCCATCTCCCCCGCCCCGAACGCGTCCTCCGCGCCGAGCAGCACCGGGATCCCGAACCTGCCGACGCTGTCGCTGGTGAGCAGCCCGACGGTCCGGGTCTGCCCGGACAGCAGCCCTCTGGCCAGGGCGTTGGGCTGGAAGGCGAGCTCCTCCGCGGCCTCCAGCACCCGCTGCCGGGTCTCCGCCCGCACCTGGTCCCGGCCGTTCAGCGCCTTGGACGCGGTGGCGATCGACACCCCTGCCAGGGATGCCACGTCGCTTATGGTCACCGCACGTGATCGCCTACCGACCATCTCGCGAAATCCTTTTCTCTCATCCCGCTCCGGGCATCCGTGACAGCCGCGAGCCATTGCGAACAGACTTTAACGAGGGCTTCTCCGATGGGCAAGCCGCCCTCCGGCAGGCCGGCGCCGACGGACCCATTGACACTCTCCGAACGTTTCTTTTATGTTTCCGAAAACCTTTTAGTTCTGTTTCGTGCGTCTCGGGGGGATGCCGTGAGGAGAGGGCCATGAATCCACGTTCACCCCGAGGCCGGAAGGCCGGGATCGCCCTGCTGGGCCTGTTGACCGCCGCGTCGGCGGCCGCCTGCGGCGCAGGCGGCTCGGGCGCCACGGAGGCCGCGAAGTCCACCGGAGGCCTCACGATCACCATGTGGACGCGTGCCGCGACCCAGGCGCAGAGCGAGCGGCTGGTCAAGGCCTACAACAGCAGCCACAAGAACCAGGTGAAGCTGACCGTCATCCCGACGGACAACTACCAGCCGCGCATCGCGGCGGCCGCGGGCGCCAAGCAGCTGCCGGACATCTTCGCCGCCGATGTGATCTTCGTGCCCAACTACACCTCGCAGGGCCTGTTCCTGGACATCACCGACCGGATCGGCGCCCTGCCGTACAAGGACAGCCTCGCGCCCTCGCACATCAAGCTGGGCACGCTGGACGGCCGGTCCTACACGCTCCCGCACACCATCGACCTGTCGGTCTGGTTCTGGAATAAGGACCTGTACGAGAAGGCCGGGCTGGACCCGGAGAAGGGCCCCGGGACGCTCAAGGAGTTCGCCGAGCAGGCCGAAACGGTCGACGAGAAGCTCGGCAAGGACGGCAAGGTGCACGGCACGTTCTTCGGCGGCAACTGCGGCGGCTGCTACGTGTTCACCTTCTGGCCCTCGGTCTGGGCCGCGAACGGGCAGGTCATGAACCCCGAGGGCACGGCCTCGCTCAACGACCGGGCCCCGATGACCGAGGTGTTCGCGATCTACCGCGACCTGTACGCCAAGGGCGTCACCGGCCCCACCGCCAAGGAGGAGCAGGGCCCGACCTGGACCGGTTTCTTCCCCAAGGGCGAGATCGGCGTCATGCCGATGCCCTCGACCACGCTCGGCTCGATGCCCGAGGACATGAAGATCGGTGTCGCGCCGATCGCCGGGCCCGACGGCGGCGAGTCGACGTTCGTGGGCGGCGACTCGGTCGGCATCTCCTCCACCACCGAGAACGCCGACGCGGCCTGGGAGTTCCTGTCCTGGACGGTCTCCGACGAGGCGCAGGTCGAGGTCATGGCCAAGAACAAGGACGTGCCCGCCCGCACCGACCTGTCCGGCAACAAGTACTCCGCCGAGGACCCGCGCGTGGTGATGATCAACTCGCTGGTGGCCAAGGGGCAGACGCCGTACGCGCTGCGGTTCGGGCAGACCTTCAACGACCCGCAGGGGCCGTGGCTGCGCCTGGCCCGCGAGGCGGTGTTCGGCGACGCGGGCAAGGTCGCAGGGCTCAACGCCGACATCACCAAGTCGCTGCAGCAATGACGGTGACCCTGACACGACGCGGCGGGCGGGCGGCGCGCGGGGCCGCCCCGGCTCCACCCCCCTGGTGGCGGAGCCGGGGGGCCCAGGGCTGGCTCTACGCCGCGCCCACCGCGCTGATCGTGGGCGTGCTGTTCGTGGTGCCGCTGGCGCTGGTCGTCTGGATGTCGCTGAACCGCTGGCCGCTGCTCGGCCAGGCGGCGCTCAACGCCCCGGACAACTACACCAAGATCGCCGACAACCCGCTCTTCCTCGACGCGGTGGGCTTCACGCTGAAGTACACCGTCATCACGACGGTGCTGCTGGCCGGGGCGGCCCTCGGCCTGGCCCTGCTGGTGCAGGAGCGCAGGCCGGGCGTCGGCTTCTTCCGCACGGCGTTCTTCCTGCCCGGCGCGGTCGGCTTCGCCTCCGCGGCGCTGCTCTTCTACGCCATGCTGAACAGCGACTTCGGGCCGATCGACCCGATCCTGCAGGCCCTGGGGATCACCGACGAGCCGGTGAAATGGACGGGCACCCCGAACATGGCGCTGTTCTCCACGATCGCGCTGGTGCTGTGGCGGTTCGCCGGGTTCAACATGCTCATCCTGCTCACCGGCCTGCAGTCGATCCCGGTCGAGGTCTACGAGGCGGCCAGGAGCGACGGCGCCGGCCGCCGGCAGATCTTCACCAAAATCACGCTGCCGCTGCTCCGGCCGACGCTCGCGCTGATGCTCATCCTCAGCGTCACCGGCTCGCTGCTCGCCTTCGACCAGTTCTTCGTCTTCACCAACGGCGGCCCGGACAACAGCACCGTCTCCATGGTCATGGTCGTCTACCGCGACGCGTTCTTCCGCTTCGACCTCGGCGGCGCCGCGGCGCTGTCGGTCGTGCTGCTGGTCGCCCTGGTCGCGCTCAACGCCCTGCAGATGCGGGTGCTCAGGAGGTCGGAGTGAACAGGGAACCCGGCGCGGCCGGCGGAGCGGGCGAGGAGCGGTGAACGACCGATGAGAACGCGGTACTACAGCACGATGTCGGCCCTGGCGGTGCTCTTCCTGTTCCCGCTGCTGTGGAGCGGCTGGTCCTCCTTCGACGGAGGGGTGGGGAACTACACCGAGATGGCCCGGTTCGGCGAGGGCGTCGGCACCTACCTGACCAACAGCGCGCTGGTGTCGGCGATGACCGTCGCCGGCACGCTGGTGATCTCCGCCCTCGGCGGCTACGCCTTCGCCCGCTTCGACTTCCCCGGCAAGAACCTGCTCTTCCTCACCACGCTGGCGATCCTGATGGTGCCGTACGCGACCATCCTGATCCCGCTCTACGTCCTGCTCGGCTACATCGGCCTGCAGAACTCCCTGGTCGGTCTCTCGCTCGTCTTCGTGATGTTCCAGCTGCCGTTCGCGCTGTTCATGATGCGCAACGCCTTCGAGGCCATCCCCCGCGAGCTGGAGGAGGCCGCCCTCATCGACGGCTGCGGCACCTTCCGGGCCTTCTCCCGCATCCTGCTGCGCGCGGTGCGGCCCGCTCTGATCACCGTCGGCCTGTTCGCCTTCCTCGCCTCCTGGAACGACTTCTTCGCGCCGCTCATCCTGCTCAACGACGGCGCGAGCTTCACCCTCCCGGTGGCCGTGGTCAGCATGACCCAGCGCACGTTCGGCGCCGTCGACTACGGCATGTTGCAGGCGGGGGTCATGGTCATGGCCGTGCCCTGCCTGATCCTCTTCATCGTTCTGCAGCGCCACTACGTGCGCGGATTCATGTCAGGAGCGTTGCGTGGCTAGTCCTGTCCTGCCCTCCTCGGGCGCGCTGTCCCCTCTGGGGCTCGATTCGGTACGGCTGACGCCGGGTTTCTGGGGCGACCGCGTCGCGCTCAACCGCGAGGTCATCATCGCCCACTGCCAGGAGTGGATGGAGCGGGCCGGCTGGATCGGCAACTTCCGCAGGCTCGGCGGGGACCCGGCCCGCCGCGACCCGGTCCTCCGGCAGGGCCGGGAGTTCAGCGACTCGGAGATCTACAAGCTGCTGGAGGGGATGGCCTGGGCCGGCCACCCCGCCCTGCCGGAGCTGGCCGCGACCGTGGCACGGGCGCAGGAGGAGGACGGCTACCTCAACACCCGCTGGTACGGCGACCGCTACACCGACTTCGAGTGGGGCCACGAGCTCTACTGCTACGGCCACCTGATCCAAGCCGGCGTCGCACGGCTCCGCACGCACGGCGAGGACGAGCTGACCGGCGTCGTCCGGCGGGCGGCCGACCACATCTGCCGGCGCTTCATGGACACCTCCGAGACGTGCGGCCATCCCGTGGTGGAGATGGCCCTGGTCGAGCTGTACCGGGCGACCGGCGCCGAGCGCTACCTGGAGATGGCCCGCCGGTTCGTCGAGCGTCGCGGGCTGCCCGCGCTGGACGACATCGAGTTCGGCCGCGCCTACTTCCAGGACGACCTCCCGGTACGGCGGGCACGGGTGTTCCGCGGCCACGCCGTACGGGCCGTCTACCTCGCCTCGGGAGCGGTCGACGTCGCCGTGGAGACCGGTGACGCCGAGCTGCTGTCGGCGATCGAGGCGCAGTGGGAGCGCACCGTCGCCCGGCGCGTCCACCTGACCGGCGGCATGGGCTCGCGCCACTCCGACGAGGCCTTCGGCGACGACTTCGAGCTGCCGCCCGACCGGGCCTACTCCGAGACCTGCGCCGGGATCGGCTCGATCATGCTCGCCCACCGGCTGCTGCTGGCCACCGGCGACGTGCGCTACGCCGACCTGGCCGAGCGGACCATGTTCAACGTGCTGGCCACCTCACCCGCGCTGGAGGGCCGCTCGTTCTTCTACGCCAACCCGCTGCACGTCCGCGTGCCCGCCGCGCCGCCGGAGGGGATGAACCCGGCCGCCGAGGGCGGCCTGCGCTCGCCGTGGTTCACCGTGTCGTGCTGCCCCAACAACATCGCCCGCACCTACGCCTCCCTGGCCGCCTACGTCGCGACCTCCGACGCCTCCGGCGTGCAGATCCACCACCACACCCCCGCCGAGATCCACCACGAAGGCCTCGTCCTGCGCGTCGAGACCGGCTACCCGTGGTCGGGCGAGGTGACCGTCCGGGTGGTCAGGGGCGGATCGGGGCGGATCTCCCTGCGGGTCCCGCCGTGGGCCTCCGGTGCGCGGATCTCCCACGGCGGGACCACCCGCCCGGTGCCCGCGGGCTACGCGGTCGCCGAAGGGCGCTGGCGGCCGGGCGACGAGATCCGCCTCCACCTGCCGATGACGCCCCGCTGGACCTACCCGGACCGCCGGGTGGACGCCGTACGCGGCTGCGCGGCGGTCGAGCGCGGCCCGCTCGTCTACTGCGCCGAGTCGGTGAAGGACGAGCCCCCGCTCGCCCTCGTCGAGGCGCGGGTCTCGCCCCCGGTCGAGCACCTCGTCGACGGCGTCGTCGAGCTCGACGTCGAGGCCGTGCTCGTCTCCCCCGGGGCGGACGCCTGGCCGTACGCCTCCTCGCCGCGGACGGGCGGCCCGGCGCGGGCGGAGGACGCGGCGACGCCGCCGGCGCCGCCGGCGCCGGGAAACGCGGACACGCCCGGACCGGCGGGGAAAGCGGACACGCCCGAGCCGGCGGGGAAAGCGGGAACCCCGGAGGAGCCTGTCCCGGTCCCCTCGGGAGAGCCCCTCAGGCTCGTGCCCTACCACCGCTGGGGCAACCAGGGCCCCGCCACCATGCGCGTCTGGCTGCCCACCGCCGGCTGACCCGGACCGCCCGGCCGGACCGTGGCTGACGAGCCGCAGCCGGGCGCTGTTCATGAAGGAGCGCGACCCGGCGGTCATCGGGTCCGGCGGCCGCGTCGTTCAGCGAGGCCGGGACCTACCGGGTGCCGCTGACCGCCTCCGACGGAGTGGCCGGCGCCGACGGGCGGCGTGCGGTTGGGGACCGGGCGGTTCAGCCGGTCCGATAGGTGATCAATCGGATCGCCGGGGCGGAGACCACGTCGATCAGGCCGGTGCCCGGTACCTCGATGTGGGTGAAGCCGCCCTCGAACGCGACCCGGGCCTCTTCGACACGGCCGGTGGGGCTGCCGTCGGGGCCGGTCATCCAGTAGCCGTCGACGAGTTCGACGGAGGCGGTGCGCCAGGTGAGGTTCACACGGTCACCTCGGGGAAGTCGAGGTCGGGCTGGGCCAGGTGGTTGAAGGAGTTCGACAGGGTGTTGAGGGCGACGTGGGCGACGATCTCGGCGAGTTCGGCGTCGGTCACACCGGCCTGCCGGGCACGGGCCAGGCTCTCGTCGCTCACCCTGCCGCCCGCGCGTACGACCTCCTGGGTGATCTGCAGCACCGCGTCGGCATGCAGGTCGGCGTCATGGCCGTCACGGGTCAGCTTCAGCTCCTCCTCGCTCATGCCCATGCGGGTCCCGCGCATCGTGTGCGCGCTGACGCAGTAGGTGCAGTGGTTCTCCTGCGCGACCAGCAGGGCGATCTTCTCCCGCAGCCTGGCGGGTAGCACGCCGCCGGTGAGCGCGTCGCGCATCGCCAGGTAACCGCGTAGCGCGGCGGGGCCGTTCGCCAGCGCGGCGTACAGGTTGGGCACCCGGCCGAGCTGGCGTCGTGTCTCCTCCAGCAGGCCATCGGGGTCTTCGGTCAACTGCGGCAGCCGGGGCATGGGTTCTCCTCAAATGGTACCGATCGGTTCCGTTTGAGAAAACGGTACCGATCAGTACCATTTCCGTCAACAGCGGCTAGAATTCTCCTGTGCCGACCCGAGCCCGAGAACGCCTGCTGGACACCGCCGAGGAGCTCTTCTACGCCGAGGGCATCCGAGTCGTCGGCGTAGAGCAGATACTGGCCGTCTCCAAAGTCGGCCGCGCCTCCTTCTACCGGCACTTCCCGAGCAAGGACGACCTGGTCGTGGCCATGCTCGAACGTCGTGACCTGCGGTGGCGCGAATGGCTGGCCGAGCGGGTCGCCGCCCACGGCGGCGGGCCGCTGGCGGTCTTCGACGCGCTCGCGGAACGGTTCGCCCGCGCCGATTTCCGGGGGTGCGCGTTCATCAACACGATGATCGAGAGCGCCGACCCCGGCAGCCCGGCACACCGCGTCGCGACCGACCACAAGAGCCGGGTGACCGACTATGTAGAGTCCCTGCTGGTCACGGCCGGCCACCGCGACTCGGCCACGCTCGCCCGGCAGCTCGTCATGCTCATGGACGGTGCGATCGTCACCGCGCTACGCGAGCGTTCGGTCGTCCCCGCCGAGCAGGCCCGTGCCATCGCCGCCACCCTGCTGGCCTGAACGGGCCGGACGGCTAGAGCCGGTCCTGCTGGGCAGGAAATGGGCACTTCGTTCCATGAACAGCAGGAGGTGGCGTGCATGACGGCCGACGTCCCGATCGTCGTGATCGGATTGATGGGCGCGGGGAAGACCAGCGTGTCACGGCTGCTCAGCAAAGCCCTCGGCAGGCCCATGCGCGACAGCGACGAGTATCTGGAAGAACGCTACGGCGCCACGGCCGCCGAGATCGCCGCCGGTGAGGGGGCCGAGGTGCTCCATGCCAGGGAGGCCGCCCACCTGCTGGACTCCCTCGCCGAACGGCCCGCTCCGGTCATCGCCGCCGCGGCCAGCGTGCTCGACGACCCGCGGTGCCGGACCGAGCTGAAACCGGCCCTGGTCGTGTGGCTGGACGCCACGCCGGAGTTCCTCGCCGAGAAGATCATGGCCAGGTCCCACCGGCCGCGGTTCGGCAAGGAGCCGCTGGAGCTGGCGTCCGAACTGCACGAGCGCAGGGCGGCCTCCTTCACCGAGGTGGCCGACCTGCGCTTCCAGAGACCCGAGATGTCCAAACACGAGGTGGCGCGGGCCGTACTCGACCACCTGGAGGCCACAGGGGCGGGGGGCTGATCTTCCGCGCCGATACGCGCCTTCCCGCACCGAACCCGCCCGGCCCCCACCTGGACCCGCCCGGACCCGCCACGGGACCGGCAGCGGCGGAAACAGCGGCGGTGGCGGGGGATCAAAAGATCAAAGTGAATCTGACCGGCGCCCACCGCTCCGATGACCATCCGCAGGGCACAGCCATGAGGTGAACAGCGGACGCCCGGCTCCCGGCCCGGTGAGGGACGCCGTGAGGCAGAGGTCGTCCGCGGGCGGCCGGGGAGCCCTCGGCGTGCTGGGCGTGGTGCTGCTCCTCGGCGTGATCGCCGCGCAGGTCGCCTCGGGGCTGCAGCCCCGGCCGATCCCTCTCACCAGCGTGGTCGTTCTGCTCCTGGTGGCGAGCGCCCTGGCCTTCGCCGCCGCGGTCCACACCTTTCCCGGAGCCGTCACGGCTCTCACCGCCTCGGTGGTGGCCGGGTACGCCGCGGAGTGGGTCGGCACCAGGACGGGGCTGCCCTTCGGGGACTACGGCTACACCGGGCTGCTCCGGCCGCAGCTCGGCGGGGTGCCGGTGATCGTGGCACTGGCGTGGGGCGGCATGGGACTGGCGGCCCACGCGACGGCCGCGGCCGCGGTCCCCGGGAGCCGCGCGGCGCGGATCGTCCTGGGAGCCCTGGCGCTGACCGCGTGGGACCTGTTCCTCGATCCGCAGATGATCCGGCTGGGCTTGTGGACCTGGCATGACCCCGGCCTTTACCGGGGGGTGCCGATCAGCAACTTCGCCGGCTGGCTGGCGGTATCCCTGCTGGTCATGGTCTTGATCGAGGTCATCTTGACCGACCCGGGCGCCAGGAGCCCCGGGCTGGTCGCGATCTACACGGTGATGGCGTTCATGGAGACCCTGGGTTTCGCGGTGGTCTTCGATCCGCCGGATCCGATGGTCGCCGCGATGGGGGGAGTCTGCATGGGCCTGTTCGCCGTGCTCGCGTGGAGGCGCACGTGGCGGAGGTGATCGTGATCGGCGGCGGCGTGGGCGGCATGGTCTCCGCCCTGCTGCTGGCCGGGCAGGGGCATCGGGTGCGGCTGTACGAGCAGCGGTCCCGGCTGGGGGGCAAGCTCGCCGAGCACGCGCGCGACGGCTTCACCTTCTCCGTCGGGCCGTCGCTGCTGACCCTGCCCGGCGTCTTCGCCGACCTCGGCCTGGAGCTCGACCTCGTCGAGCCGCGGGAGCTGTGCCGCTACCGCTTCGCCGACGGCTCGGCGCTGACGGCGTACCGCGACCCGGCGAGGACGGCCGCCGAGGTGGACCGGCTCTCGCCGGGAGAGGGCCGCAACTGGCTGGCCTTTCACGAGTGGGCGCGGACCTGCTTCGAGGCGTCGCGTCACACGTTCTTCGCCGGGCCGCTCACCCGGCCGCCGGCGCGGGCACGCCTGTCCGACCTGATGGCGGTCGCGCCCGGCCGGACCCTCGACGGCCTGGCCCGCCGCTTCTTCACCGATCCGCGCCTGCTCCAGTACGCCGGCCGTTACGCGACCTACGCGGGCTCCAGCCCCTACCGGGCCCCGGCGGCTCTGGCCTGCATCCCCGCGATCGAGCACGGGCAGGGCGGCTGGTACGTGCCCGGCGGGCTGCCCCGCGTCGCCGACGCCCTGGCCCTGCTGCTGGACAAGACGGGGGTGGAGGTCGCCCTCGGCGCCGAGGTGACGGACGTGCTCGCCGACGGCCGCCGGGTCCGGGGCGTACGGCTGGCCTCCGGGCAGCGCGAACGCGCCGACGTCGTGATCGCCAACACCGACGCGGCGGCGCTGTACGGGCGGCTGCTGCCGGATCGGCGGCGGCTGCGGCGCATCGCCGCGCTCGGCACCTCCTCCTCGGCGTTCCTGCTGCTGGCCGGGGTGGAGGGGCGGACCGAGGGACTGGCGCACCACTCCGTCGTCTTCTCCGCCGACTACGGACGGGAGTTCGCCGACATCTTCGACCGCCGCCGGCCGCCGGAGGATCCGACCGTCTACATCGGCTGCTCGGCGGTGGACGACCCGTCACAGGCTCCGGAGGGCGCCGAGAACTGGGTCATGCTGGTCAACGTCCCGGCCCGCGACCCGGGTCGGTGGCCGATGTCCCCCGAGGCCTACCGGGACCTGGTGCTGGACCGCCTGGCCGCGCGGGGTCACGACCTGTCGGGGCGGCTCCGCTTCGTCGATCTGCTGACCCCCGCCGACCTGCGCGAGCGGTACGGCGCGTGGGGCGGGGCGATCTACGGTGGCGCCTACGCCGGCCCGCTCGCCCCCTTCCGGCGCCCCGGAAACAGGGGTCCCCGGCGCGGCCTGTACCTGGTGGGAGGCTCGGTCCACCCCGGCGGCGGGCTGCCGCTGGTCGCGATGGGCGGCCGCATCGTCGCCTCGCTCGTCCAGGAGGACCTGCGGCGATGAGACCGCTCACCACGCTCCGCACCACCGCTCACCGCCCGGGACTCCTGGCCGCCCTCCACCGTGTAAGAGAGATCGCCCCGATGAGCCCGCTCACCGTGTTCCAGGCCGCCGCCGCCCTCGCCGTCGGGGTACGGCTGGCCCGCGGACGCGACCGGCTGCCACCGCTGGCCCCCACCGGGGCGACGGCCGGGCGGATCTCGGTGGTGATCCCGGCCCGCGACGAGGAGGGCCGTATCGGCCCCTGCCTGTCGGCGGTGCTCACCGATCCGGCCGTCGCGGAGGTCCTCGTCGTCGACGACGAGTCGAGCGACGGCACGGCGCGGCTGGCCGCCGATCTCGGCGCGAAGGTCGTCGTGGGCGCGCCTCTTCCGGAGGGCTGGGTGGGCAAGCAGTGGGCGCTGCTGCAGGGGGTCGAGGCGGCCGGCGGCGACATCGTGGTGACCCTCGACGCGGACACCCGGCCCGCGCCGGGCCTGTTCGGCGCGCTGGCCGCGGCCCTGGACGGCTACGACCTGGTCAGCGCCGGCCCCCGGTTCGTCTGCGACGGGATCGCCGAGCAGGCGCTGCACGCCTCGTTCCTGGCGACGCTGGTCTACCGGTCCGGCCCGATCGGGCCGTCCTCCGTCCCCGCTCCGCACCGTGTCGTGGCCAACGGCCAGTGCATGGCCTTCCGCCGTACGGCGATGCTGGCCGCCGGCGGGTTCGCGCGGGTCCGCGGGCACATGACCGACGACGTGGCGCTGGCCCGGACCCTGGCCGCCGACGGCTGGGCGGTGGGCTTCCTGGACGCGGGCGGCCTGCTGGAGGTCGACATGCACGAGTCGGTGGCCGAGGTGTGGCGGGAGTGGGGGAGGTCGCTGCCGCTGCGCGACGTCACCGGACCCGGCCGGCAGGCCGCCGACCTGGCCGCGATCTGGCTCACCGCCGCCCTGCCCGTGCTGCGGCTGGCGGCGGGGCGGCCCACCCGGCTCGACCTGGGGCTGCTGGCCGTACGCCTGCTGCTGACCGGCGCGCTGCGCGGCAGCTACGCCCGGCCCGGCCCCGGCGTGCTGCTGTCGCCCCTGCTGGATCCGCTGACCGCGGTACGGCTGACGCAGGCGACGCTGTGCCCGGTGCGCAGCTGGCGGGGCCGTACCTATTCCGGGATCACGGCTCCGGGGGTCACGCCCGGCGCCCGGCCCGATCGGCCGGGCCGGGCCGGGCGGCCCGCGCCGCCTGCCCGAAGCGCAGCCCGATGAGGCACATCAGCGCCCCCGTCCCGGCCACGTGCTCGACCGGCGCGAAGAGGAGCTGGAACAGCGGGAGGCCGAAGACGCCCGCCCGCGCGCCGATGGCGAAGGAGCGCGTCACCAGGCCGCCCACGATCAGGGCGGCGACGCCGAGCAGGAACCCGGGCGGGCAGATGACGGCGGAGCCGCCCACGAAGGCGAGGATCGACCGGCCGCCCCGGAAGCCGGCGAACACCGGCCAGGCGTGCCCGATCATCGCGGCGGCCACCGCCAGGTACACCGGCACGGCGCCGGCGCCGGTGACCCCCGCGAGCCCCATGGTGTGCGGGCCGGTGAACGCGAGGGCGAGCAGCGCGGCGAGCGTGCCCTTGAGGGTGTCGCCCGCGAAGACGGGCAGGGCGGCCCGCCGGCCGAGCCGCTCCTTGACGTTCCAGAAGCCGGGATTGCGGTCGCCGACCTCGCGGGGGTCGAAGCCGTACGCCCGGGAGAGCGCCACCGCGACCGGCACGGACCCGAGAAGGTAGCCGCCGATGACCGCGCCGAGCAGGAGAATCATCGCTTCGTTCCACCTCACGAGGTATGTGGATCTGGGATCCATGCGATACATGGCGTTCGACCGGCCGGTGCTGGCGGCCACCCCGGGACTGCGGTTCTGGCGGCTGCTGGGTTCCGGCCGCGGAACCTCGATGAGCCTGGGCGCGGACCTGCGCCGCTGGGCGCTGCTGGCGGTCTGGAGCGAGGAGCGGGCGCTGGAGGACTTCCTGGAGACCTCGCCCGTGGCGGCGCGCTGGCGGGATCAGGCCCGGGAGTCCTGGCAGGTACGGCTGGCGCCGCTGGCCTCGCGCGGCCGGTGGGGCGGGGTGGAGCCGTTCGGGCCGATCGAGGAGGTCCCCCGGCGGAACACGGGCGGGCCGGTCGCCGTGCTGACCCGGGCCTCGATCCGGCCCTCCCGGCTGGTGCCGTTCTACCGGTCGGTCCCGCAGGTGGAGCGTCTCCTGGGCGAGCAGGCCGGCTGCCTGGCCTCGGTCGGTGTGGGGGAATGGCCGTTGGCCCGGCAGGCCACGTTCTCCCTGTGGCGCGACTCCCACGCGGTGCGGGACTTCGCCTACCGGGGGCAGGCGCACCGGGAGGCGATCGGGCAGACCCGGGCGGAGGGCTGGTACTCCGAGGAGTTGTTCGCCCGGTTCGTCCCGTACGGCAGCGAGGGGACCTGGAACGGGACCGACCCCCTCGCCCGGTACGGCGGACGAGGAGGGTGACCGGTTCCCGGAGGCGGTCCCTGCCTGGTCCGCCTCCCCACCCGCGAGCCACCGCCCCGGAGCCCGGCCTCTGCCTCGGGCCCGGTCTCGGGAAAGGTGGACGGTCACCGTGCCGGCCCGTTCAGGTGACCGGCTCGGCGGCGAGACGGTCCGGGACGCCGGGGACGATCCCGCCGCCGGCGAGGTCGTGCGCGACCACGCAGGCCCGGGTGATCGTCGCCGCCCGGGAGGAGCCGTGCGCGACGACGACGGTGCCGCTCAGGCCGAGCAGCGCCGCCCCGCCGTGGGTCTCGGGGTCGTAGCGGCGGGCCACCCCTCGCAGCGCCTCGGGCCCGGCGGCCCCCGAGCGGGCCACCAGGGTCAGCACCGCCCGGACGGATCCCTCGACGTTCTTCAGCACGATGTTGCCGGTGAACCCGTCGGTGACGATCACATCGACGGTGCCGGCCAGCACGTCGTGGCCCTCCACGTTGCCGTGGAAGCGCAGCGGCAGTCCCGGCAGCAGCTCCTCGACCCTGCGGGTCAGCCGGTTGCCCTTGCCCGGTTCCGAGCCGATCGACAGCAGGCCGACCGACGGGTCGGCCACGCCGAGCACGAGCCGGGCGTAGGACACGCCGAGCAGCGCGAACTGGGCGATCATCTCGGGCGTGGGGTCGGAGGTCGCCCCGGCGTCGATCAGCACGGTGGCGCCGCCGGTGACCGAGGGCAGGGCGATGGCCAGCGCCGGCCGGAGCACGGCCGGCGCGCGGCCGATGCCGCGGATGGCGCACGAGACGACCGCGCCGGTGGAGCCGGCCGACACGAACGCCGAGCCCGCGCCCTGCCGCAGGAGCTCGCAGCCCACCCTCAGGCTGGAGGCTCCGGAGGCGACGGCTCCCGCGCCCCTCTCCCCCATCGGGACGACCTCCTCGGCGTGCACCACGTCGACCTCGCCCACCGCGCCGTGGCGGGCCAGCTCCGCGCGGATCTCCCCGGCCCTGCCGACGAGCACGACGGGGACCCCGTGCTCCCGCCGGGCCATGACGGCCCCGCCGACCGTCTCGGCCGGCCCGTGGTCTCCGCCCATCGCGTCGACGACCACCGGCTCCGACATCGCATCCTCCTGGCGACAGTGACAGACGACTCCGCTGGCGCGGTTCAGGGCACCTGGACGACGGCCCTGCGTTCGGCACGGTCGGCCACGGACGCCGCGAGCAGGTGCCGCGCGAAGACGGTCAGCCGGCGGCGCCGGGGCACGGTGGCACGGGTCCCCAGGACGTCGTGGCGGGCGGCCTCGATCTGGTCGAGGATGCCGCCGTACAGCTCGTAGGCCGCGAGGACGCACGGGCGCGAGGAGGGGGTCAGCAGCTCGACGCCCTCCAGCGCCAGCCGGTAGTGGCCGCGTGCCCGCTCGATCTCGAAGGCCAGCAGCCTGCGCAGGGCGGGAGTGGGGTGGGGGTCTCCCAGGTCGGCCACGCTCACCTCGAACCTGTCCAGGTCGGCGAGCGGCAGGTACACCCGGCCGCGTGCCAGGTCCTCGGCCACGTCACGCAGGAAGTTGGTGAGCTGGAAGGCCAGCCCGAGCTCGCGGGCGGGTCCGCGGGCCCGGTCCGCCATGCCCGGCAGCGGTTCGAGGATGGGCAGCATCATCGTGCCGATGGCCGCCGCCGAACCCTCCATGTAGCGGAGCAGGTCGTCGTAGGTGGTGTAGCGGCTGACGGTCAGGTCGGTCCGCATCGACCGGAGGAAGTGCTCGATGTCGGCCCGGTCGATGCCGAACGAGCGCACGGTGTGCGCGAACGCGGGAAGCACCGGGTCGTCGACGGAGCCGCCCGCCAGCGCCTCCGCCAGCCGGCCGGCCAGCCCGTCGAGCGCCTCCGCGCGATCGTCCGTCATCGTGAAGGAGTCGACGAGCTCGTCGGCGTAACGGGCGAAGCCGTACAGGGCGTGCACGTGCGGGCGCTTCCACGCCGGCAGCAGCAGGGTCGCCAGGTAGTAGGAACGGCCATGACGGGCGTTGAGCCTGCGACAGAGTTCGTAACTGCTGGTCAGGGTCATCGAGATGTCTCCAGGATGCGTTCGGCCGCGAGCTTGCCCGAGATCAGCACCGGCGGCACTCCCACTCCCGGCGCGGTGTACATGCCCGCGAAGTGGAGTCCGGGGACGCGCCGGGCCGTGCCCGCCGGTCTGAACCAGGCGGTCTGGGTGAAGCGGTGGTCCATGGCGAAGGGGGTGCCCGCGGAGTGACCGAGCCGCGCCCAGGCGGGCGGGTCGACGGTGAGGCGGAGGGCGGTCGTCAGGTCGCCGTAGCCGAGGTCGGCCAGCCTGCCCAGCAGGCGGTCCTCCAGCCGTGAGGTGAGCCCGTCCCAGCCGTTCACGCCGTTCGCGCCGTCCAGGTTGGCGGTCGGCTCCAGCACGGTGAGCGTGGCGTGGCCGGTGGGCGCGGCGCCGGTGTCGGACTCGGGGTAGGTGACCAGCAGGCTCGGGTCGGGCTGCGGCCTGCCGGCGTTCAGGGCGGAGAAGGTGGAGCTCCACTCGCGGCCGAAGTGCAGGGTGTGGTGTGCCTGGCCGGCGAGCCGCCGGTCCAGGCCGAAGTGGAGGACCAGGCAGGAGGGCGAGTAGCGGGGGCGGCGCAGCCGCCAGTCGCGCGCGGCGCCGGGCAGCAGCCCGGTGTGGGCGTGGGGCAGGTCGCAGGCGACCACGGCGTGGGCGGCGGCGAGACGCTCTCCGGTGTCGAGCCGGACCGCGGAGACCCCGGAGGGTCCGGTCTCGATCCCGACGGCCCGCACGCCGTACCTGATCTGCGCCCCCGCCTTCTCCGCCACGGCGGCCATGGCCCGCGGGATGGCGTGCATGCCGCCGTGGCGGGGGAAGAAGACCCCGCCGACCGTGTCCATGTGGGCGATCACCGCGTAGATGCCGAGCGCCCGCTGGGGGGAGAGGCCCACGTACAGGGACTGGAAGGTGTGCGCCTTGATGAGCCTCGCGTCGGTGAGGTGCCCTTTCACGAGGCGGTCGAGCCGCCGGAAACCTCCCAGGGCGGCCAGCCTGGCCAGGACGCCCGGCTGGGCCAGGCTCCGCAGCCGTGTCATGTCGCGGTCGACGAAGGAGGGCCATTCGCAGGCGAACAGCTCGCCGAGCCTGGCCCGGAACCGCCGGTACCTGTCCGCCTCCGCGGCGCCGCACAGCTGGCGCACCTGCTCGGTCATGGCCTCCTCACCGGGCACGATGTCCAGGTGGGAACCGTCGTGATAGCGCAGCCGGTAGTACGGGTCCAGGCGCCGCAGCGGAAGCAGGCTCTCCATGTCCTCCCCGGCGGCGGCGAAGACGTCGGCCAGCACGTCCGGCATCGTCAGTACCGACGGCCCGGTGTCGAAGCGGTAGTCCCCCACGCTCGCCGTCCCGCAGCAGCCGCCCGGCGTCTCGCGGGCCTCCACGAGCGTGACGTCCCGCCCGGCGGCGGCGAGCCGGACCGCCGAGGACAGTCCGCCGAGCCCGGCCCCGATCACCACGATCGGGCTCATGAGCCCCTCCTCGCCGCCAGAACCGCGCATGTCGATGATCGACATCTTCCGCGCGGTCCATCCCCGGCCCTGTCTGCCGGTAAATCAACTCATCGAGCAAGAAGACGTAAAGGCAGGGAAGGACAGGGCTCACCGGCGTTCCCACCGCGAGCGGGCCGGCTCGCAATCCCACGGAGCCGGTGCACGGACGCATGGAACCGGCGCACGGACCGCATGAAGCCGGCTCGCAATCCCACGGAGCCGGCCCGCGGCCCCAGGGGCCGATGCACGGACGCATGGAAACGGCTCACGGCCGCACGGAGCCGGTTCACGGGCGGGCCGGCCCGCGCGGCGGGCTCAGGCAGTGTCCCCCGGCGGGAGGTGCGGGCTCTCCTCGTCGACGGTTTCCTGGGCCCCGACACCGGTGGCGTCCTCCGCGCCGGAGGTGCCGTAGGGGCGCCCGGTCCTCTCGTCGACGCCGGCCGTCCCGCGCCCCTCCTCCTGCTCCCGGGCCGCGACGTCCTCGGGCCGCCGGGACGTGCTGGCGCCGACGCCGAGGGGCCCCTCGGGCTCGGTGTCGGTGGCGGAGATCCCCTCGCGTTCCTCCTCCGACACCTCGCGCCCCGGCACCTTGTCCTCCGGCGGAGGACCCCAGGCCCGGTTGCCGGCCTGCACCACCTCTTCGCTCGCGTGCCGCACGTCGGGAGAGTAACCGTGCTCGTCTCCCTCGAACCGGCCCGCGTCCTCTGACTCACGTGGCTCGTTCATGTCCAGCCCCCATGGGATTTCGGGCTCTCAGCAGATTCTCGGCAGGGGGTCGCCGACCAGCAGGTCGACGATGCGGGTGCCGCCGAAGGAGGTCTTCAGCAGGACCAGCCCAGGCGGGTCGTCGCCGATCCGCCCGATGACGGCCGCCTCGGAGCCGAGCGGATGGGAGCGCAGGGCGGCCAGCGCGGCCTCGGCGGACCGCTGGGCCACCACCGCGACCATCCGCCCCTCACAGGCCACGTAGAGCGGGTCGATCCCCAGTAGTTCACATGCCCCGCGCACGGCCGGGCATACCGGGATCGCGTCCTCTTCGAGCACGACCGCGACCTTGGAGGCCACGGCGATCTCGTTGACGACCGTCGCCACCCCGCCCCGGGTGGCGTCGCGCAGGCACCGCACCTGCCCGTCGCCGCAGGCGTCCAGCAACCGGCCGGTCAGCGTGTTGAGCGGCGCGGTGTCGGAGGTGAGGTCGGCCTGGATGTCGAGCTCGCCGCGGGCGAGCATGACGGTGACGCCGTGCTCGCCGATCGGGCCGGACACGATGACCACGTCGCCGGGCCGGGCGGCGGCGGCGCTCAGCCGGATCGGCCGCTCCACCGTCCCGACGCCGGAGGTGGTGATGTAGCAGCCGTCGGCCTTGCCGTTCTCCACGACCTTGGTGTCGCCGGTGACGATCCACACGTCCGCCGCCCGGGCCGCCGCCGCCATCGAGGCGGTGATGCGTCGCAGGTCGGCGACGGGGAAGCCCTCCTCGACGATGAAGGCGGCCGACAGGTATCTGGGCCGCGCCCCGCACATCGCCAGGTCGTTGACCGTGCCGTTGACGGCCAGGTCGCCGATGTCCCCGCCCGGGAAGAACAGCGGCGTCACCACGTAGGAGTCGGTGGTGAAGGCCAGCCCGTCGACGACCGCGCCGTCCTCCAGCGGCTCCAGCAGCGGGTTGCGGAAGGCCTCCAGGAACACCGCTTCGATCAGGGTGTGCGTGGCCTTGCCGCCGGCGCCGTGCGCGAGAGTGATCCGGTCCTCGCGGACGCGGGCCTTGCGGCGGCGCACCCGCTCGATCCGCTCCAGCACCTCCTGCTCGCGGCTCGTCGCCGTACTCCCCCGCGGGCCGCGCTCCATCGGGAGCGCGGTCACCCGGGAGTCCGGCCCCTCCGTGCCCGGGAACACGGCCTCCCCCGAATCCCGGCCCGGGAACGCGGTCACCACGGAATCCGGCCCCTTCCGGCCCGGGAGCGCGGTCACCACCGGATCCCGCGTCTCGGAGCCCGCGCGGCCGGCGGGGCCCATCTCACGTGGCGCGGTCCCCTCCCGGAGCTCACGCGCCGCGGTCCCCTCCCCGAGGGAGGAGTCTTCCTCGTCGTTCACCGGTGGGTCGCCTCCTTGACCCGCTCACGGGAGAAGCGGCCGAAGTTGTAGTAGGCCGCGCAGGCGCCCTCCGACGACACCATGCAGGTGCCGATCGGGGTCTCCGGCGTGCAGGCGGTGCCGAACACCTTGCACTCCCACGGCTTGAGCACGCCCTTGAGCACCTCGCCGCACTGGCACGCCTTGGGGTCGGCCACCCGCCCGCCGGGGATCTGGAAGATCCGTTCGGCGTCGAAGGCGGCGTAGCGCTCCCCCATCCTGAGCGCCGAGTGCGAGATGAACCCCAGCCCCCGCCACTCGAAGTACGGCCGCAGCTCCATCACCTGGTTGATGACGCCCAGGGCCTTCGGGTTGCCCTCCCACGGCACCACCCGGGCGTACTGGTTCTCCACCTCCACCCGGCCCTCGGCCAGCTGCGCGAGGATCCGGTAGACCGTGTGCAGCACGTCGAGCGGCTCGAACCCGGCCACCACCAGGGGTTTTCCGTAGTCACGCGCGATGAACCCGTACGGCCGGCAGCCGATGACGGCCGAGACGTGACCCGGCCCGACGAAGCCGTCCAGGCGCAGGTCGGGAGAGTCCAGGATGGCCTTGATCGCGGGGATGATCGTCACGTGGTTGCAGAAGACCGAGAAGTTCTCGATCCCCTCGGCGGCCGCGCGCAGGACGGTCATCGCCGTCGAGGGGGCGGTGGTCTCGAACCCGATCGCCATGAACACCACGCGTCTGGCGGGGTTCTCCCGCGCGATCTTCAGAGCGTCCAGCGGGGAGTAGACCATGCGGATGTCGGCGCCCCGCGCCTTGGCGTCGAGGAAGGAGCCGCCGCCCCCGGGCACGCGCATCATGTCGCCGAACGACGTCATGATCACGTCGGGCTGCTCGGCGATGTGGATGGCGTCGTCCACCCGCCCCATGGGGATGACGCAGACGGGGCAGCCCGGACCGTGCACGAGCGTGACGGCCTCGGGCAGGTAGTCCTCCAGCCCGTGCTTGTAGATCGTGTGGGTGTGCCCGCCGCACACCTCCATGAACTTGTAGGCGCGGCCGGGCTCGCACAGCGCGGCGATCTGCGCGGCCAGCGTCCGGGCCTTCTCCGCGTCCCGGTACTCATCGACGAAGCGCATCGGATCTCATCCTTGTTCGATCATGGATTCTCGGAGGGCCGCGATCTCGTCCTCGTACGCCTCACCGATGCTTTCGAGGAAGTCGAGCGCGGCCCTGGCCTCCACCTCGTCGATCTTCGACAGCGCGAACCCGACATGGATGAGGATCCAGTCGCCGGGCGCGAGGGACTCCTCCTCCAGCAGGCCGATGTTGATCGCGCGCCGTACGCCGCTGACGTCGACCATCGCCAGGTCAGGACGGTCCGACAGGATTTCCACGATCTCGCCGGGAATTCCCAGGCACATGAGTGGCCTCCGCCATCTGGATGGATTCGAGGACGAGATCGTCGCCGCCCTCGGTGTCGATATCGCTGCCGCCGCATTCGGGGCAGGTGGCGAAGGGGTCGACGGACGTGGCCGTCTGCCCGCAGGACCGGCAGATGAGCTGCACGGGGACGATGACCAGGTCCACCCGTGCGCCCTCGGCCAGCGATCCGTCGGCGACCATGGCGAACGCCTGGTTGATCACGGGTTCCGTGATGCGGAGCATGGCTCCCGCGTGCACGCGCGCCCGTTCCACCCGCCGGCCGTCGGCACGTCTCTCCACCGCGTCGAGGATCGCCTCCGCGATCCCGAATTCATGCATGGCTGAACTTCACCTCTTTCACTGGGTTTCTTCCTTGGGTTCCACCGGGACGGGTTCCACCGGGACGCGCGCCACGGCTTGTGTGCCACCGGGACGCGTGCCACGGCCCGCGCCGGGGCCGTCACATCTTCCTGATCCGCAGGTATCGCCTGATGTCGGGGATCGACTGGTAGACGATCACCGCCACCCCGACGAGGAGCGCTCCGGTGACCAGACGTTTCAGCATGTCCGTTCCTCCTGATGAGCCGCGCTGGCGCACGCCATCGCGATCTGTTGCCCGACCAGCTCCAGCACCAGCTCCACCGCCCTGCCGACGGCGTCCGCCACCCGCGGGCTCAGCTCCATACCGGGGGAGAGGTCGGCGGGTTCGCAGCCGACGAGCAGGACCCTGCCGGTCGCGCCGCCGAGTGTGCCCGCCAGCGCCAGCACCGACTCGGGCGTCATGGCGTGGGCGTCGACGAAGGACCCCGGGCACTCGTCCGGCGACGGCTCCAGCACGTACAGCGTGCCGGGCGGGCCGTCGCGCGAGGCGGCGTCGATCAGGATCGTGGCGTCGTAGCCGCCGCCGGTGAGCTCGTAGGCGAGGTGGATGCCGCGGATGCCGAAGTCGGTGACCCCGACCCCGTCGGGGAGGTCCATGTCCGCCAGGCGCCTGGCCACCGTGACGCCGAAGCCGTCGTCGCCGAGGAAGACGTTCCCGACCCCCGCGAGGAGAATCCTCATGCGATGGCCTCCCCGTCCCCGAGCGGCTCGACCTCGTCCGGGGCGAAGTAGAGGAAACGCCCGTGGGAGCGGTGCAGGTCGGCGCCCGGGTCCTCGTCCAGGGTGACGGCCAGGTGCCGTGCCCCGTCGAGGTCGAGGAGAACGGCCTCCACCTGGGCGGTCCTGCCGGCCAGGAACATGTCGTGGGCGTCGGCGCGGCGCCGGCCGGGGACCAGCCGGACCCGGCTGCCCTTGGCGATCTCCACCCCGGAGACGGTCACGCTGTCGGTCTCCGGGGACACGCCGGCGTCGGCCGCCGGATCCCACCAGGGCGTGGCGGCCTCCCGCGCGGGCGTGTCGAGGTAGCGGATCACGCCGTGCAGCCGCTCCACCAGTTCAGGCGGCATGTCGCCGACCATGTCGATGAGCTGCGCCGCCCGGGGATCGGTCGCCCGCGCCTGCCGCGTCTCCTCGTCGGTGAGGGTGAGCGTGCGCAGGTGGAGTATCTCGTCGATCTCGGTCGAGTCGAACAGGTCACCCGGGCTCTCCGGGGCGATGTCCGGATAGTCGTACAGGATGATCGGCGACGACAGCACCACGTCACGGTGTCCGGGCTCGCCGACGAGCACCGGCCAGGTGTGCACGTTGCGGCAGTCCTGCGCCATCGGCCGGGCCCACTCCGGCGGGTCGAGCAGGGAGACGAAGGCGCCTCCGGTCACCCCGATGAGCAGGTGCGCCGAGATCAGCGAGCGCCGCAGCGCCTGCTCGCGCGCCGCTTCCGGCCCGTCCCAGCCGGCGGTGTTCTCCACCCGGACACGCAGCCTGACGAGGCCGTACGGCCCCGGCACCCGCTCGGCCCCGGCCCTGAGCGCCGCGCGCAGCGGCAGGTGCTCGGAGACGACGCGGCCCTCCCGCTCGCCGGACGGCGCGAGGATCAGCTCGGCCGAGCGGTCTCCGGGGACGCGCACCTCGACCGTCTGCTCGGCGTCCAGGAGCGCGGAGATGGGCAGTACGGCCTCCACCTCGCGCTCGGTCGCCTCCTCGAAGGTGAGGTAGGTCCGCTCGCCGCTCGTCAGCTCGGCCACCGGCCGGTGGCCGCCGCCCTCGGCCCGCTCGACGCTGCGGGTCCTGACGTGCAGGAACCGCAGGCGCAGGCGTACCACGGCGTCGTCGGCCCGTTCGAGGAGACATTCGGTCACGCTGGCGGAGGGCTCGGCGGTGGCGGTGAACCCCGGGGGCACGAGCACCCCGAACTGCCAGCGCACCCGGTTCTTGGCCGCCGAGGCCCGGTAGGGGTAGAGCAGGTAGCCCTCGTACAGCACCGCGTCGGCCACCCTCCGGGCGATCTCCATCGGCATGCTCAACCCAGCGTCTCCTTGAGTAGTAGTTCCACGGCCTCGTCCCATGTCGCCAGGGCGCGTTCGGCCTTGAAGCGGTGCAGGGCCCGCAGGGTGTCCCGGCGCAGCCGCAGCCATCCGGTCTCCGGGAAGTAGCGGTTCATCAGCTCCTGCCAGACGGCCACCGGCATCCGGTGGCGCGCCTCGCAGTGCCAGGGCACCTGCCCCACGGTGAAACCGTTGTCCGCCCTGGCGAACACGGTGCCGCTGAAGAGCATGAGCAGCGGGACCTCGCCCTCGTCGAGCGCGGCGAAGTATTTGCCCGCGGCCACCTCCAGGTCGTAGCTGCAGGGCACGGGCAGGTCGATCTCGGTGGTCCCCCTGAACGCGGGGACCGTGATCGAGACGTTGGCGAACTGCAGGGGCTTGAGCGTGTCACCCCACCGGGAGGGGTCGCCGAAGAGGTCGTCGAGCAGTTCCACCTCGGCCGGCACGTACCGCCTGAGATGCGGCTCCACCCGGATCTGGCACCGCAGCGCGATGGCGTGCACCCCGCCGGAGGACGGCTCGGTGATCCGCAGCCGGAAGACCAGCGTCGGGAAGGCCGCGTGCGGCTCCGCCCGCGCGCCCAGGCAGGCGAACTGGAGCTCATCGAGCATCGTCTTCTCCTCCGGGTCCCGCGGGCCCTCCGGGTCCTGCGGCTCCGACGAGCCCCGCGGGCTCCGCGGACGGCACGGCGCGGCTGCGCCGGCGCAGCTCGGCGAAGAAGCCGTCGATGGCCTCCCACGCCTCCTGCCCGCCGTCGAAGCCCTTCCAGTGCAGCCGGACCAGGCCGACGAGCTCGTAGCAGGCGGCGATCGGCACCAGGTGACACACCGAGCCGCCCTCCGGGCGCCGGTCCACCAGGAGCGCCTCGACGTCCGGCCGGATGTCGGCCAGCATCGGGTTGTCCGCCATGACGCGCTCCCAGGTCTCCAGGGAGAGCAGGGACTCGGTCGCCCCGGCGGGGCTCGGGTAGAAGGCGACGATCTGGTCGAGCGCGGAGTTGCGGAAGAAGAACGCCGTGCGGACCGGGATCTGCAGCTCCTCCCAGTCGGCCGCGGCCAGCCTGAACGACGGGGCGTAGAGGTAGCGCTCCGGCACCGCGCGGTAGCGCCTCCGGGTGCCCGCCTCATGGGTGAACAGCAGGTGGCAGGCGCGGCAGGCGCAGAGCAGCGCCCGGCTTTCGATGTTGACCACGTGGCCGTGCTCCTCGCCGGCCGGCTCCGCGCACATCTCGCACCGTGCCACGCCGGGCTCGCGGGGCTCGCGGAACCGGCGCAGCCCGGTGGCCGTCACGGGACCTTCTCCGGCACCGGGCACGGGCCGGGCGGGCGGTGCTGGATCTGCAGCAGCGGCGCCCGGTCGTCGGCCGGCCGCTCGATGTCCACCCCGGACACCTCCGGCGCGGCCTGGAGGACGGCGCGTTCGACGGCGGAGGTGACGGCGAGCTGCGAGGAGGGGCAGCCCCGGCAGGTGCCCTGCAGGCGCAGCCGTACGACCCCGGTCTCGTCCACGCCGAGCAGCTCGACTCCGCCCTCGTGCAGCCCGAGCTGGGGCCGGACGGCGTCGAGGGCGGCGCGGACGCGCTCGGCCGTGCTCAGGGGATGCAGGTCGTGCAGGACGAGCAGGCCCGAGACGAGGTCGTCGGTGGCCAGGCGGTGGAGCACCTCCGCCGCCTCGGCGTCGGTGACGATCTCGACGACCCGTTCCAGGCCCGAGCCGTACAGCTCGACCAGCACGCGGACGAGCTCCTCGGCCTTGGCACGCGTCACGGGGTCGCTGAGCGTGGCGAGTTCGGCGATCAACGCCTCGACGCGGCCTCCGGCCGCCTGAACGTCATGGGCTTGCGGCATCGTGCCCGCGCCACCTTTCCTCACGTCCTCCCGCCGGGGAGCGGACGGCTCCCCGGCGGCCGATTGATCACAGGGTGCTGGCGGCATGGGGGCTGTGCAGCTTGCGTAGTTCCTTGCCGTCACCGAGATACATGTGGACCCCGCACGGTAGGCAGGGGTCGAAGCTACGCACGGTGCGCATGATGTCGATGCCCTTGAAGTTCTCCGGGGAGTTCTCCTCGAAGATCGGGGTGTTCTGCACCGCGTCCTCGTACGGCCCCGGCACCCCGTTGACGTCGCGGACGCTGGCGTTCCAGGGCGTGGGCGGATACGGGTGGTAGTTGGCGATCTTGCCGTTCCTGATCACCATGTGGTGCGACAGCACGCCCCGCACCGCCTCGGTGAACCCGCAGCTGATCGCCTCCTCCGGCACCGTGAACGGCGTCCAGGTCTGGGTCCGTCCCGCGCGCACCTCGGCCAGGCCCTGCTCGGCGAAGTACAGCGCGCACGCCGCCGCGTAGGCCTGGAAGTAGGTGCGGGCCCGGTTGCGTTCCAGCGCGTTGGACATCAGCTCGCCGTTGCGCTCGGGGATCTTCCACTCGAACGTCTTCTCGGGCTTGGTGGCCGTCTTCGGCAGGTTGATCTCCACGCTGTGCCCAGTCGCCCTGACGTAGCCGATGTCGACCTTCCCCGACAGCGCGGTCGACCACAGGCGCGCGATCGGGCCGCCGCCGGTGTCCAGCGCCAGCATGTCCTTGCCGTCGAACCAGCGCGGTGACATCACCCAGCTGTACTTGTCGGTGAAGTCGCGCTTCTGCGGGCGCGGGATGGTGTGCTGGTTCCACGGGTGACGGATGTCGACCGGGTTGCCCAGCGGGTCGTGGGTGACGAACGGCTCCTGCCCCTGCCAGTCGTCGTAGTAGGAGCTGCCCAGCAGGATCCGGATGCCGAGGTTGATGTCGACCAGGTCGTCCGTGACGAGCCTGCCGTCGACGATCACCCCCGGGGTGACGAACATCCGCTTACCCCAGGAGGCCATGTTCTCGTAGGTGAAGTCACAGTGCTCCGGGTCCTGGAAGCTGCCCCAGCAGCCCAGCAGCACGCGCCTGCGGCCGACCTCCTCGTAGCCGGGCAGCGCGTCGTAGAAGAAGTCGAACAGGTCGTCGTGCATGGGCACGACCCGCTTCATGAACTCCACGTAGCGCATCAGCCGGCTGAGGTAGTCGGTGAAGAGCTGCACCGTCGCGACCGTGCCCACCCCGCCGGGGTAGAGGGTGGAGGGGTGCACGTGCCGCCCCTCCATCAGGCAGAACATCTCCCTGGTGGTACGGCTCACCGCCAGGGCCTCGCGGTAGAACTCGCCTTCGAGCGGGTTGAGGGAGCGCATGATGTCGGCGATGGTCTTGTAGCCGTGGTCGGCCGCGTGCGGGGCCTCGGTCCGCTCGGCCTTGGCCAGCACGCCGGGGTTGGTCTCGCGCACCATCTTCTCGCAGTAGTCGACCCCGACCAGGTTCTCCTGGTAGATGTTGTGGTCGAACATGTACTCGGCGGCCTCGCCGCAGTTGAGGATCCACTCCCCCAGGGCCGGCGGGCGGGCGCCGTAGGCCATGTTCTGGGCGTAGACCGAACAGGTGGCGTGGTTGTCACCGCAGATCCCGCAGATCCGGCTGGTGATGAAGTGCGCGTCGCGCGGATCCTTGCCCTTCATGAAGATGCTGTAGCCGCGGAAGATCGACGAGGTGCTGTAACACTCGGCCACCTCCCGGTTCTTGAAGTCGACCTTGCAGTAGATGCCCAGGCTCCCCACGATGCGCGTGATGGGGTCCCACGACATCTCGACCAGCTCGCGTGGCTGGTCCTGCGGGCCGCTCTGCCCCGATCTCGGTGAGGTCTTCATTTTCAGCTCAGCTCCAGGACGCCTTGTAACCGGTGAGCAGCTCGCGGCCCTTCTTGCGCCACTTCGGCTCCTTGTCGACCGTTTTGAGGGTGATGCCACGCAGGGTGCGGATCACGCTGCCGTAGGCGCCGCTGACGGTCGAGGACACCCGCGCCCCCGGTGGCTCGTCCATGAACGGCATGAACTTGTCCGGAAAGCCGGGCATCGTGCACGCGATACAGATCCCGCCCACGTTCGGGCAGCCGCCGATCCCGTTCATCCAGCCCCGCTTGGGCACGTTGCACTTGACCACCGGGCCCCAGCAGCCGATCTTCACCAGGCACTTCGGCGAGCCGTACTCGGTCGCGAACTGCCCCTGCTCGTAGTAGCCGGCCCGGTCGCAGCCCTCGTGCACCGTCTGGCCGAACAGCCACGTCGGCCGCAACGCCTCGTCCAGCGGGATCATCGGCGCCTGCCCGGCCACCTGGTACAGCAGGTACAGGATCGTCTCCGACAGGTTGTCCGGCTGGATCGGGCAGCCCGGCACGTTCACGATCGGCAGCCCCGCCTTCGAGCGCCAGTCCCAGCCCAGGTAGTCGGCCACCCCCATCGCCCCGGTCGGGTTGCCCGCCATCGCGTGGATCCCGCCGTAGGTCGCGCACGTGCCGGCCGCCAGCACCGCCGTCGCCTTGGGCGCCAGGCGGTCCAGCCACTCACTGGTGGTCATCGGCTGGCCGGTCTCCGGGTTGTTGCCGAACCCGCACCAGTAGCCCTCCTGTTTGATCGACTCGTTCGGGATCGAGCCCTCCACCACCAGCACGAACGGGTCCAGCTCTCCCCGGTCGGCCTTGAAGAACCACTCGATGAACACGTCCGCGCCCTGCATCGGCCCGGACTCGAAGTCGATCAGCGGCCAGTGCACCGCCACCTTGGGCAGCCCCGGCAGCGCCCCCAGCACGATCTCCTCGATGCTCGGCTGCGTCGCCGCGGTCAGCGCGACGGAGTCCCCGTCGCAGCTCAGCCCCGCGTTGATCCAGAGAATATGGACGACCGGCTCTTCCTGCCCCTGCGGCCTGCTGCCCGCGGACTCCGTCGGCGCTGTCATGCCGCCTCCCCACTCCTCGTCGATGGCGATCTGTCGTGATCGGTGCGGGGGGCATGTGCGGTACGGGTCATGACGCGTCCCTTCTCCGGGGTCTCCTGGTTCCTGGTCTCCTGGGTCTCCTGGGGAGAGCCGCGGCCGGTCGCCCGGCTCCGCGGGCCTACGGGGCGGGCACCGCTCCGAGCGCGTGCTGGGTGAGCTCCCACAGCACGTGGTAGACCGTCGTCTGGGCCTCCTGGATCCGGTGCACGGACGACGACGGGATGACGAACAGGTAGTCGAGCAGGTCGAGTTCGGCCAGCCTGCCTCCCTCGTCCCCGGCCAGGCCGACGGTGAGCATGCCCCTGCGCGTCGCCTCCTCGAAGGCGCGCACGACGTTGGCGGAGCCCCCGCTCGTCGACAGGCCGACGGCGATGTCACCGTGCCGTCCCAGCGCCGCGAGCTGACGCGCGAAGACGACGTCGAACCCCACGTCGTTGGAGAGCGCGGTGACCACGGCGACGTCGCTGGTCAGGGACAGGGCGGGCAGGGACAGGCCGTAGGGCGGATGGAGGAAGGCGGTCGCCACCTCCTGGGCGTCGGTGCTGCTGCCGCCGTTGCCGAAGGCGAACAGCCGCCCGCCCGAGGCGAACCGCAGAGCCATCTCCCCCGCGCACTCCATGAGCGCGTCGGCGGACGCCTCGGCCACCTGCCAGCGCAGCCGTACGATCTCGGCGGCCTTCTCCTCGGTGGAGCGGCACGCCTCCGCCAGCACCGACTCGAGGTCGGCCCGGCCCTCGTAGAGGAAGGGGTACAGGTCCCGCACCCCCTCGGCCGGCGGTCCCTCAAGCCTGCTCATCGCCGGCTCCCTTCGCGATCACGGCGATGGCCTCCTTGGCGTGCACGAGGACGGTGTCGCCCACCGCCGCGTCGACCAGCGCCACGCTCACCTCCTGGACGGCACCGCCGGTGCCGGCCATCGCCAGGTCCGGCTCCACCAGCCGGAGCACCGTCATCGGCACGGCCTCGTCCGAGCAGGTGACGCACACGCCAGCCGGGCAGTCTCCGGGCCCGGTCATCCGGCCGCCTCCCCGCTCGTCCCTCCGGGCGTCCCGGCACCGAGCGGGCCGGGCTGCTCGTAGAACACATGCACCAGCTCCCACAGCACGTGGTAGGCGGTGACGTGGATCTCCTTGACCACGGCGGGATCGTCCGAGGCGACGGTCAGCACGTGGTCGGCCGCCGGGCTCCGCGCGAGGGGGCCTCCGTCGCCGCCCGCCAGGGCGAAGGTGAACAGGCCCAGGGTCTTGGCCATCTCCAGGCCCCGCAGGACGTTCTCGCAGCGGCCGTCGCGGGAGATCCCCAGCGCCATGTCGGCCGGGTCCGCCCAGCGGTGGACCTGGTGGGCGAAGGTCTCGGCAAGGCCCTCGCGGTTGCCCACCCCGCTGACCGTCGCGGCGTCGTTGCTCAGCGCGATCGCCGGAAGGGCCCTCTTGCCCACGACGACCGGGTGCATGAACTCGACCGCGATGTGGGCCGCGTCCGTGCCGCCGCCGCCGTTGCCGAAGACGATCAGCTTGCCGCCGTGGCGGAACCGGACCGCCATGTCCCGGCATGCCCGCGCGATGCGCCCGGAGTCCTCCGCGAGGGCGCGGGCGGCGCGGTCACGCCGGGCGAAGGCTTCGCCGACGGCTGCTTGCATGGTCGATGTCACTGACATGTGGACGCTCCGTTATTTACGGTAGTCGTCAGATTACGGTGAGTGTTCATATACTCGACACCTTCGCCGCTACAAACCGGAGTAAAGGTCTGATCATGGGCGCAACCTTCTCCCCCGGGACCGTGCGCGTCCGCCGCCGCCGGCCGGGGCCGCGGGCAAGATGGCCGCATGAGCACCGGAGCGGCGCGGACCGAGCCTCGGACGCGGGTCAGGATCCGGGTCGAAGGGATCGTGCAGGGGGTGGGTTTCCGTCCCCACGTCCACTCCCTGGCCCGGCGGCTGGCCCTGTCGGGGTGGGTGGGGAACGACAGCGAGGGCGTGTTCATCGAGGCGGAGGGGACGCGGGAGAACGTCACGCGTTTCCAGGAGGATCTGCGGGGCCACGCGCCGCCGCTGGCGGTGATCCACCGCATCACCGTCACCGCCGTGCCCGCCCTCGGTGACCACGCTTTCCTCATCGCCGGCAGCAGGGAGGGGGGCGCGCGGGCGGCACTGATCTCGCCCGACGTCGCGACGTGCGCGGACTGCCTGGCCGAGCTGTCCGACCCCGCCGACCGCCGTTACCGCCATCCCTTCATCAACTGCACCAACTGCGGGCCGAGGTTCACCGTCATCCGCGACGTCCCCTACGACCGGCCGGCCACGACGATGGCCGGGTTCGCCATGTGCGAGGAGTGCACGGCCGAATACCTCGATCCGCACGACCGCAGGTTCCACGCCCAGCCGACCTGCTGCCCGGCCTGCGGTCCGGCGCTGCGGCTGCTCGGCGCCGGCGGCCGCGCCCACCACCCCGGCGGCGCCGGGGCCGACGGCGGCGGCGGTCGCGATCCGATCGGGCTCGCGGCCGAGGTGGTGCGGTCGGGCGGCGTCCTGGCCGTCAAGGGCCTCGGCGGCTATCACCTGGCGGCCGACGCCACCGACGAGGCCGCCGTGCGGGCCCTGCGGTCGCGCAAGCACCGCGAGGACAGGCCGTTCGCCGTCATGGTCGCCGACCTCGACGCCGCGCGCACGCTGTGCGAGCTGGACCAGGTGGCCGAACGGCTGCTCACCGGCCCCCGGCGGCCGATCGTGCTGCTGCCCCGCCGCCCCGGCGCCCCGCTGGCCGAGGCCGTGGCACCGGGCGACCGCCGCCTCGGCGTCATGCTGCCCTACACGCCCATGCACCACCTTCTCGCCGGAGAGATCGCCCGTCCGTACGTCCTGACCAGCGGGAACCTCTCCGACGAGCCCATCGCCTACCGGGACCGCGACGCGTTCACCCGCCTCGCCGGCATCGCCGACCGCTTCCTCACCCACGACCGCCCGATCCACGTCCGCACCGACGACTCGGTGGTCCTCGCGGCAGGGGGGCGCGAGCTCCCGCTGCGGAGATCACGGGGATACGCCCCCGAGCCGCTCCGGCTCCTCCGTCCCGTACGGCGGGCGGTGCTGGCGTGCGGCGCGGAGCTGAAGAACACCTTCTGCCTCGCCGAGGGAGGACGCGCCTTCGTCTCCCACCACATCGGCGACCTGGAGAACTACGAGACGCTGCGCTCCTTCAGCGAGGGGATCGACCATTTCCGGCGGCTGTTCGACATCACGCCCCGGGTTGTCGCGCACGACCTCCACCCGGAGTACCTGTCCACCAAATACGCCCACGACATGGACGGAGTCGACCTGGTCGGGGTCCAGCACCACCACGCGCACATCGCCTCCTGCCTGGCCGACAACCAGGAGGCCGGCCCAGTCATCGGAGTGGCCTTCGACGGCCTCGGCTACGGCGCCGACGGCACCCTGTGGGGCGGCGAGCTCCTCGTGGCCGACCTGACCGGCTTCACCCGGGCCGGATGCCTGGCACCGGTGCCGCTGCCCGGCGGCACGGCGGCGATCAGGCAACCCTGGCGGATGGCCGCCGCGCATCTGGACGCGGCCTACGACGGCACGCCACCCGGCGATCTCCAGGTGATCTCCCGCCACCGGGACTGGGACGACGTGGTGGCCGTGGCCAGATCCGGCGTGAACTCCCCCCTCACCTCCAGCGCCGGGCGGCTGTTCGACGCCGTCGCGGCGATCCTCGGACTCCGCGACACCGTCACCTACGAGGGGCAGGCCGCGATCGCGCTGGAACAGCGGGCCGATCCCGCCGAGGAGTCCGCCTACCCGGCCCGGCTCCACGGCGGCGACGGCGAGCTGCTGACGATCCGGACCGGCGACCTCATCCGGGCCGTCGTGGAGGACCTGCGTGCCGGCGCCGACCCGGCGGTCGTCTCCGCCCGCTTCCACAACGGGCTCGCCGCCGCCACCGCCGCGAGCTGCGCGCGACTCCGCTCGTCCACCGGCGTCGGCACGGTCGCCCTGTCCGGCGGCGTCTTCCAGAACCAGCTACTTCTCGGCAGGCTCGTCCAGGCGCTCCGGCTCCGGGACTTCCGGGTGCTGACCCACCATCGCGTCCCGCCCAACGACGGGGGCATCAGCTTCGGCCAGGCCGCCGTGGCCGCCGCGCGCGATCTCCTCTGAAGACGGCCGTCCCCCCGCGGGCGGGCGCGTGGACGGGCGGGCGGCGCTCTCCCCGCGGAGCGGGACGGCGGCGCGGAGGGCGGGCCAGGTCAGCAGGGCCAGCGCGCCCGCGAGCGCGGACACCGCCAGCATGGCGCCCGGCAGCCCGGCGGATTGGGCCCAGTACCCCACGTACACCGGCCCGGCGAGGAAGCCCAGGTAGGACACGGTGGTCATGACCGAGGTGGCGGCGCCGCGGGCGGAGTCCGGGACGTCGGCGGTGACCAGGCCGAGCAGGGTCGGGAACAGCACGGCGGTGCCGGCGGCGGCCAGGGCGAGCCCGGCCAGCGCCGGTGGGACGGACGAGGCTGAGGCGAGCAGGACCGTCCCCGTGGCCGCCGTGACCGCGCCGAGGATCAGGACGGTCATGGCGTGGCCGGATCTCAGGGAGCCCGCCGCGAACCGGGTGAGCGCGACGACCGCCGCGAAGACCGCGGGGCCCGCGGCGGCGAGCACGGGATCGGCGCGCAGCATGTCGGCCATGTAGACCGCGCTCCAGCTCTGATGGGCGTTCTCCACGGCGAAGGCGAGCGCGCCCAGCGCTCCGGCGACCAGCAGGAGCGGCAGGTACGCCCGCAGGACCGACCGGCCGCCGGGACCGGGCTCCGGCGCCGCGCCGCGCCGGCCGGGGGAGGCCGAGTGGCCGCGGGCGTCGGCGGCGATGAGCAGGCCCGCTCCCGCGGCGGCCACCGCGACCAGCGCGAACGGGACCACGACGGGCGCCGCGACGCCGCCGAGCAGGCCGGTGGCGAGGCTGGCCACCACCACGGCGGCGGAGAAGAAGCCGTGCGCCCTGGTGATGACCGGCCGGCCCGCGGCGCGCTCGGCCGAGCCGGCGGCCGCGTTGACGGCCACGTCCGCGGCGCCCGACGCCGCGCCGAGCAGCGCCAGCCCGGCGGACAGGCTCGGAAGGTCCCGGGCCACGACGGCCACCGCGACGCCGACGGCGCCGAGCAGGACGAGCAGGAGCGCGGTCAGGCGGTGGCCCCACCGGTCGACGGCCCGTCCGGCGGTCAGCATCGCCGGAAGCGCCCCGGCGCCGACGAACAGCAGCGCCGTGCCCAGCTCCCCGTCGGTGAGACCGGCCTGCTCCCGGATCGCGGGGACGGAGGCGCCCCACACCCCCCAGAAGGCTCCGAAGACGGCGAAGCCGCAGTACGCCGTCCTGACCCGCGTTCCACCCGGCTGGAGAGACATGTGTGTAACGATACACAGGCTAAGGTTAGGGATGACAAGAGCTGCGTCACGCCGGCGTCCGACGATGGCGGAGGTGGCCCGGGCGGCAGAGGTGTCGGTGATGACCGTCTCCTACACCTACGCCCAGCCGGAGCGGGTCTCGGAGCAGACCCGGGCCAGGGTCCGCGAGGCCGCCGAGCGGCTGGGATATCCCGGCCCCCATCCGGGTGCGCGCTCACTGCGGCGCGGCCGCGCCGGCAGCCTGGGAGTGATCCTCGGCGAGCACCTGACCTACGCCTTCGAGGACCCGCAGGCCGCCCGCTTCCTGGCCGGGATCGCCGAAGTGTGCGCCGACCACGGCCTGGGGCTCACGATCGTGCCCGTCACCGGCTCCGCGAGTGACGCCGGCCGGGTGGCCGAGGCGGCCGTGGACGGCTTCGTGGTGTGGACCACCTCCGATGACGACCCCGTGGTGGACGCGGTCGCCGCCACCGGCCTTCCCTCCGTCGTGCACGGCGGCCCGCGCCGCGACGACCTGTCGTTCGTGGCGGTCGACGACCGCGCGGCGGCCCGCGCGGTGGCCGCGGCGGCCTTCGCCGGGGCCCGCCGGCCGATGGTGCTCAGCTTCCCTCTCGATCGCACGCGCGCCACCGGCGTGCACCGGGCACTGGATCCGGCCGGGGCGAGCTTCCGGGTGACCCGCCAGCGCCTGCGGGGATTCCGCGACGCGTGGACGGAGGGTGGCGGCCGATGGTCACAGGTGCGCGTGGCCGTGTGCTCCAGGAACACCGCCCGCGAGGCCGAACGGCTCGCCGCCGGACTGCTCACCGGCCCGCGCGTCCCGGACGCCGTCGCCGCGATGAGCGACGAGCTCGCGCTGGGGCTGATGCGGGCGGCCGGCCGCCTGGGCCTGGCCGTGCCCGGCGACCTCGCCGTCACCGGCTGGGACGACACCGACGCGGCCGCCGCCGCCGGCCTGACGACCATCGCGCAGTCCCTGCGCGACCAGGGCGCCCGCTGCGCCCGGCTGGCCCTCGGCGAGGAGGCCGGCGGCGGGCCGGTCGACTGGCGGCTGATCCTGCGCGACTCCACCCGGCGAGCGTGAGGCCGGCCCCTTTCCGCACGCAGGCGGCGGAAGTACCGCCATCGATCCATCAGATCCTGGACAAACGTCCCCCATGGCAAGAAACTGGCCCCGCCCCCCGAAGTCGGGACGGCACAGTGGCATCCCCTCTGGCCTGATCGAAGGAGAACGACCTTGACGGCAGCCCGTTCCTGGATCCGGCGCCTGCCCGCATCACCACGGAGCGACGTCCAGGTGGCCGGTCTCCCCCCGGCAGGAGGGGCCACGCCGTCCGGAGCCCCGTCCCCGCTCCCCGGGATGCCCGCCGTACCCGGCCCGGAGGCCGGGGCAGCCGCCGGATCGCCGCGGGCGGTCCGCGCATGACGTCGCTGCTGGCCATCAGTGATCTGCACATCGGCTACCGGGAGAACCGGCGCATCGTCGAGGATCTGCGGCCCGCCTCCGCCTCCGACTGGCTGCTGGTGGCGGGAGACGTCTCCGAGAAGGTCGCCGACGTCGAGTGGGCGCTGGGCCTGCTCGCCGGGCGCTTCGCCAAGGTCGTGTGGGTGCCGGGCAACCACGAGCTGTGGACCCACCCCAGCGATCCGGTCCAGCTACGCGGCGAGGAACGCTACCGCCACCTGGTGAAGATCTGCGGCGACCTCGGGGTGGTGACCCCCGAGGATCCCTACCCGGTGTGGGAGGGACCTGGCGGGCCGGTGACCGTCGCCCCGCTGTTCGTGCTGTACGACTACACCTTCCGCGTGCCCGGTGTCGCGTCGGCGGAGGAGGCGCTCGCCCTCGCCTACGAAAAGGGCGTGGTCTGCACCGACGAGATGTTCCTGCATCCCGACCCCCACCCCTCCCGCCCCGCCTGGTGCTCCGCCAGGGTCGCCGAGACCGAACGCCGCCTGGCCGCCCGTCCCCCGGGCATGCCCACCGTGCTCGTCAACCACTACCCGCTGGTCCGCGAGCCGACCCTGGTCATGCGCCACCAGGAGTTCGCGATCTGGTGCGGCACCGAGCAGACCGCCGGCTGGCACGTGCGCTTCGACGCCCAGGCGGTCGTCTACGGTCACCTGCACATTCCCCGCACCACCTGGCACGACGGCGTGCGCTTCGAGGAGGTCTCGCTGGGCTATCCCCGCGAATGGCAGCCCCGGGCCACCCCGCCCGGCGTCCTGCGCCAGATCCTGCCCGCCCCGCAGCGCGTCCCGTGATCGAGAGGATCCTGCCGCCCTGGGTCGCCTCCGCGGAGGCCTTCCACGACCCGCCGGGCGCCGCGCTGTTCCCCGCGGAGGAGGCCGTCGTCGCCGGCGCCGTGGACAAGCGGCGGCGCGAGTTCACCACCGCCCGGCACTGCGCCCGCCAGGCCCTGGCCGGCCTCGGACTGCCTCCGGCGCCGATCCTGCCCGACGAGCACGGCGCCCCGCGGTGGCCCGACGGGGTGATGGGCGCCATCACCCACTGCGCCGGATACCGGGCCGCAGCGGTCTCCCGGAAGGCCGTCACCCTCGGCATCGACGCCGAACCCCACGAGCGGCTCCCCGAGGGAGTCCTGCAGACCATCGCCCTGGACGAGGAACGGGCCGCGCTGGCACGGCTCGGCGGCCGGATCCACTGGGACCGGCTGCTGTTCAGCGCCAAGGAGAGCGTCTACAAGGCCTGGTTCCCGCTGGCCCGCCGCTGGCTCGGCTTCGAGGAGGCGCACATCACCCTCGACCCCTCCGGGGTCTTCACCGCCCGCCTCCTCGTCCCCGGCCCGCAGGTCGCCGGGCGGAGGCTGACCGGTTTCACCGGGCGCTGGATCGTCGCCGACGGCCTGGTGGCCACCGCCGTCACCCTGCCGTTCGAATAGCGCTCCGGCGGCGGGGACGGGCGCCCCTCTCCCCCCGGAGAGGGGCGGCCGAGGTCCGCGCCGGGCCGGGGCCGGAGACCCGGCCCCGGGGTCAGGGCTGGAACCGGTAGCCCATGCCCGGTTCGGTGAGCAGGTGGACCGGACGCGCGGGGTCGGGTTCGAGCTTGCGGCGGAGCTGGGCCATGTACTGGCGCAGGTAGTTGGTCTCCGTGGTGTGCTTGCTGTCCCAGACCTCGGTGAGCATCTGCCGCTGGCTGATCAGCTTGCCCGGATTGCGCAGGAGGAGCTCAAGCATGCGCCACTCGGTGGGGGTCAGCCGCACGCCTCCGGAGATCGTCTTGTCGGCCAGGTCCACCGTGTGGCCGCCGATCTCGATCCGGGCGGGCTCGGCGTCCTGGACGGCGGTGCGGCGGGTCACGGCCCGCATGCGGGCCAGGAGCTCCTCGATGTTGAACGGCTTGGTGACGTAGTCGTCGGCGCCCGCGTCCAGGGCCTCGACCTTGTCCTGGTTGCCGGCCCGCCCGGAGAGCACGATGATCGGTACGGCGGTCCAGCCGCGCAGCCCGTGGATCACGTCCACACCGTCGATGTCGGGCAGCCCCAGGTCGAGGACGACCAGGTCGGGGTGCCAGTCCGCGGCCTGCCGCAGGGCCGAGCCCCCGTCCGGGGCCACCGCCACCTCGAAGTGCCGGGCGAGGAGGTTGATGCGCAGGGCCCTCAGGATCTGCGGTTCGTCGTCGACCACGAGGACGCGCGTCATGGGCGCGCCCCTGAGGAGGTGGGCAGCGTAAGGACCATGGTGAGACCTCCCCCTGGCGTTTCTTCTGGTGTGAGGGTGCCGCCCATGGCCTCGGCGAGCCCCCGGGAGAGCGCCAGGCCGAGGCCGACCCCGGTGTGGTTGTCGCGGTCGCCGAGCCGTTGGAAGGGCATGAAGACGCGGTCGTGCGCCTCGGCGGGGATGCCGGGGCCGCGGTCGACGACGCGGATCTCGACATGATCGCCGTGCCTGCTCGCGGTGATGAGGACCTTCTTCCCCGCCGGGCTGTAGCGCACGGCGTTGGACATGACGTTGACCAGGATCCGCTCCAGCAGCGCGGAGTCGGCGAGGATCTCGGGGAGGTCCACGGACACGTCGCCCTCGACGCGGTCGCGGAGCGGGCCGAGGTCGTCGATCGAGCGCGGGATGACCTCTTCGAGCGCGACCGGCTGCAGGGTCAGGCCGAGCACGCCGGCCTGCAGGCGGCTCATGTCGAGCAGGTTGGCGACCAGCCGGTCGAGCTTGATCAGGGATTCGTCGGCGGTGGCCAGCAGTTCCGCGCGGTCCTCCGCGCTCCATTCGATCTCGGTGCCGCGCAGGCTCTCGACGGCGAGCCTGGCCGAGGCGAGCGGGGTGCGCAGGTCGTGGCTGACGGCGGCGAGCAGGGCGGTGCGCATCCGGTCGGCCTCGGCCAGCGGCCCGGCGAGGTCGGCCTCCCTGCGCAGGCGCTCCTGGCGCAGCGCCACGGCCGCCTCGGCGGCGAACGCCTCCAGCACCCGCCGGTCGGAGGCCTCCAGCAGCCTGCCGCACGCGGCGAGCACGAGACTCCCGTCGATCACCACGTCGGTGTCGGCGGCCCCCGGGCAGCCGCAGGGCGGCCCTCCGGAGGTCGCCACGATCCGCCATGCCCCCGGCTCGGACTGGTCGTCCGGAGCCGGCTCGCCCACCCGTTCCAGCAGTGTGACCGAGGTCAGGGCGAAGGTCTCGCGCAGCCGCGCCAGCAGGGACGGCAGCGCCGACTCGCCGCGCAGCACGTGTCCGGCCAGGGTGGACAGCACCTCGGCGTCCGCGCTCGCCCGCGCCGCCTCCCTGGTACGGCGGGCCGCCAGGTCCACGACCGCGCTCACCATGACGGCCACCAGCACGTAGACGCTCAGCGCGAGCAGGTTGTGCGGGTCGGAGACGGTGAACCGGTCGAACGGCGGGGTGAAGAAGTAGTTGAGCAGGAGGAATCCGGCCACGGCGGCGGTGACGGCCGGCCACATGCCGCCTGCCAGCGCGACGCCGACGACCATGAGCAGGAACAGCAGGATCCCGTTGGGCAACGTCAGGTCGGCTCTGAACGGCACCAGCGCGGCGGTGAGCACCGGGATGCCCAGCAGCGCCATCGCCCAGCCCGCGAGCCTGCGCGTGCGGGTCAGCGCGGCCCCAGGCCGGATGCGCCGCGCGCCCTTGCCCGCCTCCGCGTGGGGGATCATGTGGACGTCGATGGAGCCGGACAGCGCGGTGGCGGTCAGCCCGACGCCCCGGGAGAACAGGTGGGCGAGTCTGCCTCTGCGGGACGCGCCCAGCACGAGCTGGGTGGCGTTCACGCCGCCGGCGAAGTCCAGCAGGGCGCGCGGCACGTTCTCCCCCACCACCTGGTGGTAGGTGCCGCCCAGGTTCTCCACCAGCGCGCGCTGGCGGGCCAGGCGCGCCGGGTCGGCTCCGCCCAGCCCGTCGGAGAGGGTGACGTGGACGGCCAGCAGGTCGGCGCCCTTGGTCCTGGCCGCGATGCGGGCGGCCCGCCGTATCAGCGTGTCTCCCTCGGGGCCGCCGGTCAGCGCGACCACGACGCGCTCCCGGGCCTCCCAGGTCCCCTCGATGCCGTGCTCGGCGCGGTACTGGTCGAGCTGCTCGTCGACCTCCCCGGCGACCCAGAGCAGGGCCAGCTCGCGCAGCGCGGTCAGGTTGCCCACCCGGAAGTAGTTGGACAGCGCCGCGTCAACCTTCTCCGGCGCGTAGATGTTCCCGTGGGCCATCCGGCGGCGCAGCCCGTCCGGCGGCATGTCCACCAGCTGCACCGCGTCCGCCCGCCGTACCACCTCGTCGGGCACGGTCTCGCGCTGCGGCACCTCGGTGATCTGCCGGACGACGTCGTTGAGCGACTCCAGGTGCTGGATGTTGACGGTGGAGACGACGTCGATGCCGGCGTCGAGGATCTCCTCGATGTCCTGCCAGCGCTTGGCGTTCCGGGAGCCGGGCACGTTGGTGTGCGCCAGCTCGTCGATCAGCGCCACCTTCGGCCCGCGGGCGATGACCGCGTCCACGTCGAGCTCGGTGAAGGCGGTCTCCCGGTAGATCACGGTCCGGCGGGGGACGACCTCCATGCCGTCGGCGAGCTCGGCGGTGCGGGGGCGGCCGTGGGCCTCGACGAGACCCACGACGACGTCGGTGCCGCGCGCCAGCCGGCGGTGTCCCTCGTCGAGCATCGCGAAGGTCTTGCCGACACCGGGGGCCGCACCCAGGTAGACGCGCAGCCGCCCGCGTGCCCTGCTCATCGGCCCTCTCTCCTCACCGGTCACCCCGCGAGCCGCCCCTTCCGGCGGACGGCTCCCTGCTCCGATCATCTCCTGCCGGGGGCCGGGCCGAGACGTGGGGCGTCACACCCGGTCACCCGGGCGGCCCGGGGCGGTTCCGGGATCAGGCCCGTCCTAAAGCAAGCAAATACCAGGAATTAAGGCCATTAGCGCATCTTGACGGCTTTAATACGCATTTAGCGTGATTATTGACGCGATCTCTACGACAGCTCCGAGTAACAGGACGACCACTCTCAGGGCAATTGCCGACCCCCTGCCAGGTCGCGGAGACTCTGACAGTCACCCGTGTCGAACAGGCGAGCGGGCGACACCGATCAGCGGAACACCGCCGGGGGCTCGCGACGCGGAAAAACCAGTTGACGGCAGTCTTAGCCTGGGTGGGCCCTTACCCCGGAATGGTGATCAATTCAAGTGAAAACCGTGAGGAGTGTGCTGCCTGCTGATGCCCCCTGATACCGCCCCCGAGCGAGATACCGAGACCGGTCAGTCCCCCACCCCCCGCCCGCGCAGCCTCAGGACGAGCTCGCTGTGGCGGATGAAGTCCTACCTCCGTCCCTACACCACCCGCCTGCTGCTCATCTGGCTACCGGCCTTCGGCGGGATCGCCATCGGCATCGTCATCCCGCTGATCGGCAAGGAGATCATCGACGGCCCCGTCGCCCGCGGCGACGCCGGAGCCCTCCTCCCCCTCGCACTGCTCGCCCTGGCCCTGGGCGTGATCGAGGCGCTGCTCATCTTCCTGCGAAGGTGGTTCCTGGCCGATGCCGTCATCGGCCTGGAGACGACGATCCGCGACGACCTCTACCGGCACCTGCAGCGGCTGCCGATGAGCTTCCACGGCGCCTGGCAGTCCGGCCAGCTGCTCTCCCGCGCGACGACCGACCTGTCGGTCATCCGGCGCTTCCTCGGCTTCGGCATGCTCTTCCTCGTCCTGATCATCTTCCAGATCGTGACGGTGACGGGGCTGCTGCTGCAGATGTACTGGCCGCTCGGCCTGCTGGTCGCCGCGGCGGCGATCCCGGTCGTGGTCACCTCGCTGCGCTTCGAGCGGGGCTACATCACCGTCTCCCGCCAGGTCCAGGACGAGCAGGGCGACCTCGCCACCGTGGTCGAGGAGTCCGCGGTCGGCATCCGCACGATCAAGGCCTTCGGCCGCGGCCGCCACGTCTACGACACCTTCGACGACGGGGCCCGCAAGGTCTACCGGACCTCGATGGAGAAGGTACGGCTGTCGGCCAGGTTCTTCACCTTCCTGGAGGTGATCCCGAACGTCACCCTCGCCGTCGTGCTGCTGCTGGGCGCCCTCGCGGTCGGCTCGGGCTCGCTGACGCTGGGCACCCTGGTGGCCTTCACCACGCTGATGCTGCAGCTCGTGTGGCCCGTCTCGGCTCTCGGCTTCATCCTGGTCATGGCCCAGGAGGCGATGACCTCGGCCGACCGGGTGATGGAGGTGCTCGACACCGACCCGGAGATCGCCGGCGGCCTGGACGTGGTCGAGCGCCCCCGCGGCCACCTGCGCTACGAGGGCGTGGAGTTCCGCTTCCCCGGGGCCGCCGAGCCGGTGCTCCGCGACGTCTGGCTGGACGTGCGGCCGGGAGAGACGGTCGCGGTCGTGGGCGCGACGGGTTCGGGAAAGACCACCCTGACCTCCCTCGTCCCCCGGCTGTACGACGTCAGCGCGGGCCGGGTCACGATCGACGGGCACGACGTGCGGGACCTGTCGCTGCCCGTCCTGCGCTCGATGGTCGCCACGGCCTTCGAGGAGCCGACCCTGTTCTCCATGAGCGTCAGGGAGAACCTCACGCTGGGGCGGCACGACGCCACCGACGAGGAGATCGAGGAGGCGCTGCGGGTCGCCCAGGCCGGGTTCGTCCACCAGCTGCCGTGGGGGCTGGAGACCAGGATCGGCGAGCAGGGCATGTCCCTGTCCGGCGGCCAGCGCCAGCGCCTCGCCCTGGCCCGTGCGGTCCTCAGCCGGCCGAGGGTCCTCGTGCTGGACGACACCCTGTCGGCCCTGGACGTCGAGACCGAGGCCCTGGTGGAGGAGGCCCTGCGGCATGTCCTGCGGGACGCCACCGGGATCGTGGTGGCGCACCGCGCCTCCACCGTGCTGCTCGCCGACAAGGTGGCCCTGCTGCTGAACGGCACGATCGCGCACGTCGGCCGCCACCAGGAGCTGATGGCGGGCGTGCCGGAGTACCGGGCGCTGCTGTCGGCGGAACTGGACGGCGACCCCGACGGGCTGGACGGGCTGGACGGCGACCTGGACAGCGAGGGGGCCCTCCGATGAGCCAGACCACGACTCAGGGATGGCGCGGCGTCGCCGCCGAGAACAAGGACGACCTGTCGGAGCAGGTGTCGTTCCTGCTCCGCGCCCGGTCACGACGGCTGCTCGGCGAGCTGCTGCGGCCGTACCGCAGGGAGATCGCGCTGCTCGTCGCGGTCATCGTGATCTGCAACGCCGCCGCTCTCGCCATCCCCTACCTGATCAAGGTGGGCATCGACGCCGGCATCCCGCCGATGGTCGCGGGCGAGGGGCCGGCCACGCTGGTGACGGTCGTCGTGGCGGTCCTGGCGGCGGCGATCACCCAGGCGGCCACCCGGCAGGTGTTCCTCAGGATGGCGGGCCGCATCGGCCAGAGCATCCTGCTGGAGCTACGGCGGCGGGTCTTCGCCCACTTCCAGAGGCTGTCGCTGTCGTTCCACGACGACTACACCTCGGGCCGGGTCGTCGCCCGGCTCACCTCCGACATCGAGGCCATCTCCGAGATGCTGCAGTCGGGCTTCGACGGCCTGGTCACCGCCGTGCTGACGCTGACCGGCACCGCGGTCCTGCTGCTCGTCCTCGACGTGCCGCTCGCCGTGGTCGCGCTGCTGCCGCTCCCGGTCCTGCTGCTGTTCACCCGATGGTTCCGGCGGCAGTCGAGCATCACCTACCGCAGGACCCGGGAGACCGTGGCGCTGGTGATCGTCCACTTCGTGGAGTCGATGACCGGCATCCGGGCGGTCCAGGCGTTCCGCAGGGAGCCGCGCAACCAGGAGATCTTCGCCCAGCTCAACGCCGACTACGGGCACGCCAACGTGCAGAGCATGCGCCTCATCGCGCTCTTCATGCCGGGCGTCAAGCTCATCGGGAACGTCACGATCGCCGCCGTCCTGTTCTACGGCGGCCTGCTGGCCATCGACGGCGACGTCACGGTGGGCGTGCTCGCCGCGTTCCTGCTCTACCTGCGCCAGTTCTACGAGCCGATGCAGGAGATCAGCCAGTTCTACAACACCTTCCAGTCGGCGGGGGCGGCCCTGGAGAAACTCTCCGGCGTGCTGGAGGAGAGGCCCGCGGTGGCCGAGCCCCGCACTCCCGTGGCGCTGGAACGGCCACGCGGGGAGATCCGGTTCGAGGAGGTGGAGTTCTCCTACCTGGACGGCACCCCGGTACTGTCCCGGATGGATCTGGCGATCCCGGCGGGGCAGACCGTGGCGCTGGTCGGCACCACCGGGGCGGGGAAGACCACGCTGGCGAAACTGGTCTCCCGGTTCTACGACCCCGTCGCCGGCCGTGTGCTGCTCGACGGGGTCGACCTGCGTGATCTCGGCGAGGACTCGCTGCGCGGCGCGGTGGTCATGGTGACCCAGGAGAACTTCCTGTTCACCGGATCGGTCGCCGACAACATCAGGTTCGGCCGGCCCGGCTCGACCATGGCCGAGGTCGTCGAGGCCGCCCGGTCCATCGGCGCCCACGAGTTCATCTCGGCGCTTCCGGAGGGCTACGACACCCAGGTCGCCAAACACGGCGGCAGGCTGTCGGCCGGGCAGCGGCAGCTCGTGGCGTTCGCCCGGGCCTTCCTCGCCGACCCCGCGGTGCTGATCCTCGACGAGGCGACCTCCAGCCTGGACGTCCCCGGCGAACGGCTGGTGCAGCGGGCGATGCGGACGATCCTGGCGGAACGGACCGCTCTGATCATCGCCCACCGGCTGTCGACCGTCGAGATCGCCGACCGGGTGCTCGTGATGGACGGCGGCGGCATCGTCGAGGACGGTCCTCCCGACCAGCTCATCGCACGGGCGGGCCGCTTCGCCGGCCTGCACCAGGCGTGGCTGGACAGCATCTCGGATCTGCCGGCCCCACCCGGTTAGGCGTTCTTCTCCCGGGGCGGGTGCCGGGCCGCGCCGCGACCGCCCCGGAGGAGAGTCTCCTCGGCGCGTTCCGGGCCGGACCGTTTCCACAGCGGCCGGCCCGGTCGCGCGTCCACGGGGAAGCCGCGGCAGTGACGGGACCACCACGTTCCGGAACGGTCTCACAACAGGGAGAACGTCATGGTGAGGGCGCCTTCCGACGCATCCGTCCCGGTTACCCGGCGGCGTTCGCCGTTTCAACCGTTCCAATCCGAAATACCAATAAATCCAGTACCGAAACTTGGGCATTAGCCCCATGGGGCTGACGGGTCGCAGCTATCTTGATCACGACTTGTACAGCAAGCCGATGGAGTTCAATTGCCCCCCAACCGACGGACGACGGTCGCGCTGATCGTCGCCGCTCTCTCCCTCGCCGCCTCGGGAGGGCTCGCCACCGTCTCGGCACCGCCCGCCGCGGCGGCCATGGCGGACACCACGGTGCCCGCGACCGACGACGTCTTCATCAGCCAGGCGGACCCCGCGAAGTCCTACGGGACCGCGACCTGGCTGTCCGCCTGCGCCGCGTCGTGCAACGACAAGACCAACGGTGAGCGCCGCGTGCTCACCGGCTTCACCGTCTCGGGTGTGCCGAAGGGCGCCCAGAACGTGAAGATGACCCTTGAGGTCACGCCCGGCAGGACCGTCGAGACCGTGATCTCGGTGCACAAGGTGACCAGCGCCTGGTCCGAGAGCGCCACCACCTGGAACAGCAGGCCCACGCTCGGCGAGGCCTTCGCCACCCGTGACGGCTTCACCGCGAACAAGGCCGCCGGGATCGACGTTTCCTCGGCCTTCACCGGCAACGGGCGCTACACCTTCGCCCTCACCGCCGGCGAGGGACCCGTCGCCGTCCTGTACTCCTCGCGGGAGACGGGCAACAGGGGACCACGCCTGAAGATCAGCTACTCCCCGGCCGGCGCCACCCCGACTCCCACGCCCAGTGCCACTCCCACCGCTACGGCCACGCCCACGCCGCCGCCGTCAACCGGGAACTGCCTGCCGTTCGACAAGCCCTCGACGGCGGCGCTGCGCTCCTTCGACAAGAAGGTCTTCGCCTTCTACTTCCCGCCCTTCCCCGTGTCGATCGACAACAAGGACCCCTCCAAGGACCAGCACGCCTCCTGGCTGGACCCGATGGGCTCCAACGGGATGTACGCCGGCCAGGGCGGGCACTCGCGTGACCGGCCGCTGCCGCGCCCGGTCCGCCCGGAGAAGAACTGGCGCCAGCTCGACTTCGAGGTCGAGGTACGGCAGGCGATCGCGATGGGCCTCGACGGGTTCATCTACGAGCACCACACCTCGGCCAGCGACCAGCGGTTCAACCAGTTCCCCGCGATGCTGGCGGCGGCCAAGGCGGTCGACCCCAACTTCAAGATCATGCTCAGCCCCGACTTCCCCACGGCCAAGGACTCCCCGCACGACAAGGTCATCGCGGACATCCTCATGGCCAAGGGGCACCCGTCGCTCTACAAGCTCGACGACGGCACCATCCCGCTCGCGCCGTTCTATCCGGAGCGGCACCCTGCGGCCTGGTGGGACCAGCTGCGCGACAAGCTGGCCGCCCAGGGCATGAAGACCTCGCTCTTCCCGATCTTCCTCAGCTGGAACGGCACCGGGAAGACCGAGTGGAACGACCACGTCGTCGGCTACTCCTCGTGGGGCAGCAAGTGGGTGAGCACGACCGAATCCCTGCGCAAGGGCGGCATCGAGGCCCACAAGCGGGGACGCCTCTACATGGCGCCGGCCTCGCTCGAGGACGTGCGCCCCAGGGACAAGCGCCTGTGGGAGCCGGCCAACAGCCAGCTGCTGCAGCAGTCGTTCCTGAAGGCCGCGCAGGGTGACGCGGACATCATCGCGCTCATCACCTGGAACGACTACGCCGAGTCGTGGGTGGCGCCGTCGGTCAAGCGAGGGTACGCGCCCTCCGACCTGATCGCCTACTACACGACGCTGTTCAAGACCGGGAAGGCGCCGGCGGTGGCTCGCGACGCGCTCTACTACTTCCACCGCAGCCACCGCACCGACGCGCCGTTCGACGCCACCAAGCAGACCATCGGCCCGATCAAGGTCCTCAACGGCGACCCCGCCACGAACACCGTGGAACTCGTCGCCTTCCTCAAGACGCCGGGCAAGCTGGTGATCAAGCAGGGTTCCCAGGTCAACACGTTGGACGCGCAGGCGGGGCTGGTCTCGTTCAAGGCGGAGATGGTGCCGGGCACGACGCCCGTCTTCGAGCTCCAGCGCGGCGGGAAGACCGTCCAGACCGTGGAGAGCAAGACCCCGATCCGCAAGAGCGTCGTCTACCAGGACCTCATCAACCACGCCGGAGGTGGCCTGAGCTGCAACCGTCCGTGACCACCGCGGCGTCCCCTCCTCGCGGGGGGACGCCGTCCCGGACGCCGGACCGCTGAAAGCCCGCCGTCTCCGGCCGCCCGATCTGCCGGGCGGCCGGAGACGGCGGGTGCCGGGGAGCCCGCCCCCCTCCCTGACGGCACGGAATGTGAAGTCAGGGTAAAAAAGGGTAGATCGCGCTAAATGAAGGAAGACGACTGGTTCCTCAAGGGCGAGGAGCGCGGCAACCCGGCGTCACAGATCGACGCCCGGCATGACGGCGATCTCGCCTGGTCGGGCGGGAACACCGTACGTCCCATCCCGCACGGCGCGCCGTACTTCACCGAGCTGCTCGCCCGAGTCCGCGAGCTGCGTGCCGGAGACCTGCTGCTGTTCACCGACTGGCGCGGCGATCCCGATGAGAAGCTGGACGGCCCCGGCACCGAGGTCGCCGGCGTGTTCTCCGAGGCCGCCCGGCGCGGCGTCGTGGTCAAGGGCCTTCTGTGGCGCTCGCACTGGGACCGGCTCCGCTTCAGCGAGGCCGAGAACCGCCACCTCGGAGAGGCCATCGAGGCCGCCGGCGGCGAGTGCCTGCGTGACATGCGCGTCCCGCCCGGCGGCTCCCACCACCAGAAGCTCGTCGTACTGCGGCACCGCGCGGAACCGGAGCGCGACGTCGCCTACGTCGGCGGCATCGACCTGTGCTGGAGCCGCCGGGACGACGCCTCGCACAACGGCGACGCGCAGGCCACCCCCATGGCCGAGGTGTACGGCGCGCATCCGCCCTGGCACGACGTCCAGGCCGCGATCCGGGGACCGGCCGTCGGCGACGTCGAGGCCGTGTTCCGGGAACGCTGGGAGGATCCCCAGCCGCTCACCCGCAATCCCCTGCACCGCCTCGCCGATCTGATCCGCCACGAGGACACCCGGCCGGACCCGCTGCCACCGCAGTTCCCCGACCCGCCCGCCTGCGGCCTGCACGCCGTACAGCTCCTGCGGACCTACGCCCACCGGCGCACCCGCTACCCGTTCGCGCCACGGGGGGAACGCAGCATCGCCCGCGGCTACCTCAAGGCGCTGCGCCGCGCCCGCTCACTCATCTACATCGAGGACCAGTATCTGTGGTCGCCCCAGATCGCCGAGTCCTTCGCCGAGGCGCTCGAGGCCAACCCGGGCCTGCGGATGATCAGTGTCCTCCCGCTCCACCCCGACCAGGACGGCGCGCTCAACGGCACCCCCCAGATCCTGGGCCGCAACCAGGCCCTGTCGGTCCTCAAACGCGCGGGCGGAGAGCGCTTCGCGGTGTACGGCATCGAGAACCGGGACAGCACCCCGGTCTACGTCCACGCCAAGGTCTGCGTCGTCGACGACGTGTGGGCGACCATCGGCTCGGACAACTTCAACCGCAGGTCCTGGACCTACGACTCCGAGCTCACCTGCGCGGTGCTCGACGAGACCCCCGACGGCCGGGAACCCCGTGATCCGGGGGGCCACGGTGACGGCGCGCGCCGCTTCCCCCGGGACCTGCGGCTGACCCTCGCCCGAGAGCACCTCGACCGGCCCGGCATCCCCGACGCGGAGCTGCTGGACCCGGAGGCGTTCTTCGCCGCCTTCGCCGACTCCGCGCACGCTCTGGAGCGGTGGCACGCCGGGGGACGCCGGGGCCCCCGCCCGGCCGGACGGCTGCGGCTGTACGAACCGGTGCGCATGTCACCCCTGACCACCGCCTGGGCCACGCCGTTCTACCGGATCGTGTGCGATCCCGACGGGCGCCCCCGCGCCATGCGCCGCAGCGGCGTCTACTGAGCCGCTCCGGCATCCGGCCGTCTCCGGGCGGGTGGGGAGGTTCCCTCCGGGTTGGTCAGGTGTTTTTGATGTCGCAGATGAGCGCGCCGGCGGTGACGCTCTGCCCGGCCGAGGCGGTCAGGTTCGTCACGGTGCCGCTCTGGTGGGCGGTCAGGGGTTGTTCCATCTTCATCGCCTCCAGCACCACGATCACATCGCCCGCGGTGACGGTGTCGCCGTCGGCGGCCACGACTTTCACGATCGTGCCCTGCATCGGGCTGATCAGGCTGTCGCCGCCGGTGGCGGTCTTCTTACCCGGTGCGGTTCGGCGTGGGCTCCGCCCGCCGGTGGTGGGGGTGGGGGTGGCGAAGCCGGCGGGCAGGACCACTTCCAGGCGTTTGCCGCCGACTTCGACGGTGAGGCGTTCGCGGCCGGTCGGTTCGGTGGTTTCGGTGGGGCCGTCGTAGGGGGCGATGGGGGTGGTGAACTCGGTTTCGATCCATCGGGTGTGGATGGTGAAGGGTTCGGCGGTGAAGGCTTGCTCTTCGACGATGGCGCGGTGGAAGTCCAGCACGGTGGGCATGCCGTCGATGGTGAACTCGGCCAGGGCGCGGCGGGCGCGGCGCAGGGCTTGGTGGCGGGTGGCGCCGGTGACGATGAGTTTGGCGATGAGGGAGTCGAAGGCGCCGGGGACGGTCATGCCGGCTTCGTAGCCGGCGTCCAGGCGGATGCCGGGGCCGGCGGGGGTGCGCATCGCGGTGATGGTGCCGGGGGCGGGCAGGAAGTCGCGGCCGGCGTCTTCGGCGTTGATGCGGAATTCGATGGCGTGGCCGCGTAGTGGGGGGTCGTCGTAGCCGAGGGGGTGGCCGTCGGCGATGCGGAGCATCTCGGCGACCAGGTCGATGCCGGTGACTTCTTCGGTGACGGGGTGTTCGACCTGTAGGCGGGTGTTGACTTCGAGGAAGGAGACGGTGCCGTCTTGGCCGATGAGGAATTCGCAGGTGCCGGCGCCGGTGTAGCCGGCTTCGCGCAGGATGGCTTTGGAGCTGTTACGCAGCAGCGTTTCCTGCTCGGCGGTCAGGAAGGGGGCGGGGGCTTCTTCGACGAGTTTTTGGTGGCGGCGTTGCAGGGAGCAGTCGCGGGTGGAGACGACGACGACGTGGCCGTGGGTGTCGGCCAGGCATTGGGTTTCCACGTGGCGGGGGCGGTCGAGGTAGCGTTCGACGAAGCATTCGCCGCGGCCGAAGGCGGCGGTGGCTTCGCGGACGGCGCTGTCGTAGGCGTGGGGGATGTCGGCGATGGTGCGGGCGACTTTGAGGCCGCGGCCGCCGCCGCCGTAGGCGGCTTTGATCGCGATGGGCAGGCCGTGTTGGTGGGCGAAGGCGATGGCTTGGTCGGCGTTGGTGACGGGGTCGGGGGTTCCGGCGACGAGGGGGGCGCCGACGCGGTGGGCGATGTGGCGGGCGGCGACTTTGTCGCCGAGGGCGGTGATCGCGGCTGGGGGTGGGCCGATCCAGGTGAGGCCGGCGTCGATGACGGCTTGGGCGAAGGTGGCGTTTTCGGCGAGGAAGCCGTAGCCGGGGTGGATGGCGTCGGCGCCGCTGGTGTGGGCGATGGTGAGGAGTTTGTCGATGGCGAGGTAGGTGTCGGCGGGGGTGGTGCCGGTCAGGGCGTGGGCTTCGTCGGCCAGGCGGACGTGCAGGGCGTCGAGGTCCTGGTCGGCGTAGACGGCGACGCTGGCCAGCCCGGCGTCCTTGCATGCGCGGGCGATCCGCACGGCGATCTCACCACGATTGGCGATCAAGACCTTGCGGAAACGACGGTTCATTACGGCCTTCGCAGCGTGGGGGACGGTCACGCGATCTCCTCACCGGATTTCCTGGTACACCACTCCAGAGCTATGAAATACACCGATTCCGCAAGGGTAATCAGATATGTCCTTTTCTCGACACCCCTACAATTGAAGCGCTCCCCACGGCTAAAGCCGGGGGATTCCAGCCAGCCCGGACCCCGCTGTTGCGGTGCTCTGCGCTGCTGTTGCTTGGCGATTGGCCTTGCGGCCCACGCGGTTGCGTGGTTTGCGCGCCCCAGCCCGCACACCCGGTCTGGGCTGTGCGAACTCCGCCCTCCCGGCGGTGAGTACGTTCTTGGCGGCGTTCACGTCGGCGTGCTCGATGTGTCCGCACGAGGTGCACCGGAAGACCGCTTGGCTCTCGCGGGACTTCCGGTCCACCACCGTGCACACGTTGCACGTCTGACTCGTGTACGCCGGGTTGACAGTGATCACGTGGGTGCCCGTATACCGGGCCCTACTACGGGTGGCCAGCTCGATCCGGTACCAGCCCTTGTCCAAGATAGACCGGTTCAGTCCGGTCTTAGCGGCGGCCCCGTTCGGCAAAAACGCGCCCGGCTGCTCAGGGTCTGGCCTGGGTTCGACGCCAGCGGTCATGTTCTTGGTCGTGAGCGCCTCGAACACGACCATTTCAAAGCCCGTGGCCAGGGTATGGGCGGTCTTGGCGGCGAAGTCCTCCCGGCGTCTGCGGACCTTCCGCGCCATAGCGGCGACCCGCCCGGCAGCTTCCTTGCGCCGGGCCGATCCCTTCGCGGTCCGGACGAAGTCTCGCTGAAGCTTCTTGGCATGCTCGACTTCCCGATCACGGGCGAACACCCGATGGTGGAAGCGGCCGTCCGAGCGGGTCACGACCTTGACCACGCCCCGGTCGATCCCCACGGCGCTGCCGGGGTCGGCGTGCCGCTCAGGCGGGGTGACTGCGTCCTCGACGAGAAAGCTGATGTACCAATGCTCACCGTCCCGGCTGACGGTGGCGTTCTTGGCCTTCCCGCCGAGCGGGCGGGTGAGGCGGAAGCGGACCCAACCGAGTTTCGGCAGCTTCACTCGCGCCCAGCGCCGGTTGAGCCGCTCGACCGTGATTTTCCCGCCCTCAGGGAATCGGAAGCTCGGCGGGTTGGCGACCTTCGACTTCCAGCGGACCTTCCACGTGCCGTGCCTGGCGCACGCCTGATCCAGGTCGATCAACGCCTGCTGCAGGCAGTGACCGGGCACCTCGGCCAGCCAGGGGAAGTCATCTTTCGCCTCAGCCACTTGGCGGGCCTGGTCGTGATAGCCGATCCACCCACCACGCCGACGGTAGATCCGGCGCTGTTCCAGCGCGGTGTTCCACACCGACCGGCACGCCCCGCCGATGCGTTCGGCGAATTCACCCTGCTCGGGGGTGAAGTCCAGGCGGTACTTGCGTCCGGTAAGCACCGGCGATCACCGGTTCTTCTGCTTCTCGACGTAGCGCTTGACCACGTCCAGGGGCGCACCACCCACGGTCGCTACGGAGGAGGAGTTCGTCCACAAGGTCGGCAGCTTCGACTTCAGCGCCGGGAATTCCTCGCGGAGCAGGCGAGAAGTACGGCCTTTGATGGCCTTGACCAACGTGTGGATCCCGAGTTGGGGGTCCACCTCGACCAGTAGGTGAACGTGGTCGGGCATGACTTCGAGTTCCACCAGCCACGCCCCCTTCTCTTCGATCACCTCACGAATCAACTGTTTAAGCCGTTCTTCGATCCGTCCGCCCAGAACCCGCCGCCGGTACCCGGGGCACCACACCACGTGGAACGCGCACTGGAAGGCGATGTTGCTGTTCGTCCGGAGCGTCACGGTCCCACTGATCAGTATGCGGAAGGGAGCTGTCTACCGCTCAAAGATTCGATTACCCATCAAGGAGAACGCTCATCAGGTCAGAACATGCTCGGCCTGGCGGCCCTCCCGCGCCGGGCTTACCCCCACGGCTAAAGCCAGGGGTCCGCGCCCGGCATCTCAGATCGGCCCCGGCAGCGCCGGCTCGGGTCGAGCCGGCGGCCGGACGCGGTCGGGCCCGCGCCACACCGCCCGCCGGCACGGTTCAGGCGGTGACCGGACTGCCGAATTCGAGGCTTGACGGCAGGTCCGCGCGCCGGGTGATGTTCAGCTTGCGGTATGTCCGGGTCAGGTGCTGCTCCACCGTGCTGATCGTGATGTAGAGCTTGCCGGCGATCTCCCGGTTGGTGTATCCGGCGGCCGCCAGGACGGCGACCCTGCGCTCGGCGTCGCTCAGGACGGCGCCGGGCTCGGCCGTCAGCGTCCCGGTGTCGCCGTCCCCGTCCCGGGGGAGCGCCCCGCCCAGCGGTCCGGCGCCGCATTCCCTGGCCACGGCCTGCGCCCGGCCCGCGATCATTCCCGCGCGCCGGTACTCGCCGAGCTCCTGGTAGACCTTGACGAGATCGGAGAGCGCTCTGGCCAGCTCGTACCTGTCCCCGGCCGTCTGCAGCAGCTCGGTCGCCTGGCGGAGCAGGGTGGTGCGCTGCCGCGCGTTGCCGGTGGCGGCCATCAGGCGCATGGCGATGCCGTGCGCCCTGGGTGTCGCGGGACCGCAGCGCCTGAGCTGTTCCTCGGCCAGCTGCCGTGCCTGCTCCGGCCGGCCCAGGCGCAGGCAGGCCTCGGCGGCGTCGGCCCGCCAGGCGACGAGTCCCGGCACGTCGAGCTCCCACCGGCTCATCAGCTCGCCGCAGCGCTGGAAGTCGCGCAGCGCCAGGGCGGGGTGGTCGGTCGCCAGGCTGTAACGGCCTCTGGCGTGCAGGTAGTGCAGGCCGTACCGGGTCCGGAACATGGCCTCGGGCACGGGCTGGTCGAGGTATTCGTGCACGGCGTCGTATTTGCCCATCGCCGTCAGGGCCAGGACGAGGCTGCTCAGCGGCCCGCCCGCGGCGACGCCCCAGCTGCTCAGGGGGATGATGGCCAGCGCGGTGCGCGCGTGGTGCTCGGCGCCCGGCATGTCGCCCTGGCGGATCGCGATCTCGGCCCGGATGGCGGCGAGCCTCGCCTGGCGGCTCGGGGCTTGCAGCGAGGACGCCTCCGCGCTGAACAGGTCGCACCAGGGCGCGGCCCGGTCGGGCCGCCCGGCGTAGGTGAGGGCCAGGAGCGCGCTCTCCACGGTGTCCATCGACATCTCGTCGAGGCGGCAGCCGCGCAGGATCCGCTCGACCGCGTCCAGGACCTCCTCGCGCGGTCCTCTGGCGAGCACGTCGGCGAGCGCGAGCGCGGCGTCCAGCCGGCGGTTCGCCGTCACCGACACGATGGCGGCGCGGTCCTGCTCGCCGGTCGTCTGCTGGAGGTGGGCCAGGAAGGGAGGATGGGTGGCGCGCAGCCACGGGCGGGCGATGACGAGCTCCGTCACCGTCTCGGCGTCCATGCCGGCCCCCGACTCGCTCAGATGCTCCAGCACGTCCCGCGCGTCCTCGAAGCGGCCGTGCCACAGCAGCGCGCGGGCCAGCACCACGGCGTCGCTCCCCCGGAGATGGCCCCGCTGCATCGCCTCGGCCAGTTCGGCCAGGTGCCCCGCGGGCGCGGCGGGGTTGATCCGCCATTCGGCGCGCACGAGCATCGTGGTGATCTTCATGCGCTGCTGCTCGTCCACGCACTCGCGCCACGCCAGCCGGAGGTAGGCGACCGCCGACTCCACGCGCCCCTCGCGCAGGGCGTTCCTGGCCGCGTCCTCCAGCACGGAGACCCCCCAGGGGGCGTCGACCCGGCCGGCCTGGAGAAGGTGGTCGGCGACCGTCGTGGTGGAGGCGCCGCCCTCGTGGGCCAGCTCCGCCGCGCGCCGGTGGAGATCGGCCCACTCCCCGGAGTCCACCTCGGCCAGTACGGCGGTGCGTGCCGCCTCGTGCCGGAAGCGGCCCAGGGCGAGCAGGCCGGCGACGGTCAGGAAGTGCAGCGCCCGGATCACGGACGCGGGACCGACCCCGAGCAGCTGGGCCAGGGAGTCGGGCCCGCCGAGGATGGCGAGCCCGCGGGCCACCCGGAGCATCTGCGGCTCACCGCGGCGCAGGCACGACAGCACGGCCTGGCCGTACCGGTCGCCGACGACGAGCTCCGCCGGCGCCTCTCCACCGGAGGAGTGCAGGAAGTCCTGGTAGTCGTCCACCAGCGCCCCGGCCAGCAGCGGGTTGCCGCCGCTGACGGCGTACCAGTCCTCGGAGAACCGCTCGGCCGCCTCCTTGCCCACCCGCCTGGCGACCAGGGACATCACCCCCGCCCTGGAGAGCGGGGCGAGCTGGATGCGGCGGCAGTGCGGCTGGCGGAGCAGCTCGGTCTGGAAGAACGTCTCGCTGGACCACCCGTGGTCGGAGTGGCTGAACACCGCGACGATCCGGGCGAACCGCACCCGCCGCGACAGGTAGGAGAGGCAGAGCAGGGACGCCCGGTCGGCGTGCTGCACGTCGTCCACGACGATCATCAGCGGATAGCGTTCCGACAGTTCGAGCAGGAGCGTGCACAGAGCGTGGACGATCTGTGCGTCGACATGGTCGAGAGGCTCCGCCTGGGAGCCGGACGGCGTCACGGTGCGGGCGCCTTCGTCCAGCAGGGCCATGGCCCGCTCGCGCTCCTCCGCCACCAGCGGCGAGTCCTGGATCAGCTGGCGCAGCACGCCCAGCGGCAGGTCGCGCTCGACGCGCGACCCCGTCGCCGTGACGGGCAGGGCGCCCAGTTCGAGGGCCTGCTCCGCGAAGCTGTGCAGCAGCTCGCTCTTGCCGGTGGCGACGGTGCCGCTCACCAGCGCGACCCTTCCCTTGCCCATGACGGCGTTGGCCAGAAGCCCCTCAAGGGAGGCCAACGCCTCATCTCTTTCGACCAAGCTCATGATCAGCCTCCCTCTACGAGAAATGGGTCCGGCGGTTCAGAACCGCAACTTACGGCCGGACGGAGTGCGCAGGTCCAGTGAGTCGAGCGCCTTTACCTTCTGCTTTTTGAGCTGGATTCTCCGCATCGTCGTCGCACCTTTCGATCTCGGCTGTTCTCCGATGGGGTGACGATGACGACGCTAGGCGAGTGCGGTTTTCATCCGTTATCGGCCGGCTATCACCGCTCCGGCCGGCTGTCGCCCGCGGGCGACAGCCGGCCGTCACCTGCCCGCGGCGACCAGTGGCGCGACGATCCCCGTCGCCTCCCCGCCCCTGGCGGGCAGGCGCTTCAGCCGCGCCCTGATCACGGCCGAACGCACCGCCGCGAGGGACGCGGCCTCGATGTCCCTGTCGATGCCCACCCCCCAGGAGACCCGCCCCTCCACCCGGCACTCGGCGTAGACGGCCACGTCCGCGTCCGGACCGCGGTCCTGGCCGGCGATCCCGGTGCGATGTACGGCCCGCACGTCGAAACCCCAGCGGGTGAGCGTCGCCCGGACGGCCTGGACGGTGTCCGCCCTGTCCGCGCCGACGTCGAATCTCTCGCCGTCGATGTGCAGGGAGGTCGTCACCAGCTCGGTGCCGGAGGCGAGGGGGACGGGCAGGTCGGAGCTGGAGAGGTACTCGCGCTCGAAAAGCCTCTTGACCCGGTCGGGCGTGATCTCCCCGCCCTCCGCGTCGGCCTGCGACTGGACCACGTGCGCGAAGTCGATCTGCAGGTCACGCGGCAGGTTCAGGCCGTGCCAGGCGCTCATGACGTAGGCCACGCCGCCCTTGCCTGACTGGCTGTTGATCCGCACGACGGCCTCGTACGTCCGGCCCACGTCCTCGGGGTCGAGCGGCAGGTACGGCATCTCCCACGGGAGGTCTCCGACGGCGGCGCCCCGATGGGCGGCCTCGCGCTCCAGGGCGTCGAACCCCTTCTTGATCGCATCCTGGTGGGAGCCCGAGAAGGAGGTGTAGACGAGGTCGCCCCCGTAGGGGTGCCGCGGATGGACGGCCAGCCCGTTGCAGCGTTCGACGGTGCGGCGGATCTCGTTGATGTCGGAGAAGTCGATGCCGGGATCGACCCCGTGGGTGAACATGTTGAGCCCGAGCGTGACCAAGCAGACGTTGCCCGCCCGCTCGCCGTTGCCGAACAGGCAGCCCTCGATCCGCTCCGCGCCCGCGAGAAGGGCCAGCTCGGCGGAGGCCACGGCCGTACCCCGGTCGTTGTGCGGATGGATCGAGAGGCAGACGTGCTCTCTTCTGGAGAGGTTGCGGCTCAGCCATTCGATCTGGTCGGCGAAGACGTTGGGCAGGGAGCGCTCGACGGTCGTGGGGAAGTTGAGGATGATCCCGCGGCCCGGTTCCGGCTGCCACACGTCCATGACGGCCTCGCAGACCTCCAGCGAGAAATCCAGCTCGGTGTCGCTGAAGAGTTCCGGGGAGTACTGGAAGCCGAGGTCGCAGTCGCCCAGCGTCTTCTCGGCGTATTTCATCATCAGCCGGGTTCCCTGCACCGCGAGGTCCTTGCACTCGTTGCGGCTCATGCCGAACACGACCCGCCTGAACAACGGCGATGTCGCGTTGTACAGGTGGATCGTGGCGCGCGGCGCCCCCTCAAGGCTCTCCACGGTGCGCCTGATCAGCTCGTCCCGGGCCTGCACGAGCACCGAGATCCGCACGTCCTCGGGGATCCGCTCCTGCTCGATGAGCACGCGCAGGAAGTCGAAGTCGTCCTGGCTGGCGACCGGGAACCCCACCTCGATCTCCTTGTATCCCATGCTCACCAGGAGTTCGAACATCGCCAGTTTGCGGTCGGGGGACATGGGGGTGGCCAGCGACTGGTTGCCGTCGCGGAGATCGGTCGACAGCCAGCGCGGCGCGGAGCCGATGATGTTGTTCGGCCAGGTGCGCCCGGGGAGGGGTACAGGCGTGAACGCGCCGTAACGCCCGGTCTGTCGTGTCGTGGTCTTCACCGGCGAATTCCTTTCCATGCCTGCGCGATCGCCGTTAATTATTCGACCCGAAATACGTCGAATAGGAGTACGGCGAAAATATTACTTTGATTTGGTATGCGTCTGTTTCATCTTTCATGCGGAATATAACTGCTATTTCGGGATAAGCGGCGCTGAGGCCGAGGTTGACGAAGTAGTAGTCGCTGTCGAACACGATGCGATACAGCCCGCGCTCGAACTTCTGGCCCCACCACTCCGTGATGCAGCCGTCGCCGTCGGTCTCGGCGACCGCGATAGCGCTCCAGTAGCTGTCCTCGGCCCGTTCCAGGCGCGCCCGCACGCCGGCGGCCGAGCGCCCGTAGACGCTGTCCAGCGCCTGTGCACTGATACCCATGTCAGGAATACCTATCTGTCAGGCCCGCCGCGGCGGACCGTCTGATCACCTCTGCCATCACGCACCGGAGCGCGGCGGCGGGCCTCCGCGGCCCGGTGGACGCCTGTACGCGTCCCGGCTCCTCCGGCTCCCGACCCGACACGCGCCGGCCCGGCCGCCGGATAACGGCGGACACCGGCCGGTCCGGTGCTCCGTCCAGACTTCCGGAGCCCGCTATCGATACGCCTTCGTCCCGCTATCGCCGCTCGGCGTCCCGCTATCGCCCGCAGGCGTCCCGCTATCGCCCGCCGGGCCGGGTCGGAGGGGTCGATGCCGCGGAACCGCCGGCGGGCATCGCCACGGCCCGGCCGCACAATTGGCAACCCCTCCCCGCAACCGGCGATGAAAGGCGTATTCACCCTCTTGAGCTGCGCTAATGGCACGTCAGAAGCGATCCGATAATGACCGGATGGCGGCGGCTGCGAACTTCGAATTGCACAGACCAACCGGCCCGCGACGACAGGCCACCGCGACAGACAAGAGGGCAGAAAAATGAGCGCTTACACCAACAGCCGCATCTTCCGCATCGCTTTCTCCGCCATCATCGTCACCGCGGGTGTGACGGCCACGGGCGCCGTCGCCAGTGCGGGTGTGGCGGCCACGGGTGCCGCGGGGATCACGGTTGTGAGCGCGTCGGACGTCCAGCCGGTCCCCACCCCCACCCCCACCCCGACCGCCCACCCGAACGGCGACCCGTGGGGCGGATCGTGAGCTCATGAGCTCGTGAAGTGAGCGTCGCGGGCCGGCATCGGCCAGCCGAACGGCCGGAGACATAATGTCTCCGGCCGTTTTCCGTTCCCGTATCAATGAGGTTACGGTCACAAACAGTGGGCGAACTCAACGGAATCCACATAATCCCCCTGGCAGGCAATCACGCGAAGTAGTACACTCCACACGAAAGAGACACATTGCACACGGGGTGACTCTGGTGTCGGTAGGATGAGCAGCCGCGGACATCGCGAACATCAACGACAATTGCCGAGACAAGACAGACCTTCCTGGTCTCCCTGGGGACGCACGCCTGACAGTGAGGTTGGACAACTGACGCTTCTCTCGCATCGGGAAGCGTAGGGACTTTCGCATGGGCCGGGGTTGCGGGTTTTCTTCAAGGAGATGCGGGTGGAGTTTCGCGTTCTGGGCCCTCTGGAGGTAGTCACCGGCGACCAACGGCTCGACCTGGGAGGCATCAGGCAGCAGACCGTGCTCGCCGCCCTCCTCCTCGACGCCAACCGAGCGGTCACCACCGGCCGGCTCATGGAGGCGATCTACGGAGACGATCCCCCCACCACCTCGCGGGCCCAGGTGCAGATCTGCATCTCCGCGCTCCGGCGCCTCTTCGCCGCCCACAGCAGCGCCGACGTCATCTCCACCCAGTCCCAGGGATACGCGATCCAGGCCGACAGCAGCCAGATCGACTCGCACCGCTTCGAGAAACTCGTCCTGCAGGCCCGGCGCGCCCGCGAGGACCGCAACCTCGACGAGGCCATAAAGCACTACCGCAAGGCGCTCGCGCTCTGGCGCGGTCCCGCCCTGGACGGCATCGAGAGCAGGCTCGTGCAGTCGGCGGCGAGCAGGCTCGCCGAACACCGGATCACGGCGAACGAGGACTGCGTCCAGCTCGAACTGGACCTGGGCAGGCACCACGAACTGGTCGGCGAGCTCACCGAGCTCGTGGAGGAGTATCCGCTGCGCGAGCGGCTCCGCGGCCATCTCATGCTGGCGCTGTACCGCTCGGGACGCCAGGCGGAGGCGCTGCAGGTCTACCGGCTCGCCCGGCAGACCATGATCGACGAACTGGGGATCGAGCCCAACGAGCGGCTCCAGCAGCTCGAATACGCCATCCTCACCTCCGACGAGAGCCTCGACCTGCCGGCGCAGCCCGCCAAGGTCGTCGAGGAGCCGACGGCCCGCGTCCCGAACTCGCCGAGCATGCTCCCCACCGACATCGCCGACTTCACCGGCCGCACCAAGCAGATCGACGACATCCGCCAGCGGCTGACGCTCGCCGTCGACGACCGGTCCCGCTTCGCCGTACCGATCATCGCGATCGTCGGGAAGGCGGGGATCGGGAAGACCACCGTCGCGGTGCACTCCGCGCACAGCGTCGCCGAGCACTTCCCCGACGGGCAGCTCTACGCCGACCTGCACGGAGGCGTCTCTCGCCCGACCAGCCCGATGCAGGTGCTCGAACGGTTCCTGCGCGTGCTCGGCGTGCCCGGCACCGCGCTCCCCGACGGCCTGGAGGAGCGGGCGGAGATGTACCGCTCCCTGCTCGCCGACCGCAGGATGCTGATCGTGCTGGACGACGCGGGCAACGAGAGCCAGGTCCTGCCGCTGCTTCCGGGCAATCCCGCCTCCGCCGTGATCATCACCAGCCGTAGCCGGCTCGCCGGGCTGGCCGGCGCGATCCACGTCGACGTGGACGTTTTCGATTCGAGCCAGTCGATGGACCTGCTGTCCCGGATAGCGGGTGTGGAGCGGGTGCAGTCCGAGGCGGAGTCCGCCGCGGCGCTGGCCGAGCTCTGCGGGCAGCTCCCCCTGGCACTCCGCATCGCCGGCGCGCGGCTCCTGGCGCGCCCCCACTGGAGCATCGAGCAGCTCGTGGGGCGGCTGGAGGACGAGACCCGCCGGCTGGACGAGCTCAAACACGGCGACATGGGGATCAGGGCCAGCATCTCGCTGACCTATGACGGCACCGGCGACGACGCCCGGCGGCTCTTCCGCCGCCTGGCGATCCTGGACTCCCAGATCTTCTCCGCCTGGATCAGCGCGGCCCTCCTCGACATGCCCTTCGCCGACGCGCAGGACCTGCTGGACGACCTGGCCGACGCGCAGCTCGTCGAGACCACCGGAGTCGGGCGTGGCGTGCACACGCAGTACAGGTTCCACGACCTCATCCGGGTGTTCGCCCGGGAGCGTCTCGCCGCGGAGGAGTCCGCCCCCGAGCGGGGCGCGGCGCTGGCCCGCGTGCTCGGCGGCCTGCTCTTCCTCGCGGAGGCGGCCCGCCGCCGGGAGTACGGCCCCGACATCCTGATCCACAGTGACGCCTCCCTCTGGTCGCTGCCCAGGGATCTGGTCGACCAGCTCATCGCGGTGCCGCTCGCCTGGTTCGAGCGCGAGCGCATGATCCTGGTCTCCGGCATCCGGCAGGCGGCGCAGGCCGGCCTCGTCGAGCTCTGCTGGAGCCTCACGATCAACGCGGTGACGTTCTTCGAGGCGCGGGTCTACCTCGACGACTGGCGGGAGACCCACGACATCGCGCTGGCGGCCACCCGGCACGCCCGGGACAAGCGCGGCCAGGCGGCGATACTCCACTCGATGGGCTCGCTGGCCATCACCGAGCAGCGATTCGACGACGCGCAGCGCGAATTCGAAGCGGCGGTCAGGCTGTTCCGGGAGGTCAGCGACGATCGCGGCGTCGCCATGGCCATCCGCAACATCGGGTTCCTCGACCGGATGAACGGCCGCTTCGACGAGGCGGCGGCGCACTACGAATGGGCGCTGGAGATCTTCCGCACGATCGGGGACCAGGTCGCCGCCGCCTACGCGCTCCACAACCTGGCCCAGCTCAGGCTGGAGTTCGACGACCTCGAAGGCGCCAAGCGGCTGCTGTCGGAGGCGCTGCAGCTCAGCGGGAACGGCGGCAGCCGAAGGGTGCGGGCCCAGGTCCTGCACCGGATGGGCCACGTCCACCTCCAGTCGGACGAGCCCGCCCTCGCCGCACGCGTCTTCGACGAGGCGCTGACCGTCGTCAGGGACATCGGCGACCCCACCGGAGAGGCGTACGCGCTGCACGGGCTGGGCATCGCACGGCTCCGGCAGGGCATGCTCGCCGAGGCGGAGGGGGCGCTGCGCCACGCCCTGATGCTGGCCAGCACATCCAGCCAGCGGCTCGCGGAGGCGCGGGTGCTGGTCGGGCTGGGTGAGCTGACCATCGCGTCGGGCAATCCGGCACAGGCCGTGCCCTATTTCCAGCAGGCCCTCACCCTGTTCCGCCGGATACAGGTTCCGGTGCACGAGGCCCGCACCCTCATCATGCTCGGCGACGCGCACCTGGCCGCCGGAGACAGTTCCGCGGCCCACAACGCGCTGGCCGAGGCCCACGCCCTGGCCGAAAAGCTGGATCCCCCGGCGGCCGAGCAGGTGCGCGAACAGCTCGCCGAAAGGGCGCGCGGCCGGGCGGAGTGACGGAGCCGCCGCTTTCCGGGAACGTTCCGTGGAGGCGGGGAGACGTCCATTCGAAATGTTCTTCCGAATCACTCCGCCAGAGCATCATTCCGAATCATCCGGATCGCACGGCGCGCCCCGTCCGCGCGACCGCTCCGGCCATGGACGCGTACGCCGGAGACACGCGAAACAATTCTCGCGGGACGCACGGCACTGGCCCAGTGGACCGAGCAGGGCACCGACCGGGTCAAGATGATCGTCTTCTTCTACGAGCAGTAGTACGAGCGGCAGGCCCGTGGCGCGCCTGCCGGGCCGCGGGCCGTCCCGTCAGCGCCCCACCCGCCGCCGTTCCGCGCGGTCGAGCCGCCAGCGGCCGTACCGGCCCTGCCAGCGCACCCGCGCGCGGCGCCAGCTCGCCTGACCCCGGGAGAGCCCGCTCTCGGAGCGCTCCACCAGCGCCCGCGTCACCGCCGACCTGATCGCCGGGTAACGCAGCCGCAGCTCGAACCAGAGGGACTCGGCGGCCCCGCCGGCCCGGACCAGGACCGAACGCCCCTGGTCCGTGAGCTCCTGCCGCCGTCGCCGGAACTCCTCCCGGCTCTCCTCGGCGAGCTGCCTGCCGGCCTCGTCGGCGCTTGAGGTGAGCAGGAGCACCGACACGATGGCGGCGCGGGTCTCGACCTCCCCGGCGTTGCCCTTCAGGGCTTTCCTGCGCTGCTCCGCCCACCAGGTGACCCGCCCGATCGCGGCCCGGCGCAGCGGGTGCAGGCTTTCGGCGCGCAGCCGCCACCGCTGCGCGCGGGCGGCCTGCGGGACCAGGCACAGCTCGACGGCCGCCGCCACGCCCCGCTCCCACGTTCCGGCGGAGACCGGCCCGACGATGTCGTACAGCCGGTCGAGCACGGCGCGGACCTCGGCCATCACGACGGGGACCTCGGCCTCGACCGCGAGCAGGCGCGCGCATCCGCCCGCCGTACCCTCCGGGCATTCCGGGTGCGAGCAGCGGTGGCGGGCCGCGTGGGCGAGCGCGCCGGCCGCCATGGCGTCGGCGACGGCGTGGTGGCCGGACGATCCGCCCCTGGCCAGGTCGAGGAGGCCCTCGGCGTCGATGGCCATCCCCCGGTATCTCGGCCGCAGCCCGGCCGTGAACGCGGCGGCGAAGGCGGCGACGGCCACGGGCTCCGCCTTGTCGAGCCACTCCCGGTCGAAGCGCTCGTCGCGGACCTCGCGATCGAGCCAGGCCACGAGGCGGTTCCGGCCGCCGTCGCGCAGCCAGGTCTCGGCCGCCCCGGGCCGCGCGGTCAGGTCGATCGCCAGTGCGGCGGGGGTGGCGTGGTGCCGGCCGGCGAACTCCACGGGAGCGTACCGGCGGACGGCCGCGACGGGCGGCTCGGCGCCCGCCAGCCACGACCGCACCTCGGCCGCGCCCCACCGGGTGGCGGGGTCGACGGCCAGCAGCCCGGCGAGCAGCGGCTCCCAGCGCTCCCGGTCGACGGCTCCGAGCTCGACGTCCGCGTCACCCGGCTCGAACACCGGAGGACGCCCGGTCAGGAGCTCGTGAGCGACGACACCCAGCGTCCACCAGGCGGCGGGGGCTCCGCGGACCCCTTCGAGGGTCTCGGGCGGCGCGGGCCAGGGAGAGCCGCCGGGAAGGGCCGCCCACTGTGCGGCACGGTGGTGGCCGAGCGCCAGGACCAACGGCTCGGTCTGCCTGACCAGCAGGTCCTCGGGGCCGAAGTCGCCTACCTCGTGTCCCAGGGCTTTCTGCCAGCCGTCGAGGCAGCGGGTGACGGCGGCCACGACCTCGCATGACCGCTCCTCGTGGAACGGCCCCCTGTTCATGAAGTTCAGGAGGTCGCGCAGGCTTCCCAGCGGGAGGAACTCCTGGACCAGCCAGGTCGCCTTCGAGCGGTCGTAGTCGATCAGCCTCGTGGTGTACGGCTCCGCCGTGATGAGGCCGGCCACCCGTTCCAGCAGGGCCGGGTCCGCGTTCAGCCCCGGGCGGTAGATCCTGAGCGTCACCGCCGTGGAGTCACCCCCGTGGGGGTAGGCGAGGTAGAGGTCGCACTCGTCGTTCTGGAGCAGGAGGCGCTCGGGCGCGTATCTCCCGCCGAGGGTCCACGGGACGGACGCGCGGGGGATCATGCGTCCCCCGCCGGCAGTCCGAGGAGGACAGGCAGGATCACCGGCACCGCGAACCGGCGGCAGCGCCCGGCGCGCCGGGCCCTCTCCCCGGCGTCCTCCGGCCGGCGCGGCCGGAGGGCCGCACCGGTCACCGGATACATCCGCCGGGGAGCCGGGGCCGAGACAGGGGCGAGGACCGGGGCCGGGGCGTAGCGGGCGAGGAGACGGGTGACCACGATCCTGCCGCGGCCCGGGACGCTCTCCACGTCGGCGTCGTGAGCGGCTCTCCGTTCCCGGATCCACCAGGGGGCGTCGCTCTTCACCTTGCGGATTCTAGCCAAAAAGGCGCCGAGCGCTCCCGGGCGGAGGGTCAGCTCGGCCGCGGCGCTCCACGCGAGGCACATGTCGCCGGCGGCGGGGACCCCTCCCGGTGCAAGGTCGTGGCCGAGATTCCTGGCGTGCCGTTCGATCACCGGGCGCAGCCAGCTCAGCCTGCCGACCACTTCGGCGACGGTCCGGGGCACCTCGTCGGCCACCCGCCCGAGCACCCGGCAGCCGTCCGGGCACATCCGCCGGTGCGCGCATTCGTGTGCTGCCAGCGGGAGTCGCGGTCGACGGTCAGCAGCCCCTGGACCAGCATGCGCCAGCGGGGATCGGCGATCGCCGACAGGTCGAAGGGACGCGCCTGCCGCAGGACGGCGGGTATGTCGCCCTCGGCGAGGTCGTGGTACGGCGTCCTGCCGGTGAACAGCTCGTACACGATCACGCCCACCGACCACCACGCCGGCGGCCCGCCACCGGGAGTCGCGCTCCTGTCAGTTCAGCGGGAGGACGTGGGGGCGTTCGATCGGCGTTCCCTCCGGGACTCGATGCCGCGACGCGGCGGATTGCGACGGTCGCGGGGTCGGAGAGCACGCGTTCGCCGAATTAAAAACATCCGTACGGCGGGGGCACAAGTGTCGAAACGTTTCGGCTTGTGTAACATTTTCATAACCTTGCACAGATTTTTCGCCGACCTGCAACGGATCAGCCGGTTGCTGATTCGTTACCTGCCTCGGGGGTGCACAGCGCGACACCCGCGTGTTACAAACCCAATTAATTGCTCTCCAAGACAAATAAAGGCACCACGGCAACCAGCGCGGCGGCGCGCGCCTTGCCTGACTTAACCCCCCAGGTCAGGAAAGGACCCACATGTCACCCCGTTCTCGGCCCTGGATCAGGACGCTCGCCACGGCGTTGCTGGTCACGGCCGGCAGCCTGGCGATCCCCACGGCCCACGCGGCCCGGACCGCTCCCGCGGCTCAGGCGACGGCCGCCATCCCCCCGTCCGACTACCAGCAGGTCCAGCTCGCCGTCGGCGCGGCCAAGCTCGGCGAGGCGATGTCCCTGGCGGTGCTGCCCGACCGGTCGGTGGTCCACACCGCCCGCAACGGCACGGTCCGCGTCACCGACGCGTCGGGCACCACCAAGGTCGCCGGCACCCTGAACGTCTACACGCACGACGAGGAAGGGCTGCAGGGCGTCGCGGCGGACCCCGGCTTCGCCACGAACCGCTACATCTACCTGTACTACTCGCCGAAGCTCGCCACCCCGGCGGGCGACGCCCCGAAGACGGGCACCGAGGCCGACTTCGCCGCCTGGAAGGGCCACCTCAACCTGTCGCGGTTCGTGCTGAGGACCGACGGCACGCTCGACCTCGCCAGCGAGAAGGTCGTCCTCGAAGTCCCCAACGACCGGGGGCAGTGCTGCCACGTCGGCGGCGACATCGACTTCGACGCGGCCGGGAACCTGTATCTCACCACCGGTGACGACACCAACCCGTTCGAGTCCGGCTCCTTCACGCCCATCGACGAGCGGACCGACCGCAACCCGCAGTTCGACGCCCAGCGTTCCTCGGGCAACACCAACGACCTGCGCGGCAAGGTCCTGCGGATCAGACCGACCGCGGCCGGCGGCTACACCGTCCCCTCCGGCAACCTCTTCGCGCCCGGGACCGCCGGGACCCGGCCGGAGATCTACGCGATGGGCTTCCGCAACCCGTTCCGGATGTCGGTCGACAAGGCCACCGGCGTCGTCTACCTGGGCGACTACGGTCCCGACGCGGGTTCGGGCGACGCCAACCGCGGCCCCGGCGGCCAGGTGGAGTTCACCCGGATCACCGGGCCGGGCAACTACGGCTGGCCGTACTGCACCGGCACCAACACCCCCGCCGAGACCTACAACGAGTTCACCTTCCCCGACGGCCCGTCCGGCGCGAAGTACGACTGCGCGGGCGGCCCGGCGAACAACTCCTTCCGCAACACCGGCCTGGCCAGGCTCCCCGCGGCCAAGCCGAGCTGGATCAAGTACGGCGACGCCGGCTCACCGCCGGAGTTCGGCGGCGGCTCGGAGTCGCCGATGGGCGGGCCGGTCTACCGCTACGACGCGAACCTCGACTCCGCCGTCAAGTTCCCCGCCTCGCTGAACGGCCGCTACTTCGCCGGCGAGTACGGCAGGCGCTGGATCAAGGCGATCGAGGTCAAGGCCGACGGCTCCCCCGGCGAGATCGCGGCGTTCCCTTGGACGGGCACCCAGGTCATGGACATGGCCTTCGGCCCGGACGGCGCGCTGTACGTGCTGGACTACGGAACCGGCAGCGACAACCAGGCCCTCTACCGGGTCGAGCACATCGGCGGCACCAACCGCAACCCCGTCGCCAAGGTGACCGCGGACAGGACCTCGGGTCCGAACCCGCTGGCCGTCGCCTTCTCCTCGGCCGGCAGCTCCGATCCCGAGGGCGGCGCCCTCACCTACTCGTGGAGGTTCGGCGACGGCGGGACGTCCACCCAGGCCAACCCGTCCCACACCTACACCGCCAACGGCACCTACACGCCGACCCTGACGGTCACCGATCCGACCGGGCTGACCGGCACCGCGAGCGTCATCGTGACGGTCGGCAACAGCGCTCCGTCGGTGTCGCTCGCCTCCCCCGGCGACGGCCGGCCCTTCGCCTTCGGCGACACCGTCCCCTTCCAGGTCAACGTCTCCGACCCGGAGGACGGCGCCGTCGACTGCGCCAAGGTGAAGGTCACCTACCTGCTGGGCCACGACAGCCACCGCCACGCGATCACCTCCAGGAACGGCTGCTCCGGGAGCATCGCGGTGCCGGTCGACGGTGAGCACGACGCCGCGGCCAACATCTACGGCGTCTTCGACGCGGAGTACACCGACGCCGGCGGCCTGACCACGCACAGCGTCCGCGTGCTGCAGCCCCGGCACAGGCAGGCCGAGCACTTCGGCGCGCAGTCCGGAATCCAGCCGGCCGACCACACCGCGGCGGAGGGCGCCAGGACGGCCGGGTTCATCGACAACGGCGACTGGATCTCCTTCCAGCCGTACGTGCTGTCCGGCGTCAGGAGCGCGTCCTTCCGGGTCTCCTCGGCCGGGGCGGGAGGGACCATCGAGGTGCGGGCGGGCTCGGCGACCGGCACCCTGCTCGGCACGGCCGCCGTACCGGTCACCGGTAGCTGGGAGACCTTCACCGACGTGACCGCGAGCATCTCCGGCGCGCCCGCCGGGAGCACCACGCTGTTCCTGGTGTTCAAGGGCCCGACCGGCGCGGGCAACCTGTTCGACGTGGACGCCTTCACCCTCGTGACCGCGGCCGGCACGACGGCCGAGGCGGAGTCCTACACCTCCACCTCCGGCGTGCAGATCGCCGACCACGCCCCCGCCAGCGGCGGCAGGACCGCCGGATACATCAACAACGGCGACTGGACCGGCTACTCCACCATCACCACCACCGGCGCCACCGCCTTCAGCGCCCGCATCTCCTCCGCCGGACCCGGCGGCACCATCCAGATCCGCTCCGGATCGGCCACCGGCGCCCTCCTCGGCACGGTCACCGTACCCACCACCGGAGGCTGGGAGACCTTCCAGAACGTCACCACCCCCCTGACCGCCTCCGCCACCGGCCCCCTCTTCCTCGTCTACACCGGCACCGGCACCGGCTTCCTGTTCGACGTCGACACCTTCACCCTCACCAGGTAGGCGAGCCGTGGCCCGTGGCGCGCCGTACCGGCCGCCACGGGCCTTCGCATGCCTCCCGGCGGTCCGGTGGCACTTCATGAGCTTCCTGGCCGGGGTCGCTTTTTCCGTATGTATACGGATATCGATACGGATGTTCGGCACCTGATCGCGGATCTAGCGTCACGGCACAGGTTGCTGCACATCCATCTTCCTTTTCACCCCCCGATTCCCGCTGCGCCCGCCGCCGGGTGTCCACCCGGCGGCGCGGTCGCCGCTGCTCGCGTACACGGCGAGACGCGGCAGGGGATACCGACCGAAAGGAACACGCGTGAGACGCAGAGCTGTACTCGCGGCCGCCGTCGGCTTGGCCGTGGTCGCCGCGGTGGCACCTTCCTCACCTGCGGCCGCGAAACCCTCCCCCGGAACGGCCGGCTACCACCGCTCCCCCGCCGACCCGCCCCAGCTCGCCGTGGCCGCCGCCGACCAGGCAGTCGCGAGCGGCCTGGACGAACTGCGGAAAAGCCCGGACGAGACCTACCGGCGCACCGCCGTGAGCACGGGCGCGGGCGGCATGTACTCCGTCGCCTACGAGCGCACGTACAAGGGACTGCCCGTGGTGGGCGGCGACGCGGTCGTGATCACCGACTCCGCCGGGAACGTGCGCGACACCGCGGCGGCGGCCGGCGCCATCCGGAACGTGCCGACCTCGGCGGCGGTGACCGCCGCGGACGCCAGGGCGAAGGCGAAGACCCGGCTGTCCCGGACCGACGACAGCGCGGACCCGCGCCTGGTGGTCCTGGCCTGGGGGGACAAGCCACGGCTTGCCTGGGAGACGCTGGTCTCCGGCATCGCCGACGGCAGACCGAGCAAGCAGCACGTGTTCGTCGACGCGCGCACCGGTGAGATCGCCGACTCCTACGACGAGGTGCGGGCGGGCACCGGGACCGGCTACTACTACGGCCAGGTCACCATCGGCACGAGCGGCTCCGGCAGTTCGTACTCGATGACCGACACGACCCGCAGCGGCATCCGCTGCGGCGGGCAGAACGGTTCCGCCTACACCGGCACCGACGACGTCTGGGGGAACGGCTCCGGGACGAACCTGGAGAGCGCCTGCGTGGACGCGCTCTACGCGGTTCAGAAGGAATGGGACATGCTGCGCGACTGGCTCGGTCGCAACGGCATCAACGGCAGCGGCGGCGGCTTCCCGGCCCGGGTGGGGCTGGCCGATGTCAACGCCTACTGGAACGGCAGCTACACCAACTTCGGCCGCTCGCAGGACGGCCAGCGCCAGGCCACGCCGATCGACGTGGTGGGACACGAGTTCGGCCACGCCATCTTCCAGACCACGCCCGGCGGCGCCGGCTCCGGCAACGAGAACGGCGGCATCAACGAGGCCGTCGGCGACGTCTTCGGGGCGCTCACCGAGGCCTACGCCAACAACCCGAACGATCCGCCGGACTACGAGGTCGGCGAGGAGGTGGACCTCGTCGGCGACGGCCCGATCCGGTACATGTACGAACCGTCCCGGGTGGGCGACCCCAACTGCTGGTCCTCCTCCATCCCGAGCACCGAGGTGCACGCCGCGGCCGGCCCGTTCAACCACTGGTTCTACCTGCTGGCCGAGGGCTCCTCGCCGGGCGGCGGCAAGCCGAACAGCCCGATCTGCTCCGGCGGCCCCTCCTCGGTGTCCGGCCTCGGCATCCAGAAGGCCGGAAAGATCTTCATGGGCGCGCTGATGCGCAAGACCTCCACCTGGAGGTACGCCAACGCCAGGTCGGCGTCGCTGGCGGCGGCCGTGGAACTGTACGGCGCGGGCAGCCCCGAGTGCGCCGCCACCAAGGCGGCCTGGAACGCGGTCAGCGTACCGGTGCAGTCGGGCGAGCCGACCTGCGCCGCGACGGGCAACGACTTCTCCGTCTCGCTGAACCCGGCCGCGGGCTCGGTACAGCCCGGCCAGCAGGTCACCTCGACCGTCGGCACGCAGACCACCTCGGGCAGCGCGCAGACGGTCGCCCTCACCGCTTCCGGCCTGCCGGCGGGCGCCACCGCGAGTTTCAGCCCGTCCTCGGTGACCTCGGGCGGCTCCTCCACCATGGCCGTCAGCACCGCCGGGTCGACGCCGGCCGGGACCTACATCGTCACGGTCACCGGCTCCGCCACCTCCGGCACGCACACGGCGGCCTACACCCTGACGGTCGGCAGCGGGCCCGCCCCGACCGACCCGCCGGACATCAGCCTCGCGAACGTCAAGGCGCACCTGCAGCAGTTCCAGAGCATCGCCACCGCCAACGGCGGCACCCGCAGGTCCACGGGCGCCGGCTACACCGCGTCGGTGTCCTACATCGAGCAGAAGCTCACCGCCGCCGGCTACACCGTGGTGCGGCAGCCCTGCACCTCCGGCTGCACCTCCGGGGCCGGGCCGAACCTGATCGCCGACTGGCCCGGCGGCGACGCCAACCAGGTCGTCATGGCCGGCGCCCATCTGGACAGCGTCTCGGCCGGTCCGGGCATCAACGACAACGCCTCGGGTTCGTCGGCGCTGCTGGAGGTCGCGCTGACCCTGGCCGCGAAGAACCCGGCGATGGCCAAGCACGTGCGGTTCGGCTGGTGGACCGACGAGGAGCAGGGCCTCAACGGTTCGGAGTTCTACGTCAACTCGCTGGGCTCCACCGAGCGGAGCAAGATCACGGTCTACCACAACTATGACATGGTGGGCTCGACCAACGGCGGCTACTTCATCAACAACATCACCACCTCGGCGGCGACGCACCTCAAGGCCTTCTACGACGGCCTGAACCTCCAGCCGGAGGAGAACACCGAGGGGGCCAACCGCTCCGACGACGCGTCGTTCCGCAACGCGGGGATCGCCACCTCCGGCGTGGCGGCCGGCGCCAGCGCCGTCAAGACATCGGCCCAGGCCGCCAAGTGGGGCGGTACGGCGGGCCAGGCGTACGACCCCTGCTACCACCGCGCGTGCGACACGACGAGCAACATCAGCGACACCGTTCTGGACCGGGCCGCCGACGCCTCGGCGTACGCGATCTGGAAGCTCGCGACGGGCACCGCCACGAGCCGGGACTTCTCCATCTCCGCGAGCCCGTCGTCGGGGACGGTCCAGGCGGGCCAGGCGGTGACCTCCACGGTCGCCACCGCCACCACGGCGGGAACCGCGCAGACGGTCAGCCTGTCCGCGTCGGGGCTGCCCGGCGGCGCCACGGCCGGTTTCAACCCGGCGTCGGTGACCTCCGGCGGCTCGTCCACGCTGACCATCGCCACCACGGCCACGACGCCCCCCGGCACCTACCAGGTGACGGTCACCGGCACCGGCGAGACCGCCACCCGCACCTCGGTGTACACGCTGACCGTGCAGGGCACCTCGTCCGGCCGCACGTTCCGCAATGACACCGACCACACCATCGACGACTTCGGCACCGTCGAGAGCCCGATCACCTCCACCGCGACCGGGACGGCGACGTCGCCCGTCAAGCTCACCGTCACGATCGACCACACCTGCGCCGAGGACCTGGAGATCTGGCTCCGCGGCCCGAACGGACGGTGGTACCTGCTCGACAGCAGCGGCGGCTCCACCTGCACCGCGTACGGCACGCGGACCTACACGGTCCCGGTCACCCAGCAGGCGGCCGGGCAGTGGCTGCTGGAGGTGAGCGACTACTACTTCCAGGACACCGGCACTCTCGACTGGTGGAGCATCACCGTCTGAGCGGCGGACCAGCGGACGCCCCCGGGACCGAGCGATCGGTTCCGGGGGCTCCCCGCCGTCTCCCGCGTTCAGACGGGCGGGGCGACCTCGGTCCGCGACCGTACGCCGAGCTTGCGCAGCACGGTGGCGACGTGGGTCTCGACCGTGCGCGTCGACAGGAACAGGACGTCGGCGATCTCCCGGTTGGTCCGGCCGAGCGCGACGAGCCGGGCCACCTCCCTCTCCCGCTGCGACAGCGCGCCGGCGGTGCCCTTGCGGCCCCGCGGCAGCGGGGACTCCGCGCCGATGTCGCGCAGCGCGCGGCGGCAGCGCGCGGCGTCGTGGGTGGCGCCGAGCGCGCCGAACCGTTCCGCCAGCTCGGCGAGGGCCGAGGTGGCGTGGCGATCACCGAGGGCGAGCCGGGCACGCGCCTCGCCCTCGCCCGCCCGCGCCGCAGCGTAGGGCTGGGGCAGGGCCGCGTACGCCTCCCGGGAACGGGCGAAGAAGCCGGCGGCGTCGGCCGGTCGCCGATCGGCGGCCAGCGCGCCCCGGGCGTGGTCGAGGGCGGCGTGCGCGGCGGGCGCGAGGCGGCCCGCGATCCCGCCGGCGAATTCGGCCACCAGCTCGGCCCCCTCCCGCAGCCGCCCGGCGCGGGCGAACGCGGTGACGGCCGGCGGGATCAGGTAGGCACCCCAGACCCACACCCCCTTGCGGCGTAGCCGGGCGACCGCCTGCTCGGCCTCCGTGACCGCGCTCTCCAGCGCACCACGGGCGAGGTGCAGCTCGACCAGGCCCCCCGCGGCGGCCACCACGACCGGAAGGAAGCGCGCGTCCGGCGCGTCCATGCCCGCGCCGCGAAGGTGCCCGGCGGCCTCCTCCCACTCGCCGGTGGCCAGGGCGAGCAGCCCCAGCACCAGCCAGACGTCCACCGCGATCAGCGGCGTCTCGGTGGCCAGCTCCGCCAGGGTGGCCGCCCGGTCGCGGAGCCCGTCCCATCGGCCGGTCAGCCAGTTCCTGCGGACCGTCGAGACGTCGACGAGGTAGGCGGGGTACTGCGCACCGGTCTCCGCGGCCAGCCGCCTGCCCTCCTTGCCGAACCGTTCCGCCGCGGCGTAGTGGCCCAGCATGGTCGCCGCGTCGTGAAGGTTGCAGTAACCGCGGGCGGCCTCTCGCCGGACCGCCGTGGACGGGTCGGCGACCGGCAGCGTGGCGGCGACGGTGAACGCGTCCGGGGAGCCGATCGTCATCTCGAAGGAGGCCCGGTTGGCCAGGACCGCGGCCGCCAGCTCCGGGGTGCCCGCGGTCGCGACGAGCGCCTCGGCGCGGGCCATCCACTCCTCGTGCGTCGCCAGCGACTCGGTGCCCCATCCCGGCAGCGCGAGGCTCGCCCAGCCGCGGGCGGCCAGCGTCGGCCGGTCGTGCAGCTCGGTGACGGCGGCCATGATCTCAGGACGTCCGGCGGCGCTGTCGCCCGCCTGGTTGCACAGCACCAGGCCGAGGTTGAGTCGCGCCTCGCCGCGCACCTCGCGGGCGAGGAAGTCGTCCCGCAGCAGGCGGCGCAGCAGGCGCACCACCCGCTGGTGCGACAGCCCGGTAGCCGCCAGGCGGCTCAGTGCCAGCGCGAGGGGGCCGCGGTCCGGCTCGGGCAGGTCGGGATCGGCGAGCATGCCCTCCAGCACCTCCACGGCCAGGGCGGTGTCGCCGAGCGCGGCCGCGCGGTCGGCGGCCGCCCTGCCGTGGCGCAGCCAGGCCTCCATGTCCCCGGCCTGCCGGGAGTGATAGGCGAGCTGGACCAGCGGCGGAGGCTCCATCGCCGCCAGCGCGGTCATCGCGCGCTCGTGCGCCGGCCGCCGGTCCGGGCCCGGGATCGCGTCGTACACGGCCTGCTGGGCCAGGGCGTGGCGGAAGCCGTAGCGGCCGCCGGGATGCTCGCGGAGCACGCCGACGCGCAGTGCCTCGCCCAGCCCGGTGGAGTCCCCGCCGACCGCCGCGATCAGTTGCTCGCCCACGGGAAGCCGCAGCACCGCCGCCGCCTGCACCGCGCTCACCGCCGCCGCGGACAGGCCGGCCATCCGCTCGGCCATCGCCTCGCGCAGCAGCAGCGGCACCCCGACACGGTCCAGCGCGTCGGGCCCCTCCGCGTCGGGCAGGGACCGGACGACCTCCTCCACCACGAACGGGATGCCCGCCGTACGCTCGTGCAGCCGCGCGACGAACGGGGCCGGCAGGTCGGACCGGTTCAGCAGCGCGCGGGCCAGGCTGTTCACACCCGGCACGTCCAGCGGCCTCAGCGGTATCACCAGGCTCGTCGTGCCGGGCGGGTGCCGGTAGGTGTGCCCCAGCGGCAACCCGGGCGTGCCCAGGTCCTCCCGCCGGTACGTCGCCACCACCGTCAGGCCCCGGGGCGGCTGGTCGGCCAGGAACCGCAGCAGGTCCCGCGTCCCGTCGTCGGCCCAGTGCAGGTCCTCGATCACGAGCAGGGCCGGTCCGACGGCCGCCAGCAGGGCACGCATCGCGCGGAACAGCCGATGCCGCTCGGCCCGTGGATCGTTCGGCCGCCGCGGCGACGGCGGCAGCGCGCGAGCCAGCTCGGGGAGGTAGTCGCGGAGCGCGCCGGTGACCGGGTTGAGCGCCTCGATCGCCGGCAGCCGGCCCGCGATCTCCCGCAGCGCCTCCACCACGGGCCCGTACGGAAAGGGTTCGCGGATCTGGTGGCAGTAGCCGAGAAGGACGGACCGGTCACCGGACACCAGGCGGCTCAGCGCGGCGTGCACGAGCCGGGTCTTCCCTATGCCCGCCTCCCCCTCCACCAGCACCACGGCCGGCGGGCGGGTCATCGCGTCGATCAGAACCTGCAGCTCAGCGGTACGTCCAACGAGTACGGGCGAGGCCAGGCTGCTCATCGGCGGCTCCGAGGGGATACGGGCTGCGGGACCCTCACGGAGGGTACCCACATATGTCCGTTCAAGGTCAACCCTTGGATATAACGGGCTTGTTGCGGCTGCGTGTCAGGATTCACACGCGGGCGGCCGCTGCCGGGCCGTATCCGGCGCTCACCGGGGTCGCGCCACAGGACACCCGCCGGCGATCCGCCCGCGGAACGTGTCAAGTCCGGCGGTGAGGTCCCGCGCCGGCCGCGGTGGCGACGCCCTCCTCGGACCCCGCTCCGCCGATGCCGCCGCCGGCGCGGATCTCAGCCGAGATCTCCGATGCCGGTGGGGTGCCGGCTCCGGAAGACCTGCAGCTCCGCGAGCTGCCCGGCCGGCCAGCCGGTGTTCGCGGTGATGGCCAGCCGGATGTGGCGCTGGGTGGTGGCGGGGAAGGTGATGGTGACGGTGTTGCCGGTGGCCGGGTCGAAGGTACGGCCCGCGGACGGGGAGATCGTCGAGTACGCCGAGCCGTTCAGGCTTCCGAGGACGGAGAGGGTCTGGGTCCTGGCACCCCAGGCGGGCGACGGCGGCAGTTTGAGGACGATCCTGCCGACGCTGCTCGCCGCGCCCAGATCGACGGTGATGGACTGCGGGAACGTGTGGTTGAGGCTCTCCCAGTAGGTGCCGGTGTTCCCGTCGTTGGCCGCCGCCGCGCCGTAGCCGCCGGTGTGGCTGCTCGCCGTGATCGCCTTGCCGGCCGCCAGGTCGGGATCGGGCGGCGCGACCTCCCCGGTGAACTGGGTGACCCAGTGCCTCGTCCGGTCGAGGTAGGCGGTCTCGGCGTCGGTGCCCGTCTTGCCGTAGGCGCCGGCGAAGGTCTGGTAGCCGGATCCCGCGGGCGGGGTGGAGCTCGCCGGTTCGAGGATCGAGCCCTCGTGCCACTCGTTGAAGGAGGTGACGGAGACCCAGGTCGGCGACCCGCCCGTGGCCGGGGCCAGCGCGTTGCGCCACTCCAGGTCGTAGGTGGCGCCGTTGTCGCGGCCCAGTGTCGGGGTGGTGTTGCCGGGGACCGCCCGGTCGTCGACGTAGCCGGGGCCCACCGAGGGCGCCCAGACGAGACCGTTCGCCCTGCAGAAGTCGCTCGCCTGCTTCCAGCCGGGGGCCGTCGCGCCGGCGATCGCGTCGTAGGTGTACATCCCGCCGAAGTGCGCGACCTTGGTGGTGTCGGTGGTCTGCGCCAGCACGATGCTGTGCGCGCGCACCTGGTCCAGGGCCGACCAGTCGGCGATCCGCAGGCTCTCGAAGACGTAGAACGCGCCGCGGCCGCCGTGCCCGGCGTCGCGGTAGAAGGCCGGGCTGCTCCCGTAGCGGGAGTTGATGTAGGCGATGTCGGCGACCGTCGAGGCCGCCGTCCGGCCGGCGTAGGGCTCCAGGTGCCAGGCGACCTTGACCCCGGATCGCGCCGCCGCCTCCAGCACCCCGGCGGCGAGCCGGTCCTCGTAGGAGTCCTCCCCCCACCAGCTGAAGACGATGACCCCGGCGCCCGAGCGCCGGATCCAGCTCATGTGCTGTGCCACCGCGCCGTCGAAGTCGCCGGAGTCGTAGGCGCCGAGCTTGGGGTAGAAGTCCGCGCCCACGTCGCCGGGCGGGGTGTGGCCGCCCTGCTGCCAGTGCCGGTAGCCGCCGGAGACCGCCGGGCTGCCGTACCAGGGGTAGTAGAACAGGTGGACGTCGGTCGCGCTGCGCTCCGCCGCGACGGCCGTTCCGGCCGCCAGGGCCGGCGGCGCTCCCCCGGCTGTCAGGCCGGCAGTCAGGAGCAGGGCGGCGACGGCCGCCGCGCTTCGCCAGTTGCGCATGGGTGAATCACTCCTCGCGTCGATGTGCCCTTCCGGCAGGCGGGAGTCTCCCGCTGCCGTACCGGCTGCGCACCGCCCCCTCCTTTCGATGAAATTTCATCGCTCATCCATTGTTTTGCATGTTTTGCGCTGAAATTTGCGCAGCTTGCCGCATTAAAGGACGCCCTCTCTTATGACGCAAGCCTCGAAACGTTCCACCCTCGGTAACGTTTCGGCAACATGCCGGGCGTGTCACCCTCCCGCGACCTCGTTCGAGGGCCGCGAAGTCGTTATCGGCCCATGCTGTACGGCCGGACCACCCGGTGTTAGAAATCAATTAATTGCGCTTCAAGATAAATAAAGGCCGGTGACCGCGATGACGCAGGGGCAGCACTTCACCCGCCTCGCGGGGGGCGCCGCCCAGCCGGCGGGCCATGCGTCGCTGCGCCGGACCAACCTCTCGCTGGTCCTGCGTCACCTGCGTGACCACGGCTCCAGCTCGCGCGCCGACATCGCCGAGGCGACCGGCCTGCACCGTGCCACCGTATCCAACCTGATGGCCGAGCTGCTCGAACGGCGGCTCGTCCGCGAGGTGGGCATCGAGCACGCGGGGACGGTCGGGCGTCCCCGGCGGGCGGTGGCGCTCGACGGCGCCCACGTCGGGGTCCTGGGCCTGGAGATCAACGTGGACTACGTCGCGGTCCACGGCACCGACCTGGGCGGGCGTGTCCTGGTGGAGCGCCGCGTCGGCTTCGACGCGATGGGCAGCGGCACCAACCACTCGCTGCGCGAGCTCGGCCGGGTGGCCCGGCAGGCCATCGACGAGCTCACCCGGGCCGGGGCCGGACCCTCCGGGCTCGGGCCGGGTGACCTCGCGGCAGCCGGCGCGTCCGGCATCGCGGCAGCCGGCGGCGGCATCAGAGTGGCCGGCATCGGAGTGGCCGTCCCCGGCCTGGTGGACGTCGGCCACGGTGTGGTCGCGCTCGCGCCGAACCTCGGCTGGCGTGACGTGTCGCTCGCCTCCCGGCTGTCCGTCGCGCTCGGCGACGTGCGGGCCCCGGTGACGGTGGACAACGACGCCAACCTCGCCGCGCTGGCCGAATACACCTCGGGCGTCGCCGCGGGGACGGCCGACATGGTCTACCTGACCGGCGAGGTCGGCGTGGGCGGCGGCATCATCGTCGGCGGCCGCCTGCTCCGCGGGGCGGACGGCTTCTCCGGCGAGGTCGGGCACATGCCCGTCGACCCGGGCGGCAGCCGGTGCGGATGCGGGCGCAGCGGCTGCTGGGAGACCAAGGTCGGGCTCGCGGCGCTGGTGCGCATGGCGACGCCGGACCAGGCCTACGGGATGGGCACCACCCCGGTGCCCGACCCCGAGGAGCGGGTGGCGGAGATCGCCCGCGGGCTGGCCGGGGGCGATCCGCTGATGCTCGCGGCGGTGGCGGAGGTCGGCCGGTGGCTCGGGCTCGGCGGCTCGATCCTGGTCAACCTCTTCAACCCCCGGGTCATCGTGGTCGGCGGCTACTTCGCCACGCTGGCCCGGTGGCTTCTCCCGTTCGCCCAGGCGGAGCTGGAGGACCTGGTCGTCGCCGGACCCGCCGCCCGCTGCCGCTTCGTCGCCTCCGACCTCGGTTTCGGCGCCGCGTCCCTGGGCGCCGCCAACGTTGTGATCAACCAGCTCATCGACGACCCCACCGCGATCGGCTCGCCGCCGGTCAGGCTCGCGGCCCCGCAGCCCACCGCCACCTGATACGGGGTGTCGTCAAGAGTCGTGTCACCAGGTACACGTGATCGTGTTGACCCTGGTGACAGCTCTCGCAGCACCGCTGGGGTTCACCTGCAGAATGCTGATTCTGTTTGGCCAGTCCGGCGCGCTGACCTGGGTTAACGCAATCGCGTGTGCCTGCTGACAGCTCCGTTGCCGACACCCCGATCGGGTCCACGCCCCGGGCCCGGCGCGGCAGTCCGGAGGAGTGCTCACAAGCTGCTCAGCTCGCCAAGGGCCGTCCGGGCATACGCCCACTGGCGCGACAACGACGTCCCGGTGGTCGAGGCGCCCGCCGGTGCCTCGGGTCGACAGGTGTTACTTCTCGGCCGTGCCGGGTCCCCCGCTGATGGACTCCTGATAGATGTCCGCGTAGGTGCGCGAGTCCTTGACCAGGTCGTCGCAGAAGGCAGCGACGTCGTTGCCGATGAGTTCCAGGACTCCCTTGCCGGCCCCGACGCCCTCCTCGAAGAAATCGATGATCCCTGAGAGCAGGGGCCCGTCAAGCAAGTCGATCGGTCCAACCTTGAAGATGTACCTCTGAATCTCCTTGTAGACGATCTGGTAGTCCGGCGGGAGCGCCTTGACCCGCGCCATGTGCGCCCGCCACTGCTTCTTGCCCTCGATGATGTCTTGGATGCCCACGTCAGCCTCCTAGCCGGCCCAGTTTCCTTGCGACGTTCCTGTTCAACTGCTCGCGCCACCGGTCGCGAAAGTCCCGAGCCCCTTCTCCGCCGGCCAGCGCCGCGCAGAAGCCCTTGACGTCGTCACCCAGCACGTCGTGAATGCTCTGCCCGTCGGCCGCTGTCTCTTCGAGCAGCCCCAGAGCACCGTCGAGAATCGGCATCAGGTTTCGACCTGTGAAGTCCGCGTAGGGAGAAAGATGACCCTTGATCTCTTCCCACGCCGCCCGGTAGTCGGCCGGCAATGCCTCGGCCCGAGCTTCGAACGCCTTCCATTCCCTGGTGAGATCGCTGCCTGTCATGGCCTCCCAGAAGTTCATCTCCCGCCCTCCTTGAGCTTGTCGATCCGTGATGTGATGTACTCCCATTTCGCCCAGAACGTCGCGAGTTCTTCGCGCCCCGCGTCGTTGAGCGCATAGAACTTGCGCGGCGGGCCCATCCCGGACGGTCGTTTCGTCACCTGGACGAGCCCGTTCTTCTCCAGTCGCAGCAGAATGGTGTAAACCGTCCCCTCGACGACGTCGGCGAAGCCGAGTTCGTTCAGCCGACGCGTGATGGCGTACCCGTAGGTCTCCTCGCTGTCGATGATTTCAAGCACGCAGCCCTCAAGCGTGCCCTTCAGCATCTCCGTCAGGTCGTCCATCGTGGGTCCTTTTCGGTCTCCTGGTACTCGGTAGTACCGAGTACTACTATAAAGTACCACAGAGTAGTGGACCACGACACTGGCAGTACGCCGGAACCACCGCGTGGCGCAGGCGCCTCGCCGAGAGGATCGCTTCCAGCAATCACGGAAATCCAACGAACCTGTCTGACCTGCGGTTACGTTGGTTTGGGATACAGAGCGCCGCGGGCACATCCCGATTCAGGGACTTGTCCTGAGGGTTCAGATCTTGCGGCGCTCCGTCGTTGTCCGGGGTTGTTGACCTCTTATTGCAGGCCAGAGCGGGGTCACGTCCGTGGACGTGACCCCGAGCGAACTAAGCGCCTATCCAGGAGTTCTGCACGTAACCGGGTGCGAGATCGCCGGAGTGAACAGACGTTGACAAGGGCCTCGCCGGAGGTTGGATCGAAGTTGCCTCCATCGTCCATCCGCCCGGCGAGGTCGTGGCCAGCATGCGCCCTTCTGTCGTGTTCGCCAATGCTCAGGCCGTCTCGATCGAGCACCTGCAGGCGCAGTTACGGGGCCGTTGGCGGCAGGCGACGCGAGCGGTGATGCTGCCGCTGTCGCTGCATGGATTGCCGGCCCGGACGATTGCGAGCCGCTGTCTGTGCGCTCATTGTCAAGGAACACTGCACTCTGTGCTAACGACTTCCATGATCGGCCGCAGCACACTGAGCACGCCGGATCCGCCGAGCGGGTTCGACGCCGTAGGTTTCCAAAGGATTCTCAGTGCAGGGCAGGAAATGAAAATGAATCTCAAGCGGTGGGGTGCCCTCGGCACCGCGGCCGTTTCCCTGGCAGGGGCCATGGTCGTCACGGGCGGGACCACAGCGGCACACGCGGATACCCGGTGCGACTGGAGCTGGATCTACATCAACGACAGCCCCGGCGGAGACCCCAAGGAGGCGGCCCGCGGTCACTCCCACAACACCGGTAACCACTACATCAGCTACTCCTCATGGTCCGACTATTATCAGAAGTACGCCTGGTACTGGGAGTCCGACAATGACGGTGGGTCGGACGGTGACACCTACGACACCTATTACAGCTGGAACTTGTGCGATCACCCCGCGTGGTAGCGCTCACGAACGAGCGAAACTCCATTTCGTGAAGGCCTCACCAGTCACGCGGGGGGCGCCGGAGAACACGTCATCGGCCACGAAGTCCAGTCGCACCCCGTCGGCGTAGACGTCTTTGAGCAGGCCGATGGCCAGATTCAGAGGCAGGCCGGTAGTGATCGCGGCGATGGGGTCGCTGATCTGCTTGGCGGGGATCCGCTGCCGGGAGGCGATCAGGGCGTGCCCGGCACCGGCGCGGATGTAGGCCAGGTGCACGATGCTCATCGCGTCGGCGGTGTCCCAAATGACGCGGTTCAGCAGGCGCTGCGTGGGGGCTGTGGTCGCCCGCCCACTCGGCGATCGTCCAGCCGTTGTGTTTGGGCAGGTGGGATATCACGGCGCGGACGTATTTGCCGGCTTGCAGCCCTGGTTCGATCCGGGCGAACATCGGAGCCAGCGCGGCCGGCAGGTCTTCGGAGTTTTGCCGCACCCGCGCGGCTTCTACGATGAGAGTGGCAGCCGCTCTCGATCTTGTTCTCGTCACACAGACATGATCACGAGCCGGTGCCACGCCGCACGATGCGCAGCAGCCGGTTTCCCTCATCGTCATCGATCTCGCGTACGCGAACCCGCTCAGCCACGAGCAGAGCCTGAAGCGATCACGCCCACCGAGGTGGGACCTTGATCGACATGTCCCCACGAAACAGGGCAAACCCAAGATGATGCGGCACTAAGCGGCATTCCAGAAGTTTCGTTTGTAACCGGCTGGGAGCCAGGGGCTGGTCCATGGAGCCGCGGCGGTCGGCAACTGATCCGGTGAGCGGGCGCGCAAGAAGGCGTGGATCTGTCTCAGACGGCCGGGCCAGGTGACGGCGGTGTTGGCGATGAACGCCTTCAGCCCGGCCCGGACGCGCTCCACGGGAGCGTCGTGCGGACTGTAACGCGCCCCGTACAGCAACTCCAGCCGGGGATGCTCGACCAGGTGGGCGGTGACGGTCCTGGCATGGTGGATGCCGTCGTTGTCACAGATCACGATGATGTGCGGGGCCGCCGCCAAAGGGCCACCAGCCGCACCCGCCGATACAGGGTGCGCCTGCTGAGGCGGGGGCGGGGCGGTTCGGCAACCGCCACAGCCGCGAGATCGTCCATGGTCCCGCGGCCGGGCCGGTAGAGCCGCGATGCGGTCGGTCAGCCGTTGGCCACCCAGATGCGGGCGGCCCGGACGAGGCCGGTCGGCCAGGCCCGCCATCCCGTGGCGGTCGAACCGGTCGGCCAGGCCCGCCATCCCGTGGCGGTCGAACCGGTCGGCCAGGCCCGCCATCCCGTGGCGGTTGAACCGGTCGATCCAGCGGCGGGCCGTGCCCGGGTCGTGGCCGAGCAGATCGGCGATCCGCACCGCCGGCAATCCATGCAGTGACAGCGGCAGCATCACCGCTCGCGTCGCCTGCCGCCAACGGCCCCGTAACTGCGCCTGCAGGTGCTCGATCGAGACGGCCTGAGCATTGGCGAACACGACAGAAGGGCGCATGCTGGCCACGACCTCGCCGGGCGGATGGACGATGGAGGCAACTTCGATCCAACCTCCGGCGAGGCCCTTGTCAACGTCTGTTCACTCCGGCGATCTCGCACCCGGTTACGTGCAGAACTCCTGGATAGGCGCTTAGCTGGTCAACCGCTTGCAGTCCGTTAACGGCGCGACCTCGGTCTGGCGTCAGGAGGTCTGCTGCACGGCCCGGCAGATGGCGCCACGGCCAACCCCAGGGCCTTGGCGATCTCGGCCACGGTGCCCTCCTGTGCCGCATAGCGCGATCGGGCGATCCGACCCGAAGACCAAGATCACATCCGGGCTGCGCTGAAACCGGAACGCACGCCAACGCCCCGGATGACCCGCTCCGGACGCCCCGCGCCGCGGAGCTCACCCCTTGGCGACGTGTTCGAGCAGCCAGTCGACGAGAGGGCGCAGGAGGCGCCAGTCGTCACGGACCACGGTGAGCGCCTTGCGCCCCCGCACCTTCGACTTCGGCACCCGGCGTTCGGCTCCCAGCGATCTGTGACGGAGCAGCTCGATGCGCGGGTGATCGGCCGGGTAACCGCGCGGCCGGGTCTTGACGCGCTCGCCCACCAGCTCGAACCCGTCCTTGACCAGCCGGTCGGTGATCTTGACGAGCGCGCCGCCGGCGTGCCCGTCGTCGACCGCCGCGCGGTAGCGGGTGGTCTCGGCGGAGTCGAAAGCGTGGAAGCCCGCGCCGAGGAAAAGGCCGCCGGCCTCAAGCTGGAGGTAGTAGCCCACGGTCCCGCCCGCGCCGACCGTCACCCCCTGATAGGTCTTGTAGGGCGACTTGTCCTTCGCGAACCTGGTGTCGCGCTGCGGGCGGAACAGCTTGGCCTCGCCGAACTCGTCCTCGAGCTCCCCGAGCAGGGCGAGCATCGGCTCCCGGACGGAGCTGTCGTAGACCTCCTTGTGCTCATGCCAGTAGTCGCGCGAGTTGTCGGCGCTCAGCCCTTCGTAGAAGGCGAACGCCCTGCTCGGAATCCCCTCGAAGCCCATGCCTCTCCTTCCCTCTGTCTCCGCGTCCCTCCCGTTCCCCTCCCTCCGCCGTTCTCACAGCACGCTCGCGAAGCGTCCGACCACCTCGGCCGCCTGTTCGGCGTTGAGGCGGGGATCGCACGCGCTCCGGTACCGCGGCAGGGGAGGCAGCGCGGAGAAGGGACGCGGGGTCGACACGCATTCGGTCACGTCCTCGGGCGTCATCTCCAGGTGCAGTCCCGCCGGGTGCCGCCGCAGGGAGCGCAGCACCCGGACGAACGCCACGACCTCCTCCAGGATCGCCCCCACGGGCCGGGTCTTCAGCCCCTTGCCGATCCGCACGGTGTTGCCGTGCATGGGATCGCACAGCCACAGCACCGGTGCTCCCCGCCTGGCGACCTCGCCCACGATCTCCGGCAGCAGCCGCCGGACCCGCGCGCCGCCCATCCGCACGATGAAGGACAGCCGCCCGGGGATCGCCTCCGGGTTGAGCAGGCGGCTCAGCCGTACGGCGTCCGCCGGGCGGGTGGTGGGGCCGATCTTCACTCCGATCGGGTTGGCGACCGACGCGGCGAACGCCACGTGCGCCCCCTCCACGGAGCGGGTGCGGTCGCCGATCCAGACGGAGTGCGCCGAGGAGGCGAACCGCGCGCCGCTCCCCTGCCTGACGAGGGGGTGCTCGTAGTCGAGCAGCAGCGCCTCGTGGGAGACGTGTGCCCGTTCGATGGTCTCCCGGCCGTCCCAGGAGGCCCGCACCGTGGCGAGCACCCGTTCGGCGCACTCGTAGGCCCGCAGCAGCCGCGCCGGATCGGGGAAGCGGGCATCGGGGTCGGCGTCCGGGCTGTTGACCGCGTCCCCCCGGTAGGCCGGCATGACCGTGCCGTCGGGGACCCGTTCCCAGGCGTCGGACCGCGGCTTGCCGTACTGGCCGGCGAGCCGGCCGACCGGCACGACCGGGACGCCCGCGGCGGCGCCCAGCCCGCGGGCCAGATGGTAGAGCTGGTCGAGCTTCCTGCCGACGTCGCACGGGTTGGACTCGCGGAAGCGCTCGGCGCAGTCGCCTCCCTGGAGCACCAGCGCCTCGCCGGCGCCGGCGCGCCCCATCGACGCCGACAGCCGCGCGCACTCCTCCTCGGTGACCAGCGGCCGCAGCGATCCCAGCGTCCGCCTGACCTCGTCGAGCAGGCCGGGGTCGCTCCAGTCGGGCTGCTGGGGCGCGCGCCCCGGCGTCAGCGCCGTCACGGCCGCCTGCCGCCCCGCCGATGGGCGATGTCCGCGCGCAGGCGGGCCTTGTCGATCTTTCCCACCGGGGTGTACGGCAGGGCGGCGACGTCCTCGATCCAGTCGGGGACCTTGTAGGCGGCCACGCCTCGTTTGCGGAGGAACGCCTCGATCGTCTTCAGGCTCGGGGCCTTCCTGCGGGGGACGATGTAGGCGCAGGTCCGCTCCCCCAGCAACGGGTCGGGCATCGCGACCACCGCCACGGCGTCGACTTCGGGGTGGGCGAGGAGGTGGTCCTCCACCTCGTCGGCGGGCACCTTGTCGCCGCCCCTGTTGATCACGTCCTTGACCCGTCCGACGATGGCGAGATGGCCGGTGCCGGTCAGCCGGGCGAGGTCGCCGCTGCGGAAGAACCCGTCCGGGGTGAAGGCGGCGGCGTTGTGCTCGGGCGCACGGTAGTAGCCGCGGATGGTGTAGGGGCCGCGGACCAGGAGCTCGCCGGCCTCTCCCGGCGGGACGTCGCGGCCGTCGTCGCCGACGAGGCGCACCTCGTCGGCCTGGGCGAGCGGCTTGCCCTGCGTGGACACGAGCAGCTCCGCGGAGTCGTCGCCGCGGCTCTGGCTGAGCAGCCCCTCGGCCATCCCGAAGGACTGCTGGAGACGGCCCAGTGTCCTGCCCACCCGGCCGGCCAGCTCGCCCGAGACCGCGGCACCGCCGACCTGGACCAGGCGGAGGCTGGACAGGTCCCGCCGGGCCCACTCCGCCGCCTCCGCCCACAGCTGGGCGAGTGAGGGGACGAGGCCCGTGACGGTGACCCGCTCGCGCTCGATCAGCGGGAAGGCGTCGTCGGGGCTCGGGGTCGGGGTGAGGACGACCGTCCCGCCCGCCTGCAGCGTGCCGAGCACTCCGGGGCAGCCGAGCGCGTAGTTGTGCGCGATCGGCAGGGCGGCCAGGTAGACCGACGTCTCGTCCAGGCCGGCGTTCTCCGCGCTGAGCCGGATGTTGCAGGCGTAGTCGTCGTGGGTGCGCGGGATGAGCTTGGAGCGGCCGGTGGTCCCGCCCGACAGCAGGAACAGGGCCACGTCGCCGGGATCGGGGGAGTCGTGCGGCACGGGGTCGCGTTCGAGGTCGGCCAGGGCCGTGAACTCCTGCGGGTCGCCGGACACGATGACGTGGCGGAGCGACGGCGCCGACGCCTGCACCCGCCGGGCGAGTTCCCGGTGGTCGAAACCCTGGCAGGTGTCGGGGACGACGTAGGCGACGGCGTCGGTGGCGGCGGCCAGGTGGCCTATCTCGCTGTGCCGGTGGGGCGGCAGGGCGAGGACCGGCGCCGCCCCGAGGCGGAACAGCGCGAAGCAGAGGAACACGAGGTCCGGGATGTTGGGCAGCTGGACCAGCACGCGGTCGCCGGAGCCTATGCCGAGTCCGCCCAGGCCCGCCGCGAGGCGGTCGGCGCGCTCGTCCAGCTCCCGGTAGCTCCAGCGCGAGTCCCCCGACACCAGGGCGGTCCGGGGGCCGTGGGCCGCGGCCACGCGGCGCAGCAGGTCGCCGAGCGTCTCACCGCGCCAGTAGCCCTCCCTCCGGTAACGCGCGGCCACCTCTTCCGGCCACTCCACACATCCGGGCATCATCGGCTTCTCCCTCCTCAGGGGGCTATCTGCGCGCTCCGCCAGCCGTCGCCGACGATCTCGCGGCGGTAGCGGAAGCGGTCCTGTATCTCGTCGGTACGGCGCTGCCAGAACTCGACCTCCTCGGGTGTCAGGCGGTAGCCGCCCCAGTGGGCGGGCCGCGGCACCTCCTGCCCGGAGAAACGGTCGCCGGCCTGGGCGAGCTGCGCCTGCAGCACGTCCCGGTCGCCGACCACCCGGCGCTGGTCGCTCGCCCAGGAGAGCAGCTGGACGCCGCGGGGCAGACCGGCGAAGAAGGCGTCGGACTCGACGTCGGTGAGCCGGGCGATACCGCCTTCGGCGCGCACCTGCCGGCCCACCTCCAGCCAGCCGAAGCAGAGCGCGGCCTGCGGGTTGACGGCCAGGTCGGCGCTCTTTCGGCTGCCGTAGTTGGTGAAGAACACGAATCCGTGGTCGACGTAGGCCACGTCGACCCACCGCGCCGACGGGCGGCCGTGGATGTCCGCCGTGGCGAGCACGGCGGCCTGGCCCGCGGCCGGGCCGGTGCCCAGCCACTCGTCGTGCCAGTGCCGGAACTGGGCCAGCGGGTCGCTCTCCAGCTTCCCGGGGTCGACTCCGTCCCTTCGGTAGGAGGCACCCAGCCGGATGAGATCGGTGGTCGTCGACATCAGCCTCTCCATCCGTCATTACATATTTCATAGCTACATGCCGTTCGTGGCATGATTTAAACGCTAATGCCTATAATTATCTAATGCAACGTCCATCGGAGACCGGAGAGACGATGAATACTCGCGCCCGGCAGGCCGCCGGAAGTCTTCTCGCCCGCCATCGGGAAATCACGCTGCGACAGAATTTCCGGCTGCTCGGCCTCGACTGGGATCTCCTTCCCGGCGTCTACGCCCCGCACCTCTCACAGTCCTCGGCGCTGTACGCCGAGTGGATCCCCTACCCGGTGCACGGCTCCCTCTGCGAGATCGGCAGCGGCACCGGCTACGTGGCCGTCACCGCCGCCCTCCGCGGATGCGACGCGGTGACCGCGATCGACATGAGCCGGGCCGCGGCGGACAACACCCGGCTCAACGCCGAACGGCACGGCGTCGCCGACCGCGTCCGCGTGGCCTGCGGGGACATGTTCTCCCCGCTGAGCGCGGACGACCGCTTCGACCTGATCTACTGGAACTCCAACTTCGTCGAGGCCCCCTCGGGCGAGGCCGCGGCCGACGACCTGGAGCGCGCGTTCTTCGACCCCGGCTACACCGCGCACGACGCCTTCCTGCGCGACGCCGGGGAGCACCTCAACCCCGGCGGGCGGCTGATGCTCGGCTTCACCGATCTCGGCAACGCGGCGCTCATCGGCGAGCTCGCCGCCCGGCACGGCTGGCGACCGGCCGTTCTCAGGGCGGCCGGCTGCGCCGCCCCGGAAGGGAAAATCAATTATCAGCTCGTCGAATTCCTCCGGGACTGAAAAGTCCCGGAGGAATTCCTCCCCTTATGTTCAATCGCTTAACGACGGCGATAGAGGCGCAAGGAAACGGGCGCCGATATCGCCGTCACCACCAATTACCCAGGCGAATGTGAAAAGCACGGCAACCGCCACGGGAGCGCCCCGCGGCAGTCCCACCGGAGCGTCGCCCGCCACTCCGTGCATGACAGTGCCTCCCGGTGCGAGATGTCCGGCGACCGGCCGCTCCCCATCCCGGGGAACGGCGGGGGGGAGCGCCTCAGTCTTCCTGTTTCACCGGTGTCTGCTGGTGGAAGGCGAGCTTCCACGCGCCGTCGCTGCGGACGTAGGCGCTGCTCATGTAGAGCTGGAAGACGAAGCCGGCCTCCTTGAGGCTGACGACCGCCCGGTAGGTGATGACCGCGCTGTCGGCGGTGAGCGGCAGGACCTTGACGTCCTGCAGCTTGTAGTCGTCGAAGGGCGACTTGTTGGCGTCGATGTCGGCGGCGAGCTCCGCTCCGGTCTGCAGGCCGTCGGGCTCGACGCACAGCGTCCGGTCGGTGATCAGCCGGCGGTAGAAGTCGCCGTCGCCCACCGATATCGCCGCCCAGCCCTGCTCTTCGAGGGCGAGCAGGTCCTTCTCGATTGCCTTGGTCTCCAACGTGCTTCCTTTCGTGACGTGTCTACGGGGTCGACGGCCATGGATCGGACAGGTGGCAGTGGCGCAACACCTCCCTGATCAGCTCGTCCTCGTGGGCGACCAGGTAGAAGTGGTCCCCGGGGAAGGCGCGCAGCCCGAAGGCGCCGGCCGTGTGGTCCGCCCACGCCGCCGCCTCGTCCAGGTCGACCTCGGGGTCGGCGTCTCCGAGGCAGACGCAGATCGGCGCCCGGATCGGCGCGCGGGGCCGCGGCTCGTAGGTCTCTATCAGCCGGTAGTCGGCACGGAGCGCGGGCAGGACCAGCGCGCGCAGCGCGGGGTCCGCGAGGACCTCCTCGCTGGTGCCGCCGAGCCTGCGCAGGTCGGTCAGGAGGGCCTCGTCGCCGCCGAGGTGCACCCCGGCGGGTCTCAGGCGGTCCGGCGCGGGCCGTCCGGAGACGGCGAGGCCCGCCAGCGGCACCCTCCCCCGCTCTTCGAGCCGCCGCGCCACCTCGTGCGCCACCGCCGCGCCCATGCTGTGGCCGAACAGCGCGACCGGGACGTCGGGCAGGTCTTCCAGGGCCGCCGCGACCGGTCCGGCGAGCCCGTCCATGTCGGCGGCGAACTCCTCCTCGATGCGGTCCTGGCGGCCGGGGTACTGCACCGCGTACAGCTCGACGCCGTACGGCAGGCGCCCCGCCCAGGTCCGGAAGAAGCCGGCCGCGCCGCCCGCGTGGGGGAAGCACACCAGCCGCAGCCGCGGCGCGGGGTCGGCGCGCTGGCAGCGCAGCCACCGGTCGCGCATCTCGGTCGTCATGATCGTCATGTGAGCAGCTCCTCGTGCTGCGATCTCATGGCGGAGATCAGCTCGTCGGCGGAGAGCGGACGCGGCGCCGGGCCCAGCAGGCGCTCGGGGAAACCCAGTGCCCCCGCCATCGCCTGCCACACCTTGCAGACCGCGAGATGATACTGGCCGTCACGGAGCGGATCAACTCCGTCACGCTGCGCCGTCCATGTGGCGCTCAGGGCCCTCTCGACCCCGGCGGGCCACATCTCGCCGAGGATCTCGCGGTAGCTGGGGGCCCGCGCCGGCCCGATGGGCGTGCTGCTGGGGAAGTCGAGGTGCTCGTCGTCGGCGCCGTCCAGCGTGGCGAGCCCCCTGGCCTGCGCGGGCAGGTGCGGGCGGGGGGACCACAGCACCGGCCCGTGGGTGTTGACCAGCGTGAGCGTGCCTCCCTCCGTCCCCAGGGTGACGCGGTGCAGGAAGTGCGCGTGGTTGTCGGGGTCGGCCGGGTGGAGCTGGTTCTGCACCCGCAGGGTGAGCGGCACCCCGGCCAGGACTCCGCTGAGGGTGCGGAACGGCGGCTCGGCACCGGACAGCCGGCGGATCTTCTCCGGCACCTCCGGCGGATCGGCGAATCCCCACGGCCGCAGGCCGCCCAGGATCCTGCCGAGGATGTCGACGAGGTTGTAGGAGACCTGGATGCCGCAGACGGCGTCCACGAAGAGGGGCCGCTGGCGGGCCAGCAGCACCCGCGCGGCGGCGGTGAACCGGCGTACCGGCGGCAGCTGGGTGTAGTGCGTGTTGACCTGGTAGAAGACCTTCTCCCTGCGGGCGGTGCGCAGCGAGGCGGCGAGCTCGTCGTGGAGCAGGGGGCCCTCCTGCAGCACGTGCACGCCGCGGGACATGAACCGGGCCGCGACCTCGCTGCCCGGGCCGCCGTTGACCTCCCCCAGGAGCACCACGCAGGCGAGGTCGACGTCGTCGGGCACCTGCTCGACCTCGGTGTACAGCGGGACCCCGGCCCGGTCGGCGCAGAGCCGCGAACGATCGCTGCCCCTGGCCAGCACCCCGGCCAGCTCGAACGGCACGCCGGGCCTGCCCAGTGCCGCCAGGTGCACCCGGCCGAAGCCGGTGCCGCAGACGATGACGCGTGGCCGCTCGCTCACAGGACCCCCTCCTCCACCTCTACGGCCGGCGAGACGTCGTCGACGACCTCCAGCCGGGTGACCGCCGGGTCGTCGAGGAGGGCCTGGAAGACCGCGCCGGCGTCGAGCACGTCGGCCGCGTCGTGCAGCCCCGGGCGGACGAGGCCCCGCAGGACCGCCCCGGCCGCCAGCACGGCGACCGCCGCGCTCAGCTCGTAGCTGTCGGCGGCCCGCGCGACGAGCGTCCGGGCGACCGGCCGCCCCGCCGCCTCCCCTTCCATCCGGAAGACCATCTGGAAGTACGGCGTGCGCCCGAAGGCCTCCAGGCGCGAGGTCCGCACCAGCTCTCCGGCCGCGGTGTCCGCGTCCAGGTCGTGCAGGCGGGCCAGTGCCGCGAGCGTCAGCTCCCCGTCGAAGACGCTCGACCACTCGACCTCGGCGAAGCCCAGCGATCTGGCGAGCCGCTCGGCCTCCGCGCTGAGGTAGGGGTAGGCGTTGACCCGGCCGGGGAAGTGCGGCAGCTCGACGCCCCGGCGGGGCCTGGAGGCGCGGGGGATCACCTGGTGTCCCCGCCAGACCGCCAGCGGCGTCGCGTACCCGCCGGACAGCGAGGCCACGTAGTCGAGCGCGGCGGCGGGGGTGAACCTGTCGACGCCGCCCACGTGAGCGGTCAGGCGGTCCACCCGGTCGAACCCCTGTCCGGCGAGATGCCTCGGCAGCAGGGCCGACAGGCCGGGCATCATCCCCGCCGAGAGCACGACGACCCGCCCGGAGCCATCCCGCCCGGCGCGGCCCCGCCCCCTGGAACCCCGGCCTTCGGAGCCGTGGCCCGTGGAACCCCGCCCCGCGGAACCTGGGCCGTCAAAGCCGTGGTCCCCGGAACCCGGGCCGTCAGAACCCCGCCCCGCGGACTCCGGGCCGTCAGAACCGTGGTCCCCGGAACCCGGGCCGTCAGAGCCGTGGCCCGCGGGGTCCCGGCGGGCCGCCGAGCCCGTCGGGAGACCCGCCGCCGTGAGCCTGTCGCGCACGGCCGCGTCGCCGGCGACGTCGACGTAGTGGGCGCCGGCGGCGAGCGCCGCGCGGGCCACCGTGTCGAGGATCCGGCTGGACGGCCCCGCGCAGTTGACCACCACGTGGCAGCCCTCGCAGAACGCGGCGAGCGCCGCCGCGTCGCGGAGGTCGACCGCCACGGCCTCGTCCGCCCCGGCCCTCGCCTCCACTGCTCCGGCGCCCGCCGTACCCGTCACGGCCTCGCCGGTGGCGGCTCCGCCCGTCGCGGCCTCGGCCCCGGCCGGCCCTCCGGACCCGGTTCCGGCCAGGGCGCGGACCCGGTCGAGATCCCTGCCGCCCAGGCGCAGCGGGCCCGTCCCGGCCTCCCTGAGGCGGCGGACGACCGACCTGCCCACGGCTCCGTAGCAGCCCAGGACGGCGATGGCGGGCGCCCCGCGGCCGGCCCTCATCGCGCCGCCTGGGACGTGGCCAGGAAGGTCGCCACCTCGTCGACGTTGGGCGGCTGCAGGCAGGTGAAGTGGTCGCCGGGGACGTCGACCACCTCCAGGTCGCCCAGGCACAGCTCGCGCCAGAAGCCCGTCATGTCGTCGCGCAGCCACGGCAGGAAACGGGTGTCGCCGAGCTGCCGCAGGAAGGTGATGTCCCCGGCGTACGGCTCCGGGGTGTGCGTGCCGACCGCCAGCAGGCTGTGCCGTACCACCTGGAAGAGGGAGTTCACGTGCCGCTCGACCTCGGGGTCGGACCGGGTCTCGGTGGCGGCGCGGCCGATCGCGGCCAGCCGCTCCCGCTGGGAGAGCCCGGCGAGCCGCCGGAAGTCGGCGGCGGCCGACTCCAGGGCCGGGTCGCCGGTGAGCCCGGCCACGCGGCCGGCGGGGACGCGTTCGGGATCCTCGGCGAGGAGGAGCTCGAACACCCGCGACATGGTGGCCTCGTCGCCCGGGTAGCCCGCGTCGGCGGGGTCGATCCCCATCACACGGGCGAAGACGTACTCGACGACCAGCTCGTCCTCGATGATCCGCGGCAGAGTGTAACTGCTGATCACGGTGAGGCTCTCCACGGCGGCGCCCGCCTCGGTGAGATGGCGGGCGACCTCGGTGGCCAGCAGGCCCCCCATGCAGTAGCCCACGACGTGGAAGCGGGAGGAACCGGTGTCGAGCAGCGCCCTGGCGTAGCGGGCGGCGCGCCTTTCGATGAGGCCCTCGGGCTCCTCGGCGAGGTACCGCTCGACCTCGGTGATCGCCAGGCCCACCAGCGGCCCACCCTTGGCCGCCAGCAGCCGGGCCAGCGCGCGGTAGGGCGCCAGGGTGCCGCTGCCCTCGTGGACGAGCACCCGCAGGGCGCCGTCGCCCCCGTCCTCGTCCCCGCCGAGCGGGACCAGCGGCGAGGCCTCGCCGCGGGGGCCGGACTCCTCCTCGTCCCGTGCCCGCCGGACGTGCTCGGCGAGCGCGGCCACGGTGGGCCGGTGCAGGATCTGGCGGACCAGGTCGTCCCAGAACAGGTCCCGGGTCTCCGCCACCTCCTCGCGCAGGCGGGCCGCCAGCTTCGCGACGACCAGCGAGTCCCCGCCGAGCTCGAAGAAGTCCTCCTCCCTGTCGACCCGGACCAGCCCCAGGACCTCGGCCCACACGGCGGCGAGCCGGCGTTCGAGGTCGTCGCGGGGCTCGCCGCCCGCCGCGGCGCGCCCGGACGCCGCGCGGGGCAGCCAGGACCGCAGCGCCGCGTGGTCGACCTTGCCGTTGCCGGTGAGCGGCAGGGCGTCCACGACCTGCGTGTGGCTGGGGATCATGTACTCGGGCAGCCGGTCGGCCAGGTGTTCGGCGAGGCCGGCCACGCCGAGCCGGGCCCGGTCGCTCTTGAACCGGGCGGCGAAGACGTTCTGGCCGAGCGGGCCGGTGACGTCGTCCGGTCCCGGCAGGCAGAGGGTGGTGTCGGCGCCGGCGCCGGTGAGGAGCCCCAGCCACTCCTCGCGGCCCAGGAACGTCTGGTCGCGTCCCTTGCGCAGGTCCTCGTAGTCCCACTTGCGCGGGTCCTTCTCCGGCATCATGAACTCCATCGAGGTCATGATCTGGTAGCTGTCCTTGGTGGTCTCGATGAAGACCAGCCAGCCGCCCGGCCTGAGCATCTCGCGGAGCCCGGCCAGCACCCGGCCCGCGTGCCGCGAGTTGTGCAGCACGTTCGCGCACAGGACGACGTCGAAGTCGTTGGGGGCGTAGCCCTGCTCGCGGTAGTCCTCGTTGATGTCGAACAGCCCGTAGCGCACCCAGGGCCGCTCGCCGAACCGCTCGCGGGCCTCGTTGAGGAAGAACGGCGAGACGTCGGTGAACAGGTAGTCGACGTCGAACTCGGCCAGCGCGGGGATCATCTGGGCACTGGTGCCGCCGACGCCCGCGCCGACCTCGATGACGCGCAGGGGCCCGTCGTGCCGGGCGGCGATCCCGCGCAGCACCGCGATGGCGGCGTGGTTGACGTAGCGGCTGATGATGTTCTCCCGGTAGGCGGCCTCGGAGATCTCCAGCCGGCCTTCGGGGAACAGCAGCGGAAGCGGGTCGAGCTCGTCGCGGAGCAGCTCGGGCAGGCGCTCGGTGCTCTCCTTGAAGTAGTCGATGAGCACGGCCTTGTAGCTGTCCTCACGCTGGAGCTCCTCCACCGCCTGCCAGGCCCGCGCCAGGTCGGCCGCCTCGATCACCCGTGTCGCGCGGAAGCCGTCGCCGTCGCCGGCGATGACGCCCTCCCGCTCCAGCACGCGCAGCCACCGCCGGACGAGCCGGTGGTGCCGGGGAGCCGCCCCGGTCGCGGCCAGGACCTGCTCGGTGGTCGTCCGCTCGGAGGTGGAGCCGAACAGGCCCCGCCGCCGCAGCGCCCACATCATGCCGATCACCGCGGCCCGGTCGAGCCTGCCGATGAACTCCATGAGCTCGGCGCGGTCGATGTGGGTGGTGTGCGGATCGGCCGCGGCGGCGGCCGCCGCGGCCAGCTCCGCGGCCGGATCGTCGCCGGAGGCGGCCCGCCGTACCGGTTCGGCGAAGGCGGCCAGCCTGCGCTCCATGCCGGTGCCGTCGAGCAGGACGTGGACCGCCGCGACCGCCGGGTGCGACTGGATCGCCGCCTCGACCTCGGCGAGCTCGATGCGATGCCCGCGGATCTTGACCTGCCTGTCCTCCCGGCCGAGGAACTCGATCGTGCCGTCGTCGTGGTAGCGGCCCAGGTCGCCGGTGCGGTAGAGGCGCTCGCCGGTGCCGGGACGGCGGATGAACCGCTGGGCGGTCCTGTCCTCGTCGCCGAGGTAGCCCAGCGCGAGGCCCGCGCCGCTGATGTACAGCTCGCCGGGCACCCAGTCGGGGCAGGGGCGCAGGGCCTCGTCGAGGACGTGGAAGGCCTGGTTTGCCAGCGGCGTGCCGTACGGGATGCTCCGCAGGCCGTCCCGGACCTCGCCGATCGGATGGTAGATCGACCAGATCGCCGCCTCGGTGGCGCCGCCGAGACTGATCAGCTCCAGGCCCGGCAGGCGCCCCCGGACGCGGCCGGGCAGCGCGATGGGGATCCAGTCGCCGCTGAGCATCGCCAGCCGCAGGGACGGCAGGTCCGGCTCGGGCTGGGAACCCAGGTAGTGGTCGAGCATCTGCAGCTGCGCGGGCACGGAGTTCCAGACCGTGACACCGTGTCCGGCGATCAGCCGCGCCCAGTGCGCGGGGTCGCCCCGCCCCTCGGCGTCGGGCAGCACGAGGGCGCCGCCCAGGGACAGGGGGCCGAAGATGTCGTACACCGACAGGTCGAAGCCCAGGCCCGCCAGGCCGAGGACGCGGTCCTCCGCCGTCACCGCGAAGCGCCGGTTGACGTCGGCCACCGTGTTGAGGGCCGCGCGGTGGGAGATCATCACCCCCTTGGGGTCGCCGGTGGAGCCCGAGGTGTAGATCACGTACGCCAGGTCGCCGGGGTCCGCCGCCGGCTGCGGGGCCGGGAGCGCGGACGGCAGGAGGAGGTCGACGTCGACGAGGTCGGCCCCCTCCGGGCGGTCGCGGATCCACGACTGCGTGAGCACGTGCCGGACACCGGCGTCGGCGAGGATCCGCGCCCGCCTGGCCGGCGGCTGGCCGGTGTCGACCGGCAGGTAGGCGCCGCCGGCCAGGAGGGTGCCGAGGACGGCGACGACCTGCTCCCAGCCCTTGTCCATCATGACCGCGGCCAGGGCGCCCTGCTCGAACCCCCGGGCCTTCAGCGTCTCGGCCACGCCCACGGCCCTGGCGAGCAGCTCGCCGTAGGTGAGGGTGCGCTCCCCCGTCACGACGGCCGCCCTGCCGGGCTCGCGCAGCGCCTGGGCGACGACCGCCTCGTGCAGCAGCCCGCGGGGCAGCGGCTCGGTGGTCGCGTTCACCCGGTCGCGCCGGCCGGCCTGTACGGCGGGCAGCGCGACCGGGCAGGCGCTGTCCCACGGCTCGTCCGAGGTGGCCAGGGCGCGCAGCAGCTCCTCCATCGCGCCGAAGGCGTCCTCGACCAGCCCCGGGGGGAACACCCCGTCACGCACGTCCCACCTGACCTCGAGCGCGCCGCCCTCGACCACCGCCTGGCAGTCGATCCACACCTGCGGTGTCTGGCTCCTGCCGTACACCACCTCGGCCAGGCCGTTCATGCCCTCGTGGCCCGACGCCTCGTCGCTGAGCCCGATCGTGCTGGTGAAGACGACCGGCATCAGCGCGGCACCCCGGCCGCGGCGGCGGGCGATCTCGCGCATGACCTCCACGCCGGAGTAGAGGCGGTGGTCGAGGTCCTCCCAGAGCCGGTCCTGCAGCGCGCGGGCCCGTCCGTGGAACGCCGCGCCCGCCTCGCCGTCGACGGCCAGCAGGCTGACCGTCGTGAAGTCGCCGACCAGCCCTCCCACCTGGGGGTGGAGCGGCTGCCGGTTGAGCAGGGTCAGGTTCAGCGAGAACCGGGGGCGCCGGCTCCACCTGGCCACCACCTCGGCGAAGGCGGCCAGGACCGCCGTGGAGGGGGTGACGCCGTGGGCGCCCGACCTGGCCCGGAACCGTTCCCACTGCCCGGCGTCGAGGGTGACCTGGTGGCGGGTGAAGCGGCGGCCGGCCTCCGCGGCCGCGTTGTCGCGGACCGGAAGCTCCGGCGGCCCCGGCAGCTCGTCGACGCGTCCCTCCCAGTAGTCGCGGTCGCGCTCGTAGGCGGCGCCCTCGCGCAGCCGGCGGGCCGCGAGCAGGTAGTCGCGGAAGCCGATCTCCAGGGGCGGGAGGGGGTGGTCCGGGTCGAGGTAGAGCCGCTTGAGCTCGGTCAGCAGCAGCTGGATGCTCAGGTAGTCGGCGATCAGGAAGTCGATGGAGACGTGCAGCAGCGCCTGCCCGTCGGTGCGCGTGACGCGCAGCTCGAACAGCGGCCAGGCGTCGGCGTCGTAGACCCGGTGGTCCATCGCGGCGCGGACCTCGTCGAGATGGCCGCTCACCCGCCCGGCGGGCTCGCCGCGCAGGTCCGTCACCTCGATCCGGTAGTCCGGCACGTCGGCCAGCACCTGCTGGTAGCCGTCGACGTGGACGACCGCCCGCAACATGTCGTGGCGGCGGACCAGCGCGCGCCAGGCGGCCTCCAGCCGGGGCGGGTCCAGCTCGGGGAAGGCCAGCTCGGCGTAGACCTGGCAGGCCGTGCCCCCGTAGTCGAAGGCGTCCCGGCGCCCGAGGACGTAGGCGGCCTGGACGTCGGTCAGCGGGAACGGCTCGTGGCGGTCCTCCGGCTGCGGGGTCACCTCCGGGCCGGGCCGGCTCAGGTGGTCGAGCACGGCCTCCTTGTGCGCGGACAGCAGCGCCCGCCGCTCGTCGGTCAGCACGCCCTGCGGCGCCCGGAAACGGAGCCGCCCGTCCTCCTCCCAGAGCCGGACGCCCTGGCGTTCGAGCTCGGCGACGAGCCGTCCCGCGGCCGCACGCTCCCCTCCGCCGGGCTTGCCCGCTCCGGCGGTCACGCCTTCCCCGCCTCCGGCCCTCCCCGGCCCGGCCGCACCCGCGGCCCGCTCCGGTCGCACGGCTGCGGCGCTGTCCGTCTCCTCGGTCCGCCCGGTCCACTCGGTCCGCTCGGTCATATCGCACCTTCCTCGAAGGCCGCTGTCTCGGTCTCGGTCCGCCGCTGCTCGATCAGGGCCGCGTGCTCGGCGACGGTCGGGCCCGCGAAGATCTCCCTCAGGGCCAGGTCGGCGCCGAACCCGATCCGGATCTCCTCGGCGAGGCGGGCCGCCAGGATGCTGTCGCCGCCGAGGGCCACGAAGCTCTGGTGCCTGCCGACCCGGTCCAAGCCCAGCAGCTCGCACCAGATCCGGCCCAGCGCCTCCTCGACGGGGCCGGAGGGCGGCGCGTCCTCGTCGGTCCCCTGCCCGTCCCGTTCGGCGAGCTTCGCGAGCGCGCCGCGGTCCACCTTGCCGTTGGCGCTGAGGGGGAACCGGTCAAGCATCGTGATCGTGGGTGGCACGGCGTAGGGCGGCAGGCGTTCGGCGAGCCAGTCCCGCAGCTCCCGCGGGCCGGTGCCGGGGGCGGCCACCACCAGCGCGGCCAGCCGGCGGGTGGGCTGCCCGACCGTGGTGACCACCGCGTGGTCCACGCCCGGGTGGGCGTGCAGGGCCGACTCGACCTCGCCCAGCTCGATCCGGTGGCCGCGCACCTTGACCTGGTGGTCGGCCCGGCCGAGGAACTCCAGCGTGCCGTCGGGCCAGTAGCGGCCCAGGTCGCCGGTACGGTACCAGCGGGCGCCGTCGCGCTCGACGAACTTGGCCGCCGTCACCTCCGCATCCCCCCGGTAGCCCAGCGCCACCCCGGCCCCGCCGATCCACAGCTCGCCCGGCACCCAGTCGGGACAGTCACGCCCCCGGCCGTCCACCACGCGGTAGCACTGGTTGCGCAGCGGGAACCCGTAGGGGATCGACCGCCATCCCGGGTCCACCTCTGCGACCTCGAACGCGTTGGACCAGATGGCTGCCTCCGTGGCCCCGCCCAGGGCGACCAGGCGGCAGCCCGGCGCCGCCGCGGCCAGCCGGCCGGGCAGGTCCAGCCCGACCCAGTCACCCGAGACCATCGCCAGCCGCAGGTCCGGCGGGAGTCCCTCGGGCACCGCGACCAGCAGCATGTCCAGCAGCGCGGGGACGGTGTTCCACACCGTCACGCCGTGCGCCGCCATCAGCTCCGCCCACCGGCGCGCCTCCCGCCGGGCCTCCTCCTCCACCAGTACCAGGGCGCCGCCGGCCGACAGCAGCCCGAACACGTCCCACACCGACAGGTCGAAGTCCAGCGCCGACAGCGCCAGCACCCGATCATCAGGCCCCACCCCGAACCGCTCATTCACATCCACCACCGTGTTGAGCGCCGCCCGATGCGACACCTCGACCCCCTTGGGCTCCCCCGTCGACCCCGACGTGAAGATCACATACGCCGGCGCACCCGGATCCACCTCCACCGGCCCCGCCAGGGGAGCGCCGACGGCCTCCGTCACCGGCACGCGCTCCACGCCGTCCGGGGAGCCGTCCGAAGAGCCGTTCGAGCCGCGGTCCGGGGAGCCGTTCGAGCCCCCGTCCGGGGCCCCGTCCGGGGAGACGCCGGGCTCGCCCGTCAGCACCAGCCGCACGCCCGCGCGCCGGTAGATGCGGTCCCGGCGGACGGGGGGCTGATCCACCCCCACGGGGACGTAGGTCGCGCCGGCGGCCAGCACCCCCAGCACCGCCACGAGCTGGTCGGCGCCTCGCGGCACCGTCACCGCGACCGCGTCGCCCGGCCCGACGTTCCGCGACCGCAGCGCCCCCGCCACCCGCAGGGCCCGGCCGGCGAGCTCGCCGTAGGACAGCTCGACGCCGTCGCCGGCCAGCGCGACCCGGCCGGGCTCCCGCTCGGCCAGGGCGAAGAACCCCGCGTGCAGGCTCCCCTCGGGCACCGGACCCGCGGTGCCGTTCGCCTCGGAGCGGACCACGAGCTGGCCGGCCGGGACCGGGCAGGGCGCCGCGGCGTCCCAGTCGTCCCCGGCCAGCCACTCCAGCATCTCGGCGAAGGCGCCGAACATCGCGTCCAGCATGCCCGCGGGGAACAGCTCCTCGACCGCGTCCCAGTTGAACAGCAGCCCGCCCTCCGCCTCCACCACCTGGTGGTCCAGCCACACCTGGGGCGTCTGGGAGACGCCCCAGACCGGCTCGGCGAAGAGCCGCGCGCCGGCGTTCCACGGGTCGTCGCCCGTCACGCCGAGCGTGCTGGTGAACACCACCGGCATGGAGACCTCGGCGGAGCCGGTGCTCCTGGCCAGCTCCCGCATGACCCAGATGGCCGAGGCGTCGCTGTGCTCGAGGTCGCGGACCACCTGCTGCTGCAGGCGGCGGGCGCCGTCGAGCCAGCTCTCCCCGGCGACGGGCTCGTAGGCGACGAGCAGCAGGGAGGTGAAGTCGCCCAGGACCTTGTCGATGTCGGGGTGGACCTCCCTGCGGTCGAAGAGGGTGAGGTTGATCGTCAGGTCCTGCCGCGCGCTCCACGCCCCCAGCACCTCGGCGAAGGCCGTGGCGAGCACGGTCGAGGGGGTGAGCGCGTGCCGCCTCGCGGACTCCTTGACCGCCTGCCACTTCTCGGGCGACAGGCGGGCCTGGCGCCGTACGAAGCGGGGGCGGCCGATCTGCGAGGGGTCGGCGGCGAGCGGGAGCTGGGGCGCGGGGGGCAGCTCTGTCACCCGTCCGGACCAGTACTTCCGCGCCTTTTCGAGCGCGGCGGGATCCGGCTGGACGCCGAGCACGTAGTCGCGGAAGGACATGCCGACCGGGGGCAGCCCGGCGCCGGGGTCGGTGTAGAGGACCTCCAGCTCCCGCAGCACGTTCATCGAGCTCAGCGCGTCGAGGATGATGTTGTCGAAGCTGATCCCGATGCGGGTGCGGTCACCGCCGTAGCGCACGGCCCGCACGTCGAACAGGGGCCAGCGCGTCGCGTCGATCAGCTGGTGGGACATGGCGTCCCGCAGCTCCGCCAGGGCCCGGTCGGCCGTGCCGTCGTCGGCGCCGGGGACGTCGGTGACCGGGATGGCGAACCTCGGCACCTCGGGCAGGATGCGCTGGCGGCCGTCGGGGAGGAACTCGGCCCGCAGCATCTCGTGGCGCGCGATGAGCAGGTTCCACGCCTCTTCGAGCCGGGCGAGGTCCATTCCGGTGATGTCGTATTCGGTGTAGAAGTGGCAGCCCACGCCGCCGAGGGCGAAGTCGTCGGTCCGCCCGACCCAGTAGGCGCGCTGCACGTCGGTCGGGGGGAACGGGTCGTGCCGGTGCTCGGTGTCGGGCGTCAGCGTCCGCTGCGTGAGGGCGGCGCCGCCGAGTTCGAGGGTGGCCGCGAAGTCGGCGAGCACGGGCGTCTCGAACAGCCGGGACAGCTCCGCCCCGCCGATGCCCGCGGCGCGCAGCCTGGTCATCAGCCGCGTCGCGAGCAGGCTGTCGCCGCCGAGGGTGAAGAAGTTCTGGTCCCGGCCCACGGCGGGCAGACCGAGCAGCTCGCTCCAGATCTCCGCCACGGCCGTCTCGACCGGGCCGGCCGGCGGCACGGACCGCTCGGTGCGGCCGGCGAGCCGGTCTTCGAGGAGGGTGCGCACGGCGCCGCGGTCGACTTTGCCGTTGGCGCTGAGGGGCAGGTCCGGCAGCGCCGCGAACCGCTCGGGGACCATGTACGGCGGCAGCCGTTCGGCGAGCCAGTCCCGCAGCCCCGGGGGGGCGGTGCCGCCGGGCGCCGTCACCAGCGCGGCCAGCCGGCGGGTGGGGTGCCCGACCGTGGTGACCACCGCGTGGCCCACCTCCGGGTGCGCCGCCAGCGCGCTCTCGATCTCGCCCAGCTCGATCCGGTGGCCGCCCACCTTCACCTGCAGGTCGGCCCGGCCGAGGAACTCCAGCGTGCCGTCGGGCCAGTAACGGCCCAGGTCACCGGTCCGGTACCAGCGGGCGCCGTCGCGCTCGACGAACTTGGCCGCCGTCACCTCCGCATCCCCCCGGTAGCCCAGCGCCACCCCGGCCCCGCCGATCCACAGCTCACCCGGCACCCAGTCGGGACAGTCACGCCCCCGGCCGTCCACCACGCGGAACCGCTGGTTGGTGAGCGGCCTGCCGTAGGGGACCGAGGTCCAGTGGGCCGGCACCGGCACCGGCACGTCGGTGAAGTTGGACCAGATGGCTGCCTCCGTGGCCCCGCCCAGGGCGACCAGACGACAGCCCGGCGCCGCCGCGGCCAGTCGGCCGGGCAGGTCCAGCCCGACCCAGTCGCCCGAGACCATCGCCAGCCGCAGGCCGTCCAGCGCTCCCGGCGCGGTCTCGCCGGCGACCAGCAGCATGTCGAGCAGCGCCGGGACGGTGTTCCACACCGTCACGCCGTGCCCGGCCACCGCCTCCGCCCAGCGGGCGGCGTCCCTGCGCTCGTCCTCGGTGATCAGCACCAGGGCGCCGCCGACCGACAGCAGCCCGAACACGTCCCACACCGACAGGTCGAAGTCCAGCGCCGACAGCGCCAGCACCCGATCACCGGGCCCCACCCCGAACCGCTCATTCACATCCACCACCGTGTTGAGCGCCGCCCGATGCGACACCTCAACCCCCTTGGGCTCCCCCGTCGACCCCGACGTGAAGATCACATACGCCGGCGCACCCGGATCCACCTCCACCGGCCCCGCCAGGGGAGCGCCGACGCGGAGGGCTGCCACGTCCTCGACGGACGTCACCGCCCGCGACAGCGAGGCGATCCGGTCCCTGCGGGCCTGCGGCTGGTCGACGCCCACCGGCACGTAGACCCCGCCCGCCGCCAGCACCCCGAGCACGGCGACGATCTGGTCGGCGCCCTTCGGAAGGGAGACGGTCACCGCGTCGCCCGGACCGACGCCGCGGGCGCGCAGCGCGGCCGCCACCCGCAGGGCCCGGCCGGCGAGCTCGCCGTAGGACAGCTCGACGCCGTCGCCGGCCAGCGCGACCCGCCCTGGCTCCCGCTCGGCCAGGGCGAAGAACCCCGAGTGCAGCAGTCCGGGCGGGACCGGCCCGCGGGTGTCGTTGACCCGCCCGCGGACCGCACGCTGGCCGTGGGGCAGAAGTTCGGGGACGGGTGCGTCCCACTCGTCCTCCGCCAGCCGCCCGAGCAGGCCCGCGAAGGCGCCGGCCATCGCGTCCAGCACGCCCGCGGGGAACAGCTCCTCGACGGCGTCCCAGTTGAACAGCAGCCCGCCGTCCACCTCGACCACCTGGTGGTCCAGCCACACCTGGGGCGTCTGGGAGAGCATCCAGCCGAGGTCGCCGAGGCTCTTCTGGACCTCGGCGCCCACGAGGTCGCCCATTCCGACGGCGCTGGTGAACACGACGGGGGCGCTCACCTGGCCGGCGCTCCGGCCGCGGTTGAGGTCCCGCAGCACCTCCACCCCCGAGTACGCCGAGTGCGCGACGTCGGCCTGGAAACGGCTCTGCAGCGTCCTGGCCCGGTCGGCGAAGGACATCTCCTCCGACAGGTCGACCTGGAGCAGGAGCAGGTTGGTGAAGTCGGCGACCATCAGCGGCACGTCGGGATGGAGCGTCTGCCGGTCGAACAGGGGGAGGTTCAGCAGGAAGCGGGGCTGGCCGCTCCAGGCGCCCAGTACCTCGGCGAGCGCCGTCGCCAGCACCATCGGCAGCGTCAGACCGTGCTCCCGGGCGCGGTCGGCCAGCCGCCGGCGCCGCTCGGGCGGCATCCAGTGGTCGCGGCGGACCACGCGGACCCGCCCGATCCGCTCGGGCTCGACGGCCAGGGGGAGCTGCGGGCCTCCCGGCAGGTCGGCGATGCGCTCCTGCCAGTACTCCCGGTCCGCGCGGCGGGCCTCCCGCCGCCGGACCTCCTGCTCGGCGAGGTAGGTGGGGAATCCGTAGGTGAGCGGGGGCAGCGGGTCGTCGGGCCGGGAGTAGAGGGCGGCGAGATCCTCAAGGATGATCTGGATGCTGCGCACGTCGGCGACGAGGAGGTCGAAGCCGGTGTGCAGCCGGTAGGCGCCGCCGGGCAGCAGGGAGATCCGGAGGTCGAACACCTCGCCGCGGCCCACCTCCAGGCACCGGTGGGAGAGCTCGTCCCGTAAAGCGGCGAGCCGTTCGGCGGCCGCCTCGGCGGGCTGCCCGCGCAGGTCGTGCACGGTCAGGCCGGACCAGGGGCCGCGGTCGAGGATCTGCTGGGTGCCGTCGTCGAGGAAGCGGGTACGCAGCAGCGCGTGCCGCCGGAACAGCGCGTGGACGGCGCTCTCCAGCCTCGGCACGTCCACGCCGGCGCCGTCGAACTCGACGTAGAAGTGGCAGCCGACGCCGCCGAGCACCTGACGGTCCTGGCGGCCGATCCAGTAGGCGTACTGCACGGGGGTGAGCCCGAACGGCGCGCTCTGGTCCACCTCCGGCGCCGTCTCCCGCGCCGGCCTCTCCTGTTGCGGGCGGGCCGACAGCAGCTCCCACCAGGCGGCGAGCGTGGGGCGGTCGAAGAGGTCGGCGAACTTGACCTCCACCCCCCTGCGCTGCCACTCGTTGGCCAGCTGCATCGTGCGGATGGAGTCGAGCCCGCACCGGACCAGGTCGTCCTCGTCGCCCAGATCCGCGGGCTCCATGCCGAGCATGGCGGCGGCGGCCTGGCGGACGGCGTCGAGCGTCAGCGGCCCGGCGCCGGCCGCGGCGGGCCGTTCCCCGGTGTCGCCGTCCCGCCCGGGATCGCCGTCCCGCCCGGCGTCACGTCCCGCCCACTCCCCCGTGGCGGGCCGGGGCGCGGGGGTGAGCGAGTCGACGTGCAGCACCTCGATCTCGCCGTGGCGGTAGCGGTTGAGCAGGGCCGAGCGGCCGGGCCCGTCCCCGGTGTCCGGGCCGAGCTGCCCGGGGGCGACGAGCACGACGGTCTCGGCCACCACCTCGTGCTCCCCGGCCACGGCGGCGCGCATCCGGCCGGCCAGCTCGGCCGTCCACGCACGCGGGAGGTCACGCTCGGTCTCGGCCGCCAGGAGCAGCCCGCCGCCGGAGGTCGGCTGCAGCACACGGCACGGGCGCCCCGTGGCCTCGGCCAGTGTGCGCTCCAGATCCTCCGGGCGGTGAATGCGATCCTGCACGGTCAGGTCGGGTCGCCGCGTCGCCATGTCCCACATAGCGAATAACCCTGGCACGGGCCTCGAAGAACAGGCAATCAATGAAATCAATTGACGGAGCCACAGGACATGGACGGGGTAGCCGATCAGTGATTAAGTATGCCTTGCCTAACTTCCGGAAGGTGTTAGCGTGTGCTGCGAGAATGTGTGGAGCATATCCATCCGGGCGCTTGCGGCTACCCGTCGGAAATAATTTCCCACCTATTTCGAGGTGCCCGATCGGGCACTTGACCCCCTCTCGGGACCGTCCTAGCTTCGGCAGGGCCGGCTCTGGAGAGGAGACGACAAGTGTCCGATACGCTCGGGGTTCTCATGAACCAGGTGGTTTCCGGCCCGGAGGAGGCTCGCACCCTCGGAGACGAGTACATCACCGCGGTCAGCAAGATCGTGAACAGCCATGTCCGCAACGAGGCGGCGGGGGCCGCGATATTCGACGAGCCGTCGATCGCGCTCGCCCCGACGCCCCGGGAGAAGTGGCTGGCCTGCAGAATGGCGATGGAAGAATACGGCCATCACCTGAAATTCAACAAACTCGCCGCCGAGCTGGGCCTGGAGGATCCCCACGCCCGATCACCTCTTTCCGTATTCGAATACGAGGTGGGCAGCTGGACCGAATACGTCATGACGAAGGCGATCGTCGATCTCGCCGAGGTCGTCCTGATGGAGGATCTCAGCCACTGCTCCTACCTCCCCTTGCGCAAGCTCTGCCGGTCGCTGATGCCCGAGGAGCGCTTCCACGTCGGGTTCGGCACCACGACCGCGCGGCAGCTCGTGGCCGACCCCGCCAAGCGCGACGACGTACGGCGGGCGGCACACGAGCTGATCACGATGACGCTCCCCTTCTTCGGCCGCAGCGACTCCAGGAACAACGAGGTCTTCCGCCGATGGGGCATCAAACGGATGACGAACGACGAGTGCCGCACGGAGTTCGTCCGGCGGACCCGGGCCCTCCTCGAAGACGAGCTGGGCCTCGACCACCCGGAAGTGGACGCGCGATGGCACGGCACTTCGAGCTGAGCGAGCCGCCCGCCGGCCTGGCCACCCAGCTGGGCCGGGGCGGCGACCGCGTCGAGCGGCTGCTCCACGGTTTCTGCGAGGCCACCCGGCCGAGCACGGCACCCGGCTTCACCAGCCCCGCCCCCGCGCGGCCCGCCACCCGCTTCACGGTCGTCCTCGACCGGGGCACCGCCGCCGCGACCATGGACCAGGTCGATCCCGGCTGGCTCGCCGACCTCGACCGGCGGCGTGCGGCGGCACGGTCGCGGCTCCTCGAAGCGGGCCGCGAGGACCAGCTCGAACTGGCCGAGCACGTGGCCATGCTGGTCGCCACCCCCCGGCTCGACCCGGCCGACCCGGAGGACGCCGAGGCCCGCGCGGTCTCCGGCGCCCTGCTGTGGCTCATCGGGACGGTCGTGGCGGGCGCCCTCGCCGGAGGGGACGGCGGGGAGGACGAGGACGGCACGCTCGCCGAGCTCGCCGACCTGCTGGAGAGCGGATGGTGGCCGATCGGCCGCGTGAACGGCCGGTTCCTGATCAGCCCCTACACCGCCGCGCGAGGTGAACCACGTGACTGAGATCCGGAGCGGCCGCCGGAACGGCCTCGCGACCGGCATCCGGATCGGCCGGAGCGAGGCCGGCCCGCCGGCCAGGACACTGATCGGCCAGACCAACATCGCGGCCGAGCTCGCCGAGCTCGCGCAGCGGAACGGCTGGGCCGCCTCGCCCGCCTTCCACTCCGGCGATCGCGTCTGGAGCCACGGAGAGGTGCACGACCTGGCGGCACGGACCACCTCGGCCCTGGTCGGCCTGGGCGTGCGGCCGGGTGACCGGGTGATGCTGGCGCACGGCGACGGCGTGGCGTGGGTGGCGGCTTTCCTCGGCACGGCACGGCTCGGCGCGACGGTCGTGCCGGTCAACCCGGAGCTGACCGCCGCCGACCACGCCTTCATGGCCGAGGACTGCGAGGCCTCACTCGTCGTCGCCGAGGACAGGACGGCGGATCGATTCGACGGCCTGCCCTGCCTCACCGGTGACCGCCTCCTCGATCTCGCCGCGGGCGCGGCCCCCGGCCCGGTCGCCCGGGTCACCGGCGCCACCGCCCTGTACGCCCAGTACACCTCCGGCACGACCGGGGCGCCCAAGGCCGCGCTGCACCGCCACGCCGACCTCGCCCTCTACCACCGCGCGGCCGGGCAGGGGGTCGTGGGCATCCGTCACGACGACGTGACGCTGTCGGTGTCGAAGCTGTTCTTCGCCTACGGCCTGGGCAACGCGCTGGTCTTCCCGCTGTTCTCCGGGTCGTCGGCGGTCCTGCTCGGCGACCGGCCCGGCCCCGCGCAGATCGAGGAGACGGTCGAGCGGCACGGTGTCACCGTGCTGTACGCGGTCCCCTCCGCCTACGCCAACGTCGCCGCCGAATGCGACGGAGCCTCCTTCGCCTCGGTGCGGGTCGCCGTCTCCGCGGGCGAGTCGCTCAACGAGACGCTCGCGGCACGGGCGCGGGACCTGCTCGCGGCCCCCGTCCTCGACCAGCTCGGCTCGACCGAGGCCGGGCACGCGTTCTGCTCCAGCACCCTCGACGCCGACGAGGCGGGAACGATCGGCCGCCCCCTGGCCGGTTACGAGATACAGATACGCGACGACGACGGCGGACCCGTCTCGGAGGGCGAGGGAGAGCTCTGGGTCCGCGGCGGATCCGTCATGGCCGGATACCTCAACCGGCCGGAGCAGACCGCCCGGACCCTGGTGGACGGCTGGCTGCGGACCGGGGACCGCGCCGAGCGCCTCCCCGGTGGCGCCTACGTCCATCGCGGCCGGCGCGACGATCTCGAAATGGTCGGCGGCATCACCATGTCGCCCGTCGAGGTGGAGCGGGTCCTGGCCGAGCATCCGGCCGTCGCCGAGGTGGTGGTCGCCGTCGTCGCCGACGAGCGCGGCGCCAGCAAGCTGCGGGCCTTCGTGGTGCCGGCCGTGCCGGACCCCGATCCGGCGCGGGTGGAGGAGGAGCTGATCGCGCTGGCCCGCCGGCGGCTGGCGCCGTTCAAGGTCCCGCGCAGCGTGGAGCTGTGCCGGGCGCTGCCGCGGACACACACGGGGAAGCTGCGCCGCTTCGCCGTCCGTAACGGAGATTGGTGATCGCTTGGCTCCCTCCCCAGGGCAGAGCCCGAGGTCCCCGCACTGGAGGTATCAATGACGACGGCCCGTCCCGATCTCGCCCCGCTGACCGGGCGCCGCCTGTCCTGGTCGCGGGAGGCGTCCTTCCTCCCCGGCCCCGGCGGGTCCGCCGAGCCCCCGGCGGTGGTCGACTCCTGGCTGGTCGCGCGGGGCCGGGTCCGCGGCCTGGCCCTGCACGAGCAGCGCTTCCAGCTCGCCTGTTCCCGGCTCGTCCCCGGCCTGCCCCGGAGCACCGTACGGCGCTTCCTCGCCGACGTCCGCCGCGAGCTCCCGGGCGAGGGACGCTGGTTCCCCCGGATCGAGGCCTACGGGGGGTCGTCGCCGGGCCTGGCCCTGTGGATGCGCCCGGCACCCGGCACCGGCGACACGGTCAGCCTCTGGATCCCCCGGCGGCCCGATCCGCGCACCCGTCCCGGCGTGAAGGGGCCCGACCTGCCGGCGCTGGCCGACCTGCGGGCCGGCGCGCGGGCGGCCGGCGCCGACGACGCGCTGCTGTACGCCGGGGACGGCACGGCGCTGGAGGCGGCCCACTCCTCGATCGTGTGGTGGCGGCGTGACACTCTCTGCGTCCCCGCCCCCGACCTGGCCGTGCTGCCCTCGATCACCCGTGTCCTGCTGGAACAGCTCGCCTGGGCGTGGCGGTTCCGGATCCGGTCCGAACGGTGCTCGCCGGACGAGCTCCAGCGGGTGGAGACGTGGACGCTCAACGCCCTGCACGGGATCCGGCCGGTACGCGCGTGGGTGGACGCGCACGGCCGTACCGTCGAGGCGCGCGTCTCGGGGCGGGCCGGAGAGTGGCGGCGGGCGCTCCACGCCCGCGCGCTCCTCTCCCACGCCCTGCCCGCCGGCGGGAAGTCCGCCGCCGCCCTCTGACCTACCCCAGGGAACCGCCGTGCGCACGCTGATCATCGACAACTACGACTCCTACACCTACAACCTGTTCCAGCTCATCGCGGAGACCTACGGGGTCGAGCCGGTCGTCCTGGCCAACGACGACGACAGCTGGCACAGGATGGACCTGGACCGGTTCGACGCGCTGATCATCTCCCCCGGCCCCGGGCGTCCGCAGGTGGAGCGGGACATCGGGGCGTCCCTCGACGTGATCCGCGAGTCCGGGCTGCCGGTGCTGGGGGTGTGCCTGGGCCATCAGGCACTCGGCTGGCTGTCGGGCGCCGACGTGGTGCCGGCCCCCGCCCCGATCCACGGGTACGTCGAGGAGATCCGGCACTGCGGGCGCGACCTGTTCCACGGCCTGCCGCAGGGCTTCAACGCCGTGCGCTACCACTCCCTGTGCGTGGCCACCCCCGCCCCGGACGACCTGGAGATCACGGCGTGGGCCGGCGACTCCGTCGTCATGGGGCTGCGGCACCGGACGATGCCGTGGTGGGGCGTGCAGTTCCACCCCGAGTCGATCTCGACGGAGTACGGCCCGGCGCTGCTGCGCAACTTCCGCGAGCTGGCCCTGTCGGCGGGACGGAAGGACGGCGGCGGGGCCTGCCCGACCCGGAGTCCCCGATGGTCGCTGGAGGTGGAGCGTGTCCCCGGCGCCGCCGACGCCGAGACGGTGTTCGCCGAGCTGTTCGGCGCGCAGCCGTACGCGTTCTGGCTGGACAGCAGCCGCACCGGCCAGGGGGCAGCGCGGTTCTCCTTCCTCGGTGACGCGGGCGGCCCCCACGGGGAGGTGCTGTCCTGCGGCGCCGGCTCGGGAAGCGTGCAGGTCCACGACGCCTCGGGCATCGGCACGGCGATCTACAACTCGATCTTCGACGTGCTGGACGACCGCGTGCGCTCGCGCGCCGTGGCGGCCGACCCCGCGCTGCCGTTCGATCTGAACAGCGGCTACGTGGGGCACTTCGGCTACGAGCTGAAGCGCGACTGCGGCGCGGCCTCGCCCCATGTCTCCCCGCTCCCCGACGCGGTCTGGATGTCGGCCACGCGCTTCGTCGCGATCGACCACGAGACGGAGGAGACGTGGGCGGTGGCGCTCACCGACGGCCGGCCCCGCAGCAGGACCCTGGCCAGGCGCTGGGTGTCCGGGGCGGCCGAGGCCGCCGAGGCGGGCCGGCGGCCGGTCGATGACCCCGTGGTGGCGGACGGGCCGCCGGACGGGGAGGAGTTCGATCCGGAGCCGTGGCTGGTGCGCTCGCGCGAGGGCTACCTCGCCGACATCGAGGAGTGCCTGCGGCTGCTGCGGGCCGGGGAGAGCTACGAGATCTGCCTGACCAACGTGGCGGAGATCCCGTTCGACGGCTCGGCGCACGCGCTCTACCTGCGCCAGCGCCGTCTCAACCCCGCCCCGTACGCGGCCTACCTGCGGCTGGGCGACCACGAGGTACTGTGCTCGTCCCCCGAACGTTTCCTCAAGGTCGGCAGGGACGGGATCGCGGAGTCCAAACCGATCAAGGGCACCGCCCCGCGCCATCCCGAGCCGCGCAGCGACGAGGCGCTCAGGGACGAGCTGGCGTCGTCGGACAAGACCCGCGCGGAGAACCTGATGATAGTCGACCTGCTCCGCAACGATCTCGGCAGGATCTGCGACATCGGCACGGTCGACGTGCCGCGGTTCATGGCCGTGGAGTCCTACACCACGGTCCACCAGCTGGTCTCCACGGTGCGCGGGCGGCTGCACGAGGACATGAGCGCCGTGCTGGCCGCGCGCGCCTGCTTCCCCGGGGGGTCGATGACCGGCGCGCCCAAGCTGCGCACGATGGAGATCATCGACAGGCTGGAGGGCAGGGCGCGGGGCGTCTACTCCGGGACGATCGGCTTCTTCGGGCTCAACGGCACCGCGGACCTCAACATCGTCATACGGACCGCGATCGCCCACTCCGGCAGGCTCACGGTCGGCGCGGGCGGCGCGATCGTGCTGGACTCCGATCCCGTCGAGGAGTACGAGGAGATGCTGCTGAAGGCCAGAGCTCCGCTGCGGGGCCTGAACGGCCTCGCAGGGGCGCCCGTCAGCCGTGGAACGCCTGCCGCGGTTCGGGCAGCAGACCCCGGTTGAGCGCCACGGCGGTCGCGAGTGTCCTGTTGGAGCAGTTGAGCTTGGCGAGGATGTTGGCGACGTGGCGCTTGGCGCCGTGCTCGGAGATGCCGAGGCGGCGGGCGATCTGCTTGTTGCTGAGCCCCTCGGCCATCAGCGAGAGGGTCTCCCGCTCCCGTGTGGTCAGCGGCGAGGAGGCGCGGTCGGCCTCGGGGCAGGGCCGCTCGGGCGGCCTCGCCGCCTCGCCGCTCTCCGCGCGCCTGACGCGGGCCAGGAGCTTGCGCGCCAGCGGGCCGGGCATCGGCATGAGGCCGCTGTCGAGGTCGGCCAGGGCGCTCTTCAGGGAGTCGCGCGTCAGGTCGTTCTCCAGCAGGAACCCGTCGGCCGGCAGCGTCACGGCCTCGACGAGGGCCCCGTCGCTCGCCGCGCGCAGCAGCAGCAGGATCCGCACGTCGTGCTCCACCGCGGTCTGCGCCAGCTTCTCGGCCAGGTGCTGCTCCCCCGGGGTGGGCAGCACCAGGACGTCCGGCCGCCGGGAGCGGAGCAGCTCCATGCCGCGGTCGAAGTCGTCGGTCGCGCAGGTCTCGTCGACCGTGGTGAGATCGTCGAGCATCGTGCACAGTCCGCAGCGGATCACTTCGTTCCCCATGGCGACCAGCACGACCCTGCCGGGGGGATCATGCTGGTTCGAGAGGTGGTGCTGTGCGGTCATCCTCGTCCCGTCTTCGCAGTCGGCCCCCCGCCCTGAGGGCGCTTACCCGCGACGAAAGGGAGTATTCCCCTGTATCACCGGCGTTGTGGAACGTGATCACCTCCTCTGGAGGACGGCTCCCGCCTGACCCGCCCAGCTGATCCGCCCCCTGTCGATCGAGCAGGCGGTGTCGCAGTGGCGGGCGACCAGGTCGAGGTCGTGGCTGACCAGGACGACCGCCAGGCCCCGCTCCTCGCGCAGCCGCGTCAGCAGCTCCATCAGGGCCCGGGCGGTGGGCGCGTCCAGCGCCGAGGTGACCTCGTCGCAGACGAGCACGGCGGGATCGGCCGCGAGCGCGCGGGCGAGGGCGACCCGCTGGCGCTGCCCGCCGGACAGCTCGTGCGGCAGGCGGGTGACGGTCTCGGCGGGCAGCGCCACGTCGGCCAGGAGCCGCTCGACCCGGGAGGGGACGCCGGCGGGGTCGACGCGCCGGTGCAGGCGCAGCGGCCGGGCGAGGACCGCGCCGACCGTGCGGACGGGATTGAGTGCCCCGAGGGGATCCTGCGGCACGAGCTGGATCAGCCTGCGCTGCTCCCCGGTACGGCGGGCGAGCCGGAGCGGCAGCGGCTGCCCGTCCAGCTCGACGACGCCTTCGGCGTGCGGGTGCAGGCCGGTGATGGTCCTGGCGAGCGTGGTCTTCCCCGCTCCGGACGGCCCGATCACCGCGTGCGCGGCCCCCGGGCCCAGCTCCAGCTCGACGTCGTGCAGGATGGTCCGGCCGCGCCTGCCCGTGCGGGCGCGCAGCCGCCGCATGACGAGCGCCGGCGTCCTGCGGGCCGCCGCCCGCACCGGCCGCCCGGCCCTCGGCGCCGCACCCGCGGCGGGGGTCGGGGCGGGTGCCGGCGGCGAGTCGGCGGCCGCGACCGGCGGGGGTGTCGCCACGGTCGCGGACGGAGCCGGTGCCGGGAGCGGAACCGCGGCCGCGGCCAGGACCGCGACCGGAGACGAGGACGGGACCGGGGCCCGGGAGGGGGGCCGAAGTTCGATCACCCGGTCGGCGATCCGCCCGACCAGGTCCCCGTCGTGGGAGGCCAGGATCACGGCCATGTCGTGGCGGCCGGCGAGCTCCCGGACGAGCAGGCCGATCTCCGCGCCCAGCGACGGGTCCAGGCCCGCGGTCGGCTCGTCGAGGAGCAGCAGGTCCGGACGGCGGGCGAGGGCGCGGGCCAGGGCCAGGCGGCGCTGCTGGCCGCCGGAGAGCTGGTGGGGACGGCGCGCGAGCATCTCGTCGTCGGCGGGCAGGCACACGTCCGTGAGCAGCCGCCGGAGCTCGCCGGGGCCGGGCCGGGCCGCGAGCTCCGCCAGCAGGTGGCGCACGCGCATGCGGGGGTTGAGCCGGGAGGCCGGGTCCTGGTCCACCAGGGCGATGTGGTGGCGGCGGAGCCGGCGCAGCCGTACCGGGTCGAGGTCCAGGACCTCGTGCTCCAGCACGCGCACCCGCCCCGCGCGGCGCCTCAGGCCGTCCGGCAGCGCTCCCAGGATGCTGCGGAGCGCGGTGGACTTGCCGACCCCCGAGGGCCCGACCAGGGCCACGACGACGCCCCGCTCGCCGCTCACCGCGGGCACGTCCACCACGACGCCGCCCGCCGGGTCGGTCAGGACCAGCTCGTCGATCTCCGCCACCGTCGCCGCCGTGGAACTCACAGCCTTGCCACCACCTGTCGTCCGCTTCCGGGTGCGAGCACCTCGGCGGCCGTCTGCACGCTCAGCGCCAGCACTCCGATGGCCAGGCTGGGGACGACGACCGCCCAGGGGTTGAGCAGGATGCCGGGCGCGTTCTCGCGGACCATCAGGGCCCAGTCGGCGGCCGGCGGCTGCGGCCCGAGCTCCAGGAAGGCCGCGGTGGTCACCACGTAGACGGCCGCCACGAACCGCAGGCCGAGCAGGATCAGCAGCGTGGCGCGGAGATTGGGCAGCACCTCGCGCCAGACGAGCTGGAGCAGCCGCTCTCCCCCCGCGACGGCCGCCTCGACGTACCCCGACCCGGCTATGGGCGCCGCCGCCGCGGCCACCAGGCGGATCGCGTACGGCAGGCCGACCGCGACCGCCGCGGCGACCAGCGCGACCCGGCCGCCGCCCTGCCAGGAGAGCACCACCAGCAGCACGGCCAGCACCGCGGGCAGCAGGATCATGACGTCGGCGGCCCGCTCGACGATCCGGCCGAGGGCGGGGCGCAGCGCGGCCGCCGTACCCAGCAGCGCGGCGAGGGCGGTGACCAGGCAGGCCACGACGAGCGAGGTGAGCAGCAGCTCACGGCCGCCGGCCAGCACGCGGCTGAGGACGTCCCGGCCCAGCTCGTCAGCGCCCAGCGGGACGCCGGGACCGGGGAGGGCGTAGGGGGCGGCGACCGGGGCGTCGATCGGCGACGGCGCGAGCAGCGGGCCCGCCAGCGCGATCGCCGCGATCAGGCCGGCCGGCAGGAGACGGAGCGCGGTCCTCATGGGCGCCTCACCGAGGCCCAGCCCCGCACCAGGTCCGCGACCAGCAGCACGGCGAGGATGGCCACGCTGGTCACCACCACCACCCCCGCCACCAGGGGGGTGTCCCGGTCGCGGACCGCTCCGGCGAGGACGCTGCCGACGCCCGGGTAGTTGAAGATCGTCTCGACGACGACGGCGCCGCCGAGCAGCATCCCGACCGACGTCGCCGCGCCGGCGGCGATGGTGGGGAGGCTGCCGGGCAGCACGTGCCGCAGCAGCACGCGCCGGGGCGGGAGCCCGTCCAGGACGGCCGCCTCGACGTGCGGCGCCGTGCACTCGTCGGCCAGCGCGGCACGGGCGACGCGGGCGTTCCACCCGATCTGCGGCACGGCGAGCGAGAGCACCGGCAGCACGAGCATGGCCGCCGAGGCGGGTCCGCCGCCGGCGGCGGTCACGGTGACGGCGGGCAGCAGATCCGCCCAGAGCGCGAAGACCAGGACCAGGACGCTCGCGACCACGAATTCCGGCAGCGCCGCCACGACCGTCGACGTCCCCGAGATCGCGCGGTCGAGCGCCGAGGAGGGGCGCAGCGCCGCGGCACCGGCCAGCGCGAGGGCGGCCACCATGGTCACGGCGAAGGCGAGTCCGCCGAGCAGCAGCGTGCCGGGGAAGTGGCGGCCGATGACCTCGGCCACCTGCTCGCCCCGGGACGTCACGCCCAGGTCGCCGGCCGGCAGGCCGGCCATCCAGCGCAGCAGGCGGCTCCAGAGGGGCTGGTCCAGCCCCAGCTCCACCCTGCGGGCGGCGACGGCGGCGGCCGACGCCCCCCGGTCCAGGCTGGAGCGCGCGGCGTCGCCGGGCAGGAACTCCATCGCCGCGAACACCGCGACGAGCAGTACGGCCAGCAGCGCGGCCCGCTGGGCCAGCGCGGCCGCTCCCCGCAGGAAGAGGGAGACCGGCCCGGACGCGGAGGGCCGGTCCGGACGCCACGCGGGCGGGGCGGCGGGGCCGCGGGCCGCGGTCAGGCGCTCAGCCATGACCGCTCAAGCTGGACTCTGCCGTAGCCGGGCAGCTTGGGCAGGCCGCCGACCCCGGCGGCGGCCAGGTCGATCCCGTCGGCCATGCCCCACAGCAGGTAGCCCGAGCTCTCGTACTCGACGCGCTGCAGCTCGCGCAGCGCGCTCGCGCGCCCGGTGCCGCGCCTGGCTCCGACGGCCTTGCGGTAGGCCCGGTCGAACTCCTCGTCCTTCCAGGCGGCCTCGTTGTGCGCGGTGCCGGACTGCATGGTCTTGCCGGCGAAGAAGACCACCGAGTCGTTGGTGCCCCAGTAGGTGGTGTAGAGCGGGGCCTTGAGCCAGGTCTTCTCCCAGAAGACGGCCGACTCCTGCTTGACGACCTTGACGTTCACGCCGGCGTCGCGCATCTGGGTGGCGAACAGGGTGGCGGACTCGGCCAGGCCGGGGACGTCCTCGGTGGTGAACAGCTCGTAGGTGCCGCGCCTGTCGAAACCGGCCTCGTCGAGCAGTCGCCCGGCCCGCGCGAGGTCGCGGGCACGCTGGGCGAGGCCCGTGGCGTAGGCCGGGTCCGCGGTGCCGAGGATGTCGTTGGCGACCGTCCCGTAGCCCGACAGCACCTGCCTGACCATGGCCTCCCGGTCGACCGCCAGGCGCAGCGCCAGCCGTACCCGCTCGTCGGCGAAGGGGCCGTCCGCGGTGCGCATCACGATCGGCATGGCCATGTCGTGCGGGCGGCGGATCACCTGGACGCCGTCCCTGCCCTCGGCCGTGCGGGCGGCGACCGGCCCCACGTTGGAGGCCAGGTCGATCTGGCCGGTGAGCAGGGCGCCGGCCATGGCCTGGGGGGACTCGAACATGCGCACCTCGATGGCGTCGAGCGGCGGCTCGCCCCCGTGCCAGGCGTCGTTGCGGACCAGCCTGGCGTTGCCGTCGCGGAAGGACTCCAGGCGGAACGGCCCGGTGCCCGGCGCCCTCGTCACGTCGGTGGTGTCCTCCTTCAGCGTGAAGGTGGTCAGCCGGGCCAGCAGCGGGACCTCGCTGTTGGGGTAGTCGCTGGTCAGGATCACCGCGTTCCGGCCGTCGGCCTTGATCCCGCCGGCGTCGATGCCGGGCAGCCGCGTCGCGCCGGCCGGTGTGGCGCGCAGCCGCCGCAGCGACCAGGCGACGTCGGCGCCGGTCACCGGCGTCCCGTCGTGGAAGGTCGCCCCCTCGGCGAGGGTGAAGCGCCAGCGGCGCAGGTCGTCGGACTCCCAGCGGGCGGCCAGCCGGGGGACCACGTTGGGCCGGTGGCCGGGGACCGTCAGCGGGTCGTGGGCCAGCGCGAGGATGAGGTAGTCGCTGTCGTTGACCTGGACGCCGTGCGGGTCCCGGTTGACCGCGGACGCCTTGCCGACCGCTCCCACCCGCAGGGTGCCCCCGCGCCTGGGCGGACCCGCCGCGGGGGCGTCGCCGGCGGCGGCCCGCCGCGGCCCGGAACCGCAGGCGGTCAGGAGCAGGCCCACTCCCAATCCCCCTCCGGTCGCCAGGATCCGTCTCCTTGTCAGCTCCACCTCCGGCTCCCCTCTTACGACGTCATTAAGGTTTGCCTACCCTAATTTTTTCGCCGCCTCAAGGCCGGAAATGTCCGTTTTTAAGGATATTCGCAGATCACAGACTTATGACAGAAGAATAATATTTATATAACTTAGGCTAGCCTTGCCTTATCAACCGGGATTGGGTTAGCGTCCCCAGTGCGTCGATCGACACCCATGAACTCCGGAACCGGAACGTCATCTCTCGACGGACCTAGGCGGTAATCCAAGTGGGCCTCAACGTGACCCCTGTCCGGGAAATCAGACCTGACACTCTCCTGGACCGAGCAAATGCCCTTATATCGACTTATAAAACGGCATCGAACCCTGAGCTGATCCAGCAGCTCCCTCAGGCGGCCGCCGGGCTCGGCGACCTCTGCCCCCCGCCCGACCCGGCCGCCGGCCTGCACGTCCTGCGCGGGCTGACCGCCGACGACACCGGCCTCGGCGCAACCCCGCCGAGCTGGTCGGACGCCTCCCCCACCCGTACGGCCGAATGGGACGTCGTCATGCTGCTGCTGGCCAGCGCCATGGGCCGGCCGTTCGGCTGGGAGGGGCAGCAGGACGGGCGCCTGGTGCACGACATCGTGCCGAGCCGCGGCCACGAGCACGAGCAGACCGGCGCGAGCAGCACCGTCACCCTCGCCGCGCACAACGAGGACGCCTTCCACCACCGGCGCGCCAACCTGATGCTGCTCGGCTGCCTGCGCAACCCCGACCGGGTCGCGACCAGCGCCGCGTCCGTGCGCCACGCCGGCCTCGACGACGCCGACGTCGAGGTGCTGTCGGCCCCCGTCCTGCCGATCCTCCCCGACGACGCCTACGACGACGCGCGGGACTCCTCCCTCGAACCCCCCAGGGTCCCGACCCTGTGGCACGGCGAGGACGGCCTGTGCCTGCGCTTCGACCCCGCCTACACGCCGCTGGAGCAGGCGGGGGCGGACTACCGGGCCGCCTACGGGCGGCTCTGCCGCGAGCTGGACCGGGTCAAGGTCGGCGTGCGGCTCGAACCCGGCGACGTGCTCGTCATCGACAACGACGCGGTCGTGCACGGCCGCGAGCCGTTCCGCGCCCGCTACGACGGCACCGACCGCTGGCTCAAGCGGGTCAGCGTCCGCCTCCCCGGCCGCGACCGGCCCTCCGCCGAGACCGCCGAGCACGGGTACGGCCAGCAGCCGATCGACCCCTACGAGGAGCGGTGATGCGGGTCCTGACCCGGAGCGACCTGGCCAAGGTCGAGCTCGGCCCGGCCGAGGTGATCGCGGTCGTCGAGGAGGCCTACCGGGCCCTGGCCGCCGGATTGTCGGCCAATCCGAGCAAGCTGACGCTGCAGCCCCCCGACGGGCACTCGGTCTCCTACGCCATGCTCGGCCGGGACGGCACCCGCGGGGTGGTCGCCTTCAAGACCTCCTACAGGTTCCACTCCCGGCGGGAGTGCTACTACACCTCGCTGGCGCTCTACGACGACGAGTCCGGGCTGCCCCTCGCCCTGATGGACTGCGGCGGGATCGGCGCGATGCGCACCCCCGCGGTGTCGGCGCTGCTGGCGCGCGAGTGCGCCGCCCCCGGCAGCCGCACCGCCCTGGTGATCGGCACCGGCGTGCAGGGGCGGCAGGCCCTGCCGTACCTGACGGCCACGATGCCGGAGCTGGAGCGCCTCATGGTCTTCGGCACCCACGCCGACGGGCTGCGCGCCGTACGGGACTCGGTGCCCGGACGCGAGGTGGAGGAGGTGGCGGACCTGCGGTCAGCGGTGGAGGAGGCGGACGTGGTGCTGGGCGTCGCGGGCCCCTCCACCACCGCGGCGGTGCAGGCGGACTGGCTCCGGCCGGACGCGCTGTGCGTGCTGGTCGGCTACGGCCTGGCCCCTTCGACCCTGCACCGGGCCGACCGCGTGCTGGCCACCAGCGCCGCGCAGATGGCGGTGACCGGCACCGACCTGGCCGACGAGCACGGCGTGCTGCGGCCGGTGGACGCCGAACTGCCCGACGTGCTCGTCGGCCGGGCCGAGGCGCGGTCCGGCGGCGGGCAGCGGATCTTCGCCTACAACAGCGGCCTGGTCATCACCGACATCGCGCTCGGCCACCACTTCGCGCGGGCGGCCGAGGAGCGCGGCATGGGACAGGTGATCGATCTGTGGCGCTGAGCCCGCGGCTGCCCGCCAAGCTGTCGGAACCGGCACGCGCCCTGCTCAAAGGGGGGGCCGGACTGCTCCAGGAGCTCGCGTACGGCCTGCGCGGCCCCTACCACGTGCTCTTCCCCGACGCCTTCGCGGCCAACCTGACCTCCTTCCTGGACGTGCTGGACGAGACCGGCGTGACAGGACGGGTCCACTACGCCAAGAAGGCCAACAAGGCGGCGTGCTGGATCGAGACGTGCGCGGATCTCGGCGTGGGAGTGGACGTAGCCAGCGCGGAGGAGCTGCGGGACGCGCTGGGCCACGGGGTGCGCGGCACCCGGATCGTGGTGACGGGCCCGGCCAAGTCGGACGACCTGCTCCGCCTCGCCGTACGGCAGGGCTGCCTGATCACGGTGGACGCGCTCGACGAGCTGGACCGGGTCGCCGGGCTGTACGGCGCGCGGATCATGTTGCGCGTCACGCCGCCGGACCAGCCGCACAGCCGGTTCGGCATGACGGAGCGGGAGCTGGAGCGGGCGCTCGCCCGGTGCGGGCCGCTTCGCCTGGAGGGCTTCAGCTGCCACCTGACCGGTTACGAGGTGCAGCCGCGCGCCGACATGGCCGCCCTGCTGCTGCGCTGGTGCGAGCGGGCCCGCGCGCGGGGCATCGCCGCCGGTGGCGTCGGCATCGGCGGCGGGTTCGCGGTGGACTATCTCGCGGCCGAGGACTGGCGGGAGTTCACCGGCGACCCCTCGAACTTCCACGCCGGCAGGCGCTTCGACGGGTTCTACCCCTACCACTCGCCGGTGGCCGGGGCGGCGGCGCTCCGCGCGGTGCTGGCGGCCACGCCCTCCGGCGGGAGCGCGGACGTGGCCGCCCTGCTGCGCGACGCGGGGGTCACGCTGATCCTCGAACCGGGCCGCGCCCTGCTCGACCAGGCGGGGTTCACCGTCTTCCGGGTCCAGGGCGTCAAGGACAGGGACTACGGGATCGTCACCGTGGACGGCACCAGCCTGAGCCTGTCCGAGCAGTGGTTCGGCAGCGAGTTCCTGCCCGAGCCGATCCCCGTTCCGGCACGGGAGGGGCCGGCGTTCGAGACCTGCGTGGGCGGGGCGAGCTGCCTGGAGTCCGACATGCTCACCTGGCGCAGGATCGTCCTGCCCGGCCGGCCGCGCCCGGGTGACCTGCTCGTCTATCCCAACACCGCCGGATACCAGATGGACTCCAACGAGTCACCGTTCCACGGGCTGCCGCTGCCGCCCAAGGTCGTGGTGAACGCCGACGGGAGCTGGCGGCTGGACCGCCCGCCGAACTGACCGGACCGGCCGGACCAGAGGAGTGATCACACTGCGGATCGTACGGAAAGTCACCGAGCTGATCGGGCGGACGCCACTGCTGTCCCTGTGCCAGGACCGGTCCGGCAGCCGGCTGCTGCTGAAGCTGGAACAGTTCAACCCGCTCGGCACCGCCAAGACCCGGATGGCCCTGGAGATGGTGCGGGACGCCGAGCGCCGGGGCGCGTTGCGCCCCGGCGGCCACATCATCGAGTCCACCTCGGGCAACACCGGCCTGGGGCTCGCGCTGGTGGCCGCCGAGCGCGGCTACCGCTTCACCGCCGTGGTGGACGGGCACGCCTGCCCCGACAAGCTGCGGGCGATGCGGGCGATGGGCGCCGAGCTGGTCTACGTCACCGGTGACGGCGACGGCGAGCTGGCCACCGCGGCGCGCGAGGATCTCGCGGCCCGGCTGGCCAAGGACACCGACGGCGCGGTCTTCACCGAGCAGCACAACAACCCCGGCAACGCCGAGGGGTACCGGCCGCTGGCCCAGGAGCTGGCGGAGGCGCTGCCGGAGGGCGTCGACTACCTGATCGGCGCGGTGGGCACCGGCGGGTCGCTCTGCGGGACGGGCCGGGAGCTGCGCCGCACCATGCCCCGCATGCGGATCGTCGGGGTCGAGCCGGTGGGCTCCATCGCCTTCGGCGGCCCCGGCGGCCCCTACCACCAGTCGGGCACCGGCACCCCGCCGGGCGCGCCGGTCGGGGCGCTGGTCGACTTCGACCTGATCGACGAGGGACGCAAGGTCTCCGACCGCCGGGCCTTCGGCGCCGCCCGGGCGCTGGCCCGCCGTACCGGCCTGCTGGTCGGCGGATCGGCCGGCGGCGTGGTCTACGAGGCGCTGCGCCTGATGACCGCCGTGCCGCCGCGCTCCACGGTCGTGGCCGTGCTCAACGACACGGGGGAGAAATACCTCGACACCGTCTTCGACGACGGGTGGATGGCGGGGCACGACCTGCTCGACCCCGCCGCGGAACGCGAGGTGGACGACCTGCTGACCGGCCTGTCGCAGGACCTGGGGTATCGGGTTGGGTCGGACCGGGGCGCCCTGCCGTGATTACTCATGGCGGGTTTCCCCAGCCCGCGAGGCCTTCACTCAAGGCCGGCACCACGCCATGATCGCCGCAGCCGTGGGTCTGTGCCTGATGGCGCTGCTCGCGCCGGTCATGTTGCGTTCTGTACGGCGTGCGAGCCGGCCGCAACCTCGCCCGGACCACTCCGGACGGCACGTTATGCGTTAGCCGGCGGCCGCTTCGGCCACCGACCGGATACCGGCGGCCAGGTCATGAGCCGTCGGGGCGTTGTCCGGATCGATCTGCCATCGCACCAGCAGGCCGATGAACAGCGTCAACAGCACCTGCGCACCCGCCTCGTCCTGGCGTGGCAGGCGCTGGGCCAGCTCGCGCTGGGCCAGCGCCTGCCCTTCAGCCAGGCGGGCTCGTACTTCGGGGAGATGAGGTGCCTGCGCCAGCGTCTCGACGTTGGCTCGCCACACCGTCGGATTGGCTCGGAAGGATTCGATCAGTTCCGCCCAGAACGCTTCGAACCACTCCTTGGCGTCGTCCGGGAACGCCTTGAGGACCTCCGCGACCGCTTCCCCGGTCACCTCGATCATCGCTTGGGTGAGCAGGGCGTCTTTGGAGCGGAAGTGATAGTTGATCGCGGCAAGGTTGCTGCCGGAGACGGCGACGATGTCCCGGACCGTTGTGCGGGCATACCCGCGCTCGGACAGGCACTGCTTGGCCGCGGCCAGCAAATCCTCAGGAACTCCCACGCGGACGATCCTACCAGCGCCGCAAACAAGCGTTTCAAACATTCGTTTGGCCGCTGATACCAGACGGATGAGACCGATGTGTCGGCCAGGGCACGGGGACGGATGAAGGCTTCAGGCTACGTTGCGGGCGGCCGCCAGGAATCGTGGGACCAGGGGGTTCCGGTCGTCGCGGCGCCAGGTCATCGCGACGGTGGAGCGCGCGGTGTTCGGCTCGATCCGGCGGTAGGCGATGCCCTTGAGGCGGATCCGGCGGATGCTCGCCGGGGCGAGTGACACTCCGAGCCCCGCCTCGACGAGTGCGGAGACTGTCTGCCATTCCACCGCGTGCTGTCCGAGGCGGGGCTCGAATCCCGCGCTGCGGCACACGTCGAGGATCTGGTCGTGGACCGTCGGCCCGGCACTGCGGGGCAGCAGCACGAACGGCTCGTCCGCCAGCGCCTTGATGGAGACGACGCGTTGGCCTGCGAGGGGATGGGCAGTCGGCAGGATCGCGACGAACTCCTCGGACAGGATCGTCTCGGTCACCAACCCCGGCTCGTCCGGCGGTTCCCGCAGAAGCCCGATGTCGATCACATGTTCGCGCAGAGCGGCCACCTGCGGCGCTGTGGTCATCTCGCGGATCTCCATGTCCACTCCCGGATACCGGTCGCGGTAGCCGCGCAACAGGCCCGGCAGGAGGGTCAGTGCGAGCGACGCGGAGAAGCCGATTCGGAGGCGACCGGCCTCACCGTTGCCGGTGCGCCGCGCCGCGTCCAGGCCGATGGCGATCTCGTCGAGAGCGCGCCGAGCGGCCGGCAGGAGTTCGTGTCCTGCCGGGGTGAGGGTGACCCGGCCAGGCCCCCGGGTGAACAGCGGATGCCCAACTTTCACCTCCAAGCGGCGGATCTGCTGGCTGAGCGGCGGTTGCGCGATACCCAGCCGCTCCGCTGCGCGTCCGAAGTGGAGCTCCTCGGCGAGTATCGCGAAGGCATGAAGCTGCTGGAGCCCGAGCTCGGGGCGTTCCATACCTACAGAGATATCACATCATGATTCTTGAAGTATTGGACATATCACTGCTGGTTGCCTAGCTTTCACCGCATGACAGAGCGACGCGCGATCTTGAGCGGTTCCACCTTCGAAGAAGAGATCGGGTACGCCAGGGCGGTGGTCGACGGCGACTGGGTGCACGTGTCCGGGACGACCGGGTTCGACTACGCGACTATGACTATCTCCGACGACGTGATCGAGCAGGTCGAGCAGTGCCTGCGCAACGTCGAATCGGCACTGGCCGAAGCCGGATGCTCGTTCGCCGACGTCGTCCGGGTCAGATACCTGCTGCCCGACCGTGAGGACTTCCAGCCGTGCTGGCCCACCCTGCGCCGCTGCTTCGGCGACATCCGCCCAGCCGCGACGATGCTCGTATGCGGCTTGTCCGATCCCCGCATGAAATTCGAGATCGAGGTGTACGCACGACGGCCCGCAGAGCCAAGGCCCATGCCCGCTGCCGGCTGACCAACGGTATGCATGTTCCGGGAGCTGGCCATGGACAGCGGCTTCTGGTTCGGCGGCCACTGGATCACCGACTCGACCCCGATGCCGTGCGGCATGTCGCGCCCGACCGTCGCAAGGTCCTGGCGGCGATGCTCGATGCAGCAATGCACCGCGGCTACCCGGCGAGTGGAGGCCTGGATCAGGCCGCCTCGTCCTTGGGCTCGGGAGCTGGAGCAAGCCGCACGCGGCCGGAGTGGGCCTCCTCGTCGGGGAAGACCCACTTCCGGAACGCCCAGAAACGGAAGACCATGGCGATCAGCGTGCCAATGACCTGCGCGCTCATGAAGTCGGCGATCTCCTGGGTGACCAGGCTCACCTCCGGGGTCTCCAGCAGGAACACATACCGGGAGATCCAAAGCGGCACGGAGCTGAGCACCAGACCGACGCCACTGACCAGGAAGAACAGCGCCGCCTCGTGATGGCGCTCGCGACCGCCCCTGGTCCGGAACGACCATTCACGGTTCAGCACATAGGACACGATCGTCGCCACGAGCACCGCGATGACCTTCGCGGTCACCGGCTTCGGTTCCAGAATGGTCAGCTTCAGCCCATAGAACACCGTGTTGTCCACCAGGAACGCCGCTCCACCCACCACCGCGAACTTCAGCAGCTCACGGTGCTTCAGCGCAAGGGCGTGCAGCGGTCCCGGCAATCTTGCGAGCACTGCGTTCGCTGCTTCGAAGCGTCCCGATCTTCTCACCAGCCGGACACTCTGGTCTCAAGACTCACTGACACGGCCTTTCCGCCTCGGGCGGCCGGAGCCGCACCTGACGACATCTGGTATCAATCCTCACTCACACCACAGTCGAGTACTTCGCGGTGGAGCGCCCGTCAGGGACCGGACCGTCTCGGTGACCGGATGAGCCACCCAGCAAACTCCACCCCGGACACGACGTCGGGATGACTCCCCGCCGGAAGCGGATGCTCAACACCGATCAGGCGGCCACCATACATTCGTTCCATTGCGCCCCACCACTGATGCCGGAGCAGACGAGCGGAGAAGGTTCGCCAGAAAACCCATGGTTCCTTTCCCGCGTAACGAGCCCGCCGACCGGCAGCAGTTCGGACGCGCAACGGATCGCCGCCTGTCGGTCTTGCCCTCCGCGGAGTCGGGACGCCCGCACTTCGCCGGGGCAGCCGGCTCGGGGATGCGTCAGCGGCCGGCGGCGCTGCCGGAGCCCTGGAGCCGGGCGGCCGAGGGCGCGCCGGGGAGCGCGCCCTTCGTTCTGCCGGCCACGTTGGCGACGAGGAGGGCGAGGAAGGCAAGGACGGCCATCGCCGTGCGGATCGTGTGGAGCGTCCACCAGTGCCGGCGGATGTCCGTCCAGTCGGCGGGCGGCCGGTCGGCGTTCCAGGAGTCGGCGAGCCGGTTGAGCGGGTCCAAGGTGGTCAGGGTGAGCACGATGATGGCGACCAGGAGCAGGGTGGCGGTGACGGTGAGCCAGAAGACGGGCCGGCCGCGCTGGTAGGAGGCGGCGCAGGTGACCAGGAGCAGGGCGAGGCAGGTGAGCAGGAGCACCGGCATGGCGCGGCCGTAGTCGGTGTTGAGCGCCTGCCAGTGCCGTACGTAGGCGGGTGCGGGCAGCGTGAGCAGGGACGGGGCCAGCACGGTGAACACGAGGCCGCCCGCGAACAGGCCAAGCAACGACGTCGCGCCCGTCCGGGCGGCCTCCAGCAGCAGGTTGCGCATGCTCGCCTCCGGCGGACCCGAGTGATTGACTAGAAGCACAAAATTTCATTTGAATCAATTAAAGTCAATATCTGGCTGGGAGGCCTTGATGACCGAGAGGCCCAAGCGCCGCTACGTGAGCGATGTGCGGAAGGAGAACGCGGAGGCGACCCGGCTGCGCATCGCCGAGGCGGCCAGGGCGCTCATGCTGGAGCGCGGCTACGCGGCCACGACGATGGCCGGCGTCGCGAGGGCGTCAGGGGTCGTCGTACAGACCCTGTACACCTCCTGTCCCGGCGGCAAGCCGGGCCTGGCCAAGCTGGTGTGGGACGTGACGCTGGCCGGTGACGCGCAGGCCGTCCCGCAGAGCGCCCGGCCGCACGTACAGGCGATCCTCGCCGAGCCCGACCCCGGGCGGAAGCTGGCCGTGTTCGCGGAGATGGCACTGACGATCTACGAACGTGTCGGCCCGGTGCATCGCGTGCTGCGCGCCGCCGCGGCCGCGGACGCCGGCCTGGCCGGTGTCCTGGCGGACACCGAACGGCAGCGGCTGGCGGGGAGCCGCGGACCCGCGGAACATCTGGCGGCCGCAGGTGCGCTGCGTGCCGATCTGACTGCCGAGCGGGCCGCCGACCACATCTACGCCCTGACATCGATCGAGGTGTTCGAGCGGCTCACCGAGGTCTGCGGCTGGAGCGTGCGCGACTGCCAGGACTGGCTGGCCAGGACCCTGAGCCAGACCCTGCTCGAACCGGCGGGGGAACAGCCGGCCGACGCATACCTCTCCTCGGCTGAGGACCCGCCCGGCTCCCGGCCGCCGCCCATGCCCTGAACGCGGCCGCGGCGCCCTCCGGTTCCACTCCCCCGCCCCTGCGTACGGCCTCGCCCTCCACCGCATCCGGAGGACTGCTCACCGACCAGGCGTCAGCCGCGGCGTGTCGCCGGCCTGCCGGCCGAGTGCGCCCTAGGCCAGGACGGCGGCCAGGTCCTTGGGCACGATGGACTTGATGTCCTCCCACGCCCCCTCGTCGACCTGCTCCCTCAGGGCGTGGACGACCGTGTGGACCAGCCGCTCGACGTCACCGTCGATCTCCTCCAGGATCTTGGCCGGGAGCGTGCTCCGCACGCGGGCCATGAACTCTCCGGCGTTCATCCTGACCGGGGCGCGGCGAGGGTCCCAGGACCCGTAGTAGATGCCGCGGGTCAGCATCGGGAGCTGCGAGCCCAGGTGGGCGACCTCGTCGACGGTGAGGCGGTCGCGGAGGGTGTGCAGGACCACCCTGAGCGCGGTGTAGGACCGGTGCCTGAGTCCCTTCGGCCACCCGTAGGCCTCCTCTATCGCCCTGAGGACATGGTTCGTCTTGTTCACGGTGGAGTCGAAGGTCGCGAAGCCCGTTTCGGCCATGCCGCTCATCTCCTTTCCGCCGGCATCGCGCTGACGGTGGACGGACGGAGCCCGGGATCTCTCCTCCTGCGGACGATCGCCGGGGAGCCGCTCGCCGGGCGGGCCGCCGGCGGCCGGGGAGCCCGTACCGGGCGGGCCGGTCCTGGAGGCGGCGCGGAGAAGGTCGCGCACCTCCGCGTCGCCGGTCTGGGTGAAGTCCACGTAGGACTGCCCGACGGCGAAGAACGGCGTCGGCGTGCTGGCGCAGACCACCTCGTCGACCAGCGCCGCCAGCTCCCGGCAGGTGGACGCGGGTGCGGCGGGGACGGCGACGACGATCATCGCCGGCCGCAGCCGGCCGAGGGCCTCGATGGCCGCACGCATGCTCGCGCCGGTCGCCAGGCCGTCGTCGACCACGATGACGACCCTGCCGGTGAGCTCGGCCATGGGCCTCGCGTCCCGGTAGAGCCGCTCCCGCCGGAGCAGCGCGCGCCGCTCCCGCTCGGCCGCCTTCCGGATGGTCTCCTGCGACAGGCCGCGGCTCCAGACGACGTCGTCGTTGAGCACCATCACGCCGCCGCCGGCGATCGCCCCCATCGCCAGCTCCTCGTGGTGCGGGACGCCGAGTTTGTGGACGAGGAAGACGTCGAGCGGGGCGGCGAGAGCGCCGGCGATCTCGTAGGCCACCGGCACGCCTCCCCGGGGCAGCCCCAGGACGACGACGCCGGGCCGGCCCCGGTAGTGCCCGAGGAGACCGGCCAGAACACGGCCGGCGTCCCGGCGATCCTGAAACAGGCGATCCGCCATGGCTACCGCCTCCCCAATTAGAGCATTCATTTATGCCCGTTTAAGAATGGCCGAAACTGGATCGGCCTGGGAGTTCGCAGCAGGTCAAGCGTCCGTAGGCGAACCCGGGGAAACGCCAGACAGACAAGCGGGTAGGGAAGCGCCATGAATGGCGAAGCCGATACGACACGATGGGATGCCTCGACTCCGGTCACCGTGGACATCCGGCTGTCGGTCAACCGCGACGAGCATCCGATCACGGTGGACACACGGGAGACACTTCTCGACACCCTGCGCGAACGACTCGATCTGACCGGGGCGAAGAAGGGCTGCGACCACGGGCAGTGCGGCGCCTGCACGGTGCTGGTGGACGGGCGCCGGGTGAAGTCCTGCCTGACGCTGACGGTGACCCTCGACGACCGGGAGATCACCACGGTGGAGGGACTGGCCGACGGCGACACCCCGCATCCGCTGCAGACGGCGTTCGTCGAGCACGACGCCTTCCAGTGCGGATACTGCACTCCGGGGCAGCTCTGCTCGGCGGCCGGGATGCTGGCCGAGGCCGCGGCCGGATGGCCGAGCGTGGTCACCCGGGACGTGAGCGCCGCGCCGCGTCTCGACGACGACGAGATCCGCGAGCGGATGAGCGGCAACCTCTGCCGCTGCGGCGCCTACGTCAACATCGTCGCGGCGATCGGGGAGGTGGCGCGGTGAGACCCTTCGCCTACCGGCGGGCCACCGGCGCGCGGGAGGCGGTGGCCGCGCTGAACGAGCAGCCCAACGCCATGTACCTGGGCGGCGGCACGAACCTGGTGGACCTGATGCGGTTGGGCGTCGTCGCGCCCGAGGCCCTGGTGGACGTCACCCGGGTCGCGTCCGACACGGTCGAGGAGACCGCCGGCGGCGGCCTGCTGATCGGCGCGGGCGTCCGCAACAGCGACCTGGCCGCGCACCCGGCCGTGCGGCGGCGGTACCCGATGCTCGCCCAGGCGGTGCTGTCCGGGGCCTCGGGCCAGATCCGCAACATGGCCACGGTCGGCGGCAACCTCCTGCAGCGCACCCGCTGCTCCTACTTCCAGAACGTCTCCAAGCCGTGCAACAAGCGGCAGCCCGGCTCGGGCTGCCCGGCCGTCGAGGGCGACCACCGCAACCTGGCGATCATCGGTCACTCCGCCGCCTGCGTGGCCACCCATCCCTCGGACATGGCGGTGGCGCTGGCGGCGCTCGGCACGAGCGTGCACGTGGAGGGGCTGCGCGGGGCGCGCCGGGTGGCGATCCCCGGGCTGCACCGGCTGCCCGGAGACGAACCGGACCGTGACACCGTGCTGGACCCGGGCGACCTGATCACCGCGGTGGAGCTGCCCGCGCTGCCGTTCGCGGCCCGGTCGCGATACCGCAAGGTCAGGGACCGGGCCTCGTTCGCGTTCGCCGTGGTGTCGGTGGCGGCGGCGCTGGACGTGGCCGACGGCGTGGTCCGGGACTGCCGGATCGCCTTCGGCGGGCTCGCGCACGTGCCCTGGCGGGCGGAGCTCGCCGAGGAGGCGCTGCGCGGGTCCCCCGCCACCGCGGCCGAGTTCGCCCGGGCGGCGGACGCCGAGCTGGCCCGGGCTCGCCCGCTGCCGGAGAACGGGTTCAAGGTGCCGCTCACCCGGAACGTGCTGGTCCGTACCCTCACCGAGCTCACGGAGACGCCATGACCACCACGACCCCGTCGTCCGTCGGCTCGGGACTCGACCGGGTCGAGGGCCTCGACAAGGTCACCGGCCGCGCCCGGTACGCCTTCGAGTACTCTCCGCGGGACCTGGCCTACGCGGTGCCGGTGCAGGCCTCCGTCGCCCGGGGCGAGATCCGCTCCGTCGACGTCGACGCCGTGCTCAAACGCCCCGGCGTGATCGCCGCGATCTGGTACGGCAACGCCCCCAGGCTGGCCTCCGGCGACGGCGGCGAGCTGGCCGTGCTCCAGTCCCCCCGGGTGGCCTACCGGGGCCAGTACATCGGTGCCGTGGTGGCCGAGACGCTCCATGACGCCAGGGAGGCGGCCGGGCTGGTGCGGGTGGAGTACGCCGCCGAGCGGCACGACGTCGAGCTGCGCGCCGACCACCCGGGGTTGTACCGGCCCGAGGTCGTCAACCCGAACTTCCCCGCCGACGTCGAGCAGGGGGATCCGGACGCCGCCCTCGCCGCGGCCCCGATCGTGGTGGACGCCGTCTACAGCACGCCGGCCGAGCACCAGAACCCGATGGAGCCGCACGCGACGATCGCCGCGTGGGATGGCGACGGGCTGACGCTCCACGACTCCACCCAGGGGGCGTCGGCGGTCCGCGACACCGTCGCGGCGCTGTTCGGCATGCCGCCGGCGAACGTCCGGGTGATCTCCCCGCACGTGGGCGGCGGCTTCGGGTCCAAGGGCACCCCGCACCCGCACCTGGTGCTCGCGGCGCTCGCCGCCAAACAGGTCGGGCGCCCGGTCAAGCTCGCGGTGACCCGGCAGCAGATGTTCGCGGTGACCGGTTACCGCACCCCGACGATCCAGCGGGTACGGCTCGGCGCCGACGCCGGCGGGCGGCTGACCGCGATCGTGCACGAGGCGTTCGAGCAGAGCTCCACGATCAAGGAGTTCGCCGAGCAGACCGCAGTGCCCACGCGGATGATGTACGCCGCGCCCGCCCGGCGCACCACCCATCGGCTGGTCCGGCTCGACGTCCCCACCCCGAGCTGGATGCGGGCGCCCGGCGAGACGCCGGGCATGTTCGCGCTGGAGTCGGCGATGGACGAGCTTGCGATCGCCTGCGGGCTCGACCCGGTGGAGCTGCGGATCCGCAACGAGCCGGACACCGATCCGGAGACCGGCCTGCCGTTCAGCTCCCGCAACCTGGTGGCCTGCCTGCGCGAGGGGGCGCGGCGCTTCGGGTGGGCCGGGCGCGATCCCGCGCCGGGGGTCCGGCGCCGCGGAAGGCAGCTGGTCGGGACCGGCGTGGCGGCGTCCACCTATCCGGCCTACCGGGGGTCGTCCCAGGCGAGCGCCCGCGCCGAGCCGGACGGCCGGTTCACCGTACGGATCGCCGCCGCCGACATCGGGACCGGCGCCCGGACGGTGCTCACCCAGATCGCCGCCGACGCGCTGCGCGCGCCGGTGGACCGGGTCCGGGTGGAGATCGGCGACAGCGCGCTGCCCACCGCCGCGCTGGCCGGCGGATCGATGGGGACCGCCTCGTGGGGCACGGCCGTGGTACGGGCCTGCGAGGCGCTGCTGAAAGAGCTCGACCGCCGGGACGGGGACCTGCCCGCCGACGGCGTCGAGGCGAGTGCCGACACCACCGAGGAGATCAGAGGGCAGCAGCGGTTCGCGCGGCACGCCTTCGGCGCCCAGTTCGCCGAGGTGGGAGTGGACGCCGACACCGGGGAGACGCGGGTGCTCCGGCTGCTCGGGGTGTTCGCCGCGGGCCGGATCGTCAACCCGAAGACGGCTCGCTCGCAGTTCATCGGCGGCATGACGATGGGGTTGTCCATGGCCCTGCTGGAGGAGAGCGTCATGGACCGCGAGTTCGGCGACTACCTCAACCACGACTTCGCCCAGTATCACATCGCTGCCTGCGCGGACGTGCGCGACATCGAGGCGCTCTGGGTGGAGGAGGACGACCCGCACCTCAACCCGATGGGTTCCAAGGGCATCGGCGAGATCGGCATCGTCGGCACCGCCGCGGCGATCGCCAACGCGGTCCACCACGCCACCGGCGTCCGGATCCGCGACCTGCCGATCCGCCTCGACAAGCTGGTGAGGTAGGGCCGCGGCGAGCCGGCTCCGGCACCGCGCCCCCCGGTGAAGGCTCCCGGCGCCGTCCCGCGCCCCCGCGAAGGGGGCGCGGGACGCGCCCCCTTGGGAGGGATGCCGGCTCGCCGGAGGGATGCCGGCTACGAGGCGGCCGTGCCCAGCATGCCGTTCGGGTCCAGCACGTACTTGCGCGCGGCGCCCTTGTCGAAGTCCTCGTAGCCCCGGGGTGCCTGGTCGAGCGAGATCGGGGTGGCGTTGACCGCCTTGGCGATCTGCACCCGGTCGTTCAGGATCGCCATCATCAGCTGGCGGTTGTACCTCATGACGGGGCACTGGCCGGTGGTGAAGGCGAGCGACTTGGCCCAGCCGAGGCCGAGCCGGATGGACAGCGATCCCTGCTTGGCCGCCTCGTCCGCGGCTCCCGGGTCGCCGGTGACGTACAGCCCGGGGATGCCGAGCGCGCCGCCCGCGCGGGTGATCTCCATGAGCGAGTTGAGCACGGTGGCGGGGTGTTCGGTGCCCGCCTCGGAGCCGTGGCCGCGGGCCTCGAATCCGACGGCGTCGACGCCGCAGTCCACCTCGGGCTCGCCGAGGATCTGCTCGATCTGGTCCTTCGGCTCCCCCTGGGACACGTCGACGGTCTCGCAGCCGAAGCTGCGGGCCTGGGCGAGACGGTCCTTGTTCAGGTCGCCGATGATGACCACGGCGGCGCCGAGCAGGAACGCCGAGACGCCGGCGGCGAGCCCTACGGGGCCGGCGCCCGCGATGTAGACGGTCGATCCCGGCTTCACCCCGGCGGTGACGCAGCCGTGGAAGCCGGTCGGGAAGATGTCCGAGAGCATCGCCAGGTCGAGGATCTTCTCCATCGCCCGGTCCTTGTCCGGGAACTTCAGCAGGTTCCAGTCGGCGTAGGGGACGAGCACGTAGTTGGCCTGCCCGCCGGGCCAGCCTCCCATGTCGACGTAGCCGTAGGCCGAACCGGGCCGGTCGGGGTTGACGTTCTCGCAGACCCCGGTCTTGCCCTCCTTGCAGTTGCGGCAGCGGCCGCAGGCGATGTTGAAGGGGACGGACACGAGATCGCCGTTCTTGATGAACTCCACGTCGGGGCCGGTCTCGACGACCTCCCCGGTGATCTCGTGGCCGAGGATGAGCCCCGGCGGCGCGGTGGTGCGGCCCCGGACCATGTGCTGGTCGCTGCCGCAGATGTTCGTCGCGACGGTCTTGACGATCGCACCGTGCCGGACCTTGCGTCCCACGTTGGCCGGGTTGACCCCCGGGCCGTCCTTGAGCTCGAACTCGGGGTAGTCGATGGTCTGCACCTCCACCTTGCCCGGCCCCTGGTAGGTGACGCCCTTGTTATCCGTCATGACGTTTTCCTCCCTCGACGGGAGCGCCGATGGACCAGCCGTCTCCCACGAAGAGATCAACGACGACCGGGCCGGGACCGAAGATGGCGAGCGAATATCGGCCCGACGACTTCCCCGAGTGGTCTCCCCGGCAGGCAGCCGACCATCGCAACCCCCGGCAGCGATGGTTCTTTCCCCAGCTAGAAGTACATACCCTCCGGATAATGTGGTAACCGGACGGTCCACATGTCCGGTCCGGCCGGCGCCCGGAACGGCCGCCGGGGCGGGCCCGCCGGCCCTCGGGATCCCGGGGGCGTACGGCCCGCCCCGGCGGCGGCGTTCAGGCCCCGCCGGGCCTGCGGCCCGCTCCGGCGGCGTTCAGGCCCCGCCGGGGGCCGGCGGCCGGCATCGGCGGTGGAGCTCGTCCACCCGCTCGGTGAGCCCGCTGCGATCCAGGAGCTCCAGCAGCGGCACCGCGACCCTGCGGCTGGTGTCCAGCGCCTGCCTGGCCTGGCTGACCGTGAACGGCTGCGGCAGCCGGGCGAGCAGCTCCGCCGCCCGTGCCTCCGCGCCCGGCGGCAGCACGATCCCGTCGGCCACCCGGAGGAGGGCACCGGCCCGTACGGCCGCCGCCAGCTCCCTGGGCCCCAGCCCGAGCTCGGCCAGCCGCCCGGCCTCCGGCGCCCGGAAGGGATGCGCGGACAGCTCCGCGCGGAGCCGCCCGACCGCCGGGGCCACCGGCGCGGGCAGGCCCCGGGGACCGCTCACGATCCGCCCGTCGGCGACGGCGAGCGGTGGCCGCACGAGCGCCGCGACCAGCCGCCGGTCGGGCAGGCCGAGCCCGTGGCGGGCCGCCTCGACCGGCATGCCCGGCTCCAGCGGATGCTCCGCGGCGTGCCGGCGCACTGCCTCGGCGAGCCGCTCCCCCAGCGCCGCCCAGTACGCCGGGTCGGCGTGCCAGTCACCGCACACCGGCCGCCCTGCGGGGGCGCACCCCATGGCCAGCAGGTCGCCCGCGCGCAGCAGCGGGTGGTCGCGCAGCAGGGAGGCCGCGTCCGGCCGGGCCGCGGCGAGCCGGGCCGCGCGCTCCCGCGCCGCGCCCCGGCGGCGCAGCGCGGGCGGGCGGACGTCGAGCACGCTCGCCCCGGCGAGGACCCGCACCTCCGAACGGTCCCGGCCGGGGTCGCGCAGCAGCAGCACGTCGCCCAGGTGCAGCGGGAGCGCCCTGGCCAGGCGGAGCCGTACGATCGGCCCGCCGAGCGGCCGCACCTCGCACACCACCGCCGCCGACCCGATGTGCGCGGTCAGCCGCGGGGGCAGGTCGCCCCCGGCCCGGCCGGCCCCGACCGGGGAGAGCCGCACGTCGACCAGGTCGGCCTCCGTCCATCCCCCCGGCGTGACCAGCGCCTGACCCCGTTCCGGAACGCCGTGCCCGCGCAGGTTGACCGCCACGCGCGCCACGCCGGTCGCCGAGGTCAGCGGCTCGTTCATGCACTCCAGCCCGCGGACCCGCACCGGCCCGCCGGGGAGCATCAGCTCGTCCCCGACCGCGATCGTGCCCTCGGGCAGGGTCCCGGTGACGACCGTGCCGCTGCCGCGCACGCTGAACACCCGGTCGATCCAGAGCCGCACCGGCGCCTGCGGGCCGGGCACGGGCAGCGCGGCCACCAGCCGGTCCAGGGCCTCCCGCAGCTCGCCGAGCCCCTGCCCGGTGCGCCCGCTCACCGCCCGCGCCTCGACCTCGCCCAGGCCGCTCGCGGCCATGCGGGCCCGCGCCCGCCCGATCGCCGGCTCGGGGTCGGCCAGGTCGGCGCGGGTCACCGCGAGCAGGGCGTGCCGTACCCCGAGGGCCTCCAGCGCGACCAGGTGCTCCTCGGACTGCGGCATCCAGCCCTCGTCGGCCGCCACCACGAACATGACGGCCGGCGCCGGCCCCACCCCGGCCAGCATCGTGCCGAGGAACCGCTCGTGGCCGGGGACGTCGACGAACGCCAGCCGCTCCCCCGAGGGCAGCGTCGTCCAGGCGTAGCCGAGTTCGATCGTCAGCCCCCGCCGCCGCTCCTCCGCCAGCCGGTCGGGCTCCATCCCGGTGAGCGCCCGCACCAGCGTGGACTTGCCGTGGTCGACGTGGCCCGCCGTGGCGACGACGTGCATCAGCCGTCCGCCCCCAGGACCGCCCGGACCACGTCGTCGTCCCGGCCCGGGGGGAGGGTCCGCAGGTCGAGCAGGAGCCGGCCGCCCTCCACCCGGCCGACGACCGGGGGCTCGCCGGTCCGCAGCGGCACGGCGAAGCGCTCGGGCAGGCTCACCGCGGCACTCCGCAGCGTGACGCCGGGCGCTCCCCCGCCGCCCACGGTCGCCTCGCTCGGCAGGGCCCTCGCGTCGATCCCGGCCTCGGCCAGCCTGCCGGCAAGCGCGCCGGCGCGCTCGCCCAGCGCCGCGGGATCGGCGTGCAACGCCTCGTGGACGGGCGTGGCCGGCCCGCGCAGGGTGGCCTCCAGCGCGGCCAGCGTCAGCTTGTCCACCCGCAGGGCGCGGGCGAGCGGGTGCCGCCTGCACCGGTCGACCAGATCACGGCGGCCGAGCAGCAGGCCCGCCTGCGGCCCGCCGAGCAGCTTGTCGCCACTGGCGGTGACCAGGTCGGCGCCGGCCCTGAGCACACCCGCCGCGTCGGGCTCCTCGGGCAGCAGCGGCTCCCTCGCGAGCAGGCCGGAGCCGATGTCGGCCACGACGGGCACGCCCAGGTCCGAGAGCGCCGCCACCCCGACCGAGCCGGTGAAGCCCTCGATCCGGAAGTTGGACGGGTGCACCTTGAGCACGAACCCGGTCTGCGGCCCCACGGCCGCCGCGTAGTCCGCGTAGGAGGTGCGGTTGGTGGTGCCCACCTCGCACAATCGTGCGCCGGTGGAGACGAGCAGGTCGGGGATGCGGAATCCGTCCCCGATCTCCACCAGCTCGCCGCGGCTGATCACGATCTCCCGCCCGGCGGCCAGGACGGTGGCCACCAGCACGAGCGCGGCGGCGTTGTTGTTGACCACGTGCACGTCCTCGGCGGCCGGTACGGCCCGCGCGAGCGCGTCCAGCGTGGCCCGCCCGCGACGGGCCCGAGCCCCCGTGGCCAGGTCGAACTCCACGTCGGAGGAGCCGGCGGCGGCCATCGCCGCCGCGACGGCGGCCGGAGACAGGGGCGCCCGGCCGAGATTGGTGTGGAGCAGCACGCCGGTCATGTTGATCACCGGCCGCATGCGCGTGGCATACGGCGGAAGCGCCGCCACGGCCGCGTCCACGACCTCCTCGGGGGCGATCTCGCCCTGCCGTACCCGCCGCTGGGCCTGTGCCACCGCCTCCTTGACGACCGCCCGCCCCAGCCTGCCCGCCGTCGCGACCAGCCGGGGATCGGCGAGGACGAGGTCGGTACGCGGCACGCGCCTGCGTGAGTCCATGGTTCGAAAATAGAACGGAGGCGGACGGGAATCGAACCCGCCGGGCCGAGGACCGCCGACGGCGCCTCCAGGAGGCGCCACCCCCCTGGGGCCACCATCACCCCAGGTCAGCAGGGATGCCCGCCCTCATCCGGGAATGCGGCGCTAGCTCTTCGCGATGATCGACATAGGCTCGTCGCTGATCACCACTCGCAGATCGACTTTGAGAGCCTCGCACAGCGCCCTGGCCTCGTCGAGGTTGAACGTCTTCCGCTTGCCACGCTCCAGCTTGCCGATGATCGAACGGTGGATTCCCGTCTGATCGGCGAGGTACTGAATCGTCAACCCGCGAGCAAGCCGGAGCGCCCTGATCCGGGCGATGATCGCCGCCTGGTCGAGCATCCCGACCATCATGGCCTTCTCATCGAGGCGGAGCCAGTCGCGGACGGTCATGCTCATCGACTCCTCGGGCACGTTCAGAGGCAGGACGAACGGGATGACCCGTGCGTTTCCGTCAGCGCACAGGGTTACATCCGCGGAGATGGTGGGACGCAAAAGAGGGGAGCTCACAATGTGATCATTGTCCCAGATCGGGCAGCGCAGCGGACCGCGAACCCGCCAGGTGAGCACCGGTCCCGCACGTTGTGGTCGAGCTTGACCACGCGGACAAGCCCGGCCTGGACGGCTTCGTGCTCCTCTTCGTCCTGTTCAGCCCGGTTTCGGACCAGGGCGCGGGATCCGCGGGCATCGCCGAGCCGACGGCGCTCCGGCTCCGTCGCCCACGGCCTTGAAGGCGACCTCCGCCCCGGGGAGCCGGCCCGGCTCCCCGTCTCCGCAACGGGGGCGATCCATTCGACGATCATCTGAAAGTCCCCCGGCGCTGCGATCCTGCGAGGGCCGGCCAGAGACACGAGGACGTCCCGCCCTCTCCAGGGGGAGCAGGGCGGGACGCAGCCTGTCAGGAGGTGGGTACGAGCGAACCCGGCCCCCGGTCCTCGTAGGTGATGTTGTTCACGTCCACCCAGATGGCGTCCGTGTGCGAGGACGCGCCTCCCCCTTGGTAGTACTTGTCGGGCCCGTATCGCCACGAGCATCCAGTACCGCTGCAGAACAGCGCCTTGAGCCGGAACCTGCCCGTTGTGAAGCCGTTGTCGCAGTCGATCCACGCGGTGTGCAGATCGGCAGACCACCCCTTGGTGCAGGTTGCGGCGTGGGCTGGGGTGGTGGTTACGGTGAGAGTGAGGGCGGACGATAGGGCGAGAGTCGCCGCGATGGTCAGGGTCTTGTGGAATCTCATGCGGTCCCCTTCTGCTGTGGATCCGCGACTGGAGTGGGCGCTCCAGGTCGAGATCATCTTCATACGGCACGATGGGACCAGCAATGATTTATCCATATTTGTCCACTTTTGGACAAAAGAAGCCCTCGCTGCTTGGTCGAGGCAGTCGGCGTGCGAGCCGGAGTGATCAGAATTGGACGTTGGTCATCGTGTACCACGTCGGAGCGAATACCAGCAGGGCCAGTGCGCCGAGGACCGCGAACGACTTGAGTGCGCGCGGGGTGGTGATGATCGCGGGTGCGATGGGCCTCAGCTTCCATCGCCCGACCGCGATGAACGCCGCGACGCCTCCCAGCAAGAGATTCGCAGGCACCAATCCGTATTCGCTGCGCATGATATGAAAACCAGCCGCGAGGATCATCGTCAGTGTCAGGCCAACGGCGGCGAGCGGCGTCAGCTTCGGCTTGACTCCCGTCATCGCCGGCAGGATCAGGCCGACGCCGCCAAGCACCTCACAGACCCCGATAAAGACGATCAGGGACTGCGGCACCGCGGCGTACCAAGCCACGGCCCGGGGCGCTGCCGCATACAGGGCTCCGTCGTACAACAGCACCTTGCCGAACCCACTGCCGGCGAAGAAAAAGCCGAACAACACTTGAAGTGACCAAAGTGCGCCGTTGAACGTGAACCTCGTTGCGCGCCCCTTGGGCTGCTGCTCAATGTCCTTGGCGCCGAGTAGGCTCTCGCTGGCGTGCCGGTTCATGTCCTGTCACTACCTTTCTTATCGGGTTGGCCAGGGAACTCTCTGGTCCTGTTTGCCCTTCGTCAGCATGTGGTGCTCGGTACGTGCTGACAGGGCTCATCTGACCACCGCAGCGAGGTCGCGCGCACCGTCCGTGGGACACGGTGGGACACACGAGACGCGGTCTAACTGCGAAAACAAGAATGTGTACCGTGACCGCGGGCTGGGACGGTTCCCGCGGTGGGGGTATCGAGCGTCCAGGACGGGGTGCCCGTAAGGCTCGTGTCACGGGGGCCCGAACCACGTTGATCTTGATTCGTGACCTGCACCGTTGATTTGGGCGAAGCCGCTCGTCCGGGCCGTGTGACGCGATTCTTACCACAGGGCCTAATTCGCCAACAGCGTCTGCGAAGGGAGCCGGGGCCCACGACATACGTCCGGCAGAAATTCATGTCCCGGGCGGAAGACCGGCTCATCCTCAGCTCATCTCCGCCGAAGAATGGCGAAACCTCCCCGACCAGCGTGACCTTGGATAATGCGCTCCAGCGCCGTCCCGAGAGCGGAGCCACGGGCTACGATCGCCCCCTCACCAGGCCTTCCCACCCGCCCAACGGCCGGCTCCTCCTGAGCACCCCCCGGACCACGAGCCACCGGCCCGCACGGAAGGAACGGCCCCCGGCCACCCCACGCACCCCTTGCTGCGCTTTTGACCCTTCATCCGGTACGGCGCCGCGCCGGTTGACGCGAGAAATTCCCTTTCGTACCGATGTCAAGAAGCTCTCGACCGCTCCGACTAACCGGCGGAACGTCGAGAGAACAGGAAGTTTCGGATATGCGAGTCAACCGGGCATGGCTGGGACTAGTCGTCCTCGTGCTGCCGACATTGCTGGTCGCGATGGACACGACGGCGTTGCTCCTCGCGCTCCCACAGCTGAGCGCCGACCTGGGGGCCACCAACGTCCAGCAGCTGTGGATCAGTGACAGCTACGGATTCATGGTGGCAGGCCTGGTCATCACGACGGGTACGCTCGGCGACCGGATCGGCCGCCGGCGGCTGCTGATGATCGGCGGAGCGGCGTTCGCGGTGCTGTCGGTCGTGGCCGCCTTCGCGGTCAGCCCGCTGATGCTGATCGTCGCGCGTGCGTTGCTCGGCGTCGCCGGCGCGACCCTGGTGCCGTCCACACTTGCCTTGATCACCAACATGTTCCGCGACGAACGGCAGCGCGGGCAGGCCATCGCGATCTGGGCGACCTGCCAGTTCACCGGCGGCGCGCTCGGACCGGTACTCGCCGGATCCCTGCTCCAGCACTTCTGGTGGGGATCGGTGTTCCTGGTCGCCGTGCCGGCGATGGCGTTGCTGCTGCTCGCCGGGCCGGTCCTGCTGCCGGAGTTCCGCAGCGACCAGGCCGGCCGGCTGGACCTGGCCGGCGTCGGGCTGTCGCTCGTGGCGGTGCTTTTGATGGTCTACGGCATCAAGCAGCTGACCGTCGAGAGCATGCCGGTCGTGCCGGCGGTGGCCCTCGTCGGCGGCGCGGCCATCGGATTTCTGTTCGTACGCCGGCAACTGCGGCTGGAGACACCGCTGCTGGACCTGCGGCTGCTCCGCAATCGCCCGTTCACGGCCGTGCTCGTCGCGCTGGCCTTCGCCGGCATCGCCATGGCCGGTACGGGCCTGCTGGTGACCCAGTACCTGCAGAGCGTGCTGGGCTTCTCGCCGGTCGCGTCGGCGGTGCTGTTCGCCCCCATGGGCCTGGGCGTGGCGGTCGGCACCATGGCCGCGCCGGCGCTGGCCCGGCGGATGAAGCAGACGACCGCGATCGCCGGCGGGCTGGTGGGGTCGGCGCTGGGCAGCCTGCTGCTGGTCGGCGTCGACGGTGCGCGCGCCCTGCCGCTGGTGATGGTCGGCATCGCCGTACTGGCACTGGGCACCGGCCCGCTGTTCGCGCTGGGCACCGGGCTGGTCGTCGGGTCCGTACCGCCGGAGCGCGCCGGCTCGGCGGCGTCGATGTCGGAGACCGGTAACTACCTCGGCGGTTCGCTCGGCTTCGCGCTGCTCGGCGTGGTGTCCGCGGTGATCTACCGCGGCCGGATGGACGGCACGTCCGACTCGCTGGCCGGCGCGGTCGCCGCCAGCCGGCACCTTCCCGCCGGTCAGGGGGCGGAACTGCTGCACACCGCGCGGGAGGCGTTCACCGCCGGTCTGCACGTCACCGGCGTCGTCGCCGCCGTCATCTTCGCCGGGCTGGCCCTACTGATCCTGACCATGCGCCCGGCAACCCGGACCACCCCGGCCGCACTCCCCGACTACGAGGCGACTCGCTCATAGAACCCTGCCGAGGCCGACGTTGTGGTTGTCATATCCGAACGCGGCACTCCATCGTCGCCTCCACGCATGACGAGCATGCCCGGTAGCTACCTGATCCGGATCAATACCCTGGCCGATGCCGGCGGTTTCGAGGTTTGCACGTCTCCTCGGGTGGCGGAGGCGGACGGGAATCGAACCCGCCAGACCGAGGACCTCGGCCTCGTCGGTTTTGAAGACCGCGGGGGCCACCAGGCGCCCACACGCCTCCAGGGGAGAACCTAACAGCAGGCGGGTAAGGCTGAAGCAGCAGGTGGGGGCGGCGCGCCACGCTTTTGACCTTCCACTCCGGTACGGCGCCGCGCCGGTTGACGGCGAATGCCCGACGCCACCCCCGGGGCCGGCCTCACCCTCGGCCCGGTCCCGGCGTCGGATACTCGTCCACCACGCCACTGGACGTGGCCCTGCCACCGTGAGAGCAGTCAGGCAGGACACGGCCGGGCGGAAATCTCCCATCGGCCCCACCACCAGGCGCGGGCATGGCAGTGTGCAACACGCCATGACGGTCCGCGCCGCCTGTTGTAAGCGGAGGCGGTGACGTAGATGAAACCCCGAAAGGACCAGCGTGAAAACCATCATCGCCCGCCTGTGGCACCTCATCCGCGGCCCCCTGCAGTGGCGCGTGCTGTGGCTGTGGCATGCCAAGTTCATGGTCGGCGTGACCGGCATTGTGCGCGACGGCGAGGGGCGCGTGCTCCTCCTGCGTCACCGCATGTGGCCGCCGGACCGGCAGTGGGGATGCCCGACCGGCTACGCCGACAAAGGTGAGACGTTCGAGGACACGATTGTCCGCGAGGTGCGCGAGGAAACCGGGCTGCAGGTCAAGCCCGGCCGGCTCGTGCAGGTCACGAGCGGATACCGGCTGCGGGTCGAGGTGGCCTATGAGGCGCACCTCACCGGCGGCACACTCGCGATCGACTCCACCGAGATTCTGGAGGCGACATGGTTCTCGCCGCACAACCTCCCCGATGGGGTGCAGGAGTCGCACCGGCTCCTGATCCAGCGCACACAGCCCTGACATCCGGGCATTCCTGCCTGGCGCCCCACGAACACCTCGTCGGCGCGGACCGACTCCACGCGTGTGCCGGCCGCCGTCCGTGGCCTGAACCGGCTGGAACCGGCCGCCCTCCCTGCGGTCGTTGCAGAAATGATCCTCAGATCAGGGGCGGGCGCCCCAGCCGGGTCATGCGCCACACCGTGGCCCATTTCATGGGCTTGCGCTCGCCGCAGTCGGCGCGCAGCCCCTCCAGAAATCCTGCAGTCCACGTCTTCAGCCCGGAGGCGGAGTGGGTGCGCAGGAGAGTGATCAAGATCCATGTGGCCAGATAGACCGGGACCAAGGGGCGAGGCAGACGCCGCCTCGCGAGCCAGACACGATTCCGGGCGGTCAACCGGTAATACATCGCATGCCGGGCCGGTGACGTCTTGGGGTGCTGGAGAACCAGGCCGGGCTCATAAAGGATCTTCCATCCCGCATCGAGCGCTCGCCAAGCCAGGTCCGTCTCTTCGTGCCCGAAGAAGAACTGCCCGGGCCAGCCACCGATCTCGTTGAGCATCGGCACCGACAGGGCATGCGCACCACCGAGGAAGGCGGTCACAGGGCCGCCGCGCATCGGGTCGCCGGCACGCAACCGCGGGACATGCCGGCGTTGAGTCTCGCCCCGCTCATCCGCGATCCGGAAGGAGACGATCCCCAGGACGGGATCCGAGGCATAGAGCTGCCGGATCATGCGGAACACGTCATCGGCGACGAGCAATCCGTCGTCGTCCAACTCGACGATGACGTCGACCTCACCGGACTCGCACAGAAGCTCCAGACCGACGTTGCGGCCTCCTGGGCAGCCGAGGTTCTCCTTCAGCGGGATCTTGGTCACGTCCGCCGACACCTCGGTCAGCGGGGTCGCATTGCCGATCAGCACCACTCGCTCAGGAGCCACATCCTGCTTGGCCACCGAAGCAAGAAGAGCGTCCAGTTCTCGAGGGCGAGTGCCCATGGTCACGATGACGACTCCGATGCGCGGCAATGTCACAGCAGCAACTCCAGCAGCCGACGGGCAGTTGAACGGGTGATGAAGATGCTAGCGGCACAGGGCAATTCATCTCGCTATGTCACACACATGCGTGCGACGCGCCATCCCAGGTCAACTGCCATCCGACTCGCACAAGGGCCGGAAAACACGAGGGGGGCGATCCGGCCTGACGGTTGTGGGGCCTCGGGCGCAGCGGCTGGTACGCGCCCGACATCGCCATCCACCACCCCGCCACCGCCCCCGCCCGGCACGCCGGCTTCTACCGCCTCGGCGCCCGCAACCGCGTCAGACAAGATCATGACGCGATGTTCCCTTTCTGCTCCATCAGGGCCTCAGATTCCGCTCCCATCAGGCCCTCAGAAAGATCATTACGGTCGAACCGGTGAAGGCACCCGTTCGGGTTTCGCACGTTTCATCAGGTGGCGGAGGCGGACGGGAATCGAACCCGCCAGGCCGAGGACCTCGGCCTCGTCGGTTTTGAAGACCGCGGGGGCCACCAGGCGCCCACACGCCTCCAGGGGAGAACCTAACAGCAGGCGGGTAAGGCTGAAGCGGCAGGTGGGGGCGGCGCGCCGCGCTTCCCCGCGGACCGTCGGAGGCCTGCCGAGGGAGAGTGGCATGGAGGCGACGACCGAGCGGGGCGCCCCGGCGTCCCCGTCCTCACCGGGACCGGGACGGGAGACAGTACGGCTGACGCAGTACGCCCACGGGGGCGGCTGCGCCTGCAAGATCCCGCCGGGCGAGCTGGAGGCCGTCGTCGCGGGCCTCCTCGACGCCCCGGACGACCGGGCCCTCCCCTCCCCCGCCGGGGAGCTGATCATCGGACTGGACGACGGGGACGACGCCGCCGTGGTCCGCATCGACGGAGACCGGGCGATCGTGGCCACGGCCGACTTCTTCACGCCCGTGGTGGACGACCCGTACGACTGGGGGCGGATCGCGGCGGCCAACGCCCTGTCGGACGTCTACGCGGTGGGCGGGGAGCCGCTGGTGGCGGTCAACCTGCTCGGCTGGCCCCGCGAGAGGCTTCCGATGGACCTGGCGAAGGAGGTGCTGCGCGGCGGCCTGGACGTGGCCCGCGCCGCGGCGTGCCATGTCGCGGGCGGCCACAGCGTCGACGACCCGGAACCGAAGTACGGCATGGCCGTCACCGGCCTGGCCGATCCCGGCCGGCTGCTGCGCATCGACGGCGGGCGGGTGGGGCTGCCGATCTCCCTCACCAAGCCGCTCGGCATCGGCGTGCTCAACACCCGGCACAAGGCGACCGGCGAAGTCTTCCCGGAGGCGGTCGCCACGATGACCACGCTGAACCGGGACGCCTCCCGGGCGGCGCTGGCCGCCGGTGCCAGGTGCGCCACGGACGTGACCGGGTTCGGCCTGCTCGGCCACCTGTACAAGCTGGCCAGGGCGTGCGGCGTCACGGCGGTGCTCGACGTGGCGGCCGTGCCGTACCTGGGGGGCGCCCGCGAGGCGGTGCGGGACGGCTACGTCAGCGGCGGCACCCGCCGCAACCTGGCCTGGGTGGAACCGCATCTCGACCCCGGCCGCCACGGCGAGGAGGACCTGCTGCTGCTCGCCGACGCCCAGACCTCCGGCGGGCTGCTCGTGGCGGGCGAGGTCCCCGGCGCCCCAATCATCGGCGAGCTCGTCGTCTCCGACGGCCGGGCCCTGCGGCTGCGCTGACCGCTCCCCCGGAGCTCAGCGAGCTCGTCGCCTCCGACCGCCAAGCCCGCGGCCGCGCTGACCGCTCCCCCGGAGCTCGGGCGGGCCCGCCGCCCGTCCCGGGCCGCCGGCCGCCGCGACGGCGGGAGCGGGGATCTCGGCACGGGCGGGCCCCTACGGCCACATCCGTGCCGGGGGCCGCGCCGGGGTACGGCCCTCGCCCTCCAGGCGGCGGCGCTGGGGCACCACCGTGTACTTCGGGTCGGCGGCCGAGGCCCTGCCCGCCTCCAGGATGCCGAAGCGGGTGACCAGTGAGCCCGCGGTGAGGGCGAGGCCGGACAGCGCCGTGAGGACACGGCCGCGTCCGGCAACCGCGGCGAGCAGGCCGCCGCCCGCCGTCAGGACGCGGGCCGCCCGCAGCAGCCTGCCCGCCCTGCCCTGGTGGTAGGGCTCGCCGACCAGGCCGAGCCGGCTCTCCAGCACCGCGCCGGCGGCCGTCTCCAGGGCGGCGCCCAGCACGGCGACCGCGCGGGCCGGGCCCGCCTCCGCGCGGGGCGTGGCGAGCATGCCCGCCGCCCCCGCGGCGGCCAGCGCGCTCCCGGCGAACAGGAACGGCAGCTCCCGGTGGGCCTCGTGCCAGGCGGGCACGGCGGTGTCGGCCAGCAGCACCGCGGTGTAGGTGGCCATCAGCGGGCCGGTCACCCCGGAGGCCAGGGTCGCCGCGTCGCCCGCGACGGGCAGGGCGGCGGTGACCGCGGAGGGCAGGGAGCCGGCGATCCCGGAAGCGGGCCGGGTGGCGAGGAGCGCGGGGGCGGCCGCGGCCGCCGTCAGCCCGCTGTGGACGGCCAGGATCCAGGAGCCCATGCTCATCGGCGAGGTGGGCTTGAACACGCGCAGCATGTTGAGGAACCGCTCCGGCCTGCCGAGCTCGGCGACCAGGAAGGCCGCCCCGGCGGTGGCGCCGAGAGCCGCGGTGACCCTGGAGGTGAGCGCGAGCCGGTCGCGCCCGGAAAGCCCGGCCATGACGCCCATCACCGCCGCCGCTCCGGACAGACCTCCCAGGTAGAGATAGGCGGGCATATGCGGTTCGTGCCAGACCGGGGACTTGATCACCGGCTGCCCGTAGTAGGACCGGAACTCGGCTTCCGGCACCATCGCCTCCTCCCGCGTCACCGCCACCACCCCCCGCGACGCCCACGGGCACCCGTCCGGCCCGTCGCCCCCTCTCCGGGAAGGACACGGCCGCTCAGGAAGGACACGGCGACGGCTCCGACCAGGGAGAGCGCCGCCCCTCCGGCCCACCGCCACATCGCCGGCAGATCACGGGTGGTCACCACCGGGTCGGGGGGCAGGCCGTACACCTCGGGCTCGGCCAGCAGCAGGAAGAACGCCGCGGCGCCGCCCACGCCGTCGTCGGGGCTGTCGCCGTACAGCCGGGCCTCCGCCCTGCCCTCCCCGTGCAGCCGCTCCACCCGTTCCTCCGCGCGGGCCCGCAGCTCCTCCAGCGGCCCGAACTGGATGGAGTCGGTCGGGCAGGCCTTGGCGCAGGCCGGCTCCAGCCCGCCGAGCTGCCGGTCGTAGCACATCGTGCACTTGAACGCCCGGCCGTCGCGCTCCCTGCGGTCGATCACGCCGTAGGGGCAGGCCGGCACGCAGTAGCCGCAGCCGTTGCAGACGTCCGCCTGCACCACCACCGTGCCGAACTCGGTGCGGAACAGCGCCCCGGTCGGGCAGACGTCCAGGCAGGCGGCGTGCGTGCAGTGCTTGCACACATCCGATGACATCAGCCAGCCTTCGATCCCTCCGGACTCCCCGTCGCCGTCCCGGCCGGGATCGGCCGGGACCCGGCTCCGCTCCTCGATGAAGGCCACGTGGCGCCAGGTGCTCGCCCCCAGGCTCCCGGTGTTGTCGTAGGAGGTGGCCCGGAAGACGAAGCCGTCGTCGGGGATGTCGTTCCACTCCTTGCAGGCGACCTCACACGCCTTGCAGCCGATGCAGACGCTCGTGTCGGTGAAGAACCCCATCCGCTCAGTCATGGCGGTACTCCTCGATCAGGTCGAGCAGGGCCTTCCCCCGGGGACGCCTGCCGGCTCGCAGATCACAGGTCACGGCCTTGCCCTCCTGGATGTAGACGTTCGGGTCGAGCACCAGGGGCATCAGGTCGTTGGTGACGTCGCCGACAACCAGGCCCCCGCTGCCCCACGCCCAGTGGTACGGCAGGCCGACCTGGTGGATCAGCCTGCCCTCGACCCGGAGCGGGCGGACGCGCTCGGTCACCAGGACGCGGGCCTCGATCGCGGTACGCGTCGTCACGATCGTCGCCCAGCCCCCGTTGACCACCCCGACCTCGGCGGCGAGCTGCGGGGAGATCTCGCAGAACAGCTCGGGCTGCAGTTCGGCGAGGTGGGACAGCGGCCGGCTCATGGCGCCCGCCGTGTGGTGCTCGGTGAGCCGGTAGGTGGTGAGCACGTACGGGAAGCGCGGCGACTCCGGCGGGTTGTAGGGGGCCGCGGGGCTCCGGTAGACCTTGCGCGCGGGGTTGGCCTGCTGGCCGTACAGCGGGTTGTGCACCGGCGACTCGTGCGGCTCGTAGTGCGCCGGCAGCGGCCCGTCGGCCAGCCCGGCGGGAGCGAACAGCCAGCCCTTGCCGTCGGCCTGCATGATGAACGGGTCGGTCCCGGCCAGCGCCTCCTCGGCTCTGGCCCCCTCGGGCGGCAGGTAGTCCGGCGGCTTGTCCCTCTCGAAGTCCGGCACGTCGTCCCCGGTCCACTCCCCCTTCTCCGCGTCCCACCAGACGTAGGCCTTGCGCTCGCTCCACGGGCGGCCCTCGGGATCGGCGGAGGCGCGGTTGTAGAGGATGCGGCGGTTGGCCGGCCACGCCCAGCCCCATTCGAGCGCGACCCGGTTCTGCTCGCGCCCCGGCTTGCGCCGGGCCGCCTGGTTGACCTCGTCGGCGTAGACCCCGCAGTAGATCCAGCAGCCGCACCGGGTGGAGCCGTCGGGCTTGAGCTCGGTGTAGGCCGACAGCGCCCGCCCGCCGGGGCCGGTGCCGTTGATCTCGCGCAGCACGGCCTCAGCCGAGGGGTCCCGGTGCTCGCCCTCCTCGGGGTAGTCCCAGGTCAGCTCGCGCAGTGGCCGGTCGATCTCGTCGTCGGACAGCCGCTGCCTGATGCGCTTGCCCAGGTGGTAGTAGAACGACAGGTCGCTACGGCAGTCGCCCGGCGGGTCGAGCGCCTTCTCCCGCCACTGCAGCAGCCGCTGGGTGTTGGTGAAGGTGCCCTCCTTCTCCACGTGGCTCGCGGCGGGCAGGAAGAACACCTCGGTGGCGATGTCCTCGGTGCGCATCTCCCCGGTCTCCAGCTCGGGGCCGTCCTTCCAGAACGTGGCCGTCTCCACCAGCGTCAGGTCGCGCACCACCAGCCAGTCGAGGTTGGCCAGCCCGAGGCGCTGCGCCCGGCCTCCGGAGGAGCCGACCGCGGGGTTCTCCCCCACCACGAAGTAGCCCTTCACGGTGCCCTCGATCTGCGCCATCACGGTCGTGTAGTGGCCGTGGTCGCCGGTGAGCCGCGGCAGGTGACCGAAGCAGAAGTCGTTCTCCTCGGTGGCCGCCTCGCCCCACCACGCCTTGAGCAGGCTCACCATGTAGGAGCGCTTCCTGCCCCAGAACCCGGTGTCGGCTCCGGCCTCGGCGAGGTAGTCGTCCAGCCTCTGGTGCCGGTGGGCGTGGGGCATCGGCAGGTATCCCGGCAGGATGTTGAACAGCGTCGGGATGTCGGTGGAGCCCTGGATGCTGGCGTGGCCGCGCAGCGCCATGATGCCGCCGCCGGGGCGACCCATGTTGCCGAGCAGCAGTTGCAGGATCGCGGCCGTGCGGATGTACTGCACGCCCACCGAGTGCTGGGTCCAGCCGACCGCGTAGGCCCAGGCGGTGGTGCGCTCCCGGCCGGAGTTCGCGGTGATCGCGTCGGCGAGCTCGGCGAAGTCCTCACGGGAGATGCCGCACAGCTCGGCCACCAGGTCCGGGGTGTAGCGGGCGAAGTGCCGCTTGAGGATCTGGTAGACGCAGCGCGGATGGGTCAGCGTCGGATCGGTGCGCGGCCTGCCGAGCATCGCGGCGCCGCCCGAGCCGTACTCCTCGGCCCCCGCGACCTCGGCGTGTTCCTTCCCGCCCTCCAGCTGCTCGCTGCGCAGCCCGGCGGCGGCCTCCTCCCGGGCGCCCTCGTAGGCCCAGCTCGACGGGTCGTACTTGCGGTGCTCGGCGTCGAAACCGGAGAACAGGCCGTCCAGGTCCTCGGTGTCCCGGAAGTGCTCGGAGATGATCGTCGAGGCGTTGGTGTAGGCCAGGACGTACTCGCGGAAGTCGAGCTCGTTGACGAGCACGTGGTTGACCAGCGCGCCGAGCAGGACGATGTCACTCCCGGCCCGGATCGGCACGTGCTTGTCGGCGAGCGCGCTGGTGCGCGTGTAGCGCGGATCGACGTGGAAGACCTTCGCTCCCCGCGCCCTGGCCTCGACCACCCACTGGAACCCCACCGGATGGCACTCGGCCATGTTGGAGCCCTGGATGACGATGCAGTCGGACTCCACCAGGTCCTGCTGGAAGTCCGTCGCGCCGCCACGCCCGAAGCTGGTCCCCAGACCGGGGACGGTGGAGGAGTGTCAAATACGCGCCTGGTTCTCCACCTGGATCGCGCCGAGGGCGGTGTACAGCTTCTTCATCAGGTAGTTCTCTTCGTCGTCCAGCGTCGCCCCGCCCAGGCCGGCGATGCCCATGGTGCGCCGTACGACCTTGTCGTCCTCCTCCTGCTGCCAGGTCTCCCGCCGGGTCCGGACCACCCGGTCGGCGATCATGTCCATGGCGGTCTCGAGGTCCAGCGGCTCCCACTCGGTGCCGTGCGGCCGCCGGTAGAGCACGCGCGTCTGCCTGCCGGGATGGGTGACGAGCTGCTTGCTCGCCGATCCCTTGGGGCAGAGCCGTCCGCGCGAGATCGGCGAGTCGGGGTCGCCCTCGATCTGGGTGACCTCGCCGTCCTTGACGTAGACGAGCTGGCCGCATCCGACCGCGCAGTAGGGGCAGATCGATCGCGCGACCGTGTCGGCGTCCTCGGTGCGGGGCCGCAGCGCGTCGGTCCGCGCCGACCGGGCGGCGTCGCCCCTGGCATCCTCTCCCCTGAGCTGGCGGATCACCGGCCAGCGGGAGATCCATCCCCCGTGTGCCATGTTGCGTGTCCTGCCCCCGATGCGTCCGGCCTAATCGCCGCAGGACAAGACGGACTATTAATCACTTCCTATCCAATACCAGGTCACGGCCGGTACGGCTGGACCCGGCGGCGGTGCGGCGGCACGTCGCTCCCCCGGGCCCGGCGGACCCGCCGTACTCTGCGGGAACGGGCCCTCGGCACCCCCGGCACCTGCGGATGACTTACTTCACGTCCTGATCTAACATGGCCGCAGAGCGGGGGAAGGAAGATTATGGTCAGGCCCGAACGCAGGACGGTGCGCGATCTCCGCCGGGGGAACCGGGCGGTGCTGCTGCGGACGCTCTATTTCGAGGGTCCGACCAGCCGCCACGAACTCAGCGGGCTGACCGGCCTGAGCGCGGCCTCGGTCAGCAACGTGACCGGCGACCTCATCGCCGACGGCATCATCGTCGAGGCGGGCCTGGTGGAGTCCGACGGCGGGCGCCCCCGAGTGCTGCTGCGCGTCGACCCCGAGTTCGGCTACGCGATCGGGGTGGACGTCGGCGAGACCCACGTGCGTGTCGAGCTGTTCGACCTGGACATGAACGAGCGGGCCAAGGCCGACTATCCCCTCCGCCCCGGCCGCCACGACGTCGACCTGGTCGTGCGGCACATCCTGTCCGGCATCGACGCCGTGCTCGCGGCCGGCGGCGTCGACCCCGCCCGGGTGCTCGGCGTGGGCATCGGCGTCCCCGGCATCGTCGAGAGCGGGCCCGAGGCGCTCATCCACGCCCAGACCTTCGGCTGGGACGCGGTCCCCCTCGGCACGCTCCTGCGCGCGGGCACCTCGCTCCCGCTCTACGTCGACAACGGCGCCAAGACGATGGGCCAGGCCGAGCTGTGGTTCGGCGCCGGCCGCGGCACGCGGCACACCATCGTGGCGCTGATCGGCTCGGGGGCCGGGGCCAGCATCATCACCGACGGGATCGCCTACCGCGGCGCCAACAGCAGCGCCGGCGAGTGGGGGCACACGAAGATCATGATGGGAGGACGGGCCTGCAGGTGCGGCGGCCGCGGCTGCCTGGAGGCCTACATCGGCGCCGAGAGCATCCTCGACCGGGCCGGGCTGTCCGCCGAGATCGCCGACGAGCAGGCCGTCCTGGCCGAGCTGGTGAGGTCCGGAGGCCCCGTCATCGACGAGACCGCCGACTACCTCGGGGCCGGCCTGGCCAACCTGATCAACCTGTTCAACCCCGAGCGGATCGTCATCGGCGGCTGGGCCGGACTCCTGCTGGGCCGGCACCACCTGACGAGGATCAGGCGGTCGGCCGCCGACAACTCCCTGACCCAGCCGTACGGGACGGCCTCCATCGTGCTGGGCCGGCTCGGGCCCGACGCGGTCGCCCTGGGCGCCGCCACCCTCGTCGTGGAGGAGTTCCTGCTCGCCAAGACCGTCTCACCCGGCCGGCGGTCGGCCGCGGTCTGACCCGTCCCTCCGGTGGCCGGACCACGGTGGCGGATAACCGGAATAAACCTCCGCTTAGTCGGAGTTGCCGTGGACATGGCTGAAGACAACATCCGTGGCGTGGCGCGCGGCACCTCCGACGTTCCCCTGTCGATCCTCGAACTGGCCACGGTCGGCTCGGGCGTGACCGCCACCGAGACCCTGCGGGCGAGCACCGAGCTGGCCGGCCGGGCGGAGAAGCTGGGCTACCACCGGATCTGGGTCGCCGAACACCACGGGATGCCTTCGGTGGCCACCTCCTCCCCCGCAGTGCTGATCGCCCATCTGGCCGCGGCGACCACGACCATCCGGCTGGGGTCCGGAGGCGTGATGCTGCCCAACCACGCCCCGCTGATCGTCGCCGAGCAGTTCGGCACCCTGCACGCGCTGCACCCCGGCCGCATCGATCTCGGGCTCGGCCGGGCACCGGGCACCGACCCCGCCACGGCACGGGCGCTGCGCCGCCACGGCCTGGACGCCGACGACTTCCCCGAGCAGCTCGCCGAGCTGACCGCCTTCCTGGACGACGCGTTCCCGGCGGGCCATCCGCTTGAGCGGGTCGTCGCCACCCCGCGGTCGCCCGAGACGGGCCGTCCGCCGATCTGGCTCCTCGGCTCCAGCGGCTTCAGCGCCCAGCTCGCCGGCCTGCTCGGCCTGCCGTTCGCGTTCGCCCATCACTTCAGCGCGGCCAACACCATCCCCGCCCTGGACCTCTACCGGTCCTCCTTCCAGCCTTCGGCCGTGCTGGACCGGCCGTACGCGATGATCGGCGTCTCGGCCGTCGCCGCGGAGACGCCGGAGCAGGCCCTCCGCATGGCCCGCTCGGGCGGGCTGTCCATGCTGCGCCTGCGCCGCGGGGCCCCGCAGCCTGTCCCCACGCCCGAGGATGCGGAGACCTACCCGTACAGCCCGGTCGAGAAGGACTTCCTGGACGACTACCTGTCCAAGGTGGTGCACGGGGACGCCGCCCAGGTGCGGACGGGCCTTGAGGAGCTCCGCAAGCGCACCGAGGCCGACGAGCTGATGATCACCACGCTGGTCCACAGTCCCACGGCCCGGATCCGCTCCTACGAGCTGATCGCCCAGGCCTACGAGCTGCGGCGGAGCCCCTGATAGGGCGCGAGCCGCGCACGGCGCCGGGCCGCGCACGGCGGGGACGCCGGGACGGGCGGGGACGCCGGGACGGGCGGGGACGCCGGGACGGGCGCACGACGGCATGAGCGTGCCGGCGGACGGATCGCGGGACGTCCGGGCGCCGGCCGCCCGGCCGCCCGGCCGTCAGGGGTGCCCGTCCGATCGCGGCTCCGGCGGCGGTGAGGGCGGCGGCTCCGGCGGGAGCCCGTCACGCTCGGCGGGACCGGGGAGCGCGCGCTCCCCGGGCGGCTCGACCAGCTCGACGAACTGCCGCACGGCGGGGCTGTCGAGGAAGGCGGCGAGGGCCTCGGCCAGGCTCTCGCCCAGCGGGCGGAACACCTCCGTCACCGCTTCCGCCACGGCTTGCGTCTGCGCGCCGAACAGGACGCCGACGTCGTGCAGGAACTCTTCGGAGACCCGTGGCAGGGGCGGCGCCGGCAACGCGAGCTGCCGCTTCGGCGGGGCCTTCTCCGGTGGTGCCCAGCGCATGGAGTCCTCGCTCATGGCGAGCCACTCGTCGACGGCTCCGTCGATTGCGTCGAGCACGTGGTCGGGATCGCTTGGCATAGCGGCTCCCCCAGTGGCTGAGATTCGTTAAGACGACGGTACCTCGCCGGGCTCCGGCGGGGGCGGACCGCCTGCCGTACGGGCACCTCCCCCGCCACGCCGCGGGGGATGGACGACACGGATTCTGGAGAGCGCTCTCCCATTACGGCACAGCCTTGTCGCCCCGGCAGGCGCTGTCAATGGAGATCGAGAAAAACGCGCCGTTCAGCGGAGATCGCGTTCCGGGAAGGTGAGCGGCAGGTTTCACGCGGGCGACGGCCGCATCTTGACAACGTTTGACCGACGGGGGCAACCTTCCCTTTGGAGAGCGCTCTCCCTTCTCTTGCCCGTCCGCCGCGACGGGCCCCCGCCCCCCGGGGCGGGCACCCCCCACCCCGAGGAGACGCCGTGCATCCATCCCGCAGCCCCGGCGCGGGCCGCCTGAGCCTGCTCATCTCCACTCTGATCGCCCTCATCGCATCCGGCCTGGCCGTCACCGCCCCCGCCGCCGCTGCCGCTGCCGCCGACACCCTGCTGTCCCAGGGCAGGGCCGCCACCGCCTCCTCCACCGAAGGCGCCGCCTACGGCGCCGCCGCCGCCTTCGACGGCGACCCCGCCACCCGCTGGGCCAGCGCCTTCAGCGACCCGCAATGGATCCAGGTCGACCTCGGCGCCACCGCCACCGTCAGCCAGGTCGTGCTGAACTGGGAGGCCGCCTACGGCAGGGCCTTCAAGATCCAGATCTCGGCCGACGGGACCGCCTGGAACGACGCCTACACCACCACCGCCGGCACCGGCGGCACCCAGACCCTCCCCGTCTCCGGCACCGGCCGCTACGTCCGCCTGCACGGCACCGTCCGGGCCACCGGCTACGGCTACTCCCTGTGGGAGTTCCAGGTCTACGGCGCCACCGGCCCCGGCCCGGACCCGGGCGCCTGGACCGAGGTGTGGCGGGACGACTTCGACGGGACCTCCGGGACCTCCCCGTCGGGGGCGAACTGGATCCTGCGCACCGGCACCCGGTATCCCGGGGGTGCCGCGAAGTGGGGCACCGGCGAGGTCGAGACCATGAGCGCCTCGACCGCCAACGTCTCCCTCGACGGCACCGGCAAGCTCAACATCAGGGCCGTCAGGGACGGGGCCGGCGACTGGACTTCCGGGCGCGTCGAGACCCAGCGCACCGACTTCGCCCCGCAGCCCGGTGAGCGGCTGAGGTTCACCGCCAGGCTCAAGCAGCCCGACGTCCCCGACGCGACGGGCTACTGGCCCGGATTCAGGGCGACCGGCGCCGCCTACCGGGGCGACTACAACAACTGGCCGGCTGTCGGCGAGACCGACATCATGACCGACGTCAACGGCCGCAGCCAGCTGTCGAACACGCTGCACTGCGGCACCGCCCCCGACGGCGCGTGCAACGAGTACGGCGGCCGCACCAGCGGCCTGGCCACCTGCGAGGGCTGCCAGACCGGCTTCCACGAGTACACCCAGATCATCGACCGCACCAGGTCGGACGAGGAGATCCGCTTCTACCTCGACGGCGTGCAGACATGGGTGGTCCGCCAGAGCCAGGTCGGCGTCTCCGCCTGGCGGGCCGCCGTCCACCACGGCTTCTACCTCCGGTTCGACCTCGCCATCGGCGGGTCGCTGCCCGACGCGATCGCCGGCTTCACCACCCCCACCGCGGCCACCACCTCCGGCGGCGTCCTGAGCGTGGACTCGGTCTCGGTCTCCAGGAGCGCCGGCACCGTGCCCGCCCCGATGACCGACCCGCCCACCCCGGCGGGGCCGAGCACCGTCAGGGTGACCGGCGGCCAGGGCAACTGGCGGCTGACCGTCAACGGCGCGCCGTACGAGGTCAAGGGGCTCACCTACGGCCCGCCCCAGGCCGCGGCGGACGGCTACATGCGCGACCTCAGGTCGATGGGGGTCAACACGATCCGCACCTGGGGCGTGGACGACACCCACACTCCGGCCCTGCTCGACAGGGCCGCCCAGCAGGGCATCAAGGTGATCGTCGGGCACTGGCTGAACCAGGGCGCCGACTACGTCAACGACACCGCCTACAAGACGGCCACCAAGAACGAGATCGTCGCCCGGGTCAACGCCCTCAAGGGCCACCAGGGCGTGCTCATGTGGGACGTGGGCAACGAGGTCCTGCTCACCATGCAGGACCACGGCCTGCCCGCCCCGGTGGTCGAGGAGCGGCGCGTCGCCTACGCCAGGTTCGTCAACGAGCTCGCGCAGGCCATCCACGCCGCGGACCCGGACCACCCGGTCACCTCGACCGACGCCTGGACCGGCGCGTGGACGTATTACAAGGACCACTCCCCGGCCCTCGACCTGCTCGCGGTCAACGCCTACGGCGCCATCGGCGGGGTCAGGCAGGCCTGGATCGACGGCGGCCACAACAGGCCGTACATCATCACCGAGGCCGGCCCGGACGGCGAGTGGGAGGTGCCCGACGACGTCAACGGGGTCCCCTCCGAGCCCACCGACCTCCAGAAGCGGGCGCAGTACACCGCGAGCTGGAACGCGGTCAAGGCTCACCCCGGCGTCGCGCTCGGCGCCACCGAGTTCCACTACGGCCTGGAGAACGACTTCGGCGGCGTGTGGCTCAACACCTTCACCGGCGGCTGGCGCCGGCTGGGATACCACGCGCTCAGGCAGGCCTACACCGGCCTGCCCTCCGGCAACATGCCCCCGGAGATCACCGGCATGACGGTCGGCTCGCAGACCGCCGTCCCGGCGGGCGGCCGGTTCACCGTCGAGGTGACGGCCTCCGATCCCGACAACGATCAGATCCGCTACAACCTGATGTACAGCGACAAGCACGTCAACGGCAACAGGGGGTTCGGCCACGTCGGGTTCACCCAGACCGGTCCGGGCCGGTTCTCGGTGACCGCGCCCGAGCGGCTGGGCGTCTGGAAGGTCTACGTCTACGCCTTCGACGGCCACGGCAACGTCGGCATCGAGACGAGGTCGTTCCGCGTCGTTCCGCCGCCGGTCGGCGGCACGAACGTGGCGCTCGGCAGACCGACCACCGCGTCGTCCCACCAGCCGACGGGCGACGGCGGGCCGTTCCTGCCCGCCAAGGCCACCGACGGCAGCTTCACCACCCGCTGGGCGAGCGAGTGGAGCGACGCCCAGTGGCTCCAGGTCGACCTCGGCCAGGTGACCCCGGTCAACCGCGTCCGGCTCGGCTGGGAGGGCGCCTACGGCAAGGCCTACCAGATCCAGACCTCGGCCAACGGCTCGGACTGGAGCACCGTCCACTCCACCACGACCGGTGACGGCGGATTCGACACCATCGACGTCAGCGCGTCCGCCAGGTACGTGCGGCTGAACCTCACCCAGCGCGCGACCGCCTGGGGCTACTCCCTGTGGGAGTTCGGCGTCTACCGGTCCTGACGTCCCCTGCCGCGGGCCGCCCGCGGTGATCCCGGCCGGGAACGCGGACCACCCGTGATCCCGACCCGCCGCGCGCCGCATATGGTGATCGCGCCCTGCCGCGCACCACCCGGGGTGATCCCGGCCGGGAACGCGGGCCGCCCGTGATCCCGGCCCGCCGCGCGCCACCCGCGGTGATCCCGGCGGGGAGCGCGGGCCGCCCGCGGCCCGTGATCGCGGGAAGGCTTCGCGATCCCTGTTTCAGGCGTGTGAAGCGGATTTCACATCGGAGGGCCACCCGCCTTGACAACCACCGGCACGGACGGTCAATCTCACTGGGAGAGCGCTCTCCCATCTGCCGTCCCCCCACGGTAACCCCCACTCGAAGGAGAGGCGCCATGCATCCACCCCGCAGTCCAGGCCGGTTCCGCCTGGGACTGGTCGCCGCCACGCTGGCCGCGCTGGTCGCCGCCGGCCTGGCGATCATCACCCCCGCCACCGCGGCGGACACCCTGCTGTCGCAGGGCCGGCCCGCGTCGGCCTCCTCGGTCGAGGGAGGCGGGTACGGCGCCGGGGCCGCCTTCGACGGCAGCGGCGGCACCCGCTGGGCCAGCGCCTACAGCGACCCGCAATGGCTCCAGGTCGACCTGGGCGCCACGGCGACGGTCTCCCAGGTCGTCCTGGACTGGGAGGGCGCCTACGGCAGGGCCTTCAAGATCCAGACCTCGGCCGACGGCACGTCGTGGACCGACATCTACTCGACCACGACCGGCACCGGCGGCAGCCAGACCCTCAACGTCTCGGGCAGCGGCCGCTACGTCCGGATGTACGGCACCACCCGGTCCGGCGGCTACGGCTACTCGCTCTGGGAGTTCAAGGTCTACGGCACGGGCGGCATCGGATCCACCCCGGCCCCGAGCCCGACGTTCACCGACGCGGTGACGCACCACGAGTTCCAGGCCAACTGCTCGTGGACGGCGAACCGGCCCGACGACCCGATCGTCTACCCCGGCCTGCCGGGCGCCTCGCACATGCACACCTTCGTCGGCAACACGACGACCAACGCGGGCAGCACGTCGTCGTCGCTCCTCGGGGGCGGCACCTCGTGCACCAACCCCCACGACAGGTCGGCCTACTGGTTCCCGAGCTTCTACAAGGGCAGCCAGCTCATCCAGCCGACCGGTAACCAGGTCATCTACTACAAGTCGGGCATCCTCGAATACTGGCGGGTGCGGTCCTTCCCGCAGGGGCTGCGCTTCGTCGTGGGCAGCCCGACCGCGACGCTGGAGCAGTTCCGCGACTCTCCCGGCGCGGTCGAGGGCTTCGAGTGCGGCGACATCTCCCACAGTTGGGACATTCCGACCTCGTGCCCGGCGGGCAGCCAGGTGAACGTCCGCTACCAGGCGCCGAGCTGCTGGGACGGGGTCAACCTCGACAGCGCCGACCACAAGAGCCACATGGCCTACCCCGTCAACGGCTACTGCTCCGCCGGCCACCCGGTGCCGGTGCCGATGCTCGAGTTCAAGATCGCCTTCCCGGCGTCCGGCGATCTGTCCCAGGCGCGGCTGGCCAGCGGCCGCGGCTACTCCTGGCACTACGACTTCTTCAACGCGTGGGACAACCCCGCCATCCTCAACGCCCTGGTCACCCACTGCATCAACGGTGGCCTCCAGTGCAACCCGCGCGGTTACGACCTGTACAAGCCGCACCGCGGCGCCGCCCTCACGGAGAACTTCGAGCTTCCCTGACCCCGTCCGCCCGGCTCCGGCTCCGCGCCCGGCTCCGGCTCCGCGCCCGGCTCCGACCTCGCGCCTGCGCCCGGGGCCGGGTCCGAGTCCGGGTCCGGGTCCGGGTTCGGGCAGACGCTCTCTGGCGCGGGAGAGATTGACACCCCCGTCCCGGGCGGCAACCCTGTTCCTTGAAGGAGAGCGCTCTCCCGCAGCGAGAGGATGTGCCGGGTGACCGACGAAGAGCTGGGCCGGATGGTGGAGAAGCTGGACCTGGAGCAGAAGGTGCGGCTGCTCACCGGCGCGACCGTCTGGCGTACCCACGCCGAGCCGGACATCGGGCTGCGCGCCGTGGTGACCTCGGACGGGCCGGTCGGCGTGCGCGGCGAGGGCTGGGACGAGCGGAGCACCTCCCTGGCACTCCCCTCGCCCACCGCCGTGGCGGCGACCTGGGACGAGGATCTGGTCCGGCGGCTGGGCGCCCTGCTGGCGGCCGAGGCCCGGCGCAAGGGGGTCGACGTCCTGCTCGCGCCGACGCTCAACCTGCACCGCTCGCCGCTCGGCGGCCGGCACTTCGAGTGCTTCTCCGAAGACCCCCTGCTGACCGGCCGGATCGGCGCCGCCTACATCGGCGGCGTGCAGTCGGGCGGCGTGGCGGCCACGGCCAAGCACTACGTCGCCAACGACTCCGAGACCGAGCGGCTCACCCTCGACGCGCGCCTCGACGAGCAGACCCTCCGCGAGGTCTACCTGGCGCCGTTCGAGATGGCCGTCGAGGCCGGAGTGTGGGCGGTCATGTCGGCCTACAACGGTGTCAACGGCACCACGATGTCGGAGAGCCCGCTGCTCACCGAGCCGCTCAAGGGCGAGTGGGGGTTCGACGGGGTGGTCGTGTCTGACTGGGGCGCGGTGCGCTCCACCGCGGCGGCCGGACGCGCCGGCCAGGACCTGGCGATGCCTGGTCCGGGAGGCCCGTGGGGAGACGCTCTGATCACGGCGGTACGGGCGGGCGAGGTGTCGGAGGCGGCGATCGACGACAAGATCCGGCGGCTGCTCCGGCTGGCCGTGCGGGTCGGGGCGCTGCCCGGGGAACAGCTCGGCGAGGGGCCGCCGCACCGGGAGGTCCCCCGCGCGGGGGCCTCACGAGAGGGACGGGAGCGCGGGCAGTCGCCGTACGGAGAACCGTCACGTGAGAAGCGGCCGCACGACGAGCCACCACGCGGAGAAACAACACACGGGGAACGGCCGCACGGGGAGGCCTCACGCGGAGAAGCGGCACACAGAGAACGGCCGCACGGGGAGGCCTCACGCGGAGAAGCGGCACACGGGGAACGGCCGCACGGGGAGGCCCCGCACCGGGGGCTGCCGTACGGCGGAGCGCCGGCGCCGGCCGGTGCCGGGGACCGCGCGCTGCTGCGCCGGGCCGTCTCGGCGAGCACCGTGCTCCTCCGGAACGAGGGCGCGCTGCTCCCCCTGGACCCCGCACGGCTGCGCCGGGTCGCCGTGATCGGCCCGAACGCCTCCGGCGCCAGGATCCAGGGCGGAGGCAGCGCGGGCGTCTACCCCGCCTCCGTCGTCTCCCCGCTCGAAGGCATCCGCAGCGCCCTGTCCGGCGTGGCGCGGGTCGACCACGCCCCGGGCGTCCACACCACGAACCTGCCCACCCCGCTGGGCCTCGGCAACGCCCGCGACCCGCTGACCGGCGAGCCCGGTGTCCTGGTCCGCCTCCTGGACGGCGCCGGGGCGGAGATCCACGCCGAGCACCGGCTGACCGGCCGCATCCTGGAACCGGCGTCCGTCGGCTCCGCCGCCACCGTCGAGATCCGCGCCCTCCTCCGCCCCGACACCGACGGCGTCTGGAATCTGGCCGTCGCCGGGTGGGGCCGCGTCCGTCTTGAGGCGGACGGCCGCGTCCTCGTCGACGAGGAGATCGAACGCGACACCGACGACCCCGCCACCGTTCATCTGTCTCCTCCGTACCGCCGCGCCCGGCTCGGGCTGACCGCGGGCCGCGAGGTCGAGCTCGTGGCACGGCGCCGGCTCGTCCCCGGCAGCGGAGTCGCCTCCGTGCTGGCCGCCGACCCGCCCCGCCTCGACGACGACGCGGAACTGACCGCCGCGGTCGAGCTCGCCCGTGCCTGCGACGTCGCCGTCGTCGTGGTCGGCAGCACCGACGAGAGCGAGAGCGAGGGGGTCGACCGCGTCTCGCTCGACCTGCCCGCGCGCCAGGACGAGCTCGTCCGCGCGGTGGCCGCGGCCAACCCGGCCACCGTCGTGATCGTCAACTCGGGCGGCCCCGTGGCCCTGCCGTGGCGCGAGGAGGTGCCCGCCGTGCTGCTGAGCTGGTTCCCCGGGCAGGAGGGCGGCCACGGCCTGGCGGACGTCCTGTTCGGCGTCGCCGAGCCCGGCGGGCGCCTCCCCACCACCTGGGCCGACGGCGCGCTCGCCACCACCACCCCCGTGGACGGCGTGCTCGCCTACGAGGAGGGCCCGGACATCGGCTACCGCGCGTGGCTGCGCGCGCCGGCGCCGCCCGCCTACTGGTTCGGTCACGGGCTCGGCTACACCTCATGGTCCTACGAGAGCGTCCACGTCCCCGGGCGCGTCGAGCCGGGCCGGCCCTTCCCGGTCCGGGTACGGCTGCGCAACACCGGCGAGCGGGCCGGGCGGGAGGTGGTCCAGATCTACCTGGAGCGGCCGGACACGGCGGTGACCCGCCCCGCGCGCTGGCTGGCGGGCTACGCCCCGGCCGAAGCGGGCCCCGGGGAGAGCGTCGAGCTCACCGTCGACATCCCGGCGCGCGCCCTCCGGCACTGGTCGGCGGAGGACCACACCTGGCGGACCGAGCCCGGCGCCTTCACCGTGCTGGCCGGCCGTTCCGCCGGCGACCTGCCGCTGAGCGCGGTGACGGCGCTCTGAGCCTGGGGGACGGCGGCGGCCGGAGGCGTCCCCCGAGGGCCGGGAGATCCTTTGGAGAGCGCTCTCCGGCTATGCTATAAAGACCGTATGAACGAAGATCTCCCGCTGGCCTCGGGGTCTCCCACGCTGGAAGACGTGGCCCGAGTGGCGGGCGTCTCCCGCGCCACCGTCTCCCGGGTGATCAACGGCATCCGCAACGTCGACCCCGCGATCCAGGAGACGGTCAGGCAGGCCATCTCCACCACCGGCTACGTCCCCAACCAGGCGGCCCGCTCCCTCGTCACGCGGCGCACCGGGGCGATCGCGCTGGTCGTCTCCGGAGCGGGCGGGGAGAGCGAGGAGCACCCGTTCCCCGGCCAGGTCTTCGCCGACCCGTTCTTCGGCCGCGTGGCCGGCGGCATCGTCGGCTTCCTCCGGCCTCGCGGCATCCACCCGATCCTGATGTTCGCCGAGACCCCCGAGGCCCGCGCCCAGGTGATCACCTATCTCCGGCAGGGCAACGCCGACGGCGCCGTCCTGGTCTCCACCCACGCCGAGGACCCGCTGCCGCGGCTGCTCGCCGGCTCGGGACTGCCCGCCGTCCTCTTCGCCAGGCCCGCCAAGCCCATCCCCATCAGTTACGTCGACGTCGCGCACAGGGCCGGAGCGAAGCTGGCCGCCGACCACCTGGTCGCTCGCGGCTGCCGGCGCGTCGCGACCGTCTCCGGCCCCCTCGACGTCCCGGCCAGCCAGGACCGCCTGGCCGGCTTCCGGGACGCCATGGCCGCGCACGGCCACCCCTACATCCCCTGCGTGGAGGGGAACTTCACCCACGACAGCGGCGAGGCGGCCATGGAGCGGCTGCTGGCCGAGCACCCGGACGTGGACGGGGTCTTCGTGGCCAACGACCTGATGGCCCAGGGAGCCCTTCTCGTACTGCGCCACCACGGCCGCAGGGTGCCGGACGACATCGCCGTGGTCGGCTTCGACGACAGCAGCGCCGCACTGGCCTGCCGGCCGCCGCTCACCACGGTCCGCCATCCCGTCGAGGACATGGCCGCCGAGATGGCGCGCCTGCTGCTGACCCACATCGAGCAGCCCGGCCACCAGGTGACCTCGGTCATCTTCGAGCCCACCCTCGTGGTCCGCCAGTCCGCCTGAGCGCGCGGCGGCGCACACTGGAGGACATGGACCACAACGCCGAGCTCCGGGAGTTCCTGCGCACCCGCCGCGCACGCCTGAGCCCGCAGCAGGCGGGCGTGCCCGCCACCGGCGGCACCCGCCGGGTGCCCGGTCTGCGCCGGGAGGAGCTGGCCCGTCTCGCCGGTGTCAGCGTGGACTACTACACCCGCCTGGAGCAGGGCCGTCATCTCAACGTCTCGGAGAGCGTCCTGGACGCCGTCGCCCGCGCCCTGCGGCTCGACGGGGTGGAGCGGGCCTACCTCTTCGAGCTCAGCCGGTCCAAGCCCCGGCCCACCCGGCGCCGCGCCCCCACCCGGCCGCAGCGCGTGCGCCCCGGGCTGCACCGCATACTGGACGCTCTCGCCGGAGCCGCCCCCGCGTTCATCCTCGGCCGCCGCATGGACGTCCTGGCCTCCAACCGCCTCGCCCGCGCACTGATCACCGACTTCGACGCCCTGCCGCAGCGCGAGCGCAACCTGGCCCGCTACATGTTCCTCGACGAGGCCGCACGCGAGCTCCACGTCGACTGGGACGGCGCCGCCGTCGAGACCGTCGCCATCCTCCGCCTGGACGCAGGACGCCATCCCGACGACCCCCAGCTCGCCGAACTCGTCGGCGAACTCGCCGTCAAAAGCGAGGAGTTCCGTACCTGGTGGGCCGATCACAACGTGCGCGAACGCACCCACGGCACCAGGCGCTACCACCACCCCGTCGTCGGCGAGCTCGTCCTGTCCCACGAGTCGGTCACCTTCCCCGGCGACGCCGACCAGACCATGTGCGTCTACACCACCGAGCCCGGCAGCCCCTCCGAGGCGGCCCTGCACCTCCTGGCGACCTGGACGGCTCCCCACCCACCGGTCACCGCCTTGCGGCAGGACGGCCAGGGCCGCGAGGAGTAGCCCACCGGGTGCCGATGTGTCGCCTGTGACAGCGCTTTCATCCGGCGCATATCACTTGTCATTCTCGAAGCGGTTGGCTTGAAAAGACAGGCACTTGCTTATAACGTGACGCGCCCCCCTTTCAGGCAAAGTTACGCTGTGAAGACTCCGTCGGAGGATGGGCGGCTGGCAGATCAGTTGTCGATCGGTTTTCTCACCTCGGTCTTTCCGATATCGCTGCTCGACGAGGTGATAGGGGTCAGCGGATGCGCGGAGAGGCGGCGACGGGCGCTGCCGGCCCGGCTGACGATTTATTACGTGCTGGCCCTTTGCCTGTTCTCTGACAAGAACTATGACCAGGTCATGCGCCTGTTGTTGAACGGGCTTGCATGGCGGTCGCGCTGGGTCTACACCTGGGAGCCTCCCAGCGCCTCGGCGATCAGCCGGGCCCGGGCACGGCTCGGCGCGGAGCCCCTGCGCGTGCTCTTCTGCCGGGTGACCGGGCCCGTGGCGGAACCGCAGGCCTCCCGGTCGTGGCTGGCCGGCCTCCGGCCGGTCACGATGGACGGCACCACGCTGGTGGTCCCCGAGACCCGCGACAACTCGGCGTTCGGCTATCCGGACGGAGCGGCCCGGTTCCCCTGCGTCCGGGTGGTGGCCGTGGCGGAGAACGGCACGCACGCGTTGATCGACGCGACGTTCGGCAGCTCCGCCGTGGAGGAGCGCACCCTGGCCCGGAGGCTGTTGCGGTGCCTGGAGTCCGACATGCTGCTGCTCGCCCGCTCCGGCCGCTGGGGGTTCGAACTGTGGCGCCAGGCGGCCGAGACCGGCACGCACCTGTTGTGGGGGGTCACCGGGGCCGACGCGCTGCCGATAGGACGCAGCTTCGAGGACGGGTCCTACCTGTCCAGACCGGCCGGCCTGGGCGGCGCGCCCCTCCGGGTCATCCCCCTTCCCGGCGCGGAATGGCTGATCACAACGCTGGTCGACCCCGGGCAGGCGTCCGCGTCGGAGCTGGCGGCGCGCTACGCCGAGCGATGGGTCATGGACAGCGCGCTGGCCTGGCTCCACTCCGACCGCAGAGGTCCGGCGATCACGCTGCGGTCGAGGAGCCCGGAGATGGTGGCACAGGAGATCTGGGCCCTGCTCTGCGTCTACCAGGCCATGCGCGAGCTGACATGTCAGGCCGCCAGCCACGAGGGGGCGTCGTGCACGTGTGCTCGCGTCTGACCCGGCCGTCGCGACCGGGCCGCCGCGCCCTTCCCCCGGCGTCGGACCTCCCGCCATCGCACTCCTCCCCAGCCGGCCTCCGCGGCGCGCGCGGTCCGCATACGTCGCGGCCCGCCCCTCCCGCGCGTGCGGGAGAGGCGGGCCGGCCCTGCCGGGCGGACGGGGCCGCCCGGGAGATCCCGGGAGGCGCTCGGATCTCAGGCGGTGAGGTGGAGCTTCTGGTTGTAGACGCCCGAGTTGGCGACGGTCTCACCGAGAAGCTGGAAGGTGGCGCTGAAGCTGGCCGTGCTGGGGCACAGGAAGCTGCCGCTGTCCTTGTTGAGGGTGTAGTTGACCGCCCCGGCCTGGGCCTGGACCACCCCGATGACCGGACGGTTGGGGTTGGTGGAGTTGAAGGCGTCCAGGACGATGCTGTTGCCGGCGCCGGAACCCTTGTAGGTGCAGCTGATGGTGCCGAACCAGCCGGTGCTCGACGAGGTGACCTTGACGCTGTTGAGGGTTATGGTGCCGTCGCGTCCGTTGGGGAGGACCGGGGCGAAGGTGACGTTGCCGCCGTTCCAGGGGAGCCCGACCGCGGTCACGCTGGACTGGCCGCCGGCGCTGTTGGGGCACTGCGGGCCGGGGCTGTTGCTGAAGTTGTAGGCCGAGACGTTCAGCATGGTGCCGTTCGACTGCACGGTGCCGTCGATGACGCCGACGTTGCAGGTGGCGGTGGCGAGGGTGGTGCTGATCGACACGTTGCCGAGCAGCGTCGCCCTGACCTTGCCGGAGTAGAGCGCGCCGAACTGGTCGTTCCTGTGGATCTGAGTGGTGGCCGCCCAAGCGGAGGTCGGGACGAACGCGAGTGCCAGCACGACGGCGGTCACGGCGAGAACGAGATTTCGGAGGCGTTTCATCGGCCACTCCTCTGTAATTTACCGGACATCGTGAGAGTAGATAGCCGCATATCTCCAGTCAATATCTCCGCGTCAGACAGTTCAGTCAGACGGCGATTTCGTATCGCAAATCCACGAAAATCTGTTGAGATAAGCGCCGCGTGATAAAAGCCGCCGGCCGGTGAATCAACGGCAATCCCGCAGCCCCGGAACACCGCGCACAAAATCGCCCGGAAATATTGTTCTCGCAGCTCAGACCGGTGACGAAGGCCCCCTCCCCGAATCCCGGACTCCCGCCCGGAGACCGTAACGCACCGGATGGCGCCACGTTGATTCCAATCACGCCGGATACACGCCGGCCCGCCTAATACGGCGCCGCCGGCCGGGCCACGGCGTGCCGCTCCGGACACGGATGCCCCGCGGGCGCTTGACAAACAATTCGACCAGCGGAAATCCCCGCCAGCCGCCTCCGGCCACCGGCGGAGGTGAGGGGCTTTCCGGATTATCCGCCAAAACAACCAAGCGCTTGAGTCAACGATTGTCCCGGCTCGCGCGGTCGCGGCCCGCGCGCCCTCCCGGTCCCCGGCGACGGCGCGGCGGGCCGGCTCGGCGCGGAGGCCCGCCCACCCTCCTTCACGCTCACGATCCCCATCCGGATGTCCGGAGAACACCTCGAGGCCGCGTGTCCCGGGGCCTCCGGGAGCCCTGCCGGGGAATCCCCGGCGGAGAAGGATGTTGAAGGGAGGGTGAACGCAGCACTTCAGACGACGCGGCTCTCGATCCTGGATCGCTCCCTCATCCGCCGGGGGCACGACCACACGCAGGCACTGCGCGACACCGTGAGGTTCGCGCAGGAGGCCGAAGCCCTGGGCTACCACCGCTTCTGGGTGTCGGAGCACCACGGGGTGCCAGGGGTGGCGGGCTCGGCACCGACCGTCCTGGCCGCCGCCGTCGCCGCCGCGACCTCGCGCATCCGGATCGGCACCGGCGGCGTGATGCTCCCCAACCACCGGCCGCTGGTCGTCGCCGAGCAGTTCGGCGTCCTCGAATCGCTCTACCCGGGCCGTATCGACATGGGCCTGGGCCGTTCGGTCGGCTTCACCGGCGGCATCCGGCGCGCGCTCGGCCACGACAAGCACGACGCGGAGGGCTTCGGCGACCAGCTGGCCGAGCTGCTCGGCTACTTCACCGGTGACCAGAAGGCGCATCCGGGCGTGCACGCGTTTCCCGCCGAAGGTCTGCGGGTGCCCGCATACGTGCTCGCCACGGGTGCCGGCGCGGACATCGCCGCCGAGCACGGGCTGCCGCTGGTGATCGCGGCGGCAGGCGACCGGGAGCGCACGCTGCAGGCGATCACCCGTTATCGCGGTCTCTTCCGGCCCTCGGCCTGGTCGGCGCGGCCGTACGTCGTCGTCGCGGCCAACATCGCGGTCGCCGAGACCGCCGAGCGGGCCCGCCGCCTGCAGGTGCCCGAGGCGTGGGCGACCGCCTTCTCCCGCACCCACGGGGTCTTCCCGCCGCTCGCCCCCGCCGGGGAGATCCTCGCCATGGACATGACCGACCGGGAACGCGCCCTCTTCGAGGAGGCGTTGCGGGGGCAGATCCACGGCACGCCGGACGAGGTCGCGGCCGCGGTGCGGGAGCTGGTCGAGCGCAGCGGCGCCGACGAGGTGCTGGTCACCATGAACACCTTCGACCACGGCGAGCGGCTCGACTCCTACCGCCGCCTGGCCCGCCTGGCCGGCGCCCCGGAACGCCGCCCGGCGTACGGGTAGGCCTCCGGGAGCCCGGCCCCCCCCGGTCACGCCCGCGCGCGCGTCCGGCCGGTGACGATGTCGCTGGTGACGTGACGGTTGACGACGCCGAGAGGGCCCAGGCCGGACAGGATCGTGACGATCTGCTCGGAGAGCCCGGCCGGAGCCGACCGGGCGCTGGTGAGAGCGACGGTGGCGGCCTCCCGCAGCCGGTCCGGGCACAGGTCGGCGACGCCGGTGACGACCTGCGCCGGGACGCCGGCCGGCTCGGCGAGGCGGACGACGTGCCGGGCGTCCGGGCAGTGTGATCCCGCGGCAATGAGCAGGAGATCGCTGGCGCCGGTGATGGAGGCGACGGCGCTCGCGCGGTCGGAGGCGTGATAGCAGAAGTCGCCGGGGTCGGGACCGCGCAGGGCGGGGAAGCGGGCGCGGAGGGCGGCGACGACGGGAGTGGCCTGCTCGACGGGGATGCCGGTCTGGACCAGGTAGGAGATCGCCTCCGGGTCGGCCGGCCGGAGCCGCTCCACGTCGGCGGCGCTCTCCACCAGGACGGTCGATTCCGGGGCCTGGCCGAGGACGGCGGAGACGGCCGCGTCACCGGACCTGCCGATCACGACGGTGAGGTCTCCGCGTTCGGTGAAGCGCGCCACCTCGGCGTGGGCCGCGGCCACCAGGGGGCAGGTGGCGTCGATGATCGTCAGGCCACGGGCGGCGGCTTCGGCGCGCAGCGCCAGGGACACGCCGTGGGCGGGAAAGACGACGCCGGCCCCCTCCGGGAGCCGGTCGAGATCGGTGACCGTGGTGACGCCCTCGCGGGTCAGGGCCCCGGCCTGGTGGGGGTCGTCGGTGACGGGGCCGTAGCTGAACACCGCCTGGCCGCCGCCGGCCGTGTCCCGGGTGATCTCCAGGGCCCGCCGGGCACCGGGACAGGCCGGCCGGGTGCCGGCCAGCAGGACGCGGCGGCTGCGCATGGCGGCCTCCCACCGCCTCATCGCGTCGCCGACCACCTCGGTGGCGGCATGATCGTCGGGGTGGACGGCGGCCGCGAGGCCGGCGGCACGGCCGTCGCGTTCGAGGTAGGAGACGGCGAGCATGTGGCCGCCGCGGGGAGCGGGCCGGCCGGCCGGGTCCGCGGTCAGCGGCGCGTAGCGCACGCGCAGCCCGTCGCGGGCCAGCGCCGCGCCCAGGGCCGGCGCGGCCGGACACTCGATCACCCCCCGGTCGGGGTGTCCGAAGGAGGAGGCGACGACCACTCCTCCCCTGGGTACCTTCTGGCAGGCGAAACGTTCCCGGATCTTGGTCCTGTTCAAGCCTGTGTCCTCGGTCGTGCCGGAGGCCGAGCCCCCGGCGCCGGATTCGGGTTTCGGTGCGGGCTCGCGCGACCCGCCAGGCCATGGGTTCCCCGTGGGCGGCCCGATACACGCCTCCGGCGCCGGTTCACATGGTCGCGGCGCGCTGCAGCACCCCTCTGGCGAGGGTGTTGCGCTGGTAGGGGCGGAGTCGCGCTTTGAGCGTCGCCAGGGCGGCGCGGGTCCGTCCGCTGCTCAGATGGGGATAGTCGTCGAGGAAGGTGTGCCAGGTGGCCGCGGCCTGTTCCAGATGCCCCTGGTCGAGGTAGAGCCCCGCCAGGGTGGCGGAGGTGAGCGCGCGGGCCCGGCGTTCGGTGGCCGGGCGGTGCCGTATGGAGGTGGTCAGGGCCTCGACGGCGGCGGGCCGGTCCTCCAGCGCGGTCAGCACCGCGGCGTGCTGATGGGCGAGGGACGCCTGGTGGTAGGCGCCCACCGTCTCCGCGCCGGTCCCCGTCGTGGCGACGGCGTGATCCAGATGGTGCTCGGCCGCGCGGAGGTGCGTCAGCGCGGCGCGGCACTCGCTCCGGCTCGCGGCCGCGGCGACGGCGGCCTGCCCGTGGAGGAAGGCCCGGGTGCCGGGCTCGATCGCCCCCGGGACACCCGACAGGGCCGCTTCGGCGAGGTCGAGGGCATGACGGTGGTGTCCCAGGGTGTAGGCCTGAACCGACAGCGCCCGCAGGGTGACCGCGTAACCGACCGCGTCGCCGTTCTCGGCGGCGAGCTTCAGGGCCGCCTGGTAGTAGCGCTGCGCGGCACCGTGGAGTTGCTCGTCGAAGCACATGAAACCGCACAGGTATGTCAGCTCGGCGGCGATCGACAGCATCCTGCGGCGGGTGGTTGAGCTCATCCGGCACCGTAGCCACGGCACGACGTCCACGGCGAGATACCCCGACAGGGCCCGGCGGGCCTGGCCGCCGCCGAAGGCCGTGTCGGTGTAGGAGAACACCTGGGCCATCGCCGCGGCCGCCTCCACCTGCGGGGCGCCTATCCGCGGCGCCGGATCGCGGCCGCCGCCGGCGGTCACCGCCGCCACCGTGGCGTCGGCCCAGCCGGGGACGGTCAGCGCGGCCAGGTTGTAGACGCATTCCTCCAGCACCCGCCGCCGGCCGGGGCGGGGCCCGGCGTGCAGCTCGACCAGCCCGGCCAGGGCGTCCGCCTCCCACCAGGCCGCGCCGCCGACGTCGGCGCCGGCAGGGTCGCGGGGCTCCCGATCCGGCCGCGACAGACCGATCTCGGCGGCGGTCAGGGAGCGCCCGAGCCGGCGCGACAGCGCCTCGGCCACCAGGTCCGGCACCGGAGAGCGCGGACGCATGCCCGCCAGCCAGTGCGCGACCGCCGCCCGGCCGTACCTCAGCGTCACCCCCGCCTCGACGCCGAGATCGTTCACCGCGCCGGCCAGTTGCTGGCCGGTCCACCCGGTCTCGGTCAGCAGTGCCCGCAGCCGGACGTTCGGTCGGTGTCCTGTCGCCATCCGGGTCCTCTCACCCGGCGCGGCGACAATAGTCCTCCGTTCTCGGGCACAGGGCCGGGCGGGCCGCCCGCCGATGGGCGCCCGCCCGGGGACGGCCGTCCGGCTCACCGCTTCCATCTGCGGCAACGGCCGCGGCCGCCGCTCCGGCCGTACGGCTCTCCGCCTCCTTTCCTTTCCGTCCACCGGTGGCCCGGAGGCGCGCCCCGCGACCTCGGCCACCGGCGTGAAACACGGCCGGCAAATGAAACCACTCCCCCGGCGCCGGGGGGTTCCGAGACATTGCGGCGCCAGCCGTACTGGAAGTGAGCCTGCCCTTCGTCGCGGGGATGCGGCGTCGGCCGCGTCCGTTCATATCGCTCCGGCAGCGCCCGGAAATCCGGAAAAACAGGAAAGAGGTGAGTGTGGTGACGACCGCACCAGTGCTCGGCTTCACCGACAGCACCACGCGATCGGCACATGAGGTACTGGCCGCGGCCCAGGAGCTGGCCGGACCGGCTCACCGCGGCGCGGTGGACCGCCTGCCGGAGGAGATCCGCCACATCGCCGGCTACCACGCGGGCTGGTGGGACGCCGAAGGCCGCCCGCGGCAGGGCGGCGGCAAGGCGGTCCGGCCGGCCCTGGTGCTGGCCTCGGCGTGGGCGGCCGGCGGCGAGGACGCGGAGACCGTCCGGGCGGCGGTGCCGGCCGCGGTCGCGGTGGAGCTGGTCCACGACTTCTCCCTGCTGCACGACGACATCATGGACGGCGACCTGACCCGCAGGCACCGGCCGGCCGCGTGGTCGGTGTTCGGGGTCGGCGAGGCCATCCTGGCCGGCGACGTGCTGCTGACCCTCGCCCTGGACCTGCTCGCCGGGAGCCCGGGCCTGAGGGTGCTGACCGGCTCGCTGCTACGGCTGTGCTCAGGGCAGAGCGCCGACCTGGCGTTCGAAACCCGTACCGACGTCACCCTCGCCCAGTGCGTCGAGATGGCCGCGGGCAAGACCGGGGCGCTGCTGGGCTGCGCCTGCGAGATCGGCGCGCTGGCCGGTGGCGCCGGCCAGGACCGCGCCGGGCTGTTCGGGCGGTTCGGCCACCATCTCGGGCTGGCCTTCCAGCTCACGGACGATCTCCTGGGGATCTGGGGGGATCCCGCCGTCACCGGCAAACCCGTCTTCTCCGACCTGGCCGCCCGCAAGAAGTCCCTGCCGGTGGTCGCCGCCCTCACCTCGGGCACCCCCGCGGGCGAGCGGCTGGCCCGGCTCTACCACGGCGACCGGATCCTGGACGAGCGGTCCCTCGCCCATGCCGCCGACCTCATCGAGGCGGCCGGTGCCCGCGCCTGGGCGCAGCGGGAGGCCGAGGCCAACCTCGCCGCCGCGCTGGCCTGCCTGCGGCAGGCCGACCCCGCCCCGGAAGCGGCCGGCGACCTCCGCCTGCTGGCCCAGCTGATCACCCGGCGGGACCGCTGACATGGCCGACCACATGCCCACGACGACGCCTACGGACGGGCTGACCATGGACGGACCGCCGGTCGGCGGGCTGCCCGACGGCTCCGTCCGGACGGTGCTGCTGGCCTCACCCCGCTCGCTGTGCGCCGGTGTCGAGCGGGCGATCGAGACCGTGGAACGCGTCCTGGCCGACCGCGGCGCCCCCGTCTACGTCCGTAAGCAGATCGTGCACAACGTTCACGTGGTCGCCGATCTACGGCGGCGCGGCGCCGTCTTCGTCGAGGAGCTCGACGAGGTGCCCGACGGGGAGACCGTGGTGTTCTCCGCGCACGGCGTCTCCCCGGCGGTCCGGGCGCAGGCCGGCCGCAAGGGGCTGCGGGTGGTCGACGCCACCTGCCCCCTGGTCACCAAGGTGCACGTCGAGGCCCGCCGCTTCGCCGCGCGCGGCGACACCGTCGTGCTGATCGGGCACGCCGGGCACGAGGAGGTCGAGGGCACCCTCGGCGAGGCGCCGCGGCAGAGCGTGCTGGTCCAGACCCCCGCCGAGGCGGCCGCCCTGGAGGTCGACGACCCCACCCGGGTGTCCTATCTGACCCAGACCACCCTGGCAGTGGACGAGACCTCCGAGGTGGTCGAGGCGCTGCGGGACCGGTTCCCGGCGCTCTCCGGGCCCGGCAGCGACGACATCTGCTACGCCACCACCAACCGGCAGCACGCCGTGGCGGGGATCGCCGCCGCCGCCGACCTGGTGCTGGTCGTCGGATCGGTCAACTCCTCCAACTCGGTGCGGCTGGTCGAGCTCGCCCGGCGCCAGGGCACCCCGGCCCACCTGATCGACGACGCCGGCGGCATCGAACCCGGATGGCTCCACGGGGCCCGCGTGATCGGCCTGAGCGCGGGCGCCTCGGCCCCGCACCACCTGGTGGAGGAGGTCATCGCCTTTCTCCGCGGCCTGGGGCCGCTGCGGGTCCGGGAGCACCGCCACACCACCGAAACCGTCCGCTTCGCTCCGCCTAAGGAAGTGCGTACGAATGAGCGCTGACATCGCCACCGCCGTCCCCCACGCGAGCCAGGACGCCGCCTCCGCCGCGAAAACGCCGGCCGGCACCGGCACGACGATCACGAGCGGCCTTCTCCCCCGGATCAACGGCCCCGGCGACCTGCGCCGCCTGCCACCGGGCCGGCTGCCCGAACTGGCCGGCGAGATCCGCCGTTTCCTGGTGGACAAGGTCAGCGCCACGGGTGGTCATCTGGGTCCCAACCTGGGGGCGGTGGAGCTCAGCATCGCGCTGCACCGGGTGTTCGCCTCGCCCCGGGACGCGATCGTGTTCGACACCGGCCACCAGGCCTACGTGCACAAGATCCTCACCGGCCGCCAGGGCGGCTTCGACCGGCTGCGCCAGGCTGGCGGGCTGTCCGGGTATCCGAGCCGCGCGGAGTCGGTCCACGACCTCGTCGAGAACTCCCATGCCTCGACCGCCCTGTCCTACGCCGACGGCCTGGCGAGGGCCTTCCAGCTCCGCGGCCACACGGACAGGCACGTGGTGGCGGTGATCGGGGACGGGGCGCTGACCGGCGGCCTGGCGCTGGAGGCGGTGAACAACCTCGGTGCCGCGCCCGGCCGCCCCGCGATCATCGTGCTCAACGACAACGGCCGCTCCTACGCCCCCACGGTCGGCGGGCTCGCGAGCCACCTCGCCACCCTGCGCCGGCCCGGGGTCCCCTCTCCCCGGCCGGGCGTCCCCAACGTGTTCGAAAGCCTGGGCTTCTCCTACCTGGGACCGGTCGACGGCCACGACATCGGCGCGCTGGAGGGGGCACTCCGCCAGGCCCGTGCCCTGCGCCGGCCCGTGGTGGTGCACGCGGTGACGGTCAAGGGCAAGGGGTACGGCCCTGCCGAGAACGACAGGGCCGACCACATGCACGGGATCGGGGTGCTGGACCCGGCCACCGGACGCCCGCACGACGTGCCCGGCGCGGCGCCGCCGTCGTGGACGTCGCTGTTCGCCGACGAGATGACCGTGATCGGCGCCGAGCATCCCGGCGTGGTGGCGATCACGGCGGCGATGCCGGGCCCGACCGGGCTGGCCGAGTTCGCGACCAGGTTCCCCGACCGTTTCTTCGACGTCGGCATCGCCGAGCAGCACGCCGTCGCCTGCGCCGCGGGGCTCGCCCTGAACGGCATGCATCCGATCGTCGCGATGTACGCGACCTTCTGCAACCGGGCCTTCGACCAGGCGCTGATGGACGTCGCCCTGCACCGGCTCCCCGTCACGTTCGTCCTGGACCGGGCCGGGATCACCGGACCGGACGGCCCCAGCCACCACGGCATGTGGGATCTGGTGCTGCTCGGCATGATCCCCGGACTGCGGATCGCCGCCCCCCGCGACGCGACCCGGCTGCGCGAGCTGCTCCACGAGGCCGTCGGCCATGACGGCGGGCCGACCGTGGTCCGCTATCCCAAGGCCAATGCCGGCCCTGACATCGCGGCGCCACGGAGGCTCGGCGGTCCGGACGGCGTCGACGTGCTGTCCCAGCACGGCGACCAGGCCCTGCTCGTGGCCGTCGGGCCGCTCGCGGGACCGTGCCTGGCCGCCGCCGCGCAGCTCCGTCACCACGGGGTCGGCGTGACGGTGGTCGACCCGCGCTGGGTGGCGCCGGTCTCCCCGGTGCTGGTCGAGCTGGCCGCCGCGCACCATCTGGTGGTCACCGCCGAGGACGGCCTGCGTACCGGGGGCGTCGGCACGGCGATCGCCACCGCGTGCGCCGACGCCGGCCTGACGACGCCGGTACGCACCCTCGGTCTGCCGAGGGAGTTCATCGGCCACGGTGAACGCGCCCACCTGCTGGCCGCCGCCGGCCTGGACCACCGCTCGATCACCGCCTCCGTGCTGGAGGCCGTCCGCCCGGGAGTCCCCGGGCGGACGGCCCCTTCACCGGCGGGCGAGCCCCGGCCGGTCGGAGGATGGTCATGAGCGCCCCCGTCCTCCTGGGCATGCCCGGTACCGGCGCCCCGCCCACGGCCCCGCGGTCGTCTCCCTCCCCGTCGCCTGCCTCCGCCGTCCTCAGGCCGCGCCGGGTGACCCGCCGGCTCCAGGTGGGCGGGGTCGCGGTGGGCGGGGACGCCCCGGTGTCGGTGCAGTCGATGACCACCACCGTCACCGCCGACGTCGGCGCCACCCTCCAGCAGATCGCCGAACTCACCGCCGCGGGCTGCGAGATCGTCCGCGTCGCCGTACCGTCCCAGGACGACGCCGACGCCCTGCCGCAGATCGCCAGGAAATCCACCATCCCGGTGATCGCCGACATCCACTTCCAGCCCAGATACGTCTTCGCCGCCATCGACGCCGGGTGCGCCGCAGTCCGGGTCAATCCCGGCAACATCCGGGCCTTCGACGACAAGGTGGGGGAGATCGCCCGTGCGGCCGGCGCGGCCGGGATCCCGATCCGGATCGGCGTCAACGCCGGTTCCCTCGACAGGCGGTTACTGGCCAAGTACGGCAGTGCCACCCCCGAGGCGCTGGCCGAATCGGCCCTGTGGGAGTGCTCCCTGTTCGAGGAGCACGGCTTCGCCGATCTCAAGGTCTCCGTCAAGCACCACGACCCGCTGACCATGATCGCCGCCTACCGGGTGCTGGCCGCGTCCTGCGACTACCCCCTGCATCTCGGCGTCACCGAGGCCGGTCCCGCCTTCCAGGGCACCGTCAAGTCCGCCACCGCGTTCGGCATCCTGCTGGCCGAGGGCATCGGCGACACCATCCGCGTCTCCCTGTCCGCTCCACCGGTGGAAGAGGTCAGGGTCGGGACGCAGATCCTCCAGTCCCTCGGGCTGCGGCCGCGCCGGCTGGAGATCGTCTCCTGCCCCTCCTGCGGCCGGGCGCAGGTCGACGTCTACCGGCTCACCGACCAGGTCGCCGCCGCCTTCGACGGGTTCCCCCTGCCCCTGCGGGTGGCCGTCATGGGCTGCGTCGTCAACGGGCCCGGCGAAGCCCGCGAGGCCGATCTCGGCGTCGCGAGCGGCAACGGCAAGGGGCAGATCTTCGTCCGCGGCCGGGTCGTCGCCACCGTCCCGGAATCGAAGATCATCGAAGCTCTCATCGAGGAGGCGACGCGCCTCGCCGAGCAGGCGGACGCGGGCGACGACGTCCCGGCGCCCTCAGGAAGCGCGCCAGAGCCGTGATCCGGCCCCGAGAGCACCGGCCGCGCATCTCACCGGTACGGAGGACAGCACCGTACCGGCTCCCGCAGCCCGCCGCCGGAGCCGTGAGCGCCGACCCCGAAGACACCTCACCCCCTCGGAGGAATGGATGAGCACCACGCGTACGGCACGTCCCGCCGGAGCCTCTCCCCAGGACCTTCTCGCTGAGATCGCCGTCGATCCCATGGGTCAGGTCACCGCCTCGGTCTACGAGACGGCCCGGCTGGTGGCGTCGGCACCGTGGCTGAGCGGCCACCGGCGGCGGATCGAGTTCCTGATCCGGGGCCAGAACCCGGACGGCACCTGGGGAGGACCGGGCCCCTACGTGCTGGTCCCCACCCTCAGCGCGGTCGAGGCCCTGTTCACCGTGGTGAGCGCCGCCCGGCCCGGCGAGCGGGCCGCATCCGGCCACAGCGATGTCGCGGGTGCCGTCCACCGCGGCCTGCACGCGCTGTTCGCGCGGCTGGACCCCCAGTCGAGAGCCGTCCTTCCGGACACCATCGGGGCGGAGTTCCTCATCCCCTGGCTCGTCGGCGAGATCAACCGGCATCTGGACGCGCTGGAGAGGCACCCCGTCCCCGGACTGGCCGCCTGGCACGGCTCGGGGCGCCTCCACACACCCGACGGGTGGGATCCGGCCCCCCTCGACCGGCTCCGCCATGCCGCCGGGCAGGGGCACGCGCTGCCCCCGAAGGTCTGGCACTCCCTGGAGGCGCTGGGGGGCACCGCCGTACAGGCTCCCCAGGTGCGTCCCGTCGGCGGGGCCGTGGGCTGCTCGCCGGCCGCCACCGCCGCCTGGCTGGGCCCCGGGGACGGCGACGGGGCGGGCACGGAGCGGCGGCGCGCGATCGAATACCTGCACACCGTGCAGGCCAGGCACGACGGCCCGGTCCCGGGCGTGACGCCGATCGGCGTCTTCGAGCGGGCCTGGGTGCTCTCGGCGTTGGCCGAGGCGTTTCCGGGCACCGCGCCGCCCCGGGAGCTGGGCCACAGCCTGCACGCCGCCTTCGGCGACCTCGGCGTGCCCGCCGGCGCGGGCCTGCCGCCCGATTCGGACGACACCGCCGGGGCGCTCCACGCCCTGGCGCTCATCGGCAGGCCCCGGTCCCCGGAATGCCTCTGGGCCTACGAGGCCGACACCCATTTCCGCTGCTTCGCCGCCGAGCGCACTCCTTCCACCAGCACCAACGCCCACATCCTCATGGCCTTCGGGGACCATGAGGCCGGCGCGGCGGACCGGGCCCGCTACCGGCGGGCGATCGGCAAGATCTCCCACTGGCTGCACGGGCAGCAGCGGCCCGACGGGAGCTGGATCGACAAATGGCACGCCTCCCCCTACTACGCCACGGTCTGCAGCGTCTCGGCCCTGGCCCGCCACGGGGACGCGTCGTCCGCCGCGGCGCTGCGCGCGGCCGCCGAGTGGGTGCTCGGCACCCAGCGCCACGACGGGTCATGGGGCCTGTGGTCCGGCACCTCCGAGGAGACCGCGTACGCGATGCAGACCCTGCTCCGGGCCCCCGCACGCGACGACGGCGCGGTGCGCCGCGCCGTGCTGCGCGGTGACGCCTTCCTCGCCGGGCAGCATCGCGCGGACCACCGTGACCACGACGGACGCGACGACCACGACGGATCCGGCGGGCGCCGCGGCCATGACCGCCACGGCGAGCGCGGCGGACCCGACGGACCCGACGGACCCGACGGTCACGGTCGCCGGGGCGACGCCCGGCGGTACCCGCCCCTGTGGCACGACAAGGACCTCTACGCGCCCGTCGCGGTCATCCGGGCCGAGACGCTGGCCGCCCGCACCCTGGCCCGGACCCGGATCCTGGAGAGGCAGCGATGACATCCCCCGCACCCGGCGCTCCTCCCCCGGCAGGCGCGGAGGGGGTGGCGGCGTGAACCTCAACGGATACCGGTTCGCCCTGCGCACGCGGTCGTTCCTGGAGGCCCACGCCGCGGACGGGACCGGCATGGTCGAGCTCGGCTCGGCTCCGGAGCCGCGACTGCTGGTCTGGCACCCCGAGACGGTCGGGGAGATCTTCCGCTCCGAACAGCAGATGGTCCTGGAGGGCAGCGACACCCTGGGACCTCTGGTCGGGCCCCACTCCCTGCTCTTCGCCAACGGGCCACGGCACGCGGCCTACCGCAAGGTGGTCGGTACGGCGTTGCGCGGGCACCGGCTGGCCGCCTACCACGGCACCATCCGTGACGCCGTCGACGCCGCGCTGGACGGGCTGGTCCCGGGCGAGGTGTTCTGCCTGCCCGAATGGACCCGCGACCTGACGCTCCGGATCATCGGGCAGATCGTGCTCGGCCACGCCGGGCACGAGACGCTCGGCCCCTTCACGAGGTGGGTGGAGTACACGCTCGGATCCCGGCCCCGCACCCTCGCCTACCGCCACCTGCGGGTGCCCGGACCGCTGCCGTCACCGTGGCGGACCTTCCGGCGGCGCAGGACGGAGATCGTCCACAGCCTCCTGGAGGCCGCGCGTCCCGCGACGGCGGCCGCGGGACCGTCCACGCTCGCCGCGCGGCTGTCCGCCGGAAGCGAGCCCCTCGGCCCCGTCGGCGACGAGGAGCTCTCCGACCAGCTGGTGTCGCTGCTGTTCGCCGGCCATGAGACGACCGCGTCCGCGATCGCCTGGACCCTGTTCTGGCTGCACCGCGACGACCGCGTCCGCCACGACGTCCAGGAGGAGCTGGCCGCGACCGGCGACGACGGCTCCGCCGCCGAGAGGGTCCCCCTGCTGAACGCGGTGTGCCAGGAAGCCCTGCGGATCTCTCCCCCCGCCACGGTCGCCGGCAACCGGACGCTCACCGCCGACCGGCGGATCGCCGGCCGGCCCATGCCTGCGGGCACCCGCCTCACCCCGTGCATCGCCCTGGCCCATCGCAACCCGGAGGCCTACCCGCACCCGTGGCGCTTCGATCCCGCGCGGTTCCTGGACACGCGGAGATCCGCCCAGGAGTATCTCCCCTTCGGCGGAGGGACCCGCCGGTGCCTCGGCGCGAACCTGGCCATGCTGGAGATGCGGATGGTCGTCGCGGCGGTGCTGCGCCGGCACGCTCTCCGCTGCCTCAACCCCGAGGCCGGGGTGCCGAACCTGCGAGGGCCCGCCATGGGTCCCGGGCCGCTCAGGATGGCGGTCGGCGGGTGCCCCCGGCGGGCCGGGACATCGGGCGGGACGGCCGCGGGCACCCCCATGACGAGAACCGAGGGTTGACTTCCTCCCCATGGCTGAAGCCCGGGGCCTCCACACTCAAGGAGATTCGATGACCTCGCTGGCCACTCGGAGCCGGCCGATGACCCGGGGACGGGCACTGATCCGCATCCACCGGCTCGAATACCCATTCCCGGCGGTATACGCGTGTCACGTGCTCTGGGGCGCCTGCTTCGCGGCGACCGACCCCGGGCAGCTGTTCACCGTGCCCGTACTGGTCACCCTCCTGGCCAACCTGCTCGCCGTCGTCTCGCAGAATCCGCTCAACGCGGCGCTGGACATCCGCGCGGACTCCCACACGCGGGGGAAGGGCGGCATCGCCACCGCGACCCGGCGGCTCAGCCCGGCCGTGGCCTTCCGGTGCGCCGCGATCGAGAAGACGCTGGCACTGGTGCTGGCGACCGCGGTCTCGGTGGGGCTCGGCCGTCCGGCGGTGGCGATCGGCGTGGGGCTGGCGATCGTCCTGCACCTGCTCTACAACCTCGAACCCGTCCGCCTGAAGCGGCGCGGCTTCGCCAACCCCGCCTACTTCGCCCTGACCTTCGCCTTCCTGCCCTGCGTGTCGACCTACTCGGCCGTCCGCCCGGACGTCCCGGCGCCCGTCTGGCTGGTGTTCGCCGGCCTGGCGGTGCTGCTGTTCGGACGCTCGCTGTGGTGGTCCATTCCGGACCTGGCCGGAGACGCCGCCGCCGGTGACCGCCCGCCTGCCGTACGGCACGGCGCCTACCGGTCCCTGCTGGTGGCCTGCGCGGCCACGGCGGGCGCGCTCGTGCTCGTCGGGTGGGGCCTGTGGTGGCTCTACGGCCCGGCGTGGTCACTCCTGGGCGTCGCGGCCTGCGCCGCTTTCCTCATCGACAAACTCGGCCTGCTGCCCGGCATCTCCGACGAGAACCTTCCCGATGAGAGGACGATGCGCAAACGGAGCCTGTCCATGGTCCTGGCGGCCGACCTGCTGCTGGTGGTGATCCCCCTGGTGGCCGGATGAGACAGCCGCGGTGACCGGACGGATCGGGTCTCCGGGGCGCCCCGCGCCCGTAGAGGGCTCCGCTCACAGGAAGCTCCGCGGGACCTCCGGGGCGGCCCCCTCCATGCGGACGATCTGGAAACCGGCCATGGCGAGCACGGCGGGCAGGTGGCGTACGACGTTGCGATCCTTCTCCTTGGCCGATTCGTGGAGGCGGGCCCAGTCCTCCATGTCGGGGTGGAGCTTGCGGACGGTGTCGCGGGAGGGGCCGTGGGTCCAGCCGTCCGCGGCGCGCTCGTCCATCCAGCGCCGGTGCTCCATGGCGGCGAGCCGCTCGATCTCCGCTTCGGTGAAGGCGAACCCGAGTCCGGGGTCCACCCGTGATGCGAGGACGGCCCCGACGGCCTTGAGCTTGCGGCCGATGTCCTGGGCCTGGCTGCGGTTGGCCTTCTTCAGGCTCTCGGGCAGCTTCGGCCAGGCGACCAGCGAGTCGTTGGTCTCCGGGGACTCTCCGCTCGTGAGGCAGCCGTAGACGTAGTTCTCGTGGATGGTCCGTGCCAGCTGCTCGATGAGGTCCTCGGCGATCAGACGCGGATCACCGGCCTCCTCGGTGACGGCGAACACCCGCAGGAGGCCGGCCAGGTCCTCCAGGAGGCTCACTCCCTGGAAGGCCTGGTCGAACATTCCCTGCCGTTCGACCCGGATCACGAGCGAGCGCGGTGACCTGGTCCACAGCCGCAGGGTGGTCAGCGCGGTCTTCAGGGCCAGGTCCTCGTCGCGGTAGCACACGTACACCCGCTGCGGCACGTCGGCGGGGGCGTGCTCGCCGGAGTCGAGCAGGCGAGGGTGGACGGTCGTGAGGTCGAGGACGGAGTCGATGAATTCGCATCTCCGGCGTATGACGGACAGTGTCGCGTCGGCGTCCGCGTCGATGACGGTCACCGGCAGTCTCGGCTGGGACTGCGGAGACCGTAGCCGCCACCGCCGGGCCAGGCCGACGAGCAGCGCGCTGCCGAAGCCGTCGAGGCCGACAAGCGTGACGGGCAGGCATTCGTCGACGGGATCGCGGTCCAGCAGCACCCGGGCGGCGAGTTCGTCGAGGTTGAAGAAGTCCAGCCGGATGCCGGGCGGGTCCACCACGCCCAGCCGCCGGGCACGCAGGGCCGCGCAGAGATCGGGGTCGGAGATGAGGACGTAGGCCGCCAGCGGGCCGGCGGCGGACCGCCTGACCCTGTGAGCGGCCAGGGCGATCCCCGTGTTCGTGGAGCTGTCCTGCTCGCAGGCGTAGAGCACCTCGGCCCTGCCGACCCCCGCCGCCCTGAGCACGGCGGGGGTGCGGGCGTCGCCGACCACCTGGAGCACGCGAGGGTCGTCCAGGACGGTGACGGGGGTGGAGGTGACCACCACGACGTCACGCCCGGCGGCGCGCAGCTTCTCGACCAGTCCCCGGGCCATCGGTCCCTCCCCGCAGATCACGGCGTGCCGCCGCGCCTCCCGCGCCCGGATCCGCCGGATCTCGGTGGTGAGCATGAGCCGCGCCGCCTCGATCAGGGCGTAGATCGTCACGGCGGGCGCGATGAACCTGGCCAGTTCCAGCGTCCACGGCAGCGGGGTCATGCCGTCGAAAGGGATGGGATCGAGAACGAACAGCTGGAGATCGTAATAGACGATGTCCAGCGGCGAGCGCGCGAACTCCGGCCGGGAGACCAGATAGGTCCGCATGCCGACGTAGCCCAGAACGAAAGCCGCTACCGCCAGGAAGATGAACGCGATTCGGAGCCGGAAGGCGGCGAATGGTGTCTTCACTCATGCCTCACTCATGGCGATATGGAAATGTGGGTAATCGTCTTAACAGCCCCGAGCCGGTAATGATCGACCCTCTCCACACTAATGGGAGTGCCCGGCGGACGGCGGGGATACGGAAGAGCGGTGCCCGGAGATCACCGCCTCGCCGCCGGGTGGCCGGGAGAGGCCGGACCGCCGGCCGATGGGCACGGCATGGCCCCGAGCCGGGTGCCGTCAGCATCGGCCCAGGTGAAACAGGGTAAGAGCCCTTCATTGGACCCGATATCGGATCAAGACAGTCCGCTGCGGTCGTGCGGAGAGGATGCGCCATGGCCATATTTCGGTCGGGATCGGGCGTGCTACGCCGTAAACCCATCGAGCACATCGAAGAACCGGAGGGCGGCAAGAGCGAGCAGCTCACCCGCGTGCTGGGACTCTGGCAGCTCACCGCGATCGGGGTGGGCGGCATCATCGGCGCAGGCATCTTCACGCTCGCGGGCACGGTCGCCAACGGCACGGCGGGTCCCGCGGTGGTGGTGTCGTTCCTGATCGCCGGGATCGCGAGCGCGGCGGCGGCGCTCTCCTACGCGGAGTTCGCGGGCCTCATCCCGAAAGCGGGGTCGGCCTACACCTACGGCTACGCGGTCCTCGGCGAGCTGCCGGGCTGGTTCATCGGCTGGGACCTGCTGCTGGAGTACACCGCGATCGTCGCGGTCGTCGCCATCGGCATCTCCGGCTACTTCTCGTTCCTGCTCGGCGACCTGGGCCTGCAGTTGCCCGCGTGGATGCTGGGGGCCCCGGGAACGGGGGAAGGGCACCAGGTGGACCTGTTCGCCGCCATACTGTGCCTGTTCATCGCATATCTGCTGAACCTCGGCATGAAGAACGCGGCCCGGTTCGAGACGGCCGTCGTCGGGCTGAAGGTCGCCGTGGTGCTGATGGTCATCGTCATCGGCTTCTTCTACATCAACTCCGACAACTACGTCCCGTTCTTCCCCTTCGGCATCGGCGGCGCCATAACCGGGGCGGCCACGGTCTTCTTCGCCGTCTTCGGCTACGACGCCATGAGCACGGCGGCGGAGGAGTCCAAGGACGCCCAGCGCCACATGCCGAAGGCGATCGTGTACTCGCTCGCCATCTCGATGGTCCTGTACGTGCTGGCCTGCCTGGTGCTGACGGGCATGCAGAAATACACGGAGATCGACAAGGAGAGCGGCTTCTCCACGGCGTTCAAGTCCGTGGGCCTGAGCCGCCTGGCCGACGTGATCGCGGTCGGGGCGATCGTCGGCATCCTCACCGTGATGTTCACCTTCATGCTCGGGGTGAGCCGTGTCTGGTTCTCGATGAGCCGCGACGGGCTGCTGCCCAAGTGGTTCGCCAAGACGCACCCGACGCGGCACGTGCCGACGCGCGTGACGTGGATCGTCGGCGTCGCCTCGGCGTTCATCGCCGGGTTCCTCCCCATCAGGGAGGCCGCGGAGCTGACCAACATCGGCATCCTGCTCGCCTTCGCGGTCGTGTGCACGGCGGTGATCGTGCTGCGCTACCGGCAACCCGACCTGCCTCGGACCTTCCGCTGCCCCGGAATGCCGCTGGTGCCCGCGATCGGCGTCGTCTTCTCGCTCTGGCTGATCACCTTCCTGCAGTGGCAGACGTGGGTGCGCTTCCTGGCGTGGTTCCTGATCGGCCTGGTCGTCTACTTCGCATACTCCTACCGGCACTCCGAGCTGGCCAGGGCGGAGGCGGCGCACGGCGGCGGGGTCCCGCCGGACGAGCGCTGACGGCACCGCCACCCACCTTCCGGGCCCCTCCCCGGCCCGGCCGGGCCGGGCCGGGCCGGGGAGGCGGACGGCGGGAGACCGTCAGACGAGCCCCGTGGAGACGTCTGCCGTGAAGGAGACCGTGCCGCCCGGGGTCCGGACCCGCACGTTCCCACCGGAGCAGGAGATCTCCGGGTCGGCGGCGCCCGGCACGATCACGGTCAGCAGGGCTCCCGCCGCCGGGGAGACCACCGTCGGGACCTTGATCCTCTTCAGGTAACCGGGCGAGATCTCCCCGGACCGGACCGACTGGCCGCCGATCGGCCTGCACGCGGGCATCTCCAGCTGGATCAGCGACGCCCGCCAGCGCCCGTCGGCCAGCACCACCCTGCCGTCCCCCGCGGCGGTCGCGCTGAGCGCGGGGCCGAGGTGCCACAGCGGGCGCACCTGCCGCCCCCGCGGGACCACGTCCAGTACGGCCATCAGATCCGTGCCGTGCTCGACCAGCACGGACCGGGTACGGGTGAGGCCGTAGGCCTCGTCGGCGAGCCGGAAGGACTGGCGCGTACGGCCGGCGGCCTCCCCCAGCAGGCGTGCCGCCGTACCTTCCCGGAAGTCCGCGCCGACCACGACGGGAACGTTGTGGGCCTGCGGCGAGAGCGTCCACCTCTGGTAGGGCGTCTTCTCGTAGGAGTGGAAGCCCGCCTCCACCAGGATGTCGCGCCGCCGCGCGTGGTAGCTCACACCGAGATGGTCCTCGTGCCCGTGGAGCGCGCGCCCGGGGCCGAACCTGATCGAATAATAGGCCGAGTCCGCGTCCTGCCAGGCCGTCCTGCCGAAGACGTAGCCGCCCGTGAACACCTTCACGGTGTCCTTCCTCGGGGAGATCCCTTTGGGGCGCAGGTCGGCGGGGCTGTCGCCGATGGGCGCCAGACGGCCGTCGGGCTGGGTGGCGTGGGCGACGTAGTCCTCCAGCGACCGCCACCGCCGGGTGAGCTCGGCGGGCATGCCGACCCCGCAGTCCTTGATCTGCTCCATCGCGACGCGCATCCGCTGGTGGACGTAGAGCCCGTAGCGCGGGGCCTGCTCGCGCAGCACTCCCTGCGCGTCGATGGCGAACCTGGCCGAGGCGGTCATCCGGCGCAGCGCCAGAGCCGTCCACCTCTGCTCGCCGAAGCGGCAGCCGATGCCCAGCAGCGCGATGTCCTGGTCCAGGCCGTGGTTGTGGCCGCCCTTGTAAAGGGTGGCGTCGGCCAGGATCTCGGCGTGCTCGGCCAGGCTGGCGGCCAGCCAGTCGTCCTTGACGTGAGCGCTGAGGCAGACCAGAGCCGGGGCGCGGAGCGCCACCGGATGCTCGGCCCAGGCCCACGGGCTGACACCGGCCGTTCCACGCGGGTTGTCGCGCACCCAGTCCCTGGCGATCTCGGTGGCCCGGTCGAGGTATTCGCGCCGCCCGGTGGCCTCGTAGTCCACGACCAGCCGCCCCATCCACCGCAGGGTGTGCAGGTTCAGCGCCCACGAGCGGTTCCGGTAGGGGTCGGCACGCCAGTCGACGTCCCTGCCCAGCTCCACCGGGGGAAGGCCGACGAAGGCGACCCGCCCTCTCATCGCGTCGGTCCCCGTCACGGTGGAGAACTGGCCACTCTGGCAGGTGACCCTGCCCCGGCTGTCGGCCAGGGAGAGCTCGACCGGCCCGCAGGCCAGAACGGCCAGGAAGGTCAGGAAGGTCAGGGCGAGTGCGCCCAGCCCGATGATCCCCCGTTTTTTGTCAAGCAAGCGATTGCTCCATCAGAAGGCGCGAGCGGCCCCAGCGCGCTCGCGACATGAAAGGACACGACTCCCGGCAGGCGAGGCCCCTCGCCCGCCGGGAGGTTTCAGAGAGCTCCGGAGAGCCCCGGCGGACCGGCGTCCCGGACCCGCGTTCTGATCATGAACCGTTAGATGCGCGACATCCCGGGATCGTTCTCCGCAGGCACGTCTTTTCGCGGCGGGACCGGGGATGGCCGGGCGGCGGGGAAGGCGTGACTTTCAGCGTCCGCCCGCGATGCAGTGGATTCCGGACTTGAGGAACAAGACCCCCTGGGGGTATGTTACGGTCACATGCATACCCCACCGGGGTACCAGCGAGAGGAGAATCCCATGTGCACGGCATGCGCGTGCGGCACCCAGGACAGCACCTCCGCCCAGGTGGAGATCACTGAGGGCAAGGTCTACACAGTCAGCGGGATGACCTGTGGCCACTGCGTCTCGTCGGTCTCCGCCGAGGTCGAAAGCGTCGGCGGCGTGACCGGCGTCCAGGTCGACCTGGCCACCGGCCTGGTCACGGTCAGCGGGACGGGCTTCTCCGACGAGGAGATCCGCGCGGCGGTGGACCGGGCGGGCTACGCGCTGGCGGACGCCTCACCGGTCAGCGCGTCCCGAACGATCAGCGTGTCCTGAAAATCAGCGTGTCCTGAAAACAGGTGGTGGGCGTGCATTGGCGTGCACGCCCACCCGCGGGGCCGGTCCGACTCGAATCACACCCAACCCCCACAACGCATCCTGCCACCCGGCGGGACGCGAGAAACCAGGAGTGCGGCATGAACGCCGTCAATCCACGCAGGTGGCAGGCACTCATCGTGCTCGCCGCCGCGCAGTTCATGGTCATCATGGACACCTCCATCATCGGCGTCGCCCTGCCGGACATGCAGCGCGACCTCGGCTTCTCCCAGGGCGACCTGCAGTGGGTCTTCAACGCCTACGTCATCGCCTTCGGCGGCCTGCTGCTGCTCGGCGGGCGGCTGTCGGACCTGTTCGGCGCCCGCAAGATCTTCACCACCGGCTGGGTCATCCTGATCGCCGGCTCCGTCGTCGCCGCGGCGGCCGGCAACGCCTGGGTCGAGATCCTCGGCCGCGCCGTCCAGGGCGTCGGCGGGGCGCTCATCGCCCCCGCCTCGATGACGCTGCTCATGATGCTCTTCGGACACAACCCGCGCGAGCTGGGCAAGGCCATGGCCCTGTACGGCGCCGCCGCGCCCGCCGGCGGCACCGCGGGCGTGTTCCTCGGCGGCGTCATCACCCAGTACCTGAGCTGGCCCTGGGTTTTCATCATCTACGTCCCGATCGGCCTGGCCACCCTGGCCGCCGTCCCCGCCCTGCTCCCCTCCGTCGAGGGCCGGCGCGGCTCGGTCGACGTGCTGGGCGCCGCCGCCGTCACCGCGGGGATCGCGCTGGCCGTCTACGCCATCGTGCGTGCCCCCGAGCAGGGATGGGGGTCGGCCACCACGCTGCTGGAGCTCGGCGGGGCGCTCGCGCTGCTGGCACTGTTCCTGGTGATCCAGCGCAGCGTGCGCGAGCCGCTCATGCCGCTGAAGATCTGGAAGGCCCCCGGCCTGGCCACGGCCAACCTGGCGATGGCGCTGCTGGGCGCGGCCTGGATCCCGATGTGGTACTTCCTCAACCTCTACCTGCAGCAGGTGCTCGGCTACGGAGCCTTCGCCAGCGGGGCCGCGCTGCTGCCCATGACCGTCGCGATCATGATCTTCATGATCGGCGTCACCGCCCGGCTGCTCGGCAAGTTCGGCGCCAAGCCGCTCATCGTCACCGGCCTGCTCGTACTGGCCGCCGGCGTGGCGGGACTGTCCCTGGTACGGCCGGACGGGGCGTTCGCCTCCGACGTGCTGCCCGCGTCACTGATCGCGGCGGTCGGCATGTCGCTGGCCTACATCCCGGCGATGATGTCGGCCATGTCGGGGGTGCGGCCGGAGGAGAGCGGCCTCGCCTCGGGCATCGTCAACACCACCTACCAGGTCGGCTCGGCCCTCGGGCTGGCGGTCATGACCGCGATCGCCACCTCCCGGGGGGCCGCCGAGCCGGGAAATCTCCTCAGGCTCACCGACGGCTTCCAGGGCGCCTTCGTCGGGGCGGGAGCGGTGGCGGCGCTGGGCGCCGTACTCACCCTGCTGCTCATGCGCAGGCCCCGACCGGCCGACCGTACGGCCGCCGGGACCGAGGCGGAGTCGCTCGGCGCCTAGGGATCCGGGGGTACGGCCCACGTACCCCCAGACGGTACCCCCGCCTCGATGGGAATACCATAGGGGGGTACCGTGTTACTACAGATGAACCGATGACAACAGGAGTGACTGGAGGCGGGGAGATGGCCGGATACAGCGACACCAAGCAGGATCACCTCCGGCGGCTGCGCCGGATCGAGGGCCAGGCACGCGGGCTGCAGCGCATGGTCGAGGAGGACAAGTACTGCATCGACATCCTGACCCAGGTGTCGGCGACCAACCGGGCCTTGCAGTCCTTCGCCATCGCCCTGCTGGAGGAGCACATGGCGCACTGCCTGGCCGACGCCGCCGCCAGGGGCGGCCCCGAGGCCGAGGCCAAGATCAAGGAAGCCTCCGACGCCATCGCCCGCCTCGTCCGTTCCTGACCGCACGCAGATCGACCCTGACCACACAGACCGACCCTGACCGCGCACAGACCGACATAAGAGGAATGATCGCCATGAGCACCACCACATACACCGTCAAGGGCATGACCTGCGGCCACTGCGTCAGCTCGGTCAAGGAAGAGGTCGGCGGGGTCCCCGGCGTCACCGGCGTCGAGGTGGACCTGGCCACCGGCCTGCTCACCGTGGACGGCGAGGGCCCCGTCGACACCGCCGCGATCGTGGCCGCCGTCGAGGAGGCCGGGTACGGAGTGGTGACCCCGTCATGAACACTCCCGCGAAACTCGGAGCCTACGTCCTCGGACTCGCCGTGGTCTTCGGCGGAGCACTGGGAGCCGGCAGCGCCGTGGGCGCCGTCAGCCCCCCGCCCGCGGCGGACGGCCACGGAGCCCACGCCGGACCCGCGACCCCCGCGCCGGCCACGTCGACCACACCCCCCACCCCCGGAGGACTTCAAGTGTCCCAGAACGGCTACACCCTGACCCCCGAGACCACGACGGTCAAGCCCGGCGAGGCGACCGATTTCCGGTTCACCGTGACCGGCCCCGACGGCAGACCGGTCACCGGCTACCAGGTGCAGCACGACAAGAAGCTGCACTTCATCGTGGTCTCCCGCGACCTGGGAAGCTTCCAGCACCTGCACCCCGAAGAGGCCGGGGGCGGCGTGTGGTCGGTGAAGCTGACGCTGCCCGCGGCGGGCGCCTACCGGGCGTTCGCCGACTTCGCCCCCGAGGGCGGCACCGGCCTGACCCTCGGCGCCGACCTGCACGCGGAGGGCGACTACACGCCCAAGGCGCTGCCGGCCGCGAGCCGTACGTCCAGGGTCGACGGCTACACCGTCACCCTGGACGGCGACCTGGCCCCCGGTGCCTCCAGTAAACTCACCCTCAAGGTGAGCAAGGACGGCAAGCCTGTCACCGACCTGCAGCCCTACCTGGGCGCCTACGGCCACCTGGTCGCGCTGCGCGCCGGAGACCTCGCCTACCTGCACGTGCACCCCGACGGGGAGCCGGGCGACGGCAGGACCGCCCCGGGCCCGGAGATCACCTTCTACGCCGAGGTGCCCAGCCGGGGCGACTACCGTCTCTTCCTGGACTTCCAGCACGAGGGGACCGTACGCACCGCGGACTTCACCGCCCGCGCCGGTGAGCTCCCCACGCCGGCCGCGACCTCGGGGCCGGAGCCGACGGCCACACCGTCCACGTCCGGCTCGCACGGCGCACACAACCACTGACACGGGCATGACGAGCGAAAGGAGCAGGTGATGTCCTCCCTCACCGACGACAGACCCCCGAGCGCGGTCGAACTCTCGATCGGCGGCATGACCTGCGCGTCCTGCGCCAACCGGATCGAGCGCAAGCTGAACAAGCTCGACGGCGTCACCGCGACCGTCAACTACGCCACCGAGAAGGCCAAGGTCACCTTCCCCGAGGGCGTGGATCCCCAGACGCTGATCGCCGAGGTGGAGAAGGCGGGCTACACCGCCGAGCTGCCCGCCCCGCCCAGTGCCGAGGGCGCGCCGCAGGAGCCTCACGACGAGCTCCGCTCCCTGCGCGCCCGGCTGATCACCTCCGTGGTGCTCGCCGTGCCGGTGATCGCGATGGCGATGATCCCGCCCCTGCAGTTCACCAACTGGCAGTGGCTGTCGCTGACCCTCGCCGCGCCGGTCGTGGTCTACGCGGGCTGGCCATTCCACAAGGCCGCCTGGACCAACCTGCGCCACGGCGCCGCCACCATGGACACCCTGGTCTCGCTCGGCACGATCGCGGCACTGGGCTGGTCGCTGTGGGCGCTGTTCTTCGGCAGCGCGGGCACCCCGGGCATGACGCACCCGTTCGCGTTCACCATCGAGCGCACCGACGGCTCGGGCAACATCTACCTTGAGGCCGCCGCGGGCGTGACGGCCTTCATCCTGGCCGGCCGCTACTTCGAGGCCCGTTCCAAGCGCCGCGCCGGGGCGGCCCTGCGCGCCCTGCTGGAGCTCGGCGCCAAGGACGTCGCCGTGCTACGCGACGGCCGCGAGGTCCGGATCCCGTCCGACCAGCTCAAGGCCGGCGACCGGTTCGTGGTCCGGCCGGGTGAGAAGATCGCCACCGACGGCGTGGTCGAGGAGGGCTCCTCCGCGGTCGACGCCTCCATGCTCACCGGCGAGTCAGTGCCGGTGGAGGTACGGCCCGGTGACACCGTGACCGGCGCGACCGTCAACGCCGGGGGCCGCCTGGTCGTCCGCGCCACCCGCGTCGGCTCCGACACCCAGCTCGCCCAGATGGCCAAGCTGGTGGAGGACGCGCAGACCGGCAAGGCGCAGGTCCAGCGGCTGGCCGACCGCATCTCCGGCATCTTCGTCCCGATCGTGATCGCCCTGGCCGTCGGCACGCTCGGCTTCTGGCTCGGCACCGGCGGCGGCGCCGGCGCCGCCTTCACCGCCGCGGTGGCCGTGCTGATCATCGCCTGCCCCTGCGCCCTGGGCCTGGCCACCCCGACCGCGCTGCTGGTGGGGACCGGCCGGGGCGCCCAGCTCGGCATCCTGATCAAGGGCCCCGAGGTGCTGGAGTCCACCCGCGCCATCGACACCGTCGTGCTCGACAAGACCGGCACCGTCACCGAGGGCAAGATGACCCTCACCGACGTGCACCTCGCCGACGGCGAGGACCACGACGAGGTGCTGCGCCTGGCCGGCGCCCTGGAGCACGCCTCCGAGCACCCCATCGCCCAGGCGATCGCCCGGGGCGCTGCCGAGCGGGTGGGAGAGCTGCCCGCACCGGAGGACTTCGCCAACGTCGAGGGGCTCGGCGTGCAGGGCATCGTCGACGGGCACGCCGTGCTGGTCGGCCGTCCCCGGCTGCTGGCCGAGTGGTCGCAGCACCTGTCCGCCGAGCTGGAGCGGGCGCTGCAGGAGGCTCAGGCCGCCGGCCGTACGGCTGTCGCGGTCGGCTGGGACGGCAAGGCCCGCGCGGTCCTCGTCGTGGCCGACACCGTCAAGCCGACCTCGGCCGAGGCGATCAGGCAGCTGCGCGCCCTGGGGCTGACCCCGGTGCTGCTCACCGGCGACAACGAGGCCGTCGCCCGGTCCGTGGCCGCCGAGGTGGGCATCGACGAGGTGATCGCCGAGGTCCTGCCCGCCGACAAGGTCGACGTGGTCAAGCGCCTGCAGGCCGAGGGCCGGTCGGTGGCCATGGTCGGTGACGGCGTCAACGACGCCGCCGCGCTCGCCCAGGCCGATCTGGGCCTGGCCATGGGCACCGGGACGGACGCGGCCATCGAGGCCTCCGACCTCACCCTGGTCCGCGGCGACCTGCGGGTGGCCGCCGACGCCATCCGCCTGTCCCGCCGCACCCTGCGCACCATCAAGGGCAACCTGTTCTGGGCCTTCGCCTACAACGTGGCCGCCCTGCCCCTGGCCGCGCTCGGCCTGCTCAACCCGATGATCGCCGGAGCCGCCATGGCGTTCTCCTCGGTCTTCGTGGTCAGCAACAGCCTGCGGTTGCGCGGCTTCAAGTAAAGCCGCCGCTCCGGACGGACGGGCGCTCGTACGGCCTCCAGCACCGCGCTGGGGGCCGTCGCGCGTTCCCGGGAGGTGCGGCTCCGTTCGAGGGAGTAGCTGAGCTGGGATGACGGGGCTGATCGCGTTGCGTGTCGTCTTCTACCGTGCGTGCTGGAGGCGATCGCGATGGGCCCGTTGCAGGAAGAGTTGGCGCTAGGGGAGGCGGCGGCGCGGGAGCGGGTCGCGCGGTTGCGTCAGGAGTTGGCGGCCACGGAGGAGGCGCTGTCGCGGTTGACGATCACCGGGGAGCCGACCAGCTGTTCTGAGCTGCCGTTGATCAATGCAGATGCCGGTGCATCGGGCGGCCGAGCACGATGGGGAACAGATTGCGGCCTGGGTGGCGCAGGTCTGGCCACAGATCTGCGCCGACGCCGCCGAACGCCACGCCTGGATCCCCTGCGAAGACGAGAGCGGTCAGAGCCTGCGCCCACCCAAGGGCCGTACCTGGGCGCGGGTCGGTAAAACGCCGGTCGTCAAGGGCTCGGGCAGGGTCTCGATCGCCGGGCTGATCTGCGTGCGGCCCGGACGGCGCACCCGGCTGCTGTATCGGGTGATGGTCTTCCACGACCGCAAGGGCGAGCCGAAGGGCTTCGACGTGCCCGACTTCGTCCGGCTGCTGCGGGCCGCCCATCACCTGCTGAACGGCTTCATCGCCGAGACGGGCCTGGTTCTCAAGCCGAGCTGATCAACACACCTCGGTCTTTCAACATCAGTAGTGCAGGCCAGACGGTATTTCGTTGGAAATTTCCTCATTGCTACTGGGACCCCATGAGCCGGCACCTCGACCTCCCACCCGTCCCGGGGATCGACGTCGAACAGGCCGGCTGATCGGAATCACCTGCTTCTGCCGCGCACTGCTGCGAGCATCGGGCCGGCTCATGGGCGGTGTGCGCTAGGGAGTGGTTTGGCAGGCGTCGTGAGCGGCTTGGACGAACGCGCGGACGCGTTGGGTGGTGTTGGTGTTGAGCCACAGCGGGCCCCAGCGCAGTGGCGGAGCGTCGGTGATTGGGATGTAGGCGATGTCGGGGCGGGGGTAGAACCGGGGGGTGTTCTCGCCAACGGGGAAGACGCCCCGGCCGGCCGCGACAAGGGTGAGGTGCTCGTTGAAGCTGGCCGCTCGCGGTCCCCGCGGGATGGGTTTCCCGACCGGGGTGTGCGTGGGGTTGCGGTCCCGCTGGAACGCCTCGGGCAGCTCCTCCGCCACCAGCGTGACGGGGTGATCGGCGAGCGCCTCCATCGATACCGAGGCGTGCTGGGCCAGTGCGTGGCCGGCCGCCACCGCCAGCATCTTCTTCTCCGACAGCAGGACCGGGCCGGCGATCAGGTCGGACGGGGAGGCGATGAGCAGGTCGGTGATCAGGACGTCGATGTCGCCGCCGCGGAGCCGGGCGAGGGCGTCGTGGCCCTGGGCCTCACGGATGTGCACCTCGCAGTCGGGGTGGCGGGCGGCGAACAGCGCGACCGCCTTGAGCAGCAGCTGTCCGGCGGTGGCGCTCAGATATCCGACGTGCAGGTCACCGGTGACCCCGCGTCCGGAGTCGATGGCCCGGCGCACCGCATCGTTCATGCCGTCCACCAGCGGCCTCAGGTCATCGGCCAGCTGCCGGCCGATCGGAGTCAGCAGGACCTGGCGGCTGGTGCGTTCGAACAGCACCGCGCCGACGAGGCGTTCCATCTTCTTGATCGTCTGGCTCACCCTGCCGGTGGTGATCCCCACCCGCTCGGCCGTATGCCCGAAGTGCAACTCCTCGGCGAGCGTCAGGAACACCTCAGCCTCCTGCCGCTCCAGCATGCCCCTCCACCCTTGAGCTCAACTAAACGACCGCAACGCGAACGTGTGTTGATCCATTCCACCACAACGGTGGATCGTTAAGACACACCCCGGTGACCAGGAAGAACCCCTGGCGCCGCCCCCTTGAGGAGTACTCAACGATGACTTCCGCGCGCAAGATCGTGGCCGGGCTGTTCATGTCGCTGGACGGCGTCGTCGAAGCACCGGAGAAGTGGCACTTCCCCTACCTGAACGAGGAGATGGGCGCAGCGGTCGGCTCCATGCACGCCGAAGCCGACACCCTGCTGATGGGCCGGGTGACCTATGAGACCTTCGCCGCAGCCTGGCCGCACCGGACCGGCGAGCTGGCCGACCAGATCAACGGCATCCGCAAGTTGGTCGTCTCCACCACCCTGGCCAAGGCCGACTGGCAGAACTCGGCCTTGATCGACGGCGACGCCATCGCCGCCCTGGCCAAGCTCAAGCAGCAGCCGGGCAAGTGCATCCACCTGTCGGGCAGCATCAGCCTGACCCGGGCCCTGCTGGCGGTCGGGCTCATCGACCGCCTGCGACTGCTGGTGCACCCCATCGTGCTCGGCACCGGCCAACGGCTCTTCCCCGAGGGCATCGGGGTAGTCCCCCTCAAGCTCGCCCGGTCGGCCACCTTCACCACAGGCGTGATGGACCTGACCTACCAGCCGGCCTGACGCCGCAGACCGCACCACCGGCGAACCATCCCCCAAAACCAGAACGAGGAAGATCCCATGACGCACACCATCAGCGCCCCGACCACCCCGACCGTCCCGGCCCGTCCCCCGCACGCCGCCCGTCCGGCGGCCCGGCTCCTGCTGGGCTGCGGTATCGCCGCGGGCCCGCTGTTCCTGGCGGTGGGCGTGATCCAGGGCCTGACCCGCGAGGGCTTCGACTTCACCCGCAACGCCATCAGCCAGCTCAGCCTCGGCGACCTGGGCTGGATCCAGGTGACCAACTTCGTGATCACCGGAGCGCTGCTCATCGCCGGAGCGATCGGGACGCGGCGGGCGCTGCACGGTGGGCCGGGCGGCACCTGGGCTCCCCGGCTGGTCGCCGTGTTCGGCGCCTCGTTCCTGGTCAGCGCGGTGTTCGCCGCCGACCCCGGTGCCGGCTTCCCCATCGGCACCCCCGAAGGACCGACCGGCTCGATCAGCACGAACGGCGCCGTCCACATGTTCGGCGGCATGATCGGCTACCTGGCGCTGTGCGCGGCGTTCGTCGTGCTGGCCCGGCGCTTCTCCGCCCAGGGCCGGCGCGGCTGGGCGGTGGCCTCCCGCATCGTCCCGGTGGCCGTCCTGGCCGGTTTCGCCGGCTCCGCCGCAAGCGTCCTGGCCTTCTCCGCAGGAGCGGCGCTGGGCCTGGTGTGGCTCACCGCGACGACCGCCCGGCTCGCCACCACACCGCCGACCGGACGGTGACCGCCGAACTCCCGGCTGCTGAGCGGACGAACCTCCACCGGATGCCCGGCCGGCCTGAATCCATCCATTTCACAAGAACGGAAACACCGATGCACAGCACTGAGATCAAGGCGCTCCAGGTTCCGGGAGCACGACTGCACTATGAGGTCGGCGGATCGGGGCCGCTGCTGCTGATGATCCCGGGCGCGCCCGCCGACGCCGGGGCACTGGCCGGCCTGGCCGCGCAATTGGCCGACCGCTACACCGTCGTCAGCTACGACCAGCGCGGGCTGTCGCGCAGCAGCCTGACAGGCCCGCCCGAGGACCAGAGCGTCGCGGCCTTCAGCCAGGACGCGCACCGCCTGCTCACAGCCCTGGGCGGCGAACCCGCCTACGTGCTGGGCAACAGCGGCGGCGCGCTCACCGCCCTCGACCTGGCTGCGCGCCATCCCGAGCAGGTACGGGCCCTGATCGCGCACGAACCGCCGATCCCGGAACTCTTGGCCGACCGCGAGCATTGGCGGGCGAGGTTCCAAGAGGTTCACGACATCTATCGCAGCCAGGGCTCCGGGGCCGCGATGCAGAAGTTCATCGCCACCATCGAAGGAGATGGTGGCGCTCCTCCAGCGATGCCCGACTTCTCTCAGATGCCCCCTGAGGCGTTGGAGATGATGGGCCGGATCCAGGGCAACCTGGACTACTTCCTGGCTCACGTGCTGCTGCCGGTGCTGCGCTTCGAGCCCGACATCGCCGCGCTGCGCTCCGGCCCCGCGCCGATCGTCGTCGGCGTCGGAGCTGTCTCGCCCGCGGGCGTCCCCCTCCAGTCCGCTCTGGCGCTCGCCGAACGCCTCGACACCAAGGCGATCGAATTCCCCGGCGACCACCAAGGCCTGGCCACCGACGCCATCACCAGCGCCGAGATCGTCCACGACACCTTCACCCGAATCGCTGGAACACAGGAGCGGTAACCTTCGCGTCCTCCCACACCCGACACCGCGAGCGAGCCGGCGCCCCGCAAAAGAAGCACGGCCCGCTCGCATTGTCGGTGCCCTGCCCGCCCGACGGGCTGACATGTATCCGACGCCCGAGCGGCGCGGGCGACTCCACACCGATCTCGGCCGGGCCGCCAGCCGTACTCGGCGAGCTGCCGGCGGCCCTTCCTGCTCACCTGGGTGCCCACCGGGTCAAGCGCGTCGCCCAGCACCCCGTACAGCAGGTGCTCGGCCGGCTCCAGGCCGTGCTCGCGCAACAGCCGGGCGGCCGCGCTGTCGCCGTGCCGCAGGATGCCCAGCAGCACATGCTCATCACCGATGTAGGAACAGGTCCACGGGTAACGGCCGAGCTGATGGCCGAAGGCGGCGGCTTCGGCGTGGGCGTAGCGGATCGCCTGGCGGCCCTCAGCGGTCAGCCGGTCCCACATCACCACTCCTCGCGGCGGAAGCGCAGCCCATGCTTGTAATGCACGGCCTGTTTGGTCAGCCCGAGCGGCGGGAGATGTCGCGCCAGGACCAGCCCTGAGCACGCGCGTTGTCCACCTGCAGCGTTTCCAGCACCTCGACCAGCTGGCGCAGCGCGAGTACCACCGCCAGGCCGACCTCGGGATCGATCGAATTGAGGGTCGTCGTCGCTCATGGTCCGCACCGTAAGCGAATCGAGACCTTCGTCATAGGGGGCAGGATCGCCGCAGGTCAGATGCTATTTCGTTGGGAATTTCTGCATTGCTGCCGGGACCCCCTCATGTCGAGATCAAACCTCCCAGGGGTAGAGCTGGCCGAGGGGTCCATGCTGCTCGCTTTCGCCCGGACGAAGAGGGCCGGCGAACGCCCCAGCACCTGAACCGAAGTTCAGGTCAATCTAGGGAGAAGGCGGATCTGCGCGGCCGTGAGTTCGTCGTTCTCCCCAGAGCGGACGACGACGCGGACAGGCTCGCCGTCCGGCCCGACGGCTTCGATGTCCTGCTGGGTCGCGTCGAGATGCTTGCTGCCCCAGGAGAACAGCCCCAGCACGACGGGCAGGAGTTCCTCGCCGGCTTCGGTCAGCTCGTATTCGTGCCGCAGCCGCGAGCCGGGGTCTTGGTAGGGCACCTTGCGGAGCACGCCCACGGCCACCAGTTCGGCCAGGCGTTTGGCGACGGTGGCCTCGGAGGCGCCGCTGTGCTGCACGAAGGCCTCGTAGCGGCGGTCGCCGTAGAAGGCCTGCCGGAGGATCAGCATGGTGGCCCGGGACCCGAGGATCTCCATGGCGCAGTCGATCGGGCATCCCGGCCCGGGGGCCGGGACGTCGTTCGAGCCGAGGGAAAAGGGCACAACGCCAGCATATCCTGACTTGACCAATTTGAAGCCAGCTCACTAGGCTCTGACTTTATGAATCTAAAGCCAGAGCCTGGATGGGCGTGGTCGACCCTGGCCGTGGCCGGGGCCGCGCAGTTCCTGGTGTTGCTGGAGGCGACCGTGATCACGATCGCGGTACCCCAGATCGGCGCCGACCTCGGCAACGGCCCGGCGCTGGCGTGGGTGCTGTCGGCGTACCTGCTCGCCTTCGGCGCCTTCCTCCTGCCCGGAGGGGCATGGGCCGACCGTCTGGGCAGGCGGGCGACCTTCCTTGGCGGGCTTGCCATCTTCACGGTGGCAAGCTTGCTCTGCGCGATCGCTCCCTCTCTCGCGCTCCTGGTAGCCGCACGTGCACTGCAGGGCGCCGGAGCGGGCGTCCTCGCCGCCAGCGCGCTCGGCATCGTCGTCGCCACCTACACCGAACCCCGCCGGCGCGCCATCGCCATGACCGTCTGGAGCACCCTCGGCGTCATCGGCGGAGTCGTCGGCAGTCTCAGCGCCGGACCGCTGATCGCCTGGCTGGACTGGCCCAGCGTGTTCTGGATCAACGTCGTCGCCGTCGTCCTCCTCTTCCCGCCCGCGGTCAAGGTGATCCGCGCCGAGCGCACAGGGCAACGGGCGCCCCGCGTGGCGCCGGCGTTCGTCGCCGCCATCGGCGCGACCAGCCTGCTCCTCGGCCTGGGCGTCATCGAGGCTCACCTTTGGATCGGCGCCGCGGCCCTGTTGGGCGGCCTGGCCATCGCCGGCGCGGCGGTGGCACACCAGCGCCGGACGCACGATCCGATCATCCCCGTCGGACTGTTCAAGACCTCGGCCTACCGGTGGGGAGCGGCCGGGCTGTTCACCGCCAACGGAATCATGATCGGCACCATGTTCGTCTTCTCCCAGCACTTGCAGCAGGTCCTGAACGTCTCCGCCACCCAGGCCTCCCTCGCGGTGCTGCCCATGTCGGTGAGCGCGCTGCTGGTCGCGCTGGCCACCGACAAGCTCATCGGCCGCTACGGCAGCAGAACCACCCTGGGCCTCGGGGCCGGCGCGCTCGCGCTCGGGCTCGCCTCCCTGGCCGGGCTCAGCATCGTCGCGCCCTCCTGGGGATGGCTCGTGGCGGGCGGATTCCTCGTCGGCGCGGGACTGCCGGCCAGCTTCGTCCCACTGAACCGGATGGCCTTCAGCGTCGTCGACAGCGCACAAGCAGGTGCCGCGTCCGGGCTCACCAACACCATCACCACCCTGGGCGGCGCCTTCACCGTCACCGCCGCGACCCTCGCCGATCAACTTTACGGCCCTGCCGGCGGCTATGCGCTGATGCTGGCACTCACCGCCACGCTCGCGGTCGCGGCCGCACGCCACGGGGCGCGGCGCGCCGGCAGCCCGGCCTCCGAGGCGGCGACGGCGAACGCGGTCATCGGCTGATCTCATCTGTACGGCGGGCGCGACGGTGTGCCGGAGCGCCCACCGAGGTGCACCATCGCCGCGGCAGCGTGCACCAGGACCGTGCGCACGGCCGCCGACCGCACCTTCGCCGTGCCGGCCTCGACGAGCTACTAATCACTCTCAACGAGTCCGTCGCTGAGGCAGACTCGGGCCTGACAGCCGCCGGCGGGTGAGCACTCACAGCTACTGGACCTTGAGTCCTAGGCAAAGATCGTGCCCCGCTGGTCGGCCGGGAGAGTTGATCGCCGCTGGGATGTCGTGCCGCAGGTCGTTGTCGAGTACGTGCGCGAGGCGCTGGAGCTGCCTGCCAACGTCGAGCTGGTGGCGGGCGCCGAGCGGTCGGCCAAACGGCATCGCCAGTTCGTGCGGGACCGCCTGAACGTGGTGTGCGAGCCCGCCCGGGTACGCCAGATCGCCGAAAGCGCGATTCGTAAAGCGGTCCAGACGAAGGACAACCCGGCGGACTTGATCAACGTGGCGTTGGAGGAGCTCGTCCACGCCCGGTGTGAGACGTGTTGACCTCATCGATCCAGACCGGCGGTTGGTGAGTGCCCAAGGGGCTGCGGTGCCATCCCCCATGGGGACGGCATCAAGCCTGGATCATCAACCTCACCCCACCCGACCACACACCGACCACCCGACTCGACCCAGAGCCACGCGTTCTCTTTCCCACCGGTCCCGCCTGACCAGAGAGACAGCAACATGACGACATCACGCCGATACGGCACCGTGCTCACTGACCACACCTTCACCGTCCCTCTTGATCATGACCGGCCCGATGACCAGCAGATCCAGGTGTATGCGCGCGAAGTGCGCGCCGCTGGAAAAGCGGGCCGGGACCTTCCTTGGCTGTTGTTCCTGGGCGGCGGCCCCGGCGCGGCCGCCCCCCGCCCACTCGGCGGCGAAGGCTGGCTACACCGGGCCTTGCAGGACTACCGTGTGCTGCTGCTGGACCAGCGAGGCACCGGCAGATCTACCCCCGTGGACCGCCGTTTCCTGGCCCAGGTCGGCGACCCGGACGCCCAGGCGCACTACCTGTCGCACTTCCGCGCCGACGCGATCGTGCGGGATGCCGAGATTATCCGCCGAACACTCATCGGGGACCGGCCGTGGAGCGTGCTGGGGCAAAGTTTCGGTGGCCTGTGCACGGTCACCTACCTCTCCTTTGCTCCGCAGGGGCTGGCCGAGGCGTTCATCACCGGCGGGCTACCCGGCGTGCGTGCTACCGCCGACGACGTCTATCGCGCGCTGTATCCCCGGGTCGTCGCCAAGAACGCTGAACACTTCGACCGCTTCCCGGGCGACGGCGAGCAAGCCCGTACCGTCGCCCGGTACCTGCGGGACCATCAGGTCGTCCTGCCGAGCGGCAGGCCGCTGACCGTCGGGACCTTTCAGTCCCTGGGCAACCTCCTCGGCGGCAGCGACGGCAGCCGCCGCCTGCACTATCTCCTCGAAGACCCCTTCACCGGCGGGACCGAACCATCAGACGCCTTTCTGTCCGAGGTCGACTGGGAACTGTCCCGAATCGCCGGGGGACCGCTGTACTCCCTGCTGCATGAGGCGACCTACGCCCAAGGGGAAGGCGCCACCCACTGGTCGGCTCAACGCATCCGGGGCGAGTTCCCCGCCTTCGACGCCACCGCAGCTCTCGACTCGGGCGCGCCCGTCCTGTTCACCGGCGAGATGATCTACCCCTGGATGTTCGACACCGACCCGGCGCTACGGCCGTTCCGCCAGGCCGCACACCTGATCGCCGAACGTACGACCTGGCCCGCCCTCTATGACACCGGCCGCCTGCGCGCCAACACCGTGCCCGTCGCCGCCGCCATCTACTACGACGACATGTACCTCGACCGTGACCTGTCGATCAGCACCGCCCAGACCATCCACGGCCTGAGGCCCTGGATCACCAACGAATACCAACACAACGGCCTACGCACCAGCAACGGAGCCGTCCTTGACCACCTCATCGCCCTGATACGCGAAACACCATGAAACTCGCCTTATCGCACAAGCCGCTCCGCCCGGTTGCGAAACCGGACCCACCTGGCCGGGGCCGTAGGAAAGCCCAGGCCCAGTGGGAGATGGTCGTGAAATCACGGCCGAGGTTCTTCGCCCACTGGATCTGGGTGGACACGGTCCCAACCGTTTGGTGACCAGAACGACAAGAGCCGTGTAACGAGAGATTGTTACGCACGGTTCTGTGGGAGCCCCGGGCTGAGACGCCCGGGACGACCCGACCGGGGGCCACCCGAGAATGGCGCTCGGACGCTGGCAGCCGCCGGACTCCGGCACCGCGCCGATGACCATATCGCGCTCCAGTTCCCGGTCCGGCCTCCCACGGCACCCGCCGATCTCGGAGCGTGTGCCACCATGCACCGCTGGAACACGTTCACGGTGGAAGGGGAGCAGTACCGCAACGCGCTGGTGTCGGTCTCACGGTCGCATTGGCGGGAGTTCGAGCACTGGTGCACGACCTCGGCGGTCGAGAACGGGACGATCACGGCTGGGACGGCGCGACAGATTTCGGCCATCGCTCTGACGTCATCCCTCTGAAAGTCACCGTCCCTGCCGCCGGACCCGGCCCGGCGCGGCGCGGGCCGGGTCCGGCCGTTCACTCCTCGTCCTCGTCGTCCCAGTCGTACTCCTCGTCGTCCCGCAGGAACTCCGGGATCCAGCCGGCATCCTCAGCCTCGATCACCTCCGTCCGGCACAGCGCGCGGAACGCGGTGTCGCCGAGCTTGCAGTTGAAGTAGTCGAGCAGGGTGATGGCCGCGCACTCCGCTGGCTGCAACGCGTCGGTCCTGGGGAACCGGAAGTCGTAGCCGTTGGTCACGAAGTGCACCCCGCGGAACTCCTTGTGCACGAAGGTCTCCCGGGCGGGACCCTCACCCCAGCCATCCCAGTGGGCGGCGGCCACCTGGTTGTAGTACGCGTCGGCGTGCCGGGCCGGCTCGGGCGCGAACACGCTCTCGCCGGTCAGGTAGCACGCCTTGCTGAACGGCGGGCGGCGGCCGGGGCTCGCAAGGATGCCGGCGGCGTTGGCGTCCGGTTGGCCGATCGCCACCGGTGTCATCGAGGGAGCCTGCCGCCATCTGGTCAAAGATCGTCTGGACATCACCGGCACCCGATGGGGCCTGCCCGGTGCCGAGGCGGTTCTCACGCTCCGGGCTGTGATCGCGAACGGCGACTTCGATGCCTACTGGCGTTTCCACCTTGCTCAAGAGCACTACCGGGTTCACCAGACCCGCTACCAGGCCGAACTCGGCCTCACTGCTTGATCAGCTCAGTCCCTGAGAAAGAGCTACACCCTTTCCGGGGTCCGGCGGTTTCCGGGATCCGGCGGCGGATCGGGCCCTGGCACGTGCGGGCCGCCCCGATCCGGTGACGGGCACGCATCAACTACTACGTCTCATAGCAGGATTTGTCGGAAAGGAATTGCATGCCGTTTTGCGGTGATATGACCGACAGGATATATGCAGGTCAGTCCAGCGAAAGGGCAGCTCAGGACGGTTGGCGCCACTGCGACAGGGGACTATGGATCTTAGTAAACGCATGGGGAGAGATCCATGGAACCCTGGGCGGCCGTTCTCGGCCTGCTGGTCGTGCTCGCCGGAGGGATCATCGGCGTGTACGCCGCCTCGCTCCTGCTCGCGCCCCGGGGAACCCTCGACGTGGGCCCCTTCCTGTCGGGCGCCCGCCCGCGGGAGCACGCCCTGTCCCGCTTCCATGTCCGCTGGTACGCCGTGACCCTGCTCTTCCTGGCCTTCGACATGGAGATGGTCTTCATGTACCCGTGGGCCGTGGTGGTCGCCGAGGTCGGAGCCGGGGCGCTGGTGGAGATGTTCGCCTTCCTCGGGCTGCTCATGGTCGGCGTCGTGTACGCCTGGCGCGAGGGGGCGCTGCGATGGGCGTGAGCGAGTGGCTCCTGGAGTACGCGGCGGGCGGCCCGCGGCCCGTCACCGTCGCGGCTCCGCACGGAACCCGCGTCCGGCTGCTCGCGGAGGCCGAGCTGGCGCGGCGCGGCTGGCGGCCCGCCGGCACGCCGGCGGTGGCGGACCTGCTCGTGGTCTGCGGCTCCCCCGAGGACGCCCTCACCCGGGCGGTGGAGACGGTCTGGGCGGACACGCCCTGCCCGAGGGCACGGGTCGAGCTGCGGGAAGACCTCTGGCCGGAGCAGGTGGCCGGCGCGCTGGACGGCGCGGCGAGCCGCCTGGCCGACGGCCCCGCCCAGCGCCGCGACGCGGCCGAGCGCGTCAGGCACCAGTCGCGCCGGGACAGGGGCCGGACGCACGGGCACGACGTGGACGGTCCCGGACGCGGGAACGGGGACGGCTGGCAGGAGCACGGGGACGGGCACGACGTGGACGGTCCCGGACACGGGAACGGACACGGACACGGACACGGGGACAGGGACGGGGACGGGCACGCGCACGGCCACGGGGACGGCATGGACGGTCCCGGGGGGCTGCGGATGGCTGGCAGGGGCCCCGACCGTGACGGCCTCACCCTCGACCGGCTGCACGTCCCGCTGGGCCCGGTGCTGCCCGACTGGCCGGCCGGGCTGGTGGTGGAGACCGTCCTGCAGGGGGACGTGATCCAGCGGGCCCGGGTCCGGATTTCCGGCGGGTCGGGCGTGGAGCGTTTCTGGGACGCGCCCTGGCTGGCGGCCCTCGCGGGCCGGCACGTGACCCGGGGGGAGGCCGCCCGCCGCAGGGCGGCATCCCACCTGGACAGTCTCGGGCGGCTGCTGGCGGTATCCGGCTGGGACAGCTCGGCGACGCGGGCGCGGCGGCTGCGCGACCGCCTGCTGTGGGAGCGGCCGGACGACGGGCTCGCCGAGGACTTCACACGGTTCGCCCGCCGGGTGCGGCGCTCGCGGCCCCTGCGCTGGATGCTGCGCGGCCTGGGAACGGTCGACGCCTCATACGGGCCCGCCGTACGGGTGCGGGGAGACGTGGTGGCCCGGATGGAGCGATGGCTCGCCGGGACGGAGGCGGCGCTGGGCGATCTGGACGACCGGTCACGGCTGGCCGATGACGAGGGGCCTCGCGGACCCGTGGGCGAGCGGCTCTCGGAGTCCCTGCTGGCCGTACTGCCCACCCTGCTCGCCGGCGCCGAGCTCGCCACCGCGCGGCTGATCGTGGCCAGCCTCGACCCGGACCTTGACCAGGTGCCGTCGGCGTACGGGGCCCTTCATGCCTGAGATGACGCCGTTGTGGGCGCCGATCGCGCTGATCGGCGCCCTGGCCGTGCTCGCCTGGGGCGCCGCCGCCCTCGACGCGGCCTTGACGGCGGGCATCCGGCTGAGGTCCGCCGGCGACCCGCTCCGGGAGGCCGCGCGGCTGCTGGTCCGGCAGCGGCGGCGCACCCTCCTGTCCGACACCCTGCTGATGCGCGCGGGGGTCTGCGGCCTTCCCGTCGTCGCGGTGCTGGCCGGCATCGTGCTGCCGCTCGGCGGGAGGCCGGTGGCGGATCTGGCGGTGGGCGTCGTGTGGTTCAACGCCATGGAGGTCTGCGTCTGGGGGGCGCTCTGGCTGACGGGGTGGGGCGCCAACTCGGTCTACCCGCTGATCGGCGGGTACCGGGCCGTGGCGCAGGGCCTGGCCTACGAGCTTCCGCACATGTTCGCCCTGATCACGGCGGCGCTGGGGGCCGGTTCCCTGCGCTTGAGCGAGGTCGCCGGCGCGCAGCGGGGGCTCTGGTTCGCCGTGTGGATGCCGGTCGCGTTCGCCGTCTATCTCGTCTCGGCTCTCGCCATGGCCTTCTGGGGGCCGATGGACCGGCCGATGGGCTCCGACATCGCGGGCGGGGTGCGGGCCGAGCTGTCCGGGCCCGACCGGCTGGTCTTCCAGGCGGGGCGCTACACGCTGCTCGCGGTGGCGGCCGCGGCGGCCGTCCCGCTCTTCCTGGGCGGCGGCGCCGGTCCGGCGCTGCCGCCGTGGCTGTGGACGGCGCTCAAGACGGTGGCCGTGCTCGCCGTCCTGGTGTGGGCCAGGCACCGGCTGCCCGCCGTACGGATGGACCGCTTCACGTGGCTGTCCTGGCTGGTGCTGATCCCCGCCGCGCTGCTGCAGATGCTCGTCGTCGGGATCGTGGTGCTTTGACGCTCCAGTCCGCCGCGTTCTGGATGCTCGCCACGCTCTCGGTGGCCGGGGGCGTCGCGGTGTTCGTCGTCGACTCGATGGCGCGGGCGACGTTCGCCCTGCTGACGTCGTTGATCTGCGTGGGGCTGGTCTTCCTCCTGATCGACCTGTCGTACCTGGGCGTTCTGATCGTCCTCATGATGGTCATGGAGATGCTGATCATGGCGGTCTTCATGATCATGTTCATGATGAACCCGGCCGGCCTCATGCCGATGAAGATGGTGCACAACGCTCGCGGAGCCCCGCTCATCGCCGCGGGAGTCTTCGTCCTCCTGGTGGCCGGGGTGTTCCTCACTCCCTGGCCTCGGCGCCGGGGCAGCCCACCGGCCGATCCGACCCATGCACTGGGCCTGTCGATCATGGGGCCGAAGATGCTCGTCATGATGGTCGTCGGGGTGGCCATCCTCGCCACGATGATCTCCACGACGGTGCTGGCGACCCACCGGGGCCGCTACGACGCCGACAGCGGCGGCGATGACAGTGGCGACGACGGCGGCGGCGGTAACGGCGACGGCGACGGCGACGGCGATAACAGTGGCGGCGGCGGTAACGGTGGCGGCGGTGGCGCTCCGACCGGCCACCTGTCCCCTCCCCGGGCGCTCCCCTCCTCCCCTCCCCCGGACCTCCCCTCCCCCTCCCCTGCAGAGCGGGCGCGTCATCGCGGCGACCGCCCGCGCCTCCGTCACGAGGAGGACCGCTGAGATGGGACTTCAGGCCTTCCTGCTGCTCGCCGCCGCCCTGTTCTCCGTCGGCCTGTACGGCGCGCTGTCGCAGCAGGCGATCGTCATGCTGATGATGGGCCTCGAACTCATGATCAACGGGCTGATCGTGGCCGCCGGCGCCTTCTGGTACCACGTGGCCCCGGCGAGCGCCGACGGCCAGGTGCTGGTCCTGGTCGCCGTGACCGTCATGGCCCTGGAGATGGCCATGGGCTTCGCCGTCACCACGGCGATCTTCCGGGCGCGCGACGTGGACATGACCGACGACGCCGGGGATCTGAGGGGATGAGCGCGCTCGCCTGGCTGCTTCCCGGCCTGCCGGTCGTTTCGGGCGGGCTCCTGGTGCTGGCCGGCCACCGGGCGGACCGGGCGGCGCCGATGACGGCCGTCGCGATCGCCGCCGCGACGCTCGCCCTGGCGGTGCTCGCCGCGATCACCCGCCCCGAGTCCTCCACGACGCTGTTCGCCGGGCTGCGGGCGGGGCCGGCGGTCGACGGGCTGTCGGCGGTGACGGTCGTCACCGTGTCCGCGATCGCGCTGGCCGTGCTCGTCTTCGCCGCCGGGCAGATCCGCGAGGATCGCGGCCGGTTCTCCGGGCTGATGCTGCTGTTCACCGGGGCCATGCTGGCCACCGTCACGGCCACCGATCTCGCGCTCCTGTTGATGGCGTGGGAGGTCATGGGGGCGATGTCGTACGCGCTGATCGGTTTCCGGTGGCGCGACGGCCATCGGGTGAGGTCGGCGGGCATCGCCTTCGTCACCACCCGCGCCGGAGACATGGGCCTGTACCTCGCCGCCGGCTGCGCCCTCGCCTCGGCCTGGTCGCTGGACATGGCCGGGCTCGCGGGGAGCGCACGGCCCTGGCGCGACCTGATCGCCGCCGGGATCGTCGCCGCCGCGCTGGGCAAGTCGGCCCAGCTGCCGTTCTCCTTCTGGCTGTCGCGTGCTATGGCGGGCCCGAGCCCGGTGTCGGCGCTGCTCCACTCGGCCACCATGGTCGCCGCCGGGGCCTACCTGCTGCTGCGCGTGCAGCCGCTGCTCGCCGCGACGGGCTGGGCCGGCCCGCTGGTCGCCTGGGTGGGCGCGCTGACGGCGCTGCTGCTCGGAGCCGTGGCCGTCGCCCAGCGTGATCTCAAGCAGTTGCTGGCGGCGTCCACCTGCGCGCAGGTCGGCTTCATGGTGCTCGCCGCCGGCGTTTCCGCGGTGGCCGGAGGCACCGCGCATCTGGTCGCGCACGCCGCCGTCAAGAGCCTGCTCTTCCTGTGCGCCGGGGCGTGGCTGACGGCCCTGGGCACCAAGGACCTGACCGAGCTGCACGGCGCGGCCCGGCGCCACCGGCTCGTCGGGGTCACCTTCGCGATCGGGGCCCTGGCGCTGGCGGGGCTGCCGCCGCTGTCGCTGTGGGTCACCAAGGGCGCCGTCCTGTCCGCGGTGGCCGAACGGTCGCCGCCCCTGTATCTCGTCTCGCTCGCCGCCGCGCTGCTGGCCGCCGCCTACGCGGCCAAGGCCGTGTTCGCGGTCTGGCGCCCACGGGACGCCGGGACACGGGACGACTCCGAGCAGCCCGGCACCCATCGTGTCGGTCTCCTGGAACGCCTGCCGCTGCCCGTGCTCGCCCTGGTGGCGGCGGCATCCGGCGTGGTCGGACCGCCCGCGGCCTTCGACGCCTGGCGGAGGCTGCTGGGAGCCCCCGCGGAGCCCGGTCCGGGCGGCGGTGAGCTGCTGCTGTCCGGCGCGCTGGCGATCGTCGTGGTGCTGGCCGTACGGGATCGGGCGCTGCCCGCCCCCCGGGTGCTCGGCGAGTGGCTGTATCTGGAGCGGGCCGCGGTCGCCGTGGTGTGGCGGCCGCTGACGGCGCTGGCGCGGTCACTGGCGCGCTTCGACGACCGGGTGGTCGACGGCGCGGTCCGGAGCGTCCCGCGGGCCGGGATGGCGGCGGCCCGGCTGGCGAGGAGATGGGGGGAGGCCGGTGCGGACGGCGCGGTCCGCGCCGTCGCCTCGGGTGTGGCCGGGCTCGCCGCTCTGGCCCGGCGCCCGCAGACCGGCCAGGTGCACACCTATTTCGCGCAGGCGGCGGTGGGACTCGTCCTGCTGGCCGTCCTGATCGCGCTGGTGAGGTGAGCGTGCTCTCCGCCGTGATCTTCCTGCCGCTGGCCGTGGCCGCCGCAGTCCTGCTCCTGCCCCGGCTGGGCGCGCGTGCGGCGATCCGGGTCTGGATCGCCGCCGCGGCCGCCGACCTGCTGCTGGTCGCCGTGATGTGGGTGGGGTACGAGGGCGGGATCGGCTACGAGACGCGGATGCGCTGGATCCCGTCCGTGGGCGCCGGGTACCACGTGGGCGTCGACGGGATGTCGCTGCCGCTCATGGCGATGACCGCGCTGCTGTTCCTGGTGTGCTCGATCTACTCACTGCGCGGGACCCGGCGGGCCCGCGCCTACGCCGCGCTCTTCCTGTCCCTGCAGACGGTCTGCCTGGGCCTGTTCGCCGCGCTGGACCTGCTGCTGTTCTTCGTCTTCTTCGACCTGTCCATCGTGGGCATGTACTTCGTGATCGCCGGATGGGGGCACGGCGACCGCCTCCGGTCGGCGCTGAAGTTCTTCCTCTACACCTTCCTGGGATCGCTCGCCCTGCTGCTCGGCTTCATCGGGCTCTACCTCGGCGGCGACCCGCGCACCTTCGACATGGTCGACCTGACCCGCGCCCCGCCCTTCGCGGGCGCCCCCGGGACCGCCGGGCTGGTGCTGCTCGCCGTCGGCGTGGGGCTGGCGGTCAAGACGCCGACCGTGCCGTTCCACACCTGGCTCCCGCCGGCGCACACCGACGCCCCGGCCGCCGGATCGGCCATCCTCGCGGGCGTGATGCTGAAGATGGGCACCTACGGCTTCGCCCGGATCGCGATGCCGATGCTGCCCGGCGCCTGGCAGCGCCACGCCTGGGTGTTCGTCGTGGCCGGAGTGGCCGGCGTGCTGTACGGCGCGCTGGTCGCCCTGGCCCAGGACGACCTTAAACGGCTGATCGCCTACACCTCGGTCAACCACATGGGCTACATCGTGCTCGCCCTGGGCGCCGCGGGCCTTGTGGCCGGGGACGCGCGGGCCAGGGAGCTGGCGGTCAGCGGGGCCGTCACCCAGATGGTCAGCCACGGGCTGGTCACGGGCGCGCTCTTCCTGCTCACCGGCGTCCTGTGGGACCGCGCGCGCAGCTACGACCTCGACGGGTTCGGCGGAATCGCCGCGACCGCTCCGATCTTCACCGGGCTCACGGCCGTGGCCGCCTTCGCCTCCCTCGGCCTGCCGGGGCTGTCCGGCTTCATCGCCGAGTTCCAGATCTTCGCCGGGGTCATCGGCATCGGGACACCCGGCGGCGTGGTCGCCGGGGCCCTGTCCGTGACCGGCGTCCTCATCACCGCCGCGCTGCTGCTGCGGATGCTGCACAAGGTGTATCTGGGACGGCCGGGAGAGCTGACGCCCCGGGTCACCGACGTGCGGCCCGACGAGCTGGCCGCCGTGGCGCCGCTCATGATTCTGTCCCTGATCATCGGGATCGCTCCCCGGTGGCTGCTGGACATGATCGAACCGGTCTCCGCCGCCGTGGTCTCCCTGGTGAGCCGTTGACTCCCTCGCCACGGCCGAAGCCCACCCCGCGACCGAAGCCGCGGGGTTCCACGCTCGGGGAGTTTCGATGAACGGGATGAACGACGATCCCCTCGACCTCCTCCCGGAGCTGTTCCTGCTCGGCGGGGCGGTCCTGGGACTGCTCACCGGCATGTTCCTGCCACGTCACCGCCAGCCGATCGTGGCGTGGATCTGCGCCCTGGGCCTCGCGGGCGGGCTGGCCGCCGGCGCGTTCGCGGCCACCCGGCCCGGCGGCATGGCCTTCGGGTCCTACGCCCTCGACCCGCTCACCCACGTCACACGGGCCACGGTCATGCTCGCCACCCTGCTCGTGGTCGTCCTCGCGTCCGGCTGGGCGCGCGGACGCCGGCGCGAAACCGAGGCCTACGTCCTGCTCCTGCTCTCCGCCCTGGGCGCGATCATCCTGGCGGGGACCGGCGACCTGCTCGTCTTCGTCGCGGCCTACCTCCTGGCAAGCATCCCCGCCTACACCTTGGCGGGTTTCGCGAAGGACGCGCCCGGCACCGAGGCGGCGCTCAAGTACTACCTGATGGGCGCCTTCCTCGGCGTCCCGATGCTGGCGGGAGTGACGCTGCTGTACGGCCTCGCGGGCTCGACGACCTATGCGGCGCTGGGCGAGCGGCTCGCCGGGGTCCCCGGGGCCGCCGTGGCCTGCGCCCTCGTCGCCCTGCTCGCCGGCGTGCTCTTCAAGATCGGCGGCGTGCCCGCCCATTTCTGGGTGCCGGACGTCGCCGAGGGGGCGCCCGCCGCCGTCGCAGCGTTCGTCACGACGGTCCCGAAGGTCGGCGCGTTCGTCGCGCTGTTCCGCATGGCGGACGAGTTCCTCGCGGCCTCGGCCGCCGACTGGCGGCTGCTGCTGGCCCTGATCGCCACGGCGACGATGACCCTGGGCAATCTGGCCGCCTTCTTCCAGGACAACGTGCGGCGGCTGCTGGCCTACTCGACGATCAGCCAGGCCGGCTACCTCCTGCTGCCCGTCGTCGCGGCCGGACGCAGCGACCTCGCCGCTCCGGCGCTGCTGTTCTACCTCGGCGCGTACGCCGTCACCAATCTGGGAGCCTTCGCCGTGGTCGTCGCCACGGGACGCGACTCGCTGGGCGGCTACACCGGCCTGGCGCGGCACTCCCCCGGCCTCGCCGCGTCGCTCGCCGTATGCCTGTTCGGGCTCATCGGAACCCCGCCGACCGCCGTCTTCGTCGGCAAGCTGCTGGCCTTCGCCGCCGCCTGGGACGCCGGCCAGGTCTGGCTCGCCGTGGTCGCGGCGGCGAACACCGTCGCGAGCGTCTTCTACTACCTGCGATGGATCGTCCCGGCGTTCCGGCCGGGAGGAGCGGAGGGACCGGGAGGATCGGGAGAACCGGGAGGATCGGGAGAACCGGAAGGCAGGGAAGGAGCGGAAGGCACGGGGAGACCGCGCCGCGCGGAGGGGCCGGGCGATCCAGGGAGGCCGGGACCGCGCGCGGCGGGGGGCGTGTCGCGAGGCGCCGCGCGCGTCGCCCACGTCGCGGCCGGAGCCTCCGTCCTCCTGGGCGTCGCCAGCGGGCTCGTGCTCGCCCGTGGCTGGTAGCGCACGGTTTCCCGGCGGGGCGGCACCGGGCCAGGACGCCACAGGTAAGCGAGTTGAGCTGCGAATATACTGGCTCCATGATCGGAAGCACGTGCGGCGTACCGTCCCGGCGCCGGTTCCGCCCGTCCGGTCGGACAGCCGCGCTGAGAGCGCCGGGATGACCGGATCCGGAACGCACCCGCCGGCCGGCCTGCCGGATCACGCGACGGATCCCATGATCCGCGTGCGGGACGCGCGGGAGCACAACCTGCGCCACGTCGACGTCGAGGCGCCTCGGGACCGCATCGTCCTGTTCACCGGGGTGTCGGGTTCGGGGAAGTCGTCCCTGGCCTTCGGGACCGTCTACGCCGAGGCGCAGCGCCGCTACCTGGAGTCCGTCACCCCCTACGCCCGGCGGCTCATCGAGCAGGTGGGGGCTCCCAAGGTAGGCGACATCACCGGCCTCCCCCCGGCGGTCGCCCTGCGGCAGGCCCGGGGCGGCGGCAGCGCCCGCTCGTCGGTGGGCACCGTGACCCACCTCTCCAACGTGCTGCGGATGCTGTTCTCCCGCGCCGGCGCCTATCCCCCCGGCGCGGAGCACCTGGACTCCGACTCCTTCTCGCCGAACACCCCGATCGGGGCCTGCCCGCACTGCCACGGCCTGGGCCGGGTGCACACGGTCAGCGAGGAGAGCCTGGTTCCGGACCCCGGCCTGAGCATCCGTGAGGGCGCGGTCGCCGCCTGGCCCGGCGCCTGGCAGGGCAAGAACTACCGCGACATCCTCGTCGAACTGGGAGTCGACGTCGACCGTCCGTGGTCGGAGCTGCCCGCCGAGCAGCGCGAGTGGATCCTGATGACCGACGAGCAGCCGGTCGTCACCGTCCACCCCGTGCGTGACGCCGGCAAGGTGGCCCGCGACTACCAGGGGACCTTCTCCAGCGCCCGGCGGTATGTGCTGCACACCTACGCCACGACGAAGAGCGCCTCCCTGCGCGCACGGGCCGCCCGGTTCCTGCTCTCCTCCCCGTGCCCGGTGTGCGAGGGCAGACGGCTGCGTCCGGAGGCGCTGGCCGTACGCTTCGCCGGCCGGGACATCACCGAGATGGCGGCCCTGCCCCTGACGGAGCTGGCCGAGGTGCTCTCCGGCGCGACCCGCGCCGGCGACCTCGACGCGGCCGGGCCGCCGGACGCGCGGGCGGAGGCCGCGGCGGCGCTGGCGGGCAACCTGCTGGAGCGCATCCGGACCATGGCCGAGCTGGGGCTGGGATACCTGAGTACGGACCGGTCCACCGCGACGCTCTCGTCAGGGGAGCTGCAGCGGCTACGGCTGGCCACCCAGCTGCGGTCGGGCCTGTTCGGAGTGCTGTACGTGCTCGACGAGCCGTCGGCCGGCCTGCACCCGTCCGACACCGAGGCGCTGCTGGAGGCCATGCGCCGGCTCCGGGGGGCGGGCAACTCGCTGTTCGTCGTCGAGCACAACCTGGATGTCATGCGTCAGGCCGACTGGATCGTCGACGTCGGCCCCGGAGCCGGGGAGCACGGCGGGCGGGTGCTGTACAGCGGCGAGGTCGCGGGCCTGGCGCGGGTGGCCGGCTCGGCCACCCGCCGATACCTCTTCGAGCAGGCGGACCGTACCGGCGACCGGGACGCGCGCCGTCCCTCCGGCTGGCTGGAACTGCGCGGCATCACCCGTCACAACCTCCGCGACCTGGATGTGCGCTTCCCGCTGGGCACCTTCACCGCGGTCACGGGTGTCTCGGGTTCGGGGAAGTCGACGCTGGTGAGCCAGGTGCTGACCGGCGTCGTCGCGGAGCACCTGGGTGCCGACGCCGACGACCCGGGACAGCTGGGCGCCCGCGAGGGCGAGGACACCGGCGCCGGGCACGAGGGAGGCGGCGGGCGCGCGGGGCCGGACGGCTCCACGACCTTCCCGGGGCCGGGGCCGGACGGCTCCACGCCCGAGGAGGTCGTGACCCACGTGGCGGCGACCGGCCTGGAGCCGATCCGCCGCCTGGTCCGCGTCGACCAGCGGCCGATCGGACGCACCCCGCGGTCGAACCTGGCCACCTACACCGGCCTGTTCGACGCCGTCCGCCGGCTCTTCGCCGCGACCCCGGAGGCGCGCCGCCATGGTTACGACGCCGGCCGCTTCTCCTTCAACGTCCCCGGCGGACGGTGCGAGAACTGCCAGGGGCAGGGGTCGATCTTCATCGAGATGCTGTTCCTGCCGGGCGCGACCGCCCCGTGCCCGGTCTGCCACGGCGCGCGCTACAACCCCGAGACACTGCGGGTGACGGTGGCGGGGCGCTCCATCGCCGACGTGCTCGACATGACCGTCGAGCAGGCGCGCGACTTCCTGCGGGAGGTCCCCGGCGCGGTCAGGAGCCTGGAGGTGCTGTCGGAGGTCGGGCTGGGATACCTGCGGCTGGGGCAGCCGGCGACGACCCTGTCCGGCGGCGAGGCGCAGCGCGTCAAGCTGGCCAGCGAGCTGCAACGCGTGCGCAGGGGCCACACCCTGTACGTCCTGGACGAACCGACCAGCGGGCTGCACCCGGCCGATGTCGACCTGCTGGTGGCGCAGCTACGCGGGCTCGTCGCGGCGGGGAACACGGTGGTGCTCGTGGAACACGACATGGACGTGGTGGCGGGTACGGACTGGGTGATCGATCTGGGGCCCGGTGGCGGCGAGGCGGGCGGGCGCGTCGTCGCGGCCGGCCCCCCGCACGTGGTGGCGGGTGCGCGGGACAGCGCGACGGCTCCGTACCTGGCCCGCCGGCTGGCCCGCCGGGAAGGCGGACGGCGGGGCGTGGCCGCCCGCTGACCGCGGCGCGCCCGTTCCGCCGGCCGGCCCGGCGCCGGGGCCCTTCAGACTCCGGCCGGCCCGGCGCCGGGGAGCCCTTCAGACTTCGGTGGAGGAGGCGAGCGGCCCGGATCCGCCCACGGTGGCGTCCACATGGTCGTCCGTCGCCAGCGCGCGGCTCAGCGCCGCGCGCCGGAGCAGGAATCCGAGGCCGACCAGGACCGCCACAAGACCGAGCCCGAGGTAGTAGGCGGTCTCGGGAACGACCTCGCTCAGGCGCACGACGCCGCTGCCCAGCCCGCCGCCGAGCGCGGCGAACAGCCAGTAGACGCCGACGACCCGCCCCATGAACGGGCGGGGGAGCACGTCGGCCAGCGCCGAGATGCTCACCGCCGCGACGACGACCTCACCGCAGGCGTGCGTCAGGTAGACCACGATCAGCCAGAGCGGGGAGATCCTCGTGTCTCCGGCGGCGAGCGCGGCCGCGACCGACATCACCAGGAAACCGCCGCCCACCAGCAGCAGCCCGGTGGCGAACTTGATCGCGACATGCCGCCGCCCGCCGATCCTGGGCAGCACCGAGGCGATCATCGGTGCGAGCACCAGGATGAACATCGGCGTCACCGCCTGCAGCCAGCCGGCCGGCACGGTGAAGCCGGCCACGTCGAGGTCGACGTGATCCCGGGCGAACAGGTTGAGCAGCGACGCCGCGTGGGCGATGATCATCCAGAACAGCGTGCTGCCCAGCAGCACGGCGAGGAAGGCCCGCAGCCGCCGCCGGTCGGCCACGCCGAGCTCCGGGTTCCGGTACAGCACCAGGTAGCCGACGGGCGGCACGATGACGGTCAGCACGCCGGTGATCGCGATCGCCGTGGTGGGGCTGAGCACGCCGGCGAGCGCCATGACGACGAGCAGCCCCGCCAGCACCGCGCCGGTCGCGGATGTCCGGGTGAGCAGGACACGACGTTCCCCGGGCGTGAGCGGCCTCGCCGGCCGGGCGCCGATACCGTGGAACTGCGCCCCGGTGGAGGCGAACACCACGCCGGTGGCGATCACGGCCAGCGCCGCCACCGAGAAGGCGAGATGCCAGCTGACCCGCTCGCCGAGGAAGGCGGTGACCAGCGGTGCCAGCAGCGCGGACACCTGGACGCCGACGTACATCAGCGAGATGCCCGACTCGCGCCCTCTGCTGCCGCCGAACATCAGGTTGATCATCGCTTGGTGGTTCGGCTTGAACAGGCCGCCGCCGATCGCCAGCACGCACAGGCCGACCGCCGTCATGACACCGGTCGGGATCGCCAGGAGCAGGTAGCCGATCCCGCTGAACACGCACCCGGCCAGCAGCGCGGGCCGCTGGCCGAGCAGCCGGTCCCCCGCCCAGCCGCCCGCCATCGACAGGATGAACATCAGGCCGATCCACGCCCCGAACAGCGCGGCGGCATCCGCCCTGGCCAGGCCGAGCCCGCCCGTGGAGCGGGGTGCCGCGGCGTACAGCACCAGGATGGCCTGCATGCCGTAGAAGCCGAAACGTTCGAGCGCGTCGGTGGCGAAGAGCGTCACGTACCAGCGCGGCATCGCGCGCACCGACACCGCGCCGTCATACCGGTCGGCGGCGTCGTGGCTCTCGCCGGGACTCCCGGTCCCGGACCGCTGGGAGCTCATGAGCCCTCGACCCCGTCCGCCCGGCGCCCGTAGACCCGGCCGGACACGGCCTCCGTCTCCCGGCCGCAACCGTGGGCTCTCGCCTCGTCCATGCGCTTTCCTCTTTTCGACACGAACCTTTGAGGACAGCACTACGGGCACGGGCTCGAGGATGCCTCGGGAACGCCAATCAAGATCACCGAACGGCGGGCGGCTTCCACCGCGATTCGAGCGAGCTTCCAACCCGCCGAGAGCCGGCCCGGCCGCCACCTCTGCCTGGCACCACCGCCGCGAGCTCGGCCCGGGAGACCGGGTACGGCTCGGCCTGGTCTCGCATCGGCGGTGGCGTTCGTGCCGTGGGCGGCCTACTGGAGCCTGCTCATCCCCTGAGATCCCGCCGGCGCCGACGGGCCACCCCGCACATTGAACAGCCGCACCTGACCACCTCAGGTCATGAGGCGTCGACGTGCGCAAGCCCGTACCGGTCACTTGCCCGGCGTCTGGTCGTGATCGCGCTCCGGTAGGCGAGCCCGAGAGCCACAGGGATCGGCCAGTCCAGCAGTTCTACACCCTTGGTGCGGAGGAACGCGTCGACGCCGGTAAGCAGCGGAACGATCAGCATGAACCGCAGGAACGGAGTATGGAAGAAGTACAGCTTGCTGCGGAGGTCGTCGCGGACCCACATCCGGTATCGGTCGGACACGAGCCTGCCGAACATCCGGTACAGGATCCACTGCCCGGCAGGGGGACGGTCCCTGAGCCGAGTGAGCAGCCCACCGCGGACGATGTCGAAGCCGTCACGCAGGGCAGGTCGCGTCTGCCTCGCTGCGGCGAGGTCCAGCAGGGGGCCCAGCAGTTCCTGACCCCGGTGCTCGCGAAAGCGCGGCGGATAGGCGTGCATCAGCAGGCGGCAGCGCCGCTCGTAGGCATCCATCACATCCCCGTTCCGGGCTGGAGTCGGAGTCGGAGTCGGCGCTGAGCGATGGCGGCCAGGCGGGCGAGCCGGATGGTCTCCCGGCTGGACCGCTCGATCAGTGCCCAGAAGGCATCCGCATCCATGAGACATGATCGTGGCATTCATGATCGTCCGCGTACAGATCACGACCGTCCTGATCCGTGGCTTGCGGAACTCTCGTCGCAGAGGTTTCATGCGGCCGGAGACTTGGTGAGCGCAGCAAAGGTCCAGACGTATCCAACGGCGGCCGACCGCTGGTTCTTCACCCTGCGGCAGCCGTCTCGCCGCGATGCGTGCCCGCCGGCGGGCGAGGACGGCAAGAGATCAAGAGATGAGGACGGCAAGAGATATCGGCAGGAATCGTCCCTACTAAAGAGACGCCTGCCGTATCGATTGAAGGATGTGACCGTGCCATCCGTGATCCAGGGTGGTCGTCATGCCACAGACAGACACGGCTGCCCGACCAGGCGGCAGATGGAAGACCCCTGTCCTCGTTCACCGCAACGCCTGGTTCCCAGGCCGGATCATCGGAGGGGCGGCGCTTGTCCTCGCCCCCCTCGTATGGTCGGCCGGGTTGCTTCTGCGGTACCTGGCGCTGAACTCGGTGGCCTTCACGCCCGAGCAGTTGGAGGCGTTCGACAGGCAGCCGTTCGCCGCCCCGATACAACTGGCCGTGTATGTGGAGAATCCCGCACTGGTCACCGCCGGCTATGCGTGCTTCGCCCTCGGCGCCATTCTGCTGTGTCCCGCCGTCATCACGCTCGCCCGGATCGTCGCCGCGCGAGCTCCGTGGTCCGCCCTCGTGGGCGGCACGCTCCTCGTCCTGGGCCTCTTCTCGCGCCTGTACTGGGCGGGCGTCGATCACACCGCCTTCCAGCTGATCGGGCAGCTGGGCCTTGAACAGACGACCAAGATCGTGATGGACACGTATGCGGACGTCTCCTACGGGCCGTGGAGAGTACCCGTCACGGCTGCCTTCGGCCTGTATATCGGCACCCTTGTGCTGGCCATCGGGGCCTACCGGTCGGGCACGTTCGGTGTGGGGCGTCTCCTGTTGTTCCTCTGGTCGGGAACACTGTGGACCGGCCATCTCAAGGAGAGCACCTTCATCGACGTCATCTCGGCAGGCGTCCTGTGTCTGGTGCTGGTGCCGCTCGGCATCCGGGTGCTGCGCGAGGCCGTCCCCGAGCTGTTGACCGAGCGGCTCCCCGCCCCCGGCCGCAAGCCCCTGCGGCTGGTGAGCTGGTGAGCTGTACGCCCACCGGATACGGCTGTCTAGGCTGATCAGGTGAGGATCGAGGAGATGCGTGATCGACTGGTGACGGTGGCGCTTCCCGCCGCCGCCTTCTGCGCCGGCTTCGTACCGGACGCGAGGCCGTACACCTTCTTCGGCCTCGCCTCGGTGCCCGTGTACATCCAGGGCGCGGCGATCGGTCTCCTGGCCGCCGCCGTGGCCTGGACGGCACCGCGGCGGCTCTGGCCGCTGTTGCTCGTCGCGGCCGTCGACTCGGTGGCGCGGTCGCCGGGGTTCCTGCTGTCCGTGGCGTCCTACGTCGCGGCGACCACGTATCGGCGCCCCCTGCACCTGACGGTCTTCGCGGTGGTCGCGAGCCTTCTGGCGGTGGTGCCCCAGCCTGAGGCCGAGTTTCTCTCCTCCCTGGGCGGCGCGCCGCTGTTCGTCTGGTTTCCGCTGGTGATCGGGCTGTGGGTCGGCGCGCGCCGACAGGTGGTGACCGGGCTGCGTGAGCGCGCCGAACGGCTGGAGCGGGAGCGAGCCGCCCTCGACGGACGGGCTCGCGCGCAGGAGCGCGCCCGCATCGCGCGGGACATGCACGACGTGGTGGCGCACCGGGTATCGCTGATGGTCCTGCGCGCGGGAGCGCTGGAGATCAACGCTGTGGACGAGAAGACCGCGGCGGAGGCGGAGCTCATCCGGGTCACCGGCAAGGAGGCCCTTGAGCAGCTGCGAGCGGTTCTCGGGATCCTCACCGAAGTTCCCCGGCGACCGCCGATGACCGGGGACGAAGTCCTCGAACCCCAGCCGACGCTGGCCGATCTCGACTGGCTGCTCAACCAGTCGAGGTCTGTCGGCATCCCGGTGGAACGGCGCGATGAGGGGACGGCGCGGGAGGTGCCCGTCATGGTGCAGCACACCGCCTACCGAACGGTGCAGGAGGCCCTCACCAACATCCACAAGCATGCGGGCATGGCCGCCACCCAGGTCGTGGTGCACTACCTGCCCTCGGCGCTGGAGGTCACCATCAAGAACTCCGTCCCATCGGACGACACGCCGGCCATGCCCGGCAGCGGCCTCGGCCTGATCGGCCTGCGAGAGCGGATCGAACTGCTGGGCGGCGGGTTCGCCGCCGGACGGGAGGCGGACGGCGGTTTCCTCGTGTCCGCGAGGTTGCCGACGTGATCCGGGTGCTCATCGTCGACGACGAGGCCCTGGTGCGGACCGGGCTGCGCATGATCCTGGAGGCCGCCGATGACCTCGAGGTGGTCGCCGAGGCGGCGAGCGGAGTGGAGGCGGTGACCGCGGTCGCGCGCCACTGGCCGCACGTCGTGCTCATGGACGTGCAGATGCCCCACATGGACGGCGTGGCCGCGCTCAAGGAGATCAACCGGTCCCCGAACCCGCCGAAGGTGGTCATGCTCACCACCTTCGACCGCGACGAGTACGTCTACAGCGCCCTGCGCGCCAAGGCCGCGGGATTCCTGCTGAAGGACACCGCGCCCCGTGACCTGATCGCCGCCGTCCGTACGGTGGCCGGCGGCAGCGCCACACTCGCGCCTACGGTGACCAAGCGGATGATCGACGCCTTCGCCGGACAGCAGGCACCGGACGCCCGCGCCGCACGCGCACGCCTGGCCGCCCTCACCGACCGCGAACGGCAGGTCGTCCAGGTAGTGGCCCGAGGGCTGGCCAACGCCGAGATCGCCCGAGAACTCAGCATGAGCGAGACCACGGTCAAGGCCCACGTCAGCCGCTCGCTCGCCAAACTCGGGCTGGCCAACCGGGTACAGATCGCCCTCCTCGTCCGCGATGCCGGGTAGGCCTGCGACATGATCACGTATAGCCGTGCGAGGGCCTACCGGAGCTCGTCTGACTCCTCAGAGGAGGCGTCTCCCCATGGCATGCCCCTGGTTATCCTCGAAGGTGATGCTGATCGCGGCATGGGAGGTGAAGGTGTGACGGAACGCAAATCACCCGGAGTCAGCTTCGAGACGTGGATCGACCGGCAGATCCGTGAGGCCACCGAGCGCGGGGAGTTCGACGACCTGCCGGGCGCGGGCAAGCCCCTTCCCGGCGAGGGCAGGCCGTACGACGAGATGTGGTGGATCAAGCAGAAGATGCAGGCGGAGAACCTGTCGTTCCCACTGCCGGGGACGCTCGCGCTACGCAAGGAGGCCGAGGAGTCCCGAGCGGCGGCGGTGGGCGCCCGGACGGAGGCCGAGGCTCGCAGGATCATCGAGGAGATCAACGACCGGATCCGCGAGAGCTACGGAAAGCCCCTGTCCGGTCCGCCGCTTCTCCAGCCGCTCATCGATGTGGAAGAGGTCGTCGGCGATTGGCGGGCCCGCCATCCCGCCGAGGAGAAGCCCGCCCCTGAACCGCCTCGCAGGAAGCGCTCCTTCTTCCAGAGGATCAGGCACGGCTGAGCCGTCGCCGTCCGGCGAAGACCGCATGCGCAGAGTGATCGACGGCACCGGGGAACGTGCCGGAGACCCGAGCTGTGTCCCGGACGTTCCCTCAGAGGGATGACTGCCTGCGTAACCGCAGGTCAGCCGCTTCGAACATGAGCGGACCGAGATCTCATCCGTCATGGTGACCGACCTGCGGTGATCGCCTGCAGCCGTTCCGAGCCGGGTTTTCGGCGTTTACCGTTTCTCGTCGTTCCGTAGTGCTTCTCGTGCCCATGTGCCCTGGGTGTGCCCTGCCCCGTAGACCCGGGTGGTCCTTGACGAGCGCACCAGCCGACCCGCCTCAGCGGGCGGAACTCCCACTGCCTGGGACTGCGGAACGCCTCCGAGACACCTTCCGTTTCCGTGATCACTATCCGGTGACGGCTCCGCAGCGCTGTCACCGGACGTCGCGACCAGCCGATCCGCCAGTTCTGGACGCTCGTAGCCTCGGAAAACCTTGCCGGCCGGTGAATCAGGAGCCGGCGGCGTTCCGGTCCCGATTCCGCCAGGAAGAGCTCGACGAGCCCGGCCGCGGACGTCTCCCCCGCCCCGGCATGCTCGGCCGCTGCAGGAGTCACCGGCAGCCTCCCAAGATCGCGATCCACAGGTCTCGGCGATTCCTCTACGGGCACCGCCTGAAGCGCTTCCGCCTCATAGGCGATTCATAGCAGCCCTATAACGCCGCCTGCTCAAATGATCCGCGACGCGAAAAGAACCTGCCTTGTCGCACGTGACGGCGCTCGTCCTGTGCCGGACAGCCTCGTGCGCGAGGACTCATGGGAGGCATCCTTTGGATACGACAGCAGCACCCATCATGCATGCCCGCGAACGGCTGGAGGAGCTGTGCCGCAGGCCCGGATTCGAAATAGTGCGCCAAGCCGCCTCAATCGCGCTGGTCGGCTCCTGGTGTCACGGCCTGGCGGATGAGTTCTCGGACGTCGACGTCTTCCTCTACGTTCCCGACGACCGATATCCGGCAGCGGTCGCCGCTGCGATCGAGGACGGCCTGGTACAGCCTGGTGGCGACTGGACCGTCTGGTACCGCAAGCCGTACGACGTCGCGTTCAAGGTCTGGGCGATGCGCGAGCTGCGCGAGGAGATCGTCCGCGAGCCCGTGATCGCCGCCTCCTATCTGAAGAAGGCCGAGGTGTGGCAGGATCCGGGCGGGCAGTTCGGTGCCGTCGTCGACGCGCACATGGCATCCTTCGCGGCCACCATGCCCGCCCTGATCAAGAGCCGGAGCCATTGGCTGCGCATGCGCATCAAGCATGCCAGGCTGGCCCGCGACCGCGGTCTGGCCGTGACGACCGACCTCGTCCGCGCGGACTTCGTCCGCGGACTTTATGAGATCTCCTTCCTGCTCGAAGGCGTCCCCTTCTGCCACCTCAAGTGGCTGGAGGCCAGATCGACGGCGGAGACGGAGCTGGGGCGGATCTTGCAGCCCGTCATCAAGGACATCCTCGCGGCCGACGCCTACGAGCCGATGGTGGCGAAAATGCGGGAGGCGTATCTCCTCACCCGCGAGGTCGCCATCCGGTTCGGCGCGCAGGACCCCACGCTCACCAATCCGCAGGGCGACATCGTCACCCGGGTCTTCGAGGCGGACTTCCTGTGAACGCCCTGATCCTGAACGAGCCGGGGCGGGCGCAGATCGGCCCCAGAACGCTGCGCAGGCTGCCGGAGGGCTGGCCGCGCCGGCCCTGCGCACGGCTGCGGATCCGCCCGGCGGGCCCCCTGATCGGAGCCGAGATCACGGGGGTGGACCTGGGCGCGCCGCTCGACGAGGAGCTCAAGGCCGAGCTGAGAGACGCGCTGCTCGAATGGAAGGTCCTCTTCTTCCGCGGCCGGCGCGTGACCGGTGCGGACCAGCGCCGGCTGGCCGAGGTCTGGGGAAAGGTGGAGACCTTCCCCTTCCTGTCGAAGGGCAGGTCGCCGGATGTCGTCCGGTTCGCCAAGCATGAGGAACGTCCGGGCCTGGAGAACACCTGGCACTCGGACGCCACCTGGCATCCCACCCCCAGCATGGGGGCGGTGCTGCGGGCCGTCGAGGTGCCGGCGGGCGGTGGCGGCGACACCATCTGGTCCGACGTCGCCGCGGCCTACGACAACCTCGACCCCGAACTGGCCGCGTTGGTCGACGGCCGCGAGGCGGTCCACCACTTCGACTGGCTCTACTCCCGGCTGGGGCTCCTCGAAGGTGAGGAGCTCGACAGGGCGCGGGCCGACTTCCCGCCGGTGCGCCATCCGATCGTGCGGACCCATCCGGTGACCGGGCGCAAGGGCATCTTCGTCAACCGGGTGTTCACCGAGGGCGTCGTGGGACTGGAGCACGGCGCGGCCAGGGAGCTCATCGACCGGCTGTGCCGGCATGTGGAGACGCCGGAGTATCAGGTGAGGTTCCGCTGGGAGCCCGGCTCCGTCGCCGTCTGGGACAACCGCGCCACCCAGCACTACGCGGTCAACGACTACTACCCGGAGCGGCGGGTCATGGAGCGCATCTCCATCGCCGGCGACCGCCCGCGCTAGGCGCCGTCGCCGTTCACCCCGGCCGAAGGGCCGGCACGACATCATGGGGGACAATTGTCGTCACATCCCATCCCGTGTGACTGCCGTCATCAGGAGTTCGTCGGCTACGTGCGGCGATCCGGAGCGAAGCGCATCGCGACGCTCGGTCCCGAGCGGACGAGCAGCGAGCTGGCGGCGGATTACATCCTGGAGCGCTTCCTGGGCGCCTCCGGCGGGTCGGTGAATCTGCACCCGAGCTTCGAAGAGGCGTTCGACTCGGTACTCGCCGGTCACGACGACCTGCTGGTGGTGCCGCACGCGTACGGGAACATCAACTACTTCTACACCGAGCCGCGAGCGGCCGTGCGTTACATCTTCCTCCACGAGACTCCGCCCTACGGGCTCGTGACGAGGAGGGGATGGGTCACGGGGGGCGGCGCCGGCCTGACCGTGGCCTGCCACTCGGCAGTCCTGCCCCTGCTGGAGCGGATGCTGGAGCGGGCGGGGCACCGCGGGGCGGAGATCACGGTCATGAACGCCTCCTCCAACAGCGTCGCCGCTCAGTCCGTCCACGACGGGCTCGCCGACATGGCGATCACCAACGGCAGCTCCGCCGACCACTACGGCCTGGAGTTCGCCGCGGTGCATGGCCCCCTGGACCTCAGCTGGACCGTTTTCTCCGGAAAGGACTGACGATGACCGTCACGACGATGTTCCCCCAGCTCCGGTCAGTGGAGCTGGCCGAAGGGGTGCGTGCCCGGGCCTTCGCCGCGGGCGAGACCCTGGTGCAGGTGGTGGAGATCGCGCCGGGCGCGGTCCTGCCGCCGCACAGCCACGACGAGGCGCAGGCGGGCATCCTCGTCTCGGGCCGGCTGACGCTGCTGATCGGGGAGGAGGAGCGGGTCATGGAGCCGCTCCGGACCGCCTACATGATCGCCCCGGGCGTGCCGCACGCGGCGCGCAACCCGACCTCCGAGCCGACCGTGTCGATCGATCTGAAGAGGCTGGTCGACAGGCCCTGCTCCAGTGGCTTCATCGAGCTCGGCGACCGGAAGAAGACGAAACTGGGGCTGTTCAACGAGTTCTTCGTCGGCGACTGGTTCGAAATCATGATCAGCACGCTGGAGGCGGGCGGTCAGATGCCGGACCACCGGCACCGTCACGAGCAGATCGGCTACGTCATCGGCGGAGCCGCTTACCGGATGACCGTCGGCGGCGAGGAGCACGAGCACGGTCCGGGGGACGCCTACTACGCGGCTCCGATGGTGAGCCACAGCGCGGTCAACGACTCCGCCGAATCGAGCCTCAACTTCGTGGCCTTCATCCCGCCTCGCTACCACAGACCCGCGGACGACGGCTCCCCTCTGCTCGCCTCCGTCCCTACGGCGGGAGAGCCCGCGTGAGGCCGCGCGCCTCCGGAGCGGACGTCGCCGAGCGCGGACGGCGGGCGCCCCGAGACGAGTTCGAGCTTGAACTCCTGGTCATTCTGCAGGACCTGCTGAAGCGGGATGACCTGGGCATCGAGGACGACTTCTTCGCGGTGGGCGGAGATTCCCTGCTCGCCGCCGTGGTCGTGGCCCGGCTCAGGCGGCACTTCGGGATCCGGCTCGAACCCGGCGTCGTCTATCGCAGTCCCCGGTTCCTGGATCTGGCCGGAGTGCTCCGCAGCGGCGGGGCGACCGCTCCCCAGCCGATCTTGTTCGATCTGAGCCGCAGCCCGGCGGATGATGCGCCGACGCTCTACTGCGCGCACGTCCTTGCCGGGACCGCGGTCAGGTACCTCCAGCTCAGCCAGCGTCTCGGAAGTGACGTCACCGTGTGCGGCGTTCAGTCGCCCGCTCTTGGCCGCGATCCGGTGCCGGCCGTCTGCCTGACCGAGATGGGTGCCCGCTACGCACGCGAGATCGCCACCCGCGACCCGCGGGGCCCCTACTATCTGGCGGGCTGGTGCTTCGGCGCGTTCGTCGCCCTGGAGATCGCGCACGCGCTGCGGCGTCAGGGCGGGACGGTCGCCGGCCTCACCCTGATCGATCCGGCCACCCGCGAGGGAGAGGAGGAGGTCGACGAGGTGGCCGAACTGTTCCCCGCGCTGTGGACGATGGTCGACAGCCGAGAGCACTACCTGTCCCTGTCTCCCGCGGATCGGATCCGATACATGCTCGACTGCGGGCTGCGCAAGGGGCGGATCCCACCGGGCACGACCGCTGAGATGCTCCTGGGATACCTGTCGATCCGCAGGGCACACGCCGCGGCCATGGACGCCTACGAGATCACCGAGCCGTATCCGGGCGAGATCGAGGTCGTCTACAGCACCGAGCGCAGCCCCCGCTACCGCGAGCGCCTCCTCCACGAGTGGAAGGGGATCGCCTCCTCCCTCGTGCTGACGCCGATACCCGGTTCGGACGCGCTGGTCGAGCCCGGCGTGTCCGGTCTGGCCGGGAGGCTGCTGCTGAGCACGCGCGGAGCGGGAGCCTCCCGTTGAGGTCCCTGCTCGAACGGGTCTTCGGCGACCACCTGGCCGGCAGGCTCGTCCTGCAGGTGGGCCTCACCTCGATCGGGACCGGTTTCTTCATCGCCGCCGGCACCGTGTTCACCATCAAGCACCTGCACCTCTCCGTGGCCCAGGCGGGGGCGGGATTATCGGTATCGGGCATCGTGGCGCTCGCCACAGGAGTTCCGCTGGGGACGGTGGCGGACCGGGTGTCGCCGCGCCGGCTCTGGCTCTGGTCCATCCTGGCCAAGGCGGTCCTGTTCGCCTTGTATCCCTTCATCACCGGGTTCGCCGGCTTCCTCGCGCTGATGGCCGCCTTCGGCGTCGCCGAGTCGGCCGCCGCGGCGGGGCGCAGCACGTACACGCTGGAGGTGCTGCCCCGGGAGACCCGGCTCAAGGCGCAGGCGCACATGCGGGTCGCCCTGAACGCGGGCATCGCGGCCGGTTCACTCGGGGCGTCGGCCGTACTGCTGCTGGACTCGCCGCGGGCCTACGTCGGCCTCGCCCTCGGCAACGCCCTCACCCTGCTGCTGGACGCCTGGTTCATCGCCAGGTTGCCCGACGCGGAACGGGCCGGAGGAGGGTCGCGCCCGAGGGGACGGCAGGCGCTGATCGGGGACCGGCCGGTGCTGGCGCTGTCCCTGCTGTCCGGCTTCCTCGCGACGAACAGGACGGTGCTCGCGCTGCTCCTGCCCGCCTGGGCGATGGAGATCGCGGGCGTGCGACCTTCGGTCGTCGCGGTGCTGTTCACCCTCAACACCGCGATGGTGATCTTGCTGCAGGTGCCCTTCGCGCGAGGGGCCGACGACCTGCCGGGCGCCGCAGCCCGGCTGAGGCGCGCCGCGCTTGCGCTGTGCGCCTGCAGCCTGGTGTTCGCGGGCACGCAGTATGTCCCCGACGGGACCGCGGTGGCCCTCCTGGCAGCCGGCACCGCCGCCCTGACCTGCGCCGAGCTCTGGCATGTCGCCGGGTTCTGGGGGCTGTCGAACGAGCTGTCGCCCGCCGGGTCCCGAGGCGCCTACCTTGCGCTGTTCCGGCTCGGAGACAACGTCGAGAAGGTCGCGGCCCCCGTCGTCCTCGTCGGCCTGGTGTTCGCCCTGCGCGGGTGGGGCTGGCTGGTGATGGCCGCCGCCTACGCGATCGCGGCGGCCTGCGTCCGGCCGGTGACCGCCTGGGCCGCGCGGACCGCGCGGATCGCCCCGGCTGCGCACCGCGCCCTGATCCACGAGACCTGACCCGCGGGTCCCTCTCGCCCATCGCCTTTCAGGAGAACCTATTGTCACGGCATTCCACACTCGCCGCCGTCCTCCGTCACGCGCGCGACTCTCCCGGGCGGATCGCCGTCGTCGCCGGGCAGGAGGAGCTGACGTATGCCGGTCTCGTCCGGCAGGCGGCCGGCTGGGCCGCGGCCATCCGCCGCACCGCCGCCGCCGACGACGGGATGGCGCGATCCCCCGAAGGGCCGGTCGCCGTCCTGCGCGGCCGCGACCCGGGCACCGTGGCCGCGCAGCTGGGCGTCTGGCTCGCGGGCGCGACCTGCCTGCCGATGGATCCCGACACCCCGCGCGGCAGAGTCGAGGCCATCGTCGCCGCGGCGGGCGTGTCCGCCGTCGTCACCTGCCCCGACCTGGCCGGTCGGGTGCCCGCCGGCGTCCCCGTCCTCCTCGAACCCGCCACCGGAGCCACGGAGGCCCCGGAGATGACCACCGATCCCGACGCCGTCGCATATCTGATCTTCACCTCCGGAAGCACGGGCGTCCCGAAGGGCGTCATGGTGGGCCACCGGAGCCTGGCCCGGATGCTCGCCTGGCATCGGGAGAAGTACGGCACCGGCCCCCGGGACACGGTCTCGGCGTTCGCCGGGCTGGGCTTCGACAGCTCCGTCAAGGAGATCTGGTCGGCGCTGTACGCCGGAGCGCGGCTGGCCCTGCCGCCCGTCGACGTCGTCCGGGACCTGGACGTGGTCCGCGCGACGCTGGCCCGGCACGCGGTGACCCAGAGCTTCCTCACCACGGCGCTGGCCGAAGGGCTGCTGGCCGAGCCGGACGCGGCCCGCACGCTGCGGACGCTCATCGTGGCCGGGGACCAGCTCCGGCGCTGGCCACCCCCGGACTTCCCGGCCGCGGTGTTCAACGAGTACGGCCCGACCGAGGCGACGGTGGTCACCACCGCCACCGAGGACCTGCGCCGGCAGGTCCCCACCGGACTGCCGCCGATCGGGTCTCCCGTCGACGGGGTCGAGCTGATGCTGGTCGCCACCGACGGCACCGTGATCACCGGCGAGGGGGTGGAGGGGGAGCTGTGGATCGGCGGCGGCGCCCTCGCCCTCGGCTACCTCGGCGATCCGGAGCTCACCGCCGGGCGATTCGTCCGCCGCGCGGGATCCACCTGGTACCGCTCCGGAGACGTATGCCTGCGGCGTCCCGACGGGCAGTGGCAGTTCGTCGGACGGCGAGGTGGCATGGTCAAGATCCGGGGGTACCGGATCGACCCCGGGGAGATCGAGGCGGCGCTGCTCGACTGCCCTGCGGTGTCGGCGGCGGCCGTCGTCGTCGCGCACGGCGCCACCGGCCCCGTGCTCGTCGGATTCCACTGCGGAACGGCGACGGAGACCGAGCTGCGCGTCCGGCTCGCCGACCGGCTCCCGCCTTACATGATCCCGACCCGGTTCCAGGCCGTGGAGCGCCTGCCGCTGACCTCGCACGGCAAGATCGATCGAGCCGCGCTGGCGTCCCGCGTGGACTGGACGGGTGGCGCCGCCCGTACGCCGGCCACCGCGACCGAGCACGCCGTCGCCGCCCGTACGCCGGCCACCGCGACCGAGCACGCCGTCGCCGCCATCTGGACGGAGACGCTCGGCGTCGCTCCCGGGCCGCAGGACGACTTCTTCCGGCTCGGAGGCCACTCCCTCGACGCGGCCAAGGTCATCGCCAAGGTACGCGCCCGGCTCGGGATCCCGCTGGCCGCCGACTCGCTCTACACTCACCGCGAGCTGGCGGCGTTCAGCGACCTGGCGGACCACCTGCGCCGGAACGCCGGCCACGAGCTGGAGGGGACGCCATGACGCTTCCGGTGGTCCTCGTCGTCGGAGGCGCGGGGTCCGCCTCTCCCATGGAAGTCGCCGACGCGGCGGCCGGGCTCTGCCGCCCGCTGTTCGCCTACCGGCGCTCCGATCCCTCCGTGTCCACCCGGCTGATCGAGCTGTTCGAGCTGCTGGGGCCCGCGGTCGACCTCGACGACGCCGGCGATCTGCGGCGGCTGGGGGCTCGGGGCATCGTCTCTTTCAGCGATGCGGGAATCGGCCAGGCCGCCGCGATCGCCGAAGAGCTGTGCCTGGAGTACCACAGCTCCGCCGCGGCCACCGCGCTCACCGACAAGTCGGTGCAGCGTGCCGTGCTCGCGGCGGCGGGAGCGGAGTCGGTGCGGCACGCGCGGGTCAGCTCGTCGGCGGACGTGGGGCCGGCTCTGCGTAGCGTCGGGGTGCCGGCGGTCGTCAAGCCGGTCTCCGGATCGGGAAGCCGCGACACCTACCCGGTGTCCGACGTCCCGGCGGGGTCCGCGCTGCTTCGAGAGCTGCTGGCCGACCGGCCGGGGACGGCGTACATCGTCGAGGAGCAACTGTCCGGCGACACGAGCGTGGCCGGTCCGGCCTGGGGCGACTACGTCTCGGTGGAGACACTGGTGACCGGCGGCCATCCTCGGCCGCTGGCGGTCACCGGTCGGCTGCCGCTGGAGGCCCCGTACCGGGAGACGGGCTTTTTCGTCCCCGCGACGCTGAGGCCGGAGACCGTCTCGGCCGCGGCCGAGCTCGCCCATCGGGCGATCCGGGCCCTGGGCGTCACCTCGGGGCTGGTCCACACCGAGCTGAAGCTCACCGCGACGGGGCCGCGCGTCATCGAGGTCAACGGCAGGCTGGGTGGCTTCGTGGCGCCGCTGCTGCGCCGGGCGGCCGGCGTCGACCCGGTACGGCTCGCCCTCGCCGCGGCACTGGGCACGGCGACGCCGCGCACGCTGTCCTACTCCTGCGTGGCGTTCCAGCGGCTCGTCCTGCCGCGGGCCGGGGCGGTGCGGGTGGCCGGCATCCGAGGGGTGGAGGACCTCGGGCGCGTACCCGGCGTGGAACAGGTCCGGATCTCCGCGCTGCCCGGCGCGGAGGTCGACTGGAGGGCGGGCTACCACGGCAACCTGGGCCTTGTCGCGGGCGCGGTGGAAGACCACGGACAGCTCTCCGCCACCCTGGACGAAATCACGCGGGTTCTCCGGGTGGAGTACGTCTACCGGGCGGAGGTGGGGTAGGCATGCGGCCCATCGAGTCTCCGGCGACGATCGTCCGCTTCGAGTTCTCCACCCAGACGCCGCCGGTCTCCTTCCGGCCGCTCAGCGACCGCTTCGGGGCCCGTGTCGACCACGTCGTGGACCCTCTGGAGCATTCGGGGCTGCACGAGGAGGTGGTGCCGGTGGACGCCCAGGCCCGCCACTGGGCCGCCGTGGCACAGTCCCTCGGCGGACCGCCCTATCTGCTGCTCGGCCACTGCTCGGCCGTCTCCCTGGTACGGGCCACGCTGAGGCGGCTGCCGGCGCACGTGAGCGGCCGGGCCGTCGTGTTCGACCCGTCCGTCCCGACTTCCGCCACCGTGGCGGACCTCATGCGCGAAACCACGCGGAAGTACTGTGCCGACGCCGGCTGGGTCGAGGAGATCATCCCGTCCGCCCGACCGGAGGCGGCCGGGTTCCCGGCCGAGTTCGCGACAGCACTCGCGCGGCGCCTGCTCACCGAACACGGCCTGCCCGCGGACATCGCCGCGGATCTGGCGGCGCGGCAGGCGCGGTGGATCTCCTACTGCGCCGGCGCGAGCGCGGAACCCGACGACGGGGAGAACGAGGACCGGATCGTGGTGGTGCTCACCGACGAGACAGAGGAGCGGTGCGGCCCGGCGGGCGCGGCGATTCGCATCGCGGGCGGCCTGCCCGCCGCGATCGGCTCGGCCGAGCTGTACCGGCGGCTCAGGCACAGCCCAGGCTCACCGACCCGCCGGACGGAGGGTGAGCCGTGGACCTGAAGCTGGCCGGGCGGGTGTACATCGTGGGCGGAGCGTCGCGCGGGCTCGGCCGGGCGACGGCCGAGGTGCTCGCGGCCGAGGGAGCGCACGTCGTGCTCGCGGCACGCACCGCGGGCGCCGCCGAGCAGGCGGCCGTCCGGCTGCCCGGACCGGGCCGCGGCATCGGCCTGCACGTTGATCTGTCCGCGCCGGAGACCGCGACGGCGCTGGTCACCGCCGCCCTCGACACCTTCGGGCGTCTCGACGGGGCACTGGTGAACACGGGAGGCCCGTCGCCGGGACGCGTCGAGACGATCACCGACGAGCAGTGGGGAAGCGCCTTCGATGAGATCTTCCTCGGGCCGGTACGGCTGATGCGCGCGGTCGCGGGCAGCCTCGGCCCGGGCGGCTCGATCCTGGCCGTGCTGTCCACTGCGGTACGCGCCGGGATACCGAATCTCGACATCTCCAACGGCCTGCGCCCGGGGTTGGCCATGGTCGCCAAGTCTCTGGCCGATCAACTGGGGCCGCGGGGGATCCGGGTCAACGGCCTGCTGCCGGCCTGGATCCGGACGGACCGCACCGCCGACCTCGGGCGGCCGGACCTGACCGGCGGCGTGACCATCCCGGAGAATCTACCGCTCCGCCGGTACGGGGAGCCCGAGGAGTTCGGCCGGGTGGCCGCCTTCATGCTCTCGCCGGCGGCCTCGTACCTGACGGGAACGATGCTCGCCGTAGATGGTGGTGGCTTGCGGGCCCTATGACCGTGCCGGTCGATCGGCGCCGACCGCGCGGGCGGAGCCGATATGGTGATCACCATGGGGGCCCGCGAGGTGGAGTTCAGAATCCTGGGCCCGTTCGAGGTCGTGGTGGACGGGCGGGCGGTGCGGCTGAGCGGGCAGCGTGCCCGGGCGGTTCTGGCCATGCTCGTGGTGCACCACGGGCAGATGTTCACCATCGAACGCCTGGCCGCGATCTGGGGCGCCGACCCGCCGGCCACCGTGCGCAACCAGGTGATGATCGCGATGGCCACGGTACGCCGGGCGCTGCGGGAGGCCGGTGTCGAGCCGCAGCTCATCGAGACCATGGGTTCCGGCTACCGGCTGCGTGGCGGTCTCACCGACGCCCAGCGAGCCGAACAGGACATCGAGCGAGCCCGGCAGGCGGCGAGGGAAGGGCGACCGGCCGAGGCCAGCGACCTTTTGAGCCGGGCACTGGCGTGGTGGCGAGGTCCGGTGCTCGCCGATCTGGAGCTGCCGGAGGCGGAGGCCTCCGTGAGCCGGTGGGAGGAGCTGCGGCTGGTCGCCCTCGAAGAGCGGGCCGAGCTGGAGCTGACGCTGGGCCGGCACCGCGACCTGACCGGCGAGCTGGCGGCGCTTCTCGCCGAGCAGCCGCTACGGGAACGCCTGCGCGGGATGCTCATGCTGGCCCTCTACCGGTCGGGGCGGCGCTCCGACGCGCTGGAGATCTACCGCACCGGACGGATCCTGCTGGCCGAGGAGCTCGGCCTCGACCCGGGGCCCGAGCTGCGCCGGCTGGAGGCGGCCATCCTCGCCGACGATCCCGGCCTGGACATCCCGCCACAGCAGCAGGCGCGGCACACCCCGGCCCCCGCCGAGCTGCCACCCGACGTCATGGGCTTCGTGGGGCGCGAACGCGATCTGGCCGCGTTGCGGCGCTACGCCGTTCCCGACAGTTCGACCATGGCCGTCGTGACAGCCGTCACCGGGGCGGCCGGGGTGGGAAAGACCGCCCTCGCCCTGCGTTTCGGCCACCGGACGGCCGACGAATTCCCGGACGGGCAGCTCTACATCGACCTGCGGGGGCACTCGCTGCGTCCGCCGATGGCGCCGCTGGAGGCGCTCACCCGGATGCTGGGATCACTGGGCGTGCCGGCCGAGCAGATCCCCGGCGACGAGGAGAGGGCCGCGGGCCTGTACCGGTCACACCTGTCGGGCAGGCGGATACTCGTACTGCTCGACAACGCCCACACAGCCGACCAGGTACGACCGCTGTTACCGGGCGCTCCGGGCTGCCTCACCCTGGTCACCAGCCGGGACGCGCTCGCCGGGCTGGCGGCCTCCCATGGCGCCCGGCGGCTCTCCCTGGGCATGCTCGGCCACGCCGAAAGCCTGAGACTGCTGGAATCGGTGATCGGCGCCGAGCGCCTGGCGGCCGAGCGGCGAACGGCGGAGGAGATCGTCCGGCTCTGCGCCCACCTGCCGCTCGCCCTGCGCGTGGCCGCCGCCACCCTGGCCACCCATCCGCACTGGTCGCTGGCCGGCTACGGCACGGCTCTGGCCGCCGGGCGGCTGGACATGCTCCAGATCGACGGCGACATGGCGGTGCGCGCCGCGTTCAGCCTGTCCTATGCGCGGTTACCGCCCCCCGCCCGGCGGCTGTTCCGGCTGCTCGGACTGGTCCCCGGACCCGACGTCACGGCGCCGGCCGCCGCGGCCCTGGCGGGCATCGACGTGACGCAAGCCGAGCGGCTGCTGGACCGGCTCGCCGCCGCTCACCTTCTCACAGAGCATCAGCCGCACCGCCACACCTTCCACGACCTGCTGCGCCAGTACGCCGGAGAACTCGCCCGGCAGGAAGACGACTCGGAGAGCCGCCATGAGGCCGCCGAACGCCTCGGCGCCTGGTATCTGGCCAGAGCCGCCTGGGCGGCCGAGATCGCCTATCCGTCGATCACCCGGCTGCCCGCCCTCGAAGCGGTCGTTCGGCAGCCCGCCGTACAGGCGCCGGACGAGCACGCCGGCCGCTCGCCGGACGGGCGCGGCGCGGCCGCGGACTGGTTGCGGGACGAGCGTGCGAACCTGATCGCGATCGCGGTCCACGCGGCCGAGCACGGACCGCGGCACCACGCGTGGCTGATCGCCGATGCCCTGCGCGGCCACCTGTTCCAGCACATCGACATCGCCGACTGCGTGGCCGTCGCCGAGGCGGCCCTGCGCGCCGCCACGGCCGAGGGCGAGCCGTCCGGCCTGGCGACGGCGCAGCTCTGCGTCGGCGCCGCCGCCCAGCTACGCTCCGACTACGGTCAGGCACGCGCCGCCTACGCCGCCGCCGCGCGCTACAGCGAACAGGCCGGATGGCCTCAAGGCGTCTCCGCCGCCCACAACAACGCCGCCTCCGCCTGCCACGATCAGGGCGAGCTCCAGCCCGCCGTCGACCACCTCGATGTCGCCCTGCGGATCAACCGCGACATCGGCAATGTCTACGGCGAGACGAACGCCCTGAGCAATCTCGGCACCATGCACCTCGAACTCGGCGCCCTCGGCGAGGCGGAACGATACTTGCGCCATGCCGTGGCACTGCACCGGACGCTGCGTGGCAGCCCGCTGAGCTCCTCGTTGAACGAGCTCGCAACCGTCCGGCGCCTCCTCGGGCACCTCGACGAGGCCTTGGCCCTGGCCACCGAGGCGCTCGCACACGATCGCGCAAGCGGCCTGCCCGTGCCCGAGGTCAAAAGCCTCGCCACCCTGGCGGAGATCCACCGCGACGCGGGCCGTCTCGGCCCTGCCCTCGACCACGCGATCGCGGCGCACGACCTGGCCGAGAGCACCCATCATGTCTACGCCCTGTGCACCGCGGCGAACGTCCTCGGCACCGTCCGTACGCTGGGCGAACGCTACGGCGAGGCGGCGGACGCGCATCAGCGGGCCCTCGAACTCGCGACTGAGGCGGGCATGCGCTACATGCGAGTCCGGGCCCTGCTCGGGCTCGCCCGCGCGCACCTCGGTACAGGCCGGCGCGACCTGGCGCTCTCCCTCGCCGACGAGGCGCTGGAGCTGGCCCGCCCGACGAACTACCGCCTCCAGGAGGGCGCCGCGCTGGCCGTGGTGGCGGAGATCGGCCGAGCGTGGGAACAACGTTCCGCCCGGCCCTCGTGATCGCCCGTCCACTGCCCGCGCCCGAACTCCTCAGCCCGCCGCCGGCCGCGCCCGGCGGACCGGTCGCCCTGCACGGCGACCGGTTCGGCGAGCGCGGCGGTGCACATCGTCGCACGGTCCGCCTGTCCTTCTCAGCTATGGATCTTCGAGGCAAGTCCGCCGTCCTGGCGGGCGGATTCCGCACCGAGTCGGCCGCGAAGCTGAGGATGCGGCTTCGGGGGCCGGGGCGAACGTCGTGGATGAGGTGTCGCGTTCCGTGGACGCCGTGTTCGACAGGTACGACAGGTACGACGGCACCTACCCGAACGAGCGCGTCCTTGCGGCGGAGCCGCCGTCCTCCTGCCGCCGCCCTCCTTCGTGTGCCCTGAGGCTCAGGGCACATATTCGGGCTCATGTGCCCTGCCCTCGTAGATCCGGGTGATCTCCGATATGTGGTCGGTCCACCCGCGAAAACGGCTCGATCATGGGGACGAGCAGCGGCTACGCTTGCGGGCGTCTCGCGTCACTTCACTTCTCGATGCCTTCGGTACTCCCACGGAGCAGCGACGCAACGGAGCAGAAACTCGGAGGCGCCCGTGGCGATGCCCAGAAAGGGCTCACGGCCCATCAACGTCGACGGCACCGCCTTCCGCTGGCGGATCCGGCGCAGGCCCACCCACCGCCAGGGCGACGGCTGGAGCCCCCTCACCGTCACCGTCGAGCGGCCCGAGGAGCCGGGGCGCGTTCTCGTGGTGTCACTTCCCTTCGCCCGGCCGGACAACCCGCTCGGAGAACGGACCACCGCGGTCCGCCCCGTCCTCGTCGCCGGATGCATCCGGCGAGCCCTCGATCAGGGATGGAACCCCGGGCAACCGGGCTCGGCATTCACCCTCACCATCACCGAGGACGAACTGACCGCGCTCCTGGGCGAACCACCCCAGTACCTGATCCCCTTCCTCTGGGGCATGATCCCCGAAGGCGGAGGCATCGAAGACCTCCCTCGATGCACCGAGATCTGGAGCCGGGACAGGCAGAACACCGGCCGGGCACCTTCCGATCCGTAGTCGGTTCGGGATCCCACGGATGTCAGAAAAACCAGCTCGGAGACACCTCACACTTGATCATCTTCTGTGGGTGTCCACTCGCGTCCAGGGATGGTGTCAGCACTTCCGTCAGCAAGATCACGCGCGGTGCGGAGGCACTGTCGGACCCGACCGCCACTCCCCCGCGCATGGCAGTCCCCGAGATCATCCCCATCAGCTACGAACCCGACTACCGCGGCCGGCTCGCCGCCCTGGTCGCCGACCCCGCTCAGGGCTTCACTCCCATCCCGCACTTCTCCGGGCTCCGGCCGCCCTCACGCTACGACACGACCGCCGTCATCTGCGACGGAGTCGAGATCCGCGAGATTCCGCTGATCGAGATCGATGCTGACGGCGTCCGGAGCGTCACACCGACCCCGTCACACGGTGCACCGGCTTGGCCGTCTCCGGTTCCGAGCTTGCCTTCCTCGATCAGCACCGAGCGAGCGGCGGCTTCCGCTGGGAGATCCGCGGGACCCGCCGGCAGGACGGAGCCGTCACCGAGACGGATCGCGAGCACCTGCTGCTACCAGACGGCCGGCACCCGACCCGGCTGGGCACGGGGGAAGATCGGCAGAGATGGGACGCTGTGGCTGCACGAGGGCGGGGATCCGCGGCGTTGGTATCGCTATGAGGTGGACACCTGAACCCAATCCGGGGTTGCCGTCAACACCACGAAAGCGCCCCGGAGCGATGATCGCTTCGGGGCGTTCTTGCTGGTCAACGCTGACGGTCAGGGGCGGAGTCGAACTGCTGACCTTCCGCTTTTCGGGCGGATCAATCACCCTGGCCGGGTAGCGGAGACCTCGGCCAGAGGGTGGTGGACGGTTGCCGTGGTGTGCCCGCGTGCGGGGACGCTGCTGCCACCGCTCCGCCGGGACCTGCCAAATCGTTCCGGTCTGTAGGACCATGTCCTCATGTCAGCGACCGAGTTCGCCGGCGTGACGAAGGACAGAGATCGTGGCATCACTTCCAAGGGAGGCATGTACGAGTTCTGGACCGAGGAGGGTGCCCATGTCTACCTCCACGACACCGACTTCAGGCGCCTGACCTATGCGCCCGGCAGGCCGCCGACATTGGAATTGGAGTTCGTCTACGATCTGCAGTGGACTCCACTCGAACTGGCGAAGACGCCTGTCGTGGTCTTCCGGTTCGAGGACGTCCGCCTCGTCGAGTGGCACGAGGACCAGGAGGGCCATGACTGCGTGGCCACTACCCCTGATGCTCCACCGGGGCAGGTCGGGCTGTTCGACTGGGACGGCACCGACCTGTTCACGCTGGACGCCTTCACGCTGAGCCTGGTCTTTCACGCGCCGCGAGCAGCGGTGACCGTACGCGCGAAGTAGCACGGGAAACCACTCACGTCCTACCCGTTCGAACCTCAGCCCCCTCATGACGAGTGAACAGCGCGGCCCAGATCTGCAGGCTCACTCCTTGGTCGGATGGTGAATACGGGACGGCGACGTGTGGTCGCATAAGGCGGTGTTGCCGTACGGCGCTGCTGTAAGCGGCACACGGGTGGCCCGGTTTGGCCATGTGTAACCCGGGGCGACATCTCAGGCGTCTCACACGCACCCCAGTCATCCGGAGATGTCGTGACGTATCCCCCGCAGGGTCGGCAGCCGCATGGTCAGCGCCCGTGGCAGCCCTACAACAGCCAACCGTCCCAGCACGGCCCCTACCCTTCCCAGGGCTACCCGCAGCAGCCGACGGCATACAGGCAGGTACAGCCGCGGCTGTATGCGACTAACGGCTATCCGATGCAACAACCGGTGCCGCAATCACAGCAGCGGCGTGGCGGGTCGGCCCTCTCCGTGGCGACTGTCGCGCTGGCCGTCATCGCGCTGCTCGGTGTTGCCGTCGTCACGACCCTCCTCGTACTCAACTCCGCCACCTCGACCGGATCATCCGAGGGAGCGAGAGTGGCCCTGGTGGACCTGCGGGCGCAGGAGCAGACCGAGCCCGGGGTACGCACTGCCGCGCAACAGGCGTTCGATCTGTACTCGGCCGGCTCCTATGGCGAGTTCTGGGATCGCTGGTCTGCGCAGTCGCAGTCCCTGATGCCGCGCGACGACTACATCAGCATGTTCGAACAGTGCCCGCAGGCCGCGCAGAATCTGCGGTTCACAATCAGCTCAGTCGCTGTCAACGGCACCGGCGCGAAGGTGAACGCCAACCGTTTGATCGCAGCGTTCACCTTCGACTTCACCTATGAAGGCCAGGCGTGGCGGTATGTCCTACCTGCCGATCAGCAGCAGGAGTACCGCACCAAGAGCCTCGATCAGATCGTGCAGGAGCGGCGGGCCTCCAAGGTCTGCGGTGGACAGGATGGCGGCTTACGGCTCACCCCCGTGCCGACTCAGCCCCTGATCGCACAGCCGCCGACAGCGCAAGCGCAGACAGTGACGGTGGCGAAGGTCGGCGAGACCATCACCGTTAAGGGGCTACAGCCCGGCGTTGAAGTCGCTGTCACCCCCAATCGGGTCATTGACAACGCGACCTCCGGCAACCAGTTCCTGAAGCCGAAAGACGGCAACCGCTACATCGCTGTCGAACTCACCTTGAAGAATGTCGGCCAGGAGATCTACACCGACTCACCGGCTGTCGGCGGGACGTTGATCGACGCCGAAGGGCAACAGCATCGGCCAACGTTCGCGGAAGTGACGGAGGGAGCCGCGTTCGGCGGATCGGTCACTGTGAACCGCGGCGATACCCGAAAAGGCCTGATCGTATTCGAAGTTCCCGCCTCGGCGACGCCTGCCAAACTGCAGTTCGGGGTCATGTTTGGTCAGCAGAAGGGCGAATGGGCGCTGTCTTAGCCGGACGTGATCCACGGCGCAATCACCATGGGCCTGTGAGGTGGGATGGACGAACGACGTCCTAGCCCATTGATCACCCCTCAGACCTGTGGAGAGATCAGTGGAGGCTTTAGCCTCCGGGATATTCGCCAAAGCGATCAGCGAGTATGAGGAGCCAAGCTGTTAACAAGAAGCACGAACAATCAAAAAGACACGAAGGCCCTGACGGCGTAACCCTTGTCCAGAGGCCTCCTTGCAACTGCGCGGCCGGAGGTACTCGAACCTCTAACCTTCTGATCCGTAGATCTCCAAACGACGTCCAAGAGCGTTCAGATCAGTTCGCCGCGCAGGTCGCGTACGATCCGCCTGTTCATATCAGTCCAGCTCAACCCAGGGTCGCGTGGCCTGATGGCTCCCAATACGGCTCCCAGAATGCTGGTGGATCACCTGCTTGCAAGTCAGTCCGATCGTGGGCCGCAAAAGGCGCGAGCCGAGCGGTGAACTCAGTCGTCTTCGGCCACAAGGTTCTTGGGCGGTGCTGCGATGTGGACAGGCGTTCCCCAGCCCTTGTAGAGGACATTCATCCTCACGATGTCTACTTCCCGCTCTGGGCCGTAGGGATCAGAGACGATCTCGGCCTGGAAGCGCCTGGGCAGGCTGTCCGGGCCCAACCAGAGCTTCCACTTGATGCGGCCTCCTACCGATCTCCCATCTTTCGGGCCGTAGTAGATCCCGGCCTGGCGCGAGCCGAGGCTACCGACCTTCACCGAACCGTCATACCGGATGGCAGGGACACCGTCGTATCGGTCCATGGCGGATGTCTTCTCCGCTCCGGAGGAGATCAGCTGCAAGAATTTCGGATTTAGCGCGTCTACCAGGTTTTGAGACCAGAGGAAGCCGTCCGAGTCCCGCCGGTGGAGCCACTTCTTGCCCTCGGGGATGTTGGCCCAGGTGCCTTGAGTGTAGCTGTCGCGACCGACGTTGATCATTCGGAAGTGGACAGGCCTGTCACCCGTGGTGAAGGTGTCCGTGACGTCACTGGCGTACACGCCCACCTTGGCCGCGAAACGGTGTTTGCCGTGGGCGACCGTCAAGGCGACGACGTCCGAGCCGAAGCCGTCGCGGGTCTTCTGGGAGAAGAGCACACTGCTTCTTTCTGCGAACTCACTCTTCAGCGCGGATATCGCCTGTGTCAGTGAGCCACGACTCTGAGCGTGCGCCGTGCCTGGCAGCGACGGCGTGAGCAGGAGAGCCAGGACACCTAGCAGTACGGATAATCTTCTCATGAGATCATCTTTGGCCATCGCTGATCTCAGCCTTGTCACCGGGGGATTGCGATCCTGATGCCCGGCTGGGTGTTTCGCTGTCGCATGAATCGCTTCCGGCTCTCGTTCCGAGAAATCTGAATCTTGAAAAGTGATTCGGACCTCGGATAGACAGTAAACCCAAACCGCATTAGCAGCTCTGATCTTGCCCGTTCAGATCAGTTCCACCTGGACCAATGGGCGTGGCCGGTCCCTCCGGGACGAGATTGAACAGGGCTGGATTGCAACTAGAACTGCAACTAGGAACCGGCTGTCACGGGCAGACTGATCCCGGTGATGCGCGCGGTCCCGATAGGGGCTCGGATCTCGTGCATGGTGATCACATCGCCTGGCTTGAGGTGCTGCCAGTGTTCGAAGGTCAGGGGAAGCAATCTCAGCGACCCGCACTCACCCGGCTCCAGCGGATCACGACCTTCGACCCAGAGGCGGGCGATGCCGAGCAGGGGTTCATCCTCGGGCGTGAGAAGGCCGATGTCCCGCATGGGCCGGAGCACTCCGCGGAGAGGCATGGGGCTCATGCGGCCTCCGTCCTCGGCGCTCGTGAGGCAGAGGTCGGCGCGAACGGCACCGTTACGGGCCTCACCACATCGCCATTCGCACCAGTCGGCGTCCCCCTGAAGCCACGTCAAACGAGCGGCATCGGTCAGCAGGCTCCAGAACTCGGGCAACTGAGGATGCGCGTCGCCGAGCTCTTCGAGAAGGAGGAAGGCCATCTCCCATTCGTCATGTTCCAGATACCCCAGCATGTCGGCCACGCTGATGCCGACTTCCTCGGTCCGGACGTCGACGGGACAGAGCCGGGCAGCTTTCAGAAGCGGGGAATCCTGGAAGTCCACGGAGCCCTTTTCATCCTCCCAGCCGGCCAGTTCGGAAGCGGGTGATGTGGAGTTGCTTGGACCGGGCAGGATCGCCCGACGACCTGCCCAGCGGCGACCTGAATGCTCACCTCTACCGGTTCACTCGCTCTGAGCTGCGACTTTAGGAGGAAAAAGACTCACTGTTGGCCAACGTTACGACTTGGCTGGTTCTGGGACGACGCCCCACATGAACGTGGAGCCCTTCAGTAGATGCTCCGTCACCCTGATCCCGGTCAGGTGCTCGACGAGTAGGAAAGCCGGCCCTTCGTAGAGCGGGGGAAACGATGGGTAGAGTCTGTCGATCTCCGTCATCGTGTCCACGAGTTCGTCCGGGGTCTCCGTCGGATGTTCGGCATCGACTCCGAAGCAGAATCGGATCTCGCCGTTCTCACACCAGTAGAAATAGTCCATGCCCTTGATGGCAAGTGCGGCTTGGGAGACGAGGCGGGTGCCTTGGGAGAGTTCAGTGATCACGTCTTCGCAGGTGCCGAGCCAGTCAGGGTCGAAAACGAACGTCCAATCGCCGATGGAGGTGACGCCGAGAGGCTCCCCAGAACGCGGGTAGTGATCCGGGTCGTCGGGGAAGGGGCCCGGCGTGAAGTCCTCCCATCGACCGCCGAGGCGTGCAATCACCTGCTCAGGCGTGGCACGGATGTAGATGAAGCTGTAGCACTCCTCGGAGTATTCGCCGCAGAGCCAAGAGATATCGAGGGGCTGCATAGTCATGTCGTCATGCTGCCAGCCGCCACCGACAGGCACAGAACCCGGTGGTCACAGGATGATGGGGCTGGGCGCAATGCGGCGTGACGCACCTCGGCCAGCGTGAACTCAGGGTTTTAGTGATCAGTGCGCTTTTTCATCTTCCCAACCGGACAGCTCGGGAGCTGGTGATGTGGAGTTGCTTGGACCGGGCAGGATCGCCCGACGACCTGCTTGGCGGCCTGGGTGTTCACCTATACCGGCTAAGCCACTCTGAGCTGCGACTTCAGGATGAAAAGGTTTCACGATCTGATGTGCCTGGCCACGGCGGTAATCCTCAGCTCAGGCACCTCATGGTCCGCAAGTCCCCGAACGGCTTCCGTTCAGCTCGATCGATGTCGTACGCCTTCGTTGGTTTCCACTGGCAGAGCGTCGACGGTTTTACAGCCCGTGACCGTTCCGGCGGGAAGATGGCCTCCCACCTGCGGCGCGACCGCGCCTCATCGCCATGAGCGTCATGATCATTGCACGCATATTGTACGGCGGTCGTTGGGTAAGATTCCTGGGACCCAAACCCGGAACCTGCGGATTAAAAGATCGGCCCTACGCTGTTCCGGGTAGTTCAATGCAGTTCAGAGGGCATGGGCGGACCGCTCTGAATCGCCTTGAACGATCCTGGACTGCAACTGGAAGTGCAACGGTGCTACTGGAAGGAGAGGTGGCGAGCATTATGACCATCGAATGCTTGACACCATCCTCCCAGCCGTCTTCATCGGACTCTTTGTCTGCTTCCTTCTCTTCTTTGTGGCGACTCTGATCAAGACCCTGCGACAACGCCGTGTGCTGAAGTACACGGCCCCGATGAGAGCCATGGACATCATCGGCCGCGTGCGACAGTTCAAAGTCCGAGGCCAGGATGAGGAGGCCGTACTTCTTGTCCAAAGCGAACTCGCGATGCCTGCCGACGAAGCGCCGCCTTGGGTGAAGTCGATCTGAATCAAGACGCTCCAATCTTCTGAGCCGTAGATCCACAAACGGTCGCCAAGGACGTTCAGACCAGTTCGCCACGTAGGTCGTGAACGAGCCGCCCGTTCATATCAGTCCAGCTCGGTCCGGGATTGTACGGCTCGATGGCTCCCAAGTTGACTCCCGGAAACGGACTTGCCGGTGCTCATGTGAGCTGCCCATACTCCTCGTGGTTCCGCTCGGGAAGCCCGCCCGCGTACCTGCTTGGTGAGCCGTACGACAACGCGTCAGGGCACCGGCGCGGCGACGGTGACTGGGAACTCGGCGGATCACCCAACGTACGGATCAGAAGATCAATCTGACGCCTACTCCACCCACCACCAATCGTCTCCAAGATCGTGTGTGGCGCTGCCGAGGTCACCGCTTGCCGTGTGGATCGTCGTGCCTCGACCATCGGAACCCGGTATATAGGCAATGCCTCTGCCGCTCTCCGCCCGCCAATCCTCGAACACCGGCAGGTAGAGCACGTCGCGTTGTGGCCGTACCTGACCGTCTATCGACAGGTACTCCATCCACCCGGGCACTGTGAGCGGCCGGTGGTGCTCGTGGTCGGCGGCGAGTTCAGCGAATGCGTCCCTGTGCAACCAGACCTGGCCCTCCGCATACAGGGCACTCCAGTGAGCGGTTCTGGCCACCGATCCGGCACTGAGGACAAGCAACAGCGCGGCGACACACCGACCGTAGTCCCTACGGGACAGATAGGTCAGCACCACCATGGTCGACCGACTGATCACCCACAACCAGGCCGCCATGATCGCAAGCCAGGCAAGCAGCTCGGACACCCTGAACAATGGAATCCAGAAGTACTCCAGCGCTACCAGCGTGAGCCATGCAAGTGACACCATCTTGAGCGCCGGCCAGCTCGGGGGCTTCTTCTCGCTGGATGCAGTCGACACGGCGTGAAGTCTTCCGGAGCGACGAGTGGCCAAGCTACACCTAGACAGATAACTTCACACCGTTTGCACGGTTCCCCTACATATCCATGATGCTCGGTGGATCCGTGCTGAGACATCCGATCGCCCCCCTACGCGCCCAACCATCGCCGAGCGATCGTGAGGCCAACATCTGTGCGGCGACATCATGGCTGCACCAAACCGCATTAGCAGCTCTGATCCTGCTCGTCCCGATCGGTTCAACCTGGACCAACGCGCTTGGTCGGCCCGTCTGGAACGGCATGGCACGGCGGTGGATTGCAACTAGAACTGCAACTAGGAGCCGACTGCTAAAGGGAGAATGACTTTTGTGACGCGGGCCCAACCGGTGGAGGGCCGCATCACGTGCATGGTGATCACATCACCTGGCTGCACATGCCGCCAGTACTCGAAGGTCAGCGGTAGCAGTCTCACCGGCCCGCACTCCCCGGGCTTCAAGGGGGCGCGGCCCTCGACCCAGAGGATGGCGATGCTGAGCAGGGGTTCACCCTCGGGCGTGAGATGGCCGATGTCCCACATGGGCCGGAGCACTGCGCCAGGAGGAGCGGGCCCGGGCCAGCCTCCCTCCTCTGAGCTCATCAGACAGAGCTCGGCGAGAACGGCACCGTTGCGAGCCTCGCTGCTCCGCCATCCGTACCAGTAGGCGTCCTTGACAAGCCACAACAGGCGGGCAGCGTCAGCCAGCAGGTCCCAGAACTGGGGCGGCTGAGGATGTGCGTCGCCGATCTCTTCGAGGAGAAGGAGAGCTGCTTCCCAGTCGTCGTCCTCCAAGTGCTCCAGCACGCCGGCCACATCGACGTCGGCTTTGGGCCGGATGCCGCCAGTACAGAGCTGAGCAGCTTTCAGCAGCGGGGAATCCCGGAGATCCACGGTCTGATTGTGCCCGGCCATAGGGTAGCTCTCAGCTCAGGCACCTTCTGACCCGTAGATCCCCAAACGGTCACCAAGGGCGTTCAGATCAGTTCGCCACGCAGGTCGTGAACGAGCCGCCCGTTCATATCAGTCCAGCTCGGTCCGGAGCCGTACAGCCCGATGGCTCCCAGAAACGGGCTTGTCGACGCCTGTGTGGGCTCTGCCCATACTCCTCGTGGTGAGCCGTACGGCAACGCGTCAGAGCGCTGGCGCGGCGACGGTGTCTTGGAACTCGGCGGATCACCCGACATGCGGATTAAAAGATCGACCTCGGCTCGTTCCATATAGTTCAATGCAGGTCAGAGGGCATGAGTGAGCTCTTTCCATCGTGAAGGCACTGGTCAGGATGGGTCTGCGGAAAGCAGTGGTGGATGAGAGGAGACTCCCGATAAGACAGCAGTCGACCAAGATCCGATGCCCCAACCGGGAGCCTCGTTGCTGTCTTACCGTGCCTCGATTCCACTGTCCAACCACACCCTGATTCGCCTGGCCGAACTCATCCGCACCCGGCACGCCGAACGTCGCTCCCGGTGGCGGAAGTTAGATTCGGCGCAGCAGGCGCTACTGGTCCTGGCCCATTTACGCAATGGCGACACCTACGCCCGCCTGGCCGCCGGTTTCGCCGTAGGGACCACCACGGCCTGGCGCTATGTTCGCGAAGCCGTCGATCTCCTGGCCGCCCTGGCCGACGACGTGCACGCCGCCGTCGAGCGCGCATCCCGGCTGGCCTACACCATCCTGGACGGCACTCTCATTCCGATTGACCGCCTCGCCGATGAGCGGCCGTATTACAGCGGCAAACACAAGCGGCATGGAATGAACGTGCAACTGCTGGCCGACCCCATGGGCCGATTGGTGTGGGCCTCGCCCGCGTTGCCGGGCGCCGCGCACGACGTGAGCGCCGCCCGGAAGGTCGGCCTAATCGACGCCTTGACCAGCGCCGGCGTGAAGACCTTTGCGGACAAGGGTTATCAAGGCGCGGGCGCCATGATTCGGACGCCGTTCAAGCGACATCGCCATCGGCCCTGGTTGTCGCGCGGGCAGCGGGACGTCAACCGCGCCCACGCCCGTATCCGGGCCATCGGTGAGCGTGCCGTCGCGACCTTGAAGGGCTGGAAGGTGCTTACTAGGCTGCGCTGTTGCCCGCATCGAGCGACAGCGTTCGTGCAGGCGATCTTTGTGCTGCAGCTCGTGGAAGAAGGCCGCTACTCAGGATGAAATGGTTCTTATTGTGTCGGTGGGCACTGCAAGCATGACGGGATGATCGCGACCCCTGACGACTACTCCTGGTTCTCCCCCGAGCGCTTCCCCGGCCTGGCGGACGCCTACTGCTTCACCTACGTCCGCGGCCTGACGCTTGAGGAAGTGGTGACCCGGCTCGGCGTCCGGGTCGAAGACTGCTCTCGCGTAACGCTTGATGGGCTGATCCGGTGGCAAACCTTCGGTGCCGTCGCCGTTGGAGACTGGGTACTCCTCGTCGAGGCCAACGGCGGGCTCGGCGTCACCCAAGAGATCATCATGCCGCTGTCGGCGGGCACCCGTCTCGTCTCCCACTTCTACCTCGACGTCGATGACATGGACTACTTCTACTGGATCGACGACGGAAAGATCCGGTTCGAGTTCGCGCACGACGAAGGCTATTCCCACCGGATCGAAGACGGGAAGATGCAGTTCATGGCCAGGCCCCACGAAAGCTACTCAGAGGAGATGCCGGACGAACTCGCAGAGATTCTGGAGCGGATCGACTCCCCCGTCTACTCGATCGCCGCCCCCCACAGAGGGCCGGCGTTCCTTATGGCCGAGCGCCTCACCGGGATCACGATGACGCCGCAACTGCTGGAGGAGTCCACCTATCTGTGCGGAGTCGTTCCCGGATCGAGGTGAGCAGGATCATCGTCTGCAGCTTCCGCGGGTTGGTAGGCGGACGGTGGATCACTTCGCTGCACGCTCCTGCAGGTTTCACAGGAGCACTGTTCTCCGCGGGCCTGCCGCACCAGGCCATCAGGATGAAAAATCCTCAGTGGTCCATCCTGAACAGCTCTGAACGCTCCTGTATTGCAACCAAAGTGCACCCCTGCTACCCGTTGGGCTGGGGTTGAGGAACGAAATCCCGGACTGCCGATCGCCCCCGACCACGCACGAAGATCAGCCCCCTCAGGGCCGAACCACTCCACCACTGAGTTCGAGTCCGGTGACACCGGCCGGGACTGATGGAATCATGGTGATCATACGGATTTGCAGCAGACCTCCCGGGTTTTCTGCACTACCGGAGGTGCACTGCAAAAGCGGTCGGATCGCTTCCAAAAGAAGGCTTTTGAACTGCGGTTTTACTCCGGAGCCCTCATCACCCCGGCGAGGGGTCGCAACCGGACGGCCTCTGACGCATTAAGCATGCCTGGGCCGTGCCTTGAAAGATCGCCGGCCTTCTTGATGATCTTCGCGTGGGGCGGGGAGATCTGAGAGAATCCCGCGAGCCGTGATGAATCCTGCGGCGTCCGGCGGTCGTGCTGTCGAACCAGTTACCGGGGAGGATTTCTGATGCGCAGTGTGACCTATTCGATGAGCGTCTCACTTGACGGCTACATCGTCGGGCCGGACGGCGGCTTCGACTGGACGGCACCCGACAAAGACGTCTTTCGCTTCAACACCGACCAGATACAAGAGGTCGGCGTCCACCTGTTGGGACGACGGCTGTACGAGACGATGCTGTATTGGGAGACCGCCGACCAGGATCCATCGCTCGACGACTCAAGGCTCGTGTGGGCCGCGATCTGGAAGTCGCTCCCGAAGGTGGTGTTCTCCACCACGCTGTCGGCGGTGCGGGGCAATGCCCGTCTGGCCTCCGGCGGCCTGGCGGAGGAGATCGAGCGGTTGCGAGCCGAGCCAGGAGAGGGCGACATCGCGATCGGCGGCGCGACTCTCGCCGCAGAGGCCGCCGCGTTGGGTCTGATCGACGAGTACCGGGCCAGGGTCTACCCGGTGCTGGTTGGCGGTGGCATTCCATTCTTTCCCCAGCGCGAGCGCCAGGTGGATCTCGAACTCGTCGAGACCCGCACCTTCTCAAGAGTCGTCTACCTCCGCCACCGCGTGGCGCGCCAGGCCGTGTCCTGAGAACGCTGCCGCCTCAGCTTGTTGGCCTGGGGCGGCTGTCCTCATCACTCCCACAAGGGTTCGCAGCGGGGCGAGCCGCACCGTTGGGGACGGGGCAACGAGTCCTCATCGTCTCCGTAAGGACGGACCGGTGAGCAGGGGTTATTGTTCACATCCGTTGACATCATCGGTCTTTTCACAGATCAGGATGGGGTTCAGACGGGCAACCCCGCTCCGATCGACGATGGCTCCGGGACCGACTCTCAAGAAGGGACGCTGATGGCCGGCGAGCTCAGCGGCCTCAACCTGTAGGGGCGATCACCTTTCGTGAAGTGATTTCGTGGCAATCCTCGGTGATCTGCTGGTCGTCCAAGGGGCCGCCGGGCCCAGTACTCGGCCAGGGCGGGGCCATCGGTGGATGCCCGGCCCAGGACGAGGGGTGCCGGACGATGTTGGTCCAGGAGGGTGTTCGCCGAGCGGTTCGCCCTTCCCAGGTCAGGCTGAGCCCGGCGCAAGCCGTCGCTCTGAGCGCGCCACTCGGCCCGAAGAGTACCCGTCAGTCCTGGTGGCGGCAGTAGGCCACCGTATCGAGATGGTCGTCGAGGGCGGTCAGGTCGGGGTGGTCGAAGGTCGCCTGGGTGCTGGCCCATTCGGTGTTGTCGGCTTGGTAGGCGGCGACGACGTCGCTGGTCATGGTGCCGGTCATGGTCGCGACGTGCTCTGCCACATCGGGTGAGAGGCCCTCGGTACGGGCGAGGAACCCGATCGCCTCAATGAGGTCATCGGGGTCGTCGCGGAGGAGACGTTGTTCGATCCAGCGGGTGAATCCGCTGCGGAAGCGGGTCACCGGGGCAGCTCGTCCGCGATGGGTGACGTCATGACTCCTCCGTGGGGTCGATATGTCGATAAGTATCGTTCTCCCTTGGCACTGGTTAATGGAGGAATGTGACATGGACGAACATCAGTGGCTGACAGAGCGGTTCGCCGAGCAACGCTCGCATCTCCGCGCGGTGGCTTTTCGGATGCTCGGATCGCTGAGCGAGGCCGACGACGCGCTGCAGGACGCCTGGCTGCGTGCCAGCCGCGCCGATGTCGGCCAGGTGCAGAACATTGCCGGATGGCTGACCACGGTGGTGGCTCGGGTGTGTCTGAACATGCTGCGTTCGCGCGGTAACCGCCACGAGGAGCCGCTGGACATCCAGACGGCTGATCCGCTGCTGGGCCCCGCCTCCACCGGGAATCCCGAACAAGAGGTGGTGATGGCCGACTCGGTGGGGGTGGCGCTGCTGGTGGTGCTCGACACCCTGAGTCCGGCCGAGCGGGTCGCCTTCGTGTTGCACGATCTGTTCGCCGTGCCGTTCGAGGAAATCGCCCCCATGTTGGAGCGTTCACCTGAGGCGACCCGGCAACTGGCCAGCCGTGCCCGCCGCCGCGTCAAGGGGGCCGCACCCGCGCCGCACGTCGATCTGACCCGCCGGCGGGAGATCGTCGAAGCCTTCCTGTCCGCCACTCTCGGCCGGGATTTCCAGGCGCTGATCACGCTGCTCCACCCCGATGTCATGCTCCGGGCGGACAAGGCTGTCATGCTGACCGCCGAGCCCGTCGTGGTCCACGGAGCCGAGCCCGTCGCCAAGGGCGCGATGGCCGCCATGCAGCGGGCCCAGTTCACTGGAGCCGCCCTCATCGACGGCGCCGTTGGCCTCGTGATGGCTCCCCACAGCCACCTGCGTGTGGCACTCACGTTCACGATCGCCGACGGCCTCATCACCGCCATCGACGTCATCGCAGAACCCGATCGTCTCGATCGACTCCATCTGGCAGTCCTGGACTGACAGGGGCGGGGAGGTGGATCGCTCGGATTCACCTCCCCACCGCCGGGCTCCTCGCCTATGACGCACGTCACATTCGCCGGCGGTCACATCACCGTATGGCGCCGGGTCAAGGCAGTGACGGACTCACCGATCACGCCGCTGCGGCCCCGGCCCAGCGTCACCGAAGCAAGGAGCGCCCCAAATGGTTCACATTATCGTCACCGTTCTCGCCGCCGCCTGGGTGGCCTTCTCCGCCTACGCCATCCTCACTCGCGCCGCGTGGGTCGTCCAACCGCTGGCAGCGTACGGCGTCCCGAGCTCATGGTGGCCCTGGCTCGGTGCCGCCAAGGCCGCGGGGGCAGCGGGCCTGCTGGTCGGCCTGTTCGTACCCGTGATCGGCACCCTGGCCGGAATCGGCCTGGTTCTGTACTTCGTCGGGGCCGTCATCACTGTGCTCCGTGCACGCTCCTACGCGACGGTCGCCTACCCGCTGCTGTACCTCGTGCCGGTTGTCGCCGCCCTCGCGCTGGGAGCCACCGCCTGACAACACAGCCAGAGCCCAGGCCGACTGTCCACCCAGATCCCCCGGCACCCCTCGCCGCACGCGAGGAGTACCGGGGTTTCAGTTTTCACGACCGTGACCAACCGGGCCGCCGCATCATCCGGGGCGGCAAGTACGACACGAAGTACTGGTACTCGAACCCGTCGCACTGCGGCTGACCGAGGGCCCCGAGGGGCGCCGATGCGGGCTGTCGGCAGGAGTCCTGTCAGCAGGTACACGTGATTGCGCCAGCCCAGGTCAGCGGAGCCGTTTTCTGGCTGGTTGAGAATCTTCTGCCTCAGAGGTTTGGATCTGGGCCGCCCTCGGGTGCTTTTCGTCCTGGCTCTCTCCTTGCGCACTTCTGTTCGCATGCGTTGTAGTTTTCCTCGTTTATGAATCCGGGTGCGGATCATGCGGTTCAGGACTCGCCCGCACAGTGCTCTCTGGTCCAGGCGCACGAGGCGTGGCGCGTGACCTCACCCCCCTGAGTCAGGAGAAGCAATCCAGCCCGGTGAGTTCGCCGGAGAGGGCCCATAGCCGGGCTGCGGAATCGGGATCGATCGCCCACGTCTTGACACCGCCGACGAGCATGTCGTCGGTGGTCGCGGGTTCGGCGATGTCGCAGTCCTGGCAGTAGGCGCCGCCGTACTCGTCGAGCAGAGGTGACGTGGCCGCCCATACAGCCGTCGCCGCACCCTGCACCGGGGTTTTGAAGCCGTCGGCCTGGCGGCCCTCCGGGGTGATCCAGCCCTGGGCAATCTGCTGCTCGCGGGGGATGCGCCGTTGCAGCGGGGTGAGGATGCTGCCCGGGTGCACCGCGAAGGCATGCACGCCACCGGCCGCACCGAGGGCGTCGAGATGGACGGCGAACAGGGCGTTGGCCGTCTTGGACTGCCCGTAGGCGAGCCAGTGGTCGTAGCCGTGGCGGAAGTGCGGGTCGTCCCAGCGGATGTCCGACAGGAAGTGCCCGGACGAGGCGACGGACACCACTCGCGCCCCGGTAGGGGCCAGGGCCGGGCGCAGGCGGTTGACCAGGGCGTAGTGCCCGAGGTGGTTGATGGCGAAATGTGCTTCCCAACCTGGACCGACGGGCGTGTTCGGGTAGGCCATGACACCCGCGTTGTCGATGACGATGTCGAGGGGCCGCCCGGTCTCCAGGAACCGGTCACTGAACGTCCGGATGCTGTCGGGGTCCGCCAGGTCGAGTTCCCGCACCTCCGTCCGCGGAATGCCGCACAGCGCCTCCGTCGCCACGGCGGGACGGCGAGCGGGCACAATGACGTGCGCCCCCGCGCGGGCCAGCGCGCTCGTGGCCTCCAGTCCAAGACCTGAGTAGCCGCCGGTGATCAGGACGTTCTTGCCGGCCAGCTCGATGCCGGCCAGGACTTCGTCCGCCGTGCTGTGCGCGTTGAATCCCGAGCCGACCTTGTGTTGCGTGATTGCCATGTACTCGACGTTAAAATCTAGAGTGCAATCTAGGTCAAACTAGGGCGGTGCGGCATGAGCAGGAACGCGGACGGCCTTTCCATCGGAGACGTCGCGAAGGCGACCGGCCTGAGCGTGCACGCCTTGCGGTTCTTCGAACGTGAGGAGCTCTTCATCGGCCCGATTCCGCGCACGGCCGGAGGGCAGCGCGTCTACGGACCGGCGGACGTGGAGTGGCTCCTGTTGTGCAACCGGCTGCGAGAATCCGGCATGCCCATCGCCACCCTGAAGGAGTTCGCTCGGCTTGTCCGATCCGGTCGGGGCAACGAGGCGGAGCGGCTCGCGCTCCTGGAGGAGCACGAAAGAACCGTCCGGGACAGGATCGCCGATTTGACTGCCAGCCTGGAGATCATCCATGGCAAGGTCGTCACCTATCGCAAGCACGTCGAGGAGGGAACCGCGGCCGGACTCTGGTCTCCGACACCCTCCGCGTAGATGCAGGCCGGCCAGGTAGCTTTCGGGTGTCTTGTCGAAGCGGAAGGCCGGCCCGCGCCACTCTTTGATCTGGTTGATGCAGCGTTCTGCCGTGTTGCGCTGTTTGTAGAGGTCTGGATCGTGGCTGACCGGGCGGCCGCCGCGGGAGCCGCGTTTCTTTCGGTTGGCTGCCTGGTCGGTCTTCTCCGGGATGACGGCTTTGACGCTGCGTCGGCGCAGGTAGGCGCGGTTGCCGCGGGAGAAATAGGCCTGTCTGCGGCTACTGCGGCCGGGCGGGTGCGCGGGCGGCCGACGGGTGGCCGGATCTTGATGCGGGCCAGGACGGCACAGAACTGCGGGCTGTCGCCGGCCTGGCCCCGGGTTCAGGACGAAGGACAGCGGGCGGCATCGCCGGTCGGCCGACAGGTGCACCTTGCTGGTAAGCCCACCCCGCGAGCGGCCCAGCTTGGCCGCCGTCAGCCGGATCCTGCGCCGTAGCCGTCGGCGTTCGCTCCGGTCCCCGCCATCACTCTCGTCGAGTCCGCCACCCTGGTGGTTCCGCCCCTTTGGCGCAGCCCCTTTTCCTGCTTGGCGGCCTCCTCCGGTGCCGCGACCAGCTCGCCGTCCAGAGCCATTCCGGCGGCGTGGTGGTGGGCACGGGCGGTGGTGGAGTCCACGCTGACCAGGTCGAGGCCGGCCTGCCCGCGGGCAGCGGCCTCGGCGATCATCACCTGCATCGGTTGCTCGAAGACGCCCGTCACCGCCCATGACCGGAACCTGTCCTAGATGATCGATTGCCGGTCAGAGGGGGCGTAAGCCTGGAGGAAAGTGTCGACGGCGCCCCGGGTCACCACCCACAGCTCATCGTCGCCGAGGAGTCGGGTGCCCATGCGGGAGCGCGCCTCCAAGGGGCCGACGAGCAGGGCGAGCAGCTGCTCGGCCGCCAGGTCGGGGTCGCCGGCGCGCAGGCGGCCGACCAGGATGAGGCGGGCAAGCCGGTCGGCCAGTGCCTGGGTGAGCCGGTGCGGACCTGACTCGGTGACGACGTCGAGGATGTCGGGAAAGCAGATGATCTCCGAGTAGAGGAGCCGTCGCAGCGCGCAGGAGTGCTCGTCGCAGTACAGGCGCAGGAGCTCATGGCCGACGCCCTCGAGGGCGTCGCGCAGGTTGTCGCCCGGTTCGACGAGCGGCTCCAGCGCGGCCAGGCGCTGCTGCAGAGCGGCCTGCGCCGCGTCCTGGACGGCGTGCCGGAACAGGGTGGCCTTGTCGGTGAGGTGGTTGTAGACCGTCGGCTTGGCCACACCCGCCTCGTCGGCGATCTCCTGGACGCAGGCCTGCGCGTAGCCCTGCCGGGCGAACACGGCGAACGCGCCCCGCAGGATCGCCTGCCGCTTGTCGATCCGTCCGCGCGATGTGGTCATGGAACTACTATACCGGCCGGTTCACTCTGATGGATCTGCGAGTTGCATGCAGACTCGCTGGGTAACTATGTTGAACTCGTGAGTTCAATTGACGATCGTTTGGATCCCCGACTCCTGGCGATGATCGCCGTGATCCTGCTCGGCGGGCTGCTCGGCATTCTCAACAGCACGATGGCGGCCGTGGCCACCGGCACCCTGGCCACCGCCTTCGACACCTCGCTCAGCACCATCGGCTGGGCCTCGACCGGCTTCCTGCTCGCCGTCACCGCCACCATCCCGTTCACCACCTGGGCGGTCGACAGGTTCGGCGGCAAACGGCTCTGGCTGGCGGGCCTGGCGGTGTTCGTGGTGGGCTCGCTGGCAGCGGGGCTGGCGTGGAACGTCGGCAGCCTGATCGCCTTCCGGGCCCTTCAGGGCGTCGGCGCCGGGATCCTGGACCCGCTGGTGCTGATTCTGCTGGCTCGCGCCGCGGGACCGCGACACGCGGGACGGGTGATGGGGTTGATGGGAGTGGTGCTCTCGCTGGGGCCGGTCCTCGGGCCGGTCGCGGGCGGCGCCGTGCTGAACGCCCTGAACTGGCGCTGGATGTTCCTGCTCAGCGTGCCCGTCGGCGTGCTCGCCTACCTGCTCGCGCGGCGCGTGGTACCCGACGAGACACCTGCGGACCACGCGCGGACCCGGCTGGACGTCCTGGGCCTGGCCCTGCTCGCCCCCGGTTTCGCGGCTCTGGTGCTGGCCCTGTCGCAATCGGCCGAGCAGGGCGGGCAGGTCGCCCTTCCGCTGGTCGCAGGCGCGGCACTGCTTGCCGGCTATGCCGTGCACGCGCTGCGGGCCCGCCGCGTGCCGCCCCTGATCGAGCCCAGGCTGTTCGCCGGCCGCGGTTTCGTCGCCGGCGTCACCATCATGGGGCTCGGCGGCTTGGCCAACTTCGCCACACTGTTCGCCCTGCCGCTGTACTACCAGCAGGTGCACGGGCACGGCGTGCTGGCCGCCGGGCTGCTGATGGCTCCCGCGGGCCTGGGCGGGGCGATAGCCATGCCGCTGGCCGGACGGCTGTCGGACCGGTTCGGCGCCCGCGGCCTGGCCACGGCGGGCGCGATCCTGGCCGGGCTCAGCGCGCTGGCCTTCACCCGCATCGGTGCCGGCACCGCCGAGATCTGGCCGGTGCTGGCCGCGCTGGCGATCGGGCTCGGCATGGGCTGCTTCAGCGCCCCGACCATGGGGTCGCTCTACCGCAGCCTGCCCGGCCCGCTGGTGGCGCAGGGCAGCTCCGTGCTCTACATGCTCAACCAGCTCGGCGCCGCACTGGGCGTCGCCGTGGTCACGCTCGTCCTGCAGATCGCCGGCGACCCGATCGTCGGCTTCCACGGCATCTTCTGGCTCGCCCTCGCGATGCTCGTGATCATTCTCACCGTCATCCCCCTCCTGCCCTCTCGTGAACCCGCCCTGACCGGAAAGGCATCCCCTTGAAGACCCTCGTGATCACCGGCGGCACCGACGGGATGGGCAGAGAGCTCGCCCGCACCTACCTGCGCCGCGGCGACACCGTCGTCATCGTCGGCCGCGAAAAGGACAAAGCCCTCCCCGGCGCCCACCTCATCGCGGCCGACCTGAGCCTGGTCAGCGAGAACCGGCGCGTCATCGACGAGATCAACGCCACCTGCCCGGCCGTCGACGCACTCGTGCTGTGCGCTCGGCACTTCCGCTCCACCCGGTCCGTCACCGCCGAGGGACTCGAGGCCACCTTCGCGCTGGAATACCTGAGCCGCCACCTGCTCAGCCACGGCCTGACCGATCTCGGGGTCATCGTCAACGTGTCCGGACCCGGCGTCCCGATCGGCCGCATCCACTGGGACGATCCGATGCTGGATCGCGGCTACGACGGGGTGGCGGCCCAGATGCAGGCCGGGCGCGCCAACGACCTGCTCGGTGCCGCCTTCGCGGCCGGACGGGCGGCCAGCCGTACCCGATATGTCCTGATCAACCCCGGGCCGGTGTCCACCGCGTTCCGCGGCGAGTACGACGCCGTCACCGCCGCCCACGTCGAGTCGCTCAAGAGGTACGGCGCGCCGGTCGCCGAAGGCGTCAAACCCATCATCGCCCGCATCGACGACCCACCCGCCGCCCCGCTCAGCGCCTTCATGCAGAGCAAGCCGATCAGCCTGGACCACCCGTCATTCTCCCCCGAGGCCGCCGCGCGTCTCAGCGACCTCACCCGCCACCTGCTGAGCTCCCTGGAGGGCTGAACACATGACCACCGCATGGACGGCGGCCTTCAGATCCGCCCCGGTCAGCGCGTACGAGTCGATGACGCTCATCTACCCCTCACGCGCCTTCCGCGATCAGACGCTCCGTCAGATCGTGCGCCTGCGCGGGTCCGGTGATCGTCTGCGGGTACGGCTCAGCAACCGGTACGGCAAGCAACCCCTCACGGTCGCCCGCACCCACGTGGCCGCGCACGACACCCGATCCTCGATCACCCCTGACACCGACGCCGTCTCCCGGACGCACCTGACGGGCGCCGAAGAGGTGGAACCCCGCTTCTACCTGAGCGGCATCGACATCGAGGCTCCCGAAGGACGCCACGTGGTCGCGGCCTTCGGCGACTCACTCACCGACGGGGTGGGCACCGCCCACGGCGCCCACGAGCTCATCGCCGGGCCGGCCTCGATCACCCGACAAGCCAGGCGAGCGGGACTGACCGCGCTCGTCGCGACCGTGTCTCCCTTCGGCGGAGCCGACGGCGTCAGCCCCGGATTCGACGATGCAGGCCCCCACTCCCGCATCAACCACGCACCACCGCTCGCGGCCGGCGTGCCCGCGTCGATCCCCAGGTCTCCACGTTACGAGGGGAGGCTCAGCCACAACATGAATGATTTCACTAGAGGCTGGGGCCACATCTCCTGCTTACCATGGCCCATAGCGGCTTGATCAACTCTCCTCTAGGGTGCGCAAATAATCCCTCGACGAGAGGTTTGTCCGTGCGACGTTGGATCGCTTTCCTCTGCACGTTACTGTTACCGGCAGGCATGATCACCGTGATGGCAGGACCGGCCCATGCCGCGGTCGCGAGTGAGGTCATCCTCACCCTGCCGAACGATCGCTCCATCGAGGCGAAGGCGGTGGACCTGATCAACAAAGCCACCGGAACGATCAAAGTCGCGGCCTTCGCCATCAAGGAGGACAACGGCACCGAGCCCAACCCGATCCGCGTCGCCCTGGCCGCGGCGGCCGCACGAGGCGTCAAGGTACAGCTCGTCATCGGCGGACGGTACGCCGCCGAGAGCTCGATCACCCAGTTGCAGACCGCCTTCAACGGGACGACGTCGGGGATCAAGAAGTGCGGGACGGTGGTCGGCGGTGACAGCGGCGGCGGCTGCTTCGGCACCTACGACCAGCACAGCAAGTTCATCATCTTCGACCAGACGGACGGGGTCAGCAACGTCATCCTGGTGACGTCGCAGAACTGGGCCAAGTACGCGGGCGGCTGGAGTGCCGCCAACAACGCCGTCGTCTACGGCGGGCTGCCGTGGGACTCGCTGTTCTCCGCCAACCTCCGCGGCTTCTTCACCGACCTGTGGACGAACACCGCCCGTGACAACAACTACTGGGCCCAACGTGGATACGTCAGCTCCCCCAATGACTCCGACGTGCAGTTCTATCCCAAGAGCAGCGGCGACCCGGTCGTCTCCCTCATCAAGGGCACCGACTGCAAGGACGGCGCCAACCACGGCAGCATCCGCATCGCCGTCCCGGACTGGTCCCGCGAGAGCCCGCCCAAGCGTCCCGTGATCGCCGCGCTCGCCTCCGCGGTCACCCGCGGCTGCGAGGTCCAGGTCGTGACCGACGAGAGCCCTTCCGTCATCACCCAGCTCCAGGCGGCGGGCGTGACGACCTGGAACGACAAGGCGACCTACACGTCCACCTTCGTCCACTCCAAGTACATCCTGGTCAGGGACTCGTACGGAGCGAAGACGGTCTGGACGGGCAGCCCGAACATGACCAACGGCTCACTCCGCGGCGCCGACGAGGTGCAGCTGACGTTGAGGAAGGTCGGCAATACGACCGTGTCCGGTCTGTACGACGCCTACAACGCCAACTTCGAGGCGATGAAGGCCCACTCGCGGGTCGAGCTGTTCCCGCCCTCCGGATCGGCCGGCGGGGCAGGTGGCACCTACCGGTACGTCAACCCCGTCAGCGGCAGGTGCCTGGACGTCGCCGCCGCCGGCGTGGCCGACGGGAGCAACGTACAGATCTGGGACTGCAACCTGGGTGACGCCCAGGACTGGTACTTCACCCCCCTGGGAAACAACCAGTACATCGTCAGCGTCAAGGCCAGTGGCCAGTGTCTCGACGTCGCCGGGGCCGGCGTCGCCAACGGCACGGACGTCCAGCAGTATCCCTGCGACGGCAATCCCGCCCAGATCTGGGAACAGCAACCCGTCTGACCTCTCGGGACCGGCCGGTACGGAAGCGCCGGCCGGTCCCGGCGCGTTCTCCTCCCCGATTCGCCCGCCCGGCGCTCGGACCGTGGGGAGTCCGGTGAGCACGGACCTCGGCAGATCCGGAATGCGCCCTGGATGTGCCCTCAGAGGGACAACCGCCTGCGTGACCGCGGGTCAGCCACCTCGAACATCAGTAGACCGAGATGTGGGGATGGTCGAAGTGGTTGGCGGTGGTGCCGCCGCGGTCGGACATGGTCCGCCAGCTGCCGGTGCGGACGTGCCAGATCCGCTGGCGGAAGATGATGTACATGATGCCGAGCCGCCGGGCGTTCTTGACGGCCCATGCCGCGATCTCGTGCCCGCGCTGGGTCTCGGCACCGGAGGGCATGCCCCCTCCGCGGCTGAGCATGAAGTCGCAGGCGCGGCCGAGGGGGTGCTCCCCGCCGCCCGCGATGCCGCCGTCGGCCCGGTAGCAGCCGATGCCGAACCGCGGGCCGAAGCGCTGTGCGATCAGCTGCCGGACCAGCCGCATCCGCGGTGTGATGTTGTCCGGGCCCGAAGGCAGCTGGGGAACCCACGTGCCGTCGGCCCTCCTGAGCCCCGGGGTGGGGTAGAGCTGGTCGATCCTGTCCTTGATCTGGCCGATCAGTCTCTCCGCGCGCTTCTTCTGACCGTCGAGCTTCTTGAGCGACGCGCGGAGCGCGGCGGCGCGCTGCTCGGCCATCGTCTGCGCGCCCCGGTGGGAGTCACGGACCTTCGCGAACCCCTGCAGTTTGGCGTCCTGCTCGCTCACGATCTGCTGGGTGAGCGCCAGGCGGTTCAGCATGGCGCTCGGATCGGGGTTCTCCAGCAGCGCGAGGGTCACGCCCATCCCGCCGCTGCGGTACTGCTCGACGGCCAGCATGCGGATCTCCGCCGCCGCCCGGTCGAATTCCTGCTGCGCGCGCTTGAGGTTGCCCCGCGCCACCTTTTCGGTCTTCTCCACTTTCTGCAGCTCGATCCGGCCGTTGTAGTACTCGGTGATCATGGCCTCTGACTGCTTCTGCAGTTGTGCCAGCTCCTTGCGGAGCTTCTTGGCGCTGGGCTTGGGATCGGCCTGACCCGCCGACGCCAGACAGGCGCACAGGATCACGGCGGTGAGCGCGGAGATCAGGGCTCGGAGTACGTCGTGACGTCGAATCCCGCGGGACGCAGCCGTCACGCTTCTCCCTTCCTCTGAGGTGTGGGGCGCCGGCTGTGGCGTGTCGAGCCGGGACGCCCTTCGTCCGATGGACGGTAGTAGAGGATGATGCCCCTAGGGCGACCGTTGTGCCAAATCAGACATTCAGTGACTTGAGTGGAGAGATTTCCCCTGAAATCGCTCTGACTTGGCCTATCAACGCCACTACGACTCATCGTTGTCGATGGCGATTTCCTTCAGGGAAGGCCGCCGGTGGACGCCCGGACCGGCTGCCGCGGAGTCCTGGAAGCCGCGGCTCAGCGGGGCGGGCCCGCGGGGCGCGGCGGGGCGCCCGCGATGACGGCGCACGGGGCCGGGGCTACCGGGGGCGCCGTTCGCGGGCAGGCCCTCACCATGGCCCTCATCACAGCCGTCACCTGCGATCCCCGTGCCGATGGATCTTCACCGCGGCCCTCATGCCCGGCTCCCGGACCGATGGATCTTCACGACGGCCCTCATGCCCGGCTCCCGGACCGATGGATCTTCACGACGGCCCTCATGCCCGGCTCCCGGGCGGATAGACCTTCAGCGCGGCCTCCAGCGCGGCGGCCTCCTCCGGGCTGAGGCGCTCCAGGAAGTGCACCAGCGTGGCCGCCTGGTTGCCGCCCGAGGCGAGCGTGGCGCGCATCAGCTCGGCGGTGTAGGCCTCCTTGGTGGCGACCGTCCGGTAGATGTAGGCCCGGCCGACCGGCTCCCTGCGGAGCAGGCCCTTGGTGTGCAGCTTGTCCATCACCGTCATGACGGTGGTGTAGGCGATCTCCCGCTCGCGGCGGAGATCCTCGAGCACGTCCCTGACCGACGCGGGCCGGCGGTAGGACCACAGCCGGTCCATGATCGCCGACTCCAGGTCTCCCAGACCACGCATCGCGCGCGACTCCCATCTACCTGTCGATCATCTGATGCTACCGGCCGTCGTAGAGACCCGCCATGCCCCAACCGCAGACCGGTACGGCGCGCCCGCCTCCAGTGGCACCGCGGCCACCGGCACCACCGGCCCTTCACCGATCGCCCGTAGTAGGTCGCGTCGCCACCGGGCGGGGCCCCGCCCGGAGCAACCAGCCTTCCGGGCCCGCATCACGTTCCGTCCCTGCCGTCCCCGCCGCCGGCGTCAGGGTGCTCCCCCGACACGGTGTCGCGCAGGCCATGGACGGCGGAGTTCACCCGCTCCAGGGTCTCCTCGTCGGCGAGCTCGGGCTTTCTCGGCGTCCGTCCCGCGCGTACGTCGGCCGCGATGCCCTCCAGGGACGTCACCAGAGCCTCGACGGCGGCGTCCGACGGCGGCGGTACCCCGTGTTCGGTGCGCGCGACCGTGGCCGCGGTCACGTCGGCCACCCGTTCCAGCGCGGTCATCGCGGGCATCCAGGTGGTGACGCGGCGGCTGACCACCCTCGGCTCGGTCACCGCCCGCTGGAAGACCGTCCGCAGGTCGGCGAGGGCGTCGTAGGCCTTGCGGCGGAGCAGCGCCCTGCCGGGATCGCGTGGATCGAAGGCGTGCCGGATGTAGTGCGCGGTGGCCGACACCGCGTCGGCGAACCTCGGCCCGACCGGCGCCTCCCAGCTCGCCGGCCACGGCAGATACCCCAGCAGGAGAACGATCACGCATCCGGCCAGGGTGTCGACCAGCCGGACCTCCGCCAGCCTCGGGCCGCCACGCGTCAGCAGGTCCACCAGGAGCAGGACCAGCGGAGCCTGGAAGGCCGACATCAGGCCCCAGTTGCGTTGCATGCCGTACGGCATGAGCGCCGCGAAGACGGCGATCGGGATCAGGAGCGCCGGGCCGTACGGCACCGAGAGGAGCACCACGGTGCCGATCAGCGTGCCCGCGAGCGTCCCGAGCGCGCGCTGCACGGCACGCGCGAACACCGACCCGAAGTCGGGCTTGAGCACCAGCGCGACGGTCAGCATCACCCAGTAGGACCGTTCGAACCAGCCGAACTCGCTCACCGCGCCGGCGACGCCCATGCAGAGCGAGAGCCGGATGGTGTAGACGCGGGTGAGGTGCCCGTACCACATCTTCTCCCACAGCGCCCGGAGCCGCCGGCGGTACCCGACCGGCTCGTAGGGCACCTGGTCGGCCGCGATGTCACCGCCGGAGGCCAGCTCGACGGCGCCCTGCATGCTGGAGTGCAGGGCGCGCAGGGCGGGCGAGTCGTACGCGTGCCGCAGCGCGTGCGGCTCCGGCCCGCCGGCGAGGGAGTCGGCGACCTCCTCCACGGCGGCCGCCAGATCCCCGGGCGGCTCGCGCTCCTCCTGGCAGAGCGAGATCAGCGCGTTGCGGATCAGCGAGGCCTGGTTCAGCAGGGCGACCAGGCGGGTGCGCTCGGGATCCGTCCCCGCCGCCGCGGAGCGGGCGCTGAGCACGGTGTCGTAGCCGTTCTTGAGAGCGGTGTCGAACGCCGTCAGGGCGCCGGGGCCGCGATCGGCGAACAGCCGGGAGAGGGCGCGGTAGACCGCGATGACCGCGGCCTCCTCGGCGGCCCGGGGATGCGCCGGCCAGTGGACTAGCGCCAGCGCGAGGGTCCACAGCGCGCCCAGCAGGAACATCAGCGCGTGCGGGCCGGGCGGTCCGGGCAGCGGTATGCCGGTGCCGAGCACGGTCATCACGAGCAGCTGGAGCCCTGCCGCCGAACCCGCGCCTCCCCCGGTGCTGAGCAGCGCGGACACCAGCGAGACGGCCACCACGACCAGGACGGTCCACCAGCCCTGGCCGCGGGCCAGGGCGCCGGTGAGGTACCCCAGCGCGCCGGCGGAACCGGCCGCGCACATCAGGATGATCCTGGCCCGGTAGGATCCGCCCCGGTCGGCCATGGCGGTGGACATGGCCCCCATGGCGGGCAGCAGGCCGAGTGCGATCTGCCCGGCGGCGAGCCCCACCAGGAGCGGGGTGGTCACGGCCACGGCCATGCGCAGCATCGGCTCCCAGCGCAGCGCCGCCGGCGCCGGCCGTACCGTCTCCACCAGCCAGCCCGGGGCGGCGTCGGTCAGTCGGCCGGCGGCCCGCCGGAAGACCGGTGGCATCGCTGACCGCGCTCAGCGCACCGGTCTGCCGGGACCGGCCGGCCCGGCCGGGCGGGAGGGCCCGTCGGGGCGGTACGGCGGCCGGACGTCCGCCGGGCCCGGGGCCTGCGGTCCCGTGGTGCTCGCTTCGCCCTTCACGGGCGCTGTCCTACCCGCCCGTCCATCCGGCTTATCCCCGCGTTCACCGACGAACATTTGACCGTCGGGCGACCCCGGACGCCTCCCCCGCCGGGTTGTCAGGCGGAGACAATCCCGTCGGGTGAATTGCTGACGCGCCCACAAGCGCCCGTCCGCGGGCGCCTGTAGCGTTCTCGCCTGAACGGATTCCGGCCGTCGGGGCGGGTGCGTCCTCCCGCCACCGGCCACGGCGACCGGTCCCGCGGCGCGAGCTCACGGAAGTGCCCATCGACCGAGAGGACGGCGACACCGTGCGCGCACCTTCCCTGAAATCCGTCATGCCGCTCTCCGCGGCCGCCGTGCTGCTGGCGGCCCTCATCGGCCCCGCCACCGCCGCCCGGTCGGCGTCCCTGCGAGAGGTGCTCCTGGTGGGCAACGCCCAGGGCGGAACGGTCAGCTTCGTCGACGGCCGCACCTACCGCAACCTGGGCTCGTTCGACGCGGTCCCGGACCTCGACGAGCGCCTGAGGGCGATGAACCCGGTCGAGCGCGCGGGGTACGAGGCGGTCAACCGGATCCAGGGATACCGCAAGCTCGTCGACGACATGGCGGTCTCCCCCGACGGGCGCACGCTGTACGTCTCCCGCGGCAACCTGTCGGACGCGGTCGCCTTCGACATCGCCGGCCGGAGGATGCTGTGGCGCTACAAGATCGAGGGTTTCAAGGCCGACCACGCGGCGCTCTCCGCCGACGGCAGGCACTTCGTGGTGTCGGCGACGACGGCCTCCGCGGCGCAGGTGATCGACACCGCCACCGGCGGGCTCGTGACCGACATCCCGACCGGCACCTATCCGCACGCCAACGACTACTCCCCCGACGGCAGCCTCCTGTACAACTCCAGCATCGGCGTCACCTCCCTGCCCCGATCGCTGAACGCGCTCAAAGGCGCCCGGCAGCTCACCGTCGTGGACGGCGCCACGCTGAAGGTGATCAGGAAGTACACCTTCGAGTACGGCATCCGCCCGGCGGTGTTCACTCCCGACAACCGGACGATGTACGCCCAGTTCTCCTATCTCAACGGCTTCGCCGAGGTCGACCTGACCACCGGGAAGATCACCCGGAAGGTGGAGATGCCCTTCAGCGAGGCGGGTGGGAGGCTCGCCGCCGACGACTACCCGCAGAACTCCGCGCACCACGGAATGGCGATGTCGGCGGACGGCGGCAAGCTCTGCGTGGCCGGCACGATCGACGACTACGTGGCGATCGTCGACCGCCCCGGGCTGACCACGCGGGGCTACGTGCACTACGACACCGGCAGCCTGCCGTACTGGACGGCCACCGCCGCCGACGGCCGGCACTGTTCGGTGTCGCTCAGCGAGAAGGACGCGATCTCGGTCGTGGACTACGACACCGCGCGCGAGGTGGCCCGCGTGCCGGTGGGCGACTTCCCCCAGCGTGAGCGGCTGGGACAGGTCGCCGAGGACGTGATCGGCTCCCTGGACGCCGCCGCGGGGTGACGGGCGCCCTCACAGAGCGACCGCCTCAGTGCTCGATCATGCGCATCTGCTCTTCGTTGTGATGCTCGCCGGCGGCCGGCGGAAGGTTGTCGAGCTTGGCGATCTGCTCGGCGGTCAGCTCGATGCCGTCGGCGGCGATGTTCTCCTCCACGCGGGCGACCCGCTTGGTGCCGGGGATCGGGGCGATGTGCTCGCCCTTGGCCAGCAGCCAGGCCAGAGCGACCTGCGCCGGGGTGGCGTCGGCCTCGGCGGCGACGGCCTGCACCTCGTCGGCCAGGCGCAGGTTGCGCTGGAAGTTCTCGCCGGCGAAGCGCGGGTTGGTGGCGCGCCAGTCGGTGTCGTCGAACTGCTCGGGAGAGCGGATCGCGCCGGTCAGGAAGCCGTGGCCCAGCGGCGAGTACGGCACGAAGCCGATGCCCAGCTCCCGAAGCACCGGCAGCACTCGCTCCTCCACGTCCCGGGTCCACAGCGAGTACTCCGACTGCACGGCGGTGACCGGATGCACGGCGTCGGCGCGCCGGATCGTCTCCGGGCCGGCCTCGGACAGGCCGATGTGGCGGATCTTGCCCTGCTCGACCAGTTCGGCCAGGGCGCCGACGGTGTCCTCGATCGGAGTGTCCGGGTCGACGCGGTGCTGGTAGTACAGGTCGATGCGGTCGGTGCCGAGACGCTTGAGCGAGCCCTCGACGGCGGTGCGGATGTTGGCCGGGCTGCTGTCGAGCTGTCCTGGGCCGCCGTGCGCGTGCGAGACCATGCCGAACTTGGTCGCCACCACGACCTGGTCGCGGCGGCCCTTCAGAGCCCGGCCGACCAGTTCCTCGTTGACGTACGGGCCGTAGATCTCGGCGGTGTCGAGGAACGTGACGCCCAGCTCCAGCGCCCGGTGGATGGTGCGGGTGGACTCGGCGTCGTCGCTGCCCGCGCCGGTGTAGCCGAAGGACATGCCCATCGTGCCCAGGCCGAGGCGGGAGACGTCCAGATCTCTCAGGGCGGTGTGCTTCATGATCACCTTTCGGGGACGAGTCTGATGGTGGCGGCTCGCGCGTCGGGGTTGACGACGCCGCCGATGATGTTGGCGCCGTGGCGGCGATACTTGGTGCGGTAGACCTCGTCGATCTCGTCGTCGAGGGCGCGGCCGGCGTCGGCGAAGGTGACGTCCGCCTCGACGCCGCCGGCCGAGACGCGGCCTTCGCGGCGGGTCTGGGTGCCGCGGTACCAGGCGCCGGAGCGGCCGTTCATGGAACGGACGTACAGGTCGTCGCCGACGCGGACGACCCACATCGTCACCGGCCGGCGCAGCGTGCCGTCGTCCCGCCGGGAGGCGAGGCCCAGCTCTTCGGCGTCGCCGATCGTGGTCAGTTCGTCGCTGGTCCAGGTGGCCATCGCGAATGGTCCTCCTTCGGGTCAGGGCTGGATGAGGACCTTCAGCGCGGTGCGGCCGTCCATCGCCCGGTAACCGTCGGGCACCCGCTCCAGGCCGATCGTCCGGTCGAACACCCGGCCCGGCTCCACCCGGCCCTCCAGCACGTCCGGCAGCAGTTCCTCGATGTAGGCGCGCACCGGGGCCGGGCCGCCGGTCAGCGTGATGTTGGGGCCGAACAGACTGCCGAACCCGATCGGCGCGTCCTCGTACTGCGGCACGCCGACCCGGCTGATCACGCCGCCGGGACGGACCACGCCGACCGCCGTCTCATAGGAGTTCATGTAGCCGACCGCCTCCAGCACCGCGTGAACGCCCTCCCCGCCGGTCAGCTCCCGCACCCGCTCGACGCCCTCGCTGCCGCGCTCGGGCACCACGTCGGTCGCGCCGAAGTCGACGCCCAGCTTGGTCCGGTCCTCGTGCCGGCCCATCAGGATGATCCGCTCCGCGCCAAGCCGCCGGGCCGACAGCACCGCCATCAGCCCGACCGCGCCGTCCCCGATGACCGCCACCGTGGTACGCGCGTTGACGTCGGCCTGCTTGGCGGCGTGGTAGCCGGTGCCGTACACATCCGCCAGGGTCAGCAGCGACGGCAGCAGCTCCGAGTCCTCGTTTACAGGCAGCTTGACCAGCGTGCCCTGCGCCTGCGGCACGCGGATCGCCTCGGCCTGGGCGCCGCCCACCCCGCCGACGGCCCAGAAGCCGCCGTTGAGGCAGGAAGTGTGCAGACCCTCGCGGCAGAACACGCACGTGTTGTCCGAATAGGCGAACGGCGCCACCACCAGGTCACCGCGCTTGAACCCCGACACCTCCTGGCCGAGGTCCTCGATCACGCCCAGGAACTCGTGCCCCATCGGGGTGCCCTGCTCCGAAGCCGGCAGGGAGTGGTAGGGGTGCAGGTCGCTGCCACAGACGCACGAGCGCACGATGCGCACGACCGCGTCGGTGGGCTGCTGGAGGACCGGGTCCGGCACGGTCTCCACGCGCACGTCACCGGCACCGTACATGAAAGTAGCTCGCATCAGAGTTTTCCCTATCTTGTATTCGTGGTCGGACCTACCCGCGGCCGGTTGACCGGCACGCCTGGTCCAGGTCTGTTACCGGTAAATCCGCCCTGCAGCGGCGAGGGTGGGTGGGGTGGCCGGGGGCCGCTCCTTCCGTGCGGCCCCGCACAAAAAAGGCGGGCCTGGGCCGGAGCGGAGGTGAATGGGCACCGCTACCGCCGTCTGCCATCGGCGGAACCCGTCGGACGCTCGTCATGCCCCGACCTGCGTCTGCAGGGGGCGTCGACCCGGTCATGGGGAGTGTGGGCCGGTGTGGCGCGCCTGAGGATCTTGTGACGCTCGCTCAGCTCCGTTCGACTTCGAGCACGAGTTTGCCGGTGGTGCGGCCGGCCTCGATGCGGCGGTGTGCCTCCGCGGCCTGCTCCAGTCGCAGGGATTCGACCTGGACCCGCAGTTCCCCGCTCGCCGTGGCGGATACCGCGCGGTGCAGGGCCCGGCCCGTCTCGGCGGGGAAGGCCGCGGCGAAGGCCGCCAGGTTGAACCCGGAGACCGTCTTGTTGGTGAACCACAGCTCGTTGGCCGGGATGCCGACGTCCTCGGCGCCGGAGGCGTTGCCCATCACCACCAGCCGGCCCATCGGCGCGAGCAGGTCCAGGCTGCTCCGCCGCGCGGGACCGCCGACCATGTCCACCACGATGTCGAATCGGCCGGCCTCGGCCACCTCCTCGCGCAGCACGACCTCGTCGTAGCCGAACGACCTGGCCGTCTCGATCTTGGCGGGGCTGCCCACGGTGCCGACCACGCGGCCGGCGCCCAGCGACCGGGCGGCCTGGCCGAGCTGGCTGCCCACGCCTCCGGCGGCGGCGTGCACGAGCACGCTCTCCCCGGGTTCGATGCGGGCCACCCGGTCGAGCACGAGGAACGCGGTGGTGCTGTTGGACGGCAGCGCCGCCGCGACGCCCGGCTCCAGGCCGGTGCCGTCGAGCGGGGCCACCAGGTCCGCGGCGGTGGTCACCACCTCGGCGTAGCCGCCGCTGCCGACGATCGTCAGCGCGGCCACCGGCTGACCCACGCGCAGCCCTTCGACGCCGGGACCGAGCGCCCGGATCCGGCCGGCTGCCTCGATGCCCGGCACGAACGGCAGCGGCACGTCCACCACGCCCTGCCGGTAGAGGATCTCGGCGAAGTTGGCGCCCGCGTACGCCACGTCGACGGACACCTGTCCCGGTCCGGGTTCGGGGATCTCGATCTCGTCGAGGCGGAGGACGTCGGCGTCGCCGAAGCGGGGAATCGTGATTGCCTTCATGCCGTCGAGCATGCCGGGACGGCTTGCGGCGAGGCAGTGTCAGCTCATCCTGGGTGTACCACCACCATGCTCTCCACCTTCTCCTTGGTGTCGGTGTCGGGATCCGGGGTGTGCAGGACCACGTTGAGGTCCGCGCGATCGGGGAGCCGCAACAGCGAGTACTCGAAGACGAGGTCGCCCGCCTCGGGGTGGGTGATCGCCTTGATCCCCTGGGAACGGGATCGGACGTCCGGCCGCGCCCACAGCTCGGCGAATTCCGGGCTGGCCGCGCACAGCTCCTCGGCGATGCGCCCGAAGACCGGGTCGTCGGGGTACCGGGCCGCACTGGCGCGGAAGTCGGCCACCATGTCCGGGGCGAACTCCTGCCATGTGGTGAACCGGCCGCGGTAGATCGGGTGGGTGAAGAACGCCACCATGCAGTTGCGGACGTCGTCGTCGAAGCCGAACACCCACCTGGCCGCGTCGTTCATCGCCACCAGGTTGTAGTGCCGGTCCAGCACGTGCGCCGGGTTGGGCATCCACGCCGTCAGCACCCCGCGCAGCTGCCCGCTCACCGGCGCGCCCGGCTGCCCCGCCGGGTCCGGCGGATTCAGCCCGGCGAGCACGTACAGGTGCGTCCGCTCCGCCTCGTCGAGCCGCAGCACGCGGGCGACCGCGTCCAGCACCGCGCCGGAGACCTTGATGTCGCGCCCCTGCTCCAGCCAGGTGTACCAGGACACCCCGACCCCGGCGAGCACCGCCACCTCCTCCCGGCGCAGCCCGGGAGTACGGCGGCGCCCCGCGTCGGGCATGCCGACGTCCGTCGGGTGCAGGGCCTCCCGCTTGGCACGCAGGAACTCTTTGAGCTGGTCACGGCGGGATTGACTGGCTTTCACGGAGCACACCATAGGCGACTGTCGACCTCGGCTGCCGAAAGTGATCTCGCCGGCAAGACGGTGGCCACTGATCGTGCGCGCTCAGCGCCGTTCCCGGATCTTCCCCACCAGCTCCTTCCAACCGGGGCCCGGCGTTCGGACCGGGTCCGGCCGGTCGCCATCGCCTATGAGCTGGGCGTGGTATCGCCGTCGAGCTGAGCGAGCGCCCCCGCTGTGAGCTGCGCCTCGAACCCCGCTTTCAGGGGGCTTTTCGACAAAAATCAACATATTTCCTACTTGTTTGGTCTGATATTTTGGCGTCGCACGCCGATCCGGGAGGGCCGATGCACAAGGACGAGCACGGGCTGGCGATGAGCTCCGCGAGCGACGCCGCCGCCCGCCACTACGACCGGGCCGTCCACGAACTGCTGCACTTCCGCGCGGAGGTGGACGCCGAGGCGGAGGCGGCGCTGGCGGAGGACCCCGGCTTCCCGATGGGCAACGTCCTGGCCGCCTACCTCGGCCTGCTGACCACCGAGCCCGCGGATGCGCGGCGCGCGCGAGAGAGGTTCGCGCGGTTCCGCTCCGGCGTCGACGTGACGGCCCTGCCGTCCCGCGAGCAAGCGCACGTGCATGCCGTACAGGCGCTCCTGGACGGCGACCTCCTCACCTGCGGGACCCTGCTGGGACGGATCACCGAGGAGCATCCGAGGGACGCGCTGGCGCTGATCGCCGGGCACCAGATCGACTTCCTCACCGGCGACGCGCGGGCGCTGCGGGACCGGGTCGGGGGCGCGCTGTCGGCCTGGGGCGAGGACGACAGGCACTACGGCCACCTCCTCGGGATGTACGCCTTCGGGCTGGAGGAGGCGGGCCACTACGACAGGTCCGAGGAGGTGGGCCTGCGCGCGGTGGAGCTCAACCCCAAGGACGTGTGGGGCGTCCACGCCGTCGCGCACACCTACGAGATGCAGGGCCGCTTCGGCGAGGGCGTCCGCTACCTCGACGACAGGCTGGCCGACTGGTCCACCGGCACGTTCTTCAACGTGCACACCTGGTGGCACTACTCCCTCTACGCCCTGGAGGCGGGCGCGACCGGACGGGTGCTCGACATCTACGACTCCGTCCTGGCGGGCGGGGAGACCGCGATGGAGATGCTCGACGCCGCGGCCCTGCTCTGGCGCCTCCACCTGGAGGGCGGCGACCAGACGGAGCGGTGGAAGGTGCTCTCCGACACCTGGGTGCCCAGGATGGAGGAGCCGTTCTACGCCTTCAACGACATGCACGCCGTCATGTCCTACGTGGGCGCGGGCCGGATCGCCGAGGCCGAGAGGCTGATCGCCGGCCGCGAGGACTACGTGGCGGGCGAGCACGCCACGACCAACCACGCGATGACCGCCCGGGTCGGCCTGCCCGTCTGCCGGGCCCTCGTCGCGTTCGGACGGCGCGACTACGGCGGGGTCGTCGACCTGCTCCACCCGATCAGGCACCGGATCAACGAGTTCGGCGGCAGCCACGCCCAGCGCGACGCGGTCCACAAGACCCTCGTCGAGGCCGCGATCCGGGCGGGACGGAGCGAGGCCCGGGTGCTGGTGAGCGAGCGGATCAGCATCCGGCCGCGCAGCCCGTTCAACTGGCTCAAGCAGAGCGCGGTGGCCGACGACCTCGGCGCGCGGGCCGCCGCCCGGGCACGGGCCGAGGAGCTGGTACGGCAGGCGGCCCTCCCGTTCCGGTGATCCACCGATCAGGCGGGCCCCGGACCCGGCGTCCGCCCGCCCGGCGGCGGGCCGGCTCCGGGAGACGGGCCCGCCGTCAGGCCATGACGGCCTCCAGGATGGTCGCGTTGGCCAGGCCGCCGGCCTCGCACATGGTCTGCAGCGCGTAGCGGGCGCCGCGCTGGTGCATGGCGTTGACGAGGGTGGCCATCAGGCGGGTCCCGCTGGCACCGAGGGGATGGCCCAGCGCGATGGCGCCGCCGTTGACGTTGACCTTGGCCGGGTCGGCGCCGGTCTCCCGCAGCCAGGCCAGCACGACGCCGGCGAAGGCCTCGTTGACCTCGAACAGGTCGATGTCGTCCAGCCGCAGCCCGGCCCTGCGCAGCACCTTGTCAGTGGCCGGGATGATGCCGGTCAGCATGGTCAGCGGGTCGGAGCCGGTCACCGCGGAGCTGTGCAGCCGCGCCTTCGGGCGCAGTCCGAGGCGGGCCGCGGTCTCGCCGGAGGCGATCAGCACAGCGGACGCGCCATCGTTGATCGGACTGGCGTTGCCCGCGGTCACCGACCACTCGATCTGCGGGAAGCGCTCTGCGTAGGCGGGGTCGGCGTAGGCGGGGCGGAGCCCGGCGAGGATCTCGGGGGTGGTGCCCGGCCGTACGGACTCGTCGGCGGTCACCGTGCCCGCGTCCGTCGCGACAGGCGCGAGCTCGGCGTCGAACAGGCCGTCTGCGTGCGCCTGGGCGGCGCGCCGGTGGGAGGAGGTGGCGAAGACGTCCATCTCCTCCCTGCCGATCGACCATTTGGCCGCGATGAGCTCGGCGCTGATGCCCTGGGGGACGAGCCCCTCCGGGTAGCGGGCCGCCAGCCCCGGGCCGAAGGGGTCGGCGCCCGGCGGCACGTTGGACCACATCGGCACCCGGCTCATCGACTCGATCCCGCAGGCCACGACCAGGTCGTACGCCCCCGAGATCACGCCCTGGGCGGCGAAGTGGACGGCCTGCTGGGAGGAGCCGCACTGGCGGTCGATGGTGGTCGCCGGGACAGACTCCGGGAAACCGGCCGACAGCCAGGCGTAACGGGTGGTGTTCATCGCCTGCTCGCCCACCTGGTCGACGCAGCCGCCGATCACGTCGTCGACGAGCGCCGGGTCGACGCCGGAGCGTCCGACGAGGGTGCGCAGGGTGTGGGCGAGAAGGTCGACCGGGTGCACTCCGGCGAGCGCGCCGCCGGGCTTCCCCTTCCCGATCGGAGTCCGTACGGCCTCCACGATGACGGCGTCGCGCATGTCCATCGACTCCTTGGGTCAGCCAGTCAGTTGGAAAACTGGATGAACTATAACCCGGTCGGTTTGATAAGCAAATGCACTGTCCTAAACTGGGCGGATGCGCGACCCCCGTCCCTGCTCGATCGCCGACGCGCTCGGCGTGATCGGCGAGAAGTACTCCCTGCTGGTGCTCCGCGAGGTCTTCTGGGGGGTCCGGCGCTTCGACGCCATGGTCCGCAACATCGGGGCTCCTCGCGACATCCTGGCCACGCGCCTGCGCGCCCTCGTCGAGGCGGGCGTGCTGGAGAAGGTCCCCTACAGCGAGCGCCCGCCCCGCTCCGAATACCACCTCACCGACGCGGGCCGGGAACTGCGGCCGGTGCTGCTCACCCTGATGAGCTGGGGCGACCGGCATCTCACCGACCGCCCGTCGGTGGTGTTCCGGCACTCCTGCGGGAGCGATCTCGACCCGGTGGTGGTCTGCCGCGCCTGTGGCGAGGAGGTGGCGGAGACCTCGCTCACCGCCCGCTTCCAGACCCCGGGCTGGGGACCCGCGGGCGCCCTGCCCGCCTGAGACCCGCTCGCCACCCGCTGCCACCGCCGGCCACAGAACCGCACGAGCCGCATGGGCCGCATGGGCCGCATGGGCCGCATGGGCCGCACGAGCCGCACGAGCCGCACGAGCCGCACGAGCCGCACGAGCCGCTGGATCGTCGGCGCGGGTCATGGCCGGACGCCGCCCCGACCCCGGTCACCACGTGCCCGGCGTGTCGGGGTATCGGTAAGAGTCGTGCAACCAGGTACACCCGTTTGAGTTCGCCCAGATCAGCGGTGCCCTATTGATCGGTGGGGAGGCGTCCGACGGCGTCTTCGAGGTCGGCGTGGGTGGGCAGGGTGTACCGGCGGGTGGTGTCGAGGCGGGCGTGACCGAGTAGTTCGGCGACGACGACGATGTCGACGCCGGCGCGCAGCAGGTTGGTGGCGAGGGTGTGCCGGAGGATGTGGGCAGATAGGGCGAGGGCGCCCGCTTCGTCGAGGATGTCGGCGTCGGCTGCGAGTTCGTCGACGAGCTGGTCGACGGCCCGGGTCGACAGGCGTCCGCCGCGGCGGTTGAGGAGCAGGGCGGGGTTGTCGGTCGCGCCGGGCCAGGACGCGCGCTCGGTGCGCCACTCGGTGACCGAGGCGCGGGCGGTGCCGTCCAACAGCGGGATCTCGCGGGAGGTCTCTCCCTTGCCAGAGCGGACGATGACCTTGCCCTTGCGGGCCGAGAGCGGGACATCGTTGTCGTCCAGGGCGACGAGCTCGGCGATTCGGACGCCGGAGTAGAACAGCAGCCGGCCGATCGCGCGGTCGCGGGCGAGGGGGCGGCGTTCGACGGCGCGCAGGTACCGCTTCTGCTGGCGGGCGTCCAGGGCGCGGGGCGCGAGTTTGGGCGCGTCGTCGCGGCGGACGACCGCGGGGCCGAGCCCGAGCTGGGAGAAGAAGTGGTCCAGCGCGGTGAGGTGGGCGTTCACGGTGTTCGACGCCCGATGCAGGACGGTCTTCATGTGGGTCTTGTAGTCGCGGACGGCGAAGTCGCGGTCGTGGGCGTCGGTGAGAGGGTCGCTGTCCAGACCGCTCGCGTCGAGCCAGGCGAGGAAGGTTCGCACCCGGGAGTCGTAGGCGCGTCGGGTGTCGCCATCCAGCGGGGCGCGTTCGAGTGCCGCGGCATAGGCGGCGTGGATCGTGGTGAACGCCTCGGGTACCGCTTGGTGTTGCCGCCCCACATGGCCCCCCTCGCAATATCAGAAGTGGTTTCGCTGGGCTAAGCGTAGCCCAGTGCCGCGATATCAGAAGCTGACCCTGGTGCATGGCTTCTGATATTGGATAATATCAGAAATACGAAGCCGGCCCCCGAGCGGAGATCGTGATGGAGTCTTCAGTGGTGCGAATGCTTCGCATGATCAGGGAGCACAACCCCTACGCCGACCTCGGGACTGGCAATGGAACAGTGGTTGGCGTTAAGCATTGACCGACGTCATGGACGCCGTTGACGGCGGGCGTGCCCGCCGGTTACCCGTGCTTGTCCGGTTCGGCGTCGGCGAAGGCGCGGTATCCGCCGAGATCTCGGGCTGGGCGAGGACGTCGCCGCGGTGTACGACTCGGACCGGACCCGGGGCCATCATCGGATGCTGATCCGCCGGCGTAGCGAGGTCGTGTCGGACATTCAGCAAGACCGCCGTCGTCATCACCGCGAAGTCCGCCGGGCGTAAGGTCTTCGGCCTGGCCACCGCAGGCGTCCGTCTCGCTTGACCTCTTGCGCGTCAGTCCGACAGCCAGTGCAGCTCGTGCGCCAGGGTTTTGGCGACGGCACGGATGCGGCGGTGTAGTGGCGACTGCTCGCGTGGGAGGACCAGGTGGATCGTCAGGCTGGGCGCGCCCCGCAGCGGTCGCCAGGTGAGACCGGCCGGGGATGCCGTGGCCGCGGCTTCTCCGGCCGGGGCGAGGGTGACCCCGTCGCGCAGGTCGCGCTGAGACATGTCGAAAGAAACTGCGGGCGTGTGGAATCGAGGGTGTGGTCGGGTGTCTCGGAACAGTGCGGACAGCTGATCGTGGATCACGGGGTTGGCCGCACGGTCCGGGAGTCGCAGCGGATACGCGGCCGCGGCGGCGATCTCGATCTCCGGGTGTTCGGCCAGCGGATGATGCTGCGCCAGCTGGACCCCGACGCGCATACGCCGCAGCAGGAACCGGCGCACGCCACGGCCCGGCTGTTCACCGCGGGTGATCCCGGCATCGATGCGGCCGTCGGCGACCGCGGGGGAGATCTCCGGTGTCGCCATCGGGACCGCGCCGACCTCGAGTCCGCTGTTGCCGCGAATCAGCCTGTCCACCAGGGCGGGTGCCGTCTCGGCCCCGGCGCTGAGGCTGTATCCGATGCGCAGTGTGCCCAGTTCACCGGCCGCCGCGCTCCGGGCGGTGTCCCATGCCCGGTCCAGCGCCGCCAGCGCGGGCGGCGCGGACTCCGCCAAAGCCGCACCGGCCGTGGTCAATACGACGCTACGCGTGTTGCGGACCAGCAGGGCCGTACCGAGTTCCGCCTCCAATCGGCGCATCCGGGCGCTGAGTGCGGGCTGTGCGATACCGATCCGTGCGGCCGCGCGGGTGAAGTTCAACTCCTGCGCCAGCACCAGGAAGTACCGCAGGCTCACCGTATCCGGCGCCACGTACCCTCCCTGCCGATTGATAACGATCCGTTCTGAGTCTATCCCGTACCGATCTTTCCCTCGACCGCACATCAAGCCCTAACCTGCGCGTATGACGATTCAACTGACCGCAGTACCGGTCGCCGGGATCGATCGATCTGAGTGTCAATTCGAAGTCGGATGTGTCCGGCCGAACACAGGAGGTTTCCATGGCTAAGGGCTACTGGGTCAGTGTCTACCCCGCCATTTCCGGCCCTGAGAGGCTGACTGCCTACGACAAGCTGGCCGGTGCGGCTGTCCAGGCTGGGGGCGGGCGCGTCCTGTCCGTTGGCGGTCGAGTCGTCGCCCACGAGGCCGGAATCACGCAACGCGTCGTTCTGATCGAGTTCGACAGCTTTGAACAGGCCGTCGCGGCATACGAGAGCGAGGCATACCAGAAGGCGCTGGTGGCCCTCCCCGACAGCTTCGAGCGCGACTTCCGCATCGTCGAAGGCGTCGAGCGCGACTTCCGCATCATCGGAGGCGTCTACTGACCGGCGGGCCCAGCCATCGCTGAGCATCCGTCACCTGATACGCACACGGTGCTGAACGACGACTCACGAGACGAGTTCGAAGCCATGCCCCGCGTCCCAGTTCGTCGTCGACGTCCTCGACAGCCTGATCCCTGTCGGGCGGATCGAAAGAAGCGACGCGCCGTCCGGGGCAGCGGGACTGTCTCGCTGACCTCGTCGACGAAACTCACCCTCGCCCGAAGCGAACCGCGAACCGCTTCTCACACGACAGATCGGTCCAGCGAACACACGGCTTCGAATGACCAGGGGCGGATCCTGCATCCATCTGCCGTGTGCCCCATCGGGGCTACTCAGAGTTTGAAGAACCTCAGGTCAAGACCTCTTTCAAGGGGTTTCGATCTGCGGTTCTTCTGTTGTTGAAGTAGCCCAGGGGCGCGCCTGGCTGCGCCAGGATGGCGCACTGGAGCCGGCGACGGCGTGGTGCGGTGGACCAGCACCCGCGCCGACCTGCCCAGGGTGCGGGTGTGGATCGGCCCCTACAAGAATCTGCATGGGGTGGTAGAGCCCACCATCCAGTTCAACGACTCCTTCGAGAACGACGGCCAGGGCAAGGACGCCCTGATCGGCGAGCTGGCCTCGAAGGGCTCCCGCGACATCCTCGCCGAATGCCTGGCCAACCGTGAGGAGGAAGGCTTCTATGACGCCGACTGCTTTGACGACGAGGAAGACATCGGCGCGCTGCGGACGTGCGGAGAGCCCCATCCGACCATCCCCCTCGGGGACTACGGGTACTGCACGCTGCCCCTCCACCACGCCCACCACGTCCATCAGAACGTCAGGGGCGCCCAATGGACCCGCAGCGGGTCCTGACTGCGGGTGCGGCCCGCTACGCGGTCGGCAGGTCGGTGAGGTCGAGGCGCCGGTCCGTGCGCAGCTGGATCTCGCCGTAGGGCGTCATGTTGGTGTGGAACAGCGGGGTGAGGCCGCGCCGGTCGGCGTCGGTCAGGACGTTCTCCCACTCGGGTAGCGCGAGGGTGTCCTGGATCATCAGGGTGTTGATCAGGCCGAGGGCCGACTGGAGGATGTGCAGGCACAGCATCCCCAGCTCCTGCTCTTCGCGCCGGTTGGAGGCGAGTTCGCCGCGCTTGCCGAACTTGATGTAGTCGTTGACGCCGTTGTAATTCTCCACCACGTTCAATCCGGATTCGGTCTCCCGCTGGAGATCGCGGTCGCGGAGCCAGCGGGTGAGGAAGATCGTGCGCTGGGCGCGGCCGACCTCTAGCATCGCGGCGTAGGCCGGGTGGGTGGTCTCGCTGGTGAATCGGCGCAACAGGGCCTCGGTGGACGCGGTCCGCAGCCGGATCGCGGTGGCGTACTTCATCATGATGTCGTAGTTCTGGGTGATGATGTCCCACCGGATTGGCCTGGTCAGCGCGGGGCTGAGGAGCGGGTAGGAGAAGTCCTCGCCGCGGCCTGGCACGTACAGCTTCATCTTGTTGATCTGCTTGAACCGGGCGACCAGGTCGAAGTCCAGCAGCCTGGTGATCCCGAACCCAACGAAGCTGGCGCCGTGGGAGTCGACGAAGTTCTGCTCGATATCCATGTCGGTGCCGTGCCGCATCGCGCCCTCGACCATCGCGTGGACCTCGGAGGCTGAACAGCTGATGAGCTGGCTGTGCACGGCCATCGACCCACCTACCTCGACCGTCCAGTAGATCAGCACCCCGCGCTTGGCCCGCCGGTAGCGGGAGTGCCACTCGGTGAAGATGTTCTGATCGAAAGCTGAGAAGTGGGTGGAGTCCGAGGCGACCGCGGTCGTGCCCACGCCCCACAGGGCAGCCTGCCGGACGGCGAAGGTCGCGTTGGCGATGACCCGGGCGACCTCGCGGCAGGCCTCGACGGTCAGGTAGCGGCGGCGCGCGTACCGCAGGTCGTCCTCGGTGTGCGGGTGGTCGCCGGCGGCGACCGCGCGGATCCCGGTCCCCGTCCCGTAGGCGTAGATCAGCAGCAGGAGCCGCTCGAACAACACGGCCGGGTCCAGGTGGTTCTGCGTTCCGGCCGGGGTGAAGACGTTCAAGCAGCCGGTCCGCAGGGCGGTCTCGGTGAGCATGTCCATCAGCGGGACGACGCCCCACCGGTCCCGGATCGCGGCCTTCAGTCGGCGCAGGTTGCGCGGCTCTGGGGCAGCGTCCAGCGGGGTGAGGTGGATCGCCCCGGCGTTGCGCCGTTCGGCGATCTTCAACCACGTGAGGCCCTTGCCACCTAGGGCGTCGTTCAGCGCCGACAGCTCGGTGTCCATCTCCTCGCGCAGCTGATCGACGAACACCTGCGGGTCCAGCGGCTTGCGGAGCTTGGCATAGTTCTCGGTGCGATTGGCCTCGAAGTCCTTGGGCAAGTCGTCGTCGGGGTTGCGCCACCGGTCCGCCCCGTGGACCCAGATCTCCTTGCAGCGCAGCTTCTCGCGCAGGGACTGGAAGACGCCGCACTCGTACACGGTGCGCAGGATCCGCTGCCGCTTGGTGCTGTCGGCCCGGTACATCAGCTCCACCAGCTCGGCCGGGACGATCCCGTCGACGGGGACGTGCTCGCCGAGGGCGTAGCACTTGATCCGGTTGGACTGTTCGGCCTTGTACCGCTTGATCAAGGTGAGGGCCTGCACCATGGGCGTGTGCACGGTGTTCGTCGACCCGAACTCCAGCACCTCCAGGATCTGGATCAGGCCGATCCGGTAGTGGTTGGTGTAGGAGGCCTTGAACACCCGCTGCTTGTGCTGCCGGTAGGAGGTGCCCTTCGCCCTGTACTCGTGCAGCAGCTGGACCAGCGTCTTGTAGCCGCCCGGCACCGCCGGGTAGATGACGTCCTCCACCCGCGCCTGCGGCGACTCCAGCGCGGCCTCGGCCATCTTGAACAGGATGTTCTCCTTGCCCGACACCCGCTTCAGTTCCGCCACGAAGTCACTGATGACCTTCGTGTCGGCGCGGGCGTTGATCCGATGCACCGTCGCGATCAGCAGGTCGACCAGAGTGTCGGTGATCTCACGGGACCGGCAGTACAAGTAGGCGGCCAGCAACGTCACCTTGACGTCGTGCGGGTGCGAGCGCAGGTGCGACGGCGCCTCGGCCGCGACCCGAGCCCGCCAGGCTGCCAGCACCTTCGGAGCGACGTCGGCGAACAGGTTGTCCGGCAGGCCGACCTTGCCGATCGCGGTCAGCTTGAACACCTCCCGCTCGATCGTCTTCACGCTCACGTTGCCCGGCTCCTCGCGGATCACCGCGAACACGTCCACCGCGGCGGCCTCGGCGGCGCCGAACAACGCGCCGTCGTCCTCGTCCTGGTCTTCGGGTCCGTCACCGGGATCGGTGCTCTTGGCGATCAGGGCGAGCAGCTGCGGGACGGCCTCTGCAGGGATCCGGCTGGAGATCCGGGAGGTCTGCGTCTGCTCGGCCTGCCGCAGCGCTGTCCCGATGATCCGGCGGATCCGGTCCCGCGCCGGCGGCTCGATCCGCTCCTGGCGCAGATGCGCCAGGAGCTCGGCGCGGACGCGGTCGACCTGCCGCTCCTTCAGGCAGACCTGGGCCGCCAGCCAGTCCGCGGCCTTGTCGGAATCAGCGAGAGAGCACTCGCGGAACCCGAAGTACTTCCGGATGTCCTTGCGGTGATCCTTGATCGTCCGGCCGTCCCACTCATACAGCCCCAGCTCTGAGGCGGGTACGTCGACCAGCCGGGCGACGTAGGCGACGGCCTGATCGGGAAGCTCGGCGCGGCCCGTCGGGAACCGGCCGTTCAGCGCATAGAACCGCAGCAGGAGCGCGAACCCGAGCTTGGTCACGCCCCGCCGGCCTGACAGCTGATCCAGCTCATCCCCGACCAGCGTCCAGTTCCCAACGAGCTCGTCCTCGTCCAGCACACGCGCCATGCGACATCCGGCTCTCTCGCGAAGCGGTCGGCCACGCCGCCGCAAACCCCACGAATCCGGATCAATACTGGCCGTGCACGATCACGCACGTCCGACGATCAAAGAAAGATCCCTCAACGGTCCGTGGACACTAGGGTGTGTCTTGTGGATCATGCACTTGTCGTCTCCGGCTTGTTGCCGGTTCAGGCAAGAGCCGCCCCCAGCCTCGTTCCACTGATTGGGGGCATGAGTCGGGGTCATCGCCTGCGCCGACGAAGAGGGCGGTCAACATGGGGATCCCGTACGCGAGTGCTTCACGTGGGAGCGGGCCGGTGGCCACGAGCGACACCAGTCCGTGGCCGATGGCCCAACTTTGGGTTGCGAGCGTGAGGGGGTCGACATTGCTGCGGAAGCGGCCGATGGCTTTGCCTCGTTGGACGGCGTGGACGAGGCTGTGCAGGGTGTCATCGGCGGCCTGGGGGTCCTCGAGGTCGAAGTTCGCATCGAACATGACACGGTAGAGGTCGGGTTCGTCCAGAGCGTTGGTCACGTAAGCGGCGCCTAGAGAGGTGAGGTCCTGGACCGGATCCTCGGACATCGTGACTCTGGAGAGCCTGGCTGCCAGTCGGATGAAGCCTTCCTGCCGCATCGCCTTCCACAAACCGTCCATGCCGCCGAAGTAGGTGTAGACGGCCATCGTCGACACGCCGGTTCCGGCGACAAGGGAGCGGAGACTGATCGGCTGCCGTGCGCGCAGCATCTGCGCGGCACGGTCGATCAGGAAAGCGCGCACACCTGGATCCTTCGTCCTAGACATGATCTCACATTACATAGCAATGCTATGTTTTGGAGAGTTAGTGTCGTCATCAAAGGAGTGCAGCTGTGACCGTGACGCTGATCAATCCCGACGGACTACCGAAGCCGGAGGTGTACCGGCAGCTGTCGATCGCCACTGGATCGAGAACGGTGTTCCTCGCCGGACAGGTTGCGCGCGACGCCGAGGGCCGGAAGGTCGGTGAGGGCGACTTCGCGGCCCAGGTCGAGCAGGCCTATCTGAATGTGGGCACAGCACTGGCCGAGGTCGGTGGGTCGTTCGACGACGTGGCCAAGCTGACCATCTATGTCGTCGACTGGAGTGCGGACAAGATGCCGCTGCTGGGCGAGGGGGTCGCGCGGGCAGCAGCGAAACTGGGAGTCGACCCGGTCAAGCCGATCACTCTGCTGGGCGTCGCGGCCCTGGGCGAGCCCGATCTGATGGTCGAGGTCGAAGCCACCGCGGTGCTCGACTAAGGTCTACCCCTGTTCATCTCAGGTGACGGGGTCGCGAAGCCATATCCGGATCGAGGCAACGTCGATGGTGCCTTGGTAGATGTGTTTTCTCTTGTCATAGCGGGTGGCCACAGCGCGGAAGCCTTTGAGCTTGTTGAAGCAGCGCTCGGCGGTGTTGCGGTCTTTGTAGCGTTCGGCGTCGAAGGCGCGGGGGCGCCCGCCGGCCGAGCCGCGGTTGCGGCGATGGGCCTTCTGGTCCTCCTTCTCGGGGATGACCAGCTTGATGCCGCGGCCGCGCAGGTGGTCGCGGATGGCCCGGGAGGAGTACGCCTTGTCCGCCAGCACGCGGGCTGGGGTGACTCGCGGTCGCCCCAGCCCTCGGCGCAGGATCCGGATACGGTCCATGACCTTGGTGAATGCCCGGCTATCGTGGTGCTGCCCGGGGGTGGTTACCGTGGCCAGCGGGCGGCAACGCCGGTCGGCCGCCAGATGGATCTTAGTGGTGCGGCCCCCGCGGGACTTGCCGATGGCCTCGCGGCCGTCCGATTCGTCCTTTACCCGGCAGCCGTTGTCGCGGGGCAGCTCGCGGCGGGCCCCGGCGGAGTCCTAGTGGGCCCGGTTGATGGTGGAATCGACGCTAACCGTCCAGTCGTCGCCTTCGGCCACATCGCACCCGGCCCGCAGCAGGTCCAGGATCAGCTGCCATGTTCCGTCGCCTGACCAGCGGCGATGCCGCATGTATACGGTTTTCCAGGTGCCGTACTCGCTCGGCAGATCGCGCCAAGGCGAGCCGGTACGGGTCCGCCATAGGATCCCGTTGATCACACGGCGGTGGTCGGCCCACCGTCCACCACGAGGCGGATCCGAGGGAAGCCGGGGCTTTAGTCGTTCCCACTCGTCATCGGACAGATCGTGGCGATCCTGCACATGCAGCGATCTTTGCAAAATGTTCCGCCAAGCCAGCGCGCCACGCCGGAGATCCAAGAGACAGGCCCTAGCACCGACCTGGGCGGACTCAATCGGGTGTACTTGGTTGCACGAGTCTTACCGGCACCCCGTGTCGCACCGCATCGCCAGGGGGCGCGCGGACTCCCCTCCTCGGCCCCGTCAGAGAACCCGGCCCTTCGCTGGCCTGCCGCCTACTCGAAGAGGGACGGGTCTCCGGTGCCCCGGCGGAGGATCTCAGGCTCTCCCTGTGAGAAGTCGACGACCGTCGTCGGGGTGGCGCCGCACTCGCCGGAGTCGATGACGGCGTCCACCACGTGGTCGAGCCTCTCCTTGATCTCCCACCCCTGCGTCAACGGCTCGGTCTCATCGGGCAGCAGCAGGGTGCTCGACAGCAGCGGTTCGCCGAGCTCGGCCAGCAGCGCCTGCGTGACGACGTGATCGGGGATCCGGACGCCGACCGTCTTCTTCCGGGGATGCAGCAACCGCCGCGGCACCTCCTTGGTCGCGGGCAGGATGAACGTGTAACCGCCGGGAGTCGCCGCCTTGACCGACCGGAACAGCGCATTGCTCACATGAACGAACTGGCCGAACTGGGCGAAGTCCCTGCAGATCAGAGTGAAGTGGTGGTCACTGCCGAGTTTGCGGATCTCTCTGATCCGGTCGATGCCCTCCTTGTTGCCCAGCCGGCACCCCAGCGCGTAGCAGGAGTCCGTCGGGTACGCGATCAGCCCGTCCGCATGCAAAAGCTCGACTATCTGGCTGATCAACCGAGGCTGAGGGCTGTCCGGATGCACATCGAAATACTTCGCCACACCTTGGATCCTAGAAGGGGGGCGCTCCACCGCATGACACGCGCTCCGCGAAGGCGACCCGCGGACGCCGGGTGAGGTGAGGCCTCCGCCGGGACAGCGGTGGACCCGGCGGCACTGCGGCGGACGAGGACCTGAAACGACGTGCCCGGCTCGCTCCCCGTAGAGTGCCTCCGTCCCCCACACCCCTGGGCCCCGGTCCGGCGGCGCGTGCCGCCCCTGCCCGCGGGCCCGACCGAGGAGCAACCGTGACCGAGCCGGTGTCCATGTCCCCGCAGCAGGAGATCGCCCGGGATCTCCAGGTGAGCGCGTCCTTCGATGTACGGCAGGAGATCGAGCGCCGGGTGGCCTTCCTCACCGGCCAGCTGACCTCCACGGGCCTGCGCTCGTTGGTGCTGGGCATCAGCGGCGGGGTGGACTCCATGACCGCGGGCCGGCTGTGCCAGCTCGCGGTCGAGCGGGTCCGTGCCGCCGGGCGGGAATCGACGTTCTTCGCGATGCGGCTGCCGTACGGCGCCCAGGCCGACGAGAAGGACGCGCAGCTGGCGCTGGAGTTCATCCGGCCCGACCGGGTCCTGACCGTCGATGTGAAGTCCGCCAGCGACGCCGCGCTGGAGGCGCTGCTGGCCGGCGGCATGGTCTTCCGCGACGCGCACCACCAGGACTTCGCGCACGGCAACATCAAGGCCAGGCAGCGCATGATCGCTCAGTACGCGGTGGCGGGCGCACACGAAGGGCTGGTTGTGGGCACCGACCACGCTGCCGAGGCGGTCTCCGGCTTCTTCACCAAGTTCGGCGACGGCGCGGCCGACGTGGTTCCGCTCACCGGCCTCACCAAGCGGCGCGTGCGGGCCATGTCGCAGGCTCTGGGTGCGCCGTCCGCGCTGATCGGGAAGACCCCGACCGCGGACCTGGAGACACTGAACCCGGGCAGGCCCGACGAGGAGGCGCTCGGCGTCACCTACGACGACATCGACGACCTCCTGGAAGGCAAGCCGGTCGATGAGGCCGCCTTCGTGACCATCGTCCGCCGCTACCGGCTCACCGAGCACAAGCGGCAGCCGCCGATCGCCCCCTGAGCCGCTCCCTCGTCAGCCGGGTCCCGACCCGGACGGCCTCGCCTTCCACGGCGATCTCCGCGGCCGCCGGCGGGCGAGGGGACCGGGCGGCGGGGACGGTCGCGTGACCTGGGCGGGCGCGGGGAAGGTGTGATGACTGCCACTTGCGGCGTAGAGGCGTCCTCCGTCGCACGGAGGAGTGCCGCCGGCCGCATGAAGGAGTGGTTTCGACCTTCCGGCCGATGAAAAACGCCCCGGGAGCGAGGACTCTGGAGTGGGCGCCCGGGGTCCGGAACTCGACCGGAGTTCCTGCCCCGGCACGCGTCGGAGCCCACGGGTGGTCCCGTGGAGAACAGGGGGCGGGTTTTGAGACACGCAGTCCGGCCGGTGCGGTGGGTGGCCGGGATGGCCATCGCGCTCGCCACCGTCCTGCTCATCGCGTCATGCTCCGTACAGCGACCTCCGGCCGCCTCGAACGCTCCGAGCGCGGCGGCCGGGACCGGGGCGCACGGCGGTCACGGGAAGCCGTCCGTGCCACCGGCGGCGGCACCGCTGCGGGCCTCCGAGCGATTCGTCAGCCTGAAGCTGCCGCAGCCCTACACCCCGTCGGCGCCCTCCGGGGGCACCGACGAATACCGCTGCTTCCTGGTCGACCCCGGGCTGACCGGCCGGGCGTTCCTCACCGGCAGCCAGTTCCTGCCGCAGAACACCGACATCGTCCACCACGCGATCATCTTCCGGGTCGGCGCGGAGCAGGCCGCGACGGCCGGCAAGCTGGACGCGAGCACGCCGGGTGAGGGATGGACCTGCTTCGGCGACGCCGGCGTCGAGGACGGCGACTGGATCGGCCACTGGGCTCCGGGGGCCGACGAGACACTGCTCACCCAGAAGGTCGGCTACCCGATGCCGGCCGGCAGCAGGCTGATCATCCAGGTGCACTACAACCTGCTCACCGCCGAGGGCAAGCCGGTCGGCAGCGACCAGTCCGGGATCCGGCTGCGGCTCACCGACGGCAAGGCCGACCTCGCCCCGCTGGCGACCGCACGGCTGGCGGCGCCGATCGAGCTGCCCTGCACCGCCGAGGAGTCCGGCCCGCTGTGCGACCGTGGGGCGGCGGTCCGCGACGTGGTGCACCGTTTCGGGGACCAGGCCGGGAGATCCGTGACCGAGCTCAACGCGTTCTGCAACGGCGGCAGGTCTCCCGTCGCCGCCGCCACCCAGCACTGCGACCAGAAGATCGAGGACGCCGCCACCGTGTACGCCGTCGCCGGGCACATGCACCTGCTCGGACGCTCGATCAAGATGGAGCTCAACCCCGGCCGGCCCGGCGCGCGGACCCTGCTCGACATCCCCGCCTATAACTTCGACGAGCAGGCCATCCGCCCGCTGGCCGAGCCGGTCGCCGTCAAGGCCGGCGACACCCTCCGGGTGACCTGCACCCACGACGCCGGCCTCCGCAAGCTGCTGCCCGCGATGCGCGACCTGCCGCCGCGCTACGTCGTCTGGGGCGAGGGCACCAGCGACGAGATGTGCCTGGGGCTGCTCATGGTCTCCCCCGGCGCCGGAGCGACCGGCTGAGCGCGCCCGCGGCGGGCGGAGCACCACCCCGGTCCCGGTCTCGCCGCGCGAGGCCGGGATCGGCGATGGAACACGGGGGCGGAATGTCGGAGGGATGTCGTACCGTCGTGCCATGTGCCGGAGTATCAAAACCCTTCGCGAACCGTACGCCAGCGATGTGACGACTGAGGACGTGCGTGCCGCCGCGCTTCAGTATGTCCGCAAGCTCTCCGGGTTCCGCTCCCCGTCCGCGCGCAACGCGGAGGCCTTCGACCGGGCCGTGGACGCCGTCGCCGCCGCCACGCAGGTCCTGCTCGAAGACCTCCAGGTGAAGCAGGCCCCCCAGCGGCACCCGTAGGGATCGGCGACCGCGGCGATCCCTCCACGCCGTCCCGGGCGGCTCGGCCGGCGCGCGGGCGGGGCCGTCCCGCGCCCCGGTGAGGATCCCCGGCCGGGCGCGGTGAGGGCCCGCCGGCCGGTCAGCTCAGCGGCTGGTCCTTGGTCTCCTTGAGCGCGAAGAGGTAGACCAGGGTCGATCCCAGCGCGAGCGCCGACATGTACCACGCGAACATCCCGGCGTTGCCGCCGTCGACCAGCGCCGTGCCCACCAGCGGAGCGGTGCCGCCGAACAGCGCGACGGTCAGGGAGTAGGGGAAGCCGGCGCCCGACGCCCTGACCCGGGTGGGGAAGAGCTCGGAGTTGACCGCCGCCGAGATCGAGGTGAAGCAGCCGAGGAAGACCATGCCGACGCACTGGACGAGCAGCAGGCTGGCGAAGGAGTCGGTCAGCATCCCCATCAGCGGCACCGGCAGCACCGTGAACGCCAGGCCGAAGGCGATCAGCATCGGCCTGCGGCCGACCCGGTCCGACAGCATGCCGAGCAGCGGCTGCAGCACCATGAAGAACAGCAGCGAGACCGTGCCGACCTGGAGTGCCTCGGCCTTGTCGAACTTGACCGTGAGCTGGGCGTAGGTGGGCAGGAACGTCGTCCAGGTGTAGTAGGCGACGGTGCCCGCCATGGTGATGCCGACGATCATGAATGCCTTGGTCGGGTAGCGGACCAGGAATTCGAAGAGCTTCGGCTTCTCGGCCACGCCGTTCTTGATGTCCTCGGCCAGGGTCGTGGTCTCCTCGGCGCCGTTGCGGATCCACAGCCCGACGAGGCTGGCCAGGGCGCCGACGACGAACGGGATGCGCCAGCCCCACGAGCCCATCTCGGCCTCGCTCAGGAGGGCGGCGAGGAGGGCGGCGAGGCCGGAGGCGAGGAGCTGGCCGATGGTGGTGCTGACGTACTGGAAGCTGGAGAACAGGCCGCGCCTGCCGGGCGGGGCGGACTCCACGAGGAAGGTGGTGGCGGCGGCGAACTCCCCGCCCACCGACAGGCCCTGGGTCAGCCGGGCGAGCGTCAGGATGATCGGCGCGAGCACGCCGGCCGTCTCGTAGGTCGGCGTGATCGCGACCAGCAGCGATCCGGCGCCCATCAGGATGATCGTGAAGGTCATGGCGGCCTTGCGGCCGAACCGGTCGGCGAACGAGCCGACGAGCAGCCCGCCGAGCGGCCGCATGAAGAACCCGACCGCGAAGACCGCGAACGTGCTCAGCAACGGCACCATGCTGTTGCCCGCACCCTTGGGGAAGACCTGGGTGGAGAAGTAGATCGCCAGGAACGAGTAGGTGTACCAGTCGAACCACTCGACGACGTTGCCGACGTTGGCGGCCATCAACTGGCGGACCCGGCTCCGTGGGACGCCGAGCGGGGCCGACCTGGGGGGAACTGTGGCCACGGGGACTCCTCGCGCTTAGAGGTGTACGAAGTCTCTCAAGTGGCCTACCTTGCAACTGAATGATAGAACTAGTCAAACATCTTGAAGTCTTTTTATATTTCCGACACAAAAACGAGCCTCCGTGACCATTTTGGATGATCTAGACCGTCGCTTGGTCGCCGCCCTCCAGGTCGCCCCCCGCGCGACCTGGGGCGAGATCGGCGGTGCCGTCGGCGAGCACGAACGGACCGTGGCCCGCCGCCTCCAGCGGCTGATGTCCACCGGAGCCGTGCGGGTCACCGCCATCCTCGACGAGCTGCGCTGCGGGCTCGGCACGCCCGTGCACCTGCACGTCCGGGTCAGCCCCTGTACGGCGGAGCAGGTCGCCGAGGCCCTCTCCGGCCGGTCCGACACCCGTTCGGTCTACGCCGTCACGGGAGCCGCCGACATCGGCTGCGAGCTGGTGGCCCCTTCCAGGCACCTCCTGCACGAGATCCTGACCGCGCAGATCCCCGCCACCCCCGGCATCGCCCAGACCCGGACCCAGGTCGTGCTGCACACCTTCCAGACGGTGGCCGAGTGGCACGCGCCGTACCTCAGCGAGGAGCAGGTCGCGCGCCTGAGGGCCACCGCGCCGACGGCCGGCCCGCCGCCGGAGCACCTCGAGCTGACCGGGGCCGAAAGGGACGTCGTCGGCCTGCTGGCCGACGACGGCCGCATCGGTTTCACCGCGATCGCCGAGCGGCTGGAGGTCTCGGTGCCGACCGCCCGCCGCCGGGTCGCGAGCCTCCTGGAGCGCGGGGCCGTGCACCTGCGCGCGGAGGTGGAGCCCGCGCTGCTCGGCCTGGAGGTGGAGGCCCAGCTCTGGCTCTCGGTCCGCGCCCACGGCCTGGACGAGGTGGGCGAGACGCTCGCCGCCCATCCGAGCGTGCGCTACTGTGCCGCCACCTCGGGCACCCACACAATGATCGTTCAGGTCGCCGTGGCCCACGAGGCGGAGCTCTACCGTTTCCTCACCGCCGTCGTCGGCCCGCTCGACGACGTCACCGACGTCAACGTCACCCTCATCACCCGTGCCTACAAGCGTGGTCACCTGCGCAAGTCGGGCCTGCTCACCCTGGAGTGCCAATGACCCCCGCCGAGACCGAGGTAGCCGAGCTCTGCGCCGAGCTCATCCGCGTCGACACCAGCAACTACGGAGACGGCAGCGGCCCCGGCGAGCGCGCCGCCGCCGAGATCGTCATGGCCAGGCTCGCGGAGGTCGGCGCCGAGGCGACCTACGTGGAGAGCGCGCCGGGCCGGGGCAACGTCGTGACCAGGATCGAGGGCTCCGACCCCGGCCTGCCCGCGCTGCTGGTCCACGGCCACCTGGACGTGGTGCCCGCCAACGCCGCCGACTGGACCGTCGACCCGTTCGCCGGCGAGATCCGGGACGGCTACATCTGGGGCCGGGGCGCGGTCGACATGAAGGACATGGACGCCATGATGCTGGCGGTCCTGCGGCAGATGGTGACCGAGGGCCGCAAGCCCAGGCGCGACGTCGTCTTCGCCTGGGTGGCCGACGAGGAGGCGGGCGGCGAGTACGGCGCCAAGTACCTCGCCAGCAAGCACCCCGAGCTGTTCGACGGGGTCGACCACGCCATCAGCGAGGTCGGCGGCTACTCCCTGGAGGTCGACCCCTCGCTGCGGCTCTACCTGATCGAGACCGCGCAGAAGGGCCTGGCCTGGATGCGCCTGGTGGCCGGCGGCACCGCCGGGCACGGCTCCATGCTCAACCCCGACAACGCGGTCACCGAGGTCGCCAAGGCGGTGGCCAGGCTCGGCTCGCACGAGTGGCCGCTCAAGCTGACGCCGACCGTGCGGCGTTTCCTGTCGGAGGTGGCCGACGCCTTCGGCCTGCCCTTCGACCCGGAGGATCCGGCGCCGATCATCGAGGCCATCGGCCCGCTGGCCCGGTTCGTCGGCGCGACCCTGCGTCACACGACCAACCCGACCATGCTCGCCGCGGGCTACAAGGCGAACGTGATCCCCGGCCAGGCCAGTGCCGTGGTGGACGGCCGGTTCCTGCCGGGCTTCGAGGAGGAGTTCCTGTCCACGGTCGACGAGCTGCTCGGACCGGACGTCCGGCGTGAGTACATCACCCACGACATCGCGCTGGAGACCACGTTCGACGGCGAGCTGGTCGAATCGATGATCGCGGCGCTGAAGGCGGAGGACCCGACCGCGCGGGCGGTGCCGTACTGCATGTCGGGCGGCACCGACAACAAGACGTTCTTCGCCGACCTGAACATCAGGGGCTTCGGGTTCGTCCCGCTGCGGCTGCCCGCGGAGATGGACTTCGCCGCGATGTTCCACGGCGTCGACGAGCGGGTGCCGGTGGACGCCCTGCAGTTCGGCACCCGCGTCCTCGACCGGCTGCTGACGAACTACTGAGAACACCGGCGGCGTCCCCCTCCCCGGGGGGACGCCGCCGTGAGTTACGTCACGGACAAGGCACGAAAAGCGACATAAGGTATATAAAGGACAAGGCTTCCTCTTCAGGAGGGGCCACATCCCCGCACACATTCGCGTGATCGCAAAGAATCCCCCCGGCCCGGCCCTCACCGCGCCCTCGCGGAGACCGGACCTTCCGCCGATCACACGGACACCATGTCCGCCACCCCATCGGAAGGTCGCGCCATGAGTCAGGAAAACAACGGCGCACCCGCCGTCTTCGAGATCGATCTCACCCTCGAGGAGGCCCGTCGGCGCGCCGCGTTCATGGCGGCGGTCGGACCGGACTGGGACCCACCGGCGGTGCTGCGGTCCGAGGAACTGGCCTACGACCTCCTCTACTCCGGCCTCGACGAGCGGCAGCAGGAGACCTACGACATGCTCGTGGCGGCCGGAGTCCTCCCGCGAAGGGAGCCGGGCCGTGCTGCCGATTGATCCCCACGCCGACCTGGGACGCAGGGCCTGGGTGCCATGCCCCGGATGCCGCGACGACAAGGACTGCGGAGCCTGCCTCGGCGGCCGGAACTGCGGGGAGCACTGGCGCTACCTCATCGGCAACACCGGCAGCCGCCTGCATCTGCAGTGCCCGGCGTGCACCCACCTGTGGGATCACGAGACCCACTTCGGTGCCGGCGGGACCGCCCCGTTCTGACCGGCGCGCCCGCGCTCGCGAGCGGCGGCCCCGGCCGGCCGGACACGCCGCGGCGCTTCCGCCCGATCCCGGCCTGTATGGCACAGTCTCAGGTGATCTTCCGTCCGACCTCTGAGACATCGGGAACGGCACCATGACGCACATCGACTTCAGCACTCCCCCGACGCTGCCGCCGACCAACGGCTACAGCCACGTCGCCGGCGTCCCGGCCGGCAGCCGGCTCGTCTGGACCTCGGGCCAGGTCCCGATCGCCGCGGACGGGACACCGGCCACCGCGGGCGACTGGGAGGCCCAGACGCGCCTGGCCATGCGGAACGTCGGAGCCGCCCTCGAAGCGGGCGGGGCGACCTGGGACGACGTTTTCAAGCTCACGATCTTCGTCGTCGACACCTCGGCGCTGCCCACCATCCGGGCCGTACGGGACGAGTTCGTCAACACGGAGCGGCCACCGACGAGCTCGCTCGTGCAGGTGGCGGGCCTCTTCCGGCCGGACATCCTGGTCGAGATCGAGGCGGTCGCGGCGGTTCCCGCGACCTGACGGCGGACGTTCCGGTCACGGGGCGGCGGTCAGCGGACCGCCAGACGGTCCGCCTCGTCCTTCGAGATGTCACAGGACGCCCCGCAGAAGGTGCACTGCACTCCGTACTTCGTCCGCACCGGGAACAGCGGGACGAAGAACAGGCTGAACTTGGTGACCTTCCTGGACAGCACCTGTGCCACCGTGTTGCCGCAGTTGCGGCAGAGGAGCGTCAGCACACCGAGCCGGTGGGTCACGGTGCGGAGGCCGAAGATGAGCATCACCCAGTCCTACCCGACGGAGCCGACCGGTGGCCCCGCCGGGCGGGCCGGGTCTCGCCGCCGAGGAGTCCGCGCAGGGCGCCGGGCATCCGGCGAAAGCCGGGGAACCGCATGACTAAAGCATTTACTGTTAGGAAACTTTCCTTTACGTTTGGCTTATCCCCCCAGTAAAGGAGTACCACGTGCGAAGAACGATCAACTTCCTCGCAGCGGCGATCATCGCCATCGGGGCCACGGTGTTCATCGCCACACCGGCTCACGCGCACGGCTACATATCGTCGCCGCCGAGCAGGCAGGCCATGTGCGCCCAGGGTCGCGTGGCCAACTGCGGTGAGATCATCTATGAGCCGCAGAGCGTGGAGGGGCCCAAGGGCCTGAGGAGCTGCAGCGGCGGCAACTCCCGGTTCGCCCAGCTCGACAACGAGAGCAAGGGCTGGCCGGCCACGAGCGTGGGCGGCTCGGTCACCTTCAACTGGGTGCTGACCGCTCGCCACGCCACCAGCACCTGGGAGTACTACGTCGGCGGCACCCGGATCGCGGTGTTCAACGACCAGGGCCGCCAGCCCGGCGCCACGGTCTCGCACAGCGTGAACCTGGGCGGCAGGTCGGGCCGGCAGAAGGTCCTCGCGATCTGGAACATCGCCGACACCCCCAACGCCTTCTACTCGTGCGTCGACCTGCAGGTCGGCGGTGGCTCCCCGAACCCCAACCCGACCCCGACCACCGGCCCGACCCCGACCGCGAGCCCGACCCCCACCACCGGCCCGACGACCCCGGCCGGCACCTGGGCCGCGGGCACCGCCTACCAGGTGGGTTCCCAGGTCACCTACGGCGGCGCGAGCTACCGGTGCATCCAGGCGCACACCGCGCTCCCCGGCTGGGAGCCGCCGAACGTCCCGGTGCTCTGGCAGCGGCTCTGACCCCCCTGAGATCGGTCCCGTAGATCTCGCCCGAGCGGGCGGCGCCCGGCCGCGTTCACGATCCCCCCGGCCGGGCGCCGCCCGCCGTCGTCACGCGAACGCCGTCGTCACGCGGGCACCGTCGTCACGCGGGCACCGTCGTCACGCAGGCGCCGTGGCCGGCGGGTGAAAGCACCGGTGGTATTGCCCTCGCCCCACTTCCCGTGAATGGCTGGAATCCGTCACCTACGACGGAGAGGCGGGAGCGCGATGCAGGACCGGCCCGGCGTGCTGGTGCTCATGGGATCGGGCGAGACGAGCCCGACCATGGTCGAGGTCCACCGCTCCGTCGTCCGGCGGCTGGGCGACGGACCCCGGGCCGTACTGCTCGACACTCCCTACGCCTTCCAGGAGAACGCCGCGGACATCTCCTCACGCGCCCGGAGATACTTCGCCCGCAGCGTCGGGCTCGACGTCGAGGTCGGCACCGCGATCGCCGGAGCCGACTGGGTGTTCTCCGGCCCCGGCAGCCCGACGTTCGCACTCGACCGATGGACGGCCACGCCGGTGGCGGCCGAGCTGCGGGGCCGCGTCCGCGCGCGGGACGGGGCGACGGTGCTCGCCTCGGCCGCGGCCTGTACGGCGGGCATCGCGGCGGTGCCGGTGTACGAGGTCTACAAGGTGGGCGCCGAGCCCCACTGGCGCGAAGGCCTCGACCTGCTCGGCGTGCTCGGCCTCCGGGTCGCGGTGATCCCGCACTACGACAACGCCGAGGGCGGCACCCACGACACCCGCTACTGCTATCTCGGCGAGCGGCGACTCGCCTTCCTGGAGCGCCTGCTCCCCCCGGACGCGGCGGTGCTCGGCATCGACGAGCACACGGCCGTCGTCTTCGACCTGCGGGCCGAGAGCCTCCAGGTGGCGGGGCGGGGCGGCCTGACCGTCCGCCGCCCCGGCTCCCAGACGGTCCTGCCCGCCGGGACGGTCGCCGGGCTGGCCGAACTGCGCCGGCTGGTCCGGGGCGGGGGCGGGAGCTCCGGAGCGTCCCCCGGGCCCGTGGTCCCGCCGGAGGCCGGCCACGTCACCCTCGGCGAGCTGACCCGCGCCTGCGAACAGCGCTTCGGCGCCGCGCTCGGCGAGCACAACACCGCGGAGGCCACGCAGGCCGTACTCGACCTGGAGGCGGAGATCACCAAATGGGCCGCCGACACCGAGGAGGACGAGGGCGGTGTCGACGAGGCCCGTGAGATCCTGCGGCACCTGGTCACCCGGCTCGGCCGCCTGGCCGACACCTCCGAGCCACGCGACCGGCTCGCCCCGCTGGTCGAGCCGCTGCTCGCGCTCCGTGAACGGCTGCGCGAGCAGGGGGCTTACGACAGCGCCGACGCGCTGCGCGAAGCGCTCGCCGCCGGAGGCGTGTCGATCGAGGACGGCCCGGACGGCCCCCGCTGGACCGTGCGGGGGTGAGCGCCGCGAGCCGGCCTGTGCCGGAAACCTGCCGGGTCCTTGACGCGGCACAGACCCCGGCGAGCCTCCGCGGCACGTAGCTTGAGGGCGTGAGGTGCGGGCTGCGACGGTGGGAAGGCTGAGATGGCGGCAGCGGGGTCCGCTCGTCGCCCGGATCCGGCGGGCGCCTCTCGTTACCCGCCGATCGCCGACCACGGACTGATCGGTGACCTGCGCAGCGTGGCGCTCGTGGACACCGGCGGCACGATCGGCTGGTACTGCTGCCCGCGCTTCGACTCGCCGAGCGTGTTCGCCTCGATCCTGGACGCCGACCGGGGCGGGTCGTTCGAGCTGGCCGCCGACGTGCCCGCGCGGACCAAGCAGTTCTACTTCCCCGACACCAACGTGCTGATCACCCGGTTCTTCGCCGCCGACGGGGTGGGCGAGATCCAGGACTTCATGCCGGTCGTCGCCGGCTCGGCCGAGGACGGCAGGCACCGGCTGATCCGGCGGGTGATGTGCGTCCGGGGGGCGCTGCCGTTCCGGGCGCGGGTGGCGCCCCGCTTCGACTACGGCAGGCAGTCGCACGACCTGAGCATGCGGGACGGCCGGGCGATCTTCGAGTCGCCGTCGCTCTCCCTGTCCCTGAGCGCCAGCACGTCCATCGAGACCGACGGCCCGGACGTCTGGTCGGAGTTCAAACTCACCGAGGGCGAGTCTGCGGTCTTCGCCCTCGACAAGCTCGGCGACGGCGTGGAACCCCGCTCGTGCCCGATCGCCGAGGCCGAGGAGGAGTTCGCCGCCACGGTCGCGTACTGGCGGCGCTGGCTGTCCGCGTCGCGCTACCGCGGCCGCTGGCGGGAGATGGTGCACCGCTCCGCGCTGACGCTGAAGCTGCTCACCTACGCGCCGACCGGCGGGATCGTGGCGGCGGCGACGACCAGCCTCCCCGAGCAGATCGGCGGCGAGCGCAACTGGGACTACCGCTACGTCTGGATCCGCGACTCGGCGTTCTGCGTGTACGCCCTGCTCAGGCTGGGGTTCAGCGAGGAGGCGGCGGCGTTCATGAACTTCCTGTCCGAGCACGTCAGCCGGGACGGCACCGGCCCGTCGGGCCCGCTGCAGATCATGTACGGCATCGACGGGCGCACCGAGCTGCCCGAGGTCGAGCTGTCCCACTTCGAGGGCTACCGGGGCTCCGCCCCGGTGCGCACCGGGAACGGCGCCGTCCACCAGCTCCAGCTGGACATCTACGGAGCTCTCATCGACTCCGTCTACCTCTACGACAAGATGTGCCAGCCGATCTCCAGTGACCACTGGGAAGAGGTCCACACGCTGGTGGACTGGGTCTGCGACAACTGGGACCAGCCCGACGAGGGCGTCTGGGAGACGCGTGGCGGGCGCAAGGACTTCGTCTACTCGCGGCTGATGTGCTGGGTGGCGATCGAACGGGCCATGCGGATGGCCGGCCACCGCGGGCTGCCCGCCGACACGCCGCGCTGGCAACGGGCCCGCGACGCGATCTACCGGCAGATCATGCAGCGCGGCTGGTCGGCCCGGCTGCAGGCGTTCGTCCAGCATTTCGACGAGGACGTCCTCGACGCCTCCATCCTGATGATGCCGCTGGCCAAGTTCGTCTCCCCCACCGACCCGAAGTGGCTGTCGACTCTCGACGCCCTCGGCAGGACCCTGGTGTCCGACTCCCTGGTGTACCGCTACGACCCCCTGACCAGCCCGGACGGGTTGCGGGGACAGGACGGCACGTTCTCGATCTGCTCGTTCTGGTACGTCGAGGCGCTCACCCGCGCCGGCCGCCTGGACGAGGCGCGGCTGGCCTTCGAGAAGATGCTCACCTACGCCAATCACCTCGGCCTGTACGCCGAGGAGATCGGGCAGACCGGTGAGCAGCTCGGCAACTTTCCGCAGGCCTTCACCCATCTCGCGCTGATCAGTGCCGCGTTCAACCTCGACCGCGCCCTCGGGTAGCCGTCCGGGGCGACGGTTGACCGTGGCGCCGGCGGGCATATCGACCTCGTTGCCGCCTCGGGGGAGAACGCGCATGTCACATGGGCAGAACATGGTCGCTCAGGGGCGACGTACGGAGGCGCAGGCCGTCCGCCCGGCCGCCACCGAGCCGGCCGGAGGGCCGGAGCGCGCCCGCGGTCCAGGCGCCTCGTCCCGGCCCGGCGGCGTCCCCGGGACGGGAGAGCTCCGGCCATGAGCCTGGGAGCGGGAATCGTCGCGGGGGCGGCGGGCACCACCGCGCTGGACGCCGTCACCTACCTGGACATGGCCGTCCGAGGCCGCCCTGCGAGCCGGCTGCCGTCCGAGGCCGCCGCCGAGCTGGCCGACCGGGCCGGGGCCGACCTCGGCTCCGGACAGGCCGGCGAGAGCAGGCGCGAGGGCGTGGGCGCGCTGCTCGGATACGCGGCGGGCCTCGGAGCCGGCGCGCTCTACGGGCTGCTCGCCGGCGACCGGCGCCTCCCCCTGCCGGTCGCCGCCCTGGGCCTGTCGGCGGCGGCGATGGCCGCCGGCGACATCCCCCTCGTCGCGCTCCGGCTGACCGACCCGCGCAGATGGGAGGCGTCCTCGTGGGTTGCCGACGTCGTCCCGCACCTGGCCTACGGGCTGACGGCCGCGGCGGTCTACCGGCGGCTGACCCGCCCCTGACCTCCGCCCCGGGTCCGGCCGCCGGCGCGGTCGCCCGGCGGCCCGCCGTCACCCGCGCGGCTACGGCCTGACCTGGATCAGGGCATGCGTGCCGCTGGTGCGCCAGGGCCGCCCGCCCGCGTCCAGCTCCGTGACCACGTCGGCTCCGAGGCCCATCACGACGTCGGACTTCAGGGTGCGCAGGGCTGCCACCGGCCCGGGGAAGTATCCGACGGCCGAGGCGAACGGCGTGGTCGGCGGCCACATCCGGTCGCCGACGAGGCGCCGGTAGTTCAGATCACCCTTCATGATCGTCAACGAGGCGGAGGCGAACTCCTCCCGCAGGTCCTCGGGCATCTCGCTGTAGGGCAGGGGCGCGCACGAGAAGACGTGTGCCCGTACGGCCAGCCGCCCCGAGCCCATCGCGCCCCACAGGCGCTCCCCCACCTCCCCCGCCCGGCCCCCGGCGGCCGACAGCCGCCGCACGCAGGCGATGACGTCCGCGGGCACGGCGTCGGAGACGTAGTACGGCGTGGGCTTCACATGCAGGAGAACCTCCCGCGCCCCCCGCGCGTGCAGCAGGTGATCGATCAGGGCGAGGTCCGGCAGCAGCTCGCCTGCCGCGTTGTCGGCGACGAAGCAGATCCGCGCGGGGCGCGGGCCGTCCACCGCCGGCCAGAGAAGGTCGCTGTCGTCTGCCGTCAGGCCCGTCGTCCGGCCGCCGGCCTGCGCCCCTCCGGCGGACAGGCGGAACCCGAGGTCCGCCTGGTTTCCCCACAGCGCCCTCTGGAGCAGCGTCTGCGCCTGCTCCCCGGGGGGCATGCCGGGCACGCCGTCGAGCGCGCGGAGCTCGGCCTCGACCCCCTTGCCGAGCAGCTCGGCCTGTTTGAAGGGCTCGAACGGGTCCACGCCCCGCCACGGCCCCGGATCGAAGTATCCGACCGCGGCCAGGAGCTTGCGGTAGAAGTAGCTCTCCGCCCACAGGAACGGCGCGTCGTCCCAGCGCCGCCCGACATGGCCCCGATCCCAGCTCTCCCAGAGCTCGCGGTCGTGCGCGGCCCTCTCCAGAGGACCGATCACCCCGTCGGTGATCTCCCTGAGCAGCAGGTCGAGCGCGCGCCGACGGTCGGGACCGTACGGCGTGGCGTCACCGACCTTCCGGATCAGGGCGGGGTGCCGGTCGTGGAGGACACTCCAGGGGAAGGAGCCGGGAACGTCGCTCCGGATCACCGGCGGGTCGCCGGAGGTCACCGCGGGCTCTCCGGACCGCCCCCGGACGTCGTCATCCGCCATCTGCCGCTCCCCCGATCCGCCGCGCCGCCGTACCTCCGGCGGTCCCGGCGAGCACACGCTGTCCCCGTAGTTTGAAGCGCTCCCCACGGATGAATCCGAGGGATTCCAGCCATCCCAACCGTGCGGCTCTGCGCACGGTCGCGACGCTGTTGCTTGGCGGTTCACCTTCCGGCCCCGTTTACACGGGTTTCCACGCCCCAGCCCACGATCCCGTTCCGGGTGACACGGGCTCCGCCCTCCCGGCGGTGAGTGACGGCCAAAGGTGCGAGCCTGGTTATCGCTCACGTGTTCGACCGCGACCGACTCTACCAGCGCGTGGTGCGCTGCCGCAGCCGGTTCCGGTCAAGGCACGCTCAGGCGCTGGAGCACCTTCCCACGCCGGACTTACCGATCGTTTCAGAATGAGATGAGCCCGGGTTTTGCGGTTTGCGATCTCGGTCGGCGAGGGTGCCCTGCGTGCGCGCCGGCAGGGGATATATCGGTCGACGCCGCCTGGCGACCTGGCTAGGGTCGCGGGCGTGAGGATCAAGTTGAACGATGCCGCCTGCAGGCTCCTTGACGATGCGAATCCCGCGGTGCTGGCCACCGTGAACCCCGACGGCAGCCCGCAGACCTCAGTGGTCTGGGTCGCCCGGGACGGCGGCGACCTGCTGATCTCTTCGGCAGCCGGCCGCCGCAAGGTCACCAACATGGAGCGCGACGCGCGGGTCAGCCTGACGGTCTACGACCGGGCCAACCCGCTGCGATACCTGGAGGTACGCGGTACCGCGACGGTGGCCGAAGATCTGGGCCGGAAGCTGGCCGTCGCACTGGCCGAGCAGTACGAGGGGCCGGGCGCGGGTGAGGAGTACCTGGAACTGCCGCCGGAGGTGGTGCGGGTGGTCGTCAGGGTCACCCCGCAGCGGCTGGTCGGCACCTTCGCCGACTGACTGATCGTTTCAGAGCGAGTTGAGCCCGCGCTCTTGTACCTGGCAATGTTGATCGGGAGGCTGTGTGGGTGAGTGCTGATCTTGTTCCGGACGACCTGTGGGAGCGCGTGGCTCCGCTGCTGCCACCCGTTCCCGAGCGCCGTCGTCGCCACCCGGGACGTCTGCGTATTCCGGACCGGGCGGCGCTCACTGGCGTGATGTACGTGCTGCGGACCGGTGTTGCCTGGCGCGATGTGCCCGCGGAGACCGTGGGCTGCTCCGGAGTCACGGCCTGGCGCCGGCTGCGGGACTGGACCGAGGCTGGCGTCTGACCCCGCCTGCACGCCGCTATGCTGGCCGAGCTACGGCAGACCGACCTTCTGGACCTGGATGACTGCGCTGTCGACGGCTCACATGTCCGGGCCCTCAAAGGGGGGATCATGTCGGCCCTTCGCCCGTCGACCGGGCCCGGCCCGGTTCCAAGCACCATGTGATCGTCGATCGGCACGGAACCCCGCCGGCCGTCACTCTCACCGGCGGCAATCGCCACGACGTCACCCAGCTGCTGCCGCTGCTGGACGCCGTCCCACCGATCCGGGGCCTGCGGGGGCGCCCCCGTCGTAAGCCCCGGCGCCTGTACGCCGACCGGGGCTACGACTTCGACAAATACCGCCGCCTGCTGTGGAAGCGCGGCATCAAGCCCGTGATCGCCCGACGCGGAACCGCCCATGGATCCGGGCTTGGCAAGGTGCGCTGGGTGGTTGAACGCGCGTTCGCCTGGCTCCTCCAGTTCAAACGACTACGCATCCGCTACGAGCGCCGGGCCGACCTCCATCAGGGCCTGCTCGAACTGGCCTGCAGCATTATCTGCCTCCGGCGCCTCAGAACTTCATTCTGAAACGATCAGTTACCCCCATGGCTGAAGCCAGAGGTCCGCGCCCGGCATCTCCGATCGACCGCCTCCTCGCGGAAGGAGGCACCACCCCCGCCGCGTGGCCGCGGGTGGTGTCGAAGGCCGCGGCGGCGGGCAGATCCCGCCCCATGGAGAAGGCGGGGTTCGACGGGGCGGGACCGTCATGATGCGGGTGGGGACGTCCGGCTGGCAGTACGCCGACTGGCGCGGGGTGCTGTACCCCCCTGCCCTGGCCCGGCGGCTGTGGCTGGAGCGGTACGGCGAGAGCTTCGAGACGGTCGAGAACAACAACACCTTCTACCGGCTGCCGGCCCGCCGGACGTTCGAGGACTGGAGGGACCGCACCCCGGACACCTTCGTCATGGCGGTCAAGGCGAGCCGCTTCCTCACCCACGTCAAACGGCTGAAGGACCCCGAGGAGCCCGTCGAGCGCCTGCTGGCGGCGGCCGGCGGGCTGGGGAGCAAGCTCGGGCCGATCCTCCTGCAGCTCCCGCCGACGCTGACGGCCGACCCCGGACGGCTCGGCGCGTGCCTGCGCTGTTTCCCCGCCGACGTGCGTGTCGCCGTCGAGCCGCGGCACGCCTCCTGGTGGAGTGATCCCGTGCGCGAGGTGCTGTCGGCGCACGGCGCGGCCCTGTGCTGGGCCGACCGGCTCGGCCGCCCGCAGACGCCCCTGTGGCGGACCGCCGACTGGGGTTACCTCCGCTTCCACGAGGGCCGCGCCACTCCCTGGCCCGCGTACGGCGACGGCGCGCTCCGTTCCTGGCTACGCCGGCTGGGCGAGGCCTGGGACGGACGCTGCGACGTCCACGTGTACTTCAACAACGATCCGGGCGGCGCCGCGGTGCGCGACGCCGCCCGGTACGCGGCACTCGCCTCCGCCGAGGGGTGGCCCGTGAGCCGCACGCCGGCCCTCACCGTTCCCGGGGGGCCCGCCACGCCTCCATGAGCGCGGACCCGGGCTACGCCGCGCCGGTCTGCGCGCGGACCATCCGGGCGTACAGCCCGTGCCGGTCGCCGAGCAGGTCGAGGCGCGAGCCGTGCTCCACCACCCGCCCCTCCTCCAGCGCCACGACGGTGTCGAAGGAGTCGAGCACGCCGAACCTGTGGGTGATCATCACGGTCGTCCGTCCGGCCCGTTCCGCCAGGATCGCCTCGACGACCTTCAGCTCGGTCAGCGGGTCGAGCGCGGAGGTCGCCTCGTCGAGCACGAGCACGGACGCGTCGGCCAGGAGCGCGCGGGCCAGGGCGATGCGCTGCCGCTCGCCGCCGGAGAACAGCGCCCCCCGCTCACCCGCCGGCGAGTCGTAGCCGTCCGGGAGCGCCGCGATCCGCTCGTGGATCCGGGTGATCCGGCAGGCCCGCACGAGATCGTCCATCGTGGCGCCGGGCGCGGCGTATCTGAGGTTGTCGGCGACCGATCCCTGGAAGAGGAAGGGGTCCTGCGTGGCGATGCAGATCCGTCCGGGCAGCGGCGCCCCGAACTCCGTCCCGTCGATCACGACCGCTCCCTCGGTGGGCGGGTGCAGCCCGGCGAGCAGGTGGCCGAGCGTCGTCTTGCCCGAGCCGCTCGGGCCCACGACCAGCGTGGTGGAGGCGGCCGGGATGTCGAGGCTCACGCCGTACAGCGCCGGGCGGTCCTCCTCACCCGTCCCCGGGTAGCGGAAGCCGGCCCCGCGGGCGGCGAGCGCGCCGGGTCCCGGGGCGGGGCTCTGCCGCGGCTCCGGCTCCGGCTGGAGGTCGAGGTAGCCGAAGACCCTCTCGAACGCCCCCTGGGCGGAGCGGAACTCGGTGGAGATGTGCAGGATCTGCCACAGGGGCTGGTAGAGCCTCGCCTGCAGCACGGTGAAGGCGACGAGGGTGCCCGGAGTGATCCCGCCGGTCAGCCCCGCCGCCACGAACACCAGGTAGGGGGTCAGCACGAAGAAGACGTGGCCCACGCTCAGCACCAGCTGGGCCACCACGCCGGAACGGACCCCCAGCCGTGCCAGCCGCTCGCTCTCCGCGGTGAACCCGGCGGCCTCCTCCTGACGCCTGCCGTGCACCCGGGCCATGGTGACGCCCCCCAGCGACAGGCGTTCGGCGATGATGGAGGAGAGCTCCGCCCGGGTGCGCTGGCCGTCGGCCGACAGGGTCGAGAGCGCCCGCCCCGACCGGGAGGCCACCAGCAGGACGAGCGGCGCGAGGATCAGGGCGACGCCCGCGAGCACCGGCGACAGGGTCACCATCGCGCCGGCCGCGACCACGAATCCGATGAGGCCGGAGAGCGCGCCGGGCAGGGTGTCCTTGACCGCGTACTCGATCTGCGTGGTGTCGCCGGCCAGCCGCGACTGGATCTCGCCGCCCCGCTCCGCGGCGAAGAAGGCGAGCGGCATGCGCTGCAGGCGGCCGAACATCTCCGCGCGCAGCCCGTGGACCACCCGCTGCGCGACGCGGGCCGACAGCCACGTCTGCCCCAGGTCCACGGCGCCCACCGCGCAGGCGATCGCCGCGGCCAGCCCGGCGATCAGGGCGAGCAGCGGCAGGTCGGGGCCGCCAGGCCCGAAGAGCGCCCGGTCGAAGACCACCCGCGTCAGCAGCGGGACGGCGGCGTTCAGGGCGGAGTAGACGGCGATGAGCACGACGAGAACGCAGACGGCGCCCCGGTACGGCATGAACAGCCGCACGACCCTGCGCCAGGTCCCTGGGGCGGGAGGGGTCTCCGGGACGGAGGCGGGACGATCGCGCACGGCCGTACCTGTCCTTGTCTGATGATCGAGCGTCGGGTGATCGAATGTCGGTGATCGGGCAGAGCCCCGCCCTCCCGGGAGCGGGAGGGCGGGGCCTTCACATCAGTCGCCTGTCACGTCAGCCGTCGGTGCAACCGGCGTGCTTGAAGCAGTGGGTCAGCCGGAGCGCCTCGTTGGTGCCCGGCTCCAGCTCCTGGAGCGCCTGCAGGTCCTCAACGTCGAAGGACATGGTCTTTACCTCCTGTGGTCGGCGGGGCCGCCTCTGATACGGCCCGCTCTTCTTTCATCGCCGTCCCGTCGCGGACGGCGAGCCTGGGGGCGTCGTCGGGCATCCACAGTCGGGGATGCCCGTGACGCAGCCGGAGGAGGAAGGCGACGACGCCCGCCGTACCTCCGAGGAAGGTGGGTGAGAAGCCCGCCTGGGCGTCGGGCACGAGCAGCCGGCCGGAACGGCCGACCGCCCTGATCTCCAGGCAGGCGGCCAGGTCCCGGGCCCACCGGTGGTAGCGGTCGTCACCGGTGAGGTCGGCCATGTCGAGCAGGAACTCCCCGTCGCCTGGGAGCCCGTGGCACGGCACCGGCCCCGACTGCCACCGGGTGCGGTGCACGGCCGCCGCCGCCCCGCGCGCGAGGTCCAGCGCCTTCGGGTCGCCGGTGGCGTGCCAGTACCTCACCAGGAAGGAGCCGATCCCGGAGGATCCGCTGCACCAGTACGGCCTGCGGGGACGCACCGTCCCCGGGTCGCCGCGGAGGGTCGGCCACCAGGCGGTGTCCCCGTCGACGTCCGCGTGCTCGTAGAGGGCGCGGGCGACCTCGTGCACGGTCGCCGTCCAGTCCGGCCGGTCGAGGGCCCGGCCCGCGTGGAGCAGCGCGGTCCCGATCCCGGCGATGCCGTGCGCGAAGCCGAAGTGGTTGGCTCCGGCGAGGCCGGAGTCGAACGTCCGCGGTGTCGGCCACTGCGGGTGGCCGTCCAGGTACGACCGCGCGTCGTGCAGGTTCTGGAACGTCGTGGCGGCGCGTTGCCGCAGCGCCGGATCGCCCGACCGCAGCGCGACGCGCAGGACCGCCATGCCGCATCCGGCCAGCCCGTGTGTCACGTCCGGGCTGGGGTGATCCGTCGGCAGCAGGCTCGCCGCCCGCACCGCGTACCGGGCCAGCCCGGCGTCGTCCAGGGCCGCCGCCGCGTCGTACAGCGCCCACACCGCTCCGGAGCGGCCGAAGTGGAGGCCGGGCCGCCAGGCGTCCTCCTCCGCCAGCCGCAGCCGCAGCCGGCGGGAGAGCGCGGCGACCGCGGCGGCCGCCTCCGGGGCGGGCATGGCCAGCGTCAGGACCCCGAGGACGCCCGCCGCGCCGGCGTGCACCGAGCACGGATCCGCCTCGGGCCCGCCGGGAACGTCGGACCACGCCGCCAGGCTGCCGTCGCCCGGGGCCGCCGCCTTCCACCAGGTACGCGATCCCGTCGTCGATCAGCCGATCGATCCGGTGGAGCGGCCGGGCCGGGCCGCCGCCGGACCGCCCGGCCCCGGACCCGCCGGCGCCCGGCTCGGGCGTGGGCCCGGCAGCACTCCGCCGGGTGGGTTCCGCGGCGCCCTGCCCGGAGGCGAGCCCGGAGACGGCCTGACCGGGGGCGAGCCCGGCGGCGCTCCGGCGGCGGGTGAGTCCGGCGAGGAAGCGCTCGCACCGCTCCAGCGGCCAGCGGCGCTCCGGCTCCGCCGCCAGCAGGCCCTCCGCCAGTGGCCGCAGCAGGGCCAGCGTGGGGTTGGCCGCGGCCACCGCCGCGACCCGATCGAGACCGGTCGCGACCCGATCGAGGCCCGGCGGGTCCAGCTCGGAGCCCGACGGGTCCAGGTAGGGGCCCGGCGGATCCAGCTCGGAGCCCGGCGGATCCAGGTGGGGGCCCGGCGGATCCAGGTGGGCGCCGACCGCGAGGAAGTAGGTCATCGCGCCGAGGCTGTAGAGGTCGGCGCCGCCGTCCGGTGCGGGCCGGGGCTCCCCGACGTGCTCCACCAGCTCCGGCGCCAGGTAGCCCGGGGTCCCGCCCACCATGACGGTGGCGCCCGGCACGGCCGCGTGCTCCAGGTCGATGAGCCGGAGCTCGCCGCCGGGGAGCAGCATCACGTTGTTCGGCGACAGGTCTCCGAACACGTGACCCCGGCCGTGCACCGCCTTCAGCAGCCCGACCAGCCGGCCGAGGACGGGCAGGACCTCCGCCGCCCCGTTGCCGAAGCCGTTCTCGCCCAGCGGACCGGCGTTCCCGTCCGACCAGCGTTGCAGCGTGATCCCCGGCACGTGCTCCTCGACGAGGAAGACGTGCCCGCCCTGCTCGAAGAAGTCCACCACGGCGGGCACCGCCCCGGTCTCCGCGAGATCCTCAAGGCGGGAGCGCTCCGCCGCCACCCGGTCCCGCGCGTCCCTGCCGCTCAGATCGGCGCACGCGTGCGGACGGCCCTCCTTGACGACCACCTCGCGCCCCGTCCTGGTGTCCTCGGCGAGATACACCCCGCCCCGGTTCGCGTGCCGTACGGCTTCGCGGACGACGAACCGGCCGTTCAGCATGACCGCGGCCGCTCCGGGGCGCCGGCCCGCCGCCGGAGCCTCGAACGGGCAGATCGCGAACGGCGGCGGGGAGAACCGCGGCTCCCGCGCGTCGAGGACGAGGCGGCCCTCCGGCGAGCGCAGCCGGATCTCGTAGAACCCGTCGTTGCCGAGCGTCCTGTGCCCGCGGAAGGCGCCGTAGCGGTAATGCACGATCCCGCCTGCCCGGTAGGGGCGGTCGGAGAGGATCACGGGTCCGGGAAGGCCCCGGGTGGCCTCGTCCAGCAGGGCGGCCAGGCGGACCGGCTCCGCGTCGTCGCGCGGGTAGGCGGTGATGAACTTCCCGGCCTGCGCGCGGCTGCAGTGCGGTTCGAGGAATCTCCAGTAGTCGTCCAGCCGGGCGGGGAACTTGAAGGCGCACCCGGCTCCGGCCAGCACCCGCGAGACGCGGGAGAGCACCACGGGGGCGGAGAGCATCGTCGCGGAGACGTGCAGCTTCCACCCCTGGTCGGGGATCGCGTACGTGTCCGGCGCGACCTTGCACCAGAGTCCGTCGTCGGCGGTCGACCACTCCTGCGCGCCCGCGCGCCCGAGCTCGGCGGTCACGATGTCGCACAGGATGGCGGGGTCTCCCGAACGCGTCCTCACGTGGACCCACTCCCTGTCGTCGCGGCTCTTCCTCGCAGGATCCGAGATTGCCGGAGACCTCTTGCCAATGACTGGAATTTCAATTGCTTACGAGGTGGGAGGGGCATTTATCCGGGCAGAAAAAAATCTTGACCGAATTGGTCACATCATTATTTGCATTTATGTTCGCATCCGCTCCGGCCGCCGTCCCACCTCCGGCGGACGGGCCCCAGGCTCCCCTGACGTGGTCACCGCCCCGGGCGGTCCGCCGGCCGGACGCGCCGCCACCGGCGCGCGACGGCCGGCTCCGACGCCGCACCCGATCACGCGCGGGGGCCGCGCCGCCGTCCACCCCGCCGAGCTGATCGCACAGGCGCTCCCGCCAAGGAGCCGACCAGCCGAAACAACGCGGAAACGGCCGTACGCGGCCCACTCGATCAAGGAAGGAAATTATCATTCACACATAAAGTAATGTCAATTATTTACATTCATCATGACTTCACCTTACTGTGCGGCCATAACCGATATCCGGTGAGACAGGGACACCTGGACCCCGAGGAGGCCCCGTGCGGAACACCCGGGCGCGCACGCCATACCGATTAGCCATGGTCCTGACCGCGGCCGCGACCATCCTTCTGGGGGTGCTCGCCCAGGGTGCGAGCGCCGCTCCGGCCGGCCCCCTGGCCCGCGCCTTCGCCCGCGCGGCCACCGCCCACGACGTCCCCCGCGACCTGCTCGTCGCCCTCGCCTACGCCGAGACCCACCTTGACGGGCACAACGGCGCGCCGAGCGCGAGCGGCGGGTACGGGATCATGCACCTGGTCGCCAACCCCACCACCCACACGCTGAAGAAAGCCGCCGAGCTCACCGGGCGGCCGGTCGCGACCCTGCAGAAGGACGACGCGGCCAACATCGCCGGCGGCGCCGCCCTCCTGCGCTCCCACGCCGACGACCTCGGACTCGACGCCACCGCCAGGAAGGACGCCGGCCGCTGGTATCCGGCGGTGGCCGCCTACGCCAACGCCTCCACCCCCGAGGTGGCCCGGCTGTACGCCGACACCGTCTACGACCTGCTCGGCAGGGGCCTGCGGGCCCCCGCGCGCGACGGCGAGATCGTCACCGTCGCCCCCCGTGAGGTCGAGGCCGAGCGCGGCGCCTACGCCCGCACCCGCGACCTCAACGCCCAGCTCGCCGCCCCCGACTACCCCAACGCCGGCTGGGTGGCCGCCAGCTCCGCCAACTACACCGCCTCCAGCCGCCCCTCCGCCTACGCCATCGACCGCATCGTCATCCACGTCACCCAGGGCTCCTACGCCGGCACCATCTCCTGGTTCCAGAACCCCAGCGCGAGCGTGTCGGCCCACTACGTCGTGCGCTCCTCCGACGGCGCCGTCACCCAGATGGTCCGTGACAAGGACGTCGCCTGGCACGCCGGCAACTGGAGCTACAACACCCGCTCCGTCGGCATCGAGCACGAGGGCTACGTCAGCGACGCCTCCTGGTTCACCGACGCGATGTACCGCTCCTCGGCCGCGCTGACCCGCCACATCGCCGACCGCTACGGCATCCCCAAGGACCGCGCCCACATCATCGGGCACAACCAGGTGCCGGGCGCCACGCACACCGACCCGGGCCCGTACTGGGACTGGAACAGGTACATGCAGTACGTCACCGGCGGGAGCAACCCCGCCCCCGGCAAGTACTGGGTCGACACCCATGCCGCGGCGCCGGGCCACTCCTCTCCGGGAGGGACGCGTACGGGGACCCTGAACCAGGGGACCAACTACGTCTACTGCCGCACCTGGGGCCCGAACGTCCAGGTCGGCGGCGACTACAACCACTGGTGGCTGAAGACCGACCTCGACTCGGGCAGCCCGTGGCAGAACCAGTGGGTGTCGGCGTACTATCTCGCGCGGTGGGGCAACGACGTGGCCAAGGACAACAGCGGCAACGACATCCCCAACTGCTGACAGACCGTACCCGCGCGCACGGGCCGCCGCCGGCGGCGGCCCGTGCGCGCGTCCGCGACCCCCGGGGACGCCGCCCGCGACACCGCCGGACCACCGGGCCGCCGGACCGCCGGATCACTGGGTCACCGGGCCGCCGGGAATAATCCGCTCACCACGATGTTAGGGGTAGTTGAAAGTTCAATGGTATTGAGGAAGGTGAGCACGATGCAGTTCGGGATCTTCACCGTGGGCGACGTCACCACAGACCCCACCACGGGCAGGACACCGAGTGAGCACGAGCGGATCAAGGCGATGGTAGCCATCGCGCTCAAGGCGGAAGAGGTCGGCCTCGACGTCTTCGCCACCGGCGAGCACCACAACCCGCCCTTCGTGCCATCGTCACCGACGACCATGCTCGGCTACATCGCCGCACGGACCGAGCGGCTCATCCTCTCCACCTCCACGACCCTGATCACCACCAACGACCCGGTCAAGATCGCCGAGGACTTCGCGATGCTGCAGCACCTGGCCGACGGGCGCGTCGACCTGATGCTGGGCCGCGGCAACACCGGGCCGGTCTACCCCTGGTTCGGGAAGGACATCCGGCAGGGCATCCCGCTGGCCATCGAGAACTACGCGCTGCTGCACGAGCTGTGGCGCAAGGACGTGGTGGACTGGGAGGGCCGCTTCCGCACTCCCCTGCAGTCCTTCACCTCGACGCCGCGGCCGCTCGACGGCGTGCCGCCGTTCGTCTGGCACGGCTCGATCCGCAGCCCGGAGATCGCCGAGCAGGCCGCCTACTACGGCGACGGCTTCTTCGCCAACAACATCTTCTGGCCCAAGGAGCACTTCATCCGCCTGATCGAGCTGTACCGGCAGCGCTTCGCCCACTACGGGCACGGCACTCCGGAACAGGCCGTCGTCGGGCTCGGCGGCCAGGTGTTCATGCGGAAGAACTCGCAGGACGCCGTGCGGGAGTTCCGCCCCTACTTCGACAACGCGCCCGTGTACGGCCACGGCCCGTCGCTGGAGGAGTTCACCGACCAGACGCCGCTCACCGTGGGCAGCCCGCAGGAGGTCATCGACAAGACCCTGACCTTCCGGGACTCCTTCGGCGACTACCAGCGCCAGCTGTTCCTTATGGACCACGCCGGGCTGCCGCTGAAGACCGTGCTGGAGCAGCTCGACATCCTCGGTGAGGAGGTCGTGCCCGTGCTCCGCAGGGAGTTCGCCGCCGGACGGCCGAGCGAGGTGCCGGACGGGCCCACCCACGGAGCCCTGGTCGCCCGCCGCTCCGCCGAGGCGAGCGAGGGGTCCTCCGTCCCCGCCGGCTCCCCGGCCTGACCGCTCCGCGCCCGCACCCCCCGGGGCGCTTCCCCGAAGCGCCCCGTCACCCCGTGAGGCGCTCCCCCGAAGCGCCCGCTCACCCGTGAAAGAGGAAACATGAAGCCCCTGAAGCTCGTGGCCGTCTCGGCGGGCCTCAGCCAGCCCTCGTCGACCCGGCTGCTCGCCGACCGCCTGGCCGAGGCGGCCAGGCGGCACCTGGCGGAGGAGCGCGCGACCGAGGTGCGCGTGGTCGAACTGCGCGACCTGGCCACCGACATCGCCAACACCATGGTGACCGGCTTCCCCGGCGCCGCACTACGTGAGGCGATCGAGGCGGTGACGGAGGCGGACGGCGTCATCGCCGTGACGCCGATCTTCACCGCCTCCTACAGCGGCCTGTTCAAGTCGTTCGTCGATGTGATCGACAACACCGCGCTCGCCGGAAAGCCCGTGCTCATCGCGGCGACCGGCGGCACGGCCCGGCACTCGCTCGCCCTCGAGCACGCCCTGCGCCCGCTGTTCGCCTACCTGCGCGCGATCGTCGTGCCCACCGCCGTCTACGCCGCGTCCGAGGACTGGGGCACGGGCGGGGACGGACGCACCGACGGCCTCGCCGCCCGCATCTCCCGCGCGGCGGAGGAGCTGGCCGAGCTGGTGCTGCGCAGGCCGGTCGCCGCCGAGCGGATCGACGCCGTCGTCCCGTTCGAGCAGCAGCTCGCCGCGCTGCGCCCCTGACCGGGGAGGGCGCGGGCGCGAGCCGGGCACCCGAACTGTCACAGCCGCCCGCTAGTGTCCTGCGGTGAGATGCTGCACATGATCCCGGGGAGCGTACGGTGACCGTGCTCGCGAAGCCGTACCTGACGGATGTGGACGCCTCCGTCGAGCAGCTGGTGTACGTCCGCGAAGACGAATACACCGTCGCGCGGATGAGCTCGGACGGCCTGGCCGGGTTCGTCGCCTCGGGTCGCGCGCTGGCCGGGGTGCAGCCCGGGGAGACGCTGCGGCTGGCCGGGGAGTGGGAGGAGCACCCGCGCCACGGCAGCCGTCTGGTGGTCCGGCGGTGCGAGCGGGTGGTCCCCTCCACGGTGCGCGCCATCACGCTGTACCTCGGCTCGGGCCTGATCCGCGGGATCGGGCCGCGGCTCGCCCACGCCATCGTCAGCCACTTCGGCGAGCAGACGCTCACGGTCATCGACACCGAGCCGGAGCGCCTCACGGAAGTCGTCAACATCGGCGCCGCGCGGCAGGCACAGATCGTCCATGCGTGGGCGGAGCAGAAGGAGGTCGCCGCGCTGATGGTCGTCCTGCAGGGCTTCGGGATCAGCCCACTGCTCGCGACCAAGATCTACCAGGTGTACGGCGACGGCTCGCGCGACGTCCTCACCCGCGACCCGTACCGGCTGATCGGCCAGGTCAGGGGGATCGCCTTCCACACCGCCGACCGGATCGCGCTGCGCTCGGGGGTGCCGGAGCACAGCCCGCAGCGGATCCAGGCGGCGGTCCTGGACAGGCTGGAGACGGCGGCGGCCCGCGACGGGCACTGCTTCCTGCCGCTGCCCGCCCTCCTCGCGGCGGCGGCGAGCCTGGTCGAGCAGGAGGAAGAGCTGATCCGCCGGGCGGTCGACGCGCTGCTCGCCGAGCGCCGGGTGGTCGTCGAGACGGCGCCGGACGGCCCCGGGCAGGTGGTGTACGCCAAGGAGCAGCACGGCCGCGAAGTGGCACTGGCGGCGCACCTGGCCAGGCTCCTGCGGGCCCGCTCGACACTGCCGCTGCGCGCGTTCGAGGAGCACAAGGGGCTGGACGAGGACCAGCGGGCGGCCGTGAACCTGGCGCTGACCAGCACCGTGTCCGTCCTGACCGGCGGTCCCGGCTGCGGCAAGAGCTACACGGTGAGGGTGATCGCGGCGACCGTGCGGGCGATGGGCGGCACGGTGACCCTGACCGCGCCGACGGGCAAGGCGGCCAAGCGCCTGTCGGAGCTCACCCGCCTGCCCGCGATGACCGTGCACCGGCTGCTCGCCCGGCAGCCGGAGCGGGAGGAGGGCACGCTGTTCCAGCAGTCCCCCGCGGAGGCGGACCTGATCGTGGTCGACGAGGCGTCGATGCTGGACCTGCAGCTGGCCACCCGGCTGACGGCCGCGATCCCGGCGGGCAGCCACCTGCTGCTGGTCGGTGACAGCGACCAGCTCCCCAGCATCGGGCCCGGCAGCGTGCTGGCCGACCTGCTGCGGGTGGAGGAGGTCCCGCGCATCCGGCTGGCCCGCGTCTTCCGGCAGGCGCAGGACAGCGGGATCGTCCAGGCCGCCCACCGGATCCGGGCTGGCGAGCTGCCCGCGCTGCCCGGCAGGGGCGGCTTCTGGTTCGAGGAGCTCGACGATCCGGACCAGGTGGCCGACCGGGTGGTCCACCTGGCGACGGAGGCGATCCCCCGCAAGCAGGACATCGGCCGGGACCAGGTCCAGGTGCTGTGCCCGATGCGCAAGGGCGCGACGGGCACGGCGGAGCTCGGCCGCAGGCTGCAGGAGCGGCTGAACCCGGCGCGCGAGGGCACGGCCGAGCACTGGTCGGGCCCGTCGGTCTTCAGGGTGGGCGACCGCGTCATGCCGATCCGCAACAACTACGACAAGGGCGTGTTCAACGGGGAGACCGCCACGGTCACGGCGGTGAACCCGCAGGACCGGCTGGTGGAGATCCGCACCGACGACGGCGAGAACGTGACCTACACCTTCGACGAGCTGGACGAGCTGACCCATTCCTACGCGATCAGCGTGCACCGCTCCCAGGGCAGCGAATACCCGTTCGTGGTGGCGCCGATCGTCGCCGAGGCCGGGGGCGTGATGCTGCGCCGCAGGCTGCTGTACACCCTGGTCACCAGGGCGAAGTCGTGGGTGGTCCTCGTCGGCCAGCGCGAGGCGCTGGAACTGGCCGTGCACCGGCTCGGCTACCGCAGGAACACCGGCCTGGCCCTCCGGCTCGCCCTGAGCCTGGAGAGCTGACGGCACCTCCCGGGGCACCTCACCGCCTCATGCGCCTCACTTCCCCTCACCCGCCTCATGCGCCTCATGCGCCTCATGCACCGAGGGGCGGACGCCGGAACGTTCCTCCGCCTCGGCGCCGTGTGCCTCTGCGGCTCCCCCCGTCCGGTCCGCCGCTCTACAGCGCCTTCAGGAACCTCGCGGCGATCGGCGCCGCCACCGCGCCGCCGGCGCCGCCGTTCTGGACGAAGACCGCGAAGGCCAGCGGGCCCCGGTAGCCGATGAACCAGGCATGGGACTTCGCACCGCCGACCTCGGCGGTGCCGGTCTTGCCGGCGGTGTCCGGGGGGAGACCGGCCTGGGCGGCCGTCCCCTGGGTGACCACGGCGCTCATCATCGTGCGCAGGCCGGCGGCCACGCCGTCGTCCAGCGGCACCGGGGGCGGCGAGTCGGCGGGGGGCTCGGCGGTCATGATCGCGGGTTTCCAGACGCCGCTCGCGACCGCCGCGGCGACCTCGGCCATGCAGAGCGGGCTGGCCTGCGCCGAGTTCTGGCCGATGGCGTCGGATCCCAGCTCGTTCAGGTCCGCGGAGGGCCGGATCCGGCAGGAACTCAGGCCGGGCTTCTCCCGGAATCCGAAACGGTCGGCGGCCTCGGCGCGCAGCCGGTCGTCGCGCAGCCGCTCATAAGCGTGCTGAACGAAGGTGGTGTTGCAGGAGAGCGCAAAAGCCGTGGCGAGGGTCACGGTGCCGTGATCGGCGCCGTCGGCGTCGGTGAAGCTCCTGGCGTTCGGGATGGTGTAGGTCGCCGGGCACGCGACCGGCGACTCCGGGGTCAGGCCGGTGCGGAGCAGCGCGGCAGCGGTCACCACCTTGAACGTCGAGCCGGGAGGGTAGAGGCCGTTGAACGCCTGCTTGGCGCCCAGCGTGTCGGCCACCGCGCGCACCTGGCGGGTCTCGACGTCGACGGCCACGATCGCGGCGGGCTGCCCGAGACCGTCCAGTGCCCGGGCCGCGGCGGCCTGCACGGACCGGGAGATCGTGGTGCGCGTCCCCGTTCCCGCGGCCGGCGGGGGCGGGGAGGTCAGCAGCACCCGGCCCGAAGACGCTTCCTCCAGCGACAGGAGCACCGCCGTCCCGCCCAGCCCGGTGAGGTAGTCGCCCGCCCTGCTGTCGCGGGGGAAGGGCAGGCCCTCGCGGGTGAGCGTGGTCGGCCTGCGGACCTGGGTCTCCCTGAGCCGCAGGCTCCCGCCGTCCTTGAGCGAGGGGTGCAGCGTCTCGGGTGCCCAGAGCACCTTCCAGGTGCCGGCCCGCAGCCCCAGTCGCAGGACGGAGGAGAACGTCCACCGTCCCAGCCCCGTCACCTCCCGCACCCCCTGGAAGGGGACCTCGGCCGCCTCCTCGCCCTGGCGGCGCAGCTCTCCGGGGTTGAGGGACAGCGACGAGACCCGCAGCTCGGTGTCGAACCGCCGGTGCCGGTCGGCGAAATCGGCCGGCGGATCGGCGACGAGGCCGTTCATGGAGGGGATGTCATCGGCCTGCCAGGCGGCGAAATACCTGGCGACGGTGAGCTCCGGACCGGCCGGCGGGGTCGGCTCGGAAGTGGGCTCGAAGGTCAGGGTGAGCGGCGGTTTCCGGGTCGCCCCGTCGGGAAGGCCCGGCCGCGGTGACGGCGAGGTCACCACGGCGCCCGGGGCGGTCGCCAGGCCGTACACGCCGAAGGCGACGATCGCGACCGCCGTGGCGATCAACGCGAGGAGCCATCGACTGCGCATACCGTTCCCCCCTGAGTCCCCACGGGTGTATATCACCGGCGGGCCGGAGCGGGCCAGGCCCGGATCCGATCCGGAGGATCCGGGCCGGATCCGGGCCCGGCCCTCCCCTCGTCCGAATCAGACGAGGGCGGCGAGCTCCTCGGAAGTGGTGACCCGCGCCCTGTCTTCCGCCGATGTGAACGGGTCTCCTCCGGCAGCGTCCGCGCCCGGGCTGTAACGGTGACAGCGGGCGGAGAGATTCTGCAGTTAGCTGGAGGGAGAGGCCGATGCGCAGAGTGGTGCCGATCTACCTGGTGGTCAACACCTCGCGGTCGATGGCGGGGAGACTGGTGGAGATCGAGCACGTGCTCGCCGCCTTCGCCGACGAGCTGCTGTTCTCGCCGATCCTGGGCGACCGCGTGCGGGTGTGCGTGGTGGCCTTCTCCGACAGCGCCCGGTGCGTGCTGCCACTTTCGGACCTGACCGGGATCGTCGAGCTCCCGAAGCTCGTCCCGGGCCGGGAGACACGGTTCGCGCCCATGTTCGACCTGCTGACCAGCCTGACCGATGTGGACGCGTCCGCGCACCTGGCGGCGGGCCTCGTCTACGACCGGCCGCTGGCGCTGCTGGTGACCGACGGCGTGCCCGCCGACCCCGGATGGCAGCGGGCGTTCGACAGGTTCTACCGGCACGCCCACCCGCGCATCGTCCTGATCACGATCGGTGTCGGGGCGCCGCAGGCCGAGGAGATGGGCTCCGCGATGCGGGTCTCGTCCACGCGGATGCTCGGCGACGCGCCGGACCAGCCGATGGTGAGTCAGATCAAGGTCGCGCTCATGGAGCACCTCGCGCCGCTGGCGACGTCCCGGCGCATCATCCGGCCGGTGGGCGAGTGATCGCCGAGGCGTGGCCACCCGTACCGCCCCGGATCCCGGAAGCCGAGGTCGGGTTCGGCGAGCCGCAGGCCGTCGGCGGCGCGTCGACCGTGTACACGGTGCTCGGGCAGCGCAAGTCGCTGCTGTACAAGAGGTACAGCGAGCCACACGTCGCGGCCGAGCTGGATCGGTTGGTGAGCAAGTATTCCGGGATGGCCCCGAAAGCGGCCGCCTACGCGCGGACGCACCTCGCCTGGCCGGTCGCCGCGGTCTGCGACGGCGACCACGTCGTCGGAGTGCTGGTGGTGCGGGCGGGGCAGGAATTCCATGTCACGCTGTCCGCGAGCCGGACGCGGGTGCGGGACTTCAACTTCCTGCTGTACGAGAAGCGGGCCGAGAAGCTGGGTGTCGAGCGGGCCACGGACCGGCAGAAGGTCGAGCTGCTGCGGGGTCTGGTGGACGTGCTGTCGTGGCTGGACGAGCGCGGTCTGGTCCACGAGGACCTGGCCGCGCACAACGTTCTGTGGAGGCTCGACCCGCCCTCGGTGTTCGTTCTGGACTGCGATTCGTTGCGATCGCTCGCCGAGTCGAGCAAGCAGCCGCTGTACACCACCGTCGACTGGACCGATCCGCGGGTGTTGACCAACGATGTGGACCGGCCCGACGGAGCCTCGACGTCATACGTACTCGGCCTGCTGGCCGCGCGGACGCTGGTCTCGCCGTACTGGCATCCGGGCGACACGCTGCCGGCTGACCGGTTTCCCGCCGCGCTCACGCAGATGGTGGCCAGGGCGCACGGGCCGGCCGAGGATCGCCCGTCACTGCCGGAATGGGGCAGGGCGCTGGACGGCGCGCTGGCGCAGACCACCGGGACCGTCGTGGAGCCCGCGTCGGTGGGAGACCCGGACGCCACCAAACGGGCGGATCATGTGGCGTTCCTGGTCGGGCTGACCGTCGGGGTGGCCTTGGCGGTGTTCGTGCTCGTGAGGTTCGTGTGACCAGACCGACGGTGGCCGGAATCTCGGAGTGGGCCGGGCAGGCCGCGCAGATCACCACCGGCGTCGCCGGGCTGTCCTACGCGTTCGGGTGGGTGCTGATGGCCCGGTTCTACGGAACGCTGGGCGTGGAGCCGGAGGATGTCGGGATAACGTTCACCTGGCTGGTGGCGCGCGCGTTCCTGGTCGGCCTGCTGGCCCTGACGGTGCTGCTGGTGGCCCGATGGCTGCAGAGCCGGGCCACCGCGGTGCGGTCGACCGACCTCGTCCTCTCCGTCGGGACGGAAGTCCGGTCACTGATGGAGGTCCGGTTGCCACTGCACGGCCGCCATCTGCTGCGTGGGGTGGCCGGGGCGCTGGTCGGGTTCGTGGTGGTGTCCCTGCTGGTCCTGCCGTTCCGCCTGGGCGATCGGTTCGCGACCGACGCACGTGCCGGCAAGCCGGTGGACTTCGGCCTGCTGGGCATGTCCGCGATCAGGGTGACCCGGGTACGGCTCGCCTCCGCCGACCCAGCCGAGCCGCCCCCTGCGGCGGGGTGCGTTCTCCGTCTCGGCAGCAACGCGGGGACCTCGCTGTTCGTGGTGGAGGGCCATGTGATGCGCCTGTCCGACCAGAACGTGACGGTGTCGTCCCCCTGCTAGCGACCGGCCATGCCCCCGCCCGAAGCCGTACCCGATTTCACCGGCTCCGGCTCGGCTGCCGGCCGTACCTCCGCTCGTCCCGCGATGAGGCCGTTTCGCGGGCCCGCCGGCCGGATCGTCCCCGGCGTGTCTCCGTCGTGGGAGCGATCCGGCCGATCCGGTCATCGGGATGTGGCGAGGGCGGGCGTCCCGAGGGAGTGGGTGGCCCGGCAAGCCGTGCGGTCACGGGGAAGTCTTGTGCCAGACGAAGACTTCGGTGCTCGGCTGACGCTCGGAGAACCGGCCCGAAGGCGCGACCTCCCGCAGCAGCCGTCCGAGGTCCGCCTCGAAGTCACCGCGTCGCGTGCCGAAAAGGTGCGGCGTGGAGGAGGACAGCGACAACACCCATGCGAGGACGTCACCACAGGTGCGTTCCAGCGCCTGTCCCCCGGGCACGACATACCGCCTCGGTCCCGAGAAGCCCGCCCGGCTGAGGACGGTGGCCTCACCGCCCGGCGTCCCGTGCGGCAGCACCCCGCGGCCGGCCCGCCGGACCGGCCCCAGGTATCGCCCGATCAGATCGTTGACGGCCGCATAGGGAACCCCCGGATGCGGAAGGTCGTCGACGGATCGCGTCTCCGTCTTCAGGTCCGAGATGTGCACCAGTGCACCGTCCGGCCGGAGCATGCCCTTGACGGTCGCCGCCACCAGATCGCGATCCATCCAGTGAAAGGACTGGCCGAAGGTCGCGACGGTGAACGTCCCGAGACCTGCGGGCAGATCCTCGGCGCGGGCCCGGACCCATCGCGCCTTGCCGGTCACGCCCGCTTCGGCGGCCCGGCGCGCAGCCTCCGCGATCATCCCGCTGTCCGGGTCCACGCCGACGATCTCACCGAACAGGTGCGCCAAGTCCACAGCGAGGGTGCCGGGCCCGCAGCCCACATCGATGAGACGTCCCCGGCCGTCGAGCATCAGAGCCCCGGCGAGCGTGTCCGCGAGGCCGGGGGCATACGGGAGCCGCCCACGCTGGTAGTAGGGAGCCGCTCCCAGGAACAGCGTGTCGTCCCACTCCCAGCCCGCAGACATGTCCGCTCCCCGCTTCCCGCCCGCAGATCTCCGCCACCGCAGGAAAGGCTCCACGTGTGATCATGCCATTTCTCCGGTACGGCCCGGGCACGCTCTCCGGACAGGGCTCACCGACGCCCCGCTACGGCGAGTGCGCACCGGCCGCCCGGCTGCACGACCGTCGCTCCCATGGGACCGCGGCCACCGGGCCGCCGCCGCCGACCAGGTCCTGGCCGCTGATGTGCCGCCGGCGCCACGGCGTACTGCCACCGGGCCGGACGGACCCGATCGGAGGAACGCGCCGACGAGGGCTGCGAGCTCCCCCGGGGAGGCGATCCGCACCACCCGGCGCCACAGTGGTCACCCCGCGTTTCAACCGCTCTCACCTGGTAAGGATCCACGTTAGCTTCTGAGTCACCTGGTATTGGGGAGCCCAGGATGTCCCAGATCGTGCTTACAACCGCCGCACGCGAAGCACTACGCGCCGATGAAGTGGTCTTTTTCGACTGGCACGTCACCGGTCTCTGCTGTGCGGACGCGGGAGAGTTCTCGGTCAGGCCGCTGCGCCGGTCGCGGTTGCCCCGGCGGGCGCGACGGCTCGGGACGGATCTGGTGTATGCCCACCCCACCGCCTGGGTACATCTCGCTGAGCTTCCGGTCATGATCGACTGTCGCCCGCTGGGGCGCTGGCGGCGCTTCACAACCGATCTGCCGCCGGACGCGGGACTGCGTTGCTGCCTGGGCCGTCCCATATATGGGAGGTAACCGGTGAATGTGCGCTCCGTCATTCTCTGGACGGCGGTCGCCGCCGTCGGCGCCACGGGGTGGGCCGTTCTCGCCCTGTCCAGGGGCGAGAACGTCAACGCGGTATGGGTGCTTGCCGCCGCGCTCGGCTCCTACGCCATCGCCTACCGCTTCTACGCCCGGTTCATCCTGCGCAGGGTGCTGGGCGCCGACGACCGCAGGGCCACCCCCGCCGAGCGGCTCAACAACGGCATCGACTATCACCCGACGGACCGGCGGATCCTGTTCGGTCACCATTTCGCCGCTATCGCCGGGGCCGGACCGCTGGTGGGACCGGTGCTGGCGGCTCAGATGGGCTACCTTCCCGGCACCATCTGGATCATCGCCGGGGTGATCTTCGCCGGAGCGGTCCAGGACATGGTGATCCTGTTCTTCTCCATGCGGCGCAACGGCAAGAGCCTGGGGCAGATGGCGCGCGAAGAGATCGGTCCGATCGGGGGAGCGGCGGCACTGATCGCCGTCTTCGCAATCATGATCATCCTTCTGGCCGTGCTGGCCCTGGTCGTGGTGGGCGCCCTGGCCAGTTCCCCCTGGGGCGTCTTCTCCATCGCGATGACCATCCCGATCGCCCTGTTCATGGGGGTCTACCTGCGCACGCTCCGGCCGGGCCGGGTCGTCGAGACCACCTTGATCGGCGTCGGGCTGCTGATTCTGGCGATCGTCGCCGGCGGCTGGGTCCAGGGGTCGAGCTGGGCGTCCACCTTCACGCTGAGCCCGTCGGCCCTGGCGCTGTGGTTGATCGCCTATGGCTTCATCGCCGCGGTCCTTCCCGTTTGGATGCTGCTCGCACCCCGCGACTACCTCTCCACGTTCATGAAGATCGGCACCATCGTGCTGCTCGCGATCGGGGTCGCCATCACGCTGCCCCCGATGAAGAACACCGCGTTCACCGACTTCGCCTTCAACGGCAAGGGGCCGGTCTTCGCCGGATCGCTGTTCCCGTTCGTGTTCATCATCATCGCCTGCGGAGCACTGTCGGGCTTCCACTCGCTGATCGCCTCCGGCACGACACCCAAGATGATCCAGAAGGAGACGCAGGTCCGGATGATCGGCTACGGCTCCATGCTGATGGAGTCGTTCGTCGCCGTCATGGCCATCATCGCGGCCTCGGTCCTGAGTCCCGGCCTGTATTTCGCGATGAACTCTCCCGCGGGGGTCGTCGGCACCACCGTCCAGTCCGCCTCGCAGGCGGTCGCCAACATGGGCTTCGTCATCACACCCGAGCAGCTGCAGTCCGCGGCGCAGGCCGTACAGGAACAGACGCTGATCGCGCGGACCGGAGGCGCGCCCACGCTGGCCGTCGGCATCTCCCAGATCTTCTCCGGATTCCTCGGGGGAACGGGACTGCAGGCTTTCTGGTACCACTTCGCGATCATGTTCGAGGCCTTGTTCATCCTCACCACGGTCGACGCCGGGACCCGGGTCGGCCGGTTCATGCTCCAGGACACACTGAGCAACCTGTGGAAGCCGATCGGCCGGGTGAGCTGGTGGCCCGGTCTGATGGCGACCAGCGCCGTGGTCGTGGCCGCCTGGGGATACTTCCTCTACCAGGGTGTCAACGACCCGCTCGGCGGCATCAACCAGCTCTTCCCGCTCTTCGGCATCGCCAACCAGCTGCTCGCCGCGGTGGCCCTCACCGTGGCCACCACCCTGCTGATCAAGAGCGGACGGCTGAAGTGGGCCTGGGTGACCGCGGTACCGCTCGCCTGGGACGTCGCGGTCACCCTCACCGCGAGCTACCAGAAGATCTTCTCCGACGAAGCCACCCTCGGCTTCTTCGCGCAGCGCGACCGTTACCAGACCGCACTGGATCAAGGGCAGCTGCTCGCGCCGGCCAAGACCCCCGACGCGATGCGGCAGATCGTGCTCAACTCCACCATCGACGGGATCCTCGCCGCACTGTTCGCGATCCTGATCATCATCGTGCTTCTGGACGCTTTCCGGGTGTGGGCGAAGGTCATCAAGACGAGGGAGCCGCTGCCGAGTACGGAGGCGCCGTTCGAGGAATCCGGGATTCTCGCACCGGCCGGGCTCATCGCCACTCGTGAGGAGCGCCGGATGATGGCCGGAGCGACGGGAGAGGCCATGATCAAACATGATTGAGATACACCACTGACTGGACACAGCCCGCACCTGCCGTCACGGCCGTGTTTCACACGGACTCGCCGTACGCGGCGCGCTCATCTGGCCCCCGGGGGCAGGGGGTGGACGCCCAGGTCTGGTCCAGAGGAGCGGGCCGATGAGGCCGGCGAACTCCTCCGGCTGAGCGGCTTATGTGACGGACCACCCACGGCGGCCTCCAGCCGACGGCCGCGCACGGGAGGGACGGTCCTGAGACAGGGGCCAACTATCGCTCCCTGTCTCAGTCCGTGAGACAGGGGGCGATAGTTGGCCCTTGGAAGCGATAGTTGGCCTGCCTGAGGCTGGCCGTTGATCTCGATTCGGGATCAGCGGCTGGAAGTTCGTCGTTCCGACGACTCGGCGCGTGGTGTGGTTGTTTGGTGACGGTAAGCGACGCTTCGGTGGTGCGGTCAGATCGGTGCGGGTTGAAGGTGTTGCTCTCCCATTTCGAGGCCGGCGAGCGGTTCCGTGAGTTGTTGGTGCTTGGGTCTGGGTGGCCCCGGCGGTGGACGGTGGCGTGGCGGACGCCGGGCGGGGAGTTGATGGGTCCGGCGCGGGATCTGGGGGCGGTACCAGTTGCGGGGTGTGAGCCGGTTCGCCGTTTCTCCTGGCGGGCGCGGCAGCGTCACCGGCCGGGGCTGGAGTTCATGGTGTCCACGGGGCGCCTGCATGGGTTCGAGTCGTTGGAGGAGCGGCGGCTGCTGCTTGCGCTGGATTTCGTAGGAGTGGTGGAGGTGCTGCCGCAGCCGTTTCGGCTGCGGTTCGAGACCATCGGTGGGTTCCGCAAGCACGTTCCTGACTTTCTGGCGGTCATGCGGGATGGGTCGAGGTGGCTGTTCGACGTCCGACCTGCGGGGTTGATCGAAGAGGCGGACGAGGTGGCTTTCGCGGCGGCAGGTGAGGCCGCGTGGGCGGTCGGGTGGCGGTATTCGGTGGTGGTGGGCTGGCGGCCTCACGTGTTCTCGGTGCTGGACGCGTTGTCGGCCCAGCGCAGGGACCTGGTCGATCAGTTAGGACTGCAGGGCCAGCTTCTGGGTGTGGTGGCGTGCGAGCCGGTGGCGTTCGGGAACCTGGTGGCGCGCACATCGCTGCCTGCGGTCGCGCGTGCTCATGCGCTGCATCTGCTCTGGCGCCGAAGGCTTGGAGTCGATCTGTCCCGGCCGTTGAGGGACGGGTCACTGGTCTGGCCGGCGGAAGGACGGCGCTGATGACGGTTCGAGCGGGTCTGCTGGATCTGTCGGTGGGGAGAATGCTGCGGCTGGACGGCATCGAGTGGGTGGTGGAGGCGATCGAGGCCCAGTTCGGGCGGGTACTGCTGCGACCAGAGGCCGGAGAACCGCAGTGGCGGTCGATCCGCTGGCTGGCGCACCACACAGGCTGCGAGGCCGTTCCCGGGCGGGAGATGCTCGGGAACAGGCATGGCACTGTGACCTGGGGTGATCTGACGGAGTATCAGCGGGATGTGGTCCGGTTGCGGGTGGCGCACTTGTTGGAGGCCGAGACCGGCTTCCGCGGCGGGGATCGGCACCACCGAGAGGACGGCGAGCCGCGGCCGGGTTATGACCCGGGGCGGACCACGGTCACGCAGCGCCGCCTGGCCAAAGTCGCGGAGCTCGCCGCCCTCGGCGCGCAGGAGGCTCGGCTGCTGGGGTTGGGGCAAGTGAGCGAGCGGACGTTGAAGCGGATGGCGGCTGCCTTCCGCGAGCACGGATCGCTGGGCTGCGTGGACGGGCGGTGGCTGCGCGCCAGCCACGGCCGTCCGAGCGTCACTGAGGAGATCCGTGAGGCGATCTTCGCGGTCCGTGAGGAGAGTCTGCGCCGCTCGAAGACATCGATGCAGGCACGGTGCGTGCAGGTGCACCAGTACGTGGCCGAGCGGTTCGGCCCGCACGTTCGGGTGCCGTCCTACCGGACGCTGCGGGAGGTCTGGCTGGAGTGGTTCGGGCCGGACGGAGCCCGGCAGCGCTATGTCCGTTCAGCGGAGGCGGTGGAGACCTCCCGGGCTCATGTGGTGGTGCACCGGCCGGGCCAGGTCGTCGCCCTGGACACTACGCCCCTGTCGGTCAAGGTCCGTGAGCACGTGTTCGGCGAACCGGTGACCGTCCGGTTGACGATCGCGCTTGACCTGTTTACGCACTCGGTCGTGGCGTTCCGGTTGACGCTGGGTTCGGAGACTTCGATCGACATAGCGATGCTGCTACGCGACGTGATGCTCCCGTTGCCGATGCGGGAAGGATGGGGCCAGGAGATGGAATGGCCCTACCCGGGAGTCCCGGCCGAGGTCGTCGCGTCCTTCGCCGGGCACAAGGTCGCCGGGTTGCCGTTCTTCGCGCCGGAGACGGTAACCACCGATCACGGTTCGCCCTATAAGAATCATGCCCTGGTCGACGCTCAGCGAGTGCTGGGCTGCAATATCCTTCCCGCCCGCACCCTGCGTCCCACGGATAAGAACGCTGCGGAGCGGGCTTTTGGGGCATTTCGATCTTTGCTGTTCGAGCAGCTGCCCGGCTACACCGGGGTTGACGTCGCGGACCGGGGCGCTGATCCCGAAGCTGATGCGGTGTTGACGATCGCGCAGATGGAACGGCTGATCGCGACCTGGATCGTCCGGTGCTGGCAGAACCGGCTTTTGGGTGAGCACGCGCCGGCTTGGGGGCCGGATGAGGAGCACAGCCCGAACACGCTGTTCGCCGCGGCGCTGGAGCAGGGCGGGTTCGCCCTGCAGATCCCCAGACCGGAGCTCTACTACCAGCTGTTGCCTGCTCACTACGTGAAGATCCCGCGGCGGCGCGGCGTCAAGATTCGCGGGCTCTGGTATGACGGCCCGGGTCTGAATGACCGCCGCGGCAAGGCATCTGGCAGGGGTGGCCGGCACAAGGACCGGTGGGTGGTGCGCAGCGACCGGCGCGACCGGCGCACGGTGTTCTTCCAAGACCCCGAGGACTTGTCGGTCTGGCACGAGCTGCGTTGGAACGGGCTGCCGCCCGCAGGAGAGATCCCTGCCTTCTCCGACAAGACCGCCGAAGAGCTCTTGGAAAAGGCCCGGGCGCGGGGCTTGTCTCCGCAGTCGGACGCCGTGCTGCTGCCCGTGCTGCTGGAACTCCTGGGCGGCCTGGTCCCGGTCGACCAGTGGCAGACCCAACTCCCCAAGGCCAAGCGGGCCGGCCAGGCCCGGCAGGCAGCCCAGGCCGCTTCCGCTCAAGCCGATCGATCACCGCGTGTCTCCAGGTCCCCGTCTGAGGGCATGGCTGAGGTGGTGCCGGCGGCCTGGGCCGAGCATTCCCGGCGGGCGCAGGAGGAGATCGACGCCGAACGCCGGCGCCGCCGCGAGGCGGCAGTTACCAGCCCGCCGACGCCACCACCCCTGATGGCCGACGCGCTGCGCGGCACAAGCATCTTCCACCTGCCCGACGAGGATGACGAAATCCACCCCCAGGCGACAGTCGAGTCTTCCACCACCGGCCCTGGCAGGCAGTGGTGACCCGATTCCGGGACGGCGATCAGCCGGTTCCGTTCGTCTCGCCTGGTCCGCTGCCACTGCGGGACACCCTGGCGGGCTGGCAGCGATATCGGGCCACTCGCGGCTCCTTCGTCCCGGCCCCACGGCTGGACCTAGCCACCTGGCGGCTGCTGCCACCGCGCCGCAAGATGCTCTATGACCTGCATCGGGCCGCAACCCACGCGAACCTTCCCCTGATCGCCACCCCGATGAGCCGGGAGGTGGAACAGTTGCTGCGCGGCCGGATCGAGTCCAACGCGCTGAAACAGAAACCGACTACCCGCGCCGGAGTGATGATCACCGGCGGTGGCTATCAGGGCAAGACCGAGACGATCTGCGAGATCTGCGCTGGCTTCGAGGACGACTGGGTCGAGCTTCACCGCTACCTCAACCCGGCCGCGCTGGCGGGGATGCGGGACATGCACGCCCCGGTCGCCTACGTCCAGACCCCTGTCACCGCCAAACCCAAGTCCACCTGCAAGGCGATCCTGAACTTCTTCGGCGCCGATACCAAGAACATGGACCTGCCCGACCTGGTCCGGCACGTCGCCGCGTCTCTGAACGACCACGGCACCAAGGCGCTCGTGCTGGACGACATTACGAGGCTTCGCATGCATAGGGCCGATGACCAGGATGTCTTGGACCTGATCCGGGCGTTCATGAGCATGCATGTCACCCTCGTCCTCATCGGAGTCGACATCCCCGGCTCCGGGCTCCTGCGGGAAGGCCGCCATGACCCGGGCACCGGCCAATGGGTGTTCCCACCCTCCCACAACGTGAAAGTGCACGGCCTGGAACCCACTCAGACCGAACGCCGCTTCGATCTGATCGAACTCGACCGCTTCCGCTACACCACCGACGAACAGATCACCGCTTGGACCGCCCACCTGACCGGAGTCGAACAGCACCTGCGCCTGATGAACGCCGCCCCCGGCATGCTCACCGCGGGCACCATGCCCGAATACCTGTTCCGCCGCACCGATGGTGTCGTCGGCCTGCTCGAGCGGCTGATCGAGGACGGCTGCCGCCACGCCATCACCACCAGCACCGAAACCCTCACCGAGCCCCTCCTCGACAACATCGTCGTCAGCCTCAACGGCGCGCCCGGCCGGGACGCCACCGCCGGAGAAGTCCCCAACGTTCCTGCTACAGCTCAGAAAGCGGCCGGGCAGACCGGCAGCAAAAAACCTGGACAGCGCCGCAACACCGTCTTCGACGACCACGGCCCGGCCAGCGGCACTGGCGCCTGAAGGCCACGGAGGATCAAATGCGCTACACCGGTCCGCTTCCCCGAAGCCTTGATCCGCTGCCGGATGAAGTCATGCCCGGTTACCTGCTCCGACTCGCGCACCGGCTGGACCGCACACCGGCGCGGTTACTGCAGATCACGGGCCTGATCCCCGAACGGTCGAGGTTTCCCTCCCGCGCTTCCCATGAATTGCTGATAGCTCTTGACCAGCCGACACGTGAAGCGTTCACAAACGCGACAAGGCTCACCCCAGCCGAAGCTGAAGCGCTCTGCCTCAGATCACTCGCACCCCGTTACCCAGTCCCACCGCCCGCCCAGGGCATCGCGCTGCGTCAGCTGGCCCTGAGGACGGACTGGTGGATCTTCACCACCGGATCACGCTACTGCCCCGAATGCCTGACCGGGGACAACAGCCCAGTCCAGCAAGCCCACGGCGGCGCGTGGCGGAGATCATGGCGGCTACCAGCCATTTTCGCCTGCATCAAGCATCGGCGCCTTCTGAATCACCTCTGCCCAGGCTGCGGTCATCCCGCGCACGCGGCTGTGGCTGGCTCCGGACTCATTCCTCTCCTGCAGTCGCTGAAGGTCGGCGGGCTTCATCCCGCACAGTGCCGATCCAGCACCGTGAACGGCACCTCCGGCATCCTCAAGGGCGTCACCTCGGTTTGCGCGGCCAGGCTCGACACCGCGCCTCCACCAGGCCATCTGCTGCCCGAGGAGGTCCTCAGCCTCCAGGAGCGTCTCGACGCCCTCCTGCAACCTCACGGCCCCACACAGGTCGACGCCGCCGGACTCCCTGCTGAGCCCGCCCAGTACTTCACCGACCTGCGTTTCCTCAGCAAACTGATCAGCTTGTCCTGGCCCAAGGCCGCCTACCTCGCCCCCTCCGCAGCGCTCCGCGAAACCCTCGACCAGCGCACCGCACGACGCACCCAAGAAGCCGAGAATTCCCTGCCACCAGTCGACAGATACCGCCACAGTTGGGAACTGGACCCCGCCATCAGTGCCGCTCAGCTGGCCATCGCCGACCAGATCCTGCACGGTGACACTCTGCAAACCCGACAGCACCTTCAAGAACTACTCTCGACCGGCGGAACCAGGCTTTCGATCAACCGAACAGAGTGGAGAGGCCACTTCCTCGAAAGCGCCAGGACTACAGCATGCTCGCCTGGTCTCCGTGCCGCTCTGGCCCCTCTAACCAACGCGTTCCGCCGTCACAGCCGCACCAGCTCCATAACCCCCGAACTAAACACCCGCCTCGGCCCTCAGCACATCCCCCAGTGGCTGCCTGATGAATGGTTCGAACGCTATCTCAGCAGCTTCGACGGCATCTCGACGCTCGCGCTCCGCCGCACCGCCGCAATTCGTCTCGTCCAGATGATCTCCGGTGGGTCGCGAGGGAAAGCTGCTCAGTACCTCGGGATGACAGTCTTCCCGCACATACACCGCGGAACACCCATCTGCAGATCCGTCACAGGAGCGTTCCAATGGGCACGAGCCCGCAGCGACCCAGACGAATTCGACGCCGCCGTCCGCGCGATCGCCGCTGACCTCGACCAGACCGCGCATCTCATCGACTACCATCATCGCCGCACCGCGCTGCGGAACTGGTGCCTCGATACCGACACCTGGCAGAAGATCCTCGACCAGAGCGGGTTCGCCAGCCATCAGTGGGAAACCACCGACCGAGAGCGCCAATACGCATCCACCCACCTCTGGGCCCAGATAACCCAGGGTGAACGGTCGTTCGCCCCTCACCCCATCCGCGATCAACAACCCCTCGACATCCAAAAGTCGTGGAGCAACCGAGACCGCCCGTCCAACTGGCCGGCTAGCCCTCACCGCCCCTTCGGCTCGGGAACATACGTCTGTCGGCGATACAGGGCCCTCAGAGAGACACTCGACGCCTACGCTGCCGAGCTAACCGCCCAGATCGATAACAAGCCAATTCGCGCCACACACGACACGAGATCGGACGAGATAAAACCGGCCCCTCCACCCACCCTGACCTAACACAGCTCGCCTCACCCAACTCCAACGGCGCAACGGACACCAACTCGCGAACCGTCCTCTGCGACCACCAGCTATAAGGGTCCCGGTAGTAATCGCGGAATATCCAACGGATATGCCCCTGACCTGCTCTGATGTGAGGGCGCCGCAGGACTGGTGTGTCCGTTGGTAGATGCGGTGGGCCGGGCCGAGGATGCCGCTGACCTTGCCCGAGGGCTCCACGTCGACGCCGGTCAGCGATATCCGTTGGATTTTCGCCGATTACTCAGGACCCCTCTGTGCCGTGTCCTTCTGCATGGCGTGCCACCTGCTCAGCCGCTGAGAGGCTTGTCAAAAGGCGGCTGGGACCCCGGGGATGACCAGGTGCATCACGTTCTGGGGATGGTAGACGGCGAGCTGCCTCACTTGGCCGGTCTCCACGTTCACCGCGTAGGTAATCTGACGGTTCTCATTCCAACGGTCCGACGGGAGGGCGGCGAGCGTGACCTCGGCCGCGCTCAGCCAGACGCCGGGGGTGAGCGTGGGGCTGCCCTTCGGCAGGCCGCGCATGGTCACCGTCTTCTTGACTTTGCCGGTCCTGGCATCGAGCACGGTGATCGTGTCGTCATGCGAGTCCAGGGACTGGCCACGCCGCAGCGCGGCCACTGCGGCGCCGTTGGGGGCAAGCGCGCTGAAGCGTGTGTAGGTCTCGTCCACCGTGATGGGTGAACCGCCCCCTGCCAGAGGCATCACCCAGATCCCTGGCTTCTCCCCGTACCTCCCGTACCGGGCCAAGGTCACGGTCGTGCCGTCGATGCTCCTGAGATCCCACCCGACGGGCAGGGGCGTCGTGGTTCTCGCTCGCATATCGATGAGCAGGCCGTCCTCCTTTCTCGACGGATAGCCGGTGAAAGCGAGGTACCGTCCGTCGTCGGAGAGCTCCAGGTGCGCGTTGCCGCCCAGCTCCGCTTCGGCTATGGCGACGGGGGCGGTTTGCTCGGTGCCGCTCGCCAGGTCTCGTACTTTGAACGTCTTGGCAGACTGGTTGTAGTAGGCGATGATGCGCCCGTCGCGGCTGATCGCCAGGGGGTAGAACTTCGGTCCGCTTTTCGTGCTCAGTGTGCCCAGTGCCTGCGGCAGGTGGTACGTCTCGCCGGAGAGGGCAACCACGCGCCACTTGCCGTTCCTGCAGTCGGGCGGGATGGGGCCACTGATGAGGCAGAAGGTCCGGTAGGCGTGGCTGAGCGGCCCGACACCCCGGCTGGGCAGATCGGCGATCTTACCGGTCTGCACCGCGACCACGGCTTTGTCGGCCATCAACGGCCCGGTGCCGGGAAATACGTCCAGTACGACGCCGGCGAGCACCGCCAGCCCGATCACGGCAGCCGACCCGGCGGCCATACGGGTCTTCCGCCTGCGCCGGCTGCTCGTGATCGCCCAGTCGGCCAGGTTGAGGGTCGGGGCGTCGGCCGCCGCATTGTCCAACGCCTCGCGCAGCCTGCTCATCGGCGCACCTCCTCGATCTCGGCGAACAACTGGGACAGCTCGGGCGCGAGCGTGCGCAGGCGGCCGAGCGCGTGGTGGGTCTGGCTCTTGACCGTGCCGAGCGAACAGCCGAGGATCTCAGCGGTCTCCCGCTCGCTGAGATCCTCGTAGAAGCGCAGGACGATCACAGCGCGCTGCCGGGGCGTCAACCTGGCAAGCGCCTGACGCAAGATGATGCGATCGATCGTGGCGTCGTCGTGAGCGTGCCCGCGCTCTGGCGGGTCGGTGTTGGGCGACTCCAACTGTTTGCGCCGCCGCCAGGAGATGTACTGGTTGATCATGGCCTTGCGCGTGTACGCCTCGGGGGTGCCGTGCCGCACCAGTCTGGGCCAATGGTTGGCGACCTTGAGCAGGACGCTCTGCAACAGGTCCTCGGCTAGGTGTGCGTCTCCCGTGAGCAGGTACGCACTCCGTGTCAGCGCCTGCTGACGGGCGAGCACGAACTCGCGAAAGCCGTCATAACGATTCAAGGTAGATGATCTCCTCTCATCGGTTCTCACGCCCGCGAGAGGCAGAAAGGTTGGAACTCTGGCCCAGAGAGAAGCGCTGGCGACTCCTAAAGCGTTCCCGCGCGGCCGACTGCCCCCCACGTTGAGGTCCTGGTAGTAATCGGCGAAAATCCAACGGATATCGCTGACCGGCGTCGACGTGGAGCCCTCGGGCAAGGTCAGCGGCATCCTCGGCCCGGCCCACCGCATCTACCAACGGACACACCAGTCCTGCGGCGCCCTCACATCAGAGCAGGTCAGGGGCATATCCGTTGGATATTCCGCGATTACTACCGGGACCCTCTATAGACGGCGGCTGGAGAGAGATCAGCCTACGGGATCGCTAGGATTCCCAGGTTTAGTTGGAGGGAGGTCCCAGGTCTTCATGGCGGCCTGACAGCGAGATAGGGCGAGCCGACGCCGCAGCGGGTCGATCTCGATGACGATCACGGTGACCTCGTCGCCGATCTGAACCGCGTCGAGTGCGGCCGCGACGGGTAGGGCGGTGAGTTCGCTGAGGTGGACCAGGCCTTCGGCGTCGTCTGCCACGCGGACGAAGGCGCCGAACGGCACCACTTTGGTGACCGGGCCGTACAGGATCTGCCCCACGTGAACGCCGCGCGCGAACTGCTGGAACGGGTCGGGTTGAGTGGCGCGCAGTGATACGCGGGCTTCGCCGTTGTGGGTGTCGAAGGTGAGAACTTCGCAGCTGATGCGCTCTCCCACGGAGACGACCTCGGATGGGTCCTCGAAGCGGCGCCAGGACAGCTCGGGCATGGTGATGAAGCCGACGCCCGGGAAGACAGGATGGTCGGGTCCGTCGTCTAGATCGACGAAGACGCCGAAGCGTTCGATGGCCGCCACGGTGCCGGACAGCCGCTGTCCCGGACGCAGCGCCTTCAGATATGCCCACAGTTGTGGGTTCTCGGTCGCGGACCACGAGAGCCGAACCCGCCTCTCTTGGAGGTCAACGGCGATCACCTCGGAAGAGACCTTGGCACCGACTTCAAGGATTTCAGCAGCCGGTCGCCCAAAAGACCGCCAGGAGAGATCGAGCCAGCTGATGCTACCGACTGGATCACTGGTGAAGGCGTCGAGGAGCACGGTCGTCTGCGATCGCGTAACCTCCGCGACGGTCCCAGTGAGGACGTCGCCGACGTTCACAGTCCTCAGGAACGCGGCGAGGGACTGTTCGTGTTCAGCTGTCCCCATGCCTCCAAGGCTCCCACGAACGCCGGAAGCTCTGCACGTCCCTACCCAGCCGCCAACAAGACCTGGGAACCGCCATCTATAACTGGGGGTCGCATCCTCTCACGTCCTGCCGCTCCGCATGGGGCCAACTATCGCTTCCAGGGGCCAACTATCGCCCCCTGTCTCATCCGACTCAGGACCACATTCCGCAAGCCGAAATTGTCGGTGCCGGGCGACATGATGGGATCATGAACGACGCACCCCCCAGCACCCTTTTCGCCGATCAGACCGCCTATGCCGAAGCCGTTCAGCTCGCCCTGGACGCCGCCGCGGCATACTACGGAGACGGCACGTCCACGCTGGACGACGACGCCTACGACCGGCTGGTCCGGGGCATCCAGGCGTATGAGGCCGAGCATCCCGACGAGGTGCTGCCGACCTCGCCGACGGGCAAGGTGGCCGGTGGCGCGGTGGTCGGCGACGTGCCACACACGGTGCCGATGCTGAGCCTGGACAACGTCTTCGGCGCCGGGCAGCTGGCCGACTGGGCCGCGTCGCTGGAGCGCAGGCTGGGCCGGCCGGTCACGGAGTGGAGTGTGGAGCCGAAGCTCGACGGGCTGGCGATCGCCGCGCGATACCGCGGCGGGCGGCTGGTGCAGCTGGTCACCCGGGGCGACGGCACCGCGGGTGAGGACGTGAGCCACGCGATCGGCACCATCGTGGGACTGCCCGCCAGGCTGGCCGAGCCCGTCACGGTGGAGCTGCGCGGTGAGGTGATGATGACCGCGTCGCAGTTCGAGGATGCCTGTGTCAAGCGCCAGGCGCACGACGGCACCACGTTCGCCAACCCGCGCAGCGCCGCCGCCGGCACGCTGCGCGCCCAGGACCGCCCCTACGTGTGCGAGCTGACGTTCTTCGGCTACGGCGCGCTGCCGTACCCCGACGACACCTCCGAGCAGGCCGTGCAGCTGCGCGAGCTGCCGCACAGCGAGGTCATGACGTGGGTCGCCGGCCAGGGCGTGCAGACGCCCGCCGTCACCGACGTCGGCGGGATCGTCGCCACCACCCTGGAGCAGATCCAGGAGCGGGTCGAGCAGATCGCCGCCAAGCGGACCGAGCTGCCCTTCGGCATCGACGGCATCGTGATCAAGTGCGATCTCGCCGCCGACCAGGCGCAGGCCGGCTTCAGCTCGCGCGCTCCCCGCTGGGCGATCGCCTACAAGCTGCCCGCCACCGAGAAGATCACCAAGCTGCTCGGCGTCGAGTGGAACACCGGCCGCAGCGGCATCATCGCCCCGCGCGCCGTGCTGGAGCCGGTCGAGCTCGACGGCAGCATCGTCACCTACGCCACCCTGCACAATGTCGCCGACATCACCCGCAGGGGCCTGATGCTCGGCGACAGCGTCGTCGTCTACAAGGCCGGCGACGTGATCCCCCGCGTCGAGGCTCCGGTCGTGCACCTGCGCACCGGCGACGAGCAGCCGATCGCGATCCCGCAGGTCTGCCCGACCTGCGGCGACGCGATCGACGCCTCCCAGGAACGGTGGCGGTGCGTTCGCGGGCGCGCCTGCCGGGTGATCGCCTCCATCGGCTACGCCGCCGGCCGCGACCAGCTCGACATCGAGGGCCTGGCCGAGAACCGCATCCAGCAACTGCTGGACGCCGGGCTGATCGTCGACTTCGCCGACCTGTTCTACCTGACCCGCGAGCAGGTGCTGGGCCTGGAGCGGATGGGCGCCACCAGCACCGACAACCTGCTGGCCGCCATCGAGCGGGCCAAGGCGCAGCCGCTCAGCAGGGTGTTCTGCGCGCTGGGCGTGCGCGGCACCGGCCGTTCCATGAGCCGCCGCATCGCCCGGCACTTCGGCAGCATGGACGCCATCCGCGCGGCCGACGCCGAGGCGATCGAGGCGGTGGAGGGCATCGGCCCGAAGAAGGCGCCGGGGGTGGTGGCCGAGCTGGTCGAGCTCGCCGACCTCATCGACAAGCTGGTCAAGGCCGGGGTGACCATGACCGAGCCGGGCTGGACGCCACCCGCCGAGCCCGGCGCCGACGCGCAGGCGGACCCGGAGGCGGGCGGCACGTCCGGGCTGCCGCTGGCCGGGATGTCCGTCGTGGTGACCGGCGCGATGAGCGGAGCGCTGGAGGCGCTGACCCGCAACGAGATGAACGAGCTGATCGAACGCGCCGGAGGCAAGGCGTCCTCCAGCGTCTCGGCGAAGACGTCGCTGCTGGTGGCCGGGGAGAAGGCGGGTTCCAAGCGGGCCAAGGCCGAGAGCCTGGGCGTGCGGATCGTCGGCCCGGAGGAGTTCGCCGGCCTCGTCGGCCCGTTCATCTGATCAGGACCGGAGTCATCTCATCTGATCGACGAGCTCGAATCAGCCACGTAGCAATCGCCTCGTAGAGACCTATACGAGGCGATTGAACCGATCACCGCATCGGCCTGGACGCGGTGACGGTTCGATAGCCGTCACCGGCCCGCCCATCACCCGCCCGATCCACCTCTGACAGGAACCATCGGCATGCACCTCTCCCCCCTCGCGCAGCGCCTGCACAATTTGATCACTGGGACCGCGAATGACCCCACGTACTGGCCCGAGGCCTCCCAGTTGAGCGCCGGGCTGGGCGCGGCGGTCCGGACCGTCGACGGCAGTTTGATATCGGCACCGTACGTGGTCGACGAGCAGCGGCTGGCCGTGGCGGCCCGCGAGCTGGTCGGATACCTGCTGGACGAACACCGACGGTACGAACCCTTCTCCGTGATGGCGGCGGCGGGGCTGGCGGGCATGGACGCCGAAGTGAGCGCCCAGTTCGCGGAGAAGCGCGGGCCGATCGCGGTCGCCGAGATGGAGGTGGTGTTCGGCTGGGACGTGGAGCTGCGGGCGCTGCTCGCCGAGGCGATGGCCAAGGCGATGCGAGAACGGCCAGACCACGCCGCCCCGCTGCCCGCCGTCATCGAATGGCTCGGCGGCCGGCCCGGCTACCTGGACTTCGCCCGGACGGTTCTGGAGGCGGCCGAGGCCCGCGTCACGGCGATCCACGCCGGCGAGATTCCCTACAGCGCGGAGAAGGCGTTCGACGACGGAGAGAAGAGGACCATCGGCCGGGCCGTACGGCTGGCGCTCCTGCGGGACGAGCCCTGGCTGCCCGAGCTGCTGGACAGGCTGCTGCGCGGGATCGCGGTGGCTCCGACCCAGGCCAAGACCCTGCCGTCGCAGGGGCTGCTGTTCGAGATCGCCCGCGCGGTGGAAGAGCACCCGACGCCCGAGGCGATCTCCGCGCTGCGCGCCGCCCGCCAGGCCACCCGGCACGCCGGGGTGCCCAAGCAACTGGACCGCATGTTCAAGCGCATCGAGGCCGCCCTGGCCAACCGGCTGGAGGTGGCGTTCCGGATACCCGACGGGCAGGTACGGCAGGCCGTCGGCGAGCACACGGCGGTGATCTCAACCGACGGCAAGGTCGAGCTGTCGTGGTGGCACGGGGACAAGAAGCTGAAGACGGTCCCGGCGGCGGTCAGACGGGAGCACCCCGAGGAGGTCAAGCGGCTGCGCGAGCTGGCCAAGCAGACCGCGCAGCAGCAGGCCACCCTGAGCAGGGCGCTGGAAGCCGGATGCGCCGGCGAGACGGCTCCGCCGTACCGGCAGCTGGAGGGCAACCCGGTCACCGATCGGCTGATCTGGGAGTTCGAGGTCTCGCCGGGCGTGTGGCGCAGCGAGCTGGGCTTGACGGTGCCGGACGTGCCGGTGCGGCTGTGGCATCCGGCCCGCGCGTCCCTGGAGGAGGTGCGCGCCTGGCGGGAGGTGGTGCAGGGCAAGGAGCTGCGCCAGCCGTACAAGCAGGCCTTCCGCGAGGTCTACCTGCTCACTCCCGCCGAGGAGGAGACGCGCGACCACTCGCGCCGGTTCTCCGACCACCTGCTCCGGTACGGCCAGGCCAAGGCGCTGCTCACCGATCGCGGCTGGACCGGCATGACGCTGGGCCACTGGGACTGGTCCGGAGGGTCCGCTGAGTGCACGGCCACCAAAAAGCTGCCCGGCGGCCTGACCGTCACCTGGGACTTCCACCTGGACGAGGGGTCCGCCGAGCGGGACAACGTCGGCCCCGTCTCCATCTGCGTCAGCGGCGGCATCCGTTTCCTCGCCGGCGTCTCGCCGGTCCCGCTGGCCGAGGTTCCTCCGCTCATCCTGTCGGAGGCGCTGCGAGACGCCGACCTGGTCGTCGGCGTCACCTCCACCGGCCTGGACCCCAATGGTCACGGGGACTACTGGCAGTCCTACAGCTTCGGCGACCTGGCCGAGAGCGCCCAGGTCCGGCGCGACGCGCTCTCCCGGTTGATCGGGCGTACGGCCATCGCCGACCGGTGCGCCATGACCGACCGCTTCCTGGTGGTCCGGGGTGATCTACGCACCTACAAGATCCACCTGGGGTCCGCGAACATCCTGATGGAACCCAACGACGCCTACCTGTGCATCGTCTCCGCCCGCGACCGCCACGCCGGACTGTTCCTTCCGTTCGAGGAGGACGGCCGGTTGGCGCTCATCCTCAGCAAGGCTTTCCTGCTGGCGAACGACACCGCCATCACCGACCCCTCCATCACCCGCCAGATCCGGGCTTGATCCACGCGGGAAAGGAACCTCCGCGGTCGCGTGCGGTTTTCCCGAGGTCGCCGGGCGGACCACGCGCGGATGGGTGTTGCAGTTGCTGTGCCTAGAGAGGCGATGCGGTGTTGGAGGGTGTGGACGAGGTGCCGTGGGTGCGGCTCGGCTACGGGTTCGGCGGGCCGGATTCGGTGCCCGGCCTGCTGCGGGAGATCGCGGCGGCGCCGCCGGGCACGCAGGTGCTGTCGCCGGTGTGGCGGCTGCGGCATGGGCTGTTCAGCGGCTACGCGCCCTCCGAGGTGTTCGGCGCGGCCCCGTACCTGGTGCCGTACCTGTTGGAGGTGACCGGCATCGCGCGGCAGCCCCATCGGGAGCTGGTGGTGGACCTGATGGCCGACATCGCGGACGCTCAGCCGTACCGTGACTCCTTCCGTGATCCCGCTGCCGGGCCCGAGCCCGACCACGCGGCGCTGGCGCGAGCGGCCATGGTCGGCCGCGTCGACGCGCTCGTGCAGTTGCTGGACGATGTCTCCCCGAACGTCGTGGTGGCGGCGGCACGCCTGCTGGCCTGCCTACCCGAGGCCGCGCCGAGAAGTCTGCCCGCGTTACGCGCGCGGGCCGACAAGGCGCGGACCGACCAGAGAGTGCGGCCGGCGGGCGACACCGGAGCGGTGGCCTGCGTGCTGGCCGTGGCGTGGCTGGCGGCGGCCGATCACACGCACTGGTTCGCCGGCCTGCTCGATACCACCGCCGCGCAGCGTGATCTGCGCGCCGCCGCCGCGGCGGGGCTCGTGCTGGCCGACCCCGCAGCAGAACCGGGCGGCGACGCGATGATCAGGCTGATGGCCGGCGCACAAGCCGACTCCGGTTCGGCGCTTCAGCGCATCCGATGGCACGGTGACGGCGTCACGCCCATCGGTTCGGCTCTGCTGCGTGCCGAGCACTGGCAGCGGGCGGTGGCCCGGGACCTGCTGGCCCGTCCCGGGCAGCAGGACATCGACCAGGCCCTCCACAGTGCGCGGGAGGCGATCTGGTACTGGCGGGCCGCACCGGCCGAGTTGCTGCCGATGGTCGCCGATCGGGTGCGTGACCTGGTGTCGGCCGCACCGTCATCACGGCGCAGGCGCAGGCTCGGGCAGCAGGACCCGCTGGTGAGCGCGGTCGAGCTGATCGCCGACTCCGGGCAGGGCGCCGCGGCGCACGCCGACCTGCTGGCCGCGATGCTGACCGGAGATCCCGCCGAGCCGTGGCCGGAGGTGGCCGCACCAGCGGTGGAAGGGCTGGCCCGGCTCGGTGACGGCCGCTGCGTCCCCTGGCTTGCCGCCGCACTTCTCGACGAGTACGGCCACGTCAAGCATCTCAACATCGGAGACATGATTCCGGCCATGGTGGCGCACGCAGACGCCCTGATGCCCGCCCTGCGCACCTTTCTCGGCCCCTCGCAGCGGTACGGCGACACCAGGAGTGTCGGCTGCATGGACGCGCTGGTCTCGTGGGGAGCGGCGGCGGCGCCTTTGGTGCCGGCGATCGCCGCCCGCCTGCCCGGGGTGTACCTGTCTGTCGCGCTGCCGCTGTTCGGGGCGATCGGTCCGGCCGCCGCCGACGTCGAGACGCGGGTGCGTGCCCTGCTCGATGATGACCACCACGGGCACGAGGCGGCCTGGGCGCTGTGGCGGATCACCGGCGAGCCGGGGCAGGCGCCGGCACTGCTTGCCGAACACCTCGCACATCATGGCGGCCATGCGGCGTGCGAGGTCGCCCCGATGCTCGAACAGCTCGGTCCCGCCGCCGAGATCGCCGTCCCGGTGCTGCGCGAGCACTTCCACGACGCTGAACATGGCCACCTGTACGACCGGGTGGCGATCGCGCGAGCGCTATGGGCGATCACCGGTGAGACGGCAGGGCTGGTCACACCGCTGCTGAACGCCATCGCGGCCAGGCCGCTGCCCGGTCGGGGACATCGGCGGCCCGCCTCCGAACTGCTCGCGGTCCAGGCCCTGGGCATGATGGGCCCGGCGACGGCCGCAGCCGTGGCGGCGCTGGAAGCCATCGCACACGGCCGGGCCCGCGTGACAGATCGCGGCGTCTGGGCCGACGAGCTCTACCGGCATGTCGCCCAGCACGCTCTCCGAGCCTGAAAGCTGGGCGTGACGGTCGTATCGTGTCGTTCCGCGGCCACGGATCCGAGACGGTATTTCGCGGGTGGGAAAATTGTGCGCCATGACTGACAACCGTGTTCCCCCTCCCTTCCTCGGCGACGAGCGTGCCACCCTGAACAACTGGCTCGATTGGCATCGTGAGACCCTGGCCGTCAAGTGCGCGGGGCTCTCAGAGGAGCAACTTCGCCAACGTTCCACACCGCCGTCGACCTTGTCGCTGCTCGGCCTGGTCCGCCACATGGCACACGTGGAGCGCGTCTGGTTCCGCCGCGTGCTGAACGACGAGGACGTCCCCCTTCTCTACAAGACCGCCGACCCCGATGCCGAATTCAACGACGTGGACACCGCCTCCCCAGAGGAGGCTTTCGCCACCTGGCGGGCCGAGACCGAGCATGCCCGCAAGCTCTCGGCCGAGGTGCCGCTGGACGCCATCGGAAAGCAGCAGCGCCATGGGCAGGACTGCTCCCACCGCTGGATCCTCGTCCACATGATCGAGGAGTACGCCCGGCACAACGGCCACGCCGACCTGCTGCGCGAGCGGATCGACGGCGTCACCGGCGAATAGCCCGATCCCCGCCGTGATCACGCACAGGTTCATGTCCGGCGGCCGCGGCGACGGTCTCCAGGGGGGCGTCGACGACTGCATGCCGCGTCGCCGGCACCCCGGCTCGCTGAGCGCGATGCCGCCCACTCCCCCATGCGTCCCTGCTCGGCCCCACTCGTGTGCACCCCGTACTCTTTCCGATCGGTCAGCGGCGGCGCGGCGTGTAGGGGGCCAGCGCGGCGATGTCCACATCCGCGTCGGGCCATGCTCACCCGTCTCCGTGCCGGGAAACGATCAACCCGCATCCGGGAAGCGATCTTTCTCGCCCCGGCCCTTTCGGCGGATCTTGATGTCGCGCATGTCCGTCACCGCGGTGCGAAGGATCCGGTACCGCTGGCCGTACGCGTCCAGTGCCGCGATCGCCCGCCCCGTGGCCTCGTTCTCGCCGTCGCCGGGGTCCGCGGGGAGCTGGCAGCGGAAGGTGAACGCCGAGAGGCTCCCGTCGTGGGTGAACGTGCCCGCCTCGGTGAATGCGACGCCGCCCGCCGCGAGGATCGCGTCGCGGCCGGAGTCGGTCAGCGCGTCGAACTTGCCGGAGATGATCACTCTGAACATGGCTGGTCCTTTCGTACGGCATAGGTGAGGACGCGTTCGCCGAGCAGGCTCTCGACGGCGTCGAGGAGCTCCAGCACCGCCTCGGCGATCGCGTCGGGACTCTCCCCCGCCGCGGTGCGCCTGCCGATCTCGGCGTACACCAGCGAGTGCACGCAGCCGAGATGCCAGGCCACCACGCGAGGGAGCGGGTCGTCCGGCGCCGCCCCGGTCTCCTCGGCGAGCGCGTCGGCGAGCGCCTCGGTCATCTGCCGGCCGAGGTCACCCAGCCGGGCGGTGAGCGTGGGTGCGGCCTGCATCATCTCCAGAACCCGGCCGAACCCCTCGGTCAGCCCCACCTTGCGGTCGCGGCGCCGCACCTCGTCACGCAGACGGGCCAGCACGGCCTGTACGGCGGGCTCGCCGGGGGACCGGCCCCGCACGATATCGGCGAGCCGCTGCGGCGACGCCTCGTCCGGTGGCAGGACGAGGTCCTCCTTGGCTTCGAAGTAGTTGTAAACGGTGTTCACGGACACCTCCGCCGCCGCGGCGACCTCGGCGATCGTGACGTGCTCGAAGCCCCGCTCCACGAACAGTCCGGTGGCCACCCGGGAGATGCGCTGCCGCGTCTGCCGCTTCTTCCGTTCTCGCAGCCCTTCGGTCATGGCCGGAACCCTAACTCAACCCCAAATATGAAGTCCATTGCAATTTTGGAGCGCAGTACATTTTTATCTGCGGCACGTCCCCACCAGCCATCCGCCCCCGGGGCCTCACCGGACGTTCCAGCTCGGCGAATCGGGCGAGCGCGCCGACGGCCAGGCAGCGCGGCAGCACGGCTCGGTCTTGCCCGAGCCGGCGGGGAGTCGGTGGATCATATTGATGCCGGTTCCGGTAGCCGACAACGCATGGGACTCTTACATGAGATCGACGAGCTTCCGCCTCATTGCCGCGCTGGCCGTAGCTGCCGCCATGATCTCAGCCTGTGGCACCGGAGGATCTCCACAGACTTCGGCCGCGATCGACACCCGGCCGACCGGGGCGGTGCACGGCATGGACACGTCGGTGCTCCGGACAGCGCAATTCGACTATGACCACAAGGGATCTCCCGAAGAACTGGTGAAGTCCAGGGATCACGAGAGCATCGTCATCGGAAGTGTCGAGGGCGTCGAGTGATCGGACAACGCACCAGCGCTCACGGCGCCGGGCGGTCCGTCCGGTGGTGACCGGCGGAGTCACCGATCCGTGCGGGCGGCGGTGACGAAGTCCCTGATGAGCCCGGCGTCCTTCACCCCGGGCGCGACCTCCACCCCGCTCGACACGTCGACCCCCCACGGCTGGGCGGCGGCGATCGCCCCGGCCACGTTCGACGGGTCCAGGCCTCCCGCCAGCATCCAGCGGCCCGCAGGGCGCCCTCGCACCGCCGCCCAGTCCCACGGCTCCCCCGAGCCGGGCCTGGGCGCGTCGACGATGAGCAGGTCCTCGTCGAAGGCGCCGCAGCGCAGGTCGGCACCCGCGGCCCCGGCGCGGACCAGCGTGAGGCCGAGGTCCTTCAGCGCGGTGAAGTCCTCGTGCGGGTGGGCGCCGTGCAACTGGACGGCGCGCACCCCGGCCTCCAGGGTGGCCGCCCGGACCTCCTCGGTGCTCTCGCCCGCGAACACCGCCACGGTCAGCACGTGCGGGGGCACCGCCGCGGCCAGCTCACGCGCCCGCGCGGGGGTGACCCGCCGGGGGCTCCTGGTGAGGACGAACCCGATCGCGTCGGCCCCCGCCTCGACGGCCGCCGCCACATGCTCGGGCTCGCGCAGCCCGCAGATCTTCACATACACCCCCCGCACAGTAGCGGCGGAGGGCCGGGCCGCCTCTGTCATTCGGCGGCGTCCCGGCGCAGGCCGTCGAAGAGGTCGTCCTCGCGGTCGGCGGCGGGGACGCGGCTGAGGTGGCGGGTGAAGGCCTCCTCGGCGAGCGCCCGGTGCTGCGCCTCGGCGGGCATGCGCAGCAGGAAGATGTTCTCCCCCTGGCTCGCGTGCGCCTCCAGCGCCTTGAGCTTGCGCTCGACGTAGGGGGCCACGTCGACCACGGCGGTGATCTGCTCGTCCGGGGTGCCGAAGTCCGGGGGGAGCTCCAGGTCCTCGGGGGCGGCGCCGGTCGAGCGGAGGTAGGCGAACAGCTCGGCGACCCGCTCGCGGGGCACCGCGGTGTAGTAGAGCTTGCTGGGGATGCCGCCGGCCTCGACCGCGGCGAGGGTGATCCGGTGCGCCTGGATGTGGTCGGGGTGGCCGTAGCCGCCGTTCTCGTCATAGGTGACGACGACCTGCGGCCGGTAGCGCTCCATCAACGCGGCGAGCCGCCCGGCGGCCTGGTCGACGGGGACGTTGGCGAAGGCCTCCGGCGCCTCGTTGGCCGCCCAGCCGACCATGCCGGAGTCGCGGTAGCCGAGCAGCTCCAGGTGGTCGATCGCGAGGTGGGCCACGGATTCGCGGAGCTCCTCCAGCCGCTGCGCGCTCACCGCGTCCTCGTCGTGGCCCGGCTCCCCCGGTTTCACCCCGCCGGGACCGTCACCCTGCTCGCCGTTCGTGCAGGTGACCAGGACCGTGCGGATGCCCTCGTCGGCGCACCGGGCGAAGAGGCCGCCCGTCCCGAGCACCTCGTCGTCGGGATGGGCGTGGACGGCCATCAGTGTCAGCTCGTCATCCATGGATATCGCAACCCCTCCGTAGTAGAGGGCCATACGGCCCCGCCCACTCTACGGCGACCGGAGGGCGGCCGGAATCGGCGGGCGCGACACCTGCCGGGCCCGCGCGCGACCACCACCCCCGAGGCGGCGACCGCGCTCCGGTGCCGGTCGCGTCCGGCGGGGGCAGACGGCCCGGCGCGGGTAGAATGCCGCGGTGAGCAGGCCGTTGTACCAGCTGAAGGCCGAGTTCTTCAAGACACTCGGGCATCCGTCGCGCATCCGGGTGCTGGAGTTGCTCAGCGAGCGGGAGCACTCGGTCGCGGAGATGCTTCCCGAGGTGGGCATCGAGCCGGCGCATCTGTCTCAGCAGCTCGCTCTGCTGCGGCGGGCCAACCTGGTGGTCTCCCGCAAGGAGGGCTCCAGCGTCTACTACTCGCTCGCCAGTCCCGACATCGCCGAGCTGCTGGCCACGGCCCGGTCGATCCTCACAGGCGTGCTCTCGGGGCAGGCCGAACTCCTGGAGGACCTCAGGGGCTCGGCCCGCAACGGCGGGTGAGCGTCCCGGCCCGCGGCGGCCGTACGGCGGGGCGCCGGCCGCCGGGCGTGCCCGGCAGGGGGCAGGATCCCGAGGCCGGCGTCGAGGCCGCCACCGCGGGGCCGGAGCCCCTCGGGAGCGCGGGCGTGGAGCCGGACGCACTCCGCCCGGCCGGGGAACGGCCGGGCGGAACGCGCCGCGGGGAGGTCAGCGCGGGTTGTCGAAGGCCATCCGGTAGGACTGGCCGCCGAACGTCACGGTGAAGTTGGACGGGCTGGCGATGGGCAGGTCGTAGCGGAGCTGGACCTCCTTGGACTGCCCGGGGGCGATGCTCTCCCAGGTCGGGACCGTCAGCCGGACCCGGTGGAAGTCACCCTTGAGGCCGCCGGTGTTCGGCCCGGTATGGCCGGTGGACACGATGGAGAGCGTCCAGCCGGTCTGCTGGGTCATGGTCGCCGGCGCGGAGGTGCCGTAGTCGAACTCGATCGTGGCACCGCCGGGGATGGTGGTCGTGGAGTTGTTGGTGAACTTGAGCTTGGGCGAGATCGGGTAGTTGGCGTCACCGACCGCGAAGCCGTACAGCTCGGCCTGGACGTTCAGGGTCTGGGCGGGCATCGCCCTGGTGCCGGCCTTCAGGTTCCCGTACGGCGCGGCCGTCCTGAAGGTGTTGTAGATCTTCGTGGTGAGCGTGTCGCCGATGAAGTACTCGCCCCTGCCTCCGTCGCGCCCCGGGTGGTAGGCGTAGTCGCCGGCCAGCTCCCAGATCATGATGCCACCGAGGCCTTTGCCGACCACGTAGTCGGCCTTGGCCTGGACGGACTGGTCGTCCTCGGTGGACAGGTAGACCTTCTTGTCGTTGTTCCACAGCCAGGGGGCGGCCATGGAGGAGGAGTACTTGCGGGTGTATGTGCCGGAGAGGCGGTCGGCCGGGTCGGTGTCGGGGGTGAGCCCGTACTGGGTGATGTAGCTGCCCTGCCTGCCCTCCTGCAGGTTCTTGAAGTGCCAGACCGGGTTGACGCCCGCGGGCACCTCCTTGCCTGTTTTATCCAGGTCGTGCCAGAGGTTGTCGATGCCGATCGCGCCGTCGCCGCACGGCACCGTGGAGCCGATCTTTCCTCCGGTGCCCTCCGGGCAGTCGTTCTGGTTGGGCAGCGCGGAGGTTCCCCAGAGCCCGTCGGTGCCACCGGTGACGCCCTTCCAGCCGCGGCTGTAGTAGCCGAGGCCCAGGTTGATCCGGCCGGACTGGATCGCGCCGCGCAGGTGGTGGTAGGCCCAGTCGCCGTTCAGGTAGCCGATGCCGCTGTAGGTGCCGTACACGTTCCAGTGCTTCATCTCGGCGTCGGTGCCGTCGTCGTACAGCGCCTGCAGCGGGCCGACGAACTGGTTCCACGCCCCGTGCAGGTCGTAGGTCATCATGTTGGCGTAGTCGAGGTACGGGGTGACCTGGTAGCTCTCGCTGCCGCGCAGGATCCAGCCGGACGCGCTGGTGGCGGCGGTCAGCAGGTAGTACTTGCCGTCGGCCGCGGCGGCCGCGTCCAGCTTCTGGCGCAGCGTCCTCATCAGGTTGACGTAGCCGGCCATCAGCGTGGCGCGGCGCGGGTTGGAGAAGGCGAAGTCGTCCGGGTTGCCGGCGCTCGGGGCGGACGTCGCGTACTCGTAGTCGATGTCCACGCCGTCGAAGCCGTAATCCCTGATGAACTTCACGGCCGAGTCGGCGAAGGTGTTGATGCCCGCCTGCGAGCCCGCCATCGTGTAGAAGCCGCCGGTGGCCTGCCGTACGCCGTTGTCGTCGAGGTAGCCGCCGGTCTCGGCCCAGCCGCCGATCGACAGGATCGTCTTGACGCCGGGGTGCTGCTTCTTGAACTTGTTGAGCAGGTTGAAATGGCCCTTGTACGAGTACGACGGGTCCATCTCGGCTCCGGCGACGCCCGGCCACTGCATGCCGAGGGCGGGGTTGTCCGGTCCCGGGGTGCCGACGGAGACCTTGCCCTGGCCGTCGATGTGCGCGAAGGCGTAGTTGATGTGGGTGATCTTGTCCCACGGGATGTCGTTCGCCAGGTAGGCGGGGGCGCCGTTCCGACCGGTCCGCCAGCTCGTGAAGTATCCGATCACCCGGCGCGGGTGGTCGGCGCCCATCTTCTCGCGCCCGTCGGTGTCGTAGACGGAGCAGTAGGGGACCCCGGTCACGCCGGGCGACCGGTAGAGCCCGTCGGGCCGGCAGGCCGACTGGTCGGTGGGCTGCCTGTCGGTCCGGACGGTGACCGTCCCGGAGAAGGCCGACCGGTTGCCCGCCCCGTCCCCGGCGCGGACCTTGAAGGTGTACTCGGTGTCCTCGGTGAGGCCGCCGACCGTCGTGGTGGTGCCCGGCGGGGTCCCGGTCACCGTGGTGGCGAGCGTGTCGCCGTTGTGGACCTCGTAGGAGGTGACAACCCGGTTGTCGGTCGACGCTCCCCACTGCAGCGTCACGCCGGTGGCCGACTTGCCGGTGACGACCGGCGTGCCCGGCGTGGTCGGCGCCTCGGTGTCCGGGGTCGGGTCCTTGAGCGTGCGCACGGTCGTCGCCGGGGAGGACGCCGATTCCTGGTTCGCGCTGTCCCTCGCCTTGACGGTGAAGGTGTACTCGGTGTCGGCCGCGAGGCCGTCCACCGTGGCCGCGCTGGTCGTGACCGACCTGACCTTGGCGCCGCCCTGGTAGACGTCGTACCCGGCGACCTGCTTGTCGTCGGTGGAGGCGGTCCAGGTCAGGGCCACGCTGGTGATGTCCGGGGTCGCGACGGGCCTGCCCGGCGCGGTCGGCGGGGTGTCCGGCGGGGGCCCGCCCTCGCAGGGGTTGCCGTTGATCTTGCAGTTGGCGGGCGGGGTGCTCGGTCCCATCCCGACGAACCCGAAGCTGTTGCCGCCGGTGGTGCCGCCCGCGGGCACGTTGGCGTTGGTGCTCGACGGCCTCACGGTCACGTGGCCGCCGCTCACGGTCGGCGTGCCGTTCCACCAGTTGCCGATGGACTGGCCGGAGTTGAGGTCGAATTCGAGGGTCCAGGTGGTGGCGGCGGTGTCACCGGTGTTCTTCACCTCGTAACCGCCCTGCCACCACGTGCCGCGGTCGGCGGCGGTGAACTTGGCGGACAGCGACGCCGCGGCATGCGCGACCGGTGTGCCGACCGTGGTCATGCCCACCGTGGCGGCCGCGCAGACGACCGCCACGGCGACTGCTCTCCATGAACGGGGACGGGACATCGTGTTTCCTCTCTGGAGGATCAAATGAGGCGTGGGGTCCCCCGGTGATCTGTACGCGTGCGCGACCTTCCTCGGAAACGGTCGAAGCCGCCCGTCAAGGAAGCAACAAACAAGAAACCTTCCTATTTAATTCGGGAAGTTACGCTCGCCGACATGGGCCGTCAACCCTTGGCTTCCGTTTTGTTCCGCCGCCCCGCCAGGGGCCCGCTCCCCCGTCCCACGCAGGGGCGGAGCGGGTGGAGGCCGGGCCGCACGCCCCTCCCGCCCCCCTCCGGGAAGTCGGCGGCACCGGCCGGTGCACCTTCGGCGGGAATCGCCGGGCCTGTTCTCCCGGCGGCCCGCATGGTAAAGAAGGTTTTCAATAAGGTGCCTCGATCTCCCCCCGTCGAAAGGCTCCGCCATGCGACTGAGCGCGCGTCTCCTCGGCTTGATCACCGTCCTGGCGGTCGCGGTGACCATCGGCGGTCCCGCCCACGCCGACCGGCCCGCCGGCGGGATCGCCCGCCCAAGCGTGCCCGCCGGCGGAGCCGTCCACTCCGGTGGACCTACCGGCTCCGGTGGACCTACCGACGAGATCATCCCCGTCGGTGGGCCCACCGGCGAGATCGTCTACGCCACCCGGGGCGCCGGCCGGCTCGCCGCCCTCACCTTCGACGACGGCCCCTCCCCCGGCTGGACGCCCGCGCTCCTCGACCTGCTGCGCGACCGGCAGATCCGCGCCACGTTCTGCCTGCTCGGCAGCCAGGCCCAGGCCCGGCCCGACCTGGTGCGCCGCATCGTCGCCGACGGGCACGCGGTGTGCAACCACACCTTCGGGCACGACTCCGTCGCCGGCTGGACGCCCGAGGCGATCCGCGCCGACCTGACCGCCACCAACGAGGCGATCCGTACGGCGGCCGGCGACCCCGGCCTGCCCATCAGGTACTTCCGGGCGCCGTACGGCGCCTGGGGCGCCTCCCCGCAGGTCGCGGCCTCCCTGGGCATGACGGCCCTGGCCTGGACGATGGATCCGGCCGACTGGGACGGCTCCCCGGCGGATGTGATCGCCCAGCGCCTGGACGCGCAGCTCCACCCGACGGCCGTGGCGCTGTCCCACGACGGCGGCGGCGACCGCGCGCCCACCCTGGACGCCTACCGGCAGGTGCTCCCCCGGTGGCAGCGGGCCGGGTGGGGCTTCGACCTGCCCGCGGTGACCGGCGGACCGTATCCGCCGGCGTGCACCGCACCGGCCTGGCACGCGCACGACGTCTACACCCGGGGCGACCGGGTGTCGCGCGACGGGCGCCTGTACCAGACCCGCTGGTGGACCCGGCTGGAGGACCCGCTCACCGCCCGGTGGGTCTGGGCGGACCTGGGTGCCTGCTGAGACCCGGCGACCGGCGCGCGTGGCGGCGGACCGCCCCGGAAACGGCGTCGCCGGGCGCCCCCGCGGGTGCTGCCCACCACGTCGGCGCCGACCTGCGCGAGGCGATGCGGCGGTCCGTGGAGCGGCCCCCGCGGCCCCGGTTCAGCCGCCCCTGACCGTACGGCGCAGCTGGGCCGACAGCACCGCGGGAGCTTCGACGAGCGAGGGGCCGTACCACGTCAGGAAGCGCCCGTCGAGCAGGGCCGCGTCGACGCCGGGAAAGCTCTCGGGGCCGTCCTCCGCGGTGAAGCGGTACGGCTCGTCCGGCAGCACCACGAGATCCGGCCCGGCCTCCCTCAGCCGGTCGATCGGGATCTTCGGATACCGCTCGGGATGGCCGGCGTAGAGGTTCTCGACGCCCAGCCGGGCCAGCACGTCACCGGTGAAGGTCTCCCCGCCGACGACCATCCACGGCCGGCGCCACACCGGGATGACCGCCCGGCACCACCGCTCGCGGGTCTCCTGCCGCCACGCGTCCTCCGCCTCGTCCAGCCAGGCCGGGCGGGGCAGGCGGCAGGCCTCGGTGAGAACGCGGTCCAGCGACACCAGCGCCTCCCGCACGGTACGGATCACCGTCACCCAGACCGGGAGGCCGGAGGCCCGGAGCGCGTCGAGGTCGGCGGCGCGGTTCTCCTCGAAGTTGGCCAGCACGACGTCGGGACGGAGCGATCCGATCCGCTCCAGGTCCGGGTTCTTGGTGCCCCGGACCCTGGTGACGTCGAGGCCGGCGGGATGGCTGCACCAGTCGGTGGCTCCCACCAGCAACCCGGGCGAGGTCGCCGCGACGGTCTCGGTGAGCGAGGGGACGAGGGAGACGACGCGGCGCACCCGCGCGGGGACCGGCACCGTGGCGCCGGTGTCGTCCCTCATACGTTGCGGCGGTACTGGCCGCCGGCCTCGAACAGCGCCTCGGTGATCTGGCCGAGGGAGCAGACGCGGGCGGCGTCCATCAGCACCGCGAAGGCGTTCTCGTCCGACATCGCCGCCCGGCGGAGCCGCTGCAGCGCCTGCGGGGCCTGCTCGGCGTGCGCCTCCTGGAAGCCACGCAGCCGGTCGAGCTGGGACCGCTTCTCCTCCTCGGTGCCGCGGGCCAGCTCCAGCGGGCCGCGCTGGGCCTCGCCGCGCGGGTTGCGGAAGGTGTTGACGCCGATGATCGGCAGGGAGCCGTCGTGCTTTCGGGTCTCGTACAGCATCGACTCGTCCTGGATGCGCCCGCGCTGGTAGCCGGTCTCCATCGCGCCCAGCACGCCGCCCCGGTCGGAGATGCGCTCGAACTCCCTGAGCACGGCCTCCTCGACCAGGTCGGTGAGCTCGTCGACGATGAACGAGCCCTGCAGCGGGTTCTCGTTCACGGCCAGGCCCCACTCCCGGTTGATGATGAGCTGGATGGCCATGGCCCGCCGTACCGAGTCGGGGGACGGGGTGGTGACGGCCTCGTCGAAGGCGTTGGTGTGCAGGCTGTTGCAGTTGTCGTAGATCGCGGTCAGCGCCTGCAGCGTGGTGCGGATGTCGTTGAAGTCCATCTCCTGGGCGTGCAGCGACCGGCCGGAGGTCTGGATGTGGTACTTCAGCTTCTGCGCCCGCTCGGCGGCGCCGTACCGCTCCTTCAGCGCCACCGCCCAGATGCGGCGGGCCACCCGCCCGAGCACGCTGTACTCGGGGTCCATGCCGTTGGAGAAGAAGAACGACAGGTTGGGCGCGAAGTCGTCGATCTTCATGCCGCGGGCCAGGTAGGCCTCGACGTAGGTGAAGCCGTTGGCCAGGGTGAAGGCGAGCTGGCTGATCGGGTTCGCCCCGGCCTCGGCGATGTGGTAGCCGGAGATCGACACCGAGTAGAAGTTGCGCACCCCGTTGGCGATGAACCACTCCTGGATGTCGGCCATCATCCGCAGTGAGAACTCGGTGGAGAAGATGCAGGTGTTCTGGCCCTGGTCCTCCTTGAGGATGTCGGCCTGCACGGTGCCGCGCACGGTGGCCAGCGTCCGGGCGCGCAGCAGCGCGGCCTCGTCGGGCGCGGGCTCGCGGCCGTGCTCGTCGCGGAAGCGGCCGAGCGCCTGGTCGAGGGCGGCGTTGAGGAAGAAGGCCAGGATGGTGGGCGCGGGACCGTTGATGGTCATGGAGACCGAGGTGTTGGGCGCGGAGAGGTCGAAGCCGTCATACAGCGTCTTCATGTCGTCGAGCGTGGCGATCGACACCCCTGACGTGCCGACCTTGCCGTAGATGTCGGGCCGGAGCGCGGGGTCGTTGCCGTAGAGCGTGACCGAGTCGAACGCGGTGGACAGCCGGGTCGCCGGCTGGCCCTCCGACAGCAGCTTGAAGCGCCGGTTGGTGCGGAACGGGTCGCCCTCTCCGGCGAACATCCTGGTCGGGTCCTCGTCGTCCCGCTTGAAGGGGAACACCCCGGCGGTGAACGGGAAGGAGCCCGGCAGGTTCTCCGCGCGCAGGAAGCGCAGCAGGTCGCCGTGGTCGGACAGGCGCGGCAGCGCGACGCGCGGGATCCGGTTCCCCGACAGCGTCGGGCGCCACAGCGGGGTCCGCAGCTCCCTGTCGCGGACCTTCACCACCAGCTCGTCGGCCTGGTAGGCGTCCGCGGTGGCGCTCCACCCCTCCAGAAGCGCCCGGCTGTCCGGATCCACCTCTGCGGCGGCGCGGTCGAGGAGCAGGTCCACGGTGGCGGTGTCGGCGCCCTCGGCGGCGACGAGCTCGCGGACGGCGGCCAGTCTCTGGTGGCGGCGCACCGCCTCCGCCTGGTCGCCGGTGTGGGCGTGGTAGCCGCGTACGGTGTCGGCGATCTCGGCCAGGTAGCGGGACCGGGCCGGCGGCACGATGCCGGCGGTGACCTCGGAGGTGGTGCCGTGCACCTCCGGGAGCAGCCGCGGGGTCGCGGGCAGCCCGTGCTCGCCGAGCAGGTCCCTGAGCCGCTGGTAGAGCGCGGTCACGCCCGCGTCGTTGAACCGCGAGGCGATCGTGCCGTAGACGGGCATCTCCTCGGGCGGGACCCCGAACGCCTCCCGGTTGCGCACCATCTGGCGGCGCACGTCGCGCAGCGCGTCCTCCGCCCCCCGGCGCTCGTACTTGTTGATCGCCACCACGTCCGCGAAGTCGAGCATGTCGATCTTCTCAAGCTGGGACGCCGCACCGAACTCCGGTGTCATGACGTACAGCGACACGTCGGCGAACGGCACGATCGCCGCGTCGCCCTGCCCGATGCCCGGGGTCTCCACGATCACCAGGTCGTGGCCCGCCACCTGGCAGGCCGCGATCACGTCACCGAGGTGCGCGGGCAGCTCCTGCGCCCCACGGGTGGCCAGGGACCGGAAGTAGGCGCCGCCGCCGGCCAGGCTGTTCATCCTGATCCGGTCGCCCAGCAGCGCTCCCCCTCCCCTGCGCCGGGTCGGGTCGACCGCGATGACGGCCACGCGCAGCTTGTCCTCGGAGTCGATCCTGATCCGGCGCAGCAGCTCGTCGGTGAGCGAGGACTTGCCCGAGCCGCCCGTGCCGGTGATGCCCAGGACCGGGACCCCGCGCCCGGCCGCCGCGCTCCGCAGCGCCTGCAGCCATGCGGCGTCCGCGACGCCGGACTCCACCGTCGTGATCGCGCGGGCCAGCGCCCGGTGGTCTCCCGTGACCACCTCGGCGAGCGGGGGCGGGCCGCCCGCGGCCAGGTCCACGTCGCACGCCTCGACGACCTTGTTGATCATCCCGGCCAGCCCGAGCCGCTGCCCGTCCTCCGGGGAGAAGACCCCGGCGACGCCGTGGGCGTGCAGCGTGTCGATCTCCTCCCGCACGATCACCCCGCCGCCCCCGCCGTAGACCTTGACGTGGCCGGCGCCGCGCTCGCGCAGCAGGTCCACGAGGTAGGTGAAGAACTCGACGTGGCCGCCCTGGTAGGAGCTGATCGCCACGCCCTGCACGTCCTCCTGGATCGCGGCGGTGACGATCTCGTCGACGGAGCGGTTGTGGCCCAGGTGGATGACCTCGGCCCCCTGGGCCTGCAGGATCCGCCGCATGATGTTGATGGCCGCGTCGTGTCCGTCGAACAGCGCCGCCGCTGTGACGACGCGGACCGGATGGGCGGGAACGTGCACGGGGACTCCTTCGACCGACAGCCGAGTACGCCTCCGCAAAATTACTAGGAAGCCCTAGCAAATACTAGGACATCCTAGTATTTCCCTCGACGGCGGTCCCCGCCGGCGCGTTCAGTTGAGGTCCAGCGCCATGACGATGGCCAGGCCGACGACATGGATCAGCACGACGGTCACGATGAGGAAGACGAACACGAACTTCGCGGGTCCGTGCTCGAACTGCCTGCCCTCCTTCAGCGCGGGCCTCTCCGCCTGGCGGTCGGCTATCCGCTCCTCAAGAGTCTTCCTGCTCCGCCGGGCCACGGCGGTCCCCGGGTCGGACGGACGGTCGTCCGCGTCCCGGTGCGGCGCGCCGCCGGGAGCCGCGCTCACCCGCGGGCCTCCGCCCGCAGCTCGGCCAGCAACTCCCCCTGGCCGGCCAGCAGCTCGGCCAGGATCCGGCGAGCGGCGACCATCAGATCGGCCACGTCGGCGGTGGACAGGGCGTACACGACGGTGGGGCCCTCCCGGGTGGCGGTCACGATCCCGGTACGGCGCAGCACCGCCAGCTGCTGGGACAGGCTGGACGCCTCGACGTCGATCGCGGACAGAAGGTCACGGACGGGCAGGGGGCCGTCCTGCAGCAGTTCGAGCACCCGGATGCGGACCGGATGGCCGAGCGTGCGGAAGAACTCGGCCTTGGCCTGGTACAGGGGCACCGTCACCGTCACCCTGTTCCGGCGGCGGGCCCGCCGCCCGCGTATCGCACGTCGATGCCGTGCCGGTCGGCGATCCGCAGCAGGTTCTCCAGCCGGCCGCCCAGGACCTCGACGGCGTGGTGGTCAAAGGCCTGCCGCATGACCCGCAGTTCGGCGTCGACCTCGTCGACGCGCGCCCGTAGCTCCGCCGCGAACTCGCTCATGCCCCCACTCCCGGTAGATCAGACCAATCCCGGCACCTGGACAGTGAGCGCATGACACTCATGATGTGGCAAGTTGCATAATTGTTCAAATCATAAGGTTTCTAGGTACGATGCCGGCAGTGATATCTTCTCGGACGTCACCCGGCAGACTCGGATCCCGGGCCAGACCAGGCCGGCGCGGAGCGGGGATGCGCCGGGTGCGACGAGCAAGAGCTGGCCTAGGATGTCAAGCTGCGTCAGTCGGTAATACGACAGTGACGAAAGGTCGAGCGCGACCTGCGTGCGTAGAGGGAGTACAGCCATGGGGCGGGGTCGAGCCAAGGCGAAGCAGACGAAGGTGGCTCGCGAGCTGAAGTACGGCACTCATGACATCGATCTTGAGCGGCTGCGTCAGGAGCTCGGCTCCGGTGATGAGCCCGTGGCGGAGGTCGAGGCCGACGACCCCGCCGACGGCCCGGTCGGCAGGTAGGCCCGGAAACCGGCGGGCGCGGGCCGGCGGAAGACCGCCGGGCCGCGCCCCGGGCGGCGTCATCGACGCAGCCGCGCTTCTCCCGGGCGGATCCGCCGCAGGGCCGTCTCATCGGTGATCTCACGGTCGGCGACAGCCGTGCGGGGCAACGCGTCGCGGCGGCCTCGGCCGAGGGCGGCAGTTCGCCGGACGACGCCTCGCGCCGGTGGTCCCGACAGAGCTCCTCCTGCCGGTCGGCTCATTCGGGGACGGCGGCGACCGTGACGAACAGGTCCACATCCCGCATGCCCTCGCTGAACACCGGCGGCGGCACCCGGGCCAGCTCGGTCCCGCGCCAGGAGCGCCCGTCGCGGCGCTCGAAACGGACCTGGCCGATGACCGCCCGCGTCACCTCGTACCTCTCGCCGGCACCCGCCGTCTCGTAGCCGAACCGGACCCGCCAGGCGCCCTCGGCCAGCTCCTTCGCCGCCTCGGCGCCGTGGCCGCCGCCGAAGGACCCCAGCAGGCCCGTCCGCCAGCCGCGCTCCTTGAGCAGCGCGTACAGCCGGGGATCGTCGACAATGCGGGCGGCGAACCGGTCGGAGTGGACCCGGGTCTCCTCCTCGGCGGGAGTGATCAGGTAGACCTCGCGGAAGGCCTGCTTGAACGGCTGGCGCAGCCGCCGCTCCGTCACCTCCTCCCGCCAGGCCGTCACCTCCGCCGGGCGGGCACGCGCGGGATGCCACAGCCGGAGCGTGGCATCCGGTACGGCCCCGCCGGACAGGTGGCCCTCCCCTCCGGCCTCCCAGATCAGCGCGCGCGTGACCGCGCCGGTGATCGGGTGGTCCCGGTAGTGGCGGGCCCATTCCTCGTACGTCCACGTCCGGTCGGCGGTGAGCAGCCCCTCCAGTCGCGCGCGCTCGGCGGACAGCGTCCGGCGGATCTCCTTCCGCACGGCCTTGAGCGCCCGGAGGTCGCCGCTCTCCCCGAGCTCGGCGGGCACGGCGCGGACCGTGGTGCCGTCCGGAGCCCGGAAGCCGAGCCGTACGGTCATCGCGTCCTCGACGGCGAGCACGGCGGTCCAGTCGCCGATCGTGCGGGTGAGCGTCCCGTCGGGGGCGAGCCCGTGATCGGGGACGCCGCGTTCGAGCAGCTGCCCGGGAGTGATCCCCTGCCGGCCGGCGGCGGCGTCGAGCGCGGTGCCGACCTGCCTGCGCAGTGCCCGATGCCGGATCGACCGCTGCAGCCGCCACAGGGCCGTCATGGCGTCCGGGCCCTCGCAGTCACCAAGCGCGTTGATCGCGGCCCCCGCCAGCTTCAGGTCCTCCCTCACCCCCGGACGGACCCCGCCCGCCCGCAGGGCGAGCTCCGTCAGCGCCGGGACGAGGCCGCCGGTCCGCAGCAGGACGGCGGCCCAGACGAATCCCCGGGCCGCGTCCACGTTGGAGTCCAGGACGATCGGCCGCAGGTCTCCTCCGCTGGGATCGCCCCCTCCGGAGACGTGGTCGAAGGCGGCGAGCGCCACCCGCACGAGCTCCCCGGCGTCGGCGGGCCGGAGCAGTTCCAAACATCGCGCGCGCCACTTCTTCGCGGGCCGCGGGCCGCGGACCTCACAGAGGTGGTCGACGAGCCGCACCAGGTGCGGCGGCGGCATGTCGCCGAGGTGGCCGCGCAGGATCACCGCCCACCCGTCCAGCGGGATGAGCACCGACGGCGACAGCTCGCCGGGGTCCCTCCGCAGGACCTCCCCGATCGCACGCTCCAGCTCACGTCGCCTGACGACCTCGATGCCGCTGTCGGCCACGGCCCACATCAGCGACGTGATCGGCTCCCGCAGCACCGCCTGTTCCCCGGCGTCGAACCCCAGCGCGAGCTCCGTCACCCGCGACAGCCACACGTCGTCCCAGTAGCAGAGTTCCCGTGACCGCACGACGGTGAGCAGCGCGGCCAGCTCCACCGCGGTCCACCCCTTCGAACCGGACAGGGCGAGGTCGAGCTCCTCGGAGTAACCGCTCAGCGAGGGGCGCGCGAGGCAGATCGCCGCGGCCCGCCGCGCGGCGCCGGACTCCCGGGACAGCCGCCTCACCATGTCCGCCCGGACCCGCCTGGCCTGACGGCTCGTCCTCCCGCCGTGCCCCTCCTCCCACCCGGCCAGGCGGGCCCCCGGATTCGAACGGCTCTCCAGCTCGCGTTCCCGGGCGACCGCATCGAGGAGCCAGCCCGCTGAGACGGAGGCGGCCGCGATCACCTCGTCCACGGTGAATTCATGCATGGCGGGATCATGCCGGAACAGACCGACATAACTCACCGCCGCGGGGCCACGGTCGGGCCGGCTACCTGTGCTGTCTCGTCGGCGACGGCTGGGGCCGGGCGGCCGGCGCGGCCCCGCCGGCCGACGCGGCCGCGTGGCAGGCGCCGCGGCCGTCGGCTCGGGCGACGATCCGGCCCGCCTCGACGCGGACGGCGACCTCGGTCCCGTCGCTGACGGCGGGCACACCCGCCGCCGCGGCGAGGGTGCCGGACTCGTCGTAGACCACCTGCAGGCGCGGCCAGGCCGCCGGGGGGAAGGCCTGGCGCAGGCAGTTGCAGAGGTCGGCGATGGCCAGCCGTGCCAGCGGCGCCAGCTCGCCGGGGTCACCGGTGACCAGGACGGCGGTGACCGTGGCCCCGGGCGCCGCGGTCCGTACCGCCTCCTCCGCGGCCTCAAGCCGGTGCAGCCCGAGGACCGCCACCACGCCGTCGCCCGCGAGCCGCGCCGGGCCGCCACGGATGACGTCCACGGCGGGCGGCGGGGACCACGGCTCGTCGGCAGGCCGGGCCTGCGGGATGTACGGAACGTGCGGGGGCTGCCACACGTCGCCCAGATCGAGGTCCACGAGCTGCTCGCAGATGCCGACGACGTTGAAGGGCTCGATGAAGCCGGGCGCGGCGGCGGCCATCTGGCTCGCGCCGTGCAGGGTCGTGAGCGCGGCCTCGGCCACGCACACCATGCGGCCGGTGGAGGTCGCCGGCGGGCGCAGCCACTCCAGGGCCAGTCCGAGCAGGATCGCGTCGAGCTTCATCAGCTGCGTGAACGGCCGCCGGGTCCGTTCGTCGACGATGACCTCGGACATCAGGTCCATGCCGAGCCGGGCGGGGCCGTGCTGCCCGTCGGTGGCGAGGGGGAGCCGGGCGACCCAGGCGCGGGCGAACGCGCTGAGCGCCTCCCGGGCGGTGCGGTCCGGCACCGGGTGCGGCGGCTCGGGTGCGCGCTCGGCGAGGTCGGCCAGGACGGCGAAGTAGAGAGCCCGCTTGCCGGGGAAGTTGGAGTAGACAGCGCCGCGGGTGAGCTCGGCGCGCTCGGCGATGCCGTCGATCTTGGCGTCGCGGAAGCCGCGCTCGGTGAACTCCTCCAGGGCCGCGGCAAGCACCTTGGCGCGGTTGCGTTCCTGCAGCTCCGCCCGGTTGAGCCGGCCCATTGTCCTCCTCGTCGCGGCGTTGCCCGTCCGTCCCGATCCACGATACTCGGACCCGTGCATATGATGAGACCATCTGATTAGAGCATTCGAAATCTGGAGCATGCATGACCGACGTCGGAGCGGATGCGAGCGGCGTTCCCGAGATCGACCTGGCCGACGCCGAGGTGCTGCGCGACCCCGCCGCCCGCGAGAGGACGTCGGGACGCACGGCGTGCTGATCCCCGAGGGCGCACCCGTCACCGCCGCCATCGTCTCCGCCGGCCGCGACCCGCGCCTGTTCGCCGACCCCGGACGGCCGGACATCGGCCGCGCGGCAGGAGCGCCGGGACATCTCGGATATGCTCACGGGCCACACTTCTGTCCCGGGGCCGCGCCGGCCCGGGCACAGACCGAGGTCGCGCTCGCCGCACTGCTGGGCCGCCTCCCCGGTCTGGCGCTCGCCGGCGCCCCGGGGCGCGCCCCCGACCCGGGCACGTGGCGCCTGGCGGCACTGCCCGCCACCCTCTGACACCCGGGCCCGACCCGGCCCTTCCGCGTTCCGGTCCGCACAACCGTTGAGAAGAGGTTTCCGAGTGGCACGCATCGGTAAAGGCGACCCGCTGACGTGTTCTTTCTGCGGGAAGAGCCAGAAGCAGGTCCGCAAGCTCATCGCGGGCCCAGCCGGCGTCTACATCTGCGATGAGTGCGTCGAGCTCTGCAACGAGCTCATCGAGGAGGAGCTCAACGGATCCCCCGAGGACGGGCCGCGGGATCTGCCGAAGCCACGGGAGATCTACGAGTTCCTGGAGCAGTACGTCGTCGGGCAGGAAAGCGCCAAGAAGACACTCTCGGTGGCGGTCTACAACCACTACAAGCGCATCCGGCCGGGAGCCGCCGGGAACGGGCGGCCCCCCGCGGAGAAGGAGCCGGTCGAGCTCGGCAAGTCCAACATCCTGCTGATCGGCCCGACCGGGTGTGGCAAGACCTACCTCGCCCAGACGCTCGCCCGGATGCTCGACGTCCCGTTCGCGATCGCCGACGCCACCGCGCTCACCGAGGCCGGCTACGTCGGGGAGGACGTCGAGAACATCCTGCTCAAGCTGCTCCAGGCCGCGGACTACGACGTCAAGAAGGCCGAGACCGGCATCGTCTACATCGACGAGATCGACAAGGTGGCCCGGAAGGGCGAGAACCCGTCGATCACCCGCGACGTCTCCGGCGAGGGTGTCCAGCAGGCGCTGCTGAAGATCTTGGAGGGTACGGTCGCGAGCGTGCCGCCGCAGGGCGGCCGCAAGCACCCGCACCAGGACTTCATCCAGATCGACACGGGCAACGTGCTGTTCATCGTCGGCGGCGCGTTCGCCGGCCTGGAGCAGATCATCGAGCAGCGGGCCGGCCGCAGGGGCGCCGGGTTCGGCGCCGCGATCCCCGCCCGGGAGGAGCAGGAGAAGCAGGACGCCTTCGCCGAGGTCATGCCCGAGGACCTGCTGAAGTTCGGGCTGATCCCGGAACTGGTCGGCCGGCTCCCGGTGCTGTCGACCTTCCAGCCGCTGGACCGGACGGCGCTGGTGCGGATCCTCACCGAGCCGCGCAACGCGCTGATCAAGCAGTACCAGAAGCTCTTCGAGATCGACGGCGTCGAGCTGGAGTTCGCCGAGGGCGCCGTCGGCGCGATCGCCGAACAGGCGCTGCTCCGCCGTACCGGCGCCCGGGCGACCCGCGCGGTCCTCGAAGAGGTCCTGCTCAACGTGATGTACGAGGTGCCGAGCCGGGACGACGTGGCCCGCGTGGTGGTCAGCCGCGACACCGTGCTCGACAACGTCAACCCGACCCTCGTCCCGCGCGAGCAGCCCGACCGCAGATGGGAGCGTCCCGAGAAGTCCGCCTGAGGCGGCCTGCGCCGCTCACGTGACCGGTGACGGCTCAGCCGGTCCCCCAGGTCGACCGGAGATGGCCGGTGAGGGCGTCGGTGACGGCGCCCGGCCGCTCGACGCCGGCCAGGTGCGCCGCCCCCGGCACCACGACGAGCCCGGCGCCAGGGATGCCCCGGGCCAGCACCTCGGCGTGCTCGGGCGGCGTCGCGGGATCGTCGGCCCCGGCGATGACCAGCGCCGGAGCCCGCACCTCGCCCAGCCGGCCGCGGAGGTCGAAGCCCGCGAGGGCCTCGCAGCACGCGGCGTACCCTTCGGGGTCGGTGCCGCGCAGCATGGCCAGGTACGGCTCCGCCCCCGGGAACCCGGGGGTGAACCAGCGGCCCGCCGCCGTCCCGGCCACCGGCCCCATGCCCTCGCGGCGGACCAGGGCGGCCCGCTCGCGCCAGCCGCCGGGAGGGCCGAAACGGGCGGAGGTGCAGCACAGCACCAGGCTGCCGATCCGGTCCGGCGCGTTGACGGCCAGCGTCGTCCCGACGGCCCCGCCGAGCGAGACACCCGCGTACGCCACCGCGCCGAGGCCGTGACGGTCCAGCAGCGCCAGCACCTCCGCCGCCAGGTCTTCCATGGTGATGCCCGACCTCGCCGGGGAGCCACCGTGACCGGGCAGGTCGTAGCGGAGCACCCGCCAGGAGCCGGTGAGAGCGGGCAGCTGCGGAGCCCACAGGTCGAGGGTCGTCCCCAGCGAGGGGCCGAGGACCACGACGGGCGCGTCCCGCGGCCCGTCGAACCGGTGGTGCAGGCTCATCCGTTCCTCCTCGATCCCACTCTGATCCTCCCCTGTCGCGGTCCGCGGGCCCGGTCCCGGTGGTCCGGGCGTGAGTCCGCATGGGGTGAGCATCCCTGGCGCACACGGCGCAGGTGTAGCCTTCGCTTCCACTGGGTGGAAGGGGTGGGCGGATGGCCGGCGGCTCGCGCGATCCGGGACGGTCGGTGACCTCCCGCGTCCTGGCCATCCTCGGCGCCTTCGACACCGGCCACCCGCGCCTCACCCTGACCGACATCGCCCGGCGCAGCGGGCTGGCCCTGAGCACCGTCCACCGGCTGGTCGCCGAGCTCGAGGACTGGCAGGCGCTCAGCCGCACCCCGGACGGCCGCTTCCACGTCGGACTGCGGCTGTGGGAGCTCGGCCAGCTCGCCGCCAACCGGCTGCAGGAGGTGGCCCACCCCTGGCTGCAGGAGCTGTTCGCCAGCACCGGCGAGAACGTCCACCTGGCCATCCGCGACGGCCTTGAGGTCCTCTACGTCGACAAGGTGTACGGCCGGCGGGCCGTGCCCATCCTCTCCCGGGCCGGCAGCCGCCTGCCCATGCATCCCACCGGCGTCGGCAAGGCGCTCCTCGCCTCCGAGGCCGACTGGTTCATCACCTCCTACCTGTCGCGCACCCTGGAGAGGCCCACCCCGCACACCATCACCGAACCCGGCAGGCTGGCCCGCGAGCTCAGGCAGGTCCACGCCCGGGGGTACGCGACCACCCACGAGGAGATGACGCTCGGCTCCTGCTCGGCGGCCGCGCCCGTCGTCGTGGACGGCCGCGCCGTCGCGGCGCTGGGGATCGTCGTCTCCTCCCACCGCGCCCGGGAGCTGCAACGCCTGGTCGACCCGCTCATGGCCGTGGCCGCCCAGATCTCCCACGCCTACAAGGCCGAGATCGTCCGGGACTGAAGCCGCCACGAGAAGTGACGGCGGCCCGGCGGCCGCTGCCGGTTCCCTTCACCTCGGCCAAGGGCGGGCGTGCCGGACGAGACCTCCGGAAAGTGCGGCAAACTTCCCTATCACTCCCTTTTGTGGCTAAGTTAGGGACTGATGAGGGAAGAAATGTACTCGGTCGAGCAGGTGGCCGACCGGCTCGGCCTGCACGTGCGCACCGTGCGCGGCTACATCCGCGCCGGACGGCTCAAGGCGGTACGGATCGGCAAGCAGTACCGGATCGCCCGCGACGACCTGGAGGCGCTGACCGGCCGGCCGCAGCCGGCACCGGCCCGATCCGCCGGCGTCGCACCGATGGAGGTGTCGAGCATCGTGCAGATCGACGGCATCGACCGGGCCTCGGCCGACCGGCTGAGCACGCTCGTCCTGGCCGGGGCGAACACCTCCCGCGACCCCGCGCGACCGCTGCGCATCCAGACCGTCCACGACGAGGACCGTGCCCGCATGAAGATCGTGATACTGGGCGGCGCCGCCGCCACCGCCGACGTGCTGCGCCTCCTCGAGGCCATACTCGACGGCGGCAGCGATCTGCTCGCCGGGGAGGCCGGCGGTGCCTGACGTGATGCGGGAGCGGGCCGGAGTGCCGGCGCCGATGTACGGCCCGGCCGGGCCGCGGGTCGTGCAGGGAAGGACCTGCGATGAGCCCTGAATCGACGCCGCGTCGGGCGACCCCCGAACGCATGGTCGAGATCCCCGCCGGGAAGATCATCTTGCGGGACGAGGGCACGGCGACGAACTGGAAGGCCGAGGTCGGGGCCTTCCGGCTGGCGCCGTACCCCGTGACCCGCGAGCTGTACCGCGCCGTCCGGGGCGAGGCGCCCGCGAGCCCGGCGGGGCCGCGGACGCCGGTGACCGAGGTCTCCTGGAAGGAGGCCGTCCTGTTCTGCAACCTGCTCTCGCAGGCGACGGGGTTCGAACCCTGCTACTCGATGGGCGAGGACCCCGACGGGCAGGACGTGGTCTGCGACTGGGAGGCCGACGGCTATCGCCTCCCGTCCGAGGCGGAGTGGGAGTACGCGTGCAGGGCCGGGACCTCCGGCGTCCGCTACGGAGAGCTGGACGAGATCGCCTGGTACCGCGAGAACTCCGGCGGTGAGGTGCACGACGTCGCGACCAGGGCGCCGAACGCGTGGGGCCTCCACGACATGATCGGCAACGTGTGGGAGTGGTGCTGGGATGTCTACGACCCCAAGGTCTACGGCCCGTACCGCGTGTTCCGTGGCGGTGGCGCGCACGATCAGCCCCGAGGATGCCGGGCGTCGTGCCGCCGCAAGAGCCACCCGACCTTCCGCGTCGACGACCTCGGGTTCCGGCTCGCCCGGTCACTGTGAGGCGGGGGGAAAGATGTTGCGGCTCGCCCGGTCACTGTGAAGCGGGGGGAAAGATGTTGCGGCTCGCCCGGTCGCTCTGAGGGGGGAAGACCGGGCGGGCCGGGCCGGCGGCCCGGCCTCTCGGCGACCCTCTCGTCCCGGCCCGACATGGGACCATGACCTCCGCGGAGACAGGATGTCCCGCCCTGCCAGGGAAGCCATTTTGGAGATCATGACATGTCAACCGGTGAGGGCCTGACCGTCGACGAGGGGATCCGGACGCTCCTGATGCTCATGCCACGCCTGGTCGGGCGTGCCAAGCGCATCCCCATCCCCGAGCCGCTCCAGTCGCTCGACCTGGCGCCGCGGCACCTGTCGCTGCTGGCCTACCTGCTCTTCGACGGCCCGCTGAGCGTCAACGAACTGGCCGGCCGGCTTGAGGTCGCCCCGACGACGGTGAGCCTGATGGTCGGCGAGCTGAGCCGTAAGGGCGTCGTGGACCGGCACGAGGACGACGCCGACCGCCGCCGCACCATCGTGAGCATCGCCGAGGCCAACCGGGCCTCGGTCGACGCCTGGCTCGCCAGAGGGGCCCGGGCATGGCGGAAGGCCCTCGAACCGCTGACGCACGAGCAGCGGGAGATGTTCGTCGAGACCCTCCGGACGTACGAGCGTGAGGCCGCCGCCGAGTACGACGGCGCCTGAGCGGCGCGACCCGGTCCGCGCCCGGTGGCAGGAAGCTGCCACCGGGGGGGAACTTGCTGACTCCGATCCGCCTGTTCCACGGGCCGCGAAAGGCGCAGAGTTGGTTGTACCGGAAGAGAACAACCACTCAAGAAAAGAGAAAAGAAATGAAGAACTCCACCGCCTCCCAGATCAGCTTCAACGTCACCGCCAAGTTCTCGGCCGCGATTGTTTCGACCGTCATCGGATTCACCGCCCTCATCGGCGGCCAGGCCGTCACGGCAGCGGCGGGCACCACGTGGGACTCGGCCACCGCGGTCATGGCGGGCACCACCTGGGACTCCACCGACGGCACCACCTGGGACTCGGCCTCGGTGCTCGCTGCGGGCACCACCTGGGACGCCGCCGGCACCGACGGCACCACCTGGGACTCCACGGACGGCACCACCTGGGACTCGGCCGGCACCGACGGCACCACGTGGGACTCCACCGACGGCACCACCTGGGACTCCGCGGCCACGACCACGCTCTGAAAAACCCCGGAAAACCAGCTCCGGAACAAATGAGATAACAAAATAAATCCGGCCGACAAAAAGAGCGGAAACCCCCGGCGGAACCGCCCGTACCACCGGCCGAAAGATTACGGATAATCACCTCCCGCCGGACGAAGGCAAGAAAAGCTCGGAACGACCGACGGATACCTCGTCACCCGAGCGGCCGCCGGCAAGGACACGACCGGCACCCCGGACCGCGTGAAGACGACCGCGGCTCCCCCCTCCAGAGACCAGCCGCCGAACCGGCCCCTCGCGACACCACGGCCAAAGGCAATCAGCGCCCCGCGACACCACGGCCGACAGCAATCGGCACCCCACGACAGCACGGCCGACGGCAATCGGCGCCCCGCGGCAGCGCGGCCGGCGGCAACCAACCCCCAAGCTCCTTGCCCGGCCCGTCGCCGATGTCATCCGGGGTCACTGGACGGCGGAGGCCTGCGCGGCGGGATGGGCGCTCAGGAACTTCTCCAGAACCAGGGTGGCCGCCCCCAGTGCCACGGCGTCGGGACCGAGGCGGCCCAGCACGATGGAAGTGGCCGCGTACGGCTGGGCCAGGGAGTTGTCCGCCGAGGCCGCGCGGATCTCGGCGAGCAGGTGCCGGCCGAGCAGGAGACCGGCCCAGCCGCCGATGACGATCCGCTCGGGATTGATCAGGTTGATCAGGTTGGACAGGCCGACGCCCAGGTAGGTGGCGGTCTCCGCGAGCACCGGCGATCCGGTTTCGAGCAGGCCGGCCAGCTCGGCCTGCCAGTCGGCCGTCCGGGTGGGAATCCCGGCACGGTCGAGGATGGCCTCGGCCCCGACGTAGGCCTCCAGGCAGCCCCGCCCCCCGCACCGGCAGATCCGGCCATTCACAACGATCTTGGTGTGCCCCAGCTCGCCCGCGCTGCTGCTCACCCCGCGGAAGGTCGTCCCGTCGGTGACGACGGTGGCCCCGACCCCCGAGCCGATGAGCACGATCACCGCGTCACCGGCCCCGCGCCCCGCGCCGAACCAGAGCTCCGCCTGGCCCATCGTCTTGGCCCCGTTGTCGATGAACACCGGGAAGGTGGTGCCGGCCCGCATCATGGCGCCGAGGGGGACGCCGTCCCAGCCGAAGGTCTTGGCGTGGACGAGCACGTCGCCGCCGCGCTCCACGATGCCGGGGACGCCGACCCCCACGCCGAGCACCTGCCCGGCGGAGACCCCGCCGTCGGCGAGCACCACGTCGATGCCCGCGAGGATGTGGCGCACCACCAGCTCGATGTCATGCCTGGCGGGACGGAGGGCGTACTCGACCTTGGCCTTCTCGTTCATCTCCAGGTCGAACAGCTCGACGCGCACGTGCGTGTCGGCCACGTCGACGCCGATCGCGTAGCCGTAGACGGGGTTGACCCGCAGGATCACGCGGGGACGCCCGCCGTCGGACTCCACGTGGCCCGCCTCGACGACGACGTTCTCGGCGAGCAGGTCACCGGTCATGCTGCTGACCGTCGCGGCACTGAGGCCGGTGAGCCTGGTGAGCTCGTTGCGGCTGGCGGGCCCGTGGAAGTACAGCGTCCGCAGCAGCATGGACTGGTTGCCCTTGCGGACATCCCGGACCGTCCTGCGCTCAGGTCGCACCATGAACCCGCCCTCCCAGTTTCCAGGCCACATGTTAGTTCAAACCTTGAAGGCGTTCATCCGGCGCGTCCGAGAACGGGACATCCCCGGTGAGAGCGGAGATCGCGACACAGCGCGGCCGCGTTATCAAAGCGTTTCCTCAGAGGGCTGAACTTTTTTCGCGTCTTACATTATCGTCCGTTCAACCCCCTATGAGGAGTCAGGAAATGATCAGGAGAGTCACAGGGACGGCGGCCGGCATGGCGCTGCTCATCGGGCTTGCGGCCTGCGGCGGCGACGGCTCCGGAGAGGCCGCGGAGACCACGACGCTGACCTACTGGATGTTCCAGGACCGCACGCCGCAGGCCGGAGAGGTCGTCGAGAAGCTCCGCACCGACTTCGAGAAGGCCAACAACGTCACGGTGAAGATCGTCAAGATCCCCAAGGACGACTACAACACCAAGCTGGGCAGCGCGGTCGCCGGCGGGACCGTCCCGGACGTCGGCATTCTCGACCAGCCGCTGGTGTCCCGGTACGCGCTGGACGGCACGATCAAGGAGATGCCCGCGGGCACGGTCGACGAGAAGGCCTACTACGCCGGGGCACTGAACACCAACCGGGTGAACGGCAAGCTCTACGGCCTGCCGGTGGACCACACCGCCGTCGCCCTCTTCTACAACAGGAAGCTCGTCCCCACGCCGCCCAAGACCTGGGACGAGCTCAAGCAGATCACCGCGAAGATCCACCAGGACGACCCGCAGACCGCCGGCATGGTGGTGCCCAAGGGAGACGGCTACGGCGGCTGGATCTGGCCGGGCGTCCTCGCGGGCGCAGGCGGCTCCCTCGTGGACGAGAAGGCCAAGAAGATCCTCTTCGACCAGCAGCCCGGGGTCGACGCGCTGCAGCTCTGGGTGGACCTGCTCTCCTCCTCGCCCAGGAAGATCACCGACTCGGACAAGGCATTCGAGAACGGCCTGGCCGGCATGATGATCTCCGGCCCGTGGGACGTCGCCAACATCAAGGACCAGTTCCCCGACCTGGAGTTCGGCACCGCGCCGCTGCCGTACAAGACCGAGCCCGCAGGCAACATCGGCGGCGAGAACGCGGTGGTCTTCACCAAGGGCAGGAACGCCGATCTGGCCTGGAAGTGGCTCAAGCACCTGACCAGCGCCGAGAACAACACCCAGCTCGCCCAGGCGCTCGGCGGGTTCCCGACCAACATCGCGGCCGCCGAGAAGGACGCCGCCACCTTCGGTCCCGAGCAGGCCGCCTTCCTGGAGCAGCTGAAGGTCGCCCAGGCCCGTCCGGCCCTGCCGCAGTGGATCCAGGTCAACGACGAGATCATCGCCCCCGCCATCGAGTCGGCGCTGAGCGGCAAGGTCACCTCCCAGCAGGCACTGAGCGACGCGGCGGCCAAGACCCGCGCCCTGCTCGGCTGGACCGGCTGATCGAAGGCGAGGCGAACGTGGCATCTCCGGTGCCGGCCGCGAGGCCCACCGCGACACCCGAGCCCGGGCGGCGCCGCCGCCGCCTGGGCCTCGGGAGGCGCGACCACGTCATCGGGTGGCTTCTGATCACTCCCGCGATGGCGTACTTCGTCGTCTTCCTGCTCTACCCGGCGCTGTCGGCGTTCTACTACAGCCTCACCGACTGGAACCTGCGGTCCGCGGCGAACTGGGTGGGGCCGGCCAACTACGCCGACCTGCTGTTCGACGACGTCAAGTATCCGCACTTCTGGAAGTCGGTGCAGGTCACCCTCCAGTACACGCTGATCGCGGTGCCGCTGACGCTGGGAAGCGCGCTGGCCCAGGCCCTGCTGATCAACGCGATCCGCCGGGGCTCCAACCTGTTCCGGCTGCTGCTGTTCCTGCCCGTGGTCACCGCCGAGGCGGCCGTCGGCGCCATCTGGCGCTGGCTCTACGACCCGCGGTACGGGCTGGTCAACGGCTTCCTGGGGCTGTTCGGAGTCCCCGGGCAGAACTGGCTCAACACCCCCGATCTGGTCATCCCGGCACTGGCGTTCATCGCCGCCTGGCAGTGCGGCATCTCCATGATCATCTATCTGGCGGGCCTGAAGGGCATCCCCGACTCGATCCGCGAGGCGGCGACCATCGACGGCGCCGGGCCGGTCCAGCGGTTCCGGAAAGTCGTGTTCCCGATGCTGCGGCCCACCACCTTCTACCTGCTGGTGACCGGCGTGATCGCGGCCCTTCAGGTCTTCGGGCTGGTCTACGTGATCTTCTCCGGCGGCGGCGGCAAGAGCGTCACCGGCGGCCCCGAGCAGTCGGGCCTGACCTACGTGCTGCACCTGTACCTGTTCGCCTTCCGCTACGACGCGATGGGCGCGGCCTGCGCGATGTCGTTCATCCTGTTCCTCTTCATCATGATCATCACCGCGCTGCAGTTCAAGTTCGTCAAGCAGGAGGCGTCGTGAGGACCTCGGGGAAAGCGGGGCGCGTCTCCATCTACGTCGCCCTGGTCCTGCTGGCGGCGGTCTCGGTCATCCCGTTCGTCTGGATGCTGGCCACCTCCTTCAAGCACGGCTCGGACGTCTACACCAAGGTGCCCAGCCTGCTGCCGCTCGACCGCAAGACCGGCGAGTTCTCCCCGACGCTGGAGAACTACGAGCACGTCCTGGAGGTCGGCGGGCTGGGCCAGGCGTTCGTCAACAGCGTCTGGGTCTGCCTGATCCTGGTGCCGGCCAAGCTCCTGATCGACGCGCTGGCCGCCTACGCCTTCGCCCGGATCCCCTTCCCCGGCAGGGACAAGCTGTTCGTCCTGCTGCTCGCCGGCATGATGGTGCCCACCATCACCCTGCTGGTGCCGCGCATCCACGTCACCCAGCAGCTCGGCATGTTCGACTCCGGGTGGGGCCTGATCGTGCCCAACGTGGCCTCGGTCCTGGACATCTTCCTGCTCCGGCAGTTCTTCCTGTCACTGCCGGGCGAGCTGGAGGAGGCCGCGCGGATCGACGGCGCCGGGCGGATGCAGATCTTCTGGCGGATCATCCTGCCGCTGTCCAAGCCCGTGCTCGCGGTCGTCACGATCACCAGCTTCATCTTCCACTGGAACGACCTGGTCTGGCCGCTGGTGGTGCTCAACGACCCCGAGCTCTACACCCTGCCCCTCGCCCTGCAGCAGCTGGCCAGCAGCGAATCCGGGCGTGCCTACTACATCATGGCGGGCGCCGCGCTGGCGGTCGTCCCCGTGATAGTCGTCCTGCTGATCTTCCAGCGCCGCATCATGCAGGGCATCGCCTTCACCGGCCTCAAGAGCTGATCCGCTACGGCGCGAGCCGTACCTCACGAACGGAAGTGTGAGCGTGACCATCGAGGTCCGCAACGGTGTCACCATCGTCGATGGAGAACCCCGGGTGCTCGTCACCGCCGACTACCCCTACTACCGGGACGACCCCGGCGTCTGGGCCGACCGGCTACGGGCGATCCGCGACGAGCTGGGCATCGAGGTGATCAGCAGCTACATCCCGTGGCGGCACCACCAGCCCGACGCCGCGACGGCGCCCGACTTCACCGGTGACGGCCACCCCGGCAGGGACGTCGTCGGTTTCCTCAACCTCTGTCACGATCTCGGGCTGAAGGTCATCGCCAAGCCCGGCCCGTTCATCCATGCCGAGACCACCTACGGCGGCCTGCCCGACTGGGTCTGCCCCTCGGCCGACGCGGAGATCGAGCCGCTGCTCGACGCGGCGGGCGCCGCCTCGTGCTGGGCGGACTCGGCCGCGCGCCCGCCGGGCAGGCCGCTCCCCGCCCCGCTGGGGGCGGCGTTCCTGGCCAGGGCCGGCAGGTGGCTGGCGGCGGTCGGCAAGGAGGTGCTGGACGCCGCGACCCACCCCGAAGGCCCGGTCATCATGATGCAGATCGCCAACGAGGGCATCTACACCAACGGCGCGCGGTCGCTGTCGGCCTACGACTACAGCCCGTCGGGGCTGGCGTTCTTCCGCGACCGGCTCCAGGGATGGTACGGCTCGATCGAGGAGTACAACCGCACCCACGCGACGGCGCACCGGCGCTGGGACGAGATCGAGCCGCCCCGCTCCTGGACCGGGGCCGAGCGGCCGGAGGAGATGCGGGGCCACGCCGACTGGGGCCGCTTCCACGCCGAATACCTCACCGAGGTCTACCGGCGCTGGGCCGCCGCGGTGGACTGCCGGGTCCCCGTGGTGGTCAACCTGAACCCGCCGACGGTCGAGGAGCTGGACGGCTGGCTGGCCCGGGTGCGCCCCGAGACGTGGGGGGACATCACCTACGGGTTCACCAACTGGATGGGCGTGGTCTCGGCCGACCCCGACGCCCAGGCGCGTTACGTGATCGCCGCCAAGCGGGCACCCGGCCCGAACCTAGAGGAGAACTGGGGCTTCTCCCAGCTGTACGACCCCGCCTACTCCGACGCCGCCACCAGCTTCCACCAGAGCCTGCTGGCCTTGGCCGCCGGATCCACCGGGTTCAACGTCTACACCGGAGCCGCCACCTCCGGCTGGTCACCCGACCTGGACTCCACCCACACCGCGCCGTATCCCGACAGCGCCCCGATCGCCGCCGACGGCTCCGCCACCGCGAAGGCGCCCGTCGTCCGCGTGCTGGCGGACTTCTTCGCCCTGCACGGGGTGGAGTTCCTGGAGTGCGCGCCGGTCACGGAAGAGGCCTTCGGGCTGTACCTGCCCTACGCCGGGATCGCCGCCTGGCCGGGCGCGGAGCGGTTCGGGGCACCCCGGTGCGGTACGGCGCTGCGCGCCTTCCACGACCGCATGCGGCAGGCGGGCCGCGACTACGCCGTGGTCGAGCTGGAGAGCGCCACGCCCGACCGGCTGGCCGCGCACGGGAGGCTGACGGTTCCCGGCGGCCCGTTCATGCATCGCCACGTCCAGGACCTGCTGGCCGGCTACCTGGCGGGCGGCGGCCGGATCCTGCTGGACGGCCCGGCGCCCGGCCTCGACGAGGACCTGCGCCCGTACGGCGTGCTCGCCGAGGCGCTCGGCCGTACCGCGTCCACGCCGGACGCCCCGCAGGCGGAGGCGGGGGCGGTCCGGGTGACGCGCGGCAGGGCGGACGCGTTCCTCCGGGCGCATCCCGGACGCGACGTCCAGTACCTGACGGTCCTCGTGGACAGCGAGAACGAGGGGCCCGTCAGGGTGGAGACCGCGTACGGCGCCTTCGAGACCTCTTGCGCGCGGGGCGGCGGGGCCGTGGTGAGGCTGGCCGGGGGCGTGCTGGACGACTTCGTCGTCAAGGGGCTCAACAGCTTCCTCGACTCCGCCGTGCCGGCCCGGATCAGTGTCGGCGACCAGGAGGAGCGGGCGGGCTTACCCGCCGACCTGGCCCGGATCGGCAGGAGGATCCGCCTGCTCGGGTAGGCCCCGGGGCGCGTCCGCCCGGGGGCGTGACGCGTGTCGCCCGGCACCCCGGCGTGCCGGGCGGCACGCGCGTCACGGCCCGGCCTGCCGGGCACGGCGCCGCCACCCGGATCAGGCCGTCATGAACAGCGTCGCCGGGTCCACCCGGTGAAGCAGCGGCTCACCGGCGACGACCCGCAGCACCTCCTCCACCGCCGAGGACCCCAGCCGGGTCATCTCGTTGCCGAGCGCCCCGGCGATGTGGGGGGTGAGGACGACGTTGGGCAGCTCCCAGAGCGGCGACTCGGCCGCCGTGACCTCGGGCTCCGTCACGTCGAGCACGGCCGACAGCCGCCCGCCGACCAGCTCGGCCACCAGCGCGTCCTGGTCGACCAGGGATCCGCGGGCGGTGTTGATCAGGGTCGCGCCGTCCCGCATCGCCGCCAGCCGTCGCCGGCTCACCATGCCGCGCGTGTGCGCGGTCGCGGGCGCGTGCAGGGAGACGATGTCGCTCGCGGTGAAGATCTCGTCGAGGTCCACCAGCCGGGCACCGAGCGACCTCGCCGTCGGCGGGTCGACGAACGGGTCGGCCAGCAGCACCCGGAGGTCGAAGGGGCGGAGCAGTTCGAGAACGCGCCTGCCCGTCCTGGATGCGCCGACCAGGCCGACGGTCCTGCCGTGGTTGCCGATGTCGAGGGAGCGCCGGACGAGGCCGAGGTCCTCGCGTCTGGCGCGGTACTCGCGGGCGAGGGCGGGGGCGCCCTTTCCGGCCAGCAGGATCATCGCCACGGTGTACTCGGCCACGGGGACGGCGTTGGCCGCCGCGGCCGAGCTCACCGGGATGCCACGGGCGAACACCTCGGGGCTGACATGGCCCTTCACGCTTCCGGCGGCGTGCACGACGGCCCGGAGCCGGGGGGCGTCGTCCAGCGCCCGCTCGTCGAGCAGCGGGCTGCCCCACCCGGTCAGCAGGATCCGTGCCCGCCCCAGGCGCTCCCGCGCCTCGGGCGAGCGGAAGCCGGTCAGCGGCGCGGCCATCTCGACCGCGGCCACCGCGCGGAGCCTGCCGGCGTCGGCGGGCGTGAACAGCCTGCCGGGCAGCTCCGGGAACATGGCGAGCTCCACGACCGTCATCGGCCCGTCCCCCCGATCAGGGGGTGCCGGGGCGCGCCTCGTCGCCGGGTCCGGGCGGGGAGGCCGGGCGGGGTGGACCGCGCCCCGGCCCGGAGGCGCGGAACCTCCCGTCCGCGGAGAGCCCGGCGGCACCAAGAGAGAGTCATACCCGGGATCATATGTTTGTTCTGACACAGAAATAAGGGTTGAAACAGCGCCGAACAGTCCGGGCGCCGGGCTGGGCGCATCCGGCCCGCGGAGCGCGCCGGATCACGGGCATCAGCGCAGGCCGGACCGGGATGCCCTACCCGTCGCCGAGGACGGAGCGCCATCGGCTCCGGCTGCTTTATCAAAATGTAAAACTAAGCATTGACAGGAATGTGGCCGACGGATCAAGCTCACCATGGGCGGCTCCACCCCGGCCCGCGCCGTCCATCCTCCGCACGGACGGCATCGCCGGGCAGGCGGTCCGCGAGACGGCGGGCTCGGCCACCACCACGGAACACGAGGTTCGGCGGTATTGAAACGATCAGCCGCGTCAGCGGAGACACCACAGATCCACCCCGCAGGGAGGCCGATCACCGGCCGGGGCGCGGAGGACCCCCTCCCCGCCCCGGGGACGGGACCGGCCGGGCCGCACGACCGCGAAGGCATGGTCCGGCTCCTGCGGGAGCTGACCGACCCGCTGATCCCCCGTTTCAGTCCCGGCCGCGCGCGCCTGCGGCTCGGGGACAACGCCGCCCACTACCCCGACGCGGCCGCCGAGCTGGAGGCGTTCGCCCGGCCGCTGTGGGGGCTGGGACCGCTCGCGGCCGGCGGGGGGACGTTCGAGCACTGGGAGCTGTGGCGCCGCGGGCTCGCGGCCGGCACCGACCCGGGGCACGAGGAGTTCTGGGGGGCGGTCACCGACGTCGACCAGCGGCTGGTGGAGACCGCCGCGATCGGGCTGGCCCTGGCCGTCGCGCCGGAGGCCGTGTGGGATCCGCTGAGCGGCCGGGAGCGGGACGACCTCGCCGCCTGGCTGCTGCACGCGATCACCGCCGAGCCCGCCGACAACAACTGGCAGTTCTTCCCCGTCATGGTGGGACTCGGCCTGGACCGCGTCGGCGTCCGCTTCGACCCCGCGCCCAACACCGCCCGCCTGGACCGCCTGGAGTCCTTCGCGCTCGGCGGGGGCTGGTACAGCGACGGCCCCACCGACCAGCGCGACTACTACGTCCCCTTCGCGATGCACTACTACGGCCTGGTCTACGCCGCCCTCGCCGGGGAGGGCGATCCCGGCCGCGCCCGGCGCCTCCGCGAGCGGGCGGCGGCCTTCGCCCTCGACTTCCAGCACTGGTTCGCCTCGGACGGCGCCGCCGTGCCCTTCGGCCGGAGCCTCACCTACCGCTTCGCCCAGGGGGCCTTCTGGGGCGCCCTCGCCTTCGCCGACGTCGAGGCCCTGCCGTGGGGGACGGTGAAAGGCCATCTGATGCGGCATCTGCGCTGGTGGATGGAGCGGCCGATCCGCGACTCCGCAGGCCTGCTCACGCTCGGGTACGGCTACGCCCAGCCCGCGCTCGCCGAGCAGTACAACGCCCCCGGCTCCCCCTACTGGGCGCTGAAGGCCTTCCTGCCGCTGGCGGTGCCCGCCGAGCACCCCTTCTGGACGGCCCCGGAGCACCCCGCGCGGGAGCTCCCGCCGGTCAGCACCCAGCCGGAGGCGGGCGTCGCGCTGATGCGGTGCGAGGAGGGCCGCCAGGTGATCATGCTGAGCGCGCGGCAGCACCACACGTGGGTCCGCCACGGTGCGGCGAAGTACGCCAAGTTCGCCTACTCGACCTTCTTCGGATTCAGCGTGCCGAGCGGCTCGTGGGGGCTTGAGCAGGGCGCGTTCGACAGCACCCTGGCGCTGAGCGACGACGGAGTGCACTGGCGGCCGTGCGAGGTGACGCGGGACGCCACGGCGCGCGACGGCCTGCTCCACACGCGATGGGCGCCGTGGCCGGACGTGGAGATCGAGACCTGGCTGATCGCCCGCCCACCGTGGCACCTGCGGGTGCACCGGCTGCGGTCGGGACGCGACCTCCTGTCCGCCGAGGGCGCGTTCGCGGTGAACCGCGACTCGCCCGCGCGCCGCTCCGCCGCGGGGCCGGGCCACGCCCGCCTCGACTCCCCCTCCGGGCTGTGCGTGATCGAGGACCTCGGCGGGGCGCGGGCCGGACGGCTTGTGCGGGCCCTGCCCGGCACCAACGTCCTCGCTCCGCGCACGGTGATCCCCACACTGGCCGGCGGGCACGGCCCGGGTGAGCACTGGCTGGCATGCGCGGTGCTGGGCCTGGCGGAGGCCCCACCGGGGGCGGAGTGGCCCGAGCCGCCCGGCCGGGAGGCGATCCCGGACCTCCCCGGCGGCGGCCCCACCAGGTGATCTTTCCGGCCACTTTGGACGGCCCCTGAAGTGCGGAAGGCCTTTTTTTGGGAAAAGGGGGATAAATCCGGACGAAACAACAGGCTTCTGAGGTGGTCAAATGGCGGGTCTCGCGGGACCGATCGCGGTAGGCGTCGAGGAGGAGTTCCACGTCGTCGACGTCGACACCCGGCACCTCGTCCCCCGGGCCGGCGTGCTGCTGGACCAGTTACCGGCGGACCGGTTCACCCACGAGCTGCAGCGTTCGGTGGTGGAGGCCAACAGCAGGCCCTTCATCCGGCTGGAGGACCTCGGGCACGACCTGACCGCGCTGCGGCGCACGGTGATCCAGGCGGCGGACGGCCTGGGCCTGGGGATCGTGGCGGCCGGGAGCGTGCCGCTGGTGGACCTGGAGGCGCTGAAGATCTCCCCGGACCCGCGCTACGAGCAGATGCTCGCCGACTACCAGCTGCTCACCCGCGAGCAGCTGATCTGCGGGACCCAGGTGCACGCCGAGGTCGACAACCGCGACCTGGCCGTCGCCGTCGCCCACCGCCTGGCTCCCTGGCTGCCTCCGCTGCTCGCCCTGAGCTCCAGCTCGCCGTACTGGCTGGGGTCCGACACCGGATACGCCAGCTACCGCCCGCTCATCTGGCAGCGCTGGCCGACCGCCGGGCCCGTCGCCGCGTTCGAGTCGGCCGCGGAGTACGACCAGGTGGTCGGTGACCTCGTGCGGTCAGGCGTGATCACCGATCCCGGCATGATCTACTTCGACATCCGGCCCTCGGCGCACGTCCCCACCGTCGAGCTGCGGATATGCGACGCCTGCCCCCGCGTGAGCGACATCGTGCTGATAGCCGGGCTGTTCCGGGCGCTGGTGGCCCGGGAGCTGGAGGCCGTCCGGCGCGGGCCCGACCGCTCGGTCCGGCTGGAGATGGTACGCGCCGCGACGTGGCGGGCGGCGCGCTCCGGGCTGGAGGGCGACCTCGTCGACCCGGTCGAGGGCGTGCCGAGACCGGCCGCCGAGGTGATCGGGCGGATGGTGGACGGCCTGCGGCCGCAACTGGAGGAGTCCGGCGACCGGGAGCTCGTCACGTCCCTGGCCCAGCAGGCACTGGGGCGGGGAAGCTCCTCGGCCCGCCAGCGCAGGGCGTTCGTCCGCGGCGGCCGGCTGGCCGACGTGGTCGACCTCCTCGTCGCCGAGACGCGCTCCGAGGAGTGGGAGACCGCCTTCGGCGGGCTGACGCCGCGGATGCGTACCAGCCTGCTCGACGGCTACGACGCCCCCGGCGACGAGGCGATCATCGAGGGCACGGTGCGCGAGCCCTACCAGCCGGTCCTGCGGACCCTCGACCGCCTGGGCCCCGACGGCCTGCGCGACAGGCAGGAGCGGCGCGACCGCCACCAGCGCCGCAACGGCATGACCTTCCAGGTGGAGGGCGAGGACGAGAGCCGGATCTTCCCCTTCGACCTGGTCCCGCGGCTGGTCCCGCCCGGCGAGTGGGCCGAGATCCAGCGGGCGTTGCCCCAGCGGGTGCGCGCGCTGGAGGCGTTCCTGCACGACGTGTACGGCGGGCGCCAGATCATCGGGGACGGCGTGCTCCCCGCCTGGGTGGTCGACGAGTCGCCCGGCTACCGGGGATCCGGGCGGCGGATACCGGCCGGCACCGTGCGCTGCGCCGTGGCCGGGCTGGACCTGGTCCGCGACGACGTCGGCCGGTGGGCGGTGCTGGAGGACAACCTCCGGGTGCCCTCCGGCATCGGGTACGCCGTGGCCAACCGGCGCCTGATGGCCGAGGTGCTGCCCGAGCTCGTCCCCGGCCCGGAGTTCGCCGACCCGCAGGAGGGCCTGCGGGTGCTGCGGGAGACCCTGCTGGCGGCGGGCACGGGCGACCCGCGGACCCTGGCCGTGGTCTCCGGGGGGCCGGACGACTCCGCCCACTACGAGCACCGGATGCTCGCCGAGGAGCTGGGGGCGATCCTGGCCGGTCCGGCCGACCTGCGCGTCAGGAACGGGCACGTCGAGGCCGCCGGTCGCCGGATCGACGTGCTCTACCGCCGGGTCGACGAGAACGACCTGCTCGCCGGTCCCCTCGGGCAGGAGATCCTGGAGGCCGCCGAACGCTCCGCGGTCGTCCTGGCCAACGCGCCGGGCAACGGGGTCGCCGACGACAAGTGCCTGTACCGGTACGTGCCCCGCCTCATCGAGTACTACCTGGGCGAGCGGCCGCTCATCGACAACGTCACCACCTATCTGTGCCGGGACGACGGCGACCGGGAGCAGGTGCTGGACCGGCTGGCCGAGCTGGTGGTCAAGCCGGTGGACGGGTTCGGCGGGCAGGGGGTGGTCGTCGGCCCCGACGCCTCCCCCGAGGAGCTCCGCGAGGCCCGGGACAGGATCCTCGCCTCGCCCGACCGGTGGGTCGCCCAGGAGACGGTCCGGCTGTCGACCCATCCGGCCTTCGACGGGCGGCGGCTGAGCCCGCGCGTCGTCGACCTGCGGGCCTTCGTCTGCCTGGGAGAGACGGCGGTGGTGCCTCCCGCGGCGCTGACCCGCGTCGCGCCGGCCGACAGCATGATCGTCAATTCCTCCCAGGGTGGGGGTTCCAAGGACACGTGGCTTCCGAGGGGATGACCGATGTGCGGACTGAGTGGTGAGATCCGGTTCGACGGGCGCGCGGCCGACGTCGGCGCCGTGGGCCGGATGACCGACGCGATGCACGACCGGGGCCCCGACGGATCGGGCCTGTGGTCGCTGGGGCCGGTCGCCCTGGGCCACCGGCGCCTGAAGATCATCGATCTGTCCGACCGGGCCGCCCAGCCGATGGTGGACAGCGCCCTCGGACTGACGGGGGTGTTCAACGGCTGCCTGTACAACTACCGGGAGCTGCGCGAGGAACTTCGGGGCGAGGGGTACCGCTTCTTCTCCACCTCCGACACCGAGGTGCTGGTGAAGGCCTTCCACCGCTGGGGGCCGGAGTGCGTCGAGCACTTCACGGGCATGTTCGCCTTCGCGGTCTTCGAGCGGGACACCGGCCGGTTGACGCTCGGCCGGGACCGGCTGGGCATCAAGCCGATGTATGTCTCCCAGGACGCCTCGCGGCTCCGTTTCGCCTCGTCACTGCCCGCGCTGCTCGCGGGAGGAGGGGTGGGCACCGACATCGACCGGGTGGCCCTGCACCACTACATGACCTTCCACTCGGTGGTGCCGGCCGAGCGGACGATCCTCACCGGCGTGCGGAAGCTCCCCTCGGCGACCGTACGCACCGTCGAGGCCGGCGGAACGGTCACCGACCACTGCTACTGGCGGCCGCCCCACACCCGGTCGGCCCTGCCCGAGTACGCCGGGCTGACCTCCGGCGAGTGGAACGAGGCCGTGCTCGACCGGCTGCGCGTGGCCGTACGCAGGCGCATGGTCGCGGACGTGCCGGTGGGCGTGCTGCTCTCCGGCGGCCTGGACTCCAGCATGATCGTCGCGTTGCTGGCCGAGGAGGGACAGGAGGGGCTGTCGACCTTCAGCATCGGCTTCCACGCCGCGGGCGGCGAGTCGGGGGACGAGTTCGCCTACTCCGACCTGGTCGCCGGGCATTTCGGCACCGACCACCACCGCATCCTCGTCGACGACACGCGCCTGCTGCCCGCCCTGGAGCGGGCGGTGGGGGCGATGAGCGAGCCGATGGTGAGCCATGACTGCGTCGCCTTCCACCTGCTGTCGGAGGAGGTCTCCCGGCACGTCAAGGTCGTGCAGTCCGGCCAGGGCGCCGACGAGGTGTTCGCCGGCTACAGCTGGTACCCGCCGCTGGCCGGCCTGCCGCGCGAGGAGGCCGCCGCCACGTACGCCAGGGAGTTCTTCGACCGGCCGCACGGGGCGCTGGCCGAGGTCCTGGCGCCGGACTATCTGGCGGACGAGGACGTCAGCGGCGAGTTCGTCCGGCGCCACCTCGCGACGCCCGGCGCCGACACCGCGCTCGACGCGGTGCTGCGCCTGGACACCTCCGTCATGCTCGTCGACGATCCGGTCAAGCGCGTGGACAACATGACGATGGCCTACGGGCTGGAGGCCCGGACGCCGTTCCTCGACCACGAGCTGGTCGAGCTGGCGGCCGCCTGCCCTCCCGAGCTCAAGCTCGCCTCGGGCGGCAAGGGCGTGCTGAAGGACGCCTCCCGCAAGCTGCTGCCCGCCGAGGTCATCGACCGGCCCAAGGGATACTTCCCGGTCCCCGCCATCCGGCACATCCACGGGCCCTTCCTGGAGCTCGTCCGCGACGCGCTGACCGGACAGGCCGCGCGGTCCCGCGGCCTGTTCAACCGGCCTTACGTGGACAGGCTCCTCGCGGCGCCCGACGAGCACCGGACGACCCTGGGGGCCAACGCGTTGTGGCAGCTCGGGCTGCTGGAGCTGTGGCTGCAAGCCCAGGGAGTCCGATGACGGAGATTCTCGGCGCCCGCCCCCACCCCGCGGTGGGGACGGGTCCCGCCGCCTGGAACTGCTGGACGCCCGCCCTGGCGCCCGACGCGAGCGCGGTCGCCTTCGTCAGCGACAGGGACGGCTCGCCGCGCGTCTGGATCAGGCCCCTCGGGCGGGAGGCGGAGTCCTGGCCGGTCGACACCGGCCCGGAGCCCGCCGCCGACGTGAGCTGGTCTCCCGACGGCGGGCGGCTGGCCGTACTCGTCGTGCCGGGCGGCGGGGAGCACACGCAGGTCTGGACGGTCCGGCCCGACGGCGGCGACCTGCGCCCGCTGGCCTCCCCCGCGGGCGGGTCGGCCTCGTTCGTGCGCTGGACCGGGCGGGGCTCGATCCTCCTGGTCGCCGAGGTCTCCGCGGCGGGCCGGACGGAGGCGGTGCTGATCGACGCCCACACCGGCGGCCGGGAGGTCGTGGCGGCGGGGGCGCTGATGCACCCGGTGGCGATGAGCCGCGACCAGGGGCGGATGCTGCTGCGGCGGGGCCCGCGCGGCGTCCGCCGGATGTACGTGGCGGACCTCCCCGCGGGCCTCCCCGGCGACCTCGCCGATCTTCCCCCGGGCCTGCCCTCCGGTCTCCCCGGCGCCCTTCCCCCGAGCCTGCCCTCCGGTCTTCCAGGTGGCCTTCCCCCGGGTCTTCGGGGAGGGGCCGTGGGCGGCCCGGGCGGGGAGCGGCCGCTGCTGGCGGGGCTGCCCGGCTCCACCGACCAGGGCGCCCTCTCCCCCGACGGGATGACCGCCTACCTGCTGTCCGACGCCGGCCGCGACCGGGCCGCGCTGGTCGCGGTGCGCGGGGACGGCGAGGCGGTCGTGCTGGCCGAGCGGCCGGACGCCGAGCTGGACCGGTTCGCGCTGAGCGCCGACGGCCGCCGCGCCGTCCTGCTCTGGAACGACCGCGGCCGCTCCGAGCTGGAGGTGCTGGAGACCGGTACCGGCACGCTGCGCCCGCTCCCCCCTCCCCCGGCCGAGGTGGTGTCCTCGGTCAGGATGTCCCTGGACGGCGGCCAGGCCGTGCTGGCGGCCGAGGGGCCCGGCCACCCCTCCCACGTGCTGCTGTGCGATCTGGCGACCGGCGGCTACCGGCAGGTCGCGGGGGCCGGTCCGCTCGGCGCGCCGGCCGGGGCGGAGCCGGTGCGCTTCCAGGCGCGTGACGGCATGGAGCTGACCGGCTGGCTCTACCGGGTCCCGGGCGTCCAGGCCCCGGCCCCGTTCGTCGTCTACCTGCACGGCGGGCCGGAAAGTCAGGCACGGCCCACCTTCACCCCGCTGTTCCGGGACCTGCTGGCCGCCGGGATCGGGGTGTTCGCACCGAACGTGCGCGGGTCGAGCGGGTTCGGGCGGGCCTTCCGCGACGCCGACAACCACGCGCTCCGCTTCCGCGCGATCGACGACGTCGCCGACTGCGCCTCGGAGCTGGTGCGGCTGGGGGCCGCCGACCCGGCCCGGATCGCCTGCATGGGACGGTCGTACGGCGGCTACCTGACGCTGGCCGCCCTCGTCACCCACCCCGGCCTCTTCCGGGCCGGGGTCGACGTCTGCGGGATGGCCGACTTCGCGACCTTCTACGCGCGGACCGAGCCGTGGATCGCCGCGGCGGCCGTCAGCGAGTACGGCCATCCCACCGCCGACCGTGACCTGCTGCGGGCCCTGTCGCCCCTGCACTCCTTCGACCGGCTGAGCGCGCCGCTGCTGGTCGTGCACGGCGCCCGGGACACCAACGTGCCGGTGCACGAGGCCGAGCAGGTGCTCCAGGCGGCGCGGGCCCGCGGGGTGCCCTGCGACTTCCTGCTGTTCGAGGACGAGGGGCACGAGATCCGGCGGAGCGCCAACCGGGTGACCTTCGTCAGGAACGTCGTCGGGTGGCTCGGACGGCACCTGACCGACCCCGCCCCGCCGCGTCGATCCGCCTGACCGGCGTCCTCCGCCCCCGGACGGGACCGGCAGGCGCGTCCACCCGGAGCCCTGAGATCACGCCGTGCGGCGGACCCGGCCCGGGAGATTTCCCGGCCCGCAGATTATCCCCTCACTTTCCGTGATCGACGGGAACGGTGTGTCCGGCGCTCACACCGTCGTTTCCGAATCGGTGAAGTCGGTCGTTTTCCCGGTTGAACACTCCCCGGCTTTTCGCTGGAGAGGAAACCAGGGAAACACCATGCCGGACATGCGCATCGACATTCGGGTACGGAACAACCGGCTCAACCTTTTGAACGGCGGGAAACAGACCGAAATATCGAATGCGCCGTGTTCTGCCGGACGACACCGGCACCCCGAATTATGAAGCCATCCCATTCGGAACCCCCGGGCCTTGATATGTTGACGAAATCATAAAAGGCCTGGAAGCTTGAAAGACGGACACGTCAGACCACCCGTTCGGGGAAAACGCGATGCCGCCGTTCCGCTCCTCCGGAAATACCGCCGATCCAGCCGCGCGTCAGATCGGCGTTCCATCCGGCCGTGTCCGCCGCGCCGCCCCGGCCGGCTCCGCGGGCGCCCCTCCCTCCCGGCCCGCCGTACGGGCCCGGGTCGCGGTCACCGGCGCGGGCGCCGCCCGGCCGTGCGCTGGCGCGACCTCACCGGAGGTGACATGCGGGCGTCGGAGCTGACCGTGGGCGTGGAGGAGGAGTTCTTCCTGGCCGACGTCGCCACCCGGCACGCGGTCCTGCGGGCGGAGACGGTGCTGGAGGGCACGGCGCCCGTCCCGGGAGGCGGGCGGGTGGAGCCGGAGCTGGCACGCGCGCAGGTCGAGAGCGTGAGCGCGGTGTGCCGGGACATCGGGTCGCTGCGCGAGGAACTGCTGCGGCTGCGGCGGAGCGTGGCCGCGGCGGCCGAGTCGAACGGCTGCCGCCTGGTGGCGAGCGGCGTGGTGCCGCTGGGCGACCCCGGCCCCCCGCCGGTCTCCGACCGCCCCCGCTACCACCGGATCGCCGAGCGGTTCGGGCCGCTGCTGGACCAGCAGAGCGCGTGTGCCTGCCACGTCCACGTGGGCGTCCCCGACCCCGAGGAGGCGGTGCAGGTGGTCAACCACCTGCGGATGTGGCTGCCTGTTCTGCTGGTGCTCTCGTCGAACTCCCCTTTCTGGCGGGGACGGGACACCGGATACGCCAGCTGGCGCACCCCCCTGTTCGCCCGATGGCCCACGGCGGGGCCGCCGCCGTACCTGTCCGGCCGGGCGGAGTACGAGGAGATCGTCGAATGCCTGCGCGAGACCGGGGCGATCCTGGACGGGGGAATGCTGTTCTGGTACGCACGCCCGTCCCGCCACGTGCCGACGGTGGAGGTGCGCATCGCAGACGTGATGCCGACCGTGGACGACACCGTGCTCTTCGCGGCGCTGGTCAGGGCCCTGGTCGCGACCGTGCTGACCGACCTGCGCAGGGGACGCGCCGCCCCCGCGGCCGGCGACCATCTGCTGCGCGCCGCCTGCTGGCGGGCGGCGCGGTACGGCCTGCGCGGCGACGGCGTCGACGTGAGCGGCCGCGTCGACGAGCGGCTGATCCCGGCGAGCGGGCAGATCAAACAGCTCATGGAGTACGTGTCGCCCGCGCTGGAGGCCTCCGGCGAGGACGGCGCCGTCCGCGCGGGCCTGCGGGCCCTGCGGCTGCGCGGCACGGGCGCCGACCGGCAGCGTGCCGCCTACCGGCGCCGCAACCGCTTCGAGGACGTCGTGGACCTCCTCGCCGACCAGGCCCTCACCTGAGCGGCGTCCCCGTGCCGCGCACGCCGCGTCCCCCGTCACCGTTACCGTTCTTTCAGCAGGTCGGTGACCGGTCGCCGGATGCCCTCGCTGTCGTCGGAGGTGTAGCCCAGACGCATGATCATCTGAGGGTGCCGGCCCGACAGCAGTTCCTCCCGCAAAAACTCCCGCAGATGGACCATCTCCAGCGCCTGGGTGTGGAAGGCCGCGTGCACGTCGTAGGCGGAGGCGTGCAGCAGGACGCGCTGCAACGCCTGACCCGCCGTGATCCAGTCCTCACGGGCATCGGCCGGCGTGGTCAGCACCGCCACCGTCCCGGTGGAGGCGGCGAAGAACTGATCGGCGTCACTGCCCCAGGGATGACCGTGGGCGTAGTCGCGCTGGGCGAAGTGCGGGGAGGTCCGCCGGGGCTCGCGGGGGTAGCCCTGCGCCGGGACCCCGTCCCCGCGGGAGCTGCCCGGCGGCTGGGCCCAGCTGATCATCTCCAGGGTCAGCAGCCGGTCCTGGGACTGCACGTCCTGGGCGGCGCAGGTGAGCGCGGCGAGCACCCGGACGGCGGCCTCGGAACGGACCGGCGTCAGCCGCGCCCCCTCGGCCTGCGCCTGGGCCACCAGCGCCTCGATGAGACGCTCCGGCACGGGCAGGTCGGTGAAGCCGGCACGGTGGGTGCGGCGGCGTTCGATCTCGGCGTGCAGCAGCCGGGTGTGCTCGTCGGCGACGACGGCCTCCCCCATCCGCACGGTCGCCAGCAGGGCGGGACGGTCGGGGTCGGGCAGCACCCTCACGTGCGGCTGCCAGCCGAGGGCGCTCAGCGTGAGCCGTACGTTCATCAGGGCGGCGCCGCAGCTGATCAGCATCTCGCGGCCCGCGGCGTCGCCGAGCCGTAGTTTCCTGTCGCTGTCGGCCCGCAGGGCGATCTCCTCGCCGTCGACGGCGAAGGACCAGGGCTGGGTGTTGTGCACCGACGGCGCCCACACGGCGGCCTGGACCGCCGCGCGGATCGCCGAGGTGATCTCCTCAGTGGTGCGAGCGCTCATGGCTTCGTCTCCGTCACAGTCGCAGATGGATCCGTCACAGTCACGGGCGGAGGGACGGGCGCGCGTCACTCCGCCGGGTCCCGGGGCATGACCGGGACCAGGCGGAACATCCCCGTCAGCAGCTCCGGAGACTCCTGCGGCCCGGCGGTCCGGCCGGCCACGGCCCGCAGCACGTCGGTGGCCGTCACCATCCCCACCAGCCTGTTCTCCTCCCCCAGGACCGGGATCGCGTCGACACCCGCGCCGATCATGGACTCCGCGGCGTCGGCCAGGCGCGCGTCGAGCCTGGTGTGCGGGCAGCGGTGCTCGGCCAGCAGCGGATGGACCCGCGCGCGCGACTGCTCGGCCGGGCCTCCCGACCAGCGGGCCATGAGGTCCTCCCGGGTCAGCACGCCCCGCAGGCAGCCGCGCCTGTCGACGACCGGCAGGTGGTGGATACCCGCGCGGCGCATGATCTCCCACGCCATGAGCGGGGACTCGTCGGGCTCGACGGCGACCAGCGTCCGGCTCATCACCTGCGCCACCGTGAGGTTCTGCACGTCCATCACGCCTCCCCCCGGGCCCGCACGACCGCGACGGGGCAGCGGGCGTGGTGCAGGACCCCGTGGCTGACCGAGCCCAGTACGGCCGAGCCGAGCCGGCCCAGTCCCCGCGAGCCGACGACGGCCAGATCCGCGGCCTCCGAGGCCTCGCAGACGACGGCGACGGGGTGCCCGCAGACCACCGTCTCCTCGACCTCCACCCGCGGGTACTTCTCCCGCCAGGGACGGAGCGTGTCCGCCGCGACCCGCTCCTCGGTGGCGAAGATCTCCTCCACCAGCGGCGCGTAGAGGGTGGCCCCCTGCCCCAGGACGGGCATCTGCCAGGCGTGGATCGCGTGCAGCCGGGCGCCGCGCCGGGCGGCCTCCTCGAAGGCGTACTCCAGGGCCGCCGCAGCGTGGGCCGAGCCGTCGAAGCCGACCACGACCTCGCCGCGGATCCGCTCCTGGTCCCCTCGCACGACCACGACCGGCGCGGCCACGTGCCCGGCCAGGGCCAGGGAGACCGAGCCGAGCAGCAGCCCGGTGAACCCGCCGCGGCCCCGGCTGCCCAGCACGACCTGCTCGGCGTCCTGGGCCTCACGCCGGAGGATCTCGACCGGGCGGCCCGTCTCCAGCACGGCGTTCACCTCGGTCCCCGGGGTGCGCTCGCGTGCCAGGCGGGCCGCGGTCGCCAGCACGCCCTGGCAGTACTCGGTCATCGAGTCGCGGAAGCCCGGCGGGGTCTGGAGCGGGATGTCGTAGACCCACGGCTCGCACACATAGACGATCCGCAGGGCGCACCCGCGCCGCACGGCGTCGTCGGTGGCCCATTCGACCGCGGCCTGCGAGGAAGGTGAGCCGTCCACGCCCACCACTACATGCGCTGTCATGTCGTCCTCCTCGGGTTCTCCCCTCCATCCGACCGTTCCCCGGCGTTCCGCGCAGCGGCCGAAAGACCCGGCCGTCAGGGACTTCCGACCCCTGTCTCCCGCCGGGGGCCGCCGGCCGGCGCGGCCCGCGGTCCCCGGCGGGACGGGCACCCGGCCGGCGGCCGTCGCGGGTCCGGGGCCCGATCTACCGACGAAGGTCCCTGACCCATAGGGCCGATCAGCCCTGACGGCGACGGCGAGCCGCGCCGTACCGTGCGGGTGGAAGAGGGGTGCTCCATGACGCTCCCGGCGGTCGTGGGCCTCGGACGGACGGCCACGACGGTCTCCGGCGCCGATGGGGCCGTCGCCGGCCCGGCCGGTGCGCGCGCCGCCGCGCGGAGGCGGGTGTCCGGGACGCCGGCGCCGGCCTCGCCGTCACCGACCCGGCGGAACTACGACTCGACTGGAGAAGACGTGAACCCCTGGCTCCTCACCTACGACGGCTTCGACCCCGCCCAGGAGGGGCTGAGGGAGGCGCTGACGGCGCTCGGCAACGGCCGCTTCGTCACCCGGGGCGCCGTGCCGGAGTCGCGTGCCGACGAGGTGCACCATCCCGGCACCTACGTCGCCGGCTGCTACGACCGGCCCCTCGCGCGGGGCGCGGACCGCCCGGTGGACCTCTCACCCGGCGCGGACCGCCCGATAGACCTCTCACCCGGCGCGGACCGCCCGGTGGACGGCGAAGCCCTGGTCAACGCGCCGAACTGGCTGCCCCTGACCTTCCGCGCCGGCGGCGGCGACTGGTTCGCTCCCGGCGGCGCCGAGATCCTGGACTGCCGTCACACGCTCGACATGCGCCGAGGGGTGCTCACGCGGTTCCTGCGCGTATGCGACCCTCTCGGGCGGATCACCCGGATGGAGCAGCACCGCCTGGTCTCGATGGCCGACCCGCACCTGGCTGCCCTGGCCGTGACGATCGTTCCGGAGAACTGGGCCGGGACGCTGGAGGTCCGCTCGGCGCTCGACGGGCGCGTCACCGGCTCCGGCAGCGCCCCGCACCGGGGACCGGCCGCCCTGCCCCCCGTCCCGATCTGCGGGCACGCCGCCCACGGCGTGATCGAGCTGCTGGCGCGCACCGCCACCTCCCACATGGAGATCGCACTCGCCGCCCGTACCACGCTGGCCGGCGGGCGGTGCCGTACCGGCGTCGAGGAGGGCTGGGTGCACGATGACCGGGCCGTCGAGGTGAGGGCGGGTGACGAGGTCACCGTGGAGAAGATCGTGGCCCTGTACACCTCCGGTGACCGGGCCGTCGCCGAGAGCGAGGCCGCCGCGAGGGCCGCGGTCGTGCGCGCGGGCGGTTTCCACGCCCTCCTCAAGCGGCATGTGCGGGCCTGGGACCGGCTGTGGCAATGCTCACATGTCACCGACGAGGACGCCGAGGTGCAGCAGATCCTCAACCTGTACCTCTTCCACCTGCTGCAGACGGCCTCCCCGCAGGTCGCGGGGCGCGCCGCCGGGCCGCCCGGCGAGGCCCGCCGGGGTCACGCGTTCCGGGACGACCTGTCCGTCCTCCCCCTCCTGGTGGAGGCGGCAGGGACCTTGGTCCCTACCTTCGGCGCCGCGGGAGGGCTAGCGTTCAGAATATGATTCGCGTGTTCTTGCTGGACGATCATGAAGTGGTACGGCGGGGCGTGGCCGCGCTGCTGGAGTCCGAGGGCGACATCGAGGTCGTCGGTGAGGCCGGGACCGCGGAGTCGGCGGTGGCCCGCATCCCGGCGCTCCGGCCGGACGTCGCCGTCCTGGACGTGCGCCTGCCCGACGGCAGTGGCGTGGACGTGTGCCGGGAGGTACGCTCCGCGATGCCGGAGCTGGCCTGCCTGATGCTGACCTCCTTCGCCGACGACGACGCCCTGTTCAACGCGGTGATGGCGGGCGCGTCCGGTTACGTGCTCAAGCAGATCCACGGCTCGGACCTGGTCGGCGCCGTGCGGACGGTGGCCGCCGGCCAGTCGCTGCTGGACCCGCAGACCACCGCCTCCATGCTGGCGCGCCTGCGTGAGCAGGCCGTCCGGAAGGACCCGCTGGCCGCCCTGTCGGATCAGGAACGCCACATCCTGGAGCTGATCGGCGAGGGGATGACCAACCGGCAGATCGGCGAACGGCTCTACCTGGCCGAGAAGACCGTCAAGAACTACGTCTCGAACCTGCTGGCCAAGCTGAGCATGCAGCGCCGTACCCAAGCGGCCGCCCTGGCGGCACGGCTGAAGGCCGACCGCCCGAGGGGATAGCGCCCTTCCGCCGTGACACGGGCCGGGGCTGGTCCCGGGCAGGCGTGACACGGGCGGGGGCTCCCGGGCCGCTGTGACACGGACCGGCTGGAACCGGGGCCGCCGCGTCCGGCGTCAGCCGAGGGGCACGCTCCACACCAGCCGGGTGCCGCCTCCCCGCGGCGTCTCGGCCACGAAGGAGCCGCCGAGCCGTTCGGCGCGCTCCTGGAGGTTGCGCAGCCCGCTGCGCCGGCCGTCCTCGGGCATCCCGACCCCGTCGTCGGTCACGACGAGGACGAGCCGGCCGTCGGCCACCTCGACGCTCACCTCGGCCCTGGCGGCCCTGGCATGACGCACGATGTTGGACAGCGCCTCCCGGACCACGGCCAGCAGATGCTCGGCCACCGGCGCCGGCACCCTGCCGTCCAGCTGCCCCTCCATGCTCAGCCCCGGCATGAAGCCCAGATGCGCGCGGGCCCCCTCCACCAGCTCCACGATCTGCGAGCGCAGCCCGAAGTCGGCGCCCCGCTGGGAGGTCTGCAGAGCGAAGATGGTCGAGCGGATCTGCCGGATGGTGCCGTCCAGCTCGTCGATGGAGTTCTGCAGCCGCCCCGAGGCCTCCGGTCTGTCGACCAGCCGCACCGTGCTCATCAGAGTCATCGCCACGGCGAACAGCCGCTGGATCACCACGTCGTGCAGGTCCCTGGCGATCCGGTCACGCTCCTCCAGCAGGCCGAGCCGCTCGGCGTCCATCCGGCTCTCGGCCAGCTCCAGCGCGACCGCGGCCTGCCCGGCGAAGGCGTGCAGGGTGCGCAGCTCGGACTGGCTGAAGGGCATGCGGCCCGAGCGCTTGCCCAGCGACAGCACCCCGCGCGCACCTCCCGCCGCGCCGATCGGCACGGCGGCCACCGGGCCGAGCGAGGCGTAGCCGGCGATCGCGATCGGGCTGTGCGCCTCGGCGGGATCGGCGACCATGAGCGGCTCGCCGCTGGTGAAGGCCCTGCCCGCCAGGGAGTCCGCGACGGGCGTCTCCCCGTGGGCCACCTGGTCGCCGGCCGGCCCCTCGGCGAGGATCACCCGCAGCACCTGTCCGGTCTCGTCCGGAAGCAGCACCGCCACGATGTCGGCGCCGGCCATCTGCCGGGCCCGGCGCGCGATCAGGGTGAGCACCTCCTGCGGTTCGGCCCCCGACAGCAGGCTGGTGGTCACCTCTGACGAGGCCTGCAGCCACACCTCGCGCCGCCGGCTGTCCTCGTACAGCCGGGCGTTCTCGATGGCCACCCCGGCGGCGGTGGCCAGGGCGCTGACGATCGCCTCGTCCTCGGCGTCGAACGCCCCTCCGCCGCGCTTCTCGGTGAGGTAGAGGTTGCCGAACACCTCCTCGCGCACCCGGATCGGCACGCCCAGGAACGACCCCATCGGCGGATGGCCCGGCGGGAACCCGTAGGACTCCGGATGGTCGGAGATGCGAGCCAGCCGCAGCGGGCGCGGCTCCTTGATCAGCAGGCCCAGCAGTCCCAGCCCGTGCGGCCAGTGCTCGATCCTGGCGATCTCCTCCTCGGTCAGCCCGACCGGGATGAACTGCACCAGGGTGTTCTCCTCGCCGATCGCGCCCAGCGCGCCGTAGGTGGCGTCGACCAGGGTGGTGGCGGTCTCCACGATCCTGCGCAGCACGGTCTCCAGGTCCAGGTCGCTGCCCACGGACACGACCGCGTTCAGCAGCGCGTGCACCCGGTCACGGGTGGCCAGCACCGCCTCCAGCCGGACATGCAGCTCCGAGAGCAGCTCGTCCAATCGCATGTGGGGTATCAACGCACCGGGCTCGATCTCTGCCATGCCTACGAGTCTGGCATCAGAAAGGATGGACGCCCGCCCCGGTGAGGGGTGGGCGTCCATGTTCGCGGCCGTCATCGTCTACTTCAGGATCGGGTGGCGGCGCACCAGCGGGGTCCGCCCCCACCAGGCTCCGGCGCCGAGGGTGTCGCCCGCGCCCGCCAGCGCCAGGCCGGCCAGCACGACGGCGTAGACGAGGTGGTCGTCCATGAACGGGTTGGTGTCCAGCGGGAGCGCGGCGGCCCACATGAGCACCAGCAGCAGGCCTCCGGTGACGGCGGCGACGCGCATGCCCACGCCCAGGATGAGCGCCGCCCCGATGCCGAGCAGGCCGAGCATGAACAGCCAGTCGACCCAGGCCTGCCCCGCCAGGCTGCTGAAGAGACCGCCGAGCGCGTTCTCGCCGGTCCCCTTGAGGAAGCCGGTGGTCGGGCTGCCTCCGTTGATCCAGGCGCGCTCCGCCGGGGTCGCGAAGCCCCAGCCGAAGAGCTTGTCCAGGAAGGCCCACAGGAAGGTCCAGCCGAGGAAGATCCGGGCGATCGCCCAGACGTAGTCGACGGGGCGGGCGGTCGTGACGGGTTCGACGGCATCTGCACGGCCGCGCCGGTGGCCGCCTTCGGTGATCGCCATGACTGGTCTCCTCGGGTTCTGACGGGCTCTGGTTGCTGTGGCTCAAGCACACCGTTTTCCGGAGCCGCCCGGCAGTGCCGTACGGCTCGCCCGTCCGGCCCCGAAGTCCCTGTTCCACGGGACTTTCGGCCCTCGATCAGATCGGCGCGTCCGGGCGCGGGTGCCTGGTGACTCTGTAGGCGAGAGACGGATCTGGCTCGAAGTCCGGATGCTGTTGGTGATCTTCCTTGTGTCTGGTGTTCCCGTTGGCTTCGTGGTTCTCTAAAGGTGACCTCTCCGCACCGCTCTGTAGTCACTGTATGGAGGTGGACGGGTGTCGATGGGCGGGGATACCGGCCGGGTGATCCCGGCGGAGACGGTCCGTGCGGCCTGGGCGGCCAATCCTTCTGGAACTCCGGCGATGTGGATCCGGGACCGGCTCGCGGGAGTGTTCGGCGAGAAGGACTTCGTCGGCTGGTTTCCCGCTGATGGGCGGCGTGGATTGTCGCCGGTGGTGTTGGCGCTGGTCAGCGTGTTGCAGTTCGCGGAGAACCTGACCGATCGGCAGGCGGCGCTGGCGGTGCGATGCCGGATCGACTGGAAGTACTGCCTCGGGCTGGAGCTGACGGATCCGGGGTTCGACCACTCTGTGCTCTCGGAGTTCCGAGATCGGATGGCCCAAGACGATCGGGCGGACCGACTGCTGGCGGTGATGGTGCAACGGCTGGTCGAGGCGGGGCTGGTCAAGCAGCGGGGCCGGGTCCGGACCGATTCCACGCATGTGCTGGCCGCGGTCCGCAAGCTCAACCGCGTCGAGTTGGTCGGGGAGACGCTGCGGGTCGCGCTGGAGGAACTCGCCGCCGCCGATGAACCCTGGCTGGCCGCCCTGATCACCCCGGAGTGGGCCAGCCGCTATGGCCGGCCGGTCCGCTATGACCGGCTGCCGCGCGGCAAGGATGATCTGGCCGCGCACGTGCTGCAGATCGGCCAGGACGGGATGACGGTCCTGGAGGCGGTGCATGCGGCCGGGGCGTCGCGTCGGCTGCGGGATCTGCCGGGGGTGCAGGTACTGCGTCAGGTATGGGTGCAGCAGTACTGGACAGACTCCTACGGTGATCTGGCCTGGCGAGCCGCCAAGTCCAGCCGGGACCGGCAGAGCCGCCACGGCCGGCCGCGTCGGTCATCCGGCGAGGAAAGCGGCCAACAGCCGGACCCGGCACGGGTGCCATGGTCCGGGATCGAGATCGTCAGTCCGCACGATCCCGAAGCCCGGTACTGCCGCAAGGAAGGAAAAACGACCACGAAAGCTGAGTGGGTCGGCTACCGGGATCATCAGAGCGAGACCTGCGACGACAATGTTCCCAACGTGATCGTTCACGTCCTCACCCGCCCGGCGCCGGTCCAGGACATCGATGCCGTGGACGACATCCACGCGGGCCTGGCCGCCAGCGGCTTGACCCCGGCCGAGCATCTCCTCGACAGCGGATACGTCACCCCGGACGTCATCCACCACACCGCCCAGCAGTGGGGCGTCGCTCTGATCGGGCCAGTTCGAGCCGACCCGCGAGGCCGCCACGGGTTCACCAAGGAAGACTTCCACGTCAACTGGGACGATCACACCGTCACCTGCCCGCGCGGGGTGACCAGCCCGCCCTTCAAACCCACCCTCGGCGATGGCAAGCCTCGCCTGTCGGTGCTGTTCCCCCGCGCGGCCTGCCGGGCCTGCCCAGACCGCCAGGCCTGCACCGGTGACGCCAACGGCAAGGGTCGCCACCTCACCCTGCTGCCCGAGCCGCTGCAGCAGATCCAGACCCGCAATCGCGCCGACCAGCACACCGAACCTTGGAAGGCCCGCTACGCCCTGCGCGCCGGCTGCGAGGCCACCGTCTCCGAAACCACCCGCGCCCACGGCCTACGCAATTGCCGCTACAAAGGCCTCGCCAAAACCCACGTCCAGCACGTCCTGACCGCGGCCGGCACCAACGTCATCCGCCTCGCCGACTGCTACACCCCCGGCATCATCCCCGACCGACCGCCACGTCCGATCAGCCCGTTCCAACAACTCTGCCGACGGCTGGCCGCCCAGACCCCAGAATGACATCGAAGATCACCAACAGCATCAAGTCCGTGAAGTGGTGACGGTGTGTGATGGGCGCCGGCTGCTGAGGAGCACGCGTTTGCGGAGAAGCACGCGTTTGCGGAGGAGCGCGAAGCCGGCTCGGCGTTCGATGAGGCAGCTCGTCGACGGGCTTCGCCGGCGGGTTCGTGGCGGGGCGCCAGAATCGGCCTGCCCGTTGCTGGCTATCCTGTGGCACGTCGAGCCAGGTACGGCTCCCCACCACGAGCCCACCGGAAGGCGACGACCGTGACAGCCCCCCAGCGCCGGAGCACATGGCCGGCGACGACGGTGGTGGCGCACGTGGTCATGGCTCTCCTGACGGTGATCATCCTGGTGGGCGTCCGGCACCTCGGCGCGGACCTGTGGCAGATCTTCACCGCGGCGGGTGCTGCCGTCCTGCTCCATGTGGGAGCGGTGGTGGCCCATCGACGGCCACGGGTGGGGTACGCGATCGGCGCGCTGGCAATGCTCGTCCTGGTGACGATGCCCTTCCTGGGCTGGTCACCGAGCATGCTGCCCTCGGCCGTGTGCTTCCCCCTCACGTTGTGGCGGCTGACCGCCCGGGTCTCGGTCAGGTCCTCGGTGGTTGCGTTGGCCGTCGCCGCGCTCGGGATCGTCCTCACCGAGCTGGTGGCGTGGGCCCGGCTGCCCCCTGACATCCCTGTGTGGAACCGCCTGGTCGAGGGCGGGCTGCTGATGCTCGTGGTCGGCGGTGTGTGGCTTGCGGCCCTGCTGGTACGCCGCAGGCACGAGGCCGGCCGACGAGCCGAGAGCGAACGGCTGGCCGCGGCGGTCGCGGACGAACGGGCCAGCATCCGCCGCGACCTGCACGACGTGATCGCCCACACGGTCACCGTCATGGTCGCGCGGATCGAGGCCGCGGCGGTGACGACGGCGGATCCGGCGACCCGCCTCGAACTCGGCGACATCGCCGAGGCCGGCCGGGACGCCCATCAAGGTCTGCGAGCGATGCTGGCCACCTTGAGCCCGGCCACCGTGGCGCCGCGCGCCGATTCCCGGCCCAGAGAGGTCCCGATCTCGCTCGATGCCCTCCCTGACCTCGTGGCATCGGCGGCGAGCCCGCTCCATGCGGTGACGTTCGCGGAGGTGGGTGAGCGACGGCCACTGAGCCTGAGTGCCGAGGTCGCGGCGGTCCGTACCGTGCAGGAGGGCATCACCAACGCGCTGCGCCACCTCCAACCACCGGTCGAGGTGGCCGTCCGCCTGCGCTGGACCCCGGCCGAGGTGGTGGTGGAGGTGCTCGACGACGGCGGCAAGGCGCTTCGCGACGTCGGCAGCCAGGGGACCGGCTTGATGGGGATCGAGGAGCGCGTGCGTACAGCAGGCGGCACCCTGTCGATCGACGACGGGGACGACGGGTGGATGCTGCGGGCGCGGCTCCCCACGAAGGAGGGGACATGACCGGGATCCGTGTCATGCTCGTCGACGATCAGGAGTTGCTGCGGGCCTCGCTCCGTACGGTGCTGTCGGCCGACGAACGCATCGAGGTCACCCACGACGTCGCGAACGGCAGCGACGCGATCGAGGTCGTCCGGCGGCACCGCCTCGACGTGGTACTGATGGACATCCGCATGCCGCGCATGGACGGGGTCGCCGCCACGGCGGAGATCGTCAGGATCGCACCGGCGACCCGGGTGCTCATGCTGACGACGTTCGATGATGACGAACTGGTCGTGGCCGCCATCCGGGCCGGCGCGAGCGGCTACCTGACCAAGGACGTCCGGCCCGCCGCCCTGGCCCAGGCCGTGTGTGACGTCGCCTCCGGGACGTCGGCGCTGACCCCGGGGGTGGCCGCGACGATCCTCGATCTCGTACGGCAGGTGCCGATCCGGAGGACGGCAGCCCTGGACGGCCTCACCCCGCGCGAGGTCGAGATCTTCGGCCTGCTCGCCCGCGGCAGGTCCAACAGCGAGATCTGCGCGGAACTGGTGCTGAGCGAGAACACGGTGAAGTCGCACGTCCGGGCCGTCCTGCAGAAACTGGACCTGCGCGACCGCGTGCACGCGGTGATCCACGCGTACGAGAACGGGCTCGTGGGTCGCAGCGATCTGCCTGGCTGAGGATTCCATCCTGCCGGGTGGTCCCGTCTCACCCCTTCGGGTGATGTCGGCCGGTGACGCCCGGCCTAGGTTCGACGTCGTGCATTTCCTACCTCTCCGCTCTCCTCGTGTGACCTCCCTCATCGTCCTCGGCGGCGTGCTCGTCGCCCTGCTGCTCGGCTGGACGGCACCGGCCCATGCCACCGGCGAACGGCTGGTCGACGACTACCGCTCCGTCTACGGCACGCCGGGTGTCGCGGCGGCCGTGATCGACGGGTCGTCGGTCGAGACGATCGTCCGCGGCCGGGACGGGGACGGCAACGCGGTGACGGCGCGGACTCGGTTCCGGATCGCGTCGATGAGCAAGTCGATGACGGCGGCGGCGATCATGCTGCTGGTCGACCGTGACCGCGTCTCCCTGGACGACCCGCTCGTCAAGGTCCTGCCCGACCTCAGGATGGCCGATCCGCGCTTCACCCGAATCACCGTGCGCCAGGTCCTCAGCCACACCTCGGGGCTGTCGAACAGCACGAACAACGAGTATGTGTTCCCGCCTCCGCGCAGCGCGCAGGAAATCGTGGCCGGGCTGGCCGACAAGACCCTGGCCGCCGATCCGGGCACCCGCTCGGAGTACCACAACACCAACTACTCGATCGCGGCGAGGATCGTCGAGGTGGTGTCGGGGAAGTCCTTCGACGCCTTCCTCCACGCCGAGCTGTTCACGCCGCTGGGCATGACCGGCACCAGCTCGACGCTGGGGTGTTCCGATCGTGCCGAGGGCCTGCCGTCCGGGTACGAGGTCGTCCTCGGGGTGGCCGTCGCGGCACCGGAGATGCCGGGGATCTGCGTCGGCAACGGCGGGGTGATCTCGACCCTGGACGACATGGTGCGGTGGCTGCGGTTCAACCAGGGAACCTTCGGGGCGGACCTGCTGAGTGCCGGCTCCCTGGCCGAGTTGCACACCGTCCAGCCGAAGGCCGGCGACTACGCCCTCGGCTGGCAGTCCCGCCCCGTCGCAGCAGGCACCCCGCCGTCGGTGATCGGCCACGGCGGAACACTGGCGACGTGGACCGGGGACATGGTCTTCTCGCCCAAGACCGGTGTGGCCGCCCTCGTCCTCACCAACAGCGGCGGCGATCCCGGCCTGCTCTCGACCAACCTTCTCGCCGGACGGATCGGGGCACCGGCAACGCCGATGAGCAACCCGCTCACCGTCGTGAACGCGGTCCTGCTCGGGCTCACGGTGGGGATGGCCGCACTGCTGGTCACCGCAGCCGTCCGAGCGCGCCGCTGGGCCTCGCGACGCCACGCGGCGCGCCGGCCGATGCTGGTTCTGCGGCTCGTGCCCCTTGCCCTGGTGACGGTGCTGGGCGCGGTGCTGCCGACGCTGATCTGGGGGGCGTTCAGCTTCCAGTACTGGATCGTCACCGCCTGGCTGCTGCCGCTGCTGGCGCTCTTGTGCCTCATCTGCTGCGTGCTCGGGGCGGTCGCACTCGGCCGTCGCCTCTGGTGCTTCCGCCGCGCCGGTCAGGCGACCTTCGCACCGGTACGGCCGGCTACGGCGGCTACGGCGGCTACGGCGGACAGCTGACCTGGGCGGGAACCTGGCCGGAGCCGGCAAGGACTGAGGATTCACGAGGCGTTTCCGGTCAGAGTCCGTCGTTCTCGGCCCGGTGGTTCTTGACTTCACGGACTTGATGCTGTTGGTGATCTTCGATGTCATTCTGGGGTCTGGGCGGCCAGCCGTCGGCAGAGTTGTTGGAACGGGCTGATCGGACGTGGCGGTCGGTCGGGGATGATGCCGGGGGTGTAGCAGTCGGCGAGGCGGATGACGTTGGTGCCGGCCGCGGTCAGGACGTGCTGGACGTGGGTTTTGGCGAGGCCTTTGTAGCGGCAATTGCGTAGGCCGTGGGCGCGGGTGGTTTCGGAGACGGTGGCCTCGCAGCCGGCGCGCAGGGCGTAGCGGGCCTTCCAAGGTTCGGTGTGCTGGTCGGCGCGATTGCGGGTCTGGATCTGCTGCAGCGGCTCGGGCAGCAGGGTGAGGTGGCGACCCTTGCCGTTGGCGTCACCGGTGCAGGCCTGGCGGTCTGGGCAGGCCCGGCAGGCCGCGCGGGGGAACAGCACCGACAGGCGAGGCTTGCCATCGCCGAGGGTGGGTTTGAAGGGCGGGCTGGTCACCCCGCGCGGGCAGGTGACGGTGTGATCGTCCCAGTTGACGTGGAAGTCTTCCTTGGTGAACCCGTGGCGGCCTCGCGGGTCGGCTCGAACTGGCCCGATCAGAGCGACGCCCCACTGCTGGGCGGTGTGGTGGATGACGTCCGGGGTGACGTATCCGCTGTCGAGGAGATGCTCGGCCGGGGTCAAGCCGCTGGCGGCCAGGCCCGCGTGGATGTCGTCCACGGCATCGATGTCCTGGACCGGCGCCGGGCGGGTGAGGACGTGAACGATCACGTTGGGAACATTGTCGTCGCAGGTCTCGCTCTGATGATCCCGGTAGCCGACCCACTCAGCTTTCGTGGTCGTTTTTCCTTCCTTGCGGCAGTACCGGGCTTCGGGATCGTGCGGACTGACGATCTCGATCCCGGACCATGGCACCCGTGCCGGGTCCGGCTGTTGGCCGCTTTCCTCGCCGGATGACCGACGCGGCCGGCCGTGGCGGCTCTGCCGGTCCCGGCTGGACTTGGCGGCTCGCCAGGCCAGATCACCGTAGGAGTCTGTCCAGTACTGCTGCACCCATACCTGACGCAGTACCTGCACCCCCGGCAGATCCCGCAGCCGACGCGACGCCCCGGCCGCATGCACCGCCTCCAGGACCGTCATCCCGTCCTGGCCGATCTGCAGCACGTGCGCGGCCAGATCATCCTTGCCGCGCGGCAGCCGGTCATAGCGGACCGGCCGGCCATAGCGGCTGGCCCACTCCGGGGTGATCAGGGCGGCCAGCCAGGGTTCATCGGCGGCGGCGAGTTCCTCCAGCGCGACCCGCAGCGTCTCCCCGACCAACTCGACGCGGTTGAGCTTGCGGACCGCGGCCAGCACATGCGTGGAATCGGTCCGGACCCGGCCCCGCTGCTTGACCAGCCCCGCCTCGACCAGCCGTTGCACCATCACCGCCAGCAGTCGGTCCGCCCGATCGTCTTGGGCCATCCGATCTCGGAACTCCGAGAGCACAGAGTGGTCGAACCCCGGATCCGTCAGCTCCAGCCCGAGGCAGTACTTCCAGTCGATCCGGCATCGCACCGCCAGCGCCGCCTGCCGATCGGTCAGGTTCTCCGCGAACTGCAACACGCTGACCAGCGCCAACACCACCGGCGACAATCCACGCCGCCCATCAGCGGGAAACCAGCCGACGAAGTCCTTCTCGCCGAACACTCCCGCGAGCCGGTCCCGGATCCACATCGCCGGAGTTCCAGAAGGATTGGCCGCCCAGGCCGCACGGACCGTCTCCGCCGGGATCACCCGGCCGGTATCCCCGCCCATCGACACCCGTCCACCTCCATACAGTGACTACAGAGCGGTGCGGAGAGGTCACCTTTAGAGAACCACGAAGCCAACGGGAACACCAGACACAAGGAAGATCACCAACAGCATCCGGACTTCGAGCCAGATCCATTTCTCACTGTCAAAACCAGCCTGGACACGGCGGAGCGGAGGGTCCCACCGGGGTGGGGCCCTCCGCCCTCGTCTCCGTCGCGGTTCCGCCCTGGGGCGGCTGTCAGGCCGTCATGCCCGGCCCGCTACGGCGACGTCAGTAGTCGACCTGGAGCGCGGCTCCGGCGAAGGCCTGTGCCGCGTGGAGGCTGATGTAGTTGTAGCCGGTCGGGGGGTTGGTGATGGTCAGGGTCTCGCCGTTGCCCGCGTTGGTCGACCGCTGGGTGTGGGTCGACGTGGTGGCCCAGGAGGTGGGGCTGTAGTAGAGGTTGGCGTTTCCGGTGCCGCCGGAGGAGGTGATGGTCAGCTTGGCGGTGCCGGCCGGGACGTACAGGTAGAGGTACTTGTACTCGCCGGCGGCGGCTGACAGGTTGCTGCGCTTGCAGTTCCGGCCGAGCTCGTCGGTCCTGCCGGCGGTGCATTCGGGGGCGGAGGACCCACCGGAGGTCACCACGACCTGCTTGCCCGCGGTGGCGGTGGCGCCGGCGTTGTCGGTGACGGTCAGCTGCACCGTGTAGGTGCCCGCGGTGGTGTAGGTGTGCGAGGGGTTGGCCGAGGTCGACGAGGTGCCGTCGCCGAAGTTCCACTGGCGCGACGCGATCGTCCCGTCCGAGTCGGTCGAGGTGTCGGTGAAGGTGGTGGCGAGGCCGTTGACGGTGAAGGTGAAGTTCGCGCTCGGCGCCTGGTTGCCGCCGCCTCCGCCCGCGCAGCCGCCCGACGCGCACGCCGTCAGCCAGGTCCGCCAGTCACTGTCGTAGCGGGTGCCGATCGTCGAGGTCAGGAAGTTCCGGGCGGAGTTCCAGCCGCCGGTCCGGTAGTGGCCGAGGACGGTGGCGACGTCAGCGGGGTGCTTCTCGAGCATGTACCGCACCGCCAGGTAGCCCCAGCGGTAGATGCGGGTCGTGTCGTTGTCGTAGGTGGTGTCCCACAGCGTGCTGAGCGCGTAGGTCTGCCTGGCCGCCTCGGTGATCGCGGCGTCGTAGGTCTCCTTGCGGTAGGAGTAGGAGATGTACTCGGCGAAGCCCTCGATCCACCAGATGGTCGGGGTGGTGACGCCGTCCTCGAAGTCGCCGTACATGTTGAACCGGCCGTCGAGGTAGTGGGTGTACTCGTGGTTCAGGTTCCAGACCTGGAAGGCGGGCCGTACCCATTCGGCCTCGTAGGCGATGAAGCGCGGCTGGTTGCCCGCGGCGGCCGGGTTGCCCTCCAGGTACATCCCGCCGTTGTTGGTGCTGATGCCGAACATCGCACCGGCGTAGGTCTGGTAGTCGGTGCTCGAGTCGAAGATGCAGACTTCGATCGTGGTGTTGTTGTCGTCGGCGACCGGGCGGTTGCCGTCCTTGGCCACGTTGTGGAAGTACGCGTCCTGGTTGATGAGGCTGGTGCAGCTGTCGGCGAGCTGCGCGGAGGTCATCGCCTGGGCGCGGATCTTGATGCTGGGGCTGCAGGTGTGGTTGACGGGCAGGATGGTCTGCGCGAGGACCTGCTGGAGGTTGCAGGTGTTGAAGTAGGCGCAGTTGGCCTTGTCGTAGGCGTCGGTCATCTCGGCTACGCCGACCCACAGCGGGGCGGTCGTCCCGGTGATGTTGCTACGGGTGAGCAGGTCCTTGGCCATCGGCCGGACCTTGGCCCGCAGCGTGGAGTGCTGGAGGAAGCGCCCGATCTCCCGGCCGGCGTTGGCGGTCAGGTAGTCACGGTCGGTGCCGAGCAGGTCGAGGTGGTTCAGCGCGAAGGTGTTGAGGGTGTCGATGACGCTCGGGTCGGACTTGACCAGGGTGACGAACGCCGGAACCTCGTGGCCGCGGAAGAGCACCGTGTAGACGTTGTTGACCGCGTTGAGCATCCACCAGCTGGCGTCGTAGGAGCTGTTGTAGCCGTTGAGCAGCCGCTTGACGACGTGGAGGTAGCGGTCGTTCTCCTGGGCGCTGTCGATCAGGGTGACGGCCTCGGCGAGGATCTCGCCGTTGGCGTCGCTGACGGTCGAGGACCGGGAGTTGCCGAAGAATCCGTCGAGTCCGGACTGGATGGCGGTCTTCAGGGAGGGCCCGTAGGTGCCCACGGTGGAGGGGTGGTACCACTGCACGTAGTAGCCGGCGCGCAGGTAGAGCACGAGCTGGGCGGTGCTCGTGCTGTTGTCTCCCTGGTAGGAGGCGGCGTTGTCGCGCAGCGCGTAGGCGACGCTGGTCATCTGCGACTCGCGGAACGCGTAGTAGGCGTCGCCGCCGGTCAGGTTGAACAGGGTGTTGACGCACTCGGTGGTCGAGGCCTTGATCTGCTGGACGAGGGCGCTTCCGGAGCGGCTGGTGAAGTCGCTCGCGCTGCACGCGGCCGCCGCGGCGGTCGACTTGGCGGATTTGTCGGTCTTCGCCGAGGGCCTCGGATGTTCCGGCGTGGGCGTGGGTTTGTCGAGGTCGCGCCGGAGCGCGTCCTTCGAGGCCGACAGCGGCGGGCGCTCCTTGACCGCCAGGGGGGACGCCTGGACGTGCTGCGATCCGTCGTCGGCGGCGCGCACCCCGACGGACGGGGGCTGCGGAGCGGTGGCGGCAGCGGCGGGCGAGGCCACCAGCGGCTGGAGGACGAGTCCCAGGCCCAGCACGGGTGCGAGCAGTGCGGGCAGATGTTTTCCGAACGCGCGCAGGGACGGTGTGAATCTCAACTAAACCTCCGGGGGGTATCCCTGATGGAATGCGAGGTTGGTTTGGTGATGAGAGGTGGGTCAGGGGAGGAACGGCGGCATCGCCTGGCCCGACGGGCGGGGCACGAGACTCCGGGGTCCCAGACCCGGAGGATCGGAGGAGTGCGTCGCCCGAAGTCTCATGGCCGGATGCGGCCAGGCGTCATAACGCGCCACATAATTCTTGGCTATGGACCTCGATATCAGGCATCTCCGTATGATCTGTGCGATAGCGGATACGGGTAGCGTCACGCGGGCCGCGGCCCGGCTGGGCCTGTCACAGCCGGCCATGACCAACCAGCTTCATCGCGTCGAGGACCTCATCGGCGAGGCGATCTTCGTACGGAGCCGTTCCGGGGTGGAGCCGACACCCCTTGGACGTCAGATCATCGCCCGTGCCCGCATCGTCCTGACGGAGGTCGACACGCTCTTCGGCGACCTGCGCGGTCCTTCCGGGCCGGACGGGGTCGTCCGGCTGGGCTGCGTCCACCTGGCCTGCGTCGCGAGCGTCGTCGACCGGGTCGGCGACATGCTGCCCAGCCACGAGATCTCGCTGCGCATCGAGCCCTCCACCGCGCTACTGGCCGAGGCGCTCACCCACGGCCATCTCGACGCGGCGCTGCTGGGCATCATCGAGGGGTTCGACGTCCCCCTGACCGCACCGGTCGTCAGCCGTACCCTGATCCCCCGATATCCGATATTCATCGCCCTGTCGGCGGCCCACCGGCTGGCCGGGGAGGAGGAGATCCACCTCGCCGACCTGAAGGACGAGTCCTGGATCAGCCCGCCGGGCGCCGACGACGGCTCGCTCGCCGCGCTGCGGGCCTCCTGCCGGGCCGTCGGGTTCGAGCCCAACGTGCGCTACGACGCCCCGAGCGGCGCGGGACGGCCACTGGTCGCGGCCGGGCACGGGGTGCGTCTGGTCGACCCCTCCTGGCCCGCGCCGCCCGGCACGGCCGTCCGCCCTCTCGCCGGGCAGCCCCAGGTCGCCCGGCTGGTCGTGGCCTGGCGGCGCGACCGCCTGAGCAACGAGCAGGCGGCAGCGGTCTACCGCGGCCTCGCGGCCGCCTACTCCGACCACGTGGACGACAACCCGATCTTCAAGCGCTGGTGGGACGCGCACCCCGAGGTGCATCCCCTCGCCTGACGGTCCCCCGGCGGGTCTCCGCCCGTCCCCGCCGGTCTGACCGTGGGATTCCTCGCCGGTCCGACCGGGAGCGGCGGCGGAGGGGACGCCCCTCTCCGGCGGCTCGGACGCCGGGACGGGACTCCGATCAGTCCTGACCGAGCCAGAGGTCGGGGCCGAACACCTCGTAGTGGATGTCGGCGGCGGGCACTCCGCGCCGGAGCAGCTCGGAGCGGACACCGCGCATGAACGGCAGCGGCCCGCAGAGGTAGGCGGACAGCCCGTCGGGCAGGTCGACCTCGGCCAGGTCGACCTGGCCGATGTTGGGCCCCGGCTGGCAGGAGCAGCCGCACGCCTGCTCGTACCACAGGTGCAGGGCGGCGCCGGGCAGGTCCGCGGCCAGCCGCTTGAGCTCCTCCCGGTGCGCGTGGTCGGCGGGGGCGCGGTCGGCGTGGACGACGGTGACCCGGCGGGTGGAGCCGGTGGCCGCGAGATGCTCGACCATCGACAGGATCGGGGTGCCGCCGATCCCGGCCGAGGCCAGGAGCAGCGGGGTGTCGCCCTCGGGCAGGGTCAGGTCGCCGAACGGCGCGGAGATCGTCAGCACGTCCCCGGCCTGGACATTGGCATGCAGCCAGTTGGACACCTCGCCGTCCGGGGTGTCGCCGCCGCGCACCCGCTTGACGGTGATCCGCCAGTCGCCTCGCGAGGGGGCGCACGAGAGGCTGTACTGCCGGATCTGCCGGGCGCCGTCGGGCAGGGTGACCGCGACGCTGACGTACTGGCCGGACTTGAAGGACAGGGGGATCGGCGGCCGCAGGGTGAAGGAGACCGCGTCGGCGGTCTGGCGGTGCCGCTCGACCACGGTCGCCCGCAGCCAGCTCTCGCCCGGGTCGCGCCGGAGATCCGCCTCCAGGGCGATCAGCGCGTTGGCCATCAGCCAGTAGACCTCGTCCCAGGCCCGCACCACCTCCGGGGTGACGGCGTCGCCGAGCACCTCGGCGATGGCGGCGAAGAGGTATTTGTGGACCACGTCGTACTGCTCGGCGGTGACCCCGAGCGAGGCGTGCTTGTTGGCGATCCTGGCGAGCATCGCGTCCGGCCGGTCGTCGGGGCGCTCCACCAGGATGGTGGCGAAGGCGGCGATCGATCCGGCGAGTGCGCCGCGCTGCTCGCCGTTGGCCTGGTTGCCCCGGTTGAACAGGTCGCGCAGCAGCTCGGGGTGGTCGGTGAACATCGACCCGTAGAACCGCGCGGTGATGTCCTCCAGGGCTCCGCCGATCACGGGCAGGGTGGCGCGGACGGTCGCGACCGACTCGGGGGAGAGCACAACATCCTCCAAATTAGTAGATGATCTTCATATTTAAGGGTGTACGACGGAGATCGGCCGCACTTCGCCGATCACCTGAGGGTGAGCAGGACCGGCCCGGTCGGCGAGGCGACCAGGTCGTTCACGGTGAGCGGGTCCAGCGACGCGTAAAAGGCCTGCTGGGCGCCGCGCAGCGCGCCGCGCAGGCGGCAGGCGGCCCGCAGCGGGCAGGGGGTCTCCCCCTCGCACGCGACGACCTCCTCCTCACCCTCCAGCTCGCGGACCAGCCAGCCCAGCGACGCCGTACGGCCGGCGACGGTCAGCTCCAGGCCGCCCCCTCGCCCCCGGCGGGCCTCCACCACCCCGAGATGCTGGAGGCGGGCGATGACCTTGGCGGTGTGGGTGTAGGGAATCGCCATCACCTCCGCCACCTGCCTGGTGGTGAGGCTCGTGCCCTGCTCGGCGACGGCCAGTCGCATGGTGACGCGCAGGGCCAGATCCGTGAACTTCGTCAGTCGCACGGCACGAGCCTACCAAACTTGACTTTTACATACCAATTTAGGGTCGGGGTGTCCGCCGCCCCTCAGGCAGGGCCGGCCCGGCGGCGCGACCACCGGCCCCTCGCGGGGTACCGAACGCCCCCTTGTCGCCTTACGTCCGTTTTATTGATTTACATACGCTTTTGGTGGGCTGTAGCCATTCATCGGGCCCACGCCTACGTTTTTCGCCCGTTCCGTCGAACGCGATGGCGAATTGCCAGATCAGCCGTCTTTTCCCGCACCGCCGGCCGGATCCGTCCGGCGAGAAACGGCCACGGGTTGATAACGCCCTATTGTCAATAATATTTCACATTACTATGTTACGTGTCACTCACCCCCTTCTCGCTCAGTTACGTGGAGTGACACATGTCCTTAAAGACCACAGTGGGCACCTGCCTACTCGCGGCTGCCCTTCTGTCCGTTTCCACGGCCTGCGGCGCCGGCAAGGCACCCGTCCCCCAGAGCTCCGGGGAGGCCTCGCAGCCCTCCGCCGGTGTGGCCGTCAAGGGCGGAACGCTCACGATCCTGTCCAACCAGGACTTCGCCCACCTCGACCCGACCCGCAACTGGACGATGCCGGAGATGGACTTCGGCCTGCGCTACCTCTACCGCTCCCTGGTCACCTACAAGGCCGAACCGGGCGCGGCGAGCCTGGAGGTGGTCCCGGACCTGGCCACCACCACCGGCGAGATGTCCGACGGGGGAAAGACCTGGACCTTCACCCTCAAGGACGGCCTGAAGTACGAGGACGGCTCGCCCATCGTGGCCGCCGACGTCAAGTACAACGTCGAGCGGTCCTTCGCCCCCGAGCTGCCCGGCGGCCCCAACTACGCCCGCCTGGTCCTGGCCGGCGCCGAGAAGTACAAGGGCCCCTACAAGGACGGCTCGCTGAAGTCGATCGAGACGCCAGACGACAGGACCATCGTCTTCAGGCTCAAGCGCCCCGTCGCCGAGTTCCCCTACTACACCACCCTGCCGACCTTCGCGCCGGTGCCCCGGGCCAAGGACACCAAGGCCCAGTACGACAGCCGGGTCTTCTCCTCGGGACCGTACAAGATCGACACCTACGACCGGGGCAAGGAGCTGGTGCTCAGCCGGAACGAGCACTGGGATCCGGCCACCGACCCGGCCCGCAAGGCGCTGCCGGACAAGGTCGTCGTCAAGCAGGGCCTGCGGCAGAGCGTGATCGTGGACCGGCTCATCGCCGACCAGGGCGACGACCGGACCGCGGTCACCTACGCCGACGTCAACGGCGAGAGCTTCTCCAAGATCCTCACCAACCCCAAGGTCAAGGCGCGCTTCCACAACGAGATCCGGGGCTGCACCGACACCCTGGCCATGAACAACACCGTGGCGCCCTTCGACAACCCGAAGTTCCGCCTGGCCCTGCAGTACGCCGTCGACAAGGAGAGCTACCAGACCACACAGGGCGGGCCGGCCGCCGGTGAGATCGCCACAGCCTTCCTGCCGCCGTCGCTGTCCGGCGGCGTCGCCCAGGACACCCTGAAGATCCCGGCGACCGGCGACGTGGCGAGGGCGAAGGCGCTGATCGCCGAGTCCGGCGTGACGACGCCGGTGAAGATCAAGATGTACGCCTCCACCGGCGACAAGGTGGCCGCCACCGCCATCCAGGAGTCGCTCAAGCGCGTCGGCGTCGAGACCGAGATCAACACCTTCGACCCGTCGGTCTTCTACGACACGATCGGCGACACCGCCAAGTTCGACGGCATGGCCCTGTACGGCTGGTGCCAGGACTACCCGTCCGGGTCCTCCTTCATCCCGATGATGTTCGACGGCCGGACCATCACCGACAAGGGCAACAGCGGCAACATGTCGCTGTTCAAGGACCAGGAGACCATGGACAGGATCGACGCGATCTACGCCATGACCGACCTGAAGGCGGCCGACCGCGCCTGGGTCGACCTGGACGCCGCGATCATGCAGAAGGCCCCGATGATCCCCCTGGTCTGGGCCCGCAAGCCGCTGCTCACCGGCTCCAAGGTCGGCGGCGCGTTCGGTCACCTGATCTGGTCCGGCCAGTTCGACTACGCCACGCTCGGGATCAGGAAGTGAGCACCGCCGTGCGGGAGGGGGCCGCGGCGGGTTCCGCGGCCCCGCCCGTCCGGGGCCGCTCCCCCGGGCGGGTCGCCTACGAACGGCTCCGCCGCGACCCGGCCGCGCTCTTCGGCCTCGCCATCGTGACGCTGTTCGTCCTCATGGCGCTGGCCGCCCCGCTGCTGACCAGGCTCAACGGCTGGGAGCCCGAGACCTTCGACAAGACCGCGATCGACCAGGCGCTCGGCGGCGTCCCCAAGGGCGACTTCGGCGGCATCGGCGCCGAGCACTGGCTCGGCGTCGAGCCGGGCAACGGCCGCGACGTCTTCAGCCGCATCGTGTACGGCGCGCGGGTGTCGCTGCTGATCGCGGTGGCCTCCACGGCCGTCACCGTGCTCGCCGGCACCGCGGTCGGCCTGGTCGCCGGATACTTCGGCGGCAAGGTGGACACCGTGCTCAGCCGGATCATGGACCTGGTGATGTCCTTCCCCAGCCTGATCTTCATGCTGGCGCTGCTGTCCATCGCGCCGGACGCCGACCGCGTCCTGCTGCTCGTGCTGATCATGAGCATGTTCAGCTGGCCGTACGTCGGGCGCATCGTCCGCGGGCAGACGCTGAGCGTCAAGCACCGCGAGTTCGTGGACGCCGCCCGGGTCAACGGGGCGATGGGGCCGCACATCCTGCTGAAGGAGATCCTGCCGAACCTGGCCGCGCCGATCCTCGTCTACACGACGCTGGCGATCCCGGCCAACATCGGCACCGAGGCCGCGCTGTCCTTCCTCGGCGTCGGCGTGCGGCCCCCCACCCCGTCGTGGGGCCAGATGATCGACAACGGGCTGCTCTGGTACCAGGTCGTGCCGACCTACTTCATGATCCCCGGCGTGTGCCTGTTCCTCACCGTGCTGGCCTTCACCCTGCTCGGTGACGCGCTGCGCGACGCCCTCGACCCGAAGGGGACAGCCCGATGACCCTCTACGCGCTGCGGCGGCTCGCCGCGGTGGCGGGCGTGCTGCTGGTCATCTGCGCGGTGACCTTCGCCATCTTCTACGTGCTCCCCTCGGACCCGGCCGCCCACGCCTGCGGCAAGACCTGCACCCCCGAGCAGGTGACGCTGGTCCGCGAGCAGATGGGCCTGGACCGGCCGGTGCACGAGCAGTTCGGCGGCTACGTGGCCGGCATCTTCGCCGGCCGTACGCTGGGCACCGGCCCGGCGGCGCTGGAGTGCTCCGTCCCCTGCTTCGGCTACTCCTACCAGAACGCCCTTCCCGTCTGGGACCTGCTGACCGACCGGCTGCCGGTGAGCGTCTCCCTGGCCGTCGGCTCGGCCGTGCTCTGGCTCGCCGGCGGCCTGGCCGTCGGGCTGGTCGCGGCCCTGCGCCGGGGCACCGTGCTCGACCGCTCGCTCATGGCGGCCACGCTCGCCTCCGCCTCGGTGCCGGTCTACTTCACCGCCATGATGCTGCTGCTGGTCCTGGTCCAGCAGCTCGAATGGCTGCCCTACCCCGACTACCGGCCGATCACCGAGGACCCCGCCGCCTGGGCGGGCAACCTGCTGCTGCCCTGGATGACGCTCGCCAGCCTGTACGCCGCCATGTACGCCAGGCTCACCCGGGCCTCGATGATCGAGACGATGGCGGAGCCGTACATCAGGACGGCCCGCGCCAAGGGCCTGCACGAGCGGACCGTCGTCACCAAGCACGGCCTGCGCTCGGCGCTCACCCCGATCGTCACGATCTTCGGCATGGACCTGGGCGGGCTGCTCGCCGGGGCCGTCATCACCGAGCACGTCTTCGGCCTGCCGGGCGTCGGCCAGCTCACCTACGACGCGATCTTCAAGGCCGACCAGCCTGTCGTCCTCGGCGTCACCCTGCTGGCCGCCTTCTTCATCACCCTGGCGAACCTCGGCGTGGACCTCGTCTACGCGCTGATCGACCCCCGAGTGAGGTACGCGTGATCCTCCAAGTCAGAGACCTGCGGGTGAGCTTCCCCGCCGGGACCGCGGTGGACGGGATCAGCTTCGGCCTGGAGCGGGGCCGCACGCTCGGCGTCGTCGGCGAGTCCGGCTCCGGCAAGTCGGTGTCGTCGCTGGCGATCATGGGCCTGCACCGCCAGGCCGCCGTCTCCGGCTCGATCGTCTTCGACGGCGAGGAGCTGGTGGGGGCGCCCGCCTCCCGGTTCCGCGAGCTGCGCGGACGCCGGATGGCGATGATCTTCCAGGATCCGCTGTCGTCGCTGCACCCCTTCTACACCGTCGGCGAGCAGATCGCCGAGGCCTACCGGCTGCACCTGCGCACCTCCCGCCGGGTGGCGCGCGAGCGGGCGGTGGAGATGCTCGCCGAGGTGGGCATCCCCGAGCCGAGGCGGCGCGCGGGTGAGTACCCCCACCACTTCTCCGGCGGCATGCGGCAGCGCGTGATGATCGCGATGGCCCTGTCCTGCGAACCGGACCTGCTCATCGCCGACGAGCCGACCACCGCCCTGGACGTGACCGTGCAGGCGCAGATCCTGGAGCTGATCCGGAAGATCCAGGAGGACCGCGCCGTCGCGGTCATGATGATCACTCATGATCTGGGCGTCGTGGCGCGGGTCGCCGACGAGGTCCTGGTGATGTACGGCGGCCGCACCGCCGAGCACGCCCCGGCCCGGGAGATCTTCAAGTCCCCCCGCCACCCCTACACACGGGGGTTGCTCGGCTCGGTCCTCCGGCTGACGGCGGGCGAGGAGGAGGACGGGGGGCGGCTGCCGGCGATCCCCGGCAACCCTCCGTCGCTGCTCGCGCCGCCGCCGGGCTGCCGGTTCCACCCCCGCTGTGCCCGCTACGCGGCCGCCCCCGACGACGCCTGCGTCACCGAGGCCCCCGAGCCGCGCCCCGCCGGTCCCGGCGGCGGCGCGACCCACCGGACGGCCTGCCATCTCATCGACATCTCCGGAGGCCGGCGATGACCGAACGACTCCTCACCGCGCCGGACACCGCGAGCCGGACCGCGCCGCTGCTGGCCGTACGGGATCTGCGGATGACCTTCGGCGGGCGGAACGGGGTGAAGGCCGTGGACGGCGTCACCTTCGACGTGCGGCCGGGTGAGACCCTCGGCCTGGTCGGGGAGTCCGGCTGCGGCAAGACCACCACCGGCCGGATGATCGTCCGCCTGCTGGAACCCACCGGCGGCACCGTCACCTTCGACGGCCGCGACATCACCCACCTCGGCCCGCGCGCCATGCGCCCGCTCCGCCGCGACATCCAGATGATCTTCCAGGACCCGTCCGCGTCGCTCAACCCCCGCCAGACCGTCGAGCGGATCGTCTCCGGCCCGCTGGGGCTGCTGGACCGGCGCGGCGTGATCGAGCTCCTGGAGCGGGTCGGGCTGGGCGCCGAGCACGCCGACCGCTACCCGCACGAGTTCTCCGGCGGCCAGGCCCAGCGCATCGGCATCGCCCGGGCGCTGGCGTCCCGGCCGAAGCTGATCGTCTGCGACGAGCCGGTGTCGGCGCTGGACGTGTCGATCCAGGCCCAGATCGTCAACCTGCTCGCCGATCTCCAGCGTGAGCTGGGGCTGGCGTACCTGTTCATCGCCCACGACCTGTCGGTGGTGCGGCACATGTGCGCCCGGGTCGCGGTGATGTATCTCGGCCGCGTCGTGGAGGTCGGCTCGCGGGAGTCCGTCTACACCGCCCCGGCCCACCCCTACACCCGCGCCCTGCTGTCGGCCGTGCCGGTCCCCGACCCGGAGGTGGAGCTCACCCGCGAGCGCATCGTCCTGCTGGGCGACCCGCCCAGCCCGGCCGCCCCTCCCCCGGGCTGCTCCTTCCACCCCCGCTGCGCCCTGGCCCGGGACATCTGCCGGACCGAGGCCCCGCCGCTGGAGATCCACGGCCCCGGGGAGAGGAGGGTGGCCTGCCACTTCCCCGGCTGACGGCCCCCGCTCGCGGCACCTCGGCCGGCGGTGTCACGCCTTCGCGCGCCGGCGGACGGCGGGCGCCAGCGCCAGCTGGCCGAGGGCGGCCAGCAGCCCCAGGCCTCCGGTGGTGAGCCACAGGAGGCGGGGGTCGGCGGCCAGCAGGCGGGTGCCGATCAGCGGCGCGAGGAGGGAGCCGGCTGACCACGCGGAGCCGTACAGGCCCGCGTAACGGCCCCGCAGGTGGGCGGGTGCCAGAGAGGCGACGATCGTACCCGCCATACCCGCCGCGATGATCTCGCCGACCGTCCAGACCGTGACCGTCAGCGCGTAACCGGCGGTGGAGGACACGAAGGCCGTCAGGGCCGACCCGAGGCCGATGACCGCGAAGCCGGTCGCCAGCACGCGGCTGGGGTCGCGGCGCGCGAGCCACCCCAGGGTCAGCGGCTGGACCAGCACGATCAGCAGGCCGTTGATCGACATGGCGGCGCCGTACGCGCCGGCGGGCAGGCCGTGGCCGGTCATCGCGAGCGGCAGCGTGGTGTAGGCCTGCAGGTAGACGAACATGTAGGTGAGATTGATCAGCACGCAGCCGGTCATCAGCCGGTCGCGCAGCACGTCGCGGAAGCCACCCCTGCCGCCGGCCGCGACGTGCCGGGTCTCGGGGACCGCGCGCCACACCAGCGCGCCGAACACCGCGCAGGTGAGCGCGTCGATCCAGAACAGCCAGTGGAAACCCGTTCCGGCGAGCCATCCGCCCGTGACCATGGCGATCGAGAAACCGAGGTTGACCGCCCAGAACAGCAGCCCGTACGCCCTCGGCCGGTCCTCCGCCGGGACGAGGTCAGCGACGAGCGCCTGTGAGGCGGGCCGGTAGAGGTCCGTCACGACGCCGAGGACGAACATCGCGGCGACGAGGGAGGGGACGGTCGTACTGCTCCCGAGGAGGACCAGCGTGACCGCCGTGGCGAGCATGCCCCCGGTCAGCGTGATCCGCCGCCCGAAACGATCGCTCAGCCAGCCCGCGAGGGGCTGCGACAGCAGTGAGCCGGCCCCGAAAACGGCCATCACCAGCCCCGCCGCGGTGACGGACATGCCGTGTGCCCGGGTCAGGTAGATACCGATGAACGGCTCGACCATCGTGCCGAGGCGGTTGACAACGGTGCCGCCGAACAGCACCCAGAAAGGGCGCGGCAGGCCGCCGATTCTTGACGTAAAGGTCGCCCGTTTCACGCCAAGGTGTGCCATATATGTCCGTTCTCCCGTTCTAAACACGCCATTGACGAGGCTTCAAATCGCAGCTTAGTGTGCGACATGTGAAATATCACGCAGCGATGCAAGGGGGCATTGTGGTTGATATCACTTTCGATGAGCAGGTATCCGATGTAGTACGCCAGGCCGGCCTGTGCAGGCCCGAGAATCGGTTTTTCCAGCGGGCACGCGCACTGGATTCCGTAGAACCGGATTCGGCTCTGGCGATCGCCCGGTACTGGCAGGCCATCACGAAGGCCTTCATGTTCACGACGATCTCCAGCCTCGGCGTGATGGCACGTGGCTTCAGCGCGCAGCCGGCACCTGACCGCGAGGTGTTGGGAGCTTTCCAGACCGCTTTCCGGGTTATCGGCGACGACCTGGACAACTTCGCCCCCGAATTCAATTCGGTATCTCCGGGCGGAGTGGCCGGAATTCATTACCTGTGGTGGGAGGACTCCATCGTGGCGCCGCTGGCGGCGCTTTTCCCCGCCGCCCACGCACAGGAGCCGCCGGAGGAGGTGAGGGAGCTGCTGGCGAACATGGACCGGCTGGCCGGGTCCCACCTGGGCGCCGCCGTACAGCTTCGGGTGGTGGAGACCATAGCCCTGGACATCGCGGTGGCGTTCCGGCGGATCTTCTCCCGGGTCCTCGTGGACGGCGGGAAGGTGTTCGCGTCGGCGGGGTCGCTGGCGTGGATCGACTCGCACATCAGGGCCGAGACGGGCCACGCGCAGTCGGTCAGCGACCACGAGACCGGCATGACGGTGATCGCGGAGAGCGAGCGGGACCGGGCGGAGCTGGTACGGCTGGCGACGGAGTACGTGGCGAACTGGGCGCGGGCTCTGGACCACTTCGCGGCCGTGCTGGCCCGGTGACCGGTGCAGAAGGGACGGTGGACGGCGTGCTCGCCCACGTGATCGACGAGATCAACGAGATCCGGAGGACCCTGGGACCGCGTGCGGCGTTCCGGGACCCGGCCTTCCTCGGCGACCTGGCCGGCAGGCTGATGGACTCGCCGGTCCTGCGGGAACAGCCGGCCGTACGGGCGTTCGCCGAGGATGCCCGTACGTTCGGCGACGCCCCCCGGCTGACGCGCACGAAGCTCCACATCAACCAGGCTTCGGACAACCACGTCTTCTCGCTGTTCGACGCGTCCTACTTCCCGTCGCTGTCGCTCGACTACCTGGTCTACCGGCCCCTGCCGGCCGACGAGCGGCTGGCCCGGCGGTATGCGAGCAACACCGTCCCGGTGACGATCGAGAGGATGTCGGCGGGTTTCGAGTCACGGGTGGTCGTCGCCCTGTTCCCGGAGAACCACCTCGACGGATCACAGGCCGAGGACGACCTGATCTTCTATTTCATCGACAAGTTCGTCGAACGGCATCTCCGGCTGACGCGGCGGCTCATGACGGCCGTGACGGCGGAGGACGGTTTCCCCCTTGTCCGCGCCGCGGGAGCCGCGGAGGTCGAGCGCGCCTCCTCATGGTGGGTGCGGCTGCACGAATACCACCACAGGCAGGGTGACATGCCGATCCCCGAATACCTGCCGATAAAGCGGCTGAAGCCGCTGGCGGGACTGGAGGAATTGCGCGCCGACGTCTCGTCGATGCTGGCGTGCCTGCATGACGACGCCCTTCCCGCCGAGGACGCGCTGCTGACATACGAATACATTCTGGCGGAGCGCCTGCTGCGTTACGCGGTGGAGGGGATTCCGCGTCCCAACTACGACGCGGTGGCCTCGCAGCTTCTGTTCAACTATCTGATCGAGGCGCGGGGCGTCCGCCTGCGCGACGGTGTGATCCAGCTCGATCCGGACCTGCCGGCCGTACTGGCCGCTTTCCTGGCGGAGATCCAGGCGATCGAACGACGGATCCACACCGAGTCCGCCGAGCGGGTCCAGGGCAGGCTGCTGGACTTCACCAACCGCTACACCGATTTCGACGAGACGACGAGGGACTACCGCCACATCCCGTACTTCGCTGAGGTCAAGCAGAGGCTGGGCCTCTGATGGGCGCGGATGAGGAGACGGCGATGGAGATCCCCCTCTATCAGGTGGACGCGTTCACCGACAGGATCTTCTGGGGCAATCCCGCCGCGGTCTGCCCACTGGACCGCTGGCTGCCCGACGAGGTGATGCAGGCCATCGCCCTGGAGAACAACCTCCCGGAGACCGCCTTCATCGTCCCGGCCGGGGGCGCCTACGACCTCCGCTGGTTCACCCCGGCCACCGAGGTCGAGCTGTGCGGGCACGCCACACTGGGCGCCGCGCACGTCGTGCTGACCCGCCTGCGACCCGGATGGGAGGAGGTCACCTTCCGCTCCGCCAGCGGTCCCCTCGTCGTCTCGCGCGCCGGAGAGCGGCTGAGCCTGTCCTTCCCTGCGCTGGACCACAGGCCCGTCGAGCCGCCGGAGGCGCTCCTGCTGGGGCTGGGGCCGGCGCGTCCCACCGCCGTCTACCGGTCGATGGACTACCTCGCCGTCTTCGAGGACGAGGAGCGGCTGCGGTCGATCGTGCCGGACCAGGCGCGTCTCGGGACGCTCGACCTCCGCGGCGTGGTCGTCACCGCCCCGGGATCGGCGACCGACTTCTCCTCACGCTTCTTCGGCCCGAAGCTCTCCATTCCGGAGGATCCGATCACGGGTTCGGCGCACTGCGCCCTCGTGCCCTACTGGGCCCGGCGCCTGGGCCGGACGCGGCTGCGGGCCCGCCAGTACTCCCCGCGGCTGGGGGAGACGCTCGCCATCGACCTCGACTGCGAGCTCCGCGGTGACCGGGTCATGCTGTGCGGCTCCGCCAGGGAGTACATGTCCGGCACCATCCGCCTGTCCGCTTCAGACCTTGTTCAGACGACAAAGACATCGGAATTGGAGGGGTGATGCGCACCAAGCGGATCTTCCACGCGGTCGACTCCCACACCGAGGGCATGCCGACGCGCGTGATCACCGGTGGTGTCGGGGTCATCCCGGGCGCCACCATGGCCGAGCGCCGCGTGCATTTCCGGGAGCATCTCGACCACCTGCGCACCCTGCTGATGTACGAGCCGCGCGGGCACGCCTCGATGAGCGGCGCGATCCTGCAACCGCCGACCCGCCCCGACGCGGACTGGGGGGTGCTGTTCATCGAGGTGTCCGGCTATCTGCCGATGTGCGGACACGGCACCATCGGCGTTTCGACCGTGCTGGTGGAGACGGGGATGGTGCCGGTCTCCGAGCCCGTCACGACGGTGCGCCTGGACACCCCCGCCGGGCTCGTGGTCGTGGACGTCGCGGTGGAGGACGGGGTGGCCAGGGGGGTGACCCTGCGCAACGTCCCGGCCTACAGCGACCGGCTCGACGCGGTGGCCGAGGTTCCGGGGTTCGGGAGCATCCGCTACGACCTGGCCTACGGCGGCAACTTCTACGCCATCGTCGATCTCGACGACTACGGGCTGCCGTTCGACCGCAAGGCCAAGAACGAGATCGTGGCAGCCGGCCTGGCGACGATGGACGCGATCAACACGGCCGACGAGCCCGTACACCCCGAAGACTCCCGGATCCGCGGCGTCGGGCACGTCTACTTCACCGCTCCAGGCTCGGACGCGAGGCATTCGCGGCACGCCATGGCGATCTATCCCGGCTGGTTCGACCGCTCCCCCTGCGGCACGGGGACCAGCGCCCGCATGGCCCAGCTGCACGCGCGCGGCGAGCTGGAGATCGGCGCGGACTTCCTCAACGAGTCCTTCATCGGCTCGACGTTCACCGGGCGGCTGGTCGAGCCGGCGACGGTGGCCGGGCGGCCGGCGGTCGTCCCGACGGTCACCGGGCGGGCCTGGATCACCGGCACGGCCCAGTACTTCCTGTCGCCCGACGACCCCTTTCCCGCCGGATTCATGCTGTAGCCGGACCACCAGGAAGGACGGACACCAGCTTCATGGCTTCGCGAATTCTCGGCCGGCTCCCCCTCGACGAGGACCGGCTGGCCCAGGACATGGCCCGGCTCGCCCAGGCGCCCGCGCCGCAGGAGCCCTACGAGGTGTTCACCATCGGCAGGTGGGTGAACCTCAACCTGTGGAACGCCTCCGGCGACGACGGTGACGGCTTCTTCAACGGCCACCGGCAGGTCGCCGGGCGCCCGACCCGCCTGCTCGGCGGCGTTCCCTACATCGGCGAGCTCCTGACCACCTGGTTCAACACCGAGCTGCTCACCATGGTGCGGGCTCGCAACGTCGTCGAATGGTCCATCGTCCCGCACCGGGACTTCCTCGAATCAGGCCCCGCCGAGGACTTCTTCCGCGTGCTGGTCTTCCTGGAGGACAACGAGCACGCCCTCAACTCCGACGAGGACATGGTCTTCCACATGCGTAAAGGGGAGGTGTGGTTCCTGGACTCCGCCCAGATCCACGCGGGCGTCAACATCTCCTCGCGCAGCCGCTGGTCGCTCTGCCTCGACTTCAAGGCGGGCGCGGGATTCTCGCCGGGCGACGTCTTCGCCCGCGCCGGGGACTACGACCCGGCCATCCGTCCCGCGCTGGTCGAGAGGGCACCCGCCCCCGCCGACCTGCCGGACCGGCTGCGCGCGCTGAGCGCCGTGGTGTCCCGGCACAACATCAAGGACATCGCCTTCCTGCTGGGCAAGGTGCACTTCACCGAGGAGGTGCCGATCGGCGCCTCCTGGGACTGGCTGGTCGAGATCACCAGAGCGTCGGGCGACCCGGCGCTGCTCGACCTGGCGGAGCGGGCCCGGCGTTTCTTCGTGCATTCCCGCGAGGTGTACGAGGAGTTCAGCTTCGTCCCCGCCTAGCGGCACGTCCGAGAACGGGATCGGGGGTCGTGCCCCGTCCACGGCGGAGCACCGGGCCCGCCGCACGGCGGCGGACCCTCCCGTACGGCGGCGCGGACCCTTTGTACGGCGGCGGCCGCGGGGCGCCGGATCGAGACGAGCGGGAGGTACTGATGTCACGGGTGGAACCGTTTCCGGACGCCGGGCGGGCGGCGGCGGCACCGGAGAAACGGCGCGGGGAGCCGGAGCAGCCACCGGACGCCGCCGCACCACGCGGTGGGACCGCGTCGCATGACGGCGCCGCGTCGCATGACAGATACGAGCGGGTCATCGCGGAGGTGTGGCGGGAGGCGCTCTGCGTCGACGAGGTCGGACCGCACGACGACTTCTTCCGGCTAGGCGGGCACTCGCGCCTGGCCGTCAAGGTCGCGGACCGCCTGAGGGAGGCCTTCCAGGCCGACCTGCCGATGCGGATGATCTTCGATCACCGTACCGTCGCCGAACTCGCCACCGCGATCGCCGCCCGCGCGTGAATCGGCTCTCACCATACGAGGCACCTGTGGGAGACATGAACCATCAAGAGGCACGGCCCGACCGGGCGATCTTCCAGGCGGTCGGCACGGTCGCCCGATTCGGGCCGGCGGTCCTGGAGTTCGAGTCGGCACTGGACCGGGGCAGGACCGATACCCCGATACCCGTGTGGGTCGGCTCCCGGAGTGACCTCAACGACGGGATCGCACTCGCCGCGGACCTCTACGACGGCATCCGCAGGCCGCCGGGATGCGACCTGGGAGTGGTCGTCGGCGCCGGCGTGCCCGAGGAGCTGCGCCGGTTCGCACGCCCGCTCGCCAGGGGGTGGACCGGCGAGGGCACGGCGCTGGAGGCCACCGAGGGCTCACTGCTCATCGTGGGGTGCTACGCCGACCTGCGGGCGGCCGTGGTGCGGCCGGTGCTGGAGGACGCCTACCGGCGGGGGCGCGACGTCTTCCTTCTCACCGGCCGTGACCTGAACTCGCTGTCCTGGGCGATCGCCAAGCAGTACGGCGAGATGACCACCGAGGCCCCCACCGGCCTGTTCACCGAGATCGACGAGTCGCCGCAGCCCACGCGGGAGCCGTACTTCCACGCCGGGCGGCTGGACGGCGCCGACATCAGGGCCGTCGTGCTGGGGCGGACCTGGGGACGGATCCTCTTCAACGGGCACGGCACCGACGACAGCGTCAACCTCGGCCAGTTCACGGTCTGCGGGCTCAGTCCCGCCGTGGCCGGCGCTCCCTCCGCGCCCGGCCCGATGTGCGCCTACGGGCTGGGCTGCTACAAACCCATGGACAAGCTGATAGCGGTGCACCGGGTCCGGGCCGCGGAGATCGTGCTCAGCGGCTGCGACAGCGGGCCGCTGGTGGACCTGGCCAGCTACGGTCCCGGTCACCAACTGCTGCTGAACGCGATCGACGGCCCGGCCCGGACCGTGGTCGCGGCGCTCTCGATGCACCAGTCGGGCCGGGTCGAGAACCTTCTCTGGCTGGATTCGGCCGGGCGGGAGGGCAGCACCGCGCGGGTGCTGAACGAGAGCCTGCGGGACATCCATCCGTATCCGTCCTTCATCCAGGCCGGGCTGCCGAGTTCGGGCCGCGTCCGGAGCTCCGCCCACTCCGCGGGGCGGGAGGCCGCTCCCGCGCCCTGGCACCGGCAGGCCGAGCTGCGGGCACTGGTACGCACGGTGAGCGCCCGCCTCCAGGGATTCCTGACCGCCGGGCTGCTGTCCCCCAGGTATGGACTTCGCGACCGGCTGGAGAGGATGGCGGAGGAGATCGATTCGAGCGCCACCCGCCTGGTCATGGGCCTGGCCGCCGAACAGCGGCTGCTGATGCGGTCGCTGGAGGCGGACCTCCGGTCGCTGGACCGCGCGCTGGCCGAGCGGGTCGCGGAGGATCCCGACGACGACATCATGGAGTTCCCCCGTTTCTTCGGCCATCGCAGCGCGGTGGCCGAGGAGGACGTGACCACGGCGCCGTGCATGTGCGGGCGCCCCGCGTGGCGCTATCTCCGCCGGGGCTTCACGGCCCGCATCCCGGACACCGTCGCGCTGGGCTGCCTGCGATGCGGACCCATCGGATACGCACTCGCGGAAGGGGTCGCGGTCCGCGGGCGGGCGGCGGACTCCGTGACCGCGGGCGGCACGCTGCGGGTCGAGACCGAGCTTGAGGCGGTCAGGTCAGGAGAGGCACAGGTGGGCGTGTCCGTTCCCGGTATCCTCCGCGCCCGGATCGGCCCGCCGCTGCACCGTGTACGGCTCCGCGCCGGCGAACCCCGGCGCGTCGGCTTCGACATCGGCGTGGATGGGGCCGCCATCCCCCAGGAGTACCACTACACCGTCTTCGCCATCCAGGATCTGGGGATCTCCGTGCTCCGCCGCCACTTCGGCGTCCTACCGGACACCGGACAGACGTGAGTGCGATGACCCTGTATGAATGGTTCGCCCGCAGTGCCGGCAGGCATCCTGACGCGGTCGCCCTTGAGGTGGGGGGCCGGTCGCTCACCTACCGCCGGCTCGACGAGCTCGCCGGCCGGCTCGCACGGCGTCTCACCGACGCCCGCGGGGCGCGACCGGAGGTCGTGGGCCTCCTGGCGTCCCGCAGCGTCGTGGCCTACGGCGGCTACCTGGCGGCACTGCGGCTGGGCGCCGCGGTGGTCCCCCTCAGCCCCTCCTTCCCCGCCGCCCGGAACCTCCTCATGTGCGCGGGCGCGGGCGTCGACCTCGTCGTCCTCGACGAGGAGGGCGGCGTCCAGTTCGAGGAGGTCGGGGCGGGCGGTGCCGGCTGCGCCGTCCGGCTGACCGGGGAGGTCGCCGACCTGCCCGGCGACGGGCTCGATCCGTGTCCGGCCATCTCCGACGAGGTGGCCTACGTCCTGTTCACCTCGGGCTCGACCGGCGTCCCGAAGGGGGTGCCGATCCCCCACCGGAACCTCGACGGATACCTGGCGAGGCACATCGCCTGGTACGAGGCCGGACCCGGCAGCAGGTTCTCCCAGACCTTCGACCTGACCTTCGATCCGTCGGTGTTCGACATGTTCGTCGCGTGGGGATCCGGCTCCGCGCTGGTGGTGCCCTCCAGGCACGACCTTCTTGCCCCGGCCGAATACGTCAGCCGCAACGGGATAACCCACTGGTTCTCGGTGCCCTCGATCGTCTCCATGGCCCGGCGCCTGGACGCGCTGCCCCCCGGGAGCATGCCCTCGCTCAGGTGGAGTCTGTTCGCCGGCGAGCAGCTCACCTTGGGACACGCCGGAGCGTGGGCGGACGCGGCCCCCAACAGCGTCATCGAGAACCTGTACGGTCCCACGGAGCTGACCGTCACCTGCACGCGCTACCGGCTGCCCGCCGATCGCGGGGACTGGCCGGAGACGGCGAACGGCACCGTCCCGATCGGGACGGTGCACGACCACCTCGATTCGATCATCCTGGACGGCGACGGGCGTCCGGCGGACGACGGCGAGCTCTGCGTCGGCGGGGTCCAGCGCTTCCCCGGATACCTGGATCCGCGGCAGAACGCCGGGAGGTTCGTCGCTCTCAACGACGGCCGGGGCGTCGTCTACGACGGAGCCGAGCCGCTCACCGGCCGTCACTGGTATCGGACGGGGGACCGGGTGGCCGGGGAGGGCGGCCATCTCGTGCATCTGGGCCGCGTCGACGACCAGGTGAAGGTGCGCGGCTACCGGATCGAGCCCGGTGAGATCGAGGCGGCCCTGCGGCGCCACGCGGACGTGCTCGACGTGGCCGTCGTCCCGGTGACCGCCGGCGACGGCGAGGTGGACCTGCTGGCCGCCTACACGGGCGGGCCGGTTCCGGGCGGTGAGCTCGCCGCCCTGGTGCGCCGGATCCTTCCCGCCCACATGACTCCGTCCGCGTTCGTGAACCTGCGCGACCTCCCGCTGAACCCGAACGGCAAGACCGACAGGAAACGCCTGGCCGATCTTCTCTCCCGGGCCCCGGCGTCCGGTGGCGGTCACCTGCCGCCCGCGGCGGAGTGAGCCCGCAGGACGCGCTGGGGCGCGCGACCGTCGTCGCGCGCCCCCGCTCATTCAGCTGTCCCGGTCCGGATCAGTAGACGACCGGCACGTCGACGGAGACGGAGTTCGGGCCGGGCAGGGGCGTGCCGCCGCCACCGGGGCCCGCGGGGCCGGGGGTGATGACCACCTTGGCGCGGACCGTGGTCCCGGAGGCCACGGTCGTGGTGACGCCCTCGACGGTGAAGGAGTTGTTCCAGATGCTCAGTGCCTGGCTCCCCGAGCCGAGCAGGGCGCCGCCGACGATCGCGCCGGAGACCTCCGCGCCGATGCTGCGGGGGTTGACCGGGGGCTCGGAGATGCCGAGGGCGCCGACGATCCCGTAGACCCGCACCTGGGCGCCGGTGACGTCCACGCACGCCCTGACGTTCAGACCCTGGATCGGGCCGCCGGTGCTGCAGGTGGTCGTCGTCGTGAGAGTCGCGGCCGAGGCGGGAGCGCTCATGGCGAGCCCGCCCGCGATGGCGGCCCCGGCCATCAGGAGCGCGAGACCGCGATTGACGATCTGGTTCATCGAGTTCCTCCGTTGGGATCGGGCGCCCGGCCCCATTGCCGGGCGCCCGTGATCTCCAAGATGTCACATGTCACATTGCACACCAATGATCTCTGGGTGGATCGCAGGGAAATTGTTCGGAACGCCGTGGAACGCTGCAATCCTGCGGCGCCGTGCAATGAAATGCCGGACCGGAGCGGCGACCCACCTCTACCCCCGACAGGCGCAGGCCCGCCCCGCCATGGAGGCGGGACGGGCCTGCGGTGGTTCGGACCGCTACGGAGTGGCCTTGTCGGGACGCTCGGAGATGCGGATGGCGTTGACGATGGGATCGCCGACCCGCTCGGCGAACCGGACGTTGAGCTGGCCGTCGGTGACCTTCACGGTGTACTGCCGGGTGACGGCGGTGTACGTGCCGGCCTCCAGAGCCAGGTCCAGCGCGGGGATCGCGAGCTGGCCCTCGACGAGGACGTCGAAGACGCGCCGGCCCTCACGCATGGCCCGGGTCTCGGCGAAGTCCAGCTCGACGGTGTAGGTGCCGTTGGGCACCTGGTCGAACCGGTACTCCAGCATCGACTCGCGGGCGCGCTTGAACAGCTCCTGCTCGGTGGTGCCCTTGATCGCCTTGCTGGACGTGTGCGTCCTGGTGCCGGAGCCCACGTAGCCGTGGCCGCCCGCGCTGTACTTTCGGTCGGCGGTCCAGCGGTCGCCGGCGGCGTCGACGAGGTCCTTGGTGCCGCCCGCGTCGATGGCGACCTGGTGCTTGGGCACCACGACCGTCACGATGATCTCGATCTGCGGGTTGCGGCCGCTCGCCGAGCGCACCAGCAGCTTGCCGGTGCGGACGGTGCCCGGCTGGACGCCCGCGCTGGAGGCGGTGACCTTCAACGTCACCGACTTGCCCGAGCCGAGCTCGCCGGCGGCGGGCGTCACGCCCAGCCAGCCCTGGGCGGGGTCGGTCACGACGGTGTAGGTCGTGGCGCCTCCCAGGTTGGACAGGTCGACCGTGCCGGTCCTGGTGGACTCGGCCGGCATCACCAGGGTGAGCTCTCCGGCCGAGGCCGTCACCTGGCCGGTGGCCAGGGCGGTGTCGACCCGGGTCACGGTTCCGGCGGTGACGGTGATCTCCTGGGCAAAGGTCCCGTAGTTGTCCTTGGAGACCTCGACCCGGTAGTCGCCCACCAGGACCTGCCCGAGGAACGTGCCGTTCTCCCCGGTGGTGAAGGTCGCCACGTCGCCCACCTTGACCGTCGCGCCCGCCAGCGGCTTGCCGTCGTTGGCGTCGGTGACGGTGCCGGTCAGCAGCCCGTGCCGGCTCGCGGCGAAGGTCAGGCTCTGGCCGTCGGCGAGCGCGGCGCTGTTGTGGGAGTACTGCAGCGCGTCGGTGCCGCCCGGGCTCTCGATGCCCACCGTGGCACTGGTCCCGGAGGCGCGTTCGCTGGTGATGCCGCGGTAGCGGAACCCGATCGAGCCGTCCTCGCCGAGCAGCGTCGAGAACGAGATGCGCGGAGCGGCGTCGGAGTAGAACCGGGCGTTGCGCCATTCGATGACGAAGGTGCGCTTGGGCGCGGTTCCGATGGTGGCGGTGTAGACCCCGGACTGGTCGTCCAGCACCAGGTCGTCCCAGTAGGGGTAGATCGCCGTGTTGGGCGCGGCGGTGGAGGGCAGGGCCCCGTTGGTGGCCGTGGTGCTGCTGGCGGCGAAGTTCAGGAAGCCGTTGCTGCTGATCCAGCCGCTGGTGTGGCCGCCGCCGTAGAACGGGAAGGTGAACGGCAGCGTGACCGGCTGGGCCGCGTCGTCGCCGGTGAGCGGGTGCTTGTCGGTGCCCGCGACGTACGCCTCGGCGGCGGCGGAGCAGGTGTAACCGAAGGAGTCGGCGCGGCGCGGCAGGTCGACGTCCTTGGTCAGGTCGCCGTTCACCGTGATCGGCACGGTGAGACCGCCCGCGCACCGGGAGACCGGGGTGATCCTCAGCTCGTAGCCGCCGTTCGGCAGCGTGAGCCGGTACCGTCCCGCGGCGTCGGTGACCACGCTGACCGGCGTGCCCACCGCGGTCACCGTGGCGCCCGCCTCGGGTGCGCCCGCGGCGGTCACCGTCCCCGACACCTCGCCCGCGGACTGCTGCGTCAGCGACACGTCCTTGGTGACGCTCTGGTCGGCCACGACGGTGACGGTCGCCGTCGCGTCGTCGTAGCCGAACTTCTTGACGGTGATCTGGTAGTCGCCCGCCAGCAGGCGCGGCAGCGCGTACGTCCCGTCCTGCGCGGTGGTGACCGTACGGCCCAGCGGCCCGGTGACGGTGAGGGTCGCCGCGGCCACCGGCGTGCCACCGGAGGTGACGGTGCCCTGCAGTGCGCCGAGCGCCCCGACCGGGACGGCCTGGACCGCGGCGAACGTGTCGAGCCTGCCCTCACCCCAGACGTTGTTGTCGGCGGCGGTGCCGCCGCAGCGGGTGTCGTCGACGTCGACCGCGGTCCGGTCGAGCAGCGCCCGCGTGGCGGCGATGTCGCCCTGCAGGGCCGGCGAGGCGGACCACATGAGCGCCACGGTGGCCGCCACGTGCGGGCTGGCCATCGACGTGCCGGAGAAGGAGTCGTAACCGCCGGGCACCGACGAGCGCACGTTCACGCCGGGTGCCGCGAGGTTGGGCTTGATCTCGCCGTTCTCGCCGGAACCGCGGGTGGAGAAGCTCGCGATGGCGTTGTTGACGTCGAACGCGCCGGCGCTGTAGCTGGAGCCGTACTGGCCGGGCGAGCCGCTGGAGTTGCAGCCCGCGCCGGTGACGTTGCCGTTGGAGAAGGCCGGGAAGATGCCCGCCGCCACCCAGGCCTCGACGATCTCCTTGTACCAGGCGTCGAAGCCGGCGCCGCCCCAGGAGTTGTTGACGATGTCCGGCGCCAGGTCGGGACGCGGGTTGTCGCCGTTCAGGTCGGTGGGCGCGAGCACCCACTGCCCGGCGGCGAGCAGCGAGGCGTCGGAGCAGCTGTTGGTCTCGCAGCCCTTCGCCGCGATCCACTTGGCGCCGGGGGCGACGCCGATGGTGTTGGCGCCCTCGCCGCCCACCATGGTGCCCATCGTGTGGGTGCCGTGGTCGTTGTTGTCACACGGCGCGGCGCTCGGGCACACACCCGCCGGGTCGAACCAGTTGTAGTCGTGCTCGACGCTGCCGTCGGCCTTCTTGCCGCGATACTGCGCGGCCAGCGCCGGGTGGTCGAACTGGACGCCGGAGTCGATGTTGGCCACGACGATGCCGTCACCGCGGGTGCCGAGCTCGCTCCATACCCTCGGGGCGTTGACGCGGTCGATGTTCCACTCGACCGCGTCGACCTTCGCCGTCTCCTTGCCCGGCAGCGGCTCGGGCAGCTTGGTGACGCGGCCGGGCTCGATCCGCTCCACCTCGGGCAGCTTCGCGATCTCCCCGGCCAGCTTGGCGTCGCCGGTCACCTGGACGGCGTTGGCGATCCAGAACGGGGTGAAGTCGGCGTGCTCGGCGGTGAGGAGTTTGCGCAGGCCCGCCTGCGATGCCGTGGCGACCTCGGTCTTGGCCCGGAAGACCTGCCGGGCCTTCTCGGTCTTGGTCTTCGCACTGCGGGCCGCGCTGAGGTCGGCGTCGTTCTTCAGGCGGACCCAGAAGGTGGCCTTGTCGTCCGCGGCCAGCTCCGCCTGGACGGTTTCGTGGATCTTTCCGGGGTCGGGCGCGGCCTGGGCCACGCCCTGGGGGAGCATGAGCGCGAGGGCGGCGACGGACCCGATCAGGACCGCTCGCCAGTGCCGGGGGGTATGGGACACACGATCTCCTTCACGCCGGGCGGGAGTGTCCCGCCGGGGAAAGCGACATGGGATGCGCATGATCTTTACAACCCACGTGGAGAATCGTGAATCGATCTTGTCGATTTTTCAAGCTTTTGGCCGGTTAAAATACGATCTCTGAGAGATTACGGCGGAAGCTGCGGCCCGACCTGATGCTCAGCCGGTTGTCGCGGTGCCCCGGGCCCGGGAAAACCGCCGGGCCCGCGATGCGCGCCGTACGCTCACGTGCGCGTTCCGTGCCCCGCCAGTTCCCGCACCGTCGCGCGGGCACCCTGGGTGTGCAGCGATTCGAGGGCGCGCAGATACGGTTCGACGAACCGCCTGTCGTCGGCGAGGTCGCCGAAGAGGTCCCGATCCTCGATGAAGGCCGTGGGGTGTTCACGCTGCCTTCTTGCGGCGGCCGTCAACCTGTCTCGCAGCGGGTCGACGATCTCGATCGGCTCACCGGATTCGTCGATCCCCTCGGCGTAGCGCGCCCAGCCGGCCACCACCGCGGCCGCGCGGGTGACCTCACCGCCGCGGGCCAGCTGCTCCCGCACGACGGGCAGCAGCCATTTCGGGATCCGGTCCGAGGACTCGGCGCACAGTCTCGCGAGCGTGTCCCGCACCTCGGGATTGGAGAACCGCTCGATGAGGGTCCGCTTGTAGGCCTCCAGGTCGATGCCCGGCACCGGCCGGAGCGTCGGCGTGGCCTCGATGTCCATGTAGTCGAGCAGGAACGCCGCGATCGCGGGATCGGTCGCGGCCTCGTGGGCGTAGCGGTACCCGCTGAGGTAACCGAGATAGCAGAGCGCCTGGTGGCCGGCGTTCAGCAGGCGCAGCTTCATCAGCTCGTACGGCTCCACGTCGGTGACGACCTGGACTCCGGCCTCTTCGAAGGGGGGACGCCCGCCGGGGAAGCGCTCCTCCAGCACCCACTGGGTGAACGGCTCGCAGACGACCGGCCAGGCGTCCTCGACACCGAACCGCCGGGCCACGGCCTCACGGTCCTGGCCGGTGGTGACGGGGGTGATGCGGTCGACCATGGAGTCGGGGAACGCGACGGAGCTCTCGATCCAGGCGGCGAGGTCGGGGTCGGCGAGCCGGGCGAACGCCGTGAAGGAACGGCGTGCGACGTGCCCGTTCCCCTGGATGTTGTCGCACGACATGACGGTGAACGGCGTGACCCCCTGGGCGCGCCGGCGGCGCAGCGCCTCGGTGACGAGTCCGAACACCGTGGCCGGGACCGCGCCGGGCGCCAGGTCCGCGCGGATCGCGGGGGCCTCGGCGTCGAATTCCCCGGTGACGGGATGGATGTTGTAGCCGCCCTCGGTGACCGTGAGCGACACGATCCGCACCGCCGGGCCGGCCATCTTCTCGATGACCGCCTCCGGATCGTCGGGGGCGAAGAGATATTCGACGATCGACCCGATGACGCGGGCCTCGCGCGTCCCGTCGGGGTGCTTCAGCACGAGCGTGTAGAGGCCGTCCTGCGCGGTCAGCGCGTCCCGCATCCGCGCGTCGCCGGGCAGGACCCCGACACCGCAGATCGCCCAGTCATGCGCCTTGCCGTCGTTCATCAGCCGGTCGAGATACATCGCCTGGTGCGCGCGGTGGAATCCGCCCACCCCGAAGTGGACGATGCCGGCCGTGAGCTCCGACCGGTCGTAGGAGGGAGTCGCCACCTCCCCGGGAAGGGTTCCCAGCGTCTCCTGCGTCAGTGCGGTCACCGCCATCGATCTCCTCTTCAGCGCTCCCTTGCTCCGTCTCTACGCCGGGAATGGCCAACTCCAACAGCTTCGGACTTTAAATTGTTGGCATAGCCTCCCGTTCCGCCGGGCGGCGTTAATACCGCACCGGCATTCACGCGATCAGGCGGCCGTCTTTCCGGCAGCGGGGGGGCGGGGCCGGGTCTGCCGTCCGCGCCGCCGGCGGGTCGGGTCCGGCGGGTGCGGGGATCACGGGAGGCGCACCGGCAGGTCACGGGCTCCACGGGTGGCCGGCGGAACGGGATCACGGCCGCCGGGCGGAGCTCCAGCGGGCGGATGTCCGAGCCTTCGACCAATTAAAGCCAATATCTCATATTTTTCCAGGAAAAATATCGCATATATGTTTACATCAATGTTTCTGAAAGATGAAACTGGCGTCGTTGCCCTTACCTGCAGTGTCAGGAGGTGCAGTGGACAGCCATTCGCCCCAGCCGAGCAGGCGCGACGTCCTCCGTGGCGCCCTGGCCGCCGGAGCGTCACTGACTCTGGCCGGGAGCCTGAGCGCCTGCGGATCCCGCAGCGACGCGCCCCGGACCGCCGGCGGCGACCAGTGGCGCCAGTTCAAGGGCGCCACCCTGAACTTCATCTCGGAGAACACCGCTCCCACCGCGGCCATCGCCGCCGACCTCCGCCCCTTCACCGACCTGACCGGGATCAACGTCAACATCGTGACGCTCGAGCTGACCGCGCTGGTCCAGCGGGTCGCCCTCGACCTGGCCTCGGGACGGGCCCAGTACCAGGTGGTCTACGCCGACCCCTACCAGGTGCTCGCGCCGTACCAGCGGGGGCTGGTGGACCTGCGTTCGCTGCAGGCCGATCCGGGCCTGCCGGACCTGCCCGGCGGCGTCACGGACTTCATCCCCACCCAGCTCGACGCCGCCGGCCGGTTCGTCGAGCCCGGACCGATCTACGCCCTGCCGTACGACGCGCCGACGATGATCTGGCAGTACCGGAGCGACCTGTTCGGCAAGTACCACGACCGCATGGCCGACGACCTCGGTTTCGACCCCGCTCCGGGCGGCGACCGGACGTGGGAGGAGTACTTCGGGATCGCCCGCTGGTTCAACAAGAACGCGACGTCGGACGTCAAGTACGGCACCGGGCACCAGGCCCGCCAGCACGACTCCCTGATGAACGACTTCAGCAACGTGCTGTGGTCCTACGGCGGGGACTACTTCGCCAACGGCCGGGAGGTGGGGCGCATGGGGTCGCGGGATCCCGGCCCGTGCCGGCTCGACTCCGAGGCCGCGATCGCGGGCGCGGAGTTCTACAACCGGCTGCTCGGCATCGCCGACCCCGCCTCGAAGACGTGGGACTGGGACGGCGTGGGCGCCGCGTTCCGCGCCGGCCGGCTGGCGATGTGCCCCAACTGGCACGAGTACGCGGCCAGCAACGAGCTGGTGCTGCCCGGCAAGGTCGGCTACGCGCCGCTGCCCAGGGGACCGGCCGGCACCGCCAACATGTACGGGGGAACCGGGGTGGCGATCAGCGCCAACACGCTGGCCCACGAGCGCGGCGCGGCCTGGCTGTTCCTCGTGTGGGCCACCTCGCCCCAGACGCAGCTCGCCAACCTCAGGAGCAAGGCCGGCGGCGGCACCCCCACCCGCACCTCCGTGTACGAGCTGCCGGAGGTGCGCGCGGCCGAGAAGCGGCCGTCGCCGATGCCCAACATGCTCACGGCCGCCGCGGTGCGGCAGGCCTGGCAGGCCGACCGGATCGGCCTCCGTCCCAAGATCCCGATGTGGAACGAGTGCAACACGGCGATCTTCACGCAGCTGTCCCGGATGCTCACCGGGGGCGCGTCGCCGGAGGAGGCGATGCGTTCGATCACGTCGCGGGTGGACCGGATCGTGGCACGAGGGTGGGTGGCCTAGATGACGCACGCCGCAGACTCCTCATCGGTGCTCCGCCGGTCCGGCCGGCCGGAGACCGCCGCCCCCAAGGAGCCGCGGATCGGCTTCGAGGGCAGGATGATGGCCCCCGGCCTGCTCCTGCTGGCCGCGCTGTCGATCGTGCCCTTCCTCGCCCTGATCGCGATGAGCTTCTCCCACGTCGGGCTGCTGGGCGGGGTACGGCTCGAACCGGTGGGCGTCGGCAACTGGGAGCGGTTCTTCACTGACGCCGACATGTGGATGTCGTGGCTGCGCACGGTCATCTACTTCGTGCTCACCGTCGGGCTGGAGATGCTCCTGGGCGTGGGCATCGCGCTGTGCCTCTACCGGGTGCTGCGCGGCCGCAACATCCTGCTCAGCCTGATCCTGCTGCCGATGTTCGCCGCGCCGGTGATCGTCGGCCTGCTGGGCCGCTACCTCACCGACTCCACCTTCGGACTCTACGCCTGGATGCTGCGCTCCCTCGGCTTCAGCGGCGACATCCTCGGCGACCCCACCACCGCCTTCGCCGCCGTCGTGCTGATGGACGTGTGGGAGTGGACCCCGCTGATCGCCCTGATCACCCTCGCCGGCCTGTCCAGCGTGCCCCAGTCGGTGCGGGAGGCCGCCGCCGTCGACGGCGCCCCGGGGTGGATGACGCTGCGGTACATCGTCTTCCCGGCGATCTCCAACGTGCTGCTCGTCGCGCTGCTCATCCGCTCGATGGACGCCATCCGCTACTTCGACATCATCTGGGTCACCACCAACGGCGGCCCCGCCGACGCGACCAAGATCGTGCCCATCCGGCTGTACGAGACCGCGTTCCGCTTCTTCGACTTCGGTTACGCCGCCGCCATCGGCCTGGCGATGCTGGCCTTCTCGATCTTCATCGCCCGCACCTTCGTCCGGCTGCTGGACACCAGGGGGTTGACCCGATGAGCACCTCGATGACGCCGCCGACGCCCGCCCACCCGCGGGCCGGTGCCGGCCGGGCCGCCCGGGGAGACAGGCCGGTGGTCACCGCCGCCCCGCCGGGCACGCCGCAGTCCCCGCTTGAGGCCAGCACCCGGCGCACGCGCTGGACGGTGACCTTCCTCCTCGCCGTGGCCATGCTCTGGACGCTGGTCCCCCTGGTCTGGATGCTGCTGTCGTCGTTCAAGAACCGCATGGACGTGACCTCGGCCTCGCCGCAGGTCCTGTTCGCCCCCACCCTGGACAACTACCGCAACCTGTTCACCGGCTCCAACAACCTCGGGCCCTACATCTGGCACAGCGTGCTCGCCGCCGGGATCTCCGCGCTGCTCGCGGTCTGCCTGGGCGCGCTCGCCGGCTACGGCCTGGCACGGACCCGGATGCGCGGGAAGAAGCACCTGGCCTTCTGGATCATCTCGACGCGCATGGCGCCCATCGCGGCGATCGTGGTCCCGCTGTTCCTCATCTTCCGCGGACTCGGCCTGATCGACTCGATCCCCGGCCTGGTGCTGGCCTACCTGACCTTCAACCTGCCGTTCGCCATCTGGCTGATGAGCGCGTTCTTCGCCGAGGTGCCGCCGTCCCTGGAGGAGTCCGCGCTCGTCGCCGGCTGCACCCGCTGGCAGGCCTTCCGCACGGTCATCCTCCCGCTGACCAAGTCGGGGCTGGTCACCACCTTCGTGCTCTGCCTCGTCTTCGCCTGGAACGACTACGCGTTCGCCGTCGTCTTCTCCGGGCCGAACTCCCAGACGCTGCCCATCGCCGCCTCCCAGCTGGTCACCCAGACGGGCATCGACTGGGGGCAGCTCACCGCCATCGGCACGATCGTGGTCGTGCCGATGATGCTGGCCGGGCTCGCCGTGCGCCGCTGGCTGGTCACCGGGCTCACCCTGGGCGCCGTCACAGGAGAGTAAGGAAAGAGGACATGACAGAGCGCACGATGCGCGCAGCCGTACTGCACGGCGTGGGCAAGATCACGCTGGAGGAGCGGCCCCTGCCCGAGCCCGGCCCGCGTGAGGTGCTCGTGCGGGTCGCGTCGGTCGGGACGTGCGGTTCCGACGTGCACTACTACGAGCACGGGCGGATCGGCGACTTCGTGGTGGAGTCCCCGCTGGTGCTCGGCCACGAGCCGTCCGGGACCGTGGCCGCCGCCGGGCCCGGGGCCGGCCGTCACCAGCCGGGGCAGCGCGTCTCGCTGGAGCCGGGGGTGCCCGACTTCACCTGCCCGTACTGCCGGGCCGGCCGGTACAACCTCTGCCCGCGGATGCGCTTCTTCGGCACCCCTCCGGTCGACGGCGCCTTCTGCGAGTACGTCGTCACGCACGAGGAGTTCGCCCACCCCGTCCCGGACGTCCTGTCCGATGACGCGGCCGCCCTGATCGAACCGCTGTCGGTGGGCGTGTGGGCCTGCCGGAAGGCGCGGGCCGGGCCGGGCAGCCGCGTGCTCGTCACCGGCGCCGGCCCGGTCGGCCTGCTCTGCCTTCAGGCCGCGAGGGCTTTCGGCGCCACCGACATCATGATCACCGACGTCAACCCCACGCGGCTCGAACTGGCCCGCGACCTGGGGGCGAGCGTGACCCTCGACGTGCGCGAGAACCGGCTGGCCGACGCCGCGTTCGACCCCGATGTGCTGCTCGAATGCTCGGGGCATCCCGCCGCCGTCGGGGAGGCCGTCCGCGCGGTGGGACGGGCCGGGCGGGTCGTCCTCATCGGCATGGGCGGGGACGAGATCCCGCTGCCGCTGTCCCACGTGCAGACGCGCGAGATCGAGGTGACGGGCACGTTCCGCTACGCCAACACCTGGCCGGCCGCGATCGCGCTGGCCGCCTCGGGACGCGTCCGGCTGGACGCCCTGGTCACCGGCCACTACGGCCTGGCCGAGGTCGAGCGGGCGCTGACGGCCGGCACCCGCGATCCCGGGCTGGTCAAGGCAGTCGTCCGGCCGCAGGAGTGATCGCATGGCACGGGTCCGGACGGCGACCGCCGGCCACGGGGGGCGGCGGCGGTCGGTGCCCGCCCGCCGGCGTCCCGGTCCGGCCTTCCCCGGCTTCCCCGGCGGCCTCGTGAAACGACCGCGTGAAGTGACCTGGTGAAGTGACCTCGTGAAGTGAACGCTTAAGGAGCGACCGATGGCCAGAGTCCTCTACGACGAGGCGACCCGCGTCTATCCCGGATCCGAACGGCCCGCGGTGGACGCCCTCGACCTCGACATCACCGACGGCGAATTCCTGGTCCTCGTCGGCCCGTCGGGCTGCGGGAAATCCACCTCCCTGCGCATGCTCGCCGGGCTTGAGAGAGTCGACGGCGGGCACATCGCCATCGGCGAGCGTGACGTCACCCACCTGCCGCCGCGCGACCGGGACATCGCGATGGTGTTCCAGAACTACGCGCTCTACCCGCACATGTCGGTGGCCGACAACATGGGCTTCGCCCTGCGGGTGACCAAGGTCCCCAAGGACGAGCGCGACCGCCGGGTCCGCGAGGCCGCCCGCCTGCTGGACCTGGAGGAGTTCCTCGACCGCAGGCCCAAGGCGCTCTCCGGCGGGCAGCGGCAGCGCGTGGCCATGGGCCGGGCGATCGTGCGCGAGCCGAAGGTGTTCCTCATGGACGAGCCGCTGTCCAACCTGGACGCCAAGCTGCGGGTGCAGACCCGCACCCAGATCGCCGACCTGCAGCGCCGGCTCGGGGTGACGACGGTCTACGTGACCCACGACCAGGTGGAGGCCATGACGATGGGCGACCGGGTCGCCGTGCTCAAGGACGGGGTCCTCCAGCAGGTCGACACGCCGCTGCGCCTCTACCAGCATCCGGCCAACGTCTTCGTCGCCGGCTTCATCGGCTCCCCGTCGATGAACCTGGCCGAGTTCCGCGTCGAGGGCGAGGAGGCGGTCCTCGCCGGGACGCGGGTACGGCTGACCCGCGAGACGCTCGGAGCGCTCAAGGCGGAGGGCAGCGACCGCGTCATCCTGGGCTTCCGGCCCGAGGCCCTGGACGTGGTCGGCGAGAGCAAGGACTACAGGACCTTCCCGGTCACCGTCACCGTCGTCGAGGAGCTCGGCTCGGACGCCTTCCTCTACGGCCAGTACGCCGACAGGACCTATCCGGAGCTGCTCGAACAGACCGTCATCGCCCGGGTCGACCCCAACGCGCCGCCCGCCAAGGGCGACCAGGTCCGGCTGCGGATCATGCCGGGCAAGGAGCGGCTCTTCTCCGCGATCACCGGCGAGCGGCTGCCCGCCTGAGCGCCGCCCTGCCGGCCGGTACGGACGGGAGCGGGGCGATCAGCTTCTGACGGCCCGCAGGATGACGAACTTCGGGTCGCTCGTGACGACCTCGCAGTTACCGAAGATCCGGCGCAGTTTCACGTGGTAGCCGAGGTGCCGGTTGCCGATCACCCACAGTTCGCCGCCACGGCGTAGCGCGGCGCGCGACCCGGTGAACATGCGCCAGGCCGTCGCGTCGGTCGTCGCCTGGTGGGTGTGGAACGGCGGGTTGTTCAGCACCAGGTCCACCGTCCCGGCCGGTACACCGGACAGGCCGTCACCCACCACGAACCGCGCCGTGGTGCCCGCGCCGGCGTTCGCCCGGAACGTGGCCTCCGCAGAGGCCACCGCCTGGTAGGACTCGTCGATGAACATCACCTCGGCCTCGGGGTTGGCCAGCGCCGCGGCCACTCCGACCACCCCGTTGCCGCAGCCCAGGTCCACGACGCGCTCGGGGCCCCGGCGGCGGGGGAGGTTCCGCAGGAGGAAGCGGGTGCCGATGTCGAGGCGGTCGGCGCAGAAGATGCCCGCGTGGTTGGTGACGGTCAGGCCCGAGGCCGTTCCGATGCCGGTGGGCAGCGCGTAGCTCCGCGGCCACGGGCTGGCGCCCCGGAGGGGCTGAGGGGCCGGCGAGCAGAAGATGAGCCGTGCCTTCCTGGCCGCCAGCGACGTCCGGGTCGGCCCGAGGATCCGCTCGAACAGCTTCAGGGTCGAGGTGTGGATCTCGGCGACCATCCCCGTGCCGATGACGACGGTGCCCGTGTGGACGCGGGGTGCGAGCCGGTGCAGCTGGTCCTCCAGGAGCGCGAGGCTCTTGGGCACCCGGATCAGCAGCACGTCGATCCGGTCCGGCGGCGTGTCCCTGGTCGACAGCAGCCGCACCATGTCCGCGTCGGCCCCGTTGCGCTTCAGGTTGCCCCGGGTCGCCTCCTGGGTGAGGAAGGAGTCGGTGATCTGCGCGGGGCGGTGATCGGCCAGCGCGGTGACCAGGGCACCCCATCGGTCGCCCACCACGACCACGGTGCCCGACAGGTCCGTCGGCTCACCGTCGATTCCGTCCAGGTGCCGCAGCAGGTATTCGTCGGCGGCGTCCCAGGCGCGGAGCAGGTCACGGGGATCATCGGGAAAGCGGGCGAGGTCGAACTCACCCCTTGACGTCGTCAAACGGTTCATCGTGCCCTCAGGCTAGCCGAATCCCCCAGGCCACCGGGCATCCCGGGGTGCGGCGGCGCCGGCCGCGCGGGCGGACGGGGGCGGCGCCCGCGAGGGGGCCGGGCCGCGGGCCGTACCGGAACATCCACCGGAGACGGCCGGCGGGTTCCCGGCCCGCCCCTCGGAGGACCCGGCTCCCGGCGTCCGCGATACGGTTCCCCCCATGTCCCGATCAGCCGAAGCCGTACCGCCCCCCTCCCCTGTGACCGCGGACGACCTCGACCGGGCCGTCCGGCTCGCCGTCGGCGCCCTCCGGGAGGCGCCCCCGGAGGCGTGGGACGAAAAGGCCGGCTCGCTGGAGTGGGGCTGCTGGGAGACCGTCGAGCATCTCAGCGACGACCTCTTCGCGTACGCCGCCCAGCTGGGCCTCAGGACACCGCCCCTGGACCGCGAAGTGCCCTTCGTGTGGGAGAGCCGCAGGCCCGGAGGTCCCCGGAACGCCATCCACGCGGACCGCGCGGCGGGGCCGGCCGGGCTGTTGCAGGTGCTGGAGGCGAGCGGCGCGCTGCTGGTCGCCATGGTGCGCACGACGCCGTCGCGGGTCCGCGTTCACCACGTCTTCGGGGCGTCGGACCCGGAGGGCTTCGCCGCGATGGGGATCGTGGAGACCCTGGTGCACACCCACGATCTGGCCGGAGGGCTCGGGCTCGCCTGGACCCCGCCCGCCGATCTGTGCTCGCGGGTGCTCGCCCGGCTGTTCCCGGACGCCCCGACGGACACCGACCCCTGGACGGCCCTGTTGTGGGCCACCGGCCGCGCCGAGCTTCCCGGGCACCCGCGTCTCACCACATGGCGCTGGTACGGCGCGCCCCGGTCGTAGATCTCCCGGTGCCGCGGCCGGGGGCCCCGCCGGTTCCGTCGTGGTCGGGCCGTGCGGCGTCACCCCGCGTGCGCCGCGCGGCTCCGTTCGACGATGAACGGGACGCCGCGCTCGACGAAGTCCTCGAAGTCCTCCGCCGTGTTGTACACGTGCGTGGAGAGCCGCAGGAACCCCTGACCTCCCCACGAGGTGATGGCGGTCTCGATGCCGAGCCGTACGGCGATGTCGTGCCGCAGCCCGTGGGCGGCCTCCGGGTCCGCCGCCACGCCGCGCGGCAGGCGGACGAGACGCAGGCCGCCGACGGGCTCGCCGACCTGCGCCGACGCGTCCGTGCCGGTCAGCCCGGACAGCGCCTCGGTGACGATGGCCTGCGCGTAGTCGCCGAGCTCCGCGATGTAGCGCCGCGCCGTGTCCCAGCCGTAGTGCTCCTCGACGGTGGCGAACGCGACCGGCGCGGCCAGATAGGAGGTCACGTCGATGGTCCCCTGCTGGTCGAAGCGCGCCGGAAACGGTTCCGGAGCGGCCCACGAGTCGATGAGCGGGTGCAGGGACCGCGCGTGCGGTCCCGAAGCGACGAGGGCCGCCGTTCCACGCGGCGCGCACGCGAACTTGTGCAGGTTGCCGACCCAGAAATCGGCGTCGATACCGGCCAGCGGGTCCGCGACGAGACCGGGCGCGTGCGCGGCGTCGACGAGCACGGGGATGCCGAGACGGCGGCCGTGGGCGGCGACGCGCCCGGCCGGCAACCGGCGGGCGGTCGCGGAGGTGACATGGTCGATGACGACGAGGGCGACATCGTCCGCCATCTCGGCGGCGACCGCCGCGAACGCCTCGTCGTCGGTGGCGTCGAGGGGGATGCGCACGGTGGTCACGGAGCCGTCCCACCGGCGGGCAAGCCGTCCGGCCCCCATCAGGACCGCGCCATAGCCGTGGTCGGTCGTCACGATCCGCATCCCCCGCCACGCCGGCACGCTGTCGAACACCACGCTCGCACCGCCGCTGGCGTTGGGGACGAGGGCCGTCGCGTCGGGGCTCGCGCCGAGGTAGGCGGCGATCTCCGCGCGCGCGGCGCCGACGCGGCCCACCACGCCCGTGAACCATGCGCAGGGGTTCGCGTCCATGATCGTCCGGTACTCGCGTTGCGCGCGCTGAGCGGCGAGCGGAACGGCCCCGAACGATCCGTGATTGAGGTGCCGGACGGCCGGGTCGAGCGACCAGTCGGAGAGGGCGGGCTCACCGGACGGCGCGAGCAGCGGATCCGGGCGGGAGATGCCGCCGGAACGGGCCGGACCGTCCGGTTCCGCGAGCGGCGACACCGGCGACTTCATGCCATCGATCATGCCAGGTCCCGCAGGTCCGCGTCCTCACGGCTGACACGCCTCCCGGGCCCACGCCAGATAGGCGGACGTCTCATTCGTGATGACGCGGTCCACTCCGTAGTCCGCCAGGCGCCGCCACGCGCTCTCGTCGTCGGGCGTCCAGGCGTAGACGGCCATGCCGTGATCACGGTATTCGCGGGTCAGCGCCTCGCTCAGGTTGTCGTACCTGACGCCGGTGAAGGAGAACTTCCCGGCGAGCGAGAGCGGCGGCGCGGTCTTGGACAGCAGGCCCTTGCGGGCGGGGATGGACCTGACCGCCTCCAGGGCCGAAGGGGAGAACGACATCAGGCTCGCCCACCGGTGGGCGCCGTACCGGTCGTAGGCGTCCTCCAGGGAGCGCAGGTCCCGGGCGTCCGGGACCTCCTTGAGCTCGACCAGCACTTCCACGGCTCCGCCCTGGACGAGCTCCAGGACTTCCGCCAGAGCCGGCGGGCTCTGGCCGTCCGCGGTGCGCAGCTCGCGGAACCGCGCCAGCGTCATGCCGGAGACCCGGCCCGTGCCCGAGGTGGTCCGGTCGACCGTGGCGTCGTGCATCAGCACCGGCTGGTGATCTTCGGTGAAACGCACGTCGAGCTCGATCCGCTCGGAGCCCGCCGCGAGCGCCCGCTCGAACGCCCTGACGGTGTTCTCCGTGCCCCCGGCCCAGTAGCCCCGATGGGACACCAGACCCGGTGTCCAACATGTCGCCGGAGCCGTCCGGGCGAGACCGGGGGCTTCCCCCACCCCGCCCACGACCAGGGCCGACAGCAGCGAGACCCTCACCGCCGCCCGCACGATCCGCGGCCATCGTGCCAGGGCTCCCCCGGCCCTCCCGGACCGGCGCGCCGGCATCCGGCCGGGATGTCCGGGCGCCGGACTCCACGCGCCGCCCACCTGGGGGTGCCGGCGCCCGGCCGGCGGCATCGGCCGGGGGCCGGGAGCGGGCCGCCTCACGGCTACTTCCCGGCCGCTTTCCGCGGATACGTGACGGAGGCCCGGACGGGTCCGCCACCGGAGGCGACCGCCACCCGGCCCTCGGTGGACCGGCGCGACCCGGCGGGGCGCCCGCCGGCCGGCAGGACCGCGCTTCGCTTTCGGATCATGACCTCTCCCCACGGTCCGCACCCTGCCCGCCGGGCCCGCGCCCGCCGGACGGTCAAGCCCCGGCGCCCGGCCCGCGACGCATACGCAGAGTAGATAATCGATTACTCCACGTGCAAGCACCTGGGCGGCCGTTCAGGTGCCGGCCGTCACGGCCGGGGCGGGCCGCACGCCGGCCCGGCGCCTCCGGGACGGCGTCTCCGGGCCACCGGCGGGGGCCGGCGCTCACCGCTGGACATGGCAGGCCGGCGCCTGGCCCCGGCGGCCGGTCACCGCGTGCGCGAGCCCGTCGCCACCGTCAACCCCCTGATCCCGCCGGCCGGTCCCTGCCGGAACCCCTAATCCCGTGAGGGCGGGCGCCCTCGGCGGCCTCCGGCCTGGCCCCGCCCCGGCCCCTGTGACCAGGCTCTCCGCCCCGGTCCACCGGTTCTCCGGGGGAGCGGGGCACCCCGCCGGGCCGAAGGACACCGGACAGTGGTCTTCTCGCCGGGCGGCGCGGCTGAAAGGATGGCGTCCGTGACCCCGATGGCGTCGGCGCTCCGCCTGCCACGAGCACTCGTCTTCGCGACGCTGTGCCTCGTGGTCTCCGGCGGCGGCCACGTCCTGGCCGGCGGAGCACCGATCCCCGTGCCGCTTGCCGTCCTCGGCGCGCTGATCGCCTTCTGCCCGGCCTACGCCCTCAACGGACGCGAGCGCGGCCTGGAGAGTGTGCTCCCCGCGACCGTCGCCACGCAGATCCTGCTGCACGAGCTGTTCACCCGCGCCGCACCCGCGCCCCACACGGCCCCCCTCGCCGATCACGGCCATCCAGGCGCCGGCATGACAGTGATCCATCTGGTGGTGGCACTGCTGACCGGCTGGTGGCTGCACCGCGGCGAGAGCGCGCTCTGGCTCATGATCCGCCTGTACGGCACGCGGATGCCCGTGATCCGGCTGCTGCTCGTCACCGCCATCGGTACGGCACCGCCCGCCTGGCAGGCCGCGCCGGCATCCGACGTCCGCCCCTACGGCGGCTGGGACGTCTCCCCCACCCTCCGCAGGCGCGGCCCGCCCCTGTCGCAGGGCGCCGGCTGAAGGGACCCGGAAGGTCCCGCGGCCGGCGCGCCCTGTGACCAGGCGCTCCTCCCCCTGCGCGGAAGCGTCTTCCCGGCCGTGCCGGGCCACGCCTCCGCCGTGGCCCGGCGGTCCCCTCCGGAGTCCGAGATGACGGAGTCCGAGATGACACACGTGCCGCGCTCCGCCCGCGAATTCACCGTGACCGGCCCCGACAGCACGGAGTAACCCCCGCCCCGGAGATCCTCCGGCGCGCGCTGCTCCGCCACGCGGTGAGCCGTCGCGGACCGCCGCCTGATCCTCCAGTACCGGCAGGTCTTCCCCTGCCGCTTTCCGGGTGGACCCGCTCCGCCCGGCTGTCGCCGTACCCCCAATCCCCGGCCGGAGTATGCCCATGCCCGTTCCCCTCCCCGACCCTCCGGTGAGCACCGATCCGGTGGCCGCCACCGCTCCCCCCGTGAGCGCCGCCGGCCTGCGCCTGTCGGCCGTGAGCTGCCGGCACGGCCGGCTCCTCGCGGTGGACGGGGTCGACCTGACGCTCGCTCCCGGTGAACACCTCGCGATCACCGGCACCAACGGCTCCGGCAAGAGCACGCTGCTGCGCGCGGTCCTCGGCCTGCACCGCCGGACGAGCGGGCTGATCGAGGTCGCGGGCCGGCAGGCGCGCGGGCCGGCCGACTGGGCCCGCCGCCGGGCGGAGGTCGCCTGGATCCCGCAGCGCCAGGCGGCCGGACGCTTCCCGCTGCTGGTACGCGAGCTGCTGGACAGCGGCCGCCACCCAGGACGGGCCCTTGCCGCGGCCGAGGAGCTCGGGGTAGCCGACCTGCTGGAACGCCCGCTCGGCACCCTGTCGGGCGGGCAGCTGCAGCGGGCCTACCTGGCGCGGGCGCTGGGGCAGGTCGCGGCCGGAGCGGGGCTGGTCCTGGCCGACGAGCCGACCGCGGCGCTGGACTTCGCCGGGCAGGAGCAGGTGGCGGCGGTGCTGGCCGCTCTGCCGGTGAGCGTGGTGGTGGTCACCCATGACCGGGTGGTCGCCCAGGTCTGCGGGCGGGTGGCCGAGATGGCCGCCGGGCGGTTGCGGGAGGTCCGGTGAACTCGATCTGGACGCTGCTGGAACTCCCCTCCGTCCGGCTGGCCCTGCTGGCGCTGCTGCTCGGCTCGGTGGCACTGCCGATCGTCGGGGCGTTCATCGTGGGGCTGGACATCATGCCGGTCCGGTTCGCGATGATGCACCTCGCGCTGCTGGGCATCGCGATCGGCCTGCTCACCGGGCTGGATCCGCTGCTGTGCGCGCTGGTGCTGTGCGCTCTGACCGGCGGCGCGCTCACACCGCTGGCCCGCAGCAGCGCGGGGCTGTCGGGTGCGATGGGCCTGCTGATGTCGCTGGCCGTCGCGGCGGCGCTGCTGGTGCTGTCGATCTCCGGGGTGAACGCCAACGGCGCCTTCGAGCTGCTGTGGGGGTCGATCCTGGCCACCCGCCCCGGAGACGTGGCCGCGCTGGCCGCGCTGGCGGTGATCGTCCCGGTCCTGTACGGCCTGCGCCGCAAGGACCTGGCCCTGCTCCTGCACGACCGGGAGCTGGCCGTCTGCTCGGGGGTGGCGGTGGAGCGGCTCACGCTGGTCCTGCTGGTGGTGATCGCGGTGGCGATCGCCTCGGCCATCCGGCTGACCGGGGCGCTGCTGGTCGACGCGCTCACCCTGCTGCCCGCCCTGGCCGCCCGCCGGGTCGGCCGGTCGCTGTCGGCGATGGTCGGCTGGTCGGTCGCCTTCGGGCTGGTCTTCAACCTGGGCGGTTTCCTCCTCGCCCTGCTCTTCGACTTTCCCCCCGGTCCGGTGCTGGTGCTGGTCGGCGGGGTCTGCACGCTTCTTCTCCACTCGATCCCGGAAAGGGTTCTCGCGAAATGATCACAATGCGCCGGCTCCGTCTCACGGCCGTGGCCGTCATCACCACCGTGGCCATGGCCGCCTGCGGAGACGCCGGGGATGGCACCTCCGCGGCCCCCTCGCCGACGGCGAAGGGCCCGAAGGTGGTCGCCGCCTCCACCTGGGAGGCGGGATTCGCCAGGGCCGCGGGCGCGACCGACATCACGGTGATCGTGCCGCCCGGCGTGCAGCACGCCTCCGACTACGATCCCAAGCCCTCCGACCTGGCCAAGGTCGCCGAGGCCGACGTGGTGCTGTACGCCGCCTTCCAGGGCTTCGCCGGCAAGCTCAAGGAGGCCGCCGGGTCCGGGGCCAAGCTGATCGAGGTGTCGCTGGACAACTCTCCCGGCACGGTCAAGGCCGAGGTCTCCCGGCTGGGCGGCGAGTTCGGCACCGCCGAGGCGGCCAGGGCGTGGACCGCGGCCTTCGACATCGAGTACGCCGCGCTGAAGGAGAAGGTCACCGGCGCCACCAGGGGCACCGCACCGGTGATCGTCTCGCAGGCGTTCGTCGCCTGGGCCGCCGACCTGGCCGGTGCCCGGCCCGCCGGGGTGTACGGCCCGCAGCCGCCCACCGCCGGTCAGATCGCCGGGCTGGCCGCCAAGAAGCCCCGGCTGGTGCTGGACAACTCGGCCATGCCCGGCGGGGACGCCCTCGCCAACGTGGGGGCCGAGCGCGTGGTCATCGACAACTTCCCCGGCCGGGAGCTGGACCTGATCGCCATGTACAGGTCCAACGCCGACGCCCTCGCCGCCGCCCTCGGCTGACCGGTCTCGCGGGGCGGCCGTCCGGGCCGCCCCGCCCTCTCGCAGGAGGAACACCCGTGGACATCCCCGTCGCCCCGGCCACGGTGCTCAGCAGGCGAAAGGAGCGATCGCCCCGGTGAGGACCGCAAGGCCCACGGCCAGGAAGAAGTCACCCCACACCAGCTCGTGGCGGGTGGCGGTGCCGTGTTCCAGGTCGTAGCAGCCGTCCAGCAGGCAGCCGCCGCGCAGGTGCTCCGCGACCAGCTCGCGGAGCACGGCGGCGGCCCGGTCCCGCAGCCGGGCAGTTCCTTCGCGATCGGCCCGCGCGGCCAGCTTGAGGGCGGCGACGGCCTCGATCGCGGCGGCCGAGGTGTCCGGCGGGCCGCCGGGGCGTGCGAGGGGGACGGCGGGCGCGTGCGCGGCGAACCGGGCCGCCACCTGGGGATGTGCGAGCAGCGCCCGCCGCAGGTCGCCGTCACCGGTGCCGGTGTCGGCGACCGCCAGCGACAGCCAGGCCGCCGTGCGGCTCCAGCCGGGCGGTGGCGTGGGGTGGGGTTCCCAGGTGCCGTCCGGCAGGGCCCGCCAGGCGGGGCGGAGTCGCCGCCCGCCCGCCGTCAGAGCGAACTGCAGGTCGAGCTGGGTCCGGGCGGCCGCGGCTCCGCCGGTGCCCGCCAGGCGCAGGAGCTGTGTGAGGCCGGGCAGGCCGTCGACGCGCGCCAGCTCCCGGGGGCCGCCGAACGCGCCGCCCCAGGGCACCAGCCCGAGCTCGGGGGCGTAGGCGTCCAGGCACGCACGGGCCGCGCGCTGCCGCAGCGTCGCCGCCGGGTCGTCCCCCTCCACCGCGCCGAACGCGGTGCCGTACCAGAAGATGAGGCCCCGGGTGCCGGTGTCGGCCCGGATCCACGGGTCGAGCGAGGCGGTACGGCTGATCGCGGCGGCCCGGTCGGCCGGATCACCGCTCATGATCGCTCGCAGCCGGAGCAGGCCCGCCCAGAAACCACCGGTCCATGATCCGCGGGCGGTGGTCGTCCAGCGGCCGGAGGCGGGGTCCGCGTACAGCGGCCACCGCCCTCCCATATCCGCCTCGACCGCCCCGGCCCGCTCCAGAAGCTCGGCCAGCGCCTTCTCCGCCCAGCTCATCGGGGTGCCCCGGCGCGGAGTCGGAGCGGCGCCGCGACGGCGGCCGCGACGGCGAACTCCGCGGCCACCAGCCCCCAGCCCGGCCCGTATCCCCCGGTCTCGGCGAGGATCCCGAACAGCGGCGGCCCGGCGGCGAACCCGGCGAAGAACCCCGCCGAGACGAGCGCGGAGTCCCGGCCGGCGCTGCGGGGGGTCGGCGCGTTTGATCACCGCGAGCATGGTGACCGCGTTGCTCGCGACGGCGAAGGCGCCGACGGCCGCCGCGCCCACCCAGACCAGGAAGGGGGCCCACGAGGCCGCGCCGAGCAGCAGGGCCGCTCCGCAGGCTCCCGCCGCGAGAGGAAGGAGAACCCCTTCGGCCCGGTCGTGGCGGTCCGCCCGCCGCGACCAGCCGACCCGGCCCGCGACCCCGGCAAGACCCAGGACCGCGACCGGCCAGGCCGCCACGACCGGCCCCAGCCCCAGCCGCTCGGCGCCGAACAGCGCGAGATAGGTGTTCACCGCTGCGATCCCGCAGCCGAGCAGGAAGGAGAACAGCGCCAGCCGGCCGACGCGGGCGCGCGGCATGTCCGAGGGCGGCGGGGCCGCGGCGGTGGAGTCGGCCGGCAGCACGCGGACGGCCCAGCACGCGATGAGGGCGGCGGTCACGGCGGCCGTCCACACCGCGCCGCGCCATCCCGTCCACGCGGCGAGCGCCGCCAGCGGCAGTCCCGCCGCGAAGGCGCCGAGCTGCACTCCGGACTGCTTCCAGCCGGTGACCGCTCCCCGCCTGCCCGGTCCGACCGTGGTCAGGATGACCTTGTTGGTGGCGGGGTTGGCCAGGGCCTGCGGGAGGCCGCCCAGCGCCACCGCCGCCAGCAGCGCCGGCGTGCCCGGGGCGGAGCCGATCAGTGCCAGTGCCACCGCGGCCAGCAGCAGCAGAGCGACCAGGCAACGGCGGGCCCCCAGCCGATCCACCCAGCGGCCGGCGGTGAGCGACAGGAGCGCGGCGACGCCGAATCCGGCGGTCGTGGTCAGGCCGATCGCGGTGCGGGAGACGCCCGCCTCCCCGACCAGGCGGGGACCGAGCGCGCCGATCAGGAAGAGCTGGAGCATCGACACGCCCATGGCCGTGGTGAGCAGGACGGCGACCCGTCGCTCCCGGCCCCGGCCGCTCGCAGGACGTACCGGTCGTTCCAGCCGCATCGCCATCTCCTTCCGCCGGCGGGGTCCACCCGACAACCGCGCTTCAGACAGTCGCTCCCGGGCCTGCCGGGGTTCCCGCCGGAGCGGGCCGGATGATGCGCCCCGTCGCGGACGCCATCCCTCCGCCCTCCGCGCTCCGGCCCCGTGGCCCGCCCTTTCCCGGCGCCCGGCCTCCCGTTCACCTGCCTCCTCGACCGGCCCGTCAGGGACCACGCCCCCCGAACCGTGTATCCGTTCTGCCCTGCGACGCAAGGAACGATCATCATGAGTTCTGTCATGCGCGACCACCGCGCCCCCCACCATGACGCCACCGCCGCACGCTCAGACGATCATCTGACGGTGCTCGCCCTGGCCGCGCGCGGAGGAGCGCCCGCGGACGTCGAGGCCTTCACCCGCGCGGTGTACGCCGACGTACGCCGATTCATCGCCTACCTGGCCGGGAGTCACTCGGCGGAGGACCTCACCCAGGAGACGTTCCTGCGCGTTCTGGGGAGCCTGCCCAGGTTCGCCGGCCGGTCGTCGGCCCGCACCTGGCTGCTGTCCATCGCCCGGCGGGTCGTCGTCGACCGGTTCCGTTCGGCGGCCGCTCGCCCGGTCGTCGCCGATCTCTCCGACTGGCAGGCCGCCGCCGAGCGATGCCAGCCCCGCGGGCTGCCGGGGCGCGAGGACGGCGTGGCCCTGGCCGACCTGCTGGCCAAGGTGCCGCGCGAACGGCGGGAGGCCTTCGTGCTCACCCAGCTCGTGGGCCTGCCGTACGCCGAGGCCGCCGCGATGATCGGATGCCCGATCGGCACGGTGCGCTCCCGGGTGGCGCGAGCCCGCAGCCAGCTGATCGAATCGCTGGAGGCCGCCGACCGGGCCGCCTAGCCGTACCCGGCCGGCAGGTCCGTGACACGGCGCGGCTGAGGCTCGGGAGGGAGTCACCGTCCACGTCGCCGCAGCTGGTGGGTGGTGCGGGAGACTTGGGCGGTGACAATCGAGAACCCCCGTCCAGGTCCGCCGGAGACCAGCCCTTCCATCGTGCTGCTCACGCTGGCGCACCGGATCGAGGCCGAGCTCGGCACCGCCCTCACACCGCTCGGGCTGACGGTCAGCAGGCTCGGCCTGCTCGGGCACATCGCCGGCGTGCCCGGCGCCTCGTTCAGCGACCTGGCGCGGATGTCCGGGATCACCGTCCAGAGCGTCCATACGGCGGTGAAGGCGCTGTCCGGCGCCGGGCTCGTCCGTGACAACACCGCCCGCGCCGGGTCCGCCTCGGCCATCGAGATCACGTCCGAGGGCGCGCGTCTCATGCGGGAGGCGATGAAGGCCGTGGCCGGGGTCGACGAGCGGTTGTTCGGCCCGGACGCCGACCCGATCCAGCGTCAGGTCGCCGACGCCGTACGCGCCGCGTTCGGGGGCCCTCCCCGGCCCTGACCTGGCGCGCGAGCCGCCCCGGACGGCAGGGGCCCCACGCCTCCACCGCAACCTTCAGGCAGACTGAAGCACCTGCTAAGCTTCAGCCTGCCTGAAGGTTGTCGATAGGAGAACCCGTGGAAGATCTGTTGCTGTCGATTCACGTGCTCGCCGGCATCGTGTTCGTCGGAGGCTCGGCCGTCGCGACGAGCCTGTTCCCCCGCTACGCCCCGGTCACCACGAGTGTCACGGTGAGCCCGGCCGCCCCGGGGGCGCCCGTCGACGCGCGGCCGGAACCCCCGGGAGACCGCAACCGGGCCGTGGCCGTCGCGCTGCACCGCATCACCCGCGGCTACGGCGTCCTCGGCGCCGTCGTGCCCGTCGCGGGGATCATCCTGGCCCTCGTCCAGGGCCGGATGGGGGAGCTCTGGATCACCCTCTCCATGGTCCTCACAGCGGTCGCGGGCGGGTTGCTCGCCCTGCACATCTGCCCGGGTCAGCGCGACGCCCTCGCCGGCCCCGACGACGGCGGGCGGCTACGCGCCCTGAGCATGGCCGCCGGAATCTACAACCTGCTGTGGGCGATCGTCGTGGTGCTCATGATCACCCGCCCGGGATCCCACTGAGCGCCATCCCCGCGCGCGAGCCGGACGGCGCCGGCCTCACGGAACCCCGGGCCCGTCACACGGCGACCCGGTGCGGTGCACCTCCAGGTGTGAGGGGGCAGGGGTCCCCCGGGCCGGAGCCGCCCTCCGGCCCGGGGGAGGTCACGCCGATCCGCGCCGCCCGCCGAGCAGCAGGTCGCGGAGCGCGTCCCGGTCCGGCTTGCCCGCCGGGGTCAGCGGCAGCTCCTCCACCAGCAGCAGGTGCTCGGGGTGCTTGCTCCGCTCCAGCCCCTGCCGGAGCAGGTGGGCGGTGAGGACGGCGAGATCGGGGGCGTGGCCGGGGCGCGGCACCACGCAGGCCGCCAGCCGCTCTCCCATCACCCGGTCGGGCACGCCCAGGCACACCGCCTCGCGCACCCCGGGGTGGGTCGCCAGCGCGTGCTCCACCTCGGCCAGGCTGATGTTGGCGCCGCCGCGGATGACGACCCGCTTGAGCCTGCCGACCAGGCGCAGCCGCCCGTCGGCGTCGATCACCCCCAGGTCGCCGGTGCGGACCCAGCCGTCCGCGGTGCGGTAGCGCCGGTTCAGTTCCGGCGCGCCGACGTAGCACATCGGGGTCATCGGGCCGCGTGCGATGATCTCGCCGAACTCATTCCCGTCCGGGGCGGGGGCGATGCGGATCTCCGCCACCCGGGGGTCCGGCAGGCCCACCACGACCCCGGGACCGCGATCGCCCACCGGGGGCGGACGGAACCCGCTGTGGCAGTTCACCCCGTCGGCCGAGCCGTACAGGTTGACGACCGGGCAGCCGAACACCCCGCCCGCCTCGGCGGCCGTGGCCGCGTCCAGCTCCGCGCCGCCCAGCACCAGCGCGGTCATCGGCGGCATCGGTCCGGGCCTCGGCTGGTCGAGCATCATGCGGATCATGGTCGGTACGGCCAGCACGTGGGTGGGCCGGTGCTCGCCGATCGCGGCGAGCGCGCCCCGGGGCGAGAAGTGGTCGAGCAGGACCAGCGAGCCTCCGTGCCTGGCCAGGGTGACGGCGGTGCCGTTGCTGCCGAAGGCCGAGGCCAGCGGGACCAGGAACAGGCAGCGGGGCGGTTCCGCGCCGGCGATCAGCGTGGCCATGAAGTTGCCCCGTCCGCCCGCCAGCGCGTTGTGGGAGTAGGCGACCATCTTGGGCTCGGACTCCGAACCGGAGGAGACCAGGATGCGGGCCGCGCCGTCCGGGTCGGGCCGCGCCGGGACGAAGGCGCGGCCGTCGGCGGAGAGGACCTCGCTCCATGCCGCACTGCCCGCCGGAGGCTCCTGCGGACCGGCGGCCACGACGGCCCGCAGGCCGGGCAGTCGCTCGGCGGCGGCCACCAGCTCGCTCGCGTGCGCCGTCCCCCGGTGCTCGGTGGCCGCGATGACGGCCCGCGCGCCGGAGCGCCCCAGCAGGGAGACCGCCTCGGTGATGCCGCGCCCGACGGGGAAGGGCAGCGCCACGGCGCCGAGCGCGGCCAGGGCCAGGTCGGCGACGACCGCGTCCCGGCCGTTGGGCAGCTGGACGCCGACGACGTCGCCCTCGCAGACGCCGAGTCTCCGCAGTCCGGCCGCCGCGTCGCGGGCGAGGTGGTCCAGTTCGGCGTAGGTGAGCTCGCCCGCCGCGTCGATCACCGCGACCCGGCCGGGGGCCGCGAGGCGGTGGGTGCGGAACAGCGCGTACAGGTCGAGGTCGGGACAGGTGCCGTCGGCGGCCCACCCCCGTCTCAACGTGGCGGGGACCAGGTCGTCCAGGTGCAGGGTCATGCGAACCTCCAGGGAACGGGTACGGCCAGGGCCCCGTGCTCGTCACGGGTGAGGGCGGATGTGAAACGCGGATCCGAGGGAAGCCTGTCGAGGGCGGTCGTCACGGCGGTGGCCCGCAGCCCCCGGCGGCGCAGGGACGTAACGGCCTCGGCCGTGTCCAGGCCGGTCAGGGCGGCGGCGTTCGCCTGCTCGGCGCAGTCGTCGGCGACGGCCACCCAGCCGTCCGCCGTGGGCAGGGGCCTGCGGAATCCGGCCGGTCTGCGGGGATCGGCTCCGGCGGCGGCCCTGCGCAGCGCGGGCCCGGTGAGCGTCTCGGCCGCGCCCAGAAGCGAGGAGTCCACCCGCACGCCCCGCCCCTCACGCTCGCGCAGCAGGAGACCGGCGAGGATCGCCTCGGCGCCCAGCAGGCCGCCGAGAACGTCGAGCAGGGTCATCAGCGACGGCGCGGGCGGTTCACCGGCGGGCCGTACGGCCTCGCCCAGGCCGGTGCGGGCCTGGACCATGAAGTCGGTGCCCAGCGGGGCGTCGGCGAGCCGCCCGGCCCAGCCGCTGGTGTAGGCGTAGACCAGGCCGGGGTTGACCGCCGACAGGTCGCCGTCGTCCAGGCCGAGGCGCTCGGCGGTGCCCGGGGCCCAGTTGTGCACGAAGACGTCCGCGCCCCTGACGAGGTCGCGCAGCTCCGCCCGGCCGGCGGCCGACTTGATGTCGATCTCCACCGCGTGCTTGCCCCGGTTGAGCGCCAGCCAGCGGGCCGACAGGTCACCGCACGTGGGCGGCATGCCGCGCAGCGGGTCCCCGCCGGGCGGCTCGATCCGCACCACGTCCGCGCCGAGCAGGCCCAGGACGTAGGCGGCCAGCGGCGCCTGGATCCGCCGCCCGGCCTCCAGGACCGTGAGACCGGCCAGCGGGCGGGCGACCTCCGCGGACGGGGGCAGGAGCGGGGCCGGCAGTCCCGGCGACAGCCGCCATGGCTCCCGCGCGCGGGGCTCGGCCAGCCGGTCCCGGAGAGACCGGAGCGCGCAGAGCGACGCCCCGGACTCCTTCGCGGCCCGCCGTACGCTCTCCCAGTCCACCGCGTGAACCCGTGCGCGCAGTTCCTCGGGCAGCGGGGAGCAGGCGGTGGCGTAGCGGAACTGGAAGGACCGCCACGCGGAGCCGGCCAGGCGTCCGGCCACGCCGAGCGCCTGCCAGAACGCCACCCACACGGCCGGGTCCAGCGTCTCGACCTCGAAGCACACACCGTCGGCCGTGGTGAACGGCGGCCCGCCCGGGGCGAACGGCACCGCTTCGTCGTCCTCGGCGTCGGCGGCGGCCAGATACTGGCCGACCGAGAGCAGGCCGGCCAGGTCCACCCCGGTCCGTACGGTCTCGACGGCCGATCCCCGGGCACGGCCGATCAGCCCGGCCAGGAGTCCCTGAACGGCCAGCACGGCGCACGCCGTGGTCAGGTAGTCGACGGCCAGGCCGCGCGGCTCACCGCTGCGGCGGCCGTGGACGCAGGCCACACCGGTCGCGGCCTGCGCGGTGGCCTCGTCGGTCACCTCGTCGGCCGGGGCGACCGCGGCCCAGGCGATCGCGGCGGTGAGCGGGAGCCCGCCCGCGCCGGTGAGCGACACGGCGCCGGGGCCGTCCGAGGCCGCGGATCCGAGGCCGGCGGCCCCCAGGAGGGTGAGGTGGTGGGCGACGGTGGTGGTGAGGGCGGGTGACCCGGCCGTCCGCAGCCCGATGCCGGCGAGCGGATGCGCGGCTCGGGCGGTGGCGGGGTGTGCCATGGCTCTCCTCTCCCGCGGCGGTGGCCGCGAGTCATGCCTGACGCGGGCGGGAACTCGGGCGCGCGTCCACCCGACCTGTTCCACAGCAGGGAGTCGGATGGATTTTTCGCTCAGTTCCCGTCATGTCTGGAGTTGGAATGTCACAGCAGGCCGCCGTCATGACCGATGCCGAGCGCCTCGGCTGGGGCGCCCCCGCCTGCCCGCCTCACGTGGTCGAGCTGCGCGACCGGGTGGCCGCGTTCATCCGCGAGCGCGTGATGCCGCATGAGGCCGGGCTGGATGCGGGTGGCGGGAGCGCGCGGGCGCTCCTGGGACGGCTCAGGCGCGAAGCGCGGTCCGGGGGATTGTGGGGGCTGCCCCTCCCGGTCGAGCTGGGCGGCGCGGGCCTGTCTCTGGCGGAGTACGCCCACGTGGCGGAGGCGGAGGGGGCGAGCGACCACGGTCCGGGCGTGCTGGGCTCCACGGCGCTGCTGGACGTGCGGACCCTGGCCGGGCACGCCGTACCCGCCGTGCGGGAGCTGTACCTGCCCCGGATCGCCGACGGGCGGATGACCATGTGCAACGCGATGACCGAGCCGGACGCGCCCGGCTCCGACCCCGCTCTCACCGCCACGCGGGCGAGCAGGGCGGCCGACGGCTCGTGGACGGTCCACGACCGCAAGTGGTTCGTCACCGGGGCGGGCGACGCGGACCTCGCGGTGGTGCTCGCCCGCACCGGCGGCGCACCGCCCTCCACGAGCGGCCTGTCCCTGCTGCTCGTCCCCACCTCCTCGCCCGGCTTCCGGGTGGTCCGCGAGCTGCCGGTCCTGGGGGCGGGCGGGCAGTGGGAGATCGCCCTGGACGGGGTCACGATTCCGCCGGACCACCTGCTCGGCGAGCCCGGCCGGGGGCTGCGCGTGGTCGGCGAGCGGGTACGGCTCGGCCGGCTGCTGCGCTGCCTGCGCTGGCTCGGCCAGGCCGAGCGGGCCTTCACCCTGATGTGTGAGCGGGCACGTTCACGGCCGGCGGCCTCGGGACGGCTGGCCGACCTCCAGCTCGTCCAGCGGCTCGTCTTCGACGCGCTGCTGGCGATCAGGACCACCCGCCCGCTGGTGTTCGAGGCCGTCGCCCTCGCGGACGCCGGGCTGGACGCCCGCGTGGAGACGGGCCTGGCCAAGGTGGCCGCCGCCCGGATGCTGCAGCAGGTCGCCGACGCGGCCATCCAGGTGCACGGCGCGGCCGGGCTGGGACCAGACACCCCGCTGCCCGCGCTGTTCCGCACGGGGCGGATGGCCCGCCTGCTCGACGGCCCCGACGAGCTGCACGTCACCGCGGTGGCCCGGCGGATCCTCGGCTGAACGCCGGGCGCGGGGCATCCGGTCCCCCGCCTCCCGGCCCGTCGGCCCGCCCGCCGGCCCGCCCGCATCCGGGAGCGCCGACGCATATCCCCGGAGCAAAAGATAGGTTAGCCTAACTTTACCTTTGCCTCCGGCGGGGTGCCCGCAAGGGAAGTGCTCGCAAGGGAAAGGGAAGCCGAGACGATGATTGACCCCTACCGCATCTTCCACGTGCGGGTGAGCAGGCTGAGCCGGCTCAGCCCCACGTTCATGCGCGTGACCTTCACCGGGGACGATCTCGATCTGTTCGCCGACAACGGGCTGGACCAGCGCATCAAGCTCATCCTGCCGCTGCCCGAGCACGGGCTGGCCCCGCTGCCCGCCGACTCCGACTGGTACGCCCGCTGGCGCGAGCTCCCCGACGAGCTGCGCAACCCCGTGCGCACCTACACCGCGCGGGCGGTCCGGCCCGGCCTGCGCGAGGTGGACGTCGACATCGTCATGCACGAGCTGCACGACGACGCCGGCCCCGCCGCGCGCTGGGCCTGCGACGCACGGCCCGGCGACGAGGCCGCGCTGTTCGGCCCCGACGCCCGGCACGACGGGGACCACGGAGGGGCGGAGTTCCGCCTGCCCGCCGAGAACGGCCCCGTGCTGCTGGCCGGAGACGAGACCGCGGTGCCCGCGATCGCCGCGATCCTGGAGCGCATGCCCCGCCACTGCTCGGGCGAGGCGCTGCTGGAGGTACCGCACGAGGCCGACGTCCTGGACGTCGACGCGCCGAGCGGGCTGGCCGTCACCTGGCTGCCGCGCGACGGCTCCGGTCACGGCAGCCGGCTGGTGCCCGCCGTACGGGCCGCCGCCGGCCGGCTGCTGCCCTCCCTGCCCTCCTCCCGGCAGTTCACGGACGTGGATGTCGACGTGGAGGAGCTGTGGGAGGTGCCGGAGGAGGAAGAGGGACAGGAGGCGCCGGCGACCCGCCCCATGTACGCGTGGCTGGCCGGCGAGGCGGCCGTCATCAGGACGCTCCGCCGCCACCTGGTCGCCGAACGCGGGCTGGACCGGCGGTCGGTGGCGTTCATGGGCTACTGGCGGATGGGCCGTTCCGAGCAGTACGAGTGACGCCTCCCGCCGCCTCCCGTCACCGGCGGCCGGGGCGGCCACGCGCCGGCGGCAGGGGCTGGATCACGACCTTCAACTTAGACTAGCCTTACCTAAGTTTTACTCGGCTGCGCCGGAGGGGTGGTGGGCGTGTCAGGACCGTCGGGACGGAACGTTCTGGGGCGCGCGATCCGAGGACAGCGGCGCGACGTCGCCCTCGGATCCTTCCTGGGAGCCGGGCACCAGGCCGGGGAGGCGCTGGTGCCGGTCCTGATCGGCCTCGTGATCGACCAGGCCGTCGCCGCGTCCGACACGGGCGCGCTGCTGCGCTGGCTCGCGGTCCTCGCCGTGGTCTACGTGGGGCTGTCGTTCAGCTTCCGCTTCGGCGCCCGCGCCGGGGAACGGGCCGCCGAGCAGGCCGGTCACGCGCTACGCCTGGAGCTGGTGCGCCGCGTGCTGGACCCCCGCGGCGGGGCCGAGAACGGCCGGCTGCCCGGCGCCCTGACCATCATCGCGACCGAGGACGCCAAGCGTGTCGGCGCCGTGAACATGGCGCTGATGTCGGGGATGTCGGCGCTCGCGGGACTCCTGGTCGGCGCCGTGGTGCTGCTGCGGATCTCGGTGCCGCTCGGCCTGATCGTGCTGCTGGGAACGCCGGTGCTGCTCTGGCTCGGCCACCTGCTGAGCAAGCCGCTGGAGCGGCGCAGCGAGGCCGAGCAGGAGCGGGCCGCGCACGCGTCGGGCGTCGCCGCCGACCTGATAACGGGGCTGCGGGTGCTCAAGGGCATCGGCGCGGAGTCCGCGGCGGTCGCCCGCTACCGGCACACCAGCCGCGCGTCCCTGACGGCCACGCTGCGCGCGGCGCGCGCGGAATCCTGGCAGAGCGGCATGGTCCTCGCCCTGACCGGCGGCTTCATCGCCGTCGTCGCGCTGGTCGGCGGGCGGCTCGCCGCCCAGGGCGACATCAGCCTGGGCCAGCTCGTCTCGGCGGTCGGGCTCGCGCTGTTCCTGCTCGGACCGCTGGAGGTGTTCTCCTGGGTGAACGCCGAGCTCGCCCAGGGCCGGGCGTCGGCGGCGCGCATCGCCGGGGTCCTGGCGGCGCCGCCGGCCGTGACGGGCGGCGACCTGCCGCTGCCCCGACCGGTGCGGGGCGAGGTACGGCTGCGCGGCGTCAGCCACGGCGGGCTGCGCGAGGTCGACCTTGACGTCGCGCCCGGCGAGATGCTCGGCGTGGCCGCGACGGACCCGGCGGACGCGGCGGCCCTGCTGCGCTGCCTGAGCCGGCAGGCCGACCCCGACACCGGGGTCGTGGAGCTGGACGGCGTGACGATGTGCGACCTGGACCCGGCCGACCTCCGCATGGCGGTGCTGGTGGCCGAGCACGACGCGGACCTGTTCGAAGGCACCCTGCACGGCAACGTCGGCGCCGCCGCCCCCGGATCGGCCGATCCGGCGCGGGCGATGGCGGCGGCCGGGGCCGACGAGATCGCCCGGACGCTGCCGGAGGGCGGCGACACGGCGGTGAGCGAGCGCGGACGCTCGCTGTCCGGCGGGCAGCGCCAGCGCGTGGCCCTCGCCCGGGCCCTGGCCGCCGACCGGCCCGTGCTGGTGGTCCACGACCCGACCACCGCGGTCGACGCGGTCACCGAGTCCCGTATCGCCGCCGGCCTCCGCGAGATCCGCCGGGGCCGCACGACGATCCTGGTCACCACCAGCCCCGCGCTGCTCGCGGTCGCCGACCGGGTGGTCCTGCTCGACGACGGCCGGGTCGTCGACGAGGCCCCGCACGCCGAACTGGTACGGCGCCACGCCGCCTACCGGACGGCGGTGCTGACATGACCGGCGGACCCGTCACCGGGAGGGCAGAGGCGATGACCACGGCGGACCAGCAGGTGCCGGATCCGGGCGAGGGCGGCCCGGCGGACGCGACGGGGGGCGGGGAGGCGGACGCGCGGCGGACGCCGGAGGAGGGCCGCGAGCTGCTGCCCGTCGCGGCCCCCGCCCGGACCCGCGCCGCCGTCCGCGAACTGCTGCGCCCCCACCGGGGACTGGCGCTCGGCGGGTTCGCCGTGATGGTCGCGGCGACCGCCGTCGGGCTGCTCACGCAGCCGCTGCTGGGACGCATCGTCGACCTGGTCGCCGACCGGCACCCGGCCGGGGCGCTCACGCTGCCGGCGGCGCTCCTGGTGCTCGTCGCGCTCACGCAAGGAGGCGCCACCGCGCTCGGGCTGTCGCTGATCTCCCGCCTCGGCGAGACCGCGCTCGCGGAGCTGCGCGAGCGGTTCATCGAGCGGGCCCTGCGGCTGCCCCTGGAGCAGGTGGAGAAGGCCGGCTCGGGCGACCTCACCGCCCGGGTCACCGGCGACGTGTCGCAGGTGTCGGAGGCGATACGCACCGCCCTGCCCGAGCTGGCCCGCTCCCTGCTGGCCATCGTGCTGACCCTCGGGGCGCTGGCCGTACTCGACTGGCGGTTCCTGCTCGCGGCACTGCTCGCGGTGCCGGTCCAGGCGCACACCGCGCGCTGGTACGTACGCAACGCCGTGCCGCTCTACGCCCGGCAGCGCGTCGCCGCCGGAGCCCAGCAGCAGCAGCTGCTGGACACCATCGGCGGCGCCGCCACGGTGCGGGCGTTCCGGCTGGAGGCCGGGCACACCGAGCGGGTCACCCGCCGCTCCCTGTCGGCGGTGGAGCTGACGATGCGCGGGGTACGGCTGGTGCTGCGGTTCTACAGCCGCCTGCACCTGGCCGAGTACACCGGTCTGGCGGCGGTGCTGGTGGTCGGATTCCTCCTGGTGCGCGACGGGTCCGCCTCCATCGGCACCGCGACGGCGGCGGCACTGTACTTCCACAGCCTGTTCGGGCCGGTCAACTCCGCGCTCGTGCTGCTCGACGACGCCCAGTCGGCCGGCGCGAGCCTCTCCCGCCTGGTCGGGGTCGCCGACCAGGCGGAGCCGGAGCGGCAGGAGCAGGGGCGGCCGGAGCAGAGGCGGCCGGAGCAGAGGCGGCCGGAGCAGAGGCGGCCGGAGCAGGGGCGGCCGGAGCAGGGGCGGCCGGAGCAGGGGCGCGAACAGCAGCGGGAGCCCGGCGCCCCGCCGGAGGGAGCAGTGACGGTGTCCGGCCTCGGGCACGCCTACGAGCCCGGCCGGCCGGTGCTGCACGACGTGGACCTCACCCTCCGGCCCGGCGAACGCGTGGCCCTGGTCGGCGCCAGCGGCGCGGGGAAGACCACGCTCGCCAAAATCATCGCCGGCATCCACCACCCGACCACCGGCTCGGTACGGCTGGCCGTCTCCGAGCGGCACGGGGCCGGCCGCGCGGTGGCCCTGGTCACCCAGGAGGTGCACGTCTTCGCCGGGCCCCTCGCCGACGACCTGCGGCTGGCCCGGCCCGACGCCGGCGACGACGACCTGCGCGAGGCGCTCGCCCGCGTGGACGCGCTGGCCTGGGCCGAGGCGCTGCCCGACGGCCTGCGGACGATCGTGGGCGAAGGCGGCCACCGCCTCACCGCCGCGCAGACCCAGCAGCTCGCCCTCGCCCGGCTGGTCCTGGCCGACCTGCCGATCGCCGTGCTCGACGAGGCGACGGCCGAGGCGGGCAGCGCCGGGGCCCGCATGCTGGAGAAGGCCACCGAGCGGGCCGTCGAGGGCCGCACCGCCCTGGTCGTCGCCCACCGCCTCGCCCAGGCCGCGACCGCCGACCGCATCGTCGTCATGGACGGCGGCCGGGTCGTGGAGAGCGGCGGGCACGACGAGCTGCGCGCCGCCGGGGGACGGTACGCCGCCCTGTGGGGGGCGTGGTCGGAGATCCGCGACACCGCTCACCACCAATCCCCGCACCCGACGAATCCACCATCTGACGGAAAAATGAAGGACCCCTGATGATCCCCTCCCTGAAAGGCAGCCGTCTCGCCACGGCGCTCGCCTCCGCGCTGCTGCTCCTCGGCGCCGTCACCGCGTGCGGCTCCGGCTCCGGCACCACCGCCACCGCGCCCGCCGCCGACCCCGCCGCCGCGCCGAAGAGCGGCGCCTTCCCGGTCACGGTCGCGCACAAATTCGGCAACACCACCATCGCCTCCGAGCCCAAGCGGATCGTCACGGTCGGCCTGACCGACCAGGACGCCGTGCTGGCCCTCGGCAAGGTCCCCGTCGGCACCACCGACTGGCTCGGCGGCTACGCCGGCGCGATCGGCCCCTGGGCCACCGGCAAGCTCGGCGGCGCGGCCGCACCGGTCATGCTGACCGACACCGGCACCGGGCCCCAGGTGGAGAAGATCGCCGCGCTCGCGCCGGACCTGATCCTCGCCCTGTACTCGGGCCTCACCAAGGAGCAGTACGAGACCCTGTCGAAGCTGGCCCCGGTCGTGGCCCAGCCGAAGGAGTACAACGACTACGGCATCCCCTGGCAGCAGCAGACCCAGACCGTCGCCAAGGTCCTCGGCAAGGAGGCCGAGGGGACACGGCTCGTCGGGGACGTCGAGGCCGCCTTCGCGGCCGCGCAGAAGGAGCACCCGGAGTTCGCCGGGGCCGGCGTCGTGGTGGCCACGCCGTACGAGGGGTTCTTCGTCTACGGCAGCCAGGACTCGCGCTCGCGCACCCTCACCTCGCTCGGCTTCACGCTGCCGGCCGACCTCGACAAGGTCATCGGCGACCAGTTCGGCGCCAGCATCAGCAAGGAGCGCAGCGACCTGCTCGACGGGGACGCGATCGTGTGGACCGTGCCCGACACCGCCAAGGACCCGGCCACGCTGCACAAGGACGGCGTCTACAAGGATCTGAAGGTGGCCACGCAGGGTCGCGAGGTCTTCATCGGTGAGAGCAGCGACTACGGCAAGGCCTTCTCGTTCGTCACCGTGCTGAGCCTGCCGTACGTCCTGGACCGGCTCGTCCCGCAGCTCACGGCGGCCGTCGACGGCGACACCGCCACGGAGGTGAAGCAGCCGGAGTCCTGACCGGACGCGCCGCACACGGAGGGGGCCGGGCCGCGAGACGTCTCGCGGCCCGGCCCCCTCCGTGTGCGCGGCTACGACTCGATGAGGCTCTTCGGGCGCATGTCGGTCCAGTTGGCCTCGATGTGCTCCAGGCACTCCTGGCGGGTGCCCGGACCGTGGGCGACGGTCCACCCCTCCGGGACCTCCGCGAACTCGGGCCACAGACTGTGCTGTCCCTCATCGTTGACCAGGACGGTGTAGACGCCCTCGGGGTCGTCGAACGGGTTGCTCATGCCGGATTCTCCTCTGCTGTGTGTAGGGGGGCGGCGGCCAGCGCTCGGGCGCGGACCACCAGGGCTTCCAACACCCGGAACCAGGTCTCGGCGAGGTCCCGGACCGCCTCCTCGGTCAGCAGCCCCGAGGCGAAGGACCAGGAGGCGACGAGTTCCGGCCCTCCGGGCCGGTCCTCGGTCAGGGAGTTGACGACCAGGGCGTGGGACAGCGGCATCCGCGGATCGTCGCCCAGCTCCGCCGCCTCGCCCTCGGCCGCCCACGACCAGTCGGTCGCCTCGGGGACGCCGAAACGGCCCAGGTAGTTGAACTGGAGCTGCGGCTCCGGACGGCGGGCCAGTTCCGGCCCGGTCACCGGATTCAGGTGCCGCAGCAGGCCGTGGCCGATGCCTGCCGACGGCAGGGCGGCCAGGTGCCGCCTGATCCGGGCCAGCGCCTCGTCGAGCGCGGCTCCGCCGGCGAGCGCGCCGGCCAGGTCCACCTCACCCGGGTCCAGGCGGACCGGGACGACGCTGGTGAACCAGCCGACCGTGCGCGACAGGTCCGCGTCGGCGGCCAACTCCTCCTGCCGGCCGTGGCCCTCCAGGTCCGCCAGCACCGAGGTGCCGCGGCTCCGCCCGTCCGTCCGGCGGCGGCGCCAGTCGGCGACGGCCAGCGCCAGGGCGGTCAGCAGCACGTCGTTGACGGTCGCCCCGAAGGCGGCGGGCACCGGGCCCAGCAGCGGCGCCGTACGGTCGGCGGGCAGGGTGAGGGACAGCTGCCGCGAGGTGGCGGCCACATCCCGTTCCGGATCGAGGGGGCGCGCCACGGGGAGCGGGTCGCCGCCCTCCAGGATCGAGGTCCACAGCGGCAGCTCGTCCTCGCGGGCCGGGTCCCCGGCCCGCTCGCCGAGCAGGTGCGACCAGTCGCGGAACGACAGGCCCGCCGGCACCGGCGTCACGGGCCGGCCCGCCGCGACGTCCTGCCAGGCGGCGGCGAGGTCGGGCAGCAGGATGCGCCAGGACACGCCGTCCACCGCCAGGTGGTGGATCAGCAGCAGCAGCCGTCCGGGCCGCTCCCGGCCCGCGTCGAACCAGACCGCCTGCACCATGGCGCCGGTGTCCGGGTCGAGGCGGGACCGGGCCGCGCGGGCGTGCTCGGCGACGGCCGCGCGGAGCGCCGCCTCGCCGGTCGCGGCCGTGTCGACCCGGACGAGCCAGGACCCCACGTCCACCGTGCCCGGGGCGGGCACCCGCAGCGACCACCGCCCGCCGGGACCGGTCTCTCCACCGGGTGGCCGTACGGCCTGCGCCCCACCTCGCGACGGCCGCCCCTCGCCGTCCCCGGCGGGACCGGTGCCGTCATGCGGCCGTTCCAGGCGGGCCCGCAGCATGTCGTGCCGGTCCACCACGGCCTGGAGCACCGACCTGAGGCCGGGCTCGTCCAGGGCCGCGGGGGTCTGCAGCAGCGCCGCCTGGTGGTAGCCCTCGATCGGGCCGCCGCGCTCGCGCAGGGCGTGCATGATCGGGGTCAGCGGGACCGTGCCCGTGCCGTCGCCGGATGCGCGCGCCCCGGCGTCCGGGCCCGACGCGGCGGCGACGGCGGCCAGGGCCGCGACCGTGCGGTGCTGGAAGACCTGACGCGGGGTGATCCTCAGGCCCGCCGCGCGGATCCGGCTCACCAGCCGCATCGCGACGATGCTGTCACCGCCGAGGGCGAAGAAGTCGTCGTCGACGCCGAGGCCGGGAAGGTCGAGCACCTCGGCGAAGACCGCGTGGAGGGCGCGCTCGACGTCGCCGGTGGGCTCACGGCCGCCGACGGCCGTGAAGTCCGGCGCCGGCAGCGCCCGGCGGTCGAGCTTGCCGTTGGACAGCAGCGGCAGCGCGTCCAGGATCACCACCGCCGCCGGGACCATGTAGTCGGGCAGGGCGCTCGCGGCGAGGGCGCGCAGGGCGGCCGGATCCGGAGGCCCGGCGCTCTCGGCCGGGACCACGTAGGCCACCAGCTGCCTGACCCGGGGACGGTCCTCGCGGGCGACGACCACGACCTGGGCGACGGATTCGTGCCGGTCCAGCACGGCTTCGATCTCGGCCGGCTCGACCCGGAATCCGCGGATCTTGACCTGGTCGTCGGCGCGCCCGCCGTACTCCAGCCGACCGTCGGCGTCCCAGCGGGCCAGGTCACCGGTGCGGTACATGCGCGCGCCGGCCTCGCCGGACAGGTGCCCGTAGGGGTCGGCGACGAACCGCTCGGCGGTCAGGCCCGGCCGGCCGAGGTAGCCGCGGGCCAGGCCCGCCCCGGCGAGGTACAGCTCGCCGGTGACACCCGGCGGGACGGGCCGCAGGGCGGCGTCGAGCACGTAGGCGCGGGTGTTGCCGACCGGGCGGCCGACCAGCGGGGAGCCGCTGTCCCCGACCCGGGCGACCAGGGCGTCCACGGTGGCCTCGGTGGGGCCGTAGAGGTTGAACGCCTCGGTGGAGCGCAGGCCGGCCAGGTCGCTCCAGAGCGAGTCCGGCACCGCCTCACCGCCGACGCCGACCACGGCGAGCGGGCACTCCCCGTCCTCGATCAGGCCGGCGTCGGCCATCTGTGCGAAGAAGGAGGGCGTGACCTCGATGAAGTCCAGCTCCTGCCCGCGGATGAGCGCGGCCAGCAGCTCGGGGTCGCGGCGCGTCTCGTCGTCCACGATGTGCAGCGCGTGCCCGTCCAGCAGCCACAGCTGCGGCTGCCACGAGGCGTCGAAGGAGAACGACCACGCGTGGCCGACGCGCAGGTGGCGGCGGCCGGTGGCGCGCTTGGCCGGGTCGTGGAGCGTGCGGCGGTGGCTGTGGAAGAGGTTGACGACGCTGCGGTGGCAGACCACCACGCCCTTGGGCCGGCCGGTGGAGCCGGAGGTGTAGATGACGTAGGCCGGGTGCCGGGGGTCCGGGGCGGTGGTGAGGTCGCCGCCGGGCTGCGCGGCGAGCCGTCCGGCGGTCTCCGGGGTGTCGAGCCGGAGCAGCGGCACGCCGCCGGCCGGCAGGGCGGCGGCCTGCTCCGCGCCGGCCAGGATGAGCCGGGGCCGGGCGTCGTCGAGCATGTCGAGCACCCGCTCGGCGGGCAGGTCCGCGTCGATGGGCAGGTAGGCCGCGCCCGACTTCAGCACGGCGAGGACGGCGAGCATGAAGTCCGCCGAGCGCGGCAGCGACAGGGCGACGATCCGCTCCGGTCCCGCGCCGTGCTCGGCGAGCAGCCGGGCCAGCCGGTTGGCGCGCTCGTTGAGCTCGGCGAAGGTCCAGGTGACCGGGCCCGAGACGAGGGCGACGGCGTCCGGGGTGGCGGCGGCCTGGGCCTCGAAGAGCGCCGGGACGGTGGCGGGCGTGCCAGGGGCGGCGGGAAGGGCGGTGCCGTTCCACGTCCGCAGGATCGTGTGGAGTTCGGCGGGGCCGAGGATGTCGACTCCGCCGACGGGCTGCCCGGCGTCGGCCGCCATCGCCTCGAAGAGGCGCACCATCGAGGCGGTCATCCGCTCGGCCGTCGCACGGTCGAACAGGTCGGGCCGGTACTCGGCGGTCAGGACGAGGCGGTCGGCGGGCTCGACCGCCCAGGTGAACGGGTAGTGGGTCGAGTCCTGGTGGTCGCGTACGGCGATGCGCGGGCCCTCGCCGGCCCCGGGGGCGGGACCGGTGACGTCGGGGTAGGACTCGAACACGACGAGGGTGTCGAAGAGCTCGCCCAGCCCGGCCCGCCGCTGGATGTCGGCCAGGCCGGAGTGCTGGTGGGCGATGAGGCGGGACTGCTCGTCCTGGAGGCGGCCGAGGAAGGCCTCCAGGGGCTCGCCGTCGCGGACGCGGACGCGGACCGGGACCGTGTTGATGAACAGGCCGATCATCGACTCGACGCCGTCCAGCTCCGGGGGCCGTCCGGAGACGGTCGCGCCGAAGACCACGTCGTCGCGGCCGGTGAGCCGGGACAGCAGGATGCTCCAGGCGCCCTGGACCAGGGTGTTGACGGTCAGGCCGCGGGAGCGGGCGAGAGCCGTCAGGGCCTCGGTCAGCTCCGGGGTCAGGTGCGTGGTGTGCGTCTCGGGCACGACCGGGGCCCGGTTCGGGTCGGCGGGCGCCAGGTGGGTGGGCCCGTCCAGGCCGTCCAGGGCCTCGGCCCAGGCGACGGCGGAGGCGGCGGCGTCCTGCCGGGCGAGCCAGGCGAGGTGGTCCCGGTACGGGGCGGGCGGGCCGGGGAGGTCCGTCCCGCGGGCGTACAGCTCCGACAGCTCGCCCACCAGCCGAGGCAGCGACCAGCCGTCCAGCAGCAGGTGCTGGTGCGACAGCGCCAGGCGGTGGCGGCCGGGGCCCAGGCGGACCAGCATCAGCCGCAGCAGCGGCGGCTCGGCCGGGGTGAAGCGCCGCCGCTCCTGGGCGAGGTAGTGGGTCCACCGGGCTTCCCGGGCCGCCTCGTCCAGCTCCGAGAGGTCCGCCTGGCGCCAGGGCAGCGTGACCGTACGCGGCACGACGGCTACCGGGCGGCCGGAGGACAGGTAGCGGAAGCCGGCGCGGAGGTTGTCGTGCCGGTCGAGCAGGGCCTGCCCGGCCTCGCGCAGCCGGGCGGCGTCCAGCGGGCCGTCGATGTCGTAGGACACCTGGACCGTGTAGACGTCCGGTCCGCCGTCGCCGGAGTCGAACGAGGCGTGGAACAGCAGGCCGGCCTGGAGCGGTGTCAGCGGCAGGATCTCCGCGGCGCCCGCGGCGGGCAGCTCGGCGCGCTCGTCCTCGGTGAGCGTGAGGAGCGCGGCGGACGGGGCCGCGCCGTCCGCGGCGTCCGGCACGCCGGCGACGGCGGCCAGCGCGGCGACCGTCTTGTGCCGGAAGACGTCCCGGGGACTGATCACCAGGCCGGCCGCCCGGGCCCGGCCGACGAGCTGCATGGCGACGATGCTGTCACCGCCGAGGGTGAAGAAGTCGTCCTCGGCTCCGACACGTCCGAGGCCCAGGACGGCGGCGAACAGCTCGCACAGCAGTTCCTCGCGCGGGGTGCGCGGGAGGGTGCCGGTCACCTCGGCGGCGAAGTCGGCCGCCGGCAGGGCCTTGCGGTCGAGCTTGCCGTTGGGGGTGAGCGGGAGGGCGTCCAGGGCGACGAAGGCCGCCGGGACCATGTAGCCGGGCAGCGCGGCGCCGGCGTGGTCACGCAGGGCCGCCGCGCCGGGGGCCGCCCGGCCGGGAGCGGGGACGACGTACGCGATCAGCCGCTGCTCGCGGACGGCCACCGTGGCGTGCGCCACCGCGTCGTGGCGGGACAGCACCGCCTCGATCTCCCCCAGTTCGATCCGGAAGCCCCGGACCTTGACCTGGTCGTCGGCCCGGCCGAGGAACTCCAGCGCCCCGTCCCGGTTCCACCGCGCCAGGTCACCCGTGCGGTACATGCGCGTGCCAGGCGCGCCGTACGGGTCGGCGACGAACCGTTCACCGGTCAGCCCGGCACGGCCCAGGTAACCCCGGGCGAGCTGGACGCCCGCCAGGTACAGCTCCCCGGCGACGCCCGGCGGCACCGGGCGCAGCGCGTCGTCCAGCACGTACACCCGGGTGTTCCACACCGGCCGGCCGATCGGGACGTCCGCCGCCCCGGGCGGGACCGGGGCGGCGGTCACGTCGACGGACGCCTCCGTCGGCCCGTACAGGTTGTGCAGTTCGGCGGGGAGCAGGGAGTGGAATCGGGACGCGAGGGCGGCGGGCAGCGCCTCGCCGCTGCACATCACGCGGAGCAGCCCCGAGCAGCGCGCGGCGTCCGGCTCGTCCAGGAACGCCCGCAGCATCGACGGCACGAAGTGCGCCGTGGTGACCCGCTCCCGCCGGATCAGACCGGCCAGGTACGCGGGATCCCTGTGCCCGTCCGGCCTGGCCACCACCAGCGTCGCACCGGTGATCAGCGGCCAGAAGAACTCCCACACCGACACGTCGAAGCCGGCGGGCGTCTTCTGCAGCACCCGGTCGGCGGCGGTCAGGCCGTAGGCGTCCTGCATCCACAGCAGGCGGTTGACGATGCCCTCGTGCGGCACCACCACGCCCTTCGGCCGGCCGGTGGAGCCGGAGGTGTAGATCACGTACGCCGGGTGCCGCGGATCGTAGGAGCGGGGCAGCTCTCCCGGCGGGCCGTCGGGCAGCCCGTCGCGCAGCACGCAGACCGGACCGGCCTCCCTCAGCATGAACGCGACGCGCTCGCGCGGCAGGTCGGCGTCCAGCGGCAGGTAGGCCGCGCCCGCCCGGTGCACCGCCAGCAGGGCGACCACCAGCTCCACCGAACGCGGCAGCGCCACCGCCACCGTGCGCTCGGGGCCGGCCCCCATGCCGGCCAGCGTCCGCGCCGCGCGCTCGACCCGGGCGTCCAGCTCCGCGTACGTCAGCCGTTCGTCGCCGGAGACCAGGGCGAGCGCCTCCGGCGTCCGCTCCGCCTGGGCGCGGAACAGCTCCGGCAGGGTGGCCGGCTCCACCGCTCGCGCGGTGTCGTTCCACTCCCCGACGACCAGGCGGTGCTCCCGCTCCTCCAGCACCTCCAGCAGCCGGACCGGGCGGCCGGGGTCGGCGGTCACCTGCTCCAGCAGCCGTACCAGCCGCCGGGCGAGCCGCTCGACCGTGCCGTGGTCGAACAGGTCGGCGCTGTACTCGATCCAGCCCTGGATGCCGTTGCCGTCGCCCTGTTCGACGAAGTCGAAGCTCAGGTCGAACTTGGCGGTCTCCTGACCGAGCGGCTCGGGCCGCGCGGTCAGTCCCGGCAGGTCGGGGGCGCCGCCCTGGTCGGTCAGGTAGACGACCATCACCTGGAACAGCGGGTGCCTGGCCAGCGAGCGGGCCGGGTTGAGCGCCTCCACCAGCCGCTCGAACGGCAGGTCCTGGTGCTCGTAGGCGGCCAGGTCCGTCTCGCGCACCCGTTCCAGCAGCTCGCCGAAGGTCGGCGCGCCGGACAGGTCGGTGCGCAGCACCAGGGAGTTGACGAAGAACCCGACCAGGTCCTCCAGCCGCTCGTCGGTGCGTCCGGAGATCGGCGCGCCCAGGGGGATGTCCTCCCCCGCTCCCATCCGGTGCAGCAGCGCGGCCACGGCCGCCTGGGCCACCATGAACATGCTGACGCCGTGGGTCCGGGCGAGCCGGCGCAGGCCGCGCTCCAGTTCGGGGGTGAGCGACAGGCCGACCGCCCCGCCGCGGTGGCTGCTCTCCTGGGGGCGGGGCCGGTCCGCCGGGAGCGCCAGCTCCTCGGGCAGTCCCGCCAGGGTCCGCTGCCAGAAGGCGAGCCCGCGTGCCTGCGGGCTGTCCGGGTCGTCGCCGTCCCCGAGCATGTCGCGGTGCCAGAGGGCGTAGTCGGCGTACTGCAGCGGCAGCGGCTCCCACCGCGGCGCCCGGCCCTCGCGGCGGGCCCGGTAGGCGGTGGTGAGGTCGCGCAGCATGGGCCGGTCCGACCACTCGTCGCCGGCGATGTGGTGGACCACCAGCAGCAGCACGTGCTCCTCCGGCGCCACCTGGAACACCCGGGCCAGCAGCGGCGGTTCGCGGTCGAGTTCGAAGCCGTGCCCGGCCGCCTCGGCCAGCCGTCCGGGGAGCTCGTCCTCGGTGACCTGTTCGGTGCGGGTGGGGACGCGGACCCGGTCCGGGTCGAGGACGAGCTGGTGGGGGCGCCCGTCCCGCTCGGGGAAGACCGTGCGCAGGCTCTCGTGCCGGACCGCCAGGTCCTGTACGGCGGCGGCCAGGGCGTCGAGGTCCAGCGGGCCCGACAGCCGCCAGGCCGTCGGGATGTTGTAGGTGGCGCTCGGGCCCTCCAGCCGGTACAGGACCCACAGCCGCTGCTGGGCGGAGGACAGCGGCGGGAACTCCGGCCGGACAGCGGGGGCCGGGGCGGGGGCGGGCGCGCCGTCCCTGCTCTCCCGCAGCCGCTCGGCGAGCCGGGCGGCGGTGGGCGCCTCGAAGACCGCGCGGAGGGTGACCTCGGCGCCCAGCGCCGTGCGGACGCGGCCGGCCAGCCGCATCGCCAGCAGGGAGTGGCCGCCGAGGGCGAAGAAGTCGTCGTCGACGCCCACCCGCTCCCTGCCCAGCACGGCGGCGAACAGCTCGCACAGGATCTCCTCGCGGGCGTCGCGGGGGCGCCGCCCCGGCGTGGCGGCCGCCGGATCCGGGGCGGGCAGCGCGCGGCGGTCGAGCTTGCCGCTGACCGACCGCGGCAGGGCGGCGAGCTCCACGAAGGCCGCCGGGACCATGTGCTCGGGCAGCGCGGCGGCGACGTGCGCGCGCAGCTCGGCGGGGTCGGCGCCCCGGCCGGAGGAGGGGACCGTGTAGGCCACCAGCAGCCGCGCGCCGGGGGTGTCCTCGCGGACCGCCACGGCGGCCTGCGACACGCCGGGGTGGGCGCGCAGCACCGCCTCGATCTCGCCGAGCTCGATGCGGAAACCCCGCAGCTTCACCTGGTCGTCGGCCCGGCCGAGGAAGGCGAGGGTGCCGTCGGCGCGGCGGCGCACCAGGTCGCCGGTCCGGTACATGCGGCTGCCGGGCGCCCCGAACGGGTCGGCCACGAAGCGTTCGGCGCTCAGCCCGGCGCGGCCCAGATAGCCGCGGGCCAGGCCCTCCCCTGCCAGGTAGAGCTCGCCGGGCACCCCGGCGGGGACCGGTCGCAGCGCGGCGTCCAGCACGTGGGCGCGGGTGTTGGCCACCGGCGCCGCCCAGGGCCGGGGCCCGTCCGGGCCGCCGCCACCGTGCCATCCGTAGGCGTCGACGGCGCACTCGGTGGGGCCGTACAGGTCGTGGACCACCGTTCCGGGCAGCGCGCACAGCCGGTCCCAGAGCGGGGCGGGGGTGGCCTCGCCGCCCACCGCGATGACCCCCGGGCGGTGACGGCCGGGGTCGAGGAAGCCGAGGTGGACCAGTTCCTGCAGGTAGGTGGGGGTGAGGTCGACGAAGTCGATGCGCTCGGCGGCCAGATGGTCCAGCAGGGCGGCCGGGTCGGTCATGGTGGTCTCGCCGACGACGTGCAGCTCGTGCCCGGCGAGCAGCCAGAGCATCGGCTCCCAGGAGCCGTCGAAGCTGAAGGACGCGGCGTGCACCGCGCGCAGCGTCTGCCTGCCGGCGGCCCGGACGGCCGGTTCGATGAGGTCCTCGCGGTGCGAGCCGAACAGGTTGCTCAGGCCGCGGTGGGTGCCGACCACTCCCTTGGGCCTGCCGGTGGAGCCGGAGGTGTAGATGACGTACGCGGCGGCCGACGGCGGCGGGGCGGCGGGGAGGTCCTCCGGCGCCGGGCCGTCGAGCGGTGGCCTCGGCGCCCGCCCGGCTGCCGCGTCGTCGGACGGCGGTCCCCCGGACGGCCCGGTCCCCGGGTCGTCGAGCAGCAGCGTCCCGGCCCGCCCCGCGGGAAGCGCGGGGGCCAGGGCCGCGGTGGTGAGCACGCAGACCGGCGCCGCGTCGTCGAGCATGTACTCCAGCCGTTCGGCCGGATAGCCGGGGTCGAGCGGGAGGTAGGCGGCGCCCGCGGCGAGCACCCCGAGGATCGCCGGCACCATCTCGGCCCGGGGAAGGGCCAGGCCGACCACGCTCTCGGCGGTCACCCCGCGCCGCAGCAGCAGCCGGGCGATGCCGTCGACCCTGGCCGACAGCTCGCCGAAGGTGAACGGGCGGCCGTCGGCGACGAGCGCGACCTGGTCGCCCCGGTCCCGGACGGCCTCGGCGAACAGCTCGGGGACCGTGCGCCGTTCCACCGGCCGCGCGGTGGCGTTCCAGGCGCCCAGGGAAGCCCGGCGCTCCTCCTCGGTCAGGACGGGCACCTGGCTGATCGGCCGGTCCGGGTCCGCGGCCAGCCGGCCCAGCAGGTCGACGGCGCGCCCGGCCAGCGAGCGGGCGGTCCCCGGGTCGGCGAGGTCGGCGGCGTACTCCAGCAGGAGGGTGACGCGCTCCTCGCCGGCGTGGTCGACGAAGGTGAAGTCCAGGTCGAACTTCGCGGTCTGGATCCGGGCCGGCCACCATTCGGTGGGCAGGCCGAGCACCTGCGGGTCGCCGTCGGGGCGGTAGTGGTAGCCCAGCATGACCTGGAACAGCGGGTTGCGGCCCGGCACGCGCGGCGGGTTGAGCGCTTCCACCACCCGCTCGAAGGGCAGGTCCTGGTGCTCGAAGGCGGCCAGGTCGGCGCTCCTGACCCGGGCCAGCAGCTCGGTGAACGTCGGGTCGCCGGACAGGTCGGCGCGGAGCACCAGGGTGTTGACGAAGAAGCCGACCAGGTCGTCCAGGGCGCTGTCGGTGCGGCCGGCGATCGGCGCCCCCAGGGGGATGTCGGTGCCCGCTCCCATCCGGTGCAGCAGGGCGGCGACCGCGGCCTGCAGGAGCATGAACATGCTGGTGCCGGTCTCGGCGCACAGGGCGCGCAGGGCGCGGGAGGTGTCGGCGGGCAGTTCCGCGCGCACCGTGCCGCCGCGGCCGGTCGGCTCGGCGGGACGGGGCCGGTCGAGTGGGAGCGGGATCTCCTCCGGCAGGCCGTTCAGCGTCCCGGTCCAGAAGGCGAGCTGGCGCGTCCCCTCGCCGTCGTGGCCGGCCGGCTCGCCGAGGAGCCGCCGCTGCCAGAGGGTGTAGTCGGCGTACTGCACCGGCAGCGGCGTCCACCGCGGCGCCCGGCCCTCGGCGCGGGCCCGGTAGGCGGTGCCCAGGTCGGTGAGGAACGGCCGGTCGGACCACTCGTCGGTGGTGATGTGGTGCAGCACGACCGCCACCACGTGGTCGTCCGGGGCGACCCGCAGCACCTCGGCCCGGATCGGGATCTCGGCGCCCAGGTCGAACGGGCGGCCGACCGCGGCGCCGATCCGGGCCTCCAGCTCCTCCTGCGGGCAGTCCTCGACGGTGAGGCGCGGCTCGGCCTCGGCGGCGGGCACGATCGACTGGTACGGCTCGCCCTCGTGCTCGGCGAAGACGGTGCGCAGCGCCTCGTGGCGGCCCGCCACGTCACGCAGCGCCTGGTGGAGCGCGCCGGTGTCCAGCGCGCCACGCAGCCGGAAGACGAGCGGGAAGTGGTAGGCGTCACCGCCGCTGAGCCGTTCGGCCAGCCACAGCCGCCGCTGCGCCGGGGAGAGCGGGACGCGCTCGGGGCGCTGCGCCGCCGGCTCGACGGCCGGCCGGGCCGGCCGGCCGGTGTCCGCCCGGCCGGCCAGCAGGGCGGGTGTGGGGGCTTCGAACAGGTCGCGGATGGCGAGTTCGGCGCCCAGTTCCGTACGGGCCCGGCTGATGAGCCGGGTGGCGAGCAGCGAGTGGCCGCCGAGGTCGAAGAAGCTGTCCTCGGCGCCGGCCTGCGGCAGCCCCAGGACCTCGGCGAAGAGCCGGCAGAGCACCTCTTCCCGGGGGGTCCGCGGCCCGCGGCCGCCGGTCGGCCCCGCCGCCGGTTCGACGTCGGGCAGCGCCCGTGCGTCGAGCTTGCCGTTGTCGTTCATGGGCAGCCGGTCGAGGGTGACGAAGGCGGCCGGCACCATGTAGGCGGGCAGGCGCCGCCGGAGGTCCTCCCGCAGGAGCCGCACGAGGCCGCTCGTGTCGCGCGCCGCCGTCGGGGTGTTGGCGTAGGGGGCCTCGCCGCCGCCCGGCTGGTAGAGGCCCGAGGTGGTCCGGAACTCGCCCCGCACGAAGACGGCGTCGTAGCCGCCCGGCTCGCTCGACCACGTGGTGAGCAGCCGGTAGCCCTCCTCGGCCGCGAGCGCGTGCAGCGCCTCGGGCTCCACTCCCCCGGTCACCGCCGCGCCGGGCTCGCTGGCGGCGCGGGCGTCGGGGACGCCGGTCACCCGCAACCGCCGCGGCCGCTGCTCGCGCAGGTGGCGGGCGAGCCCGCCGTCCCATTCCAGCACCGGCTCGTCGCCGAGCCGGACGTCGGCCTCCCCGTCGTAGAGGACGACGTCGTAGCGGTGGCGCGACAGCTCGTTGTGGTGATGCCCGCGCTTGGTGCGCAGGTCGGCGCCGAAGCCCAGGGTGGTGAAGTAGTCGGGGTCGACGAGGAGTTCCTTCTCCAGCGCGAGGCCGCGATCGACGGCCCGGCGGACGTCCTCGGGGCCGGCGCCCTCCCCCGCGCGGGTGAGCTGGATGCCGGTGTGGAAGGCGCGGGCCCGCCGCGGGTTCCGCACGTCGCCGACGAACAGCGCGCCGCCCGGCGCCAGCAGCCGCATGAGGCTCCGGATGACCGCCGTCAGGTGCCCGACGCTCGGGAAGTACTGGATGACGGAGTTGACGACGATCGTGTCGAAGTAGCCGACGGGCAGCCCTTCGGTCACGTGGGCGGGCCGGCAGCGCAGCTCGACCCTGGCCGCCAGCTCGGGGTCGCGGCGCAGGTCCTCGCCGATCTTGCGGATCACCGGGGCCGCGAAGTCCGTCGCCCAGTACGCCTCCGCGTCGGGGGCCAGGCGCGACAGCAGCAGCCCGGAGCCGACGCCGACCTCCAGGATCCGGCGCGGGCGCAGCTCCCGGATGCGGGCGACGGTCTGCTCGCGCCACTCGCGCATCTGCTCGACCGGAATGGGCAGCCCGTCGTAGCTGCTGTCCCACCCGGCGAAGTCCTCGGTGAAGACGGCGGTGCCGATCTGCTCGTACTCGTCGGAGTAGATCTCCTGCCACTCGCCGATCCGCTCCCGCTCGGCCGATTCCCGCTCCTCGCCGGTGAGCGCGGCGGGCACGAGATAGCCGATGAGGCGCTGGGTGCCGGGGGCGGACGGGTCGTCACGGGCGATGACGGCGGCCTGGGCGACCTGGGGGTGCTGGGCGAGCGCGGTCTCGATCTCGCCCAGCTCCACCCGGTAGCCGCGGATCTTGACCTGGTCGTCGGTGCGGCCCAGGAAGTCCAGGTTGCCGTCGGCGCGGCGGCGCACCAGGTCGCCGGTGCGGTACATGCGCTCGCCGGGCTCGCCGTACGGGTCGGCGACGAACCGCTCGGCGCTCAGGCCCGGCCGGTCGAGGTAGCCGCGGGCCAGGCCGATGCCGGCGATGTACAGCTCGCCGGGGACGTCGTCGGGGACGGGGCGCAGCCAGGCGTCCAGGATGTGCGCGCGGGTGCCGCGGATGGGGCGGCCGACGGTGGGGGTGGGACTGTCGCCGGTGCCGCCGCCGAGGGTGTTGATGGTGTACTCGGTGGGGCCGTAGAGGTTGTAGCCGTAGGTGTCCTCGGTGTCGCGGAGCCGGTTCCAGACCGTCTCCGACACCGCCTCGCCGCCGAGCAGCACCAGCGGCGGGCGGTGGCCGTCGAGCAGTCCTTCCTCGATCAGCAGGTGGGCGTAGGTGGGGGTCACGTTGACGACGTCGACGCGGTGGGTCTCGCAGTAGGCGACCAGGGCTTCGGCGTCGCGCCGCAGCTCCTCGTCGCAGATGTGCACCTCGTGTCCCTCGACCAGCCAGAGCAGTTCCTCCCACGACATGTCGAAGGCGAAGGAGACGGTGTGCGCGATGCGCAGCCGGCGGTCGCCGGCGGAGGCGATGGCCGGGGCGAAGATCTCCCTCTGGTGGTTGAGCTGCATGTTGGTCAGGCCGCGGTACGGCGTGACGACGCCCTTGGGGCGCCCGGTGGATCCGGAGGTGTAGATGACGTAGGCCGGGTGTTCCAGGCTGAAGCGCGGGCGGTCGGCCTCGGTGACCGGGGTGCCGTCGAGCCCGGCCAGTTCCGCGGCCACGGCCGGGTCGTCGAGCAGGACGCGCGGGAGGTCCGGGACGCCGTCCTCCAGCCGCGCGGAGACGGCGGCGGTGGACAGCAGCAACGCCGGGCGGGCGTCGGCGAGCGTCATCGTCAGCCGGTCGTCCGGGTGGTCCAGCTCCAGCGGCAGGTAGGCGGCGCCCGTGCGCAGTACGGCGAAGAGCGCGACGACCATGTCGATGGAGCGCGGCAGGCCCAGTGCCACGACCTTCTCCGGCGCCGCGCCCCGCGCGAGCAGCAGCCGCGCCAGGCGGTTGATGCGGGCGTCCAGGCCGGCGTAAGTGAGGCTCTGCCCGCCGAAGACGAGCGCGGTCGTCTCGGGGGTGCGCGCGGCCTGGGCGGCGAGCAGGTCGGCGATGGTCTCCCGGGGGGCGGGCACGTGGCTCGCGGCCCGTTCCCGTTCCAGCCTGGCGTGCTCGGCCGGCAGCAGCGGGTCGAGGCTGCCGGCGGGCGCGTCCAGGTCCCGCGTCAGCCGCTCCAGCAGCAGGGTGAAGCGGTCCAGCAGGGCCTGGGCACGCGGGCGGGCGATGACGTCGGGCCGGTGAGCGAGGGTGACCCGGATCCGCTCCCCCGGCGTCACGATGAGGTTGACCGGATAGTGGGTGGCGTCGACGTTGGCCACAGCGGTGGCGCCGTGCCGGTCGGCGAGCTCGGCGAGCCGCTCCTCGGTGTCGCTGTTGCGCAGCACGAAGAGGGTGTCGAACAGCTGCCGGTGGCCGGTCTCGGCCTGCAGGACGCCCAGGCCCAGATACTCGTACGGCATCAGGGCCAGGCGCTCGCCCTGGACCCGCCGCAGCAGGTCCAGCACCGTCTCGGCCGGGGCGAAGGCGATCCGGGCGGGGACGGTGTTGAGGAACATGCCGATGACGTTCTCGACGTCGGGCACCTCGCTCGGCCGGCCCGCGACCGTCGTGCCGAAGACGACGTCGGTGCGGCCGGTGGCGCTGGCCAGCACCAGGCCCCAGGCGGTGTTGAGCACCGTGTTGAGGGTCAGGCCGTGCCCGCGGGCGGTCTCGCGCAGCCGCTCCCCCAGCCCGGCGGGGAGGACGGCCTCCAGGCTCTCCGGGATGACCGGCTCCAGGCCCCGGTCGGCGGAGCCGAGCAGGGTGGGCTCGTCCAGGCCGCCGAGGGCGGCGCGCCAGGCGCGGGTGGCGACCCCGGTGTCCTGGGCCTCCAGCCAGGTCAGGTAGTCGCGGTACGAGCCGGGCCGTGGCAGTTCGCGTCCGTCACCGCCCGTCTCGTAGAGCGCGAAGAGCTGGTCGAGGAAGAGCCAGGCGGACCAGCCGTCCCACAGCAGCAGGTGCCGGCCGATGACGAGCCGGTCGCCGCGGTCCTCGCCGAGGCGGATCAGCAGCATCCGGAAGAGCAGCGGCCGGGCCAGGTCGAACCTGCGGGTCCGCTCGGCGTCCATCAGCTCGCGCAGCCGCGCGTCCTGCTCGGCGGCGGGCAGCCCGGACAGGTCGACCTCTTCGAGCGGTATCTCGGGGTCGGCGACGATGAACTGCACCGGCCGGCGCAGGCCGTCGCTGGTGAACCCGGCGCGCAGGCTGGGGTTGCGGGCCAGCAGCGCCCCGGTGGCGGCGCGCAGGCGCGCGGCGTCGACGCGGGCGGCGAAGTCGAAGGACTCGTGGACGGTGTAGACGTCCAGGGCGCTGTCGTCGTAGGTGGAGTGGAAGAACAGCCCTTCCTGGAGGGGCGCCAGCGGCCAGATGTCCTCCACCGAGCCGGCGCCGAGGCGGCGGACGCGCTCGGTCTCCTCGTCGGTCAGCGCGAAGGTGGAGGTCAGGTCGCGGGGTTCGGCGACGGCGGCCGCCGTGGCGGCGGCCGCCAGCTCGGCGGGGGTCCGGTGCTCGAAGACGTCGCGGGGGCTCAGGTCCAGCCCCGCCCGGCGCGCGCGGCTGGAGACGCCGATCGAGGTGATGCTGTCGCCGCCGAGCATGAAGAAGTCGTCGTCGACCCCGACCCCGTCGAGCCTCAGCACGGCGGCGAAGATCTCGGTGAGGGCGCGCTCGTGCTCGTCGCGCGGCGCGCGAGCCCCGGCCCGTACCGGCTGGGGAGCGGGGAGGGCGTTGCGGTCGAGCTTGCCGCTGGGGGTCAACGGCAGGGCGTCGAGCGCCACGTACACCCCCGGCACCATGGGCGCGGGCAGCGCCCCGGTGAGGGCGGCCTGCAGCGCGGCGGTGTCGAGGGGGGCCGGCTCGCCGCCGGCGGGGACGACGTAGGCGACGAGCGCCGACCCGTGGACGGTCACCGCCGCCTGGGCGACGGCGGGCAGGCCGGTCAGGGCGGCCTCGATCTCGCCGGGTTCGATGCGGTTGCCGCGCAGCTTGACCTGCCGGTCGGTGCGGCCGAGGTAGTCGACCGTGCCGTCGGCCCGGCGGCGCACCAGGTCGCCGGTGCGGTACATGCGGCCGCCGGGCTCGCCGTACGGGTCGGCCACGAACCGCTCGGCGGTCAGGCCGGGCCGGGCGTGGTAGCCCCGGGCGAGCTGCACGCCGGTCAGGTACAGCTCGCCGGGCACACCGGCCGGCACGGGGCGCAGGCAGGAGTCCAGCACCCGCAGCCCGGTGTTCCAGACCGGGCGGCCGATGGGCACGGTGGTGTCCGCCGAGCCGTCGCAGGCGTGGTAGGTGACGTCGACGGCGGCCTCGGTGGGCCCGTACAGGTTGTGCAGCGGCACCGCGGTGAGCGCCTGCCAGCGCGTGGCGGCGGCGCCGGGCAACGCCTCGCCGCTGCTGAAGACGCGGCGCAGCGAGGCCGCCCAGGACGGGTCGGCGGTGATCTCCTCGGCCCGCAGGAAGGCCTCGAGCATCGACGGCACGAAGTGCATCGTCGTGACGCGCCGGCGGCGGATGAGCTCGGCCAGGTAGGCCGGGTCGCGGTGCCCGTCGGGCCTGGCGAGCACCACGGCGGCGCCCTCGCACAGCGCCCAGAAGAACTCCCAGACGCTCACGTCGAAGCTGGAGGGCGTCTTCTGCAGGACCCGGTCGTCGGCGCGCAGGCCGTACTCGCCCTGCATCCACGCCAGCCGGTTGACGATGGCGCGGTGGGTGACGACGACCCCCTTGGGCCGGCCGGTGGAGCCGGAGGTGTAGATCAGGTATGCCGGGTCGTCCGGACCGGCGACCGCCGGCGCGGGACCGGCGCCCCGGCGGTCGCCGGTGTCCGAGGGGTTCGAGGGGTCCGGGGCGTCGGGGGGATTCGGAGCATCCGAGGAGTCCGGAGAGTCCGGAGAGTCCGGAGAGTCCACGCGGTCCTGGGCGTCCCCGGTGTCCGGGGTGTCCGAGGGGTCCGGGGCGTCGAGGACGAGCGGGACGAGCCCGTCGACCCCGGGCAGCCGCGAGGCGGTGGCGGCGGTCGTCACGACCGTCCTCGCACCGGAGTCGGTGAGCATGTAGGCGACGCGGTCGGCCGGGTAGTCCACGTCGACCGGCAGGTAGGCCGCGCCGGACTTCAGCACGCCGAGCAGGGCGACCATCAGTTCCGCCGAGCGCGGCACGACGACCGCGACGATCCGCTCCGGACCCGCGCCCCGGGCGCGCAGGCGGCGGGCCAGGGCCTCGGCGCGGGCGTCCAGCTCCTCGTAGGTGAGGCTCTCGTCCTCGTGGACGACCGCCGTGGCCCGCGGGGTACGGGCCGCCTGGGCCTCGAAGGCGGCGGCCAGGGTGGTCGCGGGGACGTCCCGCTCCTGCCCCGCCGGCTGCGCCCGCGTCAGTTCCTCGCCCGACAGCAGCTCGACGCGGGCGGCGCGCCGCCCGGGATCGGCGGCCAGGGCCTGGAGGATCCGGACCAGCCGGTCCGCGATCCGCTGCACGGCCGCGCCGTCCAGCCGCTGGGCGTGGTGCTTCAGGCGCAGGTCAAGCCGGCGGCCCGGCTTGACGATCAGGGCGAGGGGGTAGTGGACGGCGTCGTGGAACTCGTGGCCGGTGATCCGGACCGCGCCGGAGGGGTCGGCCAGGCCGGTGCCGGCCGGGTAGTTCTCGAAGACGACGAGGGTGTCGAAGAGTTCGCCGCCGCCCGCGAGCCCGGTGAGGCGCTGGAGTTCGGCGAGGCCGAGGTGCTGGTGGTCCAGGAGTGCGGCCTGCTCGTCCTGGAGCCGGCCCACCAGCTCGGCGAGGGTGTCGGCGGGCTGCCACCGGAAGCGGGTCGGCAGGGTGTTGATGAACAGCCCGACCATGGACTCGATGCCGTCGACCTCGGCGTCGCGGCCGGAGACGGTGGTGCCGAAGACCACGTCCTGGCGGCCGGTCAGCCGTCCGAGGAGCAGGCCCCAGGCGCTCTGCACGACCGTGCCGAGGGTCACCCCGTGCTCTCGCGCGCGGGCCGCGAGCTGGGCGGTGACGCGCTCGGGCAGCTCGATGCGGACCTGCCCGGGCCGGAGCGGGGCGCCGTCCGCCGGGACGTCGACCAGGCGGGTCGGCTCGTCGAGCCCGCCGAGCGCGCTCCGCCAGGCCGCGCGGGCGGCGTCGCGGTCCGCCGCGGACAGGCGGCGCAGGTACTCGCGGTAGGGGGCCGGCTCGGGCAGCGCGGCCGGGGTGGTTCCGTAGGAGGCCATCAGCTCGTGGTGCAGCACCGGCAGCGACCAGCCGTCCGCCACGATGTGATGGAACGTCAGCACCAGCAGGCTGCGGTCGGGCCCGAGCCGTACCAGCGCGCATCGCACCAGCGGCGGCCGTGCCAGGTCGAAGCGGCGGGCGCGCTCGTCGGCCGTGACGGCGTCGATGAGCGGTCGCTGCTCCTCCGCGTCCCGCGCGGACAGGTCCACCTCACGCCAGGGCAGGTCCAGCCGGTCGGCGACGATCTGCACGGGCCGGCCGTCCGGGCGCTGGCGGAAGCAGGCGCGCAGCGGGGCGTGCCGGTCCAGGAGGCGCTGGGCGGCGCGGCGCAGGCTCTCGCCACCGACCGGACCGGCCAGCTCGATGACCTGCTGGACGACGTAGGCGTCGCCGTCCGAGCCGTCCAGCAGGGAGTGGAAGAAGAAGCCCTCCTGGAGCGGGCTGAGCGGCAGCACGTCCTCGACGGTGACGGGGTGCTCGCCCTGGATCTCGGCGAGTTCGGCCTCCGGCAGCCGGACGAGCGCGAGGTCGCCGGCGGCGTCGGGGGCGCCGCCGGGGGTGTCCGCGCGGTCCAGCGCGACCCGGGCCAGCGCGGCGACCGTACGGTGCCGGAAGACGTCGCGGGAGGTGAGCTGCACGCCGGCCTTGCGGGCGCGGATGAGCAGTTGGATGGCGATGATGCTGTCTCCGCCGAGGGCGAAGAAGTCGTCGTCGGCGGAGACCTGCCCCAGGCCCAGCACCTCGGCGTACAGCGCGCACAGCAGCTCCTCGCGGGCGCCGCGCGGCGCGCGGCCGGAGCTGAGGGCGGCGTAGTCGGGGGCCGGGAGCGCGGCGCCGTCGAGCTTTCCGCTCGGGGTGACCGGGAGCCTGTCGAGGGGGACGAACGCGGAGGGGACCATGTACTCGGGCAGCCACCCGGCCGTGTACGAGCGCAGGGACTTCATGAGGGTGGTGATGTCGCGGAACGGCGCTGGCCGGTTGGCGTGCGGGAAGCCGCCGTCCGGGCGGTAGGGGGCGGCGAGCGGGGTGTCCCCGGTGGCGAAGAGCACGTCGAGGCCGCCGTCGTCGGCGTGGCCGTTCCAGGTGACGGCCACGCGGTAGCCGTGCCGGGCCCCGAGCGCGTGCAGCGTCTCGGGGTCGGGTGCGCCGGCCGGGGCGGCGGGACGGCTGCTGTCCTCAAGGGCGCCCAGGTCGGCGAGGTCCTCGGCGAGCCGGGCGTTGGGCACCCCGGTGACCCGGAGCCGGTCGGGACGGCCGGCCAGGCGCGCGTCGAGGGCGTCCAGGCCACCGAGCCCGGCCCAGCGGACCTCCTCCGCCTCCGCCTCCGCGCCGGCCAGGGCCGGCGTTTCGGCGTCGCCCGGTACGGAGGCTCCTGATACGGAGGCTCCCGGTAAGGAAGCTCCTGGTACGGCATCGCCCGGCACGATGGCTCCGGGCGCGGAGGCGGCAGGCGCGGAAGTGGCAGGTGCGGAGACGGCAGACGCGGAAGTGGCGGTCCGCTTGCGCAGCACCACGTCGTAGCGGTAGCGGGTCAGCTCATTGTGATGGGCGCCCCGCTTGACGCGGATGTCCGCGTCGAAGTCCTCCAGCGTCGCGAAGAAGTCGGGGTCGAGCAGCAGCTCGCCCTCCCACGCCATGGAGCGCTCGACGGCCGCCAGCAGGGTCTGCTTGTCCTGCGGGCCGTCGCCGCGCCGGGTCTCGACGGCCGCCCGCAGGCAGCGCAGCAGGCGCAGGTTCCGCACGTCGCCGACGAAGACACGGCCGCCGGGAGCCAGGAGCGTCGCGGCCGCGCGCAGGACGCCGGCCAGGTATTCGACGCTCGGGAAGTACTGGGCGACGGAGTTGATGACGACGGTGTCGAAGAAGCCCTCGGGCAGCCCGGTGGCGTCGTGCGCGGGCTGGGCGCGCAGCTCCACCCTGTCGGCGAGCTCCGCCACCGCGCCGACCTGGGCGCGCAGTGCCCGTACCGCCTCCTCGGAGACGTCCGTACCCCAGTAGGTCTCACAGTTCGGGGCGACGCGGGAGAGGATGAGCCCGCTACCGACGCCGATCTCCAGCACCCGGCGAGGCCGCGACTCCTCGATGAGGCCGATCGTGGCGTCCCGCCACTCCCTCATCCCCTCCAGCGGGATGGGCAGGCCGTCGTATGTGCTGTTCCAGCCCGCGAAGTTCTCCTGGAAGCCCTCGGAACCGGCGGCGGAGTAGAGCAGCTCGTGCAGCTCCTTCCACTCCTCCACCTGCTCGGTCTCGTCGTGACCCGCCTCGGCGTCCAGCGACGGGACGACGTAGGCGGCCAGCCGCCGGTCGCCGGGCCGGTCCTCGCGGACCACGACCGCGACCTGATGCACGGCCGGATGCCCCCGCAGTACGGACTCGATCTCGCCGGGCTCGATCCGGAAGCCGCGGATCTTCACCTGGGAGTCGACGCGGCCGAGGAACTCCAGCCGCCCGTCGGCCTTCCAGCGCACCAGGTCACCGGTGCGGTACAGGCGCTCCCCCGGGGCTCCGAAGGGGTCGGCGACGAACCGTTCGGCGGTCAGGTCCGGCCGCCCGAGGTAGCCGCGTGCCAGCCCGGCGCCGCCGAGGTACAGCTCGCCCGTGGCCCCGGCGGGCAGGGGCCTGAGCCGGGTGTCGAGCACGTAGGCCCGGGTCCCCGGGTCGGGGCCGCCGATGGGCACGATGGTGCCCGACGGGGTGTCGGGGTCGCACAGGCCGAGGGTGGAGTTGGTGGTCGCCTCGGTCGGGCCGTAGGCGTTGAACATCATCCGGCCGCGCGCGTAGCGGCCGACCAGCTCGGGTGAGACGCGTTCGGTGCCGGCCAGCAGGGTGGCGGCGGGCGGCAGCCGTACGTCGTCCGGCATGGCGGCGAGCAGGGCCGGAGGCAGGATCATGAAGGTGATGCCGTTGGCGTTCGCGTAGTCGGCGAGCGGCGCGCCGGGCACCCGGCGCTCGGTCGGCACGACGACGAGGCGCCCTCCGGAGAGCAGGCCGAGGCACAGGTCCCAGAAGGCCACGTCGAAGCTGGGTGAGGCGAACTGCAGGACGCGGCTGTCCGGCCCGATGCCGAAGCGCTCGCTCTGGGTGGCCACGAGTTTGGCGACGCCGCTGTGGGACAGCACGACGCCCTTGGGACGGCCGGTGGAGCCGGAGGTGTAGATCACGTATGCCGCGTTGAGGACGGACAGCCGCCCCCGGTCGGCCTCGGCCGGGTCGTGGCCCGGGCGGGCCGCCACCTCCCGCTCGGTCTGCGGCGCGTCGAGGACCATCACCTCCAGCCCGGCGCACGGGGGGATGTCGGCCACCATGTCGGCGGTGGTGACCAGGCAGGCGGGCGCGGCGTCGGCCAGCATGTAGGCGATGCGGTCGGCCGGGTAGTCGGTGTCCACCGGCAGGTAGGCGGCGCCGGACTTCAGGACGGCCACCTCGGCGACGATCAGCTCGGCCGACCGGGGCAGGGCCAGGGCCACCACGCGTTCGGGCCCGGCGCCGCGCGCGATCAGCGCGTGGGCCAGCCGGTTGGCGCGCTCGTCCAGCTCGGCGTAGGTGAGCGAAATGTCCTCGAACACGAGGGCGACGGCGTCAGGCCGCAGGCGGACCTGCTCGGCGAACATCTCCGGCCAGGTGAGCGGCGGGACGGCGTGATCGGTGTCGTTCCACTCGACGAGGATCCTGTGCCGCTCCTCCTCGCTCAGCAGCTCCAGCTCGCCGACGGGGACGTCCGGCCTGGCCAGGCCGTCGGCCAGCAGCGTCGCGTAGTGGCCCAGCAGCCGGTCGGCGGTCGCGGCCTCGAACAGGTCCGGGCGGTAGGTCACCCGGGCCTGCCCCGCGGCGACCTCCAGGACCACGTCCAGTGGCCCGGCGGCCTCCACCGTCGCGGAGCCCGGCACGGAACCCTGCGCGGACCCCGTGTCGGAGCCCAGCGCGGAACCCTGCACGGAACTCAGCATGGAACCCGTGTCGGAGCCCGGCGCGGAACCTGTCTCGAAGCCCGGCGCGGAGCCGATGCCCGTGCCGATGCCCGTGCTGAAGCCCGTGCTGAAGCCCGTGTTGAAGAACAGCCCGCCGCCGCGCGTGGGCTCCGGCCGCAGCTCGGCGACGAGATCCGACAGCGGGATCCGGTGCGCCCGCGCCTCCCGGCAGGCGGCGGTCACCCGCCGCACCAGCTCGCCGAAGCTCGTGCCGCCGTCCAGCCCGATCCGTACCGGCAGCCCGTCGTACCCGACGCTGATGTCGCCCGACCCGCCGTAGCGGTGCAGCAGCGCGACGTACCCGGCGAGCAGCGACGCCTCCGGCGCGGTGACGGCGACCGTACGGCTGCGCGTCTCCCGGTTCCCGGTGGCCGACAGCGGATAGGGGAAATCGACCGGAAGGGTCGTTTCCTGCGGAAGTGGAGCAAGCTGCCGACGCCAGTACGCCGTCGCTTCTTCAATAGCGGACACAGGCGGCCGCCCTCCCAAGCTGTAACGAACCGGCTCGGCCGAGCCGCGACCGCCACATACTAAGGTAAGCGTTACCTAAGTAGATAGACCCTTGCGAAGAGCGGCAGTTCAGCCCCGCGGGCTAAAGTTAAGGTCTGCCTAACCTAAGGAAGTCGCAAAGTGGAGACAGCCCGATGACTCGGAGCGGAGCGCTCCGGCCGGCCTTTCTCGTGGCGCTGCTCGGCGCCCTCCTCGTCGCGCTCTGCCTGCTGTCGCTCGCGCTCGGCGCCCTGAGCATCCCCCTTGACCAGGTCGTACGGACGCTGCTCGGCCACCCGGGCAGCACTCTCGTCGAGAACGTCATCTGGTCCGTGCGCGTGCCGCGCACCGCGCTGGGCCTCACGGCCGGCGCGGCTCTCGGACTGTCCGGCGCGCTCATGCAGGCGCTGACCCGCAACCCGCTCGCCGACCCCGGCATACTGGGCGTCAGCGCCGGCGCCGCCTTCGCGATCGTGCTGTCGGTCGCGGTGCTCGGGCTGGGGACGCTGCTCGGCTACATCTGGTTCGCCTTCGCGGGCGCGCTCGTCGCGAGTGTCCTGGTCTTCATGCTGGGCAAGCTGGGGCGGTCCGGTCTGACGCCGGTCAAGCTCGCGCTCGCCGGAGTCGCCGTGACCTCGCTGCTGTCCTCACTCACCAGCGCCGTCGTCCTGACCAACCCGGAGGCGCTCAACCGCTACCGTTTCTGGTCGGCCGGCTCGCTCGCCGACCAGAACGGCGATGTGGTGCTCCATCTCCTGCCGTTCGTCATCGCCGGCACCGTACTGGCGCTGGCCTGCGCGCCCACGCTCAACAGCATGGCCCTCGGTGACGACGTGGCCGCCTCGCTGGGGCGGCGGCTGGGTCTCGTACGGCTGCAGGGCGTGATCGCGATCACGCTGCTGACCGGCGGGGCGGTGGCGGTCATCGGGCCGGTCGTCTTCCTCGGGCTGGTCGTCCCGCACATCGCCCGGGTCCTGGCCCAGTACGCCGGCCTGGGCCCCGATCATCGCTGGCTGCTGCCGCTGTCGGCGGTGCTCGCCCCCTGCCTGCTGCTCGTCGCGGACATCATCGGACGGGTCGTCGGCCGGCCGGTCGAGATCCAGGCCGGGATCCTGGTCGCCTTCATCGGCGGCCCGTTCTTCATCACCATGGTCCGCCGCCGTCGGCTCGCGGAGGTGTGAGCATGAACGTACCGTCGCCCCTGCGGCCCCGGAAGACCCCGCACCGCACCGGCGGGGAGATCCCCGCCTCTTCCCACCGCACCTTCCGGCTGGCCGCCCCGCCCGTCTCCGGGATCCTGCGGCCACGGCTGATCACGGTGTGCGCCGCGCTCTCCGTCGCCACCTTCCTCGTCTTCTGCTGGGGCGTCTCGGTCGGCGACTACCCGATCCGCCTGGTCGATGTGATGAAGGCGCTGGTCGGCTCCGGCGACCCCGGGACCCTGCTGGTCGTCCGGGAGCTGCGGCTGCCGCGCGCCGTGGTCGGGCTGCTGGTCGGCGTCGCCTTCGCCGTCTCCGGCGCGCTGTTCCAGACCATGACCCGCAACCCGCTGGGCAGCCCGGACATGATCGGCCTCACCGAGGGCGCCGGCACCGCCGTGGTCGCCGGCATCGTGCTCGGCTGGGACGGCGGCCTGGGCACCCAGACGCTCGGGCTGCTCGGCGCGCTGGCCACCGCCCTGCTCGTCTACATGCTGGCCTGGAGGCGCGGCACCACCGGCTACCGGATCATCCTGGTGGGCATCGGGGTGGCATGGGTCTGCACCAGCGCCACTGACTATCTGGTGGCCAGGGGCGGGCGGTTCCAGGCGCAGGCCGCGCTCGGCTGGCTGGTGGGCAATCTCAACGGCCGCACCTGGGAGCAGGCCGTCCCGCTCGCCGCCGTCATGGCGCTGCTGGTTCCGGCGGCACTGGTGCTGGGCCGCCTGATGCGCACGCTCCAGCTCGGCGACGACATCGCCGCCGGTCTCGGCACCCGCGTGCAGCCGGTCCGCTTCGCCCTGCTGCTCACCGGTGTCGGGCTGGTCGCCTTCGGCACCGCGGCGGCGGGCCCGGTCGCCTTCGTGGCGCTCGCCGCGCCGCAGATCGCCCAGCGGCTGGCCGGCACCGCCTGGCCGCCGCCGATCGCCTCGGGGCTGACCGGAGCCCTGGTCATCCTGTCCAGCGACCTCATCGCGCGCAAGCTGATCTCCGGCACGGAACTGCCGGTCGGGATCGTCACCGGCGTCCTCGGCGCGCCGGTCCTGCTCTGGCTACTCATCCGCGCCAACCGCGCGGGCTCAGGAGGGTGAACGCATGTCGACCACCGACCCGGACCTGCGGGCGAGCGGACTGCACCTGGCGTACGACAACCGGCTGGTGGTGGAGGACCTCGACGTGGTCATCCCGCCGGGCCGCGTCACCGCCATCGTCGGCGCCAACGCCTGCGGCAAGTCCACCCTGCTGCGGGCTCTGGCACGGCTGCTCGCGCCGCGCCGGGGCGCCGTCCAGCTCGACGGCCGGGCCCTGCACTCCATCCCCACCAGGGAGCTGGCCCAGCGCCTGGGCATCCTGCCGCAGACGCCGGTCGCCCCGGAGGGGCTGACGGTCATCGACCTGGTCAACCGGGGCCGGTCGCCGCACCAGACCTGGTGGCGGCAGTGGTCGAAGGCCGACGAGCAGGCCGTCCGCGGCGCACTGGCCGCCACCGGCATGACCGGCCTCGCCGACCGCGCGGTCGACGAGCTCTCCGGCGGCCAGCGCCAGCGTGCCTGGATCGCCATGGCCGTCGCCCAGGGCACCCCGGTGCTGCTGCTGGACGAGCCGACGACCTACCTGGACCTGGCCCACCAGATCGACGTCCTGGACCTGATCACGGACCTCAACCGGCACGAGGGCCGCACGGTCGTGATGGTCCTGCACGACCTCAACCAGGCCTGCCGGTACGCCGACCACGTCATCGCCATGAAGTCCGGCCGCATCGTCGCCGAGGGCGTCCCGTCCGACGTCATCACGGCCCGCACCGTGGAGGAGATCTTCGATCTGCGCTGCCAGGTCACGACGGACCCGGTCAGCGGCACACCGCTGATCATCCCGATGAGCCGCCACCACGGCGCCTCCGCCATCAGGGCGGTCGCCGAGACGGCCTGAGCCCGCCGCCGGGCCGTCGCCGTACCGGCGGCCCGGCGGCGACCCCGGAAGAATCGGCTCCTCGGAGGGAGCGGCGGCGGTCCCGTGGAGAGGGCCGGCCCGGCGGCGGCCCGAAAGGGGTGCCCGGCCCGGCGGCGGTCCCGGCGGGAGGGTCACTCCGGCGACGGGCGCCTTCCGGCCGGGGCGGTCACGGCTGCGAGGTGAGATAGCCGCCCATGGTCCGGAAGTAGTCGGCGGCCGCGTGCTCCGTGCCGTCGTCGGTGCGCAGCCGCCTGAGGACCAGTCCGGGCCGCTGCCCGCTCCGCGCGTCCGCGCCGGTGACGATGACCACCCCGTCCCCCTCGCGGATGAAGACGCGCCCGGGGGTGCCGCCGTAGCGGGCCCGCGACACCGCCGCCGACACGATCCGGATCCGCTCCCCGCGGTGGTAGGTGAACGCGCTGGGGTACGGGTCCGACTGGGCGCGCACCAGCCGCTCCAGATCCTCCGCCGGCCAGTTCCAGTCGATCAGGCTGTCCTCGACGGACCGTTTGTGGAAGAAGCTCGCCTTGCTGCGATCCTGCGCGACCCACCGCGCCCTGCCCGAGGCGATGAGGTCGAGCGCCTCGCGCACGATCGGCTCGATCAGGTCGACCGTCCGGTGGAACAGGTCGGTCGCGGTGTCGGCCGGTCCCACCGGCACGGCCCTCTGCAGCACGATGTCGCCCGCGTCCAGCTCGGCGTTCATGCGGTGCGCGGTGACGCCGACCTCCTTCTCCCCGTTGATCAGCGCCCAGATCAGCGGCGAGAAGCCCGCGTAGGCGGGGAGCAGCGAGTCGTGGACGTTCAGCGTGCCGTGCGGCGGCAGGTCGAAGATCTCCGGCGGCAGCCAGGTCCGCCAGTTGTTGGCGACGATGATGTCCGGTGCCGCGTCGCGGAGCGCGGCGAGCAGCTCCTCGTCGTCGGGCCGGTAGCGCAGCAGCACCGGGACGCCGTGCTTCTCGGCGAGCTCGGCGACCGAGTCGTCCCAGATCTTCTCGTAGGCGTGGTCGCTCCTGGGATGGGTAACGACGAGGACCACCTCGTGGTCGGAGTCCAGCAGAGCCCGCAGCGTGCGGTGGCCCCACGTCTGGTAGCCGAACATGACGACCCGCATGGTGGATCCTCTCCTCGAAATGCATCATTGCAAGGCAAGGCTAACCTTATTTAAAATATGACGCGCAGAGGGAGGCGATGCCGCGGTGAACACACTGCGTAGTGGGCCGGACAGCATCTACGACATCCTGGGAGTCGGTTTCGGACCGTCAAATCTGGCGCTGGCCATAGCAGTTGAGGAGCACAATGCGAAAGTCCCCGCCGGAGAGCGGTTACACGCCGGGTTCCTGGAGAGACAGCCGCACTTCGGCTGGCACCGGGGGATGCTCATCGACGACGCGACGATGCAGGTCTCCTTTCTGAAGGACCTCGTCACAATGCGCAACCCGACGAGTGAGTTCAGTTTCCTGTGCTACTTGAAGGAGCGCGGCAGGCTGGCGGATTTCCTCAACCAGAAAACCCTTTTCCCGCTGCGTATCGAGTTCCACGACTACTTCGAGTGGGCCGCCGCCCGGGTGGACCACCTGGTCGGCTACTCCGCCGAGGTCCTGGCCGTCGAACCGGTGGTCACGGAGGACGGGGAGATCCGCTGGCTCGACGTGATCAGCCGTCACCCCGACGACCCGGGCCGCACCGTCGTACGGCGGGCCCGCAACGTCTGCGTGGCCACCGGCCTGGAACCCCACCTGCCGCCGGACACCGTCCTTTCCGACCGGGTCTGGCACAACAGCGAGCTGATCCCGCGCGTCGCCGAGCTGGCCGGAGCCGGCACCCCGGTCCACCGCGCCCTGGTGCTCGGCGCCGGGCAGAGCGCCGCCGAGGCCGTCGACTACCTACATCGCTCCTTCACGGAGGCGGAGGTCTACGCGGTCTTCGCCAAATACGGCTACACGCCGGCCGACGACAGCCCCTTCGCCAACCGGATCTTCGATCCCGAAGCGGTCGACGTCTACTTCAACGCCCCACCCGGGGTGAAGCAGTCCCTCTTCGACTACCACCGCAGCACCAACTACTCGGTGGTCGACACGGATCTCATCCAGTCCCTCTACGCGACCGCCTACCGCGAGAAGGTTCAGGACCGGGAGCGCCTGCACATCCTCAACGTCTCCCGCATCCGGGAAGTACGCGCCCTGGACGACCGCCTGGACGTCACCGTGGAGTTCCTGCCCACCGGCGAGCGGACGGTCCTCACCACCGACATCCTCGTTCACGCCACCGGCTACCGCTCCCAGGACATCGGCACCCTTCTGGGCGAGACGGCCAAGCTCTGCCTGCGCGACGACGAGGACGCCGTCCGCGTCGGCCGCGACCACCGCGTCGAGACCGCCCCCCAGGTCACCGCCGGCATCTACCTCCAGGGCGGCACCGAACACACCCACGGCATCTCCTCCACCCTGCTTTCCACCACCGCGGTCCGCGCCGGCGAGATCCGCGACTCCCTCCTCTCCCGCCGCGCGCCCGCCGTAGCCGCCCTCGCCTGAACGGCTCCGCTCGCCGGGACGGCGTCACCGCCCCGGCGAGCGGAGCCTGGCGGCCCGTTCGCGCAGGTGGCGCCGCTCAGGGATGCTCGTGGTATGCCGGGCCGCGATCTCGTAGCACTCCCTCGCCCCGGCCTCCTCGCCGGCCAGCTCCAGCAGGTGTCCGCGCACCGCGTGCAGGCGATGGTGGTGGGCCATCCTCGCGTCGCCGTCGAGGGTCTCCAGCAGTTCCAGCCCGGCGCGCGGTCCGGCGGTCATCGCGACCGCGACGGCGTGGTTGAGCGTGACCATCGGATTCGGCGCGATCCGGCCGAGGATCCGGTACAGGACGCGGATCTGCCCCCAGTCGGTGTCCTCGGCCCGCGGTGGCTGCACGTGCAGCGCGGCGATCGCCGCCTGGAGCTGGTAGGGGCCGAGGGGCGACCTGGCCATGGCATCGGTGACCAGCGCGGTGCCCTCCTTGATCGCCACGCCGTCCCACCGGCCCCTGTCCTGCTCGGCCAGCGGCACGAGGGAACCGTCCGGCCCGACGCGGGCCGGACGGCGGGCGTCGGTCAGCAACATCAGCGCGAGGAGCCCGGCGACCTCACCGTTGCCGGGCAGTGACCGGTGCACCGTCCGGGTGAGCCGGATCGCCTCTCCGGCGAGCTCGCCACGGTGCAGGTCGGGCCCGGAGCTGGCGGTGTAGCCCTCATTGAAGATCAGGTAGAGCACGTGCAGGACCGCGTCCAGCCGGTCGGCCCATTCCTGCGTCGTGGGCGTCGGGAAGGTCGCTCCGGCTGCCCTGATCCGCTGCTTGGCCCGGCTGATCCGCGGTGCCATCGTGGCCTCTGGGACGAGGAACGCCCGCGCGATCTCGGCGGTGGTGAGGCCGCCGACGGCGCGCAGGGTGAGCGCTATCTGGGAGACCGGCGTCAGCGCTGGATGGCAGCACAGGAACAGCAGCATCAGCGTGTCGTCCCGGTCACCCGGCCTCCGGACGTCGGGTGCCGCCACGAGATCGGCGTCCGTCGCCTCCCGCGCCGCCAGGGTCGCCTCGCGGCGCCGGCGAGCCTGCTGGCTGCGCACCTCGTCGACCAGCCGGCGGGAGGCGACGGTGACCAGCCAGGCGAGCGGCCTGTCGGGGACACCCTCGGCCGGCCACTGCGTCGCCGCCGCGAGCAACGCCTCCTGGACGGCGTCCTCGCAGGTGTCGAACGTGCCGTACCTGCGCAGGAGCGCGCCGAGGACCTGCGGCGCCAGCTCCTGCAGCAGTCCCTCGATGGCCACGCTCACATCTCCATCCCCGCCGGGCTCATCAGCGGCCGCACCTCGATCCCGAGCCCCTCGACCCCGGCGTCCGGAATCAGCGCGGCCAGCTCCAGCGCACGCTCACGATTTTCGCAGTCGACCAGGTAGTAGCCGCCGATGTACTCCTTGGCCTCAAGGTAGGGGCCGTCGGTCACCGCCGCCACCCCGCCCCGGACCCGTACCACCGCGCTGTGCGACGGGTCGGCCAGGCCGGTGGTGCCGACCAGTTCCCCCGCCGCCCTGACGGTGTCGATGAACGCGCCGTGGCCGTTCATCACCTCGTTGCGCTCCTCCTCGGTCAGGGTGTCCCAGACCTGCGGATTCATCTGCATGATCAGCAGGAACTGCATGTCATCACCTCGAATGATCCATGGCTTCCGCGACGCGCCGGGCGGCGCCGTCAGAGGAGAGTCGTAGCGGACGGCCCGGTTTTGACATCCTGCCGGGACCGGCCGCGAAAACGGCCTCTTACCATGACCATCCATGACCGAGCCGGACTTCCTCACCGCCACCCGCGCCGCCTACGACACCGTCGCCGTCCTCTACGCCGAGACCATCCCCGAGCGTTTCACGCCGACCCGCTCAACCACGCCACGATCTCCGTCTTCGCCGAGCTGATCCGGGCCGCAGGTGACGGCCCGGTGGCGGACCTGGGCGGCCGGGGCGCCACAACCGTGCTCCAATCGATTTCCAAGTGGAACAGCTCAGGCTGAGGGCATGACGAACTCATGGCGCCGAGCTGCCGCCGTCACAGGACTCCTTCTGGTGCTGCCACTGACGCAGGCGGCACCCGCCAGCGCCCACCGTGGCTCCGGCGAACTGCTCATCCGCCTCACCAGCCTGTACGCCGCCGACATCTCCGAATCCGGCCACGACGAGCTCTACATGCTCCGCAGCGGCAACGGCCTGGTCTGGCCCAGCCAGTATCCGGGCATCAGCACCGCGCAGAACGACTGCATCGTCTTCGACGCCTCCAGGGCCGCCTGCCCGCCCGGCAGCAACGTGCGGTCGGCGGGAGACGAGAACATCAACTGGGCCAATCTCACGGCCGCCCCGAACGAGCAGCTCACCCTGGAGCTGAAGGAGGAGGACCTGATCGGCGACGACAAGCTGGGCTCGGTCCGCGTCACCGCCGTCGCGGGCAGGAGCTGGGAGATGACCTGGGCCAAGTCCGGCGACTTCGAGTACCGCTTCGCCTACAGCGTCACCACGAACCCCTGGCCGTGACCGGTGTGCGCGCCGATCGCGGGGATGACGGTGTCCCAGACCTCGTACGGCGGCATCTGGTGGCCCACCCCGGGTAGCGGGATCAGCGTGGCGCCGGGGATCTCGCGGGCCAGGGCCTCGGCATGGCCGTACGGGAAGAGCGGGTCGGCCGTGCCGTGCAGCACCAGGGTCGGCGCGGTGATCTCGCCGAGGCGGGACCGGACCGGCTCGCCGCCCTCGATCATCCAGTGGTTGGACGCGGCGGCCGGGACCGGACTGCGGTCGAAGGCGCGGCCCGCGGTGCGGCGGACCCGCTCCTCGTCGACGGGGATCGTGCCGGCGAAGACGCGTTCGGCGTCGAGGAAGTAGCCGATCACCGCGTCGCGGTCCGCCCAGTCCGGGCCGGGCGCGGGGTCGGCGAACATCTTCGCCAGTTTCTCGCTCATCGGGGGAAGGTCGGGGTTCTCCGGGCCGCCGGGGCCACCGGGGCTGGTGGAGATCAGGGTCAGCGTCAGCACCCGCCCGGGATGCCGCACGGCGAGGCACTGCGCGAGCCCGCCGCCCATGGAGACGCCGACGATGTGTGCCGCGGCGAGGCCGTACCCGTCGAGCACGCCGAGCGCGTCGGCGAGCAGGTCGTCCTGCGTGTACGTGGGCGCGCCGACCGGGAACGTGGTGGAGCCGCCGGTGTCGCGGGTGTCGTAACGGATGACGTGCCGGCCGGTCGCGGCGAGCCGGGCGGCGAAGTCGTCGTCCCACCAGTCCATGGAGGCTTCCGCCCCGGATACGAGCAGGATCGGGGGCGCGGCCGGGTCGCCGAAGGCCTGCGTGGCCAGGTCGACGCCGTTGGCGCGGACGATCTTCTCGGGGGCGGCCCGGAACGGGCTCGACGCCGGCGGGACGGTGCTCACGAGATGCCTCCTGGCTGGGGGTGACTTGGCATGCGCCGACTATACTTCGAAACTCGAAGTCCTTGCTACGATTTTCGAAGTAGCGATGCGCCGACAAGCGAGGTGGCGATGGGATCCGAGAAGAACTCCCCCGGCAGGACCGGGAGGCGGACGTACGGCCAGGCGTGCCCCATCGCCCACGCCCTCGACATGATCGGCGAGCGCTGGGCGCTGCTGGTCGTGCGCGAACTGCGCCTCGGCCCGCGCCGCTACGCCGATCTGCAGGCCGCCCTGCCGAGCCTCGGCCCCAGCGTGCTCGCGCAGCGGCTGCGCGACCTGGAGGCGGTCGGCGTGCTGCGCCGCCGCGCGCAGCCGCCGCCCGTGGCCACCAGGCTGTACGAACTGACCGAGTGGGGCACCGAGCTGGAACCGGTCTTCGCGGCACTGCGGACGTGGGGCATGCGCTCACCCGTCGTACCGCTGGAGGGCGACATCAGCGCCGACACCGTGTTCCTGGGGCTGCGGGCGTTCTTCGTCCCACGGCCGGACGATCCGTGGTCGGCGACCTACCGGATCCGGTTGGAGCGGGACGTCTACCGCGTCGAGGTCACCGAAGGCGAACTGACGGCGGTCGCGCGCGGCGAGACCCCGGACCCCGCGGACGTGCACGTCGCGAGCGACTACCGCACGCTGCAGTCCGTCCTGAGCCACGAATGCCCGCTGGAGTCGGCGATCGAGGACGGCACACTCACCGTGACCGGGGACGTGGGCGCGGTCCGGCGACTGGTCGGCGCGGTGCCGCCCCGCTGATCCGGCGACCGGGGCGAGGCCGCGCCGGCCCTCGCCTCACCGACGCCGAGCCCGACTCTTCGTACGGCGTCCGCCGCCCAGCCGCCGGAAATTCGGCGGACACCACCGGGGCCCCGGCATGCGCGAGCGATGTGAGGTCATGGAGTCAAGGTACGGAGCGCGTCGTGGAGTTCCGCCGCGCTCCGGTAGCCGATCGCGGGCTTCTCCTGGAGCGCTCTGTCGATGACGGCGGCCAGTGCTTTCGGGACACCCGGGTCCCGGCGGCGGATCGGTACCGGCGGTGACTGCAGGACGATCTGCCAGGGGTCCCTTCCGGCCGGGAAATCCCTTGGGTACCGGCCGGTCAGGACGTGGTAGAGACAGGCGGCGAGTGCCCAGACGTCGACCGCGGGCGCGGCGTTGCGGAAGTTGACGACCTGCTGGCGGGGCATGTACCAGGGTTTGCCCGCGGCCGTACCGGTCCGGGTCAGGCCGCTCAGGCCGGCCTGGTCGAAGGCCTTGGCGAGGCCGAAGTCGCCCACCTTCGCCACCGGTGAGCCGTCGGCCGCCTCGCTCAGCAGGATGTTCTGGGGGCTGAGATCGCGGTGGACGACGCCCTGCTCGTGCGCGTGTCCCACACCCTCCAGCGCCTGCAGCGCGAGGCGGACGGCCTCCGCGGCCGGGAGCCGCCCACCCCTGCGGTCCAGGAGCCGGTCGAGACTGCCTCCCGCGCAGAACTCCGTGGTGAAGTAGAACGTGCCGTCGGCGGATCCGGCGTCGTACAGAGCGGCGACGTTCGGGTGGCGCAGTGCCCGGGTGAGTTCCACTTCGCGCAGGAAGCGGCCGTGCGCTTCGGCACTGGCCGCCACCTTCGGCAGCATCACCTTCAGCGCCACTTCTTCGCCGGTGGTCCCGTGTCGGGCGAGGAACACCGCGCCCATCCCGCCACGGCCGAGCTCGCGCAGGATCGTGTACCCGGCGATGGGGGCGAGGTCGCGGCGCCCGCCGTGCGCGAGGTCAAGCAGCATTTCGGCCACCGCGGCCGGTTTCGCCTGGCAGGCGGCGCAGACGTAGTCACCGGACCGAGCGCCGAGCTCGCTGCCCACTTCCCGGTCGCAGACCTTGCACCGGGCCAGCTCCAGTGTGCGCTTCACACCGCCCGCGGCGGGCTGGACGCCGACCCGGAAGACTGTCTTGCCGATCCGGATCTCGTCACCGTCGGCCAGGTCGTGCTCCGGGAACGACAGCGCCGCGGCCTCCTCGGGTGTCTGGTGTGCCTCGCGCTGGCCGATCTTCTCATCGTTGACGTAGGTTCCGTTGAGGCTGCCGAAGTCGCGGATGCGCGCATCGGGCGGGTTGATGTCGAGCAGGCAGTGATGCCGGGAGACCGTGCGGTGGTCGTCGTCGTTCGGCAGCCGCGGCGCGCAGTCCTCGGCGCGGCCGAGCACGCAGGTGGTCCGCTCGTCGAACACGTACTCGGTGCGGGCGAGCTTGCCCTTGACGACTTTCAGCGTGATGGTGGCCGGCCGCGTCATCGCATCTCCTCTTCGGCGCCCGCGACGCTCTGCGCGTACCGCCTCACCGTCTCCACATCCTGCTCAGAACCGTGCCGAGCCGCCCGGCGCCCCGGCGTTCGAGCCGCGCCCGTACGCCTTCGGGCCGCAGCCAGCCGAACCCGGCGTCCCGGAGCCGCTCCATCAGCTCGTCGGCGTCGCCGGCTTTCCGGCCGGTCCGGTGCCGGGCCAGGAAAAGCTCCAGATGGGGGGTCGCGCCGTCGGCCCAGTCCGCCGGCTCGCGTGTCGACAGTTCCCAGTCGAAATCCCAGCGCTGGACGGTCCCGTCGGCGCCCGCGGACAGGGCGAAGCTGCCATCGGGGGCGAACGCGATGTCCCCTATCCGCCTCTGGTGTCCTTCCAGGGCACGCAGCATCTGCCCGCTGTGGACATCCCAGACCCGGAGAGAGGAATCGCTGTCGGCCGAGAGCGCGAAGCGCCCGTCCGTGCTGAGCCGGGCCTTCAGCGGATGGCCGGGGTGCTCGAGGACCCGCACGCATTCCCCCGACACGACATCCCACAACCGGATGTACCCGCGGCCGCACGACACCACGGAACGCCCGTCGGCACTCATGGACACCGACGACACCTGGTCGTCGTGCCCCTCCAGGGTGCGCAGCCGCCGTCGCCGGCCGAGATCCCACAGCAGGATCTTCCTGCTTCGACCGGTCGTGACGGCGACACGCTCGTCCGGGCTGACCCAGATCGAGTGCGCCAGGCCGCAGTCCTCGACGGTCCGCAGGAGACGGCCGTCGGCCAGATCCCAGAACTGCAGCCTGTTGTTGACGGCGGCCAGCGCCTGTCGCCCGCCGTCGTAGAACCGCGCCGAGGTCGCGCCGTGGGTGCTCGCGAACAGGACGCGCAGGCACTCACCGGTGCCGGCGTGCCACAGCCGGAGCCTGCCGTCGTGCCCGGCGGACAGCACGCGCTGGGTGTCGGCGCTCAGGCTGATGTCATTCACCATGCTCGAGTGGCCTTCGAGGACGCGCTCGCAGGCTCCGCCGGCGACGTCCCAGATCCGGATCGTCCCGTCGCCGCCGCTGGAGACCGCGATCGTGCCGTCGGCGGAAAGCACGACCGAGTCCACGTAGATGCGGTGCCCGGAGAAGGTCGTCGTGGGCCAGGCCGCCCGCAGGCCCGTGCGGACCGTGTGGCGGCCCAAGGCCCGCCAGGCGGTGAGTACCTGAGGCGATCGCTCGTGACCGGGGATCGCCCGTGCCCGGGTGAGCACGTCGAGCGCGCGCGGGTACCGGGAGGCGGCGATCTCCCGCACCGCCTCGGAGACCAGTGCCTCGACCTCGCCACCGAGCCGGCTCAGTTCCGCGTGCCGCCGTGGTTTGCTCAGCTGCGGTGCGGCGGTCCAGTCGAGGGGGAGGTCCCACCGGCGGACGGCGTTGTCCTGGCCGGCGGAGATCGCGGAGCGGCCGTCCGCGCTGAGCCGGACCGCCCGCACCGCGGAGCGGTGGCCCCGGAAAGTCCGCAGGCATCGCCCGCTGGCGATGTCCCAGATCCGGACCGCCTTGTCCTGCGAGCCGGAGAGCACGGAGCGCGCGTCGGCACTCAGCGACACGGTTTCCACCCAGTCGGGCGCGTTCATGGTCCGCAGGCAGCGGCCGGTGCGGAGGTCCCACAGGCTGATCGTGCCGTCCATGGCACCGATGACCGCGAGACGCCCGGCGGGGTCGAGGCAACTGGCTTTGACCGGCGAGGCGTCGTCCGCGCGGATCGGCCGGTAGCGGCCGGAGCTCAGGTCCCAGAAGCGGACTTCTCCGTTGGACTTGCCGGTGGAGAGCAGGAAGTCGCAGTCGGCGGTCAGCTCGATCGAGCGCACGCCGCCGACGTGCCCGGCGAGGGTCCGCCGGATCTGTCCACTGTGGACGTCCCAGATCTGGATCGGCCCGTCCGCGTTCGATACCAGCACGATGCTCGCATCGGCGTTCAGCGCGACCGGGTGGGTCGCGTATTCGAACTGGGGTGGCGGCCTGAGGGCGAACCCGCGCAAACAGCGGCCGGTGCCGAGATCCCACAGCCGCAAGGTCTGGTCTTTGCCGGTGGAGGCGGCGAAGCGCCCGTCCGGGGTGAGGGCGACCGAGCAAACCTCTTTGCGGTGCCCGTTCTCGAAGTGCGCCTCTAACGCCTGGAGGCATTCCCCGCTGCGCAGGTCCCACAGCTTCACCATGCCGTCGCGGCCCCCGGTCAGCAGCAGCCGACCGTCGGGGGTGAGGCTGGTGAGGATGTAAGGGCCGCTTTTGTACGGACCATCCGGCTCGGTCAGCTCGTCGTTCCAGAACAGCGCCCACGGGATCGCCCTGGCCTCGGCGCAGCGCGCGTCGGTGAGCTGTCCGGATTGGACGGTCCGCAGGGCCGCTTGGACTTCGGGTTCGCCGGTGGCCTCGTCTCCGAGCTCGCCGAGGAGCGCGCGGGCCGCGGTGAGGTCGCCGCGTTCGAGGTGGACCTGGGCGAGCAGATGGCGTGCCTGCCACGGATCCCCGGCGTCGGTGCGGATCGCTTCGAGGCCGGTGATGAGTTCTTCGTCGGTGACCTCGCCGTGGCGCCACCGGTGCAGGCCCGTGTTGTAGGTGGCCTCCAGGTGCTGCGGGTCCGCCGCCAGCGCCGCCGCGAACGCCTCCCGAGCCTCGGTCGTGCGGTCGAGGTCGAGCAGCGACACTCCCCGGTTGTTGAGCTCGTCGGCGCGCAGGTCGGCCGCCACCGGGGTGGCACGCGGATACGGGCCACCCGAGATCCACTGATGGACCTCGGCCAGGCCGGTGGCGACCTCGGCCATCGAGCCCGGCCGATCGGCCGGGTCGAGGCGCAGGCATCGCTCCAGCAGGTCGGCGAGTTCGCCGGGCATGGCCGGAAGCCCGGCCTCCCCCGGCCCGTCGGCGCGGTACGCCGCGAGTGCCTCCCCCGCGATCGGCCCGGCCATCCAGGTGATCCCGCCGGTGAACATCTCCAGCACCGACACCGCGAAGCTGTAGATGTCGGTGCGCCGGCCCAGCGACTCGCCCGAGGTCTGTTCCGGCGAGGCGTACGCACGGGTCATGCCACCGGCGGGGACCAGCACGCTGACGCCGGGCGTACCCTCGCGTGCGGGCATCGTCATGGCGACGGCGCGAGCCCTGGCCAGCCCGAAATCGGTGACCTTCGCGGTGCCTTCCTCGTCGAGCAGGACGTTGGCGGGCTTCATGTCCTGGTGCACCAGGCCGCGGCTGTGCGCGTGCTCGAGGCCCCACGCGGTCTGGATCGCGACGTCCGTGATGCGGGTGAGCGCCTCGCGTTCGGTGCCTTCGTACAGCCTGCGGTCGTCGATCCAGTCACGCAGGCTGCCGCCCGCGACGTATTCGGCGAACACCCGGGGAATGCCGCCCAACGTGCGGACGTAGTGGCAGGCGCACACATTCGGGTGCAGCCCCAGCGACACCCACACCTCGGCCTCGGTGACGAACCGCTCCCGGTCGGCCGCGCCCCGGAACAGCTCCGGGCGGGGGCATTTCACCGCGAGATCGGTGCCCCACAGCAGATGCCGGACCCGGTACACCAGCCCCATCCCGCCGTGCTCGTGCACCCGGGCCACCTCGTACCGGCCGTCGATGACATCTCCGACCCGCCACAGTGGCGGGACCTCGGCAGGCTCGCGCATGGACACCCTTTCGCCACCCACGCGGCCACAGTAGCGAATCCGCGAACAGGGTCCCGGTAGTAATCGCCACAAAAGCAACGGAAATGCTGGTCAGAGCTTCGGCGGAGGGCCTTTCAGGGCGAACCTCGGAAGGGCCCTGACCTGCATATCCATTGGAAATTCGGCGGATACCAGTACGGCAGCCGCCATTTTCCGGATGAGCCGGGGTGATCCGCCCGCGTTCCCGTCTGCCGGAGGAGGCGTGGCGCGGCACCTGCCCTGTGGCCACGCCACCCCTGTGAAGTGCGAAGTTGTCACCGCACCGGCAGCCCCGTGACAGCCCGGCCGATGATCAACCGTTGGATCTCCGACGTCCCCTCGAAGATGGTGAAGATCTTGGCGTCCCGGTGGAAGCGTTCGACCGGGTGTTCGCGGGTGTAGCCGGCTCCGCCGAGGATCTGGATGGCCTGCTCGGTGACCCAGACCGCGGCCTCGCCCGCCACCAGTTTGCACATCGAGCCCTCGGCCTGGCCGAAGGCGCGGTTGTTACGGGCCATCCAGGCCGCACGCCAGGTCATCAGGCGGGCAACGTCGACGCGGGTGGCCATGTCGGCCAGCAGGAAGGCGATCGCCTGGTTCTCTCCGATCCTGCGGCCGAACTGCTCGCGTTCCCGGGCGTAGTCACGGGCGTACTCGTATCCCGCTCGGGCGATGCCCACCGCCATCGCCGCCACCGACGGGCGGGTGGTCTCGAAGGTCCGCATCGCCGCCTGCTCGCCGGCACGCTCGCCGGAGCGGACGCGCGCCAGCCTGGCGTCGAGCTTCTCCCTGCCGCCGAGCAGGCACGAGCCGGGCACACGCACGTTGTCGAGGATCACCTCGGCGGTGTGGGAGGCGCGGATGCCGTGCTTCCTGAACTTGCGCCCCATCGCGAGCCCGGCCGTGCCGGGAGGGACGATGAAGGAGGCCTGGCCCCGGGTGCCCAGCGAGGGGTCCACCGAGGCGACGACGATGTGGACGTCGGCGATGCCGCCGTTGGTGGCCCAGGTCTTCACGCCGTCGAGGATCCAGTCGTCGCCGGAGGGGACGGCCCGGGTGCGGATGGCCCCCACGTCGGAGCCGGCGTCGGGTTCGGAGGCGCAGAACGCGCCGAGCCTGACGTCCTCGGGGGTGCCGAACATCTGCGGCAGCCACTCCCCCATCTGCTCGGGTGTGCCGCCCGCGGACAGGGCCGCGGCGGCGAGGCCGGTGCCGACGATGGACAGGCCGATCCCCGCGTCTCCCCAGAAGAGCTCCTCGAAGGCCACCGTCAGGCCCAGGCCGCTCGGTTCGAACCACTGCTGGGCGAAGAAGTCGAGCGAGTAGAGCCCGATCTTGGCGGCCTCCTGGATGACCGGCCAGGGCGTCTCCTCGCGCTCGTCCCATTCGGCGCCGGCCGGGCGGACGACGGAGCGGGCGAAATCGTGCACCCAGTCGCGCACCTCTCGCACGTCGTCGCTCAGCTCCGGGCAGAAGCCGGTCTCGCTCATCGTGCACTCCTCCCAGGAAGCGTTACCACCGGTAACACCCCCCTACTTTACCGACGGGCGGACCGCTCCGCGCAACCCGCGGCGGCCGCGCGCACCCACGGCGTACGGCCGGCACCGGCGAGGAGAAACTGTCCGGCCGCGACATGTACGCCGTGCCGGACGGGATGGCCGAGGTCGTGGCGGCGCCCGGCGACGACCCCGTGGACCACGCCGGCGAGGTCTACGACTTCCACCTCGCCCACCCGGCGCGGCTGCCCACGGACACCGCCGGCCGCTCGCAGTACGGCGCAGCCGGCCCACGCGCCGTACCCGCGATCACCGTCCCGGCGCGGCGGAGTATCCGGGGATGGTGATCATCGGGGGGCGTTCGGCCACGGCCACGTCGCGGACGGTCGCGTGATGGCCGGTCGTGCCCCGGCGGAACTGGGCCAGCCGGAGCGACGGCGTGTGCAGGGAGACCATCATGTTCTGGCGTTCGAGACGGGACCAGGAGGTCTGCAGGATCTGGGAGGCCATGCCGCCCAGCGCCTCGGTCGACTGGTGGGAGTGGACGCGGCGGCCCAGGTCGACCTGGGCGAGGGCGTCGAGGCCGGCGAGGTCGAGCAGATCGATCAGCAGGCCCAGCTCCACGCCGTAGCCGGTGACGAACGGGACCCGCTCCAGCACGGACCGGCGCCCGGCGTACTCCCCCGCGAGGGGTTGCACGAACCCGGCCAGCAACGGCCAGTGCAGGTTGAGCAGGGGCCGTGCGACGAGCTCGGTGACCCGGCCGCCGCCGCTCTGCACGTTCTGCAGCGGCCGGTCGTAGCAGCCCTTGACGTAGGCCACGCCCGGGTCGGCGAACAGCGGGCCGAGCAGCCCGGTCACGAACGACGTGCGGAACTCCCGCAGGTCGGCGTCGATGAAGACCAGCAGGTCGCCGGAGGTCGCGGCGAGGGACTTCCACAGCGCCTCGCCCTTGCCGTCCATCGGCTTCAGGTCGGGCAGGATGTCGTCCTGCGCGATCACCCTGGCGCCCGCCCGCGCGGCACGCACGGCGGTGTCGTCGACGGAGCGGGAGTCGATGACCACCAGCTCGTCGACGAGGGGCACCGCCTCCATCAGGTCGCGCCGGATCGCGGTGACGATCTCCCCCACCGTCTCCGCCTCGTCACGGGCGGGCAGCACGACGCTGACCGTCGTGTCGCCCTTGGCCTCCAGCAGCCACGGCACCGACCAGTCGTCCGATGATGAAGTGTGCCCACGCAGCCATGCCTCCACCTCAGGCAGCACAGCCCACCCTTTCCATCACCTCGGAACTCACGGCTATCACCCTATGTGGCGCCGATTGTCACCGGGTACCCGATCCCGACCTGTCCCCACAGGTGGGAAGATCGGATCAGACCGGAGCGAGGGGGGCGGTATGGAACCGGTGGCGGTGATGAGGGCGGCCCGTACCGTCCGCGACGAGCTTGACCATTTGCTGGGCGCGGCCTCCGGCGAGCTGCGGGAGCGGCTCGATCCGCTGCTGGCCGAGGAGGGCAGGCAGGATCCGGGGCCGCTGGCCGACGTCATCGTGATGCTCATCGCCCAGTACGGCCCCGCCTGGGAGCGGTTCGCCCTGCTGCGCCGCCTGAACGAGCAGGCCCTGACCGAGGTGCCGGACCTGTCGTCACCGGGCCCCATCGGCCCGGCCCCGTCACCGGGCCCCGCCGGCCCGGCCCCATCGCCTGGCCTCACCGGTCCGGACCTGCCGCCGGGCCCCTCCGGCCCGGACGGCCCGGACACGCCGCCCGGCTCCGCGCCCCCGGACCCGCCACCGGGGCACACGAGTCCGGCTCCGCCTCCGGGGCACCCGGCCCCGCCCCCCGGACCCGCCGGTCCGGGGCACCCGCCGTACGGCCCCGCCGGTCCGGGGCACCCGCCGTACGGCCCCGCCGACGCGGGGCACCCGCCGCACGGGCCCGTCGGCGCGGGGCACCCGCCGCACGGCCAGGACGGGCCGGACCGGCCGGGGGCCGGCCAGGCACCGGCCGGCACGTCCCCCGGCCACGGACCTCAGCCCCAGCAGGGGGCACCTCCCCCGTCCGACCGTGGCCACTCCGTGCTCGGCCGGCTGACCGGGGCCTTCCGCAGGCGGCGCAGGCAACCCGCTCCCACCGGGCCGGAGTGGGAGGCGTTCCCGCTGATCGAGGCGCCCGGCGAGGTGGTGGCGGGCTGGGGGATCGAGATCGAGGTCGGCCTCTCCCCCAGAGCCGACTCCTCCGGAACCGCCCCGTTCCCCGGGGCGGGAACCCCACCCGGCACGGGGGCGCCGCCCGGGGCCGACGCCTCACCCGGAGCCGCTCTTGCCTCCGGAGCCGTACCCGGCGGCCAGGAGGCGCCCTTCACCCACGAGCCGGTCGACCTGGACATCCAGATCGTCGCCGAGGGGTTCGAGGCGCCCGGCGGGTGGCGGGTGCGGCTCCGCGTCGACGGGGCCTCGCCGTACCCGAAGGCGACGGTCCGCCTGGTCGCCCTCCCTCAGGACCAGCCGGCGGTCGCCCGGCAGATCCAGGCGGTCCACTCCGTCGGCGGTCAGGTGACCGGGTTCGGCGTGCGCGCGCTCGCGGTCCTCGACTCCCCCGGGCTGCTCGGCCGGGAGAGCGTCCCTCAGCCGGTCGCGGGAACCCGGGTGCGGGTGGCCGGCGGCGGGGAGCCGGCGGACGTCACGGTGGTCATCGTCCACGGCGACCGGCCGGGGCTGCTGTGGTGGACCTACCAGTCCCCGCACTTCACCACCCCCGACCAGGCGGAGGCGTGCGACCTGGGGATGCGGACCTCCGAGTTCGGGCGGCATGTGGCGGAGCGGGCGCGGACGGTCGAGGACATGGGCCGGCAGGTCGCCTCGGAGATCCCGCGGGGGTTCTGGGAGCTGCTGAACGCGGTGGCCGGGCGCGTGGCCCCGCGACGCCCGAGCGTGCTGGTCCTCTCCCAGGAGCCGCACATCCCCTGGGAGCTGGCCACGCTGGAGCAGCCGTTCGACCGCTCCGCCCCCGCCTTCCTGAACTGCCAGACGGTGATCGGCCGCTGGCCCCTCGGCGGGCGGCGTCCCGAGCTGCCTCCGCCGGTGCGCGCGCGAGGCGACAGCATGGCGGTCGTGTACGGCGGGGCGGAGCCCCATCCGCTGGTCACCGCCTACGGCGCCGCCCGGGTCACCCCGGTGCTCGGCGAGGTGCTGGCGATGCTGGGCGATCCACCGGACATGATCCACTTCACCTCCGGCGGCGAGGCGTTCGACTCCCTGGGCCGGGGCATGGGCGAGGGCCCGTTCGTCTTCCTTGAGGAGCCCGGAGACTGCCAGGCGTTCCTGCTCGCGGGCGCGAGCGGGGTCGTCGCCCCGCTCTGGCCCGTCGGCGACGGCCTGGCACCGGAGTTCTACCGCCGCTGCCTCGGCGGCGAGCCCCCGGCCGAGGTGCTGCGCTCCCTGCGCTGCCAGGTCCCCGCCACGGGGCCCGCCTACCGGTTCTTCGGCCACCCGTCGCTCACGCTGTCGCGGGGTCACTCGAGCGCGTGACGCTCCAGGAAGGTGTAGACGTCGGCCTCGTCCACGCCGGGGAAGGACCCGGGCGGCAGGGCGGCCAGGACGTGGGAGTTGCCGCGGGCCGAGGGCCAGGCGTAGCCCTCCCAGCGCTGGGTGAGCTCGACGGGCGGACGGCGGCAGCAGTCGCCGGTGGGGCAGCCGGACTTGGTGCGGTGGGTGGTCTCCCGGCCGCGGAACCAGCGTGATTCGCGGTACGGCACGCCGAGGGTGATGGCGAAGTCCCGCTCCCGGGAGGGATCGACGTGGGCGACGCAGAAGTAGGTGCCGGTGGGCGAGTCGGAGTACTGGTAGAAGACGGAGAACCTGTCCGGGGAGCGGAAGACCTGCCGGCCCGACCACTGCAGGCACATCCGCTGCCCCTCGATCGCGCCCTGCTCGTCGGCCGGGAAGACGATGCCGTCGTTCTCGTAGGCCTTGTAGATGATCCCGCCGGCGTCGTTGCGGACGAAGTGGCAGACCAGGTCCAGGAAGTGGGTGGCCAGGTTGGTGAAGCGGTGCGCGGCCATCTCGTAGGAGACGGCGAAGACGTCCCGCAGGTCCTCCACGCTCAGCGCGCGGTCCTGCTTGGCCTCCCGCAGGTACGGTACCGCAGTGGCCTCGGGCACCAGCACGGCGGCGGCGAAGTAGTTGGCCTCGGTCCGCTGGCGGAGGAAGTCGGCGAAGTCACGGGGCTTGTGGTGGCCGAGGGCGAGGTGGCCGAGGGTCTGCAGCAGGATCGTGCGCGGGGTGTGCATGCCGAGCTGCTCGTGCTTGACGTAGATGCGCCGGTTGCGCAGGTCGGTGATGGAGCGGACCGTGCGCGGCAGGTCCTGGACGGTCCGCACGGTGTAGCCGAAGTGGGTGACCAGGGCCTGGACGGTGCTCTGCGACAGCGCGCCGGTGCGGTAGCCGACCGCGGAGAGCGCCTCGGCCGCGGCCTTCTCGATCTCCTCGAAGTAGTTGCCCCGCTCGCGCTGCATCCGGCGGAGCTCGGCGTTGGCCACCCGTGCCTCCTCGGGGGTGGCGGTGCCCTTGGCCTGGCGTGAACGCAGCTCGCCGTACAGGCCGAGGATGTGTTCGAGCACGTCGTTGGGGACGCGGGCGGAGACCTTCAGCCTGGCCAGGCCGAGTCCGGCATACAGCGGGTCGCGCTGCGCCTCCTCCAGGGCCATCTCCAGCTGCGCCCGCCTGCTGGGCGCCTGGCGGCGGAGCAGCTCCTCGACCGGCACGTTGAGCGCGGTGGCGAGGGACTTCAGCAGGGAGAGCTTCGGCTCGCGCTTGCCGTTCTCCAGCAGGGAGAGCTGGCTCGGCGCGCGGCTGACGCGTTCGCCCAGGTCGGAGAGGGTGAGACCGCGCTGCTTGCGCAGGTGTCTCAGTCGCTGACCGAACGCGATGAGATCGAGCTCCTGCGTCAAGGACAGCGGTTCTTCACCGACCAACGATGCCATAGCACGATGTTAAACGAAATTTCCGTAGTTATTTCAACGCACCTCCGGATCCGGTGATCCACCTCGTGGGATTGGTCTAGTCCATAGCGCAAACTCTTAAATTCTTCTCTCCTGCATACCGACCGATATTCGCCAGACGATAAAAATGAAGGTTTTTTCGCGAAGATCGACCTTGTTTGCCTGTTTCGCCCGAGCACACACTCAGAGCAAGGCACCCAGGGGACGACAAGGAGTGAAAAAATGAACGATCGCCTCAAGGGAGCCGCAGACGAGCTGCGGCGCGACTGGGAGACCAACCCCCGTTGGAAGGGCACCGAGCGGACCTACACGGCCGAGGACGTGGTCCGGCTCCGGGGGTCCGTCCAGGAGGAGCACACCCTCGCCCGGCTCGGCGCCGAACGGCTGTGGGACCTGCTCAACACCGAGGACTACGTGCACGCGCTCGGCGCGCTGACCGGCAACCAGGCCGTGCAGCAGGTGAAGGCGGGCCTGAAGGCGATCTACCTGTCCGGCTGGCAGGTCGCGGCCGACGCCAACCTCGGCGCGCAGACCTACCCGGACCAGAGCCTCTACCCGGCGAACTCGGTCCCGGCCGTCGTGCGCCGCATCAACAACGCGCTGCTCCGCGCCGACCAGATCACCTGGTCGGAGGGGAAGGAGGACGCGCCGCACTGGCTGGCCCCGATCGTGGCCGACGCCGAGGCCGGCTTCGGCGGCGTGCTCAACGCCTTCGAGCTGATGAAGGGCATGATCGCCGCAGGTGCGGCGGGCGTGCACTGGGAGGACCAGCTCGCCTCCGAGAAGAAGTGCGGCCACCTGGGCGGCAAGGTCCTGATCCCGACCGGCCAGCACGTCAAGACCCTCAACGCGGCCCGTCTCGCGGCCGACGTGCTCGGCGTCCCGTCCCTGATCATCGCGCGGACCGACGCCCAGGCCGCGACGCTTCTGACCACCGACGTCGACGCCCGCGACCAGGCCTTCACCACCGGCGAGCGCACCGCCGAGGGCTTCTACCGCGTCCGCAACGGCGTCGACTCCTGCATCGCCCGGGGTCTGGCCTACGCGCCCCACTCCGACCTGCTCTGGATGGAGACCTCCCTGCCGGACCTGGACGTGGCCCGCGAGTTCGCCGAGGCCATCAAGGCCCGCTACCCCGACCAGATGCTGGCCTACAACTGCTCGCCCTCGTTCAACTGGAAGAAGCACCTGGACGACTCGACCATCGCCAAGTTCCAGCGTGAGCTCGGTCACATGGGCTACAAGTTCCAGTTCATCACGCTGGCGGGCTTCCACTCGCTCAACTACTCGATGTTCAACCTGGCCCAGGGCTACGCCGAGGAGGGCATGACCGCCTACGTCGGGCTCCAGGAGGCCGAGTTCGCCGCCGAGTCGCGCGGCTACACCGCCACCCGCCACCAGCGCGAGGTCGGCACCGGATACTTCGACCTGGTCAGCACGGCCATCGCGCCGGAATCCTCCACCACGGCCCTGCGGGGCTCCACGGAGGAGGAGCAGTTCGAGAAGGCTCACTAACCCTTCGGACCCCGAGCCCGCCCGGGGCGCTTCCAGGGCATGGGACTCCTTCCCGGGCGAGCTCGGTGACCAGGTCGTAGAACGAGGCCCCGCCGTACGGATATCCCCCGAGTCCGTCCGGCGGGGCCTCTCACTGCCCGGGGCCCGGCCCTGAAGCCGCCCCGCCCGCTCCCGGACGGTCACCCGTTCTCGGAGCGGTTCAAGCGGTACGGCCCGCTGCGTGGCCGGGCCCGGCCGTGCCGGCGGATCAGCCGGCGACGGCCTCGATCAGCTTGCGGCGCTGCTGGACGCCGAGCCCACCGAGACGACGGGCCTCATCCACGTCGGCCTCCGCCATGAGCTGGGCGGCCTTCACATTGCCGATGCCGGGCAGCGCGCGCAGCGCCTGCGACACCTTGATGCGCTTGGCGATCTCGTCGTCGCGGCCCAGCAGCTGCTCAAGGCTCACGGAACCGGCTTTGACCTCGGCCAGAAGCTTGGCACGGGCCGTACGGGTCTCGGCGGCCTTGGCAAGGGCGGCCTGACGCTGTTCGGGGGTTAGCTTAGGCAGAGCCATGTTGACTTCTCCTCGATTACTCGGATTATGACGTTCTGTTACCCACAGCAACTCGGCTAATCATCGCCTAACTGTGGGAAAAGTGGTGCGTCCGGCACAGACCATCACGATATGCCCGGATAGTTACCCCGGCCTTACCTGACTCTTCGTAGCCTCGACCTCATGGGTATCTGGCAAGGGCCGGACGGCATCGAAGTCGAGGCGATCATGCTCAACGATCTCCCGTGTCTGCGCGTGACCCAGCGGGTCGGTGGACAGCGGATGGTGCTCGCCTACTGCATGGACGTGCGCGAGGTCGGCCGGCTCGTGAACCTGGCCGAACTCGTCGAGACGTAGGAGCCGGCCTCCGGACGGTCAAGTATTGATCACAACCGAGTCCGATTCGGTATCGGCGTGAACTTCTGGGATTCCTGAGACGTCGGTCTAGGCAGGGAGGCCCGTATGGAAGTTCTGGACGGCCTCGTTGACGAAGACCTCCGACTGGAGTTCCTCCTCGTTGAGGCCCTGTACGAGGAGGCGGAACGGCTGGCCGCCCAGTCCGACCGCTGAGCTGCGGAGTGCCTGCCACCTCGTCGAGGCGGCAGGCACTCTCGCCGTCGGACCGCGGGGCCCCTCGGGGCGCGATCACCCCCGGATCCCGGCCGTCCTCCGACGCGGAGGACCGCGAGAGGCGGGCGGGGCTCGATGGATCCGGCCCCGATGGCGTTAACTATCCCCATGAACAAGCGCGAGCTGATCGAGAAGGCCGCGGCTGAGGCGGGGCTCAGCCGGCGGCAGACCGCCGCCGCCCTGGAGGCGATCCTGGGGACCATCCAGACGGCCGTGGCGGCCGAGGACAAGGTCGCGATCCCCGGATTCGGGTCCTTCGAGATCGTGCACAAGCCGGCGCGGACCGGACGCAACCCGCAGACCGGCGAACCTCTGGAGATCGCCGAGACCTGGACGGCCAAGTTCAAGCCGAGCCCGGGGTTCATGGGCCTCATCCGGCAACGCAAGAAGGACTGACCGCTCCCCCTCCCCGGGCGCCGACGCCGCGCGCCGCCGTACGGAAGCAGGGTCCCGCACCGGAACCGGCGCGGGGCGGAGGCGGGCCGGGACAGGCGACGGCCCCCGGGGAGGTTGTCCATTCCCCGGGGGCCTTGGGTGCCGCCATGTCACGGCGTCAGCGCGTTTAAGAGGGCCGGTCATCTCTGACGATGTCGTGCTCTGCCATTAAGCTACGAACGCATGTGGAGCGCCCAGCGGGACTCGAACCCGCACCCGACGATCACTGCCTGCCCTCGGTCGATCTGACGCTCGGCGGCGAATGCTGATCCTGGAGCGAGAGTCTGAGCTTGAGCGGCTGCCTCTGCCAGTTGGGCTATCCCGGCGCGGAGAGTGCCGGGAGAGGGAATCGAACCCCCACTTGGACCGCGTGTCAGGCTGACATTTCAGTTTCAGCTTCCGCGCTTTCACGCGTCCCCGCGCTCCCGCGGGGAGTCTTGGAGGCTACCCCAGGAGGTAGCCGAATATCCGGTCGCCGATGCGCTGGTCGGCGACCTCGGTGCCGTTGGCCTCCTCGCGGGCGAACTTCACGGCGTCCTGGAGCTTGGTGACCCGCTCCAGGAGCTCGTTGATCCGCTTGCGCGGGACGGCGCCGGAGAAGGCGACCTTGGTCCAGAAGCCGACCACGATGTCCTCGTGGTAGACCTCGACCTGGGCCGGGTGCTTGTCGGTCGCCTCGGCCTTGACGTGGTTGCGGGGCACCTTCTTGGTCCGGGTCGTCTTGACCGGCTCGGTCCGCCAGCAGTCGGTCGACTGGTCCAGCGTCCACGCCTCCGCCGCGTCGAGCACGGGCAGCTTGGAGACGAAGGTGTGCAGGTCGACGAGCTGCTTCTCCAGGAAGAGCAGGTAGGTGACCGGCACGTTCTCCAGCAAGGTGGCGCCGTCCACCGTGATGTCGGCCCGCGCGACGCAGTTCGCCCAGTCCTTGGTGGCGGTCACGTCGAACAGCCGGGTGAGCGCGGTTCCGAGCTGCTTGAGCAGGTCCTCCGCCTGGACCTGCACGCGCGTCGACTCGGCCGGCAGGTGCTCGCCCTCGTCGTCGACCGGCTGGTAGGTCCGGGAGATGCCCGACAGCAGAGCGTTCTTCTGGATCGTGTGATACGCGTCGGTCACCTTGCGCTGGGTGTCGGACTTGACGCCCTTCTCCACGGCGAGGATCTGGTTCAACTTGGTCGCCATGGATGTCACGCTATCGGGAAGATCACCCGTTCTCACCTGCTTTTAGCGGCATACGCCCTCTTTCGACGGCGTACGGCCCGGCTGTCGACGGCGTACGGCTCAGCGGCGTACGGCGCGGGCGTACCAGCGCCCGTCGAGGTTGTCGATCCGCAGCGGACGCCCGAAGCACTCCGACAGGTTCTCGCCGGTCAGGATCTCCGCCACCGGGCCGGCCGCCTGGATGCGGGTGTCACGCATCAGCAGGGCGTGGGTCGTGGTGGCCGGGACCTCCTCCAGATGATGGGTGACGGTGACCGTGGTCAGCGCCGGGCGGGTGGCGGCGAGATCCTCCACGGCGGTGATCAGATCCTCGCGGGCGGGCAGGTCGAGACCGGCGAACGGCTCGTCCAGCAGCAGGACCACCGGGTCGGCCATCAGCGCCCTGGCCACCCGGACCCGGGCCCGCTCGCCCTGTGAGCAGACGCGGAAGAGCCGGTCGGCGAGGTCCTTGCAGCCCATGTCCGCCAGCAGGCTGTGAGCCCGCTCGTGCTGGGCGGGGCCGTACCGGTCCCACAGGGGGGCGCTGGTCCCGGTGTGACCGGTCAGCACGACGGTGTGCGCGGTGGCGCCCTCCTCCTCCATCAGGTCCTCGTCGACGAGCCGCTGGCTGGCCGCCACCAGGCCGATGTGACGGCGGAGCTCCCGCAGGTCCACCCGGCCCAGCCGCTGGCCGAGCACCGTGGTGGTGCCCTCGGTGGGATGCCGCACGGCGGCGGCCAGCGACAGCAGCGTGGTCTTCCCCGCCCCGTTGGGCCCGAGCACCACCCAGTGCTGGCCGTACTCCACCCGCCAGTCGATGCCGGCCAGCAGGGTCCGGCCGACCGCCCGCACGCCGACACCGCTCAGCTCAACCACACCGGGCACGGACTGGTCCACTGATCTCCCCCTATGACTCGATACGCGCCGATCACCTTAACCGATGTGCCGATCTGCCCCCGGGCCCGTCCGAGAAAGTCTTCACGCCTCAACACGAGGACTTGTCAGCGGAGGCCGCATTACGTGAAGTGGACCGCGAGCAGGGCGCAGTACGGAAGTTCAGCCGACGGGGCGCGTATCCGCCGATGACCGGTGAGCCGTCCCCGGCCCGCGCTCGACGAGATCATCGAGGCGACAGGCCAGGCGCCGGAGACCGCCTGCCGGGGACCGGGAGGACGCCCTGGCCGCCAGGCAGGCGCGCCTGTCGAAGCGGGCGTCCCCGGACGCCGGACCGGACAGGAGAAGGCTGTTCGCGCTGGTCTTGGGCACCGTCCTGGTGGCCCTGGCCGCGCCTCAGCCGCCTATCTGGACCGAGGGACTCATGCTGGGCAGCGGCGAGGGCGCCGTCGCCGTGACGGACGGGGTCGGCGAGGGCCCCGGGCTCTCCCCGTCACCGGTCTGCGGGATCTGGGTGAAGGAGGGCTTGGGGCTACCGCCCGGCGTCGCCGGGCAGTCCCGATCCTTGTTGCCTCTGCCCTGGCCCTTGCCCTTGCCCTTGGCCGTCGCGTCCGCGCAGGTCTGCGCCCCGCCCTCGCCGGAGGGGCCGTCATCGCCCTGCGAGCGGTCGGGCCGGGGCTCCTCGCGGCCGTCGCTCACGGGAGGCGCCGAGACGGTGTGGGTCGTGGTGACCTGGACCGTGGAGGGCGTCATCACCCGCGTGGGCTGCTGCCTGCCGCCGGGCGGCCGGGTGCCCCGGGAGGTCGAGCCCACGGTGGTCTCCTGAGCGGGGATCACCATCGGCGCCAGGGCGGGAGCGCCCGCGCCGGCGCCGGCGCCGCCGCTCCCGGCGGCGACCACCGTGACGGCCGCCATGGAGAGCGTGGCCAGCGCCGCGAAGCTCGCCTGCGACAGGTGTGCGGCCCTGCGTGGCGCCGCCCTGCGGGAGGTCCTGGCGGGGACCTCGGACCACTCCCACGGCGGCTCGGCGGAGGCGGGCCGTACGGGGCCGATCCCGGACGGGTGGGGCACCGGCGTCCAGATCTCCGCCAGCACCTCGGCGACCGCCACGCGAAGGTCCCACGGGGCGCCCACACCACCCGCCGCGAGCAGCGCGCCGAGCAGGTCGGCGGCCCGGGGCCGGCGCGCGGGCTCCTTGACCAGGCAGGCCTCGACGGCCGGGCGGAGCAGCGCGGGCACCGAGGCGACGCGCGGCGGCTCGACCATGATGCGCCGGGCCAGCGCGTCGGGCTCTCCGGCGCCGAAGGGATGGTGGCCGGTGGCCGCGTAGGCGACCAGGCAGCCCCAGGCGAAGATGTCTGAGGCCGGCAGCGCGGAGCCGCCGGTGAGGCGCTCGGGCGCCACCCAGCCGGGGCTGCCCATGACCTGCCCGGCCTGCGTGTGCGCGGCCAGGGCGTCCACGTCCCTGGCGATGCCGAAGTCGATCACCCGGGGACCGGTGTCCGACAGCAGCACGTTGCCGGGCTTGAGATCGCGGTGGACCAGCCCCACCTCGTGCACCGCCACCAGCGCGGCGGCCACCCCGAGGGCGACGCCGTAGGCGAGGTCCGGGGTGAGCGGGCCGCGCTCGGACACCACCTGGGACAGCGCCGGCCCGGGGATGTATTCGGAGACCAGGTAGGGCCGGTCGCGGTCGGTGCCGTCCTCGACCACTGCGGCGGTACAGAAAGGCACCACCCGCCGGGAGAATTCCACTTCCTCCGCGAAACGGGCGCGGAGCGTGGGATCGTTGAGATGCACCGGATGCGGCGTCTTGAGCGCCACCACTCCGCCCTGCGGATGCTCGGCCAGGTAGACCACGCCCATGCCACCGACGCCAAGGCGGCCGAGCAGGAGGTAACGGCCGATGATGACCGGGTCCCCGACCGTCAGCGGCCGCACCCCGGGCGGCATGCCGTTCTTGGAACCAGTTCCGCCACGCGCCATCCTGGTTGAGCCTCTCGTGTACGCACTCCGGCAAGCACACTGTGGCGGGATGCGAGAGGCCTTCGCCGCCGACCTGTCATAAGGGATATGAACAGGTAAGGCGAATGATCCCTCGGGGTAAGTCACCGGTGATGTCCCGGATGCGTACCGATACCGGATGTGACGGCGTGACCGGGGAGGAGATCACCCCTCAGGCCGCGGCGGAGCCGGGCCTCGCGAGGCCGGGATCAGGGAGGCCGGGATCGGGGAAGCCGGGATCGGGGAAGCCGGGATCGGGGAGGTCCCGCGCCGGGAGATCCCGCACGGCCGTGAGGAAGCGAGCGATGTGCCGGAAGACCTGGCGGGCCTCGGGGACGACGTCGGCGAGGATGGCGAAGACGTGGGGCATGCGGCGCCACTCCTCGTAGGTCACCGGCACCCCGCCGGCGCGGGCCCGCTCGGCGACGCGGCGCCCCTCGTCGCGGAGGACCTCGGTGGAGCCGGTGACGATCATCAGCGGCGGCAGGCCGGTGTAGTCGCCGAAGACCGGGGAGACCAGGGGGTCGCGAGGGTCGAGGCGGGCGGTCCAGCGGCGGGCGAGCCAGCCGACCCGGCCCGCCGGGATCATCGGGTTGAGCAGGCGGTTGGCCCGGCGGGGCGCGTCGGTGAGATCGGTCCACGGCGACAGGCACACCGCGGCCGAGGGCAGCGGCAGGCCCCTGTCGCGCAGCGCCAGCAGCGTGGCCAGGGTGAGGTGGCCGCCGGCGGAGTCACCGGCGAACAGGATGCCGGCCGGGTCGTAGCCGCGCTCCAGCAGGCACGCGTAGGCCGCTGTCGCGTCCTCCAGGGACTCGGCCAGCGTATGGACCAGCCCCTGGCGGTAGTCGACGGCCAGCACCGGGCACCCGGCGGCGGCCGACAGGCGCCAGGTGATCGGCCGGTGCGTCGCCGGGGAGCAGAGGAAGTAGCCGCCGCCGTGGAAGTACAGCACGGCCCTGCTCTCGTCGAGCGTCCACCCGGCGCTCTCGTCGAGCGTCCGCCCGGCGCGGACCCACTCGCCGGAACACGTCCCGACCGGTTCCTGCACGATGCTCACGTGGGCGGGGACGGGGAGCGGCGCCCTGCCCGCCAGCGCGACGATGCGGGAGGCCGCGACGACGCCGACGTCGGCTCTGAGCAGCAGGCCGGAGATCGGTTTGAGGGTGCCGCGCATCACCGCGTTGAGGGCTGCGGCCTGCCAGCTCACGGGGTAGCCGGGGCATACGTCCACGTCGATCTCATCGTGCATGCGGACCTCCGTTAAGGAGGATTCCCACAGAACATCCTTCTACTCCAGCGATGACCCCATTCGCCGCGCTCCACTCCGCCCACAAGGCGGCCGACGGCCGGCGCGCACAGGCCGACCGGGGCGCTCGCCCGACCGCCTTCATGTCGCGCTTCTCATCCGGGCCGCCCGCACATGGAGACGCCCACCCCCCTTGCGCTCACCCGAAGTAGCGAGCAATCACCGAGAGCGACCGGAGGGGCCCAGTCCTCTCGGGCAGCCAATGACCGGCCGCGACACGGTCCGGACTTTCCGTCAGAGGCCACCGAAGCGGGTCGATTCCTCTAGGGGAATTATGGATGAATGGGGGAAATATCGGAAAAATAGGAATCTGGCCGGTTCGCGCCTCGCGCGGCTCCAGAACACGGGCCGTGAGACCCACCGGGAGGAGACATCCATGAACGGCAAACGGTCGTCAGCGCTCGGCGCGGCAATCCTCGCCGCAGTTGCTCTCTGGCCGACCGGGATTTCGGCGTCGTCGACGATCTCGGGTCCCACCGAGGCGACAGCGGCCGCCTCTACTGAGCGCGGCATCTTCAACCTCAGACCCTGCCGGCGCAAGGGCCCTCTCATCTGCTGCAGATCCTGGAAGGGCGTCAGATGCCACAGAAGCTGGCGGGAGCGCCGCGGAGGCTTGGACGACCTTCACGACGAATGGCGGGACCGTCACAGGAGACAGGACCACAGCCAGGGGTGGGGTGACCGCTACGGAGGCTGGGGGGATCTCCACGAAGACCTGACGGAGTCGCGGAGAAGTACAGGCCTCGGAAGCGGTCATACGGCCATACGGTCGTCCTGGAGTGATGGAGCGGCCGCCGCCCTGAGGGTCCATCGCACACCGTCGCCGGCGGAGCCCTGGTCGGCACGTGGCCCTGCCCGGTCAGCACCGACCGCCTGACCAGGCTTGGCGGAGGGCGAGCGACGGCAACGCCCTTGCCGCCGCCCCGCTACCCGAAAAATCGATTCGCGCTCAGCGTCTCGTGGCACGCTGCGGCACATGACGTGATTCTTGCTGACGCCCTGTAGCGTCGTAGATGACCTGGATCACACCGCCCGCGTCCGAGGCGCCGGCCGCCTCGCGCACCCACTGGCCAGCGGGTGCGGTGGAAAAGAGGCGCCCACCATGAACCATGACCCGACCGCGCCGGCTTCCCACCCCGGAGGCGACAGCGGCGCAGCCCACACATACATGACCCCGGCTCTCAGGGAGCGGCTCGACTCCGTCAGTAAAACGGCCCAGATCGAACTGGTACGCGCCAGTGAGAACAAGGCCGGCCTCCTGCTGTCCTGGGGAGGCGTCGCGTACGGCGTGCTCATCACCCTCATCCTGACCGGCCCCGCCCGCTTCCCCGGACTCGGGCGCTTCGGCGTCATACTGGCGTTGCTCATGCTGTCCATGGCGGTCATGCTGATCCTGATCACCGTCCGCCCGAGAATCCCCAAAGACGGCGGGCCGAGGATCATCACCTACGCCAAGGCCCCCACGCCCGAGGCCCTGATCGATCTGATGCACGCCGAGGCGGCCGAGGCGGGCGGATACGAGCTGTCACTGGCCAACGACGCCCTCCTGGCCTGCCAGATCGCCGTGATCAAGCACCGCAACCTGCGATGGTCCGTTGACCTGATCGTCGCCAGCATCGTGACCTTGACGGTCACGGTCTTCCTGGAACGCCTGATCTGAACAGGTGCCGTTGCGCCCCGGCACTTCGGGGTGCGGGGCCTGAACACCGCCGGGCTCGTCTCGGTAGCCGAGCACGAACTCCCCGGCCTTGAGCGGCGCCTCCAGCGGGTTGGAACCGGCGATACCACTGCCCTCGACGGCGGCAACGGATTTTCCGGCTGCCCGCCGTCCGGCCGCCGGAAAATCCGTTGCCGCCGTCAAGAGGGATGAGGAGGATAGGAGGGTTGCCCTGACGCCCTTGAGGAGGCCGCCTTCCTGCTCTACGTGCGCATCGCCGGATACGGCTTCCGCCGTCACTCCGCCTACCGCGCCGCCGCCCTCGCCGGAGCCTTCACCAACACCGTCTTCGGGATCCTCCGCGCCTATGTCCTCATCGCCCTCTGGGAGGCCCGCCCCGGGCTCGCCGGATACGACATCGCCGACGCCGTCACCTTCTGCTTCCTCAGCCAGGCCTTCATCGGCCCCATGCAGCTCTTCGGCGGCGGGCTGGAGATCTCCGGACGGGTCCGCAGCGGAGACATCGCCGTCGACCTCGTCCGGCCGGCGTCGCTGCAGATGTGGAGCCTCGCCGACGATCTCGGCCGGGCGTTCTACCTGCTCCTGCTGCGCAGCCTGCCGCCGACGGTCGTCGGCGCCGCACTGTTCGGCCTCGTCACACCGGCCTCCCCGGCGACCTGGGTGTTCTTCACCGCGAGCTGCGCGCTGGGAATGATCGTCAGCTTCGGCTGGCGCTACCTGATGGCGCTGTCCGCCTGCTGGGTCGTCGACGACCGGGGCACCCAGTCGCTGTCGCTGGTGATGACGCTCTTCTTCAGCGGCATGGTCCTGCCGCTGAACCTGTTCCCCGGCTGGCTCGGCTCCCTGGCCGGCGCGCTGCCCTGGTCGGCGATGGTCCAGGTCCCCGCCGACGTCTACCTCGGCAAGCGGGATGTCCTGGAGGCGCTGGGATTCCAGGCCGCCTGGGCGGTGGCGCTGCTGACCCTGGGCGCTCTGCTCACCCGGGCCGCCCGGCACAGGGTCGTGATCCAGGGTGGCTGACGGCGCGACCGTCACGGGACACGGGAAGGCGATGAGCCCCTGATGGTCAGGACCTACCTGCTGCTGGCCTGGACGTGGCTGAGAGCCTCGGCTCAGTATCCGGGCCAGCTCGTCACGATGGCGATCGGCTCGTTCGCCGTCAACGCGCTGGACGTCCTGGCGATCTGGGTGATCTTCGAGCACACCGGGTCGCTGGCCGGCTTCGGCCTGGCCGAGGTGATGTTCCTCTACGGCAGCGCGGGCCTGTCGTTCGCGCTGAGCGACATGCTCTTCGGCAACGTCGACCGGCTCAGCCAGCACATCAGGGCCGGCACCTTCGACACCATGCTGATCCGCCCGGCGAGCGCGTTCGTCCAGATGGCCGTCGACCGCTTCGGCGTGCACCGCCTCGGCAGGACGGTCCAGGCCGTGGTCGTGCTCGGCATCGCCCTGTCCCAGCTCGACCTCCCCTGGAGCAGGGCGTGGATGATCCCGGTGATGGTCGTGTGCGGGATCGTCATCTTCGCCTCCATCTTCGCTCTCGGCGGCGCGCTGCAGTTCCTGCTGACCGACGCGCCCGAGGTGGCCAACGCCTTCACCTACGGCGGCGGCACGCTCACCCAGTATCCGCTGAGCGTCTACGGCGGCGAGCTCGTCCGGGGCGTCACGTTCGTCGTGCCGCTGGCGTTCGTGAACTGGCAGCCGGGACTGTTCGTGCTGGACCGGCAGGACCCCTTCGGCCTGCCGTACGGACTACGCTTCGCCGCGCCCCTGGCGGCGCTGATCCTGGCCGCCGTCGCCGCGTTCGCCTGGCGGGCGGGCATCCGCCGCTACCGTTCAACGGGGAGTTGATCGCATGATCGAAGTCGACCGGGTCGGCCGCTCGTTCACCGTGGGCCGCCGCCGCGCGCGCAAGACCGTGCACGCCGTACAGGATCTGTCCTTCACCGTCGAGGCCGGGGAGTTCGTCGGCTACCTCGGCCCCAACGGCGCGGGCAAGTCCACCACCATCAAGATGCTCACCGGCATCCTCGCGCCCACCTCGGGCCGCATCCAGGTGGCCGGGCTCGACCCGTCGCGCCGCCGTACGGCTCTCGCCCGCAAGATCGGCGTGGTCTTCGGCCAGCGGACGACCCTGTGGTGGGACCTGCCGCTGAAGGACAGCTTCGAGCTGATCCGCCACCTTTACAAAGTAGATCGAGTTCTCTTCCGCCGCAGGCTGGACGAGCTGACCGGCCTGCTGGACCTCGCCGGGTTCATGAACACCCCGGTCCGCCAGCTCAGCCTCGGCCAGCGCATGCGCGGTGACATCACCGCCGCCCTCCTGCACTCCCCCGCCGTGCTGGTGCTCGACGAGCCCACGATCGGCCTCGACGTGGTCAGCAAGGCCGCCATGCGCGAGTTCCTGCGCCGTCTCAACGCCGACCACGGCACCACGGTCCTGCTCACCACCCACGACCTGGGCGACATCGAGAGGCTCTGCCGCCGCGTGATGCTCATCGACCACGGCCGCCTGACCTTCGACGGCACCCTGGACGACCTGCGCGCCACCGTCCCGGAGGAGACCTCCATCGAGGACGTGGTCGCCCGCCTCTACACCGGCGGGAGCGCGAGCCCCTGACGACCGCGCGGAGCCGCCGTCAGTAGTAGCCCTCGTCGTTGGAGCGCTCGTAGCCGTCGTCCTCGCGGACCCGGCCGGACCAGCGGGAGGGCATGAGAACGGGGACGAAGAGCGCCACGCCGAGGAGGGCGTAGACGCCGCCGGCGAGCAGCGGGGCCACGCCACGGCCGGCCGGGGCGAGCGCCGGATGGAGGGAGACGACGTCGGCGATCAGTCCGGCGGCGCGCCTGGCGTCGAGGGCGTAGACGACGTTCCAGGAGAGCAGGACCATCGACGGGACGAAGGTCGCCAGCGGCGAGACCCGGCCGGCGACCACCAGGCCGAACAGCAGGCCGATCCCGGCCATGACGCCCAGCACGACCCAGGTCCGCGGATTGCTCTCACCGGAGAGAGCGACGGCGTCCGTCCCGGCCTCCTGCACCGCCCAGCCCCCGCCGAACAGCAGGGCAGCCGTCATGACCAGCCCCACGAGCAGCCCGGAGAAGTGCCGCATCACCACCGCCTCGGCCTGTTGCGCATGTCACGGTCGCGGTAACCATAGCGACAAATGCCATTAAACGGCAGCCGTTGCCGGGTGCGTGAGAGCATATGTGTCACCATGCACGCCCGACTCCCGTTACGCCTCATGCGGGCGGCCGCCTTCTCGGCCGTCTGCGTGATGCTCGCCGCTCTCGGCCACCTGGCCGCGGGCGGTTCGGGGCCCGCGCCGTGGGCGATGGCCACCGGAACCACGACGGTCACGGCCCTGGCGGTCATGCTCGCTGGACGCGAGCGGTCCACCGCCACGATCAGCGTGGGATTGTCTGCCATGCAGCTCTTCCTGCACGAGCTGTTCGCCTACGGCGACCCCTCGGGGATCTCGCTGACAGCGCACCCCCACGGGCAGGGGCTGGGCGAGGGCCTGGGCATGCTGGTCGCGCACCTCACCGCCACGCTGATCACCGGCTGGTGGCTGGCGCGCGGCGAGGCCGCCCTGTGGGCGCTGCTCCGCGCGGCGGGAGGGCGTCTGGGCGCGGCGCTCCGGCTGCTGCCCTGTCCCGTGGCTCCCGCCCTTCCCGCGCGCACGGCCGTCCCCGCCGTGGTGCCCGCCCCCGCGCGGGCCGTCCTCCGTCACACCGTCAGCCGGCGTGGTCCTCCACTTCCCGCCCGCTGACCTCCCACCCCCCTTTTTCCCTCTTCGCACGTCCCCGCGTGCTCGAAGCCCAAGCATCGAAGTGGAGAACCCCCATGTCGCTTTCCTCCGCCTGCCGCCGTGCCGTCGCCGTGACCGCCGGCGTCACCGCCCTCACCCTCGGCCTGGCCCTGCCCGCCCTCGCCCACGTGACCATCAACCCCGGCAGCGCCGAGCAGGGCAGCTTCAGCAAGGTCGCCTTCCGGGTCCCCAACGAGCGTGACGACGCCTCGACCAACAAGGTCGAGGTCGCCTTCCCCACCGACCACCCGCTGCCGTTCGTCTCGGTCAAGCCGGTGCCCGGCTGGGAGGTCAAGGTGACCGAGAGCAAGCTGCCCAAGCCCGTCACCACCGAGTACGGCGAGATCACCGAGGCCGTCACGAAGATCACCTGGTCGGGCGGGAAGATCGAGCCCGGCCAGTTCCAGGAGTTCGAGGTGTCCATGGGCGCGCTGCCCAAGGACACCGACCACCTCGTCTTCCCCGCGACCCAGACCTACAGCGGCGGCGAGGTCGTGAAGTGGGACGACGAGCCCAAGGCCGACGGCTCCGAGCCCGAGCGCCCGGCCCCGGTCCTGAAGCTCACCCCCGCCTCCGCCGAGGGCGACGGCCACGGCACGGCCTCCGCGACCCCGGCCGCGGCCCCGTCGGCGTCGGCCACCCTCGCCGCGCCGTCGGTGGCCCCGGTCGCGGCCACGGACTCCTCCGACGGCACCGCCCGCCTGCTCGGCGGCGTCGGCCTGATCGCCGGGCTCGCCGGGCTCGTGGTCGGCGTGCTCGGCCTGCGCCGCGGCAACCGCGCCTCCTGAGGCTCCCGGATCAGACGCGACGGCCCCGCGGAGTCCTCTCCGCGGGGCCGTCGCGTGAGGTCAGGTCGCGGGGGCCGGCGCCGCCCTCGCCCGGAGCGCGTCGAGCCGGGCGGCCGTGTCGGCCTCGCCCGGGGCGTCGCGGATCTCGGCGAAGAGGGCGCGCGCACGGTTCAGGGTGTCCAGGCACTCCTGCCGCCGCCCCAGGTGGTGGTCCAGCTCGCCCAGGCCGCGCAGCATGACGGCCTCGCCACGCCTGTTGCCGGTGGCACGGCAGACCAGGAGCGCCGAGCGGTGGGTGGCCCCGATCTCGGCCCACGGCGTCCGGATGATCGCGGCGTTCAGCGTGGCGGCGGCCAGCTCCCAGGCCAGCTCGTCGTGGCCCAGGTCGGACGCCTGCAGGACCGCGGCGACCAGGCAGGACCGCTCGCTGTCGAACCAGGCCAGCGGGTCGGCGAGCAGCGGCTCGCGGACGGCCGCCGGCGGCGGCCAGCGCGGCGACCGCCCGTAGAGCGGCGCCCGGACAGTGTACGGCAGGCGGCCGTCGGCGTCCTGGGCCAGCGCGAGCAGGATGGCCAGGGCGCGGATGACGACCGTGCTGACGGTGGCCTCGCTCTCCTCCCTGAGCGCCAGCTCCCGGGCGTAGCGGCGCACCAGCTCGTGGAAGCGGTAGCGGGGCTGGCCCACGGCGTCGACCCCTGCGGTGTCCAGGAAGTAGGCGTCGGCGAGCGCGTCGATGAGGTCCTCGGCCGACTCCGTGGACGCCTCCAGCACCCCCGCGACCAGCCACGGGGCGAAGGTCGGCAGGTCCAGCAGCCCGAGCAGGCGCAGGGCCCGCTGGGCCGGCCCGTCGAGCCTGCGGTAGCCGAGCGCGAGGGTGGCCCGCACGTCCGAGAGCTCGTCGAGGCCATGCCGTTCGTCGGCCATCCGGCCGGCCATCCTGGCGAGCGTCCAGTGTGGGCGGGCGGCGAGCCGGGTGGCGGCGCCCCGGATGGCCAGCGGCAGCCGGCCGCAGAGCCGGACGAGCTCGGTGGCGGCCTCGGGCTCGGGCGCGACACGCTCCGCGCCGACGATCACCGCGAGCAGGTCGCCGGCGTGGTGAGGCTCCAGCAGGTCCAGGTCGACGGCGTGCGCGCCGGGCCATCCGGCCATCCGGGACCGGCTCGTCACGATGACGGAGCAGGAGGGCGATCCGGGCAGCAGCGGCCGTACCTGGGCCTGGTCGGCGGCGTCGTCCAGCACGACGAGGACACGGCGGCCGGCGAGCTGCGTGCGGTACAGCTCGGCGCGCTCGTCCGCGTCCTCGGGGATCGCCTGGCCGCTGATGCCCAGCGAGCGCAGGAACCGGGTGAGCACCCGGGAGGGATCGGCCGGCTGCTCGGCGGAGCCGCGAAGGTCGGCGTAGAGCTGGCCGCCGGGGAAGTCGCCGATCATGCGGTGCGCCAGGTGGACGGCCAGCGTCGACTTGCCGACGCCCGCCCTGCCGGTGATGGTCGACACCGGGATCGGTCCAGGCCTGCGGTCGGCGATCAGACCGCTCAGCTGCTCGACCAGCTTGTCCCTGCCGGTGAAGTCGGCGATGTCGGCGGGCAGCAGGGACGGGCAGGGCGGCTCGGCGGGGCCGGCGCCCTCGTAGCGGGTCTCCTGGCGCAGTACCTGGAAGTACGCCTCGCGCAGCTGGGATCCGGGGTCGACGCCCAGCTCCTCGGCCAGCCTGAGGCGGATGAGCCCGTACTCGGCCAGTGCCTCGGCCTGCATCCCGGACGCGGCCAGGGCGAGCACGAGCGCGGTGTGGACGGCCTCGTTCAGCGGTTCGGCGGCGGCGACCGCGCGCAGTTGCGGGATGACGTCGGCCGACCGGCCGAGCCGCTGCGCGGTCTTCGCGGCGTCCAGCAGCGTGTCGATCCGCTCGTGCTCGATGGCGCGGACCCAAGGGTGACCGCGCAGCACGTGGTCGAGGTCGGCCAGACATGGCCCGTTCCACATCCGCAGCGCGGAGAGCAGCAGCGCCAGGGACTCCTCGGGGGAGGTGGCCGAGCGGGCCCCCGCCACCCCCGCGCGGAAGCGGACCAGGTCCACGTCGCACCGGTCGAGCCGGACCACGTAGGCGGTGCCCATCCCCGCCAGCCAGGTCGAGGCCGAATAGGCGCCCTTGCCCGGATCGATCTGGCGCCGCAGCCTTCCCACGTAGGTCTGTACCAGGTTGACCACCGACTCGGGGGTGTCGTCGCCCCAGAGCGTGTCGATGATCTCCTGACGTCTGACCGGCGAGCCGGCCCGGAGCAGGAGCAGGGCCAGCACGGCCCGTTGCTTGTCCGAGCCGATCTTGACTTCGGTCTCTCCCCTCCACACGCGGAGCGGACCAAGCAGGCGGAACCGTATGTCCGTCATATTCCCATCCAGGTCAGACCTGCAGCGGATGGCGCAAACCAGAGAATCATACGATTTGACCTAGTCATGTGCGAGGGGCTGACCTGTCAAAGTCCGGCCACTGGAGCCGCGCTGGCACCCCGCTGGATCCCCTCACCCCCGCAGGGGATCTCCCGTCCAGTACGGCGTCGGCGGCGCTCCAGCACCACCGGTCATGGTGATGCGGAACCTTCGACGCAGGGAGGGGGTGCACAGATGAAGAAGATCAAGATCCGTAAGGTCGGCCCGATCCGCCTGACCGCCGCGGCGTGCTCGATCTACAAGGTGCCCAACTAGGCGGGACCCCCGTGCGGGTGCCTGCCGGCACCCGCACGATTCCTCACGCCCTCATGCACGGAAAGGCCCCGTGGTGACCGCGAGTGCCGGCTACGACCCCGACCGACCGCTCCCGCTGCACCAGCTCGTCTACCTCGCCGACGGCGAGGAGGTGACGGTCGGCAGGCCGGACATCGACTCCTACGGCATCTTCCCCGCCGACGGCGCCGAGATCGTGCGCAGGCTGGAGGCGGGCGCCACCCCGCGCGACACGGCCGCCTGGTACCTGGACGAGTACGGCGAGAGCGTCGACATGGACGACGTGATCGCGGCCCTCGGAGAGCTGGAGTTCGTCAGGCCGGAGGAGTCGGCGGAGGCCGGCGCGGCACCGGAGACGGCCACGGCGCCGGTGCGCTGGCAGCGGCTGGGCGCGGCGCTCTTCTCGCCCCCGGCCTGGATCGCCTACGCCGCGCTCACCGCGTGGGCCCTGGTCGTCATGGTCCGTCGGCCCGACCTCGCGCCGACCTACAACCACGTCTTCTTCACCGACTACTACACCGTCGTCCAGGCCGCGCTGTTCGTCTTCGCCATCCCCCAGCTCCTGCTGCACGAGGCCTTCCACGCCCTGGCCGGACGGCGCCTGGGGCTGCGCTCCACTCTGACGATCGGGCGCAGGCTCTACTTCATCGTGCTGGAGACGTCGCTGCCCGGCCTGGTCGCCGTGCCGCGCCGCAGGAGATACCTGCCGATCCTCGCCGGGATGCTGGCCGACGTGCTCGTCATGGCCGTGCTCACCCTCGTCGCCGACCTCACCCGGGAGCCTTCCGGCGCCTTCTCCTTCGGGGGAAGGGTCTGCCTGGCGATCGCGTTCGCGGTGCTGATCCGGGTGGTCTGGCAGTTCTCCTTCTATCTCCGCACCGACCTGTACGTGCTCATATCCACCGCCCTCGGCTGCGTCGACCTGCACGACACCGCCAAGCAGTACCTGCGCAACCGGGTCAACCGGCTGCTGGGCCGTACCGGGCACCTGGTCGACGAGTCGGGCTGGCACGAGACCGACCGGCGTACGGCGCGCTGGTACTCCTGGCTGATCGTCGTCGGCTACGCGGTGAGCATCGGCTCCTTCGCCCTGGCGGCCGTCCCGATCGGCTACCGGATGCTCGTGGGGGTGCTGGGACGCTTCACCGGCGGCGGCGAGGTCGGCTGGGAGGAACTGCTGGACTCGGCCGTCTTCTCCGGGCTGGTCGTCCTGCAGTTCGTGATCATCGCCTGGCTGATGATCCGTGACCGCCGGAACCGGCGCGCGCAGCGGCGGCTCGCCCACGTCATCGCCTGAAGGGACTCATCACATGGGCAACCACTACTGGCTCCGAGGCGCCCGGCGCCGCGACCGCGACCGGTCCAGGGACGGGCTCGACCTGCCGCCGACGCTGGCGGTGATCGACGCGCACCGGCGGCTGCGGGGTCCCTACACCGCCGCCGGCGCGCTGATCCGCTCGATCGCCGCGGAGGCCCTGGCCCTCCGTCCCGAGCTGGGCCCCGCCCACAACATCGAGCTGCTGACCAGCACGCCGGAGCTCGCCGGCGTCGTGCCCTCGGCCTGGGCGACGCTGGAGTGGAGCGTCGGGGAGAAGGAGCGCACGCGTTTCTACTCCCGGCTGCACACCCTGAACGTCTCCAACGGCCTGGCCGAATTCCTCCGCGACTATCTCGCCGCGATCGGCGGCGGGCCGCGCACCCTGGTCCTGGAGAACATCCACCAGGCCGACCCGACCGACCAGGAGTTCGCCGCGGTGCTGCTGCGCCGCAGCGACCTCGGGCAGCTGACCGTCGTGGTCGGCACCGGCCCCGACCCGGTCGCCGACCCGCAGGGCGAGATCGCCGTCTCGCTGGCGAGCGTCCTGGCGGCCCACGCCGAGCCCGTCGACTGCCCCGCCTCCCCCGCCTCTCCCGCCTCCTCGGACGGGGACGCGTGGGACTACGTGGCCGGCGACGGCACCACCGACGACCCGGAACTCCTCGCCGCCTACGAACGGCTCCCGCGAGAGGAGCGCGCCCGCCTGCACGACGAGCGCGCGGCGCTGCTGACCGGCCGGGGAGAGTTCTCCCTGCTGCTCGGCGCCGTCCCCTACCACGCCGAACACGGCAGCGACCCCCGCGGGGCGGGGCTGGGCGCCATCCGGAAGGCGCTCCAGCACTGCAAGGACATCGGTCTCTACCAGGCGGCCGTCGAGCTGGGACTGCGCGCCCGCGCGATCGTGGACCGGCCGGCGCAGGAGGAGCTCTGGTGGTACTTCACCAACTCCACCAGCACCTGCATGGCCTCGCTCGGCCGCGCCGACGAGGCGAACGCGATCTACGACGAGGCCCGCGGGGTCACCCAGGACCCGGTCGTGCACATGGACCTCGCCTACGGCACCGCGATGCTCTACGCCCGCCACTACCCCGAGGAGCGCCGGGACTACCAGCAGGCCAGGGCCTGGATGAACCTGTCCGTCGCGATCGCGTCGCTGCTGGGCGACCGGAAGGAGCGCGCCTTCCACTCGGTCTTCGCCAACAACGGGCTGGCCCTGGTCGAGGTACGGCAGAAGAGCTCCGAGGTGGCCCTGCGGCTGCTGGAGGACGGGATGGCCCGGCTGGACCGGGAGCTCGGGCCGGACGAGCACGCCCTGCACCGCGCCGTGCTGCGCTACAACCGCGCCCAGGTGTTCGGCATGACGGGCCGCCTGGAGGAGGCGCTGGCCGACTACGCCGTGGTGGTCGAGCTCGACCCGGAGTTCCCCGAGCACCACTTCAACATCGGCAACATCCTGCGCCGCCTGGGCCGCAACGAGGAGGCCGTCGCCGCCTACGAGCGCGCGCTGCGGCTGTCCCCGCCGTTCCCCGAGGCCTACTACAACCTCGCCGACGCCCGGCTCGAACTCGGCGACGTGCCGGGGGCGGTGGCCGACTTCGTCTACACCATCGAGCTGGACCCCGGCCACGTGGACGCCCACGTGAACCTGGCCGGGCTGCTGCACGAGCTGGACGACGCCGAGGCCGCCTGGCGTGTCACGACCGCCGGGCTCGCCCTCGCCCCGGACAACGCCCACCTGCTCTGCCTGAAGGGGAAGCTGCTCGCCGAGCGGGGCGACGCCGACGCCGCCCGCGACGCCCTGTCTGCGGCGCTCCGGCGCGACGACGCCCTGGCCGAGGCGTGGGCCGCCCGGGGCGAGCTGGCCTTCGAGGCCGGCGACCTGGCCGGCGCCGCCGGCGACCTGGACCGGGCGGTCGAGCTGGCCGGCACGCCCGCGATCCGGTTCAACCGGGCCGTGGTCTACCAGGAGGCGGCGCGATACGCCGAGGCGGCGGCCGACTACGGGGCCGTGCTGGCGGCGATCGACGACGCGGAGGCCCGGGAGCGGCTGGACGCCTGCCTGAAGGCCGTCGCGACCTGACACCGCCGCCCGGCCGGATCCGCGCCCGGCGAGTGGACCCACGCCGGGCGAGTGGATCTCACCGCCCGGCCGGATCCGCGCCGGGCGAGTGGACCTACGCCGGGTGGCCGGATCCACGCCCGGTGCGTCGATCTACGCCGGGCGGGCCAGGACGGGCCGGGCTCCGGCCCGCCCCGCCGCCCGGCCCGCCCCGGCGAACTCGCGGTAGCCGCCCGCGTGGAAGACCAGCGGCTCGCCCTCCGCGCGCTGGAAGTGCTCGACCTCGCCGACGAAGATGACGTGGTCGCCGCCGTCGTGGGTGGTCAGCGTACGGCAGGCGAAGTGGGCCAGTGCCCCCACGAGGAGCGGCGGCCCGCCGGGGCCGGGACGGGTCTCCACCCCGGCGAACTTGTCGGGCAGCGGCCTGGCGAACCGCTGTGACAGGTGGTCCTGCCCCGCGGCCAGGACGTTGACCGTGAACCGCCCGGCCCGCAGGAAGAGCGGCGCGCTGGGAGCGTTCCTGGACAGGCACCACAGGACCAGGGGCGGGTCGAGGGAGACCGACGTGAAGGAGTTGACGGTGACTCCGGCCCGTTTCCCGTCCGGGGTGACGGTGGTGACCACCGCCACCCCGGTAGCGAACTGCCCGAACGCGTCGCGCAGAGTTCTCATGACATCTCCCCGGAGGCGCCGATCCGCGCCAGGTACTCGCCCGCCCCGGCGGGGTCCAGGAACCAGCCGGCGTAGTCCGACGGGTCGTCGAAGCCGTTGACGAAGCGGGAGGCCACCTCGGGCAGCCGGCCGGCCGCGCCCAGGATCTCCAGCACGTGCGGGGGCGGGGGCGCCAGGAGCGCGTTCGTCCAGGCGGTGGTGTGCCGGGCGTCCTCCCAGTGGCGCTCGAAGGCCCCCTCCATCCAGGCCCTGTCGAACGGCAGCTCGCCGCGCTCCAGGATGCTGGAGAGGTAGGAGGCGGCGCACTTGGCGGCGTTGTTGGCCCCCTGCCCGGTGATCGGGTCGTTGAGCACGACGACGTCGGCGACCCCGAGGACCGCGGCGCCCGAGGGGAGCGTCGCCACGGGTTTGCGGACGGTCGGAGCGAAGCGGCCGGACAGCACGCCCCGCTCGTCGGTGAGCTCGACGCCGCCGCAGCGGTCGGCCTCCCACGGCAGGAAGGTCTCCAGGATCCACCGGCTCCTGGCCAGGTGCTCGGCGGGGGTGCGCACGTCCGCCCAGCAGTCCATCGGCCCGCCGGGAACGCCCTCGAACACCATGATCTCGCAGGGGCCGGTCATGGTGAGCGCGGGGAAGACGAAATACTCCCCGACCCCGGGGATCAGGTTGAAGCACACCGCGGAGTGCTCGGGTCGCGGCGTGAGGCCGGTGACGTAGGTGACGGCCAGGGCCCGCTGCGGGGCGTCGTACGGCGAGCGCGAGGCGTCCCGCTCGAACAGCGAGGCGATCCGCCCCTTGCCCGCGGCGACCAGGACGAGGTCGTACCCGGCGGCGTAGGCCTCCAGGTCGTCCACCGTCGCGTCGTGGATGACGATCTTCCCGCCGAGCCGTTCCACCTCGGCCATCCAGGCGGGCATCTTCAGCCGCTGGTCGACCGAGCGGGCGGGCGTGTCGAGCCGGGCCGCCCAGTCGATCGCCCTGCCGCCGTCGGGGCCGGGGACGGTGAACTGGATCCCGTCGATCGGGGGGCAGGCGTCCCCCCACAGGTCCAGGCCGAGGTCGCGCTCATGGCCGAGGCCCGTGCCGAATATGACCTGGCCCGACATGACGCGGCCGTCGCGGATGTCCTCCGGGGTGCGGTTGGAGACCACGGTGACGTCGTAGCCGTTCCGCAGCAGGCCGGCGGCGAGGTGGAGGCCGGCCTGGCCGGCTCCGACGACGAGGATTCTGCGCATGGCGATGTGTCCTTTCCGAAGATCTGAAGAGGGTCCGAGAGGCTCCCGGTGAGGGAGGTGGCCGGCCGCGGCGCCTGGTGAAAAGGTACGGCGGGCGGCGCCGTACGGGCTATCCGCTCAGCGCGGACTCCGTCCGCCTGGCGCGGAGTTCCCGGACCCGCCGCGGGCCGCGCGCCGTCAACGGCCGCGCAGCGTGTGCGAGGGCGCCTGCCCGTACCGCGCGCGGTAGGCCGCGGCGAACCGCCCCTGGTGCAGGAAGCCCCACCGCGCGGCCACCCCGGTCACGGTGCACCGGGCCGGGTCGCCGGTCACCAGCTCCTCGTGGACCCGGCCCAGGCGCACGTCCCTGAGGTAGGTCATCGGGGTCAGGCCGAGATGGCGGCGGAAGCCCTCCTGGAGCGAGCGGCCGCTGACCGCCACCGCGCGCGCCACGTCGTCGGTCGTCAGCGGCTGGTGGGCGTGGCCGTCGATGAACTCCATCGCCCGGCGCACCACCTTGGGCACGGCGGGAGGCCGGGGGGCGTCCAGCCGCGCCCGGTAGTTGGACGGCTGCATGGTGAGCAGGGAGGAGAGCATCGCGTTCTCGAGATGGGCGATCGCCAGCGGCTGCACGGCGAGCCCGTCGCCGTGCTCGGCCTCCCCGATGATCAGGTCGGTCATCGCCCGCCAGGCCCGCGCCCAGCCGGCGGTCATGTCCAGCCCCAGGTCGAAGACGAGCGGCCGGTCGAGCCGCTCACCGAGCATCTGTTCCAGCGCGCCCTCGACGGCCGTCCGGTCGAACTTGACGATCAGCTGGGGGCAGCCCGCCTCCCAGCGCATGTCGAGGTGCTCCGACGGCGAGGGCAGGGAGGCCAGCAGGGGCGTCGAGACGATCTCCTGTCCGCCGCACCGGATCAGGCTCCGGCCGGCCAGCGGGATCTGCACCAGGAAGAAGGACTCCAGCTCGCCCGGTTCGATGCGGACGTCCGTCCCGTAGTCCAGGTAGTTAATCCGCACGCCGCCGAGCTGGGCGGAGTGGAACCGCGCGGCCAGCCGCGACACCTCACCGGTCAGCTCCAGCCGGTGCGGGCAGAACACGCGCGCCACCCGCTCGCGGGCCTCGTCGAGATCCCCGGTGCCGAAGAGCCGCCGGTTGCCGAGCGGGATCCGCTCGCGCGCCTCGTCCATCGACGCTCCCACCCCCGGGTGCCCATCGCCTGTGTACGGCGGCGCGGAACCCGCGCGGCCGGTCCATGGACGGTCACATGTCCGGGCGCGCCCGACCACGTACAAATACACAGAGCGCGGAGACGTCTCTCAGGGGCGATCCCGGCCGGCGGGCCCGGGGTCGTTCAGGGGGCGATCCCGGCCGGCGGGCCCGGTCCGGCCCGCCGGCCGGAGGTCAGCAGGTGATGTCCTTGCCGGTGAAACGGGCCCAGGCGATCGAGCCGAAGACCGCGATGTAGGCGGCGAAGACCAGCAGGCCCTGGCCCATCTCGCCGGTGGCCATCGGATCGCGCAGCACCCCGTCGAAGCCGTTCCACCAGTGCGTCAGCAGGTACGGCTGGAACGCCGAGAGCTGCGGGATGACGCCGAGCACCTGGACGACGACGACGAGCCCCACCGTCGAGGCGATGGCGCCGACGGCCGCCTCGGTCATCGTCGAGAACGCCAGCGCCACGGCGGCCAGGGCGGCCATGCCCGCCGTGACGTACAGCACGACGACGCCGATCCTGAGCATGCCGTCGAGCAGCGGGATCGTCCCCCCGGACAGCAGCGTGATCGGACCGGCCGGGAAGAGCAGCACCCCGGCGAGCAGCGACGACAGCGCGACCGCGGCGACGGCCGTCAGGCAGAAGACGACGGCGTTGGCGTACTTGACGCCCAGCAGCCGGGTCCGGCCGGCCGGGGCGGCCAGCAGGTAGCGCAGCGTGCCGAGGCCCGCCTCCCCGGCGACCGCGTCTCCGGCGACCACCGCGACCGCGACCGGCAGCAGCAGCTGGACCAGAACCGAGAGCGCGGCGAAGGTGAGGAACAGGCCGTTGCCGGTGACCTGCCCGAAGATCGAGGGCCCTCCGTCGTTCTCGCCCGGCCCGCCGAACGCCCGCAGCGCTACGCCGATCAGCACGGGGACCAGGGCGAGCACGGTCAGCATGGCGATGTTCCTCGGCCGCCGGAGGGTCAGCCCCACCTCCGATCCGAGCAGCCGCAGCCACGCCCGGGGGGCGCCCACCGCCCGCGCCCGGGAGAGCGGCGCGGCGCCCCTCCCGATGGACACGGCCTCTTCCCCGCTAACCGTTGACATCGAAACCCTCTCCGGTCAGGCCCACGAACACGTCCTCAAGACTCGGCCGCTGCACGGCCAGGCCGCGTACGGCGACGCCGCCGGCCACCAGCTCCGCGCAGATCCGCTCCGGAGCGGCGGCGCCCAGCTCGGCGCTGACCTCGCCGTCGCCGGTGCGGACCTGTGCCAGCCCGGAGGCCGCCAGTACGGCCGCCGCCCCGGCGAGATCCGGTGTCTCCACCCGGATCCTCACCGCCTCCCCGGCCCGGAGCCCGGCGATGGGTCCCTGGGCGACCAGGCGCCCGGTCCGCATGACGGCGATGTGAGAGCACATCTGCTCCACCTCGGCCAGCAGGTGGGAGGAGACGAACACGGTCGTCCCCCCTGCGGCGATCTCCTTGATCAGCCCCCGCACCTCGCGGGTGCCCTGCGGGTCGAGGCCGTTGGTCGGCTCGTCGAGGATCAGCAGCTCCCTCGGCCCGAGCAGCGCCGCAGCGATCGCCAGCCGCTGGCGCATGCCCAGCGAGTAGGCCCGGTAGCGTTTGCGGGCCGCGGCGGCCAGCCCGACCCTGTCCAGGGCGAGCCCGATCCTGGCGGAGGCCGTACGCGGGTCGGCCGCCGGGTCGGCGGCGTCGTAGCGGCGCAGGTTCGCCTCACCCGACAGGTAGGGGTAGAACGCCGGTCCCTCGACCAGCGCCCCCACGCGTGACAGCACGGAGGCCATCCCGCCCGGCATCGGCGTGCCGAGCAGCTCCCAGGTGCCCTCGGTCGGCGCGGCCAGGCCGAGCAGCATGCGGATGGTCGTGGTCTTCCCCGAGCCGTTCGGGCCGAGGAAGCCGAAGACCGACCCCCGGGGCACGGCCAGGTCGAGGGCGTCCACGGCCACCTGGCCGCTCCGGAAGCGCTTGGTCAGCCCGCGCGTGACGATCGAACAGTCCTCGGCGGGGAGCGTGGCGGACGGCGTCCGCTCCCGGACGGCCGGCACGGCCTCCCCGCCGGTCACCGCGTCACGGCCGGCACGGCTCTCCACTGGTCTCCTCGTCACGGTCACCGCGACTCTCCCATCGGTCTCCTCGTAACGGCCACTCCGGCTCCCCGCCGATCCCCTCGTCACGGTCACCGCGACTCTCCCATCGGTCTCCTCGTCACGGTCACCGCGGCTCCCCGCCGATCCCCTCGTCACGGCCACCGCGGCTCCCCCGCCGGTCTCCGCCTTCCGGGCGGCGGGCGGGGACGCCCCAGCGGACGTCCCCCGGATCTCATCGAGCTCCGCACGGTGGGACCCGCCGTCGCGGCCCCCACCACCGCCCGCCAGGAGCCGTACGTCTCCTGGCATCCCGCTCATCTCTGCCCGGCCGCCTCGGTCAGCTTCTCGGGGGTGACAGCGCCGACCAGCAGGCGGCCGTCGTCGGTCAGCAGCGCGGAGACCAGCTTGGTCTGGATGACCTTGCCGCTGCCCCACGCCCCGCTGACCTGCTTGGCCGACTTCAGCAGGGCGTCGGCGACCGCGGTCGTGTCCTGCCCGCCGGACCGGCCGCCCTGCTGGGCCGGACCCGCGAGGTCCTGCGCGGAGAACGGGAGCACCGCGACCGTGGTCCAGCCCTCGCCCACGGTCGTGATCTCGCCCTTCAGCGCCTCGGCCCGCTCCTGCCCGGCCTCCGGACGGCGCCCCAGGTCGGCGAGCGACTTCTCCTCCACCTTCGCGCCCGCGGGCGGGGTGAAGGTGAAGTTGTCCGGGGCGGGCGGGGTGAACGTCACCGAGGTGAAGCCGACCTCGAAGGCCGGTTCGGCCGCGCTCTTGGCGTAGACCTGGACCCGCAGCGGGACGAAGGTCTCACCGTCGAGCGCCAGCTTGACCTCCTTGACCAGGGAGGAACCGTCCCTGGGCGTCAGGACGAGCTGGTAGGCCGACCGGCCGGCGACCTTCTCGGTGTTGCTCACGCTGACCGCGGTGGCGGCGTCGGCCCGCTTCAGCATCTCGTCGGCGACCTGCTGCGGGGTGGTCGCCGCGGGCAGGGCCCTGTCATGCTCCGGCCCCGCCTGGCCGGCGCCCTTGATCCGGGTGGCCTTGTTGGTCGCGCTCTCCCACAGCCAGGCCTGGTCGCCGTTGACGATCAGGTCGGTCTCGCTCATCCGCCCGGGGAGGGCGAACCGGAACCGGTCCTCGCCGCCGTACCAGACCTTGAGCTCGTGCGAGCCCGCCAGCAGGGCCGCGGGCGACGTGCCGCCCATCCCCGCCACCTCCGGCAGCCCCGGTAGGCCGAGGGAGGCGGTCTGCATCACGGTGCCCGACATGGGCTTCAGGCCGGACTCGGTGGCCTGGACGGCGTCGGCCAGCAACTGCGCGGCGGTGCGCTCGGGCAGCACCGGATCCCCCTGGACCGCCGCGATCACCGGACCCGCGCCGATGGCCCCGGCGACCAGCGCGATCGTGGCGATCGGCACGCCCCACCTCACCGCACGGCCCCGTCTCGTCTGCTCTGACATGTCACTCCTTTACGTTATGCCGTCAATCCCTGACATATGCAGCTTGCGTGACCGCTCCTGTGCCGGAGCTGAGACAGACTGAGAGGGCTCACAGGGTTCTCAGCCGCCTCTCAGGCGGGCTGGCCGAAGATGGGGCGGACACCGGAGGGGGTGGAGGATGCGGGTTCTCGTCGTGGAGGACGAGCGGCGGATGGCCGCGGCGCTACAGCGCGGGCTGCAGGCCGAGGGGTTCGCGGTCGATCTCGCGCATGACGGCGAGGACGGTCTGCACCTGGCCAGGCAGGGCGACTACGACGTGGTCGTGCTGGACATCATGCTGCCCAGGCTCTCCGGCTACAACGTCTGCAAGCAGTTGCGGGCCGAGGAGAACTGGGTGCCGATCCTGATGCTGTCGGCCAAGGACGGCGAGTACGACATGGCCGACGGGCTCGATCTGGGCGCCGACGACTACCTGACCAAGCCGTTCTCCTACGTCGTGCTGGTGGCCCGGCTGAGGGCGCTGCTGCGGCGCGGCGCCAACCGGCGCCCGTCCGTGCTGCGGGCCGGGGACCTGTCGCTGGACCCCGCGCGCCGGCGGGTCTCCCGGGGCGAGACGCCGGTGGAGCTGACGCCCAGGGAGTTCGCGCTCCTGGAATACCTGATGCGCCGCCACGACGAGGTGGTCTCCAAGACGGAGATCCTGGAGCACGTCTGGGACACCTTCGACACCGACCCCAACGTGGTCGAGGTCTACGTCGGCTACCTGCGCCGCAAGATCGACGTGCCGTTCTCCAGGACCGCGTTGCAGACGGTGCGGGGGGCCGGATACCGGCTGGCCGGCGATGGCGGCTGACCCGCGTCCCCTCGAGCGCGTCCGCCGGGGACGGCGCACGGTCGGCTGGTGGCGGCGTAAAAGCCTGCGTTTCCGGCTGACCGCGGTGGCCTCGGTCGCGCTCGGCGCGGCGCTGGTGCTCTCGGCCTACGTGATGATCAGCGTGCTCGGCAGGTCGCTGCTCGCCACCATCGACGACTCGATCTACCAGCGGGCCCGCGACACGGTCTCGCTGGCCGACGCCGAGCGGCTGCCGGACGAGCTGACCTCGCCGGACGGCACCCTCCTGCAGGTCGTCGACGCCACCGGGCGGATCACCCATGCCACCACCGGAACCGACCGGCTGGTCCCGCTGCTGAACGCCGGGGCGCGGGCGGCGGCGATCGGGAAGGGGCAGGCGCGGTTCCTGGGCGGCGAGCCGTACGGGATCCCGCACGTGTTGCGCGTGCGGGTGCTCAGCGCCGACCGGGGCCTGACGGTGATCGCCGCCCGCCCCTTCAGCGAGGTGCAGACCAGCATCACCACGGCCGGGCACGTCCTGGGCGTCGGCACCCCGCTGCTGCTGGTGCTGCTCGGCGGGGCGAGCTGGGTGATCATCGGCAGGACCCTGCGGCCCATCGCCGCGCTGCGCCGGGGCGCAGAGGAGATCACCGACACCGCCCGCTCCCGGCGCCTGCCGGTGCCCGAGGCACGTGACGAGGTGCACAGCCTGGCCGTCACGCTCAACGACATGCTCGCCAGGCTGGAGAAGGCCGACACCCGGCAGCGGGCCCTGGTCTCCGACGCGGCGCACGAACTGCGCAGCCCGCTGGCCAGCATCCGGCTCCAGCTGGAGGTGGCCCTCGGCCATCCGCACGGGCAGGACTGGCAGGAGACGGCCGAGGGCGTGCTGGAGGACACCATGCGCCTGGCCCGGCTGGCCGAGGACCTGCTCGCACTGGCCCGCCTGGACGAGCGCGGCGGCGCGCCGGCCCGCAGGGAGCCGGTGGAGCTGGACCAGCTCGTCCCCCAGACCGTCGAGCGGTACGGCGAGGCCGTCACCGTGAAGATCGGTGACGGGGCGATCGTGGTGGCCGGGGCCGCTCTGGACCTGGGCCGGGTCCTGGTCAACCTGGTGGACAACGCGCTGCGGCACACCGACTCCCCGGTGGCGGTGGAGCTGCGCGCCGAAGGCGCCGACGCGGTGCTCACCGTCACCGACGACGGCCCCGGCATCCCCGAGCCCGACCGGGAGCGGGTCTTCGACCGGTTCACCAGGCTGGACAGCGCGCGCAGCCGCGACGAGGGCGGGGCTGGGCTGGGCCTGGCCATCGTCCGCGAGACCGTCCACGCCCACGGCGGCGCGGTCCATCTGGAGGACGCCTGCCCCGGTCTGCGGGCCGTCGTGCGACTTCCGCTATCTTGACCGAGGTTTGCCCGTCCGGTGATTGGCCCGGCCTCGTTTCCGGATCTAGCGTCGTTTTCATGACTTCCGCTGACAGCGGGCAGCGGGAGCTGATCCTGCGGGTCGCGACCCGGCTGTTCGCCGCCCTGGGCTACGACGCGACCTCCATCAGCCAGATCGCCGAGGCCGCCGGGCTGGACGTCGCCACGATCACCCAGCAGGCCGGTGGCAAGCGTGAGCTGTATCTCGCGGTCATGGAGCGCGCCCACCACGCCGAGCTGGTCGGCCTGGAGAGGTCGGTCGGGGAGATCGCCGCCGCCTCGCCCGGGGAGACCTCGGCCGCCGTGCACCACCTCATCGACGACTACATCGACTTCTGCGCCCAGAACTCCGAGTTCCCCGCGCTCTGGATGCACCGCTGGCTGTTCGACGCCAGCGACGTCACCGAGCTGGACCGCCAGTACGTCCAGCCGCTGGTCCAGTACATCATCGAAGCCATCGCGCCGCTGACCCGCGGCTCTCCCGACATGAAGTACGTGATCTGGTCGGTGATCTGGTGCACCCACGCCTTCTCCCGCGGCGGGGTGCTCGACGACGAGGGCAACCGCGTGGGTCCCGAGGACCCGGAGACCCTGCGGCGCTTCCGCGCCTACCTGCACGAGATGGTGCACTGCGTGCTCGCCCTCCCCGGAGATCTCCCCGGAAATCCCCCCGGAGGCGCGACCTGACATCTCGGAGGCCGCGCCGGGGACGTGGTCCGACGCCGGGAGACCGCCCCGGGACGCGGGCTCCCGTACGGCTTCCGCTATCTTGACGGAGGCTTGTCCATCCAGTGATTGGCCGGGGCATGTTTCCGGATCTAGCGTCGTTTTCATGACTTCCGCTGATGGCGGCCAGCGGGAGCTGATCCTGCGGGTCGCGACCCGACTGTTCGCCGCCCTGGGCTACGACGCGACCTCCATCAGCCAGATCGCCGAGGCCGCCGGGCTGGACGTCGCCACGATCACCCAGCAGGCCGGCGGCAAGCGCGAGCTGTATCTCACGGTCATGGACTGGGTGCACGAGACCGAGCTGGCCTCCCTGCACAAGGCGGTCGAGGGCGTTCCCGTGACGAGCCCCGAACAGGCGAACGCGCTGGTGTGCCGGATCATCGACCAGTACCTCGACCTGTGCGTGGCCCATCCCGAGATCCCGGCCCTGTGGATGCACCGGTGGCTCTCCGATGCCAGCGACGTCACCGAACTGGAGCTGCGCTACACCCGGCCGATGGGCAAACTCGTCAAATCCGCGCTCGCCCCCGCGATCGCCGGCGGATACATCGACCCCGACGTCGACATGGAATACCTCCTGTGGTCGATGCTCTGGTGCGTGAACGGCTTCTCCCAGAGCGGGGTGCTCGACGAGCACGGCAATCGCCGGCACATGGACGACCCCGAGGTCCTGCGCAGGTTCCGCGCCCTCCTTCACCGGATGATCCACCGCACCGTCGCCTTCCCCGGAGACCCTCCTTGACCTTGGAACACTCCCCCTCGCGGCCCCTGGCGGCCGCACCCCCGCTCAACCGCGGGCGACTGCTCGGCTACGCCCTGGGCTCGGTCGGCACCGGGATCTTCTCCGCGGTCCCCGGCCTGCTCCTGCTGTTCTACCTGACCGACGTCCTCGGGGTCTCCGCGGCCGTGGCGGGGGCCGTGCTGGTCGCCCCCAAGGCCTGGGACGTCCTGCTCAACCCGGTCGTCGGCGCGGTCAGCGACCGCGAGGCCGTGCGGACCGGCCGGCGCACCCGGCTGCTGTCGCTCGGCTCGCTCGCCCTGCCGGTGGCCTTCGCCGCTATGTTCGCCGTGCCGGGCCAGACGCCCGGCGTGGTCTGGGCGGGGGGCGCGTTCCTGCTCGCCGCGTCGGCGTTCGCCTGCTTCCAGGTGCCCTACGTGGCGCTGCCCGCGGAGATGGCCGACGGCACGGCGGAACGTACCCGGATCATGTCCTGGCGGATCGTCTGCCTGACCCTGGGCATCCTGGTCGCCGGAGGGCTGGCTCCGGAGATCGTGGGCCTGGGCGGCGGCGGCCGGGCCGGATACGCCGTGATGGGCGTGGCGGTCGGCGCGGTGATGGCCGCGGCTCTGCTGGCCGCCACCCTGTCCACCCGCTGGGTCGTCTCCCGCCCGGGTCCCCGGCAGCTCGGGCTGGTGGCCGCCTTCCGCACCGCCCGGGGCAACCGGCCGTTCTTCGCCCTGCTGGCCGCGTTCGTCACCCAGTCCCTGGGGGTGGCGGTGATGCTGGCGGGCGCGCCGTACGTGGCGGTCTACCGGCTGGGCGACTACGGGCTGACCTCGCTCATGTTCGTGTGCATGGTGGGGCCGAGCGCGCTCGCCGTACCGCTGTGGACGCGGGCGGCGCGCCGGTTCGGCATGGTGGCCTGCTACCTCGTGGCCGTGGCGGGGTTCGCGGCGGCGGCGCTCGCGCTCATCCCGGTGGCCGGCTCGGCCGGGGTCGCGGGCACGCTCCTGCTCACCGGCCTGATCGGCGTCTGCTACGCCGCTCTGCAACTGCTGCCGCTGTCGCTGCTCCCGGAGACCGTGCACGCCGACGCCGCCCGCACCGGGCACGCCCAGTCGGGCGCCTTCACCGGCCTGTGGACCGCCGGGGAGACGGCGGGCATGGCGGTCGGCCCGGGACTGTTCGCCCTGGTGCTGGCCGCGAGCTCGTTCGCCTCCGGGTCGTTCGACGCCCCCGCCGTACAGCCCGGCTCGGCCCTGACCGGCCTGCTGCTCGGCTTCACCGCCCTCCCCGCGGCCCTCATGCTGCTCAGCCTCCCTCTCGTCATCGCCTATCACCGGCTCGCACGGGCCGTATCCCCCAAGGAGATTCATGAGCCTGCCTGAGAAGGGCCGGGACATCGAGGAACTGCTGGCCGAGATCTCCCGGCTCAAGCAGGACGACCTGCCGGTGCGCGGAGGCAAGGTGACCGCGTACGTCTACGACACCGGGCGGCCGGAGGTGCACGAGGCCGCGGCCCGCGCCTACTTCGAGATGCTGGAGGTCAACACCCTCGACCCGACCGCCTTCCCCAGCGTGGTGGAGATGGAGAAGCAGGTCGTCGGCGCGGTCGCCGAGCTGCTGGGCGGCGGGTCCGGCATCTTCACCAGCGGCGGCACCGAGTCGATCATGCTGGCCGTGAAGGCGGCGCGGGACGCGCGGCCGGTCGGGGGCCGTCCCCGGATGGCCGTCCCGGTCACCGCGCATCCGGCCTTCCACAAGGCCGCGCACTACCTCGGGGTGGCGGTGGACGCCGTGCCGGTCGATCCGGTGACGTTCCGGGCCTCCGCGGCGGCCGTCGAGGCGGCGATGACCGAGGACACGGTGCTGGTGGTCGCCTCGGCGCCGTCCTATCCGCAGGGCGTGGTGGACCCGGTCGCCGAGATCGCCGCGGTCGCCTCCGCGCGCGGTGTGCTGTGTCACGTGGACGCCTGCGTGGGCGGATGGCTGCTGCCGTGGCTGCGCGAGGCCGGGGCACAAGTCCCGCAGTTCGACCTGTCGGTGCCCGGCGTCACCTCGCTCTCCTGCGACCTGCACAAGTTCGGCTACTCCCCCAAGGGCGCCTCGGTGGTGCTGTTCGCCGACCCGGCGCTGCGGCGCAAGGCCTACTTCGCGTCGGCGTCGTGGCCCGGTTACACGGTCATCAACGCCACCGTGCAGAGCTCGAAGTCCGCCGGCCCGCTGGGCGGCGCCTGGGCCACCTTCCAGGCCCTCGGCCGCGACGGCTACCTCGAACTCGGCCGCGCCACCCTCGCGGCGGCCCGGCGGCTCCGCGAGGGCATCGCCGGGATCCCGGGCCTGCGGGTGCTCGGCGACCCCGAGTCGGCCCTGGTCGCCTTCGGCTCGGACGAGGTGAACGTGTTCGTGCTGTCCGACGAGGCCAGGAAGCGCGGCTGGTTCCTGCAGCCGCAGCTCTCCTACGCGGGGATCCCCGCCAACATCCACATCACCGTGACCGGGGTGACCCTCCGGGGCGTGGAGGCGATGCTGGAGGTGATCGCGGAGTCCGCCGAGGCGGCGCGGGAGCGTGGTCCGGCTGCGCTGCCCGACGGGCTGGTGGACCTCGTCGCGAGCCTGGACCTGGACGCCCTGGACGACGCCGCCTTCGGCGAGCTCGCCGCGGCCGTCGGAGTGGACCTCGGCGGCTCGGGGCAGCCGGAGATGGCCGTGGTGAACGCGGTCCTGGACGCGCTGCCGGCCGACCGGCGCGAGGCGGTCCTGATCCGGTTCCTGTCGGTCATCTACGCCTGACCGTGACCGCGCGCGGCGGGTGACAGGACGATTCACCGCGCTCACGGCGACGGTCCCGCCCGCGGCGGGGCCGTCGCCGCGGCCCGGCGACCGTGGCCGGCGCGGCGGGGACTATCGCCGCAGCTCGGCGATGGTGGCCAGCGCGGTGCGGGCGGAGGCCGCGTCGTGGACCCGGAAGACCCGGGCGCCCTGCCAGGCGGAGACCGCCAGGGTCGCCATGGTGCCGGCGTGGCGCTCGTCGACCGGGAGGCCGCCGAGGGTCTCGCCGACGAAGTCCTTGTTGGAGACGGCGACGAGCACCGGCCAGCCGGTGGCCACCATCTCGTGCAGGCGGCGGCTGACCTCCAGGGAGTGCCAGGTGTTCTTGCCGAAGTCGTGCGCCGGGTCGATCAGGATCGACTCCCTGCGGACCCCGGCGGCGACCGCCCGCTCGGCCAGGTCGGTGGTGTAGGCGATGACGTCGGCGACCACGTCGGCGTAGGCGATGCGGTGCGGGCGGGTGCGGGGGACGACGCGGCCGGCGTGCGCGCAGACCAGCCCGATGCCGTGCTTGGCCGCGACCTCCGCCAGAGCGGGGTCGACCCCGCCCCAGGTGTCGTTGAGCAGGTCGGCGCCCGCCTCGGCGACGACCTCGCCGACCTCGGCACGCCAGGTGTCGACGCTGATGATCAGTTGGGGATGGCGCTCCCGGACCGCCGCGACCAGATCGGCCACCCGGCGGATCTCCTCGGCGGGGTCCACCTCGTCTCCGGGGCCCGCCTTGACGCCGCCGATGTCCACGATGTCCGCGCCGCCGTCGACGGCCCCGTCCACCGCCTCCAGGGCGGCCGCGAAGCCGTACGTCCTCCCCCTGTCGAAAAAGGAGTCCGGGGTACGGTTGACCACCGCCATGATCGCGAACTCGCCGGGCCGGAACTCACGGCCACGCAGGCGCAAGATAGTCATCGAGACCGAGCCTACCGCCCGGTGTCGGAGAGGCAGGCGCTCCCACCTGCGCCGCCTCTGGGGGTTTCGGGAAGAACGGACGCTGGGTCCCTAGGCGGCCGACCCACCTTCGGCCACCGACAGGAACTCCTGGGCGATGGCGGGCAGCCGCCGTCGCGCGTGGACGATGGCGATCACCCGGCGGACCGAGGGATCGAGGGGGCGGACCACCAGCCCGGCCCGGGTGGCCTGCTCGGCCATCCCCCGGTACCAGAGCAGGGAGGCCGCGCCCGAACGGACCGTGTTCAGCCAGTTGCCGCGCTCGTCCAGCTGCACGGTCGGCACCGGGGTGACGCCGTACTTGGCGAACAGCGCGTCGAACTCCCTGCGCCGGGCGCTGCCGGGGATCGGCAGGACCAGCCGCATGCCGTTGAGCCTGCTCATCGGCACCGGGTTGGGCAGGTCCATGCCGGGCGGGGAGATCAGCACGATCTCCTGACGCTCCAGCGGGTGGCTGACGAGGTCGGCGGGGACGGGCAGGTCCGTCAGGCCGAGATCGGCCCGCTGGTCCCTGATGGCGTTCACCACGCCGTCCCGTCCGTCACAGCGGACGATGTGCACGCGCACCCCGGGGTGCTCGGCACTGTAGGCGGGAAGGAGGCGTCCGGCCAGCCCCGGCTCAAGGCTGGGGGTGGAGGCGATACGCAGTTCCGCCTCGGAATGGCCATGGCTGGACAGTGCCTCGATCTCGCGGACAGCGTCGAGCGCCTCCTTGGCGAGCTTGACCACCCGGCGCCCCTGCGCCGTGACGACCACGCCCCGCCCGGAACGGGCGAACAACGTCATCCCCAGCTCTCGTTCGAGGTCTCTGATCGCACGGGAAAGCGCAGGTTGTGCGATGTACAGCGACCTGGCCGCATCGGTCATGGTGCGGTGCTCCGCTGTCGCGACCACATAGCGGAGCTGCTGCAGATTCATGGCTTTGAAGCTAAATCACCGGGCTGGGATCGGTCCTGCACATCGCGGAGATCACCTCGGATGATTTCGGAATGTAATCGAACGCAGCGACATCCGTGACGGGTGAGAAATCAGTATGCTTACGCCCCAAATTCGGCAAAGGTCCGGGCTTTTGCGCCATATCGGACGCTCGGGTTAACGGGGAGACAGCGTGACAGGCAACGGGCAGTACCCTCCACTCCCGCCTCCACCTCAGGGAAACCCGTACCCTGTCCAGCCACCGCCCGCCTGGGCTCCCCCGCCGCCCCAGGGCCCGCCGCAGGGATATCCTCCCCAGGGCCCGCCGCGGGGCTATCCGCAGGCTCCGCCTCCGGGCCAGGGCTATCCCCCGCCGCCGGTCCAGGGACCGCCGCCGCCCGGCTACGGCCACCCGCCGCAGCCCTCCCCGGTGCCGCCGCCGAACCACGGCCATCCCCCTCAGGGACCGCCGCGGGCGTATCCGCCGCACCCGCCCACGCCCCAGGGACCGCCGCAGGGCCACCCCGCGCAGGGCTACCCGCCTCCGCCCGGCCAGGGCTACCCGCCTCCGCCCGGCCAGGGCTACCCGCCTCCGCCCGGCCAGGGCTACCCGCCGCGAGGGCCGATGCCGTACGGCCAGCCTCCGCCGCCGGACCCTCGGCACCGGCAGCCGCCGTATCCGCCGCCCCAGTGGCAGCCGCAGCGCCCCCGCTCCGGCGGCGGCGCCGGCGTGATCATCGGCGGGGTCTTCGGCGTGGTCGCGCTGGTGTTCGTCGGGCTGGTGGTGGTCGGGGCGCTGATCAAGGGCAGCCGCACCGCGGACCCGGTCTCGCCGGTCGCGATCCCCACCTTCACCCCGTTCGAGCCGCCCGCGAGCAGCACCGCCTCCCCGGAGGCCACCCAGTCACGTCCAACCGAGTCCACGGTCACCACCCCGGCCAGGCGGCGGATCCTGAACACCACCCTGAAGAACAACACGCTCTACCGGGCCGGGGGCCTGCCCAGGGTGAACTGCCCGGTGGGCTCGCCCAGCATCTACAGCCACAGCCAGCTCAAGGCGCTGATCCTGAAGACCTCCAAGTGCCTGGACAGGGGCTGGTCCCAGATCATGCGCGCGCAGGGCATGACCTGGCATCCCCCGGGCTACGCCGTCACCTCCAGCCGGGGACGCGGCGCCTGCGGGGACTTCCCCTCGCCCGGCAGCATCGTGCCGTACTACTGCCCGCGCAACACCACCATCTACGCCTCGACCACGGCGATGGCGAAGGGGTCCGGAAACTCCGGCGGGTATGGCCAGATCACCGACTGGCACGGCGGGGTCATCAGCATGATGGCCCACGAGTACGGGCATCACGTCCAGCAGCTGTCGGGCCTGTCCAACGACTGGTGGCAGCAGACCACGCGCTCCACCAGCCGGAGCGGCAAGCTCGCGCTGAGCCGCCGGTTCGAGCTCCAGGCCACCTGCTTCGGCGCGATGTTCATGCGCTCGGTCTCGGCCAGCTACCCGGTCACCCCGGCGCGGCGCAACACGCTCTACTACTTCTACTCTCGGGTCGGCGACTGGCCGGGCTACCCCCGCGACCACGGCTCGCCCGCGAACAACAATCGCTGGTTCCGCCAGGGCTATGAGAAGAACAAGACCTTCCAGTGCAACACCTGGCTGGCCCCGGCCTCATCGACGTCGTAGCTTAGATGACCGTTAACCGAGAATTGGTCATCTGTCTGTCATGTCCAGGTATGGGGACTAGAATCCTGGCAATTCTGTGTAATCGGGGCCCCTCGGCTGTTTTGCCAGGTGGACTGGGATAAGACGTAGGAAGCGGTGTGACGATGCACCTTGGGCAGGACTCGGGGGGTTCCGCCGATGACGGCGGGAAACGGCGCACCCGGCGGCGCGGCGCGGGCGGCGAGGCGCGGCCCGGCGCCGGCGGCGCGCAGGACACCCCTGAAACACAGGCCTCAGGGCTGCCGGAGACCGGCCGGGGGCGGGAGCCCGAGGCGGCCGACAACACCGTGCGGGTGGAGAAGCCCGGGAAGGCGCGGGACGCGGGACAGGACCGCGAGCCCGCGCAGGCGGCCGACAACACCGTGCGGGTGAGCAGGCCGGGGCCGGCGCCCGCGGCCGAGCCCCCGCCGTCCGGCCCGCCCCCGAAGGGCCGGCCGCAGTTCGCCAAGCCGCTGACGACCCCCTCGCTCATCGGCTGGACCCTGCTGTCGGCGATCCTGCCCGGCGCGGCGCACCTGCGCGCCGGGCGGCGCCGTACCGGCTACATCCTGCTCGGCGTCTTCGGCCTGCTGCTGGTGACCGCGCTGGTCGGCGGTCTCACCCTGTACGGATCGGGCAACACCGGCGTCGTCACCCGGGACGGCACGCTTCTCGCCGCGGTGATCGTCGCCGCGCTCGGCGCGCTCGGCTGGTTCCTGCTGGTGCTGTCGTCCTACATCTCCCTGAAGCCCAACCGGCTGACCGGCAGGGGGCAGATCGTCTCCGGCATCGTGGTCGGCGTGCTGTGCGTGTCGGTGATGGCGCCGTTCGCGCTGACCGCCAGCACCGTGCTGGCCGCCAAGGAGACGGCCAACGCCATCTTCCCGAGCGTCAAGGACGACACGGCGGCGACCCCGATCAAGCACGAGGACCCGTGGGACGGGCGCGAGCGGGTGAACTTCCTGCTCATCGGCGGTGACGGGGCCGGCAACCGGGAGGGTGTACGGACCGACAGCATGAACGTGGCCAGCGTGAACGTCAAAACCGGCAACACGGTCATGTTCAGCCTGCCCCGCAACCTGCAGCACGTCCACTTCAGGCCCGGCACCCCGCTCGCCAAGCATTTCCCCAACGGCTTCATGCGCGAGCTGCCCAACGGCGGCCTGCTCAACGAGGTCTGGCAGTACGGCGAGGACCATCCGGAGATCGTGCCGGGCAAGAACGACCAGCGCGGCCCCCGGGCGCTCATGAACGCCATCGGCCAGACGCTCAACCTGCAGATCGACTACTACGCCCTCGTGAACATGTTCGGCTTCGCCCACCTGGTGGACGCCATCGGCGGGCTGAAGATCCGGGTGGACAACGACGTCAAGTGGGGCGGCCTCTACGGCACCGCGGGCACGATCAAGGCCGGCTACCAGACGCTGTCCGGCGAGGAGGCGCTCTGGTACGGACGCTCCCGCGTCGGCAGCGACGACTTCTCCCGCATGGCCCGCCAGCGGTGCGTCATCGGCGCCTTCGCCCAGCAGGCCACCCCGTCGGTCGTGCTCACCAACTTCGTCAAGGTCGCGAACGTGGCCAAGCGGATGGCCAAGACCAACATCCCCCGCGAGCTGCTGGAGCACGTGACCGACCTCGCTCTCAAGGTCAAGGACGCCAGGATCACCAGCCTGCAGTTCGTGCCGCCGGAGTTCTACACCGGTTCCCCCGACTGGCAGAAGATCCGCACCGCGACCGCGAGGGCGCTGCGCCAGTCCTCCCAGCCCTCCCGCCGCGCCCTCGCCGCCGGTGTGACGGCCTCCCCCGGGGCCAGCGCCTCTCCCGGCGCGAGCGGCGCCAGCCCCACTCCGGACCCGACCCCCACCAGGACCGCGACGGTCCGGCCGAGCCAGACCCCCACCCAGAACGGCAAGGCGGCCCAGTCCCTCAGCGAGCTCTGCGGGTTCTGACCCCCGCGCTGTGTACGCCGATGTGGCCCGGCTCCCCTGGGAGCCGGGCCACAGTCGTCTCACCGCCCCGCCGCGCTCAGGCGGCCCTGGTGCTCCGGGGGAGCAGGGCGAAGGCGCCGAGATAGAGCAGGCCCGCCACGATCAGCAGGGCCTGGTAGCCGATGACCAGCGCCAGATACTCCAGGCAGCCGCCGACCATCGCGCCCAGCAGGTTCGCGCCGAAGGCCGTCGTGCCGTCGCTGGAGTCGGCGAAGCGCTTGGCGAACACCACGTTGGCCGCGAAGATCGGCAGGAACGCCACGACCACGGCGACCACCGCCCGCAGTGGCAGCGGCAGGCCCAGCAGCCAGGAGTTGGGCACCAGCCAGGCCAGCACCAGCCCGCCGAGGAGCACGCCGTACATGACGGGCACCGGCGGGGTCCTGAAGCGGCGCGTCACCTCCACCGCGGCGAGCACGGCGACCAGCACCCCGGCGAACACGATCGCGTTCACCACCCAGGTCGTGCCGAACAGCAGCGCGAACCCGGTCACGCTCTTGGTCTCCAGCAGCAGGAAGGCCACGCCCAGCAGGAACAGGTCGGCGTAGGGGCGCATCCGGGTGTACGGCCCGGCGACCGCCCGGACGGCGAACACGCTCACGAGCAGGATCAGCCCGAGGGTGATGAGGTAGATCTGGGGGATCGTCCGGTCCTTCAGGTAGAGGAAGGGCCGGTCGTCACCGGTCGGCGGCGGGGTGAGGGCGGTCGCGCCGGCCCACTCGGCGCCGCAGCTCTGGGTCTGCGCGCTGAGGCCCGCGGTGATCACGGCCTGCTGGCCGGTCTCACTGACGATGTCCACGCACGGCTTGTGCCCGAAGGCGGCCTGCATGGTGGCGGCGAGCCGGTCCACCAGCCAGCTCTCCCGGTAGTAGTTGTACATCGAGAAGGTGCCGCCGGGCTTGAGGTGGTCCCTGGCCGCCTCCATGGCCTGCTGGGTGAACAGGTAGCTCTCCAGCCGCAGCGAGCTGGCCCCGGAGACCAGGGTGAGCGAGTCGGGCAGCGCGAAGAGGATCAGGTCGTACTTCCCCGAGGTGCGCTCCAGGAAGGCCCGGCCGTCGGTGACGACGGTGGTGACGCGGGGGTCGGCGTAGGGCCTGTCGGGGTGGTAGGTCCCGCCCAGCTCGCGGAGTTTGGGGTCGATCTCCACCGCGTCCACGTGCTTGGCGCCCTTGGACAGCGCGATGGCCACGTCGGTGCCGCTGCCCGCGCCGACGATCAGGACGTCGTCCAGCTTCTGCGCCGCCGCCCGCTCGTACGGCAGCGCGTACTGCCTCTCCCACTCCAGCCGGTTCCGCGCCGGGACGGCCTGCTGGTGCGGGATGCCGTTGACCTGGATGTCCATCACCGGGACGCCGCCGTAGTCGAGCCGCTTGTAGGTCACCTTGTAGTAGGGCGACCACAGCGCCCCCGCCGTCAGCGTCTCCACCGCGAGGGCACCGACCACGACCAGCGCCGGGACGGCCAGCACGAGCCGCCCCAGGGCCGTGCGCGGCCACAGCAGCACGAGGTAGGCGGCCGCGGCGATCGTGCCCCACACGACCGGCGGCGCGCTGAGGAACGACAGCGCGGTGAACAGCGCGATGCCGGTGAGGCTGCCGACCAGGTCGTAGCGGTAGGCCTCCAGCCGGTCCAGCTCGGGGAAGCACCGCCCGACCAGCTCGGCCGGGCCCATCAGCACTACCGCCGCCGCCACGAAGATCACCGGCAGGATCAGCCAGGGCGGCGGCCCGCTGGTGCCCAGGCTGGTCCAGTACAGGACACCCTCGGTCTGCCGGTCCACGGTGACCGGGAAGAACAGGATGACCAGCACGAGGACGGCCAGGGTGATCGGCGAGTAGTACGGCTGCCGCGCCGTGCGGCCCACGCGGAGGAAGCCGAGCCCGATGCCGAGGAACGAGCCGAGCAGGACGAAGTTCGTGAAATAGCTCAGATGAACGATGTTCGATCCGGTCCATCGGATCAGCGCCAGCTCCAGGAAGAGCATGAAGGCGCTGGCCACGATCAACCGCGGCCTGGTGCTCAGCCAGTGGGTGGACGGGGCGTCGGGATAAGGGGGTGGCGTCGTCTCCGCCGCTGCGGTCATGCCGTCCAACGCTAGTGACCGTCCTGCCCCCAGGGAAGGAAATAAGTGTCAGCGGTTTGCGGGGTTCAGGTGGGCTGATACCGATGCGGGATGCTTTGAATGGGTGGACGGGATCGAGGCGGATGAAGGAACGTGGTGGGGTCCGTTCCCCCCGAATCCTGGTGGTGCACCATGCGGGTCCTGATCCAGCTCCGCCCCTCCCCGGACGTCGTCGCGGCGGTGGCCGATCCCGATGTGACCGCGACCACGGCCGACGTCGCCGACGGCCTGCCCGGGGTCGTCCTGGACCCCTCCTTCACGCCGGTCGCCGTGCCGCGGCCGGTGCCCGCCGCCGCCGACGGCGACCCCCTGTCCCTGAACCAGTCGCTGACCTTCTCCCTCGCCGCCGGCGACGCCTCGGTCATGGTCCGCGGGGAGATCTCCGACGACGAGCTGTCCACCCGGGTCACCCTGCTGCCCACCCTCCGCAACGACGTCGTGGGGGTGTTCGCCGACCCGGTGATCGAGTCGAACCTCACCTGCGGCGGCGACGCCCCGGTGGGCGACTGGCACGACGTGGAGCGGCTGCTGCACGTCGCCGAGCTGCACGCGGAGGGCCTGGACGGCTCAGGCGTGGCGCTGGCGGTGCTGGACACCGGCATCAACGCCGCGCACGTGGCCCGCCACCTCGGCCGGGACCTGCTGCTGGACAAGGAACGGAGCTGGAACCCCGACGGGGTGACCGGCAGGCCGGGCGAGTTCGAGGTCGACCACGGCACGATGTGCGCGTTCGACACGCTGATCGCCGCCCCGCGGGCCACGCTGATCGACATTCCCGTGCTGCTCTCCCGGCGCCCCGGCGGTTCGGCCCTCGACGGCCTGCTGTCGGACGCGGTGGCGGCCTTCGCCCACCTGCGCACCGTCCTCGAGGCCCAGCCCGCGGAGACACGGTCCCTGGTGGTCAGCAACAGCTGGGGCTCCTTCTCCCCCCGCTGGGACTTCCCCGTCGGCCATCCCGGCAACTACTCCGACAACCCGGCCCACCCGTTCAACCTGATCGTCGCCAGCCTGGAGCAGGCGGGCGCCGACGTGCTGTTCGCCGCCGGCAACTGCGGGCGTGACTGCAGGGACGGCCGGTGCGCGTATCCGAACCGGCCGATCGCGGGCGCCAACTCCCACCCGGGCGTGCTGTCCATCGGCGGCGTGGACACCGGCGGGCAGCGGGTCGGATACTCCTCCCAGGGCCCCGGCCGCCTCACCCTCCGCAAGCCCGACATCTGCTCCTACACCCACTTCTCCGGTTCCAAGGCCTTCGGCGCCGGCGAGCCCGACTCGGGCACCTCGGCCGCCTGCCCCGTGGCCGCCGGCCTGGTCGCGGCCATCCGCACCCGGTGGCCCGTCTCCGCCCTCTCCCCCGCCCAGCTGCGCACCCTGCTCCGCCGCACCGCCGACGACCGCAGCGACATCGGGTTCGACTACGACTACGGCTACGGCGTCACCGACACACCGGGGGTGCTCGCGTCGTTGCGGCGCAGGGCGATGCGCGTAGCGTGAGGGCGTCAACGACCACCTCTTGAAGGAGAGGGCTTGAGGTGCCGCACCGCGCGCTGACGGCCCCGCGTTGACCAGCCCAAGTCGATCATCTTGAAGGAGGTGCATTCGATTGACTACGTTTCACGTAGGTCAGCAGACCCACCAGTCCGTGCTTCCTCAGCGGGCTGCTCTGGAATTCGCGTCAGCAGACACGCCCGAGGGTGGGCACGAAACGGGACGCGGACACCGCCTCAGCACGGTAACCGGTGTGGAACATGGGCGAGGGGAGATCGCACCGGATGGCACCCGTCTGCTGCGACGTCACCCCGAAGACACTTCGGTGTCCGAGGGAGCGGACCGTGAGGTTCACCCGGCCGTGTTCGTCCTGGACACGCACGGCCATCCGCTTGATCCGTGTCACCCGGCCCGTGCCCGCCGTCTCTTGGCGGCCGGTAGGGCTGTGGTGGTCCGGCATACCCCGTTCGTCATCCGGCTGAAGGACCGGACCGTCGCCGGCTCGACCATGCAAGGTGTCGAGCTGGGGATCGACCCCGGTAGCAAGCACACCGGCATCGCCGCGTTCTCCGAGCGCGGCGGTAGCCGTATCGGCCTGTACGCACTCCAGCTTGACCATCGGGGCGGTCAGATCCGCGACAAGCTCGCCTCACGGGCGGCGTTGCGCCGTGGTCGCCGGTCACGGAACCTGCGCTACCGCGCACCCCGCTTCAACAACCGCACCAGACCGCAGGGGTGGATTGCGCCGTCCCTGCGGCACCGGGTGGACGGCACCGTGTCGTGGGTGTCCCGGTTGTCCCGTTGGGCTCCCGTCACGGCTGTTCATGTGGAGCGGGTCGCCTTTGATACGCACCTCTTGTCGGCCGGCAGGCCGCTCGAAGGGGTGGAGTACCGGTACGGCACCCTGCACGGCTACGAGGTGCGGGAGTACCTGCTGGCCAAGTGGGGCCGGGCGTGTGCGTACTGCGGCGCGTCCGGTGTGCCGTTGAACCTCGACCACATCCACCCCCGCAGCCGGGGCGGCTCCAACCGGATCAGCAACTTGTGCGTGGCGTGCGTCGGCTGCAACCAGGCCAAGAACGCCACCCCGATCGAGGAGTTCCTCACGGATCGGCCAGTGGTGCTGGTGAAGATCCTGCAGCAGTCGAAAGCTCCGCTCAGGGACGCCGCCGCTGTGAACGCGACCCGGTGGGCGTTGTGGCGGGCCTTGACCGCCACCGGCCTGCCGGTCGCTACGGCGTCGGGTGGCCGCACGAAGTGGAACCGATCACGCACCGGCGCGGCGAAGTCACACACGTTGGACGCGTTGCACGTCGGCGCACTTGACCACGTGACCGGCTGGCCGTCCATGGTTCTCGTGATCGCGGCAACCGGACGCGGAACGTATGCCCGCACCCGAGCCGACCGGTACGGGTTCCCCCGGCTGGCGTTGCCCCGCACCAAACAACACCACGGTTTCCAGACCGGAGACCTTGTCCGGGCGGTCGTCCCGACCGGCAAGAAAGCAGGGGTCCATACCGGTCGGGTAGCGGTCCGCTCCACCGGAAACTTCAACATCCGTACCCGGCACGGCTCCGTGCGGGGCATCAGTCACCGTCATGTCCGTCTGCTCCAGCGAGCCGACGGCTACGGATACACCACCCATCCAGAAGCGCGGAACCGTGCCGCGTTTCCTCCCCCGCCTGAAGGCGGGGGTATCCACGCTGGGGGTAATTGATGAAACTCGTCACCGTACGGCTCCCGCCCCAGGCGACGCTCGCACAGGCCGTGCGCCGCCTGGGGCTGACGGAGGAGGAGGTCGACACCGGCTACGGCCTGGTGCTCATCGACCCCGGCCAGGGCCTGTACGGCCTGCGCGTGGCCGAGGAGGCCGCCCGCCGGATCGACCCGGCGGCGGGCGGCGGCCCCTACGCCGATCCGAGGATCGAGCCCTACGGCCCGCCGGACTGAGGCGGGGCCGCGCCCGGACCCGCGAGGACCTAGGCGTTCTCGCGGTTGAAGACGCGGGTCCCGACCGCCACGCAGGTCACCGACAGGACCAGGGTCACCGCGACGCCCACGGCCACGGTCCAGGTCGAGTAGTGCCCGCCGAACAGCTCGCGCAGGGCTTCGAGCACGTAGCGGAAGGGGGTGAGCCGGGACAGCGCGTCCAGCCAGCCGGGCGCCATCGACATCGGCAGGAACGCGCCGGACAGCAGCACCAGCGGGACGATTCCCGTGCTCATCACTGGCGCGAAGAGGTCGGGGTTCATGGTGAGCGCGATCGCGTTGGACAGGGCGGCCAGGCTCACCCCCAGCAGCGCCATGAGGACCAGCCCGGCCAGCACCCCGGGGACGGCCGCGCGCATGCCGAAGGCGTAGCCCACCAGGATCAGCGCGACCGACTGGATCAGCAGGGTGACCGAGCTGCCCAGGACCCGGCCGAGCAGCAGGGCCACCCGGTGGGCCGGGGTGACCCGCAGCCGCTCCAGCACGCCCGACCTGGCGTCGAAGACGACGCCGAAGCCGGCCATGCCGGCGCTGAGCAGCCCCACCTGGACCAGCAGGCCGGGGATCAGCGTCTCCCAGGTCCCGATCGTGGCGAACAGCGGCCCGAACAGCACCAGGTAGAGCAGGGGCTGCAGGACGCCGAAGACGATCCCGGCCTTCTGCCGCAGGGAGATCCGGACGTGGTGCCGGAAGATCAGCCAGGTGTCGCGGAGGATGCTCATCGGGCCGGCTCCTCCCTCAGGGAGCGGCCGGTGATGGACAGGAAGACGTCGTCGAGGGTGCCGGAGCCGCCCTTGAGCTCGGCGGGGGTGCCCTCGGCGACGATCACGCCGTGGTCGATGACGAACAGCCGGTCGGCGAGCGCGTCCGCCTCGTCGAGGTAGTGGGTGGTCAGGAAGACCGTGAGTCCGCGCTCCTCCCGCAGGCGCCTGACGTGGTCCCAGAGGTTGGCCCGGCTCTGCGGGTCGAGGCCGGTGGTGGGCTCGTCGAGGAAGAGCAGCGACGGGCCGTGGACCAGGCCGAACCCGAGGTCGAACCGGCGGCGCTGGCCGCCGGAGAGCGCACCGCCCGGACGGGTCTCCAGACCGGTGAGGTCGAGGTCGTCGAGCACCTCGCGGACCCGCTCGCGCGCCTCGGCGGGGCGCATGCCGTACAGCATGGCGTGGAGTTCGAGCGCCTCTCCCACCGGGTCGGCCGGGCTGAGCCCGCCGTTCTGGGACACGTAGCCGATGCGCCGCCGTACGCCCTCGGGATCGGCGAGCAGGTCGTGCCCGGCGACCGTGGCGGTGCCGCCGGTGGGGCGGAGCAGCGTGGTCAGCATGCGCATGGTGGTCGTCTTCCCCGCGCCGTTGGGGCCGAGGAAGCCCACGATCTCCCCGGCCTCGACGGCCAGGTCCACCCCCCGGACGGCCTCGACGCCGCCCGGGAAGGACTTGCTCAGATCCGATGTCTTGATCATTTGATCGCCTCCGTTTTTAAAGTAACACTAATTTTGGTGTGACTGTAAAATTCATCCGGCACCATAGAATGGGCCCATGAGCGAAGGGCTGCGGGAGCGCAAGAAGCGAGAGACCCGGCTGCGCATCTCCGACGTCGCGACGGGACTGTTCATGGCGCGGGGGTTCGACAGCGTGACCGTCGCCGAAGTCGCCAGGGCCGCCGACGTCTCGGTCAACACGGTCTTCAACTACTTCCCTGCCAAGGAGGACCTGCTCTTCGACCGGCAGGGCGAGGTGGTGGAGCTGCTCGGCAAGGTCATGCGGGAGCGGAGACCCGGAGAGGGCGCGGCGGAGGCGCTGCGCCGCGACTTCCTGGACGCCCTCGACACCGGCCACTGGCGGTACGGCATCCACGAGGGGGGCGACGCCTTCCACCGCATGGTCGGCGCCAGCCCGGCCCTCGTCGCCCGGCTGCGGGAGATGGACGACCTCCGAACGGACTCCCTGGCCCGAACCCTGGCCGACGAGACCGGCGCCGACCCCGGCGACCTCACCCCCGCGCTCGTCGCCGGCCAGATCTGCGCGACGCTCCACACGCTGACGGCGTATGCCGTCCGGCGCATGCTCGCCGGCGAGAGCGTGGCCGCCATCACCCCGGACCTGCGCGAGCAGGCCGGCCATGCCTTCCGCCTCCTGGAGTCGGGGATCGGCGGCTACTGCGTCCGGCGGGAGGAGACCCCGCGACCGGCGGGGCCATGGAGTTGACCTAACGCTTGCTAGGCTCTACGGTGAGGCGGAAATCGGATCGGGGCGGCGCGGGATTGTGAGATCACTGTGGGCCGACGCCTCATCGGGCTGCTCAGACCGTTCTTCCAGTGGCTGGCGGGGACCGACGCGTTCGCGAGGTTCGGGCCGAAGATCGTGCCGCGGATGGACCGGGCCGTGCACCGCCTGAGCCGGGGCAGGACCGTGATGAGCGACCGGATGATCCCCACGCTCGTCCTCACCACGGTCGGCGCCAAGTCCGGCGAGCTCCGCGAGGCCCCGCTCGCCTGCCTGCCCGAGGACGGCGGCGGCTTTCTGGTGGTCGGCTCCAACTTCGGCCGTGCGCACCACCCGGGCTGGAGCGGCAACCTGCTCAGGACCCCGGAGGCCACGGTGAGCTTCCGCGGCCGGGAGATCCCCGTCACCGGCCACCTGCTGAGCGGCCGGGAGCGGGCCGAGGCCTGGCCCCGGCTGCTCCGGGTCTGGCCCGTCTACGACCGCTACAGCGAGAAGTCGGGCCGCGAGTTGCGGGTCTTCCGGCTCTCCCCCCGGCCGCGACCATGATCTGAGCCGGGGAGGGGCCGGGCCGTCGCCGTAACGGATCGGAAGATCTTCAAGGCGATATGATCTACCCGCAGTTCACTCGGCCCTAGACCCTCGGGGAGTCATCCGTGCCGATGCGCGAGCGTGTCCGCGCGGCCCTGGAGGCCCCGCGTTTCCAGCGGGTCATCATCGCGGTCATCGTGATCAACGCCGCCACACTGGGACTGGAGACCTCCGCCACGGCCGTCGAGCGGTACGGCACGGCGCTCACCGTCGTCGACCATCTGGCGCTCTACATCTTCGTGCTCGAACTGGCCGCGAAGATGTACGTCTACCGCCGGGGGTTCTTCCGGGACCCGTGGAACCTGTTCGACATCATGATCGTCACGGTCTCCCTGCTCCCCACCGCCGGGGGCCTGTCGGTGCTGCGGGCGCTGCGGATCCTGCGGGCGCTGCGGCTGATCTCCGTGGTGCCGAGCCTGCGCAGGGTCGTGACGGCCCTGCTCACCGCGGTGCCGGGGATGACCTCGATCGTGGTGCTGCTCGGCCTGGTGCTCTACGTCACGGCCGTGATGGGCACCAAGCTCTACCGCGCCACCGCTCCGGAGTACTTCGGGGACCTGCCCACCTCGCTGTTCACCCTGTTCCAGATGATGACCGGGGACGCATGGTCCGACATCACCCGGGAGGTGATGGACGAGCATCCGTCGGCCTGGGTGTTCTTCGTGCTGTTCATGCTGGTGTGCACCTTCGTGGTGCTGAACCTGTTCATCGCGGTGGTGGTCAGCGCCATGGAGGACGAGCACGCCGAGGAGTCGGTCCAGGCCACCCAGGATCTCGGCGTGGCCGTGCTCACGGAGCTGGCCGCGCTCAGGGCGGAGGTGCGGGAGCTGCGGGAGCGGGTCCCGGTGCCGGCGGGGGCGGGGGCGATGTCAGGCGACAGGAGCCCGGCCGCCCCGGCGCCCCGGCGGCGCGGATCGGCACGCGGGCGGACCGGCGGCCGATGACCGGCGACCCACCGGCAGACGGCGGATCGGCACGCGGGCGGACCGGCGGCCGATGACCGGCAACCCACCGGCAGACGTCCGAGCCGGCGGCCGGCGGTAGCGGGCCGGGCCGGCGCCCCTCGGTGAACGGCCAGGCCGACGACCGGCGACCCGCGATGGACGGCCGGGGGCCGGGGGACCCCGCGGCCGGTGACCGGGCGACCCGGCCACTCGGCGGCACGGGTCAGCGGGAGTAGAACTCCACCACGAGCTGCTCGTCCACGGGGACCACGATCTGCTCGCGCGCCGGGCGGCCGACCACCGTGAAGCGGAGATCGGCGTGGTCGACACTCAAGTACGGGGCGATCCGGTCGTCGGCGTAGGTGCCCTCGGCGGCGGCGACGAACGGCTGCATCGCCCGGGACCTCTGCCGCACCGCGATCACCTGGCCCGGCTTGACCAGGTAGCTGGGGATGTCCACCTTGCGGCCGTCCACGGTGATGTGGCCGTGGGTGACGTACTGGCGTGCCGCGTAGATGGACGGGGCCAGGCCGGCACGGAGGACGAGCGAGGCGAGACGGCTCTCCAGCAGCACCACCAGCTCGGCGCCGGAACGGCCGGTGCTGCGCAGCGCCATGTCCCAGTAACGGCGCATCTGCCGCTCGGAGACGTCGTAGTACCAGCGCAGCTTCTGCTTCTCCATCAGCCGCAACCCGTAGTCGCCGGTCTGCCGCCGGTTGGTCTTGCGTCCATGCTCACCCGGCGGGTAGGGGCGCTCCTCGAAGTAGCGGACCGCCTTGCGGGTCAGCGGGACGCCGGCCCGACGGGACAGGCGCACCTTGGGTCCGGTGTAGCGCACGATCACTCCTTTGTGGTTAGGTTTGCCTTATTCAGGTAAGCCTAACCTTAGTTGAAAGAGTCCCCCGATCTCAAGGAGAGCCGGTCCATGCAGCAGCCCGTCACCGCTCCGCCGGTCCCTGAGCGCGTCCGCACGCTGGCCGCCACCGCCGCCCCCACCCACGTGTCCCTCGCCGGTACGGCCCTGCCCGCCATGCCCGCCAGGGGTGGCGTGGACGGCGCGGGGCGCCCGGTGCTGCTGGTGCTGCCGGGGGACCCGCTCCACGAGGTGCGCGACGAACCGGTGGTGACCGTCGACCTGACCGCGACCCGCTCCCTGGGCGGGCTTGAACTCTCGCGCGGCCTGCTCAAGGTGCAGGGCTGGGCGCAGGCCGTACCGGCCGCCGAGGCGCGGGAGACCGCGGTGGCGATCGCCGAGCGCTGCCCGGACGAGGCCCTGTTCGACGCCCTGGAACGCGCCGACGGCCCCCGGCTGCTCCGCGTCGACGTCGGCCAGGTGATCTATCTCACCGGCCCCGAATCAGGCGTCCTGGATGCCGAGGAGTATCTCGACGCCGACCCCGACCCGCTGATGAGCGAGGCCGAACGCATGCTCCACCATGTCAACTCCACCCACCGGGGGCAGCTGGAGACCGCGCTGCGCTCGCTGCTCGCCGCCCCGGTCTCCGAGGCGTGGCTCTGGGAGCTCGACCGCTTCGGCGCGACCGTCCGCTCCGGCATCGACAACCCCACCCTGGTCCGCCTGCCCTGGCCCACCCCCATCACCGACGCCGGCTCCCTGGAGCGGGCCCTGCGCTGCCTGCTCTGCCACCACTGACGGGAGGCGGTGCGGAAGGCGGGGAAACGGTGGGGCGGCGCGGGCGGCCGAGGTGACGGGCCGCCTCCGGAGGAGGCGGCCCGTCACGTCCTCGCCGGGGCCCGCCACCGGCCGTACGGCGGACCCGCGCATTACCGTCAGGAAAAACTCGGCGCCATTCCAGAAGGCGCCTGAATTGGGCGAGAAGATTTCCTTGACAGCAAATGACTAATTTGCCGACGGGACCTCACTGGTCTTCCGAATAACCTCGTCGACCAATCCGTAGTCCTTGGCCTCGGTGGCGGTGAACCAGCGGTCCCGGTCCCAGTCCTCCTCGATCTGCTCCAGCGGCTGGCCGGTGTGGAAGGCGATCCGCTCGCTCATCATCTGCTTGGTGTAGAGCATCTGCTCGGCCTGGATGACGATGTCGCTGGCCGTGCCGCCGACGCCGCCGGACGGCTGGTGCATCATGATCCTGGCGTGCGGCAGCGCGTACCGCTTGCCCGGCGCGCCCGCGCAGAGCAGGAACTGGCCCATCGAGCCCGCCAGGCCCATACCGACGGTGGCGACGTCGTTCGGGATGTACTGCATCACGTCGTAGATCGCCATTCCGGCCGACACCGAGCCGCCGGGCGAGTTGATATAGAGCCAGATGTCACTCCTGTCGTCCCCGGCGGACAGCAGCAGCAGCTCCCCGCAGATCCGGTTGGCCACCTCGTCGTTCACCTCGCTGCCGAGCACGACGATCCTCTTACGCAGCAACCGCTGGTACAGCGGGTCTTCGAACACGGGCTGTGGACTGCTCATCACTTTCACCTACCCCGAATCCAGAATTCACGAAGGGAGAATCCCTGAGACCATAACGCGGTGCCACGCCGCGGTTTCAGTCCGTTCGCTTTCAGCGCTTTCCGCTGACAGCGCAAAGCATGTGAATTCATCGAACCTCCTTGAGCGGGGAGACCCCGGGCTTCAGCCATGGGGAGGAAGTCGACCACTCGCCCGAGACACGACCGGATCAGGGGTGGGATCTGGGGTGGGGGGCGACCCGGCCGTGTGTGATGATTGCCGCACCATGCCCGCGACCGTGCCCTTCCGTCTGGCCCGCACCTCGGCCTTCGCCGTGGTGTCCCTCGGGCTGGGCATGATCGCGCACGTGCTCGGCGGGGGCGCGATGCCCGTGTGGAGCGCGGCGGTCGGGCTCGCGCTGGCGTTCGCGGCGGCACTCCCGCTGACCGGGCGCGAGCGCGGCGCGGGGGTGATCCTGCCCCTTCTCGGGAGCACGCAGGCGGCACTCCACCTGCTGTTCTCCGCGACGGCCCCGGCTGTCTCCCACGAGGCCCTCGCCCACCCGCACTCGGGCCTGCTGCCCGGCCTCGCCATGCTGGTCATGCACGGCTGGGCGGTGGGGCTGACCTCACTGTGGCTCGCCCGCGGCGAAGCCCTGCTCTGGGCGCTGCTGCGACGGCTCGGCGCCCGACTCGGCCCGGTCCTCACCGGCGCCCCCTCCCCCGTGCCGGCGCCGCCCTCGGCGATGGCGCACCCGGACAGACCCGCCGCGCTCCGTCCCTCCCTGCTCCGTCACGTGGTGAGCCGGCGCGGTCCGCCGGCGCCCCTCCCCGTCACGTCCTTCTGACGGGCCCCACGACCTGACGACTCCGGGCCGCGCCATGCGGTGCCGGGTGTTCCGCCTGACCTCTCGGCGCCTTCCGGCGGCATGTCGAGCCCAGCTCCAGCCGCCGCGCCGTACACGTTGAAAGGCTTTTTCATGATCGTTCGTCGTGTTCTCTCCGCCGGCCTGCTGGCCGCCCTCGCCACCGCGTCGGTGAGCGCCTGCGGTGCGCAGTCCAGCGAGCAGCCCGCCGGGCAGGTGGCCGCACCGGTGGTCGCGAGCGCCCCCGCCACCGCCACCGGCCCCGCCGCGGCCGACGCCGCCCCGCCCGTCGCGATCACCGATCCGTGGGTGAAGACCACAAAGAAGGGGATGAGCGCCGCCTTCGGCACCCTGGTCAACAACACCGACAGCGACGTCACCGTCGTCTCCGGGACCTCACCGCTGTCACCGAAGATCGAGCTGCACGAGGTGGTCGACTCCAAGGGGAAAATGATCATGCGGCCCAAGGAGGGCGGCTTCGTGATCCCCGCGCGGAGCACCCATCAGCTCCAGCCCGGTGGTGACCACATCATGCTGATGGGCGTCACCGAAGAGGTGAAGCCCGGCGCGCAGATCCCCTTCACCCTCACCCTCAAGGGCGGCGAGACCCTGGAGTTCACCGCGGTCGGCAAGGACTTCGCCGGCGGCAAGGAGGACTACCAGCCCGGCAAGGACATGGACATGAACAAGGACCACGGCTGATCGAGGACGCACCTCATGCCAGACCCCCGCTTGACTCGCAGGGGACTCCTCGCGGGAGGCGCCGCCGCAGCGGCCGGCGCCCTCGCGGGGTGCGCCCCCGGGCAGGTCGCCCTCTCCGGGCCGGCCGTCCCCCCCACCACGCCGGAAACGGCTCCCCCGATCTCCGGCGCCTCGGCGACGGAGCCCTTCCACGGCCCCCACCAGGCCGGGATCGCCACCACCCCCCAGACCCACGCGGTGTTCGTCGGCCTGGACCTGCTGCCCGGCACCGGCCGCGAAGCCGTCGTCCGGATGATGCGCCTGCTCACCGACGACGCCCGCCGCCTGAGCGAGGGCCGCCCCGCCCTGGCCGACACCGAGCCGGAACTGGCCGCGCCCCCCGCCCGGCTGACCGTCACCTTCGGCTTCGGTCCCGGCCTGTTCGCCGCGGCCGGAGTCCAGGACCGGCGGCCCGGGTCGATCGCGCCCCTGCCCGGGTTCGTGGTCGACAAGCTGGAGAAGCGGTGGACAGGCGCGGACCTGCTGCTGCAGCTCTGCGCCGACGACCCCGTCACCCTCGCCCACGCCCTGCGCATGACGATCAAGGACGCCCGCTCCTTCGCCCGGGTGCGCTGGACCCAGCGGGGGTTCCGCCGCAGCCCGCAGGCCGCGGCCCCCGGCACGACCCAGCGCAACCTCATGGGCCAGCTGGACGGGACCGTCAACCCCCAGCCGGGCACGCCGGACTTCGACCGGGCCGTCTGGGTCGGCGACGGCCCGCGGTGGCTGCATGGCGGCACCACCCTGGTGCTGCGGCGCATCCGCCTCAAGCTGGAGACCTGGGACGCCGCCGACCGGGTGGCCAAGGAGTTCACCATCGGCCGCCGCCTGGACACCGGCGCCCCGCTGACCGGGCAGAAGGAGCGCGACGAGCCCGACTTCGACAAGCTCAACGCGGTCGGCTTCCCGGTCATCTCCGAATACGCCCACATCCGCCGGGCCCACGTCACCGACCCGGGCATGCGGATCCTGCGCCGGGTCTACAACTACGACGAGGGCCTCACCCCCGAGGGACACGCCGACTCCGGACTGCTGTTCGCCTCCTACCAGGCCGACATCGACCGCCAGTTCGTCCCCATCCAGAAGAGACTGGCCGAGGCCGACCTGCTCAACGAGTGGACGACCCCCATCGGCTCGGCGGTCTTCGCCATCCCTCCCGGATGCGCACGCGGCGGATGGGTAGGAGAGACCCTCCTGTCCTGACCCGTCCCCGTCCCTGTCCTGACCCGCCCCCGTCCCCGTTCCCGTCCATGTCTCCGTCCATGTCCGGCCCCATCACCGTCCATGTCCGGCCCCGTCACCGCGCCGGCCCGCCGTACGGATCCGCATCCGCCGGATCCGTACGGCGGGACGCGCGCCGGGCCTCGCGTCTTCGAGGCCCGGAGCGCGGGCGGGGCGTGGACGGGGCGGGCGGGGCGTGGGCGGGCGGGGCGTGGGCTGGACGCTACGGCGGGGAGCCGGTCCGAGCCGTCCCGGGCGGAGGTTCTCCGGCCGCGTGGCGGGACACGTCTACCCGTCGAGCAGGGCGAGCTGGGCGGCGCGGGTCCTCTCGATGTCCGCGGCGAGCTCCCTGACGGCCTGTTCGGCGCCCGAGCCCTGTTCTCCCCGGGACACCAGGATCCCCTGTTCCAGGTGCTCGCGGATGTGCTCGACAAAAAGCCGGTCGAACGCGGCCCCCGTGGTCCGGCCGAGGACACGGAGGTCCCCGGCGGTGACCATGCCCGGCATGTCGTGCCCCTCGTGCACGTTGACGCCGGGCGCGCCCGACCGGCCGAGCAGCTCGCGCAACCGCGGGAGTTCGGCGCGGTGACCGGCGCCGAGCCGCGCGGCCAGCCGCGTGACCCGCGGGTTCGAGGTCTGTTCCGGGGCCAGCTCCAGCAGGCGGAGCATCTGCTCGGTCATGGGGATCATCAGTTGCAGCCAGGCGACGTCGGTGGCGTTGAAGGCGCCCGGCGTCGTGCGGGCCGGTGCGGAGATCGTCTCCCGGGCCGCCGGAGGCGGCAGGTGTGCCGCGGCCGGATGCGCGGCCGGCCCGGCGGCGGCGCATCGTGCGACCAGCAGCACGGTGAGCGCCGCCAGCACCGGTGCGCCTATGGTGGCCGCTTTCATCGCCGCCTCTCTCCTCTCTCGTTCCGGGTCTCGTGTGCCGGGCTTCTTGTTCCGGGTCGACGGTGGTGCCGCCCGGCCGCCCGGTGCTCCGCTCCGTACGTTCGGGTATGGAGTCCCGGGCTTTCGGCTGCGGGGACGGGGCCCGGTGCCGCCGGCCCCGTCCCGGGTGAAACGGCACCGCGCGGGGTGTTCGCCGGCCCTGTCAGGGGTGGCCGTCGGCGCCGCACTTGATGATCGGCCGGATGCAGTCACGCACCCGGCGCTCCATCTCCGCCTCCGGCCAGGCGTTGAAGAAGTCGCCGTGCATCGTGAAGCCGGGCCCGGAGGCCAGCCGGAACTTCGCGGGGTCGCCGTTGACCGGGTAGCGCAGGACCTGGCGCAGTTTCGGCACCGGCACCGGGTGCGAGGCCGGGCAGGTGCCGGCCACCGGGTAGGCCATGTGGCTCTTGTGGTCGGCCGAGTCCAGGTCCCGCCCGTTCCAGCACTGCGGGAAGTCCAGGTAGGACTCCAGCATCGTGCCGGCGGGGCAGGTGACGAAGTTCTTCGACGATCCCACGTGGCCGGCGTGCAGGCACGACCAGCGCGCGTTGCTGGTGTCGTCGGGCTGGGTCGCCTTGGCGTTGCCCGCCACGATCCTCAGCCCCAGCGGGAGCGGCTGCGTCCGGGCGATCACGTCGTCGCGCACGCCCTCACCCAGGTAGTAGAACGTGGTGCCGGTGGGCTCCACCGGGACGTTGTCGTTGTAGAGGGTCGGCACCCAGTACGACGACAGGTCGATCCGGGGGCTGCAGGTGCTGTCGGCGTTCAGCAGGCTCGTCAGGTCGGAGTGGGCGTCGGTGGAGGTGTTTCCGAAGAAGCTGTGCATGTGCGAGCCTCCCGGCAGTCCCGGGAACACGATCGGGTCGTCGGGCAGGCGGTGGGTGAACGGGCACTCGGCGAGAAACTCCGCCACACGGACGACGGGCCCTCCGCCGTTCGGGGGCGGGGTGGCGCCGGTGCCGTAGACCTGGAACTCCCACAGCGAGACCCCGTACTGCGTGGCGCGCCCGGTGGTGGTGAGCCGGACGTAGCGGCCGGTGCCCGACACATTCAGGGTCTGGTCGCCGCCGGTGCCGGCGGTCGCGGTGTGGATCGTCGTCCAGGCGGCGCCGTCGGCGGAGGTCTGGACCGTGAAGGCGGTGGCGTACGCGCCCTCCCAGTCCAGCACCACTCTGTTGATCGTGGCCGTCGAGCCCAGGTCGACCTGGAGCCACTGCGGATCGCTGAAGGCGCTCGACCAGCGGGTGCCGCCGTTGCCGTCGACCGCGGCCGAGGCCGGCGTGCCGGCGTTCTCGGCCGAGGAGGCGGTGGCCGGGCGGCCCTGCGACAGCGGGGTCTCGGCCGCGCCGGCCTGGGGGATCGCGACCGTCAGGGACGCGCCTGCGAGCGCCGCCACGGCGCTCACCAGCACCGCGAGCCGCAGGCGGTGCCGCCGGCCGCGGGAGAGGATGGACGTCCGAGCCATGGGACTCACTCCTTCGGTGATGAAGGCGGGGGGTGTGCCGGGAGCGCCGCCGGGACATGCCGGCGGCGCTCCCGGCAGGTGAGAGGGGTCCCGGTACGGCCTGCGGCGGCCGTACCGGGCCTCCGACGGCCGGCTACTGGTAGACGCGCACGTAGTCGACGAGCATCTTCCGGGGGAAGGGCGTGGTGGCGTCCGGCGGGCCGGGCCAGTCACCGCCCACCGCGAGGTTGAGGATGATGTAGAAGGGGTGGTCGAAGACCCATGGACCCCGTGTCGCCTCCACCGCCGCCTTGTCGATGGTGAAGACCGTCCGGCCGTCCAGGGTGTAGACGATGCCCTTGCTGTCCCAGTTGGCCGCCCAGACGTGGAAGTCGTCGGAGAAGTCCGCGTCGCCGGGGAGCCTGTAGGAGCCGCCGACCCCGCCACCGCCGTTGTAGGCGGGTGCGTGCACGGTCGAGTAGGCGGTCTTCACGTCCTTGCCCAGGACCTCCAGGATGTCGATCTCGCCGTTGTACGGCCACGGCCTGCCGGTGCGGAAGTCCGCGCCCATCATCCAGAACGCCGGCCACAGCCCGTTGCCCTTCGGCACCTTGACCCGGGCCTCGACCCGGCCGTAGGTGAACTCGAACTTGCCGCCGGTGTTCATCCGCGCCGAGGTGTACTGGCAGGTACCGCTACCGCTCAGCGGATCCCTCGGACAGGTCGATCCGGCGGTGACCTGCTTGCGCGCCTCCAGGACGAGGCTGCCGGCACCGTCCATCGCGGCGTTGTCGTGGTTGGTGTAGTACTCCAGCTCGTTGTTCGGGCCGGTGCCGGGGTCGGCCGTCCACTTGGCGGCGTCGGGCCTGGTCCCGGCCGCTCCGTTGAACTCGTCGCTCCAGACGAGCCTGGGCGGGCCGGCCGGGTCGGGCGGCAGCGGCGGCGGGGTGATCGGGGCGCCTCCGGTGCCGTAGACCTGGAACTCCCACAGCGAGTAGCCGTAGGGGGTGGCGCGCTGCGTGCCGTACATCCGCACGTAGCGGCCGGATCCGCTGACGGTCAGCGTCTGCTTGAAGCCGGTGCCGGCGGTGGTGGAGTAGATCGGGGTCCAGGCCGACGCGTCCGGTGAGACCTGGATCTGGAAGGCCCTGGCGTAGGCCGGATCCCACTGCAGCACGACCTTGGTGATCTGCGCGGTCGCGCCGAGGTCGACGTAGATCCAGCCCGGGTCCACCCAGCCGGTGGTGGAGCTGGTCGCCCAGCGCGAGGCCGGGTCGCGGTCGAAGGCCCTGGCCGGGGTGCACTCCCAGCAGTTCTGGTCGCTCTGGGAGGAGGAGGCCGCCCCCGTCCTGCCGTAGGAGAGCAGCCTGTCGCCTCCCGGGACCGTCGGCGTGGGGGTGGGGGTCGGGTCGGGGCCGCCGCCGAGGGTGCCGTAGATCTGCAGTTCCCACAGCGAGTAGCCGTACTGGGTGGCGCGCTGCGTGCCGTACATCCGCACGTAGCGGCCGGATCCGCTGACGGTCAGCGTCTGCGTGCCGCCCGCCCCGGTGGTGGTGGAGTGGATCGGGGTCCAGTCGGCGCCGTTGCGGGAGGTCTGGATCTGGAAGGCCTTGCCGTAGGCGGTCTCCCAGTTCAGCACCACCTGGGTGACGGTGGCGACCTCTCCGAGGTCGACCTGGATCCACTGCGGGTCGCTGAAGGCGCTCGACCAGCGGGTTCCGGGATCGCCGTCCACGGCCGCGGTGGCGGGGAAGGCCACGTTCTCCGCCGACGACGCCGTGACGGGCCTGCCCTGCGACAGCAGGGTGTCGGCGGCCGTGGCGGCCGGGATGACGGACAGGGAGGTGACCAGGGTGACCACCGCGGCGACGAGCAGGATCAGGCGGTGGGGATGGCGGCCGGGGCTCCGGGACGAGTGCATCGCGTCTCCTCGCAAGGGGGTGCCGAACCCGTAAGGGTTCAGGGAGCGCTCTCTGATCGAGAGGTTGCACTCCCTCGACAGGCTCTGTCAAGGCCTGTTTAACCTGCTGGAAACGGGCCATACATGGTCCGGCAACAGTCCGGGCCGGGCGAGGGAGCGCTCCCTCAGTAAATTTTTGCAACGCGACAAAGGGCTTCGAGCTGCATCGATGCGAAGTTGACCGGGGGAGCGCTTTCCCATCCTCCCGGAGTCGCGCAGGGACGTACGGGGTCCTCGATCCGCGCAAAAGTTGACGGCCGGTGGAATCGGAGCCACCCTCGATGAGGGAGCGCTCTCTCCATGATCTATATTTGAGTGGCGGGGAAGGTGCCGAGGAGCAGGCGCGCGGCCGTCGGCGACATGGCGACCGGCCGCCGGATCCGTCACGCCCGCAGGGCCGCCCCCTGGAGGGTCGCCCGTGCGGTGTGGACATTTCGATCACAATGCCCGCGGACCTCCACGCCGCCTCTCCGGAGGACGGCGCGCTCTGGCAGCATGAAACCGCCCAGCGAAACGGACTCCGGGAGAGCAAGATGAGACGACCAACCCTGGAGGCGGTCGCCACCCGGGCCGGCGTGTCCAAGTCCACCGTCTCGCGGGTGGTGAACGGCCAGACCACCGTCGCCTCCGACATCCGCGACCTGGTGATGCGGGCCGTGAACGACCTGGGCTACGTCCCCAACCCCGCGGCCCGCAGCCTCGTGACCCGCCGCACCGACTCCGTCGCGGTGATCGTCTCCGACCCCCCGGCCGGGCTCCTCTCCGACGACCCCATGTTCTCCATGGTCGTCCGCGCGGCCAGCCGCGAGTTCGAGGCGGCGGGCAAGCAGGTCATGCTCATGCTGGCCGGCTCGCCGGAGAGCCTGCTGCGGACGCGGCAGTTCGTCACCGCGGGCCACGTGGACGGCGTCATGCTCGTGTCGATGCACGGCGCCGACCCGCTGCCGGCCGCGCTGGCCGGAACGGGGGTCCCGGTTGTCTCCCACGGCAGGCCGGCTGTCACGGCAGAGCTGCCGTGGGTCGACAACGACAACGTCGGCGGGGCCACCCAGGCGGTGCGGCACCTGCTCGACCAGGGGCGGCGCCGGATCGCCACGATCTCCGGGCCGCTGGACATGACCGCCGCGCAGGACCGGCTCGGCGCCTACCGGGAGACCCTGCGCGAGACCGGACGCCGCTCGATCGTGGCCATCGGCGACTTCACCCGGATCTCCGGCGCCGAGGCCATGGCCCAGCTGCTGGAGGACGACCCCGCGCTGGACGCGGTGTTCGCCGCCAACGACCTGATGGCGATCGGCGCCATGCGGGCGCTGCGCCAGGCGGGCCGCCGGGTGCCCGACGACGTGGCCGTCGTGGGATACGACGACATCGAGGCCGCCCTCTACACCGACCCGCCGCTCACCACGGTCCGCAGCCCCATGGCCGACCAGGCCGTCGCCTCGGCCCGCCTCCTGCTCGGCATGCTGGAGGGCGGGTCCACCGCCTCGGTGACCCTGCCCACCGAGCTCGTCGTCAGGGACTCGGCCTAGTGCGATCACGACGTATCACCGAGCAAGCCGGCTGACAGCGGTAACCGGGCCGGAAGGCCGTTGTTTTCCGGGATTGTCACGCATTGCGATCAAGAGCATGCTTGGTGTCGGCGGCCCACGCCCCCCGGTTTCCCACGCGACGCACGTCCTGGTGAGGGGGAGCGGACCCTGCCGACCGTGATCGGGCACGTCACCCAGGAAGGTTGCGAGGGGACCCATGCAGGAAACACCTGGTAACGGGCGATTACCGCGCCGTTCCGTGCTGGCCGGCGCGGCCGTGCTCGGCCTGTCGGTAGCGGCCGCCGCGGCCGAATCCATGTTGTCGCCCACCGCGGCGACCGCGGAAACCCGGTACACACTGGACGGCTGGCGGTTCTGCGTGAACTGCTTCGAGCTGTTCCTGGTCGACTTCACGGTCGACCAGAGTCTCTGCCCGCGCACCCGCGGCCCGCATCAGGCCGCAGGCTGGACCTTCCGGCTGACATACAACCTGAGCCCCGCCGGCACGGGCGAGGACGCCCACACCCAGAGCAACTGGCGGCACTGCTACCGATGCGCGGCGCTCTACTGGGCACCCAGCACCGCACAGAAATGCCCGGCAGGCGGGGCGCACAGCTACATCCACCCGGGCGGCTACCCCCGGCAGTTCCTGCTGCCTCACGACATCGGCGAGCCGGCCTGGACGCAGCACCAATGGCGGTTCTGCTTCAAGTGTTCCGCGCAGTTCTACAACGGCTACGCCTACAAGGGCGAGTACGGCCTGTGCCCCTATGACTACATCTACGGCCACAGCGCCGCAGGACACGACTTCGCGATCCCTGTCTCGGCCTATACCTGATCACACAGCAGTCCCGCTCACGCCGCCCTTGAGCCAACCGCATCCCCTCAGGTCAGCAACCTGGCTCCGGTTTGAGTGCCCATCCGGTCCCACGCGCCGCACGACAGCCTGCCGCCGGCACGGGGGTCGAGGGCCATCGGCACGAAAACCGGCGCCAAGCCGCTGGGAACCTTCAAGACGGACCGTGCTGAGGTGGGCCCCGGCCGCGGCGGAGAAATACTGTCGATCACACTTGCTCCGTGGGTGAAGGCTGTGCCGGATCACTGGTGAAGAGCACCCGCGAGGAGTCGTTCGTGGAGAGTGGCTGGGCCGTCGTCCTCGTGCTGGGCGTCATCGTGGTGGTGGGCGCGTCGGTGCAGCGGCTGGCGGGGATCGGGTTCGCGCTCGTGGCGGCGCCTGCCCTGGTGTTGCTGCTCGGCCCGGCCGAGGGCGTGGTGCTCGCCAACTGCGCGGCCGGTGTCATCAGCGCGGTCGGGCTCGCCGGCGCCTGGCGCCAGGTTCGCCTGGCCGCGATGGTCCCGCTGGTCGCCGCGGCCGCCTGTACCGTGCCGGCCGGGGCCTGGGTTGCCGCCCACCTGTCCGAGCCGGTGCTGCTGGCCGGCGTGGGGGCGCTGGTGAGCATGGCCGCACTGCTGGTGATGCGGGGTGCCCGGGTACCCGCGTTGCGTGGCGTCAAAGGCGCGGTGGCCGCCGGCGCCGCGAGCGGGTTCATGAACTCCTCGGCCGGGGTGGGCGGACCGGCGGTTTCCTTGTACGCGGTCAATGCGGGCTGGACGGTACGGGAGTTCGTGCCGAACGCGCAGTTCTACGGGGTCGTGGTGAACGCCTTCTCCGTGACGGCCAAAGGCTTGCCTCAGCTCACCGCGCCGGTCTGGCTGCTGGTCGCGGCCGGGATCGCGGCAGGCTCCGTGATCGGCAAGGCACTCGCCCAGCGGGTGCCGGAAGGACCGGCCCGGCTGGCAGTACTGCTGCTCGCGCTGGCCGGCGGGCTCACCACGCTGGGCAAAGGACTGTGGAGCCTGTGATCGGGGGTTCCCCGACCTTCCCGCCGCCGATCCTTCCTGTCGCCGATCCTTCCTGCCGCCGATGTCCTCGGCGGCAGGAACCCGGCCCGGCTCCCCGGCCGGAGACGCCGGGGAGCCGCCGCTTGCCAGGACGGTCGTCGGCGCTCCCGCGCTCAGGGATGCGAAGCCATCAGCGCGGGCCCCTGCCCACCTCCCGCGCCGCTTCGCAGCTCGCGCCTCAACGTGAGGGCCTGGTGCAGGTAGTACTGGGCGAGAGCGGTACGGCCCGCCGACTGGTGCAGCTCGCCGAGCGTCTGGAACGCGGCGGCCTCCCCGCTCCGGTCGCCGAGCTGCTGGAAGATCGCCAGCGAGCGCTGCAGCTGGTCGGAACCGCTGGACCGATCGCCCTTCTTCACCTGCAGCCCGCCAAGGTTCCGCATGGCGTAGGCGCCGCAGTGACGATCGCCGAGCGTCTCGAAGATGTCGAGCGCGCGCCCCTGGACGCGCATCGCCTCGTCGGACTGGGCCACCAGGTCGTACAGCCGCCCGAGCTGCATGGACACGCCCCCTTCACGATGGGCGTCGCCGAGCTCCTCGGCCAGCCGCAACGCCTCCCCGAGCCATCCCGAGGCCCGGCGAAAGTCGCGCAGCGTCAGGTACACACGCCCGATCGCCTGCCGGGCGTAGGCCTCACCGCTTCTGTCGTCCATGGCGAGGAACATGGCCAGGGCCTGCCGGAAGTATCCGAGCGCCGTGAGATGTTCACCGGAGAACTGGCTGGCCGCTCCCAGCCCGCAGATCGAGATCGCCTCGCCGCGTAGGTCGCCCAGCTCGTGGAAGATCGCGCGAGATCGCCGGAGCATCTCTCGCGCCTCGGCGTATCGATCCTGGTAGAGGCAGACCTGAGCCAGGCCGCGGAGCATGGCGGCCTCGCCGTTGAGGTCCTCGGCCATGCGCGCGGAGTCCAGCGCGACCTGATGCGTGTGCCGCCACTCGTCGAACCGGCAGTTGAGGTCGAAGTAGGGGACGAGCGCCGCCGCGAGTCCCCACGAGGCCTGCGACAGTCCCGCGTCGGCGGCCAGCCGCACCGCCGCCACCAGTGACTCCCGCTCGGCGTCGAACCACGGCAGCGGGTCGGCGGTCAGGCGCCTGAGGGTCTCTTCCGCCGGGTCCCACCGGGGTGCCGCCGCGGACGTCAGGCTGAAGAGCGTGGTCGGCAGCCGCGACGCGGCCTGCTCGATGGCGGTCATCCATGTTCCGAGCACCCTGACGAGGGTGTGACGCTCGCCGCCGGCCTTCTCCCTGGCGTTGCAGCGGGCCAGGTCGTGCAACCGGTAACGGCGCTGGCCGATCGCGTCCGTCCCGGCCGGTTGCACGAGGTTCACGTCCACGAGAGTGTCCATCACCGTCTCGGCCCGGGTGCGGTCCAGGACGGCGTCGACCACCCAGCCCGGCATGGACTGCGGGCCGAGAAGGCCCAGCGTCCGGTAGGTCCTGGCCACCTCGTCGGGCAGCTGCCGGTAGCTGCGGTCGAAGGAGTCCCGTACTTCCAGGTCGCCCGCTCGCAGCTCGTCGAGCCGGTTCGACTCGTCGTCCAGCCGCTGTCGCAGCACGCTCAGCGGCCAGCCCGGCCGGCCGGCGAGCCTGGCTCCTGCGATCCTGACAGCGAGCGGCAGGTATCCGCAGGAGCGGAGGATCGCCGAGGCGTCCTCCCTCTCCTCTGACAGCCGTTCGGCACCCACGATCTTCCCCAGGAACTCCTCGGCCTCAGGGGGCGACATGACGCCCAGGTCCAGCCGGAGCGAGCTGGGCAGCTCCGTGATCCGCCGCCGGCTCGTCACGAGCACCGCGCAACCGTTGCCGGGAAGCAGGGCCCGCACCTGCGCCGCGTCGGCGGCGTCGTCGAGCAGGACGAGCATGGGACGTTCCGCCAGCAGGGAGCGGTACAGGGCGGAGCGTTCGTGCACCGTGGGCGGCAGGTCCGCCTCACCGGCCCCCAGCGCCCGCAACGCCTCGGCCAGGAGCTCGCCGAGGTCGGCAGGGGCGGCGGCCGTACCGCCGAGGCCGAGGTAGAGCTGGCCGGCGGGGTAGTCGGCCCGTACGGCGTTCGCGCAGTGCACGGCGAGCGCCGACTTGCCCACGCCCGGCGGCCCCACGACCACCGCGATCGACGGAGGCTCGTCCGACGGCCGCCCCTTGGCCGACAGGGCTCGCGCCAGGTCGGCGACGGCGCCCGTTCTGCCGGTGAAGTCCGGAATGTCCGGCGGGAGCTGCTGGGGCGCGATCACGCTTCGCGCGGAGGGCGCCGGGGGCCGCTGGAGAGCGGATGCGGCCGGCACGGCGGGCAGGAGCTCTCCCGCGAGGACGGCCGCGTGCACCGCGCGCAGGTCCGGCCCCGGTTCGATGCCGAGCTCGTCGACCAGCTGCTGCCTGACGGTGGCGTAGGCCTGCAGCGCTTCGGCCTGCCGGCCGCTCCCGTGCAGGGCGAGCATCAGCTGCCGCCAGAGGTCCTCCCTGAAGGGATGGACCTTGACGAGTTCCCGCAGGTCACCGATCGCGGCCGGGTACTCCCCTCTCTCCATTCTCATGGCGGCCAGGTCCTCGGCGGCGCCGAGGCGCGCCTCTGTGAGCGACCGCAGCCGCCCGTCCCACTGCGGGCTGGCCGGCAGGTCGCCCAGCGGCGTGCCGTGCCAGAGCGCGAGCGCCCGGCGTAGGCACTCGATGGCCTCCTCGTCACGGCCCGCCGCCCGCGCCCTGGCGACCAGGTCCTCGAACAGCAGCGCGTCGAGCTGGTCGATCCGCAGCTCGACCGCGTAGCCGGACGGCCTGGCCAGGATCTGCGCGCCTGCCGCGCCGAGGGTGCCGCGCAGGAAGCTGACGTAGGTGCGGAGGTTCGCAAGGGCGGACCGCGGACGGCGCTGGGGCCACAGCGTCTCTACGAGCAGGTCCGAACCGACCACCTGGTTCGCGTTGAGCAACAGCGAGGCCAGCAGGACCCGCGGCTTCGTGCCCGCGACGGGAAGCGTCCCTTCCGGCATCCGGACCCGCAGAGAACCGAGAACGCTGAATACGGGCTGATCAACCACCATGACACAGGTACTCCTCAACGGAGGCTGGCAACCGGTTGTTGTTGCGTTGGAAGCCCTTTATACCGATTTCGGATGTTCTTTGTATGGGTTCCTCGCACTCTTGATCCCCAGCACGAGCCTTTCGACGGGTCCGGCGGACAGCGCACAGCGCGAGCCGGACCTTCACCCCCCGCACCGCAGAAGGGATCCATATGAGACTCGACGGAGTGCTCACGGCGGGATTAGTCCTGCTGCTCGGCCTGGGATCGGGGGCGGCGACGTCCGCCGCCGCCGCGACCCTACCGGCCGCCCCCACGCCGACCCCGACGGCCACGCAGTCGAGCCCGACTCCCACGCCGACCGCCGGAGCCGAGAACAACGACCCGCCGAACGAGGCCGCGGTGGCCGAGCAGTCGGTGAGGGTCATGGCCTCCACCAACTTCCAGCTCCCCTTCCCCTGCGGCCAGTCCTGGGCCGGCAACAGCAGCGCAAGCAGCGCCCACAGGGCCTACGAGATCGACTTCAACCGGGGCAGCTCCGCGGACGCCGATCTGGGAGACACCGTCGTCGCGGCTGCGGCGGGCACGGTGGTCATCTCCTCCCACCAGGGATCGACCAACGGATACGGGAACCTGGTCAAGATCGACCACGGCGGCGGCTGGACGACCTTCTACGCGCACCTGAACTCGCGATCGGTGAGCGCGGGGGCCAAGGTCTCCCAGGGCCAGAAGATCGGCACGGTCGGCAAGACCAGCAAGCCGGGCAACAACGTCTCGGCCCACCTGCACTACGAGGTACGTCAGGGCGAGGGCTACCCCGGCAACATCCGCAAGGCCGTCTTCAACGGGACCACGTTCGGCTACCCGATCCAGACCCTCACCTCGAAGAACAAGTGCGGCGGTGGAGGCGGCACGAACCCGCACACCGCGCAGTCGGTCTGCGGCAGCGGCTACACCGTCATCGACTCCGCCGCCCTGGGCACCGCCGGCACCGCCTACCTGCTCTACAACAACGCCAACGGCAACAACTGCGTCGCCACCATCAAGAAATCCTCCCTGGGCACGGCGACCGCCACCACCGCCTACCTGGAAGTGCAGGGCAAAACCCGCATCACCGACAGCGGCAGCTTCACCTACTACGCCGGCCCGGTCCGCGCCGCCGCCGCCGGCAAATGCGTCAAATGGGGCGGCAAGGCCGGCTCGTCCACCTACAACAGCCCCTTCGAACACTGCGGCAGCTGACGCGTGAGCGCCGCCTCCCCTGCCGGAGGCGGCCTTTCGACGAACCCCCCACCCTTCGAGGAGAACCCGTGAAGGCCCGCCTCCGTCGTCCGGCCGCACTGCTGGCCGGCTCGCTCATCCCCCTGTCGCTCCTGATCGGGCCGCCCGCGAGCGCCGCTCCGGCCGCCCCCCTGGCCGACGCCTTCACCCGCGCGGCCGCGACCTACGAGGTCCCCCGCGACCTGCTCGTCACCCTCGCCTACGCCGAGACCCATCTCGACGGCCACGACGGCGCCCCCAGCGCCAGCGGCGGCTACGGGGTGATGCACCTGGTCAGCAACCCGACCACCCACACCCTGGAGCAGGCCGCCAAGCTGACCGGACAGCCGCTGCCGGCGCTGAAAGCCGACGACGCCGCCAACATCACCGGCGGCGCCGCGGTGCTGCGCGCCCACGCCGACGCACTCGGACTGGACGCCACCGCCCGCAAGGACGCCGGCAAGTGGTACACCGCCGTGGCCGAGTACGGCAACGCCTCCTCCCCCGAGGTGGCCCGGCTGTACGCCGACACCGTCTACGACCTGCTCGCCACGGGCGTGCGCGCCGCCACCCCCGACGGCGAGACCGTGACCGTGACCGCGCAGGCCGTACAGCCCGACCGCGGCGACTACGCCAAGGCCCGCGATCTGGACCGGACCTTCGCCGCCGCGGCCGTGGACTACCCCTCGGCCCACTGGGCGCCGGCCAATTCCGGCAACTACGCCGTCTCCAGCCGGCCGTCCGGTGACGTGATCGACCGCATCGTCATCCACGTGACCCAGGGCTCCTACGCCGGGACGATCTCCTGGTTCCAGAACCCCGCCGCCCAGGTCTCGGCGCACTACGTCGTGCGCTCCTCCGACGGCGACGTCACCCAGATGGTCCGCGAGAAGAACCGGGCCTTCCACGCCGGAAGCTTCAACAGGCGGTCGGTCGGCATCGAGCACGAGGGCTACGTCGACAACGCGTCCTGGTTCACCGACGCGATGTACCGCTCCTCGGCCGCGCTGACCCGCAACATCGCCGACCGCTACGGCATCCCCAAGGACCGCGCCCACATCGTCGGGCACCACCAGGTGCCGGGAACCGACCACACCGATCCGGGTCCCAACTGGAACTGGACGAAGTACATGCAGTTCGTCACCGGTAACAGCGGCGGAGGCGGCACGAACCCGCACACCGCGCAGTCGGTCTGCGGCAGCGGCTACACCGTCATCGACTCCGCCGCCCTGGGCACCGCCGGCACCGCCTACCTGCTCTACAACAACGCCAACGGCAACAACTGCGTCGCCACCATCAAGAAATCCTCCCTGGGCACGGCGACCGCCACCACCGCCTACCTGGAAGTGCAGGGCAAAACCCGCATCACCGACAGCGGCAGCTTCACCTACTACGCCGGCCCGGTCCGCGCCGCCGCCGCCGGCAAATGCGTCAAATGGGGCGGCAAGGCCGGCTCGTCCACCTACAACAGCCCCTTCGAACACTGCGGATAGCCCATCCGGTCATCCCGCGTCCGGGACGGCGCCGTGGCCCTCCATCGGGGGGAACGGCGCCGTCCTGGCAGGCGTCCCGCGGTTCGACGGCCAGGACGGCGGGTCGAAGCCCAGGAAGAGGGACCCGTGGTTCGAAGGCCAGGAAGGAAGAGCAGGAAGAGGGACCCGTCGTTCGGAGAGCAGGAAGAGGACCCGTGCTTCGAAGACCAGAAAGAGGGAGAGGCGCGTAGACCAGGCCGAGCCTGCCGGCGCGGTCCCGTCCGCGACTTGACCCTGACGTTACGGCAGTCCGTAGCGTCGTGGCCGACGACACCGGCGGACCGCGCGTCCACGGACAGCGTCAAGATCAGGAGCGTCGCACGAAGGGCGGCCGCTCCGGATCCGGAGCGTTCCGGCGGTGCCCCACCCGCGTCCGTCGAACGTGTGCGGGGACGGAACGGCCGCCACCGCCCCGCACACGAGCGCGGAAGCGGAGCCGTACGAGGCGGACGCGGAGCCGTACGAGGAAGAAGGAGAGAACCGTGACCGAGACGATCCCCCGAGGGGCCGCGGCCGGAGACGGCTCCACCCCGGTCGTCCCCTGTGCCGGCCGCGGTGGGCCGGTGCCGGACCTCCGGTCGAGCGGGTCCCGATGACCGCGACCACCTGCCCCGGATGCGGGTTGGTGGCTCCGGCCACCGGCGGGCCGTTCCCCGACGAGTGCGGGGCGTCGGCCGAGTGCTGGGGGCGCTACGGCGAGCTGCTGGCGCGCTCGTACACCGTCGCCGAGTATCGCCACGTCCATCAGCTGGTCGTGGACGCCTACATCGCGCAACACCCCGGCGGCGGCAGCCGTCGCGAGGTGCAGGGCCTGGCCCTGTGCCTGATGACGCTGTGCCTGTTCGTCGAAGACGGCGCCGACCCGAGAGAGGGCGCAGCGCTGCACAAGCAGATGATGGCCGGCCGCCCGGACTACTTCCACCGGCTGGAACCTCCGCCGCGGCTCGGCCCGACGACCGCCGTCGACGTGCTCGCCGCCCGCGACGCGGTCGAGCACGAGCGACTCTCCTGGGCCTGGGGCCGCGACGTGTGGCGGTCGTGGGAGCCGCACCACGCCACGATCCGCCGATGGAACACCCGTGCCCTGGCAAGACCGGAAACCTGAGAGCCGGACACGTCACCCGCGCGGACTTGATCGCGCCGGCCACAGTGAGGATCTCGCGCGGGGTGTGGTGGCCGTTGCGCACTACCAGGCGAGCGAAGGCGGCAATGCAGGCGTCGACCTCGGCCTTGAGAGCTTCGGCGAGCATGCGGCGGGCACCTTCGCGGACGAGTTCGTCGATCAGCGAGGCGGAGATGGTGCCGTCGGCCGTACGACGGGGGCAGAGACTACGGTGAGCATCGAGTGCGCCTTCCCAGCCGACATTGGCGTGTCAGCCATGTGTGTGAGCCCTCAAACGATCGAGCGGGAAGGTATACCCTTCCCTGTCGCTCCACAGGTCTCAAACATCGCTCTCTAGCTGATCCCCCTGTGATGCCTTCGCCTGCACATCTCCTCACCCCGGAGCCGGAGCACGGCTGTCATGCAGGGACTGATCAAGATATCTGCCCGCCAGCGGAAGACGTCCTCGCCAAGCCTCTCAGCGGCTCCGGAAACACCTAGAAATCCCCATCCATGCAATAATTCCGAAGCCGCAGAACATCTAGATAGTGACTACCCCCACATACGCGTGACCTCGACCACCTGGACGTCCTCAACGGCAGGTTTCTTGGCCAGTTTGCGAATCCCGGAGACGTCGCCGGTCACAAGGATCCCCGCAATACGGCCGGACGCAGCTCTTTTCTCGATCTCGTCGCCATCTAGACCCACCAACTCAAGGAGGCCACGGTCCTTCTGGGTGAGGCTGGATGCCCAGAGCTGAAACTGGCCAACATTGGAAAGGATCTGCTCGCACTCTTGGAGTGCCCGAGAATGGCAGGACGTCGTCGCCGACCATGTGATCGGGGGCGCCTCAACACCTCGCGCTGAGGGAGGGAAGAAGACCGTCTCCACGTCGTGCGGCCAGATCGCTTCCACTTCCATCTCTGTCAGGGGGTGCTTGAACCAGGCAATGGCGGTTGCCCAGAACGGTCCGCGAACCTCGGCCAGCATGTCCTCGACGGGTTCGGTCTTGAACGCAAGCTTTCTGAAAGCCGCCGAGACTCGCGAACTCCACAGCTTGGGCAGTTTGATCGAGCCGTCCGGGAGCAGTCCCACCGACGTCTCGAACCGAAGGTCATTGCCCAACTGCCCCTGCATGGGTGACAGCACCAGCCGCAGATCGCCGCCCCGGCTTGATATATCTGCATCCTCTCTGCGCGACTCCCGAAAGTCGACCGCGTAGTCAGGGTTGACCGAGGCGAAGCCGTTCACGAGAACCCGCCAGACGTCTTTGGTGTCATACGTGTTCTTCCACAGGTCCGAGGAAGGCGTTCGGACGGCCACGGGCAGCAGGCCGAGGCCAGCTAGCACCACGACCACGACGATGGCCACGCTCCACAGGCGAACGCTGCCCGCCTTCACTGCCATGGCACTCCAGGAGTTCGTATTGTTACTTGTCTCAGCCGAGACCGGCGGCAGGATGCGTCTCAAAACATCCTGCCGCCACATAATAAGAACGCTCCGGCTTAGTCTAGCGTTCCCGCGACGAGCTGCTGAATCACAGGTTCGCACTTCAGCGGGCGCGACACCACTTCGTTAGGGTTCTTGCGGTAGCGCGACACGTAACAGTCCGTCGAGTGGTTGGCCTTCACCGAGTACTTCTTGGTGGATGTCTTCTTGGTCTTCGGATCAGTGGTCTTCACGCTGAAGTACGCCCATATATTGGCGGTGAAGTGATGGGTATATCTTTCGATCCCGCACTCGCCGAAAACCGGGACAGTGCATCTCGCCTGAACGTTTCCGGTCGCATCCGAGATTTTCGTCGGATTGTTGCGGTCGTTGTTCTTCAGCAGGAGGTCCTTGGTGCAGCCTTCGGCGATCTCACCGCTCACGGTCTTGTCACCCGAGACTCCGAGCTGCTCCCACATCAGCCCTATCGTGCCCTTGATTTCGCCTTTTATGGTCTGCTTCCGGAAGCAGCCTTTCGAACGGTACTCCATGCCGCCCTGCTTGGCGGAGTTGGCGTAGAGCGCCTTGGAGAATGCACGGCCGAACGGGGTGTCCAGTTCCTTCCGGCCGTTGGAGGGATACACGTGCATGAAGCTGTGGAACCTGTTGATCTTCCAGCGGTGCTCCGGGAACTCGTCGCACTCCCGAGGACAGCCGGCGCCTATACCTTCGTGAGGTCCCCACTCGGCGTAGCCCGAGGTGAGAAGCCACCAGTTCTTCCGGCCAAGCTGTTGCCGCATCTCGCAGTACAGACTTTGGTCGGCAGTCCAACATGAAGTCCGCTCTTCCGTTGACCTGCTGCAGCCAGGCGTTCCGGAACGACACGGCGGAGGAACGGCGGCACCGCCGGCGGCACGGTCCGTATGGTCAGTGGGATCCTCGTTTACCTCCAACGGGACGTCAATGATGGTGACATTGCCGCAGCGATCGAACACGAAGATCGAAATGCTCGCCTCGCTGGGTTCGATCGTCCCCGTCGTACCCGTAGCGGATCGAGCCCGAGCGGCGTCGAACGTGGATCCGCTCGTTTCGGTCCAGGTGCGCTTGACCTCGGCGGTGACGCGGACGCTGCCATCCGGGATCGCCTGCACAACCGTATTGGCCAGCTGTACCGATGAGCCGGACCTGGTTTTACCGTCCTGCGCCAGTGCCTCTCGCTCCTGTATGAGAGCAGTGTTCAGCAGCGACAGCTTGGCCGCGCTGGGTGCGTTCGCGGTGACGCCGGGGGCATCCCAGATGGTGGTGGCCCGGCCTTCGAGGACGGCGTCTTGTGCCTGGTAATAAGCCTGGATGCGGTCGATGTACTCCTGTGCCCCCGATTCCGAGGCTGACACGCTCTTCGCAGCCGAAGGCGGTGTGTCAAGGAAGGGGATGCACGCCGTCGCCGGACGCGGCACCGGAGGCGGTGGGACCGCCTTGGTCATGGCGGTGGCCACTTCCCAGTCGCTGACACCGAATGCAGTCCTAGCCCGTACCTTGATGGTGTAGGTGACATCGTTGGCCAGGCCGCTAATTGCCGCCCACGGGTCCTTGACTTGCACCGTCTTGACGGCAGTGCCGCCATTGTCGACCACTTCGACGTCGTAGCCGTCCAGCATCGCCATGCCGCCGTTGGATTCCGGCAGGCCCCAACTGGCGACAGCGCTGGCGTCACCACCGGAGGCATTCAGGTTGAGCACCTTGCTCGGCGGTCCGGCGGGCAGGTAGGTAAGCGCGAGCGAGGGCTGTTCGGCGGCCGCCGCATCCGCGAAGGTGATGATCTCGTCCTTGTTGGATGTGAGCAACAACCACTGATACTCGCTTCCAACGATGTCGGCCTGTGGACCGACCAACGGTAGCGAGTACGGCGTCGCCTCCGGGTCGGCGTCACTCGCCAGGTCCGAACCCTTCGACTCGCTCGTAATCGGGCTCTTGAGTGGAGTGGCGGTGATGACCGCGTCCGTGGGGCAGGTGCCTGCCGGACACGCCGGGATGCCGAGCTTAAGAGTGCCTTCCGTGAAGGTCGCACCGTCGGGGAGCTCATCGAGTCTGAATCCGATGACGGCGGCGGTCTTGTCGGCGCCGGTGCCGCCGATCCGCATCACCGTGTCGTCGGTCACCGTGCATGGTGCGCCATCGCAGGCGGTGGGATCGGTCTTCGCCGACTTGATGACGAAGTTGTCCTTCAGCAGCGTCAGGTGCCGGACGTCTTCGGCGGGCGGTTCGGTCGGGGTACCGGGGACGGTGAAGCTGACCGGGGCCGTCTTGGCGGTGCAGACCTCTCCGCCGGTTTCGGTGGTGGCCTGGGTGCCGGCGGCGGGCGCCTGTGCCGTGGCGGTCTGGGCGGCGCCGCTGTAGAGGGCGGTGATCTCCGCTGTGGTCAGGGATTTCTGGTAGAGGCGGATGTCGTCGACGGTGCCCTTGAGGTAGCTGTTGTGCGCGCCGTTGACCTTGGTGCGGCCGATCTGGACGTTGCTGGTCGCGTCCCAGGTGCTGGTGTAGGCCACCTCGGCGTTCAGCACGCCGTCCACGTACAGGCGGATCTTCTTGGCGGTGGCGTCGTAGACGCCGGCCAGGTGGGTCCACTGGCCGGCCACCGCGTTCTGGGTGGACAGAGCGCGTACGGGCGCGGCGTTGGTGGTGTCGGACTGGTAGGTGACCATCCGCCACTTCTTGTCACCGGAGGAGTAGGCGAGCTTGAACGCGCTGTTGACCGCGCCGTCCTGGCTGACCACCGAGTCTTCCCGGGTGGTGGCGTCCAGGCGTGCCCACGCGCTGACGGTGTAGCCGTCGTTGGTGTGCACCGCCGGCCCGTTGGTGACCCCGTAGCTCGAGGTGCCACTCAGTACCAGGCCGTTCTGACTCTTGCCCGCTCCCCACGAGGCCGCGTTCAGCGTGGCCGTACGGCCGTTGCCGGAGGAGTCGGCCGCGACGGTGCCGCTGCCTTCGCCGAAAGCCCAGTGCGCCTTCTGCGACGGGTCGGACGTGGGAGTGGGAGTGGGCGTCGGGGTGGGAGTCGGCGTCGGATCAGGGGTAGGTGTGGTGCTCTGCGGGCCTACGCAGGCGAGCATCTGCCAGGTGTAGGTCCGGCCGGCCTGGACGGTGTTCTCCGGCACTTGGAAGGAGGCCCGCTCACCGCCGTTGACGGTGCGCTGACCGAGCGGGCTGGAGCCGACCGGGGAGCCGCCGTTGTCGTAGAGGAAGTACTTGGCCGTGACCGCACCTCCCGAGGGACGCGAGACCATGCCCGCCAGGATCGGCCGGGCCGGATCGGCCATGCCGGTCTCGGTGTCCGTCGGCAGGAACGGCGCATCCGAGGTGATGCGGTAGGCCGGGCTCTCGTTGCAGGAGGGCGGGGTGACGCCGGTACGGCATGCCTTGACGACGAACTTGAAGCTGGCCGGGTTGTCAAGGGTGAAGGTCTGTTCGATGACCTGGCCGGAGGGCTTGGCGTTGTAGCTGGTGGCGGCGACCTCGCCGTACAGGTCCTTGACCTCCTTGGAGGTCAGGACGCGCCGGTAGAGGCGCATGTCGTCAACCACACCCTGCAGGTTGTGAGACCCCGACTTGGCGGCGCCGATGCGGAAGGGGCCGCTGGTGGTGGTCCCGGAGGGCTGGTAGTCCGTCTCGGCGGACAGCGCGCCGTCGACGTAGAGCCGGATCTTGCCGGCGCCGGCGTCGTACATCGCGACCACATGGGTCCAGGTATTGACCGCGGCCGGTTTGGCGGAGTCGACCCATACGCCGTAGCCGGTGGATCCGCCGCTGCCCGATATCTGCAGACGCCAGTTCTGCGCGCTGCCACCCAGATAGTAGACGCTCAGCCCGAACGGATTGCCGTCCTGGCTCGCGACATACTGAATGTGGTCGTTGTCGTTCAGTTTGACCCAGGTACTGATGGAGAAACTGGAGTCCTGGTTGAGCGCCGCCTTGCTGGTGGCGGCGTAGGAGTCCGGCAGACAGCAGCCGTTGCTCCCGGTCATGTCATTCAGCTGCAGGGCCGATCCGAGCTTGCCGGTGACGGTCTTGCGCCTGCTGCCGGAATAGGTAGCGGTGTAGCCGTTGCCGCTGGCATCGGCCGCGGCGGACGCACCTGCCGCCTCGTCGAACTTCCAGTGCGCCACATGGCCGGTCGGGAGACTCGGCGGAGGCAGCATGGTGGAGTCATTGACCGCGACCGTGTAGTTCAGAGCCGTGCTCTCCGGGACGCTCGACTTGAAGCCGACCTTGACGCTGGTGCTGCGGGCGATCGCGTCGTTGCCGTTGAGCGAGTCGATCGACTCGGCGGTCACGGTGGGGATCTCGGGAGGCAGCATGTAGTCGACGGTCAGCTTGGGCGGATGTCCACCGGTCTTGTCGGAGGAATCGAACTCGGTCCAGCCCGGAGTGCCGCCCGAGGCGTCCCAGGGCTCGTACTCACCGCGCAACTGCAGGCCGTAATTGGTGACACCGGCCGCCCAAGTGGTGGCGATGTTCTTGATGTCCCAGGTCACCGCGCGCGGAAGCTGGTTGTAGGCCGGGCACACCTGCAACTGGGAATCCGCCTCGGCCACGGGTGGCTTGTTGGCCCAGGTGTAGGAGTACGGGTCCGGCCAGTCCGCGGTGAGACGCGACACCTTCAAGGCCCCTGTGGTGGTGCAGCCATTCGCCAGGCGGGAAGCCCGCAGTTCCAGCCGTGCCGAGGCCACCGCCCTGCCGACGAGTGGAGTCGCGTCGAACTTCAGGTAGGTGCGCATGTAGGTGACCGGCTGAGTGCTGCAGCCGCTGTTCGATGAGCTGCCGACGTTGAGGTGCTCGCTGCCGAGCACATAGGTGGCACCACAGTGATACTGCAGGTAGAAGTCCCTCAGGAGGGTCAAACTGGTGGTGGGATCCACGACGAGCGGGTAGTGGGTGGCGGGATCGGCCAGGAACGCCGGATCCGGCTTGAGCACCAGGACCTGCCGGCCCTTCTCCTTGACCACCCGCGTGTCGATCTTGCCCAGGCGCGCAGCGACCGCGGCCCCGCTCTTGACGCCCGCCGGGGCGGGCCCGCCGTCCATGATCACCGGCTCCGGCGCCGAGGCGACCTGCTTGCCCTCGGCGTCGGCGAGGCTCAGCCCGCCCTTCTTGCCTTCGGCGAAGGTGAGCCCCTCGGTCTGCACAGGGATACGGAACTCCACCGGAGCGGTGGGGCGCTCACGCAGCACCACGTCATGCCGGAACCCCGCCGGCAGTGCGGTGACGACCAGGTCCGCGCCCTGACCGGCGGCATCGCGGTAGGTGGCGACGTTGCCTTCGACCTGCGGCCGGGGCAGGTCCTCCAGCCATGACAGGGCGAATCGCTGGCCCTTGTCGCGTTGCATGGACGCGAACGGTTTGTCGGCACCGCCGGTGGAGAACTCCATGTCGGCCTTGGCGAGCTTCGGCCGCAGCACCCCGTCGCGCTCGACCAGCGTGGTGTCGATCCACGCCCATGATCCGTCCTGCTGCTTCAGCTGAGCCGGCCCCGCATACGACTGCATGGTGAGATGGCCGTCGGGATAGGCCCAGGTGCGCGAGGTCTCGGTGAACGCGTCGGTCACCTCGACCGGCTTGCTCTGCTTCCTGGCCTCCGCGATCGCGGCCCTCAGCGGCGCGTCGGGATCCGCCGGGCGGGGGAACTCCGTCGCCGTGGGGACGGCGGGAGTGGCCGGCGCGCCGGGCTCCGGGTCGGCCTGTGCGGGCATGGCGCCGCCGGCTACCAGGAGTGACGCGGCCAGGGCCGAGACGGTCACGACCGTGGGAGTGATCCGTTTGGGCGATCCACGCCGTGGCGGCGGCGTGGATGGGCGATTCGGTAAGGGGAACCCCACCGATTACCTCCAGCGATTAGGGGGTGAACCGGCCAGATGTTGGGAAATGGGAGCATCCGGCCGGACATGATCGCCATAAGCATCAGTGTTGGCGCTGTTGATCTTGTCGGATAGAATGTCGCGATCTTGGTATTCGATCCGCCGACGCCTGTTTCTTGCGGGGAAACCCCAGGTGAGAGGAGAGACGGCGGTAAACATTCATGGCCCGCAGCAGAGTCCGCTCCGTGGGACGACCGCGATTTCATCGGGGGTTGAAGTGGAAATCAGGATTCTCGGTCCGGTCGACATCTGGCGCGATGGGCGATCGACCGCGATCGTCGGGCTGAAACAACGGACCTTGCTGGCCGTCATGGTTATGCACGCCAATCGGGTGGTCTCCCACGATCGGCTTCTGACCGCATTGTGGGGCGCGAAGGCCCCGGCGACCGGACGGCGACTGCTCCACAACCACCTGTGGTCGCTGCGGCGCCTGCTCGCCGAGGGTGACGCCGTGGAGAGCACGCCCACCGGCTACCTGCTGCGCCTGCGGCCGGGCGCCTCCGACCTCGACGTCTTCGTCACCGAGACGGCACGGGCCCGCTCCGCCCTGTCGGAAGGTGACACCGCCCAGGCCGCGGAGAGGTTCCGCACGGCGCTGTCCCTGTGGCGCGGCCCCGCGCTCGGCGGCACCCACCCCGAGCTGCAGTCGACGGAGGGGGCGGCCCTGGAGGAGTTGCGCCTCGCCGCGCTCATCGGTCGCATCGAGGCCGATCTCGCCCTCGGACGTCACCCGGAGCTGATCGGCGAGCTGCGCCTGCTGGTCGGCGAGCACCCGCTGAACGAGGAACTGCGCGGCCAGCTCATGCGCGCGCTCCACCGTGCCGGCCGTACGGCGGAGGCGCTTGAGGAGTTCCGGGCCGGCCGCCTGCACTTCCGCGACGAGCTCGGGCTGGACCCCGGCGAGGAACTCACCCGCGTCCACCAGGCGATCCTCTCCGGGGAGGCCGCAGCGACCGGAAACTCCGGAGGGAACGGGGAGAACGCTCCCGGCACCGCCATCGCGGCACCCGTCCCCGCGGCACCCGGCTCACCCGTGCCCCGGCAGCTGCCCGCCGACGTCACGCGCTTCACCGGCCGCGTGGAGAAACTCCGCCGGCTCGACATGCTCCTGTCCGAGGAGGAGGGCACCGCGACCGTGGTGATCTCGGCCATCGCGGGCACCGCCGGGGTCGGCAAGACCGCATTGGCGACACACTGGGGACACCGGGTGGCCGCCCGGTTCCCCGACGGGCAGCTCTACGTCAACCTGCACGGCTACTCACGGGGACGGGCCACCACCGGGGCTCAGGCACTGGACCGGCTTCTCCGCGGGCTCGGCGTGGTCGACGACGAGATCCCGCACGACGTCGACGAGCGCGCGGGGCTTTACCGCTCGCTGCTGGCGCACCGGCGGATGCTCATCGTCCTGGACAACGCCGCCACCCCGGAACAGGTCCGTCCCCTGCTGCCCGGCTCCTCCCCCTCCAGGGTCGTCATCACCAGCAGGGACGCCCTGCGCGGGCTCTCCGTCACCCACGACGTCCGCGGCATCGTGCTCGACGTGCTGCCGGCCGACGAGGCGACCGCGCTGCTCAACAAGCTCCTGGGCAGAAACGGAACGGATGACGAGACGGATCCGGTCCCCGAGCTGGCCCGGCTGTGCGGATACCTGCCGCTGGCACTGCGACTGGCCGCGGCGCAGCTCGCGGGAGAACCCGCCTCCCGGATCGGTGACTTCATCGCCAAGCTCCGGCAGGAGAACCGGCTGACCGTTCTGGAGCTCAGGGAAGACCCCGGCACCGGGGTCCGCTCCGCTCTCGAACTGTCCTACCGGAGCCTCCCGGAACCGGCACGGCGGACGCTCCGGCTGCTCAGCGTGCATCCGGGACCGGACATCGACCTCCAGGCGGTGGCCGCTCTCACCGCCATGTCCGCCGAGGACGCGTCGGCGGCCGTCGAGTCGCTGCTGAACGCGCACCTGCTCCAGCGGGACGGCGACGGCAGACTGTCGATGCACGACCTCGTGCGCGTCTACGCGGGAGAACGGAACGAGGCCGACGACAGCGCGGCGGATCGTGACGGCGCGCTGACGAGGATGCTCGACTGGTACCAGTACGCGGTCCTGAAAGCCATGGAACACCTGTCCTCCGATGACAGCGCCTCAATGACGATCACTCCCGTGGATGACGGGATACCGGACCTGCCCGGTGTGGATGAGGCGATGGCCTGGCTGGAACGGGAGCGCCACGTTCTCATAGCCGTGATCGTCCACGCCGCGGAGCGGGATCGGCACATCCACGCATGGCAGACCGCCGCCCTGCTGTCGTGGTTCTTCTACGCGAAGAACCACTTCGACGACCTGTTCATGACGGGCGAGGTCGGGCTGTCCTCCGCCCGGCGGATCGGTCATCGGCACGGTGAGGCCGAGATCCTGAGCGACCTGGGCTACGCCAAGATGTTCACCGGGCGGTACGCCGAGCACCTGAGCCACCAGCAGCAGGCTCTGGACATCTGGCGTGCCGTCAAGGATCGCAGGGGTGAGGCGAAAGGGCTGCGCCACGTGAGCTACGCCCTGCAGCTGGCCGGACGGCCCATCGAGGCGATCGAGGTCGGCGAGCGGTGTCTCGCCCTGAGCCGCGAACTCGGGGATCGCACGGGCGAGTTCACCGCGTTGGACAATCTGGCGATCAGCTACCACGTCGCAGGGCGCTACGAGGAGGCGCTTGAGGCCCTGTCGAAGTGCCACGGCTACTGGCGGGAAGAGGGCAGGGAGTATGACGAGGCCTACTGCCTCATCCAGATGGGCGCCGTCCACACGAAACTGGGTGATCTGACGACGGCTCTGGACTGCTTCGAGAAGGCGCTCCCCCTGGGGCGGAGCCAGGGCAATCTCCGGATCGAGGTCGACGTGTTCAACGGCATCGCCGTGGTCCTGCGCCACCAGGGATCTCATGCGGAGGCTCTCGACCACCACGAGAAGGCGCTCGCCCTCGCGAGAACGCTGCGGAGCAGGCCGCTGGAGGGTGAGCTGCTCAGCAGCCTCGGGGAGACCTGCCTGGCGAGCGGGGACAGCCGGGCCGCCCTGGAGCACTACCAGGAAGCGGCGGTCTACGCCGACGAGGCGGACGACGCCTACCAGCGAGGATTCGCCTACGCGGGGCTCGGCAGCGCCCTGCACGCCCTGGGGAGGCCCGACGACGCCGCGAAGCATTGGCGGACGGCGTTCGACATACTGTCGCCCATGGACCTCCCCGAGGCCGGGGTCATCGCCGAGCGGATGCGCGCGGCGGGCCTGACATGAGGGGGCGGCGTCCGGCATCGCGGGTGACCACCGGCAGTCCCACGGGGCGCCCGCCGTGCCACGGGACCACCGGCAGTCCCACGGGGCGCCCACCGTACCACGGGACCACCGGCAGTCCCACGGGGCGCCCGCCGTGCCAGGGGACTAGCGGTAGTCCTGCGGGTCGCCCGCCGCACCCCGCTGGGCGTCGGCGAAGTAGCGGCCCCAGTCCGGACGTGAGCCGTCGGCGTCGGTGAAGCCGTACTCCCTGGCCAGCTCCCAGCTGGCCAGGGACCTGCCGTTCCAGCGCTGGACGTCGGGGTCGGCGGCGAGCGCGGCGACCGCGCGGCCGACGTAGGCCGGGGTCTCCGACATCGCGAAGTAGGGGTCCTTGGCGATCCCGTCGCGCCAGGTGTCCTCGGTCACCCCGAAGTGGTCGAGCATCGCCTCCGAGCGGAGGAATCCCGGGGTGAGCGCGAGTGCCGTCACGCCGTACGGCTTCAGGTCGCCGGCCTGCGCCTGGGCGATCCGGATGACGCCGGACTTGGCCAGGTCGTAGAAGAAGGTCCCCCGGTAGCCGTGGTCGGCCAGCCCGTCGGTGACCTCCACGACCAGGCCTCCGCCCCGGGCGACCATCAGCGGCAGCGCGTGCCAGCTGGTGATGATGTGGGTGTGCACGGCCTGGCGCTGCAGCCGCAGGCCGTCCTGGAGCGACTGCTCCCACAGGGGCTTGTCCCACACGGTCAGCGGGTCGCCGCCCCAGACGTTGTTGACCAGGACGTCCAGGCGGCCGTCCTGCTCGGCGCCGATCCTGGCGACCAGGTCGCGCACCTGGTCCTCCTCGAGATGGTCGACCTGTACGGCGATGCCGCGTCCGCCCGCGGCGGTCACCAGCTCCGCGGTCTCCTCGATGGTCTCGGGCCGGTTCATCGGCGACCTCGATGCCGCGGTCGTGCGCCCGGTGACGTAGACGGTCGCACCGGCGGCGCCGAGCTGGACCGCGATCCCACGTCCGCCGCCCCGGGTCGCTCCGGCCACCAGGGCCACCTGTCCGTCACTCATCGGTCCTCCTTGGTGATGCGATAGGGGTCGAGCAGGGTCCGCAGGTCCCGGCGGAGCTCGTCGGCGAGCGATCCCGATCTGGTCATCGCCCAGGTGAGCTGGGTGCCGTTGCGGATGGAGTCGGCGGCGGCGGCGAGCGCGCCGGGGTCGGCGGTGCCCGCCAGGTGACCGCTCGCCACGGCGGCCTCCAGGTAGCCGCGCAGCTCGGCCCGGACACCGCGGCTGTGCTCGCCCAGGAGGGCGCGGAACTCGTCGTCGGCCAGCTCCAGGTGGAGAAAGGCGAGGTTGTTGGCGAACTCCTCCGGCCCCAGCTCGTGACCGGCGCTGCGCACCACGGCCCGGATCAGCCCCTCGACCGGATCGGCCGCCGTCTCGAACGCCGCGCGCATCGGCCCCGCGAACGACTCCCGGGTCAGCTCCCACCGGACGAAGCCGAGCAGCAGGCCGCGCTTGCTGCCGTACCGCTGGACGAGCGCCCCCGTCGACACCCCGGCGGCCCTGGCCACATCCGCCAGCGTCAGCCGGGCCGGACCCGCACTCCCGACGGCCGCCGCGACGGCGGTCATGATGTCCTCTTCCCTGATCGTGCGAGGCCGCCCTGCCAAGTCCCCCACCCTTCGATTAAATAATGACTGTTCATTATTTATATCAGACACGGTGGCGCCGCCGGGACGGCCTCCGGCCCCTGGGAGACCGTCCCGGGATCCGTCAGGGGGCCGTCACCGCAGGGAGGGAGGCGCCGCCGAGTGCCGCGACGACGCGCCGGAACACGCCGTCCCAGGGACGCGCGGCCACCACCGGGACACCCGCCTCGGCGGCCTGCGCGGCGAGGCGTTCACCGTGCAGAGCGCTCACCCGGGCGCGATGGAGCTGCTCGCCGCCGCCGGGTTCACGGCGCCGGTAGTTCTCCAGGAGCTGAGCCTCGTCCGTCTCCTGGAGAACCACGGCGGCGACCTGCCCGCCCGCCGGGACGCCGGCGAAGCTGTCGCGCACGGCGAACGCGGGCAGCAGGTAGTCCCCTTCGATGATCACAGGGGTGTCGGTCTCCAGGTGGTTGCCCACGACCGCGTCCACGGCGGGGATGAGCGCCTCGGCGATGGCGATCTGCAGCTCGACGACATCGGCCGGCGGCAGCAGCGCGTCTCCCGGGTGGGCGCGCCAGTGGTGCAGGAGCGGCTGCTGCCGCGGTGTGGTCATGGCCTGCAGCGCCTCGACGAGATCGTCCACCTCGACGATCGGCGTCCCGTAGTGCCGTGCCAGCGGATAGCCGACCCGGCTCTTGCCCGTCCCGGAGGAGCCGCACAGGAGCAGGACGCGCCAGGAAGGCCGCTCCCCCGGTACGAGCATGCCGTCCACCGTCACCGCGGCAGGCGCGTGACCCATGTTTACCCCTCTCATCTGCGGACACTAAGTATCACTGCACGATGAGAACTTCGCATAAAAGGAGGAATCACACCATGGGTGCTGACGACAAGATCTCCAACAAGGCCGAAGAGCTCGGAGGCAAGGTCAAGGAAGGCGCCGGCCGCGTCACTGGCAACGAGAGCCTTGAGGCCGAGGGCCGGGCCGACCAGGCCGACAGCAACCTCAAGCAGGCGGGGGAGAAGGCGAAGGAAGGCATGAAGAAGGTCAAGGACGCCTTCAAGAGCTGACCGCCATCCGGACCCACCGGATGCGTCCACGGCGGAGGCCCCGACTTTCGGGGCCTCCTTCGCTCTGTGCCGCCGCGCTTCCGGGACCTGCCTCGCATGGTGCCGCCGCACTTTTCGCTTGCAGACCCTTCAGATCTTCCAGGCCTTTAAGATCTTTCACGCCTGTTTCACGTGTGCTTCCGCCGGGTGCCGCCGACCACTCGAGACGTGCTCGGAGCGCGCTGGGGACATCGGCCCCACGGCCCAAGACGCGCTCAGGGCACACCCAGAACGCCTCAGGACGTCGGCCCCACCTTGGGCTCGGGGACACCCTCACCGGATTTCTCGTCGGCTCCCTCGGGGGCTCGCGCGTCATCGGGGTCGGCCAGGAGCGGGCGCTCCGGGAAGGAGGTGTCGGCCCCCGACCTCTCCGCCACGACCCGGCTCTCCCCGTCGATACCCCGCGGAGCCGCGGGCACCGGGCCCTCCCCGCCCCGCGGGGTCCCGGACGCCGAGTCCTCCCCCTCCCCGCCCCGTGGAACCGCGGAGGCCGGGCTCTCCCCGTCGACGTCCTGCGGAGCCGCGGGAGCCGGGTCCTCCCCCTCTCCAGCCCCTGGAGCCGCGGGCGGCGGGTTCTCCTGCGAGGGGTCGTGGCCGTCGGCCTTCTCACGCACTTCACGGTCATCGGTCATGACACCCCCTCTCCCCGACAAAGGACTAAATATGCCGCCTACCAGGCATGGAGTGGGGCAGCCGGGTACGGACCTCCTGGAGAAAGGAACACCACCATGACAGTGACGCGATTTCAGGATCTCCCCCTCGCCGACCGGGACCGGCACTGGGACTCGGACGAGGCGGACGGGCGCGTCCGCGCGTGGGCGGGGGCCGAGGAGAAGCCCAGCGCGAAGTTCCGTGACGCGCACGTCTGGTACGACGGCGATCATCCTGACAAGTTCGAGAGCTACAAGCTGCCGATCGCCGACGTGATCGGCGGTGAGCTCAAGGCGGTGCCACACGCCGTCATGGCCGCCGGCGCGGTCGTGCAGGGGGCGCGGGGCGGGGTCGACGTACCCGCCGAGGACGTCGAGCGGATCAAGTCCCACCTGGCCAAGTACTACGCCAAGATGGGCGAGACCCCTCCCTGGGACCGCTGACCGATGCCACGTTTCGACTTCGCGATCGAGCCGGCGTGGAGGATCCCCCTCCGGCTGTTCGGGGTGACCCCCGAGCGGGCCTTCGCCCTCGTCGAGGAGGGCGCGCTCACGGTCCGCTTCGGTCACTGGCTGCTGCGCACGCCCCTGTCCAATGTCGCCGGCACCACCCTGACCGGCCCCTACTCGACATTGAAGGTCATCGGAGCGCACCTTTCGCTGGCCGACCGGGGAATCACCTTCGGCACCAATCCCAGGCGCGGCGTCTGCGTCCGCTTCCACACGCCGGTGCCCGCGCTCCTGCCCGGCGGGTTGCTGACCCATCCCGGTGCAACCCTCACCCTCGCCGATCCCGAAGGACTGGTGAGGGCACTTGAGAAGAGACCGGACACCTAACCACATGACAGGCGGACATCCGGGTACAGGGTGCGTCTGATCGAAGGAGGAACCATGACTTTCGAAGGACAGCCGGAGGAGACGTCCACGACCGGCAAGCCCATGGTCCGCGCGACACCGCGAGATGTGGTCCACATCCGCCTGGGCTCGTTCGCCCTGATAGCGATCATCGCCATCGGCGTGCTCGGTCTCGTGGCCGGGCTCAGATGGCTGATGATCACCATGGCCGTACTGGCCGTGATCGCGATCGTGGACATCGCCCTCGCGATCCACCGTCAGTCACGGACTCCCGGCGGTACCACCACGGAAGCGGGTTGAGGCTCCGGGCGGACCGGCGGGGCGGCACGCCGCCGGCCCGCCGTCACCCTCCGGGGGCTCCCCCTCACGTGCAGGCCGATGACGCCTTCACAGCAGGCCGACGACGCCCTTCACGATGACCCCCGGTCCCGCTCTGCTCACCGACCCGGTGACGCTTTCGCGGCGGCGCGGTCGCACTTCGCCCGGCGGCCCGGTCAGGCGAGGGAGTCGACGGCCTCGGGCGAGAGGATGTGGTCGAGGACCATGTGGGCGCAGCCGACGATGCCCGCGCCGGGACCGAGGCGGCTGCGTTCGATCCGCAGGTTGCGGGTGGACAGGGCGGTCGAGCGGCGGTGGACGACCTCTCGCACACCCGACACCATCGGCTGGAAGGTCTCGGCCACGTCGCCGCCGAGGACGACCACGGCGGGGTTGAGCAGGTTGACCGCGCTGGCGACGACCTCTCCCAGCATCCGGGCGGCGTTGCGGACCACCGTCATGGTCTCGGCGTCGCCCGCCCGCACCAGGCTCACCACGTCGGCCAGGGTCTTCACCTCGTGGCCGCGGGCGCGCAGGTCTCGCAGTATCGCGGTGCCGCTGGCCACCGAGTCGACGCAGTCGATGTTGCCGCAGCGGCACAGCACTCCCCCGCCGTCGCGGACCGGGATGTGCCCGATCTCCCCGGCCGCGCCGAGCGCGCCGCGCAGGATCTCGCCGCCGGCGATGACGCCGGAGCCGATCCGGGTGGAGACCTTGATGAACAGCAGGTCGTCGGCCTCGCCCGCGTAGACCGCGCGGTGCTCGCCGATCGCGATGACGTTCACGTCGTTGTCGAGGAAGACGGGGACGGGGAAGCGCTCGGCGATGATCGGCGGGACGGCGACGCCGGTCCAGCTCGCCATGATGCGGGCGCTCTCGGTACGGCCGGCCGCGAACTCGACCGTGGCGGGGACTCCCAGGCCGACCCCGCGCACCTGGGAGAGCGGCCGGCCGGCGAGCAGCCTGCTCCAGGTGTCCATGACCAGGGGGAGGACGACGTCCGGGCCCTCCTCCACGTCGACGGCCAGGCTCTCCCGGGCCAGCTCGCGCCCGGCGAGGTCGCAGACGGCGATCTGCGCGCGGCTCGCGCCCAGCGAGGCGACCAGCACGATGCCACCGGAGGCGTTGAAGACCAGCCGGGTGGGGGGCCGGCCGCCGGTGGAGGGACCCTCGCTGTCCTCCACGACGAGGCCCCGGTCGAGCAGCTCGGTGACGCGCAGCGAAACGGCCGGCCGGGACAGGCCGGTCACCCGCCCTATGTCCGCGCGCGTGACAGCCTCACCAGCGCGGATGAGGCGGAGCACCTCACCGCTGGTGGCGAGCGCGGCAGCGGGACGTCGAGGCATCGGCCAAGTGAATCACACCCACTTAGGAAATGAAAACTTCCATCTTTCTCATCTCGGATTACAAAACTCCGCTTGTGTAGAGCGCAAGATGTGACTACTGTCCGATCTATCCCCAATTTCGGTAGATCACTACGGAGCACTCCCCATGTCCGAGAACCCGCAATCCGCCGACCTGATCGTCTTCGGCGGCACAGGTGACCTCTCCATGCGGAAACTTCTCCCGGCCCTCTATCACTGCGACCGCGACGGGCGCCTGTCCCCCGAGACCCGCATCATCGCGATGTCGCGCGGCGGGCTCGACGACGCCGACTTCCGCGGCAAGGTGGACGCCGAGGTACGGGGCTCCGTGCCGGTGGACGACCTGGACACCTGGCAGCGCTTCCTCGGCCGCCTGCACCACGTCTCCGTCGACATCGGCGGCGAGGACATGACCGGCTGGGCGAAGATCACCGGCCTGCTCGCCGGGCACGAGCAGCGGGACCGGGTGTTCTACCTGGCCAGCCCGCCCATGACGTTCGGCCCGTTCTGCCGGGAGCTGCACCGCGCCGGACTGGTGACCCCCGCCTCACGGGTGGTGCTGGAGAAGCCGCTCGGCCGGGACCTGGCCAGCGCGCAGCGCATCAACGACGAGGTCGGCGCCATCTTCGACGAGCGGCAGATCTACCGCATCGACCACTACCTGGGCAAGGAGACCGTCCAGAACCTGCTCGTCCTCCGGTTCGCCAACGCCTTCCTGGAGCCGATCTGGAACTCCCTCTGGATCGACCACGTCCAGATCACCGCCTCCGAGACCGTGGGCACGCCGGGCCGCCGCGGCTACTACGACCACGCCGGCGCGCTGCGCGACATGGTCCAGAACCACCTGCTGCAGCTGCTCTGCCTGGTCGCGATGGAGCCGCCGTCGCGCAACGACCGCGAGTCCATCCGTGACGAGAAGGTCAAGGTCCTGGAGTCGCTACGGCCGATCACCGGCGGCGAGGTGGACCGTTTCACCGTCCGCGGCCAGTACACCGCGGGCGAGTCCGGCGGCGTGCCGGTCCCCGGCTACCTCGACGAGCCCGACAACACCGCGCCGACCGAGGCCTCGCGCCAGGTGGAGACCTTCGCCGCGATCCGCGCCGAGGTGAAGAACTGGCGCTGGGCGGGCGTCCCGTTCTACCTGCGCACCGGCAAGCGCATGCCGTACCGGTGCTCGGAGATCGTGGTGCAGTTCAAGGACGTGCCCCACTCGATCTTCGCGGGCAGCGCACCCAACCGCCTGGTGCTGCGGCTGCAGCCCAGCGAGGGCATCAAGCTGCACATCATGGCCAAGGAGCCGGGCGCGGGCGAGGTGGCTCTCAAGCCGGTCCCGCTCAGCCTGAGCTTCGCCGAGACCTTCACCACCCGGGTGCCCGAGGCCTACGAGCGTCTCCTCATGGACGTCCTGACCGGCAACCCGACCCTGTTCATGCGGCGTGACGAGGTGGAGGCCGCCTGGCGCTTCATCGACCCGATCCTCCGCGAGTGGGACTCGTGGGGCACGCCGCCCGAGCCGTACCCGGCGGGCTCCCCGGGACCGGCCGGAGCCCACGAGCTCGTCCTGCGCAGCGGCCGCTTCTGGCACGAGGAGGACCTCGCATGAGCGACCGCGCAGAACGAGCACGACACGCAGACCGAACCGACGAAAACGGAGGAGGCCGGGTGAACCCCGTCATCCAGGAGATCACCGACCGCCTGATCGAGCGCAGCCGCGCCAGCCGTACCGCCTATCTCGCACGGCTCGACGCCGAGGCCGAGGCGGCCCGCCGGCGTGGACCGGCCCGGGCGAGCCTGGGCTGCGCCAACCTGGCCCACGGCTTCGCCGCCGCGAGCCGGTCCGACAAGCTGGACCTGCGGGCCAACGTCAAGCCCGGCGTGGCGATCGTGTCGAGCTACAACGACATGCTGTCCGCGCACCAGCCGTACGAGACCTACCCGGCGGTCCTCAAGGCGGCCGTCCGCAAGGCGGGCGGCGTCGCGCAGTTCGCCGGCGGCGTGCCCGCCATGTGCGACGGCATCACCCAGGGCCGCGCGGGCATGGAGCTGTCGCTCTACAGCCGTGAGGTCATCGCGATGGCCACCGCGATCGCGCTCTCGCACGACATGTTCGACGCCTCGCTCATGCTCGGCGTCTGCGACAAGATCGTGCCGGGCCTGCTGATCGGCGCGCTGCACTTCGGCCACCTGCCGGCGGTGTTCGTGCCGGCCGGGCCGATGACCTCCGGCCTGCCCAACAAGGTCAAGGCCCGCACCCGGCAGCTGTTCGCCGAGGGCAAGGTCGGCCAGGACGAGCTGCTCGACGCCGAGTCGAAGTCCTACCACTCCGCCGGCACCTGCACCTTCTACGGCACCGCCAACTCCAACCAGGTCATGATCGAGGTCATGGGCCTGCACCTGCCGGGCTCCACCTTCGTCAACCCGCGCACCGAGCTGCGCGAGGCCCTGACGGAGGCGGCGGGCAGGCGCGCGGTCGAGCTGACCGCGCACGGCGACGAGTACACCCCCGTGGGCCGGGTCGTCGACGAGAAGGCGATCGTCAACGCCTGCGTGGCGCTGCTGGCCACCGGCGGCTCGACCAACCACACCATGCACATCGTCGCCATCGCCGCGGCGGCCGGCATCGACCTGCTCTGGAACGACCTGGCCGCATTGTCGAAGGTGGTGCCGCTGCTCACCCGCATGTACCCCAACGGGCAGGCGGACGTGAACCACTTCCAGGCCGCGGGCGGCATGCAGGTGCTCATCGGCGACCTGCTGGACGCCGGGCTGCTCCACCGCGACGTGCTGACGATCGCCGGGCGCGGGCTGGACCACTACCGCTCGTCCGTCGAGCTCAAGGACGGCGAGCTGGTCTGGGAGGAGCGCACCGGCGGCAGCACCGACCCCGACGTGCTGCGTCCCGTCTCGGACGCCTTCTCCCCCGACGGCGGCATCCACATGCTCGACGGCAACCTGGGCTGCGCGGTCAGCAAGGTCTCCGCGGTCAAGGACGAGCACCTGGTCATCGAGGCCCCGGCGAAGGTCTTCGACGACCAGCTGGAGCTGCTGCGCGCCTTCGAGGCGGGCGAGCTGGACGGCCAGGACTTCGTGGCGGTCATCCGCTACCAGGGGCCGAGCGCCAACGGCATGCCCGAGCTGCACAAGCTCACCCCGCCGCTGTCGGTGCTGCTGGACCGGGGGCAGCGGGTGGCGATCGTCACCGACGGCCGCATGTCCGGCGCGTCGGGCAAGGTCCCGGCCGCCATCCACCTGTCGCCCGAGGCCGCCCACGGCGGCCCGATCGCGCTGGTCTGCGACGGCGACCCGATCCGCCTCGACTCCACCGCCGGCACCCTGGAGCTGCTGGTCCCGGCGGAGGAGCTGGCCGCCCGCACGCCGCAGGGCGCGCCGCTCACCGACGCCCAGTGGGTGGGCACCGGCCGCGAGCTGTTCGCCGCCTTCCGCCGTACGGCGGGCCCCGCCGAGCGCGGCGCGGGAATCTTCGCCCTGAACGGCCACGCCGAGGGCGTCGCCGCCGCCGCCGTGAACGGGGTCCGGCCGTGAGCGGGCAGCGCGTCTCCCGTACGAGCCCGGCGAAGGAGGCCTGGTGAGCCTTCCCTGGCTCGTCGCCGACATCGGCGGCACCAACGCCCGGTTCGGACTGGTCACGGAGCCGGGCGGGCAGCCGCAGGCGGTGGCCGTACTGGCCGGAGCGGATCACGACGGGCTCCCCGAAGCCGTAGCCGCCTATCTCGCAGACCATGCGGGCGGAGTTCAGCCGGGAGCGGCCTGCATCGCGATCGCGGGTCCGGTCGAGGGCGACCGCTACCGGCTCACCAACGCCGGCTGGGCGGGCTCGGTACGCGACCTGGGCATCCCGAACGCCGAACTGCTCAACGACTTCGAGGCGCTGGCGGCCTCCCTGCCGCACCTGGTGGGTGACGACCTGGTCTCCCTGGGCGGTCCCGCGCCCTCGCGCGGGGTCAAGGCCGTGCTGGGCCCGGGAACGGGGCTCGGCGTGGGAGGCCTGGTGCCAGCGGCCGAGGGCTGGGTGCCGATCCCCGGCGAGGGCGGGCACGTCACCGTGCCGGTTCTGGACGAGCGCGACCACGCGATCGTCCAGGCGCTGCGCGCCGAGGGCCTGGAGCACGTGGTGGCCGAGCACCTGCTGTCGGGGCCGGGACTGACCCGGCTGCACCACGGTCTCGCGCTGGTGCACGGCGTGGACGCGCCCCGGCTGTCCGCCTCGGACATCGTGGCCCGGCTGGACGACTCGCTGTGCGCGGAGACCGTCGAGGTCTTCTGCGGCATGCTCGGCACCTTCGCCGGGAACGTCGCCCTGACCCTGGGCGCCCGGGGCGGGGTCTACCTGGGCGGCGGCGTGCTGCCCCGTATCGTGGACCGGGTCCGTTCCAGCGACTTCCGCCGCCGGTTCGAGGCCACCCCGACGCTGAACGACTACCTGTCCGCCATCGCCACGACGCTGATCGTGGCCCCGCAGCCCGCGCTGGTCGGCGCGGCGGCCTGGCTGAACCAGCGCCTGTCGAACATGGAGTATGTATGAGTCTGCTGGACATCGCCCCGGTCGTGCCGGTCGTCGTGATCGACGACCTGGAGACCGCGGTGCCCCTGGCGCGCGCCCTGGTGGCGGGCGGTCTTCCGGTCATCGAGGTGACCCTCCGCACGGCCGACGCTCTGAAGGCCATCGAGCGGATCGCGGCCGAGGTGCCCGAAGCGGTGATCGGCGCCGGGACCATCCGCACCCCGGCCGACGTGGCGGCCTCCGTGGCCGCCGGATCCCGGTTCCTGGTGAGTCCGGGCAGCACGCCGAAGCTGGTGGACGCCATGGAGGCGAGCGGCGTGCCGTTCCTGCCCGGCGTGGCGACCGCGTCGGAGGTCTTGGCGCTGGCCGAGCGCGGGCTGACGGAGATGAAGTTCTTCCCGGCCGAGGCCGCCGGCGGCCTGCCGTACCTGAAGGCGCTCGGCGGCCCGCTGCCGGACGTGCGGTTCTGCCCGACGGGCGGGATCCGGCTCGCGTCGGCTCCCGACTACCTCGCGCTGCCGAACGTCGGCTGCGTGGGAGGCACCTGGCTCACCCCCGCCGACGCGCTGGCCACCGGCGACTACGCGCGGATCGAGAAGCTGGCCGCCGAGGCGGCCGCCCTCCGCTAGGGCGCACCCGCCCCCGAACCTCGCAGGCGGGCCGCCTCCTCCCTTGGTCCGCCTGCGGCCATGAGTCACCGTGACCCGGTGCAGAAGCTCATGGAACCCGGCCCATGGCCGCCTTACCCGGCGGCCATGGGCTTTCCCCGTCGCGGCCTTCCGAGGTCAGATGCGGGCCGCCCGGCAGGCGAGCTGCAGCGCCAGGCGCTGCTGGGGGTCGCCGAGGTCGGTGTGGAGGAGCTCCTCGATGCGCCGGATCCGCTGGCTCACCGCGTTGCGGTGCAGGTGGAGCTCCTCGGCGACCCGCGCGGGCGAGCCCTGGTGGTCGAGGTAGGACTGCAGGGTGCGCACCAGCGGCTCGGCCCGCTTCGCGCCGAGGGCCAGCAGCGGGGCGAGGAGTTCCTGCACGGCCTGGCGGGCGGCGTCGGAGGAATACCACTCGACGAGCATGCGGTCGAGCCCGGCCACGTCGTGCGCGGTGACCGGGGAGGCGGAGGCCGGGTTGCGGAGCAGCGCCGTACGGGCTTCGAGGGCCGAGGCGCGCAGGCCGAGCGGGCCGCGGTGCGCGCCGCTGACCCCGCAGCGCAGGCCCGCGCCGGCGAAGCGGTCACGGAGGTGGGACAGCAGCCATTCGGCGTCGGCGACGGCGGCCCGCAGGCCGTCCCTGCCCGGGTCGAGCTGCTGGGTGCGGATGATGATCAGCGCGTCGTCGGCGCGGGCCAGATGCCAGTCGGGGCCGCCCGCCGACCGCAGCAGGCGCGCCGCGACGGGTCCCGCCGCGTCGAGAACGGCGTAGCGGTCCGAGCCGGTCAGCTCGGTGGGCTCCACCCGCAGCGCGATGTGCCAGGCGTCGACGGCGAGCCCGAGGGCACGCGCGCGGGTGGCGAGCCGGAACGCCTGCTCCTCGGGGGCGATCAGCAGCTCGGTCAGCAGTTGCGAACGTGACCGCACCGGGTGGTCGTCGGAGTGGCCGCCGGCCGCGGCGAGAGCGGCGACCCCGAGGACCAGCCGGACGGCACGGGCGAGATGGCCGTCCGGCGGGTCCGCGGAGAAGGTTGCGCCGTCGGTGTGGACGGGGACGCCGAGCGAGTCGGCGGCCGCGGCCGCGATCCGGTCGGGGTCACCGCCCGCGCGCAGGACCGACGCGGTCGCCGCCTCGGCCCGGACCAGCGCGTCCGCCGCCGAACCGGACAGGACCCGTTCGGCCGCCACCGCCAGCTCGGCGAGATCCCCGGTGAAGGCGAGCAGCGCGAGCGCGCCCCGATCGGCCAGGGCCGTCGCCGTGACGGGGAGCGGGCCGTCGAAGGAGGTGAACACCAGGGCCGCGGCCGAAGCGGCGGCGGCGTCACGGATGGCGACGTCCAGGCGGTAGCCCGCGGCCTGCCGGGTGACGGCGCCGGTGAGCACGATCATGGAGCCGGGCGGCTGGTGGACCAGATCGCGCAGGTCCTCCGCCAGCCGGACGTGGACGACCGGCCGGGCGTCCGGCGGACCCGCCAGGTGCCGGAGTCCGTCGAGGCCCGGCGCGCTCAGCAGACGATCCAGCATCTCTCCAGTGTGCCAGGCGCACACTTACCCGGCGAACCGTGTTCTCCCAGCATAGGGAGCATGCGCGGGGTTGTTCATAGCCTTCGGGGGTGGACATCGACAACGAGCTGCTCCCCGCGTACGCACGCGGCTGCGCCGTCCTGGGATCGGGCGGCGGCGGGTCGGTGTCGATGATGCGCGCGGTGGCCGCCCAGGCGCTGGAGGAGCACGGCCCGGTCCGCGTCATCCAGCCGGAGGAGCTGGCCCCAGGCGCTCTCGTCATGCCCTGCGGCAGCGTGGGCACCTCCGCGGTGCAGGTCGAACGGATCGGCGGCCGGGGCGAACCGGCCTACCTGCGGGAACAGGTCGAGAAGCTGCACGGCTCCCGCGTCGAGGCACTGATGCCCAGCGAGATCGGCGGCGCCAACGGATGCGTCGCCGTGGCGTGGGCCGCCTACCTCGGGCTGCCGCTGGTGGACGCCGACGGCATGGGCCGGGCCTTCCCCCGGATGGACCAGACCGCGATGGAGCTGCACGGGATCAGTCCCACGCCCGCCGTGCTCTGCGACGAGCGCGGCCGGACCGTGGTGATCGACAACGTCGACGGCCGCTGGCTGGAGCGCCTGGCGCGGGTCGCGCTGGAGGCGTTCGGCGGGCAGATGGCCTCCAGCGAGTACGTGCTGCGCGCCGCCCAGGTCCGCGCCTCCACCGTCACCGGCTCGATCACCCGCGCGGCCGGGCTCGGCGAGAACCTCCCCGCCCCGCTGCTCACCGGGAAGGTCGCCACGGTGGAGGGCGGCTCGATCCTCGTCGAGGGGCTGGGTGCGGACGGCGGACGGCTCATCCGGATCGAGGCGCAGAGCGAATACCTCGCGGTCTTCGAGGACGGCGACCTGCTGGCCGCCGTGCCGGACATCATCGCGCTGCTGGACACCAGGAGCGGGGACGCCGTCCAGGTCGAGCAGCTCCGGTACGGCCTGCGCGTCGGCGTCGTGCGGCTGGAGTGCGACCCCGTGTGGCGGACCCCCGCCGGCCTCCGCCTCGGCGGACCCGAGGCCTTCGGACTCTCCGGACTCCCCGGGCCGTCCGGGCGGTTCCCCGGACTCGCCGGCCTCACCGCCCCCGGACTCTCCCGGCCGTCCGAGCCGCTCCCCGACCCCTCCCGGACATCCGAGCCGCTCCCCGACCCCTCCCGGACATCCGAGCCGCTCCCCGACCCCTCCCGGCCGTCCGGGCGGCTCTCCGGGGCGCCCCGGCCCTGCGGACCGGAGGCGGAGAAGTGAACATCGGCGTGGACGTGGGCCCGACCAACACCGACGCCGCCGCCCTGGACGACGCCGGAGCCGTGCTGGCCACGGTCAAGGTGGCCTCGGTCCAGGGCGACCCGGTGGCCGGCGTGGTCGCGGCGCTCACGGCGCTCGGATCCGCCGGGGCCACCCGGATCGCCGTCGGGCTGCGCGGAGCCGCCACCGCGGTCGCCGAGCGCGCCGGGCTCTGCCGCGTCGCCGCGCTGCGGATCGGCGGCCCCTCCGCGCAGGCCGTGCGGCCGTTCTTCGGCTGGCCCGTCGACCTGCGGGAGGCGGTCGAGGCGGGCGCGGGGATCGTCGACGGCGGCGGCGGACTGGGCCCCGAGCACCGGACCCCGCTGGATCGGCAGGCGGTCGCGCGCTTCGCGGCCCGGGTGGCGGGGCGGGCCGAGGCCGTCGCCGTGACCGGCGTGTTCTCCCCCATCGACGGCGACCAGGAACGCGAGGCGGCGGAGATCGTCCACGCCGAGCTGGGGCCGCTGCCGGTCTCCCTCTCCGCCGACCTGGGTTCCCTCGGGCTGATCGAGCGGGAGAACGCGACGATCCTGGACGCGGCGCTCTCCCGGTTCGCCCTGGACACCGCCGAACGGCTGGCCCTCGCCCTCCCCGGCGCGGCCGTCTTCGTGACCCGGGGCGACGGGACGCTGATGAGCCTGGAGTATCTGGCCCGGCATCCCGGGCTCAGCCTGGGCAGCGGGCCCGCGAGCACGCTGCGCGGTGCGGGCGTGCTGACCGGCCTGCGGGACGCGGTGGTCGCCGACGTGGGCGCGAGCCGTATCCGGGTCGGGGCGCTGGCCGGGGGCTTCCCCGAGGAGACCACGCGGGGGGCCGACATCGGCGGCGTCCCCGTGGGCTTCCGCATCCCCGAGCTGATCCGGGTGCCCCGGGGCTCCGCCGGCGACCGCGCCCCCGGGGCTCCTCTCCGTGACCGCGCCCAGGCGGCCGCCGGCCGGGGCGCGGGGAGCGGTGGCCTCACGGAGCTGGCCGAGGCGGTGGACCGGCTGCAGCCGGGCGTCGACCGGCTGCCGGTGGTCATGGTGGGCGGCGGGGCGCCCGCCGTACCGGACGGGCTGCTGGGCGTGCCGGACGTCCGGCGGCCCGAACACGGCAGGACCGCCGGGGCGATCGGCGCGGCGACCAGCCCGGTCGGCGGCCAGTACGAGCGGATCGTCCGCCTGGAGGGGCGGACCCGGCTCGCCGAGGCGCTCGACGCCGTCGCCGAGGAGGCGCGGGCGCACGCGGTGCGCGCCGGAGCCGACCCCCGGCACGTCGAGATCGTCGAGACCGGCAGCTCCCCGCTGGCCTACCTGCCCGGCCCGTTCCTCAGGCTCCGCGCTCGGGCGGCCGGCCCTCCTTCACGGCTCTGAAACCCCCCTGAAAGGTCTCGAAATGATCGATGAGGACTACCCGCTGGAGCGGGTTCCGCAGGCTGCCCGCTACTCGTGGTTCAACGTGGCCGTGCAGCGCTTCGGCCAGCTGTCGGACCTCACGCAGTTCCTGCTCGGCGCGACGCTGGGCGCGGGGCTGTCGTTCTGGGGAGCGTTCTGGGCGTTCACGCTCGGCTCGGTGATCCTGGAGATCGTCTGCATCTTCGTCGGCATCGCCGGGATGCGCGAGGGCCTGTCCACCTCCGTGCTGGCCCGCTGGACCGGGTTCGGCCGGTACGGCTCCACGCTGATCGGCGTGATCATCACGCTGAGCCTGTTCGGCTGGTTCGGCGTGCAGACCGCGGTCTTCGCGGCGGGCCTGCACGCCATCATGAGCGGCATCCCCCTGTGGGCCTGGTCCCTCATCGCCGGCCTCGGCGTGACCGCCCTGGTCCTGAAGGGCTTCCGGGCGATGGGCTGGACGGCCTTCGTCACCGTGCCCGCGTTCCTGGGGCTGGCGGGCTGGGCCATGTGGGTGGAGGTCTCCCGGCACAGCCTGGGCGAGCTGATCTCCTCCTCCCCCTTCGGCGCCCCGATCACGGTCGCGACCGGGGCGACGATCGTCGCCGGTTCCTACATCGTCGGCGCGGTCACCACCCCGGACATGACCCGGTTCAACCGCAGCACCTCCGACGTGGTCAAGCAGACGCTGGTCGGCATCTCCCTCGGCGAGTACGTGCTCGGCCTGGCCGGGGTGCTCCTGGCCTACGCCGTCAAGACCTCCGACATCGTCGCGATCATCACGGCCTCCTCCGGAGTCGTCGGCGTCGTCATCCTGGTCTCGGCCACCGTGAAGATCAACAACTGGAACCTCTACTCGGCGGCGCTCGGACTGATGAACGCCGTGGAGTCCACGGTCGGCGTACGGCTCAACCGGGTCGCCGTCACCGTCGGCATCGGCCTGCTGGGCAGCATCGCCGCCGCCGCCGGGATCCTGGACGCCTTCGCCGGATTCCTGTTCGTCCTCGGCGTCGTCACCCCGCCGATCGCCGGGATCATGGTCGCCGAGTACTTCGTGGTCAAGCGCTGGCGGCCCGTCCTGGACGCCTCCCGCGAGCTCGGGCGGCTGCCCGAGACCGAGCCCGCCTGGGTGCCCGCCACCATCGCGATCTGGGCGGCCGCGGCCCTGGTCGGCTGGCTGAGCGACGCCTACGGGTGGATCGGCATCCCCGCGCTCAACTCGCTGATCCTGGCCGGGCTCGGCTACATCGTCGCCGGGAAGCTCGGCCTGGTCCGCGGGACGCGGGAACTCCCCGTCGACCAGCCTGCCGTACACGTCTGAAATCCATCCGGAAGAGAGCATGATGCGCATCGGAATCGACGTCGGCGGCACCAACACCGACGCCGCCCTCCTGGGCGACACCGGCGAGGTGCTGGCCGCCGTCAAATCCCCCACCACTGCGGACGTCACCTCCGGCGTCGCCGGGGCGATCACCGCTCTCGGCGCCGCCGAGACCTCCGCCGTGATGATCGGCACCACCCACTTCGTCAACGCGCTGGTGGAGGCCTCCCGCCTGGAGCCCGTCGCCGCCGTACGGCTCGGCCTGCCCGCCACCGCCGCGCTGCCGCCGATGGTCGACTGGCCCGCCCGGCTGCGCGAGGCCGTCAGAGGGCGGAGCTACCTGTGCCACGGCGGCCACGAGTACGACGGCACCCCCATCTCCGACCTCGACCACGAGGAACTGAAGCGGGTCGCGGCCGACATAGCCGCCCGGGGCCTGCGCTCGGTGGCGATCTCCTCGGTCTTCTCGCCGGTCAGCGCGGAGTTCGAACTGCGGGCCGCCGAGATCCTGGCCGCCGAACTCGGCCCGGAGGTCCATGTCTCGCTCTCCCACGAGATCGGCCGGGTCGGCCTGCTGGCCAGAGAGAACGCCACCATCGTCAACGCCGCCCTGCGGCCGCTCGCCGAGCGCACCGTCGGCGCGTTCGAGGACGCGCTGAAGGCCGCGGGCATCGTCGCCCCGCTGTTCCTGTCGCAGAACGACGGGACGCTGATGGACGTCCGGCAGGCGCAGCGCTACCCGGTGGCGACGTTCGCCTCGGGGCCGACCAACTCGATGCGGGGCGCGGCGTTCCTGTCCGGGCTCGCCGACTGCGCCGTGGTCGACATCGGCGGGACCACCACCGACGTGGGCATCCTGGTCGGCGGCTTCCCCCGGGAGGCGTCGGGCGAAGCCGAGCTCGCCGGGGTGCGGACCAACTTCCGCATCCCCGACGTGCTGTCGCTGGGCATCGGCGGCGGCTCGCTCATCGCCCCGGACGGGTCGGCGGGACCGCGCAGCGTCGGCTACCGGCTCACCGAGGAGGCGCTGGTGTTCGGCGGCCCCACCCTCACCGCCACCGACCTGGCGGTGGCCGCCGGGTACGCCGAGATCGGCGACCCCTCGCTCGTCGCGCACCTGGACCCGCGCGCCGCGCTGGCCGCGATCGCCGAGCGCATCGCCGAGACCGTGGACCGGATGCGGATCTCGGCCGCCCCGCTGCCCGTCGTCGCGGTCGGCGGCGGCAGCATCCTCATCCCCGACGGCCTCCCCGGTTTCGACGAGGTCCACCGCCCCGGCCACTTCGCCGTCGCCAACGCCGTCGGCGCGGCCATCGCGCAGGTCGGCGGCGAGGTGGACCAGGTCTTCTCCGGCTCGCGCGAGGTCATGCTCGACGGGGCCCGTGACGAGGCGGTCTCCCGCGCCGAACGGGCCGGAGCCCGCATCGGCAGCGTACGGATCGTCGAGGTGGAGGAGATCCCCCTGGCCTACCTGCCCGGCGGCGCGACCCGCGTCCGCGTCAAGGCGGTCGGCGACCTGGACCTGGAGAAGATCAATGCGTGAACTCGGAGCCGACCAGCTCGACGACCTCGCCCGCGGCGCCGGGATCCTCGGCACCGGCGGCGGGGGCGACCCCTACGTCGGCAAGCTCCTGGCCCGCGAGGCGATCCTCGCCCACGGCCCGGTGACCCTCCTGGACATCGACGAGGTGCCGCCCGACGCCACCGTCGTGCCGGTCTCCGGCATGGGGGCGCCGACCGTGCTGCTGGAGAAGCTCCCGGCGGGCACCGAGGAGCTCACCGCGCTGCGCGCGCTGGAGGCCGTACTCGGCCGCCGGGCCACCCACATCGTCCCGATCGAGATCGGCGGCATGAACTCCATGGTCCCCATCGCCGCCGCCGCCCAGGCCGGGCTGCCGCTGGTCGACGGGGACGCCATGGGCCGGGCCTTCCCCGAGACCCAGATGGTGCTGCCGACGCTGATCGGCGTCTCGACCACCCCGATGGCGCTCGCCGACGACAAGGGCAACACCCTGGTCGTCGACGCGGTCTCCAACCTCTGGTCGGAGCGGATCGCCCGCGCCGCCTGCATGGTGATGGGCTGCCAGGTCTCCTGCGCCGACACCGTGCTCCGGGGCGACCAGCTCCGCGACGGGCTGGTCCCCGCGACGCTCACGCTCGCCGAGGACCTGGGCCGTGCCGTACGGCTGGCGCGGGCCGAGCACTCCGACCCGGTGGCCGCGGCGACGCGGCTGCTGGGCGGCATCCACCTGCTCACCGGCAAGGTGGTCGACATGGAGCGCCGCACCACCGGTGGCTTCGCCCGGGGCCGGGCACTGCTGGAGGGCCCGGCGGGCACCCTGGAGCTGAGCATCCAGAACGAGCACCTGATGGCCGTACGCGACGGCGCCGTCGTCGCCACCACTCCCGACCTGATCTGCGTCCTGGACACCGACACCGGCGAGCCGGTCACCACCGAGGCCATGCGGTACGGCCTGCGCGTCACGGTGATCGCGGCCCCCTGCGACCCCCGGTGGACCACTCCCGAGGGCCTGGCGCTCGTCGGGCCGCGCTACTTCGGCTACGACTGCGACTACGTGCCCCTGGCGGGGGTGAGGAGCTAAGGCCCGCCGACGGCGGATCAGGGCGCCGGGCGGATTCCCCTTCCGCCCGGCGCCCCTTCCGCGTTCCCGCCCTGCGTCCCCTGCGTTCCCAGCCGCCCCTTCCGCGTTCCCGCCCGGCTCGGCCGGCTCTCCTGCGGCAGGGGATGTCCGTGGCCAATTGATGACATATCTATCGCGAGACAGACATATCGGAGAGCGGATCAGGCAGACAGGTGGAGTGACACGCCGGAGTCCCCTAACCTGGGAGGACGAGGGGAGTACTTCCCAAGAACCGCCCCGGTCAGTACGGACGCCCTGCGGCATCCCCGGACGGTCGCCTGCGACATGCGGGTGAAGGAGACCTCGAATGGCCAAGCGCATTCGAGGAGTCCCCATGATCGCTGACAGACCGCTCCCGGCTTCCGGCCCGGCTCCCGGCCGTCCCCCGGGCCCTGCCTTCCCGCGCCCGGTCCCCGGGCACACCGCCGTCACGGCCTCCTGCCCGCGCACCGGCCGTCGTGCGGCCGGTCCGGCGGACGCGCACCATCGATAGCCCCGCCCGACCTTCACCCGATCCGTCCGGTCCCCTGCGGCACCGGACCACAGGCGAACCCGTTTCCGCCCATCTGGAAGGCCGCGAGACGCATGACGAGACAAGTCCCCCACCCCTGTGAGGTGCACGCGATGGCCACGACCACACCGGCCGGCCGGGCGTCCGCCGAGGAGCTGAACTATCCCCCCGGATCGCTGGTGCTGCTCGCGGGACTTCCCGGCGCGGGCAAGAGCACCCTGCTGGACCGGCTGTACGGGCTGCGCGGCGACGAGAGGGAACCGGTCCGGGCCGGTGAGGCTTGGGTGATCGACTCGCGGCAGTCCCGTAACTGGTGGGCGCGCTACCTCGGGCCGATCCCCCCGCGGATCCGCACCCCGATCGTGCACGCCACACACGTGTCGCGGATCGCGCGGGCGGTGATGCGCGGGCACGGCGTCGTCGCGCACACCCGGGGCACCTGGCCCCACATCCTGTACGGCTTCGCCTGGCTGGCCCGCAGGGTCGGCGGCGAGGTCCACCTGATCATGCTCGACGTGGAGCCGGGGATCGCGCGCGCGGGGCAGCTCTCCCGTGGAAGGGTCGTCACCGCCTCCGGCTTCGCCCGGCACTGCCGGCGCTGGCAGGTGCTCATCGAGCGTGCCCGCGGCGGCTCCCTCCCGCCCGCGGCGGGTGTCACCGTGCTCGACCGGCCCGCCTCGGACCTGCTGCGCGCCATCCGCTTCGACGCACCGCGGGCCGGGGGGCCGGACCGGCGGACGGGTGGCCGTCCGGAGGGGGGACAGGACCGGCCGTAGGGCCGGCGGGCGGACCGGCGGTCACCCGAGGCGAGCAGGCCCTATCCGTCCCGGCGTGAGGCCCGGCGGCCGGAGACCCTCAGATCGGCCAGGATCGCGCGGTGGTCGCTGATCGACATCGGCAGCACCCGGCTGTCGAGGGTCGTGAAGCCGCGGGTGAGCACGTGGTCCAGGCGTACGGCGGGCAGGACGGCGGGCCAGGTGAACTGCAGGCCCGTGCCGGCCTTCTCCGACACGGGCGACAGGAGCGCGGTGAGGCGGCCCAGTTCCCGGTCGGTGGTGGCGGTGTTCAGGTCGCCGACGACGATGATCCGGGGGCTGGGGTCCTCCCGGACCGCGCGGGCCAGTGCCCCCACCTCGGCGTTGCGGTTGGCGATGACGGACGGCTGGGCGGGGCGGAAGGACGCGAGGTGCACCGCGTAGAGGCTGACCTCGCCCTGCGGCGTGCGGATGACGGCCTGCTGCGAGCGCGGCACTCCGGGCACGGGCCGCGGCAGGCCGTCGAAGGGATATCTGCTCCACACCGCCACACCCGGATTGCCGGGGAACCGGTAGGGGTAACCGGGGCCGATCTCCCGGGCGAAGACGGGATCCATCGTCCCGTTCTCCAGCACCGGGTCGTCGGAGACCTCCACCGCCACGAGGATGTCCGCGTCGGTGGCCCGCAGGGCCCTGGCGGTCGCCGCCAGGTCGCCGTTGGCGTAGCTGACGTTCTGGTGGACCACGCGCAGGTCCCGCGGCCCGGTGGCCGCGGTGCGGACGAACGCGGGACCGAACATCGCCGCCCACATCACGGCCGGGACCATGGCTCCTGCCAGCGCGAGCCATGACCGGCGGGCGAACGCGACAAGGGCCAGGAGGGGGACCGCGAGGCCCAGCCACGGCAGGCCGCTGTCGAGCGTGTTGCCCATCCCCCGCCAGTTCGGCAGCAGCCGGTGCCCCGCCAGGACGAGGGCGATCAGAGCACCCGCGGCTGCTGTCAGCCCTCCTCGGAACCGCGGCGACATGATGATCAAAAGATCCCTTCGGCGACTACGGGTTCCGGCGGCCTTCACCGGAGCAGTCCATCACGGCGCCGGCGGGCGCGGCGGCGAGGCGGGCCACTCCGGGACTCGACGTGCCCGTGCCGGGCGGATGACTTTACCGCCCCCTGGCGATGTCCTCCGTGCAGGCGGGGCAGATGCCAGGAGAAGCGGGAGGAATGCCGATGATCGACGTACTGGCCCTCGGCGAGGAGCATCTGGCCCTCGCCCGGGAGAACCCCCACGGCCGCAGCGCCCACACCTTCCTCCGCGAGGGCCCGCTGCGTCAGGCGATCATCGCGCTGACCGCGGGGTCGGCCCTCGGCGAGCACGAGGCCCCACCGGCCGCGAGCCTGCACGTCCTGTCGGGCCGGGTGCGGATCATGGACGAGGAGGGGGCCATCGGGCTGGCCACCGGGCAGATCGCGCCGATCCCGCTGCTGCGGCACTCGCTGGAGGCCGACGAGGACTCCGTCGTCGTCCTCACCACCGTCGTCGATCTCGCCTCCGGCGCCGGCTGACACCCGGTACGGCGCGCGGGCGCGCTCAGCCCCGTGTGGCGAACAGGTCCTTGAGCAGGGCCGCCCCCTTTCCGTCCAGCCAGGCGTCGAAGGTCGTCAGGCCCGGGTGAAGGCGGCGCAGCGCGGGGATGTCGGCCTGCCAGCCTCCCTTCTCGTTGACGAAGCGGTACGCGGCGCGCAGGTTCTCGGCGGCGGCCCCCATCTCCGCGCCGAGCAGGTCGATCGTCTCCGGCGTGACGGGCCGGTAGGAGACGGGGTGCCCGGTCGCCCGGCTGATGGCGGCGGCGACCTGCGACGGTGTCGGCGCGTCGCCGGCGAGCTCGATGGCCTCCCCGAGATACCTGCCGGGGTCGGCGAAGGCGAGCGCGGCGAAGACACCGATGTCGTCCACGGCGATGAGCTGGCCGGGCCTGTCGGGCGGCCCGTAGGCGGCCAGCGTGCCGTTCCGCAGGCCGTACCGGGGGGAGGCGTAGTTCTCCATGAACTGGACGGGGCGCAGGAACGTGGCGGGCAGGCCGAGCGCGCGGATGTGCCGCTCGATCTGCCACTTGGTCTCCCAGTGACTGATGCCGCTGGCGCGCTCCACCCCTGCGACCGAGGTGTAGACGAGGTGCCGGACGCCGGCGGCCTCGGCGGCGTCCGCGACCGCGATGCCGAGGGGGACCTCCATGGGGGAGTTGACGGGGTCGTCCCAGGTGGGCTGGACGCTGAAGACGCCGTGGACGTCGCGGGCGGCGGCGTCCAGCGAGGCACGGTCGCCCATGTCGCCGGCGACGAGCTCGGCCCCGGCGTCCGCGAGCGCCCGGGCGGCCGCACCGGAGGGGTCGCGGACCAGCGCCCGGACGTGCCAGCCGGCGGCGAGCAGGTGCGCCGCCGCCGCCCCTCCCTGGTTCCCGGTGCCGCCGAGGACGAGGATCGTGCCGGCCATGATGACTCCTGGTGATCGGGGTTAGACTCCAGCTATATGGAGCACTGCTCCGCAAATATACGGAGCGCCGCTCCGGATAGCAATACGGAAGGGTCACCCCATGGCGAAGGCAGCCGCCACACCGGCCACCACCGACCCCGCGATGCGCGCCGACGCCCGCCGCAACCGCGAGCGGGTGCTGACCGCCGCCCGGACCGTCTTCTCCGAGCACGGCACCGACGCCTCCCTGCGGGACGTCGCCCGCCGCGCCGGGGTCGGGATCGGCACGCTCTACCGGCACTTCCCCACCCGCGAGGCCCTGCTGGAGGCACTGGTCGGCCACGGCTTCGACAGGCTGAACAGCACCGCGCGGGAGCTGCTCACCGCCGCGTCCCCGGCCGACGCGCTGGTCTCATGGCTGCGCGACTTCGCCGCGGGCACCACCACCTACCACGGGCTTCCCGCGTCGGTCATGGCCGCCGTGCACGACGAGGGGTCGCGACTGCACGCCTCCTGCGCGGCCATGCGCGCGGCGGGAGCCCGGCTCCTCGCCCGCGCCCAGGAGGCCGGATCCGTACGTCCCGACGTCACCGTCGAGGAGCTGCTCACGCTCGCGGCGGCGATCGCCTGGGCGAGCGAGCAGTCCCGCGGCCGGACGGACCTGACCGACCGGCTCCTGTCACTGACCGTGCAGGGCATCCAGGGGTAGGGGGACCGAGGGGACGCGCACCCGCTCGTCGCACCCGGTGGTCTCGACGGCCGTCCGGAGAAGACCCGCCAGCGCTCCTTGCCGCCCGTACGGGCGGGAGCGGAGAGTCTCGGCGATCAGCCCGGAGCGCGGATGGCTCTCCCTCAGCTCGGCGTAGCGCAGCGCCACCACGCGGGCGACGGCGGCCGGATTGTCCAGGCCGTAGACGGCGTAGAGCCGCCGCCTGGTCCTCGGCGACAGGCGGCCGGTCCACCAGCGGTAGACCATGCCGTCCGTCCAGACCACCAGGTCGGCCCAGACGGACACCAGCGCCAGGCCGTAGCCGTCGTGAACGTCGCCTTCGACGCCGTGCCGTACCAGTTCGTCGCGGAGCAGACACGCGGCGTGAACGGCGGGCGTTCCCGCGAGCACGCCTCGGAGGTTCGCCATTGCCCACCTCCTCTCGGCGTTCGGTGAAAACGACGAACCGTTTCCCCTACACAGGGTGCCGTGGGATGATTACTTTCGGTAGGTGCTCGATTACTAAGAGACACATGCAACTTGGTTGGGTTTCACTGTGGGACCCACCCCGGCACATGTAGGACCCGAAAGGACGGGAGCCCCCATGCCCGCCCCAAACGAGCTGGATCCCAGCGCCAGCGTCATGGCCTACTGGGGCTCCGAGCTGCGCCGGCTGCGAGAGGCCATGGGCTGGAGCCAGCAGGAGCTCGCGAAGCGGACGACCTACTCCACCTCTCTGGTGGGCCTGGTCGAGACCGCCATGCGCGCTCCGACCAGGAAGTTCGCGCAGCGATGCGACGAGGTGCTGGAGACCGGCGGAACGCTCATCAAGCTCTGGCCGCTGATCGGCCGGGAGTCCTCGCCCGCCTGGGTCCGCTCGCTGTTCGAGCTGGAGTGGGAGGCGCGCACGCTCCGCAACTACCAGCTCGCGGTGGTGCCGGGGCTGTTGCAGACCGAGGACTACGCGCGGACGCTGACCCGGCTGGGTCGGCCGTTCGACACCGCCGAGCAGGTGGAGGAGATGGTGACGGTGCGGATGCAGCGGCAACGGCTGCTGGACCGCCCGGACCCGCCGATTCTCTTCGTCCTGCTGGACGAGGCCGTGCTGTCGCGCCCCATAGGAGGCGCCCGGGTGATGCGAGAGCAGCTCGGGCACCTGCTGGAGGCGACGGCGCGACCACGGGTCACCCTTCAGGTGATCCCCTTCGAGGTGGGGGCCTACCCCGGACTGGCCGGACCCATATTGGTCCTCTCCTTCAAGGGAGCGCCCGATGTGGTGTACATGGAGAACGCGGAGAACGCACAGCTCCTGACCGATCCCGCCCGGGTCGACCCCCTGTCGGCCCAGTTCGACGCATTGCGTTCCTGGGCACTCCCACAGGCCGCCTCCGCGGTCTTTATCGAGAAGAGGATGAGTTCATGGATCTGACCGGTGCCCGGTGGCGCAAGAGCAGCCGCAGCAACGGCAACGGCGGCGAGTGCGTCGAGGTGGCCGTCAACCTCCCCGGCGTCGTCGCCGTCCGCGACAGCAAGAACCCCGACGGTCCCGCTCTGCTGTTCTCGCCCGAGGTGTGGGCCACCTTCCTGACCCGGATCAAGGGCGACTCGCTCTAGGATCGCCTCCGCATGGTGAGGCTGCTCCCGCGGGCGTAGCGTAGATCTTTCCGGCTCGACGGTAACCATCGTGTGTATAGGCCCGAACTGTCTGGGTATGCGACTCAATCAGGGGGAAGTGCGCAGGCAGAGTTCGACGCCGGCGCACACGCGTTCTTCGGCCAGAGAAGGCACGATGAAAGTTGCCCGGGGGGAGAGATCAAGCGGGCTGGGGCTGGAGGTGTTCGATCCGGCCCCCGTCGGGGTGTCGGTCACCAGTGCTCGGGACCACCGGCTGGTGTACGCCAACGCGGTCTACCGGTCGGTCTTCGGCGACAGATCGCTCTGGGCCCTCGCTCGCGAGGCGTTCAGCGACCACGTCGATCGGGACTACTACTTCGGGCTGTCCGACCAGGTCCTGAGCACCGGCGAGCCCGTGACCGTCACCGACGCCCCCGTGGCCCTCGCCTACGCCGACACCGGCCCGCAGGAGCGCTTCTTCACCTTCAGCCTCTCGGAGATCTCTCTCGGCGGCGGCGAGCGCGGGGTGCTGCTGGTGTCGGTGGAAATGACCGAGCAGGTCAGCGCCGCGCAGCGGATCCAGGCCCTCTCCGAGGAACGGCGCCGCCTTCTCCAGCGCTACCAGAAGCTGGGGAGCGTCGGCGCGGAGATGGTCTGGGTGACCGCGGCCGACGGCCGCGTCATCGAACCGAGCCCCGGCTGGGAGAGGATGACCGGGCAGTCGTGGGAGGAATTCGCGGGAGAGGGGTGGCGGGATGCCGTCCATCCCGATGACCGCGAGCCGACCGACGAGTCGTGGTCCCGGGCGACTCGGGAGGTGCCCGACCTGTGGGAGCACATCCACCGGATACGCCTGGTGGACGGCACCTACCGGCACTTCAGCGTCCGCGCCGTACCGGTGCTCGAAGGCGACACCGTGGTGGAGTGGGTGGGCAGCTGCACCGACATCGAGCAGGCGTGGCAGGAGGACCGGCGCTGGGAGCTGCTCAACCGCGCCGCCACCGCCACCGCCGATGTCACCCGCCTGGAGGAGATGCTCTCCGCGCTGGCCCGCGCGATGGTGCCGGACCTGGCCGACGGGTGCATCATCTACCTCCTCTCCGACTCGCCGGACCGTCCCGAGAACGCGTCGCTGGTGGCGCACCTCGTCGCCTCCGCCGCCCGGCCCGGCCTGCCCGAGCTGCCGGAGTACGGCGAGGAGGTCTTCGCCCCCGACAACGTTTTCACCCGCACGGTGCAGCGCCGCCGCCCCATCCACCGGACATTCCCCACGGGGTGCCCCGCCCCCGGTGTCGCACCGGCGGGAGCCGAGGCCTGGCTCGTCTCGGCCGAGGCCAACAGCGTGGTCCTCGTGCCGGTCGTCGTCGACGGCACCGTGGCGGCGGTGGTGGTGGCCTCCGTCTGCGGTGACCGCCCCCCGATCAGCTCGGCCGACGTCGCCCTGATGGACCAGATGCTCGACAACGCGCACGACTCCCTCAGCAACGCCATCGAGTTCCGGCGCACGAAGCGGGTGGCGCTCGCCCTGCAGCGCAGCCTGCTCCCGAAACCGCCCGCCGTGCCGGGCCTGCAGATCACCGCCCGTTACCGGCCGAGCGCCGCCGCCGCCGAGGTCGGCGGGGACTGGTACGACTGCTTCCGGCTGCGGGACGGCGCCACCATGCTGACGATCGGCGACGTGGCCGGCCACGACCTGCCCGCCGCCGTCACCATGAGCCAGATCCGCAACCTGCTCCGGGGGCTCGCCGTCGACCGCGAGGAGCCCGTCGGCGACATCCTCAGACGCCTGGACATCGCGATGGAGACCCTCTACGAGGAGCAGACCGCGACCTGCGTCCTGGCGCGTGTGGAGTGTTCCGAGGAGAGCGGCTGGCAGCTGAACCACTCCGTGGCCGGGCATCCACCGCCTCTGCTGATCACCGGCGACGGCGGGGGCCGCTTCCTCGACAGCTCCACCGACCCCCTGCTGGGCCTGCTCCCCGACCGGCCGCGGAGCAGCGTCATCGAGCCGCTGCCGCCGGACGGCACGCTGCTCCTCTACACCGACGGTCTCGTCGAACGCCCGGGGGAGGACATCGACGAGGGGCTGGCCCGGCTGTGCCGCCACGCCGCGTCGCTCGCCAGGGCCCCCCTGGAGACGTTCTGCGACGCGCTGCTGTCCGAGCTGGCCGTCGACGGCAAGGACGACATCGCCATGATCGCCGTACGCCTGCCGCCCGCACGGCTCACAGCGGCAGAACGCCGCCCGGCTTGAGTGCCTTCATGGCGATCTGGGAGGTGAGCTTGTCGAGTCCGGGCAGGCGGCCGAGCTTCTCCAGGCAGAGCTGGCTGTAGGAGTCCATGTCGGGCACGGCGACCCGCAGCACGTAGTCGGGGCGGCCGAACATGCGCAGGCACTCGACCACGTCGTCGATCTCCATGACCGCCGCCTCGAAGGCGGTCACGGTCTCGGCGTCCTGCCCCTCCAACTCGACGTAGGCGAGGACCTGGAACCCGCGCCCGACCGCGGCGGGGTCGACCACGGCCCGGTAGCCGGTTATCACCCCCGCCTCCTCAAGGTTGCGGACCCGGCGCAGGCACGGCGAGGGGGTCAGCCGCACGCGCTCGGCGAGTTCGAGGTTGCTGAGCCGCCCCTCCACCTGCAGGAGACCGAGAATTGCGCGATCCGTTGCATCCATGGCAACAGATGCTAACCAATCCCATAATCGCCATAAATGTTGACATCGGATTTCGGTCCACCTGACATAACCTTGCGGGCAATCGAAGCGGTGCAGACAGACGGGACCACGATCATGACGATCTTCGCAGACGCCCGTGAGGTGACGCCCGACGACCGGTACGTCCTCGACGAGGGCCAGGTCTTCATGACCGGCACACAGGCACTGGTCCGCGTGATCCTCGACCAGATGCGCGCCGACCGCTCCGCCGGCCTCGACACGGGCACGATGGTGTCGGGCTACCCCGGCTCCCCGCTCGGCGGCTTCGACCAGGAACTCGCCCGCTCCCACAAACACGCCGGACCACTCGGCGTCGTGCACCGGCCGGGCCAGAACGAGGAACTGGGCGCCACCGCCGTCTGGGGCAGCCAGCTCGTGCCGGCGCTCCCCCGGCCGCGCAAGGCGGGCGTCCTGGGCGTCTGGTACGGCAAGGCCCCCGGTGTCGACCGCGCGGCAGACGCGTTCCGGCACGGCAACTTCGTCGGCGCCCACCCCGACGGCGGCCTGATCGCCTTCTGCGGCGACGACCCGACGTGCAAGTCCTCGACGCTGCCCTCGGCCACCGAGAGCGCACTCGCCGCGCTGGGCATGCCGATCGTCCACCCCGGCAGCGTGCAGGAGCTGCTCGACCTGGGCCGCCACGCGATCTCGGCCTCCCGCGCCAGCGGCCTGTGGGTGGCGGTGAAGGCGGTCACCAACGTGGTGGACGGCACCGGCACGGTCGGCGTCGGCCCTGGCCGGGTGGTCCCGGTCATGCCGGTCGTCGAATACGAGGGCAGGCCGTACCGTCACACTCCGGACGCCACCCTGCTCACCCCCTGGTCGCTGGAGATGGAGCGGACGCTGGTCGGCCCGCGTCTGGAGCTGGCGCGCGCCTACGCAAGGGAGAACGGCCTCAACCGGATCACCGTCGACCCCCGTGACGCCTGGCTCGGCATCGTCGCCTCGGGCACCGCCTACCACGACGTGTGCGAGGGGTTCCGCAGGCTGGGCGTGGACCCCGCCGAGCTCGGCGTCCGCATCCTCAAGATCGGCATGCTCTGGCCGCTGGAGCCCGGCATCGTCCGGACCTTCGCCCGGGGCCTGGAGGAGATCCTGGTCGTCGAGGAGAAGGCCCCGCTGCTGGAGACCCTGGTCAAGGACGTCCTGTACGGCACCGCCGACGCCCCGCGCGTCCTCGGCAAGCTCGACGAGAACGGCGCGGCCCTGATCCCGCGGGCCGGGGGCGTCGACGCCGACCTGGCCGCCAAGGCGATCGCCTTCCGGCTGCGCCGCAAGGGCCTGGACGGCCGCGCCGAGATCGCCAAGGGCCTGGCCGTGATCTCCCGCCCGGCACCGCTGAAGCTGCTCGGCGCGGAGCGCACCCCGTTCTTCTGCTCGGGCTGCCCGCACAACCGCTCCACCGCCGTTCCGGACGGCGCCCCGGTGGGCGCGGGGATCGGCTGTCACACGATGGTGGTGCTCAACCGCGAGGGCAAGGGCACGCTGACGGGCCTGACCCAGATGGGCGGCGAGGGCACCCAGTGGATCGGCCAGGCGCCGTTCACCGACACCCCGCACATCTTCCAGAACCTGGGTGACGGCACCTTCCACCACTCCGGCTCGCTCGCCGTGCGCGCCGCCGTGGGCGCGGGCGTCAACATCACCTACAAGCTGCTCTACAACAGCGCCATCGCCATGACCGGCGGCCAGACGATCACCCCGTCCCTCGCCGTGGCCGACCTGACCCGCTGGCTGGAGGTGGAGGGCGTGCGCCGGGTGATCGTCACCACCGACGAGCCCGAGCGCTACCGGGGGATCAGGCTGGCCCGGATCGCCGAGGTCCGCGACCGCACCGCGCTGGAGGAGGCGCAGCGCGAGCTGGCCGCGATCCCCGGCGTGACCGTGCTGGTCCACGACCAGCAGTGCGCGGCCGAGAAAAGGCGGCTGCGCAAGAAGGGCCTCCTGCCCGACCCGGTCAGGCGGGTGGCGATCAACCAGCGGGTGTGCGAGGGCTGCGGCGACTGCGGGCAGAAGTCCGAGTGCCTGTCGGTGCTGCCGGTGGAGACCGAGTTCGGCCGCAAGACCGAGATCCACCAGTCGTCGTGCAACAAGGACTACTCCTGCCTGGAGGGCGACTGCCCCTCCTTCCTGACCGTCACGCCGGGCAAGGCCGCCGGGAGGCGCGCCGCCGTACCTGCTCCCCCGGCGCTGCCGGCGCCGCCGGCGCGCACCGGGGCGACGATGATCCGGCTGGTGGGCATCGGCGGCACCGGCGTGGTGTCGGTGGCGCAGATCCTCGGCACCGCCGCGATGTTCGACGGCAGGCAGTCGCGCGGGCTCGACCAGACCGGCCTGGCCCAGAAGGGCGGCACGGTCGTCTCCGACATCCTGATCTTCGAGGGCGACGACGACCGGTCCGGGCGGGCGGGCACGGCCGGCGTGGACGCCTACCTCGCGCTCGACCTGATCGGCGCCACCGACCCCAAGCAGCTGAGCGGCGCCGGCCGTGACCGGACCGTCGCGGTGGTCTCCACCAGCCTGGTCCCCACCGGCTCCATGGTCCTCGACCCGTCCACGCACGTCACCGACCTCGGCTCGCCGATCGGCGCGCTGGAGTCGCGCACCCGGCGCGAGCTGAACGTCTATCTCGACGCCGAGGACGTGGCCCAGAAACTGTTCGGCGACCACATGCCGGCCAACACGATCGTGGTCGGCGCGGCCTGGCAGCGCGGGCTCATCCCGCTCAGCCTGGAGTCGATCGAGCGGGCCATCCGCCTGGGCGGCGGCAGGAGCGCGGAGCGGACGATCGCCGCCTTCCACTGGGGCCGGGCCGTCGTCGCCGCCCCGGAGTCCGTGGCGCGGGCGACCGGCGCCCCCGCACCGGCCGGACGGCCGGCGAGCCCCGAGGTCGCCGGCCTCGTCGACTCGGTCGCCGCGGCCGGCACCGAGCTGCACCGGATCCTGACGGTCCGGGTGGCCGACCTCGTCGCCTACCAGAACCTGCGCTACGCCACCCGCTACGCCGACGCGGTACGCGCGGTCCTCTCCCGGGAGCGGGAGACCTCGGCGGAGCGGTGCCCGATCACCGAGGCCTACGCCCGCCACCTGCACCGCCTGATGGCCTACAAGGACGAGTACGAGGTGGCCCGCCTCCACCTCGACCCGGACGAGAGGGCCCGCATCGCCGCCGAGTTCGGTCCCGGCGCGAAGATCTCCTACAACCTGCACCCGCCGGTCCTGCGCGCCCTGGGCATGAACCGCAAGATCCGCCTCGGCGCCTGGTTCGACCCGGCCTTCCGCCTGCTGTACGGCATGCGCGGGCTGCGCGGCACCCGGCTGGACCCGTTCGGCATGGCCGGGGTGCGCAGGACCGAGCGCGAGCTCGTCGCCGAGTACACCCGCGACGTGCACCGCGCCCTCTCGCACCTGCGCCCGGAGACCGGGGACCGGGTCCTCGAACTGGCCGAGCTGCCGGAGGTGATCCGCGGCTACGAGCACGTCAAGACGCGCAACGTGGCCGCCTACCGGGAGCGGGTGGCGGCCCTGCTCGCCGCGCTATGACCCGACCTGCGAGAGCGGTGGGGTGAGGTCTTCCAGCGAGGCCCGCTCGGCCTTCACCCCGAGGAAGATCGTGATGATCCCGGCGGCCACCATCATGGCCGCCGCGAACAGGTAGCCGTAGAACAGCCGGGTCGGCTCCGGATGGGCCTGGTCGCCGATCAGCGCGCCGAAGACGGTCGGGCCGAGCGAGCCGAACGTCTGGGCGATCGCGAAGAACACCGCGATCGCCAGGGCCCGGATCTCCAGCGGGAACAGCTCGCTGACGGTCAGGTAGCCGGAGCTGGCCGCCGCGGAGGCGACGAAGAAGATGACCGCCCACAGCAGCGTCTGGGTCGTCGCGGTGAGCACGCCCTCCTTGAACAGCCAGCCGGTCAGGGCCAGCAGGAGCCCGGAGAGGATGTAGGTGGAGGAGATCATCGGCTTGCGGCCGACGATGTCGAACAGCGGGCCGAGCAGGAGCGGGCCGAGCAGGTTGCCCAGCGCGAACAGGAACAGGTACTTCGACGCGTCCGACGCGCTGACCCCGTAGAAGTTCGAGAGCACCAGCACGTAGGTGAAGAAGATCGCGTTGTAGAGGAAGGACTGGCTGATCATCAGGGTGGCGCCGAGGGCGGACCGCTTGGGATAGTCCTTGAAGACCACCCGGATCACGTCGCGGTAGCGGACCGTGCCGTGCGGCCGGATCTCCAGGGTCTTGCGCTCGTCCACCGGCGGCAGTTCCTTGCCGGACTCCAGGACGTGCTCCTCGATCTCCCTGATCGCCCGCTCGGCCTCCTGCTCCCGGCCGTGCATGACCAGCCAGCGCGGGCTCTCCGGCAGGTGCCTCCGCAGGCCCCAGATCGCCAGGCCGAGCAGCGGGCCGATGAGCAGGCCGAGCCGCCAGCCCACGTTCACCGGGAGCAGGTCGGGGTTGAGCAGGATGAAGGTGGAGGCGGTGCCGATCATCGCGCCCAGCCAGTAGGTGCCGCTGACCGCCAGGTCGATCCGACCGCGGTACCGGGCGGGGATGAGCTCGTCGATGGCCGAGTGGATCGCCGAGTACTCACCGCCGATGCCCGTCCCGGCGATGAACCGGAACAGCAGCAGCCACCAGTAGTCGAACGAGAGCGCGGTGAGACCGTTGGCGACGAGATAGACCCCGAGCGTGAAGATGAACAGCTTGCGCCGCCCCAGCCTGTCCGACAGCCGGCCGAACACCAGCGCGCCCGTCACCTGGCCGAGCAGGTAGACGGTCGCGGCGAAGCCCACCTCGGTGGAGGTCAGTCCGAGCGTCTCCGGCGCCCGCAGGACGTCGCCGACGGCGCTGGCGATCGTGATCTCCATGCCGTCGAGCACCCAGGCCACCCCGAGCGCGGCCACCATCCTGGTGTGGAAACGCGACCAGGGCATGCGGTCGATCCGCGCCGGGATGAGCGTCCGGATGGTCTGCTCCTGCGCCGCCCCCATAACTACTCAGTGTAATAATATATGACCTAAAGTCATGGTCGATGAGGCGTCACGGGTAAGACAGGACATCACGCCGGCGAGGACCGGAGGAGGTCCTCGCCGCGGCCGAGGAGGGCCGGCTCGTCGATGGGGTTCTCGTGGGTGCCCGCCGACGTGCAGGCGTGGGCCCCGGCGACGGCGCCGAGGGAGACGGCGTCGCCCAGGGACCGCCCGGAGAGCAGGCCGTACAGGACGCCGGAGACGAACGCGTCCCCGGCTCCGTTGCTGTCGACCACCGGGCCGGGCAGCGGGGCGGCGGGGAAGTGCCGGAACCCGTCGGCGTCGAGGACGTGGCAGCCATCGGCGCCCGACGTGCAGATCACGGTCCTGGCGCGGCCACCGGTCAGGATGTCGCGCATGACGGCCTCGCGGCGGGAGCCGAGCGCGGTGCTCGACAGGAAGACCAGGTCGGAGGAGTAGGCGTAGTCCTTGTGGAAGTCGTTCTCCCCGTCCCAGTCGTGCAGGTCGGTGGAGACGGACCCGCCCTCCAGGTCGGGGTAGACGTGCCGGGAGAAACCGGTGAGCGACACGTGGACGTGCCGGGCCTCGCGCACCGCCGCCAGGTAGAGCTCCCGGGGCAGCCGCTCGCCGGGCGCGTCACGCGGGTCGAACAGCGACAGCCGCCGCCCGTCGGGGCCGACCAGCAGGACGCTGCGCCGGGTGCCCTGGGGGGCGGGCGCCCACGCGAACTCCACCCCCCGGGCCTCCATGTGGGCCCGGATGAACCGGCCCTGCGGGTCCTCGCCGATCAGGTCGACCAGCTTGACCCGCAGCCCGAGCGCGTGGCAGCCGAGCGCGACACCGCTGCCGGTGTTGCCGATCCGGTCGACCATCGGGGGGACGGCGTAGGTGTCGGCGTACGGCAGGGGCAGCTCGGGCACGTAGGCGGTGGTGTCCACCCCGGTCCCGCCGATGACGACGACGTCGTAGGCACTCTCCATCGCCCCATGATCCCATCCGCCGGATACGGCCCGATCCGGCCGGTGAGCGGTCGCCCGCCGCAGCGCCGGCGTCACCCGTCCGTGTCCGCTCATGGGGGCTGCCGAGCGTTGGCGGCGGCATTCCCCGGCGCCACGGCTCCGAAAAAGCTCACGAAAGTTTCGATGGCGGACCTCGGCCGGACATCCCCACGACCAGGAACGCGGCAGGCGCACCGGGCATCCGTCCCGCCGGCCTTCCGGAGATCGGGTACGAGGAGGTCCGGTGCGGCCCTCTAGCGGTTGACCAGCGGGCCTGAGCCGGTCGAGCGGCGCACGACCAGCTCGGGCTGGAACATCAGCTCGATGTGCCTGCTCCGGATGCCGTTGATCTCCTCCAGGAGAGTGGCCACCGCGGCCGAGGCCATCGCGCCGATGGGCTTGCGCACGGTGGTCAGCGGCGGGTCGGTGAAGGCGATCAGCGGCGAGTCGTCGAACCCCACCACCGACACGTCCGCCGGAACCGACAACCCCCGATCCCGGCACGCCCGGATCGCCCCCAGCGCCATCAGATCCGAGGCGCACACGATGCCCGTGCACCCCCGCTCCAGCAACTGCGCCGCCGCCGCCTGACCCCCCTCAACCGAGAACAGCGAATGCGAGATCAGCTCATCCACCTCGCCCGCCCCCAGCAGCTGCGCCATCGCCTGCCGGTAACCCTCGATCTTGCGGATCACCGGCACGAACCGGCGCGGTCCGACGGCCAGGCCGATCCGCTCGTGCCCGAGATCCACCAGATGCTGTACGGCCAGCCGCGCGGCGGCCCGGTCGTCCGGGGAGATGAACGGCGCCTCGATGCGTCCGCTGTAGCCGTCCAGCAGGACGATCGGCAGTCCGCGGTCGGTCAGCCGGGTGTAGCGGTCCATCTTGGCCGTGGTGTCGGCGTGCAGACCGGAGACGAAGACGATGCCGCTGACCCCGCGGTCTATCAGCAGCTCGGTGAACTCGTCCTCGGGGGCGCCACCGGGGAGCTGGGTGCAGAGCACCGGGGTGTAGCCGTGCTGGGTCAGCGCCTTCTCGATCGCCTGGGCGAACGCCGGGAAGATCGGGTTGTCCAGCTCCGGGGTGACCAGGCCGATCAGCCCGTTGCTGCGCTGGCGCAGCCGCTGCGGCCGCTCGTAGCCCATGAGGTCGAGCGCGGTCAGCACCGCCTGCCTGGTCCCCTGCGACACGCCGGGCTTGCCGTTGAGCACCCGGCTGACCGTGGCCTCGCTCACCCCCGACTGGGCGGCGATGTCGGCCAGCCGGATACCCGCGCCGTCGGGGCGGGACCGGGAGGTATTCGTGAGTTCACCGTCCATCAGAGGTACCCCACCATGCGGCTGAATTGGGCGCAAGCTGAACGACATTCGACGCCCCGGCGTGAAATTCGTTTCCGAAACTTTTCGCAAACTGTAACATCTCCCACTCGCCGGGACGGCCGTGGCCTCGCCTTGGAGCACCATCCCTCTAATGCGCGACATAGCTACTCACCAGAAACATGGAAGTAACCAGCAGATGTGCAATTTCTAACGACATCTATGGACACATGGGCAAGTGGCGCGATGTACTACCTCATCAATCACACGGCTGGATCCGGGCAGCGGAACCCGGGAGGAACGAGCGCGCATGAGTACCGTCGTCCTCGACAATGTGAGCAAGGTCTACCCCGGCGGATACCTGGCGGTCGACCGCATGAATCTGCGCGCCGAAAACGGGGAGTTCCTCGTCCTGCTGGGGCCTTCCGGCTGCGGCAAGTCCACACTGCTCCGGATGATCGCGGGCCTGGAGGAGGTGACCTCCGGAGACCTCTGGCTGGGCGGCACCCTCGCCAACGACCTCGCCCCGCGTGACCGGGACGTCGCCATGGTCTTCCAGAACGGCGCGCTCTACCCTCACCGCACGGTACGCGGCAACATGGCCTTCCCCCTGGAGATCGCCAAGGCGGACCCGGCGATGGTCAGGGAACGCGTGACGGAGCTGTCCAAGGCGCTGCACATCGACGAGACCCTCGAACGCCGCCCTGGAACGCTCTCAGGCGGCCAGCGCCAGCGCGTCGCGATGGGCAGGGCGATCGTCCGCCAGCCCTCGCTCTTCCTGATGGACGAGCCGCTGTCCAACCTCGACGCGGGCATGCGCACCGAGCTCCGCATGGAGATCTCCTCCCTGGTCCGCTCCCTCGGCGTGACCACGGTCTACGTGACGCACGACCAGGTCGAGGCCCTGACCCTGGCCGACCGGATCGCCATCATGAACCGCGGCGTGCTCCAGGACGTCGGCACCCCCGGTCAGGTCTACAACGACCCGGCCACCGCCTTCACCGCCGCCTTCCTCAGCTCCCAGCAGCTCAACCTGCTCGCGGCCACCGTGCGCACCCCGCAGAACCAGTTCATCCTGCTGGACTTCGGGGTGCACCAGATCATGATCCCTTGGACCGATCCCAGGGCCTACGCCATCTCCCAGCACGTCGGCCACCAGATCATCGTGGGCCTGCGCCCGGACTGCCTGGCGCCGGTCCCCGAGACGTTCGAGGGCCCCGTCTTCCTCGGCCGCGTCCGAGCCCTGGAGTACCACGGCCACGAGTGGCTCGCCTACGTCGAGAGCGGCATCCCCACCGTGCCCGTCCCCGAGCCCCCGGACCCCCGCCACAAGGTCCGCGACCTGGCGGCCACCGCCCCGGGAGGCCGGGCCCGCGCGGTCCTCAGGCGCCTGCTGCCGGGCTCCGGGCTCGACCCCGAACCTGCGCAGGCGCAGGAGCAGGTCGGCGCCGGCACCCACCGCCGGGCCGACCTGATCGTCCGCGTCGGCTCCCGCCCCGTCTGGCGGGCCGGCGAACCGGCCCGCGTGGGCGTCGACGTCACCCGCCTGATGCTCTTCGCCCTCGACGGCTCCCGCATCGACCCGCCGCACCGCTGACCGGCCGGCACGGCACCGCCGTACGCCCTCCGGCGCGGGTCCGCCGGTGCCGCCGCGGGATCAGCGGCCGAGGATGGAGACGATCTCCACGACGCGGATGGCACGGTCCAGCTCCGCCCGGTGGAAGGACGGCCCCTCGGTGCGGGCCAGGATAAGGTGCAGGCCCGCGGCGGGCACGGGGAGGCTCATCAGGTGGCACCGGCCCACGGCGAGGGTCGAGGGCCGCAGGGGGGTGAGGTCACCCGACTTGACGCCGGCGAGGCCGCCCGCCTCGTCGAGCGAGGCCGGGGCCTGCCAGCTGCGGTGGACGAGCTCGCCGGTCCCGGAGGAGACCGCGACCGCCCACGCGGCGCTCACCAGGTCGGGCGCGGCGTCCACGAGAGTGGCGAAGGCCCTGCCGGGGTCGGCCGCGACGTGCTTCAGGAGGTCGTAGTCGGGCGCGGCGCCGGGAATCTCGCGGGTGGGCCAGACGGCCTCGACGCGTATGCCGGGGATGACCGACAGGCGATCCCGGACCGTGTCGGCGTCGGCGGCGCCGGGCCAGGAGACGGTGAAGTCGTCCACGGCCCGGCCGGTCTCCCGTTCCAGCACCGTCACCTGGAGAATGTCCGCCCCCAGGGTGCCGAGCACCCGGGCGACCTGCCCCAGCGCCCCCGGGCGATCGGGAAAGGACACCCGTAGCCGCAACATCATTGTGGATCACCTCTCTTCGGACATCAGGGTGTCCTAGACAGGTTTCACGAAGGTTCCGGGGAGATGTCCAGGATAAGACCTGTCGCCGGAAAACATCAGCCCTGGCTGGCCTCCGCCCCGGCGTGGCTGGCTGTCGCGGGCAGCGGCGGCAGCGGGGAGTCAGGAACGGCCACGGCGGCCCTGACGTACTCCTGGAAGGACTCGGCGAGCTCGGCGGCCGTCGCGGGGTCGTAACCGTAGTGGTTGTAGACCACGGCGGCCAGCATGGAGCCGTCCCGCTGCTCCTCGACGATCAGCTCCGGGGCGCTGAGGTCGACCTCGCCCGGGTTGGCGCTCCAGTCCAGCCCCTCCTGCTCCCGGGGGAAGGGGAAGGCCTCGGACATGAGGCCGGGGAAGTGCGGGGCGCCGAAGCTCTCGTAGTGGATCCGCGAGGGGAAGGGCACCCGGAGCCGGGCGTCCTGGTAGGCGTGGAACTGGTGCGCCACCGCCCCCACGGACACCTCCCGGACCCGGTCGACCAGCTCGCCGTAGGAGGGGTCGCCCGAGGCGTCCAGGCGCAGGATGAGCGACTGGACCAGGCAGCCGATCAGCGTCTCGTGCTCGGGCGCGGTACGGCCGGGCACGGGCGACATCACCACCAGGTCGGTCATCCCCGTCCACTGGCGCAGCAGCCAGGTCCAGCACGCGGCCACCGCCATGAACGTGGTCGCGCCGCGCGCCCTGGCGGTCTCCCCCAGCCGGCCGGCCAGCTCCGCGTCGATCTCGAAGGCGTGCCTGCGGCGGGAGAACAGGGTGGTCTCCCTGCGGCCGGGGAACGGCGTCAGTTCGCGGGGGGCACCCTCCAGGACCAGGTCCCAGTACGCCTGGTTGCGCGGCCACTGCTCGCGGGTGAAGGCGCAGTAGTCGGCGTAGGACATCGGCAGCGGGCGCAGCGGGCTGGGGTAGCCCGTACGCAGGGCCGAGTAGACGATGCCCAGCTCGCGGAGCATGACGCCCAGGGAGAAGCCGTCGAAGGCGAAGTGGTGCACGGCGAGGACCAGCACGTGGTCGTCCTCGCCGAGGTGCACGACGAGGGCCCGCACGAGGGGGCCGCGCAGAACGTCGTCGAGACGCATGCGCTCGTGCCAGACGATCCGCTCGGCGTCGCGCTCGCGCTCCTGCGGCGTCCGGCCCTCGGCCACGGCCTCGGCGACCTCGGGCGGCAGCTCGTCAGCGACGATCACCTCCCCCGACGCGGTGACGACGCTGCGCAGCGGCTCGTGCCGCGCGATCACCGCCTCCAGCGCGCGGGTGAGGACGGCCACGTCGAAGGAGTCGCGGATCCGGATCGCGGTGGCGCAGGACCCGATGTCGCGGACGGGCTCGCTCTCGAACATCCAGTACAGGAAGTCCTCCTGCTGGGTGCTGAGCGGAGCTCCCCCGCCGGTCGCGGGCCCGGCGGCGGCCGAGAGCCCCGCGGCGCGGGCGTCGTCGATCCAGCGGGCCTGCCCGGCCAGCTCCGGCCGGTCGAAGGCGAGGGCCGGCGTGACGGGCACCCCCAGGCGGGTGCCGACCAGGCCGGCGAGCTGGGCGGCCCGGAAGGAGTCGCCGCCCAGCTCGAAGAAGTTGTCGCCGGGGGCGACGGCGGGCACGCGGAGCACCTGGCGCCACAGGGCGCCGAGCTCCGTCTCGGTGGTCGGGGCGGTCACGGGGTGCTCCATTCGATCAGGCTGGGGCCGTGGGCGGCCAGGTCGCGCCGGACGGTGCGGACGAGGTCGGCGCACTCCTTGAGCGCGGGCACCGACAGCAGCAGATCGCCGGTGCCGGGGAAGCGCCACAGCAGGTCCTCCAGCAGGTAGCGCCAGTAGGCCGGGCGCAGCTCGGGGAACTGGCGCAGCAGCCGTTTCTGGTTCCAGGTGTGGTGGAAGCGGTCGGCGTAGGAGGGGCCGTCCCACTCCTCCGTCTCCACGATCCAGAAACGCTCGGTGACCGGACGCAGGTCCACCCCGAGGGAGCGGGCGACCGCGGGGGCGATGCGCTGCTCGGCGAAGGTCTGGCGGACGATCGGGGCGGTGGCCGACGGCCCGGCGTTGCCGGTCATGAACGCCATGGACGCCTCGGCGTACTCGGCGCGGTGCCGGTCGTCGAGGAAGATCGAGACCGCCATGTTGGCCGCCGGGGTGTCGAAGGTCCAGCGCGACAGGTCCAGGCCGGCCTGGTTGGGGACCTCCGGAACCGGCGGGTAGACGTCGTTGCCCACCGACTCCCAGTGCGCGAAGACGAACCCGCCGCGCTCCAGCCCGTCGACGGGACGGCGCAGGTAGAGGTCGGTGTCGACGACGGCGAACGGCGCGGCGCGCAGCCGGGCCGCGTAGCTCTTGCCCGCCGCGAAGTAGAACAGCGGGTCCACGTCGAGGGCGTCGAGGGCGTCGAGGGAGGTGTCGATGCGGTCGTAGAGCGCGTCCAGTCCCTGTGCCGCCGCGTAGGAGGCGCCCAGCTCGTCGGTCACCAGCTCGACGCCGCCGTGGAAGGCCCGCCAGGCGTGGGCGCTGTGGACGCAGGTGAGGATCTCCTCGACCGGCATGCCGTAGGGGCCGTTCTCCAGGGCCCGGTCCCGGTGGCGGCGGAGGCCGGCCCGGTGCGGACCGGTCCAGTTGACGTGGAGGGCGGGTACGGTCAGGGACACGGGACGGCTTCCTTCCGCTCGGTCGTGCCGGTTCTGTCGTTCAGCGCCTGGATCCCGACGAGATCGTCGGCGACGGCGTCGGGGACCTCGTCGTCGAACCGCGACAGCGTCCGGCTGCGCAGCGCGACGAGGGCGATCAGAGCGACCAGCAGGCCGCACACCACGTACATGAACGCGATGCCGCGGCCGGGACCGACCCCGATGACGGCGCCGGCCGTACCGGCGAGGAGCCCGCCGGGCAGGAACATCGGCTCCAGGAGGCGCTCGCCGAGCGGCGCGATCACGGCCACGCCGAGCGGAATGGTGGACAGCGCGACCATCTGGTTGAGGGCGAAGACCCGCCCGTGGAAGCGCTGGGCCACCTTGACCTGGACGATGGTCGCGTAGACGCCGTTGACGAGCGCGAGCGAGCACGCCACCCCGAAGGCGCCCAGCCCGACGAAGAGCAGCGACCCGTGCGCGCCGGTCACCAGGCAGCAGGCGGCGAGCGCCAGGGTCCCGAGGAGGACGCCGTGCATGCGCCGGTGCGCCGGTCCGCCCCACACGCTCATGACCAGCCCGCCGGTCACCGCTCCCGCCCCGCCGAGGAGCGCGACGTATCCGGCGTCGGCGAGCGTGCCGAAGGACAGCGTCAGCGGCGAGAACAGCAGGAAGACCGGTGAGAGCACCAGGTTGAAGAGGGCGAAGAAGACGAGCATGGCCCGGAAACCGCGCTGTCCCATCTGGAGCCGGAACCCCCCGGCGATCTCCGCGCCGACGGACTCGCGGCGCTCGCCCGCCAGCCTGGCCGGGAAGCCGACGCACAGCAGCACGATCACCCCCGCGACGTATCCGGCGACGTCGAGCGCGAGGATCCCCTCCAGGCCGATGGTCGCCAGCAGTCCCACCGCGACGAGCGGCGCGACGAACTGCGCGACGCCGGTGGTCATCTGGACCACCCCGTTGGCGTGGCCGAGGTAGCGCTTGGGCACGAGCTGGGGCACGGCCGACACGTAGGCCAGCCGCTGGAAGGTCAGCGCGATCGACAGGGCGGTGAGCAGCGGGTACAGGTGCCAGACCGCCAGCTCGCCGGTCCACAGCAGCGTGCCGGTGAGCAGCTGTACGACGAGGGCCGCGATGTTGCCGCCGAGCATGACCGTCCGCCTGCTCGCCCGGTCCACCACCGCCCCGGCCAGCGGGGCCACCAGGATGCCCGGGATCAGCGCGAGCACCTGGAGCACGGCGAACTGGGTGAGGGAGCGGCTGTCCAGGTAGGTGGAGATCGGGATCGCGAACTCGGTCAGCGTGGCACCGACGATGGTGACGAGCTGGCCGATCGCGACCGCGAGGAACCGGCCCAGGCTGGGCTCGGGGGCCGCGGTGCCCCTCTCCACGGGTACGGAGGAGTCGGAGCGGCCGGCCACGCGCCAGGTGGGGGTGGCGGGCTCCGGCACGGCCGGCGCGGCGAGAGCCGGATGGACCGTGGTGACGATCTCCGCCAGCTCCTCGGCCCGGTATTTGAGGAAGTAGTGCCCGCCCTCGTCGAGTACGGCCAGCGCCGTGCGCGGCGAGAGGAAGTCCCACTCGGTGTAGCGCTCGGCGTGGAACTCGGTGTTGGGGTCGCGCTCGCCGACCACCGAGATGATCGGGGCGCTCAGCGGCTCCGCGCCCTCCTCGACCAGGCGGGTGAAGTACTCCTCCGCCTGCCTGGAGTCGTGCCGCATGTTGCGCACGACGAACGCCAGCTGCTCCTCGGTCAGGCCGGACAGGTCGGCGCCCATGCCGGTCAGCCAGTTCACCTGGCCCCGGTCGCCGCGCAGCCGTTCCAGCCCGGTGAACCGCGCCCAGCGACCCAGCACGCCCCGGGTGGGCCGGGCGAAGGGGAACAGGCCGCCGAGGTAGACCGCGTCGAGCGGGCGCCCGGCGGCCTCGACCTGACGGGCGATCTCGACGGTGAGCGCGCCGCCCACCCCGCAGTGCCCGTACAGCACCAGCGGGCCGGTCACCTTCCTGAGGATCTCCGCGGCGCACTCGGCGGCGACCTCGGCGAGGGGACGCGGCTCCTCGGCCAGGCCGAGGTCGTGGCCCGGCACGGCCACCGCGTGCAGCGCGCATCCCGCGGGCAGGGCGTCGGCGAGCGGCTGGTAGACCACCGCGCTGCCGCCGCCGTACGGCACGCACACCAGCGTCAGCTCGGGTGCGGCGATCCTGGGCGTCAGCTCGTACAGCAGGCCGCGCGGCCCGTCGTCGCCCGCCTCCACCAGGGTGGCCAGGCCCCGCGCGGTCGGGTGCTGGAACAGGTCCATCACGCTGACCGGCCGCATCCCGTCCAGCCGGCGGCGCAGCCGGGCGACCACCTGCACGGCGAGCAGGGAGTGCCCGCCCAGGTCGAAGAAGTCGTCGGTGGCGCCGACCCGGTCCAGGCCGAGCACCTCGCCGAAGGCCGAAGCGACGGCCTCCTCCACCATCCCGGAGGGCGCCTCGAACGCCGCCTCCCGGTCGGGCCGGACCGCCTCGGGCTCGGGCAGGGCGGCGCGGTCGACCTTGCCGTGCGACTTCAGCGGCAGCCGGTCCAGCCAGACGTAGCGGGTCGGCACCATGTAGTCGGGCAGTACGGCCTGCAGCAGCCTGCGCAGCTCCCCCACCCCCGGCCGGGCCGCCGGCCCGTCGGCGGCGACCAGGTAGGCGACCAGTTCCAGCGCCCCCGGCCCGCCGCGCGCGTCGACGACGGCGTGGGCGACGCCCGGCAGGGTGCGCAGGGCCTCGTCGACCTCGCCCAGCTCGACCCGGTAGCCGCGGACCTTCACCTGGAGGTCACGGCGGCCGAGGAACTCGAGGTTGCCGTCCGGCAGCCAGCGAGCCAGGTCGCCGGTGCGGTAGAGCCGGTCGCCGGGCTCGCCGTACGGGTCGGGCAGGAACTTCTCGGCGGTCAGGTCCGGGCGGCCGAGATACTCGCGGGCCAGCCGGTCCCCGCCGAGGCACAGCTCGCCGATCACGCCGATGGGCGCCGGCCGCATCCGCCCGTCCAGGACGTAGGCCCGCGCGTGGCCGAGCGGCCGCCCGATCGGGGTGACCGGCCCGCGGACGTCGTCGTCGGCGCCCACCTCGTAGGTGGTGACGCCGACCGTGGCCTCGGTCGGGCCGTAGTGGTTGACCACCCGGCAGACGCCGAGGGCGGCCAGCTCGCGGGTCCACTCCCAGGCCGACCCCTCGCCGCCGAGGATGAGCACCCGGCGGGGCAGCAGCCGGCGCGGGTCGACCTCCGCGGTGAGGGCGCCCAGGTGGGAGGGGGTGATCTTCAGGTAGTCGATCCGGGCCCGGTCCGCGTAGTCGGCGAGGTCGGGGCCGGAGATCCGGGACGGCACCAGGTGGAGGCACCCCCCGGTCGCGAGCGCCAGGTAGAAGATCGTGATCCCGAAGTCGAAGGAGAGCGACTGCAGCAGGGCGTACCCGGCCCCGTCCACCACCTCGAACCGCTCGTGCGCGTCGGCCAGGTAGTTGAGCACCTGCCGGTGCTGTACGGCCACGCCCTTGGGACGGCCGGTCGAGCCCGAGGTGTAGATGACGTAGGCCAGGTCGTCCGGGCCCGCCTCCCTCGGGGGGAGGAGGCCCCTGAGCTCCTCCCGCCCGTCGAGGAGGACCGTGGGCGCCTCCCCCTCGCCGAGGAGGACGGTGATCCCGGCGGACACGCGACCGGCCAGCGCGCGGGTGGTCACCAGCACCTCGGCCCCCGAGTCGGCGACCATGTGGGCCAGCCGGTCGGCGGGCTGTTCGGGGTCGAGGGGCACGTAGGCGCCGCCCGCCTTCAGCACGGCCGGCACGGCCACGGCCAGGTCGAGCGACTGCTCCAGGCAGATCGCCACCCGGCGGTCGGGGCCGGCCCCGTGATCGCGCAGGACCGCCGCCAGCCGGTCGGCGCGGGCGTCCAGCTCCCGGTAGGTCAGCGCGTCGTCGCCGAAGACGACCGCGACGGCCTCGGGCGTCCGGGCGGCCGCCCGCTCCACCAGCCCGTGCAGGGTGGCGACGTCCCGGAACGGCCCGCCGTCCCGGGACGGGCCGGCCCCCTGAAGCGGGCCGGGATCCCGGGACGGCCCGGGGTCGCCCGCGGGCGCCGGGCCGCCGGAGGTGCCGGAGGTGCCGGGGGCGCCGGGGGCGCCTGCGCGACCCGGAGGGCCGGGCCTGCTCCAGTGCTCCAGGATGAGCCGGCGCTCGTCCGCGTCGAGCAGCTCCAGCTCCGACAGCCGGGTGCCCGGGTCGGCGACGGCGCAGCGCAGCAGGGCCTCGAAGCGGGCGGCCAGCCGCTCGACCGTCGCCGGCTCGAACAGGTCGCTGTTGTAGGCGAAGTGCGCCCGCAGCTCCCCCTCTTCCTGCCCGATCTCCAGGGACAGGTCGAACTTGGCCAGGGCGAACCCGCCGTCGAACAGCTCGGTGGTGATCCCCGGCAGGGACGGGCCGGCCTGGGCCTGGTTGTGCAGGACGAGCTGCGCCTGGAAGAGCGGGGTGCGCGACAGGTCCCGGTCGATGCCGAGCTCGTTCACCAGCGCGTCGAAGGGCGTGCTCTGCCGCTGGTAGGCCTCCAGCGCGGTGGCCCGGGTGCGGCGCATGAGGTCGCGGAAGGACGGGTCGCCGGACAGGTCGCCGCGGAGCACGAGGGTGTTGACGACGAAGCCGACCATCCCCTCCAGCTCGGGCCGGTCCCGCGCCGCGACCTGGGTGCCCACGCAGACGTCGTCCTGGCCGGTGTGGCGGGCCAGCAGGGCCTGGAAGGCGGCGGTGAGCGTCATGAAAAGCGTGCAGCGCTCGGTCCTGGCCAGCCGGGCGACCTCCGCGGCCAGCGGGCCGGGGATCCGTCGCGCGACGTAGGCGCCGTTGGCCGTCCGGATCCGGGGCCGGGGCCGGTCCGTGGGCAGCGCCAGCACCGGCGGGTCGGCGAGCCTGGTCCGCCAGTAGGCCAGGTCCTCGTCGCGGCCGGGGTCCTGCCGGCATGCCAGCGCGTAGTCGGCGTACTGCAGGGCGGGGGGCGGGAGCGGCGAGGGCAGCCCGGCGGCGAAGGCCCCGTACAGGGCGGCCAGCTCCGCGCGGAGCACCCCCAGCGACCAGCCGTCCACCGCGATGTGGTGGATGACGAGGCACAGGACGTGGTCGTCGGCGGCCAGCCGGATGAGGGCGGCCCGCAGCACGGGGCCGCCGGCGAGGTCGAATCCCCGGTTGGTCAGCTCGGCCACCAGGTCCCGGGCCCGCCGCTCCGGCCCGTCGGACGGATCCCGGGGCCGCTCCTCCGGCCCGTCGGACGGATCCCGGGGCCGCTCCTCCGGCCCGTCGGAGAGGTCCACGTACCGCAGGCCGGGCCCGGCCGGGTCGGCGACCTGGACCGGGCGGCCGTCCTGGCTCGGATATCGGGTCCGCAGCACCGCGTGCCTGGCCACGACCTCGCCGAACGCGCGGACCAGCGCGCCGGAGTCGAGGGGCCCGCGGAGCCGTTCGGAGACATAGACGTTGTAGGAGGCGTCACCGGGGGTGAGCTGGTCCAGGAACCAGAGCCGTTCCTGGCCGGGTGAGAGCGGGACGCCGTCCGTGCGGGCGGCGTCGGGGAGTCGTGTCTGCACCGGCTCAGTTCTTCCCGTTCAGGCGCTCGACGGCGGCGGCGACGGCGCTGATCGTGGGCTCGTCGTAGTAGATGTGGAGCGGCAGGTCCGCGCCCAGGCGCAGGCGGACCCGGGAGGCGATCTGGGTGATGGTCAGCGAGTGGCCGCCCAGCTCGAACAGGTCCTCCTGCGGCCCGACGGCCTCAAGCCCCAGCACGTCGCACCAGATCTCGTGGAGCTCGGCCGCCACCCCGCTGTAGGAGTGCGGCCCGGCCACGCCGGCCGCGCTCTCGTGAGGGCCTGCCTCGCTCTCCCGGGGGCCGGGCGCGGGCAGCGCGGACCGGTCGAGCTTGCCGTTGGGGGTCAGCGGCAGCCGGGGCAGCCCGACGAAGTCGGCCGGGATCATGTAGGAGGGCAGCGTCCCGGCGCAGTGCTCGCGCACGTCGCCGGGGACCTGCCCGCACTCCAGGTAGGCGACGATCCGCCGCTCCCCCTTGTCGTCCTCCCGGGCGACCACGGCCGCGCGGGGAATGCCGGGGTGTTCGAGCAGCCTGGACTCGATCTCCCCCGGTTCGATCCGGTGCCCGCGGAGCTTGATCTGGTCGTCGAGGCGTCCGATGAACTCGATCTGCCCGTCGGCCCTTCTGACCACCCGGTCACCGGTGCGGTACAGCCGGCCGGGCCCGAACGGGTCGCCGGCGAACCGCTCGGCGGTCAGCTCGGGGCGGTTGTGGTAGCCGTCGGCGACGCCGTCACCGGCGATGCACAGCTCGCCGGGTACGCCCAGCGGCAGCAGCCCGAGCCGCTCGTCCAGCACGTGCACCCGGGTGTTGGCCAGCGGAACGCCGATCGGCACGGTCGTGACGGGCTCGGCGATCTCCGCGCTCATCGACCAGATCGTCGTCTCGGTGGGGCCGTAGACGTTGATCAGACGGCCGGCCCGGCTGAGGATCTCGCGGGCCAGGGGGGCGGGGAGAGCCTCACCGCCGGCCAGGGCGGTCACGCGGGGCAGGTCGAACCCGGCGTCGAGCAGCATCCGCCAGCCGGACGGGGTCGCCTGCACGTGGCTCACCCCCTCGGCGGCCAGCCGTACGAGCTCGTGCCCGTCCCTGGCCGCGGCGTCCGGGGCGATGACGACCCGTCCCCCGGTCACCAGCGGCAGGTAGAGCTCCAGCGCCGAGATGTCGAACGACAGCGAGGTGTGGGCGAGCCAGCCGTCCCCCGGCTGGGAACCGAGCCGGTCACGCATGGCCAGCAGCAGGTTGGTCAGCGCCCGGTGCGGGATCTCGACGCCCTTGGGGCGGCCGGTGGAGCCGGAGGTGTAGATGACGTAGGCGAGGTCGCCGAGCTCCGGCCAGGCGAGCCCGCCCTCCCCCCGACCTCCCGCGCCGGACCCGCCTTCCCCGGACCGCTCCAGGCCGGAACCGCCCTCCCCCGGCCCCCGATCGCCTTCCCCGGACCGCGGGCCGGGGGCGTCGAGCGAGATGACCGCCACGCCGGAGCCGGCCAGGCGGTCGTGCCGGCCGGAGCCGGCCAGGATCAGGGCGGCCCCGGAGTCCTCCAGGACCAGGCGCAGGCGCTCGGCGGGATGGTCCGGGTCGAGCGGGAGGTAGGCCCCGCCGGCGCGCGCCACGGCGAGCAGGCCGACCAGGGTGGCAAGCGAGCGCTCGGCGCAGACCGCGACCAGCGTCCCCCGTCCCACGCCGGCGCCGCGCAGCCGCCGGGCCAGGTCGTCCACGGCCGCGCCGAGCTCGGCGTAGGTCATCGTCTGCGCGCCGCACACGGCCGCGGTCGCGTCCGGGGTACGGCCGGCCTGGGCGGCCACCAGCTCGGGAAGGGTGAGCGGCGGATGGCCGGCGGCGGTGTCGTTCCACCGCGACAGCAGCCGCCCGGTCTCCTCCGCGTCGAGCATCGGCAGCTCGGCCAGCGGCATGTCGGGGTCGGCGGCCACCGCGTCGAGCAGCGCGCGCCAGTGGGCGGCCACCCGCTCGGCGTCCTCGCGGGCCATGATCTGCGGGTTGTACTGGAGGACGACACCGAAGCGGCCGGGCCCGTCCACGATGTGCACGCGCATGGCGCCGCGGACGGTGTGGTTGAACAGCACCCACTCCACGTGGGCGTCGACCCCGTGGAAGGCGGGCGCGGCCTCGCGCCTGCGGTAGCCGAGCGAGATCGGGGCGAGCGCGACACCGGGCCTGACCCCGCTGACCGCGCGCGACAGCGGTACCTCCCGGGCCCGGAAGAGGCCGCGCAGGTCGGAGCGGAGCCCGTACCCGAAGCGCTGGTCGGCCACGAACCGGCGGAAGCCCCATTCGGGCCGGAGCCCGGCGGTGACGGGCAGCTCGTTGACGAAGGCGCCCAGGTGGTCGCGGGTCTCCGGCGAGCGGGTGCCCAGATCGACCGCGACCGTCGGCTCGGCGTTGCCGTACCGGTGGAGCAGCACGTGCAGCGAGGCGAGCACGATCTCGAACCTGCCGGCCCCGATCTCCTCCGCCAGCCGGGCCAGCGCCTCCCGGGACTCCGGCGGCAGCGCGAACTCCACGGCCGCCCCCTCGTCCACCGCGGGCACCGGTCCGGCCAGGCCGGGCAGGATCACCTCGGCGGGCGGGCGCCACCGCGAGCTCCAGAACTCCCGGGCGAAAGAGAGGCCGGCCTCGACCCTGGCCGCGGCCCGCTCGGCGAGCCCGTCGTGGTCCAGCGCGGGCAGGTCGGCGGGGGTGCCGGTCACCCCGGCCCGGTAGAGCTCGGCCAGGTCCCGCAGGAACACCGAGGTGGACTCGCCGTCGAAGACGAGGTGGTGCGCCACGACCAGCAGCGTCGCCCGGCCCGCCTCCTCGACGTAGAGGGTCATCCGCACGAGCGGACCGGCGGCCAGGTCGAAGGGGCGCAGGATCTCCGCCCTCATCAGGTCGTCACGCCGGGCGGCCGTGACCTCGGCGACCACCGGCGCGGGCGGGGTGGCGGCGGGCACGACGTACGGCACGCCCTGCCGTTCCCGGACCGTGCTCGCCAGGATCGGGTGCCGCTCGATCAGCGCCCGGCAGGCGGCGGTCAAGGCGGGCACGTCGAGCGGGCCGTCGAACGTGACGGAGAAGGGCATCGTGTAGACGGTCCCGGCACCGCCCAGCCGTTCGTTGAACCAGATTCCCTGCTGGGCGAGCGAGGCCGGGACGGGTGGGGAGTCGATCTCGGACGTCACTGACATCACTTCCGATCAGTGCTGAAAGCTCGGAGGGCCGCAAGGCCGCGGGAGCTCAGGAGACAGAGAGGTCGTCGCACATGCGCCGGAACCGCCGGCCGAGACGCTCGGCGCCGGGTCCCGCGCAGACGCCGGACATGGATCCGTCCGGCTGTTCGGTGAGGGTGAGGAGGGGCCTGCCGTCGGCGGGTGCGGCCACCGGCAGCGGGTGGGGCTCGGACTTCAGGCCGGGCAGGTACGGCTCGGGTCTGAAGCCCTCGAAGAGGAAGCGGGCGGTGTGCGGCCCGGAGGGCGGGGACGGCCGGGTCGCGGCCGACTCCACCGTTTTCAGGAGGTCGGAAGGGTCGTCGAGGCCGCCGGGCGGCGCGATCCGGACGGGGACGTCCAGCGCGAGCGGGCCGACCATGCCGGCGTGGGCGGGCTCGGCCCGGCCGGGCTCGCGCACGAGCACCACCGGGTCCGGCACCTCCTCCATCAGGGAGACCGTGGCCGCCCAGCAGACCAGCGCCACCGTGGCGGGCGTGGTCCGGCAGGCACGGGCCATCTGCCGGAACCGCCCCGCCACCTCGGGCGCCAGGCGGAAGCCGTACGGCACGGCCGGGCCGGGCGGCATCGGAGCGGGACGGTCCTGGTGGGACACGGCCGGGCCGGGCGGCACGGGGGAGGCCGGATCCGGATGAGACACGGCCGGACCGGGCGGCGTCGATCCGACCGGGGGTGGATGAGGCGCGGCCGGACCGGGCGGCGCGGGGGGCCGGTCTGAGCGGCGGCGGGCCGCCCAGTCGGCGTAGCCTGCGGTGGCGGCCGGGACGGGGGCGGCCCGGCCCGCGAGCGCGGCGGCGTAGGCGGTGCCGAGCTCGTACAGGACCGTGTCGAGTGACCAGGCGTCGCAGACCAGCGGGGAGGCGCAGAGGACGAGCAGGCAGCCGTCGGCGGACGGCCCGGTCAGGATCACCCGGAAGAGCGGCCCGCGTTCCAGGTCGAAGGGCCTGCCCGACTCGCGCTCGACCCGGTCCTCCGGCCCGGCCCCGTCCCCTGCCGGGTCGTCCCCGGACCGGCCGTCCGCCGTGGCTGGCCCGGCTCCGTCCTCTCCCGCCACGCCGCCGGGGCGTCCGGCCGGGAGGCGGACCAGGTCGGGCTCGATCTCCGGGGCGATCTCGGCGACGTGGGCGCCGTCGGCGGACGGGAAGGTCAGCCTGAGCGCCTCGTGGGCGGCGGCGACCTCGCGGAGCGCGCGCCGCAGCGTCCCGGGGTCCACCGCGTCGCGGACCCGCATCGCCACCCGGACCGTCTCCTCCCGCATCCGGGGAACGGCCAGGCGCGCCTCCTGCTCGGAGGTGAGCGGGACCCGCCGGCCCCGGGCGGCGAACAGGTCGCGCACCCCGGACTTGAGGATCTTGCCGATGTCGTTGCGGGGGAAGGAGTCGACCACGACGATCCGGGTGGGCAGCTCGTGGCGGGCCAGCCGGGTGGAGAGGAAGTCGCGGATCTCGTCCACCGGCACCGGGTGCGCCAGCCGTACCGCGGCGGCGGGCATGGCGCCCATCACCGGATGGGGCACGCCCACGACGGCGGCCTCGGCCACCGCCGGATGCTCGTGCAGGGCGGCCTCGATCTGGACGGTGGAGACCTTCAGCGCCCCTGACTTGATGACGTCGCTCTCCCTGTCGGACAGGTAGAGGTAGCCGTCGGCGTCGAGGTGCCCGAGATCGCCCATCCGGACCCAGCCGTCGCGGAACACCAGCGCGCTGCCCTCCGGGTCGCCCACGTAGGAACGCGGGGCCGCCGGGGAGCGGAGCCAGACCTCGCCGGTCTCCCCCGGCGGCAGGGCCCGGCCGTCGGGGCCGAGGATGCGCAGGTCGCCGAGGTCGGTGGCCCGGCCGAGCGAGGTGGGCCGGGCGGGATCGACGATCATGGTGGTCTGGGCGGGGACGGCCTCGGTCGAGGTGTAGTAGTTGACCAGGGTCGCCCCGGCGAAGGCCGCGGCGAGATCCTGGGCCACCGACGGGGGCAGCGCGGCGGCCGAGGAGCTGAGCAGCAGGACGCTGGACAGGTCGTGCCTGCGGTGGGCGCCCGAGCCGAGCAGCTCGATGGCCATGGAGGGGACCAGGAAGACGGTGCCCACCCGGTGGGCCTCGATGAGGCGGCAGAACTCCTCGGGCTCGAATCCGGGCAGGGTGAGCGCCGCCGGGTGGGCGGTGAGGGCGTCCATCAGCATCATCTGCGCGGCGTTCGTCCCGATGGGGAAGGCGTGCAGGAAGCGCTGGGAGTGGGAGTAGGCCCGGCGCCGGGGGTACGGGGAGCGGCCGTGGGTCAGGTTGGCGTGGGTGGCGCCGACGCCCTTGGGAGTGCCGGTCGTGCCGGAGGTGTAGATGATCTGGGCCAGGTCGCCGGGCCGTACCTCGACGCCGGTGGGTGAGCCGCCGCCGGTCTCGGGCGTCGTCGTCCACCAGCGGCCGGGGTCCTGGAGCCCCGGCGTGCCCGTGCCGTGCAGCACGCCCGTGGCGGCGCAGCGTCCGAGGGTGTCGAGGACCTCGTGGCCGCTGAGGCGGGCGGAGAGCGGCACCGCCACGCCGCCGGCCTTGAGCACCGCGCAGAAGGCGACCGCGAACTCGGTCCACTCGTCTCCGCCGAACAGCAGGCCGATCCGGTCCCCGTGACGGAGTCCCCGGTCGAGCAGGCCGCGGGCGGCGGCGTCGGAGCGCCGTTCCCACTGGCCGAAGGTCAGGTCGCCGAGTCCGTCGGCGACGAGGGCGGGTCTGTCGGGATCGGTCTCCGCCCGCGCGGCGAGCAGCCGGGGGATCGTGAGCGGAGCCGGGTCGTGCACACTCATGCCGGCCTCCTGGGCGGGCGCGCGCGAGCGGGGGGGGAATCGAACGAGAGTGACACCGGGCCGCGGGCGGCCCGGATGATCACCATATCGAGGCGAGAGACCGACCGGACCCGCCGGAACGGCCGGTCCGGCGGGAGGGGAAGGGGTCAGCGGAGGATCTTCGGGCCCGAGCCCGTCGAGCCCCGCACGATGAACTCCGGCTGGAAGATCAGCTCGGAGTGCTGCATGGGCGCGCCGGAGACGGCCTCCAGCAGGGTGTGCACCGCGGCGGTCACCATCGACTGGACGGGCTGGCGCACGGTGGTCAGCGGCGGGTCGGTGAAGGCGATCAGCGGCGAGTCGTCGAACCCCACCACCGACACGTCCGCCGGAACCGACAACCCCCGATCCCGGCACGCCCGGATCGCCCCCAGCGCCATCAGATCCGAGGCGCACACGATGCCCGTGCACCCCCGCTCCAGCAACTGCGCCGCCGCCGCCTGACCCCCCTCAACCGAGAACAGCGAATGCGAGATCAGCTCATCCACCTCGCCCGCCCCCAGCAACTGCGCCATCGCCTGCCGGTAACCCTCGATCTTGCGGATCACCGGCACGAACCGGCCGGGGCCGACGGCCAGGCCGATCCGCTCGTGCCCGAGATCCACCAGATGCTGTACGGCCAGCCGCGCGGCGGCCCGGTCGTCCGGGGAGATGAACGGCGCCGGGACGTCGCCGGCGTGCCCGTTGAGCAGGACGATGGGCACGCCCTGCCCGATGAGCTGGGTGTAGCGGTCGGAGCGCGCAGTGATGTCGGCGTGCAGCCCGGAGACGAAGATGATGCCGCTGACCCCGCGCTCCACGAGCAGCTCGGTGAACTCGTCCTCCACCGCTCCGCCGGGGAGCTGGGTGCACAGCAGCGGGGTGTAGCCGTGCTGGGTCAGCGCCTTCTCGAAGGCCTGGGCGAACGCCGGGAAGATCGGGTTGTCCAGCTCCGGCGTGACCAGGCCGATCAGCCCGTTGCTGCGCTGGCGCAGCCGCTGCGGCCGCTCGTAGCCCATGACGTCCAGCGCGGCCAGGACGGCCTGCCGGGTGACGGCCGAGACGCCCGGCTTGCCGTTGAGCACCCGGCTGACCGTGGCCTCGCTCACCCCCGCCTGCGCGGCGATGTCGGTCAGCCGGGCCGCGCCGTTGCCCGGCGGGCCGCCGCTATACGGCATCGCGTTCCCACCAGACCGCGGAGTCGGGGGCGAGCCGTACCGTGTCGCCGTCGACGACCGGTTCCTCGCTGGCCAGCAGGACCCGTCCGGGCGCGGGCAGCTCGACCGGCTCGCCGGTCAGGTTGAGCGTGCAGGCGAAGCCGTCGCCCCGGGTGAAGGCCAGCGTGCCCTCGGGTGAGTCCAGCCAGGTCAGCGGCGCGTCGCCGAAGGAGCGGCGGTCCCGCCTGATCTCCAGCGCCGTCCGGTAGAGGTGCAGCGTGGAGAGCGGGTCGCGCAGCTGGGACTGGACGCTGAGCGGTCCCCAGGAGGCGGGCATGGGCAGCCATGACTCCTCGATGCCTGGCAGGCTGAAGCCGAAGTGCGGCTCGACGTCGGCCCACGGGATGGGGACCCGGCAGCCGTCGCGGCCGTCGTCGGGGTTGCGCAGCCGCTGCGGGTCGCGCAGGAACTCCTCCGGCAGGTCGAGGACCTCCGGCAGCCCGAGCTCCTCGCCCTGGTAGACGTAGGTCGAGCCGGGCAGGGAGAGCGTCAGCAGGGCCGCGGCGCGGGAGCGGCGCAGGCCGATCTCGCCGCCGCCGTAGCGGGTCAGGTGCCGCTTGACGTCGTGGTTGGACAGCACCCAGGTGCTGGGCGCGCCGACCAGTCCGGCCGTGGCGAGCGACTCCTGGATCACCGTGCGGAACCCGGCCGCGTCCCACGGGGTGTTCAGGAAGTGGAAGTTGAACGCCTGGTGCAGCTCGTCCGGGCGGACGTAGTTGGCCAGCCGCTGCGGGGACGGCGCCCACGCCTCGGCGACGCCGATCCTCTCGCCCGGGTAGGAGTCGAGCAGCCTGCGCCAGCCGCGGTGGATCTCGTGCACGCCGTCCTGGTCGAAGAACGGGACCACGTCGGAACCGATCATCCGGACCTGGTCGGGGTGGCCGACGTCGGGCAGGCCGTCGGCCTTGACCATGCCGTGCGCCACGTCGACGCGGAAGCCGTCCACGCCCAGGTCGAGCCAGAAGCGCAGGACCGACTCGAACTCCGCGTGAACCTCGGGGTTGTCCCAGTTCAGGTCGGGCTGTTCGGGGGCGAACAGGCGCAGGTACCACTCGCCGTCGGGCAACCTGGTCCAGGCGGGGCCGCCGAAGACCGACTCCCAGTCGTTCGGGGGCAGCTCCCCGTTCTCCCCCTTGCCCTGGCGGAAGATGTAACGCTCCCGCTCGGGGCTGCCGGGCCCGGCGGCCAGGGCCTGCTGGAACCACACGTGCCGGTCGGAGGTGTGGTTGGGCACGACGTCGACGATCACCCGCAGGCCGTGCCGGTGCGCGTCGTCGATCAGGGCCCTGGCGTCGCCCAGCGACCCGAAGATGGGGTCGACGTCCCGGTAGTCCGCCACGTCGTAGCCGAAGTCGGCCATCGGCGAGGTGTAGAACGGGGTCAGCCAGATGGCGTCGACCCCCAGATCGGCCAGATACCGCAGCCGGCTCCGCACGCCCAGCAGGTCGCCGATCCCGTCACCGTTGCCGTCGGCGAAGCTGCGCACGTAGACCTGGTAGATCACCGCGTCGCGCCACCACCGGGTGGCGGTCTCGCTGGCATGGTCCGCGTGGACGAGCTCGGTCATATTGGTCCCCCGATCAAGTGACATGTCAGGACGTGATAGCACGATGGTGTTACGACTTGGTGGCGCCGGCCGTGAGCCCGGCGACCAGGTGACGCTGGACCAGCAGGAAGACGACCGCCGCGGGCAGCGCGATCAGCACGGCCGAGGCGGTCAGCAGGCCCCAGTCGGACCAGTGCTGGCCGACGAACTGCTGCAGGCCCGCCGCGAGGGTGCGCGTCTCCTCCCCCGTCATGAAGACCGAGGCGTAGGCGACCTCGCCCCAGGCGGTCATGAAGGAGTAGAACGCGGTGACCGCGATGCTCGGCCGGGCCAGCGGCAGGATGACCCGCCAGAAGGTGCCGAACGGGGTCAGCCCGTCGATCATGCCGGCCTGGTCGATCTCGCGCGGGATGGAGTCGAAGTAGCCCTTCATCATCCATGCGCAGAACGGGACCGCCACGGTCATGTAGGCGATGACCAGGCCCGGGATCTGGTTGAGCAGCCCGAGACCCGCCATCAGGTTGTAGAGCGGCACGATCAGGATCGCCACCGGGAACATCTGGGTGATCAGCAGCATCCACATGACGCCGCGGTAGCCCGGGAACCGGAAGCGGCTGATCGCGTACCCGGTCGTCGAGGCCAGGAACACGCCGATGACCGTGGTCAGCCCCGCGATGATCACGGAGTTGAGCAGCCAGTTCGGGAACTGCGTCTCGGTCAGCACCCGGGCGTAGTTGTCCAGCGACGAGTTGTCGAAGAACTTCAGTTCGCTGGAGAGCCAGCCGTCGCGCGGCTTGAGCGAGGTCAGGATCAGCCACACGATGGGGAACAGCGCGATGAGAGACGCGGCGATGAGCGTGCCGTGCAGCAGGATCGAGCTGCCGATGCTGCGCTCCTCGCGGCTGCGGGCGCGCCGGCGCCTCGCGGGACCTGCGGTGGCGGTGCTCACCAGACCTCCCCTTGCTTGCGCAGCGCGCGGCGGTAGACCAGGGCCATCACGACGAGGAGCAGAAGGATGATCACTCCCCATGCCGCCGAGCCCGAGTAGTTGCGGATGCCGGTGAAGGCCTCGCGGTAGGCGTAGGTCACCAGGATCTCCGTGGAGCTTCCCGGGCCTCCGCCGGTGATCAGGAAGATCAGCGGGAACATGTTGAACGTCCAGATCGTGCCCAGCAGGACGACGGTGCTGGAGACGGTACGCAGGCCGGGGACGGTGATGTGGCGGAAGCGCTGCCACGGCGTGGCGCCGTCCACCTCGGCCGCCTCGTAGAGCTCACCGGGGATCGACTGGAGCCCGCCGAGCATGGCCACCATCATGAACGGCACGCCCACCCAGACGTTGACCGCGATGACCGCGATCTTCGCCGTGGTCGGGTCGTCGAGCCAGCCGACCGCGCCCAGGCCCGCCGCCTTCAGCATCGCGTTGATGACGCCGTAGTCGCTGTTGTAGAGGTAGCGCCAGATGAACGCGGCGACGAAGGGCGGGATCGCCCACGGCAGGATCAGCATCAGCCGGTAGGCCGAGCGGAAGCGCATCTTCCGGTTGAGCAGCAGGGCCAGGCCGAGACCGAGACCGTAGTGGAGCCCGACGCAGGCGACGGTCCACACGATCGTCCAGGTCAGCTTGTCCCAGAACAGGCCGCTGGTGAGGATGTCGACGTAGTTGCCGAGCCCGGTGAACTCATAGGTCGAGGGGATCACGTTGACGCCGATGGTCCGGCCCATCGTGGCCTCGGTGGCGTCGGTCAGGGACAGGTACACGCCCCGGACCAGCGGCCAGCCGATCAGCGCGGCGGTGACCACGACGACCGGCGCGACCATGGCCCAGGCGTACCAGTACTGCGACATCGACCGCCGGACCGGGCCGGCCTTCTTGGGGCGGCCCCGGCCGCGGGCGCCGTCAGCGGCGCCCGCGGCCCGGTCCCTGGCCGTGCCGGTCACACGCCCAGTGGAAGTCGCCACGGATCAGCTCCAGTCCTTGAAGATGCCGCGGTACTTCTCGTCCACCGACTTGACCAGGTCCTCGGGCGAGGACTTTCCGCCGACCAGGGACTGGTAACCCTCAAGGAGGGGCTGGAAGAGCTGGCCGCCCTCGGGGATCCACGGACGCGCGACCGCGGTGTCGAGGATCGGCTTGAAGGTGGCGACGTCCTTGTTGCCCTGGACGTCGGGGTTGTCGTAGGCGGAGGCGCGGGTCGGCAGGAGGCTGATCTCCTTGGCGACCTTGGCCTGGGCCTCGGGGGTGCTCATGAAGCGGACGAACTCGTAGGAGGCGTCGAGGTTCTTGGAACCGGCGTAGATGGCGTAGTTCCAGCCGCCGGTGGGAGCGCCTGCTTTGACCGACCCCGCGGGGACGGGGGCGATGCCGAGGTTCTCCTTGTCCTTGAACTCCTTGCCCTGGTAGATCTCCGACAGCGCCCAGGGGCCGTTGTAGATCATCGCGGCCTTGCCGTCCTTCAGGGCGGTCATGGCGTTGGCGTAGCTGTCCTGGATCGCGGGCTTGGGCGCGGCACCGGACTTGATCAGGTCGTCGACCGCCGCCATGGCCTTGACGTTGGCCGGGGAGTTGACGGCGATCTTCTTGTTCTGGACGTCGAGGAGGTCACCGCCCTCGCCGTACATGAAGGGCAGCAGGAAGTAGGCGTCGACGTTGAGCGCGATGCCGCTGACGCCGGCCTTCTCCTTGACGTCGAGCGCGGCCTTCTTCAGCTCCTCGAGCGTGGTGGGCGCCTTCTCCCAGCCGGCCTCCTTGAGCAGCTTCTTGTTGTACAGCAGCGCCAGGGTGTCGGTGACCTGCGGTACCGCGTAGGCCTTGCCGTTGTACTTGGTGCTGCTCAGCGGGCTCGGCAGGAAGTCGGACTCGTTCTCCACGGCGCGCGTGCCGTCCAGCGGCTGGAGGTAGCCGAGGGAGGCGAACTGGGGGGTCCAGGCGACCTCGGAGCGGATCACGTCCGGCGCCCCGCTGCCGGCCTGCGCCGCGGTCTGGAACTTGTTCTGCGCCTGGTCCGAGGGGACGTTGACGTACTTGACCTTGATATTGGGGTACTTCGCCTGGAATTCGTTGATGAGCGCCTGGAACGTCGGCCCCTCACTGTCCGGCCGGACGGTGTCCCACCAGGTGATCTCACCGCTGATCTTCGACGGGTCGGCCGCGGCGGACTGGGCGGGGGCCGCCGCCGAACCACTGTCGCCGCCACCACAGGCGGAGACCGCCAGGGCGAGTGCCGCGACGATCGTCGCAGCCGAGAAGGCTCGCCGCATCATTTCTCCTCATAGCTCAGGGGACCGGTCCGGACGGGGGAAGCCACCGGGCCGGGTTTGGAGTACGCCGGACGTTACGCCGCCGTGAACCGCATTGGAAGAAGTTTCTGCAAGAGTCTGCAAAGTTGTTACATACTCCGCCAAGGGGACAGGGTGCGACAACCCCTCCATTGCCGGTGCTACTGACGGCAAATGCAGCTCAGACGGCACATCTGCCTCACCAGGTGACCTCCGGGCGGGACGCGGCCCCCTCCAGCACCCCCTGAAATCATTACAATTCAGAAAGTTTCGGCAAGGGATTGCATAGATCATGTCCAGTGAGTAACTTCCGGGCAACACCCTCGAAACAACTCCGCGGAGGCCCCCCGGTGGTCTGGCCACTCCTCCCACGACGCGCGAGAGCGACCCTCCTGTCGGGTGCCGTCCTCACGGCGGCCCTGATCATCCCCCTCGCCGCACCCCTCCCCCCCGCCGCCGCCGAAGCACGGCGACCGGCCCTGCCCGCCGGAGCCGTGACGGCGCCACAGCCGCCCGCCTCCCCCGTGGTCTCCGAGCTGAGCCGTACGGCGGGGCCCTCCGACCGCGACCTCGCCCGGGACGCGCTCCGCGCCGACCTGAGCCGCGAGCGCTTCTACTTCGCGATGACCGACCGGTTCGCCAACGGCGACACCGGCAACGACCGGGGCGGGCTGTCCGGAGACCGGGACGCCACCGGCTACGACCCCACGCACAAGGGCTTCTACCAGGGCGGCGACCTCAAGGGACTGCTCGGGAAGCTCGACTACGTCAAGAACCTCGGCAGCACCGCGATCTGGATCACCCCGGCGTTCCGGAACCGTCCCGTCCAGGGCACGGGCGCGAACGTCTCGGCCGGCTACCACGGCTACTGGATCACCGACTTCACCCGGATCGACCCGCACCTGGGCACGAACGCCCAGATGAAGCAGCTCGTGCGCGAGGCGCACCGGCGCGGGATGAAGGTCTTCTTCGACATCATCACCAACCACACCGCCGACGTGATCGACTACCGGGAGAAGACCTACTCCTACCGGTCGAAGGGGGCCTACCCCTACGTAGACGCCGGCGGCGCGCCGTTCGACGACCGGCGATACGCCGGCGGGGACACCTTCCCCGAGGTCGGCACCGGCTCCTTCCCCTACACGCCGGTCGCGCCCGGGGACGCCAAGACCCCGTCCTGGCTGAACGACCCGACGATGTACCACAACCGGGGCGACTCCACCTTCAGCGGCGAGAACGACCAGTACGGCGACTTCTTCGGCCTCGACGACCTGTGGACCGAACGGCCCGAGGTCGTCAAGGGCATGACCGACATCTACAAGACCTGGGTGCGCGACACCGGTCTCGACGGCTTCCGCATCGACACCGCCAAGCACGTCAACATGGAGTTCTGGGAGAGGTTCTCCCCCGCCCTGCGCGGCTACGCGGCCGGACTCGGCAACAAGCGCTTCTTCATGTTCGGCGAGGTCTACTCCAGCGAGCCGGCCTTCACCAGCCGCTACTCCACCCGCGGCGGGATGAACGCCACCCTGGACTTCCCGTTCCAGGAGGCCGCCCGCTCCTTCAGCGGCGGTACGGCCGGAGCCGCCAGGCTGGCCCAGCTCTTCGCCGGAGACGACCACCACACCGACGCCGACGGCAACGCGGCGTCGCTGCCGACCTTCCTCGGCAACCACGACATGGGGCGCATCGGCAGGTTCATCGCCCAGGACAACCCCGGCGCCGCCGACTCCGAACTCCTGCGCAGGGACCTGCTCGCCCACGAGCTGATGTATCTCACCCGGGGCCAGCCGGTCGTCTACTACGGCGACGAGCAGGGCTTCACCGGCAAGGGGGGCGACCAGGACGCCCGCGCCTCCATGTTCGCCTCCCGGACCGGCAGCTACCTGAGCGACGACCTGATCGGCACCGAGGCCACCCACGCCCAGGACAACTTCGTCCCCGGCCACCCGCTCTACCAGGGCATCTCGGCCCTGGCCCGGCTCCGTGACGCCCACCCGGCCCTGGCCGACGGCGCCCAGGTCGAGCGGCTCGCCGCGGGCGGCGTCTACGCCTTCTCCAGGATCGACGCCAGAGCCCAGGTCGAATACGTCGTCGCGGTCAACAACGCCGAGCAGCCGGCCGCCGTGAACGTGCCGACCTTCTCGGCGGACGTGGCCTTCACCAAGGTGTACGGCGAGGCCGCCGCGGCGCTCACGACGGGTGCGGACACCAAGCTGGCGGTGACCGTGCCGGCCCTGTCGGCGGTGGTCTACCGGGCCTCGGCGAGGCTCGCCGCCCCGGCGGCGACCCCGGCGGTGTCGATCGCCCTGCCCGGCGCCGAGATCAGGGGGACCGCCGAGGACGGCCGGATCCCCGTCACCGCGACCGTGCCGGGAACCGGCTTCGACCAGGTGACCTTCGCCGCCAAGGTGGGCGGCGGCTCCTGGAAGGTGCTCGGCACCGACGACGCGCCCAACGCCGTGCCGGGCGCGAGCCGTACCTTCCGCGTCTTCCACGACCTGCGCGGCATCCCGGCGGGAACGGAGATCGCCTACAAGGCGGTCGTGAAGGACTCCGCCGGCAGGTTCGCCTCGGCGACCGCGACGGCCGCCGTCGGCCCCGAGCCCGCCCAGGAGGAGCCCAGCGCGGTCAAGCGCGACTGGCTGGTCGTGCACTACCAGCGCGAGGACGCCGACGGCTGGGGCCTGCACGTCTGGGGCGACGTCGACAAGCCGACCGAGTGGGGCAGCCCGCTCCCGCTGACCGGCGAGGACTCCTACGGCAGGTTCGCCTGGATCAAGCTGAAGCCCGGCGCCTCCAACGTCGGGATCATCGTCCACAAGGGCGACGAGAAGGACGGCGGCGACCGCGTCGTCAACCCGGCCAGGACCGGCGAGGTCTGGCTGGCGGCGGGCGACCCCGCCACCCACGCCTCCCGCGCGGCGGCCCAGGGCTACGCGACCGTCCACTACCGCCGCCCCGACGGGAACTACCAGGGCTGGGGCCTGCACCTGTGGGGCGACGGGCTGGCCGACGGAGTGCCCACCGAGTGGGCCGCGCCGCGCCCTCCGGACGGCACCGACGCCTACGGCGTGTTCTGGAAACTCCCGCTGAAGAACGCCTCAGCCCCGGTGAACCACATCATCCACAGGGGCGACACCAAGGACCCCGGCCCCGACCAGACGTTCACCCCCGCCCTCCAGCCGGACGCCTACGTCGGCTCGGGTGTGGCGAAGGTCCATCCGACCCGGGCCGCGGCCGAGAACGTCGCGATCCTGCATTACCACCGGCCGGACGGGAATTACGAAGGCTGGGGACTACACCTGTGGGGTGACGTGGCCACTCCCACCGAGTGGGCCACCCCGCTCCAGCCGGCGGGTGAGGACGGGTTCGGAGTCCACTTCCGCGTCCCCCTGACCGAGGGGGCGAAGAACGTGAGCTACATCATCCACAAGGGCGACGAGAAGGACCTGCCGGACAACCAGGCGCTGGACCTCACCGCCGCGGGCCACGAGGTCTGGCGGGTGGCGGCCACCGAGGGCCACCTGCTGCCCCAGCCCCCGGCCCGCGGCGCGGCCGCCGACCTGAGCAAGTCGGCGGCCCACTGGATCGACCGGGACACCGTAGCCTGGAAGGTCGAGCCGTCCGCCTCGCTCCACCATTCCCTGGCCTTCTCGGAGAAGGGCGACATCGCCTACGCCAAGGGGGACCTCACCGGCGACCTGCGGATCATCCGGCTGATCCCCGGCGAGCTCACCGATGCCCAGAAGGCCAAGTGGCCGCACCTGGCCGGCTACGCCGCGCTGAAGGTGGACCCGCGCGACGCCGGCCTGACCGGTAAGGCCCTGCGCGGCCAGGTCGTGGCCGTCGAGCGGGACGCCTCGGGTGTGCTGCTCACCGCCACCGGCGTGCAGATCCCCGGCGTGCTCGACGACGTCTACGCCAAGGCGGCCGGCGTCGAGCTCGGCCCGGTCTGGCGCGGGACCCCCAGGTTGTCGGTCTGGGCGCCGACCGCGCGGAAGGTCGAGCTGGCGCTCCACCGCGACGCCGCGGGCGGCGGCCGTACCGTCCACGAGATGCGGCGCGACGACGAGACCGGCGTCTGGTCGGTGCGGGGCCTGTCCTCCTGGAAGGGGCGCTACTACACCTTCCTGGTCACGGTCTACTCGCCCGCGGCGGGCAAGGTCGTCACCAACGAGGTGACCGACCCCTACAGCCTGTCGCTGGCCGCCGACTCGGTCCGCAGCCAGGTGGTGGACCTGTCCGACCGGTCCCTCGCGCCCGGCGGCTGGTCCTCTCTGGCCAAGCCCCAGGCCGTGACCCAGGACAGGGCGTCGGTCTACGAGCTGCACGTGCGTGACTTCTCCGCCTCCGACGCCTCGGTCCCGGCGGACCGGCGGGGCACCTACGCGGCGTTCGCCGGGGACGGCGCCGGGATGAAGGAGCTGCGCAAGCTCGCCGAGGACGGCCTGACCCACGTGCACCTGCTGCCGGTCTTCGACATCGCGACCGTCCCGGAGAGGAAGGCCGACCGCGCCGAGCCGGACTGCGACCTGGCCTCGATGCCCGCCGACTCCGACCAGCAGCAGGCCTGCGTCGCGAAGGTCGCGGCCAAGGACGCCTTCAACTGGGGATACGACCCGCGGCACTACACCGTGCCCGAGGGCTCCTACGCGTCCGACCCGGACGGCTCCGGCCGGATCAAGGAGTTCCGGGGCATGGTGGCGGGGCTGAACGGAGCCGGGCTCCGGGTGGTCATGGACGTGGTCTACAACCACACCCACGCCGCCGGCCAGGACCCCACCTCGGTGCTCGACCGCATCGTGCCCGGCTACTACCACCGGCTGCTCGACGACGGTGCCGTGGCCACCTCCACCTGCTGCGCCAACACCGCGCCGGAGCACGCGATGATGGGCAAGCTCGTCGTCGACTCCGTCGTCACCTGGGCCCGCGACTACAAGGTGGACGGCTTCCGGTTCGACCTGATGGGCCACCACCCGAAGGCGAACATGCTCGCGGTCCGCAAGGCCCTGGACGGGCTGACCCTCGCCAAGGACGGCGTGGACGGCAAGTCGATCATCCTGTACGGCGAGGGCTGGAACTTCGGCGAGGTGGCCGGAGACGCCCGCTTCGAACAGGCCACCCAGCTCAACATGGCCGGCAGCGGGATCGGCACCTTCAGCGACCGCCTGCGTGACGCGGTGCGCGGCGGCAGCCCCTTCGACGCCGACCCCCGGGTCCAGGGCTTCGGCTCGGGCCTGGCCGGAGCGCCCAACGGATCGCCGGCCAACGGCACGGCCGAGCAGCAGCGGGCCCGCCTCCTGGGCTACCAGGACCTGATCAAGGTGGGGCTCACCGGCAACCTGCGCGACTACACCTTCACCGCCTCCGGCGGCAGGCAGGTCAAGGGCTCGGAGGTCGACTACAACGGCTCCCCGGCCGGCTACACCGCCTCGCCGGGCGAGGTCGTGACCTACGTGGACGCCCACGACAACGAGACGCTGTTCGACGCCCTGGCCTACAAGCTGCCGCAGGCGACCACGATGGCCGACCGGGTGCGGATGCAGTCGCTCTCCCTGGCCACGGCCGTGCTGGCGCAGGGCACCTCCTTCGTCCACGCGGGCAGCGAGCGGCTGCGCTCGAAGTCGCTCGACCGCAACTCCTTCGACTCCGGTGACTGGTTCAACCGGCTGCTGTGGGACTGCTCGCAGGGCAACGGCTTCGGCGCGGGCCTGCCGCCCAGGGCCGACAACGAGGACAAGTGGGCCTACGCCAGGCCGCTGCTCGCCGACCCGGCGCTCAGGCCCGACTGCGCGTCGATCGGCTCCGCGCGGGCCAGGTACGGCGAGCTGCTGAGGATCCGTTCCTCCTCGCCCGCCTTCGCGCTCGGCTCCCTGGCCGAGGTGCAGAAGCGGCTGACCTTCCCCACCAGCGGCGCCGCGGAGACCCCGGGCGTCGTCACCATGCACCTGGACGCCTCAGGCATCGACCCGCGCTGGAAGTCGATCACCGTCGTCTTCAACGCGACCCCCGAAACGCAGCCGCAGACCGTGACCGCGCTGAAGGACGCCCAGGTGACGCTCCACCCCGTCCAGACGGCCGGCGACGACGCCGTCGTGAAGCAGTCGGCCTTCGATCCCATCACCGGCACGCTGACGGTCCCGGCCCGCACGGTGGCCGTCTTCGTGCGTTCCTGACCGGAAAAGAGCTCGGGCCGGGTGTTGCAGCACCCGGCCCGATCAAGGGAACCCGTCCACAACCCTGGAGGCCCCCCGCATGAGATCCTACAAAGTCATTGTCACCACAGCGTTGAGCGCCCTGGCAAGCGCCGTCGTGGTGGTGCCCGCGGTGCTCAGCGCCCCCGCCCAGGCGGCACCGCCCACGCCCGGCCCGATCGTCAAGCTGTGGAACTGGAACTGGAACTCGGTCGCGCGCGAGTGCACCGACGTGCTCGGCCCCGCCGGGTACGGCGCGGTCCAGGTCTCCCCGCCCAGCGACTCGATGAGCAAGGGCGGCTCGGTCTGGTGGGACATCTACCAGCCCGCCCGCTACACCCTGAACAGCAAGTTCGGCGACGAGAACGCGTTCAGGAACATGGTCAGGGCCTGCCACGACGCGGGCGTCAAGGTCCACGCCGACGCGGTCGTCAACCACATGACCGGCCAGGGCAGCAGGAGCTACGGCGGCTACGACTTCGGCAAGTACTCCTACCCCGGGCTCTACTCCTCCTGGGACTTCCACTCCCCCACCTGCTCGATCAACGACGGCGACTACGTCAACGACGGCTGGCGGGTGCAGAACTGCGAGCTGGTCGGCCTGTCCGACCTCAACACCGGCTCCGAGTACGTCCGCAACCAGATCGCCGGCTACCTCAACAAGCTGACCGACCTCGGCGTGGACGGCTTCCGCATCGACGCCGCCAAGCACATCGCCCCCGGCGACCTGGCGGCGATCAAGTCCAAGCTGAGGGGCTCGCCGTACATCCACCAGGAGGTCATCGAGGGCCCGAACGAGGCGGTCAAGCCGGGCCACTACACCGGGATCGGCGACGTCCACGAGTTCGTGTACGGCCGCAAGATGAAGGAGCAGTTCACCGGCCAGATCAAGTGGCTGCAGAGCTTCGGCCAGAGCTGGGGCCTGTCGGTGCCCAGCGACAAGGCCGTGGTTTTCGTCGACAACCACGACACCGAGCGCAACGGCTCCACCCTCAACTACAAGTACGGCGACGCCTACAAGCTGGCCAACGTCTTCATGCTGGCGTGGCCGTACGGCACGCCGCGCGTCTACTCCGGCTTCACCTGGAACAACGGGGAGGGCGGCCCCCCGTCGGCCAACGGCGGCTTCGTCACCGACGCCGACTGCGGCAACGGGCAGTGGACCTGCTTCCACCGCCAGATGAGCGGGATGGTCGGCTTCAACCGGGCCGTCGCGGGCACCCCGGTCGGCAACTGGTACGACAACGGCAACAACGTGATCGCCTTCAGCCGCGGCGGCAAGGGCTGGGTCGCGATCAACAACGAGGGCGGCTCCGTCACCCGGACCTTCAGCACCGGCCTGCCCGCCGGGACCTACGCCGACGACCTGGGCGGCGGCTCGGTGACGGTCGGCTCGAACGGCACCGCCTCGGTGACCGTCCCCGCCAAGGGCGCGGTCGCCATCCACACCGGTGGCGTCAGGCCCACCGACCCGCCGGCCGGTGACGCCACCGTCTACTACGCCACCACCTGGACCGCCGCCAACATCCACTACCAGCCCACCGGCGGGACCTGGACCCCCGTCCCCGGCGTCGCCATGGACGAGACCGCCTGCGCCGGCTGGAAGAAGAAGACCGTCGACCTCGGCACCGCCACCGGGCTCAAGGCCGCCTTCAACAACGGCTCCGGCACCTGGGACAACAACGGCGACCGCGACTACACCATCGGCAGGGGCGTCAGCACGGTCAAGGGCGGCGTCGTGACCGCGGGCGCCACCAGCCCCTGCGGCGACGGTCCCGGCCCCAGCCCGACCCCGACGGTGAACCCGGGCGAGGTCGCCGCCTCCTTCAACGCGAACGTGACGACCTCCTACGGCCAGAACGTCTTCGTCGTCGGCGACGTCGAGGAGCTGGGCGGCTGGGACCCCGCCAAGGCCGTGGCGCTGTCGCCGGCCGGCTACCCCGTCTGGAAGGCCACGGTGAGCCTGCCGGCCGGCACGGCGGTCTCCTACAAGTACGTCAAGAAGAACCCCGACGGCTCGGTGACGTGGGAGAGCGACCCCAACCGCTCCTTCACCACCCCGTCCGGCGGCGCCGTGACGCGCGACGACACCTGGCGCTGAGCATCGCGGCCGGGCCGCGGCCCGGCCGGCCGTCCCGGGCTCCGGTGAGCCCGGGGCCACCCCCTCGCGGTCCCGGGCTCCGGTGAGCCCGGGACCGCCCCACAGCCTCACACGGAGGAGACCCCATGCGCTCATCCCCCCGACGCGCTCTCCGGCTGCTCACCGTCGCGGTCCTCGGCCTGGCCGGCGTCGCCGTCCCGCTCTCGGCGGCGCTGGCGGCCAACAGCGTGACCGTCTACTACGCCACCGCCTGGACCGGCGCCAACATCCACTACCAGCCCACCGGCGGAAGCTGGACCCCCGTCCCCGGCGTCGCCATGGACGAGACCGCCTGCGCGGGCTGGAAGAAGAAGACCGTCGACCTCGGCACCGCCACCGGGCTCAAGGCCGCCTTCAACAACGGCTCCGGCACCTGGGACAACAACGGCGGCCGCGACTACACCATCGGCGCCGGGGCCGTGAAGGTCTCCGGCGGCCAGGTCACCGCCGGCGACCCCTGCCCCGGCGGTGGACCGACCGAGCCGCCCGGCAAGCAGGCCGTCGTCTACTTCCACAAGAAGACCAGGGGCTGGAGCGCCGCCAACATCCACTACCAGCCCACCGGCGGGACCTGGACCCCCGTCCCCGGCGTCGCCATGGACGAGACCGCCTGCGCCGACTGGGCCAGGAAGACCGTCGACCTCGGCACCGCCACCGGCCTCAAGGCCGCCTTCAACAACGGCTCCGGCACCTGGGACAACAACAACGGCGCCGACTACGCCATCGGCACCGGACTGACCACCGTCAAGGACGGGGCGGTGCGCGCGAACGCCACCGAGCCGTGCACCCCCGAACCCCCGGACACCACCGCCCCCTCCGTCCCCACCGGGCTGACCGCCACGGCGGAGGGCACCACCGTCAAGCTGAGCTGGAACGAGGCCGGCGACGACATCGCGGTGACCGGCTACGAGATCACCCGCAGGAAGGGCTCCGAGGCCCCGGTGACGCTCACAACGGGCACCAACACCGTCTACACCGACGCCCGCCTGGAGGAGCAGACCACCTACGCCTACACGGTCAGGGCCCGCGACGCGGCGGGCAACCGGTCCGGGGCGAGCCCCGAGGCGGCGGCGAAGACCGGCGACGCCCCGCCAGGACCGGCCAAGGGCTCGCCACTGGGCGGCGACCCGCGCGAGGACTCCATCTACTTCGTGATGACCGCCCGCTTCAACGACGGCGACACCTCCAACAACCGCGGCGGCGGCCAGCACACCGTCTCCGGCAACGCCAGGAACAACGACCCGATGTTCCGCGGCGACTTCAAGGGCCTGATCGACAAGCTCGACTACATCAAGGGCCTCGGCTTCTCCGCTCTGTGGATCACCCCGGTCGTGCTCAACCGCTCCGACTACGACTTCCACGGCTACCACGGCTGGGACTTCCACCGTGTCGACACGCGGCTGGAGACCCCCGGCGCGACCTACCAGGACCTGATCGACAAGGCGCACGCCAAGGGCATCAAGATCTTCCAGGACGTGGTCTACAACCACAGCTCCCGCTGGGGAGCCAAGGGGTTGTACGTCCCCCCGGTGTGGGGCGCGCGTGACGAGCAGTGGAAGTGGCTCTACAGCGAGAAGGTCCCGGGCAAGGAGTACGACCCGCTGGAGGAGCACCAGGGCGACGACCCGGAGCTGACGGCCAGGCAGAACGAGATGGCCAAGGGCAGGCCGTACAACGGCGACCTGTGGTCCACCGCGGCCCCGGCGGGCAACACCTGCAGGGACTACGGCACGCCCACCCAGTGGAAGAGCCCCGAGGGCTTCACCATCCACAACTGCCAGTGGCCCAGCCCTACCTCGGGCATGTTCCCCGCGGAGTCCTATCACCAGTGCTGGATCGGCAACTGGGAGGGCTCGGACTCCAAGAGCTGCTGGCTCCACGACGACCTGGCCGACCTCAACACCGAGAACAAGGCGGTGCAGGACTACCTGATCGACGCCTACAACAAGTACATCGACATGGGCGTCGACGGCTTCCGCGTCGACACCGCCGTGCACGTCTCGCGGCTGGTGTGGAACCGCCGCTTCCTGCCGGCCCTGCAGCAGCACGCCGTGGCCACGCACGGGGACAAGGGCAAGGACTTCTACGTCTTCGGCGAGGTCGGGGCGTTCGTCAACGACAAGTGGAACCGCGGCTCGGTCAACCACTCCGCGCAGTTCTACACCTGGAAGGAGCGCAGGGAGTTCAACCCCGACGACGCCAGGGCGGTCGTCGAGCAGTTCGACTACGAGAACCTGATGGGCACCGGCAACCAGCCCACCACCGACAACGCCTTCCTGCGCGGCAACGCCTACCACGCGCCCGACCACTCGAAGTTCTCCGGCATGAACGTCATCGACATGCGCATGCACATGAACTTCGGCGACGCGCCCAACGCCTTCAACAACGGCAAGGACTCCGACGACAGCTACAACGACGCCACCTACAACACCGTCTACGTCGACTCCCACGACTACGGCCCCAACAAGTCCAACGAGCGCTACACCGGCGGGACCGACGCGTGGGCGGAGAACATGTCGCTGATGTGGACCTTCCGCGGCATCCCGACGCTCTACTACGGCTCGGAGATCGAGTTCCAGAAGGGTCAGAGGATCGACTGCGGGCCCACCTGCCCGCTGGCGACCACCGGCCGCGCCTACTACGGCGACCACCTCGCGGGCAGCGTCACCGCCTCCGGCTTCGGCGTCGTCTCCTCGGCCACCGGCGCGGTGGCGCAGACGCTGGACAAGCCGCTGGTCAAGCACGTGCAGCGGCTCAACCAGATCCGCCGGGCCATCCCGGCACTGCAGAAGGGGCAGTACTCGACCGAGGGCGTCACGGGCCAGATGGCCTACAAGCGCCGCTTCACCCAGGGGGCGGTGGACAGCTTCGTGCTGGTCTCGGTCTCCGGGGGCGCCACCTTCACCGGCATCCCGAACGGCACCTACGTCGACGCGGTCACCGGTGACAGCAAGGCCGTGACCGGCGGGACGCTCACGATCGCCGGCGGCGGCAAAGGCAACCTGCGGGCCTACGTCCTGTCACTGCCCGGCAACCCGGCCCCCGGGAAGATCGGTACGGCGGGGCCGTACCTGAGGTAGGACACGGTTCGCCGGCCGCGACGGCGGCCGGCGAACCCCCCGGGGCCGCCGGCCCGCTCGGCGACCACGCGCAGGTGACCGACGTGTCCCATCGCGGCGCTGTCCGCCTGCGCGAACTATGGGACGCCATGTCACACAGGGTAATCGAAAGCCCACTCGGGGGTAATTTGTCCTAACCAATACCGTTCGGGTAACAAAAAGATCTTTGCCCTACCTTGCCAGAACACCCTTTGTCACCCTTGCCGTCGTACGGCCTATGCCCCCTTTTCCGTACGCCAAGAGGAGACCAGAGGTGGCTGGCAAACTTGCCCTGCTCGAACCTGTCCACAAGGCCTTCGAGCAGCAGGCGCGACGGACCCCGCAGCGCACGGCGATCATCGCGGGGACGACCCGCACGACCTACACCGACCTCAACGCTCAGGCCAACCGGATAGCACACGAACTCGTCTCCCGGGGAGTACGGCGAGGCTCGACCGTCGGCGTGTGCCTGAACCGCGACGAGACGCTGATCGCGGCGCTGCTGGGCGTCTGGAAGACCGGCGCCGCCTACGTGCCGCTGGACCCGGCCTATCCGGCCGACCGCCTGGAGTTCATCGTCGAGGACGCCGGAGTGTCACACGTGGTGACCTCCGCGGCGCCGGCGGAGCGGCTGCCGGGGCGCGACCTCATCCTGGTGGACACGGTCGGTGACCGTTCGCAGGATGATCCGGACCTGCCGAGCGACCCGGCCGACCTGGCCTACGTCATGTACACCTCCGGCTCGACCGGCCGCCCCAAGGGCGTCGTGATCGAACACCGCAACGTGATGACGCTGCTGCGCTGGGACGCCGACCACTTCACCGCCGGGGAACTGGCCGGGTTCCTCGCCTCGACCTCGGTCTGCTTCGATCCGTCCGTCCCCCAGCTCTACCTCCCCCTGCTGCTGGGCGGCACGGTGATCATGGCGGAGAACCCCCTCGCACTGCACACCCTGCCCGCCAGGGACGAGGTCACGATGATCAGCGCGGCGGCCTCGGCGCTGACCGCGCTGCTGCGGGAGCCGCTGCCCCCGGGTGTGCGCACGGTGCTCTCCAGCGGCGAGCCGGTGAGCCGGGCGCTGGCCGACCGCGTCTTCGCCAACCCCGGCGTGCGGCGCATGGTGAACCTGTACGGGCCGACCGAGTGCACCGTGCACTGCTGCGCTCACGAGATCTCCAGGGACCATACGGGCGAGCCGCCGATCGGCACGCCGTACGCCTGGTCGGAGCTGTCGGTGCGCGGCGCCGGCGGCGAGGCGCTCGGCGACGGCGAGCTCGGCGAGCTGTGGGTGGCCGGTCCGCTGGTCGGCCGGGGTTACCTGAACCGGCCCGAGCTGACCGCCGAGCGGTTCGTGACCGACGCCGGAGGCGTGCGCCACTACCGCACCGGCGACCTGGTCCGCAGAGAGGGCGGAGTCCACTTCTACGAGGGGCGGATCGACGACCAGGTGAAGGTCGCGGGCTTCCGCGTCGAGCTGGGCGAGGTGCAGGGCAGGCTGGTACGCCACCCGCTGGTGAACCACGCCGTCGTGCTCGCCCCCATCGACGAGGAGGGCACCCGGCGGCTGGTCGCCTACGTCGAACCGGCCGGTCCCGGCCTCGACGACGGGCGGTTGCGGCTCTGGTTGCGCGACTGGCTGCCCGACTACATGATCCCCTCCAGGATCGTGTTCCTCGACGCCATCCCCGTGGGCCCCACGGGGAAGGCCGACCGCTCCCGGCTTCCCGCGGTGACGTTCTCCTCCGCCCGGGACTCCGCCACCCCGGCCTCCTCCGCCACCGTGGACGCAGCCGGGAACGAGTACGTCGCCCCCCGCGACGAGACCGAGCGGCGGCTCGCCGCCATCACCGCCGAGGTGCTCGTCGCCGAGCGGGTCGGCGTCCACGACCACTTCCTCGACCTGGGCGGGCACTCCCTGGCCGCCGCCAAGATCTGCGCCAGGGTCGAGCACGCGCTCGGGGTCCACGTCCCGCTGACGGCGTTCCTGGCGCGGCCCACGGTCGCGGAGCTGGCGGCGTACGTCGCCGAGGCCGCCCCGGCCGCCGTGACGCCGCTGGTCCGCCATACCGGGCGGATCGGCTACCCGCTGACCGAGGACCAGCGTGGCATGCTCCTGCTGCGCGAGGTCAGCCACAACCCCGGCGCCACCGCCATCGCCTTCCGGCTCGGGCTGCGCGGCCTCACCTCGGCGGAGCCGCTGCGGGCCGCGTTGGACGCGATCGTGCGCCGCCACGAGGCGCTGCGCGCCGTCGTCGTGGACAACGCGACCGTCGAGATCGGGCCGCCGGTGGCGGTGCCGCTGGACGAGCACCGCCCGGCTTCGGCGGAGGAGGCCGACGCGCTGCGGCGGGCCGCGGTCGCCCATGACTTCGACATCACCCGGGTGTCGCCGCTGCTGCGGGCCACCCTGCTGTGGTCGGGACCGGACAGCGCGGAGCTGGTGCTCCTCACCGATCACACCGCGTTCGACGGCTGGTCGCTGGGGATCGTCATGCGGGAGCTCCTCGACGGGCTCACCCGCTCCGGCGACGTCCCGGAGCCGCCGCTCCAGCTCGGCGATGTCGCGCTGCGCGAGCAGGCGACCGCCCGAGACGCCGAGGCGTTGCGGGCCTTCTGGGCCGAGGAGCTCGCCGGGGCGGTCCCGCCGTACGAGCTGCTGCCCCGCCCGGACGACCACCCCAGCCGCCTGCGCGGCGAGCGCCTGGTTCGCCCGATCGACCCGGCGACGGTCGCGCGGGTCGGCGAACTCGCGGCCGACTGCGGCGCCACCCCGTTCGCCGTCTACCTGACCGTGCTCGGCATGCTGGTCGCCGGGCTGACCGACCGGCGGGATGTCATCCTCGGCGCCGCCGTGGCCGATCGCGCCGAGCCCGGCCTGGAGGCCGTGGTCGGCGTGCTGGTCGACGTGCTGCCGGTGCGGCTGCGCCTGGAGGACGGGCTGTCGCTGCGCGCGGCCGTACGGCACGCGGGAGCCGTGACCGCCCGCGCGATGGACCACCGCGCGCTGTCCGCGTGGGAGCGGGCCGAGGCCGGCGGCGTCGAGCGCCCGCCCGGCGCGGTGCTGACACCTGTCACGCTCTCCATCCAGCCGACGGAGGTCCCCCTCTCCCTGGAGCGCGAGGGCGTGGGCGTGGACCTGATCGGCGAGCTGGACGCGGGCAGCGCCCAGGCGCCGCTGATCGTTTACGTCAACGCCACGGCGGCCGGGCCCGAGCTCCAGGTCGAGTACGACGTGGAGCATCTGGACCGGGCCGGGGCCGAGATCCTCACCGACCGGCTGGTCCGCCTGCTGGTGGACGCGCTGGCCCACCCCGACCGGTCGCTGTCGGCGTTCGAGGTGGTCGGCGCCGAGGAGCGGGCGGCGCTGCTGGCCGCAGGGACCGGCGTGCCGCTGCCCGCCGACGTGCCGCGGACCGTGGTGGAGGCGGTGCTGGAGCAGGCGGTACGGCGCCCGCACGCCCCGGCGGTCGTCGACGCCGGCGGCGTCCTCACCTATGGCGAGCTGGCCGGCTGGTCGCGACGGGTGGCCGCGGCGCTCGGCCCGACGGCAGCGGGCGCCTGCGTGGGCGTATGCCTGCCCCGCGACCGGTACCTCCCCGCGGCGCTGCTGGGCGTGCTGCTCGCCGGTGCCGCCTACGTTCCGCTCGACCCCGGCCACCCGCTCCGGCGGCTCCGCCACCAGGTCGACGACTCCGGCATCAAGATGATCATCGCGGCGGGCGAGGGGCTGGCGGTGGCCGGGAAGCTCGGCGACACCGTCGTCGATCTGGCCGGACTGCCCTCGGCGGAAGCCGTACAGGACGGGGCGAATCCCGCTGATCCCTCACGGGTGGAACCCCGCGACCTCGCCTACGTCCTCTACACCTCCGGCTCCACCGGCAGGCCCAAGGGCGTCGAGGTCACCCACGCCAACCTCGCCGCGTTCGTCGCCTCGATGACGATCGCCCCGGGGATCAGGCCCGACGACGTGATGCTCGGCCTGACACCGTTCTCGTTCGACGTGTTCGGCTTCGACCTGTGGGTGAGCCTCTGCCACGGCCTGCGGCTGGAGCTGCTGGGCCGTGACGACGCGCTTGACGGGCGGGCCGCCGCGCGGCGGATCGAGGAGGCGGGGGTCACGCTGATGACCGCGACCCCGACGACGCTGCGCATGCTGGTCGCCTCCGGCTGGCGCGGCGGGGACGTGCGCGTGGTCAGCATCGGCGAGGTGCTCGACCCCGCCCTCGCCGGTGACCTGCTGGAGCGGGTCGCCGAACTGTGGAACGCCTACGGCCCCACCGAGACCACGATCTACTCCACCATGCTCCGGGTCACGGCCCCGGTCGGCGACCAGGTGCCGATCGGCACGCCACTGGCCGGGGAGCGGGCCTACGTGCTCGACCGGGCAGGCCGCGTGCTGCCCGCCGGAAGGCCCGGCGAGCTGTGGATCGGCGGCGCCGGCGTGGCCAGGGGTTACCGGGGCCGGCCGGAGCTGACCGCCGCGGCCTTCACCGAGGACCCGCTGGGCGGGCGCCGCTACCGTACCGGCGACCTGGCCCGCTGGCGGCCCGACGGCACGCTCGACTTCCTCGGCCGCCGGGATCAGCAGGTGAAGGTCCGCGGCCACCGGATCGAGCTGGGCGAGATCGAGACCGTGCTCCGCGAGAACGTCGCCGACGCGGTCGTGACCGTGTACGGAGGCGACCACCTGGTCGGCTACCTCGTCGCGCCGCCGGGGACCGGCACCGATGAGCTGGAGCGGCGTCTGAGCTCCCGGCTCCCCGACTACATGGTTCCCCGCCGCTGGGTGCTCCTGGATGCTCTGCCCGTCACGGCCTCCGGCAAGGTGGACCGCACCGCTCTGCCCGAACCCGGCGGTGAAGCCTCGCGGGTGTCGCCGAGCACCGAGGCCGAGCTGCTGGTCGCCGAGGTGTGGGCCGCCGTGCTGGGCCGCTCCGACCTCGGCGCGCACGACGACTTCTTCGCACTCGGCGGTCACTCCGTGGCCGTCGCCCTCGTGACGGCCCGGCTGAGCGCCGCCCTGGACCTGCGGGTGCCCGTGCGCCTGCTGTTCGAACGGCGGAGGCTGGCCGACTACGCCGCACGGCTTGAGGTCCTGCTGCTGGCCGACCTGGAGGCGGATTCATGACCGAGCTTGTCGAGACCATCGGCAGACACGGCACTTTGGTCACGGGACCGGCGAAGGAGGGCTCATGACCATCAGCGACGAGCGCCGGAGCGCCCTCGCGGCCCGGCTGTCGGCCGCGCGCCGCACCGCCGCCCGGACCGCCCCGGCGATCCCCGCCAGGGAGGCGACCGGCGGTCCCGCTCCGCTGTCGCCCGCCCAGGCACGGCTGTGGTTCCTCGCCCAACTCGACGACCGGGCCGCCTACAACGTGCCCGCCGCCGTACGGCTGCGCGGCCCGCTGGACACCGCCGCGCTGCTGGGCGCCGTACGCGACCTCGCGGACCGGCACGAGGTGTTGCGCAGCCTGGTCACCGACGAGGGCGCCACCCCGGTCGACGCCGACCGGGTCCCGATCACGGTCGAGGACCTCGACGACCACGATCTGTTGGAGGCGCGGCTGCAGGGGGAGCTCGCTCGCCCGTTCGCGCTGGACTCCGAGCCTCCCGCCCGCGCCCTGCTGCTCCGCCTCACCGGCGCCGACGAGCACGTCCTGGCGCTGACCGTGCATCACATCGCCTTCGACGCCTGGTCGCGGAACCTGGCGCTGGCCGAGCTGGCCGCCCTGTATGCGGCACGGCTTGGCATGGCCGAGCCGCCCGCACCGCCGAAGGTGCAGTACGCCGACTACGCGGCGTGGCTGGCCGGGCGGCCGGAGGGCGACCTCGCCTGGTGGACCGGACGGCTGGCCGGGCTCGAACCGGTCCTGGACCTGCCCGTGGACCGGGCCCGGCCGTCGATCGCCGACTGGTCGGGCGCCGCCGTCCCGTTACGGCTGGCGCCCGCGCTGACCGCCCGGGTCCGCGGGGTCGCCGCCGAGACCGGCTGCACCCCGTTCATGGTGCTGCTGGCCGCCTGGCAGGAGCTGCTGGGCCGGATCTCCGGCACCGACGACGTGCCGGTCGGCGTGCCCGAGGCGGGACGGCTCCATCCCGACACCGCGCACATGCTCGGCTGCTTCGTCAACACGCTCGTCCTGCGCGGCGACAGGTCCGGCGAGCCGACCGGCCGCGAGCTGCTGGTCCGGACCAAGGACGCCGTGCTGGACGCCCTCACCCACCGCGACGTGCCCTTCGAGCGGATCGTGGAGCACCTGCACCCCGAGCGCAGCCTCGCCACCACTCCGATCTTCCAGGCGCTGCTCAACGTCCTGGACGACCGCCCCCAGGCGCTGGACTTCCCCGGCCTCACCGCGGAGCAGGCGCCGCCTCCGCCGCGCACCACCAAATACGACCTCAACCTCGCCTTCGTCAACGAGGGCGAGGAGTACGACGGTGAGCTGACCTACCGTACCGACCTGTTCGACGGGCCGACCGCGCGGCGTATGGCCGGCTGGTACCTGAACCTGCTGGAGGGCATGCTCGCCGACCTGGACGCTCCCGCGGCGGCCGTGCCGCTGGAGCCGGTGTCCGGGCCCGCCGTCGCGGGCGCGCGGACACGGATGGACCTGACCCGGCCGCTGCACGCGGTGATCGGCGACCGGGCGCGGCGCACGCCGGAGGCGACCGCCGTGGTGGACGCCTCCGGATCGCTCACCTACGGCGAGGTGGACCGGCTGGCCAACCGCCTGGCACGTCACCTGACCGCGGCCGGGGTGCGGCCGGACGAGCCGGTCGGAGTGCTGGTCGATCGCCGATCCGTGCTGGTCCCCGCGCTCCTCGGCGTGCTGCGGGCGGGTGGGGCGTACATGCCGATGGAGCCCGCCTACCCCGACGACCGCCTCGCCTACATGATGGAGACGGCTGGCGCGCGCGTCGTACTGGCCGACCGCGAGCACGCCGGCCGGGTCCCCGGCACGCTGGTCCTGCCCGACCTGCTGGCCGCCGGGCCCGACGATCCCGTGGAGGTCGACGTCACCCCCGGCCACCTCGCGCATGTGATCTTCACCTCCGGCTCCACCGGGCGGCCCAAGGGTGCCGCGATCGAGCACCGGTCGGCGCTGCACTACCTGCACGGCCTGGCCGAGCTGGTGCCCGACGTCCACTCCTCCTACGGCGTGGTCTCCACGATCGCCTCCGACCTGGTGCTGACCTGCCTGTACGGCGCGCTCGTCCGGGGCGCCGCCGTCCATCTGGTGGACCAGGACGCCGCCACCGACCCGGAGGCGTACGCCGCCTACCTCGCGGCGCATCCCGTCGACGTGATCAAGATGGTGCCCAGCCATCTGGAGCTGCTGGCCGCCCACGGCGACCTGGCCCGGATGCTGCCGCGCCGGCTGCTGATCCTCGCCGGCGAGGCGACGTCGTGGGAGCTGGCCGAGCGCGTCCGGGCGGCCGGCCCCGACCTGGAGGTGCAGATCCACTGCGGGCCGACGGAGACCATGGTCTCGGTGCTCGGCGGCCGGGTGCCCGACCCGCCGTCGAGGTCGGGGTCTGTCCCGCTGGGCCGCCCGCTGGCCGGCGTCGACTGCTACGTCGTCGACGCCGCGAGCCGTCCACTGCCCGCCGGGGTGCCGGGTGAGCTGTGGGTTGCCGGTCCCAGCCTGGCCCGCGGCTACCTGAACCGCCCCGACCTGACCGCCGAGCGGTTCGTCCCCGACCCGGTGGCCGGGATCGACCGCTGCTACCGCACCGGCGACCGGGTCCGGCTCAACTCCGCCGGGCTGGTGGAGTTCCTCGGCCGGGTCGACGACCAGGTCAAGATCAGGGGCTTCCGGGTGGAGCTGGGCGAGGTGAAGGCCGCGCTGCAGGAGCAGCCCGGGGTCCGGGAGGCCGCGGTGCTGCCGGTCGGAGAGGGACGCTCCCGGCGGCTGGCCGCCTGGGTCGCACCCGCCTCGGTGGACCTCGCCGTAATCCGGGCGGGGCTGCGCGAGCGGCTGCCCGACTACATGGTCCCGCCCGCGATCGTCGTCCTCGACGAGCTGCCGCTCACCCCGCTGGGCAAGGTCGACCGGGCCCGCCTGCCGATCCCCGAGGCGGCGCCCGCCGCGGAGCGGGTCGCGCCGAGCACGCCGACCGAGGTGCGCATCGCCGCGGTGTGGGCGGACATCCTGGACGTGGAGGTCGGCGTCGACGACGACTTCTTCGCACTGGGCGGCGACTCCTTCCGCGCGGTCCGGGCGGTCCGGGAGATCGACCCGTCGCTGCGGGTGATCGACCTGTTCACCCGGCCCACGGTCCGCGAGCTGGCCGCCCATCTCGACGGCGGCGCCGAGGCCCCGGCCGGGCTGCTGCACCGGCTGGCCGGTCCGCGCACGGCGAGCCGTACCGTCATCTGCCTGCCCTACGGCGGCGGCTCGGCCGCCGCCTACCAACCGCTCGCCACCGCGCTGACCCGCTCCTGCCCCACCACGGCGGTGCTCGCCGTCGAGCTGCCCGGGCACGACCCGGCGCGGCCCGACGAGGCCATGCTGCCGATGCCGGAGCTGGTCGACCGGATCGTGGCTGAGCTGGCCGGGATCTCCGGCCCGATCGTGCTGTACGGCCACTGCGTCGGCTCGGCCGCCGCGACCGAGCTGGCGCTGCGGCTGGAGGCGTCCGGGACTCCGGTCACCGGCGTCTTCGTCGGCGGCAGTTTCCCCGACGCCCGGCTGCCCGGACGGCTGTCGGCCTGGTGGAACCGGAGGTTCCCCGCCCATCGCTGGGCCTCCGACCGCACCCAGCGCGACTTCCTGCGCACGCTGGGCGCCCTGGACGAGGACTTCGGCGACACCGGGACCATGCTGCGCGGCCTGCGGCACGACGTCGAGGAGGCGCAGGCGTGGTTCAGCCGCCACCTCGACACCCCCGCCGGCGAGGAGCGCAGGCTCGCGGCGCCGCTGCTGTGCGTGATCGGCGAGCGGGACCGCGCGACCGAGCTCTACCAGGAGCGCTACCGGGAGTGGGGGGCGTTCGCCGACCGGGTGGGGCTGGCCACGATCCCCCGGGCCGGTCACTACTTCATCAAGCACCAGGCCGAGCCCCTGGCCCGGCACATCTCCGAGCACCTGGACCGCTGGGCCGGCGGCGACCTGCCCGAGCCGGTCGGGGAGGTCGAGGTCGCGGGCCGGAGCGCCCGCAGGGACCTGCGCCGCTTCTACACCGTCGCGGCCGGACAGACCGTGTCGCTGCTCGGTGCCGCGCTGACCTCCTTCGCGCTGGGCGTGTGGGCCTACCAGGAGAGCGGCCGGGTGCTGGACTACGCCCTGGTCAGCATGCTCGCGCTGCTGCCGTCGCTGCTGGCGGCGCCGCTGGGCGGCGCGGTCGCCGACCGGGTCGACCGCAGGCGGGTCATGCTGGTGTGCGACGGTGTCTCCGCCGCGGCCACCGCGGCCCTGGTGATCCTGCTGTGGCTGGGGCGGCTGGAGGTCTGGCAGGTCGGGATAATCGCCGGGTTGCTGTCGCTGGTGACGGCCTTCCACCGGCCCGCCTACCTGGCGGCGGTGGCGCAGCTGGTGCCCAAGCCGTACCTTATGCAGGCCAACGCGGTGGCGAACCTCGGCACCGGTCTGGGCATGCTCATCGGCCCGCTGGGCGGCGCCGCGCTCATCGCGCTGGTCGGGCTGCACGGCGTGGTGGCCGTGAACATCGTCACGTTTCTCGCCGGGCTCGGCACGCTGCTGCTGGTCCGCTTCCCCGACCGGCTGTTCTACCGCCTGGAGGAGTCCTTCGGGCAGGCCATCGTCGGCGGCTGGCGCTTCCTCGTACGGCGCCGCCCCCTGATGATCATGATCGGGTTCTTCGTCGTGATGAACTACCTGAACATGCTCGCCCTGGCCGTGACCGTGCCCGCGGTGCTGTCGTTCGGCGACGTCGCGGGCGTGGGCGCGGTGACCGCGATGCAAGGCGTGGGCGCGGTGCTCGGCTCGCTGGTCATGGTGTTCTGGGGCGGCACCGAGCGTCGCGCGATCGGCATGGTCGGCTTCGTGATCGGTTTCGGGGCCGGGGTGCTGCTGGTCGGGCTGCGGCCCTCGCTGGCGCTGGCGGCCTTCGGCGGGCTGATGTCGTGGGTGTTCCTCACCGTGCTCAACGCGCACTGGTTGGCGCTCATCCAGCTCAAGGTCGGCCTGGAGCTACAGGGCCGGGTGCTGGCCACCAACCAGATGCTGGCGGTGTCGATGACACCGCTGGCGTTCCTCACCGCGCCGTCGCTGGCCGACGATGTCTTCGGCCCGCTGCTCGTCCCGGGTGGCGCCCTGGCGGACACGCTCGTCGGTGACGTCGTCGGGGTGGGGCCGGGGCGCGGCGCCGGGCTGCTGCTGGTCGTCTGCGGTGCGCTGCTGATGCTCTGGGGCGCGCTGGGGCTGTGGTACCGGCCGCTGCGCCGGATGGAGGACGCGCTGCCCGACGCGGTGGCGGGCGCCGAGATCGCCGATGACCTGGACGCGGTCCAGGTCGAGGCGGACGCCGTCCTGCTGGAGGACGCCGGCCGGAGAGGGTGAGGGGCCTCGCGCCCCCTCACCCGGGGTCCGGAGCGACGCCCCGGACCCCGGGTGCCGCCGTCCCCGATGGCCACCTCGGCTCCGCCGTACGCGGGGACGGCCGAACGGGCGGCGGGCGCGGGCCGTCAGGAGGCGATCAGCTTCGCCAGGCCCGGGTAGTCGGTGACGATGCCGTCGTCGTCGAAGGTGAGATCGGCACTGAAGCCCTCGCTCTCGTAGCGCACCGCGCCGGGGGCGAGATGGGTGTAGCGCTGGGGGTGGCGGATCACGTGCAGGTGCGGGACCTGGACCCAGGCCATGACGAAGTCCATCCGCCCCTCGCACTTGTCGAGGCCGTGACGGAGCACCGGCATGGTGTTCGTCAGCGGCGATAGCCCGAGGTCGCAGTCGAGCGCGCCGTTCAGGACGTTCATGTCCCCGCCGGGCGGCGGCCCGCCGAGGCGCCCCTCCTCCTTGGTCTCGCACGACCAGGTCCCGTGGGCGGAGCGGCGCAGGTCGAGCGCCCGGTGCCAGTCCGCGCCGTGGACCCGTACGGAGAGCAGCTCGGTCATGTATCCGGGGAGGGTCCGCAGGATGTACTCCAGCCGGTAGGGCACGGGATCCGTCCCGATCGCCACGCCGACCGCCGTCAGCTCCGACGCGAGGCCCACCTCGGCGTATTCGGCGCCCTCGTCCTTCATCCACACGAGTCCACGCATCCCTCTCCCCTTTCGCCCGCCCCTTCCCACCCCCGCGCGAGGTGGCCGGCGGCACCGACGTACCCCGGGGAGGGAGGCGTGAACCGCGCGCGGCCCCGGGGAGGGGGCCGGCGGTCGCGGCCCGCCCCCGTGCCGGTCTCCGGGCATCAGGCCCCCCGGCCGGCGTGCGGCCCGCTCGGGGGTGTCACGCACCTGCCGGTACGGCGTCGGCGAGTGCCTGGAACAGGCGGGACGGGTCCTCGGCGATCCGGTTGCAGACGTAGAGCCACCATTCGGTGCCGAAGATGACGTACTCGCGGACCGGGTAGCCGCGCGACTGCGCGGAGCGCAGCTGCTCGGGGCCGAGGCCGAGCAGCGTCTCGAACTCGAAGCGCTCCGCCTCCCGCCGCGCACCGGCCAGGTGGTTGTGGAGCTCGTCGAGGATGTCCTGGTCGTGGGTGGCGATGGAGCAGGCGTGGCCGCTGTCGAGCAGGGCCCTCGCGTAGCGGAGGTAGGCCGTCCGGAGGTCGGCCCCGCCGCGCGGGTAGGCGACGGACTCGGGTTCGAGGAAGGCCCCCTTCACCAGGCGGATGCGCCCGGGGCGTTCCAGCAGGCGGGGAAGGTCCTCGGCGGTCCGGTGCAGCCGGGCCTGAACCGTGATGCCGACGTGGTCGAACCGCTCGCACAGCCGCCCGTGGGTCCACAGGATGAGGTCGGTCCGGTCCGACCCCTCCATGGAGATCATCATCTCCTGGCCGGCGCCCGCCGCCGCCTCGGCGACGCGGACGGCGTTGGCCAGGCCCAGCTCGGCGTCGACCACCGAGCCGATGTGGGACAGGTCGAGCGAGATCGAACAGTTCAGCCCCTGTTCGGCGACCTGCCCGGCGAGGGCGACGAACACCTCCGTCTCCGCCACGGCCCGCGCGGCGTCCCGGCAGCTCTCGCCCGCGTATTCGACCGAGGCGGCCTGTCCCCTGGCGTTGATCTCACGGACCCGCCCGAGCGCCTCCTGCGGGGTCTCCCCGCCGATGTAGCGTCCGGCGACCCGCCGGGCGATGGGGAGCAGCACGGGGTCGGCCGCGATCCGCCATTTAAGGGCTTCGTCCAGCGCCAGGGCGCGCAGCGTCTCGGCCGCGAGTTCCTCGGGTCTCCGGGACCCGATCGTCGATGAGGTCATGGTCATCTCCTTCTTCAGCTCCCGGACTCTATCACCAACGAATATTGTTTTTACAGATTCACCGGTGGACGCCTTCCCGCTGGACGATCGAGTCCAGGCAGCCTCACCTCACTCCCCCAGGCCGGCGCGACGGGCGCGGACCACTGCCTGGGTACGGTCGGCCACCTGCAGCTTCGCGAATATCGAGGTGAGGTGGTTCTTGACGGTCTTCTGGCTGAGGAAGAGCCGCCGGGCGATCTCGGCGTTGCTCTTCCCCGAGGCGAGCAGGTCGAGGATCTCCCGCTCCCGCTGGGTCAGCTCCGGGAAAGGGCCGCTCTCCGGGCCTGTGGTGAGGAACCTCCGGATACGGCGGGCCACCGCCGGGCCGTACACCGCCTCTCCCCTGGCGACGGCCCGGACGGCGGCGATGAAGTCGTTGCCGTCCGCGCCCTTGAGGACATAGCCCCGAGCTCCGGCGCGCAACGCGGCGAAGACCGACGCGTCGTCCTCACTCATCGTCAGCACGAGCACGCCGAGATCGGGCCGCCGGTCGATCAGCGTCCGGGTCGCCTCGATCCCCGTGACCCCCGGCATCACCAGGTCCATCACGACGACGTCCGGGTTCAGTGACAGGACGAGCGCGATCGCCTCCTCTCCGTCCCCCGCCTCGCCCACCACCTCGGCCCCGCCGACCTGCTCCAGCAGCGCCCTCAGGCCGTGCCGGAGCAGCGGGTGGTCGTCCACGAGCAGCACGCGGATCGGTTCACCGATCGACTCGGAGCTCACAGGCTCACCTGTCGGCATGAAGCTCACAGGGGAAGCACCGCCTCGACGATCGTGCCCTTTCCCTGGCTGGACGTCCTTCGCAACAGGCCGCCGAGCTCGGCGGCCCGCTCCCGCATGCTGCCCGATCCCACTCCCTCTACGACGGGGTCGGGCAGGCCGCGGCCGTCGTCGCGGATCTCCAGGAACAGCCGCTCCGGCTCGGCCCTCACCGTGATCTCCACGTTCGACGCGTCCGCGTGCCGGAGCGCATTGGCCAGAGCTTCCTGGCTGATCCGGTACGCGGCCACCTCCACCGCCGCCGGGAGGGCCGGGAACGGCAGCGGAGCTCTGACAGCGACCGCCGGACCGCCGCCGGGATCCGGGGCGATGTCCAGGACGAGGTCCTCCAGCGCGCCGTCCAGGCCGAGCTCGTCCAGCGCCGGGGGCCGCAGATCATGCACGGTCCGGCGGATGTCACCGACGAGCCCGTCGGTGAGCTGCCGTACTTCCCGGAGCTGGTCGCGCAGGCCGGCCGGTGCCATGGCCCGGATCAGATCCAGCCGGACGCAGATGGTGGCCAGGCCGGGGCCGAGGCCGTCGTGCAGGTCGCGGCGGAGACGGCGGCGCTCCTCCTCGCGCGCGATGACCAGTCGCTCGCGCGAGGACTGGACCTCCCGGGCCAGGCGTACCGCGGCGAGAGCCACCGCCAGGTGCCGGGCGAGATCGTCGAGTACGGCCAGGTCCAACCTGGACAGGTCCTCACCCGGCGAGCGCGGGGCGGCGCGCAGTTCCCCTTCCCGCTGACCGCCGCTCAGCAGCGGCAGCCGTACCCCGTGTTCGGGGACGCCGCCGACGACGGAGACGGGCGTGCCGTCGGCGGCGAGCACGGCGACCGAGGGAAGCCGGAGCGTGTGCGCCACGGTCTCCGCGGCGCCGTCGAGGAGCCGCGTCGGGTCGGCCGACACCTCCAGCCGCTGGCCGAGCAGGGACAGCGCCGCCGCGGGATCGCCCCGGTTGCCGAAGAGCAGGCGGGCCACCGCCCGCTGTACCGCGTCGCGGAGCGGTGCGAACGCCACCGCCACCACAGCGGTGCCCAGGAGAGGTTCCAGCACCCCGCCGTCCTGCCGCAGCAGCGTGTCGAACGTGGTGACCGTCGCCAGGTAGGCGCCGAGCAGCAGGCACGTGACCGCGACGTAGACGACGGTACGCCGGATCAGCACCTCGATGTCGAACAGCCGGTAGCGGAAGATCGCGACCGCCGCCGCGGCGGGGAGCAGCGGCAGGGTCGCCGCCTGAAGCCACGCCCCGAGCAGCGGCAGGCCGTCCGGCGGCGCCGCGTCGACGATCGAGGCGAGCGCGATGGCGACGGCCGAGGCCAGTACGGGCAGGAGCCGGCGCCGGTCCTGGGCGGAGCGGACCCGCATGGCCACCGCGACCACGCCGGCGACGGACATCGCGACGATCACGGCGCCGAAGGAGACCGCGACGACGTCCGTCGGCACGAAACCGAGCGGGTTGGGCTCCTCGGTGCCCCAGACCCAGCTCCGGTCCCGGAACATCAGCATGGCCTGGAGCACGACGGTCATCAGGACCAGCGTCCCGATCACCCACCGCCACCGCCGGGACGGCAGCCGGCCGTCGGGCAGCAACATCGGCAGCAAGAAGAGCGGCCCGAACCCGGTGAAGAACACCCAGTTCATCACCCAGGCCGCGAAACCGGCCCCGGGCCACCCGTGCGCCTCGCCGTACACGGCATAGCCGCCCGCCAGCGCCTGCATCGCCAGCCCGGCACCGCTGAGGCAGAACAGCCAACCGAGCAGGTTACGCGGTCTGCGCGTGACGATCAGCGCCCCGACGAGGGGGAAGGTCAGGCCGACCACGGCGTCGAGTACCAGGTAGGTGACATCCGGGACGGGAACCGCGACGGTCAGGACGGCACCGGCCAGGATGGCCGTCGACGAGGCACCGGGGATCAGCCACGGCCATCGATAAGTACGCACTCGCACATGGTGAAATATCCCATGTCACCTGGACAATGGGGGCGGGACCATGACGGGACCACAGGTCCAGGAGATCGGGACCGCCGGGCGGATGTACTGCCGCCATGCATACAACGCCATCTCCTCTGTCGGAACGCGATCTGACGCGGCGGCAGCTCACAGTGTTCGCGATCGTGCTGTCCGCACTGGTGCTCCCGTCTCTGGCCTTCGCCGTGTCCCAGGGGCTCGACCTGAACCGGCTCGACCAGGCGCCGGTCGCCGCGCAGATCGCCGTCTTCAGCGGGGGGTTCATGCCGGGCATCGCCGGGCTGGCGGCCTGGCTGGCGGACAGGCGCGGCCTGCGCGGCTTCGACTGGGGCTTTCGCCGGGCACCCTGGCGGACGATCGGCCTGGCCTGGGCGATACCCGTGCTGGGTGTCGGGCTGGGGTACGGCGTGGCATGGCTGACCGGCGCCGCGCGCTTCGATCCCGGCAACCTTGCTGAGACCACCGGGCTCCATCCCGCCCTGGGCGTCCTGCTCGGGCTGGTCGCCGGCATCGTGCCGTACATACCGCTGTCGTTCGGTGAACAGGTCGGCTGGAGTTCCCTGCTGGCCGTCCGGCTCTCGGCGACCAGGAGCATCGACGCCACGGCCCTCATCGTGGGCCTGGCCTGGGGGGCGTCCCACTTCCCGCTGATGCTTTTCGTGCCGGGCGGGATCGAGAAGGGTGTTTCCACGCCGTACGCGCTGGGGTGGTTCATGGTGGAGGCGGTGGCTCTGGCCTATCCGCTGGTGTGGCTGCGGCTGCGCACCGGGAGCATCTGGCCGGTCCTGGTGTTGCACGCCACCCTCAACGCCTCGATCTACTTCGTGGCCGGGGCCATGACCGCCGCCACGCAACACTCCGGCTGGTTCGTCGGGGAGGGAGGCGCGCTGACGTCGAGCTTCACGGCGCTCGTCGTGCTCGCCACCCGGCCCCTGTGGAGGAGGTAGCGGCGGAGTCCCGGATTCTCGGTCCTCAGGCACATACCCGGCCTCGTCAGGAAGCCGGGCCCGCTGCCCACGCGCCTGGACCGCTGCGGCCTCCCGCCCCCGCCGACCGGACGGATCCCGTGACCAGGCCCTACCGGGTCAGCCGCCAGATGTGGAGGGCCGGCCCGTCGGCCGGCAGCGTGACGGTGCCGTCGTCCGAAAGGGCCGTCTCCGCGCCGCCGTACACGGGGACGGCCGAACGGGCGGCGAGCGGGAGCCGTACCGGCCGGTGGGCGGCGCGGGCGGCCAGCACCAGCAGGCGCTCGCCCGCGTGCTCCCGGACGTAGACCACGGCGTCCTCCGAAACGTGCAGCCAGCGCAGGCCACCGTGGCGCAGGGCGGGCTCGCTCCGGCGCAGCGCGACCAGGTCGCGGTACACGCCGAAGGTGCCGTGGTCCCATCTCTCCGGCCGGTCCCAGGGCATGGTCCGGCGGGCGTCCTCTCCCCAGGCCCCCTCCAGGCCGATCTCGTCACCGGCGAACACCATGGGCGTGCCGGGCAGCGTGAACATCAGCCCGGCGGCGACCTCCACCAGGGCGGGATCCCCTCCGCACACCGTACGGATCCTGGCGGTGTCGTGGGAGCCGAGGATCGACCAGGAGTGCGTCAGCGAGCGCCACGACACGAGGCTGGAGAACGCCCGCATCGTCGCCACCGCGTCGCCGCCGCCGATCCTCGGCACCTCCGCCGGGACGCCGAGGAACGGCAGCCGGAGCTCGGGGCCCCGCAGCCAGCTCCACACCGGGCGGGTGAATCCGGCGTAGTTCATCGTCCCCTGCCAGCCGTCGGCGTCGAGGTCGCCGGTGGCGTCGTGGGCGTGCTCGGCGACGAGCAGCCCGTCCGGGCTCTCGGCGGCGAGCGCCCGCCGGATGCGCCGTGCCACCTCGTGGGCGTGGTCCGCCCGGCGGAGCCTGCCGGTCATGTTCGCCACGTCGATGCGCCAGCCGTCCAGGCCGAAGCGGAGCCACCGCCGGACGACCTCCTCCATCTCCCCGGCCAGCCGCTCGCTCGCCCAGTCGAACTTGGGCAGGGACGGAACGCCCATCCACGCCTCGTAGCCGAGGTCGTCGTCGGTGAAGAAGAACATCTCCCGCTCGGCGGCGCCCTTGTCCTTCGCCGCGGCCCGGAACCAGGGGTGGGTGTCGCCGCAGTGGTTCGTCGTGAGGTCGCCCAGGATGCGCATGCCCCTGCGGTGCGTCTCGTCGATCAGCGCACGGTAGGCCGCGTCACCGCCGAGCAGCGGGTCGACCTCGGCGAAGGAGGAGGCGTTGTAGCGGTGGTTGGAGGCGGCGGGGAAGACGGGCGTCAGGTAGAGGGTGTCGGCACCGAGGGCGGCGACGTGGTCGAGCCGGGACCGGATGCCGTCCAGGTCGCCGCCGAAGATCTGCCGGGGGGTGTCGGGCCCGGTCCCGGCGACGGGGTCGTCCCAGCCCCGGGCGATCGCCCACGACGGCAGGTCGCGCTCCGCGCCGGAGGAGGCGAACCGGTCGGGGAAGATCTGGTAGACCACGCTGCCGGTCGCCCACGCGGGTGGAGCGGCATGGGTGACCAGCCGGAAGTCGGTGGTGTCCGGCACGTCGTGGGAGGTCAGCCCGGCGGCGGTCAGCCAGCGGTAGCCGCCCGGCCCGTCGATGAGGAAGCGGTAGCGGCTCACCGGATGGCGGGCCACGACGTCGGCCCGCCACCAGGTCTCGTGCTCGGTCTCGCGGTCGATCACCGCTTCGGTGAAGTGCGGTTCGCCGTCGGGTGTGGTCCGCACGTGCACGCCGGAACGCTGGTCGCGCGGGGTGCGGACGAAGACGGTGACCGTCTCGCCGAGTTCGGGCGCCTGCGTGCTGACGTGGTCCGGCGAGCCGTCGTGGTGGAATCCCCGATCTATCATGATCATCCTTTCACAGCGCCCGCGGTGAGCCCGTGGACGATGTATCTCTGCAGGAACTGGAAGACGGCGACGGTCGGGATCGCGGTGAGCAGGGTGCCCACGGCGAACATGCCGAAGTTGGCGTTGCGCTGGTCGGCCAGCATGCTGAACAGGCCGACCGCGAGGGTTCGGGCGTCGTCGCCGGTGAGGAAGACGCTGGCGATGAGGAACTCGTTGATCGTCCCGATGAAGACGAGCAGCGCGCTGATCGACAGGATGGGCGCCGACAGCGGCAGGACCACCTTGCGGAACGCCTGGGTGGGGGTGCAGCCGTCGATCAGCATGGCGTCGTCGAGCTCCCGGGGGATCGTGTCGAAGAAGCCCTTGATCAGCCAGGTGTTCACGCCGACCTGGCCGCCGATGTAGAGCAGGATCACGCCCCAGATGCTGTTGAGCCCGAAGGCGGGCCAGTTGTCGCTGATCACGCTGAAGATGACGTACAGCGGGACGATGGCCAGGAACTGCGGGAACGCCTGGATGACCAGCAGCGCCACCAGGCCCGTACGGCGGCCGGCGAAGCGGAAGCGGCTGAAGGCGTAGGCGGAGACCGCCGACACCGCCACCGACAGGACCGCGGTGAGCGCGGCGATCAGGACGGAGTTGAGATACCACGTCGGGAAGGCCGTGCTCGTCAGCAGGTCCGCGGCGTTGCCGAGACTCGCGCCGCTCGGCAACAGGGTCGCCGAGCTGAGCGTGCCGAGCGGGTTGAGCGCCGAGGAGACCACGAACAGGATCGGGAAGAGGGCGAAGGCGGTGACGACGATCGCCACCAGGTGCCGCAGGAGCAGTTCGCGCCTCATCGGCCCACCTCCTGGAAAGCCCGGGTGCGCCGGAAGCCGATGATCGAGAGCACGGCCACGATCAGATAAACGTAGATGGACATCGCCGAGGCCAGGCCGTACTGCGCGCCCTGCTGCCCGAAGGCGAGCCGGAAGGTGTAGGTGATCAGCAGGTCGGTCGCCCCCACCGTCGGGTTGTCGGCGGGGAACGGGCCTCCGGCGGTGACCAGGAAGATGCCGTTGAAGTTGTTGAAGTTGAACGCGAAGGAGGAGACCAGCAGCGGGGCCAGCGCGAGCATCAGCAGCGGGAGCGTCACCTTCCCGAACCGCTGCCAGGCGGTCGCGCCGTCGACCTGGGCCGCCTCCAGATACTCCGGCGGGATCGTCTGCAGCGCCCCGGTGGCGATCAGGAACATGTAGGGGAAGCCCAGCCAGAGCTGGACCAGGAGGACCGACAGCCGGGCGGTGAGCGGCGCGCCGAGCCAGTCGACGTCGAGCCCGAACATCCTGTTGATCAGCCCGAAGTCGGTGTTGAACATGTCCCGCCAGACCAGCAGCATCGCGAAGGCGGGCATGGCGTACGGCAGCACGATCAGGGTCCGGTAGGCCCGTACGGCACGCATCCGGGGATGGTGCAGCACCAGGGCGACCGCCACCCCGAGCCCGGCGGTCAGCACGACCACGGACGTGGCGTAGACGAGGTTCCAGCCGAAGACGCCGAGGAAGTGAGCATTGATCTTCGGGTTGGTGAGCGCGGCGGTGAGGTTGGCCAGACCGACGCCGACCTTCCAGCCCTGCGCCAGCGCCCTCCCGTCGTCGGAGACGAACCTGCCCTGCTCCTCGTCGGCCCGCCAGATCCCGTCCTGGCCTGAGACGCAGTCGCACCCCTCGTCGTAGGCCAGCGTCGCCGTGCCCCGGTAGGCCCTCGACAGGCCCTGGCTGCGGATCGCCCCGCCCTCGACGGGCACGATCAGCTCGGTGATCTCCGAGCTCCGGGCGGAGGCCTGCGCGGCGGTCAGCACCGTGTAGCCGCCGGCCGCGGTGATCCGCCCGCCGGCGCCGAGCGTGGCGCCCTCCAGCGGCCGCAGCCCCCCGGCGGTGCCGGTGTAGGCGCGCCCGGCGGACGCCAGCAGGAAGACCAGGTCGCCGTCCTTCTCCGCCACGGTGAGCCGGAATTCGGCGGAACCGGGCTGCCGCTTGACGGAGGAGGACTCGATCGCGGCGATCGCGTCCTGCTTGGTTCCCAGATGGCCGTCCCCGATGTTGGTCAGCGCCAGCGACATCGTGTGGACCACCGGGAAGACCTGGAAGGCGAGGACCAGGAGCGTGGTGGGCAGCAGGTATTTGACGGGCAGCCGCCGCGGCGTCAGGTAGACGAAGATGCCGGCCGCGGTGACGACCGCGACGATCGCCACCCCGATCCAGTTGTCCGCCGCCAGCAGCGGCGCGACCGCCCAGAGCGCGACGGCGACGATGAGCCCGAGCACGAGGACCCGCGCCGCGATCCCGCCCGCACTCCCCGGCCACGCCCCGGCCCGGGATCGTCCGGTGGTCATTGCTTGAGCTGGTCGGCGATGGCCTTGCCTGCCGCCTCGACCGCCGGAGGCACCGGCTCGCCCTTCACGGCGGCGTGGATGAGCGTGTTGAACGGCACCCAGATGGCCACCATCTGCGGGATCGCGGGCAGCGGCGTGCCGTTCTCCGCGGCGGCCCGGAACTTGGCGACGTCGGGGTCCTTGCCCGCCGCGTAGGTCAGGGCCTCCTCCAGCGCGGGCATCCGCGGCTCGGCGTCGAACAGCGCCCGCGACACCTCGGCGGAGGCCAGGGTGCCGGTGACGAACTCCTGGGCGAGAGCCTTGTTCCCGCCCTTGCTCGCCACGAAGAAGGACTGCACGCCCACGAACGGCTGAGCGGGCTTGGCCCCCTTGAAACCCGGTACCGGGGTGACGTCGTACTTCACACCGGCCTTGCGGGCGTCGGCCAGCCGCCACGGCCCGGCGACCATGAACGCGGTCCTGCCCTCGTTGAAGGCCGCAGCCGAGTTGTCGGAGGTGAAGGAGCGCTTGAGCGCGCCCTCCCCCTTCTCTCCGAGCTTGGCGATCCTCTCGAACGCCTCGACGGACTTCCTGTCGCCCACGCCCAGGTCGGAGGGGTCGGGGTCACCGCTCGGCGTGGTGCCGAACAGGTGGGCGCCGGCGGAGGTGTAGAGCGGGTACAGGTGGTAGGTGTCGCCGGACTGGCCGTCCTGCTGGCTGACCGGGTAGCCGACGATCTCCTCGACCTTCCCGGCGGCCTTGAGCTTCTTGCCCGTCTCGACCAGCTCGTCGAAACTCCCGGGCGCCTCCGGCGCGAGCTCGGTGTTGCGGAACAGCGCCAGGTTCTCCACCGCGTACGGCACGCCGTACACCTGGCCGTTGTAGGTGACGGCCTTACGAGCCACGTCCACGTATCCGGCGAGCTGGTCCTCGGTCATCTGGATCGGGTCGATGAGGCCGTTCTGCACCAGGTTGCCGATCCAGTCGTGCGCGCCGACGAGCACGTCCGGGCCCTTGCCCGCCTGGGAGGCGGTGGTGAAGGTCTGCTGCTGGTTCTGGGCCACGACGACGACCTCGGCCTTGATCCCGTTCTCCTTGGCGAAGGCCTCGGCGAAGGGCTTGAGGGTCTCCGAGCGCATCTGGTCGGCCCAGATGAGCAGTTTGGCGTCGCCGGCGGCTGCCGGGGCCGAGGAGGGCTGCCCCTGCGTCGGCGTCTGCGCTCCGCAGGCGGTCAGAGCGAGGCCGAGCGCGAGGGCTCCGGCGAGGGCGTGTGCGGGTCTGCGCACGGTTGAGCTCCAGGTGGGAAGGGGTTTTCAGGGGGTGCACCGCGGTGTGCGCCGAAGTTAACAGAGGGTTCACACGACCTGGAATGGGTTGCAGAGAATTGCAGCAATGTTTCACTACATCTTGCAATGTTTCAGAAAGCTGCATCACAATCACCGAGCATGGCGGCACGACTCGATCACATCGCCCGGCAGGCCGGGGTCAGCAAGGCGACGGTCTCCCGGGTGCTCAACGAGCGTCCCGGAGTGAGCCCGAAAGCCAGGAGCGCGGTGCTCACCGCGATGGACGTGCTGGGCTACGAGCGCCCGATCGGGCTGCGCCCGCGCAGCTCGGGGCTCGTCGGGCTGATCACCGCCGAGCTGCAGAACCCGGTCTTCCCTTTCTTCGCCCAGGTGATCGAGACGGCGCTGGCCCGCCACGGGTACACCGCGGTCCTGTGCACGCAGACCCCCGAGGGAGCGGGCGAGGACGAGTACGTCGGGATGCTGCTGGACCGGGGCGTGTCCGGCATCCTGTTCGTCTCCGGGCTGCACGCGGACACGACCATCGACCGGTCCCGCTACCACACCCTCAGGAGGCGGCGGCTGCCCATCGTGTTCGTCAACGGCGACCTGCCGGGCCTCGGCGTTCCCTGCGTCTCCTGCGACGACGTCGCCGCGGGCCGTACGGCCGCCCGGCACCTCATCGAGCTGGGCCACCGCCGCATCGGGTTCGTCAACGGCCCGCTGCGCTACTCCACCGTCCAGCGGCGGCTGGCCGGGTTCCGGGCCGCGCTGCGGGAGATGGGCGGGGAGTATGACACCGACCTGGTCGAGCTGTCGCCCTTCGACGTCGAGGGCGGCCAGAGCGCCGCGTCCCTGCTGGTCGAGCGGGGCGCCACCGCGCTGGTCTGCGGCAGCGACCTGATGGCGCTGGGCGCGGTGCGCGCGGTGCGCCGGCACGGCCTGAAGGTGCCGGAGGACGTCTCGGTCGTGGGCGCCGACGACTCCCCGCTCATGTCCTTCACCGACCCGCCGCTCACCACGGTCCGCCAGCCCGTCCAGGCCATGGGGGTGGCGGCCGTGCGCGCCCTTCTCGACGAGATCAAGGGCCGCCCCGCCAAGGCCGCCGAGTATCTCTTCCAGCCCGAGCTCGTGGTCCGCTCCTCCACCCGGGCCCGGTGGAGCCGCCACGACGGCGACGCCGCTCCGCCGGGGACGCGATGACGGCTCCGGGACCGGCGACGGCGCGGTGGGCCGACCCCGGCCGGCCCACCGGGGAAGGCGCGTGACCGCCGGAGGGGCGGCCCTACTCCAGCCGCAGCAGCGCGTTGACCGACCGCACCAGCTCGGCGGGCAGCTTGAGCGTCTCGCGGTCGTAGGTGAGCAGCCCGTTCAGCTCGTCCTCGACGTCGGAGAGCTGGGTGTACACGGTCGCGCTCAGGCCTCGCCGGACGGCCGGGACGATCTGCTCGGTGTGCAGCCGGCTGAACGCCTCGCCGAGCTGCCCGGCCGAGCCGTACCGCCGGTAGCCGAAGTCCCTGTCGTTGAACGCGTGGCCGTCCACCCGCAGGTTGTACCCGCCGTACTCCGACAGCACGAGGACCCGCCGGTCGCCGCGGCGCCGGCGCGGCACGCGGAAGCGGCGGAAGTAGACGTGCAGGCTCTTCAGGTCGCCCCCGCCCTGGTCGTGCCAGCCGCTGGCGTGGTCGACCGTGCGGGTGGGGTCGAGCTCGGCGACCTCGGCGGCGATCCGCACCGCGTCGAACTGCCCCCAGCCCTCGTTGAACGGCACCCAGACGGCCAGGCTCACCACATTGCGCAGGTGTTCCACGGTCTCGCGGAGCTCGGCGCGGAAGCGGGCCCGGCCCTGGGCGTCGGCACGCCCGAACCACCGGTGACGGCGGTCGCTGAGCCGCAGAGGGGTGAGCACGGGCGCGGTGATGACCAGCGGGTGGTAGTCGCCGCCGCCGTTGACCATGTCCTGCCAGACGAGCATGCCCAGCCGGTCGCAGTGGTAGTACCAGCGCAGCGGCTCGATCTTGATGTGCTTGCGCAGCATGGTGAAGCCGAGCCGCTTCATCGTGGCGATGTCGTAGATCATCGCCTCGTCCGACGGCGCGGTGTACATGCCGTCGGACCAGTACCCCTGGTCCAGGATCCCGGCGTGGAAGTAGGGGCGGCCGTTGAGCAGCAGCCGGGGCACGCCGTTCTCGTCGGGCCCCACGGAGAACGAGCGCATCCCGACGTAGCTGCGCACGCGGTCGGCGCCGAGCTCCACCGTGACGTCGTACAGGAAGGGGTCCTCCGGGCTCCACGGCCGCACGTCCGGGATCGGGACACGTACCGGCCGCCCCACCGGCACGACGGCCCGCGCGACGGCGGCCCCGGCGGCGAGGATCTCGACCCGGGCGTCCCCGGCGGTCCCGGCGTGCACCGTCACCTCGACGCATCCCTCGCCGAGGTGCGGGGTGAGGGTCAGCCGCTCCACGTGGACGGCGGGCACGCACTCGGCCCACACGCTCTGCCAGATGCCCGACTGGGCGGTGTACCAGATGCCGCCGCGCTTCAGTTTCTGCTTGCCGCGCGCGTGGTGCCCGGTGTCGGAGTCGTCGCGCACCGCCACGACCAGCGTGTTCTCCCCGTCGCGCAGGGCGTCGGTGATGTCGCAGGTGAAGGGCAGGTAGCCGCCGGTGTGGGCGCCGACCTCGGCGCCGTTGAGCAGCACCCGGCACGTCTGGTCCACCGCGCCGAAGTGCAGCAGCACCCGGACGGGCACGTCGCCGGCCGGCAGGAACCCGTCGGGCGCGGTGAGGGCGCGCCGGTACCACAGCGTCTGTCCGGGGAGCAGCTGCCGGCCGACGCCCGACAGCGGCGACTCGGGCGAGAACGGCACGAGGATGGCGCCGTCGTAGGCGCCGGGCTCCTCCTCGTCCGCGGTGATGGCGTACTCCCAGCGGCCGTTGAGGTTGAGGTGGCTGTCGCGGGCGAGCTGGGGCCTGGGGTATTCGGGCAGGATCGCGTCGGGGTCGAGGTCCGCGCCCCAGCGGGTGAGCAGGCTCATCGGCCCTCCCTCCGGCGCAGCGCCAGCACGGGCACGACGATGAGCACCAGTACGGCCGCGGCGGCCAGGAAGACGGCCGGCGTCGGGACCTGTTTGAGCACACCCAGCTCCTCGTAGTGTTCGTCGGCCCCCTTGATCACGGCGGCGCCGAGGGACGGCCCGACGATCATGGGGATGAGGATCGCGAAGACCATCCGCAGCCCCTGGACGTGCCCGGCCCGGCCCGGCGGCGAGTAGTCGCGGACGATCGCGCCGATGGGCGCCAGGACGAGCATGAAGCCGGACATCATCACCAGTCCGGCCGCGATCACCGGGATCATGCCGCGCGCGACGGTCATCAGCAGCAGCCCCGCCCCGTACACCGCGACCGCCGGCAGCAGGAAACGGATCTTGCCGATCCGGTCGACGTACCGGCCGCAGACGACGCTGACGGCCGAGGCACCGGTCAGGACGACCGCCAGGACGACGGCGTAGCCCTCGATGTGCAGGTACCGCTGCACATAGATGATCAGATAGGGCAGGAAGACCTGCGTGGAGATCCCCCAGATCGACCACGCCGCCAGCGCGAGGTAGAGGCCCGGGTTGGCGCGCATCACGGCCGGGCGCAGGCCGTGGACGAGGGAGCTCAGGTAGCCGCCCTCCTGCCGGGCCGGAGTGGGCCGGTCCCGCACGAGGAACCAGGAGGCCACCCCGACCATGACGATCGCCGCCCCGATGAGCAGGAAGAACAGCCGCCAGTTCCCCGCCCGGGTGAGAGCGTCGAAGCCGCCGAAGACCGCCAGCATCGACACCAGCGGCATGGTCGCCAGGACCGACTCGACCCTGCCGCGGTTGCCCGGATGCGTCACGTCGGTGACCCAGGCCTGGAAGGCCGCGTCGTTGGCCCCGGCCCCGAGGAAGGACATGAGGCAGTCGAGGGCGATGACGGCGACCACCGCGACGAGGACGGCGCCGGCCGCGGAGACGACGCCCGCGACCGCGTCCACGGTGACGAACCCGAACGCGGCGGTGACCAGCCCCCACAGCACGTACCCCACCGAGACGAACACCCTGCGGCGGCCGGTGCGGTCGGAGACGGCGCCGATCAGCAACGTCGCCAGCGTCGCGGCCAGCGCGCTGGCCGCGACCATCGTCGCGATGGCTCCGGGGTCGTCGCTGATCGTGTCGTAGACGAAAACATTGAGGTACATGTTCTCGACGGTCCAGGCCACCTGACCGACGAAGCCGAGCACGATCAGGGCGGTCCAGAGCCGCGGGCCCAGCCGGGGGGCGACTGCCGTTGTCACGGGCGAGAGCCTACAAGCCTCACTCCTGTCACAATAGATCGTTTTAGCATCATCTATTTGATTTTGCCGCAGGTCTCCCTATTCGGGTTGAGTGTCCGGTCAGCGAACCTCCGGGACGGCGGGAGTGCCCGGCCGGCGGACGGCCGGCTCGCCCACGCGCCGGAGGACGCCGGGCGGGGCCGGTGCGGGATCACGCGGCCCGGGTGGCGGGACATCTCCCCCGGCGGGAAATCACGCCGGACTGCCGTCTCATTCGCCACAATTCGGGCATATCCGGGGAGAGTGACGGACCACACCGATCAGCGGCGGACCCTCCCCACCCCGGGCGGGGAAGGGTCCCCTCATCCGAGGGAGGACGCCTTGAATGCCGTCCGGATGAACCTTGAACGCCTGGAGATCCCGGCCGCGGACATCGTGCTGGAGGCCGACGTCGTGGTGCCGCGACCGGCGCACGGAATGGTGCTGTTCGCGCACGGCAGCGGCAGCAGCCGCCACAGCCCGCGCAACCGCCACGTGGCGGGCGAGCTCCAGAGGGCCGGTCTGGCCACGGTCCTCGCCGACCTGCTCACACCGGAGGAGGAACGGGCCGACGCCCGGACGGGTGAGTTCCGCTTCGACATCGGCATGCTCGCCGTACGGCTGGTGGCGCTGACCGACTGGCTGGCGCGGCACGCGCCCACCACCGGCCTCCGCGCCGGGCTCTTCGGTGCCAGCACGGGCGCGGCGGCCGCGCTCGTCGCCGCCTCGGCGCGGCCCGCCCTCGTCAAGGCGGTCGTCTCCCGCGGCGGGCGGCCGGACCTCGCCGGCGAGGCGCTCCGCTCGGTCCACCAGCCCACGCTGCTGATCGTCGGAGGGCGCGACCCCGTCGTCGCCGAACTCAACCGCGAGGCGGCCGCCAGGCTGCGCGGCGAGACGCGCCTGGAGACGGTCCCGGGCGCCTCGCACCTCTTCGAGGAGCCCGGGGCGCTGGAGCAGGTCTCCCGGCTGGCCCAGGAGTGGTTCCTGCGCCACCTCGCAGCGGAACCCGGCCCCGAGGGCGAGGGCCCGCCGATCCCGGGGATTCGGCCCGCGCCGATCCCGGGGATCCCGCCGACGGGCTTCACGGGGAACCGATGAAACGCCAGGATTGAGCGTGTGAAGCGCACAGCCGTACGCCTGGGAGTGCTCCTGCTGGCCGGAGCGGCGGTGACGGCCGTGCTTGTCGCGCTGCTGACACCCTTCTCGTCCGGATCCTCCGGCGACCTGCCCGGGGGTGAGGGCCGCGGCGGGTCGCCGGGCGTCGCGGTCGAACGGCTGGGCGAGCGCGACCACGTGCTCACGATCTCCTCCGCCGCGCTCGGCCGCGAGGGCATGGTCCGCGTGCTGCTGCCCGAGGGCTGGCGGCCGGGCTCGGGGCCGTGGCCGGTACTGTACCTGCTGAACGGCTGCTGCCAGTCCGAGTACGACGCCTGGGTGACCCGGGGGGAGGCCGCCAGGCTCACCTCGCGCTACCCGGCGATCGTGGTCGTGCCCGAGGGCGGCGAGGTCGGCTTCTACTCCGACTGGCGCGAGGGGCCCGGCTGGGAGAGCTTCCACCTGACCGAGGTCCGCCGGATCCTGGAGCGCGACTACGGCGCCGGGGACCGCCGCGCGGTGGCCGGACTGTCCATGGGCGGGTTCGGCGCGATGTCCTACGCAGCCCGCCATCCGGGCATGTTCCAGGCCGCCGCCTCCTTCTCGGGCGTGCTGCACACCCGCGACGGCAACGGCGGCGTCGACTGGCTGCTCGGCCGGAGCGGCGAGGACTCCGGGAAGCTCTGGGGCGCCCCGCACGATCCGGAGTGGGCCGCGCACAACCCGGCCGACCTCACCGGGAGGCTGCGCGGGGTGCGGCTCTTCGTCTCCTGCGGGGACGGCTCCCCCGGCCCGCTGGACTCCCCCGCGGCCTCCCCGGACGAGGGGGAGGCGTCCCTGCTCCGCCAGGCCGCCACCTTCGCCGAGCGGGCCAGGGCGGACGGCGTCGAGGTGGCGGTCGACTTCTACGGCCCCGGCACGCACAGCTGGCCGTACTGGCAGCGCGGCCTGGAACGCGCGCTCCCGATGCTCATGGGCTCCATCGGCGTGACAGCCTGACGCCCCGTCGCACTCCGTCACCATGAAGGCGTATTTTGTCACTTAAAGTTAGCTAAGTGACGGTTAGTGACCTCACATCTGGCTATGAGAGGAAATAACCAATCGGTCCTGAACTACGGGGGAGCAAGATGACGAACTTCGACCAGATCAAGGGCAAGGTCAAGGAGACCGCGGGGGAGGCGGTCGACAACGACAGCCTGGCCAACAAGGGCCGGGCCGACCGTGCCAAGGGTAAGGCGAAGGAGGCGGCGGACAAGGCCAAGGACAGGGCCAAGAAGGTCTCCGACGACACGCGGGGCCACTTCGCCGAGTAGGGACCGCGCCGGATGACGGGCGCCGCGGACGGCACTGACGCCGTCCGCGGCGCCTTCCGTGTTGGAGCTCCCACCTCGCCCGGAAAGTTAAGGCGGGCGACTCTGGACGTTCAGCTCAGGCACCCCTGTCCGGCCACCCTCGTGACTAGCGTTCCTAAAACACCCCAGTTCAGGGGCGTTTGTCGTATGTCATGAGGAGCCACCTTGCGAGTCCTGGCCGTTGTCCCCGCCCGTGGAGGTTCGGTGGGCGTCCCGCTGAAGAACCTGGCCGCGGTGGGCGGCACACCCCTGGTCGCCCGCGCGGTGAGGGCCTGCGTGCGGGCCGAGCTGATCGACGAGGTGGCGGTCAGCACCGACCACGCGGAGATCGCCGCCGTGGCCCGCGAGGCCGGGGCGACCGTGATCGACCGGCCTGAGGAGCTGAGCGACGCGACCGCCTCCAGCGAGTCGGCCGTGCTGCACGTGCTCGACCACCTGCCCGAGACCCCCGACGTGGTCGTCCTGGTCCAGTGCACCAGCGCCTTCATCGACCCCGCCGACCTGGACACCGCCATCGTCAAGGTCCTCGACGGCACCGCCGACGTGGTGTTCTCCGGCCTGGAGACGCACGAGTTCCTCTGGAGCGCCGCCGGCGCGGGCGTCAACCACGACCCGTCCTTCCGGCCGCGCCGTCAGGACCGCGAGCCCCACTTCCGGGAGACCGGCGCGTTCTACGTGATGCGCACCGAGGGCCTGCGCGAGCACGGCCACCGCTTCTTCGGCGCCGTCGCCGTCCAGGCGGTGCCGTCGCGGCACGCCATCGAGGTGGACACCGCCGAGGACCTGGAGATCGTCCGGGCGCTGGCGCCGTTCGTGGACCAGCCCGAGCCGATCGACGTGGACGCCGTGATCACCGACTTCGACGGCGTGCACACCGACGACCGCGCCTACGTCGACCAGGACGGCCGCGAGATGGTCGCGGTCAGCCGCTCCGACGGCATGGGCATCGCGCTGCTGCGCCGGTCCGGCGTCAAGCTGATGATCATGTCCACCGAGCACAACCCGGTGGTCGCGGCCCGCGCCCGCAAGCTGGGCGTGCCGGTCCTGCAGGGCCTGACCGACAAGCGGACCGTGCTGCGCGACTGGCTGGCCATCGAGGGGCTGGACCCGGCCCGCGTCGCCTACATCGGCAACGACGTCAACGACCTGGGCCCGATGAGCGACGTCGGCTGGCCCGTCACGGTCCCCGACGCCCACCCCCGGGTCCGCGCCGCCGCCCGGACCGTGCTCACCAGGCCCGGCGGGGCGGGAGCCGTACGGGAGCTGTGCGACCGGGTCCTCGCGGCCCGCCCGGCGACCGAGGCCGTGCCCGCCCCCGCGCCCCGCGCCGAGCTGCGGCTCACCCCGGTCGCCAGGCCGGTCCAGATCGGCGACGCGCTGGTCGGCGCCGGCCGGCCGGTCTACGTGATCGGCGAGATCGGCATCAACCACAACGGCGACCTGGACATCGCGCGCAGGCTCATCGACGTGGCGGCCGAGGCGGGCTGCCAGGCGGTCAAGTTCCAGAAGCGCACGCCGGAGATCTGCGTGCCGCTGGAGCAGCGCGACCAGATCCGGCAGACGCCGTGGGGCGAGATGACCTACATGGAGTACAAGCTCAGGACCGAGTTCGGCCTGGACGAGTACACCGAGATCGCCGCCCACTGCCGGGAGCGGGGCCTGCACTGGTTCGCCTCGCCGTGGGACGTGCCGTCGGTGGACTTCCTGGAGTCCATGGACGTGGTCACGCACAAGATCGCCTCGGCCAGCGTGACCGACCTGGAGCTGCTCCGCGCGCTCGCCGCCACCGGCAAGCCGCTCATCCTGTCCACCGGCATGTCCACGCTGGAGGAGATCGACCGGGCGGTGGAGATCCTCGGCACCTCCAGGCTGGTGCTGATGCACGCCACCTCCACCTACCCGCTGCCCCCGGAGGAGGCCAACCTCCGCACGATCGTCACCCTCCAGGAGCGGTACGGCGTGCCGGTCGGCTACTCCGGCCACGAGCGCGGCCTGCAGATCTCGCTCGCCGCGGTGACCCTCGGCGCGGTGACCGTGGAGCGGCACATCACGCTGGACCGCACCATGTGGGGCTCCGACCACGCCGCCTCGCTGGAGCCGGCCGGCCTGGAGCACCTGGTCCGCGACATCCGCATCATCGAGACCGCGCTCGGCGACGGCGTCAAGCGGGTCTTCCCCGGCGAGGAGGCCCCCAAGTCCCGCCTGCGCCGCGTCACCGTGTGACCCGCCCCGGGAGGCGGCTACGCGGGTCCTCGCCGAGGACCGGACTCTGAATGGGAAAAGGAAACTTGATCAAGCTGTCCGTCGTCGTCCCGGTGCGGGACGCCGAGCTCTACATCTCCGACGCGCTGACCTCGCTCGTCAGGAACGCGCACAGGGACTTCGAGTTCATCGTGGTGGACGACGGATCGACGGACGCGACCGGGCAGATCATCGAGGACTTCCGCGAGGACCTGCCCGGCCTGGTCGTCCTGCGCAACGAGCGGCCGGTGGGGCTGGCCGACGCCCGCAACCTCGGGGTGTCGCTGGCCTCGGGCCGCTACCTGACCTTCATGGACGGCGACGACTGGCTGGCGCCCGGCTACCTCACCGACCTGGTCGGGGCGATCGAACGGCTCGGCTGCGACTTCGTCCGGGTGGACCACGTCCAGGTGGAGGGCCGCAGGCGGGTGATCCACCGGGCGCCGCCGGCCCCCCGCGAGGTGGTGCTCAAGCCGCGCGACCACATCCTGCCCGCCGAGGTCAGGACCATGGTCGACTACCCCTACGCCTGGGCCGGGATCTACCGCCGCGACCTCGGCGACCTGCTGAACTTCCCCGGGCACCTGCACACCGCCGAGGACCGGCCGTGGATCTGGCGGCTGCACCGTCAGGCGAGCTCGTTCGGAGTGGTCTCGCTGGCCGGGCTCTTCTACCGGCGGATGGTGTCCGGCTCGCTGACCCGGATCGGCGACGCCCGGCAGCTGCACTTCTTCGACGCCTTCGACCTCGTCTTCGCCGATCTGGAAGAGGAGTTCGCGCCCAAGGCGGCGCGCACCTTCTGCGCCCTGCTGGCCCACCACCTGGAGCTGGCCGACCGCTTCTCCCCCGAGCTCCGCACCCGCTTCGAGCGGCGCGGCGCCGAAGCCCTGCGGCGGCTGCCCGGGGGCCTGCTCGCCGAAACTCGCCTGGACCCGGCACGCGACCAGATCCTGCGGCGGCTGTTGGAGGCCCGATGACGCAGCTTTTCTACGCCTCGACCCTGTTCGGCGCGATGACGCTGGCGGCGGCGATCGACGACGGCCGCTTCGGACCGCGCGACGGCCGCCGGATCCTGCTGGTCTCCAACAACGCGGCCATCCCGGAGATCACCCCGTCCCTGGACCAGGTCCCCGGCTTCGCCGCGCTGCGCCCGCGCTTCGACGAGGTCCGGTCGTGGAACGACGTCGTGGCCCCGCTGCACCCGTCGGACTGGAAGGCCCGGATCATCGAGGTCCCGATGCTGGGCCGACTGCTGCTGTCCCACCTCTCCCTCGACGGCGGCCCCGACGAGCTGATCCTGGAGTCCATCGCGGTCCCGCCCGCGCGGACCCTCGCCGGTCTGGTCAAGGACTGCCCGATCACGGTCTACTCCGACGGCCTGATGAGCTACGGTCCCACCCGCGACCCGCTCCCGGCGGAGATCTCCGGCCGGATCACCCGCCTGCTCCACCTCGACCTCGTCCCGGGCCTGTCCCCGCTGCTGCTGTCGGAGTACGGCGTGCCCGCCGAGACCCTTCCGGACCGGGCCTTCCTCGACGTGATCGCGCAGAGCGGCGCGAGCGGGGAGGAGACGCGGGACCTGCCCGCCGGACCGCCGATGATCCTCGGCCAGTACCTGTCCGCGCTGGACATCGTCACCCCCGAGGAGGAGGCCGGGCTCCACGCGGACATGCTGCGCGGCCTGGTCGCCCGGGGGTTCGACACCGTGCTGTTCAAGCCCCATCCGGCCGCCGGGCGGCGGCACGCCCAGCGGCTCCGCGAGACGGCCGGAGAGCTGGGCGTCCGGCTGGCGGTGGCGGGAGAGGGCGTCCCCGCGGAGTCGTGCTTCGCCGCGCTCAGGCCCGCCCTCGTGGCGGGGTGCTTCTCCACCGCCCTGATCACCGCCGGGCGGCACTTCGGCCTGCCGGTGGCGACGATGGGCGGGGAACTGGTCCTGGAACGGCTCTCGCCGTACGAGAACAGCAACCGCGTGCCCGCCACCATCACCGACGCCCTGCTCCCCCGCCTGTCGGCCGACGGGTCGCTGGAGGAGCCGCCGCCGGTGGACCTCCAGGCCCTGGTCCGCGCGGTCGGCTACTGCATGCGGAGCGAGACCTACCCCGGCCTGCGCGAGCCGGCCGCCGCCTACCTCGACGCCCACGGGCCCGCCCGCTACTTCAAGCGGCAGCGCCTGGCCGCCCTGGAGCTGTCCCCCGCGCCCTCCGCCCAGCAGCCCGGCGCCCTGGGCAGGCTCCGCCACCGCCTGTCCCGAGCGCTTTCCTGACCCGTACGGCCCGGCGGCGCCGCGCTGTTTGACCTTGAGCGCACTCCAGGTGGAACCCTGTGTCCCGGAGCCGACGCGGAAGGGGGCACGACATGACGACGGTCAATCTCGCGCTGGGAGCGATGAATTTCGGCACGCGCCTGGACGAGCGGACATCGTTCGAGGTGCTGGACCGGTTCGTGGACGCCGGGGGCACGCTGATCGACACGGCCGACTGCTATGCCTTCTGGTCCGACCCGAGCGGCCGGGGCGGGCAGAGCGAGGAGGTCATCGGCCGGTGGCTGGCCCGCCGCCCGGGCGTCCGGGACCGGGTGTATCTCAGCACCAAGGTGGGCGCCGAACCCGTGGGGCCCGGCGAGTGGCCCGCCAACCGCGAGGGCCTGTCGGCCCCCGCGATCAGGAACGCGGTGCAGGGCAGCCTCCAGCGGCTGGGCACCGACCGGATCGACCTGTACTGGGCGCACATGGAGGACCGCGCCGCCCGGCTGGAGGACACGGCCGGGGCCTTCGCGGAGCTCGTCGGGTCGGGCACCGTCGGCCGGCTGGGCTGTTCCAACCATCCGCTCTGGCGGGTGGAGCGGGCCCGGCAGATCGCCCGGGGCAACGGCTGGGCCGGGTACACCGCGCTCCAGCTGCGCCATTCGTACCTCCAGCCCCGTCCCGGTGCCTCCGTCCCCGGCCAGGACCACCGGTTCGGCTGGGTCACCGACGAGATCGTCGACTACGTCCAGTCCGACCCGGAGCTGTCCCTGTGGGCCTACACGGCACTTTTGGGAGGCGCCTACACCCGTCCTGACCGGCCACTCCCGGAGGCCTACGACCACCCGGGCACCACCCGGAGGCTGGCCGCCCTCGCCCGGGTGGCGCGGGAGCTCGGCGTCAGCCGGAACCAGGTGGTCCTGGCCTGGCTGTCCGGCGGCGCCCCGGCGGTGACACCGATCGTCGGCGTCAGCGGCACGGAGCAGCTCGACGAGGCACTCGCCGGGGTGTCGCTGACGTTGAGCACCGAACACCGCGGCCTGCTCGACGCCGCCGCCTGACCCTCCGGGGGCGCCTCCGGTCAGCCCAGCGCGTTGAGGTAGCGGCGCATCCGGCGCTTGGCCCGGTAGCCGACGCGCAGCACGTTGGGCGGGACCTCGACCCGCAGGCGGGCGCGGCGCCGGGCGGCGGCGTGCTGCGGGCCGTCGAGCAGCGACCGGGCCGGAGCCCGGCGTCCCGCACGGACCTGGGCGACCAGCGTGACCATCTGGGACACCCAGTCGCTCTCCCCGCGCCGGTGGAAGTAGTTGGCCTGGCACCAGGCCTCGTCCGGGGTGCGGAAGCGGCTCTCGGACAGGTCGTCCAGCGTGCCGAGCAGGCCGCTGTCCTCGAAGACCAGGTTGATCATCTCGGCGCTGACCCCGAAGTCCGACAGCACCAGCAGGGGCACCGACTGGGCGATCGCCTCCAGCGCGGCGGTCGAGCTGACCGTGACGAATCCGGCCGCGTGGGCCAGGTGCTCGTGCATGGGCCCCACGGCGAACCGCACGGCGCCGGGACGGACCCGGCCGTCGTCGGCCAGCGACTGCCACAGGCGCTGGTAGTGGTGGCGCTCGTTGTGGGTCTGCCGCTCGGTGTCCAGGGCGCGGAGCTTGACCACCACGTCAAGGTCGGGCCGCCGTCCGGCCAGCGCGGCCAGCCCGAGCAGGATCCGCTCGCGCTCCTCCCTGCGCCTGGGCACCTTGGCCTGGGTCGCGAACACCACCCGGTCGCGCGGGCCGGTGACGGGGACCTCCCCGCCGCCGCCGAGGAGGAACGGCAGCCGGGTCAGTCCCACCGCCCCGCCTCCGCCCAGTTCCCGGCCGATCGCCGAGAACTCCTCGACCTCCCGCTCGCTGTGCAGGACGAACAGGTCGCATCCGCTGCGGAACACCCATGCCTTCTCGGTCGCCGGGATGGAGATCCCCGGCAGCCCGGAGACGAACACCGGCCTCGGCGTCAGGCCGGCGAGCACCTCGCTGACCAGCACGTCCACCACGGGCCCGGTGCAGGCGACCAGCACCACGTCCGGTCTGAGCCGCTCGGCGGCCCGGCGCAGCGCACGGGCCGACAGCACGGGCGGATCGGCGGCCGCACCCGCGACGGCCGCGTGGATCTGGGCCGGGGAGGGCGTGATGGGCGTACGGATCACCGCCAGCTCCGCCGTACAGCTCGACGGCAGGTCCCCGAGCAGGTGGGCGGCCCACTTCAGGTAGGAATCCGAGTCGGCCACGGCCAGGACCTTCAAGCTGTAGCTCCAGTGTCGTGATGGGCGAACATCGACAGGTGGGAACGGAGTGAGGGCGCCGCCTGGGCGGTCCACCACTCCTCGGGGACGTCGACCGTCTCCACGGTCACGCCCCGGGCCGAGAGCAGGACCCGCAGGGAGGTGACCGCGGTGGACGGCAGGCTCAGCACCCGCTGTTCGGCGGCGAGTCCGCGCAGGGTCATCTCGGCGGGGATCCCGCCGTCGTAGACGGTGATCCCGGGCTGTTCCCCGACCTGGGCGAGATCGTGGGGGTCCTCCCTGCGGTGCGGGAAGTACGCGACCGGCTCGGACGAGCCGAGCCCGGCCAGCCAGGTGAAGTAGCGGTCACGGTGGATCAGGCCGTTGCGGACCAGCGAGGTGCCGAGCACGACGGTGCGCTCCTCGGGGCGGGGCCTGCGCAGGGGCTGTGACCGCAGCCAGGCGAAGTCGTGGGTGACCAGCTCCGCGCCCCTGTCCCGTACGGCCCGCGCCAGCTCGGCGGGGACGGGCAGCGCCGTGAAGATCGACAGCCGGCCGGATCGGGCGGCGGCGCGCAGCCGCAGGCCGGCCGCCGTTCCCAGCGCGCTCCTGAGCCCGGCCCTGAGCGGGTTCGCCGTGGCGCGGGCCCGCAGCAGCGGCGTCCGGATCCGCCCGGTGAGCAGTTCCAGGAGCCTGATGGTCGCCAGGCCGTCGTCGACGATCACGATGCGTCCCGGCAGGGCGGTCAGCCAGCCGGACTGCACCTTGCCGGAGAAGGCGTCGCCGACCACCCAGGTCGTGCCCCGGCGGGGCCGGGGCATCCCGGGCTCGGGGGTGGCCAGTTCCAGGCCGCCGGGGAGGCCGAGCCGGGAGATCTCGCGGCCGGTGACGACGAGCGGGCGCAGGCCGGCACGGGGCACCACCCGGGCATGGGCGCCGAGCAGTCCGGCGTGGTGGGCCTCCACGGCGCAGAGCATCTGCAGCGGGGACTCCACCCAGGCGACGGCCGAACCCTGCTCCCGCGCGTGGTCTCGACCGTTCTCCACGCCGGGCGATGACCCGTTCACGACCGCCTCACCGTAACCCGGATGTCTTACACGTCCTGGAACTGCGGGTGAACACCCGAATACGCCCACTTGCGCACCCGGCGCGGAACGATCTACCGTGGTGTACGGAACGGTTTCGTACACTACGGCACACATCCCGATCGCACACCTCAGAGGAGACAGGCCATGTGGACTCCGGACGACATCCCCGACCTGACCGGTTCCACCGCGGTGGTCACCGGCGCCAACGGCGGCATCGGGCTCGCGACCGCGTCACGGCTGGCCGGGCGCGGCGCCCGGGTGATCGTGACCGCGCGCGACCTCGCCAGGGGGGAGGCGGCGGTGAAGGCGGTCCGGGCGGAGACGCCGGGCGCGCGGATCGAGCCGAGAGTGCTGGATCTGGCCGATCTGGGCTCGGTGCGGGGCTTCGCGGCCGCCTTCGACGAGCCGATCGACATACTGGTCAACAATGCAGGAATTGGCATGATCCCCCGGCGGACCACCGCCGACGGCTTCGAGATGCAGTTCGGCACCAACCATCTGGGCCACTTCGCGCTGACCGGGCTGCTGCTGCCCCATCTGCTCGCCAGGCCGGGCGCCCGGGTCGTCACGGTCTCCAGCGACGCGCACAGCCTGGGCAGAATCGACTTCGACGACCTGGGGCTCGAACGCCGGTACGGACGGTTCTCGGCCTACGGCAGATCGAAGCTGGCCAACCTGCTGTTCACGCTGGAACTGCAGCGCCGGGCGGGGGACCGGCTGCTCAGCGTGGCCACCCACCCCGGCGCGACGGCCACCGGCATCATGAAGCTGGGCGTGCTCACCCGGCCGGCCGGCGCTCTCATGCGGCTGGCGCTCCAGTCTCCCGACAGGGGCGCGATCCCCTCCCTCTACGCCGCGACCTCTCCCGAGGTGACCGGAGGCCGGTTCATCGGTCCCGGCCCGAAGACCCTGACCCCTTCGCCCAAGGCGCTGGACGAGACGGTGGCCCGGCGGCTGTGGGAGGCGTCGGAGGAGCTCACAGGCGTACGATTCGAGACGATCACACAGCACTCGTAGCCCACCGGAGGCATCTTGCGGCTCGACCCCAGGCGAGAGCGGGCGATTCTCGACGCGACCATGGAACTGCTCTCCGAGGTCGGATTCGACCGCATGTCCGTCGACCAGATCGCCAGGCGCGCCAGCGCGAGCAAGGCCACGATCTACCGCCGCTGGCCGGGCAAGGAGGCCCTGGTCGTGGACCTGGTCTGCAACCATCTGGAGATCGACGTCGCACCGCCGCCCGACACGGGGTCGATGCGCGGCGACCTGGTGGCGGTGGTGGCCGGATTCTGCCGGACCCTGGAGCAGAAGCACGGCCTGGTCTTCGCGCTGGTCCCCGCCCTGCTCACCGCCCCCGGCCTGGCCGCCGCCCTGCGCGCGAACGTGCCGCGCCCCGACATCACCGGCACCGTCCCGCTCCTCGACCGCGCCCGCGAGCGGGGCGAGCTGCCGGGCGGGGCCGACCCCGGCGAGATCAGGAGGGTCACCGAGGCCCTGGTCTGGCACCGGCTCCTCATCACCGGAGAGCCGCTGGACGGCGCCTTCGCGGAGGAGACGGTCGACCGGGTGCTGCTGCCGCTGATCCGCGCCTGGTCCACCGCCACTCCCTGATCAAAATCAGGTGTTTTCGCAGGTAAAACGGGGTTAAGCCAAAAGATCTACGATGATGGCGAAACCGCGGGGCGGGGCGAGATCGGCCCGGCGGCTCCCCGCCGGCGCCGATGCCCGGAAACGCCCGCCCCACAGGCGTTTCCGGCTCCGCGCCCGCCGCCGGACGCGTCGCGAGGGATCTTGAGCGTGGCCAAGACTTCCCCCCGGATTCGGGCGTATTCCCAAGTCAGAGCAATGTGCCGGACTTGTAATCGTTTGTCCGGTTCACGTAGCTTCTACTCATTCCTGGTGAACGCCTAGGTCTAACCAGTCCTACGCATTGCCAACACATTGCCCGACCGTGCTTCATCCAAGCGGATCGTTCCGCCCGGTGATCACGGCCGCCGAATCCGCGAATCTCGCGGAACCGGGGAACCAACCGTTCTTGGGGTGAATCGGCGCCTCCGCGCGCCGTAGGGCACTTCCCAGCCCGAACCCGTCAGCTAACCCGGTAGGCGGAATGAGAAGCGAAGCAAGGAGTCACACCCCCGCATGGCCAAGAACCGCCTCACCCCCAAGACCCGTCACCTGACCCACCTCGTTCTGGGCGCCTCCATCGCTCTCGGTGGCGGCCTCGCAGCAGCCCCCTCCGCCCTGGCGGACACTCCCGGACAGGGCCACCTCAACCCCGCCCCCGCAGAGGTCGCCCAGCCCGTCAAGGCGAACAAGACCCCTCTCCAGATCGAGGCCGAGCGCCTGCCCAAGGTCACGGCCGCGCAGGTCCTGGACCTCGCCGCCAAGCAGGTCGGCATCTCCGAGAACGCCCAGGGCGGCGGGACCAAGTTCCAGTCCTGGTACGTGGCCTCCCCCCGGGCCAAGGAGACCGTCGCCCGTGACGGCGGCAGCCCGCGAGCCTACGCCAACGCCCCCTGGTGCGCGATGTTCGTCTCCTGGGTCGGCGAGCAGGCCGGCATCCGGCCCACCATGGGCTGGGACGCCTACACCGTCTCCCACGCCAAGTGGTTCAAGGACAACAAGCACTGGGGCACCACCGCCAAGCCCGGCGCCGTCGTCTACTTCGACTGGAACGGCGGCAAGAGCATCAGCGGCATCGACCACGTCGGCTTCGTGAAGAAGGACAACGGCGACGGCACGATCAGCACGATCGAGGGCAACACCGGAAACGGCAAGGTCGAGCACCGCGTCCGGCCCAAGTCCCAGGTCGTCGGCTACGGCTACCCGGTCTACGCGGGCTGATTCACACCGGCCGGTTCACCGGCCACCTGATGCACCGATCGCCGAAAGGGGTCCGGCTCACCGAGCCGGACCCCTTTCGGCGTTCCGCCCTCCCCGAACGGCCCCCTCCTCCCCTCCCGGTCATCCCTTCTCCCGCCTCCCGCACCCCGCTCCGGCCCCCTCTCCCCCGTTCCGGCCCCTCTCCCCCCTTCCGGTCCCCCTCTCGCGCAGGTCTCCCTCCGGCGCCTTTCCGGCCTCCTTTCCGCCGTCCGGAATTCGGCCCCCTCCAGCGCGACCGTTCCTCCGCGCCAGCCGCGCCGTACGGAATGTCCCGGAGTGTCCCCGTGTGATGGGAGCGCTCCCAAACACCTCTCTGAGAGGTTTGCCGAACTGTGTGTCCATTCGTCCACCCTCGGCGACCCGGATGTAACGGTTGAGTTTCGGCATATTGACGTCCTGGTTGCCTATCGTCCACTCTTCGTGGGAGCGCTCCCAAAGCACATTGAGGAACCACCCCATCGCCGATCGCGTTTGTCGGGGACCGATCCGCGATGTCACCTCCCATCGATTCGGGCGACCACCTGAGAGGGGTCCGGAATGTTGAACAACAAGCGGCAGGGCAAGCTCGCCGCGGTCGCGGTCATGGCTGCCACCGCCCTGGCGATCACTTCCTGCGGTTCGAGTGACGACGCCAAGCCCGCGGCCGGCGGCAGTTCCGCGCCGGCCGCCGCCGAGCCGGTGACCATCACCGTGCACACCTTCGGCGGCGGCGAGAACTTCGGCTACGACAAGGCCGTGGAGACGTGGAACGCCGCGCACCCGAACATCCAGGTCAAGTACCAGAACCTGACGGACCGTTTCGAGGACGTCTACCTGCCCCAGCTGCTCCAGCGCCTGCAGGCCGGCAGCGGCGCGGCCGACATCATCGCCCTGGACGAGGGCGCGATGGGCCTCATGAAGGCCCGTCCGCAGTTCTTCACCGACCTCGCCGCGTACGGGCTGGACAGCCGCAAGGCCGACTTCCCCGCGGCGAAGTGGGACAACGGCATCAACGCCGACAACAAGCTGTTCGCCCTGGGCACCGACATCGGCGGCATGACCATGTGCTACCGCGCGGACCTGTTCAAGAAGGCCGGCCTGCCCACCGAACGCGAGGAGGTCGGCAAGCTCTGGCCGGACTGGAACGCCTTCATGGAGGTCGGCAAGAAGTTCCAGGCCGCCAACCCCGGCAAGAGCGACCCCAAGTTCCTCGACGGCCCGAACACCCTCTACAACGTGATCCTGTCGCAGGAGGCGCCGAAGAACGGCAACGTCTCCTACTTCGACAAGAACAACCAGCTCGTCATCGAGAGCAACCCGGCCATCAAGACCTCCTTCGACACGGTGAAGAGCTTCAGCGAGGCCGGTCTGACCGCCAAGCTCGCCTCCTTCACCCCGCCGTGGAACGCCGCCATCAAGAAGGGCGGGTTCGCCGCGATGGGCTGCCCGGCCTGGATGCTCGGCGTGGTCTCCGGCGCGGCCGGTGACTCCAACAAGGGCAAGTGGGACGTCGCGGCGGTGCCCGGCGGCGCCGGCAACTGGGGCGGCTCCTACCTCGCGGTGCCCAAGCAGAGCAAGCACCCCAAGGAGGCCGCCGAGGTCCTGAACTACCTCACCGGCAAGGAGGGCCACGTCCTGGCCTTCCAGGAGGCCGCGGCCTTCCCGAGCTCCATCCCCGCGCAGCAGGACCCGGCGGTCAGCGAGCTGAAGAACGCGTTCTTCAACGACGCGCCCACCGGCCAGATCTTCGGCGCCTCGGTCAAGGACCTGCTCCCCACCTTCCTCGGTGAGAAGCACGCCCAGGTGAAGACCTCCGTGGAGAAGGTCCTGGAGGGCATGGACCAGGGCTCGGTCCCCTACGACCAGGCCTGGACCAAGTTCCTCGAGGCCGGCGTCAAGGCAGCGGGCTGATCCCCTTCCCGATCCGCACCGGCCCGGCGGCGGCCTCCCCGCCGCCGGGCCGGTCGCCTGCCCATCGCTGAAAGGCTGGACATGACCCTGCACGTCGACACTCCGGCTCCGGCCCGGCCAGGCCCCCGCCGGCCGTCCGGGCACCGGGGCTCGGGAAGGGGCGGCGGCGGACTCGCCAGGTTCGACCTCCGGGCGACTCCCTACTTCCTCGTCTCCCCCTACTTCCTGCTCTTCGCCGTCTTCGGCGTCTTCCCGCTCGGCTACACCCTCTGGGTGTCGCTGCACGACTGGGAGCTCGCCGGGGACAAGACCTTCGTCGGGATCGACAACTACGTCTCCCTGATCACCGACGAGGCCTTCTGGAACGCGGTGATCAACACGCTCGGCATGTTCGTCATGTCGACGGTCCCGCAGCTCGTCCTCGCCCTGATCCTCGCCAACGCGCTCAACAAGCGCATCCGGGGCCGGCTCTTCTTCCGCCTCGGCGTGCTGCTGCCGCTGATCACCTCCGTCGTCGCCGTCGCCGTCGTCTTCACCCAGCTCTACGGGCGCGACTACGGAATGATCAACTGGTTCCTCGGCCTCTTCGGCGTCGACGCGATCAACTGGCAGAACGAGAAGTGGTCCTCGTGGATCGCGATCTCCACGATGATCGACTGGCGCTGGACCGGCTACAACGCGATCATCCTGCTCGCCGCCATGCAGACCATCCCCAAGGACCTCTACGAGGCCGCGGCCATCGACGGCGCCACGGCGCGGCGGCAGTTCTGGCAGATCACCATCCCGATGCTGCGCCCGACGATCATCTTCACGGTGTTCATCTCGACCATCGGCGGCCTGACGCTGTTCACCGAACCGGTCATGTTCGACGGCAACCCGACGATGGCCGGCGGTGCCACCGGCCAGTACCAGACCGTGGCGATGTTCATCGTCAAGGAGGCGTTCCGCGACTTCGACTTCGGCTACGCCTCGGCCGCCGCCTGGCTGCTGTTCGCGCTGATCCTCATCGGCACGCTCATCAACTACTCCTTCACCCGCCGTATCGGGGGTTCCAAGTGACGGCGATCCAGACCCGGCGCCCCGCGCAGCCGGAGGCCCGCAACCGCATCTGGGACGCCGGCCCGCTGACGAAGGTCGTCCTCGCCGTCGCCCTCGTGCTGTCGGCCTTCCCGATCTACTACATGTTCATCATGGCCACGCGGACCAACGAGGAGGCGATCGACGTCCCGCCGCCGATGCTGCCCGGCGGGCACCTCGGTGAGAACGTCGAGCGGCTGCTGGCCACCGAGGACGCCTACTTCCTCACCGGCCTGGCCAACTCGGCCATCGTCTCGGTCACCGTGACCCTGTCGGTCGTGCTCATCTCCACCCTGGCCGGCTTCGCCTTCGCCAAGCTGCGTTTCAGGGGCAGCAAGATCCTGCTGGGCCTGATCCTGGTGACGATGATGGTCCCGCTCCAGCAGATGGGCGTGGTGCCGCTGTACGAGCTCATGGTCACCCTCGGCTGGACCGGCCAGCTCAAGGCGGTGATCCTGCCCTTCCTGGTCAACGGGTTCGGGGTCTTCATGATGACCCAGTACGCCACCCAGGCGGTGCCGGACGAGCTCGTCGAGGCGGCCCGGGTCGACGGCGCCTCCACCATGCGCATCTACGCGAACGTCATCCTGCCCGCGCTCCGTCCCGGCATGGCCGTACTGGCGCTGCTCGTCTTCATGCAGACCTGGAACGAGTTCATGTGGCCGTTGATCGTCCTGAACCCGGACAACCCCGTGGTGCAGACCTCGATCGCCGCGCTCAACCAGGCCCACGGCACCGACTACGTCATGTTGTTCACCGGCACGGCGGCCTCGGTCCTCCCCCTGTTCATCGTTTTCGTCGCGTTCGGTCGCCAGATCGTCGGCGGCCTCATGGAAGGTGCGGTCAAGGCATGACCACGCAAGAGACGCGGATTCAGACCCCGGATCTGGTGTTCCCGACAGGCTTCGTCTGGGGCGCGGCCACCTCCGCCTACCAGATCGAAGGCGCGGTCTCCGAGGACGGCCGCGGCCGATCCATCTGGGACACCTTCGTCCAGCAGCCCGGCCGGGTGGTCAACGGCGAGAACGCCGACGTCGCCATCGACCACTACCACCGTTACCGCGACGACGTCCGGATGATGGCCGACCTCGGCCTGGGCGCCTACCGGTTCTCCGTCTCCTGGCCCCGGATCCAGCCCGACGGCAGCGGCGCGATCAACTCCAAGGGCCTCGACTTCTACAGCCGGCTGGTCGACGAGCTGCTGGCGAGCGGCGTCGACCCGTGGGTGACGCTCTATCACTGGGACCTGCCGCAGGCCCTGGAGGACGCGGGCGGCTGGCCGTCACGGGAAACGTCGAAGCGCTTCGCCGACTACGCGGCGGCCGTACACGACGCGCTCGGCGACCGGGTCCGCAACTGGAGCACGATCAACGAGCCGTGGTGCGCGGCGTTCCTGGGATACGCCTCCGGTGAGCACGCCCCCGGGCGGCGCGAGCCGGCGCAGGCGGTGCGCGCCGCCCACCACCTCCTCCTCGCGCACGGCCTGGCCACCTCGGCCATGCGCGCCCAGCGGGCCGACAGCAGGATCGGCGGCAGCGTCAACCTCTACGCGATCTCGCCGCAGACCGGCTCCGAGGCCGACCAGGACGCCGCCCGCCGCATCGACGGCCTGCAGAACCGCTTCTTCCTGGACGCGCTGCTGAAGGGCGAGTACCCGGCCGACGTCCTGGAGGACCTCGCCGAGGTGCCTGGGTTCGTCCAGGACGGGGACATGAAGGTCATCTCCGCCCCGCTGGACATGCTGCTGATCAACTACTACAGCCGCTTCACCGTCTCGGGCACCCCCGGCGGCGCGGCGTCGGCCGCGGCGGCCCCCACCGGCACCGGGTCGCCGTGGGTCGGCAGCGAGGACGTGTCGTTCGTCGAGGGCGGGCGGCCGGTCACCGCGATGGGCTGGGAGATCGACGACAGCGGGCTGCACGAGATCCTGCTGCGGCTGGCCCGGGAGTACCCGCGGATCCCGCTGGTCATCTCCGAGAACGGCGCGGCCTTCGACGACGTCGTGGGCGCCGACGGCGTCGTGCACGACCACGATCGCCTGAACTACATCGACGCCCACCTGCGCACCTGCCACGCCGCGATCGAGGCCGGGGTGCCGCTGGAGGGCTACTTCGCCTGGTCGCTGATGGACAACTTCGAGTGGGCGTGGGGGTACGGCAAGCGTTTCGGGCTGGTGCGCGTCGACTACGAGTCGCAGCTGAGAGTTCCCAAAGAGAGCGCTCTCTGGTATGCCGGGACAATCAGGCGTGGAGGCCTGAGCGGTCCGGCAGAATAAGGGGTCAGCGAATCTTTCATGGGGGCGAAGAACATGAACGGCGACCGTCGTCCGACGCTTGAGGCGGTCGCGGCCCTGGCCGGTGTCGGCCGTGGCACGGTGTCGCGGGTCATCAACGGCTCACCGAAGGTGAGCGAGAAGGCCCGCGGCGCGGTCCAGCAGGCGATCCAGGAGCTGGGCTACGTCCCGAACCGGGCGGCCCGCGCGCTGGTCACCCGGCGCACCGACACGGTCGCGCTGGTGGTCTCGGAGTCGGAGTTACGCGTCTTCGACGAACCCTACTTCGCCGGGACCATCCGCGGCATCGGCTCGGCCCTGTCCGAGACCGGTCTGCAACTCATCCTGGCGATGGCCCAGACGCCGCAGGACCACGAGCGGCTGGAGCACTACCTGACCGGGCAGCACGTCGACGGGGTGCTGCTGATCTCGCTGCACGGCGCCGACCCGCTGCCCGGGCGGCTGGAGGCGATGGGCGTGCCGACCGTCATCGGCGGCCGCCCCGTCGGCCTGACCCCATACAGCTACGTCGACGTGGACAACCGGGCCGGCGCCCGGCAGGCGGTCAAATACCTGCTGGGCAAGGGCCGCCGCCGGATCGCCACCATCGCGGGTCCGCAGGACATGGGGGTGGGCGTGGACCGGCTCGCGGGCTACCGTGACGCGCTGCTCGCCACCGGCATGACCGAGATCGTGGCCTACGGCGACTTCAGCGAGGAGAGCGGCATCGTCGCCATGCGCGGCCTCCTCGCCGGCAACCCCGACGTCGACGCGGTGTTCACCGCCTCCGACCCGATGGCGCTGGGCGCGATCCGGGTGCTGCGGGAGGAGGGCAAGAAGATCCCCGAGGACGTCGCGGTGATCGGGTTCGACGACTCCCCCGCCGGATCGCACTCCTCCCCCGCACTCACCACCGTGCACCAGCCCACCGAGGCGATGGGCCGCCAGATGGCCCATCTCCTCGTCGCCCGCATCAACGGCGAGCATCTGGAACAGCCCGTGGTGATACTCGACACCCATCTGGTCGAGCGGGCCTCCGCGTAACAGGGACGGCTCGGCCTGTATAACTTCGAGCAGGCCGTCTCCATCCCCTCCTCACTCCCCCGGCGAAAGGACTCCCGTGTCCCGGCAGTTCACCCTCCGCAGCGGCACCATGCACGCCGAGATCAGCGAGCGGGCCGCGGCCCTGCGCGTGCTCCGACACGGTGCGCGCGACCTGGTGACGAGCTGGCAGGCAGACGAGCCGATCCCTTACTACAGCGGCACCCTGCTCGCCCCCTGGCCCAACCGGATCGCCGACGCCTCCTACATCTTCGAGGGCGAGACACACCGGCTCGTGGCGAACGAGGAGGACAGGGGCACCGCCATCCACGGGCTGGTCGCCGAGGTCGACTGGGAGGCGGTGGAGTGGCTCGCCGTGGAGGACGAGCACGGTTTCGTACGGCTGGCGTACACGATCACCCCGTCCCCCGGCTACCCGTTCACCATCGCCCTGCAGGTCCTCTACTCCCTCACCCCCGACGGGCTGACCACCACCCTGACCGCCGAGAACCTCGGCGACGGCCCCGCCCCCTACGGCTGCGGCCCGCACCCGTGGCTGCTGCCGGGCGACGTCGAGGGCTACGAGCTGCACGTGCCCGCCACCAAGGTGCTGCTGGTGGACGACAGGCTGCTGCCGCGCTCCCTGGAGGACGTCTCCGGCACGCCGTACGACTTCACGGCCGGGCGCGCGGTCGGCGACACCGCCGTGGACCACGCCTTCACCGGTATCGTCCCGGACGCCGACGGACTGGCCCGGGTGCGGGTGAGCGGCCCGGACGGCGGGGTCGAGATGCGCTGGGACGCCGCGACGCTGCCCTGGGTCCAGGTGTGCACCGGGACCGGGCTCGGTCACTCCGGGCTGGCCGTCGAGCCGATGACCTGCCCGCCGGACGCCTTCAACTCGGGCACCGACCTGGTCGTGCTCCAGGCCGGCGACAAGATCGAGACCTCCTGGACGATCTCCCCGATCTGAGGTACCGCGATGGACAGCAGGACCAAACGCCCGCTCACCGCCCCCGAGCTCGACGCGCTGGCCCGGCGGGCCCTCGGTACCGGGATCACCGCCTCCGCGGAGCTGACCGACGGCTTCGCCAACGCCGTCTGGCGGCTGACGCTGGAGGACGGCCGCGAGGTGGTGCTCAAGCTGTCGCCCCCGCCGGAGCTGGAGCAGCTGCGCTACGAACGCAACCTGCTGCGTACCGAGGCGATGGTCTACGGCCTGGCCGGGCCGGCCGGCGTGCCGGGACCCGAGCTGCTGTGCGCCGGGTTCGACGATCCGGTGCTGGGCGGCGACTACCTGGTCCTGTCCGCCCTCGGCGGGGTGCCGTGGAACCAGGTCACGCCGGCCGACGCGGACCAGCGGGCGCTCCGCCGGGAGCTCGGCGGCCATCTGGCCCGGCTGAACTCGATCACCGGTGACGTCTACGGCTACCCGCACGCGGGCCTGACCGGCGGCACCTGGCGGGCCGCCTTCCTCGCGATGACCGGCGCGATCCTGGCGGACGCCCGCCGCTACGCCACGCCGCTGCCGAGGCCGGCGGCGGAGATCTCGGCGGTGATCGAGGCGAGCGCGGGCGTGCTGGAGGAGGTGAAGGCGCCTTCCCTGGTCCACTTCGACCTCTGGCCGGGCAACGTCTTCCTGACCCCCGGCGACAGCCCGCGCATCCAGGCGATCATCGACCACGAGCGGGCGTTCTGGGGCGACCCGCTGGCCGACTTCGTCACGCCGACGATCTTCGGCGAGCTGGACGAGTCCGACGAGATCGTGGCGGGATACCGGGAGGCGGGCGGCGTGGTGGAGTTCACCGACTCCGCCCGCGCCCGGATCGCCCTCTACCGTCTCTACCTCGCGTTGATCATCCTGGTGGAGAACGGTCCCCGCCAGTATCCCGAGGAGGACTACGCCCCCCTCCGGGACCTGAGCGCCGCCGCCCTGGTCAGAGCCCTGGACCGGCTCTCCGCCCAGCCCGCGCCCTGATCCGCGGCTCCGTTTCCGGCCTGAGCTATTTGCGGTGATATATGACCATTTCAATTATTTTATATAAATATCATGCGAATCCTTGACTCAGCTTATAGAAACTCATGACTCAGCGTGTCAACCTCAGCTTTGCCTGCCCAAAACGGGCCGCAGAGTGGAGGATCCCCCATGCGCAAGACGCTCCTCACAGCTCTCTTCGCAAGTTCCCTCGCTATGACGGCGATTCCGGCCACGGCCGCGATCGCCGCCGCACCGGACCCTGTCAGCAACTACATCGTCGTCCTGCAGGACGGCACGGACCCCTCGGCCTTCGCCGGCACCCAGGCACGTTCCCGTGGCGCCGCGGTGGACAAGATCTTCAACCACGCGCTCCGCGGCTACTCGGCGAAGATGAGCGCCACCGCGGCCGCCGCCGTCGCCCGCGACCCGCAGGTGCAGTTCGTGCAGCCTGACGGGGTGGTGTCGATCAGCGCCCAGACGCTGCCCACAGGGGTCAACCGGGTCGACGCCGAGCTCAGCCCCACCGCCGCCATCAACGGCGTGGACACGCGGGTCAACGTCGACGTGGCGATCATCGACACCGGCATCCAGCTCACCCACCCCGACCTGAACGTCTACACCGCGGGGGCCAAGAACTGCAACACCGGCACGAGCGCCAACGACGGCCACGGCCACGGAACACACGTGGCGGGCACGGTCGGGGCGCTGGACAACACCAGCGCCGTCGTCGGCGTGGCACCTGGCGCCCGCCTGTGGCCGGTGCGCGTGCTGAACAACAGCGGCGGCGGCAGCTGGTCGCAGGTGATCTGCGGCATCGACTACGTCACCGCCCACGCCTCCGAGATCGAGGTCGCGAACATGAGCCTCGGCGGCCTCGGCGCCGACGACGGCAACTGCGGCAACACCAACAACGACGCCATGCACCGGGCGATCTGCGCCGCCGTCGCGGCGGGCGTGACCTTCGTGGTCGCGGCCGGCAACGAGACCGACAACGCGGCCAACCACGTGCCCGCGGCGTACGACGAGGTCATAACGGTCAGCGCGCTGGCCGACTTCAACGGGCTTCCCGGTGGCGGGGCGGCGTCCACCTGCCGCAGCGACGTCGACGACACGTTCGCCAGCTTCTCCAACTACGGCGCCGACGTGGACATCATCGCCCCGGGCGTGTGCATCCTGTCCACCTGGAGGAGCAGCGGCACCAGCACCATCTCGGGCACCTCGATGGCCAGCCCGCACGTTGCCGGTGGAGCGGCCCTCTACAAGGCCACGCATCCGGCGGCGACGCCGGCGGCGGTGAAGTCCGCGCTCCAGGCGGCGGGCACCACCAACTGGAACAACGCCGACGACCCTGACGGCATCAAGGAGAAGCTGCTCAACGTCGCCACCTTCTGACATCGGGCGAACGGACCCACGGACACCGCAGGAGGTGTCCGTGGGTCCGCGCGGTACGTGAGTGTGACAGGAGCGGGTGCGCACCCGGGTTGTGGGTCCTGCCCGCCTTCACGCGTTCTCGGTGGTGGTTACGGGCAGGGCGGCGTTTGGAAAGTCACGCCGTCCAGGAAGTTGCCGGCCGTCGGGCTGCCACCCGCGGCCGACACCGACTCGAAGGCGAATCGCGTGACGGTCTGCCCCGGAGGGACGACATACACCCCGGTGTAGCGGCGCCAGGCGGTGTTGTCGTCGGAGATGTCCGCGGAGGAGGCCCCGGTGGGGACTTGAGCCGCGGTCGAGCCCGGGGCGCCGATGAGCACCCGCATCACGTCGGTGCCCAGGCGGCCCCGGTGATACAGCGACCAGGTCATCGGAGTCCCCGGAACGGTGGGCAGGTCCTGGTAGAGCATCGAGACCTGGTTGGCGTTGAGTTCGGCGAACTGCTGGCCGTCGGCGGCCGGAATCCCGCTCGCGCCGCCGCGCCAGAACTCCAGCTTGTTGTCGGTGGCGGTGGTGTGCCAGCCGACGCTCGGGTTGGTGGAGGCGTCGGGGATGGACCAGTCGATCGAGGCCACGGGCGGCGCCTCGAAGCTGCCGTTGACCAGGTTGACCGGTTTCCAGGGACAGGGGACGGTGACCGTCACCGTGGCGGTGCTGGTCCCGCAGGCCGTGGTGATGGTGTAGGTGAAGGTGTCGGTGCCGATGAAGCCCGCGGCGGGGGTGTAGATCACGGTGCCGCCGGAGATCGTCGCGGTGCCGTTGCCCGGCTGGGTGAGAGCGCTGATCGCCGGTGCGGCCGCGGTGTCGTTGGCCAGGACGGGCACGCTGACGGCCGTGCCCATCGCGGTGGTGGCGCTGTCGGCGGCGGCGCTGGTGGGGGAGATGGACTGCCCGCTGACGATCTGGATCGGCGGGGCGGGTGCGTTGTTTCCGAGCTGGCCCGGGGCTGCGAGGACGCTGCTGATCCCGGTGGGCCGGATGGTCATGCTGTTGCCGATGGTGCCTTGCCTGACCCGGAAGGTGATGACCTTCGCGGCCGGGTCGGTCTTGGACCCCTGCGAGCTGATCGACAGGGTGGTGCCGCTGATGGTGCCCGCCCCTGACTGGCTGACGATGTCGGCGTTGGCCAGCAGGGACGACAGGTCCCACATCGTGGTGTAGCTCCTGACCAGCAGCGGCCACTGGGCGGTGCGGTGGGCCAGGGTGAGGGTGAAGGTGGCGCCCGGTGCGATCTGCCCGCCCCACAGGGACGGGGAGGTGTCGACCGCGACCGACCCGCTGCCCAGCCGCATGCCGAGGACGTTCTTCCAGTAGTAGTCGACCGGGTAGGTCGCCTGGCCCGGCCGGACACAGGGCGCAGCGGCGGCTTGCGCGGCGGCCTGCCGCACGGTGGTGGCGGGTGTGCCGGTGGCGGCCGCCACCGGCGTGCCGGAGGTGGCCAGCGCCAGCAGGGCGCAGGCCAGCGCGGTGAGCGCGGATCCGGGTCGTTGTGACATCAACCTGAACTTCCATTCCGTCGTGAGGATGCCCTCGTAGATCAACTTCACAACGGACAGTACTCTCTGTAATCGATCGATTACGTTAGGCGCGTATACGATCTCCTGGCGGTGAGCGGAGTGCCGGCCCCGGCTGAATGAGATCTCCGGCCCTACTCCCCGGCGGGCGCCTGCGACTCCCCAGCGGGTGCCTGCGCGACCGCGACGAAGTTCTGGCTCATGCCGATGACGGAGGACTCCATCTCGATCAGGCGGAGTACGGACAGCAGGTGGTCACGCTGTCCCGCGTCCTCCAACCGCTGGGCGAAGTCGGGGAGAAGCTTGACATTGCCGCTCGCGCCGACGAGCACCCGCAGATCCAAGCCCGCTTCCCGGATCTCACCGGCCAGCTCCTCCGGCCGGTGGAAGTAGGAGGTCGTGAACCCCGCGGGATCACCGCCTGGGTTGCGGTACTGCCCGTCGGCGAGGAACCGGACGGTGTCCTCGATCTCACCGGGGTTGGGCGGCCGGCCCCCGGCCAGGCTCTCGAAGAGAGGATAGAACCGGGACAGCGCCTTCGCGACGACGAACCCGCCCGGTCGCACCACCCGCCGGGCCTCACGCAGCGCCGTGATGCGATCGGACTTATCCGTCAGGTGGTAAAGCGGACCAAGCAACAGCACGGCATCGACGCCGGCCTCGGCGGCCTCCAGTGCCCGGGCGTCACCGACCGTGACGCTCGCCAGCCGAGCGGAAGCGGCCTGGGAGGCCGTGATCGCCTGCTCGACGTGGAGTGGCACCGGATCGACCAGGTGCACCTCATAGCCGGCAGCCGCCAGCGGCAATGCGTAGACGCCGGCGCCACCGCCTACGTCCAGCACCTGTGCGGGGGGCGGCGGCAGATGCCGTTGCAGCAGATCCCACATCCGGAGGAACTCGATCTGCCGCCCCCCGGCGGCCAGCCGGTCCCGCTCCAGACCGTGCTCGTAGTACTTCAAGATCTCCGCATCCATCATGGCGAACACGGTAGATGCCCCATCGCCCGCTCGGCGAGCGAAATTCACCGCCTCCGGCGCCACGTGCACGCGGCTCGAAACCCGGTGAACCCATCCCGGTCAGAGCACTGGCCGCGGCGGACCGGACCCGGCGGCGGCTTCCTCGTCCCACGGGGTGTGCTTGCTCATGCCTCGGGACGCACCCGAACCAGTGCGTCATGCGCCGGCGACCCATGGCCGCCACGACGAAACCGGGGAGACTTCTTCGGCGATCCGCGCGGAGCGGGGGTGACCGGCGCGGGCCTGTCCGGGGCGGCCGCGGTGGGGCGTCGCCGGGCTTTCGGTTTGGGGGGCGGACCAACGGGGGCGTGTTCTTTCGGCGGGTGCGACGAAGTTTCACGGTGGGTCGGGGGTGAGAATCCCGAGTGGCGCAGTGGAAAGGGGGGCTCGCATGCCCAGCACGCTGATCATCCGGGGTGGGACGGTCTACGACGGAACCGGGGCTCCGGGACGTTCGGCCGATGTCGCGGTGGAGGGGGATCGGATCCTCGGCGTTGGTTCCATCCCTGACTCGGAGGGGGCGATGGTGCTCGACGCGGCGGGGTGCGCCGTCGCCCCCGGATTCATCAACGTGCTCAGCCATGCTTATCTGGCGCTTCAGCAGGATCCACGCGGGTTGTCCGATCTTTATCAGGGTGTGACGACGGAGGTCTTCGGCGAGGGCGTCTCCCTGGGGCCGGTTGCCGGGCGCATGCTGGAGTCGGTCCCCGTCGGCAAGGTGGAGGCCGACGGCACGCGGCTGGGCTGGCCGCGGCTGGCGGATTTCCTCGGTGACCTGTCGTCGGCGGGTGTCGCCCCGAACATCGCCAGCTTCGTCGGGTCACACAACCTGCGCATGCTCGGCGCCGGGAACGACAACCGGCCGCTCACCCGGGCTGAGCTGGACGCGGCCGCGGCGCTGCTGGATGAGGAGCTGTCCGACGGAGCGCTGGGCGTGGGGTCGGCGCTGATCTACCCGCCGGAGAGCTACTCGTCCACCGAGGAGCTCATCGCCCTGACGCGCGTGCTGAGCCGGCACGACGCCCTCTACATCTCCCACATCAGGAGCGAGGGCGATCGCCTGGTCGAGGGCATCGAGGAGATTCTGCGCATCGGCCGCGAGGCCGGGACACGCGTGGAGGTGTACCACCTCAAGGCCGCCGGGCGGGACAACTGGCACAAGATGGCGCTTGCGATCGACCTCATCGACGCGGCCCGCGCGTCGGGCCAGCCGGTGACCGCCGACGTCTACCCCTACGAGGCGGGCAGTACGTCGCTGGGAGCGGTCATCCCGCCGCCGTTCCACGCGGGCGGCCAGGGCCGGTTGCTGGAGCGGCTGCGCGATCGCGGGGTCCGGGAGGAGATGAAGACCGCCATCCGACGCCCTTCAGTCGAGTGGGAGAACCTCTACCTCGCCGCGGGCGGGCCTGAGCAGGTGCTGCTGCTGTCCAACGCCGCGGACGGCTCGCTCACCGCGGGACTGACCCTGGCCCAGGCCGCCGCTCGCGCGGGAGCGGATGATCCGCTCGACCTGCTGCTGGACCTGGTGGAAGGCGACCCCGAGATGATGGCGGCCTACTTCATCGGGCATCAGGACAACATCCGGATGGCGCTGCGCCGCCCCTGGGTTTCGATCTGCTCCGACTCCGAGTCGGTGCCGGCCGAGCCTCCGTTCACCGACCTGCCGGTCCATCCCCGGGCGTACGGCAGCTTCGCCAGGATCCTGTCGCGGTACGTCCGCGAGGAGGGACTGCTCAGCGTGGAGGAGGCCGTACGGCGGATGACCTCGCTGCCCGCCGACACCCTCCGGCTGGCGGGGCGGGGCCGGATCGCTCCCGGCGCCTACGCCGACCTCGTGGTCTTCGATCCGGAGACCGTCCACGACCACGCGACCTACGAGCGTCCACACCAGTACGCGACCGGCGTCCGCCACGTGGTGGTCAACGGAATCGCCGCGCTGCGGGACGGCACCCCCACCGGCGCTCTGCCGGGACGCGCACTGCGCCGCGGTCAGGGGTGAGAGCGCGGTCAGCACACCTGGCCGATGGGGCCCTCGGGGAGCAGATCGGCGAGGTAGGCGCCGAGATCCGGCTCGGCCGGCTGGAGAACGTGGCGGATCCAGGCGGAGCGCTCGTGCTCGATGGGGGGCAGCTCCCAGACGCAGCCGATCAGCGGCTCGGCCAGCTCCACCCAGTGGGTGTAGTCCTCGTCCGGGCAGCCCAGGAAAGGGATCCCGGCGGCCGCGGTCCTGCAGTACAGGACGTTGTCCCAGTACCAGCTGTAGGCGTTGAGGAAGATGCCGTTCGCGGTCTCGTGGAGCACGGTGAACGTGGCGGCCGGGGTGCCGTCGGGGCGGGGCAGCAGGCCCGGCAGGAAGGCGTAGGCCGCCTCCTGGCGGGCCTGGTCGATCTCGGAGCCGTCGAGGTTGACGTGGTATCGCTTGACGTGACGTCCGGCGGCGACGGCCGGGGCGGGCACGCGCAGTTGTTTGCGGTGGAAGACCATGGCCGGACCGTAGGGCCGGGTCACTGACACCTTCCGTCAGTGACCCGGGAAAATTCCGTCAGTGACCCGGGAATCCTCCGGAGCTCCCCTCCCGGGATCGGCCGGAACAGCACGGCCCCGGCGGCCACCCCGGTGTCGCGGACCTCGACCGCCCAGGATCCGAACCGGCGGTCCCGCTCGTGGAAGGCCCGCCGGCCGTCCACCGCGGGCGCCGCCTCGAAGGTGAAGAAGGGCGGCAGCCAGCGGGTGACCTCCCGGCGGGAGTAAAGATCGGACATCCGGATGTGCGCGGCCCGAGGTCCGGGAGACGGTCCGCCGGGATGCGCCGCCGGGCTGTCGCTCACCCCCGCCGCGACGCGCGGTCATTCCTCAACGGCCCCGCCCACGGCTCGCAGATGATCACGGAAGCTCAAGGAGGGCGTCTGCCGGCGCTGAACGAGGTAGGTGTCGAACTGCACCTGACTGCGCAGGGAGACACCTGCGCGGACCCGTTCGGCCTGGCGTCGCTCGGTGTCGCGGATCGTCTCCGCGAGCGTGAAGAGGTCCTCGGCTCGGGCGGCCGGCACAAAGAGCACCCCATCGTCATCACCCAGGACCAGGTCCTCACGGCCCACCGTGGAGTCTCCCACCGTGGCGGACTCCAACGCGTCCCAGGGACGGGCGTCGAGGCGTAGCGGGCCGGTCGGGACCGCCCCCAGGCTGAAGACCGGCAACCCGATCGCCCGTATGTCGGCCGTGTCGCGGTGCAGCCCCCAGATCACGATCCCCTCCAGCCCGGCGGCCTGAGCCTCCAGAACCACCAGATCGCCGACGCACGCCTCATCGAGACGTCCGCCGTTGTCGACCACCAACACGTCGCCGGGCGCGGCCCCTTCGAACGCCTCCAGGAAAACGTCGACGCTGCCGACATGCTGGGCAGGAACCACGCACCCGGCCAGGCGGCTTCCGGGCACGACGGCGTGCAGGCGCGCAGGCGCGCACCGCACCGGGATCTGAGCGCGAATGCACGCATCCGCCAGATGGGCGGTGTTCAAAGCCGCAAACCGCCTCCGGAGCTCTTGGCGATCCATACCGTGCTCCCTTTCCCTGTCTCCGCCGGGACGTCATCGTCCTCGACACTCGCACGTCACGGAGCCGGCATCAATCCGCGCGGCGCCGACTTCCCGGCCGGTTCCCCTGCCTCTCTGCCCTTGGCCGTGCCCGCGCCGCGTTCTCAGCGGAACGGGTGTTCAGGGGAGGCCGGCGTCCGTCCGGGGAAGGTGGAACATCTCCGACTCCAGGTCGAAGAAACGCCGGGTCCGGCCGAGCGGGGTCATCCCGAGCCGCCGGCAGACGGCGATGGACGCCTCGTTGCCCGGCATCGTCAGGGCGTAGACCTCCTCCAGCCCGGAGGCGAAACCGCGCTCGACCGCGCCACGGGCCGCCTCGGTGGCGTAGCCGTTCCCCCAGGAGTCGGGGTGGAAGTGCCAGCCCACCTCGATCTCCCCCTCCCCTCCCGGGATCGGCCGGAACAGCACGGTCCCGGCGGCCACCCCGGTGTCGCGGACCTCGACCGCCCAGGATCCGAACCGGCGGTCCCGCTCATGGAAGGCCCGCCAGCCGTCCACCGCGGGCGCCGCCTCGAAGGCGAAGAAGGGCGGCAGCCAGCGGGTGACCTCCCGGCGGGAGTAAAGATCGGACATCCGGTCGAGGTCGCCCTGGTCATGGGTCCACAGGCGGACGGTCAGCCGCTCGGTCTCGTAAACGGTCATGGGTCCAACCCTCGCCCAACCGGGTGGCGGTGCGCATCACCCTCCAGGCGGATGAAAGGCCGGAGGCCACCCGGCCCGGCCGGAAGGGACCCCGGCCACGTCGTCAGCGCGCGTCTAACCGGTGATCATGCCGAAGGCGGCGACGGACAGCGCGAAGCACAGCACCATCACCAGCGCACCGGCCACGCTCGTGGAGGCGGAGACGGCCCTGCCGGGCAGCAGCCATGACGCGAAGATCCTGTTGACGAGCGGCATCAGCAGCCACGTGAGGAGGGCGACGCTCACCACGTTGCCGATGAACAGGGCCAGATACCCGGGCAGGTGCGCCGCCTTGAGCGCGGGGCTCAGCGTCAGGTTCAGGATCATCACGGTGGGGTAGAGCGCCAGCAGCACGGACATGGCCTGCTTCCAGTTGGGCGGGGGTCCCTGCCCGGTCTCGCCGCCGAACCCGAACCAGCCGCTGAACGCCGATCGGATCGTTCGCACGTCGTAGTCGAGGAAGTAGTGGCGGCCCTCGTCCAGCAGTTTCCTGCGGGTGTCGGAGGCGAGCCATCCGTCGAGATGGTCACGGGTGTCGAAGCGGAACATGACCACCCAGCGCTCCTGGATCCCCGCCACGGGTTCGAACCCCTCGTAACCCAGGAAGCCGGGAAACCTCTCCTGGGCCTTGCGCGTCTTGTCCTGCCAGCGCAGATAATCGCGTTCACGGCCTGGCCGCACGCTGTGGGAGACGACCACCGTGACCGTGTCCCTGGGCGGCGTCTCCCCCGCGAGGATCTCCAACGCCGCCGGCTCCTCCAGCAGCGGGCGCACCTCGTCGAGCAATTTCCCCCGCAACTCGGAATTCAGCCACCCGGTCAACCCGTCAATGCCCGAGAAACGGAACACGACCACCCACGTGCTCTGCTCGCCGGGAGCCGGCGGGTAAACCTCCGCCCCCTCGAAACCCGTGGAGGAACGCATGGCGTCATGCATTTTCTCCTGCCAGCGCCGGTAATCCCCCTCGTGGCCCTCACGGACCTTCGAGGAAATCACCACGGTTGCGCCGTCACCTCCGGGCCCGCGGGCCACATTAGGCTTCACCTGGTCAAGTGTAGTGCAGGGCCGGCCGGGTAAAAAAGCACCGCAATGAATGGGACACAACGGACGACCATGACAGGTTTTCGTTTTTTCTTTACCTCTCGGAGGTTTCGGTATGGATCCGAAGAATTTCATGACTGAAGCCGTACGGCTCGCCACCGAATCCGTCATGAATGGATGGGGCGGCCCATTCGGAACGGTCATAGTCAAGGACGGCGACATTATCGCCCGAGGGCAGAATCGTGTTCTCCTCACCGGCGATCCGACCGCGCACGGCGAAGTGGAGGCCATTCGCAAGGCCATTCAGATCTTGAATCCGTGGGCCCCCTCCATATCGGAGGAGTACCAGAACGAGTCGACGCTCACGCTCGTGCCGCGCCCCGAGGGATCTCCCGATCCGCTGCCCCGGCGGGCCGGAATGCTCCTGGGGTGCTCCCTCTACACCAGCGGCGCGCCGTGCCCGATGTGCATGAGCGCCATCTACTGGTCGAGAATCGACTCCGTCTACTTCGGCTCCGACCTGGAGGCGACCAGGAAGATAGGTTTCGACGACGCCTTCCAGTACGAGGACTTCCAGAAGCCCCTCGACCAGCGCAAGATCCGGATCGAGCAGATCTATCCGGAGCTCGGCGCCCAGGCCTACGCGGCCTGGACGGACAGGCCGAACCATCACCCATACTGATCATCGCGCCGGCCGCGGCCCGGTCAGGTGGACGGCAGGTCGGCGACCATGATCGGGGCCGTGGTGGGCTGGTCGGAGCCGCCGGCCGGTTCGACGGTCAGGCCGAGCCGGTCGTCACCCCGGAGCGGGGTGGCCATGACCGGCACCGTGTCGCCGCCCGCGGTCCGCTCCAGCAGCCCTGCCGGGCGGACGCCGTCGGGGCCCATCAGCCACAGCTCGTAGACCCGGGAGGCGGGCAGCGGGGGGAGCCCTCTCGCGGTGAACACCATCTTCCCCTCGGAGGGGGACATCACCATCGTGCCGGTGCCGCCGGAGGAGACGGGGTGCCTGACCGTCCGGGCGTCGGGCGCCGCGATCACGGCCACGACCTGCCGGAGCGCGTCGCGCTCCCGCCGGGCGTCGACGGCCACGACGCCGAGGACCACCGCGGCGGCGCTCACCGCCACGGCCAGGCCCATCGCGACGCGCCCGCGCCACGCGGAGCGGGGCTCGAGCCGTACCACCTCGCCGGGCGGCGGCTCGGCGCGGACGTCGAGGAGCGGTGGCTCCTGGCGGACCTCGGCGATCTGCGCCATGACGCGGGCGCGGAGCGAGGCGGGCGGGGCCTCGGTCGCCCCCGCGGCGAGCCGGGCCGCGGTCTCCGACAGGCCGCGCACCTCGACGGCACAGGCCTCGCACCTTGCCATGTGATCCTCGAAGAGTGCCACCTCCGGCTCCGGAAGCGCGTGCAGCGCGTAGGCGCCGGACAGGGTGTGGAGGTCCTCGTTCATCGTTCCACCCCCATGCAGTCGCGGAGCCGGACGAGTCCGTCGCGCATCCTGGTCTTGATCGTGCCGAGCGGCACCCGGAGCAGCCCCGCCACTTCCGGATAGCTGTAGCCACCGTAATAGGCGAGGGTCACGGCCTGCCGCTGGAGATCGGTCAGGCCGCCGAGGCAGCGACGCACCCGCTCCCCCTCCAGGCGGGTGGTGACCACCTCGGAGACCTGGTCGTAGGCGACCTCCCCGGACATCCGGGAGACCTTCTCCTCCCGGTCGGCCGAGGCCTGCGCGGACCGGACCCGGTCCACCGAGCGGCGGTGGGCCATGGTCATCACCCACGAAAGGGCGCTGCCCCGCGTCCGGTCATACCGGGACGCGGTGCGCCACACCTCGACCAGGACCTCCTGTGCGACCTCCTCGGCCTGGGCCCGGTCCCGCACGACCCGCCGGGCCAGGCCGAACACCGGGCCGGCCAGCAGGTCGTAGACCCGGTTGAAGGCCTGCTCGCGCCCCAGTGCCACCTGGGCCAGGAGGTCCTCCAGACCGGGCTCCTCCCCGGAGGCCGGCACCCCCGAGGGCTCACGTTCTGTCCTCACACCTGCTATTCGACACCGGGTGAGGAACGGATTGCCGGGAAGGCTGTTTTCTTGGAGAGCATCCTGTGCCAGAATTTCAATGGGTGATGAATTATGGATCAGAACACATGCGTGATCGCCGGGGGCGGCCCGGCGGGGGCCGTGCTCGCCCTGCTGCTGGCCCGGGCCGGCGTCCAGGTGACGCTCCTGGAGAAGCACGGCGACTTCCTGCGTGACTTCAGGGGGGACACCGTCCATCCCTCGACCCTGCAGGTCCTCGACGAGCTCGGCCTGGCCGAGGAGCTCGACCGGCTGCCCCACCGCAAGGCCTACAGCATGACCCTGCAGACCGACGACGCCACGGTGCCGATCGCCGACCTGTCCAGGCTCCCCGGCAGATACAACTACATCGCGTTCGTGCCGCAGTGGGACTTCCTCAACCTGGTCACCGCCGCCGCGAAGCGGTATCCCACCTTCCGGCTCGTCATGAACGCCGAGGTGCACGACGTGATCCGTGAGGGCAACGCGGTGCGCGGGGTCCGTTACCGGGACACCGGCGGCGAGCACGAGCTCCGGGCGGCGCTCACCGTGGCCGCCGACGGCCGCCACTCCGACGTGCGCCGGGCCGCCGGGCTCGTCCCGGTGGAGCACGGCGTCCCGATGGACGTGCTGTGGTTCCGGCTGCCGCGCGAGCCCGGCGACCCCGGCGACCCGTTCCTGCGGGTGTCCGCCGGGCACATGATGGTGGCGATCAACCGCGAGGACTACTGGCAGCTCGCCTACCTGATCCCCAAGGGCGGCTTCGACTCCCTGCGGGCCCGGGGCATCGAGACGGTGCGCGAACACGTCGCCAGGTTGCTGCCCTTCCTCAAGGAGCGCGTCGAGCTGCTGTCCGGCTTCGGCGACGTGAGCGTGCTGTCGGTCGCGCTCAACCGGCTGCGCCGCTGGCACCGCCCCGGCCTGCTGGTCATCGGTGACGCGGCGCACGCCATGTCCCCCGTCTTCGGCGTCGGCATCAACCTGGCCGTGCAGGACGCGGTGGCCGCCGCCAACCTGCTGGCCGGGCCGCTCGCCGCCGGGGCCGGGATCCCCGAGTCCCTGCTCGCCCGGGTGCAGCGCCGCCGCACCCCGCCCACCGTGCTCACCCAGCTCGCCCAGCGCCTGGTGCAGCACCGGCTGATCCGTCCCGCCCTGTCCGGGGAGGCCGGGCCGGTACGGCTGCCGCGCGACATCTCGCGCATCCCCGTGATCGGCGCGCTGGCCCGCCGTTTCATCGGTTTCGGCGTCCGTCCCGAGCATGTCGGGAGCCCGGTCGAGTCTCACCATGCATAAAGACGTTCTCAGTCTGTGGACAAACGGGTCGGTTCGCTGACCTGGTTGCAATAGCCTGGTATGTCGTGAGCATCAACCTCGATTCCTGGCGGCAGCTGCCTGCGGCGCAGCAGCCCGAGTGGCCCGACCGCGGCGAGCTGGACAAGGTCGTCGCCGAACTGCAGGGGCTGCCGCCCCTGGTCTTCGCAGGGGAGTGTGACAACCTCAAGGCGGATCTGGCGGCGGTGGCGCGGGGCGAGGCCTTCGTGCTGCAGGGCGGCGACTGCGCCGAGACGTTCGCCGGGGCCACCGCGGACGACGTGCGCAACAAGCTGAAGACGCTGCTGCAGATGGCGATCGTGCTCACCTACGCGGCGAAGGTACCGGTCGTGAAGATCGGCCGGATGGCCGGGCAGTTCGCCAAGCCCCGTTCCAAGAACACCGAGACCCGGGACGGCGTGGAGCTGCCCGCCTACCGGGGCGACATGGTCAACGGCTTCGACTTCACCCCCGAGTCCCGCGTCCCCGACCCCTGGCGGCTGCTGCGCGCCTACCACTCCTCCGCGGTGACGCTGAACCTGGCCCGCGCCTTCACCAAGGGCGGCTACGCCGATCTGCGCCAGGTGCACGCCTGGAACCAGGACTTCGTGATCGAGTCCCCGGCCGGGAAGCGCTACGAGCAGCTCGCCCGGGAGATCGACCAGGCGCTGGCGTTCATGCGCGCCTGCGGGGCCGAGCCGGAGGAGTTCCACAGCGTCGAGTTCTACTCCTCGCACGAGGCCCTGATCCTCGACTACGACCGCGCGCTCACCAGGATCGACTCGCGGACCGGCCAGCCGTACGACGTGTCGGCGCACATGGTCTGGATCGGCGAGCGCACCCGCCAGCTCGACAGCGCGCACGTGGAGTTCTTCGCCCGGATCCGCAACCCGATCGGCGTGAAGCTCGGCCCGACGACCACGCCGGAGGACGCCCTCGCGCTGATCGACAAGCTGAACCCGGACAACGAGGCCGGGCGGCTGACGTTCATCACCCGGATGGGCGCGCCGAAGATCCGCGAGCACCTTCCCGCGCTGGTGGAGAAGGTCACCGCGAGCGGCGCCCAGGTGGCGTGGATCTGCGACCCCATGCACGGCAACACCTTCGAGGCGCCCAGCGGCCACAAGACCCGCCGCCTGGACGACGTGCTGAACGAGGTGGCGGGCTTCTTCGACGTCCACCGCGACCTCGGCACCCACCCCGGCGGCATCCACATCGAGTTCACCGGTGACGACGTCACCGAGTGCGTGGGCGGCGGCGCGGAGATCGTCGAGGACGACCTGGCCCTGCGCTACGAGACGGCGTGCGACCCGCGCCTCAACCGGAGCCAGTCGCTGGACCTGGCCTTCCGGGTGGCGGAGCTCTACCGCTCGGTCTGACCTCCTCCCTCCGGCGCTCCGGAGGGCCACCGCAAGCGAAAGCCCCGCGCCGTCAACGGTCGCGGGGCTTTTCGGGCCCGGGCATCAGTTGTTCTGAACGCCCATCTCGTTCGCGAGCTCGGCCCGGATCGCGTCCATGTCGAGCGCGCGGACCTGGCCGATCAGGTCTTCCAGGGCGGGCGCGGGCAGCGCCCCGGGCTGGGCGAAGACGACGATGCCGTCACGGATGGCCATGATCGTCGGGATCGAGGTGATCTCGAAGCCCTGGGCCAGCGCCTGCTCCGCCTCAGTGTCGATCTTGCCGAACTTGATGTCGTCGTGCTTCTCCGACGACTTCTCGAAGATCGGCCCGAACGTGCGGCACGGTCCGCACCAGGCGGCCCAGAAGTCCAGCAGGACGATCCCCTCGTCGGCGATCTCGTTGAAGTTCTTCTCGGTTACCTCGATGGTCGCCACCGTTGGCTCCTCTTGTCTGTCGCATCTGTATGGCTCGCATAACCACTTACCCTCGCCCGGCATTCCATCCACCCCCCCGGGGAGGCCCCCTTCAGACGCCGGTCTCGACGCGCAGCACGGTGATGGCGTACCGGACGGCGACCTTCTCGAAGGGCATGATCACCAGTGTGCCGTTCCGGTGGTAGACGCGGGCGTCACTGCTCTCCCCGCCGGCCTTCTGCGGCAGCTCGGCGACCGGCGAGGCCTTCCCCGTCGCGGGGTCGATCCTGGTCAGCCGCGGGACGGGCTCGTTCGTTCCGCCCTCCTCGATGACCAGCAGTCCCTTGTCGTCGGCGTCGACGAAGGTGAGCATGGTGTCACCGGTGCCCGAGGACTTCCACCGCTGCCTGCCGCTCGCCAGGTCGAAGGCCAGCAGGTCGTTGCGGGAGATCCCGCCGCCCTTCACGTTCGCCGGGAAGGTGGCCAGGTAGAGCGTGTCCCCGCGCACCATGGTGCGGAGTTCCCGGTAGCCGCCGTCGATGTAGATCGTGTCGTTGAGCGCGAGGAAGTCGGTCTTCGTCCCGGTCTCGAACTCCCTGACCTTTCCGCCCTTGTCGTCCAGCACGAGGATGGAGGACTCCTCGCCTCCCCGCCACGCCACCACCACCGGGTCGGCGGAGAGCAGGTCGTCGGGGCCCCCGTCGCCGTCCTCGATCCGGTACTCCCCCTTGAACCTGCCGCTCTTCCCGTCGAGCACGACGACGCTGTCACCACCCTGGTGACAGTCCAGGTTGACCACGACCTGCTTGGGCGAGCCGGCGACGCCGGTGGTCGTGCACACCTCCGAGGCCTTCGACGTCCACACCCGCTTGCCGTCGGAGAGCCGGTGGCCCGTCACCTGCTTGCCGGTCCGCACGACCACGAGGTCTCCGGCGAGCACGAGGCCGGGGGCCTGAAGGTTCTTCGAGCCGGCCCGCTGCGCCGGCGCCGCCGGGATCTTGATCTTCCACAGCAGCTTGCCGGTCTTGACGTCGAGGCCCGCCACGCGGTCGCAGACCTTCGTGGTGCCGTAGGCGACGGCTCCCCTGCCGCCCGCGATGTCGGGGGTGGCGGCGCAGAGCTGCTCTCCCGGCGAGGGCGTGCCCCAGGTCCGCTTGCCGGTCTTCAGGTCGTAGGCGAGCACGCCGTCCTTCTGCACCCGGATGGCGGCGGTCTCGCTCATCCAGGCGCCGAAGGCGATCGAGGCGTCCGTGCCGATGACCTCGGTGCCGGCGGCGGTGAACGGCACCTGCCAGTCGCCCTCGCCGAACCCGTCGCCGAACCCGCCGGCGACGACCCATGCCGTGCCGCCGCCGAGACCCAGCAGCAGGACGAGACCCAGCGCCACGAAGAGCACCGTCCTGCCGGTCCGCTTCCTGGCGGGCTGCCGGTCCGGCTGCCCGCCGTACTGTCCGGGGGGCTGATGCGGCGGGAACGGCTGCGCTCCCTGCGGGTAGGGCTGTGGCCCCTGCGCGTACGGCTGCGCCTGCGGATACGGCGGTGGCGCCTGTCCGTACGGCTGCCCCTGCTGCGGGTAGGGCTGCGCCCCCTGCGGGTAGGAGTGCGCCTGCGGGTGGGGGTGCACCTCCTGCGGATACGGCTGCGACCCATGCGCGTACGGCTGCCCTTGCGCGTACGGCGGCGCCTGCCCGTACGGCGGCGCCGCCGGCGGGTACGGCTGCGGCCCGGCGGGGACGCCGTACTGCCCGGGCAACGGGTTCCCGTGCGCCTGCGCCGGCGGCCCCTGGTATGCCTGCTGGGGATACGGATTCCCCTGGGGACGGGCGTTGTGCGGGTCGGTCATCTCGTCTCTCCCCGATCAGCCGAGCCGGGCCCGGACGTAGGCCGCCCACTGCCGCTGGAACTGCGCCTCGCCGGTGCCCAGGACCTTCCGCAGCGCCTCGTCGCTCGTGGCGCCCCGGTAATGGGCACTGACGAACGCGATCAGCTTCCGCTCGCCGTACTTCTCCTCGATCATCCGCATCGCCAGGTGCCCCATCAGGTAGTTGACGCTGGTCATGCCCGGGATGTCCCAGGAGATGTTGTCCGGGATCCTGCCGTCGAACCGCTCGGGCAGCCGCCCTGCCAGGTAGGCGCGGCCCTCGTCGTAGCGGATGTTGCCGGTGACGGCGGCGCCGCGGTTGGCGACGTACTCGGCGAATCCCTCGACGACCCAGTTGTCGAGCCCGCTGAGGGAGAACTTGCCGCTGTCGAGGCTGGCGACCGCAGAATGCGCGAACTCGTGCCGGAAGATCTCCCCGCTGCCCTCGGCGGTCTCGAAGAACGACGAACCGACGTCCATCACGACCCGGCTGGCACCTACCCTCACCTCGTCCGCGGCCCCGCTCCAGGTCGGCATCCCGATGGAGACCCCGGCCTCGGTGGCCTTCTCCTTGCGGAACAGGTTGCCGAGCTGGGCCTTGCCCTTGACGAGCGCCACCACGAAGCCCTTGGGCAGGGCGGCGCCCTGCGCGCCGTTGGCCGACAGGAACCGCAGATCGTTCACGGCCGCCTTCTCGGCGGTGGGAGCGAGCCGCGCCGCCTGGGCGGCCATGGCCGGATGGGCCAGCACGACGGTGTGATCGGTCCTGACGACCGAGACGTCCGGCCAGATGTCCCAGGGCCCCGGGTAGTAGACGGTCTTGGACTCGCCCAGCGGCGCCGGGGCCCCGCCCACCTTGATGACCGTGAGCGGGGCGTCGGCGCCGCTCTTGGTGATGGTCCAGCGGTACCACTCCGAGACCGGGCGCAGGTCGATCCCCTCGAACTGGTGGACGAAGGCGACGTCGAGGGTGAACGTCAGCCCCCGGCCGAAGCTGTCCTGCGTGCGTCCCTGCTGCTGCAGGGTCTGGTAGGACATCCGGGTGATCGGCAGCTTGCGCAGGTTGTTGAAGATCCTGGTCTGCTGCTGGACCAGCGCCGCGTTCTCACGGTCGAAGATCCCGGTGTAGGCCTTGAGGTCACCGGCGTTCAGCGCCTCACTGTGCCCCTGAAGGAGCTTCTGCAGGTCCTGTTTGGTGACCAGCACCGAGTTCGGATCGGAGGCGAGCTCCTCCTTGTCGAACGGGTCGTAGCGCTTCTCCGCGCTCATCACGAGCCCCGCCACGGCTCCGCCTCCCACGGCCAGCACGACCGCGAAGGCGCCGAGCGTGACCCAGAGCCAGGTCCTGCGGCGCCGGGGCGGCGGCGAGGGAGGTTGCTGCCACTGAGGCTGGTGGGGCTGCGGCTGGTTCTGCCACTGCGGTTGCTGCGGCCACTGAGGCTGCTGCGGGTGCTGCGGGTGCTGCCATTGAGATTGCGGCGGATACTGCCCGCCGGCCGGCCCCGAAGTCACTCGCGCCCCACAAGTACCAGGAGTTACAGAACGCCCAAAACCATACCGCCCTACACAAAACCTGAAAGAAGGAGTAGGACGAAAAAAAGGGGGCCGGCGACGTTCCGCGTCGCCGGCCCCCTCAACGGGTGACCTCCGGGATCAGCCCCGGCCCCCTCAACGGGTGACCTCCGGGATCAGTCCCTGCCGCCCGGCAGGGTGAGCCCGATGACCACGGGGTCGTGGTCGGAGGAGCGGAAGGCGTCGGGCCGGTAGAGGGCCGGGGGGTTGTACTCGGTGTTGTAGTCGAGGATCCGGCTCTCGTCGGCGTTGATGTGCCAGATCGTCGCGCTGGTCACCCGCTTGAGCAGGGCCTTGCCGACCAGGGCGTGGTCCAGCTCGCCGAGCTGGCCCTCGTAGAGGTAGCTGTAGCGCAGCGGCGCGGGGACGAACCTCTTGGTCACGCTGGTCAGGCCCCCGGTCTCCAGGGTGTCGATCGGGTCCTCCTCGCCATAGGCGTTGAGGTCGCCCAGCACCAGCGGGTTGGGCAGTTCCAGGCTGTCGATCAGGCCCAGCGTCGCCTCCGCCTGGCGGACGCGCTCGCCGTTGTAGCAGCTCTGGCCGTCGCCCTGGTCGGCGTCGGGGCCGGTGGCTTCGTCGTCGCAGCCCTTCGACTTGAAGTGGTTGACGATCATCGTGAACGGCTGCCCGCCCTGGACCCGGCGGAAGGTCTGGATCAGCGGGGGACGCCGGAAGACCGGGTCGGCGGACGACTGGGCCGCGCCGACGAGCTGGAGCCTGCCGGGCTTGTAGATCATCGCCACGTGGATCAGGTCGGTGCCGGGGTAGGGGTGGGCGAGCGCCGCGTAGGTGCCCGCGCCCACCTCGGCGTTGAGCGCGTCGACCAGGGCCTGGACCGCGGTCTGGCCGTTGTTCTGGACCTCCATCAGGCCGACCACGTCGGCGTTCATGCCCTTCAGCGCGGCGACCAGCTTGGCGAGCTGGCGCTGCTGCTCCCCTGCGTTGCTCGCCCCGCGCGAGCCCAGGGTGGTGAACCAGTTGAGGGTGTTGAAGCTGGCCACCTTGACGTTGCCGAGGACCGGGAACGGGGCGGGCAGGCGCGGGCTGGTCCGCAGGAAGTCGATCGGCTTGGTCGGCTGGAGCCGATACTTGCCGAAGCCGTACCCCAGCACGCCGGTGACGCCGAGCGCGGTGTCGCCCAGCCGGACGGTGCGCGGGTCGGTGTAGGGGATGACCGGGGGGTTCTCCCTGGTCGAGGCGTCGTCCACGAGCAGGGTGCGGCGCGCGTTCCCGGCGGTGTCCACGCCTGGCCGGTCGGTCGGCTGGAACACGCGGCCCTCGGAGGAGAGCGTGACCTCACCGAAGCGGCCCAGGTTGTAGTGGTCGCTGACGGTCAGCGGCTCGGGGAAGGTGACGAGCATGCTCTCGACCGGCTCGAAGGTCACGCCGTCGGGGCGGGGCAGGCTCTGCCGGGCGGGCTGGACGGTGCCCGTGCCGCAGACGTCCACCGCGGTGACCGGCGACAGCTCCGTCCAGCCGTTGAACTCCACGACCTTGCCGGTGACCAGCACCCGGTCGCCGGCCTTGACGTCCTTGAACGAGCTGCGGGCGAAGGCGAACAGGCCCTCGGAGGTGGCCGGGTCGGCATCCGGGGTCAGGTCCTGGAGGAAGAAGCCGCTGAGCTGGTCCGTCCCCTGGAAGTCCCCGGTCACGACGCCCTCGACGCGGACGCTCTGGCCGGCCAGCGGGCTGACGTCACCGCTCCCCTGTACCTGGGCGATCTGGTGGGTGGCCGGGGTCTCGCACGGATCGCCCGGCGGCGTCGGGGTCGGGGTCGGCTCCACGGTCGGCGTGGGGGTCGGGGTCGGGGTCGGCGTGGGGGTGGGGGTGGGCTCGACGTCGCCGCAGGGCGCCGGGGCGGTGGCCCGGTTGCGCGGCGCGGGAGCCGCGGCCTCCACGTCCGCGCCGTTGACGTCGGTGTCGGCGCAGCCGTGGTCCTTGCGCAGCCCGGCGGTGGTGCCGGACAGGGCCGGGGCGGCGGTGCCCTCGAAGTAGTTCGCGGTGCCGTATCCGATGAGGTCGGCGATCAGCGCCGCCTGCTCCGCCGTACAGGGGGTGGAGCCCCCGTTGCAGGCCAGCCCCTCCGCCGAGCGGGCCAGGACGACCTTGCCCGCGCTGCCGCTCATGTTGATGGCGCCGGTGCTGTCCGGTGCGGGCAACGGAGCGCCGTTGGCGCCGCCGGCGAGCTGGACCAGGTGGTACTGGCCGGGTGCCAGCGTGCCGGACAGGGGCACGACCGGGTTGGCGCCGAAGTTGCCGGTGCCGGTGGCGCTGCCGTACTGGACGGACCATCCGTCCAGCGCGACGGCCGCGGGGCCGCGGTTGAACAGCTCGACGAAGTCGTTGGTGAGCGGCGCGCCGCTGTTGCCGCCACCGCCGTAGACCTGGCTGATGACGACGGTGCCCGGCTCCGCCAGGGCGGGGGCCGAGGTGAGGGCGGTGACGCCGGCGGCGGCGATGCCGACGGCCACGAGGGCGGCGGACGCCCTGGATAAAGCACGCATGACCGGGAGCGTAGAGCCCCTTGGATCGGCGGACACTTACCTATAAGTGGATAGAGAGTGAAATCGGTAAATCTTGACACTTCATGTCGATCGGACGGGATCAGATATGGCTTGCCTTGACCTAGATCTCGCCTCGCCGCCGTCTTTGGGTATCACTTGGTCATGAGAACTCTGGACGTGGGTTGGGTGACCTGCGCCGCCTCCCCGGAGTGCGCCGGATCGGCATGGCGGCCGTACGGACGCTGCCTGGCACATCTGGACCACAGTGAGCTCGACGAGGTCGTCCGCGGCCTGTCCCCCGGCTCCGCGATCGACCTGCGGGGCACCACCGTCGGCAGGCATCTGCTGGCACGGATCCTGTCCGCCACGCACGGCCGCCTGGGCCGGGCCAGGTTCGATCGGGCGGTCTTCCCCGAGGAGGCCAGGTTCGGCGGCGTCGTGTTCGGCGGGGACGTCTCCTTCGACCATGCCCGCTTCCACCGCCTCGCCTCCTTCCTGGACGCGAGTTTCGCGGGAAACGTCTCCTTCAGGGAGGTCAGGTTCTCCAGGGAGCTGTCCCTGCACGGCGTGACCGTCATCGGGCACGCCGCCTTCGACCGGATCTCCGCCGGCAGGGACGCGCTGTTCGGCGCGGCCCGGTTCGAGCGGGCCGCGTCCTTCGAGAGCGCGGAGTTCCACGGTTTCGCCACCTTCGACGGCGCCCGGTTCACCGGTGACGCGACCTTCCGGGGATGCCGGTTCGGCCGTACGGTGTCGTTCCGCAAGGCCGGGTTCGGCGGGCTCGCCGGGTTCGAGGCGGCACGGTTCTGGGCGGGCTGCTCCCTGGCCCCGATCGCGGTCGGCCGCCGCCTGAGCCTCGCAGGAGCGTGGGCGGGCGACGGTCTCGACGTGACGGCCCGCGACTGCGCGGTGGACCTGCGGCGGCTGCGGGTGGCCGGCCGGCTGGCCGTGCGCCTCGACGGCGCGGAGGCCGACCTTGAGGGCGCGACGTTGCGCGGGCCCGCCACGGTCAGCGGGCGGGGCGCGGCACGGGTGACCTCGCTGCGCGGCCTGGACTCCGAGGCGCTGGAGCTGGACGGCGTGGACCTCAGCGTCTGCGGCTTCGCCGGGATCCGCCATCCCGAGCGGCTCCGGCTGACCCGCTGCGCGTTCGCCACCACCCCGCGCGGCGTGCGGTTCGCGCTGCGCTGGCCGCCGATGCGCTGGTGGACCCGGAGGCGCACCCTCGCCGACGAGCACGCCTGGCGCGGCTGGTCGGGGTCCGAGGCCGACCCGCCGACCCCGTACCGCCTCGCCGTCCTCTACTCCCGGCTCGGCACCGGCGTGGACGACAAGGCGACGGCCGCCGACTTCGCCTTCGGGGCGATGGAGATGCGCCGCGTGACCAGCCGGCCATCCGGCCGCTGGCTGCTGTCGCTGTACTGGATCCTCTGCGGGTACGGCCTGCGGATGGGCCGTGCCCTGGGTTGGTCCGTCCTGGTCGCGGCCATCACCGCCGGAAGCCTCCTGGTGAGTTCGGCCTCCCACGCCGCCCGCCGCCCGGCCGCCCCCCGGCCGCCCTCCCCGCCGTCGGCCCACCTGTCGCCGTAGGGCCCGTCCGGCGGCCAGCGGCCAGCGGGCAGCGGGCAGCGGGCAGTGGGCGGCGGGCAGTGGGCGGCCGGCTCGGGGGATTATCAGGGTGGTCCCCGATGCGCCGGTCCCGCCCGGAGGGCAGGATGGGGGCGAGCGCCCTCAAGGGGGATCACACGGCTGGGGAGAACATGGCGAGCACCGGAGTCATCGACGACTACGTGACCCGGCTCAGCCGCACTCTCAAAGGCCCCAGGGGGCCGAAGCTCGACATGGTCACCGAGGCGCGCGACAGCCTGCTCGACACCGCCGAGGCGCTGGAGGGCGACGGGCTGGACCGGGCCGAGGCCGAGCGCGTCGCGGTCGAGGAGTTCGGCTCGATCAGCGAGATCGCGCCGGGCTACCAGGAGGAGCTGTCCATCTCGGCGGGCCGCAGGCTGGCCGCCCTGCTCTTCCTCAGCATGCCGCTCACCACGCTCATGTGGTCCGTGATCTGGCGGATCTTCCCCACCGACGTGGCCGACTACGCCGCCAGGCCGGGCTGGTTCGTGCCGGTCGCCCGCGGGCTGGACATCCTGCAGATGCTGACCGGGGTGCTCGGCGCGCTCGCGCTGGTCGCGCTGGGGCGCGGGCTGCGCCGGATCCGGCGCCCCAGGCTCGTCACCCGGTCGCTGGCCGTGTTCGTCTGGCTCATGCTGCCGGTCACGCTGGCCCTGGGCGCGGCGCTGACACACGGCTCGCACGGTCCCACCGGCTTCTCCGACTACCCGCCGGGGATCGGCGTAGGACTGGTGAGCTACACGTTCATGCTGCTGCAGCTGTACTGCGCGGCCCGCTGCATGAGCGTCACCCGGCGCCGCCCCGTCACCGCCTGACGCGCGGCCCCGGCGGTCACCGCGCGACTCCCGCGGTCACCACCCGGCACGCGACTCCTGCGGTCGCCGCGTGACCCCGGCGGTCACCACCTGACGCGCGCTCCCGACGGTCACCGCGTGGCGCGCGGCTCCAGCACGCTGCCGATCGCGCCGGCGAACTCCCGCCAGGCGGAGCGCTCCCCCGCCAGGGCCGTACGGCCCGAGGAGGTCAGCCGGTAGGTGCGCCGCTTGCGCCCGCCCACCGTGGCCCACTCGCTGGCGAGGTAGCCCGCCTGCTCCAGCCGGCGCAGCGCCGGGTAGACGGTGCCGGTCGGCACGTTCAGCGCGCCTCCGCTGCGCTCCTGCAGCGCCTCGATGATCGCGTAACCGTGCAGGGGGTCGTGCTCCAGCACCGAGAGCAGCAGGGCGTCCATGTGCCCCCGGAGCGCGTCGGTGTTCACGCGGCCTCCCGTGCCGGGCGCGCGGGCACCGTTCCGCCGCCCCCACCGACCCGTTCGCTTCGCTCACTCACGGTGTCACCTTACCTCTCGTATAGGCACTCTACATGTAGACCTTCTACATGTAGAGTGCCTACAGGTAGACAGACATAACAATGGAGGTGACACCATGGACGTGCTCGACCTGGCCCGGACTCAGTTCGCGGTGACGGGGAGTCTCCACTTCCTGTTCGTCGTGCTGACCCTGGGCCTGGCCCCCCTCGTCGCGATCATGCACACCCGCCACGCCATGACCGGCAGGCCGGTTCACGAGCGGATGACCCGCTTCTGGGGCCAGATCTACGTGATCAACTACGCGCTCGGCATCGTCACCGGCCTGGTGATGGAGTTCCAGTTCGGCATGAGCTGGAGCGGCCTGTCCCACTACGCCGGAGACATCTTCGGCGCGCCGCTCGCCATCGAGACGCTCGGCGCCTTCTTCCTGGAGTCCACCTTCCTGGGCCTGTGGATCTTCGGCTGGCACCGGCTGCCCAAGTGGCTCCACCTGGCGTGCATCTGGCTGGTGACGCTGACCGCCTACGTCTCGGCCTTCTGGATCATGGTGGCCAACTCGTTCCTGCAGAACCCCGCCGGAGCCGTGGAGCGGGGCGACCACCTGGTGCTGACCGACTTCGGCGCATTGGTCACCAACCCCATGCTGACCATGGCGCTCCCCCACGTGCTCGGCGCGGGCCTGTGGACCGGCGGGTTCGTGGTGATGGGTGCCAGCGCCTACCACCTGTTCAGGCGGACCGCCGGGCAGGAGTTCTTCACGGGCTCGCTCCGCCTGGGGGTGGTCGCCGCCTTCGCCGGCTCGCTGGTCACGGTCGGTTTCGGCTACGCCCAGTTCGGCCCGGTCTCCCTGTTCCAGCCGGACAAGTTCAACGGCGCGCCGCTGGCCGGGATCGGGCTCGGCTTCATGATCCTGATCGGGCAGCTGCTGCAGTTCCTCATCATGTTCGTCCTGCTGCCCACCGTGTACTGGCTGCCGCGCTGGCGCTGGGCGCACCCGATCCTCATGCTCATCACCCCGCTGCCCTTCCTGGCCGCGATCTTCGGCTGGCTGGCCCGCGAGGTCGGCCGCCAGCCGTGGCTGGTCTACGGCAGGCTCACCGTCGCCGACGCCATGTCCCCGGGCCTCACCAGAGGGATGATCACCCTGTCGTTCGTCGGCTTCGTCGGCGTGCTCGGCCTGCTCGCGGTCGTCGACTACCTCCTGATCGCCCGCACCGTCCGGCGCGGACCCGGCGCCGCCACCCTCGGCGCGGACGGACCCGCCGACTCCACCGAGCGCGCGCACGCGCTGAGCCTCTAGGGAGAAGCCCGTGGACATCCTCTGGACGGGCGTGCTCGCCCTGCTGCTGATCGGCTACTTCGCCCTGGAGGGCTCGGGCATCGGCGCGGGCATGCTGCTGCCCGCGCTGGGCAGGACCCAGCCGGACCGCGACCGCGTCGTCGCCGCCATGGCGCCCTTCGTCCTGGCCAACGAGGTCTGGCTGGTGGCCGTGGCGGGGGTGCTGTTCGGCGCCTTCCCCTCGATCGAGGGAGAGGTGCTGTCCGGCCTCTACCCGCTGGTGGTCACCCTGCTCGTCTCGTGGATCCTGCGCGACGCCGGCCTGTGGTTCCGCCGCCGCCTCGACGGCCACGCCTGGCGGGCGGGCTGGGACTGGATGATCTGCCTCGGCTCGTACGGCCTGGCGCTGAGCTGGGGCATGGCGCTGGTCGCGATGGCCGGCGGCCTGTCCGGGCCGCCGATCGGCCTGCCCGGTCTCGGCGGAGGGCTGGTGGTCGCCGCCGCGTTCGCCCTCCACGGCTGGACCTTCCTCTCCTGGCGGCTGCCCGGTCAGGTGACCGGCGCGAGCCGGACCGGCAGGGCGCTGCTGGCCTCGGCTGGCGTCGCCGCCCTGCCCGTCGCCGTGCTGCTCGCCGCACTCGCTCCGTGGCTGCTGGAACACATCGCACCCTCCGGAACGCTGAATGTGTTGAGTGTCATGATTCTGCCGTTCGCGCCGCTCATGCTGGGCGCGCAAGTATGGGTGTGGCGCACGTTCAATCCCCGGCGTGCGACCGACAGGATCCCGTCGTTCTTCTGAGGCTTTTCAAAAGGTTCGCATGCACAAGGATCTCCTACGGCTTGCCCTGAGCGAGCGGGCCGTCCGCCGCCACCTGGCCCTCTGCCTGGCCGCCGCGGTCGTCACCGGACTGCTCGTCCTGCTCCAGGCGGAGCTGCTGGCCGGCGTGCTGTCCGGAAGGTTCGCGGCCTCGGCCCTGATCCTCCTGGCGCTGGTCGTCGGCGTCCGGGCGGCGCTGAGCCTGGCGCAGGGCGTCGCCGCCGGCCGTACGACCACGGGCGTGAAGTCGGCGCTCCGCCACCGGCTGCTGTCGCGGCTCCAGGAGCTGGGCCCGGCCCGGCTGACCTCCCACCGCTCCGGCGAGCTGGTGACGCTGACCGGCCGGGGCCTGGACGCCCTCGACCCCTACATGTCGGGGTATCTCCCGGCGGCCGCGGTGGCGGGCGTCGTGCCGATCGCCGTGCTCGTCCGGCTGTTCACCGCCGACCTGGCCAGCGCGGTGATCGTGCTGGTCACGCTCCCGCTCATCCCGATCTTCGGCGCGCTGGTCGGCATGCACACCAAGGCCGTCACCGAACGGCAGTGGCAGGCCCTGTCCCGTCTCGGCGGCCACTTCCTGGACGTGGTCCGGGGCCTGCCGACGCTGCGCGCCTTCGGCCGTGCCCGCTTCCAGGCCGGGGTGATCCAGCAGGTCGCCGACGCCCACCGCGGCGCGACGATGCGCACGCTGCGGGTGGCGTTCCTGTCGTCGCTGGTGCTGGAGCTGGCCGCCTCGCTGTCGCTGGCGCTGGTCGCCGTGCCGGTGGGCCTGCGGCTGCTGTCCGGTTCGCTGGATCTGCCGATCGCGCTGCTGGTGCTGCTGCTCGCCCCCGAGGCCTACCTGCCGCTGCGCAACATGGGCAACAAGTTCCACGCGGCGATGGAGGGGGTCGCGGCCGCCGACCAGGCCTTCGCCGTACTGGACGGGCAGGCCGAGCGCCCGGCACGGGACGAGCGCGCGTCCGGCGCCGGCGCGGGTGGGCGCCGGGCGCCGGAGATCCGGCTGGAGAACGTCACCGTGCGCTACCCGGGCCGCGAGGAAGCCGCGCTGGAGGACGTCTCGCTGGTGATCGCGCCCGGTGAGCGGGTCGCGCTGGTCGGCGAGAGCGGCGCGGGCAAGAGCACCCTGCTCCACCTGCTGCTCGGCTTCGTCTCCCCCGCAGCCGGCCGGGTCCTGATCGACGGCGTCGAGCTCACCGACCTCGACGCCTGGCGCGGGCGGCTGGCGTTCGTGCCGCAACGGCCCCACCTGTTCGCCACCTCGGTGGCCGACAACATCAGGCTCGGCTCCCCCGGCGCGACGATCGAGCAGGTCCGGACGGCGGCGGAGGCGGCGTACGCCGACGAGTTCGTGACGGCGCTGCCCGAGGGATACGAGACGGTGCTCGGCGAGCGCGGCGCGAACCTGTCGGCCGGGCAGCGGCAGCGGGTCGCGCTCGCCCGCGCGTTCTGCCGGCCGGCGGCGGACGTCCTGCTGCTCGACGAGCCGACCGCGCGGCTCGACGGCCGCAGCGAGGGCGCGGTGGTGACCGCCACCCGCGACCTCGCCGAGGGCCGCACCTCCGTGATCGTGGCCCACCGGCCCGCGATGATCGACCTGGCCGACCGGGTGATCCGGATCGCCGACGGCCGCGTGGTGTCCGACCGTCCGGCCACATCAGGGTCCGGCCGGACGCCCCGCTCCGGAGACGACCTGGCCGTCAGCGCCGTTTCGGCGGAGAAGAACGGGGGATCGCTGTGAACCGGGCAGGTGGGCGGATGGCTCTCGCCGCCGCGGCGGGCGCCGCGGCCGAGCTGGCCGGGCTCGGGCTGATCGGGTCGGCGGCATGGCTGATCACCAGGGCCGCCGAGCAGCCGCCGCTGGCGGCGCTGAGCGTGGCGATCGTCGGGGTCCGGGCGTTCGCCACGAGCAAGGGCGTCTTCCGGTACGGCGAGCGCCTGGCCGGGCACGACGTCGCGCTGCGGGCGCAGGCCACGACCCGGGAGCGGCTGTACCAGGCGCTCATCCCGGCCGGGCCGCTGAACCACCGGGGGGCCGACCTGCTCAGCCGGATGGTCGACGACACCGACGCGGCCCAGGACCTGCTGGTGCGCTGCCTGCTGCCGGCGGTGGCGGCGCTGGTCACCGCGGTGGCCACCGTCGTGGTCGCGCTGTTCCTGCTCCCGGCGGCGGCGCTGGTGCTGCTGGCCGGGCTGGCCGTGGCCGGAGTGCTGATCCCGGCGGGCACGGCCGCCGCTGCCCGGCGCTGGTCGGCACGGATCGCCCCCGCGCGGGCCGACCTGGCCGCCCGGGTCGCCGACCTGGTGCACGGCTCCGCCGACCTGGCCGCCTACGGGGCCGGCGACCGGGCGCTCGCGGCCTGCGCCGAGGCCGACGCCCGGCTGGCCGCGCTGGAGCGCCGGCAGGCCCGGGGGAACGCGGTGGCCACGGGGCTGGGGATGCTCGCCCAGGGGCTGACCGTGCTGGCGATCGTCCTGGTCGCGCAGAACTCCGGAGCGGGCTCGGTCGCCACGGCGGTGCTCGCGCTGACGTCGCTGGTGTCGTTCGAGCCGGTGCTGCCGCTGGCCGCGGCCGGCGAGCGGCTGACCGGGGTGCTGGCCGCCCTGCGCCGTCTCAGGGAGGTCCGCGCGACCCCTCCCGCCGTGACCGACCCCGTGGCTCCCGCCTCCGTCCCCGGCGGCCCGCTGACCGTCGAGATCGACGACCTGGTGGTCCGGCACAGCGCCGACCGCTCCCCCGCCCTCAACGGCGTCAGCCTCACCCTCACCCCCGGCAGGCGCGTCGCCCTGGTCGGCCCCAGCGGGGCCGGCAAGAGCACCCTGCTGTCGGCCCTGATGCGCCTGGTGGAGCCCGAGTCCGGCACGATCCGGCTGAGCGGGGTGGAGATCGGGGAACTGTCGGCGGATGACGCCCGGCGGGTGATGACGGGGCTGACCCAGGATCCGTACGTGTTCCAGGCCTCGCTGAGGGACAACCTTCGGCTGGCCGGCCCGGAGGCCGGCGAGGACGCGCTGGCGGAGGCGGTGCGGCGGGCCCGCCTGGAGCGGTGGGTGGAGCGGACCGGGTGGGACACCGTCCTCGGCGAGGACGGGCGGACGGTGTCCGGGGGGCAGTTGCAGCGGCTGGCGCTGGCACGGGCGCTGCTGAACGACCCGCCGGTACTGCTGCTGGACGAGCCCGCCGAGGCGCTGGACGAGGAGACGGCGGACGCGCTCATGGCCGACCTGCTGGACGCCACCCACGGTCACACGACGTTGCTGGTCACCCACCGCCTCCGCGGGCTGGAGCAGGTGGACGAGATCGTCGTGCTGGAGAACGGCTCGGTGATCCAGCGGGGCACCCACGGGGAGCTGGTGGACACCCCGGGCTACTACCGCGACCTGTGGCGGTCGGAGGCCCTGACCGCGGGACGGTGACCGCCGGCGCCCGCCGGAAGGCGGGTGCCGGCAGGGCGTGGGACGGCCGGCAGCCGCGGCCCGGATCTCGTGGGGCGGCTGCCGTCCGGCCTGGTCAGGGGGTCACGACGGCGATCTGGTCGACGTAGTCCTCGGTGATCCAGAGGTTGTCGTCGGGGCCGGCCGCGATGTCGAACGGCCCGGAGACGACGGTCGGCATCGCGTACTCGTTGATTATCCCGGAGGTGGAGGAGCTGGCGACGTTGTTGGCGCTCTGCTCGACGAACCACAGGTTGTTGTCCGACCCGACCGTGATGCCCCAGGGGAAGCTGTCGGGGTCGGTGAGCGAGTATTCGGCGAAGGTGCCCGTGGTGGTGACGGAGCTGACCTTTCCGTTGGCGTCGGTGTACCACATCTTGCCGTCCGGGCCCGCGGTGATCCCGATGGGCATCGCGCCGGAGGACGGGACGGTGAACTCGGTGATCGTCCCGCTGGTGGTGATCCGCCCGATGCTGTTCCCCAGCGGCTGGGTGAACCACAGGTTGCCGTCCGGGCCCGGGGCGATGCGCATGGCGTAGACGTCGCTGGTCGGCAGGGCGTACTCGGTGATCGTCCCGGAGGTGGTGATCCGCCCGATCTTGTTGCCCAGCGTCTCGACGAACCACAGGTTGCCGTCCGGGCCCGCGGTGATGCCCCAGGGATAGGAGTCCGCGGTGGGGATGGTGTACTCGGTGATCGTCCCGGAGGTGGTGATCCGCCCGATCTTGTTGCCGACCGCCTCGGTGAACCACAGGGCTCCGTCAGGCCCGGTGGTGATGTGCGCCGGCTCGGAACCGGAGGTGGGGATGGTGTACTCGGTGAACAGGCCGGCGGTGGTGACGCGCCCGATCTTGTTGGCGAAGTTCTCGGTGAACCACATCGCGCCGTCCGGCCCGGCGGTGATCCCGATGGGAGTCGACGGGATGGTCGGGATCGACAGTTCGCTGATCGTCGGTATTCTCCGGCTCTCCGCCATGCGCTTGGCCGCCGCCGCCGTGGCGAGCCTGGGCGCGGGCGGGAAGTGGCAGCGGATGCGCCGGTGCTGCGGCATCAGCTTGAGCTTGGAGCAGAGCTTCACCCATGGGCGTACGGGGGACGGAGGGTGTGGCGGCGGAGTGGCAGAGGCGGACCCCGGCAGCGGAGCGCTTGCCGCCAGGATCAGAGCCATGACCACGAGCGGATACCCCAGGCGTCGAGAACGGTGACGCATGACATCCCTTCCAGGAAAGAAAGAAGAAAAAGGAACGCGGGTGGGCCGCTGAGCGCAATCGGGCGATCGAGGTCCGCGGCATCGGGCCGCCGTCAGCGGGAATCTGCGAGCATCGGCGCAAACGCCCTTGAGGCCCGATCCGGACGATGCTGTCCATCCTCTGTCCGGCCCCGGCGGTCCCAATATCTCCCGCGGTCGCCGACGGCCGTCGATCATCCGCGTTCGTGGCTGGTCATGGAAACGTCAACTCATCGGCCGGAGTCGCCCTGCAACGCACCGGGGCCCTGGGCGGGCGGCCCCGGCTCCGCCACGTTCCCGGAAGGCGCGGGTGCGAGGTGCCCGCGCGGAGCGTCCCGAGCGGCCGGCGCCACCGTCGTGCGCCGGCCGGAGGGGTCGCCGCTCAGGCGACCGAGTGCGTGATGACGCCGGTGTAGAGGCCCGCCGCGTCGAGGGGCGGGATGGTGACGACGAGCGTCGGCTCCCGGCTCGTGGAGGAGGGGGCGCCCGCCTGCTTGCGTCCCCTGAACGCGACCACCGGTGCCGGCAGGGAGGCCTGCTGGGCCGCGGTGTTCTGCCCGGCGGTGCGGCTGCCGCCGCCCGACGAGGCTGTGCTCGGGCCGGACCAGTACGCGATGTTGGCTTTGGCGATCGTCTGCGCGGGCGATACGCCGCGTTTTCCAACGCCGTCCGTGGACGGCAAATCCGCCGCAAAGGCAGCGGTGGAAACGCCCGTTCCGGGGCGAACGGATGCGTCCTCCGGCACCGCCCGGGGGCCCCGGCCGCGGCGCGGAGGCGAACCCATCAGCCTCAAGATTACCAACAGTCACTATATGATCACCAAAAGTTGCCAGGTGCCCCCCTGTGACGGTTTCCGGCGTCCGGCCGCGGAGCAGGATGTGATCACGCAGGAACGGCCCAGGTGGGGCGAGCGTTCGACGAAGGAGACAGCAGTGTCTGAAAGCCGTCCGGGTATCTCTCTGACGGGCGCCGCCGCCCTGGTGGCGGCCATGGTGGTGGTGGCCCTGCCCGCGCAGGCCGGCACCTGCCCCGCCTCGACCACCTGTCCCACCACGGTGACCTTCACGGTGACCGCCCCGGGCGGGCTGACGATCACCGTCCCCGACGGCCCGGTCAACCTCGGCAGCGGCGCGCCGGGCACCCAGATCGGCGGCCAACTCGGCCCGGTCACGGTCTCCGACCAGCGCGCCGCGCTCACCGCGACGTGGACGGCGACGGTGATCGCGGCGACGGGGGGCTTCACCACCGGCGGCGGCACCACCCCCGAGACCATCCCCACCGACGACGCCCTCTACTGGTCCGGCCCCGCCACCGCCACCACCGGCACCGGCACCTTCGTCCCCGGCCAGGCCAACGCGGCGGCCGCGCAGACGCTGAACGTGTCACGGACCGCCTCCAGCAAGACGACCGGCTCCGGCAACAACTCCGCCACGTGGAACCCGACCCTCCTGATCAACGTTCCCGACCAGGCGGTGGCCGGCGTCTACACCGGCACGGTGAACCACTCCGTTGCCTAGCCCACTGCCGCGCCTGTCCCTCTCGGCAGCGCTGGCCGCACTCGCGCTGCACGCGATGATCGGCGCTCCGGCCGCCGCGGACACCGGCCGGGAGCAGGCGCACCCGGCCGGCCGGGCCGTCATCGGCGTCAGGCTGCTGGAGATCCCCGCCAACCGGGTGGACGACCCGCGGTCACACTCCTTCATCGTCGACCACGTCAATCCCGGCACCACCTTCACCCGGCGCTTCGAGGTCTACAGCACCTCACCCAAGCCCCAGCACGTGCGGCTGTACGCGGCCGCCGCCGGCATCAAGGGCTCCCGCTTCACATTCGCGCCGGCCCAGACGCCCAACGAGCTGAGCTCGTGGGTCACGCTCAACCACTCCACCGCCGACCTGCCCGCCCGCGGCAGGGCGCCGGTCAAGGCCACCATCGCGGTGCCGGCGTGGGCGACCGAGGCGGAGCGGTACGCCGTCATCTGGGCGGAGGTCGCCTCGCCCGGACCTGGGCCGAAGGGGAACATCGCACTCGTCAACCGCGTCGGGATCCGCACCTACCTCGACGTCGGGCCGGGTGGCGAGCCGCCCTCGGACTTCGAGATCGGCGAGATAGTCCCCCAGCGGACCGAGGACGGACAGCCGAAGATCGTGGCGACCGTCGCCAACACCGGCAAGCGCGCCATCGACCTCGACGGGCAGCTGTCCCTGTCGGAAGGGCCCAGCTCCCTGAGCGCCGGCCCCTTCCAGACCAACCGCGACACGACCCTGGCGCCCGGGGACCGCGGGGACATCACCGTGCTGCTGGGCAGGGACCTCCCCGACGGGCCGTGGACGTTCCACCTCACCCTCCACAGCGGCCGCATCAGCCACACCGCGACCGGGACGCTGACCTTCCCCACCAAGCCGGGAACGTGGGGCCTGCCGGCCGCCCTGTCCTCCCCTCTGACGCTGACCCTCGCGCTCGCCGTGGGGGTGGCCCTCGTCGCCGCGGTGATCCTCCTCCTCGGCTTCCGCCGTTTCCGCGCGCGCCGGCGGAGTCCGGCCACCGGTCCTCTCCACGGCGACCTCACCTGAGGCCGACCCGCATGACACCTCCACGGCGACCTCACCTGAGGCCGACCGGCATGACACCGCGGCCTCCGGCCGGCTGGTCCTTTCGCGGGTGAGCGCCCGGCGGCGCGCGAGGCCGCGGACATGGATGTGCCGCCGGGTCCGCAGCGACCCCGGCGGCACATCCGTCCCTGGAGGCTACTCCCCGGTCTTCTCGGCGAGGGTCACCGCGGCGGTCTGGGTCTGGCCGTCGCGGACGTAGGTCACGGTCACCTTCTGTCCCGGCTTGAAGCCGCGGACGGCGCCGACGACGGTGGTGCTGTCCTCGACCACGGTGTCGTTGATCTTGGTGATCAGGTCGCCCTGCTTGATCCCGGCCTGGGCCGCGGGGCTGCCGTCGGTCACCTGGGCGACCATGGCGCCGCCCGCGTCGCCGGTGACGGGTGCGAAGCTCACGCCCATGAAGGCGTGGGTGACCTTGCCCTTGTCGATGAGCTGCTGGGCGACCTGCTTGGCGGTGTTGATCGGGATGGCGAAGCCGACGCCGATGTTGCCGTCCCCGCCGTTGGTGGCGATGGCGGTGTTGATGCCGACCAACTGCCCGGACGCGTTGACCAGCGCGCCGCCGGAGTTGCCCGGGTTGATCGCCGCGTCGGTCTGGATCGCGCCGCCGATGGCGGTGGGCGCGCTGCCGCTCTGCTGCATGCCGTTGCCCCAGCCGGGCGGGAGCTGTTGCTGCTGCTGGCCGCCGACGGTCAGCGTGCGGTTCAGCGCGCTGACGATTCCGGCGGTGACCGAGCCGGACAGGCCGAGCGGGCTGCCGATGGCGAGCACGGAGTCGCCCACCTTGAGCCGGTCGCTGTCGCCGATCGAGGCCGCGGTGAGGCCGGAGACGTCGTTCGCCCTGATGACCGCGAGGTCGGTGACGGGGTCGGTGCCGACGACCTTCGCGGTGGCGGACTTGCCGTCGCTGAACTTGACGGTCACCTGGGCACCCTGGCCGGCCCCGCCGGACTCCACCACGTGGTTGTTGGTCAGGATCAGGCCGTCGGCCGACAGCACCACGCCGGACCCCTCGCCGCCGCCGTTGCCGGTCTTGACATGGATGGACACCACCGCGGGCTGGACGGCCTTGGCGACGTCGGCGACCGTGGTCACGTTGCTCACCGGGCTGACGATCGGGCTGGTGGAGGAGCCGATCGCGGTGGTGCCGCCGAAGGAGGTCACGGCGAAGGCCCCCGCCACTCCACCGCCGACGGCCATCGCGGCCAGCGCGAGTCCCGCCCCCACCTTCTGCCCGATGGTGAGCGAGGGCCGCTGGGCGGGCACCGTGGGCGCCTCGGCCGCGAGCGGTCCCTGCACCGGATGGATCAGCGTCGGCTGCGATCCGGTGTCCCCTCCCGCGGGGTACGCGCCCGCGCGCGGCGGCACCTTGCCGAACTGGCTCCACCCGTCGTTCCCGGAGGTCGTCTCGGCCGGGGTGATGTCCTGCTCATTCTTGTCCGGTTCCATGTCTTCCCCCAACTCGTACGTCCGCCCGTGGGTGCCGAGCGGCGACCGGTCCTCCCGGTGACTGAAACGATGCCCCAGGCCGTGTAAGAGCACGTTAAGGGGATGATCTCGGTTCTCCGAATCCTCTGACAGCCGCTTTATCAAGCATGCTCAGCGGCCCTCCTGATCGCTAGAAATCACCTCGAACCGGACTCCGTGGATCGGCCGGGACACGCATGGCACGCCCTTGATGATCACGCCTGCCGGACGGCGCGGCCGCCGTACGCTCCGCATGAAAGCCGCCGTACGCTCCGCATGAAACTCGCCATCCACCGAGTCCGGCCAGAGGCGGGCTTGCTGCCGGTGTGCTGTCGCTGGACTTCCGGTCCTCAGTCCGGCCGAACGGTTGTCAGCTTGGCACGCACCGCAGTGGTGAAGCGGTGATCTGTGCCCAGTATCCGCTCGGAGGCGGTGAGCGTGGCTTCGTACAGGGGGATGGCGCGGTCGAGATCACCCGCCTCCTGGTAGCCGGCGGCGAGGTTGTTGCGGGAGTTCAGGGTGTCGGGGTGATCGGTGCCCAGCGCCCGCTCCCGGTGGGCGAGCGTCTCCTCCAGCAGAGGGATGGCCCGGCCGAGATCACCCGCCTCCAGGTGGTAGAGGGCCAGGTTGTTGCGGAAGGACGCGGTGTGGAGGTTGTCTGCGCCCAGCACCCGCTCGCTGTCGGCGAGTGTCGCCTCCAGCAGGGAGATGGCGCGCTCCCGATCCCCCGCAGCGTCATAGCCGATGGCGAGGTTGTTACGGGAGTTCAGGGTGTCGGGGTGATCGGTGCCCAGCACCCGCTCCCGGTGGGCGAGCGTCTCCTCCAGCAGAGGGATGGCCCGGTCGAAGTCACCCGCCTCCCGGTAGGCGTTGGCGAGGTTGTTGCGGGTCTGCAAGGTGTTTCGGTGGTCCGGGCCCAGCACCCGCTCGCAGTCGGCGAGCGTCGCCTTCAGCAAGGGGATGGCGCGGCCCGGATCCCCCGACCACTGGTAGGTGTGGGCGAGATCATTGCGTGAGGCCAGGGTGTCGGGGTGGTCGGGGCCGTGGAGACGCTCTGAGAGCGCCACAGAGCGTTGCAGGTAGGTGATGGCCTGCTGGAGTGCGCCCTGCCCGCGCAGGAAATTGCCGACGTGGTAGAGAAGCGGGTTGATCGTGATGGCGTCGGTGATGGGGGGTGCGTGGTCGGTGAGGGCGGTGATGTGAGGGAGGAGTGCTCGTGCGAGAGGCCAGGCATCAGGGTGTTCGAGATCGAAGGGGAGGATGAGCCAGAGGAGCTCGGTGGCGGTGTCGCGTGCGGTGGCGATCTGGTCGGGCCGGCGGTGGAGATCGGCGGTGCCGCCGGGGGTGGAGGTGCCGGGGGCGCGGGCGACGGCCTGGACGAGCCGGTGCACGCTGATCGTTTTGCTACTGAGGGTGATCATGCTGTAGGCGGCCAGCAGGCCGAGGGCCTCCGTGAGCCCGGCCTGATCGGTGAGAGGCCGTGCCCCCCAACCGTGCCGTGTGCGCCGCCACCGCCGGCGGCGAGGGGCGCCGGGACGTGGCCTGGTGAGGGGGGCGAGGAGAGTGCGGGGAATGGCGTCTGGTGCCATCCATGCCAAGATCCGCAGGAGATCGCCCGGGAGCGGGGAAGAGCCAGTGAGCTGGTCGAGGGTGATCCGCCAGATCCGGGCGACAGTCCGGTCGCTGTCGGCGCCTTCGGCGGCTTGGTCGAAGAAGACTTCCGGCTGGGCGCGCAGCAAGGTGAGGTAGGCGGCTGGGGTCAGGGCGGTCTGGTGGAGGTAGGCGCCGACCTGGTCGATCGCCAGTGGTAGGAAACCCAGCTCCTGCACGAGGTCGAGGGCGCCCGGCCGGACATCGTGGCCGGGATCCTCGGGTTGGGCGAGCCTGGTCAGCAGATCGACGGCCTCGTCTTCGGACAGGACATCCAGGTGCAGGACCCGGGCGCCGATCCGTTGCCAGCCTTGACGGAGCCGGCTGGTCACCACCACCCGTCCGGACCGCACCCGGCCCAGCAGCGGAGCGATGTCCTGCGGACGGGTGACGTCATCCAGGACCAGCAGCCATCCCGAGTGGGTGGCCAGCCACACGGTCGCGCGTTCTGTCCGGGCTTTCAGATCCACGCCTTCAGCATCCCGAGGATCCAGCGCGGTGATCAGGGCGGCGAGTCCGGCCTCCAGCGCGGCGGGGCTGTCCGCAGTGATCCACCACACCGGATGGAACCTGTCATGGTGGAGGGCGGCATATCGTGCGGCCAGGGTGGACTTGCCGATCCCGCCCAGTCCCTGCACCACGGCCACCACCACCGGCTCATCCCCGCCCATCGCCGAATCCAGCTGGGCGAGGATTTCCTCACGGCCGACGAACTCGCCTGCGGCCAACGGCAGGTTCCCCAACCCGGCGGGGGCATCGATGGCGGCGATCGGGGTGGGGGGCGGTAGCACCGTCTGATGCGTCTGCGTGATCGTGGCGTTGTCGCCAGACACGATGATCCCTGACACATTCCCCGCTATCTCGATCGGCCGATCCCCCCGAGAACCGGGCTGCGGCGTCGGTGACGGAGCGGAACCGTTCTCCGCCACCTCCCGGCGGGCCAGCCACCGGTTCGTCCCTTCCGCCGTTATCGCGAGCCCCGCCGAGGCGCCCAACGCCCACCAGTTCCACGTTCCGCCATTCAGGATCTGGTTGACCGCCACCCCGACCGTGACCGTCCCCGCCGCGGCCACCACGATCCGCAGAACCCGTGACCACTGCCGCACTGTCCGCTCCTCACCATGCACGCCGAAGCCCGCCGAGAGACTCATAGGATTCATCTTGTTGAACGGTGCGGTGGCGGTCCCGAGGTTTCGCTGCCTGGGCGGGGCGGTCGGGCTGTCTAGGTAAATCTGTGACAGAGCCGTTGCTGTTACGCCCCCTCCCGAGGCAGGGTCGATCCGAACGTGGCGCGGTCACCGGCAAGGTAGATCCGAACGTGGCAAGGTTCACGCGCGGCGGACAGCCGCGATGCCGCGAGAGCCCCTTCGGACGGGCTCGCGCTGTTGCACTAGGAGCTGTTTGGGGTTCGGATCATGTGGCTGAAGTGAGGAGCTTCAGCCACATGACCGACCCTCGAAGGTAGAGTCCAGCCTCGTAGCTTTCCGGGGCTTTGTCATAGCGGGTCGCCAGACCACGCCATGTCTTGATCTTCTGGAAGCAGCGTTCAACGGTGTTGCGCTCCTTGTAGAGATCGGTGTCGTGGCTGATGGGTCGGCCGCCCCGGCTGCCTTTCTTCTTGCGGTTGGCGGCCTGGTCCTTCTTTTCTGGGATGACTGCCTTGACGCGGCGTTTCCTCAGGTAGGAGCGGTTGGCGCGGGACGAGTACGCCTTGTCCGCGGCGACCGCACCCGGCCGGGTGCGGGGCCGGCCGATCGGACCGGGGATGCGAATCTTGTCCAAGACGGTGATGAACCGCGGGCAGTCGGCGGCTTGGCCGGGCGTGAGCACGAAAGCCAGCGGTAGCCCGGCGGCGTCAACCGCGGCATGGACCTTGCTGCTCAGTCCGCCTCGGGATCGGCCAAGCCCGGCAGCCTTGGCCCGGGCCTCGCGGCGACGCCGCGTGGCAGCACGATTCGGCGCGGGCGACGCGTCCGCGCCGGGTGCGACCTGCGGCGCATCACCCGCAGCACCGGCGGCTGCTGTGCAAGCGGAGCCCCCTTTTCCTCGGTCAGCGCCTGCTCCAGCGCATCCAGACTCTCCCCGGCGACCGCCAGTCCGGCCGACTCCTGATGCGCCCGCACGATTGTTGAGTCCACGCTGACCAGCTCCAACCCGACCTGCCCGCGCGAGGCGGCCTCGGCGATCAGCGCGTCCATCAGAGTCTGGAACACCCCGGCTTTGGCCCAGCCGTTGAACCGGGAGTAGAGCGTGGACCACGGCCCATAGCGTTCCGGGACATCACGCCAGCCGGATCCGGTGCGAAAGCGCCACAGGATTCCGTTGAACTGATCACGCACCCGCCGCGGCAGCGGCCCGGTGGCTGCTACCGGCAGATACGGTTCGATCAACGCCCACTCGGCATCCGTCACATCAAAGCGCGCCACATCCGAGTTCTATCAGCCGCGGCCGGCTCACCACCGGACCTCACCTAGATCCAAACCCCAAACAGCTCCTAGTGCACAGCAGGGCGTTTCCCGTCGTGGCCGCAGGCTCAGGCGCTCTCCTCCGTACGGTGTCCACATGAAGTATTTGGAAGGGCACTTCGCGCCCGTCAATGAAGAGATCACCGTCTACGATCTCCCGGTCACCGGGCGGATCCCGGCCGAGCTCAACGGCCGCTACCTGCGCAACGGGCCCAACCCGCTGGGTGTGGAGGACCCCGGGGTGCACATCTGGGGCATGGGCCAGGGCATGGTGCACGGGGTGCGGCTGCGTGACGGCCGGGCCGAGTGGTACCGCAACCGCTCCGTCCGCACTCCGGGCTTCGCGCCCATGGTGCACGTGATCGAGCATGCCCGCCGTACCTTCGCCATGGCGGAGGGCGGCCTGCCGCCCGCCGAGCTGGACGCGGAGCTGAACACCGTGGGCGTGTGCGATCTGGGAGGGACCGCGGAGGGGTTCACGGCGGGGGCGCACTCCAAGCACGACCCGCTCACCGGCGAGCTGCATTCGCTGTCGTACATGCCGGGCCGCGACTTCGTCCAGTACATCGTGACCGACGCCGGGGGAAGCGTCGCCCGGGCCACCGCCATCCCCATGACGCGGACGCCGTTCATGCACGACTTCGCGCTCACCGGGAACCACGTGGTGCTGTGGGACACGCCGCTGGGGTTCGACGGGTTCGAGTGCCGGTGGGCGCCGGAGCACCCGGCGCGCGTGGGCGTCATGCCGCGGACCGGGGGCGACGTGCGCTGGCTGGACATCGACCCGGTCCACGTCAGCCACACGCTCAACGCCTACGACGACGGCGACTCGATCGTGGTCGACGTGGTCACGGCCGAGGGGCCGTTCGATCCCGCCGACCCCGGGGCGATCCGGCCCGTGCTGGACCGCTGGACGATCGGGCCGGACAAGGTCCACCAGCGGCGCATCGACGACCGGCCGCAGGACTTCCCGCGGGTGAACGACGCGCGTGCCACCCGCCCGTACCGATACGGCTACTCGGCCGCGACCGCCCTGTACGGGATCCCGTTCACACCTGAGGGAATGCCGTCGGACGACGCCTTCACCAACGCCCTGGTCAAGCATGACCTGCAACGGGGGACGACCGAGGTGCACAGGTTCGGCAAGGACGAGGCCGTCGGGGAGGCCTCGTTCGCCGCCACGGGGCAGGGGGAGGACGAGGGGTACCTGCTCACGTACGTGCACGATCCCCTCCGGAACGCCAGCGACCTGGTGATCCTCTCGGCCCAGGACTTCACCGGCGAGCCCGTCGCGCGCGTCCACCTGCCTGTCAGGGTGCCGCTCGGCCTGCACGGCAACTGGATGCCTGACCTCTGAGGCGTGGCACCATGGCCTCGTGAACGATCCGCGACCGCCGTACCTCCGGATCGTCGCCGACATCGAGCGACGCATCGCCGATGGAGAGCTGCGGCCCGGCGATCCCATCCCCACCACCAGGGCGATCATGCGTGAGTGGGGCGTCGCCATGGCGACGGCCACCAAGGCGCTGGCCACGCTCAAGCAGGCGGGCGCCATCGAGTCCGCCCCCCGGGTCGGCGCCGTGGTCGCTCCCCGGAGGCTGCCCTCGCGTTCGGCAGGAGGGCTCGAACGCGACCGGATCGTCCGCGCGGCCATGGAGATCGCCGACGCCGACGGCTTGGCCGCGCTGTCCATGCGGGCGGTGGCGACCAAGCTCGGGGTCGCCACCATGACCCTCTACCGGCAGCTCGAAGCCAAGGCCGAGCTCACCCAGCTGCTCGCCGACGCCGCGTTCGCCGAGATCAGCTATCCGGAGCCGCCACCGGGATGGCGTTCCCACCTGCGGGTGGCCGCCCAGTTGCAGTGGGCGGCCTACCAGCGCCATCCCTGGTTGCCGCGGCTCGTGTCCATCACCCGGCCGGTCACACTGCCGGGGCTGCTGGCGTACGGGCTGTGGACCCTGCGCGCGCTCGACGGCCTCGACCTGGATCCGGGCACCCGGATGCACATCTACGCCACGATGGTCAACTATGTGCGGGGGACGGCGGTGAACATCGAGAGCGAGGTCGGCGCCGAGCTGGACACGGGGATGACCAGCAGGCAGTGGAGCGCGGCCCGGCTCTCCGTCGACGGGCCGCTGATCGCCCAGGTCGTGGAGCCGGGCACGGAGCTCGACCTGGAGTCGCTGTTCGCCTTCGGCCTCGAACGCCTGCTCGACGGCCTGACCATGGTGATCACGCCCCGGCAGGTTCGCCGGTGACCGGGCCTTCACCGGACGGCGCGTCCGGCTAGGCCTTCACCGGAGCCGGCGGGTCAGGCTAGAACGTGAAGCCCTGGTCGGGCTCCCCGCTTCCCTGCACTCTCTCCAACTCGGCTTCCAGACCGGGCACCAGGCGTTCGAGGGCTTCATGCCATTCACGGTGCCGCCCGGGGTGTTCCACCATGACTCCGCATGTCCTGCACATGGGCGGCTGGGGCTGTGTCATGCCGGGATCCCTTCAAAGTAGGCGATCGACATCACCGAGCCGGGGCGGGCAGGTCACTTTCCCGCCCCGGGCCTCGTGGGTCGTCGCCTGCCCCGGCAGAGGGATCCAGAACCATATTCCGCGAACCGGGCTCCCGTCCGGAGCCACCGCCCGCGCCGACCTCCGGCGGGTCCGCGTGGCTCGCCTCACCGGTCAGGGACCGGGAGGAGACGGGGCACCGCCGTACGCCACGAGACGATCACCGTCGCCCGTACGGCCGCCGTCCCAGCCCCGCGGGGCTGGGACGGCGGCTGCCCGGAGGAGGGCGCGTACCCGGGCCGGCCGCACGCCGGCAGGGTTCTCACAAGGTTGGACGCCGGGCACGGCGGGAGAGTTCACGGGGTGGAGGCCGGAGAGTGCTCGCCGCCGGTGAACATCTCCGCCAGGACGCTCAGGATGCGTTCGGCAGGCCGGCGGCCCCGCGCGGGCCTCCGGGTCGGTGAGACTCCGGGTCAGTGAGACTCCGGGTCAGTGAGACTCGGGGCCGGTGAGACTCCGGGTCAGTGGCCGGCGGGCCAGTACTCGTCGCGGAGGAGGCGCTTGTAGAGCTTCCCGGTGGGATGCCGGGGCAGCTCCTCACGGAAGTCGACGGACCTGGGGCACTTGTAGGGGGCGAGCTGGGAGCGGCAGTAGTCGATCAGCTCGGCCTCCAGCCCCGGACCGGCCAGGTCCATGGAGATCGGCTGCACGACGGCCTTGACCTGCTCTCCCATCTCCTCGTCCGGGATGCCGAAGACCGCCACGTCCGCCACCTTCGGATGCACGGAGAGGACGTTCTCGGCCTCCTGCGGATAGACGTTCACCCCTCCCGAGATGATCATGTATGAGCGGCGGTCGGTGAGGTAGAGGAAGCCCTCCTCGTCGAGGTAGCCGATGTCGCCGAGGGTGGTCCAGCCCCGGCCCAGCGGGTCCCGCGAGGATCTCGTCTTCTCCTCGTCGCCGTGGTAGACGAAGCGGGGGCCGTCGGAGAAGTAGACGGTGCCGTGCTCGCGCGGCGGCAGCTCGTTGCCGTCCTCGTCGCAGATGTGCACCACGCCGAGCAGCGGGCGGCCGACCGTACCCTTGTGCTTGAGCCAGTCGTCGGGCCCGACGTAGAGGAATCCGTTGCCCTCGGTCCCGGCGTAGTACTCGTGGACGATCGGCCCCCACCACTCGATCATCCGTTCCTTGACCGGGACCGGGCAGGGCGCGGCGGCGTGGATCGCGCAGGCCAGCGACGACAGGTCGTACCGTACCCGTACCGGCTCCGGCAGCTTGAGCATCTTGATGAACATGGTCGGCACCCATTGCGAGTGCGTGACGCCGTACTTCTCGATCAGAGCGAGCGCCTGCTCGGGGTCGAACCTCTCCATCACCACGAGCGTCGCGCCGAGGCGCTGGAAGGTCATGCAGTAGCGCAGCGGGGCGGCGTGGTACAGCGGGGCCGGGGAGAGGTAGACGCTGTCGGCCGACGGTGCGAACAGGAACTGGATGAGCTGCAGCAGCGGCCCCGGCGTGTCCAGCGGAGCCTGGGACAGGGTGGGTTTGACGCCCTTGGGCCGCCCGGTGGTGCCGGAGGAGTAGAGCATGTCCATGCCCTGGCACTCGTCCTCGATGGGCGTGGCGGGGTGGGAGGCCACCGCCTCCTCGTAGGAGCCGAACCCGGGGGCGACACCGTCCAGCATGAGCCTGAGCTCCACTTTCGGCGTCGCACCGGTGATCGAGGTGGCGACCTCCGCCAGCTTCGCGGAGGAGACGAACACGCGCGCCTCGCAGTTGTCCACGATGTAGGCGAGTTCGTCGGTCTTCAGCCGCGAGCTGATGGCCGTGTAGTACAGGCCCGACCGGTGCGCGGCCCAGGCGACCGCCAGGAACAGCGGATGGTTCTCCAGCATGAAGGCGATGTGGTCGCCCGGCCGGAGTCCGGCGGCGCGGAACAGGTGGGCGAGCCGGTTGGACTCCTCGTCCAGCTCGCGGAAGGTCACGACCTGTCCGGAGTCCGCCATGATCACAGCGGGCTTGTCCGGCGAAACTGCTGCGATGGCTCCCGGGTGCATAAAACCGAACGTTACTCGGTTTGATGTTCGGTGAGAAGGCATGACAGGGCCGTGGCCCCCGGCGTCGCGGAAGCCATGGCCAGGCGGGAGAGCTCCAGACGAGTCGCGCCGAACAGGAAGGGTGTTGACGTAGATCAGGCAGGACTGCAGCAGGGTCCCGGCCGCCGCCACCAAGCGCGCTCGGTCCCGCTGTCCAGGGCCGCCCGGCCTCAGAGTCTGACGAACGTACGGCGAACGTCATGACTTCTGTCATCACTCACTCATGATTTCGACGTCTACGCGGGGCCCCTCCCCCTCCGCGAAGATCGAACCATGACGAACAACGCGAAGAACACCGCTCCCAACTGGACCATCGGCATGGCCTCCGGCCTCGCGATCGGCATGGGCCTCGGCCTCGCCCTCCACAACATCCTCCTGGGGCTCGCGCTGTCGCTCTGCTTCGGCGCGGCCCTCGCGTACGCCCTCCCCTCGAAGGACACTCAGGACCAGCAGTAACCCCGTGCCCGGTGATCCCTGGGAGCATCATGACCCATGCCACGATTCACCGATCCCGGCCCCGACCCGCGGAACTCTTTTGCCGACGTTCGTTGGCGCTGAACTCACCAGGATCCGCGGAGCAAGTTGGCAGATAAACCGGAGTCACGAGCCGGGGGCCGGTGAACCAGGGGGTTCGGCCGTGACGATCCGCACCCTCGCCCCTTTTCCTCGATCACCGATCCCCGACGAACGGAGACCACGATCAAGGGGAAGGGGCAGGCGTCCATTACCGGTAGGCATGTCAGACCCCTGACGGTTACGCCTTGAAGTTGGCACCTGCCGCTCGACTACTTTGCGGCTCGCCGTGGCTTCGGGAGTACTGGGCCCAGAAAGCCCAGAGTTCACGTGAATTGAAGGTTGTTCAGCGGGAACTCACGGGGGTTCGGCATCTGTGGGCCTGTTCGCCCCTTGGGTCCGTGGTGAACTCTGGGGCCGTCTTCGATCGTCATCTGGGGTTATTGACGTCTTCTCGCAGGTCAGAGTGACCTGATCTTGTCAGGCACGTAAGGCACGTTGACTAGTGCGCTGACCACAAACGATCACCGGGTTTGGTCACTCAGTCCGGGACCGAGGGCGACCTCACCGGCGGTGTCGTTCACGCCGTACCCGAGCACGTTCGCGACACTGCGGGCCGGCACATCCGGGTGCCGGTCTGTTCGCGTTGCGCCACCGCGGATGCGCGTGCAACTCTCGCCCTTGCCCTCCCCGCCAGGCCGAACTAGGATCCGACCTCGGTTTCCAAGATCCTTGGAGAAACGTATGAGTGATGCAGGCACCGTCACTGGCAAGGTGGTCGTGAACAGGGTGATGTCGCTGGACGGCTTCATCGCCGGTCCTGGCCACGCGATGGACTGGATCTTCGAGTACATGACTGCGGATACGGTCCCGGAGGTCATGGCGGCCACGGGCGCCATGCTCATCGGCCGGGGTACTTACGAGGTCGGCAAGCGTATGGCCGACCAGGACACCAGCTACGACGGGGGAGCACAGTTCGTCCTCACCCACAATCCTCCCGCCGAGCCGGACCCTGCCGTCACATTCCTCACCTGTGGACTTGAGGAAGCCGTTGCCACGGCACGCAGCGCCGCGGGCGGCAAGAACCTGGAGATCCTCGGTGCCGATGTGGCCGCCCAGTGTCTGCAGCGCGGGCTCGTCGACGAGATCCTGGTGTATGTCCTACCGCTGCTGCTCGGCGACGGTGTCCGTTTCTCGCCTCCAGGCCTCGGCAGGATCGACCTGGAACCTTTCAGCAATACCCAGTCGGGCGCCGTCACCATGCTCCGCTTCCGCGTGCGAAAGTAGGCGCAGCCCTTCAACGGCTACAGCGCTGTCCCTGAACGTTCGCCGAGTGTGATCAGGCAGCTTGGGGTCGTGGGCGTCCCCAGCGTTGCCGGCGTTCGCTGCGGATGCGGGCGCGTTCGCGGCGTTGTGCGGCCAGGACGTCGGGGTGGCGGGCGTTGGCGTTGCGCCAGCGCAGGTAGGCGTGGCGTTCGCGGGTCTGCACGGTGCGGTTGGGGTGGTTGGAGCTGGCCGTCACGAAGGTGCGCAGCGGCCCGAACCGGGCCTCGATCGGGTCGGCCCAGGACGCCTGGGTCGGGGTGAAGCACAGCTCCACCTTGTTCTTCCTGACCCAGGCACGAATGGCGGGGGTCTTGTTCGCGGACAGATTGTCCAAGATCACATAGATGGGGCCGTCCGGACGGGCCGCCCGGATCGACTTCAGCGCCGCCAGGCTGTGATCGCCGCCCTTTCGCTCGCGGACCACACCCCACAGCTGGTCATCACCCAGGGAATAGCAGCCGTGGAAGTACCGGATGCCGTGGGTGCGATGGCAGGTCGCCGGCAACCGATCCGGCTTGCCCTCTTCGGCCCAGGTGCTGCCGTGGCAGGGCCGGATCGACAGCGGCCCGAACCGATCGAAGGCAAAGCACCGCTCGGGAAACGCGGCGGTGACCTGTCCGATCCGATCCAGCTTGGCGTCCTTGTCCGGGTCCTTTGACTCCTTCCAGGTGCGGGTCCGCTGGAAGGAGATCCGATGCTCATGCAGGATCTGCCGGACCCGCTCGCGGCCCACCTCCATCCGCCGGTCGGGGTTATCGGCCAGATAGGCGGCGAGCTTGCGGATGCTCCAGTGCGTGAACGGACACCCGAGCTTGCGCGGACGTGTCCGGGCCGTCACAACGATGAACGCTTCGTCATCACCAGAGATCAGGCGGGGACGGCCACCCGCCCACTTATGGTCCAGCGCGGCCAACCCCCGGGCGTTGAAATCATGAATCGCATCCCGGACCGTGTCTTCGTCCGCGGCGACCAGCCGGGCGATCGCCGGAACCGGCGTCCCGGCCGCCGAGGCTTGAATCATCATCGCCCGCCGCACCCGGATCGAGCTGCCCTTGCCCCGCCGCATGATCTGCACCAGCCGCTGACCTTCCTCATCACTCAACCGCCGCGCTCTGACCGGCTCAGCCACCCCGGCCCCCTCCACCTCGACAACGATCACATCGCTAACGATCACATCGCTAACGAGCGTGAAACCCGCGCCTCCCAGAACCCGGCACATCCACTGACGTGTCACAAACCCGGCCAACCTTCGTGGTCACCGCACTAGCCCCCAAGGCACGTTGCATCGCACGCGTGTCCAGGCGCTTCGCCCGAACCCGCGACGCCGGACAGAGGTCGAAGTCGGCGCGATGGCGAAGCCGAAGCCGCCCAGCAACGCGATGGTGACCGCGGCCTGGGCGGCGGCGGTGAAGGCGAACACCGATGTTGCGGGACGGCCGACCTGAGTTGCTCGTCCAGGGGCCGTCGGTTTAGAGTTCCAGACAGCGTCGCGTGTCGGTGGCGGATTGCGTCAGGCATGGAGGCGTCGGATCCGGAAGGTGGTCATGATGACCCTTTCCCCGTTCTCCACCCGTGGGTGAGAGCGCGAAGAACAGGCTCATAGCCTGGAATCTTGAACTGCAGGCGGCGCATCAACGCCTGCAGCGAGCACTGCGCCTCGCGCGTGAATCCCTGGAAGCCGGGGACACCTCCTCGGCACGGGCAGACCTCCTGCTGTTCTGCAAGGGATTCTGTGCCGCCCTCGACGGGCATCACGTGCGCGAGGACGTCGGGCTCTTTCCCGAACTGTCCGCGCGCCATCCGTCGCTGCGGCCCACGATCGCCAAGCTCCAGCAGGACCACGAGATGATCGCGATGCTGCTCGGGCGGTTCGACCGCGCGATCACCTCGGACGCCACGCCGAGCGAGCTGGCCATGCACCTGGATGGCCTCTCTGCGATCATGGAGTCCCATTTCCGGTACGAGGAGCGCGAACTCCTGGGCGCCCTGTCAACGCTGGACCTCGACGCCGATCCGCATGACCTCCTCGGACCGCTCTGATCGCGGCCTTCCAGGCCACTCGGGGGCTGCTTACCTGACGTACCGCCAGGTAAGCGCACGCCTCGACATGCAACCCGAAGCTCTCATCCACCACCCACCACACCGACTCGTCGGCGCCCACCGCCCGCTCAGGGCGGTAGTACCGAGGCAGCGCACCTGACAAGCCTAAAGACCCTTGAATACTGAGGAGGCAAGTAGCGCCAACCCTACTTGCCTCACATGGCTTCTCTGAACTACGAAACGATCATGAATGCTGCTGGTTGTCAGGCCGTTTCCTGTGCGTCCCGAAGCGGGGCTCTCCTGAGAGGGTGAGGGTCTGGGCCAGGTCGCGATAGGTGGGTGTGCCCAGATCGACGGCGGCGTTGCGGCGGGCGATGAGCCCGTCGACTTGGGCGAGTTTGGCTTCGGCGGCGGCGAGGCTGACGTGGAGCCCTTCGGCTTCGCCGGTCCAGCCCTCGCGTTCGGCTTCGGTGATGCGGGCGAGCAGGTTGTCGCGGACCTCCTGGAGCCGACGCTGCTGGGCAGGGTCGATGCGCAAAAGTGGCACCGAATGCAGGATTCTCTGAACTATGGGGCCGTTCCGTCCCAAAGCCTCTGATCTGCAGCTCTCTGAAACCGAATCGGTGATGCCAGAGGAATCACAGCGAGATGCTCCGGAGAGCGAGAGCCGCTCCGCCTGCCGCCTCAGTACTGTGACTTCGCATGACCGACACCGAGATTGAGATCACCGCAGACCTGGTCCGCGACCTGCTGCAGGAGCAACATCCAGACCTTGCAGGGCTGGCCATCCGCGAGGTGGCAGGCGGCTGGGGCAACCAAATGTGGCGCCTCGGGGACGAGTTGGCCGTACGCATGCAGCGCATGGACCCCACCCCGGAGCTCCAGCTCAAGGAGCGGCGGTGGCTACCCGTGCTGGCCCCGCGCCTGCCACTCCCGGTGCCGACCCCGGTGCGGTTCGGCGAACCGTCCGAGCGCTTCCCCAAGCACTGGACCGTGATGACATGGGTTCCCGGCGAGCCGCTGGACCACGGCTCGATCAGCTGCGGCACCCACGCGGCCGACACGCTGGCGAGCTTCCTCAGGGCGCTCCATGTGGAGGCGCCCGCCGAGGCCCCGGCCAGTTCGGACCTCGGCGCTCACCCCAAGAGGTGCACGGGCGGCTTCGAGCAGTTCTTGCAGGCCATTGACCCCGACACCGTCGGCGATGTCCGCGCCGTCTGGGCCGTCTGGGCCGATGCCGTCGCGGCCCCCGAGTGGGAGGGCCCGCCGATGTGGCTGCACGGTGACCTCCATCCCGCGAATGTCGTCGTCTCGGACGGGACGCTCTCGGGCGTGGTCGACTTCGGTGCCTTGTTCGCCGGCGATCCCGCGTGGGACCTCGGCGCCGCGTGGGTGCTGCTCCCCGCGGGCGCGGCCGCACGGTTCTTCGACGCGTACGCGCACGCGGACGAGGCAACGATCAGGCGCGCCCGCGGGCTGGCCGCTATGAAGAGCCTCTTCCTGATGCTCATGGGGCAGAACGGAGATCGGGGCCTTCCCGGCGGGAAGCCGAACTGGGGACCTGCAGGCCGGGCGGCACTTGATCGTGTTCTGAAGGGCCTTTGATGCAGTCAGCCCGTCTTGTCCCGGTTCTCAGCTTCCCGAACTACGAGCTGGCCGATCGGTGGCATGCCGATGAATACCGGCGAGTCCTTTCGTCGCTCCCTGGCGTCAATCTGGCTGATCTTGTCATCGGTGGCGGCGAGGCTGACGGTCAGTTGCTCAACGTCGCCTAGCCATCCTTCACGTTCGGCTTCGGCAATCCTGGCATGGAGGTTCTCACGGATCTCTTCCAGGCGGGGCCGTTCGCCTGGCCCCACGATCAGTACTGGGCATCGAACACAGGCGTAACCGAACTGATCTTGATCGGCTGGTGGAGTGACGGCTTCAGGGCCTGGTGACGGATAGTGGCTGACCGAGCCTGTTGGTCTTGGGCTCTCGGCGTGTCGCGAGGATGCCGTCGGCGTACTCAATGGAGCGCCGAGCGTCGGCGGCGCGATAGAGCGAGCCGGCGTCGTGGCAGGTCGATGTCAGTGACGATGACCGTGACCTCCTCACCTTCCTGGACTACTTGGTCGGGTGTCTCGATGGGTGCGGTGGAGAGCTCACTGAGGTGGATCAGGCCTTCGACGCCGTCTGCGACGCGGACGAAGGCTCCGAAAGGCACCAGTTTGGTGACCGGGCCGTGCAGGATCTGCCCAACGTGAATGACGCGGGTGAACTGTTGGAAGGGATCAGGTTGAGTGGCACGCAGCGACAGCCGGGCCTCACCGTTGGTGGTATCGAATGTGAGGACTTCGCAGGTGATGTGCTGTCCCATCGAGACGATCTCGGACGGGTCCTCGAATCTGCGCCAGGACAGCTCGGGCATGGTGATGAAGCCGACGCCGGGGAAGACGGGGTGCTTCGGCCCGTCCTCCAGATCGACGAAGATGCCAAAACTCTCGATAGCCGCCACGGTGCCGGACAAGCGCTGTCCCGGTCGCAATGCCTTGAGGAACGCCCAGAGTTGGGGGTTCTCGACGGCTGCCCGGGAGAGCAGGACTCGCCCGCCCTGAGAATCGACGGCGATGACCTCGGCAGAGACCCGGTCGCCGACATGCAGGATCCCACCAGCCGAACGTTGGAAGGACTGCCAGGAAAGATCAAGGGAGCCGATGACGCCGACCGGAGCGGCGACGAAGCTGTCGAGGAGCACCGTTGCCCCCGATCGTGTCACGTCGGCCACGGTGCCGGCGAGGGTGTCGCCAACGTTCACTGTCGCCATGAACGCGGCAAGGGGCTGATCGTCTTCCACCGTCCCCATGATTCCAGGGCTCTCAGGAGGTACTCGATGGCGCATTCGCTGGCTTTGATCGGGCAAGGGACTGCCCACTTGGCCCAGCGGGTGGGGTCGTCGAGGGCTCAGCGGGCGATGTCCTCGTAGAAGGCCTTGACGAAGACCAGCTCGCTGCGGAAGTTGACGCGCGGCCGTATCGGGTTGCCGTCGGCATCGCGGATGTAGGCGAGCCGCTTCTTCCATGCCTGGGAGACCTCTGGCGCCAGGTGCAGGGAGTCGATGCCAGGGTGGTGGACTTCCAGGTCGCACCAGAACAGTCGGCAAAGGTTGCGGGCGATCGAGCGGAGCGAGGTGTGGTCCAGGTCGGGCGCCCGCTCGGTCAGGTAGTCGACCATCAGGTCTCGGATCGGCTGGCACTCGATGCCGTACTTGTCGACGACCTGCTCGATGCTGGGGCGGGCCTCGATGCGCAGCGCCCGCAGCCGCGGTGGAGCGGTGGCGGGCAGGATCCCGGTCTCCTTCAGCAGCGCGTAGAACAGCGGCCGTCCGGCGCTTCCCCGGAAGTGATGTTCCTCCAGGGCGGCCGTCAGTTCGACGCAGTCGCCGACGGTGATGTCCGCGACGACGCCACCCTTGTGGATCACTATCCAGGTGAGCTTGTTCATCGCGTCCGAGCGGGCCCATCCGATCGTGTCCTGGGCGTGCTGTTCAAGCCGGGCGAGCCCTTCGGGATCGAGCGCCTGACGTGCCTCGGCCAGCATCAGCGCCAGGCGCTGCCGCAGGAGCCACCGGCAGGTCGGGCGGATCACCTGCCCGACGATGAGCAGGGGGAGCCCGCCGATCAGCTCGTCGCGACGGAACCGTCGCATGTCGCTGCCCAGAATCGGGTCGGTCCAGTCCTGCCCGGCGGCGTCCGCTCCGCTGGCCGGCCAGCGGTCCTGCCAGGTGTCGCCAGGCTGTTGTTCCAGCCAGTCCAGGAGCTTGATCAGCCCGCGTCGCCGGGTCAGGTCACGTCTGACCGTCTTGGTGTCGGTGAAGGTGGCCAGCAGCCGCGTCGTCATGGCCTGGCGTTCCTGCCGAGCCTGCCACCACTCATCAGCCAGCGGACGTGCCTGCCGATCCGACGGAGGCTCCGGCAGGGTTTGCTGCGCGGTCCCGTTCGCGGGGCCGTCATGGATCTTGCGAGGCATCATGCCTCCCCGGTGATCTGCGACGTGCCGAACAGAGCGGCCAGGACCTCGGGCCGATACCCAGGCGCAGGTGGCGCCGGGAGCGACGGGGCCCGCTGCGCCGCCGCTCATGGTGGGCCAGGACGTGGCTGATCACCTCGTCCGGGGCGGGATTCGTGCGCGTGCCGACGACCTCAACGGCACGCGATCACAACAGATCCAGCCGATCACCCGCAGTGACGATCAAACCACCACAGCCACGGAACCCGGCCACTCGCGCCTCGGCCTGACCGGCTCCGCCATGCACACCGACGACAGGTTAGTTCGGTCAACGGGACCTCAGATGCCCCATGATCAACATAAATCCGAAGATGCTGCCCCGACTCGACGAGATCGAAGTCGACCTCCTGGCCCGCAGAGCCCGAGCCGAAGCCGAGGGATGGCTCGGTGAGATCGAAGGCATCGACCTCACCCTCATCTTCTTGCGCCAGAAACGAGACCAGACCCGCCGCCTCGCCAGAGTCGCCCCGATCCACCTCGGCATGCCGGGCATGCCTACGCCAGGTGAAGCATGATTCATGATCAATATGGAACGACGATGCCAAGCTCACGGAGTCTGGCGACCGCCGACGACAAGCACAGAGCAGCGCTGGCACCGTCAGCACGCATGCCCGCCTCCAACGGACCGCCACTCGCCGCGAAGGTCCAGGGAGGCCTTCCCTCCGCCAGCCTCTCGGCATCGACCCTCAGCATCGCGTTGACTCCCTGCTCGGCGAGCCACTCCAAAATGAGCAGCGCCGCGTCCTCGACACCGCCCTCTGAATCGGTCTTCGGCCATCGGCTCTTCCGTCCGGTCACGAGGGGGACCCTATCGACGACACCGAGGCCGGAGAGCTTCGGAAGATCGTGGGACGCTGCAACCCTCACACGGACGCGACTTGCATAGTGCAGAGAAACTCCAGGAACAAGAAGTAGGTCTTGATCGCCTGGGCACGCGACAGCCGGGTGCCCTTGGCCGCACCGCGCAGCACCTTACCGAAGTAGACATCGGCGTCAGCGGGCTCCATCTCCCACAACGGTCGCCCCAGCCAGGCCCGGACCTGCTCAACATGCACCACATCGGAGCTGATCGTGGCGTCCGACAACCCGGCAGCCGCGCGGGCGAGCACGAACCCCCGCCAGCACATCGGTCTCGAACTCAGCCGGCTCCTGCGGCCCGGCCGGAGCGCGTGCCTCGCGAAGATCCCGCACGACCGACAGGCTCAACCCACGTCTCCTCGTCTTCGACGCCGATGTCACACGATCGAGGAGGACGATAGACCTTCACAATCCATGAAGTCCCATCAACTCTGAGGATTCTCGGAGCCCCAGGAAGAAGCCCCGGGTCCAGGGGCAAGACCGGCCACAGAGACTTCAAGGAACCCAAGGCTTATCTCTTATACGGCGGTGGCCGGGTCAGGGGATGAGGGAGACTTCGGGAAAGCGGGCGTCGGGGGTGTCGAAGAGCCGGGTTGGCCGCCTGTTCAGGTGCAGGTCGAAGAAGGCCGCGACGTAGGCGCGCTGGGCCGACACGGACCGGCCGGGGTCGATCGTGCCGATGAAGTCGGCGGCGGGCACCTTCGGCAACGCCGCTGCGATCTGCGGCAGCATGACTTGGAGGTCCGTGAACGAGCCGTGCGCCGCGCCCGCGAAGCGCAGCTCCCGTTTCCAGCCGGTCGAGGCATCCCGGAAGGACTTCCAGCTCGGTTCGCTCGCCCGGGTGTGCGCCTCGGCTGCGACCTGCAGGAACGGTTTGGCGACGCCGGTCTTCGCCACCCGGCCGACATAGCCGCCGTCGAGGTTGACACCCGCGTCCACGCGCCGGTCGTCGTGGACAAGCTGTGCGGCCACCGACCCGCCGAGGGACTGGCCGAGCACTCCCACCCGGGACAGGTCCGGGGCGCCGCGCAGCCCGGCGGGCAGCTGCCCGGCCTCCTCGCCGAGACCGTGGCCGTGTCCCAGCGCGGCGATCCTGTCGAGGACGAACCGCATGTCCGCAAGGCGGGCCCGCGAGTGCCGCGCGAGCAGCTTGGCGATGACGCGCGGAGTCAGCTTCTTCGGCAGGGGGACGGCTCGCGCGACCCGCCCGCCGGGGAACTCCACCTGGTCGGCCTCGTAGGTGTGGTCCACGGTGACGACCAGGTAGCCACGGGCGGCCAGGTCCTCCACCAGGGAGGTGCCGAGCGTGCGCGGGCCGCCGTCCCCGGAGCCGAAGAGCACGACCGGGAGCCTGCCCGCCCGGCGGTCCACCGGCGCGCCGACGCGGGCATGGGCGGGCGTGGCGGCCCAGTCCACCGCGCCCGCCGCGATGCCCATGGGCGGCGCGGAGTGACGATCCCAGTCGGCCGCGGCCAAGGGTGCCATATGGGGGGCGACGGGCAGGGTCCGGCCGGTGTCCTTCGCCGGGTACCACAGGCTGACCATCAGCTCCCGATAGGGCTCCGACCTGACCAGGGGGTCGGGGCGCGACCGGTCGACCAGGCGCACGGCGAGGGTGCCGACGGGGTACGGCCCGGCAGGCGCGGGCAGGGCCAACGTGACGCGATGCCCGGCAGGCGCAGGATGGGCCAACGTGACGCGATGCCCGGCAGGCGCGTGATGGGCCAGGACCGCGGGGGCGGCCGTGGCGGGCGCGGTGACCGCGGCCAGCGCCAGCCCGGCGACCATTGCAGTGATCTTGACGAAGAACATGTGAGGCCCCTTGCGAGCTGCGGATTCCTGTGTCCGACGAGGCTGGCAGCGGGGCGCGGCCCCGGGCCAGCGGCGTACGGCTGATCCACGCCTACGACTTCCGGCTGACATGCCCGGATGTTCATCCTGAAGCAGGATGGGGAGCGGACCCGCGGGACAACTAGGGTGATCGGCATGAAGCAAGGCGACCGTCCAGTGGCCTGCCTCGCAGCGTCCACACGATGGCCGTCCATGCCTGCCGACGCGCTGCTGGCAGCCGTGATCTTTCTTGCCACGCTCGGGCCCGGCCGGGTGCCGGCACCCGGCGAGCCGGGGCCGCTGCTGCTTCAGGTGGCCCTGGTGGCGCCCCTGGTATGGCGGCGGCGCGCGCCGCTGACGGTGTTCTACGCGATCACGGCGGCGGCCGCGGTCCAGTGGGTCGCCGGCGTGCAGCTTCCCGCCGACGCCGCGCTGCTGGTCGCTCTCTGCACCGTTGGCGCGTACTGCACCGGTCGGCAGACGCTGGTGGCCGGGCTCACACTGGAGGCCGGAGCGCTGCTGGCCGCGGCGCGATGGGCGCCGCCCGGCCAGTTCCCGTTCACGGCGGCCGCGCTGACCGCGATGACCGCCGCCGCCCTCGCCACGGGCCTGTGGACGCGCGCCCGGCGGGCGTACGTCACCTCGCTGGAACACGACCGCGAGCAGCGGGCACGGCTCGCCGTCGCCGAGGAGCGCGCCCGGATGACCCGCGACATGCACGACATCGTCACCCACAACCTGTCGGTCATGGTGGCGCTGGCCGACAGCGCGGCGTACGTACGGCACGGCGCGCCGGAGCAGGCGGCCGCCGCCGTGGAGCAGATCGCGGCCACCGGGCGGCAGGCCCTGGACGACATGCGACGCTCCCTCGGCGCCGGCGAGCACGGCGAGCCCTGCCGGCAGGCCGGCGCGCGGCTGCAGCCTGCGCCCGGGATTGCCCAGCTCGGCTCTCTCACCGACAGGATGCGCGCGGCCGGGCTGCCGACCCGGCTGGAGGTGACCGGTGACCCGGAGGCGATGCCCGCCGCCGCCCAGCTCACCGTCTACCGGCTGGTCCAGGAGGCCTTGACGAACGCGCTCAGGCACGCCCCCGGCGCGGCGGCCGAGGTCCGGGTCCGCCTGACGCCGCGGCGCGCCGCCGTGGAGGTCGTCGACGACGGCCACCCGGGACCCGCACCGGGAGAGGCCCACGGGCGGGGCCTGGTCGGCATGCGCGAGCGCGTCGCCGCCTACGGCGGTACCCTCCATGCCGGTCCGCTGCCCGGAGGCGGCTGGCGGGTGGCGGCCGGCCTCGACATCGGCGGCGACATGGCGGGGAAGGGCACGGCGTGACGATCCGGCTGCTGATCGCCGACGATGAGTCGCTGCTGCGCATGGCGTTTCGCATGGTGTTCCAGGCCGAGCCGGACATGGAGGTGGCCGGCGAGGCGGGCGACGGCGACGAGGCCGCCCGGATGGCCCGGATGGTCCGTCCCGACGTCGTGCTGATGGACGTACGCATGCCCGGCGTCGACGGGATCGAGGCCACCCGCAGGATCGTCAGGGACTCCCCGCGCTCACGCGTGCTCATCCTGACCACCTTCGACCTGGACGAGTACGCCTTCGCCGGCCTGAAGGCCGGAGCCTCGGGCTTCCTGCCGAAAAACACGCGGCCCGAGGAACTGCTGGCCGCGATCCGCAGCGTGGCGGCAGGCGACGCCGCGGTCTCCCCGCGGATCACCCGCCGCCTGCTGGAGAAGTTCGCCCCCCAGCTCATGCCCGGCGCTCCCGAGCGCGACGAGCGGCTGGCACTGCTCACCTCCCGCGAACACGAGGTGCTGGTCCAGGTGGCGCGCGGGCTGTCCAACGCCGAGGTCGCCACGGCGATGCACCTGGCCGAAGCCACCGTGAAGACGCACTTCAGCCGGGTCCTGCTGAAGCTGGGGCTGCGGGACCGCGCGCAGGTCGTGGTCTTCGCCTACGAGAGCGGTCTCATCCGCCCGGCGACCTGGTAGCTCGGCCTTCGACCAGCCACCCGATCACACCTCGGAACAGCCCCTAGGAGGCGGGGATGACGGCTCCCTTGTAGGTCTGCTCGATGAACTGCTTCACCTCGGGGCCGGCGAGCAGCTTGGCGAGCTTGACCACGCGGGGGTCCTGCTCGCTGCCGGCTGCCACCACCAGGCCGTTGGCGTAGGGGTTGCCCTCGGCCTTCTCCAGCACCAGCGCGTTCTCGGCCGGCTTGAGGCCGGCTTCGAGCGCGTAGTTGCCGTTGATGACGGCCGCGTCCACGTCCTCCAGCGAGCGGGGCAGCTGGGCGGCCTCCAGCGGCTGGAACTTCAGGTTCTTGGGGTTGCCGGTCACGTCGCGCTCGGTGGCCGCGGTGCCGGTCCCGTCCTTCAGGGTGACCAGGCCGTTGTCGGCGAGCAGCTTCAGCGCCCGCCCCAGGTTGGTGGCGTCGTTCGGCACGGCGACGGTCGCGTTCGAGGCCAGCCCGGCGACGTCGGTGACCTTCTTGGAGTACAGGCCCAGCGGCTCCAGGTGGACCGGCTGGACGAAGCTCAGCTTGGTGCCCTTGGAGGCGTTGAAGTCCTCCAGGTAGGGCTTGTGCTGGAAGTAGTTGGCGCCGAGCTGGCCGTCGTTGAGCTGCACGTTCGGCTGGACGTAGTCGGTGAACTCGACGACCTCCAGGTTCAGGCCCTCCTTGGCGGCGAGCTTGTCCTTGACGAACTTCAGGATCTGGGCGTGCGGGACCGGGCTCGCACCGACCTTGAGCACCTCCGCGGCGGGGGTCGTGCCGACGCCGGCCGTGGTGGTCTCGGTCGAGCCGCAGGCCGTCAGCGCGAGGGCCAGGGCGGTGATCGTGGATGCGATTCCTATGAATTTACGCATGATTTGCTCCTTTTGGGCGTGGAAGACCACGGGCCCCGCTTGTGGCGGGGTCCCGGGGGGAGGGAGGAAAGACGGGTCAGTGACGCGCGAGACGGCGGGCGACGGTGTCGCCCAGGGTCTGCACGAGCTGGACGATGACGATCAGCACGACGACGGTGACCACCATGAGCGTGGTCTCGAAGCGCTGGTAGCCGTAGCGGATGGCCAGGTCGCCGAGACCGCCGCCGCCGATCGCCCCGGCCATCGCCGAGTAGGAGATCAGCGCGACCACGGTCACGGTGAGCCCCGCGACCAGGCCCGCCATCGCCTCGGGCAGCAGGACCTTGCCGACGATGGTGCTCCCGCCGGCCCCCATGGCCTGGGCGGCCTGCACCTTGTCCCGGCCGACCTCGCGCAGAGCGGTCTCCACCAGCCGGGCGAAGAACGGCGCGGCGCCGAGGGTGAGGGGGACCACCGAGGCGACGGTGCCGATGGTCGTGCCCACGATCATCCTGGTCAGCGGGATGACCGCGATCATCAGGACGATGAACGGCAGGGAGCGGCCGATGTTGACGACCAGCCCGAGCACCCGGTTCAGGGTCCACGACGGGAACAGGCCGTCCCGGTCGGTGACGACCAGCGCCACGCCGAGCGGCAGCCCGATCAGCACGGTGAACAGGGTGGACCAGGCGACCATCTGGGCGGTCTGCCAGGTCGACTCCCACAGCAGGGGGGTCATCTCATCCCACGTCATGCGTCAACCTCCGTCGGCCGCGGTCCCTCGGTGCCGTGTCTGCCGGTGCGCTCGCTCACAGGTTCTCCTCCACCAGCAGGCCGCGCCCGGACAGGTAGGCGAGGGCGGCGGCGCGCTCGTCACCGGTGAGGCGCACGCGCAGGCGGCCGGCGGAGACGCCGGCCACCTCCTCCAGCGCGCCGCCGAGGATGTTGACGTCCACGTCGAACTTGCGGACCACCTCCGACACGACGGGCTCGTCGGCCTGTCCGGTGAAGGTGATCGTGACGCTGCCGGGGTCCGGCGCGGGGAGGGGGAACAGCTCCGCGGTGAGCCGGGATCCCGGCCTGGCGATCAGCTCCGGGATGGCCCCGGACTCCTCGACCAGGCCGTTGCGCATGATGGCGGCCGAGTCGCAGATCGACTTGACGACGTTCATCTCGTGGGTGATCAGCAGGATGGTCAGGCCGAGCTCGCGGTTCAGGCTCTTGAGCAGAGCCAGGATCGACTGCGTGGTGCCCGGGTCGAGCGCCGAGGTGGCCTCGTCCGACAGCAGCACCGCGGGGTTGCCGGCCAGCGCGCGGGCGATGCCGACCCGCTGCTTCTGCCCGCCGGACAGCTGCGCGGGGTGCGCCCTGGCCTTGTCCGCCAGCCCGACCAGCTCCAGCAACTCGGCGACGCGCCTGGCGCGGTCGGCCTTCCCGATGCCCATGACCTCAAGCGGGAACGCGACGTTCCCGGCGACCGTGCGGGAGGACAGCAGCGCGAAATGCTGGTGGATCATCCCGATCCGCTGCCGGGCCCTGCGCAGCTCGCTCTGCCCCAGCGCGGTCAGCTCCTGTCCCGCCACGGTGACGGTGCCCTCGGTGGGCCGCTCCAGCAGGTTCACGCAGCGCAGCAGCGTGCTCTTGCCGGCGCCGCTCTGCCCGAGCACGCCGAAGATCTCACCTTCGCGGACATGGAGGTCGACGCCGTCGATGGCGACCACCTCGCGGTCCCGATCTCGATAGACCTTTCGCAGGCCTGACACATCAATCACAGCTGTTCCCCAACATCAGACAGATCGTCGAAAAGACTCCGGGCGGGGGAAGGGCTAGCGCGTGCCGGGGTGAAAGGGGAGATGGCTCAGGCGGCGCAGGACAAGATCGTCCGCGGGGCAGGTCATGGTCTCGGAGCCTTCGTGAAGGGAACGGGCGGGGTCGGAGCTCAGCGCACGGCGCGGATGCGGCGCATGCCGGGCATCCCACACATGCGCGCACCGCAACACATGCCCCGCCTCTGCGGGGACATGCCGGCCCGATGTGCCACGCTCACGTTCACGTCTGCCTCAACACGAGCCCTACTTACCCCCATTCCCGATATGTTATGTGATCCCCATCACTCCGACTCCGGGGTGGCGCGATCAGTCCAGCCGGTAGGGGTCGCGCAGCGGAGTCACCCGCGCGGCGAACTCGTCCTTGATCGCCTGCATCCTGGGGCCGGGCGCGTAGAAGCGCCCCTTGGTCTCCCCGTACGGCCGCAGCCAGCCCCTGGCCGCGAGATCACGCAGGTCCCTGGCCGCCTGCCCCTGGCTGAGCGACTCGTCCGTCTGGTATCGGGTGCGGCGCAGCCGCCTGTTGACGAACACCTCGTAGAGCGCAGACACGGTCCGCGCGTTCAGCCCCTCGGCGTCGGTCTGCCCCTCCAGCAGCATCCACACCTCCCCCGCCTCCGACAGGCGACGCCGGACCTGCTGGGCCTGCATGTGGTGAGCGCGCAGGCAGAAGCGCACCCAGTGGAGCGTGTCCCCGTTCGGGCTCCAGTTCCGCCTGCCGCGCGCGCTCAGCACTCGGTAGTAGTCGACCGTGTTCTCCATGCTTCCGAGCCACTCCTCGATCGAGGAGAACTCCGGGGTGGTGATCTGGTCTCTGCCGAGCACGAGCGTCTGCAGGGCACGCGACATCCGGCCGTTGCCGTCCCGCCACGGGTGGATGCTCACCAGGTTGAAGTGGGCCATCGCCGCCCGCACGTAGCTCGGCGCGTCGAGGTCGCCCGAGTTGAGCCACTCGACCAGCTCGCCCAGCAGTCCCGGCACCTCCCCGGCGTCCGGGCCCTCGTAGACGACCTCGCCCGTGGCGGAGTTGCGGACGTAGATGCCGCCGGGCCGTACGGTGCCCGGAGTCTTGTCCACGTGATGCCCGATCATCATGAAGTTGAGCGCGTGGAGCAGACCGGTGTCGAACCCGAACACCGGGGATCGCGACAGAAGCTGGATATAGGTCAGCGCCTGCTGGTATCCGGTGATCTCCCGGGCCACCCCGGCGGAGGTCTCCAGCGGATCCTCGCCGGACATGATCGACTCGATGTCCTCGACGCTGGCCCGGTAGCCCTCGATGGAGTTCGATCCCTGGATCGCCCGCGCCTGGAGCTGCCGCCGCAGCTGGCCGTCCCAGCGGTGCGTCTCCGCCAGGCGGTACTTCAGGTCGCGCCGCATCTCCTCGATCTCGCCGAGCACCGTCTCGTCCATGGCCTCGAGCCGAGGCGTGTCGTACAGCATGCCCTCATGACAGCATGGGTGAATCATTCGGTCAAGCAACTTAATGATTCACACATATATGTCCGCCATGCGCGTTCTGGCCGGTCAGGTGGATGGGACCGGTCCTCCCCGGGACGGCGGACGGCCCGCCCTCCGAAGAGAGCGGGCCGTCCGGGAGAGAGGTCAGGCCACGGCGCGCTCGGCGACCTTGGCCGGGGTGAGCGCGATCTCGAGGACCTCGCGCACGTCGCTCACCACGTGGACGGTGAGCTCGCTGCGGACGGCCTCGGGCACGTCGTCCAGGTCGGGCTCGTTGCGGGCCGGGATCAGCACGGTGGTGATGCCCGCCCGGTGGGCGGCCAGCAGCTTCTGCTTGACCCCGCCGATCGGCAGCACCCGTCCGGTGAGGGAGACCTCACCGGTCATGGCCACGTCGTTCCTGACGGGGCGGCCCGACAGCAGCGAGGCCAGGGCCGTGGTCAGGGTGACGCCGGCGGACGGACCGTCCTTGGGGACGGCGCCCGCGGGGAAGTGGATGTGCACCGAGCGGTCCTTGAGGGACGCCACGGGCAGCTCCAGCTCCGCGCCGCGCGAGCGCAGGTAGGACAGGGCGATCTTGGCCGACTCCTTCATGACGTCGCCGAGCTGACCGGTCAGGGTCAGGCCGGTGTCGCCGGTCTCCGGGTCCGCCAGCGACGCCTCCACGTAGAGGACGTCACCGCCGGCGCCGGTGACCGCGAGGCCGGTGGCCACCCCGGGCACCGCCGTACGCTGGCGGGACTCCGGCAGCGAGGACTCCGGCACGTGGCGCGGGCGGCCGAGGTAGGGGACCAGGTCCCCGACGGTCACGGGCAGCTCGCCCTCGCCGAGCGCGACGTTGGCGGTCACCTTGCGCAGGATCCTGGCGATCGAGCGCTCCAGGGACCGGACTCCGGCCTCCCGGGTGTATTCGCCCGCCAGCCTGCGCAGCGCGTCCTCCTCGACGGTGACGTCCTCGGTGGTGAGGCCGGCCTTGTCGAGCTGGCGCGGGAGCAGGTGGTCGCGGGCGATCGCGACCTTCTCGTCCTCGGTGTAGCCGTCGAGCGTCACGATCTCCATGCGGTCCAGCAGCGGGCCGGGGATGGACTCCAGCACGTTGGCGGTCGCCAGGAACAGCACGTCGCTGAGGTCGAGCTCGACCTCCAGGTAGTGGTCGCGGAAGGTGTGGTTCTGCGCGGGGTCGAGCACCTCGAGCAGCGCGGCCGTCGGGTCTCCCCGGTAGTCGGAGCCGACCTTGTCGACCTCGTCGAGCAGCACGACCGGGTTCATCGAGCCGGCCTCGCGGACGGCCCGGACGATCCGGCCGGACTGGGCGCCGACGTAGGTGCGCCGGTGGCCCCGGATCTCGGCCTCGTCGCGGACGCCGCCGAGGGCGACGCGGACGAACTTGCGGCCCATCGCGCGGGCGACGGACTCGCCCAGCGAGGTCTTGCCGACTCCGGGAGGGCCGGCCAGCGCGAGCACGGCGCCGCTGCGGCGCCCGCCGACCACTCCGAGGCCCTTCTCGGCCCGGCGTCCGCGGACGGCGAGGTATTCGATGATGCGGTCCTTGACGTCGTCGAGGCCGGTGTGGTCGGCGTCGAGGACGGCACGGGCCGCGGCGATGTCGTAGGAGTCCTCGGTCCGCTCGTTCCACGGGATGTCGAGGACGGTGTCGAGCCAGGTGCGGATCCAGCCGGTCTCGGGGGACTGGTCGGAGGTCCGCTCCAGCTTGTCGACCTCCTTGAGCGCGGCCTCGCGCACCTTCTCGGGCAGGTCGGCGGCCTCGACGCGGGCGCGGTAGTCCTCCTCCTCGGTCTCCGGGGAGGTGCCGTTGAGCTCGGACAGCTCCTTGCGGACCGCGGCGAGCTGCTGGCGGAGCAGGAACTCCCGCTGCTGCTTCTCCATGCCCTCCTGGACGTCCTTGCGGATCGTCTCGGCCACGTCGAGCTCGGCGAGGTGCTCACGCGCCCACTCGACCAGCAGCGAAAGCCGGTCGGCCGGGTCGGCGGTCTCAAGGATCTCGGCCTTGCGCTGGGTGCTCAGCCAGGGGGCGTAGCCGGAGCTGTCGGCGAGGACCGACGGGTCGTCCATCTGGTTGACCGCGTCGACGACCTGCCACGCGCCCCGCTTCTGCAGGATGGTGGTGGACAGCGCCTTGTACTGCTTGGCCAGCTCCTCGGCGCGCTCGCCCACCTGGACGGCCTCGACCAGGGTGGCCTGCACCCACAGGGCCGCGCCGGGGCCGGTCGTGCCGGAACCCACGCGGACCCGGTCGACACCGCGCACCACGGCGGCGGGCTCGCCACCGGGCAGCCTGCCCACCTGCTCGACTATCGCCCGGACGCCGACGGAACCGTATCGCCCGTCGATCCGGGGAACGAGCAGCACCTCCGGCTTGTTGTCAGCGAGAGCCTGCGCCGCGTCGATCGCGGCCCGGATCTCGTTCTCGGACAGGTCCAGGGGAACCACCATGCCCGGCAGCACGACCTCGTCGTCGAGCGGAAGAACCGGGAGGATCAAGCTCTCACTCATTTGAACTCCAAAGGTTGAGTTACATGGACTCAATTAATGGGAGCCGTGAAATGTTCCCGAGGTTGAGCGTGTTCGCTGTGAGCGATCGTAATTGTGTAATTCCACTCCTCGGCGGCCGTCCCGCCGCGCCCGCCGTACCTCCCGGGTGTGAGGCGGGGGATCACCCCCGGGTGTGACGCCGTCCGGGCCTCGGCTGTCTAGGCTGGCCGGGTGAACCTGCCCGCCGGTCTCGTACGGCTCACCCGGCCGCTGACCCTGGCGGTGCTCAGCGGCCGTGCCGACCCTCCGTTCCCCCGCTCCCGCCGCCTGGGGATACCGATCCCCAGATTTCTGGGGCTGCTGCCGTTCCGGACCGTCGACCTGGTCGTGCTGGCCAACCTGCTGATCTTCTGGCTCGCCTACAGCGGGGGCCTGTCCTCGCTCCTGTCGGGCAACGACAGTCTCTCCATTCCCTATCCCGAATGGCAGATCTACTACGCCGCCGCGGCCTGCTCCCTCCCTCTGCTGCTGCGCGAGCACTGGCCGCTCGCCGCGTGGCGGATCAGCGCGGCGGGAATGCTCACCACCGCCCCGATCATGGACGCCCTGACCGGCCATCCCGTGTCGATCGCCGGGATCGTCGCCTATCTCCTCGTCGTCTACTCCGTCGCGGTCCGCTGCGGGCGGGAGACGACCTTGGGCGCGTGGATCGCCTCCATGCTCTGCATGGCGCTCTCGACCACCAGCCGGGACGACCTCGTCATAGCCGCGGTCCTGCTGAGCGTCACCGCGCTCTTCGGCTACAACGTGCGCGCCCGGCGGCTGGCCGCCAAGCGCCTGGCCGAGGAGGAACAGCGCAGCGAGCGGGCCCTGGCTGCGCAGGCCACACTGGAGGAAAGGGCCAGGATCGCCAGGGAGCTGCACGACGTCGTCGCCCACCACATGTCGGTGATCGCCATCCAGGCGGAGGCCGTGCCGCTGCAGGCGGCCGGGGACGCCGGACGCCTGGAGGAGGGGCTGCGAGAGATCCGCGCGCTGTCGCTGGCGGCCATGACCGAGATGCGCCGCGTCGTGGGCGTGCTCCGGGACGGCGACGGGCGCGCGGACACCGCGCCGCAGCCGGGCCTCGGCCGCCTGGAGGAGCTCGTCGGCACCGCGCGCTCGGCCGGGCTCACCGTGACGCTCAAGCTGGGCGGCGACCTGATGGGGCTGCCCGCCGCGGTGAGCCTGTCCGCCTACCGGATCGCCCAGGAGTCGCTCAGCAACGCCATGCGGCACGCGCCGGGCTCGGCCGTCTCGATGAGGATCAGCCGCTCCGGCGCCGAACTGCACATCCACGTGGAGAACGACGCCAGGCGCCGCTCCCCCGCCGCGCCGGAGCACGCGGGAGAACCGGGGCACACGGGGCACGGCCTGATCGGGATGCGGGAACGGGTCTCCATGCTCGGCGGAAAGCTGTGGACCGGGCCGGTGGGGACGGGCTTCGCGGTCACCGCCATACTTCCGATCGTGGAGAACGCATGACGATCCGGGTGCTCATCGCCGACGACCAGGGCATGGTCCGGACCGGGTTCACCGTGTTCCTGGACTCCCAGCCGGACATCGAGGTCGTGGGCGAGGCGGCCGACGGCCGCGAGGCCGTGGCCCGGGTGGCCGAGCTGCGGCCGGACGTGGTGCTGATGGACGTGCGGATGCCGGTCATGGACGGCCTGGCGGCGACGCGGGCGATCCTGGACGGGGACGGCTCCCCGCCGAAGGTCCTGATCCTGACCACCTTCGATCTCGACGACTACGTGTACGAGGCGCTGCGGGCCGGGGCCAGCGGATTCCTGCTCAAGGACGCCTCCGCCCAGCAGCTCGCCGAGGCGGTCCGGGTGGTCGCGGCCGGGGAGGCATTGCTCGCGCCCTCGGTGACCAGGCGGCTGATCTCGGAGTTCGCGCGCGTCGGGCCGCGCCGCCCGCGCGGCCGGCTGGACGACATCACCGAGCGGGAGACCGAGGTGCTCGCCCTCATCGCCCAGGGCCGCTCCAACCAGGAGATCGCCGAGGAGCTCGTGCTGTCGGAGCAGACGGTCAAGACCCACGTGGGCCGGATCCTGGCGAAGCTGAACCTGCGCGACCGGGCCCAGGCGATCGTCCACGCCTACGAGACGGGCCTGGTCCGCCCGGGCGGGTGAGTCCCGGCCCCGCCCGCCCTGCCCTCCCGGACGGGTGAGTCTCCCGGCCCCGCTCACCTCTGCCCACCCGAGCCGGTGAGCCCCGGCCCCGCTCACCCCCGCCCACCCGAGCCGGTGAGCCCCGGCCCCACTCACCCCCGCCCACCCGAGCCGGTGAGCCCCGGCCCCACTCACCCCCGCCCACCCGAGCCGGTGAGCCCCGGCCCCGCTCACCCCCGGCCGCGCCGCCCCCCTCACCCCTGAGGGGGACCCGCGAGATGGGGGTCCGGGGGTGACGTGGGTGACAGACCCCGGTTCCTAATGTCCTGTCCGGTTCCCCAACCGGACAGGAGGCTCCATGTTCCGCCGCGTGCTCGCCGTGGCCACCGCCGCCGCGCTCACCTACGCGATCGTCCCCGCTCCCCGCGGCGACCGGATCGTCAGGGTCTACGGCGATCTCCGTACGGCCGGGCACGTCGCGGTCGTCGTGCCGGGCTCCGACACCACGGTCGCCAACTTCGACGGCGGCAGGGCCAAGCGGTACAGCACGCCGGGGGGCGGCGCCCGGGCGGTGCTGGCCGAGGCGCGGGCGCTGGACCCCCGGGCCGGGCTGGCGGTGGTCGCCTGGCTCGGGTACGACAGCCCGGGGACCGTCAGCCTCGCGGCGGTGACCGACGGGGCCGCCAGGAGGGGCGCCGTGGACCTGCGGCGCTACGTCGTCGGGACGCTCAGGGGCAAACGGGTCAGCCTGCTCTGCCACAGCTACGGGTCGGTCGTGTGCGCCATGGCCGCCCCCGGGTCGGACGTCGCGGACATGGCCGTCTTCGGCAGCCCCGGCCTGGGCGTCCCCCGGGCGTCCGCGCTGGGCGGCACCCGGCTGTGGGCCGGCAGCGGCAGCCAGGATTGGGTGCGGAAGGTGCCCAAGCTCCGGCTCGGGCCGCTCGGCTTCGGCCCCGATCCGGCGGACCCCTCCTTCGGCGCCCGGCTGTTCGCGACCGGCCCCGCCGGGCACAGCGACTATCTCAGGCCCGGCAGCGAGTCCCTGCGCAACCTCACCCTGATCGCCCTCGGCCGGACGGGCGAGGTGTCGCGTGGCTAGCGTCGCCGCCCGGATCGCGAGTGCCACCCCGGCGGGCCGGGACCGGGGGGTGGACGCGCTGCGCGCGCTGGCGATCCTCGGGGTCGTCGCGGGGCACTGGCTGGTCACGACGTGGGTGCACGGGCCCGGCGGGGAGGTCCACATCTCCAGCCCGCTCGCCTACCTGCCGGCGCTCACCCCGCTGTCGTGGGTGTTCCAGACGCTGGCGGTGTTCTTCTTCGTGGGCGGCTACGCGGCGGCGCGGAGCCTGCGGTCGGCCACGGGGTACCGGGCCTGGGTGCGGGCCAGGCTGGGGCGGCTGCTGGGGCCGGTGGTACCGCTGGCGCTGGTCTGGACGGGGATCGCCGCCGGGATGGCCCTGCACGGCATGCCGTACAGGACGGTCAGGGCGCTGGTGCTGCCGGCCGTCGGGCCGCTGTGGTTCCTGGCCGCCTTCGCCGCGCTCAGCGCGGCCACTCCGCTGCTGCTGCGGGTACGGCCGGCCGCTGTGGCCGGCCCGGCGTTCGCGGTCGTGCTCGTGGTGGACGCGCTCAGGTTCGGGGGGGCCGGGCCGGAGTGGCTGAAGTGGGTGAACCTGGCGGCCGGGTGGCTGGTGCCGTACGCGCTCGGGGTCGGCTGGGCGGGCGGCGCGCTCGCCTCGCGCCGGGCGGCGGCGGCGCTGCTGGCGGGCGGCGCGGCCGGGGCCGCGGCGCTGGTGGCCGGGTTCGGGTATCCGGCGAGCATGGTGGGCGTGACGGGGGCGGAGGTCTCCAATCTCGGCCCGCCCACGCTGGCCGTGGTCTGCTTCGGGATCGCCCAGGTGGGGCTGGCGCTGCTGGTGCGCGAGCCGCTGGCCCGGCTGATGCGGCGGCCCCGGCTGTGGGCGGTGGTGGCGGTGGCCAACCTGGGCGCGATGACGATCTTCCTGTGGCACCAGACCGCGCTGACCGTGACCGTCCTGGCGGCGCTGCGCTTCGGCGACGTGCCCGGCCTGCTGGCACCGCCCACCGATTCGGTGTGGCCGCTGCACCGGCTGGCCTGGCTGCCGGTGTTCGCCGCGCTGCTGGGGGCGGTCTGGCTGCTCCGGCTCGCCGGGAGGCGGTTTAATGACAGGGTGTCGTGATCAGCTTGACGAGATCCCCCGGCTTTTGTGACACTGTGTCATGAAAGTCGCGAAAGGCCCATTTGACGCGGAGTGATCATGAGTGAGTCGCCGTTCTCCGAAGTGCTCAGGAACGCCACCTGGGGCGACCACGAGTCAGCCGAGGACGACAGTTACCTCAAGGCCCTGATGGCCGGGCAGCTCAGCCGCGAGGCCTACGGGGAGCTGATCGCCCAGCACTACTTCGCCTACGTCGCCCTCGACGAGGCCTCCAGGTCGCTCGCCGCCGACCCGGTCGCCGCGCCGTTCGTCTTCCCCGAGCTCTACCGCGAGGAGGCGCTGATCCGCGACCTGGAGACCGTCTACGGCGCCGGCTGGAAGTCCAGGATCGAGCCCTCCAAGCCGACCCGGACGCTGGTCGCCCGGATCAACCAGGTCGCGACCTGGCCGGGCGGCTACATCGCCCACCACTACACCCGCTACATGGGCGACCTGTCCGGCGGGCAGTTCATCCGGATGGAGCTGCAGAAGATCTACGGCTACCAGCCGGGCGGCGGCGTCGACTTCTACCTGTTCGACGAGGTCGGCAGCCTGCCCCGGTTCAAGAACGAGTACCGCGCCCGGCTGGACGCGCTGCCCGTGGACGAGGCCGAGAAGCAGCGGATCATCCGCGAGACCAAACTCGCCTACCTGCTCAACACCGAGGTGCTGGGCGAGCTCGGCCGCGTGGTGCGGGCCGAGCTCGCCGCCTGACCTTCCCCGCCCCGGCACCGTCCGGTTCCCGTCGGGGCCGCGTCCGCCACCCGCCTGCGGCGCCACCCCTGTGCGACCATGGGGGCATGCCCCGGATTTCGGCCCCGACGATCGGCGAGCACCGCGCCCAGACGCAGGACCGCATCCTGCAGGCGGTCTCGCGCCTCTCCCGCGACCAGGGCATCGACACCATCTCGATGACCGACGTGGCGGGCGAGGCCGGAATCACCCGGACCGTCCTCTACAACTACTTCCCCGACAAGGCGGCGCTGCTGCTGGCCTTCACCGAGCGGGTGACGCACTACTTCATCGAGAGCTACGAGCGGGAGCTGCCCGAGCAGGCCTCCCCCGCCGAGCGGCTGCGCGCGTTCGTCCGGCTCCAGCTCGCCGGGCTGCTCGCCCACCCCCACCCCGGCCCCGCCGACCTGTCGGCGGCCCTGGGACCCGACGCCTACCAGCGCCTGGCCGACCACGTCGCGCCGATGCAGGACATCCTGACCGGCATCATCGACAGCGGCGTGACCTCGGGCGACTTCCACGCCCCCGACGTCGCCGCCGCCGCCCGCATCATCTTCGCCGTCATCGGCGCGGAACGGGTGCCGCTGCTCAGCGGCACGGTGACGCCCCATGAGGCCGAGGAGACCGTCTGCGGGTTCGTGCTCCGGGGACTGGGCGCCCGAACGGTCTCCTGAGACGGGTCGCTCCGGCGTCTCCCCTTCCCCGTCCCGGGACCGGCCGCCTCCCGTCCCCTCTCGCCGGATCGGCGGTAGCCGGTTCTCCTGCCATCGAACCTGCCGCCTCCCGTTCTGTCCTGGCCGGGAAGAGACCCGGCCGTGTTCCCCTGCCCCGCTCCGGGCTCCTCGGGCGGAGAAATGTCGGTGGGGATGACTAGTTTTCGATCGACCCCCGATGCGAGGAGCCTGCCAGATGTACCGCCAGGGAGACATCCTGATCGTGCCCGTCCCCGAGGACACCGTGCCCGTTCCGGCCCGGACCTCGCCGTCCGCGCCGCGTGACGCCCGCGGCCGCCTGGTGCTGGCCCTGGGCGAGGCCACCGGCCACGCCCACGCGGTGGTCGGCCCCGGCACCCTGGTCCGCGGCCTGCGGCCGATGGACCCCGACTTCCTGCACGTCCCCCAGGGCGGGCGCGTCGTCCACGAGGAACACGCCGCCATCCCCCTGCCCAAGGGCTGGTACCGCGTGCAGCGCCAGCGCGAATACGTCCCCGGCGCCTTCCGCGTCGTCGCCGACTGACCCCTCCACGCCCCCCGCCTCCCCCCGCCCGGCCGGCTCCCCTCGGAAAGCCCGGCCGGCGCGGGCGGTCCGTTCACCTGAGGAGCTCCCGCCCATGACCGTCACCACCGAACTGGCCGACGTCCTGACCGCCGCCGCGCTCCGCTGGCAGGAGGTCGCCTTCCGGACCGGCCCCGCCGACCGCCCCGGGGCGGAGACGGGGATACGGCTGGCCTACCGGAGCGCCGGGCTGGCCGAGCCCGAGAAGATCATCTGGGTCGACTCCCCCGCCGCGGGGGCCCGCGCGATCGCCACGCTCGGCGCCGGCAGGCCCGTGCGCGACGCGGTGCGGACCGGGCCGTGGGAGCGGGCCAGAGCGGAGGTGCACACCTCGCTCGGCCCCACGGCGTGGCCGCTGGCCTGGTCGCTGACCGGAGGGCGGCTCTGGGATCCGGTGAACGCGCTCGTCACCCGGATCCGCCGGGGCATCGCGGAGACGGAGGAGTCGGAGGCCGTCGCGGCCGCGCTGCGCGCCTCGACCCTGGACGCCGTGCTGGGCCAGCAGGACGCGCCGTGGCTGTCGCTGTTCGACGCGCTGGGCAGACCCGAGGTGGCGGGGCTGGTCCAGGTCGCCCGGTCGGCGGGCTGGTGGTGGCCGTTCGAGCGGGTGGCCATCGTCTGCGAGCGCCCCGCCGAGCTGCACCTCGACGAGCTGTCGCGCCTGCACCGCGCCGACGGCCCGGCGCTGCTGTTCCCCGACGGCTTCGCCGTGCACGCCTGGGGCGGCATGCCCGTCCCCGCCGGCTTCGCCGACTCCATGGCGGCGCTGACCCCCCAGCGCATCCGCGCCGAGGAGAACGCCGAGCTGCGCCGGGTCATGCTGGAGCACTTCGGCTACGACCGCTACCTCGCCGAGTCCGGGGCGACCCCGCTGCACCGGGACGAGACGGGTGTCCTGTGGCGGATCGACCTGCCCGAGGACGAGCCGGTGATGATGGTCGAGGTGGTCAACTCCACCGCGGAGCCCGACGGCACCTTCCGTAAGTACTGGCTGCGGGTGCCCCCGTCCACCCGCACCGCCCGTGAAGGCGTGGCCTGGACCTTCGACCTGTCCGAGGCCGAATACCACCCGGCCCGGGAGACCTGAGAGACGGGAGACCCCCGGCGGGCCGTCCGGGTCAGGTCAGGTGCGGGATGCGTTCCAGGATTCCGCCCGCGAAGACGTCGTAGAGACCGGTCTGCTCCAGGTGGACGTAGCCGATGTGGCAGTCGCACAGGGCCGCCGGGCACGGTCTGGCCTCCGGGCGGAAGGTGCCGTCGTAGAGGTTGCCGAGGACGGCCGGGACGAAGTGGCAGCGCCGTACGGTGCCCTCGCCGTCCACCGAGATCACGGTGTCCCCCGTACGGCAGGGCCGGCCGGCGCTGCGGTGCGGGGTGCGGCTGTAGGGGAAGAGGCGGTCGATCCGCGTCCAGTCGGCCGCCTCCTCATCGGTGTAGAGGTGCCCCTCGGCGGCGTTCACCCACAGATACACCTCGGCGGGCAGGTCGTCCCGGAGCCGGCGGGCCTGCTCCAGGTGCTCGGGCAGCCCGACGACGCCGACGCTGAAGCGGACCCCGCGCCCGGCCAGATCACGGCATCTGGCCAGGAAGCGTCCGTAGGCGACCTGACCGGGATGGTAGGTCACCCAGAGTGCGAGCGTGTCCAGGTCCGCCTCGGCCAGCCAGTCGGGGCGGCAGCTGAAGTTGGTCTGGATGGCGACCCGCCGGACGTGCGGGAGGTGGCTGAGCTCCACCATCGCCCGCCGGTACCACGACCGCACGAGCCCCTCACCCCACGGCGTGAACAGCACCGAGAGGGGGTGGTCACGCCCGGCCGCCCACCCGGCGAACCGCTCCAGCGCCGTCCGGTCCCGGCGCAACTGCTCGGTGCCGTCACGGCGCTTGGCGAACGGGCAGTAGGGGCAGTCGTAGTCGCAGCTGGACAGCGGGCCCCGGTAGAGGATCGTCAGGTGGCCGGGGTCCTGCTCTCCGGCCCGCAGGACGGGGAGGTCACGGCCGCTCGCGGGCTTGTTCAACTGTTCTCGTATCCCGCCATCAGCTCGCGGACCCGGCCGGAGAACAGCGCCGGGCCGATGGCGTCGGAGTGCGCCAGCCCCTCGGCGGCGAGCCGGAGCCGACCGCCGCCCGCCCCATCGTGGCTCTCGTCTGCTCCGCTCCGGCCGGGTCGCGTCCCGGCCTCCGAGCCGGTCGCCTCCAGCCAGCCCCGGCCGGCCAGGCGCTCCAGGTCCTCGCCGAAGTCGGCCGTCACCTCGGTGCCGAAGCGCGCCCGGTAGGCGGCCGGGTCCAGCCCCTCGGCCTGGAGCAGCGACTGGATCAGATGGCGGCGGCGCCGCTCGTCCTCGTCCAGCCGGAACCCCACGTTGGCGAGCGCGAACTCCCCGGGCGCGAGCCGTACGTAGTCGTCGATGATCGCGCGCACCTGACCGGCGCCCACCGCGTACTCGTAGGAGTAGTGCAGGCCGGAGGTGTAGGACCGGGCCCCGCAGCCGAGCCCGACCATGCCGTCGCTCTGGCAGTCGTAGCCGGTCGCGCCGGAGGATCCGCGCAGCCGGAACATCCGCATCGACACCTGCTCGTATCCGGCGGCCAGCAGGTGGTCACGGCCCTGCCGGTAGAGGCCGAGCCGGTGGTCGTCCCAGTCGCGGGCGCGGCGGCCGAGGCCGGTGAGCGGGCGGACGTACAGCGGGTAGAGGTAGATCTCCTCGGGCTTCCAGGCGAGCGCGGCGTCCAGCGAGTGGCGCCAGGACCGCTCGGTCTGCCCGTCGATCCCGTAGATCAGGTCGATGTTGAGCACCTCGAACCCGGTCTCCCTGATGTGTCCGAGCGCCGTCTCGACCTCCTGCCGTTTCTGCGGGCGTATCGCCGCGCGGGCCTCGGCGTCGACGAAGCTCTGCACGCCGATCGAGATCCGGGTCGTACCCCGCTCGGCCAGGACGGCGAGCCGGTCGGCCGTCGCGGTCGCCGGCGAGGTCTCCACCGACAGCGGCACGGCCCGCAGGTCGGCGCCCATGATCCGTTCGGTCAGGTCGAACATCCGGGTGAGCTCGGCCGCGCTCAGGTAGGTGGGCGTGCCGCCGCCGATGGCCGCGGTGACGAACCTCGGCTCCTCCAGGGCGTCCCGTACGGCCTCCGCCTGGCGTTCCAGGGCGTCCAGGTAGGCGGCGACGAGCTCCTCGGGGGCGCCGGTCCGGGTGAACAGGTTGCAGAACCCGCAGCGCATCTCGCAGAACGGGATGTGCAGGTAGAGGAAGAGGCTCCCGAGCGGCTCCCCCGACCACACCTCCCGCAGCGACGGACGCGGCTCCAGCGGCCGGTATGCCGTCTTGTGCGGGTAGGCGTACACGTACCCCTGGTACGGCCCCGCGCCGGTCGCGCCGTCGGAGGCCGGTCGCGCCGGGATGCCGTCCGGCCCGAGGGCCACCGTCTCCAGCACCCGCGTCCGTGTCCGGCCGGAACTCGGAGTCACCGCCATTGCCCCCGCTCTATCGTGAACTCTCCGTAGGGCACCGTCCAGACGACCTCGTGGCCGATCCGATGCCCGATGTATCCGTCTTCACCGTAGGCGGTGCCGTGATCGGAACAGACGATCGCGAACCCCGGCCGCCGGGTGCTCATCAGGGCGAAAAGCCGGCCGATGTGCCGGTCGACGTACTCCAGCGCGGCGGCGTGGCTCTCCCGGCTGTCACCGTGCTCGCGGGTGGCGCCCGGCAGGTGGAACCAGTTGGGCTGGTGCAGCGCCGACACGTTGACGAACAGGAACACCGGCCCGTCCACCCTCGCCACCGCCCGCTCGGCGCACTCGATCTGCGCCTCGAACGACGTCGGCGAGGTCACCCCGAACGCCGGATCCCAGTGGCTCTCGGCGAACAGCCCCGGCAGTGCGGCCCCGAGGGGGGTGAGCTTGTTGAAGAACCCCACGCCCCCGACGCAGACGGTGTGGTATCCCGCCTGGGCCAGCCCGCCGGGCAGGTCGGGCGCGTCGAACACCCACGTCCCGCCGGCGGTGGTCTCGCTGCCGGGGAAGGCCGCCGCGAAGAGGCGGGGATGCGGTCCGGGTTCGGCGGGGGTCGGCAGGAATCCGGCGAGGATCGCGGCGTGCGCAGCGTAGGTGAAGCTCCCCGGGCTGTGCCGTCGCTGCCACCGCCCGCCGGGCAGCGCCCTGGCCAGGTTGGGCAGCCGCCCGGCCCCGGCCAGCTCCTCGGCCACGTCGTGGCGGAGCGTGTCAAGGGTCACCAGCAGAAGGTCGTGGCTTCCCACGATCCCGTTCATGTCCCGCATCGTCCTCTCACCCATCGGCGTTCCCTCCCGTGGGCGCCGGTACGGCGGGGTGGTGCGCGGCGGCGTCCGGCGCCGCCGTACGGCGGGCGAGGATGGCCCTGACCTGGGCCTCGTAGGTGTTCAGGTGCTCGGCGCCGCCGCCGGGGAAGCCGGTCAGCCGGGGAAGCAGGTCGCCGAAGGCGTTGACCTCGGCCACGGCGACACTCCGCCAGTTGACGCCGATCATCAGGTCGACCCCGGCGGTCAGGCTCCCCGGAAAGCACGACGCCGCCCGGGCGCACGCCTCGGTGACCCGCTCCCAGCCCTGAGGGCCCAGCCTGGTCCTGACCGCGCCGAGATCACCGCGCTCGCCGCCGAGGTGCAGGTTCGTCATGGGGGTACGGCTCGCGCGGACGACGGCGTGGGTCGGCGTGCCGTCCACCACGACCACCCGCAGATCGATCGTCCGCCCGTCGAGGCCCGCCTTGGGGAACCACCGCTCCACGTGGAGCCCGTTCCCGGCGAGCAGGTCGACGATCGCCGCCACGTCCGCCTCGTCCTCGTAGGATCGCACCCGCAGCGAGTTGTGCAGCCCGTCGGCGGACAGCTCCGCCGACGTCACCGCCTTGATCCGGTGGCCGGAGGTCTGCAGGGCGACGACCCCGGAGGCCGACGAGCCGTGGGCCGGTTTGACGAACACCCGGCCCCAACCGGCCTGCCCCATCCGCTCGCGCAGCTCGGCGTAACCGCCGACCGGTCCTGGCAGCGCGGCGGGCACCGGCACCCCGGCCGCCGACAGCCTCGCGTGGCACAGCCGCTTGTCGAACATCACCGCGATCTCGTCGACGTCGGCGAGCAGCACGGCCCCGGGCGTCCGTTCGACGGCCCGGCGGATCCGCGCCGTCCCGGCGGTGAAGGCGGCGTGCCAGGCAGCACCGCCGCCGACCCGGGACGGCTCGCCCGGACCGCGCAGCAGCGCGTCGGCCCCGGCGTCCTCTCCGGGCGACTCGATCCGTACGAGCGTTCCCGGTTCCAGCGGGATGTCCCGGCCCCGCAGCACGGAGGTCCACGGCAGGACGGCGGGCTCCCGCAGGCCGTAGCGGACGCAGGCGTCGGCGAACATGGTCACCCGCCGCTCGCCCGGCGTGCCGACGACCGTCAGCGAGGTCGTCCGGCCACCGGCACGTGACGCCGCTCCTTCCGCGGCGGCCAGGGACGTCAGGTGCTCATGAACCATCGGAGAACCTACTCGCTGACCGCGACATAGCGGCCCTCCGGTGCCCATTCGTGCCTCGCCTCGGCCTCTCCCATGATCAACTCCACGTGTCGCAGCGCGGCGGCCATCCTCTTCACCATGAGTGGGCCGACGAAATGGTGGGTCAGGTCCAGGCGCCTGAGATGGGTCAGCGGCTGGCCCGACAGCAGCGCCTCGACGCCCTCGGCGCCCAGCGCGCCCATCGACAGCGCCAGCGACCTCAGCCCCGCCACCACCGGCGCCGACGCCACCGCCGCCGCGATCTCGTCCTGGATCTCGCTGTCCTGCAGCCCGAGGTGCCGCAACGCCGGCAGCCGCTCCCCCGACAGGATCGGCGCCAGATCCGCCACCGTGGCGTCCCCGCCGTAGTCGGATACGCCCAGCCACAGCTCAAGGTGCTCCAGTGAGGGGAAGTCGCTCGCGCCCACGGCACGGACCATGGCGCCGGACAGCCCCCCGGACTCGACGCGGAGCACCCGTAGCGAGTCGTGACTGACCGGGCGCAGGCCGAGCCCGGTCCCTCCCCGGACCTCCAGGACCTCCAGGCGGGGAAAGGCACCCAACAGTGGCGTCAGATCGCCCTGCTGGATCCAGGAGATCTCGGCCTCGTCCGAGGAGATGTCGCCGAGCGCGATCAGGCGCAGGTTCGGGAAGCGGTCCGCGGCCTGGGTGAGCAGGTCGATCGGCTCGTCGGCCGAGTCCTCGAAGGGAGCCCCCCAGGAGCCGAAGACCAGCTCACGGACGCGGCCGGTGTCGACCGTCTCGACGAAACGGACGAAATAGTCCTCGAAGGTCTCCTCACTGCTGTAGCCGTAGTCCACCCAGAGCCGCCAGGCCTGGGCTCCGCGCGGTGCGTCAGGGTCACCGTCCTCGAGGCAGGGGAAGTGTGAGAGGGGCAGGCTGCTGAACCTGCTGAGATCTCCGCGTCTCATCGGCCTACTCCGCCACGGCGACGTAGCGCCAGTCGTCGTCCGGCTCTTCCTGCTCGGACAGGTCGACCTCGACGCCGGTGCCGGCGAAGGCCTCCTCGACGTGCTTGACCATCGTGCCGGTCAGGTAGTGGTGGTGCAGGTCCAGGCGCCTGAGGTGGGTCAGCGGCTGGCCGGACAGCAGCGCCTCGGCGCCCTCGTCGGTGAGCGTGCCCATCGACAGGGCCAGCGCCTCCAGCCGTGCCACCACCGGCGCCGACGCCACCGCCGCCGCGATCTCGTCCTGGATCTCGCTGTCCTGCAGCCCGAGGTGCCGCAACGCCGGCAGCCGCTCCCCCGACAGGATCGGCGCCAGATCCGCCACCGTGGCGTCCCCGCCGTACTCCGAGACGCCCAGCCACATCTCCAGCTGCTCCAGGGCGGGAAGGTCGCTGCCGGCCACGGCACGCACCACGTGCCCGGGCAGTCCGCCGGTTTCGAACCACAGCGTGCGCAGCGCCCCGTGCCGGACCGGCCGGAGCCGGAGCCCGCTGCCGCCGCGGATGTGAAGTGTCTCCAGCAGGGGGAAGGCCTCCAGCAGCGGGGTCACGTCACCGTGCTCGATCCAGGAGATCTCGCTCTCCTCCGGCTCGATGTCGCCGAGCATGATCGACCGCACGTTCGGCAGCCGGTCGGCCACCTCGCTCAGCAGCCGGACCGGCAGCTCGGAGGTGTTGCCCTCCCAGCCGGGCCCCCACCAGCCGACGACGACCTCGCGCACCTGGGCGAGGTCGCGGGTGGCCAGGAAATCCTCGAAGTTCCGCTGGATCGAGGACCCTCCACCATCCTCGCCCACCACGTGGGCGTAGGAGTCGCCGCGCAGGTCCCATACGGCGCCGTGGCCGGGATTCTCGTTGGTCATCTCGGGTCCTCTGAGGAAAATGGGGTGAAGGGGGCCGATCCGCTCGCTGAGCGCCACGTGTCGCCGGCCACCGCCCGACGGACGCGGTGTCGTCCGTCTTGGGCTCCTGTCAGGCGAAACGTGACAGACCACGTCCTACCAGAGATCGCCGACACTTCTGGAATCATGAATCCACATCGGATGGATGAAAACGGTCAGCGATGATGAGAGTTATGGACAACGGCCACATTGGGCTCAGCTCAGCCCGGGGACGGTGGGTTCTGCTGACCACCGTGCTCGGTTCGGGGATGGCGCTGCTGGACGGCACGGTCGTCAACGTGGCGCTCCCCGCGCTCGGCGACGCTCTCGGAGCCGACATGGCGGGCCTGCAGTGGACCGTCAACGCCTACACCCTCACTCTCGCGGGTCTGATCCTGCTGGGCGGCTCGCTCGGCGACCGGTACGGCAGGCGCAGGATCTTCCTGATCGGCGTGATCTGGTTCGCCGTCGCGTCGGCCCTGTGCGGGCTGGCGCCCAACGTGGAGACGCTGATCGCGGCCCGCGCGCTCCAGGGCGTCGGCGGGGCGTTGCTCACTCCGGGATCGCTGGCCATCATCCAGGCGTCCTTCGTCCGCGAGGACCGGCCCAGGGCGATCGGAGCCTGGTCGGGGCTGGGCGGGACGGCGGCGGCCATCGGGCCGCTCCTCGGCGGGTGGCTGGTGGAGACGGCCGGATGGCGGTGGGTGTTCCTGATCAACCTGCCGGTGGCCGCGCTCGTGGTGGCGGTGGCCGTACGGCATGTGCCGGAGAGCAGGGACGTGGAGGCCACCGGGCGCTTCGACGTGCTCGGCTCGGCGCTGGCCGCGCTGGCACTGGCCGGGATCACCTACGGCCTGATCGACCTGCGGCCGGTCCCGATCGCGGTGGGCGTCCTGCTGGGAGTGGCGTTCGTCTGGCTGGAGATCAGGCGTTCACCCGACGCGCTGGTGCCGGTCGGGGTCTTCACCTCCAGGGTGTTCACGGCGGTCAACGTCGTCACGTTCATCATGTACGCCGCGATGAGCGTGGTGTTCTTCCTCCTGGTCGTCCAGCTCCAGGTGTCGGCGGGCTTCTCACCGATGACGGCCGGATCCGCGATGATCCCGGTCACGGTCCTGATGCTGCTGCTGTCGTCGCGGGCGGGCGAGCTGGCCAAGCGGATCGGGCCCCGCATCCCGATGACGGCGGGCCTCCTGATCTGCGCCGCCGCGCTGCTGCTGATGTCGAGGATCGGCGAGGGCTCGTCCTACCTGACGGACGTGCTGGTCCCGGCGGCCATGTTCGGCCTGGGGCTGTCGGCGGCGGTCGCGCCGCTCACCGCGACCGTGCTGGCCACCGCCGAGGAGCGCTACGCGGGAGTGGCCAGCGGCGTCAACAACGCCGTCGCCCGGACCGGCGGGCTGCTGGCGGTCGCCGCGATCCCGCCGCTGGCCGGCCTGACCGGCGACGCCTTCCACGACCCGGCCTCCTTCACCACCGGATTCCACACGACGATGCTGGTCAGCGCGGCGATGATGGTCGTCGCCGCGCTGATCGCCCTTCTCACCATCCGCGAGAACGTCCTGGCCGACTCCCACCCGCAGATGTGCTGCCCGGTGGAGGCTCCCCAGCAGGGCAGGTGAGAGGCGGTCCGGTCACACGGGAAACGGCCGGCCACCGGCGCACATCACGGCGGGAACCGCCGGCGCACGCCACGGCGGGAACGGCCGGCCGCCGGCGCACGCCTCGGCGGGGACGGTCAGTTCCCGACGCACACCACGGCGCTCAGCACGGCGGGATCGTCGAGGCGGCTCAGTATGCAGTCGGCCAGATCGGCGCGGGAGAGGGTGAGACCGCCGCGGACGTTGCGGTTGAGGGAGGTGCGGTAGCGGCCCGTGCGGGGGCCGTCGATCAGCCTCGGCGGCCGGACGATGGTCCAGGCGAGGCCGGTGCCGCGGATCTCCTCCTCCATGGCCCGCATGTCCGCGAACGGGTGGCGCAGGACGCGCTGGAGCAGGGGCTTGACGATCAGCCGGGTGACCGGTCCGTCGCCGTCGTCGATGAACGCGCCGCTGGCGCTGACCGCGACCAGCCGCCGCGTCCCCGTGTCGGCCATGGCCCGCACGATGCTCCGGACGCCGGCGGCGCAGACGTCGGTGGGGGTCCGCGCGCTGCCGGAGCCGAGCGCCGACAGGACCGCGTCCCGGCCCGCGACTGCGGGGCCGATGGCGTCCGGGGAGCGCACGTCGGCGCGGATCACGCTCAGCAGGGGGTGCTCGTCGAAGGACAGCCGCGACGACCGGCGTGCCACGGCGGTCACCTCGTGCCCGGCGCCGAGTGCCTGCCGGACCAGCTGGGTGCCCGTTCCGCCGCTCGCCCCGAAGACCGTCAGCCTCATCGCAATCGCTCCTGTCCTCTGCCGGGTCCCGCCGCACTGGGGTGAGTGTTCACTCACCTCTATGGTTAGTGAGTACTCACTCACTGTCAAACGGGAGGCGGCCGTGCGGAGCACCAGGGAGCGGATCGTCGACGCCGCCGCACAGGTCATGCGGACCCAGGGGCTCGCCCGCGCCACCACCAAGGAGATCGCCAGGACGGCGGGCTGCTCCGAGGCCCTGCTGTACAAGCACTTCCGCGCCAAGGAGGACCTCTTCCTTGCGGTGCTGCAGGAGCGCCTGCCCGGCGATCTCCCCCGCCTCCTGGCCACCCTGGCGGGCGAGGCGGGCCGGAACACGGTCGCGGGCAATCTGGAGAGGGTGGCGCACGCCGCGATCATCTTCTACGACGAGAGCTTCCCCATCGCCGCGTCGATCTTCTCCGAGCTGCGGCTGCTGGACGGCTACCGTACGGCGATGCGGGAGCGGAGCGCGGGACCGCAGACCGTCAATCTCGGGCTGGCCGCCTATCTCCGTGCCGAGCAGGCCCTGGGCCGCGTCCGGCCGGACGCCGACCCGGAGGCGGTCGCCGCGCTGCTGCTCGGAGCCTGCCTGCAGCACGCGTTCCTGAGCCACTTCACCGAGGTCGAGGCCGCCGGCGCCGCCGCGGGCAGGCTCGCGCGCAACCTGGCGGCGGGCCTGTGACCGGACGGCCCTGACCTCGGGCCTGTGACCGGATGACCCTGACCTCGGGCCTGTGACCGGACGGCCCTGACCTCGGGCCTGTGACCGGATGAACCCTGACCGCGGGCCTGTGACCGGACGGCTGCGGGCCGGTCTGTGACCCGCCGCCTCCGGAGGGGCCGCCGGAGGGTGGGAGCCGGGCTCCGTACGCCGTCGATTCCGGCCCGGCATGTTCTTTACCCGAGCTGGTCATGCGGATTTCACATCCCGGTGGGCGGAGTGTCCGAATTCCCGGAGACCATTCCCCGTATGAGAGCCTCGCTCCTCGCCTCCGCCGTCCTCGCCTCCGCCCTCCTCCTCCCCGCCTCCCCCGCCCTCCCCGCCTCCCCCGCCGGGACCTGCTCCGGCGTCCCCTCCGACTTCGACGGCGACAGCCGCGCCGATCTCGCGGCCGCCGCGCCGTACGCCACCGTCGGCGGTCACGCCCGCGCCGGGTCCGTCACCGTCCTGTACGGCGCGCACGCCGAGAAACGGCTCACCCAGGACAGCCCCGGCGTGCCAGGCGAGGCGGAGACCGGGGACGCGTTCGGCTCGGCGCTGGCTGCCGGGGACTTCGACGGCGACCACTGCGCCGACCTCGCCGTGGGCGTCTCCGAGGAGGACCGCTCCCGGCCGGGCGCCGACGGCGACGGCGCCGTGCAGCTCTTCCACGGCTCCGCGGACGGTCTGCGCGCCGGCAAGATGATCGACGCCGGGGATCTGGGCGGCAGGCGTGGCCCCGACCGGTTCGGCGCCGCGCTCGCCGCCGCCGACCTGGACGGCGACGGGGACGACGAACTGGTGATCGGCGTCCCGGGTCTGGGCGGGGGCGGCGTCGGGCTGTACGGCCTCAGGGGACGCGGGCCGCGGATCATCGGCCAGGACGGCGGCTGGGTCGGGCAGAGCGCGAAGGAGACCGACCAGTTCGGGGCGGTGCTCGCGGTCGGCGACTTCGACGGCGACGGCCGCGACGAGATCGCGGTGGGCGCTCCCGCCGACACGATCTCGAAGAGGAACGGCCAGGGCTCGGTCACCGTGCTCGACGTCCACCGCAGGAGGGCGACGCTGCTCACCCAGGACAGTCCGGGGATCGCCGGCCTCGGCGAACCCTGGGACTCCTTCGGGGCGGCGCTGGCCACCGGCGACTTCAACGCCGACGGCCGCGACGACCTGGCGATCGGGGTGCCGGGCGAGGGCCTGACCGACGACCAGCGGGCGATGGACTACGGCGACGGCACCGTCGACGTGGTCTACGGCTCGCGCGCCGGGCTGCGGACCGCGACCTCGCAGGCGTGGTCGCAGCGGTCGCTCAAGGGGGAGCCCCGATACTTCGACCGGTTCGGCGCCGCGCTGGCCGCCGGGGACCTCAACGGCGACGGGGACGACGAGCTGATCGTGGGAGCGCCCGGGGAGAACGCCGTCCAGGTGCTCGCCGGCAGCCGCTCCGGCGGGCTGACCAGGAGGAACAACGTACTGATCACCGGCCGGGGCGGTGACTTCGGCGCCGCCCTGGCCACGGTCCCGGACCGGGGCCTGGTGGTGGCCGCTCCGGGCGACGGCAGGCTCACCCTGCTGCGAGGGGACACGAGGAAGGGCGCGTATCCGGGCGTGCGCCCGGCGGCGGCGCGGACCTTCGCCACCGCCGCCGGGGACGCCCTCTTCGGCTACGCGCTCACCGGGGCCTCGTCCGCGCGCTGACCGCCCGCGGCGTCCGCACGCCGACCGGCCACGGCCTCCTCACCCTGACCGCCCGCGGCGACCGCGCACCGACCGGAAGCGGCCTCCTCCCGACGACTTCTCACAGGATCCTCGTCTTCGCCTTGATGGTGAGACGGACCTTCTTCGCGATCTTGCCGAGGTTCGCTCCGGGGGTCTTGGTGGCGAGCACGCCGAACCGGACCGTGGCGGTGCCGCGGCGCGAGCCCGCCCAGGCGCGGATCTTCACGGTGGTCGAGTCGCCCTTGTCGAGGGAGGTGATCCAGCAGGCCAGATCCCGCCGCTTGACGGAGCACTTCACGCTGCGCGGCTTGGCGACCACTTTGATCCTGCGGAACCCGCTCGGGAAGTCGCCGACGAGAGCCACGTAGTGCTGGCCTCGTGCCTTCCTGTTGCGGACCTTGACGGTGAAGACGAGGGACCCGCCCCGGCGGACGTGCTTGGGGAAGGAGATCTCGTAGCCGAACTTCGCGGCGGCCTCGGCGGCAGGCGACGCGGTTGCGGCGGCGGGTGAAGCGGTCCCGGCGGGTACGGCGGGCCCCGCGGCCATGGCGGGGCTCTGAAAAAGGAGGGTACCGCCCAGCGCGGCGGCGAGAGCCGCAGCGGTGAGCCTCTTGGCGAGGTGACTCATTGCCGCATCATCTAACAAATTGTCTGGAATTCCCCCTAGTTAGATCAAGGAGGATTGCCCCGCCGGAACGGTGAAGCGGGCGCCGGTCTTCGCGGGGGCGCCCCGGCGGCTGATGTAGTCCAGCGTGCGGAAGTCGGCCCGCAGCTCATCGGAGGTGAGGCGGCAGACGATGTAGCCGCGGCGCTGGTCGAGGTAGGAGATGTGGGGGTTCTCCGCGAGGGTCTCGGCGATCCGCCCCCTGTCCCGGTAGCCGTCGCCGTCGCTGGCGACCGACGAGGTGACGAGCTCCACCGCCACCCGGGGCGAGTCGGGGTCGTCGAAGTCGAGCCTGAGGTCGGCCGCGTGGTGCATGTGCGCGTCGCCGGTCAGCACGATCGGGTTGGCCGCGCCGGAGTCCCGGAAGCCGGTGAGCAGCCGGGCGCGCTCGGCGGCGTAGCCGTCCCAGGAGTCCATGTTGACCTCGGTGCCCGGCCCGACCTTGGAGTCGCGCTGGGCCATCAGGATCTGCTGGCCGACCAGGTTCCACCGGGCGCCGGAGGCGGCCAGCCCGTCCAGCAGCCAGCGCCGCTGGCCCTCCCCCAGCAGGGTGCGCCCGGTCGCGAGCCGTTCGTCGCAGCCGGACCTGAGCCCGTCCTCGCACGCCTGGTCGTCGCGGAACTGCCGGGTGTCGAGCAGGTGGAACCGGGCCAGCGGCCCCCAGTCCACCCGGCGGTGGATCCGCATCGACGAGCCTCCGGGCAGGCTCGCACGGCGCAGCGGCATGTTCTCGTAGTAGGCCTGGAAGGCGTTGGCCCTGCGCCGGGCGAATCCGGCGGCTCCGCTGCTGGAGACGCCGGCGGCCCAGTTGTTCTCGATCTCGTGGTCGTCGAAGGCGACCAGCCAGGGCGCGACCGCGTGCGCGGCCTGCAGGTCGGCGTCGCTCTTGTACTGCGCGTGCCGCACCCGGTAGTCGGCCAGCGTGGCGCACTTGCCCGCGGTGTGCCGGCGGACGCTCCCGCCGAGCGCGGTGTACCCCCGGGGCGCGTACTCGTACATGTAGTCGCCCAGGTGCACGACCAGGTCGGGGTCCTGCTCGGCCAGCCTCCTGTACGCGGTGTAGTAGCCGTGCTCGTAGTGGGCGCAGGCGGCTATCGCGAAGGTGAGCGGGGACAGGGCGGCCGGGGCGGTGCGGGTGCGGCCGACCGGCGACAGGTGGCCGCCGGCGCGGAAGCGGTAGAAGTACTCCCGTCCGGGCTCCAGCCCCGCCGGCTCGACGTGGACGCTGTGCGCCCGCTCCCAGCGCGCGGTCTCGGTACCGGTGCGGACCACCTCCGCGAACCGCTCGTCGGTGGCGAGCTGCCATTCGACGTCCACGTCCCGGGCCGGCATCCCGCCCCGCCCGTCCGGGCCCAGCGGGTCGAGGGCGAGCCTGGTCCACAGCACGAACCCGTCCCGCGACGGATCGCCGGAGGCGATCCCGAGAGTGAACGGATCGCGGCTCAGGGCTCTGGGGGTCACGGCCGGGGCCCGGCCGGCCCCGGTGAGCAACAGGCCGCCCGCACCCGCGGCGGCGACGGACAGGAACACTCTGCGTGACGGCTTCTGCTCCACACCACCAGTGCAACGCCCCCAGCTTTCCCCACTGTGGCCTGCGAATCAAGGCAGGGTGAACAGCCGTTGCACAGGCAAGCGCCTTACCCGCCGTGATTGAACGCCGCCCGTCCGGCAGGCGGCAACGGGGCGAAGAGCTCTCCTCGCGTCGGCCGCTGCCCCCGCGCCGGGCAGAACGCGGCGGTTCAGCCCGGGTACGGCCTCGGACGGCCGTGGAGCGCGCCACAGCACAGGTGCGGCCCTTCCGGGACGGCCGGCACGGCGGGTCAGCCCAGGTACGGCTTCAGATGGTCGTTGAGCGCGCCGCAGCCCAGATACTTCTCCACGGTGTGGAAGTCGAGCCAGTCCAGGTTGACCAGGGCCTCCTGGTCGACCCCGGTGAAGCAGGCCCGCAGCCCCGGCGGGATCGCCGCGATGTCGTCCTTGTCGGCGATGTTGATCCAGCGCCGCACCTGCCGGGGCCGCGCGCCCCAGCCGTTGACCGGTGCGGGCAGCAGGCGCTCGAAGATCACGTTGCGCATGCCGAGCGGGCTGCCGAGGGTGATGAGCAGGTCCACCTCCAGGTCAGGGTGGGCCCAGAGCGTCTCGTAGGCCACCACGCTGCCCAGCGAGTGCGCGATCACCACCTTCGGCCGGTTGCGCCTGATCACCTCGGCCACGGCCGCACGCGCCTCCGCCCGCACCTTGCCGCCGGCGGTCATGTAGGCGGCGACCTCGGGACAGAAGAACCTGGCGAACTCGGCGGCGTTGCCCTGCAGGCGGTCCAGCAGCCAGCCGGTCACCCGGTGCAGCGCGCCGGTCAGGCCCTCCCCCACCGAGTCGAGCTGCTTGGCCCAGGCGACGAAGACCTCCTGGGCGCCGGTGTCCATGCGCTGCACGGCGCGGGGGGAGTCGTCCTTGTTCTCGCCCAGCAGGTGGGCGTAGTAGGCGACCTCGGTGATGTAGCGCTCCTTGGCGTACGGGCCGCCACCGGTCAGGCCCTTGTGCAGGTAGCGGTCCCACTTGTCGCGCACCGCGGCGGCGGCGCCGCTGACGGAGTTCCCCGCGTCGCGGTAGTAGTGGTACTTGCCTATCCCGTGCACACCGACGATCTTGTCCACGCGCCCCACGCCTTCTCTTCACCGATCTCTGCGGTCTGCCCGCAGTCACTGTGACGGAAAAGGAGCGAATGCCACAAGACCGCTCCCATCAGCACGCCCCGAATGGGGCATAAATAGCTTGATGAATGGGTTTGCCTCCCCGTTATTCTGAACGCACACCCCGTAAGAATCCGTGAGAAGGAGTAACCCGCCATGCCCGGTCCGCTTCAGATCAGCGGCTCGGTCTCCGTCCCCGAGGCCGAGCTCCACTGGCGGTTCTCCCGCTCCTCGGGTCCCGGCGGGCAGGGGGTCAACACCACCGACAGCCGGGTGGAGCTCAGCTTCGACCTGGCCGCCACCGAGACGCTCGGCCCGGTCTTCAAGGCCCGCGCCCTGGAGCGGCTGGGGCCCCGCCTGGTGAACGGCGTCGTCACCATCGCCGCCTCGGAGTTCCGCTCCCAGCTGCGCAACCGCGAGGCCGCCGAGATGCGACTGGCCCAGCTCCTGCGCGAGGCGATCGCCCCGCCACCCAAGAAACGCCGCCCGACCAAGCCCAGCAGGGGCGCCGTCGAGCGGCGGATAACCGCCAAGAAGCAGCGCTCCGACCTCAAGCGCCTGCGCCGCGACATCTGAGCGGTCGGGCCGTCCCACCCCCTCTCCGGCCGGCCCCGTTCGCGCGGGCCGTCTCCGGGAAGGCGGTCGGCGCCCGGTGACACAATGAGCAGATGTCTCTCGTCCCCAGCGTCCGCGCGGTCCTGCTCGACGACGACCGGCTCGTGCTGTTCCGCCGCACGGTCCCCGGCGAGGAGCTCTACTGGTCGATCCCGGGAGGGCACGTCGAGCCGGAGGACGCCTGCCTGGAGGACACCCTCCACCGCGAGGTCCTGGAGGAACTCGGCGCCACCGTCTCCGACGTCACCCCGCTGACCACGCTGGAGTGCGTCCGCGAGGAGGGCGTCAAGACCCAGCACGTCTACGGCTGCCGCCTGGTCTCCATGGATCCGGCCCTGCGATGCGGCCCCGAGTTCACCGACCCCGCCCGCGGCCTCTACGAGGTGGTACGGCTGCCGCTCGACCCGGCCGAGATCACCGCCATCAACCTGATCCCCCCGGAGCTCGGCGCTTACCTGGCCGACCACATCAGCCGGCTGCCCGAGCTGATCTCGTGATCTCCGGCCGCGGGGCCCGCACCGGACGGCCCCCGCGGCGTCGGAGCGGCTCCCGCCGCGTCGGAGCGGCTCCCGCCGCGTCAGCGGGGCAGGCAGGCGGACACGCCGTACCTCGCCCCCCGCTTGAAGGCGGACATCCTCTGGGCCGCGGTGCCGTGATCGCTGATATCGGTCCACGACGTCTCGTCGCCCAGTCTCCGGTGCGCCGCCTCGATCTCCTCCAGGTCCCCTCTCTCGAACTGCAGGGTCCCGTCCGCCGCCGCGCCGTACAGGGCGGCTCCGGCCAGGCAGTCCGCCTGGAGCTCGTAGGTGCGCAGGAGCAGCGAGCCGTCGAGCCGCCGCTGCACGGCGTGCCCCCATTCGTGGGCGATGACCAGATACACCCACGCGTCCCCGAAGCGGTAGCCCTCCTCCATGAGGTCGACGTCCCAGGCGAGGTAGTCGCCGGTACGGCAGTACCACGCGTTGTCGTAGTCGAGCCGTTTGCCGTCGCACAGAGGCGGCTTTCTCCCGCCCTTCTGGTAACCGCCGAAAACGCCGGGTCGCGAGTATCTGCCGGTGAAGAATTGCGACCAGTGGGTCGCCCAGTAACGGTTGACCACGTAGAGGGCCGTGGAGATGTCCTTGTCCATGTCGTCCCTCTGCCGCACGGACGCGGAGGCGGCTCCGCCGCCCGCGCCGACAGTGATCAGGGATGCCACGGCAACCATCAGCCAGGCCGTTCTCCATCGCCGCATGCTCACGACCGCCTCTCGTCGGCCCCGATCCTGCCTAGACGGTAAACGTGAATTCAGTCCCGCGGAAGGGAGAAACATGATTCATAGCGATATCTCACGAAGCACGACTTAATCGGCGCTCCATGAGATATAAATCACTTTCATGCCCTTGTGCCACTCTTGTGGCACGCCATTGTTCCCGGTCCCGGCTCACGGGAACGCACGGCGACAGCGGACAGATCAGGTCAGGTCAGGCGCCGTCGTCGACCAGGTCGATCAGGTCGGCGACGGAGTCGACCACCCGGGACGGGCGGAACGGGTAGCGGTCGATCTGGTCCTTGGCCATGACGCCGCTGAGCACCAGGATCGTGTGCAGCCCGGCCTCCATGCCGGAGACGATGTCGGTGTCCATCCGGTCGCCGATCATGGCGGTGCTCTCGCTGTGGCCGTCGATGGCCCGCAGCGCGCTGCGCATCATCATCGGGTTGGGCTTGCCCACGAAGTAGGGATCCACGCCGGTCGCCTTGGTGATCATCGCCGCGACCGCGCCGCAGGCGGGCAGCGAGCCCTCGTTGGACGGGCCCACCGGGTCGGGGTTGGTGGCGATGAACCTGGCGCCCCCCTCGATCAGCCGGATGGCCCGGGTGATCTGGGTGAAGCTGTAGGTGCGGGTCTCGCCGAGCACCACGTAGTCGGGCTCGATGTCGGTGAGGACGTAACCGGCCTCGTGCAGGGCGGTGGTCAGGCCGGCCTCGCCGATCACGTAGGCGGAGCCGCCGGGACGCTGGCCGGCCAGGAACTTCGCCGTGGCCAGCGCCGAGGTCCAGATCGACTCCGCCGGGATGTCGAGACCGGCGGCGCGCAGCCGTACGGCCAGGTCGCGCGGGGTGTAGATGGAGTTGTTGGTGAGCACCAGGAACCGCTTGCCGGACTCACGCAGACGGCGGATGAACTCATCGGCCCCGGGCACCGGATGTCCCTCGTGGACAAGGACTCCGTCCATGTCCGACAGCCAGCACTCGATCGGCTTGCGCTCGTTCACCGTTCCCCCGCGTTCCATGCCAACAGGTACGGAACAAGGATGACAGGTCCGAGACGGGCGACACGTCATCAGGCCCGCACATCACCGGCTCCCGCCCCGGCGGCCTCCTACTGCATGGTGCGCCAGCTCTGCTCCTCGACCAGCTCCCTGCTGCGCCAGCCGTACGGCGTGCGGATCATGCGGTGGTGGTACCACCCTCCGCCGCGGATGAGCCCGGCGGCGTCGGCGGCGACCATGTCCCTGGACGGGGCGAGCGTGTCGGTGAACGAGGCGGTGACCACGGCCTCGTCCCCCTCGAACCTGACCGTCGTCGCCCCGATCAGGTGCTGGCGGCCCGGCCAGTTCGGCAGCACCTCGGCCAGCCAGCGCCGGGCCTCGTCCCGGGTGCCCCGGATGCCGCCGGCCGCCGTGTAGTCGATCACCGCGTCCGCGGTGAACACCAGGTCGAGCCTGGCCCAGTCTCCGGTGTCGATGGAGTAGGCGTATTTGGCGAGCAGGTCGCCGATCTCCAGCCGGTCCGCGATCTCCTGTTCCCTCATCCCCCTATACAACCAAACGCTTGGTCAGGGCGCGAGGGCATCCAGTGCCGCTCCGGCCCGCCGCATCGACTCCTCGGGGTCGGCGTCGGGCGAGCCGATCTCCGGGTCGAAGTTGAGGTCGTGGAAGACGTCGGTGACGCCCCTGGCCTCCAGCACCGCCACGTCCTGCCGGATCTCCTCGAACGAGCCGGTCAGCGGGGCACGGCCGGCCGCTCCGGACGGGCGGATGCAGGTGACGCCGCGGGTGACGAAACGCAGCGCCTCCGGATCCCGCCCGGCGGCCCGAGCCGCCTCCTTTACAATGTAGATTTTTTCGTCGATCCGGTCGAGGTCCTCGCGGCTCGAACTGATCCAGCCGTCCGCCAGCCGCCCCGCGCGCCGCAGCGCCACCTCCGCGCTCCCGCCCAGCAGGATCGGCGGCGGCGTGAGCGGCTTGGGATCCTGGTGGACGGGGGGCAGCTCGTAGAACTCCCCCTTGTGCTCCACGACCTCCTCCGACCAGAGCCGCCGCAGCACGTGGACGAACTCCTCCCCGCGCCGGCCGCGCCGCTCGAACGGCACCCCCGACGCGGCGAACTCCTCCGGCAGCCACCCCAGCCCGAGCCCGACGTCCAGCCTGCCGCCGGACACCGCCTGCAGGCTGGCGAGCTGCTTGGCCAGCATCGCCGGCGAGGAGAACGGCATGTTGAGCACCGCCACGCCCAGCCGGATCCGGCTGGTCACCCCCGCCAGGTAGGCCAGTGTGACCACCGGGTCGTGCACGCTCCGGTAGACCGGCCCCATCGCATGCCCCTGCGGGTACAGCAGGCGCTGGAAGGTCCACACCTCGTGGTAGCCGAGGGCCTCGGCCCGCTGCGCGACCTGCACCATGTTGGCGGGCGTCGCCCAGGATCCCGACACCGGCACCGCGAACCCGATCCTCATGTCATGCACTTTATTCGCCGTACGGCGGAGCCGCGGATCAGTGGTTCACTTGCCGGATGGATCACAGCGACGACCTGATCGACGAACTGCTCCGGATCGGCACCCGGTACGGCGACGCGCCCGCCGAGGTGCTGCCGACCAGGCCGGACGTGATCATCGTGCGGGCGGGCTCCGTCGTGGTGAAGGCGCACGCCCCCGGGGCGGCCGAGGCGCCGCTGGTGGAGCGGATGCGGGCCGTGGCGCACCCGGCGCTGCGCGGGATCATGCTCGAACCGCTGACCGAGGAGGTCGCGGTCGTCCACGACCGGCTGGTCACCGTGTGGCCGGCCGGGGTCCCGGTGGACCACCGGGACCCGGACGCGGCCCCCTGGGAGGCGGCCGCGCGGCTGCTGGCCCGGCTGCACGCCGTACCGGCGCGGGAGCTGCCCTCGCTGCCGGCCGCGGGCGGGCCCGCCCGGGTGGCCGCCACGGTCGCCCGCCTGGACGGCGACTCCGCCGCCGAGCGCGTCGTGCGCCGGGCTCTGGCCTGCCTGCCCTCCCTCGACGCCGGACCCGGCTCGCCGGCCCACGGCGACTGGCACATGGGCCAGCTGGTCCGCCTCCCGGGCGGATGGATCCTCATCGACGTCGACGATCTGGGGATCGGCGACCCGGCCTGGGATCTGGCCAGGCCCGCCGCCTGGTTCGCGGCCGGGCTGCTGGAGCCGGAGGTGTGGCACCGCTTCCTGGACGCCTACCGCGCCGCGGGCGGACTCGCCGCAGGAGCCGGCGCAGACCCGTGGGAGCGGCTCGATCTGCCGGCGCAGGCGATGACCGTGCAGCTCACGGCGGCGGCCGTGGCCACCGCCAAGCGGGAGGGACGGCCGCTGGACGAGGTCGAGCAGGTGCTGATCGACACCTGCCAAAGAATTGTTCAGCTCCGGAGCGCCTGTCATAGTGTGCCCACGCAGTAGGTTGTGGTTACGTCAAGACAATGCCAAGGACAAGGAGATCAGCCAGATGCAGTGCCCGAAGTGTCGCGGCGCAATGCGCACTTATGAGCGCAATGGCGTCCATATCGACCAGTGTGACGGCTGTCGCGGGATCTTCCTGGACTATGGCGAGCTCGAGACGCTGACTCGCATGGAGAGCCAGTGGTCTCAGTCGCATGCCGCTCCGCCGCCGCCTCCGCCGCCCCCGGTGCACGGTGCTCCCGCCTGGGGCGCGCCGCACCACGGCGGCCACTACGGCCACCACCGCCAGCGCAGCTGGGTGGGGATGCTCTTCTCGACCTGATCCGATCAGGGGGGAACCGAGACCGCGATCCCGTCACGGGATCGCGGTCTTCGCGTCTCCGGCCGGGGATCAGCCGGGGAAGTCGCCGGGCTTGATGCGCTTGGGCCGCACGGTGCCGCCCTTGACCGCGTTCAGCGTGATGGTCCAGTCGGTCCAGCGGATCTGGGTCGCGGTGTGGACCGTCCTGAAGCGCACGGACTTGCCGAACTGCTCGAAGTCGCACGACCGGGTGAAGCCGCGGGCCTTGGAGTCCCAGTCGGTGCCCAGGGTGTAGTAGACCTTGTAGCTTCCGTCACGCACGCCCTGGATCCTGAACTTCGACTTCTTGCGGACGTAGACGCGGATCGCCTTCTTCTTGCCGCGCACCAGCACGACGACCGCGTCCCGGCTGTTGCCGTTCTTCAGCTCCAGGTAGGCCCGTCCGGGACGGCCCTCGGAGGTGATGAACTTGCCGTTGGACAGGCGGCGGGACCGCTCCTTGCCGACCTTCACCGGCACGACGTCGGCGCGGTAGTCGCCCAGGTCGGCCAGCGCTTCCCCGCTGTCGCGGACGGGCGACAGCTGCCCGGCCTCCTCCACCCCGGTCAGCACGGCGGGCCCGGTGCAGACCTCCTGCGCCCGCACGTCCTCCTGCGCCGCGGACAGCGCGGACACCAGCCGCCGGAGCGTGCCCACGTAGTCGCCGTGCTCGGTCCTCACCTCGGGCGGCGGGACCACGGCCTCCAGCCCGGAGACCGCCTCCTCCATCATGGCGACCGTCCGCTCCAGCCGCTCGTCGAGCCCCTTGCCGTCGGTCGCGTCCAGCTTCTTGAGCGCTTCCCTGATCGGGCCGCGCGCCTTGTCGAGCTCGGCCCGGTAGGCCTCGGGGGTCAGTCCCGTGGGGGTGGGCGTGCCGCTGGAGGACGCGCCCGTCCCTCCCCCGCCGCCCGTGGTCCCCACGACACCGCCCGCGGTGGCCGAGCCGACCACGGGATCACTGGAGGTGCCGGAGGTGCAGGCGGTCAGGGCCAGCACGGTGACCACGGCACAGGAGAGCAGACGGGGGGTAGTCACCTGCCCCACTATCGCCGGATCGATCACGACACGTCAACGGGGAATCGTCCTTTCTCCGAATCATCGCTCGTCCGGCGGCAGAACGCCCGGCCCTCGCAGGAACAGCGCGGAAAGAGACATGAAACGATGCCCAGAAACGTGTCGTGATTTATCGGGACACAGGAGACTGCGCAGGCGCGCATGCCGTTGAAAGCGATTCCATTCCGCCTCTCCCCCTCCGGGCGGACGGCCCGGCCCTCGGGGCGGACGGCCTAGTCCACCGGGCGGACCACGAGCAGGGAGCGGGGCCGCTTGGTGAACTCCACGTCCCCCGTCACGGTGAACGTCTCGCCGTCGCGCGCCAGCCGTACCACGCCGGAGGGCGAGGAGACCTTCAGCGTGTCGGCCTGCCACTGATGGTAGTGCCGGGAGAGGCCGAGCCCGCCCAGCAGCACGCTGGTGAGCGCGCGCAGCCGGGGCAGCCGGGAGGTGGCGGTCAGCAGCCGGACGTCCAGCAGCCCGTCCTCCAGCCGCCGCCTCAGGCGGGGGGCGGCTCCACGCGAGTCGTAGCGGCAGTTGCCGACGAACAGCAGCCAGACCCGCCGGGGGACGCCGTCGACGACCACCTCCTCGGGCTCGGCGGTGCGCAGCACGCGGCCCAGGGCCCACAGCAGCGCGGGCCACTTGCCGACGCGCCGCTCGACGGACTCGCGCCGGTCGACGAGCTCCGGATAGACGCCGAGGCTGGCGTTGTTGAGGAAGACCCGGCCGGCCACCTCCCCCACGTCCACCGCGACCACCCCGCCCGACCGGTAGGCGGTCAACGCCTCCTCGGGACCGTGCAGGCCCAGCGCCCCGGCGAAGTGGTCGAGCGTGCCCGCCGGGATGACCAGCAGCGGCCTGCGGTGCTCCAGCGCGGCCTGCGCCCCGCGGTTGACCGTGCCGTCGCCCCCGGCGACCGCGAGCACCCGGGCGCGGGCGGCGGCCTCGCCCATCAGCTCCGCCATGTCCCGCCCGTCCGCCTCGACCACCTCGGCCCCCGGTAGCGCGGCCCGCACCGTCGCGGCCGTGGACGGTTCGCCGCCCGCCCGGGGGTTGATCACGGCCACCACGCCCCGGCCGTCGGGGTCGTGACCGGGCACCGACGGCGCGGTGACCACGCGCGGCGCGCCCGTCACGGCCTCCGGCCAGAGCCGCCGGGTGACCAGCCCGGTCGCCACGCCGATCGCGGCCCCCGCCAGGACGTCGCCGGGGTAGTGCACACCGGTGTAGACGCGGGAGAAGCAGACCGCCGCCGCCAGCAGCGCGACGGGGACCGCGACCGCGACGGGAGCCTCCATGGCCACGGCGGTGGCGAACGCGGCGGCCGAGGCCGAGTGGCCGGACGGGAACGACGCCGATGCGGGCACCTTGATCATCCGCGCCAGCGGGAGGCCGTCCAGCGACGGCCGGGTCCGGCCGAAGAGCTGCTTGCCGACCAGGTTCACCAGGGGGCTGGCCAGGCTGACCGCCAGCAGCCCGCGGGTCGCGGCGCGGCGCAGCGGCCGCCGCCCGCTGGCCGCCAGCGTCCCGGCCAGACCGGCCCAGAGCAGCGAGTTGTCGGCCGCGCGCGACAGGGCGGGCACGAGGCGTTCGAGACCGGGGAGCCGGGCGTCCGCCACCGTGGCGAACAGCCGCCGGTCCAGCCTGCCGAGCCTCGACCTCCACCGCATGGGCCCCACCTTTCCGAATGACGAGCAAGCGAACAGCCACTTAATTCTGTCGCATACCCCGAAATCCGGCGCACGCGCCATTTCCTGTCCTCTCATAATTCCAACAAGAGAGGCTATTTATGGAAATGGGGTGGAATGAAGCGGTCGATCGGCATCGCTCTCGCACTGTTGCTCGGCGCCGTGGTGGTGGCGGCGGTCGTCCTGGGCGACGGCGGCGGCGGACCGGCCACGGTCCGCGGTGTGATCGGCTCGGAGAAGAGGCCCTTCTTCGACGATCCCCGGGTGCGCGCGGCGTTCGAGAGGCATGGGCTGCGGGTGGAGGTGGACACCGCCGGCTCCCGCCAGATCGCGACCGAGGTGAGGCTCGACGACTACGCGTTCGCGTTCCCCTCCAGCCTCCCCGCCGCGGAGAAGATCAAGAAGGACCGGAAGGTCTCCACGACGTTCTCCCCCTTCTACTCGCCCATGGCGGTCGCGACGTTCCAGCCGATCGCCGACGTCCTGGCCAGGGCCGGGCTGGTGCGCGACTCGGGCCACGGCTACCAGGTGCTCGACATCGCCGCGTACATGAAGCTGGTGGCCGCGGGCACCCGGTGGGACCGGCTGCCGGGCAACACCGCCTACCCGGCGCGCAAGCGGGTGCTGCTGACCACCACCGACATCAGGACCTCCAACTCCGCGGCCATGTATCTGGCGATGGCCGGCTACGTCGCCAACGGCGACGACGTGGTCACCAGCCCGGCCCGGATCCCCGAGGTGGCCAGGGCGGTGGCGCCGATCTTCCTCGACCAGGGGTACTCGCAGTCCTCGACCGAGGCCCCCTTCACCGACTACCTCGTCATGGGGTCGGGCAAGACGCCGATGGTCATGATCTACGAGGCCCAGTACCTGTCCCGCGTGTTCGCGGGCGACGGCTCGATCCGGCCCGAGATGCGGCTGCTCTATCCCGCGCCGACCGTGCTGAGCAAGCACACGCTGGTGCCGTTCACCCCGCAGGCCGCCGAGATCGGGCGGCTGCTGACCGAGGACCCCGAGCTCAGGGGCCTCGCCGCGCTGCACGGCTTCCGCACCGCCGACCCCGGCGCCTTCACCGATCTGGCCGCCAGGCACCGGGCACCGGTGGCGCGCGACCTGGTGGACGTGGTGGAGCCGCCCGCCTACGAGCACCTGGAGGGGCTCGTCTCCGCCATCGAGCGGCTGTACGCGAGCGGCGCCGTGCCGAAGACCGAAGGAGGGCCCTGACATGGCCGACAGCGAACTGACGCTCACCCCGCCCGCCCCCGTGGCCGCCGTGTCCACCACGGCGGCGGCGACCATGCTCCCGCTGCCGGACGGTCGCGAGGCCGAGCTCGGCGCGAAGGCGCGGCGGTTCGCCGCCGAGCTGGCCGCGCTGGACCACCGGCAGCCGGACTTCACCCGCAAGGTGCGCGACATCTCCTCGATGGGCGACGCCGAGATCCGCTCCGCCTCCCAGGCGGCCAACCGGATGTTGAAGCGCCCGGTGGCCGCTTTGGCGGCGGCCCGGGGAGAGGGGGCCGACGCCCGGGGGCGGGTGGCGGACCGGCTCGTGGCGCTGCGCCGTACCGTGGTGGACCTCGACCCGAAGCAGGCCGCGGGCGGGCCGCGCAAGCTGCTGGGACTGATCCCGTTCGGGGACCGGCTGCGCGACTACTTCGCGAAGTACCACTCCGCCCAGAAGCACCTGGACGACATCATCCGGGCGCTCCGATCCGGCCAGGACGAGCTGCTCAAGGACAACGCCGCGATCGAGGGCGAGAAGGCGGACCTGTGGGAGGCGATGACGCGCCTGCAGGAGTACGCGGTGACGGCCGCCGCGCTCGACGCCGCGCTGGAGGACCGCGTCCTGGCCCTCGACGCGGCCGAACCCGGGAAGGCGGCGGCGCTCCGCTCCGACGCCCTGTTCACCGTACGGCAGAAGCACCAGGACATCCTCACCCAGCTCGCCGTCTCCGCCCAGGGCTACCTGGCCCTCGACCTGGTCAGGAAGAACAACCTGGAGCTCAGCAAGGGCGTGGACCGGGCCACCACCACGACCGTCGCCGCGCTGCGCACCGCCGTGACCGTCGCCCAGGCCCTGGCCAACCAGAAGCTGGTGCTGGAGCAGATCACCGCGCTCAACTCCACCACCGGCGACCTGATCCTGGCCACCGGCGAGATGCTGCGCACCCAGGCCGGCGCCATCCAGACCCAGGCCGCCTCCACCACGGTCGACATGGACGTCCTGCGCCGGGCCTTCGACAACGTCTACGCCACCATGGACATGATCGACGGCTTCCGGTCGCAGGCCGTGGAGAGCATGGCCGTCACCGTGGAGAGCCTGAGCACCGAGCTCGCGCACGCCAGGACCTACCTCGACCGCGCCGAGGCCGCCTCGTGAGCGCCGCACGCCCGGCCGCAGGCCGGCGCGTCCCGCCCGTCGTGCGGCGGGCGGCGGCCGCGCTCGCGCTGGTGACCATGGCCACGCTGGCCGCCTGCTCCTCCGGCGACGTGCCCGGGGACGGCCCGGACGTGCTGCGGGTGCTGGCCGGCAGCGAGGTCAAGGACCTGGAGCCGCTGCTGCGGAGGTCCGGGGTGAAGGTGAGGATCTCCTACACCGGCACGCTGGACGGCGCCGAGCAGGTGGCGGGCGGCGGCGCGGACGGCTCCTACGACGCGATCTGGTTCTCCTCCAACCGCTACCTGTCGCTGATCGACGGCGCGACCGCACGGCTGTCCACCGAGACGAAGATCATGGTCTCCCCGGTGGTGCTCGGGCTCACGACCGCCAAGGCCAGGGAGCTCGGCTGGGAGGGCAGGCCGGTCACCTGGGAGCAGATCGCGACCGCCGCCCGCGAGAAGCGGTTCACCTTCGGCATGACCAACCCCGCCTCCTCCAACTCGGGTTTCTCCGCACTGGTCGGGGTGGCCGCCGCGTTGTCGGACGCCGGGGAGGCGCTGAGCGGCGAGCAGATCACCGCGGTGACGCCCAGGCTCAAGGAGTTCTTCTCCGCCCAGCGGCTGACCTCGGGGTCCTCCGGCTGGCTGGCCGACGCCTACTCCCGGGAGGGCGGGGTGGACGGCATCGTGAACTACGAGTCGGTGCTGCTCGGCATGGGCGGGCTGAGCCTGGTCCGCCCGAGCGACGGGGTGGTCACCGCCGACTACCCGCTGACCCTGCTGGCCTCGGCCCCGCGGGAGAAGAAGGAGCTGTACGGCAGGCTGACGGCCTGGCTGCGGACGCCGGACGTGCAGCGGGAGATCATGACCGGCACCCACCGGCGGCCGATCGTCCCCGGCGTCCGGCCGGGGCCGGAGTTCGGCACGGCGCCCCTGCTGGAGCTGCCGTTCCCCAACCGCAGGGCCGCCGCCGACGGGCTGATCACCGCCTATCTCGACGAGGTGCGCGTCCCTGCGCGGGCGCTGTTCGTGCTGGACACCTCGGGGTCGATGGAGGGCGAGCGGATCGAGGCGCTGCGCCAGGCACTGGTCACGCTCACCGGCGCCGACACCTCGGCCTCCGGCACGTTCTCCCGCTTCCGCAGCCGGGAGAACGTGATCATGATCCCGTTCGGCGGCTCGGCCGGGCTGCCGCAGCCGTTCATCCTCCCCGAACGTGACCCGCAGCCGGCCCTGGCGCAGATCAGAGCCTACGCCGAACGGCTCCGGGCGGCCGGCGGGACCGCGATCTACGACGGGCTGCGCGCCGCCTACGGGCAGGCCGGCGACGCCGGCCGGGACCACTACACCTCGATCGTGCTGATGACCGACGGCGAGAACACCGACGGCTCCTCCTACGAGGACTTCGAGGCGTACTACCGGTCGCTGCCCGAGGCGCGGCGGCAGGTCCGGACGTTCGTCGTGCTGTTCGGCGAGAGCGACGCGGACGAGATGGAGAGGATCGCCACGCTGACCCGGGGCGCCGTCTTCGACGCCCGCACCGGATCGCTCGCCTCGGCGTTCAAGGAGATCCGTGGCTACCAGTGATCGCCCCACGGCCCGGGGCCGCGCGTGCCGCCGAGGGCGCCCCGCCGTACGGAGCCGCGGCGGGTGTCACCGTGTCCGCTGACCGGGTGCTGGGATACCTCGGCTCCACCAGGAACATCGCCGGCTGCGGCCTGGCGCTGCTGGGGACGCTGGGGCACTTCCTCGGCCTGGCCGGCGCGTTCTGGCCGGTGGTGGTCGCCGGGCTGTACGGCGTGGGCGCGCTGCTGGCCCCGCCGGACCGCGTCAGGCTGGCCGTCTCCCACGCCGAGGTCGAGACCACCCTGCTCCGCGCCGACCTGGAGGCCCTGCTGCGCGGGGTGGACCGCTCGCAGCGCTTCCCCGGCGACGTGCGGTCCAGGCTCGGCGGCCTGGCCGACGTGCTCGGCGGCGTCCTGGGCCGCGCGGAGGTGCTGACCGCCTCCCCCGACCACCTGCACATCGTCTCCCAGACAATCCGCGACTACCTCCCGGCCAGCCTGGAGGCCTACGCCAACCTGCCCCGCACCTACGCCCTCAGCCGCCGCGCGGACCGCGAGCGCAGCGCGCACGAGGAGCTCCTGGCCCAGCTCGACCTGCTGGACGTCAAGCTGCGCGAGGTGGCCGGGGCCGTGCACCGGGGCGACGAGCAGGCCCTGCGCGACCAGGGCCGTTTCCTGCGGGAGCGCTTCGGCGGATCGGCCCTGGACCTGTAGCGCGCCCCGCGCCCCGCCCGGCCCCGGTCACACGGCCCACGCCCCGCGTCCCGTCCAGCCCCCGGGCCACACGGCCGGTCGGCCGGCTCGCCACCGGCTACCGGGGCGTCCGGGCCGGGGCGGCGGCGGGGGCGCCCAGGTCGGCCAGGTCGTACCCCCGGGCCCGCAGCTCGGCCTCGACCGCGGCGCAGACCGCCTCCACGACCGTGACGCGGGCCAGCCGCTTGTCGTCTCCCGCCACCACGTGCCAGGGCGCCTTCGGATGGTCGGTGCGGGCGAGCATGTCCTCCACCGCGGCCTCGTACTGCGGGCGCTTGTCGCGGTTGCGCCAGTCCTCGTCGGTGAGCTTCCAGGCCCGCAGGGGATCGGCCGCCCGATCCTGGAAGCGCCGCAGCTGCTCCTCCTCGGAGACGTGCATCCAGAACTTGACCATGATCATGCCCTCGGCGACGAGGGTCCGCTCGAACTCCACGATCTCGTCGTAGGCCCGCGACCACTGCTCCTCGGTGGCGAAGCCCTCCACGCGCTCCACCAGCACCCGCCCGTACCAGGAACGGTCGAGCACGGCCATGCCGCCCCAGCCGGGCAGGACGGGCCAGAACCGCCACAGGAAGTGGTGCCGCTTCTCGTCGTAGGTGGGCGCCGCGAACTGCGCGACCCGCACGTGCCGCGGGTCGAGGGGGCGCACCAGCCGCTTGATGGCCCCTCCCTTGCCCGAGGCGTCCCAGCCCTCGAACACCGCGCAGAGCGGAGGGCCGATGCGCTTCTCCCCGACCTGCCCGCCCAGCACGAGCCGCAGACGCAGCAGACGGTCCAGCGCGGCGTCGAGCCGCTCGGCCGCCTCCCTTTTATTCAGCTTCTGCGACAGATCAACCTGAGACAACCGATTCATGGGCATCAGCCTCGCACCCCCGGCGAGGTACGGACCACCCGCCCCGGACCACCCACCCCAGACCACCCGACCGCGCCGGACCACCCGACATGCCAGCCCCGGACCACCCGACCGCCCCGGACCACCCGACCGCGCCGGCCGCCCGGACCGCCTGCCCGGACCGGCCGCCCGGACCGCGCCGGCTCAGGCGACGGTGATCCGGAAGATCGCCTCACCCGAGGCGCGCCTGCTCTGCTCGTCGGCGGGCACCCGATCGGCCGGGCAGCGCCGGCAGTTGGAGATCGTGACGACGGTCGTGCCGGGGCGCTTGGCGTTGAAGACGAAGTAGCGGGTCCCGCCCGCGCCGGGCTCCTCGGAGGCGGCCCGGTACTCCTCGCTGATGAACGAGGCCACCATGACGTCCGGCAGGTCGGGCATCAGCCAGCTGTCCCCGACGGAGGCGTTGTCGTCCACGGCGAGCGAGAACCGCTGGCCGGGGGTGAGCCGGACGTCCGCGGTCTTGCCGACTCCCCCGTGGACGATCAGACCCAGGTCGGAGACGGCGGATCCGGCGCCGCACCCCGCCACGAGCGCCACCACCAGCAGCACGGCCAACCACGTTCGGTGAATCACGCAGTTCACATTAGCGACCGCGACCGCCGGCGCCTCAGGGGGCCGCGCCGTCCCATTCCGCCAGCGGGGCGCAGTGCCAGCGCCATTCGCGCCGGCGGGGATGCCCGGAAAGGTCGGCGCGGCCGTTGGCCCACAGCAGCGTCCGCCACGGATCGGCGCCGTGCGGCGCCCAGGGGAACAGCCGGCGCAGGGTCGCCTCGCTCAGCTCGGCGGACGGGGTGAACGGCAGCTCCAGGCCCAGGGAGGCGTCGTAGGTGTGCATCAGCAGCTCGTCGCAGGACATGCCCGCGAACCCGGAGGCGTCGGCCATGCCGTAGGGATGCCAGCCCCGCGCCCCGGCCGGGGCGCCCTGGACGACCCTGGCCACGACCGTGGCGAACGTCCCGAGGGTGGCGGCCAGGTCCGCCGGGGAGCTCTCCGGCCGCACCCGCAGATCCATCGTGCTGAGTTCGCGCTGCCCCGCGGCGAAGTCCGTGGCGTACCACAGGAGGGTGTCGGAGATGTGCGCGACCGCCTGGGCGACGGTCCACTCCATCCCGGGGATCCCCTTCTCCCAGTCACGGTCGGACCCCGATTCGAGGAAGGACCGGCATTCCGCCGCCGTCTGGAGAACCGTGTTCGCGTCCATCGGACGATCCTCTCAGAGGCGCCGGGCTCCCGGCCCCTGGCCGGCGAGCTCGTCGCCGGGGTTGACCAGCGCGCACTGCTCGAACGACAGGCAGCCGCAGCCGATGCACTCGGTGAAGCGGTCACGCATCCGCTCCATCTTCTCGATGCGGGCGTTGATCTCCCTGCTCCAGCACTCGGAGGCCCGGACCCAGAACTCGCGGGTGGGCGGGGCGTCGGCGGGCAGGAGGGCCAGCACCTCCCCGATCACCGACAGCGGCATGCCGACGCTCTGCGAGGCGCGGATGAACGCGACCCGGCGGAGGGTGGCGCGGTGGTAGCGGCGCTGGTTGCCGGTGGTGCGCCGGCTGTGGATGAGCCCCTCCCGCTCGTAGAAGCGCAGCGCGGAGGTCGCCACGCCGCTGCGCTCGGCCAGCTCGCCGACGGTCAGTTCCTTGGTGATCATCCGGTCGGCTCCCTGGCGGTCATCGCGGATCCGGCGGGCCGGCCGCCCTGCGCGGACATGAACCGCAGTTTAGGTCCGGGACCGCCGGGCGTCAGGGGGCCCGGTGGTATCGGGGAGATTTTCGACGGACACTCAGGTCGGAGCACCCGTGCAGGCCTTGGATCACACCCTGGAAGTCTGGCCGCTGACCTGCGCATCCATTGTTTTCTTCGCCGTTCCTCAACCCCGGACATGCCGGTGTCTTTCCCGACCCGGACAATCACCGGCGCGGTTGCCCTGCGGCGCGAAGACAGCCATGATCGTCGCGTACATCCGATCACGCTCGGGAGCAGCATATGGTGGAGGTCAAGCCCCTTGTTCTCGCTCTGTTGACAGTGCCTCTGCTCAGCCTGGCGGCCTGCTCGGGCGGGGGCGAGGACAACGCCTCCACCCGAGCGAGTGAGGGAAACGGCGCACAATCGCAACGTCCGTCACCTGCATTGCCTTCCTTCAAAGGAAAGACGCTCGACGCCGTCAGCGGCGAGCTGGGGCGCTCCTGGCCCGCCTACGCCACCGCGTACAAGGCCCTGCCGGACGGTCATCTGTTCGACGGTGAGTCCTACTCCGGTACCTGGATCGTCTGCACGCAGGTCGAGGACTCTCAGGCGAAGAAGGTGGAGTTCGGTTTCCTGCCCCCGCAGGTGCCCTGCCCACCCGACGGCCGCGTCACCACCTGGCCCGTCGTGCCGAACTTCGTCGGCAAGACCGGCAATGAGGCGAAACAGGCCGCCTTGCAGCTCGGCTTCCCGCTCGTCGGCAGCCGGCCCATCGTGACCGAGGGATACGACGACAGTTCGCACCTCGAACGCACCGTCTGCACCCAGGACCCGCCCGCCGGCCAGAGCATGCGCCAGCACTACGGCACGACGCTGAGCCTGCGAGTCACCGACAGCAAGGGGTCATGCACCCCGTAGTCCCCCCCCTTGCGTAGGGGTACAGCCGGTATACGGCAGAAACGGGCCGTGGGACTGCCCCTTGATCATTAAGGTGGGCTTCGTCCTGGTTCGGTGGATCCGACGGCCAGTACGAGCCGGGGTCGTCCGCCGGCTGCAACAGGAGGGCCGACCGATCGACCCGGAGGACCTGGCGCAGGTCTCGCCGTACCTGACAGAACACGTCCACCGCTTCGGCGAATACTCCACCCACGGACTCGGCGACACCCCCGCCGCCTACGACCCCCGCCTGGATGTCGACTTCACCTCGCTACGTGGCGAAGCACCCGCCGCGGCCGGCTACGGCCAGGCCGCCTGAGCGCGGCTTGGGCGCGCGGAGCCGAATGGGGAAGTTGGCGGTGCGGCGGGGAGCGGGCTCAGCTCGCCTACCGGTAGCGGTCAACGATCGCGGCGCGCAACACCGGGGCAGACACACCGAGCGCCGATCGTCCGGCACCAGCCGCTCGACTGTCCCCATGCCCGAGGCGACGGGCCACCGTCAATCAGGCCACCGTGTTGTCGCCCTGTCGGCGCACCATCTCGGCGATCCAGGTAGGCGCGAACGGAGATGTGCAGCCCGGGGACGTCGGGTAGTCCTTGAGCACCTGGAGGCGCTCACCGATGTCGATTGCACGGGGGCGGTGCTCGGCGTGCTCGATCCCGATCCGGGCCAGGCAGTTGTTCATCTCCCACTGCAGTCGGTCCTGGGCGTCCTTCATCTCCGCCTCGATGACGTCGAGCAGTCCTGCGAGGTCGAGGCCATCGGGCTTCCTGGCCACCCGGTCGGCGGTCAGCGCCCAGCCGGCACTCGCGACCACCGGATCCGGGTCGGCGGACCAGGCCAGGCGCAGCTCTTCGGCGTGCGGGTTCTCCTTCACCACGTAGTTCACCAGCCAGGCGTGCACCTTGGGAGTGCGCGTCTGGCGCAGCATGGCGTCCAGCTCGTCGCGCCCGAACGCCTTCGGGCGGCAGATCAGCAGCGCCAGCAGCCGCGCCGCGGAGTCGCCCGTCTCCCAGAGCCGGCGCGCGAGTTCCTGCTGCGTCTTCAGCCGCTTGGCGAGCACGCGCAGCTTGCCGAGGTTCACACCGTGATCGTCACCGTGTTTCTCGTTCACCTCGCGTGTCTTGGGGTCGGCGATCTCGGCCAGCTCGGCCATCACCTCGTCCACCATCGCCCCGGCCGGCATCGTCTGGGCCACCTCAGTGTCCTGTCTCGTCGTGGGGGGCGTAGTGCTGGGTTGCGAACGCGACCGCCGCGGCGATGTCGTCGTCGCTGGTGCCCCAGGCGGCCTGGATCGCCTGTCCCCAGGCTTGGCTGCTGCGCACCGCGAACTCCTTGACCTCCGGCGCGTTCTCCCAGGTCGCCGGGTCGAGGCCCTCGCCGCGCAGGTGCAGGTCCAGGCCGAGGAGGGCGAGGTCCCAGCCGGCGCCGATGCCGATGGTGCCGCCGGGGCCGTAGGCGCGCAGCATCTCGTCGACGAACTCGGCGGGGGAAGCGTGCTCCAGCTCGAAGACGGTGTCGCCGTCCTCGCCCGCAGAGAGGCGAACCTCGACCTCGGTGGCCATGCCTCCTCCCATGGTCCAGGTCACCTTGAGCAGGTGCGGCTCCTCGCAGCGCAGGATCTCCCCGCCGGCGTTGCCCTCGAGCTGAAAGGTGCCGCCCGGGCGGAGATCACCGCTGACCGGCCCCAGCCACCGGCCGATCCGGTCGGGCTCGGTGCAGGCACCCCAGACGTCCTCGATCGCGGCGTCGTAGGTACGGCGCAGCAGCACCGAGCGCCCCGCACCCGTGCTGACGGGCTGGTCGCCGATCTCCCGGTGGACGGCGTTGACCTGGTTGATGACGTCGATCACGTGTCTTCCTCGCTCTTGGTGGGTGGTCTGCCGCCCCCCGACGGCCCGTCTCCGCGCCGTTCACCGCGTTCGCGCTTGCCCCGCGCGAGTTCGGTGCTCAGCGCGTCCAGGCGCTGGTTCCGAAACCGCCGGAAGTGCTCCAGCCGGACGTCGACCTCCTGCAACGGCTGGGCGTCGACGGCGTAGGCATGCACGGATCCATGATTTCAGTAACGACTTATATAAGTCAAACCTTAATTCTTGCTGCCGGCCGAGGAGGCCGAGAGCTGACTCCGGCGGCTCCGGGGTTGAGGAACAGAGGTGGAAGGACCTCTACCCCTGATCGGTAAGCAGCCCTATCGTCAACCACCAAGGCAGCTAAGATCATCGAAGGCATGGATGCGTCACTGGAAATCGTGAAGGTCAAGCGGCAACTCCGGCGGATGCAGGTTTGCCTGATCACCGCAGTGGCCGCCGCGGTCGCCACGGCGGCGATCGTGGCCGACAGCGGGGAAGCCGTCGCGCAGGACGGCGGTAAGGCCAAATTCGACGAGATCGAGGTCGAGCGGATCAACGTGGTGGAGCCGGACGGCAAGCCGCGCATGGTCTTGAGCAACAAGGAGAGGTCGCCGGGCGTGGTCGTGAACGGCGTCGATCTGGGCAACGCCGGCACGCGGCCGGGCATGACGTTTTATAACGGCGAGGGGGATGAGTCCGGCGGCCTGGGCACCGACAACGGTGTCAACGGCGGAAAGCCGTGGGCGGTCGGGCAGCTCTCCTTCGACCAGTACAAGCAGGACCAGACCCTCGTTCTCCGGTACATGGAACAAGAGGGCCTTCGAGGCGTCGGCCTAGCGGTCAATGACCGGCCCGGGGCGCCCCTTCCGGCGTCCTTCGAGGAGTACAAGAAGATCGAGCAGATGCCGCCCGGCCCGGCGCGGGACCAGGCGATGGCCGCGTACAGGAAGAAGTACCCGAGCCCGCAGCGGGTCTTCATCGGCAAGAACCCCGACAAGTCGTCGGCGGTGACGCTCGCCGACGGCAAGGGCACGCCGCGCATCGTGATGCGGGTCGACCAGGACGGCAACCCCCGGATCCAGTTCCTGAACGCCAAGGGCAAGGTCACTCGGACGATCAAGGGCTGATGAAGAACGTCACCTCCCTCTGGCTGGCGATCACGGGGAACCCGCTGCGGTTCCTCGGGTCGCCATGGCCCTGGCGGGCGCTCGCCTACCTGCTGACCAGTCTGCCCGGCGGCGTTGCGGTGGCCGTGGTGGCCGCCTTCGGACGGCAGACCGCGCTGCTGATCGCGATGATCACGTTGTTGATCGTCGCCGTCGTGCTGAGCGGCCCGATCGCCTCCCTCGAGCGCTGGCGGCTGAGGCTGATCGACCCGGCGGCGGTCCCTGCGCCGAAGCCGAGAACGCCGATCTCCTTCGCGGACCCGACCGCCTGGCGCGAGATCGGCTACGCGCTGCTGTGGGCGACGATCCTGCCTGCGGTCAACGGCCTCGTCATCTCTTCGGCGGCGTTGACCGTCTTTTCCTACGCCTCGGCTCTCCCGTCTGGCGGCTCACCGCTGGTGGTGTTGCCGGCCGTCGTCGTGGTGCTGGTCGGGCTGGCCGGTTGCGCGTACCTGTTCACGGTGGTGGCCGCGGCGCAGGGGGCGCTGACGCGGGGTCTGCTCGCCGCGCCCCCCGAGGAGCGGATGATCGAGTTGACCCGGTCGCGGGCCCGGCTGGTGGACGCCTTCGAAGCCGAGCGGCGGCGCATCGAACGGGATCTGCACGACGGCACTCAGCACCAGCTCACCGCCGTGCTCATGCAACTCGGCCTCGCCCGGCTGGACGTACGGGAAGACCCGGAACGTACGGCGAAAGCCATCGGCCTGGCCTACGACCACACGCAGGCCGCGCTGGACGAGTTGCGCCGCGTCATCAGAGGCATCCACCCCTCCGCGCTCACCGACCGGGGGCTCGGGGTCGCCGTCACCGACCTGGCCCGCCACTGCCCCATCCCGGTGACCCTGGACCTCGACCTCCCCCGCCGCCCGCCCGCGGGCGTGGAGGCGGCGGCCTACTTCTGCATCTCGGAAACCCTCACCAACGCGATCAAGCACAGCAGGGCACAGAACATCACGATCAAGGCGAAGCTGTCGGACCGTCTTCTCGCCCTCGACGTGCACGACGACGGCATCGGCGGAGCCGACGCCGTGAAGGGGAGCGGGCTCACCGGGCTGGCCGATCGGATCGGCGTGCTCGAGGGAACCCTGTCTCTCAGCAGCCCGCGGGGAGGGCCCACGGCGATCCGGGTGGAGCTGCCGTGCGGTTGATGATCGCCGAGGATGCGGTGCTCCTGCGGGAGGGGCTGACCGGCATCTTCACCCGGTTCGGCTGCGAGGTGGTCGCCGCCGTGGGCAGCGCCGACGAGCTGCTGCGCGCCATCGCCCGGGACCTGCCCGACGTCGTCGTGGTGGACGTCCGCATGCCGCCGAGCTTCCACGACGAGGGGCTGCGGGCCGCCATTCAGCTGCGTGGCGAGCATCCCCGGCTCGGCATCCTCGTCCTGTCGCAGTTCGTCGAGGCGGCTGCGGCCGGGGAACTGCTGGAGGCCGGCACGCGCGGCGTCGGCTACCTGCTCAAGGACCGGATCGGCGCGATCAGCCAGTTCGTGGAGGCGGTACGTGAGGTCGCCGCCGGGGGCACGGTCATCGATCCTGACGTGGTCCACCAGCTGCTGGTCCACCATCGCGCGCACGATCCGCTGGACGCGCTCTCGCCGCGCGAACGCGAGGTGCTCGCGCTGGTCGCCGAGGGGCGGTCGAACAGTGCGATCGCCCAGCGCCTGTACGTGTCGGAGGCCGCCGTGGCCAAGCACGTCACCGGTGTATACACCAAGCTGAACCTCGGCCCGGACGCCGACGACCACCGCAGAGTGCTCGCCGCGCTGACCTTTCTCCGCTCGCGCTGACCTCGAAACGGGTGCCGACCCCGGCCGACCGCGGCCCCGGCCGGTCCTGGCGACCCGGCACCCCGACGCCGGCCGCGTCCGCGTCCGCCCCCGGTCCGAGTCCGCCCTCACCTTGGCCCGCGAGATCAAGGCCCACGCCCCGCGCTGCCGCGTGCTGCTGACCGTCTATGAGCCCAGGCGGGCGCGGTAGACCTCCCTGGCCCGCTCGATCAGCTCCAGGTGGTCGCCGAGCTGCGCGGCGGTCTCGAACGTGCCCTGCCGCCGGAGCAGCGTCTCCATGCCGTCCAGCCACTCCAGGCACCAGCGGACGTCCTGCTCCCTGGCCACGTGACGGCCGGCGACGTCGAGGTAGACCGGGCTGGTATGGGCGTAGGCGCCGCCGGTGAGGGCGCGCTCGTGCGGCCCGCCGACGGCCACGGCGACGACGTAGGTGGGGTCGCCGGCGACCAGCTCGCAGGTCAGCTCGGCGGGCGGCCCCTCGGCCAGGACGCCGTCGGCGGTGCGGATCTCCAGCCTCTCCACCTCGGGACCTGCCGACCTCGCGGTGACCGTGACCCGCTCTCCCGGCGAGAGGTCCAGGGTGGCACCGGGTCCGTGCCCGCCGGCCGACAGCTCCAGCCAGGGGCCGGTGGTGCCGAACGTACGGCCCCGCCTGACGGCCTCGGCGAACGACCCGGCGGTGAGCGGCCCCTCGACGCGGGCGTAGACACGGGCCCAGCCCGGCGGGTTGGACTGGTTGCCGCGCCGGGCGAAGGAGACCATCGCGTCGGTCCCCGCGGTGACCGCGATCCGGTTGCCCGCGCCGATCAGGTGCCGGTAGACGGCGGCGGTCGCGGCGATCGAGGTGTGGTTGAGCACGTCGAGGCTGTCCACCAGGCCGAGGGCGGCGTCGGCGACGATCTCCCGGGAGGAGCAGTTGCGGCCCTGCCACAGCAGGTGGCCGGGGCCGTCGGTGTCGGAGATCGGGTTGTGGAACGGGTGGCTGTAGCCCAGGAGCGCGCCGAGGCCGCGCAGTTCCTCGCAGGCGACGCTGTTGGGCGGCCAGTCCGCGGTGCCCAGGAAACCGGTGTGGAAGCGCGAGGGCGGCGCCGAGACGCCGAAGGCGTAGAGGTGGCCGAGGAGGTCGTTGCGGTATTCGACGCCGATCCTGGCCAGGTGGGTGCCGTCCGACCACGGCAGGTCCCGGCCCGCCCAGTGTGCCAGCGCCTCGGAGTCGTAGACGCGCTCGGAGGAGACGTTCCCGGCCACCAGGTTGAGCACGTGCAGGTCCTCGCCGTGCTGCATGGCCGCCGCCAGCGCCGGGGTGCCGACCATGTCCCCGGCCCAGTTGAGGTGGGCGTGCATGTCCCCGCCGTACCAGCCCAGCGCCGCCGCGTCGTAGATCCGCTCGGGCGCCAGCTCGACCAGGGTCTCCTCGCCGGCCGCGGGAGTGACCGCCAGCTCGGCGGAGCCGTACTCCATCCCCCTGGAGACCCGCACGGTCAGCGGCTCGGCCGGGACGTCCAGCACCACGTCGTCGCCGTGGAAGTAGGGCAGGACGTGGTAGTCGCGCCTGGCCGGGGCGCCCTCGGGGTACCAGCCCTGCCCCTGCTCGCCGTACACGCTCCACCTGCACGGGAACCCGGCGCGCAGCCGCAGGCGCGCGGCGGCGGCGGGGCGGGTCAGGGGCGTGAGGTCCACGCGCCCGCCGTCGGCGATCACCTCGCTCCCGCTGGTGATCTTGATGAGGCGCGCGCCGCGCGGGCCGATCTCGTGCGCCCGGCCGTCCACCAGCACGGTGACCGGCTCGTCGCGGGCGGAGTCGACCAGCAGCGTCGTGCGCAGGGGCCCGCCGTCCAGTACGGCCAGCGGGTGCGCCTCGACCGCGAGGCCCTCCCCGGTGAGCCGGAGGGCCGCGAGGTTGTCCGACACCCTGCCCGCCAGGACGTTGCGCACGACCTCGTCCATGTCCAGCTCGGCGAAGCGCCCCGCCAGCTCGCCGGAGGACGCCTGCGGGTAACGGGCCCGGAGCATGCCCTGGCAGACGTCCCGGAAGGTCGTGGTGCCCATCAGGTAGGCGTCGGCGGTCATGGACCTGACGTAGGGGATGGGGTCCTCGCCCCAGGTCACCCCGTGTTCGGCGAGCAGCGCCCGGTACTCCTCCAGGGCCCGCGCCACGGCGGGGGGCATGGCCGGATCGTCACACATGGATCTCTCCCCGTGATGGACTCCTCGTGATCGCCGTCATCGTGGCACGCCCGGTACGGGCCGCCCAGGGGCGAAGAGTCCGGAAGAGTTGATTTGTAGCTATCTGAGGTACAGAGGTGATCCGCGGACGGTCAGCTCTCTCCCCGGGGCCCGCGGGCCCCGGGGAGGCAGGGGCGTCAGGTCGCCGGCGCGGTGCTCCCGGCGGCCGGCGCCGTGCCGAGGCGCATCTTCATCGCGTGCTCCACGAGGGTGATCAGCACCTTCTTGCCGGACTCCCGTTTGCGGGCGTCGCACATCACGACCGGGATGTCCGGGTGGAGGGTCAGTCCGAGCCGGACCTCGTCGAGGTCGTACCTGCGGGCTCCGTCGAAGCAGTTGACCGCGACGATGAAGGGCGTCTCGCGCCGCTCGAAGTAGTCGAGGGAGGGGAAGCAGTCGGCCAGCCTGCGGGTGTCGGCCAGCACGACCGCGCCCATCGCGCCGAGCGCCAGCTCGTCCCAGAGGAACCAGAACCGTTCCTGTCCCGGCGTGCCGAACAGGTAGAGCCGGTAGTCGTCGCCGATGGTGATGCGGCCGAAGTCCATCGCGACCGTGGTCGTCTGCTTGGTCTCCACCCCGGACAGGTCGTCGATCCCGAGGCCCCGGTTGGTCAGCGTCTCCTCGGTGCGCAGCGGCTCGATCTCGGAGACCGCGCCGACCAGGGTGGTCTTACCGGCCCCGAAGCCTCCGGCGACCAGGATCTTGATCGCCTTGGGCAGCTTGATCCGCCCTGCGTCACGGCTAGAGTGCGCGGAGTCCATCGAGCACCGCCCTGTACAGCCTCTCGTCGTGCATGTCCGTCTCCGAATGAGGTTCTTGCAGGGCGATGAATCCCTGGTCCAGCAGGTCGCTGAGCAGGACACGGATGGTGCCCGCCGGAAGGTTCATGTGTGCGGCGATCTCCGCGACCGACTGGGGCTGGCGGCAGAACCGGACGATGGCCAGGCACTCCGGGTCGAGACCCGTCTCCCTCGGGGAGGCGGAGCGGACGGTCACCGCCAGGGTGATGAGGTCGAACCTGCCTCGGGTCGGTTCGGTCCTGCCCCGGGTGAGCACGTACGGCCGGACGATCGGCCCGGCCTCCTCGCCCACCCATTGCGTCTCGGGATGCTGTTCGAAGGGGTTCATCGCGGGGCGTCGTCCGTCACGGGGTCCGCCGTCCGGGCGGGCGAGGTGAGGTACTGGCCGACCCGGGTGACGAGCATGGCCATCTCGTAGGCCACGAGGCCGACGTCGGCCTCGTGGGTGCAGAGCACCGCCAGGCAGGCGCCCTGCCCGGCCGCAGTCACGACCAGATACGCCGACCGCATCTCGATGATGGTCTGGCGCACCGCGCCGCCGTCGACCCGGTCGCTGACCCCCCGCCCGAGACTCTGGATCGCCGATCCCACGGCGGCCAGGTGCTCGGCGTCGGGCTGGCCGAACCCCGCCGACGCCGCCAGCAGCAGGCCGTCGGCGGAGAAGACGATTCCGTGCTCAGCTTCCCCCACCCGGGCGACCAGGTCATCCAGCAACCAGGCCAGGTCGGTGAAAGATCCTGTTCCCTGCACCACTCGTTGTCCTCTTTCTGCCGGCGGGCGTCCGGTCACCGGCCTCCGGCGGCTCGTCGGCGCCGGGCCGCCACGCGCGAATCGAGATCGTCACTTGCGTCACATGCGTGGTTCTCCGCCGTTCACGGGGTCATCACCCCGCTCGACCAGCTGTGCCGCGTCGGAGCGGCCGCGGCGCGTGCCGTCCTGGAAGGACGCCATGGCCGCGCGGATCATCTCCGGGGAACGCTCGTCGTCGTCCTCGGGTGCGGGCGCGGGTGCGGGCTCGTCGTCCTGGAGCGGGGCGGCGAGGTGGGTCTGGGGGACCCGGCGCGGCAGGCCGCCCGGCGTGTGGCTGGTGTCGGGTGGGGGCATGACGGGTGGCAGCGGGGAGGCGGGGTCGCCGGAGGCGCCCGCGGACGCGTGACGGCCCGCGGCCGGCGGGGCGGCCTCCTGCCGCGAGGGCGGCGTCGCCTCCCGGAGACTCTCCTCGATGGTCCTCTCCCTCCTGTCGAACGGGTCGCCGAAGGGCCCGTCGAGTGGCCTGTCGAACGGCTCGTCGGCCGGGGCGCCGCCACCGGTGATCGCCTGCGGGCCGGAGCCCGGCCCGCGGAGCGCGGTGGTGGCGGAAGACCCGCCGGAGAGCGCGGTGCGGGCCTGCGGGATGCTGACGACGGCCTCGGGCTCCGCCTGTTCGGTGATCAGCTCCTGCGGGATCAGGACGACGACCGTCGTGCCGCCGTACGGCGAGGCCTTGAACGTGACCCGGATCTCGTGCCGCTCGGCCAGCCGGCTGACCACGTACAGTCCCAGGCGGGCGTTGCCCGACAGCTTGAGCTCGGGCGGGTTGGCGATCCGCTCGTTGGCCCCGGCGATGTCCTCCGGGCTCATGCCCAGGCCCCGGTCCTCGATCTCGATGGCATAGCCGTGGGCGACGATGTGCCCGCTGACCTGCACGGTCGTGTAGGGCGGGGAGAAGGAGGCGGCGTTCTCGACCAGCTCGGCGATCAGGTGGATGACGTCGCTCACGGCCCGCCCGTCCAGCGCGACGTCTCCCAGGGGCAGCACGTCCACCCGGGTGTAGTCCTCGATCTCCGCCAGCGAGCCGCGGACCACGTCGATCATCGGGACGGAGTCGCGCCAGGCGCGGCCGGGAGACGCGCCGGACAGGACCAGGAGGTTCTCGGCGTAGCGGCGCATGCGGGTCGCCAGGTGGTCGAGACGGAAGAGGTCCCGCAGTTCCTGGGGGTCGTTCTCCCTGCGCTCCATGACGTCCAGCACGCTCAGCTGGCGGTGGACGAGCGACTGGGTGCGCCGGGCGAGGTTGCGCAGGATGTCGGCGATGTCGCGCCGGAGCTGGGCCTGCTCGGCGGCGACCTTGATCGCGGTCTGCTGCACGGCGTTGAACGCCTGCCCGACGTGGCCGATCTGGTCGTCGCCGAACTCCAGCGGCGGCGCCTCCTCCGCGATGTCCACCTCCTGTCCGCGGCCGATCCGCTCCACCACCGAGGGCAGGCGCTCGTTGGCGAGCTCCCAGGCCGCGACCCGCAGCTTCTCCAGCTGCTGGATCAGGGCCCGCGCCGTGGTGATGGACAGGACGACGGAGGCGATGACCGCCAGCAGTCCCAGGCCGCCGGCCAGCGAGAGCCGTACGACGACGCCGACCGCGACCGGGGTGGCCCGCTCGACGATCCCGGCGCCGGCGGTGAGCACGACCTCCGCCAGCCGGGAGTGCGCCGGTTGCGCGACGGTGCTCCAGCGCCGGACGTCGACCAGCCCGGCCGGCACCGCGCTCTCGTCCGTGATCAGCAGGTCCTCCATGGCGCGCAGCCGGGTGAAGTGCTCGCCGGCGGCCAGCCGCCGGTAGGCCTCCTGGTCCGCGGCGGGCAGATCGGCCACCGCCTGGGTGGTCAGGAAACGCCGGGTGCCGACGATCTGCGTGAGCTGGATGCGCTCGGTGTCGGTGAGCCGGCCCGCCGTCAGGGCGCCCACCATCATGGCGTCCTCCTGGGCCAGCATGTCCCGGGCCCGGTTCATCCCGATGAGCGTCCGGGTGTCGTTGGCGAGCTCATCGTCGTCCAGCGTGGCCATCGAGTCGTAGACGCGGAAGATGGCGTCGACGACGTCGGTGAACGCCGCGACCGCCCGGGTCCGGTCCATCCGCCGGGCGTCGATCTCCTTGCGCGCGGGGGTCAGGGCGTCCAGCAGCCGGCGGGTCTCGGCGATACGGTGTTCGAGGGTCGCGCTGCCCAGAAGCCGCACACCGTCGGAGCCGGTGAGTTCCCGGAAGTTGGCGTCGGCCTCGGCGGTGCGCCTGCGCTGGGCGACCAGCGCCTCCTGCCGCTGGCGCTCGGCGCCGAACGCGCCCAGGGTGATCGCGGTGAGCCGCCGCTCGGCCTGCAACTCGACGATGAGCCGCTCGCTGGGCTCGGCCACGTCGGAGTTGAGGGTGGCCACACCCAGCATGTTCAGACCGTCACGGACCGTCACCCATGCGGTGAACGCCCAGAGCGCGGTGAGTGACACCAGTAGTGCTGTGACTTTGGTCCGCAAGCGCGCGTTGCGCAAGCGCATAGCATCCACCCCGGGAAGCAGAAAGAAATAGATGGCATGCTTTGCGGCAGTCAATGCATATACGCCACCGGTCGCCGCGTCGCACGGATCAGCAGGACATCCCACATCACACCCGCTGCACCCTAGCAATGTAATCAAATACCCTCAAGACGGGATCAACCGAAGTGGCTTTCTGTCCCATTTAGGGATTTACGGCCGTTTTTTCAATGTAAGTTACCCTCCCGTAAGATTCATTGTCCGCTCAGCCAGGTGAAGCGCGCCCAGAACGGCCGCCCGGACGATCGCCACCGGCAGATACAGATCCTTGTCGACCCAGAGCGGCGCCCCGCGGTCGTGATCGTGGCCAGCCAGCAGGCGGTGATGGCCCCGCTCCACGACCTCCCGCCACCGCCCTCCGCGCGCGGCACCGGTCAGCAGCAGGGTCTGCAGCGCGTAGGCGGTCTCCTCGGCGGTGCCCTCCCAGCGGCCCCATGACCCGTCCCGGCGCTGGGTGCCGAGCACCCAGTCCACGGCCCTGCCCACCGCCTCCTCCGACTCCTCACCGCCGAACTCGCTCAGCGCGATCGCGCAGCAGGCCGTGGCGTAGTAGGGCGAGACGTGCCAGCGGTCCAGCCAGCTCCCCCGCTCCTGCTGGCGTCCGCGCAGCCACGACGCCAGCTTGGCCACCACGGCCGCGTGGCGGGGCTCCCCGCCGCACCGGCGCACATACTCGCCGAAGGCGTCGAGCACGTGCGCGTTGGTCGTCGGGGACATCCCCTCTTCCCCGCGCCAGGTGCAGAAGTGACCCTCCGTCTCGAACGGCCACAGCCCCTCCGGCTCGCGCGGCTCGCCGAGCAGCGCCAGCGCGTACAGGGCCACGGAGGTGGTGTCGGCGTCGGCCGGCAGCCCGGGGCCAGCGGCGACGCCCTCCGGGCCGAGCCCGTCGCGCAGGCTCGCGGCCAGCTCCGGCGGCACGTCCACGGCGATACCCGCACGCAGCAGCCAGCTCAGCGTCCAGCCGCGTTCGAACACGGTGATGGGGATGGCGCACGGCACCGGCCCGCCGGAGGCGGCCACGACCGCCTCCAGGTAACGCCGTACGGGCATCCCCTCCCGGATGGACCGTCCCGTGCCGCGCGGCGTGACATCGTCCCCCGGTCCGGACGCCGCGCCTCCCGCACGCTCGGGCGGTGCGGCCAGCCAGGCGGCGCTCGCCCCGGGCGAGGCCCCGACGGCGGCCATCCCCCCGGGCATCGGCGTGGGGACGACCCCGGAGGCGGCGATCGCCTCCCCGCCCGCGACCTCCAGCGCGTGAACCAGTTTCTGGGGGATCGCCGCACCCGACGCCAGCCGTGTCCTGACCGCCGCCAGTTTGGCGCCGCTCACCCCCTGAAGCGGTCCCGGCCCGTCGAGGTGGCCGTCGATCAGGGAGAGCAGGGAGGGCACGATGAGCTCGATCGCCGGCATGTCGGGCAGGGGCGCTCCCGGGCCCGCGAGCTCCCAGTCCCGTACGGCCGCCAGCCCGCGGCCGGCCGCCGCGGCCAGGAGGCCGGGATCGGCGCAGGGGGGCTCCCTCCGGCACTCGGCCATGAGCGCCTCGACCGCGCTCAGCGTGGGGACGAGGCCGTAGCCGCCGGGCGCGCCCCAGCCCCCGTCCGCCCGCTGGGCGGCGAGCAGGAAGCCGACCCGCTCGGCGTGCCCGGCCATCCACGGCGCCAGGCTCACCACCCGGCCGGTCTCGTACGGCGAGGCCGACACCTGGCCCCACGGCACGGTCAGCAGTCCCGCGACCAGCTCACGGACCTCCTCGGCAACGCCGCTCTCCTCCAGGAGAGCGGAAGCCGGGACGCCGGACACCGGGGACACCGGAGGCGGGAGGGCGGGCACCGGGGGCGCGGACAGCCCGTCGACGCTCACAGCGTCCCCCAGTAGTCGCCGACCTGGTAGAACCCGGCGCAGAAGTCCATCTGCCGCTCCATGTAGCCGGCCAGCTCCGGCTGGGCGGCACGCAGCGGGGCGATCAGCTCCCTGCTCCGGGCCACGAGCCCGGCGAGCCGCCGCTCGACCCCGTCGCGGCCGCCGGCGAGCATGAGCGCGTTGAGATCTCCCCAGGCGACGTCCCGCTCGTAGGTGCCCAGGTCGTTGAGGAGGCGGATGACCCGCTGCACGGCCCGGCCCGCCTCGCGCACCCGGTCGACGTCCGCGACCGGGCCGTGGCCCGTGACGTGGATCCAGTGGGCGGCGAAGACGAAGGAGAAGCCGAGGTTGTCGGCGTTGCCGAGATACTCCTCGAACGACGGCCTGGTCTTGTCGCTCTTCCAGCGCCACTCCACGAGCATCCCGTCCAGCATGCGCCGCAGCTCGTCGAGCCAGACCGGCCCGAGTTCGGGGAACGCGGGCGAGGACGCGAGCTCGTCGCGGATGCCGGCGAGCATGCGGGTGAGGTCGTCGCCGGGCACCGGAGGGGCGCCCGAGGCCACGTCCGCGCATCGCCGGGCGATCTCCTCGACCTCCTGCCGCGAGGCGGCGACGTAGTCGACGAGCCAGTCCAGCCCGAACGCCCAGAGGGAGACCTTGTTGGCCATCCGGAGCTGCTCGGCGGTGAACCACGGCCCGCTGAACGCCATGGCGAGCGAGAGCGTGCTGTACAGGGCGGCGTCGAACGGCTTGGCGGAGAACAGGCCCGGGTAGGCCTCCGCCCACTCGCGCATGTCCCGCTGGGACCGTCCGGCCCCGGCGCAGATCGCTCCGCACTCCGCCGCCGTCGGCCGGACGCCCGGCCCGGGGCCGGCCGCCATCATGCCACCCCAGCCCGGTCGCGCCCTGCGAAGGACACGTCCAGATCGACCTTCTGCCTGGGACGCAACGAGGCGGCCCACCCCGTGGGATACGGCCCCGGGGTGGGTACCCCCACGCGGAACCGGCTGAGGATGGAGGCGACCAAGAGCGGCGCCTCGACGTAGAAGAGGTGCTCGCCCAGACACTTGTGCGGCCCGCCACCGAAGGGGAAGTAGGAGTACCGGTGCCTGCGTTCCCCGTCGCCGGTCGCGAACCGCTCGGGGTCGAACTCGTCCGGGCGCTCCCAGAAATCCTCCAGCCGCTGCGTGGCGTAGGGGCAGATGAAGACCGTCGAGCCGCGCCTGATCCGCACGCCGCCGATCTCCGCGTCCTCCATGACCTGCCGGGGCAGCAGCCAGCCCGACGGGTACAGGCGCAGAATCTCCAGCAGCACCATCCGGGTGTAGGCGAGCCGGGGAAGGTGTTCGGGACGGGCCGGCCCGTCGCCGACCACCTCGTCGACCTCCGCCTGGAGTCGGACCGCGACCTGCGGGTGCTCCTTCAACAGCAGCCACACCCAGGTGATGACCATCGCGGTGGTCTCCGACGAGGCGGCGTAGACGCTGACCAGCGCGTCGCGGATCTGCGTGACGGTGAGCGGGTCGCCGTTCTCGTCGGTGGACCGGCAGAGCACGGAGATGACGTCGGTGCTGTCGTCGGGAGCGGCCATGGCCCTGCGCACGATCGGATACACGACGTCGTCGATCCGCTTGACGGCCTTCAGGAGTGCCCGGTCGCGGGGCACCCGGATCGAGTAGGGCATGAACGGCATGAGGAACCGGTAGACGAGGGAGTGGGCGACCGTGTCGAAGGCGGGGATGATGCTCTCCCCGTCCTCGCGGTCCAGCTTGTCGCCGAACAGCACCCGGTTGACGATGTAGCTGAGGATGTTGGACATCTCGGTGGTGGCGTCGAACCTCCGCCCGTCCCGGGCGTACCGGTCCCACTCCTCGATGCGCCCGGCGACGCGCTTGGAGACCTCCTCGGAGATCGTAGCGATGTACCGCGTGGTGAACATAGGCTGCAGGATCTTCCGGCTGATGCGCCACTGCTCGCCGTCACCCATGACGCTGTGCCCGAAAAGGCGCTCCAGCGGGCGCCAGAACATCCCCACCCGCTGGTAGTTCGTCCACTCCAGGCGCATCACCTGCTGGACGTGGTCGGGGTGGGTCACCAGATAGGGGCGGAACGGTCCCAGATCCAGCCGGACGACCTCCCCGCCGGCCTCCCGCGCGAACTCCGCGAGCGCCGCGGCGGGCTCGCGGGCCAGTTTCGGCAGGGCCCGGTGTATCGGAACGGACCTCACCCGCCGCTGGACGGATCGGGCGGCCGTATCGGTCGACATTGCCAGACTCTCCCCACTGATGGACGGAACCCGCGCAGCGTGATCACCGCCCACGGCGACCCGTGGACGGTTCGGGCGCGATCCGGGGCCGCGCCACTCCGTCGTGGCCGACCCCCCACGGGCAGGTCAGGGCCGGTCGACCGGCAGCCCTTCGCGACCTTCCCGCGCCTCGCCATGCGCCTTCTCACACTCGCGTAGCTAAAGAGTGCTTATTACGTGTTTCGTGACTCTTCGGGCGAAGTATTCCATGCCCCACTCTCTGTGATCAAGGTTGGAGTAGAGCAATGATCCACTGGTGCGCGAAATAATTGCGTAATTAACCAATATTTCATGTGGTATAGGGCGAATTCGGCATCTCAGTCCTTGACTAAAAGTCACTCACTGTAGTCAGCGCCGCACATTCGCGCGTTCCCTGGCCGGATCCGGCCAATTTTTTCGGAATCTCCGCGTCAGTGCTTGAAGACCGCCAGGAGACGGTCGGCGGCGAGGGAGGGCGTCAGGAGCCCGGCCTGCACGTCTTGCTCGACCTCGGCCGTGATGGCGGCGACCTCGGGGTGCGCGCGGAGCCTGGACAGCAGGCGCTCGGTCACGAGGGACCAGGTCCAGGCGACCTGCTGGTGCCGGCGACGGGCGGCGAGCTCGCCGGAGGCGGCCATGGCGTCCTGGTGCCGGACGAGCTGCCGCCAGAGCTCCTCCAGGCCGGTGCCCTCACGCCCGCTGCAGGTCAGCACCGGCACCGCCCGCTCGGAGCGGAGCAGCCGCAGTGCCCCCGCCAGCTCCCTGGCCGCCTTCCTGGCGTCCAGCTCGTGCGGGCCGTCGGCCTTGTTGACCGCGATCACGTCGGCCAGCTCCAGCACGCCCTTCTTGATGCCCTGGAGCTGGTCGCCGGTCCTGGCCAGGGCGAGCAGCAGGAAGGTGTCCACCATGTCGGCGACGGCGGTCTCCGACTGGCCGACGCCGACGGTCTCCACGAGCACGATGTCGTATCCCGCCGCCTCCAGCACGACCATGGCCTCGCGGGTCGCCTTGGTGACCCCGCCCAGGGTGCCCGAGGTGGGCGAGGGCCGGATGAAGGCCGCCGGGTCGGCCGCCAGGCGGGACATCCTGGTCTTGTCGCCGAGGATGCTGCCCCCCGTCCTGGTGGACGACGGGTCGACGGCGAGCACCGCCACCCGGTGGCCCTGCCCGGTCAGGTGCACGCCGAGGGCGTCGATGAGGGTGGACTTGCCGACGCCCGGCACGCCGGTGATGCCGATCCGGCGCGCCTTCCCCGCCAGCGGGGCCAGCTCGACCAGCAGCCGCTGGGCCAGGTCCCGGTGGTCGGCCCTGGAGGACTCCACCAGCGTGATCGCCCGTGCGATCCACGCCCGGGAGCCCTCCTTCACCCCCTGGAGATAGTCGTCAAGCGTCCGCGTCATGGCCCAGCCGGGTGAGCAGGTCCGCGAGCAGGCCGCGGGCGGCGTCGGCGATCACGGTGCCGGGCGGGAAGATCGCGGAGGCCCCGGCGGCGCGCAGCTCCTCGAAGTCGCCCGGCGGGATGACGCCGCCGACCACGATCATGACGTCGCCGGCGCCCAGCCCCGCGAGGGCCTCGCGGAGGGCCGGGACCAGCGTCAGGTGCCCCGCCGCCAGCGAGGAGACCCCCACCACGTGCACGTCGGCCTCGACCGCCTGGCGGGCGACCTCCTCGGGCGTCTGGAACAGCGGGCCGACGTCGACGTCGAAGCCGAGGTCGGCGAAGGCGGTGGCGATCACCTTCTGCCCCCGGTCGTGGCCGTCCTGGCCCATCTTGGCCACCAGGATCCGCGGGCGGCGCCCCTCCAGCCGTTCGAACTCGGCGCACGCCGTACGGACCTCGTCCACGCCCGACCCCACCTCCTCGCGGTACACCCCGGAGATCGTACGGACCTGACCGGCGTGCCGCCCGAACACCCGCTCCAGCGCGTCGGAGATCTCCCCGACCGTGGCCTTGGCGCGGGCGGCCTCGATGGACAGCGCCAGCAGGTTGCCGTCGCCCGCCGCGCCCTTGGTCAGCGCGTCCAGCGCCTGGGCCACCTGGCCGGCGTCGCGCTCCTCTCTCAGGCGGCGGAGCTTGTCGAGCTGCCGGTCCCGGACGGAGGTGTTGTCGACCTTGAGCACGTCGATGGCCTCGTCGGCGTCGGGCCGGTACTTGTTGACGCCGATGACCGGCTGGCGCCCGGAGTCGATGCGCGCCTGGGTGCGGGCGGCGGCCTCCTCGATGCGGAGCTTCGGCAGACCCAGGCCGATCGCCTTGGCCATGCCCCCGGCGGCCTCGACCTCCTCGATGTGCCCCCAGGCCCTGCGGGCCAGCTCGTGGGTGAGCCGCTCGACGTAGTAGGACCCGCCCCAGGGGTCGATCACCCGGCAGGTGCCGGACTCCTGCTGGAGCAGGAGCTGGGTGTTGCGGGCGATCCGCGCGGAGAAGTCGGTGGGCAGGGCCAGGGCCTCGTCGAGGGCGTTGGTGTGCAGCGACTGGGTGTGGCCCTGCGTGGCCGCCATCGCCTCGACGCAGGTGCGCACGACGTTGTTGAACACGTCCTGGGCGGTGAGCGACCAGCCGGAGGTCTGCGAGTGGGTCCGCAGCGACAGCGACTTGGGGTTCTTCGCCCCGAAGCCGGACACCAGGCGCGCCCAGAGCAGCCGGGCGGCCCGCAGCTTGGCGACCTCCATGAAGAAGTTCATGCCGATGCACCAGAAGAACGACAGGCGCGGCGCGAACCTGTCGATGTCGAGCCCCGCCTCGACGCCCGCCCGCAGGTACTCCACCCCGTCGGCGAGGGTGTAGGCCAGCTCCAGGTCACAGGTGGCCCCGGCCTCCTGGATGTGGTAGCCGGAGATCGAGATCGAGTTGAACTTCGGCATCTTCTCGCTGGTGTAGGAGAAGATGTCCGAGATGATGCGCATCGACGGGTCAGGCGGGTAGATGTAGGTGTTGCGGACCATGAACTCCTTGAGGATGTCGTTCTGGATGGTCCCCGCGAGCTGCTCGGGCGCCACCCCCTGCTCCTCGGCCGCCACGATGTAGAGCGCGAGCACCGGGAGCACCGCGCCGTTCATGGTCATCGACACGCTCATCCGGTCGAGGGGGATCCCGTCGAAGAGCTGCCGCATGTCGTAGATGGAGTCGATCGCCACCCCGGCCATGCCGACGTCGCCGGCCACGCGCGGGTGGTCGGAGTCGTAGCCGCGGTGGGTGGCCAGGTCGAAGGCGACCGACAGGCCCTTCTGCCCGGCCGCCAGGTTGCGCCGGTAGAAGGCGTTGGACTCCTCGGCGGTGGAGAAGCCGGCGTACTGCCGGATGGTCCACGGCTGGTTGACGTACATGGTCGGGTACGGCCCGCGCAGGTACGGCGCGGCACCCGGATAGGTCTCCAGGAAGTCCAGCCCGGCCAGATCGGCGGCCGTGTAGAGCGGCTTGACCCCGATCCCCTCGGGCGTCTCCCACACCAGGTCCTCGGGCCCCCCGCCGGTGGCCTCCCGTACGGCCCGCTCCCATCCGGCCGGGTCCGGCGTCACGGGCTCACCCTTCAGCCCGATTCCGGAGAAGTCGGGAATCATCGAGCCACCCCCAGGTCGTCGAAGGTCGTGCGGAGCACACCGAGTGCGTCGCACCCGGCATAGAGGTTGGCGTCCACGCCTGCGAACTCTCCCTTCCCGGCCAGCCAGACCTTCCTCGCCCCCGCCTGTCTCAACGCGGCGGCCACGGCCTCGGCGTGCTCGCCGTACAGCCTGTCGCTGGAGCACAGGCACGCGACCTCCGCGCCGCTGGCGGCGAACGCGGCGGCGATCCGGCCGGGGTCCACGCCCGGCGCGGCGGCCACGGCGGCGGGGTCCGCGCCGGGGCCGGAGGGCGCGGCGGTCACAGTGGCGATGCCGCCGGACTGGAACAGGTTCGCCGCGAACGACGCCCTGGCGGTGTGCGCGGACACCGGGCCGATGGTCGCCAGGAACACCTTCGGCCTGCTCTCCTGGGCGTCGGCCAGGTCGCGGAGCGCCTCGAACTCCTGGGCGTAGCGGACCCCGCCGGCCCGGCCGGGCCTGGCCTGGCGGACGGGGACCCTCTCGGCGAGGTCGGGGAACTCGCTCACCCCGGTGATCGGGTCGCGGCGGTGGGCGATGTTCTCCGAGCGCCGCTTCCAGGTCGCGGCGAGCCGCCCGGCGACGAGCCCCGACTCCAGGGCCGCGGCCATGCCGCCGGCGCGCTCGATCTCCTGGAACCACTCCCAGGCCTTCCCGGCCAGCTCCTCGGTGAGGCGCTCGACGTACCAGGAGCCGCCGGCCGGGTCGATCACCCGGGCCACCCCGGCCTCCTCGACGAGCAGCGCGTGGGTGTTGCGCGCGATGCGGCGGGCGAAGGCGTCCGGCAGGCCGAGCCGGGCGTCGAACGGCTGCACGGTCACCGCGTCGGCCCCGCCGGTCCCGGCGGCGAAGCAGGCGAGCGTGGTGCGGAGCATGTTCACCCACGGGTCGCGGGCGGTCATCATGGCCGAGCCGGTCACCGCGTGCTGCCGCTGTCCCGCCCCGCGTCCGGACGTCCCCGCCCCGCACACCTCGGCGACGCGCGCCCAGAGCCGGCGCGCGGCGCGGAGCTTGGCGATGGTGAGGAACTGGTCGGCGGTGGCGGCGTAGCGGAACTCCAGCTGCCCGAACGCCTCATCGACACCGAGACCGGCGCCGGTCAGGATCCGCAGGGCCGCGACCCCCGCCGCGACGGAGCAGCCGAGCTCCTCGGCGTCGCTGCCGCCCGCGTCGTGGTAGGGCGTACCGTCCACGACGACCGCCCGCAGGCCCGGGAGGTCGGCGACGCAGCGCCGGGCCAGGTCGATCGCGGTCCGCGGGTCGCGGAGCGGGTCGGCGCCCAGGTTGCCGGCGAGCTCTCCCGGCCCCCTCTCCCCTGCCGGGCCGCCCCCGCCGCGGCCGTCCGCAGGCCCGGCGGATCCGGCGGAGGCGCTCTCCCCCGGCCCGCGGAGCCGGCCGGCGGCGGCCCTCTTGCCCTCGGCCACCGCGAACAGCGCCTCGGCCGCCTCGCGGGTCCGCTCCCCCGCGTCCAGGGTGATCGAGATCAGCTCCAGGTGGACCCGGTCCAGCACGCGGGGCAGGTCCTCGGGCTCCAGGGCGAGCCAGAGCGAGGTGACACCGTTCTCCAGGTCGGCGAGGACCGCCTCGGGATCGGCCACCTCGTGCCTCTGCCGCACCTCCCAGCTTCCGCCCTCCGGCCGGGCGCCGCGGACGTAGGGGGCCGACCCCGGCAGGCCGGGATCGTCCGGGAGATCGGACGCGTCGTAGAGCGGCGCGATGGTCACGCCGTCATAGGTGAGGGAGGCCAGCGCCTCCTCGGGAGAGCCGGCCTCGACTCCGGACTTTCGCAGGACCCCGAGCGCCAGCTCGCGCCACCGTTCCCGCGTGGTCGGCGGGAAATCGGCGGCCGATCGGAGTTCCTCAGGCGGCACCGTCATGCACCGGATAGTAAGCGCCGCCGCCGGCGAACATTCTTCCGGGGTCCGGTCGGGCACTCCGCCGGCGGCTCACGTGACGGGCTCCTCCCAGGTCGCCTGCCAGGTGGCGCGGTTGACGGCGCCGGTGGCCGACAGCCCCTTCTCGCGCTGGAAGGCACGGCAGGCGTCCCGGGAGGCCTCGCCGTACAGGCCGTCGACGTCGAGGTCCCAACCGCGCCTGCGCATCTGCCGCTGCCAGGTGCGGACGTCCTCGCCGACCATGACCGGCGGGTATTTGAGGACGCGGCCGGGGAAGGAGGGGTGCGGCTCGGGCGGCTCGGTGGGACCGCCGCCGGGCCGGGGCGCGCCCCGCCTCACCCAGGCGTACAGCGGACCGCCGGGACAGTCGGTGGAGTAGCCGTCCCGGTGCCCCTTGATCTCGTCGCCCGCGCCGCCCTTGTCACGGAGGTATTCGACGGCGTCGAGGATGCCGTGCAGGACGTCGTCGGTCGGCTGGGTGAACCCGGTCGAGCCGACCAGGCCGAGCACCGCGTAGTGGCCGCTGTTGAGCCCGGAGCCGTTCGCCGCGGGGAGGTGGTTCGGCCCGCGGCCCTCGAACACCTTCCGGTGCGGGCAGACCAGCACCGAGTAACCGACGTCGATCCAGCCGTTGCCGTCCATGTGGTGGTTCTGGATGGACCTCACCAGGGCCACGCACCTGGCGTGGTCGCCGACGATGTCCGGACTGACATGGCCGCCGGTGTAGTGGACCTTGACGCCCCGGGTGGAACCGAGCCGGCCGTAGGCACCGCGCGGCTGACGAGCCCCCCACTCGCGACGGGTAACGAGATCAATGGCCACGGGACTTCTCCACGGTTCGAGTGACTAGGGCCTACCGGAGCGTAACGGGTGACACATCGCACTATGCCGGGTTTTGCCAACTGATCTACCAGCAGATCGTCATGGAACAGGGCTCCGGGTATGGTTCCAGCGGGCAAACAGCCATCCTCTTACCTCGGAGGAGGCGCCTAAACACCCGGCTCCGGCGGAGCACCCGTATGCCGCGAGGCATGTCCATGCCAGGCGGGCATGGATAGCCTTGCCCCCATGGTCGCGACCCCCCTCACCCCCGACGACCCGGTCCAGCTCGGCCCGTTCCGGCTGGCAGGAAGGCTCGGGGAGGGCGGTCAGGGCGTCGTCTACCTCGCGTACGCGCCCGACGGCGAGCCGGTCGCGGTCAAGTCGCTGTTCCGCGGCGACCCGGAGACGCGGATGCGGCTGTCGCGCGAGCTCGCGGCCCTGGAGAGCGTCGCGCCCTTCTGCACGGCGCGCGTGCTGGCCGCCTCGGTGGACGGGCCCCGGCCCTACGTGGTGAGCGAGTATGTGGACGGGCCCTCGCTGGAGCAGCGGATCCGCGAGCGCGGGCCGCTGCGGGGCGGGGAGCTGGAGCGCCTGGTGGTCGGCACGGCCACCGCCCTGGCGGCGATCCACGCGGCCGGTGTCGTGCACCGCGATTTCAAACCCGCCAACGTCCTGCTCGGCCCGGACGGTCCCCGCGTGGTCGACTTCGGCATCGCCAGGGCGGACAGCGCCGCCACGACGACCTCCGGCCTGATCGGCACCCCCGCCTACCTGGCCCCCGAGCAGATCGCCGGCTCCCCCGCCTCGGCCGCCTCCGACGTGTTCGCCTGGGCGGCCACCATGCTGTGCGCGGCGAGCGGCCGGTCGCCGTTCGGGGCCGACACCCTGCCCGCCGTGCTGAACCGCATCCTGCACCACCGGCCGGACCTGTCGGCCCTGCCCGCCGGTCTCACCGGACTGATCGCCTCCTGCCTGGACAAGGATCCCGCCGGCCGGCCGGCGGCCCGCGACCTGATGATCCGCCTGGTGGACCCGGGCGCCCGCGGGCGGCCTTCCACCGAGGACCTGGCCAGGGCCGGCAGCCTGATCGCCGCCGACGCCGGCGTGACGGATCCCGGGCGGCCCGCCCTGGCCACGCGGGCCTCCGGACGGCGCCGCCGCGGGATCGCCGCCGGCGTGCTCCTCGCGGCGGTGTCGCTCGTGATCGCCGCCGGAGTCGCCGGCCGGTTCGTCCTCGGCGACCGCCCGGACACGACCGACCGGAACACGGCCACGCGGAGCCCCGCTCCCCCGTCCTCGCCCGCCCCGGCCACGGGCTCCCCGAGCGCCACCGCCGCACCGGAACCGGGCGAGGCGAGCACCTCCCGCCCGCCCGCCGCCGGGGACGGGCGAAAGGTGCCCGTCTCCTTCGCGGGCAGGTGGGCCGGGGACGGCATCACCTCCACCAACCCGTTCTCCCCCGGCGAGAAGAGGATCGAGGTCGAGCTGAAGGCGGGCGACGACGGCGCGACCTGGGCTGAGCCGGTCAACGGCTGCAAAGGACGGATCTCCCTGACCGGGGTCTCGGCCGGCAAGCTGACCTTCGCCCTCGGCGCCGGCACCGGCTGCGTCGCCGGCACCGTCTGGCTGGAGAGGAAGGGCGACACCCTCACCTACACCTGGAGGGACGTTCCGGGCCCCGGCCTGGTGACGGAGACCGGCGCCCTCACCAGGCGCTGACCCGGACCCCGGGACGGCCGGCGCGGACCGGCCCGGACCCCGGACCCCGGACGGCCGGCACGGACCCCGGACGGCCGGCACGGACCCCGGACGGCCGGCACGGACCCCGGACGGCCGGCACGGATCGATCCGGACCCCGGACGGCCGACGCGGAGAGGGGACCTGTCAGGCGAGAACGCCGTCGCGGGCGACGATCCGGCCGGACTTGACGACCAGGGACCGGCGCGGGCGCACGCACACGGCCTCGGCCGCGTTGCGGGCGTCGACCACCACCAGGTCGGCGTGGTCGCCGACGGACAGGCCGTAGTCCCGGAGGCCGAGGGCGCGGGCTCCGCCGTAGGTCGCGGCGTCCAGGGCCAGCTCGATGTCCTCGTCGCGCGACCCGGTGCCCTTGGCCTGGAACAGGGCGCGCTCCAGCATGTCCCCGGTGCCGAACGGGCTCCACAGGTCGCGGACGCCGTCGTTGCCCAGCGTCACGGGGACCCCGGCCTCGCCGAGCAGGCGGAGCGGCAGCAGGCCCCGGTTCGGGGCGACCGAGGCGAGGGCGATCCGGGCCTCGGCCAGGCCGGAGATCAGCCTGTCCCGGGTGGCGGGGTCGGCGTCGGCGAGCGCGAAGGCGTGGCTGACGGTGACCTTGCCGCCCAGCCCGAGGACCTTGGTCCGCTCGATGATGAGCTCGAACTGCCAGGCGCCGAGCGTGCCGCCGTCGTGCAGGTGGATGTCCACGCCCGCGCCGTACCGCTCCGCCAGGGCGAACACCGCGTCCAGGTGCCTGACCGCGTCCCGGTCCACCCCCGCGGGGTCGAGCCCGCCGATCGACTCGACCCCGGCCTTGAGCGCCTCCTCCAGCAGCGCCTCGGTGCCGGGGCTGATCAGCATGCCGGCCTGCGGGAAGGCGACGAGCTCGGCGGAGATCCGGCCGTCGTGCCGCTCGACGGCCTCGCGGACCGCCTCGACCGAGCCCAGGCCCACCAGCGGGTCGACGTCCACGTGCGACCGGACGTGCGTGGTGCCGCAGACGATCATGTTCTCCAGCAGCGCGGTCACGAAGTCGGCGTTGGGGACGCCGAACTCCGGCCGCCGCTCCTGGCCGTTGCGGATCTTGCTCATCAGGCCGGGAGCCGCGTCGTGCGGCACCCAAGGGCCGCCCCACAGCGTCTTGTCCAGGTGGGCGTGGCCGTCGACGAGGCCGGGGAGCACGAGCCGGCCGCCCAGGTCCTCCGCGCCGTCCCCGACGCCGTCCTGACCGGCCCGCCGGATCTCGGCGATCCGGCCGTCCCTGATCAGCAGGTCGGCGGCGCCCTCGTGGCCCCAGATCCGGGCGTCGCGCAGCAGCAGCTCGGTCAACGTCTTCCCTTTCCGTCCGCGGTGACACCGCTCCACGGTGACGCCGCCGAGGTTAGTGGTATACCGCTAACCGGGCAAGTTAGGCTGACCCCTGATGAGAGGGGTGGAAGGTGAGCGCGTTGCGCGACCGGGTCTACGAGACGCTCAAGCGGCGCATCGTCGAAGTGGAGCTGCGGCCGGGCGAGCGGCTGGTGGAGCGCGACCTCGCCGCCGAGCTCGACGTCTCCCGCATCCCGCTCCGCGAGGCGCTGCGCCTGCTGTCCGCCGAGGGCCTGGTGGTGATCGTGCCCAACCGGGGCGCGCTGGTCAGCCCGTTCACCCCGGCCGACGTGCGCGACCTGTTCGACGTGCGCGAGAGCCTGGAGGTGCTCGCCGCGCGGCTGGCCGCCGAGCGGGCCGGCGCCGACGGCCTGGCGCGGCTGCACGCCTGCCTCGAACGCGCCCGCGCCGCCGTACGGCGGGACGACCGGCGGGAGACCGTGGCGGCCAACGCCGAGTTCCACTCCGAGATCGTGCGGGTCTCCGGCAACGCGCTGCTCGGCACGCTGATGCAGCCGCTCGACGCCCGGCTCAGGCGGCTGTTCCGGCTCACCTCCGACCGTGACCCCGCCCGGCAGTGCGCCGAGCACGAGGAGCTCTACGCGGCGATCGCCGGCGGCGACGCCGACCGGGCCGCCGCCTGCGCGTTCCGCCACGTCGCCGACGGCCGCGAGCCGACCCTGGCGCTGGCCGAACGCTGGACCGCCGACATCGACCCGGTCAAGGTGACCCACACCCGCCGCCGCAGGACCGTGACCCAGAAGCCGCCGGCGGTCCGCGGCCCCGCGCCCCGGCCCTGAAACCCGCCCGCCCCCCCGCGGGACCTCCCGGCCGCCCATCGGCCCGGCCCCCGCTAAAACCCGTCGACCTCCATGGCCGCGGAAGGGATCATTGCCGTCATGTCCGTGCTGAAAAACGTCCCTTTCGCGCCGGAGCCACGGCTGGCGGAACTGCCGATGAAACTCTGGCTCGACGACGGCGACTCGGCGATGGACGTGATCGACGCGCTCGCGCTGTCGCCGTTCGCGACGGGCGCGCAGCCGTGGTCACGCACCACGGAGCTGGAACGGGTCCGCCCCGACGCCCCGCTGGCGCCCGCCGCCGGGACGCTGGTCCGGGCGGCGCGGGAGGACGACGGCCGGGAGTCGCGGCTGATCTGCGGGGAGGGCTGGACGCTGCGCGTGGTCCGCTACCGCAACCGCGCCGCCACGGTCAGCGTGACCGCGGTCGACGACGAGCTGGCCCGCTCGGTGATCGAGGAGACCGTCAAGGACGCGGTGGAAGCCGCTCCGGACAGCGACCACGTGGAGATGGGCTTCTGGTGGCAGAGCACCGACGGCGTCCGCCGCTCCGCCAAGCCCGTCACCGCCTCCCCCTGGGAGGAGGTCGGCGGTAACTACGCCCGCTCCCTGCACGGCCCGCTGTCACGCCTGATGTCCGTCACCCCGGCCGACGCGCACGGCCGCCTGATCCTCCTGCACGGCCCGCCCGGCACCGGCAAGACCACGCTGCTGCGCACGCTCGCCCGCGAGTGGCGGTCGTGGTGCCAGGTGGACTGCGTGCTCGATCCGGATCGCCTGTTCAACGCCCCGGGATACCTGATGGAGGTCGCGGTCGGCTCCGACTCCGACGAGGACGGCAAGAAGTGGCGGCTCCTCGTGCTGGAGGACTGCGACGAGCTGATCAGGTCCGGCGCCAAGGAGGCGGCGGGGCAGGGCCTGTCGCGGCTGCTCAACCTGACCGACGGCCTGCTCGGCCAGGGCCGTGACGTGCTGGTCGCCATCACCACCAACGAGGACCTGGCCCGTCTCCATCCGGCCGTGATCCGCCCCGGCCGCTGCCTGGCCCAGATCGAGGTGGGCGCCCTGCCCTACGAGGAGGCCACCCGGTGGCTCGGCCGCACGGAGGGCGTCCCCCCGTCGGGCGCCACCCTCGCCGAGCTCTTCGCCCTGCGCGACGGCGTGGCGGGCCACCCGGCCACCGCTCCGGAGACCACCGGCCTCTACCTGTGAGGAACGCCCGGCCGCGCCTGTCCGGCCGTACCCGTGAGGAAGGCCCGGCCGCCTGACGGCGCGCGGCCGGGCGTTCCTCACGGGTCCGTTCACGGTGAGGACGGGCCGCCGGGGAGCGCGCGGCCCTCTCGCGTTCGGGAGACCCAGGCCGGAGCGGGCGGATAGGGTCGCGCACAGGGTCTCGGGGGAGTTCCGTCACGTATCGCGAGGTCCCCCATTGGTGAAGGTATACGTCTCGTCCACGTTCCAGGACCTGGTCGAGTGCCGTGGCCGCGTCCGCACGACGCTGCGGCAGATGGGGCACACCGACGTCGCCATGGAGTACTACGTCGCCGAGGACGCCCGCCCCTTGGAGCGCTGCCTGCGGGACGTGGCCGACTGCGATCTCTACATCTGCGTCCTCGCCCTGCGGTACGGCCACATCCCGCAAGGACATGACCACTCCGTCACGGAGCTGGAGTTCCGCAGAGCCCAGGAGCTGGGCAAACCCATCCTGGCCTTCGTGCTCAAGGACGGGGCGAGCTGGGACACCGGACAGATCGAGTTCGCGGCCCATTCCCGGATCCAGCGGTTCCGCGGGGAGCTGACGGAGGGCTTCCTCGCAGGCGAGTTCACCGACGCGGGCGACCTCGGGGCCAAGGTCGCCACCGCCGTCCACGCCTGGGGGCGCGAGCAGGACTCCGTCCGTCCGGGGCATCTGGTCAACTGGGGTTCCTACCGCGTCTCGGCCACCGACCGGCACCGGCTGGTGCGACTGCAGGTCATCATGGGCGCTCGCCAGGATCGGCCGGTCGAGATCCCCCTGGCCGACGTGTTCGTGCCCCAGCCCTGCCGCAGCGGGCGTCCCGACTACGACGTCCCCGAGGAGAACGGCGTGCGGGCCGATCCCGTGGCCGAGGCCGCGGCCGGCTCCCTGCTGGCCGGCAGGTCGGACGGACCGGCGACCGGCATGATCGGCAGGGAGAGCCGCCAGGTGATCCTGGGCGGTCCCGGCAGCGGCAAGAGCACGCTCCTGCTGAGCACGATGCTGCGCCTGTGCGAGACCCCGGACTCACCGGTGCCGATCCTGGTCGAGCTGCGGCAGTACGCGCTGGATCCGTCACGGAGCCTGCTCGACTACATGGTCGACAGCGTGAACCGCGACCACCTGATGGGCCTCGACTCGGCCGGGCTGCGGGATCTCCTGGTCAACGGGGCGTCGGCGGTCCTCTTCGACGGCCTGGACGAGGTTCTCGGCCCGAACGACCGCGCGAAGGTCACCGGCGAGCTGAGGGCGTTCGCCTGGGCGTTCCCGAGGGCGTCCGTCGTCGTGACGTCGCGCCTGGCGGGCTACGACGCCGGCGAGCTGGAACAGGCGGGATTCTCGCACTACACGCTGCTGGACTTCGGCATGCCGGAGATCAGGTCTTTCGTCCCCAAGTGGTATGAGTTCTACACCCTGCAGGGCGACGAACGGGACGCCCACGGCCTGATCCGCCGGATCGCCGACAACCCGCGGCTGCGCGAGCTCGCCGGCAACCCCCTTCTGCTGACCATGATGGCGGTCATCTACAAGCACTCCGACCTGCCCGAACGCCGCTGGCAGCTGTACGGCAAGTGCACCGAGGTGCTGCTGGAGGACTGGGACGTCAAGCGCAAGAAGATCGGCCGCGAGGAGCTGCTGAGCTTCGTGATGACCGCCGAGCAGAAGGCGCAGCTCCTGCAGCGGGTGGCCATCGCCATGCTGAACGGAGCCCGGCCCGGCCGGGAGCTGAACGCCATCGCCCGCGGACCGCTGCTCGGCATCGTCTCCCGCTACCTGCAGGAGACCTACCGCCGCTCTCCGGGAGAAGCCCGCGGCATCGCCGCCGAGATCCTCGACCACCTGCGCGAGCGCACGTACGTGCTGGCCGAGATCGGCGAGAACATCTTCGGTTTCGTGCACCGCACCTTCATGGAGTTCTTCGCGGCCGGCCACGTCCTCGCCGAGTTCAACTCCCGGGAATCCGACTTCGCCTGGCTCACCGAGGAGATCTTCGGCCCCCACTGGCGCTCGGACGACTGGCGCGAGGTCCTGCTGCTCCTGGCCGCGATGCTCCGGGGACAGGGCTCCCCGGCACGCAAAGTGATCGAATACGTCGAGCACCGGAGCCCGCGGGCGGAGGCGCTCGCCTTCGCCGCCCGGCTGCTGGGCGAGGCGGGCGCGGAGCCGTGGGCGGCGGGACTGGTCGAGAAGGCGGTCCTCTCCGTGATCGCGATCTCCCGGCAGGGCAGGACCGCGAACCGCGACGCGCTCGTCGCCGAATACCTGTCGGCGCTGTTCCTGATAGGAGACGCCGTCCCGCTCTCCGAGGGCGCCGGGGAACAGGCCGAGGCGCTCGCGAACGCCGCCGACATCCGCACGCGGCTGACCGCCTTCCAGCTCGGGGTCGCGCTGCGCGGCCGGGCGGACCGGCTGGAGTTCACGCTCGCCTCCCTGTCGGGGGACGAGGCGACGAGCCGCGGGGCCGCCACCGTGCTGGAACGCGAGTGGCCGGGGAACGAGCGGGCCGGGTACGCCCTGCTCGAGGTCTTCGACTCCGAGCGCCACGCCCGGGTCCGCGGCGAGGCGCTCAGGGCACTGACCCGGGGTTGGACGCTGGACGGCGAGTTGCTGGACACCCTGTCCGCCCGGGCGGGCAGGGAGCGCAGGAACATCGCGGAGATCGCCGTCCCCTATCTCGGCGAGCGCTGGGCGGGCGACGAGCGGGCCCTGCGCCTCGCGATCCGATTCATCGCGCTGAGAGCCATCGGCCAGGACCATTCCTTCGACCGGCCGTATTTCGACAGAGCCCACGCCCTGGTCGCCGGGTCGTGCCGGGCGTCGTTCCTGCGGGACGTCGCCCACGCCGTTTCCACGGAGCATGAAGATCCCAGAACCCGGCTGATCGCGCGTCTCATACGGGTACGGGCCCGGGAAGGCCACCGGCGTCCGGCCCTGGTGACCGAGCTGTTCGACGAGGCCCTCACCCTGTTGCGTCCAGCCGTCGCGCTCCCCCTCGCCCTGTCCTCCATGACCGAAGAGGAGCAGGAGTACGAATGGCTGAGCGGCACGGCGCTGAGGACGTCCCGGCGGGAGGTGCACAGGGCGTGCTGTGCGGAGCTGGGCAGGTTCACGAGGCCGGAGTTCGACGGCCGCTACGCCGGCGACATGCGGAAGCGGCTCCTCCGGCAGCTCAAAACCCACGCCCACGCCCCCGATCTGCCGAGCGTGATCGGCCTGCTGCTGGCCACCGGGATGTCCGCCGAGGAGATGGAGCGGGAACTACGCGAGGGAGGCAGGGAATGCCGGCTCGCGGGACTGGCCCTCAGAACGTGGAAGCACGTACCGGCGGTGCCGCCCACCCTGATCGCCGACCTTCTGGACAGGGCCTCCCAGGGGCACGGGGCGGTCGACTTCTTCGTGGAACCCGTTTTCCGCCACGATCCTCCGGACGACGACACTCTCCGGCTCATGACCTCCTACGCCCGCCATGACGAGAGCTGGGAGGTACGCGCGTTCGCGCTGTCCCTTCTCGCCACGCGGGGCGCGCGCCCGGCCGATCTGACCGAGGACGTGGCCTCGGCCGTCACGCTCCAGGGCACCCGCAAGAAGCCGAGCTGGGCACGGCGCGTCCTCCAGACGGCCCGGGATCTCCATCGCCCGGAGGGCTGACCCCTCGCGGCGGCCGGAGGTGACAACAAAACCCGTGCGGCGCGCGTCCAACCGGACATGAAACGATCCAGCGGTGCCGGGCGGCTCACGGCCCTGTCGACGGTGATGGCGGGCGTGCTGATGGCGTCGGCCGCGTGCGGCTCCCCCGCGTCCTCCGAGCGGAGCGTCACAGCGGCGGCCGAGGGCACCCTCCCCCGCATCACGAGCGTGAACGCACGGCCGGCGGACGCGGACGCGAAGGTCACAGGCGTGGACGCGCAGCCGGCGAGCTCGAAGGCGGCGGACAGCGGCTCCTCCGGCGCGGGGACGGCGGTCGAGCGCTGCCGGACCGGAGCGCTCGCGGCGCGCGTCGGCGCGGTGGACGCGGGGGCGGGCCAGCGGTACGCGCCGCTGGTGGTCACCAACAGGTCCGCCAGGGCCTGCTGGGTGTACGGCTTCGTCGGCCTGATCATGATCGACCGCAACGGTGACGCCCTGCGCACCAGGACCCGCAGGGAGAGCGTCCAGCCGCGCCGGGTCACCCTGCGTCCGGGAGCCGGCGCCCACGCCAGGATCCACTGGACCGAGGTGCGGAGCGGGCGCGAGACCAGGTGCCCGACCTCCGCGCGGCTGATGATCATCCCACCGGACGAGGTCGCGCACCTGGAGATCCCCTTCACCGCCACGGTCTGCGACGACGGCCGTCTCGACATCACCCCGATGGCCCCGGGGACGCGTCTCTGAGATCGCGACCGGCCTTACCGGGGCGACTCGGATCAGGGCCGGCTGCGGCACTCACGGACGTCAGCAGTCCGTGCAGGCGGTGGCACCCGCGGGTGAAGGCGCTGGAGGGCCTGCGGCCCGCGAACGGGACGAGCTCGGGGATCTCCCCGCGCGCGCCGGCCCACCGGGCGACCGTGGCGCCCAGGATGACGAGATCGCTCACCCCGGCTCCCGGCCTCTGCCCCGCGCGTGGCAGCAGGTGCGGCAGCGCCGCGCGGATCACCGCCCAGACCTCCCGGTGAGCCCCCTGGCGGGCCGCCGCCTCCAGCCCGGCCGTCGCGTGCGGCAGTTTCGCCTCCGTCCGGGCGGTGAGCAGGGCGAGCTGCCTGCCGAGCGCGTCGGCGGGCAGGCCGCCCGCGGCCGCCATCCGCAGCAGGAGCCGCACCCCCTCGGACTGGTCCCGGTGGGCCAGGAAGAAGGCGAGCAGCAGCGCGATGGGTGCACCGGCCGGCCCCTCGCCGGCCGCGAGCATCTCGACATGGGCCGGGTGGACCTCCGGCCGGCTCCAGTGGTGGGGCAGGTGCGGGAGGTAGTGGGCGGCGACCGCGTCGCGGTGCGAGGGCAGGACGGCGGGCCACCAGTCCAGGTGGCCGCCGTGCTCGCCCCACGTCCCGGCCGGCACCCCGCCGAGCAGCTCGTCGATGTGGGTCAGGCCGGTCGGCTCGGCCCTCAGCCGCGGGACGATGCGCGTGTGGAAGGCGGCGCGCGGCTCCCGCTCCTCGAAGGAGTAGTCGTCCGTGTTCTCGGTGTATCGCCAGCTCACTCCCGTCTCGGGTGCGACCGGGCCGTCCTCCAGCCGGCGCGCCGCCCGGCGCCCGGCCTCGGAGGTGAGCCGCCCGGCCCGCGTGACGACCTCGGGCGGAACGGTTCCCGGCAGCCGGAGCAGCGCCTGCTGGAAGTCGGCGGGCAGCGGCTCGGCCCCGGCGGCCTCGACCGCCTCCAGCCGGCTCACGAACTCGGCCGGGTCGAGATGGCCGGTGGCGGCGGTCGGGGTGGCCAGCAGCAGCGGCGGGAGCGCGTCCGCCTTGAGCGCGGCGAGCACCTCGGCGTAGCGCCGCAGCAGGAACCGGTGCGGCCGGGAGACGGCGTGCTCCCCGGGCAGCCGGTCGGGCCGGGCCTGGTGGCCCGGACGGCGAGGCCCGGCCGGACCGGGGTCGGTACCCGGGTCGACCAGCTCTCCGGCCATCGCGGTGAACCAGTCCTGGGGGGCGTACCACTTCTCGCGGCCGTGGAGGCCGGAGGCGCGGCGGGCCATGCCGGAGAGCGCGACGCGCAGCGCCTCGCGGTCCGTGGCGGCGAACCGGACGAAGCCCGCCAGCCACCTCTCCCCCGACTGCCAGGTGTGGGCCCACCGCTCTCCGGCGAACCCGGCGACCGAGGCCGGCAGGCCGGGGAAGGGGCCCGGCGGCTCCGGCGCGGCGAGTTCCGGCGGGGTGAAGTCCTCGGGCTCCTCCTGCGGGGCGGCCTCTCCCCCGACCGCCGCGGCCAGCCGCCCGCCCAGGTCCGGCGGGAGTGCGGCGAGCGCCTCGCGCAGGGTCTCCGCGCCGAGCGGGCCGAGGTGGCGGGCGTGCTTGACGGCCACGCGCACGGCCCGTTCCTGTACGGCGTACGCCTGGTGGCCGAGCACCGACGCCAGGGCGGGGACGAGCTCGTCGGCCCGCTCCGGCGCCTGCCGTACGACCCGGTCCAGCCAGGCGAGCCCGGCCCGCACCAGCCCGGCCTCGGCGCGGAACAGCAGGCCCTCCAGCGCCTCGGTCACGTCGGCCGGGTCGAGGCGGTCCAGCCGGCGCAGGTGGGCCAGCGACAGCTCGGCCACCGGGCCGGGAGCCGTCGGCAGCAGCCGCAGGTAGTCGCGGGCGCGGGCCTCCACCTCGGTGTAGGCGGGTTCGAGCAGCTCGTGGAGCCGGGCGAAGAACCTCAGGTCCTGGGCGTCTCCCCCGCGCAGGAAGCGGCTGACGCAGCCGTCCAGCAGCGTCTCCCGCGACACCCGTCCCTCGCTGCCGAGCACGGCCAGCGCGCCGAGCCAGGAGGTCGCGCTGAGCGGGGAGCTCCGTTCCTCGCGCAGGGCCCGCCCGATGCCCTGGGCCTCGAAGATCCTGGGGAGCAGGGCGTCGAGGAGCGGGTCCTTGCGCAGCTTGGAGGCGCTCGGGGGCACCGCGACCCATGCGGCCACGAGCGGATCGTGCTGCGGCGGGGTCACGCCGGTCCGGCGGAGCAGGGTCAGGACCAGCGAGGTGCCCGGGGAGTCGGAGGTGCGGATGCGGAGCGCGAGCCGGGTGACCAGGTCGGCCTGCCACTGCGGCTCCCGTGCGGAGATCACCTCGATCAGCGCCTCGGTGTCGCCGGGCGCCTCCCATTCGAGGAGGGCCAGGTCACGGCGGTTCAGCCAGGTGGCCACGGCCGCCGCGCCGCCCAGCGAGCCCGCGCCCGCCACCCGCATCGGCTCGGCCCAGTCCCCGCGACGCGCCCAGAGGCCGGGCGCCGCCGTCTCCTGGCGCAGCAGCTTGAGGTGTCCGGGCAGCTCGCGGGCGACCTCCTGCCGTCCGGCGTCGTCGAGCCCGGTGAGGTGGGCCGCCAGCTTGTCGACGTCGCAGCCGTCGATGAGGTCGCGGACCTCGTCCCAAGCGGTCATCGGGAGGGCTCCTGCGCCGCAGGGTGCTGCGGGGCCGGCGAGGGCCGGCCGGAGACCTCCCGCAGGGCGATCCGGGCGGCGAGCACGTGCTTGCACGGGCCGCGCGAGCCGCGGTGGTCGTACCACCAGGGGCAGGTGCACGATCCGGCCTCCGCCTGGACGAGGCGGACGCCGCCGTCCGTGGTCACCTCGGCGGAGCCGGGACCGGTCAGCCGGACGGCGCCCCTGTCGACCAGCGCGCGGGCGGAGGCGAGCCGGGGGTTCAGCGCCGCGACGTGGTCGCGGTCGTAGGGCAGCTCGCGGTGGAAGTGGGCGGCCTCGGCGAGGTCGTAGCCGACCCGGCCGGCCGTGCCGAGCTGGGTGAGGGCGGCCCGGACCCGTTCCGGGGCGAGGCCGGCGCGCTCGGCGAGCAGGCCGAGCTCCAGGGTCGGTTCGAAGTCGAGCAGGACGCCGACCAGGTCGGCGTCGGCGGCCACCTCGTCCCCGGAGAGGTCGTCGAGGACCGCGCCCTCCCCGGAGAAGCCGCGCCAGGCCTGCGGGGACAGGGCCAGGGTGTAGCGCATGCCGGGCAGCTCCAGCTCCCACGCGCTGGAGCCGGCCCCGTCCGCCGGGCCGTACACGCGCAGAGCCTTGACGAACCTGAGCAGCGGCATCATCGTGGCCAGCCGCCCGACCCCGGCGAGGTGGACCCCGCCGGGCACCTGCCGGTCCGACACCCGCAGCTCCCTGCCGGACGGGACGGCCCACACCTCGGCGGCGGCCCTCCTGGGCAGGCCCCGCAGGAACCGTACGGCCTGCGGGCCGGGCAGCTCGGCACGGAGGTCGAACCCGGCGGCGATGACCTGGACCTCGGCGAAACCGCGCAGCCACCGGCCGGGCAGCGGCACCTTCTTCTCCACCACCGCGCCGTCGAGCGTGGTCACGGTGAGCTCGTCGGGCCCGACGCCCACGTGCAGCGGATCCCGGCCGCCGACCCTGGCCAGCGCCTCGCGCAGCGGGTTGTTCACGTCCACGTTGGTGGTGCCCCGGTCGAAGACCTCCCCGTCGAGGGCGGGGCCCAGCACGTCCAGCCGGGAGTAGACGCCGCCGCAGGCGGAGAACGACTCGAAGCGGAGCCGGTCGCCGCCGCAGGTCACCACCGGGTCGCGGGTGAATCCCGGCTGCGGCCGGTGGTAGCGCGCCAGCGCCACGTCGGCGACCGCCAGCAGCCCCGCCGCCGCGGGCGCGGCCTGGGTGAGCAGCCCGCTGAAGAACCGGGGGTGGTCGAGGAAACCGCTGGCTGTCCGGCCGCCAGAGGTCGACAGGCCCAGATGGCCCTCCGAGAGTCTGGAAGGTCCGGCGTAGGAGTACGCCTGCACCGCATTCGTCATGCGCCGGACAGTAGAGATCACTACCGACAAAACACGGTCGGCCGCGCCGCCGATCCGGCAAGCCCGTCCGATTCACCCCCGCCGGGATGAGTCCGGAGGGACGGGGATGATGTCAGGGCCGGAGCTCAGGCGGTCTTGGGTGTGGCGCGCATGCCGATGTACACGCACGGGGTGCCGTCCGTCAGGGTGGAGAAGACGACGGGGATGTGGTCCTCGCTGAAGGCGGGACCGTCGGAGGCGGCGAACACCGTCTCCGACACCGGCACCAGGTCCATCTCCAGCGGCGGGGAGAAGTCCTTCATGCCGTCGACGAACTCGTATCGGATATGCGCGCGGCCGTCGTCGTCCTGGGTGACGGTGGTGACGACGCCCTCGCGCTTGTAGGTGCCCACCAGCGGCGTCATGTCCACCACGGGCGGGTTCGCCGCCGGCCCGAAGGCATCCGGCATGCGCACCCCGGCCAGTTCCTCCAGCAGTTCCCGGAAAAGGTCGGCGTACAGGTGGCCGGTGCCGCCGCCGTTGGTCAACAGGACGACGGCGACGCCCGCGTGCGGGACGACGCGCAGGTAGGAGTGCTGCGCGACGGCGCTGCCGTCGTGTCCGTAGCCGGGAACGCCGTCCCAGTCGTACAGGGTCCAGCCCAGGCCCCAGCCGTCGGCGCTGACGGTCCACTTGTCCGGGCTGTCGACCTCGCGGCGCTGCATCGCCGCGACGGCGTCGGCGGACAGGACGCGGGTGCCGTCGGGGGCGGTGCCGCCGTCCAGGTGCATCCGGGCGAACCGGGCGACGTCGCCCGCGGAGATGATGACCCTGCCGTACGGCCCCGCGGAGCGCGGCATCAGGTCCCAGGCCGGGGCCGGGTCGGGATCGGTCCCCGGTTCTCCCAGGTGGCCCATGGCCACGCGGAACCGCAGCGCCTCCTCGGGCAGCGTCATCGAGTGCTCCAGCCCGAGCGGGGTGAAGATCATGTCCTTCAGCGCCCGGTCCCAGGTCTTGCCGGTCAGCACCTCGACGACGCGGCCCAGCACGACGTATCCGAGGCTGCTGTAGGAGATCGCCGTCCCGGGCGGGCAGTCCAGCGCCACCTCCCTGGCTGCCTCGACGTATTTGGCCAGACAGTCGTCACCTCGACCGGAGTCATAGGTGAAGTCGCAGGTCAACCCGCCGGTGTGACTGAGCAACTGTCTGATCGTGATCGTCTTGGTGGCCTCGGCGTCCGGGGTGGCGAACTCCGGCAGCACGCTCACCACGGGCGCGTCGAGCGCCAGTTCGCCGGAGTCGACCAGTTGCGTCACCAGCGTGGCGGTGTAGACCTTGGCGAGCGACCCGGACAGGAACACCGAGTCGGTCGTCACCTCCACCCCGGTCCCCCGGTGCAGCACCCCACTGGCCAGTTCGTGGATGTCCCCACCGGCCAGTACGGCCAGCGACGCCCCGGGCACATGGTGGGCGGCGCACAGCTCGTCCAGCCGTGCCTGCCAGCGGTCAAGGGAGAAGCCTCGGCCTTCCGAGTCCGCCGTCCCCCAGTCCCCCTTGGCCTCCCAGTTGCCCGTGACATCCCAGCTCACATTTTTCGACATGCCTCTCCCCTTCTTGAACGCTGTTGATAAACATTGAACACCGTACATCAGTTCCTGCACAGTGTTCAACACATGAACAACGTACGGGGACGCCTGGACGCTGGATGCCATCTTCACGGGGTGCGATCCTGGGATCGAGACGGCCGGTTCCGCTCCGGTGGAGGCGGACCAGGCCATGACCCCAGTCGTCGTCCGCGTGCTCGAACGGGTCATGGTCGGCGGGGAGAGCACCCGGCGACCGCGGGAGCCGCGGCACTCCTTGACAGCGTTCCGGCCATGAATGCCGACCGACCGGCTCCGCCGCTCGGGGACGGGGTGCCGTCCTCGAACATCCGGGCCTTCGTCAGCGAAACGGCGAGCCACCGTGGCGGATTGGACCGTTTCACCGGCCTCCGCGACGCCGGCCCCCTATCGTCCGGTACGTGCAGACTCTCGGCCGTCCACGGTCCCGGCAGAACCGACCACCGAGGCGGCAGAGCCCGCTGAAGGCCCTGCTCCTGTCGGCCGGAATGGGATTCGCGGCACTCGCGGGGGTGGGCGTCGTCGGCGACAGGATCAGCGCGGCGAACGACGCCGTCAAGGGAAGCACCCCGGCGCCGAGCCGTACGGCACACCCCGGGCCGGGCGAACGGGGCGACCGGCCGCCCTCGGCGCTGAGCCGCACGGCCGCCGACAGGCCGGTGGTCTCCCCGTCTCCGGGCCCGGGCGAGACCCGTGCGCTCCTGGCCGGGCTGGGGGAGATCGACCCGGCGCTGGACCATCAGCGGTCGATCAGCCGGGCCCGGGAATCGTGCCGGGACCTGGCGGACGGGATGGGCCGGCGGGAGGTCGCCGACCGCACCCGCCGGCGCTTCGGCGGCACGGCCGGGATCGGCCCCCGGCAGGCCGGCCTGATCCTGGCGGTGATCGAGGACACGTTCTGCCCGTCCTAGCGAGTTCGGGGTCCGGCGGGCTCCCTCCCCGGAACGGCTCGATCAGCGGGCGATGCGGATCCGCACGATGTCGGTGCGGTGCAGGGTGACGCCGTAGGCGAGCGGCACATCGCCGTGGCCGAAAACGGTCTGCAGCGTACGGGCCAGGGGGGAGCCCACGGGGACGCGCAACGCGTCGGCCCCCTGATCGGAGGCGAGCACGGCTTCGAGATCGGTGATCACCTGGGCGACCGGGCGCAGGGCGACCCGGTCGAGGAAGGTGAACAGGTCGGTGTCGATGCCGAGCATCGGACTCGGGTCGATCTCGTCCGTGCCGATCTTCAGCGGCACGTAGTCCCGCATGTACGCGGCCCGCACGTCGTCGACGCTGAAGATCCGTGTCACCTGCCATACAGGCGCCCGCGGCGGCAGGCCCAGTGCCTCGGCCGCCGCGGGCGGGCTCGGCACGGTGTCGCACGACGACGTGACCAGCTCGGCCGTGTGCCCCGCCATCTGGATGCGGTCGCGGTAGGCGAGAATCTTCGACATGCTCAGCGGCGCCAGGTCGTGGCTGCCGGCGACGAACGTCCCGACCCCCCAGCGCCGGATCACCGCGCCCTCGATGGCCAGGACGCCCAGCGCCTCGCGGACGGTGCCGCGGCTCACGTCCAGCATCTCGGAGAGGTCCTGCTCGGTCGGCAGCCGGTCTCCCGGCTGGAACTTCTCCTGGAGTAACGCCCGCAGGCCGTGCAGCGCCGCCTGCGCCGCGGTATCACGTCGGCCCATCGTGGGTTCCCTTCGTCACGCTGCCCGGGTGCCCCCCGCGTCCGAGGACGCCGGGGGGCGAAGTCCTACCAGACATGATCGAGCACGCGGAGCGTGTTTCCGCCAATGACCTTGCTGATGTCATCATCGCCGTAGCCGTGCTTGACGAGCCAGCCGACGATGTTGGTGAAGTTCTCCGCCGGGTTCTCCAGGCCGTCCACGTAGGCGACGTTCGGGTGGTCGGGCGCGGCGTCGCGGTTCTGGGCGTAGTTGCCGGCGTAGGTCTTGTGCACCCCCACGTGGTCGCCGAACATCGTGTCGGGGCCGAAGGTGACGTGGTCGATGCCCACCAGGTCCACGCAGTAGGTGAAGTGATCCATCACCGACTCCAGCGAGTGCTCGCGATGCTCCTCCGACAGCGTGGTGTGCGGAGCCGCCTCCAGACCGATCACACCACCACGCTCGGCACACGCCCTGATCACCTCATCGGGCTTCATCCGGTTGGTCGGCCACACCGCACGAGCACCGGCATGCGTGATGAAGACCGGCACCGCCGAATGCTCGATGACCTCCAGACACGTACGGTCACCCGAGTGCGAGATGTCGATCGCCATACCGAGCCGGTTCATCCGCTCCACCGCACGACGGCCGAAATTGGTCAGACCGGCATCGGCCCGCTCGGCCAACCCCGAACCCAACTGGTTGGCCTGCGAATACGCGACACCGATCTGACGGACCCCGAAGCCGTACAGGATGTCCAGACGATCGAGCTCATTCTCGATCATCGTCGCCGACTCCAGCCCGGCCACCAGCGCCATCCGGCCGTCGCGCTTGGCTGCCCTGATGTCGTCCACCGTCAGCGCGTGCACCACGTAGTCCTGCTTGGCGATGTCCGCGAGCCGCAGGCCGAGGGCGTAGATCATGTCGTTCCACTTCCAGCCGTTCTCGCTGGTGACGCACGACGCCCCGGCCATGAAGTTGTCGAACACGGCCGTCATGCCCGAACGCGACAGACCTTCGTAGCCCGTACGCTGCCGGCCGGTGCGGTTGTACCGGCGCAGTTCACCGACGTCCTTGGGCAGGACCACCGCGTGCTCGTGCAGTGAGATCACGATGTGCTCGGCCATGATCCGGCTGACCCGTTCGGACTGCTCGGCCGACACCCCACCGTCGTAGGCGGGCACTCGGCCGATCTGCTCGGCCAGCTCGAAGTCGGCGTAGTCGACGCCCGGCTCGAGATAGCCGTAGGCCTGGTGACCGCGGTAAGAGGCGGATGGTGACTGCATGGTGGTGAATCCTCCAGATGTATTGATGTCGTGGCGGCCCGGGTCCGGGCACCGGTGACGGTCGGTCATGCCCCGCCGAGGCGGGCCAGTGGGGTCTGCTCGGGGAAGTGACAGGCAGCCTCGGCGGCCGGCGTGGACCCGATCCGCAGCACGGGCTCGGTCTCGGCGCACACGCTCTGAGCCTTCGGGCAGCGCGTGCGGAACCGGCACCCCGACGGGGGGTCGACCGGGCTCGGCGGGTCGCCGGCCAGCAGGGTCCGGGTGCGCGAGGCCCGGCCCCGCGGCTCGGGAACGGGCACCGCTTCGAGCAGCGCCCGGGTGTACGGGTGCTGGGGACGCTCGTACACCTCCCGGCGATCGCCGAGTTCCACGACCTTGCCCAGGTACATCACCGCCACCCGATCGGAGATGTGCCGCACCACCGACAGGTCGTGCGCGATGAACACGTAGGACAGGCCCAGTTCCCGCTGCAGCCGCCGCAGCAGGTTGACGACCTGCGCCTGCACGGAGACGTCCAGCGCGGAGACCGGCTCGTCACAGACCACGACCTCCGGCTCCAGGGCGAGCGCGCGGGCGATCCCGATGCGCTGGCGCTGCCCGCCGGAGAACTGGAACGGGTACCTGTCGAGGTGGTCCGGGTTGAGCCCGACCACGTCGAGGAGTTCCTTCACACGGCTCAGCCGCCGGTCCCGGGGCAGCACGTCCGGGTGGATCTCGAACGGTTGCGTGAGCAGGTCGCGGACGGTCTTCCTGGGGTTCAGCGACGTGTAGGGGTCCTGCAACACGATCTGGACGCTGCGCCGCATCGCCCGCAGCTCGCGGCCCGACGCGGCGTGGACGTCCACGCCGCGGTAGCGCACGTGCCCCGACGTCGGGCTGTCCAGGCCGACGATCGTGCGGGCCAGCGTCGACTTGCCGCATCCCGACTCGCCGACGACGCCGAGGGTCTCGCCACGCCCGAGGGTGAACGACACGCCGTCGACGGCCTGTACGGCACTGCGGCGCCGGCTCAACAGCCCGCCCCCCACCGGGAAGTGCCTGACCAGGGAATCAACCTCGAGCACGACCTCACGCTCGCCCATCGAACACCTCCGCGCGCAGATGGCAGGCGCTGGTGCGGCCTGCCGCGATCACCTCAAGGCCGGGCTGCTCGGACCGGCACAGGTCGATCGCGATGTCGCAGCGCGGATGGAACGCACACCCCTTCGGCGTCAGCACCGGGCTCGGCGGCGCGCCGGGGATGGCCCACAGCTCGTCGTCCTCTCGGTCCGTCCGCGGCATCGAGCGCAGCAGCCCCCGGGTGTACGGGTGGGCCGCGTGCTCGAAGAGCTCCTCCACGGAACCGCGTTCGACGATCCGGCCCGCGTACATCACGGTCACGTCGTCGGCCACCTCGGCGACCACTCCGAGATCATGGGTGATGAGCACCATCCCCATCCCGTTCTCGCGCTGGAGCTCGGTCAGCAGCTCCATGATCTGCGCCTGCACCGTGACGTCCAGGGCTGTGGTGGGCTCGTCCGCGATGAGCACGCGCGGGTTGAGCGCGACCGCCAGGGCGATCATGATCCGCTGGCGCATGCCGCCCGAGAACTGGTGCGGATAGTCGTCGACGCGGCGTGCCGCGGCGGGGATCCGCACCCGTTCCATCAGCTCGACGGCCCGGGCTCGCGCGGCGGAACGGGACATCTTCCGCCGGACCCGCAGCAGCTCACTGATCTGATGGCCCACCGTGTAGACGGGGTTGAGCGCGGACAGCGCGTCCTGGAAGACCATGGCGACGCCCTCGCCGTTGACCTGCCGGCGGACCCGCTCGGCCGCGGTCACCAGGTCGGTGCCCTCGAACATGATGCTTCCGGAGGTGATGCGCGCCGGCGGCGTGTCCAGCAGACCCATGACCGCCTGGGCCGTCACCGACTTGCCCGACCCCGATTCGCCGAGGAGCGCGAGCGTACGGCCGGCGAAGACCTCAAGACCGACGTTGCGTACCGCGCGGACCGCCCCCTCGCGGGTGGCGAACTCCACGCTGAGGTCGTCCACCCGCAGGACGGGCGCGTTCACGGCCTGCCTGCCCGAGGGTCGAGCACGCCCGCCCTGGTCAGGAAGTCGCGCACCACCTGCTGGAAGAGCTCCGGCTCCTCCAGCTGGGGCGAGTGACCGGACTTCTCGAACACCACCAGCTCCCCGCCGGGGACCAGGTCGGCGATCGCCTGGGAGGCCTGCACCGGCGTGCGCCAGTCGTGCCGTCCCACGGTCACGAGCGTCGGGCAGGTGATCTCGTGCAGCCGCGGGGTGAGGTCGTAGGCCGGCATGTTGACGCCGAACGCCTCGTTGTGGGTCTTGTAGTGGTAGGACGTCTGCGCGACCCGCCGCTCGACCGCCTCGGGATCGTAGTCGTGGTCGTAGAGGGGCAGGATGGCCCGCCAGTACTCCCTGAACTCCTCGTTGCCGGTGAACCGGCCGGTGCCGATGCGCTCGATGACCCATTCGGGGATCCGCACCCGGTCCGTCGTCCGGGCCCGCTCGACCGCGAGGTGGTCGTAGTCGGTGTTGGCCGCGGTGTCCCGCAGGACGAGCGCGGCGACGTTCTCCGGGTGGGCCAGGGCGTACTCCATCGCGATGAAGCCGCCGTAGGACCCGCCCGCCATGACGATCCGGCCGAGATCGAAGTGCCGGCGGATCGCCTCGACGTCGGCGACCCACTGGGCGTGGCTGAAGGGCCCCGTGTCACCGGACTCACCGGACCCGCGGGCGTCGAAGACGACGACGCGGAGCCGGTCGGAGAACGGCCCGAACGACCGGCGCGGCTCGGCGCGGCTGCCCAGCCCGGGAGCGCCGTGGTGCACGATCATCGCCGGCGCGTTCTCGGGCCCCATGACCTCCACGGCCAGGGGGTTGCCGTTGATCTCCACGAACACCGTGTCCTCCTCGGTCTGTTTCCGGCTCGTCGTCATGGCGCGATCACGTTCTCTTCGAGGCCGCGCGGATAGCTGGTCAACCGTTCAGGTCCCGCGTCGGTGACCAGCACGGTGTCGGAGATGCGGTAGCCGCCGTGGCCCGGCACGTACACGCCCGGCTCGCTGGAGAGCAGCATTCCGGCCCGGAGCACCGTGTCGTCGCCGTCCTCCACCCATGGCGGCTCGTGCTGCTGGACGCCGATGCCGTGCCCTTGGCGGTGCCGGATGTGCTCGCCGAGCCCGTGTCCTCTGATGACGTCGAGACACTCGCGGTTGACCTCCGCGCAGGTACGGCCGGCGCGCAGGCCCGCCGTGCCGACCTCCTGGGCCTCCGCCGCGACGGCGAAGTAGCGCCGCTGGTCGGCGCTGGGTTCGCCGATGACGAAGGTCCGCTCGCTCTCGACGAAGCGGCTGCCGACGGCGGCGCCCAGGGAGAGGATGACGGTGTCGCCGATCTCCAGCCTGCGCCTGCTGGGCAGTCCGTGCGGGTTCGCGGAGTTCGGGCCGGCGTACACCAGGCCGCCGGCCAGCTTCGTCGTGTAGATGACATGGTCGTAGCGCTGGTACATCGCGTCGGAGCCGTACCCGATGACGTGCCGCGCGAGATCGCCCTCGCTCGGCAGCGGGCGCCCCGCGCGCAGCGCGTCCTCGATGAGGGCCCGGCCCGCCGCGAGCATCTCGTCACAGATCCCGGCCGCCTGGCGGTGCCAGGCGAGCTCCTCCGGATGCTTGATGAGCCGCAGGTTCGACACCACCGGACTGGTACGGAGTCCGGCTGTGCCCAACGCCTCGGTCAGCGCCCGGTGGCCGGCGAGGCTGAGCCCGCCCGAGATGCCGATCCGGGCCGCGGGCCGGCCCGTACGCCCGATCTCACGCGCGAGTACGGCCTCGGCCGGATCGACGCCGGGAAACTCGGCGTAGGTGACGACGTCGGCCTCGATGCGCTGCAGCGCCGCGTACTCCTCATCGAGCTTCGGCACCACGCACAGGGGCCGGCCGTCACGGGGGAACCAGAGATAGACCGGTCGTTCGGTGACGGCGTAGAAGAACCCGGCGAGGTAGGCGACGTCACTCGGCGACGTGGCCAGGAATCCGTCCAGACCGTCCTGGTCCAGGGCGTCCCTGAGGGAGGAATGGACGTCCGCGTAGTAGTCGGAAGAAAGGCGCATAGGTCACCGGTCCTTCAGCCGAGGGTCGCGTGAGTCGTTGAATCGCACGCCGGCGACCGTCGCCGAGAGCACGAGCAGCAGGATCGCCAGTGACGGGAACAGCGTCTGCCACCACGCGGTGGAGATCACGCCACTGCGCTGGGCGTTGAGGATGATCCGTCCCCACGACCAGGAGTCGGGGTCGCCGAGCCCCAGGAAGCTCAGCCCCGCTTCGGAGATCACCGCTCTGGCCGCGGTGAGCAGCACGCTCACCACGATCAGCGGCACCACGGCGGGCAGCACCTCACGGGTGACGATCCGCCAGCCCGTCGCGCCGAGCGCGCGGGCGCCGTCGATGTACGGCATGGAGACCACGACCAGGCCGTTCGACCGGATCAGCCGCGTCACCTCGGGCCAGGAGAACAGCCCGATGACGAACGTCAGCGTCGTGACGCTCGGGCCGACCAGCGCGGTCACCATGATCATGAGCGGCAGCAGGGGGAGCGACAGCATCAGGTCGGTCACCGTGGTGACCCAGGCGTCGGCCCGCCTGGAGTAGGCGCCGAGCAGGCCGAGGGCCGTACCGATGACGATCGCGATCGCCGACGCCGCGACCGCCACTGTCAGGCTGACCCGGGTCCCCCACACCACCTGGGCGAACACGTCCTGGCCGAGATCGTCGGTGCCGAACCAGTGCGCGACCGACGGCGACCGCAGGATCTCGGAACCGAGCCCGCCTGGCCGGTCCACGAGGAGCGGGCCGAACAGGCCGGTCACCAGGAACACCAGCAGCATCGAGATCGACAGCGCGCCGCTGGGCTTGGCCAGGAATCGCCGGAGGCTCTTCATCGCCGACGGCGGGGTGCTCGCCGCCGGCTCGTCCACCGCGACGGCGCCGGCGGGCCCCGCGTCGGGAGGCATCATGGCGCTCATGCGCGGATCCTCGGGTTGAGCAGCATGCTGATCACGTCGGTGATCAGGTTCGCGACGACCACGGTGATCGCGAGCATGATGAACGCTCCCTGCAGCAGCGGATAGTCGAGTTGGCCGACGGCCTCGTAGATCAGCCGTCCGACGCCGGGGTAGGCGAACACGGTCTCGGTGAGCACCGCCCCGCCGACCAGGGTGCCGAGCTGAAGACCCATCAGCGTCAGCGCCGGGAGGAACGCGTTGCGCAACGCGTGCCGCCACAGGGTTCGCTGCGGCGACAGGCCACGGCCGCGGGCGCTTTTGATGTAGTCCTCGCCGAGGACCTCGAGCATGTTGGTGCGCAGCGTGAGCGCGTACGGCCCGAGCTGCACGACCACGAGGCTCAGCAGGGGCAGCGCGAGATGGTGGAGCAGGCTGACGTACGCGGCGGCGCCCCGGGTGTCGGGGTCGATCGCGCCACCGATCGGGAACCAGCCGAGCCACGAGCCCGCGACCACGAGCAGCAGGATCCCGATGCTCGGGACGAACAGCGCGTGCCCGGTGATCCCGAACATCTGGACGACCCGGTCGACGCGCTTGCCGCGATGGGCGGCCGCGTACACCCCGAGCGGGATGCCGAGCACGATGGTCAGCACGAACGCCGAGCCGGCCAGGAGCGCCGTCCACGGCAACCGCGACACGATGATGTCGGTGACCGGCTGGAGCTGCCTGAACGACGTGCCGAGGTTCCCCTGCACCAACTCGGTCAGATACAGCCAGTACTGCGTGAGCATGGGCTTGTCCAGCCCGTACTGCTCCCGCAGCGCCTGCTGCATCTCGGGGGTCATGTCCCCCTCGACGACCAGGAGGGTGGGATCACCCGGCAGCAGCCGGAGCAGGAAAAACGTTACGGTGACCGCGATCCAGATGGTCAGGATCGCGCGCATCGCCCTTCTGGCGATGAATTCAGCCATGGGGTGACCCCGCCTCCTCTCCTTTCCTCGCCTCAGCCGACGGGTCGGACCTGCGACAGCGAGTAGCCGGTCACCATGCCGAGCAGATCGCTGGGCGAGGGCTGGAAGCCGGTGAACTTGCCGGCGTTGTAGGCGAACTGGATCTTCTCGACGTAGAGCGGCGTCAGCAGCGCCTGCTCGTGCACGTAGGCGTCAAGGTCCTTGATCTTCCCCGCGAACTTGTCGTGGTCGGTCGTGACGGCGGCCTCGTCGATGAGCTTGTCGAGCTTCGGGTCCTTGACCAGGTTGTAGTTGATGCCGCCCGGGTTGCTCGACAGGTAGGTGCTGCGGAGCTGGTCCATCGGGTTGTCGAAGACGGCCCACTGCGAGACGTCGAGGTCGTAGTCGCCGCTCTTGGTCCTGCTGAGGAACGTGTTCCGCTCGACACACGACGCGACGAGTTCGACGCCGGCCTTGGCGGCGTCCTCCCGCACCACCTGGGCGACCCGGGTCAGGTTCGGGTTGCTCTGGTCGCAGACCATCTCGAAGGACAGGCCGTCGAGCTTCCCGTCGCCGTTCTTGTCCGCGTATCCGTCCTCTTCGAGCAGCTTGCGCGCGGCGGCCGGGTCGAACGGGTACGGCTGGAGCTCGGTGTTGTCGTACTCCGCGAAGATCGGTGAGATCGGGCCGGTCATCGGTGAGCCCTCACCCTGCAGCACCGTAGAGATGATCGACTTGGTGTCGACGACCATCGACAGCGCCTGCCGGACCTTCGGCCGGGCCAGGTGCTCGTTGGTGACGTTGTAGGTGATGTGGGCGAAGCCCAGCGAGCCGACCTCCTGCAGCTTGATCTTCTCGTCGCCGCTGAACGAGGCGATGGCCGAGGCGGGCACCGGCGTGCCCATCAGGTCGATGTCGCCGTTGCGCAACGCGAGCTGCATGGTGTTGACGTCCGGGTACAGCCGGTACTCGACGGTGTCGACGGCCGCGCCGCCCGCGGGCGCGTAGGGGTACTTGTCGTTGCGCGTCATCACGTAGCGCTGACCGGGCGTGGCGCTCTTCAGGATGTAGGCGCCCGCGCCGACCCAATCGGAGTTGTTGGCGAACTTGGTGATGTCGCCGGCCTTCTCGAAGATGTGCTTGGGGACGATGGACATCCAGAAGCCCACGCCTTCGGCGAACGGCGCGTAGGGCTGGCTGAGCTTGAAGACCACCGTGGTGGCGTCGGGCGCCTCGATGCCCTCGACCCAGGTGAGCTTCGCGGCCACGTTCCCGAGCTTGTTCTTCATGATCGTCTCGGCCGAGTACTTCACGTCGGCCGACGTCACCGGGGTGCCGTCACTCCACACGAAATCGTCGCGCAGGGTGAAGACGACCGACTTGCCACCGTCTTCGTGGGTGTACTTGCTGGCGAGCTCGGGGACCTTCTTGGCGTCCCCGTCGATCCGCAGCAGGTGTGGGTACATCGCGTTGAGAATCCAGTTGTCGGTCTTGCTCAGCGACTGCAGCGGGTTGAAGTTCGCGACGTCGGTGGTGGTGCCGATGCGCAGCGTGGTGGAGCTGTCGCCACCGGCCGGCTTCGAGGCGTCCTGGCCCTCGTTGAGGCCGCACGACGTGAGCGTCAGCGCGGTCACGACGGCCGTGACGGCGCCGGACCAGCGTCCGAGGGTACGCATGTTCACCAGACTTCCTTGAGTACGCGCAGGATGTTCCCGCCGATGACCTTGCTGATGTCGTCGTCGCCGTAGCCGTGCTTGACGAGCCAGCCGACGATGTTGGTGAAGTTCTCCGCCGGGTTCTCCATACCGGCCACATACGGCACGCGCGGGTGCTCGACGTGTCCGTGGGCCTGGCCGATCGAGAGGTGACCGGTGAAGGAGTCGTGCAGCCCCACGTGGTCACCGAAGTTGGTGTCGGGGCCGAAGGCGACGTGGTCGATGCCCACCAGGTCCACGCAGTAGGTGAAGTGATCCATCACCGACTCCAGCGAGTGCTCGCGATGCTCCTCCGACAGCGTGGTGTGCGGAGCCGCCTCCAGACCGATCACACCACCACGCTCGGCACACGCCCTGATCACCTCATCGGGCTTCATCCGGTTGGTCGGCCACACCGCACGAGCACCGGCATGCGTGATGAAGACCGGCACCGCCGAATGCTCGATGACCTCCAGACACGTACGGTCACCCGAGTGCGAGATGTCGATCGCCATACCGAGCCGGTTCATCCGCTCCACCGCACGACGGCCGAAATTGGTCAGACCGGCATCGGCCCGCTCGGCCAACCCCGAACCCAACTGGTTGGCCTGCGAATACGCGACACCGATCTGACGGACCCCGAAGCCGTACAGGATGTCCAGACGATCGAGCTCATTCTCGATCATCGTCGCCGCCTCCAGCCCGGCCACCAGCGCGAGCTGCCCGCCCGCCTTGGCCTTCTCGATCTCCTCGACCGTGCGGGCCAGGACGACGAAGTCCTGCTTGGCGATGTCGGCGAAGCGCAGGCCGAGGTCGTAGATGACGTCGTCCCACTTCCAGCCGTGCTCGCTGGTGACGCAGTTGGTGCCGTTCATGAAGTTGTCGAAGAGCGCGGTCATGCCCGAACGCGCCAGGCCCTCGTACCCGAGCACGTTGCGTCCGGTCCGGTTGTAGTCGCGCAGCAGCGTGACGTCCGCGGTCAGGACCTTGGGGTGCTCGTGCAGCGAGATGGCCATGTGCTCGGTCAGGAGGCGGCTGACCCGCGCGGACTGCTCGGCCGACAGGCCCAGGTCGTACGCCGGAACACGGTCGATTTCGGGGGCGAGGTCGAAGACCTTGAAGTCGGCGTGTGGCTCCAGATAGTCGAACGACCGGTATCCCTGGTAGCGGGGATTGGGGGGCTGCATGGGGAGCACCTCCGAAAGGTTGGACCTTAAACGTCTGAGGTGCAACCTTGCATGAGGTGCGTCTGAGCTTCAAGAAGCTCGATGTGACATTCGGATCACGACGGCCGGGCGTACGGCGCGGGCCCGGAGAGCCTCCGGTGGCGGCATGTGTGGCGTGCACGGAGTTTTCGCGCGGGTCGCCGGGCCGGCGGAGGCCTGCGAGTGTGAGCGGAATCACACGTAAAGAAACGCCACTCCGCCCTGCGGCCGGGCGAGCAGCTCGAAGAACACCGCCTTACCGAGGCGGGTGGCGCGGCGGGGGAAGGGGCCGCCAGGAGGTCGCCGACCGTTGCCCGCACCCCGCCGCATGACGGCTCCATCACGGCGATGACCGAATCCGCCGCCGCGCCCTTCTTCCACTTCAAGGCGATGTCAATGAACTGCCAAATACCGACGGCAGCAGATTAAATGCAACCATGAGGGGGGACGAGAGGATTGGCCCCATTCTGGGGGCCGGATTGACCTTACAGGGGAAGGGGTGTGCTGGAAATGGCGGAGATTGCCCTGTGGAAAGACCTGAGCAGATATTTGAAAATCACTTCAAAAATCACAGAAAAGGAGGGCAACGAGATCAACGTGGGCGAAAAATTCGCGCTCGAAGTGACCGGGTCGAACATCGCACCTGAAGGCGACGGGCTCCCCGTCATCATCTTCAACCGGCCGAGGATCAGAGTTCAGGGCACGAAGAACGCGACTCCTACCGCCGGAGACGGCTGGCACCCCATGCCCGCCACGGTCCTGAAGCCCGGCGAATCCACCTCGATGAGAATCGAAATGAATGCGATCGGCGAAGTCAGCCGAGGCATCTTCGATAATTTCACCAAAGAGGTCGTCGCCTCGGTCCTCATCCGAGGCGACCTGGATCAGGATCAATTCTTCCAGATCGACAGCGCCGTAGCGGAACTGAAAGAAGAGATCGAGGCCGGGTGATTCGACTCCTCTTTGTGCGGGGCAGGACGTGCGGAGCGGCAGGTCGTCGTCACCGTCGGCACAGATAATCAACGCCGTGATGCGACGTTTCCGTAGGGCTTCGCAGCCTGTGAACGGTTTCACAGCCGGACATGCCGGCGGGCCCGGAGCCGTCTGATCCGGGATCGGGGCACCCGCTGTCACCGCGGCCTGTCACGGCGTCCGGAAGGCGTCCGGCCACGGCCGCCGGTCGCTCCGGGAAACCCCTTTTTGGAAGAAGACGACCCGCCGTGACGTCTGGAATTCTCGGTGTAGCAGGGCTGCGATCCTCCACTGCCGTCCACGGAGCCGACGGCACGCGCGTAGCCCGGCCAGCGTCACGGGGCTCTCCGGCGGGATCGGGAAGGCCCCTCCGGCCCGCGCGATCCCGCCCTCCCGCGACGGCTGAGCCGGGGCTCACTCCGCCAACGCCCGAAGGAACGCCGATCAGATGACTCTTCCGAATCCGTCTCCCGGCGGGCCGGGCGTCCCCGGCACCGCGAGACCGAGCTCCCAGGGCGCCAGGAGGCCGCGCGCCGACGCCCAGCGCAACCGGGCGCGCATCCTGGCCGCGGCCGAGGCGGTCTTCGCCGAGAAGGGGCCGTCGGCGTCGACCGACGAGGTCGCGGCCAGGGCTGAGCTGGCGATCGGCACGGTCTTCAAGCACTTCCCGACCAAGCAGGCCCTGCAGCAGGCCCTGATGAGAGACCTCCTGTCCGACCTCACGCGGGAGGTGCAGGCGCTCACCACCGACGGCGACCCCGCCACGTCCCTGTTCGGCTTCATGACCCGCGTGGTCGAGCAGGCGGCCCAGAAGAAGACCGTCGTCGGTCTCCTGGCCGATACCGGCGTCGTCCTCCAGGTCGCCGACTCGCTGCTGCTCCTGCGCGACGGGCTGGAGGGGCTTCTGGCCCGCTCCCAGCAGGCCGGCGCCGTCCGCGAGGACGCCCGCGCCGACGAGGTGATCGCCCTGATCACCGGCTTCTCCCAGGGCGCGCTGCACGCCCGCTGGGACCGTGATCTCCGGCACCGCACCCTCGCCCTCGTGTTCGACGGGCTCCGCCCGCCCGGAGCGCGCCGGTCCTCACGACCCGCGGCCGGATCGCCGGGATGCGCCCCCTGAGTCCCCCGCCCGGAGCGCGCCGCCGTACGGGGTGAAGGGCGGCCGCGCAGCTCCGCGTGTCTCCCCCCTGGCCCGGCGGGTCACCTGTTTCGGATACGTAAACCTTCCGATGCGCCGCGTCCGGGGTGAAACCACAATCAACCAGGTGGTCACCCTGCTGCCTGCCGATCTGAGCCGCGTCGTCCTCCACCGGTGGACGGATGTGGCCCCGCACGAGAGCGGGCTGGCCGACTACCGCGACCCGTTCGGCGGCGCCACCAGGACCTGGGAGTACACCCGCTGGACCGGCGAGGAGAGAGCCATCGGCTTCCCCGCGACCGAGCTGGTGCCGTCATGGGCGGCGAGCACCCCGCCGGGGACCTGGCTGGAGGTCGGGCTGCAGGCCCGCACCGTCGAAGGCGACCTCACCAAGTGGTACGTGATGGGCCGCTGGGCCGAGGGCGACGGCGACATCCACCGGACCTCCCTGCCCGGCCAGGGCGACGAGGACGGTGACGTCGCGGTGGACACCTACGTGGCCACCAGGCCGGTCGTCGCCTACCGGCTGAGGTTCACCCTGTACGGCTCGGGCGCGGAGGTCCACCGGGCCGGGGTGATGGCCTCGGCGGTGCCCGCGCGGGCGACGGTGCCGGTGAGCCCGCCCGGGGAGGCCGGGGGCGTGGAGCTGGACGTGCCGCGCCGGTCGCAGAAGGTCCACACGGGGCACTTCCCCGAATGGGACGGCGGCGGGGAGAACTGGTGCAGCCCCGCCTCGATGAGCATGGTGCTCGCCTACTGGGAGCGCGGCCCCCGCCGGGACGACCTGTCCTGGGTCTCGGCGGACGACCCCTGCCCGGCCGTGGACCACGCCGCCCGCGACATGTACGACCACAGCTACCAGGGCACCGGGAACTGGCCGTTCGGCGTCGCCTACGCCGGCCGGTACGGCCTGGAGGGATTCGTCACCCGGCTGCGCTCGCTCACCGAGCTGGAGCGCCTGGTCCACGCCGGCATCCCGGTGATCACCTCGCAGTCGTTCCGGGACCACGAGCTGCCCGGCTCGGGGTACTCCACCGGCGGCCACATCATGGTCGTCGTCGGCTTCACCCCGAGCGGTGACGTCATCGCCAACGACCCCGCCGCACCGGGCGACGACACGGTGCGCCGGATCTACCCGAGGGCCGCGTTCGAGAACGTCTGGCTCCGCAGTTCCGGCAGCGGGGGGATCGTGCACGTCGTCCACCCGCCCGGCCTTCCCCTGCCCCCCTCCGACGGCAATTGGTGATCAATGCTGAACGACTCTCCCATCCGCCCCGTCGACGTGGCCAGGGTGGACGACCGTCCGCTCTGGGTGGAGATCCTCGGGGAGGAGGTGTGGTGGGACGAGCCTCGTCCGCATGAGGGCGGGCGCAGGTGCGTGGTCCGGCGCGGGCCGGACGGCGTGCCCCGTGACGCGATCCCGCAGGGCTGGAACTCCCGCAACCGCCTCATCGAGTACGGCGGGCGCTCCTGGCGGCCCCTGCCGGACGGCGGGGTCGTGTTCACCAACTGGGCCGACCAGCGCATCTACCTGTACGGCGGGCAGCCGGCCCCCGGCTCCGGCGAGGCGGCCGGCGGACCGGCCCGCGCCGGCGACGGCGACAGTGGCGGCGACGGCGGGCAGCCGGTCCCCCTCACCCCCGACGACGGGGCCCGCTACGGCGACCTGTACCTGCCGCCGGGGCTGCGGGAGGTCTGGGCGGTCCGCGAGACCCATCCCGCCCCGGAGACCACCGCGCCCGGGACCGGCGCCGAGCCCGCTCCCCGGTCCCTGCCCTGCCGGGAGCTGGTGGCGGTGCCGCTGGACGGCGGGCCGGTGCGGCTCATCGTCCGCGCGCAGCACTTCCTGACCAACCCCCGCCTCTCCCCCGACGGCACGCACATCGCCTGGATCGGCTGGGACCACCCCGCCATGCCCTGGGACGGCACCGAGCTGTGCGTGGCGCCCCTGGACGCGCTCGGCTCGGCCGGGCCGTACCGGGTCGTCGCCGGCGGCCCGGAGGAGTCGGTGATCCAGGCCGAGTGGCGCGACGACGGCGCGCTCTACGCCCTCACCGACCCGGACGGCTGGTGGAACCTGCATCTGGTCCCCCTCGACGGCTCCCCCGCCCGCAACCTGGCACCGCTCCAGGAGGACTGCGGCGACGCCGTATGGCGGCTCGGCAACACCTGGTTCTCGCTCGCCGGCGACAGGATCGTCCTCGTGCACGGCACCCCGGACCGCCGCCGCCTCGGCGTGCTGGACCCGGCCACCGGCGAGATGACCGATCTCGACGCCCCGCCCACCTACTGGAACCCGACGGTCTCCACCGGCGGGGACCTGGTGGCAGGCGTGGCGGCCTCGCCGTACACGCCGTTCGAGGTCGTCACGGTGGACCTGCGCACCGGCGCGCACGCCGTGCTGTCCCCGGAGAAGGAGCTGCCCGACCGCGACGTGCTGCCCGACCCCGAGGCGGTGACCTTCGACGGCGTGCACGCGCACCTGTACCCGCCGCGCGGCGTCACCGGCCCCGCCCCCTATGTGATCTTCGTGCACGGCGGGCCGACCAGCGCCAGCACGATGGTCCTCGACGTGGAGATCGCCTACTTCACCAGCCGGGGCATCGGCGTGGCCGACGTGAACTACGGCGGTTCCACCGGCTACGGCCGCGCCTACCGGGAGCGGCTGCGCCACCAGTGGGGCGTGGTGGACGTGCGCGACTGCGAGACGGTGGCGCACGGCCTGATCGCCGCCGGGCGGGCGCACCCGTCGAAGGTTGCGATCCGGGGCGGCAGCGCGGGCGGCTGGACGTCGGTGGCCGCGCTGGTGCACAGCAAGGTGTTCCGCGGCGCGGTGGCCCACTACGCCATCACCGACCCGGAGGGCTGGGCGGCCGAGACCCACGACTTCGAGTCGCGCTACCTCGACGGGCTGATCGGCCCGCTCCCCGAGACCCGGCAGCGCTACCTGGACCGTTCCCCCACCCTGCACGCCGCGAACGCGTCGGGTCCCGCGCTGCTCATGCACGGCCTGGAGGACGCGATCGTCGACCCGGTCCAGGCGGAGCGGTTCGCCGCCGCGCTGGAGCGCGAGGGCACCCCGTGGGCCTACCTGACCTTCCCCGGCGAGCAGCACGGCTGGCGCCGGGAGGAGACCATCATCGCCGCGATGGAGGCCGAACTGGCCTTCTACGGCCTGATCTTCGGTTTCCCGACGCCCGAGGTGCCGCCTCTGACCCTGCGGGGTATGCACCAATGATCCACATGTTTTCGGGGGAGCTTTTTCGATGAACGAGGTCGCGCAGATCTGCTCGGACCTGATCAGGTTCGACACCACCAACCCCGGCTCCGGCGAGCGCCCGGCAGCCGAGCACGTCGCCGGACTGCTGTCCGACGCGGGAATCGAGCCGACGGTCTTCGAGTCGGCCAGGAACCGCACCAGCGTGGTCGCCAGGATCCCGGGCGACTCCCCCGAGGCCCTGCTCATCCACGGCCACCTGGACGTGGTCCCGGCCGAGCCCGCCGACTGGCAGGTGCACCCGTTCTCCGGCGAGGTCGCCGACGGCTGCGTCTGGGGCCGGGGCGCGGTGGACATGAAGGGCACGCTGTCGATGACGCTCGCCCTGGTCCGCGACTGGGCCCGGCGCGGCGTGCGGCCCAAGCGCGACATCGTGCTGGCCTTCCTCGCCGACGAGGAGGCCACCGGCGAGTACGGCTCGCGGTACGCGGCGACGCGGCACCGGGAGCTGTTCGACGGCTGCACCGAGGCGATCAGCGAGTCCGGCGGCTACAGCGTCCAGGCCCCGGACGCGCGCATCTACCCCGTCGCGGTGGGCGAGCGCGGCACCGCCTGGATGAAGCTCACCGCCCACGGCGTCGCGGGCCACGGCTCCCGGCCGCCGAAGGACAACGCGGTGGCCGAGCTCTGCCACGCCCTGTCGAGGATCGCCTCCTACCAGTGGCCGGTACGGCTGACGCCCGGGGTGGCGGCGCTGATCGCCGGCCTGGCGGACATCCTCGGCGAGAAAATCGACTACGACCGCCTGGAGGAGGAGGCCGAGCGGCTCGGCCAGGCGGGCGCCCTGTTCAAGGCGCAGATCCGCAACTCGGCCAACCCGACGATGCTGGAGGCGGGCTACAAGGTCAACGTGGTCCCCGGCACCGCGACCGCGCACGTGGACGGCCGCTTCCTGCCCGGTTACCGGGAGGAGTTCCTGGAGACGATCGACCGCCTGCTCGGCCCCAAGGTCACCCGCGAGTTCGTCAACATCGAGGACGCCCCCTCGGCGCCGCTGGACGCGCCGTTCTTCGGCCAGCTCTGCGACGCGCTCGTCGCCGAGGACCCGGCCGCGCGGCCGGTGCCGTACGTGATGTCGGGCGGCACGGACGCGAAGTCCTTCGCCGACATCGGCATCAAGGGCTACGGCTTCGCACCGCTGATGCTCAGCCCGGAGCTGGACTACTACGGCATGTTCCACGGCGTGGACGAGCGGGTCCCCGTCGAGGGGCTGGAGTTCGGCATGCGCGTCCTGGACCGTCTCCTCGCCTCCTGACAGGACCACGGGCCATGGTGACGTGACAGGGCCACAGGCCTCCTTGACAGGACCACGGGCCTCCTGTGGTGCCACGTGACAGACCACAGGCTTCCTGTGACACAGGGCCACGGGCCTCCTTGAAAGGGTCACGGCCGCCTTCCGAGGTGGCCGGCGGGCCGCCTCCCAGGGGCGGCCCGCGGATCGGTCAGCGCGGGGAGCGGGCCCGGACGCCGTCCGGGTCTACTCCCAGCCGTCCGCTCCCCGCAGGTCCGGCCTGGCGGTTCCCGCAGGCGCACCGGCGGGGCAGGTCCACACGTTCCGGCTCGTCATGTGCCGGCTCCCTCTGTTCGGCGATGGTCGGACTGTCGCTCTACCCGGCTCAGCGGCGATAAACAACGCTCTGCCACCCGCCGTCGACGAACAACGGCTCGCCCGGCTCGCCCCCTGGCCGCCTTCACCGGACCCTCGTCTGGAACCAGCGCCGCCCTCTCCATGCACCGCCCTCTCCATGCACCGCCCTCTCCATGCACCGCCCTCTCCATGCACCGCACTGGACAGCGACTACACATGCGTATAGCCTCCTACATGAACGAGTAGTCAGCTATACCTGTGGATAGGGATGGATGAGCGTGACCACGACCGGACCCGACCCCGAGGACCTCACCGCGCGCGCCCGCATCAGGGACGCCGCGATGCGGCACTTCGCCGAGCAGGGGTTCGAACGGGCCACGATCAGGGGTATCGCCGAGACCGCCGGCGTGTCGTCAGGGCTGGTGCGCCACCACTTCGGCTCCAAGCAGGCGCTGCGGGAGGCGTGCGACGCGCACCTGACCAAGGTGATCCGCAGGCTCAACGACGAGGTCCGGTCGGGCCACGCGCTCGACAAGGCGAACCCCGTCGCCACCGCCAACACCGTGATGGCCCCCTACCAGGGATACCTGGCCCGCGCGCTGGCGGAGGGATCGGCCGAGGCCGTGTTCGACCAGATGGTCGAGCTCACCGAGGAGTGGCTCGCGGACGCCGACGAGAGGCGTCCCGACGTCCCCGACGTCGACAGGAAGGCCAGGGCGACGGTGAGAACCGCGATGGCGCTGGCCGTCGTGATCCTGCACAAGCATGTGTCCAGGGGCATGGGCGTCGATCTGTTCAGCCCCGAGGGAGACCTGCTGCTCGCCAGGACCCTCATCGACGTCTACTCGCATCCCATGCTCAGCACCGAGGACGCCGCCGAGGCCAGAGCCGCTCTCGACAGGCTCCGGCCCGAGCCGTCCGAGACAGGCCGGGCCTGATACGCGCCGACCTGCTGGAGCGCTCCGACCTCGCCCCCCCCCCGGCGAGAAGGGGCGCGCCTGCTCCAAGGGCGACAGGCGGCAGGTGGTCCTGGTCGCCGCCTTCGCCTCCGACATGGAAACGCTCGTCTTCCCCACCGAGCATCTCAAGAAGGAGCACGATGTCCGAGTCCACGGCTCCCGCGCCGCTCCCGGCCGCCCGTAAGGCGGGCTGTCCCTTCGACCCCCCGGAGGATCTCGCGCGGCTGCGCAGGGACCATCCGATCAGCCCCATGGCGTACCCCGACGGCCACATCGGCTGGCTCGTCACCAGCCATGCCCTGGTGCGCGCCGTCCTCGCCGACCCCCGCTTCAGCCACAGGGCCGACCTCACCCACAGTCCCCTGAGCGGGGCGCGCACGGGCGCCCCCCGGCCGGCGCCGCCGGGGATCTTCACCTCGATGGACCCGCCCGAGCACACCCGCTACCGGCGCCTGCTCACCGGCCAGTTCACCGTCCGCAGGATGCGCCGGCTGACCGGGAGGATCCATGAGATCACCGCCGAACACCTGGACGCGATGGAACGGCAGGGGCCGCCCGTCGACCTCATGGAGGCGTTCGCGCTGCCCATCCCCAGCTTGGTCATCTGCGAGCTGCTCGGCGTGCCCACCACCGAACGCGCCGGATTCCAGAGCGACATGTCCAAGCTGATGAGCCTGGAGGTCTCCACGGACGAGAAGATCGCCGCCTTCGGCACGCTCCAGGCGTTCATGCTCGACCTGGTGCTCGCCAAGCGCGCCGAGCCCGCCGACGACCTGCTCAGCGGCCTGGTCACCGGCACCGACCTGACCGACGAGGAACTGACCAACATCGGCGGTGTCCTGATGGGCGCGGGCTTCGAGACCACCGCGAACATGCTCTCCCTCGGCGCCTACGCCCTCTTGGGCCATCCGGAGCAGCTCGCCGCGCTCCGCGCGGACACGGGCCTCACCGACAAGGCCGTCGAGGAGCTCCTGCGCTACCTGAGCATCATTCCCGGCACCGTCAGGGCCGCGCTCGAGGACGTCGAGCTCGGCGGGCAGCTCGTCAGGGCAGGTCAGTCGGTCATGGTCTCCATCCCCGCCGCCAACCGCGACCCCGAGCACTTCGCCGACCCCGACACGCTGGACCTCCACCGGCCCACCGCGGGACACGTGGCCTTCGGCCACGGCATCCACCAGTGCCTCGGCCAGCAGCTGGCACGCGTCGAGATGCAGGTCGGCATCCCCGCGCTGTTCGCCAGGTTCCCGACGCTGCGCCTGGCCGTCCCGCCCGATGAGGTGCCCCTGCGCACCGACATGATGATCTACGGCGTGCACCGGCTTCCCGTCACCTGGGACAAGGGGTAGGCCATGCGGATCGATTCGGTCGACGCGCAGTTCCCGGAGATCGGTACCCCTCAGGCGCCGGTCGTGGAGCGTCTGACCGGCACCTGAGGGGTACCGATCTCCGGGACTCCAAAATTCCTCCCAAAGACACCAGTGCGGAAGATGACGCGGACCGGTCGCTGCACTCGGCCGATACCGGGAATCGCTCTCACAAACGGACGCCGGTCACCGATCGTCCGGCCGGCGCCCGCCCGGCACCCGGAGCGTCCGAGGGAAACCATGAGCGAACTCGTCACCATCGCCTACCCACATGTGGACAGCGCGATACATGCCAGGGACAAGCTGCTGTCGCTACAGCGGGACGGATCCGTACAGCTGGCGGACCTGGCGCTGGTGGAGCGCCAGGACGACGGCGGGGTGATGGTGCATCCCACCCACCACAGAGCCTCCACCTACGCCGCCGAAGGGGCGGTGGCGGGAGGGCTGCTCGGGCTGATCGCCTTCGGGCCGATCATCGGCATCGCCCTGGCGGCGGCCGGTGTCGCGTCCGCGGCCGCGGGAGCCACCGTCCTGGGGGCGAGCGCGACGACGCTGGCCGGGGCCGGGGTCGGCGCGGCGGTGAGCGCGGCGGACAACAACAGCGTCGACCTCGGCTTCGTCAAAGAACTCGGCGAGCACCTGCCCGCCGGCGGCGCGGCCCTGTTCCTGCTGCTGACCACCGACATCGACAGGATCGTCGCCGCGATCGCCCCCTACGGCGGGCACGTCATCCGCACCACGCTCAGCGCGCCGGAAGAACAGCGCATCCAGCGCGCCATCGCGACGGCCCAGGCGCCCGGCGTCGGGTCAGCCGGTGACGAGGGCGGCCAGTAGCGCGTTGAGCTCGGCGGCTTCGGCGTCGCCGAGCAGGTCGGCGAGGTCGCGCTGCGCGCCGTCCTCCACCTTCAACGCCTCGGCGAGATACCGCTCCCCCTCCGGGGTCAGCCGCAGCACGTGCTCGCGCCGGTCCGCGGGGTTGCGGTCGCGCAGGATCAGGCCGGCCGAGTGGAGGTCGTCGATGGCCTGCACGATCGTGGGGCCGGTCACGCCCATGCAGCCGGCCAGCCGCTCCTGGGTGCACGGCTGCGCGGAGTCGAGCGCCACCAGCATCCTCACGCACCACGGCTCGATCCCGAGCCCGCGCAGCGCCTGCTCGCGCTGCCCGCGGAGCCGCCGGGAAACGCGGTCGAGCAGGAAGCCCGTCTGGCCGGTGACCGATTCCGGGAGCGCGTCGACCAGGTCGGGGACGATCGGCCGGAGCAGCTCGTGCAGGCGCCGGTGCCCGGCCGGGCCCAGCGGGGCCACCAGCCTCTTCTCGGCGCTCCGCACCGATCCGCGCATCTCCTCCAGGGCGGCCGCGCCCTCGCCGGTGACACGCAGGGCGTAGCGCCGGCGGTCGGCCGGGTCACGCTCCCTGCGGACCAGCCCCGCTGACTCCAGCCCGTCGATCACCGCGATCATGACCGTGCGGTTCACCTCCAGCAGGCTCCCCAGCCGGGCCTGGGAGAGCGGGCGCTCGGCGAGCACGCACAGCACGGCCAGGTCGCGCGGGCTCCGTCCGGACGGCAGCGCCGCCAGGTCGCACCTCTCGGCGCGCTGGGACGCCAGGCGCGCCAGATATCCGGTGTGGCCGGCGAGCCTGGGCTCGATCGGCGTCCCCACGCCTGCGTCATCGGTCACCGTCATCTCAGCGACTATAGCAACCAGCCTAATGATTAGGCACATGGATGATTAGGTTGGTTGACGATTTGGCTTGATGACACTAGCGTCCCGAGCACCGAAGCCGGGGTCGTCCGACACCGGACACGAGAAGGGACACCGTTGGATGGCACAGAAGTGGTGGACGCTGACAGCGGTCGTGACCGGGGTCTTCATGCTGGTCCTCGACATCACGATCGTGAACGTCGCGCTTCCCTACATCGGGCTGGACTTCCATGCGCCGCTGTCCGACCTGCAGTGGGTCATCGACGCATACGCGCTGGCGCTGGCGGCCGGGCTGCTGACCGGGGGATCGCTGGGTGACCTGTGGGGACGCCGGCGGCTGTACGCCGTCGGGACGGCGATCTTCACCGTGGGCTCGCTGCTGTGCGGCCTGGCGACCGGGCCGCTGGTGCTGTCCATCGCCCGAGCCGGGCAGGGCATCGGGGGCGCCGTCGTGTGGGCCACCTCGCTGGCCCTGCTCGGTGACGCGTTCCGCGGCCGCGACCGCGGAACGGCCTTCGGCATCTACGGCGGGATCCTCGGCATCGCCGCCGCGGTGGGCCCGCTGCTCGGCGGGGTGCTCACCAGCGGCCTGAGCTGGCGCTGGATCTTCTGGGTGAACGTGCCCGTCGGGATCGTCGTCATCATCGTGACGCTGACCAAGCTCAGGGAGTCCAGCAATCCGGCGGCCTCCCGCCCCGACTGGCCCGGCTTCCTCACCTTCGGCGGCGCTCTGGGCCTGCTCGTCTACGGGCTGATCGGCTCGGCGGACGGCTGGGCGGAGCCCGAGGTCTACGGGAGCCTGATCGCCGCCGGGGCGCTGCTCGTCCTGTTCCTCCTCCTGGAGTTCAAGCAGAAGCGGCCGATGCTCGACATGAGGCTCTTCCGCAAACCCACCTTCACCGGCGGGCTGATCGCCGCCTTCGGGCTCAACGCCTCGGTCTACGCGCTCTTCCCCTACCTGGTGCTGTACCTGCAGCAGCAGCTCGGCCAGTCGGCCGCGCAGGCCGGCGTGCGCTTCCTGGCCCTCACCGCGGCGATGTTCGTCGCCTCGACCATCGCCGGGCGGCTGACCTCCACGGTCCCGGTACGCCTGATGATCGGCGGCGGCTTCGTCCTCATCGGCGCGGGAATCCTGCTGATGTACGGCCTGACGCCCTCCTCAGGCTGGACCGACCTGCTGCCCGGCATGATCATCTCCGGGGCGGGCGCGGGCATGGTCACCGTGCCGCTGGCCTCCACCGCCGTCGGCGTGGTCGACGTCTCCCAGGCGGGCATGGCCTCGGGCATCAACGCCACCGCCCGCCAGGTCGGCATCGCCACCGGGATCGCGGCACTCGGCGCGATCTTCACCTCACAGCTCCGGGAGACGGCAGCCGACCACCTGCGCGACACGCCGCTCGCCGCGCAGGCCCAGCACCTCGCCGACGGGATGGGAGCCTCGACCGGGCCGGGCGACGCCTCCCTCGCCGGGCTGCCCGCCACGGCCGCGGAGCTGGTCGACCAGGCTGCCCGGACCGGCTTCGTCGACGGGCTGAACCTGATCCTCGTCATCGGCGCGGCGGTGGCCTTCGTCTCCGCCCTGTTCAGCCTCGTCCTCATCCGGCACCGCGACTTCGTCCCTCCGCCCGCCGCCCCCGCGCCCGCGGCGGCCGCGAGCGCCGCCGAGGCCCACGGCTCCTGAAGGGCCGGCCCCGCAGAGGGCGGCGACCACGTGGTGCACGCCCCCGACCACACCGATGCCTTCCTCCGCCACGGCGGGGACACCGGAGCGCCCGTGCGGGCGGCCGCCCCCGCCTCGCGGAGACATGATCCACAGAGAGGTGCACATGACGATGCCAGAACGGAAAACCCTGTTCGGATTCGGCCCGGGAACCGCCGTCGGCGAGGTGTCCGAGATCCTGCGGTGCGCGGCTCGGGCGGACCGCGACGGGCTCGACCTGTTCACGATCTCCGATCATCCCTACTACGGCGGGCGGCTGGACGCCTACGCCACCCTGGGGTTCGTCCTCGGCCGGACCTCGGCCCTCACGGGGGTCGCGAACGTCACCAACCTGCCGAGCCGCCCCGCGCCCATGCTGGCACGCACGGTCACGTCACTGTCCGCGCTGTCGGGCGGGCGGGTCGTGCTGGGGCTCGGCGCCGGCGGCTACTGGGACGAGATCGTCAGGCTGGGGGTGCCGCGGCTGGGTCCCGCGGCCGCCGTCCGCGCGATGGAGGAGGCGGTCATCCTGGTCAGAGCGCTGTCGGGCGGCGGAGGCCCGGTGACCTTCGACGGGGAGTTCCACCAGGTGTCGGGCATCGATCCGGCACCGGTCCCGGCCCCGCCGATCTGGCTCGGTTCGGTCGGGCCGAAGTCGCTGGCCGTCACCGGGAGGCTGGCCGACGGATGGATCCCCGGTCGCGCCGCGGACTGGCTCAGCTCCCGGTACCGCGAGTCCCGGCCCGCCATCGACGACGCCGCCGCGGCCGCCGGACGGGATCCTGCGGAGATCGCCACGATCTACAACCTCCCCGGCCGCATCACTCCCTCCCCGCTGCCGGCCACGCGCGACCGCGCGGGCCGCTGGGTCGGAGGCTCGGCCGGGCAGTGGGCCGAGGAGCTCACCGCCGCGGTGCTCGAACACGGCGCGTCCGGCTTCGTGTACTTCGTCGCGGACGACACGCCCTCCGAGGTCGCGCTCGGTCGCTGGGCCCAGGAGGTCGTCCCGGCGGTCCGCGAGGCGGTCGCCGGGGCCTGACGTCCCCGCGGAGCCCGGTGAGGCCCGGCTCGACGCGCGCCGCCCCGCGACGGCCGAGGCCGTACGGCGCCGCACCGCCCGCCCCGCCGTCCGGGGCCCGGACGGCGGGCCCCGGACCTCCGCCTAGCGCAGCTTGGGGTCCAGGGCGTCGCGGACGACGTCGCCCAGGAGCAGGAAGCTGAGCACCGTCGCGGTGAGGAACAGCGACGGGAAGACGAGCAGGTGGGGGTATTCGGCGAAGTAGGCCTGGGCGACGTTGAGCTGCAGGCCCCAGGAGACCTCGGGATACTGCAGGCCGACGCCCAGGTAGTCGAGGGTGGCCTCGCCGGCGATGACGTTGCCCACGTTCAGCATGGCCACCACGAAGACCGGGGCGATCGCGTTGGGCAGGATGTGCTTGAACATGATCCGCCGGTCGCTCGCGCCGAGCATCCGGGCGGCGGCCACGAAGTCCATGTCGCGGACCGCGATCACCTGGGCGCGCATGAGACGGGTCATCGTGGTCCAGCCCAGCACGACCAGCACCAGGGTCATCGCCCAGACGCCGTGGTCGGGGAAGGCGATGAGGATCACGGTCGCGCCCAGGACGAACGGGATGCCGAAGAACACGTCCGTGAGGCGGGAGATGAACGCGTCCATCCAGCCGCCGTAGTAGCCGGCGAGCATGCCCAGCACGACCGAGATGAGCAGGGCGAAGGCCGTCACCGCGATGCCGATCAGCACGGAGGCGCGGGTGCCGTGCACGATCTGCGACCAGTATTCGCAGCCCTGCGTGTCGTAGCCGAACACCGCGTCGCCGATCGGGCCCTTCTTCGACATCCGCAGGTTGCAGCCCTCGTTCGGGCCGAACGAGGCGAACAGGTCGGGCAGCAGGGCCATCGCGGTGGCGACCACGAGGATCGCGGCCGAGAACCAGAAGATCACCCGGTGGCGCAGCTCCAGCCAGGCGTCGTACCACAGGGACCCGGGGCGGGTCCGGACCGTCTCGGCCTCCATGACCTGGGTCTCAACCACGGCGGATCCTCGGGTCGAGCACGCCGTACAGGAGGTCGACGAGCAGGTTGACCAGGATGAAGATCATCACGAGCACGGTGACGATGCCCACGACGACGGGCCCCTCCTGGAGCTGGATGGACTGGAAGACCTGCTGGCCGATGCCCGGCAGGTTGAAGATGCCCTCGGTGACGACCGCGCCGGCCATCAGGTTGCCGAAGTCCACGCCGAGGAAGGTGATCACCGGGATCAGCGAGTTGCGCAGCGCGTGCCTGCCGATCACCCGCCTGCGGCGCAGCCCCTTGGCGCGCGCCGTGCGGATGTAGTCGGCCCGCATGTTCTCGATCAGGCTGGTGCGGGTCAGCCGCGCCACGTAGGCGAGGCCGAAGGAGCCCAGCACCATGCCGGGCAGCAGGTAGCTGACCGGCCACCCCTCGTCCACGCCCGCGGTCGGGAACAGCGAGAGGTTCAGGCCCAGCGTGATCTGCGCGGTGTAGCCGACGACGAAGACCGGGACCGCGATGACGAAGGTGGTGCCGGCCAGCACCGCCGTGTCGGCGATCCCGCCCCGGCGCAGCCCCGCGATCACACCGAGGCCGATGCCGACCACGAGCTCGAAGATCCAGGCGGTGACGGCGAGCTGGGCGGTGACCTCCCAGCGGCCCTGGAGCAGCTCGCTGACCGGCTGCCCGGTGAAGGTCTCCCCCAGGTCGCCCTGGAAGGCGTTGAGCATGTAGATGCCGTACTGGACGACCAGCGGGTCGTTGAGGTGGTAACGCTCCCGGAGCGTGTGCAGGACCTCGTCCGGCAGGGGCTTGTCCCCGGCCAGGGCCACGATCGGGTCACCCGGCAGGGCGAAGACCATCGCGTAGATCAGGAAGGTGGTGACGAAGAAGACCGGGACGGCCTGGAGCAGCCGGTGGAGCGCGTACCTCACGTCCCCGCCCCGCGGGGAGACGTCTCACGGGGAGACCCCGGAGCGGCGGGCTCCGGGGTCGTGGGTGCCTCGTGGATCAACTACTTCACCGTGATCGTGTCGAGGTTCGGGCTGTAGGCGTCGATCTGGACTCCGCTGATCTTGTCGGAGTATCCGGCCTGGTCCTGCCAGTTCCACAGCGGGACCATCGGCATCTCGCTGAGCGCGAGGTCCTCGGCCTTCTGGTAGAGCGGGATGCTGGCCTCCATGCTGGCGGCCGAGTTGGCCTGGGTGAGCAGGTCGTTGAACTCCTTGCTCTCCCAGCCCATCCGGTTGCCCTCGCCCCACATCGGCTGCAGGTAGTTCTGCGGGCTCGGGTAGTCCATCACCCAGTTGTTGCGGTACGGCCCGTCCTGCTTGTGCGCGCGGAGCGTGGACAGGTAGTCGGCCGCCGGGATCTTGCGGAACTGGATGTCGGCGATCCCGAGGTTGTCCTTGAGCTGGTTGGCCACCGCGGTCATCCACTGCTCGTAGCTGGGGTCGGCGTTGGAGAAGTAGAGGTTCATCGTGCCGCTGAACCCGCCGGCCTTGTCGAACAGCGCCTTGGCCTTCGCCTTGTCGAAGACGCACGCCTCACCGCAGGCGTTCTCCCGGTAGCCCGGCACCAGCGGCGCCACCAGCGAGCCCATCGGCTTGAAGTTGCCGTTGAAGACGGCGTCCACGATCGCCTGCCGGTCGATGGCCATCGAGATGGCCTTGCGCAGGTCGGGGCTCTGGAAGCGCTTGTCGTAGACCGGGAAGCCGAGGTAGTCCATGGTCCCGCTCGGCGTGGCCACGAACCGGTCGGCGAGCAGCCGCTTGGCCTCCGACGTGCTCGCCGGGGGGATCGTCTGGATCAGGTCCACCTTGCCGGCCCGCAGGTCCACGTAGGCGGTGTCGCGGCTCTCGTAGATCTTGAAGTTGACCGAGGCGGACTTGGCGGGCCGGGGCCCGGCGTAGCCGTCGAACTTCTTCACCTTGATCTGCCGGTTGCGCGCCCACTCGCCGTCCAGGGCGAAGGGGCCGTTGCCGATCGGCTTGACGTCGTAGGCCTTGAGGTCGGCGAAGGCGGCCTTCGGCATCGGGGCGAACCCGGTGTAGGCCAGCGTGATCGGGAACTGGCTGAACGGCGCGGTCAGCGTCACCTCAAGGGTGGTGGCGTCCACGACCTTCAGCCCGCTCAGCTTGTCGGTCGTGGGCTTGGGCGCCTCCTCCGAGCCCTCGGGGGCCTCGGGGTTCAGCTTGTCGTAGCCCTCGACGTTCTCGAAGTAGTAGTTGTTGGTCCACGCGTTGGGACCGTAGGCCGCGGCGTTCCACGCGTCGGCGAAGCTCTCGGCGGTCACCGGCTCGCCGTTGTGGAACTTCTGCCCCGGCTTGAGCTTGATCGTCCAGACCTTCTGGTCATCGCTGGTCACCGACTCGGCGGCCCGCATCTGCGGCTGCCCCTTGGAGTCGATGAACACCGGCAGGTCGAACAGCGCCTGCAGCACGGTGATCGAATAGCTGCTGGAGGTGTTGCCGGGAGTCAGGTGGTCCGGCTCCGTCAGCCCGACGGAGAACTCCTTCGCGCCCTGCTGCCCTCCGGCACTCGGCGCCGGGGATCCACCGCACGCGTTCACGGCGAGCATCGTCGCCAGGAGGACGGCAGAGCCTCGTGTCCTCGTCCAGACCGTCACTGTTCCTCCCAGGGGGTATTGCGGGAGAGGGTAAAGACGCTTACAAGGCGAGACATCGGATAATTTACGTATTCCCTCCCCACGGTAACTTGGGGCACTCTGTGCACGGAGGAGACCCATGGACCAGATCACCCTGAGCCCGCGCCACCTCCATGCGTTCACCGAGGTGGGTTTCCAGGTCGCCGGGCGCAGTGGCGCACCCGGCGCGATGCGCGCCCTGCGCGAGGTCATCGCGCTGGAGGCCTACGAGTTCGTCGCCTACGACCCAGCGACGGGACGGCACCGCAGCCTGGTCTCCGACGGCTACGCGCGGGTGGACGGCGACGCCGCCGAGGAGTACGTCCGGCTCGACTCCTACCGCCGGGCCATGGACTCCCGGGTTCCGCTGGTCATGGGCGCCCCGGGCACCGAGCGCTACTTCCGGCGCCATCTGGAGCCGTACGGCTGGCGTGCCGGGCTGACCACTCCCCTGTTCCTGACCGAGGGCCGCTACACCGGCCTGCTCCATCTGAACGCCCGCGACCCCGAGGCCTTCTCCGCCGAGACCAGCACGCTGATCAGCGCCGTCTCCCCCACCCTGGCGCACGTCACCGACCTGAGCCGCTGCGTGATCGACCCCGTCGGACTGCCGCCCGGCTTCAACGCGGCGGCCTTCGACCGGGGCGGCACCCGCAGGGACGTCACCGACACCCCTGCCTCGGAGGCCGTCGCGGCCGAGCCGGCGATGGCCGAGCTGGCACGGGAGTTCATCGACTCCCGCGAGCTCAACCGGCGCGGGCTCTGGCTCGACGGGACCGGGCAGTGGCGGGAGGTGCGGCTGCTGCGCGCCGGTGTCGGGCCGCACGGCGCCATCCAGGGCGCGGTGATCGCCGAGCGCCCGTGCGCCCTGCCGTACGAGCTGACCGGCCGGGAGATCGAGGTGATCACCCGGGTCGCCCTCGGTGACTCCAACCCGCAGATCGCGGCGGCCCTGGTGCTGAGCGTCCGCACGGTCACCACCCACCTGGAGCACATCTTCACCAAGCTCGGCTGCGAGAGCCGGACCCGGCTCACCACCAAGGCCCTCGCCGAGGGCCTGTGCCGGCTGTTCGTCTGACCCCCGGGTTCCGGCGCCCGCCCGAGCCCCGCCCCCGGCCCGCCCCCCGCCGCCGCTCCGGGGACCGCCGTCCGTGCCGGAACCGGCGCCCGTCCGGGCCCCCGTCCGTCCGGGGTCCGGTCCCGCCGGTTCTCACCTGACGCCGGCCAGCCGGTTCTTCGGCACCCCGGCCAGTTCCAGCACGAGCTCGAACCAGACCTTGTTGGCCCCCGCCTCCCGGACCAGGCCCCAGCGGTGCGCCAGAGCCTCCAGCAGGGGCAGGCCGCGGCCCCCCGTGGCGTCCGCCGGGGCGTGACACACGCAGGGGGCGTTCGACGATCCCGCGTCCTGGACGCAGACCCGCACGGCCTCCGAGGAGTAGGCGACCGTGACCGTGAACACCCCGCCGTCCCCCGACCGGGAGTGGACCACCGCGTTGGTGGCGATCTCGCTGGTCAGCAGCACGCAGTCGTCGTGGAGGGGATGGTCACGGCCCAGGGTCATCGAGACCAGCCGGCGGGCCCGCACCACCTGGTCGGGGGAGCCCGCCAGGCGGAGAACCCATTCATTGCCTTCATACTCCGACGAGTCCATCCGGCCCCTCCGATGCTGTTCGCGCCCATGGGAAGACGCGGAGCTCAGGAAGGTAGATGTCTCGGAAAAGTACGAATGAGATCACTTACCGGATAGACAGGTGGGGCTTGCCAGACGGGCCTCCGCCTGCGTGCCCGCACCTGCCGCCACGTGCGGCTCCATCCGTCACAGCCGGTGCCAGCGCGCCTGGAAGAAACAGTAGGCCGCGAACAGCAGCAGGCCGATCGCGACGACCCCGAGGAGCCACGGGCCGGCGGGGGTGTCGGCCAGCGCGCGCAGCGTCGAGTCGACGCCCTTGGCCTTGTCGGGGTCGTAGGTGATCGCGGCCTGGATGACGAAGACCCCGGCGACCGCGGCGATCACGCCACGGGCGAGGTAACCGGCCATGCCGAGCTTCTCGGCGAGCTCGCGCGCCTTCGGGGGCATCTCACCGGTACGCAGGTCCTCGAGGAACTTCTTCTTCCAGCCCTTGTGGACCCAGTAGGCGCCCAGGGCGATCAGGCCCAGCCCGACCAGGCCCACGATGAACTGCCCGCCGGGCAGGTCCATCAGCTTGGCGGTGAGGTCCTTGGAGCTCTTGTCGGTCGAGCTGCCCGCGTCGCCCCGCAGCAGCAGGCTGAGCAGCGTCGCGACGATCAGCCCGTAGACCGCCGTGTGCGCCGCCGCCTCGACCCGCTTCTTGGCCTCACCGCGGCCGATGATCGCCTCCGAGAGCTGCCAGAGGGTCAGGGCGGCGAAGCCGACGACCATCAGCCAGAGCAGCACCGTGCCGAAGGGCTGCTCGGCCACCATCTCGACCGCGCCGGTCTTGTCGGCCTCCTTGCCTTTACTCCCGCCGCCGAAGGCGATCTGCAGGGCCAGGAAACCGATCAGCCCGTAGAGGACGCCCCGGCAGGCCAGGCCGAGCCGGGCCAGCCTGTCCAGCGTCTGACTGTTCGCCGCTCTGCGCGCGGCGCCTTCCACCTGAGCGCTTTTCATAACCACGCGCTCTTACCTGGCAAAGAGGAGGTAAACCTAGCCTTCCGGCATGGCGTCCAGCCTGCGCAGGATGACCCCCTCGCGCAGCGCCCACGGGCACACCTCCAGCTCCCCCACCCCGAACAGGTCCATCGTGGCGTCCGCGACGATCGCCCCGGCCGGCAGCTGCGGCGCCCGCCCGTCCGACACCCCGGGCAGCCCCGCCCGCTCCCCCGCCTCCATCTTGACCAGCCGCTCCGTCCACTCGGTCAGATCGGCGTGCCTGAGCACCCGGCGGACGGCCGTGCCCTCGTGCGAGGGCGCGGCCCCGGCGATCCTCGCGAGCTGCCTGAACGTCTTGGACGTGGCCACCGCGTGGGTGGCCTGGCCGTACCGTGCCACCTCGCCCACCGTGCGGGCGATCTCCGCACGCACGTGCCTGCGCAGCGCGCGCACCTCGTCGGCCGGGGGCGGGTCGGCGGTGAACCAGTCACGGGTGAGCCGTCCGGCCCCCAGCGGCAGCGACACCGCCACGTCCGGCTGCTCGTCGATCCCCGAGGCGATCTCCAGCGACCCGCCGCCGATGTCCAGCACCAGCAGCCGTCCCGACGACCACCCGAACCACCGCCGCACGGCCAGGAACGTCAGCCTCGCCTCGTCCTGGCCGGACAGCACCTCGATGTCGGCCCCGGAGCCGGCCTTGATCCGGCCGAGCACCTCCTCGCCGTTGACCGCCTCCCTGACCGCGGAGGTCGCGAAGGCCATGAGGTCCTCGACCCCCTTGTCCTCGGCGAGCCGCAGGGCCTTCTCGACGAACTCCCGCAACCGCGCGGCCCCCTGCTCGGAGAGCCGGTTCCCCTCCTCCATGTGCTCGGAGAGCCTCAACTCCTCCTTGTGGGAGTAGGCGGGCAGCGGCCGAGCCCCCCGGTGGGCGTCCATCACCAGCAGATGCACCGTATTAGAACCAATGTCGAGAACACCCAGTCGCATGGGTCGAAGTTACTACCGTTCCCGCTGTCCGCCGTCCGCCCGGCAGCGCGTTTGCCGCGCCCTCCCACGGCGCATGTCATGGACACGGGCCGGGGCGAGCTCGTGCTCCGCGTCACCCCGTGACCCGCCGGCACGGGAGGCCGCCCACGGCGAGAGAACCGGCCCGGGGTGGGATACGCAAATCGCCATATGGGTACAGAACATCCGAAAAAGGAAAAAAGGGGTGAATATGAGCAAACCTCGCGGGCCGACCATCGGGCTCCTGGGCTCGTACGGTGGCCGCAACGTAGGGGACGAGGCCATCCTCACCAGCATCCTCAGCAGCATCCGGAAAGGACGCCCGGATGCCTCGACGGTGGTGTTCTCCCGGTCCCCCGAACACACCCGCATCCACCACGAGGGCGTCGACGTGGTCGGGTGGGAGGGGGTCAGCCGCGAGCCGGCCTCACAGATCGTGAGCCGCCTGGACGTGATGGTCCTCGGCGGTGGAGGCATCCTCTACGACACCGAGGCCCGCCGCTACCTGAGGCTGGTCCGGCTCGCCCAGGAGCAGAACGTCCCGGTCTTCACCTACGCGCTGGGCGCCGGGCCGCTCACCGACCGCCTGGACTGCATGATGGTGCGGGAGACCCTCACGGCCACCACCACGATCACCGTCCGCGACGAGGAGTCCAGGCTGGTCCTGGAGGAGGCCGGGGTGATGAGCACGATCACGGTCACCGCCGATCCCGCGCTCCTGCTCGAACAGGAGGAGTTCGGCCACGACCTGCTCCGCGCCGAGGGGGTGCCGGAGGGGGAACGGCTGGTCGGCATGAGCGTGCGCGAGCCCGGCCGCGCCGCCGAGCACCTGGACTCGCAGGGCTACCACGAGCTCCTCGCGCACGTCGGAGACTTCCTGGTCCGCCGGCTCGACGCCTACGTCGTCTTCGTCCCGATGGAACGTGACGACATCCGGCACTCGCACGCGGTGCTGTCCCACATGAGCGCCGCCGACCGCTGCCGCGTGCTGCACGGCAACTACCGGCCGCGGCAGATCCTCGGCCTGGTACGGCACCTGGACCTCGTGGTCGGCATGCGCCTGCACTTCCTGATCTTCGCCGCGCTGCAGGGCGTGCCGTTGCTGCCACTGCCCTACGCCGGCAAGGTCTTCGACTTCGCCCAGCAGCTGGGGGCGCCCGCTCTCAGCGGGGTCGTCAGGGAGGCCGCAGGACCGCTGCTGGCGGAGGTCGACCGGGTATGGGACGAACGGCCCGCGCACACCGAGCGGATCAACGCCCGCACCCCGGCCCTGCGTGCCCGCGCCGCCGCGACGGCGGAGCACTTCCTGTCCCAGCTCGACATCATCTCACCGCGCACCACCGTCTGGGGCCCGGCCGCGTAGGCCCCGCGGACATCCGTCCGGAGCCCGGCCGCACAGGCCGCACCCACCCGTCCGGCGCCCGGCCGCACAGGCCGTCGCGCCCACTCGTCCAGCCGGCCGCACAGGCCGTACCCACCCGTCCGCGGCCCGGCCACGCGGGGAGCCGGGGGCGGAGCCCACCGGGTCCAGGACCGCGCGGGCCGGGTCCGGACCGAGCGAACCGGGGAAGCACCAGGGATGAGCCAGCCACCACTGGAGCAACCAAGGGGTGTCCCACCGTCCAAGGCGATGTGGGCTCCCCTGCGTCACCGCCTGTTCCGCGCGCTGTGGATCGCCCAGCTCGTGTCCAACACGGGGACGTGGATGCAGACCGTCGGCGCGCAGTGGCTCATGGGCGACCTGGGCGGCGACGCGCTGGACATCGCCCTCGTGCAGACCGCCGCCACGCTCCCGATCTTCCTGCTCGTCGTCCCCGCCGGCGCGCTGGGCGACATCCTCGACCGGCGCCGCCTGCTGCTGACCAGCCAGGTGATCACCTTCACCGGCGCGGCGGCCCTCGCGGCGCTCACCGCCGCCGAGGCCACGACGCCGGCGCTTCTGCTCGTGCTGACCGGCGCGATGGCCGTCGGTCAGGCCTTCGCCGTGCCCACCTTCCAGGCCATCCAGCCGGAACTCGTCAGGCTGGACGAGATCCCGCAGGCCGCGCTGCTCAACGGCGCGAACGGCAACGTGGCGCGGGCCGTCGGGCCCGCGCTCGGCGGCGTGCTCATCACCCTCGCGGGGCCGGAGGCGACGTTCGCCCTCAACGCGCTGTCCCTCTTCGGCGTCACGCTGGTGCTGTACGTCTGGAAGCGGCCGCCCGACCACCGCCCCCTGGGCGCGGAGCACATCCGCGACGCGATCCGCGCGGGCGCGCGCTACGTCCGCAGCGCCCCGGAGTTCGCCTCGGTCCTGTGGTGCTCGGTGGTCTTCACCCTCTGCGCCAGCGGGATGTGGGCCCTCCTGCCCGCCCTCGCCCGCGGTCCCCTCGGGCTGGGCGCCGGGGGCTACGGACTGCTGCTGGCCGGTGTCGGCTCCGGCGCCGTCATCGGCGCGTTCGCGCTCCCCGTCGTCCGCGGGCGGGCGGGACCGAACACGCTCGTGGCCGGTTCGACGACCTGCTACGCCCTGGCGATGACCGTCATCGGCACGGTCGAGAGCATGCCGATCGTCCTCGCCGCCCTGGTGGTGGCGGGTCTGGCCTGGATCACCGTGCTGTCGACGCTGAGCGCCTCGGCCCAGCTCCTGCTCCCGGAGTGGGCCCGCGCGCGGTCGCTGGCCTACTACCAGCTGGTGTTCATGGGCGGGCAGGCGGTGGGGTCGCTGGTGTGGGGAGTGGTCGCCGACGCGCTGACCCTGCAGGCGGCCTTCCTGCTCCCGGCCGCCCTGCTCATCCTGAGCACGCCGATCGGCGTGTCGCGCGTGCCGCTGCCGACCGAGCACTTCGACATGAGCCAGGTCAGCCACTACCCCGAGCCGCCCGACGACCTGCAGCACGGCAGGGGGCCGCTGCTGGTCGTGGTCGAATGGCGGGTCAGCCCGGAGAACGCCGAGGCGTTCCTGGAGGTGATGCGGCAGATCGGCCGGGCCCGGCGGCGCACCGGGGCCACGATGTGGAGCATCTTCCAGGACATGGAGGAGCCGACGCTCTATCTGGAGACATTCACCGCCGAGACGGCGCACGAGCACCTGCGCCAGCACGTCGAACGGGGCACGGCCATGGACCAGGAGCTGGACCTGCGGGCACTGAGCCTGGTCATGGATGGCCAGTTCCCTGAGGTGCGCCATCTGATCTGGGCCTACGCGCCCATGCCCGGCGCCGAGACCAGGGAGCCGGAGTTCAGGTCGATCGTGTCGATGCTCCGTCCCCGCTGAGACCGGCCGCGCCCCGTCCCACCGGGATCGAGCTCCCCGCCGGTCATCGCCGCGGCCCCGAGCACCTCGCCCGGAATGACCCCACATAACCAATCAGGTGATATTTCATGATTTTTGCGGAGACGCGGGGGCCCTCCGCCCGTGCGAGCCCTTGAGGCTTCTCAGCGGGCGGCGGCGATACGGGTGACGGCTTCGGTGAGCGTCTGCGGCGAGCAGCCGAAGTTCAGCCTCGCGAATCCGATGCCCGCATCGCCGTAGCGGTGTCCGGCGTTCAGAGCGACCCTGGCGGCGGCGAGGATGTGTTCGGCGGGGTCGCCGCCCCAGCCGAGGGCGCGGAAGTCGATCCAGGCCAGAAAGCCCGCCTGCGGTTGCCCGTAGTGGACGCCGGGGAGCAGTTTCGCCAGCAGCTCGTCCAGCAGTCTCCGGTTGCGGTCGAGGACGTCCAGGACCTCGGCGAGCCATTGATCACCGTGGTTGAACGCGGCCACCGTGGCGAGCACTCCGAGGTGCCCGGTGCGGTAGAGCGAGTGCGGCGACAGGCGGTCGACGTGCCGTTTCGGCACCGGGCCTGCGGTGATGACGGTGGCCGCCTTGAGCCCGGCCAGGTTCCAGCCCTTGCTGGCGGACAGGAACGAGAACCCCCAGCGCCTCGCCTCATCCGATACCGACAGGAAGGGGACGAACTCGGCCCCCGGCAGGACGAGCGGGGCGTGGATCTCGTCGGACAGCACGTAGACGCCGTACCTGTCGGCCAGCTCGGCGAGCGCGACCAGGTCCTCGCGCCGGTGCACAAGGCCGACGGGATTGTGCGGGTTGCACAGCACATACGCGGTGGCATGGCCGGCGAAGGCGCGTTCCAGGGCGTCCAGGTCGAGCCGCCATCCCAGCGGTCCCCCGGCCAGCGGCGCCTCGACGACATGGGCCCCGACCTCGCGTACCCACCAGGAGAACGGCTCGTACACCGGCGGGCTGATCACCACGCGGTCTCCGGCGCCGACGACGCGGCGCAGCGTCTCGACGATGCCGATTCCGACGTCGGCGACGGTGCGCACATCGTCGGCGTCGATCCTCCAGTCCCAGGCGCGCCGGGCGTAGGCGCTGACCGCGTCCGCGAGGTCACGGGTCGGTGCCGCGTAGCCGGTGTCCGACCGGTCAACCGCCTCGTGAAGGGCCCTGGCGACCGGCTCCGCCAGCGGGAAGTCCATCTCCGCGACCGGAAGGGGCAGGACGTCGTCCGGGAAGGTACGCCATTTCGCGCTCCGGCGCTTCCTCAGCTCCGCAAGAGGGGGGATCGAGAGGTTGCCCATGGTGAGCTCCTGAAGGTCTTCGCAGGGATATGACGGCGGCGGCCGGGGACGGCGTCGTTCGACGCGTCGTCGGCGCGTTGACGGGATCTCCGGCCCGGGAACCCCGCCGATCTTCCGGGCAGGCCCGGGAACCCCGCCGATCTTCCGGGCAGGCCCGGGAACCCCGCCGATCTTCCGGGCAGGAGTCCGGCGCGCCCCGATGACCGGCAAGTGATCCCAGGGGTTGGTCTGCCGTCACTCCTCGATGATCGGTGCCGCGGAGCCCGTTCCGCTTCCGATAAAATGACAATTAATGTCGGAAATCCGCCATAATCCGCGTGCGAGCACAGGTCTCCGCCCCCTGCCCGCCGGCGCCGGAATCGACGCTCACTGGCACGACGAGAACCAGATCGTCTACGCCGGCCGCGGCGTGCTGTCGGTCACCACCGACGCGGGCAGCTGGATCGCCCCCGCCATCCGGGCGATCTGGATCCCGGCCGGAACCGTCCATGAGCATCGCGCCTACGGCGACACCGACCTCCACCTGGTGGGACTGCCGGTGAAGGACAACCCGCTGCGCCTGGACCAGCCCGCGGTCATCAGCGTCGGCCCGCTGCTGCGCGAGCTGATCATCACCTACACCGAGCAGCCCGCCGACCTCACCGCCGAACGCCGCCGCCTGCGGGCCGTCCTGCTCGACCGGCTCCGCCACTCCGCCCAGCAGCCCGTCCACGTGCCCGCCGCCCGAGACCCGCGCCTGGTCGCGGTGTGCGCGATCCTCCGCGACAACCCGGCCGACAACCGGACCCTGGCGCGACTCGGTGCCGTGGCCGGCGTGAGCGACCGCACCCTGACCCGGCTCTGCAGAGCCGAACTCGGCATGAGCTTCCCGCAATGGCGCACCCAGCTGCGCCTGCACTACGCCCTGCTCCTGCTGGCCGAGGACACCCCGGTCACAGCCGTGGCCCACCGATGCGGCTGGGCATCCAGCAGCGCCTTCATCGACGTCTTCCGCCGGGCCTTCGGCCACACCCCCGGCACCCACCGCGCGCTGTCGCCCACCGCGACCGCCCCGAGACGCGCCCTGCGCGAAACCCTCGATCCGGCCGGCGGCTCACCCGGACCCGGCGGCCGACGGACCTCGATCTGACCCGGAAACCGGACCTCGGACGGGCAGGCGGCAGCGGCCCTCAGCCGGTGATCGTGGGATGAGGCCGCGAGTGCGGGAAGCGGTCAGGCGGCAGGTCGCCGGCTGGGTCGGACCAGGGTGCCCTTCTTGCCGGCGAGCCGTTCGGGCTGACGGACCGGGTCGCGCTCCCGGCCGGTTCGTTGAGCCGGCCGGGAGCCGGGACCCCGGCCCCGGGCGCCCGCCCGGTCCCGGGAACCGACACCCCGCTACGACGTACGACGCCGGAAAGACCTCCCGACGGGACCTCACCATGACCGCCCGACGGCGACGCACAGGTCGCACAGATCTACGGGAGGACAGGGTCCACCGCGCCTCATGCGTCGCCGGCGCTCAGCGGGCGCCGCCGTTGATGTAGATGGTCTGACCGCTGACATAGGAGGCGTCCTCACTGGCCAGGAAGGCGACCACCGACGCCACCTCCTCGGGCGTCCCCACCCGGCGCAGCGGCGTCCGCTCGGCGGCCGCCTTCTGGTGCTCCTCGGCGGAGGAGCCGACACGCTCGGCGGTCGCCGCGGTCATGGGGGTCGCGATGTATCCCGGCGCCACCGCGTTGACGTTGATGTTGTACGGCCCCAGCTCGATCGCCAGCGTCGCGGTGAGCCCCTGGATGCCGGCCTTGGCCGCGGCGTAGTTGGCCTGCCCCCGGTTGCCGAGGGCCGAACGGCTGCTCAGACTGACGATCTTCCCGTATCTCTGGGCCACCATGACCTTCTGCGCGGCCTGGCTGCAGTTGAAGGCACTGGTGAGGTTGACGGTGAGCACCGAGCTCCAGTCCTCGGCCGACATCTTGAAGAAGAGGTTGTCGCGGGTGATGCCCGCGTTGTTCACCAGGATGTGCAGCCCGTTCAGCTCGGCCGCCACCCGCTCGAACACGGCCTCGACCTCCGGCTTGACGGCGACGTCGCAACCGTAGGCGCGGGCGAGGCCGCCCTTGGCGGTGATGGCGTCGACGGTGGCCTGCGCCCTCTCGGCGGTGAGGTCGACGACCGCCACGGCCGCGCCCTCCTCGGCGAGGCGGGCGGCGATCGCGGCGCCGATGCCCTGGGCCGCGCCGGTGACGACGGCGACCTTGCCAGTGAAGCGACTCATGTTCTGCTCCTGCTTTCGTGTCACGGAGGCCGAAGGGCCGGCCCCGGGCCTCCAGCCCGGCGCGTCCTGCCCCACTCCCACACACATCGTGGCCCATCCGCGCAGGGCCCCGGCGTTTCCGCGCTCCCCCGCCCCGGCAAGGAAGATCACCCGCGCAGCGCGCGGGCGACGGCCGGACCATGACGAGCCCGCCGTCCGGTGGGAGGCGCGTGGGTGACCGGTCGCGGCGGCGGGACCGTCACGGTCGATGCGGCCGGCCATGAGCGTGCTCCCCCGGTGGTCCACCCGGGAAGCACGCCACATGGCCGGCCGTTCTTCGAGCGCCGGACTTCAAGCGCCGTTCTTCGAGCGCCGTTCTTCGAGCGCCGTTCTTCGAGTGATCGTTCACACCGGAGCGGTGGCCGGAAGGGCTAACCGCCCGTGATCACGAAGCTCGACCCCGGTTGTTTCACGATGTCACCGGTGGCCGAGTTGGTTATGGTCACGTTTGTCAGCGTCGCGCTACCACGAGCGCCGCTCATGGCCAGAATGCCGGCACCGTTGTTGGACTTGTCGATCCGGACATTGGTGATCACGACATCCGGCATGGTGCCGCCGCCCGTCTTGAACTGGATGCCGTCGTAGGTCGAGTCATGGATGTCGGTGTCCCGGATCGTGACACCGGTGATATCCCGGCTCGCCGCGAAGAGCGTGATGGCTCCGAACTCCTGGTCCTCGTTCCAGAAGACGCCACCGCCACGGTGGATCGCGTTGTTGGCTATCAGGGTCCGTCCCGAGAAGGGCAGGGGGTCGTGGTCGGTCGCCAGCATGATGCCCGGGTAGTTCATGGTGTCGTAGACGAGGTTGTTCTCGATCGTGTTGCCGTAGCCGCCGTAGATCGCGATGCCGGTCGCCCGCCAGGGCAGCTGGATGGTGTTGTTGACGAAGTGGTTGTCGTGCGCGATGTCCACCGCCGGGTCCTTGACGTACCGGTTGGCCCAGACCGCCAGGGAGTCGTCGCCGGTGGTGCGGAACGAGGAGTTGAACACCCGCGAGTTCCGCGTGCCGTTGGTGAAGTTGATGCCGTCGGCGTAGGTGTTGCGGATGCGCATGCCGCTGAACTCCAGGCCGTCACCCGGCCCCCACAGCGCGGGGATGTTGTCGTAGTCACGACCGACCCAGACGCCCACGTTGGCGTGCTCGATCCACACATTGGTGATCTTGGTGTTCTCCCCGAACCGCCCGTTCAGGCCCACCCCGCCTTCGGCGTTGCCGTCGCCGCCACGGATGCGACCCGAGCCGAAGATCGCGATATCGGAGATCTGGGTGTTGTCGTCGATGTCGAAGCCGAAGTTGCCCTCGTGCGGATGGTTGATGCCGCCCACCGCCAGATGCGGCTCGGTCAGGGTGTACAGCTGGGAGTGCCACATCCCCGCTCCGCGGATCGTGACGTCGCTGATGCCCACCTGGTTGTACTGCCCCCGGTTCAGCGGGTCGTCGGTGAGGATCTTCTTCTCCTGCCGCCACTGTCCCGCGGGGATCCAGACACAGCCGATGACACCGTTCTGGTCGTCCGTCACCGCCCGTTGGATGGCGGCCGTGTCGTCGATCCCGTCGTCGGGCACCGCGCCGTAGGTCGTGATCGAGGTGCACCCGGCCGGCTGGCTCGCCGGTGCCGCCACCTGCTCCAGGTCGATCAGGTCGATGATGTAGAACGAGGCCGTATCGGTCGCGTCCCGCTGCAGCCGGAATTTGGTGCCTGTCGGGTAGGACTGCGTGAGCAGCGCGTGCGACTCGTCGAACAGACGCCGGGCGTCGGCCTGGGGGGTGTTCGTCAGCGCCTCGGGGCCGTCGGCGTTGCCGTACAGCCAGCTGTGGCGCGACGAGAGGGTCAGTTTCCGGGCGAAGGCGTCGTTGATGTACAGGCTGATGGTGGCCTCGATGCCGCCGCCGCTCGGCGCGTCGGGGATGGAGTTGCGCACCACGATCGAGTTGGAGGGGTTGGTCGAGGTGAACTCGACGAACTGCCCCGTGCTGTTCAGCCGCACCGACTTCCGGCCCGAGGACTCGGTGGCGAAGTTGGTGTGCCCGAAGGTGCGCAGCGGGTCGGCCTCCAGCAGGGTGCCCTGGTAGCGGGCAGCCTCGGCCTCGTACTCGACCCACGGAACCGCCGCCCCGCGCCCGACCACGATCGCCTGCAAGAACGCGTTGTTGGTCTCGTTGGTCTCGGTGACGACGTTGGTCGCATCGGCGGTGGCGGTGATGGTGGCGCCGCCGCTGGTGGCGGTCCAGCTGCCGCTGACGGCCACGTTGGCCGTCGCGCCCGCGGCGATCGACGGGGTGGCGGTGTTGAGCGTGGTGCCGCCCACCACCAGGCGGGTGACCGTGCTCGCGCCCGATGCGGCGGTCCCGCGGTTCTTCACCGCCACGCTGAACGTGACCGCCGCTCCGACGGCCGGATTCGGCGGGTTGGAGCTGATGCTCAGGACCTGCAGGTCGGGGCCGGGAGCCTCCGCGACCACCAGGGGCGACGTCGCGGTGAGGGTGTTGTTGTCCTCGTTCTGCTCGAAGACCGTGTTGTCCGCGTCCACCCTGGCGCTGACCGGGTAGGTGCCCGCGGGGCGGGTGCCGATGTTGTGGGTCACCGTGGCGGTGCCGTTGACGGGCAGGGCGGGGATCGCGACGGTGCCGACCAGCGTGCCGCCGAGGTTGAGGTTGACGCTGTCCGCGCCGGAGGCGGCGGTGCCCGCGTTCTTGACCGTGGCCGACAGCGTGATCGCGCTGGTCTCGATCGGGGAGGCAGGGGTCCACGAGAGGTTCGTGACCGTGAGGTCGGGGTTCGGCGCCGGGACGCCGATGACCTGGAACTCGGCGACCTGTCCGCCCGGCGCGCCGCTGTTGGCGGTGAACTTCAGCTGGACGTCGGCAACGGTCGCCGACAGGTCGATCCTCACCGAATTGCCGCCGGAGGCCGGGTTGAAGGTGTAGCCCGCCGCCGGCACCAGGCTCTGGTAGGCCGTGGCGCCCTGCTCACGGCCCAGGACCTGGATGTTCTGCGTACGGGTGCCCCAGGAGGGGTCGGGGTTGAGTTTCACCACGACCGAGCTGACGCGGGCGTTGGCGCCGAGCTTGACGGTCAGCGTGTTCGGGTACGCGCCGGAGTTGGCCTCCCAGTAGGTGGCCAGGCTGTTGTCGTTCGCGTTGGCGGCGACGAACGTGTGCACGTGGCCGGACTCGACGATCTCCTTGCCGATCGCCAGGTTCGAACCGGGGTCGCCGGTGCCGGTGCGGGTCACGGAGTTGCTGCCGGCCGACTGGTTGCCCGCCGCGTCCTTGGCCCGCACGAAGTATGTCACGGTCGCCGACGCCGGCTGGCTGTCGGTGTAGGTCAGCACGTTGCCGACGCTGCCCCGTAGCTGGTTGTCGGCGTAGACGTCGTACCCTGTGACGCCCACGTTGTCCGTCGAGGCGGTCCAGGTCAGCCTGATCTGGCCGGTGGCCGGCTGGGTGAAGGCGAGGTTGCCGGGGGCCGACGGCTTCTCGGTGTCGCCACCGCCGGCGGCGCCGTAGATCTCGAACTCGGAGATCTGCGCGGCGGGCCAGCCGGTGTTGGCGGTGATGTTCACGCGCCAGTACCGGTGGGTCGCGGCGCCGAAGTCGATCTTGACCGTGTTGCCGGTCGCCGGGTTGAAGGTGTAGTCCGCCGAGGCCACGACCGTGCTGTAGCTGAAGCCGTCGGCGCTGCCCTGGACCGAAAGCGTCTGGGTGCGGGTCTGCCAGACGGCCGGCGCGGGCACTTTCAGGACGATCTGGTCGACGCTCGTGGCGGCGCCCAGGTCGATCCGCGCCCACTGCGGGAAGCTGTTGTTGGCGCTCTCCCAGTAGGTGGCCTGGTCGCTGTCGTTGAGGGCCGACACCGCGTGTCCGGCCATGGAACTGCTGACCTGGGTCGCCTTCCCCGGCGACAGGTTGGGTCCGCCCGCGGCGGAGGCCGGGACGACCGGCCCCACGGCGAGCAGGCCGGTGGCGACCATGGTCGCCACCAGCCGTAACGGCCGATGCAGCTTTCTCATTCGCGTCTTCTACCTCTCGTCAGGCACGACAGGATCGGCGCGGTGAAGGCATGCGCCTTCACCGCACACGTATGGGGGCAGGTGCACGGATGCAATGCATCCCTGAAGAGTTGCGAGGAAGAGCGAGAAAATTAACATCAGTTTGCAATATTTTTGCGTAGTGTCGGCCAAATGTTACATATGTGCTACGGGTGCGTCAATGGCCGGGAAACAGCTTTCCGAACCGGCCCGACGCCCTGCGCGACAAGAGGTTCGGGACGGCCGTGAACGCCGGGGCCGTGGATGCCGGACAGCCGGATCGTCGAGCCGCTCCAGCGGCCCCAGCGGCCTCAGCGGCTCCACCGCTCGGCCCCGGCCCCGGCCCCGCGGCCCCGGCTCGGCAATGATCCCCTGCCGGTTCGCGCGAGCCCTCATCGCCGGCCGGCAGCGGCGGCGGAGCCGCCGCGTGGTCAGCCCTGCCACGCTCCGGCTGCCACGGCGCTCTTCACGAACTCGCTGAAGTCCCGGACCGGATGACCCCCTACCCGCTCCCGCCTGTGCATGCAGGCCATGGCACCGGCCTGCCGGCGAGCGCGGGGCGGTTCGATCAGCCGGCCAGCTCGTCGAGGTGTGCCTGAAGGACCTCGACGCAGCGTTGCCCGCTGAGCATGTCCGGGTGTAACACCGTGTTGAGGCTGAGTCCGTCCAGCAGTGAGCTCAGCCGCTCGGTCTCGGTGTCGATGTGCAGGCCGGGCCGGAGCGTCCCCATGTCCCTCATGCGGACGAGAATCCGCCTGACAAGGGACCTCAACGGTGACCGATGACCGGCGGCCCGTTCCACGCGCTGCCGGCCGGGGGCGAAGGCTCCGAGCTCCTTGACCACCTGATGTCCGACTTCCTGATCAAGGGGGTCATCGTGGTCATCGCCCTGCTCGTCCTCGCGCTGGGCATGGTGGTCATCTGGAAGATGATCGGAAAGGACGGCACCCGCGGCCATGACCGATGAGGCGCCATGACCGGGTGCGGGCACTCCGTGGCCCAAGGTCGTTCAGGCTGTGCTCGAGACCGGCCTCCAGGCCGCATGCCCGGTCCCGATGTCCGTCCGGCGCGGGCGGGCGGGCCGCGCCATGCGGCGGTGCGGAGCGTTGACGCCCTGATGACGCCATCACGTCCCACGACCGCTTGCCACAAGCGGCCACGGGATGCCTGACCTGCGATTACGGTCTCCGGTCGTCCGGCCGGGTCCGTGGTCGTCGTCACCCGGTCGGTCAACTCACGCCTACGTCTTCCGAGACGCTGCGGGCAACGCTGTCCCTGTCGGTGACGGCTGCCGTCATCGTACGTAACTGATCAAGGGAGCTACGGTGACGGACTCGCACGAAGAATTCGTGCCGGCTCGCGAAGCACGGCCCGTTCCATGACGTCTCCTGCGTCGCCTTCGCCCGATCCCTCAGCCCTCGCGGGGCGTTGACGCGTCGCGGCGCGGACAGCAGCGGGATCGAAGAGGTGACCTTTGAAAATCGCCAGGAACGAACGATGGAGTACATCCACGCCTCGGACTATTGCGTCTACGCGATCGACGGTGAACAGGTCACCTGCTTCGATCAGTCGGTTCCTGGTACACGCCGGGGCAGTGATCCAGACCGCTTGGTCAGCAAGATGCGCGAAGTCGGCCTGTCCGGGGAGGGGCCCGGCATCAATACCCCGTTCCCGCGTTCCTTCGGCCAGGCGACAACCGTTCACAGGTAACAGGCGTCCCACACGTACCCCCGAAATATGGAGAACCCGTGAGCTACCCCCCTGGCTACGGCCGGCAGCCCCCACCCGGATACGGCTACGGGTACGCGACCCCGCCGCCGAAAACCAACGGGCTCGCCGTCGCCAGCCTCGTGCTCGGCCTTACCGGGTTCATCACCTGCGGATTCACATCGATCCTGGCCGTGGTGTTCGGACACGTGGCCCTCGGCCAGATCAGGAGGGATCGCACCGACGGCCACAGCATGGCATTGGCCGGCGTCATCCTCGGCTGGATCCTCACCGGCCTGTGGATCCTCTACTGGATGCTCGTCGTCAGCGGCATCGTCGGCGCCGGGTTCACCGCCCTCGACGACCCCGGGCCCGGCACGGGGCGCACGCAGCTCAGCCCCAGCAGCCCGCCCGCCGCGCAGGATGAGCAGGAGAACACGTCGGGTGCGCACACGGTGCTGCTCGAAGCCATCGGCAGCGACGGGGCCACCAGCGCAGGCAACATCACCTACAGCGTGAAGTACGGCATCAAGCAAGAGCAGGGCGTGCCCCTGCCGTACAGCAAAGAGATCAAAGTCGGCGACACCCCCTACCTGTACCTGTGGGCGCAGAACGCAGGCGCCAAAGGGTCGGTGACGTGCCGCATCACGGTCGACGACGAAGTCATGTGGGAGGACGTCGCGAAAGGCCCGTACGGGGTGTGCACCGTCACCGGCAACACCCCATAGGCCGGCTCCTCGTTGGGCCCTGCATCCGGAGGATCCAAGCCCTCCGGGAAGGACCGTCTCGCCCAAAGGATCAGTCCTCACGACCACCATGAGGAGCCGGGCACGACATCCGTCGGAGATCAACCCTCCCGGCGCCTTGCGGCGATGGGATACCCACCTTGGCGATAGTTGCGCGTCGCCCTCCGCCCCGTATCGTCCCCACCAGTGATCCCGACCGTGTGAGGAAGGATCGGCATGACCGACGATGCGGTGCGACGCGTTTTCCAGTCAGTCGACTCGTTCGACCCCGGCGAGTTCGTACGGTTGCTGGCCGATGACGCCACGCTGGTGTTCGGCAACGCCGAGCCGATGACGGGACGTGAGGCCATCGCCGCCGGGTTGCGGGCGTTCTTCTCCACCATCGGCGGCCTGCGGCACCGGATCGTCAGGAACTGGCAGGTGGACGCCGACATCATCGCCGAGACCGAGGTGACCTACCGGCGGCTCGACGGCAAGGATGTCAGCGTCGTTGCCGTATCGATCTGGCGCACCCGCGACGACGGCCTGATCACCGACTACCGCATATTCGTCGACCTCGCCCCCGTCTACATCGTCTAGGGCGGGTCTCTTAGGTCGGGTGGTCGGTTGATCGGACATGCCTGTCCGATCAGTACTCCAGCCGCATTCGTGACCTGTCACAGGGTGAGGCGGTGAGGGCAGGCAGGTTGGCGGGGGCCGTTTACGGCTGGAAGTACTCCGACATCAGGCGGCTGACCCATTCCGGCTGCTTGATGTTCACCGCGCGGAACTCCGCCATCGTCGGCTTCAGGTCAATGACCGGGGTGCCGGAGACCGCGTCGAGGCCCACCACCGTCAGTTCGCGGCGGTGGACGGATTCGATGGCGCAGCACGTTACCCCGATGCGGTTCGGTCTGCGGGGGCCGCGGCCGGCGAAGACACCAACGGGCGGGAGGTCGGAGCGGCCGCGGTAGGGGCGGGGTTCGCGGTAGTCGTCGTGTTCCGGGAACTGGTCGAAGATGAAGAGGACCTCCACGTGGGAGAAGCCCTCCAGACCCTGGAGGCACGCCTCGCCGAAGCGCTCGTCGATGGTGATCGTGCTGCGGACGGCACCCCAGTTGTCCGTGTGCTGGACGTCCGTTCGGTTGTTCCGGACTGTACCTATCGGTGTGACCTCGAAGCTTGGCATGGCAAGGTTCTATCGCATCGGTCAGCGTCGTGCCCGGATGAGGATGGCAGCCAGGTGGAGCAGGGTCTACGGGGCTCCTCAATCCATGGTCGTCCAGGACCGTGGACCTGTGGTCGGCACCCGCGTTGGCAAGATCATGCCGATGGTGGCCGGTCACGTCTGCGGCCGAGCGTCCCGTACCCGGTCGCGTACCACCGTGGCGCCCAGCCAACGGTCACGGAGAACCCGGCCTTCGGGATCGAGGAGCATCCACAGCCCGTCCGCGAGGAGGCACGGCAGCCCGATGCCGGGGACGAAGGCGAGGAGGGGGAAAATCAGCGTGCGGAGCGCGGTCCTGCCCGCGCCCAGCCGTCCGCCCGTCCGCGCGGCGATGACCCGGACACCCAGCAGCCGCTTGCCGAGCGTCCGCCCCCACAGAGCGTGCTGCACCCAGAAGTAAAGGAACAGCCCGGACAAGATGACCAGCTCCTCGAGGTCCGTACCGACCTGCAACAGGTCGACCTGCCCCAGGAGCCCGAACCCCATCCGGAACCCGGAGCCGAGGCCGATCAAGGACCAGAGCGGTCCCACGACGACACCCAGAGCGGCAACGGCGATCAGATAGTCGACCAGGGCCGCCGCCGGTCGCCGCCACACCGTCCCGGCCCGTGACGCGCCCGGCTCCTCCCCGATGACGGGCCGCACCACACGCGACGCGGCGAACACCAGCGCCGCGGCCGCCAGGAGACACAGCTGGGTGATCCCCCAGCCACCGGCCACCGTGCCGAACCCGCCGGCGCCGGACAGCGGGACCGTCTCGCCGTAGATTCCTCGCCCGCTGTACCACCAGGCGAGAAGTTCGAGGACCGCGATCAGGACGAGGAGTCCCGCCACCCGCCGGCCTGTCACCCCGGGATCCCTGCGGCCGAGACACGCGAGGAGGCCGAGGAGAACCACGAAAGCCGGAACCGCCCAGTCCTCCATGATCTTCATGACCGCTTCGAGATCAATGCGCAGCGGGGCAAACGGCGACAGCGTCGATCCATGGCTGTACAGGAGCACGGCCCCGTAGATCTGGTCGGACCCCCCATGGGTCCGGGTGAACTCCTCACGATCGAGTCGCTCGCACCACAGCCCCCAGGTCGGGAAGGCGGCGACGGCCGCAGCCACCACCCACGCCGACAGCGCTGACCGCGATAATCGAGAGAGTTGCGGCACAATGATCCTTTCGCCCTGAGGGCGACACCCTACGATGTCCCGGCAAGCTCAGGCCGACACGTCCCGACCCCTATCGCGCACCTGCTCGTTGATATCCACCGGTGGCCACTTTCCTGGCATCTCGGAACCGCCGCGTTTTGCCGCGGCAGCCGTAGCGCCGCAACCACCCAGTCACCTGGTCGCCCGCGCCCCGGTGCGGGCGCGCAGGCGGCGTAGCATGCGGGCGTCCTCGTAGCCGACGTCGCGTGCCGCCGTCTCGGTCGTGGCCCCTTGGGTGATGAGATGCTCGGCCCGCTCCAGCCGTAGCACAGTCTGGTATGCCAGTGGCGTCATGCCGGTCGCGTCGCGGAACAGCCGGGTCACGGTCCGCTCGCTGCAACTTGCCGTCCGGGCGAGCAGGCTGAGCGGGAGGCGTTCGGTGAACCGTGTGTCGATCAGATCCTGGACGCGGTGCACGGTCTCGTCGACATGCGAACGGTGCCGGAACATCATGCTGATCTGCCGGGCCGCGCCGTCGCGGTGGGCGTGGACCACCATGGTGCGGGCCACCTGCCCTGCGGCGCGCGGGCCGTGGCGCACGCTGAGCAGGTGCAGCGCCACATCAATGCCGCTGGCCACTCCCGCCGAGGTGACCACCCGCTCGTCCGCGACATACAGTGCGTCCCGGACCACGTGCGCCTTGGGGTACAGGCGCGCCAATTCATCCTGGACCGTATGGTGCGTTGTGCAGCGGCGGCCATCGAGCAGCCCGGCCCTGCCCAGCGCGTCGGCGCCCGCGCACACCCCGGCGAGCGTGCCGCCGGTCGCGTGATGGTCGCGCAACCGGGCGAAGGTCCCGGCATCCGGCATCCGGACGGGCCCGCGCCAGCCCGGCACGACGATCAGGTCGTCGGCGTCCAGTTCGGGCCACTGTGTCTGAGCGCGCAGCGGGAGCCCCTGTACGGTGGCGACGTCCTGCTCCGCGGAGACGTAGACGAGCTTGTAGGTGTGGCCGAGGTCTGCCGCCGTGGAGAAGACCTGGGCCGGTCCCGCCACGTCGAGCAGGTGAATCGACGGGATGAGCAGGAAGACAACGCGCGCCATGGTCGCCGAGCCTAACCTCCGATCACCTGGTCGACAGTTCGGACAGCCGCGAACCGGCCGGCCAGCGCATACTCGGTGCGGGCGATGACGTCGGCGACTCCCAGCGTCCGCGGGTCCGCCACCAATTCCGCGAACGGCAGATCCGCTGACGCGTCGCGATGCGGGATCGGGGTCGTGGCCGTGGCGTCGACGGCGAAGACCACGTCGAATCCCAGGTCGGAGGCGATCCGGGCGGTGGTCTCGCAGCACTGCTCGGTCCTGATGCCGCACACGGTCAGCTCCCTCACCCCTCTAGCGGTGAGCATCTGGTGCAGGTTCGTCGTGGTGAAGGCGTTGTGCGCCGTCTTGGTGATGACTGGTTCCCCGGCGCGCGGATCAAGCCCCTCCATCAGGCGGACATATCCCCGAGCCGGGTCGAACACGGTTCCTGACCCCGGCCGCGAACCCAGCACCCACACCACCAGCTCGTCTTGAGCCCGCGCGCCCGCCACCAGCCGGTTGACCTGCGTGACGATGGCCGGCTGCGAGACGAACTCCCAGTCGGGAAGCTGCCGGAAGGATTCCTGGACGTCGATGACGACGAGTGCTCTTTTCACCTGTCCAGGATTCAGGGCGGAAGGTGGCGGCTGAAGGCACAAGCCGGACAGCCTGCGGACCGATCCGGCAGCCCCGGCCACTCATGGACGACGCCCCGACCTGCGCTCCGGGGCACGGGTCTGTGGGGCCGGTGCCGTACCCGGCTCTTCGGCCAGGACGTGGGCCACGCCGGATTAGGTCCGCGAAAGCGCTTCAGTGCTTCGACATTCGGATGTACGGCCCGCTGCCGTGAGCGCCTCCTTCAGAACGGCGACCTGGGTGGACTTGCGCTGGGCGAGCAGGCTTGCGGCATCGATCAGTTCCTTTCGGGCGTGGCGGTTCAGCGCGACGGTGTCGGCCACGATGGGCAGGTTCACCTGTACGACCGCGTCCACGCCTTCGGCATGAGCCTCAACCAGGCAAGAACCTCAATGCATACCGCCAGGGCACTGCGCACAGACTGGGCGTGACGATGGATTCACGAGTTTCAGCCCGGCCGCTGAAGATGATCCGCGAGACCTTCTCCTACCGCAGACCAGATGCCATCTCAACGTGCCGAACGACTTTCAGGAGGTCCCGCGATCGTAGACGCTGCTCAGGTTCGCTTACATGGACAGCGAGAAGGTTCCGCCGCAGCGCCGTCAACTCGCCGCCGAATTCCAGACACGCGCTGACACACTCACTGAGCTCCAGGAGGACCGGGTCGGCCGAAGCCACCATGGCGGGCAACCGTCGCCGACGCCGAAACCACAACGCGTGCAGCGCGGCTTTTCTGGGTGCGCGCCATACCTATTACCAGCGAGCGCCGGCGGCGGCGCGGAGCGCTGCCGCCTTGACCACTCCGGTGCGATCATGGCGAACCTGGAGCACTGTTAATCTGCGCACAGTATCGACCAGAACATAGGTCGCCTTAGGCGACGGAGGTTTCCTGTCATGTCCCCCGCTCGCGCCACCAGCCCGAACCGTACGACTGCGGTGGGTAAATCCGTGCTCGCCACTCTGAGTGCGTTACTCATACTCTGCGGCTGCGGCGCGCAAATTTTTCCCGAGAAGATACTCGAGGCCGATCCGGCTGCTGTCAGCGAAGTACGCGGCATCGGCAGGGTTGTTACGGAGACCACGATGGAGCTCTCCTACCCCGGTAAGCTCTTCGTTCGACCAGCTATTCAGGTCGAAAACTATGTGCTGATGGACGTCGGAGCCTCAGATTTCGAGAAGGCGCGTGCCACAGCACATGACCGCCTGCAACAACGCGGATGGGTGACCACCGGAAGCGGTTTCCACATGGAGTCGGCCAAGTGGGAGCAGACCAGCCTGTCGATCGAATCATTCAAGGACTACGAGTCCTACGGTTCGCCTCTGGAACCGCAAATAGAGAAGAAACTCAAAGACGATCCCGCCAGGACGGATACGTATGTAATGCTGCAGCTGGTTCGCTGGGATTGAGGCTTGCACTGACTTCGTGTATTCAGTTGTCGAGCACATGGGCGGCGCTGGAACCAGTGAAGAGACTCCGGGTCACCCCGCGATCAGCACCTTGTGCCACCGACGATCATCAAGACGATGCCGTTGTCCCCGATCCTGTTTGTTCTGATCGTGTCTTGAACGCCCTGCTTGACGATGCGGATCCTGGGCGGTCCAGGGTCTCACCTTGGTGAACGTTCCGCCCAGATGCTCGGCCGTCCGCACGCGTCCGGGGCCGTTGCCACTCGGATAGTCACTCAGCGAGACGGTGGCGGCAGCCTGGAGACGTGTCCGGGGTCGGAGACGTGCAGGATCTCAGCTGTCTAGCGTTGCTTGAGGCGGAGTGCCTCTTTGCGGGCCTCGGCGTAGAGGGACCGCTCGCGCTCCAACCACTCCGGGTTCTCCGCTTTCAGCGCATCGATCTCAGCGGTGGTGAGCGGTCCGGTGATCCCGCCTCTGATCAGGCCGGCAATGGAGACCCTGAGCTTCGCGGCGATGACCTGCTTGGTGTGCGGGCCGTTGCGGCGCAGGTCAGCGAGCCAGGTGGGTGGCGTCGACTGCAGCTCGTTCAGCTCGTCCCTGGAGACGACACTCGCCTGGAACTCGGCGGGAGTGGCCGAGAGGGGGACACCCAGCTTCTTGGCCGCGGTCGCGGGCTTCATCGTCTGGATGGTCTTCGGTTTGGGCGAGGTCATGGCGTCAAGAGTAGTCAGCCGGAACAGGTTCCCATGACATCGGTACCCTGAGGAAGTGACTGATGGAGAGACCGGCAGGATGTTCCGACTGGCGTACGTGCCCGGGGTGACACCCGCGAAATGGGTCAACGTCTGGACCGAGAGAATGCCCGACGTGCCGATCACCCTGGTCGCGGTTCCCGCCGCCGAGGTGGTGGGACTCCTGCGGAATGGCGGCGCCGACGCCGGATTCGTCAGGCTGCCGGTCGACCGGGACGGGCTCAGCGTGATCCCTCTCTACGTGGAGACCACGGTGGTCATGGTGCCCAAGGACCACGCGGTGACCGCCGCCGACGAGGTGACCGTCGCCGACCTTGTCGACGACGAGGTGCTCCACCCTCTGGACGACACCATCGAGTGGACGGTCCGGCCTGGTCTGCCCGCGTTCACCCGCCCCGCCACAACGGCGGACGCGGTCGAGCTGGTGGCGGCCGGCACAGGGATTCTCCTGGTTCCGCTGTCGCTGGCACGCCTCCACCACCGCAGGGATCTCACCTACCGGCCGGTGCCGGACGCGCCGCAGTCTCAGGTTGCGCTGACCTGGCCCACGGACGCGACCACTGACCTGGTGGAAGATTTCATCGGCATCGTCCGCGGCCGGACGGTGAACAGCTCGCGGGGCCGTACCCCCGCCTCCCCTGCGGAGAAACCGGCACAGCGGCAGGCGCAGAAACCCGCACAGAATGGCTCCGGTCGCCGGGCCGTGCCGGCCAGCCGAAAAAGGGTCGTGCCGGCCAGCCGTAAAAAGAAGGGCCACCGGCCTCGGTGACCTGCAGACAGACGTGAAGATGCGCCGTCACCTCGACGACGTCGGAGAAGTCGAGGCCGCGGGCGGCGAGCAAGGCGCCGAGGTTGCGCAGCACCTGTCGTGTCTGCCCGGTGATGCGGCGCCGACGTGATCCTGTCCACGCGAGCCGAACGCAACGGGCTCAAAGCACGGCACCACACCTGGCTGTCCGACCCCCCGGCCGGCCTCTGAGGACACCGCGCCCCACCGGCCGGGGCGCCGCCCCCGAGGTTGCAGGGCGTACTCGACGTCGGCCCGTGGCGCACTGCCGTCCGAGTACGGCATCGGCCCACCTGTCCCGCCGCCGCCCGCTGCCTCGAACCTTCGGCGCAGGCGGTCACGGCCCCGATTCCGGCCCGGGGCCCCCGTTGATGCTGCTCTGACCCTCAGCGCACGGACCGGTCGAAGAACTCCGCCGGGGCCGCCCGACCGCGACGCGCGGAAACGCCGGGTGAGACGAGGGCTTTATCCCTCAACCGCCATATGGCTAATATCAGGCCACCAATCGCCTACTTTGGCGATTTTCGTCGTAGACGCACCGATCGGTGAGGAGAGTGTCCTGCACGTGGCTGGTTTGGGCAGGATCGGGCGACGACGAGCGGGGACCGTGGGCGACGGGGACGGGGTATCGGGGTCAACCAGCGGCCGGCCGCGGCGCCTGGCCGGTGCCCGCCGGCTGCCCTTGCGTACCGTGCTGATCATTGTCGTGTCCGTACCGAGCATGACTTTCACCCCGCTGCTGGGGTCGGGCGTATACCAGCTGGCTACTCAGTGGCAGGCGGAGAAGATCCAGATGGATCTGGCCACCGATACCGTCGGCAGACCTGCGGCCGACCTGTTCTTCAGCCTTGAGCAGGAGCGACTGCTCACTGCGGAGACGCAGGCCAGTCCCCGTAGCACCTCCCGCGACAAGCTCGCCAAGCAGCGCGCGGTGACCGATCAGGCCGTGAGCGCCTTCCGTCCGCTGGCAGCCCTGGACACCACCGACGGACAGGAGGGGCTCGCCGACGCCATCGCCCGGACCCAACGCAACCTCGACCTCCTCGACCAGCAGCGGCGGGCGGTGGACGCCGGTTGGTCCAGCGAGCAGAAGGCGTTCGACTACTACAACGGCGTCCTTGAGTCAGACCTCAGCGTATTGACCGCCCTCAGCCACACCGACCACGCCGAGGTGAGTAGCAAGGCGCAGACGCTGGTCGACCTCTTCTGGGCCGTCGACATGATCGGCCGCGAAGACGCCATCCTGGCCCGCGGCTGGGAGACGGGGCACCTGACGAGGGACGAGTACGGCCTTGTCGCCGATGCCATCGGCACCAGGAAGCACCTCCTGCAGTCCCGGGTGGCCCCCAGTCTCCTGGGCAACGAGAGCCAGTACGGCGCGCTGACGGCCAGTAAGGCGTGGGAGACCATGACCGCGCTGGAGGGGCGGCTGCTCGCCTCCGAGACCAGCGCCGGGAGCAACCAGGTGACACTCCGCGAGGTCGGCCCGGTGTGGCGATCCTCGGTGGACACGGTCACCCCGCAACTGCTGCAAGTTCTCAATCTCCGGCTCGAAAACGTCAGCAGGATCGGCTACGGCCACGCCGATCGGCTCTTCGCGACCTTCATCAGTGTCACCGCCGTGGGCCTGCTCGCCCTGGGCCTGGTCATCGTCACCATCTGGCGCCTCACCGCCATTCTTCGCCGGCGCATCCTCCACCTGCGCGAGGACGCCCAGGAACTCCAGGAGCGGCTGCCCAACGTGGTCGCCCGGCTGGAGCGCGGCGAGGACGTCGACGTGGACGCGGAAGTACACATGGTCGAGCCCACCCCCGACGAGCTCGGCGAGCTCGGGAAAGCCCTCAATCTGGCCAGCCGCAGCGCTGTCCTCACTGCCGTACGGCAGGCCGAACAACACCGCGGCTTCCAACGCATGCTCCAGCGCATCGCCCGCCGTACCCAGATCCTCATCGGCCTTCAGCTGAAGAAGCTGGACGAACTGGAACGCAAGCACGAGGACCCCGAGGTGCTGGAGGGCCTGTTCGACCTGGACCACCTCACCGCTCGGCTGCGCCGCTACGAGGAGAACCTGGTGATCCTCGGCGGCGGTCAGCCGCAGCGCCGCTGGCGCAAGCCGGTACGCCTGCTCGATGTACTGCGCGCCGCGCAGGGCGAGGTCCAGGACTACCGGCGGATCTCGATCGATGTCGAGGGCGAACCCTGGGTAACCGAGCGCGCGGTGGGACCGTTGATCCACGTCCTGGCGGAACTGATGGAGAACGCCACCGCCTTCTCCAAGCCACTGACCCCCGTCGAGGTGCGGGCCGCACCGGTCAGCCGGGGCCTCGCCGTGGAGATCGAAGACCGCGGCCTGGGCATGGAACCCGAGCAGTACGCCGCCGCCAACGCCCTGATGCAGTCGCCGCCGCAGCTCGATGTGATGACCCACGCCGACGATGTACGTCTCGGCCTGTATGTGGTCGCTCGGCTCTCCGCGGGTCTGGGCCTCCAGGTGGAACTGCGGCCGTCGGCCTTCGGCGGCACCCGTGTCATCGTGCTGCTCCCGGAACCGCTGGTGGTGGACCGCCCCCGCGCGGTACCCGGGCCGGCCGCACCCCCCGAGGAGGCCCCCCGGGACCCCACCGGTCCGCAGCTCCACCCGCACGAAGGTACGGCCGGTCCCCGCCCGCCCCACGAGGACGCGCAGTTGCCGACTCGCTCCAGAGGGCGTGCGATGGCATACGTGACAGCGCCCACCGCCGGATCACCGGATCAGGGTGACGCGCCCCCGTCGTCCGGCCAGGAGCCGCTGCCCCAGCGGGTGCGCCAGGCCAGCCTGGTCACCGAGCTCAAAGTCCCGGCGGACAGGGATGAACAGACCGACCAGGAGGACTGGGCCGTACGCGACCAGCCCAGCCGATCCAGTGCCACGATCGGCGCGTTCCAGAGGCAGTCCCGCAGGCGCCGGACCGGTGACGACACCTTCCAGCCCCGGCCGGACGGATCCCCCGAGCCCGGTTCCCCTACGACGGAAGATCGAAGATGACGCAGCGAACCACCGCCACCGACACAGACCTGGACTGGCTCCTGGACGGCCTGGTCGATCAGGTCGCGGGCACCCGGCACGCCATCGTGCTGTCCGACGACGGACTGGTGATCAGCCGGTCCCGGACCATCGAACGCGCGGACGCCGAACGCCTCGCCGCCATCGCCACCGGCCAGCAGAGCCTGGCTCGCGGTGTCGGGCAGCTCTTCGGCGGCGGACCGGTCCACCAGGTCATCATCGAGATGGCCGACCTGTGGCTGTTCCTCACAGCTGCGGGCCGAGGCACCCATCTGGCCGTAGTCGCCTCCCAGGAGGTCGACGCCGAACTGATGAGCGTCGCGATGCACACCCTGGTCCAGCAGGTCGGCCAGAAGCTGGGAACCAACGCGCGTACCCCGCAGGCCGATGACGCGGGGAGACACGGATGAAGCACTGGACCGAGGGCTTCGACGACGATGACGCCGACGAGTCCCTTGTCCGTCCCTATACGATCACCGGCGGACGAACCGCCCCCGAGCGGGACGACCTGACGCTGATCACCCTGGTGACGGCGATTTCCACGGTCTCCTCGGAGACCGGACACGGCCTGCGGAGAATGCAGCCGGAGCACCGCACCATCCTCGCTCTGTGCAAGCGGCCCCTGGCAGTGGCCGAAGTCGCCTCCGCGCTGAACCTCCCGGTGTCAGTGACCAAGATCCTCATCGGCGACCTGATCGAGGCCGACCAGGTGCGGGCCCGGCCACCGCTGGCCTTCGCACAGGCGGGCGGCATTCCCGGTATGACAATCCTTGAGGCGGTGAGGGATGGATTACGCAATCTCTGACCACGGGGACGCCGCTCCCCTGGCAGTGAAGATCCTTATCGCCGGTGGTTTCGGCGTCGGGAAGACGACCCTGGTCGGCGCGGTGAGCGAAGTCGCCCCACTACGTACCGAGGAGTACCTGACCCATGCCAGCGTCGGCGTGGACGATCTGGAGGGGGTGAGTGGCAAGTCCACCACCACCGTCGCACTGGACTTCGGGCGCATCACCATCAACAGTGAACTCGTGCTCTACCTGTTCGGCACGCCCGGGCAGGAACGCTTCTGGTTCATGTGGAACGACCTTGTCAACGGAGCGATGGGCGCGGTCGTCCTGGTCGACACCCGCCGGCTGGATGTGAGCTTCGCGTCGATCGACTTCTTCGAGAGCCGAGGCATCCCCTTCGTCGTCGGCGTCAACTGCTTCCATGGTGTCAGGGACCGGACACAGGAGGAGATCCGCAGGGCGCTCGATCTCGATCCGCAGGTGCCGCTGGTGCTCTGTGACGCCCGTGACCGGGCGGCGGGCCGCGATGTGCTGCTGGCGCTCATCGACCACCTGATGGCCGCTCAGTCCCGCACCGCACCGCACCCCGTGGCCTGACCGGGCCGTCCCAGGGACGGGCCGGGTCGTCAACGAGGCCGTCGGCCCGTTCCGGGCCCTCTGACTGCTCCGGCCCGTGTGGGACATCGGCTGTTGCACGCCAGGGGGTGAACTTCTGCTCCGCATCGCTCCCTCCGGATCGAGGGCCGTGATCCCCTTGAGCCGTGCGGGTGTGCGCCGGTGAGATCGCCTCACCAAGGCCCGGAGGTCCCGGAGGTCTCGCGCGCTGCCTCGTCGCCGCGTCGAAGCCCTCCGACAGAAAAGGTGTCACCCTTTCGGGTGACACCTTTGCCGACCAGTGAAAACCTGGTCAGGACGACAGGATTCGAACCTGCGACCCCTTGACCCCCAGGCAAGGCGGGTGGGGGCGGAACCATGAGCTTTACCCGCTCCCACCTGTGCATACAGTCCACGGCGATCCACCGTCGTCCGGCCCTGTCCAGGGCAGTTGTCACTCAGTTCGTCACTCACGCATCTGTGCTCTGGCCTGCCATCAATACTCATCGAGCATGATCGATTTGTCAGAGAGGGCTGCCATGATGACCCACAACCGATCAAGGGAGTCACAGTGCCAGACATCCTCAAGAGCTTCGACTGGCTCTCCAGGGATGACGGTCGGTTGGGCGACATCTACGGGGTGTCGTTCATCCGAGACCTCTCACCCCGGGAAGTGCTTACCCGTCTGTGTGTGAACCCGGACACGATTGAGGAGATGACCTTCGATGAGCTGGACGAGTATGTATGCGAATGCCTGGCGGTACCCGGCGGCGAAGCGGAGCACGTCGGCGCCGTAAAAGTAGACGACTGGACCATACTCGTCGAACCTTCCGGCTGGAGAGTAGCCACCGAACCCGATGTGCTGGAGCGTGTCTCACGAGGAACCGAAGTCGTGTCGGTCAACCGGCACGACTACGCCTCGGACGACTTCATCCATGCGATCGACGGCAATGTGATCACGCGCTTCGAGCCCTTGGTGCCGCATCTCCGCTCGGGTAGTGATCCTGACCGGTGGGTGAAGCAGATGCGTGATGTCAGGCTCGGCCGACACACATTCGACGACCCTATACCTGATGATCACATCGCTAGCGCGTTCGCTCTGGCGAGCATCATCACCGGTGTCAACTTCTCCAGGAACGTGCTTGACATGACGTTTCTGAGTGCCGCGATTGACAGTGATTGACCGTGATTACGTGAACGCCCCTCAGGCCGTTTGCCTCACCCGATGTAAGGTGCCGACATCCCTCGGAGAAAGTGATCGATCCGGAGGCGTTGCGTGTCGTGCATGGGCAGTGTCTTGATCTCCTCCCGGTCGACCCAGCGGACGTCGGTGGACTCGTCGCTGACCGCGAGCGTCCCGCCGACGAGACGGGCGGTAAGGCAGACGTTGAACTGGCGGCGGACCTCTCCGTCGCTGTAGGCGATGATGTGCCGGGCGTCGGTGTAGAGGCCGACCAGGCCGGTCACCTCGACGTCGTAGCCGGTCTCCTCCCGCACCTCCCGTACGGCGGCCTGCGGCACCGACTCGGTGAGATCCATCCCACCCCCGGGCAGCGCCCACAGCCCGTTGTCGGTGCGCCGTTGCAGCAGGATGCGGTCCTGGTCGTCGACGACCACGGCGGACACCCCCACAACCAGGCTGTTCGGCTCGGGGGCGTCGGGATCGTCGTAGTACTCGGTACGGGCCACTCTCACTCATCCTCGCCGGGAAGCCGGGACTGTTCCCACACTGCCTCAAAACTGGCGGCGTAGACGTCGAACAGTCCCTCGTCGTGCATGCGGCGCAGGTGGTAGACCGGTGCACCGTAGGCGTTCATGCCGTACACGTGCGCATTGACGATCATGTGATCGTCACCGACGAACAGGGAGTTGTAGAGCGTGGTGGCATGCACACGCAGCTCGACGCCGGACGACATGGCCAGCGGCCGGTAGTGCATGAGCGCGACGCGACACCGTGACTCGATGCCGTGCCCGAACCGCTCCTCCGCTCCTCGGCCTCGGATGATCGGTGAGTCGGCGTCGCCCAGGAGGACACGGACCCGGCACCCCTGACGCGCCTTGGCGGCGAGGAGCTCGTTGAAGTCCGGCCACGACTCGTGCAGGAAGTTGGCGGCGTAGACCAGGATGCCGATGCGCTGCTCGGCCCGCTCGAACAGGGTCCGCCACATGTCCAGGGGGGCGGAGGAACGGGTGGGGTAGGCGGTGACCAGCTCACCGCTTCCCCGGCTACGGCGGCGCCCCTGCTCGATCGCAGGCCACAGGTGGGCGAGGTCCTCCCGGAGTACGGCCGCCGCTCGGTGGGCGATGCCGGGGTGCGGCGTACGGCCGGTGCTGACCCATCGTTCAACGGTCTTGGGGTCGACGCCGATTTCCTCGGCCAGTTGCCGGACGGTGATACCCGCGGTGAGCAGGGCGGACCGTAGGCGCTCGTTGGGGGGCATGGGACGTTTATACGCTCCCAAAGACGTCCCGTCAGCGTCCTTGCGTGAAGTTCCCCCGTCCCATGCCTGGTCAGCATGCTTGGGACGTATCAAGCCGCACCAAACGTCCCTCGCTCCAGGCGGGCCTGAGGATGCGGCTCTCCCGCGCGATTGCCATGTCACGAGCATTCGAGACCTTCCGGAGAAGCGATGACCCGCAGGCCGGTGACAGCAAGAGCAGTCCGTTCCCTCCAAGCGGCCGAACGACTTCGCGCCGCTCTTCACCAGCTCGGGATAGCCACCGATGTCCACGCGGGCTATGACCTCGCGCTGGTCTCGGTATGGGTGGAACTGATCGTGTGGAGTGACGGCCGCCTCTACTGGTGGTGGTCGGGGCGCAAAGCCAGACGTAGCGGCCGGTGGATCTACGTGATCCACTCCACCGACGCTCCTGACACGGCGGCCCGCCGAGTGGCCGCACGGTACACGCACCTTTGGCGAACCCACCCCCTGTCGAGAACGGTCGAGGAGGTCGCCTCATGACCCTCGTCGGCGAGTGTCTGAGCCCGCACGTGACCATGGCTCAGCGTGATCACATCCGGTTGGAGTGGCGCATGCCGTACCGGGTGCTCGAACGGACGCGCCAGGTGGCCTGGACCTGCTTCTGCCGGGCCTCGGTGTACGAACTATGCGAGGGCGGTGGACAGGCGTTCCTGCGGCGAACCGTCCAGCTCGACGGCAAGCCTACGGCGCACGAGACCTCCCCCTGCTCGATCAGTGAAGCCCGGGTGATCTGGACGGCGCTGCTGTCCGGACGAGCCCGATAGACCAGGCGTGGCGGCGTGGGATCTGGAGGGACGGCGCCGCCACACCTGCCAGGAATCACGGGGCCACCCGGCGGATTCCTGGCCCATTCCTCCCCCGCCCCCGATAGCTGCCGGTTTGTGTGTCCCGACCGAGGGGTCAACTCCGTCTTCGCGTGTCCGTCCGCCCCCGACGTGCACGCCAGCCCTCGCCCAACAGGTACAGACGGAGTTGACGCCGACCGAGGGACACGAACAATGAGGCAGCGGGGGCGGGGAGTCACCTACATCAACTCGGCATCCCATGTGCGGGAGCGGAGCGGCCGGCGCCAATCCGAAGGACCCCGAAGGGGTCGCGTAGCGGTTGGGGCCGGTGGCGGAGCGGCGGCAGCGTGCACCACGGGCGGTGGGTTCGTTCGGTACGGCGAGTGCTCGGTGCGGCGGGCGGCGTGGTCTGCCCGCCCGCGCTGGACGGTGCGGGCCGGGACCGGCCGCCAGGGCCGCGTGCCCGGATCCGCTGGCCGGCGCGGGCGGGCACGCCGCGCCGTGCGGCGGCGCGGAGCGCTGCCGCCTTGAACCAGTAAAGAAACTCTGAGAGCGTGTTTGAGAAGATCAGCTTGCGGGGGTGGAGTTGCCGCCACTTCAAGGAGTCGCATCAGCCCACGGAGCCGGTTGGCAGGCTGCGGACATGTTCGGGCAACGCGGCATGTCACGTATGCGGTCACCGTGGCCGCAGCGTCGACCATCAGGAGGCTGAGGCATCCCTGACCGCGGCGGACAGCCAGACGGTCAGCGCGGTGAGGGCCACGATGGCGATGACAATCAGTGCAGGAAAGTACCAATCTGGGAAAAGAAGCCCGAGATCGACATCGCCAGAGGGATACAGCACGATCATGTAAGTGCTCAGTACGGCCAGGGCGAGACTCATCAGGTAGACCATGCCGGCGGCCGTGCACAGCACGAGGCCGCCGATGGTGAATCGGCGATTCAGCCGACCACCCAGCGCGGCGAGCACGGCCGCCTCGGCGGTGAGGATGAAGGCGATGGCGCCCACCCATCCCCTCGCCGATGCGATCTGCCCGTCCAGCCGGCCTGACAGCAGGTCGTTCCAGCCTTCGTGCCCGGGGTTGAGCCCCGCCTGGGCGGCCAACTGGAGCGCGGATCAGGGTCACTCCGGCGTACAGCAACGGCGCTGCCAGAGCGCACAGCAGAGCGGGCGAGCGTTTCAGGTGTCGCAGGTCCATGATCGATTGGACGGCCGATTCACACTGAGCGTTCCGTGAGGGATCACCTCCAGGTGCTTGAGATGGTGGTCATCTCTGTCAGTCGCAGATGTAACGAGCCTGGCGTCGGGCGGGTCCGCCGCGAGTAAGGCGACGGGCAATACCGGCGATGGCGGCCCAGCGGATGATCGCCGCGGACACTGCGGGATCGCGTTCGTAGTCGCGAGCCAGACGGCGGCAGGCGGTCAGCCAGGCCAATGTCCGCTCGACCACCCACCTGCGCGAGATAACGTTGAACCCACGCTGGGCAGCGGGCTTGCGCACGATCTCCAGGGTGGTACGCAGCGTGTCATGAGTCCAGCCCACCAGCCGTCCGGCAAAACCCTGGTCGGCGAAGACACGCCGGATCGGGGTGGTCAGGTACGTCGACAGCAAGGTGGTCTTGGCGCCGTCACGGTCTTGCCGGCTTGCAGCCATCACTGCGACCGTGACCAGCAGGCCGCCGGTGTCGGTGACGATGAACCGCTTGCGGCCGTTGACCTTCTTGTTCGCGTCGTAGCCGCGGCTGTCGCGGCCGACTGTGTCGGCGCCCTTGACGCTTTGCGAGTCGATGATCCCCGCCGACGGCTCATCGGCGCGGCCGGCCTGCCGGCGGGCCGACCTGCGCAATTCGGTCAGCAGCGTCTCGGTGACGCCGGCTTCTTCCCACCGCTGGAAGTACCAGTACACGGTCTGCCAGGGCGGCAGGTCGATGGGCAGGTACCGCCATGGACAGCCGGAGCGCACCACGTACAGGATCGCGTTGACGATCTTCCTGCGCGGATGCTTCTCCGGGCGTCCGCCGGTGTTTGGCTCGGGCAGTAAGGGTTCGATCAGCTCCCACTGCGCGTCGGTCAGGTCCGAGGGGTAACAAGCAGGGGACATCCAGCCATCCTGGCAACCCCAGCACCCGTCGACACGCCGCCACACCGAGCATGAATGATCTTCTCAAACACGCTCTGAGCCATCCCTCGATCAGCACGGTGGTCTTTCGGGAGACTGAGTACAGAAGTCAGCGGTAGACGGTGGCTCAGTAGGTGTGGTTGGGCCAGTGAGGGTCCTCCCAGCGGGCGGGGTCAGCGAGGCCGAGCAGCCGTACCCGGTGGAGCAGTTCTTCGGGAGCGTTCCGGGCGCGGAGCCGGGCAGGGGCGTGACGGATCAGCCAGGCCGTCAACTCGGCACGCGTCGCTTCCTCGTCCTTCCAGTTCCAGGCTTCCCAGGGGAGCCGGTCTCCCAGTAAGTCGTACTCCCAGTGCGCCACCGCTTCGGCTAGGTGCTGGTCGGCCACGGCGTGCGTCTGTGCTTCCCAGGTGTGCAGCCATGGGCTGAGCGTGGTGGAGGCTTCCGCGCACAGGGCGAGGACCTCGTGAGCAGGCACAGCGGGATCCGGGTCGGTGAGGGTGTGGGCCCACCAGGCGTGCAGGAATTCCCGTACCGTTGCGGCCTGCTCGGCAGGCCACTGCTGCCACTGGCCCAAAGCAAGTGAATACCCGACCTCCTCTATGCCGAACAAGGACTCGACGAGGCCGCTGACGAGGGCCGTGGAGAGCTGGGGCAGAATGCGGCGCAGCACGGATGCGTGGTCATCCCAGTCCTTGGCCTGCCAGGCGGCACGCAGAAGGTCAGGACTCAACTCCACATCCGGCACCTTCAACCGGGCGAGGTCTTCTGCGCTGCCCCAGTGGCACTCGCAGTTCTGCTCGTCGGGATGGGCGGTCATGCCGCGGAAAGTGACGGCCACTCGGTCCAGCGCGGCGTCGAGACGAAGGTGTGAGGGCGTCCGGTCAAGGATCGTCATGCGTGTTCGCCTTCAAGACTCCGGGAGCCTGAGCCAGCCGAAGATCGCTACCTTACCGGGCCCATGGTCGCCTGGTTGCATCGGCATCTGATGGGACTGGACACCCGATCAGCACCTGTACTGATCTTCGAAGGGCTCTAGATCATGAGGGCGATGCCGTTGTCGGCGAGTTCTTCGGGGGTGAATACCGCGCTGGGGTCGTCGGCGAGTTCGGCGCTGTAGCCGATCTCGTAGCGGTTGGCGGGGGCCTTGACCTCGGTGACCTCGATCGGGTGGCCGTTTAGGTCGGCCATGGTGCGGCGGATGATGAGGATGGCTTCGACGTAGTCCATGCCCAGACCGGCGCATTCGTCTTCGTAGGCGATGCGGGAGGTGGTCAGGGTCATCCAGCGGACGGGGCTGTGTTCGCGGATGAGGGTCTGGTAGAAGAACGCGGGCCGCTTGCGGTACTGGTGGAAGCGCTCGGGGTCGTCCCAGTCGGGGACCATGTCGGCGTTGGCGTATGAGTTGATCTCCAGGCGGGCCGATGCTCCGTGGATGGTCGTGGTGTGGCCTCGGTGGAACATGCTGCGGCGGTGGATGACGGGGTGTCCGGTGCGGACGCCGAGCATGATGGCGATGTCGCGGTTGGCGGTGATCTTCTCGCTGGTGAACAGCGGGGCCTCGGGGTCGGCGTCGCGCAGGGCCAGGTCCCAGCCGAAGGCTTGGATGTCGGGCTGGTTGCCGGGGGCGGCCAGGTCGGGCCGGTTCTGGTGGCCGATGAGCCGTCCGGGCATCTGCTGGTCGCCTGCGGCAACCGGCGGGCCTCGGTGTGTGCGGCCTGCTCGGAGGTCTACCGGGCCGACACCTTTCACTTGATCCGAGCGGGCCTGTCCGGCGGCAAGGGCGTCCCGGAGACGGTCAGCACCCATCCCCGGGTGTTCGTCACCCTCACCGCGCCGTCCTTTGGGCCGGTGCACACCAGAAAGGAGAAGAACTGCGGGCGCTCGTCTGGTCGGAGATGGATCTCACGGGAGAGCCGGGCACCGGTACTCCCCCTTGGATCGCCGTGTGGCGCTCCGTACGGGAAGGTGGCGATACCAAGACCCGGAAGTCCCGGCAGTCCCTCGTCGATGCGTTGAGGCCCTGTGGGAGCACCGGGCACAGCAAGACAGGGAACGCGAGGCGGCGGGCGCGAAGTGGCAGGAGAACGATCTCGTCTTCGCCTCCCTGGTCGGCACTCCCCTGGACTCCCATAACGTACGGCGGGCCTTCCGGAAGATCGCGAAAGACGCCGGGCTGCCCGCGAAGACCGGACGCCCCGCGAGATGCGGCACAGTTTCGTCTCGCTGCTGTCCGACTCCGGCGTCCCCCTTGAGGACATCGCGCGGCTCGTCGACCACAGTGGGACCGCGGTCACGGAGGCGGTCTACCGCAAGCAGATCCGCCCGGTCCTGCTCGGCGGCGCGGAGGCGATGGACCGGATCTTCACGTGAAGGGAGCGATAGTCACTCAGAATGCAGAAAAGGTGTCACCCTTTCGGGTGACACCTTTGCCGACCAGTAAAAACCTGGTCGGGACGACAGGATTTGAACCTGCGACCCCTTGACCCCCAGTCAAGTGCGCTACCAAGCTGCGCTACGTCCCGGTTGTCCTGCGCCCTCTCGGGCGGGACGTCATAACCTTAGCGCAGATCGGACGGGTGTGTGTACGCCAAGACGTCCGGCGGCCGGACGTGATCATGCGAAGGATGAGGTGCACGTGGGGCGCAAAGCGCTGATCGACCAGGATGAGCTGCGGCGACTGGCCGGGGAGGGGCTGTCCAACGCGGAGCTGGCCGCGCGGTTCGGGGTGAGCGAGTCCGGAATCCTGCAGGCCAAGAGGGCCGCGGGGCTCTCCAAGCCGATGCTCGACCACTCCCGGGCGATCCCGTGGAAGCTGGACCGCTCGCACAGCCAGTCCGGCCCGGCGACGAACCTGCGCAACCTGTCGTCCGTCGCGCAGGGCCGGGCGATCCCCGCCGAGAAGCTCAACACCGCGCTGCGCTGGGCCGACCGGCTGGTCGCCGGCGGGCTGGACATCGCCTACGAGCCGGAGCGGGGGTTCCGGGAGGTCCCGGCCGTCGCCGGGCGGTCGCTCATCCAGAGGGTCCTGGCCGAGGCCCTCAGCGCGCTGGAGCCCGCACAGGACTGAGGGACGGTTACGGCAGGACATTTCACGCCTGACAAAGCTTGATAAAACGCCTGTGCAGAATTTCTTGACAGCGGATCACTGACATAGGCAGCCGGTTTCGAGGCTTGTCCCTGGGGCAGCGCACGGGAACAACCGCTTACACAACCGGAGGCAGACATGTCCACCGTGATCTGGGTGGCCGTCGTCGTGGCCGCGGTGGTGGCGATCATCGCAGTCGGCTACGTCGTACTGCAGCAGCAACGCCGGCACCGACTTCGCGACCGATTCGGCCCCGAGTACGAACGCACTCTGCAGGAGCGCGACACGCGGCAGGAGGCCGAGCAGGAGCTCATCGCCCGTGAGCAGCGTGTCAACTCCCTCGACATCCGCCCGCTCGACTCCGGGACTCGTGACACCTACGCCAAGAAGTGGATGGAGGTCCAGGAGCGGTTCGTGGACGCTCCGGGCTTCGCGGTGACCGAGGCCGACCACCTGGTGACCTCCGTGATGGCGGAACGGGGCTACCCGACCGAGGACTTCGAGCAGCGCCTCTCCGATCTGTCGGTCGTGCACGGCCGCACCCTCGACCACTATCGGCAGGCCCACGAGATCAGCAGCCGTGCCGCCCACAAGGAGGCCTCCACCGAGGAGCTCCGGCAGGCCATGGTGCACTACCGCGTCCTGTTCGAGGAGCTGCTCTCGGCTCCCGAGGGCGCGATCAACGGCGACCACTCTCCCCGGCGCACCGGTCCGCGCCTGGAGGAGACGGCCAGCGACGACGAGCGGACCGGCCGCCACGACCCCCGAGGACGGTGACCCGGCATGAACGACCGACACGAAGATCGTCTGGTCCACAAGAACGATGACGACGAGCTGAACGTCCCGCCCCAGCGCGCCGACGAGGTGACCCCCGCATTCCAGGAGCCCCGTCACACCGGAGCGCTCCCGGGATCGCACGACGGCCCGGGCGGCGACCCGGGAAACGATCTCGACGGCGACCGGCTCCGCGAGCCGGGTGACGGGCGACACGACGACTGGCGCGACGACCGGTCCGGTGCGCTCGGCCAGGACGTCCCCGCGGACGTCACCGGCCGGCACAACGTGCCCGGCACCGTTCACGACAGCGCCCACGACGACGACCTGCTGGACGACGGTGCGCCGACGGTGATCGCGGACAGGCCCGGCGACGTGCTGGACCTTGACCGGGCGGGGACCCGCTCCGACCGGCCCGACCCCGCGCACAGCCCCCTGTTCGACCAGGACGCCGAGCAGGTACGGCGGCGCTGGCAGGAGGTCCAGGCCAGTTTCGTGGACGACCCGCGCGACTCGGTGGAGCGCGCCGACTCCCTCGTCGGGGAGATCACGACCTCCCTGCGGACCGCGCTGGAGACCCGGACCGCCGACCTCCAGGGCCGCTGGAAGAACGGCGACCAGAACGACACCGAACAACTCCGGACGGCCCTGCGCGACTACCGGGCGATGATGGAGCAGCTTCTGGACCTGGCCGACGGGACGAGGTGACCCATGCTTGCAATCGCTGCCGCAGTCGTTTTCGGCCTCGGCCTCCTGCTTGACCTGATCAACACCAGGATCGGCGGCATCACCGGCACGACCTTCCTGCTCCTCGGGCTGCTCCTCCTGGCGCTGCACCAGGCCGGAGTCGGTACGGCGGGCGTGCGGAGCGGGGGCGGCGGGGGGAACTGGCGCCGCAGGCGCTGAGAGCTCTCGACGGGTCGAACGCGCGGAAGGGGGCGCCGTCCATGAGGACGGCGCCCCCTTCCGGCCGCTCAGCGGGAGGACGGGACACGGGCTTCGGTCCGGATGGCGAGCTCGAACTCCTGACGGGGATCGCTTATCGCGCCGAGCGAGACGGTCTCCCTCTTGAAGAACAGCCCGAGGGTCCAGTCGGTCAGCACCCGCACCTTCTTGTTCACCGTCGGTATCCGCGACAGGTGGTAGGTCCGGTGCATGAACCAGGCCGGCAGGCCGCGGAGCTTGCGGCCGTAGATCTGCGCGACCCCCTTGTGCAGCCCCAGGGTGGCCACCGAGCCGGCGTAGGCGTGCCGGTAGGGTCTGCGCGCCCTGCCGCGGAGCGTGGCCACCACGTTGTCGGCCAGCGTGCGGGCCTGCCGTACGGCGTTCTGGGCGTTGGGCGCGCACATCTCCCCCGGCTTGGTGAGGTCGGGTACGGCGGCGCAGTCGCCTGCCGTGAAGACGTGGGGAAAGCCCTCGACGATCAGGTCGGCGCTCGCCTTCACCCGGCTCTTGTCGTCCAGCGGGAGGCCGCTGGTGTGCACGAGCGGGTTCGGCTTGACCCCTGCGGTCCACACCAGGGTGTCCGCGTCGAACTCGGTGCCGTCGTCGAGCACGATGTGGCCGTCCACGGCGGAGTTCAGCCGGGTCCCGAGCCGCACGTCGATTCCCCGTCCGCGGAGCTGTTCCAGCGTCCACCGGCCCATTTCTGGCCCCACCTCGGGAAGGATGCGGTCGGTGGCCTCCACCAGGAGCCAGCGCATGTCACCGGGGTCGACCGTCGGGTAGTAGCGGCAGACGTCGCGGGCCATGTCCTCCAGTTCGGCCAGCGCCTCGACGCCCGCGTAGCCGGCGCCGACGAACACGAAACTCAGCGCCTTGGCCCGGACGGACCTGTCGGTGGTGGACTCGGCCAGGTCGAGCTGGGCGAGCACGTGGTCGCGGAGGTGAATGGCCTCCTCGACGCTCTTGAAGCCGATGCCGCTCTCGGCCAGGCCCGGGATGGGCAGGGTCCGGGAGATGGAGCCGGGCGCGAAGACCAGGATGTCGTACTCCAGGGTGCGGCCGGGGCCCTGGTGCAGGCAGAGATCGGCGGTGCGGGCGACGGGATCGACGCCGACCACCCAGCCGTTGAGGATCTCGCACTTGTTCAGGACGCGGCGCAGGGACACGACGACGTGCCTGGCCTCGACGTTGCCTGCCGCCGCCTCGGGGAGGAACGGCTGGTAGGTCATGTACGAGTCGATGTTCACGACGGTGATGCGGGCCTCGCCGCGCCGGAGTTTGCGCTGGAGCCGCAGGGCGACATACATGCCGACATAGCCGCCACCGACGATCAATATGCGGACAGGTGCAGTCATAAACCGGCTTGTACCCGAAAAAGCCGATTCGGACCTTTAGGGGCCTTATGTCGGAAAAAGCTGGTTCAGACTTTGAAGGACATCGTGATGAAGGTCCCCGCGGCCCCGGTCTCGAACTTGATGTCGGAGCTGATCATCCGGGCCACCCACAGCCCCATGCCGCTGGTGGCGTAGGGCGCGGGCGGCGTCTCGCCGGGACTCGCCCCGGGGGTCCAGCGCCCCTCGTCGTGGATCTCCACGACGAGGGTGCGGCCGACGGTCCACATCCGCAGCACGGCCTTGGCGGTGGCGTGGCCGTGCGTGACGGCGTTGGTGGCGACCTCGTTCACCGCCACCAGGAAGTCGGCCAGGCCTTCCTGCGACATCCCGCTCCGCACGGCTTGGACGGTGGCGAAGTCGCGCACGTCAGGCAGGTCGGGAAGGCAGAAGGCGAGCTCCGCCACGGCGGCTCCGGCAGGGACGGGCCGGGAACGGTCGCCGCTCGCCAGGAAGCGAGCAGGACGAGCACCGTTCTCGTTCACGCGAGATCCGCCTCCCCTGTCCCATCGCGCCATCGTCCTCGACGCCTGGGGATCATTCAAACGCACCTTATGCCACTCCTGCCGTCGCCGACTGGGGTGCCCGGTGAGGGGCGGTGTATTCAGCATTCGGCGACGAGTTCCTCGCGGAGCTGGTCCAGCACCTTCCGCAGGATACGGGAGACGTGCATCTGGGAGATCCCGAACTCGGCGGCGATCTCGGCCTGGGTCATGTTGCCGAAGAAGCGCAGCAGCAAGATGTTCTTCTCACGCGTCGGCAGCTTGTCGATCAGCGGCTTGACCGCCTCGCGGTCCACGAGCACGCCCAGCGCGTCGTCCTCGTCGGGGATGATGTCGCCCAGCGCAGCCGCGTCGTCGTCGGCGCCGAGCGGCGCGTCGAGCGAGAGCGCGCTGTAGGCGGCCGAGGCGTCGAGGGTGAGCAGGACGTCCTCTTCGGAGATCCTCATCTTCACGGCGAGCTCGGCGACCGTCGGCGCGCGGCCGAGATCCTGGCTGAGGTCGGCGACCAGCCGGTTCAGCTCGGCCCTGCGCTCCTGGTAGACGCGGGGTACGCGGATGGCCCAGGTGCGGTCGCGGAAGTGTCGCTTGACCTCGCCGGTCATGGTGACCACGGCGTAGCCGCGGAAGGCGTGACCGAGAGTGGGGTCGAAGCCGTTGATGGCCTTCATCAGCCCGACGTAGGCGGCCTGGAGGAGGTCCTCCAGCGGCTCGCCCCGGTAGCGGTAGCGGCGGGCGATCTCCATCGCGAGCGGCCGGTGCATCTCGACGATCCGCTCGCGCAGGCGCTCGGCGCGGTATTCGGAGATCTCGGGCAGAACCATCTCGGCGAGGAGTTCCTCGGCGGTCATGTCGGTGAGTTCGAGGGCCTGAACAGACATTGCTGCTCCCTGATATTACTGTCGGACGGTGCCGGCAGCACGGAACAGCATCCGGGCAGACGGCATCGCCTCGACCACTTTTCGAGGCGAGGCCCTCTGCTGGACCTCGGTTCTAGTATTACCCCGATTCCGGGAGTATTGCTCCCCTCCAGGTAACAGTAAGGTTGCTAATCAAATGTCGAGGAGGACCTGAGTGACGGTGTCGGAGAACGGCGAGAGAGCGGCGGCCCTGACTCTGACGTCGGCGCTGGTCGGTGGGATCACTGTGATCCGGGTGACGGGTTTGCTGGACGCGACGACCAGGGACCAGTTCGCCGACTACCTGGCGGCCGAGGTGGAGGAGCACGGCCCCGACATGGCGCTGGACCTGGGCGGGGTGACGTTCATGGACTCCCGCGCGCTCGGGCTGATCGTCCACCACTGGCAGCTCAGCACCAACGCCGGCGGGAAATTCGCCCTCATCGGCGTGGAGTACGCCAAGACCAAGGTGATGTGGATCACCGGCCTGGCCCAGCGTCTGCCGCTCTACGACACGATCGAGGAGGCGCTCGCCGCCTTCGGCTAGCGGGCTCCCCCGCGACGGATCCGGCACCGGGACGGGCAGGCACCACGGACCGGGCGCCGCGGCGCGACGGCGGCCTCTCAGCCGGCTTTCCCGTCCCGGTTGCGCTGGTGCTCGTCGACCAGCAGGCGGGCGAGGTCGGCGACCTTCACCTGGTGATGCTGGGAGACCCTGCGCAGCTCGTCGAACGCGGCCTCGGCCGAGCAGCCGCTGGACTTCATGATGATGCCCTTGGCCTGGTCGATGATCGCCCGGCCGGCCAGCGCCTCCTGCATCTGGGCGGCATCGGTCCTGACCTCGTCGTAGTCCCACATGTTGGCCAGCGCCACGGTCACCTGCTCGGCCAGCATGTCGGCCAGCGGGGGGACGCTGCGGGCCGCGAAGACACCGGGGCGCACGCCGTACAGGCCGAGGACCAGGACGGCGCGCTCGACGGTGATCGGCATGGCCAGGACCGAGCGGACCCCGCAGCGGACCGCCATACCGATGTAATCCGGCCAGCGGGATTCGCGCAGCACGTCCTGGACGATCACGTGGCGGCCGGTGGCGCGGGCCTCCGAGGAAGGCCCCTCCCCCAGGTCGCCCTCGCTGTCGACGAGCACGATGAGCTCGCTGTGCGAGGCGGAGACGACCATCCGCTCCTCGCGCCACAGCTCGGCCGAACCGCCCGCGCAGCCGGGCACGTCGCCCGCGAGCGTGGCGGTGAGCCCGCGCAGCACGCTCTCGCTCGAGGTCTCCTCGCTCACCCTGCCGAGAGCCGCGAGATCCCGGGCGAGAACAGGAGTGACCATCTCCATGTCACGAAACCCCTTCCTGACTTCGCTAACTTAATCACTATCTGACCGCGCATCGATCCGATCCACCGGGGGGCGTACCGTCTACGACGGGGCCAGCCCCCATCCCGGCCGCCGACGAGGACGAACATTGACCGACGCCATTGGCCTTCAGGCCCTGGAACAGGCGCTCAACGCGCTCACCACCAGGGTCTCCTCCCTGCGCGAGGCCAGGTCCGCCTACCCCGCCGACCCCCGGTCCACACTTGACGCCGCGCTCGCGGAGCTCGACACCGCCCGCGAGCTGCTGGAGGCGTCCCTGCGCGAACTGCGCAAGGCGCCCAAGCGGTCCGGCGAGCGGGAGAGCGGGTCGCAGCGGGAGCTCAAACTGCTACGGCAGGTGTTCCGCACCTTCCCCGTCCCCGTGGTGGTGCTGGACGCCTCGGGGGTGGTCCGGCGCATCAGCGCGGAGACCTCCCAGATGCTGGGCAGCCCGGCCGGGTATCTGATCGGGCGCTCGTTCCCGCTGCTCGTCGACGTCTCCCGGCGGGCGGCGTTCCGCTCGCATCTGACGGCGGTGCAGCAGGGCGGCCAGACCGCGACGTTCCAGACGCGGCTGGCCCACCAGGGCCGCGCGCACACGGTGCAGCTCGCCGTCACCCGGCTGACGATGCCGGGCGAGCCGCAGGAGATGACCGCCATCGTGATCCTCCCGCTGGAGGCTCAGGTGGCCGGGGCGCCCCCGGGGCCGGTCGACCGGTCGGACGCCACCCTGATCATGGCCGCCGCGCGCCGCCAGGAGCTGCTGTCCACGATGACCCGCCTGCTGCTCGACGAGGAGAGCCTGCGCCAGCCGGTGACCGTCACCCGTGCCGCGCGGCTGCTGGCGGCCGAGAGCTCCGACTGGGTGATCGCCGACGTGGTCCGCGACGGCGTGCCCCGGCGGGCCTGCGTGCTGGGCCCGAGCGACAAGCCGGTGACCGAGCTGGTCCGCCTGATCGAGGGGATGACCCCGCTGGCCGCGCCGGCCGTCGCCCACGTGCTGACCGGCGGCTCGGGCGTGGTCCACGAGATGCTGGAGGAGGAGACGCTGCTCGGCGAGGTCCCCGGCGGGCCTCCGCTGCTGCGGGTCATGGGCGCCGCCTCGCTGCTGATCGTGCCGATTCAGGGCGAGGACGGCGCGCTGGGCGCCCTCACCCTCGTACGGCTGCGCGACCGTGAGCCGTTCTCCCTGGCCGACCTGGGGCTGATGGAGGAGATCGGCGTCCATCTCGGGCTCGCCCTGCGCGCCCGGCGCAGCTTCCAGACGCGCTCCCAGGCCGCCGACGCGCTGCGTACCAGCGTGGTGCCCCGGAGCCTGCCGGACATCCCCGGGTTCGAGGCGGCGGCGATCTACCACGCGGGCTCCAGCCCGGTCGGGGCCGAGTTCTACGATGTCTTCCCCGTGCGGGACGGGTGGGGGTTCGCCCTCGGCGGCGCGGCGGGCAAGGGCGAGGAGGCCGCGTCGGTCAGCGCGATGGTCCGCAACGGGCTGCGCGTGCTCAGCGTCTGGGAGTCCGATCCGGGTGAGGCGCTGCGCAAGCTGAATCACGCGCTGACCGCGCAGAACAGCGGCCTGTTCGTGATGGCGGTGGCGGGGTTCGTCCGGGCGCGCAAGATCAGTCTGGCCAGCGCGGGCCACCACCCCGCCGCGCTCCTGCAGCCCGACGGCGGGGTGCGGTTCACCGCCGGCGGCGGCGTGCCGCTGGGCATCGCCTCCGAGGCCGAGATGTTCAGCGAGGAGCTCACGCTGACCTCGGGTCAGACACTGGTCTTCTACTCCGACGGGCTGGTCGCCTCGCAGAACGAGCAGGGCGAGCAGTACGGCGAGAACCGCCTGGCCGACGTGCTGGCGCGCTGCGTGGCGCAGTCTCCCGCCACGGTGGTCAAGGCCGTGGAGGAGGACCGGCACGCGTTCTCCGGCGGACGAGTATGGGACGAGATCGTGATACTCGCCCTGCGCGTCGTATAGCTTGGCCGTCTCGCCATGTGAACGGTCCGGCGGTCCATCACCCGGGGCGTGCCCGTGTCCGGCGGAGGCCTGTGCTCGTGTCCAGCGAAGTGGGGATGGGGAATGGCACCAGCCCTGAATCGGCGTTCCCGCGGCATGTGCCGGGACGGGGGCGGTCTCCGGTGACCCCCGTCCACCAGGCCGCGGTCTACGACTCCGATCAGTGCTTCCTGGCGATGGCGCTGCCGTTCGTCCGGGACGGGCTGGCCAAGGGCGATCCCGTGATGGCCGTGACGACCCCGGCCAACCTGGAGCTGCTCGGGGACGCCCTGGGCCAGGACGGTCTCCTGGTCGACTACGCGGAGAGCGGCTTTCTGGGCCGCCGGACGGTGGAGCGCGTCACGGCCTTCCACCGCTACTGGCGGCGGCGCGGCGCCGAGGCCCGGGGCGACGGGCACGTCCGGGTCATCGCCGAGCCGCTGTGGACCGGCCGGGCGGCTCGCGAGGTCCGGGCCTGGCAGCGCATGGAGTCGGCTCTCAACCTGCTGCTGAGCGGCACCAACGTGTGGATGATCTGCCCCTACGACGCGCGTGTCCTGGACCCGGAGGTGGTGGCGGCCGCCCGGCGCACCCATCCGACGACGTCGGCGGACGGCCGCACACCGCTGGCCTGCTCGGAGTACACCGATCCGGTGGACTTCATCCGCGAGTGCGACTCCGCCCCGGTCCTGGAGCCTCCGCGGGACGCGGCCTCCGTCACCGCGGCGACGTTCCCCGCGCTGCGCGAGTTCGTCACCGGCCAGGCGTCCCTGCTGGGACTGAGCCCGGACCGGGCGAGCCTGCTCGCCGTCGCGGCGGGCAAGGTCGCCGACCAGCTGGAGCTGCCCGTCACCGTCCGGCTGTGGGAGCGGTTCGGCGCGATCACCTGTCACCTCCACCGGCCGGGCGGCCGCATCGCCAATCCGGTCGCCGGGTTCCTCCCGCCGGGGCCCACGGACCGGCCGGGTGACGGGCTGTGGGTCGCCCGGCAGCTGTGCGACCGGTTGGACATCCACGATGACCTGGGCGGATGTACGGTCCAGCTCCACGTTCCCAGCGCACGCGCCGAGGAGTTGCGGCAGAGCCGTAAATACTGAGGTTTGCCTCCGGCATGAATCCGGGTATGGTCTCTCTCATACAGACGTGTGCCTAAGACGCAGGCACCCCTGAAGGAATTACAGGCTTTCCATGCCTATCTCCTCCCAGAGGTGTGCCGTGAACATTGCATTCGTCTCCTCCGACGCTCTCTCCGCCTCCCAGAGCCAGTCCGACCTCGCCGCGCAGCGCGCCCACCTTCTGGCCATCGCCCGCGAGCTGGGCCGGGAGCACAAGGTCACGATCTACACCCGCAGGCACTCCGACGCCGACAAGCCCCGGGTCCGCATGTTCCAGGGGGTCACGCTGGAGAACCTGGCCGCCGGGCCCGCGGAGGACCTTCCCGAGGACAGCGTCCTCCCCTACCTGCCCGACCTCGGCGACCAGCTCATGCGCCGCTGGGGGCAGGACCGCCCGGACGTCATCCACGCGCACTCCTGGACCGGTGGCCTGGCCGCCATCGCGGGGGCCGACGGCCTGGGCGTGCCGTTCACCCAGAGCTTCAGCAGCGAGCACAGCCGCGACGCCAAGAAGGTCCGGGTGCAGCGCGCGATCGGCCGCCGTGCCAGCGCGGTGATCGCCGGATGCGGGGACGAGGAGTCCACGCTGATCCGGCTGGGCGTGCCGCGCCGCAACATCTCCGTGATCCCCTGCGGCGTCGACGTCGAGCGCTTCCGGCGTCAGGGCCCGGCCGCGGCCCGGGGCACCCGCCCCCGCCTGCTCCACGTCGGGCCGCTGACCCAGGACAAGGGCGTCTCCACCGCCATCCGCGCCCTGGAGGGCATCCCCGACGCCGAGCTGCTCATCGCCGGCGGCCCGGACGTGGCGGGGCTGGCGCACGACGCCGACGCGCACCGCGTCATGCTGCTGGCCAAGGAGGTCGGCGTGGAGGACCGGGTCACCCTGCTCGGCCAGGTCCCGCACACCTCGGTGCCCAAGCTGATGCGCAGCGCCGACCTGGTCATCTCGCTGCCGCACGAGACCGCCACCGGTATCGTCGCGCTGGAGGCCATGGCGTGCGGCGTGCCCGTCATCGCCTCGGCGGTGGGCGCCCACCTCGACTCCGTCGTGGACGGGGTGACCGGCCTGCTGGTGCCGGCGGACCGTCCCGCGCAGACCTCCCGCCTCATCCGGGAGCTGCTCGCCGACCCGACCCGGCGTACGGCGCTCGGTTTCGCCGGCGCCGACCGCGCCCGCTCCCGCTACTCCTGGGAGCGGATCAGCCAGGAGCTCGTCCAGGTCTACGAGAACGCCCTCGCGACGCAGCACTGACCGAGCCGTGTTCTGGGGTCCCCGTGCCGGGGGCCCCAGTTTTTTTGTCCGCTTTCGAGTGATAAATCTGATTTGATGACAGAGGCCGAATAGAAATACATTTCACTGCATGCTAATTCACCCCTGGGATTCCGCGACCGAGGACGAGGCGCTGGACTTCGTCCGGGCGAACGAGTTCGGTCACCTGATCGCCGCCGGCCGGGGCCGCGAGGTCCCCGTCGTGGTGCCGACCCAGTTCCTGCTCACCGGCGACCGCACGATCCTGCTCCACCTGGCCAGGCCCAACCCGATCTGGGCCGCGATCGAGGAGAACCCGGCCGTGGTGGTCTCCCTCGCCGGGGACTGGTCCTACGTCCCCGGAGCGTGGAAGACCCTGCCCGGCCTGGAGGATCCCCGCACGGGCGTCCCGACCACCTACTACGCCGCGGTCCAGCTCGTCTGCCGCGCCGAGGTCGTCGGCGACGCCGAGGGCAAGACGGAGATCCTCCGCGCCCAGCTCGCCCGGCTGGAGCCCGACGGCGAGCTGGTGGACCCCGCCGAGCACGGGCGGCGCCTGCCCGGGATCCGGGGCCTGCGGCTGACGATCCAGGAGGTCAACGGCAAGTTCAAGTACGGCGGCAACGCCGACGAACGGCACCGCAGGCACATCGCCGACCGGCTCGCCGAGCGCGACGGCCCCGGCGACGCCGCCGCCCGCCGACACCTCCTGCGCAGGCTCGACGGGTGACCCGCCCGGGTGATCGGCTCGGCTGACCCGTCCGGCCATCCGACTTCGATGATCCGCTCGGTCGCCCCGTCCGGGTGATCGGCTCGGGTGACCCGCCCGGGTGAGCCGCTCGGCTGACCCGTCCGGCCATCCGACTTCGATGATCCGCTCGGTCGCCCCGTCCGGGTGATCGGCTCGGGTGACCCGCCCGGGTGAGCCGCTCGGTCGCCCCGTCCGGGTGGATCGCCCGGTCATTCCCTCCCGGCCGGCCCCGCTCCCCTACCGCCCCCGCGCCGTACGGCGGTGCAGCAGGACGCCGAGGCCGGCGGCGGCCAGCAGGACGGCCCCGGCCAGGACCAGGATCACGGCGCCGCCGACGGCCCCGCCGGTCCAGTGCCAGACGGCCTCGGGGACCGCCAGCGTCAGCCCGGCCACGCCCGCGACGATCAGCACCCAGGTGCGTTCCCTGCCGTACAGCGCCAGGCAGGCCAGCGCGATCACCGCGGTCGCCGAATAGCCCCAGACCTCCTCCTCCCAGAGCAGCGGCCACTGCCCGCCGAACAGGGCGACGGCCGCGCCGACGCCCAGGGCGAGCGGGCGTGGGACCAGCCGCCCGGCGAGCGCGAGCCCCAGGATGAGCACGCCCAGCGCGACGTAGCCGGCCCCCCAGGCGGCGCTCCCCGGCCAGGCGAACGCCTCCAGCAGGCCGGTGACGGCGACCATGCCCAGCGCGCCGCAGGCCAGCAGGCCGACCGCGGTGGGCAGTGCCACGTAGGCGGCGGCCGCGACGACCAGCCCCGCCGCGCCCGCGGCGAGCGTCTCGTCGCTCTCCGCCAGGACCCCCGCGCAGAGGGCGGCCGAGCCCGAGCCCAGCGCGGCGAGCGTCGCGGCGACCCTGCGCTGCACGGCGGCCGTCCTGCCGGTCGCCACCCATGCCAGCCGGCCCAGCCAGGCGGCGGTCACCAGCAGCAGAACGGTGATGACCGCGAGCACCGTCACCCTCGCGGGCTGGGTCATCCTGTCCCAGCCCAGGCCGACGAAGGCAGCGGCCCCGGCGAGGACGAGCCCGCCGCCGACGTAGGAGACGATCTCGCTCCACCGCACCCGGTCGTCGGCCACCCGGACGCGCAGGGCCTCGTGCACGGCCAGGGCGACCGGCTCCACCTGCTCCGCACGGAGCTGGCCGGAGTCGACCAATCTGGACAATGCCTGCCGTACCGGATCAGCATCGCTCATGGCGGCATGCTCGCACAGGCGGGGGCCGGGCGGAACGCCGGCCGGACGAGATCCCCCGCCCGGCGGCCTCCGGCCGGGGCCGTGAGCGCCCCTCAAGCCGCGAGCATCCCTGAGACGTGGACATCATCCCCTGAGGCCGCGAGCACCATGAGCCATGAGCACTCTTGAGGCTGTGAGCACCCCTGAGATCGTGAGCACCCTGAGACCGTGAGCACCCCTGAGATCGTGAGCACCCCTGAGATCGTGAGCACCCTGAGACCGTGAGCACTTCCTAGAGCAGGCGGGCCGCCTTGAGGCTGAGGTGGACCAGCAGCCGGTCCTCGCCGTCGGCCAGGTCGCGGCCGGTGAGCCGCTCGGCCTTGCCCAGCCGGTAGTAGAGCGTCTGGCGGTGCACGCCGAGCGCCGCGGCGGCCGCCTGGACGTGACCGGCGCGGTCGAGGTAGCCCTCCACGGTCCTCGCCAGCTCGGGGTCGTCGGCCAGCCCGGCGGTCTCCTCCGCCAGCTCGCGCAGATCGGCCGGTGACAGGTGGGCGAGCGTCCGGTAGACGCCGAGGTCGGACCAGGCCGCGACCGGGGCGAGCGCGGGCACCTTGCCGGCCACGTTGAGCGCCTGTACGGCCTCCCGCCAGCTCCGCCAGGCCTGCGCGGGATCGGCGCGGGCGTCGCCGACCCCGGCGGCCGTGCCGTACATGCCCTGGACCCGGCCGGCCAGCTCCCAGGCCTGGCCCGCCGGGGCGAGCAGGGCCACCAGCGACTCCCCCTGCACGAGGAGCCCGGGGTCGGCGAGCACGCCGCGCGGCAGCGTCCAGAGCGCGGCCACCCGATCCAGCGAGCTGCGGACGGCGATCGCCGTCACCGGGCCGGGCACGTTCAGCCGGGCCAGCGCCCAGGAGCGCTCGTCGGCGTCGGGGGAGAACAGCTCCCGCAGGTTCCTGCCCAGGTCCTGGCGGCGGCGGGTCTCCTGGGCGAGCACGGCGGCGACCCGGGCGACCAGGTCCGACACCGAGGCGAGGGCGTCACCGCCGAGCGTGCCGTCGTCCAGCAGCCACAGGTAGCCGTAGGTCACCCCGTGGTGCCGCAGCGGAACGCACACCCGGGCCAGCACGCCCAGCTCGGCGTCCTCGGGGATGCGGACGGGGCCGGGCGCGGTCGCGATGCCGTACCCCTCGAAGTAGGCCCGCACCTCCTCCGTCGCGCGGCGGCGCAGGATCGACTCCTGCCGCACCTCGTCGATGTCGCCGCTCTGCGCGGCATAGGCCAGGAGCTGGAACGAGCGGTCCTCCAGGGTCGCGGAAGCACCCAGCCTGGCGGCGATCTCGTCGACTGTCTCCTGAAGCACCCCCCCATTGTTGTGCATCTGTATGAACGGAGGTTCCAACGGTCGTGGCAGATGCACATGAGGCATATCTGAGCTGGGGTTTTAGTCTGAATACATGCTCGGTTCCCTTCTTCTCGCCGGATCGCGGGTGCCGCTCGTCCGACGCGCGGTGTCCGGCGTCCCGCTGACACGCAAGGTCGTCGACCGCTTCGTCGCGGGCGAGACCACCCAGGACGCGGTCGAGTCCGTCCATCGGCTGACCGACGCCGGTCTCGCCGTCACCATCGACCATCTGGGCGAGGAGACCCGGGACGCCGAGGCCGCCGCCCAGACGGCCGACGCCTACATCGTGCTGCTCGGCGCGCTGCGCGAGCTGGAGCTCGGCGACCGCGCCGAGGTGTCGGTGAAGCTCTCCGCGGTCGGGCAGGCGCTCGGCGCCGACGGGGACAAGATCGCGCTGGAGAACGCCCAGCACATCGCCGAGGCCGCCCGGGGCGCCGGGGCGAACGTGACCTTCGACATGGAGGACCACACCACGGTCGACTCCACCCTGGGCATCCTGCGGGCGGTGCGCGAGGACTTCCCCTCCGCCGGCGTCGCCCTCCAGGCCTACCTGTTCCGCACCGAGGACGACTGCCGCGACCTGTCACACGAGGGTTCGCGGGTCCGGCTGGTCAAAGGCGCCTACGCCGAACCCGCCTCGGTGGCCCACCAGAACAAGAACGAGGTCGACAAGGCCTACGTCCGTTGCCTGCGGATCCTCATGGCGGGGAAGGGCTACCCCATGGTGGGGACGCACGACGACCGGCTGATCTCGATCACCGAGACGCTCGCCGACCGCTTCGGCCGTTCCCTGGGCGAGTACGAGTACCAGATGCTCTACGGGATCCGCACCGACAAGCAGCAGGCCCTGGTCGGCGCCGGTCACACCATGCGCGTCTACATCCCTTACGGCGACGACTGGTACGGCTACTTCATGCGCCGCCTCGCCGAGCGTCCGGCGAACATCGCCTTCTTTCTTCGTGCCCTTGGAGGCAAGTGATGGATGCCATCTTCAACGTCCCGGTTCCGGCCAACGAGCCGACCCTCGGCTACGCCCCGGGCAGCGCCGAGCGCGCCACGCTCGAGAACCGCGTCAAGGAACTGGCCGGAGCCCAGCTCGACCTCACCATGACGATCGGCGGCGAGCAGCGGATGGGCGGCGGCGCCCCCATCGACGTGGTCCAGCCGCACAACCACGCCTCCGTGCTCGGCCGTACGGCTGACGCCACCGCCGACGACGTGCGGGCCGCGATCGACTCCGCGCTGAAGGCCGCTCCGGCGTGGCGTGCGCTGTCCTTCGAGGAGCGGGCCGCGATCTTCCTCAAGGCCGCCGACCTGCTCGCCGGGCCGTACCGGCAGACGCTGAACGGCGCCACGATCCTGGGCCAGTCGAAGTCCGCGCAGCAGGCGGAGATCGACTCGGCCTGCGAGCTGATCGACTTCCTGCGCTTCAACGTGGCCTACGCGCGCCAGCTCTACAGCGACCAGCCGGTGTCGTCGCCGGGTGTGTGGAACCGGATGGAGTACCGCCCGCTGGAGGGCTTCGTCCTGGCGATCACGCCGTTCAACTTCACCGCCATCGCCGGCAACCTGCCCTCGTCGGCGGCCCTGATGGGCAACGTCGTCGTCTGGAAGCCCTCCCCCACCCAGCAGTTCGCCGCGCACTTCACCATGCGCCTGCTGGAGGAGGCCGGGCTCCCGCCGGGCGTCATCAACATGGTGACCGGCAACGGCACCGCCGTCTCCGAGGTCGCGACGACCCATCCGGAGCTGGCCGGAATCCACTTCACCGGCTCCACCCCGACCTTCCAGCACCTGTGGTCCACGGTGGGCGCGAACATCGGCTCCTACCGGGGCTACCCGCGCCTGGTCGGCGAGACCGGCGGCAAGGACTTCGTGCTGGCCCACCCCTCGGCCGACCCGGCGGCGCTGACCACCGCGCTGGTCCGCGGCGCGTTCGAGTACCAGGGGCAGAAGTGCTCGGCGGCGTCCCGCGCCTACGTGCCGCGCTCGGTCTGGTCGCTCATCCGTGACGACCTCGTCGGCACCGCCGAGTCGCTGACCATCGGCGACGTGGCCGCCGACCTGTCGACCTTCATGGGCGCGGTCATCGACGAGCGGGCGTTCGCCAAGCACAAGGCCGCGATCGACCGGGCCCGCGGGCTCGACTCGATCAACGTGCTGACCGGCTCCTACGACGACTCCACCGGTTACTTCGTCAAGCCGACCATCCTGGAGTCGGCCGACCCGACCGACGAGATCTTCACCAAGGAGTACTTCGGGCCGATCCTCGGCGTGCACGTCTACGACGACGCGGACTTCGACTCGGTGCTCGACCAGATGGAGAGCGTCTCGCCGTACGCGCTGACCGGCTCGATCATCGCCCAGGACCGCTACGCGATCGCCTCGGCCTCGGAGCGGCTGCGCTTCGCGGCGGGCAACTTCTACATCAACGACAAGCCCACCGGGGCCGTCGTCGGCCAGCAGCCCTTCGGCGGCGCCCGCGCCTCGGGCACCAACGACAAGGCCGGTTCGATCTTCAACCTGATCCGCTGGGTGAACGCCCGCACGATCAAGGAGACGTTCGTCCCGCCGACCGACCACCGCTACCCGCACATGGGCTGACATTCCGCGGACCGGCCGGCAGCGGCCCGATCTCGGGAAACTCGGCTGTTCGAACGGCACCTCCGAATAGCTGGCAGTAAACGACGACGCCCGGGTCTCGAATTCGAGACCCGGGCGTCCTCCATTTCCGTCGCCGATCACAGCCACGGCATCGACCCGACCCGGACGGCGCCGCCGGCGACGTCGGGCCGGTACCAGCCCGGCCCGTACGCCGCCCGCAGCGGCACCGCATCCGAGCATCGTCCTCCCCCGGGGCCGGCGGCATCCCGGCTTCCGGGCGATCAGCCGCCCGCCTCCGCGATCATGGCCTTCAGCCGGCTGCGCAGCGGCGGCCAGGTCTCCCCGAGGATCGTCGGCGCGTTGACGAGCGCGTCCAGACGATCAGACCAGCGGTGGCCCCGCAGGGCGGTCTCCAGTGCCCGGGCCGCCCAGTGCCGGCACGAAACGGGGTGGTCGTTCGGAAGAACCTCTCCTTCGGCATCGCGCCGATCGTCCATGAGCCGGGCCAGAAGCGGCCTCAGGTCGGCCGCGGCCTGCTCGGCGGAGTGCCCGGTCACAAGGCGGTCGAGCGCGTCCCGGACCAGGGATTCGTCGGCCAGGCCGGTCGCCTCGACGCATACGGCGACCACATGACGCACCACCTTGGCCTGTACCGGCTCGGGGGCCAGCCGTAGCCGTACGTCCAGGTCGGGATCCACCTGGCCCAGCGTGCTCGGCGGGTGCGGATCCTCCGGGAGGGTCTCCTCCAGCAGCAGCCGCGGCGCGCCCGCATCGGGCAGGTCGAGCCGCACTCCGGTGACGGCCTCGACGACCGCCATCGCGCCCGCCCGCCAACCGCCAGGCCCGTGATCCTCGTCCAGAACCGCCAGCTCGGCATCGAGCGCGTGCGGGTCCTTACCCCAGCGCCTGCCGGGGAACATCGGATCCAGTGCGGTGACGACGGTGCCGTAGACGGCGTAATGCAGCATGGTGTTGGCGTTGACGTTCCAGAACAGGCTCACCACACGGGCGCTGTCACTCAGCTGCCGCAACACCTCCGGACGCGTGCCCTGGTAGCCGTTGTCTTCGAAGACGACGAAGGACGCGCCATCCTGGCTGATGTAGAACGCCCCTTCGTAGTCGGCTTCATCGACGTCGTCGTCCGGCTCGTACTCCAGGTCCTCGGCCCGTCCGCCGAGCCGTTCGGCGATGGTCTCGACAGACAAGGGGGCGGTGACCGGCTGCACGACGATCCAGCAGGTGGCCTGTGCCACATAGGGGTTGCGCTGCAAGAAATCGGCGTAGCGGTGCCGCGTCTCGTCGATCATGCAGCCAGTATGTTCGTCTTCACCGACAGTCCGTCGATCTTCCGGCTTGGTCTCGCCTGCGCGCTGTCAGGCGACCAGGACGCGAACACCGCTGCCCACAACGTATTGCGGGACGGTCTACACCAGCGGCGGAGGGTAGCGGTGGATCTCCGTCCGGTGCCCGGTCGAACCGGCGAACTTGGCATCGTCGGTGAGCATCGGCACCCCCAGCAGTTCGGCAAGGGCCACATACATGCCGTCATAGGCGGTGAGATTGTTCCGCAACTCCAGCACCCGCGGCTGCAGAGGCAGCATCGGATGCCGGACGATCTTGAGCTGGGCATAGCGCTCCAGCATGATCTGAGCCCGCGCCTCGGAGATGCGCACCTCCGGCTTACCGGTGACCACGTGCCCGCGCACCACCGAAGCGATCTCCACATCGATCAACGCCGGGGCGTGGACCTTGCGGGCCAACCGTTGACGGAGAAGATCATCGCCTTTCACGTTGGCCAGCAGGCGAAAGACGATCGAGGCGTCCACGACCAGGCTCACCGGTGACCCTCACGCATCATCTCGCGGACGAAGTCAGGGTCGTACGGCACCGGCTCATCGGCGGCGATCTTGGCCATCACCTCGTCCAAGGTCGGGGTGGCCGCCTCCTCGTTCAGGAGATCACGTACGTAGGCGGTCAGCGATTTACCGTCACGCTCGGCCCGCGCCTTCAGCGTCCGCTCGGTCGCGTCGGGGACATCGCGGATCTGCATGGTTCCCATGCCACCATTTTAGCATGCATTCTGCATGCAGTCGTGAATGGTGGAGCCCGAGCGCCGTCACCGCCCAAGACCGGCGGCCGGTCGGGAGTCTCGGCCATCCGTGTTCCCCTGACGGTCGATCCGGCCGGACCGGCGCACACGCCCGTTCGGAACGAGCCCCGAAGACACTCATGCGCTCTTCGCCCCCCTGGATCGCATGGCGTCTCCCGGCCGCAGCCGGGAGACGCCTATCCGAACACCTGTATGGCTCCGCGATAATCGCGGACTCGATTGGAAGCCGAACCATACAGGGGAGACATTTCCCTCCGACGGCGTCGAGAGTACGACGCCGGACGGTCGAAAACTGTCCCGCTACAACTGAGCAGCCGCAGGCTCAATGGCGTCGGCCGTGTTCCCGCAGCTCATACCTATATGGCCGAGTGATAATCGGGCCGCCGACCGACCACCGCTACCCGCACATGGGCTGACATTCCGCGGACGGGCCGGCAGAAGCCTGATCTCAAGAAGCTCGGCCATTCCGAACAGGCCGTGAAAAGCGGTGACGACTGGGTTTCGTATGCGAAACCCAGTCGTCACTCGTTTCCGTTGTCTCCGGCTCCAGCCAGGGCATTGACCCCACCCACGATGTGCCGCCGCTCGCGGCCGGCCGGTACCGGCCCGGCCCGTACGCCGCCCGCAGCGACACTGGCTCCGCGCACGGGTCTTCCCCGTCCAACTCTCCTCAGGAGGCGGCCGGCGTCGCATATAGCCGCTGGGCGTCCCACCATTTGCAGGCAGGTCGCCTGCTGCACCAGCCGCTCGGCGTCCGGCGGGTGCAGCAGCCCGTACAGTCCGCATTGCGGAGGATAAGCTCCTGGTGTTGCGTCGACTCGAACACGTCCGCATGCACCAGAGGCTCCACCACTCGATGAGTGGGTTAAGCGGTGGCCAGGATCCACGGGGACGCTGCTAGTTTTTCAGGGGTTTCAAAGTGAGCGTAGCGAGGGTTACTCGCTGAACCCTCGTTGTTTCAGGTGTGTGACGAGCTCGCCCATGTTCTTGGGCTTGAACCAGGCTTCACCGCCCACACTTAAGCGCTCTTGACCGCCTACCAGAGCGGTGGCGTCACCGGATTGCCTCTGCAGGAGTTGCGGGTCTTCAAGCACGAGTCCTTGCGGGGGCACAACCATGAGTTTCGCCTCCGGAGGGAGGGGCGCACCAGGACTGCGAACCGGCATCTCGTGGCGAGGACGCTCTCGCGGGAACACGAGAATTTTGGTGCCGGCGGGCAGAGCCTTATCGAAATCCTCGATGGACTTACGTGGCTTCCACTGGCCGGCTGGAACCGACGGGTCACTGACAACCCCGCCCTGGTCGAGTTCGATGTAGATGAGCCCGTCGGATATTGATTCTCGCCCCTTAACGCCCTTGAGAGGTTCCGTGACGCGTACCCTCAGTACGGCACGGTAGTCCAGTGGACCGTTCGGGTAGCTTTCCAGGATAGGGCCCTGCTGCCAGCCGTCGATGACTCCAGCGGCCACGATGGGCCGATCTGCAGCGAGCGCTTCCGGCGATTCGTAAGCAGAAAAATCGGAATGCACGACGCGGAGTACGGAAACATCCAGTTTTCCGATTTGTTCTACATCATGAGCCTGGCCTTGCTTTTGGCCGGTGTTTTCGGCAGCGATGCCACCGGTTCCACCACACGCGGACAAGGCCGTGGCCGCAGCGAGGGTAAGCGCGAGAATCGCATATCTTCTCACCATTGTCCTCTTTTCATACGATCAGGCCCAGTGAGGGTTCGCGTCGCCGATGTGATGGGGATTATAGGTGTGGATCCACGATCCGCCTGGGTTGCCGATGGCGGTGACGTCTCCGCTGGCCATGCAGTCCTGCGGCTGACCGAACGCGCCCGGCGGTTCGGGAGGGGCTGCGAGGGGGGAATAGTGGTCGATGCCCGCCGTGTGGCCCAGCTCATGGCAAACGGTCTTGATGAACTGGTGATGGGGGTCACCACTTGCTCGTATGACGTTGCCGTTGATCCTGGCGTGGCGCTGGTCGCAGACATCAGGGTCTGATGCTGTCCAGACCTTGCACACAGCTTGACCGAAGGAACCTTCGACCCAGACATCGAACCATGCGACGTCGGTTGCGGGGGTTCCGTCGCTGCTTGAGTTCGTAGTCTCGCAGGGCGAGTGGAAGGGAACTCCAGGGATGGTCGTCGCGTTTGCGAGGTAGTTCATGGCGCCCGGGATGTATGACTTGAGATCCGCCTGAACCGATGTGGTGTAGCAGTAACTGTGAGTGCTCTTGTCTGGTGGGATTCCATCGAATGGCCAGAGGTCTGCGGCTGCGGGTGTAATCGTCGTGACAGTGGTGGTGACAATGGCGATGATTGCAGCCAAGACGACTCTGATCCCTATACGCATTCATCACTCCTTTCGGGATACTGGTTACAATCAGTGATTCTTGTGTTCCCAAAATGGATCATGTCAATTATCCCCCCTGACAGCAAGGCTTGACTTGACTGAGTAATTTCAGGTATCCAGAGGCGCTCCTCGAAATTTTCCATCCTGACTACTCGGTCACAACAACCTCACCATCTTGGTAATGTTTGGTCCGTAATATCACCCATTGCGATTGGGGTCTACACCCATAGTGAGACTTTTTAATCCCGAGTAGCGATCCTCTGCAACCAGCCGTGGTACGAGGATGGCCTGTACCAGCAGCACAGTGAGGTGATCTCGTGCGCCCAGCAGAACTGGAGGTGAAGCCGTGACATAGCGGCTGATCTGTATGTTCGCAAGCTCGTCGGCGTTTGCCGGTGGAAGTCCGGTCCGGGTAGCTGCCAGGAGGCCCGATAGCAGGCCGGCGGCTTCGTCTGGAAACGGGCGGGGTCGAAGCCCGGCGTCGAAAGCCCTTAGGGTCGCTTCACTTGGTGAGCGGGTGGCGAGGCGCCGAAAATGATGTCGCCGAGCATTCGACTGAAGCGTAGGGTTCGGGCGTGAATCCCGCTGATTTCTACACAGGCATCGTCGCCGAGTTATATGGACCACTGAAATCCGTCGCTCAAGATCCAGAGCCCTACGCGGCCTTTGTACAAGAGGCCGGTTCCCCGGCTCTGGAGCTGGGGTGCGGGGACGGCGATCCGTTGCTCGACCTGCGTCGGCGCGGCCTGGACGTCGAGGGCGTTGACGCCTCGGCGGACATGCTGGACCGGTGCCGTCGCCGGGCATGGAAGCAAGGCGTCGATGTCGACGTCTACCACCAGCGCATGGAGGCGCTCGATCTGCCACGCCGCTACCGTGCGATCTTCCTCGCCGGACCGACTTTCAACCTACTTCCCGACGACTCCACCGCTCTGGCTGCCCTCCATGGCATCCGCAACCACCTCGCCGTGGGCGGCACCGCCCTGGTGCCCCTGTTTGTCCCATCGCCCACACCTGCCGAACAGATCGGCCGAGCGCGCACCGCTACGGCGGACGACGGTGCTGAGTTGCGTGTCTCGGTGCTGTCCGAGGAGCGTAGCGATTCCGCGCGGACACAGACGACGGTGTTGCGCTACGAGCGATACCGCGACGGCGAGAGCACCATCGTGGACCGCCCCTGGGTACTGCACTGGTACACCCGCTCAGGATTCGAGGGCCTTGCCGCAGCCGCCGGCCTGATCGCGGTGTCGGTCCTGGAGACGCCAGGCGCCTCCGACCTGCAATTCCAGCTGCAAGCCGCCGATTGATACGCATCTGGTGCCATGTCATGCGGCGAGCCGCCGATAGTTGATGAGGCTGGTGGCGATGGCCGTAAAGGCGAGGAAGTGTTCGGGTTTGCGTTCGTAGCGTCGATGGGGACGGCGACATCCGGAGAGCCAGGACGGGGTGCGGTCGATGACCCATCGGTGGCGGCCCAGTCGCTGCGAGGACTCTGTGCCCCGGCGGGCGATACGCGGCGTGATGCCGCGTTGCCGTTGTAGCCTTCCTGTCGCGGCAGCGGTCCGGCATCGGCCCGCGCAATCCGGCGTGGGCCATCACCGAACGCAGCACGCCCAGCAGGGCCCCTGCCCAAGATGCATGACCCAGTTCACCGACTCGGGCTGACGTCCGGGCCGCTCGGCCATCCCGGTCAGCCGTTCAAGGACCCGCGCCGGAACATGGGAGTCCGGTCAGCCGCTGCTCCGCCTTCTCCCCGGCGTCATCACCACGGCCCCAGCCGTCCCGGCGATCAGCCCCTGCCACAACGCGCGCTTCATCATGACGTCTCCGTACCCGGCAACCACGCCTTCACCGGCCCGTCCGTTCATCCCCCGGTCGAGCCCGGCTCGCACTCGGGCGACCGAGGCCCGGGCCGGTTCCTTCCGCTCCTCCTCCGGCCACCGGGAACACGATACGACGACCGTTCATCCGGACCCCCTGGGACCACCGCCGAGACGGTCGACCCCGCCCGCCATCGGCCGGGCCCGCGCTCCGCACTGACCGGCGAACCACAGGAGCGAAGAACCGATCATGACATCCCAGCGACAGCACCTGCCCGTGCTCGCCGTCTCCGCCACGCTGCGCGACGGGGTGAGCATCATCCACGTCGCCGGTGAACTCGATCTGGCGACGGCGCCGACACTCCGGCGGCACTTGCGCGCCGCCACCCTTCCTTCCGCTCCGCCGGTGCTGATCGTGGACGTCCGCGAGGTCTCCTTCTGCGACTCGGTTGGGTTGAGCGAACTGGTCCTGGCGTTACATCGCAGTCAGACCGGCGGACAGCGGCCGATGCTCAGCGGCCAGCACAGGAGCCTTGAGCGGCCGCTGTACCGCACCGGCCTGCACAACGCCTTCGAACGACACGCCAGCTGTGATGCCGCGCTGCGGCAGGTGGGCGTCGAAGCCGACTGATGATCTCTCTGATGCCAGAAACGCCTGAACTCAGCTCGTATTTCAGCGCTGGCAATGGCCTCCCGGCAAGTCCTTGTCTGGTGTCCCTTTCCCGATATCTCGACAAAAGACCGGCCCCTCGGTCTCCAGCCGGTACTCCTCACCGGACTTGGCGCGATTGTCGTCGATGACCACCTCGCTGGGCGGCCGTTCTCCGCCCATGATCTCCTCCTGCCACTTCTCGAAACGCTCGTGGGCGTCCTGGACGTAACCGGTACCGACCGTGGTGAAATCGATCCGCGTGGCCAGCAGCTCGCGCAGGTAGCCCTTGTTCGGCTCGAAGGTCACCGGCGCGGGCGCGACCCTCCGCGGCCATGGTGTGAGGCCCCCGGTCGCCTTCGACGAGGTGGCGGGTGAACGACCACGACGGGATTCGCCAAGGAGAACTGACAAGCCGTTCTCCCGGGCGTCGTGAGCCGCGTCCCCAATCCCGTCGGGGACGCGGGCCATACGCGACCCCGGCGCCAGGCGCGCAGGCCGGGCCGACCTCGCCACACGGCCCGTACCGCATGTAGGTGGTGAGCCTCCCCGGGAGTGTGGCGGTCCGAGGGGCCGGGCAGGCGTCGCCCCTTCGTCGTGACCGGGGCGACGCCACACCCGGTGGTCAGAGCGCCCGGAGCGCCCCGGCGAAGGCGTCGACGGTGGCGTCGATGTCGGACTCGGTGTGCGCGGTGGACAGGAACCACAGGCCACGCGGCACCATGTTGACGCCGCGGTCGAGCAGCGCCGCGTGCAGCCGGGCCATCATCGCCCGGTCGGTCGCGGCGAAGTCGCGATAGTCGCGTACCGCGCCGGCGTCGGTGAAGTAGGTCTGGAAGACCGGCCCGGGACCGTCCACGAGCAGCGGCACGCCCGCCTTCTCCGCCGCGGCCCTGATGCCCTCCATCAACGCCGAGCCGCGGGCGAACAGCGTGCCGTAGACCTCGTCACGCCGCTCGTCGAGAACGCGCAGCGTCGCCTCGGCCGCCGCGATTCCTACGGGCTGGGAGTTGAACGTGCCCGCGTGGGCGACCTTCCCCGTCGAGATGTGGTCCATGACGGACGCCTTTCCGACGAGCGCCGACACCTGCATGCCCCCGGCCATGGCCTTGCCGAACACCGACAGGTCCGGGGTGATACCGAGGTACTCCTGCGCTCCGCCGGGCGCCAGCCGGAAGCCGGTGATGATCTCATCGAAGATCAGCAGGCTGCCGTGCTGGTCGCAGAGCTTCCGTACGGCTTCGAGGTATCCGGGGTCCGGCAGGATCGCCCCGGTGTTGCAGAGCACCGGTTCGGCGATCACCGCGGCGATCTCGGCACCGTAGCGGTCCATCAGGCGGGTCAGGGTCTCCAGGTCGTTCCACGGGCAGACGATCAGGTCCTCGCCGTGGCCCTCCTGCTGACCCGCCGTACCGGGCACCGCGACGGGAGCGTCGGCCGGGCCGGCCAGGTCCAGGGCGGGATGCACGCTGTAGAGGACGGGGTCCAGCCAGCCGTGGTAGTGCCCTTCGAACTTGAGGATCCTGGAACGGCCGGTGAAGCCGCGCGCCAGCCGGAGGGCGGCGTGGACCGCCTCGGAGCCGACGGTGTTGAAACGGACCCGTTCCGCCGAGGGCACCATCGCGCACAGCCGCTCGGCCACCCGGACCTCCGCGGCGTGCTGGGCCGAGTAGACCATGCCCCGCGCGGCCTGGTCCGAGATCGCCTCGACCACCTCGGGCGGGCAGTGCCCGAGCAGCGCGGGCCCCTGGCCCAGGACGTAGTCGACGTAGGCGTTGCCGTCCACGTCCCAGAGACGCGCGCCCTGCGCGCGGTCCACGTAGAGCGGGACGCCGGTGGTACGGCGAGCGTCGCTGGAGACCCCTCCAGCCAGGTACTGCTGCGCGGTGGAGTAGAGGTCGCGGCTGACGTCCAGATTGCGGGTCATGACGACCATCAAAGGGCGCATCGCCCGCCGCGGACAAGGAAGAGCGCAAGGGAGGGGTCGTCATCGCAAGGATGGGTTCTTGTGACGTCCCGACCGAGCTGGTGAGCTGGGGCACAACCCTCAGGAAGGAATAGCCGTGTTTCTCGGGCGTATCCGGCGGACTCCCGCCGACCAAGTCGAAGTTGTGGCCTGGCGCGAGGGCGGCGAGCTTCTCAGCCTGTCCGGTCTTGACGGGCCCTCCGATCCGGTGGCCCTGCTGAACCGGTTCGGGCTCGACCGGCTCACCGGGGAGGTGGACCGGCTCTGGGCCACCGCGTCCTCGCTGCTCGACGAGTCGGCGGTGCTGTTCGAGCCACCGGTGGCCACCTGTACCAAGATCTGCTGCCTGGCGCTCAACTACGTGGAGCACGCCGAGGAGAGCGGGCTGGAGGTGCCGCCCTCGCCGGTGCTGTTCTTCAAGCCGCCGTCCTCGCTGACCGGCCACAACCGCCCGGTCGTGGCTCCGGCCCGGACGCGGCATCTGGAGCACGAGGTGGAGCTGGCCGTCGTCATCGGGTCGGTGACCCGGGACCTGCCGGCCGAGCGCTGGCGGGAAGCCGTGGCCGGCTACACGGTGATCAACGATATGACGGCCCGCGACCTGCAGCTGGCGAACATCGACCGCAACGTGCCGTGGGACCAGGCCAAGGGGTTCGACACCTTCGCCCCCGCCGGGCCGTATCTCGCCACCGTGGACGAGGTGCCCGATCCCCAGGCGCTCGAACTCCGCCTGGAGGTGGACGGCCAGGTGCGGCAGCGGGCGAACACCAAGCAGATGGTGTTCGGGATCCCCCAGCTGATCGCCGACCTGTCGGACGGGATGACGCTGGAGCCCGGCGACCTCATCGCGACCGGCACCATCGCCGGGATCGCCCCCCTCCAGGAGGGCGACGTCATGCGGGCCACGGTGGCCGGCGTCGGAACACTGGTGAACAGGGTTACATTTAGGACCGCCTAAATAGTACTATTCGGCGCATGAACGCGCCCTTCACGGTCGCCGCGCTGGTCGACATCGACGACTTCGTCGCCTCGCGGCGGTCGCGCGGGCAGCCGTGGGCCCGCCACCAGCTCGACCGGGCCGGGCGGGCGGTTCAGGCGGTGACGTACGGCCGGCCGGCGGCGAGCTGCCGTTCGATGCCTCCCGACGAGTGGCTCGTGCTCCTGACCGGCGACGATCCCCGCACGCTCATGACCGACGCGGGCGGGCTGGCGGAGGAGCTGCGCACCCGCATCGTGCGTGAGACCGAGTTCACCGCCACCGTCAGCCTGGGCACCCCGCACAACGGGCCGGACGGGGTCACGGCGGCCGAGCGGGGCGCCCGGTGGACGAACTCCTACAAGCTCCTGCTCGGCGGGGACCAGGTGATCACCTCGCCCGCGCCGGACCGGCCGGGCTCACCGCCTCCGGTGCGGATCGAGCCCGAGCTGGCCCGCCGGATCCAGGTCGGCGACGCCGGCGGCGCGGCCGGGCTGCTCTCCAACTGGGTGGACCGGTGCCTGCAGGAACGCGACCTGGACCCGAAGACCCTGCACAGCTGGCTCATGGGCGAGCTGCTGTTCGTCGTCGACGTGGTCAACGGCCCCCGGCTCACCGGCGGCTCCACGGACTGGCTGGACGCCTGCGCCCGGCTGCCGGTCGAGAGGCTGATCACCGTGACCGAGATCCACGAGCGCTCCTACCTGCACATCTGGCTGGAGGAGACCGTCAGGCGGCTGGTGCCGGGCGACGGCGCCAAGGACATCCTCACGATGGCCGAGAGCTACCTGACCGCGCACTACGCCGATCCCCGGCTCAGGCTCGCCACGGTCGCCGAGGCGATCTCCGCCAGCCCCTTCTACATCTCGCACCTGTTCGCGGAGGAGCGCGGGACCACCTTCCTGCGCCACCTCACCGGGCTGCGCCTGCGCCACGCGCGGACCCTGCTCAGCACCTCCGCCCTGCCGGTCGACGTGGTCGCCACCGAGTCGGGCTACCTGAGCGCGAAGGCCCTGCGGAGCGTGTTCCGGCGCCATGTCGGCTGCTCGCCCACCGAATACCGGCGCCAGACATATCGGGCTCGACCATAAATAAGAAGTTACTGAATTATCGCACAGGTTATTGAATTAAGGTCTGCACCGAAATTAGGGTGGCCCGCATGGAACTGGCAGTCGACGGCGGACAGAGCGGGCTGCGGCTCGGGCTCGCGTCCGGCGGGCGGATACTCCTGACCCGCGAGGAAGCGGGCCTGGCCTACGCGAGCGGACTCACGGTCGACGCCGTCGCACAGAAGGTGCTGGCGGCCTGGCGGGCCCTGGCTCCGGCGGCCGCCCCGGGCGCCCCCGGCCCTGCCGGAGGCCACAGGCGCCTCGGCCCTGCCTGCGGCGCCGGACGCCGCGGTCGGCACGATCTGCCTCGGGCTCACCACGCTGCTGGGCGGGCCCGCCGCCGACCGGGAGCTGGCCGAGCGCCTGTTCACCGGGATCGGTGCGCGGCGCGTCCTGCTCACCAGCGACGTCGTCACCGCGCACGCCGGCGCCTTCGCCGGGCGCTCCGGCGTCGTCCTCGCCGCGGGCACCGGCGCGATCGCCCTGGGGGTGGCGCCGGACGGCCGTACCCGGCAGGTGGACGGCTGGGGATACCTCTACGGCGACGCGGGCAGCGGCTTCTGGATCGGCCGGCGCGGCCTCGACGCCGCCTACCGGGGATTCGACGGCCGCGCGACCCCGGGCCCGCTCACCGAGCGCGCCCGGCACGTGTTCGGCGATCTGGGAACCGCTCCCCAGCGGCTCTACCTGTCCCCCGATGCCGTCGCCCAGGTCGCGGGCTTCGCCGTCCACGTGTTCGACCTGGCCGCCGAGGACGCCACCGCGCGGGCGATCGTCGAAGAGGCCGGCCGCGAGCTCGCGGCAAGCGTCGTCGCCGCCGCCCGCTGCTTTCCCGGCGACGAGCCGGTGCCCGTCTCCTGGACCGGCCGCCTGCTCCGCGCGCCGGCCCTGCGCGCGGCCTTCGAAGCCGAGCTGACGGCCCGCCTGCCCCGGGCCCTGCCGGCGGCCCCGGCCGGCGACGGCCTCGCGGGCGCCGCCCTCCTCGCCGCCACCCCGCGGCCCGGCCACTACCGGACGCTCGTCCGGACGGTGGAGCGATGAGGGTCGGGCACGGGACGGCCCGCCTGCCCGTCCCTCCCGGCACGCCGATGGGCGGCTACCTCGACCGGCCCGGCGTCTCGGCCGGCGAGCTCGACCCGCTGCAGGTGGGCGTCATCACCTGGTTCGACGGGCGGCGGCGCTTCGCGCTGGCGGTCGCGGATGTGATCTGCGTCAACGACGACCTCTCCCGGCAGGCCAGGCAGGCGGTCTCGGCGACCTGCGAGCTGTGGCTGGCCGCGACGCACACCCACGCGGGCCCGGAGACCGGGTGCGTGCCCGGTGGCGGGCCGACGCCCCAGCCCTGGCGTGACCGGATCGTGGAAGCCACCCGCACCGCCCTCGCGCGCGCGATGGCCGCCGAACGGCCTGCGGGAGGCTCGGCCCACCAGGGCGGGCTACGCGACGTGGGCGCCGCCCGCGGCGTGCCGTCGGCCGAGCCCCTGGTGCCGCTGGACGTCCTGGCCGTCCGGGATCCGGCGGGCCGCCTGGCGGGCGTGCTGGCCGTACTCCCCGTTCACCCCACGGTGCTGCCCTCCGGCAATCTCCTGGTGAGCGCCGACCTGGTCGGCGCGGTGCGCGGGGCCCTGCGGGCACGGCTGGGATCCGGCGTCTGGGTCCTGGTCGCAACCGGTACGGCCGGCGACATCAGCACCCGCCACACCCGCCGGGGCCAGGACGCCGCCGAGCTCGACCGGCTCGGCGGCCTCGTCGCCGACCGGTGCGCCGAACTCGTCGAGGCCGCCGCCGCCGAGGCCTGGACCCCCGGCTCCGCGATCGGCTGGGCGTCGAGGCGCTGCTCCCTGGCCCGAGGCTCCTCGGTCGCCGACCCGCAGGCCCTCCTCGCCGAGCTGCGCGCCGCCCACGAGCGGTCCCGGGCCGCCGGCGACGCGATCGCCACGCGCATGGCCCTGAGCCGCCTGGAAGGCGCCCGCCTCCTCGCCGAGACGCCGCCGGAGCCCACGCCCGGCACCGCCCGCCCACCGGGCGGAAAACCGCCGGCGCCCATCACCACCGAGGTGAGCGCCGTGCGCCTCGGCAGGCTCGCGCTGGCCGCTCTGCCGGGTGAGCCCTTCGTCGCCACGGGCGAGGCCGTCCGCCGGACGCGCCCGGACCCGACGTTCGTGCTGGGATACGTCAACGGCTATCCGGGCTACCTGCCGACGGCCGCCGCCTATTCCGGCCAGGAGTACGAGGTGCTGGCCGGCCGGGTCGCACCCGGCAGCGCCGAGTTCCTCGCCACGACCGTCTCAGAACTGCTGCACGACCTCGACACCCCGGAGGACTCATGATCGGCCAGGCGGCGTATGCGGAGATCGCGCGGGCGGCGGTCGACCGGCTGCTCACCGGAGAGCACGCAACGATCGCGCGGGCCGGGGAGCTGGTCTTCCACGCGCTGCGAGCGGGCGGGGTGCTCCAGGCGTTCGGCACCGGACATTCCAGATCGGTCGCCCTGGAGCTGGTGGGCCGGGCCGGCGGGCTGGTCCCCGCCAACCAGCTCGGCATCCGCGACGTCGTCTACTACGGCGACGTCGCCCCCGCGGCCACCCTCGACCCGAAGATCGAGCGCGAACCCGGGCTGGCGGAGCGGATCTGGGAGCTGGCCGACATCCGGCCGGAGGACGTCTTCGTGATCATCTCGAACTCGGGCGGCAACGCCTCGGTCGTCGAGATGGCCCGCCTCGCCGCCGACCGCGGGCATGTCGTGATCGCCATCACCTCCCGCGCGCACACGAGCCGGGTCACCGGGCGGGAGAGGCTCGCCGACCTGGCCCACGTGGTCATCGACAACGGCGCGCCGTACGGTGACGCGACCGTGGAGCTGCCCGGCGGGGACGCCGTCTGCCCGGTCTCCAACCTCACCGGTGTCCTGATCGCCCAGCTCCTGGTCGCCGAGGTGGCCGGCAGGTACGTCGCCGAGGGCGTGTCGCCGCCCGTGTTCAGGTCGGCCAACACCCCGGGCGGCGACGCCCACAACGACCTGCTCCTGGCCGGGTACGGCCGGCGGGTGCGGCTCGGCGACGCTTGAGCACCTGGTACGGCCGGCGGGTGCGGCTCGGCGACGCGTGACCGCCGGCTAGCGGAGCGACCGCTCCATCACCAGCCGGTACGGCTGCCGCGGACGCCCGGCCTGGGCCGCGCGCACGGTCGGCATGGGCCAGGCCAGCCCCTCCTCCACCAGGCCCTGCAGGACCCGGCGCGCGCTGCGCGGGGCGATGGACAGGATGTCCGCCACGATCTCGGCGTCCACCACCCTCGCCTCGGGCCCGTCGCCGAGCCCCTCGACCAGCCGCTCCAGGACCTTCGCCGCCTTGGAGGTCACCGCGGGCTCGCTCGCCGCCTCGACCCTGCGGCGCTGGCGCAGCGGCAGGGACAGCACCGTTCCGTCCAGGCCGACGAGGAAGGCCGCGGCGGCGTCGGCGCCGCGCGCCTTCTCCACGGCGAGCATCGCGTTGGAGTCGGCGTCCCGGGCCGTGTTTCCCAGCCCGATGCCGACCTCGACCGCGACGCCCACGTCGGTGCGGATCCGGTCGATGAAGGGCGCGACCCGGAAGCCGTCGGTCGCCTGCGAGAGCGAGCCGACGGTGGCGGTGACCACGTAGCTGTTCTCGTCGCGCGGGACCACGGTGGCGCCCATCAGCCTGGCGTCGGCCAGCAGCGCCTGTTGCAGCGAGAGCTTCAGCTCCTGCTGCCAGTAGTTGCCCGGCCCCGAATAGCTGGGCCGGGCCGAGGCCGCCAGCTCCACCAGGACGATGGCGATCTGCGACTCCTCCAGCCGGCTGCCCGTCCCGAGGAGCGCCGCGGTGTTGAGCGCGAGCCGCAAGGTGTGCGGGGTCGGCAGCATCCGCAGCACGGGCACCTGGGCGGCGACCAGCTTCTTGGCCACGGTCCTGATCGTGGTCAGCGCCGCGGTCGTGGTCCCCTGCCGGTAGAGCTTCTCGTGGAAGCCGATGAAGCCGCGCGCCGACTCCGGCTGGTCGTACTCCGACAGGTGGACCTGGTCGGTGCTCACGCCGATCTCGCCGTAGGCCTCGCGCACGTCCGCGGCGGAGATCGAGTCGATGCTCACCCTGGCCGGGTCGATGCCGTGGCTGAGCACGCCCCGCAGCAGGCTGGAGTAGAGGCCCGAGCCGTTGACAGGGACGAACGTCGCGGGCACCGGCAGCTCACCCGACTGCCGGGCCAGGTCGTGCTGGAGAGGCCCGGTGAAGAGGACGACGTCGATGCTGTCGGCGATCTTGCAGAACTTCTCGTATGTCTCGCGCTCCTCCGCGTGCGGGGCACCGACCAGCCGCCAGTCCGCGGCCGCGGGCAGATCCGCCCCGATCGACATGATCTGCTCGACCAGGTCGTGCGGCCCCACGACGCCGATCGTCACCCTCGATCGCGTCTCGGACCGTAGCCGCTCCATGACCGTTGTCACCCCTTATCCGAGTCGCCCCCACGGGGATCATAAATCGCGCTCAGGGTGTGGTCACCTGACTGGAACGTGCTCGCCGGGCGTTGTCCCGCCACTGGAGCAGATCGGTCATCGTTCCACCGAGCACGGCGGCTCTGGCATCGTCACCGAGATCACTGAAGAGTACCCGTCCGAGCGACATCCGGAGGTCGATGAACGGGAAGTCGGAGCCGAACACCACCTGTCGCGGGCCGACCTCGCGCACCATGCGGGCGATGTCGGCACCTGTGTTGTACGAACCGCACACCTCCAGCACCACCTCCGGACGGCGCTGTGCCACCTCGATGGCCGCGTCGAACCCCAGCGGGGTGGCGCCCGCGTGCCCGGCGAGGATCACCACCCCCGGGTAGCGGATGGCCATCTCCTCCACCATAGGCAGGTCGTTGTACGGCGAGCCGTCGTAGGTGTGCGTGAGCACCGGGCAGCCGGTGCGCTGCGCGAACTCCCACACCGGCGCGTACCTCGGTCCCGTGAGCGGGTAGACGTGCAGGTCCGGATGGAGCTTGATGCCCCCGAAACGGGGGTCCTCCCCCCACTTCCCGATCTCCCCCACCGGGTCCTGCCACGGGTTGACGGTCAGGTAGCCGGTGAACCGGTCGGGGGCGTGGCCGACGGCCTCGGCGGTCGCCGCGTTGCCCGCCGCGGCGTCGAGCTGGATCGCCAGGTGGCTGGAGAGGACGGCGTGCGACACCCCGCACCGGTCCATCACCCTGACCATCGCCGCCGGTCCCGCCTCGGGGATGAAGAACAGGCTGTACGGCCCGGTGTGGGCGTGCGCGTCGACGATCCGCAGGCTGCGCTGGGGACGGCGCTCCCACAGGGCGGACGTGAGGGGGTTCAAGCTGCTCTCGCCTTCTTGCGGAGCAGGCTCCGCAGGTTGCCCGCGCCGATCGCCGCCACCGCTCCGTCGTCGAGCTCCGACCAGAGCAGCCGGGTGACCGCCTCGGCCGGATCACGGGTGGGCGCGCCGGTGCCGAAGACCAGCCGCTGCTCGCCGAACCGCTCGACGAGCCACTCCAGGCCGCAGTGCGAGGAGAGGTTGGCCAGCCCCAGGTGGACGTTCTCCGTGCGGGCCAGGACGCCGGCCGCCTGGCGCAGGACGCGGTAGCCGAGCCCGCCGACCACGATCGCGAGGTGCGGGCGGGCCGCGGCGACCGCCTCCACCTGCGGCCACGTGGTCTGGGCGGCGTCGAGGAGCAGGGGGAGCCCGGCTTCGGCGACCGCGTCGAGCATCGGCGCCGCGTCCACGCCCGCGAGGTCGTAGCCGTGGTCGGCGGGGTAGGCGCGCACCGCGTGGACGCCGCTCTCCAGGGCGGCGGTCACGAACGCCGCCGGGGTTCCCGTCTCGCCGCAGGTGTCGGGGAGCATCACCCAGCACGGGTGCAGCCGGGGCTGGCCGGCGACCAGCTCCAGCAGCGCCCGGTTGCCGGTGCGGGGGTCGTGCAGCCACGACAGCGTGTGCCCGACCAGCGCCTCGGAGATGCCGAAGCGGTCCATCCCGGCCAGCGCCTCCGCGACGGTGCCCGCGCCGACGTCGCGGGCGGGATGGCGGCCCAGCATCGCGTCGGTGTCTATCAGCACGGGCCCTCGGCTACTCATCGGCTGCTTCCAGGTGCCATCGACCGGACGACGGGAGGGTGACCGTGAGGCCCGGGCGCAGCCGTACCCCGTTGAGCGCGAGCCTGGTCACGCCGGGGGCGTGGACCCTCAGCTCGGTGCACCGGTCGGTGTCCACCACCGCGGCGAATCCTCCGCGGTAGGTGACGTCGGCCGCGACCAGTCCGCGGGCCTCGACCAGGGCGATCCCGTCGTGGACGAGGGAGGGGCCCCAGCAGGCGGCGGCGAGCAGGACTCCCTCGGTGTCGCAGCGCGTCCACTGGTGACCCGAGAAGGCGTCGACGACGCCGTCGAGGGAGACCTCGCCTCCGCGCAGCCGTACCGCCGGAGGGTCCTCGGCGTAGGGGAAGAGACCGACCGTGAACGTTCCGGCCCGCTGACGCAGGCCGAGGGTGTGCACCTCGCCGTACTCCGCGGTCCTGGCCACGGGGTCGGGGATCCGGCTCGGCCCGCGGCCGTGCAGGACGCCCGTGACCGCCTCGGGGTCGGCGGGGATCACGTAGAGGCCGGGGCCCCGCACGTTGGCGTGCCCTCCGGCCCGCTCCGTCCAGGGCGAGCGGCCGTGCACCTGCCAGACGGCCTCCGGGCCGTCCTCGATCTCGTCGGTCACCAGCCAGTACGACGGGGAGTCGCGGACGAAGACGATCCGCCGGTCGTGCCTGCTGGGGTAGCCGTGGTGATGGCCCGCGAACACGTCCACGTGCGGCAGGGCCGCGAACGTGTCGCAGGTGGCGTCACGGTCGGCGACGAACTCCTCGCCCGGCAGGAGCACCGTGTTGTGCCCGCGGGTCGCCTGGTACCAGTCGTAGTAGCCGGGATCGTCGTAGGACGGCGGACCGCCCGCCTCCCACGCGAGGGGCACGCCCCAGCCGGACAGTACGAAGTCCAGCGCCGCGTGGTGGCTGTGCGGCTCCAACTCGTGGCCGACGAACGGCCCGTAGTTCACCACCGTGTGCAGCGAGTCGGGCTCCCATCCCGTGCGGAAGACCGCGTACCGGCTGGTGTCCAGGGTGCGGGAGGAGGAGTCGGGCTCGCTCGCCGGAGCGGGCACGGGCGCGCCGTCCGGGCGGGGCGGCAGCCACGCCAGCTCGCCGCGCAGCTGCTCGGGCGTCAGCCAGCGCCGGGCGAGCTCCTCGTAGCCGGGATCGCCGAGCAGGTAGTGGCCGCGCAGCAGGTGCGCGGCGGGCCAGAACAGACCGCTGTCCTGCAGGTGGGGGATCCACCCGGCGGGGGTGACGAGCGCGACGTACCAGTCGTGCATGGCCCGGACCCTCGGGTGGCCGGCCAGGTCCCAGCCCAGGTACTGCTCGCCGATGACAGCGGCCCGCTGGACGGCCTCGACGCACATGCTGTGGTAGCCGGGAGAGCGCTCGTGGTGCCCGCCGTCGGCCCGGACGTCGAGTTCGAGGTGGTCGAGGATCCGCGCCTTGGCGATCTCGGCCCAGCCGCCCGCCTCGCCGAACTCGGGGAAGACCGCGGCGACGTGCAGGAGCTCGGACGCGCACGCGAACTGCCAGTTGCCCTGCCGGAACTCGTCGTGCTCCTCGGCCGCCCAGCGGGCGCCGCCCAGGATGGTCTTCACCATCCGCAGCCAGCCCTCGCGGCTGAGCGCGGGCTCCTCGCCGAAGACCGCCAGTGCCTGGGTGACCAGGGAGGAGCGCGCCCAGACGCCGAGGGAGTACCAGATGACGTCGAGACCGGGCCAGTCGCCGGCCACGTGGTCCCGGCTGTCGTACCACTGGCCGAACAGCCGGTCCCACTCCTTGGCGTAGGCCGGGTCGCCGGTCAGCGCGTAGGCCGAGACCAGCGGCGACATCCACCTCAGGTAGTGGAATCCGTAGAGCCTCGACCGTCCGCGCCCCTTGTCCAGGAAGTCGACCTCGGTGCCGAGGAGCTCGTCGGCGGCGGCGACGGCCTGCGCGGCGGCCTCCGTCCCGGACATGGCCGCCGCCCAGCGGGCGACGTCGAACACCGGCCGGGGCCCGGTCCTGGTGGACAGGTGGCGGCGCAGCTCCTCCACCGTCGCGGTCCCGGTCGCCGCGAGCAGGTCCTCATCGGTGATGTGACGCATCCGCACGGGATCGATGTGTGGCGGTCTCTCCACGTACTGCACGTCAGTCCCTCCCCGCGACCTTCACCGGCAGGCCCGTCCGCGCGGACTCGTGCGCGGCGGCGAGCACCGCGGTGACGTGGCGGGAGCTCTCGACCGTGATCAACGGCTCGGTTCCCGTCCGGGCGCAGTGCACGAAGTGCTCGATGGCGTCGCGGTAGGCGCCGGCCGGAATGCCGTGGACGACGCGCTGGAGCATGTTCCGCGGGTAGGTGTAGCCCTTGTCGGTGGCGAGCTGGATGTTCTCCCGCTGCCGGTCGAGCTGGACCACGCCGTCCTCTCCGACCACGGTGACGTAGCTGTCGACCATGGTCGGGAAGGTGTTGGGATAGATCCAGGCCGACTCGAACGTGGCGGTGGCGCCCCGGCTGAACCGGGCCTGGATCTGCATGGCGTCGGGGGTGTCGACGCCCATCGCCCGGAGCTTGCCGTGGCGGGCCGTGGCGAAGACCTCGACCACCTCGTCGTCGAACAGCCAGGTCACCAGGTCGATGTCGTGGCTGGACAGGAACCAGGCGCAGGTCGTCCGGTCCGCCCAGCCGATCATCTCGGTGGGCACGTGGATCGTGTCGTTCTTCCTCGCGTAGCCCACGACCGCCTCCCCCAGCAGGGGCATCTGGTCCTTGGCCTGGGCGTAGGCGGGCACCCAGCGGTGGTTGAACAGGCACATCGCGACCACGCCCGCCCGCCGGATCGCCGCGAGCGCGCGGTCGGCGTCGGCCACCGTCGTGGTGAACGGCTTCTCCACCAGGATGTGGACGCCCGCCTCGGCCGCCGCCACCATCACGTCGGCGTGCAGGTGGTCGGGCGTGGTGATCGACACCGCGTCGACCGTGCCGGAGGCCAGCAACTCCTGGTAGTCGAGGTGGACGGCGGCTCCCACCCGCCCGGCCAGTTCCTCCGCGTGCTCCCGGGTACGGCTGGCCACGGCGGTGATCTCGGCATGCGGATGGGCCGCCAGCACCTCGGCGTGCCCGCGGCCCATGATCCCGGCGCCCACGATGCCGACTCGTAGCTTAGACAAGAGCGTCATTCCAATTCTTCTCTGCGGTGTCGAGCGCGTCCTTCACGCTCTTCTGTCCCTGGAACACGGCGCGGATCTCCTCCGCCAGGGACTCGGCGAGCTCGGTGTCCTTGGCCGTGCCCATCGGTGTGTACTCCAGTTTCGGCAGCCCCTTGACGATCACCTGGCGGGCGACGTCCATCGGCTCGGTGCCGCCGGTGCCGGTGAAGAAGGCGTCCTTCGTCGAGGAGATCGTCGACGGGTAGATCGGCACGATCTTGCAGAAGGCGAGCTGGTTGGCGCCGTTGGTGAAGAACTTGATGAACTCGGCCGCCGCCTTCTTGTGCTTGGAGGCCTTGGGGATCGTGAACGTCTGCTGGGCGTTGAGCAGGTAGCCGCCGCCGGCCGTCCGGACGGGCTCGGTGACGACGAGGTCCTTGTAGATGTCGGGGGCGTTCTTCTGGATGTTGACCAGGGTCGAGCCGTTGGCGCTGGCCGTGAAGGCGACCTGGCCGTTGTCGAGGCTCTGCGGAAGGGCGCGGACGTCCTTGGAGACGGAGCCCGGCGCGATGCCGTGCTCGTCGTAGCTCTTCTTGAACCTCTCGATGATCGCGGCGACCTCGGGGGTGTTGAACGCCGCCTTCTTCCTGTCCTCCGACAGCAGCGTGACCCCGTAGTAGCGCAGCACGGAGACGACGGACGGCCCGGGGATCTCGTTGATGCCGTAGACCTTGGTCTCGTCGTAGACCTTGGCCGCCAGGTCCAGTGCCTCGTCGTAGGTCTTCGGCGGCGCCTTCTCGTCGAAGCCGGCCTTGGACACGACCGACTTGCGGTACATCGCCACCGGGGCGCCGCCGTTGTACCAGGGCACCCCGTAGAGCTTGCCGTCCTGGCGCAGCGGCTCCACCAGGTTCGGCTGGAAGTCGGCGAGGTCCTCCGGCTTGAAGTAGTCGTCCATCGGCGCCAGCGACGGGATGAACCTGCCGATGTCGGGAGAGCCCAGGTTGACCGCGTCGGGCACGTCACCGCTGGCCATGGCCGCGAGCAGCTTGGTCGCGCTGTCCTGGCCGGGCACGTCCACCCACTTGACGGTGACCTTGGGGTGTTCCTTCTGGTACTGGGTGATCAGCCCGGTGACATAGTCGTTGAAGTTCTTCTTCAGGTTGATCGTCCAGAATTCGACCTCACCCTCGAACGGCTGGTCGGCCGCGGCGGAGGGGGCGCCGGCGGAGGTGCCCGCCACGCACCCGGTGGTGAGAACCGCCAGCGCCAGCAGCCCTGCCGCTAACGCCGTCCTGGGTGGAGTCATTACGAGCCTCCTGAATTGCGGCCGTCCTTAAATCATTCTTTCGGCACAATGTCAGCCCGGTCACGCCCCGTCAAGCCCCCGGATCCGCCTCTCTCACAACTCTTCCGGCCAGCCCGTTCACCCTTGACGAACGCGAATCGGCAAAGATACGCTCCCGGAATTCTGGCCTGCCGTTATCTAATCTACGGCCCTCACAAATTCGCGCTGAAGGGTGTTAGCGCCGATGGCCATACACGTACAAGAGAGCCACGCGCCTTCGGCGGCCCCGATGCGGCGTGGCCGCGGAAAACGCGACGTGCGAGCGCCCCGGCCCGGCAGGTTGCCGGGGCAGCGCTGGTACACGCCCTACCTCTTCCCGCTGCCGGCCCTGATCCTGTTCGGGGTCTTCTTCGCGTGGCCGGCGATCACCGCGATCCAGCTGTCGTTCTTCGAGTGGGACGCGATCTCCGAGCCGGTCTTCGTGGGCGCGGGCAACTTCGTCCGGCTCATGGGCGACGACAGGTTCTGGACCGGCCTGGGCAATTCGCTGCTGTTCCTGGTGGGGATGTTCCCGCTGCTCGTCGTCGTCCCGCTGCTGCTGGCCGTACTCGTCAACCAGAGACTGCCGGGCATCAAGACGTTCCGGATGCTCTACTACCTGCCCGTCGTGACCTCGATGGTCGCGGTCGGCGTCGCCTGGGAGTACGTCTTCAACCAGCAGGGCGTGCTCAACTGGATCCTCACCGGCTTCGGCGTCCTCGACCAGCCGATCCAGTATCTCCTCGACCCCGTGTGGGCCCTTCCGGCCCTCGTCCTCGTCGAGGGCTGGAAGAGCATGGGCGTCTTCATGATGATCTATCTCGCCGGGCTGCAGACCATCCCCACGAACCTCTACGAGGCCGCCAAGGTCGACGGCGCCTCGGCCTGGCACCGGCTGCGCCACATCACCGTCCCGCTGATCGTCCCCTACATCGCGGTCACGCTGACCATGGAGATGCTTGAGGCGATGCAGGTCTTCACGTCCGTCTACGTGATGACCCAGGGCGGCCCGCAGGACTCCACCCTCACGCTCGGCTACTACATCTGGTCGGCGGCCTTCCAGAAGTACGACATGGGTTACGCCAGCGCCATGGGCCTCGTCCTGTGGGTCCTCCTGATCCTCATGGCGCTGGCCAACTACCGGATCACCAAGGGAAGGACGGTCACGCCATGACGCCGAGGCTCGCCTTCTGGCTGCGGCGCGCGGGCATGTACGTCCTGCTGACCGCGATCGCCCTCGTCTTCGTCGGCCCGTTCCTGATCCTGCTCTCGGCGGCCTTCAAGCCCGCCGGCCAGGCCGTCTTCTCCTTCCCGCCCGACGTCATCCCCCGGCCCCCGGTCCTGACCTGGGTGAAGGAGGCGTGGACGACCATCCCCTACCCGACCTACCTGATCAACTCGGTCATCTACGTCGGCGTGATGGTGCCCGTGTACATCATCGTCTCCGCGCTGTGCGCCTACCCGCTCGCCCAGATGAACTTCCGCGGCCGGAACCTCATCTTCTTCGCCATCCTGTCGACGATGTTCCTGCCGGGCGAGGTCATGCTCCTCCCCCGCTTCCTGGTGGTCTCGCAGCTCGGCATGGCCGACAGCTACGCGGGCGTGATCCTGCCCGGACTGCTGTCGGCCTTCGGGATCTTCCTGCTCCGCCAGACCTTCACGGGCGTGCCGCGCGAGGTCATCGACGCTGCGCGCACCGACGGCTGCCACGAGCTGAGGATCTTCTGGCACGTCATGCTGCCCGCCGCGCGCCCCACCCTGGCGATTCTCGGCATCTTCGGCTTCATCTCGGTCTGGAACAGCTTCATATGGCCGATGGTCGTGCTGAAGGACTCCGCGATGTACCCGATCGCCCTGGGGATCTCCTACCTCGCGGGCGTCACCGGCACCGACGTCCGCAGCCTCGCCGCCGGAACCGTCATCTCGATCCTGCCCGTCGTCATCTTCTTCATGATCATGCAACGTCACGTACTCGAAGGCATGCGCGGCGCGGTCAAGGGCTGACGTCGCGCGAAAGGTGGTCGAGCAATGCTGTCACGCAGGCAATTCGCGCTGGGATCTCTCGCCCTGGGAGTTCTCGGCACCACAGGTACGGCCCGCGCCGCCGCGGGCTACGACTACACGGCCAGGGAGACCTTCGACCTGTTCGACAAGGTCTTCCACTCCAGCGGCGCCCTCGGCCAGCCGACCGACCACAACGAGCAGGGCGGCCTGGGCTGGGGTCAGTCCTACGCGCTTGCCGCCTTCATCAGGATGTACGAGGCATACCAGGACACCTCCTACCTGGACCGGCTCATCCACAACGCCGACCTCATGCTGGCCATGCGCGACTCGGAGCGGGGCGTGGCCGACTACCGCGGCCTCTCGCTGCCCGTCTGGCGCAACCGGAGCTACACCGCCGGAGGCGTCACCCTGCTCGATCCGGCCGGGCAGCCGCTGCTGGAGGTGCGCAGCGCGCTGACCAACGTCGACGACGCCGTCGCGACCGTCCGGGCGGGCACGAGCGAGGACCGGTTCACCCTGGAGGTGGCCAACGCCCCCAAGGCCAAGGTGTCCACCTTCGCCAACCTCACCATGGACCCGGCCGGCCCCGACTACGCCGTGCGCCGCGTCCTCGACGCCTACCCGTCGGCGACCATGGTGACCGTCCGCGACCTCAGGGACTCGCCGGCCGCGGGTCCGATCCCCGCCCTGGGGACGGCCGGGCTGGCCGCCTCGCCGGCGCACTTCTCCGTGCACACCGGCATGATCACCTATCCGCTGGCGTCGTTCGTGCGGATCGTCTACCGCACCCCGGGCCTGCGCCGTGACCGGCGCTACAAGGCCAAGGCCGACGAGTATCTCGCGGCCGTCCGGGACGCCGCGGCCGTCCACGACCGCGAGTGGGTGCAGAACGACGCCGGGCTCGGCCACTTCATCTGGCCCAAGGGGATGCCCGTCCCCTACGACGGCACGGAACAGCCCATCAACCAGAGTCTCGGGCTGGGCCAGACCTACGCCGAGCTGGCCGCCGCGACCGGCGACCCCACCTACCTGGACCGCACCCGCCGCCTGGCCCGCGCGTTCGCCGGGGACCTGAAGGTCGACGCGGACGACGCCTACGTCTGGCCGTACTGGCCGACGTTCGGAAAGCTCTACAACGGCTACACCAAGGCCGACGACGTCTCCGAGTACACCCCGTCGTACGGATCACCGGGCAAGGGCGCCCAGCAGGTCGAGGACCTCAGCCACGGCGCGATCGACGTCGAGTTCGCCGCGCTGGCCTTCCGCCGGAAGATCCACTACAGGGGCCGCGACATGGAGCGCTTCGCCCGCACCTACACGAAGAACCTCGCGACCTCCGACAACGGTGTGGCGACCACCCTCGTCCGGGTCGACGGCACCGGCGCCCTGGCCACCGCCGGGCAGTACCTCCAGGCTCCCCGCTGGATGCCTGTGGCCCAGTGGGACGAGACCCTCTTCACCCATGCCCGCGCGGTCTACGACGACCACGCCGTCGAGTCGCAGTACGGTTCCACGCTGCTCTGCGTCGCCTACCTCAACTGGCACGCCCGCCGGAGGGGCTGAGAGGAGGCCGGCCGGGCCGGTGTGCGCGCCGTGCGGGAGGGGCGACGGGGCCCGGCCGTCGCCCGAGCGGGGATGTCATGGGCCCCCAACGAGGCATGGAGGTTACGTAGGCTAGGCTTACCTAACTTTGAAAGTTCGGGGCCGTGGCCCGTGCCTCCTCGCGCGGCCGGTACACGGCCGCGCATCCATATGCACAAGGATCATCCATGCCGTTCAGGTTCCCTCCCGTGCGCCGCCCCGCGCTCACGCTCTCCGCGATCGCCGCCGCGGCCGCCCTCGCCCTCGGCGGCTGCTCCGCGGCCGGGGAGAAGCCCGCCGCCGCTCCGGCGCAGACCACCGGCGGGACGGCCGCGTTCCCGGTCACGATCGACAGCGCCCTCGGCCAGGCGAAGATCACCGAGCAGCCCGAGCGCGTCGTCACCCTGGGACAGGGATCGACCGAGACCGCCATCGCGCTCGGCTTCACGCCGGTCGGCATCGAGAGCTACGCGTGGGGCAGCGACAAGACCGGCTACCTGCCGTGGATCCACGAGGCGGTGACCAAGGCCGGCGGCACGCTGCCGAAGCAGTTCGCCGGCGGCGAGGACATCGACTTCGACACCATCGTCGAGCTCGAACCCGACGTGATCCTGGCGCCCTGGTCCGGCATCACCAAGGAGCAGTACTCCGTCCTGTCGGGCATCGCGCCGACCGTGGCCTACCCGGATCTCCCGTGGAGCACGAACTGGGACCAGCAGATCGAGATCATCTCCAAGGCGCTGGGCAAGCCGGCCGAGGCGCAGACGCTGATCTCGACGATCAAGAAGCAGCTCTCCGACGCCGCCGCGACCCGGCCCCAGTACAAGGGCGTCACCTTCTCCTACATCTACACCACCGGCCCCGGCACCCTCGGCGTCTTCAAGCCCGAGGAGCAGCGGGTCGAGATGGTCACCTCCCTCGGCCTCACCCCCGACCCGGTGGTGAACTCCTTCAAGGAGACCGAGGGCACCGACTCTGCCCTCATCGGCCTGGAGAACGCGCAGAAGCTCGCCGGGAGCGACCTGATCTTCACCTTCTACACCGACGGCAAGACCCGCAAGGAGATCGAGGCGCAGAAGCTCTACGCCGCCATCCCCGCGGTCAAGCGCGGCGGCGTCGTCGCCAGTGACGACACCCCGTTCGTCACCGCGTCGTCGATCATCAACCCGCTCACCGTGCCGTGGGTGATCGATCGTTACCTGCCGCTGATCGACAAGGCCGTCGCCACCACCGGCAAGTGAGCCCCACCTCCACCGGCACCCCGTCGAACGGCGCGCGCGTCGCTCGGCGGGTGTTCCTCCCGATCGCCGCGCTCGCGGTGCTCGCGCTCGCGATCCTCGCGAGCGTCGCGCTCGGCAGCCACCCCACCTCGCCGTCCGACGTCATCGACGTCCTGTACGGCACCGCGGATCCGAACACCACCGCGGTGGTGGAGAGCCGCTACCCGCGCACCGCGCTCGGCCTGCTCGCCGGGCTCTGTCTGGCCGTCGCGGGAACGCTCATGCAGGGCGTCACCCGCAACCCGCTCGCCGATCCCGGACTGCTCGGGATCACCGCGGGAGCGTCGGCCGCCATCGTCACCGCGATGGCCTTTCTCGGCGCCTCCGGCCAGGCGAGCACCGTGTGGTGGGCCCTGCCGGGAGCGCTCCTGGCGGGACTGCTCGTCCACGTCATCGGCTCGGTGGGCGCCGGCGCGGGCCTGGCCCGGCTGGTCCTGGCCGGAGCGGTCGTCTCGGCCGTCCTGATGGCCTACGTCCAGGCGGTGACGCTGAGCAGGCCGCAGGTCTTCGACAGCTACCGCTACTGGGTGGTCGGCGCGCTGGGGGGACGGGACTTCGGCGTGCTGATGTCGGTCCTGCCGCCGGCCGCCCTGGGCCTGGTGCTCGCCGTACTGCTCGCGCCGGGCCTGAACACGCTCGCGCTCGGCGAGGAGTCGGCGTCGGCGCTCGGCGCGGATCCGGCCCTGATGCGGGCGGGCGGGATGCTCGCGGCGATCCTGCTGAGCACCGCGGCGACCGCGGCGGTCGGGCCCATCGCCTTCGTCGGCCTGGCCGTACCGCACATCGTCAGGGCGCTGGTGGGCGTCGACGCCCGCGCGCAGATCGCCTTCTCGGCCGTCGCCGGTCCCGCGCTGCTGCTCCTGGCGGATGTCGCGGGCCGCGTCGTGCTGCGTCCGCAGGAACTGATGGTCGGCGTGGTGACCGCGTTCGTCGGAGCGCCGGCGCTGCTGCTGGCCGTACGCAGGATGAAGAGCACCGCGTGAGCCCCGCCCACCGGAGCGGCGGCCTCACCGCCGGCCGTACACATGATCGGGAGACCGCGTGACCCCGCCCGCCGGCCGCACGCAGGATGGAGGAGGCCGCGTGACCCCGGCTCCGCGCGGCTACGTCACGATCGGGCGCTCGGTGGCGCTTCCGGTCGCCCGCGCCTCCGTCATCGCCGTGATCGTCACCGTGTCGCTCCTGGTCGCCGCCGCCGTCGCCACGCTCTCGCTCGGCCGGCTCGGCATCGCCCTGCCCGATCTGGTGAGCGCGCTCACGCGGGGCGCCACCGGCAAGCAGGCGTTCGTGCTGGAACGGCTGCGCGGCCCCCGCCTGGTCGTGGCCGTCGGCGCCGGCGCCGCGCTCGGCCTGTCCGGCGCGCTGTTCCAGACGGTCACCCGCAACCCGCTGGGCAGTCCGGACGTGATCGGGCTGAGCGCCGGCGCCGGGGCGGGCGCCGCGTTCGCCGTGCTGCTCCTTCCCGGCGTGCTCCCTGCCCCGGCCGGCGCCCTGGCGGGTGCGGTGATCGCCATGGCACTGGTGCACATGTCGACCGGCACCGGGTTCCGCAACCCCGGGCGGCTCATCGTCGCGGGCATCGGCGTCCACGCGATCGCCACGGCGTTCACGCAGTACGTCGTCTACGCCGTGGAGCGGGACAAGGCCACCGTTCTCACCGCGTACATCAACGGCAGCCTGACCGCCCGCTCCTGGGAGCACGCCGTCACGATCTGGGCGGTCCTCCTGGCCGTGGTGCCGCTGGTCGCGCTCTTCGCCCGGCGCCTGAACATCTCCGAGATGGGCGACGAGCTCGCCGGCTCGCTCGGCGCCGAACCGCAGCGGGCCAGGGCCGTCGCCGTCACGCTGTCGATCGTCCTGTCGGCGGGCGCCGTCTCCGTCGCGGGGCCCATCGCGTTCATCGCCCTGACGGCACCCCAGATCGCCAGGCGCCTCACCCGCCTGCCCGGCCCGCACCTGACGCTGTCCCCGCTGGTCGGCGCGCTGCTGCTGGTGCTCGCCGACCTCGCCGCGCAGCAGGCGCCCGTCCCGGGCAACCTGCCCGTCGGCATCTACACGCTGGCCGTCGGCGGCCTCTACCTCGGATACCTGCTGACCCGCGAATGGAAAAAGGGAAGCCTGTGAGCAGCGAGAGCGGCCTGGCCGCGCGGGACGTGACGATCTCCTACGGCGGCGCCCCCGTGGTCCGCGACGTCAGCCTCGACATCCCGCACGGCGGGTTCACCATGGTCATCGGGCCGAACGGGTGCGGCAAGTCGACCCTGGTCAAGGCGTTCGCCCGGGTGCTGAAGCCCGCCCGGGGAAACATCCTGCTGCACGGGCGCGACCTGTGGTCCTACCGGGGCCGGGAGGCCGCCCGGCACGTGGCCCTGCTCCCGCAGAACCCGATCGCTCCCGACGGCATCACCGTGGGCGGCCTCGTACGGCGGGGCCGCTACCCCCACCACACGCTGCTGCGCCAGTGGTCACCCGACGACGACACCGCCATCGGCTTCGCCCTCGACCGGACGGGCCTCCGGGACCTCACCGAGGCGCAGGCCGGTCGGCTGTCCGGCGGTCAGCGCCAGCGCGCCTGGATCGCCATGGTGCTGGCGCAGCAGACGGACCTCCTGCTGCTCGACGAGCCGACCACCTTCCTCGACATCGCCCACCAGTACGAGCTGCTGGAGCTCTGCCGGGAGCTGCACGAGGACGGCAGGACCATCGTCGCCGTCCTGCACGACCTCAACCAGGCCGCCCGCTTCGCCTCCCACCTGATCGTGATGAAGGAGGGACGGGTGATCGCGCAGGGCCCGCCGCCGGAGGTGCTGACGCCGGAGCTGGTCGAGGAGGTCTTCGGGCTGGCGTGCGACATCGTGCCCGATCCCCGGACGCTCACCCCGATGGTGGTCCCGCACGCCCGCCGGCCCTGACCGGGGATCGGCGCCGGGGGACACCGATCACGCGGGGAAGGCCCGGGATCGACGCCCGGAGCGCCGATCCCGGGCCTTCCCGGGGACTGCCTTGGAGAACCTCGCCGCCGGACGCCCGGCGGCTCGGGACACTAGCCGAGGGCCGCCTTGTAGAGGTCGGCGGTGTAGTAGGTGGCGGGGTCGGGAGATTCCTTGATCTTGCCCATGGTGACGAAGATGTCGGCCAGGCCCTTGTACCAGCCGCCGACCGTGCCGTCGTCGCCGAACTTCGCCAGTTCGGCGCTGGGCAGGATCTTCGTGACGGCCGAGGCTCCCTTGAACTGCTCGGCCGGGACCTTCAGGAAGGTCGCGGTGAGCGTCTCGGCCTCGGCGGTGTTGGCCGCCACCCAGTCGTTCGCCTCCTGGATGACCTTGAGCACCTTGGTCACCGTCGCCGCGTCGTCCTTGACCAGCTCGTTGCGGGCGACGAAGGAGCTGGGGAAGCTCAGCTCGGGGTAGAAGTCCTCGCTCTTCTTCAGCTCGACCAGGTCGGGGACGTTCTTCTTGATGGTGTCGATCAGCGGGTACCAGATGGCGGCGGCGTCGACCTGCTTGGAGGAGAACGCGGTGACCACCGTGCTCGCGTCCATGGTGACCTTCTGCACGTCCGCCGGGGTGAGGCCCGCCTCCTTGAGGGCGAGCTGCAGGATCATGTCGCCGGAGGTGCCCTCGGGCACGCCGACCTTCTTGCCCTTCAGGTCGGCGATCGAGGTGATGCCGGAGCCGGCGTGGGTGATGACCCGGTCGGCCAGGCCGAGCATGTTCACCGCGATGATCTTCGCCTTCCCGGAGGCGGGCAGCCAGGTCGCGCCGGAGCCGATGTAGCCGAAGTCGAGGTCGCCCGCGCCCAGGGCCTGGATCTGCAGCGGGCCGTTGGTGAAGACCTTCAGATCGGGCGTGAGACCCTGCTTGGCCCACAGGCCCAGCTTGTCGGCGGCGGCGAGGGTCGCGCTGCCGGAGAAGTCGGCGATGTAGCCGAAGGAGACCTTCTTGGCGCCGTCGGCGGAGTCCGCGGAATCGGCGGAGGATCCGCACGCGGCGACGGGGAGGAGCAGGGCCAGGGCGGCGCCGAAGGACGCGATCAGCCGGCGGGGATGCCTCATGACGAGGTCCTTTCCATGGGGGTGGGCTGGTGGTAGACGGAGCGCCAGACCTCCCGCCGGAGTTCGGCGAACTCCGGCGACAGGCGGATCTCCTCCGTGCGCGGATAGGGCAGGTCGACGTCGATCACGCGGTGCACCCGGCCGGGCCGGGCGGCCATGACGATCACCCGGTTGGCCAGGTAGACCGCCTCGTCCACGTCGTGGGTGATGAACAGCACCGTGCGCCGCTCCCGGCTCCAGGTGTCCAGCAGCCGGTCCTGTAGCTGGACCCGGGTGAGCGCGTCGAGGGCGCCGAACGGCTCGTCCATCAGCAGGATCGTGGGATCGACCGCGTACGCGCGGGCGATGGCGCAGCGCTGCTTCATCCCGCCGGACAGGGTCTTCGGAAGCGCGTCGGCGAAGTCGGTGAGCCCCACCATGTCGATGAACCGCTCCGCCCTGCGGCGGCGCTCGGCGGCCCCGACCCCGGCGATCTTCAGGCCGAACTCGACGTTCTTCCTGACGCTCATCCAGGGGAAGAGCGCGTACTGCTGGAAGATCACCCCGCGCTGCGGGCTGGGCCCGTGCACGGTCTCCCCGTCCACCACCACCTGCCCCGCGTCCGGCTCCAGCAGGCCCGCCGCGACGTTCATCAGCGTGCTCTTGCCGCAGCCGGACGGCCCGACGACGGTGACGAACTCGCCGTCGGCGATGTCCAGGCTCACCCTGTCCAGCGCGGCGAACTCCCCGCCGCCCAGGGCGAAGCTGTGCGAGACGTCACGGAACTCGATCTTCGGAGCACCGGAGACCACCGGGCTCACCTCCGCTCCTGCCAGTTCGTCAGGCGACGCTCGGCGAGGAGCAGCGCGCGGTCCATGATGAGGCCGATGAGGCCGATGACGATCAGCTGAACGAAGATCGTCGGAAGGTCGTAGTAGAGCTGGGCCTGCTGCATGCGGTATCCGAGCCCCTCCTGGGCGGCGATCAGCTCGGCGGCCACCACCGTGGCCCAGGAGGCGCCGAGGCCGATGCGCATGCCGACGAGGATGAAGGGCGTTGAGGCGGGGACGACCACCCCGGTGAAGACGGTGCGGTCCTTCGCGCCGAGGACCCTGGCCGCGTTGATCAGCGTGGAGTCGACGGAGACCACGCCCTGGAAGGTGGAGACCACCGACGACAGGAACGAGGCCAGGAAGATCACGAATATCTTGGGGGTCTCGTCGATGCCCATGAGCACGATGGCCAGCGGGATGATCGCCAGCGGCGGGACCATGCGGAAGAACTGGAGCCACGGCTCGATCAGGCCCCGGATCACCGGGTACCAGCCCATCAGGAAGCCGACCGGCACGGCGAGCGCGACGCCGAGCACGAAACCGGTCAGAACCCGGCGGAGGCTGGCGAGGGCGTCACCCAGGAGCGTGCCGTCGCCGATCGACGTCACGGCGCGCTCGGCCACCTCGAGCGGGCCGGGGAAGCCCTGGATGCCGATGTTGGCCAGCACCACCCAGAAGACCAGGCCGAGCAGGCCGGAGCCGATCGTCAGCGGCAGCGTCGAGCGCCTCGTCCGGGAGCGGGTCTTCCCGGGGGGCACGGGGCCCTTCCCGGTCACGGCCGCCTCCCGCGCGGCGGGGGCCGCCGCGTCTTTCCTCACGGTGGCCATGCTCAGGCCACCTCGCCGGCCACGCCGTCGACGTCGGCGGCCCGGTCGCCGTCGATGTCGGCCATGTAGCTCATCCAGGTGTAGGCGGGATCGCCGCGCCGCAGCAGCTCGCGGTAGAGCCGCCCGGTGAGGTCGCGCCGCACCCCGGCGTAGGCGGGGGCGGAGTGGACGTTGTGCAGTTCGTGCGGGTCGGTCTCCAGGTCGTAGAGCTCGTTCACGCTCTCGGGGTTGAAGACCAGCTTGTGGCGCCGGTCGCGGATCATCCGCTGGGAGTAGGGGAAGTGGTGGCCGTGGAACTCGGTGACCACCTCCTGCCGCCACGCGGGATCCTCATCCTCGATCAGCGGCAGCAGGCTCTCCCCGTCGCAGGGCTCGCGGGGCGGCAGCCCGGCCAGGCCGAGGATCGTGGGGTTGAGGTCGATCAGCGTGGCGAACTCGTCGACGACCCCGGCCGGGGCGCCGGGGACGCGGACGATGCCGGGGATGCGGTAGATGTCCTCGTACATCGCCGGGCCCTTGTCGTTGAGCCGGTGGGCGCCGGTGAACTCGCCGTGGTCGGCGGTGAAGACCACGGCCGTGTCGTCCCAGAGGCCGTGCTCGCGCAGCGCGGCGAGCAGGCGGCCGATCTGGTCGTCGATCATCGTGACGTAGCCCCAGTAGACCGCGATCAGCTTGCGCCAGGCGTCGGCGTCGAAGTGGTCGGCCGACCAGTACTCGGCGTAGCGGCGCTGGACGTCGGGCTTGCCGGCGAAGGTCTCGGCCATCGAGGCCGGCAGCGGCACCTGCTCCGGGTCGTACATGTCGTAGTACTCGTCCGGGATGAGGTACGGCAGATGCGGGCCGTACCAGTGGCAGGAGAGCATGAACCGTTTGCCGCTGTCGTGGAAGTCTCGGGCGTAGCCTTCGAGGAGCTCCAGGGTCCGCTCGGTCAGGAACGCCTCCATCGTGGCCTCGGCGGGCTGCTGGAGGCGCCCCGCGATCAGGTGGCCGCGCCCGGAGTCGTTGGGCGCCTTGCCGAAGACCGCCTCGCGCACCGCGAACGGCGGGTGGCCGTTCTCCTTGAGCCACCGCTCGTAGGAGGGATGGTGGAAGGGGTTGAGCGCGCCGGGCAGGTGCTCGCCGTCCATCGTGTAGAACTCGGGGCCCCGCTCGCGCCCGATGTGCCACTTGCCGACGTGGCCCATGTTGTAGCCCGCCTCAAGCAGCGGCGCCGACAGGATCGGGTGGGCGTCGTCGACCTCGTCGCGGGCGCCGCCGTTGCGCTCGGGGTTGACCAGCAGGCCGTGCCGGAAGGGATGCAGGCCGGTGAACAAGGAGGCCCGCGCCGGGGTGCAGATCGCGGTGGGCGTGTAGAAGCGATCGAACCGGGTGCCCTCGGCCGCCAGGCCGTCCAGCGCGGGAGTGCGCACCACCGGGTTGCCGTAGCACCCCAGTGTGTCGACCCGATGCTGGTCGGTCATCAGGAACAGGACGTTGCGTGTGGACACTCGTTCTCCGATCGCTATTTTTCCTGAGGGTTGACATTAATGCTCGTCGACATCGTCCGCAAGAGGGTGCTATTGATCGTTATCGCAGGGTATACGCCTATTTGCGGTGTTAAATTTCTCCGGAGGCCTGCGGAAAGTCAGGGACGCAGGTGTCCCGGGATCGCCGGCTCCTCGTTCAGCAGGAAGGCGATCGCCCCCATGGCCGAGGCGTTCACGCCGAGGTCGGCGGGGGTCACCCCGATGCGGCGCCGGATCTTCGGCAGCGCCAGCCCGTCGATCGCCTCGCGGATCGGATCGAGCACCAGGCTGCCCAGCGAGGCGAACTCACCGCCCACGACGACGCGTTCGGGGTCGAGCTGGACGACGGTGTCGGCCAGGATCCGGCCCAGGTCGGCGGCGGCCGCCGAGATCACCTCGCAGACCCCCGGCACCCGGTCCTGGGCCGCGGCGACCAGCGCGTCGAGGCCGGTCAGCACGATGCCGCGCGCCGCGCAGACCTCCAGCAGCGCCTGGCTGCCGATGCGCCGCTCCAGGCAGCCCCGGCCACCGCAGTGGCAGGGAGGCCCCTCGGGATCGAGGGAGACGTGGCCGAGCTCGCCGGCCGCGCCGTGCGCCCCGCGCAGCAGCCGCCCGCCCACCACGAAACCACCGCCCACACCGACCGACCAGCGGACGTAGACCAGGTCGCCGACCGAGCGGGCCGCGCCCCAGGTGTTCTCCGCCAGCGCGGCCAGCCTCGCGTTGTTGTCGACCGCGACCCGCACCCCGAACTCCTCGGCCAGCCGTCGCGCGACCGGGGCGTGCTGGGCGGGGACGGCGCTGGCGGGCAGGGAGGGGTCGTCCACGATGCCGACGAGCCCGAGGCCGATCGCCTCCAGCGCGCCGAGCCGTATCCCGTGCTCCTCCCCCACCCGCCGGACCAGCCGTACGGCCGCCTCGGCCTGCGCCGGCGCGTCCGCGCCGGCCGGGATGTCCGCCATCCCGGTCGCGATGATCTCGTGCGCGACGTTGGCGATGGCCAGGCGGACCCGCCTGCGGCCCACGTCGAGCCCTATCAGCAGGCCGGCGCTGGGGTTGAGGGCGATGAGCGCGGCGGGGCGCCCGCGCCCGCGCGGCTCGGCGGGCAGCGCCTCGACCTCCACGACGGCGTCGCGCTCGATCAGCTCGGAGATGATCGAGAACAGGGTGGTCCGGGAGAGCCCGGTACGCTGGGTCAGCTCGGCGCGGCTCAGCGCCCCGGCCGAGCGCAGTACGGCGACAGCGGCGTCCTCGTGCACGCGGCGGAGTCTCTGCAGCGCGTCGGCGGGCTTGTCCATGGGAGCATCATGACGAGATCGGTAAATATCGTCAACTCTTCGGATTAAATATCCGCCGCGAGCCGGAAACCGGTGTTGCCCGAGCTGCTGTCCGGGGTGTTGGAACTCCTCGCGGCGACGCGGTAGCGGTTGCAGTAGGAGTCGTGGCACAGGTAGGAGCCGCCCCGCAGCACCCGGCTCTCTCCGTCGTCCGGGCCGCGCGGGTCCTCCAGCGGCCGGGCGAGGTGGTCGACGGCGAACCAGTCGGCGCACCACTCCCAGACGTTGCCGACCATGTTGTGCAGGCCGTAGCCGTTGGGCCGGTAGGCCTTCACCGGTGCGGTGGCGAGGTGGCCGTCCTCCTCGGTGTTGTGGACGGGGAAGCGGCCCTGCCAGATGTTGCAGCGGTGCCCGCCACGCGGGGTCAGCTCGTCACCCCACGGGTAGCGCGCCTGGTCCAGCCCGCCGCGCGCGGCGTACTCCCACTCGGCCTCCGTCGGCAGCCTGCCACCCGACCAGGCGCAGTAGGCCTGCGCGTCCTGCCAGGAAACGTGCACGACAGGATGGTCCTGGCGGTCGGCGACCGTACTGCCCGGCCCTTCGGGCGCGTGCCAGGCGGCGCCCTCGATCCCCAGCCACCAGGGGGTGGCGGCGGGCGAGGGCGCGGAGGCGCGCATCGCCTCCGGCACGAGGAGGTGGAAGACGTAGGACCAGCCGAACCGCTCGGCGTCCGTCTCGTAGCCGGTCGCCTTCACGAAGGCGGCGAAGCGCGCGTTGGTCACCGCCGTGGACGCCAGCCGGAACGGCCGGAGCGTCACCGCCCTGACCGGCCCCTCCCCGTCGGAGGGGAAGCCGTCCCGGTCGTCGGTCCCCATCCGGAATGTCCCGCCCTCCAGCCGGACCAGCCCGCTCGCCCGCCTCCGCGCGGGCTCCGCGGCCGACGCCCGAGCTCCTCCCGAGGTACGGCCGGGCATGCAGCAGTGTTCGGTCATGCGTCTTCCTTCCGTTTCGCCCCAAAGAGTATGCCGACGGAAAGTGGTCACGACCTCACGCTCCCGGCCCCGGCCCGGCGGGACCGGCCCGGCGGCCTCGATCGCTCACGGCGGATCCGGGACACCGGGCGCGGGATCGGGCACCCCGTACCGGGCCGGTCGCCGGCTCACGGCCGCGGCCGTTGCCGCAGCCCGGAGGCACCACCTATTCTCGTCAAGAGGCTTGACATAAATTCTTCCCCGCTGCTCGCGGGTCTCCGCACGACGGTACGGCAGAGGGCAGAATCGGAGGCCCGTCTGGACGCGAAAGGACGAGCCCGGTGAGCAACGACGGCGTGCTCCGCAATCTACGCCGGCAGCACGAACTACGGGTGCTGGCCATCCTGGTCGAGCGCGGACCCTGTTCGCGCCGGGAGCTCGAGAACGCCACCGGGCTCTCTCGGACCACGATGTCGGCCATCGTCGCCGACCTCGTCCGGCGCCGCGCGGTGGCCGACGACGCCCAGCGGCCGGCGCCGGGCCGGGGCCGGCCGACGACGCTGGTCCGGCTCAACCCGCACGCGGCCGCCGCCGTCGGCGTGGAGCTGGGCCGCGGCCACGTCAGCGTCGCGGTGGCCGACATCGCCCGCACGGTGCTCGCCCACGTCACCGAGCCCATCGGGATGGAGAGCGGGCTCTCCGTCCGGATGGACGCCGCCTTATCGCTCCTGAAGAGGGTCGCGGCCGGGCGGCGACTCGCACTCGAAGGGCTCGCGGCGGCCGGGCTGGGACTGTGGGGGCACCACCCCGATCCCCGTGCCGGCGGGGGCGACCCGGCGGGCGATCTCGTCGTCACCGACCTCGCCGAACGTCTGGGCGGAACGCTCGACGTGCCGGTGACCTGGGATAACAACATCCGGCTCGCCGCCGTCGCGGAGAGATACACGGTCGAGTCGCCGGCCTGCGCGGACCTGGTCTACATCGCCCTGTCCCACGGCGTCGGCAGCGGCGTGGTGATCAACGGCACGCTCGCCCGCGGGGCCTCGGGCACGGCCGGGGAGATCGGCCACGTCAGCGTCGAACCGAGCGGCCCGCCGTGCTGGTGCGGCGGCAGGGGCTGCCTTGAGCAGTATCTCTCGATCGACGCGGTGCTGGGGCGCGTCAGGGCCGTCGCGCCGGACGTCGCCGACGTCGCCGGCCTGGTCGCGGCACTGGACCGCGGCGACCGGAGCGTCCGCGACGTGGTGGACTGGAGCGCCGAGCTGCTCGGCCGGGCTCTCGGCACGGTGGCGATCCTGCTCGACCCTCACCGGGTGGTCATCGGCGGCGAGCTGGCCGATCTGGGCGACCACCTGCTCGACCCGGTCCGCGCGTCACTCGCCCGGCAAAAGCTGTCCATCCGCGACCGGCGGCTCGAACTCGGCACCGCCAGGATCTCCCAGGGAGCGGCGGCGGTCGGCGCGGCACTGGTGGCACTCGACCGCCACTCCCCGATCCACGGCATCGGAGACGTCACGGCCGAGTTCCCGGGCAAGGGCGACGGCGATTTATGTAGGGACTATTGACGTAAGAAAGCGCGGCATCCACACTCTGGCGTTAACCGAGTGCCACACCGGAAGCACGTCTGACCGGCAGCGGCCGAACGTCGCGAAGGAGCCCCATGTCGGATGCCCCCCACCGCTGGACATCACTGTCGAAACACCGCTCGATCGCGGTTGCCCTGTCCGCCGCACTCGCCATGACGTTGCTGGCCCCACCGGGAGCCGGCAGCGCACAGGTGATCACGCCGGATGCCCCGGCGGCGGCGGGCGCCGCCGCGCCGGCCCCGACCAACCTGGCCCTCGCGGGCACGGCCACCGCCTCCAGCGTCGAACTCGACCGCGACACCTTCGCCGCGGCCCACGTCAAGGACGGCGACACCGGCACCCGGTGGTCGTCGAAATACCAGGACGACAACTGGGTGCAGATCGAGCTGGCCGGCCCGTCCAAGGTCGACCACGTCACGCTCACCTGGCCCAACGCCTGCGCCCGCGACTTCGTCCTGCAGACCTCGGCTGACGGCGCCACCTGGACCGACGTCGCCGCCCTCCAGCGGGACACCTGCCCCAGGACCGACGTCGTCGAGGTGAAGTCCGAGGAGCCGGTCTCCTTCGTCCGGATGCAGGGCCGCAAGCGCTGGGCGGCCTACGGATACTCCATCTCCGAGTTCGAGATCTGGGATCGCCCGCCCGCGCCGCCGGAGCCGACGCTCGGCCTGGTGCCGGAGCCGGTGTCGGTCGAGGAACACGACGCCACGCCGTTCACCCTCCACCGGAACACGCGGATCGTCGCGGTCGGCGACGGCGCCCAGGCGCCGGCGCGATACCTGGCCGGCGTCCTCCGCCCGTCGACCGGGCACCGCCTGCCCGTCGTCGGCCGGGGATGGGGACCGGCGCCGATCGTCATCGAGGTCGGGCCGGGGAAGGGCCCCGACGGTCATGAGGCCGAGGGCTATACCCTCACCGTCGCCGCCAGTCGTATCAGCATCGGCGCCGACACGCCCAACGGCGCGCTCAACGGTGTGCAGACGCTGCGCCAGCTGTTCCCGCAGTGGGTGGAGTCCGGCACCGCCACCGACGCCGAGTGGACGGTGCCGGCGGTGACGATCACCGACTACCCGCGCTTCGCGCACCGGGGGATGATGCTCGACGTCGCCCGCAGCTTCTATCCGGTGAACGAGGTCAAGGCCTACATCGACGCAGCGGCGCAGTTCAAGGTCAACCGGCTCCACCTGCACCTGACCGACGACCAGGGGTGGCGCATCGCGATCGACGAGCCGCGGGACAACCCGTCCGGCATCGACTACGGCCTGCTCACCGAGGTGAGCGGCGCCACCGCCATGACCTATAACGGCAACGGTCAGCTGATGGGCACCGAGCTCGGCGTCACCGGCCACTACACGAAGGCCGACTACGCCGAGATAGTCCGCCACGCCGGCGAGAACGGCATGACGGTGATCCCCGAGATCGACATGCCCGGCCACACCAACGCCGCGCTGCACGCGATCCCCCAGCTCAACACCCCGGGCGCCCAGCCGCGGCCGAAGCCGGGAGAGACGACGGTGCCGCACAACGGCACCGGCTCGGTCGGCTACTCGTCGTTCGACTCGGGCAGCGACGTGACGTACGAGTTCGTCGAGCACGTCCTCACCGAGATCGCCGAGATGACCCCCGGGCCGTACCTGCACATCGGCGGTGACGAGGCGCACGTCACGAGCCACGCCAGCTACACCACGATGGTCGACGCGTTCACCAGGACCGTCACCTCCCTGGGCAAGACCGTCGTCGGCTGGAACGAGTACTCCGGGACCGCGCTCCCGCAGGACAAGGCCGTCGTCCAGTTCTGGAACGGGAACCGGGCCGCCGTGGCCGGCGCGGTGCGCGACCGCGGCGCCAAGGTCATCCTCTCCCCCGCGGCCCACACCTACGTGCCGCAGAAGCAGGACCCCCGCCAGCCCCAGGGCGGCACCTGGGCGTGCGGCGGGCCCTGCGGACTGGACCGCCACTACAACTGGGACCCGGGGACGTTCATCCCGAACATCGCCGAGTCCAGCGTGCTGGGCGTCGAGTCGGCGCTGTGGGGAGAGTTCATCCGGCGCCTCGGCCAGGCGCAGTACTACAGCTTCCCCCGCATCATCGCCACCGCCGAGGTCGGGTGGACCCCGCAGGCGCAGCGCGACTACCGCGACTTCAAAACGCGCCTGGCCAAGGTGGGGGGCAGGCTGACGGTTCAGGGGACGAACTTCTTCCCCACCGCCGACGTCGCCTGGCTGACGGACGTGCTCGGCACCCCGGCCGCCGTCGACAGCGGCGAACCGGCCGGGGCCACCTGGACCGTCACCGCTCCGGGAGCCGCGCCCGGTGATCTCACGGCGACCATCGCCTGGAGTGACGGCATGCGGGAGGACGTCACGTTGACGACCCCCCGTCAGGCAAGCATCCCCGACATGCGGATCAACGACGCGTTCACCGCCACGTCCGGCCGTACCTTCGACCGGCCGGGAACATACACGGGAACGCTCTCGGTCAACGCGCCCGGCCGGTCCCCGGTCGAGGGGCGCCTGACGGTCACCGTACGCGGCTGACGGAGCCCCCGCCCGTCCCGTCACCTCCTCTCTCCGGGGAGGCGGCGGGACGGGCGCCGTTCCGCCTCCCCCGGACGGAAACGCGCGTCCCCTCCGTCCTGTCACGTGCGGGTCGGCCCGCGTTCCTCACTCACCGCGGGCCGGGCTCGCCCTCCGTCAGCACTCCGTCTCCGCCGAGGGCAGCACGCGGTCGGTGAAGTAGCGGTCGATGTGGTCGCGGGCACAGGGGTTGAAGCCGTAGAGCGTGTGGCCGGGCCCCTCGTGGCGGACGGTGACGCTGCCCGGCACCTGCTTGAGCACCCGCCGGACGGCGTCGGACTCGCCCCAGGCGCCCGCGCCCAGCATCGGCGGCAGGCCCTTCGGCAGCGGGGCCGGCGGGTTGGTCACCTGTACCGGCCAGCCGACGCAGCCGAGGGTCGCGGTCGCCAGCGTGTCGGCGGTGCCCGCGTTGGGCGCGACCTTGCGCAGCCGGGCGATCGTCGACTCCAGCTCGGCACGGCCGGCGGGACGGGGCCAGTCGAGGCACTCGGTGACGCCGGTGGACTGGTCGGGGTAGCGGAGGCCGCGCTCGGGGACGAACCCGGAGGCGTCACCGCCGGCGGCCCCGCGGATGTCCCGCGCCAGCTCCGGCCACGCCTTGACGCCCTCCTTGGCGGCGCCGACCACGAAGGACCGCAGGTCGCGGCCGTCGTAGGCGATGCCGGCCCGCTTGGCCGGGATCGGCGTGCGGTCGGCCCCGGCGATCAGCCTGCGCCACTTCGCGGGCACGTCACGGCACTTGCCGGCGGCGCACCAGTCGAAGAACCGGCCGATGGCCTCCTCGTTGCTCCTGGCCATCTCCTCCAGTTCGCCGGACCAGTCGGCCGCGCCGTGGTTCCACGTGCCGTCGAGCACCATCGTGCGCACCTGGCCGGGGAAGAGGCGGGCGTAGTCCTGCCCGTAGAACCCGGCGTAGGAGGCGCCGTAGAAGTTGAGCCTGGCGCCGCCGAGCGCCTTTCTGATCGCCTCCATGTCTCTGGCGTTGTCGGCCGAGCTCATGTTGGCGAAGAACTCGGGGTCCTTGTTGCGGCAGGCCTCGGCGTAACCGCGGTTGGTGTCGGCGAGCCGCCCGAAGTCGGCGTCGTCCTCGGGGAACTCGGCCAGCGGGATCCGTGTCCAGGTGCACGGCAGGCCCGTGCTGAGGCCGCCGAACTGCTCGCCGTAGCCCCGGGTGTCCCATGTGACGATGTCCATGCGCTCGCGGAGCCTGGTCCACCAACCTCCCGCTCCGGACTGGGTGAGGGCGATCCCCGGCCCGCCCGGGCCGCCGTAGGCCACCAGGACGGAGCCCTCGGAGGCGCCGGTGGCCTTCAGGCGGCCCAGTTTCAGCGTGATCTTGCGACTGTCGGTTCTCTGCCAGTTGACCGGGACCTGCAGGTCGGCGCATTCCATCCCGGCCTTGTCACTCGGGCAGGGACGCCAGTCGAGGGGGTCGGCTTGCTGTGCTTGCACGCCCGAGCCCAGCAGGGTCAGGACGATGGCGATTGACTTCAGCATGCCGGCCACGATCTCCGAAGGGACACCCCGGCCGCATCGGACCGTGGTCTGATTCCGGCGACGGCGGATCAGACCACAGGATGTCATCCCACGACGCGCCCGCGCGCCTCGCCGGTGCGGGAGCCGTGGTGGGCGAGCGGCTCGACGAGGGTCTCGCACCGGGTGCCCGCCGGTCCCGGCGGAGGTGCGGGGCCGTCAGAGGAAGGCGAGGACGCGACGCCAGGCGTCGGCGCACGCCTCGGCGTGCTCGCCGTTCCCGGCGTCGAAGAACCCGTGCGGGGCGCCGGGATAGATGACGAGCTCATGGTTCACGCCGTTGGCCGTCAGGGCCTCGCCGAAGGCCGCCACCTCGCTCGCCGGGATGCCCTCGTCGGCTCCGCCGAACAGGCCGAGGATCGGCGCCGCGAGCTCGCCCGCGTGCTGGGCGGGCCCGGGACCGTAGGGGGCGGCGAGGCCCGGATGGCCGTAGAAACCGATCACCCCGGCCAGGCCGAACCGGGGCTCGGCGGCGAAGAAGGCCAGCCGTCCGCCCATGCAGAAACCCAGGGCCGCCTGCGTGTCCCCGAACTCGCGCAGCCGCTCGACGGCCGCGGACATGTCGTCCAGCATCCCCTCCCTGGTGAGCCCGGCGAAGTGCTCCATGGAGGGGAAGCCCTCATCCCGGCCGTCGGTGGAGGCGCCCGCCGTACGGCCGAAGTGGTCATAGGCGAGCGCCGGGTGACCGTGTTCGGCCAGCCGTACGGCGAGGCGCTCGTAGAAGGGCGCCAGTCCCCTGTTGTCGGGGATGACCACGACCCCGGCGCCCGAGGGCCGCTCGGGGACGGCCAGGTAGGCCGCGAAGCGGGTGCCGTCGGCCGAGGTCAGGGTGAGCGGGCCGGAGGCGACGGGTTCGATGGGCGGGGTGGCGCCGGCGTCGTGACACATGGAAGGGGGATCCTCTCGGGTCGGTGCCCGAAAAAATAGCAAAGCTGGATTGATAAAGCTAACCTTGGTTTTATGAAGGATCCCGACTCTACGGTCCATGACCGCGCGGCCCACGCGCACGCGGTCCATGACCACACCGCACGCGACCTCAGGATCGTCGTCGGCCGCCTCGCCCGGCGGATCAGGCAGATCTACGCCACCGTCGACGACACCAGCGGTCTCACCTTCACCGAGCTCACCGTGCTGTCCCGGCTGGATCGGAAGGGGCCGTCCACCTCGGCGGCGCTCGCGGGCTCCGAGCAGGTGACCCCCCAGGCGATCGGCACCGCCCTCGGCACTCTCGCCCAGCGCGGCCTGGTCGCCCGCGCCCCCGACCCCGCCGACAGGCGCAGGGTCGTCACCGAGATCACCGAGGCCGGGCTCCAGGCCCTCGGCGACCGGACCCACGCCGTCACCGCACGGATCACCCACGTGCTCGGCGACACCGTGAACGAGGAGGAGCGGCGCCGGCTGGCCGAGGCGCTCCCCCTGCTGGAGCTCCTCGCCGACCGGCTGTGAACGCCGGGCAGCCCGGAGACCGGGCCGTCAGGAGTAGGCCGCGACCAGGCCGACGACGACCCCGGCGAGCGAGACGGCCGTGAGGAGGGCCCCGAAGGCCACGGCGGCGTGGCGGCCCCGCCGCGCCTTGAAGACGTAGAGGAACACGTAGGGCAGGAAGGCCAGGACGCCCACCCCCAGGAAGGGCATGGTGAGGGCGGCGAGAAGGCCGGGGGTGCCGCTCGGGACGGCGCGGTCGCCCTCGGGGGTGAGCTGGGCCCGCTTGACGTCCCCGGCGGTGGAGTCGGGCGAGGCGGCCACCGCCACCACGGCGCCGCCACCGTCGGGCACGAAGCTGCCCTTGCAGTCGTAACGGCCCTTGCCCAGGGACTCGCATGAGACGACCGTGAGGGTGCCCGCGGTGCCGATCTCGCCTGCGGCGAGCCTGAGATCGGACACCGAGAGCACCAAGGGCATCAGGCCCAGCCCCACCCAGCAGATCAGCAGGATCGTCATGCCGATCGGTCCCGGTGTACGGCCGGGCCCGGGGGTCGGTCCGGGCTGGAAGGCGCCGGCGATGTTCTCGAACGCGTCACTCATGGGGACAGCGTGGAGCACACCACTTGCGGCTCACCTGTTCACGACTTGTGCCGGGCCGCCCTCGCCTCAGCCTCGGCGGCGTCCATCTTCTCCGCCTCCTCGGGGGTGGGAGCGGTGCCGCCCAGATGGCGCGGCTGCCACCAGGCTCCCGGGGGGATCTCCGGGTAGGTCCGCTGGGCCCGGTCCAGCAGCGCGGACATGCGCTCGCGCAGGTCGGCGGTGACGGCATCGTAGTCGTCGCCGCGCTTGGCGTGCAGCGGCTCGCCGACGAGGATGGTGATCGGCACATGCCGCTGCAGCAGCTTCTTGGGGTGCCCCTTGGTCCACAGCCGCTGGGTGCCCCACAGGGCGATCGGGATCATCGGCACCTTGGCGCCCACGGCCATCCGGACCGCACCGTTCTTGATCTCCTTGATCGTGAAGGACTGGCTGATCGTGGCCTCGGCGAACACGCCCACGATCTCACCGGACTTGAGCGACTTCAGCGCCGCACCGAACGCGGCGGCGCCCGCCGCCCGGTCCACCGGGATGTGGTGCATGCCGCGCATCAGCGGGCCGGAGATCCTGTGGTCGAAGACCTCCTTCTTGGCCATGAAGCGCACCAGCCGCTTGGCGGGCAGCGCGGCCAGGCCCGCGAAGATGAAGTCGAGATAGCTGATGTGGTTGCTGACCAGCACCGCTCCGCCGGTTCTCGGGATCCGCTCGGCGCCCTCGACGCGGATCTTTAGGTCCAGCGCGCGGAACAGGGTCCGCGCGGCCCCGATGACCGGGGGGTACACGATCTCAGCCATGGCTGAACCGTACCTCAGCCTTTCGGCGGGATTCGACCGGCGGCAGCGGCGGCGGGAGCAGACCGTGCGGGCTGTCCGGTCGCCCTCGGGGAATACCGAGCCGCAGGAGAAGCCGGACCTGTCAGGACTGCCGGATCGCGGTCGCTGGGGTTACGGGTGATCAGGCTTCGGCCGTCCCCGGGTGAGCGGCGCGCGTCAGCACATCGCCCAGGGCCGGAGCTTGTCGGGGTTGAGCACTGCCCAGACGTGCTTGATCCGATCGCCTGCGACGTCGAACGCCAGCACCGACACGGTGACGCCGTCCAGCCGGGCCACAGGTCTCCTGTACGACATCCTCGGCATCGGCCAGGGAGCCCAGGAGCCGGTACGCGAGATTGATCAGCTGACGCCGCTCGCTCATGATCGCGCTCAGGCCCGGATCGGGTCGGCCGCGTCCTGGCCCGGCTGGGTTGGTCATGGTGTCGCCCGCTCCCTTGGTCGCTCTGCCCTCACCCGGTTCGACGAGACAGCGCATCGAGGTGTGAGGCCTGCGCGAATGCCGCCAAGCACTACGACGAGGAGCGGCTCGCCGCCCTGGCGTGTCTCGTCTCCCTCATCAACGCCTCCAACCGCCTGGGCGTCATCACCCGGCAGCCCGGCGGCGACTACCAGCCCGGCCAGTTCGGATAACGAGGAGTAGCCAGGCGCCGGGCACCGTTGCCTGAGCGAGGCCGCCCCGCTGGTCGCCGAGTGCGCGAACCGCAGCTCCGGCGATCAGGCGATCCCTACCGCGATACGGCCTTTGCAGCCACGCGACACGCGGTGTCAGATCCCGGTCGCGGCGTGTCGGCGTGCTTGGTGCGGAGAACTCAATGCCCGCGGAAGGCCTCCTCCAGCCACCACGACCCCCGCGCGCCACTGACCTTGGCGTGGACCAGCAGCGGCCGGTGCCGCGGCCCGTCCAGCCATCCGGCCACCGCGGCGAGGTCCTCCCGGCCCCGTACGGTCACCGCCTCGCAGCCGAAACCCCGGGCTATGGCGGCGATGTCGACGGGCGGGAAGGTGACGGTGTCCAGGCTGTGCCCGTCCGGGCCGAAGTGGTGGACCTCGGCCCCGTAGCCCTCGTCGTCATAGACCACGATCACCATCGGAAGGCCGAGCCGTACGACCGTCTCCAACTCGGCGACGCCCATCAGCGCGCCCCCGTCGCCCAGCGCCGCCACCGCGAGTCGGGCCGGTTGGGCCAGGGCGGCGCCGATCGCGGTGGCCAGGCCGAGGCCGATGGACTGAAATGCCTGGGTGAAGCAGAAACCGCGTTCATCTGGGACGTCGAGGAACATCGACGGATATCCCATGAAATTTCCGGAATCGACGGAGACGACGCGTTCGGCGGGGAGGAGGTCGTCCAGCTCGATCGTGAGGGTGCGGGGGTCGATGCGGCCCTCGCCCCCCTCGTCGGCATAGGGCACGTCCCGCCAGCGGTTCTCGCGGGCGATCCGCTCGGCCAACACCCGCGACCGGTACCCGATGCCACCCGGCGCGCCGGGACCGCTCCCACCCGGCGCGTCCGGCGCCCCGGGCCCGTCGCCCGGTACGGCAGAAGCCTCCCGGCCTGCCCCGTCCCGCGCGGCGGACGCCTGGCGGAGGTCGTCCCCGCCCCCGGCGAGCAGGGTGGTGACGGACCGCGCGGTGAGGGCGACGTCGCCGACCACGCCGAGATCGATCGGCCGGTGGGCGCCGAGGGCGTCGGCGTCCAGGTCGACCTGGGCGACCTTGGCCTCCGGGCCGATGAGCGTGCCCTGGCGCATGGTCCACATGTTGAGCGCGCAGCCCCAGCCGACGATCACGTCGGCGCCGCGGACGAGTTCGGCGGTGAGAGGCGAGGCGAAGCCACCGCTCACGTCCAGATCCCACGGGCTGCCCCGGAAGAGTCCCTTGGCCACGGCGGAGGTGGCGAGCAGCGCCCCGATCCGCTCAGCGAGCTCCTCCAGCTCCAGCCTGGCCGCGCGTGCTCCCCGCCCCGCCACGAACACCGGCCGCCGCGCGGCCCCGAGAAGCTCCGCCAGCCGCGCGACCTCCCTCGCCTCCGGCTCGGAGGGCTCCGGGACGGAGGCGAGAGAGGCGGGAGCGGGCGGGGTGGGGACGGGCCGGCCCTGGACCTCCAGCGGGAGGTTCAGCAGGACCGTGCGCCGCCCGTCGCGGGCCAGGTGGAACGCCTGGAGCGTCTCCGCGACGGCGGTCCCGGCGGAGGTGATCCGCAGGGGGACGGCGCCGACCGCCGTGGCGAGGGCGGCCTGGTCGACGAAGAAGTTGGACCGGGGCTCGGTCACCTCGGCGGCCAGCACGATGAGCGGCGTGCGGCTCTTGGCGGCCTCGGTGATGCCGGTCATCGCGTTGGTGAGCCCCGGCCCCTGGTGGACGCTGAGCACGCCGACCCGGCCGCCGGTGCGCGCGTAGGCGTCGGCCATGGTCGCCGCGCCGCCCTCGTGGCGTGCGGCGACGAACCGCACGCCGTGCTCGACCAGCGCGTTGGTCACGTGGAAGTTGCCGCTGCCGACCACGCCGAAGGCGGTGTCCACACCGAGCGAGGCGAGGACGCGGCCCACGGCCTCGGCGACGTTCACCTTTCGACCAGGGCCAGCACGCGCACCGGGCTGCCCGAGCCGCCGACGATGGGCAGCGGCGGCGCGACGACCACGGCGCCCGTGACCGGGAGCCGGTCGAGGTTGCGGAGCTGGGTCAGACCGTACTTGCCCGCGCCGAGCAGGAAGGAGTGGCAGGGGAAGGCGGGATCGAAGCCGTGCGCGGCGCCCGCGTCGGTGCCCACTGTCTCCACGCCGAGCCCGGCGATCGGGGTCTCCTCAGCCAGCCACCTGGCGCACTCCACCGAGATGCCGGGGGTGTGCGGGCCGGCCTCGTCGGCGTTGAGGAAGCGCTCCTGGTCGTGGGAGCGGGCGTCCCAGCCGGTGCGGTAGAGCAGCCAGCCGCCGTCGGGCAGCGGCCCGTTGGCCTCCTGCCAGGCCTTGACGTGCTTGATCTCCAGCAGGAAGTCGGGGTCCTCGCCCGCCTCGGCGGACAGGTCGAGCACCACGGCCGGGGCGATCAGCCGGTCCACCGGCACCTGGGAGACGTCCTCGCCGTCCCGGGCGGTGACCCAGTGGACCGGCGCGTCGAAGTGCGTGCCGGTGTGCTCGCCGGTCGAGATGTCGTTCCAGTACCAGGCGGGCCCGCGGTCGTCGTAGCGGCTGATCTCCTTCAGCGTGAACGGGACGGTGTTCCCGAAGGGCTCGGGCAGTTGCAGGATCGGCGTCTCCGACGACAGCGGCGCGGTCAGGTCGATCACCTCGATCCCGCCGTTCCGGATGCTCTCCACCAGGTTCCGCAACACCGACATGACGCCTCCAGCATCGGAAGAAGACCTGGCCAGATCCTCCTACACCACCGTGACCCCCGTCACCTCCACCCTCCGGCCGGGCCGGGCAGCGGAAACGACATTCCCGTCGGGGAAAATGTTTGTTTACTCGATATGGCTCGTCATATGGATATGCATGACCCGGGCTTGGCGAGGGGTATTTTGTGGGATGTGCCGAGCGTCTTCATCAGTCACACATCGGACATGGCGGAGTATCCGCCCACAGGGTCGTTCGTGCAGTCGGCCATCGACGCGGTGGCGCGGGCGGGCCTGGTGCCGGTGGACATGCGGTACTTCCCCGCCCAGGAGACCACGCCGGCCGACTATTGTCGCGATCGTGTTCAAAAGTGCGATTTATACCTTGGAATAATAGGGTTCCGCTACGGATCCCCGGTGCCCGGCACGAATGTCTCCTACACCGAACTGGAGTTCCTCGCCGCGTCCGACCGGGGAATCCCGAGGCTGCTGTTCCTTCTCGACGAGGAAGCCCCCATCCCCCTGCGGCTCGTCGACCAGGACCGTTCATCGGTCGAGGCGTTCCGGGCCCGCCTGCTCGCGTCCGACATCATGGTCAGCCGGTTCGCCTCGGCCGACGACCTCAGCGGCCGGGTCCTGCACGCCCTCGTCGAATGCCTCGGGCAGCAGACCTCGCCGGCCACCGGGACGGAGGCCCCCGACGCCGGGGAGGAGTCCTTCGCGGTGGCGCGGGCGGCCTACCTCACGAGGATGGAACAGCGCTACCGGCGGCTCGACCTGGAGGTGCTGACCCCGGCGGAGCAGGACGCCCACCTGCCCGTCCTCCTCCGGTCGATGTTCGTCCCGCAGAGCGTCAGAGCGGATCCGCCTCCCGTGGAGCTGTCCAAGGAACTGTGGCGGCGGCTGCTGAGCGCCGAGGAGATCTCGGAGAAGGACCTTCCGGAGGGGCTCGACCTCGACAGGATCGCGCAGGCGCGCACCACGTACGACAGGACTCCCCGGCGCGCGGTGCTGGACGTCCTGGGCGAGCCCGGCAACCGGCTGGTCGCGCTGCTCGGCGATCCCGGCGCCGGCAAGTCGACGCTGGCGCGCTATCTGGTCCTGGGCCTGATGGGTGACGGGACGGAGGAGGCCCTGGCCGGGCTGAGGGGATGGCTGCCCCTGCTCGTGGAGCTGCGCTCCTACGCCGATCTCCGGTCGCGGTGCGAGACCTTCCTGGAGTACCTGGAGCACCTGCACCGGACCGAGGGGACCGGCATTCCCGCGCGCCCCCTGGACCGCTACCTCCGCGAGGACGGGCGGGCACTGGTCGTCTTCGACGGGCTGGACGAGCTGTTCGATCCCAAGGTGCGGGAGACGGTGACCCGGCAGATCGCCGGATTCGCCACGCGATATCCGAAGGTGCGGATCCTCGTCACCAGCCGGGTCATCGGATACCGGCGGGCCGAGCTGCACGACGCCGGGTTCCGGCACTACACGCTCCAGGATCTGGACACCGCTCAGATCGGGGAGTTCACCGAGCGCTGGTACGAGCTGGCGATGCGCGACCGCAAGGACGAGGCGCGGCATCTGCGGGACCGGCTGATGCGCGCGATGACCGACTCTCCGTCCATCCGGGAGCTGGCGGGCAACCCCCTGCTGCTGACCATCCTCGCGATCATCGGGCGCCGCCAGGAGCTTCCACGTGAGCGGCGGACGGTGTACGTCCACGCGGCGTCCGTGCTGGTCGAGCACTGGGACGTCAACAGGCATCTGGAGGACGCGCGCATACCGGCCGGCTACATCGACGCCGAGGACAAGAAGGAACTGCTGCGCCGGGTGGCCTGGCGGATGCAGAGCGGCAGATCGGGGCTGGCCGGCAACCACATCCGGCGCGAGGACCTCCTGGAGGAGTTCGTCGGCTACCTGGGCAGCCGCTACCAGCTCGACCCTCGGGCGGCGAAGACCGTCGCGCGCGGCATGCTGGACCAGTTCCGGGAGCGCAACTTCATCCTCAGCCTGTACGGCGGAGGCGTCTACGGATTCGTGCACCGGGCCTTCCTGGAGTTCTTCTGCGCGGACGAGATCGTCCGGCGGTTCCAGAACAAGCGCCAGTGGAGTCCCGACCAGCTCGTCTCGGAGATGTTCGGCCGCCACTGGCACGATCCGGCGTGGCGCGAGGTCCTCCTGCTGGTGGCCGGGATGATCGACGAGCGGTTCACCGGCGAGATCGTCGACTATCTCGTCCGCGAGGCGAACCCGCTGTGGCCGTTCGCGAGGGCCGAGGACCCGCCCCACCACCTGATCCTCGCGGCCGAGTGCATCGCCGAGACGCGCAACCTGGGGGCCATGGAACCGCAGGGCGCGGCGGTCATCGACAAGATCATCACCTGGCTGGAGCAGTCGGAGGGCACCTACGTCTTCGACGTCGACGGGTTCCTCGCCGACAAGATGATCCCCCTCCTGCGAACGGTCCGGCCCCGATGGCCGGGACGTGACCGCTACCTCGGCTGGTTCCTCGGCAGGGAGCGAGCCATCATGTCGTCCGGCGGCACGGAGATTGCGACCATGATCGTGGCGGCGCTGTTCCCGGACGACGACCGCCTCAGGGAGCACTTCCGGCGGCAGGCCGTCGGCGAGGTCAGCGCGAGCATGCGCGACGGGGCGGTGCGGGCCCTGGCACAGGGGTGGCGGGAGCACCCCGGCACCCTGCCCCTCCTGCGCGAAAGCGCCCTCACCGACCCGGGTGGGAATGTGCGGACGGCGGCGCTCCAGGCCATCGCCGACAACTGGCGGGATCTTCCCGAGGCCCTGACGACGTTACGCGCGTGCGCCACCGGCGACGCGCAGCGGCAGGTCCGCTCAGCCGCTCTCCGGGCGATCGCCACCGGCTGGCGCGACCACCCCGGCACCATGCCCCTCCTGCGCGAAAGCGCCCTCACCGACCCGCACGGCGAGGTGCGGGCCGATGCCATCCGGGCGCTCACCGTCGGCTGGGGAGATCGTCCCGATCTTCTGAGGCCCCTCTACGAGGGTGCCCTCACCGACCCGCACCAGGAGGTCCGCCGGACAGCGCTCGACGCCGTCGCGGCGGGCCGGCCGGACCACCCCGGCACCCTGGCCCTCCTGCACGGACACGCGCGCACCGACCCGGACAGGGACATACGGGAAACAGCGGTGGAGGCCGTCGCCGCGAGCCTGCGCGACCACCCCGACACCCTGCCCCTCCTGCACGGAAGCGCCCTCACCGACCCGGACTGGAGCGTCCGCCGGACAGCCGTCCAGGCCGTCGCCACCGGCTGGCGGCACCACCCCGGCACCCTGCCCCTCCTGCGCGAGCACGCGCACACCGACCCGGACGAGGACGTGCGGACCGCCGCGCTCCAGGCCGTCGCCACCGGCTGGCGCGACCACCCCGGCACCCTGCCCCTCCTGCACGGACACGCGCGCACCGACCCGGACAGAGACGTGCGGACAACCGTGCTCCAGGTCGTCGCCGCGGGCTGGCGCGACCACCCCGACACCCTGCCCCTCCTGCGCGAAAGCGCCCTCACCGACCCGGAGTGGAGCGTCCGCCAGGCAACCGTCCAGACCATCGCCTCAGGCTGGCGCGACCACCCCGACACCCTGCCCCTCCTGCGCGAGCGCGCGCTCACCGATCCGCACGGTCTGACGCGGAAGGCCGCGGTCGAAGCCGTCGCCTCAGGCTGGCGCGACCACCCCGACACCTTGGCCCTCCTGCGCGAGCGCGCACTCGCCGACCCCCACAGCGGCGTGAGAACCAGCGCGATCCAGGCCGTCGCCGCGAGCCGGGGCGACCACCCCGACACCCTGCCCCTCCTGCGCGACCGCGTGCGCACCGACCTGAACTGGAGCGTCCGCCAGGCAACCGTCCAGACCATCGCCTCAGGCTGGCGCGACCACCCCGACACCCTGCCCCTCCTCCGCGTCCGCGCACTCAGCGACCCGGACGAGGACGTGCGGATCATCGCGCTCCAGGCCGTCGCCGTGAACTGGCGCGACCACCCCGACACCCTGCCCCTCCTGCGCGAGCGCGCACTCGCCGACCCCCACAGCGGCGTGAGAACCAGCGCGATCCAGGCCGTCGCCGCGGGCCGGCGCGACCACCCCGACACCCTGGACTGGCTGCGCGACCGCGCCCTGAAGGATCCGGACGGCGACGTGCGGGCAAGCGCGCTCGAAGCCGTCGCCGCGAGCCGGCGCGACCACCCCGACACCCTGGACTGGCTGCGCGACCGCGCCCTGAAGGATCCGGACGGCGACGTGCGGGCAAGCGCGCTCCAGGCCGTCGCCGCGAGCCGGCGCGACCACCCCGACACCCTGGACTGGCTGCGGCGGCAGGCACTGCACGGCTTCGGCCCGGTACGCCCCACGGCGTTGGACACGCTCGCCGAGATGTACCGTGGCCGCCCGGAGATCCTGGAATGGCTCCGCGAGCTGGCGGACACCGGCGACGACGCGACGTCCAGGGCGGCGCTGGCGGCCGTGGCGACCGCCCGGCCAGACGATCCCGTCACCCTGGCGCTGCTGCGCGAACGCATGGTGACGGGCGGTCACTGGAAGACCCGCCAGACCGCCCTGCAGAAGCTGGAGGACCTTCTCACCTTCGCGATCGTGCGACAGGCCATGTCGGACGGTCACTGGCAGGTCCGCCGTACCGCCGCCCAGCAGCTCGCCCTGTCCTGGTCGCGCACCCCCGAGGCCCTCGCGCTGCTGCGCGAGCTCGCGGTGACGGACGACCACTGGGAGGTCCGCCGCGCCGCCGCACAGGCGTTCCCCGTCTGGCACCACAGTCAGGACAACCGGGCACTGCTGCGCGAGCGCGCGACGGCGGACGGCCACTGGGAGGTCCGCCGCGCGGCTTTCCAGAGACTCAGCAACTGGAGACCCGGCACGGACGACCTGGAGCTGCTGCGCGAGCGCGCGACGGCGGACGGCCACTGGGAGGTCCGCCGCGCGGCTTTCCAGAGACTCAGCAACTGGAGACCCGGCACGGACGACCTGGAGCTGCTGCGCGAGCGCGCGACGGCGGACGGTCACCGGGAGGTCCGCCTCATGGCTCTGCAGAGGGTCGTCGCGACATACCAGGGTGATCCCGGGACTCTCGCGTGGCTCCGCGATCGCGTGCTCCGCGAAGGAGACGAGGACATCCGGGCGGCCGCCGTCGAAGCGGTGGCCGAGCACCGGGCCCACGACCCCGCGACGCCGCTCTGGGTCAGCGAGATCGCCGTCACGGACGGCCACTGGAAGGTGCGCAGGGCCGCGGTCGAGATCGTGGGGCTGATCTGGCCGGACGAGCCGGACACGCTGCCCTGGCTGCGGCGGCGCGCCCTGACGGACCCCGACGAGGACGTCCGCCGCACGGCCGTCGAACGGGTCGCCCTGGGCTGGCCGGACCGGCCCGGCGTCTCCTCGTGGGTGCGCGGTCGCGCGACGGCCGATGTCCACGAACGGGTCCGCGCGGCGAGCGTGGAACTCGCCGCGCGGATCTGGCCGGGAGATCCGGCGACCCTCCCCTGGCTGCGGGAGGTGAGCGCACAGGACGGAGACTGGAAGGTACGGCGGGCGGCGGTCGAGGCGGTGGCGCGGATCGGGCCGGACGAGCCGGACGCCGCGCCGTGGCTGCGAGGCCGGGCCGAGACCGACCTTCACCGGGAGGTGCGCGGCGCGGCCGTCCGGGAGGTGGCCCGGATCGCCGCCGACGACGACGCCACCCTGTCCTGGCTGTACGGCAGGATCTCCGGCGACCCGGACCCCGATGTCCGCGCCGTCGCCGTGGACACGGCCGTGCGCCACTGGCGCGACCACGACGGCATGTGCTCCCGGGTGCTCGCCTGGATCGCCGGGGACGACGCGGAGGAGGTGCGGGCCGCGGCGATCACCGTGCTCGGCTGGGGCTGGCCCGACGGGCCCGGCACACCGGAGCGGCTCCATGAGCACGCGAGAGCCGACCAGCACTGGATGGGCCGGCGGGCGGCCGTACAGGCACTGGCCGAAGGCTGGCCGGACGACGACCGGGCACGTTCCGCCGTGGAGACGAGCGCGGCCGGGGATCCGCACTGGCAGGTACGGCTGGCCGCGCTGACGGCGCTGGGGAGCACCTGGCCGGAGGAGCCCGGCACCTTTCTCCTCGTCAGCGGGCGGGTGCGCTCCGACGGGCACTGGCAGGTGCGCCGGACGATGGTGGAGACGATCGCCGCCTGCCGGGCCGACGACCCGGCCACGGTCCCGCTGCTGCGCGAGCGGGCCGTACGCGACGAGCACGCCCAGGTCCGGCTGGCGGCCCTCCGCGCTCTCGCCCGGGGCTGGTGCGACGATGCCGCCACCCTGAATCTCCTGCGTGACCGGGCCTGCGCCGACGATCACTGGAGAGTCCGCGAGGGGGCCGTGGAGGAGCTCACCAAGGTAGTCGGCGGAACATCGGAGATGATCTCCTGGCTGCGGGAGCGGGTCGCGCGCGACCCCAGCGCGGCCGTGGCCCGCGCCGCCGTACAGGGGGCCGGCATGTGGGGGCGGGGAGATCCGGACCGCACGGCGGCCCGGCTCCGTGAGCGCGCCGCCGGCGACCCGCGCTGGGCCGTCCGGGCGGAGACCGTGGTGGAGATCGTGAGGCTCTCCGGGCCGGCCGACTCCGCCACGCTGCCGTGGCTGCGGGATCGCGCGACCGCCGACAGCGCCTGGCCGGTCCGGAGGGTCGCGCTCTGGGCCGCCGGCATCCTGTCGCACGAGGACCCGCTCACCCTCGCCTGGCTGGAGACCCTCGCCCGGGACGACCCGCACCGGGGGATCCGCGAGGAGGCCGCGTCCGTGCTCCGCCATCTGGGGACCCCCTCTTGAGGCCGGGGTCGCGGAACATCGGGAACGCGGGGATCATGATCATCGGAAAGCCCCGCGCCCGGCCGCGGAACCCCGGGCGGGCGAAGCCGTACGGCGAGGGGGCACGGGACCACGTGGCCGGCGACCATGATGGTGCCGAGCGGTCACCGGCCGTGGTCGTCCCCGGGCGAAGATCCACCGGCGTGAACTCCGACGGCCGGCGGAGCGCAGGAGGAAAACCCGTTGATATCCCTCTCGTCCTCCGCTTCACTCGGATCGTCGCGACGAGCTTTCGAAAGGGGGGATTTTGATGCCCGCGGGCACCGAAACGGCCTTCGCGCGCACACGACGTGGCGTGACGGAGGCACCGGTGACCTGTGCCCATCATCATCCCTGAGGAAGTCTCCTTGCCCCGCCACCCATCCCGCGACCGCGCTCGCGTCCGTTCCTTCCGCTGCGTCCACTGCGGCCTCGACGTCCCCGCCGACGCGCCGGGCACGGCGCACCGCAACCACTGCCCGACCTGCCTGTGGAGCAGGCACCTGGACGACACCCCGGGCGACAGGGCGGCGGACTGCGGATCGTCGATGACCCCGATAGCCGTCCACGTCCGCCACAACGGCGAGTGGGCCCTCGTCCACCACTGCACGGGCTGCGGAGCCCTCGACGCCAACCGCATCGCGGGCGACGACAACCCGCTCGCCCTCATGCGGATCGCGGTGGCACCGCTGGCCCGGCCGCCGTTCCCGCTCGACTGGTTCGCCCGCCTCTGAGCCGGGCCGGCGACCGGCCGGCCCGGCCGGTCGCCGGCCCCGCGCACGGTGAGCGCGCCGCCGCCGTCGAGATCCTCGACGGCGGCGGCGCGCTCCGGGGAAGAGATCGCCCTGATCGCGCTTGCCTCCATCGCCGAGGGGGAAGGGCTCTGAGATGTGAAGAAGCTCATCAACGACGTCGACTCGGTCGTCACGGACGCGCTGCGCGGACTCGCGGCGGCGCACCCCGGACTGCGGGTGGACGTGGACAACCAGATCGTGTTGCGCGCCTCGGGGCCGCGTCCGGGCAAGGTGGGCCTGGTCTCCGGCGGGGGTTCCGGGCACGAGCCGCTGCACGCGGGCTTCGTCGGGTACGGCATGCTCGACGCGGCCTGCCCGGGCGAGATCTTCACCTCTCCGGTGCCCGACCAGATGATCGCGGCGAGCGAGGCGGTGAACGGCGGCGCGGGAGTGCTGCACATCGTGAAGAACTACACCGGCGACGTCCTGAACTTCGAGATGGCCGCCGAGCTCTGCGCCGAGGAGGGCGTGGAGGTGGCGAGCGTGCTGGTCGACGACGACGTGGCCGTGCAGGACTCCCTCTACACGGCCGGCCGCCGGGGAACCGGCGCCACGCTCTTCGTGGAGAAGATCGCCGGAGCCATGGCCGAGACCGGCGCGCCGCTGGCGGAGGTCACCCGGGTGGCCGAGGCGGTCAACGCCCGCAGCCGGTCCTTCGGCGTCGCGCTGAGCGCCTGCACCACCCCGGCCGCGGGCAATCCCACCTTCGACCTGAAGGACACCGAGGTCGAGCTGGGCATCGGTATCCACGGCGAGCCCGGCCGGGCCCGCTCGGCCATGCGCGGCGCCCGCGAGCTGGTCCACACCGCGATGGACGCCCTCGACGAGGACATGCCGGTCTCCGGCGACAACCTGGTCATGGTGAACGGCATGGGCGGCACCCCGTTGATCGAGCTCTACATCGCCTTCGCCGAGGTGAGCGGCTACCTGGCGGGCAAGGGCGCGAGGGCGGCGCGGAGCCTGGTCGGCAACTACGTCACCAGCCTCGACATGCAGGGCTTCTCGATCACGGTCTGCAGGCTGGACGACGAGCTCACCCGTCTCTGGGACGCCCCGGTGGAGACCCCCGGCCTGCGCTGGGGCCGCTGACATGGGCGCCGCCGACCTGGACACCGCCTTCTTCACCGCGTGGATCGAGGAGGTCGCCCGGACCGTCGGGGCCGAGAAGGACCGGCTGACCCGGCTGGACGCCGCGATCGGCGACGCCGACCACGGGGCCAACCTCGACCGGGGCTTCAGCGCGATCACCCAGGCTCTGGCCGGCACCGAGCCCGAGACCCCCGGAGCGCTGCTGGTCCTGGTGGGGAGCACGCTGATCCGCAAGGTGGGCGGAGCCGCCGGCCCCCTGTACGGCACGGCGTTCCGGGAGGCGGGCAAGGCCCTGGGCGACGCCTCCGAGGTGTCGGCCGCGGACCTCGCCGCCGCCCTGCAGGCCGCCCTGGCCGGGGTCCAGAGGCTGGGGTCGGCCGCCGAGGGCGACAAGACCATGGTGGACGCGCTCGCTCCGGCGGTCCGGGCGCTGTCGCGGGCCACGCAGGAGGGCAAGGATCCGGAGGAGGCGATCGGCGCGGCCGCGTCGGCGGCCCTCGCCGGATCGGAGGCGACGGTCCCGATGCAGGCCCGCAAGGGACGGGCCAGCTATCTCGGCCCCCGCAGCGTGGGCCACGAGGATCCCGGGGCCGCCTCGACCGCCCTCATCCTCGCCGCTCTGCGCACGGTGGTGACGCGTTGACGCGCCCCCCTGACCGGGCACTCCCCCACACCTCCGCGGCGGCGTGCGGAACCCTCCGATGGTAGGCATCGTCCTCATCTCGCACAGCGGCCCGCTGGCCGCCGAGGTCGCCACCCTGGCCACGCAGATCGGCGGCACGGCCGTCCCGCTGGCCGCGGCCGGAGGCACCGACGACGGCGGTGTCGGCACCAGTCCCGACCTGGTGGAGGCGGCGATCGGGGAGGTGGACCGGGGCGACGGGGTGATACTGATCCCCGACCTGGGCAGCTCGGTGCTGACCGCCCGCCTGATGGAGGGGCCGGGCGTGGTGATCGCCGACGTGCCGTTCGTGGAGGGGGCGATCGCGGCCGTCGTCACGGCGGGCACGGGCGCCTCGCTGGAGGCGGTGCTGGCGGCGGCCGAGGAGTCCAGGAACTTCCGCAAGCTGTGATCCGTCCGCGGTCATGTCCTATCGCGAGGTGACGGCGCGGAAGCTCAGGACGCGTGCGAGTCCGGCGAAGCCCGGAGCCGTCGGCCGTTCTTCGCACGAACGGATCGATGAGTGGATCCATCCGACGCAGACGACCTTCCCGATCATCCAGGACAGGGGATACGGCCAGGACTGATGCGATGGACGGAGGATCTTTCCGTGGAGTGTTGCCGCGTGCCGGGACCGGCGATCGGCCGTACCGACTGAAAGACACCGACACTTGCCCTATCGTCGCACTACAGCCATCAACCAGCTTGACATCCTCCCCCCGGCTGAAGCCGGGGGATTCCACCCCTCACGGGGTGGATTTCCTGCTTCACCGGGCCGCGCCCTCGCCGCTTTCGCGGGTCGGGTCCTACCAGCCCTCCACAGGCGTTTTACCTCTCCGCCAGCCCGGCGGCGAGAATGTTCTTCGCAGCATTCACATCCCGGTCATGGGCGGCGCCACAGGCGCACACCCAGTCACGGACGTTCAGCGGCATGGACCGCTGGATGGCCCCGCACGCCGAGCACAGCCTGGAGGAGGGGAACCAGCGGTCGACGACCACCAGTTCCCGCCCATACCACGCCGCTTTGTACTCCAGCATGGAGCGCAGCTCCCGCCAGCTCGCATCCGAGACGGCGCGGGCCAGCGAGTGATTCCTCACCATGTTGCGCACGGTGAGGTCCTCGATCACGACCGTTTGGTTCTCACGGACGATCGAGGTGGTGAGCTTGTGCAGGTGGTCGCGGCGGCGGTCGGTGATGCGAGCATGCACCCGGGCGACCTTCACCCGTGCTTTGGCCCGGTTGCCGGAGCCCTTCTCCGTGCGGGCCAGGGCGCGCTGCGCACGGGCCAGCCGGTTGCGGTCGGCACGCTCGTGGCGGGGGTTGGCGACCTTTCCCGCCGCGTCGGTGAGGCCGGGAATCGGCCGCGACAAGACGAGCAGGGACGTGATCCCGGCATCGATGCCGACCACGCCCTCAGCCGGGTCCAAAGGGCCGATCGTGTCCTCGCACAGGATGGACACGAACCACCGCCCGGCCGCGTCCTTCGACACCGTCACCGTGGACGGGTCCGCCCCCTCCGGCAACGGACGCGACCACACGATATTCAGCGGGCCGCCCATCTTCGCCAGGGTGATCCGGCCGTCTCGGTAGGTGAACGCCGAACGGGTGTACTCGGCGCTGAGCCGGGACTTCTTACGGGATTTGAACGTCGGGTACTTGGCGCGTTTGGCGAAGAAGTTCGCGAACGCCGCCTGCAGGTGCCTGAGCGCCTGCTGCAACGGCACCGACGACACCTCGTTCAGGAACGCCAGTTCCTCGGTGCGCTTCCATTGCGTCAGCGCCGCCGACGACTGCACGTAGGAGACCTTGCGGCCTTCGAGGGTGTAGGCGCGGCTGCGCTCTTCGAGGGCCTTGTTGTAAACGAGGCGGGCGCAGCCGAACGTCCGGGCAAGCTCGGAAGCCTGCTCCGGGGTCGGGTAGAAGCGGAACTTGAACGCCCGCTTCACGATCCGCGCCATGCCTCACACGATATTGCGAGACCGGTTAACCACGCTCGCGCATTCGAGAAATACCGTGCGACACCGTGCCGCGTTTCCTCCCCAGGACTAAAGCCCGGGGTCTCCACGCTCAAGGAGTTTCGATGAAGCGGATGATGATGACTGATCACAAGAGGTTGACCAACCCGTTCTCGTTCTTCGCGGCAATGATCGTGTACGGAGTGGCCGTTCTGGCCGTGGTCACCTTGGGCATCGGAATCTTCAAGCTGCCGGGCGGCGAGATCGCGCCGATCACGTTCTACGGTTTCGGGGACGCCGGCGTCTGCGTGTCCGGTGTGGACGCGGGCTTGCCGGCAGGCGACAGGGAGATCGACGCGATCGGAGCGCTGACATCCGGCGTCACACCGTACGTCACCGAGATCAAGGTGTGTTCCGATCGGCCGACGATCCCCCAACGCGTACTTGTCACGCTGGCCACCCTCCCCGTGCATGTGGTCTACGCCGGGCTCCTCGTGGGTCTCTGGCGGATTACGTACCGCGCCCGCCGGACGGGGGTCTTCGATCCAATGGTGGGACGCCGCCTCGGCCGCCTCGGAAAAGCCGTCGCCTGGAGCGCCATTCCGGCCGTTCTCATCGGAGAGGTCGCGCGCCTCCAGTTCATCGAGATTGTGAAAAGCGACATATTCCCCTTCGGGGACGACTCGTTGGGGACTCGGGCTCTGTCCATCTTGTTCTTCGGGAAGTTTCCCTTCGGCACACTCCTGACCGGTCTGGCGTTGATCACCCTTGGACGGATCTTCCTCTACGGCTCTCGCCTTGAGGAGGTCGTGGGCTCATCCTCCGCGTCATCGGACGGGAACGAGGCCTCCACGCCGACGACGTAGGAGACATCAGTAGGCGCTACGGCGCAGCGGTTCCCGCGCCCCTGCCGATACTCCAGCCGTAGACCGCGCAGCCGGGCCTCCACCATCCTGCGGCACCGGCGGCGCCCGGCGCCGTGGGATGGTGGTCACGTGACGTTGGAGGACCTCGTCCGGCTGCGCCGGGCCCGCGACCTGATGGACCGCGACTACTCGGAGCCGCTCGACGTTCCGGCGCTGGCGCGGGTCGCCCTCATGTCGCCGGGCCATTTCTCCCGCAGCTTCCGCGCCGCCTTCGGGGAGACGCCGTACAGCTACCTGATGACGCGCCGGATCGAGCGGGCCAAGGCGCTGCTGCGGCGGGGTGACCTGACGGTGACGGAGGTCTGCTTCGCGGTCGGCTGTACATCGCTGGGATCGTTCAGCTCGCGGTTCACCGAGCTGGTCGGCGAGAGCCCGAGCTCATACCGGGCCCGCAGCCATGACGACGGCGCCGCCATCCCGGCCTGCGTCGCCAAGATCTACACGCGACCGGTCAGGAATGGAGAAGCGAGACCTGATTCCCCGCCCCTAGTGTGAAACGCATGGACATCAAGCTTTCACAGACCTTCATCGCCGTCGACGACCACGACAAGGCGCTCGCGTTCTACCGGGACGTTCTCGGCCTGGAGGTGCGCAACGACGTCGGGTTCGAGGGGATGCGCTGGGTGACCGTCGGCGCGCCGTCGCAGCCCGACGTGGACATCGTTCTCGAACCGCCCATCGGGGACCCGAACGCCTCGCCCGCCGACAAGAAGGCCGCGGCGGAGCTGCTGGCGAAGGGCCTGCTGCGTGGTGTCATCTTCGCGACCGACGACTGCGACGCCACCTTCGAGCGCATCCACGCCGCGGGTGGCGAGGTGCTGCAGGAGCCGGTCGACCAGCCGTACGGCGTGCGCGACTGCGCCTTCCGCGACCCCTCCGGCAACATGGTGCGCTTCAGCCAGCCTCGCAAGCAGTGAGCTCTGCTCCCGCGGACCGGGCGCTCCCCTGCCGGTGAACTGAAGCACCCAGGCAGACGGTGACCCGGGTGTTCCCGACGCGGCGGCGCCGGTGTACCGGCGCCGTACGCCCGCGCTGCCACGACGAGACATCTCAACATCGCCTGATCCCTGCCGGCCCGTCTTCGGTTCCCCGACGCCGCCGATCGTGCCAGGAAGGCGATGGACGCCTTCCTCCCGGACGGGCCGTGTGCCCCCGGCGTGCCCCAGACATGGCCAGGAGGGTTGTCTGCGCTGATCAGCGCATCGCGCCTCTACTTGTAGCGGAAGTACACGAACAGCCGGCCGTGGTTCTTGGCGTCCTTGTCGATGCGGTGGTAGAGGGCCTTGATCTCCTTCTGCTCAAGGAAGCGCAGGACCTTCTTCTTGAGCTGGCCCGAGCCCTTGCCCGGGATGATCTCGACCTCGGTGGCCTTCTTCCTGATGGCCTCGTCGATGATGCCCCGCAGCGCCTTGTCGATCTCACCGCCCCGGTTGAAGATCGGGTGCAGATCCAGCTTGAGCTTCAACCGGGCCTCCCACAGGTCGCGTCCGACCAGTTTACGCGTACCGGCTCGTCGCGTTTCATTCTCAGTTGCAAGGCTTTCGCAATAAGGTTAGTGTCCGGGAGGTTCTGTCGATCCCCCGGAGGACTCCATGAGGCTGGCCCGGCGCCTGGCCGCCCTGTCCGTGACGTTCGGCCTGCTCGCGGCCGCCTGCGCCAACCCCGGCAGCGGTCCCGCCGCCCCCGGGGACGCCTTCGTCGTCGGCCTCGGCTCCGAGTTCGACAGCCTCAGCCCGGTGATGGGCTACGCGCCCGACGGCGGATCGCTGATGTACGAGGGGCTGATGAGCCGCGGGCCCGATCTGTCGATGAGACCGGCGCTCGCCTCCGCCGCGCCGGTCACCTCCGCCGACGGCAGGACGGTCACCTTCGCCCTCCGCGACGGCGTGCGGTTCCACGACGGCAGGCCGGTCACCGCCGCCGACGTGGAGTACACCTACGAGGCGCTGCTGGAGGAGGCCAACAACTCCCCGATCCGGGGCGACTACGCCGCGATCAAGGAGGTGGCCGCGCCGGACGCCAGGACCGTGGTGTTCACCCTCCACCATCCCTACGCGCCGCTGGTCCAGCGCGCCACGCTCGGCATCGTCCCCAAGGACGCCCCGCTGACGGGCGACAGGCCGATCGGCGCCGGGCCGTACAGGTTCGTCTCCCGGACGCCCGGCGACAAGATCGTGCTGGAGGGCAACCGGGACTACTGGGGCGGCGCCCCGGCCATCACCCGGCTGGTGCTGGCCTTCGCCGAGGACGACAACGTCCGGGCGACGCGGATGTCGGCCGGGGAGTTCGACGCCACGATCCTGCCGCCCAAGGCCGCGGCGCAGTTCGGCGGCCGGCAGGACGTCACGGTCCACCAGGTGCCCAGCGCCGACTACCGCGGCATCATGTTCCCGCTGGACCAGCCGGTCACCGGGGACAGGACGGTCCGCAAGGCGTTCAGCCTGGCCATCGACCGCAAGGCGATGGTGGACACCATCCTCGCCGGAGCGGGCATCCCCGCCTTCGGCCCCGTCTCCCCCGACACGGCCTGGCACGCCCCGGAGGTGACCGGCGCCGCGTCCGGGGATCCCGAGGCCGCCGGGCGGCTGCTGGATGAAGCCGGCTGGAAGCCCGGCGAGGACGGCGTACGGGTCAAGGACGGCAGGCGGGCCGCGTTCTCGCTGATGTATCCGGCGGGCGACTCGCTCCGCAAGGACCTCGCGCTGACGGTGGCCTCCGACGCCAGGAAGATCGGCGTGGACGTCCAGCTCGCCGGACTCGACTGGGACGCGATCGAGCCGCGCATGGCCAAGGACGCCCTGATCATGGGCTGGGGCAGCCCGTACGACCCGGACTACGTCAACTACGAGCTGTTCCACTCCGCCTACGCGGGCAAGGGCTTCTTCAACCCCGGCCGGTACCGCGACCCGGAGGTGGACCGGCTCCTGCGGACCGGCCGCGAGTCCGGTGACGACGCCACCCGCAAGCGCGCCTACCGCGACTTCCAGAAGATCGTGCACGACGACGAGGTCTGGACCTACCTCGTCTTCCTCAAGCACGTCTACGTGATCCGCGGCCGCTACCAGGGGATACAGCCCAGCGTGGACGCCCACGAGCACGCCGTCGGCGGCCTGTTCCGCGACATCCACACCTGGAAGCCCGCGGCATGAGACAGCCGGCCACCGATCGGCGTCCCTCCCGGGGCCTGGGAACGGCTCTCCTGCGGATGGTGGGCTGGCGGCTGGCGTTCGCCGCGCCCCTGCTGCTGGCGGTGACGGTCGGCATGTTCGCCCTGGCCCAGGCGTCCCCGTTCGACCCGGTCCGCCAGTACCTGGGAGACCGCGCCATGGTCACCGACCCCGCGGTGGTCGAGCGGATCCGCGCCAACTGGGGCATCGACCGGCCGATCCTGGAGCAGTACGCCACCTGGCTCGGCAACCTGGTCCGGGGCGACCTGGGCGACTCCCGCTCGCTGCACCTGCCGGTGCTCCAGGTGATCGCCGAACGGCTGCCGTGGACCCTGCTCGCCACCTCCGCGGCGATCGTGCTGATGCTGGCCGCGAGCCTGGTCGCCGGGACCGTCGCGGCCTGGCGGCGGGACTCGTGGCTGGACCGCCTGATCACCGGCGGGGCGTTCGCCAACGAGGCCGCCCCGGTGTTCTGGTTCGGGCTGCTGGCCATCTGGGTGTTCGCGGTGGAGCTGCGCTGGCTGCCCGCCGGCGGCCTGACCGACGCCGCGTCGGCGACCGTGGAGGCCGGTGACGTGGTCACGCACATGATCCTGCCGGTGACGGTCCTGGCGATCTCCCAGTCGTCGTGGCTCGTCCTGTACGTCCGCGAGTCGGTCATCGGCGCCCTGCGCGAGGACTTCGTGGTCGGCGCCCGCGCCCGGGGGCTGCGCGAGCGGACCGTGGTGGTCCGGCACGCGCTCCGCTCCGCGCTGCTGCCCTTCCTCACCCTCCTGGGCGCGCGGATCCCCGAGCTGGTCACCGGTGCGATCCTGGTGGAGACCGTCTTCTCCTGGCCGGGTGTCGCCTCCGCCTCCGTGCAGGCCGCGCTCGCCGTGGACTTCCCGCTGCTCGCCGCGCTCACCCTGCTCGGCACCCTCGCCGTGGTCGGCGGCAACCTGCTGGCCGACGTCGCCTACACGATCGCCGATCCTCGCGTCCGCACCCTGGGGGTGGGCTGACATGACCGCCGTCGCACTCGCCGGAGGTGTCGCCGGATGACGGCGCCCACGGACTCCACCGGGCGCCCCGCCCCGGCGCTCTCCCGCTCCCGGCGTCCGGTACGGCTCGCCGTCGCCGCGCTGGTGCTCCTCGGGCTCGCCGTGCTCCTGGTGCCGCCACTCGTCCAGCTCGACCAGCAGCTCGTCGACCTGCGCGCGGCCGGCCTGCCGCCGTCCCCGCGTCACCCGCTCGGCACCGACCAGGTCGGCCGGGACGTGTTGCTCCGCTCGATCTACGGCCTGCGCGTGTCGTTCCTGGTCGGCCTGGTCGCCGCGCTGGTCAGCATGGTCATCGGCGGGCTCGTGGGCCTGACCGCCGGCAGCCTCGGCGGCACGCCCGACCGCCTGCTCATGCGGGTCGTCGACGGCTTCAACTCGGTGCCGCACCTGCTGTTCGGCATCTTCATCGTGGCGCTGTTCGCGCCGAGCCCCGCGGCGGTGGTCGTCTCGGTGGGCGTCACGCACTGGACGACGGCGGCCCGGATCGTCCGCTCGGAGGTGCTGTCGCTGCGGTCCCGGCCGTTCGTGGAGGCCGCGATCTCCGGGGGCGCGAGCCGGTCGCGGGTGGTCCGCCGCCACCTGCTGCCCCACCTGTTCCCGCACCTGCTGCTGGCCACGGTGCTGATGGTGCCGCACGCGATCTGGCACGAGACCGCGCTGAGCTTCCTCGGCCTCGGCCTCCCCGCCCACCTGGCCTCGCTCGGCAACATGATCAACGACGGCCGGCACTCCCTGCTGACCGGCGACTGGTGGTCCAGCCTGGTCCCCGGCGTGTTCATCCTGGTCCCCACTCTGGCCGTGGCCGTGCTGGCCCAGCACTGGCGCGACCGGCTCAGCCCCCGCCACCGATCGGAGCTGTCGCTGTGAACATGCTCGGGGTCCACGGTCTGACGGTCTCCTTCCGGATACCCGGCGCGACCGTGCGGGCCGTCTCCGACGCCGATTTCGAGGTACGGCCGGGCCGGTGCCTGGCGCTGGTGGGCGAGTCCGGCTGCGGCAAGTCCGTGCTGGCCCACGCGCTGCTGGGGCTGCTGCCCGGCAACGCCGAGGTCTCCGGCCAGGCCTGGCTGGAGCAGGACGGCGACCCGCTGGAGCTGCTCGGCGCCTCGCAGGCCGTGCTGGCGCGGAAGGTGCGGGGCCGCTCGATCGGGCTGATCCCGCAGAGCCCGGCCACGCACCTGACCCCGGTGCGGACCGCGCGGGCGCAGCTGGAGGAGGCGCTGCGGGAGCTGGGCACGCCGGCAGGGCGGGTGAGGGCCGGGGCGGACACGCTCGCCGAGCGGCACGGCCTGCGCCCCGCCGACCTCGACCGGTATCCGCACGAGCTGTCCGGCGGCATGGCCCAGCGGGTGGCCAACGCGATGGCGCTGGCCGGCGACCCGTGGCTGCTGCTGGCCGACGAGCCGACCGGCGGGCTGGACCGGCCGCTGGTCGACAGGGCCATGGCCTCGCTCCGCGAGCTGTGCGACGAGGGCCGGGCGGTCCTGCTCATCACGCACGACCTGCGGGCGGCCGAAAAGGTCGCCGACGACATCGCGGTGATGTACGCCGGCCGCCTGGTCGAGCTCGGCCCCGCCGCCGGGATCCTGGAGCGGCCCCGCCACCCCTACGCCGCCGGCCTGGTCGACGCCCAGCCCGACCGGGCGTTCGTCCCGATCCCCGGCATGCCTCCCGAGCTGACCCGGCTCCCCGCCGGCTGCGCCTTCGCCCCGCGCTGCCCCTCCGCGAGCGCCGCCTGCCAGACGTCGCCGGCGATGTCGGACGGCGTGGCCTGCCATCACGTCCTGGAGGGCGAGCGTGCTTGAGGCCAGGGAGATCACCGTCCGGTACGGCAGGCAGGTCGCGCTGGACCGCGTCTCGTTCGTCGTCGAACCGGGCGGGGTGACGGGCCTGGGCGGGCCCAGCGGCTGCGGCAAGTCCACTCTGGCCCGGGTGCTGTCGCTGATGCTCAGGCCCGCCGCCGGATCGGTGACGGTGGACGGGCGGCCCGTACGGCGGTGGCGCCAGCGCGCGGCGCGCGAGCTGCGGACCAGGATCGCGCTGATCTACCAGCAGCCCAGGCTCGCCGTGGACCCCCGGCTCACCGTAGCCGAGATCATCGCCGAACCCCTGGCCGCCGCGGGACGGCCCGGCGGGGACCGGACGGGCGAGCTGGCCGCCGAGGTCGGGCTGACCCGGGACCTGCTGACCCGGCGGCCGCACGAGGTCTCCGACGGCCAGCTCCAGCGGGCCTGCGTGGCCAGGGCCCTGTCCCTGGAGCCCGGCTACCTGATCTGCGACGAGATGACCACCATGCTGGACGCCTCGACCCAGGCGCACCTGGTCGCCGTCGTGAATGCCTATCGGGACAGGACGGGCGCCGGCGTGCTGGCCATCACTCACGACGATGCCCTAATGGGCCGCTGGGCTGACCGAGTAATTAAATTTGACCAATTAATCCGTTGATTGTGGCAATTCCACGATCTAGGCAAATAAATGATCTCTAGTTAGGCTCCCTGCATGATCGGCCGCCTTTACGGGTGGCCGTTCTCTCGTCACCCAACGGGGAGGGTCGAGTCCTCCTCAGCCATGCCCTGATCCAGGCATGCCCGGGTGACCCGGCACCTCCTTCCGGCGTGACGTGGTCATGCGTCCCTACAGGGAGGTCTCGTTGCCCAGGAAGTCCCATTTATCACGGACCAGGCGCGTGGCGATGCTCGCCGTCGCCGCCGGACTCGTCGCGGCGATGGCGCCGCCGGCGAGTGCTGATCCGACTCCCACCCCGGGTGCCAAGAAGTGGACGGCGACCCCGCTGACCGGCGGTGAACCGGTCCAGGGCGCCAAGTCCGCGACCGGCAAGCTCGCCCAGAGCGACCAGGCGCTGCTGAAGTCCACCTCGGGCGCCACGGTCAGCGTGATGGTCAAACTCGACTACGACTCCTACGCCGCCTACCAGGGTGGGCTTGAAGGACTTCCCGCCACCAGCCCCGCCAAGACCGGCAAGGCTCTCGATGTCAAAAGCGCCGATGCCCGGAAATACGAAAAGCACATCGAGGAAGTCGAGAACACCTTCCTCGCCGGGCTGGCCAAGAGCGTCCCCGGCGCCAAGGCCGGGCAGAAGCTGCGCACCGTCTACGGCGGCATCGCGCTGCGGATCCCCGCCAACAAGGCGGCCGAGGTGCTGAAGCTGCCCGGCGTGGCGGCCGTCCAGGAGGACCGGCCCGAGCAGCTGCTGACCGACTCCAGCGCCTCCTTCATCGGGGCTCCGGCGATCTACAGCAAGCTGGGCGGCAGCGCCTCCTCCGGCAAGGGCGTCGTCGTCGGCATCCTGGACTCCGGCGCCTGGCCGGAGCACCCCCAGTTCGCCGACCCCGGCACGCTGCCCGCCGCACCCCCGACCAAGGACGGCACCCCGCGGGTCTGCGATTTCGGCGACAACCCGCTGACCCCGGCGGCCGACCCGTTCTCCTGCAACAAGAAGCTGATCGGCGGCGCGCCGTTCCTCGACACCTACAACGCGGTGTTCCCCGGCGAGGTCTACCCCGACAGCGCCCGTGACTCCAACGGCCACGGCACCCACACCGCGACCACCTCGGCCGGCGGCCCGGTGGCCGACGCCAACCCGCTCGGCATCAGCCGCGGCCCGATCCACGGCATCGCCCCGGCGGCGCACGTGTCGATCTACAAGGTCTGCGGCGTGGAGGGCTGCTTCCCCTCCGACTCCGCGCAGGCGGTGGGCCGGGCGATCCTCGACGGCGTCCGCGTGATCAACTTCTCGATCTCCGGCGGCACCTCCCCCTACAGCGACCCGGTGGAGCTGGCCTTCCTCGACGCCTACGCGGCGGGCGTGCTCGTGTCGGCCTCGGCGGGCAACGCCGGGCCGGGCGCGGCGACCGCCAACCACCTCAGCCCGTGGGTGACCACCGTGGCGGCCTCCACGCAGACCAGGACGTTCCAGTCCACGATCACGCTGGCCGGCTCCGGCGGCGCGACGGCCACGGTCAAGGGCGCCTCCATCACCGCCGGGGTGAACTCGCCGCTGCCGGTGGTGCTCGCCTCGGCTCCGCCGTACTCCAACGCGCTGTGCACCTCCCCCGCCCCCGCGGGCCTGTTCACCGGCAAGATCGTCGCCTGTGAGCGCGGCCCCAACCGGGTGCTCAAGAGCCACAGCGTGCTCCAGGGCGGCGCGGCCGGAATGATCCTGTACAACACCACGCCGCTCGACGTGATGACCGACAACCACTGGATCCCGACGGTCCACATCGACAAGCCGGAGAGCGACGCGCTGCTGGCCTTCCTGTCCGCCAACCCGGGCGCGACCGGCAGCTTCACCCAGGGCGCCAAGGCCACCTGGCAGGGCGACGCGATCACCACGTTCTCCTCCCGCGGGCCGGGCGGGGACTTCCTCAAGCCGGACGTCACCGCGCCCGGCCTGCACATCCTGGCCGGGACCACGCCGGCGCTGGAGGGTCCGGCGGGCGGGCCGCAGGGCAACCTGTACCAGGTCATCGCGGGCACCTCGATGTCGTCGCCGCACGTCGCCGGCGCCTCGGCCCTGGTGTTCGCGCTGCACCCCGACTGGACCCCGGGCCAGGTCAAGTCCGCGCTGGAGACCACGGCCAAGACCTCGGTCACCAAGCAGGACCGCGTCACCCCCGCCGACCCGTTCGACTTCGGCGGCGGCCGCATCGACCTGACCAAGGCCGGCGATCCGGGCCTGACGCTGAACGAGACCGCGGAGAACTTCGCCGCCTCCGCCAACGACGAGCTCAACCGCATCGACCTCAACCTGCCCTCGGTGAACGCCCCGACCATGCCGGGCCTCATCACCGCCAAGCGGACGTTCACCAACGTCACCGACAAGACGCTCACCTACACCACCTCGGGCACGAGCGTGAGCGGGGCGAACATCACGGTGCTGCCGCCCCGCTTCAGCGTCAAGCCGGGCAAGACCGCCAAGATCACGGTGGTGGTCACCGCACCGGACCTGCCCGAGGGGCAGTACTTCGGCCAGGTCAACCTCAAGCAGTCGGGCGGCAGCCGCGACCTGCACCTGCCGGTGGCGTTCTTCCGCAAGGAGGGCGCCGTCCCGGTCGAGCAGACCTGCGTGCCGGACACCATCGCCCGCAACACCGGCGAGTCCACCTGCACGGTGAGCGTGCAGAACACCACCCTTGAGGACGCCGAGGTGACGGCGGTCAGCACGCTGGACAGCAAGCTGCGGCTGAACTCCGTGACCGGCGCCACCAAGGTCGGCACCCAGATCGCGACGGCGAAGACCACCCTGACGGCCAGGCAGCCGGACAGCCCGAGCATCGCCCCCGGCACCGGGCCCGCGCCCTACCTGCCGCTCGACGCCTTCGGCATCACGCCGACGCCGATCGGCGACGAGCAGGCGCTGAACTTCACCGTCCCGCCGTTCACCTACGCGGGCAAGACCTACAACCGGATCGGCGTCGTCGCCAACGGCTACACCGTCGCGGGAGGCACCGCGGGCTCGACCGACATCTCGGCCACCCCGCAGTCGCTGCCCAACCCGGCCACCCCGAACAACGTGCTCGCCCCCTACTGGACCGACCTGGACGGCACCGGCGCGCCGGGCGTCTACGTCGGAACGCTGACCGACGGCGTGAGTGACTGGCTCGTCGTCGAATGGCGCCTCAACGTCTACGGCACCACGGACGCCAAGGTGTTCCAGCAGTGGATCGGGCTGAACGGGACCGAGGACATCACCTACACCTACGACCCGGACAACCTGCCCGGCGACGCCCCGGCGTCCTACGGCCTGACCGTCGGCGCCGAGAACGACGAGGGTACGGCCGGCGGCCAGATCACCGGCCCGCCGACCCAGGACCTGCGGGTGACCAGCACGCCCGGCGCCCCCGGCGGCACCCTGACCTACACGATGAAGGTCAAGGGAGTCAGCGCGGGCAGCGGGTCGGTGACGACGGGCACGTCGACACCGCAGGTGAAGGGCATCACGATCGAAGTCGACAAGATAACCGTGCAGTAGCGACCCGTGGGGCCCGGCGCCGGTGCGCGCCGGGCCCCATCCGGCTTCCGCCCGGCTTCCTCCCGGGCGGGACCCGGGCTCTCCGCGGAGCGGGACCGGACCCGCGGCCCCACCGGGGCGGGCCTCAGCGGTGCAGGTAGTCGACCAGGTAGGCCTTCTCGGTCTCCAGCGACTCGATGGCGCTCTTGACGACGTCGCCGATGCTCACGATCCCGGCCAGCCGGTCGTCGGCCACGACCGGGACATGCCGGATGCGGTGCGTGGTCATGGTCTGCCGCAGGTCGTCGACATTGGCGGTGGGCGGGCAGGTGCGGACGTCGGTCGTCATGATGGACGACACCGGGGCGGTCAGCACGTCCGCGCCCCGGTCGTTCAACCGCCGCACCACGTCGCGCTCGGAGACGATGCCCGCGATCGACGAGCCGTCCTCGGAGACCACCACGGCGCCGATGTTGTGCTCGGCCAGAAGCTCCAGGAGCTCGGTCACCGTCGCCTCGGGGTGAACGGTTGTCACATCCGTTCCCTTACCTTGCAGAATCGTACCGATCAGCATCGACACCACCTCGGTTCAACCTGGCTGGGGTATCCCTAACCATTGCCCCATCAACGCCCTGTCTAAGCGCGGACGGGGGTAAACGGCGTGGCTGTCAGGTCACGGGCAGTAGCCGTACCGCGTCGAGGGCCAGGGCGAGCTCCACGATGTCCAGCGGGCGGGCCAGGGAGCGCCCGGTGAGCTGCTCGATGCGGCGGATGCGGTTGAAGACCGTGTTGCGGTGGCAGTAGAGCTGCCCGGCGGCGCGCATCGCGGAGCCCTCGCAGCGCAGCCAGGCCTCCAGGGTGCCGAGCAGCACCTCCCGGTCGGCCGGGTCCAGGGCGAGGATGGGCCGGAGCACAGCGCCGCTGAGATGGCCGGCGAGTTCGGGCTGGCTCACCACCAGTGCCGCGGGCAGCCGGTCCTCCAGCCGGGCGATCTCCGGCCCCTCCCCCACGCAGGTCCGCAGGGCGAGTTCGGCGAGCCTGCGCGCCCGGCCCAGCTCGGCCAGCCCCTCGACCACCGGGCTGATCCCGGCGCAGCCGGTGACGTGCGGGCGGAGGTCACGGGCCAGGTCCTCCATTCCCGCCTCGTGGAGCAGGACGACCGAGACCTCGTAGTCGGGGCGCATCCGCCACAGCAGCCGCATCACGCCCAGGCCCGTCGGGCGGACGGCGTCGTCCCGGTGGTCGTGGCGTCCTGGCAGGCGGGTGATGACGACCGCGTAGCGGCCGAGTTCGGGCAGGTCCAGCGCCGCGGCCGCGCTGCGGACCAGCGCGGCGTCGGCACGGTCCTCCAGGAGGGCGTCGAGCAGGGCCTGGACCCGCTCGGCGGTGCGGCCGAACATCTCGGCCTCCCGGCTGCGGTAGGCCTCGGCGGCCGCGACGGCCTGCCGGTCGACGGCGTGCCAGACCTTGGTGGCGCTGCGGATCAGCACCGGCAGGCTGTCGGGCTCCTCCTCGGCGACGACGCCGACCAGCCCGTCCCACATCACCTGGGCGGAGATCCGGTAGCTGCGCAGCAGCGAGTCCATCGGCAGGCCCTGCTCGGCGCGGCGGCGCGCGGTCCGCTCCGCCTGCTGCAGGTCCCGCCGCTCGGCGAGGGGCAGGAGGATGGCTCCGATGCCGACCCGCATGGCGTCGTGCACGCTCTGCCAGTGGTCGTCGGTGGGCACCATCCGGCGGTAGGCCTCGTCGGTGTCACGTGTCCTGGTCACCAGTTCGTCGGTGAGTTCGGGGAGGCGCTGCAGCAGCCGGGCGGCGGCCATGCGCATGATCCTGCGAACCTCGTCGTCGGCGGTCGTCCGGATCCCCATCGGGCAATGGTGTCAGCCGCACACGAAGCCGAACAAGGTTCTGTTCTGTTTCGTGACCCCGTGCTGTGCTGAAGCACAACCGGCACCGGCTCCCCGTGGGCGCCGGTCCCGACTTCACCCGGGCCTATGGACTCCGGTCAACCGCCCGGGTTGGGTGCGTTCATCGGTTGTCAGGAGGCACACATGGACGTCCACGCCCCTCCACCGCCCGAAGACCCCGGGCTGGTCGTCAGGGATCTGGCGGTGAACTACGGCCCGGTGACGGCCCTGCGCGGGATCTCGCTGAGCGTCCCGCGCGGCTCGATCGTCGCGGTGCTCGGCGGCAACGGCGCGGGGAAGTCCACCCTGCTGCGCGCCGTCTCGGGCACCCTCAGGTTCCACCGGGGCGGGATCACGGCGGGCGAGATCGTTTTCGGCCGGACGCGGCTGTCCGGCGCGGCCGCCTCCGCCGTGGTCGCCCGCGGCGTCGTCCAGGTGCCCGAGGGGCGCCGGGTGTTCGCCCGGATGACCGTGGAGGAGAACCTGCGGGCCGGCGCGCTGGGCGCCCGTGACCGCCGGGCCGCGGCCGGGGCCAGGGAGCGCGTGCACACCCTCTTCCCGGTGCTCGCCGAGCGCGCCCGGCAGCGCGCGGGACTGCTGTCGGGCGGCGAGCAGCAGATGCTCGCCATCGGCCGCGCGCTGATGGCCCGGCCGGCGATGCTCCTGCTCGACGAGCCCACCCTCGGTCTGGCGCCGATGATGGCGGCGCGGATCGCCGAGACGGTCCGCGAGATCAACGCGCAGGGGACGACGGTGCTGCTGGTGGAGCAGAACGCCGCCATGGCCCTCTCGCTGGCCTCCCAGGCGTACGTGCTGGAGGTCGGCGAGGTGGTGCTGTCCGGCCCCGCCGCCGACCTCGCCCGGAGCGACGAGGTGCGCCGGCGCTACCTGGGCATCGAGGACGACCGGGCGACCTCCCCGGCCGGCGCGTCCGCCGGGCGCCCTGCCCTGACGAGGTGGTCGGCGTGAGCGGCGCGGCCCGCGCGACCGGCGCGGCCGGGGCGGCCGGGGCGGCCCGCACAGCCCGGGCGGCCCGCGCGACCGGTCGCGCCGTGGAGGTCAGGCCGTACGGCCGGCACGCCGGCGGGCCGGGGCGATCCGCATGAGCGACACATACCAACCAGACGGTATGACCGCCTCCCCGCCCCGGCTCGAAGTCCGGGACGTCACCGTGCGCTTCGCCGGGCTCACCGCGCTCGACGCGATCGGCTTCACCGTCGAGCCCGGCAGCGTCCACGCGGTCATCGGCCCCAACGGCGCGGGCAAGTCGACCTGCTTCAACGTGCTGTCGGGGGTCTACCGGGCCACCGCGGGCAGCGTGCGGTTCGGCGAGGCGGAGCTGACCGCCCTGGCCCCACACCGCATCGCCGCCCTGGGCGTGGCGCGCACCTTCCAGAACATCGCCCTGTCGCCCCGTCTGTCGGTGCGCGACAACCTGATGCTCGGCCGGCACCGGCTGACCCGCGCCGGATTCGTCGCGGCCGGCCTGCGGCTGCCGTCCGCGCGGCGGGAGGCCAGGCTGCACGGCGAGCGGGTGAGCGAGATCGCCGCCTTCGTCGGGCTCGCCGGACGGCTGGCGACACCCGTCGGGCTCCTGCCGTACGGCGTGCAGAAAAGGGTCGAGCTGGCTCGGGCCCTGTGCATGGAGCCCCGCCTGCTCCTGCTCGACGAACCGGTGGCCGGCATGAACGGCGGCGAGCGCCGCGAGATGGCCGAGCTGATCGTCGCCGTCCGGGAGAGCCTCGGCATCTCGATCCTGCTGGTCGAGCACGACATGGGGATGGTCATGCGGCTCGCCGACGCGGTGACGGTCCTGGACTTCGGGCGGCGGATCGCCGACGGGCCTCCCTCCGAGGTCCAGGACGATCCCGAGGTCATCCGCGCCTACCTGGGCGCGGCGGGCGAGAGCGGGGAGGCCACTCCGTGACCACCTTCCTGGAGCTTCTGGCGAACGGGATCTCCGTCGGCGCGGTGTACGCGCTGATCGCCCTGGGGTTCGTCATCATCTTCAAGGCGACCGAGGTGGTCAACTTCGCCCACGCCTCGCTGCTGCTGGCCGGCGGCTTCGTCGTCGCGCGGCTGCACTCCTCGATCGGCTTCTGGGCCGCCCTGCTGCTCGGCGTCGCCGGCGCGGCCGCCGTGGGCGTCCTGATCGAGTTCCTGATCATCCGCCGGGCGAACGTCTCCTCCCACAGCGTCCTGGCGATCGTGACGATCGGCGTCGACATCGTGCTGACCACCGAGCTCACCCGGCGGATCGGCACCGAGGTGCTCGCCCTGGGCGATCCGTGGCGCGACCGGGTGGTGCACCTGGGGCCCGTCGGCATCGCCCAGACCCGGGTCGTGGCGCTGGCCGTGGCGGCGGTCCTCATCACCGCGTTCCTGCTGGCGTTCAAGCACACCGGCTGGGGCGTCGCCATGCGCGCCACCGCCGAGGACCCCGAGACCGCCGCGCTGATGGGCGTGCGGCGGGGGCGGGTGTCGATGGGGGCGTGGGCGGTGGCCGGCGCCCTGGCCGCCGTCGCCGCGCTCTTCCTGTGCGTGTTCCCCACGCCGGGCCTGGACCGCAGCACGACGTTCGCCGCCATGAAGGCCTTCCCCGCGGCGATCCTCGGCGGCCTCGACTCCACCACGGGGGCGCTGGCGGGCGGCCTGATCATCGGGGTCACCGAGACCCTGATGAGCGGCTACCAGAACGACCTGGTCTTCCTCGGCAGGGGCATCGGCGACGTCGCGCCGTTCCTCGTGATGATCGTGGTCCTGCTCATCCGCCCCGCGGGGCTGTTCGGGACGAGGGAGCTGGCACGTGTCTGACAAGCCCCGCAGGTCCGTGCGGATCCTCCTCCGGTCGGCCGTCCTGGTCGCGGCCGCGGTCGCGGTGCCGTTCTACCTGGAGGGCTTCTGGCTGCAGGCCGGGCTCTTCGCGATGTCGGCGGCCGTCGGGGCGATCGGCATCAACCTGCTGACCGGCGCCACCGGCCAGCTGTCCATGGGTCACGCGTTCTTCCTGGCGGCCGGGGCCTACTCCTACGTCTACTTCGCCTCCGAACCCGGGCACGGCCTGGCCGGGCTGGGCCTGCCCACCCCTGTCGCGGCGGTGCTCGCGGTGCTCACCTCGGGCGTCGCCGGGGGCCTGTTCAGCCCGATCGCCGGCCGTCTGAAAGGGGCCTACCTCGGCATCGCCACGCTGGCGCTGATCTTCCTCGGCCAGCACCTGCTGTTCAACGCCGGGCCCGTGACGGGCGGCTTCAACGGCCGCCCGGTGCCGCCCATGGAGCTGTTCGGGTTCGCCTTCGCCGACTCCCCCGCGCTCGTGGTGGCCCAGGTGCCGTTCGGCGCGCTGGAGCGGCTGTGGTTCCTCGGCCTGGCCGCCCTGGCCTGCGCGGCGCTGTTCGCCCGCGGGGTGCTGACGGGGCGTCCCGGACGGGCCATGAACACCATCCGCGACCACGAGATCGCCGCCGGGGTGATGGGCGTTCCGGTGGCCCGCTACCGCGCCGGCGTGTTCGTGCTGTCGTCGATGTACGGCGGGCTGGCCGGCGTCCTACTCGCGCTGGTCTTCCAGCGGACCGTGCCGGAGTACTTCGGCATCCTGCTCTCCCTCGACTACCTCGCCATGATCGTCATCGGCGGCCTCGGCTCGGTCGCGGGGGCGGTGATCGGCGCCGTCTTCATCTCCCTGCTGCCCCAGCTCCTGACCCGCTACAGCGACGCCCTGCCGCTGGTGGCCGAGCCGGGCTCCGGCGGGGTCTCCCCCGCCGAGGCCGCCCGGATCCTGTACGGCGCGGCCGTCGTCGTGATCGTCCTCTTCCTGCCGGGCGGCCTGCTCGGCCTCGCCGGCCGCCTGCGATCGGCGCCGAACCGCCGGACCGCCTCCGCCTCCGCCTCCGCGGCGGAGAAGGCCTCCCTACGCCCGTCCCCCGAGACAAGGAACTGACGTGACTCCTCCACTCCCCTCCCCGCTCCCGTTACCCGCACCGCGCCGCAGGGGGATCGCCGCGATCCCGGCGCGGCGGATCGCGGCGCTCGCCGTCCTGGCCCTGGCCGTCGCCTCGTGCGCCAGCGAGAAGGCCACCGGGGGCGCCGGCGCCTCGCCGGCCGTCGGCGGCGACGGGGTGAAGACCGGCCCCGGCATCACCGCCGACACGATCACGGTGGGCCTCATGACCGATCTCACCGGCCCCTACGCCTCGTTCGGCAAGAGCCTGACCCAGGCGCAGCAGCTCTACTTCGAGCAGGTCAACGCGGGTGGAGGCGTGTGCGGCCGGAAGGTCGAGGCCATCGTGCGCGACCACGGCTACGACGCGCAGAAGGCCGTGGCGGCCTACACCGAGATCGCCCCGAAGTCCGTGGCGATCGCCCATTTCATCGGCTCCCCCATGGTCATGGCGCTCAAGCAGCGCATCGAGGCCGACGAGCTGCTGACCATCCCGATGGCCTGGGCGACCGGGCTGCTGGGCAGCAAGCCCATCCAGGTCACCGCCACCACCTACGACATCGACATGATCAACGGGGTGGACTTCCTGGTCAAGGAGAAGGGCATCAAGTCCGGAGACAAGATCGGTCACCTCTACTTCGAAGGGGACTACGGCGAGAGCGCGCTGAACGGCTCCAAGTACGCGGCCGGGAAGCTCGGCCTGACGCTCGTCGAGCAGAAGATCAAGGCAACCGACCAGGACATGAGCGCCCAGGTCGCCGCCTTCAAGGCCGAGGGCGTCAAGGCCGTGCTGGTCTCGGTCGGCCCCAAGCAGTCGGCCTCGCTCGTCGGCGTCTCGCTGGCCAAGGGCATGGACGTGCCGTTCGTCGGCAGCAACTCGGCCTACTCCCCGCAGCTGCTCCCCACTCCGGCCGGTCCCGCCCTGCTCAAGGACTTCTACGTCATGACCGGCGGCGCGCCGATCAGCGCGCCGCTGCCGGCCATGAAGAAGCTGGCGGCCGACTACGCGGCGAAGTATCCCGGCCAGACGATCGACAGCGGGGTCGCCACGGGCTACTCCGCGGCGGCGATCGTCAGCGACGCGCTCAGGAAGGCCTGTGAGGGCAAGGACCTGAGCCGGGCCGCCGTCGTCGCCGCGCACCGCGGCCAGTCCTCCTGGGGCGGCGACTACGGCACGGTCATGGACTTCTCCATGTTCGACAAGCCCGCGTCGCGGGCGTCCTTCGTCGTCAAACCGGACAAGGCCGCGCTCGGCGGCGCCGTGGTCTTCAAGGAGGGGGCGGTCTCGGATCTGGCCAGGGACTATCCGGTGCCGGTCGGCTGAGTTCCGGTCCTGGGTGCGGCGCGCACCCGCCTAAAGTGGGGGTGCGCGCCGCACCGCCCGCGAGTAATGTGTGAAATACCACACACCTTCGCTCCCGGGGACACGATGACCGAGAAGCTGAACACCGGCAGCCACGACCTGCCGATCTCCGACGCCCTCGCCGCATTCATGGCGACCGGCTGGGCCGACACCCGCCGCGACGACGTGAGCGCGCTGCCACTGGCGGCCTACACCGCCAAGCGCCGGGCCGCGCTCGCCGCGCGTTTCCCCGGCGAGCGGCTGATCATCCCGTCCGGCACGCTCAAGGCCCGCAGCAACGACAGCGACTACCGGTTCCGGTCGCACAGCGCCTTCACCTACCTCACCGGCGACCAGGAGCCCGGCAACGTCCTGGTCATCGAGCCGTCCGGGTCGGCCACGCTGTTCCTGCGGCCCCGCTCACCGCGGTCGGCCCCGGGGACGGCCGGGCAGGAGTTCTACCGGGACCGCCGCTACGGCGAGTTCTGGGTGGGCCGCCGTCCCGACCTGGCCGAGGCGGAGGCGCTCTATCTGATCGACTGCGCGGCCGTGGACAGGCTGGACGACGTGCTCGGCGGGCCGGCGCGGGTGCTGCGCGGCGTGGACGCCTCGCTGGACTCGCGGGTCGCGGCGCACGACGGGGACGGCGAGCTGGAGACGTTCCTGTCCGAGATGCGGCTGATCAAGGACGAGTGGGAGATCGCCGAGCTGCAGTTCTCGGTGGACGCGACCGCCCGCGGGTTCGAGGACGTGGTACGGGCGCTGCCCCAGGCCCTGGCCCACCGGCGCGGCGAGCGCTACCTGGAGGGGGTCTTCGGCCTCCGGTCCCGCCTGGAGGGCGGCGCGGTCGGCTACGACAGCATCGTGGCCTCCGGCGCCCACGCGTGCGTGCTGCACTGGATCCGCAACGACGGCCGGCTGAACGAGAACGAGCTGCTCCTGCTCGACGCGGGCGTGGAGACCGACAACCTCTACACCGCCGACATCACCAGGACCCTGCCGCTGTCGGGACGGTTCAGCCCCATCCAGCGCCAGGTCTACGAGCTGGTCTACGAGGCCCAGAGCGCGGCCATCGCCACCCTGAGGCCGGGCGCGAGGTTCCGCGACTTCCACCAGGCGGCCATGCGGGTCATCGCCGAGGGACTGCACGACTGGGGCGTGCTGAAGATCGGCGCGGACGAGGCGATGGAGGCCGACAGCGGCCTGTACCGCCGCTACACCCTGTGCAGCAGCGGCCACATGCTGGGCATGGACGTCCACGACTGCGCCAGGGCGCGCTCGGAGGTCTACCTGGACGGCGTGCTGGAGGAGGGCCAGGTCCTCACCGTCGAGCCCGGTCTCTACCTCCAGCCGGACGACCTGACGCTCCCGCCCGAGCTGCGCGGCATCGGCGTGCGGATCGAGGACGACCTCGTCATCACCGCCGACGGCGCCCGCCTGATGTCGGCCGGGCTGCCCCGCCACCCCGACGAGATCGAGGGGTGGATGAGCGCGATCTCCTCCTGACCGGGGCGGCCGGTCCGGCGCCCGCGGCCGCCGTACGTCGCGCCCGGCCCCCACGGTCACCTGCGGAAAATGTGAGGCCCTGACAAGATGTGATCTGGGCCTCATTCCTTTTCATCAAATTACACAGGAGCCATCGACTTACTGGACTACCCGTCAGTAGGGTGACTGATCCATGGTCGGAGTCGCGAACCCCGAGGTGTTCATGGCACAACGGACGGCGCACTGATGGCGGTCGGCGGGCGGGACAGGGTCACCGGTTACCTCGTCCGCCGGAGCACCGACGTGTTCGGCCGGGTCGGCGACATGTCGGTGATCGCACTTGAGGGGTTCCGCCGGACCTGGGACGTCAGGACCTGGTTCTGGGAGTACATCCAGCAGTGCTGGTTCCTCGCCCGCGTCACCAGCCTGCCCGTGCTGCTCGTCTCGCTCCCGCTGGGCGCGACCGTCGCCCTCCAGGTGGGCCAGCTCGCCTGGCAGCTGGGCGCGTCCTCGGCCACCGGCGGCGCCGTGGTGGTCGGCCTGGTCCGCGAGGTCGCCCCGATGGCCTCGGCCCTGCTCATCGCGGGCGCCGGAGGCTCGGCCATGACCTCCGACATCGGCGCCCGCAACATCCGCGACGAGCTGGCCGCCATGGAGGTGATGGCGGTCAACCCGATCCACCGCCTGGTCACCCCCCGGCTGTGGGCGGCCAGCACGGTGGCCGTACTGCTGGTCCCGCTGGTCATCGTGGCCGGTGCGGGCGGCGGATACTTCTTCAACGTCGTCATCCAGGGCGTCACCCCCGGCGCCTACTTCGACGGTGCGGTGTCCCTGCTGGTCACCAGCGACCTGCTGGTCACGCTGTTCAAAGCGTGGATCTTCGGCTTCATCGCGGCGATCATGTCGTGCTACTTCGGCATGACCTGCCAGACCAGCCCGGTCGGCGTGGGACGCGCGGTGAACCAGTCCACGGTCGTCACGTTCATGCTGGTGTTCGCGGTCAACTACGTGATCACCATGATCTACTTCCTCGCCTACCCGCCCAGGCCCATGTGATGGCGACGATCCCGGGCGCGCGCACCGCCGGATTCCGCGCGTACGGCATGCTGCGCGACCTCGTGGACCGCGCGGCCTCGCTGTCGGACTGGCCGCTCTTCCTGTGGAAGGTCGTCTTCTACTCGCTGCGGGACATCGTCTTCCGGCTGAAGTTCACCAAGGTCGTGCTCCGCCAGGTCAGCGACGTGGTGGTGGGCGTCGGCGCGACCGTCATCGGCGGCGGCATGGTCTTCGTGGCGTTCACCATGGCCTTCGCGGTCGGCGCCACCGTCGGCCTGCAGGGCTACCAGGGCCTGCAGGCGATCGGCGCCGAGTCCTTCATCGGCCTGGTGGGCAGCTTCGCCAACGTCCGGGAGATCACCCCGATCATCGCGGCGGTCGCGCTCGCGGCGCAGGTCGGCTCCTCCTTCACCGCCGAGCTGGGCGCGATGCGGATCTCCGAGGAGATCGACGCGCTGGAGGTGATGGCCATCAACGCCTTCACCTACCTCATCTGCACGCGGGTGGTGGCCGCGCTGATCGCGCTGGTCCCGGTCTACCTGATCGCGCTGTTCGCCAGCTTCTTCGCCACCCGGCTGATGTGCACGGTCCTGTTCGGCATGTCGCCCGGCGTCTACGACTACTACTTCTACCTCGGCCTGCCGCTGATCGACATCGTCTACAGCGTGATCAAGGTGATCGTCTTCGCGTTCGCCGTCATCAGCATCCACTGCTACTACGGATTCAACGCCACCGGAGGCCCGGTCGGCGTGGGGACCGCGGCCGGGCGGGCGATCCGCCAGTCCATCGTCACCGTCATCCTCCTCAACCTGCTGCTGTCCTACCTGTTCTGGGGCAACGGCAGCGGCGTGAAGCTGACGGGGTGAGCGACGATGGCACGCGGTGAAGTCCCCCTGCCGATCCGGCTGGCGATCTCGCTCGGCGTGGTGCTCACCCTCGTCCTGACCCTCGTCCTGGTCATCCGGGGCGCGGCGAGCGTCAGCGGCATGCGGGTGAGCGCCGTGTTCACCCACGCCGGGCAGGGGCTGGATCCCAACTCGCCCGTCAAGATCCGCGGCATCACGGTGGGCGGGGTCAGCTCCGTCACCCTGGACCGCGAGGGCAGGGCCGTGATCGGCATGCACGTGGAGCCCGGCGTCAAGGTGCCCGAGACCGTCACCGCCGCGATCGAGCCGAGCTCCGTCTTCGGCCCCAAGTTCGTCAACCTGATCCTCGGCACCGGCGAGACGGCCGGCCCCTACCTGGGCGACGGCGCCGTCATCACCAGGACGGAGGCGCCCACGGACCTGTCCGACTCCCTCTCAGCCGCCTACGAGGGGCTGGGCGCGGTGGACCCCCAGGACATCACGACCATCGTGCACACCCTGGGGCGCGGCCTGGACGGCAAGGGTCCGCAGATCGGGGGCATCATCGACAGCACCGGGAAGATCGTCGAGGTGGCCCATCGGCGCCGCGGGGAGTTCAGGCGGTTCATCGGCGACGCCGGGGCGCTGAGCGCCGGCCTCGCCGACAAGGGCGACGAGCTGGTGGCGATCTCCTCCGACCTCAACGTGATCACCCCGGACCTGCTGAAGCGGGCTGACAAGATCCGCGCGCTGCTGCGGGAGTTCGACGAGATCTCCCACCTGACCGCACACGGCCTGCGCACGCACCGCAAGGACCTCAAGGCCGCGGTGAACGCCGGGGAGCGCGCGGCCGCGCTGCTGTACGCGCAGCTCGGCGTCGCGGGCGAGGGCGTGCGGGGGCTGAACCAGCTCCTCAGCGTGCTGAACGACCTGGTCACGGGCAAGGGCCCGGACGGCGCCAACCAGATCAAGATGGAGGCCTTCATCGCGACCGACATCTGCGAGCTCTTCGTCGGCGCCTGCGGCCCCACGAACGGCAGGTGAGCCTTTTGGCCCGGTCGAGAGAGCAGGTCCAGCGCCGCTGGACACTCGCCAAGTTCGTCGTCTTCCTGCTCGTGACGGCCACCCTGATCGTCCTGATCGGCGCCCAGATCGCCCGGGTGAACGTCGGCGACACCTACAGCCTCGTCGCCACCTTCGACGACGTCTCCGGGCTGCACGAGGGCGACCAGGTGAAGATCGCGGGTGCGCCGGTCGGCCAGGTCGACTCGATCGAGGTGGTCGACGGCAGGGCCGAGGTCGTGCTCAGCGTGCAGGCGGCGGTGCGGGTGCCCTCCGACAGCTCCGCCGCGGTCCGCTGGCGCAACACGATCGGCCAGCGGGTGATCTACCTGGAGCCCGGCACCGCCGCCGACACGCTGGGCGACGGCGCCCGCGTGAAGCTGACGAGCTCGGTGGTCGACATCGGGGAGCTGGTCAGCGACCTCGGCCCGCTCACCCGCAGCCTGGACCCCGACCAGATCAACCAGCTGCTGACCGCGGCGGGCGAGGCGCTGGACGGCAACCAGGAGAACATCCCCAAACTGGTCGACAACCTCAACGACCTGACCACCACGGTGGCCGACCGCAAGGAGATCATTCAGGGGCTGCTTGAGGACTACGCCACGGTGACCGGGGTCGTCGCCCGCAGGGACAGGCAGATCGCTCAGCTCGTGGACAACCTGGTCGCGCTGACCGGCGCCTTCGCCCGCAACCGTGAGCTGGTCGACGACGCCCTGGTGGAGCTGTCCACCACGGTCAGGGTCAACAACCAGGTGCTCGGCCGCAACTCCCGGGAGTTCGGCCGGGTGGTGGACAGCATGACCCGGCTCACCGGCGGCATCCGGCGCAACATCGGCAGCATCGAGAAGGTGCTCAACACCATCACCCCGCCGCTGCGGCGCTCGTTCCAGGTGACCGGCCGGGGTCACTTCGTCACCACGGCGGTGCCCTGCCTGACGCTGGGTCCCCAGCCCTGCCCCTACCCGATGAGCGCTCCCCCGCCGCTGCGCGGCAGCCTCAAGCTCACCAGCACGGAGAACCTGCGGCGAGTGCTGGTGGGGCCCTGATGGCGCTCAAGTCGTTCCGCGACCGCAACAAGACCGTCGTCGGCCTGGTGTCGATGGCGATCCTCGCCTCCGTCCTGGTGGCCACCTTCCTCGTCGGCAACCTGGGGCTGCTGGAGGGCGGCTACACGATGTCGGCGATACTGCCGGACTCCGCCGGGCTGCGTTCCGGCAACGACGTGCGGGTGGCGGGCGTCCCGGTCGGCAAGGTGACCGAGGTCCGCGCCGACTACGGCCAGGGGCACGTCGTGGTCACCTGGAAGGTGGACGACGGGATCAGGCTCGGCCCGCAGACCCGGGCCGAGATCACCCTGTCGAACCTGCTGGGCGGCCGCTACGTCAAGCTCACCGGGCCGGTCACCCGGCCGTACATGGACGAGCTGCCGGAGGAGAGGCGGCGGATCCCGATGTCGCGCACCAGCACCCCCGTGCTGATCACCGACGCCCTCAAGGACGCCACCCGGCTGGTGCAGAAGCTCGACACCGACTCGGTCGACAAGCTCCTGTCGGAGCTGGCGGAGCTCAAACCCGCCCGCAAGGGCAGGGTCAGCAAGCTGCTGGACAACATCGGCGAGCTCTCGGAGATCATCAGCGAGAGCGAACCCCAGCTCCAGCGGCTGCTGGACAACGGCAACAAGATCATGAACGTGCTGGAGACGAAGGACGCGCAGCTCGGCCGGCTGATCGACTCCATCGAGATCATGCTGAGCGAGCTACGGCTCCGCCGCGACGAGCTGAAGTCCCTGCTCGGTGACGGCAGCGACCTGGTCAACAGCATCACCGCGCTGGTCACCGAGCACGAGAAGAACCTGATCGCGGTGGTCGACGACGTGACCGCGATCGGCAACCGGCTCGACGGCAACGGCAAGGCGCTCAACTCCGTCCTCGCCTGGGTCGGACCCACCTTCTCCGGACTGGCCACCTCCGGCGGCCAGGGCCCGTGGGTGGAGGCCATCACCACCGGCCTCGGCCCGATCAACCCCGAGGTGCTCGGCGCCATCCGCAAGGACAGGACCAGCCGATGACACGCCGTGGACTGCGAGGGACGGGCCGTTCCCGGCACGTGCCCGGAGCGGAGCGATCCGAATGACGCGTGGACCGCGAGGGACCGGCCGTTCACGGCGTGCGCCCGGTGTGGGACGCCCCCCGGCGAGACCGGTCGCGGCGCTCCTCGCCGGGGTGCTGCTGCTCTCGGCGGGCGGCTGCTCGCTGCTGCCCGGCGGGGCGTCGCCGTACCGGCTGACGGCCTACTTCAGCGCGGCGCCGTCCCTGTACGAACAGGCCAAGGTGAAGGTGCTGGGTCTGGACGCGGGGACGGTGGAGAAGCTCACCGTGGAGGGGGACAGGGTCCGGGCGGACCTGGTCATCGACGGGGAGGTGCCGCTCCCCGCCGACGTCAAGGCGGTCGTGGCCGCGCAGAACACGCTGGGCGAGCGGAACGTGGTGCTCCACCCGCCGTGGAAGCCCGGCAAGGCCAGGATCGCACCGGACGCGGTGATCCCGCTGGAGCGGACCGACCTGCCGGTGGAGATCGACGACGCCTTGGAGGCGTTCACCAAACTCACCGACGCCCTCGACACCGACAAGATGGGCGACGTGGCCGGCAACCTCGCCGAGACGGTCAGGGGCCGGGGCAAGCAGATCAACCGGGCGCTGGCCGACGCGGCCTCGCTGACCCGCACCCTCGCCGGGCAGGACGAGCAGCTGATCGACCTGGCCGACGGCCTCAACCGGATCGCCTCCAGCCTCAACCGCCGCGAGGACCAGGTCAAGACGGCCATCGACGCCTTCGCCGAGGCCGGCGCCACCCTCGCCGACGAGCGCCGCCGCATGAAGCGCTTCATCACCGGCCTCGCGGAGTTCGTCCAGCGGGGTGACGTGCTGATCGAGGCCTACCAGGAGAGACTGCCCAAGGGCGTGGCCAACCTGGCCGAGGTGGTGCTGACCCTGAAGGTCAACAGCGAGTCCGCGGCCGAGGCCATCGCCGGAGCCCGGAAGTTCGCCGACAACCTGGTCCTGTCCTGGGACAAGGAGCACCACCTGATCAAGATCCGCCTGGTGCTCAACGCGATGACCCGGGCCTGGCTGAGGCCGCTGTTCGAGGCACTGGGCCTGGGCAAGGTGCCGTGCCTGCCGGGAGAGCTGAGCAACTGCCCCTGGGAGAGGGGGAGACGGTGAGCGTGGTGCGACGATCCGGCCGCCGGGCGGGCGGGCGAGGGCGAGTGGGCCGGGGAAGGGAGGACGCCGGATGAGGGCGTGGACGCGGCTGACCGCGGGACTGGCCGGACTCTGCCTCGCCGCGGCGTGCACCCTGCAGACCGCGGGGGCGCCGACCGGCGGGCTGACCCTGACCGCGACCTTCGACGACGTCCAGAGCCTGGTGGCCGGGCACAGCGTGCAGATCTCCGACGTGCGGGTGGGCAGCGTGACCGACATCCGCCTGGAGGGATACCGCGCGAAGGTCACCATGTCCGTCGAGGATGGCATCCGGGTGCCCGAGGGCACCGGTGCCGTGGTGGCCAAGACCTCGATCCTGGGTGAGAACTACGTCGAGCTGGAGCTGCCCGAGGGCAGGGACATGACGAGCGGGCCGTTCATGCGGAGCGGCTCGACGATCACCCGGACATCGGTGGAGCCGGACATCGAACAGGTCACCGAACGGGCGGGCCCGCTGATCGACGCCCTCGGCGCCCAGGACGTGAACGCCGTCCTGGACGCGGCGGCGACCGGGCTCGGCGGCAAGGGCAAGGACCTCAACCGGCTGCTCAGGCAGACCACCGAGGTCACCACCGCCTACGCCGAGTCCCGCGAGGACCTGGCCCGCACCATAGACGGGCTGGCCAAGCTCGGCGACGAGCTCGCCAAGGGCAGCGAGGAGCTGGACAGGCTGCCCGGCACGCTCACCGACGCCACGGCCCGGCTGAACCACGGCCGCAAGCATGTGAAGAAGACCCTCCAGGAGCTCACCGCGCTGGCCCGCGAGGTCAACAGCACCGTCTACCCGAGACACGCGGCCCGGCTGCGGACCCTGCTCCGCGAGCTCGACGCGGTCTCCACCTCGATGGTCCGCGGTAAGGAAGACCTGAAGGTCCTGGTCGGCCGCGTGCAGCGGTTCATCGACCTGCCGCCGATCGTGGTGAACGGCCAGCTGCTGACCTTCGTCTGGCTCAAGGGACTGCTGCTGCCCAAGCCGGGCAAGAGCAGCGACCGGCCGCGTCCGCCCAACTCGGTGAACGACTTCCGCCTGCTGCTGGAGCCGCCGCGATGAGGAACCGAATCCGGATCAACCTCGGCTTCTTCGTGGTGCTCGGCGTGGTGATGACCGTGTGGGCGTTCACCAGCATCATCAAGCTCGACATCGTCGAGCGGCCCTACCGGATCAGCGCCGAGTTCCTGTCCTCCCCCGGTCTCGTGCGGGGCTTCGACGTGGCCTACCTCGGCGTCCGGATCGGCCGGATCGACGACGTGGCGCTGGCCCCCGGCAAGATCGTGGTGGGCCTGAGCATCAACCGTGACGTACGGCTGCCGCTGGGCGTCACCGCCGAGGTGCGCCGCAAGTCCGCCATCGGCGAGCCGTACGTGGAGATCTCGCCGCCCAGGTCCGGAGCCGGCGGCGGCACCCTCGCCGCAGGCGCCACCATCCCGCTGGCCAGCACCTCGGTCCCGCTCGACTACAAGAAGCTGTTCGACGGGGTCGGCAAGCTGCTGAACGCGGTGCCGCCGGAGGACGCCCAGACCATCGTGCACGAGCTGGCGGCGGGACTGGACGGCCGGACGACCTCGATCCGCGAGGTCGTGGACAACGCCCACGACCTCACCGCGACCCTCGCCGCCAACACCGGCCTGCTGGACGAGCTGTCGGTGGAGCTGACCCGGCTGACCGGCACGCTGGCGGGCCGGCGCGAGAAGCTGTCCCAGGGCATCACCGACCTGGCCGGGGTGACCCGGGCGATCCGCGAGTCCCGCAAGCAGCTCTCCACCGCCCTCGACCACGGCCCGGGCTTCTTCCGCCAGGTCGACCACCTGCTCACCACCGCCCGCCCCGGCCTGTCCTGCATGCTCACCGCAGCCGGGACGGACCCCGGCGTGGTGTTCACACCTCGGACCCGGGCGAACGTCAACCAGCTGCTGCGGACGGTGCCCATCACCCAGGCGATGGTCGCCGACATAACCGACAAACGGGCCGACGGGGTGTACGGCAGGGTCACGTTCGTCTTCAGCGTCCCCGGCGGCCCCCCGGTGGCGCGGGAGTACCGTGGCCCGCTGTCCCCGCCGAAGGTCCCCGTGCTGCGTGCCTGCCCGAAGGGCCCCGCGGTCAAGGTGTCCACCCGGACCGACGACGACGAGGACCGCGGCCCCCACCCCACCGACGGCTCCTGGAGCGGCGACGATCCGGCCGATGAGGCGACCGCCGCGCCCGACGAGGCGACGCGGACGCCAATGGAGGGCGACGGGCCGCGCGACGCCACCGGTTCCGAGGAGCCCGGCACGGCCACCCCCGCCGCGGACGCCGGCAGGACCTCGCGCTCCACCGGCCAGAACCTCCTCCCTTTCGTCTTCGCGATCCTCTTCGCCGTCGTCATCTCCGGCGGCGTGCTCGGCTGGATCGCGGTCGGCCGGACGTCACGCCGCCGTGAACAGGAGTGAGCAGTTGACACCCTCCCCAGGGCCGAGGTCCGGGGTCTCCACGCCGGAAGGATCCAGATGAGCCCAATCCCTCAGCAGCCCGACGACCTCCCTCAGGGGGCGGGCTCAGGCCGCGGCGAGGTCCCGGAGGACGGAGGGGAGCCCACCGAGCCGGATGCCGCCGCCGTGCCCGCCGCCGGCGCGGCCCCGGAGGCCGCCGCCGCGGACAGGTCTGCCGCGGACCGAGCGGCCGCGGAAGGAGCCACCTCGGACGGGGCGGCTGTGGAAGGGGAGGCGGCGGCCGGGGGCGCGGAGCGGGGCGGGTCCCGCGGGGGATCCCGGACGTGGCGGGCCAGGCTGGTGGGCGCGGTCGCGGCCGTGCTGTTCGCGGCGACGGCGACGGCGGCGGTGTGGTTCTGGACGACGGCTGACCGGCTGGCCGAGGAGAAGGCCGAGCGCGTCGCGGTGGCCGCGCGGGCGGGCGAGTTCGCCGTGGCCCTGCAGACCTACGACTACGCCAACCTCCAGGCCTATCGCGACCAGGTCTTCGCCATCTCCGGAGAGGACTTCGAGAAGACCTACGACGAGGCCTTCAGCCCGCTCGAGGGCGTGATCACCTCCATGAGGGCGAACTCGTCCGCCTCGGTCCGGGGCGTCTACGTCGCCGAGGTCACCGAGGGCAGAGCCAAGGCGATCACGGTCGTCGACTCCCAGGTCACGAGCACCGCGGGCACCCGGCGCATGCTCGGCACCTACATGGAGCTCGGTCTGATCAAGACGGGCGGCGAGTGGAAGGTCAACGACGCCACCGTGATGGGCGCGGCCGAGGAGCTGGTGACCGATCCCAACGGCAAGGCCGTCGAGCCGGCTCCCACGCCCTCTCCGAGCACCACCAAGAAGGACAAATAGGTCTCCCGAGGGAGCCCTCCACGTGTCACTCCCCCACCGCGTCGCGACCGCCTCGGGGCACCGTCGGCCACCGCGTCGCGACCCCGCGTCGCGACCGCCTCGGGGCACCGTCGGCCACCGCGGATCAGGCGACGATCCGGACGGTCATCGCATCAGCGGTGATCTACGGATAGATCACCTACCAGGCTGTCGAACCGCCTAATCTGAGCAAATGCGCGATTGCCTGGTGCTGGCCGGTCCCACCGGCGAGCTGTACTCCACCGCCGGAACGGACCTGCTCACCGAGGTCGAGCAGGAGCGCGCGGCGAAGTTCCTCCAGGAGGACGACCGGCGTGACTTCGTGGCGGCCCACCTCCTGGTACGGCGATGCGCGGCGAAGGTCCTCGGCGTCCCCGAGGACCGGCTGACGCTGCTCCAGCACTGCGACCGCTGCGGGCCGGGACACGGCAGGCCGTACCTCGCGGAGGCCCCCGAGCTCGGGGTCAGCCTGTCGCACAGCCATGGATACGTGTGCGTGGCGGTGGGGCCGGGCCGGGTCGGCGTGGACGCCGAGCGCGTCCCCGCGGGCCCGCTGGACAGGGCCCTGGTCTCGCACGCCCTGGCCCCCGCGGAAAGGCCCCTGGTCCGCGACAACGAGGCGCTGATCCGCCTGTGGGTCCGCAAGGAGGCGCTCATCAAGCGCGGTGAGCTCACCCTGGACGCCCTGGGCACGATCGACCTGTCCGCGCTCCCCCTCGGCGGAGACACGACGCTTCCGGGCGGAGAGGGGGCCGGTCCCGGCGGAGAGGGGATCCGCCGCCTGAAGTGGGGGGGCAGGCACCTGCTGGAGTGGCGGACCGGCTCAGGCGTCGCGGTCTGCGTCGTCACCGACCACCCGGCCACCCTGGGCTGACCTCGCGGGGGTCGGGTCGAGGAAGACCTGCGAGATCGAGGGGAAACGCTCGGCGAGCCTGCGTTCCACCCGGTCGGCGGCCCGTTCCAGGCCGGCCCCGGTGGCGTCGTCCGCGAAGTCGACGCGGGCGGCGACCATCACCTCGCTCGGCCCCAGCATCATGGTGAGCAGCTCCACCACGTTCTCCACCTCGGGCAGGGCGAGCAGCTCGGCCCTGATCTCCTGCTCCATCCTCATCGGCACCGCCTGGCCGATCAGCAGGGACACGTTGGCGCGGATGAGGTTGAGCGCGATCCCGAGCAGCAGCAGGCCGATCACCACCGAGGCGACGCCGTCCCACACGGGCGAGCCGGTCAGCTGGCAGGCCAGCAGGCCGGACGCGGCGATCAGCAGGCCCACCAGGGCGGCCCCGTCCTCGAAGAGCACGGCCTTGAGCGCGGTGTCGGAGGTCCTGGCGACGTAGCGCTGCGGGCTCACCTCCAGCCGCCCGGCCTCCTCACGCACCTGTGACAGGGCCTTGAGGAACGAGATCCCCTCGATCACGAACGAGATCGCGAGGACTACGTAGGAGATCGTCAGGTCGGCGAGCTCCTCACCGTGGCTGATCTCGTGCAGGCCGTGGGTGATCGAGAATCCGGCTCCGCCGATGAGGGTGGCGAAGGCGGCCATCAGCGCCCAGAAGAACCCGGCCTTGCCGTGCCCGAAGGGATGCCTGGCGTCGGCGGGGTGGCCGGCCCGGCGCACCGCGACGAACAGCAGGATCTCGGTGACCGTGTCCGCGGCCGAGTGCATGGCCTCCGACAGCATCGCCGACGAGCCGCTGATCAGCCCCGCGACCAGTTTGGCCACCGCGATCGCGAGGTTGGCCAGACCCGCCACGATCACCGTGCCGAGGCTCTCCGATCCGGACTTCTCCCCCGCCTTGTCCACCACCCGATCACTGTACGCGCCTGTGACCCACGTCTCGGGCGGGCCAGGAATAGTTGAATCTTCACTCATGTTGAAACGGACAAATAGCTCATAAGACTCGTAAAGGACTGAAAATGGCTCTCGCGCTCTCCTCCGAAGCCCAGGACCTGCTCTTCCGTGAGGCCCGCACGGCCAACACCTTCACCGACGAGCCGGTCGGCGACGAGCAGATGCGGGCGATCTACGACCTGGTCAAGTACGCCCCGACCGCGATGAACCAGCAGCCGCTCCGGGTCCTCCTGGTGCGCGGCACCGAAGCCCGCGAGCGCCTGGTCGGCCTCATGTCCCCGGGCAACCGGGCCAAGACCGCCGCCGCTCCGCTGGTCGCCATCCTCGCCGCCGATCTGGACTTCCACGAGGAGCTTCCCAAGGTCTTCCCGCACTTCGCAGGCGCCAAGGACCTGTTCGCCGACGAGGCGGCGCGTGCCCGGTCGGCCAGGTTCAACGCGACCCTGCAGGTCGGCTACTTCATCCTGGGCGTCCGGGCCGCCGGTCTGGCCGCCGGTCCGATGGCCGGCTACGACGCGGCCGGCATCGACAAGGAGTTCTTCGACGGCGACCACACCGTGCTGGCCGTCGTCAACATCGGCAGGCCCGGCGAGAACGCCTGGTTCGACCGCCTCCCCCGCCTGGCCTACGACGAGGTGGTGACGACCGTCTGAGGTAGGTTCTCACCTATGAGCAGGGAGCGAGCCGACGCGGGGAGCGGAGTGGCCGGCTGGACGGAGCCACCCGCGCAGCTGATGGGAAATGGTGAGCGACCGGTGGACGAGGAGGAGCCCCGCTGGCTCAGCTCCATCGAGCAGCGAGCCTGGCGTGCCCACCTGGCCGCGCACAAGCTCCTCGAACACCGTCTCGACCGCGACCTGCAGACCTTCGGGCTCTCCGTGAACGACTACGAGATCCTGGTCAACCTCTCGGAGAGCCCCGGCCATCGCATGCGCATGAGCGACCTGGCCGACGCCACGATCCAGTCCCGCAGCCGCCTGTCCCATCAGATCTCCCGGATGGAGACGGCCGGGCTGGTCGCCAGGGAGACCTGCGCGGACGACCGGCGTGGCACCTTCGCCGTCCTCACCGAGCACGGCTGGGCCACCATCCAGAAGGTCGCGCCGCACCACGTGGCCAGCGTGCGGCAGCACTTCATCGACCTGCTCACCGACGACCAGCTCCGCGAGCTGGAGACGGCCTACACCCCCGTGGTGAGCCACCTCAAGAGCCTGCGCTGAAGCGAAACCGATACCGGCGGGTTCTCCCTTAGGTGACCGGGCGGTCGCTACGATCCGGCCATGTCTGCTCGCCGGATCCTCATCGCCGCGCTGGTCGCCGCGCTCTCCCTTGTCACCGCGTGCAGCGGCGGCTCCTCCGACGACCAGGCGGCGCTGCCCGGCGGGAGCGAGCTCGTCAAGAAGTCCGCGGAGGCGATGCGAGGCGCCAAGTCGGCCGCCTTCACCATGGAGACCGAGGGCACCCCGCCGGTGCCGGTCAAGAAGGCCACCGGCCGTCTCAGCGGGACCGGCGACGCCGACGGCACCATCAACATCGATCTGGCGGGCAGCCTCCAGGAGATCCAGTTCGTCCTGATCGGAGAGACCGTCCACTTCAAGGGCGTGACCGGCGGCTTCCAGAAGATATCGCGGAGCCAGCTCGCCGCGATCTACGACCCGTCGGCCATCCTCAACCCTGACAAGGGCATCGTCCAGCTTCTGGGCACCGCGCTGGACCCGAAGACCGAGGCCGTGGAGAAGGTGGACGGCACCGACGCCTACCGGGTCGCCGCCACGCTCTCCCAGCAGGTCCTCGCCACGATGGTGCCGGGGCTCTCGCAGGGGGTCAACGGACGGCTCTGGATCGACAAGGCCACCAGCCGCCTGCTCAAGGCCGACCTGCCGATGAACGGCGGCAAGGTGATCGTCACCTTCCGCGACTACGACGTGCCGGTCCAGGTCACCGCGCCGGCGGAGTGACCCATGACCGACCCCGCACCCCACCGCCCCGCCGCGCCTCCGGCCGACGCCGCCGGCACCCCGGCACCCCCGGCCGAGAGCTCGACCGGCTCCGCCTCCCACGACGTGCCCGGCACCGCCGCGCCCCCCGCGGCCACCGGCCGCAGGCCCGGCGCCGGCCCGGCGGCCCGGCGGCGGACGGCCCTCGGCGTCGGCGGCACCGCGGTGCTGCTGGCGGCCCTGGACGCCTATGTCGTGGTCACCGTCCTGGTCGACATCGCCAAGGACGTCGACGTCCCGCTGAACCACATGGAGCGGGCCACCCCGATCGTCACCGGCTTCCTGCTGGGCTACATCGCGGCCATGCCGCTGCTCGGCCGGCTCTCCGACCGGTACGGCAGGCGCCCGCTGATCCATCTCTGCCTGGCGGGCTTCGCGGCCGGCTCGGTCGTCACCGCGCTGGGCGACACGGTCCCCTGGCTGGTCGCCGGGCGCGGCCTGCAGGGCGTCGCGGGCGGCGCGCTGCTGCCCATCACCATGGCCCTGGTCGGCGACCTGTGGGACGAGCACGACCGCCCGGTCGCCCTCGGCGCGGTGGGCGCGGCCCAGGAGCTCGGCAGCGTGCTCGGCCCCCTGTACGGCGCGGGCCTGGCGGCCCTGGTCCCGGCCACGCTGCGTCTGGGCGACGTCCAGCTCGGCGGCTGGCGTTCGATCTTCTGGCTGAACCTCCCCCTGGTCGCCCTGGCCGCGGTGGCCGTACAGCGATCCGTGCCCCCGCCGGCGCGCGACCGGACGGGCGATCCGGCGGGGAGGCAGGGCGTCGACGTGGTCGGGGGCCTGCTGCTGGCCCTCGCGCTGGGCCTGCTCGTGGCCGGGCTCTACAACCCCGACCCGAGCGTGTCGGTCCTGCCGCCGTGGGGTCCGCCGATGATCGTGGCGGGAGTGGTGGCCGCCGTCGCGTTCGCCGGGTGGGAGAGGCGCTCCCGGACCCGGCTGATCGATCTGACCGGCGCACTGCGCGGCCCGTTCTCCGCCACCCTCGGGGTGAGCTTCCTGACCGGCGCGGCGCTGCTGGTCACGCTGGTGGACGTGCAGCTGTCGGCGCAGACGCTGCTGGGGCTGGAGACGCTGGACGGCGCGCTGGTGCTGTCCCGCTTCCTCGTCGCGCTCTCGGTGGCCGCGCTGCTGGGCGGGCTGCTGGCCCGCCGGTACGGCGAGCGGGTGGTGACGGTGGCCGGGCTGGCGCTCGCGACGGCCGGCTACGTCCGGATCGGCCAGTGGCCCGCCGACCTGGCCGCCGCGGGATACCGCATGGACGTCGACCTGGTCGTCGCCGGGCTCGGCCTGGGCGTGGTGATCGCCCCCCTGTCCTCCGCGGTGCTGCGGACCACGCCGGCCGCCCAGCACGGCGTGGCCTCGGCGGCGGTGGTCGTGGCCCGGATGATGGGCATGCTGCTCGGCGTCGCCGGCCTGTCGGCGTGGGGGTTCCACCGGTTCCAGTCGCTCACCGCCGACCTGGACACGCCGCTGCCGTTCGGCGTGGATCCCACCGTCTACGCCGGGCGGCTGGCCGAGTACGAGGACAGGGTGCGGGCCGCCCTGCACACCGAGTACAGCGAGATCTTCCTGCTCACCGCCGTCCTGTGCGGGGTGGGGGCGCTGGTCGCCCTGCTGCTCCCGCACAGGCCCGCGGGCGCGGCCGCGGAGTGAACGGCAACGCGGCACGGCCCGTTCCGGCACGGCGCGGACACCGGTGACCCACCTCGTGACGCCCGAGGGAGCTCGCCGTGCCCGCGCCGAGCCGCCAGGCGCGTCCCCGGTCTCACGGGACAGGACACCGGTGCCGCGTCAGTCGTCGTCCGGGTCGAGGGGGATGTCCGGGCCGCCGGAGTCGTCGCCGCTGCCGCCATCGGGACCGGTGAGGCCGTCGTCCTCGGTGGCGTCGTCGCCATCCGACGGGGGCGGCGTGAGCGACGGGGACGGCGTGGGCGACGGGGGCGGCGTGGGCCGGCAGCTCTGGCCGCAGCCGCCGAACCGCGCCGGGTCGATCGGGGTGAACGACGACGGCTCGACGTCCCTCAGCGCCGCCAGCATCGTGTCCCTCCAGATCGGACCCGGGATGCTGGCGCCGAGCACCAGACCGTAGTACCGGCCGCCGATCGTGACGCCGCTCAGCTTGTGGTCCTGCGAGCCGCGCGGGTCGCCGAGGCTGACCGCTCCGGCCAGGTCCGGGGTGAACCCGGCGAACCACGCGCTGGCGTAGCCGTCGGTGGTGCCGGTCTTGCCCGCCGCGTCGCGGCCGATGCCGCCGACGCCCCGCATCGTGCCCTGGGTGAACACGCCGGACAGCACGTCGGCCGCCGCGTCGGCGACCTCCGGGTCGAGCGCCTGGCGGCACTTGGGCGTGAAGTCGGTGACCTTGCCGTACCTGTCCGTGATCCGGGTGATCGCCATCGGCGCGCAGTACCTGCCGCGCGCCGCGATCGCGGCGTACGCGTTGGCCACGGTCACCGGGTCCATCTCGTTGATGCCGAGCGTGAACGTCTCGTACTCCTGGAGCTTCGCCCCGTCGGAGCGGTGGATGCCCAGCGACTTGGCGGTCTTGACCGTGTCACAGAGCCCGACCCGCTGCTCCAGCGTCATGAAGAACGTGTTCACCGAGCCCCAGGTGCCGGTCCGCAGGGTCTTCCAGCCGGGGCTGCCCTCGTCGTTGGTGACGGTGTGGGTCGGGTCGCCGATGTTCTCGCCCTTGCAGTTCTTGAACGCCGCGTAGCCCGAGGCGCGGTAGCCGGCACCGACGGTGAAGCCGTCGTCGACCTTCATGCCCTTCTGCAGCGCGTTGAGCAGCGTGAAGGTCTTGAAGGTGGAGCCGGCCTGGAAGCCGATGGCGCCGCCGTGCGCGGCGTCCGCGACGAGGTTGTAGGAGATCTCGTTCCTGGCCTTGCTCCGGCCGTACGTCCGGCTGGCCGCCATGGCCCTGATCGCCCCGGTGCCCGGCTGGACCAGGGCCTCGGCCGCCGCCGGGTCGTCGGAGCGGTGGACCCACTTCCTGATCGCCCTGTCCGCCGCCGCCTGGGTCTCCGGGTCGATCGTCGTCCTGATCGTCAGGCCGCCGCGGTTGAGGAACTCCTCGCGTGCCTCGGTCGTCCCGCCGAAGTCGGAGTTGTTCAGGATCTCGTTGCGGACGTAGATGCAGAAGTACGGATAGTCGCTGGTCTCGCAGCCGCCGGGCAGCTCCGTGCCCTTGTAGCCGAGCTTGGTGGCCTTCGCCTCCGCCGCCTCGGCCGGGGTGATCTCGCCCAGCTCGGCCATCCGGTCCAGCACGGTGTTGCGCCGGTTCAGCATCCGCTCGCGCTGTTTGCCGCCCAGGTTGGGGTCGGTGGCGTTGGGGTCCTGTACGGCGCCCGCCAGCGTCGCCGCCTGCGGCAGGGTGAGCCCGTCCGCCTCGACGCCGAAGAACCGCTTGGCCGCCGCCTCGACGCCGTAGGCGCCCGCGCCGAAGTAGGCGATGTTGAGGTATTTCTCCAGGATCTCGTCCTTGGAGTACTTCTGCTCGACCGCCATCGCGTAACGCAGCTCGTTGAGCTTGCGCGCGTAGCTGGCCTCCAGCGCCCTGTCCCTGTCCTTGTCGGTGGCGGCGGAGTTGAGCAGCACCTGCTTGACATACTGCTGGGTGATGCTCGACCCGCCCTGGCTCACCCCGCCCGCCTGCATGTTCCTGGCGAACGCGCGGATCGTGCCCTCGATGTCGATCGCACCGTGCTTGTAGAACCGGTAGTCCTCGATCGAGACGATCGCCGTCTTCATGATCTCAGCCACCTCGTCGAGCTTGACGACCTCGCGATACTCCTCGTAGAACCGCGCGATCTCGTTGCCGTCGACGTCCTGCACGATCGTGACCTCCGCCGGTGGCGGCTCGGTGAGGTCCTCGGGCTTGAGGTTCACCTCGTTGGCCGCCGATATGACGCCGAAGCCCACACCTCCCACGGCCGGCAACGCGATCCCCGCGACCAGCACGCCCGCCGCCGCCCCCATGGCGGCAAGGCGCACGATCTTCGTCACGGCCCCCGGCCGGTCCTCGCCCCGTCCGGGCATATGCCTATGCCGCATGCCATGTCCTTGCTCTCGTCCGTCAGACGGGAGGAGCAAAGCAGATCGGGCCAGCGGATGTCCAATACCGATATCGATGGGAGACCGATATCAGTTAACGCATGATTGCAGCTCACGTCGGTGCCGGCCATGCTCCACGCCGCCGGCGGAACGCTCCCGGCAGGATCCCGCCGGTACGGCCAGATGGCTGTGGGGCTGAACGGCACGGCCATGTTCCGCCTTCCGCGCCTTTCCAGACCTTCCGGAGGTCGAGCAGATACATGTCCGGAACAAGGACGGAGGGCGGAAGGGGCGGTCAGCCACGGTTGTCGACGAAGGCACCTGCCCGGGCCGCGGTGAGCGCCATGGTGACGGCCCGCGCGGCGACGTGGGCGTCGATCGGCTCCCGGCTGACGACCGCGCGGTAGTACAGCGGCGCGGAGACGGCCCGGATGACGTCGGCGGAGTCGGTGCCGGCGGGCAGTTCTCCTCGGCGAACGGCGAGGTCGACACGGCGCGCCCACTCGCCGATGCGCCGCGCGTAGAACTCGTGGAGCGCCGCGGCCGCGGCGCTGTCGCAGGTCGCCGCCGCGATCATCGCTTGGAACGTCGCCCCGAGCCGCGGGTCGGTGAGCGCGTCGAGCACGCTTGTGGCGTTCTCCAGCAGATCGGCCTCCAGGTCGCCGGTGTCCGTATGGGCCACCGACCGATCGGCCAGGTCTGTCATGAGATCGGTGACCAGCCCGATCGGCCCGCCCCAGCGCCGGTACACGGTGGTCTTGCCGACACCGGCCCGGTCGGCGATCTGATCCATGGTGAGGCCGTGGAACCCGTGCTCCACGAGCGCGTTCTGGGTGGCCTCGAGCACGGCTTCGCGGACCCTGGCGGTACGGCCGCCGGGCCGGAGGGTTCCGGGTGACACATCCACAGTGACGCTCCTGTCGCGTTCGGTCCTCCGGCCAGCTTAACGAATCCCGAATCCCATTAGTGCGGGCCCGAGGTTCAGATCGTGTCGACGACCGCGGAAGGACCGCCGCGGCTTTCGACGAACTCGCGGGAGAGCTGGACGAAGGCGCGCACCCGGGCGGTTTCGCGGGCGCTCGGCCACACAAGTGCGTACTCGATGGGCGGGGCGTCCCGGAAGGGGACGAAGGCGAGTCCCGGGCGGCCGTAGTAGCGCGCTCCGGCGGCGGAGACCGGGCAGACACCCTTGCCCGCGAGCACGAGCGACAGCACGTCCTCCCAGTAGATGATGGCCTGGCCCTGCGGGATGGGCCTGCCGGTGGGGGTCTGGCGTGGGGCGTGATACTCCACCCAGTGGGCGGGGACATTTCCGCTGACGGTCAGCAGGGTCATCTCGGCCAGGTCTTCCAGGCTGACCGACGCATGCCGGGCGAAGGAGTGTGCGGACGGCAGGATCAACGCACGGGTCTGGGAGATCAGGACGGGCCCGACGGTGAGGTCGGGTTCGTCGATCGGAAGTTCGGTGACCTGAAGATCGATATCGCCGGCTCGCAGGGGACCGTAGGGATCGGATATCTGCACCTGCTGGATCTGCAGTTCGGTGCCCGGATGGCGGGCCGAGAAGATGTCGGCGACCTGAAGGACGAGGTCGCCGGTGAAAGCTCCGGAGAAGCCGACCCGCAGCATTCCGGTGATGCCGCGTCCAGCCGCCGTCGCCCTGGCGACCTCCTCCTGGATGCGCCGGTAAGCGGGTTCGATCCCCTCACGCAGCTGTTCACCGATCGCGGTCAGCGCCACGTTGCGACTGTTCCGTTCGAACAGCTTCACCCCGATGCGACGCTCCAACTTGGCAAGCGTCTGGCTGACCCTGCCCTGCGACACTCCGGCGCGCTCTGCCGTCCGCCCGAAATGCAGTTCCTCGGCCAGCGTCAGGAAGATCTCGATCTCGAGCCGTTCCATGCCATCCACCTCGAACGATGCATCCAACTAATGAATTGTTCCATATATCACTCTTGTTGCGATATGTCCGATTCCCCGATGGTGGAGTGGTGACCACAGATCGAGGAGTACCGCCGTGACAGAAGCGATCGACATTTCGGCGGCACGCCCCACCGCATCCGAGCGGGCAGCCGCCGTCCGGCAGGACGCCGCCCTTATGAGCGACAGGCGGCTACGCAGGCCGTCGGGGATCCGGTCACTCCGGCTCGGCGAGCTGAAGATCACCTATGTGCCCGACGGGGTGGCGCAGCTCAGGCCGCGCGGCTGGCTGCCGGCCACCACCGGAGGGGATTGGGCGGAACACGCCGAATATCTCAACGACACCGGCCATCTGGTGGCGGGCGTCGGCGGACTGCTGGTGGAGTACGGCAGGCGCGCCCTGCTCATCGACGCGGGATTCGGGCCGCGGGCCGTACCGGAGGATCCCGATCATCCGCTGATCGGCGCCATCCACGGTGGCGCCCTGCTGGACAACCTGGAGAGGATCGGCCGCGCACCCGGCGAGATCGAGGCGGTGGCGTTCACCCACCTGCACCCCGACCACCTCGGCTGGGCCTGCGTCGCCCCCGCGGTCTTCACCGGCGCCGACTTCCTGGTGTCCGAACAGGAATGGACCGGCCGCCACCTGGCCGCCGCGCACGGCGTCACCGCGGGGATGCTGGCCGCCATCACATTGCGGCTGCGGCTTGTACGCGAAGGCGAGGAGATCTTCCCGGGCGTGCGCACGCTGGCGATGCCCGGCCACACGGCGGGGCACACCGCCTTCACGGTCACCTCGGGCGGGCAGCGGCTGATCGCCTTCGGCGACGCGCTGCACTCTCCCATCCAGGTACGTCACCCGGCGTGGTCCGCCGCCACCGATCACGACCCCGCCCTCTCGGCCCGCCAGCGCCACCGACTGCTGGCCGAGCTCCAGCGTCCCGACACCCTCGGCTTCGGTGTGCACTTCGCCGACATGGTGTTCGGCCGCGTACACCAGGACGCCGACGGCGCCACCTGGCAACCACAACCATGAAGCACGAGAGAGCCACCTCATGGAATACAGACAACCGGGCGCGTCCGGGCTCAAGGTCTCCGCGCCGAGCTTCGGCACCGGCACTTTCGCCGGCCGGACCGATCCCACCGCCGCACCCGACCACCCGGGTCTCGGCCCCGCGGCTCATCATGGCCGAGGCCGTCGACCCGCCACAACGCGCAGCCGGGCAGACGTCGCCAGAGGTGGGGGCGGCGGAAACCGCACCTGACCGTCGCACGTAACAGCCATCCCACCCAGCAAAGAGGTCAAGAGTTTCATTAGCACAGGAATATGCCAGCTTCACTTAACGGGACTTTTGGCCTGTTAGACATTCGATCCGATGGAGAATGATCATGGATTTGCAGTTGTCCGGCCGTATCGCACTCGTCACCGGCGCCTCCCAGGGGGTGGGCCTGGCCACCACCCGTACGTTGCTGCAGGAGGGGGCCCTAGTGGTGGCTGTCTCGCGCCGCACCAGTCCCGGACTCGATGAGCTGGCAGGCCCGAATCTCGTCCATGCGCCAGTCGACCTCGCCCACCCCGAGGGGCCCGGCGTAGCGGTCGCCTACACCGCCGAGGCCTTCGGCGGGCTGGACATCCTGGTCAACAACGCGGGCGGCCCGCCGCCCGGGGCGCAGCTTCCCCGCTTCGGGTTCCTGTCCGCGACCGATGAGGACTGGCGGGCGATGTTCGAGTTCAACCTGTTCTCGGCCGTCCGCGCGATCCGGGCCGCGATCCCGCTCATGCTTGCGCGGGGCGGCGGCGCGATCGTCAACATCTCCTCGGTCAACGCGCGGAAACCGGCCCCGATGAACGTCGACTACAACGCGGCCAAGGCCGGACTGACCAACCTCACCAAGGCGCTGTCGGAGGAGTACGGCCCGCAGGGCATTCGCGTCAACACCGTCTCTCCCGGTCCGGTCCGGACCGCCTGGTGGACCGAGGAGGGCGGCGCGGCCGACATCATCGCCGCTCGGACCGGAGCGGACCGGGACACCGTCCTGGACAAGATCGTGCCGGAGATGATGAACCTCACCACCGGACGTCTCGTCGAACCGCAGGAGATCGCGGACGTGGTGGCCCTGCTGGTCTCGCCGCGCTCGGCCAGCACGACCGGTGCCGAATTCTCCGTGGACGCCGGATTCCTCAAGGAACCGTGACCCGCGGCGGCTGAACGTGATGGGGCCTCCAAGACGCGGAGGCCCCATCACGTTCAGCCTGAGCACGACGTGGTCGGGTGTGGACATCGCGGGCCCTCCATGTCGTCGACTCATGGCCGGCCACGCACTCTATCGGCGGCACCGCTGCGACTCGGCCGCGGGCGCCCGGCAGAGGTCCGCGGTGAAGGGCGGGGACTCCTCGAAAGGCTGCGTGGCTCCCCCGGTGCGGGCGAGGGACCGCGGAGCCTCCGGCGCTCATCCGGGTGCGGCCTGTGCACCGGAAACGGCTGGGACATAACCTGGGTTCTGTCGGCTTGGTTCCAGCGCATGGTGATCCGCTGGCCGGGACGGCGCGAGGCGCTGATGAATGTGGTGGCATCAACCACCTCGAAGCGGCTGCAGGCACAGGGGCTGCCGGCCGAGGTGACCAGTTTCGTGGGACGTCGGCACGAGGTGGCCGAGGTCAAACGGCTGCTGTCCGGAGCCCGTGTGGTGACCCTCACCGGCACCGGCGGGGTCGGCAAGACCCGGCTGGCCCTGCGGGTCGCGGCCGACGTGCTGCGGGCCTTCCGGGACGGCGTGTGGCTGGTCGACCTCGCCGCACTGGAGTGCCCGGAGCTGCTCGTCCAGGCGGTCAGCGAGGCCCTGAGGATCCGGGACCACTCCACCCGTCCCCCCATGCAGGTGCTCATCGAACACCTGCGGGACAAACAGACCCTGGTGATCCTGGACAACTGCGAGCACCTCCTGCACGACTGCGCCGTGCTGGCCGAGACACTGGTGCGCGCCGCGCCCGAGGTGCGGATCCTCGCCACCAGCCGGCAGGTGCTGGGCATCGCCGGCGAGCAGACGCTGGCCGTCCCGACGCTGCCGTTGCCGCTGCCGGACTCCGGCGTCTCGCGCCCCTCCCTCGAATCGCTGGCGCAGTATGACGCGATACAGCTGTTCGTCGAGCGGGCCGGGGCCGTACTACCGGGTTTCGCCGTCACCGAGTCCAACAGGGACGCCGTGGAGCGGATCTGCCGGCGGCTGGACGGCATCCCGCTCGGGATCGAACTGGCGACCGTGCGGCTGCGGGCCCTCTCCGTCGAGCAGTTGCTCGCCCGTTTGGACGACCGTTTCCAGCTGCTCACCTCGGGATCACGGGCGGCGCTGCCCCGCCAGCAGACCCTCCGTGCGCTGATCGACTGGAGCTACGCCCTGTGCACCGAGCAGGAGCGGCTGCTGTGGGCGCGCGCCTCGGTGTTCGCCGACGGCCTGGACCTGGCTGCGGCCGAGGAGGTCTGCTCCGGCGACGGCATCCTCCGTGAGGAGGTCGTCGACCTGGTGATCGGACTGGTGGACAAGTCCGTTCTGATCAGAGATGACCATCCGTCTTCCCCGTCGGCGGCCCGGTATCGGCTGCTGGAGACGGTCCGGCAGTACGGCCGGGAGCGGCTCGCCACGACAGGGCAGGCGGCCGCGTTGCAGCGGCGGCACCGTGACTACTACCGGAAGCTGGCGGCGGAGGCGCGAGCGCGGCATTTCGGCCCGTCCCAGGTGGCCTGGTTCACCACCCTGAAGATCGAGCACGCCAACCTCCACGCGGCCCTGGAGCACTGCTTCTCCAGGCCGGAGGGGGTCGCGACGGGCCTGGGCATGGCCGCCGACCTGCTCTACCACTGGATCACCAACTGCTACCTGCACGAGGGGCGCCGCTGGCTGGACCGGGGGCTCACCGCCCACACCGCACCGGACGAGACCCGGGCCCGGGCCCTGTGGACCGACAGCTGGCTGGCCGTCATCCAGACCGACGTCACCTCCGCCACGGCGATGCTGGAGGAGGCCCGGGCCCTCGGGGAGCGGCTCGGCCAGGAGCCGGTCCGCGCCTACGTCGCCCTCTACTCCGGAATGGTCGCCATGTGCCGGAGGGACGCCGGATCCGCGGTCGCGCTCTACGAGGAGGCGGTGACTCGCCACCGCTCCACCGGCGACCCGGTGGGCCAGGCGCTGGCGCTCATCCGGCTCTCCCTCGCCCGATCCTTCCTGGGCGACTCGCCGGGCGCCGTCTCCGCCGCGGAGGAGTGCCTGGCGGTGTGCGACGCCCACGGAGAGGGCTGGCACAGGGCGTACGCGATGATGGCCCTCGGCATCGAGATCTGGCGTCAGGGCGACACCCCGCGCGCGGCTGCACTCGAGAAGGAGAGCCTGCGGTTCAACTGCTCGCTCAACGACCCGCTGGGCGCCGGGATCAACCTGGAGGTGCTGGCCTGGATCGCCGCCGCGGAGAAGCAGTACCGGAAAGCGGCCCGGCTGCTCGGAGCCCTGGAGACCATCTGGCAGGCGATCGGCGCGCCGCTGTCCGGATTCGGGCACCTGGCCGGCTACCACGACGAATGCGTGTCCCGTGCCCGCCGGGCGCTCGGGGAGCCGGCCTTCAACGCGGCCGTCAGGCGAGGCGCCAGGCTCCCCTACGAGGAGGCGCTCGCCTACGCCCTCGAAGAGGGCGCACCCGGGGACGGGTCCCAGGCGGAGGAGGGGCGGCAGGCGCCGTTGACCCGCAGGGAGATGGAGATCGCCCAGCTCGTCGCCCAGGGGATGAGCAACAAGGAGATCGCGGCCGCGCTGGTGATCGCCCAGCGCACCGCCGAGGGACACGTCGAGCACATTCTGAGCAAGCTCGGCTTCACCTCACGCGCTCAGGTCGCCGTCTGGATAGGCGAGTGGAACCGGAGCGTGGACGGTGAGCACGGTTCCGGCTGACAGCGGCCACGGGGTGACACGGTGACGGGCGAAGGGACACCGGGGCCGATCCGTGTGGTGACCTCATCGGCTCCGGTGTCCCTCCCGGGGAGGGGGAGGGGGAGGGGCCGGATCAGGCGACGCAGTCCTCGGAGAGGGCGTCGACGGGCAGCTCGAACCAGACCACTTTGCCCGCCGGCGTGCGGTCGCTGCCCCAGCAGCAGGACAGCAGGTCGAGCATGTACAGCCCGCGCCCGTTCTCGTCGTCCTCGCCGGCACGGCGCATGCGAGGCGCCACGGGATGGGCGTCCTCGACCTCGCAGCGCAGCAGGCCGTCCTGGCAGCAGAGGGTGAGCCGGATCGCCCCCCTCGCGTGGTCCAGCGCGTTGGTGACCAGCTCGCTGACGAGCAGTTCGGCGACCTCGCTCTGCTCCTCCAGCCCCCACTCGGTCAGCCGGGCGCGGACCAGCCGCCGCGCCCTGGGCACGGAGAACGGCTCGGGCGGGAGCGACCAGGAGGCCTCCGGGGCAGGGGGCTCCTCCGGCGGGCGGGCCACACGTTCACCGAGCTGGAGAACGGTGGTCCTGAGCCGGTGCCGGAAGCGCGCGTAACGGTTCACGGAAAGGACCTCGGCCGGCGCCGGCGGGAGGGCCTGCGTGCCCGCTCGCCGGTCGGCGGGCGTGGAGAACGATTTCATGCCACGTGCTCGCAGAGGTCGCGGCGGGCGGAGACGCTGCTTCCGTCGGGCAGGAGCTCACCGGTGTCCTCGAAGACCACCACGCCGTTGCAGAGCAACCCCCATCCCTGCTCGGGGTGGAAGGCCACGAGTGACGCGGCCTCGCGATCCGGAGCACTCGCGGGAGGACACAGGGGTTGGTGCTGACACATGGCTCGTACCTTCGATCCTTTGCTGTTCGCGCCGGGGTGCTTGCCGACGTGACCAGCATCTCCTCCGAAAAGCTGGAGACAGAACGGGATAAATACCCGTATAGGTACCTATTCTGTGATACACGGGCACGTAAAGCCTAAGCCGGTAGGACGTAGACAGGCGCCCCGGATGACCCGCCGCGGAACGTGGGGGTCGCCCGGCCGGATGCGGCGGAGCACGCCGCTCGACCGCCCGGCGCGGGGGTCCGGAGACGAGGACGGCCCGGCGCGGGCCGGGCCGTCCGATCAGATGGTCACTTCTTCTTCTGAGCACCCCGCTTGTCACGGATCTTCATCGTGACCTCCAGCGGAGAGCCCGCGAAGCCGAACTCCTCGCGGATCCGGCGCTCGATGAAGCGGCGATAGGTCTCCTCAAGGAAGCCCGAGGTGAACAGCACGAACTTGGGCGGCTCCGTCGACGCCTGGGTGGCGAAGAGGATCTTGGGCTGCTTGCCGCCACGGACCGGGGGCGGGGTGGCCGCGACCAGGTCGGTGAGGAAGGCGTTGAGACGGGCCGTGGGGACCCGGGTGGACCAGGAGTCCAGCGCCTTCTCGATGGCCGGGACGAGCCTCTCCACGTGCCAGCCGGTCTTGGCGGAGATGTTGACGCGCAGCGCCCACGGCACGCGGACGAGCTGGCGGTCGATCTCCTTCTCCAGGTAGTAGCGGCGGTCCTCGTCGAGGAGGTCCCACTTGTTGAACGCCACGACCATGGCACGGCCCGACTCGATCACCAGGGAGATGATCCGCAGGTCCTGCTCGGTCAGCACGTCGCTGGCGTCGATGAGCACGACCGCGATCTCCGAGCGCTCCAGGGCGCCCCGGGTGCGCATGCTCGCGTAGAAGTCGGCGCCCTTCAGCTCGCGGTCGCGCCGGCGGATGCCGGCGGTGTCCACGAAGCGCCAGGTCTTGCCACCGAGCTGGATCAGCTCGTCGACCGGGTCACGGGTGGTCCCCGCCATCGGGTCGACCAGCACGCGCTCCTCGCCCGCCAGCTTGTTCAGCAGCGAGGACTTGCCCACGTTGGGCTTGCCCACCAGGGCCACCCGGCGCGGGCCGCGCTCGACGCCGAAACGCTGCTGCGGCGTCTCCGGCAGCTTGTCCAGGATCACGTCCAGCAGGTCGCCGCTGGAACGGCCGTGCAGGGCCGAGACCGGCTGCGGCTCCCCCAGGCCGAGAGCCCAGAGACCGGCGGCCTCCAGCTCCATCTGCTGGTTGTCGACCTTGTTGGCGGCCAGGATGACCGGCTTGCCGGAACCGCGCAGCACGTGGCCGACGATCTCGTCGGCGTCGGTCACTCCCACCACGGCGTCCACCACGAACAGGATCACGTCGGCCAGCTCGGCCGCGACCTGCGCCTGCTCGGCGATCTTCAGTGCCATGCCGGTCGCGTCGGGATCCCAGCCACCGGTGTCGACCACCGTGAACCGGCGGCCACGCCAGGTGGCGTCGTAGGTGACCCGGTCACGGGTCACGCCCGGCACGTCCTCCACGACCGCCTCGCGGCGGCCGATGATCCGGTTGACCAGCGTGGACTTGCCCACGTTGGGGCGGCCCACCACGGCCACGACCGGCTGCGGGCCGGAGTCCTGGCCCGCTTCCTCAGAGCTGTCTTCGGTACCCAGATCGGCCAGCTCAGCCTCGATCCAGCCGCTGTCTTCTTCCCCGGTCACGCCTTTTCCTTAATCATGCGTAGCACCTCGGCGATGACCTCTTCCAGGTTCAGCGCCGTGGTGTCCAGTTCGACGGCGTCGGCCGCCATTGCGAGCGGATCTGTCTTCCGCGTCGAGTCCAAGGTGTCGCGCCGGGCCATCGCGGCCTTCTGCGCCTCCACCGTGGTCCCGGTGAGCTCTGCCGTACGGCGGAGCGCACGGGCGTCCGCGCTCGCGGTCAGGTAGACCTTGACCGGAGCGTCGGGCGTCACCACCGTGCCGATGTCGCGGCCCTCGACGACGATGCCGCCCAGGCCGATGACCTCCCGCTGCTCGGCCACCAGCCGGCGCCGCACCTCGGGCACGGAGCTGACCGCGGAGACGGCGGCGGTGACCTCGGAGGTCCGGATGGCCAGGGCGGCGTCGGCGCCGTCCACGGCCACCGACGGGGCATCCGGATCGGTGCCCATCGAGAGGACCGGGTCCAGGGCCCTGGCCGCGATCGCCGCCGGATCGGTGAGGTCGACCCCTCGCTCCAGCATCCACCAGGTGATCGCCCGGTACATCGCTCCGGTGTCGAGATAACGCAGCCCCAGCGCCCGCGCGACACCGCGCGACGCGCTCGACTTGCCCGACCCCGAAGGACCGTCCATGGCGACGACCAGTCCGGTCACGACGCCTCTCCCTTACAGCCCGCTTCAGTTGTCCGTACGAGGCTACCGGGAGCGGAGGCGGAAGCACGCATCGATCGCCCCGGGCGTTCCGTGGCCCGCCGCGGCGGGCCACGGAACGGACCCGCTACGGCAGGTGCCAGCCGTGCGCGCGCAGGGCCTCGGACAGCACCGCCACCGCCTCCGGCTGCACGGACAGGTCGGCGGCGCCCAGCGGCAGCCCGGGGGCGTGCTCCAGCCGGACGTCCTCGATGTTGACGCCCGCCGCCTCGGCCACCAGGAACAGCTTGGCCAGCTCGCCCGGACGGTCGCCGATGATGACCTGGACGGTCGCATAGGTGCGCGCCGGGCCTCCGTGCTTGCCGGGGATCCGGCCCGTGCCCGCGACGCCGCGGTGCAGCAGTTCGGTGACCTGGCCCATGGCCTCCGGATCCGCGGAGGCCCGCAGCGAGGCGGCCGCGGCCGCCAGGTCCGCGGCCACCGCCTCCAGCACGTCGGCCACCGGCAGCGCGTTGCCCGACAGGATCCCGGTCCACAGGCCCGGGTCGCCCGCCGCGATGCGCGTGACGTCGCGGACACCCTGCCCGGCCAGGCCGAGCGCGGTCGCCGGCGCGTCGGCGAGCCGGGCGGCCACCGCGGAGGCGGTCACGTGCGGGGCGTGCGAGACGATCGCGACGGCCCTGTCGTGCTCGGCGGCCTCGACCCGGACGGCCTCGCCGCCGCAGAGCTTGATCAGCCCGAGCAGGACCTCCACCGCGTCGGGCGAGGTCTCCTCCGTCGGGCACAGCGCCCACGGGCGGCCCAGGAACAGGTCGGCCCGGGCCGCGGCGGGCCCCGAGCGCTCCCGGCCCGCCAGCGGGTGCCCGGCGACGTAGGTGTTCAGATCACAGCCGAGGTCCGCGGCCTGCCGGAGCGGCAGCGCCTTGACGCTGGCCACGTCGGTGTAGAACCGGGCGGCCCCGGCCCGCTGGAGGTCGGCGAGCTGCGCGGCGACCCCCTGCGGGGGGACCGCGATGACCGCGAGGTCCACGGTCCGCCCGGCATTCCACTCGGTGCCCGCGCCCAGTTCCCGCGCCAGCCGTACGGCTCCCGCGTCGCGGTCGGCCAGGTAGACGGTGACGCCCTGCTCCCGCAGGGCCAGGGCGACCGAGGTGCCGATCAGGCCCGTGCCGACGACGAGGACGCTCTCGAGACCGCTCACGCGTGCTCCCCGGACTTCTCGGATGTGGTGCCGCATGACGGGATCACTGGGCGATGTCCACGCGCAGGGCCACCGCGCCGCGCAGGTAGACGTGCTGGATGTCCTGGCGGGGCCGGTCGGTCTCCACGTGGGCCATCAGCCGGACGACATGGGGCAGCGCGCCCGGGACGTCGATCTCGGACGCGCAGATCAGCGGGACGTCGTGGAAGCCGAGCTTGCGCGCGGCCAGGGCGGGGAACTCCGCGGTCAGGTCGGGCGTGGCCGTGAAGATCACGCTGATCACGTCGTCGGTGGTGAGCCTGTTGCGCCCCATCACCTCGGTGACAAGCTCGGTCACCCCGGACAGGATGGCCTCCCGGTCGTTGCCATCGACCTGGATCGCGCCCCGGATCGCCCGCACCATCGTCGCTCCTCCATACCGTTCACGCCGGACCACCCCGCAGGCGGTCCGGCGTGTCCTAAACGTGCGTATTACGGAAGGTTACAGGCCGACGGCGGCGTAGAGCTCGCCGACTTCCTTGACGGTCAGCGCGCGCACCGTGCCCGGCTTGAGACGGCCGAGCTTCACCGGGCCGAACTCGATGCGGGCCAGGTCGATGACCGGGTGCCCGACCTCCTCCAGCATGCGGCGGACGATGTGCTTGCGGCCCTCGTGCAGGACGACCTCCACCAGGGCCTGCTGCCCATGCTCCTGCACCAGGGTGAAGGAGTCGGCCTTGGCGATGCCGTCCTCCAGCTCGATGCCCTTCTTCAGGCGGCGGCCCAGGTCACGCTCGATCCTGCCGGGGACCTTCGCCCAGTACTTCTTCTGCACGCCGTAGCTCGGGTGGGTGAGCCGGTTGGCCAGCTCGCCGTCGTTGGTGAGCAGGATGAGGCCTTCGGTCTCGGTGTCCAGGCGGCCCACGTGGAACAGCCGCTCGGTGCGGTCGGCCACGAAGTCGGCCAGCGAGGGGCGGCCGTCGGGGTCGGACATGGTGCTGACGACGCCGATCGGCTTGTTGATGGCGAGGTAGACCAGGTCGGGCATCGTCGGCAGGCGCTTGCCGTCCACGTGGATGACCTGCTTGGCCGGGTCGACCCGGGCACCGAAGCGGCGGACCACCTGGCCGTCGACCGTCACCCGGCCGTCGCCGATCATGTCCTCGCAGGCCCGGCGGCTGGCCACGCCCGCCTGGGCGAGGACCTTCTGCAGCCGGACGCCGTCCGGGACCTCGGTGGTGTCGCGCTCGTCGACGTAGTCGCGGTCGTAGAAGTCCGAGTCGCGCTTGGGCTGGCGGGCGGTCTTGAACCGGTCGTTGTCGATCGCTCCGGGCCTGCGCTCGGCCTTCGCGGGGCCGCGGTCGGCGACGGTACGGCGCTCGCCGTAGGAGTCGGCGCGCTTGCCACCGATCGTCTGGACCTCGTCCCCTCGGCCGGCCCTGCCGAACCGGCTGCGGGAACCGGCGCCGGGCGCCTCCCCGCGGCCACGGTCGGCACCGAACCTGCCACGCGAACCGCCGCGGTCGTCACGGCGCGGGCCGTCGGAACGGAACCCGCCACGGTCGTCACGGCGCGGAGCGTCAGAGCGGAACCCGCCCTGCGAACCACCACGGTCGTCACGGCGCGGGGCGTCGGAGCGGGGACCGCCCTCGGCGGGCCTGCCGAACCGGCTGCGGGAACCGTCGCGCTCGGCGCGGAACCCGCCGCGGTCGTCACGGCGGGGACCGTCGGAGCGGAACCCGCCCTGCGAACCACGGTCGTCACGGCGCGGAGCGTCAGAACGGAACCTGCCCTGCGAACCACCACGCGAACCACCGCGGTCATCACGGCGGGGACCGTCGGAGCGGAAGCCGCCCTGCGAACCACGGTCGTCACGGCGCGGAGCGTCAGAACGGAAGCCGCCCTGCGAACCGCCGCGGTCGTCACGGCGCGGGCCGTCGGAACGGAACCCGCCACGGTCATCACGGCGCGGAGCGTCAGAGCGGAAGCCGCCCTGCGAACCGCCGCGGTCGTCACGGCGCGGGCCGTCGGAACGGAACCCGCCACGGTCATCACGGCGCGGAGCGTCGGAGCGGAACCCGCCCTGCGAACCACCACGGTCGTCACGGCGCGGGGCGTCGGAGCGGGGACCGCCCTCGGCGGGCCTGCCGAACCGGCTGCGGGAACCGTCGCGCTCGGCGCGGAACCCGCCGCGGTCGTCACGGCGCGGGGCGTCGGAGCGGAACCCGCCCTGCGATCCACCACGGGATCCGCCGGACCGGGAGCCGCCTCGGGAGTTGTCGCCCCCACGGGGGCTGCCACCGCGCGGGGCTCCGCTACGGCCTCGACCGCGTCCATCACCGGACGGGGTACTACGCCTGCTGTTCACTACTTGTGCTCCTCTAGGGTTTCCACGTCATCGGGCAGGAACGGTGCCAGCTCGGGGAGCTCGTCGAGATCCCTCAGGCCCATCCGCTCGAGAAAATACGAACTTGTCCGGTAGAGCAAGGCTTGGCTCTCCGGTTCGGTGCCGGCCTCCTCGACCAGCCCCCGCGTCACCAGCGTGCGCATGACACCGTCGCTGTTGACGCCTCGGATGGCCGCCACCCGGGCCCGGCTGACCGGTTGCCGGTAGGCGACCACGGCCAGGGTCTCCAGCGCGGCCTGGGTGAGCCGCGTCTGCTGGCCGTCGCGGACGAACCGCTCCACGAGGGCCGCGCACTCGGCCCGCGTGTAGAACCGCCAGCCGCCCGCGACCTCTCTAAGGTCGAAACCCCGGCCGGCCTCCGTGTATTCCGCCGACAGCTTACGGAGTGCGGCGGCGACCTCGTCGGTGGGCCGTTCCAGGATCTGAGCGAGGGTCATCTCGGCGACCGGCTCGTCGACCACGAGCAGGATGGCCTCCAACCCGGCGTACAGGTCCGGCTCGGGCACCACGTCAGTCATGGGCGGGCTCTCTCTTGATGCTCTCGTCGTAGTCGTCCGCCACGGCGACGTCTCCGTCGTCGCTGCCGGTCCAGGTCACGTGCAGTTCCCCGAGGGGCTCCACCTGGTCGAAGGAGACGGCCGCCTCCCGGTAGAGCTCCAGGACGGCCAGGAAACGCGCGACGACCTCGAAGGTGCCGGCGCAGTCGGAGGTGAGGGCCCGGAAGGTCGCCCGGCGCACCCGCCGCAGCCGCTCGACAAGGATAACCGCCTGATCCCGCACATTGGCGAGTGGTTGGTAGATGTGGGCGACGGAGACCGACGGAGGGACCTTGGGCGCGAAGGCCCGCTGGGCGAGCTGGGCGAGGCGGTCGGGGCCGATGCCGAGGATCAGCTCGGGCAGGAGGTTGGCGAACTGGGCCTCCATCGGCACGGTCCGGGGGAAGCGCAGGGCCTCTTCGGCCATCCGGCCGGAGAAGACCTTCACGACCTCCTTGTAGGCCCGGTACTGCAGGAGGCGGGCGAACAGCAGGTCGCGCGCCTCCAGGAGGGCGAGGTCCTCCTCGTCGTCGACCTCGCCCGAGGGCAGCAGCCTGGCCGCCTTGAGGTCGAGCAGGGTCGCCGCGACGAGCAGGAAGTGGCTCGTCTGCTCCAGGTCCCATTCCGGGCCCCGGGCCCGGATGTAGGAGATGAACTCGTCGGTGACCTGGCTGAGCGAGACCTCGGTGATGTCGAGCTTGTGCTTGGAGATCAGACCGAGCAGCAGGTCGAAGGGGCCCTCGAAGACCTCCAGGTGCACCCTGAAGGTGTCGTCGGGCGCCTGCACCCCCAGGGTGCCGTCGGCCGTCTTCGGCTGCTCGGTCATCCCACCATTGTCCCGCACCCGGGACCGCGGTCACTGCTCCAGCGCGGCCCATCTGGTGAGGACTTCGCGGGCCAGCTCGCGGTAGGCGCTGGCGCCGAGCGAGGAGGAGTCGAAGCTGGTGATGGGCTCACCGGCCACGGTGGCGTCGGGGAAGCGGACCGTCCGGTTGATCACCGTGTGGTAGACCTTGTCGTCGAACGCCTCGACCACCCGGGCCAGCACCTCGCGGCCGTGCAGGGTCCGCGCGTCGTACATGGTGGCGAGCAGGCCCTCGATGACCAGGTCCTCGTTGATGCGCTGCTGGACCTTGATGATGGTGTCCATGAGCAGCGCGACCCCGCGCAGCGCGAAGAACTCGCACTCCAGCGGCACCATGACGCCGTGCGCGCAGGCCAGCGCGTTGATCGTGAGCAGGCCCAGGGAGGGCTGGCAGTCGATCAGGCACACGTCGTACTCGGGCAGGAGGGGCTTGATCACCCGGCCGAGCACCTGCTCGCGGGCGACCTCCGTGACGAGCTGGACTTCGGCCGCGGACAGGTCGATGTTGCTGGGCAACAGGTCCATGCCCTCGACACCGGTCTCCATCAGCACGTCCCTGGCGGTGATCTGCCGCTCCATCAGGAGGTTGTAGACCGTCAGGTCGAGCTGGTGGGGGTTGATCCCGAGGCCGACGGAGAGGGCGCCCTGCGGGTCGAAGTCGACCAGCAGCACCTTGAGCCCGGCCTCGGCCAGCGCCGCGCCCAGGTTGATGGTGGTGGTCGTCTTGCCGACGCCGCCCTTCTGGTTGACCATGGCCACGACCCGCGCCGGCCCGTGCACCGTACGGGGGGGCGGGTCGGGAAAGACCGGACGGGGTCGCCCGGTCGGGCCGAGGACTCCCCCAGTGTGAGGGGTCCCGGCGGTCTTGGTGTCCCCCCAGGGATTCTCGGGGTTTCCGGGGGTCGTTCCCCGGACAGAACCGTCGGTGGTCACAGTCACCAGTCGAACCTCCCTGACGGCCTCGAACCGGACCGTCCGGACGGACACTATGGCGTCAACACGTATGCGGCAAGGCGGCACGCCCGGACATAACCAAGGTCAATGCCGCGCGCGCGGGTGCGCCGCGGCATAGGCCTCGCGGAGCTTGTCGACCGTGACCAGGGTGTACACCTGCGTGGTGGTCACCGAGGCGTGGCCGAGTAATTCCTGAACCACCCTAACGTCCACACCCCCGTCTAGGAGGTGCGTTGCGAACGAATGTCGCAAGATATGGGGGGAGATTCCCGCCAGCCCCCCGCGCTCGGCGGCCGCCTGGAGGACCTCCCACGCGCCCTGGCGGGTGAGCCGGCCGCCCCTGGCGTTGAGGAACAGCCCCGAGGTGCCCCTTCCGTGGGCGGCGATGCCCGGACGCGCCCGGGCGAGGTAGGCGCCCAGCGCCTCCCTGGCGAAACGGCCCAGGGGCACCAGGCGGGTGCGCCCGCCCTTGCCGCGCAGCCGCACCTGCTGGGTGTCGGAACCCAGGTCGACGTCGTCCACCGCGAGGCCCACGGCCTCGGAGATGCGCGCGCCCGTGCCGTACAGCAACTCCAGCAGCGCCCGGTTGCGCATCGTCAGCGGTGCGCCCTCGGGGCCGGAGGCGGCGATGAGCCGCTCCACGTCGTTCACGCTGATCGCCTTGGGCAGCCGCCTGAGCTGCCTCGGCGGCCGTACCCCGTGGGCCGGGTCGTGGTCGGAGACACCCTCCCGCAGCGCGAAGCGGTGCAGGCCGCGCACCGCGGAGACGGCGCGCGCCGCCGAGCTGGCGACGAGGGCCTGGTGCTCCTCGTCGCCCGCTCTGAGCGCGGCCAGGAAGGCCGTGACGTCACCCTCGGCGATCTCTCCGAAGGTGACGCGTCCACGGCTCTTCAGATGCTCCACATACCGCAGGAGGTCACGGCGGTAGGAGGCCAGTGTGTTGGCAGCCAGGCCCCGCTCCAGCGCCAGATGGGCGAGGTAGCTGGAGAGGACGGCCTCCGTCTCGCTCAGGGTGTCCTCCTGTCATGCCTCCGGCGCGTCGGCGGGCCGCAGTGAGGCGAAAGCATCCGCCGAAGCGGCGTATGCGGCGAGAATACCGGCCACGGCTTGGGAATTGTGGATCATTCCCGCCAGGGCACGCCGAACCGCGTCGGACAGGGGAATCCAGACCACCGGCATGTCGACCTCCTCGTGCCGGTGAACGAAGTCGAGCTCCCCCTCGGGGATGGGACTGAGGTCCCTGGCGAGGAAGATGCGGGTCCGCTCGTCGGTCATCCCCGGAGAGGTGAAGGCGTCGACCAGGGTGTGCCAGGTCCGTGCCCGGTAGCCCGCCTCCTCGGCGAGCTCGCGGGCCGCTCCGACGTGCAGCGGCTCGCCCTCCACGTCACGCAGGCCCGCCGGCAGCTCCCAGAGCAGGCGCCGGACCGGGTGGCGGTACTGGCGGATCATCAGCACCCGGTCCTGGCCGTCGAGCGCGACCACGGCCACCGATCCTGGATGGAGCACGTAGTCGCGGTTGACGACCTCCTCGCCCTGCATGAGGACCGCGTCGGTCACCCCGGCGATGACGCGTCCCCTGAAGTGCTCGGTGGAGGAGACGACCTTCCACTCCTCCGGGACGTCCTGGACGTCGAGCCCGGAGACGCTCACTTGCCCCGCCCGGCCTTGGCCGAGCTGCCGCGGACGTCGGCATAGGTCAGGGCGGCGCCGACCAGCCCCTTGAACAGGGGGTGCGAGCGGGTCGGCCGGGAGCGGAACTCCGGGTGCGCCTGGGTGCCGACGAAGAAGGGGTGGACGTCGGCGGGCAGCTCGGCGTACTCCACCAGGCGGCCGTCGGGCGACAGGCCGGAGAAGACCATGCCGACCTTCTCCAGCTCGGCGCGGTAGGAGTTGTTGACCTCGTAGCGGTGACGGTGGCGCTCGTCCACCTTCGCCATGCCGTACAGCTGGCGCGCGAGGGAGCCCTCGGCGAGCTTGGCGGGGTAGAGGCCCAGCCGCATGGTGCCGCCCATGTCGCGCTCGCCGGAGACGACGTCCTCCTGGTCGGCCATGGTGGAGATGACCGGGTGGGTGGTCTCGGGGTCGAACTCTGTGCTGCCCGCGTCCTCGATGTTCGCGAGGTTGCGGGCGGCCTCGATGACCATGCACTGCATGCCCAGGCAGATGCCGAGCAGCGGGATCTTGTTCTCCCGGACGTGCCGGATCGCGCCGAGCTTGCCCTCGATGCCGCGCACGCCGAAGCCGCCGGGGACGAGCACGCCGTCCACGCCGTCCAGCTCGCGGGCGGCGCCCTCGGGGGTCTCGCAGTCGTCGCTCTTCACCCAGCGGATGTTGACGCGGGCGTCGTTGGCGAAGCCGCCCGCGCGCAGTGCCTCGGTGACCGACAGGTAGGCGTCGGGAAGGTCGATGTATTTGCCGACCAGCGCGATCGTGACCTCCTTGGCCGGGTGGTGCACCCGGCGCAGGAGCTGCTCCCACTCCTGCCAGACGACGTCGCGGAAGGGCAGACCGAGGCGGCGGACGACGTAGGCGTCCAGTCCCTCGGAGTGCAGCACCTTGGGGATGTCGTAGATGCTCGCCGCGTCCACGGCGGAGACCACGGCGTCCTCGTCGACGTCGCACATGAGGCTGATCTTGCGCTTGATCGAGGTGCTGACCGGGCGGTCGGAGCGCAGGACGATCGCGTCGGGCTGGATGCCGATGCTGCGCAGCGCGGCGACCGAGTGCTGGGTCGGCTTGGTCTTCAGCTCGCCGCTCGGCCCGATGTACGGCAGCAGCGAGACGTGCAGGAAGAACACGTTGTCGCGGCCGACCTCGTGACGGACCTGGCGGACGGCCTCCAGGAAGGGCAGCGACTCGATGTCGCCGACGGTGCCGCCGACCTCGGTGATGACCACGTCCACGTCGGGACCGGCCATGGACCGGATGCGGTCCTTGATCTCGTTGGTGATGTGCGGGATGACCTGAACGGTGTCACCGAGATACTCGCCGCGGCGCTCCTTGGCGATGACGTTGGAGTAGACCTGGCCGGTGGTCACGTTCGCCGAGCCGTGCAGCTCGGTGTCGAGGAAACGCTCGTAGTGGCCGACGTCGAGGTCGGTCTCCGCTCCGTCGTCGGTGACGAACACCTCACCGTGCTGGAACGGGTTCATCGTCCCGGGGTCGACGTTGAGGTAGGGGTCGAGCTTCTGCATGGTGACCCGCAGACCACGCAGTTTGAGGAGGCGTCCGAGGCTCGACGCCGTCAGTCCCTTACCGAGACTGGAGGCGACGCCGCCGGTGACGAACAGATGCTTGGTGTGTGCGGCGCTGCGCAAGAAGTCTCCCGTGGTCGTCATAGATCAGTCGGCACACCCTGATAGCGGCCCACCTGTCCACGGACTCTCAGGATATCAAACCGTTCCCGCGAACTGTCCGGACGTCTCCCGCCCCGCATTCCATTGGAAAATGACCAAGCGGTAACTTAGGCCGTTATGTCGATTCGTGGCGTGGTACGGCGTGCCGCCGGCAGCCTCATTCACCGCGGCTGGGCCGCGATCCGGGCGGCCGGCACGGTGAGCCCGGCCAATCCCGCCGGTTACCGCTTCCGCCGCCTCGGTGACGGCGCCTGCCTGTCGTTCCCCGTCGGCGCGATCTTCGGCGAGGCCTGGATCGAGATAGGCGAGCACACCCTGGTCGGCGAGCGCGTCTCCATCTCCGCGGGCATGGGCCCGGGGGTGGACCTGGGCCCGGACTCGATCGTGCGGATCGGCGGGAGCTGCTCGATCGGCCGGGGCAGCCACATCGTCGGCCACCAGTCGATCGACATCGGCGACCACGTGTTCACCGGCCCGTACGTCTACATCACCGACCAGAACCACGTCTACGACGACCCGGAGACGCCGATCGGCCGCCAGTGGCCGCGCAACAACCCCGTGGTCATCGGCTCGGGCTCCTGGCTGGGCACCGGCTCGATCATCCTGCCGGGCACCCGGATCGGCAGGCAGTGCGTGGTCGCGGGCGGAGCCGTGGTGCGCGGCGAGTTCCCCGACCACAGCGTGATCGCCGGCGTGCCGGCCAAGGTCGTCCGCCGCTACGTGCCCGGAGACGGGTGGCTGCCGCCCCACCTCAACGGCACCCGCGTCGATCCCGGCACCGCCGGGATCGCGGATCCCGGCGAGGCCGTCGAAGCCGTCGAAGCCGACGGGCTCGCCGGAACCACGGGGGCCGTGGAGCACGCCGGATTCCTGAGCGCCGCCGAGCACCCCCCGCCTTCCGGGACCGTCGGATCCGTTCAGCGTGTCGCCCCCGCCGGGGCCGCCGGGACCGGGCCGGCCGGCGGCGCCTGAAGTTCCCCCGCCCCCTGGACCGAACAAGGTTCTGGGATTTACGGTCGCGGCATGCGCACCGCGATCTGTGAGAGATTCGGCGTCGAGTTCCCCCTCTTCGCCTTCAGCCACTGCCGCGACGTGGTCGCCGCGGTGACCAACGCGGGCGGGATGGGCGTGCTCGGCGCCGTCGCCTACTCCCCCCGGCAGCTCGACGCGGAACTGAACTGGATCGACGAGCGGGTCGGCGGCCGGCCGTACGGCGTGGACGTCCTCGTCCCCGGCGGGATCGACGCGTCGGCGGCCGACCGGAGCGCCCGGCTCCTCGACGTCATCCCCGAACGGCACCGCGACTTCGTGACGCACCTGTTCGGCAAGTACGGGGTGAGCCTGCCGGAGCCGTTCACCGGGGCCATGTCGGCCTACGCCGACGAGATGGGACGCCGGGTGACCGCCGAGGGCGCGACCGGCCTCGTCGACGTGGCGCTCAAGCACCCGATCGGCCTCATCGCCAGCGCGCTCGGCCCGCCTCCGCCGGAGATGGTGGCCAAGGCCCGGGAGGCCGGGGTCCCGGTCGCCGCGCTGGTCGGAACCGTCGAGCACGCCCGGCGCCAGGTGGCCGCGGGAGCCGAGGTGATCGTGGCACAGGGGTCGGAGGCGGGCGGGCACACCGGCGAGATCTCCACCATGGTGCTGGTTCCCCAGGTCGTGGACGCCGTGGACGTCCCGGTGCTGGCGGCGGGCGGCATCGCCTGCGGCCGCCAGATGGCCGCCGCGCTCGCGCTGGGGGCCGAGGGGGTGTGGTGCGGCTCGGTCTGGCTGACCACGGAGGAGGCCGAGACCCTGCCCTCGGTCAAGCAGAAGATGCTGGCCGCCACCTCCTCCGACACCGTCCGGTCCCGGTCGCGGACCGGCAAGCCCGCCCGGCAGCTGAAGTCCGCCTGGACCGAGGAGTGGGACGGCTCGCAGGAGAGCCCGGGACCGCTGCCGATGCCGCTGCAGATGCTGCTGGCCGAGGGGGCGATGGCCCGGATCGGCCGGGCGGCCGACAGCGGCGACCCCGGCGCCGGGGAGCTCGTCAACTACTTCGTCGGGCAGGTCGTGGGCCAGATGAACCAGGTCAGACCGGCCCGCCGGGTCGTCCACGACATGATCGAGGAGTTCGCCACCGCCGCGGAGCGCCTTGAGGCCGTCACCGGCGGCGGGCATCGCCGTGAACCGTGAGTCCGGTGGACCGCGGGCCCCTTCGACGGCAGAGGGCCGACGACTAAGGGCCGTGAGTCCGTTGGACCGCGGGCCCCGTCGGCGGCGGAGGGCCGACGGCGCGGGGGCGACGGCGAAGGGCCGTGAGTCCGGTGGACCGTGGGCCCCGTCGACGGTGAGGGGCCGCCCGCCGGGGGCCCGTCCTCCCTGGAATCCGTCGGCGGCGAGGCCTGCCCCCTGAGACCCGTCAGCCGCGCCGCCGGGATCCGCCTGAGCCGGCCCTCGTCATCCTGAGGAGGGACGCGCCCTCACCCGCTGGACGGAAATCGTCTCGCGGGCCGGTGGATTGGGGCGGGATTCCCTTGTGAGGAGGCTAGCGCCGCTCATAGCTTCTCCCGTGTTCGCTCCCGCCGACGGATGGGCGGGGCGGTTGCGGAGGGGATCGTGTTGAGCGGAGTTCGTGTCGGTCGCCGGCTGCTCGCGGCGGCTTCGGGGGGAATCGCGGCGCTGGCCGTGACGGTCGCGCCGGTCGCGACGGCGCACGCGTCCGAGGACGCGGCCAAGGTCGTCGCCAAGGGCCTCGACAGCCCGCGCGGGCTGTTCTTCGGCCCCGACGGCACGCTTTACATCGCCGAGTCCGGCCACGGCGGCAAGGTCAGGTGTGCCACGCCTCCCGCTCCGGAGGGCGAGAAGGCGGAGAAGATGTGCCTCGGCCTGACCGGCCGGGTGAGCACGCTCAAGGACGGCAAGTCCTCGGTGCTCATCGGCGGTCTTCCGTCGGCGGCCAGCGGCGGGTTCGCGCTCGGCCCGCACGACGTCGCGCTCACCGGGAAGGGCGACCTGCTGGTGACGGTCGGCTTCTCCGGCGACACGGCCTTCCGCGCCAAGCTCGGCCCCAAGGGCAAGACCCTGGGCACGCTGCTGACGCTCTCCGCGAAGGGCAGGACGATCTCCATCGCCGATCTGGCCGCCCACGAGACCAAGCGCAACCCCGACGGCAAGGACAAGGGCAGCTCGGTCGACTCCTACCCGTTCGGGGTGGCCCCGCTGCCCGGCGGCGGCGCGCTGGTCGCCGACACCGGCGGCAACTCCGTGCTGCGGGTGAGCAGGAAGGGCGGTGTCAGCACCGAGGCGGTCTTCCACGCCCGGTCGGTGGCCGCCCCGCCGGCGCTCAAGATGCCGAAGGGCAGCAAGATCCCGATGCAGTCGGTGCCGATGGGCATCGCCCAGGGCCCCGACGGCGCCTACTACGTCGCCGAGCACGGCGGATTCCCGAACCCGGAAGGCGCCGCCCGGGTGCTCCGCCTGGAGCGGGGCAAGGTCACCACCGCCGCGAAGGGCTTCACCACGGTGGCCGACGTGACCTTCGACGCCGCCGGCCGGCTGATCGTCCTCGGCTCGGTCGGGCCGATCCCCGCCGACGGCATGACCAAGAGCGCCGTCTACCGGATCGAGGCCGACGGCACCCGCACCGAGCTTCTCAAACCCGGCACGCTGGTCACCCCGCTCAGCGTGGCCGTCGGCCCCGACGGTGCCGTTTACGTGGCCAACAAGGCCATGGTGCCCGGCAAGGGCGAGGTGCTCCGGGTCCCCGTCTCGGAGTAGCCCTCAGGGGGAACACGAGGGGCGCGTCCCGCACGGGACGCGCCCCTCGTCGTCGTGTGCCCGTCGCCCCGTTTCCGGCGCCCGCTCCTCTCGCGTCCGGCAATCGCCGCGATCCGGTGGGATCCATCGGCGACCGGGAATCGTTGAAGGAGGGGACGAGACACAACGGAGGCACGATGCTCGCGGCACTGACAGGCCTGGGGCTCTCCACCGCGGCGGGGCTGAACGCCTACATCCCGCTGCTCATGGTCGGCCTGGTCGCCAACTTCACCGATCAGCTGCGGCTGCCACAGGAGTTCGCGTGGCTGTCCAACGGTTGGGTGCTCGGCATCATCGGCGTGCTGCTGCTCGCCGAGTTCGTGCTGGACAAGGTCCCGGTGGTGGACAGCGTCAATGACATGATCCAGACCGTGGTCCGCCCGGCCTCCGGCGGTGTGGTGTTCAGCGCCACCGAGGCGGCGGCCCGCCTCGACGGCTCGACCTGGATGAGTCACAATCCCTGGCTGAGCTGGGTGCTGGGCATCGGGATCGCGCTGGCCGTGCACGTGATGAAGACGACCGCCCGGCCCGTGGTCAACGCCTCGACCGCCGGGGTGGGCGCGCCCGTGGTCAGCACGGTGGAGGACGCCGGAGCGCTCGGCATGAGCCTGATCGCGATCTTCCTGCCGGTCCTGGTCATCGTGGCGGTGGCCGTGCTGGCGCTGTTCGCCTGGTGGGCGATCCGCAAGGTACGGCGGCGGCGCGCGTTACGGCGGAGTCCGGTCTGAACGACGGCCGCGCCCACCCGGATGCGCGGGCTATGCTCGAAACACTCCGTTCCTCTCCTGCCGGGAGGTGGCTTCGATCGGCACTTTCATCACCATCATGCTGGTGATCTTCCTGTTCTTCCTGCTTCTGGGAGCCGCGGGGATCTACCTGCTGGTCAAGGTCGGCAAGAAGGCCACCAAGAAGGCCCGCAAGGTGAGCACCCGTGTCGCCTCCCACGTGGCGGCGATGGGCACCGGCGACGCGGCCGAGACCGAGCGGATGCGGCTCGACCTGCGCCGCGAGGTCTCCCTGACCCGCCAGACGGTGGAGCACGCCCTCCGCGACGGCTGGGGGCTCGGCGACCTGCCGCAGCTCGTGGCCGAGATCGGCGCGCACGCCGACCAGCTCGACGCCCAGCTCGGCGTCTACGCCCAGGAGCGCCGCGTGTCCGCCTATGTCGACCACACCGCGCTCGGCAGGCTTCGCGAGCACCACGCCAAGCTGACCACGGCCTGCGCCCGGATCCGCGCCGACCTGCTCAACGACCAGATGGCGCACGCCTCCGGCGGCATCGACGAGATCCAGAGCCGCACCGACCTGGAGATCGAGGCACGCCGCCGCGCCCCCGACCCCCTGGACCAGATCGACGATCTCTACAACCGCACGATGGTCGACCGCGCCCGCCCCGACGACCCGCGCTGAAGCGCCGGACCTCCCGTTCCGGCCTCCGGGCCGGAGCCCGTCCCGGCGCAGGTCAGCCTGTCCAGCGCACCGCCGGACGCAGGTCAGCCTGTCCAGCGCACCGCCGGACGCAGGTCAGCCTGTCCAGCGCACCGCCGGACGCGCCGGTCGTGCCGCTGCGGCTCATCGGCGACCACCTCGGCTGCGAAGCATCGCGGCAAGCGTCCACTTCTCCTCGGCCGAGAACGGGGCCGTACCGAAGCCGCGCCGCAGGAACCGCCGCCGGCCGTCCTCGGCCAAGCCGTCGACCAGGCCGCGGCAGAGGGCGCACTCCGCCGCTCCGCCGTACTTCCGGCATGCCGTCTCCCGGCATACCGTCGCCTCCCGGCATACCGTCGCCTCCCGGTATACCGTCGCGGGCCGCGGCGGTGTGCGGCCCGGCGGCGGCGCGCGAGGGGATAAATCCGGTTGCCGATCTTCCGGGCGACTGGCAAAATCGTGCCCGCTGATCGCCGGGCGCACTGGACGCGCCCGACGGCAGGGATTCCGGGGGCGCCGAACGCGCCCGCAGGGGAAGGGAGGGTGACCCGTGACGGCTCTCGCATGTCCTTCTCGCGTCTCTGCCCCTCCCACCGGCCGCCCGCCGATCTGACCACGGCGCCGGTGGAGCTTCCTTCCTGGAGAACCCGCCCGTGCCCAAGCGTTCAGAACACCGTCGTCGCGGCAAGAACCGTCTGGACGACGACGACATCGAATGGCTCGACACCACCGCGCCCGAGGACCTCGACGGCCCGCCGTCGGGTGACCGGTGGTCCACCTGGGATCTGAGCACTCCCACCGAGCGCGGCCCCCAGCCGCATCCCGGCTGGCTCGTCACCGAGCTGGCCGCCGTCGACACCGAGCTCGGCATCCTGAAGACCGGCAAGGAAGCCGACGTCCACCTCATCTCGCGAGGCGTCCCGGACACCGACCGGGTCTGCCTGCTGGCCGCCAAGCGCTACCGCTCGGCCGAGCACCGCCTCTTCCACCGTGACGCCGGCTATCTGGAGGGTCGCGGGGTCCGTGACAGCCGGATCAGCCGGGCGATGTCGAGCCGGTCCCGGTTCGGCAAGGAGATGATCGCCGGGCAGTGGGCGAACGCCGAGTTCGCGGCGCTGTGCCGCCTCTGGCGGCTGGGGGTGCCCGTGCCGTACCCGGTGCAGATCGTCGGCACCGAGGTCCTGGAGGAGTTCGTCGGCAGCCCCGACGGCTTCGCCGCGCCTCGCCTGGCGGCCGTCTCCGAGGGGCTGGCGGAGCTGTGGGAGCAGCTCGTGGACGCCATGGTGATCCTGGCACGTGAGGGGCTCGCCCACGGGGACCTGTCGCCCTACAACATCCTCGTCCACGAGGGACGGCTCATCATCATCGACCTGCCGCAGATCGTGGACGTGGTGGCCCACCCCACCGGCCCGGAGTTCCTCGACCGCGACGCCCGCAACGTCGCCACCTGGTTCACCGCGCGCGGGCTGGCCGCGGCCGACGGCGCGTCGCTGGCCGGGCTGCTGCGGGCCGAGGCAGGCGTCGGCTGACCGAAGGAGCGGGGGCGGTCGCCCGGGGAGGCGGTCCCCGGGCAGCCGGCCAACCGGGCAGGAGACTCCGGCCCGGCTGCCCGGGGAGGAGACCCCGGCTTCAGAAAACTCCTGATCAGAAGACCTCTGTCCAGGCAACTCCTGCTCAGAAGCCTTCTGGTCAGAAGCCTGCTGCCCAGAAGACCCCGACTCGGGAAGCTCCTGCTCAGGGGCCCGCCGCCCAAGCAACTCCTGCTCAGGTGCACGCTGGTCAGAAGACCCCGGCCCAGGAAACTCCTACTCAGAAACCTTCTGGTCAGAAGCCCGCCGCCCAGAAGACCTCGGCTCAGGAGCCCGCTGGTCAGAAGCCCGCCGCCCAGGAGACCCGGTTCAGGAGACTCCTGCCTCCCGCATGTCTCGGACCTCCCGCTTGAGCTCCTTGATCTCGTCGCGGAGCCGGGCCGCGACCTCGAACTGGAGATCCGTGGCGGCCTGGTGCATCTGGTCGGTGAGCGATTCGACCAGCGCCTCCAGCTGGGCGCGGGGCATCTCCCCCGCGATCGCCTTGGCGTGCTGGCCGACCTGCTTGACCACGAAGCCGGGGACCGGGGCCTTGCCGCGCGACTGCTGGCGGCCGCTGCCGCCGAGGAGCTGCGCGGTGTCGGCGTCCTCGCGGTTGAGCGAGTCGAGGATGTCGGCGATCTTCTTGCGGAGCGGCTGCGGGTCGATGCCGTTCGCCTCGTTGTAGGCCGTCTGCTTGGCCCGGCGCCGGTTGGTCTCCTCGATCGCCCGCTCCATGGAGGGGGTGATCCGGTCGGCGTACATGTGCACCTGACCGGAGACGTTACGGGCCGCGCGGCCGATGGTCTGGATCAGCGAGGTCTCCGAGCGGAGGAAGCCCTCCTTGTCGGCGTCGAGGATGGCCACCAGCGACACCTCGGGCAGGTCCAGGCCCTCACGGAGCAGGTTGATGCCGACCAGGACGTCGAACTCGCCCATCCGCAGCTCCCGGAGGAGCTCGATGCGGCGCAGGGTGTCGACCTCGCTGTGCAGGTAGCGGACCCGGATGCCGAGCTCCAGGAGGTAGTCGGTGAGGTCCTCGGACATCTTCTTGGTCAGCGTGGTGACCAGGACCCGCTCGTCCTTCTCGGTCCGGGTCCTGATCTCGTGGACCAGGTCGTCGATCTGGGACTTCGTGGGCTTGACGATCACCTCGGGGTCGACCAGGCCGGTCGGCCGGATGACCTGCTCCACCACGTCGCCCTTGGAGCGGCCCAGCTCGTAGGTGCCTGGGGTGGCCGACAGGTAGACGGTCTGGTCGATCCGCTCCAGGAACTCCTCCCACTTGAGCGGGCGGTTGTCCATCGCCGACGGCAGGCGGAAGCCGTGCTCGACGAGCGTGCGCTTGCGGGAGGCGTCGCCTTCGTACATCGCGCCGATCTGCGGCACGGTCTGGTGCGACTCGTCCAGGACGAGCAGGAAGTCCTCGGGAAAGTAGTCGAGCAGCGTGTTGGGGGCGCTGCCCGGGGCGCGGCCGTCCATGTGGCGGGAGTAGTTCTCGATGCCGGAGCAGGTGCCGATCTGGCGCATCATCTCCAGGTCGTAGGTGGTGCGCATGCGCAGCCGCTGGGCCTCCAGGAGCTTGCCCTGCCGCTCCATCGTCTCCAGGGTCTGGGCCAGCTCGGCCTCGATGCCCCGGACGGCCTTCTCCATCCGCTCGGTGCCCGCGACGTAGTGGGAGGCGGGGAAGATGTAGAGCTCCTCGTCCTCCGTGATCACCTCGCCGGTCAGCGGGTGCATGGTGGAGAGCTTCTCGATCTCGTCGCCGAACATCTCGATGCGGACCGCGAGCTCCTCGTACTTCGGGATGATCTCGATCGTGTCGCCGCGCACCCGGAAGGTGCCCCGGGTGAAGGCCAGGTCGTTACGGGTGTACTGCATGTCGACCAGGCGGCGCAGCAGGCTGTCGCGCTCGATCTCCTGCCCGACCTTGAGCGAGGTCATGCGGTCGACGTACTCCTGCGGGGTGCCCAGGCCGTAGATGCACGACACCGACGCCACCACGATCGTGTCGCGGCGGGTCAGCAGCGAGTTGGTCGCCGAGTGGCGCAGCCGCTCGACCTCGTCGTTGATCGAGGAGTCCTTCTCGATGTAGGTGTCGCTCTGCGGGACGTAAGCCTCGGGCTGGTAGTAGTCGTAGTAGGAGACGAAGTATTCGATCGCGTTGTTGGGCATCATCTCGCGCAGCTCGTTGGCGAACTGCGCGGCGAGCGTCTTGTTGGGCTGGATGACCAGGGTCGGCCGCTGCAGCCGCTCGATCAGCCAGGCGACCGTGGCGGTCTTGCCCGTGCCCGTGGCACCCAGCAGGACGTTGTCCTTGTCACCCGCCTTGACGCGCCGTTCGAGCTCGGCGATCGCGGTGGGCTGGTCGCCCGAAGGGGTCATGTCGGTGACGACCTCGAAGGGCGCCACCTTGCGCTGCAAATCAGTTACCGGCCTCACTCCACCCACTGTAGGCGGAGCCACCGACATTCCTCCGCCGGCCGCGTCACGGACGGCCGTCTCAATCGAGCGGCAAGCGGATCGCAAGCCGGATGCTCTTTACTTTCCCGGGTGCGCCCGCCTACCAAGCGTGATATATCGGGCTCTCCACACATATCTACCTCGGAGGTTTGATGTCCCGGCCAAGAGAGGCCATGCAGTCGGCGATGGCCGCTGCGCAGGCGATAGGGCAGGGAGGCGACCCGCGGCAGGTGGTGGGCCAGCTGGCCAACCAGGCGATGGGGCAGCTCGCGGGCCAGGCGGGCAGTGAGAAGGGATTCGCGCTCAACCCCTCCGACTTCCTGGCCGCCCGCGACCAGGGCGCGTCCCTGGGCACGGTCATCGAGGCCCGTGGCGCGTCGCTGAACGAGGCCGGCGAGATCGTCAACCGCAGCTTCACCGGCAACGGCCCGGACGGCCAGGCGGTCCACGTGATCTCGCCGGTGGTGATCCCCAAGAGCACCACCGCCCGGGTGGTCGTCCCCCTGATCGTGCTGGCGGTGCTCGGCCTGGTCGGCCTGGTCGCCACCGGTCTCCCCGAGGGCGCGCGGGTGCTGTTCGGCCCGCACTACTGGGCCGTGCTGGTGCTGGCCGCCGCGTTCCTGTGGTGGCGGCGGAGCGTGGTGATGGTGCCCGAGGGCTGCAAGGCTCTGATCACCAAGTTCGGCAAGCTCGTGCAGATCGCCGAGCCCGGCAGGGTGACGCTGCTCAACCCGTGGAAGCGGGTCAGCTACATCGTCAACACCACCCGCGAATACCCCTTCAACGCCCCCATCCGCGAGGCGCCGACCCAGCAGGGCGTCAAGGCCAGCGTGGACCTGTTCCTGCAGTTCCGGATCGAGGATCCGGCCGAGTTCATCTTCGTCCTCGGCTCGGTCAGCGGCTTCCAGGCCAAGCTGCAGAACGCCATCAGCGAGGTCACCCGCTCCCTCATCTACGCCCAGCGCGCCGAGGACATCTACGATCTGGTCGGGGAGAGCACCCTGGGCATGCTGGACAACCTCAACCAGCAGTTCCTGCCCGCCGTACGGCTCACCGACGTGAACATCACCCACGCCGAGCCGTCCAGCCAGGAATACCGGATGGACCTGGCCGCCCCGGAGATGATCAGGGTCGCCAAGGAGGCGTACACCTACGAGTACGAGCTCCAGCTGCGCAAGGAGCAGAACGAGGGCGACCTGATCAAGGAGCTCGCCGGGCTGCAGGAGCAGCTCTCGGCCATCCACGCCGAGATCGCCGGCTACCAGGCCCGGATGGACACCGCGCTGGAGCGCGCGTCCCACCAGGCGAAGGCGCAGGCGGGCCAGCGGCTGGTGGAGGCGGAGTCCACCGCCAAGGCCAACGCCGCGCTGCTGGAGGCGCAGGCGCTGGACATCCGCGCGCTGAGCGCGGCCGAGGCGCCGGAGATCCTGGAGTACCGGTTCCAGCAGGACCTGCTCGACAAGCTGGAGTCCGTGGCCTCCCACCTGCCCCGCGTGGTGCAGGTCGGCGAGACGACCGACATCGACCTGCTCTCCCTGGCCAGGCAACTGGTCGGCAGCCGGGAGGCGCAGCTGTTCTCCGCGGCGGACATGACGGCGATCAGGGAACGGATCACCGAGATCGGCAGGCGGGTCGAGGGCCGCGAGGCGGAGATCACCACCCTGCTCAACCCGGTCGCGGAGACCGCGGCGCCCGCCGTACGGGAAACTGCGGCGCCCGCCGTACGGGAGACCGCGGCGCCCGCCGCACAGGAAGAGGCCTGAGATGAGCAGAGAGTTCTCCAAGATCAAGGAATCCCTGGCCTCCTGGTCGGAGATCCGCCAGCTGCTGCGCGGCGGCGAGTCCGGCCAGCTCGTCCCGGTGGTCATCCCCAAGGACCGCCGGGGCTTCGCCTGGCTGACTCTGATCTTCCTGGCCCTCTACCTCGCCGGTACGGCCCTGCTGTCCGGCGGGGTGTTCGCCGCGCTGGCCGCGCTCGGCGCGGTGCTGTCCCTGATCGTGGCACTGGTCTGGCTGTGGCGCCGGGCGATCATCGAGATCGAGGAGGGCACCACCGGCGTGCGCAGCCGGTGGGGCGCGATCGTGGGCACCCTGCCCCCGGGCCGCCACTACCTGTGGCTGCCGTGGGACCGGGTGGACGCGGTGGTGGACACCTCCACCGAGATCCCCTACTCCGCTCCGATCGTGGCCTGCCCGACCGCGGAGAACGTGCCGCTGAAGTCGATCGAGTTCTTCCTGAAGTTCCGCATCATCGACCCGGTGGCCTTCGTCCGGACGATCGGCGCCGGCAACTTCGACCTCGTGCTCAGCAGCGCCGTACAGGACGCCATCCGCCAGCGCAGCCGCCTCGTGCACACCGAGCGGGCCTACGACCTGCGCGGGTCCGACGTCGGCGACATGCAGGAGCTCCTGACCCGCCAGCTCGGCCGCTACGGCGTGCGGATCACCGGCGCCAACATCCCCGACGTGCAGCTGCCCGACCAGTACCAGCAGCACCTGGCCACCCGCGAGAAGGTCGCCAAGGAGCTGTCGGCCTTCGAGCGGGAGTGGGAGCTCACCCGCAAGCGGCGCATCGACACCCTGCTGATGGAGATCGAGCGCTCCAAGAAGACGCGGGACGCCCGCATCGTCGAGGTCCGGGCCGCCGCCAACACCGCGCGCAAGGACGTCGCCCGCATGCTGGAGGAGCACGAGACCGAGGCCCAGCGGGTGCGCTGGGAGATCGAGGCCAAGGGCCGGGCCCAGCTCACCTCCGCGGAGAACGAGGCCAAGGGGCTGCGCCGGCTGGCCGACGCCTACCGCGACAACCGGGCGGTGCTCCAGTACGAGCTGGCCCGCCGCCGCCTGGACGTGGGCGCCAAGCTGGCCGAGAACGCCCCGCGCCCGGTCGTCGTGCGCACCGACGGCGCGTCCGGCGAGTCCTCCGTGCTGTCCACCATGCTCCTGGCCCAGATCCTGCCGCAGCTCGGCAGCGGGAACGGCCAGGTCAAGCGAGCCGTTGAACCCAACTGAAACCTTCTATCCCGGGAGTCCCCCAATGGTGTTCCGTAAGCTGATGGCCGCGTTCGGCGCGGGTGTCGAGGTCGACACGATCCTGCAAAACTCCAACGTCCGCCCCGGCGAGGTCCTGCGCGGGCAGGTCAACTTCCGCGGCGGCGGCTCCGACTACAAGGTCGAGGGCATCTTCATCGACTTCACCGCGGTGGTCGAGGTCGAGAGCGGCGACAACGAGCACAAGTCGACCTACAGTTTCCTGCGCAAGCAGATCACCGGCCCGTTCCACCTCGCGGCGGGCGCCCCGCAGTCGGCCCCCTTCGAGATCCCCGTCCCGTGGGAGACCCCGATCAGCGCCATCGGCGGCCACCCGCTGCGCGGCATGCAGCTCGGTGTCTCCACCGAGCTCGCCCTGGCCGGCGCGCTGGACAAGGGCGACCTCGACCCGCTGTTCGTCAACCCGCTGCCCGCCCAGGACCACGTGCTCGGCGCGCTGGACAACCTGGGGTTCCGCTTCAAGAAGGCCGACCTGGAGCGCGGCACCCTGCGCGGCTCGCAGATGCCGTTCTTCCAGGAGATCGAGTACTACGCGGGCCACGAGTACGCCCGGCACTTCAACGAGCTCGAACTGACCTTCATCGCCGGTCCGCAGGCGATGGACGTCATCCTGGAGGCCGACAAGCGCGGCGGCTTCATGAGCTCCAGCCACGACACCTACAACCGCTTCACGGTCCGCTACAACGACCACCCGGGCCAGGTCGAGCAGTCGCTCCGCGCCGGTCTTCACGCGATGGCGCAGAAGCGCGGCTGGTTCTGACCCGTCCCCCGTACGGCTGACGCCCCGGTCGCCGCCGTCCACCGGCCGGGGCCGGGGCCGGGGCCTGGAGCGCGCCCCGGGTAAGGCCCTACCATGACGGCGGGGCTGACTGGCGACCGGGCGGGCGGAGCGCGCATGGGGCGGATGGCACGGTTCGGGGCATGGCTGGGTAAGAACGCCGACGGTTTCATCGCACTGCTGCTCGCAGCGGGCGTCGGCGTGGTCGGCCTGCTGGACGACTCGATCGACAAGGCTCTGCGGGACCAGGTCATCGAGTCCGGGACCCTGCTGGTGCTGGCCCTGCTGACCACCGCCATCCTGCGTGACCGCTGGCGCCAGGAGCCGGTCGAGACGGCGATGCGGGAGAGCTTCGCCATGACCTCGGCGCTGCCGGAGCGGCTGGAGCGGCTGGAGGGCGTGGTCTCCGGGGCCGGGCGGGCGTTGCAGGACCTGTCGGTCGTGAACGTGCTCAACGGCGCCGAGGAGATCGCCAAGGCGCACGCCGAGGCGCGCGGCGGCACCGACCGCTGGATTTTCAAGGGCGGCACCGGCACCTACCTGCGCGCGGTGACGCTGCCCGAGTGCGTGGCCGCCGCCCGCAGGGAGCGTCGCGCGCTGGTGATGCGCCTGGAGATCATCGATCCCGGCGACGAACGGGTCTGCGAGGCCTACGCCCGCTTCCGCCGGTCGATGTCGCAGGAGCCGGACGGCACCGGGGAGATCTGGACGCCCGAGCGCACCCGCAAGGAGGCCTTCGGGACCATCCTCGCCGGCTGCTGGTACCACCAGCGGTTCGGCCTGCTGGAGATCCACATCGGGCTGTCGGCCACGATGACGACGTTCCGCTGGGACCTGTCGGCGTCGTCGCTGATCATCACCGGGGAGGATCCCCGGCGGGCGCTCATCGCCCGCAGGGGCTCGTTCTACTACGACAGCTGCACCACCGAACTGCTGGCCAGCCTGGAGCAGGCCAGGCGGGTGCCGGTCGAGCTGGCCAGGTCCGTACCGCTCAGCGAGGAGCCCACGATCGAGGAGGTGCGCAGGCTGTTCGAGACCCTCGGCCTGCCGCTGCCCCGGTCCTACACCGACAGGGACGTCGCCGACCTCACACGAAAGGCGCTCCGGGCCAAGAACCCGTACCTGTGATGAGATACCAGGATCTGTACGACGAGATGACCGGCGGCACGGCGCGCGGCTCCCTGCCCCGCTGGGCGGGGGAGGTCCTGGCGGCCATCGGGTCGGGCGACTCGCCCGTCGTCGGTGTCCGCCATCCGCTCGGCTTCCTCTGCCTGCCGCTGGAGCGGACCGAGGAGCACGGGGTGTGCGTGCACATCTGGTCCAGCACGCTCCCCCGCGCCGCCTCCACCACCTCCCAGATCCACTGCCACAGCTGGGACCTGGTCAGCCACGTGCTGTACGGCCGGGTGGAGAACGTGCGCGCCGACGTCGGCGACGCGACCGCCGGCGCCACCCACCGGGTCTTCGAGGTTCTCAGCGACGCCGAGGGCGACCGTATCCGGCCGACCCCGCGCACCGTCCGGTGCCTGCCGGGGGTGAGCGAGGTGTACGGCCCCGGCCAGACCTACACGCTGCCCGCGGGTGTGTTCCACGCCAGCGTGATCCCCGGCGGGGAGACCGCGACGATCGCCCTGGGCCGGGGGCGTCCCGGTCGGAGCGACCTGTCGCTCGGCCCGCCCGGCCTCGGTGCCCATCTCGTCCCCCGCCACCGCTGCGACGCGCGGGAGACCGCGCGGGCCGCGCTGCACGCCGCCGGGCGCCTCGCGGAGCGGCTGCCCTGACCGGCCGCCCTGACCGGCCGGCCCGGCCGGGTGGCCGCTCCACGACACGACCGAGGAGGACCGCATGGTTCAGGAGACGGATCTCGAACACGCTCGCCGGATCGCGGTCGACGCCGCGCGGGCGGCCGGGCGGCTGATCGCCGACGGCACCCGGGGGATCGTCGAGGTCACCCCCAAGGGCGACGACGGCGACGTGGTCACCGACCTCGACCTGGCCGCCGAGCGGCTGCTGCTGCGGCGGGTGCTGACCGCCTTCCCGGACCACTCGGTGATCGCCGAGGAGTCGGGCGAGCTGGTCGGGGCGGACTCGGAGTGGACCTGGCTCATCGACCCGCTCGACGGCACCAACAACGTCGCGATCGGCCTGCCCCTGTACGCCGTGGGCCTGGCCCTGTGCCGCAACGGACGGCCCGAGCTGGGGGTGGTGCACGAACCGGTGACCGGCAGGACCTGGTCGGCCGTCCGGGGCCGGGGCGCGCTCGGTCCGGGCGGCCCGCTGACCGCCCCGCCGTACCGGCCGACCGGCAGCGGTCCCGTGCTGGCCTGGATCCAGGGGTACGGCGTGCGGCGCGGCGACACCGTGGCCTGCGCGCTGAAGGCGGTGCTGGACAGGCGTGCCCGGCGGGTGCTGCGGCTCTGGGCGCCGCTGCTGGCCTGGGTGATGCTCGCCCGGGGGGACATCGACGGGATCATCGGCTACCGGACCGGGATCGTCGACCTGCCCGGCGGCCTGCTGATCGCGCAGGAGGCCGGAGCGGTGGTCACCGGCTTCGACGGCACCCCCTTCGACTGCGCCCCGCTCTCCGGGGGCGGGCGCGACTTCGTCGCAAGCCGGGCGGGGCTCCAGCAGGACCTGCTGGAGGCGGTCAGGCGGTGAGCAGCAGCACGCCCACGGTCGCGGTCACACCCACCACGGCCAGCCCCGCCCCGGCCAGCACGAACGTGAGCATCGGCACCCGCACCCCCCTCCGGCGGCACCACTCGAACCACAGCAGGGTGGCGAGCGAGGCCCAAGGAGTGATCACCGGTCCGATGTTGGTGCCGATGAGGAGGGCCAGCAGCTGGTCCTGGTTGACCACCGGGATGACCTTCTCCACCGCGGTGTAGGCGGGCAGGTTGTTGATCAGGTTGGACAGGCCCGCCCCCACGGCGGCCGCCCGGTAGGCCCCGTCACCGTCGCCCCCGGTCCCGGCCAGGGCGCTCATCAGCCCGGCCAGGCCGTACCTGCTGAGGGTGGGCACCACCAGGAACAGGCCGGTGACGAAGACGAGGAGCTGCCAGGGAAACAGTGCGAGGGTGAGCTTCGACCTGTCGCGCCAGGCGAAGGCGGCGATCATCAGCACCGCCGCGGCCAGGGCGGCCAGCTGGATCGGCAGCTCCAGCAGGATCGCGGCGATGAACAGCACGCACACGGTGGCCGCCGTCCGGAACAGCAGCGGGTCGGCGACCGGCACGGGGGGCGGCGGGTCGTAACGGTCGGCGCCGCGGCGGCCGCGCCGCCAGAAGAACACCCAGAGGAAGACCATGGTGACCGCGACGGAGACGAGCTGCGGCAGCCAGAGCCGCCCGGCGAACTCCTTGGTCGACAGGCCCAGCCGTTCCATGGCCAGCAGGTTCGTCAGGTTCGACACCGGCAGGAACAGGCTGGCGGTGTTGGCCAGCCAGACCGTGGTCATGGCGAGCGGCAGCGCGGCGATCCCGGTCCTGGCCGCCAGGGCGAGCATGACGGGCGTCAGCAGCACCGCCGTCGTGTCCAGGTTCAGGAACATGGTGACCAGCGACGCGAAGGCCGTGCACAGCAGGAAGAGCACGACGTAGTGTCCCCGCCCGGCCGCCGCCAGCCTGGCCGCGATCACGTCGAAGACCTGGGCCTCCTTGACCAGCTCCGCCAGCACGATCACGGCGACGAGGAACAGCAGGATGGGCGCGATCCGCTCCACCTCGCCCGCGGCGTCCTCCACGGGGAGCAGTTCGGTGACGACGGCGAGGAGACCGAGCCCCAGCAGGCCGACCCGGATCCAGTCGAGAACGCTCAGTCGCCGCAGCACACCGACCATGATCTACGAGGCGGCCCAAGATCGCACGCCTGTCCTTGATCGAAGCCCTCCAAAACTCCGATACCAGAGGCGATACTGAACTCCCGGACATGGCGGCGAGGGGTGGGGACGCGATGGCGCGCGACGACAGGCCGGTCGACATCTTCGTCAGCTACTCCCCCGCCGACGAGCGCTGGGCGTCGTGGATCGCGTGGGAGCTGGAGGCCGCCGGATACCGGACGATGATCCAGGCCTGGGACTTCGTGCCGGGAACCCAGTTCATCGAGTTCATGGACCGGGGGGTCAGCGAGGCCGCGCTCGTGGTGGCGGTGCTGTCGCGCAACTACCTCAAGTCGCGCTGGGGGCGGATGGAGTGGCAGGCCGCGCTCCGCGCCGATCCGGACAACCCCTCCAACAAGCTGGTCACGATCCGGCTGGAGGACTGCCCGCTGGAGGGACTGCTGTCCACGATCACCTGGGTGGACCTGGTCGGGGTCGCCGATCCGGACCAGGCGCGGGCGCTGCTGCTCAACCGGATCGGCCAGGCTCTGGCGGGCCGGGCCAAACCGCTGGACCGGCCGTCGTTCCCCAACGGCCCGGCGACCATCCCCGGCGAGGTGCTGCCCGCGCCGTCCGGGCGCGGGCAGGCGCGGGCCCGCCGTACCCCGGTGGCGCCGCCCGCGTATCCGGCGGGGCCGTCGGCGCACGTCCCGCGCGAGTCGATCACGCTGCTGCACGTCGCCGGCCCCCGGTTCGGCCGGGGGCTGGCCGACGAGGACGAGCCGCTGACGGCCGAGGAGCTGCAGCCGAGGATCTGGGCCGACCTCACCCGGCTGCGGGACGCCGGGCTGCCCCGGCCGGACCTGATGGTCGTGACCGGAGACCTGACCGAGTCGGGCGGCCGCCGGGAGTTCGGCGAGGCGGCGGCGTTCCTGACCGGGCTGCGGGTGCTGCTCGGACTGGAGCCGCAGCGGCTGATCGTCGTACCCGGTCCGAGGGACATCACGAAGGCCGCCTCCCGGGCGTACTTCAGCAACTGCGAGGCCGACGACGTGCGCCCGCAGCCGCCGTACTGGCCCAAGTGGCGCCACTTCACCGGCCTGTTCGAGGAGCTCTACCTCGGGCTCGACGGACCGGAGTTCGACAGCGCCCAGCCGTGGACGCTCTTCGCCGTCCCCGATCTGAAGGTCGTGGTGGCCGGACTGAACTCCACCATGGCCATGAGCCACCGCGAGGAGGACCGGTACGGCTCCGTGGGCGAGGCGCAGGCGGCGTGGTTCGCCGAGCGGCTGCGGCCGTTCGAGGAGGCGGGCTGGCTGCGGATCGGCGCGGTCGCCCACCCGCCCGCTCCCGCGCACCTGCGCGACACCTCGACGCTTGAGCATCTGCTGGCCGGGCGGCTCAACCTGCTGCTGCACGGCGCGGGCGGCACCGGCCCGGAGAGCCTGACCTGCCTGCCCGCTCCGGGGCCGGGCCGCCACCAGCTCGTCGAGGTGACCTCCGGCGGCCTGCGCCGCTGGGACCGCGACCGGGCCGCCCTCCTGCCCGCCGAGGAGCTGTCACGCGCCTGGCACGGGACGGGGCTGACGTTCTCCCCCGGGGGCGGCGCGCCCGCCGCCCTGCCGCCGGCGGCTCCCCCCGCGGCGGCCGAGCCCAAACGGGCGGCCGCCCCGGCCATGCTGCTGCTGGACCGGATCGCCGAGGTCTGCGAGGCCCGGCACGAGCGGGTCAAGATCAGGAGGGTGGTCGGCGACGTCCCGCAGCTTCTGGTCACCTATCCGGAGGACGGCTTCGTCCGGCAGCTCAGGATAGGCGCCCACGCCGGCGAGCTGACCGGGCAGGACGTGGAGGCCTTCGCCGGGCAGGTGCACGCCTCCGGGCTGGAGCACGGCGCCGAGCTGGTCTACCAAGGGCCGCCGCCCGCGCAGGCGCTGCGCGAGGAGATGACCCGGCGCGGGCTGCGGCTGCGCAGCTTCACCGAGTTCCAGGGACTGCTCGACCTGACCGGATACGTGGCCGACCAGACAGCGCGGCTGCGCGGGGACCGCCGCTACCCGCAGGGGCTGTACGTGCCGCAGCGTTTCCGGGAGCTGGACCGTCCCGACCGGCGCGTCCGGGAAGGGCTCACCGACGAGCTGATGCGGTTGCTGGCCACCGACCACGGCCGGTTCCTGCTGGTGCTGGGCGACTTCGGGCACGGCAAGACCTTCGCCCTGCGCGAGCTGGCCCGGCGGATCCCGGTGGAGCTGCCTCACCTGGTGCCGATCCTGATCGAGCTGCGCGCGCTGGACAAGGCGCACTCGGTGGACGGGCTGGTCGCCGCGCACCTGGCCAACCACGGCGAGGACGTCATCGACCTGAAGGCCTTCCACTACATGCTCCGCCAGGGCCGCATCGTGCTGCTGTTCGACGGGTTCGACGAGCTGGTGACCCGGGTGACCTACGACCGGGCCGCCGACCATCTGGACACGCTGCTGCAGGCCGCCGAGGACAAGGCGAAGATCGTCGTGGCCAGCCGTTCCCAGCACTTCAAGTCCAGCGCCCAGGTGCTCACCAAGCTCGGCGAGAAGGTGGGCCTCCTGCCGCAGCGGCGCCTGCTCAGCGTGGAGGACTTCACCGGCCCGCAGATCCGCTCCTACCTCGTCAACCGCTACGACGGCGACGAGGGCGCCGCCGGAGACCGGCTCTCGCTGATGAGCGACATCGAGGACCTGCTGGGCCTGGCCAGGAACCCGCGCATGCTCAGCTTCATCGCCGACCTCGACGACCAGCGCCTGGCCACCGTCGCCAAGGCCCGGCACACCATCAGCGCGGCGCTGCTGTACGAGGAGATCATGGGCTCCTGGCTCGCCTTCGAGGAGCGCCGGGTGCGGGACGTGCCGGGCGCGCCGGCCGGGCTGCGCGCCGGGGAGCTGCGGCAGGCGGTGACCACGCTGGCGCTGCGGCTGTGGGAGAGCGGGGAGGCCTACCTGCGGCCGGCGGAGCTGGCCGAGATCGCCGAGACGCTGACCGGCCTGGCGGACGGGCAGCTGTCGGGCCAGCAGACCGCGCACGCGGTGGGGACCGGCAGCCTGATGGTCCGCACCGAGGAGGGGCTGTTCGGGTTCATCCACTCGTCGGTCATGGAGTGGCTGGTCGCCCGGCACATCGCCATGACCTTCGCCGACCCGGTGACGCTCGCGCGCAGGCCGCTGTCTCAGCTCACGGTGGACTTCCTGTGCGACCTGGCCGACGTGCGCGCCTGCCAGGCCTGGGCGGCGGACGTTCTCGCCGACCCCGGCGCCGACGACGTCTCCCGGACCAACGCCATCAAGATCACCACCCGGTTGCGCACCCCGGCCATGACCGACCTGCGCGGCGCCAACCTGCGCGGCGAGGACCTGTCCGCGCGCGACCTGCGGGAGGTCGACCTCACCGGGGCCAACCTGACCGACGCCACCCTGGTCGGGACCGACCTGTCGCGCGCCGTGCTCCGTGACGCCCGGCTGACCGGAGCCCGGCTGGACGAGGCCCGGCTCACCGGCGCCGACCTGCGCGGCGCCGACCTGACGCGGGCCCGGCTGGCCAGGGCGGACCTGCGGGACGTGGCGGTGGCGGGCAGCCGCTGGCAGCGGGCGGCGCTGATCGACGTCACCGGCACGGTGGCCGGTGTCCCCGAACTCCGCGGCGCCGCGATCGCACCTGGCCAGCCGGTGGAGGTCCAGCTGGCCCCGGCCGCGATCGGCGTGCCGTACGGCTACCACTTCCAGACCAGCAGGCTGCCCGAGCCCGTCGCCTACAGCCCCGACGGCGAGACCCTGGTGATCGGCGGCGACGACGGCGGGGTGCTGCTCTGCGACAGCGCCACCGGCCTGCCGGTCAGAAACCTGCAGGGTCATCGGGGCCGGGTCTACGCCGTCACCTTCAGCCGCTCGGGCGACCTGCTCGCCACCGGGGCGAGCGACGGCACGGTCCGGCTCTGGGACCCGGTCACCGCGAGCGCCTCCCACGTGCTCGCCGGGCATCGCGACGGCGTGTGGCCGGTGGTGTTCAGCCCCGCCGGGCGGCTGATCGCCGCGGGCGGCGCCGACGGCACCGTACGGATCTGGGACACCGCCACCGGCCTGCCGTACCGGGAGCTCCCCGGCCACCTGGCGCCGATCTACACCGCGACGTTCGACGCGGGCGGCGACACGCTCGTCACCGGCGACGCGGGCGGGACGGTACGGATGTGGGACGTGCGGACCGGCGAGATCGTCCGGACCCTGGACGGGCACCGCGGCTCCGTCTACCGCATCGCCTACGACCCCGGCGGCACGCTGCTGGCCGCCGGCGACCGCGAGGGCGTGGTGCGGATCTGGGATCCCCGGGACGGGCAGGTCCTGCACGCGCTGACCGGGCACACGGGCAGCGTCTACGCGCTGTCCTTCGCGCCCTCCGGCCGGCTGCTGGCGACCGGCGACACCGACGGCGCGATCCGGCTGTGGGACCCGGTCTCGGGCGCCTCGCGCGGCATGCGGACGGGCCATCGGGCGGCCGTCTACCAGGTCGGCTTCAGCCCGGACGGCTCGCTGCTGGCCAGCGCCGACTCCGACGGCGCGGTCCACCTGCACGGGGTCGCCGAGGAGCGCGAGCGGGTGGAGCTGGCCGGGCACCGCGGCTCCGTCTGGCCGTTCGCCTTCCGGCCCGGCGGCGGCCAGCTGGCCACCAGCAGCAACGACGGCACCGTCCGGCTCTGGGACACCGCCACCGGGCAGTGCCGGCGCGTCCTGCGCGGTCACGGCCGCAAGATCACTTCAGTGCGGTTCAGCGCCGACGGGAGCATGCTGGCGACCAGCGGCAACGACGGGGTCGTGCGGATCTGGGAGCCGCGCACGGGCCGCCGGCTGCGGGAGCTCACCGGGCAGGCCGACCGGCTCATCTCCGCCGCCTTCAGCCCCGCCGACCCCACGATCGCCGCCGCGAGCAACGACGGCGGGGTGCACTTCTGGAACGCCGCCACCGGCGACTACGAGCGCGAGCTGGACGTCGAGACCGACCACGTGTGGGCTGAGGCGTTCAGCCCCGGCGGGGACCACCTCGCCACCGCCAACGACGACGACAGCGTCCGCGTCTGGTACCGGGCGAGCGGCCGCCAGGTCGTCAAGCTCGCCGACCACCACGGCCGGGTCCGCTCCATCGCCTTCAGCCCCGACGGCCGCCACGTGGCCACCGGCTGCGACGACCGGCTGGCGCGGGTCTGGGAGGTCGAGACCGGCACGTGCGTGGCGATCCTGGAGGGCCACACCGACCGGGTGTACTCGGTGGTCTTCAGCCCCGACGGAAGCACGCTGGCCAGCGCCGGCAACGACGGCGACGCCCGCGTGTGGGACCTGCGGCCGGATCCGCGGCCGGGCCACCCGTGGCGCCCCAGGCTGCTCCACACCCTCACCCGCCACCCCGGACGGCTGTGGACCGTCGCCTTCAGCCCGGACGGCTCGCTGCTGGCCACCGGGGGCGACGACCCGGCGGTGCGGCTCTGGGACGCCCGTACCGGCCGGCACCTGCACGCGCTGACCGGCCACACCCGCCGGATCTGGTCGCTGGCCTTCGCCCCCGCCGGGGACCTGCTGGCCAGCGCGGGCGACGACGGCGTGGCGATCCTCTGGGAGCTCCACCCCGGTACGGCTCCCGCCCAGCGGGTGGCCCTCCTCGGCCTGCCGGAGGGATGGGCGGCGATCGCGCCGGACGGCCGCTACAAGCTGGCGGGCGAGGTGGCAGGCCAGTTCTGGTACGTCGTCGGGACCCGCAGGTTCGAGCCCGGAGAGCTGGACGCCTACCTGCCCGCGATCGGGCAGATCGCGCTGGACGCGGAGTTCTGACCGCGCCGGGCGGTCTCCCCCGCGGGGGCTATGTCACCCGTATGGCCTGCAGGCAGCGGGTGGCCTGGGTGCGGAGGGCGTCGGCGAGTGCCGGTGGGCCGCTGATGAGGGTGAAGTCGGTGTCCACCGATGTGATCATCCAGACCAGTGCCGACGGGGTTTCGGCGCCGACGTGCAGCAGGCAGGTGCGGTTGTCGACGGCCTCGACGACGCCCATGCCCGGCCACACCCGGTCGGCCACGGCTTCGGCGGATTCGTGCAGGCTGACGGTCGCCTGGCACGGCCAGGTCCGTGACGAGAGCTGGTGTGCCAGGTAGGTCGCGACATCGCCGTCGGGTGGCTGTCTGGGCGCGAATCGCGGGCCGGTCGGCGTGCGCGGCCGTAGCCGGTCCACCCGGAAGGTGCGCCAGTCATCACGGCCGGTGTCCCAGGCGACGAGGTACCAGTGCCGGCCGAAGCTGACCAGGCTGTGTGGCTCGACGGACCGGATCGTGTCGCCGCAGCGAGGGCTGGTGTAGTCGAAGCGCAGCCGTTCGTGGCGACGGCAGGCGTCGGCGATCGCCATCAGCGTGTCCGGGCTCACCGCGGGCCCGGTGCCGCCGACCCGGACGGTCGCCGTGTGCAGCGTGTTCACCCGGTGCCGCAACCGGGAGGGCAGGACCTGTTCGAGTTTGGTCAGTGCCCGCAGCGAGGTCTCCTCGATCCCGGTGACCGAACCGCCCGCCGACGTGCGGAGCCCGACCACCACGGCCACCGCCTCGTCGTCGTCGAGCAGCAGCGGCGGCAGCGACGCGCCGGCTCCCAACCGGTAACCAGCGGTCCCCTGAACGGCGTTCACCGGATAACCGAGCTTGCGCAGGCGCTCCACGTCCCGGCGGACCGTGCGCGTGGTGACGCCCAGACGGTCGGCGAGCTCGGCCCCGGACCAGTCGTGATGGGTCTGCAGGAGCGACAGCAGTCTGAGCAGGCGTGCGGAGGTCCCCGACATGCCCTCAAGATTGCCAGACTTTTAGGACCGGACCCGTCCTAAGGGCTTCATAGGTTCACAGGCATGACGAACACCCGATCTTTTCGTATCGATATCCCGCAGGCCCAGCTCGACGATTTGGGTGCACGGCTGGCCAACACCCGCTGGCCGGAGGAACTGCCGGGGGTGGGCTGGAGCCGGGGGGTGCCGCTGGGCTACCTGAAGGATCTCGCCGAGTACTGGCGCACCGGCTACGACTGGCGGGCGCGGGAGGCGGCGCTCAACGCGTACCCGCAGTACCTCACCACCATCGATGAGCAGAACCTCCATTTCCTGCACGTGCCCTCACCCGAGCCCGACGCCACGCCCTTGCTGCTGCTGCACGGCTGGCCTGGCGGGTTCACCGATTTCCTCGACGTGATCGGCCCGCTGTCCGATCCCCGCGCGCACGGCGGCGACCCGGCCGACGCCTTCCATCTGGTGATCCCGTCGTTGCCGGGGTTCGGGTTCTCCACGCCGCTGGCCGGGCCGGGTATGAACGCGGCCAGGATGGCCGGGGTGCTCGTGCGGCTGATGGCCCAGCTCGGGTTCCAGCGGTACGGCGTGCACGGCTATGACACCGGCTCATGGGTCGCCCCCCAGATGGGCAGGCAGGATCCGGACCGCGTCGTAGGCGTCCACGTCAACGCCATGATCACCTTCCCGATCGGGGCGGAGGGGGAGATGGAGGGCCTGTCCGAGGTCGAGCAGCGGCGCTGGCAGGCGATGCAGAATTTCAACGACGGCTATCTGCAGTGCAACTCCAAGCGGCCGCAGACGGTGACCTACGGTCTGCACGATTCACCCGTCGGCCAGCTCGCCTGGATCGTGGAGAAGTTCAAGGAACTCACCGACCCCGAGGACGGGCTGCCCGAGGACAGCATCGATCGCGATCGCATCCTGACCGACGTCTGCCTGTACTGGCTGACCGGCACAGCCGGATCTGCGGCGCAGATCTACTACGAGGAGATCTCCGCGAACGCCTGGGACGCCGAGGCCGCCGGCGACTGGAGTGCCGACTCCGGTGCCAGCGCCGGAGCCGACGCCGGTGACTGGAACGCCGGCTCCGGTGACAGCACCGGAGCCGGTGCGGGCTGGGGCGAAGGCGCAGAGGAGTGGGCGGCATCCCAGCCCGGAACGGTGCCGACCGGTGTGCTGGTCTCCAACCATGACGTGACCATCCGCCGCTGGGCCGAGCGCGACCACCATGTCGTGCACTGGACCGAGCTCGGCAAGGGCGGGCACTTCCTCGCGATGGAGGCGCCGGACCTGCTGGTCGGCGACGTTCGCGAGTTCTTCCGTAAGGTGCGCTGAGCTGGGCGCCCGCGGTCCGGCGCGTCGAGCAGGTGCCGGCCCGCTGTGCCCGCGGGCGCTCAACCGCGCGGTTCCGGACCGGCGTACGACCGAAGGCCACGGCGGCGGACATGCGCCAGATGGTCCGGTGCTAGCTGGCGGCGTTCGGCCCGGCACCCCTGGCCGACACCCGGGCCTGGTCCGGCGTGAGTGGACTGCGCGAGGTGTTCGAGCAGCTGCGTCCCGAGCTGAAAACCTACACCGACGAGCCCGGCCGAGAACTGTTCGACCTGCCGGACGTGACGTGGACGGTGGCGGCGTCTCAGCCGGCGCGGGCGGACAGTTCGGCCCAGACCTCGTCCACCCGGGCCCCGAGGTCCTCCAGCGACCCCTCGTTCGGCACCACGAGGTCGGCGATCTTCAACCGGTCCTCACGATCCGCCTGGGCCGCGATCCGGGCCCTGGCGTCCTGCTCGCTCATACCTCGGATCCCGACCAGCCGGGCGAGGCGGACCTCGTCCGCGGCGTCCACGACGACCACCACGTCGTACATCGGGGCGAGGTTGTTCTCCGCCAGCAGCGGCACGTCGTAGACCACGATCGCGCTCTCGTCCGCCTGGTGCTGCAGCTCCTCGACCCGGGCTCCGACCAGCGGGTGCACGATGCCGTTGAGCGAGGCCAGCTTCCCCGAGTCGGCGAAGACGATCGAACCGAGCTTCTCCCGGTTGAGCGACCCGTCCTCGCGCAGCACCTCGGTTCCGAAGATCTCCACGATGCGTGCCAGCCCGCCGGTCCCCGGCTCGACCACCTCCCGGGCGATCTTGTCGGCGTCGATCACCACGGCCCCCCTGGACGCCAGCCGCCGCGACACCTCGCTCTTGCCCGACCCGATCCCGCCGGTAAGACCCACTTTCAGCATGATCCGCAGCATACGCGGTACGACACGCGCCCCGGAGTAGCCGGGGAACAGGCGCATCGGATCGGCAAGCGGACCGTCAGAGCGGGAAACGCCCCCAAGCCGGAGAGCAGGGGCATCGGACAGGGAGACATGGCCATCCCCGAACCGGGAGGCGGACCGTCAGAGCGGGGAGCGGCCCTCCGGGCCGGGGAGCGGGCGGCTTGGAGGGGCTCCCACCGCCCGGAGCACGAGGCCCTGCCCGCCGTCATTCACAAGAAAATGAAATAGGCCGATATTTTACGTTTTTTACGGTCGTTCCTGGAGCTCCCGGCGCATGTGGACCAAGGTCAGGTGGTCGCTCATCCGCTCCCGGCGGATCTCGCGGTAGCCGTGACGGCGGTAGAGCCTCAGGTTGCCCTCGGACAGGTGCCCGGTGAACAGATCGAACGCCACGGCGGCGGCGATCTCGTCGTGGAGAGCCGTCAGCAGGGTGCCGCCGACACCACGCCCCTGCGCGTCCGGAGCCACCACCAGGCGGCCGACCCTGCAGGTCGTGCCGGACGTCTGCCCCCGGACCGCGCCGACGATCCTCTCCCCCTCGCGGGCCACGAGCACCACACCGGTCTCGATGGCCTTGCGGACCTGCCCGGCCGACTCCACCAGCGGCGGGATGAACGGATCGCCGTAGAGCTGGGCCTCGCTCACGTAGGCGGCCCGCTGCACGGTCAGGATCTCGCCGGCGTCCTCGGGCTCAGCCCACTCGATCACGGTCACAGCGCAAACCCTAACGCCCGCACGACGGCCACGGCGCGAACGCCGGCGTCCTCGCGGCGGTCAGGACGCCCCCGCGCACGAAAAAGGACCCCGCCGGAGCGGGGCCCTTTCTCAGATCCTCAGATCCCTACTGCTACGCCGGCGTCAGCTCTGGCCGCCCGCGAGCTTCTCGCGCAGAGCCGCGAGAGCCTCGTCGGAGGCGAGGGCGCCCGCCGCCGGAGCGGAGGAGCTGCTGCTGGTGGAGCTGGAGCTCGAACCGGCGGCCGGGGTCTCACCGGAGTAGGACGTGGGGGCAGCCTCGCCCGCCTCGGCCTCGGCCTTGCGGGCCTCCTCCACCTGCTTCTTGTGAGCCTCGAAGCGAGTCTGGGCCTCGGCGTACTGCCGCTCCCACTCGTCACGCTGCTTCTCGAAGCCCTCGAGCCACTCGCTCGTCTCGGAGTCGAAGCCCTCGGGGTAGATGTAGTTGCCCTGGTCGTCGTAGGTCGCCGCCATGCCGTACAGCGTGGGGTCGAACTCGATGTCGGCGCCGGTCGCGCTCTCGTTCGCCTGCTTGAGCGACAGCGAGATCCGGCGACGCTCCAGGTCGATGTCGATGATCTTCACGAAGATCTCGTCGCCGACCTGGACGACCTGCTCGGGGATCTCGACGTGGCGCTCGGCCAGCTCGGAGATGTGGACCAGGCCCTCGATGCCCTCCTCGACGCGGACGAACGCACCGAACGGCACCAGCTTGGTGACGCGGCCCGGGACGACCTGACCGATCTGGTGGGTGCGGGCGAACTGCTGCCAGGGGTCCTCCTGCGTCGCCTTGAGCGACAGCGAGACCCGCTCGCGCTCCATGTCGACGTCGAGAACCTCGACGGTGACCTCCTGGCCGACCTCGACGACCTCGGAGGGGTGGTCGATGTGCTTCCAGGAGAGCTCGGAGACGTGAACCAGACCGTCGACGCCGCCGAGGTCCACGAACGCACCGAAGTTGACGATCGAGGAGACGACGCCCTTGCGGACCTGACCCTTCTGCAGGGTGTTGAGGAACGTCTGACGCACCTCGGACTGGGTCTGCTCAAGCCAGGCGCGGCGGGAGAGAACCACGTTGTTGCGGTTCTTGTCCAGCTCTATGATCTTCGCCTCGAGCTCACGGCCCACGTACGGCTGAAGGTCGCGGACGCGGCGCATCTCGACCAGGGACGCCGGCAGGAAGCCACGGAGGCCGATGTCGAGGATGAGTCCACCCTTGACGACCTCGATGACGGTGCCGGTGACGATGCCGTCCTCGTCCTTGATCTTCTCGATCGTGCCCCAGGCCCGCTCGTACTGAGCGCGCTTCTTGGACAGGATCAGGCGCCCTTCCTTGTCCTCCTTCTGGAGGACCAGGGCCTCGACGTGCTCGCCAACCTCGACGACGTCCGCGGGGTCGACATCGTGCTTGATCGAGAGCTCACGCGAGGGGATGACACCCTCGGTCTTGTAGCCGATGTCGAGCAAAACTTCATCTCGATCGACCTTGACGACGGTGCCCTCGACGATGTCGCCGTCGTTGAAGTACTTGATGGTCAGATCGATCGCTGCGAGGAAGTCTTCCTCGGACCCGATGTCGTTGACCGCTACCTGCGGGGTGCTCGAGGTGGCCTCAGTGCTGCTCGTCATGTGTGGAATTGCTCCGAACGCGGACAGATGTCGATGTGGCGAACACGCGGCAGGCCTCTTATCGTTCAAGCCGAAGGATTCCAGGATTCATCGGCTTGACCGAGCGCGAGCCCACTCCGTCCGAGACACGCGCGAGCCCACAGCGCAGCGATCAGCATATGAGACCAGACGAGTCTGGTCAATCCGAAGGCACGACACGCCGGAAACAGGACGTTAATACGCGTTGACCTGCCGCCGCCGTTCGGAGCCGATGATACCCCGAAGTTTTTGCGGTACGGATACGCGATCGGGATCACCGTCCGCGGTGTAGCGCTTGTCCGGATGCTTGTTCAGCCACTCCAGCCAGTACTGCGAGCACCACTTGCGGCACTCGCCCCTCTTCCCGTTGCTCTGGATCCGCTGGATGGCGCGCCAGTCGAAATCCTTGACGAATGGCGACACCGACGGCTGCGCGCCGGCCAGGAAGACCCCCTTGAAGGCGAAGCGGGTCCCGTCCCACTTGCCGGCCTGCACGGTGGACCTCTTGCGCGGCATCGCGCCGAAGGGCAGCGCGAGCGTGTCGGACGGGCCGGTGCCGAGCTTCTCGAGCAGCCGCTCGACCCGGACGAGCTGCTCGGCGACCTTCTTCTTCGACAGGCCCGGCAGGTAGGGGTGGCCCCAGGTGTGGTTGGCCACCTCGAAACCGCGCGAGGTCAGCCACTGCACGGCGCGTGCCTGGTCCTTCCGGCCGCGCAGCCCGAACGGCTGCTGGTTGACCCAGAAGGTGGCGACGGGACGGAAGCTCGGATACTTCTTGGCGACCTGGTAGATGATCCCGACCGCGGTGTCCCTGGCCGGCATCCCGTTGCCGTCCAGCGCGAAGTGGCTCGCATGCCCGTCGTCGAAGGTCAGCACGACCGGATGTTTACCCGCCGGAATGTTGATCTTCCCGGTGACGAACTCCTGCGCGGTGACCGGCACGTAGCCGCCCCGGGCCAGCTTCTCCATCTCCTGGCGCACCTGGGAGGGCGTGCGGTCGATGGAGGCCAGCCGCTTCTTCGTGATCCGGTGGTACATCAGCACCGGGACCATCCCCGCCTCGTTGGCCTTGACCTGGCGGGCGAACTCCGGGGTGGCCTGGACCGGCGGCGGCAGGGCGGCCGAGGGGAGATCGGGCGAGGGCGACGGCGTCGGCGTCGGCGAGGGAGTGGCCGTCGCCGCGCCGGTCGCCGCGCCGGCCATGGGGGTGGCCTGCGGGATGACCGTCGCGGGCAGCGTGAGAAGCACCACCACTGCGGCGGCCACCACCACGACGTTGGCCATCATGATGATCTGCGGTAGGGGGGATGAACTCCGCACAAAACTCCCGTGCCCGTCGAGATATCGGCTGAATCACCACCCTAGAACAGAGTCGGGCAGGCCGGGCAATCGTCAGTGCCCGGCGTCCTCCCAGGTGCGGCCGACGCCCACCGAGACCTCCAGCGGGACGCGCAGGGAATATGCGGCGTTCATCCGGTCGGTGACCAGCTCGCGCAGGGTCTCCAGCTCTCCGGGGGCCACCTCGAACACGAGCTCGTCGTGGACCTGGAGGAGCATCCGGGAGCCCAGGGCCGCCTCCTTGACGGCGCTCTGCACGTTGAGCATGGCGACCTTGATGATGTCGGCCGCCGAACCCTGGATCGGCGCGTTGAGCGCCATCCGCTCGGCCATCTCGCGGCGCTGGCGGTTGTCGCTGTTGAGGTCGGGCAGGTAGCGGCGGCGGCCCATGATGGTCTCGGTGTAGCCGTCCTGCCTGGCCTGCGCGACGATCGCGTTGAGGAAGTCGCGGACGCCGCCGAACTCCTCGAAGTATTCCTCCTTGAGCGCCTTCGCCTCCTGCACCGGGATGTTGAGCTGCCCGGCCAGCCCGAAGTCCGACAGGCCGTAGGCCAGGCCGTAGTTCATGGCCTTGATCTTGGCCCGCATCTCCCCCGTCACCTGCTCGGGCTCGATGTCGAAGACCCGGGCGGCGGTGGTCTTGTGGAAGTCGTGCCCGGACTCGAAGGCCGCGATCAGCGACTCGTCGCCGGACAGGTGCGCCATGATCCGCAGCTCGATCTGGCTGTAGTCGGCGGTCAGCAGGGTCTCGTAGCCCGGCCCGACCACGAAGCCCTGCCGGATCCGGCGGCCCTCGACCGTGCGGATCGGGATGTTCTGCAGGTTGGGCTTCTCCGAGCTGAGCCGCCCGGTGGCCGCCACGATCTGGTTGAACGTGGTGTGGATGCGCCCGTCGTCGGCGATCTCCTTGACCAGGCCCTCGACCGTGACCTTCAGCTTGGCCTGGTCGCGGTGCCTGAGCATGATCGTCGGCAGCTCGTGCTCGGTCTGGGCCGCCAGCCAGGCCAGCGCGTCGGCGTCGGTGGTGTAGCCCGTCTTGGTCTTCTTCGTCTTGGGCAGGTTGAGCCTGACGAACAGGATCTCCTGGAGCTGCTTGGGCGAGCCCAGGTTGAACTGCTCGCCGACGGCCGCGTGCGCCGCCTCGACGGCCTGCTTCACCGCGGCGCCGAACTCGGCCTCCAGGCCGCTGAAGTAGTCGCCGTCGGCGGCGATCCCGGCCCGCTCCAGCTCGGCGAGGACGGTCACCAGCGGCAGCTCCACCTCGCGCATCAGGTGGGTGCCGCCACGCGGCTCCAGGAACGCCTCCAGCGCGTCGGCGAGCTCCCTGACCGCCAGTGCCCGCAGGCCCAGCTCCCGGGCCGTGTCGTCGTCCTCGTCGTCGAAGAGGCTGGCCTGGCCGCCGGTCTCGGCCTCGCCGCGCAGCTCGCGCTGGAGGTAGGCCCGCACGAGGTCCTCCAGCAGGAACGTCCGCTGCCCCGGCATCGCCAGGTAGGCCGCCAGCGCCGTGTCGCAGGTCAGGCCGCGCAGCTCCATCCCCTGCGCCCACAGCGCCAGCATCGGCCCCTTGGCGTCGTGCACGGCCTTGGGCCTGGACTCGTCGCCGAGCCAGGCGCGCAGGGCCGTCTCGTCGGCCTCGGTCAGCGTGGTGGGGTCGATGAACGCGGCGCCATGCCCGCCGCCCGCGCCGTCGGGCGCGGCGACGGCGATGCTGTCGATCCGGCCGGTGCCGCTGCCGTAGGCGCCCTTGAAGGCCAGCCCGGCCCTGCCCTCGGGCAGCGCCCGCAGCCATCCGGCCACCTCGCCGGGGCCGAGCCTGACGGCCTCGACCTCGAAGCCCTCCTCGACCTCGGGCTCGGCGGAGGCGAGCGTCTTGAACAGCCGGTCGCGGAGCTCCCCCCGGAACTCCAGCGTGTCGAGGATCTTGTTGATCTCCTCGCGGTCCCCCTGGCCGATCGTCAGGGCGGAGACCTCGCGCTCCAGCGGGACGTCGCGCATGAGCTGGGTGAGACGGCGGTTCATCAGCACCTGGTCGAGGTGGTCGCGGAGCTTGTCGCCGACCTTGCCCTTGACCTCGTCGATCCGGTTGACCAGCTCCTCCAGGGAGCCGAACTCGCGGATCCACTTGGCCGCGGTCTTCTCCCCCACGCCGGGGATGTTCTTCAGGTTGTCGCTGGAGTCGCCGCGGATGGCCGCGAAGTCGGGGTACTGGGCCGGGGTGAGCTCGTACTTCTCCAGCACCGCCTCGGGGGTGAACCTGGTCATGTTGCTGATCCCGACCCGGGTCATCAGCACCGTGACGCGGTCGTCGACCAGCTGGAGCGCGTCACGGTCGCCGGTGACGACCAGCACGTTCATGTCCTGCCCGGCGGCCTGGGTGGCGAGCGTGGCGATCAGGTCGTCGGCCTCGTAGCCCGCCAGCGACAGGTGCGGGACGCGCAGCGCGTCGAGCATCTCGTATATCAGGCTCATCTGGCTGCGGAAACTGTCGGGGCTGGCGCTCCGGTTCGCCTTGTAGTCGGCGTACTCCTCGTGCCGGAACGTCGGTTCCGACCGGTCGAAGCAGACCGCCACATGCGTGGGCTGCTCGTCGCGGAGCACGTTGACCAGCATCGACGTGAACCCGAACACCGCGTTTGTCGTCTGACCCGTCGTCGTGGAGAAATTCTCCTCGGGCAGGGCATAGAAGGCCCGGTAGGCCAATGAATGCCCGTCCAGCAGCAGGAGACACGGACGAGTGGGGGTCGCTTCGCTCTTCGGCACAACGGAAGCCTAGTCTCCTGGTGCGACAGAAAACCTGGTCCCGCACGACAGGAGACATCCCCTTGACCATGACAGACCCCGACGAAGTGGCGCGCCGCACGGAGGAGCAACTCGGCGTCTCCCACAGGGACACGCTCGTCCAGCGGATGGGGATCGAGATCACCGAGGCCACCCCCGCGCGGGTGGTGGGCCGGATGCCGGTCGAGGGCAACATCCAGCCGTACGGCCTGCTGCACGGCGGCGCCTCGTGCGTGCTCGCCGAGACCCTCGGCTCGACCGGGGCGGCCCTGCACGCGGGCCCCGGACGCATCGCCGTCGGGGTCGAGATCAACGCCACCCACCACCGCTCGGCCACGTCCGGGCACGTCATCGGCGTGGCGACCCTGATCCACGGGGGGCGGACGCTCGCCACCTACGACATCGCGATCACCGACGAGCAGGGCCGGCGGGTGTGCACCTCACGCCTCACCTGCATGTTGCGTGACATCTGACCCCACGAGTATTCGCCCGTATCAGGACCTCCCCTTTTTGCACTCTTGCCACACGAGTCGCTACCGTGGGTGACAACGATGCCCGTGGGGGGACCGAGTAGAAAACGTGTGGGGTCGGGGAAGCCCCGTACGGTGCCAAAGGTCTCCCCCGGGCTCGTACGGCCCGGCAGGCACGGCACGGCCCGCACCACGCGGGCGCGGGCCGTGCCGGATCGACCTCTAGACGTCGGTGTGCGTCGGGTCGAGCACGCGGCGCAGGAAGGACTTGGTGCGCTCGTGCTGCGGCTCGCCGATCACCTGGGCGGCCGGGCCGTCCTCGACGATCACGCCGCCGTCCATGAACACCACCCGGTCGGCCACGTCCCGGGCGAAGGCCATCTCGTGGGTCACCACGAGCATGGTCATCCCCTCCTCGGCCAGCTTGCGCATGACCGTGAGCACGTCGCCGACCAGCTCCGGGTCGAGCGCCGAGGTGGGCTCGTCGAAGAGCATCAGCGCCGGGTTCATCGCCAGTGCCCTGGCGATGGCCACGCGCTGCTGCTGGCCGCCGGACAGCTGGAGCGGGTAGGCGTCGCACTTGTCGGCGATGCCGACCTTCTCCAGGTTCTCCCTGGCGACCCTCTCGGCCTCCGCCCTGCCCCGCTTGAGCACCCGCCGCTGGGCGACCATGACGTTCTGCAGCGCAGTCATGTGGGGGAACAGGTTGAACTGCTGGAAGACCATGCCGACCCGGCGGCGGGCGGCGTCGATGTCGACGTCGCGGTCGGTCAGCTCGATGCCCTCCAGGACCACCCTTCCGGACGTGGGCTGCTCCAGCAGGTTCACGCAGCGCAGCAGCGTGGACTTGCCCGACCCCGAGGGGCCGATGACGCAGACCACCTGGCCGGGGTCGACGGCGAAGTCGATCCCCTTGAGCACCTCGAGCTTGCCGAAGTGCTTGTGCAGGTCACGGATCTCGACCGCGTGGTTCACCGGAGTCACCGTCCCCTCGCCTGACGCTTCTCCAGCCGGGACGCGAGGTAGCCCAGCGGAATGGTGACCAGAAGATACGTCACGCCGACCACCAGGATCGGCGTGGCGTTGGCGAAGGTCGAGGCCATGTCGTTGCCGAACTTCGTGAGCTCGACGTACTCACCGGAGACGCCGAGGAACAGCACCAGCGAGGAGTCCTTGAGCAGGGACACGAACTGGTTGGTCGTCGGCGGGATCACGATGCGCACCGCCTGCGGGATGACGATGGTCGTCATGGCCCGCGCGTGCGACATGCCCAGCGAGCGCGCCGCCTCCATCTGCCCCTTGGGGACCGCCTGGAGTCCGGCGCGCAGCGTCTCGGCCATGTAGGCCGAGCCGACGATGGTCAGGCCCAGGATGCCCTGGCCGTAGGTGCCGCCGGGCACCTCGAAGCCCGGCAGGGCCAGCGGCAGGAACAGGATGAGCAGGAAGATCAGCAGGGCGGGCAGGCCACGGAAGATCTCGATGTAGGCGATCGCGATCCACCGGTACGGCCGTACCGAGGACATCCGCATCAGCGCGAACAGCAGGCCGAGCAGGAAGGCGAAGAAGAAACCGCCGACCGAGTAGATGATCGTGTTCTTCAGGGCGACCGTGAACAGGTCCGGCAGCGTCTCGGCCGCGACCTCGGGCTTGGCGAAGTTCTCGGCGAGCTTGCCCCACTCGATGCGCAGGAGGAGGAAGACGACCGCGGCCGCCAGCACGACGTACTGGACAGCCCTGCTGATCTGCTGTTTCTTGCGGGGGCTGAGCCCGGTCCTGACAGGGATGCCCCCGTCAGGACCGGGCTCGGTCTTCGTCGACTGGTCGGTCATGGATCAGCCGAGCTCGCCGGGCTTCTTGCCGAACCACTTCACGAAGATCTGATCGTAAGTGCCGTCCGACTTGGCGGTGGTGATCGCGTCGTTGATGGCCTTGAGCAGGACCGGGTCGGCGCCCTTCTTCAGGCCGACGCCGTACTGCTCGCCGGTGTCCAGGCTGCCGACCAGCTCGAACTTGTCGGCGATCTCCGGCTTCTTGAGCCAGGTCAGGACGACGGGCAGGTCCTGGACGATCACGTCGACCTGGCCGGACTGCAGGCCCAGGAGCTCCTTGGGAGAGTCGGCGAACTCCTTGGGGTTGAGCCCCTGCTTCTTGACATAGTCGAGGCCGGTGGTCGAGGCCTGGGCCCCGAGCTTGAGGTTCTTGGCCTTGATCTCCTCCAGCGTCTTGACGCCGGCGCCCTTCTTGGCCAGCAGCGCCTGCGTGGCGTCGAAGTAGGGCACGGAGAAGTCGATGTTCGCCTGGCGCTCCGGCGTGATGGTCATGCCCGCGGCGGCCACGTCGCACTTGCCCGCGGCCATCGCCGCGCCGCTCTTGATGACGGCGAAGTCGATGTCGACGATCTCCTGCGTCAGGCCGAGCTTCTTGGCCGCCAGGTCGACGATGTCGACGTCGAAGCCGACGACCTTGTCGCCCTCCTTGAACTGGAAGGGCTCGTACGGAAGGTTGGTGCAGGTGGTCAGCTTGCCGGGGGAGACCAGCTTGGGACCACCCGCGGCCGCGGGGGCGTTCGACGAGGCACCGTCACCCGTGTTCGCACCGGTGGTCTCACCACCGCCGCATGCGGACAGGCCGAGCGCGCCGGCGACGACCATCGCGCCCACTGCGAGCGCGCGACGGGAAACAAAACTCAGGCCCACGAAGGCCTCCTTACGGTCAATGTCGCATCTCGAACAGCTACCTCAGTGCTGGTGATGCTGCCCCACCTGCATGGCCATGCAGATCACCGATACGACACAATTCGGACAACAACCACGTGCGGAGTCGTCTGATCAATACCCTGTTCCAGGCATAGATCTTGACGCGCCCGTTCATCGAACGGTCAACGACTCCCCTTTGAGCCGACCGTCGCGGACCCGAACCGGTTGGGGTCGAGTCCTGGAACATGAAAATAGCCTATATCTGCACTTCAGGTAGGTTTCACCTCGCAGGCCGGGCGCACCGCGGGCCGGCCGCCGGGACGGCTCCCTCGCATCCGTGACACGGACTCGGGATGACTTCCCGTCAATTCTCTCAAAATCCGACAAATCTGACTAACATTCCCTTTTGGGGTCGAAGTACGGCCTGACGGCCACCGGCGACACCGCCGGACGGCCGCGGACGCCGCCCCGCGCCGGCCCCGCCCATCGCGTCCGGCGCGCCGCCATCGACTGTCACCGGCTCATTGAAAGCGGCGGCCCGACTCGGTTACGTTGCCCGATGTGCGAACCTCCCTGATACGGTTCACCGGGGCCGCCCTGTCCGGCGTGCTCCTCGTCGGCTGCACCGGGACCGGCCAGCCGCGATCCGCCGCTCCCTCGGCCACCCCCACCGCCACCTACGAGCTGGCCCCGCGCCCGGTCCGCCCCGGCGAGCGTCCGATCAACGCCGCACCCGTGACCGACAGCGACGGCCGCTTCCAGGTGATCGGCCTGCAGACGGGCCTGGGCATCCTGTTCGGCTCCCACGCCGAATGGCCGGCCAAAGGCCAGTACGTGGTCGTGCGCATCGTCGTGGAGAACCCCGCCCGCGCCAACTCCAGGTTCGACGCCAAGCGGCAGAAGCTCATCACCGCCGACGGCGCGGCCTACAGCATCGACAGGTTCGCGCAGGCCATCAAACGCCAGCCCGACACGCTCCCTCTCGGCGCCGGGGTCAGGATCGAGATGGACCTGTGGTTCGACATCCCCAAGAAGGCCAAGGTCGCCGCCGTCCGGCTGTTCGGCGAACCGTCACTCGGCATCCGCGGAAGCACCGACGGCGTCGAGGTCCCCCTGACCTGACGCCGGCGGGCCCGTCCCGCGCGGATGCGCGGGACGGACCCGGCGACGTCACTCGCTACGGCTCACGCCTGCTCGCCCGGCACGTCGCGGCTCTCCGCCCCGTCCCGCTCCGGCGGCGCGTCGTGACCGAGACCGCCGCCGAGATAGGCGGCCTGCACGTCGGGGTCGTCGAGCAGATCCGCGGCGGGCGCGCTCTTGACCACCTTCCCGGTCTCCAGCACATAGGCCCGGTGGGCGAGCTTCAGCGCCTGCTGGGCGTTCTGCTCCACCAGCAGCACCGTGGTGCCCCGCCGATTGATCTCCTCGATGATGGAGAAGATCTGCTGCACCATCAGCGGCGCCAGGCCCATCGACGGCTCGTCCAGCAGCAGGACCTTCGGCTTGGCCATCAGCGCCCGGCCGATGGCCAGCATCTGCTGCTCGCCGCCCGACATCGTGCCGCCCATCTGCGTCTTGCGCTCGGCCAGGCGCGGGAACAGCTCGAAGACCTCTGCCAGGTCGTCGCCGAAGTCCCCGGAGCGCGTGTAGGCGCCCATGAGCAGGTTGTCGTACACCGTCATGCCGGGGAAGACGCCCCGGCCCTCGGGCGCCTGTCCCAGGCCCGCCATGACCCGCTTGTGGCCGGGCAGCTTGCTGATGTCCTTGCCGTCGAAGGTGATGGTGCCCGACGACAGACCGCGCAGGCCCGAGATCGTCTTCAGGGTCGTGGTCTTGCCCGCCCCGTTCGCTCCGATGAGCGTGACGATCTCGCCCTCGTTCACCTCGACCGAGATGCCCTTGAGCGCCGCGATCTTGCCGTAGTGGACATGGATGTCCTTGATCTCAAGAAGCATCTGCGGGAGCCCCCAAATACGCCTCGACGACCCGGGGGTCGTTCCGCACCTCGTCCGGCAGACCGTCGGCGATCTTCTGGCCGAAGTCCAGCACCGCGATGCGGTCGCTGATGCCCATGATGAGGCTCATGTCGTGCTCGATGATCAGAATCGTCCGGCCGGCGTCCCGGATGTCCCTGATCAACTGCTGCAGCGCCACCTTCTCCGCCGGGTTCATACCGGCGGCCGGCTCGTCCAGCAGCAGCAGCTTCGGCTGGGTCGCCAGCGCGCGGGCGATCTCCAGCCGGCGCTGGTCACCGTAGGGCAGGTTCTTCGCGTGATCGTCGGCGCGGTGGGAGATGCCGACGAAGTCGAGCAGCTCCATCGCCAGCGCGCGGCCCTCACGCTCGGCCTTGCGGTGCCAGGGAAGCCCCAGCGCCACGCTGACCATGCCCGAGCGGTGATGCGCGTCCGCGCCCACCATGACGTTCTCGATAGCCGTCATGTTGTGGAACAGCCGGATGTTCTGGAACGTACGGGCGATTCCCCGCTTGGTGATCTTGAAGCGTTTGACGCCGCTGATCTTCTCGCCTTCGAAGCGGACCTGCCCCTCCGTCGGCTGGTAGACACCGGTGATCACGTTGAAGATCGTGGTCTTGCCGGCGCCGTTCGGGCCGATGAGAGCGAAGATCTCCCCCTCGTTGATGGTGAAGCTGACATCCTTCAGCGCCGTGACGCCGCCGAAGCGCATCACGACCCCCTGCAGCTCCAGCAGCGAGCGGGCACTGCGCTCCTGGCCGGCCCCTGCGCTCACCTCGGCGCTCACTTGGAGGCCACCTCCTCACCACGCGACTCCGGCCCGGGCACATCGGCACCGAGCGATCCCATCCCGCCTGTTCCCTCTTTCAGCTCCGCCTTGCGTTGACGCGACGGCAGCAACCCCTCAGGCCGGAAGATCATCAGCGCCACGAGCACCGCGCCGAAGATCAGCATGCGGTATTCCTGCAGGCCGCGGAAGCGCTCTGGCAGCCACGCCACCACGAACGCACCCAGCATGACGCCCGGCAGGTTGCCCGCGCCACCCATGACCACCGCGGCCAGGATCGTCGCCGACAGCAGGAACTGGAAGTCGTTCGGGTTGAGCGAGATGACCTTGGAGGCCCACAGCACGCCCATCGCGCCGCCGATCGAGGCGCCGATGGCGAACGCCAGCATCTTGAACCGGAACGTCGGCACGCCCATGACCTCGGCCGCGTCCTCGTCCTCGCGGATCGCCGCCCACGCGCGCCCGACCCGGCTCTTCTCCCAGCGCTTGACCAGGATGATCGCGACGACGGCCAGCGCGACCAGCAGGTAGTAGTAGGGCCGCGGGTCCAGCACGCCGTACTTGAAGATCTTCACCCCGAGGAGCTCGTAGACGTCGACGCCGAAGATGGTCAGCTCGTCGATGCTCGGGGGGTGCGGGATGCCGCGGATGCCGTTGGGGCCGCCGATCGCGTCGGTGTTGCGGGCGGTGATACGAATGATCTCACCGAAGCCCAGCGTGACGATCGCCAGATAGTCGCCGCGCAACCGCAGCGTCGGCCCGCCCAGAGTGATGCCCGACAGGGCGCAGATCCCGATGCCCACCACCAGGATCAGCCAGAAGTTCCAGCCGAGCCTGGTGCCGATCAACGCCATCGCGTAACCGCCCACGGCGTAGAAGGCGACGAAGCCGAGGTCCAGCAGGCCCGCCTGTCCGACTACCACGTTCAGGCCGATGGCCAGGATCACATAGGTGCCGATCGGGAAGAACAGGATGCTCGCCCAGTCGGTGTAGGGCGACATGAAGCCGCCGATGCTCTCCGACGGCAGCAGCAGGGCTCCGACGATCAGAGCCACGTAGAGGATCCATCGCTGCCAGCCGGGCGTGTTCAGCCAGCGGACGTGCATGGTGTCGCCGTACTGACCGAGCCGGTGACGGATGCCTGCCAGGGAATTCTTCTGGTTCATGCGCGCGCCTGCTGGAGTGATTCACCGAGAATTCCGGTGGGGCGGAACATCAGGACCAAGACGAGGATGGTGAAGGAGATCACGTGCTTCCAGTCGGAGCCGAAGAAGATGGCTCCGTAGTTCTCCACCAGGCCGAGCACGACCCCGCCGACCAGCGCACCCCGCAGGTTGCCGATGCCGCCCAGGACCGCCGCGGTGAACGCCTTGATACCGAAGAGGAATCCGATGTAGTAGTTCGTGTTCTCATACGAGATCAGGTAGAGCGCACCGGCCACTCCGGCCATACCGCCACCGATGAGGAACGTCATCCGGACAATCTTGTTGATGTCGACACCCATCAGAACCGCCGCCTCGGGGTTCTGCGCGGTGGCGCGGATACCACGGCCGATCTTCGTGCGGTTCACGAGCGCGTCGAGCGCGATCATCATGCCGATCGCCGCCACGATCACCAGCACCTGGTCGACGCGGACCGAATGACCGAAGATCGAGAAAAGCTCGGTCCGCTCCATCAGCCGGGGCAGGCCCATCTGGATACGGCCCTGCTGCGGACGGTTGAAAACCTCCGGGATCACCAGCAGGGCGAACAGCTCCTGCAGGAAGATCGAGGCGCCGATCGCGGAGATCAGAGCCGCGAGCCGGGAGGCCCCGCGCTTGCGCAGCGGCCGGTAGGCGATCTGCTCCAGGGCGATCGCGGTGCCCGCGGAGGCCAGCATGCCGGCCAGGATCATCGCGATGATCACGCCCACCAGGGCGAGACCCGTGAGCGCCGAGTTGATGCCGAGCACGAAGGGGACGAACATCGCCCCGAAGGTTCCGATCATGAACACTTCGGAGTGCGCAAAGTTGATCAGCCGCAGCACGCCGTACACCATGGTGTAACCGAGCGCGATCAGGGCGTAGATCGATCCGAAGGCCAAGCCGTCGATCGTGGCCGGCCAGAACTGATTGACGAAGTCATTGAGCACTAGGGGTTACCACTTCTAGCGGGGGTCGCCTGCACTGCCGGTAGCACACCGCTTCCAGCAGGGCCTCGTGGACTCTCTGGAAGAACACGAGGAGCGGGAACCCATCGCGGCGTTCCCGCTCCCGCGCGTCAACTACCTACTGTTCTCAAGGTGTCGGCTAGCCCAGCTTGGCCTCGGCGGCCTTGCCGAGCAGCGTGATGGCGCCGTCCTTGACCTGGTACATGTAAATGTCCTTGGCCTCGACCTCGCCGTTGGGGCCGAACTTCACCTGCTTGGAGACACCGGCCAGGTCAACGGTCCCGATGAAGGTGTTGATCTTGTCGGGGGTGGTGTTGCCGGCCTTGATGGCCTCGATGAAGACCGTCGCCGCGTCGTAGCCCTCGGCCGCGTAGATCGACGGGTCGGCGCTGAAGGCGGCCTTGTAGGCGTCGGCGAAGCCCTTCACCTTGGCGTCGGTGACGTCCGGCGTGGCGATGTAGCACGGGCAGCCGACGAGGGCGCCCTCGGCGTTCGGAGCACCCGCGCCGTCGATCAGGCCCCTGTCCAGCGAGCCGTCACCGGAGAAGAACTTCGCGTCCTTCACACCCTTGTCGCGGAGCTGCTTGAGCAGGTTGCCGGCCGCGGCGTAGTAACCACCGAAGAAGATCGCGTCCGGCTTGGCCGCGGCGACCTTGTTGACCACCGAGGAGAAGTCGCTCTCCGCCGGGTCGAGCGAGTCGTCGGTGACCTTGGCGCCCTTGCTGGTGAGCTGGGTGCGGACCGCGTCGGCCAGGGGCTTGCCGTACTCCGACTTGTCGTCGATCACGAAGACGTTCTTCGCGGCGGCGGCGCCCGCGATGAAGTCCGCGATGCCGGGACCCTGGACGCTGTCGTTCGGCAGAATGCGGTGCCAGAACTTCCAGCCGTTCTCGGCGAGCTTGGTGTTGGTCGCCGAGGCGGTGATGCTGGGGATCGCCGCCTCCTCGAGCACCGGGCCCACCTGGGCCGACTCACCCGAGAACGCCGGGCCGATCATGCTGGCGACCTTGTCGGTCTTGATGGCCTGCTGGGCCAGCGCGACGGCCTTGGAGGGGTCGCCCTGGCTGTCGTATTCCACCAGCTCGACCTTCACGGCCGGGTTGGTCTTGTTGTACTCGTCGATGACGAGCTTCGCACCATTCCTCGGCGGGATGACGATGCCGGCGTTGGGGCCGGTCAGGTCGCCCATGAAGCCGATCTTGACGGTGCCGGAAGCGGCAGCGCTGGAGCCGCCGTCCGCCGGCTTGGCCTCCGTGCCGCCGTCACCACAGGCAGCGAGACCGAGGGTGAGCGCCACACCGGCAGCGAGCACTCCACCGAGGCGAGCAGTCTTAGGCCGCAAGGTTGCCTTCCTTTCGCCAGTCCCGCTTCAGGACCGGGTTCACAGATGCCCTCCCCTGGCGGAGTGGCCAGGGGGTTGTGTCGGTTAGTACAGCCAGCGGATGTTACGGGTCGATACAGGAGAGCCTCCCGTTATCGTTTCGTTACAACACCGATTCTTTTCGGCTACCACGGCAAAACCCATGGTCATTGGCAACCTAGCGCTCTCTCGATGATCACTCCGAGTACGCGAAAGCCCACGCATCCCCCTTGACTCAAGGTAATACGCGGGCTTGTCAAGAAGCAGACCGGGCACCGTACGGCGCGGCGGAACGCGGCGGGCGCCCCCCTCAGGCCTCCTCGGCCTCAGCGGGACCAGGCGTCCCGTCCAGCACGACCTGCGCCACCTGGCGCATGCTCAACCTGCGATCCATCGACGCCTTCTGGATCCACCGGAACGCCTGCGGCTCGCTCCAGCCGTGCTGCTCCATGAGCCGCCCCTTGGCCCGCTCGACCAGCTTGCGCGTCTCCAGCCGCTCCGAGAGCGTCCCGACCTCCCGCTCCAGTGCGGCGATCTCCTCGTGCCTGCTGACCGCCATCTCGATCGCCGGGACGAGGTCGGACTTGGTGAACGGCTTGACCAGATAGGCCATCGCCCCGGCGTCCCGGGCCCGCTCGACCAGATCCCGCTGCGAGAAGGCGGTGAGGATCAGGCACGGCGCGATCCGCTGCGACACGATCTGCTCGGCGGCCGAGATCCCGTCCAGGATGGGCATCTTCACATCCAGGATCACCAGATCCGGCCGATGCTCCAGCGCCAGCTTGACCGCGGCCTCCCCGTCCCCGGCCTCGCCGACGACGGCATATCCGTCTTCTTCCAGCATCTCCTTGAGATCGAGGCGGATCAGCGCCTCGTCTTCCGCGATCACTACTCGCCGCTGCGTACTCACGAGCAAGAGAGTACCGATGTCCGCTAGATTAGGACCACGCCGGTGCCTGTAACTGATCCAGTTCTGGGTAAGCTCACAGCCGCCATACACAATCTGGACAAGTCCAGAAATAGGCCCCGATATCCCAACGGCAGAGGAAATGGTCTCAAACACCATCTAGTGTGGGTTCGAATCCCACTCGGGGCACAGACAGCCGCCCAGCATTCGCCGGGCGGTTTTTTCATGCCCACCCTCCTCGCTCTCCGTGTGCGGACCATCACCTTTCATGGAAGTCCCCGACATCTCGCAGACCCGGCCGGATGGCCGGTGGGGGCGTGGGGGGCGGGAGCGGGGGTCGAGTAGGTTCCTGGGGAGGGACGAGTCGGGAGTTGACGGCATGGGTGAGCGGTGAGGGGCGCCGAGGAGGATCGCGGCGGTGTCGCGGTGAGCTTCCCCGGCGAGCTCCGGCTGAGCGGGCACGGCCTGGTGCTCCGGGAGTGGGACGACGGTGATCTGCCGGCGATGGTGGGGCTGTTCGACGACCCCGAGGTGGCCTACTGGACGCCGCTGATCTCGCCGTTCGATCTGAACGCCGCGCAGGTCTATCTCAAGAGGGCCCGGGAGCGGCGGACGGCGGGGCAGCGGGTCCAGCTCGCCATCACCGTCGACGGCCGGGAGCCCCTGGGTGAGGTTCTGCTGATGCTGACCGAGCCGGGCCTGGACGTCGCGGAGATCGGCTACGTCGTGGGGGCGGCGCATCGGGGGCGGGGCCTGGCGGCGCGGGCCGTGCGGGTGATGACGGACTTCGCCCACGACACGGTGGGCGTCGTCCAGCTGCTGCTGGAGATCGAGGCGGGCAATGCCGCGAGCGCGGCGGTCGCGCGCGCGGCGGGCTACCACCTGACCGACGTGCCGCCGATCCCCGGCGAGGACAAGGGCCGCCCGCTGTTCCTGCAGACATGGGCGTACGGCTGCGCGTAGCCCGGTACGGCTCCGGCAGGTGCCGCCGCCCGCCGTGGGAACGGAGAATCAGGCCCGTCATCGCGCGCCGAGGACCCCGCCGAACTTCTCGACCGGGCCTTCGCCGTGCTCGCCCCGGCGTTGGACGCCGTCGAACCGCAGGCCTCCGGTGCAGGTGCGTCGCGGTAGATGAGTGAGCTGCTTCCACAGCCGTCCGGCAGACGCCGGAACCCTCGTCCGGCGCAACGGGCCGACCGAGGGCGGAGATCAAAGATCGAGGTAAGGCCGGCATCCCCTTCCGGAAGGCCACGGGAGGGTTGACGCTCGGAGCGGCGCCCGAAGCCCCCTTCGCCGGGCCGGCCCCGGTGGCCGACGCAGATCCGCCACCGGGACCGGAGGCTGCCGCCGTCCCGGGATCATCAGAGGCATCGATTACCCCGGGAACACCTTCCGAAACGGGAGTGCCACCGGATCAGCCATCTGGACCGGGACCGGCGGGCACGGTGATGACGGAGCCGCCGCGGGGAGCGCGCCGTCCAGCCGGTCGAGCACGACCAGGCCCCCAGGGGGCCTGAGAGCGGCCAGAGCCGTGTCCGCGCGGGTGACCGCCGGTCGGCACCGGCCCGGCCTCAGCGCCCGGCATGCTGCCCTTCACAGCCTCACGGCCGCCCGTCACGGCGGTGGCCGCCTCCGCCGTCACGCTGGACGATCGTCAGGGGCCTCACATGCCGGTACGGCCACCGCCCATGGGCGGTGGCCGTACCGGCAGGAGGATCTCAGGCGGGGTGGGAGACCGCCGAGCCGATGGTGTGGACGCGCAGGGCGTTGGTGGAACCGGCGGTGCCGGGAGGCGAGCCGGCGACGATGACGACCTTGTCGCCCTTCTCCAGCCGCGCGTTGGCCAGCAGGGAGGCCTCGACCTGGCGGACCATGTCGTCGGTGTGGTGGACGAACGGCACCTCGAAGGTCTCCACACCCCACGTCAGCGCGAGCTGGCAGCGGACGTGCGGGGAGGAGGTGAAGGCCAGCAGCGGGATCGGCGAGCGGTAGCGCGCCAGGCGGCGGGCGGTCTCACCGGACATGGTGAACGCGACCAGGGCCTTGGCCCCGACGATGGCGCCGACCTCGGCGGCGGCACGGGCGATGGCCCCGCCGGTGGTCTCCGGCAGCCGGTCCAGGCTGTGGGTGGCCTGCAGCGAGGTCTTCTCCGCGGTGGTCGCGATGCGGCTCATGGTCTGCACGGACTCGATGGGGTAGTTGCCGACCGAGGTCTCGCCGGAGAGCATGACCGCGTCGGCGCCGTCCATGACCGCGTAGGCGACGTCGGAGGCCTCGGCCCGGGTGGGGCGCGGTGAGCTGATCATCGAGTCGAGCATCTGGGTGGCGACGATGACCGGGCGGGCCTTCTCGCGGCAGAGCTCGATGGCGCGCTTCTGGACGATCGGCACCTCTTCGAGGGGCAGCTCGACGCCGAGGTCGCCGCGGGCGACCATGATGCCGTCGAAGGCCTCGATGATCTCGGGCAGCCGCTCCACGGCCTGCGGCTTCTCGATCTTGGCGAGCAGCGGGAGGCGGACGGCCTCCTGCTCCATGATGTTGCGCACCACGTCGGCATCGGAGGGACGGCGGACGAAGGAGAGCGCGATGAGGTCGAACCCGGTGCGCAGGGCCCAGCGGAGGTCGGTCTCGTCCTTGTCGGTGAGGGCGGGCGCGCTGACGTTGACGCCGGGCAGGTTGAGGCCCTTGTTGTCGGAGATCATGCCGCCGATGATCACCCGGGTGGTGACGCGCGGGCCGTCGACCCTGGTCACCTCCAGGTGGACGCGGCCGTCGTCGACGAGGATGCTGTCGCCCGGGCGGACGTCGTTGGGCAGGCCGAGGTAGGTCGTGGAGACCTGCTCCCGGTCCCCGGGGACCTCCTCGGTGGTGACGGTGAAGACGTCACCGAAGCCGAGACGGACCGGCCCCTCCTCGAACTTGCCCACCCGGATCTTGGGGCCCTGCAGGTCGGCCAGCACGCCTACGCCGCGGCCGAGCTCGGCGGCGGCCTCCCTCACCCTGTCGTAGACCTCCTTGTGCAGCTCGTGGCTGCCATGGCTGAGGTTGAAACGGGCCACGTCCATGCCCGCGGCGATGAGCTCGCGGAGGCGTTCGGGAGAGGAGGTGGCAGGGCCGAGAGTACAGACGATTTTTGCGCGACGGGTCACGGGTCCCACCCTAATTGGTACAGACCACTCGGTTGTTACGTTGGCCGTAGCACCGATGAAAAACTCGGTGACATTACGCTACCTCCGGTGACCCGGAGACAGCGAACCGCCCCGTGACCCGGAGACGGCGAATCGCCCCTTGACCAGGAGACGGCGGACCGCCCCTGCGACGTTCTCATCGGATCTTCATGCGTCGCCAAGGAGGCGTTGAGGGGATCCGCCGAGGGTGGGCCCATGGATGTGCGGAGAGAGCCGCGGTGGTCGAGGTGGGCGCTGGTCGCGGCGTGTGCGCTCGGCGGGGTGCTGTACGGCTGGGCGCTGGGTTCGGTCGGGTACGGCAACTCCTACTACGCGGCGGCGGCCCGGTCGATGAGCCAGAGCTGGTCGAACTTCTTCTTCGGGGCGTTCGACCCGCTGGGCGTCTCGACCGTGGACAAGCCGCCGGGCGCGCTGTGGGTGCAGGCGCTGTCGGTGCGGTTGTTCGGCTACCACGGCTGGGCGCTCATCGTGCCGCAGGTCGCCGAGGGGGCGGCGCGGGGCGGTGGGTCCTCGGGCGGCGGCCTGTCCACGTGGGGCGTGGCCACCGGGACGCTGACCGCGCAGCAGCGGAGCGTGCTGGACTACGCCACCGCCAACCGGGACGGCGCCCGGATCCTGCTCGCCACCCTGTCGGCGACCGGCGCCGCGCCGTACATCATCGCGACGGGCGGGGACGTGATCGCGATGGGCGGCTACAACGCCACGGACCAGGCGGTGAGCCTGGCGGAGCTTGAGCGGCTGGTCGCGGAGGGCGACCTGCGTTCGGTCCAGCTGTCGGGGTTCACCGGGCAGGGCGCCGAGGCCGACCCCCGGCTCGCCTGGATCCGGCGGAACTGCGCCCAGGTCCGGCTCGACGGGGTGAGCGACCTCTACCGGTGCGGCGCCTGAGGAGGGCCGCCCCGGTGCCGGGCACGGGATCCGGACCCGGCCCTGGCGGCTCAGCGGGTGACGGCGGCGGCCCTGGCGCCTCAGCGGGTGACGGCGGCGGCCCTGGCGGCTCAGCGGGTGACGGCGGCGGCCCTGGCGGCTCAGCGGGTGACGGCGGCGGCCCTGGCGGCGTTGACGATCCCTCTGCCGTAGAAGCCGTTGCGGGACTTGGAACCCTCGCAGACCTGGGGGAACTTCTGTCCCTCGATGCGGTAGACGTACCTGCGCGGCGAGGGGCAGGACTTCTTGGTGGCGGTGGCGTAGAGCAGGCGCTGGACGTCGGCGGGGGCCATGCTGACACCGCCCTTGCCCGGCTTGCCGAAGCGGCTGAGGAGGATGGCCGCGACGCCGGTGGCGTGCGGGGCGGCCATGGAGGTGCCCGCGAGGTACTGGTAGTAGGCGCAGGTGCCGTCGCGGCAGTCGCGGACGACCGAGGAGTTCTTGGGCAGGCCGTCACGGTTGATCAGCCCCTGGGCGCGGAGCACGTGCTCGGGGGCGGCGGCCAGGATGGTCCTGGCGACGTCGGGGTCCTTGGTGCCGTCGTACTCGTCGCCGCCGGGGGCCGACAGGTCCGTCTGCTCGAGGCCGTAGTCGGAGTAGTAGGCCTTGCGCCCGCTCGTGCCGAGCGCCGACACCGCGATGACGCCCTTGGACTCGGCCGGGACGTTGAGGCAGGAGTTGTCGACCTTGCGGACGCGCGTGGAGTCGGCCGGGTAGTCGGGGCTGGTGGTGTCGGTCTTGGGCCGGCCGAGGTCGGTGAGTTCGTTGCCGAGGGCGCTGATGAGGGTGACGCCGTGCCCGCGGGCGTAGTCCAGCGCGCGCTGCATGCCGGTGATGACCCCGCGCTGCTCCAGCTGTTCGGCCTTGGAGTCGGCGGGGTTGGCCGCGCAGTTGAAAAGCCAGGGGTCGACGTAGTAGCTCATGTTGACCACGTTGATCCCGGCGTCGCCGGCGTAGGTGAGCGCGTCGAGGCTGGGCTTGAGGAAGAATATCCCGGCGTCCTGGCCGGCCCGCAGGTTGACCAGGGACACCTCGGGGGCGACGCCGGCGACGCCCAGGTCGTTGATCGGCGAGCCGATCGTGCTGGCGACGTGCGTGCCGTGGCCGTCGTCGTCCCAGTCGGCCGGGTCCTTGCATCCCTTGAACTCGCAGGGCCCGTCGAAGGTCTGCCCCTTGGAGTCCTTGGGCCGGTCGGTCACGAAGTTGCGGCTGAGCGCGCGGTTGAAGTTCGGCGCGATGTCGGGGTGCCTGCCGTCCACGCCGGTGTCGATGACGCCCACCAGCACCTTCTTGCTGCCGGGCGCGGTGGCGTAGGAGCCGTCGGCGGTGGCGCCGATCATCTTCATGTCCCACTGCCGTCCGGCCAGCGGCTCCACGTCGTCGGCCAGGACGACCTCCCGGATGTCCGAGGCGCCCGTCCCGGCGGCGGAGACCGCGGGGCCGGTCCCGGAGACGGCGGTCGCGGAGCCGATCCTGCGGTCGGAGGAGACGCCCGCGACGGCGTCGCTGCCGGCCAGGTCCTCGACGAAGCGGGCTCCCGGGCCCCTGGCGACGACGTAGCCGAGCTTGGGCTCGGTGGACAGCGCGGCGCCGCCGCCCGCCCTGATCGCGGCGATCGCCCGGTCCCGGGCGCCGTCGGCGTAGAAGACCAGGTAGTCGCGGAGCTGTCCGCCGGCGGCCGCCGTCCCGCCGGTCAGGGAACCCACCGTGAGGGAGCCCGTCAGAGCCACCACCGTCGCCGCGCCGGTCAGGCGGCCGCTCCAACGATTCATATATCCCCCGCATCAACCCAGATCAGGAAGAATCATCTTTCAGGGATATAACCGCCACAGCAACCTGAACACTGACTTAGCCTGATGTTTCCGGTACGACGGGCAGCGCCGTACCGGAAACACCGTGGGACGGTCAGACCAGCGGCCGGGCCGTGGGCGGGATCGCCACCGGCAGGGCCGTCTGGCCGGTGAGGTGGCGGTCGACCGCCGCCGCGGCCGAGCGGCCCTCGGCGATCGCCCAGACGATCAGCGACTGGCCCCGGCCGATGTCACCGGCGACGAACACCCCGTCCACCGACGACATGTAGCCCTTGTCCCGCGCGACGTTGCCCCGCGCGTCGAAGAACTCGCCCGCCGCGACGGAGGCCAGCTCCTCCAGCAGGCCGCCCTTCTCCGGGCCGACGAAGCCCATCGACAGGGTGACGAGCTCGGCGGGGATCTCCCGCTCGGTGCCGGCGATCGGCTTGAAACCGGTCGCCGGACCCTCGACCTCGACCAGGCGCAGCGCCCGGACGTTGCCGTCGGCGTCGCCGGCGAACTCGGTGGTGGAGACCGCGTAGACCCGGTCGCCCCCGCCCACGGCCAGCTCCTCGTGGGCGCTCTCCATCTTGAACAGGATGGGGAACGTGGGCCACGGCTGGCTGCCCGGACGGTCCGCCGGAGGCTGGGGCATGATCTCCAGCTGGGTCACCGACGCGGCGCCCTGCCGGATCGCGGTGCCGATGCAGTCGGCGCCGGTGTCGCCTCCGCCGATCACGACGACGTGCTTGCCCTCGGCGCTGATCGGCGAGACCGGGAAGTCGCCCTCCTGGACCTTGTTGGACGGCGGGAGATACTCCATCGCCTGGTAGATGCCCTTCAGGTCGCGCCCGGCGACGGTCAGGTCCCGCCACCGGGTCGCGCCGCCCGCCAGGACGACGGCGTCGAACTCCTCGCGGAGCCGGGCCGCGGTGATGTCGACGCCGACGTTGACGCCGGTGCGGAACTCGGTGCCCTCGGCCCTCATCTGCGCGAGCCGGCGGTCGATGTGCCGCTTCTCCATCTTGAACTCGGGGATGCCGTAGCGGAGCAGGCCGCCGATCCGGTCGGCGCGCTCGAACACCACCACGTCGTGCCCGGCCCTGGTGAGCTGCTGGGCGGCGGCCAGGCCCGCGGGGCCCGAGCCGACGACCGCGACCCGCTTGCCGGTCTTCGAGGCCGGGAGCTGGGGGGTGACCCAGCCCTCGTCGAAGGCGCGGTCGATGATCTCGACCTCGACCCGCTTGATCGCCACCGGGTCGGAGTTGATGCCGAGCACGCACGCCGCCTCACAGGGCGCCGGGCACAGGCGGCCGGTGAACTCCGGGAAGTTGTTGGTGGCGTGCAGGCGCTCGATGGCCTCCTGCCAGTCGTCGCGGTAGACCAGGTCGTTCCACTCGGGGATGAGGTTGCCCAGCGGGCAGCCGTTGTGGCAGAACGGGATGCCGCAGTCCATGCAGCGCGCGGCCTGCTTGGTCAGCGCGGGCTTGGGGAAGTCCTGGTAGACCTCCCGCCAGTCGCGGATGCGCACGTCCACCGGGCGGCGCGCCGGCAGCTCGCGTCCGTGCGTGAGAAAACCCTTCGGGTCAGCCATCGGTGTGCCCCCTTATCCCTGAACAGTCTCGTGAGCGCGGCCGGTGGTGACCGCTCCGGCGGGCGCCGGCGCCGGCGTCATCCCTGAACCGCCGCGGTCATGACCGCCTCGTCGATGTCGCGGCCTTCGAGGCGCGCGGCCTCGGCGGCCCTCAGGACCCGCTTGTAGTCCGTCGGCATGATCTTGCTGAACCGGGCCGGGTCCCAGTCGGTCAGGAGCGCCTTGGCGACCGTGGAGCCGGTCTCCGTCAGGTGCGCCTCGACGATCTCCCTCAGGGTCTCGGACTCGGCCTCGTCCAGCGACTCGATCTCCACCATCTCGCGGTTGACCCGCGCCGGGTTGAGGTCGAGCAGGTAGGCGACGCCACCGGACATGCCCGCCGCGAAGTTGCGGCCGGTCGGGCCGAGGACGACCACCTTGCCGCCCGTCATGTACTCGCAGCCGTGGTCGCCGACGCCCTCGACGACCGCGGTGGCGCCGGAGTTGCGGACGCAGAACCGCTCCCCCATGACCCCGCGGACGAACACCTCGCCGGAGGTCGCGCCGTACAGGCCGACGTTGCCGGCGATGATGTGGCCCTCCAGCGGCGCCTCGTCGTGCGGCTGGACCGTGATCCGGCCGCCCGACAGGCCCTTGCCGAGGTAGTCGTTGGCGTCGCCGGTCAGCCGCAGCGTGACGCCCCGGGGCACGAAGGCGCCGAAGGAGTTGCCCGCCGAGCCGGTGAACCGGACCTCGATGGTGTCGTCGGGGAGACCCGCTCCGCCGTACCGCCTGGTCACCTCGTGGCCGAGCATGGTGCCGACCGTGCGGTTGACGTTGCGGATGGGCAGCTCCAGGGTGACCCGCCGGCCGTGGTCCAGCGCGCCCTCGGCGAGCTGGATCAGCGTGTGGTCCAGCGCCTTGTCCAGCCCGTGGTCCTGCTCCTGCGTACGGCGGAGCGCGGTGCCCTCGGGCAGCTCCGGCTGGTGCAGGATCGGCGCCAGGTCCAGGCCCGCGGCCTTCCAGTGGTTCTCGGCCGAGGTGGTGTCCAGCAGCTCGGCGTGGCCGATGGCCTCGTCGAGGCTGCGGAAGCCCAGCGCGGCGAGGTGCTCGCGGATCTCCTCGGCGATGAACTCGAAGAAGTTGATCACGAACTCGGGCTTGCCGGTGAACCGCTTGCGCAGCTCGGGGTTCTGGGTGGCGACGCCGACCGGGCAGGTGTCCAGGTGGCAGACGCGCATCATCACGCAGCCGGAGACGACCAGCGGGGCGGTGGCGAAGCCGTACTCCTCCGCGCCGAGCAGCGCGGCGACGACCACGTCGCGGCCGGTCTTGAGCTGGCCGTCCACCTGCACCACGATCCGGTCGCGCAGGCCGTTGAGCAGCAGTGTCTGCTGGGTCTCGGCCAGGCCGAGCTCCCAGGGCGCGCCCGCGTGCTTGAGCGAGGTCAGCGGGGAGGCGCCGGTGCCGCCGTCGTGGCCGGAGATGAGCACCACGTCGGCGTGCGCCTTGGACACGCCCGCCGCGACCGTGCCGACGCCGACCTCGGCCACGAGCTTGACGTGCACGCGGGCGACCGGGTTGGAGTTCTTCAGGTCGTGGATGAGCTGGGCGAGGTCCTCGATGGAGTAGATGTCGTGGTGCGGCGGCGGCGAGATGAGGCCGACGCCCGGGGTGGAGTGCCGGGTCTTGGCGATCCACGGGTAGACCTTGTGGCCGGGCAGCTGGCCGCCCTCGCCGGGCTTGGCGCCCTGGGCCATCTTGATCTGCAGGTCGTCGGCGTTGACCAGATACTCCGACGTCACGCCGAAGCGGCCCGAGGCCACCTGCTTGATGGCGGAGCGGCGGGCGGGGTCGTAGAGCCGCTCGGGGTCCTCGCCGCCCTCGCCGGTGTTGGACTTGCCGCCCAGCCGGTTCATCGCGATAGCGAGGGTCTCGTGCGCCTCCATCGAGATGGAGCCGTAGGACATCGCGCCGGTGGAGAACCGCTTGACGATCTCGGAGACCGGCTCGACCTCGTCGATCGGGACCGGCTCGCGGACGCCGTCCCTGAACTTGAACAGGCCGCGCAGCGTCATCAGCTTCTCGGCCTGGGAGTCCACCAGGCCGGTGTACTCCTTGAAGATCTCGTAGCGGCGCGAGCGGGTGGCGTGCTGCAGCTTGAAGACGGTCTCGGGGTTGAACAGGTGCGGCTCGCCCTCGCGGCGCCACTGGTACTCCCCGCCGACCTCCAGGCGGCGGTGGGCGTTCTCGGCCCGCGGGTAGGCCCGCCCGTGGCGGAGCGCGACCTCCTGGGCCAGGACGTCGAAGCCGATGCCGCCCAGGCGGGAGGTCGTCCCGGTGAAGCAGGCGTCGATGACGTCCTGGCCGAGCCCGAGCGCCTCGAAGATCTGCGCGCCGGTGTAGGAGGCGACGGTGGACACGCCCATCTTGGACATGACCTTCAGCACGCCCTTGCCGTACGCCTTGATGAGGTTGCGCACGGCCTTGTGCTTGTCGATCGCCAGGACGCCGGAGTCGACCATGTCCTCGACGGTCTCGATGGCGAGGTAGGGGTTGACCGCGCCCGCGCCGTAGCCGACGAGGAGCGCCATGTGGTGGGCCTCGCGGGCCTCGCCGGTCTCGATGACCAGGCCGACCCGGGTGCGGGTCTTCTCGGCGATCAGGTGGTGGTGGACCGCGCCGGTGAGCAGCAGCGACGGGATCGGCGCCAGCACGTCGGAGGAGCCCCGGTCGGAGAGCACGATGACGCGCGCCCCGCCCTCGATCGCCGCCGAGACCTCGGCGCAGATCTCCTCAAGGCGGTGCAGCAGCGCCTCACCGCCGCCCCGGACCTCGTACAGGCCGGAGACGACGCGCGGGTGGAAGCCCGGCAGCGCGCCCTCGTCGTTGATGTGGATGATCTTCGCGAGCTCGTCGTTGTCGATCACCGGGTACGGCAGCACGAGCTGGCGGCAGGAGGCCGGGCCCGGGTCGAGCAGGTTGCCCTCGGGGCCGAGGGTGCTGGCCAGGGAGGTGACGAGCTCCTCGCGGATGGCGTCCAGCGGCGGGTTGGTGACCTGCGCGAAAAGCTGGCTGAAGTAGTCGAACAGCAGCCGGGGCTTCTCGCTGAGCACCGCGACCGGGGTGTCGGTGCCCATCGAGCCGATCGGCTCGGCGCCCACCTTGGCCATCGGCGACAGGATGATCCGCAGCTCTTCCTCGGTGTAGCCGAAGGTCTGCTGACGCTTGATCAGCGCCTCGTGGGTCGGGATCTCACGCGAGCGGGCGGGCAGCTCCTCGAAGCGGACCAGACCGGCGTGCAGCCACTCGGCGTAGGGCAGCTCGGCGGCGAGCTCCGCCTTGATCTCGTCGTCCTCGATGATCTTGCCGAGCTCGGTGTCGATCAGGAACATCTTGCCCGGCTGCAGGCGGCCCTTGCGGACCACGTCCTGCGGCGCGATGTCGAGCACACCGGCCTCGGAGGCCAGCACGACGAGGCCGTCCCTGGTGACCCAGAACCGTCCCGGGCGCAGGCCGTTGCGGTCGAGGACCGCGCCGACCAGGGTGCCGTCGGAGAAGGTGATCGAGGCAGGGCCGTCCCAGGCCTCGAGCAGCGTGGAGTGGAACTCGTAGAACGCCCGCCGCGCGGGGTCCATCTCGGTGTGGTTCTCCCACGCCTCGGGGATCATCATCAGCACCGCGTGCGGCAGCTTGCGCCCGGCGAGGTGGAGCAGCTCCAGCGTCTCGTCGAAGGAGGCGGTGTCGGAGCCGTCGGGGTCGCAGATCGGGAAGAGCCGCGACAGCTCGCCCGGGATGGCCGCGGTCTCCAGCATGGCCTCGCGGGCCCGCATCCAGTTGCGGTTGCCCTTGACCGTGTTGATCTCGCCGTTGTGGGCGACGTAGCGGTAGGGGTGCGCCAGCGGCCAGGAGGGGAAGGTGTTGGTGGAGAAGCGCGAGTGGACCAGCGAGATCGCGGTCTCGTAGCGCTCGTCGCTCAGGTCGGGGAAGAACGGCTCGACCTGCGGCGGGGTGAGCATGCCCTTGTAGACGATCGTCCGGGCGCTCAGCGAGGGGAAGTAGACGTCCACCTCGTGCTCGGCCCGCTTGCGCAGGCAGAAGGCCAGCCGGTCCAGCTCCAGGCCGCTCTCGCCCTGCGGCGAGGCCACGAAGATCTGCCGGAAGAACGGCATCACCGCGCGGGCGCTCGGCCCGGGCAGCGTGGGGTCGGTCGGCACGTCGCGCCAGCCGAGGACCGTCAGGCCCTCCTCCGCCGCGATCTCCTCGATCATCCGCACGCCGATCGCGCGGGCCTCGGGGTCGGCGGGCAGGAAGGCCGTGCCGACGGCGTAGGAGCCCGCCACGGGCAGCGGGAAGTCCGTCACGGCGCGGAAGAACGTGTCGGGGATCTGCGTCAGGATCCCGGCGCCGTCGCCGGTGTCCGGTTCGCTACCCTGGGCCCCCCGATGGTCGAGGTTGCAGAGCGCCGTCAGGGCCTTCGCGACGATGTCGTGACTGCGGCGGCCGGCCACGTCCGCGACCATGGCGACGCCACAGGCGTCGTGCTCGTGCGAGGGGTGGTAGAGGCCCTGGGGCTCGGGAAAGCCGAGGTGGGCAGCAGGCATTGAATCCCTCCCGTCGTCTTGCTTCTTTGGAACAAGCAAGGGACGACGTTGGCCCTGCTGCGTGGTGTGTAGACATTACCGTACCCTGTCGGAAACGTGCCTACCCGGTCCATATCGCGAACATTTAGTAGCGATCCGTCCGTTCCGTTCAACATGGCGGCGGGGCAGGACATTCCAGGTGAGGGCTCTAGGGTGGCCCCATGGAAGCGATTGCGGCGCTCATCGCGCAGGCGGGTGTGGACGGCAGGCGGCTGCGGACGGTGCTGGCACTCCTGGGGGACGGCCGCTGGTGGACTCTGGCGGATCTGGTCCGGGAGAGCGCGACGTCACGGCGGACCGTCGAGGCCCTGCTGCGCGAGGTCGGGCTGGAGCGCTCCGGCGACCGCTTCCGGCTCCGGGAGCCGCTGATCGGCCTCGCTGGCGCCGCCGTCGCGCCCGCCGACCCGGTGGCGCACCTGCTGCCCGGCCACGCCGAACTGGTGGCGCGGATGGAGGAGCTGGTCGCCAAGGCGCCCCGCGGCCGCCAGGCGCTGGATCACGTGGCCGCGACCGCCGACACCGTGGTCCGCCGGGCACTGCTGCTGGACGCCCGGTTCTGGCTGGAGGGGGCCCGGCTGCTGTGCGTGGGAGACCACGACCTGACCTCGCTGGCGACCGCCCTGCTGCACCCGGGCGTCGAGGTGACCGTGGTGGACATCGACGAGCGCATCCTCGCCTACATCGCCGGCCAGGCCGACCGGCTCGGCCTCAACGTGCGGACCCGCTGGGCCGACCTGCGCCTGGGCCTGCCCGCGTCCGTCCAGTCATGGGCCGACCTGGCGATCACCGACCCGCCCTACACCCCCGAGGGCATCGGGCTGTTCGCCGCCCGCGCCGTGGAGGGGCTCCGCGACCGCGAGCGGGGCCGGATCCTGCTGGCCTACGGGGCCAGCGAGCGCACCCCCGCCCTCGCTCTGAAGGTGCAGCACGCCCTGTCCCAGCTCAACCTCGTCAACGAGGCCATCTACCCCGACTTCAACCGCTACTTCGGCGCCGAGGCCATCGGCTCCGCCGCCGACCTGTACATCCTCCGTCCCACCACCAAGACCTGGCCCGCCGTGGCCGCCCGCGTCGACGGCTTCGGCGCGGCCATCTACACCCACGGCCCCCAGTCCGTCGAGTCCACCGGCGTCCCCGTCCCCGCGCCGGCCGCCACCGGCCAGGCGCCCGAGGTGCTCGTGGGCGAGTGGCCCAGGGACCTGCTCGCCAAGACGCCCCGGGCCCGCCTGACGACATGGCTCGCCAAGCCCTACGCCAGCGACCCCGGCAGGGTCGCGATAGCCGTACCGGCGGGGCTGGAGGCGGCGCTGCCCCGGCTGCTGCTGGCCACCCGCGCCCGGCAGGTCCAGGTCACCCTGGCCGGACCGCCGAAGGACCTGCCCGCCGACCTGCTCTCCCCGGTCTACGGACTGACCGTCGACGGCTCGACGGTCCACGCCGTACGGCTCCCGCCTCCCGCGACGGACGAGGGGCGGATCCTGCGCCGCATCCTGGACAACGCCCACGGCAAGCTCGCCAACACCTGGCGCGAGGCCCTCATCAAGGTGCGGGGCGAGCTGACCAAGAAGCAGGCCAGGGCCGTCGTCACCGCCGTCGCCCCCTGGGCCGACGACGTCACCGTCCTCGAACTGCCCGCCCACCGCCTCCAGGAGCTCCCCGCCGCGGTGCGGAGCTCCCTCAGCGCACCAGACGCTGCTGGATCACCAGGCTGAGGCTGTCCATCGCGACCTGCGGGTAGGTGAGGTCCACCCGGCCCGCGCCGCCCACCGGGGCGACCCAGCTCACGGTGACGTAGTGTCCCAGGGCCCGGGCCTGGGCCCAGCTCCGGGAGCCGTCGAAGCCGGCGGGGGTGCCGGGGGCCGGCCGTACGAAACCGCCGCTCTTGAGAGCCGCCACGAGCCGGTCGGCCGCGGCGGAGTCGGCCAGGTTGAAGATGAGGAACTGCCCGGAGACCCGGCCGTCCGGGGTCGCGTAGTGGGCCCGGAGCGCCTGCGTGCATCCGGCGACGGCGGCCTCGGCGCTCCCCCACACCGCCGGGACGCAGTCGGTGAGCGTCTCGGCCCCCTTGCTCGCGAGCGTGCTCTCGCCCGCGGTCACCGATCCGGTGGGGAACATCTCCGCGGCGGTCAGCGGATCGGGGTCGGCGGCGCGGGTGGCGATCGGGGCGTAGTGCGCCGTGGTCGGCTCGCCCCGGAAGACCGCCGGACGCGGGCCGTCCTCGCCGCCGCCCAGCCACAGGAACGCCGCTCCCGCGGCGACGGCGAGCAGCACGGCGGCGACGGCGATCCACTTGCGCATGACCGATGAGCCTACTGGGACCGCGGGGGTGGCGCAGGCCTGAGGGGCGGAGTCACGCAGGTCCGGGGACCGGGAGCCGCAACGGACGGGCCGCCCCTGCAGAGCTGACGGGCGGGCCGCCCCGCAGGGCTGACGGGCGGCCCGCCTCCGCAGGGCTAGGGAGCGGGAGCGGGGCCGGCGGCGACGACGCGGCGGAACACGGCCTTCTCCGCGCCGCGGACCGCCAGCGACAGGGAGACGAAGTCGTCCTTGGCCCCCGGCTCGGCGCCGTCGGCCCGGCCGATCCAGACCAGGCCCACGTAGTGGCCCATGGCGTGACCGCTGGCCTCGGTGTAGCCGCCGATCGGGAAGCGCGCCCTGCCCGACTCCAGCAGGAGGGTCCAGCCGCCCCGGTGCATGGTCGTCAGCGACTGGACGAGCCCGTCGGCGGAGGCGGTGTCACGCAGGTTGAGCAGGGTGTACTGGGCGACGTGGCGGCCGTCGGTGTAGACGCCCCGGGCCGCCTGGGTGCACCCGGCCTGGGCGAGCTGGTCGGCCAGCCCCTGCCCCCAGACCACCGCCGAGCAGTCGGCGTCCATTTTGGTGGCCGCCAGCTTCAGCGTGGTCCTGCCCTCCTTGAGGACCTTCTCCGCGAAGACGTCCTTCAGGGTCAGCGGAGCGGGGTCGGCCTTGCTCCGCGCGATCGGCGCGAACAGCTTCGGCGAGACCCAGCCCTTGTAGGCCTCGGGCCGGGGCTGGGTGGAGATGGCCGCGGCGGTGGCCCGCTCGGGCACGAAGTCACTGCTCATCGAGCCGATCACGAAGGTGAGGACGACCGCGGCGACCAGCACGCCGGCCACCGAGCCGACGACCGCCAGCAGCCGCTGCTGGCCCTGGCTCAGCCCCCACTCCTCCAGCCGGGGGCTGCTCCAGGTCTGCGTCTTCGCCGGGGTGCGGCGGCGCTTGCGGGCGGGAGTGGTCATCACAGTCCGCTCCCTCCCAGGAGATTGCCGAGGCCGAAGGTCAGAGCGGCCGCGACCACGCCGACCACGAGCTGGCGCAGCCCGCTGTACCACCAGCTGCGCGCGGTGACCCGGGAGACCAGCGCGCCCGCGCCGAACAGGGCCAGGCAGGAGATCACCGCCGAGCTCACCAGGCTGGTGACCCCCAGGAGGTACGGCAGGAGCGGCAGGATCGCGCCCACGCTGAAGGACAGGAAGGAGGAGAGGGCGGCGATCCTGGGCGAGGGCAGGTCGTCCGGGGCGACCCCGAGCTCGGCCCGGGCGTGCACCTCCAGCGCCTTCTCGGGATCCTGGGAGATCTGCCGGGCCACCTCCGCCGCCACGCCGGGCTCGACGCCACGCGACTCGTAGAGCTGGGCGAGCTCGGCCTGCTCGGCCTCGGGGTGGCGTTCGAGCTCGCGCCGCTCGACGTCGATCTCGGCGAGGGCGAGCTCCCGCTGGCTGGCCACCGAGACGTATTCGCCGCCGGCCATGGAGAACGCGCCCGCCGCCAGCCCGGCCACCCCGGCCAGCACGATGACCTTGGTGCTGGCCGTACCGCCCGCGACACCGGCGATCAGGGCGAAGTTGGAGACGAGCCCGTCCATCGCACCGAACACCGAGGGCCGCAGCCAGCCCCCGTTGACGTCACGGTGCGCGTGATGGATCTCGGCGCGCCCCCCGGACTCGCCTGCGCTCATGGTCTCTCTTTCTCGGCCTCTGCTGTGGCCCGCACCGCGCTCTCCTCCCGGGACGCCCCGGGGGTGCCCGCGGCGCCGGTCTTCTCGGCCTCGTCGGCCTGGTCGGACGGGTGCGCCGGGTCGACGGCCCCCGCACCGTCCGGTGCGAGCTCCGAGGCCACGCCGGCGGGCTCCGCACGCCCCTCCGGCCGGTCCTGCCCGTCATCCCCGGCGTCGCCGGCCCTCTCGGCCTCGTCGGCCTCGTCGGACGGATGCGCCGGGTCGACGGCCCCCGCACCGTCCGGTGCGAGCTCCGGCGTCACCCCGACGGACTCCTCCCCTGTCTTCCTTCCGGCATACCAGAAATAGGCCAGCGCCGCGACGAGCAGGATGATGGAGGTCCACTGGTTGAGCCGCAGGCCGAGGATGTGGTGGGCGGTGTCCACCCGCAGGCCCTCGATCCAGAACCGGCCCACGGTGTAGCCCGCGACGTAGAGGGCGAAGACCCGGCCGTGACGGAGCGCGAACCTGCGGCCGGCCCAGATCAGGACGAGCGCCAGCCCCAGGTCCCAGATCGACTCGTACAGGAAGGTGGGGTGGTAGGTCGCCTCGCCCGGCACCGTGCCCGGCCGGTCGGGGTCGATCTCCAGGCCCCAGGGCAGGTCGGTGGGCCTGCCGAACAGCTCCTGGTTGAAGTAGTTGCCCCAGCGGCCGATCGCCTGGGCGACGGCGATGCCGGGGGCGACGGTGTCGGCCACCGCGGACAGGGAGATCCCCCGGCCGCGGCAGCCGAACCACACGCCGAGGGCCCCGAGCGCGACGGCCCCCCAGATGCCCAGCCCGCCGTTCCAGATGAACAGCGCCTCGATGGGCTCGTTGGGCGCGTCCGGCCCGAAGTAGAGCTGCCAGTCGGTGATGACGTGGTAGAGACGCCCGCCGACCAGGCCGAACGGCACGGCCCAGACGGCGAGGTCCACGATCGTGCCGGGCGCGCCGCCGCGGGCGCGCCAGCGGCGCTCACCCATGATGACGGCGACGATGACGCCGAGCACGATGCACAGTGCGTAGGCCCGGATGGGGACCACGCCGAGGTGCCAGACCCCCTGGGAGGGGCTGGGAATCGAGGCGAGGGGCATGTCAGGTGACGTTACCGTGTCACGGGCTACTTGGCCGCATCAAGTATCGCCTGGCGCAGATCGGCCGGCTTGAACGCCACGCTGTTGTCCACCTCGGTGCCGTTGATCTTCAGCGTCGGGGTGCCCTGGAGCTTCGCGCTCTCCAGGATCTTGGTGCTGTAGGCGGTGTGCTCGGGCGCCTTCTGCTGGCCGGTGACGCACTTCTCGAAGCCCGGGTCGGTGACCCCGGCGTCCTTGCCCCAGGCGACCATGTCATCGAGCTTGAAGCCCTCGACGGTCTCCGACGGCTGCTCCTCGAACAGCCTGTCGTGGAATTTGATCCACGGAGCACCGCCGGGGACGCAGCGGGAGGCGGCGCCGCCGCGGACGGAGTTGCCGCGGGTGACGCCCTTGTTCGCCTCCTGCGGGAAGATCGTGATCGGGTGGTAGACCACCTTGACCTTGCCCTCGGCGGCCAGGTTCTTGATCGTGGCGCCGCTGGTCTCCTCCAGCGCCTTGCAGGCGGGGCACTGGAAGTCCTCGTAGACGTCCAGCACCGGCTTCTCCACGCCCGCCTTGGCCATCACCACGGAGCCGTCGGCGGCGGCGGTGATCGGTGCCAGCGCCCCGCCGGCCTCCTCGGACTTGCTTCCCTGGGCGGCGTACCACCATCCGGCCCCGACGGCGCCGAGCGCGACGACCGCCACCGTTGTGATCGTCGCGATGCGCTTGAGCCGCTCCTTCTTCTGCTGCTCCTCGCGCTGCGCCTTGATCCGGTCACGCGCCGAATGATCCCGCGCGGCCTTGCCCATCAGTGGTTCTCCTTTTCATAGGGCTTCTCGTCATCGCCCTCGATGTCGTCGTCGTACGGCTCCCGCCCCGAGGTCAGCCCCAGCGCGGAGTCCAGCGCGAACCGCCCCGGCGGGAACCAGGCGACGACCACGCCGAGCGCGAAGAAACCGGCGTCACGCAGGATGTCGATGAGGTAGTCGGGCTCCACCCCGGCCTTGAGCTGACCGCCGCCGCCGAAGCAGCCGCAGTCGATCCGCAGCCCGCGCGCCCACGCCGATGCGATTCCGATGACAAAAGCCAGCATAAGCAACGCGGAGATGATGCCCGCCGCACGGGTGAGCAGCCCGACAACCAGCAACACCCCTATGACGATCTCCAGGATGGGCAGGCCGTAGCCGACCACCGTGGCAAGCGAGTCCGGAAGCAGTTCGTATGCCTTGACCGCCTGCACGGACAGCACCGGCGTGCCGATCTTGCCCCAACCGGCGACGATCAGCACTCCCGCCAGCACCAGCCGCGAGACAGTCGTAACCCAGGGTAGCGCCGAACTAGCCGAGTGCGACCGCGGAAGCACGGGCTTGTCAGAAGTCACGAGCACCATCGTCTCCTATTCCGGGCCCCCGGTTATGGCCGACCTCTATGGATACGGCACCATCTGGGGGAAACCCCATCACGAGCTGGATAAGCGTCGAATAAGCCAACTAACGAGCACGGAACCACAGAACTGCCGCACCATAAATGCCCAGGTGACAGGCCGACACAGCAGCAGACATCCTACGGCGAACTCCGGCTCCAATCCCGCTGGACGGCTTCCTCACCCTGACGCACCGTATCCGGGACGGGCTCCGCCCTGATCTCCGGCCCCACCCCGCCGGGGACGCGGGAACCGGCCGGCGGCTCCGGCGGCCGGAAGGGAGGGGCGCGGCCGGCCGGTAACGGCACGCCGGGAAACGCGGCGTGCTCCGGCGGGGCGTTTTACCGCATTCACCGGAGGTGGAACGGATGGGCCCGGTGGGAAACGAGAAATGCGGCCGTTCCACGGAACGGCCGCATTTCAGATGAGAGATCTACCTCCGGACGCCCGCCGCCAGCTCGGCGCCCAGTTCGCGGACCGCCGCCAGGCCGGAGGCCTCGTCGGGGGCGTCCAGCAGGCGGCGGATGAACGCCGAGCCCACGATGACGCCGTCGGCGTAGCGGGCCACCTCGGCGGCCTGCTTGCCGGTGCCGACGCCCAGCCCGACGCAGACCGGCATGTCGGTCTGCAGGCGGGTCCGCTCGACCAGCCCCTGGGCCGCCTCGCCGACCGACTCGCGGGCGCCCGTGACGCCCATCAGCGAGGCGGCGTAGACGAAGCCGGTGCAGCAGCCGACAACGGCCTTGATACGGCTCTCGGGAGAGCTCGGCGCGACCAGGAAGACGGTGTCGATCCCGGCGCCGGCGCTGGCCGCGCGCCAGGGCTCGGCCTCCTCCGGGGTCAGGTCGGGGGTGATGGTGCCCACCCCGCCCGCGTCCGCCAGGGCACGGGCGAACCGGTCGGCGCCGTAGCGGTCGATCGGGTTCCAGTAGGTCATGACCAGCGTGGCGGCGCCCGTCTTGGCCACGCCCTCGACCGTGCGCAGCACGTCGGCGATGCGGGTGCCGTTGGTCAGCGACCGGTGCACGGCGTCCTGGATCGTCGGGCCGTCCATGAGCGGATCGGAGTAGGGCAGGCCGATCTCGATCACATCGCAGCCCGCGTCCACCATGGCGGCGGCGGCCGCGATCGCGCCGTCCTTCGTCGGGAAGCCGGCGGGGAGGTATCCGATGAGGGCGGCGCGATCGTCCGCCTTCGCCCTGGCGAACACCGTCTGAAGAGTCGTCATCGTTGATTCCGTTGCGGGTCGTGGCCTCGTCCCCGCCGGCCGGGCCGGCGGGGACGCGAGTCGGCCGTCAGAGGTTGAAGTACTTCATGGCGGTGCCCATGTCCTTGTCGCCACGGCCCGAGAGGTTGACCAGGATGGTCGCCTCGGGTCCCATCTCACGGCCGAGCTTGAGGGCGCCGGCGAGCGCGTGGGATGACTCGATCGCCGGGATGATGCCCTCGGTGCGGGCGAGCAGCGCGAAGGCGTCCATGGCCTCGGCGTCGGTGATGCCGTGGTAGGAGGCGCGGCCGGTGTCCTTCAGCCAGGCGTGCTCGGGGCCGACGCCGGGGTAGTCGAGGCCGGCGGAGATCGAGTGGGAATCGATCGTCTGCCCCTCCTCGTCCTGCAGGACGTAGGTGCGCGAGCCGTGCAGGACCCCGATGGAGCCCTCGGTGAGCGTGAGGGCGTGCTCGCCGGTCTCCAGGCCCCGGCCGCCGGCTTCGTAGCCGTGGAGCTGGACGCCCTCGTCGCCGATGAAGGCGTGGAAGATGCCGATCGCGTTGGAACCGCCGCCGACCGCGGCGGCGACGGCGTCCGGCAGCCTGCCGGTGAGCTCCAGCATCTGCCGGCGGGCCTCGACGCCGATGATGCGGGCGAAGTCGCGGACGATCTCCGGGAACGGGTGCGGGCCGGCGATCGTGCCGAAAAGGTAGTGGGTGCGGTCGACGTTGGCGACCCAGTCGCGGAAGGCCTCGTTGATGGCGTCCTTGAGGGTCTGGCTGCCGTTGGTGACCGGGACGACGGTGGCGCCGAGCAGCTTCATGCGGGCGACGTTGAGCGCCTGGCGCTCGCAGTCGACGGCCCCCATGTAGATCACGCACTCCAGGCCCATCAGGGCGGCGGCGGTGGCGGTGGCCACGCCGTGCTGGCCCGCGCCGGTCTCGGCGATCACCCTCGTCTTGCCCAGGCGCTTGGTGAGCAGGGCCTGGCCGAGCACGTTGTTGATCTTGTGAGCGCCGGTGTGGGTCAGGTCCTCGCGCTTGAGGATGATCCGGGCGCCGCCCGCCTGCTCGGCGAACCGCGGCACCTCGGTGAGGGTGGTCGGCCGCCCGGCGTAGGTGCGCAGCAGGTGGTCGAACTCGCGCAGGAAGCCGGCGTCGTTCCTGGCCTTCTCGTACTCGGCGGCCACCTCGTCCAGCGCCGGGATGAGGGCCTCGGGCACGTAGCGCCCGCCGAAGACGCCGAACTTGCCGTGGACGTCCGGGTCGTCCCCGTGAACGCCGTTGCCGGCCAGGTCCGCCGGGGTGAGAAGGGTTCCGTCTGTCGCTGTCACGTTCTTACTGCCCCTCAGGTCGAGATGCGGGGTGGGCGCCGGCGGTGACCAGGTCGACCACCGCGGCCCGCGGGTCCTTCCCGGTGACCAGGCTCTCGCCGACGAGGACGGCGTCGGCGCCCGCCCTGGCGTAGGCGAGCAGGTCATGCGGACCGCGCACACCCGATTCGGCGATCTTGATGACGCCTTCGGGGATCTTCGGGGCCAGCTTCGCGAACACCTCGCGGTCCACCTCAAGGGTCTTGAGGTTGCGGGCGTTGATGCCGATGATCCGGGCTCCCGCGGCGAGCGCCCGGTCTAGCTCCTCTTCGGTGTGCACCTCGACCAGCGGGGTCAGGCCGATCGACTCGGCCCGCTCGATGAGCGAGACCAGCGCGTTCTGGTCCAGCGCGGCCACGATCAGCAGCACCAGGTCGGCGCCGTAGGCCCGGGCCTCCCAGAGCTGGTAGGAGGTGACGATGAAGTCCTTGCGCAGCACCGGGATATCGACCACGGCGCGCACGGCGGCCAGGTCGTCGAGGCTGCCGCCGAAGCGGCGCCTCTCGGTCAGCACGCTGATGACGTGGGCGCCGCCCGACTCGTAGTCACCGGCGAGCGCGGCGGGGTCGGCGATCGCGGCGAGCGCGCCCTTGGACGGGCTGGAACGCTTCACCTCTGCGATGACCGCCACCTGGTCGCCCCCCAGCGCCGCATAGGCGTCGCGGGGCGCGGGCGCCCGCTCGGCCCGCTCCTTGAGCTCGGCCAGCGACACCGTCTCCTGCCTGCCGGCCAGATCAGCGCGCACCCCTTCGAGGATTTCCTCCAGAACGCTCACTTGCCCTCCTCGCGAAACTCGGAGGTCAAGTTCGCGAACGCTGCCGTGTCCATGGTCCGCTCGCTCCACTCGCTCACGAGTAAGGCCCCTCCCGATCGATTGCCTTGGTCCAGCCGATGCTATCGGGCTTGCCGTGGTCGCCCCGCCACGGGGTGACGCCTATAGGTGACTATGGGGCCAAGAATTCCCCAAAAGCAACATTTCTCACTATCCAAAAAACGATCATTAAAGCAAGAAAAGCCCATACATAGGAAGGATGTATGGATATCCCCTTCAGGGGCGCGCCCCGCCAGGAGCGCAGCGCCCAGCGCCCCCACAGGAAGGCCAGGACCGGGACCATGACCACGACCAGGAGGTTGAGTCCGAGGGCCGTGACGGGGTCGCCGTGGGCGAGCGCGTGAACGGCCCGCAGGCCGCCGCAGCCCGGACAGTAGAGCCCGGTGAGCATGAGGAAGGGACACGTGGGGTAGTGCCCCGGCTCGTTCGGGTCCACCACGCCCACGTAGGCGACCGCTGCGCCGGCTGCCAGCGCGGCGCCGAGCGGGGCCAGCACGGCCAGCGCCCGCGCCCGCGGTCCCCGTACGTCCGCGGTCCTTTCCGTCACCATCGGCCCGCCCGCACCTCTCCGCCAGCGACTGAGCGACTACCTGTCACCGGCCACGATACTCAAGGCGGGGGCGGATGCCCGTCAGTAACCCGACAGCGAGGCGGAACCGGCCAGTACACCGATCGCGACCAGCCAGATCACCAGCACGACCAGCCAGCAGGCGACGCCGAAGTAGGACAGGACCAGGCCGGCGATGGCCATGCCGCGCCCCTCCTCGTGCGTCCGCTTGATCTGGCCCAGCGAGATGTGCCCCAGCACGATGCCCACGATCGAGGTGATGCCGCATATGAACAGCCCGGCGATGCCCATGATCAGCGCGGCGATGGCCATGCCGTTGTTGCCCCGGGGCGGCTGCGCGCCGTAGCCGTAGGGGTCGTAACCGCCGCCGGGGGGCGGGCCGTACCCGCCGGGAGAGCCGTATCCGCCGCCCTGCGGTGGCCCGTAACCGCCGGACTGGTTCCCGTAGCTCATGAATGACTCCCCTTTATGCGAGTTGCGGGCGAAATCCTAGCGAAAACCGCGTCTTCCACGAGATCCGCTCCCCGCTTCCGTGGGCAAGTTGTGACCGTGCGGTGAGCATGGGCGTCGCGTACGGCGCCGCCACCGATATCCCGCCGGCGGGGTGCCCCCGGAAAGCGCAGCCACCCGCAGCCCTCCGGCCGTCTCCGGAACGGGACGACCGGCCGCGAACACCGTGCCGCCGACAGAACGGGACGGCCGGCCGCCTCCCGGGACGGCCGGTCCTCAACGCTCCCTGTTCTCCGGACCGGCCGTGCTCTCCGGAGCGGCCGTGTCTTCCGGAGCGGCGGTGTCCTCCGGACCGACCGTCGGATCGGAGCCGAGGTCGATCGCGTCCCACAGCGCCCGCTCGCTCGGAGCCCCGCCGGTGGAGGCGGCGCCGGCGGCGGCCGGGCCCGATCCGCGGCGGTCGTAGCGGTCGGACATGCCGGGCCAGCCGGCGCCCCTGACGGCGGCCACCACTCCCGCGCACGCCAGCAGCAGCCCGCCAGCCCCGGCGACCAGCGGCCAGGCGGCGGCCGGGGCGGCGTGGAGGGCGCCGGGCTCGGCCAGCGGGATCTGCCGGGCCGCGATCTCCAGCGCCGCGCCCGAGTCGCTTCCCTGCCAGGCCCAGGCGATCATCCCCGCTCCGCAGAGGGCCATCACCGCGCCGACGAGCCTGCGCCAGACCCCCCGGGTCGCGAGCACCGCGACCACCGCGGCGAGCGCCGCCCAGGCCGCCGGGCCGAGCGCGGGCACCAGTTCCGCGGCGGTGACCGCCACCTTGCGCGGGCCGTACGTCACGGTGAACCACTCGCGGCCGGCGGCGAGCAGCACGAGCGTGGCGCCCGCCGCGCAGACGGCCACCCAGGTCCACAGCACCCGCCGGGCGGTCACTTCGGGTTCACCGCCAGCTCGTCGGCGTCGAAGCAGGTCCGGTCGCCGGTGTGGCAGGCGGCGCCCACCTGGTCGACCTTGAGCAGGATCGTGTCGCCGTCGCAGTCGAGGGCGGCGGACCTGACGTGCTGGACGTGACCGGAGGTGTCGCCCTTGACCCAGTAGGAACCGCGGCTGCGCGACCAGTAGGTGGCCCGGCCGGTGGTGAGCGTGCGATGCAGGGCCTCGTCGTCCATCCAGGCGAGCATCAGCACCTCGCCGGTGTCGTACTGCTGGACGATCGCGGGCACCAGCCCGTCGCCGGTGCGCTTCAGCCGTGCCGCGATGGCGGGGTCAAGGGACATGCGGCAATTGTGCCGCAACCAGGGAGAGGGGTGACTTCCGGCATGGCCGGGCGGCCGCGCCCGCGCCTCCCCGGAAGATCGGGCCGGCCGTCCACCGGGCCGCGCCGGTTCAGCGCGCGCGGTCGTCGTCGAGCAGGTCGGCCGCCTGGACGACGATCCTGGGATCGGGCTCCCCCACGATCTCGTGGTCCTTGTTGTCGTACTCGAACTGGCTCAGGAGGTGGCGCATGGCCTCGATCCTGGCCCGCTTCTTGTCGTTGCTCTTGATCACCGTCCACGGCGCCTGCTCGGTGTCGGTGTACAGGAACATGTCCTCCTTGGCCTCGGTGTAGTCCTCCCACTTGTCCAGCGACTGCAGGTCCATGGGCGACAGCTTCCACTGCCGCACCGGGTCGACCTGGCGGATCACGAACCGGGTGCGCTGCTCGGACCGGGAGACGGAGAACCAGAACTTGACCAGGTGGATGCCGTCGCGGACGAGCATGCGCTCGAACTCGGGGGCCTGCTCCATGAACTCCAGGTACTCCTCCGGCGAGCAGAAGCCCATCACCCGTTCCACTCCGGCGCGGTTGTACCAGGAGCGGTCGAAGAAGACCATCTCCCCCGCGGCCGGCAGGTGGGAGACGTAGCGCTGGAAGTACCACTGGGTGCTCTCGCGCTCGCTCGGCTTCTCCAGGGCCACCACGCCGGCCCCGCGCGGGTTGAGATGCTCCATGAACCGCTTGATGGTGCCGCCCTTGCCCGCCGCGTCGCGCCCCTCGAACAGGACGACCAGCCGCCCGCCGGTGTCCTTCATCCAGTACTGGAGCTTGAGCAGCTCGATCTGGAGCAGTCGCTTGAGGCGGTCGTACTCGGCCCGGTCCATCCGCTCGCCGTAGGGGTATTTCTCCCGCCAGGTGTCCACGGGAGTGCCGTCCATCCGCACCAGGACGGGATCGTCGTCGTCATCGTCCAGGACGCGCAGATTCGGCAGCTCGTCGAGCAGGTCGCTGCGTGCCACGGCCGACCGCACGTCGAGCACCGGGAACTGCCCCTCCGTGGGCTCCTCGCCCAGCACCTCTGTCATGAGTCCCCCCGCGAGTTCCACACCCTCACCTGTCCCCTACCTCCCCGCGGGTGCCCTAATCCTCGGGCGGGCCGGTATCGGGTCCCCGGCGGTCACGATAAAAACCCACTAAACAAGTAGGTCTTGACGGAATTAAGCGCCTGTGCTGGAGTGAGAACCGTGCGGGCCGAGCTACGAACGGTGACTCGCGGTCACATCGACCTGTGCCGCGCCCGGTCCTCCCCCTGTCGCCGCTGACCTCTCCGATCGCCCGGCGGCGCCCTCGCACGCGCGCCGTCCTCCCCCCACTCGCTCAGACGACCTGCAGGAAGGCTGCAACCATGGCCGTGGAGTTCTTAGACATCGGTGGCGCGCACGACGGGCCGGAGAACGGCAGGGGCGGCGGCTCCCCCGCGACGGTCGCGACGGCCGGGCCGCAGGTCCCCCGGCCCGCCGAGAGCGGTCCGCCGGAGAACGGCGGGAACGGGAGAGACGGCGGGGACGGCCGGGACGGCGGCCCCGCGCCGAAGGTGGTCACCACCCGGCATCCGGGACGGTGGGTGACCGCCGCGGCCGTGGTCGTGCTGCTGGCCATGGCGGCCAGCGCGCTGATCACCAACCCCGCCTGGGAGTGGGAGGTGGTCGGGGAGTTCCTCTTCGCCCCCTCCGTGCTGCGCTCGGTGGTCTTCACGCTGGAGCTGACCGCCCTCGGGATCGGCTTCGGCTTCCTGCTGGGCACCGTGCTGGCGCTCATGCGGATGTCGGCGAACCCGCTGCTGTCCTCGGTGGCCTGGGGCTACATCGCGCTGTTCCGGTCGATCCCCCTCATCCTGCAGCTGCTGTTCTGGTACAACCTGGCGCTGCTGTACCCGCGGCTCTCCTTCGGCGTCCCGTTCGGCCCGTCGTTCTTCGACATCGGCACCATGGACCTGATCGGCCCGGTCACCGCCGCCGCGCTCGGCCTCGCGCTGCACCAGGCCGCCTACGCCGCGGAGATCGTCAGGGCGGGGCTGCTCTCGGTGGACCACGGCCAGCGGGAGGCCGCCGCCGCGCTGGGCATCCCCAGGTCCAGGCAGCTGTTCCGGATCGTCCTGCCGCAGGCCATGCGGTCGATCGTGCCCACCGCGGGCAACGAGATCATCGGGCTGGTCAAGGGCACCTCGATGGTCTACATCATGGCCCTGCCCGAGCTGTTCTACCAGGTCCAGGTGATCTACAACCGCAACGGCAGGGTCATCGCGCTGCTGCTCGTCGCGACCATCTGGTACCTGGTCATGACCACGGTCCTGTCCGTCGTCCAGCACTACCTCGAGCGCCACTACGGGAAGGGCCGCGCATGAGCGCCGCGATGGTCGACCTGCGGGACGTGCACAAGAGCTTCGGGTCGCTGGAGGTGCTGCGCGGGGTGGACCTCCAGGTCGCCCCCGGCGAGGTCACCGTGGTCATCGGCCCCTCCGGGTCGGGCAAGTCGACCCTGCTGCGCACCGTCAACCACCTGGAGAAGGTGAACAGCGGCTCGGTCAGCGTGGACGGCGAGCTCGTCGGCTACCGCCGGATCGGCGACAGGCTGCACGAGCTCCCCGAGCGCGAGATCCTCCGGCAGCGGACCAAGATCGGGTTCGTCTTCCAGAACTTCAACCTGTTCCCGCACCTGACCGTGCGGCAGAACGTCACCGAGGCTCCCCTGGCCGCCCAGCGCCGGCCGAGGGCCGAGGTCGAGGAGCTGGCGGCCCGCCTGCTGGAGCGGGTCGGGCTGGCCGGCAAGGCCGGCGCCTACCCCCGGCAGCTCTCCGGCGGCCAGCAGCAGCGGGTGGCCATCGCCCGCGCCCTCGCCCTGGAACCCAAGGTCATCCTCTTCGACGAGCCGACCTCCGCGCTGGACCCCGAGCTCGTCGGAGAGGTGCTCGACGTGGTGAAGGACCTCGCCCGGAGCGGCACCACCATGATCGTCGTCACCCACGAGATCGGCTTCGCCCGCGAGGTCGCCGACACCGTCGTGTTCATGGACGAGGGGCGGATCGTCGAGCGGGGCTCCCCCTCCCAGGTGCTGGACGCCCCCCGGCACGAACGCACCCGCCTCTTCCTCAGCAAGGTCCTCTGACCCCTCCCCACCGCCAGGCGAACCCTTCCGACACCGAGCAAGGATCGACATGTCCCTGTTATCAAGGCTCACCCCCGTCGCCGTCGCGCTGCCCCTGCTGCTCGCCGCGGCCTGCGGCGCCTCCGAGAGCGCCTCCGGCACCGCCGCCAAGCCCGCGGCGGCACCCGCCGCCGCCCCTTCCGGGGGCGGCGGGCTGAGGATCAACACCTCTCCCGAGCAGAACCGGATCCGCGCCGACAAGGTCGACGCCATCGCCGCGCAGGTCCCCGAGGCGATCCGCGCCAAGGGGGCGCTCACGGCCGGCTTCAACGGCGAGGGCACCCCGCCGCTGGTGTCCCTGGCCGACGACGACACCACGCTGATCGGCGTCGAGACCGACATCGCCCACCTCGTCGCCGACGTCCTGGGCCTGAAGCTCCAGGAGGAGAACACCTCCTGGGAGAACCTGTTCCTGGCGGCGAGGTCCGGCAAGTACGACCTGGTCTTCAACAACGTCACCGTGACCGAGGAGCGCAAGGACATCTACGACTTCGCCACCTACCGGGTGGACCAGCTCGCCTGGCAGACGGCCGCGAACAGCCCGATCACCAAGATCGAGAAGGCGGCCGACATCGCGGGGCTGAACGTGTCGGTCGGGTCGGGCACCAACCAGGAGAAGATCCTGCTGGAGTGGGACGCGCAGAACCAGAAGGCCGGGCTCAAGGCCGCCCAGATCCAGTACTACCAGAAGTACGGCGACATCCTGCTGGCCCTGAAATCCGGTCGCGTCCAGGCCTACCTCGGCCCCAACCCGCCCATCGCCTACCAGGTGGCCGTCGGCGGCGACAGCAAGATCGTCGGAACGCTCTCGGGCGGCAGCTCGCTCGAGGGCCTGATCGCGGCCATGACCCTCAAGGGCAACGGGCTCGTCAAACCGGTCAGCGAGGCGCTGAACACCCTGATCGAGAACGGCAAGTACGCCGAGGTGCTCAAGCGCTGGGGCCTGGAGAACGAGGCGGTGACGGAGTCGCGGATCAACCCGCCCGGGCTGCCCCGGCAGGCCAAGTGACCGTCGGGTCCGTCGAGGTGCGGCACGTCGCGGTCCACGACCCCGAGGTCAGGCCGCTCCTGGACGACCTGCGTCAGGAGTACACCAGCCGGTACGGCCCCAACCAGGAGCTCAGCCGCTACCCCGGCGAGCAGTTCACCCCGGCGCACGGAGGGGCGTTCCTGATCCTCGTCGAGCACGGGGAGACCGTCGCCGGAGGCGCGTTCCGCCGCTACGACGAGGAGACCGCCGAGCTCAAGCGGATCTGGACCCACCCCGGCCACCGGCGGCGCGGTCTCGGCCTCGCCGTCGTACGCGAGCTGGAGCGGGAGGCCGTACGGCAGGGCTATCGCAGGATCTACCTGACCACCGGCCCCCGCCAGCCCGAGGCCGCCGGGCTCTACCTGGCGACCGGATACACCCCGCTCTACGACCTGGGAGCCGACCCCGAGACGGTCGGCCCCCACCCCTTCGAGAAAACCCTCTACGAGCGGGCGGCCGAGACCCAGGAGGCGTGCAGGTCGGCGTAGACGCCGGGCTCCTCGACGAGTTCGGCGTGCGGGCCGCGCTGCACGATCCGGCCCCTGTCGAAGACGAGCACCTCGTCGGCGGCCTCGGCGGTGGACAGCCGGTGGGCGATGGAGATGGCGGTACGGCCCCGCGTGACCCCCTCCAGGGCGCGGGCCAGCCGTACCTCCGTCGCCGGGTCCACCGCCGAGGTGGCCTCGTCGAGCAGGAGCAGGTCGGGGTCGGCCAGGTAGGCGCGGGCCAGTGCCACGAGCTGGCGCTCCCCCGCCGACAGCGACTCCCCGCGCTGGCCGACATGGGTGGCCAGGCCCGCGGGCAGGCCCTCCAGCCAGCCGGTGAGGCCCAGCTCGGTCATGGCCAGCCGGATCTCCGCCTCGGTCGCCGACGGGCGGCCGAAGCGGATGTTCTCCTCCAGGGTGCCGTCGAACAGGAAGCCGTCCTGGGGCACCATGACGATCCGCTCGCGCAGGGAGGAGAACCGGACCGCGCGCAGGTCCTCGCCGTCGACGGTGACCCGGCCGGAGACGGGGTCCATCAGCCGGGTGAGCAGCTTGGCGAAGGTCGTCTTGCCCGAGCCGGTCTCCCCCACCACCGCGATCCGCGAGCGCGGCGGGATGTCCACCGACACCTCGCTGAGCACCGGCACCCCGCCGGGGTAGGAGAACCCGACCTCCTCGAAGGAGACCGAGATGGGGCCGCGCGGCAGCTCGACGCCCTCCGGGCCCGGGTCGGCGACGTCGGGCGGGGTGTCGAGCACGCCGAGGATGCGCCGCCAGCCGGCGACCGCGTTCTGCGCCTCGTTCAGCACCTCGGTGGCGATCTGCAGGGGCGAGACGAACAGCGTGATCAGGAACAGGAAGGCGATCAGGCGCCCGGCGGTGATCTCACCGCCGATGCCCAGCCGCACGCCGAGCAGCACCACTCCGGCGAGCGCCACCGCCGCGACGATCTCGGTCAGCGGGAAGACGGTGGCGACGATCCGCTGCGTGCGGGCCTGCGCGGCCCTGTTGGCGTCGATCGCGCTGTCCAGCCGGCCCGCCGTACGGGACTCCGCCCCGTGGGCCCGGATCACCGCCGCGCCCACGACCGACTCGCTGACGGCGGCGAGCATGTCGCCCGTGCGCTCGCGGACCAGCGTGTAGGCGCCCGACAGCCAGCGCTGGAAGCGCGGCAGCACGACCATGAGCGGCAGGAAGCAGATCCAGACCAGCAGGGCGAGCTGCCAGGAGTAGACGAACATCAGCACGGTGGCGACCAGGAGCTGCCCCAGGGCGATGATGATCATCAGCCCGCCCCACTGCATGAACACGCTGATCTGGTCCACGTCGCCGGTGACCCGGGAGACCAGGGCGCCACGCCGCTCGGAGTTCTGGGTGAGCACCGACAGGTCGTGCACGTGCCGGAAGCCTCGCACCCGCAGCCCGGCCAGGGAGGCCTCGGTGGCCTTGTACAGGCGGACGTTCATCAGATACGCGCACACCGCCGTCAGCACCACGGCCGCGGCGCACAGCAGCACGGCGGCGCGGATGTAGGGCAGGTCGGGGACCTCGCCCTTGAGCCCCCGGTCGATGGTCTGCTGGACGGCGATCGGCACGATCACCTTGCCGAGCGTGGCCAGCACGGCCAGCACGAGCGTGCCTGCCAGCCCCTTGCGGAACTCCGGCGTGAGCGACAGCCCGTGCCTGACGGTGGCCAGCGCCGACCGTTCGACCCCCTGAAGCGAGCTCACGCGCATCCCTCGCCCAGCGGTTCGCCGGTCCGGAGACGCACCGGACCGCTGTGTTGACCGACTCGCTCGCTCACGCGCTGACCTCTTCCTCTTCCTCTGCTCCGAGCGCCTCGCGCTCGGCCTCTTCGCGTTCGTAGGCGGTGACCAGGTTGCGGTAGCCCTCGCAGCGGGCGAGCAGCAGGTCGTGGCCGCCCCGGTCGACGACGCTGCCGTGCTCCAGGTAGACGACCTCGTCGGCCAGGGCGATGGTGGCCATCCGGTAGGCGACGACGACCACGGTCGAGGCCTGGGCCGCGTCCCGCAGGCCGTACAGGATCCTGGCCTCGACCTGCGGGTCCACGCTGGAGGTGGCGTCGTCCAGGATGAGCAGCCGGGGGCGGCGGACCAGCGCGCGGGCCAGGGCCAGGCGCTGCCGCTGGCCGCCGGACAGGGTGGTGCCGCGCTCGCCGACCTTGGTGTCGAGCCCGGAGGGGAGGGCGCTGACGAAGCCGTCGGCCTGCGCCAGGCGCAGTGCCGCCCAGACGTCCTCGTCGCCGACCGGCAGGCCCAGGGCGACGTTGCCGCGCACGGTGTCGTCGAACAGGAACGTCTGCTGCGGCACCAGCGCCACCGCGTCGCTGACCCCGCCGCGGGCGACCTCGCGCAGGTCCACCCCGTCCACGACCACGGCGCCCGCCGCCGGGTCGACCAGGCGGACGAAGGTCTGGGTGAGCGTGGACTTGCCCGAGCCGGTGGGGCCGACCAGCGCGACGGTACGGCCCGGCTCGGCCTCGAAGCTCACCCCGTGCAGGACCGGGAAGTCGTCGTAGGCGTAGTCGAGGTCGCGGACCTCCAGCCTGGCCGGGGCGGTGCCCCGCAGCGTGGCGGCGCCGTACTCCATGGAGCCCGTCGCGGCGAGCACGTCCTGGACCCGCTCGTAGCCGACGACGGCGCGGGGCAGTTCGGCGAGGACCCAGCCGAGCGCGCGGATCGGGAAGGCCAGCAGGGTGAACAGGTAGGCGACCTGGACCAGGACGCCCGAACTGATCGCGCCGCTCTCCAGCCTCCCCGCGCCGACCAGCAGCACGGCGAGCACGCCCAGGGTGGGCAGGGCCTCCAGCATCGGGTCGAACAGGCCGCGGACGCGGCCGACGGCGATGTTGGCGTCGCGCAGCTCCTCTGCCCTGGCCTGGAACCTGACGGTCTCCTCGTCCTCGCGGCCCAGGGTCTTGACGACCAGCGCGCCGTCGAAGCTCTCGTGCGCGATCTCGCTGACCTCGGCGCGGAGCTGCTGGGCGCGGGTGGCCAGGGGGCTGAGCCTGCGCTGGTAGACCAGGTTCAGGACGGCGATCGCCGGGAAGATCAGGAAACCGACCAGGGCCAGGACGGGATCGGTGATCACCAGCGCGATTGCCGCCGTGAAGAGCATCACGACCACGCCGACCGCCATCGGCAACGGCGCGAGCGGGGCCCAGGCGGCCTCGGCGTCGGAGCTGGCGTTGGACAGCAGCTGGCCGGTCGGATGCCGGTGGTGCCAGGCCAGGGGGAGCTTGAGGTACTGCCGGGTGACCTCCCGGCGGGACCGGGCCTGCATCCGGTACTGCATGACGCCGGCGAAGAAGCGCCGCCCGGCCACGCCCAGCGCCTTGAGCAGCGACACGCCGAGGATGAGGAGCGTGCCGAGGACGAGGGTGCCGGTGGCGACCTCCCCCTTGGCGAACGCGGGCAGCACGACGTTCTCGGTGGCCCAGCCAAGCGCCCACGCCGATGCGACCGTCATGACGCCGTAGAGCGCGCTGGACAGGGTGGCGGCGGCGAAGACCGCCTTCTCGGCCCGGATGGCCACCCCGAGTACGCGGAGTCCCTTACGCATGACGGCGGAAGTCACCTTGCTCGCCACTCGGGGGGTTTCCTTTCGCTGAGAAACATTGCTACAAGTCACTATCACGCAGGATCACGCCCTTATTCCCTCAGCCCCCTCCCCGGAGAGTCGTCCCCCGCCCCGATCTGCCCTGATTTCCGGGACAACGACGTTGTTAGGATCATCAGATGACTCACGCCCGCGCCGAGCGCGCCGCGCTCAGCGACCTGTTCGTCCAGCTCGGCCCGGATGCCCCCACGCTCTGCGAGGGCTGGACCACCTTCGACCTCGCCGCCCACCTCGTCCTGCGCGAACGCCGCACGGACGCCGCCGGCGGTATCGCGATCAAGCCGCTGGCCGGATACGCCGCCTCGGTGCAGGAGTCCCTGAAGGCCAGGCACGGCTACGCGGGCCTGATCGAGCTGATCCGTTCCGGCCCGGCCGGAATCTACGGCCTGGTGCCCGGCATGGACAAGGCCGTCAACACCATGGAGTTCTTCATCCACCACGAGGACGTACGGCGGGCGCAGCGGGTCTGGGAGCCGCGCGAGCTCCCGGCCGACCTGGAGGAGACCTTCTGGAAGCAGGTGCGCGCCGGCAGGCGCCTGTTCCTCCGCAAGTCCCCGGTCGGCGTCGTCCTGCATCGCATCGGCGGGGGCGTCGCCCTCGGCGGGGCCAAGAACGTCCCCAGGGTCGAGGTGACCGGCACCGCGGGCGAGCTCCTGCTGTTCTGCTTCGGCCGCCAGTCGCACGCCAGGGTCGACGTCGCCGGCGGCGACGAGGCCGTGGCCAGGCTGATGGACGCGCCGCTGGGCGTCTGAGGCCGTCCGGGGCCTCTCCGGACCGGTCCGGCACCTCTCCCCCGGCCGTCGGGGCGTCCGCGAGGCCGTCGGGGCGTCTCAGCCCGGCAGCAGGCGATGCCTGGCGCCGAGGACGAACGGGAAGTCGCAACGGCCCGGATCGACGGGGCGTCGGCTGCGCGCCTCCAGGCGATACCCCGGGAAGCCGTCCCCGGCCGAGACGTCCCCCAGGTATCCCAGCATCAGGACGAGGTCGTTCAGGCCGTCCAGGGAGAGCAGGAGGTCGGCCTCGTCCCGCCACGGATTCATCCCGAACGGCTCCGCCGCGACCGGGGTGAACCCCAGGCGCGCCTTGAAGGTCAGCAGCCCCGGCTGCGGGATGTGCCCGTACAGGTTGGGGTCGTTGCCCAGGGTGACCCGGCGGTAGCCCTTGCGCCGGGCGACGGCGACGGCCTCGGCGTACAGGACGCGGGCCAGGCTGCGGTCGCGCCAGAGCGGGTCCACGGCCGAGAAGCGCAGCTTGACCGTGCCGGTCTGCGGGCTCTCCAGGCACAGGCAGCCGCCCGCCATGCCGTCCTGGCCGTAGGCGTAGACGGCGTAGTGGCGCTCCTCGGCGAGGACCGCCTCCCGCAGCGACGCGGCGAACCCCACTCCGCGGGGCATCCTCGCGACCATGTGCCCGTACAGCAGGAGGAACTCCTCCAGCGCGGCGGGGACCAGGGGCTGCTGCACCACCTGCCGCAGCTCCCGCGCCGCGGCCTGCCGGGCGCGGCGGACGTCGTAGCGGGACCGCTTGGGCAGCCGGGCCAGCCACTCCTCGTCGGTGTCGCACACCGGGGAGACCCAGGTGATCCACGAGGGCTTGCGGACGAACCCGGCGCGGGCCAGGTCGACCCAGCTCCCGGCGGGCGGCTCGGGCACCCGCAGCACGTTGACGCCCGGCGGCAGGGCCCGCCGCTCGCGGGAGAGGGCCAGCGCCTCCCCGGCGGAGGCGACGGCGACCGAGAGTCCGGAGTCGTCGCGGAGTTCCATGTCGGCGGGCCTCCATGTCAGCGGGGTTCCAGGCCGGCGTCGGCGGGTGCCACTCCGGCGGGTCTCGATCGTCAGCGGGTCTCCGCCGGATCGGGGACGGGCGCCGGTCCCGCCTCCCGGGTGCGCTCCCAGGCGTACAGGGCCGCGAGGGCGGACAGGATGAGCACCGAGCCGAGCGCCTCGTTCGGGTTGAGCCGCTCGCCCCTGGCGACCAGCCCGGCCACGACCGCGACCACCGGGATGAGGTAGAACGCCAGAGACGCCCGCACCGGCCCGACCCGGGCGATCAGCCAGTAGTTGACCAGGAAGGCGACGGCCGTACCCGCGCCCAGCAGCACCAGGCAGAGCGCGATCAGCCACGTCAGGCGCACCGGGTGGGCGAGCTGCCCGCTCCCGGCCGGAAGCATGATCGCCGAGGCGGCCAGCGCCTGGGCGGCGGCCAGGGAGAGCTTGCCGTCGGGGAGCGTCCTCATCAGCCGGCCGGCGTAGCTGTAGGCGAGCGCGTAGCAGGTCGCCCCCGCCAGGCACAGCAGCTGGCCGCTCAGCGGCGCCCGCTCGCCGCCGCTCCAGGGGGCGAGGACGACGGCGAGCCCGGCGAAGCCGATGACGGTGGCGCCGACCTCGGCGGCCGTGGGGCGCTCGCGCAGCAGCAGCCAGGCCACCGGGATCGTCATCAGCGGCGTCAGGCCGGTGTAGACCCCGGCCAGGGCGCCGGTGACCTCCCGCTGCCCCCAGGCGAACAGCAGCCAGGGCACGGCCTGGCCCAGCAGCCCCATCCCGGCCAGCTTCAGCCATACCACGCCCCCGTGCGGCAGCGCCGTACGGCGGGCGCGGGCGAGGAGCACCAGGGCCGCCGCGCCCAGCACCAGCCGGATCAGGACGATCTGGATGGGGTCGAGCCCCTCCAGCGCCTCTTCGACCAGGAGGAAGTTCGTGCCCCAGACGGAGGCGAGGACGCCTATGCCAAGGATGTCAGCGGGGCGCACGTGAGAGCCTTGCCTGCCTGTGTCGGGTAGCCGTGGTGACCGAAGTCGCGCAGCTCCCCGCCCGCCCCGTACCAGGAGACGACCTCCGCGTCGAGACGGGCCCGCTGCTCGATCACGTCGGCCACCGCCTTCGCGCACTCGCGGACCGTCTCGGTGCTCAGGTAGGGGAAGTCGGCCAGCAGGTCGAGGGAGACCGCCTCGTGCGCCTCGTCCTCGTTGACGTCGGAGTGGCTGACGATCGGCCGGACGAAGCCCTCCGGCAGGCCCAGCTCGGCGCAGCGGAGGCGGAACAGCTCCAGGAACTCCGGTTCGGGCTCCTCCATGGGGAAGAGCGTCGAGATCAGCGCCAGCGGGAAGTTGTAGGCGTACACGCCGAGTGAGGCCATGATCGCCATCGTGGCCGGCAGCGGCTGGGCGCGCAGCAGCGCTTCCCGGGGGACGCCGACCGCGGCCAGTGATTTCTCCATCATGCGGTCGTGGTTGCGCTCGGTCATGTAGAAGTGCATCAGCTTCTCCCACACCGGCAGGCCCAGGTCGTCACGGGCCAGCGCCGGGGCGAGGGCCCGGGGGCACAGGTGGGTGATGTGCCAGTATTCGACCGCGTAGCCGATGAGCTGCCCGCGGGTGACGCTGCCGTCGACGAGCGCCTCGACCAGGGGGCTGCGGACCTCCGCGCGCACGTGATCGGCGTGCCTGCGCAGGTGAGCGTAGGCGCTGACCCCGCTCATCCCGGCCTCCGCGGCCTCCTCGGCCTCGGCGATCATGCCCTGCTCGTCCAGCGCGGCGAGCATCTCGCCGTACTCCTGCGGGCTGCCGGGGAAGGCCGCGCCGAGTTCGGCGGCGCTCAGGCCGCCCCCGGCCAGCACGGCGACGAAGTCCTGGAACCTCTCGGCCCGGCCGTCGTCGAACTCGAACTCGACGAACCGGCGCCCGTCGAGATAGGTGAACTCGATACCGCCGTCCGGCGTGGCGGCCGACCGCACCCCCGGGCGCAGCGAGGGCCGCCGGAATCCGGCGAAGTCGCTCATCATGCCTCCTGTTCAGATGTCGCCGGTGCGCAGCAGCGGGCGCCGGGGGTCGGAGTAGTGCTCCAGGATTCCGTTGAAGAAGGCCGCGTAGGCCTCCATGAACAGGTGCGCCTTGTCGTGCCAGCGCCGCTCGGTCTCCTCGTCGACGCCGGGGACCCGCGCGAACAGCTCCCGGCTGACGGATCCGTGGTCGTGTCCCGCGTTGACCCGGGCGTGGGCGCGCATCGGCTCGACGAAGGCCGGGTCCAGGCCGATCCGGTCGCAGGCGGCCAGGAAGGAGTCGTAGGCGATCCGCCCGTCGGGGCCGTCGGAGTCGGAGTCGAGGCGGCCCTCCAGCACGCCGATCGTGGCGACGAAGAAGAGCGGATCGGTCCGCGCCCACCAGGACAGCGTCTTGATCAGTGCGGTCGTGGTCGGCAGGGGACGCGCCCTCAGCAGGTCGTCGCGGGTGACGCCCAGGGGCTGGAAGGCACGGAGCACGATGTCGTCGTGGCGGTGCTCCTCCTGGTAGAAGTCGTTGAGCATCGCTCTGAGCTCGGCGCTCTCGGCCAGGGCCAGCACGGCGGAGTCGAACTCGTTCTCCCGGAAGAGGAAGAACCAGTTCTCCAGGCCGAAGCCGAAGAAGACGTTGCGGTGGAGGGTCTCCGGGCGCTCCAGGACCCCGCGCCAGAAGGGGCCGGCGAAGACCAGATCCTCCAGGAGCCGGTTCAGGACGTCCTCCAGGCGGGACAGGACCGCCAGCCCCGAGGACGCCACCGGGACGGCGCCGTCGTCGACCAGACCCCACACCACGGCGGGCGCGACGACCTCGCGCACCGCCTCGCCGTCGAGACCGGTCTCGCGCTCCAGGTCGCCGATCGTCCTGCTGCCGTCGAGCAGCCGGAGCAGCCGGAGGAAATCCCGCTGCCCCATCCCCTCCGGGGCCTCGACCTCCAGGACGCCGCCGGGGGTGTGCAATTCGGCCTCGCCCTTTTCTCCGATCCGCACGGTGGCCCGGAGAAATGGCTTTACTGGAAGGAAGTTCACCGACACGGCCGGTCCCCTTCTGACGTCGGAAGGTGAAACACAGGAGGAAGACCGGCACCGAGGGTGCCGGCCTTCTGGCGGTTCGCTACATCACAGGTGAACAGCCGAAAGAGCGGTCACCTTGGCACGACGCTTGATCCGCATGGAACACCTCCTCGACTCTCTGCGACCGCAAAGAAAGAGGTCCCGCCGCACATACTGGTCGATTTACGTACATGCGGTGACCAGTGTCAGACACTAAGCCGGGCACATACGGGAGTCAAGACTTGTATCACAGGCCGATATACCTGCTCCATTTACATCCGCGATATCCATGAACTCCGATTAGAGCGATTTCCTGGGTGGCAGCGGAAAGAACCCGCTGGTACGGCGGACGTAGTCGGCGTAGCCGGGGCGCGACCCGGACAGCTGCCTCTCCAGCATCGGCTTGCCGGTCTTGCCCGCCAGGAAGTAGGTCATGAGGACCGGGGAGAGCACGGTCAGCACGCCGGGCCACTGGTCGGCCGCGACGAGGAACAGACCCCACCACACGCAGGCGTCGCCGAAGTAGTTGGGATGGCGGGTGTAGCGCCACAGACCGGTGTCCAGGACCTTGCCCCTGCTGCCCGGATCGGCGCGGAAGCGGGCGAGCTGCCAGTCGCCGACCGTCTCGAAGAACGCTCCCACCAGCCAGAGCGCCACCCCGGTCCAGGCGACCCGGCCGAGCGGGCCCGGCTCGAACATGGCGACCTGGACCGGCAGCGAGACGAACAGCAGGGCGGCGCCCTGGGTCAGGTAGACGGCGCGCAGGGCGTACAGGGTGCGGCTGCCCGGGGCGCGGGCGAGCATCCGCTCGTAGCGCGGGTCCTCACCCTCCCCGATGTTGCGCCGTCCGATGTGCGCGGCCAGCCGGACCCCCCACGCGGCGGTGAGCACGAGCACCAGCAGCCGCCGGGCCGGATCGCCGCCGGACGACGCGTAGGACACCAGGGCGACGACCGTGAAGCCGAGGCCCCAGGCCACGTCGATCACCGAGTGGCGGCCCACCCGGAGCGCGACGGCCAGGGTGAGGGCCAGCAGCGCCGTGAGGGCCGCCGCCGACAGCAGCAGGGACCAGGCGAAGGCTGCGAGGTCAAACATCCCGCCCCTCCGTCCGGCCGGGCAGATCGGGCATCGTGACCTCCGGTCGCCTTGGAAGTTGGGAGAGAACGGCCCGCGGCCTGCCCGGAAGGCCGGACAACGCGCCTCCGGCCGCCCGGGGGTCAGGGACCCGGTGTGCGGTGACGGTCATGATCGCCTCCCGAGGGTGAGCTGCCAGACGTCCAGGTAGCGCGAGCGGAAACCCGCCTCCGAGTAGGCGAGGTACAGGATCCACATGCGGTGGAAGGTCTCGTCGAAACCGAGGGCGCCGACGGCGTCCACCCGCTCCAGGTAGCGCTCGCGCCACAGCCGGAGCGTCTCGGCGTAGTCCGCGCGCAGCGAGAGCCGGTCGGTGATCCGCAGCCCGCCGAGGTTGTCCTCGATCGCGGTGACCGAGGGCAGCATGCCGCCGGGGAAGATGTACTTCCGCACCCACGTGTGGGTGTCCAGCGTGGCCAGCATCCGCTCGTGCGGCATCGTGATCGCCTGGATCGCGATCCGGCCGCCGGGGGCGAGCAGTCTCTCCAGCGCGGCGAAGTAGACCGGCCAGTAGCGCGCGCCGACCGCCTCGACCATCTCGACGCTGACGATGGCGTCGTAACCACCGCTCACCTCGCGGTAGTCGGCCAGCAGGATCTCCACCCGGTCCGACAGCCCGGCGTCGGCGACCCTGGCACGGGCCAGCTCCCACTGCTCCTGCGACAGAGTGATCGACACCACCGCGGCCCCCCGGCGGGCCGCCCGCAGCGCCAGCTCGCCCCACCCGGTGCCGATCTCCAGCAGCCGGCTGCCCGGACCCACCCCCGCCTGGTCCAGCAGCCGGTCGATCTTGGCGCGCTGGGCGCCGGCGAGGGTCTCCCACGACGCGGGGCCGTCGAACAGCGCGGCGGAGTAGGTCAGCGTCTCGTCCAGGAACTCGGCGAACAGGTCGTTGGACAGGTCGTAGTGACGGTGGATGTTGCGCCGGGCGTCCTCCTGGCCGCCCAGCTCGTCGCGGGGCACGCGCCGCACGGCCAGCCGCCGCAGCCGCTGCAGCCCGGGCGGGATGAGCGTGGCCAGCCGCTCGGCCATCACGGTGAGCACGGCGGGCAGGTCGTCCGCCTCCCAGTCGCGCGCCATGTAGGCCTCGCCGAACCCGATGAGGCCGCCCGCCCCGACCCGCCGGTAGAACGCCTCGGGGCGCCGCAACCGCATCACCGGGCCTCCCGCGCCCAGCCGCCGCCCTCCGGGCAGCTCCACGGTCAGGGGCAGCCGCCGTACGGCGTGCAGGAACAGGCGCCGCGCGAGCGCGCCGCGCAGCCGCGAAGGGGGGAGGGTGTCGACGTCGGGCCAGAACGCGGCAGGCCGGTCGGTCGTGAGGGTCATCTGGGTCCTCCTGGGGGAACTGTCTTCAGGCCGCGCAGGTAAAGGCCGATTCCCTGGCGGCGGATCCTGGCGCCGCCCACGAGGGGGGCCAGAGGATGCTTGGCGGCCATGCGGTACAGCCAGGGCCCGGTCGCCGGCCTGCGGCGGCCCCGGACGCTCGCCACGAAGGGAGGGTGTCCTTCGCGGTGCAGGGTGACGGTGAGCGCGAGCCGCTCGCCGGGCTCGGGAAGGCTGAGCCGGTAGCGGCCCTCCACCGGGTGGAACGGCGAGACGTGGAACTCCTTGGCCACCTCGTGCTCGCCGGGGCGCAGCAGGTAGCGGTGGCGTCCGCCGTAGGTGTTGTGCACCTCCGCGACCACGGCCACGCCCTCGCCGGTGTGGCACCAGTAGACGGTCAGCGGGTTGAACACGTGGCCGAGCACCCGGGCGTTGGTCAGCATCGTGATCCGGCGGGCGGTGACGCCGTGCGCGGCGAGGAAGGCGTCGACGTTCCGCCGGATGCTCAGCCCGGGGTCGCCCATGTGGTCACGGGCGTGGAAGGCGGCCAGCCACCGGTTCTCCGGCAGCCGGTCGAGGTCGACCAGCCACAGGTACGACCCGTAGCCGAAGCGGTTGCGGATCGGCGCGGACCGCACATGGGTGATCACGCACTCGTACAGCGCGGGCAGCGCCGGCTCGGTCACCAGCGCCCTCCGAGCGCCTCGGCCGCCCGGACTCCGGAACGGCAGCCGTCCTCGTGGAACCCCCAGCCGTGGTAGGCCCCGGCGTAGGCGACCACCCCGCTGTTGAGCCGGGGCAGCCGTTCCTGGGCCTCGACCGACTCGGGGGTGTAGACCGGGTGCTCGTAGACCATCCGGGCGATCACGTGCTCGCCGGGGATCTCGGTGCCCAGGGTGACGAGGTGGCTGCCGGGCGCGTCCAGCCGCTGGAGCCGGTTCATGTCGTAGGTGACCCGGACGCCGCCGCCGGCGGCCGCGCAGGACTCCGTCCGGTAGTTCCACGAGGCTCGCGCCCGCCGCGCCCGGGGCAGCACCGACGGGTCGGTGTGCAGGGTCACGGGGTTGCGGGAGTAGCGGAAGGCGCCGAGCACCCGCCGCTCGTCCGGGGTGGGGTCGGACAGCAGGCGCAGAGCCTGGTCGGGGTGGGTGGCGACGACCACCGCGTCGAACCGGTGCGGGACGTCGTCGGCGACGATCTCCACCCCCTCCGCGGTACGGCGCAGCATCTGCACCGGGGTCGAGGTGTGCACGGCGGTGAGCGTCTTGGCGATCTTCTCGACGTAGCCGCGCGAGCCCCCGGTGACGGTCCGCCACCGGGGGGATCCGGAGACGCCGAGCATCCCGTGGTTGGCCAGGAACGCGAACAGGTAGCGGGCCGGGTAGAGCCCGGCGACGGAAGGGGGACACGACCAGACCGCCGACACCAGCGGGGTCATGAAGTGGGAGACGAAGTACGGCGAGAAGCCGGCGAGGGCCTCCCCCAGCGTGCGGTCGTCGCCGCGCTCCAGCACCTCGCGGGCCGTCCGGTGGAAGCGCGGCACCTCGGTGAGCATCCTCAGGTACGGCAAGCGGAGCGCGCTGGAGGGCCGGGCGAACAGGCCCGGCGCCTTCTTCCCGCCCGCGTACTCCAGGCCGCAGCCTCCGCAGGAGACCGACATGCTCATGTCGGAGGGCTGGGTCCGCACGTCCAGCTCGTCGAACAGGCGGATCAGCGTCGGATAGGTCCGCTCGTTGTGCACGATGAACCCGCTGTCCACCGCCAGCGTCCGGCCGTCGTCACCGGCCACGTCATGGGTGTGGGCGTGCCCGCCGATCCGGTCGTCGGCCTCGAAGACGGTGACGTCGTCGGCCCGCTGCAGCACGTACGCCGCGGTGAGGCCGGCCACCCCGCTGCCGACCACGGCGATCTTGCGCCTTGCCATCGTTGGGACGTCCTCTCAGACCACAAGCCTGGGCAGCCCGGCGGCCGCTCTCCGGAAGGCGTTCGCGACCGGTCCCGGAGCGGCCGGCCGCGACACCATGACGTCGCTCCCGCGTGTCGCACGCCGTACGGCCCGATCGAAGGGGATCATCCTGAGCACGGTGAGCCGGGCCGGGGCCGTGGGCGCGCGGCCGGCGGCGCGCCCGCCGTGCATGATCAGGACAGCGCAGGCAGATCGGGTCATATGGGCCCCTCGGGTCGGTTTGATCTCTTATTCGGAGCCGTCAGAGGTCTGGATGCCCTTTTTGCTAAGAACCCTTAGTTTTCTCGGAGAAGGGTGCGCCCCCGCCCTCCCGGAGCCTTCCGTGGCCTTTCATCGGCCTTTTCCCAGGTCACCGCCGGGCAGGCGGCCCGGAGCGCGGCCCCGAGCCCCCCTGCCGTCAGATGCGGAGAAACCCGACAGGGCGCTTGACCTGCCTCTTCCCTACCCCTACCGGTACATCTGGCAGTAAGGGTTGGACAGAAGCGTCTCGTCCCCGCACGATGGCGTGGGGGGACTCATGCCAATCCAGCGGTCTGGCCGTGGATCGCCCCGGCCGGACAGGTATGATCATCAAAATCCGGGAGCCACCCGGGCCGCAGATGCCAAAGATCCTTAAAATCCGGGTATATAAGGCTGGGACTGGAACTGCAGGAGGCCCCCATGCAGGTCAAGAAGGTCGCTACCTACGTAGCGGTGGCGTTCGTGGCCTTTTATCTGTTCACCAAACCCGCTCAGGCGGCGGACGCGGTGACCGGAGTCTTCGACGGGATTGTGAGGGGAGCGGACCAACTGGCCCTGTTCTTCACACGAGTGCTGAGCTGACCACCGGCGGGGGCCACCCCGCCCATGACCTTTTTGCCGGTCTTTCCTCGGCGCTCCCGCCCGACCCGCGCGGGAGCGCGGACCTCTCGCAGTGCCGAGCACCATGCGATGTGCTTCCCCTGTCCGCGAGGACATGTTACGCAGGGAGCATGGGAGATCGTCACAGCGTCACCGGAGTTGATCGGCTCGGCCCGGCGGGTCTTCGCGTCGTCGAACACGCCGAGACGGAGCACGTCGAGCTGATCCGTTTTCTCTACGCCGACCACGGCGGAGTGATCCGGGGCAAGGCGACCTCGCGCTCCCGGCTGGCCGAACGGCTCGTCTCCGGCATCGGGCACACCGTGGCGATGATGGCGATGAACATGCTCGACCAGCTCCAGGAGGTCGAGCGGCTCGGCCCGGTCGGCGAGGTCCGCCTCGTCCCCGACCCGGCCACGTTCGTCGCCCTCCCCTACGCCCCCGGCGCGGCGGCCATGCTGTCGGACCTGCGCCAGGTCGACGGCTCCCCCTGGCCCGCCTGCCCGCGCACCTTCCTGCGCGAGGCGATCGCCACCCTGGCCGGCGAGGGCCTGGTCGCCGTCGCCGCCTACGAACCCGAGTTCACCCTCGGCCGCCGCGTGGCCGACCCCGGCGGAGGCCTGGACCGGCTGGTCCCCGTCGACGACAGCCTCTGCTACGCCACCACCGGCTTCGACCAGGCTCACGACTACACGATGAGCCTGATCCACGCCATGGAGACCCAGGGGCTGCGGGTGGAGCACTACCACCCCGAGCTCGGCCACGGCCAGCAGGAGCTGTCCATCCGCCACGCCTCCGCCATGCGCGCCGCCGACAACCAGGTGCTCTACCGCGAGACCGTCCGCGGCGTCGCCCTCCGCGCAGGGCTGTGGGCCTCCCTCGCCCCCAAGCCGCTCGCCGACCAGGCCGGCAACGGCGCCCACCTGCACCTGTCCCTGTGGGATCCCGACCTGCGGACCAACCTCTTCAGCGACCCCTCGGACCGCTACGGCCTGTCGGCCACCGCCTACCGCTTCATCGGCGGCCTGATCGCCCACCTTCCGGCGCTCACCGCGCTGACCTGCGGCTCGGTGAACAGCTTCCGGCGCCTCACACCGAGGGCATGGTCGAGCGCCTACGCCTGCTACGGCATGGACAACCGGGAGGCCGCGGTGCGGATCTGCTCCCCGGTCGGGCAGGACGCCGAGGCGTCGGCCAACCTGGAGATCAAGCCCTCCGACTCCTCGGCGAACCCCTACCTGTCGCTCGGCGCCGTCATCCACGCCGGCCTGGACGGCATCCGCCGCGACCTCGACCCCGGCGAGGCCCTCGACGTCGACCCCGCCACCCTCGGCGAGAGCCGGCTCTCCGCCCTGGGCGTGCGCCGCCTGCCCGCGACCCTCGACGAAGCCCTGGACGCCCTGGAGGCCGACGACGTCCTCATGGACGCCCTCGGCCCCCTGCGCGGCGCCGCCTACCTGGCCGTCAAACGCTCCGAGGCCCGCGCCTTCGCCGCCGAGGACCTCTCCTACGAGCTGTTCCACCACATGCGCGTCTTCTAGCGGACGGGCACCGGAGCGGGGTGGGACGAGGCGGGGAGCGAGATCACGCGGGGCTCTCCGCGGCGGCGAGGGCGGCCCGGTCCGGCGAGGTCTCCGCGGAGCTCTCGGCTGGACACCGCACTACCCGCCGCCGAACCCGGGCCGGTCACCGAAAGGCGACGCGCCCGAGGTGTGAACCCGGACGCCACACCCGTCAGCGGACCGGGTGCCCCGCCGCGCGCAGCGTCTCCTTCACCTCAGAGATCTTGAGCTGGCCGAAGTGGAACACCGACGCGGCCAGGACCGCGTCCGCCCCCGCCTCGACGGCCGGGCAGAAGTCCTCCAGCGCCCCGGCGCCGCCACTGGCGATCACCGGGACCGACACCGCGGCCCGCACCGCCCGGATCATCTCCAGGTCGTAGCCGTGGCGAGTGCCGTCGCCGTCCATGGAGTTGAGCAGGATCTCCCCCACGCCCAGCTCCTCACCCCGGCGGGCCCACTCCACCGCGTCGATCCCGGTCCCCCGGCGGCCGCCATGCGTGGTCACCTCGAAACCGGACGGCGTCGGCGGCCCGTCGACCACCCGGCGGGCGTCCACCGACAGCACGATGCACTGCGCGCCGTAGCGCTGCGACGCCTCGGTCAGCAGCTCCGGCCGGGCGATCGCCGCGGTGTTCAGGCCCACCTTGTCCGCGCCCGCGCGCAGCAGCGTGTTGACGTCCTCGACCGAGCGCACTCCCCCGCCGACGGTCAGCGGGATGAACACCTGCTCGGCCGTCCGCCTGACCACGTCGTACATCGTCGACCGGTCGGAGCTGGAGGCCGTGATGTCGAGGAACGTCAGCTCGTCGGCCCCCTCCGCGTCGTAGCGGCGGGCCAGCTCGACCGGGTCTCCGGCGTCACGGAGGTTCTCGAAGTTGACACCCTTGACGACCCGCCCGGCGTCCACGTCCAGGCAGGGGATCACTCGTACCGCGACACTCATCTCCACAGCTCCTCATTCACGGTAGGCCTCGACCTCGGCCTCGACAAGCATGCGCGGGTCGATCAGGCCCGCCACCCGGACTCCGGTGCAGGTGGGACGGACCTCGCCGAACAGCTCGGCGTGCGCGCGGCCCACCTCGTCGTAGTGCTCGTCGTCGACCACGAAGTAACGGACCCGGACCACGTCGTGGCGGGACAGCCCCGCCTTCTCGATGGCGTCCAGCGCGACCCCGAAGGCGGTCAGCGACTGCCGGTAGGCGTCGCCGACGTGCTGGACCTCACCGCCGACGGTGGCGGTGCACCCCGAGACGATCACCCATGGCCCCGCCACCACCGCGCGGGCATAGCCGTAGCGCTCCTCCCAGACGCCGCCGCTGAACACCCGGGTGCCCGAACGGTGGCTCACCCCGTCCCCTGTCACGTGAGGCAACCTACGAGCTCACCGCGGCCAGGGCCTCTTCGAGGGTGAAGGCGTGCGCGTAGAGGGCCTTGCCGACAATCGCGCCCTCGACGCCGATCGGGACCAGCGAGGCCAGGGCGCGCAGGTCGTCCAGGGAGGACACGCCGCCGCTGGCGACCACCGGCTTGGCGGTACGGGCGCAGACCTCGCGGAGCAGGTCGAGGTTGGGACCGCGCAGGGTGCCGTCCTTGGTGACGTCGGTGACGACGTAGCGGGGGCAGCCGTCGGCCTCAAGGCGGTCGAGCACCTCCCACAGGTCGCCGCCCTCCTTGGTCCAGCCGCGGGCGGCGAGGGTGGTGCCGCGGACGTCGAGACCGATGGCGATCCTGTCACCGTACTCAGCGATGATCTTGGAGCACCAGGAGGGGTTCTCCAGGGCCGCGGTGCCGATGTTCACCCGGCGGCAGCCGGTGGCCAGGGCGGCCTCCAGGGAGGAGTCGTCACGGATGCCCCCCGACATCTCCACCTTGATGTCGAGGGCGTCCACGACGGTGGCCAGCAGCTCGCGGTTGGAGCCGCGGCCGAAGGCGGCGTCGAGGTCGACCAGGTGGATCCACTCGGCGCCGGCCTCCTGCCAGGCGAGCGCGGCCGACAGAGGGTCGCCGTAGGAGGTCTCGGTGCCGGCCGCCCCCTGGACCAGGCGGACCGCCTGGCCGTCGGCGACGTCCACGGCGGGCAGCAACTCTAGCGACATCTGATCAAGACCTCCGGTCGAAGACAAGGGTGACGAAAAGCGGCACGAAGAGCACCGAGAGAACCAGCACGCCGAGCCGCGCGGTCCACGACGACCACAGCAGCCAGGCGATCACCTGGACGATCAGGAACAGGACGGCCACGAGGCCGTTCTGCGCGCGGCGGCGCCGGGCCATGATGCCGCCCTGGACGGCGACCCGGACGGGCCTGCGGGGCAGGAGGGCGGTGACCCGGCCGACGCGTCCGCGCCGCCGGGCCAGGCGGGCCTCGCGCTCGGCGCGCAGGGCCGCCTGGCGCGCCTGCTCGGCCTCACGCTCGGCCCTGCGCCTGGCCCGCTCCTTGCTCACCGGCGGCTCACCCGACACCTCATCCGGCGGCTCACTTGACGGTGCCGAGCCAGTTGGTGAGCAGCTGGGCTCCGGCGTCGCCCGACTTCTCCGGGTGGAACTGGGTCGCCATGAGCGGGCCGTTCTCCACCGCGGCGACGAACGGCACGCCGTGCTCGGCCCAGGTGACCAGGGGGTCGGTGAAGCCCGGCCCGGCCTTCAGCTCCCAGTCGCGCACGCCGTAGGAGTGGACGAAGTAGAAGCGCGTGTCCGGGTCGATCCCGTCGAACAGCACGGTGCCCTCGGGCGCCGTGACCGTGTTCCAGCCCATGTGGGGCAGGACCGGCGCGTCGAGCCGCTCGACCGTGCCGGGCCACTCCCCGCAGCCCTCGGTCGTGACGCCGTGCTCGACGCCCGTCTCGAACAGGATCTGCATGCCGACGCAGATGCCCAGGACCGGCCGTCCGGCCGACAGGCGGCGGTCGATGATGCGGTCGCCGCGCACGGCGCGCAGCCCGGTCATGCAGGCGGCGAACGCGCCGACCCCCGGGACCACGAGGCCGTCGGCCTCCATGGCCGCCTCGTAGTCGGAGGTCACCGTGACATTGGCCCCGACCCGGGCCAGGGCCCGCTCCGCCGAGCGGAGATTGCCGGATCCGTAGTCAAGAACGGTTATGTTCACCACCAGAGCACCGCCGCGGTAGTCGCCAGGGCGGCGAGGACGGCCAGCAGCACCGCGCCCACCTTCAGGCCCTGTTTGATGAAGGAGACGATCCCGCCGACCAGGAAGAGGGCGATGAAGGCCATGGCGACGGCGGTCCAGTTGTCGCTCACGCGCCCTCCCCGGCCGGCCGCGCGGGCACGCCCGACCCGCTCACAGCACGCCCTTGGTGCTCGGTACGCCGGTGGCGCGGGGGTCGAGCTCGGAGGCCTCGCGCAGCGCCCGCGCCAGGGCCTTGAACTGGGCCTCGACGATGTGGTGGGCGTTACGGCCGTAGGGGACGTGGACGTGCAGGCAGATGGCGGCCTGGGCGACGAACGACTCCAGGATGTGCCTGGTCATCGTCGTGTCGTACTCCGCGCCGATCATCGGGGCCATGCCCCCGGGCTCGGTGTGCACCAGGTACGGGCGGCCGGACAGGTCGACCGTCACCTGGGCGAGAGCCTCGTCGAGCGGGCAGGACGCGCTGCCGAACCGGCGGATGCCCGACTTGTCACCCAGGGCCTCGCGGAACGCGGCCCCCAGGGCGAGCGAGGTGTCCTCGATCGTGTGGTGGGAGTCGATGTGGAGGTCGCCCTCGGTCTTGACCGTCAGGTCGAACAGGCCGTGCTTGCCGAGCTGGTTCAGCATGTGGTCGTAGAACCCGACGCCCGTGGCCACCTCGACGTGCCCGGTGCCGTCGAGGTCGACCTCGACCAGCACCGAGGTCTCCTTGGTGACGCGCTCGACGCGGCCGAAACGCTTGGCGGACTCGTCTACGGCGAGACTGCTCACAGGGTTCCCTCCAGGGCGGCGCGGAAGGCCGCCATCTCCTCGGTCGTTCCGATCGAAACTCTCAGCCACCCAGGCGGCCCCACCTCGCGGATCAGCACCCCGCGATCGAGCACGCCCCGCCAGATCGCGTGCCGGTCCGCGAAGCGGCCGAACAGCACGAAGTTGGCGTCGGAGTCGGCGACCGCCAGCCCCTTGCCGCGCAGCCACTCCACCGTGGCGTCCCGCTCGGCCCGCAGCGCGTCGACGGTGCCGAGCAGCTCCTCGCGGTGGGCGAGCGCGACACGCGCCGCCGTCTGGGTGAGCGTGGACAGGTGGTACGGCAGGCGGACCAGGAGCAGCGCCTCGATCACCGCCGGGTGGGCGGCGAGGTAGCCGAGCCTGGTGCCCGCCATCGCGAACGCCTTGGACATGGTCCGCGTGACGATGAGCCGGGGGTTGTCCGGCAGCAGGGTCAGCGCGGACGGGGTGCCGGTGCGGGCGAACTCGAAGTAGGCCTCGTCCACGACGACCATGCCGGGCGCGGCCTCGACGATCCGGGCGATCACGGCCGGGTCGAGCGCGGTGCCGGTGGGGTTGTTGGGCGAGGTCAGGAAGACGACGTCGGGCCGGTGCTCCTCGATCGCGGCGACGGCCTTGTCCGGGTCGATCCCGAAGTCCTCCTCGCGCGCCCCGGAGATCCACTCGGTCGAGACGCCGGTGGTGATGATCGGGTGCATCGAGTAGGAGGGCTCGAAGCCGAGCGCGGTGCGGCCGTGGCCGCCGAAGGCCTGCAGGATCTGCTGGAGCACCTCGTTGGAGCCGTTGGCGGCCCAGACCTGCTCGACGGTCAGCCCGTGGCCCAGGTAGCCGGCCAGGTCCCGGCGGAGCGCGAGGGCGTCGCGGTCGGGGTAGCGGTTGAGCCCGGCCGCGCCGTGCCGTACGGCTTCGGCCAGGTCGGCGACCAGGGACGCGGAGGGCCCGTAAGGGTTCTCGTTGGTGTTGAGCCGGACCGGGACGTCGATCTGGGGGGCGCCGTACGGCGACCGCCCCCGCAGGTCGTCCCGGATCGGCAGGTCCTCAAGCTTCACGGAGATGTCTCCCAGTCGGAACGGGCACGGACGGCCGCGCCCCCGGTGAGCACGGGCCGGGAGGTCCTCACGAGGGGACCTCCCAGTCGAACCTCGCGCGGATCGCCGCGCCGTGCGCCGGGAGGTCCTCGGCGTCGGCCAGGACGCACACGTGGGCGGCGGCGCCGGCGAGGGCCTCCCGGGTGTAGTCGACGACGTGGATGCCGCGCAGGAAGGTCTGCACCGACAGTCCGGAGGAGTGGCAGGCGCAGCCGCCGGTGGGCAGCACGTGGTTGGACCCGGCGAGGTAGTCGCCGAGCGAGACCGGCGCGTAGGTGCCGACGAAGATGGCCCCGGCGTTGCGGACCCGGGCCGCCAGCGCGGGCGCGTCGGCGGTGTGGATCTCCAGGTGCTCGGCGGCGTAGGCGTCGACGACGCGCAGCCCGGCCTCCATGTCGTCGACGAGGATGATGCCCGACTGGCGGCCGGACAGGGCCTCGGTGACGCGCTCGCCGTGCTTGGTGGCGGCGACCTGGCGGGGCAGCTCCCGCTCGACGGCCTCGGCCAGCTCGGCGGAGTCGGTGACCAGGACAGCGGCGGCGATCGTGTCGTGCTCGGCCTGGCTGATCAGGTCGGCGGCGACGTGCACGGGGTCGGCCGTGGAGTCGGCGAGGATCGCGATCTCGGTGGGACCGGCCTCGGAGTCGATGCCGATGCGGCCCTTGAGCAGCCGCTTGGCGGCGGCGACCCAGATGTTGCCGGGGCCGGTGACCATGGTGGCCGGCGGGCACTCCTCGGTGCCGTAGGCGAACATCGCCACGGCCTGGGCGCCGCCGACGGCGTAGACCTCGTCCACCCCGAGCAGGGCGCACGCGGCCAGGATCGTCGGGTGCGGCAGCCCTCCGAACTCCTTCTGCGCGGGCGAGGTGACCGCCAGGGAGGACACCCCCGCCTCCTGGGCGGGGACGACGTTCATGACCACGCTGGACGGGTAGACCGCCCGGCCGCCGGGGACGTAGAGGCCCACGCGCTCGACGGGGACCCAGCGCTCGGTGACGGTGCCGCCGGGCACGACCTGGGTGGTGACGTCGGTGCGGCGCTGGTCGCGGTGGACCAGGCGGGCGCGGCGGATCGACTCCTCCAGGGCGGCCCGGATCCTGGGGTCGAGCTCCTCCAGCGCCCTGGTGACCGTCTCGGCCGGGACCCGGGTGGACTCCAGCTCGACGCCGTCGAACCTCGCGGTCAGCTCCCGCACGGCCTCGACGCCGCGATGATGCACGTCCTCGCAGATCGGCCGGACCTTCTCCAGGGCGGCTTCGACGTCGAGTTCGGCACGGGGCAGCACGTGGCGGAGGTCCTCCGGGAGGGCTCCGCGCAGGTCGGTACGGGAAATCACCCGTCCAGTCTACGGAGGTCCGGCACCCGGTCTCGTTCTGTCCACCATCCGGACATAGCCTTTACAATGTAGATTTTAATCAGACAGTAAGCTTCGCCCGTGAGTAAGAGCAAGAGCAAGGGAGGCCAGGGGACCCCGGCGACGGTGGCGCTGGCCCAGGCCAAGGTGGATTTCACCCTGCACCCCTACGAGCACGACGCCGGCGCCCAGGCCTACGGCGAGGAGGCCGCCGACGCGCTCGGCGTGCCGTACGGGCAGATCTTCAAGACGCTCGTGGCCGAGGTGGAGGACGGGCTGGCCGTCGCGGTGGTGCCGGTGGCGGGCAAACTGGACCTCAAGGCGTTCGCGGCGGCGCTCAGGAGCAAGCGGGCGGCGATGGCCGACGCGGCGAAGGTGGAGCGGGTCACCGGCTACGTGGTGGGCGGGATCAGCCCGCTGGGGCAGCGCAGGCGGCTGCCGACCGTGATCGACGCCTCCGCGCTGGACTTCGCGACGATCTACTTCTCGGCCGGCCGCCGCGGGCTGCAGATCGAGACCGCCCCGGCGGAGCTGGTACGGCTGACAGGAGCGATCACCGCCCCCATCGGCAAAGCGGGCTAGTCCCCCCGGCCATGCCGTTGTCGAAGGTTGCCGACGCGGGCGGCGGCGGCCTTCGGCCAGACTCGGCGCAGGCCGTACCGTGATCGGGGGAGCAGATGTTTTACCTGACCGCTACCGAGATGCTCCGGCTGCTGCGCACCAGGCAGGTCAGCGCGGTCGAGCTGCTGCGGGCGCACCTGCGCCGGATCGAGGAGGTCAACCCGCGGGTCAACGCGGTCGTCACCCTGGTGGCCGAGCGCGCCCTGCGGGAGGCGGAGGAGGCCGACCGGGATCTGGCGAGGGGCCGGTGGCGCGGGCCGCTGCACGGCCTGCCGGTCGCGCACAAGGACCTGGCCGACACCGCCGGGATCCGCACCACGTACGGCTCGCCGCTCTTCGCCGACCACGTCCCGGACGCCGACTCCCTGATCGTGCGGCGGATGCGCGAGGCCGGGGCGATCACGGTCGGCAAGACCAACACCCCGGAGTTCGGCACCGGCTCGCACACCGTGAACGAGATCTTCGGCGCCACCCGCAACCCGTACGACCTGTCGAGGTCGGCGGGCGGCAGCAGCGGCGGGGCCGCGGCGGCGCTGGCGTCCGGGATGGTGCCCCTGGCCGACGGCTCGGACATGGGCGGCTCGCTGCGCAACCCGGCCTCCTTCTGCAACGTGGTCGGGCTGCGGCCGACGCCCGGACGGGTGCCGTCGCCCTCCCCGACGGCGGCGTGGTTCACCCTCGGCGTGCCGGGCCCGATGGCCCGCACCGTGGAGGACCTGGCGCTGCTGATGAGCGTGGTGGCCGGGTTCGACGCCGCCTCTCCCCTGGCGGTCGCCGAGAGCGGAGCGGTCTTCACAGAGCCCCTGGAGCTGGACCTGACCGGGCTGCGCGTCGCGTGGAGCCCCGATCTGGGCGGGCTGCCGGTGGACGCGGAGACGGCGAAGGTCACCGCACAGGCCCCCGCCGTGCTCGCCGGGCTGGGCGCGCGGGTGGAGCGGGTGGAGCTGGACCTGTCGGACGCCGAGGACGCGTTCCGGACCTACCGGGCGTGGCACTACGCGCTGTCCTACGGCGACCTGCCCCAGGACCGCCTGGGACCGAACGTCCGCTGGAACGTCGAGCGGGGGCGCGCGGTGACCGGGGCGGACCTGGCCAGGGCGGAGCGGCTGCGCAGCGGCCTCTACCGGCGGATGACCGCCTTCTTCGACACCTACGACTTCCTGATCGCGCCGGTCAGCCAGGTGCCGCCGTTCCCGGTGGACGCGCCGTACGTCTCGGAGATCAACGGGGAGGCGCTGCCGGACTACCTGGCGTGGATGCGCTCGGCCTACTGGATCAGCGTGCTGCACGCCCCGGCGGCGTCGGTGCCGTGCGGGTTCACCGCCGGCGGGCTGCCGGTGGGGCTGCAGATCGTCGGGCGCCCCTTCGCCGACCTGCGGGTGCTGCGGCTGGCCCACGCCTTCGAGCGGGCCACCGGGCACGGCACGCGCAGGCCTACCTTCCGCTGATGTCGTAGCTGGACAGCGGCCCGTAGGGGTCCTGCCCGCCGAGCGGGCGGCGCAGCGGCGAGTCACGGTAGCCCGCCACGCCCTCCAGGGCGAAGAAGAGACCGACGGCGAGCAGCGGCCAGGCGCACATCACCCCCTGGGCGGTCAGCCCCAGCGGGCCGGGCGTCAGGGTCATGGCCTGCCCGGCGGCGGTGACGCTCTGCGCGCCGAGGTTGACCGCCCGGCCGACCACCAGCGTGAGGTATGCGCCGAGCAGCCCGCCGGCGGCCAGGCCGAGCACCACCGCGAGCGGGCGCCCCCGGCGCGACAGGCTGTAGCCGACGGCGCCGCAGACCAGCCCGAGCACCCCGGTGACGACGGCGAACCAGCCGTCGGCCGCGATGAGCGCCTGGGTGGAGGGATCGGCCAGCAGCGGCCCCTGCTTGGTCATGACGTACGGCGGGCGCGGCGCGAGAAGCGACCACAGGACACCGGCGGCCCCTCCCAGGAGGCCGAGCACGAGCACCGTGACGGCGAAGTCGCGCGCATGCCGCAATGTGTTTCCCCTCACCCTCTGTACTGGTGTGCCCGATGTTACCGACCCTCCGGCCTGTGGTCCCTGAGACTTCGACCGAATCCCGTTAGTCTGTCCGGGTGAACGAAGAGGTATGGCTGATCGAGCCCTCCGGGCCGCTCCGCGGCGACGTCGAGGTCCGCGGGTCCAAGAACGGCGTCTCCAAGCACATGGTCGCCGCGATGCTGGGCACCGGTGAGAGCACGATCCACAACGCCCCCGACGTCGGCGAGGTCGGGATCACCGCGCAGATGCTCCGGGCGCTCGGCATCGACGTGGAGATCACGCCCCGGGAGATCCGCATCGCCCAGGGGCCGCAGATCAACCCGCACGTGCCCGCCGCGTTCACCGGCCTCAACCGGATCCCCATCCTGATGCTGGGCCCGCTGCTGCACCTGGCGGGCGAGGCGTTCGTGCCGCTGGTGGGCGGCGACCCGATCGGACGCCGGCCCGTCGACTTCCACGTCGAGGCGCTGCGCGCCATGGGGGCCGAGGTCGAGGTGAGCGACACCGGCGTCTACGCCAAGGCCAAGCGGCTGCGCGGGACCCGGCTCGAACTGCCCTACCCGAGCGTGGGCGCCACCGAGACGATCCTGATGTCGGCGGTGCTGGCCGAGGGCAAGACCGTGCTCAAGGGCGCGGCCATGGAGCCCGAGGTGGTGGAGCTCGCCCTGTTCCTGCAGCGCATGGGCGCGCGCATCGAGCTCAGCCCCGACCGGCGCATCGTGATCGAGGGCGTGGAGCGGCTGCGCGGCGCCTCCACCTGGCTCAACGGCGACCGGATCGAGGCGTTCTCCTACCTGGCGGCCGGCCTGATCACCGGTGGCGAGGTGCGGGTGCACGGCTGCCCGCAGGACCGGCTGGTCACCGCGATCACCACCCTGGCCCGGATGGGCGCCGAGATGGACATCACCGACGACTACGTGTCGGCCTCGGCTCCGGACGGGCTGCGGGCGGCGGCGGTGCAGACCGACACGCACCCGGGCTTCATGACCGACTGGCAGACGCCGCTGATGGTGCTGTTCACGCAGGCCCAGGGCATGTCGGTGCTGCACGAGACGGTGTTCGAGAACCGGCTGGTCTACGTGCCCGCCCTGCAGCGGATGGGCTGCGAGATCGAGGTCTTCGACGTGTGCCTCGGCGGCCCGGCGTGCCGCTACCACGACACCAACGCCAAGCACTCGGCGGTCGTGCGGGGCGTGTCCAAGCTGCGCGGCGCCGACGTGACGCTGCCCGACATCCGGGCCGGCTTCTCCGCCGTGCTCGCCGCGGCGGCCGCCGAGGGCACCTCCACGTTGCGCGGGGTGCACCACATCGAGCGGGGCTACCACCGCCCCTTCGAGCAGTTCGCCTCGCTGGGTCTGAAGGTCAGCCGGGAAGAGGCCCCCCGAGAGTAAAATTTTCCACCCGGATGTTTGTGCCCGATCATCCGGCCGCACTTTACTATCTGTGACTTCGCGACGACACCAGGTGAGGCGCGGCCCCGTCGTGTGCCTGCGCGGGCTGCTGGCCTGCGGCGTGCTCGGCGGCCTGCTGGCGGCGGCCACGGCGCTGCCGCTGGTCGGCAGCGCCGGGATCACCGCCAACAACGTCGCGCGCACCGTGATCGACCTGCCTCCCAGCCCGCGGGAGGACCCCCTCCCGCAGCGCACGGTGCTCCTGGACAAGAACGGCAAGCAGTTCGCCCAGTTCTACACCGAGAACCGGACGATCGTGCCCCTCGACAAGGTCGCCCCGATCATGCGGCAGGCGATCGTGGCGATCGAGGACTCGCGGTTCTACGAGCACGCGGGCCTCGACGTCAAGGGGACGCTGCGGGCGCTGGTGACCAACACCCAGGCGGGCGGGGTCCGGCAGGGCGGGTCCTCGCTCACCCAGCAGCTCGTCAAGAACATCCTGGTCGAGAACGCCCAGACCGGCGCCGAACGCGCCCAGGCCCGGGCGCCGAGCCTCAAGCGCAAGATCACCGAGCTGCGCTACGCGCTGGCGATGGAGAAGAAGTACACCAAGGCCGAGATCCTGGAGCGCTACCTCAACATCGCCTACTTCGGCGCGGGGGCGTTCGGGATCGAGGCGGCGGCCCAGCGCTTCTTCTCGGTCCCGGCCTCGGACCTGTCCCTGCGGCAGGCCGCGACGCTGGCCGGCGCGGTGCGCACGCCGTACGCGACGGACCCGTCGCTGGACGAGCAGCGCCGCGCCCGCCTGCGGGAGCGCAGGGACACCGTGCTGGAGCGGATGGCCCAGGTGGGGAACATCACCCAGGCCCAGGCCGACGCGGCCAGGAAGAGCCCCCTGGGCATCCGGCTGAAACCCGAGCCCGGCGGCTGCGCGGAGAGCTCCTACCCCTACTTCTGCATCTACGTCCACAAGGAGCTGCTGACCAACCCGGTGTTCGGCCACACCCGCGCCGAGCGGGAGCGCCGTCTGGCCAGGGGCGGCGTCGTGCTGCGCACCACCGTGGACCCGGTCGCCCAGAGGGCGGCGCAGCGGGCCATCTCCTCGCGGGTCGATCCGGAGGACACCGAGGTGGCGGCCGAGGCGATGATCGAGCCGGGGACCGGGCGGATCCGGGCGATGGCCGCGAGCAAGAAGTACGGCCGCAACTCCGGCAACACCAACAACGGCCCCCGGACCACCTTCAACCTGCCCGCCGACGTGGCGCACGGCGGCGGGCAGGGCTTCCAGGCCGGATCCACGTTCAAGGTGTTCACCCTGACCACCGCGCTGGGCAAGGGCTGGCGGTTCGACGAGGGCTTCATGACACCGGGCCGGTTCGTGCCCGCGTCGGGGTTCGTCGACTGCCGGGGCCGCAGGGTCAACGACCCCCGCACCGAGATCTTCAACGCCAGCGGCGAGGGCAGCGGCGGCCCGCAGAGCATCTCCACCGGCACCTGGAAGTCGGTGAACATCTTCTACATGATGCTGGAGCGGCGCGTGGGCCTGTGCCCGGTGGTCAGGACCGCCAAGGCGCTCGGCATCGTCCGGGCGGACGGCAAGCCGCTGCGCGAGGTCCCGACCTTCACCCTCGGGGTCAACGAGATGGACCCGGTGACGGTGGCGGGGGCGTTCGCCGCGCTCGCCGCGCGGGGGCGCCAGTGCCACCCGATGGCCATCTCCGACATCGTCCAGCGCAACGGCAGGCGCGTCCAGGTGCCGCCGAGCTGCACGCAGGCGATCGATCGCGAGGTGGCCGACGCGGTCAACCACATCCTGTCGGGGGTGTTCACCAAGGGCACCATGACGGGCCAGGGCATCGGCCGGGACGCGGCGGGCAAGACCGGCACCAACAACGGCTACACCTCGGCGTGGTTCGCCGGATACACCCCCGACCTGGCCGCCGCGGTCAGCGTGGGCGACATCCGCGGCTCCTACCGCCACCCGCTGCGCGACGTGCGGATCGGCGGCGAATACTACGGCGCGGTGCAGGGCGCCTCCCTGCCCGGCCCGATCTGGGTGTCGTCCATGTCCGCCGCCCTGGAGGACGTCCCGCCGTCCTCCTTCCGCCACCCGGACATGGGGCGTTTCGGCGGCGGCTTCACCCCCGGCATGGAGAAGGACAAGGACGAGAAGGACGGGGAGGGCGAGCGTCGCGCCGCCGGGCGGCGCGGCGGCTGGGGACACGCGACCGGTCAGCGTACGGGCGCCCGCCCGCACCAGCGGCACGCGCGCGACCAGGCCGGCCGGCCGTACCGGGGGTGGCGGGACGGGCCGCATCGCGGCCGCCGCTGAGCCGGTGACGGGCGGGTTCGGCCCGGCGGGGAGCTCGGGAGATCCCTCGTGGGTCCCCAGCCGTCGCGGGTCATCCCTCTGACGGTCTTTCCGGGGAGTTCAGCCGCCGGCAGGCGCCTCGGTGGCCTTCCCCACGTCCCCGCCGTCGGGGGCGGGCGCTTCGCTGGTCGTCCCCGGGTCCCCGTCGGTGGCGGTAAGGCCTTGGGCGATCTTCTTCAGCTCGCGCTCGACCGCTTCCCGGGTCCCCAGATCCTTGACGAAGAACGGGCTGAGCATGATCTCGGCCATCCGGTCGGAGCCCATGGTGAGGAACATCGTGGGGGTGCCCTTGCCGCCGTCCTCGCCGACCCACTGGGTGACCAGGTAGCCGGTCCGGTCGCCGAGGGTCGCCTCCTCGCCGTCGGACTTGTCGCGGTAGGACTGCACGACCTCGCGGGTCCTCTGGGCGGCCTGGCCTTCGTGGACGAAGATCTGGACGCAGTAGAAGCCGTTCTTGTCGCCGTCGTAGTTCCACGAGGTCGTGTACTCGTCACCCCAGTCGCTCGACCGGTGGGACCACTGCAGGCCGTCGGGCAGGTATCCCACCTTGACACGCCCGAAGGCCTTTCCGTCGCCCAGGTCCCCGAAGTCGCGGGTCGGCGACGGGGTGGGCAGCGGGGGCGGTTCGAAGGGCTGCGGCACGGCGGATGCGGTGCTGTCGGATGACGCCATCACGGCCTCGGGTCCCGGCACGACCGTGTGCCCGGAGGCGAGGGTCAGACCGGTGGGGACCGTGATCCCCACGACGGCCGCCGCGGCGACCACCGCGACGTACCTGGTCCGCACCGTCCTCCTGCGCCGTGAGGAGCGGATGACCCGGTCCACCAGGTCGGGTGCGGCGCGCAGCCGCGCCGTCTCGTCCGCCATGACCTGGCGGAGGTCGTCCTCAAGCATGGACATTCCTGATCAGCCCTTCCACTGATTCGGCGCCGATCGCCGACCGGAGCTTGGTGAGCGCTTTCGACGCCTGGCTTTTCACGGTGCCCGCCGAGCAGCCGAGGATCTCCGCGGTCTGGGTCTCGCCGAGGTCCTCCCAGTAGCGCAGGACGACCACCGCGCGCTGCCGGGGAGGCAGGGCTCGCAGGGCGTCCATGAGCACGCGGCGCAGGTCGACGTCGGTCTCCCTGACCGGCAGCTCGGGCGGGGTGTGCGTCGGGATGATCCGCAGGATCGCCCGGCGCCGGGCACGGCTGATGGCGGTGTTGACGATGACGCGGCGGACGTAGGGCTCGGGGCTGTCATGACGCACCCGGTCCCACTTGCGGTAGGTGCGCTCCAGCGCCGTCTGCAGCAGGTCCTCCGCGTCCCGTCCGTCGCCGCACGCGAGGTAGGCGACCCGCAGCAGGCTGGTGCCGCGCGCGGCGACGAACGCGGCGAACCCGTCGTCCTCCGGGCCGCTCACGCCTGTTCATCCAATTTCATGCCAGCTAATACGCCTGGGCCGGACAGATCGTTGCCCGCATCGATCACCCCGATTCCAGGAAATTTATGGATTCGGCAGGCAACGCCCTGGACGGCCCAGGCGTATTAGCTGGCATGCGAACTGATCATTCGAAGGACCGGACGACGCGCCCGGCCACGCCGATCCGCCGGTTGACCGCGGTCGGGATCGGCCTGGCCGCCGTGGGCGCCATCGCGCTGTCGGGTCCGCAGCCCATGCCGGCTCTCCGGCTCGCGGCCGCCGCTCAGGCGGTGACGGCTCCCGCGGAGGGCGCCTACTGGCACACCCGGACGCTCTGGAAGGGCACCTACTCCCACCAGCTCGGGCGTGGGAAGAACCGTTACTGGGTGGAGCAGCAGTCTGTCGCGGAGAGATGGACCGCACTCGACGGCAGGACCTGGCGGGGATACCGGGATCTCGGCGTGCGTCCGAAGAGCGCCGCGGACGAGCGGGCATGGCGCCGCGACGGCTCCCCGACCACCTGGACCCGCACCGCGAACGGCATGACGGCCTCCCTGTCCGCCCAGCCGGACAAGGGCAGGCTCTTTCTCAACCTGGGCGCAAAAGGCGCTCCCCTGATCGGGTTCGACCTGGTCGACCGGATGCTGTCGTACGAGCAGGCCCAGGCTCTGCCCACGGACCCGGCCGGGCTGAAGACCTGGATCGACAAGGCGTCGCGGGATCCGAACTCCGGCGTCTCCGACGACACCCGCGAGAGCTATGTGAGGGGGCAGCTGGTCGGCATACTGTCCGACGCCCCGGTGAAGGAGGTCCGCGCCGCAGCGTATGAGGCGCTGCCCACGATACCCGGCGTCCGTTCCCTGGGGAAGGTCGAGGACCCGCGGGGCAGGACCGGCCAGGGCTTCCTCATCGACCTCGCCTGGGGCAAGGGCTCCGGCGGATCACAGCAGAAGCACGTGATCGCCGCCACAGAACGGCTGATCGTCGACACCGGCACGATGACACCCCTGGCCTCCGAGGTGAAGTACGGCGGCGAGCCGGTCCCCGCCAAGACCTCGACCTCGACCTCGGTCACGCTCCAGATCGGCTGGACCGACGGCAAGCCGTCGGTGCCCGCCCTCCCCTAGGGCGTCGCGCTCCCGGGACCGGGGGAGGTCCCGGGAGCGCGTCATGAGACGGGACGACCATTCGAACGGGGAACCTTCAATTGACGGGGAAAATTCGGGGATCGGTCAGGCGTGCGGCGCTGTGGTCACTGAGGAGGCTCAACGACAGGCGGGCGCGACGGGCGTCCGCGACGGGCGCGGGCGGGGACACGGGCACGGTCCGGATCCTGCTGCATCACGCCTACGGGATGGGCGGCACCATCCGCACCGTGCTGAACCTCGCGGGATACCTGGCCCGGGAGCGGGACGTGGAGATCGTCAGCGTCGTCCGCACGGCCGAGGAGCCGTTCCTGCCCATCCCGCCGGGCGTGCGGGTGTCGTTCCTGGACGACAGGGTCGCGGCGCGCGGCCCGGCGGCCCGGCTGCTGTCGCGCTTCCCCAGCAGGCTCGTGCCCGAGCAGGAGAACATCCACCACACCGTCTCCCTCTGGACCGACCTGCGCCTGATCCGCCGCCTGCGGGCCATGCGCGGCGGCGTCGTGATCACCACGCGGCCGGGCTACAACCTGGCCGCCGCCCTGTTCGCGCCGCCCGAGGTGATCACCATCGGGCAGGAGCACGTCGCCCTCCAGGTCCACAAGCCCGAGATGCGACGGCTCATCAGGCGGCGGTACGGCAGGCTCGACGCGTTCGTCACCCTCACCGAAGCGGACCTGGAGCAGTACGCCGGGCTGCTGGAGGCCGACGCCCCCCGGCGGCTGGTCCGCGTCCCCAACGCCGTGCCCCGGCTGGCCGGAGACGTCTCGCGCCTGGAGGAGAAGGTCGCGGTCGCCATCGGCCGGGTGGTCCACGCCAAGGGTTTCGACCGCCTGGTCAAGGCCTGGCGGCAGGTCGCGCAGGCGCACCCGGACTGGATCCTGCGCATCTACGGCGGAGGTACGCCGGAGCGGGAGCAGCGGCTGCGCGATCAGATCGAGGAGGCCGGCCTGACCGGCCGGGTGCTACTGATGGGCAGCAGCCGGGAGATCGGCGTGGAGCTCGCCAAGGCGTCGATCTACGTGGTCAGTTCCCGGTACGAGGGCTTCGGCATGACCATCCTGGAGGCGATGAGCAAGGGGGTGCCGGTGGTCAGCTTCGACTGCCCGCACGGCCCCCGCGAGATCATCACTCACGAGCACGACGGCCTGCTGGTCGGCGCCGGGAAGGCCGGCGCGCTCGCCGGCGGCATCCGCCGCCTGATCGAGGATGAGGAGCTCCGCCGCACGCTGGGCGGCAACGCGCTGCGTACCGCCGCCCGCTACGACCTCGACGCCGTCGGCGCCCGGTGGGACGCCCTCCTGGCCGACCTGTCCGGGCTGAGCAGCCGTCCCGATCCCCAGCCCTGCTCGCTGGGCACCCCGGTGTTCTGACCCCGGTCCCCCCTGTCGCCGCGCCCCCTACGGCGTGCGGCGTCCCGTCCGCCGTGCCGTCACCGGCGCCGAACGGCTCGGCTCCGGCCGCGGGGGCCTGGAGCCGAGCCCGCGCACGCGCTCGGGCGGCGGTCACGGCACGGCGTCTGCGGGGCCGCCGGCATGCGACGGCCGGAGGCGGCCGTGGCCGGTCCCGCGGGGGCGGGCCGGCCATTCGAGTGCAACTCGATTCAGGTGCAAAGGGAAAAAGATACACTCCGGGGTTGGCCAGGTGCATACTGGAGCGATTCGCCGATCACGGCGGTATGTTCCACCCCGGAAAGCGACAAGGTGACGCCCCGATCCGGCTTGTCCAACCGCCGTCCCACGGGAGCGGTGATCACAAGAGGATCGAGCGGGCACCGGTCCGACCGGAGTATCCCCCGGACACCGACAGCCCTCAGGGCACGTGGAGATCGTCAACAATGACCGCTGAACCCCCCAACCACGGCGCGTACGGACAGGCCCCCTATGGATCCGTCCCTCCCGCTCCCCCCGTCCTGGCCGTCTGGTGGGAGCGTCTCGTCGCCCGCCTGATCGACTCCGTCATCCTGGGCGTCGTCGTCATGGTGATCATCACCCCGATCATCGCCGGGGCGTTCACCACCACCGAGGAGATCACCCTGCTCGGCACCACCGCCGAGGTGCCGGTCACCTCGTTCCTCGGGTTGCTGATCTCAGCCATCGTGGGATTCTTGATCTATTCGGCCTACGAGTACTTCCAGATCACCCGTGACGGGCAGACCCTCGGCAAGAAGCTCATGAAGATCCGCATCACCACGGTGGGCGCGGGCCTCCAGGGCGGCCTGGACTCGCAGAGCGCCCTCAAGCGGATCGGCGTGCTCTACGGGCCGCAACTGCTCGGCTTCCAGACGTTCCTCAACCTCATCGGCGGCATCTTCAGCCTGGTGAACGTCCTGTGGCAGTTCTGGGACAAGCCGCTCCAGCAGTGCCTGCACGACAAGGTGGCCAACACCGTCGTCGTGAAGGTGTCCCGCTGACCACCTGACCCACAGGCCTGACCCCTCTCTGTGAGAGGTTCCCGTTCCCGTACGGCACCCGCCGTACGGGAACGGGAGGCTCAGCGCGACACCGCCGGCGAGGACGCCCCGCGCACCGGCGGGGCCGGGGCCCCGGGCCGACCGGCGGGCCGGCCACGGGAGCGGGCGGCTACCTCTTGACCAGGACCTGCTGGGTCGGGAAGGGCGTGAGCGGCCGCTCACCCTTCGCCAGGGGCGCGGCGGGGCCGCACAGGGCCTGGAGCATGTGGTCCCCGAGCGCGAAGTCGATCGCGTGGGGCTGGAGAACGCCGTTCTCGTCGATCCGCTGGTACTTCATCAGGTTTATCCCCAAGGAGAGCTGGCGGCGGCCGTCCGGGCTGGACAGCGAGAACGTGCCCATCCCGAACACCCCTCCGTCGTGGCCCCAGAACCGGCCGCACGGCAGGTCCTGGGCGTAGAGGCCGAGCCCGTAGTTCATCAGGACGTTGCCCTGGCCGTCGGTGACCGGCACCGTGGTCTGCATCTGGGCGAGCTGCGCGGAGCCGAGGAGCCTGCCGCCCAGCAGAGCCCGGTAGAACCGGTTGAGGTCGTCCATCGTCGAGACGACCGCACCCGCCGTACCCGCCCAGGACATGTCGTAGACGCTGTAGTCGCGCGGCGGGTCGATGTAGCCGTAGAACGACTCGTAGGCCTTGGAGTGCGGCCCGGGGATCAGCGGCGTGCGCGGGAATGAGGTGTCACGCAGCCCGGCCTTGCGGATCACGTGCCGGGTGATGTACGGCTCGGCGGCGGCGCCGGTCACCTTCTCCAGGAGCAGGCCGGCGATGATGTAGTTGGTGTTGGAGTAGGACCAGTTCTGTCCCGGCTCCCCCGTGGACGGCGCCTCCAGGCCGAACCTCACCAGTTCCCCGGGGGAGAAGTCGCGGAAGCGGTTGTCGTCCAGGCTGGCGGTGGAGCCCTGCTGGAACGAGGGGAAGGCACCGGAGACGTAGTCGCCGATGCCGCTGGTGTGGTTGAGCAGCATCCGCACCGTGATCTTCTGGCCGCGCTCCCCCGGGATCAGCTCGGGCAGGTAGCGCGAGACGGGCGCGTCCAGCTCGATCCTCCCCCGTTCGACCTGCTGGAGGAGCGCGACCGCTGTGAAGGTCTTGGTGATGCTGCCGACCCGGTGGAGCATCCGGGGGTGGACCGGCCGCTTGGTGCGCACGTCGGCGACCCCTGCCGCCCCGCTCCAGTCGGCGCCGGCGTCCCGCACGGCGGAGTAGGTGCCGTACATCCCCGGCCTCGCGGATCGCGTCGAGGCCGCGCCGGAGCGCCTCACGGTCGAGTCCGGCCGACGCGGCCGCCGGCCCGGCCAGGGGGCCGGCCGTCGCGGCGGGTGCGGCAGCCCAGGTGGCGGGTGCGGCGGCCCAGGTCACGAGCACAGCGCTCAGCCCGAGTCCGGCGATCGTCCGTCCGCGGTGGTGGGGTCGCGCGAGAGTCATCGCCCGTCAGCTCCTCAGGTCCGGAAAATACGACATGACGATCATCGCAATCCGGTCACGGCCCTCCCTCCTCTCTCCGGATGATCCGGCCTTCATCCGCCGGTACGAAGCCGCCTCGATGTCATATGACAACCGTCATCCACCCGGTATGACAGCCGTCACCGGACGGCCACCGGGGAGGACGCCCCGCGCACCAGCCGGGCCGGGGCGCCGGAGCCGTCGGCGGGGACCGACCAGACGTCCGGCCCCTTGGCGTACATGACCGTGCGCCCGTCGAGCCAGGCGACCTGGTCGTCGACGCTGGCGGTCTCGGCCAGGGGCGTCTCCCGCATGGTGGCCAGGTCCAGCAGGTGCAGGCGCCACATCCGGCCGGGGTCGGCGGAGACGCGCTTCTTGAACACCAGACGGGTCCCGTCGGGGGACAGCGACGGGCACTCGGCGTTCTCCCTGAGCGTGCGGGCCTGCCATCTGCCGTAGTCGCCCTCGACGAGGTAGGTCTTCCCCTTGGTGGCCACGGTCGCGTAGAACCGGTTGTCGTCGGCGGCGAAGGTGACCCCCCAGTAGTTCACGTCGGCGGCGTGGTAGCGGCGGCCGTTCAGGGTCAGCGGGATGTCCTCGATGTTGGTCACCGCGTAGCCGGTGCGGGTGTCCAGGATCCCGCTCCAGGTGGAGAAGCCGCCCTCGCTGTAGGAGTCGCCGGTGACGAACACCGTCCACGACGCCATCCGGCCGCTCTGCGACATCCTGGCCCGGTTCGGGATGCCGGCCAGCTTGACCCGGCGGGTCTCCCGCATCGAGCGGTCGAGGATCACCGCGTGCGTGGTGGCCACCGGTCCCGGCCGGGCCACCAGGCAGATCGAGGTCCCGCCGCCCGTGGAGAAGCGGTCGCAGGCCAGGCCGCCGCCCGCGGGCGCGGCGGAGGTGTCCGCCAGCGGCACCCCGGCCACCCGGCCGGCCGCCGTACGGAACATCAGCTGCCCGGGACGGAGCACGCCGCCCGGCCCCGCCTGCCCCGCCTGGGCCGGGACGGGGTCGCGGCGCGCGGCCCAGGCCGCGTAGCCCGCCGCCGCGCCGCCGAGGACGGCGAGGGCGGCCAGCAGCACCAGCAGGCGCCGTAGCGGGGTCATGCGTGCCTCCTCACGACGGACCAGGCGCCGAGCACGCACACCGCGAGCCCGGCGGCCATGGCGGCGAGCCCCTGCGTGCTCCCCCACACCGTCCAGACGGCGCCGAACAGGACCGAGGAGAACAGCCGGGCGGTCGCCTGGCCGGTCTGGAGCAGGGCCAGGCCACTGGTACGCAGGTGGGCGGGGAGCATCGGCCCCGCCACGGCCATCAGCACGCCGTCGGTCGCGGCGTAGAAGACCCCCTGCAGGGCCAGCACCGCCACGAGCCACCCCGGTCCGATGAGCACGAGGTAGGCGGCGACCAGCGCCACGTGCCCGGCCAGGAAGACCGGGATACGGCCCACCCGGTCGGCGAGGCGGCCGACGGGCACGGCCAGCAGGAGGTAGACGGCGGCCGTGCCGATCGGCAGCAGCGGGAAGTACTCGGCGCCGAACCCGCCGCGCTTCTGCAGGAGCAGGTAGACGAACGCGTCGCTGAGCGTGACCAGGCCCAGGGCCGCGGCCACCACGCACACCCGCCGGAACGCCGCCTCGCGCAGCAGCCCGAACGCCGCGCGCGGCGAGGTCGCCGACCGCGGGCCCGGCAGCGGCATGCGCCGGTCGCGGACGTACATGACCATGAGCAGCACGCCGAGCACGGCCACGCAGAAGCTGACCACGAACACCGCGTCGTAGGCGCCGCCGGTGCCCATCAGGACGGCGAACGCCACCAGCGGGCCGAGCAGCGCGCCGAAGGTGTCCATGGCGCGGTGCACGCCGAACGCCTGCCCGAGCCCGTCCGGCGGGACGCTCAGCGAGATCAGCGCGTCACGCGGGGCCGTCCGCAGCCCCTTGCCGGTCCGGTCCACGGCGATCACCGCGCCCAGCGCCGCGACCGAGCCGCCGGCCGCGAGCAGGGCCGGCTTGCAGAGCGCCGACAGCCCGTATCCGATGCCGGCGACCAGCTTGCGCCGCTGCCACCGGTCGGCGAGGTTGCCGCCGGCCAGGCGGACCAGCGCCGTCACCCCGAAGGAGAGCCCGTCCAGCAGGCCGAACTGCAGCAGGTTGAGCCCGAGGGAGAGCGTCAGGTAGAGCGGGAGCACGGCCGTGACCATCTCCGAGGAGATGTCGGTGACCAGGCTGACCGCCCCGAGCGCGAGCACGTTCCCGGGGACCGCCCAGGAGAGCCGGGACCGCGGACGTGCTCCGTCCGCGGCCCGGCTTGCCGAGATGTACATCTAGTGGCAGGTGTAGGTGGGGCTGGTGTCCTTGACCGCGCCATCGGTCCCGATGAGCTGCGAGGAGAACGTGTCGGGGCCGAACTTCAGCTTGAGCACGCCGTAGATGTCCTTCAGCCGCTTCAGGCTGTTGGGCTGGACGTTCTCGATGTTGTACGGCGAGGCGCCGCCCATCCCGCCGAGGATCTCCACGATGCCGTCGGGGGCGGCCTGGGCGTCCGGGTTCTGCGGGGCGAACCGCTCGTAGTGGTGGTCGTGGCCGTTGAGCACCAGGTCGGCGCGGGCGTCGTAGAGGATCTTCCAGACCGGCTTGCTCACCGGGTCGTTGCCGTGCTCGCCGGAGCTGAACAGCGGGTGGTGCCAGTAGGCGGCGACGCAGCCCTTGGTGGTCGCGGCCAGGTCGGCCTTGAGCCAGTTGATCTGGGCCGCCTGGTCGAAGTAGTTGGAGTCGAGGGCGATGAAGTGCCAGTTGCCCCGGTCGTAGCTGTAGTAGGTCTTGCCCTGCGGGGTGGCGATGGAGCCGAAGTAGCCCTTGTATCCGGCGTAGGTCCCGGCCGGGTCGTAGGTCTCGTGGTTGCCGGCGGCCGGGCGTGTCTTGCTCTTGAACTTGCCCCAGGTCTTGTCGTAGTAGTTCTGGAAGTCCGAGAGCCGGGCGTCGTCGTACTGGTTGTCGCCCATGGTGATGACGAACTCGGGGTTCATCGCCTGGACCTGCGCCGCCGTCTTGGGATGGGCGCAGGAGCTGGAGCTCGCGGTGCACTGGGCGGCGATGTCGCCGGCCGCCGCGACGACGAAGGAGTCGCCCGGGGGCACGCTCGGGGTCACCGTCGGGGTCGGGCTGGGCGTGCTGGTGCCGCCGCCGAACACCTGGAACTCGTACAGGGAGTAGCCGTACTCGGTGCCCCTGGCCGTGCCGTACATGCGGACGTAGCGCCCGGAGCCCGACAGGCCCGTCAGGTCGTCCTCGCCGCCGTCTCCGCTGCTCGTGGAGTAGACGGTCGTCCAGGTGGCGGCGTCGTCCGAGACCTGGATCCTGTAGGCCTCGCCGTACGCCGCCTCCCAGAACAGCTTGACCCGGGAGATCGGGGAGACCGCGCCCAGGTCGACGCGGATCCACTGCGGGTCGCTGCCCTCCAGGGAGGCCCAGCGGGTCGAGGTGAGGTTGCCGTCGACCGCCTTGCCCGAGCTGTAGGAGGAGCCCTCCTTGGACGAGGAGGCGGCGGGCTTGCCCTGCGACAGCAGGGTCTCGGCCGCTTCGGCGCGGCCGGTGGCGACGAGGACTCCGGCGAGGAGGGCGGCGAGCGCCGCGAGGGCCGGCAGGAGGCGGTGGGGGACGGATCGGGACGTCGTTGAAGACACGTGCTGTCTCCTGGGGGGTGAGAGACGGGGATCACGGCGTCGACCGCGACGCCGTGCGACACGCGGCCGGGGCAGCACATCTCTCACTGAGCGCGTCACGTCCCCGGGAGGGACGCCGCGCCAAGCCGCTCACCGGCATACTGGCAAGCGGCCGGGCACGGTGTCAACGGAAGTTAGGAAGGTTTCCTAACTTGTTCCCGATCGTCAAGCTCCGAGACAGGCCGGACCCAGGAGCTGCTTCAGATCTCCCATCAGGGCCGGGGAGGGCGCCACGCGCAGGCGGTCGTCCAGGCGCACGATGGTGGTCTTCGGGCCGTTGTGGACCTGGAGGTGGACCTCGGTGGTGCCGGGATGGGCGGTCAGGACCTCCTTGAGGCGGCCGACCACCGGAGGGGTGCAGCGGGTCAGGGGGAGGCTGACCGCCAGGGGGCCGCCGCTCTCGCGGGTCAGGTCGGGAGCGGTCACCTCCATCGCGATGATCTTTCCGACGTCCTCGCGCTTGTCCAGGCGGCCCTTGACGAAGACGATGGCGTCCTCGGCGAGCACCGTCGCGCACAGCTGGTACGCCGAGGGGAAGATCATCACCTCGATGGCGCCCTCCAGGTCCTCCAGCATGGTGAGGACCCAGGTGTCGCCCTTCTTGGTGACCTTGCGCTGGACGCCGCTCAGGATGCCGCCCACCGTGACGACCTGGCCGTCGGAGCGGTTCTCGTCCTGGAGCGCGGCGATCGAGCAGTCGGCGCCGGAGGCGAGGATGTGCTCCACGCCGAACAGCGGGTGGTCGGAGACGTAGAGGCCGAGCATCTCCCGCTCGAACTGGAGCAGGGTGGTCTTGTCCCACTCCCCGGGCGGGATCTGCACGTCGAAGGTCTGGTCCTCGGCGCCCTCGACCGCCCCGAACAGGGAGTCCTGCCCCTGCGCCTCGTTCTTCTTGATCCCGATGATGCTGTCGACGGCCTGCTCGTGGACCATCACCAGGCCCTTGCGCTCGTGCGCGAACGAGTCGAAGGCGCCCGCCTTGATCAGCGACTCGATGACCCGCTTGTTGCAGACGACCATGGGAACCTTGCGCAGGAAGTCCTTGAAGTCGGCGAAGCGGGTCTTCTCCCTGCGCGCGGCGATGATCCCGTCGACCACGTTGCCGCCGACGTTGCGGATGGCCGACAGCCCGAACCGGACGTCGGTCCCGCGCGGGGTGAAGTCGAAGTCGGAGTCGTTGACGTCCGGCGGCAGCACCTTGATGCCCATGCGCCGGCACTCGTTCAGGTAGAGGGCCGACTTGTCCTTGTCGTCCTTGACGGAGGTCAGCAGGCCGGCCATGTATTCGGAGGGGTAGTTGGCCTTGAGGTAGGCGGTCCAGTAGGAGACCAGGCCGTAGGCGGCGCTGTGCGCCTTGTTGAAGGCGTAGTCGGAGAAGGGGAGCAGGATGTCCCAGAGGGTCTTGATCGCGGCGGCCGAGTAGCCGTTGTCCTTCATGCCCTGCTCAAAGGACTCGAACTGCTTGTCCAGCTCGGACTTCTTCTTCTTGCCCATCGCGCGGCGCAGCAGGTCGGCCTTGCCGAGGGAGAACCCGGCGACCTTCTGCGCGATGGCCATGACCTGCTCCTGGTAGACGATCAGGCCGTGGGTCGTGCCGAGGATCTCCTGCAGCGACTCCTCGAACTCGGGGTGGATCGGGGTGATGTCCTGCAGGCCGTTCTTGCGCAGCGCGTAGTTGGTGTGGGAGTCGGCGCCCATGGGCCCCGGCCGGTACAGCGCGCCGACGGCGGAGATGTCCTCGAAGTTGTCGGGCTTCATCAGCCGCAGCAGCGACCGCATGCCGCCGCCGTCCAGCTGGAACACGCCCAGGGTGTCGCCGCGGCCCAGCAGCTCGTAGGTCTTGCGGTCGTCCAGCGGCAGCTTCAGCAGGTCGATCTTGGTGCCGGTGTTGGCCTCGATCATCTTCAGGCAGTCGTCGATGATCGTGAGGTTGCGCAGGCCCAGGAAGTCCATCTTGAGCAGGCCGAGCGTCTCGCAGGTCGGGTAGTCGAACTGCGTGATGATCACACCGTCGGAGTCACGGCGCATGATCGGGATGTAGTCGGTCAGCACCTCCGAGGACATGATCACGCCGGCGGCGTGCACGCCGGTCTGCCGGATCAGGCCCTCCAGGCCCCGGCCGAGGTCCATCGCCGACTTGACGTCGACGTCCTCGTCGTACAGCTTGCGCAGCTCACCGGCCTCGTTGTAGCGCGGGTGGTCCTTGTCGAAGATGCCCGACAGCGGGATGTCCTTGCCCATCACCGCGGGCGGGAACGCCTTGGAGACCTTGTCGCCCAGCGCGTACGGATGGCCGAGGACGCGGGCGGCGTCCTTGATGGCCGCCTTCGCCTTGATGGTGCCGAAGGTGGCGATCATGGCGACCTTGTCGGCGCCGTACTTCTCGGTCACGTAGCGGATCACGTCGCCGCGCCGGCGCTCGTCGAAGTCGATGTCGACGTCGGGCATGGAGACGCGGTCGGGGTTGAGGAACCGCTCGAAGATCAGGCCGTGCGGCAGCGGGTCGAGGTCGGTGATGCCCAGCGCGTAGGCCGCCAGCGAGCCCGCCGCCGAGCCACGGCCGGGCCCGACCCGGATGCCGTTGTTCTTCGCCCACATGATGAAGTCGGCGACCACGAGGAAGTAGGAGGGGAACCCCATCTGCAGGATGACGTTCATCTCGAACTCGATCTGGGCGCGGTGCTCCTCGTCGACGCCCTCGGGGAAGCGCCGCTCCATGCCCTTCCAGATCTCCTTGCGGAACCAGCTCTCCTCGCTGTCCCCCTCGGGGATGGGGAAGGTCGGCATCAGGTTCTTGAAGCCGAACATGCCGGTCGGGTCGACCTTCTCGGCGACCAGGAGCGTGTTGCGGCAGCCCTCGGCCCACAGGTCGGAGGAGTCGACCGCGCGCATCTCGTCGGCGGTCTTGATGTAGTAGCCGCTGCCGTCGAAGCGGAACCGGTCGGGGTCGGCGAGCTGCTTGCCGGTCTGGATGCACAGCAGCGCGTCGTGGGAGGTCGCGTCCGACTCGTAGGTGTAGTGGGAGTCGTTGGTGACCAGGGGCGGGATGTTCAGGTCCCGGGAGATGCGGGTCAGGCCGTCGCGGACCCGGCGCTCGATGTCGAGCCCGTGGTCCATGATCTCCAGGTAGTAGTTGTCCCTGCCGAACAGCTCCTGGAACTTCGCCGCCGCCGCGAGCGCCTCGTCGTACTGCCCCAGGCGCAGGCGGGTCTGGACCTCACCCGACGGGCAGCCGGTGGTGGCCATCAGCCCCTCGGAGTGCTCGGCGAGGGTCTCGGCGTCCATCCGGGCCCACTTGCGCACGAAGCCCTCGGTGTAGGCACGCGAGGAGAGCTTCATCAGGTTGGTCAGACCCTTGGCGTTCTTCGCCCAGATCGTCATGTGGGTGTAGTAGCCGCCGGCCGACACGTCGTCGCGCTTCTGGTGGGGCTCGCCCCACAGCACCGGCTTCTTCTGGTGGCGGGAGGCCGGCGCCACGTAGGCCTCGATGCCGATGACCGGCTTGATCCCGGCGCCGGTGGCCTGCTTGTAGAAGTCGTAGGCGCCGTGCATGTTGCCGTGGTCGGTGATCGCGATGGCGGGCATGCCCAGGTCACCGACCTGTTTGAACATCTGCTTCAGACGAGCGGCTCCATCGAGCATGGAGTACTCCGTGTGAACGTGAAGATGCACAAACGAGTCGGACATGCGTCCCCGTTCCTCCCCTAGTCGCGTGTCGGCGTGGGAAGCCTACGCGTGTTTGCCGTCCGCCGCCGCACCCCCTCGACACACACTTTGCCACCACTCGGCCCCTCCGCGGTCGCACACTCTGAGCGATGATCGGCTACTTTGGGTGACGATATTTCTGAGCTGGGCGTACGGGGGGAACATGTGAAGACCGACGAGGGCTACAGCCACGCGCTCGGCAACCGCCAGGTGCAGATGATCGCGATCGGCGGCGCGATCGGCGTCGGGCTGTTCCTCGGGGCCGGCGGGCGGCTCCAGGCGGCAGGTCCGGCACTGGTGCTGTCGTACGCGGCCGCCGGGCTCGCGGCGTTCTTCGTCATGCGGGCCCTCGGCGAGCTGGTGCTCTACAAGCCGACCTCGGGCTCGTTCGTAGAGTACGCCGCCGACTTCGTCGGACCGTGGGCGGCCTTCGCCAGCGGCTGGATGTACTGGATCAACTGGGCCTTCACCGGCATCGCCGAGCTGACCGCGATCTCCATCTACGTGAGCCTGTGGGCCCCGGAGTTCCCCCGGTGGCTGACCGCTCTCATCTCGCTGGGGTTCGTGCTGGCCGTCAACCTGCTGTCGGTGCGGCTCTTCGGCGAGCTGGAGTTCTGGTTCGCCCTGCTGAAGGTCCTGGCCATCTGCGCGTTCCTGGTGACCGGCCTGGCACTGGTGATCTTCGGTTTCGAGCTGGGCGGCAGCACCGCGGGGGCGGGGAACCTCGTCGCGCACGGAGGCTTCTTCCCCAACGGGTTCCCGCTGGCGCTGATGAGCCTGCAGTCAGTGATCTTCGCCTACTCCTCGATCGAGCTGGTCGGCATCGCCGCGGGCGAGACGGAGAACCCCCGGGAGGTCATGCCCAGGGCGATCAACGGCGTGATCTGGCGGATCGTGGTCTTCTACGTCGGCTCGGTCCTGCTGCTGGCCATGGTCCTGCCGTGGACCGCCTACGGCCCCGGCCAGTCCCCGTTCGTGACGGTCTTCGCCGCGCTCGGCGTCCCCTGGGCCGCCGACGCGATGAACCTGATCGTCATCACCGCCGCCCTGTCGTCGTGCAACTCCGGCCTCTACTCCACCGGCCGGATCCTGCGCGCCATGGCCCAGAAGGGCGAGGCCCCCGCCTTCGCCGGGCAGCTCAGCTCCCGCCAGGTCCCCTACGGCGGCATCCTCATCACGGCGACCGTGTTCGTCGCCGGGGTCGTCCTGTACTACTACGTCCCGGAGCGCGCCTTCAACATCGCCACCGCGATCGCCTCGCTCGGCGTGATCACCACCTGGGGCACCCTGCTGTACTGCCAGATCCGGCTGCGCCGCGCCGCCGAACAGGGCCTGCTCGAACGCCCGCCCTTCCGGATGCCGGGCTCGCCGTACACCGGCTGGCTCACCCTGGCCTTCCTCGCGCTGGTGATGCTGCTCATGCCGTTCGCCGACGCCGACCAGCGCATCGCCTTCTTCTGCATCCCCCTGCTGGTCGCCGCCATCGCCGTCGGCTGGCGGATCGTCGACCCCCGCCGCCGGCGCGCCGGGGTGCCCCTCGACTGACGCCCTGCGCGGGCACACGCCGCGGCCGGTCGGCATCCGGCACCCTGCGTGTGCCCGCGCCGCGGCGCCCCGGACCGGCCCTCCGGGGACGGGCCCGCGCGCGGCGGGCACGGGCTCAGTCCTGACCGCTTACCCTGCGCTCCTCCGCCAGGTGCAGACCCGCCTCGATGACGGCGTTCATGATGGGCGCCAGCCGTACCTCCCCCAGGCCGGGGGCGCGGCGGGCCATCTCGGCGACCAGGCGGCGCTCGCGGTCCATGTCGCGGCCGGCGAAGCCGCCGACGGGCTTGAGCCGCTGGATGGTGCCGGCGAGCTCGGCCCGGCGTTCGAGGAGGACCGCCAGGGCCGCGTCGACCCGGTCGACGGCGCCGCGGGCGGCGAGGACGGAGTCGGGGGTCTCGCGGCGGGTGACCGCGCCGACGATCTTCACGGCCTCCTGGGCGTCGAGGACGGCCCGCTCGCCGGCGCCGGGGGCCAGCAGCAGGCCGTCGGCGCCGGCGGCGATGGCGGCGGCGGCCAGCGCGGGGTCCTCGCCGAGGTCGGCCAGGACGGGGCGGCCGGACTTCTCCCGGGCGGCGCGCATCAGGGCCAGGTCGAGCGTCACCCCGGCCAGGTGCGTACGGCTGCCGCTCTCGCAGAGCACGACCTGGTCGTTGCCCTCGGCCACGCAGTAGTCGGCGATGGCCAGCCACTCCTCCAGGGTCGCGGCCGGGCCGCGCTGGACGAGCACCGGCAGGCCCAGGCGGGCGACCGCGCGGACCAGCTGGAAGTCCTGCATCCAGGCCGCGCCGACCACCACGCCGTCGGCGCTCGCGACGATCTCCGGCAGGTCCGCCGTCGAGAACGGCTCCACCAGGATCGGCCCGGCCCACTCGGCGCGGACCGCCGCCACCGCCTCGGCGGCGGGCACCCCCCCCGTGGTGGTCGCGCAGGTTGACCCAGCGGGCGTCCGCGCCCGGGCCGCCGACCACCACGGCCGGTCCGGCCCCCACCGTGAGCGTCCCCAGCTTCACGGCGCCGCGCTCCAGGTGTGCGGTCAACAAGGACATCTCGGCTCCTCATGCTCAGCCGGCACCCATCCGCGAGCCGGCGCATCGTCAGAAACAAAAAAGGCAGAGACTGGGTCTCTGCCTCGTGCCGGCTCCGGATGGTCGCTAGATCACGCTGTCACGACCGGCCCTCCGGAGCCGGCTCGATAAACGCGAAATAGCAAGTCATGGTATTGACGATAGGCCATCTCCCCAACACGCGCCACTTGCTGGACAACACGTCTCGGATTGTGGACACTCAGGCCGTGCGGGAGTCGATCACCCTTCTCGGCCTATGAGAGTATTCGGGGGTTTAGAAAGGGGTAGGTGCGGTTGATGGCCGAAGCACAGTCTTCTGAGGGACGTCGCATTGCCGCCCGCTACCACCTGCGCGAGCCCATCGGCCGGGGTGGCATGGGCATCGTCTGGCGGGCCCACGACGAACTCCTGGACCGCGAGGTCGCGGTCAAAGAGGTCCGCTACGCGGACATGCTCGGCGAGGACAACCAGGAAGACTTCAACCGGCGCACCAAGCGCGAGGCGCGTGCCGCCGGGCGGCTGACGCACCCGAACGTGGTGGTCGTCCACGACGTGGTCGAGGAGGACGGGCGCCCCTGGATCGTCATGCAGCTGGTGGAGTCCCGCTCCCTCGGCAAGGTCCTGCGGCAGGACGGTCCGCTCCCTCCCGAGCAGGTGGCGGAGATCGGCCTGCAGATGCTGGACGCGCTGCGCGCCGCGCACGCCCAGGGAGTGCTGCACCGGGACGTCAAGCCGGAGAACGTGCTGATGGCCCACGACGGCCGGGTGGTGCTGACCGACTTCGGCATCGCGACGCTGGAGACCGAGACCGCGCTGACCATGACCGGCATCGCGGGCACGCCCGCGTTCATCCCGCCGGAGCGGATCAAGGGCGGCAGCGCCCAGCGCGAGTCGGACCTGTGGTCGCTCGGGGCGACGCTGTACGCGGCCGTGGAGGGCAAGCCCCCGCACGACCGGGGCGGGGCGCTGCCGACCATGCACGCCGTGCTGAACGACGAGCCGGAGCCTCCGGTCCGCGCCGGACGGCTGCTGACCACGGTGCTCGACGGGCTGCTGCGCAAGGACCCGGCCCGGCGCATGTCCTACGACGAGGCCGCGAGGCTGCTGCGCGAGGTGGCCGACGGCGGCAAGCAGCGGGCCGCCAAGCCCGCCAAGACCGCCGTCATGCCGGCCGTGACCACCTCGGCGACGGCCGAGACCGACCCCGGGATCAAATACGAGCCGGAGGGCTTCCCCGCGACCGGCGTGCAGCTGGGTTCCGCCGCGCCCGCCCCCGCGAAGAGCCCGCCTCCCGCCGCACCGGCGCCGCGGGAGCCCGTCGTGGAGGTACGGCAGGAGCCCGCTTCCCGACCGGCTCCCGAACCCGCCCCCCGGCCGGCTGCCACGCCCGCTTCCCGACCGGCTCCCGAACCCGCCCCCCGGCCGGCCCCCAAGGCGAGACGGGACCCCTTCCCGCCGCTCAGGCCGGAGCCCAGAGCCGAGCCGGTCCCCGCGCCCAGGCCCGAGCCGGTCCCGCCGGCCCCCCGGGATCCCGGCGTCCGGGACCTGTCCTCCGCGGCGACCTCCGCCCCGGTGCACGGACCCTTCTCCACCTCGCCGACGGCGTTCTCCCGGGGATCCCGGTCGCCCGTGAAGCGGGGCCTGCTGGTGCTCGTGCCCGCGGTCCTGATCGTCGGGGCGGTCGCCGGCTGGCTGGGGATGCGCAGCCGCGAGTCGGACGGCCTGCAGGCGCCACAGGCGAACACGGGCAAGCCGGCCGCCTCGGCCGGACCGGCCAAGACGACCGCCGACGCCACCCCGTCCACCTCCCCGAGTCCCGCGCCCAGCCCCACCAAGACCAAGGAGAAGGAGAAGGAGGAGTCGAAGCTCCCCGACGGCTGGCACATGCACAAGGACAGCAACGACTTCTCGATCGGGCTGCCCAAGGGCTGGAAGGTGGACAAGCGGCCGGGCCAGCAGGTGTGGTTCCGCGGACCCGACCGGACGAGCTTCGTGTTCGTCGAATACGTCGCCAAGGCGGGTCCTGACCCGAAGAAGGACTGGTACACCGGCGAGCGGGCCAGCCGGGGGAGCTTCCCGGGCTACGAGCGGATCCGGATCGAGAAGGTCGACTACATGGAGAAGGCCGCCGACTGGGAGTTCACCTGGAACACGAGCTCGGGCAAGGCCCGGGTGCTCAACCGGGGATTCGTGACCAAGGGCGGCCGGGGATATGCGATCTACTGGCACACCCTGGCCAAGGACTGGAAGAAGAACATGCACCTCTTCGAGGGGTTCGCCCGGACCTTCTCGTCGAAAAAGTGAGGGCCGCCCCGACCGGCTACGATTCGTGAGTTTGGGAGGGGCGAGAGAATGACCGAACGGAAGGTGGCGGGCCGGTATCGCCTGCTCGAACCCATCGGCGAGGGCGGGATGGGCGTCGTCTGGCGGGCCCACGACGAGCTTCTCGACCGGGTCGTGGCGGTCAAGGAGGTCCGTCACCGCGGGATCGACGAGGCCGCGCGCACGGAGATGAACCGGCGGACGATCCGGGAGGCCAGGACCGCCGGCCGGCTCGACCACCCGTCCGTGATCATCGTGCACGACGTGGTCGAGGAGGAGGGCCGGCCCTGGATCGTCATGCAGATGGTCCGGTCGCGCTCGCTGGGCGAGGTCGTCCGCGCGGACGGGCCGCTGCCCCCCGAGCGGGTCGCCTCGGTCGGGCTGCAGGTGCTGGGCGCCCTGCTGGCCGCGCACGCCGCCGGGGTGCTGCACCGTGACGTGAAGCCGGAGAACGTGCTGCTGGCCGACGACGGCCGGGTCGTGCTGACCGACTTCGGGATCGCCTCGATGACACAGGAGACCGCGATCACCCGGACGGGCGGGATGGTCGGCACCCCGGCCTTCCTCCCCCCGGAACGGCTCCACGGGCTGGCGGCCACCCCCGAGTCGGACCTGTGGTCCCTCGGGGCGACGCTGTACGCCGCCCTGGAGGGGCGTGCGCCGTTCGAGCGGGCCACGGCCGCGGCGACCATGATGGCCGTCCTCCACGGCGAGCCCAGCCCCATGACGCACACCGGTCCCCTGGCCGACGCGGTCCTCGGCCTGATGACCAAGGACCCCGCCATCCGGATGACGGCCGAGCAGGCCACGGCCCTGCTCAGCCGCGCGGCCCATGGGCAGGTCCCCGGCCGGTACGACCCCGCCGGCATGGCGGGGCCGGCCGCACCGCCCCCGCACCCCGGCACGGCCACCCGCCACACCCAGCCACCCCACCCGGGTGCCCCGGCGGGCCACGACGGCTCTCCGTACGCCGCCCGGCAGCCGCACGCCGGGCAACCGCCGTACCCGTCGGAGGCGTCGTCGTATCAGGCGGGGGCGGCACCGGGCGGGTGGCAGCCGCAGCACGCCGGGCAGCCGTCCCATCCCGGCCCGGCACAGCCGTCCTACGGCGACAGCCCCGCCCATTTCGGGCAGCCGTCCTACCGGAACTCCCCCACCCACGCCGGGCAGCCGCCCCACCAGGACGGGGCCGCCCACTTCGGGCAGCCGTCCCATCCCGGCGACCCCGCGCAGCGGCCCTACGGCGACAGCCCCGCCCATTTCGGGCAGTCTCCCCCGGACGATCCCGCCCACCCGCGGTGGCCGCACCAGGGGCAGCCCACCGACGCCGGGCGGCTCGCCCCTCCGGCACGCCGGTCGGGGACGGGGCGGGTGGCGCTCGCGGTCGGGGTGCCCGCGCTCGTGGTGGCGGTCGGGGTGGGGGGATGGCTGGTGCTCCGGGAGGGGGACGGCACGCCGTCGCCCTCGCCGACGACCACGGCGGTCGTCACCGGCGGGCCGGCCGCCTCCGCCACACCCTCCAGGACCCCGCAGGCGACCCGCACCCCGTCCGCCCGCCCGACCACGGCGATCCCGGCGGGCTGGCGGCTCCACCGGGATCCGATGGGCTTCACCGTCGCGGTGCCCAGGGGCTGGGCCGTCAAGCGCTTCTCCGGACGCGACAGGGTCGAGTTCCGGCCTCCCGGCAAGAACGGCTTCCTGTGGATCGAGTCGACCGAGGACCCCGAGACGGACCCGGTCAAGCACTGGGAGAAGGTGGAGCGGGGCGGGCTGAAGCAGAACATCTGGCCGGGCTACGAGCGGATCAGCATCACCGCGCTGAGATACCGCGGCCTGCCGGCCGCCGACTGGGAGTTCACCTACCTCAGGGACAAGGTCAGGATGCGCGTCCTGGACCGTGGCTTCCGCACGCTCACGGGCCGCCCGTACGCGATCTACTGGGAGAGCCCGGACGACGGCAGGTCGAACCGGACGTTCTTCGACAGGTTCACCGAGACCTTCCGGCCGTGACCGACCGGGAGGCGGCGCGCTTCTGGCGCAGCCCCGGGGCTGCCGGGGGTGGACCTGCTCAAGGCCAGGTACGTCACCCACCGCTTCTCCCGGCACGTGCACGACGGCTACGCGATCGGGGTGATCATGTCCGGGGTCGAGGAGTTCGACTACCGGGGCGCCCGGCACCGCGCGGGCACGGGGAGCCTGGTCCTGGTCAACCCCGAGCACGTGCACACCGGCCAGGCGGGCGAGCCCGGCGGCTGGGCCTACCGGATGCTCTACCCGTCGATCGAGGTCATGTCGGGCATCGCCGCGGAGCTGGCGGCCGGGCGCGGCACGCCGCACTTCCCCGAGCCCGTCGTCTCCCACCCGCACGCCGCCGCGCTGCTGCGGGCCGCGCACGACGCCGCCGAGCACGGCGACGGCCTGGCCTCCTCCACGCTCGCCCGCACGGCCTTCGGCGCCCTGCTCAGGCATCACGCCGCCCACCGCACGGCCGACGCGCGGCCCGCCAGGGAGGACCGGGCGGTACGGCGGGCGCGGGAGATCCTGCACGAACGGCTCGTCGACCCGCCCACGCTGGAGGATCTGGCGCGGGCCGTACAGGCGAAGCCCTTCGCCCTGATCCGGGCCTTCAAGGCGGTCACGGGCCTGCCCCCGCACGCCTATCTCAACACGCTCCGGGTCCGGCGGGCCCGAGGACTGCTCGACTCCGGCACATCGGCCGCACAGGTCGCCACCGACGTGGGTTTCACCGACCAGGCCCACCTGACCAGGCACTTCAAGCGGGTCGTGGGTGTGCCGCCCGGCGCGTACCAGCGCGCAGGAACGTACAAGACGGCATCAGAAAACCGGACATAACCTCGTTCCCATGGATACAACCACTCGTTCCTCAGCGGTCAGGGACGGACTGGGCGTGGGGATCGCCGTGGGACTTTCCGGACTGGCGTTCGGCGCCGCCGCGGTCACCGCCGGCCTGAGCGTCGCGCAGGCGTGCGTGCTGAGCCTGTTCGCCTTCACCGGCGCCTCGCAGTTCGCCATGGTCGGCGTCGTCGCCGGCGGCGGCAGCCTGGCCGCCGGCACGGCGGGCGCGCTGCTGCTGGGAGCCCGGAACGGCCTGTACGGCCTGCGCATGTCCGACCTGCTCGCGGTCCGGGGCTGGCGCAGGCTGCCGGCGGCCCACGGCGTGATCGACGAGACGACCGCGGTGGCCCTGGCCCAGCCCGACGAACGGTCCGCCCGGACCGGGTTCTTCGTCACGTTCATCAGCATCTACCTGACCTGGAACCTCACCACCCTGCTCGGCGCGGTGGGCACCTCCCGGGTGGCCGACCCTGCCGTGTTCGGCCTGGACGCGGTGGGCCCCGCGACGTTCCTGGCCATCCTGTGGCCCCGGCTCACCGGCAGCGGTCCCGAGACCCGCTCGCTGCGGCTGATCGCCGGCGGCGGCGCGGCGATCGCGCTGGCCACGACCCCGTTCACCCCGCCGGGCGTGCCCGTGCTGATCGCGGCGGCCGCCGTGCTCGCCGTGATCCTGAGGAGGCCGAAGTGACTGTCTGGTGGGCCATCGTGATCACCTGCGCGGGCTGCTACGCGCTGAAGCTCGCCGGACTGTCGGCTCCGCGCCAGGTGCTCGACCATCCGACGGTGCAGCGCTTCGCCGCGCTGGTCCCGGTGGCGCTGCTGGCCGCGCTGATCGCGGTGCAGACCTTCGCGCACGGGCAGCAACTGCACTTCGACGTGCCCCGTACCGCCGGGCTGGGGGCGGCCGTGGTGGCGCTGCTGCTGCGCGCACCCTTCCTGGTGGTGCTCGCGACGGCCGCCGTCGTCACGGCCGCGCTGCGCCATTTCATGAGCTGACACCGGCGGCGCCGCCGTACCGTGCCACGCCCCTCGTCCCGCGCAGCGAACCATCAGACCGCGTGACATATCCGGATTGTCCGGGTCGAACGGGGGTAGCCCGACGTCCATGACCGATTCTCAGGGGCTCATCGGCGCTCGGTACCGGCTGCTCGAACATATCGGCCGGGGAGGCATGGGCACGGTCTGGCGGGCGCGCGACGAGGTGCTCGGCAGGGACGTGGCGGTCAAGGAGGTCATCCCCTCCCCCGACCTGACCGGCCCCGAACGCGACGTCTTCACCGTACGGACGCTCAGGGAGGCCCGCGCCGCCGGGCGGATCGGCCACCCGGGCGTCGCTACGGTCTACGACGTCATCGAGGAGCAGGGGCGTCCGTGGATCGTGATGCAGCTCGTGGACTCCCGGACGCTCGGAGCCGTGGTCCGGGAGGACGGGCCGCTGCCGCCGGCACGGGTGGCGCAGATCGGGCTCGAAGTGCTCGGGGCGCTGCTCGCCGCACACCAGGCGGGCGTGCTGCACCGGGACGTCAAGCCGGACAACGTGCTGCTGTCGAAGGACGGGCGGGCCGTGCTGACCGACTTCGGCATCGCGGTGCTCGAAGGCGACTCGTCGGTGACCAGGACCGGCGCCCTCATCGGCACCCCGGCGTTCATCGCGCCGGAACGGGCGAGCGGAGGCCCGGCGGAGTTCGCCTCCGACCTGTGGTCGCTGGGCGTGACGCTTTACATGGCGGTCGAGGGGCGTTCCCCCTTCGAGCGCGCCCACCCGCTGGCGACGCTCAGCGCGGTCATGCACGAGGAGCCTGCCCCGCTGAGGTTCGCCGGATCGCTGGGCCCGGTGGTCTCCGGCCTGCTCCGCAAGGACCCCGCGCAGCGCATGTCCGCCCACGATGTGCAGATCCACCTGAGGGCGATCGTGAACGGCACCGAGCCGCAGCCCACCGCGCCCATCGCGCTCCCGGTCCCGCCTCCCCGCGCCCCGGTCCAGGCCGGCGCGGCGGTGCCCTCGACGGACGCGGACCCCGGGGTGGCCGGCCGCGGAGGACGGCGGCGTCCGGCCGTCGCGGCCCTCGCGGCCGCGGTGGTCGCGGTGGCCCTGACATCGGGTGGAGCCGCCTGGGTAGCCCTGAACTCCTCCGCCGGGTCGCCGGAAGGACCCCCCGCCTCCGTGAGCGTCCCCGCCAAGGACGACACGCCGAAGGACAAGACCGAGCAGGCCAGGCTGCCCGCCAAGAAGAAGGATCCCACCCCGGACACGAGCGGCGACGGCTCGTATCGGCCCTCCGCCCCTCCCTCCTCGGACCAGCCCCGGCAGAACCGCCCGTCCCCGTCGGAGGAGCCGACGCGGGACGGCTCGAAGAACGGTTCGAAGGACGGCTCGAAGGACGACTCCGGGGACAAGCCCGGCAAGGATCAGGGCGAGGACCAGAGCGAGGACTCCGGCAAGAAGCCCGGCCAGGGGTCGCAGGACGACTCCGGGGACGACACCGGCCAGGACCCGGGGCAGGAGCAGGGGCAGGACGACACCCCTGGGCAGGAGTCCGGAGACGACGCCCCCCAGGACCAGGGACAGGGCCAGGAGGGGCAGCTGGCCGAGCAGGCCGGCTACAACGGCGGGACGAGCGCCTCCGGCAAGACCGGGAACACGTCCGACGGCAAGGTCAAGAAGGCCAAGAAGGCCAAGTAGCCGGCGCGGAGACGGGCGGCCGCTACGACTCGCTGCCGACGATCTTCAGGGCATGGGCCAGGTCATCAGGGTAGTCGGTGGTGAAGGAGACCCACTCGCCCGTCGCGGGGTGCTCGAAGGCCAGCGAGACCGCGTGCAGCCACTGCCGGGTGACGCCCAGACGGGCGGCCAGCGTGGGGTCCGCGCCGTACATCATGTCGCCGACGCACGGATGGCGCAGCGCCGACATGTGGACCCGGATCTGGTGGGTCCGGCCGGTCTCCAGCTTGATGTCGAGCAGCGACGCCGCGCGGAACGCCTCGATCGTGTCGTAGTGGGTGACCGACTCCTTGCCCCCGGCCACGACGGCGAACCGGCCGTCTCCTGAGGGGTGGCGGTCGATCGGCGCGTCGACGGTGCCGCGCAGCGGGTCGGGGTGCCCCTGGACCAGGGCGTGGTAGCGCTTGTCGACCGTGCGCTCCTTGAAGGCCCGCTTCAGGTGCGAGTAGGCGTGCTCGCTCTTGGCCACGACCATGGCGCCGGTGGTGTTGGCGTCCAGGCGGTGCACGATGCCCTGGCGCTCGGCGGCGCCGCTCGTCGCCACCCGGTGCCCGGTGCCGAGCAGGCCGCCGATCACGGTCGGCCCGGTCCAGCCGGTGGTCGGGTGAGCGGCCACGCCGATGGGCTTGTTGACGACCACGATGTCGTCGTCCTCATAAACGATCTTCATGCCCGGCACCGGTTCCGCGACCGGCATCGGCGCGGTGGGCGGCGGCGGCAGGGTGACGTCCAGCCACGCGCCCGCGTGGACCCGGTCGGACTTGGCGGCGGGCGAGCCGTCCACCAGCACGTCACCGGAGACGATCAGCTCGGCCGCGCGGGTGCGCGAGAAGCCGAACAGCCGGGACAGGGCGGCGTCGAGGCGCTCGCCCTCCAACCCGTCGGGGACCGGGAGACTCCGCTGCTCAGCCATTGCTCTTGTGCTCCCCCGTGTCGCGCGTGCCGTCGATCTGGTAGCCCCGCCAGGCGAGGATGACGGCCAGGATTCCGCCGCAGACGATCGCCGAGTCTGCCACGTTCCAGACCGGGAAGTGCCCGGGGAAGGTCTCGATGAAGTCGACGACGTGCCCCTGGAAGGGCGAGGGCCGGCCGAAGCCCGAGGGCCAGCGCAGGAGCCGGTCGGTCAGGTTGCCGAGCGCCCCGCCGAGCATCAGCCCCAGCGTGATGGCCCAGGGCAGGCTGCGCAGGTGCCGCGCGGTGCGCAGGATGGCGATCACCACGCCGGCCGCGACGAACGTGAAGACGATCGTCATGCCGGTGCCGATGCTGAACGCCGCCCCGGAGTTGAAGATCACCCGGAACTGGAGCAGGCCGGGGATGACGACGAGCGGCTCCCTGCCCTCAAGGGTCCTCAGCACGACCGTCTTCGTGATCAGGTCAAGAATGTAAACAATCGGTACAATCGTCGCGAGCACGGCGATCCGCCGCACTCCGGACGGGGCGACCGGAGCCACCCCGTCAACGGTGTCGCCGGTCAGCGGGGCGACCGGAGCCGCCCCGTCGACGGTGTCGCCGGTCAGCGGCGCTCCTCCCGCTGCTTGCAGGCCACGCACAGCGTCGCCCTCGGGAACGCCTGAAGACGTTCCTTGCCGATCGGCTTGTGGCACGATTCGCACACTCCGTAGGTTCCCGCGTCGATCCGGGCGATCGCCCGCTCGTTCTGCGCGACCAGGTCGCGCGAATTCAGGGTAAGGGCGATCTCGCGTTCCCGTTCATAGGTGCGGGCCCCGGCGTCCGCCTGGTCGTCTCCCGCACCGTCCGTAACATCGCTCGACGCGATCTCGGTCTCGGCCTTGGCGATCTCCTGGTTCAGCTCCGCGATCTCCGTGGCCAGCCGCTTGCGGACTTCCGCCAGCTCCGTGGCCGACCAGGTGACGACGGTACCGTCCTGTGACGGCGCCACAGCGCCCTCGTCTGCGCGTACAGTCGCGGCCATGTCGGCCTCCTTGCTCGATCGGACCGTAACCAATGCGGTAAACGGTGCGGGCAGCTTAGGTCTCCCATAACAGAACGGCAAACGACCCGCCGTGATGTTTACCACTCCCGTAACATCCGGCCCCTTCCTCCCGATTCCCTCGTCCCTCCGATATCGGGAAGCTTTGAGCAGGCCAGTGCGTTATCGTTTGAGCCTGCAAGGCGTTGATGGGGACAATCACCTCCGCTCCCCCTCGCACGAGCGACCCGGGGACGGTGTGAGCCCGGGGCGAGGACCGGAGGGAAAATCACCCCGGAGCCGCCGGAAGAACAGCCGCCTCGGCCCAGTAGACCCGGCAGCAGACCGAAGGAAGAGGGCCTTCCCATGTGAAGGTCAAGGAGGGTGGTACCGCGGGGCCCGAGGGTCTCGTCCCTCCACGCCACTGCCAGCACCAGCGTGGAGGTCCCGCCCGTCATGTCCGCCTATTTCCGCTCTCTTCCCGCGCAGGTCGATCTACCCGCGCTCGAACATGAGGTGCTCGACCGCTGGCGTGACGGAAAGGTCTTCGAGCGCTCGGTCGAGCAGAACACCGACGGTCCCAACTGGGTCTTCTACGAGGGCCCGCCCACCGCCAACGGCATGCCCGGCGTCCACCACGTCGAGGCCCGGGTGTTCAAGGACGTCTTCCCCCGCTACAAGTCGATGCAGGGCTACAACGTGCCCCGCAAGGCCGGCTGGGACTGCCACGGCCTGCCGGTCGAGGTCGCCGTCGAGAAGGAACTCGGCCTGTCCGGCAAGAAGGACATCGAGGAGTACGGCGTCGCCGAGTTCAACGCCAGGTGCCGCGAGTCGGTGCTGCGGCACGTGGACGCCTTCGAAGAGATGACCGAGCGGATGGGCTACTGGATCGACCTGTCCCAGGCCTACCGCACGATGGACCCGAGCTACGTGGAGTCCGTCTGGTGGTCGCTCAAGGTCGTCTTCGACAAGGACCTGCTGTTCCGCGACTTCCGGATCACCCCCTACTGCCCGCGCTGCGGCACCGGCCTGTCCGACCACGAGCTGGGCCAGCCCGGCGGCTACGAGACCGTCTCCAGCCCGTCGGTCTACGTCCGCATGCCCGCCACGTCGGGCCCGCTGGCCGACCTCGGCGCCTCGCTGCTGATCTGGACCACCACCCCGTGGACGCTGGTCTCCAACACCGCCGTGGCCGTGCACCCCGACGTGACCTACGTCGCGGCCCGCCCCGCCGGGTCCGACGAGGTGCTGGTGGTCGCCGAGCCGCTGCTGGTCTCCGCGCTGGGCGAGGGCGCCGAGGTGCTGGCCTCCTTCCAGGGCGCCGACCTGGAGCACACCACCTACTCCCGCCCCTTCGAGCTGGTCGACATCCCCGGCGCGCACTACGTGGTGCTCGGCTACTACGTCACCACCGAGGACGGCACCGGCCTGGTCCACCAGGCCCCCGCCTTCGGCGCCGACGACCTGACGACCTGCAAGCGGTACGGCCTGCCGGTGGTCAACCCCATCGGCCCCGACGGGCGCTTCCTCGACAGCGTCCCCCAGGTCGGCGGGCAGTTCTTCAAGGACGCCGACGAGGACCTCACCGAGGACCTCAGGGCGCGCGGCCTGCTCTACCGGGGCGGCCACTTCGAGCACAGCTACCCGCACTGCTGGCGCTGCCACACCGCCCTGCTCTACTACGCGCTCCCCGCCTGGTACATCCGCACCACGGCGATCAAGGAGCAGCTCCTCGCCGAGAACGAGCAGACCAACTGGTACCCCGAGACGATCAAGTGGGGCCGCTTCGGCGAGTGGCTGCGCAACAACGTCGACTGGTCGCTGTCCCGGTCGCGTTACTGGGGCACGCCGCTGCCGCTGTGGGTCTGCTCCGCCGACGAGTCGCACATCACCTGCGTCGGCTCGCTGGAGGAGCTGAGCCGGCTCTCCGGCCAGGACGTGTCCGCCCTCGACCCGCACCGTCCCTACGTGGACGACATCACGCTGCCCTGCCCCACCTGCGGGGCCGAGGCGCGCCGGGTGCCGGACGTGATCGACGCCTGGTACGACTCGGGGTCGATGCCGTTCGCCCAGTGGGGCGCGCCGTACCAGAACGCGGACATGCTGGAGAAGGCCTACCCGGCGCAGTTCATCTGCGAGGCCACCGACCAGACGCGCGGCTGGTTCTACTCGCTGATGGCGGTCGGCACGCTGGTCTTCGGCAGGTCCTCGTACGAGAACGTGCTCTGCCTCGGCCTGATCCTCGCCGAGGACGGCCGCAAGATGAGCAAGCACCTGGGCAACGTGCTGCAGCCGATCCCGCTGATGGACCAGCACGGCGCCGACGCGCTGCGCTGGTACATGGCCTGCGCCGGCTCGCCGTGGGCGGCCCGCCGGGTCGGGCACGGCGCCCTGGAGGAGATCGTCCGCAAGGTCCTGCTGACCTACTGGAACACCGCGTCGTTCTTCACCCTCTACGCCAACGCCGAATCGTGGTCGCCGTCCAGGCTCTCCGAGGCCCCCCCGCACGCCGAGCGCCCGCTGATCGACCGCTGGGTGCTGGCCGAGCTGCACCGGACGGTGGCCGAGGTCACCGCGTCGATGGACGAGTTCGACACCGCCCGGGTCGGGCGGCGGCTGGCGGAGTTCCTCGACGACCTGTCCAACTGGTACGTGCGGCGCTCCCGCCGCCGCTTCTGGTCCGGTGACGCCTCGGCGTTCGCCACGCTGTACGAGTGCCTGGAGACCGTCACCCGGCTGATGTCACCGGTGGTGCCGTTCATCACCGACTACGTCTGGGACGTGCTGCGCGCCACCGAGGCCCCCTCCTCCGTTCACCTGGCCGCCTGGCCCTCGGTGACCGAGGAGCTGCTGGACCCCGCGCTGTCGGAGCAGATGGCGCTGGTCCGCCGCCTGGTGGAGCTGGGCCGCTCGGCCCGCGCCTCCAGCGGGGTCAAGACCCGCCAGCCGCTCGGCCGGGCACTGGTCGGCGCCCGCGGCTGGGCCGCGCTCTCCCCCGAGCTGCGCGATCTGATCGCCGACGAGCTCAACGTCCAGGGTCTGGAGGACCTGTCGGGCATCGAGGCCGACCTGGTCTCCTTCACCGTCAAGCCCAACTTCCGGGCGCTGGGCAAGAGGTTCGGCTCGCAGACCAAGCTGGTCGCCGCGGCCGTCGCCGCCGCCGACGCCGGGGAGCTCGCACGCGCCCTCCGCTCGGGTTCGGCGGTCGCGGTGGACGCCGGCGAGCTGGGCACGGTGGAGCTGAGCGGCGAGGAGGTGATCGTCACCGAGCAGCCGAAGTCCGGGTGGGCGGTGGAGACCGGGGCCGTCGACACCGGCACCGGCGAGACGGTCGCCCTCGACCTGACCATCACCGACGAGCTGCGCCGCTCCGGGCTGGTCCGCGACGTCATCCGCCTGCTCCAGGACGCCCGCAAGTCGACCGGCCTGTCCATCTCCGACCGGATCGACGTGTGGTGGTCCACCACCGACGCCGACCTGGCCGAGGCTCTGCGCACCCAGGGTGGCACGGTGGCCGGCGAGGTCCTCGCCGTCTCCCTCAGCGAGGGCTCCGGAGGCGACCTCCCGGCCCACCACGACGCCGACCTCGACCTGACCTTCCAGCTCCGCCGTACCGTCTGAGCCCCCTGGCCGGTGCCGCCCCACGGGGAGCGGCACCGGCCATCGGGAGGCGGACATCGCAAAGGGCTCCGGGGATCTTCCCCGGAGCCCTTTGCGATGCGCCGGCAGGGGTCTCCCCGCGCCCTTTCCCCGGTACGGCCGACGGGGTCCCTGCCCCGCGCCCTTTCCCGGTGCAGCTGACAGGGCCCGTGTCCCGTGGCCTTTTCCGCTGCGGCCGGCGGAGCCCGTGCCCGGTGAACCTTCCGATGAGTTCAAGGGGTCTGCGCCCCGCGGCCTCTTCCACTGCGGCCGGCGGGATCCGTACCCCATGAATCTTCCGCTGCGGCCGGCGGGGTCCGTGCCCCAGGAGCCTTCCGATGAGTTTAGGGGATCTGCGCCCCGCGGCCTCTTCCGATGCGGCCGGCGGGGCCCATGCCCGGTGAACCTTCCGATGGGTTCAGGGGCCCATGCCCTGTGATCCGGCGAGGGGCTAGCCCTGGTCGCGGCAGACCGAGCAGCTGCTCAGGCCGGCCTCCTCGGCCTCGGCCCGGGTCATGGTCTCGATGCCGCTGCCGTCCGTGCCCTTGATGAGCGGGCAGGCGGAGCTGTGGAAGCGGCGGGTGCCGACGATGACCTTGACCGCTCCGGAGCCGCCGAGGGCGGGCTCCGGGCTGTCCTTGACGGCGGGGATGCCGTGGGGGGCGGTGTCTCCGTCGTCCGCGCCGGATGCCTCTTCCGGCGCCGTCTCCGGCACCGCCTCAGGGGCCTTCTCCCCGGCCGCCGGGACCTGCGGCTCCGCCGGCTCGGAGGGGCTGTCCGGCTCCGCGGAGGCGGACCGGTCGGCGGCCTTCCGCGCCGCCGGGGAGGGCTCCTCGGGAGCCTCCTGCGCGGCGGAGGCGGACGTGGCGGGGCTGCCGGGCCCGGCCGTGCCCTCGGCCCCGGAAGGCTCGGGATCGGCCTTGGAGGACTCGGAGGACGCGGGATCGGCCTTGGAAGGCTCGGGATCGGCCTTGGAAGGCTCGGAGGACGCGGGATCGGACGCGGAGGACGCGACAGGAGCCTCGCCCCTGACCGGGCTCCCGGCACCGGCGGGCGCGGAGGACGTGGCCGGACTCCCGGCGGCGGGCGCGGAGGGTGCGGCAGGAGCCTCGCCACCTACCGGGGTGCCGGCACCGGCGGGCCGGGAGCCGGCCGGGGCGCCGCCCCGGGGCTCGGACCCGCCTTCGGACTCTGCGGATTCCTCCACCTCGGAGGGCGCGGACCCGCCGGAAGGCAGGGACCGGGAGGGGATGATCGAGGTCTCGGCCCCGGTGGGGTCGGGCTCCGCCGGGCCGCCGGCTTCGGCGGGGGCCTCCGCCCCGGTGGAGGCGGGCGTGACGGGCTCCGGCTCGGCCGGGGTGCCGTCCTCCGGTTCGGAGGGTGCGGAAGACTTGGAGGGCTCGGAGGGCTCGGGTTCTGCCGGGGTCTCCGGCTGGGCGGCGGCCGACGCGACCATGTCCCGGCTGAACCAGCTGGTGGCCTCGGCGTCGGCGGACGTCTCCGGCTCGGGCTCCGGGGACTGGATCGGGAAGGTCCGGGCGGCGGTCTCCGCGGCGCGGAGCGGCGGGCTCGCCGGTTCCTGCGGCCGTGCCTGCTCCCGGGGAGCCGCCGGGCCCTGGATGTAGGGGCGGGTCACCGGAGCCGCGGCCTCCTGCGGGGTGGCCGTGGTGACGGGCCCGTACGGCGGGCTGAAGCGGGCGGTGGGCTCGTGGACGTCCGGCCCGCGGGTGTCGCCGGAGGGGCCGGGCTCCGGGGAGGGGGCCGGGTGCGCGACCGGTTTCTGAGCGCCGATGGGGGCGTCCTGCGGCTGGATCCCGCCGGTGAACTCGGGCAGGCACGTGGTGCAGGGCGTGAAGCCCTCCTCGCGCGCCTCCTCGTGAGTGAGCTCCTCATGATCCCTGCCGGCCAGCTGCCGACAGCCGGCGACGTGATACCGCTTGCGCCCGGGGATCACCAGGACGATCGCCTCGGCGTCCAGCAGGCCCTGCCTCGCGGCGGGAGCCGGCCCGGCCACCGGGCGCGGCCGGGGCTGAGACGCGACGGTCGCCGCCGGCGGCATGCCGTGCGGCGCCCTCGGGTGCGGAGCCGAGGGGACGCGCTGATCCGGCCTCATGTGCGGCGCGGGCATCGGCCCGGCCGGAACCGGTCCCTCGGGAGGGAGCGGAGCCGCCCCGGCGCGCCCGCCGGGGAACAGCTCGTGGCGGCGCAACAGCGCCCCGATCACCAGGAAGACCGCGGACAGAACGCTGACCGCGATCGACCACATGACCAGAAATGGCTTGGCCAGCACGAACCCCGCGATGAGCAGGACGATGGCGGTGACCACCAAGCCGGCGCTGATAAGGATCACAGAGGGACTCCCGGATACGGGTCAGAGGGATGACCCGACACCCTAGCGGCGGTCGTTGTGCGGACCGTCAACGCCCTGGAAGGCGCCCGAATGCTGCGACGGCTCACCACCGAACGGGTTGGGGGCACCCTGAATGGTCGGCTGTCCACCCTGAGCCACGGCGTGGGACATGGCCGGAGGGCCGCCCACGATCGGGAATCCGCCACTGCCCTCGGCAGCCACGGTCAGCTCGGCGAGCTGGTTCTCAAGATACAGCTTCAGACGGCTGCGGTACTCCCGCTCGAAGCTGCGCAGCTCCTCGACCTTGCGCTCAAGCTCGTCGCGGGTCTGCACCAGCGAACCCATGGCCTGGCGGTGCCGCTCCTGCGCGTCGCGTTCCAGCGTCTCAGCGCGGGCGCGGGCGTCACCGATGACCTGCTCGGCCTGGCGACGCGCCTTGCCGAGGATGTCGTCGGCCTCGCGGCGGGCCCGGGTCACCGTCTCGTCCGCCTCCCGGCGGGCATCGGCGATCGCCTGGTCGGCCGTCTGCTGGGCCAGCGCGAGCACGCGGGCGGCGGTGTCCATGTTGTCCTCGGCCGGGGGCATTCCCATGCCGACGGGAACAGGCTGCTGGTGCTGCACCGGCTCGGGGGCACGCATCGGCTCCGGCTGCGGCATCATCATCTCGGGCTTGGGCTCGGCCACGGGGGCGGGCGCCATGGCCATTCCCATTCCGCCGGGCACCTTGCCCCGCAGGCACTCCGCCAGCTTGGCGCGGAGCTCCTCGTTCTCTTGGATGAGACGGTCCAGCTCGGACTCGACCTCATCAAGGAAGGCGTCTACCTCTTCCTCGTCATAGCCCGGCCTGAGCCGGGTCGTACTGAATTGCTTGTTCCGCACATCAGCGGGCGTCAGCGGCATTTCGGTCTCCTTGGCGCGCTTGGAGTCTGTCCGGAGGGACGGTACCCGATCAACGAAGCGCGGACACGAGTTGGATCAAGACCAAGACCACAATGAACAGCACTGTGAAGCTTAGGTCAAAGGCCACCGTACCCAACCGGAGTGGTGGAATGAAACGGCGGAGGAACTTGAGAGGTGGGTCGGTCACCGTGTATACGGCTTCCGCCAGAACCAGGACGACCCCCGTGGGGCGCCACTGACGTGCGAACGCCTGCACCGTCTCAAAGATCATTCTGCCGATCAGCAGAACCAGGTAGAGGGACAGGATGACGACCAAGATCTCGCTAACGATCCCCACGGTCCGCCCCCGCCTCCACGCTGTTCCGCCGTCCCCGGTCTTGTCGGGACCTGTCCGGCCGGTCACTGTTCATGGTGGAACTCTAGCTCTGGTTGAAGAACCCGCGTTCCGCGATTCGGGCCTTGTCCTCGGCGGTCACCTCGACATTGGCAGGGGACAACAGGAACACCTTGTTCGTAACACGTTCAATGCTGCCGTGTAGGCCAAAGACAAGACCTGCCGCGAAATCGACAAGTCGCTTGGCGTCACTGTCAACCATTTCGGTCAGATTCATGATGACCGGGGTGCCGTCACGGAAGTGCTCACCAATTGTCCGCGCCTCGTTGTAGGTGCGGGGATGAAGCGTCGTGATACGCGCCAGATCGGTCGTGCGGCGCTCTATGACAGCCGTTGCGGGCCTCGGAGCGGGCACGCCTGGGTCAGTGTCGTCCTCGCGGTCCTGGACCGTGCCAGGCCGCTCCTCGCCGCCCCTCCGCGAGTCGTCGAAGTCGTCGTACTCGTCGTCGGAATAGCTGTCGTACCTCTCGTAGCGGTCGTCCTCCACAAGACCGAGGTAGACCGCCATCTTGCGCATCGCGCTGGCCATCGCTACTTCTTCCTCCGCCTTACTGCGATTTCCCTGGGGCGGTAGCCGCACCCCCTTGGAGCTCACCACCGATCGACCTCTATCTGGATACGCGGACGCCAAGGTCCACTTGAAGGGACATTACCTGACTAAGGGCTTCCTGCGACCGAGCAACGCCGTACCGACCCGCAGGTGTGTCGCGCCATTCGCAATGGCCTCGGACATATCACCGCTCATACCTGCGGAGATGACGTCGGCTCCGGGGTGGGCATCCCGCATGACCTGCGCGATCTCCCGGAGCCTGGCGAAGGCCCTGCCGGGCTCCTCCCCCAGCGGCGCCACCGCCATCACCCCGCCCAGCCGGATCCCGGGGGCGACGGCCAGTGCCTCCGCCAGCGCGGCCACGTCCGCCGGCCGCGCCCCGCCCCGCCCGGGATCGCCGTCCAGGGCGACCTGCACCAGGCAGGTGATCTCCCGTCCCGCCCTGACCGCCTCCTGGCTGAGGGCGGTCACCAGACGCGGGCGGTCCACCGAGTGGACGACGTCGGCGTAACCGGCCACGGAGCGGGCCTTGTTGGTCTGCAACTGGCCGATGAAGTGCCAGGTGAGGTCCAGGCCCGCACATTCGCGCACCTTGACCGAAGCCTCCTGGTCACGGTTCTCCCCCACGTCCGTCACCCCCAGCGCGGCCAGTAGCCGCACGTCGGAGGCCGGGTAGGTCTTGCTCACCGCGATGAGCGTCAGCTCCTCGCGGGCACGGCCGGCGGCCCGGCAGGCTTCGGCGATGCTCGCCTCAACCTCGGCCAGACCGGCCGCGATCTCATCACGTCGTGTTGTTTCCGTCACTTCTCCGCCGTTCAAATACCGACAAACCGGCGGAATCCATTCTCCCTGTCACAGCTGAGTGATCCGTCGACCACCCAGCCGTGAGCAATGTCACTTCAGGAAGTCGGGGACGTCGAGCTCCTCTTCCTGCTCCTCGAAGATCACCGGCCGCCTCCGGGCGGGGTCGGAGACCCTGGCGGAGATGGGGGTGGGCTGCGAGGGCTCCGGCGCCGGGCGCGGGATCGACACCGGCGGCGCCGGAGCCTCCTCCGCGCGGGGCGGCTCGGCCTGCTCCGCCGGGATGTGCACCGGCGGGGCGGGCTGGACCGGGTGGATCTGCTGGACCGGCTGCGGAGCCGGCGGGATCGGCGTCTCCACCACCGGGGCGGGTGCCGGCGGGCCGGCGACCGGCCGGACCTGCGCCTGCTCGACCCTGGGCTCGGGCCGGGGCTCGGCCTTCACCGTGGGCGTCACCGGACGGACCGGCGCGGTCACCGAGGGGGCGGGAGCCGGGCGCGAGGCCGGCTGCTGGCGGGCGGCCGGCTGCGGCACGACGGTCTTGACCTCCGCGGCGGGCTCGTCGAACCCGGCCGCGATCACGGTGACGCGCACCTCGTCGCCGAGGGCGTCGTCGATGACCGTACCGAAGATGATGTTGGCATCCGGCGCCGCGGCGTTGGAGACCAGCTGGGCCGCTTCGTTGATCTCGAACAGGCCGAGGTCGGACCCGCCGGCGATCGAGAGCAGGACGCCGTGGGCGCCGTCGATGCTGGCCTCCAGCAGCGGGCTGGAGACGGCCATCTCGGCGGCGGCGACCGACCGGTCGTCGCCGCGCGCGTGGCCGATGCCCATGAGCGCCGAACCGGCTCCGGACATGACCGACTTCACATCGGCGAAGTCGAGGTTGATCAGACCAGGCGTGGTGATGAGGTCGGTGATGCCCTGGACGCCGGAGAGCAGCACCTGGTCGGCCGCCTTGAAGGCGTCCAGCACGCTCACCTGCCGGTCGGAGATCGACAGCAGCCGGTCGTTCGGGATCACGATGAGGGTGTCGACCTCCTCGCGCAGGGTCTCTATGCCCGCCTCGGCCTGCATCGCCCTGCGCCGGCCCTCGAAGCTGAAGGGCCGGGTGACCACGCCGATGGTCAGCGCGCCCAGCGAGCGCGCGATGTTGGCCACCACCGGAGCACCGCCGGTGCCCGTGCCACCGCCCTCTCCGGCGGTGACGAACACCATGTCGGCGCCCTTGATGACCTCTTCGATCTCCTCGCGGTGGTCCTCGGCCGCCTTGCGCCCGACTTCGGGGTTGGCCCCCGCGCCGAGGCCGCGGGTGAGTTCGCGCCCGACATCAAGCTTGACGTCGGCGTCACTCATCAGCAGCGCCTGAGCGTCGGTATTGATGGCGATGAACTCGACGCCCTTGAGTCCCTCCTCGATCATCCGGTTGACGGCGTTGACTCCGCCTCCGCCGATTCCTACAACCTTGATGACCGCGAGGTAGTTCTGCGGTGCTGCCACGACGAGGGGCCTTTCCGCTCGTTGACTTGCAATTTCATGCGGCACGGGGCCCGTGCCGTCGTTTCCAAAACCCTCACCCTCAAGTTGAGATTTAGATTTATGTCAACCTGAGGAGTGATACGGACAGTAGGAGTTACGCTCCAGGTGGGTCAACTAACCGCGCCGCAAGCGCGTCCGGCGTGTCGCGGGCCGTCCTTTTCCGGGACCGCGCGCGACCTGCCGGGGTCACTTCACCGTCACGACGTCGGGCGAGCTCACGTCATAGGTGTCGGCGGGACGTTTCAGCAGCGTGACGAGGATGCCGGCCTTGGCGGCCGGACGGTCCCGGCCGCCCCACACGACCTCGCGGCCGTCCTTGAGACGCATCGAGACGGTCTCGGGCGAGGGTGCGAGCACTTCCGAGAGCCGCCGGGCCAGATCTTCGGGCAGCGCCTGTATGACGGTCAGCGCCGCGGCGGTCGCCGGGTCGCCGGGCTGGGGACGGTCGACGCGCAGCAGCGGGAGCGACGGGGGCGCGACGTCCTTGATCTCGGTCATCACGCCGTGCCGGTCCATGAGCGCGAACTTGGGGCCGACCGCCACCACCGCCAGCGGCTCGCGTTCCACGATCTCCACCATCAGCGTGCCCGGCCAGCCGCGGCTGACCCGCACCGACTCGATCTGCCGGATCCTGCCGATCCGCTGCTCGACCTCGTCCACGTCCACGATGGCCAGGGGCCTGCCCTCGGGCACCCCCGTCGCCTGCTGGATCTGCTGGGCGGGGATGCCGAGGTTGCCCACCACCCGGATGTCCCGGACGCCGAGCACCGACGAGAAGAACACCAGCCAGGCGGCGGTGCCCACCACTCCCACGGTGAGCAGGGCCAGGAAGGCCGACCTCCACACCCCGTTCATCGTCTCCCCCCGTCCGGCGGCTCGGGCGCCGGTGACCGTCCCCTCCCGCGGGTCACCGGGCGGCCAGCTCCGCCACGATGCGGGGGCCCAGTTCGGTCACGTCGCCCGCCCCCATGGTGAGCACGATGTCGCCGGGCCTGGCCCGGCCGGCCACCAGGGCGGGGACCGCCTCCCGCTGCGGCGCGTAGGTGACCCGCTCCGGCGGGAGCGGCACCTTGCCCGCCACCAGGGCCCCGGAGACGCCCGGCTCCGGGTCCTCACGGGCACCGTAGACGTCCAGCACGATGGCCTCGTCGGCCAGGCCCAGGGCGACGCCGAACTCGTCGGCGAAGAACCTGGTGCGCGAGTAGAGGTGCGGCTGGAAGACCGCGATGACCCTGCCGGAGCCGGAGAAGGACGCCACCACGTCCCGCGCCGCGCGCAGGTCGGCGGCGAGCTCGGTCGGATGGTGGGCGTAGCTGTCGAAGACCGCCACCCCCCCGGCCTCGCCCTTGGCCTCGAAACGACGCTTGGCGCCGGTGAAGGCGGCCAGGCCGTCGCGTATCTCGTCGAAGGACACGCCCAGCTCCATCGCCACGGCGATGACCGCGGTGGCGTTGAGCGCGTTGTGGCGGCCGGGGACGGCCAGCCTGACCTCCCCGCGGCCCTCGACCGCGAAGGAGATGCCCAGGCCGTCGGGGAGGATCCCGCTCACCCGGAAGTCGGCGCCCTCGGCCTCGCCGTAGGTGACCACCTTCAGGCCGCGCGCGCGGGCGATCGGGACCAGGGCCGCGGAGCCCGGGTCGTCGGCGCAGATCACCATCGACTTCCCGACCCGTTCGACGAACCGCGCGAAACTGTCGTAGACCGCGCGCGGGTCACCGTAGTTGTCCAGATGGTCCGGCTCCACGTTGGTCACCACGGCGATCTCCGGGGCCAGCATGAGGAAGGAGCCGTCGCTCTCGTCGGCCTCGGCCACGAACACCTCGCCCGCGCCCTCGTCGGCGCCCAGGCCGGTGGTCACGAGCTGGCCGCCGACGCAGTAGGACGGGTCGGCGCCGCACTTCTGCAGCGCCACCGTGAGCATCGAGGTCGTGGTGGTCTTGCCGTGGGTCCCGGCCAGGGCGACCCCGGTACGGCCCGCCATGACCGAGGCCAGCGCGGCGGCCCTGGGGATCACCCGCAGCCCCTGGCGGAGCGCCTCGCCCAGCTCGGGGTTGGAGTCGCGGATCGCGGTGGAGACCACGACGGTGTCGACGTTCTTGATGTTCGAGGCGGCGTGGCCGATGTGGACCCTGCCGCCCAGCTCCCGCAGCTCGGTCACCATGTCCGAGCCGCGCGCGTCGCTGCCGGAGACCGGCACGCCGCGCTTGAGCAGGATGCGCGCGATGCCGGACATCCCGGCACCGCCTATCCCGATGAAGTGGACGCGCCCGAGCTCCTCGGCCGCGACCGGATCCACCAACTTGACCAGGCTCATCGGTCGCTCACCACTCCTCGCTAGCCACGCGGACGGTCTCGTTCCCCGGCCGGCCGGGGCGCGCACCGCGCCGGTCCCGTTCCGCGCTCATCGATCGCTCATCGCTCCTCGTCGGCCGCATGCCCGGCTTCCGGCTCATCGGCCCCTGCCCTCCGCCGCGATCTGCAGCACCCTGCGGGCGAGCGTCACGTCGGCGTCTTTCCGCCCCATCCTGGAGGCGGCCTCCGACATGGTGACCACGCGCTCGGGGTCGGACAGGATGGGGAGCACGTTCTGGATGATCCACTCCGGTGTCAGGTCGGCGTCGTCGACCATGAGGCCGCCACCGGCCTGCACGATCGGCTCGGCGTTGAGCCGCTGCTCGCCGTTGCCGTGCGGGAGCGGGATGTAGGCGGCGGGCAGGCCCACCGCGGTCAGCTCGGCACAGGTCATGGCGCCGCTGCGGCACAGGGCGAAGTCGGCCGCGGCGTAGGCCAGGTCCATCCGGTCGACGTACTGCAGCACGACGTACTGCGGGTCGCCGGGCGGCGGCTCCTCCTCCAGCGTGTTCTTCGGGCCGATGACGTGCAGCACCTGCACTCCGGCCCGGCGCAGCACCGGGGCGGCGGCCAGGGCCGCCTGGTTGAGCGACCGCGCGCCCTGGGAACCGCCGGTGACCAGCAGCGTGGGCAGGTCGGCCTCCAGGCCGAACCAGGAGCGCGCCTTGTCGCCCACGGAGAGGCGGTCCAGCCCGACGATCTCGCGCCGGAGCGGGATGCCCACGTGTTCGGCGCGGGGCAGCGGCGTGTTCTGGTGGCCGGTGAACACGTGGTCGGTCAGCCGCGCGCCCAGCCGGTTGGCCAGGCCGGGCCTCGGGTTGGCCTCGTGCACCACGATCGGCACGCCGCGCCGCCGCGCCGCCAGGTAGGCGGGGGTCGCCACGTAGCCGCCGAATCCGACCAGCACGTCGGCCTGGACGCGGTCCATGATGCCCGCGGCCGCGTTGATGGCGCCCGCCAGCCGGCCGGGCACGCTCAGGAGCTGGGGCGTGATCGCCCGCGGCAGCGGCACCGCCGGCACGAGCTGCAGCTCGTAGCCCCGGGCCGGGACCAGTCGCGTCTCCAGGCCGCGCTCCGTGCCGAGGCAGGTGATCCCGATGTTCGGATCAAGCCGGCGGAGCGCGTCGGCCAGGGCCAACGCCGGTTCGATATGACCGGCCGTCCCGCCGCCGGCGAGGACCACCCTCATGTCGGTCCTTTCACTTCACTCATCGTCTTCCGCGGACCGGCCGTCGTTTCCGCGCCGGGCCGCCCAGTCGCTCATCGTCTTGCGTGGCCGGCCGTCGTCGCCGGGCCAGACCACCCAGGCCAAGCCAGCTTAGGCCCCGCGCCACCGGTCCGGGGCCACGTGCCGCCAGAGCCTCGCGCGCCCCGGGCTCCTGTTTGGCGAAGGCGAGCAGCATCCCCAGCGCTGCCAGGGTCGGCAGCAGCGCGGATCCGCCGTAGGAGATCAGGGGCAACGGGATGCCGGTGATGGGCAGCACACCGATGACCGCGCCGATGTTGACGATCGCCTGACCGACGATCCAGGCGATCGCGGCGACCGAGGCGAGCCGGACGAACGGGTCCCTGACCCGGGTGGCCACCCGCAGGCCCGCGTAGCCGAGCAGGCCGAACAGGGCCACCACGACCAGCGTGCCCATCAGGCCGAGCTCCTCACCCAGGATGGAGAAGATGAAGTCGCTCTCGGCGTGCGGGGTCCAGTTCCACTTCTGCCGGCTGGCCCCCAGTCCGAGCCCGAACCAGCCTCCGCTGCCCATCCCGATCTGGCCCTGCACGAGCTGGTAGCCCGCGTCCTGCGCGTTGCCCCACGGGTCGAGCCACCCCTTGATCCGCGCCGAGCGGTAGCCCTCGATGGTGATCATCGTGACGGTGGCCAGCACCATGACCGACAGGATGCCGCCGAACAGTTTCAGCGGCGCGCCCACGACCCACAGCAGGGCCAGGAAGATCATCATCAGGACCAGGGTGGTCCCGAGGTCTCTTCCCAGCATCACCAGGACGGCCATGATCGCCAGGCCCGGCATGAGGGGGATCAGCAGCCTGCGCCACTCGATCTGCCCGGCGCGGGCCCCCTTCGCCAGCAGATCGGCCCCCCACAGCACCAGCGCGAGCTTGGCCGGCTCCGACGGCTGGATGGTGAGCTCGCCGATGTAGATCCAGCGCTGCGCGCCCTGCTCCGCCGAGCCGATGAACATGACCAGGATCAGCCCCAGCGCGGCGAAGACCATCAGCGGGTAACCCGCCTGCCGGAAGAACCTGAGGGGCAGCCGGGCGCAGATCCACATCAGGAACAGCCCCAGGGCCATCGAGATGAACTGCCGGCCGAAGAGCGCGAACGCCGACTGCCGCGTCTGGAGCGCGTGGATGCTCGACGCGGACAGGACCATCATCAGTCCCAGGGCCATCAGCAGCGCGCTGACGCCCAGCAGCAGGTGGTAGGAGAAGAGAGGGCGCGCCAGCAGCTCCCGCACGCGCACCAGCCGGCCCCTGAAGGAGCCGGCGTCCGGCGGCCGGTCGCTCACGGCTGTCATCCGTCACTCCGCCCCGCCGGCCGGGCAGGGGTCCCCGGATCCCGCAAGCGCGCTCTCATGCGTCCCCGGCACCGCCCTGGGAGCCGTCCAGACGCTCCAGCACGGCCCGGGCGAAGGCCTTCCCCCGGGCCCCGTAGCCGGGGAACATGTCCAGCGAGGCCCCCGCCGGGGCCAGCAGCACGGTGTCCCCGGGGGCGGCGAGCCTCGCGGCTTCGATGACGACACGGTCCATGACCCCAGTGTCTTGCCCGGCCACCTCCACCACCGGGACATTCGCGGCGTGTCGCGCCAGAGCCTGCCGGATCCGCTCGCGATCGGCGCCCAGCAGCACCGCGCCGCGCAGCCGGGGCGCGGCCCGCCGTACCAGATCGTCCACGTCGGCGCCCTTGAGCTGCCCGCCGGCGATCCAGACGATCGAGGGGTAGGCGGCGAGCGAGGCGGCGGCGGCGTGCGGGTTGGTGGCCTTGGAGTCGTCGACGTAGTCGACCTCGCCGACCCGCGCGACCCGCGCCATCCGGTGCGGGTCGGGGACGAAGTCCAGCAGGCCCTGCCGTACGGCCTCCGCGGGCACCCCGTAGGAGCGGGCCATGGCGGCGGCGGCGAGCGCGTTGGCCACGTTGTGCGGTGCGAACGGCCGGATGTCGTCGAAGGAGGCGAGCTCCTCGGCGTGGCGCGCCGGGTCGGCCACGAACGCCCGGTCCACCAGCAGGTCTTCGACCACGCCGACCTGGCCGGGCGCCGGCACGCCGAGGGTGAAGCCGACGCTGCGCGCGCCCGTGCCCCCGTCGTACGGCGCCGCCAGGCGGGCCGACCACTCGTCGTCGGCGTTGTGGACGACCGTCCCGGCCCGGGTGAAGATCTCCCCCTTGACCCGGGCGTACTCCTCCAGGGAGCCGTGCCAGTCGAGATGGTCGGGGGCGACGTTGAGCACGGCCGCGGTGTGCGGGGCGAGGCTGGGCGAGCGGTGGAGCTGGAAGCTGGACAGCTCCACGGCCAGCACGTCGGCGGGGCCGGTGACGGCCTCCACGACGGGGGTGCCGACGTTGCCGACCGCGAGCGCCGCGTGCCCGGCCGCGGTGAGCATCGAGGTGAGCATCCGGACCACGGTGGTCTTGCCGTTGGTGCCGGTCAGCGCCAGCCACGGCGCGGCGCCCGCCGGGCGGAGCCGCCAGGCCAGCTCGACCTCGCCGATCACCTCCACCCCGGCCTCGGCCGCCGCGACCAGCAGCGGATGGTGCGGCGGCCAGCCGGTGGCGACGATGAGGGAGGTGCCGGCGGGCGGCTCGACCGGCTCGCCGAAGCGGACCTCGACGCCGATCCCGGCCAGCTCCGCGGCGGTCGCCCTGGCCCGCTCCCCGTCCCGGCCCTCCAGGACGACCACCTTCTCGCCCCGGGCGGCCATGGCGCGGGCGACGGCCGTGCCGGAGACTCCCAGACCCGCGACGCAGATCACCGGGCCACCTCCGCCGGCCGCACGGCCGCAGACACCGCGCTCACGACTTGGGCATCCATTCGACGTAGAACAGTCCGAGACCGGCGGCGGCGCAGAGGCCGGCGATGAGCCAGAAGCGGACCACGATCGTCGTCTCCGCCCAGCCGGACAGCTCGAAGTGGTGCTGGAGCGGGGCCATTCTGAAGACGCGTTTGCCGGTCATCTTGAAGAAGCCGACCTGGATGATCACCGACATGGTGATGAGCACGCACATCCCCGCCAGGATGATCAGCAGGAGCTGGGTGCGGGTGGTGATGGCCAGACCGGCGAGCACGCCGCCCAGGGCCAGGGAGCCGGTGTCACCCATGAAGATCTTGGCGGGAGGGGCGTTCCACCACAGGAAGCCGACCAGCGCGCCGAGCACGGCGGCGGCGACCACGGCCAGGTCCAGCGGGTCGCGGACCCAGTAGCAGTTGGGGCCGAGCTGGGTGGTGCAGTTGTTGCGGAGCTGCCAGTTGCCGATCAGGACGTAGGAGGCCAGCACCACGCCGGTGGCGCCGCTGGCGAGGCCGTCGAGCCCGTCGGTGAGGTTCACCGCGTTGGAGAAGCCCACGATCATGATGAGCACCCAGATCGTGAACCCGATGATGCCGACCGACGGGCCGAAGTCCCGCAGGAACGACAGCCGGGTCTCGGCCGGGGTGATCAGGTAGGCGTTCGGGAAACGGGTGACCAGGACCGCGAAGACCGCGCCGACGACGAGCTGGCCCAGGGCCTTGGCGCCGCTGCGCAGGCCGAGGCTGCGCTGCTTGTAGATCTTGATGAAGTCGTCGAGGAAGCCGACCGCGCCGAGGCCCGTCATCAGGAACAGCACCAGGACCGCGGAGACGGTGGGCAGGGACTGGCTGTACAGGTGGGCGCAGGCGAATCCGAGCAGCGCCGCGATCACGATCACGGTGCCGCCCATGGTGGGGGTGCCGCGCTTGTCGTGGTGGCCGGAGGGGCCCTCCTCCCGGATGCTCTGGCCGTAGCCGCGCTGCGAGAACAGGCGGATCGCCAGGGGGGTGCCGAACGACGACAGCAGCAGGCCGACCGCCGCCGCGATGAGGATCTCCATCATCGGCGATCACCTCCCACCAGTGCCGCCGCCACGCGCTCCAGGCCGGCCGCGCGCGGCCCCTTGACCAGCACCACGTCGCCGGGGACCAGGAGCGCCGACAGCGCGGCGGCCGCCTCCTGCGCGTCGGCGACGTGCGTGACCCGGGTGGCGGACGGGACGCCGTCCACGGCGGCTCCGGCACCGGCCAGGACCGGGCCGGCGTCGGGCCCGACGACGAACAGGCCCTCCAGGCCCGCCCCCGCCGCCATTCGGCCCACGCCCTCGTTCAGGGCCGCGCTCTCCTCGCCCAGCTCGCGCAGGGCGGCGATGACCGCGAAGCGGCGGCGGCCGCCCGCGAGCGCGTCGAGGGCGCCGAAGGCGGCGCGCATGGAGTCGGGGTTGGCGTTGTAGGCGTCGTTGATCACGGTGACGCCGTCCGCCCTGTCGGTGACCTCCATCCGCCAGCGGCTGCGGGGCTCGGCCTCCGACAGCTCCTCGGCGATGGTGGCGACCGGCAGGCCGAGCTCGTAGGCGGCCGCCGCGGCGGCGAGCGCGTTCTCCACGGCGTGCTCGCCGTACAGGCGGAGCACGACCGGGGCGGCCCCGGACGGGGTGCGCAGCGTGAAGGCGGCGCGGCCCCGGTCGTCGAGGGTCACCCCCTCCGCCCGCACCGCGGCGCTCTCGGCGCGGCCGTACCAGGCGACCCTGGCGTCGGTGCGCCGGGCCATCGCGGCCACCAGCGGGTCGTCGGCGTTCAGCACGGCCACGCCGTCGGCGGGCAGCGCCTCGACCAGCTCGCCCTTGGCCTTGGCTATCGCGTCCTTGCCGCCGAAGACGCCCAGGTGGGCGGTGCCGACGTTGAGGACCACCCCGATCCTGGGCGGGGCGATGCGGGCCAGGTGGCTGATGTGGCCGGCGTCCCTGGCGCTGAGCTCCAGGACCAGGTAGCGGGTGTCCTCGCCGGCCTTCAGCACCGTGAGCGGGTGGCCGATCTCGTTGTTGAACGACTCGACCGGGGCGATCGTCGGACCGATCCTGGCGGTGAGGCGGGCCAGCAGGTCCTTGGTGCTGGTCTTGCCCGCCGATCCGGTCACTCCGATGACCGTGGTCGACGGCAGATCGGCGCAGACCGCGGTGGCCAGGTCGGCCAGGGCGGTCACGGTGTCGCCGACGACGACCGCGGGAGCGTCCACGGGCCTGGACGCCAGCACGGCGACGGCCCCGGCCTCGACGGCCTGGGCGGCGAAGTCGTGCCCGTCGACCCGGTCTCCCCTGATCGCGACGAACAGCGACCCCGGCTCGACGGCACGGGAGTCGATGACGACCGGACCGCGCACGACCGCGCGGGGATCGGCCATGCCCGCGAGGGCACCCGAGGTGATCTCGGCGATCCTGGCCAGCGGCAACGGGATCATGATGCGTCTTACCTACTCTCCATACGTGCTTCGGCGCCCGGTCCGGTTCCGCCTTCTGACGATCGCGTCGGCCACCACTTGCCTGTCGTCGAACGGGAGGACCTCGTCCCCGACATACTGGCCCTGCTCGTGGCCCTTGCCGGCCACGACGACGACGTCGCCGAAGCCCGCCCGGCTGATCGCCAGGTCGATGGCCGCGGCCCGGTCCGGCTCAATGATCACATGTGCGCGCTCATCATGAGACACGCCGAGGGCTCCATTCATCATCTCGGCGAGAATCCGCAGCGGATCCTCCGAGCGAGGGTTGTCACTGGTGAGAATGGCCACATCCGCCAGCCTGGCGGCGGCCTCCCCCATCATCGGGCGTTTGCCCCGGTCACGGTCGCCGCCGCAGCCCAGCACCACGGTCAGCCTCCCGGTGGTGACCTCGCGCAGCGAGCGCAGCACCGACTCCACCGCGCCGGGCTTGTGCGAGTAGTCGACGATGGCCTGGAAGTCCTCGCCGCCGGGCACCCGCTCCATCCGGCCGGGCACCCCGGCCAGCGTGCCGACACCCGCCACCGCGGCACGCAGCGGCACCCCGGCCTCCACGAGGGAGACGATCGCGCCCAGCGCGTTGGCGACGTTGAACGGGCCGGGCAGGGCCACCGTCGCGTCCTCCTCGACACCGCCGGGGCCGACCACGCGGAAGGAGCTGCCGTCGGCGCCCAGACGCACGTCTGCGGCCCGCCAGTCGGCTTCGAGGGCGCCCTCGGCGGAGAAGGTGGTCATCGGGATCTTGCTCAGCCCGAGGAGCTCGCGCCCGTGGGCGTCGTCGATGTTGACCACGCCGGCGCGGCTCATCTCGGGGGTGAACAGCCGGGCCTTCGTCGCGAAGTAGTCGTCGAGGTCCTTGTGGAAGTCCAGGTGGTCCTGGGAGAGGTTGGTGAACAGCGCGACGTCGTAGAACACCGCGTCGACGCGGCCCAGTGCCAGCGCGTGGCTGGAGACCTCCATCGCGGCGGCCGTGACGCCGTGCTCGCGCATGAGGGCGAACAGGCCCTGCAGGTCGCTGGCCTCCGGCGTGGTCAGTTTGGGGGTGAAGCGCAGCTCGCCGGCGTGGATCTCCACGCCGCCGATCAGCCCGGCCTTGTGCCCGGCGGCTCGCAGCCCGGCCTCCAGCAGGAAGGTGGTGGTGGACTTGCCGCTGGTGCCGGTGACGCCGATGACCATCACGTCCGCCGCGGGCCTGCCGTACACCCAGGCGGAGACCTGGCCGAGCACGCGGCGCGGGTCCGGCACGACGAGGACCGGCAGGCCGGTCGCGACCGCGGCAGCCCTGCCCTCCTCGTCGGTCAGGATGGCGCTGGCTCCGGCGGCGAGTGCCTGCGCGGAGAAGCCGGCGCCGTGGGACGTGGCCCCCGGCAGCGCGACGTAGAGATCTCCGCGCTGGACCTGGCGCGAATCGATGGTGATCCCGGACACCGCGGCCAGCGGCGCTCGTGACGTGCCTGAGGGCGCGCCGAGCAGGCTCGCCAGCCCCGAGAGCGGACGGGGTGGACTGGTTGACGGTCGCATGGACAACGGGGGACGCACGGCGAGAGCGTACCTTCCCTCATCACTCCCCGGCGCGTATCCGCACCGAGGCGGCCGTCGTGCCGGTGGGTGGGATCTTCTTGCTCTTCAACGCGAACGTCATCACTTTCTTGAAGACCGGGGCGGCGATCTCCCCGCCGTAGTAGCCCTTGTGCGGGTCTTGAATGACCGCCAGGACGACCAGGCGGGGCTTGTCCGCCGGGGCGAAACCAACAAATGTCGAGGTGTAGCCGCAGTAACCCTGGCACTTGGGGTCATAGCGCATCGCGGTGCCGGTCTTGCCCGCCACCCGGTAACCGTCGATGGCGGCGAGGTTGCCGGTGCCCTCGTCGCTCACGGCCGCCTCCAGCATCCCGGACACCTCCCTGGCCGTGCGCTCGCTGATCACCCGGGTCTGCTTGCCCGGCGGGGACGGCACGAAGGCCCGGTTCTCGGCGGTGGTGCCGGCCACGATCTGCGGGGTGACGCGCACCCCGCCGTTGGCGATGGTCTGGTAGACGCTCGCCGTCTGCAGGGCGGTCACCGACACGCCCTGCCCGTAGGCGATCGTGCAGCGCTGGCTGCCCGACCACTTCTTCCACTCCGGAAGGAGCCCGGCCTCCTCGCCGAGCAGGCCGGTGCCGGGCTTGGCGCCGAACCCGAAGCGCTCCAGCATCGCGTGCAGCTTCTCGTCGCCGACCCGCTGCGAGGCGAGGATCGTGCCGACGTTGCTGGAGGTCGCGACCACGCCGGAGAAGGTCAGGCGCTCCACGGGGTGCGGATGGGAGTCGCGCAGCACCCGGTCGGCGCATCTGATGTTGTCGGGGACCTTGAACACGGTCTCCGGCCGCACGGCTCCCGACTCCAGGGCGGCCGCCGCGGTGATGACCTTGTTGGTGCTGCCCGGCTCGAACACGTCCGTCACCGACCGGTTGACCCAGTCTTCGGGGGCGGTCTTCTCCCAGTTCTTCAGGTCGAGCTCGGGCGCGTTGGCCATGGCGACCACCTGCCCGGTCGGCACGTCGATCACGATGGCGCTGCCGGTGCGGGCGCCGGTGGCCTTGACCTGGTCGGTGATCGCCTTCTGCGCCGCCCACTGGATGTCGCGTTCGATGGTCAGCCGCACGTCCCTGCCCTCCACGGGCGTCTTCAGCGTGCTGCGGGTCATCGGGATGCGCTGCCCCTCACGCCCCGTCTCGATGAACTGCTCGCCGTCGCGACCGGCGAGCAGCCCGTTGTAGGTGTTCTCCAGCCCGCTCAGGCCCGTGCCGTCGTCGCCGACGAACCCCAGCAGGGTGCCCGCCAGGTCACCGCCGGGGTAGTCGCGCCGGTAGCGGTGCTTGCTGCCGACACCCTTGAGCTTGGGCTTCTGCGTCATGATCCGCTGGGCGACGGACGGCTCGACGGCGGCGGCCACCTGCTGGTAGCGGCTGGTGGTGTTGCCGAGCTTGGCCGCGATCTGCTCCTTGGGCTGGTTCAGCTCCGCGGCCAAGACCGTGGCCACCCGGTCGCGGTCGGCCGGCGCGACCTCCGACGGGTCGACGAAGATCTCGCGCGCCTCCAGGGTCAGCGCGAGCTCGTGCCCGTTGACGTCGGTGATCGAACCGCGCCGCGCGGTCAGCTTCTCGCCCCGCACCCGCTGCTCGGCCGCCTCCGCCGCGTACACCTTGGAGTCGAGGCCCTGGAGCTGCACCAGCCGCCCGGCGAAGACGGACAGCACGAAGGTCATCGCGATGAGGCCGACGTTGATCCGCCTGCCGGGGTTACCCAGGCGCAGTACGGCGGGCGGGCGCATCGGCGGGCGGGGCGGCCTGCCGCCCCGGCCCGGCGTGCGGCCGGGATCGGCCGTCTGCCCCTCCCCGCGCCCCGCGCCGGGGCGGATCCGTCCCGGAGAGGCCTGCGGCGCCTCCGGACGCGGGGAACTGCGCGGCCTGCGCGGCGTCTCCTGTCCCGGCGGCCTGCCCGACCTGCCGGCTCCCTCGGGGCGCGCGGACCTGCCGGGCCTGCCCGCTCCGGGGGGCCCGCTGGGCCTGCCGGACCCGTCGGGGCGCGCCTTGCCCGCGCCCTGCGGACCGCCCGGCCTGCCGGACCCGTCCGAGCGCGCCCTGCCGCCACCCTGCGGACCACCGGCACTGTCCGGGCGCGCCCTGCCGCCGCCCTGCGGACCGCCGGCGCCGTCCGGGCGTGCCCTGCCGCCGCCCTGCGGACCGCCGGCGCCGTCCGGGCGTGCCCTGCCCGCGCCCGGGGTGCCGGGCCTGCCCGCCCCCGGCCTGGCCGGCCCGTCGGAACGCGCCTTGCCCGCGCCCTGCGGACCACCTGGCCTGCCGGACCCGTCCGAGCGCGCCTTGCCCGCACCCGGTGGACCGCCCGGCCTGCCGGACCCGTCCGAGCGCGCCCTGCCGCCGCCCTGCGGACCGCCGGCACTGTCCGGGCGTGCTCTGCCCGCGCCCTGCGGACCGCCGGCGCCATCGGGACGCGCCTTGCCCGTGCCCGGAGCGCCGGATCTGCCCTGCCCTTCGGAACCGCCCGGCCTGCCGGGAGAGGCGGGCTTACCGGGGCCGTCGGCCCGTTCGGACCCGCCCGAGCCCTCCGGCCGGGAGGGCCTGCCGGAGGAGCCCGGCCTGCCCGTCACATCCGGACCGCCCGGCCTGCCGGTACGGCCGGGCCCTCCCGGGGCCCGGCGGCCGGAGCCTCCGGCGGGTCCGCCGCCGGAACCACCACGGCCGGGGCCGGGGCCCCGGCCGCCCGTCTCCTTCACCGGCCCGTGCCCGGCACTCGCTCCTGCCCGGCGGGCGTCTGGCCGTCGCTCGCGGCCCGGCTGTTGGCGGAGCGGTCGGGGGTGATGACGTTGGCCTCGTCCCAGTCGGGTCCCTGCCCCTGCTTGGCGGAGCTGTCGGAGAGCGCGCCGGGCATCTCCAGGCGCATGTTGGCGTTCTTCAGCTCCTCCTTCTTCTGGCGGAGCTGGTCGTTGGCGCTACGGAGCTCGTTGACCTTGTAGGAGTCCTGGGCGAGGACGATGTTCAGCAGCAGCAGGCTGATCAGGCCACCGCAGAGCAGGCCGACCACGAGCAGCATGAAGGGAGCGCGCGGCGCGCGTCCCGGCCGGGCCGCGGGTGCCGCGGGCGCCGCGGCGGGATCGGCGACGGGCGCGGTCCTGACCGGCCTGGTCCTGCGTACCTGCGGCGTCGCGCGGGGCGCGCGCGCAGGACGTCCGCCGCGGCTCGGCGCGGTGCGGACGACCGACTCACTCCTTGTCAACTGCCTCACGGATCCTCTCTGCAGCCCGGCATCGGGCTGAGGCCGCCCGCGGGTTGCGGGCCACCTCCTCTTCGCTCGGAAGCTCGGCTCCCCTGGTCAGGAGGGCGAACCGCGGCTGGTGAGCCGGCAGCGGGACGGGCAGCCCCGGTGGGCCGGTCTCCCTGGTTCGCGCCGCGAGGACCTGCTTGGTCAGCCGGTCCTCAAGGGAGTGGTAGGCGAGCACGACCACGCGCCCGCCGAGCGTCAGTGCGTCCAGCGCGGCGGGGAGCGCGCGTTCCAGTGCTGTCAACTCCGCGTTCACCTCGATCCGCAGCGCCTGAAAAGTCCTTTTTGCGGGGTTTCCCCCGGTCCGTCGGGTAGCAGCCGGGATTGCCGTGCGGACAATCTCCGCCAGCCGCTTGGTAGACGTTATGGCCTCGTTGCCCCGTTCCTTGATGATTAGGCGCGCGACACGCGGGGCGAATCGCTCTTCGCCGTAATCCCGGAGAATCCGGATGAGTTCGGCGGCCGAGTAGGTGTTGACGACGATCTCGGCGGTGAGCTCCTGGTCACGGTCCATCCGCATGTCCAGAGGCGCGTCGTAGGAGTAGGCGAAACCGCGCTCGGCCTCGTCGAGCTGGGGCGAGGAGACACCCAGGTCGAACAGGACGGCGTCGACACGGGGACGGCCGGCCTCCGCCAGCACCTCGGTCAGCTCGTCGGAGACCGCGCGGACCAGCGTGGTCCGCTCCGCGTACGGCGCCAGCCGGGCCGTGGAGCGCTCGATCGCGGTGGGATCGCGGTCGATCCCGATCAGGTGCAGCGAGGGGTGGGCGGCCAGCAGCGCCTCGGCATGGCCGCCGAGGCCGAGGTTGGCGTCGACGACGACGGGGGCGGGGCCCGCGAGCGCCGGGGCCAGGAGCTCGAGCACACGTTCGAGCATCACGGGCACATGGCCGCCCGGAGCATGCAGATCATGCATATCGTTTTCGGCGCGCATGAAGCGCAACCCCCCTCTCGCCGCCGCGCTCACGGATGCGCGGCGGACGTTCATCGGTGTCTTTACTGGCCCCCACCCCCGGGCCGTCCGGCCAGGTCCCCATCCGCATCCGTATGTCCGCCTGTCACCTGACACCGGGGAAGGTGCATCAGCTGACGTGCATCGTGGTTGCGGGTGGAGACCTCGCCGAACGACGTTTTCACCGATGAGTCGACCGTGGAGTCACAGAATCCCTGGCAGCACCTCCTCCGACAGATCGGCAAAAGCCTGCTCTTGGTCGGCCAGATAGGTGTCCCAGGCGTGAGCGTCCCAGATCTCCAGCCGTGTGTTGGCCCCGATGACCGTGCAGTCACGGCGCAGGCTGGCGTATTCGCGCAGAGCCTGCGGGATGGTGACCCGGCCTTGTTTGTCGGCGACCTCGTCAGATGCGCTGGCGAAGAAGACACGGCTGTAGTCGCGGACCGCCTTGGCGGTCACCGGCGCGGTGCGCAGAGCCTCGGTAATGCGCTGGAACTCCTCTACGGGAAAAACGTAGAGGCAGCGCTCCTGGCCTTTGGTGATCACCAGACCCTCCGCCAGCTCCTCACGGTACTTCGCCGGCAGGAACAGCCGTCCCTTGTCATCGAGACGCGGGTGATGAGTGCCGAGGAACATCGGCCCCACCTCCCGTGCCTAGCGGAGCGCGTGGCGCTGTAGCCCCTGCTCTCCACTGCGCACCACCATACTCCACTTCTCTCCACCGTCAACTGATTCCGCACGTCTTCACGGCCCGTTCCGGCGACGTTTTCCCAGGTCAACGAGGGTGGAGCGGAGTGGAGGGGGTGGAGCGTCCCGTACGGGTCGCGGGCGTGTCGACAACGGGGCCGATGGCCGGGCGATTCCGGAATCGACGGATCGGCGGCGACGGCGGGAGGAAAGTGGAGCACTCCGCTGACTTGTCACGAGATCGGCACACCTACCGCACCTGAACGCCATGATCAGCGCGCACACTATGGCTGTTCACCCGGAATCAGCCTTAATGCCCACATAGAAGTCGCCCAGGAACCCACGGCGCCGTAGTGTCGGTACTCACAATGGAAAAAGGGGCCGCAAAGGTCCCGAAAACACGAACCCCCCGGCGCGAAACCGCCGCACCTTCATGGAGGCCTGGTGGCAGTAACCCATGACGTCTCACCTCGGCTCGATGATCTGGTCGTCACGGCGCACCGGATCCGCCAGGCGATCGAGTCGGTGATCGAAGGCAAGGGCGACGTCATCCGCCTGACCTTGACCGTTCTGCTCGCCGAGGGCCATCTCCTCATCGAGGATGTGCCCGGAGTCGGCAAGACCATGCTCGCCAAGGCGCTGGCACGATCCATCGACTGCCCCGTCCGCCGGATCCAGTTCACCCCCGACCTGCTGCCCAGCGACATCACCGGGGTGAGCGCCTACAACCAGCAGACCAGGGAGTTCGAGTTCAAACCCGGCCCGGTGTTCGCCAACATCGTGGTGGGCGACGAGATCAACCGGGCCTCGCCCAAGACCCAGTCGGCGCTGCTGGAGTGCATGGAGGAGCACCAGGTGACCGTCGACGGCACGACCTACCGGCTGGACTCCCCGTTCATGGTGATCGCCACCCAGAACCCCATCGAGATGGAGGGCACCTATCCCCTCCCCGAGGCCCAGCGCGACCGTTTCACCGCCCGGATCGCGATGGGCTACCCCGAGCCCACGGCCGAGCTGGAGATGCTCGACGTGCACGGCGCCGCCTCCCCGCTGGACAAGCTCGAACCGGTGGCGACCACCGCCGAGGTCCAGGCGCTGATCGAGGCGGTGCGCGCGGTCTACGTCTCGCAGTCGATCAAGAAGTACGCCATCGACCTGGTGACCGCCACCCGCCAGACCCCCGAACTGCGGCTCGGCGCCTCCCCGCGCTCGACCCTGCAGCTGGTCCGGGCGGCCCGGGCGCACGCGGCGCTCGCCGGACGCGACTACGTCATCCCCGACGACCTGCAGGATCTGTGCCTGCCCGTCCTCGCCCATCGGCTGCTGCCCAGCGTCGAGGCCCAGGGCCAGCGCCGCATGCCCGAACAGGTGATGGCCGACCTGGTCCGCCGGGTTCCCGTGCCCGAGGCACAGGCCAAGTGACGTCAGGCCTCAAGGCGCTCACCGCCCGCGGCCGGTCGTTCCTCGCATCCGGCGCCGCGGCGCTGCTGTGCGCCTTCATCCTCGGGGAGCACGACCTGCTCAGGATCGGGGTGCTGATCGTCTCCCTGCCGCTGCTGGCGGCGATGGTGGTGGCCCGCACCCGCTACCGGCTGAGCTGCGCGCGCCGCCTGGACCCGCCCAGGGCCGAGGTGGGCAGCGAGGCCACCGTGACGCTGCGGCTGGAGAACGTCACCCGGCTACCGACCGGCCTGCTGATGATCGAGGACACCGTCCCCTACGCGCTGGGGGCACGGCCCAGGTTCGTCCTGGACCGGGTGGAGTCACACGGCGTCCGGGAGATCGACTACCGGGTCCGGTCCGACCTGCGCGGCCGCTTCGGCATCGGCCCGCTCACCGTCCGGATCAGCGACCCGTTCGGCCTGGTCGAGCTGACCAGGTCGTTCAGCATCAGCGACACGCTCGTGGTGACGCCGCAGGTCGTGGCGCTGCCGCACGTCCGCCTGTCCGGCGAGTGGACGGGCGGGGGCGACAGCCGTACCAGGAGCGTCGCGGCCGCCGGCGACGACGACATCGCCCCGCGCGAGTACAGGCAGGGCGACGACCTGCGGCGGGTGCACTGGCGCTCGACCGCCAGGTACGGCGAGCTGATGGTGCGGCGCGAGGAGCAGCAGTGGCAGAGCCGGGGCGCGCTGCTGCTGGACACCCGCCGGTACGCGCACCGGGGTGAGGGGCCCCGCTCGTCGTTCGAGGTGGCGGTCTCGGCCGCGGCCTCCATCGGCGTGCACCTGGCCCGCGAGGGACTCGGCCTGCGCCTGGTCACCGACCAGGGCGCCGAGCACCTCACCGACACCGGGCTGAGCTGGTCGCTGCTGGACACCCTCGCCGTGGCGCGGACAAGCTCGTCGCGCTCGCTGGAGTACGGCATAGGCGCGCTGCGCCAGGGCGGCGGCGACGGCCTGATCGTGGCGGTGCTCGGCGGCATCGACGTGGAGCAGGCGCAGTCGCTGGCCCGGCTGAGGCACGGCAACGTGACCGGCGTGGCCGTGATGCTGGACGTGGCGGGCTGGGAGCGGCCCGAGCTCGGCGAGAACGAGGACTACCAGGCCGCGCGGGCGATTCTCGCCGGGACGGGCTGGCGCATCGTGCGGCTGCCCGCGGGCGCCTCGATCGCGAGCGTGTGGCCGGACGCCGCGCAACGCGGGCGATTCGCATTCAGTAGGGACGGCTCATGAGACTTCCCCTGGCGTCGGGAGCGGCCACGGGAGCGGTCGCGATCGCGCTCTATCCCCTGTTCCAGGGCGGTGCCTGGTTCTGGACATGCCTGGGGGCCATCCTGGTCGTCACCGGGATCGGCATGCTGGGCAGCCGCTACACCCTGCCGAACTGGCTGGTGCCGCCGGCCCAGCTCGTCGCGGTGTGGATCTACCTGACGGCGGTGTTCACCGGCGACAAGGCGTGGATCGGCCTCCTGCCCACCAAGGAGTCGGTCATCGGGCTGGCGAAGCTGCTGGGCACCGGCTTCGCCGACATCCAGCGGTTCGCCGCCCCCGTCCCGTCCGGGACCGGCATCACCCTGCTGACCTGTGGCGGCGTCGGCCTGATCGCGATCCTCGTCGACCTGCTGGCCTCCCGGCTGCGCCGGGCCGCGCTCACCGGGCTGCCGCTGCTGGCGCTGTTCACCGTTCCGGCCGCGGTGGCCTCCGAGCCGATCATGTGGCCGATGTTCATCATCGCCGCCCTGGGCTACCTGGGGCTGCTGGCCGCCGACGGGCGGGAGCGGATCACCCACTGGGGCAGGGCGGTGCTGGTGCGCCGGGCCCCGTCCTTCGTGGCCCCGAAGCCCGCCTCCGACGCCGGGACCCTGCGGCTGTCGGGCAAGCGCATCGGATTCGCCGCGATCGCGCTGGCCATCCTGCTGCCCGCGCTGCTGCCCACCCTGGAGCCGAACCCGCTGTTCGGTTTCGGCGTGGGCAACGGCAAGGGCAGGGGCGGCAACTCGATCAGCATCCCGAACCCGATAGTCAACCTGCGGGGCCAGCTCTCGCTGCCGAACAACTCCACCGTCCTGACCTACACCGGCAGCGACAGCTTCCCGCGCTACCTGCGGCTGTACGCGCTGGACATCTTCGACGGCGAGCAGTGGACGATGAAGGGGCCGCAGGGGCATCCCGAGGACCGGATCTCCGAGGGACCGATGCCGCCGGCCCCCGGCCAGAGTCCGAGCATGCCCGTCACGCAGGCGACCCTCAAGATCAAGGTGAGCGACCAGTTCAGGGAGCCGCTGAAGTTCCTGCCGCTGCCCTACCCCGCCGGCCGGGTCCGCATCGAGGGAGACTGGCGGCCAGACCGGGACACGCTCATGGTGTTCTCCACTCTGGACACCGCCGGAGGGCTGTCCTACGAGGTCGTCACCAACGAGCCCCAGCCCACGGCGGAGACGCTCAAGGCGGCGCCGCCGGCTCCCCCCGAGATCAACGAGCGCTACCTGCAGCTGCCGGAGAACCTGCCCCCGGAGATCAGGGATCTGGCCAGGCAGGTGACGGAGCGGGACGCCAGCCGCTACGAGCAGGCGATCCAGCTCCAGGAGTTCTTCACCAAGGACGGCGGGTTCACCTACAGCCTGGCCACCCAGGGGCACAACGGGCCCGCGCTGACGGAGTTCCTGCTCCGCGCCCGGACCGGGTACTGCGAGCAGTTCGCCGCCTCGATGGCGGTGCTGGCGCGGATCCTGGGCATCCCCGCCCGCGTCGCCATCGGCTACACCGGCGGCAGCAACGCCTCCGGCGAGTGGCAGGTGCGCACGCACGACTCGCACGCCTGGCCCGAGCTCTACTTCGAGGGCACGGGATGGCTCCGCTTCGAGCCCACCCCGACCGGCGGCGCGGGGCAGGGCAGCGCGACGGTGCCGCTCTACACCCGGCCGGAGATCGTGACGACCGGCGGCGGCGAGCCGGCGGCGACCCCGACCTCGAACTCCACCGACGCGGACCTCCCCAACCAGTCGGCCGGCAACCGCCGCGACCTGATGCCCGACCGCGACTTCGGCGGGGTGCCGGTCGCGGTGGACGAGGGCGTGCCGGTCGCGCTGCAGGTCGGCCTCGGGGCCGTGGTCGTGCTGCTGATCGCGCTGATCCCCGGGCTGCTCCGCTGGGAGCTGCGCGCCCGCCGGCGGCGCTCCTACTCCCGCGCGACGGAGGACCCGCCCCCGCACGAGGAGGCGGTCACCGCGGAGCCCACCGGGATCGTGGTGGTCAGGACAGACCGGCGGGAGGCCGCGGTGGTCGCGGCCTGGGCGGAGCTCGACGACGCGCTGTACGACTACGGCATGTCCCGGCAGCCGAGCGAGAGCCCCCGGGCGCTGGCCCGGCGGCTCACCGAGCAGTACGAGTTCGACGCGGAGACCTCGGCCTCGATGGCCAGGATCGCCACGGCGGTGGAGCGGATGCTCTTCGCCCGGACCCCCGGAGACCTCGGCTCGCTGCCCGGGGATCTCCGCCGGGTACGGCGGGCGCTGGCGGCCACCGTGACGCGGGGCAGGCGGATCCGCGCGACGCTGCTGCCGCCTTCGACGCTCCTGCGGGCGCGACGCCTGGGGACGCGGATGCTGGACGGCTTCGACCGGCTGGAGAACCTCAGGCTCCGCCGGCCTGCCCGGAGGGACGCCTGAGCACCGGACGCGCAGGAAGACGGGCCTGACGGTCCACGTGGGCCGCCCCCCTCAGGGGGGCGGCCCGTAGCCGTCGGAGAGAGCGGCCCGGCGGCGTCCGGGGCGATGAGTGGCCGTGGCCACGGAGCCCGGCCCTCTGGAGCGCGGGCATGCGAGGACCGGTGATCCGGCGCCCGGCCCGCGGGGACCCGTACGTCCGGACCTTTCACCCGCCGCGGTCGCCCCGAGGGCGCCTCACCGCGGCGGGGTCCGCGGGCAGAGCCCTAGTGCTCGTCGTGACGACGGCGCCAGCGCTCTTCCATCCGTTCCATGAAGCTCTGCCGGGAGCCGCCACGGCGCCCGGCCTTGCCTGGCTGCCCGGGCCGCGCGGCCGCGCTGGCCTCGCCGAACCCGTTCATCCGCTTCCAGCTTGACAGACCCCACAAACACGCGGCGAGCATGACCACGAAACCGCCGACGCCGAGCGGGATGTTGTTGATCACGACGCCGACCATCAACAGGACGATGCCCAGGATGAAGCCGATGGAGGCCTTCACCAGGCGACGCTTGTAGTGGCTGCGTGGATCACTGATCCTTACGGTATTGGCCCACTTCGGGTCCTCAGCGTAGAGGGCCTGCTCGATCTGGTCGAGCAAGCGCTGCTCGTGATCAGAGAGCGGCACGGCGCCTCCCAAGGACAGCCCCAGGACGGGGAAGACGGTGACGGACGACACGGGGTGTCCGAACCTCGCGGTCGGTTATCCCCAGAATACGAGGCTGTAGACGTAGACGAAAGAAAACGTCCAACGTAGTCCAAACCGGAGGCGACGTCATGGAGCCATTCCATCAAACGGCGGACGGACAAGCGACGCCGGGAGCACCACATCGCGGCCGAATCTCCGGGCCGCCCTGTCCATCGCCTGTTCGGCTTCCCGCCAGCCCGTCTCGCGCTCTCCGAGGCCGAGCTGCCTGGTCGCCTCCCCGGCCGGGCTGAGGTTCTCCACCCGCACCCCGACCAGGCGGAGCCGGTCTCTGTCCAGGCCCGCGGCGGCGTAGAGGTCGCAGGCGGTCGCGTAGAGGGTCTGGGCGACGTCGGTGGGCTCCCTGAGGGTCCGGGAGCGGGAGATCGTACTGAAGTCGGCACGGCGGAGCTTGACACTGACCGTGCGGCCGACGTGGCCGCCCTCCCTGAGCCTGGCGGCGACCCGCTCGGAGAGGCGGAGCAGCTCTACGCGGATCTTCACCGGATCGCCGATGTCTGTGGCGAATGTCTCTTCGGCCCCGATGCTCTTGTCGGGCGCGTGCGGGGTGACCGGGCGCTCGTCGCGGCCCCAGGCGAGCGCGGCCAGATGGGCGCCGGCGGCCTGGCCGAGCTGGCGCTGCAGGGTGGCGACCGGGACCCCGGCGAGATCTCCGACGGTCCTGATGCCCAACCGCACCAGGGACTGCTCCGTACGCTCCCCTACGCCCCACAGAGCCCCTACCGGGAGCGGGTGGAGGAAATCCACCACCCTGCCAGCCGGGACGACCAGGAGGCCGTCAGGCTTGCAGTGCTGCGAGGCGAGTTTGGCCACGAATTTACTGTTTGCCACCCCGACCGAGCAGGTGATCCCGTGCTTGCGCACGACCTGCTCGCGGATCATCGCGGCGATCGCGGCCGGCGGTCCGAGGCGCTTGCGCGCCCCACCGACGTCGAGGAACGCCTCGTCGGAGGCGATCGGCTCCACCTCGGGGGTGAACGTGTGGAAGATCTCCATTACTCCCCGGGAGACCTCGGCGTACTTTCCGCGGCTCGGCGGGATGATCACGGCCTGGGGGCAGAGGCGGCGGGCCCGCGTCATGGGCATGGCCGAGTGCACCCCGAATCTCCTGGCCTCGTAGGTGGCGCTGAGCACCACGCCACGCGCGCCGGGCGCGCCGATGACGACGGGCGTGCCCCTGAGCTCCGGACGCTCGCGCAGCTCGACGCTGGCGTAGAAGGCGTCCATGTCGACGTGCAGGATCGGGCAGCCGGTGTCGTCGGCGCCCAGGTCCGACCCCGGGCGCGGCATCTGCTGTTTCCTCGACACGAGGCCATCCTATGGGAACGCATGTTCGACGCAAGCCTCACCGGCGGCCGAGGACGTGCAACTGGGTGGCGATGTCCCGGAGCACCGGGTGGGCGGCCGCCGCCTGCTCCAGGGCGACCAGGGCACGCGCGGCGCCCGGCTCGCCGTCGAGCAGCCGGCTGGGCACCAGGTCGGCGAAGACGCGCACGCCGTGGACCTCGCCGGGGACGAAGCCGGTGGCGGCGAGGAGCTGCGACAGGGCCTCCCGGGTGAAGCGCCGCGGCGTGGGGTCGCGATCGCCCCAGCGGCCCTCGGGGTCCTCCAGAACCTGGCGGGCCTCGTCGAAGCGGCCGGCGACCGAGCGGTGCAGCGCGGCGGCGAGCGGGTTGGCGGCCAGAACGCTGATCGCGCCGCCCTCGCGCAGCAGACCGGCCATGGCCGTCAGCGCGCTGACCGGGTCCTCCACGTACTCCAGCACGCTGTGGCAGAGCACCAGGTCGGCGCCGTCGGTGGGGAGCAGCTCGCCCAGGTCGGCGGCGTCGCCCTGCAGCGCCCGCACGCCCACCCCCGCCTCCGCGGCACGGCGTTCGAGCGCGGCCAGCGAGTCGGGGCTGGGGTCGACGACCGTGACGGCATGCCCGAGCTCGGCCAGCGGTACGGCGAAGCCGCCCGTGCCGCCCCCGGCGTCGACGATGTCGAGGCGGGCCCGGCCGGTCGCGGAGACCCTGTCGGCCAGCACGGCCCGCAGGACGTCCCAGACGACGGCGGTGCGGACCGCCGGGGTGCCTGACTGCCTCGAGATGCCTACGGCATGCAACTTCGGATCGCCTCCTACTTCGGTGACGAGCCCAGCCTACGCCGGACGGCCCCCGGGCCGGGCCGGGGGTGATCCGTACCCGGACGCGGCCGGGCACGGACGCGCCGGGGAGGGCGGGGGGAGGGAGACGGAAAGGGGGCGCGACGCCGGGCAGGCCCAGGCCGCGGGAGACCGGAGACCCGGTCCCCCGCGAGACGCGCTACAGCGTCAGGGACGGCTTGAGCTGCTTGAAGCGGGCCATCAGGCCGTTGACGAACTGCGGCGACTCGTCGGTCGACAGTTCGGAGGCCAGGCTGACCCACTCGCTGATGACGACGCCCTCGGGGACGTCGGGCATCCACAGCAGCTCGTAGGTGCCGCCGCGCAGCAGGTTGCGGTCGACCGCGGGCATGCGGTCGAGCGTCCACCCCTCGGCGTAGGTGGTGATCAGTTCGTCGATGCGCGCCCGGTGGCGGCAAACGCCCTCGACGATCGTCGCGGTGTACTCGTTGACGGGCGGCTCCGCCCGCTCCAGGCGCTCGGCGAGAACGCTGAGCGGGTCCTGGCTGCGCGCCTCCGCCTCGAACAGGATGTCCAGCGCGCGCCTGCGCGCCTTACCCCGTGCCGACATCAGGCCCGGCCGAGGTAATCGCCGGTGCGGGTGTCGACCTTGACCTTCTCGCCGGTCGTGATGAACAGCGGCACCTTGATCTCGGCGCCGGTCTCCAGCTTGGCGGGCTTGGTGCCGCCGGTGGAGCGGTCGCCCTGGAGGCCGGGCTCGGTCTCGGCGATGATCAGCTCGACCGCCGCGGGCAGGTCGATGTAGAGCACGTTGCCCTCGTTGATCGCTACCGTGGCCAGCATGTTCTCCAGCAGGTAGTTGGCGGCGTCGCCGACCGCGGTCCGGGAGACGTGGAGCATGTCGTAGGTCTCGGTGTCCATGAAGACGAAGTCGTCGCCGTCCATGTAGGAGAACTGCATCTCGCGCTTGTCGACGTTGGCCACCTCGACCTTGACGCCGGCGTTGAAGGTCTTGTCGACGACCTTGCCCGACATGACGTTCTTCAGCTTGGTGCGGACGAACGCACCACCCTTGCCGGGCTTGACGTGCTGGAACTCCACAACCGTCCAGAGCTCACCGCCGTCGAGCTTGAGCACCAGGCCGTTCTTGAGGTCGTTCGTCGTCGCCACTAGTTTCTCCTGCGTACGGCCGCTCTTAAAGGACAAGCAGCTCTTTGGTCGTCCGTGTGAGAAGTTCCGGTCCGTCATCACGCGTCACGAGCGTGTCCTCGATGCGGACGCCGCCCCTGCCCGGTAGGTAAACTCCAGGCTCAACGGTGACCGGAACTCGATCCTCTAGTCTAGCGTGCTCATGGTCGGGCTCTGGCTTCAGCGGAGACAGGAACGGCACCTCGTGAATCTCCAGCCCGACACCGTGACCGAGGCCGTGGCCGAAGTAGTCTCCGTACCCCGCCTGCGCGATCACCTCGCGGGCGGCGGCGTCCACCTCGTGGGGGGCGGCGCCGGGCCGTACGGCATGGCGGCCGGCGCGCTGGGCTGCGCGGACCAGGTCGTACAGCTCGCGCTGCCACGAGGCGGGCTCGCCGATCGCCACCGTCCGGGTCATGTCGGCATGGTAGCCCTCGTGCAGCGCCCCGAAGTCCATCGTGACCAGATCGCCCCGCTCCAGCGGCCGGCCCGAGGGCGAGTGGTGCGGGATCGAGCCGTTGGGACCGCTCGCCACGATCGAGTCGAAGGCGGGCTTCTCGGCGCCCAGCTCGATCATCCGGGACTCCAGCGCCCTGGCGATGTCCCTCTCGGTCACCCCGGGCCGCAACATGGGCAGCACGTCGGCGAAGGCCTGGTCGGTGATCGCGCACGCGTCGCGGAGGAGGTCGATCTCGGCCTCGTCCTTGACCCGGCGCACCGACTCCACCAATCCGGACAGGCGCAGCAGGTCCTCGCCCAGCCGGAAGTAGTCGGCGACGGGCATGTGGTGGGCCTCGACGGCGACCCTGTCGGCCATCACCACCAGGCATCCGGCGACGTCACGCTCCTCGACCACCTCGATGTCGGAGCAGGAGCGCCGCGCGGTCTCGGCGTAGCGGGAGTCGGTGGCCAGCGTGGCACGGGCGTCGGCCCGGACGAGCACCGCCGCGTTGGAGCTGGCCAGGCCGGTCAGGTAGCGCACGTTGACGCCGCGGGTGACCAGGATCGCGTCCGCCTCGTGAGCGGGGAGCAGTGCCGCGAGGCTCTCGCGGCGCCGAGCATGGGTGACGGTCATGTTCCGCATGCTATTGACCGCCGCTCTTGACCCCCCTCCCAGGTGTCGCTACCTTCCCGACAAAGGTTAGGAAGGTTTCCTAACTTCCCCCCGCACCAGGAGCGCCGATGCGACGCATTCTCGCCGCCGTAGCCCTCTCCGCACTCGTGACGGCCGGGAGCCCCGCCCTGGCCGAGAGCACCACCGGGTTCATCCGGGTCGACCAGGTCGGATTCGCCCCCTCCGAGACCAAACGGGCCTACCTGATGACGACGGGCCCGGCCGCCGCGGCCCCCTTCACCGTCGTCGACCACCGGGGCAGGGAGGTGCTGCGCGGCAGGGCCGGCGCGGACCTCGGCCCCTGGAACGCCAAGTACGGTCACGTCTACGCCGTCGACCTCAGCGGGCTCCGCGTCCCGGGCAGGTACCGGATCAGGACCGCCGCGGCCGCCCCGGCCGAGTTCCGGGTCGCCCCCGCGGCGCAGTTCGCCGGCCCCGCCTCCAAGGTCGTCACGTTCTTCGGCGCCCAGCGCGACGGCGCCGACGTGGTCCCCGGCGAGCTCGGACGCAGGCCCTCCCACCTCAACGACCGCCGGGCCGCCGTCTACGAGTGGCCGGCCTTCACCGGCCCCGACACCGACCAGATCAAGGGCGGGCTCACCGCCCTCGGCACCACCGTCGACGTCGAGGGCGGCTGGTTCGACGCGGGCGACTACCTCAAGTTCACCCACATCCTGGCCTACGTCGACACGCTGCTCTGGGCGGCCAGGCGCGACGCCGGGCCCGTGGTGGACCCCCGGCTCCGGGCCGAGGCGGCGCACGGCCTGAAGTGGCTGGACAAGATGTGGGACGAGCGCTCCAGGACCCTCTACATCCAGGTCGGCATCGGCGCGGGCGACGCGGAGGGCACGTTCGCCGGCGACCACGACCTCTGGCGCCTGCCCGAGGCCGACGACGGGGACACCGGCCAGGGGCGGCAGTTCATCCGCAACCGCCCGGTCTTCCGCGCGGCCCCGCCCGGCGAGCCGATCAGCCCCAACCTCGCGGGCCGTACGGCCGCCGCCTTCGCCCTGGCCTCCCAGGTGGAGCCCGACCGGTACCGGGCCCAGCGGCTGCTGGACAAGGCCGCCTCGATCTACGCGCTGGCCAGGACCGAGAACGTGGGCAGGCTGACCACCTCGCTGCCGTGGGCGTTCTATCCGGAGAGCGTGTGGCGCGACGACATGGAGCTCGGCGGGGCCGAGATGGCACTGGCCGCCCAGCGGCTGGAGGATCCTCGCGCGGGGGAATGGCTCCGGCAGGCCGCGCACTGGGCCGGGCAGTACCTGGAGCACGAGGCCGGGGGCGACACGCTCAACCTCTACGACGTCAGCGCCCTCGGCCACGCCGACCTGGTCCGCGCGCTGCGCGCCGCCGGGGCCGGCGACCTCGCGGTGGACGAGTCACACCTGCTCGGCGACCTGAAGGCGCAGCTGGAGATCGGCGCCGGGCGCGCCGCCAAGGACCCGTTCGGGGCCGGCGCGGTGTACGACGGCTTCGACGCGGTGCCGCACGCCTTCGGCCTGGCCGCCACCTCCCGGCTGTACCGGGCGGTGAGCGGTGACCGCTCCTACGACGCCTTCGGCACCCGGCAGCGCAACTGGACCTTCGGCGCCAACGCCTGGGGCGTGTCGTTCATGGTCGGCGCGGGCGAGAACTTCGAGCGCTGCCCGCACCACCAGATCGCCAACCTCAAGGGCCGCGTCGACGGCCGCCGCCCCCTCGCCACCGGCGCGGTCGTGAACGGGCCCAACAGCGAGGACCTGTTCTCCGGCGGCCTGGGCGAGCACTTCGAGGAGATGAGGCGCTGCCCGGGCGACGGCGTGGACCGCTACGAGGAGTTCACCGGGCGCGGCTCCCGCTACGTCGACGACGTCCGCTCCTGGCAGGCCTCGGAGCCCGCCGACGACTTCGCGGCGATCGCGCTGTACGCGCTCACGCTGATGTCGAAGGACCGCTGACCCGCTGCCTGTGCGGCACGGCCGGGCTCCCCCTGTCACCGGGACCGGCGGGGGCCCGCCGGGCCGTGCCGGACACGGAAGTACGGCCCGCCACCCCCGTTCGGGGGTGGCGGGCCGTACGTGATCGGACCGTCAGGCGGTCACGGCCCCGGGCTCTGGCACCTGACCGCCCTCTCGACGGGAACCCGGACCGTCAGGCGGTCGCGGGCTCGGGGACCCTGACCGCCCTCTCGGCGGGAGCGTCGTCGAGGGGCTGGGGCGGGGCGTTGAAGACCGCCTCGTCGAGACGGCCCTCGGTCCTGCCGACCAGCACCGGGACGACCATCTGGCCGGCCACGTTGGTGGCGGTGCGGATCATGTCCAGGATCGGGTCGACGGCCAGCAGCAGGCCGACGCCCTCAAGGGGCAGGCCGAGCGTGCTCAGGGTGAGGGTGAGCATCACGATCGCGCCGGTGAGGCCGGCGGTGGCGGCGGAGCCGACCACGGAGACGAAGGCGATCAGCAGGTACTGGCCGACCCCGAGCGGGATGTGGAACACCTGGGCCACGAAGATCGCGGCGAGGGCCGGGTAGATCGCGGCGCAGCCGTCCATCTTGGTGGTCGCGCCGAACGGCACCGCGAAGGAGGCGTAGTCGCGGTCCACGCCCAGGCGCTCGGTGGTGACGCGCTGGGTGAGGGGCATGGTCCCGACCGAGGAGCGGGAGACGAAGGCCAGCTCGATGGCGGGCCAGGCGTTGCGGTAGAAGGTGATCGGGCTGACCTTGCCGACGAAGGCGAGCAGCAGCGGGTAGCTCACCAGGAGCACCAGGAGGCATCCGATGTAGACGCCCGCGCTGAGCTTGGCGAGCGGGGCGAGCAGGTCCCAGCCGTAGCTGGCCACGGACTTGCCGATGAGACCGGCCGTGCCGATCGGGGCCAGCCGGATGACCCACCACAGGGCCTTCTGGACCAGTTCGAGGACCGAGCGGCTGAAGCCGAGGAACGGCTCGGCCTTGTCCCCGACGGCCAGGGCGGCTGCACCGAGGACGGCTCCCAGGAAGACGATCTGGAGGACGTTGAGCTCGGTGAAGGCCGTGACGATGTTGGTGGGGATGATGCCGGTCAGGAAGTCGACCCAGGTTCCGGCGCCTTCCAGGTCCACGGCCTTGGCGCCCTCGGTGGCGATGGTGACGCCCTGGCCGGGGTTGAGGACCAGTCCGAGGCCGATGCCGAAGGCCACGGCGATCAGCGAGGTGACCAGGAACCACAGCAGCGTCTTGCCCGCGAGCCTGGCGGCCCCGTTGACGTTGCGCAGGTTGGCCACGCTGACGACGACCGCGGTGAAGACCAGCGGCGGGACCGCGAGCTTGAGGAGCTGGACGAAGATCTTGCCGACCTCGGTCAGGGTGGCGGTGAGCCAGGTGACGTCACCGGCGCGGGCGATGAAGCCGAGGGCGACGCCGACCACCAGGCCCAGCAGCAATTGCAGGGAGAAAGAGAACCTCTTCATGAACGGAACTCCGAAAAAGGGCATGCCGGAGCGGACACGGGCATGCGGGGTGAGGATTGGGGAGCGGGAGCGTTGCTCAGCGACAGAGCTGGCTGCTGAGACGGCACAGGTCGACGTGCAGCCGCTCGACGAGCCACACGATCACCGGGAAGAACCTCACGGCGAGGTAGAACATCCTCACAAAGTATCTATATTCCGATTTCACATGTGATGTAGGTCACAGTGCGGACCGGGAGACCGCGGGCGGGCGGCGGCAAGGGGCCGGAAAAAGGGAGAAGGGGCCCCGGCCGGAGCCGGGACCCCCTCCACCCGGAGGCGTCAGGAGGCGAGCTCCCTGACCCTCTCGATGAGCCGGATGCGCTCGTCGTGGGTACGGCCCAGCGGGGCGACGTTGACGGTCGTGACCCCCGACTCCCTCATCGCCTGGAGGCGCTCGCGGACGTGGCCCTCGGAGCCGATCAGGGACATCTTCTCCAGCAGCTCCTGCGGGACGAGCGCGGCGGCCTCGTCCTTCTTGCCGTCGAGGTAGAGGTTCTGGATCTGCTCGGCCTCCTTCTCGTAGCCGTACCGGCGGGCGAGGTCGTTGTAGAAGTTCTTGCCCTTGGCGCCCATACCGCCGATGTAGAGGGCGGCCATCGGGCGGCCCAGCTCCAGCCAGTCCGCCACGTCGTCGCCGATGGCCAGCGCCGCCTGGGCGATGACGTCCAGCTCGCCCAGGGACGGGTCGCGCCGGGCCTTGCCCGCGGCCAGCGAGGCGCCCCAGACGTCGGCGGCCTTCTCCGGCATGTAGAAGATCGGCTCCCAGCCCTCGGCCAGTTCCGCGGAGAGCTCGACGTTCTTGGGGCCGATGGCGGCGATCACGATGGGGATGCGGTCGCGGACCGGGTGGTTGATGATCTTCAGGGGCTTGCCCAGGCCGGTACCCTGGCCCGCGGGGAGCGGCACCGTGTAGTGCTTGCCCTCGTAGGTCAGGCGCTCGCGCTTCCAGACCTGGCGGCAGATCTCGACGACCTCGCGGGTGCGGCCCAGCGGAGCGGTGTACGGCACGCCGTGGAAGCCCTCGACGACCTGCGGGCCCGAGGCGCCCAGGCCGAGGGTGAAGCGGCCGTCGGAGACGTAGTCCATTCCGGCGGCGGTCATGGCCAGCAGGGTGGGCGTACGGGAGTAGATCGGCAGGATGCCGGAGGCGATCTGCAGACGCTCGGTCTTGGCCGCGATGTAGCCCATCTGGCTGACCGCGTCGAAGCTGTAGGCCTCGGCGACGAAGACGATGTCGAGACCGGCCTTCTCGTAGTCGGCCAGTTCGGCCACGGTTTCCTTGAAGCCCCCCGAGTAGTTCAGGGCCATACCGATACGCATCCTGAGATCGTCCTTCCGCGCGCCCACGAAACCGAATGATGTTCCGTTGTCTCCGGTGCAAAGGCTATCGACTCACCGCCGAAGCACCAAGCCCCCGCGTCCAGGCCACGGGGCCGGTAGCGTACGCATTTCGGGGCAGGGGAAAGCCCTCCGGGGACGGGCGGACGAGGAGCGGCGTGCTGAGACGGTCGATCATCGCGGTGGCGGGAGTGCTGGCCCTGGTTCTCGGCGGCCACCGGCTCATACCGGAACTGGGCGGGTTCACGCCCGTGCTGGAGAGCCTGCTGCCCTGGCTCGGCGCCGCCGTTCCTGTGCTGCTGGTCGCCGCGCTGTTCACCCGCTCGTGGCAGGTGATCGTCGCGGCGCTGGTCCCGGCGGCCGTATGGGGGGTCATGTTCGGTCCCGCGCTGCTGCGCTCCCCGCCGGGCGGGCCGAGCGACCTGTCGGTGGCCACCGTCAACGTGGGGGTGACCAACGCCGCCTCGGGCCGGGCCGTACGGGCCGTGTCGAAGGGCCGGGACCTGGTCGCCGCGCAGGAGCTGACCCCCGGCGGCCCGGCGGCCAAGGCGCTCGGCGAGCGCTTCCCGCACCGCTACCAGGTCAGCACGGTCGGCCTGTGGAGCCGCTTCCCGATCGTCGAGGCCCGCAAGGTGGACATCGGCCTCGACTGGGTGCGGGCGTTGCGGGCCGTGGTCAGGACGCCCAAGGGGAAGCTGACCGTCTACGTCATGCACCTGGCCTCGGCCCGCCCCGGCAAGACGGCCCAGCGCGACGAGACCCTCGCGCACGCCCGCAAGATCGTCGACAGGGACGAGAGCGAGCACCTGCTCCTGCTCGGCGACCTCAACACCGCCACCACCGACCGCAAGCGCTCCGGCCTGGTGCCCCCGCTGTCGGACGCCCAGCAGGAGGCCGGCACCGGCTTCGGCTTCACCTGGCCGTCGTCCTTCCCGATCACCCGTCCCGACCACATCCTCTACCGCGGCCTCACCGCGACCGCCGCCGGCGTCGAGCCGGCCGCCGGCAGCGACCACCGCGCCGCCTTCGCCTCGCTGCGCATGGGAGAGGGCTCCTGACCGCGCCGCGCCGCCTCGCCCGCGCGGCGCGGGCGGCGGCGCCCGGGAGGGCCTGCCCGCGGCCTCAGCGCATCCGCAGCGCGGACAGATCCGCTGGGGTGTCGATGTCGGCGGGATCGCCGGTGTCGTCGCAGGGCACCGTGACGACCAGCTCGGGGTGGGCCCGGAGGAACGGCCGGGCGCCGACGTCACCGGTCGCGAGCGCGGCGACCTCCTCGAAGTGCTCCCTGGCGATCAGCACGGGGTTCCTCGGCGCCCCGCCGTAGGTGGCGACGGCGACCGAGGCGCCCTCGCGCGCGGCCCGGATCAGCCGCTCCACCGCCCGCGGGCCGATGAACGGCTGGTCCACCAGGGCGATCACCACGTGCCGCGCGTCGCCGGGGAGCGCGCCGAGGCCGGTGCGCAGCGAGGAGCCCATCCCGGACCTCCACCGCGGATTCCGTACGGCCACCGCCCCGCGCACCTGCGCGACGGCGGCCCCCAGCACGACGACCACGGGATGGCAGCCGCCGTCGTGGAGCAGCCGGACGCCCCGGTCCACCAGCCGCTCGCCGCGGAACTCCACCAGCGCCTTCGGCGTGCCGAGCCGCGAGCCCGAACCGGCCGCCAGCAGCAGCCCCGCGGTGCCCGCCCCCCGCGTGGTCACGACTGGGCCCCGTCGCCGTGGATCCGGCCGGAGCCGTCGGTGAGGGGCTGTCCCGAACCGCCCCAGCGGAGCTGGATCAGCTCGGCGGCGATGGAGACCGCGGTCTCCTCCGGGGTCCGCGCCCCCAGGTCCAGCCCGATCGGGGAGCGGAGCCGCTTCAGCTCGGCCTCCCCCAGGCCCGCCTCACGGAGCCGTGCCAGCCGGTCCTCGTGGGTACGGCGCGAGCCCATCGCCCCGACGTAGCCCGCCGGGGTGCGCAGGGCCACCTCCAGCAGCGGGACGTCGAACCGCGGGTCGTGGGTGAGCACGCAGATCGCGGTCCGCTCGTCCACGGTGATCGAGGTCAGGTAGTCGTGCGGCCACTTGACGATCACCTCGTCGGCCTCGGGGAAGCGCCTGGCCGTGGTGAAGACCGGACGGGCGTCGCACACGACCACGTGGTAGCCGAGGAACTTGCCGATCCTGGCCACCGCGGCGGCGAAGTCGATCGCGCCGAAGACCAGCATCCGGGGCGGCGGGGCGAAGGAGTGCACGAAGACCGACAGCTCGTCGAGCCGCCGCTCCCCGCGTGAGCCGTACCGCCGGACCCCGGTGAGCCCCTGCGCGAGCATGCCCCGCACGTCGTCGTCCACCGCCTCGTCCAGCCGCGCCACGCCCAGCGAGCCGGAGGAGCGGTCCGGCCAGATCACCCTGCGGGCGCCGATCGCGCCCGGCCCGGACAGCACGGTCGCCACCGCCACCGGCTCGCGCTCCCGCACCGACCCGGCGATCGCCCCCAGCTCGGGGAACGTCTCGCGCGACACCGGCTCGACGAACACGTCCAGGATGCCGCCGCAGGTCAGGCCGACCGAGAAGGCGTCGTCGTCGCTCACGCCGTACCGCTGCAGGACCGGCGTGCCGGCGGCGGCCACCTCCCGGGCCAGCTCGTAGACGGCCCCCTCGACGCAGCCGCCCGAGACGCTTCCCTCGGCCTCCTCCCCGAGCACGGCCATGGACGCGCCCGGCGGGCGGGGCGCGCTGCGGAAGGTCTCCACCACGGTGGCCAGGCCGAACGTCTGCCCGGACTCCCACCACCGCACGATCTGCGACAGCACGTCACGCATGCGCCCCTCCCAGCAATCCGGCCAGTTCCTCGAAGGCGGCCAGGCTGTGCCCGGCCACGAAGTCGTCGATGTGGGGCAGGGCGGCGCGCATCCCGGCGGTGAGCGGCTGGTAGCCCCGCTGTCCCTTGTGGGGGTTGACCCAGATCACCCGGTGCGCCATCCGGGACAGCCGGGCCATCTCCGCGCCGAGCAGCGAGACGTCGCCGCGCTCCCACCCGTCGGAGGCGATCACCACCACCGCGCCCCTGGCGTCGTTCAGCGACAGGAGCCTCTTGAGCTCCTCACCCAGCCGGGTGCCGCCGCTCCAGTCGGGGATGGACCGGGAGACGGCGTCCATCGCGGTGGCCGGGTCGCGGTGGCGCAGCTCGGCGGTGAGCCGGGTGAGCCGGGTGCCCGCGCTGAACACCTCGGTGGCCCGGGGCTCGCATCTGACCAGCGCGTGGGCGAGCCGGAGCAGCGTGTCGGCATAGGGGGTCATGGAGCCGCTGACGTCCACCAGCAACACGACCCTGCGGGGCCTGGTCCGGTGCGCGCGGTAGCGGAGCCGGGCGGTCTCGCCGCCGCGCCGCAGGGTCTCGCGGATCGTCGCCCTGCTGTCGAGCCGTCCCCGGTGCGCCGGCCGCAACCGCCGCGACCTGCGCTGCTCGCGCCCCACCCGGAACACCGCGAGCAGCCGGCGCACCTCCGCCAGCTCCGCCCCCGTCATCTTGGCCACGTCCCGGTTGCGCAGCACCTCCGCCTCGCTCGCACTGGCCACCGGGGCGGGACCGTCGTCGCCGCCGGGGGCGCCGGACAGGGCGGCGGTGTGCCGGGTGACGGTGATCGCGGCCGGCCTGGCACGGCCCGCCCGCAGCCCGCCGAAGTAGGCGTGGAAGACCCTGTCGTAACGCGGCAGGTCGTCGGCCGAGGCGCACAGGGTGAACCGGCCCGCCCAGTAGACGTCGCGCGGCTCGGCGGCGTCCAGGTGCGACAGCGCGCGCAGCAGGCCCTGGGTCCTCTCGTGGTCGGCGGGGACCCCCGCCGCGCGCAGCGTCCTGGCGAACCCGGTCATGACGGCGACCAGGTCCCCCGCCGTCCCCTGGCCGGGCGGACCGTCCTCCCTCCGGCCGGGCCGGTCGGAACCATCCCCCGCCCGGTCAGGGCCCTCAGCCTCGGAGATCACCGAAGACCCCGTTCCCGAGCACGGTCTCGTGGTCCTCGCGGTGCTTGAGCAAGGCGCCCAGCGTGGCCGCGGCCAGGTCGGGGTCCAGCTCGCGGGCGCCGAGAGTCAGCAGGGCCTCGGTCCAGTCGATGGTCTCGGCGACCCCGGGCGGCTTGACCAGCCCCGCCTCGCGGAGCCGTCCGGCCGCCCTGGCGACCTGCTCGGCGAGGGTCGCGGAGCAGGCGGGCAGGCGCCGCAGCAGGATCGCCACCTCCCGGTCGAAGGAGGGGTGCTCCAGCCAGTGGTAGAGGCAGCGCCGCTTCAGCGCGTCGTGCACCTCGCGGGTGCGGTTGGAGGTCAGCACGACCACCGGCGGCCGCTCGGCCCGGATCGTGCCGAGCTCCGGGATGGAGATCGCGAAGTCCGAGAGCACCTCCAGCAGGATCGCCTCGAACTCCACGTCGGCCCGGTCGATCTCGTCGATGAGCAGCACGCTGGGCTGGGTCTCCACCGCCTTGAGCAGCGGCCGCGCAATCAGGAACCGCCGGTCGTAGACCTCCCCCTCCAGCCGGGCCGCGTCGGTGACCCCACCGGCCTCGGCCGCCTTGAGGTGCAGGAGCTGGCGGGCGAAGTCCCAGTCGTAGAGCACCTGCGGCCCGTCGAGCCCCTCGTAGCACTGCAGCCGGATCAGCGGCGCCCCCAGCACCGTGGCCAGCGTCCTGGCCAGCTCGGTCTTGCCGACCCCGGCCTCGCCTTCGAGCAGCAGCGGGCGGCCCATCCGCAGCGCGAGGAACGCCACCGTGGCCAGCCCTTCGTCCGCGAGATAGGCCTCCCGGTCGAGCAGCTCCGCCAGCTCTCCGGGCGATCCCACGTCCGACGCCTCGATTGTCCGCCTCAGCACCACCTCAGGCTACGCCCGCAGGTTCGACTTAAGCGTATTCTCACCGTCTGTGAAGAACCTGGTCCGGCAGATCAACACGCCTTCGAGAGTCGTCGTGGCCGCCTTCCTCGCGGTGGTCCTCAGCGGCACGGCGTTGCTGTCGCTGCCCATCGCGGTCGAGGCGGGCCGGGAGGCGTCGTTGACCTCCGCCCTGTTCACCGCGACCTCGGCGGTGTGCGTCACCGGGCTCGCCGTGCAGGACACGGCGGCGCACTGGACGTTCTTCGGCGAGATGGTGATCCTGGTGCTGATGCAGATCGGCGGCTTCGGGATCATGTCGCTCGCCTCGATCCTCGCGGTGGTCGTCTCCGGCAGGCTCGGCCTGCGCGCCCGGCTCAACACCCAGGCCGAGACCAAGACCCTGGGGCCGGGCGACGTGCGCCGGGTGCTCGTGGGCGTCGCCAAGGTCACGCTGGCGGTGGAGACGCTGATCGCCGTGGCGCTCACCGCCCGTTTCGTCATCGGGTACGGCGAGCCGTTCGGCCGCGCCGCCTACCACGGCGTCTTCCACGCGGTCTCGGCGTTCACCAACGCCGGGTTCGCGCTCTGGCCGGACAGCATCATGCGGTTCGTCACCGACCCGTGGGTCTGCCTCCCGCTGGCGCTGGGGGTGGTCGCCGGAGGCCTCGGCTTCCCTGTCTACGCCGTGCTCCGGCAGAACTGGCGCCATCCGGCGCGCTGGTCGCTGCACGCGAAGATCACTCTGGGAATGACCGCCATCCTGCTGTTCGGCGGGGCGACGGCCATCACCGTCACCGAGTGGAACAACCCCGGCACGCTGGGGCCCCTCTCCCCCGGCCTGCGCATCCTGGCCGGGTTCTTCCACAGCGCCATGACCCGAAGCGGCGGCCTGAACTCCGTCGACATCTCCCAGATGAACGAGAACAGCTGGCTGATCAGCGACGTGCTGATGTTCATCGGCGCGGGCAGCGCGAGCACCGGCGGCGGCATCAAGGTGACGACGTTCGCGCTGCTCGCCTACGTCATCCTGGCCGAGCTGCGCGGCGAGCCGGACGTCACGGCCGGGCGCCGCCGCATCCCCGAGCAGCTCCAGCGGCAGACGCTGACCATCGCCCTGCTCAGCGTGGCCTCGGTCGCCACCGGCACATTCGTCATGATGATGGTCACCCCGTTCAAGCTGGACCGCGTACTGTTCGAGGTGGTCTCCGCGTTCGGCACGGTCGGCCTGTCCACGGGGATCACGCCTGACGTCGGCACCAGCGGGCATCTGGTCCTGACGGCCCTGATGTTCATCGGCCGGCTCGGCCCGGTGACCCTCGGTGCCGCGCTGGCGCTGCACATCCAGACCCGTCGGTTCCGCTATCCGGAGGAGCGTCCCCTCGTTGGTTGACAAGAAGAACCGCGGCGACGCGGTCGTGGTGATCGGACTGGGCCGGTTCGGCGGCGCGCTGGCGGTGGAGCTGGTGGGACGCGACATCGAGGTGCTGGGGGTCGACAACGACCCCAAGAACGTCCAGGAGCTGTCCGGGCAGCTCACCCATGTGGTCTGCGCCGACTCCACCGACCCGGACGCGCTCACGCAGCTGGGAGCCGCCGAGTTCGGCCGGGCCGTGGTCGGCATCGGCACCGACATCGAGGCGAGCATCCTGACCACCTCCATCCTCGCCGACCTCGGCGTGCCCGACATCTGGGCCAAGTCGATCAGCCTCCAGCACAGCCGGATCCTGGAGCGGGTCGGCGCCCACCACGTGGTGCAGCCCGAGCACGACATGGGCGAGCGGGTCGCGCACCTGGTCACCGGCCGGATGCTCGACTACGTGGAGGTCGACGAGGATTACGCGCTGGTCAAGACCAAAGCCCCCCGCTGGGCCGCGGGCAGGACGCTGGGCGAGCTGGGCATCCGCAAGAAGTACGGGGTAACCGTGGTCGGGATCAAGAAATCCGGCGGCAGGTTCACCTACGCCACCTCCGAGACGGTCATCGACGGCGGCGACACCCTGCTGGTCGCGGGCGACACCGACAAGACCGAACGGTTCGCCGAGGAGACCTGAGGCCGGGCGGGAAGGTCTCACTCGGAAGTGCTGGAAGAGGTGGAGCGGGTCGTCGCGGCGGGTGCCCCCGCCAGGCAGGTGACGCGGACCGTCGTCCGGTCGCCGCCGGACGCGAACTGGACCGAGACGGCCGGCGCGGGCCCCCGCTCGACCCTGCCGACGCCGTACCCCTGGGCCGGGCTCCAGGACAGCAGGACGGCCCGATCGGCGTCGCAGGCGGTGACGACGGACCCCTCACCGTAGGAGAACTCCCTGGTCGCCGCTCCGGGCCAGGGCGAGGCGGGACGGGCGGGCTGGGCGAGCGCGGGGCTGCCGGTCGCGCTGACCAGGGTGCGCTCGACCTCGCTCAGCGTCATGGGCCGGACGTCCTGGCCGGTGATGTGGACACCGATCAGCGACACCGCCCAGGTGCTGGCGACCGTGGTGAGGGTGGCCGCGGCAAGCCACCCGCCCAGCCCGAGCAGGGTGTGCCTGTTCACTGAACAAACGTCTCATCAGCCCTGCTAACACCCCGCCAAGCAGGCCTCACGACGTGGTTAACGCAGCCGGCCGATTAGGGAAAGGTTAGCGTGAAGACGTGGCACAGTTGCTCCTCGTCGAGGACGACGCCCAGGTCAGATCCGCGCTGACCCGCGCGCTCACCGAACGCGGGCATGCCGTCGCGTCCGCTTCCGCGGGCATGCCGGGGCTGACGCGGGCGGTGGCGGACCGGCCCGACCTGGTCGTGCTCGATCTGGGCCTGCCCGACCTCGACGGCTGCGAGGTGCTGCGCATGCTGCGGGCCGTCAGCGCCGTCCCGGTCATCGTGGCGACCGCGCGCGACGACGAGCCGGAGATCGTCCGGGCGCTGGACGCCGGGGCCGACGACTACGTCGTCAAGCCGTTCAGCGCGGCCCACCTGGACGCCCGGATCCGGGCCGTGCTGCGCCGCGGCCGGGACGCCGACGAAGGGACGGCGCCCGTGGTGGTCGGCGGCCTCCACATCGAGCCGGCGGCGCGCGAGGCCACGCTCGACGGCACTCCCCTGGGCCTGACGCCCAAGGAGTTCGACCTGCTGCACTATCTCGCGGTCCGCCCCGGCCAGGTCGTCTCCAAGCGGGAGCTGCTCACCGAGGTGTGGCGGATGGCGTACGGCGGTGCGGACAAGACCGTCGACGTGCACCTGTCCTGGCTGCGCCGCAAGCTCGGCGAGAGCGCCCAGCGGCCGCACTACCTGCAGACCGTCCACGGCGTCGGCGTCAAACTCGTCGATCCGGGTCCATGAGGCCGGACGATGAGACGGCGCCTGGCCCTGCTCGCGGTGGCGACCACCTCGCTGGTCCTCGTGGCGTTCCTCGTGCCGCTGGCCATGCTGGTCAGCACGGTCGCCGCCGAGCGGGCCACGGCCGGCGCCACCGCCAAGGCGCAGTCGCTGGCCGCCGTGGTGGCCCTGGGCGACCGCGACAGCCTCGACGCCACCCTGCGGCAGGTCAACGGATCCGCCGACACCCCGATCACGGTCTTCCTGCCGGATCGCACGTCGCTCGGCGCCCCGGCCTCCTGGGATCCCGCGGTCGAGCTGGCCTCGCGCGGGCGCAGCATCACCATGGAGACCCCGGCCGGCCGGGAGATCCTGGTGGCCGTCCAGGGCGGGGCCGGCGGCACCTCGGTCATCCGTACGTTCGTCGGCACCGAGCGGCTCCGGGAGGGGGTCGGGCGGGCATGGTCCGTGCTGGGCCTGATCGGGCTGGCGCTGCTCGCCGTCGGGATCGTCGTCGCCGACCGGCTCGCCCGCTCCCTGATCCAGCCGGTCAGGCAGGTCGCCGGCCTCTCCCGCCAGCTGGCCCGCGGAGACCTGGACGCGAGAGTGGAGCCGGCGGGCCCGCCGGAGATCCGTGACGTCGGCGCCGCCCTCAACCATCTGGCCACGCGCATCCGCGAGCTGCTCACCCGCGAGCGCGAGGCGGTCGCCGATCTCTCCCACCAGCTCCGCACCCCCGTCACGGCGCTGCGGCTGGAGGCCGAGACCCTGCGGGACAAGGACGAGGCCGCGCGGGTGGGAGAGGCCGTCGACACCCTCGAACGCATGGTCACCCAGGTGATCCGGGAGGCCCGGCGGTTCGGCCGCGACGGCGTGGCGCGCTGCGACGCCACCGAGGTGATCACCGATCGGGTCACCTTCTGGTCGGCGCTCGCCGAGGACCAGGACCGGCCGGTGGGGCTCCGCCTGCCCGGCATCCCGCTCCCCGTCGGGGTCAGCGCGCAGGACCTGGCCGCCTGTGCCGACCTGCTGCTGGAGAACGTGTTCGCCAACACGCCCGATGGCACGCCCTTCACCGTCGAGCTGGCGCCCCGGCCGGGCGGCGGCGCCCTGCTGGTGATCACCGATGAGGGCCCCGGGTTCCCTATCCGGCCTCGGTCGACCGCGGGATGAGCGGCAGGTCCTCCACCGGTCTGGGGCTCGACATCGCACGCCGTACGGCGGAGGGCTCCGGCGGCCGGCTGCGGGCCGGTCCGGCCCCGTCGGGAGGGGCCGAGATCACCCTCGAACTCGGTCCGGCCCCGTCTTAACGATTCGTTAGGAACACCGCAGCGTTTTGCTATCCGGCCCCCTGGCAGCCTGGAGGGGTCATCGCACTCCCGACATCGCGGGACGCCACCGGGCTCCGGAGCCCGGGACGGCCGGCGGCGGTGACACGGCTGCCTCACGGAAGGTCTCCGCGGCGGTGGAGTGAAGATCGTCGGCCGGAGGGCCGGCAGCCGGGGAGACGGCAGCCGGGACGCCCATGACCAGGAGGACCACAGCCGGAGCGGCGAGAACGGAACCTACCGATCGACTGAGATCACGTCGCATGGGCCGGCCCCCTGCCCGTTCCGGGTGGGGGGCACGGTCGTGCCCGCGGGGTCCGGCGGCCCGCCGGAGGAGGGGCTAGCGGGTCTCCTCGGCCTCGCCGCGCTCCCGGATGAGTGCGGCGAGCTCGCCCACCTGCCGCACGGTCCGGTCCTTCTCCGACCCCTGCAGTCCCATGGCCCCGATCGTCGCCCCGTCGGTGAAGTCGATCTTCGCCCAGGGCTCGCTCTGGGTCAGGGTGACCCCCAGCACCTCCGGCCACTCGTAGCGGTGCACCCGCAGCGGGTTGACCACGGTGATCCCCCGCTCGTCGGCCTCGACCCGGCAGCGCCCCAGCAGGTGCAGCACTCCGGCGATCAGCCCGCCGAGCACGACCATGGCGACCTTGTCGACCACGGTGAACGGCGGCGGCAGGAAGATCGCCATCAGCAGCGCCCCCAGCATGATCGCCGCGGCGAAGCCGTACGCCACGATCCGTCCCATCTTCGGCCGCCACACCACGGGAAGCTCAGGCGGAGGGACGCTCTCGGGGCTCACTTGAAGATCACAATCCTTCGGGAAAACCGCCGGTCATAACCGGTGTGACTGCCGACACAGTGCCGAATGAAATTTACCGCACGGCCCCGCCGGCCATGACTCCGCACGGAGGGTCCGCGGATCCTCCCTTTTCCTTCGCCGCCCGCGCCCGCCGCGGAGCGGGGCGGGCGTCGCGCGACGCGGCCGGCGGGGCAGGAGGCCTCCGGCCCGCCGCGGGCGCGCTCCCGCCTATTTCCGCAGGTCTCTCAGGAGCAGGGCGGTCTCCAGGGCCGCCACGGTCGCCTCGTACCCCTTGTCCTCGTGGCTGCCCGGCAGACCGGAGCGGTCGACGGCCTGGTCGAGGGAGTCGCACGTCAGCACGCCGTTGCCGACCGGGGTCTCCTCGTCGAGGGCGACCCGCGTCAGGCCGGAGGTCACCGAGTCGCAGACGTATTCGAAGTGGGCGGTCCCGCCCCGGATCACCGCCCCCAGGGCGACGACCGCGTCGTACCGCCGGGCCAGGGCCTGGGCCACGACCGGGATCTCCAGGGTCCCGGCCACGCGGACCACGGTCACGGTGGCGCCGCTGTCCTCGCCGGCCTGTACGGCCCGGGCCACGAGCTGGTCGGTGATCTTCTCGTGCCAGCGGGCGGCCACGACGCCGACGGTCAGCCCGCCGGCGTCGACGGCCGAGATCCTCGGGCGTCCGGCGCCGCTCATGCGGGCCCCCCGCCCAGCGGCCCTGAGTGCGCCCCCGCGGGCGCGTCCCGCCTGATCATGCCTTCTCCTCCTGGATGTCGTGGCCGAGGCGCTCGCGCTTGGCCGTCAGGTATTTCTCGTTGTAGGGGTTCATCGCCACCGGCATCGGCTCGCGGCCGAGCACCTTGATGCCGTACCCGTCCATACCCCGTAGCTTGGCCGGGTTGTTGGTCAGCAGCCGGACCGACTTGACGCCCAGGTCGGCGAGGATCTGCCCGGCGTTGGAGAACTCCCGGGCGTCCACCGGCAGCCCGAGCTCCAGGTTCGCGTCCACGGTGTCCCGGCCGTCGTCCTGCAGGCTGTAGGCCTTGAGCTTGGCCAGCAGGCCGATCCCGCGCCCCTCGTGCCCGCGCAGGTAGACGACCACGCCCCGGCCCTCGGCGGCGATCTCGGACATCGCGTGGTCGAGCTGCACTCCGCAGTCGCACCGCAGCGACCCGAGCACGTCCCCGGTCAGGCACTCGGAGTGCGCGCGGACCAGGATGTTCTCGCCGTCCTCGATGTCGCCGTAGACCAGGGCCATGTGCTCGCCGCCGTCCAGCGCGCTCGCGTAGCCGTACGCGCGCCACATGCCGTGCCTGTTCGGCAGGCGCGTCTCGGCGACCCGGGTCACCATCCGCTCGCTGCGCCGCCTGAACTCCACGAGCTGCTCGATCGAGACCAGCGCCAGGTCGTGCTCGTCGCAGAACTCGCGCAGCTCCGGCAGTCTCTTCATGGTCCCGTCGTCGTTGACGACCTCGGCGAGCGCGCCCGCCTGGCTCAGCCCGGCGAGCCTGGCCAGGTCGACGGCCGCCTCGGTGTGGCCGCGCCGGACCAGCACGCCGCCCTCGCGGTAGCGGAGCGGGAACACGTGGCCGGGCCGTACCAGCTCGAACGGCTCGGTGGCCGAGTCGCACAGGGTGCGGATGGTCTTGGCCCGGTCCGAGGCGGAGATGCCGGTGCTCACCCCGTCGCGGGCGTCCACGCTGATCGTGTAGGCGGTGCGGAGGCGTTCCCGGTTGTCGTTGACCATCAGCGGCAGGCCGAGCCGGTCGAGGTCCTCGCCGCGCATCGACACGCAGATCACGCCGCTGGTGTGCCGGATGGTGAAGGCCAGCAGCGCCGGCGTGGCCTTCGCCGCGGCGAAGATGATGTCCCCTTCGTTCTCGCGGTTCTCGTCGTCGACGACCACCACGGGCTTGCCTTCGCGAATGTCGGCGATCGCCCTCTCGATCGGGTCCAGCTTGATCACACCGCCTCCTTGGGAACGAGTACGGTCCTCGACCGGTACTCCTTTAGCCAGTTGAAGAATCCGACCAGGACGAGCACGAAGAACACTCCGTACACCGCCCCGGAGACGACCAGTCCCGAGCTGAAGGCCAGCGGCACGCCGACCAGGTCCACCGCGATCCAGATCAGCCAGAAGTCGACCAGCGCCTGGCCCTGGGCCCAGGTGGCGACCGCGCTGCCGACGAAGATGTAGGAGTCGGCGAGCACCAGGAGATATCCCTCGGGCGGCGGGACGAAAGCGCCCCAGGAGAGCTTGGTGACGAAGAAGATCACACCGACCGCGAGCGTGCCCAGGAGCATGACCCCGACCAGCGCCAGCCGTTCGAGGGTGGTCGCGGGGCGTACGGCCAGCCCCCGGCCGTCCTGGGTGCCGCGCGTCCAGCGCCACCAGCCGTAGACGGCCAAGGCACCGAACATGATCTGCTTGAGCGCGTTGCCCGTGATGTGTGCGTTGACCGAGGCGATGAGCAGCAGCACCGAGGCGGTGAGCTGGACCGGCCAGGTCCAGATCGACTTGCGGATGGCCAGCAGAACGGTGGCCAGGGCGGCCACGTTTCCGACCAGGTCCGTCCAGAGGACCTTCGTGCCGAAGACCTCGAATCCCGCCTCGGCCCAGTTCACGACCTGCCCCCGAGGCCGTACGCGCCGACGAGCTTCTCCACGTGCTTGGCGATCACGTCCACCTCGAGGTTCACCGGGTCACCCGGCTGCTTGGCGCCGAGGGTGGTGAGCTGCAGGGTGGTCGGGATCAGGCTGACGGCGAACCCGCTGCCGTCCACGCCGACCACGGTCAGGCTGACGCCGTCCACCGCGATCGAGCCCTTCTCGACCACGTAGCGGTTCAGCTCGGCCGGGAGGGAGAACCGGACGACCTCCCAGTGCTCGTCGGGCTCGCGCGACAGCAGCACGCCCGTCCCGTCCACGTGGCCCTGCACGATGTGGCCGCCCAGCCGCTGGTCGGCGCGGACCGCGCGCTCCAGGTTGGCCCGGGAGCCGGGCCGCAGCGCCCCGAGGCAGCTGCGGTCAAGGGTCTCCTTCATCACGTCGGCGGTGAACACCTCCCCGTCCACCTCCACCACGGTCAGGCAGACGCCGTTGACGGCGATGGAGTCGCCGTGCCCGGCGTCGGCGGTGACGACCTTGCCCCGGATCGACATCCGGGCCGCGTCCCGCAGGGGCTCGATCGCGGCGATCTCGCCCAGTTCCTCAACGATTCCGGTGAACATTCACAGCTCCTTCAGGGGTACCGGCCGGGCGGTCAGACGCAGGTCCGGCCCGATGGGGGTGACATCCTCGAACTCCAGGCGGTGGGTCTCGGCGATCGTGGCGGCGCCCGCCGGGCCGAGCGCGGCGGCCCCCTCCCCCAGCAGCGCCGGGGCGAGGTAACCGACGACCCGGTCGATCAGGCCCTCCTTCAGGAAGGAGCCCGCGAGGGTGGGCCCGCCTTCCAGCAGCACACCGACGATCTGGCGGCGGTGCAGCTCGGCCAGGAGCCCCGCCAGGTCGAGCCCGTACGGCCGCCGCCGCGCCAGCCGTACCACCTCGGCCCCGGCCGCGAGCGCGTCGGCGTCGGCGTCGTCGGCGACCGCGACCAGCGTGGGCGCCCGGCCGTCCAGGACGCGGGCGGTGAGCGGGGTGCGGGCGTCGCTGTCGACGACCACGCGGAGCGGCGGCCTCGTGGCGGGAGCGCCCTGCGCCAGCGGGCGGGCGGTGGCGGCCCCGTCCGGGAGGCCGGAGTCCACGCCGGCGGGGGCGCCGTCCGCGGCCGGGCGGCGGACGGTGAGGCGGGCGTCGTCGGCGAGGACGGTGCCGATGCCCGCGATGATCGCGTCGGCCTCGCCGCGCAGGCGGTGCACGTCGGCGCGGGACTCCGGCGAGGTGATCCACTGGCTGGTGCCGTCCGCGGCGGCCGAACGGCCGTCCAGCGTGGCGGCGTACTTCCAGGTGACGTGCGGCCGGCCGAGCCGGACGGAGGTCAGCCACTCGGCGTTGCCGCGCCCGGCCTCCTCTGCGAGCACGCCGGTCGTGACGGCGACGCCGTGCCGGGTGAGCCGGTCGGCGCCGCCGGCGGCCGCGGGGTTGGGGTCGCGCACCGCGACGACGACGCGGGCGATCCCGGCCTCCAGCAGGGCGAGCGCGCAGGGCCCGGTGCGGCCGGTGTGGTCGCAGGGTTCGAGGGTGACGTAGGCGGTGCCGCCCCTGGCGCGCTCTCCGGCGGCGCGCAGCGCGACCACCTCGGCGTGCGGGCCACCGGCGTAGGCGTGGAAGCCCTCCCCCACGACCTGTCCGGCGGCGTCGAGGACGACGCATCCGACGACGGGGTTGGGGCTGGTGGTGCCGCGTCCGCGCGCGGCGAGCTCGATCGCCCGGCGCATGTGCGCCTGATCAGTCACCCGGGTCTCCTACTCGCCAGTAGCTTGCTCTGCCACGGCGGGCCCCGGGGGATAACAGGTGCATGCACCCAGTCAGCGGAGGGTGCCTGGGGGCACTCTCCGCTCGCGCGCTTCCTCCCATCCGGACTTTAACCGTCGGTCCCGGAATTTCACCGGGTCAACCGGTCGATGGCTTCGACCGGGTCGCGGACTGTAACCGCCGGTTCGGATTTTCACCGACCCCGGAGCACGCTGCTTGCCTTTCGGGTCGCTCGTCCTGTCGGACTCGCTCCCCGTACCTCAGTGTGCCATGCCCGACAAAGGGCCTGAACACCCCTATATTATGTTGACCAAGCGAGCGCTTGGTCAACACCGCCTCGGCGGGCGGGCGACGCTCACCGCCACGAACAGCACCGAACGGGCCGGAAGGATTCCCGTTCGGGAGCATTCAGTGGCGGGCGGGCACGTCAGTAGTGCCCGAAGCCCCCGGCCCAGCGCCCCGCCCCCTGTTCAGGCAGCCCTCTCCGGCCTGTTCAGGCAGCCCTCTCCACCCTGTTCAGGCAGCCCTCTCCGGGCAACGGGAACAGCCCGGAGCACCCCTCCCGCCGGCACCGGCCGGACCGGGCGGCGGCCGGGCCGTCCTCCGCGCGACCGGAGGAGGCGGCCGTCAGGGGAAGCAGGCCGCCTGCCCGGCTACGCGGCCCGCTCGGCCGTCACCCGCCGCGCCCTGCGGGCGTCCGGGGCGTATCTGACCGGGGCGGGCACCAGCCCGATCCCGGCGTGCAGGCCCTTCAACGTGGCCGTCGCCCACAGGTCGCCGAGCGGCGTGGCGGGCAGGCCGTACAGCCTCCGGGCCCAGCGCGGCAGGGTCGCGAAGGCCAGCACGGTGAGCATCGGGATGACCGGCTTGAGCGGGAGGAGATAGGTGGGGAGCGGCGCGCCCAGGGACTGGCTGAACGACTGGCGCAGCGGGTGGGGCACCTCGGGGGCGAAGTAGAGGCCGGGACGGGCGCCCTGGACGTAGTCGCGCATCTCGCCGACCGAGCCGGGCACGTCGTCCGGGCGGAGGCCGACGACCTCCGCGGCGCGGCGCCACTCGTCCACGAACCGGTCGGCGTCCTCGTCGCTCAGGCGCACCCCCGCCCGGCGGGCGACCGACAGGTAGGAGTCGACCTCGCCGACGTGGACCCACAGCAGCGCGCCGGGGTCGTCGAGACGGAACCGCTCACCGGTGTCGGGGTCGAGCGCGGTGAGCCGGGAGTGGATCTTCCTGACCCGGGCGCCCGCCTCGGCGACCTCGGCGCTCGTGCCGTAGGTGCGCACGCGGACGAACTCGGTGGTGCGCAGGAACCGGGACCACGCCTCGGACGGGTCCATGAGCGCGGAGTTCTGCGCCACCCCGCGCATGGCCCGGGGGTGCAGCCCCTGCATCAGCAGTGCCCTGAACCCCCCGACCAGCAGGATCGGCTCTCCCATCACCCGCCAGGTCACCGAGCCCGGCCCGAACAGTCCGTGATCCATGGACCACCTCCCTTGCAAGTGAGTGCTTACCCCATCCGGCCGGAGTGACTCCTGCCACAACCATGACATCACCGGGACGGCGCCGTGGCGGATCCGGGGTACTGTCGCCCCGGTCTCGCGGCGCGTTCACTTGAGCGCGGCCGCACCCCGGGCGGGGTACGGCCGCGGCGGGAGGTCCGGGCGGGGCTCAGGCCTTCTCTGCGCGGGCCCGCAGGGCGTCCACCGCGCGGGCCGGGTCTTCGGCACCGTAGACGGCGTTGCCCGCCACGAACACGTCGGCACCGGCTTCGGCGCAGCGCTCGATGGTCTGGTCCGACACACCGCCGTCCACCTGGAGCCAGACCTGGCCCCCGTGCTTGTCGATCAGGGCGCGGGCCCGGCGGATCTTGGGCAGCACCACGTCGAGGAACTTCTGCCCGCCGAACCCGGGCTCGACGGTCATCAGCAGCAGCATGTCGATCTCGCCCAGCAGGTCTTCGTACGGCTCGACCGGGGTGGCCGGGTTCAGCGCGAAGCCGGAGCGGGCTCCTGCGGCGCGGATCTGGCGCAGGGTGCGGACCGGGGCCTTGGAGGCCTCGGCGTGGATGGTCACGCTGCCCGCCCCGGCCTCGGCGTACGCCGGGGCCCAGCGGTCCGGGTCCTCGATCATGAGATGGCAGTCGAGCGGCGTCGAGGTGGCCCTGAGCAGGGACTCGACGACCGGCAGACCGAGTGTCAGGTTGGGCACGAAGTGGTTGTCCATGACATCCACATGCAGCCAGTCGGCGTTGGGGACCGCCGCGGCCGCCTCGGCGAGGCGGGCGAAGTCGGCGGACAGGATGCTGGGCGAGATCTGTACGGCCATGATGCGGCCGAGTCTATTGCGCGGCCCCCGGCCGCCCGTCATCGACGGGCCGCCCCGGGCCACCCCACCCCGGGCCGCCCCGGACGAGACAGCCCCGCCCGGCGCGGACCCACCGGCGGGACGGAGCCCGATCTGACCACCGCACTCCCCCAGCCGGGCGTCGAACCGGAGTGGTCCCACGTCTCGTCGACGGTCGCTCCCCCTGCCGGACAGCCGGGCGGATCGACCGGCGCGGGATCGTTATCCAACGGAGAGGCAACAGGGCGTACCCGGGCTGTGTCTCCTTGTTACAACGGGGCTAACCACTCTGCGCACAGGATGTGTCCATGGCCTCTCGCGCGTCCCGCCGGTCCGCGATCGCCTGGCGGGCGATCGTCCTCGCGTCGCTCCTCGCCGTGCTGGGCGGTGCCCGGCCGCTCTCACCGCCGTCCTTCCACGTGCCCGTCCCCTCCGCGGCCTCGCTGGAGGCCCAGGGCAGGTCCGTCAAGGTCTGGCAGACGCCCGTCGACCCCGAGACCGGCCTGCTCCTGACCGGGGACGTCGCCCTCGTCGAGCAGGAGCGGCGGCTCCTGGGCCTGGACGCGCGCACCGGGGCCACGCGCTGGGTCTCCTCCCTCGAGGATCCCGGCCTCATATGGGCGGGCGGCCGCTTCGTGCTCTCCGAGAAGCGGGTCGAGAGCCAGGAGGAGACCTACTCCCTCCTCACCGTTCTGGACGCGCGCAGCGGCGTCTCCCTCTGGACGGCGGTCTCCGGATTCCCCTCGGACGGTCCCTGGCGCCCCTACTTCTCCCTCATCGGGATGACGGCCCGGCACGCCCTCGTCAGCCTCCCCGCCCTCCGGAGCATCAGGGCGCTCGACCTGGCCGACGGCGGCGTCGCCTGGGAGACGGCGCTGCCCGGGGAGTGCAAGGCCCTGCCCGTCCCGGAGGAGTCCGACGACGACCCGGACGTCCACGAGGCGGCGGACGACCAGGTCGCCGTCATGCTCATGCGCTGCGGCGGCCGTACCCACCTGCTGGGACTGGCCTCCGGCGACGGCGAGCTCCGCTGGGACTGGCCGGTCACCGACCGGGACGTGACGGACCTCTCCCTCCGGGATGGTGTCACGGCCCTGCAGACCCCCCACTCCCTCACGCTCGTCTCCGCCGAGGGCACGGTCCTCTACGACTACGCGGCGGCCGACATCTGCGAGGGCCGCTGCCACCTGAAGGTCCTGGGCGACGCGGTGGTGGTCGCCCGAGGCGGCGGCGACGACACGGAGGACGACACGGCGACCGTGGTCGAGATGACCGACCGCAGGACAGGACGGCACGTCTGGACGCGCACGTTCGAGGGCTCCTCCGGCTACGGGCTCCAGACCGCGGGCGACCGGCTCTACATGGAGCACAGGCTCCCCCCTCCCCTGGAACACCTGGTCCTGGACCTCCTGGACCCCGCGACCGGCCGGACCGTCCTCACCACGGCCGACCCGATGACGGACGACGACGGCGCAACCGTGGTGGTGGACCGGTACGGGAGCCTCTTCTACGCCCTCTCCGGGGCCGGCGAGAAGCCCGTCCTGACGGCCTTCCGGCTCCTGCCCGGTCCCGGCGATCCGAGCTGGGCGGCCCGCGGCGGCGTCCCGGTGTCGGCGTGGCCGGACGCGTGCGCGCTGCTCCCCGGCGGACCGGGGATCCGCGCCGGGCGTCCGGCCCCCGCCGAGCTCTCCCTGCCGGGCTCCGTCACGTGCGAGCTCAGGCCGGCGTCCTCCGGACCGGGCCCCGTGGTGAAGGTGTCGATCCTCTGGGTGCACCCGTCCGTCGGAGAGGCCAGAGAGGCGACGGGGAACAAGGGGCTGAGGGAGCCCTCCGGATGGATCGCGTCCGTCGCCGACGAGGCGCTCTTCCTCGACGACACCCTCACCGACGCGGCGCTGATCCGGGCCGGGCCGATCCTCGTGACCGTCGAGGCGCTCGGAGACCCGGCCCTGACCAGGCGGTCGGTGACGGCGGTGGCGGAGAACCTGCGCACAGGACCCTGGGGAGGCGGCCGATGACGACCGGGACGGCTCCGCCGCCGACGCAGGAGAGCGACGGCGGGGCGGAGCCGGGAAGGATCATCCGGGCACGCAGGTGGATCGTGACGGCCGTGGCCGGGGCGCTGGCGACGCTGGTGAGCACGGTGATCCTCGGCGCCTGGCCCTGGCTGCTCGACCGGTGGGCCGACCTCAGGGGACAGCCGCACCTCATCACGACGGCCTACGCGGAGGAGGTCAGGGTCGGAGAGACCGTGGCGTTCCGGCGGCCGCTCCCCCTCGGCCCGGGACGGACCCTGCTGCCGCCCGGCAGCCGGGACAAGGACGTCCTCGACCTGCTCCGGCGGGAGAAGGCCGCCCGGACGCACGGCATGACCGTCACCGTCGTGCTGAGAAGCACCCGGCGCGAGACGATCCGGATCCTCGACGTCCGCCCGCGCATCCTCCAGACCGCCCCCTCCTGGAACGGCGCCTGCATGTTCTTCCCCGCGCAGGGAGACGCGCCCGTCTACGAGGTCGCCGCCAACCTCGACGACCTGCGCCCCGGCAAGGGACGCAAGGGGGGCTTCCTGAAGAAGAACCTCGACCTGGTGGAAGGGGAGAGGGCCACCGTCGAGATCTCCGCCACCGCCGCGAAGCGGTACTACCTGTGGGACGTCCAGGTGGACTACCTCTACGGCGACTCGCCCGAGGTCCGGCACGTCTACGTCAGGGATCCGGCCGGAGAGGAGTTCCGGCTGACCGGCGAGGCGAGGAGATACCGGGAGTACTACTCCCCTCCCCCGTTCTCCAACGACTACCGGCGCGTCACCGGGGAGAAGACATGCTGACAGCCGGCCGGGCCGCCCGCTGGGGCGCCGCGCTCCTGCTGCTCGTCGCCGTCGCCCCCTGGCCCTCCTCGCGTCCCTCCGTCCCCCGGATCACCGGCTTCGCCGAAGACTGGCGGGTGGAGCTGCCCGAGGCCCCGCAGGGCTCCGGCCAGGCTCTGGTCGGCGACGCGGTCGTGATGCGGACCGGTGACCTGCTGACGGCCCGCGACGCCGCGACCGGGGCCGAACGCTGGAGCCACCGGACCACCGGCGGCTGGATCTCCGGCTGGGCGGCCCCCCTGCCGGCGCTGGTCGTCGACATGGCGCGGCCGGACCGGACCGAGCCCACGCACAGCGTCATCGGGCTGTCCGCCAGGACCGGCCGGGTGCTGTGGCGCAGGACCGGGCTCGCCGCCGCGGGCATCTGGCGCGCGCCGTACGGCGGCGCCGCCCCGACCGGCGTGGTCGTCACCCGACGCGCGCCGTTCACGCTGGTGGGGACGGCCGCCGGCACCGGCGCCGACCTGTGGACGGTGCCGCTGCGCTGCGCGGACGCCGGCCGCGCCATCGAGGAGTCGGCCTCCGACGGGCGCGGTGCCGTGGTGCTCTACCGGTGCGGCCGCCGATCCCACCTCCTCGCCCTGGACACCGTGACCGGGACCCGCCGGTGGAGCACGCCGATCACCGCGACCGCCACCCGCCTCACCCTCGATCAGGGAACGGTCACGGTCCACCACCGCAACGCCCTGTCCGTCTTCGACGACCGGGACGGCAGGCTCCTCACCCGCCTCGACGGCTGCTGGAACGGCTGTACGGCGCAGCGCGCCGGCGGGCGCATGCTGCTGTCACACGAGACCGGGAGCGGAGGGGTGCTGGAGGCCGTCTCCCTGCCCGGCCTCACTCCGCTCTGGCGCCGCGCCCTGCCCACGCCCCGGGCGCTGGGCCAGCCGGAGGCCCCCTACCAGAGTGGCTGGACGAGCGGCGGGATCTACTTCGCCGTCCCCAGGCCCGTGCGGGACGGCGCCCCGGCCCGCGTGCACGCCGTCGACCCGGCCACGGGGACCACCAGGGAGTTCAGGCTCCCCGATTTCGGCCTGCCCTTCGCGAGGGCCGGGAACCGGGTCTTCACCGTGCAGCAGATCGCGCCGCCGTCGCGTGCCCCCCGGTTCCGGGTCACCGCCTTCCGCTCGGCCTCTCCGGACCCGTGGGGGGAGACCCCGCCCGGGGCGGACAGGACACGGTGGCCCGATGCCTGTGAGGTGCTGCGGCGGCTGCGCCCGGCGAGCAGGCTGACGCGTCTGTGGAATCCGGTGACGTGCCAGGCGACGAGTGCCGAGGGGCACCGTCTCACCCTCCGCGTCCGGTGGCAGGCGCCGGACCGGGCCTCCGCCGCTCTTCTGTTCGCGAGGATACGGGAGGCCGGCGGCGGGATCACGGTCCCCGACGTCGCGGACGCGGCCTTCTCCGCCGGCCCGCGCTCGGAGATACTGATCTTCCTGTCCGGCCGGACGATCATCGATGTGCGGTCGGCGTACCTGCCCGTCGTGGCGGAGCTGCCCGCCCTGGCCCGGAAGGTCGCGAGCCTGCTGCCCGTCACGACGGCGTCGCGGGGGCCGGGCGAGGAGGTCGCCGCGCCCCCGCCCTCCCTTCCGGTGCCGCTCCCGGCCACCGCGGAGGCCATGGCCGTCCCCACCGGCCCCTCGGCGGTCCTGGCCGGATACCGGAACGGGAACACGACCGTCCTGATCGATCCCGGGACGGGACGGCCCGCGCCTGCGCGGCACCCGTTCACCGCGTTCTCCCCCGGCGGCCGCTGGGCGGCCGGGGTCAGCCCGGACTACATCAAGGGCCGGGACTACGCCTACGTGCTCGACCGGACCACCGGAAAGGTCGGGAAGCTGCCCGGCTTCGAGCATCCGCGCTGGCTGGGGGACCCCGTCTGGTCTCCGGGAGGCGACCTGCTCCTCACCGTGTGGGAGAGGGCGGACGAGGACGAGGACGGGGACGACAAGGTGTCGGTCGGGTTCGTCGTGCACTCACCCCGCGACGGCACCACCGGGTTCGTGCGCGTCGGCGACCCGCGCGCCGGCGGCAGCCACTACCAGTGGAACCGCGACGGCACCGGCGTCGCCACGGAACTCGCGATCGACTTCGCGGGGGACGGGACGTACGGCGCCGACGGGGAGGCCGACCTCCGGACCGTCGGCCGTTTCGACCTCCGGGGCAGGCCGGTGGAGGGTCCCGCGGCCCCCGGCCGCATGAGCGGGCTCGACGATTGGTACTCCCCCTCCCGCAACCGTTACGCGGTGGTCTGTCCCGGGCGGACCACCGACGTCTGCGTCCACGACGCCGGATCCGGCGCGCTGATCGCCCAGGTCGACCAGGCCGTCGGCCATCTTGTCTCCTGGTACGACGACGACGCCTTCGTGCTCAGGCGCCGGACCGGCGCCTCCCTCTCGATCACGGTCGTCGACCTGCTCCGCGGCCCGGTCGCGGACATCGCGCGATCCTCCGACGGCCGGGACGGCGACCTCAGGCTGTTCTTCGCCCGCCGCCCGGGAGGGTCAGCGCCGGCGTAGCAGTGCCAGGAACATCCCGTCGGTGCCGTGGCGGTGGGGCCAGAACTGGGCGTGGGGGCCCTCGCCCAGGCCGGCCACCTCCGGGAGGTAGGCACGGGCGTCGAGCGTCTCCACGTCGTCACGGCCGCGTAGGACGTCGCCGACCACGGTGGCGGTCTCGGCCAGGTGGGGCGAGCAGGTGACGTAGGCGACGACTCCCCCGGGGCGGACGGCCTCCAGGGCCGAGGTGAGCAGCTCGCGCTGGAGCCTGCCCAGATCCGGGAGGCTGCGGGGATCGCGCCGCCATCGGGCCTCCGGGCGGCGGCGCAGGGCGCCCAGGCCGGTGCAGGGGGCGTCGACCATGACCCGGTCGAAGACCCCCGGACGCCAGGCGGGGGCCGTGCCGTCGGCGGTGATCACCGCGGCCTCGCGGGTGGTCTGCCGGACCAGGCGGGCGCGGTGGTACTGGAGCTCGGCGGCCAGGAGGTTGGCCCCTCCGGGGAAACCGACGGGGCCGGGAGACCCGCCGGACGCGCCGTCCGGGAGGCCGGCTCCGCCGCCGTGGACGGCGATGGCGTCCAGGAGCCCGGCCTTGCCGCCGGGGCCCGCGCACAGGTCGAGCCAGCGGGTGTCGCCACCGGCCACCGGGACGCGGGTCAGCGCCAGGGCGACGAGCTGGCTGGCCTCGTCCTGCACGGCGGCGCGCGCCTCGGCCACGGCGCGGATGGAACCGGGGTCGCCCTCGGTCAGGTAGGCCGCGTAGGGGGAGTATTCGGCCCGCTGGGCACCGGAGGCGAGAAGCTCGTCGACCGACGCGCGGCCGGGCCGGGCGACCAGGGTGACACGGGGCCGCTCGTTGTCGGCGGCCAGCAGGGCGGCGGTCTCGTCGAAGTCGCCGCCCACGGCGTCGCGCATCGCGGTGACGATCCACCGGGGATGGCTGTGCGCCACGGCCAGGTAGCCGACCGGGTCCTCACCAGCGTCGGGGGCCACGATCGGCAGCCACTGCTCCAGGGAACGGCCGGCGACCTTGCGCAGCACGGCGTTGGCGTATTTCGACGCGCCGGTGCCCACCCGCAGCCGTACCAGGTCGACGGTCGTGCCCACCGCGGCGTGCGGGGGGACCCGGGTCTTGAGCAGCTGGTGCACGCCCAGGCGGATGGCGTCGAGCAGCGGCGGGTCCAGGTCCTCGGGGGCCCGGTCGCTGCACGCGGCGATGACCTCGTCGTAGGTGCCGAGGCCGCGCAGCGTGCCGTAGGCCAGCTCGGTGGCCAGGCCCGCGTCCCGCCCGGACAGGCGGCGCTCGCGCAGCAGCGCGGGCATCAGGAGGTTGGCGTAGGCGTCCCGCTCGTCCACGGCGCGCAGCAGGTCGTAGGCGGCGTTGCGGGCCTCGTCGCGGACCGGCTTGGGCGGACGGCCGCCCTTGCCGCCGCTCCTGCCGCCGCCGGAGCCCCGGCCGCCGGGCGCGCCGCCCGTCTGGCCGCCGCGTGAACGGCCTCCGGACCCACGCCCGCCACCGCGCGGAGCGTCTCCGCCGTTCCCCCGATTACTCATGATCCCTAGCCCAGCCGATCTTCGTCTGCGGGCCGCACACCGCGGGCCCACTCCCCCGCGCCCATCAGGCGCTTGCCCTGCGGCTGCACCTCACCCAGCTCGACCGGGTGGGTGGCCGTGCCGACCAGGACGGAGTTCTTGGACGCCGCGATCCGCCCGGGGTCCAGGGCCGGAGCGTCGGGCGCCGGCCGTACCGGGCCGAGCTTGACCCGCTGGCCGCGGAACTCCGTCCACGCGCCCGGCGCGGGCGTGCAGGCGCGGATGAGGCGGTCCACCCGCATGGCGGGCGCGGACCAGTCGACCCTGGCGTCGTCCACGCCGATCTTCGGTGCGAGGCTCACTCCTTCGGCGGGCTGGGGCACGGCCTCCAGCTTGCCGTCCTCGATCCCGTCCAGGGTCGCCACCAGCAGTCCGGCGCCGGACTCGGCGAGCCGGGCGAGCAGGTCGCCGCTGCTGTCGGCGGGCCGGACCTCCTCGGTGACCACACCGTAGACCGGGCCGGCGTCCAGCTCCCTGACGATCCGGAAGGTGGCCGCGCCGGTGATCTGGTCGCCGTGCAGCACGGCGTGCTGCACCGGGGCGGCGCCGCGCCAGGCGGGCAGCAGCGAGAAGTGCAGGTTGACCCAGCCGTGACGCGGGATGTCCAGGGCGGACTGCGGCAGGAGGGCTCCGTAGGCCACCACCGGGCAGCAGTCCGGGTCGATCCGCCGGAGCCGCTCCAGGAAGTCGGGGTCTCCCGCCTTCGGCGGCCTGAGGACCTCGATGCCCGCCTCCTCCGCCAGCTCGGCGACGGGGCTCGGGTGGACCTTGCGGCCCCGGCCCGACTGGGCGTCCGGCCGGGTGACGACGGCGACGACGTCATGGCGCGGCGAGTCGAGCAGGGCCCGCAGCGAGGGCAGGGCGGTGTCCGGGGTTCCGGCGAAGACCAGGCGCAAGGTTGTTACAGAGCCTTCCCGTGGGTGGCGTGCGGGGAGAACTTGAACGCGGGGGCCGACAGACCGCTCCACTCGGCCTCGCGGATCTCCTTCATGGCGAGCTTGCGCTGCTTGAGGTCCATCCGGTCGATGAACAGCACCCCGTCCAGGTGGTCGGTCTCGTGCTGGAAGCAGCGGGCCATCAGGTCGGTGCCCTCAAGGGTGACGGGCTCGCCGTGCATGTTGAGGCCCTTCGCCACGGCCCGGATCGCCCGGGGCGTGGGGAAGGACAGGCCGGGGAAGGACAGGCAGCCCTCCTCGCCCTCCTCGTCCTTCTCCTCGGAGAGGTCGAGGTTGGGATTGATCAGATGCCCGAGCTGCTCGTCCACGTAGTAGGTGAAGACCCGGAGCCCGACCCCGATCTGCGGCGCGGCGAGGCCGGCCCCGGGGGCGTCCATCATCGTGTCGGTCAGGTCCTTGACGAGCTTGCGCAGCTCCTTGTCGAAGTCCTTCACCGGCTCCGCGGGGGTGCGCAGCACAGGGTCGCCGAAAAGGCGGATCGACTGAATGGCCAACAGGGCTCTCCTCACACTTTTCGGGGATTCCCACAGTCTAAGGGCCGTGGGGAGTGTCCCTCGGATCTTCCGCTCGCACACGGCTCACCGGCGTGGTCCCCTGCCGTCCGGCGGCCACGCCGCCGCGCCGGCGGCACCGGGCTCCCCGCCCCGGCCGGCCCCGGCGATCCCCTTGCGGAACGGGCCTCAGCGCGAACGTGCCTTCATGGCCGCCTTCCGCGCGGCCTTGCCCACCGCCGCGTCGCTGTGGTGGGCGCCCAGCAGGTCCAGCACGGCGATCGTGTCGGGATGGTCGACCGAGGTCATCTCCTCGACGACGCGGACCAGGTCCTCACCGGGTTCGAGCATGTCGAACTCGCACATCACCTCGGGGGCGTTGCCGAGGTGGATCAGCGAGGCGAGCGTGTCGACCGCGATCCAGGTGCTGTCGGCGGGCGTCAGGGCGGGTGCCGGCAGGTCGCGGATGTGCAGCCAGGAGGCGGCGTAGCGCCACATGGCGGGCTCGCTGAGGGCCTCCCGCAGCGGGACCTCGGCCTCGGGGCCGAGCTCCTCCAGGATCGTGCCCACGGTGCCGCGCTGGCCGGCCGTACCGGATGCGGCGATCTTGACCAGCTCGCGGGCGGCGGCCTCCGGGGAGCGGGACTCCAGCCACACGGTGACGGCGCTGGGGGCGGCGGAGCGCTTCATGATCGCCTCGACCAGCTCGGCCGCGCCGAGGTCGGCGAAGACCGCGACCTCGGCCCCGGTGGGCGCGTCGTGGCCCTCGCGCAGCAGGTCCTGGCGGACCGCCCACATGCCCAGCGGGGTCAGCCGGGGCCAGCCCGCCCCGGACAGCTCGATGAGCCCGCAGTAGCCCAGCAGCGAGAGAGCGCCCTGCAGCTCGCCCGGGAGCGCGACGGCCAGCGCCCGCATCTCGGCGGGACGGGCCTCGCAGGCCACCTCGTGCGACTGGAGGATGCCCTTGACCAGGGTGGCGGGAGACAGGCCGTCGCTCACGGCGTACATCGTGGCGAGCATCTCGGCGAGGTGGTCGTCCACCACCGAGGACCCGGTCAGGCTGTCGTCCGCGCGGTCCAGGACGTCCATGACCACGCCGTCCCAGAACCCCAGCAGCGCCGCGGAGGGCAGCTCGGCGGAGAGCGCCAGCGGGCCGGCCGTCGCCACGCCCCGGGAGATGCGGACCATGCCGGTGTTGACCGCGACCACCCAGAGCAGGTGCAGCCGCGCGGGGTTGGGCACTCCGAGCTCGGCGCAGGGCAGGAACGGGTCGGGCAGCAGGCCCTCGGGGGTCACCTCGCGGGTGCCGGTCCACGCCGCCAGCCGCTGGGCGTCCAGCACCAGGGGGACGCGGAGCACGGCGGCCGCGAGCTCGTCGTCGGCGGAGAGCACGACCGGCGGGAAGCTCAGCACCTCGGTGCCGCAGCCCGCGCAGTCGCAGTCCTTGTCGTCGGGAGAGGTCGCGTCGAGCACGGCCGCGCGTGCCTCACGGGACCCCGATCCCAGCTCGTCGACCAGCCTGCGCAGTTCGCCGAGATCGAAGACGTTGCCGGTGTTCCCGCTCTTTGCCACCCGTGAAACTTACTGCACTGGAGCCACACGGGTGTACGGCTAACCGATAGCCCGCGACCGTGCTTTGAAGGCGGCCTTGCGGGCGGCCTTGGCCACGTTCTGGTCGTTCAGGGAGCGGCCCAGCAGCTCAAGGACCTCGACGACCTCAGGATGGTCCACCCGCCACATCTCCTCGATCACATGGGCCGGCGGGCCGGATGCGGCCATGTTCTCGGCGAACGTCTCCGGGTCGTCCTCGGCGGCGGAGATGGCCAGGGCGAGCATGTCCACGCTCATCCAGAGCACCTCCTCCTGGGAGAGCGCCGGGGCGGCCAGGCCCCGCGTGGAGAGCCAGTGGATGGCGTGCGGGCGGAGCTCGGTCTCGTCGAGGAAGCGGCGGACCGCGGGCTCGGCGTCCGGGCCGAGCCGGTCCACGATCGTGACGGCGATGCCCCGGACGACCGACGGCGCGCCGGAGGCGGCGCCCAGCAGCTCGGTGGCGGCCTGCTGCGGGGTCCTGCTCCGCAGCCAGCCCTCGATGTCGGCCTCGGCCATCTCGGTGGGCATCCCGGACAGCAGCCCCTCGATGAGCTCGGGAGCGTCGGCGGCGGTCAGGTCGGCCGCCTCGGGCGCCTCGATGCCCAGGTCGGTGTAGTGCTCCCGCAGGCCCCAGACGGCCAGCGCGGTCAGCTCCAGGGTCTCCTCGCTCCGCTCGGCGATCCCGCAGTAGGCCAGCCCGCGCACGGCCTCGGCGACGTCGACCTCCCCGTCGTCGAGCAGCCCGATCTCCTCGAGGTACTCCATGACGAGGGGGATCGGCACCGGCGCCTGCAGCCGGTAGAGCATGTCACACAGGCCGTAGAGCTCCTCGTCGAGGGAGAGGTCGCCGGTCACGGCCCCGCCGGTCTCCTTCTCCACGAGGAACTCCACCACCGCGGCCCACGTGTCGAGCGGGTCGAAGTCCTCGCCGTCGAAGATGGCGGTGCCCTCGACCTCGACCAGGCCGGTGTGCACCGCCAGCTCCCACAGGAGGCCGGGGGCGGCCACCGCGAGCTGGGCGGTCGCCTCGGCCGCGTCGCGGACCCGCAGGCGTCCCTTGACCGTCGGCGTGCGGCCTCCGGCCAGCATCCACTGGACCAGCCGCCGGGCGTCGGTGACCAGGGGCACCCGCAGGGCGCTCTCGGCGAGCATCTCGCGGGGGGCCAGCCGTGCCGGGGGCAGGGGGGAGCATCCCGGGCAGTCGCAGAACTCGGCGGCGGGCTCCTCCGCCGCCGACACCGAGACGTCGCCCTCCTCCAGCGAGTCGGCGCCCATCGCGCTGAACAGGCTCTTGGCCATGCCGAACTTCGAGGTGTCGGCCAGCGCGATCGGCATCTCGGGCTCGATGCGGTCCAGGAGGGCCCGCATGCGGGCGGCCATCTTGCCGCCGATCTCCTCGGTCGCGAGCAGGAAGTCGACCAGGGTGCGGGCGGCGGCAACGGTCTCGGGGGCACTTTCCGGCGGGGCGATGACCTTGCGCGGATAGATGTTGAGCAGCAGTTCCTCGAAAGTGACCGGGGTGAAATCACCCAGCTCGTTCACGTCCAGATAATCGCTCGCGTAGTCGCAGAGCAGCCGCACCTCGTCCACGTCAACGTCCAGGCCGCACGCGCGCCCCCACGCACGTAGATCGTCTACGGCCTGATTTACCCATTCGATCGACACAGGGGAAAATTAACGGCTTACTGTCAGCACCGCGAATCGGGGAAACAACTCAAATCACATCGAGAGGGTCAATGCATACCCTGACCACCTCGGGAGCCTTGCGCGCCGACCGGACCCCGACGGCCCCCTTCAACGCGGCGGCCAGCGCCGGTCCCGCCCCTCTCGGAACCCGCAGCATGGCACGTTCCCGCACCTGGTCACCCCTGGGCGAGTCGACCGGGACGGGCCCGAGAACCTGCGCCCCCTCCGGCAGGACCACCTCCCCGAGCATTTCCCTGACCGCCGCGGGGGAGCCGGTCAGCGTGGCCATCCTTACCGCCGGGGGGAAACCTAGTTCTGTCCTGTCGGCCAGTTCCCGTTCGGCGTGGGTGACCGGATCCCAGCGCAGCAGCGCCTGCACGGCGAGCACCGAGGAGTCGGCCAGCACGACCAGCTCGGCCCGGGGCCGCAGCAGCGCCGCGGCGTTCATCCAGCGGCGGAGCGTCTCCTCGGCGACCCGCAGGTCCGGCCGGCCCAGCAGCGCCCAGCCGTCCAGCAGCACGGCCGCCGCGTAACCGCCCTCGGCCACCGGCTCGGCCCCCGGGGTGGCCACCACCAGTGCGCGGGCGGCGCCCACCGTGGCGAGCACGCCGTCCTTGCCCGAGGTCCTGACCTGGACCGAGGGGAAGGCCCGCCCCAGCTCCTCGGCCGTACGGCGGGCGCCGACCACCTGCGCCCGCACCCGGACGCCGCCGCAGGCGGCGCAGCGCCACTGCCCCGCGATCCGGCCGCACCAGCGGCAGTAGGGGGCGGCGTGGCCGCCGCGCAGCGCGAGCGGCCCGCTGCAGTGCCCGCAGCGGGCCGGGGCCCGGCAGTTCTGGCAGGCCAGCGCGGGCAGGTATCCCCGCCGGGGGACCTGCACCAGCACCGGGCCGGCCGTGAGCCCGGTCCGCAGCGCGCGCCAGGCGAGGCTGGGCAGCCGGGCCGCCCTCGCCGCCTCGTCCCTGGCCAGCTCGGAGTCCTCCCCGGCCGGCCGGACCCTCGGGGCCCTGGTCCTGACCGTCTCGCGCGTGGCGGCGATGGTGCCGGCCCAGCCGGTGGCGACGAGCCGGGTGGCCTCGGCCGTACGGGCATAGCCTCCGATGAGCAGGCCGGCACGGCTCTGGTGGGCCCGGAGCGCGAGGATCTCCCGGGTGTGCGGGTACGGCGCGAGCCGCTCGGCGTGCAGGTCGTCGCCGTCGTCCCAGACCACCGCCAGCCCGAGGTCCCGCACCGGCGCGAACGCCGCCCCCCGGGTGCCGACGACGGCGCGCGCCTGTCCCCGGAGCACCCGCAGCCACCGGCGGTAGCGCTCGGCGGGCCCCAGGTCGGCGGTGAGCGCCACGTGCGCGCCGGGCTCCAGGGCGGCGCTCAGCGCCGCGTCGGCCAGCGTCACGTCCTTGCCGTCGGGGAGCACCACGAGCGCGCCCCTGCCGCCGCGGAGGGTCTCCCGGACGGCCACCGCGACCGCCGTGGCCCACTGCGGCCCGCCCTCCCCCGTCCCGGGCAGCGCGGTCCACACCGAGCGCGGGGAGAGCCCCCCGGCGAGGGCCGCCAGGAACGACTCCCCGTCCGGGTAGTCGGCCCAGGGGCCCGGTCCGGCCTCCCGCGCCGGCTCGGGGCCGTCCGGCGGCTCGGCGTCCGGGGGCGGGGGGACCGCCTCGGCCTCCACCTTGGCGTGGCGGGGCGGGACGGCCAGGCGCAGGACGTCGGCCAGGGTTCCGGCGTAGCGGTCGGCCACGGCGCGGGCCAGCGCGACGATCTCCGGGGTCAGCACCGGCTCGGGCGAGACGACCTTCTCCAGCCGGGCCAGCTTGCCCTCGTGCTCGCTGGCCTCCAGCCGCTCCAGCAGGAAGCCGTCGACGAGTTTCCCCGCGAAGCGGACCCGGACCCGGACGCCCGGCACCGCGTCGGCGTCCGCCGCGGCCGGGACGATGTAGTCGAACGGCCGGTCCAGGTGCGGCAGCGGGGTGTCCACGGCCACCCGCGCGACCGGCAGCACGGCGGCCGGCTCCGGCACCCCCTTGGCCGGCTTGGCGGGAACGGGCGCGGGCCGCTCACGTACGGCGTCGAGCGGCAGCAGGGCGCCGTCGTCTGGTGAGGGGCTGGCGTGGGTCACCCACTTGTCCTACCAGATCCCGGGGGCGGTGAAGGCGGCCGCCCGGCGGCACGCGACCGCCCGGGGAATGCGGCCCGCCGGGACCGCGCCCGGCGCGGGAAGCGATCGGCCAGTGGGTCACGCCCGACACGGAGAACACCCCGGCGATACATCAGGCGGAAGGGGACCCCTCCCTCAACACCGTCTGACTGCTGCGGAACGCCGGAGCGCACGGTGCCCCACTGGCCGCGTCCATCATGACCTCCGTCACCGGTATCCCGCATCGGGCGATGTGCCTATGGAGGTGCCTGACCGTCGTTTTCGGCCACCCAGGCGGCCACCTGGGTGCGCGAGGCGAGGCCGCCCTTGGCGAGGATGTTGCGGACGTGCGCGTCCACGGTGCGCTTGGCGATGTCCAGCCGGACGGCGATCATCGGGTTCGACAGCCCCTCGGTGATCAGCTCGGCCACCTGGAGCTCCCGGGCGCTCAGCGTGCCGGTGACCGCCCGCGCGACCCGGCCGGGCTGGTGGGTGCGGAGGGACCGCCCAGCGCCCCGCAGCGGCTCCTGTACGGCCGGCCGCCACCGGCCCCCGGACGGTTCCAGCCCGACCTCCCGGTAGGCCTCCAGCATCCTGTGGCGGCCTTCCGCGTCGCGGAGCACCACCGACCGCTCGACCAGGCCGGCCAGGACCGGCGCCACCCGGTCCGGCCCGAGTCCGGCGCCGCAGGCCCGCTCGGCGGCGGCCAGGTCGAAGGGGCCGGGCAGCGCCGACAGCAGTGCCCACAGCCTGCGCTGCTCGTCGTCGCAGAGCCGGTGGCTCCACTGGACGGCCGCCCGCAGGTCGCGGTGGCGTGGCAGCACGCTCCTGCTGACCCCGGTCAGCAGCGTGAGACGGTGGCGCAGCCGCTCCAGCAGGTCCCGGGCCGAGAGGGAGCGCATCCGGGTGGCGGCGAGCTCGATCGCCAGCGGCAGCCCGTCCAGCCTGGCGCAGATCTCGGCGACCACCGGCGAGACGGCCGGCGTCAGGGCGAAGCCGGGGTCGGCGGCCACGGCCCGGTCCTCGAACAGCCGCACGGCCGACGGCAGCGGCAGCGGCGCCAGTCCCAGCACCCGCTCCCCCGGCAGGCCCAGCGGCTGGCGGCTGGTGGCCACCACCACGATCCTCGACGCCCTGCCGAGCAGGGCCTCCACCAGTCCGGTCACCTCGCCGAGGAGATGCTCACAGGTGTCGAGCACGACGAGCAGCCGCCTGTCGCCCAGCGCCGAGGCGATCTCCGGCGGCGAGAGCGCGCCGCCCGCCTCCAGCGTCTCGGCGACGGCGGCCGCCGGATCGGCCGCACCCGACAGCTCGACCCGCCAGACCCCGCCGGTGAAGCCACGGCGCAGGGTGTCGGCCAGGCGCAGGGCGGTGCGGGTCTTGCCCACCCCCGCGGGGCCGGTGAGGGTCAGGAGCCTGGTGCCGGCGAGGTGCTGCAGGCCCTCGGCCAGTTCCTCGGCCCGTCCCACGAAACTGGACAGGTCCACGGGCAGATTCCCCGGCCGCCTCGCCATTTTCGCCCCCCGTGTCCGCCGAAACGCTACCAGGCGGTATTCACGCGTTCTCCGGAGCCGCGGAGCTCCCCCGGCGCCGCCGGGTCGCCCAGGCCGCGACCTGGGTGCGCGCCGAGAAGCCGAGCTTGGCCAGGATGTGCTCGACGTGGGAGTCGACGGTCCGCTGCACGACCATCAGCCGGTGGGCGATCTGCCGGTTGGTCAGCCCCTCGGCGACCAGTTCGGCGACCTCCCGCTCCCTGCGGGTGAGCGGCGCCCAGCCCGAGTCGCGGCGTACGGCGGCGCCCCCGGCGGCCCCCTCCTCGCCGAGCGCGTAGGCGATCGCCCCCTCCAGGCCGAGCGCGGCCCCCTCGCGGGCCGCCTGGTCGAAGTCCCGGCGCGACAGGCTCCGCCTGACCAGCTCGGTGCAGCGAGCGCTGTCCTCGACCATCAGGGGGTAGTCCCGCAGGCCCTTGTCCCGCCAGCCGGTCCGGGCCGCGCTGAGCAGCCGCCCCGCCCTGGCCGGCTCGCCCCGGTCCACCGCGGCGGCGGCCAGCAGCTCCAGGCAGAGCACGATCGCCATGGCGTCGGAGAAGTGCCTCTTCACCTGTAGCGAGTCGCGCGCGTACGAGGCCGCCCGCTCCGCGTCGCCCTCGGCCATGGCGACCAGCCCCAGCCCGTAGTCGGCGTAGGCGCGCGCCCACACGTTCCCCTGCTCCTCGCAGAGCCGCCGGCAGCGCAGGAAGACCTCCCTGGAGGCCGCGGTCTCGCCGCGCCAGATCAGGCTCAGGCCCAGCTCGACCATCGACGGCAGGAACACCTCGGGGAGTCGCGCGCCGGGGCCGAGCCGGTCCACCACGGCGCGCAGCCGGGCCTCCCCGCCGCGCAGGTCGCCCTCGATGACGGCCAGCGTGCCGCTCAGCTTGAGCTGCAGGAGCCGGACCATGTCGCCGCCGGACGGGGAACGGCGCCTGCACCGTTCCAGCAGCAGCCGCGCCTCGCCCAGATGCCCCCGGGCGATGGCGATGTAGGCCAGTATGAGCGTCGCCCACGACCACGACTCGGTCCCGGGCGGGCAGCGGGCGAGCAGCCGCTCCAGGTGGTGGTGGCCCTCCCGGAGCATCCCGCAGGCGATCCAGAGGTACCACAGCGTCGAGGCCATGTTCAGGCCCGTCTCGTGCTCGGCCGGGTCCTCGGCGCACAGGTCGAGGGCCGCGCGGATGTTGGGCCAGTCGCGCCGGATCCGCCCCCACAGCTCCACCTGGTCGGCCTCCGGGCCGGCCGCCCGTCCCCGGTGCGCCAGTTCGAGGTAGTGGCGCAGGTGGCGCCGGCGCAGCCACTCGCGTTCCCCGCTCTCCAGCAGCCTGGCGGCGCCGTACTCCCGGATGATGTCCAGCAGCCGGTAGACCGTGCCCTCGCCCCGTCTGACCGGGATCACGATGGACTTGTCCACCAGGCCGAGCAGGGCGGGCAGGATCCGCTCGGCGGGCAGCGCCCCGTCGGCGCAGACGCCCTCGGCCGCGGCGGCGTCGAAGGTCGAGACGAAGACCGGCAGCCGCGACCAGAGCAACCGCTCGTCGTCGGTGCACAGCTCGTGGCTCCATTCGACGGTCGCGCCGACGGTCGGGTGCCGCCTGCCCGCCGTGAGGCCCGACAGCAGCCAGAGCCTGTCGTCGAGCAGGCCGAGGATGCGGCCGATCGGGAGCGTGCGCATCCGGACGGCGACCAGCTCGATGGCCAGGGGGATGCCGTCGAGCCTGGCGCAGATCTCGGCGACCTGGGCGGCGTTCTCGGCGGTGAGCGCGTAGTCCGGGTCGACGGCGGTGACGCGCTCCAGGAAGAGCGCGACCGAGTCGCAGCGGGCGAGCACGGCCACGGACTCCACCGCGCGCGGGCCGGGCAGGGGCATCGGCGCGAGCGCCACGATGTGCTCGCCGGGCACGCCGAGCGACTGCCTGCTGGTGGCCAGGATCCGCAGTTCGGGACTGCTCTCCAGGAGGGTCTGCGCCAGCCGCGCGCAGGCGTCCACGAGATGCTCGCAGGTGTCCAGGAGCAGCAGGGTCTGCCGGTCGCGGAGATGGTCGGCCAGCGCCTCGACGTCCGGGCGGTCCGACGGGTCCGCCAGGTCCAGCGCCTGGGCCACGGCCTCCTCCAGGTGACCGGGATCGCTCACCCCGGCCAGTTCCACGAACCGGACGCCGTCGGAGAAGGCCCTGCGCACCCCGGACGCGGCCTCGACGGCCACCCTGGACTTGCCGATGCCCGCGCCCCCGGTGACGGTGACCAGCCTGGAGCCCTGGAGCAGGCGCCTGACCTGGCGGACCTCCTCCTTGCGCCCCACGAAGCTCGTGGCCTCCACCGGTAGTTCGCCCGTCCCCGACCGCCCGCTCACATCTCTCCCTAAAGATCTTGAAAAGAAGAAGCTACACAGGGATCGACGTCTCAGGGTCGCGGGTGGTGGTCAGGGCCCGGCGGGACGGGCTGCCCGCAGACGCGACAGCCCCCGTGGGAGGTCCCACGGGGGCTGCGGTGGAGCGGGTCAGAGACCGGCGGCGGCGCGCAGGGCCTCGGCGCGGTCGGTGGCCTCCCAGGAGAACTCCGAGCGGCCGAAGTGACCGTAGGCGGAGGTCGCCGAGTAGATCGGGCGCAGCAGGTCGAGGTCGCGGATGATCGCGGCCGGGCGCAGGTCGAAGACCTGGAGCACGGCCTGCTGGATCTTGTCGATCTCGACCTTCTCGGTGCCGAAGGTCTCGACGAACACGCCGACCGGGTGCGCCTTGCCGATGGCGTAGGCGACCTGGACCTCGGCGCGGTCGGACAGACCGGCGGCCACGATGTTCTTGGCGACCCAGCGCATGGCGTAGGCGGCCGAGCGGTCCACCTTGGACGGGTCCTTGCCGGAGAAGGCGCCGCCGCCGTGGCGGGCCATGCCGCCGTAGGTGTCGACGATGATCTTGCGGCCGGTCAGCCCGGCGTCGCCCATCGGGCCGCCGATCTCGAAACGGCCGGTCGGGTTGACCAGCAGGCGGTAGCCCTCGGTGGCGATCTCCAGGCCGGCGAGCACCGGGTCGACCACGTGCTCCTTGATGTCCGGCGCGAGCATCTCCTTGAGGTCGATCTCGGCGGCGTGCTGGGTGGAGACCACCACGGTGTCGAGGCGGACCGGGCGGTCACCGTCGTATTCGATGGTGACCTGGGTCTTGCCGTCGGGGCGGAGGTAGGGCACGGTGCCGTCCTTGCGGACCTGCGACAGGCGCTCGGCCAGGCGGTGCGCGAGCTGGATCGGCAGCGGCATCAGCTCGGGGGTCTCGCGGCAGGCGTAGCCGAACATCAGGCCCTGGTCGCCCGCGCCCTGGCGGTCGAGCTCGTCGACGCCCTCGCCCTCACGGGCCTCGTAGGCGTCGTCGACACCCTGGGCGATGTCGGGCGACTGCGCGCCGATGGACACCGACACGCCACAGGAGGCTCCGTCGAAGCCCTTGTGGGAGGCGTCGTAACCGATCTCGAGGATCTTCTCCCGGATGAGACCGGGGATGTCGACGTAGGTCTCCGTCGTCACCTCTCCGGCGACGTGGACCTGACCGGTGGTGATCAGCGTCTCGACCGCGACACGGCTCTTGGGGTCACCCTTGAGCATGGCGTCGAGAATCGCGTCACTGATCTGGTCGGCGATCTTGTCCGGGTGGCCCTCGGTGACCGACTCGGAGGTGAACAGGCGACGGGACAAGTCAGTGGCTCCTCATGCAGCGGCTGCTGGCGTCTGGGGGCTCTGGCGTCGACACGACACCAGTAGCGCTGAGCCGAAGTCTAGCCGTACCCGGAGCAGCGTCGCGAAACCATCTCGCGTCCAACTTCGGCGCGTCGCGCCGATTCACCCCCACAACCGGTCGGGAATCTGTACGGCCGGCCCGCGGCGAAGGCCGTGAGCTGGGCCGTTCCACGCCGAGACGGTGCCCGCGGAGGCCAGCACCGCGTCGTATTCCCTGGCCGCGACGATCGGCGCGCCCGCCCAGTCGGAGTGCCGCAGCTCGGGCTCGATCGCGGTCGCGGCCACCGAGTCGAGCTGCGCGCCCGACAGCGGGAAGGCCGGGTCGGCGCAGACGGCGTAGCGGCCCTCCCCGGTGGCGACGGCCAGCAGCAGGTCGAGCCGGCCCAGGCCGCTGAGCCGGGCCGTCCCGGCGGCCCAGTCGGTCGCGCCCATGCCGGAGAAGCTCCGGACGTAGACGACGTACAGGCGGACGCCGTGGCGGACCCGCAGTCTCGCGATGGCCGCCTCGACCTCTGCCTGGCGGCCGCCGAGCACGCCCGCCCGGTCGGTCACCGGCCCGGAGACCGCGACCGGCGGTTCCGGGACGGCGGCCGGCGGATCGGCGTGTGCCGCGGCCCCCCACGGGGAGAGCGACAGCGTCAGGATCAGCACGGCCAGAACGCGAACGATGTGCGGCATCCGCAGCCCCCGCAGCCGGGCCGGCCCCGGAGCCATCCCCTCGGCCGGCGCATCCCCAGGTGACCCGCGCGATCTCCGGACGACCCACCTGCACACGTGTTTCACACTAGGAGGTCACAGGTCGGGCAGCGGATCGGGGGGCAGCGTCTCGGGCGCGAACACCTCCGCGTCGGCGGCGCAGACCACCGCCGCGTACTCCTCGTCGATCTCGAACACCATGTCGCCGAGCTCGATGGCCGCGCCCGCGGAGAACTCCACCGGGCCGAGCCGCGTCCGGCGCGCGTGGGTGGCGTAGACCGAGGTCGGCGCGTCCTGGTCGAAGAACTTGGTGGACAGCACGGAGATCGAGCGGTCGGTCACCACGATCAGGAAGGTCGCCATCCCCGGCGAGCCGACCGACAGCGCGGGCAGGACGTAGCGCATGTCCTCCCCGGGAGGGAGCAGGGCGCGGCAGCGGGCCCTGACGACGGCGGGGACCGGCATGGTCAATTCCCTTCATGCTGCAACGTCGCAGGTCACTCCGGACGCAGTATCCGCCGTACGGGGAGGTCCGGCAAGCGGATCAGGGCAGCCGCCGGGCGACGAGATCCCAGACCGCGTCGGCGAGGTCCTCCTTGGGACCGCGCGGGATCTCCACCTGCTCGCCGTCGGCGGCCAGGACCACCGCCGCGTTGTCCGGCGTGCCGAAGGCGAGGTTGTCGCCCACCTGGTTGACGACGAGCAGATCGCAGCCCTTGCGGGCCAGCTTGGCCCGCCCGTTGGCCAGGACGTCGTCGGTCTCGGCCGCGAACCCGACGATCACCGACGGGTACGGCTTGAGCCCCTCGCGGCGGCGGTCGCCCAACTCGGCGAGAATGTCAGGATTTTTCACCAGATGGATGGGCTCGGGCTCGGCGGAGGTCTTCTTGATCTTCGAACCGCTCTGCGCCGAGGGCCGGAAGTCGGCGACGGCGGCGGCCATGACCACGGCGTCGGCGCCCTCCATCGCCTCCAGCACGGCGGCGCGCAGCTCGACGGCCGACTCCACCCGGACCACCGTGACCCCGGCGGGGTCGGGCAGGGCGACGTTCGCGGCCACCAGGACCACCTCGGCGCCGCGGGCGACGGCCGTACGGGCCAGGGCGTAGCCCTGCAGGCCCGAGGAGCGGTTGCCGATGAAGCGGACCGGGTCGATGGCTTCGCGGGTGCCCCCGGCGGAGATCACCAGACGGCGGCCGGCCAGGTCGGCGGGGCGCCCGGTCAGGACCCTGCGGCAGACCTCGAAGATCTCCTTGGGGTCGGGCAGCCGGCCGCGGCCGGTGTCGGCGCCGGTCAGGCGGCCCACGGCGGGGTCGATGACGATCGCGCCGCGCTCGCGGAGCGTGGCCACGTTGGCCCGGGTCGCGGGGTGCTCCCACATCTCGGTGTGCATCGCGGGGGCGAACACCACCGGGCACCGCGCGGTGAGCAGGGTGTTGGTGAGCAGGTCTCCGGCCAGCCCGTGGGCGGCCTTGGCGAGCACGTCGGCGGTGGCGGGAGCGACGACCACCAGGTCGGCGCCCTGTCCGATCCGGACATGGGGCACCTCGTGCACGGACTCCCAGACGTCGGCCGTCACCGGGTTGCCGGACAGGGCCGCCCAGGTCGGCTCGCCGACGAAGCGGAGCGCCTCCCGGGTCGGGACGACGCGGACGTCGTGACCGGACTCGGTGAGGAGGCGGAGCAGCTCGCAGGCCTTGTAGGCGGCGATGCCCGCGCTCACGCCGAGGACGACGGCGGGTTTACGGATCCGGTCCGGTCCGGGCGCGCGGCCGCGGTCCGTCACGTCGGGACCGGGCCCCTGGCTCCGGTCGTGCCCGTCGGCCTCGGCCGCCGGAGGCCGGTGGCCGTCGGCGGCGTCCTGCCCGGCGGGCTGGAGGCCGTGGTCTCGATCACCGCCCGGTGCCGCCCGTCCGGCGGGCCGGTTCACCGTCACACCCTCGCCAGGCGTCCGCATCGGTGGGACTAGCCCTCGATCGGCTCGGAGGTGAGCAGGCCCTCGCTGACCTCGCGCAGCGCGATGGACAGCGGCTTCTCCTGGGCGTGGGTCTCCACCAGCGGGCCGACGTACTCCAGCAGGCCCTCGCCGAGCTGGGAGTAGTAGGCGTTGATCTGGCGCGCGCGCTTCGAGCCGAAGATCACGAGGCTGTACTTGCTGTCGACGATGTCGAGGAGCGCGTCGATCGACGGGTTGGTGATGCCTTCGGAATAGGCGGCGTTCGTTGCCACGTTGTGATTTCCCCTAGCTAGGTGAACGACCGGGGCTCGAAGCCTCGGGAGCATCAGCCAGTAAGGCTATCAGCCGATGACATACATCCTGGACGGACGTGTTCACAAGAGTCAGGTCGAATTCCTGCTCCGCGGCCATCTCGATCCGGCCCGCCGCCAGGCGCCGGGCGATGACGTCCTCGGGTTCGGTTCCCCTGCCGCGCAGGCGCTTCTCCAGCTCCTCCCAGGTGGGCGGGGCCAGGAAGACCAGCACCGCCTCGGGCATGCTCGCCCGGACCTGGCGCGCGCCCTGGAGGTCGATCTCCAGCAGCGTGGGCACTCCGGCGGCGAGCTTCTCCAGCACCGGGCCGCGCGGCGTGCCGTACCTGTTGCCGGCGAACTCGGCCCACTCCAGCAGCTCGCCGGAGGCGGCCAGGCGGTCGAACTCGTCGTCGTCGGCGAAGAAGTACTCCACCCCGTGGGTCTCCCCCGGCCGGGGCTTCCTGGTGGTCACCGAGACCGACAGCCACACCTGGGGGTGTGCCCGCCGAAGCTCGGCGACGACCGTGGACTTGCCGACGCCTGACGGTCCTGAGAGGACCGTCAGGCGGTTGCCGGTCGGCCCGGCGGAGGCTCGCGCCGCCACCAGGCCTGCGACCGGGGAGGTGAAGTCACCGGACCCGCTCTCAGCGGTTTCCTCCGGGACCCGACTCTCGCCGGGCCACGACGTTCCGGTCACTCCAAACCCCCCGTGATGCCGTTCCCGCGGATGCGGGTGAGCGTGTTCTTACTGAACCGAGACTAGCTCTCGGCACCGCCGAACTCACGCTCGAGCGAAGCTCGCTGGTTGGCGCCGAGACCCCGCACGCGGCGGGACTCTGCGATGCCAAGCCGCTCCATCAGCTGCTTGGCGCGGACCTTGCCCACGCCGGGGAGCGACTCCAGAAGGGCCGACACCTTCATCTTGCCGATGACGTCGTCGGCCTGCCCGTCTTTGAGCACCTCAGCCAGAGAGATCGCGCCGTGCTTCAGGCGATTCTTAACCTCGGCACGCTCTCGGCGGGCCTTGGCAGCCTTCTCTAGGGCTGCGGCGCGCTGCTCAGGGGTAAGGGGAGGAAGAGCCACGCCGGGTCACCTCGAATTTCCTGTGGATGTACTCGGACGGGAAGGGAAACTAGCTGGTCATGACGCTTCAAGCAACGTCAAGCCCAGTTTCTTCCCTTAGAAAATCTACTTCGTCACTTTGTGTAGCCGAAAAGTTGCCGAGCGTCGACGAAACTGCGCTCAGCGCCGTGTTTCCCGCGACTTGGATCACACCGCGCGTCCGCTGCCGGCGAGGGTCCGCCGGAGCGCCGCGGCGATCCCCGCGGCGGCGGCTCCGGGGTCGGCCGAGCCGGTGATCGGGCGGCCGATGACCAGAAGATCGGCCCCGTCGGCGAGCGCCTGCTCAGGAGTCGCTACTCTTGCCTGATCCTGACTCGCGGCGCCGACGGGGCGGACGCCGGGAGTGATCAGGGTGATGTCCGGCCCGACCTCTGCCCGCACCGTGGCGACCTCACGCGGCGAGCACACGAGGGCCTGGGCGCCCGCGCCGACGGCCACGACCGCCAGACGGCGCACGGCGTCATCGGAGGGACCCGCGACACCGATCCGCTCCAGATCGGCCTCGGAGAGCGACGTGAGCACCGTCACGGCCGCGATCTGGGTGTTGGGCAGGGCCTCCACCGCCGCCTGGATCATCGCGGGGCCACCGGCCGCGTGGACGGTCAGGATGGCGGGCTTGAGCCGCGCCACGGCCTTGGCCGCGCCGGCGACGGTGTTCGGGATGTCGTGGAGCTTCAGGTCCAGGAACACCTGCACGCCGCTCGCCCCGCGCACCGAGGCGATCACCTCGGGTCCGTAACGGAGGTAGAGTTCGAGTCCGACCTTGACCGTGCTGACGTGGGGCGTCACCAGGCTCGCCCAGTGGGCCGCGGTCTCCAGGTCGGGTGCGTCCAGGGCGACGGCGATGGGTGCGGGCGTCACAGGGAACTCTCCTCTAGGTCTGTCCGGTGCCGGGTGGGCGCCCCCGGCGGGCGATGGGCCAGCCCGACCGCGTCGGCCAGCCGGTGGAACCCCCGGGCCGCCAGGAGCTCCTCCAGCTCGCGCAGGATGCGCAGGCAGGCGTAGGGGTCATGGAACAGCGCGGTGCCGACGGCGACGACACAGGCCCCGGCGAGGATGAGCTCGAAGGCGTCCCTGCCGGTCAGCACGCCGCCCATGCCGATGATGGGCACGCTGGGCAGCGCGGCGTGGACCTGCCACACGCAGCGTACGGCCAGCGGCCGGATGGCCGGTCCGGACAGCCCGCCGGTGACCGCCGCCAGCGACGGGCGCATGGCTTCGGTGTCGATGCTCATGCCGAGCGGGTTGTTGATCATCGAGAGCGCGTCCGCGCCGCCGTCCACGCACGCGCGGGCGACGCTCACGACGTCCATCACGTCCGGGGAGAGCTTGGCCACCACGGGCACGTCGTAGCGCATCACCGAGCGCACCGAGGCGACCACCTCGGCCGAGGCGGCCCCGTCGCGGGCGAAGACGCGCCCCCGGTCCTCGATGTTGGGACAGGACAGGTTGACCTCCACGGCGCTCACCCCGGGGGCGTCGGTGAGCCTGCGGGCCAGCGCGGTGTACTCGGCCACGGTGCCGCCGCCGATGGAGACCACGGTCCTGACGTTCCGCTGGGCCAGCCAGGGCAGCTCGCGCTCCAGGAAGGCGTCCACGCCCGGCCCCTGCAGGCCGATGGCGTTGAGCATGCCCGAGGGCGTCTCGGCCATCCTGGGGGTCGGACGGCCCGCTCTGGGGGCCATCGTGATCGACCGCGTGGTCAGCGCGCCGATCCGGCCCAGGTCGAAGAACTGGGCGAGCTCGGAGCCCGACGCCGCGCACCCCGCGGCCGTGATGATCGGGTTGACCAGTTCCACGTGCCCCAGGTACGTCCGCATGTCAACCGACATTCCGCGATCCCCCACCGGGCGCTCCGAGCGCGTCGAACGGGATCGTTCCCACATCGTCGAAGCGGACGCGCTCGCCCCGGAAGACCGGACCTTCGACGCACGAGCGCACCATCCGGGTCACGCCGTCGTCGCCGATGACGGGCAGCACGCACGTCATGCAGACGCCGATCCCGCACGCCATCCGCTCCTCCACGGCCACCTGGACCGGGATGTCGAACTCGACCGCCACGGCGGTGACGCCGCGCAGCATCGGCATCGGGCCGCAGGCGTAGACCACGTCGGCCCGGACGTCGGCGATCACGCCGGGCAGCACGTCGGTGACCCGGCCGCGCAGGCCCAGGGAGCCGTCCTCGGTGGTCAGCGTGGTCGTCTCCCCCATCCTGCGGGCGCGCAGCGCGCCGAACACCCGGTCGGCGGAGGCCGCGCCCAGCACGAAGTCGACGCGGCAGCCGCGCTGCTGGAGCGCGTCGGCCACGGCGAACAGCGTCGCCGAGCCGTACTCGCCGCCCACCAGGACGCAGGTCACCGGGTCGCGCGGCAGCGGGAACGGGCGGCCGAGCGGCCCGACCAGGTCCAGCGTGTCGCGGGCGCGGCGCTCGGCCAGCCAGGCCGTGCCGGGACCGCGCACGGTGAAGACGAACTCCACCGTGCCGCTGTAGTCGGGCTTGACGTCGTGGATGGAGAAGGCACGGCGCGTCAGCGTCGACGTCTGCGCCCCGCCGACGGCCACCGCGACGAAGTGGCCGGGCCGGAACCGCTCGGCGATGCCGGGTGCGACCACGGTCAGCGCATGATAGGCGTCGACCCGGCGCGTCGTCAGCACCGTGCCCGTCACCTGTACCGGAGTAACAGGCGTCTCCCTCACCTCCGCCTGGGGCGCGTCAGCCCCGCAGCCGCCGTGCCTATGGTCGCGTCCGGCTCCTCACTCGCTCCGCGGACGGCTCGTTCTTCGCCGGCCACCGCACTCGCTCATCCCCTCAGCTGCTCCGCGTGCTCCTGGAGCGACCGTACGCCGATGTCGCCGCGGACGATGGCCTGGATGCCCTGGACGGCCGCGGCGAGCCCCTGGACGGTCGTGATGCAGGGGATGCCCCGCAGCACGGCGGCGGTGCGGATCTCGTAGCCGTCCAGCCGCGGCCCGGACTGGCCGGGGCTGCCGAAGGGCGTGTTCACGATGAGATCCACCTCACCATCCAGGATGCGCCGGCCGATGGTCGGCTCACCCTCGGGACCGGTTCCGTCGCTCTGCTTTCGCACGATCTTGGCATGGACGCCGTTACGGCGCAGCACCTCGGCCGTTCCCTCGGTGGCCAGAATCTCGAAACCGAGGTCCGCGAGCGCCTTGACCGGGAAGATCATCGCACGCTTGTCCCGGTTCGCCACCGAGACGAACGCCCGCCCGCCGGTCGGCAGCGAGCCGTAGGCGGCGGCCTGCGACTTGGCGTAGGCCGTGCCGAAGAACCGGTCGATGCCCATGACCTCGCCGGTGGAGCGCATCTCCGGGCCCAGCACGGTGTCCACGCCGCGGAAGCGGTTGAACGGCAGCACCGCCTCCTTGACCGCGATGGGCGCGTCCAGCGGCATGGTGCCGCCGTCGCCCTCGGCCGGGAGCATGCCCTCGGCGCGCAGCTCGGCCACCGTGGCGCCCATCATCACGCGGGCCGCCGCCTTGGCCAGCGGCACCGCCGTGGCCTTGGAGACGAACGGCACCGTACGGCTGGCACGCGGGTTGGCCTCCAGCACGTAGAGGATGTTGGCCGACATGGCGTACTGCACGTTGAGCAGGCCGCGCACGCCCACGCCGCGGGCGATCTCCTCGGTGGCGGCGCGGATGCGCTTGATGTCGTGGCTGCCGAGCGTCATCGGGGGCAGCGAGCACGCCGAGTCGCCGGAGTGGATGCCGGCCTCCTCGATGTGCTCCATCACGCCGCCGAGGTAGAGCTCCTCGCCGTCGAACAGCGCGTCCACGTCGATCTCGACGGCCTCGTCGAGGAACTTGTCCACCAGCACCGGGTGGTCGCTGGCCGCGCCGGCCTTGGACATGTAGGTCGTCAGCGTCTCGTCGTCGTAGACGATGGCCATGCCGGCGCCGCCGAGGACGTAGGAGGGCCGGACCAGGACCGGGTAGCCGATCTCCCCGGCGATCGCCAGGGCCTCGTCCACGGTGACCGCGGTGCCGTGCTTGGGCGCGGGCAGCCCGGCCTCGGCCAGGACGCGGCCGAACGCGCCGCGCTCCTCGGCGAGGTGGATCGACTCCGGCGAGGTGCCGACGATCGGGACCCCGGCGTCCTTGAGCGCCTGGGCCAGGCCGAGCGGGGTCTGGCCGCCGAGCTGGACGATGACGCCCGCGACCGGGCCGGTCTGCTGCTCGGCGTGGACGACCTCCAGGACGTCCTCCAGGGTGAGCGGCTCGAAGTAGAGCCGGTCGGAGGTGTCGTAGTCGGTGGAGACCGTCTCGGGGTTGCAGTTGACCATGACGGTCTCGTAGCCGGCCGCCGACAGCTCGAAGGAGGCGTGCACGCAGGCGTAGTCGAACTCGATGCCCTGGCCGATCCGGTTCGGCCCCGAGCCGAGGATGAGGACCTTGGGGCGCTCGCCGTACGGGACCTCGGTCTCCTCGTCGTAGGTGGAGTAGAGGTAGGGCGTGCGCGCGGCGAACTCGGCGGCGCAGGTGTCGACGGTGTTGTAGACCGGCCGGACGCCGAGCGCGTGGCGCAGGTCGCGGACCCGGGGCTCGGTCATGTCGCGGAGCTCGGCGATCTGCAGGTCGCTGAAGCCGTACCGCTTGACCTTCGTCAGCACCTCGGCGGTGAGCTGGGGGACCTGGCGCAGCTCGGCGGCGACCTCGTCGATCGCCTGGAGCTGGTCCAGGAACCACGGGTCCACCGCGGTGGCCTCGAACAGCTCGGCGGGCGTGGCCCCGGCGCGGATGGCCTGCTGCATGGTGAACAGCCGGCCGTCGTGCGGCGTGCGGCAGGCCTTCAGGAGGTCGTTCTTGTCGCCCGGCTCGCCCGCCCAGGTGAAGACGGCGCCCTTCTTCTCCAGCGAGCGCAGCGCCTTCTGCAGGGCCTCGGGGAAGGACCGGCCGATGGCCATGGCCTCGCCGACCGACTTCATGTGGGTCGTCAGGGTCTGGTCGGCCCCGGGGAACTTGTCGAAGGCGAAGCGGGGCACCTTGACCACGATGTAGTCGAGCGAGGGCTCGAACGACGCCGGGGTCTCCTTGGTGATGTCGTTGGGGATCTCGTCCAGGGTGTAGCCGATGGCCAGCTTGGCGGCGATCTTCGCGATCGGGAAGCCGGTGGCCTTCGAGGCGAGCGCGCTGGAGCGGGAGACGCGCGGGTTCATCTCGATGACGACCATGCGGCCGGTGGCCGGGTCGACGGCGAACTGGATGTTGCAGCCGCCGGTGTCCACGCCGACCTCGCGGATGACCGCGATGGCGACGTCGCGCATGTTCTGGTACTCGCGGTCGGTGAGCGTCAGGGCGGGGGCCACGGTGACGCTGTCGCCGGTGTGCACGCCCATCGGGTCGATGTTCTCGATGGAGCAGACGATGACGACGTTGTCGGCCTTGTCGCGCATGACCTCCAGCTCGTACTCCTTCCAGCCGAGGATGGACTCCTCCAGGAGCACCTCGGTGGTCGGCGAGGCGTCGAGGCCCGCTCCGGCGATGCGGCGCAGGCCCTCATCGTCGTGGGCGAAGCCGGAGCCGACGCCGCCCATGGTGAAGGAGGGGCGCACGACCAGCGGGTAGCCCAGCTCGCCGGCGGCCGTCAGGCACTCGTCCAGGGTGTGGCAGACGAACGAGCGGGCCGAGTCGGCGTTGAGGCCGCGCTCCCGCGCGACCTTGGCCACGATGCCCTTGAACAGCTCGCGGTTCTCGCCCGCCTGGATGGCGTCCACGTCGGCGCCGATCAGCTCGACGTCGTATTTGGCCAGGACGCCGGCCTCGTGCAGGGCGATCGCGGTGTTCAGCGCGGTCTGGCCGCCGAGGGTGGGCAGCAGCGCGTCGGGACGCTCCTTGGCGATGATCTTCTCGACCATGTCCGGGGTGATCGGCTCGACGTAGGTGGCGTCGGCGAACTCGGGGTCCGTCATGATCGTCGCCGGGTTGCTGTTGACGAGGATCACGCGGAAGCCCTCGGCGCGCAGCACGCGGCAGGCCTGGGTGCCCGAGTAGTCGAACTCGCAGGCCTGCCCGATCACGATGGGCCCGGAGCCGATCACCATGACCGACTGGATGTCCGTGCGCTTAGGCACCCTTGCTTCCCTCCGTGTCGGCGCCCGGCTCCTCGCCCGCGCCATGTCCCCTGACGGCTTCCGCGCCCGTGGTCACGCTCACTCGTCCCCCGGCCGATTCCATCAGCGCGCAGAAGTCGTCGAACAGGCCGGCGGAGTCGTGCGGACCGGCCGCGGCCTCGGGGTGGTACTGGACGCTGAAGGCGGGCCGGTCGAGCAGCCGCAGTCCCTCGACGCAGTCGTCGTTGAGGTTGACGTGGCTGACCTCCGCCGGGCCGTACGGCGTGTCGAAGCTCCCCTCCAAGGGGGCCTGCACGGCGAAGCCGTGGTTGTGCGCGGAGATCTCCACCTTGCCGGTGCGCCGGTCCTGGACCGGCTGGTTGACCCCGCGGTGGCCGTAGCGGAGCTTGTAGGTGCCCAGGCCGAGGGCCCGGCCGAAGATCTGGTTGCCGAAGCAGATGCCGAAGAACGGCGTGCCGGAGTCGAGGACCCCGCGCAGCGCCTCGACCGGCCCGTCGGCGGTGGCCGGGTCGCCGGGGCCGTTGGAGAAGAACACCCCGTCCGGGTTGACCGCGAGGATGTCCTCGGCCGTGCTGGAGGCCGGCAGGACGTGCACCTCGCAGCCGCGCTCGGCCATCCGGTGCGGGGTCATCGCCTTGATGCCGAGGTCGACGGCCGCCACGGTGAAGCGCTTGGCGCCGATCGCCGGCACGACGTACGGCTCGGCGGTGGAGACCGCCTCGGCCAGGTCGGCGCCCTCCATCGCGGGGCTGCGCCGGACGCGCTCCAGGAGCTCCTCGACCGGGGCGAGGGCTGTGCCGGAGAAGACGCCCGCGCGCATGGCACCGCGCTCGCGCAGGTGGCGGGTGAGGGCGCGGGTGCCGGCGATGGCGATGCCGACGACGCCCTGCTCCCTGAGGTAGTCGTCGAGGGAGCGGTTGGCGCGCCAGTTGGAGGAGACGCGCGCGGGCTCGCGGACCACGTAGCCGGAGACCCAGACGCGCGAGGACTCGGGGTCCTCGTCGTTGACCCCGGTGTTGCCGATGTGCGGCGCGGTCATCGCGACGATCTGGCGGTGGTAGGAGGGGTCGGTGAGCGTCTCCTGGTAGCCGGTCATCCCGGTGTTGAAGACCATCTCACCGAAGGTCTCCCCCTCGGCGCCGTAGGGAATCCCATGGAAGACACGTCCGTCTTCCAGCACTAGCACTGCGGTCACTCAAACACCCCGATCATCTCGGTCATTGCTCCGCAAAGTATGAAATATCCGGCGCCTCTGAGGGGCGCCCCTCCACGATGTGGGACGCCCGCCGCGCGGGCGGGCCGCCTGCGGCGGGCGCGGGCCGTCACGCGAGCTTTCCGTCCAGGACGGTCGGCCTGCCGCGCAGGAAGGTGGCCACGACCCGGCCCGGGAGGGTCCTGCCCTCATACGGGGTGTTGCGGCTCCTGGAGGCGTAGCCGGCCGGGTCCACCTCGGCGCGCACGGCGGCGTCGTAGAGGGTGATGTTGGCCGGCGCGCCGACCTCGATCGGCCGGCCGTGCTCCTGGAGTCGGCCGATCCTGGCCGGGGCGCAGGACATGCGCTCGGCCACGCCGGCCCAGTCGAGCAGCCCGGTCTCCACCATGGCCTCCTGGACCACCGACAGGGCCGTCTCCAGGCCGATCATGCCCATGGCCGCGGCGGCCCACTCGGTCTCCTTGTCCTCGACCGGGTGCGGGGCGTGGTCGGTGGCGACGCAGTCGATCGTGCCGTCGGCCAGGGCCTCGCGCAGCGCCTCCACGTCCGCGCGGGTGCGCAGCGGCGGGTTGACCTTGTAGATGGGGTTGTAGGAACCCACCGGGGAGTCCTCGACGAGATCGTCGGTGAGGAGCAGGTGGTGGGGGGTCACCTCGGCGGTGACGTTCCAGCCCTTCGACTTGGCCCAGCGGACGATCTCCACCGAGCCGGCGGTGGACAGGTGGCAGACGTGCAGGCGGGAGCCGACGTGCGCGGCGAGCAGGCAGTCGCGGGCGATGACCGCCTCCTCGGCGACCGCCGGCCAGCCGGTCAGGCCCAGCCTGCCGGAGACCGCGCCCTCGTTCATCTGCGCGTCCTTGGTCAGGCGCGGCTCCTGGGCATGCTGGGCGACCACGCCGTCGAAGGCCTTGACGTACTCCAGCGCGCGGCGCATGAGCACCGCGTCGGAGACGCACTTGCCGTCGTCGGAGAAGACCCGGACCCGCGCGGCGGAGTCGGCCATCGCGCCGAGCTCGGCCAGGCGCTCGCCCTGGAGGCCGACGGTGACGGCGCCGACCGGCCGCACGTCGCAGTGGCCGGCCTCCTGGCCCAGGCGCCAGACCTGCTCGACGACGCCGGCGGTGTCGGCCACCGGGTCGGTGTTGGCCATGGCGTGCACCGCGGTGTAACCGCCCAGGGCGGCGGCGCGGGTGCCGGTCTCGACGGTCTCGGCGTCCTCGCGGCCGGGCTCGCGCAGGTGGGTGTGGAGGTCCACCAGGCCGGGCAGGGCGATGAGGCCCCGGGCGTCGACCTCCACGTCGCCGGCCAGCCCCTGGCCGATCTCGGCGACGACCCCGTCGCGGATCAGGATGTCGGCGGGCTCGCCGCCGAGAATCTTCGCACCCTTGATGACGGTGGTGGTCACTGGATCTCTCCCCCGAGGTCGGCGCCGCCAAGCAGCAGGTACAGAACGGCCATGCGAGTGGTCACACCGTTGGCGACCTGCTCGACGATCGTCGAGCGCGGAGAGTCGGCCACCTCGGCCGCGATCTCCATTCCCCGGTTCATCGGACCGGGATGCATCACGATGGCCTCGTCGTGCATCTTCGCGACGCGGTCGCGGTCGAGACCGTAGCGGCGGCTGTACTCCCGCTCGGTGGGGAAGAACGCGGCGTTCATCCGCTCGCGCTGCACGCGCAGCATCATCACCACGTCCGACTTGGGCAGCACGGAGTCGAGGTCGTAGGAGACCTCGCACGGCCAGGAGTCCACGGTCACCGGCAGCAGCGTGGGCGGGGCGACCAGGGTCACCTCGGCGCCGAGCGTGTTCAGCAGCAGCACGTTGGAGCGGGCCACCCGGCTGTGCAGCACGTCGCCGACGATGGTGACCTTCCTGCCGTCCAGCGGGCCGAGGCGGCGGCGCATGGTGAAGGCGTCGAGCAGGGCCTGGGTGGGGTGCTCGTGGGTGCCGTCGCCGGCGTTGACGACGCTGCCGCGCACCCAGCCGGCCAGGCGGTGCGGCGCGCCGGAGGCGCCGTGCCGGATGACGACGGCGTCGGCGCCCATCGCCTCCAGGGTGAGCGCGGTGTCCTTGAGCGACTCGCCCTTGGAGACGCTGGAGCCCTTGGCGGAGAAGTTGATGACGTCCGCCGACAGGCGCTTGGCCGCCGCCTCGAAGGAGATCCTGGTCCGGGTGGAGTCCTCGAAGAAGAGGTTGACCACGGTACGGCCGCGCAGGGTGGGCAGCTTCTTGATGGAGCGTTCCGAGATCTTCGCCAGCTCGTCGGCGGTGTCCAGGATCAGCAGGGCGTCGTCACGGCTCAGGTCGGCCGCCGAGATCAGGTGCCGCTTCACTTGTCGTCTTCCTTCAGCAGCAGGACCGCGTCGCGGCCGTCGTTCTCCTCCAGGTAGACCTTGACGATCTCGGACTTGGAGGTCGGGAGGTTCTTGCCCACGTAGTCGGCGCGGATGGGCAGCTCGCGGTGGCCGCGGTCGACCAGGGCGGCGAGCTGGACGGCCTGCGGGCGGCCCAGGTCGTTGAGCGCGTCGAGCGCGGAGCGGACGGTGCGGCCGGAGTAGAGGACGTCGTCGACCAGGACGACGATCCTGCCGTCGATGCCGTCGGCCGGCAGCTCGGTGCGGCCCAGCGCGCGGGCGGGGCGCAGGCGGAGATCGTCGCGGTACATCGTCACGTCGAGGGATCCGACGGGGACCGAGCGGCCCTCGAACTGCTTGATGCAGGCGGCCAGGCGCCGGGCCAGATGGACGCCCCGCGTGGGGATCCCGAGGAGGACGATGTCCTCGGCGCCCTTGGTGCGCTCAAGGATCTCGTGGGAGATGCGGACCAGCGCGCGATTGATGTCGGGCCCCTCAAGGACCGCGCGTGCGCCACTGTGAGCATGCGAAATGGCCTCAGCCAAAGAAAACACCACCTTTCCCGCCTCACGGGACGGGTCTTAAAGGAAGTCAACGACTTCACGTTAGCAGCCGTCGGGCAGTGGGCCGGAATCGGCCCCTTACTTCCGTAACGGCATCAAACTATGACATAGCGCCATGCATAGTACTTAGAGCCGTACACACCTCATTAATTGGCAAACTCTCGCCTCCCCCGGCCGTGACGGCGGATCGCCGGGGGCAGGGCCAACCGTGACGGCATCCGTCCGGCAGCAGACCTCTGGGGAGAGCATGGGCGCCCAACTCCGCGCGATCCGCGCGCGCATCCGGTCCGTCACCTCGACGGCCAAGATCACCCGGGCGCAGGAGCTCATCGCCTCCTCCCGGATCCCCCAGGCACGCCAGCGCCTCGACTCCGCCAGGCCGTACGCCGCGGAGATCACCAGGGTGGCCTCCATCCTCATCAGCCACGGCACCCACATGGACCACGCGCTGCTCAACCGCAAGCCCGACACCTCGCGCGTGGCCGTGCTGCTGATGAGCAGCGACCGGGGCTTCTGCGGCGGCTTCAACAACGACGTGCTGCGCCGGGGGGACGCGCTGGCGGCGCTGCTGCGCGAACAGGACAAGGAGCCGGTGTTCTATCTCTCGGGCCGCAAGGCGGTGGACTTCTACCGCTTCCGGCACAGGAGGACCGAGCGGGAGTGGGTCGAGCTGTCGGGCCATCCCACCTACGAGGTCGCCGCCGAGATCGGCCAGACGCTGGTGGAGGCCTTCGACACGCCCACCCGGGAGGGCGGGGTGGGCGAGGTCCACGTCGTCTTCACCGAGTTCGTCTCCATGCTGACCCAGGAGACCCGCGTGCGCCGGATCCTGCCCCTGGAGATCGAGGAGCGGGAGATCGGCGGCGGGGCCGGGGGCGCCGCCGCCCCCCTTCCGCCGTACGAGTTCGAGCCGGCGCCGGGGGCCGTGCTCGACCTGCTGCTGCGGCAGTACGTCCGGGGCCGGATCTGGAGCATGCTGCTGGAGTCCAGCGCCTCCGAGCACGCCGCCCGCCGGCAGGCGATGATGTCGGCCACCGAGAACGCCCACGAGCTGATCGGCCAGCTCACCCGCCGGGCCAACTCCGCGCGGCAGGCCGAGATCACCACCGAGCTCACCGAGATCGTGAGCGGCGCGGACGCGCTGGCGCAAAAGGGGGGCGAGGAGTAGTCCCCGGGGGGACGGCGACGAAGATCTACCTCACCGGCTTGGCAAAACCGGACAAAGTGCTATTAAAATCCTTCGCGTCATCGTCAGCCACCGGGGGATCGAGAACATGGGCCTGTCCGCTCGCGAGAAGCGCACACTCGACGGGATCGCCGACCGGCTCTACGGGGAGGACCCACTCCTGGCGGAGTCCCTGTCGTCCTTCGCCAGCGGCGTGGTCACCGCGGAACTTCTGCCCCCGCGCCGCCGCGCGTCGGCCCTCGTCCTGCTCCCCGTCGCCCTGCTGGCCGCGATCATGGCGATCATGGCCCTGGTGCTCCCCCCGATCTCGGGCACGGAGGCCGACCCGGTCCCCGTCTCCCAGGTGCTGCCCCGCGGCTGACGCCGGCGCGTGCGGCGCGCCGGCCCAGGCCGGGCGGGACCGGCCAGGAACAGGCACGCCCGGCCCGGAAACGGGCGCGATCGACCTGGCAACAGGCGCGTGCGGGTGCCGTCTGCCCTGGTAGCGCGGGTTTCATCCTTTCTGCCCCTGGGGACCTCATTTGGTATTGCCACTAAATGTGGTCGATACGGGGGATATGTGCCGGGGGGCGCGAGATGGGGGATTCCTTTGGCGATCGTCCACGCGGACGCACCGCCGCCGAAGAAGGAGTGATCCGCGACGACGCGGCCGAGGCCATAGCGTCCGAACACGGCAAACTCGGCCTCCCCGCGGCGACGTCACTCGTCGTCGGCAACATCGTGGGCACGGGGGTGTTCCTGCTGCCCGCCTCCCTCGCCGCCTACGGCACGGTCAGCATCCTGGCGATGGCCCTGGTGTCGATCGGCGCCATCGCGCTCGCCGTCGTGTTCGGCAGGCTCGGCGCGCGGGTGCCCGCGGGCGGCGGGCCGTACGCCTACGCCAAGGACGCCTTCGGCGAGTTCCCCGGCTTCTGGAACGCCTGGTCGTTCTGGCTGACCGCCTGGATCGGCAACGCCGCGATCGCCGTCGTCTGGGTCAACTACGTCAACTACTTCCTGCACTGGGACTCCGCCGTCGCCCAGACCGCCCTGGCCTTCGTCGCCCTGTGGATCCCCGCGCTGATCAACCTGAGCGGCGTGCGGAACATCGGCGCCTTCACCCTCGTCACGACGGTGCTGAAGTTCATCCCGCTGATCTTCGTCGCGGTGGTCGGCCTGTTCTTCGTCCGGAGCGCCAACTTCGGCCCGTTCAACGCCACCGACGGCAACTGGATCGGCGCCGTGTCCACCGCCGGCGCGCTCGCGCTGTTCATCTACTCCGGCGTCGAGAGCGTCACCATCGTGGCGGAGAAGATCAAGAATCCGGCGCGCAACATCGGCAGGGCCAGCGTGTACGGCGTGCTGATCTGCGCCGCCATGTACATGCTCAGCACCGTCGCCATCTTCGGCACCGTCCCGCACGACGCCCTCGTCAACTCCCCCGCCCCGTTCGCCGACGCGATCAACAACATGTTCGGCGGCGGCATCGGCGGCGGCATCATGGCGGCCTGCGCGGTCGTCTCCGGAATCGGCGCCATCAACGGCTGGACCATGCTCGTGGCCGAGATGCCGATGGCCGCGGCCAGGGACGGCCTGTTCCCGGAGATCTTCACCAGGGAGAACCGCCGCGGCGCCCCGTGGGTGGGCATCGTCCTGGGCACCGCGCTGACCTCGCTGGTCGCGGTCTACAACTACTTCGGCACCACCGAGGGCTTCAACAAGATCTTGCTGATCGCCACCTTCACCACGGTCATCCCCTACTTCTTCTCCGCGTGCGCCCAGCTGTTCTGGCTGGTCACCGGGGCCAGAAAGGTCCGCGGAGCCCGCCTGGGCCGCGACCTGACCATCACCGCCGTGGCCATCCTGTTCGCCTTCTGGATGACCTACGGCGCCGGCATGGAGGCAGTCTTCATCGGCTTCCTGATGATGCTCGTGGGCATCCCGGTCTACATCTGGACCAAGGCGAAGCGTGGCGAGTACGGCACCAGGGAGGGAGCACCGGCCTCACCCCCCGGACGATCTCGTTAACAACGACGAAGGAAGAGAAGAAATGACCTTTCATGTCGACTCCGAGGTGGGCAGGCTCCACCGGGTCCTGCTGCACAAGCCCGAACTGGCACTCAAGCGGCTCACCCCCTCGAACAAGGACGAATTCCTCTTCGACGACGTGCTGTGGGTGCAACGGGCGGTGGAGGAGCACGAGCGGTTCCAGCAGGTGCTGCGCGAGCGCGGCATCACCGTCTACATGCTGGCCGACCTGCTGCGCGAGACGGTCGACATCCCCGAGGCCCGCAAACACATCCTGGACAGGACCTTCGACGAGCACTACTTCGGGCCGATGGCCATCGACGCCCTCCGCAACGTGTTCGACGCGATGGACTCCGCCGAACTCCAGCTCTACCTCACCGGCGGCATCACCAAGCGCGAACTGGTGGAGCGGGGCACCGACCCCAAGAGCCTGGCCTTCCACACCCTGGAGTACGACGACTTCATCCTGCCGCCGCTGCCCAACCACCTGTTCACCCGCGACACCTCCTGCTGGATCTACGACGGCGTCTCCATCAACGCGATGAAGAAGAAGGCCCGCCAGCGCGAGACCGTGAACTACGAGGCCGTCTACCGCTACCACCCGATGTTCGCCGCCGGCTACGACCGGCCCGGACAGGGCGGCTACAACGTCTGGATGCCGGGCCTGGCCGCGGCGCCGGCCACCATCGAGGGCGGCGACGTGCTGGTCATCGGCCGGGAGACGGTGCTGGTCGGGATGAGCGAGCGCACCCAGCCACAGGCGGTGGAGATGCTCGCGCGCAGCCTGTTCCACAAGGGCTCGGCGAAGAGGATCGTCGCGCTGAACATGCCGAAGGCCCGGGCGTTCATGCACCTGGACACGGTGATGACGAACGTGGACGTCGGCGTGTTCACCAAGTACGCCGGCCTGGGCATGCTGCCCTCCTACACGGTCGAACCCGGTGACACCGAGAAGGAACTCAAGATCACCGACCATCCCGCGGAGGACATGCACAAGGCCATCGCGCGGGCACTCGGCCTGGACGACATCAAGGTCCTCACCCCCACCCAGGACGTCTACGCCGCCGAGCGGGAGCAGTGGGACGACGGCTGCAACGTCCTGGCCGTCGAACCCGGCGTCGTCATCGCCTACGAGCGCAACACCACCACCAACAACTACCTGCGCGCCAACGGCATCGAGGTGATCACGACCCCGGGCAGCGAGCTCGGCCGGGGCCGGGGCGGGCCGCGCTGCATGAGCTGCCCGCTCGAACGCGACGGCATCTGACCCGCTTCATCGTCACGGGGGACATCCATGGCATTCAACCTGCGCAACCGCAGCTTCCTGAAGGAACTCGACCTCACCCCCGAGGAGTTCACGTTCCTCGTCAGGCTGTCGGCCGACCTCAAGGCAGCCAAGTACGCCGGCAACGAGGATCCCCGGCTCACGGGCAAGAACATCGCGCTGATCTTCGAGAAGACCTCCACCCGCACCCGCTGCGCGTTCGAGGTCGGCGCCCACGACCAGGGCGCCCACGTCACCTACCTCGACCCCAGCGGCTCCCAGATGGGCCACAAGGAGTCGGTCAAGGACACCGCGCGGGTGCTCGGCCGGATGTTCGACGCCATCGAGTACCGGGGCAGCAAGCAGGCCTACATCGAGGAGCTCGCCGCCTACTCCGGCGTCCCGGTCTGGAACGGCCTCACCGACGAGTGGCACCCGACGCAGATGCTCGCCGACATGCTCACCATGCAGGAGCACAGCGACAAACCCCTGCACGACGTCTCCTACGCCTACCTCGGCGACGCCCGCAACAACATGGGCCACTCGCTGCTGGTCACCGGCGCCATGCTCGGCATGGACGTGCGGATGGTGGCCCCCAAGGACCTCTGGCCCGACGAGAAGGCGGTCGTCAAGCCCGCCAGGGACCTCGCCAAGCGGACCGGCGCCACGGTCACCGTCACCGACGACGTGAACAAGGGCGTCAAGGGCGTGGACTTCCTCTACACCGACGTGTGGGTGTCCATGGGCGAGCCCAAGGAGGTGTGGGACGAGCGCATCAAGCTGCTCATGCCGTACCAGGTCAACGCGGCGGTGGTGAAGGCCACCGGCAACCCGGGGGTGAAGTTCATGCACTGCCTGCCGGCCTTCCACAACCGGGAGACCCGGGTCGGCGAGGACCTGTTCGAGAAGACCGGCCACGACGCGCTGGAGGTCACCGAGGAGGTCTTCGAGTCACCGCGCTCGATCGTCTTCGACCAGGCCGAGAACCGGCTCCACACCATCAAGGCCATCATGGTGGCCACCCTGGGGGACTGAGACCGTGCACGACACCGCCACACCACCAAGGCACCGGCCACCCCGGCCACCCCGGGGCACTGAGACCGCGCACGACACCGCCACACCATCAAGGCACCGGCCACCCCGGGGGACCGCGACCGCGCACGACACCGCCGCACCACCAAGACACCGGCGGGAGGACGGCAGATGCGCGTCCTGGTAGCCCTGGGGGGCAACGCGCTGCTGCGGCGGGGGCAGCGGCCCGACGCCGGCAGCCAGCAGGAGAACCTCCGTGACGCGGTCACGTCGCTGGCCTCGCTGGCCGAGCGGCACGAGCTGATCATCACGCACGGGAACGGCCCGCAGGTGGGCGTGCTGGCGCTGGAGAGCGCCAAGGACTCCAACCTGACCCGGCCCTACCCCCTCGACACGATCGTCGCCGAGACCCAGGGCATGATCGGCTACTGGATGCTCCAGGCGCTGCAGAACGCGCTGCCCGGACGGCAGGTCGCGGCGATGGTCACCCAGACGCTCGTCTCCGCGGTGGACCCCGCGTTCGACGACCCGACCAAGTTCGTCGGCGAGGTCTACGACCGGCAGGAGGCCGAGAAACTGGCCCGGGAGTACGGCTGGACGGTCAAGCCGGACGGGCAGTACTGGCGCAGGGTCGTCCCCTCCCCCACCCCGCAGCGGGTCGTGGAGACCCGGCTGATCCGCCGCCTGGTCCGCGACCACGTCCTGACGATCTGCGCGGGAGGCGGCGGCGTCCCGGTCATCCGCAACGAAAAGGGCCAGCTCCAGGGCGTCGAGGCGGTCATCGACAAGGACCTCACCGGGTCGGTGCTCGCCGAGGCCCTGGAGGCGGACGTCTTCATGATGCTGACCGACGTGCCGCGGGTGGCCAGGAACTTCGGCACCCCGCAGCAGGAGGACATCGCCCACACCACTCCCCACCAGCTGCGCGCGGAGGAGTTCCCCGCCGGTTCGATGGGGCCGAAGGTGGAGGCGGCCTGCCGTTTCGTGGAGACGACCGGCGACATGGCCGCCATCGGCAAGCTGGACGAGGCCGAGCAGATCCTGGAGGGGAAGGGGGGCACGATCGTCACCCCCAACGCCACCTGGCCGCTGGCCAGCACACTCTGACCCGAGGCCCGACCGCCGCGTTCCGGCGGGCAGGGCCCGGCCGCTCCTCCCGGCACGACGGATCACCACCACACAGGCACAGTCGAGGAGGAACGAGACATGGCTTCCGTGGCACATCGGCTGTTCCGCACCAAGTCCGCCGACGAGATCGTCGCCGAGGGCGGCCACGGCGAGGGCGGCGAGCTGCGCCGGACCATGACCCTGTGGCAGCTCACCCTCTTCAGCGTCGGAGCCACCCTCGGCACCGGCATCTTCGTCATCCTCGGCCAGGCCGTACCCAAGGCGGGCCCCGCGGTGGTGGCCGCGTTCGTGCTGGCGGCGATCACGGCCCTGTTCTCCGCCCTGTCCTACGCCGAGCTGGCCGGCACCATCCCCGTCTCCGGCTCGTCCTACTCCTACGCCTACGCGACCCTGGGCGAGCTCGTGGCGTGGGTGTGCGGCTGGTGCCTGATGCTGGAGTACGCCGTCTCGGTGGCGGCGGTGGCGGTCGGCTGGGGCGAATACCTCAACCACTTCCTCCAGGACCTGTTCGGCTGGCAGCTGCCGGACTCCATCACCCACTCCCCCGGCGACCAGGGCGGGGTGATCAACCTCACCGCGATCCTGATCGTCGTGCTCGCCACCTGGCTGCTGCTGCGCGGCGCCTCCGAGAGCGCCACCGCCAACGCGATCTTCGTGCTGATCAAGATCGCGGTGCTCGTCTTCTTCTGCGTGGTGGCCTTCACCGCCTTCAGCGCGGGCAACCTGACGCCGTTCGCCCCCATGGGCATCGCCGGCATCACCGCCGCCGCCTCGCAGGTCTTCTTCTCCTACATCGGCTTCGACGCGGCCTCCACCGCCGGCGAGGAGGCCAAGAACCCCAAACGCGACCTGCCCCTGGCGATCATCCTCTCCCTCGTCATCGTCACGATCGTCTACGTGGCGGTGGCGCTGGCCGCCGTCGGCGCCATGCCGTGGCAGCAGTTCGACCCGGACACCACCGAGGCCAGCCTCGCCCTGATCGCCGACCTTGCCACCGGCTCCACCTGGGCGGGCATCATCATCTCCTTCGGCGCGGTCATCGCCATCGCCAGCGTGGTCCTCACCGTGCTGTACGGCCAGACCCGCATCCTGTTCGCGATGTCGCGCGACGGCCTGATACCGAAGATCTTCGAGAAGGTGAACCCGCGCCGCCAGGTCCCGGTGGCCAACACGCTGATCGTGGCCGCGTTCGTCTCGGTGCTCGCCGGGTTCATCCCGCTGGGCCAGCTCGCCGAGGCCACCAGCATCGGCACCCTGTTCGCCTTCGCCATCGTCAACGTCGGTGTGCTGGTGCTCCGCCGAACCCGGCCCGACCTGCCGCGCAGCTTCAGGACACCGCTCTTCCCGATCACGCCGATCCTCGGTGTGATCTTCTGCATCATCGTGATGCTCGGGCTGGCGGGGGTCACCTGGCTGGCCTTCGCCATCTGGATCCTGGTCGGCCTGCTGGCCTACTTCCTGTACGGCTACCGCCACTCCCGTCTCAACCGGAGCGTCCGATGAAGATCGAGCATGTTCTCGCCGGGTTCATCCCCGAGTCGCGCGGCAAGGACGGGCTCTGGCTGGCCCTGCTGCTGGCCAGGCAGACCGGGGCACGGCTGACGGTCGCCCACGTGCACGCCCCCGCCTGGACCACGCCGGGGCCCGGCAAGATCGACGCCGAGTGGCAGGCGTACGTGGCCGAAGAGGCCACTCAGACCCTCGACCAGGCGCGGCGGCTGCTGGCGGACGTGGACGACGTGCCGATCGACTACGTCCTGCACGGCCACCGGGGCAGCGGGCGCGGCCTGGTGCAGCTCGTCGGCAGGAGCAAGGCCGACGTGGTGGTCATCGGCTCGGCCCCCGGAGGCAGCCGGGGCCGTATCCGCCTGGGCAGCACCGCCGACCAGCTCTTGCACGCCTCCCCCGTGCCCGTCGCCCTGGCGCCCCGGGGGTACGGCGAGGAGCATCCGCCCCGGATCCAGCGGCTGACCGTGGCCTACCGGCGCGCCCCCGCCTCCGGCGAGGCGGTACGGCAGGCCGCCGCGACGGCCCTGCAGATGGACGTGCCGCTGCGCCTGATCACCCTGGTGCTGAGCGGCGGGCGGCAGGCGCGGATAGAGGAGGAGATGCTCAACCGGCTGCGGGAGAGGGTCGCGGCCGACCTCAAGGCGGCCGCTCGCGGGCACCGGAGGGTGGAGGTGGAGGTGGCGGTGCTGGAGGGCAGGAACGTGGCGGCGGCGCTGGGCGGCACCGACTGCGAGGGTTCGATGCTGATCTGCGCCTCCAGCGAAACGGGGCCGTTGCGCCGGGTCTTCCTCGGCGACATCTCATCGAAGATCATACGCGCAGCGCCGTGCCCGGTGATGATGTTGCCCCGAAACCCACCGAAGAAGCCTGGATCCGGTGGCAAGCAGGGGAAACCTTGATGATTCACTATGCGGGGTAGGACAAGTGCGGCGTTTGCGGAGGACCACGTCGGATCGGATTCGACATCTTTTTTCCAATCAGCTTGACCTTAGGCGTCCACCGCTTTACCGTCACTGTCCGTAACCACACCTCGCGGCGTTATCGGGTAAACCCTGACGCTCCGGTCACCGAAGGTGCCTACCCCGGGCATCAACCCGGTGGTTGGGGCATATGTTGCGAGGGAGCACAATCAAGTGAAAGCAGTACATAAGAGAGCCGGGGGGCCACACCATGCCGTCTGAGTACGCCAAGTCGCTGGGTGCACGACTCCGCGCCATCCGCACCCAGCAGGGCCTGTCCCTGCACGGAGTCGAAGAGAAGTCCCGTGGACGCTGGAAGGCGGTTGTCGTCGGCTCCTACGAGCGCGGGGACCGCGCCGTGACAGTGCAGAAGCTTGCCGAGCTGGCCGACTTCTACGGAGTTCCGGTCTCGGAGTTGCTGCCGGGGGGCGCCGCCCCGAGCCCGCTCGGCCCGACACCGAAGCTTGTGATCGACCTTGAGCGTCTTGCCCAGCTCCCCAAGGAGAAGGCAGGCGCGCTCGCCCGCTACGCGGCCACGATCCAGAGCCAGCGTGGCGACTACAACGGCAAGGTGCTGTCCATCCGCCAGGAGGATCTCCGCTCCCTCGCCGTGATCTACGACAAGTCCCCCACCGAGCTCACCGAGGAGCTCATCAACTGGGGTGTCCTGGACCCCGAGGCACGACGCGCCGTCGAATCCTTCTGACGACCTGTCCGGTCGTGGGTGCGCCGGGACCCGGCGTGCCCACCCACCGGGAAAACTTGCCGTCTCGTTAGAACATCGCCTTCATCGCGCCACGGGCGACGGTCCCTGTGGTAGGAAAAGGCAAACATGGCATTTAACGAGATGTGGTGGACATGGCAGGGGGAGAGGATCGGCACGATCACTCTCAAAGACGCCCAAAAAGCCGTCTCGACGCCCTCATGGCGTCTCTGGGGTCGACCAAGACCCGCGCGTTCCTGAGGCTGCTGACCTCCGTCGGGGGGAGCAGGACCCAGGACACCCTGAAGCTCCTGCCTTTCATCGTCATGGCCCTCGTGGCCCTGATCGACTTCGGTTCCGGCCCGACGTCCGGCCTCCTGCCCCTGCTCGCCCTGGGCCCTGCCTTCGCCAGCGTGGCCTGCGGGCTGGCCAGGACCACGGTGGTCGGCGTGATCGCCCTGGCCCTGTGCGTCGCCCTGGGCCTCTACAACGACATTCTCTGGACGCCCCGCACCAACATCACCATGGTCGCCATCCTCGGCGTCACCGTGGCCAGCGTGCTGGCCAGCGCCGGGCGGCTCCGCCACGAGAGGCAGCTGGCCGACGTCCGCTCGGTGGCCGAGGCCGCCCAGCGCGTGCTGCTGCGGCCCGTGCCGCGCCGCGCGGGGCCGGGGATCGGCGTGGCCGTCTCCTACACCTCGGCCACCGCCGAGGCCAGGATCGGCGGTGACCTGTACGAGGTGGTGACCACCCCGCACGGGGTCCGGATCATCGTTGGAGACGTCCAGGGCAAGGGCCTGGAGGCCGTGGAGACCGCCGCGGTGGTCCTCGGCGCCTTCCGGGAGGCCGCGCACGACGAGGCCAAGCTCCAGGGAGTGGTGGCCCGGCTGGAGAACGCCCTGACCCGGGAGCTGTCCGGCGAGCAGTTCGTCACCGGCATCCTGGCCGAGATCACCGGCGGCACCTCGATCACCGTGATCAACTGCGGCCATCCGTCGCCCATGGTCCTCGGCGCCGACGGCGAGCACTGGTTCGCCGACCCCCCGGACGAGGCGCTCCCGCTGGGCATGGGCTCGCTGAAGGCCAGCGAGCCGGTGCCGCACCAGATCCCGTTCGAGCCGGGGGACCAGGTCCTCTTCTACACCGACGGGGTCATCGAGGCGCGCAACGGAACGGGTCAGTTCTATCCGCTCCCGGCCAGGGCGCACCTGCTGAACGGGGCCGACCCGCAGCTCGCGCTGGACGCCCTCCGCGCCGACCTGCTCCGCCACGTGGGCCGTCCGCTGGGCGACGACGCCGCCATGCTCCTGCTGCGCCACCGGGCCGCCCGCCCGGCCTCCTCGGCTGCCTGACCGGCCCCAGACGCCGCCGGGCGGGCCGGAACCGGCCCACGGCGGGCGGAGGCGCTGAAGGCCCCGTGGTACGGCGAGCCCGACCGGCGGGCGCCTGGCCGCGCCTCGGGCGGGCACACGGCCGACGGGCCGGGCCTCAGGGGACGCGGCCGACGGGCCGGACCTCGGGGCACACGGTCGGCGGGCCGGGCCTCGGGGGCGCGACCGGCGGGCGCCGACGCCCGGCCTCTCGGGTCAGTGCGCCTAGCCGGCGAGGGGGACGCGGCCGGGCAGCATGGGCTGGGTGGGCACGCCGAGCAGCCCCTCCACCGTGGTGACGAAGCGCTCCGCCTCGGAGATCAGCTCCTCGGCGTCCCGGGCCGACACCACGCGGGTCATCCCGGCCTCGGCGGAGGCCCGCTTGGTGGCGCTCACCTCGAAGTAGGGGGCCCAGTCGGCGAGCCGCGGCTCTGCCTCGGGCAGCAGCTCCCAGGCGCTGCGCAGCCGGCGCCTGCGGCCGTCCATGGGGCGCGGCCGTGCGGCCAGGACGGCGGCGGCCGCCCTGAGCGCCGCCAGGTGGGCGGCGACGTAACGGGTGGCGGGGGTCCGGGCGGCGGCCGCCTCTTCCAGGCAGTCACGCGCGTCGGTCAGGTGCGCCCGCACCGTGGGCGACAACCGGGGCCCGCCGGAATCGCTGAGCCGAGGGGTCATGTGCTTCAGCCTCCTAGGTCGCAAGCGGCTCCCGGCGACTTCGCCGGTGACGTCAACACTTGCAGACCCCACCGACAAATTCCCCGGGCGGCGGGACGAGGAGCTTCCCCTCTCCCCGTCCGCCTCGACCCGGCCCTGCCGTCTGCGACGACGGCGCGGGCACGATCGACCGCCCTGGACGTGATCCGCGAGTCCCACGTCATTACATCGAACATAAATTCGATCACTCGTAGTGTCAAGTAAAGCGACGAACAAAGGTTCGATCTCCCCGGAGACGGCAAGGCCCCGGGAGATCAGGATCTCCCGGGGCCTCGACCTGCGGCTATCGGACGAACTTGCCCCGCACGTGCACCGGGACGCTCTTGCCCAGCAGGCCGGGGAGCATCCCCGCCACGTTCATCGGCAGCCGGACGCAGCCGTGCGAGGCCGGGGCGAGCGGCACCGACAGAGCGCCGTGGAAGGCGATGCCGCCGTTGAAGAAGATCGGGTTGTAGAGCTGGCCGAGGTAGGACTTGTGCCAGCCGTTCCTGCGCCAGGTCGTCTTGTAGTCGCCCGTCGGCGTGCGGGCGTCGCCGCAGAAGCGCTGGACCTTGCCGTTCCAGTTCGCCGTCTCGCAGTACGGGATCCCGCTCCCGGAGGAGGTGTGGCTGATCAGCTTCACCTGCCCGGCGACGTAGAGGACCATCACCTGCTTGGCGAGGTTCATCTCGACCCGGGTCGGCTTGCCGTTGGGCACCAGCACCTTCGGCGTCCTCGGCGCCTCCAGGGCGTTCCAGGTCCTGCGCGCCACGGTGCTGGTCGGCGAGATGTCGTTGACCTTCTGGAAGGCCCAGACGGCGGCCTGGGTGGCCCCGCCGTACCGGCCGTCGATCTTGCCGGGCGCGTAGCCGAGCTCCTTCAGCCGGGTCTGAAGCACCTTGACCTCGGCGCCCTTGGCACCGATCTTGAGCGTCTTGCCGGGCGCGACGAACGCGGCGGCTCCGGCCTCCGCCGCGACGACCCGGGCCGCCGAGGGGGCGGCCTGGGCGTTCGCGACGCCGAGGGAGCCGAGCGAAGAGACGAGCACGGCCCCCGCTGTCATGAGCGCGGCCACTCCGAGCCGCCGGTCAACCCCCACGTAAAATCATCCCCTCGTGTCACCGATGTCCGAACCAAGGGACCATAGTGTACGAACCGCTTGTCTCCGCCAGAGGTGATGAAGCGGTAATCAATGGTCAATCTGTTTAGAGTGGCCGCGTGCCAGAAAAGTTGCATCCCAACATCGAGAAGGTCGCCGCGGTCCTGGGCGAGCACAACGTCGCCGGCGAGATCGTCGTCTTCGCCGAGGCCACCCCGACCGCCGCGACCGCGGCCGCGCAGCTCGGCTGCGAGGTCGGCGCCATCGCCAACAGCCTGGTCTTCGACGCCGACGGGGCTCCGCTCCTGGTGCTCACCAGCGGCGCCCACCGGGTGGACACCGGCCTGATCGCGGAGACCGTCGGCGCGGCCAAGGTGAAGCGGGCCACCCCGGAGTTCGTACGCACCGCCACCGGACAGGTCATCGGCGGCGTCGCCCCGATCGGCCACCCGGCCCCGCTCAGAACGCTGGTCGACACCTGGCTCGGCAGGTACGAGGTCGTCTGGGCCGCCGCGGGCCACCCGCACACGGTCTTCCCCACCAGTTTCGCCGAACTGGTCCGCATCACCGACGGCACCCCGGTGGAGGTGGAGCGTTGACCGGCTGGAGCGCGGGCGTCCCCCGGCGCGGCACCCCGCCCGCCGGTCCGGCGCGGGAGGACCGATGACCACCGTCTGGCACAACCCTCGCTGCTCCAAGAGCCGCGCGGCGCTGACGGCCCTCACCGACTCCGGCCGGGAGGTGACCGTCCGCCGCTACCTGGACGATCCGCCGACGCCCGCCGAGCTGTCGGAGGTCCTGGACCTGCTCGGCCTGGAGCCGTGGGACCTCACCCGGATGGGCGAGGATCGGGCCGGGGAGCTCGGCCTGGCTACGGCCGAGCGCGAGCGGGACCGGTGGATCGCGATCCTGGTCGCCAACCCCGTGCTGATCCAGCGCCCGATCGTGCTGACGGAGGACGGCCGCGCGGTGGTCGCCCGCGACCGGGAGGCGCTCAAGGACCTGCTGTAGTCCGGCTCGGCCACCCGCCGCGGCCCGGGTGCTCAAGGAGCCGCCGCCGTACGGGACGGAGAGGGCGGGCGGCGGGCCCGTCCCCTCCCCCGCGGCGGCCGGCCGCCCTCCCGTCTGTGCCCGCGGGTAAAAAGCGCTCCAGTGATTTATGAAAATTGCTAAACATCACTTACGCACCTTTCGACACCCCGGCCGATGTCTGCCCTGCTAGGGTGCGTGGCGTGATCGGACTGCGACGGGTCGGACCCGATGAGTTCACCACCCGGCTGGACGCGGTCCTGGAGATCTACATCGCGGCGATGGACCCGCCCGCCGACCAGCTCCCCGGCCGAAAGACGATCATGGGGAACCACGCCCTCCACCCGGGATTCACCTGCCTGTTCGCCGAACGCCCCGACGGGACGCCGGTGGGCCTCGCCTACGGCTTCCACGGGGTCCCCGGGCAGTGGTGGCACGACGTCGTCCACCGGGCCATCGCGGAGCGGAACGGCGAGGGCAGCGCGCGCGGCTGGCTCGGCGACGCCCTGGAACTCGCCGAGATCCACGTCCACCCCGACCACCACGGCAAGGGCATCGGCCGGGCGCTGGTCATGGGCATGTGCGCCGGCCGCCCGGAGCGCACCGCCGTCCTGTCCACCCGCGACCAGCCCACCGCGGCCCGGCACCTCTACCGCAGCGTCGGCTTCGTCGACCTGCTCACCCAGTTCGTCTTCCCCGGCGGCTACGAGCGCTACGCGATCCTCGGCGCCGTGCTCCCGCTGAAGGGGTGGGCCCGCCAGGGGGCCGCGGGCAGCGGCTCCGGGCCGCCCTCGACCGCTCCCTCGCACTCCGGCGGGTGACGTGCCCCGCCGATGGCATCGCGAGAGGGCCCGAGCCGGCCGGCACCGCCGGTCCCGCTAGGCGGTCAGCACGGCCTTCGCCGGCGCGACGTCGAGGGCCTGGTAGACCTCGCGGGTCGCGCTGGAGCGGTTGAAGGTGATGAAGTGGATTCCGGGCACGCCCTCGTCGAGCAGGGTCTGGCAGAGCTCGGCGGCGTGCTCGACCCCCAGCTGCCGCACGGCGGCCGGATCGTGGGCGACGGCCTCGAACCGCGCCGCCACCTCCGCGGGGAACGGCGCGCCGGACAGCTGCTCGGACCGGGCGATCGTGCTCATCTGCGTGACGGGCATGATGCCAGGGATGATCGGGGTGTCGCAGCCCCTGGCCGTCACCCGGTCGCGCAGCCGCAGGTAGTCGTCCGCCTGGAAGAACATCTGGGTGATCGCGTAGTCGGCGCCCGCACGGCACTTGCGGACGAAGTGCTCGGTGTCGGCCTCCACCGAGCCCGACCTGGGGTGCTTGTAGGGGAAGGCCGCCACGCCGACGCAGAAGTCGCCGGCCTGGCGGATCAGCCGGACCAGCTCGTCGGCGTAGAGCACGCCCTCGGGGTGGCGCACCCACTCTCCCGTCGGGTCGCCGGGCGGGTCGCCCCGCACGGCGAGGATGTTGCGCACGCCCGCGTCCGCGAAGCGGCCCACCAGGTGGCGCAGCTCGCGGATGGAGTGGTTGACGGCGGTGAAGTGGGCCACCGGGGTCAGCGTGGTCTCGTGGGCGAGCCGCTCCACGAGGCCGACCGTGCGGTCGCGGGTGCCGCCGCCGGCGCCGTAGGTGACCGACACGAAGGCCGGACGCAGCGCCTCCAGCTCCCGGATGGCACGCCAGAGCTGCCGCTCGCCCTCGTCGGTCTTCGGAGGGAAGAACTCGAAGGAGAACGACCGGCCACCGGCCGCGAGAAGCTCGCGGACGGTGGGCACGCGGTCGGGAAGGATTGACGGGCGACCCAGAGCCATATCCCTAGGGTACTGGCCGCCCGGCCGGCCGCCACAACCATGAGCAGGGGACGAAACACCCACCTCTACAGATAGGAGTCGTCGGTCTGGCCAGATAATGTCAGTGCATGACCACTTCCGCCGCCGCGCTCGATACCATCCGCTTCGAAGTGGATCGTTCTCTCAAAGAGTTCGTCGAGCGGCAGCTACCCCAGGTCAGCGCACCCGAGGTGGCCCCTCTCATCTCCGCCGCCGAGGAGTTCCTGGCGGGCGGCAAGCGTCTGCGACCGGCTTTCTGCTACTGGGGCTGGCGCGGCGCGGGCGGGGGCGACGATCCCGCGCTCTTCACCGCCGCCGCCTCGCTGGAGCTCCTCCAGGCCAGCGCCCTCGTGCACGACGACGTGATGGACGCCAGCGACCTGCGCCGGGGCATGCCGGCGGCGCACCGCAGGTTCCAGACGCTGCACGAGAAGGCGGGCTGGCACGGTTCGGCCGAGCAGTTCGGCGAGGGCGCGGCCATCCTGCTGGGCAACCTGATGCTCATCTGGTCCGGCGAGATGTGGCGCGGCAGCGGCCTGCCCCCCGCTTCGCTGGCGGCGGCCCAGCAGGTCCACGACCACATGCGCACCGAGCTGATGTGCGGCCAGTATCTGGACCTGCTGGAGCAGGCCCACGGCGAGAACACCTTCGACAGCGCGCTGCGGGTCGCCCTCTTCAAGAGCGGCAAATACTCGGTGGAGCAGCCGCTCCGGCTCGGCCTGGTGCTGGCCGCGCGGGGCCGCGCCCCGTGGATCGACCGGCTCTGCGAGGAGTACGGCCGGTCCGTGGGCATCGCCTTCCAGCTCCGCGACGACATCCTCGGGGTGTTCGGCGACCCGGCCGAGACCGGCAAGCCCGCCGGAGACGACCTGCGGGAGGGCAAGCGGACGATGCTCATCGCCCGCACGCTCTCCGTCGCCTCCCCCGCGCAGGCGGAGGCGGTGCGCGGCACGCTCGGCGACCCGGCGCTGGACGCGGCCGGGATCGACCGGCTCCGCCAGATCATCGCCGAGACCGGGGCGCTCGTCGCGTGCGAGGAGATGATCAAGAACTATCTGGAAGACGCCCTGACCTCGCTGGACGACGCCCCGATCACCGAGGAGGCCCGTGCGGCCCTGGCCCACCTGGCCGTGGCCGCGACCTCCCGCCGCACCTGACCCGGTCCGGGCGGCGGGCGCCCGGTCAGGCCCCGGGCCCGTCGGCTCAGGCCCCGGGCCCGTCGGCGGTGGACCGCCCCGCAAGGCACCCGCCCCGCAAGGCACCCGCCCCGCAAGGCACCCGCCCTGCAAGGCACCCGCCCCGGTCCGGCGCGCCCGGCCGGGGACGGCCATGAGCGCGCCCGGTCCGGGTCCGCCGTCGGGACCGCCGCCCCTCAGCCCGCGGCGGCCAGCCTCCGCTGGAACTCCTCGGCGGCCGCCTTCGGGTCGTCGGCCTCGGTTATCGCCCGCACGACCACGACCCGGCGCACGCCGTACGAGATGACCTCGTCCAGGTTTGCGAGGTCGATGCCGCCGATGCCGAACCAGGGCCGGTCGGTGCCCAGGGACGCGGCGTGCCGCAGCAGGCCGGGCCCCGGGGCGTGCCGCCCGGGTTTGGTGGGCGTCGGCCAGATCGGGCCGCAGCAGAAGTAGTCGACACCGGGCTCGACGGCCGCGGCGGACGCCTCCTCGTCGGCGTGAGTGGAACGCCCGATGAGGATGTCGTCGCCGAGCATGTCGCGCACCACCGGCACCGGCAGGTCGTCCTGGCCGAGGTGGAGCACGTCGGGACGGGCCGCGTAGGCGATGTCCGCCCGGTCGTTGACCGCCAGCAGCCTGCCGTGGCGGTCGCAGGCCGCGCGGAAGACCTCGAGGAGCTCAAGCTCCTCGCGCGCCTCCAGGCCCTTCTCGCGCAGCTGCACGATGTCGACCCCGCCCGCGAGCGCCGCGTCGAGGAAGTCGGCGAGATCTCCCCGGTCACGGCGCCCGTCGGTGCACAGGTAGAGGCGGGCGTCAGAAACCGAGGGCCTGGGCACGCCGCTTGACCTCGGTATGGCGGCCCGCGACGATCGCGTCCACCGGTGACCCCGGCAGGGTCTCGTCTGGGGTGAACAGCCACCGGAGTGACTCGACGTCGCTGTATCCGGCGTCGAGCAGCACGGTGAGCGTGCCCGGCAGTCCCTTGACGACGTCGTCGGTCCCGAGGAACGCGGCGGGGACCTGGGGCTCGCCGCCTCCCCGCCGGACTCCGATGAGCTTGCGGTCCTTGAGAAGTTGCTTGGCACGACCGGCACTGAGGTTGAGCCGCCTGGCCACCTCACTCAGGGTGAGCCACTCGCCCACCAGCTGGTCGGTTTCCCGGTCGATCTGCGCAACAGAAAGCGTCACGAATCCACCACTACCACATCGAGCCCTTCGCCAAACACCTGGCGGCGAGGTTACGCCGCCGTACAGTCGCGCAACGCTACCGCAGGGTCGGCCAGGCGATCGACGTCGAGACGCTGGCCGCGCTCGATGAGACGGCGTCCCTGGACCAGGTCGCGGGGGCGGTTGACGGCGAGGACGGCGGTGAGCCTGTGGTCTTCGGCCACCCAGCAGACCGCCCATTTGGCGTCGGTGGCCGGGTCCCCGCGCAGGACCAGGCTTTCGCCGTCGTGGTGCCCGGCGTACTGCACCATGTGCCCGAACTGCTCGGACCAGAAATAGGGCACCGGGTCGTAGACCGCGTCGTCGCCCAGCAGCGCGGCCACGGCCACGTCGGGGGCGCCCAGCGCGGTGTCCCAGTGCTCGACCCGCATGCGGCGGCCGTAGCGGCGCGACCACCAGGCCGCGCAGTCGCCCACGGCGACCACGTCCGGCAGCGAGGTGCGCAGGTGCTCGTCGGTGACGACCCCGTTCTCCAGTTCGAGGCCTGAGCCGGCCAGCCACTCGACCGAGGGCCGCACGCCGACGCCGGTGACGACCACGCCGGCCTCGACGGTGGACCCGTCGGCCAGGGTCAGCCCGCCCTGGTCGACGGAGGCGACCGCGGTGCCCAGGCGCAGGTCCACGCCCGCCTGGGCGTACCAGGAGACGGTGTGCGCGCCCACGGGACCGAGGGCGGCGCTCAGCGGGACGCCGGCGGCCTCGACGACGGTCACCTCGCAGCCCGCGCGGCGGGCGGCGGTGGCGACCTCCGCGCCGATCCAGCCCGCGCCGATGACGGCGACCTTCGTCCCCGAGGTGAGCAGGGCGCGCAGTTCGAGCGCGTCGTCGATGGTGCGCAGCACGTGCTGCGGGCCGTCGCCGCGCAGCCGGATCGGGCGCGCGCCGGTGGCGATGACCAGCCCGCCGTAGGCCAGCTCGCCCTCGGTGGTCTCCACCACGCCCTCGCGCAGCCCCTTGGCGGCCACGCCCGCGCGGAAGTCGACCTCCAGGGCGTCCAGGTCGGAGTCGACGACCGTGGAGTCGGTCTCGCCCAGCAGGACGCTCTTGGACAGCGGTGGACGGTCGTAGGGCCGGTGCGTCTCCTCGCCGATCAACGTGATCGTGCCGCCGAACCCGCGGGCCCGTAACGCCTCGACACTCCGCACGCCGGCCAGGCCGGCGCCTACCACCACGACATGATTCACAACTCACGAGCCTAAGCGGCCGGGCCGACCCGCTGCCAACGCGGTTTGATAACGAAAACGGTATTTAGCTCACACCGGGCGCGGTAAGCGTGTTGTGCCAGCCCTTAGGGTGGGAGGGACAAGACGCGCGGGAGCCCGGAACGCACCGGGCTGAGAGGAGGGCTGCGGAGCGACGAGGACCGCGGTGAGCCCGGTGACGTGCGAGGACGTCGCGCCACAGGCGCGAGCGAGCACGGCGCGGGGCCGACGGCGGGCCGAGCGCGGCCGCAAGCGGGCCCTCGACCGCCACGAACCTGATCCGGGTCATGCCGGCGAAGGGAGCGGAGCACGTATGGCGCACCGTTTCGACGTCCTCGTCATCGGCGGGGGCGTGGCCGGGCTTTCGGTGGCCTGGCGTACGGCCAGGCGGGGGCTGACGGTGGCGGTGGTCGATCCCGCCCCGGCCTCAGGGGCCTCGCACGCGGCGGCGGGCATGCTGGCGCCGGTCAGCGAGGTCACCTACACCGAGGAACCCCTCCTCCGGCTGGGCCTGGCCTCCCTGGCGAGGTGGCCGGCGTTCGCGGCCGAGCTCACCGCCGACAGCGGTCACGACCTCGACTACCGCACCGACGGCACGCTGGACGTCGCCTTCGGCGCCGACGACCTGGCGGTGCTGGACGACCTCGCCGCGTTCGTCGACAAGCTGGGACTGCCCGCCGAGCGGCTCACCGGCCGCGAGTGCCGCCGCCTGGAGCCGATGCTCGCGCCGTCGGTCCGCGGCGGCCTGCTGGCCGGCGCGGACGCGTGGGTGGACCCCAGGAGGGTCACCAGGGCCCTCCTGGCCGCCCTGGAGCGGCGGGGGGGCGCTCAGGTCCGGGCCAGGGTCACGGGGCTGGAGACGGCCGCAGGCGCGGTCACAGGCGTACGGCTGGCCGGCGGCGGGACCGTCGGTGCGGCGCGGGTGATCCTGGCAGCCGGGGCCTGGTCGGGCACGCTGGAGGGGCTGCCGCCCGAGGTCCTGCCGCCGGTGCGGCCGGTCAAGGGCCAGATCATGCGGCTGCGCTCCCCCGTGCCGGTCCTTCAGCGGTGCGTGCGGGGCGTCGTGCACGGTTCGCACGTCTACCTGGTGCCGCGCGGCGACGGGGAGCTGGTCGTCGGGGCCACCCAGGAGGAGATGGGCTTCGACACCCGGGTGACCGCCGGAGGGCTGTGGGAACTGCTGCGCGACGCTCGGGAGCTGGTCCCCGGCGTGACGGAGCTGGAGCTCGCCGACGTGGTCGCGGGCCTGCGCCCCGGCACCCCGGACAACCTGCCGCTGGTGGGGCCCACCGCCCTGCCGGGCCTGTCCCTGGCCACGGGACACCACCGGGGCGGGGTGCTGCTCGCCCCGCTCACCGCCGACCTCTGTTCCGGCGAGGCGGAGCCGGAACTGCTGGAGATCTGCTCACCACTCCGCTTCCAGGAGCACTGATGAAAGTGACCATCAACGGCACCGCGCACGAGCTGCCCGCCGGGGCCACCGTGACGCAGGCCGTACAGAGGCTGACCGGGACCAGGAGCGGCGTGGCCGTGGCGGTCAACGACGAGGTCGTCTCGCGGGGCTCGTGGGACTCCACCGCGCTCGTGGAGGCCGACCGGGTCGAGGTGCTCACCGCGGTGCAGGGGGGTTGAGGGACGTGGACGACGATCTGACCATCGGCGGGGAGAAGTTCTCCTCCCGCCTCATCATGGGCACCGGGGGCGCGCCCTCGCTGGAGGTCCTGGAGCAGGCGCTGGCCGTCTCGGGCACCGAGCTGACCACGGTCGCGATGCGGCGGCTGGACCCGTCCGCGCCGGGTTCCGTGCTCGACGTGCTGCGCAGGCGCGGCATCAAGGTCCTGCCGAACACCGCCGGCTGCTTCACCGCGGGGGAGGCCGTGCTGACCGCCAGGCTGGCCAGGGAGGCCCTGGAGACCAACTGGGTCAAGCTGGAGGTCATCTCCGACGAGCGGACCCTGCTGCCCGACCCGATCGAGACCTTCGACGCGGCCGAGCGGCTGGTCGCCGACGGGTTCGTGGTGCTGCCCTACATCGGCGACGACCCGGCCCTGGCGCGCCGGCTGGAGCAGGCGGGCTGCGCGGCGGTGATGCCGCTGGGCGCGCCGATCGGCTCGGGGCTGGGCATCCGCAACCCGCACAACATCGAACTCATCGTGGAGTCGGCGAAGGTGCCGGTGATCCTGGACGCCGGGATCGGCACGGCGAGTGACGCGACGCTGGCGATGGAGTTAGGTTGCGACGCGGTGCTGCTGGCCACGGCGGTGACCCGGGCGCAGCGGCCGGACCTGATGGCGCAGGCCATGCGCTCGGCGGTCGTCGCGGGCCGCCAGGCCCGGCTGGCGGGGCGGATCCCCCGGCGGCGCTACGCGGAGGCGTCGTCCCCTATGAATCCATAGGAAACAGTCAACTTCTCGGCATCGGTTTGGAACACCGGGACCCTGCGGGCGCCAAATCGCCCGTAAACTCAGCCGGGTGGACACGACGCTTACGGACCCCCTAGTCGGGAAACTCCTCGACGGGCGTTACCGCGTTGAGTCCCGGATCGCCCGGGGCGGCATGGCGACCGTCTATCTGGCTCTGGACATCCGGCTCGACCGCACGGTCGCCGTGAAGGTGATGCACCGCTCCCTCGCCGAGGACCCCGCGTTCGTGCGACGGTTCATCGGCGAGGCGAAGTCGGTGGCGAGCCTTTCGCACCCCAACGTGGTGCATGTCTTCGACCAGGGCACCGACGGAGACAACGTCTACCTGTCGATGGAGTACGTGCCGGGGCGCACCCTGCGCGACGTGCTCCGTGCCCGGGGCAGGCTGCCCGCCCGCGAGGCCCTAGAGGTCATGATCCCGGTGCTCGCCGCGCTGGGCGCCGCGCACCAGGCCGGGCTGGTCCACCGGGACGTCAAACCGGAGAACGTACTGCTCAGCGATGACGGCCGGGTCAAGGTGGTGGACTTCGGCCTGGCCCGCGCGATCGAGGCGACCAACCAGACGCGGACGGGCGTCATGATCGGCACCATCGGCTACATGTCGCCCGAGCAGGTGACCTCCGGTGCCACCGACGCCCGCAGCGACGTCTACTCGGCCGGGATCATGCTGTTCGAGCTCCTCACCGGCCGCCAGCCGTACGAGGGCGACACCCCGATGTCGGTGGCCTACCGGCACGTGCACGACACCGTGCCCGTGCCCTCGACGCTGCTGCCGGGCACCCCGCCACTGCTGGACACGCTGGTGGCGCAGGCGACGGCCCGCGACCCCGCGACCCGCCCGGCGGACGCCACCGCGCTGCTGGTCGCCGCGGTGGACGCGCACCGGATGCTGCCCAGGGAGAGCGGCCCGGTGCCGTCCGTCCCGGTCGGCCCGCCGCAGAGCCCGGACGCGGCGCCCCCGCCGGCCAACCAGACCCTGATCCAGCCCCGCGTCGAGCTGCTCACCAGCCCCGTCTCCGACGCCGCCGAGCGCGCCGCTCCCCGGGCGCGGCGGGGCTTCCGGCCCAACTGGTTCCTGATCGCGCTGGCCGTGGTGATGGTGGTCGCGGTCGGGGTGACCGGCTGGATGTTCTCCCAGACCACCACCGTCACGGTGCCCTCGCTGGTCGGCAAGAACATCACGATCGCCGAGGGCGAGGCCAGGAAGCTCGGCTTCCTGGTCGAGGTCGGCAAGGCGGAGAACGACGAGAAGGTGCCCAAGGGCAACGTGCTGCGGACCGACCCGGTGGCGGGCACCGAGACGGAGGGCAAGACCAAGCTGGTCATCATCGCCTCGGCGGGCCCCAAGCGGGTCGCCGTGCCCAACGTGGTGGGCCTCGACGAGAACAGCGCGCGGGCGAAGCTGGCCGAGGTCGGGCTGGTCGTCGACGACGTCAGGAAGCAGCCCAGCGAGACCGTGCCGCGAGGCCAGGTGATGCGGACCAGCCCCGCCGTGGGCAACCCGGTCCGGGAGGGCAGCAAGATCGACCTGGTCAAGAGCGCGGGCCTGGTCATGCCGGACATCAAGGGCATGCCCCGCGACCAGGCCGACGCCATGCTGCGCGCCGCGGGCTTCAACCCCCAGTTCGTCGAGCAGACCGACTCCGCCCAGCCCTGCACGGTCATCGCCCAGGACCCCCAGCCCAACGCGGAGATCGACAAGGGTGCCGTCGTCCGACTCACCCTCTCGCAGTGCAACAACGGCGAGTGGCGCTGGCCGTGGGAGCACGAGGGCGACAACGGTGGCGGCGGCGACGACAAGATCATCATCATTCCCAACGTGATGTTCAAGGACGTCAAGGCGGCCCGCGAGGAACTACGCGTGGCGGGGATGAGGGTGAAGATAAAAAAAGGCCCGGGCCGGGGCGTGGTCCTGGCCCAGATCCCGCCGGGTGGGCAGCAGGCTCCCCCCGGAACTGAGGTGACCCTCTGGCACTGAGCCGGCGGGCAAGGCGCCCCCCGGCGCGTAAGACACCGAGCCGGACGCGAAGGGCCCGGTCTCCGACCACGGAGACCGGGCCCTTCGCCTCTCCCGGCGCTCGTCCGGGGAAGCCGCCCCGCAGGTCCTTCCGGCGCTCACCGAGAAAGCCGCCCGGGGCAGTGCCGGCCCCGCTGAGGAAGCCGCCCGGCAGGGCCTCCCGGTGGCTCGCCGGGGAAGCCCGCCGACAAGGCCCGTCAGCGCTCGCTGAGGAAGCCGTGCAGGCGGACGCGGGCGAGGCCGCCGTCGGGGTAGACGTCCACCCGGACGTGGGTGGCGACGGGCGCGTCGTCGAGGCGGAAGCGGTGCGAGGTGTCGGGCTGCAGGCGGGTCCTGGGCAGCAGCTCGAACCAGGTGTCCCCGTCGGCGGTGCCCGTGATCGAGACCGCTCCCGGCGCGTTGAACAGCAGGTTGGTCGTGTCGATCTCGGCGAGCTTGACGACACCGGCGCCCGCCAGGCGGATCAGCAGCCAGTCGTTGCCGTCGTCGCGGCGGCGGGCGGTCTCCCAGCCCTCGGCCTGGTGCCGGGCGAGGCCGGGGGCGATGACGTTGTTGGGCGAGGAGTAGAACTCGTTGGAGCAGCCGGTGACCAGCGCGCCGTTCGCCAGCGCGGCCAGGTCCAGGCCGAGGCCGTCGTACAGGGTCAGATCGGGCTTGACCTCGCCGTGCACGCGCAGCCGGGCGATGCCGCCGTCGGGGAACATGTTCAGCCGGACGTGCGTGTGGCGCCGGCCGTCGGTCACGTCGAACAGATGCTCGGCGTCACCCTTGAGGGCGCTCTTCGGGACGATCTCCACCCACTCGGCGGCCTCCAGCTCGGCGACCGTGGGGTAGCCCTCGACCGCGGCCGCCTCGACGGAGGCGTGGGGCGGGTAGTTGCCCTTGAACCACGCGGTGTCGATCACGACGCCGCGGATCACGCCCGGCAGGCCGAGCCGGACCATGGCCCAGTCGTGGCCGGGCTCGCGCCGCCGCCGGGTCTCCCAGCCGTCGTAGACCTGCCCCTTGGGGCCGAAGGTGTGCGCCTGGAAGGCGGGACGGCCGGGGCTGATCAGGCTCTCCCGCTCGGCGAACGACTCGTCGTTGGCCGCGACGACCGAGCCTCCGTGGGTGCGCAGGGCGAGGTCGGGCAGTGCGGTGAATCCGCTCACGGTGAGGGCCTTTCTTCCGTGGTGCGTTCCGATCCCGGGTGGCGCGCTCCGGCCGGGGAGGGGCGCAGGAGCTCTCCGCCGGGGGGGTCGCCCACGGCCCGGCCGCGCAGCCAGGTCGCGCGGACCACGCCGCGCAGCGTCCTGCCGTGGTAGGGCGTGACCGGGTTCCTGTGGTGCAGGGCGGCCGCGTCCACGGTGTGGCCGGCGTCGGGGTCGAAGGCGACCAGGTCGGCGTCCTTGCCCACGGCGATGGCGCCCTTGCCGTCCAGGCCGGCCAGCGCCGCGGGGTTGGCGGCCATCCACCGGACCACCTGGCCGAGGCCGTGCCCGCGACGCGAGGCCTCGGTCCACACGGCCGCCAGGCCGAGCTGGAGGGAGGAGATCCCGCCCCAGGCCGCGGCGAAGTCGGGCACCTTGAGGTCCGGGGTGGACGGTGAGTGGTCGGAGACGACGCAGCTCAGCACGCCGTCGGCGAGCCCGCGCCAGAGTCGCTCGCGGTTGGCGGAGGTCCGGATCGGCGGGCAGCACTTGAACTCGGTCGCGCCCCGCGGCACCTCCTCGGCCGTCAGCGTCAGGTAGTGCGGGCAGGTCTCGGCGGTGATCCTGACGCCCTCCCGCCGCGCCCTGGCCAGGGGTTCCAGGCAGAGCGCGGAGGAGACGTGCAGGATGTGCGCCCGCACACCGGTCTCCCCCGCCAGCGCGACGACCAGTTCGACCGCGCGGCGCTCCGACCGGCCGGGGCGGGAGTCGAGGAACTCCTCGTAGCCGGGGCCGGCCGGTTCGGCGAGCAGCCCCGGGTCCTCGGCGTGGACGATCAGCAGGCCGTCGAAGGAGGCGATCTCCACCATGGCCGCCCGCAGCCCGTCCACGTCCAGCGGCGGGAACTCCTCCACGCCGGACGGCGACAGGAAGCATTTGAAACCGTGCACCCCGGCCTCGTGCAGCGGCCGCAGGTCCTTGACGTTGCCGGGGACCGCACCGCCCCAGAAGCCCACGTCCACCAGGCACTGCCCGGCCGCGGCCCTCCGCTTGCCGGCCAGCGCGCCCACGTCCACCGTCGGCGGCAGCGAGTTGAGCGGCATGTCCACGATCGTGGTGACCCCGCCCGCGGCGGCCGCCCGGGTGGCGGAGGCGAAGCCCTCCCAGTGCGTCCGGCCGGGCTCGTTGACGTGCACGTGGGTGTCCACGAGGCCGGGCAGCAGCGCGGTGTCGCCGAGGTCGACCTGTTCGGCGGCCTCCAGGACGGCGTCGTAGGCGTGCAGGCCGGCGATCCTGCCCCGCCGTACGGCCACCGCCGCCGGGCCCTCCCCTTCCGGGAGCACGGCCCGGCGAGACCGGATGACCAGGTCCGTCACATCTTCGGCCCGCATGCCCATCGCCTCTCAGTCCTCCCCGCCCGGCAGCCGGACGTCCCGGCGCCCGGCCGTCCGGGCCGTCCTCGCCCGGTGCGGCGTGAACGGCCCGGTGGCCGGACCCTCGTCAAAGGTGCCCGCGCGCGACCTCGCGCGCGAGCCGCTCCAGCAGCGGGCCCGCCTCGGACATGCACACGGCCGGGTCGGGCTCGATGTCGGTGAGCGCGTAGGCGGCCGTGATGCCCGCCGCGTTCAGCTCCTCGTCGCCGAGGGTACGGCGGCCGCAGACCGCGACGACGGGGATCCCGGCCTTGGCGGCGGCGGCCGCGACCCCGGCGGGGGCCTTGCCGCGCAGGGTCTGCTCGTCCAGCGAGCCCTCGCCGGTGATGACCAGGCGTGCGCCGTCGAGCCGGTCGTGGAAGCCGAGCAGGTCGAGCAGGTATTCGATGCCGGGGCGGACGTCGGCGGACAGGAAGGCCAGGGCGGCGAAGCCCACTCCCCCGGCGGCGCCCGCGCCCGGCTGGGCGGCCACGCCCATGGGACGGACGATCCCGTCGTGCTCGATGGCACCGGCCAGGCCGTGGGTGTGCGCGGCGACAGCGGCGAGCCTGGCCAGGGCCCCTTCGAGCACCTTCACCTCCTCGGGGCCGGCGCCCTTCTGCGGGCCGTACACGGTGGCGGCGCCGTACGGGCCCAGGAGGGGGTTGTCCACGTCGCCGGCGACGACGAACTCGACCTCGTCGATCGCGACAAGCCCAGATTTGTCGATCTTCTCCAGGGCGCGCAGGGCGGCGCCGCCGCGCGGCAGCTCCTGCCCCGCGGCGTCCAGGAAGCGGACCCCCAGCGCCTGCATCATGCCGGCGCCGCCGTCGGTGCAGGCGCTGCCGCCGAGCCCGAGCACGATCCGCCGGGCGCCGCGCCGTACGGCATGGGCGATCAGCTCGCCGGTGCCGTAACTGGTCGCGGTCAGGGCCTGCGGGTCACCGGGCAGGCGGCGCAGGCCGGACGCCTCGGCGAGCTCGATGACGGCCGTCGCCACCTCGGCCGGGAACGGCGAAGACCCCGGACCGGCCGGGGACGGCGGGGAGCCCGGGACGGCCGCCGCGTCCTCGCCGGCGGCCGGGCCCCGCGCGCCCTCTGCGGCGGGATCGCGCCAGGCGTAGGCGGCGCGGACCGGCTGCCCCGTGGGACCGGTGACCTCGACCTCGACGCGGGTGAAGCCGCAGGCCACGACCGCGTCCACGGTGCCGTCGCCGCCGTCGGCCACCGGCAGCGCGACCGTGACGACATCCGGGCCGAGCCCCGCCGCCACGCGGGCGGCCACCTCGGCTCCGGTCAGCGACCCCTTGAACTTGTCCGGGGCGATGACGACATGTCCCGAAGACTCAGACAACCCTGCTCCCTGATGGAGAATCGGCGGACCCGCGCTCCCGCCCGGCGCGGGGCGGGATGGGCGCGTTCCGGAACCCGGTGAGATGGAGGACCATCATCACACCTGCCCGTCGGCGGGCTCGAACCCGCCTACGCCTCCGGCGGCCGGATCGTGCGGACGGGTGCCCGACCGCCGCCCGGTCACGGTGCCGGGCGGGATCGGGCGGAGGGCCCGCACCCGCTCAGGAGCGGACCTCCTTGCCCGCGGCGAAGCCCCGCTCCTCGGCCAGGCGCATGAGACGGCGGTGGGCCTCGCCCCCCGCCCGGCCGAGCTCGTCCTGGGCGACCGTGCGCAGCTCGTCGTCCTCGACGACCGTCTCGCCGCCCACCAGCAGGCGCGCCAGAGGCGGCTGGCGGCTGCCGAAGACCAGGGTGCAGACCGGGTCGGTGACGGCCGAGGCGAAGGCGCCGTCGGTCCGCCACAGGGCGATGTCGGCGAGCTTTCCCGGCTCCAGGGAGCCGATCTCCTCCTCACGGCCCAGGTTCCGGGCCCCGCCGAGGGTGGCGATCTCCAGGGCCTGCCGGGCGGTGAGCGCGGTCGGCCCGTACCTGGCCCGCTGGAAGAGCAGGGCCTGCCGCATCTCCCCGGACAGCGAGGTCAGCTCGGCGGAGGCGCTGCCGTCCACCCCGAGGCCGACGACCGCGCCGCGCCGGAGCATCTCCGACACCCGGGCGATGCCCGCGCCGAGACGGCCGTTGGAGCTCGGGCAGTGCGCGGACCCGGTCCCGGTCTGGGCGAACACGGCGATGTCGGAGTCGCTCAGGTGGATGGCGTGGGCGAACCACACGTCCGGGCCGAGCCAGCCGAGCTTCTCCATGTAGTCGACCGGGCGCAGGCCGACCTGGGCCAGGCAGTGCTCCTCCTCGTCGAGGGTCTCGGCGAGATGGGTGTGCAGGCGCACGCCCTTGGACCTGGCCAGCGCGGCGGCCTCGGTCATCAGGTCCGCGCTGACCGAGAACGGCGAGCACGGGGCGACCGCGACGCGCAGCTTCGAGGAGAAGGACGGGTCGTGGTAGGCGTCGACGGCCTCGGCCGTCGCGGCGAGGATGTCGTCGAGCTTCTCGACCACGACGTCCGGCGGAAGGCCGCCCTGGGAGGCGCCCCGGTCCATCGACCCCCGGGCGGGATGGAACCGGATGCCCAGGTCCCGGGCCGCCTCGATCTCCGCGGCGAGCAGGTCCCCGCGCCCCTTGGGGAAGACGTAGTGGTGGTCGCTGGAGGTGCTGCAGCCGGACAGGGCCAGGTAGCCCAGGCCCGCGCCGGCCGCGCCCTTGACGACCTCGGCGTCCATGGCGGCCCACACCTGGTAGAGCGCCACCAGCCACTCGAAGAGCGTGGCGTCCTGGGCCAGGCCCTGCGAGGCCCACTGGTAGAGGTGGTGGTGGGTGTTGACCAGGCCGGGGGTGGCCAGGCAGCCCGTACCGTCGATCCTGGTGGCACCCGGGACGGCCGGGGCGGGCCCGGGACCGAGCGCCACGATCCTGTCGCCCTCGACGTGGATGTGACCGGAGGGGATCTCCGGGCCCACGACCGGGGCGATGTGGACGTTCTCCATCAGAACGACGCTCATCGGCGCGGCCCATCCGCTCACGGGGCCGCCGCCTTCCGTGCCGCGGCGAGCCGTACGGCGTCGAGGATCTTCTCGTAGCCGGTGCACCGGCACAGGTTGCCCGCCAGGGCCTCGCGGATCTCGGCGTCGGAGGGCCGCGGGATCCGCTCGATCAGGTCGTGGGCCTGGACGACGAGGCCGGGGGTGCAGAAGCCGCACTGGACGGCGCCGCACTCGACGAAGGCCTCCTGGACCGGGTCGAGCCGGTCGCCCTCGGCGAGCCCCTCGACCGTGCGGACCTCCCGGCCCTCGGCCTGACCGGCCGCCACCAGGCAGGCGCAGACGGGGACGCCGTCGAGGTAGACCGTGCACGACCCGCATTCGCCCTGCTCGCAGGCGTTCTTGGAGCCGGGCAGGCCCACCCGCTCGCGCAGGACGTACAGCAGGCTCTCGCCCTCCCAGACGTCGTCGGCCGTCTCCGCACGGCCGTTGACGGTGAAGCTGACGCGCATCAGCCCGCCCTCCTTCCGAGGTGCCCGGACCGGAACTCGTTCCATGCCCAGGTCAGGGTGCGGCGCGCCATCACCCCGATGGCGTGCCTGCGGTAACCGGCGGTGCCGCGGACGTCGTCGATCGGCGAGGCCGCCTCCGACGCCAGCTCGCCGAAGCGCCTGAGCACCTCGGGATCCAGCCGGGCGTCCCAGTCGAGTTCGGCGGCGAGGAACTCCTCGGCCGCGACGGCCCGGCGGGGGGTCGGAGCGGCCGAGCCGATGCCGGTGCCCACCCGCCGCTCGCCGGGATGCAGCGCGATCGCGAACGAGCAGACCGCGATCACCATGGCGTTGCGGGTGCCGACCTTGGAGAAGTACTGCGGGCCGCTCGCGGGGCTCATCCAGAACGCCCGGATCAGCTCGTCCGGCCGCAGGGCGCTCCGCTTGACCCCGAGGTAGAACTCGGCGGCGGGGATCATCCGCACGCCCCGGGCAGCGGACTCGACCTCGATGACCGCGTCCCCGGCGAGCAGCGGCGGGTGGCTGTCCCCGGCGGGCGAGGCCGCGCCGAGATTGCCTCCCACGGTGCCGCGGTTGCGGATCTGCGGGGAGCCGACCGTGCGCGCCGCCTGCGCCAGGCCCGGCAGCCGGTCGCCGAGTTCGGCGATCAGCCGCGCGTACGGCACGCCCGCGCCGACCCGGAGCCGGCCGTCCTCCTCGGTGGTCCACCGGGCGAGCTCGGCGACCCGGTTCAGGTCGAGCAGCGCGTCGGGCCGGTGGACGTCGAAGTTGATCTCCACCATCATGTCGGTGCCGCCCTGGATGGGCGCCGCGCCGGGCATGGCGGCCTTGGCCTCCAGTGCCTCCGCCCACGTGGCGGGTCGCAGGAATTCCACGGTCACTCCCACGCGAACCGGGCGGCGGGGGCGTCGTCGTCGAGCACGGCGCCCTCGATGAGCCCGTAGGGACGGTCGGCGGCGTAGAAGACCTCGTCCGGGTTGTCCAGCCCGAACGGCGTCAGGTCCACCGGGAAGTGGTGCTTGTTCGGCATCGCCAGGCGCACCTCGCAGATCTCGCCGCGGGTCTCCAGCACCCGCTTGCCCATCGCGTAGAGCGTCTGCTGCAACGACAGGCTGTGGGTCTCGGCGAACGCCTCCAGAAGGCATCGCCGCACCTCACTGTATGACTTGCCGAACGGGGAGCCGTCGGAGACATGCCGCCAAGCGGCCGACACCTCGGTGGCCAGGATGCGGTCGGTGACCGGCTGGAGGGTGGTGTACTCGTCCACGGCGAAGCCGTGGAACTCCGAGCCGGTCGAGTTGAGCACCACCAGGTCCTTCAGGCCGGACAGCACGGTGGTGGTCCCGTCCCGGTCGTGGTGGACGACGCAGGTGCGCACCTCCCTGCCCGAGCGGACGAAGGAGTGCCGCTCCCCGGACGGCCCCTGGACGGGGATGCGGTCCCAGAAGTACTCCTCGATCTCCACCCGGGCGTGGTGGACGGCGGGCTGGGAGCTGACGTAGTGGCGGGCCAGCAGGAGCGCGAAGTCCTCGATCTGGTCGACGCCGTACTTCCGGGCGAAGGCGTAGGCGGTGTTCTTCTGGGTGTCCGTCGGCAGGATCGCGGTGTTGTCCCCGCTCAGGTGGGCCTCGTCCATGTCGCCCGAGAGCGCGGAGCTGACGTTGACGTCCTTGATGTGGTGGACACCGCCGTCCCTGACGACGCGGACCACCCGGGTCTCCGCCTTGCCGTAGCGGTTGGGGCCGAGAATGACGGCCATGCCTAGCTCCCTCGATACGTCGAATAGGCGAACGGGCTCAGCAGCAGGGGCACGTGGTAGTGCTCGTCCGGGTCCCCGACGGTGAAATCGATCGAGACCTCCGGGTAGAAGGCGTCCACCGCCCGGGCGGCGAAGTAGCCGCCGGTGTCGAAGACCAGCCGGTGCGCGCCCTCCCCGGGCGCCCAGCCCCCGATCCGGCCGTCGGCGTCGGTGACGCCCTCGGCGAGCACCGTGCCCGCCCGCTCCAGCCGTACGGCGACGCCGGCCGCGGGCCTGCCCAGCGCGGCGTCCAGGACGTGCGTGGACAGGCTCATCCGAGATCCCTCCGCCTCATGCGGCCTCCCCCGCTCCTCCGCGATCTCCGCGCCGTCACGGCGCCTCTCCCCGCAGCTCTCATGGCGCGTCCCCCAGCAGTTTCGCCACGCGCAGGCAGGTGATGCGGGCCAGCTCGGCCCGGACGACGTCGCGCTCCGTCGCGTCGTCGTTGCGCAGCCGTTCCCGCAGGCGGCTCAGCATCTCCTCGGCCGTCATGCCGGTGGCGCAGACGAGGTAGACGTGGCCGAACCGCTCCTCGTAGGCCCGGTTGCCCTCGGCCAGCCCGTCGAGCACCGTCCGGCCGGCCGTGTCCACGCCGGACTGCTCCTGCCGGGACCAGGACGTCTCCCGCGCCGCCCGGCCGCCGTCGCGGGGCGGCTCACCGATCCTCGCCGGGGACGGGGGGGCGGCCCGGCCACCCTCGCGGGGCGGCTCACCGATCCGAGGATGCGCGGCCAGCGCCTCCTGGACGTCCGGCCAGGCCAGATCGCGTACGGCGGCACCCGCGGCCGCGGTCAGCCCGGCGAGGTCAGGGTAGGGGCGCCGCGCGGCCACCGCGCGGGCGAAGGCCCGGGAGGCGCAGCACGCCAGCAGCTCCGCCTCGGCCTCGGCGGCGCCGAGCGCGTTGAAGCCGGCCGGCCCCGCCGCCGATGCCGCGGAATTCACATTCGGCATGTGAGCAGTACACACACCACCGCCGTACGGGGTCCAGCAGCGAGAACTCCCAAGTGGAATAAAGGTTTGCCCTGGGTTTTCGTGTCATGCTCCAACTGCCCGGTTCCGCGGACCGGTCAGGGCGCCTGCCACCGCGGACCGGCAGGTGGAAGACGCCGGCCCGACGGCCGGGAAGTGTCGGCTCCAGCGCCTAAACTGACGGCATCATGACTTCTCTCTCCCTCATCGGCGGACAGGTGTCCGTCACCGGCGGCCTGGCCAAGGGCGGCCTGCAGTACGCCTCGGACATCGGCGCCGAGATGATCCAGGTGTTCGTCAGCAACCCCCGGGGCTGGACGCCGGCGATGGGCAACCCCGTCCAGGACGCCAAGCTCATCGAGTCGGGCGTGCTCTCCTTCGTGCACGCCCCCTACCTCATCAACATGGGCTCTCCCAGCGCCGACACGCTGGAGAAATCGGTGGCCACCGTACGGCACGGCCTGCTGCGCTCCCACGCGATCGGCGCCGCGGGCATGGTGATCCACACGGGATCGGCGGTGAGCCAGCCCAGGGAAGACGCCCTGCGCCAGTTGCACGAGCACCTGCTCCCCCTTCTGGAGGAGATCCCCGACGACGGCCCGGACCTGCTGCTGGAGCCGATGGCCGGGCAGGGCGCCATGCTCTGCGCGACCGTCCAGGACCTGGAGCCCTATCTCGCCGCCCTCGACTGGCACCCGAAGGCGGGGATCTGCCTGGACACCTGCCACGCCTTCGCCGCCGGCCACGACCTGTCGACCGTCGAAGGCGTCGGGGAGACCCTCGACGCGCTGCACGCGATCGCCCCCGGGCGGCTCAAGCTGATCCACGCCAACGATTCCAAGGACGTGTGCGACTCCAAGAAGGACCGGCACGAGAACATCGGCGCGGGTCACATCGGCATGGAGCCCTTCGCGGAGCTGATGCGTCACCCGGTGTCCGCCGGAGTGCCGCTCTGCATCGAGACTCCGGGCGGCGTCGACAAGCACCGTGAGGACATCGAGCTGCTGAAGAAGCTCCGCGACGGCAACGCCGGGGACTGACGGCGGCGGGGACTGCGGGGGCTGACGGCAGCGGGCGGCTCCAAGCCGCGGCGAGCGGCCGGAGACCGCCGGCTGCGGGCGTGGGTGTTGATCACCTGGCCGGGTTCAGGGCCGCGGCGCGCAGGGCGAGGGCGACGACGGCGGCGTCGCCGGGAGCGCGGACGTCGCGGCCGGTGAGGTCGCGGAAGCGGGCGAAGCGGTGCTGGACCGTGTTGCGGTGGCAGTAGAGCGCGACCGCGGTGTCGGCGATCGACCCGGTGCCCGACAGGTGGGTGCGCACGGTCTCCAGCAACCGGTCGCGTTCGGCCGCGCCGATGGCGGCCAGCGGGCCCAGCACCCGCTCGGCGAGCTCGGCGGCGAGCTCCGGGCTGTGCGCGGCGAAGACGTCCAGCCAGCGCTCCTCCAGCCGCTGGGGCCCCTCGGTGTCCGGGCCGGCGGCCCGCGCGGCCGCCGCCGCCAGCCGGACGGCATGGGGGACCTGGGCGAGCTCGTCCACCGGGGGTGACACCCCGCACCGCACGCCGCCCAGCAGGCCCAGCACGGTCTTCTCCGGGACGCCCACCCTTCCGGAGGGCTGGGCCACGAGCATGTCGCCGGTCGGCGACTCGTGGCGGTGGCAGCGCAGGCCCGAGGAGGCCATCACGGTCGCCGCGGCACGCAGCTCGGCGCTCGCCCCCGGGTCGGCCACCGCCACGAAGAACCGGCCCGAGACGTCGAAGCCCAGCACCTGCCCGGCGTCCCGCACCACGTCGGGGTTGCGGCCGTCGTTGTCGAGGAGCCGGGCGAACCAGGCGCGGCGCTGGTCCTCTCGCTGCCTGCCCATCTCCAGCACCGCCCGCTGGTAGCCCGCCATCAGCCCGGTGACGTGCTGCTCGACCGCCTCCCAGACCAGGTGCGCGCTGCGCAGCAGCTCGGTCATGTCCTCCGGACCGGCCCGCTCGACCAGGCCCTGCCACAGCGCCCGCGCGTCCAGGCGGCCGGCGGCCAGCAGGGACGCCAGCGGCACGCCCTGCCCGGCCCGCCGCTCCCCCAGACGCTCGGAGTGCTCGGCCAGCTCGGGCGGGACCTCGCCCTCGGCGACGTGCCGCAGGATGAGCGCGAACCCGATCCGCGCGCCCTCCCTGACCTCCTCGCGGGGCACGAGCCCTCCGGCGTACGACTCCAGCGCCATCACCTGGTCGGTCCAGACCTCGATGAGGCCCTGGAGGTCGGCCAGCCGCTCAAGGGCCAGGCGTGAGAGCACTTCATTGGGCACATGCACAATCTATCGGCCCATTTCCGCGTTGTATCACCGTTGGCTGCCCCTCTGACCTGCACATACGGTGAACGGAACGTTGCAACTCGGAAGGCGGTGCTGTCGCGCTGTGCACCTGACACCCCGTGAGCAGGAGCGGCTCACCATCTTCACCGTGGCGGAACTGGCGCGCCGCAGGCGCTCCCGGGGCCGCCGTCTCAACGCCCCGGAGGCGATCGCGCTCATCTGCGACGAGATCCTGGAGCAAGCCTGGGACGGCGCCTCGCTGGAGGAGGTCGTGTCCGCCGCCCAGACCCTGCTGACCGCCGGGGACGTGATGGACGGCGTGCCGTCCCTGGTCACACACGTGCAGGTGGAGGCGCTCTTCCCGAACGGCACGGCGCTGGTGGCGGTGGACGCCCCCTTCGGCCCCGCCGCCGGGCAGGGGCCGGGCTGGGTCGAGGCCGGCGAGGGCTCGGTGGAGCTGAACGCGGGGCGCGAGCGGCGCACGCTGCCGGTGCTCAACGAGGGCGACCGCACCGTCTACGTGTCCTCCCACTTCCCGCTGACGGAGGTCAACGCCGCCCTCGCCTTCGACAGGGAGCGGGCGGCCGGAATGCGGCTGGACATCCCGGCGGGCACGGCGACGGCCTTCCCGCCCGGCGAGACCCTGGAGGTCGAAGTGGTGGTGAGGTCGTCATGAGCAGTGTCTCCCGCGACACCTACAACAAGCTTTACGGCCCGACGGCCGGGGACCGGGTCCGGCTCGGCGACACCTGCCTGTGGATCGAGATCGAGCGTGACGACGTCCCGCACGGCGACGAGCTGCTCGGCGGCTGCGGCAAGACACTGCGCGACGGCCTGCTGGCCGCCCCCCGCGGCGACCGGGACTCGGCGCTGGACGTGGTGGTGGCCGGGGTCGTGCTGATGGACCCGGTGCTGGGCGTGCGCAAGACCCACATCGGCGTCAAGGACGGCCGCATCGTCCCCTTCGAGGGCGCCGTCATCGACTCCCACACCGCGATAGTGCCCGGCGAGGGGCTGATCGCCACCCCCGGCGTCGTCGACTCGCACGTGCACCTGTCCTCACCCGAGATCGCCCCGGCGGCGCTGGCCTCCGGCGTCACGACGGTCGTGGGCATGGGCCTGGGCGGCGTCTGGGACGTGGGCTGCAACCCGGCGCACAACCTGCACACGCTGATGAGCGCCTGGCGCGGCACCCCGCTGAACGTCGCGTTCCTGGCCCGGGGATCCTCCAGCTCCTCGACGCTGCTGGAGGAGGCGGTGCTGGCCGGGGCCGGCGGTTTCAAGATCCACGAGGACTTCGGCGCCACCCCGCGCATCGTGGACACCTGCCTCGGCGTCGCCGAGCAGGCGGACCTGCCGGTGGCGTTGCACTCGGACTCGATGAACGAGTCCGGCTACCTCGCCGACACCGTCGGCGCCACGCGGGGCCGTACCGTGCACGCCTACCACGTCGAAGGCGGCGGCGGCCATCCCGACCTGCTGGAGATCCTCGGCGAGCCGAACATCCTCGCCTCCTCCACCACGCCGACCATCCCCTACACCACCAACACGGTCGGCGAGCTGTTCCCGATGACGATGACCGTGCACCGGCAGAACCACCACATCGACAGCGACGTGGAGGTGACGAGGACCCGGCTGCGCGTCCACGGCATCGCCGCCGAGAACGTGCTGCACGACCTCGGCGCCATCAGCATCGTCAACTCTGACTCCATGGGCATGGGCCGGGTCGCCGAGACCGTCCGCCGCACCTGGCAGCTGGCCCACCTGCAGGCCCTGCGCGCGGGGACCCCCGGCGTCGACAACGCCCGGGTGCTGCGGTACCTGGCCAAGCTGACCCTGAACCCGGCCATCGCCCACGGCCTCGCCCACGAGGTGGGCACCCTGCAGCCGGGCCGTCTGGCCGACATCGTGCTGTGGCACCCCGCCTGGTTCGGCACCAAGCCCGAGCTCGTGCTCAAGGGCGGCTTCGTCGCCCACGGCGTGTCCGGCAGCGGCTCGGGCTCCACCCGGCTCACCCAGCCCCGCACCTACCGCCCCTACTTCGGCGGGCTCGGCGACGCGCCGAGCCGGCTGTCGCGGGTCTTCGTCGCCCACGAGGCGCTCGACTCCGCCGAATCCCGTGACGCGCTGCCCACCGGCCTGCGCTACGCGGCCATCCGGCACTCACGCGGCCTGACCAGGGCCGACATGTGCCGCAACACCGCGACCCCGCAGGTCGAGGTGCCCCGCGATCCCGGTCCCGTCCTGGTGGACGGGACCGAGGTCGGCGTGGCCCCCGCGACCGAGGTGCCGCTCGCCCGTCTCCACCACTTCGCCTAACCCCCCTGGTGACTCCCATGAGCAAGACGAACGCCCGCGGCGCGGGCATCGCCTCCTTCGTCGGCACCTCCATCGAGTGGTACGACTTCTACATCTACGGCACCGCGTCCGCGCTGATCTTCGGCAGGCTCTTCTTCCCGGAGGCCAGCCCGACCGCCGGCGTGATGGCGTCCTTCGCCACGTTCTGGGTGGGCTTCCTGGCCCGGCCGCTGGGTGGTGTGATCTTCGGTCACCTGGGCGACCGCATCGGCCGCAAGGGCACGCTGGTGGCCACGCTGCTGCTGATGGGCGGCGCGACCACGCTCGTGGGCGTGCTGCCCACCTACGAGTCGATCGGCATGCTCGCCCCGATCCTGCTGGCCGTCCTGCGCCTGGTGCAGGGCATCGCGGTCGGCGGCGAGTGGGGCGGCGCGGTGCTGATCGCCGCCGAGCACGCCGGGCCGAAGCGCGTCTTCTACGCCGCCTTCGCCCAGCAGGGCTCCCCGGCCGGCTCGATCCTCGCCACCGGCATGTTCGCCCTGGTCAGCCTGATGCCCGACGAGGCCTTCCTGTCGTACGGCTGGCGTATCCCGTTCCTGGCGTCCGCCGTGCTGCTGGCGATCGGGCTGGTCATCCGGCTCAAGGTCGAGGAGTCGCCGGAGTTCGTGAAGATGCGCGACCAGCGCGAGGTGGCCAAGCTCCCCGTCGCGGAGGTCTTCCGTACGGCGTGGCCGCTGGTCCTGCTCGGCATCGGCGCGAGCGGCGTCGGCATCGCCTCCGCCTACTTCACCAACACCTTCATCCTGTCCTGGGCCACCACCGACCTGGGCATCGCCAAGGGCACCATGCTGAACGTGCTGCTCATCGTGGCGGTCGTGCAGTTCGTCACCCAGCCGATCGGCGCGGTGCTCGGCCAGAAGTGGGGCGCCGCCCGCTACATGCTGATCGCCTTCTCGGCGCTGCTGGTCTGCACGCCGATCACGTTCCTGATGGTGGGCACCGGCTCGCCCACGATGGCCACGCTGGGCCTGGCGCTGAGCATCGTGTTCGGCGGCTCGTCCTACGCCGCGCTGGCCGGGTTCCTGGCCGAGGTGTTCCCCGCCCGGGTCCGCTACACCGGCATCTCGCTGGCCTACCAGCTCTGCGGCGCGCTGATCGGCGGCACCGCCCCGATGATCGCTCAGGCCCTGCTGGGCTGGTCCGGCACGATCTGGGCGGTCGTCATCCAGTACATCGCCATCATCCTGCTCACCATGGCCTGTGTCGCCGCGCTGCACCGCCGCTCGGCGGCCACCGCCGAGCCGGTTCCCGTGGGCGCCTGAGAGATCTGAGAGAGAAGAGAAGGGTCGCCATGCGTCTCGACGCACTGTTCGTCAACGGCCGGTTCACCACGCTGGACCCCGGCCGGCCCGAGGCCACCCGTCTGGGCGTGTTCGGCGGCCGGATCGCGGGGCTCAACGAGGAGCTGGACGGCGTCACCGCCGATCTGGTGGTCGACCTCGGCGGCGCGCCGGTGGTGCCCGGCTTCAACGACGCCCACCACCACCTGAGCATGCGCGGCCAGCGGCTGCGCGAGCTCGACCTGCGCGAGAGCCAGGTGGGGTCGCTGGACGAGCTGTACGCGAAGGTGGCCGAGCGGGCGGCCGGGCTGCCCCCGGACGCGTGGGTCCGGGGCGCCGGCTACGACCAGAACAAGCTGGGGGCCCACCCCACGCGCGAGGCCCTGGACAGGGCCTCGGGCGGGCGTCCCGTCTGGCTGCAGCACGTCTCGGGACACATGGGCGTCGCCAGCACCGAGGCCTTCGCCCGGATGGGCTTCTCCCGCGTGGAGGACGTCCCGGAGGTTCCCGGCGGCACCGTCGGGCGCGACGCCGCCGGGCTGCCCGACGGCCTGCTCACCGAGCAGGCCCAGGAGCTCGCCAACCGCGTGCTGCGGCCGGTGACCCACGAGGACTACATCCGGGGCCTCGCGCTCGCGAGCCGGGTGGCCGCGGCCGAGGGCCTGACCAGCTTCACCGAGCCGGGGGTCGGCCACGGCCTGGCCGGAAACGGCTCCTGGGACGTGGCCGCCTTCCAGGAGGCCGTACGGCAGGGCCTGCTGCTGCAGCGGGCCACCCTCATGCCGGGCTCGCCCAACCTCCACGACGTGGGGAACGGCCAGTTCGGGCTGGACCTGGGGATCGGCACCGGCCTGGGTGACGAACGGCTGCGGATCGGCCCGGTCAAGCTCTTCTCCGACGGCTCGCTGATCGGCAGGACCGCGGCGATGTGCTGCGACTACCAGGGGGAGCCTGGCAACCGGGGCCTGCTGCAGGAGGACGCCGAGGCGCTGCGTACGTTCATCCTGCGCGCCCACGCCTCCGACTGGCAGATCGCTACGCACGCCATCGGCGACCACGCGGTGGAGGTGATCCTGGACGCCTACGAGGAGGCCCAGGCCCGCCACCCGCGTCCCGACGCCCGCCACCGGATCGAGCACTGCGCGGTCACCAGCGACGCCCAGGTGGCCAGGATCGCCCGCCTCGGCGTGATCCCGGTCCCGCAGGGCCGGTTCATCTCCGAGCTCGGCGACGGCATGCTCGCCGCGCTCGGGCCCGAACGGGCGCGCGGCTGCTACCGGCAGCGGTCCTTCCTCGACGCCGGGATCCCGCTGCCGGGCAGCTCCGACTGCCCGGTCACCGACGGGGCCCCGCTGCTGGGCATTCACGACCTGGTCAACCAGCGCACCGCCGGCGGGGTCCCCTTCAACCCCGCCGAGGCGCTCACCGTCGCGCAGGCGCTGCACGCCTACACCGCCGGCTCCGCGCACGCCGTGCACGAGGACCACCTGAAGGGCGTGCTGAGCCGCGGCAGGCTGGCCGACTTCGCCGTGCTCTCCGACGACCTGTTCGCGGTGCCCGCCGAGCGCATCCGCGACCTCACGGTGGCCGCCACCGCGGTCGGCGGCGTCCTGGTCCACGACGCCGCGGGCTTCGCCCGCTGACCCCGCTCCGGGCGCCGGCCGGGCGGCCCCCGCTGCCCCGGCCGGCGGCCCCCGGCTGAAGTCGGGCGGCCCCGGCTGAGGACGGGCGGTCCCCGGCTGAGGACGGGCGGTCCCCGGCTGAAGACGGGGCGGCCCCCGCTGCCCCGGCCGGCGGCCCCCGGCTGAGGACAGGCGGTCCCCGCTGCCCGGCCGGGCGATCCCCGGCTGAGGACGGGGTGGGACGGGACGCCCGCTCTCGTGATCCGGCCGCCCCCGCGGGCCAGATCACGGTCCGGCCCGCGGGCTAACGCGGGCGTCCCATCGCACCGGAGATCGCCGGGCCCTCCCCCCGATCCAGGGCCCGGCAACCGGATGACCGGTATTGGTGGTCACCCGGGACTCCGCGCACCAGGACCCGAGCCTTCCGGCTCTGTCCCCCCCTGGTGCGGCGGGTTTGGCTCTCCGATGAAGGGAACACTAGAGGGGAGGCCGGGCAGGCGACCGCCCCTTTCCGACCAGCGCGATTAACGGTCCGTGGTCGTCGATGTGCGGAGCGTCTCATCGCGACGAGCGGTCCGGGCGGCGCGACGAGCGGTCGATTCCCGCGTCCCCGAGGTCTTCGGGGAGGTGCATCCTGGCGAGCTTGCGGGAGACCCCCGGCGGCACGCTCCCGGGTGTCGCCAGCGAGACCACCACCATCACCAGGAAGGCGACCGGGGCGACGAACGGCGCCGGGTAGCGGACCGGCAGCCCCAGGCCGGCCACGAGAGCCGCGGGGGCCAGCCCCTCCACCGCGACGAGCACGGCGACGAGCCCGCCACCGACCACCAGCCCGGCGGCGGCGCCACGGGCCGACAGCCCGCGCCACCAGATGCCGAGCACCAGTACCGGGCAGAGCGTGGCGGCCGACAGGCCGAACCCGAGCATCACCAGCAGGATCACGCTCCCGTGGGGGGCCGCCCAGGACAGCAGCAGGGCCGTCAGGGCGACCCCCGCCACCGAACCCCTGAACCGGCCGATCCGGGTGATCCGAGCGAGCCGGGCCACCCGGGGCGTCCCAGGCGACAGGGCCGCCCCCAGGGCGACGAGCACCCCGCAGGAGGTGGCCAGGAACGCGGCGAAGGCCCCGGCGGCGAGCAGCCCGGTGAGCGCGTCGCCGACCGGCCCCGGCAGCATGCGCGCGGGCAGCACCAGCACCATCACGTCGGCCGGCGCGCCGGGGGTGAAGACCCGCCCCAGCACCCCGTACACGGGCGGCAGCAGGTAGAAGGCGACGAGCATGGCCAGCGCCGCCACGACGGACCTGCGGGCCGACCTGCCGTCGGGGCTCGCGTAGACCCGGACGATCACATGGGGCAGGCCCATGGCGCCCAGCGCGCACGACACCAGCACGCTGAGCACCCCGAGCGGGGACGGGTCACCGGCTCCCGCCAGCACGTGTCCCTGGACGAGGTGCGGCCCGGCCGGCGGCACCGGGACGGCGGGAGGCGCGGCCGCGCCCCAGCGCCAGGCCGACCACAGGACCAGCGCGCAGCCGGCGAAGATCAGGAGCTTCAGCCAGAACTGCAGCGCCTGGAGCCCGGTGACGCTGCCCATGCCCCCGGTCAGCGCGACCGCCACGGCCGCCACGGCCGTCGCCAAGCCCCCAGCCCACGGCGGCAGGCCGGTCACCAGGCGGAGCACGACCCCGGCGGCCTGGAGCTGAGCCACCAGACAGATCATGCCGATCACCGTCACGATGCCGGTGACCAGCCGCCTGACCAGCGGCGAGCCCAGCCGCCACTGGGCGAAGTCGGACAGGGTGTAGGTGCCCGAGCGGCGCAGCGGGGCCACGACCAGGATCAGGACGACCACGTAGCCGCCGGCGGCGCCCACCGAATACCAGAGCATCGGGACGCCGTGCAGGGCGATCAGCCCGGCCAGGCTCAGGCAGCTGACCGCCGAGGTGTACTCGGAGCTGATCGCGGCGCCGTTCCGCCAGGGACCCACCGCCCGCGCCGCGACGTAGAAGTCGAGGATCGTGGCGTATCTGCGCGGCCTGACCACCCCCATCGCGGCCGATCCGAGGAGCACGACCGCCACGCCCAGCAGTGACGCGACGACGGCGGTGCTCATCCGCCGTCCCGCGCCGCCCGGACGAACTCGCGTTCGATCCGTTCGGCGCGGCGCAGATGGGTGACGGCGAGGAGCGCCCAGAGCGGTGGCGGCACCAGGCACAGGACCAGCCACGCCCCGGACGCCCCGATGCCGGCGCGCTCGCCCAGCCACGGCAGGACCGCCACGCCCAGCAGGATCCCGGCCACCGCCGCGAGCGTGCGCCCGGCCAGCGAGAGCTGGCCGGCGACGATCGAGCGCAGCCGGAGCTCGCCGGGCTCGGCCCACCCGTCCGGGTCGGCGTCGACGTCGGCGCCGAGCGGCCGGAGGGGGCCGGCGGTCCCCGTGCCGGCCGCCTGGGCCGGGCTGCGGGTCACGGTCACCCGGCGACCGCTCACCCGAGCACGCCGGAGGACAGGGACCGGTCCTGGAGCTGGCGGTCGCGGACGAGCTGCTCGCGGACCTGCCGGGTGTGGCGGCGGCTGACCGGCAGCGTCTCCGAGCCGACCTGCAGCGTCACGCGGCCGCCGTCGAAGCGCAGCTCGCTCACGTGACGCACCGAGACCAGCGTGCTGCGGTGCACGCGGATGAACCCCGAGTCGGCCCAGCGCCGCTCCAGCGCGGCCAGCGACATGCGCACCAGGTAGTTGCCGTCGACGGTGTGCAGCCGTACGTAGTCGCCCTGCGCCTCGGCGAAGCGGACCGTCTGCTGGGACACGAAGCGGGTCCGCCCGCCGAGCTCGACCGGGATGACGTCCTCCGGGACCGGCTCGCCCGTCGCCGGCGTCATGCACTCCAGGCGTCGTACGGCCTCCGCCAGCCGGTCGGCCCGGACCGGCTTGAGCAGGTAGTCCACCGCCTCCAGGTCGAACGCCTGGATCGCGCAGTCCTCGTGGGCGGTGACGAACACCAGCCGGGGCGGGTTGGGGAAGGCGCCGATGAGCCGCGCCAGGTCGAGGCCGCCGAGACCGGGCATCCGGATGTCGAGGAAGACCCCGTCGAGCCGTTCGCCCGTGCCGATCATCTGAACCATGTCCTGAAGCGCGGTGATTCCTCCGGGGGCGGTGGAGACGTGCTCGATGCGGGGGTCGTGGCGGAGGAGGTAGGCCAGCTCCTCCAACGCGGGGACCTCGTCGTCGACGGCCAGGACTCGCAGCATGGCCCCACGCTGCCCTCGAACCGCGTTCACCGCAATAGAAATGTCAACTTTAAGTAAAACTATGACTACTATTAGCTATTACCTGGTGGGAAGCTTGGGCACGCGCAGCCGGATTTTGGTACCGGCGCCCAGCGCGGTCTCCACGACGAGCCCATAGCCCTCGCCGTAGATCTGGCGCAGCCGTACGTCCACGTTTGCCAGGCCGATGCCGCCCTCGCCCGGCCCCTGGCACGGGTCGTCGTCGAGCAGCCGCCGGGCCCGCCCTGGGTCCATGCCGAGCCCGTCGTCCTCGACGCTGATGTGGGCCTCGGGTCCGGCGTCCCTGACCACCACCCGCACCTCGCCGGAGCCGCCGGTGGCGGCTATGCCGTGCTTGATGGCGTTCTCGACCAGCGGTTGCAGGCACAGGAACGGCACCGGCACCGGCAGCACCTCCGGCGCCACCCGGACGGTGAAGCGGAGCCGTTCACCGAACCTGGCCCGCTCCAGCAGCAGGTAGCGGTCCACGCAGCGCAGCTCGTCGGCCAGGGTGGTGAAGTCCCCTCCCCGGCGCAGCGCGTGCCTGGTGAAGTCGGCGAAGTCCATCAGCAGCTCGCGGGCCCGCTCGGGGTCGGTGCGGACGAAGGAGGCGATGGTAGTCAGGGAGTTGTAGACGAAGTGCGGGGAGATCTGCGCCCGCAGCGCCCGCGTCTCCGCCTCCATCGCGCGCCTGCGGGAGGAGTCGAGCTCGGCCAGCTCAAGCTGGCCGGAGACCCAGCGGGCGACCTCGGTGACGGTCCTGACCAGCCCCGCGCTCACCTCGGTGTCGTAGGCGGCCAGCGCGCCGATCACCCGGCCGTCCACGGTGAGCGGCACCACGGCCGCGCCCCGGATCGCGCAGCCCGGCGTGTCACAGGCGATCGCGTCCCCCGCCACCACGTACGGGCGGCCCGACGAGAACACGGTGCGGGCGTGCTCGGGCGCGTGGTCGCGGTGGCAGCCGGCCGCGCCGTCCCAGGCGAGCACGCCGTCGGCGTCCGTCACCGCGATGGCACTGACGCCCAGCAGCGTGCGCAGGTGGCGGATCGCCTTGCGGGCGGAGTCGCGTGTCAGGCCGGCCCGCAGCGACGGAGCCGCCAGCGCGGTGATGTGCAGGGTGGCGAAGGTGGCTTCGTCCGGCAGGCCGGCCGGATGGCGGGGGGACGCCGGTCGCCGGCGGGAAAGGACGAATCCCAGAAAAGTGCTGAGGGCGCAGAGCAGCACCCAGGCACTGGTCGACCACATGCGGGAAACCGTAGTCAACCACTACGGTCAATCAGGGGAGAACGCGGATCACAGCGGGCCTTCGCCCGGTTCCTCCTGATAGGAGTAGCGCTGCTCGCGCCAGGGGTCGGCGAGGTTGTGGTATCCGCGCTCCTCCCAGAAGCCACGCCTGTCCTCCAGCAGATACTCCACGGCGCGCACCCACTTGACGCTCTTCCACGCGTACAGGTGCGGGACGATCGCCCGGACCGGGAACCCCCGTTCCGGGGAGATGGGCTTCTCGTCGAGTTCGAGGGCGAACAGCGTGTGGCCGCGGCCGAAGTCGCTCATCCGCATGTTGGCGCTGTAGCCGTACTCGGCCCAGATCATCACGTGCTTCACGCCGGGGGCGGGCGGGGCCAGCTCCATCAGCGTCGCCGTGGACACCCCCCGCCACTCGTTCCCCATGATCGAGAACTTGGTGACGCAGTGGAAGTCGGCCATGACCGTGGTGCGCGGCAGCTCGGAGAACTGCGGCCAGGTGAACCTGTGCTGCTCGCCGGAGGCGGTCGCCCCCATGACCCGGAACTCCCACGTCGCCGGGCGGAACGTGGGCACCCGGCCATAGTGGATCACCGGACGCCCCCGGGGGACGTACTGGCCCGGAGGCAGGCGAGTCTCCTCCTGCGGAGTTTCGGACTGCTCCACCACCACTCCCCTCGCCGCTTCCCGATGGCACGGGGTGGTCCTGTTCCCCTACGGCACGGGGTAATCCTGCCATCGTGTGTCCGCCGCCGCCGCAGCGGCCACCGGATAACGCCCTCGCGCCGCGCCGGCGGCGAGATCGCGTGTCGCGGCGCGGGCTCCGGCGGCCGTCCTCGCCCGACCAGGTCTCCGACTGGTCCCGGCGGTGCGCTACCATTACCGGCGATGCGTACTTCGTTCTGGTTTTGGTATGGCGACGGGCCCGTGGGTCGGACCGTTCGCCACCAGATGCTGCGCTGACAGCACAGGCGAACGCGAAGGCCCCGGGTCCGGATTACGGACTCGGGGCCTTTTGCTTTTCGGACCTTTTCATCGAAGGAGAGACATGGTCATCGTCATGGGCCCCGACGCCACCCAGGGTGACGTCCAGGCGATCGTGGAGATCATCGGCACGGCGGGCGGCGACGCGTTCGTCAGCCGCGGCGTGAGCCGTACGATCATCGGACTGGTCGGCGACGTCGCCCAGTTCAGCGCGCTCGACCTGCGCGGCATGCGCGGGGTGGCCGACGTGATGCGGGTGACCGCTCCGTACAAGCTGGTGAGCCGGGACAACCACCCCGAGCGGTCCACGGTCCGGGTCGGCGGCGTGCCGATCGGCCCCGGCACCGTCACCCTGATCGCCGGCCCGTGCGCGGTGGAGACCCCGCAGCAGACCCTGGAGGCGGCGGAGATGGCCAAGGCCGCCGGGGCCACCCTGCTGCGCGGCGGCGCCTACAAGCCCCGCACCTCCCCCTACGCCTTCCAGGGCCTGGGCGAGGCGGGCCTGCGCATCCTCGCCGACGTGCGCGAGCAGACCGGCCTGCCCGTCGTGACGGAGGTCGTGGACGCCCACGACGTCGAGCTGGTCGCCTCCTACGCCGACATGCTGCAGGTCGGCACCCGCAACGCGCAGAACTTCGCGCTGCTCCAGGCGGTCGGCGGGATCGGCAAGCCGGTCATGCTCAAGCGCGGCATGAACGCCACCATCGAGGAGTGGCTGATGGCCGCCGAGTACATCGCCCAGCGCGGCAACCTCGACATCGTGCTGTGCGAGCGCGGGATCCGCACCTTCGAGACCGCCACCCGCAACACCCTGGACGTCTCCGCGGTGCCGGTCGCCCAGCGCCTGTCGCACCTGCCGGTCATCGTCGACCCGTCCCACTCGGGGGGCCGGCGGGACCTGGTGCTCCCGCTCACCCGCGCCGCCATCGCGGTCGGCGCCGACGGCGTGATCATCGACGTCCACCCCAACCCCGAGCAGGCCCTCTGCGACGGCCCCCAGGCACTGGTCGACGACGACCTGCGCGAGCTCGCCCGGGTGATGCGCGACTTCCCCCCGCTGGTGGGCAAGAACCCGGCCGGCGACGTCCTGGCGTCCGCCTGACCGTCGCCCGTGTCCGGCCCCGCGTTCACCCACGCCACAAGCACCCGTGTCTCCCGGTACGGCCGGCGCCACAAGCCCCACCGGCCGTACCCCGCGGGTGAACTGCCCCCGCGCCGGAGCGGATCCTCCCGCCGGGACGGACTCAGCCTTCCAGCTTGTACTCCTGGAGGGAGCCGGCGAGCTGGACGGCCAGTTCCTCGGCGTCGAGACGCTTCTCGATCTGCCGCAGGTCCGCGATCTTGGCTGCGGTCTCGGCGCGACGGGGGGCCAGCAGGGTGCAGCAGTCCTCGTCGGGGAGCTCGGAGATCTCCAGGGTGCCGATACGGCGGGCCTCCGCCATGATCTCGGTCTTGTCGAGACCGATGAGCGGCCGCAGGATCGGCAGGTCGACCGCGTCGTCCTGGGCGGTGATGTTCTGCAGGGTCTGGGAGGAGACCTGGCCCAGGGAGTCACCGGTGATCAGCGCGCCGGCGCGGAGGCGGCGGGCGACCTCCTCGGCGGTCTTGAGCATCAGACGGCGCTGGGAGATGACCGCCAGGCGGTCCTGACCGGAGGCCTTGATGGACTGCTGGGCCTTGCCGAACGGGACGACCCAGAGCCGGGACCTGCCCTGGAATCTGTCCAGGGCGCGCACCAGGGCGTACGCCTTGTAGATCGACTCCGACGTCGTGAACGGGATGCCGGAGAAGTGCAGGAAGTCCACCCGCAGGCCGCGCCGCATCATCCGGTAGGCGGCCACCGGGGAGTCGATGCCGCCGGACATCAGGACCAGGCCCCGGCCGCTGGTGCCCACCGGCAGGCCGCCCTGACCGGGCGTGCCGCCGGTGAAGACGAAGACCTCGTCCCGGTCCACCTCGATGGAGACGACCAGCTCGGGGTTCTTCAGGTCGACCGGCAGGCCGTAGATGTCGTTGAGCTCGCCGCCGACCGAGCGGTCGATCTCCATCGAGGTCAGCGGGAAGCGCTTGTCGCGGCGGCGGGAGCGGACGGCGAAGGAGACGCCGCGCCTGACGTCGTCCCGGTCGGCCAGCAGTTCGATCGCCGCCTTGGTGACCGCGCCCGGGTCCTTCTCCACCCGCCAGGCCCGGTGGATCCAGACCAGACCGGGGACGTAGGCGACCCGCTCGGCGACCGCGTCGGCGACCTCCGGGGTGGTGCCGTCCGGCAGGAAGAGCGCGATGACGCCGTGGCGCTGGCGCACGTCCACCTTGAAGTCGAAGTCCTTCAGGGCCGCCTTGATGTTGGCCTGCAACCGCTGTTCGAAGAGCTCGCGGTTGTTTCCCTTGAGGACGACCTCGCCCAGTTTGAGCAGAACGCAGGGCTCACCCAAGGCGGACATGGTCATGCTGCAACCTCCGGTGGAACTGTGAAGATTCGGGGGAATAAGGGTCTACCGCCCAGTGTGGCGCGTAATCGTCTCAAGACAACGCCTCGACCTAGCTACTTTAGTCCGCCCCACGACCGTCCACGCCTTGCTTGACGGGGGAGCGGACGCGCCCGGCACGGCGCGAGACCCGGAACGGGAGAACGCTCGACGCGGACGCGGAACACGCTCGACGCGCACGCGGAGCAGAACACTCGATGCGCACGCGGAGCAGAGAACTCGATGCGGGGGATGCGGATGACGCGAAGGAGGCGAAGGACGCTCGCGATCCGGCGCCGGGACGGCCGGGCGGGCCGGGACATGCTGAGCCCCCGCCGACGGGTGATCGCCCGTCAGCGGGGGCCGGAAGGTCGGGAGTTCGCCGGGTCCGCACCTATGGCGGCCCTGCGCCCGCCCGACGGTCCGCCGAGCCGGCGAGAGGGTGTCGCGCCGATCGCCGTCATACTCGGCGACCGCGCCCCGATCACCCGGACGCGATTCCGATGCTCCTTACGCGCCGCCCGCCGGGAGAAGACGGTCACAGACGCCTCTTCTTCCTCGGTGATTCTCCCGCCAGGACGGCGGGAGCGGCGGACGGCGACGCGGCCACGCGTGGGGCGCACCGGTGTCCGCCGGGGCGGATCTCGCGGATGTCGCCTTGCGTGCCGAACATGCCCTGACGGCCTCACCGCAGGCTGCCCGGCCCCGTCTCCGCCCCTCCGCCCGATCCCCGGGGGATCGGCGGAGAGAACGCCCCGACTTTCTCAGCAGATCTAGTTGTTGTTGTTATTGTTGTTGTTGTTCCCGCCTCCGTTGTTGTTGTTGTTATTATTGTTGTTGTTTCCTCCGCCTCCGTTGTTGTTGTTATTGTTGTTGTTGTTGTTCCCGCCTCCGTTGTTGTTGTTGTTATTGTTGTTGTTGTTCGCACGACCCCCGTTGTTGTTGTTATTGTTGTTGTTGTTGTTGTTCGCACGACCCCCGTTGTTATTGTTGTTGTTGTTATTGTTGTTGTTGTTCCTGAGCATCCTGGCGCACTTCTTGGGGTGGTTGGAGCACCAGTCCTGCGCGGAGGCACTGAAGGAGGTTGCGGTGGTCGGAGCGGTGGTACCGGCACTGGCGGACTGAGCTGACATCGCCACGGGGGCGACAAGGGCCGAGGCCACCATCGCGCCGGCGGCGAGTGTGTGTCTGAGCTTCGTCATAGAGATCACTCCATGTCGCATGGAATTCCCGGGGCGATACCCGGGTCGATGAAACGCCGAATCGGTATCACGGAAGACGCCGACATGGCGCGGAACCTGAATTCGACGCTAGTTGAGGACAACTGGGGCGGTCATCCCAGGGAGGCAAAAGGCTCGGTTCGGTATGCTTACTCTCCGACTCCGATCAATAACCGTGAGTGAGATTTCAATCACGCGCAGCTACGCCTTCCGAAACAGGCGCCCAGCCGCCGGGGATGCGGGCGGGCTGCCCAAGTAAACGAGCGCGTAAGCCACGCGGCGGACCACCGGCCACGCGACCACCCGGCGGGGCGGACGGAGATCATCGTCACATTCCCGCGCGCCCGAGACCGGTGACCGGCCGCCACGGGACGGTCGTGGCCGGCGGCGGGGATCGGCGCGATCGCCGTGCGCGCGGGGGCAGCGCCACAGGGAGTACGGTGCGGGACACCCTCCGGCGGACCAGAACGGTGTCTCGATCTCCCCCACGCTCCAGTCCTACCTAGACGTGAAGCGATCCCTAGCTGCAATAATTCATCGATTTCCCCTCACGAAAAACTTGGAACATGTCCCACGTAGACCACTTCTCCCATGGCCTGCTCACCCCTGTGCTGGCCTATGTCATGTCGAGCATCGGTTGCATGCTCGGTCTCCTGCTGACCGCGAGGGCCCGGGCCACCACGGGTTCGCACCGTACGCGCTGGCTGATCGGCGCGGCCCTGTCCATCGGCGGCACCGGCATCTGGGTCATGCATTTCGTCGCGATGATGGGATTCGCCGTGGGCGGCGGCCAGATCCGCTACGACGTGCCCATGACGATCGGTTCCGCGGTCCTGGCCGTGGTCGTCGTCGGCGCGGGCCTGCTCCTGGTCTCCCGCGGAGGTGAGCGGATTCTGCCCCTGCTCGGCGGCGGGGTGCTCACCGGTCTCGGCGTGGCCGGGATGCACTACATCGGCATGTTCGCGATGAACATGTCGGCACGTGTCTCCTACGACCCGACGCTGGTGGGACTCTCGGTGGTGATCGCGATAGCCGCCGCCACCGTGGCGCTCTGGTTCACCCTGCGGGTCAGCGGCGCGCCCGCCACCGGCGGCGCGGCCATGATCATGGCCATCGCGGTCTCCGGCATGCACTACGTCGGCATGTTCGCGATGGAGGTGCAGCCTCAGATCTCGCTGACGCCGGTCGCCGGGGCGCGGGGCGTCGACTTCATGCTGCCCGTGCTGGCCGTGGTCAGCCTGCTGACGCTCGGCCTGCTGCTGGCCGTCATCCTGTCCCCCTCGGCGAAGGAGCTGGCGGACGACGCCGCCCTCATGGCCCAGCTGGAGACCCGGCGAAGCGAGGGAGGACAGCCCCTCGCTCCGGCCGCGCCGGCGGCCGAGACCCCGAGGCGACCGTCGCTGTTCGACTCCAACGACGGCTGACGTACGGCTCCGCGCCGCCCGGCCGGGGGCGCGGGCAGCACAGCGGGCCGTACAAGGGCGCGCCCCCGGCCGGCCGGGCCGTGGGGCGCGGGGCCGTGCGAGAGGGGATCGGACGGTCACGGCCGTGCCGCGAGGTCACGGCCGCGCGCCCACGCGGGCGGAGGGGCCGCCCTGGAGCGGCCCCCGCCACCGGCGAGTCAGCCGAAGAAGACCTCGGCCTCCTCGTAGCGGCTGACCGGCACGGTCTTCAGCTCCTTGGTGGCCTCGGCGAGAGCGACCCTGACGATGTCGGTGCCCTGCAGCGCGACCATGACGCCGAAGTGGCCGTCATGCACGGCGTCGATGGCGTGCAGGCCGAACCGGGTGGCCAGCACCCGGTCGAAGGCCGTGGGCGTGCCGCCACGCTGGATGTGGCCGAGCACGGTGGTGCGCGCCTCCTTGCCGGTCCGCTTCTCGATCTCCTTGGCGAGCACCTCGCCGATGCCGCCCAGCCGGACGTGCCCGAAGGAGTCGAGCTCGCCCGCCTGCAGCGCCATCTGGCCCTCGATGGGGTGGGCGCCCTCGGCGACCACGACGATCGGCGCGTAGCGGGTCTTGAAACGGGACTCGACGTAGGCGCAGACCCGGTCGATGTCGAAGGGCTTCTCCGGGATGAGGATGACGTTGGCGCCGCCGGCCATGCCGGCGTGCAGGGCGATCCAGCCCGCGTGACGGCCCATGACCTCGCAGATCAGCGCGCGGTGGTGGGACTCGGCGGTGGTGTGGAGCCGGTCGATCGCCTCGGTGGCGATGTTGACGGCGGTGTCGAAGCCGAAGGTGTAGTCGGTGGCGCTGAGGTCGTTGTCGATCGTCTTCGGCACGCCGACGACCTTCACGCCCTTGTCGAAGAGCTGCTTGGCGACGCCGAGGGTGTCTTCGCCGCCGATCGCGATCAGCGCGTCGACCCCGGTCTCCGCCAGATTGTCCTTGATCTTCTCGACGCCGCCGTCGATCTTTATCGGGTTGGTCCGCGACGAGCCGAGAATCGTGCCGCCACGCGGCAGAATGCCCCGCACGGCCTGGATGTCCAACGGCATGGTGTCGCCTTCCAGCGGGCCACGCCAGCCATCACGGAATCCGACGAATTCATGCCCGTAGACGCTGACCCCCTTGCGCACGACAGCGCGGATAACGGCGTTCAGGCCGGGGCAGTCGCCGCCCCCGGTTAGCACTCCAATACGCATGGCATCCTCCGGTGGTGGTTCCGAGGCAAGACGGCCAGACTAAATGGGGTGACGCGGCCGGTGAGGGATTTCCGTCGCCGACGCAACGCATTCTGCCTGCTGATGCGGCCAATGGTCTAGACCAAATTGGAGGAGTCCTCATATGTCGGTTCTCGCCATCGATGCTGGAACGGCCGGGGCCTGAAACGCCGGCTCTCACCCCAGTCTTCTCCACGCCCCTGAGGCGTTCGCGCGGGAGGCCTCCCGCGCGGGGCTCGGAGGGTTGCCGGCGTCAGGCCCGCGGCAGCACGCACGAGGGGGTGCCCACCGCGAACACCTCTCCGTCGAACTGCGGGATCCCGTCCTTCATCGTCAGTACGGCGACGCCGTCGGAGCGCTGGTTGGCCACATACATCCGGTCGCCGTCGATGGCGAAGTGCCGCGGCCAGACACCTCCGCAGGGGACCTCGGCGACCGGTTCCAGGGTGATCGCGGAGAGTACCGAGATCGTGTCGGGGCCCCGGTTGCCGACGTAGACGAACCCGCCGGACACCTCCAGGTGCGAGGGGTGGCTGGGGCCCTCGGCGGCGCTGGCGGGGACGGCCCGGATCTCGCGCCAGCCGTCGTCGTAGACGCGGACCGTGCCGTCCAGCTCCCCTGCCACGTACCAGTGCTCCCCGGAGCGGGCCATGTGCCGGGGGCCCATGCCGGGCGCGAGCCGTACCGGGCCGTCGGGGTGCTCGGTCACCCGGGTGCCGACCAGGTGGCGGCGGACCTCGTCGGCCCCCAGGTCGGTCACGTACAGCACGCCGTCGGGGCCGAAGACGGCCTGGTGGGCGTGGGCGCCGTCCCGGTAGGGGAAGACCGACACGTCGGTGAGGAGGCCGGACCCGTCGATCCCGTGCACGCTCACCGTGCCGTCGCCGTAGTTGGCCACCGCGAGCAGCGTGCCCGACGGGTCGACGGCCAGGTGGCAGGGGGACGATCCCTCGCTCGGCCGCCGGGCCAGCGGGGTCAGCGTGCCGTCGCCGGCGCGGGCGAGAACGCTGACCGTGCCCTGCTCGCTCTCCCCCACCGCGTACAGGACCGGGAGCCGGGGATGGGTGGCGAGGAATGACGGGCCCGGGGCCACCGTGACGCCGAGCCGGGCGAAACTTCCCAGCTCCACCAGGGTTATCCCCGCGCCCGACCCGCCGGTGTCCGGGGTGTATCCACCGACATACGCGACCTCAGCCATCATGCTCCCGTCACCATAAGGGGGCGACTTGTGCCGCCCGAAGACTCATCATCCCTTCTTGACCGGCTTGACCGGTCTTCTAACCCGACGCCGGCGGCGAGGAGGAGCATTTAGTTGACTCAGTCAGTGAAATAGTTGATCCTGTCAGACATGGAGGAACACATCGCGGCGGTCCGCGCTTTCAACCGCTTCTACACCGGGGTCATCGGCGTGCTCCACCAGGGCGTCCTGGACACCCCCTACTCCCTCACCGAGGTGAGGGTGCTGTTCGAGCTCGCCCAGCGGGAGCACGTGGAGGCCGGCGAGCTACGGCGGCTCCTCGGGCTCGACGCCGGATACCTCAGCAGGATGCTCGGCCGGTTCGAGACCGACGGGCTGGTCGTGCGCGAGCGGTCCGCCGCCGACGGCCGGCGGCAGGTCATCGGGCTGACCGAGGCGGGCGGGGCCACATTCGCGACCCTCGACGCGCGCTCGGCGGCGCAGGTGCGCGGCCTGCTGGAAGGGGTGAGCGAGGAGGACCGGCGGCGGCTGGCCGCGAACATGGCGGCGATCCAGGAGATCCTCACCCGGGCCCCGAAGGCCGAGCCGTACGTCATCCGCCCACCGCGCCCGGGGGATCTCGGCTGGGTGGTGCACCGGCACGGCGTGCTCTACAGCCAGGAGTACGGCTGGGGCGAGGAGTTCGAGGCGCTGGTGGCCAGGATCGTGGCCGACTACGTGGACGGCCACGACCCCCGGCGCGACGCCGGATGGATCGCCGAGGTGGACGGCGAGCGGGCCGGGTGCGTCTTCTGCGTGCACAAGGACGACGAGACGGCCCAGCTCCGGATGCTCCTGGTCGAGCCGGCCGCCAGGGGGATGGGGATCGGCGGGCGGCTCGTCGAGGAGTGCCTGCACTTCGCCAAGGCGGCGGGCTACCGGCGGATCATGCTGTGGACCAGGGACGTGCTGACCGGCGCCCGCCGCATCTACCGGGCGGCGGGCTTCGAGCCGGTCGAGGAGCACACGGCCGACGGGTTCGTCGAGGAGGTCTGGGCCAGGGACCTCTGACCCGCCGCGCCATGGCGCCTGTCCGCCCGCCCCCGGCGGTCAGTCGGACAGGCCCCGGCGGTCAGTCGGACAGGCCCAGGCGGTCGTGGAGACGGCGCAGCGGGGCCGGCGCCCACCAGTTGGCGGGACCGGCCAGCCTCATGAACGCCGGGACCAGGATCGCCCGGATGACCGTGGCGTCCACGAGGATGGCCACGGCCATGCCGACGCCGAGCATCTGGACGAACAGCACCTGGGCGGAGGCGTAGACGGCGAAGGAGAGCGCCAGGATCGCGCCGGCCGCCGTGATGAGGGGGGCGCTGCGCTGCAGGCCCGCCGCGACCGCCGAGGGGGTGTCACCGGTGCGCCCGTACTCCTCCCTGATCCGCGACAGCACGAACACCTCGTAGTCCATCGAGAGTCCGTAGGCGATGCAGAACATCAGGATCGGGATGCTCGGGTCGAGGCTGCCGGTGGGGGTGAAACCGAGCAGCCCGGACAGGTTGCCGTCCTGGTAGACCCAGACGAGCGCGCCGAACATCACCGACAGGCTCAGCAGGTTCAGCACGGTCGCCTTCAGCGGGATCAGCACGCTGCCGGTCATCAGGAACAGGATCACGAAGGTCACCGCGAACATGACGGCGAGCAGCAGCGGCAGCCGGTCGACCACCGAGGTCCGGTAGTCGGCGAGCTCGGCCGGGTAGCCGCCGACCAGCACCCCGAACGGCGCCGGGACCGCCCTGACCTGCTCGACGAGGCGGACCGGATCGGCCTCCATCAGCTCGGCCGAGGGCACCACCGACAGCCAGGTCCCCTCCGCTCCGGCGAACCGTGCCGGGTCCCCGTCCCCGATCCGCCGCCCCGCCGCGAACGAGCCGGCCGCGGAGTCGACCTGCGCCACGCCGGGCAGGCGGGACAGCGTCGTGGCGTAGCCCGCCACGTCCACCGCCGGGCCCGTCGAGACGATCTGCAGCGCGTCGGTCTCCTCGGCGGGGAATCCGGCACGGATCACCTCCTGGGTCTGCCGGGCGGGAGCGGACGCGGGCAGGATCCGGTCGTCGGCCACGCCGAAGCGCAGCCCCAGGAACGGCGAGCCGAGCACGAGCAGCGCGAGCGCCGCCGCGCCGCCGTAGACCACCGGCCTGCGCATGACCCGGGTGGCCAGCGCGTGCCAGAACCCCTCGGCGCGCTCACCACGGTCACGCTTGGGCAGCACCCGGCGGCCCACCGCGGCCAGGATCGCCGGCAGCACGATCACCGCGCCGATCACCCCGCCGGCGACGACCGCGATCCCGGCGTAGGCGAAGGAGCGCAGGAAGTCGAACGGCAGCGCCAGCAGCACCGCGACGGAGGCGGCAACGGTCACGCCACTGAAGATCACCGTCCGGCCCGCCCGTTCCACGCTGCGCGCGACGGCCTCGTGGAGATCATGGCCCCGCGCCACCTCCTCCCGGAAGCGGGAGATCACGAACAGCGAGTAGTCGACGCCCAGACCGAGCCCCATGGCGAGCGTGAGGTTCAGCGCGAAGGTGGAGATGTCGGTGAACAGCAGCGCCCCGCGCAGCAGGGCCAGCGTGGTCACCATGGCGAACACGCCCACCAGGATCGGCAGCAGGGCGGCGACCGCGCGGCGCAGGAACAGCCAGAGCAGCACGAAGACGAGCGGGAAGATCACCATCTCGGCCCGGACGAAGTCCTGCCGGGCCTGCGGGACGGTCTGCCGGAACACCTCCTCGCCGCCGCCGGACCTGACCGAGATCACCTCGTTGCCCCTGGTCAGCCGGGGGACCAGCTCCGGCAGGATCCGGGAACGGACGGCGTCGGCGTCGCCGGGGATGCGGGCGACGACCAGCGCGTGGCGCCCGTCCTCGCTGCGCAGGGTCGCGGGACGGCCCCGCGTCCAGTAGGAGGCAGCCTCGGCGACGCCGCCGGAGGCGGCCAGCTCCCGTGTCAGCGCCTGCCCGGCGGCGGCGACGGCGGGGGTGTTCACGTCGCCGCCTCTGGCGGTGACGAGGAGGATCAGGTCCGCGCTGCCGGTGCCGAACCGCTCGGCCAGCTCGGCTCCCGCCCGGTCGGACTCCGAGCCCGGCGCCTCGAACCGGGCCAGCGACAGCCCGCCCACCGCTCCGGCCGCCAGCACGGCCATGGCGAGCGTCGCCAGCAGGGACACGACCATCACCAGCCGCCTCCGGCGGACCAGCAGGTGACCCAGGCGGCGCAGGGGCGGAGGAGCCGGTGGCGCCGCGACGGCGCGCACGTCAGTTTTCATGATCGTCCCCGAAAGTCGGTAAACTACTCGTGTTTTATGATCCGAGACAGAAATACAAGTAAATGCTCGCATTTGTCAACGGCAGGCCGGTGCCCGCCGAGGCGACGCATGACCGGGGAACGGGGTGGCGCATGCCCGAAGAGCAGCGCACGGTGAGGCGGCAGGCGCGTGGCCTCAGGCGCATGGAGGAGATCCTCGACGCGGCGGAACAGGTGATCGCCGAGGTGGGATACGCCGAGATGACCACCAACACGGTCGCCGCGCGGGCGGGGATGTCCCCGGGCTCGCTGTACCAGTTCTTCCGCAACAAGGACGAGATCCTGCAGGGGCTGCTCAGCCGGTTCACCGACGGGCGGCGCGAGCACTGGGAGACCCGGCTCACCGGCGACGTCGCACGGATGCCCCTGCCGGAGATGATCGACCGGCTGATCGACGAGATCGTCGCCTACAAGACCACCCGCCCGGCCTACTGGGCACTGCTGCACGGCTCGTCCACCGGCGACCGCCTGGCGGCCGCCTCGGAACGGCTCCACCTGGGGATCGCCGGACAGCTGGCCGAACTCTTCGGACTGCGCGCCCCCCACCTGGACGGGGAGCGCCGCCTGGTACTGGCCATGATGGCGCTGGCGGCGGTCAAGGCGGCGATGCCCCTGATCACCGCGGCCCCACCGGCGAGATCACAGGAGCTGATCACCGAACTGAAGGCCATGCTGCTGGGCTACCTGACGCCCGCACTAATTCCCTCTTTGTAGATAGGTAATATGGGGTTAGTATCGGGAGCACCACCCCCTGCTCCATGAGGCGAAGATGCGCTTCCACTGGTTTCTCCCGACCACCGGCGACGGCCACCACGTCAGACCCGCCACGACCACGGTCGCGGCGGGGGCGGCTGCGGCCCGGCCCGCGACGCTCGACTATCTGGTCCAGGTGGCCGGAGCGGCCGAGGCCGCCGGCTTCGACGCCGCGCTGACCCCCGTCGGAGCGGGCTGCCCCGACCCGCTGGTGGCCTGCAGCGCCATCGCCGCGCGGACCGGACGGCTCCGCCTGCTGGTGGCCTTCCGGCCCGGTTTCACCCTGCCCACCCTGCTCGCCCAGCAGGCGCAGACCTTCCAGGAGATCAGCGGCGGGCGGCTGCTGCTCAACGTGGTCACCGGCGGCGACCCCGAGGAGCAGCGGGCCTACGGCGACTTCCTCGACCACGACGCCCGCTACGGACGGACCGAGGAGTTCCTGGCCGTGCTCCGGCGGACCTGGACCGGCCGGCGGTTCGACCACCGGGGCGTCCACTACCGGGTGTCGGGGGGCGGACTGGCCACGCCGCTGCCCGGCATCCCGGAAATCTACTTCGGCGGGGCCTCCCCCGCCGCCGAGCGGGTGGCCGCCGCCCAGGCCGACGTCTACCTGATGTGGGGGGAGCCTCCGGCGATGATCGCCGAGAGGGTCGCCCGGATGCGGCGGCTCGCCGCCGAGGCGGGCAGGGACCTGCGGTTCGGCATCCGGCTGCACGTCATCGCCCGCGACACCGCCGAGGAGGCCTGGGCGCACGCCCGCCGCCTGCTCGACGGCATGGACCCCGGCCGGATCGCCGCCGCCCAGGCGCGGTTCGCCCGGATGGACTCCGTGGGGCAGCGCCGCATGGCCGGCCTCCACGGAGGTTCCGCGGATGCGCTCGAGATATCACCCAACCTCTGGGCGGGGGTGGGGCTGGTCCGCGAAGGTGCCGGTACCGCGCTGGTCGGCAGCTACGCGGAGGTGTCCGAGCGCATCCGCGAGTACGGACGGCTCGGCCTGTCGGAGTTCATCCTGTCCGGCTGGCCGCACCTGGAGGAGGCCTGGCGGGTGGGCGACTCCGTCCTGCCCCGGCTGGCCGCCCCCGTCCCCGCGGCATGAGCGCCCTGATGAGACTCCCGGAGATAGTTGTCACCTGCCGGAGACAACTGTCACCAAGATCGACTCTGAGGCCGCGAGGAAGTCGAGTTACGTGTCTGGCCTCCATGAAGTTGGCAGTACGGCACCGAAGTTGGCAGTAGCGCCTTGTACGGCCGAGTGTCGCGGACTGGAGGGTGATGGCTGCCCGGCCTCGGCGGTATGGCCAAGCCACTCAGAGTGCGCGGTCAGGACGCGTCGGACAGCACAGTCCGGGCGAGGTGCGCGGCCTCCTGCGGGGTCAGTCTCGTGCCGCGCAGGAACACCTCGGCGTGCGCGGCCTCACCCAGGACGGCTCTCGTCACCGCCATGATCCGATCCACGTCACCACGTTCGGCGGGCGGCAGCGGCGCGCCCACGCTTCGCCGCGCCGCGTCCGCCGCGCCGAGCAGCAGCGCCGCGCTCTCGGCTCGGCCCACGTCCCCGGACAGCGCCGCCGCGCCCGCCAGCCCTTCGAAAGACAGGGCCACAGCCCGCAGCTCCCCGAACGAACGGGCGACCTCCAGCCCGCGCAGTTGACAGTCCGCGGCCCGCGCCGCGTCCTCGCGCAGCTCAGCGGTGAAGCCCAGCTCGACGAGCAGCAGGTGCTCGCCGGCCGCCGAGGACATGAGCTCGTCGCGGAGCCGGATCAGGTACGCCTCCGCCGCGTCGAGGTCGCCGGAACGGCGGGCCCCGAGGGCGAGCCCCATGACCGCGTGCACCTCACCGTAGACGTAGCCCTGCTCCGTGGCCAGCTGCAGAGCCCGTTCGTGCAGGTCATGGGCGCGATCCCAGTCATGGGAGAGCAGCGCCAGCCGACCGAGCCCGGAGTGGCGAGCGGCGACCTCCGCCGCCAGCCCCAGCTCCTGGGCGATGCGTAGCCCTTCGGTCTGGCGGCGGGCGGCTTCGGTGTAGTCACCCTTGATCTCGGCGAGCGTGGAGAGCGGTGACACGGTCTGCAACTCGCCCCAGCGGTCCCCGAGCTCGCGGAAGAGCGCGGCGCTGCGCAGGCCGTCCCGGGCGACGGCGTCGAGGTCGCCACGGGCCAGCGCGTTCATGGCTCGCAGCCCGAGTACGGCCGCGGTGCCCCATTCATCGGTGGCCAGGAGGTCGAGCGCACGGGCGTTGACCTCCTCGCTGGCGTCCGGGAGCCCGGCGTGGAAAAGGCCGTACGCGTGCAGCCACAACGCCCGGCCCCGCCGTACCGGGGCGTCGATCCCGGAGGGCAGCGACGGCCGTGAGCTGGAGCGGTCGCCTGTCAGCAGCGTGAACGCGCCTTCCAGCACGCGCAGCTCGGCGGCCTCAGGGGCGACGGCGAGCACCGCCGACAGGGCGCGGCGGCCCTCGCTCAGCCTGCCGCGCAGCAGCCACCACCAGCAGAGGGCGGTGGCCAGCCGGGCGGCCGCATCCGGTAGGACCGCCTCCTGGAGCGCCGAGCGGAAGTTGGCGGCTTCCGCGTCGAGGCGGCCGAGCCACGCCTGCTGCCGAGGACCGCGGAGCTGGGGCTCGGCCTGTTCGGCGAGGTCCAGGTAGTGGCGCAGATGCCGCTCGCGGACCCCGGCGAGTTCCTCCGCCTCGCGCAGGCGCTCCGTCGCGTACGCGGCCACCGATTCGAGCAGCCTGTAGCGCGGCCCCGCCGGGCTGTCGGCCATGACGACCAAGGACCGGTCGACCAGGCGCGTCACCAGGTCGAGCACCTCCTCGCGGGGCACTCCGGCCCCCGCGCACACCGCCTCGGCCGCGTCCAGCGTGCAACCGCCGGCGGGTACGGCCAGGCGGCGCAGCACCACCCGCTCCGGCTCGCTGAGCAGCTCCCAGCTCCAGTCGATCATCGCCCGCAGGGTCTGCTGCCGTGCCGGGGCGCCCCGCTGTCCGGCCGTGAGCACCCGGAACCGGTCCTCCAGCCGCGCCGCCAGCTCCCGCGCACCCAGGCCCCGCACCCGGGTCGCCGCCAGTTCGAGCGCCAGCGGGATGCCATCGAGGCGGCGGCAGATCTCGGCCACCGCCTCGCGGGTCTCGCCGTCGAGAGCGAAGCCCGGGGCGGACGCGGTGGCCCGCTCGGTGAACAGCCGGATCGCGTCGGCAGGTTGGAGCGGCTCGACCAGGTACACGGTCTCGCCCGCCAGGCCGAGCGGCTCCCTGCTGGTGGCCAGGACGCCCAACCCCGGTGCGGCGCGCAGCAACAGGTCCGCGAGCTCGGCGGCCGGGTCGACGACCTGTTCGCAGTTGTCGAGCACGAGCAGGATCCGGCGCTCGCGCAGGGCGGCGGCGAGCCGGTCGGCGGGCGCCCAGGGCGTACCGGGGCCCGGCGAGCCGGCTGGGACGTCGCCGCTCAGGCCGAGCGTGGCCGCGACCGCCTGCGCGAGGTCGGCCACGCCCGCGCGCTGGTCGGCGAGCTCGACCAGCCAGACCCCATCGGGGAACTGCGGACCCTGCGACGAACTTTCCAGCGGTGCTCGCGCCGCGATCCGTGTCGCGGCCTCCACCGCGACCCGCGTCTTGCCCACCCCGCCCGGCCCGATCAGCGTGACAAGGCGGGCACCACTGAGGAGCTTGTCGACCTCTTCCAGGGCATTCCGGCGCCCGACCAGGGCGGTGAGCTGGGCGGGAAGATTCGCCCGGGGGCGATCAGGGACGCCAGGAGGCGGGCCGAGCGACGCGTCCTGGCGCAGGATCGCCTGATGGAGCGCGGCCAGCTCCGGGCTGGGGTCAACGCCGAACTCGTCCGTCAGTCGGTGGCGCAGCTCCTCGTACGAGGCCAGCGCCTCGCCCTGGCGACCGGCCAGGTAGAGGGCCCGGAGCTGGACGGCGCGTCGCCGGGTCGGCGGAGTGGGCCCCGGCCGCCAGGGCCCGGAACCGGTCCGCGTCCACCTCGTCGGCTGGGCCGAGGCGCAGCAGGTAGCTCGACGCCTGGTAGACCACGCGGTCGCGGCCGACAGCCCGGCGCAGCTGGGAGACCTTGGCCTGCAAGGCATTGGCGGGGTTGCCCGGCGGCTCCGCCCCCCACAGGTCGTCGACGAGCCGATCGGCGGCGACCGGCCGCCCCTCGTGCGCGAGCAGATCGGCGAGCAGCGCCCTGACCTTGACCTCGAGGACCTTGACCGGCCGGCCCTCGTCGTCCCGCACCATCAGTGGACCAAGCACTCCGAACCACACAGTGGTCACCGTACAGGGCCGGGCGGCGGACCATCAGCGGACCATCAGGCACTCCGAAGCGCTCAGGAGCACAGTCGTCACTGCCACAGAACATGAGAGATCGGACGATGACCATGTCAAGCACAGCGTTGACCTCCCGCCTGTTCGAACCCGCCAGGCTCGGCGCTCTCCACCTGCCCAACCGGCTGGTCATGGCACCGCTGACGCGCAACCGCGCGTCAGCCGATGGCATCCCCGAGCCGATCATGGCGACGTACTACGCCCAGCGCGCGTCCGCCGGGCTGATCATCGCCGAGGCCAGCACGCCGAACGCGGTCGGGCAGACCTATCCCGACATTCCCGCCATCTATAACGACGCGCACGTGGCCGGCTGGCGGCGCGTCACCGGCGCGGTTCGTGCCGCGGGCGGCACGATGTTCCTGCAGTTGCAGCACGGCGGCCGGATCGGCCACCCGGACACCACCGGGCTGATGCCTCTCGCGCCCTCGCCGGTGGCGTTCCCCGACCCGATCTTCACCCCTGGCGGGTCCAGGCCGGGGGTCGTGCCCCGCGAGATGACCGTCGCGGAGATCCGATCCACCGTGGCCGACTTCGCCGCCGCCGCCCGGCGTGCCATCGACGCCGGGTTCGAGGGGGTGGAGGTGCACGGCGGCAACGGCTACCTCATCCACCAGTTCCTGTCGGAGGCCACCAACCACCGTGCCGATGCCTACGGCGGCTCGGCGGCCGGCCGCATCCGCTTCGCGGTCGAGGTGGTCGAGGCCGTCGCCGACGCGATCGGTCCCGCGCGGGTGGGTCTACGCATCGCACCCGGTGTCACGGCCAACGCCATGCGCGAGCACGACATCGAGCGCGTCTATCCCGCGCTCGTCGGCGCGCTGGCGAACAAGGGCCTGGCCTACCTGCACGTCGTGTTCGCCGACCCCGCCCAACCCCTGTTCCACCGCATCCGCGGCGACTGGCCTTCGGTGTTGATCGCCAACCCGGCGCTGCCCTGGCCGACTCCGTTCCCTGCCGACGGCGGCCGGTACGCGGGCGAGCGGCTGCTCGCGGCGGGCGCCGACCTGATCTCGCTTGGCCGGGCGTTCCTGGCAAACCCCGACCTGGTCGAACGGTTCCGTCGGGGCGCGCCGCTCAACCCGGTGCGCACGGAGCACTGGTACGGGGGTGGCGAGCTCGGATACACCGACTACCCGGTGCTGGCCGCCCAGGAAGATCGCGATCCGGTCGTGGTCTGATCGCCTCCGGTAGCGGCACCGGCTGGGTGACATCGCCCGCGGTTACCGCCGGTGAGGATCACGGCCGGCGGGATGCCGGTGGCATCGGTGATCAGGTGGTGTTTGCCGCCGGCCCCTCCCCGATCGACCGGGGACGGCCCGGTCTGCGTCGGTCAGCGGCGGAACGGGCCGCTGACCTCGTAGGTGACGCCGTCGGTCCCGGCGGCGTCGCCACGGGCGCCGCGCTGGGAGGAGAAGTAGAGGCGGCTGCCGTCCGGGGAGAAGGCGGGGCCGGTGATCTCCGATCTGGGGTGGCCGGCGACGCGGAGGAACGGGGTGACCACCCGGTCGGGGGTGATCAGGTTGATCTCCATGTCGCCGCCGTCCTCGGCGATGTACAGGTCCCCGCCGGGGGTGCCGGTGATGTTGTCCACACCGTTCAGCGGGGTGTCGGCATCGTAGACGATCTCCAGGCGCTCGTTCTCCGCGTCGTAGCCCCACACGCGGTTGTCGCCCTTGGTGGTGAAGAAGCAGACGCCGTCGGCGTAGTGGCAGCCCTCTCCCCCGTCGAAGTGCCTGGCCGCGTCGACCTGGTGACGGGTCGCCTCCAGCAGCGCGGCCGGGTTGGGCACCCGCTGCCAGGTCACCGCCCCGGTCTCGGAGGAGGCGCAGAGCACGTCCAGCCGGCCCGACGTCAGGTCGCCCCAGTGGGTCGGCCGGAACCGGTAGAAGCAGCCGTCCGGCTCGTCCTCGGTCAGGTAGACGACCTGCCGGTCCGGGTCGCAGGCGGCGGCCTCGTGCTTGAAGCGGCCCATCGCCAGGCGCGGCATGGCGGCGCGCGAGCCGTACGGGTCGCACTCGAAGACGCGCCCGCGCAGGACCTCCTCGCACGACAGCCAGGTGTTCCAGGGGGTGCGGCCGCCGGCGCAGTTGAGGTTGGTGCCCGACAGGATCCGGTAGGCGCCGCGGACGTCCCCGCCGGGCCCGAAGCCGATCGCCGTCGCACCGCCGAGCAGCGGGATCTCGGAGTTGGACACGTAGATCCAGCCGTCGCCGTCCGGGAAGCACGCGCCGCCGTCCGGGGCGGGGTGCCAGAGCACCCCGCCGACCCGGCGGCCGGTGCGGGCGACGATCCTGCTGGTGAACCCGGGGGGCAGCGCGACCCCGTCGGCGTCGGGCGCGCCGAGCGGGCCATAGGGGCCGCAGGCGCGCAGCGGGGTGGCGTGCGCGGCCCCCTGCCAGAGTGACCCGGCGAAGGCCGCCCCGGCGGCCACACCTCCGGTGCGCACCAACGTACGGCGAAGCATGGCGCCTCCTCGTTGCCCCCACGGTACGCGCCCAGTTGATCGAACTCATGTGAACGGGGTGACCGCCCCGACACAAACTTTCCGGAAACCCGCGGACAAGCGTTTCCCAAAACAGGTCGCCCTATCGCCAAGATCCGCATGCGGCGGCGGCGGGACGTCCAGAGTGGGGCGTACATCGTCGTCGGGACGGGAGCAGCGTTGAGCGAAGGACTGGCGTCCGCGAAATCGATCCTCGAAACCGCCCCCCGGGTGGGCACCCGCAGGGCCCTGGTCTTCCTCGACCCGCCTCCGGACCCCCTGCCCGGACTGCCGCCGGTCTCGGCCCTCGCCGCCGCCCCGCCGGACGTGCGCCTGGCGAGCGCGCTGCGCGCCGAGGGCTTCGCCGTCGACTCCGGGCGCAGCCGGGGGGCGCAGGCCGACGGCGAGCGGGTGTGGGAGTTCCTGCGCTCGGCCCAGGAGCGCGACCTGCTGGTGGTCCGCCTGCCCGGCGACGACGGCTGGACCTCCGGGCAGCTCGGATCGATGATCGGCGCGTTCGGCCGGCAGGCCGGCGAGACGCTGGCGGCCGCCGTACTGCTAATCATGGATTTCGGCTGGAGCGCGCTGGACGGCTCCGCCGCGCCGGTCCGGCAGCTCGCCGTGGCGGGAGAGCCCCGGGTGGCCGCGGCCGCTCTCACCCTGACCCTGAAACTCGGCGAGACGCTCTCCGGCCGGGCGCCCAGCCTGACCGGCGTCCTCGCCGAGGGGCTGGCCACCCGGGCGGCCGACCTGGACGGCGACGGGATGATCAGCGTCGGCGACCTGCATGCCTACGCGCTGCGGCACTACGAGACCGCCTCCGCCCCGCGGACCCCCATCCTGATCGCCTACGGCGCCGTCACCGGCGTCGCCCTGACCCGGGCCCGGGACCTGTCCACCCCGCCCCACGCCGCCTTCGCGCGGGTCCTGGCCCGGCTCGGCGACCCCGCGCCCCCGGCCTCGGGCGCCGAGATCGTCCGGCGGATCTACGAGCTCCACCTGAGCGAGCCGGCCAGGGAGTTGCTGCGCAGGGCCTCCCTGCTCGACGAGGGCGAGTCGATCGACGAGGTCCTCGGCGACGCCGCCGAGCTCCGGCACTGGGGGCTGCTCGGCGAGACGACCATGTTCGTCCATCCGGACGTGCGGGCCTTCGGCTACTCGCGGCTGTCGGCGGCCGAACGCGCCCAGACCTCCGCCGTGCTGCGCCGTCTGCGGGCCGGGCGGCGCGCCGTGCAGCCGCGGGCCAGGCTCACCGCCGACCGGTGGACCACCGAGGACCAGCTCGGGCACCGGGTCTACGCCGAGGCCATCGCCGCGTTCGTCCGCCATCCCGAGACGCGGCCGCCGCTCACGATCGGCGTCAAGGGGCCGTGGGGCACCGGCAAGACCTCCCTGATGCGGATGATCCAGGATCTGCTGGACCCCGGGGCCGCCGGGGACCGCCCCGCGGAGATCCATCTGCCCGGCTCCCGCCGGGACAGGGCCCTGACCAACGCGGAGGTGCTGGCCAGATCCCGGCAGCGGCCCCGGGAGAGCACGGGCCAGGCCGAGCCGGGCGCCCTTCCGGTACGGCGGGCGGACTGGCGGCCGACCGTCTGGTTCAACCCGTGGATGTACCAGAACGGCGAGCAGGTGTGGGCGGGGCTCGCCCACGAGATCATCGGCCAGGTCACCCGGCGGCTGCCCCTCGCGGAGCGGGAACGGTTCTGGCTGGAGCTCAACCTTGCCAGGATCGACCGGGAGGCCGTCCGCCGGCGTGCCTACCACCTGGCGATGACCCGGCTGGTCCCGCTGGCGCTGGGCCTGGTCGCCACCCTGGTGCTCACCGGAGCCTTTCTCACGGCCTCCGCGCTGCTGCCCGCGTTCGGGGCCCTCCTGCGGAACGCGGCCGCCGGGATCGGCTCGGCCGGTTCGGTGGCCGTGGTCGCGGCGGGCGCCGTACGGCTCGCGAGGTTCTTCCGGGAGTCGGCGGACACGGCCTTCCAGGGGCTGGTCCGCCAGCCCGACCTGCTGTCCCCCGGTGTGGCGGAGGGGCTCGCCGCCGAGGCCGTGACCACCCCCGGCTACGGTTCCAGGACCGGCTTCCTGCACCTGGTGCAGACCGACATGCGGCAGGTGCTCGATCTGATCGCCACCGAGGAACGGCCGCTGGTGGTGTTCGTCGACGACCTGGACCGGTGCTCGCCGGGGACGGTGGCGCAGGTCATCGAGGCGATCAACCTGTTCCTCGCCGGGGAGTTCCCCAACTGCGTGTTCGTGCTGGCCATGGAGCCGGAGGTGGTGGCCGCGCACGTGGAGGCCGCCTATCCGGAGCTGGTGGGGACGATGCCGGACGACGGGCGCTCCGGGCTGGGCTGGCGGTTCCTGGAGAAGATCGTGCAGTTGCCGCTGAGCGTGCCGCTGCTGGACGACGCCGACCGGCTGCCCGGCTTCGTGCGGGCGCTGCTGGGCATGCCCGGGATCGCCGGGCCCCGCGAGCCCGTGGAGTGCTGCCTGCCCGGCGGGGCCACGCCCCGGCGGCACGGCCGGCCGCCACGTGCGACGGGGCTCCGGTCAGGTGAGGCCAGCGCGCAGGCGCGCGAGAGCGGGCCGCCGCCGCGCGGGAGCGTGCCGGAACCACGGGGAGCCGTGCCGGAACCACGCGGGGCCGAGGACGAGGCCGTGCCGGGGTCGCGCGCGCCGGTCGACGTGCCGCTCGCCGTACCCAGGTCACGGCCGGTGGAACCGCCGGATCCGGCGCTGGTGAGCCGCCTGGAGGACGCGATCTGGGCACTGCGGCCGACGGCCGCGGACCTGGACGAGGCGGCGAGGCAGGCGCAGGAGATCCTGGGCATCGAGGCCCTGGACGCGATCGGCGGGCTGGCCTCGGCGACGCGTGAGGCGGCCGACCGGGTCTTCGACGACCTCTACAGCGACGAGAACGCCTACCGGGCGATCGAGTTCGTGCTCCCGGTCATGACCTTCTTCAACCCCCGCGAGATCAAGCGCTACGTGAACGTCTTCCGCTTCTACTCCTTCCTCGTCTACCGGCGCACCCTCGCCGGTGCGGCGCCCGCCTCCGACGGCGAGGTGGCCAAGCTCGCGGCGCTGACCATCCACTGGCCCCACCTGCTGTCGCCGCTGGTCAAGGAGGTCGACGGGGTGAGCGTGCTGCAACGGCTCGAACGCGCCGCGGACGACGACCGCGGCTGGGAGCGGACCGTCCGCGAGGCGGGCCTGGCCGGTCCGGAGACCCCGGGCGTCGCCCACCTGGACACCCTGCGCGACCTGCTCTCCTGCCCCCACCCCATCGCCGGGCTCGCCCGCCACCTCCTCTGAGCACCGGAAACCGATCCCCACCGGCCCGCCGTGGCGCCGGAGGTCTACTTGCGATTACGGGAGGAAGGCCCCTGCCACGCGTAGCCGGCAGTTGCAGGATTCTCCTCGTTTCTCCTCGTTCCGCTCGTGTCGCTTCCCTGCCCTCGCGACCACCGGGCATGCCGCGTAAGCCCCCGGGAACGGCAGGGCGCCCCGGACCGCGTGGGTCCGGGGCGCCCTCCCGGCGCCGGGACGATCTAGCGCTGGGCCTCGATCATCCAGTGGTGCTTCTCCAGGTCCTGCGTGATCTCGATGAGGATGTCCTGGGTCACCGGGTCGGGCTCGTCGGTGGCGGTGATGCGCTCGCGCATCCGGCGGATGATGGATCCGAGGATGTCCGTCATGGCGGCGACGACCTTGCCATCGTTGATGTAACCCGTCTCCAGCTGCGGCACCTCTGTCGTGCTCGCGAGCGTGGAGGCCCGGCCATCGGGGTTGGATCCGATGGCCACCGCGCGCTCGGCGACGGTGTCCGCGTGCTTCCTGGCCGCTGAGACGATCTTGTCGAGCTGCAGGTGCAGCGAGCGGAAGTTGTGGCCGATCACGTTCCAGTGGGCCTGCTTGCCCAGGAGCGACAGGTCGAGCAGGTCGACGAGCGCGCCCTGGAGGGCGACGGAGACGACCTTCTTGTCTTCGGGCTTGAGCGGACTGGTGATCGCGGACATGGGATGTCCTCCCCCTGTTTCGACATCAGTTTCCGATTTGTACTGAAACGTCCCTACCCAGCTATGCGCCGCTTATGTTGACACTGTCACAGTGACAGTGTCACTATCGAGACATGGAATGGACCATCGGTGAACTGGCGGAGCGGGCCTCCGCGGCGCTGACCCCCACCGCCCAGCTCAACGGGCGGGTGAGGGACGTGCCCAACGAGCGCCTCATCCGGTGGTACGCCACGATCGGCCTGCTGGACCCCCCGTCGGCCCGCCGCGGCCGCGTCGCCATGTACGGCAGGCGCCACCTGCTCCAGCTCATCGCCGTCAAGCGCCGCCAGGCCGACGGCCGGACCATCGCCGAGATCCAGGCCGAGCTGACCGGCGCCACCGACCAGGTCCTGGAGTCCATCGCCCGCCTCCCGGAGCCCCCTGCCGAGAAAACCGCCCCCAGGACCGCACGCCCGCGCTTCTGGGCCGAACCGCCCGCCGCGCCCGCCCCGGCCTCCGCCACACCGGAGGCCGGCCCCGCCGCCCCGAAGCCCGCCCCGCCGCCGGCCGCCCCACGGCCCGCCCCTCCCGGCCGGGCGGCGCCCCGACCGGCCGCCTCCCGACCGGCCGCACCGCGATCACCGGCCCCCCGGCCGGCCACCCCGCCGCCCCACGAGCCGCCCCACCCACCGCCCGCCGCGATCGTTCACGGCGTACGGCTGGCGACGGGCGTGACGCTGCTGCTCGACGGCGGCGGCCGCGCCCCCGCACCCGACGACCTCGCCGAGATCACCGCCGCCTCCGAGGCGCTCCTCTCGGTCCTGCGCCACCACGACCTCGCCCCTCCGGAAGGGAAGCTGCCATGATTACCTCGATCGCAACGCTACGACCGGAGGAGTGCGAGCCGGTCCCGGACGCGGGGCTGGGAGCCCTCGTCACCGAGCGCGGCAACCTGCCGCTGGAGAGCGTGGACGTCACCGCCGCCGTGTCCGGCCTGATCGCCGGGGTGGAGGTGGTCCAGGGCTTCCGCAACCCGCACGACGTGGCGCTTGAGGCGACCTACGTCTTCCCGCTGCCCGACCGGGCCGCCGTGACCGCCTTCAAAATGGAGGCCGACGGACGGGTCATCGAGGGGGTCCTCAAGGAGCGCGGCCAGGCCAGGGCCGACTACGACCGGGCGCTCGCCGAGGGCAGGCGGGCCGCGATCGCCGAGGAGGACCGGCCCGACGTCTTCACCATCAGGGTCGGCAACATCGTGCCGGGCGAGCGGGTCACCGTGCACCTCACGCTCAACCAGCCGCTCCCCTACGAGGACGGCGCGGCGACCTTCCGCTTCCCGCTGGTCGTCGCCCCCCGCTACATCCCCGGCACCCTGCTCGACGGCGAGCAGGCCGGCGACGGCTGGGCTCCGGACACCGAGGCGGTCCCGGACGCCTCCCGGATCACTCCCCCGGTGCTGCTGCCCGGCTTCCCCGACCCGGTACGGCTCTCGCTCGCGGTCGCCGTCGACCCGGCAGGGCTGGAGCTGCGCGAGGTCCGTTCCAGCCTGCACGTGGTCCGGGAGGAGGGGGACACGGTCCGCCTCCAGCCGGGTGAGCGGCTGGACCGCGACTTCATCCTGCGCCTGTCCTTCGACGCCTCCACCTCGCTGGCGCTGGTCCCCGACGCGGACGACGGCGACGAGGGCACGTTCGCGCTGACCGTCGTCCCCGACCCGGCGCCGGCCACCGCCAACGCCAAGGACGTCGTGCTGGTGCTGGACCGTTCGGGCAGCATGACCGGCTGGAAGATGGTCGCCGCCCGGCGTGCCGCCGCGAGGATCGTCGACACGCTCACCGGAGGCGACCGGTTCGCGGTGCTCTCCTTCGACGGCGTGGTGGAACAGCCCGAGGGGCTCGGCGAGGGGCTCTCCGAGGCGTCCGACCGCAACCGCTACCGGGCGGTGGAGCACCTGGCCCGGCTGGAGGCGCGTGGCGGCACCGAGATGCTGGCCCCGCTGGAGCAGGCCGTCGCGCTGCTCTCCGAGTCCGGCAGGGACCGGGTCCTGGTGCTCGTCACCGACGGGCAGGTCGGCAACGAGGACCAGATCCTGGAGCGGATCGGCGCCCGGCTGGCCGGGGTGCGGGTGCACACGGTCGGCATCGACCGGGCGGTCAACGCCGGGTTCCTCGGCAGGCTGGCCGGCCTGGGCTCGGGCCGGTGCGAGCTGGTGGAGTCGGAGGACCGCCTGGACGAGGCGATGGAGCACATCCACCGCAGGATCGGCGCCCCCCTGGTCACCGACCTGTCCCTCAAGGCCGACGGGCTCGACCTGGTCCCCGGCACGGTCAGCCATCTCGGCTCGATCTACGCGGGCGTGCCGCTCACCGTCCTGGGACGGTACCGGGGGGCCTCCGGCGGGGCGCTGGCCGTACACGGCCTGGACTCCACCGGGCAGCCGTGGGAGCGGCGGGTCGCCGGGGCGCGCGTGGACGGCCGCGCGATGCGCCCGATCTGGGCGCGGGCCCGGCTGCGCGCCCTGGAGGACCGCTACGCCGCCGGTGACCACTCGCTGGAGGAGGAGATCGTCGGCGTCTCGCTCAGGTACGGCGTGCTCTGCCGGTTCACCGCGTTCGTCGCGATCGACAGCAGGGTGGTCGCCGAGGGCGGGCCGGGACATCACGTCATCCAGCCGGTGGAGCTGCCCGGCGGCTGGGAGAGCCCGGTCGCGGCGGCGCCGATGATGATGCTGTCCGCGATGGCCCAGCCGCCGGCGGGCGCGCCCATGGCCCCCCCGGGGCTCGCGGCCCCCGGCGCGGCGCCGAAGTTCGCGGCCAGCGGGATGGGCGGCGCGCCGAGGGAGATGGCGGCCGACAGCCTCGCCCCGCGTGGCGCGATGATGTCGCCCCGCCCCGCGCCGGCGGCGGCCGTACCGCCGAGGGAGCTGCCCCGGGCCGAGCTCACCGAGGAGCTGAGGCGGCTGCGCGCCGCCGAGTCCCTCGGCCCCGCCGACCGGCTGCGCCACCTTCAGGACCTGGGCAGCCGGCTCGCGGCCCTGGCCGTCTACCTGGGCGGTCACGCGGAGCTTGAGGCCCTGGCCAGGGACCTGCAGACGAGTGGCGACGTGGACGCGCTGTGGCGCCGGGCCGTCGAGGGGCTGGAGGCACTGAGCCGGTCCGGGGGGCGTCGCCCGTTCTGGAAGAAGTGAAGCATGACCGGGGGGGTCAAACCGTGTCGATCATGGGGTGACTCCCCAGGTCAGGTCGGCTAAAGTGCCGGAATGACCAGCCCGATCTTCGCCCTTTGCGATGAATATGTCACCCGTTCGGCGGCACTCGACCCGGTCGGCGCCGGGATGATCGGCATCGACGTCGAATTCGCCCCGGCCACCGACTACGGCCCGGACGGCATCGCCGCCCGGGCCGCCCTGATCAGCGACACGCTGGGCAGGCTCGCCTCCCTGCCGCCGCGGGGGGAGGCGGACGTGCGGGCCGCCGCGCACCTGCGGGAGCGCCTTGAGGCCGAGCTCGCCTGGCACGAGATCGGCGAGCCGTTCCGCGCGGTGCAGGCGCCGTTCGGGCTGATCACCGACCTGCGCGACAGCGTGGACCTGCTGCCGCACGGCACCGACGACGAGTGGCGGGACGTGGCGGCCCGGCTGGCCGCCGTTCCGGAGATGCTGGACGGCTGGCGGGCGAGCCTGGAGGCCGGTCTCGCCCAGGGCATGCCGGCGGCCCGCCGCCAGGCGCTGGAACTGGCCGTGCAGACCGCTCTCTTCGCGAGCGACGGCACCCACCGGGCTCTCGTGACGAGCTACGGCGACGGCCCGCTCCGGTCCGAGTTGGAGCGGGGCGCCGAGGCGGCGCACGCCGGATACGCCGAGGCCACCCGCTACCTGCGGGAGGAGTACGCCCCCCGGGCGGCCCAGGAGGACGCGGTCGGCGCCGAGCGCTACGCGGTGGGCGCCCGGCTCAACCTGGGCGCCGACATCGACCTGGTGGACGCCTACCAGTGGGGCTGGGCCGAGCTGGGCCGCATCGGGGCCGAGCTGGCCGCCGAGGCGCAGCGGGTACGGCCGGGCGCCTCGGTGGAGGAGGCGACCGCGATCCTCAACGAGACGCAGTACGTCGACAGCGTGGACGCCTACCGGGGCTGGCTGCAGGAGCGTCACGACCAGGCGGTCGAGCAGTTGCACGGCACCCACTTCGACATCGCCGAGCCGCTGCGCCGGGTGGACGTCACGCTGGCCCTGGGCTCGACCTCGGGCGCGGCCTACTACACCTCGCCGAGTGAGGACCTGTCGCGGCCGGGCCGCACGTGGTGGCCGGTGGGCGGCGACCGGGGGCGGTTCGAGACCTGGAACGAGCTGACCACCGTCTTCCACGAGGGCGTGCCCGGCCACCACCTCCAGCTCGGGGCCACCCGCGTGGCCGGGGACAGCCTGTCGCGCTTCGGCAGGAACTCCTGGGTGAGCGGGCACGGCGAGGGCTGGGCGCTGTACGCCGAGCGGCTGGCCGACGAGCTGGGCTGGTTCACCGAGCCGGGCACCCGGCTGGGCATGCTCGGCGCGTCGGCGCTGCGGGCCGCCCGGGTGGTCATCGACATCGGCGTCCACCTGGACCTGCCGCTGCCCGACGGCTCGAAGTGGACCTTCGACAAGGCGTGCGAGGTGCTGCGCGACCAGGGCCGCTGCGAGCCGCACCGGGTCCACGCCGAGGTGGTCCGCTACTTCGGCTGGCCGGGCCAGGCCCCCTCCTACAAGCTGGGCGAGCGCGCCTGGCTGGCCGCCCGCGAGGAGGCCCGGCAGCGCCTGGGCGCGGCCTTCGACCTGCGGCGCTGGCACACCGCGGCCCTGGAGCTCGGCCCGGTGGGCCTGTCCGGCCTGGCCGAGGCCCTGCGCCGGATCGGCTGACCGGCGCGGCCCGGACGGATCGCGGGACCCGCCACGGCGGGTCCCGCGACCGGCGTCACGACGGGCCGGCCGAGCTCACCGTGGGGTCCCGCGACCGGTGTCGCGACGGGCCCCGCAGCCGACCTCACAGCCGGTCCCGCGACCGGTGTCGCGACGGGCCCCGCGGCCGAGCCCACCGCGGGTCCGCCGCCGCCCTTGGCCGGGGCCGATACGGCGAACAATGACATAAAGTAGCGAAATGGTAATTCTGGACGGCGGACTGGCCACCCATCTGGAGGCGCTCGGCGCCGACCTGCGGGACGAGCTCTGGTCGGCGAAACTCCTGCTGGAGAACCCTTCGGTGATCAGGCAGGCGCATCTCGACTACTTCACCGCCGGGGCCGAGGTGGCGACCACGGCGAGTTACCAGGCGAGCATCCCGGCGTTCGTGCGGCGGGGCCTGAGCGCGCGCGAGGCCGAGGAGCTGATCGTGCTGTCGGTGCGCCTGGCCGCGGAGGCCCGGGACTCCCACGGCACGGGCACGGTGGCCGCGAGCGTCGGGCCGTACGGGGCCTACCTGGCCAACGGCGCCGAGTACACCGGCGACTACGACCTCGACGAGGACGGCCTGGCCGACTGGCACCGGGACCGCTGGCACATCCTGGCCGGCAGCGGGGCCGACCTGCTGGCCTGCGAGACCATCCCGTCCTACGCCGAGGCCAGGGCGCTGGGCCGGCTGCTCGCCGAGACCCCCGGGACCCGGGCGTGGGTGAGCTTCTCCTGCCGCGACGGCGAGCACATCAGCGACGGCACCCCGCTCAAGGACGCCGCCGCCCTGTTCGCCGGCAACCCGCAGGTGATCGCCGTCGGCGTCAACTGCACGGCTCCGCGCCACATCACCAGCCTCATCGGCCGGATCGAGGGCAAGCCGGTGATGGTCTATCCGAACTCCGGCGAGACCTGGGACGCCGCGAACCGCCGCTGGCTCGGGCTGGCCGATCCGGCCGAGTTCGGCGCGGCGGCGGCCGGGTGGCACGCCGCAGGCTCCGCCTTCGTCGGCGGCTGCTGCCGTACCACCCCCGAGCACATCCGCCAGATCGGCGAGCACCTTAAGGCCGGCTGAGCGACCCCGGCCGCCCGGGACCGCTGATCAGTCGAGGTGGAACACCTCGGCGAGCGTCGCCATGCCCTCGTCCGGGCGGCCGTCCAGGCCCTCGAAGAACGGCGCCATCTCCGCCTGCCACCGCGCGTTGACCCCGGTCGCGGCCATCCCGCCAGGGCGGCCTCGAAGTCCTCGGTCTCCAGGTAGCCGACGAGGAGCCCGTCGTCCCGTACGGACAGCGAGTAGTCGCGCCAGCCGCTGGCCCGCAGGGCGTCGAGCCAACCGACCCGAAACCACCGAGCCCTGGAGTTGACATGGCTGACATGATCGTGCCCGACCCCGTCACGCGGGACATTCTCGCGGCCTTCGAAAACGTGCGCTACCAGCTGTTCGGGCGCCTGGAGGGCCTGACCGACGCCGAGTACCACTGGGAGCCGGTCGGCGACTGCATCGGCATCCGCCCCGGCGACGACGGCCTCTTCCGCGTCGCCACGCTCTTTCCGGAATCGAGTCCGGAGGCGCCGGACCCCGTCACGACGATCGCCTGGCGCATCTGGCACATCGGCAACCTCTGCCTGCGAGGCTACGTGATCTACCTCTTCGACGACGTTCCCGACTACGGCGACCGCGATGTGTGGCCGGGCACCGCCAAAGAGGGCATCCAGGCGCTCGCCGAGGACTGGGAGCACTTCATCTCCCGGATCGCAGCCCTCGGCGACAAGCGCCTGTTGGCGCCGATAGGCATGGGCCCCGGCGGTTGGGCCGATGAGACCTATCTGAAGCTCGCGCTGCACGCTCTGAAAGAGGTCACACATCACGGCGGCGAGATCGGCCTGCTGCGCGACCTGTACCTGCGCGAAGGCGTCTGATTTCGGCGGTGGGCGACCTTGTCCGGCGGCCGTGTGCCGCCGGACAACGGCCGGGGTCGGCGGCTGTCTCCTTCCTCCCGGTCTACTCATCGGCCGGGGTGACGATCCGGACCAGGGCATCGTCACCGGCCTCCGCCAGGCGGCCGGCCATCTGCCTCCACGCCGCATCCAGCGCCAGCAACTTGGTGTCCAGGTGCGCCTCGATCGGGTCGGTCAGCGAGAGCGAGGCGAGCCCGTCCTCGCTGATCGCCTCCCACGCCGGGCCGTCCAGCAGATGGGCGCGTGGGTCGGCCCAGCGCGGCGACGGCGCGGCGAACACATCCCGCACCTGCAGCGCCCGAAACAGCCCCTCCAACACGCACACCACATAGGCGTCACGATCCACCGCCCCCTCCGGCAGGTCGGGGTTGGCGAAGACCGGCCGTTTCCACGCTGCCGTCACCAGCGAGGCGTCGATCGGATGACACATCGCCCCGCGGACATGATCAAGCGGTGAGCGCCATCGCAGCCGCTCGACGTAGTGGGGTGATCCCAAGCCGGGTTGTCAGTGGCGCCCGCGACCGTGTGCTGCATGGGTGAGCTGATCGAGCGGGTGGATGAACAGGACCGCGTGCTGGAAGTCGTGGAGCGCGCAGGGGCGGTGCGTCGGCAGTGGATGCATCGGATCGCGACGACGATCTGCCGCGATCCGATGGGGCAGATCCTCGTGCTGCGCCGAGCCGAGGGGCATGTTCGCTTTCCCGGCCACCATGACGTGATGGTCGGCGGCGCCGTGGCTGTAGGCGAATCGTATGAGGACGCGGCGGCCCGCGAACTGGTCGAGGAACTGGGCGCGGGCGTCCCGGTCCGCTTTTTGTTCAAGTTCCTGTGCCAGGACGGGATCAGCCCTGTCTGGTTCGGGGTGCACGAGGCCTTGATCGCCGAGCCATTCGTGACCAGCTCCGCCACAGGCCGCTGCCTCAACCCGCTCGCCAGTTGGAAGCGTGCCGGAGGTGTCCTTGCCCTCCACGTAGGCCAGCACGTGCAGGCGCTTGCGGGCGAACCGCTCGGCCATCAGCCGCAGGAAGCCGGCCACGGCGCCGCGGCTGGGAATCTCGGCAAAGATCGCCCGTTCAGGGCTGGTGGCATGGGCGTTACCGGCACCCCGAATCACACAACGTAACCGCAACTACTCAGCGTTACTTTGCGGCTGGTGACACCGACCCGAGCGGAGGCCTGAACAAAGGATCGGCGCCGCCGCCACCCGGGCGGCGGGCGGTCAGGCCTGACCACCGTAGAGCCGGGCCACTTCGTGGAAGGCTGCTTTCGGTTCCCAGCGATACGATCCCGCCGTGTCGTCCTGGATGACTTTGACGAGGCCGTAGCCCGCCATGTCGAGATCGTGCCGGGGATCGGCGGAGTGTGGGTGGTGTGGCTCGATGAACTCGAACACGTACGCGCCCTGCACGTTCTCCTCCTCGTAGATCCCGATCAGTTCGGCGATCTCATCGGCCTGGACTCGCTCGTTCCTGACCCACGAGCCGTTGATGACCGGCGTGGACCCGCTGCGATCGATGATCGCGTGGCTGGAGGGGCCCTTCTCTGCGGCGCCGTCGTAGCCGCCGCAGCCGAACTCGACGATGACCACAGGCTTGCCGTACCGGTGGAAGCTGCGCAGGTTCTTGACGTATCGGGAACGGTTGTACGGCATGCGGTAGTAGTCCAGGCCCACGACATCGAACGGTGTCCAGTCCACCCCCTCCCACAATCCCGAGCCGTAGGTGATACGGCCCCCGAAAGCGGACCTGGCGACTGCGGCGGCCCTACCCAGGAGACGGTTCAGCTTCCTGTTGAACCATGGGAACAGCGGCCAGTACAGCGGGGAGGCCAGCTTGGCGCTTCTGTCCTCGTGGGAGGCGCCGGGCATGATGCCCGCGGAGAAGACGGTGAGCTCACAGCCCACGTTGAGGTCGATCGCCTCATACTCCTTCCTGAGGAGTTCGGCGGCTTCGGCCGTTCGCGCCAAATGGTCCAGCATCTCCTGCGGACCGGCGTCGATCAGCCGGGGTTGCAGCCATACGTGCAGCCCGCTCTCCAGCGCGACCGTTGCGGTCTGAACGAGCCGGTCGAGGTCGGTGCCGTAGATACCGACGGAATTGGCGTGCAGTTGGTCACGGATGGCCCGGATCTCCTGCCGCATCAGATCGGGCCGCCACACTCCCCGGGACAGGACGCCATCGGGAAGATAGTCCGTACCGACGTCGTAGTTGACGCCTTTGTGGGTCAGGCCCATGAGAATGTCCCTACTTCCGGGTGGCACGGTCGAAAAGGGTGATCAGCTCGATGGCATAGGCGGTGAGATCGACGGTGGGGTCCACCGCCCACCGGCTGAGCGCCCCGATGAGTGCCTGGCCGACGGTCACGGCGACCACCTGGGGATCGAAGTCCCGAAACTCGCCGTCATCCAGGCCCTGGCGCAGGATGTCGGTCAGCAGCGTGATGACCGATTCGTCGGTGGTCGTCGCGAAGCGCGGCGTGCCGTCGGCTGCGCGGTGGCTGCCGACGATGTCTCCCACCGCCAGCACACGAGAGCGGTGCGACCGCAGGTAGTCGAGGTTGGACTGAATATAGGCCCGGAGCCTGCCTGCTGCGGTCGTCTCGGTTTCGAGTCGCGCCTCGATGAACGCCCACGTGTCGTCGTAGATCTGCTTGACCACCTGTTCCAGCAGCTCATCCTTACCGGCGAAGTGGTAGGAGATCACGCTCTTGCTGATCTGAGCGTGCTGCGCGATCCGGGACAGCGATGCTTGCGCGTAACCGATGCTCGCCACCGTCTCGATGGCGGCGTCGATGATCTGTCTCCGGCGGGCCTCTTCGATGATGGGATTTCGTTTTCGGCCGATCGGCCTACTCTCAGACTGCATGGACTTATGTTAGGCCGATCGGCCTGATTTCACAACGAGCCGCGCCGCCGGCCAGTCGCGCGCTCCCTCTCCTGCGCTGCTTCTTGTGAACTGCTTGCCGCCGGAGCTGGTCCGGCGGTGCGGCCATTAGCGCTGATAACGATCTTGATTTGCTGTAGTAGTGCGGGTACGGCCGGAGTACGCCAGAAACACACCGCACGGCGTATGCGCCCGGCGTCGGCGCTTGCGACGTCGGCGGCCCGCTCAGCCACAGCCCTGTCCTGGCCCACGAGTACGGCATCCCGGCCGTCCTCGGCACCGGCGCGGCGACCGAGCGGCTGCGCGACGGGCAGCGGATCGTCGTGGACGGCGGGGATGAGGCGGCGCGGTGCGTTTCTGCCGCATTCCGGCCGCACCCCATACAGGCTTTAGTCCACGTCGACGTGGTCGAGGAACCGGAGGAGGTGTGAGAGCACCCGGATGCAGGCGGCGATCTCGGTGTCGCTCAGATCGCCGCCGGCTTGGCGTAGCACCGCGCGCTCGCGGTCGATCACGGCGATGATGGCGGCCCGGCCCTCCTCGGTCAGCCGGATGAGCGAGGACCTCTTGTGCGCCGGGTTGGGGACGAACTCAACCAGGTTCCGCGCGGCGGCGTCGTTGATCATGCGCTGCACGAACTGGCGACTCAGCGCCTGGGCCCGGCCCATCTGGGGGACGGTCATGGGCCCGTGCTCGCAGAGCATGTTGAGCACAGCCCGTACGCCGACGGACAACCCCTCGATGGGCGCGTCCTGCTCCACCTTGCGCTGGGCGCGCCGGTACAACGGCCCCACCAGGTCGAATACCTCGGCGAGCCGGTCGGCCGGCTCATTGGGCGCCGGGTTGTGGTCTTTTTCGGTCACCTCACCATGATGACACCTGGGTTGTCATCTTTGGTCGATAATGACACCCTGGTTGTCATGAATGACCTGTTCTGGCTCGACACCGGCACCGGCCGGCCCCTCGTCCTGCTGCACGGCGGCTTCCTGGACCACGGCATGTGGGAGGACCAGATTCCCTTCCTCGCCTCCCGGTACCGCGTCATCACACCCGATGCCCGTGGTCACGGCCGGTCCGCCAACGCCACCGAGCCGTTCCGGCCCACCGACGACCTCGCCGCCCTGCTGCGTCACCTCGGCACCGGCCCCGCGATCCTGGTGGGGATCTCCATGGGGGCAAGCGTCGCGGTCGACACAGCGCTTGAGCACCCGGAACTGGTCAGCGCCGTGGTCGTCAGCGGCGCCGGGACCAGCGAGCCGTACTTCACCGACCCCTGGACCATCCAGACCATGACCGCGTGGCACTCGGCGATGGCCGTCGGCGACCTGGACGCCTCGGTCGAGGCGTTCACGCTCTTCGCCGCGGGCCCGTACCGCACCCTCGACGATCTCGACCCGGGGGTCGTCGCCCACCTGCGCCGGATGACCAGGGACACCATGTCCAAGCACACCGCCGGCGAACCCAACCTGCTCCTCCAGGTACGCGACACCTGGGAGCGCGTCGCCAAGATCGATGTCCCCCTGCTGGCGGTCAACGGCTCCGCCGACTCGCCCGACCACATCGGCATGGCCGAACGCCTCGCCCGCACCGTCGCCAACGGCCGAGCGATCCCGGTCGACGGGACCGCCCACTACCCCAACATGGAGCGCCCGGACGTCTTCAACGAGATCCTCGAAGGCTTCCTGCGCACCCTGTGACCCCACGGGCGGTGGCCACCGCCCGCACTCTCAGCTTGGTCTGCCCCCAGCCTCTGTTCACGAGCAGGCTGAGCACCTTGGCCGCGCCGCCCGCCGCCGCCGCCGCGAGCGCAGCCGGCCCGCACGCTCACCGCTTCGTGACGCATAACCAAGATCAATCTCAGCGATAACCACTGTCCACAGGTTCCGCAACCCTGAAGGTGGCACGCAGCTTCGGGCGGGCGCTGCGGGTGCTCGCGGCCTGGGGTGTCGTCAAGGGTCGTGTCACCAGGTAGACGCGATCGTGTTGACCCTGGTGACACGACCCTTGACGACACCCCCCATCCCGCGCACCCGGCTGGACAAGCTGTTCACCGACGGCCGGTACGGCCTGCGCGAACGGGTCCTGTGGCGAATGCTCTACGAAACAGGTACTTGGTCTGCCCTCCATATCCGCCCGATTTTCCGCGAGTACTACGGGGACCCCGTGCGCCAGGCACCGACCTGACGCGGGCGGCTAGGCGGCTTGGAGTTGTGGGTAGTCCGGGAGCCGCCAGTCTCCACCGCGGTCCTCTTTGGAGAAACGCGCCACAAGGTCGGGGATGTGTAGCGCGGTGGCCAGCCCGGTGACGGTGAGGAAGGCGTCGATCGCGCGCTGGGTCATGGGCATGCCCAACCGTAGGAGGCGCGGGTTGACTTGGCCTTGGATCTCCTCGGCGAAGGGTCGCAGCATCGTGTCATAGTTCGCCAGCGCCGTCGGCAGGTCATCGGGGTGCTGGTTGATCTCTCCGGCCAGGACGTAGGCGCCTACCAGGCCGCCGGAGACGCCCATGCCGCTATAGGGGGAGGCGCAGTGGGCGGCGTCACCGACCAGGACCACGCGGCCCTTGGACCAGGTGTCGATGCGGACCTGGACGATCTCTTGGGAGTAGAAGAACGGGCTGGTCTTCATGCCGTCGATGAAGCGCTCGGTCTGCCATCCGGCGCCGGCGAACCTGCCGGCCCAGAACTCCTGCTGGCGCTCGATGGGCTCGCGGTGAATCGCTGAAGCCTCCTCGGAGTCTTCCCTCATCACGAAGTAGACCTGCGTCTCGCTCGGATTGTGGCTGCGGCGCATGATCTGGCGCCCGCCCGGGACCATGTAGGTGTCCCGGATGTTGCCGTCGGAAGCGATGCGCGAGACGAACCAGTAGGCCATGTGGATGCCGACCCGCCAATACGGGTCGAATCCCTCAGAGAGGATCGCCCGCCGCAGTCGCGATCCCTGCCCGTCCGCGCCGACCAGGAGATCGAATTCCTCCGATGATCTGTCGGAAAAGTACGCGACGACCTGGTGTTCATCCTGATCGAAGCCGTCCACGCTCTTGCCGAAGACGTACTCCACGTTGTCCTTCGTCGCGTCGTTGAGAATGCGCACCAGGTCACCGCGCATGATCTCGTACTCCGACGTCAGGGTCTGGCGGCCCTGCCCGGAGGTGTTGGCCATGATCGTCGCCCTGGCCCTGCCGGCGGCGTTCACGAACGCGACGCCCGCCTCGTTCACGAGTTTGCTCCGGACGGCGCCCATGAGTCCCATGCGCTCGATCGCCTCGATGCCCTGGCCGCGCAGGTCGACCTGGGCGCCTGTGGCCCGCAGCGCCGGGAAGCGCTCGACGACCTTCACCCGGTGACCGCCACGGGCAAGCCAGTAGGCCAGCGCCTGCCCGGCGATCCCGCCGCCGCAGATGAGGATCTTCAAGGAGCGGGTTCCCGATGCGAGAGCCATGTCATCGACCTCCTTATCTATCACTGATAGGTTCATTCACCAGGGAACTCTATCGGTGATAGTTTGTCAAAGGTGGTGAAAGTGAATCGAGAGACCGTCATCGCCCAGGCGCTGGACCTCCTCGACGAGGTCGGCCTGGACGCCATCAGCACCAGGCAGTTGGCCAGACGCCTGGACGTGGAGCAGCCATCGCTCTACTGGCACTTCCGGAATAAGAAGGAACTCCTCAGCGCCATGGCCGAGACCGCCATGGCGCCGCACGCCACAGCACCGCTACCGGCCCCCGGCCAGGACTGGCGGGAATGGTTCCTGGACAACACGCGCAGCTTCCGGCGCACCCTGCTGATGCGCCGTGACGGCGCACGCCTGCACTCCGGATCCGGTCCCGGCCCGGCCGACCTCGACCGGATCGCCCGCAAGATGGCCTTCCTGACCGCCTCCGGCCTGCCCGAGAAGGACGCCCAGATGGCAATGCTGGCCGCCAGCCGCTTCACCGTCGGCAGTGTCCTGGAAGAACAAGCCGACACCGACCTCAGTACGGCCCGCCCGGCTAACATCCCGACGATCGACCACCAAGCGGCTTTCGAGGCCGGACTGGCCCTCATCCTCGATGGCCTGGCCCATCGCGCCGAGCACGCTCAGGAATCGACCAGGACCCTTCCCGATCCCGACCGGATCAACTGACAGACTCTGGCACACACTTTGAGGCTGGGGACACGTTCGGGAGCGGAGGGCCCTGTCTGGGTGCCGCCGGCGAATGGGTCGATCGCAACGGCACCAGCGAAAAGCAGAGCGTGTGGGTGGCCTGTACCGCGTGCGCCGGGACCGGGCGCAGATGACCGATCCGATCACCTGCCCCGAATGCGACGGCGACGGCAGCCGGCGCCTGGGCCGGCTGCGCATCACCTGCACCTTCTGCGGCGGCCTGGGCCAGGTCGGCGGCGACCACGAGCCCGCTGAACGCGGCGAGGGCGAGCTTCCGCCGCGTCCCCCGGCCTGGGAACACCGCATCCGGCCCGAGCCCGCCGTCGCCGCCGCCCTGGCCTGCCGCTACTGCCTGGATTCGGGGACGGTCGCCCACCTGAACGAGACCGCGCGCACTCTGGTCACCGTGCCGTGCCGGTGCCGCGCCTCGGGCGATCCGCCGCCGCGGCCAGGCGCGGGAGGACTTCGTGCTGGAGACCGTCTACTGGGTGCCGACCGTCGCCGGCCGGTGATCGGGAGGAGTGCCCGCTGCCGCCGAGACGCCGTTCTGACTGGGTGTGGGGCCCACTGATGGGCCCCGGTACCTCAGCCGCCGACACCCTGGTCAGCATGGGTGTCGGCGGATTCACCCAACGGTCGCAAACCCCCGGCAGGTCGGGCAGGGCGAAGGAGTAGCGGCCCAGCATGTGCACGTGGGCGTGGATGAAGGGCGAAAGGCGGGCCACGTCTTCATCGCGGACGGTGAAGCCCTGGACGCGCAGCTTGGTCAGGGCGGCGTCCATGTAGCGGGTGTTGAACAGCACCACGGCGTTGAGGACCAGGCCGAGCGCGCCGAGCTGGTCTCCCATGCCTTCGGAGTAGCGCTGGTGGAGGTGGCCGCGTTTGCCGTGGAAGATTCGCCAGGCCAGTGCGTGACGGCCTTCCTGCGGGTTGGGTTTGGCATCACGAGGCTGCTGAACTTCGACCTGCTGCCGCGTATCAAGCGGATCAACAAGGTGAAGCTGTACCGGCCGGTGGCCGGCGAGCCGGACGCCTACCCACAGCTGACCCCGGCGCTGACCCGTCCGATCCGCTGGGAACTCATCGCCCAGCAGTACGACCAGATGATCAAGTACGCCACCGCGATCCGGACCCGTACCGCGTCCACCGAGGCGATCTTGCGGCGCTTCACCCGCAACGCCTCCCATCCCACCTACGCGGCGATGCTGGAGGTCGGCCGCGCCCAGAAGACTATCTTCGTGGCCCGCTACCTGCGGCTGCGGGAGATCGAGGAGGGCCTGAACGTGATGGAGTCCTCTAACGGCGCGAACTCCGTGATCGCGTACGGCAAGGGCGGGGAGATCGCCTCAACCTCGCCGCGACCTCCGTACCGGGCCCCGGGCCCCCGCCGGCCAGACCACGCGATCCACCGTGGAGAACGTATGAGCCTGCGCCTGTACGGCACTGCGCGCGGGCTGCGCCGGCGTCTCGCACGGCGCGACCCCGACATGTGGCTGCCCCGGGCCCGTGCCTGGGCCACCGTGCTGACCTCGCCCGCGTGGTGGCGCCTGCCGGACGATGACCGAGAGGCCCACCCGTCCGGGGTCGAACCCGCCTTCTGGACCAACCGCCAGGTCCGCCGGAGCGGTCTGTGCACGTCGTGCCGGATGCGCGAGAGCGAGCCCGACATCCTCATTCTGCGACGGTGGCCGGTGCTCGGCCGCCTGACACGTGGCCGCGGAATCAACGGTCAGCGCTGGAAGCGGTAGCGGATCTGGCTGTACGTCTCGCCCTTGCCGAAAGCGAATCCGACCTCCGGATCGATGCGGTACAGCAGAACCTTGCCGGAGCGGATGGCATCACCGAGGCCATACCAGGTGCCGTCCGAGCTGGTCAGGAGGTCGCCGTACTTGCTCTCGTAGGCGTCGGCGGTGGTGCTGCGTTCAGCCGGGTCGCACACCAACTCGGCACGTCCCTCGATGGTGATGTCGATACCGTCGAGGACGTTCGTGCCGGTCGTCATGACGCAGTGGTCGTTGGTGCGGAGGTTACGCGCCTTGCGCTCTTGGTCGCCGGTAGCGAAGTACAGGGCGCCGCCGGTCCAGACGGCCAGCAACGGTGTCACGTGGGGTCGGCCGTCGGGGCGGACGGTGGACAGCCAGAACAGTCGCGCCTGCTCCAGCTCACGCAGTGCGATCGGCCAGGGGATCACGTCGGCGCCGGAGTCGCTGAAGGGGCCGATCTCGGCGACCGGGTCACAGTCGGACATGGAAGCTCCTCAATGGGTCAGGTGGGAATGCGGTCGGTCACGATCCGGTCAACGGGAGGCGCCGCGGTCTCTTTGGTGACCGGCGCCGATCGCTTGCCGAGCATGGCCAGAGCGATGACCAGGCCCAGTGCCGCGACGAGGCCGACCACGCCGAACGCGGCCTGATGACCGGGAACCAGCGTCTGCGGCGCGGCTATCCCAGACGTGGGTGCATGCGCGGCGACAACGCTGCCGGCGATGGCTACGCCGAGGGCGGTGCCAACCGCGAAGCAGGTATCGGCGAGTCCGGCGGCCAGACCGGAGTGCCGTTCGGCGACACCGGTGAACGCCGCGATCTGGGCACAGACGGTGGCGGTGCCCATGCCCGCCCCGAAGACCAACAGGGCAAAAGTCAGCAGTTCCGGCGAGCTGTGCTCGGACACCACCCTGGTGAGCAGCAGGCAGGCTCCACCGAGCAGGGCAGTGCCGACGGTCGCTACCGGACGCACGCCGATCCTGGTCACAACCCGCTGGCAGACCAGAGCGCCGACGACGGCCGCCACGGTCATCACCCCGGCCGTGAGGCCGAACCGCACGGGCGACCAGCCGAGCACCGACTGCGCGTGGGCGGTGAGGACGATGAGCATGCCGTCGACCGCCATGCCCGTGACGAGAAGCAGGAGGTCGCCGCCGACCAGAGAACGCGACCGCAGGACCCCGAATGGCACCAGCGGCGCCTTGGACCGCCGTTCGATCACGACAAACAAGCCGGTCAGCGCCATCGCACCCGCCAGCGGCCCGAGGATCCGGTGGCTGGACCATCCGACGTCAGGGACGCCGGTGATGGCGTAGACGAACAGCACGAGAGCCGAAGTGACCGTCAGCGCCCCGGCCAGGTCAAAGGAGCGGACACGCACCTCGTCCCGGCTCTCGATCAGCATCACCGGCGCGAGGACCAGCACCACCACCCCGACCGGGACGTTGATCCAGAAGACCCACTGCCAGCCGAGCGTATCGGTGATCAGGCCGCCCAGCAGCAGCCCGGCGGTGGCACCGAACCCTCCGATCCCACCCCAGATTCCCAGTGCCCTGTTCCGCTCGCTGCCTTCGGCGAAGGCGTTCATCACCATGGACAAGGCTGCGGGGGCGATGATGGCGGCCGACACACCCTGCAAAGCGCGGGCTGCGACCAGGGCTTCGACCGTCGGGGCGAACCCGCATCCCAACGAGGCCAACACGCGCAGCGACATTCCTGCCAGGAAGACCCTGCGGCGGCCGAGCAGATCCGCGGCGCGGCCGCACAACAGCAGCAGGCCCGCAAAGGCCAGCGCGTAGGCCGTGACCGCCCACTGGACGGCGGTGCCGTGCGCCCGAAACTCCCGCTCGATGGCCGGCAGGGCGGTGAGCAGGCTGGTGCCGTCCAGGATGGTCATGAAGAACGCCGTGCCCAGCAACACCAGCACCCGCCACCTCGAGGCGGCCGCCCGCGGGCTCACTCATACCCTCCCGCACCCAGCTCGACGCCCAGCGTGTCAAGCCAGTCGCCGGTGCCGTGCTTCCGCCAGGAGGGCTCCTCCCGGCCATCGAGGAAGGCGCCCTGCTCGGTGAGGACCAGCTGCGTGCCCCCATCGGCCGGGCAGAACGCCACGGTCGTCAGCGACACCGTCGCCAGGTCGTCTCCCACGTGCAACATGGAGGTGTAGACGATGCGCTCGTCCGGGACGATGTCGCGATACAACGACTCAAACGTCATCGACAGGCCGCTGTCCGGGTGGCTGCGGTTGACCTCCCGGCCCCCGACCCGGAAGTCCAGTTCATGGTCCGCATCGGGGGTGGAGAACCAGCGGGCCTTCGCCTTCGGGTCGGCCCATGCCGCGAACACCCGGGCCGCCGTGACCGGGTAGAGGCGTTCGAGGGTGAACGTGGCGTGCGTGACAGAACGGTCGATCATCACAAGCTCCCTTGCTCCGCTGTGCCGGGATCATCGAGCAGGTAGTCACCGAGCCGGTCCAGGCGCCGTTCCCAGGACGTGCGCTGCTCGGCAAGCCAGTCCTCGGCCGTCCGCAGCACGTCCGGCTCGATGCGGCAGGTGCGGACGCGGCCGATCTTCTCGGATCTGACCAGCCCGCACGCTTCCAGCACCTGGATGTGCTGCATGACCGCCGGTAGCGACATCTCCAGTGGCCTGGCCAGTTCGCTGACCGACACCGGCCCGCGGATCAGGCGCTGCACCATCGCCCGGCGCGTTCCATCCGCCAGCGCCTGGAACACCCGGTCCAGCGATTCGCCATAGTTAGGCATGTCCTTAACTATGGGTCGGCACACATTGATAGTCAAGTACTTCCTTAACCAATGACCCGATCGTGGCGGTCCGATCTACTGGCGGGCTCGCGGCAGGCGTGCCGATCGAACCGGCGACCGAGCTCGGGAGCGGGGGCGCGCTCCGGCTGCCGCGCGCCCGGGTGGTGCCCCTGTCCGCCCCTCCCGCCGCGTACACCTCGGCGGTCGAGCGGTATCTCACCGGCGCGGGCATCGCGAAGTCCTCCGCGCGGATCTACCGGATCTCGCCGACAACGTGGGGGTGGATGCTCGCCGGCGAACCGGCGCCGACCGGACCCGGTAGGCGGTCCGCTCCACCGACGTCACCGCACACGCCTCCCGGCTCACCCCGCCAACGGACGAGACGCGCCGTAGAGAGACGAACACGCACACAACAGGCAAAGAAGATCACAGCTTCAGCAACCTCGCCGTTCAACCCTTCAAGATCATCCCAATGCGGGTTTTGGGCTTATGTGGGCTGACCCCCTTGAGCAGGAAGCAGACCCGCTTCATCACAACTCCACCTAAAAACGTTTCAATGAAACGCCGGCGAAGCTCCGTCGGGACGCGCGCCACTGTCAACACCCGCGTACGGCCACGCGGAGACGCGGAGAACCGGAGACGCGGAGACGCGGAGACGCGGAGACGTGGCCACGCGGAGATGTGGCCACGCGGAGACGCGGAGAACCGGAGACGCGGCCATGCGGCCATGCGGAGAACCGGAGAACCGGAGAACCGGAGAACCGGACCTTCCGCCACGGAAGCCCGCCCCGCCGGGCACCCCTGGCGGATAGCCCCAAAAGTGGACACAATGACCGATGGCGCCGGGGCGCCGACCGGCCACCGCGCCCGCCGGACCGCCCGGATGTCATCGATCCATCCGGTTCTCGCTGAGGAACGCTTCACCATCGGGAGATTTCGTGTTCGTCGACATGCCCCTCGAACAGCTCAGGGACTACCGGCCCGAGCGCCGGGAGCCCGCCGGGTTCGACGCCTTCTGGGACAGGACGCTGGCCGAGACGCGGCGGCACGACCTGGACCCCGTCTTCACCGAGGTGGAGACCGGCCTGGCGCTGGTGCGCTGTTTCGACGTCCGCTACGCGGGCTTCGGCGGCCACGAGATCCGGGGCTGGCTGCTGGTGCCGGCCGCGGCCGACGGCCCGCTGCCGTGCGTGGTGCAGTACATCGGCTACAACGGCGGCCGGGGCCTGCCGCACGACTGGCTGACCTGGCCGGTGGCCGGGTGGGCGGTCTTCGTGATGGACTCCCGGGGACAGGGCGGCGGGCGCGCGGGTGACACCGCCGACCCGGTGGGCGGCACCGGGCCGCAGGTGAGCGGCAAGCTCACCCAGGGCGTGCTGGACCCCGACGGCTACTACTACCGCCGCCTGTACACCGACGGCGTCCGCGCCGTCGAAGCCGCCCGCTCCCACCCGCTGGTGGACCCCTCGCGCGTCGCCGTCTCGGGCGCCAGCCAGGGCGGCGCCCTCGCGATGGCCGTCAGCGCCCTGGTCCCGGACCTGCTGTTCGCCTTCATCGACGTGCCGTTCATGTCGCACATCCGCCACGCCGCCGAGATCACCGACGAGGACCCCTACGCCGAGCTCGGCCGGTTCCTCAGGGGCAACCGCCACCGCGACGACCAGGTCTTCGACACCCTCGACCATTTCGACGGCGTGAACTTCGCCGCCCGCAACACCACCCCGGCCCTCTTCTCGGTCGGCCTGCGCGACGGCGTGACCCCGGCCTCCACCGTCTTCGCCGCCTACAACCACTACGCGGGCCCCAAGGACATCCGCGTGTGGCGCTTCAACGGCCATGAGGGCGGCGAGTCCGCCCAGGTGGCCGAGCATCTCAAGGCCGCACGGGAGCTGCTGGCCGGCCGGCTGCCGCTCGCCGCCGGAGAGCTGGTGCCCTAACTGGCGCACCGGGGTTTGTTACGTTTTAATCAATGCTCATGAATTCGGTGAGCATCAAGGATGTCGCGGCGCGTGCCGGTGTCTCCCCCGGCACGGTGTCGAACGTGCTCAACCGTCCGGAGAAGGTCGCCGAGTCCACCCGCGTCCGGGTCGAGGAGGTCATCCGCGAGCTCGGGTTCGTCCGGCACGGTTCGGCCTCCAGCCTGCGGGCCGGGCACAGCCGCACGATCGGCCTGTCGGTCATCGACATCGGCAACCCGTTCTTCACCGACGTGGCGGCGGGCGTGGAGGAGGGGGCCAGCGAGCGCGGATACGCGGTGATCCTGGGCAACTCCTCGGGCGACCGGTTCAAGGAGGAGCGCAACCTGCTGGTCTTCGCCGAGCAGCGGGTCCGGGGAGTGCTCATCACCCCGGCGGGGACGACTCTCGCCAAGCTCGACCAGCTCAGGGAGCGCGGCATCAACGTGGTCCTGGTGGACCATCCGGCCGAGCGGCCCGACCAGTGCTCCGTCGCGGTCAACGACGTCACCGGCGGGTCCCTGGCGGTCTCCCACCTGCTGAACGGCGGGGCCGAGCGGATCGCCTACGTCACCGGGCCCCTCACCATCCGCCAGTGCCTCGACCGGCGGCTCGGGGCCGAACGGGCTCTGGCGGCGGCGGGCCGCGACCCCGGGCGGATGCTGGAGGAGATCGTGACGAACGCGATGAACGCCAGGGCGGGGCAGGAGGCGGCCGAGAAGATGATCTCCCAGGGGCGGCTGCCGGACGCCGTGTTCTGCGCCAACGACCTGCTGGCCCTCGGCATGATGCGCGGGCTGCTCCAGGCGGGCGTCCGGGTGCCCGAGGACGTCGCGCTCATCGGCTACGACGACATCGACTTCGCCTCGGCCTCGGCGGTCTCGCTCAGCTCGGTCCGGCAGCCGACCCACCGGCTGGGCCGGGTCGCCACCGAGCTCCTGCTCGACGAGTGCGACAATCCGGAGTCCCACGCCCACCAGCAGATCATGTTCCAGCCCGAGCTGGTCGTCCGGGAGTCGACCCGCTGACCTCCGGCGCCCACGGCGGGGCAGGGAGAGTACGGTGCCCCGCGACCGCCCCGGCCATCCGGCGGGAGCTCCGCTAGGGTCTGCGGCGGCGGGGTGACGGGACTCCGATGAGCAGGCGGCGGACGGCGTCCCAGGCCGCCCGGAGGGCCTCGTTGACCTCGGGGGACTCCGCTCCGAAAACGCGGGCCCAGGCGCCGCAGTCCTGGGGCAGCACGCTGGCTCCGGCCCGCAGGCCGTACGGGGCCAGCGCCTCGTGCAGGGTGTCGGCCACCATCGTGGCGGGGGCGCCGGCGGTCACCACGAACAGCGAGGCCATCACCCCGAAACCGCCGAGGACGGCGGGTCCCGTGACGCCGCCGTCGGAGGGCACCAGCCGCAGGGTGTCGGCGAAGAGGATGCCGCCGTCCGGGCGGCTCACCTCCAGGTCGGTGCAGAACGCGTCGTAGTCGTTGCGCTCCCCGCGCGCGAGGCGGCCCGCCAGCATGCTCTCGCTCAGCACCACCGTGGCCGACGGGTCGACCACCAGCTCGGTGCGCTGGTAGAACCGGGAGCGCGCGAACGGGATCGCCGGATCGGGGAGATACTCCAGGTAGCCGTCCGCCCCCACCTCGATGGTGACGAGCTGGGTGGCGTAGTCCTGCTCCATCTTGTAGATCTTCGTGGCGGCCTGCGTGGTCAGGTTCACCTCGGCCCCGGCGCCGCAGGTGAAGTCCATCCGGTAGCGGTCCCCCTGGAGGACGCCGCCGCCCGACGACATCAGCATGACGTAGGGCATCTGCGGCCGCCGCTCGTCGTAGTAGATCGGGCGCATGATCTGCAGCGGCGTCTTCTGGTAGTGACCGGTCAGCTCGGTCCGCCCGCCGATCCTGTCGAAGCCCAGCTCCAGCACCCCCACCTTGCCGGAGCTCCCCACCGCGAGCGTGTCGGGGACCCCCGCGTGGCGGGCCACGGCCTCCGGGATCCGGTCCACCGTGTAGTGCTCGGCGGACAGCCTGTCCACGGGGGCCTCTTCCGCCGCTACCGCGCCGAGGAACACGCCACGGCCCCGCGCACCTCGATGAAGTCGGCGACCTCGGCCACGCCGGTCCCGGTCAGGCAGTCGGTGAGGACGACGGGACGGCCGGCGCGCACGTGGTGGGCGTCGCCCTCCATCACCGACAGGTCCGTGCGGACGTATTTGGCGATGTCGATCTTGTTGATCACGAGCAGGTCCGAGTCGGTGATCCCCGGGCCCCGCTTGCGCGGCATCTTCTCGCCCTCGGCGGTGTCGAGCACGAAGATGTAGATGTCGGCCAGGGCCGGGCTGAAGGTGAGCGTCAGGTTGTCGCCGCCGCTCTCGAACAGCAGGATGTCGATGTCGGGGAACCTGTCGAGCATCTCGGCGCCCGCGGCGAGGTTCATGGTGGGGTCGTCCCGGACCGCGGTGTGCGGGCAGGCCCCGGTCTCGACGCCGACCACCCGGTCCGGGTCGAGGACGCCGGCCAGCGAGCGGCGGACGTGCTGGGCGTCCTCCTGGGTGTAGATGTCGTTGGTGATGACGCCCGGACTGTGCCCGCGCTCGATCAGGAGAGGCACCACGGCCTCGATGAGGGCCGTCTTGCCGGAGCCCACGGGGCCGCCGATGCCTACCTTCAGTACGTTCTCCACGGGGATCCTCTCGATGGTGCGGTCAGGTGGTGAAGAGGCGGGCCTCGGCCCGCTCGTGGGCGGCGGAGACGATGTCGGCGAGGGGCACCGAGGCATGGATGTCGTACGGGCTCCGGGCCGCCAGGGCGATCGCCGCGGCGCGCGCGATGTCGGGGTGCGCGCCGTACAGGATGGCCTGGGCCTGGCGGAAGTCCACCCTGCCCATGCGGACGGCGGCGGCGGTCCAGCTGGAGGCGAAGGCGAACAGGTCCCCGGCGACCGCCTGCCTCTCGGGCACCCCCAGGCCGGCGTGGACCGTCCCGACCACGACCGCGTGGTTGCCCGGCGTGGCCCCCGCCCTCACCAGGTCCGCCAGTTTCCCGGCGGCCGGCCCCCCGAAGACGCGGCCGGCGGTGTCCAGGACCTGGCGGCCGGTCCGGGTGGCGGCCGACCTGAGCTCGCGGGTGAGCTTGACGGCGTGCAGCCGCCGGTCGGCCGCCACCAGCCGGTCCCAGTCCCCCTCGGCCGCCGCGCGGTGCGCGAGCACCAGTGCCGTCGCGTCGCCCGGCCCCACGGCGTGGCGGAGCAGGTCGGCCAGCAGGCCCGGCAGGTCCGCCGGACCCGCCAGGCCTGACTGGATGTAGCCCTCCAGGCCGTGCGACAGCGTGTAGAGACCGCTCGGAAAGGCCGAGTCGGTCAGCTGGAGCTGGGCCAGCAGCGAGGCGAGGTTCACGCGACGGTCACGCGATGAAGTAGAGCTGGGTCAGCGGCAGCCTGGTGGCCGGTTCGATGGCGGCGTGCTCGCCGTCGAGCGTGACCTTGTAGGTCTCCGGGTCCACCTCGATCGTCGGAAGCGCGTCGTTGCGGACCATGTCCTGCTTGCCGATCGTGCGGCAGCCCCGCACGGGGCGGATCATCCGCTCCAGGCCGAGCTTGCCGGGCACCCCGGCTTCGATGCCGGCCTGCGACATGAAGGTGATGTTCGTCGCGGGCAGCGCCCTGCCGAACGCCCCGAACATGGGCCGGTAGTAGACCGGCTGGGGCGTCGGCAGCGAGGCGTTCGGGTCGCCCATCTGCGCCCAGTTGATCTGCCCGCCCTTGACGACGATGTACGGCTTGGCGCCGAAGCCGTACATCTGCCAGATCACGATGTCGGCGATCTTGCCCGTCTCCAGCGAGCCGACCGCGTCGGAGATGCCCGTGGTGCGGGCCGGGTTGATCGTCAGCTTGGCCAGGTAGCGCAGGACCCGGAAGTTGTCGTTGCGGTCGGAGTCCTCCGGCAGCTTGCCGCGCAGCTCCTTGCAGTGGTGGGCGATCTGGAAGGCCCGGGTGAAGGACTCCCCGACCCGGCCCATCGCCTGCGAGTCGGAGGAGACCATGCTGATCACGCCCAGGTCGTGCATGACGGTCTCGGCGGAGATGGTCTCGGCGCGGACCCGGCTGTCGGCGAAGGCGATGTCCTCGGGGTTGTCGTGGCTGAGGTGGTGGCAGACCATCACCATGTCCAGGAGCTCGTCCATGGAGTTGACGGTGTAGGGCAGCGTCGGGTTGGTCGAGGAGGGCATCACGTTCGGCTCGCCGGCGATCCGGAGCAGGTCGGGGGCGTGGCCGCCGCCCGCGCCCTCGGTGTGGAAGGTGTGGATCGCGCGCCCGTCGATGGCGCTGATCGTGTCCTCCAGGAAACCGCTCTCGTTCAAGGTGTCGGTGTGGATGGCGACCTGGACGTCGTACTCGTCGGCGATCGCCAGCGCGTTGTCGATCACCGCGGGGGTCGAACCCCAGTCCTCGTGGACCTTCAGCGCGCACGCCCCGGCCAGGATCTGCTCGCTCAGCGGTCCGGGCCGGCTGCCGTTGCCCTTGGCCATCAGGCCGATGTTGATCGGGAGGTTCTCGAACGACTGGAGCATCCGGCTGATCCCCCACGGACCGGGCGTGCAGGTGGTGCCCCGGCTGCCGTCGGAGGGGCCGACGCCGCCGCCGATCAGCGTGGTGATCCCGTTGCTCAGCGCGGCCTCGACCTGCTGCGGGGAGATGAGGTGGACGTGGCTGTCGATGGCCCCCGGGGTGGCGATCGTGTGCTCGCCGGACAGCACCTCGGTGCCGGGGCCGATGACGAGCCGCGGGTCGACGCCGTTCTCGGTGTTCGGGTTGCCCGACTTGCCGATGCCCGCGATCAGGCCGTTCCTGATGCCGATGTCCCCCTTGACGACGCCGAGGACCGGATCGACGACGACGACGTTGGTGATCACCATGTCGAGCGCGCCGCTGTGGTTGGTGGCGTTGGGCGCGGAGCCCATCCCGTCACGGGCGGTCTTGCCGCCGCCGTAGACGGACTCGTCACCGTAGAAACCGACGTTGTAGTCCTTCTCCACCTCGATCACGAGGTTGGTGTCGGCGAGCCGGATCCGGTCTCCGACGGTGGGGCCGAACATGTCGGCGTACTGCTTGCGACTCATGGACACCATGGGGCGTCAGCCTTTCTTCCTGGAGGCCGCCGGGGCCTTCCTCGCGGAGGCCGCAGGGGCCTTCTTGGCCGAGGCCGCCGGAGCCTTCCTCGTAGAAGCCGCCGGAGCCTTCTTCGCGGCGGCCGCCGGAGCCTTCCTCGTAGAGGCCGCAGGGGCCTTCTTGGCCGAGGCCGCCGGAGCCTTCTTCGCGGCGGCCGCGGGGGCCTTCTTCGGGGGTGCCTTCTCGGCCGCCCCGTCCGGGCTCCCGTCCTGACCGGCGGGCACGTCGAGGAAGCCGAAGATGTCCATCCGCTCCAGCGCGAGCCTGTGGGCCTTGTCGCCGCGGACGCTGCCGTCGACCAGCCCGCTGAAGCCGTAGACCCGCAGGCCGCCGCCGTACTCGACGAGGTTGACGTTGTGGGTGTCGCCCGGCTCGATCCGGATGGCGTTGCCCGCCGGGAGGTCGAGGTGCATGCCGAAGGCAGCATCCCGGTCGAAGGAGATCGCCCGGTTGACCTCGAAGAAGTGGTAGTGGGAGCAGATCTGGACGGCCCGGTCCCCGGTGTTTCGGACGGTCAGGCTGACCTTCCTGCGCCCCTGGTTGATCTCGATCTCGCCGTCGCCGTATATGTAGCGTTCGTGCCTCGGCAGGCCCTCGTGCGCTCTGGTCTTGCGTGCCATGACTTCCCCTCAGTGACTGTGATCGTGATGGTGGTGGTGCGCGGCGGCGAGGCCGTCGTCGGCGTCCCTGTCCCAGCGTTCACGCGCGGTCTCGACCCGCCGCCCGACCAGCTCCTCCAGGGAGGCGGCGGAGAGCAGCGGCCCCGCCCAGCTCACGCCCTCGGGCAGGCTCGGCTCGGCGAACGACGCCGGGACGGCCGTCACGTGCCGCGCGCCGAGCAGGCGGCACCGGGCCACCCCTTCGGCGACGTCCGGATCCCCGTCCATGAACGCGACCTCGACCCAGCGGAGCCCGCTGTGCTGGCGGACCAGGCGGGCCACGCGGAACAGCTCCGCGTCGTCCTCCGCCGAGGCCGAGGGCGCGGTCACCAGCACCGCCCGGGGCCCGGCGGGCGGCGCGGGGGCCGGGCCGGTCGCGCGGCCCGCCGCCGCCCGCAGCCAGCCGACCAGGTGGGCGGTGGTGCCCAGGGGCGGGGCGAGCAGCAGCTCGCCCGGCTCGCGGCCGCGGCCGTTCCAGCGGAGGATCTGCGCGATCTGGTGCGCCAGCCCCGGGTCCCGCCCGAGCGTCATCGGGACGACGACCGCCGGGCGCCGGGTGAGGGCGTGCAGATCCCGGCCGACGGCCGTGACCGTCGCGCCGGGCAGCCCGCCGAACGCCCGGCCGTACCGGCTCTCGTGCCCGCCGACGAGCACCGTCTCCCGTTCCACCGGTGGCCGTCGCGCCGTCGCCGGCCGCCGTCCCATCCGCGGTGGCCACGCCCGCTGGAGCGCCGGCATCCTCAGGCGCCGACGGGATCGTGGCAGGAGACGAGCTTGGAGCCGTCCGGGAAGGTGGCCTCGACCTGCATGAGCGGCAGCATCTCCCGGACGCCGTCCATGACGTCGGCCGGTCCGACGACCTTCTTGCCGAGCTCCATGCAGTCGGCGACCGACTTTCCCTCGCGGGCGGCCTCCAGTACGGCCGCGCTGACGAGCGCCACCGTCTCGCTGTAGTTGAGCTTCAGGCCGCGCTCCTTGCGCTTGGCCGCCAGGTCGGCCACGACATAGATCAGTAGCTTGTCCAGTTCTCGCGGTGCGAGATTCATGAGAAATCCCCTTTTTGCGTTATTGGCTTTTTCTGCCCGGCCGAGCCGACCGGCGGATTTCCGTCGGGCGCGGTCACCCGGCGCGCCTGAGCCAGGCGAGCGCCGGGACCGCCGCGAGGAAGGTCCAGGTCACCAGGACGAACGGCCACGTCAGGGTGTGACCGCCGAACGGGGTGAAGAAGGTCGTCAGGGCCGCGGTCAGGCCGGTGGCCGCGATCGCCCCGACGACCGCGTAGACGCCTCCGACCGGGGTCAGCACGACGAAGATCCCGGCGAGCGCCATCCCCACCAGGACGGCGTTGTAGCCGTACAGGCCGGCGGCGATGTCGGCGGCGGGCGCGCCCAGCACCCAGGCGACCGCCATCCCCACCAGGCTGGCGACCACCGCGGCGACGGCGGCGATCCAGCTGCCCACCACCAGCCCGACCAGGAAGACGAGCCCGACGTACCACTTGTTCTGGAAGAAGACCTGGCCGATGCCGTTGAACATGCCCTGCCAGATGTCGTTCCAGGTGAGCGCCGTGCGGCCGGTCGCCGCGGACGGGAGCGCGGGGCCGGTCACGCCCTGCCTGACGCGCTCGAAGGAGGGAGCCGCGAGCAGCATCACGCTGGTGATGATGCAGAACGGCGCGGTGAAGGTCGGCAGGTTGAACGGTTTGAGCAGGGTGACCAGCGCGGAGGTGACCACGCTGCCCGCCACGCACCCCGCGACGACCAGGAGCGTGGTCATCCAGCTCATCCCGAAGTAGAGGACGAACGCGACGCCGATGAGGGTGCCGCTGAACCCTTCGAGACCCAGCTCGACCCGGTCGCGCGCGGCGCCGAAGGCGTAGGCGGTGAGCGTGGCCACCGCCGAGCCCAGCACTCCGTAGACGGCGTAGCGCCAGTTGCCGGCGGCCAGGGCGACGATGAAGACGAGCCCGGTCCATGGGCTGGCCATGAAGTCGACCTGGCCGATCCCGCGGACCACCGCGACGAGCAGGGTGAGCGGTTTCAGGTCTCGCAAGTGCGGAGCGGTCGCCACCGGAGTCGTCGATGTCACGTCGGCCTTCCCGAATTCTCCTCGTTCGGCGGTTACCGGCCGAGTGGAGCCGTCCCGGCCTGTCATTCCCGGGGCCGCTCGACGGACCACCAGGCAGAAGGGCTTTTAATCATGCCAATACCTATTTCTTACCTAACTCCACCTTCACTGTTTTATTAGCGTCAAAATCCTCGAATGCGGCGTTTCACCAAGAGTGCTTCCGATCATTAACCGACAGATCGGAAGCGGCCCTAAGCGAGGTTCGACGATGCCTACCGGATTGAATACCGGCGATTCCGCCTGGGTGCTGGTGAGCACCGCGATGGTGCTGCTGATGACACCGGGGCTCGCCTTCTTCTACGGCGGCATGGTCCGTTCGAAGAACGTCTTCAGCATGCTCTTCATGAGCTTCGTCTCGATCAGCCTGGTGACCGTCCTGTGGTTCGCCTACGGCTACGGGCTCGTCTTCGGCCCGGACGCGGGCGGGCTCGGCCTGATCGGATTCGGCGACTTCCGCTTCGCGAACATCAGGCCCACCGACCTGACGGGTTCGGTCCCGACCTACGCCTACGCGCTCTTCCAGCTCACCTTCGCCATCATCACCGTCGCGCTGATCAGCGGCTCGGTGGCCGGGCGCATCCGCGTGGGGCCATGGATGATCTTCTCGGTGGTCTGGGTCACCCTGGTCTACTTCCCGATTGCGCACTGGGTCTTCGACAGCTCCGGCTGGATCCACCGGATGGGCACGCTCGACTTCGCCGGCGGGCTGGTGGTCGAGCTCAACTCGGGCATGGCGGGCCTGGCCCTGGCCATGGCCCTGGGACCCGGCATCCGGTACCGGCGCGGTGAGCCGCCCCAGCCCAGCAACATCCCGCTGGTCATGCTCGGCCTGGCCCTGCTGTGGTTCGGCTGGTTCGGCTTCAACGGCGGATCGGCGCTGAACGACGGCCCGACCGCGGTGACGGCGTTCCTGAGCACCATGATCGCGGGCTGTGTCGGCATGCTGACCTGGATGTTCCTGGAGTGGCTCCGTTCCCGCAGGCTCAGCAAGCTGGGCTCGGCCACCGGGGCCGTCGCCGGACTGGTCGCCATCACGCCTTCCTGCGCCTACGTGAACGCCGAAGGCGCCCTGGTGATCGGCATCGTGGCCGCCGCCCTCTGCTCCATGGCCGTCGAGTGGAAGTTCGTCCTCGGCTACGACGACACCCTGGACGTGGTCGGCGTGCACGGCATGGGCGGCATCGTGGGCACGCTGCTGATCGGGTTCTTCTCGACCGGCGTGGTCGGGACGGCCGGCCTGTTCTACGGCGGCAGCGGCGCGCTGCTCGGCAAGCAGGCGCTGTCCATCGTGGTGGTGGCCGTCTACTGCTTCGTGGTCACCTTCGTGATCGGCAAGGTCGTCGACAGGCTCTTCCGCCTGAAGGAGACCGAGGCCGAGCAGCTCGCCGGCTCGGATCTGCAGTTCGGCACGGGCTAGACCGCGGGGATGGACGTCACGGCGGACGGGTGGCTCAGCCGTACCCTCCGCCCGAAGAGGGTCCCCGTCCCCTGGGCCGCCGCGGTGCGGGCCGGCGCGGTCATCTCGGCCGGGGTGGCGGCCGGGGTCGTCGCGGGCAACCCCCGGATGGGGATGCTCCTGGCCACCGGCGCGCTCGCCGCCGCGATGCGGGACCGGCACCCCTCCTACCGGCTCCGCCTGGTCCACATCACGGTCGCGGTGCTCGGCGGCGCGGTGGGGACGGCGACCGGCGTGGCGTTCCACGACCGGGGCTGGTGGACCGTGGCGGCGCTCGTCGGGGCGGCGTTCGTGTCCGGCGCGATCAGCGCGATCGGCTCGGCCCTGTCGGCCGCCGGAATGAACCTCCTGGTGACGGCGTCGGTGTGGTCCGCGCTCCCGCTGCGCGAGCCCTGGTGGTGGCCGCCGCTGCTCTATATGGCGGGCGGGGCGGGTGTGCTGGTGCTCGCGCTGGCCGCCTGGCCGGTGCGCGCCGGTACGGCGGAGCGCGCCGCCGTCGCCCGGGTGTACCGGGAGATCGCCGCCATGATGGACGCCGGTGACGCCGGGCGCGCCTGGACGGTCCTGGCCCCGGCCGTGAGCGACGCCTACGACGTGCTGACCGGATACCGCCTGTCGGCCCCCGGACGCGACTCCGAGAGCGTCCGGCTGATGGGCATGCTCAACGCCGCGCAACCGCTGCTGGAGGCGGTCGCGACCATGCTCCGGCACGGCGACGCCTTCCCGCCCGGCGCGAGCGCGCCGGTGACGGCCCTGGCCCGCGCCGTCGCCTCGGGAGCGCACGGGATCCCCCCGCCGGAGCGGCGGCCGGAGACCGCCGACGAGAGGATCTTCTCCCGCGCCCTGGCGTACGCGGTGTCCTGCCTGCGCGGCGACGCGGCGCCGCCGGCCGCCCCGCCGGGGCGGCGCTGGGGGCGGGACCTCTCCGCCGTGCTGACCTCGCCGGACACCCTGGGCTACGCGCTGCGGCTCGCCCTGTGCATGGGCATCGCCACCGTGCTGGTCTCCGTGGTCGCGGTGCCGCACTCCTACTGGGTGCCCATGACCGTGACGCTCGTCTTCAAGCCCGACTTCGGCTCGGTGTTCGGCCGCGCCGTGCTCCGCGCCCTGGGCACGCTGGCCGGCGTGGCCGTGGGCGGCGTCCTGCTCCTGCTCGTCCCCCCGGGCTGGCCGACGGTACCCGTGGTCTTCGCGCTCGGCGCGGTCGCCCGGATCGGCATCGACCGGAGCTACGCCATGATGAGCACCGCCATCACCCCGCTCGTGCTGATCCTGGTCGAGTCGGCCGCTCCGGCCCCGCTGGGCATGGTGCTGCCGGCACGCCTGTACGACACGCTCATCGGCTGCGCGATCGTGCTCGTCGCCGGGTACGCGCTCTGGCCGGGGAGCTGGCGGGTGCGGGTGCGCGGCAGGCTGGCCGGCACCGTGACGGCCGCCGCCGACTACCTGCAGGCGGCGTTCGAGGCCGGGCGGCAGCCGGCGCGGCAGCGGCGCAGGCTGTACCGGCGCTTCAGCGAGCTGCACAAGGGGATGCAGCAGGGCTTGAGCGAGCCGCCCCCGGCCGGCTCCCGGACCGCGGCCTGGTGGCCGGAGGTCGTGGCCCTCCAGCGGATCAGCGCGGCGATCATCGAAGCGGCCGTCCAGGCCCGGTCGGGGGCCGCCGTCCCCTCCTCCGGTGACGTGACGGCCACGGTCGCGGGCCTGCGGAGGCTGGCGGCGGCCGTACAGGACTGGCCCGCCCCGGCCTCTCCTGGGCCGCTCCCCGGGTCGGGACCGCTGGCCGGGGTGGCGCAGGAGATCCGGACCGCCTGGTCGGCGCTGCCCGGCGGACGGCCGCGTGGTCCCGGTGCCCGTACGGCCGGCTGACCGTGCCCCTACGGGCCGGCTGACCGGTGCCCATAGGGCCGGCCTCGGGGCGCCGTGCCCCGCCCGGTGCCCGTGCCGCTAGAGGGCCCGGCCCAGGGCCGCGCCGATGAACGCCGCCACGAGGCCGAACACGACGTTGATCCCCATGTTGGCCACCGCGAGGCGGCGTTCGCCCTTCTCCGCCAGCCGCAGGGTGTCGTTGGCCAGGGTGCTGTAGGTGCTGAGCGCGCCGCAGAAGCCGGTGCCGGCCAGGAGCAGCAGCCATTCGGGCAGCCGCCCGGCGACCGTCCCCGCCGCGACCAGGCCGAGCAGGAACGAGGCCGACACGTTCGCGACGAAGATGGCCCACGGGAAGCGCGCGGGGATCCAGATCCCGAGGAGGTGGCGGAGCGCGGCGCCGACGGAGCCGCCCAGCAGCACCAGGATCGCGGCGGTCACATCACCCTCCTCGCGACGGCCGTCCCGACGAACACGGCGATCATCGCCAGCACGGGGGTGAGCACGAGATGGATGACGGCCACGCCTGTGTCGCCGGAGTGGAACTTGTCCTCCACGTTCACCGCGTAGGAGGAGAAGGTGGTGAACCCGCCGAGGAAGCCGGTCGACAGGAACGGCCCGACGAGCGGGTGGCCCGGATGCCTCTCGATCCAGACCGTCAGCAGGCCGATCAGCAGGCAGCCGGTAACGCTGACCACCAGGAGCGTCCACTGGAGCGCGTGCGGCGGGTTCGGGAAGGCCGCGTGTACCAGGTGGCGGGCCAGCGCCCCCAGCGCTCCGCCGCAGGCCACCGCGGCGAGCGCGGGTCTGGAGATCTTCATTGCGCCAGGCTAACCCCGACATAGGGATCTGACCTGGACAGACACACTCAACATCGAGACATCAGGTCATGGCCGTGACGGCCGGCACGGTCCCGGATACCTCGGTCCGGTCGGGCCGACCGGGGCAGGAGACCTCGGTCCGGCCGGGCCGACCGATCCCGGATACCTCGGTCCGATCGGGCCGACCGGGGCCGGGCGCCGTCGGCGGCGGCGCCTGCCCGTCCGGCCGGGCCTGGCGAGGGGCCGGGCGCCGTCAGCGGCGCCTGCCGGCCTCCTTGGCCGCGCGGGCGGCCTCGGCCTTGGCGCTCGCGGCGTATTTGTCGACGTACTCCTGGCCGGCGAGCTCCATCAGCGCGTACATGATCTCGTCGGTGACGGCGCGCAGGACGAGGCGGTCCTCCTCCATCCCGTAGTAGCGGGAGAAGTCCAGCGGCTTGCCGAACCGCACCCCCGGGCGGATGCCCAGCTTGGGGAAGGGACGGCCGGGGGGCATCATCTCGAAGGTGTTGACCATCGCCCACGGGACGACCGGCGCCCGCGACTCCAGCGCCAGCCGGGCCACGCCGGTCTTGCCCTTGTAGAGGCGGCCGTCGGGCGAGCGGGTGCCCTCGGGATAGATGGCGAGCACCTGGCCCTCGCCGAGGATGCGCTTGCCGGTGCGGAGCGCCGCCTCGCTGGCCTTGCCGCCCGAGCGGTCGATCGGGACGGTGCCCACGCCGCTGAAGAAGGCCCGGCTGAGGACGCCTTTGAGGCCGCGGCCGGTGAAGTAGTCGGACTTGCCGAGAGAGATCACCTTGCGCGGCAGGAAGAGCGCCCCGAAGAAATGATCGGCGAATGACAGGTGGTTGCCCGCCAGGATTACCGGCCCCTCCTTGGGCACGTTCTCCACCCCCTCCGCCCACGGACGGAAGACGAGATGGAGGAAGGGCCAGAGGATGGCCTTCACCACCCAGTAGAACACGTGAGGCTCCTTCGATTGACAGGCGGGACCTTGAGTTATCTTCGCACCTCCGGTGCCGGCCAACTACACCGCGAAACCACTCAAATCGACCTCTCGCAAAATACGCCCCACTCGTGCGACGATCGGGCGAACCTTACAAGGAGCTGCGATGCCAGTCATGCCCGGTGCGGAGCCGTACCACCATAAAGGTGGTCAGATCGGCGTCTTGCTCTGCCATGGATTCACCGGCTCGCCCCAGTCGCTGCGCCCGTGGGGCGAGCACCTGGCCGCGGCGGGCCTGACCGTGGCGCTGCCCCGGCTGCCCGGCCACGGCACCACCTGGCAGGAGATGAACCGCACCCGGTGGGAGGACTGGTACGCCGAGCTGGACAGGACCCTGGCGGACCTGCGCGGCCGGTGCACCGAGATCTTCGTGATGGGCCTGTCCATGGGCGGCTGCATGGCGCTGCGGCTGGCCCAGGTCCACGGCGCGGGGATCAGGGGGCTGGTGATCGTCAACCCGTCGGTGACCAGCGACGTGCCGCTGCTCCGGCTGGCGCCGCTGCTGGGGCTGGTGGTCCCGTCGGTGCCGGGCGTGGCGGGTGACATCAAGAAGGAGGGGGCGATCGAGCTAGGCTACACACGCACTCCGGTCAGGGCCGCGGCCAGCCTCACCCGGCTGTGGGCACTGACCCAGGCTGAGCTGGGCAAGGTCACCCAGCCGGTGCTGGTCTTCCACAGCCCGCAGGACCATGTGGTGAAACCGGCCAGTGTGCGTATTCTGCGTGAGAGGCTGAGCGGGGGGAATCTTAATGTGGTGGAGCTCAACGACAGCTACCACGTCGCGACGCTCGACAACGACGCGGATCGGATCTTCTCGGGGAGCCTGGAGTTCGTCCATGCGAACGCCTCGGTACCCTTGCAGGCAGACTGATCGCGAGTGGGGGATGCGCGGTTTCCGGGAGGAAGTGGCCCGCCGATGAGTAACGAGCCCAGCTAAGTGACACCTCAAAGCGATGAGGACGAGGTCTGGCGTCAGATCGTCGCGTCCTTCAACGACACCGCCGTACGCGACTCGGCCGACCAGCCGTGGCCCGACAGCGAGAACCTGCCCTCCGAACCTCCCCGGCGCGTGGTCAAGCAGTCGGACGAGGACGAGCGCCCGCCGGCGGAGGACCTCGCCGACACCGACGCCGACACCGACACCGAGCAGGCGGATCCCGACGACGAGGGTCACTACGTGCCCCCGCCGCCGCCCCCGCTGCCCAAGACGGACACCACCACCAAGATCGCCTGGCTGGCCCTCTTCGGCGGCCCGGCCTACCTGCTGCTCAGCGCCGCCCTGAACTGGCAACTGCAGGGCTGGATGCTGTTCACCGCGGTCGCGGCGTTCATCGGCGGTTTCGTGGCGCTCGTGGTGCGGATGGGCGACGGCCCGCCCAACGACTCCGGCTGGGACGACGGCGCGGTCATCTGACGGCTACGGCTTGGCGCGCTCCGAGGTGCCCAGCCGCTCGATCACGTCGGTGTAGCGGCCGTCGGCGTCCACCACGTGGCCCACGGTCACCACGGTGCCGGCGCCCGGCAGGTAGGCCACCGACTGGAGCCTGATGGTCCGCGGGACGATGGCGGCCGCGCCGCGGAGCGGCCTGACCGTGTGGCCGTCGTAGCGGAGCAGGAAGGCCTCGCCGGGCCGCTCCAGATCCACCCCGGAGATCCAGAAGCGGCCCTTGCGATCACCGGTCACGCCGTACAGGCGCACGTCGCCGCCGGGCGGGGTCAGCCGGGACCACTTCTTGCCGTTCCAGGACAGGATCAGCGGTCCCGCCCTGCCGGAGTCGTCGTAGACGCCGCCGACGGCCAGCGCCCGCTTCGGCCCGTCGAGGTGGATGTCGCGCAGGTAGCCGCCGGGGATGTCCGGGACGTGGAAGGTCTTCCAGCGCCCGCCGGACAGCCTCGTGATCAGCGGCCTGCCGCCGGTGTCGCCCACCGCCCACCCGTCGCTCTTGCCGGCCAGGGCAACGCCGTACAGCGTGCCCTTCCCGTCGAGCTGCGTGAGCTTCCACTTGCCGCTCCCGGTCCCGGTGACGACGAGCGGGTGCTTGTCGCGGCGGCCGACCGCGACCATCCGGTTCGGGGCGGCCGCCACCCCGCCCAGCCAGTCGCCCACGCGCAGGCTGTCGACGGTGACCCGGTCGAAGGCAGCCCCGTCCCCCCTCGCCAGGTACGGCAGGCCGTCATGGCCCTCGCCGACGGCCCACAGCTCGGTCGTGGAGGCGGCCGCGACCGAGCGCAGGAGCCCCGCGCCGGTGGGATCGTTGCGGATGCCGACCTCGGTCCAGGTCACGCCGTCCCAGTGGGTGATCGCGCCCCGGCTCTGCCAGATGTCCCAGACGCTCTGCTGGCCCACCGCCCAGACGCTGGTGGCCGAGGCCCCGGCCACGTCGGACAGCGACCCGTCACTGCTCAACCGCGCGCTCGTCGGCGCCTGCCAGGCCTCCGCCGCGGGCGGGCTGGCGGGCTCGGCGTGGGCGGCGGGCAGACGCGGAGACAGCAGGAGCAGGCCTCCCGCGCAGAGCGCCAGCGCACGCCGCGGAAGGCGACGGGTCATGTTCAAATGGTAAGGGCCGCGCCCGGCCCGTGTGCCCGCTCCCCCCGGTTGCCCTCCTACGGGCGCGGGCGGCCCAGCTCGGCCACCACCGGCAGATGGTCGGTGGCGGCCACCAGATCGGCGGGATCGGCCTCGGCAACGCCGCAGGAAAGGACCGGGAGCTCCGCCGCCGCGAAGATCGCGTCGATGCGTTTCCCGGGCCGCCGGGCCGGGAAGGTGAGGCCGTCACCGCGCGGCGAGACCGGGTAGCAGTCGGTCAGGTGTCCGGCCAGGTGCCGCCAGGCCGGCTCGTGGGACTGCTCGTTGATGTCCCCGGCCAGCACCGGCAGTGCGCCGAACCGGTCGGCGACGGCCCGCAGCAGGGTCAGTGCCTCCGTCGCGTGGCACAGCCGGGCCCCCCTGTCGAGGTCCAGGTGGACGGAGGCGACGGCCACCCGCCGCCCCTCGGTCTCCACCACCGCGATCGCGACCGCGCGCTGTTCCAGGCCGAGGAAACACCTGAGCAGGTGCCCCTCGCCGTGCAGCAGCCGCACACGCGGGCCGACCAGCACGGCCACCCCGCCCAGCCGGCGGCCCGCCGCCACGGTCAGCCCGCCGGAGGCGGCCAGCTGCCCGCGCCTGCGGCGCCAGCACAGAAAGCGGGGGGCCTCCTGCACGCAGAGCACGTCGGGACGGACCGCGCTGATCACCCGTCCCAGCGCGGCGACGTCGTCTTTCATGGAACGCACGTTGTAGCCGGCGACCCTGAGCACCACAGCCACCTCACTCGGCGGAGCCGCATGAAACGCGACAAGACGTGCCGTGAGGGTAGCCCCGCGGGCCCCGGCGTGCCAGAGCCCGCGGACAGATCACGGACCGGCGCCCAGCCGCGGGCCCCGGACCCGGCGGCCCCGCGCGGGGCCGCGCCCGGACGGCCGGGCAGGTCACGCGCCGGCGACCCGGCCACGCGGGCCGCGGGTCAGCGCCTGCGCGCGAGGTCCGCCGCGCCGACCAGGCCGGCCGACGCGCCCAGCTCGGCCAGGCGGATGTCGGCCAGGGGACGGTGCCCCCGGCCGGTCAGGTTGCGGGCGAAGGCCTCACGGACCTGGTCGATCCAGAGGTCGGCGGCGCGGGAGACGCCGCCGCCGAGGACGAAGCACCCGGGGTCGAGGACCGCGGCGAGGTCGCACAGGCCCTGGGCGAGCCACTCGGCCATCGCGGAGAACGCGGCCAGCGCGGCCGGGTCTCCCTGCTTGGCCGCCTCGGTGACCTCGTGGCCCTCGACGTGCTCGGGGGTGCCACCGGCGATCTTCAGCAGCACGGCGGCACGTGCCGGGTCGGCCTCGGCGATCGCCCTGGCCTCGGCGACCAGGGCGTTGCCACTGGCGTACTGCTCCCAGCAGCCGAGGTTGCCGCACCCGCACAGGCGACCCTCCGGCACCACCTGCATGTGGCCCAGCTCGGCGCCCATGCCCCAGCGGCCACGGTAGAGGGCGCCGTCCAGCACGATCCCGCCGCCGATGCCGGTGCCGATGGTCACGCAGACGAGATGGCTCTCATCGCGCCCGGCGCCGAACTTGGCCTCGCCCCACGCCATCGCGTTGGCGTCGTTCTCCACCACGACGGGCAGGCCGACGAGGTCGGAGACCTTCTTCTGCAGCGGCTCCTCGCGCCAGGCGAGGTTGGGCGCGAAGCGCACGACGGACCGGGTCTCGTCGACGAATCCGGCGGCGCCGAGGCCGACGGCCTCGATCTCCCGGCCCTTGGACAGCTCCCGGACCGCCTCGGCGATCGTCTCGGCGACCTGTTCGGGGTTGGTGGCCGGGGTGGGCCGCAGAAGGTGCTCGACGATGTGGCCGTCGTCGTCCACGACGCCCGCCGCGACCTTGGTACCGCCGATGTCAACGCCGATGGTCAGCGCCATTGTCCACCCTTTCCCCCTGGGCTCCCCCAGGTCTCCCCCGGGGCTCACCCCAGGTCGATGTGCTCCACGGGGGTCTCTTCTCTGCCGCGCTCCCGTGCCCGCTGCGCGGGCGTGGGCTTGTTGAGCCCGTCGACGGCCGACCTGAACGCGGCGAACAGCTCGCTGCCCGCCTGCATCAGGTGGTCGGCGACCGCTCCGCCGGACTCGCGCTGGGCGGCCATCGCACGGCAGACGGGGCAGGCCCGGCAGATGTATTCGTCATGCTCGGAGACCGCCTCCTCCCACACGTCACGGCTGCCGCCGCGGCTTCCGCCGCTGGAGAAAGCGCCGCCGAACCCGGTCATCGTGCCCTTGATCAGGTTCTTCCGGAGCTCTCTGGCCGCTTTCTGCTGGAACGTGTCGAAGAGTTTGAACGCCTCCTCGGTCGCGCTGCCCAGCGGATCCCGGTCGTTCTCAGTCCTGTCGGTCTTCTCAGTCATCAGGCCCTCCCGATTGGAACCGTACCCGGAGAAGGCCGTCACGGAGCACTGCCTCTTGCACGGATCTGCGGGCCAGGGCGGCGGGCAGGGCCAGGACGCGGCGGTGGGAGCCCGCGTTGACGATCAGCTCGTCGCCCTTGCGGGCCAGGTCCACCTCGCTCTTCTCGGCGAGCGGCAGGGCCAGGATCAGCTCGCCCTCGGGGGTGATCCGCAGCGGCGGGTCCACGGTGGGCGGGGCGAAGGGGTCGGCCTCGCCGTACATGGCCTCGGCGACCCGGGCGAGGGCGGCGGGGCCGACGGGCTCGGCGTCCAGGTAGGGCACGATGTGGACGGGCAGCGGGGCGAAGGACTGCTCGACCTCGGCCAGGTGCCTGGCCTGGGCGTCCACCCACCGCTGCCGCCACGGGTCGGCGCCCTCGGCGGGGAAGACCCGGTTGGCGATCACCGCGTCGACGCGGTAGCCGTACAGGCTGAGGGAGGTGAGCGTGCGGCGGGCCTCGGCCAGCACGACGGCCTCGGGGGTGAGCACCAGCCGGACGCTGGCGTCGGGCCCGGTGAGCAGCTCACGGACCTCCAGCAGGCCCCGATGGAGCCGCTCCCCCGCGCCGACCACGTGGTCCTCGGGCACGCTGACCTGCGCCACCCGGCGGATCAGCGGGGAGAGCGTGCGCAGGAGCCGCCTGCCGACCGGCAGCAGCCGGTTGACGTGCCAGTCGAGGGCCTCGGGCAGGGCGAGCAGCCGGAGCGTCTCGGCGGTGGGCGCGCAGTCGATGACGATGACGTCCCAGCGGCCGCTGCGGGCATGCTCGCGCAGCTCCAGCAGGGCGATGACCTCATCGGCGCCCGGCAGGACGGTGATCTCCTCGGCGGTGACCTCGTCCAGGCCCAGCTCGGCGAAGAACCCCCTGGCGTAGTCGCGCAGGTCGCCCCACTGGCGCTCCAGCGCCTTCTGGGTGTCCACCTGGTGCAGGTGGAGGCCGGGCGAGATCTCGGTGGGCTCGCCGCCGGCGGTCGCGCCGAGCGCGTCGGCGAGCGAGTGCGCGGTGTCGGTGGAGACCACCAGCGTCTTGTGCCCCGACCCGGCCGCGAGCGTGGCGGTGGCGGCCGCCGCGGTCGTCTTGCCGACGCCGCCCTTGCCGGTGAACAGCAGGACCCGGCTCACGCGCCCTCCCCGGCCGGCGGCCCGGGGCTCACACCCGCGGGCCCGGCCCCGGGCCGGCCCGGCTCCCTCATGAGGCCTCGACGCGCTTCTTCAGTCCCTTCAGGGCGGTGTCGATGATGACCTTCTCCGCCTTCCGCCTGATCATGCCGATCATGGGGACCTTGAGGTCCACGGCGAGCTCGTAGGTCACCTCGGTGCCGCCGCCCTCGTCGGCGAGGCGGTAGCTTCCGGTGAGCCCGGAGACCATCTTCCCCGCCTCGGCGATGTTCCAGTCGACGGAGTCCTCGCCGTGCCAGGTGTAGGCGAGGGTGTATTCGTCGCTGATCACGCCCGCGTCCAGGGCGAACCGGACCGTGGCCGGACGTCCGTCCGCGTCGGCGGAGAGCACGCGCGCCGACTTCACCTGGCCCGCCCACTCCGGGTATGAGGCGAAGTCGGCGATCACCGTCATGATGGGCGACCGGCCGGCGCCGATCGTGATGCTCGAAGTGGTGCGGTCAGCCATGGGGTTACCGTACTCGTTCGACGTTTCCAGGCGAACTCCCGGCTCACCACTCGAGCACGAAGGGCTCTCCCCTGCCGCGGAAGTGGCCCACGTTGAGGCATTCGGTCCTGCCGATCCGCGTGCGGGCGGCCAGGGGCTGGTGCACGTGGCCGAACAGGGCGTAGCGCGGCTGGGTCCGCCTGATCGCCTCCAGCGTGGCCTCGCTGCCCCGCTCGAAGCGCCGGGCGACCACGTCGTAGAGCAGCTCGGGGACGGCGGGAGGGATGTGGCAGCAGAGCACGTCCACCTCTCCCACGGCCTCCACCTTGCGCGCGAACTCCTCGTCGTCGATCTCGTTCGGCGTCCGGTACGGCGTGCGCAGCCCGCCCCCGACGAAGCCGAAACGGAGCCCGCCGATCTCCACGCTCTGCCCGTCGAGCACGTGGTGGCCCTCCCGGAGGTATTCGGGCCAGTAGCGCGGCAGGTCCACGTTGCCGTGGGTGAGGTAGGCCGGGGTCGGCATGGCGGCGAAGATCTCGCCGTACTGCCGGCGGACGGAGCGCTCGATGTGGTCGCGGGGGTCGCCGTCCAGCGAGGCCCAGAGGGCGGCCGACATCTCCCGCGCCTCGTCGAACCGCTTGGCCGTGCGCAGCGCGATGAACTGCGTGGCCCTCTCCTGCCCGAACAGCTCGGGGAAGATGCCCTGGGAGTGGTCGTCGTAGTCGATGAACAGGATCAGGTCGCCCAGGCAGACGAGCGCGTCGGCCCCCTCTCCCGCGCGCGCCAGGGCGGCGGCGTTGCCGTGCACATCGCTGACGACATGAACCCGCATGCCGGACATCCTAACCATCCGCTAAATACGGACATAAGTAACAACTCGGATGCGACCTCGGCGCCGGAAGGTCGGCCCGGAGGCCCCGCCTGACGAGACTGATACCGTGAAATCGCCCCCGGCAACGCCTGGGTAACGGTATCTACCAGCGCGTAACTTATCGCGGTAACTTCCAGGCAGCCCATTGATCCGCGCGTCTTCAGGAGTGACCCGTGCGCGAGTACAGCGTCCCCGTACTGGTGGATGTCCCCGCCTCCGCCAACCTGACCGACACGGTGTTCCGGCGCGCCGAACGGGAACCGGGCACGGTCGCCCTGCGGCGCAAGATCGGCGACGACTGGATCGCCGTCACCGCCGGAGAGTTCCGCGACCAGGTCGCATCGGTGGCGAAGGGACTGATCGCGGCCGGGATCGGTGCCGGCGACCGGGTGGCCCTGATGTCGCGCACCCGCTACGAGTGGACCGTGATCGACTACGCGATCTGGGCCGCGGGCGCGGCCAGCGTGCCGATCTACGAGACCTCCTCCTCCGACCAGATCGGATGGATCATCTCCGACAGCGGCGCGAAGGCCGTGTTCGTGGAGCTGGAGTCGCACGAGGAGACCGTCCGCGAGGCGCTGGCCGAGCTGCCGGACCTCAAGGACGTCTGGCGCATCGAGGGCGGCGCGCTGGAGGAGCTGATCGCGGGCGGCGCCGAGGTGTCCGACGAGACGCTGTCCGAGCGCAGGACCGGCCGCGGCGCCGCCGACCTGGCCACCATCGTCTACACCTCGGGCACCACCGGCAGGCCCAAGGGATGCTCGCTGACCCACGACAACCTGCTGTTCACCGCCAGGAACGTGGCGGCGGGCCCGCTGGAACCGCTGTTCACCGCGGCCGGCCGGGCGGCCCTGCTGTTCCTGCCGCTCGCGCACGTCTTCGCCCGCATGATCCAGCTCGTGCTGATCGAGACGGGCACCGTGCTCGCGCACACCCCGAACATGAAGAACGTCGCCCCCGACCTGCAGGCTTTCAAGCCGACCTTCCTGCTGGGCGTGCCCCGGGTGTTCGAGAAGGTCTACAACGGCGCGGAGCAGAAGGCCGCCGGCGACGGCAAGAGCAAGATCTTCCACGCCGCGGCCGACACCGCCATCGCCTGGAGCCGGGCGCAGTCGGCGGGCGGCCCCGGGCTCGGCCTCAGGCTGAGGCACACCCTGTTCGACAAGCTGGTGTACGGCAAGCTCCGGGCGGCCACCGGAGGCAGGCTGTCGGCCGCGGTGTCCGGCGGCTCGGCCCTGGGCGAGCGGCTCGCCCACTTCTTCCGGGGCGTGGGCATCGAGGTCTTCGAGGGGTGGGGCCTGACCGAGACCTCCGCGCCGTCGGCGGTCAACATGCCGGGCGCCAACAAGATCGGCACCGTCGGCAAGCCGTTCCCCGGCGTCACGATCGGCATCGGCGACGACGGCGAGGTGCTGGTCAAGGGCCGTCACGTCTTCGCCGGCTACTGGAACGACGACAAGGCGACCGGCGAGGCGATCGACGCCGACGGCTGGTTCCACACCGGCGACGTCGGCGAGCTCGACAAGGACGGCTACCTGCGCATCACCGGCCGCAAGAAGGAGATCCTCGTCACCGCCGCGGGCAAGAACGTCGCCCCGGCCCCGATGGAGGACCTCATCCGGGCCCACCCGCTGATCAGCCAGGCGATGGTCGTCGGCGACGACCGGCCGTTCGTCGCGGCGATCATCACCCTCGACCCCGAGGCGCTGGAGCAGTGGAAGGGGTCCAACGGCAAGACCGGGGCCACCATCGCCGACCTCAGCACCGACCCGGCGATCCTCGCCGAGGTGCAGAAGGCGGTGGACCGGGCCAACAGGTCGGTCTCCAAGGCCGAGCAGATCAAGAAGTTCACGGTGCTCGACAGCGACATCAGCGAGGAGAGCGGGCACCTCACCCCGACCCTCAAGGTCAAGCGCAACATCGTGATGCGCGACTTCGCCGAGCACATCGACTCCCTGTACGGCTGACGCCGTCCCGGGTCCGGCGGGCCCGGCGGGCCGTGTACGCGGTGAACCGCCGGGTCACCGCCCGGCCCACTCGGACCGGCGCGCGTCAGACCCGGCCGCACGGACCGGCGCGTCAGACCCGGCCACTCGGACAGTCGCGCGTCAGACCCGGCCGCACAGACCGGCGCGCGTCAGACCCGGCCACTCGGACAGTCGCGCCTCAGGAGGGCCGCGCCGGTTCGAGCAGCCGGGCGAAGCGGGCGGCGACCAGCTCCCAGTCCCACTCCCGCGTGACCCACTCGCGCCCGCGCTCGCCCATCGCCCGCGCCCTCGCCGGATCCGTGAGCAGGTCGATGAGGGCCCCGGCCACCTCGGCCGGGGAGGTCCCGTCCACGACCAGGCCGGTCTCCCCCTGCAGCACCGCGTCGGGGGCCCCGCCCGACGAGCCCGCCACCACGGGCAGCCCGCTGGCGGAGGCCTCCAGGTAGACGATGCCGAGCCCCTCCACGTCGATGCCGCCCAGCCGGGTACGGCACGGCATGGCGAACACGTCTCCGGCGGCGAGGTAGGCGGGCAGCGCCGCCGACGGCACCGGCCCGGCGATCCTGACCGAGCCGCCCATCGGCCGGGCCAGCCGCTCCAGGGTCCTGCGGTACGGCCCGCCGCCGACGAGCAGCAGCACGCCGTCCGGTACGGCCCGCAGCACCTGGGGCCAGGCCCGCAGCAGGACGTCCTGCCCCTTGCGCGGCACCAGCCGGGACAGGCAGACCACGACCGGCCGGTCCCCCAGCCCCAGCGCCGCGCGGACCTGTCCGGCGCCGGCCTCCGGCCGGAACAGGCCGGTGTCGACGCCGGGCGCGAGCCGTACCAGCTTGCCGCCGGGGATCACCCGGGCCAGCCGCTGCCTGGTGTACTCCCCCAGGTAGGTGACCACGTCGGCGTGGCCGCCGATCCTGGCCAGCAGGCGGCGGGCCAGCGGGACCTGCGCCCAGGAGGCCTCGTGGCCGTGGGTGATCATGACGATGCGGTCCGCGCCGGCGGCCCGCATCCTGGGCGCGAGCAGCCCGAGCGGGGCCGCCGCCCCGAACACCACGGTGTCGCACTTGAACTCGGCGACCAGCTCCGCGGCCCGGCGGGCGACCGCGCGGGTGGGCAGCATCAGCGAGGTGGGGTGCCGCACGACCGGGTACGGCTGCCGCGCGTCGAACGCCTCGCAGCCGGGCCACCGCGGGGCGTAGACGACCACCGAGTCCGGCGGGCGGCCGGCGGCGAGACCGTGCACGAACGACTGGATGCCGCCCGCCCGGGGCGGGAAGTCGTTGGTGACGACCAGCGCGCGGTTCACGGCTCCCGCATGCCGTTCAGCAGGGCCCAGGAGCGCGCCATGGAGATGCGCTGCGGCGCCGTGGGGTGGGAGACGTAGAGGAAGTATTCGAAGGCGTCCGGCGACAGGTCCGAGATGTTGGTGACCGACAGCCGTCTCTGCATGGACACGAACGCGGCCGGATCCCTGGTCAGGTCCAGCGCGTGCGCGTCGGCGCGGGCCTCGATGTGCCTGCTGACCAGGTTCTGCGCCGGCCCGGACAGGACCGTGGCCAGGCTCAGCAGCCCCATGACCAGACCCACCGCCTTCGGGTCGGCCACCGAGGCGATCCCGGTGCGCCGCCGTACGGGCCGCCAGGACGTCACCAGGTAGAGCAGGCACGCCCCGCAGGCCGCGCCCAGGGCGCCGACGAGCGTGCCGTACAGCACGTCGCCGGCCTTGGCGTGGCCCAGCTCGTGCGCGACCACCAGCTCGACCTCGTCGGCGGGGGCCCTGAGCAGCGTGTCGTAGACCACGATCCTGCGGGTCGCGCCGAAGCCGGAGACGTAGGCGTTGAGCGCGGTGGTCCGTCGGGAGGCGTCGGCGACGAGGACGTCCTCGACGGGCACGCCGTCGCGGGCGGCCATGCCGAGCAGGTCGTCGCGGAGCTGCCCGGCGGGCATCGGCGTGAAGTCGTTGAAGACCGGCTCGATCAGCACGGGGTAGGCGAAGGAGGCGGCCACGGTCAGCGCGAACGCGCCGGCGGCGGCGGGGATCCACCAGCGCCGGTAGCGGCGCGCCAGCGCGACCACCGCGAGCACCATGATCGCGGTCAGCCCGGTCCTGATGCCGATGTTCTTGGCCCGGTCGGCCGCCCAGGCCGGCCAGTTCTGGGTGGACAGGCCGAACTCGCGCAGGTAGGTCTCCGACCACATGCCCAGCGGCCAGCGGAGGATCTCCACCGCCACCGACAGGACGAGGATGCCCAGCAGCACCCGCAGCCACCACGGCCCCCTCAACCGGCCGAGCAGCCGCGCGCCCAGCGGGGTGCTCACCAGGACCCCGGCCACCACCAGGGTCAGGCCGAGCGACAGGTAGGCGGGCACGCTGACCGCGGCGTCGAAGGCCTCGGAGCGTGCGATCTGGTCGGGGGTGAAGTCACGGGTCGGATCCGGCGGGACGGACGGGGCGGCGGCGGGCAGAGCCCGCCAGGGCGTGGTGAACGCCACGATCGCCAGCGTGGCCGCGCCGAGGGCGGCCAGCGCCCACCCCGCCACCCGGATGCCCGGGAGCGCCTCCGCCGTGGTCGTCGTCATCGGGACCCTCCCCGCAGGCGCGTCGCAGGCCCCGGGGAGACCGGAGGCGTGCCCGCCGTGGCCCGCGCCATGATGATCCCTCCGGAGACCGGAGGCGTGTCCGTCGTGGTCCGCGTCAACCCAGTTCCCTCCGGAGGTGGTCACGCCAGGCGGCGGTGAGCTCCGCCCGCGACAGGCCCAGCGCGCTGCCGACATCGCTACCGTAGAGCCTCACCAGCGCCTTCTCACCGAAGCGCTCCGCGATGTAGCGGCAGGCGAGCCACGCCTCCTCGTAGGCCTGCGCCAGCCGCGGGGCGCCGGGGGCGAAGTCGGCGGCTCCGGGGAGCCGGGCGGGCAGGGTGCCCGCGCGCACCTCCGCTGCCAGCTCGGCGGCGGCCTCGCGGACCCCGATCCCGGCGTCGCGGTATCCCACGTAGTCGGCGAACCCCTCCGACAGCCACATCGGCACCCGGCCGCCGCGGGTCGCGCCGGTGGCCACGTGGGTGAGCTCGTGCGTGATCACCACGTCCCGGCCGGCCGCGCTGAGCCTCGCGTAGCCCGACGGAAGGACGATCACCCTGTCGGCGGTGGCCATCGCGGCCAGCCCTCCCGTGCTCCCGGCACCCGCGAGCGCCGCCGCCTCCGCGTCGGTGGCGGGAAAGAGGATCACCGGCCGGACCGGTCCCCAGATCCGCCCGACGGTACGGCGGGCACGGTCGGCCCTCGACGCCAGATCGCGGAGATCGGCGAGCGGGACGCGGTGGCCGATCACGACGGAGTGCTCCCCGCGGACCACGGTCGCGGCCCCCGGCCAGAGGCCGCGCGTATCCTGCGGGAGCGGCCCCGCCCCGGCGGTCAGGCCGGCGCTCATCAGCGCCAGCATCCCGGTGAGCACGGCGCGGCGCCCTCTCCGGACGGACATATGAGCTGATGTTACTCGACCGGCATGGAGCGGCCCCGTCCATCCGCGGAGGATGGACGGGGCCGATTCGCTCGGGGTCAGCCGCCGGGACGGACCGCTCCGGCGAAGGAGGACTTGTAGTACCCCTTCAGCTTCACGATCCGGACCGTCTTGCCGCTGCTCGGCGAGTGGACCATCTTGCCCTTGCCGACATACATGCCCACGTGGCCCTTGCCGTAGAAGAACATCAGGTCACCGGGGCGCAGGCTGCTCCACGAGACCTTCTTCCTGACGGCGCGGTACTGGCTGTGCGTGATCCGGGGGAGGGAGACGCCGGCCTTGCGCCACGCGTACTGGACGAGCCCGGAGCAGTCGAACGAGCCGGGGCCGGAGGCTCCCCACCGGTACGGATCGCCGATCTGCTTCGTGGCCGCCGAGACGGCCTTGTGTGCCTTCACCTTCTGTCGTGCGACCTTGCTCGTCCGGGTGGTCTTGGCCTTCGCCGTACTCTCGGCCTTCGCCGTGCTCTTGGCCTGGACCGCGACCACGATGTCCGTCGTCGCCTGTGCCGCCGTGGATCCCAGCACGACCGCTCCGGACGAGGCGGTCAGGGTGAGTGCGGCACCGCCGAGGGAAAGGCGGGCAAGGCGCGACAGACGGGGGTTACGCAGGGTGGTAGACAGGATTTCTCCTTGGGGCTTCCACTGATGCCTACCGGGTTAGCTGACGGATTCGGGCGGGGAAGTCGCCCTACGGCATGAAATATGCCGATTCACCCCTGGCCATACCTTGAGGGCCCTTGGGTCCCCGGTTCCATGCCTCCTGGCTGCACGGATTCGGCAGGCCGCCGCGATGGGGTCCAACCCCTCAGGGGAGCGGCGGCCAATTGGATTTTCTGCGGAATGCCTGACCTTCGGGCAGGCATTCGGCGCGGCGACATGGCTTGCCACCGCGACGCCAGAAGGTACTCCGATCACCAAATTTCAGCAAAGCTATGCCAGGGAAATGGAGATCGACAAGCACCCCGCCCGGTTCCGTAATCCCTGCGTGATAGGCGGTTCCGTTATTTTTTTATGACCCTCGTCACATTATTATGATCATCATCCGAAGGCCGTCACTTCTGTAACATTCGTCACACTGCATTCGATCTTCAATTCCTCCGTCCCACCGGGTCGCCGTACCAGGACTCGCAGGCGTTGCCCGCCTCCGCGGGCACCGCGCCGGGCTGGAGGTACCGGCCGAACGCCGGATCGTACAGGCGGCCGCCCAGCCGGACGGTCCCGTCGAGGGTCTCCGCGGGGCTCCGCGTGCCGCCCAGCCAGCCGTACCGCCGGATCTCCGACCGCGCCACGCCGTACTCGTCGTAGTCGAGCACCGTCGCGGTCCCGGTCTCCGGCTCCAGCTCGGTGCCCACGTCGCCGTGGATGGTGGTGGGCTGCAGGCGGGCCGGCCCCTCCCTGCCGACGACCCTGGCGCCGCCCGGCGGCGTCGTAGATCGAGCGGGTGGACAGCAGCTCGGCGCGCTCGGGCGCGTCGAACCGGGTGATGGTGAGCTCGGCGAGACGGTAGCTGTCCTTGCCGAGTGCCGGCGCCCGGTTGTGCGCGGTGAGCTCGCGCACCACGCGGCCGTACCGGTCGTACTCGGCGACGGACAGATGGCCGCCGGGGACGAGGGCGCCGACCGCCCGGCCGTTCTCAGCGAGGGAGCAGCGCGTCCCGCATCACGCCCGCCAGCCAGTCGCGGAAGGAGTCGGCGGGCCAGTCGCACCGCTGCACCATGGCGCTGTAATGGGCGGGGTCGTTGAGGAGCCACATGACGTCGACGGCCCGCTCCCCGTCGAGTCCCGGCCGCAAGGGCCCCGTCGACCGCAGGCGCTCGACCACCATGCGCGCCCCCGCGCGGCGGTTGGCCTGCAGCGTGTCCCACAGCTCGGTCACCTCGGGCGCCGCGTCCGCGGCCCGGCGGACGGTCTCGAAGAGCGCCGCCGCGCGCCCCCCGATGAGCACGCACACCTGCGCGTAGGCGTCGAGGACGGCGGCCTGCGTGGTCGCGTCCCAGACGGGCTTGAACCACGGCCGGTCGGCCACCGGGACGGGGGCGTCGTCACCGGCGAGGGCCTGGTCGAGCACCTCGCGCAGCAGCGCCGGCTTGGAGCCGAAGGCGGCGAAGACGGTCGGGCGCGCGACACCGGCGGCGACGGCGATGTCGGCCAGGGAGGTGGCCACGTAGCCGTTCGCGACGAACAGCTCGCCGGCCGCCGCGACGATCGCCTGGCGCGTGCGCCGCGTGCCGTCCTCACGGAGGCGGGACTGGTAGCGCCTTTTCGGCTCCTGATCCTTGACCACATTCAGCACGCTATCGTTATATTGACCATACCGATGTCTATCGAAAAACGGGGAGGCACGGCAGCGCCGACGCCTGCCCGCACCCGCGACCACCAGCGCGGCCACACCGCGTTCGGCGGCCGGCCGCGTGTCCCCCCTCACGGACAGAACGCCCGCACGGGACAGAACGCCTGGCCCACGGGCACAGGCGCCCGCGACGTCCCCGGAGTGCAGCCGTACCGCGTCACCGTGGCCGGGGACCGCCCACGCCTGGCCCACGGACGGGGCCGCCCACGGCGTCCCCCGCACGGGCACGGCCTCACCGCCCGCCCACGGCGTCCCCCGCACGGGCACGGCCTCACCGCCTGCACCCTCGGCGAGGCGGCCGGCGGGCACTGCGCTTCCGGAATCGCGCGATTGCGATTATCCTGACCCGTCCGCTTACGCGCTGTTCTGCGAGGTGCCGCTTGGCCGCCCCGGTCTCCGCCGAGACTCTGCACTATCCATCCGGGTCGCTGGTGATACTCACCGGACTGCCCGGCGCGGGCAAGAGCACCCTCCTGGACCGGCTGTACCAGCTGCGGGGCACCGAGACCCGGCCGGTGACGATCAGCGCGGTGCGAGTGATCGACTCACGGCAGTCCCGCAACCTGTGGGCTCGCCGCCTCGCCTCGGCGCCCAAGCGGATCCGCACCCCGATCGTGCACGCCACCCACGTCTGGCGCATCGCCCGAGCCGTGGCGGACGGCCGCTCCGTCGTCGCCCACAACCGGGGGACGTGGCCTCACATGCTGTACGGCTTCGCCTGGCTCGCCCGCCGCTCGGGCGGCGAGTTCCACCTCATCATGCTCGACGTGGATCCCCAGACCGCCCGTGCGGGCCAGCGCGCCCGCGGCAGGGTCGTGGCCGACGCCACCTTCGCGCGCCATTGCCGCCGCTGGCGCGTGCTCGTCGCCCACGCCCGCACCGGTACCCTCCCCCCGGCCTCCAGCGTCACCGTCCTGGGCCGAGCCTCCGCGGATCTCCTCCAGGCCATCCACTTCGACAGGTGACCCGGCGCGGGCCATCCGCTCCGGCAGACGCCCCTGTACGGCCATCCGCTCCGGCGGACGAGCCCGCGGGGGGAAACCGGACGGCGAAATCGAGCCGCCCCCGGACGGCGCGCTCGTCTCCACCACGCCGGGCACGTCACCTCCACCACCCGGACACGTCACCTCCCTCCTTCCCCAGGCACGTCACCTCCACCCTTGGGCACGTCACCGGCCTCGGCGGAGCCTTCGCCGGCCTCGGCCACGAGGCGGCCGCCTTCATGACCGGACACGACGGGCGCGAACCGACCTCGGGCACGAACCGACGACGGGCACGAACCAACCTCGGGCACGAACCGGCCTCGGGCGCGAAATGCTTCTGCAGGCGAGGTGCAAGGGGTCCGGGGTCAGATGGTCACCGCGCGGCGGACCGGGTCCGCGCACGCCGCCACTCTCCCCGGGAGGCTCCCTTGGTCACTCAGGCCGTTCTCGTCTTTCTCGCCCTGGTCCTCGTGCTGCTCCTCGTCCTGCTCATCGTCTCGACCTACAACGGCCTGGTCCGCAAGCGCAGCGCGGTGGACGACGCCTGGGCCCGGATCGACGTGCAGCTCAAGCACCGTCACGAGCTCGTCCCCGACCTGGTGGAGACCGTGAAGGGCCACGCCGCCCACGAGCGGCAGGCCCTGGAAGCGGTGCTCGCCACGCGCGCCCAGGCGATCAGCGCCCAGACCCGTGCCGAGCGGGCGACCGCCGAGAACACGCTGTCCGGGGCGCTGCGAAAGCTGTTCGAGGTGGCCGAATCCCTTCCCGGCCTGAAGGCCGACCAGAACTTCATCGAACTGCGGGAGGAACTGGCCGCCGTCGAGAACCGGATCGCCTCCTCCCGGCAGCACCACAACGACGCCGTTCTCATCTACAACAGCGTGATCCAGATGGTCCCGGCCAACATCGTGGCGGGCGTGACCGGCTTCGCGCGGCGCGAGTACTTCCGGGCACCGGATGAGGACTGCGGCCGGGTCCGGGCGCGGTCCCGGCGATGAGGTCCCCGGCCTCCCCACCATCCCCTTTGTCGCCGGACAGAGCCGGACGGAGCCGGACGGAGCCGGACGGAGCCGGACGGAGCCGGACGGAGAAGAGCATCGTCGGCCAAGCCCCCTCGGGCGGGGGCAGGACGGTGAGGGACGGCCCTTCCCGGGAGCAGGAAGCCCACCGCCACCGCACACAGGACGACGGCAACCACCGCCGCCGCCGAAAGCCGCCGCCGAGGAGCAGGCGGCACGACCTCGGGCGTCAGGGGCGGACGGCCCCGACCAGGCGGCGGCCGTAGGCCGACAGGGGGACGACCTTGACGACGTCACCGGTCTGCGGAGCATGGACGATCTTGCCGTTGCCCGCGTAGAGGCTCACGTGGCCCAGCCCCTCGCTGAAGATGAGGTCCCCGGCCTGGAGCTCGCTGATGGAGACCTTGCGGCTCGCGCCCCAGCTCCACTGCTCCCAGGTCGTGCGGGGAAGGCTGACGCCGCCGCTGCGCCAGGAGGCCTGGACGAGGCCGGAGCAGTCCCAGCCCCCCGGGCCCGTGCCGCCGTACTGGTAGGGCTTGCCGACCTGGGCGAAGGCGAAGGCCAGGGCGGCCCGGGCGTTGCCCGAGGCCGGGCCGTTGTACTGGATCCCGGTGCTGTTGGGATTGCCGCTCTGGAAGGTGCCCAGCTCGCGCAGGAGCTTGGTCTGGGCCTTCACCATCTTCTCGGCCTTGGCCTTCTCCGCGGCCAGCTCGTCACGCGTCTTGTCGGCCTCGGCCAGGGCCTCCTTGGCCTTGTCGCGGCTCACCCGCAGCAGCTTGTTGGCCTCGTCGAAGGCGCCCAGGGACCGGGCGCGGGAGGCGGACATCTGGTCGACGGCGGCCAGACCGCTCAGCAGCGTTCCGGGGTCGGGCTGGTTGATCATGCTCTCCCAGCCGCTCACCCCGCCGAGCTGGTAGCTGCTGACCGCCATCGTGACGAGCTCCTGGCGCAGCCCAGCGACCGTGGCGTTCTGGCGCGTGAGGTCGCCGTTCAGCGTCCGGTACTTCTTGCGGGCCTTCTTCAGCTTCTCGCCGGCCTGGTTGTACTTCTCGACGACCTTGTCGGCCTGGTCGTTGAGCTTCTCCAGCTTCTTCTTGGCCTGGGCGACGGTCGGCTTCGGCTCGGCGAAGGCACCGCCGACCGGTAGCAAGAACAGCGCGAGCGCCACCCCCACGGCCATCGGCATCCGCCCGAACCCAACCGGCATACCCGCCACGGCCACGACGCCGCCTCCCCCAGTGCAAAGACCTGGGCGGAATAGTACAGAACCAGTAAGGGTTAGCTCACCTTTTTGGCTGTTTTGCTCTTTACGCGCAGGTGGCGATCCCGCAGATCTTCGCGGTCATCCTGGTGGCGTCCTTCACCTGGTCGGCCCAGTCCCGCTTGACCGGCTTGTAGTACTCCCCGGCCCGGAGGTAGACCAGCACCGCGTTCCCCTTGCGGACCACCACGCTCCGGTCTCCGCCGATGCCGACCTTCTTGCCGTAGTAGGCCTGCCCGGAGACCTTCAGGGCGTCGTCTCCGAGGCCGGTCACGGCGGTGGAGGCGTAGCGGTAGCCGGCGCCGCTGTCGCTCCTGGCCCCGCACGCGGACAGCGCCGCGCGGACCTGGGCCATGGCCTGCTCCGCGGCCGCCTTGGAGCCGTACAGGAGCACCTGCTCGACCTTCATGAAGTCCGGCACACCGGTGAATGTCACCGTCCGCGCGGCCACCCGGCCCGCCTTGCCGACGGCGCCCCTGCCACACGGGTCGACCGCGAACCGCGCCTTCGGCGAGTCGCTGACCTTCCAGTTGGTCTCGGGGTCGCGGTCCTTCGTGGCCGCGGCCTTCTCGTACAGCAGGAAGCCCTTGGGGATGCCGGGGGCGGCGGCGGCCGTACCGGCCACGAGTGCGGCGCAGACCAGTGCGATGATCTTCTGCATCGAATCAACCTCCAGTGTGATCCGATGCACCATAAGGCCAAAAGGTTCAGCCGCGCCCGAGACGTCGCAGGAGCAGAACCGATGGAACCGGCCGCGCGCCCATCCGGCGGACCGACTCGGCCACCTCGCGATCGGAGGAGACCACCGCGACGGCCCGGCCGGCGGGCTCGGCGCGGACCAGCTGGCGGATCAGGTCGTCGGCGATCTGGCCGGGAGCGCTGAACATCACCCGGACTCCCCGGGGAGCCGACACCGGGACCGGGCCGTTCAGCTCGGCACCGTCGAAGACGCAGGTCAGCTCGGTGCGCGTCTGCGCGTACAGCGCGCCGAGCCCGGTGAGCAGGCGGTTGCGCTGGTCGGCGAGGGTGAGCGTGCCGTAGCCGGACTTGGTCACGTTGTAGCCGTCCACGATCAGGTGGATCTGCGGCAGGGCGAGCAGCTGGTCGAGAAGGACCGGGTCGTCGTCGGCGAGCGCCCTGGCGGGCACCGCCTGGACCCCCTGCCTGCCGGGTGCCACCGAGGCCACCGAATCGGCGGGCCGGCTGATGCTGGAGGGCAGGGCGAGCTCCCTGCGCAGCCCGGCGGCGGCGTCCTGGAGGGCGTCGAGCAGCATGCGGACCTTGGTGTCCTCCACGCTCCGGCCCTCGCGGGCGGCCCGGCGGGTGGCCTCCAGCTGCCGCTCGGCATCGGCCACGCGCTCACGGAGGCGGCGCAGCTCGCTCTCCCCCGCGCTTCCCGCCGACGCGGCGGCGGCCTTGACCTCCTGCGCGGCCTCCTCCACCTCGGCAGCCCGCGCGTCGGCCGCCTTGGCCCGCTCGCGGGCGTCGTGCAGCTTGCGGCGGAGGTCGGAGATCTCCGAACGGGCCGTCTTGAGCTGCTCGCGCAGCCGGTCGGACTCCTCCTTGGCGGAGCTCTTCTGCGCGGCCAGCTGCTCGCGCAGCCGGGTGAGGGTCTGCTCCTGCGCCGAGCCCTCCGCCGCCGCGGCCGACTGCTCCAGGTCCGCGCGGGCGATCTCCACCATCCCCGCCCAGCCCGGCGGCCGGGTCAGATAGGCGGCGGCGGCGACCAGGACGGGCTCGGCGGCCGGCGGCATGACGCCCTCGGCGAGGCTGGCCACCAGCTCGGGCCAGCCCGCGCTCAACGTCTCGGCGACCAGCTCGCGGAACTTCTTGTCGCTCTCCAGCTGGGCGGCGATCGGCGCACTGCCCAGTTTGGCGCGTTTACGAGGGTCGAACCTGGCGATTCCCCTGAGAGGCAGGGGCACGGCCGAGGCCGGCATCGACCCCAGGATCTGGGATGCCAGCTCTACGACATGTAAGCGAACCTGCTCGGGTAACGGACGAGACAGGCCCTCTCCGGCTGAACTCATCACGGCCCCTACTCGGATTGGTCTTCACGTCAAGGGTACGGCTACCGCACCCTGACCCGGACATGACCGGAAATCCGGCTCCGGCCCGGCGGGCAGGTGAACATTATGTGGACAAGCCCTTGATCGCAGGTATACGACTGTGCCCATCGACGTGTGACGCACGCCACCCCGGAGGGCGCGATGGACGAGCAGGGCGGCCAGGCCGGACAGATGCGCACCTCCACCCGCGACCTCGGCGAGCTGCGCGAGCGGGTGCGCTCCTGGCTCGCCGGCCGCCTGGGCCGCCCCGTCGCGGTGTCGCGGCTGTCCCAGCCGTCGGGCAACGGGATGTCCAGCGAGACCCTGCTCTTCGACGCCTCATGGGACTCCCCCGAAGGCAGGCGGGAGGTCGAGTGCGTCGCCCGGATGGCCCCGTCGAGCGAGGCGGTTCCGGTCTTCCCGGACTACGACCTCGGCAGGCAGTTCGAGGTCATGCGGATGGTCAGGGAGCGCGCCGGGGTGCCCGCCCCTCGCACCCTCTGGTTCGAGCCCGATCCCGGGCCGCTGGGCACGCCGTTCTTCGTGATGGAACGGCTCGCCGGTGACGTGCCGCCGGACGTGATGCCCTACACCTTCGAGGGCTGGCTGCTCGACGCCTCCCGGGCCGACAGGGACCGGCTGCAACGGCAGAGCGTCGAGATCCTGGCCAGGCTGCACGACGCCCCGTTCACCGCCGAGGAGCTCGAGGTGGTGGAGCCCGGCGGGTCCGGAGGGTCTGCCCTGCGCAGGCACGTCGACGCCCAGCGGGCCTACTACGAGTGGGCGCACGGCTCGATGCGGATCCCGGTGCTGGAGCGGGCGTTCGCCTGGCTGGAGGAGCACTGGCCCGCCGCCCCCGGACCCGCCGTGCTGAGCTGGGGCGACGCGCGCATCGGAAACGTGATGTACCGGGACTTCACCCCGGTGGCGGTGCTGGACTGGGAGATGGCCACCGTCGCCCCCCGCGAGCTGGACATCGCCTGGATGATCTTCCTGCACCAGTTCTTCCAGGAGGTCGCCCAGGTCTTCGGGCTGCCCGGCCTGCCGGATTTCATGCAGCGTGAGGACGTCTGCCGGACATATCAGGAGATCACCGGCTACCGGCCGCGAGACATGGAGTTCTACGAGATGTACGCCGCGCTCCGGCACGGCGTCATCATGGCCCGCGTCTGGCACCGGCGCATCCACTTCGGCGAGCAGCCCATGCCCGACGACCCCGACGACCTGGTCATGCACCGGGCCGCGATCGAGCGGATGCTGGGCGGGAGCCACGGCGGCTGACCCCGTACCTCCCGGTTCCGCCCGCCGGCGCCGGGTCGGGCCCGGCACGGCGCCGCGCGTCCGGGGCCGCCGCGTTAAATGTCGGTCGAGGCTCCTATCGTCTTGAACCGTGGATTACGTCGTGCAGGGAACGCTGGACGAATTGGGCACGCCGCTCAGCCAGATCACGTTCGTCGTGTTCGACCTGGAGACCACCGGGGTTTCGGCGGGCGAGCACGCGATCACGGAGATCGGCGCGGTCAAGGTCCGGGGTGGTGAGGTGCTGGGCGAGTTCGGCACCCTCGTCGATCCCGGGTCGCCGATCCCGCCGTTCATCTCGGTTCTGACCGGCATCACCGACACCATGGTCGTGGCGGCACCGAAGATCGAATCGGTGCTGCCCTCGTTCCTGGAGTTCGCCGAGGGCACCACCCTCGTGGCGCACAACGCGGGATTCGACCTCGGCTTCATCAAGGCGGCCTGCGCCGCTCACGGCTATCCCCCGCCCGCCCATCCGGTGGTCGACACCGTCGTCCTGGCGCGCAAGCTGCTGACCCGTGACGAGGCGCCCAACTGCAAGCTGTCCACGCTGGCCCGGATCTTCAGCAAGACCGAGCCCCGCCACCGCGCGCTCGCCGACGCCCAGGCCACCGTGGACGTGCTCCACGCCCTGCTGGAGCGGGCGGGCTCGTTCGGGGTGCACACCCTGGAGGAGCTCAGGGGCTTCGTCCGCGCGCCCACCCCGGAGCAGCGTCGCAAGCGGCACCTGGCCGACGGGGTGCCGACCGGCCCCGGCGTCTACGTGTTCGAGGACGAGCGGGGCGACCCCCTCTACGTCGGCAAGAGCACCAACCTCCGCAACCGCGTGCGCAGTTACTTCACCGCGGGCGAGACCCGGCCCCGGATCCGCGAGATGATCGGCATCGTCGAGCGGGTCCGGCCGATCGCCTGCGCGACCGCGCTGGAGGCCGAGGTCAGGGAGCTCAGGCTGATCGGCTCCGCCAAACCTCGCTACAACCGCAGGTCGCGCTTCCCGGAGAAAATGGTCTGGCTCAAGCTCACCGACGAGCCGTTCCCGCGCCTGTCGATCGTCCGTGAGGTCAAGGACGACGACGCCGGCTACCTGGGCCCGTTCACCAGCACCCGCGCGGCCGAGGACGCCCGCACCGCGCTGCACGAGGCGGTCCCGCTCCGGCAGTGCACCGAGAAGATCACCTCCCGCACCAGGCGCTCCGCCTGCGCCCTCGCCGGGCTCGGCAGGTGCGGGGCGCCGTGCGAGGGCCGCCAGAGCGCCGAGGAGTACGGCCTGCACACCGCGGCCGCACGCCGGGCGATGGAGCTGGACGTCACCCCCGTCTTCTCCGCGGTCCAGGCGCGCATGGAGCGCCTGGCCCTCGAACAGCGCTACGAGGAGGCGGCGGCCGACCGCGACAGGCTCGCCTCCTACGTCCGCGCCTCCGCGCGCATGCAGCGGCTGAGCGCGCTGACCTCGATCCCCCAGATGGTCGCCGCCTCCCCCGCGGCGGGCGGCGGCTGGCAGATCCACGTCATCCGGTACGGCAGGCTGGCCTCGGCCGGGGTGATGCCCAGGGGCGCGCATCCCACCCCGTTCGTGGACGCGCTGGTGGCCACCGCCGAGACCGTCGTGCCGGGACCGGGCCCCGTCCCCGCGGCCAGTGCCGAGGAGACCGAGTGCATCCTGCGCTGGCTGGAGTCCCCCGGAGTGCGGTTGGTGCAGGTGGAGGGCACCTGGAGCCTGCCCGCCGGTGGCGCGGGGCGGCTCAGGGCCCGCCTCGACCGCGCCCATCCGGCTCCCGAACCGCACCGGCGGCGTGAGGGGCGCCCGATGCGCTGATAACTTCGGAGCTGCAAGCCGTACTCAACGAGGAGGAAGCTCGTGGTCACCGCGATCGTGCACATCAACGCCGAGGTGGACCGGATCCCCGAGGTTGCCCAGACGATCGCCGAGATCGACGGGGTGAGCGAGGTCTACTCCATCACCGGGGAGTACGACCTGATGGCCATGGTCCGGGTCTCCGCCTACGAGGAGATCGCCGAGGTCATCCCCGGACGGATCAACAAGGTGGACGGGGTGCTGCGCACCGAGACGCACATCGCCTTCCGCACCTACTCCAAGCACGATCTCGACGCCGCCTTCTCGATCGGTCTCGGCGAGTCCGACTGACGCTCACGCGGCCGGGCGGGGGCCTGAACGGACCTCGCCCGCCGTGGGCAGCCGGGCTCGCACCTCGAATCCCCCCTCGGGGAGCGCCTCGGCTTCGAGGGTCCCGCCGAAGAGCGTGGCGCGCTCGCGCATGCCGAGCAGGCCGTGGCCGGTGGTCGCCGTGGTGGTGACCTGGCCGTCGTCGCGGACCAGCACGTCCAGGAAGCCCGGCCGCCAGCGCAGGGTGACGTGGGCCGAGTGCGCCCGGGCGCGTCTGAGAGTGTTGCTGAGCGCCTCCTGAACGATCCGGTAGGCCGACAGTTCGAGGGCGAGACCGATCTCGACGGGCCTGCCGTCCTCGATCACGTCCACCATCAGGCCCGCCGTGCGGACCTGGCTCAGCAGGTCGGACAGGTCCGACAGCTTGGGCTGGGGCGTCCTGGTCCCCGGGGACCCCTCGGTCCTCAGCAGGCACAGCATGCGCTGGAGCTCCAGAAGCGCCTGGCGGCCCGACTCCTCGGCCAGCCGCAGGGTCTCGCGGGCCCGCACGGGATCCTTCTCCATGATCATGCGACCGGCGCCGACGCCGAGCGTCATCATGCTGATCCCGTGGGCGACGACGTCGTGCAGTTCGTGGGCAATGCGGGTGCGTTCCTCGGTGACGGCGGCATGGGCCAGCGCGTCCTGCTGGTCGGCGAGCTTGTCCTGCTCCCGGCGGAGCCTCAGGAGCAGGAGCTGGCGTTCGCGGGCGAGCCCCGCGATGACCAGAAACAGGCCGAACACCACCAGAAGCACCAGGACAGGCAGTATCTGCTCGGCCGGGGGGTCAACACGCCACATGACCGCAATCTAGGACGGCCCTCGGAGGAGCTGCATCCCCTCACGGGTGGATCTTCCGTCCGCCCGTGAGGGGATGATCCGAGGTCAGCGCGGCTTCAGCGCCTGGCTGGCCTCGATCCAGCGGTCGAGGGTGGCCGCGGCGGCACCGGAGTCGAGGGCCTGGACGGCCCGCCCGTAGCCGGCGGACATGGCGGCGTCGAGGTCGTCGCCCTTGCCGTCGAGCGCGACCAGCGCGGCGGCGGCGTTGAGCAGCACCGCGTCACGGACCGGGCCGGTCTTGCCGCCGACCAGGTCGTGCACGGCCTGGGCGTTGTACGCCACGTCCCCGCCGCGCAGCGCGTCGGGACCGGCCCTGGGGATGTCCAGCACGGCCGGGTCGAAGACGGTCCGCGTGGCGTTGCCCTCGCGCACCACCCAGACGGTGGAGGTGGTCGCGGTGGTGAGCTCGTCCAGCCCGTCGTCGCCCCGGAAGACCAGCGCCGACACCCCGCGCTCGGCGAACACGCCCGCGACCACGGGGAGCATGCCCGGCTCGAAGATGCCGATCGCCTGCGCCTCGGGCCTGGCCGGGTTGGTCAGCGGGCCCAGGAAGTTGAAGACCGTCGGGATGCCGAGCTCCTTGCGCGGCGGACCGGCGAAGCGCAGGGCCGGGTGGTAGAGCGGCGCGAAGCAGAAGGCGATGCCCGCCTCCATCGCGACCTTGGCGGTGCCGGACGGGGACAGGTCGAGCACGACCCCCAGGTGCTCCAGCACGTCGGCGGCCCCGCAGGAGGAGGACGCGGAGCGGTTGCCGTGCTTGACCACCCGCGCGCCCGCGGCGGCGGCCACGATCGCGGCCATGGTCGAGACGTTGACCGTGTGCGCGCGGTCGCCGCCGGTGCCGACGACGTCGACGATGGGGCCCTCCACCGACAGCGGGGTGGCCCGCTCCAGCATCGTGCGCGCCAGCCCGGTCACCTCCGCGACCGTCTCCCCCTTCGCCCGCAGGGCCACGGCGAAGCCGGCGATCTGTGCGGGCGTGGCCGAACCGGACATGATCTCGTTCATCGCCCAGGCGGTCTCGTCCGCCGTGAGGTGCTCACCGGCGAGCAGGGCCGTCAGCAGCGCGGGCCAGGTGGTGCGCGCGTCCATGGGGGTCTCCAGAGGGTTCTACCGGGCGGTCAGGCGGGTGGAGAGGCGACGGCGCATCAGGTCGGCGACGGTGTCGGCCAGGACCACCGGGTCGATCGGCTGCGGCACGACGGCCTCGGCTCGGGACCATTCGGCCAGCCAGCGGTCGTCGCGGCGGGCGATCAGCAGGCAGATCGGCGGGCAGTCGTAGACCTCGTCCTTCGCCTGGCGCGCCACGCCCATGCCACCGGCCGGCTGCGCCTCGGCGTCGAGCACGGCGACGTCGATGCCGTCCGAGTCGAAGTGCTGGACGACCTTGGCGTGGGTGGCGCACTCCACGATCTCCACGAGGGGCACGTCGGCGGCGGGACGCCGGCCGATCGCCTGACGCACCTTCTCGCGGGTGCTCGCGTCGTCGCTGTAGACGAGGACCCTCATTTTGTCGTCGGTGCTCACGGTCGCGCTCACTATCCCTTGTCGATGTATGGTCACCTGGGATGCTACCGGTCACCCGGCCCGCAGACCCAGGCCGGAGGCATCGGCGAGCGAAATGCCCCGTACGTCCACTTTGAACGGACGTTTGAACCCCCTATTGGGGGGTCGTGCGGCGACCCGAGCCGGGGAGCCGCAATAATGCTGCCCGTGGCGACAGCATCCGCAATCTCAACGACGACGACAGCACATTCGTCCCGCAGACCAGATCTGGTCAGCGTCGGGACGATCGTCTGGCTGTCCTCTGAGCTCATGTTCTTCGCGGCGCTGTTCGCGATGTACTTCACCATCCGGTCGGTGAGCCTCGGCCAGGGTCTGCCCTGGCCCGAGGCCCACCTGAACGTTCCGTTCTCGCTGGCCAACACGATCATCCTGGTCCTGTCGAGCGTGACCTGCCAGCTGGGCGTGTGGGCGGCCGAGAAGGGCCAGGTCGCCAAGCTGCGCTTCTGGTACATCGTCAGCTTCCTGATGGGCGCCGTGTTCGTCGGCGGCCAGCTGTACGAGTACAGCCAGCTGGTCCACGAGGGGCACACCCTGTCGCACTCCGCGTACGACTCGGTGTTCTACCTGACCACGGGCTTCCACGGCCTCCACGTGACCGGTGGACTGATCGCGTTCCTGTTCATGCTGGGACGCACGTACGCCGCGAAGCGCTTTACCCGTGAGCAGGCGACCAGCGCGATCGTCGTGTCCTACTACTGGCACTTCGTCGACGTGGTCTGGATTGGCCTTTTCGTGACCATCTACGGCATTCATTAAGGAATCGGGGATCTCAGTGAACAGGATCACCGCTAGGCGGCGGCATCCCCTCGCGAGATACGCCGTCCTGCTTCTGGCCCTCGGGCTGGTCGGGGGGTTCTACACCCTCGCGGCCCCGCCGGGCGAGCGGGCCGACGCGGCCATCGCCTCCGGCAGGGCCGACGACGTGGCGGAGGGCAAGAAACTCTTCGAGCAGAGCTGCTCGAGCTGCCACGGCCTCAACGCCGAAGGCACCGCACAGGGTCCGTCGCTCGTCGGCGTCGGCGCGGCCGCCGTGGACTTCCAGGTCAGCAGTGGCCGCATGCCCCTGGCCAACCCCGGCGCCCAGGCACCGCGCAAGCCCACGGCCCCGTGGGTCAACGACGAGACCATCAAGCAGCTCTCGGCCTACATCCAGTCTCTCGGCGGCGGCCCGACCGTCCCCACGCAGGAGCAGGTCGACCCCGCCAAGGGCAACAAGGCGAAGGGTGGCGAGCTGTTCCGCGCGAACTGCATCCAGTGCCACAACTTCGTCGGCGCGGGCGGCGCCCTGACCCAGGGCAAGTACGCCCCGCCGCTGCACGATGCCACGCCGACGCAGATCTACGAGGCCATGATCACTGGCCCGCAGGCCATGCCGGTGTTCAACGACAGCATCATCACTCCCGAGCAGAAGCGGGACATGATCGCCTACATCGTGGGCGTGCGTGAGGAGCCCAACCCCGGCGGCGCAGGTCTCGGCCGCATCGGCCCGGTAACCGAGGGCCTGGTGGCCTGGATCGCGGGCATCAGCCTGCTCGTCCTGGCCGCCATCTGGATCACCGCGAAGAAGCGACAGGCCCACTAATGACTGACACCAATCACGACATCGAGCAACCCGAAGGACGCGTGCCCAAGCGCGTCATCGGCACCCCCTCGCCCGCCACGGGAACCTCCCTGCTCGGAACCGAGGAGCAGCACGCCGGGGACGTCGCCGTCCCCGGCGTGATCCCGCAGAACGAGGCGACGGCGAAGAAGGGCGAGAAGATCGCCGCCCTGTGCTTCACCGTCGCCCTGATCGCGGGCATCGGCTTCATCGTGGCCTACGTGGCGTTCCAGGTCGGCGACGTCGAGAAGACGCAGATCTCCAACCTGGCCCTGGGCGGCACGCTCACGCTGGCGCTGCTCGCGCTGGCCGCGGGCATCGTGGTCTGGGTCCGCATGATCATGCCGAAGTACAACCTGGTCCAGGAGCGCCACCCGATGGCCTCCGACGGTCAGGCCCGGGAGTACGTCGCCGAGACCTTCCTGCAGGGCGCGGCCGAGAGCGGCATCACCAAGCGGCCGCTGCTCCGCCGTACGCTGCTGATGGCCGCGGCCCCGCTGGGCCTGGCCCCGCTGGTCCTGCTCCGCGACCTCGGCCCGTCCTACAGCGACTTCCCGAAGAAGCTGCGGCACACCGTCTGGGGCGAGAAGACCAAGGACGGCAAGCACCGCAAGCTCGTCGTCGAGGGGACCGGCGCGCCGATCCGCGCGGCGGACTTCAACTCCCCGGGCGGCATCCTGTCGGTGGTGCCCGAGGGTTACGAGCACGACCTGAACGCGCTGGCCAAGGCCACGCTGATCCTGATCAAATTCCGTCCGGAAGAGATCAAGTCCGGAACGAACCTGAACTGGACGCACGACGGCATCGTGGCGTACTCGAAGATCTGCACGCACGTCGGCTGCCCCGCGGCCCTGTACGAGCAGACCACGCACCACATCCTGTGCCCGTGCCACCAGTCGACCTTCGACGCCGCCGACGGCGCCAAGGTCGTCTTCGGTCCGGCCGCCCGGCCCCTGCCCCAGCTGCCCATCGCCGTGGACAATGAGGGCTACCTCGTCGCCACGGCGGACTTCGCCGTTCCTCCTGGTCCTAGCTTCTGGGAGCGCGGCGACGCTGAGGCCGAGGTCCGTGAGAACGGAGGCCACGCATGAGCACCGGAAACGTTCCGAAGCCCATAGCGAGCACAAGCAGCTTCATCGACGACCGCATCGGCGCGGGAAACTTCCTCAAGCGCAACCTGCGGAAGGTCTTCCCCGACCACTGGTCGTTCCTGCTGGGCGAGATCGCGCTGTACTCGTTCATCGTCCTGCTGCTGACCGGCACGTTCCTGACCTTCTTCTTCAAGCCCACCATGGCTCACGTCGTCTACGACGGCTCCTACGAGCCGCTCAAGGGCGTCATGATGTCCGAGGCGTACGCCTCGGCTCTGCACATCAGCTTCGACGTCCGCGGTGGCCTGCTGATGCGGCAGATGCACCACTGGGCCGCCCTGCTGTTCGTCGCCGGCATGATGGTGCACGCGCTCCGAGTGTTCTTCACCGGTGCGTACCGCAAGCCGCGCGAGCTCAACTGGCTGATCGGCGTCGGCCTGCTGACGCTGGCCCTGGCCGAGGGCCTGACCGGCTACTCCCTCCCCGACGACCTGCTCTCCGGCGCCGGTCTGCGGATCACCGAGGGCGTGGCGATCTCCCTGCCGCTGGTCGGCACCTGGATCACCTTCTTCCTCTTCGGCGGCGAATACCCCGGCGAGGACGTGGTCTCCCGGTTCTACTCGCTGCACATCCTGCTCATCCCGGGCATCCTGCTGGCGCTCATCACCGCCCACATGATCCTGATGTGGGTGCAGAAGCACACGCAGATGCCGGGCAAGGGCCGCACGAACACCAACGTGGTGGGCGCTCCGTTCTACCCGGCCTTCATGGCCAAGGCCGGCGCGTACTTCATGTTCACCTTCGGCGCCATCGCGCTGCTGGGCACCTTCGCCCAGATCAACCCGATCTGGCTGTTCGGTCCCTACACTCCGGCCGACATCTCGGCGGGCTCCCAGCCCGACTTCTACATGGGATTCCTGGAGGGTTCGCTCCGCCTGATGCCCGCCTGGGAGATCAACTTCCTGGGCTTCACGCTGCCGCTGAGCGTGCTGATCCCGGCGCTGGTCCCGATGGGCATCGTCATGACGGGCCTGGCCCTGTATCCCTTCATCGAGCAGTGGGTCACCGGGGACCGCAGCGAGCACCACGTCGCCGAGCGTCCCCGCAACAACCCGCACCGCACCTCGATCGGCATCTCCGCGGTCACCTTCTACGGTGTCCTGTGGCTGCTGGGCGCCAACGACGAGATCTCCGCGTTCTTCCACGTCTCGCTGAACTGGACGACCTACGTCGGCCGGGTGCTGGTCTTCGTCGGTCCCGCGGTCGCCTACTTCATCACCTACCGGATGTGCCTGGGCCTGCAGCGCAGCGACGCCGCGGTCATCGGGCACGGCGTGGAGTCCGGCGTCATCAAGCGCCTGCCCTCGGGTGAGTACATCGAGGTCCACGTTCCGCCGAACGAGGCCATCGAGGCGCACATGCGGGGCAAGACGGCGATCCCGGTGATCACCGGCACCTCCGCCGACAGCGACGGCATCCCGCCCAAGGGGATGCGCGGCCCGCTCGGCAAGCTCCGCGCCAAGCTGAGCAAGGCCTACGGCGGGGAGAAGATCCCGCTCGACGGCGAGCACCCTCACGAGGAGCACGCGGCCGTCGGCTCGGGCGAGGAAGACAAGTCCCTCACCCGGCACTGACCGATCCGCCACAGGCAGGGCCCGGACACCTCGGTGTCCGGGCCCTGTCGTCTCTCCGGACCGCCCCGCCCTCGCCGGCCGTACGCGCTTCTCGGAGCGCCGTGGAGACCTCCGGAGACCGCCCCCGGACCGAAGCGTTCTTCGGAGCACCGCGCCGTACGCGTCCCTCACAGGGCCGCAGAGGGCTCCGGACAGCCACCCGGGGGCCGTACGCGCTTCTCAGAGCGCCGTGGAGGCCTCCGGATGCCGGTCCGAGGAAAGGGACGCAGCCGGGGTCGGCGGGGCCGTGTGGTGCGCCTGGGGCGCCGTCAGTGGGCCTCGGTGGTGAAGTGCTTGACGCTGCTCCACTTGAGCCACTGCTTCCAGTTCTCCTGCCAGTGCCCCCAGCCGTTGGTCGGCTCCAGCACCCGGGGCGATCCGGTGATGATGATCGGGTCGCCGATCAGGGTGTTGTCGATGAACCACTTGGCGTTCGCCGGGCTGACGTTGACGCAGCCGTGGCTCACGTTGGAGTTGCCCTGCGAGCCCACCGACCACGGGGCGCTGTGGATGTACTCGCCGCTGTTGGAGATCCGGACGGTGTTGTAGACGGTCATCTGGTAGTAGCCCGGCGAACCGGGCCCGATGCCGGGCGAGGTCATGATGGTGACGGGCTCGCGGGACATGGCCAGGTGGATGCCGCTGGTCGTGTAGTACTTCCAGACGCCGCCCTGGCCCGCGCTCATGGGCATCTCGCGGATCTTCCTGCCGTCGCGCCTGACGGTCAGGTGGTGGGTGCCGGTGCTCCCCCTGGTGATCTGGGAACGGCCGATTTTGAAGTCGATGCTCTGGTTCCGCTTGCCGTACAGGCCGTCGCCGCCGCGCACACCCGCCAGCCGGGCCTCGACCCGGACCTTGGTGTGCGCCGGCCAGAACTCCCGGGGGCGGAAGTGCACCGTCTTGTCGTCGAACCAGTGCCACGCCCCGAAGACCGGCCTGGAGGCGTGGACCGTCAGGTTCCGCTCCACCGAGACGCGGTCGGAGATGGGCTGGTCGAAAGTGATCATGACCGGCATGCCGACGCCGACGGTGAGGCCCGTCATGTCCCTGTTGGGGGCGAAGGTCTCGATCGCGAAAGTCTTGTCCGCCTTGACGGTGGAGAAGGAGGTGGTGGTCTCGGTGGCCTTGCCCGCCGGGTTCACCGCCGTGGCGCTGACCCTGTAGGAGGTTCCGGGGGTCGCCGTGCCCCGGCTGCGCCACTGGGTGCCGTCGGCGCTCAGCACGCCCGCCAGGGAGCCGTTCTCCCCCTTGACGGTGACCTTCTTCAGAACCCCGCCCCGGGCCGCCACCAGGACGGTCGTGCCCGTCGGCACCTTGCCGGTCCTGTCGACGGGGACCACGCTGACGGCGGCGTCGGCGTAGCTCATGGGGCTCGGCGTGCCCGGCACACCGGCGCCGTTGCTCGCCGCACATGAGGTCGCCAGCACCAAGGCCAGCAGCCCGGCCCCCTGGCTCGAACCACGGATCGCCTGCCCCACGTGAACTCCCCCGTCCCGGACTCATCTACTGATTCTGTTATTACCCGGAGTAAGCGGAGCACCACGTAAGACATCACTCCTAACCTGCCAACAAACGCCAAAAAGCGGACCACGGAAATTTTCCGTGGTCCGCTTCTTCGGCGGAGACGTGCCGGGATCAGTGCGAGAAGTGACCCCGGTAGTACTCGAAGACGAATCCGATCATGGTCATGATGACCGCGAAGACACCGATGAGGAAAAGCCACCAGCCGATGACCAGGCCGACCGCGGTGAGCGAGACGGCCAGGCAGACGAACAGCGGCCACCAGCTGTGCGGGCTGAAGAAGCCGAGCTCTCCGGCGCCGTCGCTGATCTCACCCTGCTTGTTGTCCTCCGGCTGCTCGCCGATGCGGCGAGCGGTGTACATCAGGTAGTAGCCGATCATGAAGGCGAAGCCCACCGAGATGGCCATCGCCGTCGTGCCGACCGGCTCCCTGGACCAGAACCAGTAGACGACGTCCACTGCGGCGAAGAAGATCCCGCAGAGGATGAACAACCAACCCTGGACCTTCATCGCTTCTCCTCCAGCTGCTCGCGCGGGGCCGAGGCGTAGGGGTATCTGAGGTCGAACGCCGGGCGCTCGGACCGGATGCGCGGCAGCGAGGTGAAGTTGTGCCGCGGCGGCGGGCAGGAGGTCGCCCACTCCAGCGAGTTTCCGAAGCCCCACGGGTCGTCCACGGTGACCTTCGGCGCGGTCTTGTGGGTCTTCCACACGTTGTACAGGAACGGCAGCGTGGAGGCGCCGAGCAGGAAGGCTCCGACCGAGGAGACCATGTTCAGGTCGGTGAAGCCGTCGATCGGGCTGTAGTCGGCGTAGCGGCGCGGGAAGCCCTGCGCGCCCAGCCAGTGCTGGACCAGGAAGGTGGCGTGGAAGCCGATGAACAGCGTCCAGAAGTGCACCTTGCCCAGGGTGTCGTTGAGCATCTTGCCGGTGAACTTGGGCCACCAGAAGTAGAAGCCCGCGAACATCGCGAACACCACGGTGCCGAAGACGACGTAGTGGAAGTGGGCCACGACGAAGTAGGAGTCGGACACCTGGAAGTCCAGCGGCGGCGAGGCCAGGATGACTCCGGTCAGACCACCGAACAGGAAGGTGACCAGGAAGCCGATCGAGAACAGCATCGGCGACTCGAAGGACAGATGCCCTCGCCACATCGTGCCGATCCAGTTGAAGAACTTCACCCCGGTCGGTACCGCGATGAGGAACGTCATGAAGGAGAAGAACGGCAGTAGCACCTGGCCGGTCGGGAACATGTGGTGGGCCCACACGGTGATCGACAGACCGGCGATGGCGATGGTCGCGCCGACGAGGCCGATGTAGCCGAACAGCGGCTTGCGGCTGAAGACCGGGAGGATCTCGGTCACGATGCCGAAGAACGGCAGCGCGATGATGTAGACCTCGGGGTGGCCGAAGAACCAGAACAGGTGCTGCCAGAGCAGCGCGCCGCCGGTGGACGAGTCGAAGATGTGGGTGCCGAGCTTGCGGTCGGCCTCCAGGGCCAGCAGGGCCGCGGCGAGCACCGGGAAGGCCATCAGCACCAGGATCGAGGTGAGCAGGATGTTCCAGGTGAACATCGGCATCCGGAACATGGTCATGCCGGGTGCGCGCATGCAGACGATCGTGGTGATGAAGTTGACCGAGCCGAGGATCGTGCCCAGACCGCTGATGGTCAGGCCGACGATCCACAGGTCACCGCCGATTCCCGGCGAGCTGATCGCGTTCGACAGCGGGGTGTAGGCGAACCAGCCGAAGCTGGCCGCGCCGCCCGGGGTAAGGAAACCCGACAGGGCGATGGTGCTGCCGAAGGTGAACAGCCAGTAGCTGACCATGTTCAGGCGCGGGAACGCCACGTCGGGCGCGCCGATCTGCAGCGGCATGAGCTCGTTGGCGAAGCCGGCGAACAGCGGCGTCGCGAACATGAGCAGCATGACCGTGCCGTGCATGGTGAACAGCTGGTTGAACTGCTCGTTGCTGGTGATCTGCAGGCCCGGCTGCGCCAGCTCCGCTCGCATGATCAGCGCCATGACGCCGCCGATCAGGAAGAACACGAACGAGGTGATCAGGTAGAGATGTCCGATGATCTTGTGATCGGTGGACGACATCCACTTCGCGATGACGGAGCCCTTGCGGGCCCCCACCGGCGCGAGAGTGAGGGGTTCGTTAAGTGCGGTCACTGGGCACCCGCCTGGCTAGCGATGTACTGGTCGAACTCGGCCTGCGGGACGAGCTTCACGTTGAAGAGCATCCGGCTGTGGTCCGTACCGCAGAGCTCGGCGCACCGGCCGGCGTAGACGGCGGGCTTGTTCAGCGTGTCGACCTCGAACTTGTTCTCGACACCCGGGATCACGTCGCGCTTGAAGTGGAAGGCCGGCACCCAGAAGGAGTGGATGACGTCCGGCGAGACGAGGTCGAACTCGACCTTCTGGTTCACCGGGAGCACCAGCTGCGGCCCCTGGGTGTAGTCGCTGACGGGCTTGCCGACGACTTCGACCTTCTTGCCGTTGTAGTCCGTCGTGAAGCGCCAGCTCCACTGGAATCCCTCGACCTTGACCTTCACGGGCGCCTGGCCGGTCATCGCGTTGACGTAGTTCTGGTCACGCGCGGTGAAGTAGAAGAACACGCCGACCATGATGATCGGCACCACCGTGTAGAGGATCTCGATGGGGAGGTTGTAGCGCACCTGGGGCGGCAGCTCATCCTTCGAGTTCTTCTTCTTGCGGTGGAAGGCAACGGACCACAGGATCAGGCCCCACACGACCACGCCGGTGGCGAGAGCGGCGATCCAGGATCCGTTCCACAGATTCTGAACGGTCTCGGCCTGCTTGGTGATAGCGCCGGGCAAGCCGCCCCGGGACCACTCATCGGCACTACAGGCCGTCGCGGACACCAACAGCAGCGCCAGAGCGGCAGCGCGTGGCACCCGGCGGCGGGCCAACGGACGCCGTGCAGAACGGCGGGTCGGACTCACGGATCGCCTACCCCACAGATGAAGCCCAGGAGTCGCTCCTGGGCGGTCGTTTATTCATGTTCACAACTTGTAGTTCACAGCTTTACGCTGGGGGACACACTAGCGCGGACCACCCCCGCCCCCCCGCGCAGCCCCCGAATGCGCCGCACTTGGTGCGACGATTGAGGCGTGGCGTACTTCGACGCGGCCTCCACCGAGCCGCTGCACCCTCAGGCACGCGAGGCTCTGATCGCGGCGCTCGACGTCGGCTGGGCCGACCCGGCGAGACTGTACGGTCCAGCCCGCCGCGCAAGGATGTTACTGGAACAGGCGCGGACGGAAATCGCCGAAGCGCTCGGCGCCCGGCCCGACGAGGTCTCGTTCACCGCCTCCGGGACCCAGGCCGTGCATCTGGGCGTGCTCGGCACCCTGCACGGACGGCGGCGCGCCGGGCGCCGCCTGGTGACCTCGGCGGTGGAGCACTCCAGCGTGCTGCACGCCGCCGGGATCCACGAACGCGACGGCGGTTCGGTCGAGACGATCGGCGTCGGCCGCACCGGCGCGGTGGACCTGGCCGCGTTCGGCGAGGCGGTCCTCTCCGGCGGTACGGCCCTGGCCTGCCTGCAGAGCGCCAACCACGAGGTCGGCACGGTTCAGCCGGTCGCCGAGGCCGCGGCCCTGTGCGCCGAGGCCGGCGTGCCGCTGCTGGTGGACGCGGCGCAGACCGCCGGCCGGATGCCGACGCCGGAGGGCTGGTCGGTGCTGACGGCGAGCGCGCACAAGTGGGGCGGCCCCGCCGGGGTCGGCGTGCTGGCGGTCCGCAAGGGCACCCGGTGGCGCACCCCGCTGCCCGAGGACGACCGGGAGCGCCGCCGGGTCCCCGGCTTCGAGAACGTGCCGGCGATCGTCGCGGCGGCCGCCGCGCTGCGCGCCATGGCGGCCGAGTCGGCGCAGGAGTCGGCCCGGCTCTCGGCGCTCGTGGACCGGATCAGGACGGAGGTGCCCCGGCTCGTCCCCGATGTCGAGGTCATCGGGGATCCCGTCGCGCGAGTCCCACACATTGTCACCTTTTCGTGTCTTTACGTGGAAGGTGAAGCATTGTTGACAGAACTGGATAAGGCAGGATTCGCTATATCGTCCGGCAGTTCCTGCACGGCGAGTACGCTTCGTCCATCACATGTTTTGGAGGCCATGGGCGTGCTTACACACGGCAACGTCCGGGTATCGCTGCCCCAGGGCGCATCCGCCACGGATGTCGACCGCTTCCTCGCCGTCCTGCCGGACATGGTGAAGAGGATCCGCGAGGACGCGGGTGTAAGGACGTGATCAACATTCGGGGAGTGAAGGTTTCATGACGTCCAGGCAGACCGCCACGGAGGGATCCACCCAGCCTCCGGCGCTGACCATCGACGCGCTGGGCAAGAAGTGCCCGATCCCCATCATCATGCTCGCCGAGCAGATCAACCAGGTCCCGCGCAACGGGATCGTCTCGGTCCTCGCCGACGACCCCGCGGCGTTCACCGACATCCCGGCCTGGTGCCGGCTGAAGTCCCACCACCATGTGGCCAGCTACGAGCTCCCCGGCGGCGGCTGGGCCATCCACGTGCGGCGCAACTACTGACTTATCCGGAAAACGGGTAGAACCCCCCGAAAGTCGGCACACGTTTCGGGGGGAACACATGAGCGGAGAGACTGCCAAGGACCTGATGAGCTCGGGAGCCCGGTGCATCGAGGCGCACGAGACGCTCGACCGGGCCGCGCAGCTGATGCGGGAACTGGGGGTCGGCGCGCTGCCGATCTGCGGGAGCGACGACCGGCTCAAGGGGATCATCACCGACCGCGACATCGTGGTGAAGTGCGTGGCCGCGGGCAAGGACCCGTCGAAGGTCACCGCAGGCGAGATGGCCACGGGCCTGGTCTGGGTGCCCGCGAACGCCACCGCCCGGGACGTCCTGGCCAAGATGGAGGAGCACCAGATCAAGCGGCTCCCGGTGATCGAGAACAGCCGCATCGTCGGGATGATCAGTGAGGCCGACCTGGCCAAGCATCTGCCGGACGACCAGCTCGCTGACTTCGTGCACCGCGTCTACGCCAGATCCTGAGCTCCGGCCGCCCGGCGTTCCGCGGCGCCACCGCGGAACGCCGGGCGATCCCGGCCGCCCGGCGTCACGGCGGGCGGCGCGGTCCGGGCGAGGAGCGTGGGGTACGGCGAGCCCGGTGGGCGGCCGGTGCCTCCAGCGGGCTCGCCGTGGCGAGAACTCAGGCGTGGTGGCACTTCACGTGCTGGGCCACCTCGGCGGCGGCCTCGGCGCCGTAGGCGGCGGCGAAGCGCTCCAGGAAGACCTTCTGGCCCAGTTCGTACTCCTGACCTCCGACGCGCTCCAGCACGTGGGTGGCGGTGAGGTTGCCGACCTGGCCGCACCGCTCCAGGGACAGGCCCCAGGCCAGGGCGGACAGGAAGCCGGACCGGAAGGCGTCGCCCACGCCGGTGGGGTCGGCCTTGCCGAGCTCGGGGGCCGGGGGGACGTGCAGGGACGGCTCGCCCTTGCGGTCGATCACGACGCCCTTGGGACCGAGCGTGGTGACGCGGACGCCGACCCGGTCGAGGATCTCCTCGTCGGACCAGCCGGTCTTCTGCTCGATCAGACCCTTCTCGTAGTCGTTGCCGAACAGGTAGGCGGCGCCGTCGACCAGCTCGCGGATCTGCTCGCTGGGCATGCGCGCGAGCTGCTGCGACGGGTCGGCGGCGAAGGGGATGCCGCGCTGGCGCGCCTCGTCGGTGTGCCGGAGCATCGCCTCGGGGTCGTTGGGGCTGACCAGCACCAGGTCCAGAGCACCGAGCCGCTGGGTGATCGGGCCGAGCTCGATCAGCCGGGCCTCGGCCATCGCGCCGGTGTAGAAGGACGCGATCTGATTGTGATCCTCGTCGGTGGTGCAGAGGAACCGAGCGGTGTGGTGGAGCTCGGAGACGTACACCGACTCACAGTCGACGCCGTGCCGCTCCAGCCAGGATCGGTAGTCGGCGAAGTCAGCGCCGACGGCACCGACCAGGATGGGGCTCAGCCCCAGGCAGCCCATGCCGAAGGCGATGTTGGCCGCGCAGCCGCCTCGGCGGACCTGCAGGTCGTCGACGAGGAACGACAGGGACACCCGGTCGAGCTGGTCGGCGATGAGCTGGTCGCCGAAGCGACCCGGGAACGTCATCAGATGGTCGGTCGCGATAGAGCCGGTGACGGCGATGCGCACGGGATCTTTCTCCTCGTTGTCAGCATCTAAAGGAAGGGCGAGCGGTGAAACCCCGCAAGAATACGCGACCTCGCAGACGCGCGACGGCCCCGCGGAGTGAGAGATCTCACCCCGCGGGGCCGTCAGGTGCCGCGCCGCCGCCTAGTTGAACGAGTCGCCGCAGGCGCACGAACCCGTGGCGTTCGGGTTGTCGATCGTGAAGCCCTGCTTCTCGATCGTGTCGACGAAGTCGACCGTGGCACCCACGAGGTAGGGCGCGCTCATCCGGTCGGTGACCACGCTGACACCGTTGAAGTCCGTGACGATGTCGCCGTCCATGGAACGATCGTCGAAGAAGAGCTGGTAGCGGAGGCCCGAACAGCCACCCGGCTGCACGGCCACGCGCAGCTGGAGGCCTTCCTCGCCCTGCTGCTCCAGCAGGCTCTTGACCTTGGCGGAGGCCGCGTCACTAAGGATCAGACCCTGCGCCGTGGTCTCGCTGCTCTCAACCGACATGTGGTGACTCCCGCGTCTGCGTCAACCGCCCGATCGGAACGGCTGTCTGTTTTGACGTCCTTCTTAGACGCTACCAACACCCGCTGGCAGCTACACATTCCTCAGCCCCGAACTACCCCCGTGACCCCGGAATAAAGCGACCACCGGTGTGTGTCATGATTAGTCGTCAGTTCGACGATAAGGGGGTGTGGTCGTGACGACCACCGAGACCGGGCTTCCGCTCTTCGTCCTCGGCAGGGGGACCGACCCGCACAGCGAGCGCGGTGTCGACTGCCCTGGCGAGTTGCCGTCCGCCTCCGACCCGGCGCTGGTGGAGCGCGCCAGGCGGGCCAAGGCCGCGCTCGGCGACCGGGTCTTCGTGCTGGGGCACCACTACCAGCGTGACGAGGTCATCCAGTTCGCCGACGTGACCGGCGACTCCTTCAAACTCGCCCGGGAGGCGGCGGCCCGGCCGGACGCCGAGTACATCGTCTTCTGCGGCGTGCACTTCATGGCCGAGTCCGCCGACATCCTCACCGGCGACTCGCAGCGGGTCGTGCTGCCCGACCTCGCGGCCGGCTGCTCGATGGCCGACATGGCCACGTTCGACCAGGTCGAGGAGTGCTGGGAGGCACTGGAGGACGCCGGGATCGCGGGCGTCACGGTCCCGGTCACCTACATGAACTCCAGCGCCGACATCAAGGCGTTCTGCGGGCGCAACGGCGGCGCCGTGTGCACCTCCTCCAACGCCAGGCGCGCCCTCGACTGGGCCTTCTCCCGCGGCGAGAAGGTGCTGTTCCTGCCCGACCAGCACCTGGGACGCAACACCGCGGTGCTGGAGATGGGCCTCTCGCTGGACGAGTGCGTCGTCTACAACCCGCACCGGCCGAACGGCGGGCTGACCGCCGAGCAGCTCGCGAACGCCAAGATGATCCTGTGGAAGGGCCACTGCTCGGTGCACGGCCGCTTCACCCCCGAGTGCGTGGACGACGTCCGCGCGCGGATCCCCGGCGTCAACGTGCTGGTGCACCCCGAGTGCAGGCACGAGGTGGTCACCAAGGCCGACCACGTCGGCTCGACCGAATACATCATCAAGAAGCTCGAAGAGGCTCCGGCCGGGTCGTCCTGGGCGGTGGGCACCGAGCTGAACCTGGTCAAGCGGCTGGGGCAGATGTTCCCCGACAAGCACGTGACGTTCCTGGACCGGACCGTCTGCTACTGCTCGACGATGAACCGGATCGACCTGCCGCACCTGGTGTGGGCGCTGGAGTCCCTGGCGGCCGGTCAGGTCGTCAACCAGATCACGGTGGACGAGGACACCACCCACTGGGCCAAGGTGGCGCTGGACCGGATGCTGGCCCTGCCCTGATCCGGATCCCTCCACGGGACGGGCCCCGGCGCGCTGCGACCGCCGGGGCCCGTCCCGTTCGCGCGGATCCCCCGTACCCGGGCCGGGTGCGGGGGATCCCGCACGGGCGGGCCGTGCGGGCGGGACTCTCCTGACGGAAGCGACTACCGCAGCTCGTAGACCACCCGGATGTGGACCGAGACGGTCTGCTGCCCGGGACTGACGGAGGCCTTGTCGGCCATCATCGCGCCGCCGAACGCGACCGGCGAGGGCGGTGTGACCCCCTCCTCGCTGATCGACACGATGCGGCCCAGCTCGTCACCGGCCAGCCTGGCGTACTGCTCGGCGCGTGCCCGGGCGTCCTCGAAGGCCGCGTCACGCGCGGCCCTGAGCACCTTGCGGGTGTCGGACACCTCGAAGGAGACGCCGTTCAGCCGGGCCTCCTCCCCGACCGCGGCCACCGCGTCGATCACCTTGTCGGCGGAGTCGATGTCGCGCACCACGGCCTCGACGCCCTGTGCCGCCCGATATCCGGCGACGACGGGGTAGTCGTCGTACACGGGACCGAGGGACAGTTCGTTGGTCTGCAGATCCTTGGCCGCGATCCCGGCGCCGAGCAGCGCCTCGGTCAGCTTGGCGGCGGCCTTGCGCGCGTCGGCGAAGGCCGCGCTCGCGGAGGCACGGCGCACTTCGACGCCGGCGTTCAGGTGCATGACGTCGGGGACGGAGGACAGGTTCCCCTCCCCCACGACCGTGATCTGCGACTGGTTGTCGTTCACCGTCACCTTCGCGGAACCGGAGCCGGAGCCGGAACCGGAGTCGGCGGACGCGATCCCGCCGAACATGCCCAGGGTGACGAGCGCGGCCAGGGCCACGGTGCGAGGAATCTTGATCATAGGTGCATGGCATCACGGGGCGTCGACGGCGGCGGGGAGCCGCCGGTGTGCCCTGTCATATCTTGAACTTCAGATCACCGCGCGCTCCCGCCACCGGGCGAGCAGCCCGGCGTGTTCGGCGTGGGTCCACTCCCTCGCGTCAGCCCTCCCGGGTGAAGCGCATGAACTGCTTCTCGTACTCCTTGGCGTCGGTGCTGGTGGCCAGCACCCGCTTCACCTGCCCCCGAAAGTCGATCACTACCGCCTCGTAGCCGGTGCCCTTGCGCCGCCAGCCGGCGATGTGCTGGTCGTCGTACCAGCCGATGAGCCGTTTGGTCGCGAACGGGATCCTGACCCGGGCCTCGGCGTCGGCGGCGGTGGACCAGATGCAGATCTCCCGCTCGGTCCCCTTGCAGTACGTCATGAGCAGCGTGCCCGACGGGGAGATGTCGTCGCCCTCCACGGTGACCGGGGTTCCGACGTCCAGCAGGGTCTGCAGCACGGTGCCCTGCAGGTCGTAGAAACGGATGCGCTGGGTCTTGCCGGCCAGCGCCCAGGTGCCGACCGCCCGGCCGTCCCCTCGCCAGAAGTAGCTCCAGGTGCCCGCGTCCTTCTCCTTGACGCGGACGATGGCGGCCTTCTTCCTGGCGATGTCGATGACCGCGTAGCCGTACTCCTTGCTGGTGTCGCCGACCGCCTCGTACAGCGTCACCAGGCCCCGCCTGCCGTCCGGGGACCACTGCGGCAGGGTCGGGTAGACCGGCGCCTTGGTGATCTTGATCTTGCTCACCGACCCCGACCGCCGGTCGACGACGGAGACGACGGCGTAGTTGTTCTTGTCGTAGACCTTGTCGGTGGCCAGCGCATGGGTGCCGGAGGCGTTCGTCGTGTACTGGAAGTACTTGCCGTTCTTGGCGAAGCTCCCGCCGGGGGCGCGGACGTAGAGGTTCTTGTCCCAGTCGAGGCTGTAGGCGCTCAGCTTGATCGGGTCGTCCTCGCTCTCGTGGAGCGTGATCGAGCTGCCGGGAAGCTTGATCGTCCTGGTCGCCTGGGGCGGGACGGAGACCGCCGAGGTGGGGGTGGCGGTGGGGTCGCCGGCCTGGGGGGTGGAGTCGCCGGGCCGGGAGGTGGCGGGCGGGTAGGTGCTGCCCGCGTGGGTGGACACGATCGGGTCGGGCGTGGTGCCGCGCAGCGCCAGCGTGATCCCCACGGCCGCGACGAGCGTGACCGCGAGCCCCGCGCCGACCGCCACCCAGACCTTGCGCCCGCTCCTGGGCTCCGGCCCCTGCCCCGGGTACGGCGAGGCGCCGCGGGAGGGGTAGGTCGCGGGGCTGCCGTAGGGCTGCGGGGCCGCCTGCTGCGGGTAGCCATCCGGCCCGCCCCGGAGGTAGCCGTCCGCCTGCTGCGGGTAGCCCGGCCCCTGCTGGTGGTGGGCCTGCTGCGGGTAGCCCCCGGGGCCGGTCTGGGGGTAGCCGTCCGGCCCGGTCTGCCGCTGCGGGTAGCCCGGCCCGGCCTGCGGGTGCCCTCCCGGACCTGTCTGCAGAGGGTGCGGGTTACCCGGCCCCTGCTGCGGATACCCTCCGGGGCCGGTCTGGTGGGGATGGGCCCGGCCCGGCCCGGTCTGGGGATAGCCGTCCGGCCCGGTCTGCCACGGATGGCCGCCCTGCCCCGCACCGGGGTGCTGGGCAGGGGCCTGGCCGCCGGAGCCGGGGCCCGTCTGCTGCGCGGCCGCCGCCGAGCCCTCCGCGAGGATGCCGCGGGGCGCGGTGGGTGCCGGCACGCCCGGCGCGCCGCCGGCGTGGCCCAGCAGCCGCAGCAGCGCCTCCCCCGCCGTGGGCCGCAGGGCGGCGTCCTTGGACAGGCACTGCCCCACCAGGTCACGCAGGGCCGGATCGGTGATCGCCCGCAGGTCGGGCTCCATGTTCATGATCCGGTTGAAGATCGCGGGGAGGCTGTCGGTGCCGAACGGCGGCTGGCCGGTGGCCGCGAAGACCATCGTGCAGCCCCAGGCGAACATGTCGGCGGGTGAGCCGGCGGTCTCTCCCGCGAGCTGCTCGGGGGTCATGTAGGAGGGGGTGCCGATCGCCATCGCGGTCAGCGTGGAGGTCCGGTCGAGCGCCTTGGCGATGCCGAAGTCGATCACCCGGGGGCCGTCGGGGGCGAGCAGCACGTTGGAGGGCTTGAAGTCGCGGTGCACGATCCCGGCCTGGTGGATCGCGACGAGCGCGGTCACCGTGCCGATCGCCAGGCGGTGCAGGGCCGAGCCCTCGCGCGGCCCCTCGCCTGCCACGACGGCGTCCAGCGTCGGGCCGTCGATGTATTCGCTGACGATGTAGGGCCGGTGCTGGTCGACGCCGGTGTCGATGACCGCGGCGGTGCAGAACGGCGCGACCCGCTGGGTCGTGCTGACCTCGCGGACGAAACGCTCCAGCGCCTCCTCGTCCTGGGCGAGGTCGGCGCGGAGCAGCTTGACCGCGACGCGGGCACCCGTGGGCGACACGCCGAGAAACACCGTCCCCTGCCCGCCCTCGCCGAGCCGCGCGGTGAGCTGGTACTCCCGCACCCGCTCGGGATCCCCAGGCCGCAAGGACGCGAGGTCCGGCATAGCCACACCCTCCCTTTAAGGACTTTTTACGGTCCATTGTGAGGGCAAATGGTCACAGTCAGTGCATCACCCCCGGGGCCGCGCCAGCGGGAAGGACAGGGTCTGCCTGATCGACTTCCCGGTCAGCAACATGATGAGCCGGTCCACTCCGATACCGAGGCCGCCGGTGGGCGGCATGGCGTACTCCAGCGTGCGCAGGAAGTCCTCATCCAGCTCCATCGCCTCCGGGTCCCCGGCGGCGGCCAGCAGCGACTGCTCGGTCAGGCGGCGGCGCTGCTCGACCGGGTCGACCAGCTCGGAGTAGGCGGTGCCGAGCTCGACGCCGTAGGCGACCAGGTCCCACCGCTCGGCCAGCCTGGGGTCCTGGCGGTGCGGCCGGGTGAGCGGGGACACCTCCGACGGGAAGTCGGTGTAGAAGACCGGCCCGGCGGTCCGCTCCTCCACCAGCCGCTCGTACAGCTCCAGGAGCATCGCGCCCCGCCCCCACCTCGGGTGGTACGGCACCGCCAGCCGGTCGGCCAGCTTGCGGAGCTCCTGGACGGAGGTGTCCACGGTCACCTGCTCCCCCGCCGCCTCCGAGACGGCCTCGTTGACCCCGACCGTCCGCCAGACGCCGGAGATGTCAATCTCCTGCCCGTGCCTGCGGATCACCGGCGCGCCGAACGCCGCGATGGCCGCCTCCTGGACCAGCTCGCGGGCCAGCTCCAGCATCGTCCGGTAGTCCGCGTAGGCCTGGTAGGCCTCCAGCATCGTGAACTCCGGGTTGTGCTTGTAGGAGACCCCCTCGTTGCGGAAGGTCCGGCCGAGCTCGAAGACCCGCTCCGCCCCGCCCACGCACAGCCGCTTGAGGTGCAGCTCCGGCGCGATCCTCAGGTAGAGCCGCATGTCGTAGGCGTTCATGTGGGTGACGAACGGCCGTGCGCAGGCGCCCCCGTGGACGGGCTGCAGGATCGGCGTCTCGACCTCCAGGAAGCCCCGCCGCACCAGGGAGTCGCGGAGGCCGTGCAGGACCGCCCCCCTGATCCGCAGCGTCTCGCGGGCCTCGGGATCGGTCACCGGGCCGGGGTGACGCCGCCCGGCCCGCGTCTCCTGGCCGGGCGCGCCGCGCCGCCTGCCGGGCGGCGGGCGCAGGCACTTGGCGGTCGTCGCCCACTCCTCTGCGAGCACCGACAGCTCCCCGGTCCTGGTGGTGACGACCTCGCCGACGCAGCCGACGTGGTCGCCCAGGTCCACCGTGTCGCGCCAGCGCTCCAGCCCCGCGGCCTTGGTGATCATGAGCTGGAGGGTCCCGGTCCAGTCGGCGACCGTGGCGAACAGCAGCCCGCCGTGGTCGCGGACCAGCATCACCCTTCCGGCCACCGCCACCCGCTCCCCGGTCCGCAGGTCGGCGGCCCGGCCGGGATGGGCCCGCCGTACCTCGGCGGCGGTGTGGGTGCGCGGGTAGCCCACCGGGTAGGGGTCGCCGCCCCCGGCCCGGATCCGGTCCAGTTTGGCGAGCCGGACCCTGACCTGTTCCGGTACGGCGGGGCCCCGCCCCCCGCTCTCGCCCGGCTCCGGCGCGAGGGCCGCACGGGCCGCCGCGGGGGGCTCCACCGCCGGGCGGGCCGGGCCCTCCCCACGCCGCAACAGGGTGGGCAGGCTCGGCGCGTGCCCCAGGAAGCCTTCGGCGATCACCGAGGCGAGGCCGACCTTGGGCAGGTCCCGGCCGTCCTCGTAGGCGAGGTAGCGCGGCACCCAGTCGGGGCGGTACTTCACGTTCGACCGGTACAGCGACTCCAGCTGCCACCAGCGGGAGAAGAACAGCAGCATCCCCCGCCAGGCCCGCAGCACCGGCCCGGCGCCGATCCTCGCGCCCTCCTCGAAGGCGGCCCGGAAGACCGCGAAGTTCAGCGAGACGCGCTCCACGCCCAGCGTGGGCGCCTGCCTGACGAGGCCGGAGACCATGAACTCCGTCAGGCCGTTGTCGGCCTCGCGGTCGCGGCGCATCAGGTCCAGGGAGAGGCCGTGCTCGCCCCACGGCACGAACGACAGCAGCGCGGCGTGGCCGCCGTCCGGCCCGAGCGCCTCGACCAGCACGCACCTGCCGTCCGCCGGGTCGCCCAGGCGTCCCAGCGCCATGGAGAAGCCGCGTTCGGCCTCGGTGTCCCGCCACGCCTCGGCCCGGTCGATGATCCGGCGCATCTCCTGGGGGGTCAGCTCCTCGTGCCGCCGGACGCGCAGGGTGTATCCGGCCCGCTCGACCCGGTTGACCGCCTGCCGCACGCCGCGCATCTCCCGGCCGGACAGGGTGAAGCGGGCGACCTCGATCACGGCCTCGTCACCGAGCTGCAGGACCCGCAGCCCGGCCCGGTTGTAGGCCCTGGCGCCCTCCTCGCTCGCCCCGATGGCCGCCGGGGTCCAGCCGTACTCCCCGGCCTGGTCCATCCATGTCCGGATGGCCGGTTCCCACGCCTCCACGTCTCCGATCGGGTCGCCGCCGGCCAGGCTGACCCCGGCGACCACCCGGTAGGAGACGGCCGCCTTGCCGCTGGGGGAGAAGATCGCGGTCCGGTCCCTGCGGGTGGCGAAGTATCCGAGCGAGTCGCGCTCTCCCGTGGCGGCCAGCAGCGCGCGCACCCCGGCCTCCTCGTCCGGGGGCAGCTCGGCGCTGGCCTGCTGGGAGCGGAAAAGGACCATGAAGGCGGAGAGGATCGCGACGGCGGTCAGCAGGCCCACGACGAAGCCGACCCAGGCGGGCGGGTGCCCGACCCGGTCGAGGTCGAGGGTGACGGCGCCGCCCAGTGACTTCTCCAGCGCCCAGGCGAACCTGCCCCGCGGCTCCAGCGTGCCGGGGAAGAGCGTGACCAGCAGGTAGGCGACGCCGAAGGACACCGCGAACAGGAGGGCGAGGGTGAGCAGCGCCTTGCGGAAGGCGCCGCGCTGCACCTTGGCGTAGAACTCGCGGCGCGCGAGCACCAGCACGGTCAGCAGGCCGGTGACGAAGACCAGGTTGACGGCGCCGGTGGCCAGGAGCCAGGTGGACTCGCGCCCCCGGAAGGCGCTGTCGCCGAAGAGGTAGACCAGGGGCAGCAGGAGCACGTCGAGCAGGAGGGTCAGCGACAGCAGCACCACCAGCAGCCAGTACGCCGCGCGCTTGTGGCGGGAGAGTGCCCCGGCGAGGATCGCCAGGAACACCGCGTAGCCGAGGTTCGCCTCGACCGAGAAGACGCTGGTGCTGATCACGTCGGTGGCCGGCCGCAGCAGCCTCCGGACCGGCCCGACGAGCGCGATGAGCGCCGAATAGGCCGCCAGCACCGCGAAGAACACGCCCAGCGCCCGGGGCACCGTCGCCGTCCAGCGCCGGTCCTTCAGCCGAGATGCCATCATCACCCCCGAGGTGATCGCTACTCAGGTCGTATACCCGGCTACGTATCGTGAAATCTGCTAATCATCCGGACCGCCTCGGTGATCGCCTCGGGACTTTCGAGCTGGACCTCGTGCCCGGTGCCGGGCAGGGAGATCAGCTTGGCGTCGAGGAGCTCGGCGAGGTCGTGGTGGCAGCGGTCCTCCGGACCGGCGCTGAGGATGACGACGGGGATCTCCGGGAAGGGATGGGTCCCGCGCAGCTCATCGAGCTCGGCGGTCATGTCCGGATAGGCGAGCCACTCGGCCGTCGCGGCGGCCAGGACCCGGCCCCTGCCGTACACGGCACGGGCGCGGTCGTGCGCTCCCATGAGGAGGCGGTGCGCGAAGGGCAGCGCCAGGCAGGCGACGGCGGTCGCGCCGAACGTGCCGCCCAGCGCGGGAAGGGCACGCTGTACGGCGCGCACGGCCGCCGCGCGCGCCGCGCCGCGGGGCCGCACCGCGGACTCGCAGCTGGGGTCGACCAGCACCAGCCCCGCCACCCGCCCGGGGTGGAGCCGGGCGAAGGCCTCCGCGTGCCGGCCCGCCGCCGAGTGCCCCACCACCACCGCCGGCACCCCCGCGAGCGCGCCGATCCGATCCGCCTCCTCGCGCAGCGTGGGCGGCCTGCGGTGGCCGGAGCTGAGGCCCAGGCCCGGCCGGTCGAACCGGATCACCGCGTGGTCGCGGCTGAGGTCGGCGGCGACCCGGTCCCAGTGGAACCACGCTCCCGCCATTCCCGCGCAGATCAGCACCGGCGGCGTCCCGGCCCCCTCCAGCAGGACGTGCGACTTCGGCGGGGCCGCCATCGTCCGGTCGCGCCACAGCGCGACCCCCGGCAACAGCAGCCAGAGCCCGATGACCGCGACCTGGAACCGCTGCGCGAGCCCCACCGGGGCGCCGGACGCGATGGCCGCCAGGGTCCACACCGTGGCGACGGCCATGAGCACGGCCAGCACCGCCCCGCCGTACCCGATGAGCGGCCACCTGCGCCGCCGCAGCGCGCTCACCGGCAGCGCCACGAGGCTGATCATCGCTCCCGCGGACGCCAGGGCGCTGGTCGCCGTATGGATCCGGTGGGACGGCGAGACCCGCCCCGCCGCCTCGGCGGCCGCGCATACGGGGTCGCTCAGCGCGGCGCAGTCCAGCGGGAACAGGCCGCTGTCCAGAACCGTCATCCCGCCCAGCAGCGCGAGACCGAGCCAGCCGGCCGCGCCCCACCGGCCGGGACGCTCGTCGGGGACCAGGGCCACCGCGGCCAGGCAGGCGATCCCGGCGACCACGTCGGCGGCCCGCACCAGCCACGACCACGGCTGGTCGGCCGCCGCCAGCTCGCTGACGTACGCGTCCGGCCCGCCGATCCCGGGGTTGAGGAACTGCGCCGGCAGCCAGGCGCTGTAGCACAGGCCCGCGATGACGAACCCGCAGGCCGCGAACCAGGTCAGCCTCCGCCGGGCGCGCATCGCTCTAGAGCCCGGGAGCGCCCCACAGGGGGAACCAGCGGCTGAGGTCGGGCTCGATCGGGAGCTCCCCCTCGATCGCGGCACGCACCTGAAGCTCCAGCGCGTTGTCCCTGTGCTGACCCGACAGCGGCGCGAACGGGTAGAAGGTGCCCCGCTTGTAGAGGTAGACCAGGGCGAGCTTGCGGGCGGACTCGTCGGCGAACACGACCAGGGAGCAGAGCAGGGAGGGGCCGAAACCCGCCGCCTCAAGGGAGGAGTTGACCGCGTGCAGATCGGTGACCAGGTCGCCGACCTGCTCGGGCGTGCGGCGCACCAGCAGCCAGGTGTAGCCGTAGGCGTCCTTGGACTCCTCCACCGGCGGGCCGCCGCCGGTGGCGAGCAGCTGGGTGACGTCACGCTCCAGCTCGGCGAAGGCCCCGCCCTCGGCCGAGCGGAAGCAGACCGACCCCGTCCCGGTCGGCGCCAGCCCGGTCGCGGCCTGCAGGGTCACCGCCGCCGACGGCAGCGCGAACAGCGCGTCCAGGTCCGGCTTCACCGGTTCGGTACGGCCCAGCAGCGCGTCCCACCACTTCACCGGGTCACACCCCCTGCCCGAGCTGGGCCGAGATCCTGGCGAGCTGTTCCAGGCGCCGGTTCAGCGGCGGATGGGTCGCGAACAGCGTGGCCAGGCTCGTGCCGCCGGACAGCGCGGGGACGAAGAAGAAGGCGTTGAACGGCTCGGCCTCGCGCAGGTCCCTGGTCGGGATGCGGGCCATCTCACCGCTGATCTTGACGAGCGCGCTGGCCAGGACGGAGGGACGCTGGGTGAGCAGCGCTCCGGCGCGGTCGGCGGCCAGCTCGCGGTAGCGCGACAGGGCGCGGGTGAGCAGGAAACTGACCCCGTACACCAGGGCGGAGACCAGCATGATGATCAGGCCGATCGGCAGGCCGCCGCGGTCGTCGCGGGCACGCCCGCCCAGGCCGCTGTAGAGCGCGACCCTGGTCATGAGCCCGGCGACGATGCCGAGGAACGAGGCGACGGTCATCACGGCGACGTCGCGGTGGGCGACGTGGGACATCTCATGGGCGAGCACGCCCTCAAGCTCGGCCCGCTCCAGGCGGCGCAGCAGGCCGGTGGTCACGCACACCACGGCCTTCTTCTGGTTGCGGCCGGTGGCGAACGCGTTCGGGACGTCCGAATCGGCGATCGCCACCCGCGGCTTGGGCATGTCGGCCATGGCGGAGAGACGGTCGATCATGCCGTGCAGCTCTGGGGCCTGCTCCGGGGTGACCTCACGTCCGTGCATCGCGAACAGCGCGATGCGATCGGACATGAAGTACTGCACCAGCAGGGTGCCGCCGGCTATGAGCAGCACCAGGATCGTCCGGACGCCCAGCGTGATCAGCACGCTCACGAAGACGACGTACAGCAGTCCGAGCAGGAACATGGTCAGAACCATGCGACTGGTCAGGCCCCGGTCCGGGGCGAACCGGGTGTGTGCCATATGCCCAAACTATCCGGGAATCAGCCCCTCATCGCCGAGCATCTCCCGCACTTCTTCCATGGAAGCGTCGGCCGGAGGCAAAATCAGCTCCGAGGACTCCAGGCTGTCGTCCGGGAGCGCCTTGCCGACATGGCGGACCTTGTCCAGCAGGTCGTGCAGGCGGGCCCGGAAGGCCTCCTCGTCGCCGGCCTCGATCGCCGCCTCCAGCTCACCGTCCAGGGCGTTGAGAACCCCGAGGTCACCGGGATCGATCTCGGTCTGGCCCTCGCCCATGATGCGAACGATCACAGCCCCTCCCCCGGCTGACGGTACTGCTGGGTCTGGGGGGACTGCTGGGGCTGCTGCTGGGGCTGGGGCTGGGGCTGCTGCTGGGGTGCTCCGGACTCGATCGCGCTCTTGGGCGCGGAGCCCTGCCCGAGCTCGGCCTTCATCCGGGCGATCTCCAGCTCCACGTCCTGGCCACCGCCCATGCGGTCCAGCTCGGCCTGGATGTCGTCGCCGCGCTGCCCGCTGAAGTCGTCGAGCGCACCACTGGCCAGCAGCTCGTCGATGGCGCCCGCGCGGGCCTGCATCGAGGCCGTCTTGTCCTCGGCGCGCTGGATCGCCAGGCCGACGTCGCCCATCTCCTCGGAGATGCCGGAGAAGGCCTCGTTGATCCGCGTCTGCGCCTCGGCCGCGGTGTAGGTCGCCTTGATCGTCTCCTTGCGGGTGCGGAAGGAGTCGACCTTGGCCTGCAGCCGGTGCGAGGCGGTGGTGAGCTTCTCCTCCTCGCCCTGCAGGTTGTCGTGCTGGACGCGGAGGTCGGCGATCTGGGTCTGCAGGCTCGACCGGCGGGTCAGCGCCTCGCGGGCGAGGTCCTCGCGGCCGACGCCCAGCGCCTTGCGGCCCTGCTCCTCAAGCTTGCGCGACTGGGCCTCGATCTGGTTGATCTGCAACTCCACCCGCTTGCGCGAGGTGGCGACGTCGGCCACACCCCGGCGCACCTTCTGCAACAACTCCAACTGACGCTGGTAGGAGTAGTCCAGGGTTTCGCGTGGATCCTCCATCTTGTCCAAGGCGTTGTTGGCCTTGGACTTGAAGATCATGGAAAGTCTCTTCATCACGCTCATGCGCGTCGGCCGTCCCCTTCTTCAAATGCGCTTCGGGTCACCCCAGTGATTCCAGCCCCCCATAGAAAGCTCCGGAGCCACCTAGGTTCACCCTACGCATAACGCACGAGGGCGTCACTAAGTTGCAGTCCCGGTAGGCTGACGATGTGTTCCGACGTACCCAGACCACCGCGGACGACTCCCCCGTCTCCGCTAACGATCCTAAGCCTGCGGGCAAGGGGCGTCCCACACCCAAGCGCCGGGACGCCGAAGGCCGTCGCCGCCAGCCGGTGAACGCCCCCCAGAACCGCAAAGAGGCCTACAAGCAGCTCCGCGAACGCCAGGCCAACGACCGCGTCAAGGCGCGCGAGGGCATGATGCGCGGCGACGAGCGCTACTTCCCGGCGCGCGACCGGGGCCCGGCACGCAAGTTCGCCCGTGACTGGGTGGACTCCCGCCGGATCATCAGCCAGTACTTCCTGCCGTTCTCGCTGCTGATCCTGCTGCTCACCTGGGTCCCCTTCCCCGGCGAGACCCGGCAGTACATCTACGCCGCCGTCATCACGATCGGCTGGCCGATCATGATGGTCGGCGTGCTGTTCACCTCGGTCTGGGTGTCCTGGAAGGTCAAGAAGCTCGTGACCGAGAAGTTCCCCGGCGAGAGTGTCAAGGGCGTCGGCTTCTACGCCGCCATGCGCGCGCTGCAGATCCGCAAGCTGCGCTTCCCGCCGCCCGCCTTCCTCCCCGGCGGCAAGCCCGTCCCGGCGAAGAAGTAGGCGTCCGGGCCCCGTCCTCCGCTGGGGGACGGGGCTCTTCCTTTCCGGGCCTTTCCGGGGTCGGCCCCGGCTCTTCCTTGTCCGGGCCTTGCTTCCTTTCCGGACTCCGGGCCTTGCTTCCTTTCCGGACCTTTGCGGGGTCGACTTCCAGGCCTTTGCGGGGTCGACTCCGGCGGGAGCCGTGCCGCGGCCTCAGTCCACGACGTCCCAGTCGAGCTCGCCCTCGGTCACCCCGGGCTTCCAGTAGCCGACGGCGCCGCCGGTCTCCATCGCGTCGGCGACCGCCTTGAGCAGGGCGTAGTGCGAGCGGATCGGGACCCCGCCGAGCGTGAAGCTCATCTGGCCCTCGTGGTCGGTCTCCCCCACGTCGCGCCTGACCGAGTCGACCACCAGATGGTTGCCGCTCCCGTCGGAGCCGAACGGGATCATGCGCCCGTCCCACCACTCCGTACGCGGGTCGGAGCCCTCACTCTCTCCGTCGACCTCGCACAGCCCCCGCCAGGTGTCGCGGATCTCGCGGACGCCGAGGAAGCCGTTGGACAGGAAGCCGAACGGCCAGGTCCCGCCCACGGCCGCGGCGCCGTTGTGCCGCAGCAGGGAGGCACGCAGGTCGTTGGGGAAGCGCAGGCCCATCTGGGCCTCCGCGACCGCGATCGTCCGGGCCCTGGCGGGCCCCCTGAGCGTGCGGCGGCTCGCGGGGGCGTTCGCCTTCAGCCACCTCTCGATCCGCGCCCACTGCCGGTTCACCGCCCGGGTGACCCTCGGGCTCACCTTCCGCGCCGCCGGGGTCCGCACCACCGGCGCGCAGTCCGTGTCGGGCCCCTCCACCTGCTCCTCGGGGGCAGGGACGAGGTCCTGGAATGTGGGGGCGTTCTCGCCGCCTCCGGAACCCGCCCTCTCCGGCTCCGCCTCCTTCTTGCAGACGGCGGACCATCCGTCCGGCCCCGGGGAGGCGGGTATGCAGTCGCGGCCGTCGAGCACGTCAAGGTTGCCCGCGCCGAGGAAGTGCTCCTCGGTGTACTCCTCCCCCTGGGAGGACGCCGTGGTCTCGTCCTTGGAGAACGTCGAGGTCTCCAGGACCTGGGCGGCGAGGACCAGCAGGCACAGCGCCACCGCGACGGCGCCCCAGCGGGTCAGGCGGCGCCGGGTGGCGTCGTCCAGGGGCGCTCTCGACGGGGGCGCCCCGGTGAGGAAGCGGGGGATGTAGGCCCCGGTGGCGTAGTGCTTGAGATCGTCGGCGGTGGGGGTGCCGAGAATCGGGGCCGGGGGCCACTGCGGTGAGAGGGCCGGTACGGCCTCGGCCTCGGATCGGGGGGCGGCTCCGGGCCCGGGAGCGATCTCCGTGCGGAGGGCGGCACCGGGGAGGGTCGGAGACCTGCGCAGGCGCAGGACCGCCACGACGATCGCCGCCACCGCGGCGGCCACGAGCGCGAGCCGTACCCATCGAGAAGTGATCAACCGCAACACGCCGGGCAGAGTATCCCGAATCGGTCTGTCGCATGACACCTACTAGGGTCGGAAGCATGGAATTCCGCCACCTTGGCCGTAGCGGCCTCATGGTCAGTGAGATCAGCTACGGCAACTGGATCACTCATGGTTCCCAGGTAGAAGAGGACGCCGCCCGGGAATGCGTGCGGGCGGCGCTCGACGAGGGGATCACCACCTTCGACACCGCCGACGTGTACGCGGGCACCAAGGCGGAGGAGGTGCTCGGCCGCGCTCTGAAGGGCGTCCGCCGCGAGTCTCTGGAGATCTTCACCAAGGTCTACTGGCCCACGGGTGCCGGCCCCAACGACCGCGGCCTCTCCCGCAAGCACGTCACCGAGTCCATTCACGGCTCGCTGCGCCGCCTGCAGACCGACTACGTCGACCTGTACCAGGCCCACCGCTTCGACAACGAGACGCCCCTTGAGGAGACCCTCAAGACCTTCGACGACCTCGTACGCCAAGGCAAGGTCCTCTACGTCGGCGTCAGCGAGTGGAACGCCGACCAGATCGCCCGGGCCCTGAAGATCGCCGACGAGATGGGCTTCGACCGCCTGGTCTCCAACCAGCCGCAGTACTCGATGCTGTGGCGGGTCATCGAGGCCGAGGTCGTGCCGCTGTCCGAGAAGGAGGGCCTCAGCCAGGTCGTCTGGTCCCCGATCGCCCAGGGCGTGCTGACCGGCAAGTATCTGCCGGGCCAGCCGCCGCCCGCCGGCTCCCGGGCCACCGACCCGGCCGGAGGCGGCTTCATCTCCCGGATGCTGAACGACGACGTGCTCACCCGCGTCCAGGACCTGAAGCCGATCGCCGCCGACCTCGGTCTGAGCATGGCCCAGCTCGCGGTGGCGTGGGTGCTGCAGAACCCGAACGTGGCCTCCGCCATCATCGGGGCGACCAAGCCGGAGCAGGTCCGCGACAACGTCAAGGCCTCCGGGGTGAAGCTGGACGCCGAGGTGCTGAAGAAGATCGACGACGTTCTCGGCCCGGTGGTCGAGCGCGACCCCGCCAAGACCGTCAGCCCCGAGAAGCGCCCGTAGCCGTCCGGACAGACGAAACCCCGTGAGTCGCCATTCCAAAAATGGCGGCTCACGGGGTTTTCTCATTCATTCGGGACGCAGCGTTTCATTCAGGACGCAGTGACATCTTCGCGTATTCGACCCGGTCGTCCTCAAGCAGAGTGACCCTCTCCACACCGGCTTCCAGCAGCTCACGCCAGCTCTCACCGAGCCACGACTCCGCGTCCGCCTGACTCGGGAACGTTTCGGGCGGCACAACCCCCTCGGTCACCAGCCCGCCGTTCGCGTTCTCATAGCGCCAGTGCCAGGTCATGTCACACGCTCCTTGTCGCAGGTTCTGCCGGTGCCTCCGACGGCTCAGCGAACCCTACATCCCCAAGCATGAGGGCGGACGGACGCAGACGCGCGTCCATCACCCCCGGGCCACACCTCTCCCCCGCCATGCCCGCCCGCCCCCGGATGACCCGACGCCCCCTACCAGACCCCTGTCAGGCATCCCCCAGGCACACGGAGCACCCCCACCGGACAGGCAACACCCTCCCCCACATGGACGGCCCCTCCGGCCATCGCGGCGGCCTTCGTCCGTAGCACCTTGCCCCTTCCCCAGGCAGACTGCGCCTCTCCTGCCCAGGTGGGCGGTGTGCCCGCCGTCGGCCGGTCAGGCCGGGTGCGCCTACCCTGAGGCCGTGAAAGTCCTGATCTCCGGCACGGCGGCGGGCCCCGGCTGGCCTGTCCCGGGCTGCGGGTGCGCCTCCTGCGGGCGCCTCGCCTCCGGCCACCGCCGCCCCACCGAAGTCACCCTCACCGGCTCCGTACGGCTCCCGCTCACCGGCCCGCTCCCGCCCGGCCACCGGGTCTCCACCGGCCCGGACGGTCTGACCCTCACCACCCCTGGCGGGGAGCGGGTTCTCTACGCGGCCCCGGCCCCAGCCGTCTCCCACTCCCCGCAGCCTCCGGCCTCCCACGACACCCCTTCCCCGGACTCCCATGGCGCCCCTTCCCCCGACTCCCGTGACGCCCATCCCCCGGTGGACCCGTACGGCGAGCGCGGAGTGCGGCGGGTCCCGGCGCGCGCGGAGGACGGGCGGCCCGCCTGCGATCTGGTGCTGATCGACGTGCTGGACCGGCCGGAGCGGCTGGGAGACCTGCGCCGCCGAGGCGTGGTCGGCGAGCGGACCCACGTCGTGGCCGTGGACATCGACCATCGGGTGCCGACGGAGGCGGAACTGGCACGGCGGGCGGCGCTGTGGAGGGTGCGGGCCGTACCGGACGGGACGGTCCTCGACACCGGCGAACCCGTCCCAGGCCGGGTCCCGCAACCGCGGCGGACCCTGCTGCTGGGTGGGACGCGCTCGGGAAAGTCGGCCGAGGCCGAACTCCGGCTGGCGGGCGAGCCCGAGGTCCTCTATGTCGCGACCGGGCCGTCCGGCGGCGACGACGACGAATGGACCCGCCGGGTCCAGACGCACCGTGACCGCCGGCCGGCTCACTGGGGCACGGCCGAGACCACCGACCTGGCCGGACTGCTCCGGACCGCCGAGGCCCCGATGCTTATCGACGGACTCGGCACCTGGGTCGCCGCGGTCTTCGACGAGTGCGACGCCTGGTCGGGCGGGGACGGCCGGGACGCGGTCACGGCCCGGTGCGACGAACTGGTCGCCGCCTGGCGGCAGGCCCGCGCCCAGGTCGTCGCGGTCTCCGACGAGGTCGGGCTCGGCGTGGTGCCCGCCACCTCCAGTGGCCGAATGTTCCGCGACGTCCTCGGCCGCCTCAACCAGCGGCTGGCCCTCGAATCGGAGGACGTCGCCCTGGTGGTGGCCGGCCGCCTCCTCCCCCTGCCCATCTGACCGCCCTGCCCGTCCGGCCAGGCACAGCCCCCGCCTTCCGGCCGGACGCAGAGCGACACCCCAGCCATCCCCCGACCGACCCCCGCCCCTCCCCGCACCAGACACGAGACAGCGCGCCGACCCCATCCTCGGACCAAATATGAGGCAGCGCGCCGGCCCATTCCCGCACCAGAAACGAGACAGCACACCGGCCCCAATCCCCGGACCAGGCATGAGGCAGCGCACCTGCCCTGTCCCGGAGCGGATCCGGCACAACGGCTCCGCCGACCCCGGACCAGACCCGAGACGGCGTGCGGTGGGGAGGCGTCCGGTGGCGGGCGGCGTGCGCGGGGCCGCCGTTCAGGGGTTCCGGACTACGATCGTCGATCGTGTCTGAAACGCCGCCTCCGGAGAGACCGTCCACGTTCGCCGACGGGGTGCGCCTCGCGATCGGCACGTTGAGCGTGTTCCCCGTCCGCCCTGGGGTCGTCGACCGCAGGGCCGGGGGGATCGCGATGACGGTCGCCCCGTTCGTGGGAGCGCTGATCGGAGCCGTCGCCGGGGCGGTGCTCACGGTGGCGCTGTGGCTGGAGATCACCCCGCTCCTGTCGTCGGTGCTGGCCGTGGCAACTGTGGCGCTGCTCACGCGGGGGCTGCACCTGGACGGGCTGGCCGACCTGGCCGACGGGCTGGGCAGCGGCAGGCCCGCCGAGCAGGCACTGGACATCATGAAGCGCTCCGACATCGGCCCGTTCGGCGTCGTGACGCTGGTCTTCACGCTGCTGGCCCAGGTGGCGGCGCTGTCGGAGGTCACCGCTGCCGGGGCGGGCCCGATCGCGCTGTTCACCGCCTGCGTGGCGGGAAGGCTGGCGCTCACCTGGGCATGCCGCGCGGGTGTCCCCTCCGCCCGCCCGGGCGGGCTCGGCGCGATGGTCGCGGGCACCGTACGGCGGGGCCCCGCACTGGCCGTGACGGCGCTCATGCTCGCCCTGCCGGCGGTCCTGACGCTTTTGGCCTCCATCGGCGCGTTCAGCCCGGTGTTGCCCGCCTTCTCCGGCGCCTCCGATGGACTCGGCCTGTTCACCTACGTCTCGCCCGGTGATTCCGGAGCCGCTGGAGAAGTGATGCTCTCCGAGGCCTACAGGACGGTCGATGTGGCGGCCGTCGGCCCCGGTTCAGGACGTCCGTCCTCCTCCCTCTGGGGCCCCTGCGTGGCCGTCCTCGCCGGACTGCTGGCCGCCTGGGCACTGCGGCGCAGGGCCGTGCGGCGGCTGGGCGGGATCACCGGGGACGTGCTCGGCGCGCTCGTCGAGATCGCCATGGCCACCACGCTGGTGGTGTATGCGGTGACCGTGGGCTGACCCCGGTCAGACGGCCACCGGGGCGGGCCGCTCGACCGGCCGCCATTTGAACAGCACGGCCGAGACCACGGCCAGCAGGGCCGAGCCGACCAGCCCCGTGATCCCGGCGACGACGAGGTCAGGCGGGTCGGCCGCGTCGCCGACGAGCAGGACGAGGCTCGCCGACGCGTTGAGCGCGCCATGGCCGACGACCGCGGGCCAGATGCTCCCGGAGTAAAGGCGGAGCCAGCCGAGCAGGGCTCCGTAGACCACGCAGAAGACGACGAACAGGGGCGCGGCCCACGCGCCGAGCTCCGGGTAGTTGTAGCCGCGCAGGGTGAGCGGGGCGTGCCAGACACCCCAGATCACGCCGGACACCAGCAGCGCCCGCCAGGTGCCCAGCGGCATCAGGCGCGGCAGCAGCCAGCCTCGCCAGCCCCATTCCTCCCCGAACGCCGCGACCGAGTTGATCAGCGGGGCGATCAGGAACGCCGCCGCGATCTGCACTACGGCCAGCGTCCCGGGATCCACCGGGGACGCCTGCCCCCGGGAAGCCGCGGCCAGTCCGTCGCGGAACAGGCTGAGCCCGTCGAGGTCGACGGAGAGCAGCCCCAGGGCGGCGCTGAGCGCGATGGCCGCGGCGGCCAGCAGCGGGGTGCCGAACCAGGCCATCACGACGAGCGCGAGGGTGCGGCCCCGGCGCTCGCCCAGTGTCAGCCCCGTCCGCCCGGCCCATTCGCGCCAGGTGGTCCCGGGCGCCGCGCGGCGCCTGCCGTACAGCCTGACGGCGAGGACGGCGAGGGCCGGTGTGAACATCATCGCGACACCGGACACCATGATCAGCGGGGAGGCGAGAGAGGCTCCCGTCAGCCAGACGGGGAGGGCGAACAGCCAGGCCAGGCCGTACGCGGTGAGCAGGAACAGCCAGAGGTCGGCTGGACGACGGGGCATGACACCACCTTCGGGGGGAGGTCTTCACGGAGCGGGGAGGCCTTCGGGGAAGGCGTGGGGGGTGGTCCCGGCCGGTGCCCGGGATCAGCGGGCACCCTCCAGGACGAGGGTGTTCAGCAGGGCGGCGCCGCGCTCGGCGTCGTCGACCGAGATGGCGAGCCTGCCGCCCGAGGCGTAGCGCACGACGAGGCACTCCCCGCCTCGGAGCATGATCGTCGCGGCGCCGGGCAGGCCCCGGACGCCCCAGCCGCCCACCTCGCGGGGGAAACGCTCCTCCGACCAGGCACTGTCCAGCTTGACGAGCGGGACGTGCCTGCGGGGCAGGCGCAGCGGTCCGTAGGAGACCTGGAGGCCGTCCTGGGCGATCCGTACGCGCACCGAGCTGAGCGCCACGCCGAGGAGACCGGCGACGATCGCGACCACGAAGGCGGGCCAGGGCCCGCTCTCCGCGCCGAACGCCGCGGCCACCAGCAGGCCCGTCCCGACGGCGACCAGGGAGGCACCGATGGCGAGGAGCCAGCCGTTGCGGGCGGAGGAGACCCAGACCGCCCGCTGGCCGGGGCGCAGTTCGAGCAGGTCGGCGTCGGTGCCGCCCCGCCGGGAGACCTCGTCGGGGCCGGGGCGGGCGGCGAGTGCGCCCAGCCAGCCGCCCAGTGCCAGCCCGGCCGGGGCCAGCAGCGCGGCGAGGGACAGCCCGCCCGCCCGCCGCCAGTCGGGCGCGTCGAGGTTGGCCGACACCGTGGCGAGCTGCACGGCCAGGCAGAACAGGCCGCCTCCGCCCAGCAGCGCCCCCAGCCCCATCCGGCCGGCGCGCCGGCGCAGCCTCGCGGCGCCGGCGGCGGCCGCCACGCAGGCGCCGCCCCCGATCAGCAGCCACAGCGCCGCCCAGACGACCAGCACGACGGCATAGGGCGCCGACCCGTCGGGGCCCGACGGTCCCCAGTGGACGGCCAGCGGGTCGGGCAGCCGGTCGCGCAGCGTCGACGGCACGGCGACCAGCACGGCGGTCACCAGCGTCACCCAGCCGGCGGCAACGGAAACAAATCGGCCTCGCAGGCCCATGGCGGTCTCTCCCTCCGATGACCGGCCGTCCGGCGCGGTCACGAGATCTCCCTGATCAAGTCGATGACGTCGTCGTGGCGGTAGCCGTACTGGGCCGCCTCGGCGAGCAGCGACCGGAGCCTCTCCTCCAGCACGCTGCGGGGGTCGGGGCGGCTGAGCACGCTCACGCCGCGCCCGCGGCGGAACTCCAGCACGCCCTCGTCGCGCAGGTCGCGCAGGGCGCGCAGCACCGTGTTGGCGTTGATGCCCAGCGCCTCCGCCAGGTCACGGGCCGGTGGAAGCCGGTCTCCCGGCGCGTATGAACCCTCGGCGACGGCGCGCCGGATCGCCTCGGCCACCTGGTCGTGCAGGGGCCGGGGATCGTTCAGATCCAAAGTGATCAACATAGTGCTATCGACATTAGCACCATCAGCCCGGATGGTGCTAATCGAAGTGGCATCATCGGGCCGAGTGATTCGTAGGACGAACCCTCGTTTATGCGTACTGCGCAAGCCCGACTAGCATCGGGCGACGTGACCACTGTGCGGCTGAACTCAACTGACAACGCTGTCTCGTTTGATACCGATGCCCTGGTCGTCGGCGTCCACACCGGCCCGGACGGCCCGCGTCCCGCTCCGGGGGCCGAGAGTGTGGACGAGGCGCTGGGCGGCGGGCTCGCCGCGACACTCCTCGCGATGGGCGTCAAGGGCAAGCAGGGCGAGATCGCCAAGCTTCCGACCTTCGGCGCGCTGTCCGCCCCGCTCCTGGCCGTCGTCGGCCTCGGTGACGCTCCCGAGGGCGACTACGACACCGAGTCCCTGCGCCGCGCCGCGGGCATCGCCTCACGCGCCCTCGCGGGCACCTCCCGCGTCGCGCTCGCGCTGCCCGCCGCCGACGCGCGGCGAGCCGGGGCCGTCGCCCAGGGCGCCCTGCTCGGCGCCTACTCCTTCACCACGTACCGGACCACAGGTGAGCAGACCGCCCCGGTGGCCGAGCTGACCGTGCTGAGCGACGCCGACGGCGCCCAGGACGCGGTCGAGCGCGCCGCCACCGTGGCCGCCTCGGTCTCCCTGGTCCGCGACCTGGTCAACACCCCGCCCTCGGACCTGTGGCCGGCCCGCTTCGCCGAGATCGCCGAGCAGACCGGCTCGGCGGCGGGCCTGTCGGTCGAGGTCCTGGACGACAAGGCCCTCAAGGAGGAGGGCTACGGCGGCATCGTCGCCGTCGGCCAGGGTTCGGCCAACCCGCCGCGCCTGGTCCGCCTCGCCTACAGCCACCCGGAGGCCGCCAAGACGGTCGCGTTCGTCGGCAAGGGCATCACCTTCGACTCCGGCGGCCTGTCGCTCAAGCCGACGTCCTCGATGGACTGGATGAAGTCCGACATGAGCGGCGCGGGCGCGGTCTTCGGCGCGCTCGTCGCGATCGCCAGGCTGGGCCTCAAGGTCAACGCGGTCGGCTACCTCTGCCTGGCGGAGAACATGCCCAGCGGCACCGCCCAGCGCCCCTCCGACGTCTTCACCAGCTTCGCGGGCAAGACCGTGGAGGTGCTCGACACCGACGCCGAGGGCCGCCTGGTCCTGATCGACGGCATCGCCCGCGCCGGCCAGGACAGCCCCGACCTGATCGTGGACGTCGCCACGCTCACCGGGGCGCAGATCGTGGCGCTCGGCTGGCGTACGGCCGGCGTCATGGCCAACGACGACGAGCTCCGCGAGGAGGTCGTCCGTACGGCCGGCGAGCAGGGCGAGGCCGCGTGGGGCATGCCCCTGCCGGAAGAGCTCCGCAAGGGGCTCGACTCCCCCGTCGCCGACATCGCCAACCTCCATCCGGAGCGCTTCGGCGGCATGCTGACGGCGGGCATCTTCCTGCGGGAATTCGTGCCCGAGGGGGTCCGCTGGGCCCACATCGACATGGCGGGCCCGGCCTTCAACAAGGGCGAGCCCCACGGCTACACGCCGAAGGGCGGCACCGGGGCGATCACCCGGACCCTCATCGGCCTCGCCGAGCGTTACGCGAGCTAGCCGGCGCCGCGCATGCGGGTCACAAGCGACGTAGACAAATGAAAAGATGCGGTTGTCGGGGCCAGGCCAAGAGCGAGGCCCCGGCGATGCGGCGAGCCGTGCCCGAGGGGGAGGCGTGGATGCTAACCAGTTTCCGCGAGACCAGCCGGGGCACGGAGCGGGCGCGACCGCGAAGACGGTAATCCAATCCGACAAGGAGCTTTCCTGTGGCTGATGGCAGCGGCCCCTACGACATCGTCGTCCTGGGTGGCGGTAGCGGCGGGTATGCCTGCGCCCTGCGGGCGGCCGAGCTGGGCAAGACGGTCGCGCTGATCGAGAAGGACAAGATCGGCGGCACATGCCTGCACCGGGGATGCATCCCCACCAAGACCCTTCTGCACTCGGCGGAGGTGGCCGACGAGACCCGGGAGAGCGCGACGTTCGGCGTCAAGGCCCGCTTCGAGGGCATCGACATGGACGGCGTCCACGCGTTCAAGGACAAGATCGTCACCCGCGCCTGGAAGGGCGTCCAGGGCCTGCTCAAGAGCAAGGGCATCACCATCATCGAGGGTGAGGGCCGCCTCGCGGGCCCGAACCGGGTCGCCGTCGGCTCCGAGGTCTACGAGGGCCGCAACATCGTGCTGGCGACGGGCTCCGCGCCCCGGTCGCTGCCCGGCCTGGACATCGACGGCGAGCGGGTCATCACCAGCGAGCACGCGCTCAAGCTGGACCGGGTGCCCACCTCGGTGATCGTCCTGGGCGGCGGTGTCATCGGCGTGGAGTTCGCCAGCGTGTGGCGCTCCTTCGGCGCCGAGGTGACGATCGTCGAGGCGCTGCCGCACCTGCTCCCGCTGGAGGAGGAGTCGAGCTCCAAGCTGCTGGAGCGCGCCTTCCGCCGCCGCGGCATCAAGCAGGAGCTGGGCGTCTTCTTCGAGGGCGTCAAGTCCACCGACACGGGCGTGATCGTCACGCTCGCCAACGGCAAGACCCTCGACGCCGAGCTGCTGCTCGTCGCCGTCGGCCGTGGCGCCGTCTCCTCCGGCATGGGCTTCGAGGAGGCGGGCATCGCGATCGAGCGCGGCACCGTCACCGTCGACGAGTTCTGCCAGACCAGCGTGCCGGGCGTGTACGCGGTCGGCGACCTGATCCCGACCCTGCAGCTCGCCCACGCGGGCTTCGCCGAGGGCATCCTGGTGGCCGAGCACATCGCCGGCCTGAACCCGGTGCCGATCGACTACGACGGCGTGCCGCGGATCACCTACTCCGACCCCGAGGTCGCGTCGGTGGGCATCACCTCCGCCCAGGCCCGCGAGCGTGGTCACGAGGTCGTCGAGTTCACCTACGACCTCGCCGGCAACCCCAAGAGCCAGATCCTTCAGACGCAGGGCGCGGTCAAGATCGTCACCGAGAAGGACGGCCCGGTGCTCGGTGTGCACATGGTCGGCCGCCGCATCGGCGAGCTCGTGACCGAGGGTCAGCTGATCTACAACTGGGAGGCGCTGCCCTCCGAGGTCGCCCAGCTGATCCACGCGCACCCGACCCAGTCCGAAGCCGTCGGCGAGGCGATGCTGGCCCTGGCCGGCAAGCCGCTGCACGTCCACAACTAATAACAAGCCCTCACTCGGAACACGAGAGAAGACACCCAATGCCGAAGTCCGTACAGATGCCCCAGCTCGGCGAGAGCGTCACCGAGGGCACCGTCACCCGTTGGCTGAAGAAGGAGGGCGAGCGCGTCGAGGCCGACGAGCCGCTCCTCGAAGTCTCCACCGACAAGGTCGACACCGAGATCCCCTCGCCGACGGCGGGCATTCTCACCAAGATCGTCGTCGCCGAGGACGAGACCGTCGAGGTCGGCGCCGAGCTGGCCGTCATCGACGAGAACGGCTCCGCGGGCGCCGCTCCGGCCCAGGAGGCCGCTCCCGAGCCCGAGCCCGAGCCGGCCCAGCCGATCTCCTCGATCCCGCAGCCCGCCCCGCAGGCCGCCGCTCCGGCCCCCGAGCCGGCACCGCAGGCCGCTCCGGCCCCGGCGGCCCCGCAGGCTCCGGCCCCGCAGGCTCCGGCGCCGCAGGCCCAGCAGGCTCCGGCGCCTCAGGCCGCTCCGGCACCGGTCTCCGGTGACAGCCCGTACGTCACCCCGCTGGTCCGCAAGCTCGCCGGCGAGCACAACGTCGACCTGGACGCGCTGAACGGCACCGGCGTCGGTGGCCGCATCCGCAAGCAGGACGTGCTGGAGGCCGCCCGCAACCAGCGCGAGCAGGCCGCCGCCCAGGCTCCGGCCCCGCAGGCCGCCGCCCCGCAGGCTCCGGCCCAGGCGGCCGCCCCCGCCCAGGCCCCCGAGCCGATCGCGGTGGACACCACGCTGCGTGGCCGTACCGAGAAGATGTCGCGCCTGCGTCAGACCATCGCCAAGCGCATGGTCGAGTCGCTGCAGGTCTCGGCTCAGCTCACCTCGGTGGTCGAGGTCGACGTCACCAAGATCGCGCAGCTGCGCGACCGGGCGAAGGCCGAGTTCCAGCGGCGCGAGGGCGTCAAGCTCTCGTTCATGCCGTTCTTCGCCCTGGCCGCGATCGAGGCGCTCAAGCAGCACCCGAAGCTGAACGCCACGATCAACAGCGAGACCAACGAGGTCACCTACTTCGACGCCGAGCACCTCGGCTTCGCGACGGACACCGAGCGCGGCCTGCTCGTCCCGGTGATCAAGGACGCGGGCGACCTCAACATCGCCGGCCTGGCCCGCAAGATCGCCGACCTGGCCGAGCGCACCCGCACCAACAAGGTGAGCCCGGACGAGCTCGGCGGCGGCACGTTCACGCTGACCAACACCGGCAGCCGCGGCGCGCTGTTCGACACGCCGATCCTCAACCAGCCGCAGGTCGGCATGCTGGGCACCGGCGCGGTCGTCAAGCGCCCGGTGGTCCTGGACACCGCCGAGGGTGAGGTCATCGCCGTCCGCTCGATGGTGTACCTCGCGCTCAGCTACGACCACCGCCTGGTCGACGGCGCCGACGCCGCCCGCTTCCTGACGACGATCAAGCGTCGTCTCGAGGAGGGCCGCTTCGAGAACCAGCTGGGCCTCAACGCCTAGTCCCGCTCTCGTCCCACCGGGCCGGTCCGCACTCCGCGGGCCGGCCCGGCTCGTCCCGCGGGTCTTTTCCCCCGCGGCGAATCCGGTGACCGCCGTGCTCCCGAAGTCCCTAGGGGAGGTCGACTAGATTGGACGACATGGCGATCATCGTGACCGGGTCCTCGGGCCTGCTGGGATCGGCTCTGGTCAAGGCTCTGCGGGCCGACGGCGTCCGGGTGGTCCGGTTGGTACGGCGGGCGCCGCAAGGCGCGGACGAGTCGTTCTGGAACCCGGCAAAGGGGCTTATCGACCCGGCGGCCCTGGAGGGCGCCGAGGCCGTGGTCCATCTCGCCGGAGCGGGGATCGGCGACCGGCGCTGGAGCGACGACTTCAAGCGCGAGGTGGTCCGCAGCCGGGTCGAGGGGACCAGGACGCTGGTGAAGGCGCTGACGGAGCTGTCCGCCGGGCCGCCGGCGCTGCTGTCCGGCTCGGCGATCGGCTTCTACGGCGACACCGGTGACCGCGAGGTGGACGAGACGTCGCCGCCGGGCTCCGGGTTCCTGGCGCAGGACGTGGTGGTGCCCTGGGAGGCCGAGACGGCGCCCGCCGAGGAGGCGGGCATCCGGGTGGCCCGGCTCCGCACCGGCCTGGTGCTGAGCCGTGACGGCGGCATGCTGCCCAGGATCCTGCCGGTCTTCAAGCTGGGCCTGGGGGCGCCCCTGGGGTCGGGAGAGCAGTACTGGTCGTGGATCTCGATCGACGACTGGGTGCGTGCCGTACAGCGCGTCCTGAAAGATCCGGAGATCTCCGGGCCGGTGAACCTGACCGCGCCGGGGCCGGTCACCAACGCGGAGTTCACCAGGGTGCTCGGCGAGGCCGTGCACCGGCCCACGATGCCGCTCGCCGTACCCGGATTCGTGCTGCGTACGGCCATCGGGGGGTTCGCGGAGGAGGGGGTGCTGACGGGGCAGCGGGTGGTTCCGCGACGCCTGCTCGAGGCCGGTCACGCGTTCCGGCATATGGGTCTCAACGAGGCACTCGCCGCCGTACTCTAGGGTCCCTGTTTACGCCGAAGCCATTGGAGAGATGACGTATGGGCAGGTCCGGGCAGTCTCACATCCTCGCCATCGGGGGCGGCTCCTTCCGTGCGTCCGAGCGCCACGGATTCATAGAGGCGAGCGCGCTGCTGCGGTACGCCCTTGACCTGACCGGCCAGGACCGGCCCAAGCTGGGCCTGCTGGCCACCGCCACGGGAGACGACTCCGACTGGCTGCTGAAGATGTACGGCGCGTTCCGCGACTGGGACGTCGAGATCAGCCATCTGACCGTGTTCCCGATGCCCAACGTCGAGGATCCGCGTGAGTGGATCCTGAGCCAGGACGTCATCTACGTCAGCGGCGGCAGCGTCGCCAACCTGGCGGCGCTGTGGCGGCTGCACGGCCTGGACGAGGCGTTCGAGGAGGCATGGCGGGCGGGCGTGGTGCTGTCCGGGCAGAGCGCGGGGGCGCTGTGCTGGCACGTGGGCGGCAACACCGACTCCTTCGGGCCGACGCTGCGGACGTGGGCCGACGGCCTGGGGCTGCTGCCCTACTCGTGTGGCGTCCACTACAACTCCGACCCGCAGCGCCGCACGCTGCTGCACGAGTCGGTGGCCTCGGGCGAGCTGCCCGGCGGTTACGCCGCCGACGAGGGTGTCGCGCTCCACTACGTGGGCACCGAGTTCATCCAGGCCGTCACCGTGGATCCCAAGGGCTACGCCTACCGGGTCGAGCACGACGGGACCGGCGGGGTGAAGGAGTTCCGCATCGAGCCTCGCCTTCTCACGTCATGACCACGAACGGGTCAACTACTCTTGATACGTGAGTGACCTGGCGATAGTCCGTCTTGGCGTTGACTTCCCCTACGAGCAGGCATGGGATCTTCAGCGGCGGATCCATGCCCGCCGGGTGGCCGGCGAGATTCCCGACACCTGCCTGATGCTCGAACACGCGCCGGTCTACACGGCCGGCAAACGCACCGCCCCGAACGAACGGCCCTCCGACGGCACCCCGGTCATCGACGTGGACCGGGGCGGCCGGATCACCTGGCACGGTCCCGGCCAGCTCGTGGGCTATCCGATCGTCAGGCTCGGTGAGCCGCTGGATGTGATCTCCTACGTCCGGCTCCTGGAGGAGACGCTCATCCACATCTGCGCCGACTTCGGAGTACAGGCCGGCCGGGTGGAGGGGCGCAGCGGCGTCTGGGTGGCCGGGGACCCCTCGCACGGCCTGCCCGACCGGAAGGTCGGCGCGATCGGGATCAGGGTCGCGGGGGGTGTCACCATGCACGGGTTCGCGCTCAACTGCTCCAACGACCCGAGCTGGTACAACCGGATCGTCCCGTGCGGGATCAGCGACGCCGGGGTCTCCTCGCTGTCGGCCGAGACCGGCCGCAGGATCGTGGTCGACGAGGTCATGCCGTACGCCGAGAAGCATCTGGCCGAGGCGCTCGGCGCACGGGCCTTCGAGCTCCCCGAGGAGGAGCTCTTCCGGCGCTGAGCCCCCGCGCGGGCGGCCGGGACGGCACGCCGTACGGCGTCGGTGCCACGGGGGCACCGCGCCGGTACGGCCATGCCGGCCCGGCCGGCGACGGGACCTCTTTTCGACGCGGGCGCGGACCCGAACGAACGCCCCACATGTGTGGTTCTGCACCACCACCCCCCGCATGTGTGGTCATTCTCCGGCGGGACATAAGCTGGGGCGGTGAGCGAGCGTAGCGAGCGAGCGAATAGACGAAGCCCCTCGGTCCCGCGACCGACGAAGGAGGTCGCATGACCGTTGCTCCGGAAGGCCGAAAGCTCCTCCGCCTGGAGGTCCGCAACGCCGAGACCCCCATCGAGAAGAAGCCCGAGTGGATCAAGACCAAGTTCAGGACCGGTCCCAACCACACCGAGCTGCGGGCGCTGGTCAAACGCGAAGGTCTGCACACCGTCTGCCAGGAAGCCGGATGTCCCAACATCTCGGAGTGCTGGGAGGACCGCGAGGCCACCTTCCTCATCGGCGGCGACCAGTGCACCAGGCGATGTGACTTCTGCCAGATCGACACCGGCAAGCCCAAGGAGTACGACACCGACGAGCCCCGGCGGGTGGCCGAGTCGGTCCGGCAGATGGGCCTCAACTACGCGACCGTGACCGGGGTCGCCCGTGACGACCTGCCGGACGGCGGTGCCTGGCTGTACGCCGAGACCGCCAGGCAGATCCACGCGCTGCTGCCCGGCTGCGGCGTCGAGCTGCTGGTGCCCGACTTCAACGGGGACCAGGGCCAGCTCGAGGAGGTCTTCTCCGCCGCTCCCGAGGTGTTCGCGCACAACGTCGAGACCGTGCCGCGGATCTTCAAGCGCATCCGCCCCGGGTTCCGTTACGAGCGGTCCCTGGGAGTGATCACCAAGGCCCGCGAGGCCGGTCTGGTGACCAAGTCCAACCTGATCCTCGGCATGGGCGAGGATCGCGAGGAGGTCGTCCAGGCCATGCGCGACCTCCACGAGGCCGGCTGTGACCTGCTGACGGTGACCCAGTATCTCCGTCCCACCCCGCGCCACCACCCGGTGGACCGCTGGGTGAAGCCCGAGGAGTTCGTGGAGCTCCAGAAGGAGGCCGAGGCCATCGGTTTCGCCGGAGTCCTGTCCGGCCCGCTGGTCCGTTCCTCCTACCGGGCGGGACGTCTCTACAAGCAGGCCATCGAGGCGCGTCAGCACGCCTGACCTCCCCGTTCCGGCATCGGGCCCCGCGCCTCCCGCGCGGGGCCCTTCCGTTTTCCGCAAGGCGCGTCCCGCCTCGTAGTAAGACGCGTCCCGCCTCGCAGTGCCCGTGAGCGAACCGGTCGCCGGTGCGCCTGGATCGGGTGCGGAAATGCGGCGAAGCGCCCTCGACGTACAGTGACCTTCCGGTGACAGCGACGGTGTCGAAGAGCCATGCCGCACCGGAAGGCCCGACGCCCGTTGCGGGCGGAGCAGTTGCCGTCCCGGGGCCCGGGGTTCAGCGCGCGTTCGATGACAGGCCGGTCGCCCCGCCCGCCCGGTCCGATGCGGCCGCGATTTCCCGGCGTAGCCGTACCGCCAGGAGCGAAGCCCACCCCCAGCCCACCAAGGCCACGAGGCGGAGCAGGAGGCTCAGGGGTTGTGAGTTCTCACCGCGCTCCGACAGCACGCCCGACAGCGCGTAGATCGTCGGCAGGGCCACCCCGGTGACCGCACACGAGGCCGCCCATCGCCGTTCGCCCAGCGCGGCGAACCGCCGGGTGAACACGGAGCAGGCCGCGATCAGCGAGACCAGCACCACAGAGAAGCCGGCGCCGTGCAACACGTAGCTCACGCCGGCGTCGGTGGGCACGCCGGCCGGCGCTCCCTGCGGATAGCCCCACCCAGGGGCGGTGCGGAAGAGCCCCGCGATGACCAGACCGGTTCCGAAAGCGCCCATCAGCAGTGGCCCCCACGTTCCACCGCGGCCGGGATGCAGCACGCGCCGCATCCCCACTGCGAACGCGACGTACAGCAGCCCGGTGACCACGAAGTTGGCGATCTGAATCCAGCCGAGGTCGCCCAAGCTCAGCAGGCTGAGCGGCTGCCGTCTGGGGTCGAAGCCGGGACGCGTGTAGTCCTGGATCAGAACCAGAACGATGAACAGCGGGCCGGCCACAGCGCCGCATGCCAGTAAGGATCTGGTCAGCCGCATCCTCCGCCTCCTTAGCACTGCTAAGGCCATCATGTTTCCTTAGCACTGCTAAGCTGTCAATCGATGAGTGAGACCAAGCGCCCGGCACTCAGCAGGCACACCCTGATCGAAACAGCGCTTCGCCTGGTCGACCAGGTCGGCCTCGACGGACTGACCGTGCGCAGGCTCGCCACCGAGCTGGGTGTGAAGTCCCCGGCGCTCTACTGGCACATCCGCACCAAGCAGGAACTGCTCGACGCCATGGCCGACACGATCATCCTGGCCGCCGGAATGGGCCCGCCCCGCGAAGGCCAGAGCTGGCAGGACTGGCTCACCCGCCGAGCTCACGCCTACCGGGCCTCGCTGCTCGCGCACCGCGACGGTGCCCGCCTGGTCGCCAACGCGGCCGGGCTGAGCCCGGCGACGATCCGGCTGTTCGACGAGGAGCTCACCGCGCTGGTCGGCTGCGGGTTCACTCCGATACTTGCGCTGCGCACGATCGGGAGCTGCACCAGCTACATCAACGGCTTCGTCCTCCGGGAGCAGGCCGAGCGGCCAGAGAGCGCGGACGAGCCGTCACAGCGGCTCTCGGCGGTGGCCGCCCTGCTGGAGCGCGGAACTGACGCCACCTTGCTCCTGGCGATCCGCGAAGGCGGCAGCTCGCTCGGGGACGAAGCCTTCGACCACGGCCTCCGCACCCTGATCGACGGCACGGCCGCCGCGCTCCAGCGCTCCAGCGCCCCCTGACACCCAGCCCGTCCGGCCCGCCGAGGAGACCCTCGCCCCGCACCTGGCCGCCGCCGGCCTCCGAAGCCGGTCCGGCTGTGGTGGCCGGGCACCGACGCCCGGGTGGCCGACGCCGACCGGCTCCGGCAGGCATTCCCGCGCGGATTCGATCGGGAACATGCCTTCCGGCTGTTCGAGCAGACCCTCGGCTGCACCATCCCGAAGATCCGCCGTCCCGAGCGGCCTACTGATCAGCGTGGGCGGCTGAGGGCGACCTCGGCCAGATCCGTCCATTCCTCGGCCGAGGAGTTGGGCACGACCACCCAGTCCTTTATCTCCCTGCCCCGCCCCGAGGGGTCGAACAGAGACGCCCCGGGCAGCTTGAGCGCGGCCGCATGCTCGGGAGTATCCCTGACCAGCCGGAACACCATCGCGCCGTCGCGCTGCAGGCTCGCGAACACCTTCCCCTCCTGATCTTTGAGCGCGGGACTCCCCATCATCCTGGAGATCCGTACACCCAGGTCGGCCAGCTCGGCGCCGACCTGCTTGAAATCCTCTTCTGCGCTCATCGTCAGTCGGTCCCAAACTCCATGGCGGCGTGGTCGAGCAGCTCGTCGCGGTCGGGGCTCTTCCCGCGTGACGCGATCGCCTCGGCCCCGCCTTCCGGCAGCACGGCGATCAGGCTAGCCGTCCTGACGGCACCGATCAAAGCCGGATGCGGGGTGCCGGCCATGCCGAGTCTCGCCGCCGGTCCTCGACCGTGCGCGACAGATCACCATCAGCGCCGGCCAGGGTGAATGTGAAGATCAGAGGTTGAAGACGAGCTCGGAGACGCACCTTGCGGAGCGGGCCTCGCGACCGGGGCTACGGCGGATTTTATAACTTTATGATAAACATACCTACTGGTCACTCGGTTTTTTGGGTGAGACTGTCCCGGTGGACATCGAGAGCCTGATCGGGCGACTTGACCTGAGCGCCAAGGTGCGCCTGCTGACCGGCGCGGACATGTGGTCGCTGCCCGCCCTCCCCGAGATCGGGCTCAGGCGGCTGGTGATGAGCGACGGCCCGATCGGCGTACGCGGGGAGCAGTGGTCCTCCGCCGATCCCTCGATCGCGCTGCCCAGTCCCACCGCGCTGGCCGCGACCTGGGACGTGGCGCTGGTCCGCCAGGCCGGGCGGCTGCTCGCCCAGGAGGCGCGCCGCAAGGGCGTGCACGTGCTGCTCGCCCCGACCCTCAACCTGCACCGCAGCCCGCTCGGCGGCCGGCACTTCGAGTGCTTCTCCGAGGACCCGTATCTGACCGGCGAGCTCGGCGCCGCCTACGTGGAGGGGGTCCAGGAGGGCGGGGTGGGCACCACTCCCAAGCACTTCGTGGCCAACGACTTCGAGACCGACCGGTTCACGGTGAACGTGAGGGTCGGCGAGAAGGCGCTCCGCGAGGTCTACCTAGCGCCGTTCGAGCGGGTCGTCCAGGCCGGCGCCTGGGGCATGATGGCCGCCTACAACTCGGTCAACGGGACCACGATGACCGAGCACCGGGCACTCCAGCGGGACCTGCTGAAGGACGAGTGGGGCTTCGACGGCTGCGTCGTCTCCGACTGGACCGCCGCCCGCTCGACGGCGGCGACGGCCGGGGGCGGGCTCGACGTCGCCATGCCGGGGCCGTCCGGCCCCTGGGGCGAGAAGCTGGAGGCGGCGGTCCGCGAGGGCCGGGTCGCCGAGGAGGTCGTCGACGACCAGGTCCGCCGCGTCCTCCGCCTCGCCCGGCGCGTCGGCGCCCTGGAGGACTCCCCCGGCCCCGGCCCCGCCCCGGCTGCCCCCTCTCCCACCGCCGGTTCCGTCCCGGCCGCCGGCGGCACGGAGATCGACGGTACGGCGCTCGCCCGCCAGGTGGCCGCCCGGTCGTTCACGTTGCTGCGCAACGAGGGCGGCCTGCTGCCTCTCGGCGCTGTCCGGAGTGTGGCGCTGATCGGGTCGGCGGCCGGTGAGGCCCGGGTCATGGGCGGGGGCAGCGCCCAGGTGTTCCCCGCCCGGGTCGTCTCGCCCCTGGAGGGCCTGCGCGGGCGCGGGGACGTCGAGGTCCGCCACGCGATCGGCACCGACCCCCGGGTACGGCTCGCACCCCTGGCCACCCCCGCCCGCGCCCTCTTCCTGGACGCCACGGGCGAGACCCTGGCCGAGCACCCGCTGGCCGGCACAGAGGCCCGCTGGGTCGGGTCGCTCCCCCCGGACGTGGACCCCGCCCGCCTGGCCGCCGTCGAGATCCGCACCGTCTACACCCCCGGGGCGAGCGGCCCGCACGAGTTCTCGATCGCCGGCGTCGGCGCGTTCACCGTGAAAATCGACGGGGACACCGTCTTCGACGGGACGATCACGGCCGAGGGCGGCGACCCGGCCGCGGCGTTCCTCTCCCCTCCGGAGCGCCGGATCACCGCCACGCTCGCCACGGGCACTCCCGTCGAGCTGAGCGTCAGGCACCCCGCGGGAGCGTTCGGCGGCATGGCCTTCGTGTCGTTCACCCTGGGCCACGCCGACCCCTCCCCCGGCGACGACGCGCTCATCGCCGAGGCGGTGGGCGTCGCCGCGGGCGCCGACGTGGCGGTCGTGGTCGCCTCGACCACCCCGGAAGTGGAGAGCGAGGGCTTCGACCGCATCGGCCTGGCCCTGCCCGGCCGCCAGGACGAGCTGATCGCCAGGGTCGCCGGAGTCAACCCGCGCACGGTCGTGGTGGTCAACGCCGGATCACCGGTGGAGATGCCGTGGCTGGAGCAGGTCGCCGCGGTCCTGCTGACCTGGTTCCCGGGCCAGGAGGCCGGTGACGCGCTGGCCGACGTGCTGTTCGGCGACGCCGAGCCCGGCGGCCGGCTGCCCACCACCTGGCCGGTCCGCCAGTCCGACGTGCCCGTCCTGAACGTGACCCCGGCCGGCGGGGAGGTCGCCTACGACGAGGGCCTTTTCATCGGATACCGCGCCTGGGAGCGCGCCGGCCGCGCGCCGGCGTTCTGGTTCGGCCACGGGCTGGGCTACACGACCTGGTCCTACGACACGATCGCCGTCACCGGCACGACTGTGACGGTGGCCGTGACCAACACCGGCCGGCGTGCCGGACGTGAGGTCGTCCAGTTCTACCTCGCCGCGGTGAACCGGGACCCCGACCGGCCCGCCCGCCGGCTGGCCGCCTTCGACGTCGTCGACGCCGGCCCCGGCCAGACCGTGGTCACCACGGTCCACCTGCCCGAGCGCGCCTTCCAGATCTGGACGGAGGAGGGCTGGCGGACCGTCTCCGGCGACTACACCGTCGAGGCGGGCCGCAGCGTCGCCGACCGGCGCCTGGCGGCGACCGTGACGCTGTGAGACCGCCGCACCGCGTCTGACCGGCGGCGGCCCGGCCGTACGAGGCCTCCGTACCACGCCCCACCCGCCGCCGTTCATGACCGTACGAGGCCTCCGTACCACGCCCCACCCGCCGCCGTTCATGACCGTATGAGACCCGCGCCGCCCCGTCCGACGCCGGCGGCGCCCCTCCGGACCGCTCCGCCGGGCGCCGCCGACCGGCGCGCGGCAGGTCACGTTTTCATATCTTGACCCCTGGATTTGTATCCTTCAGAACATGGCCAAGAAGCCCGAAGACCCAGAGCGCCCGGGGCGCATCAAGCAGCTCCGCATGATCGCCAAGATCATCAAGGAGGCCAACCCCAAGGGGATGCCGATCGTCTACGCGTCGGCGCTTGGCACGCTCGCGCTGTGCATCGTGATCGGCCTGGTCACGGGCTGGTTCTGGTATCTGCTGTTCATCGGAATCATGCTGGCTCTCACGGTCGGGCTGGTCGTGTTCGGCCAGATCGCGCAGAAGTCGCAGTATTCGATGCTGCACGGCCAGGTCGGCGCCGCCGCCGCGATCCTGCAGGGGATGCGCGGCAACTGGGAGGTTACCCCGGCCGTCGCCGTCAACCGCGACCAGGACATCGTGCACCGCGTGGTCGGCTATCCCGGCATCGTCCTGGTCTCCGAGGGACCGGGCAGCCGCGTGCAGAAGATGCTCGTCGCCGAGAAGAAGCGCGTCCAGCGGGTCGCGCTCGACGTCCCGGTCTACGACATCCAGTCCGGCGACGGCGAGGGTCAGATCCCCCTCGCCAAGCTGCAGCGGCACCTGATGAAGCTGCCCCGCAACCTCAAGAAGCCCGCGGTCTACGAGATCAACAACCGCCTCAAGGCGCTTCCTCAGACGCTGCCGATGCCCAAGGGCCCGCTGCCGCGCGGGGCGAAGATGCCCCGGCCGAAGATGCGCTGATGGACCTCGCAGGAGTCGACCGGCGCCGGGTGGACGCGGCCGGCACCTCGCGGGCCAACCGCGGCTGGTGGGACGGCGCCGCGGACGAATACCAGGCCGAGCACGGGGAGTTCCTCCGCGACTCGGGTTTCGTCTGGTGCCCGGAGGGCCTGGACGAGGCCGACGCCCGCCTGCTGGGCGAGGTCGCGGGCAAGGACGTCCTGGAGATCGGCTGCGGCGCGGGACAGTGCGGGCGGTGGCTGGCCGACCAGGGGGCCCGGGTGGCGGCCTTCGACCTGTCCTTCCGCCAGCTCCAGCACTCCCGCCGGATCGACTTCGACGGAGGCTCGCCGCTCCCGGTGGTCCAGGCCGACGCCGAGGTCCTGCCCTTCGCCGACGAGTCGTTCGACCTTGCCTGCTCGGCCTTCGGCGCGCTGCCGTTCGTGGCCGACGCGGCGGCCGTTCTCACCGAGACGCGCCGGGTGCTGCGCCCCGGCGGCCGCCTGGTCTTCTCGGTCAGCCACCCGATCCGCTGGGCCTTCCCCGACGACCCGGGCCCCCGCGGGCTGACCGCCGACCGGTCCTACTTCGACCGCTCGCCGTACGTCGAGCTCGGCGACGACGGGCGGCCGTCCTACGTCGAGCACCACCGCACGATGGCGGACTGGATCGGGCACGTCGTCTCGTCGGGCCTGGTCGTGGCGGGGCTGGTCGAGCCGGAGTGGCCCGGCGGCCACGACCGCGAGTGGGGCGGCTGGAGCCCGCTGCGCGGCCGTCACCTGCCTGGCACCGCGATCTTCACCTGCGTCAGGCCGTAGGGACGGCCGGGGGCGGCGAGCCTGCGGACTCCCCGCCCTTCCGGGCCCGGAAGCCCTTCACCGGCCCGCCGGACTCACATGCGCACGACCACGGTGTTCGCCGCCCGGTCGTGCAGGCCTCGCTGGTCGCGGTCCCAGATGAGCGCCGGTACGGCCATGCACAGCAGCAGGGTCCGCACCAGCACCGACACGAAGCCCGGACGGCCGCCGCCGAGCGCGGCGACCCGGATGCCGAGCAGCCGCATGCCGAAGGTCATGCCCATGCTGCCCACCAGCAGGATGTATTCCGCCGCGAAGATCGCAAGCGGGATCCAGCCCTGCTCGGCCGGGTTCACCCCCAGGAGTCCCTGCGCGATCGCCCAGGTGCAGATCAGCCAGTCGATGACGAGGGCGCCGATCCTGCGGCCGAACCCCGCCACCGCGCCGCTGCCCTCCTGGGGCAGTCCGAGCTGCTCTCCCGGATAGCCCAGGTCGACTCCGGCCGATCTGACGCCACCAAGCCAGGTCTGGGTCCATCGGGGTTGCTGCCTGCTGCTCATGGCTAAACGGTATCCGCCCCGGGGGCCGCTCCCGCATCCGCCCGAGCCAGTTGCCCGCGTCACGCGAACGCCGTACGTCATGCGCGGCGGCATCCTCATCGGGCACGTCCCTCCGGAGCGCTCTCCGGGCCCGGCACGGGTGGCATCGGCGGACGGTCCGCGAACCGCGAGCGGGCGTCCCGGGGATCGCGAGCGGGCGTCCCGGGGATGAGGACCGTCACGGTCCGGCGGTGAGACCCGGGCGTTCTGCGACGTGAGACGGGAAATGTCCTGCGAAGTGAGACCGGAGACGTCCTGCGGCGTGAGATCGGGGATGGGGCGGACGTGAGACCCGGACGGCCCCGGACACGGGATCCACGCAGGCCCGGAGGTGAGATCCGGACGGCCCCGGGTATGGGCCCGCGCAGGCCCGGACGTGAAAGTAGGGCAAAGGACGGCCCTTCGCCCGCGGTCCCGCCGGAACGCGGGGCTAGCGTGAAGGCGACTTTCCCTTAACACGAGTGAAACAGACGAGACACGGGGCGGTAACGGCACAGGCCTACGTTCGGCACTGATAGCCCGTGCCCCTTGGGAGGTTCGCGTGTTCAACTCCGCCGACGACGTCCTGAAGTTCATCAAGGACGAAGGGGTGCAGTTCGTCGATGTCAGGTTCACCGACCTGCCGGGGACGACGCACCATTTCACGTTCCCAACGGAGAACTTCGGAGCGAGCGTCTTCACTGACGGCCTCATGTTCGACGGCTCGTCGATCCGGGGTTTCCAGGCCATCCACGAGTCGGACATGCTCCTGCTGCCCGACCCCTCCACGGCCGTGCTGGACCCCTTCCGGCAGCACAAGACACTCAACATCAACTTCTTCGTGCACGACCCGCTGACGGGCGAGGCCTACAGCCGCGACCCGCGCAACGTCGCCCGCAAGGCCGAGGAATATCTCAAGGGCACCGGCATCGCCGACACGGTCTTCTTCGGCCCCGAGGCCGAGTTCTACATCTTCGACGACGTGCGGTTCGAGACCAACGCGCATTCGAGCTACTACCACATCGACTCGATCGAGGGCGCCTGGAACAGCGGCAAGGCCCAGGAGGGCGGCAACCTGGGTTACAAGCCGCGCTTCAAGGGCGGCTACTTCCCGGTCCCGCCGATGGACCACTTCACCGACCTGCGCTCGGAGATGGTCCGCAAGCTCATCGAGGCCGGCATCGATGTGGAGATGCAGCACCACGAGGTGGGCACGGCCGGCCAGGCCGAGATCGACTTCCGGTTCAACACGCTGCTCAAGGCCGCCGACACCCTGATGCTGTACAAGTACATCGTCAAGAGCACGGCCCTGGCGCACGGCCACACGGTCACCTTCATGCCCAAGCCGATCTTCGGTGACAACGGCTCCGGCATGCACTGCCACCAGTCGCTCTGGAAGGACGGCGAGCCCCTCTTCTACGACGAGGTCGGCTACGCGGGCCTGTCCGACACCGCCCGCTACTACATCGGCGGCCTGCTCAAGCACGCCCCGTCGCTGCTGGCCTTCACCAACCCGACGGTGAACTCCTACCACCGCCTGGTCCCCGGCTACGAGGCCCCGGTCAACCTGGTCTACTCCCAGCGCAACCGCTCGGCGTGCATCCGCATCCCGATCACGGGCTCCAACCCGAAGGCCAAGCGCATCGAGTTCCGCGTGCCGGACCCGTCCTGCAACCCGTACTTCGCCTTCGCCGCGCAGCTCATGGCGGGCATCGACGGCATCCGTAACAAGATCGAGCCGGTCGAGCCGGTCGACAAGGACCTCTACGAGCTTCCCCCGGAGGAGGCCCGCAACATCCCGCAGGTCCCCGGCTCCCTGTCGGACGTGCTCGCCGCCCTTGAGGCCGACCACGAATACCTGCTGGAGGGCGGCGTGTTCACGCCGGACCTGATCGAGACCTGGATCGCCTACAAGCGCGAGAACGAGATCGACCCGATCCGCCTGCGCCCCCACCCGCACGAGTTCGAGCTCTACTACGACGTGTGACGGCGAGGTTTCCGGCCTCGGGTTCTGAGCTGGGAAAGCTTGTCGTTGTTTGTCGGTGCTCAGCAATGTCATCCGGACCAGAACGGCCCGGCATCGTGAACGATGCCGGGCCGTTCTTTGCTGGTAGGGCCGTCGATAGCGCGTCCGCAATCGTCAACTCGCCGTCTGCTCCACGCAGTGAGCCTTTATCGGTAAGCGGTCATCACGGTCTGTGAGTACGGCCAGATGGCACGGCCGTACTCCAACCGGAGCAGGACGAACGCCGCGGCGACGATCTCGGTGATCCGATCGGGATCCGAACTCACCCGCCGCACGGCGCCGAAGGGTCAGCGCGTGGCGAGCTGACCGGGGAAGGCGTAGTACGCGTCCCAGATGTCGGTGAAGTACTCGTGGCACGGATCCAGCGCCCCGCCCCAGCCGTCGCTGCCGCCACCCCGGGTCCCACTGTGGACGCCCTTGGCGACGACCTTGCCGGCCGAGGTCACGGTGTACACCGGCCCGCCGGAATCACCGGGGCGCGTGCACTGCCCCTGCTTGACACCGCGGACCGCGTTGCGGATGGTCCTGCCGTCGCTGTAGCGGTGCGTCACCCCGACCGACGCGACCGTCCAGCCGCACTGCTCGCCGGTGGTGGCGCCGCCCGTGCAGTAACGGTCGCCGACGGCCGCGCGGCGCGACCACATGGCCCCGACCGGGCGGGCGACGGTGGAGTACACGCCGCCGACGTAAATGGTCGCCGCCGAGGACTTGCCCGCGTCCAGCTTGATCAGGGAGCCGTCGCCCCGGTACACGCCGTTGACCCGGACACTGCCGCTGTTGTTGGCCCACGTGTCGTTGGACACGTAGCCGATGCTCGTCACCTGCGTGGCCGCCCAGCCGCCCGCCGTGGTGCAGTGGCCGGCGGTGACCATGTACGAGGCGCTGCCGACCCGCCAGGAGAAGGCGTCGGTGCACTTGGTGGTGACGTTCGTCCTGATCCAGGCGCCACCCCAGAAACCACCCGAGGGCGAATCGTGGTCACGGCTGTCGACGCCCGACGGACCCGGGTCGGCGACCTGCAGGATCGCGACGGCGTCGGCGCCGTACCGGCTGGCGAGCGCGGCGCGCAGGGCGTCGCTCGGGACAGCCGACTCCAGCACGACCTGGTCGCGGTCGGCGACGACCCACGAGCTCAGCACCTGGTCGACACCGGGCAGCACGTCCGGGGTGAGCTCCATCACCTCGTCCCTGATCGCCTCCAGACGGGCCAAGCTGTACTTCACCAGCGGAGTCTTGGGCGTGATGATGTACGGGTTGCCCGCCGCGGCCGTGGCGGCGGAGAGCCGCTGCTTCTCGTCCTTCGGCGGGACCGGCGCCGCGCTCTCGGTGGCGCGCAGAGCGCTCGGCGCGGCGGGGGCGGTCTCATCCTTGGTGTCCGACGGCGCCGACGAGGTGTCGTCGGTGCCGTCGTCCGGAGGCGACAGGTCCGGCGGCAACGCGATCGGCTCGGTCGCCTCGGCTTGCGCGCTCGCGCTGACGACCGGGACGTACAGGGTGTCCCACTTCACGTACGGCTTGCCGTACACCTCGGGCTTGGCCAAGGCCTTGGCCTCGGCCTCACGCAGGGCGTAGGCGAGCTTGTAGTCGGGCGGGGTGGCGCCTGCGCCGGGGTCGGTGGTGATCACCTCGACCAGGGGGACCGGGTCGGCGACGGCCCTGGTCATGGGCATGGCAGCTATCAAAGGGAACATGAGCGCGCCGGTGGCCAGCGCGCTCAAGGGGAGGGGGACCCGCATGACATCTCCTGAGATTTCATGATCAAGCGTAAAAACTCAGGAAGTAAACCATGATCATCAGACGCTACGCCAGCAGTGCTGGTAGACCCGGGGGGAGTATCTCTCAAGGGGGCGTGCGAGACTCGGTGCGGCTCAGGAGGCAAGGTGGGTTCGGCGACGGCCGGCGGCGTGGGACGGACAGGCGGCGGACGGCGGGCGGCGTGGGATGGACGAGCGGCGGGCTCTCAGGGACCTCGGAGCTTGATGCGGGCCGCGATCGGCAGGTGGTCGCTGCCGGTGGCGGGCAGTGTCCAGGTCGTGACGGGGGTCGCCGCGCGGGCCATGATGTGGTCGATCCGGGCGACGGGGAAGGCGGCGGGCCAGCTGAAGCCGGCCCCTGCCACCGCCGGGGTCATCCGGGAGGTGACCGGGGCCAGGCCGCGGTCGTCGAGGGTGCCGTTGAGGTCGCCCAGCAGGATGACCGTCTCCAGCCTCTCCGCGGCGATGGCCGCGCCCAGCGCGACGGCGCTCTCGTCCCTCGGGCCGGAGCCGAAGCCGTCCCGCGGCCGGATGCGGACCGAGGGGAGGTGGGCGACGTACACGGCCATGTCGCCGTGCGGCGCCCGCACGGTGGAACGCAGCCCGCGGCTCCACTCGGCTCCGATGCCCTCCGGCCTGATGTCCACCGGCCCGGAGTCCACCAGGGGATACCTGGACCAGAGCCCGACGGTGCCCACGACGGCACGGTGGGGATGGCCGGCCGCGAAGGCGGCTCCGTAGACGGGCAGCGCGCCGGGCGTCAGCTCCTCAAGGGCGATGAGGTCGGCTCCGGTCCGGGCCAGGGCCTGTGCGGTCCCCGCGGGGTCGGGGTTGTCGTCGCCGACGTTGTGCTGCAGCGCCGTCAGGTCGTATGCCGCTCCCCGGCCGGCGGGCAGCAGCCGCCCGCCGAAGAGGACGGCCCAGACCACTGCGGGCAGCACCACGGCCACCGCGGCGGTGGCCGAGCGGCGGAGCAGCGCCAGGCAGAACAGCACGGGAACGGCCAGGCCGGTCCAGGGCAGGAAGGTCTCCAGCAGGCTCCCGAGATTGCCCACGCCGTTGGGGACCACGGAGTGGAACACCGGCAGCCCGGCGGCCGGTACGGCAAGCGCCGCGAGGATCCGCCCGCGCGTCCAGGGCGTCCGGCCTCGCCCGTCCCCGCCCCGGCGCCACCGGCCGGTGCCGCGAGACCGTCTCCCCGCGTCGGTGGCGGCCGCTCCCGGTGTCGCGGGGCTGTCCTCCTGCTCCACCACCCCACTCCTTCCCGCGCCTGCGCCGGTCTCGCCCGCCCCCCCGGCGGCCCGGGAGGGCGCGCGTCCCGTGGAGCCTACCGATGTGGCGGGCGCGGAGAACGCGGCTGCGCGGGCAGACGCCGGCGCCACCGCGGAGGGGGCCGACACCGAGGCACCCGTCGAGGGCAGGGCCGATGAGGGCAGGGCCGACGAGGGCGGGGGCCGGCTCACCAGGCCGGTGGCGGCCTCGCCTCGGCTCAGAGCGGTTGCCTGCCGTCCCCGTCCCCGTCGATCCCGCTCATGGCGCGGGCCGCGGCGGCCACCTGGGCCCGGTAGCGCCGGCGCGCGAACGCCACCAGGAGGATCAGGGCTCCGGCCATCAGGATCGCGGCCCCCAGCCAGTGGAGCGGGAAGACCAGGACGGTCGCCGTCGCGGTCGTCGACGTCCCGCCGGGACCGGGAATGGCCACGGTGGCGCCGCACAGGCACATCAGCGGCGGATCGAAGGTGGTGGCGATCTCGCGGGTGGAGCCCCGGCTCACGGTGAAGTCGGGGAACGGGACGCTCTCCCCGTTCACCCGCAGGCGCAGGCGGTCGTCGCCGCGGAAGTCGCGATGCACGGTTCCGGTGTCGCGCACCGTCGTGGTGAAGGTCAGGGGCCCGCCGAGCGCGAAACTCGGGGCACGCAGGCCCATGACCTCCGCGGAGTCGTCGATGGGCCCGGGAACGGCGATGTAGACGGGAGCGCCGATCCCCCGGTTGATCCGGATGTTGCCCTCGTCGGTCCCGGCGGGCACCAGGAAGACCAGGGCAAGCTGGTGATCACCCGGTTCCGGATCGGGCGGCACGTTGATCCGGACGGACACCTGCCTGGTCCTGCCCGCCGCCAGGCGGAAACGGTCAGGGGTGACGGTGACCCAGTTGCTGGCGGAGTAGGGGGCCTTGGGCTGGAAGAGCAGCGTGCCGTCCAGGTTCGGCTTGAAGTCGGCCTTGCGGACCTCGACGTCGAGCGGCTGCCGCCCTTGGTTGACGACCTGGAACACCTGCTTCTCGCCGATGTCGCCGGGATGGACGGCGAGCCGGGTCGGGCTCACCGTCAGCGAGAAGTCCGCTTCGGGCGCGGGACGGGCCGATCCCGCGCCGGCCGGACCCGCCATCCACAGCAGGCACACGCCGATGAGAACGGCGACGCTCCCGCGCCCCGGCCACAGGGTCACCTTCGGCTCTCCACAGTGCTGTTCCCCACAGTGCCGCTCTCCGCGTAAGGGTCTCTTCCCGCAGCTCCCCCGGGGCTCGCCTACAGGGTGGTGGCCACGTAGTTGATCGTTCCGGTGTAGGTGTCGGGACGCACGAACGGGATCGTGATCCGGTAGTTATGGCTGAAGTCATCGCCGTCCGCGGCCGACGGCGCGGTCTTGCGGAACACCTCGACCGGGTCGCCCAGGGCCAGCGGGACGAACGGCCCACCGGGGATCTGCTCCACCAGCAGCGAGCTGACGGGGATGGTCTCGGGGTTGCCGGCGGTGCCGAGGAGCTCACCGGTTGCCGGGAAGACCGTCACGGTGTAGCCCGCGAAGTTGTTCGTCGTCACGGTGAAGCTCACCGGGTCGGCGGTGTCGACGGTCTGCCTGGGCCTGCCGGTGAGCGTGAACGACGGGGTGAGGTCCGTCAGCGTGATCGCCCCGGTCACCACGACGCGCGCTTCGGTGGTGTCCGAAGCCGTGTCGCCCGGCGCGGCCTTGGCCGCCGAGCTCGTCTCCCCCATCGACAGGACGATGCCGGCCACGAGCGTGCCCGCCGCCATCGCCACCCGTCCTATGCGTTTTCTCGACATCGCCAACGCTCCCATTCCATCCGGATAGATGACCGACTGGGTTGATTACGTCACCGAAAGTAACATCACGGCTGCAGCCTAGGGCAGATTGGTCACGATGCGTAATAAAGGGCGTGTCGCGACTTCCCTGGCCTATGACGCGCTCAAGCGAGCCGTCAGTGCATTGCAAGCCGTTCTGGATATTTATGAGCGGCAAGAGAATGCTCTGTCAGGAGAAAACCGTGTTTCGCACTATTTCCGGCGTCACAGGCATCGTCCTCGTCGTCCTTTCCTCCGCCGTCGCCTGTGGCGCGGGCGACGGCCGGGCGTGCGCCGCCTCCGCCGGCACGGCGGCCGTGACGCCGTACCAGGCCACCGCCACCAAGGGTCCGCAGGCTCCCCGGGCGGTGAAGAAATCACCGAAACCCGGAAAGAAATTCAAGATCGACGACTGCGACTGAGTTACGGCGGCGGCGGACGGACAGCGCGGAATCGCGGCACATTAGGCAGAATGATCCTGACTTACGGCGATAGATCGAGGTGAGTGGATGTGACCGGGATCTCCCGGGATGGAGGGCGGCATCCGGAGATCTCCAAACGTCGCCGCAGGTCGGCCGCGGTGGCCGTGCTCGCGGGAACCCTCGTGGTCGCCAGCGGCTCGATACCGCTCCTGCCCGTCACCCTGAACCGGGTGACGGCCATCGCGTACGCGATCGAGGCCGGGCAGGGGCAGCCCGGCTGGACGGGCGGGGAGATCCCGTACTCGTGGGGCGGCGGCCACGACGACGTCCCCGGCCCCTCCCTCGGCACCTGCCAGGGCTACAGCGGCGCAATCCTCCCCTGCCCGGCCACCAGGACCCGCGGGCTCGACTGCTCCGGACTGGCCAGGTGGGTCTACCGCCTGGCCTACGGCCGCGACGTCCTGGGACCGGGCAACACCGACGACCACGTCAGGCGGCTCACCGAGATACCCGCCGCGAAGGCGCGGCCGGGCGACCTGGTCTTCTACGGCAAGATCGGCAAGCGTAAGGTGAAGACCCACCACGTGGGCATATATGTCGGGCAGGGCAGAATGATCAACGCACTGAGGACCGGCACCGAGATACGGATCGACTCCCTCACCGCGGTCAAGGGTTTCGCCGGCTACTTCCGCTACCTGTAGGAGAGATATGCGCCTGGGCGTGATGTTCGACCGCGACCTTCCCCCGGAGTCGCTCATCCCCTTCTGCCGCCACCTGGACGCGGCCGAGGTGGACGACGTATGGGTGGTGGAGGACCTGGGCTGGACCGGGTCGATCTCGTCGGCGGCCACCGCGCTCGCCGTCACCGAGCGGCTGCGCGTGGGCATCGGGATCACCCCGGCGCCGCTGCGCAATCCGGCCCTGCTGGCCATGGAGCTCGGCAACCTGGCCCGCATGCACCCGCACCGTCTCGCGGCCGGGATCGGCCACGGCGTCCAGGACTGGATGCGGCAGGTGGGCGCGCTGGCCCCCTCGCCGCTGGCCCTGCTGGAGGAGACCATCGTGGCCGTGCGCGCCCTGCTGCGCGGCGAGACGGTCACCCTCCAGGGCCGGGCCGTACGGCTCGACGGGGTGAGCCTGGTGCATCCGCCCGTGACCGCGCCGCCGGTTCTCGCCGGGGTCGTACGGCCCCGCTCGCTGGAGCTGTCCGGGCGGGTGGCCCAGGGCACGATCCTGCCCGAGGGGGTCGGTCCCGCCCAGATCGAGGAGGCGCGCAAGGCGATCGGGGGAGGCGGTCACGAGCTGGTGGTGTTCACCAACCTGTACGTCGGTGACGACCCCGCGGTGGGTGCGCGCCTGGCGGCCGGTTCCGCGGAGTTCCTGCACGTCGATCCGGCCGAGGTCGTGATGGCGGTGGGCTCCCCCGAGGACGCCGCCGACCAGGTCAGGTCGCTGTGGGAGGCGGGGGCCGACACGGTGGTGCTCCGCCCGTTCGGGCCGGACCCCCTCCCCCAGGTAGACCTGGTCCTGGCGGAGCTGCGCTAGAGACCGCCCTCTCCGGAGCCAGATCTGACCCGCCTCCGGAGAGGGCGGGCTCCGGGCCCGAGCCGGGCGGGTCCGGCTCACGGCCCAGACCGGGCGGGACCGGCTCACACCTCAAGCAGGACCGGGGCCGCTCACGCAGGGCGAGACAGGCTCACAGCTCAAGCAGAGCCGGGGCCAGCTCGCGCCACTCGCGCGTGGGCAGGTCCTCGCTCAGGACCTGGACGCAGACATGGTCCGCGCCCGCGTCGAAGTGCTCACGGACCCGCTTGGCGATGTCCTGGACGTCACCCCAGGCGATCAGCGCCTCCAGCAGGCGGTCGCTGCCGCCATCCGCCAGGTCGTCGTCGCCGAACCCGAGCCGCCTGAGGTTCTCCTCCTGGTGACGCGGCCGGGCCTGGGCGTATCCGGCGATGAACCCCCGGGCGAGCTCGCGGGCCCGGTCCGGACGCTCCAGGATGACCGCCTGCTCGACCGCCAGCAGCGCGTCCGGCCCCATGATCTCCCGGGCCCGGGCGGTGTGCTCGACCGGCACGAAGTAGGGGTGGGCGCCCCAGGTCCGCTCGGCGGCGAGCTCCAGCATCTTGGGGCCGAGAGCGGCCAGGACCCGGCGGGGCGGCTCCGCCGGGGCCGGGTTCAGCAGGGGCGCCCGGTCCATCGCGTCCAGGTAGGCGCGCACGGTGGGCAGCGGGCGCCCGTGGTGCGGGATGGGGCCGAGGAAGGGCGGCTGGTCGGCGGTGCGGTGGCCGCCGAGGCCGAGCAGGAAGCGGTCCGGGAAGGCCTCGGCGAGGGTGCGCTCCCCCGCCGCCATGGTGATCGGGTCGCGGAGGAAGATATTGGCGATGCCGGTGGCGACGACCAGCCGCTCGGTGGCGTCCAGCAGCAACGCCGCCTGGGTCAGCGCGTCGCGGCCGAGCCCCTCGCCGAACCAGATCGCGCCGTAGCCGAGCTCGTCCAGCTCCGCCGCCGCGTCCCGGACCATTGCCATCGGCCGGCCGTCGAAGGCGAAGGTCCACACGCCCACTCGCCCGAGATTCATGCTCATCGCTCGAAGGCTCCCAGAGAGTTAACCGGAGGCGATCTCCGGATGTCGCCCACAATACGGAGGCAGCCTCCACTTTTCAACGGGCGGAGACCATCGGGCACGAGAAAGGCCTCCCTCGCCGGAGGGCGTCAGCGCCGACGAGGGAGGCCCGGGGGAGATTACGGGCGGCCGCCCCGGATGCCGGTCATCCGGCGCAGGACGTCCCACCAGAAGGAGGCGCCGAACAGCAGCGCGACCACGCTGATCAGGTAGCCGGGCCAGTGGCCGGGGGTGATCAGGCGCTCCCACCAGACGGCGCCGTTCCAGTTGAAGGACGGGTCCTCCGAACCGTCAGGGGGGATCGTCACGCTCACGATGGCGTGGTCGAAGATCTTGACCAGGGCCGGGGAGCTGAAGGACTCGGTCACGCAGGAGTACGGCTCGACGGCGCCCTCCACGGCGCACTTGTCCCTCAGCGCGCCCAGACCGTCCTGGCCGCCGCTCGCGATGGCCGCCACCCCCGCCCGGTAGGCGTTGTCCCGCAGCAGGGTCTTGCCGTACTCCAGCGCGTCCATGCTGAACAGCAGCGTCAGCACCAGGCCGAGCGCGAACACCACCCACTTGACGTAGCGGCGGTACAGCGTGGACAGCCGCTGCATCTCCCCGTCGAACCAGGCCTCCGTGCCCTTGCGGAACTTGCCCATGTCCCGCTGCGCGCCCTCCCAGACGCCCCGCAGGTGCCCGGCCAGCGGGCTGCCGATGGCCTCCAGCTTGGTGAGCAGGCCCTCGACCCCGCCCTCCTCGGCGGAGACCAGCTCCATCACCGCCCCGGAGAACCGCTCGGGCGGGATGTCGGAGATGCTGGTCCGCGCCCCCGCGGGACGGTCGATCTCCTGGAGCCGTCCGTACAGCCGCCCGGTCATGTCGACCGGAGGTGCGGGCGCCTCGGCGGCGAGCACCGCGGCGGGATCCACCGGGACCGGCTCGACCACCGACGGCGCGGGCTCCGGCTCGTGCCTGGGCCGTGGATCGTCCTTGGAGAAGGGCAGCTTGGCGAAGACGTCGGCCACCTTCGCCGGGATCCACGACGCGCCCTCCCGCGGACCGCCGTCCATGGTGTCGCGGAGGTAGGCCCACAGGAACTTGCTGCGGATCCCGAACAGCCGGACGAAGGCCTCGTTGATCCCGCTCACCATGAGCGACAGGAGCAGGAAGGCCAGAACCAGGCCGATGGCCAGGTCAATGTAAACGGATATCAAAATGGATCACCCGCACCGTTGATACACGCCCGCCCCTCCCGGCGCAATGCGATCGGCGGAAAACGGGTCAGTCTTCGTAGAAGACGCGCTCCACGACCCGGCGGGCCCGGCGGGTGACGCGGCGGTAGTCGTCCACGAGATCCTCGCTGGCGTCCTGCGGGTAGCCCATGGCGCGGGAGATGAGCGCGCGCTCGCGCTGGCCCGCCGGGATGGAGTCGGCGGCGCGCCCCCGGACCAGGACGATGGCGTCGCGGACACGCGAGGCGAACCTCCAGGCCTGGGTGAGCGAGGCCTCGTCGGAGGCCGACAGCAAGCCCTCGGCGACCGCCGCGCGCAGCGTCTCCAGGGTCCGGGTGGTCCGCAGCGACGGCAGGCGCCCGGCGTGACGGAGCTGGATGAGCTGGGCCACCCACTCCACGTCGGACAGCCCGCCCGGACCGAGCTTGGTGTGCAGGGCCGGGTCGGCCCCCCGGGGCAGCCGCTCGGCCTCCATCCGCGCCTTCAGCTTCCTGATCTGCAGCACGGCCGCGTCGGCGATGCCCTCGGCCGGGTAGCGCAGCGGGTCGGCCAGCTCCAGCAGGGCCGTGCCGATCCAGCGATCCCCGGCGGAGAAGCGGGCGCGCAGCAGCGCCTGGGACTCCCACGGCGACGACCAGCGCCCGTAGTAGGCCGCGTAGGAGGCGAGCGTGCGGACCAGCGGCCCCTGGCGGCCCTCGGGACGCAGGTCGGGGTCGATGAGCAGCGGCGGGTCGGGGGCGGGCAGGGCCAGCAGGCGGCGCAGCTCGTTGGCCACCGCGAAGGCCACGTCGGTGGCCTCCCGCTCCGGCACCCCCTCAAGCGGCGCGTGCACGAACATCACGTCGGCGTCGCTGCCGTAGGAGGACTCGAACCCGCCCAGACGGCCCATCGCGATCACCGCGAACCTCGTGCCCAGCGGGGTGCGCCGCTCCATCTCGACCTTGCTGATCGCGGCGTCCAGCGCCGCCTGGATCGTCGTGTCGTTGAGCGTGGACAGCGCCTGGCCGACCTGCTCGATGTCGATGTGCCCGGTGAGGTCGGCGACCGCCGTACGGAACAGCTCCCTGCGCCGCAGCCCGCGCACCGCGGCGACCGCGCCCTCGGCCGCCGTGGGATGGCGGCCGACCGTGGCCCGCGCCTCCGCCAGCAGCGCCTCGGCGGGCCGGGGGACCAGCTCCGCGTCCGAGCCGAGCATCGCCACCGCGTCGGGGGCGTGCAGCAGCAGGCCCGTCACGTAGCGGCTGGTCCCGAGCAGCCGGGCCAGCCGCGAGGCCACCGCGGTCTCGTCGCGCAGCAGCCGCAGGTACCACGGGGTGGCGCCGAGCTTGTCGGAGACCTGGCGGAAGCCGAGCAGGCCGCCGTCGGGGTCGGGGGCGTCTGCGAACCAGCCCAGCATGACGGGCAGCAAGGTCCGCTGGATCGCCGCCCGCCGCGACACGCCGCTGGTCAGCGCGCTGATGTGGCGCAGCGCCCCGGCCGGGTCGGTGTAGCCGAGCGCCTCCAGGCGGGCCTGCGCGGCGGCGGTGGAGAGCCGGGCCTCGGACTCGGGCAGGCGGGCCACGGCCTGCAGCAGCGGCCGGTAGAAGAGCTTCTCGTGCAGGCGCCGGGCCTCCATCGCGTGCCGCCTCCACCAGGTTGTGAACTCCCCCACCGGGTCGCTGGTCATGCCCAGGCTCCGGCCGAGCCGTCGCAGGTCGCCGGCGTCCTCGGGCACCACGTGGGTCCGGCGGAGCCGGTGCAGCTGGATCAGGTGCTCGACCTGGCGCAGGAAGGTGTAGGCCTCGGCGAGGGCCTTGGCGTCCTCCCTGCCGACGTAGCCGCCCCGGGACAGGGCGGCCAGCGCGGACAGCGTGCCGCGGCGGCGCAGCAGCGGGTCCAGCCGGCCGTGGACGAGCTGGAGCAGCTGGACGGCGAACTCGATGTCGCGCAGGCCGCCCGGCCCGAGCTTGAGCTGCCGCTCGGCGTCGCCCGCGCGGGCGTGCTCCTCGACCCGGCGGCGCATGGCCTGCACGTCCTCGACGAACCTGTCGCGGGTGGCCGCCTGCCAGACCATCTCGTTCATCGCGGCGACGTACTGCTCGCCGAGCTCGGGGTCGCCCGCCACCGGCCGGGCCTTCAGCAACGCCTGGAACTCCCACGTCTTGGCCCAGCGCCGGTAGTAGGCCTGGTGGCTGGCCAGGGTGCGGACCAGCGGACCGGCCTTGCCCTCGGGGCGCAGCGCGGCGTCCACCTCCCACAGCGAGCCCTCGGGGGTGCTCGCCGAGCAGGCGCGCATCATGCCCTGGGCCAGCCGGGTGGCGGACTGGAGGGCCTTGGTCTCGTCGACGCCCTCGCGCGGCTCGGCCACGAAGACGACGTCGACATCGCTGATGTAGTTGAGCTCGCGCGCCCCGCACTTGCCCATGCCGATGACGGCCAGCCGTACCGAGCCGGACTCGGCGTGCTCGGACCTGGCGACGGCGAGCCCCGCCTCCAGCGCGGCCCCGGCCAGGTCGGACAGCTCGGCGGTGGCCTCCGTGAGCGAGGCCTCGCCGGTGACGTCCCGCGCGGCCAGCCGGAGCAGCCGTCCTCGGTAGGCGACCCGCAGCGCCACCAGGGTGGCGGTGCCGGCGTCCGTGGCGCGCGGCTCGGGGTCGCCGGGCTCCGCGCCGACCGCGAGCAGCAGCTCGGCGCGGAGCTCCTGCGCGGTCGGACGCCGTACGGCGTGCGCACCGCCGAGGAGGCTCCAGTGCTCGGGATGCTTGACCACGTGGTCGCCCAGGGCGGAGCTGACCCCGAAGACGCCGAGCAGCCGCGCCCGCAGGCCGGCGTCGGACCGGAGCGCGCCGAGGACACTCGGATCCCGCTCTGCCAGCCGGTTCAGCGAGGTGAGCGCCAGGTCGGGATCCGCCGCGGCGACCAGGGAGTCCAGCAGGCCGAGATCGCCGACCGCCTCGGGCCCCAGCTCGTCGAGCAGCCGCTCGGCCCTGGCCCCGTCGGCGAACCCGAGCCGGGCCAGCCGCCCGGCGGTCGTCTGCATGCGGGGCACGGCGCTCACCGACCCTCCATCGTCCTCGAACGCAAGCACGGGCGGCCTTCCCCAATCCCTACCCCGACATCCCTACCCCGGCGGATCGGAAGGCGCACGCCTGCCTGCGGTCGCGCACGCCTCCGGCTCCCGCCGGCGGCGCGGACCGGGCGCCGCGCCTCCGCCTGTGCCCGCCCTCCCGGGTCCGGCTCCGTCTCCGGGTGGCCCGGAGCGTCGCCGCACACGCTAATCCTGAAAGTGTGCGGCGTCGTTAGCGGATTCGCAACGTAATCATCCGGTCACGCGGATCGGACGACGGCGGCGAACCGTTCGGCGAGAAGGCGCCAGGTGCCGACGAGACGTTCCTCGGCCTCCTTCACCTGCATGTCGAGCTCCTCGGCCGAGTAACCCAGAGCGGTCAGGTGGTCGGCCGACTCGCCGGTCCAGCCGGCGAAGATCTCGGCGCCGGCCTCCGGGTGGAACTGCACCGCCCACGCCTTGTCCCCCAGCCGGTAGGCCTGGTTGGGGTAGGGGTCGCCGGTGGCCAGCCGTACCGCGCCCTCGGGGAGGCGGGTCATCGCGTCGCCGTGGTACTGCACGGCCGGGGCGGGGCCGAGTCCCGCGAACAGCGGGTCGGCGCCGGCCTCCGGGAGCGGGACGATCTCCCGCGCGCCCACCTCCAGGCCGTGCTCGCCCCGTTCGACGGAGCCGCCGCAGGCCAGCGTCATGAGCTGGGCGCCCAGGCAGATCCCCAGGGTCGGCACGCCGCCCTCGACCGAGGTCCGGATCAGGTCGCGGGTGGCGGGCAGCCAGGGGTAGCGCTCGTCCTCCCAGGCCGCGGCCTCGCCTCCGAGCACGATCAGCCCGTCATCGGCCCGCTCCGGCACGGACTCGCCCAGATAGGGCCGGACCACATCGCACCCGACCCCGGCCGCGGCCAGCCACTCGGCGAAGAAGCCCAGGCCCGCGTCGGCTCCATGCTCAACGACAGTAATCCTCATGCGGCAATTATGGGCCGCGAGAAGTACAGGACCCATATCGCCCCATAGTGCTTACCGACCCGGGGGGCGGACAGGGAGAGAGCCGATCACCGGGCGTTGCCCCCGGAGGAGGACACCCGCCACCTCGACTTCCTCCCCAAGGCTGAAGCCCGGGGTCGCCACGCTCAAGGAGATTCGGCGAACGCGAGGTCGGGCGACCGATCGGCCGGAGGAACGGCCGTGCTCCGGGAGCGGCGCGAGAGCACGGCCGGCGAGGCACGGCCGCCGTCCGGCGTATGATCCGTCCTGCGGATCCTGAGGAGAACCCCTTGAACCCTGTCTTCGGCGATGTCGAGGTCCCCGGCGGCCGGCTGCGCGTCGCCCGGTTCGGCACCGGGCCGCGCCTGATCGTGGCCGTGCACGGCATCACCGCCTCGCTCATGGCCTGGAGCGGGGTCGCGCGGCGGCTGCCCGCCGAGTGGTCGCTGGTCGCGATGGACCTGCGGGGCCGCGGCCACAGCGCCGGCCTGCCCGGCCCGTACGGCCTGCCGCGGCACGCCGAGGACGTCGGCCTGGTCGCCCGGTCGCTGGGCCCGGAGTCCGGCATCGTGCTCACCGGCCACTCGATGGGCGCCTACGTCGCCGCACTCGCCGCGGCCGGCCGCGACTACGCCAGGGTCGTGCTGGTCGACGGAGGGCTCCCGCTTCCCCTGCCACCGGGCCTGGACCCCGACACGGCCCTGTCGGCCACGCTCGGCCCGGCCATCGCCCGGCTCAGCCAGACCTTCCCGAGCACCGACGCCTACGTCGGCTTCTTCAAGGCGCACCCCGCCTTCGCCGGCAACTGGAACGACCGGGTGGAGGAGTACGTCCGCTACGACGCGGCCGGCCCCGAGGGCGCGGTGCGCTCGCGGGCACGGGAGGAGGCGGTCCGCCAGGACGGCCGGTGGCTGCTCACCGAGGGCGAGGAGATCGGCGCCGCGCTGCACGCGGTGAGGTCGCCGCTGTCCCTGCTGCGGGCCCCGCGCGGGCTGCTGGACCATCCGGTCGGCATGATCCCCGACGGGCTGGCCGCCGCCTGGACCGGGCGGCTGCCCGCTCTGGAGGACGAGCTGGTCGAGGACTGCAACCACTACACGATCCTGATGGAGGACCGCTGCGCCTCGCTGGTCGCCGACCGCCTGGTCCGGTGACCGGCCCGGAGAGGGCCGCTCAGGCGTCGGCCACGCGCCGGGCGGCCAGCCGCCCGGCGTCCGGCCATCGGACGTCCCAGGCCCAGCCGAGCCGCTCGAACAGCCAGATCAGCCGGGCACTCGGATCGACCTGGCCGCGGAGCACGCCGTGCCTGGCGCTGGTGGGGTCGGCGTGGTGCAGGTTGTGCCACGCCTCCCCCAGCGAGATCACCGCCAGCCACCACACGTTGCGGGAGCGGTCCCTGACCGAGAACTCCTCCTTGCCGAAGGTGTGGCAGATCGAGTTGATCGACCAGGTCACGTGGTGCAGGACGAAGATGCGCACCAGCCCGCCCCAGAAGTAGGCGGTGAGCGCGGCGTGCCAGGAGCCGCCCCACAGGCCGCCGGCCAGGGCGGGCAGGCCGAGTGAGAGCAGCACGACCGGCACGTAGGTGAGGTTGTGCGACAGGAACCTGATGGGCCGGTCGGCGAGCAGGTCGGGGCAGAACCGCCGCCTGGAGGTGCGTTCGGGGCTGAAGAGCCAGCCGACGTGGGCGTGGGACAGCCCCTTGGACAGCCCGGTGAACCCGGGGCCGAACCGCCACGGCGAGTGCGGGTCGCCCTCCTTGTCGGCGTACTTGTGATGCCGCCGGTGATCGGCCACCCAGCGGATCACCGGTCCCTGCAGCGACATGCCCCCGGCGACCGCCATGACCACCCGGAGCCACGTCCTGGCCTGGAAGGACCGGTGGGTGAAGTGCCGGTGGTAGCCGACGGTGACGCCGAACCCGGTGATGAGATACATCACCGCGGCGATGGTCACGTCCCGCCATCCCAGTCCCCATCCCCAGGCGAAGGGGACGGCGGCCAGCACGGCGAGGAAGGGCACGACGACGAAGAGGACGACCAGCAAGCGCTCGAACCACGGCACGGGCGCGGCGGCGAGGTCCGTCGGCACAGCGGAAGGGGAGGCCATGCCCGCCGAACCTAATCGTCCAGCTTGACGGAAGCTGCACCTCGAAAGGCGATTTATCCGGTGGAAGTTGTCACCGGGTGAACAGGTCACCGGCAGCCGCCCGGGGGACGTGCCTGCGCCTGCCGTACGCGGAGGCGCCGGCAGCGGAGGCGCCGGCAGCGCAGGCACGGGGACGGGCCCGGCGGCCGGCGACGGGCCGGGCAAAGGGCCGGCCGGACCAGAGCCGGTCCGAGCCGCCGGCAGGCCCGGAGCTTGGAGGTGTTCCGAAGAAGGCCAGGGTCAGGGACAGGCGGGGCGGTAGGCCAGCTCGGGGATGTGCCGTGCCCACTCCTGGGGGGACGGCCCTCCTGCCGCGCGGGAGCACACCGCTCCGGCGGCCCGGCCCGGATCGAGTGGCCGGTCGGCGACGGTGCCGTCCGCGGTGACGGTCCGCAGCGTCCTGCCTCCGTCCGGGAACGCCACGCCCGTCACGGCCCGCTCCACGCCCGCCGCGGGCCGTCCGAGCTGCCCGCCGGTCGCCACGTCCCACAGCGCCACCCGGCCGCCGCCGGAGGTGACCAGCAGCGCGCCGTCCGGTGAGAACGCCGCCAGGTCCACCCCTCCGGGGTGCGCGGCGATCGCCGGGCCGCGGGGCCGCCGGGTGGCGACCTCCCAGAGCTGGACCCGCCCGGCGGCGTCGCCGACGGCGAGCAGGTCCCCCGCCGGGGCGAACGACACCGCGCGCACGTCGCCCGCGCCGTCGAGCGTGGCGGCGGCGCCGCCGCGCAGCGGCGTCAGGGCGACCCCCGCCAGGCCTCCCTGGGCCAGCCGCGTGCCGTCCGGGTGCGGCGCCAGGGCCAGGGCCGTCGTGCCCGCCCCCGGCAGCCGGGTGCCCGGCTTCCGGGAGGCGACGTCCCACAGCTCGACGAACGGCTGGTCGGACATGGTGGAGGCGGCGACGGCGAGGCTGCGCCCGTCGGCGCCGAACGCGATCCGGGACGCGTACTTGCCCTTCCAGCGCAGCTCGCCCAGCCGCCTGCCCGAGGCCGTGTCGAACAGGTGCGCCACGGGTTCGGAGTCGGGGGTGACCGCCAGGGTCCCGCCGTCGGGGCTGAAGACGAGGCCCAGCGACCCGGCGCCCGCCTCCGGGGCCGGCGGGGTCGGCGGCACCGCCAGCGTGGCCACGGCCCGGCCCGTGCGCACGTCTCGCACCTCGACCCTGCGGCGGGTGCCGAAGGCGGTCTGCACGGCCGTGCGGGTGCCGTCCGGGCTGAGCGCGCCGCCCTGGGCGGCTCCGGCACCGGACCACTCGGGCACGCTGAGCGTGACCACCGAGTCCGCGCCGTCGACGAAGCGGACGGCGCGGCCGTCCGGGGAGAAGCGCACGCTCTCGGCTCTGGGCTGCTCGTCGGTCGGGTAGTCCAGCAGCGTCACGACGCCGGGCACGCCCACCAGGACGACCCCGCCCAGATGGAGCACCGCCAGCGTGCGGCCGTCCGGGGCGAACAGCAGGTGCCCGCCCCGCGGGACGCTGGTCTCACCGAGCCTCCTGCCGGACCCCACGTCCCAGAAGACCAGCGTGTCGGCCCGCTCCAGCACCAGCGTCCGGCCGTCGGCGCTCAGCGCCGCGCCCACCGAGCCGGTCCCCTCCGGCGGTGCCGGGGCCCGCAGCGACCTGCCGGTCCGCAGATCCCACAGCCGGACGGCGCCCTCGCCCGAGGTCGTCACGTACCGGCCGCCGCCCGCCGACCGGCCCCAGGCCTGGCCGCCCGGGAGCCGCATCAGCTCCTCGCCGCGCTCGATGTCCCGCACCACCAGGGCGGAGCCGTCGAACGACAGCAGGTCGGCACCGTCAGGGCTGATCGCGGCCCAGCTTCCCGCGTCGCCGTACACCCCGGGCAGCCGGCGGCCCGTCTTCAGGTCCCACAGCCGCAGGCCCTCGGCGGTGTCGATCGCGGCGCGTTCCCGCGTCGCCCCCTGCGCGACGCCGGTCGCGACCAGGCCGGGTGCCCGGATCGAGCGCAGTTCGCGGCCGGTGCCCGCGTCCCAGAGGGTGATCACTCCGGTGCCCGCGCCGAGCAGCGTGGTGCCGTCGGCGCTCAGCGTGTAGTGGGTGGCCGAGCGCGGCACCGGCACGACCGAGGCCTCCCGCTGCGCGAGGGAGCTCTGCAGGGCGGCGCGGGACTCGGCGACCGGCGCGGCCGCGTGGGCCGCCGCGCTGAGCCGCATCGCGGTCAGCGGGTCGGCCCGCCGCAGGGCGTCGGCCTGAGCGGCCAGGCGGCGGGCGACGGCCTCGTCGAGCTGGGCGGCGATCCGCTCGCCCTGCGCGGCCACCGTGACGCGCCGCTGCTCGGCGACGACCACCGCGACCAGCGACACCGCGAGCAGCACGGCCAGGGCGGCGGTGACCAGGCGGCGTCCCCGGATCCGGCGGTGGCGCAGGGACGAGGCGGCCCTGAGGAAGGCGGTCTCCAGATGGTTGAGCGTGATGTGCCTGCGGCCGGTGGCGGCCCACTCCATCGCCTCGTCGAGCGGGGTGCCCTGCAGGAGGTCGCCGTCCTTGCGCCCGCCGGACTCCCAGAGCCGGGCGGCGTCGCTGACCCGCTGACGGACCGGCAGGCCGGGCAGCTCGGCGTCGGACCACTCCCGCAGTCGCGGCCACGCCCGCAGCAGGCCGGGCCGCTCCAGCGTGACGACCTCGTCCGACACCCGGACCAGTCCCGCGCCGGCGAACGCGGCGAGCACCCGCTCGGACTCCGGTGAGCCGTCGATCTCGGCCCGCCCGGCGCCCCGGGACTCCCGGCCGTCCGCGCTGACCAGGCGGAGGAATATCTGCGGGACGACCTCCTGCTCGGCGGGCGTGAGCCCTACGAACACCTCCTCGGCGAGCCGGCCGAGCGAGGGGGAGGCCGCTGCCCGCAGGGCGGCGGCGGCCAGGGCTCCGGCCTCCGGGCTGTCCTGGCCGAGCAGCGCGAGCAGCAGCTCCCGGGCGGCCGGACGGTCCGCGGGGTCCTTGGCCAGGGCGGCCGCGACCAGGGGGCGCACATCCGGCGGCAGGGGTGACAGGTCGGGCTGGCTGGAGAGCACGCGGTGCATGACGGCGCCGAGGGTGTCGGCGCGGAAGGGGTCGTGGCCGGTGGCCGCGTAGAGCACGATGGCGCCGAAGGCGAAGACGTCGGCGGGGGGACCGGCCCGCTCACCGGCGAGGACCTCGGGGGCCATGTAGGTCGGGGTGCCGACGATGAGCCCCGTCGAGGTGAGGGACATCTCGGCGGTGCGGGCGATGCCGAAGTCGATGACCCGGGGGCCGTCGGGGCCGAGCAGCACGTTGTCCGGCTTGAGGTCGCGGTGGACCACCCCGGCGCCGTGGATGGCGGTCATCGCGGTGGCGACGGCTATGGCCAGGCGGCGGAGCCGGTCCTCCTCCAGCGGGCCCGAGTCCCCTACGGCTCGGCGCAGGCTGGGCCCGTCGATGAACTCGCTGACGATGTAGGGGCGGGGCACGTCGAGGTCGGCGTGGAGCACCCGGGCGGTGCAGAACGAGGAGACCCTGGTCGCGGCGGCGATCTCCCTGGCGATCCGCCCCCGGTCGGCGTCGGCGTGCAGCAGCTTGATCGCGACCCGGCGCCCGTCCGGGTCGTATGCGTCGTAGACCACCCCCTGGCCGCCCTCGCCGAGACGGCCGGACAGGAGATGGTCCCCGATGCGCTGCGGATCACCGGGGCCGAGGCGTTGCGAGGTCACCACGGGATGGTAGACGTCCGAACCGGCCCGGTGGTTCGGATCCGGACAGCCCGGCGTTCCGGCACGGGACCGTCCGGCTGCCCGGCACGGGCGGCCCGGCGCGGCACGATCCCGCGCTCCGGTCCGGGACGGGGTGGTCCGGCGCCGGCACGATCCGTCCCGGCGCGGGGCAGGCGGGTCAGGCGGGAGCGATCCAGACGGCCTTGGCGGCGGCCACCAGGGTGCCGTCCACCTCGTAGACGGCGCTCTCGCCGAAGAGCTTGCGGCCCTCACGGCCGGTGGCGCGGGCCACCACGGAGTAGGTGCCGCCGGGGTAGACCCGGCGGTGGACCTGCGCGGTCAGGCGGCCGAGCAGGGCCGACTCTCCGGGCCCGAAGTGGGCCCAGCCGGTGACGCAGTCGAGCGCGGCCCAGATGATCGCGTCGGGGACGGTCCCGTCCTCGTCGGTGACGGTCATCGGCACCCGCCAGCCGGCGGCGACCAGGTCGGTGCCGGACACCGCTCCGGGGAAGATCCGCAGGCCGTCGCCCGGGTCGCGCATGCCGCAGGCGAAGCAGCCGGGGAAGGCGTGGCCGGTGAGCCCGGCGAAACCGCTCTCGGCCAGGGCCGCCTTGTTGAAGGGCACGAACGCCGGGACGTCGATCCGCTCGGCGACCGGGATGGCCTCGACGAGGAGGGTGTCGCCACTGGTGAGGGTGGCGGTGTTGGCGAGGTGGCGGAGATCCAGCTCGGTCTCCAGCGGTGTGGGTGCGTGCAGCGTGACCTCGACAGCCGAGTCGTGCCGGGCGCCGTGCAACGCCTCGGTGACCGTGCCCGCGATCCATCCGCCGTTCGCAGTGCCCTCGGGCCCACGGAAACGCGCCGGAACGGACAACACGGTCTGCAGCTCGGCAGCCGTCGTCATACCGCACCTCCTATCGCCTTATATGGCTATTGATCGTCAAAAATCCCTCTAAACCGACCGACCGATTTTACCGGAGTCGTTGCGTACACAGCGAACCAGGGGTCCGACGGTCTCCGGAGGGCCGGAGCCGGACGGAATGCCGTCCGGTCCGAGGTCACGGTGGAGCGCCCGCCTCGCGGCCGGCGGCCGGCATGGTCGTGCCGACCGGCCGTACCGGCGGGGCGCCCCGGACGGGGCACCCGCGGGCACGGCGCCGAGCATATCGCTGGGAAACTCTGCGACGCCCTGGATTTGATCTGATATCTCGCCGGCCCGCTTCGGCGAGTGAGGGCCCTGCCGCACCCGCCCGGGTGGACGGATGCGGCGGTGTACGGCGCCGCCTACGCGATGGAGCCGGTCCGCCTGATGGAGCCGGTCCAAAGGCTGGCGGCGGTGTTGTAGACCACTGCCGCCTCTCTGTCGAAGTACGGGGAGACGCCGGTGTCGTAGCGGTTGTCGCCGTCGGTGTCGGAGACGCTGATCGTGATGCCGGTGAGGTAGCCGGTGCGGCTTTCGCTGTTGTAGCCGTACAGCCAGGAGGAGCCGAGAGAGCCTTCACCGGTGAACGGGGAGTCGACACCGATGGGCTGATCGGCGGAGATGCCGGAGAGCGTCATGGTGAATGTCGGTCCGGTGGACGATTCAAGGGTCTGGCCTGTGTAGGGCCGGGTTCCGTCAGGGTGGGGGCCGGCCGGATAGCCGAAGACGTCGACCGAGGGGGTCGACGTCTGGTTCCAGGCGAAGCCCTGCCCGCCGACGGTTTCAGTCAGACGCCCGGTGTCGGTCAGCACGCCGGCGGAGGACGAGACGACGCCGTTGTACACGTTCACAAAGGCGAAGTCGCGGCCGTAGTCCGCGTACACGTCGAAGTCGTAATGGGTGAGGGCCTGCTTTCCGACGTACAGACCCCACGGGGTCGTCCCCTCGGAGTAGCCGGGAACGAAGACCCACTTGTCGAGTGCGGCGCCGTCGCTCTGGGGGTCGTACACGCAGTGACCGGCCGTGGCGACAAGGTTGCGGTACTTCGACTGTATGGCGGTGCCCGTACACCAGTGCGCCTGACCGTCGGCGCCGACGAAGAACACCTTGCCCCAGGTCGTGGACGGTTGCCCTTCCTCTGAGAGCAGGGGCGGCAGCGGGTCGATCTGGCCGGGCGCGCCGTCCGGGACGACGGGGGTGGACACGCGTTCCCCGTGGACCACGGTCTGCACGGCGTAGGGTGTGGCGTTCTTCAGATTGGCGGCTCCGTCGGCGAGCCAGAACGCCGCGACCTGCTGAGCGGTCGGCACGGTAAGGGCCAGAGGGACTTTCACCGCACTCGCGGCCTGGGCCGGTGCGGAGACGACAGTGGAGCCCAACAGACCCAATCCGATGCCTAACGCGATCAGTGTGCGCCTCATGGCAGATCTCCCCGTCCAGTCACGGGGCGTCTTTTACCGCCCCATCAGCATGGAAGCCTCGCCTGATGATCAGCAAGGCCAGCTCGAAGGAAGATCATAATGCTCGCGAGATGTCCCGTGAAGAAACGATTGAGATCGTACGTCCAGCGTGAGGAACGGACCCGGCGGGCCGTGGACAGGGTCCGATGAGGCCACCGGATCCCGGCCCGACGGCCCGCAGACAGCCCAGGGCCGACGAGAAGGTGTTGGGCCAACGGTTCACCGCTGTTGGCCCAACACCTTCATTCTGCGAAAATCTGCCGCTGACCTGTGCTTACAGGACCGGCAGGTAGCGGCCGAGCTCGAACTCCGTCACCTGGCGGCGGTACTCGTTCCACTCGGTGCGCTTGTTACGCAGGAAGTAGTCGAAGACGTGCTCGCCGAGGGTCTCGGCGACCAGCTCGCTGCGCTCCATGACCGCGATGGCCTCGTCCAGCGACTGGGGCAGCGGCTGGATGCCCAGCGCGCGGCGCTCGGCCGAGGTCAGCGCCCAGACGTCGTCCTCGGCGCCCGGGGGCATCTCGTAGCCCCCCTCGATGCCCTTCAGGCCCGCGGCCAGGATCAGCGCGAAGGCCAGGTAGGGGTTGCAGGCCGAGTCGAGCGAGCGGAACTCGATACGGGTGGAGCCGCTCTTGTGCGGCTTGTACATCGGCACCCGGACCAGGGCCGAGCGGTTGTTGTGGCCCCAGGAGATGTAGCTCGGGGCCTCGCCGCCGGCTCCGGCGATCGCCTCGGCGCCGCCCCACAGGCGCTTGTAGGAGTTCACCCACTGGTTGCAGACCGCGGTGATCTCGGCGGCGTGCGCGAGCAGGCCGCCGATGAAGGAGCGGCCGACCTTGGAGAGCTGGTAGTCGGCGCCGGGCTCGTAGAAGGCGTTGCGGTCGCCCTCGAACAGCGACATGTGGGTGTGCATGCCGGAGCCGGGGTATTCGGTGAAGGGCTTGGGCATGAAGCTCGCCCAGATGCCCTGCTCCAGCGCGACCTCCTTCATGACCAGCCGGAAGGTCATGATGTTGTCGGCGGTGGTGAGCGCGTCGGCGTAGCGCAGGTCGATCTCCTGCTGGCCGGGACCGCCCTCGTGGTGGCTGTATTCGACCGAGATGCCCATCGACTCCAGCATCATGATCGCGTTGCGCCGGAAGTCGTGGCCGGAGCTGTGCGGGGTGTGGTCGAAGTAGCCGCCGTCGTCGATGGGCTCGGGACGCGCGCCGCGCTCGGGCCGGTTCTTCAGCAGGAAGAACTCGACCTCGGGGTGGGTGTAGAAGCTGAAGCCCATCTCGGAGGCCTTGGCCAGGGTGCGCTTGAGCACCCAGCGCGGGTCGGCGTGCGAGGGCGAGCCGTCCGGCATGAGGATGTCGCAGAACATCCTGGCCGCGCCCGGCGTCTCGCTGCGCCAGGGCAGGATCTGGAAGGTCGACGGGTCCGGTTTGGCGAGCATGTCGGACTCGTAGACCCGGGCGAAGCCCTCGATCGCCGAGCCGTCGAAGCCGATGCCCTCGGCGAAAGCCCCTTCGAGCTCGGCCGGGGCGATTGCCACCGACTTGAGGAACCCGAGCACGTCGGTGAACCACAGCCGGATGAACCGGATGTCGCGCTCCTCAAGGGTGCGGAGAACGAACTCCTGCTGGCGGTCCAAAGCCTTCTCCTTCATCGCCGACGCCGACGTGGTGCGGCACGTCTGGCCTTCTACCAGTCTGCCCGCTCCGTGTTTCGCACACGTTACGAGGAAGAGCGGTGAGATGCCGCATCGGACCCGTCACGCCCGCGCGTGACCTGCTCCGTCGTGCCTCCGCGTGCCTCGCCCCGTCCCCTCCTACAGTGTGCGCCGGAGCCGCTGACGTTCTATTCGGGGGAAGAGACGATGCGCACCGGAGTTCACAGATCATCGGGCGGGGCCTCGCTGCCGGCCCCTCTCACCGAACGGCTGGCGGCGATGGCGGCCCCGTGCCCCATGCATCCGTCGATGTACCAGATCGAGGCCGCGGTCATCGAGTGGTCCCGCAGGGTCGGCCTGGAGGCCGACCCCGGCGCGGGCGCGCATCTGCTGGCCGGGCGGGCCTTCGCCCGGTACGGCATGGGCACGGCCACGCTGTTCGCGAGCTGGCTGACCTGGACCTCCCGCTTCCGCGAGAAGCCCTCGGCGTTCGCCGGGGTGCTCGCGGTGGCCGGGGGCGGCGAGCCGGGGCCGCCGCTGGAACGGGCCTTCGCCGACCTGTGGCGGGTCTGCGCGCCCGGGATGGGCGACGGGTGGCGCGAGCGTTTCCTGGCCGGGCTGGCCGCCCAGCACGCGGCGCTGCTCGACCCCGTGACGCCGTCCGCCGAGGACTACCCGGCGCTGGGCCGGGCCCGCTTCGGCCGGTGCCTGTTCGACCTGGTGGAGCCATGCACGGGGGTGGAGGTGCCCGCGCCGGTCCGGGAGAGCGCGCAGTGGCGGGCGGTCGTCGAGGCGAGCGCCGACGTGGCCGTCTGGTGCGGCGATCTGGTCTCCGGGGGCGGTTACGTGGCGGTGGCCCCGGTCTCGCCGGGCCCGCGCGGCGAGGCGGCCGAACAGTGGGTGATCGACCGCGTCGTGGCCCGGATGGAGGAGCTGTGGACCGCCGCCCGCGCGATTCCCGTGGTCGTGGAACGGCACGGCCTCGACTTCGCCGCCTCCCGTGAGGTGATCCAGGTGGCGTGCGCTTTCTTGACCATTCCCAGGGCTTACCTGGAGTGGCTGTTGGAATCACCTCGCTATCGTCACTTACGGTAACCGTCTGAGTTCTTGACGTAACACGGGGGTCAAGATGAGCACTGAGCTTCTCAAGCACAAATTAGACCGCGCGTTCGCGCACATGGACGTGAACGGCGACGGGAAGATCGAGCGTGACGACCTGCTCGGCCTCGGGGCCCGGATCCTGGTCGGCTTCGGCGAGTCGCCGACCTCGCCAACCGGCAGCAGGCTCGTCCACGGCTTCGAGTCGATCTGGCAGACCCTGTCGGGTGAGATCGACGGCGACGGCGACGGCGCGATCTCTCCGGAGGAGTTCCGTGCCGGCATGACCTCGGCGTTCGTCGAGGGCGACCGGTTCGAGGCGGTGTTCGGGCCGGCCGCCGAGGCGATCGCGGAGCTGTGCGACGCCGACGGCGACGGGGCCGTCGGGCCGGTCGAGTTCAGGGTCATGCTGACCGCGTTCGGCACGCCGCACGACGACGTGGACGTCGCCTTCGAAAGGCTCGACCGCGACCACGACGGGAGCATCTCGGTGGGCGAGCTGGTCGAGGCGGCCCGGCAGTACTACACGAGCGCCGACCCGAACGCGGCCGGCAACTGGCTGTTCGGTCCGCTGTAGTGACGCTGACCCGTACACCGGCCCATATGTCATCCCAGATGGTCACCGCGAAGACCGGCGCCACGGGACCGCGGCCACCCTGGGAGCGGGCTCCCACGGTGGCCGCGACGTTGCTGCTGCCTCTCGTCGACCGGGTTCCCGCGATGGCCGCTCCCTGCCGCATGCACTCCTCGATCGACCGGATCGAGGCCTCCCTCGCCGAGTGGACCCGGGAGGTCGGGCTGGAGACACCGGCGCGGGCGGGGTTCGAGCGGATGGCCGGCCGGGCCTTCGCCGGTTTCGGCGTGGACGCGGCCCTGCTGTTCGCCAAGTGGCTGACGTGGCTGTTCCACTTCGACGACGAGTGGGACGAGAAACCCGCCGGCCACGCGGCCGAGATCGTGGAGGCCACCTTCGCGCGCCTCGGGCGCCTGACGGGATCCGCGCCGCCCCCGGCGGCGTGCTCCGTACCGGCCCAGGCGCGGGGCGGCGCGGTGCCGCTTCAGGCGCGGGGCGCCGCCCCGGTCGAGGCGGCCTTCCAGGACCTCTGGCGGATCACCGCCGGGCGGATGAGCGCGCGCTGGCGGGAGCGGTTCGCCCTGGGGCTGCGCGAGCAGGGCGCGGCCTGCCGCGCGGAGGCGGACAACCGGCGCGCCGGGCGGGTGCCCTCCGCCGGGGAGTACCCGGCGCTCCGCCGGGGGACCGCCGGCCCCTACCTGTTCGACCTGGTGGAGGCGTGCCTGGGAGCGGAGGTGCCGGCGCGGCTGCGGGAGAGCCCGACCTGGCGGACGCTGGTGGACGCCTGCAACGACGTCACCGCGTGGTGCAACGACGTCGCCTCCCATCCCAAGGAGCGGGCGAACGGCGACGTGCACAACTACGTGACGGTCGCGGCCGCCGCGTTCGGGCTTTCGGACGCCGGCGCCGTGGCGTGGGTGAACGACCGCATCGCCGAGCGCGCCGAGGACCTGCGGACCGCCGCCATGCGGCTGCCGGAGCTGTTCGACCGGCTCGGGCTGTCACCGGCGCAGGCCAGGGACGTCAGCAAGGTGGCGTGCGCGTTCCTCTCGGCGCCCAGGGCCCAGTTGGAGTGGCTCCTGGAGTCCAGCCGCTACAGCGTGACGTGACCGCGCGGCTCCCGGGCGCGCTCCCGAGCCGTCCGGGCGGGGCGCGCCCGGCGGGCCACCCGCCCGGCGGCGGGGCCGGCCCCGGCACGCCGCTCCCTCCGGCGTCCTGTCAGGACGCGCAGACCAGGGAGTCGCCCATCGGGGTGCGGCGGTAGACGACCTCGCGGCCGAGGCGGCGGCGCGTCACCAGGCCCCCGTCGGCCAGGACGGTCAGGTGCTGGCTGACGGCCCCCGGGGTGAGGGTCATCCGCCGGGCGAGCGCCGAGGTGGTCGTGGGATCGGCCAGGGCGGTCAGGATCTGCGCCCGGGTACGGCCGAGCAGCGCGGCGAGGGCCCCCGGGGCGGGCGGGGGGCCCGAGGCCCACAGCGTGCCGACGCCCGTCGCCGGGTAGAGGAGCATCGGCTGGTACGGCTCGACCATCACGGCCGTGTCCGGCCAGTAGAAGGCCGTCGGCACCAGCACCAGGCCGTCGCCGCCGATCGGTTCGGAGTAGTCCCAGGGCCGGGTGACCCTGAGCCGGTCGCCGTGCCAGCGCACGTTCGGGTGCAGGTCGGCGAAGAGTTCGCGGGCCCCGCCCACGGCGAGCTGCCGGGAGCGCCGCAGCACGTCCGCCTCCAGCAGGCCGTAGATCCGGGGCCAGAACTCGGCGAACGCCGTCTCCCAGTAGTGCTCCAGGGTGTCGGCGACCCTCGCCACGCCCGCCTCGGGGTCGGCGGTGAAGCGCTCGATGAGGTGGGGGTCGGACCCGACCACCCAGCTCGCCTCCTCGGCCGCCCGCTCCGGGGACGTCCGCCGTACCCGTTCGAGATCGGCGGCGAAGTCGGGCATCGGGGTCTCGGGCGTGGGGGTGACGAAGTCCACGAGATATCCGTGGAGCGGGACCAGCGCGAACAGCTCCGACAGGTCGACGCCGGCCAGGCGGGGCCGTACGGCGCGCACCCAGGGCAGGTGGAGGGAGTGCCTGGCCGGGTCACGCAGCGCGCGCAGGCTCGTGACCAGCTCCCAGATCGGTGAGAACGCGAAGCGGATCCGGGCCACGTCCTCCGGGGCGAAGATCCACTCGACGTGGCACGACTTTTTAGGCACGGCTAAAAGATTCGCGTACCTCCGGGCGCATGTCCAACCCTGGCGGCATGACGAGTAGGACCCTTGCCGGACCCGGTTTCCTGCGATCGAAGATCGGTGGCCTGCCCCCGGCGTTCTGGGCCCTGTGGACCGGCACGCTGGTGAACCGGGTGGGCATGATGGTCCAGCCGTTCATCGGCGTCTACCTGACCCAGGCGCGCGGCATGTCCTATGCCGCCGCCGGGGCGGTGATGGCGGTCTTCGGCGTCGGCTCGCTGCTGTCGCAGATCATCGCCGGCTGGCTGGCCGACCGCTTCGGCAGGCGGATCACCCTGACCGGTGGCATGGTCGCGACCGCGGCCACCATGGTGGCGCTCGGCTACAGCACCTCGCTCCCGGCGATCGTCGCCACCATGTTCGTGCTCGGCATGACCGTGGACGTCTACCGCCCGGCGTCCAACGCCCTGGTGGCCGACCTGATCCCGCCCCTCGACCGGCCGCGCGCCTACGGGCTGCTCTTCTGGGCGCTGAACCTGGGCTTCGCGGTGGCGATGGTCGCGGGCGGCTGGCTCGCCCGGGCCGGGTACGGCTGGATGTTCGGCGTCAACGCCGCCACCTCGCTGGCCTTCGGCCTGCTGGTGTGGCGGGCGGTGCCGGAGACGCTGCCCGCGCGGAGCGGGCCGGGCGGGCAGCGGCGCGGCGGCTTCGCCGACGTGCTCAAGGACCGGCTGATGGTCGCCTTCAGCGTGATCACCCTCATCTCCACCGTGGCCTACAGCCAGGCGTTCACCACCCTGCCGCTGGCGATGACCCACGAGGGGTTCACCACCGTCGACTACGGCATGGTGATCGCCGTCAACGGCGTCCTGATCGTGCTCGTCCAGCCGCTGACCGGCGACTGGTTCGGCCGGCTCGACCACAGCACCGTGCTCGCCGTGGGCCTGGCGGTCATCGGCGCGGGCTTCGCGCTGACCGCCGCCGTCTCCAGCATCATCGGATACACGGTCTCGGTGATCCTGTGGACGGCGGGCGAGATCGTCACCGCGGGCATCCCGGGCGCGATCGTGGCCGCGCTCGCCCCGCCCCACCTGCGCGGACGCTACTCCGGCATGTACGGCTTCGCGTGGTCGGGCGGGGCGCTGCTCGCTCCGCTGCTCGGCACCGGGCTGCTGGAGGTGAGCCCGGCGGCGCTCTGGCCGGCCATCGGCGCGATCAGTCTGGTGGCCGCCGGGGGCCTGCTCGCGATCGGCCCGGCGCTGCGCCGCCGTACGGCGGTGGCGCAGCGTTGATCGCTTGTTGATTGGATTGTTGTTCGCGCCCGTTAAGGTCCCTCTAAGTACGACATAGAAGGGCCGGGGCGATGCGCGGGCTGAGCCGGGTGTTCCCGACGGTTACGCCTGTTCAGGCGCGGGTGGCGGCGGTGCTGGTCACCGCCGTGTCCGTCGCCATGGAGTGCGTCAACATCTGGGTCACGGCGCAGCTGCCGCAGCCCTCCTACACGCCGTTGCCGTTCGCCCCCGAGGACATGGCGGGGACCGCCTTCCCGATCTTCGGAGCGCTGCTGGTCTTCAACCGGCCACGCCTGATCATCGGCTGGCTGCTGGTGCTGGGCGGCCTGGCCTGCGCGACCAACATCCTGCTGGCCAACATCGCCCGGCTGCACGCCCCGACCCCCTACGCGCCGGGCGCGCCCAAGGTGCTGTGGGTGATCGTCGGCCAGAGCTGGGTCGTCGCGACGCTCCTGCTGGGCGTGCTGCTGCCCCTGCTGTATCCGACCGGCCGGCTCCCCTCGCCCCGGTGGCGCCCGCTGGTGGTCTTCGCCGTGCTGGTGCTCGGCCTGGACGGCCTGCGGTCGCTGTTGACCGTCCTCGAGGTGCAGCAGCCGCAGCCGGCCCTCCTGGAGATCCTGCACCGCCTGTCCGCCGGGGCGATGGGGTTGGCCTTCCTGTCGCTGGCGGTGCGCCTGCGGCGCGCGGACCCGGTCGAGCGGCGTCAGATCCTCTGGCCGCTGCTCGCGTTCGCCGGGCTGATCATCCCGTGGGTGGTGGGCGACCCGATCTGGTGGCTGGCCACCTTCACCCTCCCCCTGATCCCCGCCGCGATCGCGGTCGCGGTGCTGCGCTACCAGCTCTACGGCATCCAGACGCTGATCACGCGGACGCTCGTCGGCGCGGGCCTGGTGGGCGCGATCGGCGGGGTGTACGTGGCGGCGGGGGCCGCCTCCAGCCTGTTCCTGTCAGGCGTCGACCGGATCGGCGGCCTGTTCGCCGCGCTCTGCGCCGGGGCGTTCTTCCACCCGCTGCGGCGGGTGCTCCAGCGCGGCGCCGACCGCCTGCTCTACGGCAGCAAGGGCGATCCGGTGGCGCTCGCCGGAGAGCTCAGGCGGCGCCTGCAGCGGACCGACCCGGCCGGCGGGCTGGTCGCCACCCTGGACGTGCTGCGCGAGGGGCTGGCGGTGACCGGGGTGGCGGTGCGCTTCCAGGACGGCGGGCCCGACGAGGCGACGGCGGGAGAGCTGCGGGAGGTGGTCCGCGACATCGAGCTCGTCTGGCACGGCGAGCCCGTGGGCCGCCTGCTCATCGGCCCTCCGGGGGTCAGGCGGCTGCCCGCCGCGCACAACGAGCGGGTCATCGCCGCGCTCACGCCGTACGTGGCGGACGCCGCCCATGCGGTCCGGCTGGTCGGCGCGCTGCGCCGGTCGCGCGAGCGGATCGTCGCCACCCGCGAGGAGGAGCGCCGCCGCCTTCGCCGCGATCTCCACGACGGCCTCGGCCAGTCGCTCAGCGGCATGGCCATGTCCATCAACGCGGCCCGCCGCTCCCTGCACGTCTCCCCCGAGACCGCCGACCTCATGCTCACCGAGCTGCGCTCCGGCATGGACAGCGTGACCAGCGACATCAGGCACCTGGTGTACGGCCTGCGCCCGCCCGCCCTGGACGACCTGGGCCTGGCCGGGGCACTGGCCGAGATGGCCGGGGCCGACGTCGCGGTGGAGGTGCGCGGGGACCTGACCGGGCTGTCGGCCGCCGCGGAGGTGGCCGCCTACCGGATCGTCCAGGAGGCGCTGACCAACGTCCGCAAGCACTCCCGGGCCGAGGTGGTGCGGGTCTCCCTGGAGCGGGGCGAGGACCTGCGCGTCCGGGTGAGCGACGACGGGGTCGGCGTCCAGCCCGGCCGGCGCTCCGGGGTCGGGCTGGCGTCGATGCGCGAGCGGGCCGCCGAGCTCGGCGGCACCTGCGTGATCGGCTCGCCTCCGGAGGGGGGCACCGTGGTCGAAGCGGTGCTGCCGTTGAACTTGAATGTGGAGATCTGACGACCAGTGATTTCTTACAGCCTGCGAACGATGGTGGGTATTGCCGTATGACATTGGACCAGGTAGCTCTACGCTTACGCCTGCAATGCTGACATTTCGCGCTCTAGGGCCTTTTCAGGCGCGCCACGGCGACGTGGTGCTCGACCTCGGCGGCCAACGCCAGATGGCGGTGCTGGCCCGGCTGCTCGTAGCGGGTGGCCGCGCCGTCCCCGTAAGCATGCTCATCGACGAGCTCTGGCCGGGCGAGCCTCCGGCCCAGGCGCTGTCCACCATCCAGGGATACGTCTCGCGGCTGCGGCGCGCCCTGGAGCCCGGCCGCGCGCCCAGGGAGGAGGCGGAGGTGCTGGTCTCCGCCCCGCCGGGATACGCGCTGCGCGCCGCCCCCGGCCAGGTGGACTCCTGGAGGTTCGAGAGGGCGGTCAAGATGGAGGGCGAGCCGGCGGCGGCGTGGGAGCGCCTGAACGACGCTCTCGCGCTGTGGCGGGGCCCCGCGCTCGCCGAGTTCTCCGACCTGCCGTGGGCGGTGACCGAGGCGGGCCGGCTGGAGGAGCTGCGGCTGATCGCGGTCGAGCGCCGTGCCGACGCGGGCCTGCTGCTCGGACAGTCCGGCGCCCTGGTGGCCGACCTGGAGGCGCACGCCTCGGCCCATCCGCTGCGGGAGGAGGCCTGGCGGCTGCTCGCCCTGGCGCTCTACCGGAGCGGCCGGCAGGGCGACGCGCTGGGAGCGCTCCGGCGCGCCAGGGTGATGCTCCGCGACGAGCTCGGGCTCGACCTCGGCGCCACCCTTCAGCGCCTGGAGTCCGACATGCTGTCGCAGGCCGCGCACCTGGACCTGCCCGCGGCCCCCAAGGAGACGGCCTCCGCGCGGGTGACCGAGCGGTCGGCGGGGCCGGCGGCGCTGCGCATCGTGGTGGCCGACGACCAGGCCCTGGTCCGCACCGGCCTGCGGGTCGTGCTGGACAGCGAACCCGGCTTCGACCTCGTGGCCGAGGCCGAGGACGGCGAGCAGGCGATCGCGGCCGTCCGGGAGACCTCGCCCGACCTGGTGCTGATGGACATCCAGATGCCCCGGCTGGACGGGCTGACCGCCGCCCGGCGGATCCTGGCCGACGACTCCCCGCCGAAGGTGATCATGATGACCACGTTCGGCACGGACGACAACCTCTACGCGGCACTGCGGGCCGGGGTGAGCGGCTTCGTCCTCAAGACCTCGGCCCCCGAGCAGCTCATCAGCGCGATGCGCGCCGCGCAGGCCGGTGACGCGCTGATCGACCCGGCCGTCACCACCCGGCTGATCGCCTCGTTCGCCGGGCGCACCGACCCCTCGGCCCCACCCGGGCTCGCCGGTCTCGGCGACACCGAGCTGGACCTGATGAAACTGGTCGCCCGAGGGCTCACCAACCGGCAGATCGCGGCGACCCTGTCGGTCTCCGAACGGTCGGTGTCGCAGTCGGTGTCCAAGCTCCTGGAGCACCTGGGGCTGTTCGACCGGGCCCAGCTCGTCGTCTCGGCCTACGAGTCGGGGCTGGTCAACCCGGGTGGCATAGGCAGGTAACGATGTCCAGGAAGGGACGGGGCCGCGACGAGGCGGCCCCGGCGGTGCCGGAGGCGCCGGGCCGGGAGACCTCCGGGGCCACCGGGCCCGCGCGCCCGGAAGGCACGGACGCCCCGGCCGTCCCGGCGGCCCGCGCCTCGTCCCCGCCCGCCCGCCCGGAGGGCGCCGGCTCCGCGCTCGCCTCGCTGCCCTCGGCCCGGCTGGTCGTCATCGTCGTGGTGGCGGCCACCGCGGTCGCGCTCACGGTGATCGGCATCGTGGTCACCGTGAACCTGCCGCCCGAGTGGTTCCCGGGCATATTCGTCACACCCGACCTGGCCGGGGGGCTGACGTTCCCGGTGATGGCCGCCTTCCTGCTGGCCCACCGCTCGCGTCCGGTCACCGCCTGGCTGATGTGCGTCGGCGGGCTGGGCTGCGCGGTCAACGTCTTCGGCAGCGCCATGATGGGCTACTCCGGGGCCTCGGGCGACCTGGCGGTCGCGGGCTACTACCGCTACGCCGGGGGGATCGGCTGGATCGTGGGCGGCACGCTGCTGGCGATCGTGCTCCCGCTGTACTCCCCCGACGGGCGGCTGCCCTCCCGGCGCTGGCGGCCGCTGGTGGTCGTGGCGGTCGTGGTGATGGTGCTGGAGGCGGTCCGCCTCATCGTGCGCCCGACACCGCCCGCCAAGGACTACCCGCTTCCCCAGATCATCCCCAACTCTCTCGCGATCGAGGCGCTCGCCCCCTACAGCGCCACGATCCAGAACTCCCTGGCCGGCCTGATCAACCTCATGGCGGTCCTGGCCCTGCTCTCCCTGGCCCTGCGCGCCCGCCGGGCCGACCCCGTCCTGCGCCGCCAGATCGCCTGGCCGCTGACCGCGTTCGCCGTCTACGTCGTCTTCCTGCTCGCCGGGGCGGCCTGGCACGTGCCGGCCACGATCGCGACCGCGCTGATCCCGGTCGCCATCGCCTTCTCCGTGCTGCGCTACCGGCTCTACGGCATCGACACCGTGGTCAGCCGCGCCTTCGTGGCCGCCGGGCTGATCTCCGCCGTCAGCGCGGTCTACTTCGGGGTCGGCGCGCTCGCCGGGCTGACCCTGTCCGGCTACGACCGGATCGGCGGCCTGGCGGCGGCGCTGTTCGCCGGGGTCGTCTTCCATCCGCTCCGCCTCGTGCTGCGACGCTGGGTCGACCGGCTCATGTACGGCACGCACGGCGACCCGCGCGCCCTGACCGCCCGGCTGGCACACGAGGTCGGCCAGGCCGATCCCGCCAACGCGCTCGCCGCCGTGGCCGCGGTGATCCGCGACGGGCTGAGCGTCACCGGGGTCGTGGTCGAGGTGAACGACCCGGGGATCAGGCGGGTGGAGGCCGGCCCGCTGGGCCCGGCCCCGCGCACGGTGCCGCTGGTCTGGCACGGGGAACCGGTCGGGCGGCTGCTCCTCGGCTCCCCGGGCCCCCGCAGGTTCGCCGCGGCCCACAACGACCGGCTGATCACCGTGGCCACGCCGTACGTGGCGGACGTGGTGCACGCCGTACGGATGACCGCCGACCTGCAGCGCTCCCGCGAGCGGATCCTCACCGCCCGCGAGGAGGAGCGCCGCCGCCTCCGCCGGGACCTGCACGACGGGCTCGGCCACGCGCTGACCGACATGGCGATGTCGATCAACATGGCCAGGATCAGCATGCGCACGTCCCCCGCCTCCGCCGACCGGCTCCTGTCCGAGCTGCGCAGCGGCATGGACGCGGTCGGCCAGGAGATCAGGGAGCTGGTGTACGGCCTGCGCCCGCCCACCCTGGACGAGCTCGGCCTGGCCGGAGCCGTACGGGCGCTGGCCGTCGAGGGGGACCCGCAGGTGGCCGTCGAGACCGAGGGCGACCTGTCCGACCTCCCCGCGGCCGCCGAGGTGGCCGCCTACCGGATCGCGCAGGAAGGGCTCACCAACGTCCGCAAACACGCGCGGGCCCGTTCGGCGGTGGTCTCGCTGCGACGCGGCGAGTCGCTGGTGGTCCGCGTCCAGGACGACGGGCACGGGCTGCCCGCGGGACCGCGCTCGGGTATCGGCCTGCTGTCGATGCGCGAGCGTGCCGCGGAGCTCGGCGGGACGTGCGTGATCGGCGCGGCGCCCGGCGGCGGCACGGTGGTGGAGGCCGTGCTGCCGATTTCGGCCGCCCGGATGTGAACCTTTGACGCCTTTCAGGTCTCTAACATCCGTTAGAGGATTGATCTGAGGAGATCGTTGTGAAGCACTGGGCCATGGCCGCCGGCGTCGCACTCGCCGTGTCCACCCTCGCCGCCCCCGCACTGGCCTCGTCACAGGCGGCACCGGTCACGGGAGCCACCTACTTCGGCTACAGGGACGGTCAGGTTCAGGTGGTGACCGACCGGCGCCCCGGCCTGACCAGCGTCCGGATCGGCGGCGGGACCCTCTCGGCGCAGTTCTCGGTGGCGCCCGACGGCCGGCGCATCGCCTGGGTCGACGAGAAAGGCCGCCTGCGCGTGGGTTCGGCGAGCGGGGACAAGGTGATCGCCAAGGACGCCGCCTACATCGGCCCCTGCCTGACCCCCGCCTGGACCGCCGACGGCAAGCGGGTCGCCTACCTGAAGAAGGGCACGGCCGCGGCCATGACCGTGGTCGTGGCCGACGCGAACGGCAAGGGCGTCGTCGACTCCGGCACGACCCTCGGCCCCTGCCATCTGACCTGGTCGGCCGATGGCAGGACGCTCGCCGGCTACGCCGGCGACACCGCCGGCGTCTACTTGCTGGACACCCGCTCCCGCGTCTCCGTCAAGGCCCCCGGGATCAAGCTCGCCAACCACGTGGAGAGCCTGTCCCCCGACAGCCGCCGGGTCGTGGTCAACGCGATCGGCCCGAACGCCCCCGGCGGCGACGGCTCCTGGACGCCGTTGTTCACCCCGTCGATCTACGACACCAAGACCGGCAAGAAGATCACCATCCCCGTCAAGGGCAGGCTGGTGGGCGCCCGTTACCTGCGCGACGGCCGCCTCGCGGTCCGCGTCAGGGGCACGGCCGCCAACACGCTGGTGACCCTCGACGCCTCCGGCAAGGAGATCCAGCGGGTGGCCGAGCCCGCCAAGGCCAGGAACCTCGGCCTGCTCGGCGTCCTCGGCTAGGGCGCCGGCCCGTCCGCGGGTGATCGGGGCCCGGCGCCCCGATCACCTCTGGACAGGTTCCGGCGCGGCCGGGAATAGGGTGGAGCACGTGGCTCAACTCCGTATCGCCCTGGCCCAGACCGATCCCGTGGTCGGCGACCTGGCAGCCAACGCCGACAAGCTCGTCGAGTGGACCCGGCGCGCAGCCGGCCGCGGCGCGCACCTGGTGGTGTTCACCGAGATGTTCCTGACCGGCTATCCGGTCGAGGACCTGGTGCTGCGCAGCTCGTTCGTGGAAGCCTCGACCGCCGCGGTCGAGGCCCTCGCCCGGCGGCTGGCCGACGAGGGTCTCGGCGAGATCCCGGCGGTCGTGGGCTACGTGGACCGGGCCGACCTGGCGCCGCGGGTGGGGCAGCCCAAGGGCGCCCCGCTGGACGCGGCCGCGCTGCTCCACCGGGGCCGTGTGGTCACCAAGACCGCCAAGCACCACCTGCCCAACTACGGCGTCTTCGACGAATACCGCTACTTCGTGCGCGGCGACCGGCTGCCGATCTTCCGGTTGCACGGGGTCGACGTGGCCATCGCGGTCTGCGAGGACCTGTGGCAGGAGGGCGGGCCGGTCGCGGTGGTGGCCGAGGCCGGAGCCGGGCTGCTGGTGGTGCCGAACGCCTCGCCGTACGAGAAGGAGAAGGACGACGTACGGCTCGCGCTCGTCTCCCGCCGGGCCCGGGAGGCGGGCTGCGCCCTCGCCTACGCCAACCAGGTGGGCGGGCAGGACGAGCTCGTCTTCGACGGCGACTCGATCATCGTCTCCGCCTCCGGCGAGCTGGTCGCGCGGGCCGCGCAGTTCGCCGAGGAACTGCTGGTCACGGACCTGGAGCTGCCCGAGGCCAGGTTCGGCGGCCTCGGCACGTTCCAGGTGGACGCCGGGGACGGGACCGTCATCACGGTGGAGCGGCTGGAGCTGTCGGCCTTCCCCGTCGAGCCTTACGCCCCCGAGCCGCCCTCGATCGCCCCGCACCTCGACGACATCGCCGAGGTCTACTCGGCGCTGGTCCTCGCGGTCCGCGACTACGTCGCCAAGAACGGCTTCCAGTCGGTCATCCTGGGCCTGTCGGGCGGGATCGACTCGGCGCTGACCGCCACGATCGCCTCCGACGCCATCGGCCCCGACCGGGTGCACGTGGTGATGATGCCCTCGCGCTACTCCTCCGAGCACTCCCTGGAGGACGCCTGGGAGCTGGTGAACCGGCAGGGGGTCAACGCCCGGATCGTGCCGATCGCCGACATCGTGGACAGCTTCGAGAAGGAGATCGAGCTGTCCGGCCTGGCCGCGGAGAACCTCCAGGCCCGGGTCCGCGGCATGATCCTGATGGGCCTGTCCAACCAGCACGGCCACCTGGTCCTCACCACCGGCAACAAGAGCGAGCTGGCCACCGGCTACTCCACCCTCTACGGCGACTCCGCGGGCGGCTTCGCGCCCATCAAGGACGTGCTCAAGACCCTGGTCTGGAAGCTGTCGCGCTGGCGCAACGCCCAGGCGGGGAGGTCCGGCGCGTTCCTGCACGGCTTCGCGGTGCCGCCGATCCCGGAGAACTCCATCGAGAAGGAGCCCAGCGCCGAGCTCCGCCCCGACCAGCGCGACACCGACTCCCTGCCGGAGTACGACGTGCTGGACCGGCTCCTGGACGACTACGTCGAGAAGGACATGGGCTCCGCCGAGCTGATCGCCGCCGGCCACGACCCGGCCCTGGTCGCCCGGATCATCCGCCTGGTCGACCTCGCCGAGTACAAGCGCCGGCAGTATCCCCCGGGCCCCAAGATCACCCCCAAGAACTTCGGCCGCGACCGCCGCCTGCCCATCACCAACCACTGGCGCGAGACGATCGCCTGACATGCCTCGGTGAGGCCCTGGTCGCGGTGGCGTCCGGCCGCTCCGGCGAAGGCGGCTTTCACCTCGCTCTCACCTCCGACGGCCGGCACGCCCTCGTCGCCGAGGATCAGCGAGGAACAGCCGCGGCAGGCGGCGACGGCGTCATGGTCGCCGGCGACGAGGGCGCCGGCGTATCGGGAAAGGAGGTCGTCGATTATCAGGCGTTGCGGGCCGCGATGGTGGAAGCGGTGAAGTCCATCCCCGGAACCAGTCCGGTGAACCTTGTAGTGATGGCGAAGAAAGGATCACTGCTCGGTGTCGGGTTGATCAGTAAGTGCTTCGCCGTCACGGTGGACACGGCAGTACTCACAAATCGGCGTCACAGGGTGACTGCCATGGAGAACTGCCGATAGAGGCGTGGGTTCTGTGTCAGGAGCCGTCGGACCAGAAGAGCTGCAATCTGGTGATGGCGGCCTCTCTGGTCATCCTCGCGATCTCCGCCTCGCTGAGACCGACCCGCGTGATCAGAAGATGGACGAGGTCAGCGGGGAGCGACTCGGCCGGGACGATCGGCATGCCCCGGTCCGGCTTCTCGCCTTCCTTCACGCATTTCCAGAACTCGTCCTCTGTGACATCGAGTTGGTCACGGAGAATGTGCGCCCACAGGCTGCGACCGTAGGAGGTCCGGTCAGGCGGATGTGAAATCCTGGTCCGCAGGACCCTGCCGTCGGGGAGGCACATCTCGTAAGTGACGTGGTGGGTTCCTGAACGGCCACGCGCGTCACGGACCTTGATCCACCCTTCTCCCAGACAGAACTTCTCGTGGTTCTCCCTGGTGGCCTGAGGCCACATCACAATGCCTGACCTGTCAGCCAGCGACGTAGCTCATCGTCATCGCTAAGGGAGATCAACAGGACCAGGCCCCAGTTCTCCCGATGGTTGGGTGCATCGAGGAGACGGTCCTGCCAGTCCTCGGCGTAGTCGCGGAGAGCGTCGACCATCTCATCGATCGCCGCATCAAAGGTGGGACCGTCCGCCGCCACGGGCAGTCCGGGGATGAACACCGACCAGCCGCCGTCCTCGGGCACCACCTCGGCGCGGGACGGGGTCACTGTGGTCAGGAAATCCCGCAGACGCTCAGCGTCAATCACAACGGCTCTGGCCGTATCCCGACGGAGGGTGGCGGTCTGACCACGCGCGGCCGCGTCCAAGAGGTCCTTGAGGTGGGCGCGCGCCTCGGTGTAGCTGTCGTAATGCAGAGATGTCACAGAGCCTCCTGGCATGGTCCTCCAATCGTCAGCTCTGCCCACAAGTACGTCAAGTACTTAGAGTACTTCGCCGCTGATCTCGGCCGCTCTGGAATCTGGAATCCGGCAGGCCCAGGGTTCCGGCAAGCAAGCAGGTCCTGGTGTGCCGGCGCCTGATCCTCGACCCGCGGACCGGCCGCCGAGCCCGGCGGGGCCCGGACGGTCACAGGCACGTCGGCCACGAGCTGCCCGTCCCGGTAGAGGGCGATGCGCGCCTTGGTGACCTCCGGGTTCCCGGTCAGCGCGAGAGGACGTGTTCCAGGTAGGCGCGGAGGAGCTGCTTGGTCTCGGCGATGTAGCCGGGGGCGCCGTCGGGAGACTCGCGGAAGGCGAGTTTGAGGAGTGCGTCGGCGGCCTCGACCGCGACGAGCAGGGGACGGTGCAGACCGGCCGTGTCCACCGGGCGGTGGTCCGGGTCGGCCGGGGCGATCCGCCGGGCCAGGTGGTCGGCGAGCGATTCGGCCACCGCCCGGTTCTCGCTGAAGTCGACGACCGCGAAGCCCGGGACGGTGCGTTTCATCTCGACGTATTCGTCCACGATCAGGTCCGCCATGTCCGGCCAGTGCGCCACTCCCGCCAGCCGCCGCTCGATCCGGGCGAGGAAACGCTCCAGGTTGCGCTGGGCCAGGGCGTCTGCCAGGCCGCGCTTGTCGCGGAAGAAGCGGTAGATCGAGCCGACCGGCACCTCGGCGCGGGCCGCCACCGCCCGGGTGCTCAGCGCGTCGTAGCCGCCTTCGTCGAGCAGAGCGGCCGCCGCGTCGAGCATCTGGTTCACCCGATCCACGCTGCGCTGCTGGACCGGGTTTCTGCGTACGGAGGATCCCACGGCCCCATCATGCCGCGAAGAGAAGGGTGAGCCCGCCGACGGTGTAGCAGACCATCAGGACCAGCAGCGGGATCTGCCCGGCGACCGCCCTCTCCGGCGGGAAGAGCCGTACGGAGCGGTCGTGGGCCGCGACCACGCCGAGCACGTGGCCGGTCACGATGGCCAGCACCTGGACGGAGGCGATCACGCCGACGCCCACCACCTCCTGGTCCACGGTCCGGTCCAGCCCCAGGGAGAGGATGACCGCCTGCTGGCCTTCGATGACGAGGAGCGAGAAGTAGTGGGCGATCAGGTAGCCGACCGCGACGGGGATCAGCGAGTGGGCGAACCGCGGGGCCATACCGTGACCACGGCTGATCACTCCGGCGGCGGCGGTGCAGGCCAGGTAGAGGACCGCCACGAGGCCGATCGCGGCCAGCAGGCCGAGGGTGCCGGTGGCGGTACGGCCCAGCGGCCCGGCCTGCAGGGTGTCCACCCACCACGGGGAGGTGGAGAACCCGTCGTATCCGGTCGTGCCGAGCAGCACGCACACGACGGCGACCAGCCCCGGGGCCGGGCGGAGGGCGTCGAGCCCGTCGAAGGGGTTGCGCAGCACGAGCCTGCCGTCGTCCCTGCGGCCCAGCGGGGACAGGCGGCCGATCAGGGCGGAGTAGGCCTCGAAGGCGTCGGCCCGGTCGAACCACCGCGTCCCGTACCGGAAGGCACCGGCCAGCTGGGCGGCGCCGTACAGGATGGAGAAGGCCAGCAGCGTGGTCGTCGAGGCGGGGGCCGGTGAGACCAGCTCCATCCAGGCGAAGGCCGCCAGGCCGAGCGCGGCCGGCCGGTAGCCGAACGGGGCCGGTCCCTTGTCCCGGCCGCCGAGCAGCAGGTGGATGGTCCGCAGGGGGTTGAGGAGCCGCCAGACCGGGCCGATCAGCAACGACGCCGGGACCAGACCCACCCAGAGGACCACGTAGACCAGGTGGGCCGCCGGGTTCCGGTCCGGGTCGTCGGGCCCGAGGAGCATCCACGCCCCGGTGAAGGCGGCCCCGGCCAGCCCGAGGACCCGCAGGGCCCGCCGGATCCGCGCGCCCTCGGGGAGCCGCACCGGCCGCCCCGCCGCACCGCCTCGGAACCGCGAGTCCGCCCAGAGCAGGGCCAGCCCGAGGAACGACGCGAACAGCGCCGCGAACGCCCCGGCGAAGGCGTAGAACAGCGGGATCGGCAGGTCGTGCCGGCTGCCCAGGCCGTGGGCGAGCAGGCCGGTCACGCCCTGGGAGTCGGTCACGCCGCGCGGGGGGCCGGTCACCGGACGGCGAGCTGGGTCAGGACGAGCCCGGAGTCGTGGGTCTCGACCTCGAACAGCCCGGTGCGGTCGGCGACGACGTCGACGGTGACGGGCCGGCCGGGTTCCAGGCGGTGGGTGAGGTCGAAGCCGTGGACGTGGAGCTCGTCGGCGACATCGGAGGTGACGACCAGACGGACCGCCTGTCCCCTGGCGACCTCGACGCGTCCGGGAGGCGGCACCACCTTCCGGCCGGTGATCGCGATCTCGACCGTCGGCCCCTCGGGGACGCCGTAGCTGTCGTAGGCGGGGGGCGCGGTGGCCACGCTGTGGTCGGTGCCGGGGTTGTGGTGGCCGGTGGAGATGTTGCAGGCGGCCAGCAGCAGGCAGGAACCCGCGACACCCAGCGCCCGCCGCCCCTTCGGGAGCCACGTTCGCCATGTCCCCGGGGCCGTCTCCACGGCCCCGGGAAACCGTGACCGTCTCACGCGGGCACTTCCTCGATGCGCGCGGCGGCGGCCGTACGGCGCGGCTTCGGGGCGAGCAGGACGATCGCCCAGAGGGTCCAGACGCCGGCGAGCAGGCCCCGGATCCAGCCGGGCCCGAGCGGCAGCAGCGGGATCATCATGACCGCCTTGTCGAACGCGTCGATCAGGGCGAGGGCGCCGAGCACGGCCGTGAACCAGCCGAACGCCCGGCCGCGCGACGGTCCCCCGGCCCCGGTCCGCGCCCCGGCCGCTCCTCCCCTCCCGAGCCACAGCCATCCGGCCCCGATCCACCACACGCCCATCAGTGCCAGGGCGGCGGCGGGCAGCGGGGTGTAGGTGTGGGCCGCGCCGAAGACGTCCAGGGTCAGTCCCGCGAGGCCGGCGGACGTGACGGCGAGTCCCGCGCGCGAGCGGAGCCTGCGGAGCTGGAGCAGGATCGCGATCAGGCCGAGGACGAGGGAGGTGGCGAGGGCCAGCTGGACCTCGACCCTGGCAAGGCCGGTCGAGCCGTACCAGTCGCATCCGGCCGGTAGCCGCCTCTCGCTGACGCTGTAGTCGTTGCACAGGTAGTTCTTAGCGATCTTGACGGGTTCGCTGAGGATCCGGGCCGGCCCGGCCGAGCCGCAGGCGGGCAGGGCCCAGGGGGTGGAGGGGCCGATGCCGCGCTGCCAGCAGTTGCCGCTCCCCTGGCCGTCCCAGGAGACGGCGGCCCCGTTGGGGCGGCGGGTCCCCTCGGGCGTCACTCCGAGGTGGTTGCCCTCGTAGAGGTTGTGGTGGGAGGTGTCGAACTGCTTGTCCCAGGACTCCTCGCCCCGGATGAAGGCGGGCACCGCGAGCAGGCCGAAGGCGGCGGACTCGTGACCCCAGATCCAGTTGTCGCGGAAGACGTTCCAGTTGCCGCCCGCCGTGACGATCCCGGTACCCCGGGGCATGCCGATCTGCGGGCAGACGACACCTCGCTCGTAGCCGCGTTCGGCCGCGGGTTTGGCGCAGGTGCCGTCGGCGACGTACCGGTAGTAGTCCTGGTTGTTGTCGTGGATCCGGTTGCGCTCGAACCGCGCGTGGTTCTGCGGCAGGCCCGGATGCCCGGCGAACGCGCTGTCCATCGAGGCGCCGCCCATGTTGTCGTAGAACTCGTTGTCGTGGACGTAGACCGAGTCGCCCGCCGTACCGGAGTAGCCCACCATGTTCTGGTGGCTCTTGCAGCGCCGGATCTCGATGGAGTAGCGCGGCACGTCGTGGCCACGGCCGTCGTTGATGTCGGAGGCGCTTCCCGGATAGATGCCCGAGTCGCCGTTGCCGTGCGACTCGCAGTCGGTGTAGAGGCCGTGGTCGCTGGCGAAGGTCAGGAAGCCGTACTCGTCGTTCCAGCGGGTGAGCATCGTGTCGATGACGAAGCCGTCGGTGGCCAGGATGTAGATCGAGTTGAACGTGGTCCGCTGAGCGGTGAAGTTGCGGAAATAGATCCCGTTGGTCATGTCGGCCCGGATCGCGTTCAGCTTCTTGTACTGCGCGTCGATGATCACGTCCGTCGGTTCCGCGCCGGTGCCCTCGATCTGCAGGTTCCTGATCCCGAGGATGGCGACCAGGTTCTGGTTGTGCGGGCACTGCTTCTGCTGCTCGTAGGAGAGGATCTGGTAGCCCCACGACGACCAGCGGGCGTTCAGGTGGGCGCAGGCGCCGGTGGGTTCCGGCTGGCTGGGCTCCTCCAGGTAGACGCCGGGCAGGATCGCGACGGTCATCCCGGGGCGGTCGACCCGGTCCACCGCCTCCTGCAGGTGGCGGTACCCCTTCTCCTGGCAGCGCTCGAACAGCTCCAGGTTGCGCCGCCTGAGATCGGGCGGGAAGCCTGCGATCCGCCTGCCGAAGTCGGCACGGTCGCTCTTGCAGACCAGCAGGTCGGGTTCCCCGGTACGGCGCACCGGGACGCTGCCCGACCCGTCGGGGAAGGTCACGGGGCGTTCTTCGTGGGCGAGGGCGGCGGAGGCAGGCAGCAGCAGGCCGAGGGTCAGCGCGACGGCGGTCGCGACCCTGCGCAGGGGACGCATGACCGCGAGAGTAGAACAATGTTCATGTTTTGCCTAGGCTTGTCCTGCGTCTCCCCGCCACGGCGAAGATCCGGGGAGGAAGCCCGGGACCGGCCGCCGGATCCGGCCGGCCGCCGGGCAGGCGCGGACCAGCAGAAGGCGCGGCTCAGCAGGAGAGGCGGCTCAGCAGAGGGCGCGGACCAGCGGGAGACGCGGCTCAGCGGGAGGGCGCGGACCAGCGGAAGGCGCGGACCAGCAGGAGAGGCGGCTCAGCGGAAGGCGCGGACCAGCGGGAGACGCGGACCAGCAGGGGGTGCGGCTCAGCGGGAGGCGAGGCCGGCCAGGAGCTGGTCGACGATCCGCTCGGCGGCGTCCTCCGGGAGCTCGCCGACCCCGTCGAGCCCCGCACTCCGGACGTACCACATCACCGTGCCGACCAGCGTCGCCATCGCGATGGGCAGGTCGAGGTCGGCGCGGAGCTCACCCGTCGCGATGCCCCGCTGCAGCAGGGCGCTTATCGCCACCCTGCGCGGCTCGATCGTGGCCTGCCGGATCCGCTCCACCAGGCGCGGATGCCGTTCGGCGTCGTTCATGGCGATGTTCAGGACACACCGGCTGCGCGCGTCGCAGGCGTCGCGCCGGACGACCTCCAGGTAGGCGATCAGGTCCTCGCGGACCGACCTGCCGCCCATCTCCGGAAGAGGCGACTTGAGCTTCGTCAGCGCGTCGACGACCAGGTCCTCCTTGCTGGACCAGCGCCGGTAGATGGTGGTCTTGCCCACCCCGGCGCGGGCGGCGATCGCCTCGATCGACAGCTCGGCGAGGCTCATGCCCTCGCCCATGAGGTCGAGGGTCGCGTCGATGATCGCCTTCTCTGCCCTGGCGCTGCGGGGGCGGCCCGCCGGGCGGGCCGCCTGCGTCTCATCAGTCGTGGTCATCGCACACCTACACTACTGCCGGTTCCTTACCGCGATCCAGGTGCTCGACGGGGGGAAGGGCGCTGTTCTTGCCGGGCAGCCACTTCAGCACCATCAGGGCTCCGAGCAGCGCGATCGCGGCCGACACCAGGGCGGTGACGTGCATGCCGTCCATGAAGGCGTGCTTGGCGGGCTCGATCAGCGCCGCACCGCGCTCCCCGAGACCGCCGGCCACGCCGAGCGTCCCGGTCAGCGACTCGCCCGCGAGGTGCCTGAGCTGCTCGGGCAGGCCGGTCAGCGCGGGGGCGATCTCCTCGCGGTAGGTCGCCGAGAGCAGCGAGCCGAGCAGGGCCACGCCGAGCGCGCCCGCGACCTGGCGGACCGTGTTGCTCATGGCCGAGCCGACGCCCGCCTTCTCCCGGGGGAGCGACTCCATGATCGTGGTGGTGGCGGGCGGCATGATGTTGGCCATCGCCGCGCCCTGGACGAAGAAGACGATCTCGATCACCAGCACCGGGGTGTTCTGGTCCATCAGCGCGTAGGCGGCCAGCGCGGCGGCCACGACGAGCATGCTGACCGTGGCGGTCAGCTTGCCGCCGAAGCGCCTGGCCATCTGCTGGCTGAGCGGGGCGAAGATGATCTGAGCGGCGGCGAACGGGATCATCAGCGCGCCCGCCTGCAGCGCGCTGAAGCCCAGCACGATCTGCAGGTAGAAGACCAGGAAGAACATCGCGCCCATCATCGCGAAGAACACGATGCCGATCATGCCGACCGCGATGGCGAAGCGGGGGTCGCGGAAGTAGGTGACGTCGAAGGCCGGGTGGTCGATGCGGCGCTCGTACCAGACGAAGGCGACCAGCACGGCCACCCCGAGGACCGCCGGGACCAGCACCTCCGCACTGGTGACGGTGGCCAGCTCGCCGGCCCGGATGATGCTGAAGGTGAGGGCGACCAGGCCCACGATGGACAGGACCACTCCGACCGGGTCGAGCTTGGACGGCTTGGGGTCACGCGACTCGGGCACGACCAGCGTGATGAGCACGATGCTGACCAGCACGATCGGCAGGTTGATCAGGAAGACCGAGCCCCACCAGAAGTGCTCGATGAGCAGGCCGCCGGTGATCGGGCCGATCGCCACGGCGATGCCGACGCCGCCGGCCCAGATGCCGATCGCCTTGCCGCGCTCCTGGGGCGGGAAGACGTTGGAGATGATGGCCAGCGTGGCCGGCATGATCGCGGCGCCGCCGATCCCCATGAACGCCCGGGCCACGATCAGCTGCCCGGGATCCTGGGAGTAGGCGCTGGCCAGCGAGGCGAGACCGAAGAGCACCATGCCGATCATCAGCATGCGCTTGCGGCCGGTCCGGTCGCCGATGACGCCGAAGGTGAACAGCAGGCCGGCGAAGACGAGGGTGTAGGAGTTGATCGCCCACTCCATCTGGCTCTGGGTGGCGCCCAGGCCCTCGACGGGGTCGGCGATCGTCTTGAGGGCGACGTTGAGGATCGTGTTGTCGAGCACGACCGCCAGGAGGCTGAAGACCAGCACTCCCAGAACCTGCCACCGCCGCGGATGGCCGAGCTGGTGTTCCATTGGGGGTCCCCGTTTTCGATACGCTAAAGTTTCGCAACGCAACCGTAGCGTTCGCTGTTTCGATACGCAACCGTCTCGTTTCGTATTTACGTGACGTTCATGTGGCCGTGACGCTCACACGCATGTGGACGTGACGCTCACACGGGAGATCAGGCGGCGGCGGTCACGGGCTGCTCGGCCTGCGCCGGGACCCGCCGCCAGAACGGCAGCGCGACCAGCACCATCCCCGCGCCGACCAGTCCCGCGAGGGCGAAGGCCCAGCCGGGGCCGGCGCCGTCGATGACCGCTCCGGCGATCGGCGCGGATAAGGCGCCGCCGATGAGCAGCGCCGTGCCGTGCAGGCCCATCGCCTCCCCCCGGGCCCCCGCGGGGACCCAGCGGCTGAGGGTCTCGACCGTGGACGACAGCCCGGGGGCGCACAGCAGCCCCGCCGGGAGCAGCGCGACGAGCAGCCACCGCCAGTCGCCGCCCACCAGCCCCACCGGGATGGTGAGCACACCCATCCCCCCGACCAGGACCAGCGGGGAGAAGCCGCGCGACAGCCCGCCGTACACGAAGCCGCCGACCAGCGAGTAGGCGCACCACAGCCCGATCGCCAGACCGGTCCACGCCGTGTCTCCGGCGTGCTCCAAGGTCGCCACCAGGGAGAGCTCGGAGGCGGTCAGCACGAAGGTGGCCGCGGAGGCGGTGCCGAGCAGCGCGATGAGCCCCGGGGTCAGCCACTGCCGCCTCAGGACCTTCTCCGCCGGCGCCTCCAGCTCCTCGGCCGAGCGGGTCGGCGGGTTCAGCAGGATCAGCGCCGCGCCGGAGCAGGTCAGCCCCACCGCGACGATGGACATCGTCCACGCGCTGCCGAGCACGGTGATCCCCATCACCCCGAGGGCGGGCCCGGCCATGTAGGACAGCTCGACCATTATCGAGTCGAGGGAGAAGCCGATCCTGCGCTGCTCGACCGGGACCAGGGCCGCCAGGCACTGCCTGATCACGCTGAACACCGGCAGGGCCAGCAGACCGGCCACCACCGAGGCGACCAGCAGCACGGGGTAGGGCAGCGCCCAGGCGCAGGACCAGAAGGCGAGCTGCGCGACGGTGGTCACCGCCAGGACCGGGCGGAGGCCGTGCCTGTCGACGAACCGCCCGGCCAGCGGCGACCCGACCGCCATCCCCACCGTGGTGACCGCGCCGACCGCCCCCGCCGCCAGCCACCCCAGACCCAGGCTGCGGATGTGCAGCGTCAGCGTGATGCCCATCGCCGTCGACGGGACCCGGGCGACCAGCCCCACCAGCAGCAACGTCCGTACGCCCGGAAGGGCGAGCAGGCGACGGTAAGGTTCTATAGCCATTTTGATTGCTTACCTCCGCATGCATTGTGTCGTATGGCACTGACACCGCCGCCACTGGATTACCGCCGGGGCGGGGGGTGTTTAACGAGGCGACCGCGTGCAATCATCGGAAACGTCCGGGGACGCCACTGGGGCGCCTCGAGACTCTTCTGGAGGGTTTTATGTCCTCTTCCGTCACCAGCCGGCCGACCTCCCTCTACGGCGGCCAGGCAGGACGAAGGATCACCGTCCGCGACATCGCCGCCGCCAAGGAGCGCGGCGAGAAGTGGCCGATGGTCACCGCGTACGACGCGATGACCGCCAGGGTCTTCGACGAGGCCGGTATCCCGGTGCTGCTCGTCGGCGACTCGGCCGCCATGGTCGTGTACGGCTACGACTCGACGCTGCCGGTCTCGGTGGACGACCTCATGCCGCTGACGGCCGCCGTGGTACGCGGCTCGTCGCGCGCGATGGTGGTCGCCGACCTGCCGTTCGGCTCCTACCAGTCCTCACCGCAGCAGGCGCTGGAGACGGCCGCCCGCTTCATGAAGGAGGCGGGCGCCCACGCGGTCAAGCTGGAGGGCGGCCGGCGGGTGCTCCCCCAGGTCGAGGCCCTGGTCTCGGCCGGCATCCCGGTCATGGCCCACCTCGGCCTGACCCCCCAGTCGGTCAACGCCTTCGGCGGCTACCGGGTGCAGGGCCGCGGCCAGTCGGGCGACGAGCTCATGGCCGACGCCAAGGACCTGGAGTACGCCGGCGCCTTCTCCGTGGTGCTGGAGTGCGTCCCCGCCGAGCTGGCCGAGCGGGTCACCGCGTCCCTGTCGATCCCCACCATCGGCATCGGCGCCGGCCCCGCCACCGACGCCCAGGTCCTGGTCTGGCAGGACCTGATGGGCCTGACCCCGCACCCCGCCAAGTTCGTCAAGAAGTACTTCGACCTGGCCGGGGAGATGGACAGGGCCGTCCGTGACTTCGCCGACGAGGTGACCACCGGAGCCTTCCCTGCCCCCGAGCACAGCTACCACTGACGCACCGTCACCCCGCGCCCCGGCGCCTCCGGGAGTTCCCCGGAGGCGCCGGGGCGCCGGCACGCTCAGAGCAGGGTCGCCGGGTCGGTGTTGGCGCCGCAGACGATCACGGCCACCCGCTCATCGGGGGCCGGGGTGTAGGCGCCCGAACGGAGGGCGGCGAAGGCCGCGGCCCCCGCGTGCTCGGCGGCTATCCGGTAGGACCGCCACATCTCCCGCCGGGCCTCGACGATGGCCTCGTCGGACACCAGGACGCTGCGGACTCCCGCGGCGGCGGTGACGGCGTAGCCGATCGCGCCGATCCGGCTGGCGCCCAGGGCGTCGGCTCCCACCCCGGAGACCTCCACCCGCACCGGGCCCCCGGCCTCCAGCGCCCGGTGCAGGGTCGGGATGAGCTCGGGCTCGACGGCGACCACGCGTGCCCTTCCCGCGACCGCGGCGGTGATCCCGGCGACGAGCCCGCCGCCGCCGACCGCGACGAGGACGGTGTCCACTCCCCCGGTCTGCTCCAGCACCTCCAGCCCGACCGTGCCCTGCCCGGCGACCACCTCGGCCTGGTCGTAGGCGTGGATCTCCAGGGCGCCGCTCTCCGCCGCCCGCTTGACCGACGCCTCGTACGCCTCGGCGTAGACGGCCCCGGTCTGGGTCACCTCCGCGCCCAGCGCGCGCAGCCCGGCCACCTTCACGGGGCTGGACACCGTCGGCACGAAGATCTCGGCTCGCACGCCGAGGGCCCGCGCCACGTACGCCACCGCCAGGCCGTGGTTGCCGCCGCTCGCCGCGATCACCCCCGCCTCGGGCAGCTCCCCGGCGGTCAGGACCCGGTTGAAGCCGCCCCTGACCTTGAACGACCCCGAGTGCTGCATCCCCTCCAGCTTCAGCAGCAGTCCGGGCGACACCTCCATCACCGGAGTACGGCGAACGTACCCCGCGATCCGCCCGGCGGCCTCCCGCACATCCCCGACCGACACGTCCACGCCGACACCCTTCTCAGAAGGTGACCGTCCAGCCCTCCCGGCGGCCCTGCGCCGCAGTGTAGGAGACTCCGTGGACCTTCAGCCCGGCGACGTCGAGCAGGGTGATCACGCCTCCGCCGTTGCCCAGCGCGAACGGCGCGGCTACGGCGAGCGCGAGCGTCGCGCCGGGGGCCAGCGGGCCGGCCGGCAGCGGGAAGGTGTTCTTCTGCCGGTCGGCCAGGCGCCACCCGGTGAGGTCGACCGGTTCCGGGGAGGCGTTCAGGAGGGTGACGACCTCGTGCTCGGGTGCGGGCCCGGCGGGGTTGACCAGCGCGGCGAGGACGCGGACGGGCTCCTCCCCGGTGCCCGGCCGCTCGGGAGCGCCCTCCAGGGTGTGCCCCGTGGTGTCGTCGGTGTGCCAGGCCTGTGACTGGAAGGCCAGGAAGATCGCGATCCAGCGGGATTCGGCGGGGAGGGACAGGAGCAGTCCGCCGTCCTGCCATACGCCGTCGTCGCCGCGGAAGCGCTCGGAGTTGCCCTGGTTCATATGGATGTCATGGACGCCGTTGCCCGGCCGGAATCCGAAGATCTTGTCAGGGGTCGCCGGTTCGGGGCCCCAGCGCTCGCCGAAGGCGTAGACGAGCGCCCCGGGGTCGGCGATCGCCCGCTGGACGTAGTGGTCGAGCCTGTCCGCCAGGTCGTTGTCCACCCCCGGCAGGTCGGGCGGGAGCGGACGCATCGCGGCGGGGTCGAACAGGTTGCCCCGGATGTAGTCGAGGGCCGCGCCGCCGGCACGGGACGGCAGCGCCGTCCACCCTCCGGCGGCCTGGGGGAGAGCCTGGGTCACGGGGTGCCGGAAGTCCTCGTCGACGAGGTGGAGCAGCTCGGAGGGTGCCTGCTGGGACTTGACGTTGACGGCGACCCGGTAGGAGACTCCCTCCTCGTCGACGAGGTGGATCTGGTAGTGGGGGGTGCCGGCGCCGCCTTCGCGCCGTCTGTCCACGGCCCGCCCCGCGAGGACCCCGTAGCTCTTCAGCGGCATAGATCCACCTTCCGAAAAGGCTGACTTTCCGGATTACACAGTGGCATTCCCCGAAAAATCAGGAAAGCGCCTGAGCGAAATCGGCCCAGAGATCCTCGACGTGCTCGATGCCCACCGCGACCCGGACCGTGCCCTCACCGATCCCGTGGCGGCCGAGCTCCTCGGCCGTCAGCGAGCGGTGGGAGGTGGTCGCCGGGTGCAGGATGAGCGTCTCGACGCCGCCGAGCGACGGGGCCAGCAGCGCCAGCCGTACCGCGCTCATGAACCGCTCCCCCGCCGCGCGCCCGCCGGCCAGGTCGAAGGAGAAGACTCCGCCGAAGTCCGGCAGCAGCTTCGCGGCCAGCTCGTGCGAGGGGTGGGAGGGCAGGCCCGGCCAGTGCACGGCCGACACCGCCGGGTGGTTGTCCAGGCGGAGGGCGAGTTCGCGGGCGTTGGAGCAGTGGCGCTCCATCCGCAGCGGCAGGGTCTGCAGGCCGCGCAAGGTGAGCCAGGCGGCGAACGGGTCGGCGGTGGCGCCCAGCTCGACCGCGAAGTGCCACACCTTCCGGTAGAGCTCCTCGGAGGCGAAGACCGCGATGCCTCCGACCACGTCGGTGTGCCCGCTCAGATACTTGGTCGTGGAGTGGACGACGATGTCGGCGCCGTGCTCCAGCGGGCGGCACAGGATCGGCGAGGCGAAGGTGTTGTCCACCACCGAGACCAGCCCGGCCTCGCGGGCCGCCGCGCACATCCCCGGCAGGTCGGCGACCTGGGTGACCGGGTTGGCGATGGTCTCCAGGTAGACCAGCCTGGTCTCCGGCCGCACGGCCGCGCGCAGCGCCGCCGGGTCGGCTTCGGGCACGTAGGAGACCGTGATCTGGAACCGCGCGACCAGATCGTTGATCATCGCGGCGGTGCCGCCGTAGAGCGGCTTCTGCGCGATCAGGTGGTCGCCGGGCTTGAGCAGGCCGAGCAGCACGGAGTTGATGGCCCCCATGCCCGAGCCGGTGGCGACCGCGCCGACGCCGCCCTCCAGCCCCGAGACGGCCTCCTCCAGCGACCGGACCGTCGGGTTCGACAGCCGCCCGTAGACGAAGGGGCCGTCGGGACGGCCCATCCCGTCGGCGAAGACGGCCGGGTCGTCGAAGACGAAGCCGGAGGTCTGGTAGAGCGGCACCGTGATCGGACGGCTGCCGTCGAGCTGCGGCTGGGGGAGGTGGACGGCCCGGGTTTCCGGACGGAGTTCAGTCATGCGTTAAGAATGTCCGATTCACAGGTTACTTATCAGAGCCAATCAGGCAATATTGGTTCATCATGCGAGCCAATTCCGAGCAACTGCTCGCCAAGCTCGGACGCTGGTCGTCCGGCCGAGGCCCCCTCTACCTCCTGCTGGCCGTACGGCTGCGCGCCCTGATCGACGACGGCGAGCTGCCTCCCGACACCGTGCTGCCGCCCGACCGGACCTTCGCGCGGTGGCTCGCGGTGGGACGGGGCACCGTGGTCGCGGCCTACGACCTGCTCCAGCAGGAGGGCAAGGTGGTGCGCCGGCAGGGCAGCGGCACCCGGGTCTGCAGCGCCGATCCGCCCGCCCTCCGCAACCTCTCCGCCGACGGCGTGGTCAGCCCCCTGCTGCTGCACCTGCTGGCCCCGCCGGACGGCGTCATCCTGCTGACCTGCGCCGCGCCGGACAGCCCTCCCCCGGTGCTGATCGAGGCCTACCAGGAGGCGGCGGCCCGGCTGGCACGGGTCCGGCACGACATCGGCTACCACCCCGCCGGGCATCCGGAGCTGCGCGAGACGCTCGCCTCCTACTACCGGGCACGCGGCGTGCCCACCACCGCCGGGGAGATCCTGGTCACCAACGGCGCGCAGCAGGCACTGACCCTGCTCGCGAAACTGCTGGTGTCCCCGGGGGACACCGTGCTGACCGAGGCCCCCACCTACCCCGGCGCGCTGGAGGCGTTCCGGGACGCCGCCGCCCTGTTCCGCGCGGCCGCCGACGCCGAGGAGTTCTGCGCGGCGCTGGCGGACCGGCCGGTCCTGGGCTATGCCGTCCCGACCGGCCAGAACCCGACCGGCGGGGTCATGCCCGCGCTGACCCGGCGCCGCCTGGTGCGGCTCGCCGCCGAACACGGTGTGCCGATCGTCGAGGACGAGGTCCCCGCCGAGCTCTTCTTCTCCGGCGAGCCGCCGCCCCCGCTGGCCTCCTACGGGACGCCGGGGCGGCTCATCACGGTCGGCTCTCTGAGCAAGCTGGTCTGGGGCGGCCTGCGCGTCGGCTGGATCCGCGCGGCGCCGCCGCTGATCTCGCGGCTGGCCCGGCTGCGGGCCATCCACGACCTCGGCGGCGACGTGCTCGCCCAGCTCGCCTCCGCCTGGCTGCTCTCCCGGGTCGACGAGCTCCGCCGCGACCACGTCGGGGTCCTCCGGCGACGCCACGACCATCTCCGCGCCGAGCTGGTCCGGGAACTGCCCGCCTGGACCGCCGAGCCCGCGCTCGGCGGGCAGACGATCTGGGTACGGCTGCCGCACGGTGACGCCGACGCCTTCGCCCAGGTGGCCCTCCGCCACGGGGTGGCGGTGGCTCCGGGCCGCTCCTTCGACCCGTCGGGCGGACACGGCGACCACCTGCGGCTGCCGTTCCTGTTCTCCGAGGAGACGCTCACCGAATCGGTGGCCAGGCTCGCCTCCGCCTGGCGCGACTACGACGGCACCTTCCGCCCCCACACCCTGCGTGCCCTCCTCGTCTGAGCGAAGTCGTGAATTCCTCACTGCCGCCGGGCGCCACCGGTCTCCGGGATCGGAGGCATGACAGCGATGGCGCGAGCCCGCCGACCTCCCGCGAGGCCACCGCGTTCAGGGAGGCCGCGAAAAGGGCTCCGGCGGAGGAGATCGCCGGAGGGCCGCATCTCTCCACCGGGACGGTGCGCAACCACCTGACCGGCGCCATCGCCAAGACCGGCGCCCGCAACAAGATCGACGCCGTCCGGATCGCCGAGGACGTCGGATGGATCCAGAACATGGAGGCGCTAGACGTCGGTGACGCGGAGCCCGGCGTGGGCCTTGTAGCGGCGGTTGACGGAGATGAGGTTGGCGGTCAGCGCCTCGACCTGGTGGGCGTTGCGCAGGCGGCCGGCGTACACGCCGCGGACGCCGGAGATCTGGCCGGCGAGCGCCTGGACCGTGTCGGTGGCCTCGCGGTCGTCGCCCAGGACGAGCACGTCCAGGTCGACCTCGGCGACCTCGGGGTCCAGCAGCAGGACGGCCGAGACATGATGGAAGGCGGCGACGACGCGGCTGTCCGGGAGCACCGCGGCCGCCTGCTGGGCGGCGCTGCCCTCCTCGACGGCCAGCGCGTAGGCGCCCTGCTTGTCGAAGCCCAGCGGATTGACGCAGTCGATGACGATCTTGCCGGCCAGCTCGGCCCGCAGGGACTCCAGGGTGGACCTGTGGCCCTCCCACGGGATCGCCACGATCACCACGTCCGCCTCGGCGGCCACGGTCGCGTTGTCGGCACCGCGCGCCGGCAGCCCGAGGCCCGCCGCCGCCTCCCGGGCCCGTTCCGCGCTGCGCGAACCGATCAGCACGGTGTGTCCCGCCATGGCGAAACGCCTGGCCAGCCCCTTGCCCTGATCGCCGGTACCGCCCAGGATCCCGATCGAGATTCCGCTCACGTCCAGATTGTCAGTGCTCACTCGTCACTCCTCGGCGTTGTTCCGGGCAGGTCGGCGCCGGGCCGACCCGGCTCCACGACATGCTCAGATCATGCCAGGGCCCGTGTTCACGGGAACAACCGGAGGCGACTGAGGCAGCATGGGCACATGGACGCTCGGTCGGTGGCACTTCTACGCGAGATCCTCGACTCCACCGGCTGGGTGGAGCGCACTCGCGAGTTCGGTCTCGCCCTGCGGGCGACGCGGTCCCCGGGAGGCCTGCTGGTGGTCGGCACCCCCGAGGAGGAGCCCTGGCATCTGACCGCGCATCTCAGCGACGAGGCCCGGCTCGCCGGGCTGCCCCAGCTCGCCCCCACGCTGGTGCGCTGGGCGCCCGCCCCGGACGGGCCCGCGCACCTGCGGATCGGGCTGGAGCGGATCGAGCGGGCCCGGCGGGGCGAGACGCTGTTCGTGGTGACCGAGGAGCGGGCCCCCGAGCCCCTGCTGGAACGGGTGAGCGACGCCCGGCGCACCGGCGCCACGATCCTGGCCCTGAACGGCGGCGACCCCGAGCTGGAGGGGCTGGCCCACGACGCGCTGACGGTCCCCGGCCGGGCCCCGCTCTCCTTCGACGGGGCCCAGCACCTGGTCAGCATGGCGGCGGGCCAGGTGGAGCGGCGTCCCGGCCTGCGCGACCGGCTGGCCAGGCTGCTGGAGCGGGTCAGCGGCCCCCAGGTCACCGACTGACCGGAGCCCGCGCCCGCCCGCGCACCACCGGATCAGCCCCGGCGGGCAGCCGCCCGGCCCGCACACCACCGGACCAGCCTCGGCGGGCAGCCGCCCGATCCGGGCACCACCGGGGGACCCTCGGGTCAGCGGACCTCGTAGCGCTCCCCGAGCCGTGCGACGAGCCCCTCCGCGGCCTCCCTCAGCGCGGCGATGACCACCGCCTGCACCGGGCCGGGCTCTCCCGACCGGGTACGGCTGACACGGGTGACGGCGTCCAGGCGGCGGGCGCCCACACCGGTGATGTCGGTGACCACGACCTCTCCCGCCGGGACGTCCAGCAGGGCCAGCGACGGCACGATCGCCACCCCGTGCCCCGCCGCGACCAGGGCGAGGGTGGGCGGGAACTCCTCGATCACGTGCGCCCGGTGCGGGGTGAACCCGTACAGGGCGGCCAGCCGTTCCAGCGCGTGCCCGCACGCCTGGTCGGCCGGTCCCGCCACCCAGGGCACGCCGCCCAGCTCCGCGACGCCACGCGGGATCTCCGCCCAGCTCGGCGGCACCACGATGCGGTACTCGTCCACGTGGAGGGGATGGGAGACGATCGAGGGCCGCACCGGGACGGGCTTGTCGGCGTCCTGCTCGGTGATGGCCAGATCGATGCCGCCGAGGCGGAGCTCCTGCAGCGCGGGCGGGCCGTACAGCTCGTGGATGCGCGGCCTGATCTCGGGATGGCGCTCGGCCAGCGTGCCCAGCGCCGGCACCAGCAGATGCCTGATGACGGTGGGGAACGCCGCGATCGACACCGGCCCGGCCAGCAGCTCCGAGAACCGGGTCAGCTCCCGTTTCGCCTCGGTCAGCTCCTCCTCGACCCGCTCGGCGTATCCGGCGAGGACCCGCCCCGCCGGAGTGAGCGCGATCCGGCGCTGCGACCGGTCGACGAGCGCGAGCCCGACCTCCCGTTCCAGGAGCGCGAGCTGCTGGGAGACCGCCGAGGCGGTCAGGTGCAGCGCCTCGGCCGCGCGCACGACGCCACCGCGGCGTGCGACCTCATGGAGTACCCGGAGGCGCCGGGGATCGATTTCCATGCAGCAGAGCTTACGTGGATGTTAAGGAGACTTTATTTGCCCTTCAGGGACGAGGGCCGGGATCATGGGGACATGCGCACCCTCCGCACCGGCGTGTGATCCGGTGCCCCTCCTGATCAACGCGCTCGGCTGGATCGGCGCAGGTGTCATGCTGTACGGCTACGCGATGGTGTCCCTCTCCCGGATGGCCGGTGACGGCATGCCGTACCAGACGATCAATCTCGTCGGGGCGATCGCCTTGATGATCAATACGGCCTACCACTCGGCGTGGCCCTCGGCGATCCTCAACGTCGTCTGGGGCGTGATCGGCCTGGTGGCCGTCGCCAGGATGGTCATGGCCCGGACCAGGAAGAAGACGGTGAACGTCCCATGACCCGGCTGGTCGAACTGAGCCACCGCATCACCGAAGGCATGCTCACCTATCCGGGCATCCCCGGGCCGCGGCTCGGCGCGCACCTGACCAGGGAGGCCTCGCGCGAGGTCTACGCCCCCGGCACCGAGTTCCACATCGGCAGCATCGAGCTGGTCGCCAACACCGGCACCTACCTGGACACCCCGTACCACCGCTACCCGGACGGCCCCGACCTGTCCGGGGTGCCGCTGGAGGCGATCGCCGACCTGCCCGGAGTGGTCGTGCGGGCCGAGGGCCTGCGCTCGGTGGGCCGCGACCGGTTCGCCGGATGCGACGTGCGCGGCAGGGCCGTGCTCGTCCAGACCGGCTGGGACCGGCACTTCGGCACCGAGGACTACTTCCACGGCCACCCCTACCTCGAAGCCGGGGCCGCCGAGTGGCTCGTGGCCCAGGGCGCGGCGCTCGTCGGGATCGACACGCTGAACATCGACGACACCCCGCCCCACGGCGAACGTCCCGCGCACACGCTCCTGCTCGGCGCGGGCATCCCGATCGTGGAGCACATGACCGGCCTGGCCGCGCTCCCCGACACGGGGTTCCGCTTCCACGCCACCCCGCCGATGGTGGCGGGCATGGGCACCTTCCCGGTCCGCGCCTACGCGGTCGTGGACGGGTGAGCGCCGGCGGGGAGCCGAGGCGGCCGCCCGGCCGGAGAGGTCATGCATCCGCAACCCTGCACCTCCGCCACCCGCCATCGACTGCGACTCTTCGCTCGTCTACACTCGCTGCGATCATGCTGAAAGGAGGTGCCCCTTGAACGAACTGGGATGCTCTCAAGAGGATCGCGGGATGACCGGGTGCACAACCGGAATCACGATCGACGCGGACGGGCGTGACTCCTCCGGCAGGGCGATGAGCAGACTGGCCGGCGAACATACGGCGTACGTCAATGGGCTGCGCTTCGCCGACGAGGCGCCATTGCCGTACGAGGAATTCGCCGCCGGCTACCGCGAGCTCACGGCAAGTCTCCACGCCTCGTGCGAACAGCTCGCCGGCTCGCTCGATCACGCCGGAGCCGGACAGATCGCCATGGCGGTGGTCAACATGGGAACCGAACTCGCCAACGGCACGCTCACCGACAGCTCACGCGCGACGGCGGGCACGCGTGACTGAGCAGGCCGTAGCAAGCGGGCTGGCGTTGCTGGGTGTCCCGCCCCTGCCTGACCTGGATGCCATCGATCGGCACATCACCGAACTGGACGAGGCCGCCGCACGTCACCAGGCACTTGCCACCGAGAGCAGGCAAGTCCTCCGGCTCGCCTCGGCGAACAGCGGTCCGGCCGCCGACGCGGCGAACGCTCACGTGACCGGCCGCGACGGAACCGCCGCCACCGCTGAGGACCTCGCCCACCGCCTGTCGGTCACCGCCGGCACCCTGCGGTCCACCAGAGGCGTACTGGTCTGGGTCGGCGGATCGCTGGCCGGGTTGGGACTGCTCGCCGTCGCAGCCGTCGTACACGCGCCTCAGCTCCTGCCCAGGCTGAGAGCGCTGGCCGCCAGATTCTCGCTCAGGTTGCGTGAGATCATCGCCCGCATCGGCGCACTGATGCGAGGCATGTCCACGACCTTGACCAACCGCAGGGTCGACAAGATCGCCAGCCGCTTCCACGACAGATGGCGTGAGCCACGCAAGCTTTCCGACAACACCTACGAACCCAGGGTGAAGGCCACCACGGACTCAGCCTGGATCAAGAAGCACGGCACCGATCAGGTCGACATTGCCAACACCCGCTACCGCTCCCTGCCCGCCGACTGGCAGCACGAGAACCGGGAGTCCGCGCGCATCGGTGTCCAGCTCGTCGACGAGGCGCGTGCGAGCGGCGTGAACGTCCGGAGCGAGCGGTTCATGGAGGAGGCGAGTTCGGTAGTGCACGACAGGTGGCTCACCCGCAACGGTTCCTGGGCCAGCGAGGAACAGCGCCGCCCCTACGAACTGCTTTCCATGGCGGAGAAGGAGAAAGATCGCGACGTCATCCGCACAGTCCTCGGGATCTAGGCAGGGCCTCGGCATAGTGGCGTTGACGAGCCCGATGTCCGGTTCGCGGAGGTGGCAGCCGCGTGGTTGCCCCCCCCCCGCAACATGGCCGCCCTACCCAACCTCGCCATCGGCGCCCTGCACCTGACCGGCGCGGCCGACCTCGCCCAGGCCATCCGCCGCCTCTCCCGAGACGCCACCGGCAGCCCGTCCAGCGTGCACAACAAGTGCAGCCGCAACCCCCGGAAACAGCGGGAGTGACTGGCGCAGCAGCCGGCGCCGCTCGGAGGTGAACCCGAGCAGGGCCGACATCACCGCGAGGGTGACCGGTTCGGCATCGCTCAGCTTCGGGGCCAGGCCGATCCTCGGCCGCCACGGGCCCAGGTCCGGCGAAGCCTTCAGTAGATCGTCCACATGCACCTGGAGTGCGGTTGCGAGGGTGTCTATCTCGGTCGTCACAAACCGAGCGTGGACACCCTCGTGCTATCTCCGCGGCCATGTCTCTGTGCCGCCACCCCTTGGACTCAATCGTCTACTCGTCCCCGTTCCAGGTCTTGTCCTCCTCCTTCCACGCCTCGTTGCGCTCGGCCGCCGTCTTCAGCGCGTTGACGGCGGCCTCCCGGGTCTCGTAGGGGCCCAGCCGGTCCTTGTTCGGGCACCCCTCGTCGGGCTCGACCGCCATGTGCTTCAGACAGAACCACCACTGATCACTCATGACGGCAATACTGCCCACTGGGAAGCACAACTAGACTGGGGGACCATGACGACACTGCTCCAGCCCGGGCGGATCTCGCCCATCCGCAAGGTCCCCGCCGGCATCGAGCGGCCGGAGTATGTCGGGAAGAAATCCCCGAAGACCGGCGAGCCCGACGTCAAGACACCCGAGATCATCGAGCGGATGCGGATCGCCGGCAAGCTGGCCGGCCAGGCGCTCGAAGAGGTCGGCAGGCACGTGGCGCCCGGCGTCACCACCGACGAGCTCGACCGGATCGGCCACGAGTTCCTCTGCGACCACGGGGCCTACCCCAGCACGCTCGGCTACCGGGGCTATCCCAAGTCGCTGTGCACCTCGATCAACGAGGTGATCTGCCACGGCATCCCGGACGACACGGTGCTGCGCGACGGCGACATCGTCAACGTCGACATCACCGCCTTCATCGGCGGCGTGCACGGCGACACCGACGCCACCTTCCTGGTCGGCGACGTGGACGAGGAGTCACGCCTGCTGGTCGAGCGCACCCGCGAGGCCACCAACCGGGCCATCAAGGCCGTCGCGCCCGGCCGCCAGCTCAACGTGGCCGGCCGCATCATCGAGGCCTACGCCAAGCGGTTCGGCTACGGCGTGATCCGCGACTTCACCGGCCACGGCATCGGCACCACGTTCCACTCCGGCCTGATCGTCCCGCACTACGACGACCCGTCGCTGGCGGTCACCCTGGAGCCCGGCATGACGTTCACCATCGAGCCCATGCTGACCCTCGGCACGATCGACTACGACATCTGGCCCGACGGCTGGACCGCCGTGACCAAGGACCGCAAGCGGACCGCCCAGTTCGAGCACACCATCCTGGTGACCGACACCGGCCACGAGATCCTGACGCTGCCCTGAGGGCTAACGGGGTGCCGCCGCGGTCACGGTGGTGCCCCCGCCCACGACACCGTTGACGGTGAGCGTGCCTCCGAGGTCGGCGAAGTGGGCGCGCATGGCGGCGATCCCCCGGCCCGCGGCCGGGCCGGAGAAGCCGACGCCGTCGTCGCTCACCGTCATGCGCAGCCCGCCCCCGCCCAGCGTCACGGCGACGGAGACGATGTTCGCGCGGCTGTGCCGCTCGACGTTGGAGAGGGCCTCGCCCAGCGTGGCCAGAACGGCCCTGGCCGCTCGGGGAGGGACGTCCCCGCCGGGCAGCGCCCAGATCTCGACGACGGTCCCGGTGCGCTCGGCCCACTCGGTGAGATGCTCCTCAAGGGCCTGTGCCAGACTCCGGCTCCGCCCGCCACGCATGCGCACTTCCTCGGACACTGATCAACCTTCCTGACGCACAAGGCGACCACCGGTCTCCCGGCACGGCACGCGGCCGGCAGGTCTGACTCGACGTGGCGCGCGACGACCAAGCGCTGCACCCGCTGCGGTGATGCCCGAACCCCCGCTCACCAGGCTACCGGAGGCGCCCGGGGCGGGGATGGAAGATAGGGGGCCGTAGCCGTCCGGCTACTCTGCGCGCTCCCTCTTGTCAAGCTCGGCCAGGTAGTCGTTGTAGGCGTCGAGCTGGGCGTCGCCGGTGCCGCCGGTGCGGGCCGCGAGGGCGTCGGCCCGGCGGTCGGCGCGGCGGGCCTTGCGGTCGTCGTCCTGCCACCACTGGAAGGCGAGTGCGATCAGCACGATCAGCGTCGGGATCTCACCGAAGCCCCAGGCGATGGCGCCACCGGTCCGCTGGTCGGCGAGCGCGGAGACGCCCCAGGTCCGGCCGAGCTGGTCGTACCACTCACCGGCGAGCACGGTGCCCATGCTCATCAGCGCGATGCCGAAGAACGCGTGGAAGGGCATCGTGACGAACAGGAGCATCAACCTGGCGTAGTGGGGCAGCTTGTGCGGCGCCGGGTCCACTCCGATGATCACCCAGAAGAACAGGGAGCCGCTGATCAGGAAGTGCACCGTCATGGCGATGTGGCCGAGGTGCTCCTCCATCGCGGCGGCGAACAGCGGGGTGAAGTACAGCGCGTAGGTGGAGACGACGAAGATCGCGGTGGCGATCGCCGGATGGGAGACGAAGCTGACGAACCTGCTGTGCAGGATCGTGGTCAGCCACTCGCGCGGCCCCCGGTCGCCCCGCTGCGCGGCGGGCTTGAGCGCGCGCAGCGCCAGCGTGACGGGGGCGCCGAGCACCAGGAAGATCGGCACCAGCATGGACAGCGTCATGTGCTCGGCCATGTGGGCGCTGAACAGCACCTTGGCGTAGCGGGAGACACCGCTCTGGGTGGCGATGAGCAGGATCAGCACGCCGATGAACCAGGCGACGGTGCGGCCCACGGGCCAGGAGTCGCCACGGCGGGCGAGCCGTACGACTCCGGCGAGGTAGAGCCCGCCGAGCAGGGCGATCAGGGTGCCGGAGAACAGGTCGAGCCACCACAGCGAGGCCAGGTTGGCCGGCGAGATCTCCGGCGGCATGGGGTAGCCCAGCAGCTCGAAGGCGCGGTCGGCCGGCAGCACCGCCGGGGGCGGGGCGGTGCGGGAGAGCGCGACGGCCAGCCCGACGGTGGCGAACATGACGAGGATCTCGCAGGAGGCGAACCGGACGAAGGTGCCCGGCCCGCCGGCGGCGAGCTGGGGCAGGGTCCGCTTCCTGTGCCACCAGCCGATGGCGCCGAGCACCGCGAACGCGGCGGTCTTGGCCAGCAGCAGCAGGCCGTAGGCGGAGGTGAAGAGCTCCGAGAGCGAGGTGAGCCGGGCCAGGACGCTGAACAGGCCCGACAGTCCCACGCCGATGAAACACCACAGCGCCATGGAGGAGAACCGGGCGGCGGCGACCGCCAGGTGCGGCTGCCGGCGCAGCGCGTGGCCGCAGAGCACCGCGAGCCCGCCCACCCAGAGCGCGAGGACCAGCAGGTGCACCGCGACGCCGGTGGTCGCCAGGTCGTGGTTGGGCGAGGAGGCGGAGTGCCCGGTCAGCGCGGGAGGCAGCAGCGTGATCAGGGCGAGCAGGAGCAGGCCGCCGGCGGCGCCGGCGGTGATCGCCCCGCGGGCGAACAGCGCGATCGCCACCCCGAACAGCACCACCAGGGTGAGCGAGATGCCCTGGGAGACCTGGCTGGCGAAGCTGGTGAGCTCGTTGCCGCCGAGCACGTCGAGGACGGGCAGGCCGAGCGCGTCGGACAGGCTGAACACCATCGTCGCGGCGGCCGCGCCCGCCCAGACGAGCGCGAGCCACGAGGCGGCCCTGACGTAGACGAGGGCGGGCTTGCCGAGCAGGCCCTTGTCGCTGGGGAGGAAGGCCGTGGCGGCCAGCAGCACACCCACGGTGAGCACGCCCGCCACGTCCATCGCCAGCTTGGACAGCGGCAGCCCCCAGCGGGTGAGCGCGCCCTCGTCGGGCAGGCCGGGGATGATGCGCGGGCTCGCTGTTCCTCCGGCGATCATGGCGATCACCAGGCCGGCCACGGCCGCGGCGATGCCCGCGAGCACGAGCTTCACCGTCCGGCCCGTCTCCGTCCGCCGCTCGGCCTGGGCGGCCTGCCCCTGCCCGCTCACGGCTTCTTCTTGTTGCGCATGCTGAAGAACAGGCCGATGCCGACACCGGTCACGCCGCCCACGATGAGCCACATCCAGCCGGGCACTCCGCCCGGGGACTCCGGCTCCTGCCTCGCCTGGGCCGCGGGGGCCGGGCTGATCACGGCCGTGGCCGGGGCGGCGCTCTCGGACGGGGCCGGGGACGCCGGCGGCTCGGAGACGCTCTCGGACGGCGCCGCGGAGGGCGTCTCCGGGCCGACGAGGGTGAAGGGGATCTCCCCTTCGATCGGGTGGCCGTCGGAGGAGACCACCCGATAGGCGATGACGTAGTCACCGGGCGGAAGGTCGTCCTTGAGCCTCTGGGTCACCACCGCACCGTCGACGGCGGGCTTGCCGTCCTGGTGGGCGACGTTGTCCGCGGTGTGCACGACGACGTTCGGGAAGCGCACCGAGGCGCTGAACGTCAGCTTCACCTGCTTGAGGCTCTCGACCTTGGCGCCCTTGGCAGGATCACTGCTCTTGAGCGTGTCGTGGGCGAGGGCGGGCGAGGCGAAGGCCGTGCCGAGGACGAGGGCGGCGATGAGCGCGAGAACGACCGCGACAGGGGAAGTCTTCATGGCAATCCCAAGGCTACCGACGCCATCACGCGGTCCTGACCTCCCCGTCCCGGTCTACAGTCCCACGCAGGCCAGTGCCCGCTGGTAGGCGTCCACACTCCGGGCCGGCTCATCGATGCGCTCCAGGATCCGCGCGGCGGTCAGCCACGCGTGGGCCGTGTATCGGGTGGTCGGCGACTGCTCCAGGCACTCCGCCCCGGCCAGCAGCTCCTGCACGGCCTTGTCCTGCCTGCCCAGCTCGGCGAGGGTCTCGCCGTGCAGCAGCCGGGCCTCTGCCTGCAGGACCTGCGGCATGCCGTCGAGCAGGTCGCAGACGGCGCGCATGTGCTCGCCGGCGCGCTCGGACTGGGAGAGCAGCAGCTCCACCCGGGCGAGGTTCATCGCGCAGCGCATCTTGTCCATCGGGTTGGCGGAGGTCTCGACCAGCTCGGACTCCACCTTGAGCAGCACGTCGCGCCAGGTCTCCGCCTCCATGGGCCGCACGGTCAGCAGCACCTGGGCGTAGTCGCCGCGCAGGCGGGCCAGCCGGCGGGGGTCGCCGTACTCGGACTGGATGGCGATGGCGCGTTCGACGTGGGTGACGGCCTCCTCGGCGTGACCGGTCTCGACGGCGACGATCGCGGCGCCCCAGTGGGCCAGGGTGAGCGACTGCGGCGAGCCGAGGAGGTCGGCGGCGGCGAGCACCTCGACCGAGAACTGGCGGGCCCGGAGCAGGTCGCCGCGCTCGACGTAGGCGGCGAGGAGCTGGGCGCCCAGCCGCATGAGGTCGTCGGTCCAGGCGGGCCGGACCGCCCCGCCGAGGATCTGCTCGGGGACGTGCACCGCCTGGGCCAGGTCGCCCCGCTCGCGGTAGCAGCGCGAGAGCGCGACGGCGACCGCGACGTGTCGCTCGGGGGCCATCAGCGCGGCCTCCTGCCGGCGGAGCGTGTTGAGCAGGACGATCGCCTCGTCCAGGTCGCCGCAGGCCTCGGTCGCCAGCGCCAGGCCGTACTCGGCGTCCTGCCTGAGCCGGGGCAGGCCCGCCAGGCCGTTGTCGGCGAGAAGCTCGGCGTAGCGGGTGCGGGCCTCGGCGACCTCGCCGTTGTTCATGGCCAGCTGCGCGTAGCTCAGCGCGAGCTCGATCTCCTGCATCTGCTCGGCCGTCACGCCATTGATCAGATAGGTGAGGGAACAGTCGAGCTTTTCGGCCAGGAGCTCCAGCACGGAAGGGGTCGGAGTACGCTTGCCGCTCTCGATGAGCGATACGTAACTGTCCGAAAGTTCCGGGTGAGCCAGCTGCGCCTGGGAAAGGCCTCGTTGCCGGCGGACGGTCTTGATGCGCTGCCCGACCAAGTCTTGACCAGTCACGTTACCCCTTGAAAGATGTCATTCGAGCAGCAGAACCTACGACAGGAGTCTCCCCGTGCGCCGACGTCTCGCCTTGTCCGCCCTCGCCATGCTATTTACGGCCGCTTTTGCCGTCACCGGTAATGCTACGACCGCAAGCGCTGATTCGTCTGCCCCCTCAGAGGCCGCCTCTGAGTATTCTTCGGAGTGGTACACGATGCAGTCCCTGGGCTGGAACCACCCGGACTGACCGAAGGATCAGCTCGCTCGCAGGGCCAGGAACAGGTCGACCCGGTCCGCCATCGTGGCCAGGTCCCGCCCGGTGAGCTCCTCCACCCGGCGGATGCGGTAGCGGACCGTGTTGACATGGACGTGCAGGCGCTCGGCACAGGCGTTCCACGAGCCCACACAGTCGAGGAACGTGCCGAGCGTCCGCACCAGGTCGGAATTGTGGCGGCGGTCGTAGTCGAACAGCGGGTCCAGCGTCCTCGCCGCGAACGACCGCCGCACGTCGTCGGGGACGGTGGCCAGCAGCAGCGCGTGCGTGTAGATCTCGTCACTGGTCACGACTCCCCCGCCGCGCGCCTCCGCCAGCCGCCGCGCGTGCCCCGCCTCCTCCGCACCGCCCCGGATCGCCGACGGGCCGGTCAGCGCGGCGCTCACCCCGATCGACACCCGGATCCCGGGCAGCCCGGCCGCCAGCGCCCGCGCCCCCTCCCGAAGCGTCTCGGCCAGCTCGCCCGCGGTGCCGCTCAGCGGCACCAGCGCCACCGCCCCGTCCGCCCCCGCCGCGGCCACCACCCGGGGGCGCAGCAGCTCCTCCAGAACCTGGCCGCCGAGCCTGGCCGGGTCCGGTCCCCGGGCCGCCCCGGGCCGGGTGACGGTCGCGTTCACCACCGAGTACGGCTCGGCCGGGCCGATCCCGCAGGTCCGCAGGCCGGCGTTGAGCTCGGCCGGATCGCTCCCCGCCGAACAGGCCAGCGCGATCAGCTGCTCGGCGAGCCGGCGCTCGACCCGCCTGCCCTCCTCCATCCTCGTCCGTTCCAGCGCGACGCAGGCCGCCAGCTCGAAGCCGAGGTCGGCCTCGCCGAGCAGGTCGCCCCCGCAGACCAGGGCCCAGCCCGCGGCGCGGTGCTCGCGGCCGACGCCGAAGAGGGTGAAGGTCCCCGAGGGGGCGCGGACCGCGTGCGGCAGCCGAGGGGCGGTCAGATACTCGTGCGCCAGCCGTACGGCGTCCGCCCGGTCCAGGGCGCCGGCGATGAGCGCGCCGGTGGAGGAGACGACCGCGCCCGCCATCGCGAGCTCCCCGTCCATCAGCGCGAACAGCTCCGGCAGGCCCGCGCCCTCGGCGACCGCCGCGACGATCCTGCGGTGGCGGCCGAGGGCGTCGCGCAGCTCCGCGTGCCGGGGGGCGACCATCTCAGCGACCGTCCGGAAGGAGACCTCGACGGGCACCACCAGCAGCGGCAGGCCGTGCGCGCGGCACGCCCGGACGAGGTCGTCGGGCACCGTGCCGAGCCAGGCGCTGCCGGCGCCCAGCGCGGCCACCCCGGCCTCGGCCAGGCGGCCCACGAACCGTTCGGAGTCCTCGGGCCCGTTGTGCCACATGAGGCCCGACAGCACCAGCTCCCCGCCGGACAGGTAGCGTCCGGGATCGGGCAGGTCGGTGATCTGCACGCCGGTGAAGTCGCGGTCCAGGTGCTCCTCGCCCGCCAGCAGGGTGAGCCTGAGCTCCGCTATCCCGACCAGGTCACGTATCCGCATAATTGGATAAAACTACAAGAGCCGTCAACAGCCCTCCCCGGCGTTTCGTCGCGCCCGCCATGTTCACCCCTGACCTGGGCTGATGTACTGCTGTGGTGAGCGGCATCGAGACTCGGCAGAGCCGGGGTCAGGGCGTCGGCACGAGCGTGCCGCGCCCCGACGGGACGCTGAAGGTGACGGGCGAGTTCGCCTACTCCTCCGACCTCTACCTCGCGGACATGATCTGGGGGGTGACGCTGCGCAGCCCGCACCCGTCCGCCTGGATCCGCTCGGTCGACATCGGCCCCGCGCTGGCCATGCCGGGCGTGCTGGCGGTGCTCACCCACGAGGACGTGCCGGGCGAGAAGTTCTACGGCCTGGAGCACAGGCACCAGCCGGTGCTGGCCGTCGACCAGGTCCGCTACCAGGGGGAGCCGGTCGCGCTGGTGGCCGCCGACCATCCCGAGCGGGCCAGGCGGGCGGCCGAGGCGATCGTCGTGGAGTACGAGGTCCGCGAGGCGGTCGTCGACCCACGCCGGGCCGCCTTCGACCCCTCCTGCCCGACGGTCCACGACCACGGCAACGTGCTGCGCCACCAGCCGGTCCGGGTCGGTTCCGACTTCGAGGCCCCCGTGGTGGTCACCGGGGAGTACGAGGTGGGCATGCAGGACCAGGCCTTCCTCGGCCCGGAGTCCGGCCTGGCCGTGCCCGCCGAGGACGGCGGGGTGGACCTGTTCGTCGCCACCCAGTGGCTGCACGTGGATCGCGACCAGATCGCGCCGTGCCTCGGGCTCCCCCCCGAGCGGGTACGGCTGTCGCTGGCCGGGGTGGGCGGCGCGTTCGGCGCCCGCGAGGACCTGTCCATGCAGGTCCACGCGTGCATGCTGGCGCTGCGCACCGGCCGCCCCGTGAAGATCGTCTACAACCGCGAGGAGTCGTTCTTCGGCCACGTGCACCGGCATCCGGCCTGGATGCGCTACGAGCACGGCGCGACCCCCGACGGCAGGCTGCTCTACGTCAAGGCGGAGATCCTGCTCGACGGCGGCGCGTACTGCTCCTCCTCCCCCGCCGTGGTCGGCAACGCCGCCTCCCTCGGGGTGGGCCCGTACGAGGTGGGCAACGTCCGGATCGACGCCTACGGCGTCTACACCAACAACCCGCCCTGCGGGGCCATGCGCGGCTTCGGCGCGGTGCAGGCCTGTTACGCGTACGAGTCGCAGATGGACAGGCTGGCCGAGGCGTGCGGCATCTCCCCGGTCGAGGTCCGCGTCCGCAACGCGGTCTCCCAGGGCTCCACGCTGGCCACCGGCCAGGTGATCGACAGCCCCGCGCCGCTGGCCGACATGCTCCGCGAGCTGGCGTCCATGCCGCTGCCCGAGGCCGCCGGGGCGGACCTGCTGGACATGCCCGGCGGCGTGTCGCAGACCACCCACGGCGAGGGGGTGCGGCGGGGCGTCGGGTACGGCGTCGGCATCAAGAACATCTGTTTCTCCGAGGGCTTCGACGACTACTCCACCGCCCGGGTCAGGGTCGAGCTGCTCGGCGGCGAGCCGCACGTCCTCGTGCACACCGCGGCGGCGGAGGTCGGCCAGGGCCTGGTGACGATCCAGGAGCAGATCGCCCGCACCGAGCTGGGCGTCGACCGGGTGACGGTCGCCCAGGCCGACACCTCGGTGGGCTCGGCCGGGTCCTCCTCGGCCTCCCGCCAGTCGTACGTCACGGGCGGCGCGGTCAAGACCGCCTGCGAGGCCGTACGGGAGCGGCTGGACGCGCTGCGGGCCGACGGGTCGTCGCTGGTGGAGGCGCTGGAGCGGGCCGGAGCGGTCGAGGAGACCCGGGAGTACCGGCACCGGCCGACCTTCCCGATGGACCCCGTCACGGGGCAGGGCGACTCCCACACCCAGCTCGCGCTGTGCGTGCACCGCGCCGTGGTCGACGTGGACGTGGAGCTCGGCCTGGTCAAGGTGGTGGAGCTGGCGGCCGTGCAGGACGTGGGGAAGATCATGAACCTGTCCGCGCTGGAGGGGCAGATCCACGGCGGCTCGGCGCAAGGGCTGGGGCTGGCGCTGATGGAGGAGATCCAGGTCACGGACGGGCGGGTGCTCAACCCCTCCTTCACCGACTACCTGATCCCCACCGTCCTCGACATGCCGCCCATGCGCGTGTCGATCCTGGAGAACCCCGATCCGCACGCCCCCTACGGCCTGCGCGGCGCGGGTGAGCCCCCCACGCTGTCGTCCACCCCCGCCGTGGCCGCCGCCGTACGGGCCGCCACCGGCCTGCCCCTGTCACGCGTGCCCATCCGCCCCCATGACATCGTGCCGAACGGGTAGGAACCGACCATCCCCCTGCGCGAGGGGGGAGTTATGGATCGGTTCGATCGGTTCTTCGAGCTGTCGGCACGCGGTTCGACCGTCGGCCAGGAGGTCCGGGGCGGTCTCACCACGTTCATGGCGATGGCCTACATCATCCTGCTGAACCCGATCATCCTGGGCGGAGCCGTCGACGTCACCGGCGCGAAGCTGTCGATCCCGCAGCTCACCGCGTCGACGATCATCGCGGCGGCGGTGAGCACGATCCTGATGGGACTGGTGGGCAACGCGCCGTTCGGCGTCGCGGCGGGGCTGGGGCTGAACGCGGTGGTCGCCTACCAGGCCGCGCCGTTCATGACCTGGGCGCAGGCGATGGGGCTGGTGGTGCTGGAAGGCCTGGTCATCGTGGTGCTGGCGGTCTCCGGGGTGCGGCGGCTCATCATGAACTCCATCCCCCTGGCGCTCAAGCACGCGATCAGCGTGGGCATCGGGATGTTCATCACGCTGATCGGGCTGGTGGACGCCGGGTTCGTCGCGAGGGGGACGGGGACGCCGGTGCAGCTCGGCAGGACCGGGCACCTGACCGGCTGGCCGGTGGCGCTGTTCTGCTTCGGCCTGCTGCTGGTGATCGTGCTGTTCGTGCGCAAGGTCCGGGGGGCCATCCTGATCGGCATCGTGGTCACCGCCGTGCTGGCGATCGTGGTCAACTCGGTCGCGAGGATCGACCCGGCGAACTGGGGAGTCGTGGTGCCCCGGATGCCGGAGGCGGTGGTGGCGCTGCCGGACGCCGGGCTGATCGGCCAGGTGGACCTGTTCGGCGGGTTCGCCCGCGCCGGGGCGGTGACCGCGACGGTCGTGCTGTTCACGCTGGTGCTGTCCGGGTTCTTCGACGCGATGGGCACGATCATCGGGGTGAGCGACGAGGCGGGCATGGTGGACGACGAGGGCCGGGTGCCCCGGCTGGGGGCCATCCTGACCGTCGACGGCGTGGCCGGGGCGATCGGCGGGTTCTCCAGCGCCTCGGCCAACACGGTCTTCGTGGAGTCGGCGGCCGGTGTCGGCGAGGGCGCCAGGACCGGCCTGGCCGCCCTGGTCACCGGCGGCATGTTCGTGGTGACCCTGTTCTTCACCCCGCTGGCCACGGTCGTCCCGGCCGCCGCGGCGGCCCCCGCGCTGGTGCTGGTGGGCGCGCTGATGATGACGCAGGCCAGGAACGTGCCCTGGGAGGATCTGACCCTGGCCATCCCGGCCTTCCTGACGATCGTCATGATGCCGTTCACCTACAGCATCACCAACGGCGTCGGCGCCGGCGTGATCAGCTACACCGCCATCCAGGCGGCGACCGGCCGGGCCCGGCGGATCCCGTGGCTGCTCTGGGTGGTCACCCTGGTCTTCGCGGCCTACTTCGCCATCGAGGGCATCCGGGGGCTGCTCGGCTAGACCATGTCGTCGGAGTCGCAGGCGACGCCGTCATTGTCCTTGTCGGTGTACCACTTGTACTCCTTGTGCTGCTCCCGGTAGTAGGGCCCGTAGCCCTCCTTGGCCGCGGCCTTGCAGTCGGAGTATCGGGGATCGTCCTCGTCCCCCTCCTGCCCGCCTCGGGCCGCCGCCGTGGGCGCGGGGGTCGGGGCGGGGGTCGTCGCGGCGGCCGTGGTCCCTGTCGTGGTCCCGGTCGTGGCCCCTGTCGTGGCCCCGGTCGTCGCGGCGGTGCCTGTGGGGGCGGTGCCTGTGGGGGCGGTGCCTGTGGGGGCCGTGCCTGTGGGAGCGGTCCCCGGTGGAAGCGTGCCGGTCGTGGCCGGCGGGGTCGCGGACTGGTCGGAGACCGGGGGCGGGGAGACCTGGCCCTGCGGGGACTGGCCGGGCGACGGCGTCACAGCGCCCGCCGCGCCGCGCAGCCGGGCGACCATGGCGTCCGCCTGCTCCTTGGTGAAGGAACCCGCGATGCTGAGACTGTCCTCGGTGATCACCTGGGCGACGCGGGGCGCCGCCACCACCTTCTCCCCCACGACGATCGCGAGCTGCTGCTTGACCGCCTCCTGGGTCAGGTCGTTGATCTGGTCGCGGAACGCGGGGGCGAACGCGATCCTGACCGAGTAGGCGCCGCTGCTCTCCAGGACCGTCTCGATCTTGTGCACGGCGGTCACGCTGACTCCCCCGGCGAGGGTGTAGCAGGTCTGTCCCGTGTCGTCGGGCACGCCCTCGGGGGTCGCGCAGGCGCCGGGCTGCGAGCCGGTCACCGGGGCGAAGTGGATGGGGACCGACAGGCGCCGGGGTGGCGGCGCGCCGAGCGGCATGTCGGGGTTCCTGGTCATGAGCACCGCGAGGGTGCCGAGCACGCCGGTGGTCAGCACGACGACGACCAGGGCGGCGATCAGGACGACGGTGGTGCCCCTGCTCGCCCTCGGGTCACCCGGCGCGCCCCCGCCCGGACCGCCGGGACCGCCGGGACCGCCCCCCGGCCCCTGCGGGCCCGAGGGAGAGCCGGGTGGCAGGGGTCCGTGGGGCCCGGACGGTCCGTGGGGCCCGCCGTGAGGCCCGGCCGGTCCTCCGGGCGGCCCCGCGGGACCGTGGGGCCCGGCCGGGGCTCCAGGCCCTCCCGCAGCGCCGTACGGCTCCGTCGGGGAGCCGAGAGGGCCCGCCGCCGTGTACGGCTCCGCCGGAGAACCCGGAGGCCCCTCGGCCGTGTGCGGCTCCGCCGGAGAACCCAGGGGTCCCGCCGCCGTGTACGGCTCCGTGGGAGAACCCGGGGGCCCCTCGGCCGTGTGCGGCTCCGCCGGAGAACCCGGGGGTCCGGCGGCGATGTACGGCTCTGTCGGGGGGCCGGGTGACCCCGCCGAAGAGCCGGGCGGTCCGGGGGCGGCGTGCCGCCCGGTCGGGCCGCCGGAGGCACCCGCAAGATGTCCGCGAGACCCGGGTGGAGGTCCCTGCGGCACGGGTGGGTCACCCGGACCCGCGTGCATCTCCATCGTCATGTCCCCGTATTCCTCGCATTTGCTCGCGGCGAGCCTACCGATCAGCGAAAGGACCGGGTAACCGGACAGTAGGACCGGTCCCGGAAACCCGATGATTCACAGAGCTTGACATTCTGTCATCATCGATGGTCGATTCTTTCCATCTTGCACATGGTGGTCCTTTTCCGGGGAACGCAGAGTGAAGAAGACACAGGCGCGAATCCTGGAGGAGCCGTGAAGATCTCAGTTCCCCGCGAGGTCAAGAACCACGAATACCGGGTGGCCCTCACTCCCGCGGGAGCCCACGAGTTCGTCCGGCACGGTCATCAGGTCTTCGTCGAGAGAGACGCCGGCGCCGGATCCTCGATCCCCGACTCCGACTTCCAGAGCGTGGGCGCGATGATCCTGGACTCGGCGGACGACGTGTGGGCCGAGGGCGATCTGGTCCTGAAGGTGAAGGAGCCGGTCGCCGAGGAATACCACCGGATGCGCAAGGGGCAGGTGCTGTTCACCTACCTGCACCTGGCCGCGTCCGAGACGTGCACCCGCGCCATGCTCGAATCCGGCGTCACCGGCATCGCCTACGAGACCGTGCAGAACGCGAACGGCTCCCTGCCGCTGCTGGCCCCGATGTCGGAGGTGGCCGGACGGCTCGCCCCGCAGGTGGGGGCCTACCACCTGATGCGGCCCGAAGGCGGGCGCGGCGTGCTCATGGGCGGGGTGTCGGGCGTGCACGCGGCGAACGTGGTGGTGATCGGCGCCGGGGTGTCCGGCATGAACGCCGCGGTCATCGCGCTGGGCATGCAGGCCGAGGTGGTGCTGCTGGACAAGAACATCGACCGGCTCCGCCAGGCCGACATCATCTACCAGGGCCACTGCCAGACGGTCGCCTCGAACAGCTACGAGGTCGAGCGCGCGGTCCTGGCCGCCGACCTGGTCATCGGCGCGGTGCTGGTGCCCGGCGCGAAGGCGCCCAAGCTGGTCAGCAACGAGCTGGTCTCGCGGATGCGGCCGGGTTCCGTCCTGGTCGACATCTCCATCGACCAGGGGGGCTGCTTCGAGGACTCCCGGCCGACGACCCACGACGCGCCGACCTACCGGGTGCACGACTCGATCTTCTACTGCGTGGCCAACATGCCGGGCGCGGTCCCGCACACCTCGACCTACGCGCTGACCAACGTGACCCTGCCCTACGCCCTGGCGATCGCCGACCTGGGCTGGCGCGAGGCGCTGAGGAGCGACCCGGCGCTGGCCGGCGGCCTGAACACGCACGAGGGGCACCTGACCAACCTGCCCGTGGCCGAGGCTCACGGGCTGGAGGCGATATCCCCGGAGCGGGTGCTCGCATAACCCTGACAGATACCCGTACCCGGCAGGCGGAACGCCCAATCCATGAAATAGCTCACATCTCTCAAGATCTTGACCGGAGGGTTTACCTGAGCAAACAATGCCTTATGCGAAGTGATCTCCATACACAGAAGTTCACACGCAAGACTTCCAAAAAGTCGCCACTACCACCACGCCCGTAGCGGCCCTCTCCCCCTCAAGGGCATGCGGCCGGGAAAGCCCGCCCGCGGCGCTCCCGAATGGACGCGGGACGCGCGAGGCCGGCAGGCCGGAAACGCGACAGGGCGGCGGCCGGTCCACCTCGGACCGGCCGCGCTCCCGGACGGCGGAGCGATGGGCGGCGCCCCGCGAGGGTCACTGTCCGGCACAGAGGACGCGCCGTCAGACTGACGCGCAAAGGACCTGCGAAACAGATGGTTTTCGCAGGTCAAAGCACCCAGCGAGGCCCCGCCGTCCGCACGGCCCGCAGTATCGCCGCAGAGGCCCTGCGGCCGCGCGCACACCGCCCCCATTCCGTGATGCGATTACACATTATTCGCGCCGTCAATTCCCACATCAAATGAAGGGAATTGACTGAACGGAAAACAAAGAGCTGACTCAATTCACGGAAAACATTGTTTTGATAAATTCTCTCCGATAGAGTGCGGAACGCGTCGCCCCGGAAACAATCCCGGTCGCATACGAAATCATCGTGTGCGGAACAGGCGATCCGACCGGAGAAAAGGAGCAGACATGCTCGAGAAGCTGGAAATGCTGGGTGACCGGCTGTTGAGCCGCTTCGTACCCGCCACCACCGCGGCGGCGAGCTGCCCATGCGGTTCCTATCCGTACACGGGCCCGTGCTGGTACACCCTCAGTTGCGGTGGAGGCAAGCACCAGGACTGCTATTGCACGGACAGCGCCCGTTACATTTCCTGCAGCAGCTGCCACTAGCCTCCACCGAGACCGTTGATGGCACACGTCCTGCTGGGCTGCCAGATGCTCGTGGCGGTCGTCTTCGCGGCAGCGGTGGTCAGCAAGCGGCCCGGTAAGGCGTTTGCCGAGTTCACGGCTTCGACAGGTCGGCTGCTGCCTCCCCGCTTGACGGGGTGGCGGCGGCCGGCCGCACGGGGGGTGTTCGCGGCCGAACTGACCACCGTGGTCCTGGTGGCCGTCCCCGCCACCGCCGCGGCCGGGTTCGCCCTCGCCGCCACGCTGCTGACAGGGTTCGCGGTCGGGATCGCCGGGGCCCTGCGCCGGGGCGAACGCACTCCGTGCCGCTGCTTCGGCGCCGCGAGCGCGCGGCTGGGCCCGGCGCACCTGGTGCGCAACCTGTCACTGGCCACAGTGGCGGCGGCCGGACTGGTCATGGCGTCACTCGCATCGGCCGGCCCGACGCAGCCAGGTCCTGCCGCGGTCGCGGCGGTCGCCTCTCTCTCCGGCGCCGCCCTCGTGATCCGCATGGACGATCTCATCGCCCTGTTCGCTCCCACCTCCGTATCCCGAAGCAGAAGGAAGTAGCCGACATGTTCGTTGTCGCGGCCGTGACCCTGTGCGGCGTCCTCACCGTCCTGAACCTGGTCCTCACCCTCGGGGTGATCCGCCGGCTGCGGGACCACACCGACCGCCTCACCGATCTGGCCCAGGCGAGGCCGATGCCCGATCCGATCATCGTCCCGGGCAGCCGCCCCGCCGCGTTCGCCGCCGACACCGTGGACGCCGAGCCGATCACCGAAGCGCACCTGGCCGGCGGCGGGCTGGTGGCGTTCTTCTCCCCGACCTGCGGCGCGTGCGAGGAGTGGATCCCGCGGTTCGCCACGGCGGCCCGGGCTCTGCCGGACGGCCGGCGCCGGGCGCTGGCCGTGGTCGTGGCACCGGCCGAGGCGGACGCGGCCGGCATGGTGGCGAAGCTTCGGGACGCGGCCATGGTCGTGGTCGAGGAGGACAAGGGCCCCCTGGCCACCGCGTTCAAGGTCTTCGGTTACCCCGCCATGTGCCGCCTGGGTGAGGACGGGACTGTGGTCAGCTCCGGGAAAGACGCCGTGACCGTACCGGTGACAGCGTGAGCGGAGCCCCTGCGACGGTCCGGCTCACCCCCCGGATGGCGCTGGGTCACGTCCGCACGGCCGCCCGGCTGGCGCTGAAGGCGGCTCCCGGAAGCCTGGCCGGGCTGGTGGTCCTGACGGTCGCGGGGGGACTGGCGCCGGTGGTGACCGCGTGGCTCACCGGGCTGGTGCTGGACGGTCTGGTCGGTGGCATGTCCGGCCCGGCGCTGGTCTGGCTGACTGTGGCGCTGGCCCTCGCCGGGATCGCCACCGTGGTCCTGCCCCGGCTGTCCCAGTACGCCGAGTCGGAGCTGGGGCGGCGGGTGCGGGTCATCGCGGCGGACCGGCTCTACACCGCGATGAACCACCGGTTGCGGGGCCTCGCCAGGTTGGAGGACCCGCGCTTCCACGACCGGATCCGGCTGGCGCAGCAGGCCGGTAGCACCGCGCCGGGCGACCTGGTGAACAGCGCGACCGGGATCGGGAAGAGCACGCTGACCCTGGCCGGGTTCCTGGTCACCCTGCTACTGATCAACCCGTGGCTGGTACTGGCCGTGGGGGTCGCCGCGATCCCCACCGTACGCGCGGAAGTCCTGCTGGGCCGGCGCCGGGTGGGGGCGATGTGGCGGATCGGCTACGCCGAGCGGCGCCAGTACTTCTACGCGAATCTGCTCAGCGCGCCACGGGAGGCCAAGGAGGTCCGGCTCTTCGGGCTCGGGGCTTTCTTCCGGGACCGGATGCTCACCGAACTGCGGTCCGCCAACGCCACCAACCGGGCCCTGGACCGGCGGGAACTGGGAGTGCAGACCATGCTCGGCGTCCTGGGGGCCGCGGTCGCCGGCGGCGGGCTGGTCTGGGCGATCCAGGCCGCCCGGTCCGGACAGATGACCGTGGGGAACGTGATGGTGTTCGTGGCCGCGGTCGCCGGGGTCCAGGGTTCCCTCTCCGCGATCGTGGGGCAGTTGGGCGGCGCCCACCGGGCGATGCTCATGCTGGACCACTACCACGTGGCGACCACGATGGAATCGGACCTGCCGGTCCCCGCGTCCCCCGCCCCGGTGCCGGCGCTGGTGGCGGGCATCGAACTCCGGGACGTCTGGTTCCGGTACGGCCCGGACCGGCCGTGGGTGCTCCGCGGCATGAACCTCACCATCCCCGCCGGTCGGACCACCGCGCTGGTCGGGTTGAACGGAGCCGGGAAGAGCACGTTGGTGAAGCTGCTCTGCAGGCTTTACGACCCCGTCCGGGGCCAGGTCCGCTGGGACGGGGTCGACCTGCGGGAGACCGACCCGGCCGAACTGCGGGAGCGGATCGGCACGGTGTTCCAGGACTACGTGGAGTACGAACTCTCCGCGGCGGAGAACATCGGCCTGGGTGATCTGACCCACCTCCAGGACAGGGACCGGATCGAGTCCGCCGCCCGGCACGCCGGGGTGCATCATGTGCTGGCCTCGCTGCCGAACGGCTACGACACCATGCTGACCCGGATGTTCCTGGAGGGCGTCGACACCGAGGGCCCTGAGACCGGGGTGCTGCTGTCCGGCGGGCAGGGGCAGCGGCTGGCGCTGGCCCGGGCCCTGCTACGGGACGAGCGGGATCTGCTCATCCTCGACGAACCCAGTTCCGGCCTCGACGCCGAGGCCGAGGCCGAGATCCACGCCCGGCTCCGGGAGCACCGCGCCGGCCGTACCAGCCTGCTGATCTCCCACCGCCTGAACACAATCCGCGAGGCGGACCAGATCGCGGTCCTCGCCGATGGGAAAATCACCGAATGCGGAAACCACGACCAGTTGATCGCCGAGAACGGCGCCTACTCCCGGCTCTTCGCCCTGCAGGCCCAGGGCTACGTCGAGACGGCGCCCCGGTGATCTGGTTGCCACTGGCCGTGACGGGGGTGGCCGCACTCGCGGGGTGGCTGGTGTGGCTGCGCCGGCGGCACCTGGTGGTCACCGTACGGGGCCCCAGCATGACCCCCACCTACCGGCACGGCGACCGGGTGCTGGTGCGGCGTCGCTCGGGCGGCCGGATCCGGACCGGCCAGGTGGCGCTGGTCGACCTCCCCGAGCGGATGCGGCCCGTCCCCGACGGCACCGCCTCCGAAGACATCCTGCGCAATCGGCGGGTCATCAAACGCGTCGCGGCGGTCCCCGGCGACCCGGTGCCGTTCCCCGTCCAGGGGCCTGGGCCGGTGGTGCCCCCCGGCTGCCTGGTGCTTCTCGGCGACAACCCCGACGGCAGCGGGGACTCCCGGCAATACGGCTACGTCCCCACCGACGCCGTGGTGGGTGTGGTGCTCAGGCCGCTGCACACGCGGCCGTGAGGCTCCCGCTCCGTCGCCGGGCGTCGCGGCGCGCTCGGCGGGCGGCCCCATGGGGCCGCCCGCCGCTTCACGCTTCCGCCCTCGGGCTCTGTCAGGAAGTGGAGCTGGGACTCGGGCTGGAGCTCGGCTCGGGGCTGGCGTCGGGCGTCGGCGCGCCGTCCGGGATGGGGCTCTCAGCCGCGGTCTTGTCCGTGCTGTTGGTTCCGTCGCAGGCGGCACCGAGCTCGGGGGTCTCCGGGCCGTTCTTGAACTTGGAGACGAACTTGGGCAGACGGGGGTCGTCGGCGTTCTCCAGGGGCAGTTGCTTGTTCCAGGAGCTCAGAACGACGGGCGACGGGAGGCCGGGGTAGGGGCTGAGCAGGATGTAGTCGGCGGAGGCGACCTTCTTGAGCGTCTCCACCTGCCCCTTGGGCAGGTCCGGACGGTACGTGATCCATACGGCGCCGTGCTCCAGTGCGTGCACGGCGTTCTCGTTGTTGACCGGCTGGTCGTAGATGCCGCACCGCTGCCACACGGAATTGTGCTCTCCGCCCATCGGCGGGATCTCCGCGTATTTGACCTTGGTTTCCTTGTGCGCCCCGCCCTGGTACTTGGCGCTTTTGACCGCGTCGAGCGAGGTCTGCGCCCTCTCGTTGACGAGGTAGAAGCCGACCAGGCCGACCAGCAGCACGACGACCAACCCGCCCGCGCCCCACATGAGCATCGCGGTGCGACGCTCCTTGCGCTTCTGCGCGTCACGCATCCGGGCGAGGTGCTCACGTCTCGCCTGCGCCTTTTCCTTGGTCATCAATCCTCCACAGGGCAACCAACTGCGGGTACTTTATGCCCTGTAGGCATATAGCGAGAATAAATACCACACATCACTTACGCCTCTTGGCGGCCGGTAGGCTGGAGAGGCAATGGACATGGACACCTCAGTAGAGCGCCCCGCCAGATCACGCCTCCCACTGTTGATCTTGGCGATACTCACCAGCGTCGTGGCAGCCGCCTCGCTGCTGGCTCTGGGGAACAGTCAGCCTCCGAGTGACTCCTCGCCCGAAGCGGGCTTCGCCCGTGACATGGCGGTGCATCACGCGCAGGCGGTCGAGATGTCCTTCATCATGCGGGACGCCTCACCGGACGAACCATTGCGAGTGCTCACCTACGACATCATCGTCACGCAGACCGCCCAGCGTGGCATCTTCATGGGCTGGCTGCAGCAGTGGGGGCTGAACCAGTCCGGCGAGCGGCCGGCGATGGCGTGGATGGCCGGTCACGGCCACGGCGCAACGGCCTCGGCCTCTGCCACGATGCCCGGCATGGCCGGCGAGGAGGAGCTCAAAAGGCTCCGCGAGGCCACCGGAGAGGAGCAGGAGATCCTCTTCCTGCAACTCATGACCCGCCATCACGAGGGCGGCGTGCAGATGAGCCAGGCACTGTTGAAACTGTCGGACCGCGACGAGGTGGCCTCGATGGCCGGGCACATCGTCAACGCTCAGGCGGGTGAGATCAAACTGATGACCGACATGCTGCGGCAGCGCGGTGCCCAACCGCTGCCTTCCATCCTTAAATAGCGTCGGCGCGTCCCTGCACGGCCGGTTTCCGGCCAGGGCAGCATGGAGCCAACCTGGCCGGAGGAGACAGAAGATCATGGTGAACGACGAGCCGGAGAACCGCCTGGAGGTGAGCATCTCCGCCGAGGTCGAAGCGGGGCAGTACGCCAACTTCGCCTCCGTCTGGCACACCCAGGATGGCTTCGTCCTGGACTTCGCGGTGATCACCAGACCGCCCCAGCTCGCCAACGACCCCTCCTCGGGACAGCACTTCGTCAGCGTGCCGACCCGGATCGTCAGCCGGATCCGGATCCCCCCGAGCCAGGTGTTCGAGCTGATGAAGGCTCTCGAACAGCAGCTCACCGCCTACGAGAACGAGACGAACCACAAGAGCTGATCCGCGGGGGCCCGTCGTCCCGGCACGTTGGAACTCCCGCGGATCAGGGGACCTCCTTCAGGGCAGGCCGATCGCCACACGGGCCGCGGCCACCAGGCCGGCGGTGCGCTCGACGGCCTGCGCGGCCCCGTCGGCCAGCAGGCGCGACAGCTCGGCGGGATCCGCCGACAGCTCCGTATGGCGCTCCTGGATCGGCCGCAGCGTCTCCACCACGGCCTCGGCCGTGTCCCGCTTGAGCGCGCCGTAGCCCTCGTAGGCGAGCGACTCGACCGGCTGCCCGGAACAGACCGCGAGCAGGGTGAGCAGGTTGGAGACGCCCGGCTTCTCCTGGGGGTCGTAGCGGACCTCGTCCTCGGAGTCGGTCACCGCGCGCATGACCTTGCGGCGGATGTCGGCGGCCGGGTCGAGCAGGTAGATCGTCCCGGCCGCCGAGCCGTCGGACTTGCCCATCTTCGAGGTGGGCGCGGTCAGGTCCATGACCCTGGCGGCGATCGGCGGGTGGGCGGCCTCGGGCACGGTGAACGTCTCGCCGTAGAGGCGGTTGAAGCGCAGGGCCAGGTCACGGGTGAGCTCGACGTGCTGGCGCTGGTCCTCTCCCACCGGCACGAGGTCCACCCGGTGCAGCAGGATGTCGGCGGCCATCAGCGCGGGATAGGTGAGCAGCGACAGACGCACCTCCTCCTGGTTCGCCGATTTCTCCTTGAACTGGATCATCCGCCGCATCTCGCCGAAGTAGGCGGTGCTCTCCAGCAGGTAGGCGAGCTCGGTGTGCGCGGGCACCTGGGACTGGATGTAGACCAGCGAGCGGTCCAGGCCGGAGGCGAGCAGCAGGGTCGCCGCCTCGCGGGTGCGGGCGCGCAGGCGCTCCGGGTCGTGCTTGATCGTCAGAGCGTGCAGGTCGGCGACCGCGTAGACGCAGTCGGCCTCGTCCTGGAGCCGTACGGCGGGCAGGATCGCGCCGAGGAGGTTGCCGAGTGTGAGGTGGCCGGTGGGCTTGAACGCCGAGAAGACGCGCTTGGTCATGGTCACTCCTTGCTGGGAAGGGGACCGCCGCGCGCCGGGCCGTACCCGGAAACGGAGAACGGCCGCCGGTTCACGGCGGCCGTCTGGTTGCGCAGTCGAGGCTGGCTAGCGGGTCCGCCGATGGGCGGCCCGCCACAGCCCCAGACTGTGCTTGTTCATGCTCAGGAGTGTATCTCCTCCGCCACGGCGGCGGCAAAGGCGTCCACGTCCGCCTCGGTGGTGTCGAACGCCGTCATCCAGCGGACCTCGCCGGTGGCCTCGTTCCAGGTGTAGAAGCGGAAGCGTTTCTGCAGGCGCTCGGTCACGTCCGGAGGCAGGATCGCGAAGACCGCGTTGGCCTGTACCGGGCGCGGGACCTCCACGCCGGGGATCTGCCGGACGGCGGCGGCCAGCCGCTGGGCCATGGCATTGGCGTTGCGGGCGTTGCGCAGCCACAGGTCCCCCGCGAGCAGCGCCTCGAACTGGACCGAGACGAACCGCATCTTGGAGGCGAGCTGCATCGAGGTCTTGCGCAGGTAGCGCAGGCCGCGGACGGCGTCGGGGTTGAGCACCACGACGGCCTCGCCGAACATCATCCCGGCCTTGGTGCCGCCGAAGGACAGCACGTCCACACCCACGTCGGTGGTGAACGCGCGCAGCGGCACCTCCAGCGCGGCGGCCGCGTTGGTGGCGCGGGCGCCGTCGAGGTGGACGAGCATGCCGAGCTGGTGGGCGTGGTCGCAGACCGCCCTGATCTCGGCCGGGGTGTAGAGCGTGCCCAGCTCGGTGGTCTGCGTGATCGAGACGACCTTGGGCTGGGCGCGGTGCTCGTCGCCGAAGCCCCACGCCTGCCGGTCGATCAGGTCGGGGGTGAGCTTGCCGTCCGGGGTGGGCACGGTCAGCAGCTTGAGCCCCGCCGACCGCTCCGGCGCCCCGCCCTCGTCGGTGTGGATGTGCGCCGACTCGGCGCAGACCACCGCCTCCCAGGGCGCGGTCATCGCGCGCAGCGCGACCACGTTGGCACCCGTGCCGTTGAACATCGGCCAGGCCTCGGCCGTGGGGCCGAAGTGCCCGCGGAAGACCTCCTGCAGCGCCCCGGTGTAGACGTCGTCGCCGTAGGAGGTCTGGTGCCCCTCGTTGGCGAGGGCGATGGCCTGGAGGATCTCCGGGTGCACCCCGGCGTAGTTGTCGCTGGCGAAGCCCTTCACCAGCGGGTCGTGCCTGCGGATCGCGTCCGTCACTTCTTTCCCCTCAGCGAGGCGGCCGGTGGTGCGATGACCGGCCGCCGTGGTGCCTGTCACGCTCACTCGCGGGTGAGGTCCAGCCTGGTGCCGTTGGCGTCGGTGTCCCAGAGGCCGTCGATCGCCCCGGCGAGGTCGTCGACGTCGGTGAAGCCCGGGAACTTCCGCTCCGGGGCGGCCTCGCGCATGGCCTCGTTCACGAGCGCCTTGACGACCAGGATATTCGCCGTCGCGCCGGTGCCCTCCAGGGCATCGGCGAAGGCCAGCGTCCAGGCCTCGGAGGCGGCCTTGGCCGTGCCGTAGGCGGCGTTGCCCTGGGTGGGGCGCTCGGCCGCCTTGGCCGAGACGATGGCGAACCGGCCGCGCTCGCTCGCCTTGAGCAGCGGCTCGAAGGCGAGCGTGACGTGCTGGAGGGTGCGGACCAGCAGGTCGTGCAGCAGGTCCCAGTCCTCCAGCCTGGTCTCGGCGAAGGTCTTGGACCCGCGCCAGCCGCCGACCAGGTGGACGATCCCGTCCACCCTGCCGTGCTCGGCCTCGATGTCGCGGGCGAGCTTCCTGACGGCGTCGAAGTCGAGCAGGTCGACCGCGAGCGTGCCGTCGGCGCCGGACTTGTCCACGGCGATGACCGTGTGGCCCTTGTCCGTGAAGCGGCGGACGACGGCCTGGCCCGCGGGACCCGCCGCACCGGCAACAAGAATGATCATGCTCGGATCCCCTTCGTGGATTCGACGACGTCGCCGAGCTTACGGCGCAGGGCCTCGTAGAACATGCTCAGGGGGAACTCGTCGGGCAGCACCGCGTCGACCACGGCCTTGGGGAAGCCCTCGACCGGCAGCGCGGCCACGCCGCGGTTCCAGACCGAGGCGGGGTGCGGCTCCACGTAGGCCGCGACGAGCTGGTGCGCGGCCAGCCAGTGGGCGAGCTTGGAGCGGTCGATGCCGTCGCGGTAGAGCTTCTCCACCTCGGCGCGCAGGTCGGCGACGCCGTCGGCGAGCCGGTTCCAGTCGACGCTCAGCCGGTTGTCGGTCCACCGGACGATGTCGTTGCGGTGCAGGTAGGCGAAGAGGAGCTGGCCGCCGAGCCCGTCGTAGTTGCGGACCCGGTCACCGGTGATCGGGAAGCGGAAGAGCCGGTCGAAGAGGATCGCGAGCTGGACGTAGCGGGCGTGCGGCACGCCCTCCCGCTCCAGCTTCACGGCCTCGCCGAACGCGGTGAGGTCGCAGCGGAGCTCCTCCAGCGAGTACAGCCAGTACGGCATGCGCTGCTTGATCATGAACGGGTCGAACGGCAGGTCGCCGTGGCTGTGGGTGCGGTCGTGGATCAGGTCCCAGAGCACGAAGGTGTCCTGGGCCAGCTCCTGCGACTCGATCAGCCGGGCGGCGTCCGGCGGCAGCGCCAGCTTGAGCGTCGCGGCGGCGGCCTCGCTCACCGCGCGGAACCGGGCGGCCTCGCGGTCGCAGAAGATGCCGCCCCAGGTGAAGCGGGGCGGAACCTCCCGGACGGCGATGGTCTCGGGGAAGAGCACCGCGGAGTTGGTGTCGTAGCCGGAGGTGAAGTCCTCGAAGGCGATCGGCACGAACATCGGGTTGTCGTAGCGGGTGTTCTCCAGCTCGGCCAGCCACTCGGGCCAGACGGTGCGGATCCAGACGGCCTCGATGTAGCGGAAGGTGGTGCCGTTCTGGGTGTACATCGGGAAGACGACCAGGTGCTCCAGGCCGTCCACCCGCTGGGTGTCGGGGTGGAAGGCGTTGAGCGAGTCCAGGAAGTCGGGCACGCCCAGCCCCTGCTCGACCCACTTGCGGAAGTCGGCGACGACCGCGGTGAGGTAGGCCTCGTCGTGCGGGAAGCGCGGGGTGAGGCCGTCGACGTGGTCGACGATCTCGGAGATCAGCGCCACCGCCCGGTCGCGGTCGCCCTCGATCGAGCCGTCCTTGGCCTGCAGGGGCTTGAGCGCCTCCACGGCGTCCTTGAGTCCCTGGAAGGCGGAGCGGGCCTCCGACTCCTTCACGGCCGCCGGGGCGGGGACGCGCGCGGCCCAGGTGACGAGGTTGCCCCAGAGCGCCGCGTGGTCGTAGTCGCCGATGGAGTCGTCGCCGAACAGGTCGGAGTCGGCGAGGACCACGACGCGGCCCTTGCCGTGCCGTACGGCCACCGCCAGGGGCCGGCCGGCGGGGTCGGCGGTGGGCGACGTCCGGAACAGGACGGTCGCGTCCTCGGGGGCGACGAGCACGCCGGCGCGGTAGAAGCACGCGCGGCGGGCTCCGGCGAGGAGATCCTGGCCGTCGGTGCCGCCGGGGGAACCCAGGACCCAGGAGGCCACGCCGTTGTGGGCGCTCCGGGGGTCCTGGACGGTGGTGTGCTCGACACCGACGCCGAAGCGGGCGAGCAGCTCGTCGAGGTTGCTGCCGTACTTCTCCTGCTCGCACTCGGCCAGGACGACCAGGCCGCCGCCGTCGGCGACGTAGGCCTCGACCGCGTCGAGCTCCTCCACGGGGAAGACGGGGCTGCCCAGGCCGGTGGTGCGCTCCCAGCGGTCGGCCGAGGGGTGCGCGATCACGAAGACGTCGCTCGGGCTCAGCAGGGCGGGGGTGATCGGGCCCTCGGTGTGCGCGGCCACGGTGTGGCCGAGGCCGCGCAGGATGTCCGCGGCGCGCGCGTAGCTGTTGTCGTCGGGATGCCCGGGATTCATCGTCTCGGCCACGTCCCGCCGGATGGTCCACGACTCGCTGTGCGCCTCGTCGAACAGTACGCGCGGGAAAGCTCTCACGATAAATCCTCCCTCAGATGAGACCTAATGACGGAAAATATACACAATCCCTCCCAATATTGACACATCCCTTACGGCTGAACCCGGAGAACCAGCACGGGACCGCACCCGGGGCCGGACGTCGCCCGCTCCGGACGGCGACAGGTGCGACGTAAAGCTTGCTTGACATGAGAGAGGTGTCAAGGATACTTTCCATGCAGCGGGAGATGTAAAAGGAGCTTTACATTGTGGACAACGACGTCAGGGAGTTACGAGGCTCCGCAGGGCTCTCCCAGCAGGCTCTCGGAGAGCGTCTCGGCGTGTCCCGGCAGACGATCAACGCCATAGAACAGGGCCGGTACGATCCCTCACTCCCCCTCGCCATCCGACTGGCCCGGTTCTTCGGCCGGACCGTCGAGGAGGTCTTCCACTGTGACGACTAAACGCTGGTTCTTCGCGGCGTTCTGCCTGCTGCTCGGCCTGCTGCTGGGCGTGCCGTTCATGGTCCGCGGCGAGGTCGTGATCGGACTCGTGTTCGTCGGCATCATGGCCGGCTACGCCGCCGTCCTCCTGCTGACGCGCAGGCACAGCGAGACCACGGCGATGCTGAGCGGCGAGCTGGGCGACGAGCGGCGCAGGCTCAACGAGCTGCGCGCCCGCGGCGCCATGGCCAACGTGCTCATGACGATCCTGGTGGGCGGGTTCCTCGTACAGGTCTGGCGCGGCGAGGATCACACGCTGTTCGCCGGCCTGGCCGCCGCCGCGGGCGTTTCCTATGGGATCGCGCTCTTCTACTTCTCCCGGCGAGGCTGACACCCCCTCCTGATGCCAGGCGTCGCGTCCCACCCAACCCCTGTGAGGGAAGAGTCTCATGTTCAAGCGGAACGGCCTGGCGTTCTCCCCGGGTCAGCTGCTGGCCGCCGCGGTGGCGGCGGGGCTGGCCGCGCTCATCGCCTTCGCCGTCGTGCCCACGCCGCCGCGGCTCGGGGCCGCGACGACGGGTGACCGCGCGCTGGCCCAGGCCGTGCGCGAAGCGGCGGGATCCGACGGCTACCGCGCCCTGTCCGTGGCACTGGTCGAGAACGGCGTCATCCGCACGGCCGGGGTCGGCGACACGGGCGGGCCCGTCCCGCGTCCGGTCGACGCGTCCACCCCGTTCGAGATCGGCTCGGTTCCCAAGGCGTTCACCGGCATGATCCTCGCCGACATGGCGGCCCGGGACGGCCTCGACCCGCGTTCGCCGGTGCCCGGCCTCAAGGACTCGATCACCTACGAGGAACTGACCAGCCACCGTTCCGGCCTCCCCCGGCAGCCCGGCGGCCTGGGCATGCTGCTGAAGGCGATCACCGCGAACTACAGCCACGGCAACCCCTACGGCGGACAAGACGTCTCCGACGTGCGCGAGGCGGCCGCCTCGGCCGGGCTCTCCGGGCGCGGCAAGGTCTCCTACTCCAACCTCGGCGTGGCGGTGCTCGGAAACGCGCTCGCCGAGCGGGCGGGCCTCCCCTATCCCGAGCTGCTGAAGCGGCGGGTGCTGGAGCCCCTCGGCATGAAAGCCACCACCACGTCGGCCCTGCCGTCGGGCAGGGCGCACGGTTACACGGAGGCCGGACACGAGGCGGACCCATGGACGGGCACGGGCTACGTCCCGGCGGGCATCGGTGTCTGGTCCACCAGCGCCGACCTCGCCCGCCTCGCCGACGCGATGCTCAAGGGCAGCGCCCCGGGCGCCGACGCCGCGACGCCGCGCTTCACCGAGGACCAGACCCGTCGCATCGGCTACGGCTGGTTCACGACGAAGACCAGCAAGGGCCAGGTCACCTGGCACAACGGCGGCACCGGCGGCTTCAGCTCGTACGTCGGCTTCGACCGCGACAGCAAGCGCGGCGTGGTCGTGCTGGGCAACACCGACAAGGGCGTCAACCACGTGGGCCTGCGGCTGCTCGGCCACGACGCGCCGGAGCCCTCCCCCAGTACCCAGGCCCTCATCACGATCGCGATCACCCTGCTCCTGCCCCTCGGCGCCGCCCTGACCGCGTGGGAGTCGGCGACCCGCCGCACGCCGACCCGCAACCGCCCCCCGCTCGACCGCCTCGGCGTGGTCAACACCACGACCACCGCCGTCCTGATCCTCTGGATGGCCTGGCTGGTCGGAGCCTGGGGCACGCTGCCCTCCGCCCTGTTCATCCTCGCCACGGCGGCCACGGCCGCCGGCACGGCCCTGACCCTCACCCGCTGGCGCGACCTCCCCGCGGCCCGTCAGCCCGGCCGCTGGCTCCCCTCCCTCTTCGGCCTCCTCGTCAACGTCGCGATCGCCACAGCCCTCCTCCTCGCGACCTGACCCTCGCAGGCCGCCCGGCGACTCCTCAGCCACCACGCGACACGTCCGTTTCCCCGCCGGGTCCGGAGTCTTCCCGGACGCCGGTACGGCGAGTTGATCGATCAGGAGAAGCGGCGGCCCTCGTCCCGGCGGTACGCCCAGGTGGCGGCGGCCGCGGCGAGGATGATCCAGACGGCGAAGGCGGCCAGGGAGACGGGAGATGGGGTGCGGCCCGCCACCGCGGCCCACATGAGTTCGATCGCACCCCGGCTGGGCACGAACGGTGCCAGGGACTGCACGAAACCCGGCATGACCTCCAGCGGCACCAGCAGCCCGCCCAGCGCGGCGATCGGGAAGTACGCCACCTGCGACACCGCGATCGCCGCCTTGGGCGACACCGCGTACCCGATGAACAAACCCATCAGCATGAACGGCACAGAGCCCACCAGCAGCGCGCCGATGCCCAACGCCAGGCGGAGCGGGGAGATGGCTGCGGCGGTGAGGAAGGCCGAGATGAGCAGGACCGGCACCACCGACAGCAGCATGCCGGCCATCGTGGTCAGGATGCGGCCGGCGAAGCGGGGCAGCGGGCCTGCGGGCAGCGTGCGCAGGTAGGGGTCCCAGGGCTGCTCGCGGTCGTGTGCCACGCTGATGCTCAGCCCGATCAGCGCCGCCGACATGGCGCCGAACAGCATCATCCCGGCCGTCGCCGATGTGGCGCTCATCGGGTCGGCGCCGGTGAAGGGCACTACGAACGCCAGCATCGCGGCCGCGGGGAAGAACGCGCTCGCCACCAGCGCGATCGGGACGCGCAACTGCTCCAGGAACTGGTAGCGAGTGTGGATGAGGATGAGATCAGACACGAGTCTCCTCCTTGGAGGTGATGGTGATGAAGGCCTCCTCCAGCGAGGTCGGCCGCACCTCCAGGTCGGCGAAGGCCGTCCCGGCGCGTACCAGCTCGGTGACCAGCCGGTCGGAGTCGGCGGTGAGCAGGTGCACCCGGCCGGCCTCGACCGAGCTCCGCAAGATCCCGGGTAGTTCAGGTACAACCGGCGCAGCGAAGGAGACCCGGCGCACGCCCACCACGTCGCGCACGGCCCGCACGGTGTCGTCAGCCAGCACCCGGCCCCGGCCGATCACCACCACCCGCTGCGCCAGCGCCTCGATCTCCTCCAGGTAGTGGCTGGTCAGCACCACTGTGCCGCCGTCGGCGTGGAAGCTCCTGATCCCCTCCCACAGGGTTCGCCTGGCCTCCACGTCAAGCCCGGTGGTGGGCTCGTCGAGGAACACCAACCGCGGCCGGCCCGCGAATGCCAGCGCCACCGCCAGACGCCGCCGTTGCCCGCCGGACAGCCCCCCGACCTGCCGTCTGACCAGGTCAGCGAGGCCGAACCTGGCCAGCAGCTCCGCCGCACCGTAGCGCTCGGGGAAGTGCGCGGAGACGAAGTCGACGATCTCGCCGACACGCAGCGACTCCGGCAGCCCGCTCTCTTGGGGGGTCACGCCGATGCCCCGCCGTACGGCAGGGTCGGAAGGCGAGCCGCCGAACAACTCCACCGTGCCCGACGTCGGCCGGCGCAGCCCGACCAAGAGGTTGATGAGGGTGGACTTGCCGGCGCCGTTCGGGCCGAGCAGCCCGACCAGCTCGCCCGCCCTGATGTCGAGCGAGACGCGGTCGAGCGCGAGCACGTCACCGTAGCGGCGGGTGGCCTCGATCGCTCTGGCGAGGACGGTCATGTCATGTCTCCTGTGCAGTGTCAGCGTTGTCCAGCGGGGTGCGCATGGTCGTGGGCGGGCCGCCCGCGCATGATTGGCGGGTGACGGACCCGGACGGGTTCATCGCGGCGTCAGCCCCAGGACGAGCACGATGCCGACGACCAGGTGCATCAGGATCAGCACCAGCATCGTGGGTATACCGACGGCGCTGCCGAACGGCCCGAGCAGGGACAGGACGAGTACGGCCAGGGCGACGATCGTCCAGATCCGGCCGGGCCGGGACGCGAACCGCTCCAAGACGGTCAGCAGAGCCCAGCCCGCCAGCCCGACCAGCAGGCTCACCACCAGGACCGATCCCGGTTCGACCGGCTGCGTGCCGGTGCCCATGCGCACGGTCGGAGTGGTTCCGGCGACCGGCACGGCCAGGGCCCAAACGGCCAGGGCGGCCGCGGGGGCGCCGGCGACGGTGAGGAGGATTCGCTTGGCTGAGGTGTTCATGCCGGTCAGCTTCGCCCGGTCGCCCGATCCGCCACATCGGGCGCGCGGTCGCTCTGTGTTCTCCCCCGGTGGGGTACGGGTCCTCCTTTGGTAGGTGACGGCGCCTGCCTTTGGTAGGTGATGGCGCCTGCGGACCGGCGATTACCCTGACCCGGTGAACAAAACCCGCCCCCCGCACCCGATCGCGGTGGCGATAGTGGTCCTTGGGATGGGCGGCCTGAGCGCCCTGACGCTGTGGAGCCTGGCCGACGGGCCCACGTGGGGGCTGGACGTCGTCGTCACGACGGTGAGTCTGGTAGCGGCGCTCGCCCAGCTGTGGTGGCCGACCTCGGGAGCACTGGCCGCCACCCTCCTGGCCGCCCTCTCCCCCGTGGCCACTCCGGCGGCGACGATGGGGGCGCTGCAGGTGGCCCAGCGCAGGCGCTTCCCCGTCGCGGCGGCGGTGGCGGCCGCAGGCGTCGCGGCACGCCCTTGCTGATCGACATCCGCAACCCGCTGGCCCCGGCGGGCACCGCCCCACTCGCGCCCGGCAGCGGCCTCGGCCTGGTCGGGCTCACCGAGCGGGTACGGCTGGCCAGCGGGCAACTGGATCACCGCAACGCCGAAGGAGAGTTCCGGCTCCAGGCCCGGCTACCATGGCCCGCGTGATCCGCGTGTTACTGGTCGACGACGATGCCCTGATCCGCGCAGGGTTGTCCATGATGCTGGACGGCGCTGCCGGCATCACGGTCGTCGGCGAGGCGGCCGACGGCCAGGAGGCGATCACGGCCACCGACGCCCACGCCCCTGACGTCGTCCTGATGGACCTGCGGATGCCGCGGGTGGACGGCATCACCGCCACCCGCCGGCTGCGCGCCCGTGCCCGCCCGCCTGAGGTGATCGTGCTGACCACATTCGACACCGACGAGAACGTCCTGCACGCCCTCCGCGCGGGCGCTGCCGGGTTCCTACTGAAGGACACCCCGCGCCGCGGATCGTGGAGGCGGTCACCCGGGTCGCCGCGGGCGATCCGATCCTGTCCCCGCGCATCACCCGGCGGTTGATGGAGCGCACCGTCGCGCAGGCCGGCGCCTATGAGCGAGCCCGTGCCGCGCTGGCCGCCCTCACCCCCCGCGAGCACGAGGTGGCCCTGGCGATCGCGCGCGGCCAGACGAACGCCGACATCGCCGCGGGCCTGGCCATGGGCATCACGACCGTGAAGGCGCACGTCTCCAGCATCCTCACCAAGCTCGGCATGGACAACCGCACCCAGATCGCGATCCTCGCCCACGACGCGGGTCTGACCTGACCAGCCTGGAGCGAAGCAAGCGCCGGTATCGCTCATCTCCGCGTACGCGCCGTACTACCTGGAGAGCCTGGGAACGCCCTCCGACGAGGCGTACCTCGCTGGTGAGCACCGACGACATGCTGCACACCGTGCTCCGCCGCCGCGCGAACGGCGAGTCGGTGGAGGCCATCCGCCTGGACCTGATCATCCCTACCGGCAAGCGCGAGGGACAGCACCCCAGCCTGGCGAGCATCTACCGGGCGCCGGCCGAGCACGAGAAGCGGCAGGCGTATCCCAAGGCCGTGGAGCAGGCCCACGCCGACTCCGCCATGCTCCAGGCGCGCACCCGATCGGCACGGCCAACCAGCCGCATCATCGCTGACCAGCGATATCCGCCCGATTTTCGGCGGCGACCACGGCTACCTCGACACGGACCCCAACGGCATCGGTGAGCGGCCGATCATCCGATGGACGTCGGCGCTCACCTCGCTAAACCGTGTCGTCGGTGCGGACCCAGCGGGTGAAGGCGGCCCACTCCCCCGATGTGAACACCAGCGCCGGACCCGCCTGGTCCTTGCTGTCGCGGACACCGACCCGGCCACCGGACAGCTTCGCGACCTCCACGCAGTTACCGCCGTTGCCACCCGAGAACGGCGACTTCACCCATACGGCCTCGTTCAGTTCCCGATCCATCGTTTCTTCATCTCCCCAATAAGCTCAAGCGACGCTCGCTGAGGAAGTGCCTCGGCTCGGATCGCCTCGTATTTGGTCGTGATGTCCGCTACGTCGTCGGGGCGGTCGGTGACCTGGCCCTGGCCAGCCGACTCCATGTAGACAGTATTGGCGAGCCCTCGGACCTGCGCAATGACAAAACCGCCCAAAAGACCGACCGTGCTGCCCGACCCGAAAGGCAGGACCTGAATGGTGACATGCGGCATATGTCCAGCATCGAGAAGATGATCCATCTGTGCTGCCATGGTCGTGTCGTCACCGATGCGGCGGATGAGCACACCCTCATCGATGACGACCCAGAGCATGGGCGCGTTCTCCCGCTCCAGGACGTGCTGCCGCTCTAGCCGGGCGGTCACATCCAGCTCGGTCCGCTCTGCCGAGGCGCGAGGCTCACCGTTGAAGAGCACCCGCGCGTAGTCCGCTGTCTGGAGCAGCCCCGGCACGAGAAGCGGCTCCCAGGTCCGCAGACTGTCAGCCGCCTGTTCGACCTCCACCCAGGGGCGGAACCAGGCCGGCAACCGGGCTGCGACGTTGTCCATCATCTCCTTGATCCGGATGAGCGCTCCCTCGACTCCGAGCGCCTCGTCACACCTCCGCACGAAATCCTCGGTCGGAGGCCGCCGCCCGGTCTCCGCCATGGAGATCGTGCCCAGCGCGAATCCGGTCCGTCTGGCCAGCTTCCCCTGGGACAGCCCGGCCTGCTGCCGGTATCGGCGCAGCTCGTAGCCGAAGAACGCGATCGGCGACGTGGTGGGATCGAGGTCTTTGGGATTCGGCATCGGTGGTCACCCCGGTTTCACCAGCGGTTTCACATGAACCGTTGAACATAAACGCATTCGTTCCGCTACTCACTGTAGTGATGCGATGTGATCCTTGAAAAGTGATATCGGGAAATCGACCGGTGGAGCAGGTGGACATGGATTCCGTGGTGCGCCCCGAAGAGAAAGACATGGACGCCGGGCCCGAAGTGCTCGGAGAGGCATTCCTGAAACTCGAACCGACTTCGGCCGCACAGGCACGCGGTTATATAAGTTCCTGGATCGGGGGCGACCACCCGGCATACGAGAACGTGGTCCTGACGACGTCGGAACTGGTGACGAACGCCATTGTGCACAGCAGCCGGGGGCGCCCTCACGACCTGATCCTGCTCACCCTCACCCGGATGGCGGACCTCCTCCACCTGGAGGTCCTGGATCCGGGCGGCACCGCCTGGGAACCGCGTCCGCCCGAGGCCGTACCGGACGACGGGGAACGCGGGCGCGGCCTGGCCATCGTCGGCGAGATCTCCCGGCGGCGCTGGGGAGTCCACGACCACGGGCCGCTGGGCCGCACCGTGTGGTGCGACGTCGACGGCATCCCCGCCCCGGCGGAGCGGCCATGCGGGTGATCGTGACCATCACCCGCGACGGAGTCAGGATCAGCGCCCCCGAGCAGGAGGGCGTCCAGTTCGGATTCGACGCCTGGGAGGCGTTTCTCCGCCGGGCCAAGAAAGGCTGGTTCGACCTGACACCGCCATCGGGAGCGTCAAGGTGAAACCGACCCGGATTCCAGCACCACCCTGCCCTGCCGCACTTCCGCGCGCCGCTTCGAGGAGGGGCGGGTGAACAGACGGCCGATCCGGTCGACGATTCCCTCCGCGACGTTTATCAAATCATCCGGTCCGCCGGTGCGTGTTCTCACGACCACCCGGCAGGAAAGGGCGTCGAGACGGAAATGCACGCCGGTGCTTCCGCAGGGCCCCGGCGTTGATTCGCTTTGTCCAGTTCCAGCATGTTGATTAGATGTCGTAGACGGCGACCGCGGCCTGGTGGTCGAGGAGGTCGCGGCGAGCGCGGGCGATGTTGGCCCGATCAGCCAGACGCATGGTGCTGATCGCCAGGTTGCGGAAGCCGGCCAGGGCTCTGGGCGCGGTACCCGTCCTGAGCTGGGAGTGATCCTCTCGGAAAGTCACGTCCCGGACCCAGTGGAGCCGGTTCTCCACTGACCGGTGCGCCCGCTCGTAATGGTTGTGGTGAGTGGGCCTGGCCAGCGTGGTGGGCGCCCAACTGCTCGGTGATCAGCCGGGCGGTGGTCATCGGCCGCCAGCTCCGCTTCCCACAACGCCAGGTCGGCGAACCGGTCAAGACAAGGGACGAAACAGGGGCCGGCCGGGGAAGATGGGGACACGAGCGCGACTCCTGCGGCGATCTTCGGATTCGAGACCTGAAAGATCACCAGAAGTCGCGCTCTTTCGCATCCCACCTGCCGAAACCGTCAACCGCGCCATACCCCATCAGAACTCAAGAACGCCGGGGCCCTGGGGTTCGCTGGGGCCTCTTCGGCCTCTATGGCCACAGGACCTGGGCTTATGTGCTGATGCTCCGACTTCTCTAGGTGTTGATGAGGCTTCAGGGATTCTGAAGGTCTACGGGGGTCCCAATGCTCTTGACCCTGCATGAAATTCAATACATAGTGGATGATGTTTCATACAGAGGAGAGTCTGATGACCAACCCCCACCCGACTTACGAGCAGATCACCACCCGCGGCGGCTCCGAGATCCACCTGCGGCTCGGCACCGCTGAGACCGAGCTGCTCGGCGAGGCCGCACTGCACCTGGCCGCCGGCCTGGACACCGCTCTACGCGCCATGGCCGAGCTGCGCGCGGGCGCCTGGGACCGCACTGCCCCCGGCCCGCATGATGATGGACGGCCCGGCGCCCAGCGTCAGCGCATGGGCGAGACCGTGCACGCCCTGGCCCGCGACCTCATCCCGCGCCTGGAGGCGATCCAGGCCGCCACGCTGCGCCGCTGGAAAGCAGAGGGAGCCAGCTACGCCGAGATCGCCTCAGCGATGGGCTTGAGCAACGCGGCCGGGGCGCCGAACCGGGCCACCGCTCAGTCCCGGCTGCGCGCTCTGGAGGACGCCGGGCCGTCCCCGCTGGAACGCTGGGTGTGCGGGCCGATCACGCACGCCCGCGACGTGTGCGACCACACCTCCATCGGCGTCATCGTCACCGACGAGCACGGCCGGTATCTGCTGATCGAACGGGCTGAGTACCCGCACGCCTGGGCTCCGCCGGCTGGGCATGTCGACGACCGCGACACCCCGGGAAGGACCGCCTGCGAGGAGGTCGCCAAGGAGACCGGCCTGACCGTCGGCCAACTGGAGCACATGACCGGCGGGTGGCGGCCCAACCGGTGCTGCCGTCTCGTCCGCCAGGGACGCACGCCCGGCCACCACTGGACCGTCTACCGCGCCGTCGTTACCGGCGAGCCGGCCCCGTCCGCCGACAAGACGCACGTCGCCCGCTGGGTGACCGGCGCCGAGCTTCAGGCACTGGCCGACCGGACCGCCGCCTACGCCCGCGGCAAGGTCACCGAGACCGAGTGGGCCGCCTCCCCCGGCCTGGAGGACGTGTGGAGGTGGTGGCTGCGCCGGGTCGGCATCCTCGACACCACGGACGCGGCCAGATGAGAGCCCGGCCGCACCCCTGATCACCCGCGCCCCCGCACAGGCGTGCGGGCGGCCATCATCTGGATCGGCCGAGCACGCTTGCCATCCTGGTCGGCGGCTCGGTCGCCGACGCCGTGCCGGCCACACGGAGTAACGCTTCGATACTCGCGCCAACCCTCAGGTGGCTCTCGAATTCACTAACACGGCTCCAGCCCCACCAGGCGCTCACAGAGCCACTGACCGACATCCGGCTCCCGAAGATCAGAGGTCTCTGACACCACCTGATCCGAGGGGAAACCGTGCCCGTCACATCATCATCGCCCACGCCACCACGGCTCGGCCACCAGCGCATCCTCGATCCGTGAGGTGTCGTAGCCGACCTCAGCGTCGAGCGGCGGCCGTCCGGGCGGCGCCCCTTCCCTGTTGACGTCCTCGACCCGCCCCCTCATTATGAACATACGTTCATGAACAAGCGTTCATAACGAGGGCCGTACGGACGCCGGGGAGCCGGCGCGGCCGTTCGGCAGCACCCGGCCAGGAGGAGAACCGATGAGTTCCATCGCCAACACCGAGCAGGCCGACGCCTGGAACGGCTACGAGGGAAACCACTGGGCCGATCACCAGGACCGCTACGACGCCGTGAACAGCGGCTTCAACGACCACCTGCTCGCGGCGGCGGCCGTCGGCGAGCGGGACCGGGTGCTCGACGTCGGCTGCGGCAACGGGCAGGTGACGCGGCTGGCCGCCCGGCGGGCACGGCTCGGGCACACCACCGGGATCGACCTGTCGGCACCGATGCTCCGGCGGGCACGTGCCTGCGCGGCCGACGAGGGTGTCGCCAACGTGACCTTCGAGCGGGGAGACGCCCAGATCCATCCCTTCCCCGACGCGGGCTTCGATGTGGCCGTCAGCCGGTTCGGGATCATGTTCTTCGCCGACCCGGTCGCCGCGTTCGCCAACATCGGCCGCGCGCTGCGGCCGGGGGGCCGCCTGGCCTTCCTGTCCCTGCGGGAGATGGGCGACAACGACCTGGGGCCCGTCTTGACCGCGATGGCCGACCACCTCCCGGCGAGGCCCGCCACCACCGGCCCCGGCGCTCCGGGGCCGGAGTCGCTGGCCGACCCGGGCCGCATCCGCGAAGTGCTCACCGGGGCGGGCTTCGAGGCGGTGACCTCGGTGCCCGTCGACGCGCCCCAGCTGTGGGGCCGGGACACCGAGGACGCGGCCGCCTTCCTCGGCGCCTGGGGTCCCGTCCGCTTCATGCTCGACCAGGTCGACCCGGCCGCCGCAGCCCGCGCCCGCGACGCTCTCACGGAGGCGCTCCGTGCCCACGAGGAGCCCGGCGCCGTACGGCTGCGCGGCGCCGCCTGGCTGGTCACCGCCACCCGCCCCTGACCGCCCGCCGGTCACCGCCGAGGACCGGCCGGACGCCGCCCGGGTACGGCCGCGCGGTGTCGGCCGGGGACCGTTCACCCGGCCGCCGCCGGGGTGGGGCCGCCAGCCGGCCGGCGGTCTTCGGCCCCCCACGGCGGCGGCCGGGCCACGACCGTCAATACGATGCGATGTGATGTCACCGAGAAAAGCAGCCGCCCTGCGTGACGGCGACGGCGGTCGGACCCTGCGCGAGCACCTGATCGCCGCCGCCGAACGCCTCATATCCCAGCGCGGCACCGCCGGGCTCACCGTGCGCGACATCGCCCGCGAGGCCCAGGTCGCCGACGGCGTGCTCTACAACCACTTCGCGGACAAGGAGGAGCTTCTCGCGCTCGCCCTGCACGCCCATGTCCAGAGCGTCGAGCGCGAGCTGGGCGAGCTGCCCTCCCGGGCGGGCACCGGCACCGTCGAGGGCAACCTGCGCGCCTACCTCATCCACGGCCTGGCGCTGCACGCCGCGATCCTGCCCGCCTTCGCGGGCCTGATCTCCCGGCCCGAGGTGCTCACCCTCTTCGCCGGCATGCCCAATCCCGTCGGCAACGGGCTGGGGCTGCGGACGGCCCTCGCCGGATACCTGCGCGCCGAGCAGGATCTCGGCCGCCTCGCCCCGGACGCCGGTGCCGAGGCCGCCGCCACGATGATCGTCGGCGCCTGCCACGAGCTGGTCCTGCCCCACCTGCTCTGGGGCCGGGAGCCGGCCGCGTTCGAGATCCCACCCGGCTACGTGGACGATCTGGTGACCACCCTCATGAAGGGCCTCGCCCCGGCCCGGCCCGCCTGAACCCCGATCCGGCGCGGCCCACGGCACCCGCTCTCCCGGACAACCGGCCGGTCCGCACGGCCATCTCCCCCGGTCGCCGGAGAACCCGCCCGGCTGGGCCCGCGCCCTCGGGTTTCCGGAGAATCGGCTGGTCAGCGTAACTATCGTTGCGGAAAGCGACCCCCCGCGTTCTATCGTCGCGGCAGCGGCCGGCGATCACACCCCGGCCCTGACGGACGGAGCATCCGCGATGAGCAAGATCGTAGTTTTCGGCGCCGGTGGGCGGGCCGGCCGGCGGACGGTCGCCGAGGCCGTCGCCCGCGGCCATCAGGTCACCGCGGTGGTGCGCGATCCGGCCAGGTATGAGGGCCCGGCCGGTGACGAGGTGACGCTGGTGGCCGGCGACGTCACCCGGGCGGACAGCGTGGCGGCGGTCGCTGCCGGGCACGACGCGGCGATCAGCGCCGCCGCCCGGCTCGACGTGCCGGCGGAGGAGTTCTACGTGGGTGCGGCGCACGCCCTGCTGGACGGCCTGGCACAGGCGGGCGTCGGCCGGCTGGTGGTCGTCGGCATCGGCACCCTCCTGGAGACCGCGCCCGGGGTGCGGGTCATGGACGCGCCCGGCTTCCCGGCCGAGGCCAGGGACTTCTCCCTCGGGCACGCGGCGGAGCTCGACGTCCTGCGCGCGGCGGACACCGGGATCGACTGGCTGATGGTCACGCCGCCGCCGACGCTGCTCGACGACGAGGCCGCACGGACCGGCCGCTACCGGGCCGGCGGCGAGCAGGTGCTGCCCGGCGGCGAGGAGGCGGGCCTGCTTTCTTACGCCGACCTCGCGGTCGCGCTGGTCGACGAGATCGAGAACCCGAAGCACCACCGGACCCAGGTCGCCGTGGCGCCCTGACCCGGCCCGGCCGGCGCCTGCCTCCGGGGTGAGACGGTCTTACCCGTGAGAGGGACAGCGGATCCGCCCGGCGACGGACGACCGGCCGGGGGACGGCGACCTACTTTCCTTGCGACAGTCCCGCATAGGCAAGGAACCCCCATGTTCAAAGACTCCGCCGACTTCCGGCGCGTGGCCGCAGGCACGCTGCTGATCGTCGCCCCGCTGCTCCAGGCCGTGGCCGTCGTCCTCGACCCGGGCACCTGGGGCGACGACCGCGAGGCGGTCAGCTACGGCGTCAACCCCACCCTCGCCCAGGTCGAGTCGGCCATGTACCACTGGGCCTACCTGCTGATGGCCCTGGCCGCCCTCGGCCTGCTGCACGTGATGCGCCGCCGTTCCGTGGTCTTCGGCCACATCGTGGGCCCGCTGACCATCCTCGGCTACATCAACCTGTCGGGTCTGCTCCTCGTCGACCCGGTGGAGTGGTGGCTCGGCCGGCACAACAGCCCCGAGAAGGCCCAGCTCATCCTCGACGAGATGCTGAACCTCCCCGGTGTCGTCTTCGGCTTCCAGATGCCGTGGGTGTTCCTGGCCATCTTCGGCCTGCCGATCCTGGTGATCGGTGTCTGGCGGGCCGGGTTCGCGCACTGGTGGGTCCCGCTCGTCGTCGGCGTCGGCTACGCCAGTTCGATGGCCGTCCCGTACGGCCCCGTCACCGTCGTGCTGTGGGCCATGCCGGTGGTCGCGCTGGGCTCGCTCGGGGTGAAGATGCTCCGGATGAGCCGTGAGGAGTGGGTCTCCTTCTACCCGACCGCCGCCCCGGGCCGGACCACGCCCGACTCGTACGCGAACACGACCGCCTGAGCCCGATCACGCAGATGAAGCTTCATCAGCACCCGCGCCACATGGGTCTTGACCGTGGCCTCGCCGACGAACAGCTGCCCCGCGATCTCAGCGTTGGTCAGGCCACGGGCCAGGAACCGCAGCACCTCCAGCTCGCGCGGGGTGAGGTCGGCGAGCTGCGGCGGGGGCGCGGGGTCGTGACGGCCGGCGAAGGAGGCGATGACGCGGGTGGTCACGGCCGGATCGAGCAGCGCGTCACCGCCGACGACGACGCGGATGGCCTCCACGAGCTGCTCGGGCGGCGAGACCTTGAGCAGGAACCCGCTGGTCCCGGCGCGGAGCGCGGCGTAGAGATTCTCGTCGGTGTCGAAGGTGGTGAGCATGACGACCTTCGGCGGGTCCGGCCAGTCGAGCAGCTTCCTGGCGGCGGTGAGACCGTCCATGCGCGGCATGGAGATGTCCATCAGCACGATGTCCGGCCGGGTGCGGCGGGCCACGGTGACGGCTTCCAGCCCGTCGGCCGCCTCCCCCACCACCTCCATGCCGGGCTCGCTCTCCACGACGAGCTTCAGCCCGACGCGGACCATCGCCTGGTCGTCGGCGATCACGATGCGGATGCTCACTTCTTCTCCTCGCTCAGCGGATCGCCGGCTCGTTCGGGGGACCCGCATGTCATTGGCTTATCCGATCCGCTCATTCGCGAACGCTTCCTGGGAGATCGGCAGGGACGCGTGGACGCGGAAGCCGCCCTCGGGACGGGGGCCCGCCTCGAACACGCCGCCGAACAGCGCGGCGCGCTCGCGCATGCCGACGAGACCGTTGCCCGTCGACAGCCCGGAGGAGGCGCTGCCGCCGCCGTCCACGACCTCCAGCTCCACCCGGCCCGCGTGGTAGGAGATCGAGATCCGGATCTCGGACTCACACGCGTGCTTGACCGCGTTGGTGAGGGCCTCCTGCACGATGCGGTAGGCGGACAGGTCCAGCCCCGGCGCGAGCCGTACCGGCTCGCCGGAGACGTCCAGGGTGATCCGCAGCCCGGAGGAGACGAGCGTGCTCACCGTGCCGGGCAGCAGGGCCAGGCCGGGCTGCGGGATGGCCTCGTCGAGCGGCATGCGCAGCGCGCCGAGCATGACGCGCAGCTCCTCGACGGCCTCGCGGCCCATCCGCTCGATGCCGAGGAGCACCTCGTTCTCCCCGACCTGCGTGCGGCGGAGCACCCCGGCCTGCATGACCATCATGCTGACGCTGTGCGCGACCACGTCGTGCAGCTCGCGGGCGATGCGGACCCGTTCCTCGGCGACGGCCTCGGCGGCCTGGCGCTCCCTGTCGCGTTCCACCTGCGCCGCGTGGTCGGCCAGGCGGCGGGCCCGGGTGGCGTGGGCGTGCACGGCGAGCCCGGTGAGATAGGCGGCGCCGAAGACGACGGTCAGGAAGATGACCTCGTCGAAGGGGAGCAGGCGGTGGTCGACGGCGCCGGAGTCGAAGACCAGGATGCCGGTCACCGCCCAGGCGAGGCCCGGCTTGAACGGGAGTTCGGCGCCGACCGTGTGGAAGACGATGAGCAGGGAGGCGAGCTGCCAGACCTGGCAGTGCTCGTAGCCCTGCCGGTGCCAGGCGTACTGGGCGAGGATCATCAGGATGTAGACCGCGACCGGCGCCTTGCGGCGGAACCACACCAGCACGCCGGTGACGACCGCCTGGCCGATCCACCACAGCTCGGGGGTCTCGGTCGCGCCGTACTCGGTCGCGACGGTGAACGCCTCCAGCGTGCCGAGGGCGATGATCGCGCATCCGATGAGTAGATCGATCTTCGACACCGTGCGGAGGTGCCGGGTGAGCGACACCGTGCGGGGGTGCCGGACAAGGGGGAGGGGAACCGCCATGCGGGGAGACTAAGCCCTCGCGTCCTCATTTCATATAGGACAAAACGCCCAGACCAGCCGGATGCAAGTCGACCACAAGTCACGAGGCCGGGAAGGACACGCTCCGCACGAGCCGGTTGGCGAGCGCGTCGTCACACGTGCCGGGCGCACAGAAGTAGATCATAAGTGCGGGTTCGTCCGGCCGTTCCACTGCCCATCCCGTGAACTCCAGCTTGCCGCCGCGCTGCGGATCCGTGATCGACCCCTCCAGCCGTACGGCGGGCTTGCCGCCCACCAGCACCTGGACCACCTCGGAGTAGACGTTGACCGTACCGGGCAGCGAGGACTGCAGGGTCTCCTGGAGCTGCTGTGCGCCGCCGCGGGGATCGAGGGTGTCGAGGGTCTGCGCGTAGATGCCGGTGGCCTCCTCCGGCGTGTCCTTGATGATCTCGTTGACGGCCGCCCAGTCGGCGGTGACCGGCGTGGCGAACAGCGCGTCGAACTCCCCCGCCTTCGGCGAGGCCACCATGAACACATCCGCGTGCGGGCGCGGGGTCCAGTCCTCGGGGTGCTCGAACCCGATCGGCACGGCGGCCGAGCCGGCGTAGGGCACCCAGGCGTCGCCGCCGCCCCGCAGGAAGGCCGCGAGAACCCCCAGCAGCGCGATGATCGCCACGATCGCGACTCCCGCGCCGATGAGGATGCCCCGGCCGCCGGATCGGGGCCCCCTGTTCTCCTTCACCGGCTTCACCGGCCGGGCGCTCTGGCTGAGCTGGTAGGACTGGCCGCTGATCGCGTCACGGAGCTCGGCGACGAACTGCGTGCAGGTGTCGTAGCGCTGCTCGGGCGACTTGGCCAGTGCCCGGGCCATGACGCCGTCGACCTCCATCGGGAGCTCGGGCCGGAGCGTGCTGAGCGGCGTGGGCGACTCGGCCAGATGCGCCCAGAGCAGCGCGATCTCGTTGTCGCGCTGGAACGGCAGCCGCCCGGCCAGCGCCTCGTAGACCACGCAGGCCAGGCCGTACTGGTCGCAGCGGCCGTCGATGTGCTCCTTGTTGATCTGCTCGGGAGACATGTAGCGGGGGGTGCCGATGAACTGGTTGGTCTGGGTCAGCCCGGAGATCGAGGTGCGGTGCTTGGTGATGCCGAAGTCGGTGAGGTAGGCGTGGTCTCCCTCGGTGTGACCGGCGATCAGGATGTTGGCGGGCTTGACGTCGCGGTGGATCAGGTCGTGCGCGTGCGCGGTGTCCAGCGCGGCGGCCACCTGCGCGAAGATCCGGTTGACCTGGCTGATCGGCATCGGCCCCCGGTCGTAGAAGAGGCGGCGCAGGTCGGGGCCGTCGACGTAGCGCATCGCGATGTAGAGCGTGCCGTCCTCGGCGGAGTCGGCCTCGTAGATGGGGATGATGTTGGGGTGGTCGATGCTCGCGACCGTCCGCGACTCCAGCACGAACCGCTGGCGGAAGCGGTCGTCCTCACCCAGCAGCGGGTTGAGGATCTTCAGCGCCACCCGGCGGTTGAGCCGGGAGTCCACCGCGAGGTAGACCACGGCCATGCCGCCTTTGCCGATGATGTCCTCGACGTGGTAGCCGGCCACCTCCTGGCCGATCAGGGCTCTTTCGTTCACGGCCGTCACGTCTCGGAGGGGTGGCCGCAGTAGCCGCAGAAGCGGTGCGCGGGGCCCAGCCGCATCCCGCAGGCGGTGCAGTACTTCTGGGCCGCCGTGTCCGAGGGCTTGGCGCCGGGATGCCGGTGGGCGGCCGGGTCGGCGGGCTTGGCCCCGGGGTCCCGGGCGACCAGCACGGGCTGACCGGGCGAGGTGGGGGGCGTCTTGGGCAGGGCGGGGAAGGATCGGCTGACCACGACCGTGGGATCGGCCGTCTCGTCGAGCGGCGAGCGCCGCGGCGCGGGCGGCGGGCCGGCGATCGGCACGGGAGTCGTCCCGGGCCGGGTGTCCCCCGGCCGGGTGGTGCCGAGGTGGCCGTTGCCGGGCGGCCCCTCCTCCGGCCCCGGCGGGGACCTGCGTCTCCAGAGCAGCAGCGCGCCGGCCAGCACGGCCGCCACCAGCACGCCGCCGGCGGCCAGGAACGGCCACAGCGGCGGCTCGCCACCCTCGTCGCCGCCGGGGGCGCCGGCCTTCCTGACCCCTTCGTCCTCCGCGGTGCCGCGCTTCTGCTGGGCCGTCTTCAGGTGCGCCGCCGCCACGGTGTGCCCCGGATACAGGTCGAGGACGCGCTGGAAGGCGGGCACGGCGTCGCCGTAGTACTTGGTGTGGAAGCGGGTCAGCGCCTGTTCGAAGGCGGCGTCGATCGGGCCGCGCCTGGGCGCGACCTTGGCCTCGGCCAGCGCCTTGGAGATCTCCCGGACGCCGATCATCCGGCCGTCCTTGCCGCCGCCGACCAGCAGCCCGACGACCTCGCCCTTCTTGTCCTCGATCACCGGGCCGCCGATCAGGCCCTTGTCGATGAGGGCGCCCAGCTTCACCGGCTCGTCGACCTTGTTCTCGGGGTCCTTGAACTGCCGCCCGCCCGTACCGGCGCCCCCGGCTCGCAGGTGGGCGATGTCCACGGTCTCCGGCAGGTTCACGGCGGGCCGCCCGGTGAACCCGGCGACCGCCACCGGCGAGCCCTCCTTGTCGGGCACCGTGGCCGCGAGCGGCGCCGTGGGCAGGCCCGCGCCGCCGTCGGCCCGCCCGACGGACATCAGCACGGCGGGGCCGTCGGGCCTGGAGTCGGCGCGGACGATCTCGGCCTTGAACCCCTCCTTGTCGGGAGGGGAGATGTTGGGGAAGACGTGGATCTCGGTGGTGATGTCGACGATGCAGGTCGCGGTGGGCTGCTTGGGCGGGTAGCACTCCTGCAGGTGGTGGTTGAGCTGGTCGTTCTTGATCTTGTGCCGCTCGAAGTCCGCGGGGATCTTGACCTTGTGGTGCTCGGCGAAGATCTTGTTCGCGGCGTACACCGCGATGTCCTTGTCGGTCCTGACGACCCGCGTGAGGGTGACGACACCGCCCTCGGGGGTGACGACGGTGCCGGTGCCGGTGCCGATGGGCACCTCGTAGCTCCGCTCCACGTGGACCAGCTCGCCGATGTGGTCCAGCAGGGTGATGTCGACGCGCGCCTTCGCCTCGACCCGGACCACCGCGGGGGTCACCAGGTCGGTGATCCCGCTGGGATGCTCGTGCGCCAGGGCAGGCGTCATGGCGGCGACCGCGAGCACGAGGCCGCCGAGGAGGGTCAGAGCAGATCCGGACCGCCGCATCGCCACTCCATAAGGGGGATAAGGACAAGCGTGGCAACCGTAGTGCAGAAGTCAAGGGAATGGCGGATAGACAAGCGCTTGCTAGGGAAATAGCCTGCGCTTCGTGAGTGAGCGGAGCGAGCGAGCCAGTGGACACAGCGGCGTTCGCGGTGGACGCCGCGGCGGGCCACCGGGCGGAGGGCACCGGTGAGCCACGCGATCGGGGTCGACGTCGGCGGGACGTTCACGGACGCGGTGCTCAGCGGGCCGGACGGGCGGATGTCCGTCGCCAAGTGCCTGAGCACCCACGACGACCCCACCGACGGGATCGTCACCGCGGTCACCGCGGTGCTGGGCCGTACCGACCCGTCGGCGGTGACCAGGGTCGTGCACGCCACCACGCTGGCCACCAACGCGGTCCTGGAGCGCCGGGGCGTCCGGGTGGCCTACGTCACGACCCTGGGCTTCCGCTCGGCGATCCCCCTCGGCCGGTACGCCCGGGTGGAGGAGGACCGCTACGACCTCCGCTTCGACCCGCCCGCCCCGCCGGTCGCGGCGGAGGACTGCTTCGAGGTGCCCGAGCGCGTGAACAGCCGCGGCGAGGTGCTGCGGCCACTGGACGAGGCGGCCGTGGTCCGGGTCGGCGAGGAGATCGCACGGCGGGGCGTCACCGCGGTCGCCGTCTGCCTGCTGCACTCCTACGCCAACCCGTCCCACGAGCGGCGGATCGCGGAGATCCTCGGGGCTCTGGTCCCGACCGTGGTGATCTCCTCGGAGGTCTGGCCGGAGCTGCGCGAGTACGAGCGGGCGACCACGACCATCATGTCCGCCTACGTCGGGCCGGTGATGGCGGGATACCTGCGGCGGCTGACCACGCGGCTGGCCGCCGTCGGGATCACCGCCCCGGTGCACGTGATGGACTCCGCCGGCGGCGTGATGTCGGCCGAGCTGGCCGCGCGCCGGGCCGTGACCACGATCGAGTCCGGGCCCGCGGCGGGGGTGCTGGCCGCGGCCGCGACAGGGTATCCGGACGTGATCTCCTTCGACATGGGCGGGACGACGGCCAAGACCTGCGTGATCAGGAACGGCACGCCGGAGATCACCCACGAGTTCCACGTCGGCGGCAAGGGCAGCTTCGGCGGCCGCCGGGCCGGGACCGGGGTGCCGGTCAAGACCCCCGCCATCGACCTGGCCGAGGTGGGCGCCGGAGGGGGCAGCGTCGCGTGGGTGGACCCGGCCGGCGCCCTGCGGGTCGGACCGAGGTCGGCGGGCTCCGAGCCCGGTCCGGCCTGTTACGGCCTGGGCGGCGAGGAGCCGACGGTGACCGACGCCAACCTGGTTCTCGGCTACCTCGACCCCGGCTCCTTCGCCGGGGGGACGATGCCGCTGTCCCGGGATCTCGCCGAGAAGGCCGTCGACCGGCGCCTGGCCGGGCCGCTGGGGGTGTCCGGTGCCGAGGCCGCGCACGCGGTTCACGAGATCGCCAACGCCTCGATGGGGTCGGCCGTGCACGTGGTCACCGTGCAGCGCGGCATCGACCCGGCCGGTTTCGTCATGGTCGCCTTCGGCGGCGCGGGACCCATGCACGCCGCCCGGGTCGCCTCCCGCTTCGGCATCTCCACCGTGGTCGTCCCGGCGTACTGCGGCGTCGGCTCGGCGGCCGGCCTGCTCTCCGGCGACCTGTCCACCGACCGCGTCCTGTCCGCCCTGGACGCCGACCCCGGACAGGTCTTCGCCTCCCTCGCCGCGGCGGCCGCCCGCGACCTCGGGGTGAGCACGGACTCGCCCGGCGTGTCCGTCACGCGCTCGGCCGACATGCGCTTCACCGGGCAGGCCCACGACCTCACCGTCCCGTGGACCGACTCCCCCGCCGAGCTGGCCGGCCGCTTCTCCGCCCGCTACCTGCAGGTGTACGGCATAGCCCAGGAGGGCCCCACGGAGATCGTCGGCTACCGCGTCCGCGTCACCCAGGCCGCCGCCCGCACTCCCCGCACCCCCGCCCCTCCCGGCCCGCCCGCTCCCGCCGGCCTCTCCGGCGCCGGTACGGCGGGCGGCGGGGCCGGGCACCCCCGGAGGAGGCGGAGTGCCTACTTCCCCGAGACGGGCGGGTACGTGGAGGTGCCGGTGTTCACCCGGGCCGGCCTCGGAGAGGTCGCCGGGCCGGCGATCGTCGAGGACGCCGAGTCGACGATCGTGGTGCCCCCCGGATGGACGGCCCGGCTCGCGGAGACCATGAGCGTGATCCTCACGGAGGCGGCCAGGTGAACGACACCCCGGCGACCGGGACGGACGGCGCCGCGTCCCGCGGGACGGGCGAGCCGGCCCCTCGCGCCCCCGGCCCTCACGGAGACGGCGGTTCCGGCGAGACGGACCCTCGCGCCCCCGGCCCTCGGGGAGACGGGGATGCCCGCGAGACGGACCGCCACGGCCCCGGCCCTCGGGGAGACGGGGGCGCCCGCGACGCGCTGACCGCCGAGGTCCTGCGGAACGCGCTGGTGGTGGCCGCGGAGGAGGCCAGCATCGTGGTGGTGCGGTCGGCCTACTCCACGTTCATCGTCGAGGGGTCGGACGCGTCGGCGGCGATCCTCGACGCGGGCGGGCGCCTGGTCGCGCAGTCGATGGCCACCACGCTGATGAACAGCATGGCGCTCAAGGTGGCGCTGCCGGAGCTGCTGGCCGACATCCCGGCCGGGACCATGCGCCCCGGCGACGTGTTCGTGCTCAACGACGCCTACCGGGGTGGCGTGCACACCAACGACCTGCTCGTCTACCGGCCCGTCTTCGTCGGGGGCGTCCCCGCCTACTTCACCGCCACGATGATCCACGTCTCCGACCTCGGCGGCCTGTCGGCGGGCGGCATGGCGCCGCTGGCCACCGACATCTTCCTGGAGGGCCTGCAGCTCCCGCCCGTCCGGCTGGCCACCGAACGGGGCGTCGAGGCCACGGTCGAGGCGATCCTGCGGGCCAACAGCCGCACCCCGGACAAGGTCATGGGCGACGTGCGGGCGCTGATCGCGGGCACCGCCGTCGCCGCCGCCAGGGTCGAGGCGCTGATCGCCGAGTACGGCCCGGCCGGGCTCGCCGGGAGGATCGACGACTACCTGGACTACACCGAGACCAGGACCCGCACGGCCCTGGCCGCGCTCCCCGCCGGCCGCTACGAGGCCTCCTACCTGATCGACGACGACGGCATCGACGCCGGCACCCCGCACACGGTCAGGGTCGCGGTCATCCTGGAGCCCGGGGCCGGGGCCGTACTGGACTTCGAGGGCACCGGCCCCCAGGTCCCCGCGGCGATCAACTCCTCGTCGTCGCAGTCGCTGGCCGCCGCCGTGTTCGCGGTGCGGTGCTTCCTGGACCCGTCCATCGCGATGAACGACGGCTGCCTGCGGGCGATCGAGGTACGGCTGCCGCCCGGCTCGCTGCTGAACGCCTGCTCCCCCTATCCCTGCGGCGGCCGGTTCGTGCCCGTCTACGCGGCGATGGAGGCGATCTTCCAGGCGCTGTCGGACGCGATGCCCGACCGGGCGATCGCGGCGAGCGGGATCCTGCAGCCCTTCTCCATCGCCGCCGTGCGGGCGCCGTACTGGATCCACCTGTCCTACGACTTCGGCGGGGTCGGCGCCCGGCAGGGCAAGGACGGGCCGGACTCGACGGGCGTCCACTTCGGCATCGGCCGCAACTCGGTCCCCCAGGCCGAGCCGGTCGAGACCCGCTGCCCGCTGATCGTGGAGTCGGTGGAGACCGTCCCCGACTCGGGCGGCCCCGGCCGCCACCGCGGCGGGCTGGGCTCCCGGACGGTGATCCGCTTCCTGGCCGACGCCCACGTCACCACCCGTGGCGACCGGCTGCGCAACGCCCCACCCGGCCGTTCCGGCGGCCTGCCGGGACGGGTCGGCGGCTTCTACCGGCGGCACCCGGACGGCTCGCTCGAACGCCTGGGCTCCAAGGTGAACAACGCCCTCTTCGCCGCCGGAGAGGCGTTCGTGATCGAGACGACGGGAGGCGGGGGCATCGGTTCGCCGTACGACCGGCCGCTCGACGAGATCGAGGCAGACCTCAGGACGGGGAGGATCACCGCCCGGGGCGCGCTCACCGACTACGGCGTCGCCGTACGGGATGACGGCACGGTCATGCGGGAGGCGGGGTGACACCCGGCGGGGCTCCGGAGGCGGCCCCTCCGGCGTGGCCGGACGGGGACCGCCCGCCACGGTACGGCTCCGCGCGGCCGGATGAGCACGGCGGATGCGGCTACGCGGGCGAGCACGACGGGTGCGGCTCCGCGCGGCCGGATGAGCGCGACGGATGCGGCTACGCGGGCGGCCGGGCGAGCACGGCGGGGTCGAAGCTCGCCCGGAAGGGCGCGGTGACCGTGGCGACCTGCCCGGCCTCGCACCTCCGGACGAGGCGGTAGCCCTCTCCGTCCAGCTCGTGGACGTAGACCGCCGGCCCCTCGGCGGGCTCCACCCGCCAGTAGAACGGGATGCGGGCGTCGGCGTAGGCGCTGGGCTTCATGACGCGGTCGCGTCTGCGGGTGTGCGGGCTCACCACCTCGACCGCGAGCACCACGTCCCGGGGGGCGAACGCCGCTTCCGCGCCTGCCGCCAGAACGCCCGGCACCACGGCGACGTCCGGGACGAGGAAGTCGGCCGTGCCGACGTGCAGGTTGATCCGGGGGAGCGGTGCGAGCTCCGGCCCGCCCGCCTCCTCCAGGAGGCGCACCAGACGCATGACCACGAGCTGGTGCACGGGGGTGGGGGGCGGGCTCACGAGGAGGCTCCCCTCGAAGAGTTCGTACCGGTTCCCGTCGTCGGGGAACCGGAGCAGGTCGGCGACGGTGAACGGCGGCCTGCCCGGCAGAACCGTCCGGATCACGTGCGCGGCCGGTCGCTCGATCCTCACGGGGGTCTTCTTAACGGTCACCGTCCCAGTATCGGCGTCTCCACCCCTCTCAGACGGCACTTTCCGTAATCAGACGGCTCTTCAGCGTGATATCGCTCCGATCGGCCCAGTCGAGGGCGCCCCGCCGTACGGCGTCGTGGACCGCGCGGGCGACCCGGGCGCCCCAGAGCGACCGGGGGCCGCCGAACAGTTCCTCGGGACCGTCGTCGCGCACGGCCACGCAGACGGCGTCGGAGGCCGTGCCCGTGCAGGGGAAACCGGCCTCCAGCAGCGCCTGGGACTTGGCCTCGGTCACCGTCATGACCGCGTTGACCAGGGCGGCGTCGCTCATCGCGACCGGCACGGCGACGATGATGTTGACCGTCCCCGGCAGATACATGGGCGCGAGTTCGGGATCGGCGGCGCCGTCGGGGGCGGCGGCCCAGGTGGGGACCCGTAGCCCGACGGTCGCCACCGCCTCCGCTCCCCCGTCCGCCGCCCGGGTGAAGTGGTCCACCGACGCCGCGGTCAGCATGCCGACGCCGGGCCCCGGCGGTGCCATCTCCAGCAGGTGGTCCACCGGATCCATCCGCGCGTAGCCGCCGATCACCTGGGCGTTGAGCACCCACCCGGCGGGGCCGATGCCGCCGCCGACCATCGCCGAGGAGATCGCCCGCCAGCCGGGGCCGAACTCCCACAGCAGCGAGGCCAGCCGGGCCCCGTCCTCGTCACGGTGGCTCAGCTTCACGGGTACTCCCATCGGGTTCCGGGCCGGCGACCGGGGCCGGTCCCGGCGCGGCGGCCGGACGTCAAGGGCGCTCCAGATGAACCTGGGGCCTGCCTCCGGCGCCGGTCCCGACACGGACGCGGGCGTCGAAGTGCTCGCCGATCAGTCTCTCCGTCAGCACCTCGGCCGGGGTGCCGGAGGCCGCCACCCGGCCCCCGGCGATCAGCATCATCGAGTCGGCGTACTGGCCGGCGAGGCTCAGGTCGTGCAGGGTCGTGACCACGGTCAGCCCGTCGGCCAGGCGGAGGCGGTCGAGGAGTTCCAGGACCTGCTGCTGGTGCCCCAGGTCAAGGGCGGTGGTGGGCTCGTCGAGCAGGAGCACGGGAGCCTGCTGGACCAGCGCCCTGGCGAGCACGACGCGCTGGCGCTCGCCCCCGGACAGGTGGCCCAGCGTGCGGGAGGCGAAGGACGACAGGTCGAGTCGCTCCAGCACCGACGCCGTCACCTCGCGGTCGCGGCGGCTCTCCCGGCCCAGATAGGGGATGTACGGCGTGCGGCCCAGCAGGGCGTAGTCGAACACGGTCATGTCGACCGGGAGCGCCGGGGCCTGCGGGGCGTAGGCGAGCAGCCGGGCCCGGTCCCTGGCCCTGAGCCTGCGGACGGGCGTGTCGTCGACGAGCACCTCGCCGGAGCAGGGCAGCACCCCGGCGAGCGCCCTGAGCAGCGTGGACTTGCCCGCGCCGTTGGCCCCGATGACGGCCAGCCAGTCACCGCCCCGCACCTCGAACCCGACGCCGGACAGCACGGTCCGCGTCTCCAGGACGACGGCGAGGTCTCTCACCCTGACGTGGCTCACCCGATCCCCCCGTCCCGCGCCCGCTCGTCCCATGGGCTCTCGTCCCACGGGCTCTCGTTTCGCGGCCCTCTCGTCCCGCGGCTCGGGGCCCGTGTGGGCGGGCGCGCCGCGCACGCCTCCCGGCCCGCTCACGTCTCCACCCGCCTGGTCACGCGCAGCACCGCGACGAAGAACGGCGCGCCGACGAAGGCGGTGACCACGCCGATGGGCAGCTCGGCCGGGGCCAGCACGGTCCGGGCGATCAGGTCGGCGAGGACCAGGAAGGCGGCGCCGCCGATCAGCGAGAGCGGGAGCACCGTCCGGTACGAGCCCCCGGCCAGGCGGCGGACCACATGCGGGACCACGATGCCGACGAAGCCGATCAGCCCGCTCACCGCGACGGCCGCGGCGGTGGCCAGGGAAGCGGCGAGCAGCACGACGAGCCGGACGCGGGCGACGTTGAGGCCGAGGCTGACCGCCTCGTCGTCGCCGACCGAGAGCACGTCGAGCAGCCTGCCGTGGAGCAGCATGATCACCACTGAGACCACGGCGTACGGGGCGACCAGTGCGATCTGGCTCCAGCCGCCGCCGACATCGCCGAGGATCCAGGCGTAGATGCGCTGGAGCTCGTCCACCCGGAGCTGCTGCAGGAAGGTCTGGATGGCCGTGAGGAAGGACGAGACGGCCACGCCGGCGAGGACCAGCGTGGCGGTGCCCCCGCCCCGGCCCGCGACGTTGCCCAGCGCGTAGGCGAGCAGGACGCCCCCGATGGCGCCCGCGAACGCGGCGGCCGGGATGGGGAGGGCCGTTTCGTCGCCTTTCATGAACACGATCGCCGTCGTGGTCATGAGACCGGCGCCCGCGGCGGCTCCCAGGAGATAGGGGTCGGCCAGCGGGTTGCGGAACACGCCCTGGTACCCGGCGCCCGCGATGGCCAGCAGGCCGCCGACGATCGCGCCGAGCAGGACCCTGGGCAGCCGGATCTCCGCCAGCAGGCCCTGCTCGACCGGCGCCAGCCCCGAGTCGGCCGAGACGAACGGCAGCCAGTCGAGCAGTTGCAGCGCCACCTTCTCCGGCGGGATGTCCGCCGCGCCGATCAGCAGGGCGGCGAGCATGCTGGCCAGCAGGACGCCCGACGCCGCCAGCGACGCCAGCGGACGGGCCCCGGCCGCCCGCCGTACCGGGACGCCGTCCATCGCCGCCCCGCGCCCCGCCGTACCGGCGTCCGGGAAGGGTGCCACGACGGAGGCGGCATCCCCCCGGCCGGCGCCGGAGACGGGAGCCACCCCCGAAACGGCATCACCCCGACCGGCACCCGGGGAACGGGGACCCGTCGGGGAGGCGCCCGTCTGGCCGGCGCCGGAGACGGGAGCCACCCCCGAAACGGCATCACCCCGACCGGCACCCGGGGAACGGGGACCCGTCGGGGAGGCGCCCGTCTGGCCGGCGCCGGAGACGGGAGCCACCCCCGAAACGGCATCACCCCGACCGGCACCCGAGGATCGGGGGCCCGTCGGGGAGGCGCCCGTCTGGCCGGCGCCGGAGGGGCGGGAGAGGTCGGTCACTTATTCGGTCGCGGCGCTCTGCACGGCGTCGCCGACCTGCTTGGCGAGGTCCACCACACGCGGGCCCCAGCGGGAGGCGACGTCGTCGTCGAGGGCGATGACCTGGTCGTTCTTGATGGCGGAGAGCTTGGACCAGCCGGGGCGCTTGGCGAGGGTGTCCTTGGACTGCGCGCAGCACTTGGTGTCGGCCAGGAAGATGAGGTCCGGGTCGGCCTGGGCGACGAACTCGGCGGAGAGCTTGGGGTAGCCGCCGGCCGCGTCGGGGGCCTTGTCCGCGACGTTGGTCAGGCCGAACAGCCCGTAGATCTGGCCGATGAAGGTGGTGGACGTGGCCGAGTAGGGCGTGGTGTCCAGCTCGTGGTAGAAGGTGAGCTTCTTGTCCTTGGGCGCGGCCGCCGCGAGCTCGTCGATCTGCTTCTTCATCCCGGCCACGACCTCGTCGGCCTTGGCCTTGTTGCCGGTGGCCGCGCCGAGGTCGGCGATCTGGTCGTAGGCCTCGTCGAGCTTGGTGGCCGAGGGCTCCAGCAGCACCGGGACGTTGACCTTGGTCAGCTCGGCCACGATGTTGTCGGCGTCGTTGGCGAGCACCACCAGGTCGGGCTTCTTCGCGATGATCGCCTCGGCGTTGGGCTTGAAGCCCGAGAGGTCGGTCTTCGGCGCCTCGGCCGGGTGGTTCGACTGGTCGTCCACCGCGATGACCTGGGCGCCGGCGCCGACGGCGAACAGGCTCTCGGTGGCGGTGGGCGACAGCGAGACGATCCGCTCGGGCCTCTTGGCGATGGCGATCGAGCCGTTGCCCGCCTCGACGGTGACGGGGAAGTCCGCCGCGCCCGAGGCCGCCGGGGACGTCGCGGCCGCGCCGGAGCCGGCCGCCTCCGGAGTGGCGGGGGCGGGGCTCTGACCGCATCCGGCCAGGGTCAGCGCGCCGAGCAGCACGCCGGCGAAGGCGGTACGTACGGGCCTCAAGAGAGGTCCTTTCAGTTACCGGAACCGAGAGACCCGTGAAAACGACGGATCACCCTTTTCCACGAGGGTTGACGGCGTCGGCGCAGCGGCAGGCGACCTGGCTCGGCCCGAGGGGACCATGACAGTTGCGGGACAGCGCCGGACTCGCACCGGACTTCGCTGCGCGCTGCGCGTCGGACAAACGTTATCAATCCTCTTGGACACTCCGGCGTCAAGGGCTCCCCCGGCCCCATCCGCCCGGAGGAGGTGAACGCGCGGCCGCGGACGGCGCGCGGCGCTAGCTGAGCTGCCGCTCCGCGGCGGCGATGATCTCCTGAAGGCGCAGGCCGTGCGCGGCGTCGAGGGGGTGGCCCCCGCCCCGGCTCACGGTCTCGGCGAACTCCGACAGCATGACGGCGAACACGTCGGGGCCGAGCTGCTCCCCGTTGATGGACTCCCGGCCGAGCCGGCCGTAGATGTCCACATTGGAGGGCGGTGTCTCGCCCGGCGCGCTCATGCACAGCGAGGCCTCGCTCACCGCGCCGGTCTCGTGCTCCAGCAGCAGGCCGACCCAGCCCAGCGGGTTGCCGTGGGCGCGGACCCCGGTGACGCGGCCGAGCGCGGCGTCCAGCATGTCGATCATGTGCGGGCCGACGTCGAGGATCGCGCCGCGCTCCAGCCGCCACGGGGTGGCGAAGTCGCCGCCGAGCATGGCCCCGGAGATGTTGGCCGCGTATCCGCCGAACGGCTCGATGGCCGAGACCCGCGCCAGGAAGGACCGGGTGGCGGCCGAGTAGCGCCAGGTCAGGACCATCTGCGAGGCCACGCCCGCCTCCCCGACCGCGTCGGCCAGCCGCCGGGCGCCGTCCAGGTCGGCCGCGAGCGGCTTCTCCAGCAGCAGCGCCTTGCCCGCCTTGGCGGCGAGCACGCCCAGCTCGGCCTGTACGGCGGGCGGAACCGAGAACGCGACCGCCTCGCAGTTGTCGAACAACTCCTCGAGGCGCTCGAAGACCGGGACGCCGAATCTCGCGGCCGCCTCGGGGCGCCGCGCCCACACGCCCACCAGGCGCGTGTCCGGCCCGGCCGCCAGCATCGGCGCGTGCACCATCTCCGCCCAGGGCCCCGCGCCCACCAAACCCACAGATATCGTCACGACCCCAGCTTCTCACGCCCCCACACCCTGATCCCGTGCTCGGGGCGGTGCGCGGCGGTCGCGCCGGTCTCCGGCGCGACCCCCGTGACCAGCGTGATCTCGCCGCCGGAGCGCGTCACCACTCCACGTGCAGCGCGGCCAGGCCCCGGCCGACGATCGAGGTGCGGTAGGCGACGGGACTGCCGGGCGCCTGCCGTAGCCCCGGCAGGCGGCGGCCGAGCACCTCCAGTGCCGTGCGGAGCTGCAGGCGGGCCAGCGCGGCGCCTACGCAGAAGTGGATGCCGTAGCCCAGCGTCATGTGCGCGTCGGCGTTGCCGCGGTCGATCCGGAAGCGTTCGGGTTCGGGGAAGACGGTCTCGTCGTGTGCGGCCGAGTCGGTGGACAGCAGGCACAGCGAGCCGGCGGGGATGGTGACGCCGTGCATCTCGACGTCGGTCCTGGCGTGGCGGAAGGATCCGAGGCTGGCGCCGTCGACGCGCATGCACTCCTCGACCGCGTTCTGGATCATCGCGGGCGGGACCGGCCAGATCTCCTCGCGCAGCAGGCGCAGGACGCTGTTGCCGAGCTGGTTGGGCACGGTGTCGTTGCCGCCGAGCAGGATCGTGGAGATCAGCTCGACGACCTCGCGGTGCGACAGCTCGGTGCCGATCAGCGAGGTCATCAGCGAGACGAAGTCGTCGCGCGGCTCGGCCGCACGGGCGGCGACCAGCTTGTCGACGTAGTCGAGGTAGGCCAGGAAGCTGTCGGCGAGCACGAGCTGGCGGTCCGGCGGCTGGGGCGACAGGAAGAGCTGGAACCAGTCCTTCACGTGCTTCTGGACGAGGGCCTCGTCGGCCTCGGGGACACCGATGAACCGGGCGGTGAGCTTGACCGACGGCACGTGGGCGAGCTCCGCGACGAAGTCGCCGGCCCCCCGGGGGGCGACCCTGTCGAGCAGCTCCTCGTTCAGGTCCCTGAAGAGCCCCTCCATCGCGGCGACCGCGCGCGGGGTGAACGCCCGCGACACCGAGCGGCGCAGCCGGGTGTGCGCGGGAGGGTCGACGTTGGCCACGAAGCTGGACAGGAACGAGCCGTGCTCGCCCAGCACGCGCCTGGTCTCCTCGGCGAGGCTGCGGGAGATGGTCAGCGAGCCCTCGGAGGAGAAGCGCCGCGGATCGCCGTAGGCGGCGCGCACGTCCTCGTGGCGGGTGATGACGTAGGCGCCCAGGTGCTCGCTGTGGAACACCGGCCGCTCATGGCGGAGCCTGCGCAGGAAGTCGTACGGCGCGGCGACGTGCCAGGCCGCGCTGACGTCGAAGTCACTAGCGGTGATCATGACATGCCTCTCTGTACGGTCGGTACGGCGCCGCGGCCGTCGCGGTCGGTACGGCCGGCACGGTCAGTACGGCTCGCGCCGGGCGAAGATGTCGCGGGGGTTGCCGACGAGCATCTGGCGGATCTGCTCCTCGGTGACGCCCCGCCTGCGGAGCTCGGGCAGCACGTCCCGGGAGATGTGGAGCAGGTGGTAGTTGGGGTGGCGCCGCCGTACCACGTCGTGGTCGAAGCGGTCGTTGAAGCAGTAGGAGTCGTGCGACAGGACCATCCGGCCGGCGTGACCGCGCTCGGCGAGCTTGGCGACGACGGCCACCCGGTCCTCGAAGGAGCTGATCGTCTCGATGCCGAACCGGTCCATGCCCAGGTAGGAGCCGCCTGCGATGAGCTCCTCCAGGTAGGCGACGTCGGTGGAGTCCCCGGCGTGCCCGATGATCACCCGGGTCAGGTCCACCCCGGCCCCGGCCAGCAGCCTCTGCTGCTCCAGGCCGCCGCCGGAGGCGCTGTGGGAGTGGGTGGAGATCGGCACACCGGTCGCCCGGTGGGCCTCGGCGACCGCGCGGAACACCCGCTCGCAGCCCGCCGTCATGCCGAGATGGTCGGAGGCGCACTTGAGGATGCCCGCCTTGACCCCGGTGTCGCCGATGCCGTCGGTGATGTCCCTGACGAAGAACTCGGCCAGCCGGTCGGGCCCGCCGAACAGCGAGCCCGGCCCCCGGTTGCCGAAGTAGGGCGGGAGCGCGTCGTAGGTGTAGAGGCCGGTGGCGACCACGATGTTGACCTCGGTCAGCTCCGCCACCCGCCGCACGGCGGGCACGTAGCGGCCGAGCCCGATCACCGTGAGGTCCACGATCGAGTCGATGCCGTGGCGTTTGAGCTCGGTCAGCTTGTCCGCCGCCTCCCGGGCGCGCCGTTCCAGGTCCCAGCCCTCGGGGATGTCCGGCCAGTTCCACAGGATCTCCGGGCTGAGCCCGAAGACGTGCTCGTGCATCAGCGTCGCCCCGAGGTCCTCGACCGGGCCGTTGACCGTCTCGGTGCCCGCGGACGGCTCCCGCCGCTCAGCCCTCATAGGGGACCACCGGGAACTTGGGGTGGTCGAAGGGCCGGTTGACGGTGAGGCCCAGGCCGTCCGTCTGCCCGTACGGCGTGCCGGTGTAGAGGGCGTCCGCGTCGAAGTAGGTGACGGTGAACGACAGCCTGGCGCTGTCGCGGCGGTTGGCGGCGGCGCCGTGGACCGTCAGCGCGTGGTGCGCGGTCGCGTCTCCCGCGGCCAGGTCCAGCGGTGGGGAGAGGTCGAGCTCCCCGAGCCAGGGGTGCTGGCTGAGCTGGTCGTCGCCGTCGCGGGTGAAGGACCGGCCGAGGAGGCCGTGCCGGTGGGAACCGCCGTAGAAGCGCAGCGACCCCATGTCGGCGGGCACGTCCACCAGCGCCAGCCAGACGGTGAGCATGGCCGAGCGGTCCATCGGCATCCAGGGGAAGTCCTGGTGGAACTCCGTGGCCCCGTGCCCGCCGCCCGTCCGGTCACGCCCGTCCGGGTCCTCGCCGGCCCGGCTCCCGCGCTCCGGCTCCTTGATCAGCAGGTTCGTCACCTGGACCCGGACCCCGGCGACGCCGTGGAGCAGCCGGGTGGCGGCCCGGCCGAGGGCGGGGGCGAGGGCCAGCTCCCTGAAGTGCCCGTCGGTCTCGGCGATGTCCCTGGACTGGCCGAACGCCTGGTCCACCTTGGAGGTGACGGCGCGCGGGCGGTCCCGCAGACGGCTCAGCGCCCGCTCGCGGAGCAGGGCCACGTGATCGGGGCCGACCAGGCGCGGCAGCCGTACCCAGCCGTTGTCCTTGAAGAACGCGGCCTCGCCGTCGGTCACGTCCCGGACCGGGGTGTTGTCAGCCATGGGGCCAGTGTCGAGCCTCCCGCCGAAATAAAGCAAGCGCTTGGTATACAGAGGGGGCGGCGGGCCGCGCCGAAGGCGGGGCGGGAGCTGTCCGGCGCGACACCCTCGCGACGACCTTCACCCCCCGGCGGACCGGCGGCCGCGCCGCGCGGTTCCCTTGGCCGCCCGGCGCATCTAGGCTTTAGCAAGCGCTTGGTCAGAGTAGAGGGGGTGCCGATGGACCGCCCGTTCCGGTTCGCCGCCGTGGTCCGCGAGGCGGAGTCGGCCAGGGCCTGGGCCGACAAGGCACGCCGCCTGGAGGGCTCGGGCTTCGACGTGCTGCTCGTCCCCGACCACCTGGTCGGCCCCCGGTTCGCGCCGGTCGCGGCGATGACCGCCGCCGCGTGCGCGACCAGCCGCCTGCACGTCGGCACCCTGGTGTTCGCCAACGACTACCGGCACCCGGCCGTGCTGGCCAAGGAGGCGGCGACCGTCGACCTGCTGTCGGAGGGTCGCCTGGAGCTGGGCCTCGGCACCGGCTGGATGGCCGCCGACTACGTCTCCGCGGGATTGGCCCTCGAACCCCCCGGGACCCGGGTGGGCCGGCTCGCCGAGGCGATCACCGTCCTCAAGGGGCTCTGGGCGGACGGCCCGTTCACCTTCCACGGCGAGCATTACCGGATCACCGGCCTGGAGCAGTGGCCCAAGCCTGCCCGCCGGCCCCACCCCCGGCTGCTGCTCGGAGGCGGCGGCCCCCGCATGCTCGGGCTCGCCGCCCGCGAGGCCGACGTGATCAATCTCGGCATGCGGGTGCGGGCCGACGGCACCGGCCCCGACGGCATGGACGGCGGCCTGGAGGCCTTCCTCGCCAAGGTCGACGTGGTACGGCGGGCCGCCGGCGACCGCTACGACCGGATCGAGCTCGGCACGAGCATCCAGCAGCTCGGCGTCCGCAGGCCGGACGAACCGTGGAGCGCCGCGGACTCCTCCCGCCAGGACGAGACCCCCCAGGTCCTGCTCGGCACCCGGCAGGACATCACGGACAAGCTCCGCTACTGGCGCGACACCCATGACCTGTCCTACTTCGTGCTCCACCACGAGCGCGACCTGGAGGCCTTCACCCCGATCGCCGAAGAGCTCGCGGGGCGCTGACCGGCCGCCCCGGGCCGTACCGGCATGATGGGGGGCATCATGAACGAGATGATTCTGCTGCGGCACGGCGAGACCGAGTGGAGCCGGGACGGACGCCACACCGGGCGCACCGACCTGCCGCTGACCGACAAGGGCGACAACCAGGCGCGGGCGCTCGCCCCGCTGGTCAAGGGCCGGACGTTCGACCTGGCCCTGGTCAGCCCCGCGCTGCGGGCCCGCCGGACGGCCGAGCTGGCCGGGCTCACGGACTACGAGACAGATCCCGACCTGTGGGAATGGGACTACGGCGGCTACGAGGGCATCACCACCCCGGACATCCGCGAGACCCGCCCCGGCTGGTTCCTGTGGCGGGACGGGGTCATCCCCGGCGACACCGAGCACCCCGGGGAGAGCGCGCGGGAGGTCGGCGCCCGCGCCGACCGGGTGATCGCGCGGGCCCGCGCGGCCGACGGCGACGTGGTGCTGGTCGCCCACGGGCACTTCCTGCGGGTGCTGTGCGCCCGCTGGCTCGCCCTGCCCCCGGAGGACGGCCGCCACTTCCGCCTGGACACCGGCACCTACTCCCGGCTCGGCTACGAACGCGACGAGCCGGTCATCCTCACCTGGAACGCCCCCGTCTGATCCGCCGGCGCGGCCCGGCTCTCCCGCCCCGGGGCGGTGAGGCCCCGGGCCGCGCCCGCTCCCGCTCCCGCGGACACCCGCCGGGGCCGCGCCCGAAACGGCCGCGGGCGCTCCGGCCGCACCCGCTCTCCCGGTTACCCGCCGGGCGGGGCCTGCGCCGGCGAGAGCCGCGAACCCGGGAACGGCGCGAGCAGGGTCTCCCGCCACGGACCGTCGAGGAAGTCACGGGAGCGCCTGCTCCAGTCGAGCAGCCGCGGATCCGGCTCCACCTCGTCGTCCAGCCCGAGCGCGGCGTCCCTGGCCCGCTGCAACGACAGATGGTCCTCCAGCGACATGCCCCAGACCGTGACGACCTCGCTGTCGCAGAACAGCACCTCGTACAGGCCGATCGGCCGGTGGCCGTGGTCGGCCAGGACCGGCGCGCGCTCCCGCCGGACCGCGTCGAGATACTCCAGCGCCGCGCCGGGCCGCACCCGGGCGCTCTCGAACAGGTAGAAGGGCGCCGCGTAGCCCTCGGCGGTGATGTCGGCCAGTGCCGGGCTGCCGGCCACCGCGCCGAGCGGCCGGGAGAAGGCGGAGAAACGCAGGTCGTCGATATCAGACAGGAAGAGCCTGTCGTTCACGCCGTCGTAGATGTTCATCATCTGCCGCCAGCCGCCGTCCCAGCCGCCGTGGCAGTCCCAGAGGGTGACGGCCTTGAACTGCGGATGGCCGGTGATGCCGACGGCGTAGAAGGCGCCCACCAGGTCGATCTCACGCGACCGGATCGACAGTCCCCTGGTCAGTTCGGGGGCGTCGAGGGCCTCGTCCTCCTTCTTGTAGCGCGTGAGCCAGGTCAGGTACTCCAGCGGCTTGCGGGAGTTCATCGGCCGGAAGTCGACCTCTTCGATCAGGTAGATCCCTCGCCGCATGGAAGGCGCCTCCTCAACCCAAGCGAATGCTTGGTTGGCACACTAGTCGAGGAGCCGGAGTCCGTACAGAAGCCGGAGTCCGTACAGGAGCCGGGGGGACGCGGGCCGCACGGCCGCCCCGCCGTCGCGCCGTCGCGCCGACCCGTCCTCGCATCATCCGGTCATCGCACCGTCGCGGCACCGCACCGTCCTCGCGGCGTCGCACCGTCGCGGCGTCGCGCCGGCATCGCACCGTCGCGGCACCGCATCGTCCTCGCGGCGTCGCGCCACTCCGGCGGCGCGCCGTCGTGCGGAGGGCCGGGCACGGTCGCCAACCGTGCCCGGCCCCGATGGCGGCCCGGTGGCCTCAGCCTTCGCCGCCGTGAACGTCGATCCCCAGGTCGACGGCTACCACGTCCTTCCCATACCGTCAGGCGGCCGCGGCGTGCGGTTGCGGGCCCCGTCCGGTGAGCCATTCCAGTACCTTGCGATGGCCGTGGCAGGCGTCTTCGAAATGCCCCCAACGCCAGTAACGAGGCTGGTCGCGGACCCCTGTGACCCATGTCCGATAGGAAACCGAGGTGACCTCCCCCTGATCCATGGCCGCCGAGGCGACGCCATAGGTGCGGATCACGACACGACCGCCGGGCGCGAACAGCACGTCGTCGGCCACGGGATACAAGGTCATCTGGTCAAGCATGGTCTGGGCCCCCAATTCCTCTGCCCCAATGTCACTCCGGGAACTCAGAATCTGCCCGATCCGCCTACTCGTTGCGTTACATCACCGACGCACCGAAGTTAAGAGGTGAGCCGGATGTAAAAACAGTGTTACACCATCAGGCCGTCGAACTCCCCGTCCTTCACCCCGAGCACCAGCGCGCGAATCTCGTCGCGGGTGTAGATCAGGGCCGGACCGTCGGGGAAACGGGAGTTCCGAACCGCGATGCTGCCGTCCGACAGCTCAGCGAGTTCCACGCAATTACCCTGTGAATTGCTGTGACGGCTCTTGCGCCAGCTGGCCCCGGCCAGGTCCGTGGCAGGCATGCCGTTGTAGGTGTGCTCCATTTAGATCTCTCTGAGAAGGTCGCCGAGGATCTCGGCGGTGCCCCCAGGCGTGGTGCTTTCCACGCACAGCTGCTCCATGGCCGTGAGGTACGGATCGATATCCTCACGCTTGTCCAGGTAGAGGGCACCCCAGAGCTGCTCGACATAAACGACGTCCGACAGGTCGGACTCGGGAAACCGCAAGATGCTGAACGCGCCACCCTCGGCCGCGTGCATTCCGAACCGGAAGGGCATCACCTGAAGGGTGATGTTGGAGAGCGTGGCCACCTCCAGCAGGTGCTGGAGCTGCTCACGCATGATCTCCTTGCCTCCGATCGGCCGCTTCAGGGCCGCCTCGTCGACGACCGCCCACAGGCGCGGGCCGTCCTTCTTCGTAAAGCGGTCCTGCCGCTGCATACGCATATGCACACGACGCTCGATCTCCGCCTCCGGCGCGTCCGGGTAGCCCAACCGGATCACTGTGCGCGCGTAGGCGGACGTCTGCAGCAGGCCGGGAACGAACTGCACCTCATAGGTGCGGATGACGTTCGCCGCCTCCTCCAGCCCCACGTAGGTGGTGAACCAGTTCGGCAACAGGTCGCCGAACTTGTGCCACCAGCCGGGGGTGTTCGCCTCGCGGACCATCTCCAGCAGGCCGCGCCGTTCTGCGTCGTCGAGCACGCCGTACAGGGTGAGCAGGTCTTCCACGTCCCGTGTCTTGAAACCGACACGGCCGAGCTCCATCCGGCTGATCTTGGACTCGGAGGCGCGGATGTGAAATCCGGCTACCTCTCGGGGGAGTCCCTTCTCCTCACGCAGGCGGCGCAGGCTTGCGCCGAGCATGATGCGCCGAACGGTGGAACCGGTACCGGGCGGGTCCATGGACACGTGTGTGCTCCTCGCTCGCTTTCCTGATCGACAGTCTGTCACTTCGCGGCCCAAGATCCCTAGCCGCGGACAAGATCCCCTTTCCATCCGGATTGCCGAATCATGGGTAACCGTAGCGGTTGCACACCCCTTATGCACGTGCATTCGCTCTTGCACCTGCACAGGAGTTTGCACCATGATGATCGCTGTGCAGTCCGCTCAAACCGCGCCCCCCCGAACGTCATGGACAGCGCTCGACTGGTGGCCCCCAGTCGGCTGGTGGCCCGACGCGGCGCGTGATCTCCTCTCCGGATCACCGGCCATGGCCAGCGCGACCTTCGTGCTCCCGCCCCAGGCCGAGTCGGTGCACTCCGCCCGCAGCTTCGCCACGGGCACCCTCACCGGCTGGAATCTCGCCCACCTGAGCGAGAACATGGAACTGGTCGTCTCGGAGCTGGCCACCAACGCGTTCAGGCACGGCCTGCGACTGGCCGAGACGCGCGCCAAGGAGCCCATCAGGCTCTCCCTGCTCCGCCGGGACGGCCTGGTCGCCTGCGCGCTGAACGACCCCGGATCGGGCTTCCCCACCCTCCGCGACCCGTCGCCGCTGGACATCGGCGGCCTCGGCCTGCACATCGTCGAGTCGCTCAGCCTGCGATGGGGCTGGGCACCGCTGGCCCCCTACGGCAAAATCGTCTGGGCCGTCCTCCGGTAGATCCTCCGGCCGGCCCTCAGCAGACCATCCCGGACAGGCGCCGCCTCTTCCCCTCACCTGGCGCCGACCGGTTCCGGGACCGCCACGCCTCCCCGCCGGCGGTCCCGGGGCCGGTCAAGAATCCGGGCGGACACCTCTGGAACACATTGCATTCTGCGCGGTGCATGCCTTCGGAGATGCCCTCTGCATTACCGTGGATGCCTATGGCTCACGGAGAGTCCCCGCGCGAGATTCCTGAGAGAGCTGCGAGATGGACGATCACCTGCTCGGCTGGTTGAAAACCCTCGACGAAGAACGGCTCACCCGAGTTCTGGCCAACCGCTCGGACGCCATCGCCCCACCGTGGCCGCGCCGCCTGGACACCCTGGCGCAGCGGCTGGGCAACGGGTTCGCGGTGATGGCGGTCATGCGGGGGCTTCCGCTGCCGTGCCTTGAGGTCGCGCAGGCGTCACTGGCCCTCGGCGACCAGGTCGACCTGGAGACGCTGGCCCGGTTCATGGGCGTGCCGGAGGCCGAGGTGGCCCCCTGGGTCGACCGGCTGTTCGACCATGCCCTGGCCTGGCCGGACGACGAGGGGCGGATCCGGGTCGCCGGCGGGGTCGCCCGGTGGTGGACGGCCCCGTGCGGGCTCGGCGAGCCGCTCGCCCACTACCTCAACTCCTGGACGGTCAGCGCCGACGCCCTCCGCGCTCTCGCCAGGGCACTCGGCCTGCCGCACGGCCCCAAGCGCCGCACGGTCACCAGGGTCACCGAGATGCTCTCGGACCCCGGGCGGGTGACCGCCATGATCGAGCGGGCGCCGGAGGGCACGGAGCGGCTGCTGGAGGAGTTCGCCTGGGACGGCCCGATCCGCGACGTGGACGGCGGCCGGTTCGTCGTGCCGGGCGCCCCGGAGAAGTGGGCCGCCGACCACGGCCTGCTCTTCCGGCCGAGCTGGAACGTGGCCGAGATGCCACGGGAGGTGGCGCTCGCGCTGCGCGGCCCCGGCTACCACCCGCCGTTCACCCCCTGCCCGCCCGACCTCGCGACCGTCCCGGTGGACCCCGAGGCGGTCGACCACCTGATGACGCTGGCCGCCCCGCACGTGGTCGAGCGCTGCGCCGCGATGCTGGAGAACACCGCCAAGTTCCCGCTGCCGCTGCTGAAGGCCGGCGGGGTCGGCGTGCGCGAGGTCCGGCGGCTGGCCAAGGACACCGGCTGCGACGAGGACGAGACCCGGCTCCTGCTGGAGATCTGCGCGGTGGCCCGGCTGCTGGCCTGGGACGAGCCGGCCGGCGGGCTGGTGCCCACTGAGAAGTTCGACCGCTGGCGGCTGGACGACGCGGCCGCCAGGCTCCGGGTGCTGCTGTCGGCGTGGTGGCGGATGGAGCGCTCCTCGCTCCGCCGGATCGACGGCAAATACGGCACCGTGCTCGGCGACGACCCCGCCGGGGCCTCGGTCGGCAGGGCCCGGCGGGCGGTCCTCGGCGTGCTGGCCCGCCTGCCCGCCAGCACGGCGTGCGCCGACCGGGCCGGGCTGGTCGGGTCGGCGCACTGGCACGCCCCGCTGCTCGACCAGGCGCTGCTGGCGGAGTGCGCCCCCGCCGTGCTGGAGGAGGCCCGGATGCTCGGGCTGATCGCCTACGACACGATCACCGACCTGGGCCGCGCGCTGGCCGCCCTGGACGCCTCGGCGGGAGACGAGAACGACGACTCCAGCCCGGCCGTGGAGCACGATCCGGTGCTGGTGGAGTGCTCGACCCGCGCGCTGGCCAGCGTACGGCGGAGCGCGCTGTTCGGCGCCGACCTCACCGCCGTGGTGACCGGGCCGCCCTCCACCGAGCTGGCCGAGCTGCTGGACCGGGCCGCCGAGCGCGAGTCGCGCGGCGCGGCCTCGGTGTGGCGGTTCACCCCGGTGAGCGTGCGCCGGGCGATGGACTCCGGCTACACCGCCGACGCCCTCCTGGCCGACCTCGGAGAGGTCGGCGCGGTGCCGCAACCCCTCGACTACCTGGTGCGCGACGTGGCCCGGCGGCACGGCGAGGTCACCGTGACCACGGTCGCCTGCATCGTGCAGGCCTCCGACCCGGTGCTGCTGGCCGAGATCGCCGGGCACCGGCGGCTGAGCAGGCTGGGCCTGCGACTGCTCGCGCCGACCGTGCTGGCCAGCGCGATGCCCGCGGGCAAGACCCTCGCGGCACTCCGGGAGAACGGCTACGCCCCGGTGCCGATCGAGGACACCGGGGAGATCACCGTCCGCCGCGCCCGGATCGAGGAGCCGCAGAACGGGCGGCTGATCCTGCTGCCCGGCGGCCGGGTGGCCGAGCTGGAGCAGCCGCCGCACCACCTGGTCGAGCCGCCCCCGGACCCGCACGAGCACGCCCGGCGGCTGATCGCCGGCGAGGACGGCGCCATCCGGCAGCAGGGCAGGACGTGGGCGGTCATCGGCCGCATGGCCTCCCGGCTGCCGACCGCCCAGCAGTCGCTGCTCGGCTTCGTGGTGGACCGCGGCGTGCGGGCGGCGATCACGCTGACCGACGGCCTGACCGCCACCATCAGCCACGGCGAGCTGCGCAGCGGCGTGCTCGACGCGTGGTGCGAGGAGGCCGGCGACTACCTGGAGTTCCCGCTGGCCGACATCGTCGAGGTCCGCGGCACCTACGCCTGACCCCGCCGAGGTCCGTGTCCGACCCCACCGGGCCCCACGCCTGTCTCACACCGGAGCCCGTGGCCCCGTGTCCGCCCCCCTCAGCGGCCGGGACGGCAGGCGGTGCCGGCCGGGGGAAGTCGCAGGCTGGTCAGATACCGGTTCACGTGGGCGATGGCACACGTGTCGCCACTGAGGTAAAGCCCGTGGCCGTGTCCCTCGTAACGGACCGTCGACGAGCCCGGCACCCGCAGGACGAGATCCGCGCTGCCCGCGTAGTCGACCCAGGTGCCGACGCCCAGGAACGGTGGGAGGTCCTCGACGGGCAGCGGAGCGCGCGGGTTGGTGACGGGCGTCGGCCAGCCCACACAGGCGAGCGGGTGCCACTGCTCGTTTCCGGCGAAGTTCGGCGAGAGCCGCCCCCCTCGCCGGCGCCCTTCCTGGTATTCCTCATAACTCCCGTACCCCATGCCATCCGGGCAGTGGGTCATGTTCATCCCCACGAACGAGGGGGCCTTCAGGCTCTCCGTGGCCTGCTTCACGTAGTCGGCGAACCCTGAGGCATCGCCTTCGGCGGCTCTGCGGACGGCTTCGGCGAGCTGTACCCATCGGGGGCTCTCGGGCTCCGGGCCGGGCGATATGAGACTGGGGGCGGCGGCGACCTTCAGGTCGAACCCGGTGTAGGCGGCCTCCGGCGGCTCGCCCCTGACAGGCACCGGAGATCGGTCGGCGCCGGTCACGAGCCTCCGCCAGATCGCGCCGACATCCTCGCCGTGCAGCGCGCAGGAAGTGGTGGCCCCGCACCAGGCGGCGAACCGCCCGAACTGCCTCTCGACTGTCGGATAGCTCATCCGGTCGTTGTCGGCACGATCGAGAAGCTGGTTGACGGCGCCGTCCATCACCATCGCACGGATGCGGGAGGGGAACAGGCGCGCGTAGGCCACCGCCGGGACGCCGCCGTAAGAGGTGGCGATGAAGCTCAGCTTCTCCTCACCCAGGGCGACGCGGACGGCCTCCACGTCCCGGGCGACGGAGGCCGAGTCCAGGTGACCGAAGAACTCCGGGTCCGCCTTACGGCATCGCTGCGCGGATGCCCGGTTCGCCTCCGCCAGAGCGGCGTGCTGCACGCGGTCGTCCGGCAGGAAGATCCAGGGGCCGGAGGCGAGGCACTGTGCCGACAGCACGCCCAGGTCGAAGGTGTTCCGTGGGGCGAAACTGACCACGTCGAATCGTCTCCGCAGGTCCATGAAGCCGCCCGCGGACTTCTTCAGGTCCTTCACACCTGAATGGCCAGGACCGCCGGGGATCGAGAACACCGTGCCGATCCGGCGCTCCGTGCCGGTGGCCGGCAACATTCCGAGCGGCAGGGCGATCTTCCGTCCGGACGGCTCCGTCCAGTCCACCGGCACCTGGATCGCCGCGCACCGCATCTCCGGCGGGGCGTCCTTGTCCGGACACGCCTTCCACGCCAGTGTCGAGGGGGCCGGAACCGCCGAGCCGTCCGCGACGGCTGGAACCGCCCCCGCCAGGATGATCACGGCCACGCCGGCGGCCAGTACGTTGACCCTGCGCCCCTTCAACGCGATCGCGACGGCACCCGCCGTCAGCGCCGCGACCGGGTAGGCGGCCAGCAGGGCACCCGCGGCCGGTGGGGACAGCAGGCCGCCTCCCACCCCGGCGATCTGGGAGGGAAGGTTCTCGATCATGAAAGAGCCGAGCTGCGCCCTCAGCGGTGCCGGCAGGGTTCTCGCCACGACCGGGAGCACGAACAGGATCATGATCAGGGCGATCAGGGATCCGGGGGTGGAGCGGATCACCGCCCCCAGGCCGAGTCCGATCAGGGTGACCGCCGCCATGGACACCCCGGCGGCGATCACCCCGATCAGCACGCCCGGCTCGGCGAGGGGAGTGCCCAGCGTCCGTCCGTCGAGAAGCAACTGGCCGGCGCGTTCACCGAGGACCGCCTGGCCGGCGAAGTGCATCGCGAACCCGAGGACCTGGCCGGCGACCAGGGAGACGGCGGCGAGACCCGGGACCTTGGCGAGCAGGAACGCCTGCCGTCGCGGCACGGCCGCCAGACTCGTGCGGATCATGCCGGTGGAGTACTCCGAGGTGATCGCGAGGGCCCCCAGGGCACCCAGGACGAAGTAGGCGACCGGGAGGCCGTTGCCGAGCCCGTCGCCATTGCTCGGGAAGCGCAGTCTCTCCTCCGGGGACTGGCCGTCGAAGCCGCGGGTGATCAGGTATGCCACCCCGGCGCTGAGCAGCACAGCCAGCAGGGACACGGCCAGAAGGTAGAGGTTCGAGCGGAGGGAGCGGAGCTTCAGCCACTCCGAGGCGATCACGTCGATCATCGGGCCGCCCTTACGGCACCGGCCGGATGGGCGGTGTACTCCACGCTCTCCTCGGTGAGTTCCATGAACGCCTCCTCCAGGGAGGCGCTGCGCGGTGTCAGCTCCCGCAGCGCGACCCCCTCGGTCAGAGCCAGCGAACCGATCTCTGCCGCGTCGACGCCGCTCACCGACAGGCCGCCGTCGGCTTCCGTGGTCACCGTCGCCCCGCGCGCCTCGAGAGCGCCGGCGAGCCGTGCCGGATCTGGTGTGCGCACCAGCACGCCGCGCTGAAAACGTTCGATCAGGGACTCCATCGTGGTGTCGGCGATCAGCCGCCCGCGCCCGATGACCACGACGTGGTCGGCGGTGAGCGCCATCTCACTCATAAGGTGACTGGAGAGCAGGACCGTGCGGCCCTCGGCCGCGAGCGACCGCATCAGATCGCGGATCCAGCGGATGCCCTCCGGGTCCAGCCCGTTCAACGGTTCGTCGAACATCAGCACATCCGGGTCACCGAGCAGCGCCACCGCGATTCCGAGCCGCTGCTTCATCCCGAGGGAGAAGCCGGCGATCCGCTTGCCCGCGACACCCGTCAGACCGACCTGCTCCAGCACGGCGGTCACCCGCCGGTCCCCGATGCCGTTGCTGCGCGCCAGGCAACCGAGATGGGCCCGCGCGGTGCGTCCCCCGTGAACGGCGCCGGCGTCGAGCAGGGTCCCCATCGAACGCATGGGCCGGCGGAAAGACGTGTAGGGGCGACCACCCACCAGCGCCGTGCCGGAGGCAGGGACCTCCAGGCCGAGGACGGCCCGCATGGTCGTGGACTTTCCCGCGCCGTTCGGACCGAGGAACCCGGTCACCAGCCCGGGTTTCACCGCGAAGGACAGATCGTCGACGGCGAGCGTGCCGCCGTACCGCATGGTCAGGTTGCCGACCTCGATCACGGTCATCACCTGCCCGTACGGCCGGCGCCCGGCCGGCCGGGTCTGTCGGCGGGTCTCGTCGGGGCCGGGAAATCGCCGATGGCCGGCGTGCCGGCCGGACTGGTCATCACAGGGGCTCCCATCGCTTGAGTGATCCGGATCAAGCCTCCATGCGTGGCCCGCCGGCCTCCATCGGCCCGCGCCCACCCGCCGGGTGGGATATCACCACCCCCGTGGTGGGTCTGGGCCTACCGTCTCCGGTCCGCCCACCGTGCAGACTGTCTCCGTGACCATGATTCGCCGCGCTCTGCGGGGCGGGCTCGTTCCGACCGGCGGGCTGTTGCTGAACATCGCCACGGGCGTGGCCGCTCTGCTGCTGACCGCCGTGGTCCTGACGGGCGTCGCGCTCATCCCGGTGGCGGGGCTCGGCCTCGCGGTGCTGGCCCGCGCGCTCGTTGCGGTCCGGTCCCTGACGCGCTTCCAGCGGGGCCGGGCGGGCCGGACGCTGGGGCGCGACATCGCCGAGCCGTACCGCTCACCGGCGGGGCCGGGGGTCCGGGCTCATCTGATCCCCTGTCTGCGGGACCCCGCCACCTGGCGCGACCTCGCCTGGCTGGCCGTCCACGGCGTCACCAGCTCGGTCTTCGCGCTCGCCGTCTGGGCGGTGTGGTCCGCCCTCGACGTGATCTTCTACCTACGGCCGATGGACACGGACACGTCGGTGTCGATCGCGCTCTCTCTTTCGGTCGTGGCCATCGTGACGGTCGCCCTGATGGCCGTGCCCTCGTTCCGCGCCGGGCAGACACGGCTGGCCCACCTGCTGCTCCGGCCGGGATCCTCGCCGGCCCAGCGGATCAGGGAGCTGACCGAGTCGAGGGCGGCGACGGTCGACGCGCAGGCGGCCGAGCTGCGCCGGATCGAGCGCGATCTCCACGACGGCGCGCAGGCGCGGCTGGTGTCGGTCCGGATGAACCTCGGGCTGGCCAGGAGCTCCCACGACCCCGCCCAGGTCCGGGAGCTGATCGAGGAGGCCTGGGAGTCCACCGGCCAGGCCCTGGGCGACCTGCGCGACCTCGTGCGCGGCATCCATCCGCCGGTGCTCGCCGACCGGGGACTGGCCGGGGCGATCGAGGCCGCCGCGCTGCTCTGCCCGGTGCCGGTCGAGGTCGACGTCGACCTGCCGGAGCGACCGGAGGCCCCGGTGGAGTCCGCCGTGTACTTCGCCGCGAGCGAGGCCCTGGCCAACCTGGCCAAGCACAGCGACGCCGGCCGGGCATGGGTACGGCTGCGCCGTTCGGGCGACGTCCTGCGCCTGACCGTGGGCGACGACGGGCGCGGCGGCGCCGACCCCGCCGCCGGCACGGGCCTGCGTGGCATCGGACGCCGCCTGTCCGCCTTCGACGGCTCGCTCGCGGTGAGCAGTCCCTCCGGAGGCCCGACCGAACTCACGATGGAGCTGCCGTGCGCGTCGTCATCGCCGAAGATCTCGCCCTCCTACGGGACGGCCTGATCCGCCTGCTGTCCGCCAAGGGCTTCGACGTGGCCGGGGCTGTCGACAACGGCCCGATGCTGCTCGACGCGCTGACCCGGCACCGCCCCGACGTCGCCGTGATCGACGTACGGCTGCCGCCCACGTTCACCGACGAGGGGCTCCGCGCCGCCCTGGAGGCCCGGCGCCGCCTGCCGGGGCTGCCGGTACTGATCCTGTCGCAGTACGTCGAGCAGCTCTACGCCCGCGAACTCCTGTCCGACCGCGCCGGCGGGGTGGGCTACCTCCTCAAGGACCGGATCGGCGACGTCGACCAGTTCGTCGACTCCGTACGGCGGGTGGCCGCCGGAGGCACCGCCATGGACTCCGAGGTGATCTCCCAGCTGCTGACCCGCCACGGCAGGGACGAGCCGCTCACCGAACTGACGCCACGGGAGCGGCAGGTGCTCGCGATGATGGCCGAGGGCATGTCCAACCTCGCGATCGCCGGACATCTCCACGTCACGGACAAGGCGGTCGGCAAGCACACGAACAACATCTTCGCCAAGCTCGGACTGCCGCCGTCGGACGACCACAACCGGCGCGTGATGGCCGTGCTGGCCTGGCTCGAAGCGGACCCCGGGCCCTCCGGCCCGCCGCGATGAACCCACCGGGGCGCGGGCCGGCCGGCTCCGGTCCGGAGCTCTCCGGCCTCGACCGGGTTGGTGGCGAGCTCCTCCGGTGCGGGGCGGACAGGGCGCCGAGGCCGGTGGCCGGGGACCGCCGAGGTCACGGCCTCAGCGTGAGGGTGTCGGCGGCGTCTCGCCGTACGGCCTGCTCGGTGAAGCGCATCGGGGTGAGCCCGCCGTCCGCCCAGAGCTCGGCCTGGTCGTCGTAGTTGGCGTGGAAGGCGTGGCCGGACGCGCCGGTCAGGTTGATCCACCATGAGCGGTCCAGATCCGCCAGGTCCACGACCATGCGCATCGACGGCACCCAGTTGACCCCGTACCCCTCGGTGGCGTCCCAGCCGGTGGCGTTCACGGTGTCCTTGCCGCCGGCCGTGCGCAGCGGGCCGCGGTTGAACAGCCATTCGATCGGCCCGATGCCGCTGGTGCCGAAGGTCTCGTGGGTCAGCTCCAGGGTGTGCAGGTCGCCCCACTTCCACTCCCCCGGGTCGTCGCCGAGCAGCTCACGCAGCTCGGCGTCCGCCTCCGCCATGGCGGCCTTCAGCATGTCGTCGCGCCCCTCGACCCGGTCCTTGGTGCGCACGTCGTCCCAGAACGGGTCGGCGGGCCGCTCCAGCAGCGGGCGGACGACCTCGTACCACCGGTCACCGCCGCCCGGCCGGGCCCCGCCGGTCAGCTCGTCCTCGAAGGCGCGTCCGAGCAGGTGCCGCCAGACCGCGTTGAAGTAGGCGGCCCCGGCCGAGTCGCGGTCCTGCCCGGCGTCCCAGCCCTGGAGCGTGCCGTTCGGAACCCCCACGCGCAGCAGGTGCGGCAGGAGGACCGGGGCCAGGCCGTTGTGGTCGTCCATCTGGATCCGTCCCATGGTCTCGGCGGTGACCTTCCCCTTGCCGATCTCCTGCTTCAGCCGGTCGACGATGCGCTGGGAGCGGTAGCCGTAGGACCAGTCGGTGGTCAGGAACAGGTCCTCGCCGGGACGCGTCACCGCGTTGTTGGCGGTGACGATGTAGCCCTCGGGCGGGTTGTAGACGTGGGGAAGCTTCTCGAAGGGGATGAAGCCGGTCCACTCGTGCTTCCCGGTCCAGCCGGGCGCGGGCCAGCGGCCGTCGCCCCCGGCCCGGACCGGGATCTTGCCCGGGGCCTGGTAGCCGATGTTGCCGTCCACGTCGGCGTAGATCAGGTTCTGCGCGGGGGCCTCGAAGAAGGACGCGGCCTCGCGGAACTGCTCGAAGTTCCCGGCCCGGTTGAGCAGCAGGATGGCGTCGGCCGTACGGCCGGGGTCGAGCGCGGTCCAGCGGAGCGCGACCTCCATCCCGTCCGCCGCCCCGCCGGCCGTCCGGCCGAGGTTCGCCACGGCTCCGGGCACGGCCCGGCGGGCGTCGCCGAGCACGTCGGAGATGATCGGACCGTGCGCGGTGGTACGGACCTTCAGCTCGACGGCCGGGCCGCCCGCGACCTTGATCTGCTCAGTGCGGACCTCCATCGGCTTCCACTCGCCGGCGACCTCCACCGTGTCACCCCTGGTCCGCTCCAGGTACAGGTCGGTGACGTCGGGGCCGAGGTTGGTGAAGCCCCAGGAGATCCTGGCGTTGTGGCCGATCACCACGCCGGGCAGGCCGGCGAAGGTGTAACCGGTCACGTCGTAGGGGCAGGCCGCGCTCGGCGTACGGCAGTGCAGGCCGGCCTGGTACCAGATCGACGGCATCCGGGGGCCGAGGTGCGGGTCGTTGGCGAGCAGCGGCTTGCCGGTGGCGGTGTGGGCGCCGCCCACCACCCAGGAGTTGGAGCCGATCCCGGCGGAGTCGCCGCCCCTGGTGCCGAACGGGGACGGCGCCGCGTCGACGAGATCGGCCACCCGGGCGAGCGCGTCCGCCGCGCCGGTGGCCTGGCCGGCCGCGGGCCTGTCCTCCGTCGCGGCCGGCGTGGTCATGATCGGCTGGTGGCGGTCGAAGGGGTACTCGGGGAAGAGCCGGCCGGCGCGTTCCGCCGGGACCTGGGCCGCGACGAGTGCCCGGTCGAGCTCGTCGCCCATGTTGGAGCGCAGGTCCCAGGCCATTGCCTTGAGCCAGGCGAGGGAGTCGGCCGGGCTCCACGGCTCGGGCTCGTAGCCGCCGTTGGTCAGCTTGAGCACGCCGTATTCGAGGCTTCTCTCGGCGAAGCCGTCGTGCTGGGCCATCCACGCGTTGACCCCGGCGGCGTAGTCGTCCAGGGCCTGCCGGGTCTCGGGTCTGATCACGGCGAGCTCGGCCTCGGCGGTGCGCCGCCAGCCGAGCGTGCGGACGACCTTGTCGACGTCCGTGGTCGAGGAGCCGAAGATCTCCGACAGGCGGCCGGCGGTGGTCTTGCGGCGGAAGTCCATCTCCCAGAAGCGGTCCTGGGCGTGCACGTAGCCCTGCGCCCTGAGCAGGTCGGCAGGAGTGTCGGCGTAGATCTGCGGGATGCCCCGGGCGTCACGGTAGACGGTCACGGCGGCTCCCAGGCCCGGGAGGGAGATCTCGCCCCCGAGCTGCGGGAAGGACCGGCGGACCGTCCAGGTCACGGTCCCGGCGAGGACGATCGCCAGCACGAGAACGGCGGCGAGGACCCGTGCGAGCCGGCGCAGCGGACGGGACAGTCGGGCAAATGGCGCAATCCGCACAGAGGTGACCTTTCATCGCACAAGTAACGCATCATCGATTGTGAGGCGGACCCATGTGACTTCGGTTACCTACAGGTAGCTTTTCGGACTCGACCTACGGACCCTTCCCCGAACCTCTCCCGAGCCCCTTCCCTGGACGCTCCCCGAGCCTCTTCCCGGACTCCTTTCGAGCCCTTCCCCGAACCCTCCCCGAACCCTCCCCGAACCCTTTTCCCGGCCCGCCCCCGCGAAGCCCACCTCAAGGCCCGCCCTCCGCCAGGCTCATCCCAGGCGGACCTGGACCCCATCCCGGGCGAACTCACCCCAGTCCCGGGCGAACTCACCCCAGAGCGAGCGTCCGCACCGCCCGCCTCGCCCGTGCCTGACCGTACGCGCCGACCAGGGTCGCCATGTGCTCGGCGGCCAGCGGGGCGAGCAGAGCATGGGCGAGCGGGCCGGCGTCACAGCCGGGGCGGGCCTCGGCAAGCAGGATCTCCACGTGGCGGTGCCAGAACCGGTAGGCGCCGATCCGGTAGCGGGCGCCGGGACTGGCGGTCTCCGACACCCGGACCAGGTCGAGGTGGCCGAGCAGGTAGTCGAGGTAGCCGTCCACGAACGCGGCCAGCCGGCCGGCGGCCGGAGCGCCGGGACCCAGGGGCGCGGGACCGGACAGGATCGCCTCCTGGAGCTCACGCTCCCGCTCGTCGAGGAGCGCGGCGGCCAGCCCGGACTTGTCGCCGAACCTCCGGAAAAGCGTGCCCTTGCCCACCCCCGCCTCGGCCGCGACCGCGTCCATCGAGACGCCGTCCACCCCTTTCTCCCGAAACAGCCGCTCCGCCGCCGCCAGCACCTTCAGCCGGTTGCGCGCGGCGTCGGCCCGCTCCCGGGGAGGCTCGCCCAGCAGCATCCGCAACGGCTCGCTTGACGAAGCGGACCGCAGTCCGCTAGTTTTCGAATCGTTCACAGAAACGGACTATAGTCCATTTAGGGCCTGGGAGGCCGGAGATGACAACGCTGATTACCCGCGACGAGCTCAGCACCGCGATCGAGGCGGGCACCGTCGTCGTCGTGGACGCCCTCGGCGGCGACTACTACGCCCAGCAGCACCTGCCCGGCGCAATCGCCCTGGTGGAGAGCGAGGTGGCCACCCGCGCCGCCGAGCTGCTCCCCGACCGGGACGCCGCCATCGTCACCTACTGCTCCAACCCCGCCTGCGGCAACAGCGAGGCGGTGGCCCGGCGGCTGATCGCCCTCGGCTACACCGACGTCCGCAAATACCGTGAGGGCATCCAGGACTGGACCGAGGCGGGACTGCCCGTGGAGACCGGTGCGACCGTCGGCTGACGGCTGACGGCTGACGGCTGAATCTCCGCCTCGCCACCCGGCCCGCGAACCCCTCAGTCCCGGACCCCGCAGCGGCGCAGGACCAGCAGGGCGAGCGCCCGGGTGACGTCCCGGAGCTCGCGCAGGTCGACCTGCTCGCGCGGGGCGTGGGCCAGGCGCACGTCACCCGGCCCGTAGTGCAGGGCTGGGATGCCGCCCGCGACGTACAGGCGCAGATCACTGCCGTACGGCGCGGCCGACTCGGCGGGGCGGGCCCCGGTCACGTCGGCCACCGCCGCGGCGACCTGGTCCAGCAGCTCGTGGCCGGCGGGCAGCCGCCCGCTCGCGAACTGGCCGCCGGGCCAGGTGACGGCCGGGGGGTGCTCGCGCAGCCACGGGTGGCCGATCTCGGCGATCGCGCCCTCCAGGGCGAGGCGGGCCTCGGCGGGATCCTCGTCCAGGCGGACGCCGAGACGGCCCTCGGCGACGAGCAGGTCCGGCACGCTGCTGGACCAGTCACCCGCGCGGACCGTCCCGACCTCGATCGGATAGGGCAGCGGGTTGCCGTCGAAGACCGGGTCCGGGTCGCGGTTGCGGTCGGCCTCCAGCCGCCTGATCGCCTCGAAGACCGGCCAGAAGACCTCCAGGGCGTTGACGCCCTCGTAGCGGGTGGCGCCGTGGGCCGCCCGCCCGGCGACCTCGATCCGGAACGTCAGCGCGCCCGCCGCCGCGGCGATGATCGCCCCGCCGGTCGGCTCGGTGATCACCGCGGCCTCACCCCGGTGGCCCCGGGCCAGGGTCGCGAAGGCGCCCAGGCCGCCGTCCTCCTCCCCCACCACGCAGTGCACGGCCAGCGGCCGGACCAGCCGTACCCCGGACCTGCGGAGGGCGGCGACGACGGCGAGGTTCGCCGCCAACCCCGCCTTCATGTCGCAGGCGCCCCTGCCGTGCAGGACGTTCCCGCTGATCCGGGCGCCGAAGGGGTCGCCCCCCTGCCACCTGGCCAGATCGCCGGTCGGCACCACGTCCACGTGCCCCTGCAGGACGAGCGCGGGATCGCCCTCGCCCTCGGTGACGCCGACCACCCCGTAGCCCTCGACGCGCGGCGCCTCCGTGCCGGGGAACCCCGGAGCGGCCCGGAGCGTGTCGAGGTCGAGCTTCCAGGCGTCGACGTCGAGCCCCGCCTCGGCGAGCAGGCTCCCGCAGCGGTGCTGCAGGTCGGACTCGGCGTCGGTGCCGGTCACGCTCGGCACCCGCACGAGCTCGGCCAGGAGCCGGACCGTCTCCGCCTCGTCCAGGGCGTCCAGCACCCTCGCCTCGTTGTCGGACATGCCGCTAGCCTTCCAGAGCCACCCGGCGGGCCAGCCCCAGGGGGAGGCCGCCGGATCCCGCCAGGGTGTCGTGGAAGGTGCGCAGGTCACCGCGGCCCGCGGCCAGGTAGTCGTCGCGGATGCGGTCGATCTCCAGGGCGCCGGTCAGGTAGGAGGGGGCCTGGGTGGGCCAGGCGCAGTAGCGGTTGACCTCGCCCTTGGCCGTGCCGGGGGTGAGCGAGGACTTGGTGGTCATGAACTCCTCCGCCTCCTCGACGCTCATGTCACCGCAGTGCAGCGAGACGTCCACGATGATGCGGGCCGCCCGGAAGAGGCGGAAGTCCAGGTGGGCGAGCTCCTGGGCGGGGGTGGTGAAGTAGCCCTGCTCGCGCATGACCTTCTCGACGTACAGGGCCCAGCCCTCGGAGAAGTACGGCGTGCGGAACAGCTTGCGGGTCCGGCTCGGGTTGCCCGCCATCCAGGACAGGTGCCAGTGGTGGCCGGGGTAGGCCTCGTGGACGGCGATGGAGGGCATCTGGGCCCTGGCGTTGGTGCGCAGCCGCTGGCGCACCTGCTCCCCGGTGAAGGAGTCGGGGGTGAACGGCACGAAGAAGTGCCCGATCCGCGAGGCGGACAGGGGCGGGGGCTGCAGGTAGGAGGCGACGGCGAGGATGGGCCGCTGGAACTCCGGCGACGGCACCACCCGGCACTCCTCGCCGTCGGCGAACGTCACCAGACCGTGCTCGCGCACGAACCTCCTGGCCCGCTCGGTCTCGGCGTCGTACTCGGCCCGCATGTCCTCCAGGGTCGGCGCGTGGTCGTCCTGGAGCCCGATCACGGCCGCGTGCCAGTCGTCGGAGCCGCCGGGCAGCCGCCGGGCGACCTCGCGCATCCGGGCGTCCAGGTCGTCGTAGGCCTCCTGGCCGCGCTTGAGCAGCTCGTCGGCTCCGTAGCCGAGCATCTCCCGCTCGCGCAGCAGCGTGGAGTACAGCTCCTCGCCCATCCGCCAGGTGCCGGTGGCCTGGAAGCCCTCGAGGAACTCCACGAGCCCGTCGAAGGCCGCCGCCGCGGGCTCGGCCGCCGCGGCCAGCCGGGCGCGCAGGGCCTCGTCCGCGACCAGGCCGGGGACCGTCTCGGTGAGGAAGCGCCGGGCCGTCCGCGCCTGGCCCAGGCCCCGCTCGACCAGCAGCGGAGCCGCCAGCGCCGGGTCCAGGTTCGTACGGCAGGCCGCGATGACGTCCGGCACCTCGGCCAGCCGCGCGACGGCCGCCTCGACCAGCTCACCCTCGGGGGACAGCCGGTGCAGGAACGGGCTGAACATCGAGCCGAAGATCGGCCCCAGGTAGACGGAGGGGTCGCGCCGCCAGGCGGGCCAGGCCTCGTAGGCCAGCCCGCCGCGCAGCGTGGACATGATCAGCTCACGGTCGATCATGTCCTCGAAGCCTCCGGGCCCCCCGGCCTCCCCGACCTCCTGGAACCGCTCCAGCCAGCGCCTCGACTCCCGCTCCCGGGCCCGGATGCCCGCCTCCGTGAAGTCACCCAGGGTCCTGTCGTAACCCTCGGCGCCCGCGAGGGCGGCATGGACGGGGTGGGCGCCGAGGTACCAGTCGAGATAGTCGCCGACCAGGTCAGGGGAGAGATCCGTCATGTCCGGTGAGCCTACTCCGCGCCCCCGCCGTCCGGGCACCGCCTCAGGGCTTCACCCGCGCCGCGCGAGACGGTAGCGTCCGGCGGGGTGACCACCGAAACGATCTCCAGTACCCCCTCTCCCGCCGGGCTCCCGCGCCGGCGACGCTGGATCACCGTCCTGATCTGGATCATGATGGTGCCCTTCGCGGCCTGGGCGGTGCTCCGGGCGACCGGATGGGACGCCGGGTTCCGGTGGATCCAGCTCGCGGCGTTCACGCCCTACGTGGCGGCGGCCTCGGTCGTCGCCCTGCTGCTGGCCCTGTCCCTGCGCCGCTGGACGGCGGGCGTGGCCGGCCTGGTCATCATGGGGGCGTTCGCGTGGGCGGTGCTCCCCCGGGCCTTCGCCGACCCGGCCCCGGCGCCCGGCGGGACCGCCCTGCGCGTGCTGGCCTCCAACCTCGCGCGCGGCGACGCGGACACCAAAACGATCATGGACCTCGTCGTACGGCTCAAGCCCGACATCCTGACCCTTCAGGAGCTCACCCCCGAGGCGGCCGAGCGCCTGGAGAAGGCCGGCATCCGCAAGGCCCTCCCCCACATGGTCGGCGAGCCCACCCCGGGCGTCTGGGGCTCCGGGGTCTACGCCCGCTTCCCCCTGCGCGCGGACCAGGCCGCGCTCAACTACGGCAACTTCCGCCAGTCCGTGGCCGTCGCACCGGAGCGGAACCTCCAGATCGTCTCGGTCCACCCCTGCGCGCCCCGGTTCGACTACAAGGCCGCCTGCTGGGCCCAGGGCCTGCGGGCGCTGCCCAGGGCCGGGACGGGGGCCGAGCCGTACCGGATCCTGGCCGGGGACTTCAACGCCACCCTCGACCACGCGATCATGCGGGAGCTGCTCGCCACCGGCTACCGCGACGCCGCCGACGTCACCGGGCAGGGGCTCATCCCGACCTGGCCCCAGCAGGGCTGGGAGCCGGTCCCCGGGGTGGCCCTCGACCACGTGTTCGCCGACGCGCGGATCGCGGTCCGGTCGTTCGGCGTCCACCGTGTCCCCGGCACCGACCACAGGTCCGTGTTCGCCGAGCTGGAGCTCCCCAGGGCCGCGCGATAGACGCGGCACCGCGCGCCGACCCCGGAACCCCAGGACCGCACGACAGGCGGATGCCACCCGGCGGGCCCGGGGGCTCGTCCCGTCCGCCGGGGGGGCACGGTCCGCCCCGGCGTCCCGGGCGGTCGCGGCGCCCCGTCCGGACGGCCCACGTGCCGGGATCAGCCGGCGCGGCCCCGCCGGTCCCATAAGCTTCTACTGTGGGTGACCCGAAGTTCGAGATTCAGATGCTCCACGACCGCGTCATGGTCAAGGTCGAGCATGAGTCAGAGGAGCGGCGCAGCACGGCGGGCATCGTCATCCCTGCGACGGTGAAGATGGCCAACCGGCTCGTCTGGGGCGAGGTCTGCGGTGCGGGCGCGAACGCCCGGGCGGTGAAGGTGGGCGACAAGGTCCTGTTCAATCCCGAGGACCAGTACGAGGTCGAGGTCCACGGCCAGCTCTACCTCGTCATGCGCGAACGCGACCTGCACGCCATCGCCACTCCGCAGACCGACAACGGCACCGGCCTCTACCTGTAGGCCCGCCCCCGGGCCCGCCCTTGTGCCGTGAGGCCCATGCCCGCCCCGCGGGCACGCCCTGCCCCCTGAAGCCCTCACCCGGCCTGCGGCACGCCCTGCCCGCCGGGGGCCGCGGAGCCGGGCCTCCCGGCCCGGTACGGCGGGCGCCCGCCGTACCGGATCGGGGCCGTCACCTGCGGGTGTAGCTGAGGTAGAGCTTCTTGTCCCAGTCTTCGGCGGAGATGGCGGCCAGCACCCGCACGGCCCTGCCCTTGAGATCGACCACGACGACCCGGTAGGAGCCGGCGCTGGACACGACGGCGAGGAAGTGCTTGTCGTCCCACCAGCCCAGCAGGGCCTTCGGCTGGACGTTCACCTTGGCCGCGAGCTTGCCCGAGGTGCGGTCCCAGAGGCAGACGTGCTCGGTGTAGGTCACCGGGCACCAGGTCATGAGGGCCTTCCCCGAGGGGGAGAACACGTCCTCGCCACCGGCGGGGATTCCCGTCTTGAGCAGGGTGCGCCGGACCGCCCCGTCCTGGCCGTAGAAGCGGGTGCCGCCCTGGTAGGCGGCCACCACGTCGGCTCCGTCGGGACTCCAGCGGAACCTCGCGGTCCTGTCCACCCCCGTCACGTTCACCCGCCGGGCGGTCTTCGCCGTCGCGTCGACGACGACGAAGCCGGTCGTCTCCCAGGCCGCGCCGTTCTTCCGCTGGACGGTCAGGACCGCTTTTCCGCCGTTGCGGGTCCAGTGGGCGAACTTGGCGACGAGCGGCTTGTCGACGGTCTGGATCTTGGTGCCGTTGTTGGCGACCAGATCGGCCAGGAGCACCGAGTCGCGTCCCCCGGTGTAGGAGGTGGGGACCGCGACGGCCATGCCCCCCTTGGGCCCCACCGTGATCTCCTGATAGCCGGTCTGCTTGGCGAACCCGGCGTCCCTGCGCAGGTATGCCACGTTACCGACGGTGTAGGAGGTGACTTTCAGCGGGTCGGCGGGGTCCTCGCGCACGGTCACCCGGGTGCCGGGCAGCGTGAGATCCGCGGATTCGGCGGCGTGTGCGGCGGGCAGGGTCAGCGCGGCCATCGAGACGGCGATGACGGCGCATCCGAGCAGTCGGTAAATCCCAGGAGTCACAGACACGGCGGCATTTTAGGCTGGAAAATCTCCCAAGATCACGGCCTATACCGAATCGGTTTAACCGGCATATTCCCACATAACTGGATATTCGCACGTAAAGCTTTCTGGCGGATTTTTAAATCTCCTTCTTCCCCCCTTTCGGGGCAGTCCGATATGGTCCCCCGGAGCCGAGGGCGGGGCGCGGAGGAGGCACGGCCGGCTGCGGCGCGGCGGGGAGAGTCAGTCCGTCCCGGACGCCGCCCGGCTCTCGACGACCACGGCGAGACCGTCGAGCATCGGCTGGAGACCGAACTCGAACAGCTCGTCGAGACGGAGGTCGTAGCCGCCCCCCAGGGCCCGGGTGACCCTGACGAACGTGGGATAGTCACCCGACGCGGCCAGCGCGGCGAGCGCGGGCTCCTGGCTGTCCATCCACTGCTCCTCCGACAGGCCGGTGGCGGCCTCGGCCTGCGCCTCCCGCTCCAGGTTGGCCGCGATGCCCTGGACGTAGCTGTAGACCAGCACGTGCAGGTTCATCATGGTTTCCGGATCGAGGCCGTAGCCGTCGAGGGCGTCCAGCGCCCACTCGGCGTGGGTCATCAGGTTGGGCAGCAGCAGCGGACGGGTCAGCGGGGTGATCTGCGCCAGCCACGGGTGCCTGCGGTACAGCGCCCAGAGCAGCCGGGCAGACAGCTCCAGGCGGGGCCGCCAGCCGGGCGGGACGTCGGCGGGATAGGCCCCCTCACCGTACGCGGCGTCGGCCATCAGCATGACGAGGTCGTCTTTGCCGCTGACGTGGCGATAGGGAGACATGGCGGAGACGCCGAGCTTGGCCGCCACGCCGCGCATGGAGAGTGCGGCCAGCCCCTCGGCGTCGGCGATCGCGATGGCCGCGCGCACGACGCGCTCGCGGGTCAGCTCCCGCTCGGGCTCGACGGCCGGTCGCCGTCCGGCCCGGGCCGGCGGGGTCTCGGCCACCACGGTGCCGACGCGGGGCTCGGCACGGACGAGCCCCTCCTGGCGCAGGACGGTCAGCGCCTTCGTGGCGGTGGCCAGCGCGACGCCCCACTCCCTGGCGATCCGCCGGGTCGACGGTACGCGGTCGCCCGGCTCCAGCTCGGCGTCCGCGATGCGGCGCCGGATCTCGGTGACGATCCGGACATAGGGCGGATCCGGTTGCGGAGCCATGGCGCCTCCTCAGACTGCCTGTACTAGTACAGACAGTAGCCTGATGGCGGCCCTGCCGAGCCTTCCGCACCTATCTGTACTAGCTCTGTTAACCACTGTGAGCACGGAAAATGAGAGTTGCCACGCCTTCTGTTTACGTCGTACATTCAGCTCCGCGTACAACGTATTAGGAGATCCCGTGAAGAACGTCCTCATCTCCGGCGGCAGCATCGCCGGCCCCGCCCTGGCCCGCTCACTGCGTCGCCGAGGCTTCCACCCGACCGTCGTCGAGCGGGCGCCCGCACCTCGCCGGGGCGGCCAGGCTGTCGACATCCGCGGCGCCGCCCTCGACGCGGCCGACCGGCTGGGCATCCTGGCAGAGGCGCGGGCGCTCGCCACCCGCATGCGTGGAATGTCGGTGCTCGACGGCGACGGCAACGAGGTGATGAGCACGACCGAGGAGACCTACAGCGGCGGCAGGCTCGACGGCGACGACATCGAGATCATGCGTGACGACCTGACTCGCCTGCTCGTAGACGGGACGCGCGACGGCGTGGAGTACGTCTTCGACGACTCCATCACCGCCGTCGAGCAGGACGGGCGCGGTGCCCGGGTGACCTTCGAGCGCGCCGAACCCCGCACCTTCGACCTGGTGGTCGGGGCCGACGGGCTGCACTCCAACGTGCGCCGTCTCGTCTTCGGCGAGGAGTCGCGCTTCATCCACCACCTGGGCACCTATCTGGCGTTCTTCCGCGCCGACAACTTCCTCGACCTCGACAACTGGCAGATGTGGCTCCGGGACGGCGACAGGGGTTACGGCATCTACCCCGCCCGCGAGAACGCCGAGATCGTGATCTCGTTCGGCTTCGGCTCGCCGCCGCTGGACTACGACCACCGCGACGTCGAGCAGCAGAAGCGGATCGTCGCCGAGCAGTTCACCGGCCTGCGCTGGGAGGCGCCCCGGCTGCTGGAGGCCATGTGGAAGGCACCCGACTTCTACTTCGACTCGATGGCCCAGATCCGGATGGACCACTGGTCGGCCGGCCGGGTGGTGCTGCTGGGAGACGCCGGCTACTGCCCCTCGCCGCTGTCCGGCCAGGGCACCAGCCTGGCCTTGGTGGGTGCCTGCGTGCTGGCCGACGAGCTCGGCGTGGCGGGCGACGACCACCGCGCCGCGTTCGCCCGTTACGAGGAGCGCATGCACCCGTTCGTCGAGCTCAACCAGGCGCTCGCCACCGAGAACCCCGGTGGACCGGCCTCCGAGGAGTCGGTCGAGCGGGCCAAGAACGCGATCTCGCTCGGCGACCGGACCACGGCCGGTTGACCACCCGGCCGCCGCGCCTCCGGTGGGGCTGCGGCGACCTCTCGGACGCGGAGGAGCGGCGACTCCCGGGACGCGGGGAAGCCACCGGTGACCCGCCTCACCGCGCGCCCGCCGACAGGCCGCGGGACGTCAGTCCGGTACGGCGTGCAGGCCGGCGGCCCGGGCGCGCAGGACGACCTCCAGCTCGAAGCGGTCGCCGGGAGTGCCGAGCTGGTCGGCGAAGAGCTCGGTGGCCTGGCGCAGCCGGTAGCGGACGGTCTGGGGGTGGATGTGCAGCCGGGCCGCCACCTCGGTGGCGTTGCCGCTCTGCAGCCAGGCCAGCAGCGTCTCGGCCAGCCGGTCGCGCTGGGCGGGGCGCAGGCCGCGCAGGGGCGCCAGCCGGGCCCGTCCCATGATCTGGATCAGCGCCTCGTCCCGGAAGATCATCAAGGTGGCCAGGTGGTGGGCCGCCCTGATGCTGCGGCCGTCGTCGAGCACGCCTCGACGGGCCAGGACCAGGGCGTCACGGGCGAGCCTGAGCGACAGGGCCGCCTCGCCCACGCCGACCGCAGGTCCGATCACCACGGTCCAGTCGGCGGCCAGCGCGTCGAGCAGGCCGTACCGTCCCGGGCCGTCGGGGTCGGGAACGACCAGGCAGGGGTCGGAGCGGTCGAGGTCGGCGAGCACGTCGGGCGGCAGGCCCGGCCTGGACGGCTCGCCCTGTGCCCGCGCGGCCAGCGCGACGCAGGCCACCGTACGCGGCGTGGTCCACCGCACCGACCTGGCGAGATCGGCCACCGCCCGGGGGTCGGCGGGCGGGTCGGCGACCAGCAGGTCGAGCAGCCGCCGGCGGCGCAGTTCGAGCTCGCCCGCCACCCTCGCCTGGGCCTCGGCGTAGCCGTCGGCCGCGGCGGCGGCGATCTCGTCGAGGTAGACCAGGATCGCCTCCCCGATGTCGCACATGCGCTGCCTGGACAGGTTCAGCCGCTCGGACTCCTCGGCCAGCCTGCGCCACGCCACCCTGGCGCAGATCCGCAGCGCGGACTGGAGCGAATCCAGCGGCCGCCCCTCGGCCGCCTCCCCGCTGCCCACCGCGCGGTAGACCTCCAGCAGCCGGGAGCGGCTGGCTCCCCTGTCGCCGACCCGGTTCACGAAGCCCGCCAGGGCCTCCTCGACGGCGTGCCTGACGATGCGGGCGTAGGCACCGCTCTGCCGGGAGTATTCGGGCACGCTCGCCTGGATCTCGCCGGCCATCTCCTCGGTCAGGTCGTGCAGGTAGGGGCGGAGGGCGTCGGCGAACTCACGGGGGATGTCGGCCAGAGGTTGTTCGACGGCACGGGCAAGGCTCACGTGGGTCCTCCTGCCCCGGACGGTACTCCGATCCCCTCGCCGCTTCTTCTGGCCGGAACGCACATTTTCCGGTGTGATCTCACTCACACCGATGACAATGATGTGGCGACCCGCCGCCGGGGCGGGACCGGCCGGGCCCGCCGCCACCCAGCCCACCGCGCGGGCCGTCCGGGTGTCCCGGTCCGGCCCGGAAGCCCGCCCGGCCGGGCCGGAGGCGGCCGGTCGCGCGGCGGGCTAGAAGTAACCGGCGCCCACGATGGTGGCCGGGGTGGTGCCGAGGTTCTTCACCTTGAAGCGGATGCAGGCCGGGGCCGTGTCGGGGTCGGCGGCGACGTATGGGGCGTGGTCGTTGGCGATGATCGACACCGCGCCCAGATACCTGCCCCTGCAGTTGCTGATCTTGATCTCGGCCGGCACGCCGTTGTTCTCCAGCTTGACCAGCACCTTGCCCTTGTAGGGGGCCGTGGGGACGAGCTCCTCGGTGAGGAAGACCTCCGCGCCGGGCTGGACCGTCGCCCCCAGGTTGACGGCGTCGGCGTGGGCGGGGACGCCGGTCACGGCGACGATTCCGGCCGCGGTCAGGGCGGCCGTCGAAGACAGGACGCGCATCGGAGGTCACTCTCCTGTGTCTCTTGGGATCGGACGGGGAGAGACTACGGAGAGTGATGTATGGGGACGACAGTGTGGCGGCCGGTCCCGGGTAAATCCTCGCCCCATCCCGCCGGCGGCGCCACGCCCGTGGCCGCCCGGCGAAAGGGAGGCTAGCGGTTGATGAGCTTCTGGGTCTCGGTGACCAGGTCGAGGCCGAAGCTGAGCTTGAGGCCGTAGTAGACGATGGCCGTGGCGGCCACCGCGGCGACGAAGACCACCAGGATCTTGAGGGGCCAGCCCTGGCGGCCGAGCCAGGTCGTCCAGGCCGACAGGGTCTGCTTGCCGAACTCCAGCAGCCGGTGGGCCCAGTGGAACTCGGTGGCCAGGACGGCGAGGCCGGCGAAGACCACCAGCCAGCCGGGGCCGGGGAAGGGGACCATGATGAGGCCGGCGATGACCAGCACGGCGCCGATGACGCCGATGACGATCTTGAGGGTGAGGTGGCCCGTGCGGGTCGACCTGACGCCGTCGAGCCAGCCGTGGATGCCGGACCGCCGCGCCGCCTCGTCCTTCAGCACGTCGGCGTCGCCGGTCTCGGACCACGGAGCCCCGGTGCCGGAGCGCGACGCTCCGGCACCGCCGGGCTCGGACCGCGGCGCTCCGGCGTCATGAGCTCCGGGCAGTGGCGCCCCGGTGTGGCCGGGCTCGGGCCGCGACGCGCCGGCGTCACCGGTTTCGGACGGCCACTCGGCCCCGTCCTGGGTGTTCCGCACCCCGTCTGAGATAGCCACGCGATCCCCCGGACAGTCGTTTCGCTCCAGAATAGGCCAGCTCAACTGATCTACGTTCATTCTGGGGGATGAATCGCGCCTGTTCCGGGGGATGACCCGCGCCTGCGACTCAGGGCGCACAGCGGAGCCGGCGCCCCCTCCTTCCGGCGCCGCGGCCGGGTGGTCCCGCGCCTCCCCGGAGGGCCGCGCGGGACCGTGGCGGTCAGGACGGCCGGGCTATCCGGCCGTGCAGGTGACGGTGGCGGGGACGCCGTTGGCGCCGGTCCAGCTGCCGCCGAAGCCGAACGCCGTGGACGCCCCGCCTCCCAGGCCGCCGTTCCAGCCCGCGTTCCCGACGGTGACGTCGGCGCCGGTCTGGGTGTGGACGCCGCTCCAGAGCTGGGTGATCGTCTGACCGTCCGGGAACGACCACTTGACGGTCCAGGCGCTGATCGCCGAGGTTCCGGTGTTCTTCACCGTCACCTCGCCCTGGAAGCCGCCGGGCCAGGAGTTGGTCACCTTGTAGGCGGCGGCGCACCCGCCGCCCACCGGCCCGGCGGCCGTCCTGAAGGTGACCGGGCCGGAGGCGGTGGAGCTGTTGCCCGCCCCGTCGCGGGCGACCACGTAGTAGGTGTGGGAGGTGTCGGCGGCCAGTCCGGTCAGCGCGAACGACGCCGAGGAGGACGAGCCGGCCTTCACGTCCGTCGCCCCGGCCTCCCGGTAGACGTCGTAGCCGGTCACCGCGGTGTCGTCGGTGGACGCCGTCCAGGTCAGCGTCGCGCCCGACGAGGTGATCGCCGAGGCGGCCGGCGTGCCGGGCCTGGACGGCGGGGTGGTGTCGTCGGGCGGCACGGTGCCGCCGTTGTCGGCGTAGAGGATGCCCCGGCCGTTGGTGCCGAGGTAGACCCGGCCGTAGACCCGGGGGTCGCCGGTGACGGCCTCGCCCATGTTGCCGTACCGGTGCCGGTCGTCGTTGATCCTGACCCAGCTCGCGCCCGTGTCGTCGGAGCGGAAGACGCCGTTCACCCCGCCGACTGTGGCGACCGCGTACAGCGCCTGGTAGGCCCTGCCCGGCGCGGCCTTGCCGAAGCCGATGTTGACCGCGCTCGTGACGCCGGACAGCTTGGTGAAGGACGCGCCGCCGTCGGTGGAGTGCCAGATCCCGGACGTGCCGCCGGCCGCGGTGTCGCCGCCCGCCAGCCAGATGTCTCCCTCGCGGCCGGGGACGGCCTTGAACTTGACGTTGCCCGTGGCCGGCAGCCCGGTCGCGGCGGTGGCGGCGAAGGAGGCGCCGCCGTCGGTGCTGGCGTAGAACCGCCCGGCGCCGAACCCGTAGAACCTGGCCGGGTTCACCCGGTCCGACTCCACCACGGCCCCGGCGGGGATGCCGGTGGACGCGGTCCAGGAGGTGCCGAACCCGGTCGAGCGGTGGACGGCCACGCCCTTGGGCGCCCAGACGAACCGGGAGCCGTCGGCCGCCGCCGCGACCGTGCCGCCCTCGTTGATCCCGCCCGGTTCGGTGCCCTGGAACCAGTTGGCACCGCCGTCGGTGGAGAAGGCGACGTGGCTGTCGGAGGGGCGGTCGGCGTCGGTGAAGTTGCCCGCGCGGACCATCACGGCGGGCTTGGTCTCGGCGTAGTCGAGGCTGGTCGTGCTGGTGAAAACGGGCGAGGTGAACATCATCGGCGGCACGGCGGCGAGGTCGGTGTGGCGGAAGCCGCCGATGTCGCCGAGACCGCTGACCAGCGGGGCCCCGCTGGGCGGGCTGATCAGGTCGAGGACGGCGGTCTCCTCCAGCCCCCTCACCATCGGCTTGATGGTGAACTGGCCACCGGTGTCCCACTTGAGCAGGTCCTCGGTGCCGTAGAGCGTGGCGCCGGTGCCGTACATCATGCGGTTGGAGTCGAACGGGTCGATCTCCAGCGATTCGGTCATCCAGCCGAGCTTGGGGGTCGTCTCCGGTGGCTGCGGGTTCGCCCCGAAGGTCAGCCAGGGCGAGGAGGAGATGTCCATCTTGTAGCGGAAGGTTCTGTTGGGGTACGAGGCCCAGTCCCAGATCCGGGTCCAGGTGGCGCCGGCGTCGGTGGAGCGGAAGAAGATCACGTCAGGCCACCAGGAGACCTGGGTGGCGACCATCAGCGTGCCGGGGTGCAGGCGGTCGATCGTGAGCCCGCTGTAGCCGAAGTAGTCGTCGGCCGAGCTGGACGGGATCGGGCTGATCCGGGTCCACGCGCCGGTGACCGTGTCGAGCTTCCACACGTCGCCCTTGCCCCCGTCGTAAGGCCCGCCGGTGTCGCTGGTGGCGATGTAGAGCGCGTGGCCGGCGTGGTCGAGGACGCCCTTGTGCGCGATGTAGCCGGTCGGCTGCCCGGCAACCCTGGTCCAGGTGACGCCGGCGTCGGCGGAGCTGTAGACCGTGTTCTCCTTGTCCGCGACGCCGACGTAGATCCTCTGGGTCCTCTGGCCCGCGGTCGCCGAGGACGGGTCGAAGGTCACCCAGACCACGCCCGGCCGGTGGCTGAGGTATCCGTTCGGGTCGGAGGGATCCTGGGCGTAGTTCCCCGGGTTGGGGAAGCTCGTGACCTTGGCCCAGGTCACGCCCTTGTCGGTGCTGCGCCACAGGCCGTTGCCCTCGGGCGCCCCCAGATACACCACGCCGTTGTCGTTGGGGTCGACGGCCAGCCGCTCGCCCATCCCCCGGCCCGGCATGTTGCCGCCGAGCTTGAACGGCAGCGGGGTGGCCTGCCAGGTCCTCCCCTTGTCCGCGGAGCGCAGGACCGCGCCGTTGTTGGGGTCCCAGTCGTTGGTGTACATCCCGGCGGCGACGTAGACCCGGCCGGTCTCCACCGGGTCGGTGGCGAGGCTGACCACGCCGTTGTAGCCCCACTTGTCCCAGCCCACCCAGTCGAGCAGCGGGGTCCAGCTCCTGCTCGCCTGCTCCCAGCGGTAGGCGCCGCCGATGTCGGTGCGGGCGTAGATCAGGTCCTTCTCGGTCTGGTTGAAGACGATCCCGGGCACGAACCCGCCGCCGTCGATCCGGACGTTCTTCCACTCGTACGGCTCGGCGGCGGCAGAGGAGGGGGACACCGACGCGGCCCCGCCCCCGACGGCCGTGCCGACCGCCGCGCACGCCACCGCCACGGCGGCGAGCACGCTGAACAGCCTTCTTCGCATGTACGGCTTCCCTTCGCAAAGCAACGGACAAACCGCCATGCACGATCAGGTGACGGGACCCTGACCTTCGACCGCCCATGATGCGCGTGCATGAACGCCCAGAGATTCACACGCCGGACGGCGAGCCGTCAATAGTTTGAAGCCACAACTAACAACCCCAAGGTAAAACCATACGGACTTCCGCGATTTTTACACCAAATATGGGTTAATGTCCGTTCATGCCTGAGGCTTCCCTCGTCACACGCGAGGCTCCCCTTGTCAGGACCGTCAGCGGCCCCTGCACCCCGTCCTCCGTCAACGGAGCGGTCCTCCCCCGCGAGCACCTGCGCAGCGACATGCGCTGGGCGGCCGGTGTCCTCTCCGACCCCCACCGGTGGCTGGACGAGGAGCAGGAGGTCACCAGGGAGCTGTGCGGGCTGCGCCAGTCCGACAGGCTCGGCCTGGTCGTCGAGCTGAGCTGCATCGGCATGGGCCGCGACGCCGCCTCGCTGGCCCGGGTCACGGCCGGCAGCCGGGTGGCCGTGGTGGCCGGGACCGGCTTCTTCGCCGGTCCGTTCACCCCCTCCTGGGCACTCGACGCCGACGTGGACGCCCTCACCCGCCACCTGCTGACCGAGATCGAGGACGGCCTGGACGGCACCAGCGCCCGCCCCGGCGTGATCGGCGAGATCGGCGTCTGGGGCGACGAGCCGACCCCCGCCGAGGAGCGTTGCGTGGCCGCCGCCGCCAGGGCGTCCCTGGCCTCCGGCCTGCCGGTCGCCACCCACCACCGCGGCGGCCTGACCCTGCTGGAGATCCTCCTCGGTGAGGGCCTGCCCGCCCACCGGGTCAGCGTCGCCGACGCCGGGACCGACCCGTCGGCCCCCCGTAAGATCGTCGAGAGGGGCGGCTACGTCTGCCTCACCTCCCTGGGCGCCGACCGGCTCCGGCAGGCGCTGGACCTCATCGACGCCGGATACGCGCACCGGCTGCTGCTCAGCAGCGGCCTGTCCAAGGTCTCCGAGATCGAACGGTACGGCGGAGGCGGCTACAGCCACCTGTTCCGCACCTTCCTGCCCCGGCTGCGCGAGGCCGGGATCAGCGAGGAGACCATCAGCCAGATCACCCACGACAACCCTCTCCGCTGGCTCACCTGCATGGAGTGACCATGTCGATCAAGGTCGCGAACGCCCCCGTCAACTTCGGGATCTACCGGGCGGACGGCGCCCCGCTGGACGCCGACGCCCTGCTCGGCGCGCTCGCCGGGGCGGGCTACGACGGGATCGACTCGGGGCCGATCGGCTACCTGGGCACCGGCGCCGAGCTCCGGGAACGGCTGGCACGGACCGGGATGGGCCTGGCGGGCGGCTGGGTGGACCTGCGCTACGAGGACGCCGGCGGGTTCGCGGCCGACCTCGCCGGGCTGGACGCGGCGCTGGCGGTGTTCGCGAGCGTGCCGGTCGCCGACGGGCGGTTCGCCCCCCGCCCCACCCTGGCCTGCACGGCCCATCCGGCGCGGTTCGCCGGAGGCGACGCCCCCGGCCTGCCTGGTGAGGCGTGGGCGGGCTTCGCCGCCCGGGTCCAGCGGGCGGCCGGCCGCTGCCGGGACCACGGCCTGGAGCCCGTCTTCCACCACCACCTGGGAACGCTGGTGGAGACCCCGGAGGAGATCGGGCGGCTGCTGGAGCTCACCGACGTCTCGCTCTGCCTGGACACCGGCCATCTCTGGCTGGCGGGCGGCGACCCGGTGGTGGCGCTGCGGGAGTGGGGCGGCCGGATCAGGCAGGTGCACCTCAAGGACGCGAGCCGGGAGGCGCGCGACCGGGTGCGGGCGACCGGCGGCGACCTGGCGGCCGTCGTCGCGGGGGGCGCCTTCCCCGCCCTGGGCGCAGGGGAGGTCGATCTGGCCGGCGTCCTGGGCGGGCTCGGCGGCTACGAGGGCTGGCTGGTCGTCGAGCAGGACGTTCCCGGCTCTGGCCAGGACCTCGGCCGGGCCCTGGAGGACCAGCGCGCCAACCGCGCCTGGCTGCGCGCCCACGGTCTCTGAGAGCGCGCCCGGGGAGAGGCGGGCCCAAGACGGATCCGTCACACGCGTGGGGTTCAGATCTCCGTAACGTGTGCTCACAGGCTCTGCGCGTGGTGGGCGCACGGGCAACCGGGGCGACGCCGCTACGCGCCCACGGCCGGATCCTCGCATCCCGGGGCGCAGTCACGGCGCGGGACGACCATCAGGCGCGAGCCGGGTCCCCTGACCGCCGCCACGTCGTCGGGGTTGGCCAGCGCGCAGCGGTCCAGGGAGAGGCAGCCGCAGCCGATGCACTCCGTCAGGCCGTCGCGGAGCCGCTGGAGCTGCTTAATCCGGTCGTCCAGCTCGCTCCGCCACGCCTCGGAGAGCCTCGCCCAGTCCTCGCGGGTGGGGGTGCGCTCGTCGGGCAGCGCGGACAGCGCGTCCTGGATCGTCTTGAGGGGGATCCCCACCCGCTGCGAGACCCGGATGAAGGCGATCCTGCGCAGCGTGTCGCGGGTGAAGCGGCGCTGGTTGCCCGCCGTACGGCGGCTGCGGATCAGTCCCTTGGACTCGTAGAAGTGCAGAGTGGACACGGCGACCCCGCTGCGCGAGGCGAGCTGGCCGACAGTGATCTCCAGGTTCTTGGGCACGCTCAACTCTAGCCCGCCCCTCCGGCCTGACCTCGATCGAAGTCAAGGTCGCAGGCGGCGCCGATGGCGACTGGTTCCGGCACCTACGGCCTGCGGGGTTCGGCAAACAGCCGTCCGACGAGCTCACCACGGCTGGAGATCTCCGCCTTGCCGAAGACGGCCTTGAGGTGGCCGCGGACGGTGTGCGGGGAGATGAACAGGGCCGCTGCGATCTCTGTGGTGGGCAGGCCCTGTGCCACGAGCTGAGCGACCTGGAACTCGCGCGGCGTCAGGCCGTATGCCTGGGCGACCATGGCCGCCAGGTCGCCGGGGGCGGCGGGCTCGATGACGAGCGCGATCGGCCCCGGCCGCCCACCGGGACCGCTCAGCCATGAGGCGTGGCAGGTCAGCCACTGCCTGTCGCGGGTCCGGATGCGGATCCGGGCGCTGCCGCGATCGCGACCTCGGGCGATGGCCCGCGCCTGCAGCGCCGTGCCGATCAACCAGATGGGCAGCCTCAGCCCGAGCGTCGACGGAATGGACGGTCCGTCCGGCAGCAGCGCGAGATACCGCCGAGCCTCCTCGTTGATCGACGTCGCCTCGCCGTACTCGTCGAAGAGCAGCAGGCCGGGTGCGGAGGCGCCCGGTCCGCCGGCTGATTCGGACGGACGGGCGAAACGGCGCAGCCGGTCGGCGAGCGGAGCGGACAGGTCGGCGAACAGCGCGACCTCGTGCGGGCCGAACGCCGGGCCTCCCCGCATGCGGAAAAGGCTCACCACGCCCCACGGCCGGTCGCCGCTCCGCAGCACGGCCCGCAACTCGTCGTCCACGCCCTGACCGCCGAGCAGACGGCGGAAGCGGGCGCTGCGCTCGGGCAGGTCGCCAGTGGCCGCGCGCAGGCCGGCCACGGGGACGGCGGCGCGGGCGAGGTCACGGAACGGCAGGACGTTCTCCTCCAGGAGCTCGCTCTCCCAGTAGTCGGCGCACCCTTCGCCGGAGCCGAGGTTCTCCACCAGCATGGGTGCGGTGACCAGGCCCGTTTCAGGGTCGGTGGCCGCCCATACGGCGGAGTCGAACGGCATCTGCCGCCGCAGCCTGGCCGAGGCGCGGCTGAAGAGGTCCAGCGCGTTGTCGGCCCGATCGGCAGCCGACAGGATCTCGGTGCGGTGGTGCGGGTGAATCATCGAGCCTCCTGGCCTGTGCAGCCATTCTCGTGGGCTCCTCCGAGAGCTGCACGCCGGTCAGCTTCCCCGTTTTCTCCTCCCTCGCCAACCCCTCGTTTGAGGGGTTCATTCCTCGCGGATCCCCCGCAAGCAGGGGATGGAACATCGTTCTGGCCCTCACAAGACTCGGAACGGCCTTTCGGGACGGAACAAGGGAGAACGTCATGCGTATCGCGATCGTCGGAGCCGGCGCCGCCGCAGTCGGCCTGCTGGACGCGCTGGCCGTCAGCGAGGCGGAGGCGGGAGAGGTCACCGTGTTCGAGCCGTCCGCGCACCTGTGGCGGGGACGCCCGTACGGGCCGGATCTGGACAGAGTGCTGGTCAACGTCCCACCGGCGGTCATGTCGATCCGTCACCTGGACTCCGGGCACTACTCCTCCTGGCTGGGTGCCGAGCGTGCCGCCGCCCACATGGACGATCTGTTCGGACAGCCGCTGGTGCCCCGCGCGCTCTACGGCGAGTACCTGGCCGACACCGCCGAGACCGCCCTGGCCACGCTGCGCGGGCGGGGCTGGCGGACCCGCGTCGTCGCCGCCCGGATTGTCGCGGTGGCCCGCTCCCGCGGCCTCCGGCTGGCGCTGTACACCGAGGATGGGCAGGAGCACACGGCCGACCAGGTGGTCTTGTGCGTGGGCGGGGGGACGCCGCAGGACCACTACGGCCTGGGCGGTGCCCCCGGATTCGTCGGTGATCCGTATCCGCTGGCGTCCACGCTCGACCAGGTCCGGGCCGAGGCCGACGTCGCGGTGATCGGCAGCGGGCTGACCGCTGTCGATGTGGCCGTGTCGCTCGCGGCGCGCGGCCATGCCGGGCGGATCGCGCTGGTGTCGCGGAGCGGCATGCTACCCCACGTCTACCAGCGCCCCCTCGGCTACCGACCCAGGCACGTGACCGTCGATCGGGTGGAGGCGCTGAGCCGCGAGCACGGCGGCGTCACCCTCGACGACCTCGCCGGGCTGCTCCGCGCCGAACTGGCGGAGAAGGGCGAGGACTTCGCGCGCTTCACGGCCGAGCTGCTGATGGCCAGGTCCGAGGAGCCCGTACGGCGGCTGCGGGCGCAACTGGCCGCCGTCGACGATCCCAGGATCGGGCGGCGCGTGCTGCAGCAGAGCGCATACACCGTCGGCCCGTACGCGTGGCGGCTGATGTCCGGGTCCGACCGCGAACGGCTCCGCCGCCACCTCCGTCTGGCCACCAGCGTGGCCGCGCCGATGGTGCCGGTGAACGCCGCTGCGCTACTGGAGCTGTTCGACTCCGGGCAGCTCACCATGGCCCCGGGTGTACGCAAGATCGAGGCGGTGGAGGGAGGGTTCCGGGTGCGCGGCGACGGCGGCGACCTGAACGCCGACCTCGTCGTCAACGCCCTGAACCCGCCGCCCCGGACGGTGCCCCGCGCGGCCGAGCAACTGGTCACGTCCCTCCTCGCCGACGGGCTGGCCGCGCTGCACCCGTCAGGCGGACTGGCCCCCGCCGACCCGCGCCTGCACGTGGTGGGCGACTTCGCCGCAGGCGGCACGTTCATCACCTCGGGCATCCTCGGAGTCGCCGCCCGGGCCGCCCGTACCGCCGGCGGGCTGCTGGCAGCGCAGGCCGGTTGACCGGCTGCAGGCGGGAGCCCGGATCAGTCGCGGCCCTCACCTCCCGAGGGTGCTCTCCCTCGCCATGAGCCGGTAGCCGGCCCGGGTCTCCTGCGGGGGATGGCCGGGCCGGCCGTCGATCCGCCGCTTGAGCAGATCGACCGCGATCCGGGCCAGCTCCGCCTTGTCAGGAGCCAGCGTGGTCAGGGTCGGCGTGCTGTAGCGGCCGTCCTCGATGTCGTCGAGCCCGGCCAGCGCGATGTCCTCCGGCACCCGCAGGCCCGCGGACAGGATCGTCCGCATCGCGCCCAGCGCCAGCAGGTCGTTGAAGCAGAACACCGCGTCGGGCCGGTGCTCCAGGAGCGCGGCCATCGCCGCCGCACCCTCGCGCCGGCGGTAGCGCTCCACTTTGGCCACCGTCTCGGGCAGGCCGTGCGCGGCCAGAGCCTGGCGGTATCCGGCCAGGCGGAGCGGGGCCGTGCCGCTGGCGGAGTTGTCCTGGGCGCCCAGCGCGGCGATCCGGGTGCGGCCGAGCCCGATCAGGTGCTCGGTGACGTCGCGGGCCGCCCGTACGTTGTCGATCGCCACGTGGTCGGCCGGGCCGTCGTGGATCCGCTCGCCCAGCAGGACGAGCGCGGTGTCGTCGGTGCGGGCCGCGAGCTCGTCCACGCCGATCGCGACGGGGCTGAGAATGAGCCCGTCCACCCGGTGGTCGCGGACCCCGTCGAGGATCTGCCGCTCCCGCTCCAGGCTCCCGTCCGTCTGCTCGATGACCACCAGCCACCTCAGCTCGGCCGCGGCTTCGATGACAAACCGGGACAGCTCCGCGAAGTAGGGTGCGTCGAGCTCGGGGAGGGCCAGGGCGATCACACCGGTGCGTCCCTGGCGCAGGTTCCTGGCCGACAGGTTGGGCCGGTAGTCGAGCTGCGAGAGCGCGTGCTCCACCTTCGCCCGGGTCGCCGGCGAGACATGGGCGTACCCGTTGACGACGTTGGAGACGGTCTTCACCGACACCCCCGCCAGGCGCGCGATGTCGCGCAGGCTCACTCCCACTCTGTCCCGCCTCCCAGGTCGTACGGCTCATGCGGGCCGTACAAGATCTGACGTCGTCGATCGTAACGCCCGGGTATCGACTCCGGCAGCACCTGTTTACAACGTTGAAACAACGTTGTACAAACGCACCTACCACGAAACGCCGCGACAACAGAGAGGTCGTGTCTTGGCGACCACCGCCCGTCTCACGCTGGACCCCGCCTTCCGGATCGGCCCGGTGGACCCCCGGCTCTTCGGCTCGTTCGTCGAGCACATGGGCCGCTGCGTCTACACCGGCGTCTTCGAGCCCGGCCATCCCCTGGCCGACGCCGACGGTTTCCGCACCGACGTACTGGAGCTGACCCGCGAGCTCGGGGTGACGCTGGTCCGTTACCCCGGAGGCAACTTCGTCTCCAACTACCGCTGGGAGGACGGCGTCGGCCCGGTGGAGGACCGGCCGGCCCGGCTGGAACTGGCCTGGCGGAGCCTGGAGGGCAACAGCTTCGGGCTCAACGAGTTCATGGCCTGGGCCGCCAAGGCCGGGGTGGAGCCGATGATGGCGCTCAACCTGGGCACCCGCGGCGTGGCCGAGGCGCTGGAGCTGGTGGAGTACGCCAACTATCCCGGGGGCACGCGCCTGTCCGAGCTGCGCCGCGCGCACGGCGCCGACAAGCCGCACGACGTGCGGCTGTGGTGCCTGGGCAACGAGCTGGACGGCCCCTGGCAGATGGGCCACAAGACCGCCGGGGAGTACGGCCGGCTCGCCGCCGAGACGGCGCGGGCGCTCAAACGCTTCGACCAGGGGCTGTCCCTGGTGGCCTGCGGCAGTTCCAACAGCGGCATGCCGACGTTCGGCGCGTGGGAGGCGGAGGTCCTGGAGGCGACCTACGAGATGGTCGACTACGTCTCGCTGCACGCCTACTACGATCCGTCCGACGGTGACGTCGACTCCTTCCTGGCCAGCGGCGCCGACATGGAGCACATGATCCGTTCGATCGCCGCCACCGCCGACCACGTGGGCGCGAAGCTGCGCAGCGACAAGAAGATCAAGCTCTCCTTCGACGAGTGGAACGTCTGGTACCAGAGCCGTTTCAACGGAGAGTCCTCGCTGGAGTGGACCGAGCACCCCCGGCTGATCGAGGACTCCTACGACGTCACCGACGCGGTGGTGGTCGGCAGCCTGCTCATCACCCTGCTGCGCAACGCCGACCGGGTCGGCGTCGCCTGCCAGGCGCAGCTGGCCAACGTGATCGCCCCGATCAGGACGGAGCCCGGCGGCCCCGCCTGGCGGCAGACCATCTTCCATCCGTTCGCGCTGACCGCCAGGCACGCCCGCGGCGAGGTGCTCCGGGTGGAGCCCGAGTGCGCCACGATCCCCACCGCCAAGTACGGCGAGGCCCCCGCGATCTGGGCGACCGCCACCCACGACGCGGCGACCGGCGCGGTGATCGCCAGTCTGCCGGTGATCGTGCTCTACCTCGTCGCCCAGCGCTGGGTGATCGAGGGAATCTCCCGCTCGGGGCTCAAGGGATGATCGGCCGGCATCCTCTTTCCGGTAAGAACCGGCATCCTCTTTCCGGTAAGAATGGGCGCATGACGAGGACACCGGTGCCGGGTGGCGGAGGCCTCGCGGGAACCGCATGGCAGGGCTGAGGGTCCCCGAGGACGGAGGCGCCGGCCGGGACATGACGGGACCGGGGGCGTTGTGGGTGGTGAGCGGGCCGCCGGGGGCGGGCAAGTCGAGTGTGGCGGCGGCTCTGCTGGCCCGGCTGGACCCGGTGCCCGCGCTGCTCGACAAGGACACCGCCTACGGCGGGTTCGTGGCGGCCACCCTGCGGGCCCACGGCCGGGACCAGGGAGAACGCGAAGGCCCCTGGTACGACGAGCACGTCAAGCGGCACGAGTACGCCGGGCTGACCGCGCTCGCCCGGCAGATCCGCTCCCACGGCTGCCCGGTGATGCTCGACGGGCCGTTCACCGGCCAGGTGCACGACGCGGCACGCTGGGAGCGCTGGGTGGACGAGCTGGGCGGGCCACCGGTCCACCTGCTCTGGATCCGGTCGGACGGCCCCACCCTGCGGGCCAGGCTGGAACGGCGGGGGCTCGCCAGGGACGCGGGGAAGCTGGCCCGCTTCGAGGAGTATCTGCGGGCGATCCGGGTGGACGAGCCGCCCGCCGTGCCGTACGCCGAGATCGACAACCGCATCGGCGCGCCTGCCCTGGAACGGCAGGTGGCCGCGCTCACGGAAGCTGGAAGCGGTCGTCCCGGGCGTCCGTGATCGCCATGTGGCCCGGCAGGTGGCCGATCGCGAAGGGCACCCCGCTCGCCATGACGGCGGCCTGCGGCGTCACCCCGCAGCCCCAGAAGAGCGGGATCTCCCCCGCCCGCACCTCGACGGGATCGCCGAAGTCGGGCGCGCCGAGATCGGCGATCCCGATCTCCGCCGGATCGCCGACGTGGACCGGCGCGCCGTGCACGGCCGGATATCTCGCCGTCACCCGGACGGCGGCGGGCACCAGGGAGGCCGGGACCGGGCGCATGGAGACCACCATGGGACCGCTCAGCGAGCCCGCCGGGCGGCAGGGCAGCGAGGTGAGATACATCGGCACGTTGGTCCCGGCCTCGATGTGCCGCACCGGGACGCCCGCCCGCAGCAGCGCGTCCTCGAAGGTGAAGCTGCAGCCCAGCAGGAAGGCCACCAGGTCCTCGCGCCAGACGTCGCGCGCGTCGGCCACGTCGGCCACGGCCCTGCCGCGCTCGTAGACCTGGTAGGCGGGCAGGTCTGTGCGGAGGTCCCCGCCGAACAGCCCGGTGCTGACCGCGCCGGGGTCCCCGACGTCCAGCACGGGGCAGGCGACGGGGTTGCGCTGGGCGAAGAGCAGGAGGTCGTAGGCGAGCTCGCGGGGCACAGCGAGCAGGTTGGCCTGGGTCCAACCCCGGCACCATCCGGCGGTGGGCGCCCGCAGACCCTCGCGGAAGCGGCTCCGGGCTTCGGCGGGGGTGAGCGCGGCCACGTCCATGGCCGGATCATAACCCTCGGTGGCGCGGAGTCCCCGCGGGCCGGGGACTTCACCTCGCCCGTGGAGGCCGTAGCGCCTCCGGCACTCAATATTCCAGTCCCCAGCCATGGGGGCCGAGGACGTAGGCGGTCCCGGCGACCTTCAGCCAGCCGGCCTCGGCCAGCTCGTCGAGGCTGCGCCGTACCGTCTCCTCCGGCAGGGCCGTCGCGTGGGCCACCTCGGCGACCGTCGCCCTCCTGCCGTCCACCGCGAGCCCGGACACCGCCTCGTAGACGGCGGTGTCCACTCCCGACAGGGCCTGGACGTCGCGGCGCTCGTTCATGATGCCGCCCCCTGACGCCGCCGGGCGCCGTCGCGCAGCCGTTCGGGATCGACGTCCCGCTCGGGGTGGCGGCGCAGGTATTCCCCCTCCAGTTCCTCTGTCCGCGTGGTGTGGTTGGCGAGCGCGTCGGCGGAGCCGTGCAGGAGCGTCTCGGTACGGGTCGCGTGCAGATGCCGCAGCTCGCGGAACAGGTCGTCCTCGGCCAGGTCCATCGGGTCGATTCCCATCGTCATAAGAACTCGCCTACCCTGTGGCACCCCCGCATCACTTCACCTGCGCCCCGTTCTGTTGAAACGATTTCACGAAATTGAGTCAGATTTCATGACTTGTTTGCATTGCGGGCATACTGTCACGGCCTTACCTTCCCGGTATGGACCTTGAGCTCCGACATCTCAAGATCGTGCGTGCGGTCGCCGAGGCCGGGAGCGTCACCAAGGCGGCCACCCATCTCGGACTGGCCCAACCTGCGCTGACCGCGCAGCTCAAACGGATAGAGCGGGTGCTCGGGGGAGCTCTGTTCGAACGCGACCACAACGGCGCGCGGCCCACGCCCCTCGGGGAACTGGTGCTGTCCAGGGCGATGGTTCTGCTGCCCGCCGCCCGGGAGCTGCAGGAAGAGGCGGTGCGGTTCGCCAACACCAGCGGCGACGTCCCCAGCTACCGGCTGGGCGCCACCAACGGGCCGGTCCTGGGCGGCCTGGTGGACCGGCTCGCCACGGCGTGGCCGTCGACGCCGGTGAGCACCTACACCTCCTGGTCGGCCAAGGAGCTGACCGCGATGGTCATGCTCGGCCGGCTCGACTTCGCGCTCATCGGCGCCTGCGGGGAGAGCCCGCCACCGGTGGAAGGGCCGGTGGTGTGGCTGACCGTGGGGGTGGACCCCGTCTTCGTGCTGCTCGACGACAACCACCCGCTGGTCGGCCGGAAGGAGGTGGCGCTGGCCGAACTGGCCGGCGAGCGGTGGGCGGTCACCCCCGGCGACAGCTGTTTCGGCGACTGCTTCGCCACGGCCTGCACCCGCGCGGGCTTCACTCCCCAGACCATCTACGAGACCGACGTGGGCACGTGCATGCACCTGGCCAAGGTCGGTCGCGCGGCCGTACTGTGCCAGGCGACCTTCCAGCCCGCCCCGGGCATCGCGATGGTGCCGCTCGCCGACGCGCCGCTGCGCTGGCGGCAACTGCTCGGCTGGCACCCCGAGGGAGCCGCCGCGCGGGTCGTCACGTCGGTCGTCGAGCACGCGAAGGCCGCCCACGCCGACTCGGTACGGCGCAGCACGCGATACGCCGCGTGGCTGGCCGAGAACCCCCGCTTCGGCACCTCCCCGTAACGCGCTTCGGCGCTTCCCCATAACGCGCTTCGGCACCTCCCCATATCGTGGCGATAGGGAGCAATTGATAGAACCACGCCCCGTGTGAGCACCGCTACGTTGGCGGCACCCCCCACACGAGGAGACACCACATGCTCCGCAGAAGTGCCGTTACAGCGGGCTTCGCACTCGCCCTCACGCTGGTGGCGACCCCCGCCACCGCCCACGCGGCCCCCGGCGGCGACCCCGCCCCCTCCGCGTTCGCCACGGCCCGGGCACAGGCCGCGGCCGCCGCCAAGCCCGCCCCCGCCATGATCGACGCCCTCAAGCGCGACCTCGGGATCACAGGTGAGCAGGCCACCGCCCGCCTGATCAACGAGGCCGCCGCGGCCAAGGTCGAGCCCGCCGTCCGCGGGCAGCTCGGCAAGGACTTCGCCGGCGCCTGGGTGACCGGCCCCACCTCCGAGTTCGTGGTCGCCACCACCGACTCCACGAAGATCACCTCCATCCTCCGCGCCGGCGCGGAGGCGAAGCTCGTCAAGCACTCGCTGGCCACGCTCGAAGCCGCCAGGGAACGGCTCGACGCCGTCACCGCCGCGCCGTACGGGGTGGTGCCCTCCTGGTACGTCGACCTGCAGAGCAACAGCGTCGTCGTGCTGGCGGGAGACCCCGCCGCCGCGGAGGCGTTCGTGAACGCCGCCGGGCTCGACAGGGCGCTGGTGCGCGTGGAGGCCTCCACCGAGCGGCCCCGGCCGCTCTACGACGTCCGCGGCGGCGACGCCTACTACATCGGCAGCGGCTCCCGCTGCTCGGTCGGCTTCTCGGTCACCCGCGGCACCCAGGGCGGCTTCGCCACCGCGGGCCACTGCGGCACCACCGGAGCCAGCACCAGGGGCTCCAACCAGGTCGCGCAGGGCACCTTCCAGGGCTCGTCCTTCCCCGGCAACGACTACGCCTGGGTCGCGGTCAACTCCAACTGGACGCCGGTCGGCGTCGTGAACGGCTACAGCAACGGCATCGTCCAGGTCGGCGGGTCGGCCGACGCGGCCGTGGGCTCGTCGGTCTGCCGGGCCGGCTCGACCACCGGCTGGCACTGCGGCACCATCCAGGCCCGCAACGCCAGCGTCACCTACCCCGAGGGCACCATCACCGGCCTGGGCCGTACCAGCGTGTGCGCCGAGCCAGGCGACTCCGGCGGTTCCTACATCTCCGGCAGCCAGGCCCAGGGCGTCACCTCCGGCGGGTCGGGCAACTGCTCCTCCGGCGGCACGACCTACTTCCAGCCGATCAACGAGATCCTGCAGGTCTACGGGCTCACCCTGGTCACCGGGGGCAGCAACCCGCCGACCGGCTGCACCGGCTACCAGAACACCTACAACGGCTCGCTGACCTCCAACCAGAACGGCTACCAGCCGAGCAGCACCGGCTACACCGCCGGGGCGGGCGTGCAGCGCATCTGCCTGGACGGCCCGAACGGCACCGACTACGACGCCTACCTGCAGAAGCTGAACGGTTCCACCTGGACCAACGTGGCCAGCGGGACCACCCCCAACCCCGACGAGGCCTTCACCTACAACGGCACCGCGGGCACCTACCGCGTCCGGGTCCACGCCTACAGCGGCTCGGGCTCCTACACCCTGGGTCTGACCAGGCCCTGACCGTCTCTCCGGCACCGCCGTCCCTCCTCCTGGAGGGGCGGCGGCGCCGTCGTGTCCGGATGTCAAGAACAATGGACAGATGAGCGAGCTTCTGAGGTTGAGCGAGGGCGCGGTGCTGACGCACCTGGTCACCCGGGCCGAGCTGACGGCCGGTGCGCTGGCGGCCGTCGACGACCTGCGGCTGTGGGCGCGGCTGGCCGACGGCGACGGGATCCCCCTCGCCGGGGGCGGCCTGGTGCGCACCGTGGTCGAGGCGGGCGAGCCGTCCCTGACGGGACCGGCCGGCTGGCTGGCGGAGGTGGAGCCGGAGGACGTGGTCGCGCTGCGCCTGCGCGGCGGGGCGCTGGAGCTGTCGATCGCGGACCTGACCGGCTTCCCCGCGGAGCGGGCGATCCGGGTCGTCCAGGAGTTCGGCGAGCAGGCACTGGACGCCCTGCGGGCCTTCGCCGAGGGGCTGGAGCCCGCCCCCGGCGTCCCGATCGACGTGGTGGTCCTCGACCTGCTGATGAAGGCCCCCGAGACCTTCGCCGACCCGCTCCCGCCGCTGGCCCCGCTGCTGCGCGAGGCCGCGCTGGAGGTGCGGGGCGGCCGGGTCGGCATCGTGGGCGCGCCCTGGGACACCGAGTCGGTCGCCGACCTGGCCCCGCTGGACGTCATCAGGCTGGCCCTGGTCCGCAGCGCGCTGCGCACCTACGGCGAGGGCGGCGACCTGTCCAAGGCGATCACCTACCTGTCGCGCTCGGAGGCGGTGCTCGCCAGGATCGCCGACGAGGTGGAGCGCGAGCCGCTCGGCCCCGGCCTGATCGAGGCGCTCCCCCGCACCGAACCGGCCGCGCTGCTGCTGATCGCCAGGTCGGCCGAGGGCGAGGGCCGCTCGTTCGAGGCCTCCGGGCTCATCGACGAGGTGCTCTCCCTCGCCCCGGGGCTGGCTCCGGCCGAGCAGGACGCGGCCGAATACGCCGCGTGCCGTACCAACCCGGCCGATCCGCTGCCGGCGCGGGCCGCGCACCTGTTCCGGCAGCTGCTCGCCTACGGCTACCGCCCGGCCCGCAGGCGGCTGATCGACGACCTGGTCGCGCTGAGCATCCGGGTGGCCGAGCCCGCCCTCGCCGACCTGGCGCTGTTCGAGAACGACGTCGTCGGAGAGTTCCTGGACGCGCGGCGCGAGTGGCTGCGCGACGACGAGGCGGAGCTGCTGGAGTCCTGGCGCAGGACGCCGCTGCGCCTGTGGGAGGTCCTTGAGGTCGCCGGGGACGAGATCACCCTGCGCGACCTGACGGACGGGAAGGAGCCGGTGACGCTGACCGACGAACTCCTGCCCCGGCAGGCCCTGCCCGGCGACCTGATGCTGACCAGGCTGCTGGGCGACGGGCAGGGCCCGCACGTGTTCGGCCACCCGTTCAAGGTGGACCCGGCGCGCAGGGACGAGATGCTCGCCCTGCTCACCGACCCCGTCGACCCCTACGCGGTGGCCGCCTTCTTCAGGCGGGCCGGGCGGCCGTCCGGCCCGGCGGGCGGGGGCACCCGGCCGGCGCCGTAGCCACGGCCGGTCACCCGGGCGGGCAGGCGTCGCCGATCGCCCGCGCGAACCAGCGGGTGATGCTCGTCGGGTGGGTGATGGCGGTGCCGACGACGACCGCGTGCGCTCCCCGCCGGATCGCCTCGGCGGCCTGCTCGGTGGTGTGGATGCGCCCCTCCGCGATCACCGGGACGGGCAGGTCACGGGCGAGCCTGCCGACCAGGTCGAGGTCCGGGCCGGGGCCGCCGCGCGAGTACGGCGTGTAGCCGGCGAGCGTCGTCCCCACGAGGTCGGCTCCCGCCTCGGCCGCGGCGACGCCCTCGTCGTAGGTCGAGACGTCGGCCATGACGAGCCTGCCGGTGTGCTCGTGCACCGCCCGGACGGTCTGCGCGAGGGTGCGGCCGTCGGGGCGGGGGCGGCCGGTGCCGTCGAGTGCCACGATGTCGGCACCGGCCGCGGCGACCTCGAAGGCGTGCTCGACCGTCGGGGTGATGAAGACGTCGTCCGCGCCGTCCTTCCAGAGGCCGATGAGGGGAAGGTCCAGCGCGGCCCTTATCCGGCGCAGGTCCTCCGGGCCCTGGGCGCGGATGCCCGCCGCCCCGCCGGCCGCGGCCGCCTGGGCCACGCGGCACATCGTGTCGGCGTCACGCATCGGCTCGCCGGGGTAGGCCTGGCAGGACACGATGACCCGGCCCCGGACCGCGGCGAGCAGCGCGTTCACGGCACCGCCCCGCCCGGCGTCCGGGGCGGTGGAGTCCCCTTGGCCGGCCTCCGGGCCACGCCGTCCGGCCGGGCTCACAGGATCGTCCCGGCCGACGTCCGGGCCACGCCGTCCGGCCGGGCTCACAGGATCGTCGCGGCCGGCGTCCGGGCCGGGCTGTCCGGCGGGGCTCATCCGGCCACCTCCAGGGCCATTCGGGCGGCGCCGAGCAGGGCGGCGTCACCGCCGAGCGCGGCCGGTCCGACGGGCACCTCGCGCAGCGCGGGCAGCACCTCGGCGGCGATCCCCTCGCGCAGGGCCTGCCACCACAGCTCTCCGCACGCGGCGACGCCTCCCCCGACCACCACGACTTCGGGATCGATGACGTTCATGAGTCCTCCGATCGTCGAACCGAGCGCCGCCGCTCCCCCGGTCAGGACGGAGACGGCGATCCGGTCGCCCTCCGCGGCGAGCCGGGCGACGTCGGCCAGTCCCGTCACTCGGGCCGATCCCGATACAGCGGCCGGTTCCGATACGGCGGCCGGTCCCGTAACGCCGGACGATCCGGGCGCACCGGCCAGTCCCGGCACACCCGCCGATCCCGGCACACCCGCCGGTTCCGGCGCACCCGCCGATCCCGGCACACCCGCCGGTTCCGGCGCACCGGACGGTTCCGTCGCCGCGGCCGCGGCGCGGCCGCGGTACTCCGCGAGCATGGCGGGGCCGGACGCGACCGCCTCGACGTGCCCGTACCCGCCACACGGGCAGGGCCGGCCGGCCGCCGCCACGGCGGGCACGTGACCGGCGTGACCGGCCACGGAGTGCGCGCCGCGCAGCACCCGCCCGCCGAGGACGACGGAGGCGCCGATCCCGGTGCCCACGGCCACCAGCAGCACGTCGGCGTAGCCGGCGGCGGCGCCACGCCACTGCTCGCCGAGCGCGTGCGCGTGCACGTCGTTGTCGACCGCGACCGGCAGGCCGAGCCTGCGGGACACCTCGCCGCGCAGGTCGGTGCCCGCCCACCCGGTGATGGCATCGGTGGCCGAGACGATCACACCGCGCCGCGGATCGACCACCCCCGCGCTGCCGACGCCTACCGCCGTGACCTCCCCGGCCCCTGACGCGACCTCGCCGACCAGGCCGGCGGCGGTGTCCAGGACCGCGGCCGGCCCCTGCGCCGCCGGGGTCGGCAGCGTCCGTACGGCCAGCAGGGTGCCGGAGGAGTCGACCAGCCCGGCGGAGGTCTTCGTGCCGCCGATGTCGACGCCGACGACCAGGGTCACAGGAGCCCGGCCTCGTGCAGGTGGGAGGCCACGGCACGGGTCTCGTCGGCGGTCAGCTCGCGCATGGGCTGCGAGACGGCCGCGCTCGCGATGACACCGCGCAGGGCGAGTGCCGTCTTGAACGCGCCGATCCCCCTCGTGCTGCCGCCCGCCGTCTCCGGGGAGGCGGCGTCGACGATGCGGAACAGCCGGGTCAGCCGGTCCTGCTCCGCCTTGGCGTCCGCCCAGCGGCCCTCGGCGCAGGCCCGGAGCAGGCGCACGTAGCCGTGCGGGTCGACGTTGCCCAGGCCCGGCACCGCGCCGTCCGCCCCGGCGAGCATCATCGCGTCGACGACGACCTCGTGGCCGGTCAGCGCGGAGAAGCCCGGCAGGCCGGCGGCGCCGAGCACCACCTGGCGGAAACCGACGTCGTCGCCGCTGGAGTCCTTGAGGCCGTCGATGACCCCGTCGGCGGCCAGCGCCAGCACCTGGTCGACGGCGAGCTTGGTGTGCACCGACACCGGCACGTCGTAGGCGAACATCGGCAGGTCGACCGCGGCCCGGACCGCCCGGAAGTGGCGGTCGATCTCCAGCGGGTGGATGCGGGTGTAGAAGGGCGCGGTCACCACGGTCGCGTCGGCGCCGAGCTTGGCGGCGACCTCGGCCCTCTCGATCACGCGGGCGGTCGTCGTCTCGATGCATCCCGCGAGCACGGGGACCCGGCCCGCGACCGTCCGCACCACGACCTCCAGCGCCCTGTCGCGCCGGGCGTCGGTGAGGAAGGCGGCCTCGCCGGAGCTGCCCAGCGCGAACAGGCCGGTGACGCCGGCCTCGACCAGGAACTCGACCAGCCGCTCCAGCGACGGCACGTCGACCTCTCCACCCGGCGTCAGGGGGGTGACGAGCGGGGGGACGACGCCGCTGAAGCGGGGCTCTCGGGGACTCACGGAATGCTCCTCAGAAGGGGTTCGGGATGAACGCAGTGCCAGGAGTGCCGGCTCTCCCGGCCTGCCGGCGTGCTCGGCGGGAATTGCGCCGCGCACTCGTCTGTGGCCTTCCAGCAACGGGTGCGGAAGGGGCAGCCCGACGGCGGGCGGGTCGCCGACGGCACCGGGCCGGTCAGCACGATCCGCTCGGTTCCGTCGAGCAGGCTCGGGGTGGCCGAGAACAGCGCACGCGTGTAGGGATGGCGGGCCTCGCCCACCACGTCGGCGGCCGGGCCCTCCTCGACCACGCGGCCGAGGTACATGACCGCGATCCGGTCGGCGAGGTAGCGGACGGTCTGGATGTCGTGGGAGATGAAGACGAGGCCCAGCCCCAGGTTCGCGCGCAGGTCGACCAGCAGGTTGAGCACCTGGGCGCGGACCGAGACGTCGAGCGCGCTGGTGGGCTCGTCGGCGACGATCACCTGGGGTTCGAGCGCCAGGGCACGGGCCACGGCGACCCGCTGGCGCTGGCCGCCGGAGAGCCGGCCGGGCAGCGCGTCGGCGGTGTGACCGGGCAGCCCGACCAGGTCGAGCAGGTCGCGCACGCGCTCCTCGCGCTGCCGTACGGTCCCGCGCCGGTGGATGTCCAGCGGGTCGCGCAGGATCCGCCGGACCGGCAGCCGCGGGTTGAGGGCGGTGGAGGCGTCCTGGAACACCATGCCGACGGAGGTGCCGAAGGTCTCGCGCCGCGCCTTCGCCGGCATGGACCACAGGTCGTCGCCCCGGAAACGCACCGTCCCCGAGGTGGGCGCCTGAAGGCCGACCACCACCTTGGCCAGCGTGGACTTGCCGCAGCCGGACTCCCCGACGACGCCGAGGATCTCCCCCTGCCCGACGGACACGGTGACGTCGGTGAGGGCGTGAACCTTGTCCCGGCTGAACATCCCGCCGCTGCGCGCGGTGTGCACGACGTGCACCTGTTCGAGGCTGACGACCGGCCCGTTCAAAGCTGTCCTCCTTCACGGACGGCGCCCTGGACGGCGCCCGGCTGGAAACCCGGGTGGAAACAGGCGTGGGCGTGGTCGTGCGGGTCGCCGGCGAGCTCCGGCCGGGACGTGCGGCACAGCTCGGTGGCCGCCGCGCACCGGCCGGCGAAACGGCAGCCCGGGCCGAAGTCCTGGGGCGCCGGCACCACCCCGGGCACCTGGTGCAGCCGTTCCGCCCCGGCCTCCAGGGAGAGGACGGAGCCGAGCAGGCCGCGGGCGTAGTGGTGCCGCACCCCGGAGAAGATCCGCGGGGCCGTGCCGACCTCCGCGAGCTGACCCGCGTACATCACCGCGACCCGGTGCACGAGCTCGCCGACCAGGCCGAGGTCGTGGGAGACGAGCACCATGGCGAAGCCGAGCTCGTCCCTGAGCCGGCTGAGCAGCTCGACCACCTGGGCCTGCACGGTCACGTCGAGCGCCGTCGTGGGCTCGTCGGCGACGAGCAGGCGCGGGCTCCGCGAGAGCGCCATCGCGATCAGCACCCGCTGGCGCTGGCCGCCGGAGAGCTCGTGCGGGTAGCTGCGCAGGGTCCGCCGCGGGTCCAGGCCCACGAGTTCGAGCAGTTCCTCCGGCGTCCGCGTGCCGCCCCGGCGGGTCAGCTGCCGTAGCTGGGTGCCGACGAGGACCGACGGGTTCAGCGACGACATGGCGTCCTGGTAGACCATGGCGATCTCCGGGCCGGAGATCGCCCGCCGCTGCCGGGGCGGGAGCGCGAGGATGTCCCGCCCGCCGTACTCGATCCGGCCGCTGACCTGTGCGCCGCGCGGCAGCAGCCCCATGATCGCCAGGCTGGTCAGGCTCTTGCCGCAGCCGGACTCCCCGACCAGGCCGAGCGCCTCGCCGGTGCGCACGTCGAAGGAGAGCGACTGCACGACCGGGACGTCGCCGTAGCGCTGGGGGAAGCGGATCGTCAGGTCCTGGACCGACAGCAGTGTCTTCGCCGTGTCCGGCAGCGGCGCGACCCGGGGCTCGCGCCCGGCCACCACGACGGCGAGCCGGGCGAGCGCGGCGTCGACCTCGGCGCTCGGACCGGGGACCGGGCCCCCGCCGGCGGGCGCGGGCGCCGCGTCGCCGCCGAGCACCACCCCGCCGTCTCCGGGCGCGGCGCCGATCATCGCGGGGTCGGCGGCCGGTACGGCCGTCGCCACGGTCACGGCCTGCGGCGTCCTGGGGCGGGCGGTGCGGGGGGCCGCCCAGGCGTCGGTCAGCCCCTCGGCGAGCAGGTTGAGCGCGAGCACCGTGAGCAGGATGGCCAGGCCGGGGAAGAACGTGGCCCACCAGCCACCGGCGAGCACGATCTGCCGGCCGTAGGCCAGGACGTTGCCCCAGCTCGGCGCGGGATCCTGGATGCCCGCGCCGATGAACGACAGGCTCGCCTCGAAGATGATCACTTCCGCCACCAGCAGGGTGGCGAAGACCAGGACCGGCGCGGCGCAGTTGATCGCGACGTGCTTGACCAGGACGTACCAGCGGGGGGCGCCGATCACCTGCTCGGCGGCGACGTAGTCCTCGCCGTACTGCGCCAGGACGTTGGCCCGCACCACGCGGGTCAGATGCGGCACGTACAGGAAGGAGATGGTCAGGGTCAGCAGCATGAGGTCGCGGCCGAAGACCGCCACCAGCACCGCGGCGAGCGCGATGGGCGGGAAGGCCATGATCACGTCGAGGACGCGCATGATGCCCTCCCCGACGAGCTTGCGGGAGGTGGCCGCGAGGCTGCCGAGCACCGCGCCGGCGAGCACCGCCACCGCGGTGGCGCCCAGGCCGACGAGGAGCGAGGATCGCGCGCCGTGGGCGACCCGGGCGAAGACGTCGCGGCCGGCGCGGTCGGTGCCGAACCAGTGCTCGGCGCCGGGCGGGGTGGCCGGGACGCCGGTCGCCAGCGGGTCTCCCGCGACGAGGGGGGCGAGGAGGGCGAGCAGCCCCACCACCGCGAGGACGGTCAGGGAGACGATCGTGACCGGTGACAGCCGGGAGAAGCGGAGGCCCGGGCGGGTGAGCCGGGAGACGAGTTGCGGTCGGAACATGGTCATACCACCCGGATCCGCGGATTGACGAGGAGATAGAGCAGGTCGACGATGAGATTCACCACGAGGAACGACACCGCGATCGTCAGCACCGACCCCTGGACCAGGGCGACGTCACCATTGGTGACGCCGTCGAGGATGAGCTTGCCCATGCCGGGCAGGTCGAAGATCGTCTCGATGACCACGGCGCCGCTCAGCAGGTAGCCCACGCGGAGTCCGAGCACGGTCAGCGGGGTGATGAGCGCGTTGCGCAGCGCGCCGCGGATGACGACCGACCGGGGCAGGCCGTTGCCGGTGGCGGTACGGACGTAGTCGCGGTCCATCTCCTCGACCATCGAGGTGCGCACCAGCCGCGCCAGCGAGGCCGCCACCGGTACGGCGGTCGCGATCGCCGGCAGCGCGAGCGAGCGCAGCCACCCGGTGAGGGAGTCGGCGGGGTTGACGTAGCCGCCGGTCGGGAACAGCTCGACGCCGAGCGCGAACTCCTGGATGAGCAGGATCCCCAGCCAGAACGACGGCACCGCCACACCCGCGATGGAGACCAGGCGGGTCACCTGGTCCGGCCAGCGGTCGCGGTAGAGGGCGCCGACGGTGCCGAGACCGAGGGCGAGGGCGACCGCGAGCACGAGGGCCAGCAGGGTGAGCTGCATGGTCAGCGGGAAGGCCGTGACGATGCGGTCGACCACCGGCGCGGCGGGCGGAGCGGTGTATCCCAGGTCACCCTGGACGAGCTGCCCCAGGAACCGCACGTAGCGCACCGGCAGCGGGTCGTCCAGCCCGTGAGCCGCCGCGTAGGCCGCGCGCGCCTGCTCGCTCGCGCTTTCGCCGAGGGCGTTGTACGCCGGGTCGTTTGGCGAGAACTGGAGGACGACGAAGACGAGCAGGGTGACCCCGGCGAGCATGAGCGGCAGGGTCACCAGCCGTCTCGCGGCCAGTCGTAGGAACGCGAACATGGTGTCTTTCTCGTCGCGGAGGGATCAGGCGAGGCCGACGTCGAGGAACGACAGGCCCGTCGTGGGGATGGGCCTGAAGCCGGTCAGCTTCTTGTCGTTCCAGGCGGTGGGCAGCTTGCGGTGCAGGATCGGGTAGAGCGGCGCCTCCTCGGCGATGACGTCGACCGCCTCCGCCCACAGCTTCTTCTGCTCCGCCGCGTCGCCGGTCTTCGCCGCCTCGTCGAGCAGCCCCAGGACCTTCCCCGCCTCCTTGGTGCCGTCCCAGCGGAACCGCTTCTGCGGCCAGAGGCCGTCGAAGAACCAGCGGAGCAGCAGGTCCATGTCGTTTCCGAAGACCGACGGGTCGCCGGGCGCCACCAGGATCTGGAACTTGCCGGGGTCGACCTTGTTGGTGTACTGGCCGCCGGACTGGCCGATGTCGAGGGTGGTGGTCACGCCGACGGCGTCCCAGCCCTCCTTGATGACCGGGACGGCGTCCTTCACCCAGCCGGTGTCGGTGGTCACCATGGTGACGTTCAGGCCGGAGACGCCGGCCTCCTTCAGCAGCGCCTTGGCCTTGTCCGGGTCGTAGCCGTAGACGGTCGAGGCCTTGGCGTAGGCCGGATGGGTCTCCTGCACGTAACCCGTGGCCGCGGCGGCGTTGCCGAGCATCGCCGTCTGGATCACCTTGTCGGTGTCGATGGCGTAGTGCAGCGCCTGGCGCACGCGCTTGTCGTCGAAGGGCTTCTCGGCGCAGTTGAACATGAGGAAGAGCAGGCCGAAGGACTGCGCGGCCTCAAGCTTGTGCTTCTGGCCGACCTTCTGCACGTCGATGTAGGGGACGTCCTCGATCGCCGCCACCCGGCCCGACTCCAGCGCGGTGACGCGGGCCGAGGAGTCGGACAGCAGCCGCCAGACCATGTTCTTGACCTTGGCCGGGCGGGTGCCGTTGTACTTGTCCCACCGCTCGAAGACGATCTTGTCTTCCTTGGTCGCCTCGACCAGCCTGTAGGGGCCGGAACCGACGGGCTTGGCGTCGAAGGCGGTCTTGTCCTTCTCGACGAGGGCCTTGGGCACGATCTTGACGACCGCGAGCCGCTCCTTGAGCAGCGGGAAGGCGTACTTGAGCTTGATCTCGACGGTCTTGGCGTCGGCGGCGGTGACGCTCTCGACGAACGGGATGAACTGCACCATGAGCGAGGCGTTGGCCGGGTCCATCACGCGCTGGAAGCTGAAGGCCACGTCGCCGGCCGTCACGGCGGAGCCGTCATGGAAGGTCGCGCCGTCGCGGAGCGCGACCTTGTAGGTCGTGTCGTCCACCTTCTCCAGGTCGCGCGCGGCCAGCGCGGCGTAGGACTCGCGGGTCACCGGGTCGAGGTCGAACAGCGCCTCGAAGACGTGCATGTTGGCGGCGACCGGCGTCGCGCCGGAGGAGGTCATCGGATCGAAGCCGGTCGACAGGGCGTAGGAGATGCCCGCCTCGATCGTGTCCGCCGCGGCCGCCGGCGCGGGGCCCGTGGTGGACTCCGGACCGGAGCAGGCGGCCAGCGAGCCGGTGAAGGCGGTGGCGGCGCTCACGGCCCCGACGAACTGCAGGAAACCGCGACGGTTCATGGGTGCGGCGGAGAGGTGGGGCACGTCGTCCACTCCTTTGATCAGGGCCGTTACAGAGACCGGGGGGTGTTTTCGGCAATCATATGACGTCTGATGTCTGATGCCGATAAGGTTGGAATGTAGACGGCCCCACCAAGAAAGGGCAAGAGGTTGGTCGAGATCGAGTCCATCTCGCGAGGGTCACGCGGCGTGATGTTGCGCCAGCATGAGGTGGCGGAGCGCATCAAGCAGTACATCTTGCAGAACCGCCTGGGACCCGGCGATCCCCTGCCCACCGAGGCGGAGCTGTGCGCCGCCGTGGGAGCCAGCCGCTCCAGCGTCCGCGAGGCGATCAAGACCCTCACCGCCCTCGACATCGTCGAGGTGCGCCACGGGCACGGCACCTACGTCGGACGGCTGTCACTCGCCGCGCTCGTCGAGAGCCTGACCTTCCGGGGGCTGCTCAGCCGGTCCGACGACTTCCGGGTGCTCTCCGAGCTGGTCCAGGTCCGCCAGACGATAGAGCAGGGGCTCGCCGGTCCCATCCTCGCCGCCTTCGACGACGGCATCCACGGCGAGCTGCTCGACCTCGCCGACCAGATGGCCGAGCGCGCGGCCCGCGGCGAGTCCTTCATCGATCAGGACCGCGAGTTCCACCTGCTGCTCATGGAGCCGCTGGGCAACGAGCTGATCACCCAGCTCACCGCCGCGTTCTGGGACGTCCACGCCATCGTCGCCCACACGCTGGACACCAGCCCCGAGTCGGTGCGGGAGACCGTCGAGGCGCACCACGCGATCGTCGCGGCGGTCTCCGCCGGAGACGTCACCGCGTTCACCCGGGCCATCGAGGCCCACTACGCCCCGGTCCGCCGGCGCCTCCAGGAGGGTCCCGGACGCTGAACGGCCGGCCGGGCAGGGCCGTACACACCGGGCAGGCCGGGTGGCACCCCGTACACGCCGGCGGGCCCGGACCGCGCGGGTGGCTCAGGCGATGCCGTAGACGCGGGCGGCCACCCCGCCGAACACCTCCTCGCGCTCGGCCTCCGACAGGTGCGCGGTGAGCGAGCGGGTGGTCTCCAGCACGCTCTCGTATGGCGCGGCGAGCAGGCAGACCGGCCAGTCGGAGCCGAACATGACCCGCTCCGGCCCGAAGGCCTCCAGCACCACGTCGACGTAGGGCCGCAGGTCCCCGGCCGTCCAGCCGTCCCAGTCCGCCTCGGTGAGGAGGCCGGACAGCTTGCACGTGACGTTCGGACGGGCGGCCAGCTCGCGGACCAGCGTGGCCCACGGCTCCAGCACCCCCGAGGCGACCGGCGGCTTGGAGCAGTGGTCGAGCACGAAGGCGAGATCGGGCAGCGCGGCCGCGGTCTCGATCGCGGCGGGGAGCTGGTGCGGGAGAGTGAGCAGCTCGTAGACGAGCCCGGCCCGCCCGACCGCCGCGAGGCCGCGCCGCACGTCCTCCCGGCAGAGCCAGCGCGGGTCGGCCTCGCCCTGCACCTGGTGCCGGATGCCGCGCAGGTAGCGGCCGCCCGGCACGGCCCGCAGCGCGTCGAGGTCGTCGGCCGCCGAGGGGGCGGTCAGGTCGGTCCAGCCGACCACCGCCGCGATCAGGTCGTGCGCCTCGGCCAGGGCCAGGAACTCCGGCGTCTCCTCCGGCACGGTGATCGTCTGCACGAGCACCGTGGCCGTCACCCCGGAGGCGGCCGCCGGCAGGTCCTCGACGCCGAAGTTCCGCCGCAGCGGAGCCAGCTCGGGACCGGTGATCCAGTCCTGGTCCCGCACGGACAGGTCCCAGACATGGTGATGCGCGTCGATCATGGCTCTCCCCCGGGCGATTGGTCCGATCATTCAACCGACATGGAGCCCGTTCGACAAGCCTTACCCGCCAAAGCAGGATATTGATCGGACCTCAAGGAGGGTTTCTCCTGAAGGCCGGCGCATCCGCAGACGGACCCGCGCGCTCGGCGCGCAGGCCCGCACGTCACGGGGATCCGCCCATCGGATCCGGGCCGGTTGTCGCCCGCGCAGGGTCGTCCGCGCGAGGTCGGCGAAGAATCCGGACCGCGCAGGGGCCTGGTCAGGCCCTGCACGTGCGCGACCAGCTCACCCGGCCTGCCGTACGGCCGCCGCCGGATCCCCTGTTCCGGCGACGCCTACTCGGATCCGATCCGCCGGCGACGCTCCGGCTCCCGCCACGTTTCCAGGTGCCGATGAGGCGTTTATGGCGATGATCAGGCAAAAGATCGCAATCTTTAGTCATAATGAAGCGATGAATGAGCGTAAGTCGCTTTGACGTGGTGGAAACGAGGAGTGTTGACTGTGCGCATGCTGAGCGAAGCGAACGGTTCAATCGCCGGCGCGGGGGCGCTTCTGAAGATCCTGCGCGATGGTCAGGCCCGGACCCGGGCCGAGTTGGTGCAACTGACCGGACTGGCACGGTCCACCCTCGGGCAGCGGCTCGACGCGCTGCTCAGCCAGCAGTGGATCGTCCCGACCGAGGAGGCCATCTCCTCGGGAGGCCGTCCCGCCGTCGCCTTCACCTTCAACCGCGGCGCCCGCATCGCCCTCGCCGCCGACCTCGGGGCCACCCACGCCCGGGTGGCGATCACCGATCTGGGCACCGAGGTGCTCGCCGAGCGCGCGGACGAGGTGCCGATAGACCGCGGCCCCGTCGAGACGCTCACCTGGCTCCAGCACACCTTCGAGGAGATGCTCGCCGAGACCGGCCACACCCGGGACCAGATCTGCGGCATCGGCGTCGGCCTGCCCGGCCCGGTCGAGCACAGCTCGGGACGGCCGGTCAATCCGCCGATAATGCCGGGCTGGGACGGTTTCCCCGTCCCCGAGTGGCTCGGCGAGCGCTTCGGCGCACCCGTGCTCGTCGACAACGACGTCAACATCATGGCGCTGGGCGAGCACTGGGCCGCCCGCCCCGAGGCCGACCACCTCATCTTCGTCAAGATCGGCACCGGCATCGGCTGCGGCATCATCAGTGACCGCCACCTGCACCGGGGCGCCCAGGGCGCGGCCGGCGACATCGGCCACATCCAGGTGGCCTCGGCCACCGACATCGTCTGCCGCTGCGGCAACCTCGGCTGCCTGGAGGCCGTCGCCAGCGGCGCGGCCATGTCCGCCCGCCTGTCCGCCGACGGAGTGGAGGCCGCCGACAGCCGCGACGTGGTCCGCCTGGTGCGCGGCGGCAACACCCAGGCCGTCCAGCTCATCCGCCAGGCGGGCCGCGAGATCGGCGACGTCCTCGCCTCGATCGTCAACTTCTTCAACCCCTCGGTGATCGTGGTCGGCGGCGACATCGCCGAGGCCGGCGAGCAGATACTCGCCGGCCTCCGCGAGGTCATCTACAGCCGCTCGCTGCCCCTCGCCACCCAGCACCTGACGATCACCGCCAGCGAGCTCAGCGACCGGGCGGGGGTGATCGGCGCGGCCGTGATGGTCATCGAACACGCCCTGGCCCCCGGCACCGTCGACCAGGCCGTCACCCGCGACTGACCACGGGACGTCATGGGCGTGGAAACCGGTCACGGGACGCCGTGACCGTAGAAGCCGACCATGGGACGCCCTCACTGTGGCAGCCGACCACGAGACGCCGTGACCACGGAGGCCGACCACGGGGCATCTTGACCATAAAAGCCGATATGGGACACCCTCACTGTGGCAGCCGACCATGGGACGCTATGACGATGGACACCGGACCGATCTGGACCCCTCGGCTCACGCTCGAACCGCTGGCGGTGGAGCACGCCGCCGAGATGGCCGAGGCACTCTCCGACCCGGCCCTCCACACCTTCATCGGCGGCTCCCCCGCGACCGCCGAGCAGTTGCGCAACCGCTACACCCGCATGGTCGCCGGGCCGCCGCCCGGCGGTGACGACGCCTGGCTCAACTGGGTGATCCGCCTGGAGGGTCCGGATCGCCTGGTCGGCTACGTCCAGGCCACCGTGGCCGCCGGCCGGGCGTCCATGGCCTGGGTCGTCGGCACCCCCTGGCAGGGCAGGGGGATCGCCGGCGAGGCCGCGCTCGCCCTCCTCTCCTGGCTCAGGGAGCACGGCGTCACCGACATCGTCGCGACGATCCACCCCGACCACACCGCCTCCTCGGCCCTGGCCCGCCGCCTCGGCCTCGTGCCGACCGACGCCCGGATGGACGGCGAGGTCGTCTGGCGCTCCGAGTAGCCCCCTCCTGAAGAGCTCGCCGCGGGTCCGTGGCTCTCCGGCCGGGCCTTGACCCGTTCCGGCACGCGGTCACGGTGTCGCGCCGCTTCCGCGGCGAGCCGGTACGGCTCCGCATGAATGGACGCCTCCGGAGCGGAGTGGAGGCGAACGGGGGCCCTTACCGTCGTCCGTTACCGGCGGAACCCGTACACCACATCCGTTGATCTGACCGCCGGGACATCGAACCGCTCCACCGGCTCGACCAGGGCGTACTCCTCGCCGAGGTCAGGCGCCGGCGATCTCTTCGGGGGGCAGGGCGGCGAGCGCCCGTAGGGCGCGCAGGAAACCGCGCCGGTCCTCGGGGGAGAGGCGCGCCAGCAGGCGTTCTTCCTTGCGCCGGATGCCCGCCTGCGCGGAGTCGCGTACGCGGCGGCCCTCGGCGGTCAACGACAGGACGCGGGCGCGCCGGTCGGCGGGGTCGGGGGTCCGCTCGATGAGACCTTTCCGCTGAAGGTCGTCGAGGAATCCGATGATGCGGGTCTTGTCCGCGCCGATGGCCTCCGCGAGCGCGGCCTGGGTCCGCAACGGCCGTTCGTCCAGCGCGAGCAGGACCGAGTAGGCCCACATCGACAGGCCGTGCTCGTGCAGCACGGGCAGCTCGGCGTCGATGAGCGCCCGGCTCAGCGGGCTGATCATCGCGGCGAGGTCGGGACGATCGGTCACGGCATCACCCTATACGCATTGACAGATGATATACATACGTAGATGATATGCGCGAGCTTATCAATTCGAGAGGTCGTTCATGGACATTCGGGAACTGGACAGGCGTGCGGTGCGCGCGAGCGTGGACCTGGTCGCCAAGGCGGCGGCCGAGGACCTCGGCCGGCCCACGCCGTGCGCCGGCTGGACGCTGGCCGACCTGCTCGCCCACATGACCGCCCAGCACCACGGTTTCGCCGCCGCGGCGGAGGGAGCCGGAGCCGATCTGGCGGTGTGGCGGGTGGAGCCGCCGGGCGACGACGCCTTCTCGGCCTACGCCGGAGCCGCCGAACGCGTGATGACGGCGTTCGCGCAGGACGGCGTGCTGGATCGCGAGTTCGCGCTGCCCGAGTTCGGCAGGGACCTGACGTTCCCCGCGGCGCAGGCCATCGGCTTTCACTTCATCGACTACCTGGTGCACGGCTGGGACGTCGCCCAGTCGCTCGGCGTCGAGTTCACGGCGGAGCCGGAGCTGGTGGAGGCCGCCTGGCCGATCGCCCGGGCCGTCCCGGACGACGGGCGACGCCGCGTGCCCGGCGCCGCGTTCCAGCCCAGCCTGGTCATCCCCGAGGACGCGGACCGCTTCAGCCGGATCCTCGCCATGCTCGGCCGCTCCCCCGCCTAGAGCGGCCTCGCCACCGGCCTAGAGCGGCCTCGTCACCGGGAGGCCGGATGCCCCGGCCTCCGGGCGGGACGGCGTCCGGGCGGGACGGCGTCCGCCGGAGGGGCGTCCGGCCCCGGAGGGCACGGCCCTCAGTCTCCCGGAAGAGGAGACCCGCTCCGGCGCAGGAGTTTCATGAGCCGGGGAAGCGGTATCGCGTGCAGGGTGCGCCCGTCCACGCCCGTCGTGGTCGTCGCGGTGAACAGCGAGTTCAGGACGGCCTCCTCGACGGCGTCGAGCGCCGCCTCGAACAGCGGGCTCAACGTCGCGTCCGGGGGCGGCGCGCCGTCCGTCCGGACCGAGAAGGCGATGCCGTAGTCCCCGCTGCCGTGGCTGTAGGAGGCGCCGACCCGTCCCAGCGCGAACACCGCGCGCCGTGCCAGGCGGGTGAGCTGGCGGGCGTCGAGGGGCGCGTCGGTCGCGACGACGACCATGCACGATCCCACGTCCGGGGTGGGGGGCTCGGCCAGCCCCAGGGAGGCCGGTGTGACCGTGGAGCCGAGGACGCGCAGCGTGCCGCCGAAGTTCGCCTGCACCAGCGCGCCGAGGGTGAACGGCCCGTCCGCCAGGCCGAGCACCCGGGAGGCCGTGCCGACGCCCGCCTTGAACCCCAGGGCGCCGGTGCCGGTTCCCGCTCCGACGCATCCCTCCGTCACCGGCCCCGGCGCCGCGCCGTCGATGGCCGCCAGCACCTCCGCCTCACCGAGCGGACGGGCACGGATGTCCGACAGGTAGCCGTCGTTGCACTCCCCCACGACCGGGTTGAAGGTCCGCACGTCCGCGCAGTCCGGCCGCGCCAGCATCCAGCTCACCACCGCGTCGGCCGCCCGGAACGCCGACAACGTCGCGGTGAGCACGACGGGCGCCTCGATCAGCCCGAGCTCGGCCAGCTGGGTGGCGCCGACCAGCTTGCCGTGCCCGTTGCCGACGAACATGCCCGCCGGCAACGGCGCGTGCGGGCCGACGCCGTCGGGGACGATCGCGGTCACGCCGGTGCGGATGGCGGGCTCCCGCAGGACGGTGCAGTGCCCGACACGTACGCCGGGCACGTCGGTGATGGCGTTGTGCTCGCCCGGCGCGTGCTCGCCGATCACGATTCCCAGGTCACGCGCCCTGTGACCGTGCACCGTCAGGCTCACCGGTCGCCTTCGCGGCTCGCGGGGAAGGCGTCGCGCGCCCGCGCGGCCGGCGCCTCCGGCGTGGCGGGGGCGCGGTGGCGCAGGCCGTCGGGCAGCCGGTCGCGGTCGTGTCGCGCGTCGGCGCGCGGTGGCCGGGGGCATGTGGCCGGCACGTTCTCTCCTCATCGGTCCGTCCGGACATCCCGGTCTGCCGGGACGTCGGAGCCGATTGTTCCGCCTTCGCGGCTCGATTTACCAACCGGAGGAATCCCGGCGCCGTCCGCTTCGGGAAACGCGCCACGGCGTCGCTTCCGGCCCTCGTACCGCAGCCGGCACCACGGAACCGGCGTTCACGGGATCTCGGTGCGGCGGATCGGAGAGGCTCCGGACCCCGGTTCACCTGCTCGATTCGGCACTTTCACGGTGGCCCTGGAGCTCTGCGGCGAACCAGGAGATGGTACGGCTCAGCCCGTCGACGATGTCCACCTTCGGCGTCCACCCCAGGCGGGAGGCGGCCAGCGAGGTGTCGGGGCAGCGGATCTCCGGGTCCTCGGCGGGACGGTCGATGAAGTGGATCGGCGAGTCCGAGCCGGTCAGCTCGCGGATCGTCTCCGCGAGGGCGAGCATGGTCAGCTCCGCCGGGTTGCCGATGTTGACCGGTCCCTCGAACCCGCTGTCGGCCAGGGCAAAGATCCCCTCGATCGTGTCGTCCACGTAGCAGATGGAGCGGGTCTGCCCGCCGTCACCGGTCACGGTGATCGGCTCGCCGTACAGGGCCTGACGGATGAAGGTAGGGATGGCCCGGCCGTCGTGGGGCCGCATCCTCGGCCCGTAGGTGTTGAAGATCCGCACGATCGCGGTGTCGGCCCGGTGGGAGTTGCGGTAGGCCGTGGTCAGCGACTCGGCGAAACGCTTGGCCTCGTCGTACACGCTCCGCGGTCCCACCGGGTTGACGTTGCCCCGGTAGCTCTCCCGCTGCGGGTGCTCCAGCGGGTCGCCGTACACCTCACTGGTGGAGGCCAGGACGAACCGGGCGTCCTTCTCCCTGGCGAGCCCGAGCGCGTGCAGCGTGCCGAGGCTGCCCACCTTGAGCGTCTCTATCGGATGGCGCAGGTAGTCGGTGGGCGAGGCCGCCGAGGCGAAGTGGAGCACCAGGTCCACGTCACCGGGCACGTGGACGAAGCCGGTGAGGTCGCACTCGACCAGCCGGAACGCGGCCCGGCCGATCAGATGCTCGACGTTGCGGGGGGAACCGGTCAGGAAGTTGTCCATGCAGACCACCCCCGCTCCCTCGGCGAGGAGGCGTTCACACAGGTACGACCCCAGGAAGCCGGCTCCGCCGGTCACCACCACCCGTCGCGTGCTCATCGGACGCCTACCTCCAGCAGATTGACGGCGGCGTCGAGGACCTCCAGGACGCCGATCTCCAGCAGCCCCTCATCGGGCAGGTCCCCGTGGGGGTCGCCGGAGCGCCCCGCCCACAGGGCCACGTGCGGTCCGTGGGGCGGTCCCCACAGAGCGGGCGAGACCGGCCCGAACAGCACCACCGAGGGGGTGGCGAGCGCGCTCGCGAGATGGGCCACGCCGGTGTCGCCGCAGACGACCAGCCGGGCCCGGGCCACCAGGGCGACCAGGTCGCGCAGGCCGGTGCGCCCGGCGAGCACGCACGCCTCCGGCAGGCAGGCGAGGGAGGCCACCTGCTCGGCGAGCGCCCGCTCCCCGGCGTTCCCCGTGATCACCACCTCATGACCGGCCTGCCGCAGCGCGACGGCCACCAGCGCGAACCGCTCCGGCGGCCAGCGCCTGGCCGGGGCGGCGGCACCCGGATGGAGGATGACCGACGCGGGCCGCCCGGACCGGGGAACCCTCGGCCCCCGGCGGGCCGCCCCGCGACCGGCCGGGGCCCGGCCCTCGACCGGAACGGACATCTCGGACGGGGAACCACACGGCGCCGGACCCGTGGCCGGCACGGGCCACCCGGACGGGGAGACCTCCGGCCCCGGACCGGGCGCCCCGGAGTCGACGGCAACCGGCTCAGGCTCCCGCGAGGAGACGGACCCCGGTTCCGAGCCGGCCGCCCCGGAGTCGACGGCAACCGGCGCGGGCTCCCATGAGGAGGCGGGCTCCGGCGCCGGGCCGGTCGCCCACGAGCGGGCGACGAGCGGCGTCACCCATCCCGGGGGGACCTCCAGCTCAAGATCACCCGGATCGGCCGCGATGCCGTACCAGCCGAGCAGGTCGCACCAGCGCCGGACCTCGTGCGCGTCCCCCCGCCAGGACGGCCCCCGCACCTCCGGGAAGTCGGGATGAGCATGGGTGATCAGCCGTCCCGGGCCGGTACGGCGCAGCGCGGCGAGGCTCTGCGGCCCCCTGCCGTGCAGGTTGACCGCGAGGTCGGGGGCCGCGCCGAGCGGGACCGGTCCCGGCCCCGACACGTCGAGCAGCTCGTCCACCGCGCCGATCAGCGGCACCAGGGCCGCCAGCGAGGCCGGCGCGGCCAGCACGATCCGGTGGCCGGGATGGGCGCGGCGCAGCGCCCGCAGCGCCGGGACCGCGGTGAGCAGGTCACCGAGGCCGAGCCCGCGCAGCACCACCATGACCGGCGGCCCCCCGGCCGCCGTCCGCCCGCCGGCGGTCACGCCGGGTTCCGGCTCGTCACGGCCATGACGTCTCCGTGGCAGGGCAGGCGACCATCTCCCTGTGCTCACAGCCCACCGGCCGGCCGGGGGCGGGCACGACGGTCGCGGCCACGTCCTCGGGCGGGTTGACGTCGGCGGCCGGCGACCGGCCGTCCGCGTCGACGCCGTCGGCCGCCGCGAGGGGACTCGTGTGCTCCGGTATCAGGGCGATCCTCAAGGGACGGCCTCCTTCGCGAACGCCAGGCGGTTGACGGCCTCGACGACGTCGGCGCTCGGCACGGACGACAGGCAGGGATGGCCGGCGATCGGGCACAACCTGGCCCGGCTGCCCCGGCAGGCGGCGTTCTGGTCGCCCAGCACCACGCTCGGCACGCCGTACGGCGCCCAGCGGGCGGCCGGGACCACGGGGGCGAAGAGGCTGACCACAGGTGTGCCGACCGCCGCCGCGAGATGGGCGGGACCGGTGTTGGCCGCGACCACCACGCTCGCCCCGGCGAGCACCGCCGCCAGTTCGGCGAAAGTCGTCCTCCCGCCCAGGTCCGTGACGGATTCCCAGGCGGGCCCGTCTCCCGTCTCCGGCCCCGGCCCCGGCGCGGAGCACGCCTCCTGGACGGCCCCGTGCGGGAGGCGCGTCTCCTGCGCGGGGCCCAGGACGGGCGCCCTGCCCGCCCACCCGTCCGGTACGGCGGGCCGGCCGGAGAGGCCGGACCGTCGCGCGCCGGCCACCCGTGCGGTGAGCGCGCGCTCGCCCGGACCGCCGGTCACCACGACCCGCCAGCCCGCGCGGACGAGGTCGTGGACCGCCCTCGTCCAGCTCTCCGCGGGCCACGCCCTGACCGGGGCGGAGACCCCGGGGTGCACGACCACGTAGCCGGGCGGCCCTGTCAGGTGCCCGACCTCGGGCAGCGGGCGCCGTACGGCGAGCGCTCCCGCGTCGCCGGGCGGCAGCTCGAACCCCGCGGCCCTGGCCAGCCCGAGCATGCGCTCGGCCTCCGGCACGTCCGGCTCCTCGTCGACGACGTGGCACACGTCGAGCAGCGAGCCGGGGTAGTCGGCGCAGATGGCGGCGGTCTTCGGCGTCCCTGCCAGTCTCAGCAGCAGGGCCAGCGGCAGCGGCGACTGGTGGAAGGAGGTGAGGATCAGCGCCAGTTCGGGCGCCACCTCCTGAACGGTCCGCAGCAGCCGCAGGGCGTGCGGGCCGGTCATGGGCGGCGGGTTGGGGTCGATCCACGGCGTCCGCCACTCCACCACCCTGGACACGCCGGGCAGCAGCTCGGCGGCCGCCCGGCCGTGCGGCCCGGCCAGCAGCACGACCTCCCTGGCTCCCGCGGCGACCGCGCGGACGGCGGGCCCGGCCAGCAGGACGCCGCCCGCGCTGTCCGGCCGGGCGACGAGGACGGTGCCGATCATCTCCGGACCCGCGGTTCGCCGCGGAGGCGCCGCGCACAGGCCACCGGTGGACCGACCGCGCTCGTGATCACCATCCGCCCGATCTCCTCTGCCGTACGCGGTACCGGAGCGATGCGGGCCCAGGCGGGCTCGGCGGTGCGGACCGCCCACGCCGCTGTCGCCACGGCCGCCGCCCTGCCCGATCGACCACGAGCGCCGCCGCCGGGTCATGGAAGATCGCGTTTATCCCGAGAAACCTCATGGATTCGCCTCCGGTGTGTAACTGCTTAACTACCGAACGGAGCGGTTCTCAAACGAGGACGTGGGGAAAAGTCCAGGTAAGAGACCTGCATATCGTCAGATATCACTCTCTGTAGTTTTTTCGGGGGTTGTCCCTCCCATCCGCCGAGCGCCCAGCCCGTTGACGAGAAACACCCCGGAGACGCCCGTGCCGAGCCGCGAACATCCAGCCGCCGTCCTTTTCGACCGCGACGGCACGCCGATCGTGAACGTCCCCCGCGACCGCGATCCCGGCCGGGTGGAGCCCGCCCCGGGAGCCCGCTCAGATCCCGGCCGGGTGGAGCCCGCCCCGGGAGCCCGCTCATGAGAATCCTGCTCTGGCATGTGCACGGGGCCTGGACGACGGCGTTCGTCCACGGCGCCCACGACTACCTCGTGCCCCTCGTCCCCGGCCGGGGCCCCGACGGACGCGGCCGGGCCCGGACCCACTCCTGGCCCGCCACCGTGCGCGAGGTGCCGTGGAACCGGCTCCGTGGCGAGGACGTCGACCTGGTCGTCCTGCAGCGCCCCCAGGAGCTGGATCTCGTCCGGCGCTGGCTGGGCCGCCACCCCGGCCGGGACGTGCCCGCCGTCTACGTCGAGCACGACGCCCCGGCCGGGAACGCCCCCGGTACCCGGCACCCGATGGCCGGACGCGGCGACATCCCGCTGATCCACGTGACCCACTTCAACGACCTGTTCTGGGACTCCGGCAGGGCGCCCACCCAGGTGGTCGAGCACGGCGTCGTCGACCCCGGCCACCGCTACACGGGCGAGCTCCCCAGGGCCGGCGTCGTGGTCGACGAGCCGATCCGGCGCGAGCGGGTCGCCGGAACCGACCTGCTGCCGAGGTTCGGCTCCGCCGCCCCGCTCGACGTCTTCGGCATGAAGGTCACCGGCCTGCCGCACCGGCTCCGTTTCCCGTTCGGGACCTTCGAGGACCTGCCCCAGCGGGCGATGCACGCCGAGCTCGCCCGGCGGCGCGTCTACCTGCACCCCTATCGGTGGACCTCGCTCGGGCCCTCCCTGATCGAGGCCATGCTGCTGGGCATGCCCGTCGTGGCGCTCGCCACCACCGAGGCCGTCGAGGCGGTGCCGCCGGAGGCGGGGGTGATCTCGACCCGCCTCGCCACCCTCACCGCCGCGCTGCGGACCTTCGTCGACGACCCGGCCCGGGCCCGGCAGTCCGGGAAGGCCGCACGCGCCGCCGCGCTCTCGCGCTACGGCCTCGGGCGTTTCCTGTCCGACTGGGATCGCGTGCTCGCCCAGAGCGCCGGAGGCTGAGGCGCCTCAGCCGCCGGCTGTCCCACCGGCGCGGCCCGGCGGCCCGCCGGCGGGGCTCCTCCCACCCCGTCCCCGGCGACCGTGCCCCCGGCCGGGTGAATTCTGTGGCGAGGGGGGGAAGAGGATGTCGATGAAGACTCGGACCGTGCTGGTGGTTCTGGGAGCGCTGGCGATCGGACTGACCGGTTGCGCGTCCTCGGACAGGGGGCCCGCCGAGCAGGCGGTGACGCGGTTCTACACGGCGGTGCACGACCGCCATGGCGGACAGGCGTGCTCGCTGCTGACGCCGGAGGCGGCCGAGAGCCTGCGGACGGGGGGTCAGACGTGCGCCGAGACCGTCCTCGACCTCGACCTGCCCGGCGGCCAGGTGCGCGACGCCGAGGTCTGGGGCGACGAGGCCCAGGTCCGGCTCACGCGGGACACCGTCTTCCTCCACAGGTTCCCGCAGGGCTGGCTGGTGCGCGGCGCCGGCTGCCGGTCACGCGGCGACCTGCCGTACAGATGCGAAGTGGAGGCCTGACATGCGCGTCATGTTCGTCACGACCGTCGCCATCGTCGCGATCGGCCTGATCTACGTCTTCGCCATCGGCCTGCTGCGCCGTTAGGGGGCACTCTTGAAACGTTTCGTCAAGGAGAACTCCCTCAGCCTGTTCTTCCTCGTCGCCTTCGTGCTGGCGCTGGTCGGCCAGTCCTTCGCCGGCAACGCCGCGGCCAACGACCAGCGGCTCAGCGAGGGCGGGGCGCCGATCTCCTGGGCGCGGTACGTCACCTCCTCCGACTTCGCCGTCGACGTCGCGGAGAACTGGCAGTCGGAGTACCTGCAGTTCCTGCTGTTCATCCTCGCCACGGTCTGGCTGGTGCAACGGGGCTCACCGGAGTCGAAGAAGCCCGGCGAGGAGGGCGGGGAGAGCGACGCCGAGCAGAAGACCGGGCGGCACGCCACGCCCGGCAGCCCCAAGTGGGCCAGGGCGACCGGGCTGCGGCAGACGCTGTACGGCAACTCCCTCGGCGTGCTGATGGGTGTGATCTTCGTGCTGTCGTGGCTGGGCCAGTCGGTGGCCGGCACGGCCCGCTACAACGAGCAGCAGCTCGCCCGGTTGCAGGACCCCGTGAGCTGGGGCGGCTACGTCACCTCGGGCGACTTCTGGGACCGCACCCTGCAGAACTGGCAGTCGGAGTTCCTCGCCGTGCTGTCGATGGTCGTGTTCTCCGTCTACCTTCGCCAGCGCGGGTCACCGGAGTCCAAGCCCGTCGGCGCCCCGCACGGGCAGACCGACGTCGAGGGCTGACCCGGGGACGTCGAGGGCTGACCCGGGACCGCGGGGAGGCCGAGGCGCCGGCGCCCCCTCTCACCGTCGAGCCGGACGCCCCGGTCACCGCGACTGCCCCCGCCGGCGCGGTGCGGCCGGTCCGGAGACGAAGCCGAGTGCCGTCTGCGTGAAGGCTCCGCGCCTGACGGTGGCATCCGCCGTACGCCAGAGAAGTCCGTATTCCAGCGGTGGGGCGTCTTCGATGGGGATGTAGGCCAGGTCGGGGCGGGGGTAGTAGCGCGCCCCCTGGGCTACGGCCACGGTGACCCCCTGGCCAGCGCCGACGAGCGTGAGGAGTTCCTGCCAGTACCGGGTGGTGAGTGAGCGGCGGATGGGCTTGCCGCTCGGGGTGTGGGGCGGGGTCAACTGATCCACGAAATAGTCCGGCATTCCGGAGATGAACAGGACGAGCTCGTCGGCGAGGTCCTCCACGCTGACCGTCTCGCGGTGAGCCAGACGGTGGCGACTGGATACGGCGAGGACTTTGGGGTCGGTGATCAGGACCGGTCCCGCGGTCAGGTCGGGCTCGTCGACGGGGAACTCGGTGAGCTGGATGTCCAGCTCACCGCGGCGCAGAGGCCCGAAGGGGTCCGACAGGTGGACCTCGCGGATCTGAACCTCGCAGTCGGGATGGCGAACACGGAAGGCATTCACGATCTTCATCACCATCTCGCTGGCCAGCGGGCTGGAGAACCCCACGCGCAGGACGCCGCCGACGCCGCGCGCGGCGTCGGCGGCTTTGGCGAGCGCCTGGTGAATACCGCGGTGATGGGGTGTCAGGTCCTCGCGGAGCTGCTGCCCGACGGGCGTCAGCGTCACCCGGCGGCTGGTGCGATCGAACAGCGGGCCGCCGACGCGCCGTTCCAGGACTTTGATCATTTGGCTTACCCGCGCCCGTGACACGTGCAGCCGTTCCGCGGTGCGACCGAAGTGCAACTCCTCGGCCAGCGTCAGGAAGGCCTCGATTTCCTGCCAGTCCATCTCACACGCCCTCCGATCGGTAAAGCCACCTTACCGATAGGTGAGCATTTCGCTGTTGTTCGAGGTCACGGCGTGATCGATGCTTGACCAGCCAACAGGAATCAGAGGAGGGCTCGATGTATCACGAGCGAATCGCTCTGAGCGCGGTATCGCCACAGGCTGTCAAGATCATTATCGAGCTCGACGACGTGTTGCAGCAGGAAGCGCTGATCGATGACCGGTTGCGGGAGCTGGTGAGGATCCGCATCTCCCAGATCAACGGGTGCGCGTACTTCCTCGGCGGGCGCTCCAAGGAGCTCCTCCGCCTGGGTGACACCCAGGAGCGGCTCCACCAACTGGCGGGCTGGCGTGACTCCCGGTTGTTCTCCGCGACCGAACGGGCCGCGCTGGCCTTGGCCGAATCCATGACCTGGTTGCAGTCCGAAGGTGTGTCCGATGAGGAGTACGGCGAGGCCGAGCGGCTGCTCGGGCCCTACAACCTCGGCAACCTCATCATGACGATCTCCCTCTGCAACGCACTGGACCGCATGTGCATGACAGCTCGGCTGCATCCCCCGAGCTGAGCTTCGCCCTGCCCTGACCCTCACGGCACGAATGCCGCGCGGCCGATCCGTGCTGCCCGGATTCGCGTCAACGAAGAACGGAATGGAAAGCCTGATGTTTCAACAGACCGACCGCATGAGCGGGCGAGCATGGGGCATGTTGCTCGTCCTGTGCGGCGCCATCTTCCTGGAAGGCGTGGACGTCTCGATGATGGGCGTGGCCCTGCCGTCGATCCAGGCGGAGCTGGCCATGTCCACCGGCGAGCTGCAGTGGGTGGTCAGCGCCTACGTGCTCGGCTACGGCGGCTTCATGCTCATGGGCGGCCGGGCCGCCGACCTGCTCGGGCGCAGACGCATGTTCCTGTTCTGGCTGGCGGTCTTCCTCGTCTTCTCCGGCCTGGGCGGCTTCGCCGGCGAAGGCTGGATCCTGATCCTGTCCCGGCTGGTCAAGGGCATAGCCGCGGCGTTCCTCACCCCCGCGGGCCTGTCCATCATCACCACGAGCTTCCCCGAGGGCAAGCTGCGCAACAAGGCGCTTCTCGTCTATGCCGGTACGGCCGCCGCCGGGTTCTCCCTCGGGCTCGTCGTCGGCGGCCTGCTGACGTCGATCAGCTGGCGATGGGTGTTCTTCGCCCCGGTCCTGATGACCGCGGCGATCCTCGTCGCCGCCGTCGCGCTGGTGCCCAGGGACGAGCGGAGCGACCGTCCCGCCCAGGGCTTCGACTTCGCGGGCGCCATCAGCGTCACGGGCGCCGTGCTGCTGCTCGTCTTCGCCGTCGAGAGGGCGGCTCACGTGGGCTGGGCGCAGACGCTCCTGCTGCTGGCCGCGAGCCTGGCTCTGCTGGCCGCCTTCGTGGCCATCGAGCGGCGGTCGCGTTCTCCCCTGGTGCGGCTGGGCATCTTCCGTTCGGGAGCGCTGGTCCGCGCCAATCTGGGCGCGATCCTGTTCTCCGGCTCGTTCTTCGCCTTCCAGTTCATCGCCGTGCTCTACCTGCAGCAGCTGCGCGGGTGGTCTCCGCTCCAGACGGGCCTGGCCCTGCTGGCCATCGGCATCGACGCCGTCCTCGCCCCGACGCTGACCCCCTGGCTGGTCAACCGCTTCGGCAACGTGCGGGTGATCTTCGGCGGGCTGCTGCTGGCCTTGCTGGCCTACGTGCTGTTCCAGCCGATCGGCCTGGACTGGACCTACGCGGCCATGTTCCCCACCATGATCCTGCTCGGGACGGCCTTCGCACTGGTCTACGGGCCGCTCACCATCGCCGCCACCGATGGGATCGCCGAGGAGGAGCAGGGGCTCGCCGGCGGGCTGCTGAACACCTCCTTCCAGTTCGGCGCGGGACTGGGACTGGCGGCCGTGACCGCCGTCAGCCTCACCGCGACCGGAGGCGACGTCTCACCGCAGGGCGTACTCGACGGCTTCCGCGTCGCGTTGATCGTGCCCGTCGTCGCCGCCGCCCTCGGCGCTCTCGTCATCGCCCCCGGGCTGCGCCGTAGCAAGACCCCGATCGAGCAGCACGCCTGAAGCTGGAGACACCATGGCTGTGAAAGTGAAGTCCTTCGCCGCGATCGAGAGCGAGTTCAACGCGTTCGTCGGCGCCATCGTCTACGCCACGATGGTCACCGTGGACGCCAGGAATCGGCCCAGGACCAGGGTTCTGATCCCCATCTGGGAGAACGTCGACGGCACCCCGCTCGGCTGGCTCGCCACCTACAGGACGCCCGTCAAGGCGGCACACATCGCCAACAACCCTCACACCAACTTCTCCTACTGGACCCAGGGCAACGACTCCGTCGCCGTCGACACGGTCGCCGAGTGGGTCGACGACCTGCCGACCAAGAGCCACGTGTGGGACCTGTACAAGAGGACGAGCCCGCGTGGAGCCGGCTACAACCTGGGCAACTTCTGGCACTCGCCGGCGGACCCCAAGCTCCACGTCCTGCGCCTGACACCCTGGCGTATCCAGGTCATCCGCGGCATGGACCTGCGCAGCAGGATCTGGCAGGCCGCCTGACCTCCGGGGCCACGCCACCCGATCACCGGCGGGAAAAGGCCGCTCGTCATGAACTCCCCGGCCGGGGAGACACGGGAGGTTCCCCGTCCACCGCGGGCCGCCTCACAGCCCATGCGGTGGACAGGTCTCCGAAAGAGCGCGGCGGACCCGCCTCGTCATCCCGTACGGCGGCCCCGGGCGGGGTCGCCGTACGGCCCGCGGGCACCGGCCGGTTCAGCCGCCGGTCTGCGGGATGATCGGGCCCTCGCTCGCCTGGACCAGGACGAAGCCCTGGCCCTGGAAGGCGAGCTGCGCGGCCTCGCCGCTCCCCCGGCCGATGAGCGCCCCCGCCTTGAGGGTGCGGTTGACGCCCACGCGCAGCCCGGCGCTCCAGCACACCGCGGACTGGCTGTCGGCGAAGGTCGGCGCGTGGGAGGTGTCGAGCAGCACCGGCGCGCCGTGCGCGGTGACCGCCACCCAGCCGGTGCCGTGGATGGTGGTGTTGAACAGGCCGCCGGTGGCGATGCCGGCGCCCTGCAGCCGCTGGATGTCCCAGGTGAGCTGCGGGTCGAAGGCCAGCAGGCTGGTCCCGTTGACGGTGATCGCCTCGTTCTCCAGGTAGAACAGGTGCACGTCGTCGGCGTTGTTGGCCACGAAGAGCGCGCCCTGCCCGCGCACCCGCATCAGCGGCGCGCCCTCACCGGTGACCATCTTCTTCAGGAAGCGCCCGACCCCGCCGGATCCCTCGTAGTCGAAGTCCATCTGTCCCTGGAAGGCGACCATCGACCCCTGCCGCGCCAGCACCTCTCCGTTCAGCTGCACCCGCAGCATCTTGGGGTTCTGCAGAGCGAAATGGCCGGGGAACTGGCCCTGGTCCAGGTTCCCGAAGAACGAGCTACGCACGGAGAGATGCCTTTCAGCCTCGGAGAAGTCGTATGAGGAGTGACGAACGGAACGGGACGGGAGTTCCTCCACGGCCACGGTACCGGCGCAGGCGCCCGGCCGGGCGGTTCGGACGGCCGCCGCGCGCGGCCGTGGCGGGAGCCCCGGTCGCGGGCGGCGGCGCGGTCACCGCCGTGGGGCGGCCGAGGTGGCCCCGCCCGCCGTACCGCCCCCGCTCGCGCCGACGGTGACGGTCGCCTGCGCGGTGAGCGAGGTTCCCGGCACCGTGCCGGTGACCGTGAAGAGGCCTGGCTGGGCGTACTGGGAGGCGGGAATGGACGCCCAGGTCACGGTGGTGGTGATGTTGTCCTTGGAGCCGTCGTTGAAGGTGGCGGTCACCGTCGGAGGAAGGGCCGGGGCCGTGCCTGCCGGGGTGAAGACGGTCTCCGGCTCAAGGAAGGTGACGCTGACGGCGTTGGTCGGCCGCACCCACACCGTGGCCGTGGCCGCGGTGGTGGTGCCCTCCACGATCCCCGCGACGTCGAAGCCGGACCCGCCGTTCGCCACCTGGGCCGCGGTGATCTGTGCCCAGCTCACCGGCGCGTTCACCCGCGAGCCGTTACTGTAGATCTTCGTGACCGTGCCGGGGAGGGTGGGGATCTGCCCCGCCAGGGTCGCCTTGTGGACCGGGCGGATCGACTGCGGGTTCTCCGCGTACGCCCGCCACTCCAGGATTCCCACGGAGCCCGATCCGCCGGCCAGCGAGGCCCGCAACCGGGTCGTGGTCACGCCGGCGAAGGTCACCTTGTTGAAGGCGTTCAGCGCCCGGGGGTAGGTCCCGGGGATGTCCGCGTACGCGCTGCCGTTCCAGTACTGCAGCTTCCACGACGCGGGGAGGCGCACCCCGCCGTTGTCGTCGAAGAAGTACACCTCCGCCGAGTTGAGCCGCTGCGGCTGCGCCCAGGTCAGCTCCGCCCACTGCGTGCCGGTCTCCGGCCAGGTGCCCCACCGGGGGTTCGCCGAGTCGTTGGAGCTCGAAGGGGTGAAGCCGTCGTTGAGCGCGGCCACCGACTCCCACGGGGAGGTGTGGGACGCCGACGGGGCGGCCGTGCCCGCCACGTTCACCGGACCTCCGCCACCCGTGCCCTGGCTGACCGTGACGGTCACGTCCGAGGTCGTCGACGACGAGCCGTCACCGGCCGTCAGGCGCACCGTGTAGGTGCCGGCCACGGTGAACGACGCCAGCGTGGTGGTGGAGCCCGGCGCGGTGAAGATCGCCGTACCCGGCCCGTTCACCAGCGACCAGGCGCTGGTCAGCGTGCCGTTCGGCAGGGCGTCGTCCTTGACCTTGCCGATCAGCCTGACCTGGGAGGGCTGGTTGTACGCCGGGTCCTTGCGGGCCAGCGCGTACGGCGCCGCGTTGGTGGAGGCGGGCGGGCTGCCCGGGGTGTTGAAGACCTTGACCTCCGTGAGACCGGTCCTCACCCCGGTCTGGTGGGTCATGAGCACCCGGACCCGCTGCGCCGTGACCGACGGGAAGCGCACCCGGTTGTGGTTGGCGACCGGCGTGGCCGGGCTCCTGCTCTGGCCCGCGACGGTGACCCAGGCGCCGCCGTCGTGGTACTGGATCTCGTACATCGACGGCTCGGCGTACCCGGTGGCCGAACGGTCGTTGCGGAAGTGCACACGCACGTCGTTGAAGGCCTGGGCCGATCCGAGGTCGATCTCGTACCAGTCCCGGGCGTTCGCGGACCCCTTGGCCCCCCAGAACGGTTCGTTGATCGTGAAGCCGTCCACGGCACCCGCGGTGCCGGTGCCCGAGGCGGTGAAGGACGCCGTGGCGGTCCTCCCCTGCGCCAGGTCGACGGCCCCGGCGGTCAGGTTGACACCGGCCTTGCCGAACAGGTCGACGAGCCGCGCGCCGGTCTGCACGACCTGGGCGGGTGCCTGCGCGCCCGGCACGGCGACGTTGTGGAGCACCGTCCCCGCCGTGGTCACCGTGCCGGTGGCCGGGTCCCAGAGCAGCGGGACGAGCGAGTTGACGGTCACCGCCCGGGTGCCGTTGACATAGACGGAGTAGCCCTGCGGGACGCCCGGGTAGCGGACGATCCCGTCGGCCGGGTCGTCCCACACGATGGTCAGGTCGCTGTTGCGGTAGCGCAGGTTGTTGACGGTGAAGTGGGACCAGCCGATGTTGATCGGCGACAGCTCGACCTTGCTGTCGTCGCGCGGGCGGAGGCCGGCGACGTCCTCGACGACGGTCCAGTTGCTGCTGCCCAGGATCGTGTGGTGGATCCAGGACCGGTAGCCGATGGCCGACCCGTTCCAGTCGGCCCAGTATTCGTTGGAGTCCGGCCAGGCGGTGTCGCCGCCCACGTACTGCGCCCAGGCGTTCCAGTAGAGCAGCTTCTTGTAGTGGTCGGCCGTGACGAAGGAGCTCGGGTAGTTGCGCAGCGCGGAGGAGAACAGCCGGAACTGCACCGTCGAGTTGATCTGCGAGAAGTTGTTCGAGCCGGGGTTGCCCGCCGCCGCCGCTGCCGCCTTGTCCTTCTGGTTCGCCGTGTAGAACGGGAAGATCGGGTACTCGGCCGGGTCGTCGAGCAGCCGTAGCGCCTGACGGTAGGTCGCGGTGTTGGGCATCAGGCCCACCGCGTACGGGTAGAAGTTGTTGATCTCCTTCCACGGCACGAGCGCGTTGGTCGCGACGTGCCGGTGCTGGAGCATCTGGGCGGCGGGGTTCCACAGCACGTTGACGACGGCGTTCTTCACGTTCGTGGCGATGGCGCGCATCTCGCCGGCCTTGGCCGTGTTGCCGATCGTGTCGTAGGCGGCGGCCGAGGCGAGGGCGTTGCTGTAGACGTAGGCCGATTCGGTGCGGTCGAGGTTGCCGCCGCGCCAGTGGAAGGACACCGCGTCGGCGTCATTGCCGGTCAGCGCGCCCCAGTCGTACTCGATGAGGTTGTTGTGGTCGTGGTCGTAGTGCCCGAGCTGCCCCTTGACGTCCTGCTCGGCATACCGTGCCAGGTTGCCCGCGATGGCCGGCTGCCCGCCGTGGATCTGGTAGCTGCGCCAGGCCGCCTCGGAGATGTACTGCGTGTAGCTGTTTGACCAGTTCTCAGGATCACCTGGGTTGTCCATGTATCGACCGTTCTTCGATACCTCGCCCGCCGAGACCCACGGCCCGTAGGAGTACATCGGGTCGCGCAGGTATTTGAGGTCGTCGACGAACATCGGCACGGTCAGGGCGATGGCGTTGTTGTAGCCGAGCGCCCCCTCCACCGAGGTCGGGTACTGGTAGTCCTGCCCGGGGATGTCGGCGTCGAGGTAGTTGAAGCGCATCAGCCACCAGCGGTAGTAGACGCTCTTCTTTATCGCCGCCTCGGGCACGTCGATGTAGGGGACGTTCTTCACCCACCACAGGTTGTAGGCCCGCACGTGGGTGGCGAACGCGTCCGCGGGGGTGGCGGCGCGGTAGGCCCGGTAGTCGGCGAGCGAGGCGGGGATCTCCTCGGTCACGAACCCCATCTCCACCTTGGTCGTCACGGTCGCCCCCGCCGCCACGGTGACCGTCCGGCTCAGGTCGGTGCCGCTGACCGTGAAGCCGTCACCGGCCAGCCGAGGGAAGAGCGTGGTCAGCTTGTTCTTCGCGTCGACGATGCCGGTGAGCTCGTCGCCGGCCGCGGTCTTCGTGTACGGCGAGGCCGCCTTCAGCGTGAGCGTCTGCGCGCTGGAACCGCTGTTGGTGATCGACAGGTTGGTGACGGCGACATTGTTGTCCGTGATGAACTTCGTGACGTTCACCTGGACGTTGCCGCTACTGTGGACGCTCTTCCAGTGGCTGGGCGCCTGCCATCTCCGGTTCACCTGCTCGGTGAAGGTGCCGGGGGAGATCGCGATCGAGTAGGCGTTCTCGTTGCTGATGCTCTCCCAGTAGGCCACCTGCCCGCCGAAGCCGATCACCGACGGGGTGTGGGTCTTCATGAACAGGGCGCGCCCCCGGCTCATCAGCCAGGTGCCCGCCGGGTCGTTACCCGACCTGGCCAGCAGGCGGTCCATCCAGAAGTCGGTGCCGGAGCTCTCGGCGTCGTAGATCGTCTGCATCATGTCGCCGGGCGTGTACGCGGCGGGAGGGGCCGGGATCGCGGGACCGCCGAACGTCGGCAACCCGATGGTCTGGGCCGCGACGGCCGGCCGGCTCGGGGCGAGCGTGGTGACGGTCAGAAGGGCCGCCGTCACGATGACGGTCAGCCGCCGCCAGGCATGTGGGGGGAACGGCATGGTGTCACATCCCTCGGGAGGGGCGGGGGTGGGTGATGCAACCCGGCGCACCGGCGCCGGAGGGTGGGCGGGCGGTCAGGCCGTGATCGGCCGCGGGAGAGGCGGGGCCGGCTCTCCCGCCCGGCGGGAGCCCTAGAGTGCCATCCACTCCAGGACCCCGGTCGAGTAACCGGACCTGGAAGTGATCTTCAGCCGCAACCGGGTCGTGGAGACCTGGTTGAAGGTGGTGACGTTGTAGGTGTCACCGGCCACGCCGCAGGACGACTGGCCGGGCACGTCCACGTAGGAGCCGCCGTTCCAGTACTGCACCTGGCAGGACGCCGGCAGGTCGATGCCCTGGTCGTCGTCGAACCAGTAGGTCGCCACCCGGCTGATGTTCCTGGCCGTGGGCCACTGGTACTCGATCCACTCCGTGCCCCGGTGGTCCCAGTTGCCGTACGCCCCGTGGCTGCGGTCGGCCGACCCCGTGGGCACCGCCCCGTCCTTGATCGCGCCGAGCGTCTCCCACGGGGAGACGTACGAGGTGGAGGCGGTGGCGGTCAGCGCGTGGTTCGTGCCGGTGGGCGGCTGGCCGCCGCCTCCCGGACCCGTGGTCTGCACGACCTTCCGCATGGTGCCGTCGGCGTTCCAGTAGAGCTTGTCGAGCGTGACCGAGCGGCGGAAATTGCCGCCGCCGGGGGCGCCGGCGGTGTGGTAGACCATGTACCACTGGCCCTTGAACTCGACGATCGCCGGGTGGTTGGTGGTCGAGGTGACCTGGTCGAGCACGACGCCGCGATGGGTCCAGGGGCCCAGCGGGTTGCTCGCGGTGGCGTAGCGGATGCACGCGTAGCCCGGCTGGGAGCAGCCCGAGTCGTTGGCGGCGTAGGCCAGGTAGTAGGTGCCGTTGCGCTTGAACATCCACGGCGCCTCCCAGAAGTTGGTCACGCCCGCCGGCGTGACCACCGGGCCGTCCAGGTTCACCATGTCGGGCTTGAGCTTCGCCGCCCGCAGGCCGTAGTAGGAACCCCAGTAGATGTAGGCCTGGCCGTCGTCGTCGGTGAAGACGGTCGGGTCGATGTTGAGCGGCGAGGAGTTCGGCGTGCCGTCGCTGATGAGCGGCCCGCCCTTGGCGTCGGTGAACGGGCCCAGCGGGGTGTCGCCGACCGCGACGCCGATGTCCATCCACCCCGCCCCGTTGCCGTTGACCGGCACGTACCAGTAGTACTTGCCGTTGCGGGGTTCGACCTCTCCGGCCCACGCGTCGGCGCCGGCCCAGCCGAAGTTCGAGATCGACAGCTTCGCCCCGTTGTCGGTCCAGGTGGTCGCGTCGCCGGAGGAGAACACGTGCCAGTCGCGCATGACGAAGTTGGTGCCGCCCGGAGCGGCCTCGTCATGGCCGGTGTGGAGGTACATCGTGTCGCCGACGACCAGTGCGGCGGGGTCCGCGGTGTAGATCGCGGTGGTGATCGGGCCGGCGGCCGGCGCCGGGCCGGCCGAGGCCAGGACGAGGCCCAGCGCGGCGATGACGGCGAGGAAACCTGATCGCAGTCGTCTCATGACAGTACTCCTGGGGGGGTGGGGAGCGGCCGCTGGCGCCACCGGAGAGAGCCGCGAGCCGGGCCGCCGTCCAGGGCCTCAACCAATCAGTTGCTTGCGTTAGCGCTAACATTCCCAGCGGCGCGAGATCCGCTGGAATCATGGATGGCGGCCCCGTTCACGTTCCACCGAGGTTCCCGAAGTGTTTGCGATACCATCCACCCTGTCAAGACCCAACCTTGACGTCCGCGACACACCAGATGTGAGCTGCGATGTCTTCGGCATACTCGGGCCATGCCTCCGCCGGATCGGCGACGCAAGCGCGTTATCGTTAACATTGATCTCGTCATCCTGTGCTCCGGACCGGCGATGCCCCTGACTTTCGGCAGTGGAGTCACCGCCCGCGGCTGGGTAGCGTCGACCGGATGAGGAAGACGCTCGCTGATCGGATCATCCGGTACCACGTGCTCACGGACGTCCTGCTGTGGGCGGCCCTGTGCCTGCCCGTGCTGTGGGCGGGGCTCACCTCCGCCGAGGACGCGTACACCGGGTGGGAGACGGCGGCCGGGCTGCTCCTCGTGGGCGGGGCGGTGGCGCTCGGCCGGTCCGTCCCCCCGGCCTCGATGCTGCTCGCCCTGACGTTGTGGGAGGCCTCGGTCGTTTCGCGCGGGGAGACGACGCTGGGCATCGCCCCGTTCCTCCTGGCGGCGGTCGTCATGAGCTACCTGGCGGGCGTACGGATGACACGGAGCCGGCCCGGACTGCTCGGGCTGGCCGGTGCCACCGCCCTGACGGCGCTCCTCGTGCCCGCCCTGACCGGGGACCTCGGGGCCGGGTTCGTCGCGGTCGTGGGAGTCGCCCTGTTCGGGGCCGTCCCCTGGCTGACGGGGCGGGGCCGATACCAGCATCTGGAGCTGGCCCGCTCCGGCTGGGAGCGCGCCGAGCAGCTCGAGCGGGCGCAGCGGATCATCGCCGACCAGGCCCGGCTGCGCGAGCGCGCCCGCATCGCCGGGGACATGCACGACCTGCTCGGGCACGAGCTGAGCCTGATCGCGCTGCGGATCGGCGGCCTTGAGGTCGCGCCGGGCCTCGACGCGCGCTACCGCGACGCGGCCGGCGAGGCCCGCAGGGCCGTCACCGTCGCCTCCGAACGCCTCCAGGAGATCATCGAGGTGCTGCGCGACGACTCGCTCCCCTCCTCGCCGGACCTGCCCGGGGAGAGCGTCGGGGAGCTGGTGGGACGCGCCAGGGCCTCCGGCGTCCCGGTCGAGGCGCACGGGCTGCGGGAGGGCGGCGCGCGGGAGGGGAGACGGCTCGCGCCGATGGTGGAACGCGCCGTCCACCGCGTGGTGCAGGAGGCGCTGACCAACGCGGTCAAGCACGCCCCCGGGGCCCCGGTGACGGTTAGGCTCGACCATCTGGCGGACGAGACGGTGGTGACCGTGACCAACGGTGCCCCACCCGCGCATCCGGCGTCCGGCCGCACGGGAGGTCGCGGCCGGGAGGGCCTGCCCACGGGAGGAGACCACGGGGGCGACCACGGGCGGGAAGGCCCGGCGCCGCGTGAGGAGCACCGGCGGGAAGGCATGATCGCGACAGGAGGGCACCGGCGGGAAGGCATGAGCGCGACAGGAGAGCACCGGCGGGAGGGCCTGATCGCGGGCGGGGGCTACGGGCTGATCGGCCTGGCCGAACGGGTCCGCCTGTGCGGCGGGACCCTCCGGGCGGAACGGCACGGCGACGGCTTCGAGCTGGCCGTACGGCTGCCGCACGTGCCGGGCCCGGCCGGGGGGAGCCGGATCCCGTCGCCGTCCGCGGCCCGCCTGGGGGAGGCGCGGCGGCGGGTGCGCCGCGCCCGCACCCTGGCGGTCGGCGCGGCCCTGGCGACCTGTGCGGGGGCGGCGGTGGCCGTGAGCGGTTTCATGGCCTACGACACCGTCACCTCCGCCCTGCCGGCCGCTGATTTCGACCGGCTCCGGGTGGGGCAGGATCGGGCCGGGGTCGAGGCGGTGCTGCCCGCGCGGCCCCGGGCCGACGCCGCGGGCAGGCCGGGCCCGCCGGTGCCCGCCGGCGCCGAGTGCCTCCACTACGGAAAGCACCGCAACCCGTTCGCCGAGCGACGCGGCGACCTCTACCGGCTGTGTTTCCGGGACGGCCGACTGGTGGGCAAGGACTTCCTGCCCGCGGCCTGGCCTCCGCCGGCGGTCGCACGGCAGGGGACGGCGCGTTGATCCGGGTGGTGCTGGCCGACGACGAGAGCGTGGTCCGCGCGGGGGTGCGGATGATCCTGGCGGCCGATCCCGGCATCGAGGTGGTCGCCGAGGCCGGCGACGGGCGGACGCTGGTCGAGCTGGTCCGCGAGCACCGGCCGGACGTCGCCCTGGTCGACATCCGCATGCCGGATCTCGACGGGCTCGCCGCGACCACCGAGATCCGCCGGACCGTGCCCGGGACGGCGGTGCTGATCATGACGACCTTCGGCAGGGACTCCTACATCGCGCGGGCGCTCGCCGACGGCGCCGCGGGGTTCCTGCTCAAGACCGGGGACCCGCGCGAGTTCCTGCTGGCGGTGCGGGCGGCGGCCGAGGGCGGCGCGTACCTGTCGCCCAGGGTGGCCGCACGGGTGATCGGCGAGCTGGCCGGCGACCGCCTGGCCCGCGGGTCCGCCGCCCGCGAGCGGATCGACGTGCTCACCCGGCGCGAGCGTGAGGTCCTGGGGCTGGTCGGCGCGGGCCTGTCCAACGCGGAGATCGCCCGGCGCCTGCATCTGGTCGAGGGCAGCGTGAAGACGTACGTCAGCACGATCCTGGGCCGGCTCGGCGTGCGCAACCGCGTGCAGGCCGCCGTCCTCGCCCACGAGGCCGGGCTGGCCGACCTCGGCTAGCCCCTGCCGGCGCGTCCGGTACGGCCCGCGGCTCCCGTCGCGGTGAGCGCCGGGCGGAGCGCGCCCCGGCTCCGCAGGCGCTCCACCCACGGGGTGAGCGGGGGCGTCAGGGCCAGCATCAGCAGCGGGACCACGGCCGCGCCGAGCAGGCAGCCCCCGATGACGTCGTGCGGGTAGTGCACGCCGACGAAGACCCGGGAGAAGGCCCCCAGCGCGGCCGCGGCCAGGACGTAGGGGGCGGTCCGCCGCCAGGCGATGACGAGGCCGGCCGCCGCGGCGGCGGCGAGCGTCGCGTGGTTGCTGGGGAAGGACCAGTCCCCGTACGGGGGGCAGTCGGCGAGGGCGGAGACGCCGCGCAGGACGCGGCACGGCCGGTCCTCCGCCACGAGATTCTTGAACAGCTCGCTGATCACATAGGCCACCACCGTCGCGGCAGGGGCGAGCAGGGCCAGCGCCATCGTCCGGGCGTCCGCGCGCCGGGCCCGCCACCAGGCGCCGAGAAGCAGGGCCGCGAAGGCCAGCAGCACGGCCTCCGTGCCGATCTCGGCCAGGGCCTGGAACCAGGACGGGGTGCTCCGCGCGAACTCGGTGATGTCGCGGTACAGCTCGGCGCTGATGTCGGGCACGCCGTCGATCCGATCGCTCACTTTTCCTCCGTGTCGTCCCTTCTGGGGCGCCTACGACTGTAGGAATCCGGAGGTCAGGCGGGCAGTCGCCGATCGTCAGCGATCGGCATTGACTTTCGTCAAGGTCACCGGGGCCGGGCTCAGGCCAGGCAGCGCAGGACCGCCCTGAGCCTGCGGTCGATCGGGTGGTCGTCCGGCAGCCGGCCGACCGTCGCCTCGACGAACACGGAGACGGGCAGTTGCGCGCTCATACCGGCCGCGTGCACCCAGACCCGTTCGGCGGTCAGCTCGACCTGCGCCTCCGAGCCCTGCTCCCCCAGCACGAAGCTCGCCACCTCGGCCCGCCACCGGGCCCGTCCGTCGGCCTCGTCGTCCGCCATGGGAGCTCCCACGTCGTCGGCGTGCGTGGCGTACTCGGAGTCGTAGTGGAAGGTCTGCAGGCCCACCGGGTACGGCCCGGCCATGGTCGGCAGTTCCGCGTCGCGGCCGAGCGAGCGCATGCGCTCGCGCGTCTCGCCGTTCGCGCGCCGCCACTCCTGGAGCACCTCCTCGACGGGCATGCCGCGGCCGCGCCGTACGCACCAGTCGTTGAAGCCGTCGAAGCCGCCGGTGACGCCCTCGCGTCCGAGCATCGCGGAGAAACCCGGGACGTCGCCGTCCAGGCAGGCGTGGTTGTAGAGCTCCTCGCCGGCCAGGTGCCCCAGGACGTCGCGCACCGACCAGCCCGCGCACCGCGAGGGGCGCCGCCAGCCCTCGTCGTCGAGCCGGGAGAAGTAACGGTCCAGGCGGGCCGCCTCGGTGTCGAAGATGTCGAAGGGGTCGAGATCGGCCAGCCGATCCTTCGATGGTGAGGTCATGTATCAGAGGTACCCGGAGACGCGGGGTCATGCGCCCGGGTCCGGAGCCGCCGCACCGTCTCCCCGGCTGAGCCCCGCTTTCATCAGATTTCAAGTGAAGGGCAAGTGGGAGCCGCGAAAGTTGGCCGGTGAGGAAGACACCGATGAACCCGGCCGGGAACGACGTCCACCCGCGCCCCGGGGAGCAGGCCGGCGACGGCGGGGAGCAGGAGCACGGGCAGATCACCGGGCTGACCCGGCTCCTCGAACTGCAGCGGGAGGCGGGCGACCGCGAGGCCGCCCTCGCCACCGCGAGGCAGGTGCTGGAGCGGGCCCGCCGGCTGTCCGCGCACCGTCTCACCGTCGCCACGGCCCTGCGGGAACTCCGGGAGGAGCTGGTCACGGGCGAGCTGTGGGACGAGGCGCGGGAGGTGGCCGTCGAGACCGTCCAGGCGTACGCCGCGCTCAGCGCGGAGGATCCGGGCCAGCGCTTCTGGCACGCCCTGGCCCTGGACGAGGTGGCCGGGATCGACCTGAAGCTGGGCGAGCCCGCCGGCGCGCTGCAGGCCGTACTGACGTCGACCGGGATGTACCGGGCACTCGCGGGCGAGGACCCGGCCTTCTACCGCCCGGAGCTGCTGCGCTCCCTGCACAACCTCAGGCACGTCCACCGTGAGCTCGGCCGGCTCGGGGACGCCACCGGCGCGATGCGCCAGGCCGTCGACCTCTGCCGCGCGACCCGCGACGACGACCCCGGCTGGACCCCGAAACTGGCCCGCGCCCTCGACTGCCTCGGCAGGGACCTTGAGGAGAGCGGGCAGACCGAGGCCGCGGTCGCCGCGATGAAGGAGTCCGTGGCGCTCTACGGGGACTGCCCGGACAGCGAAGAGACCCGGGCCGACATCCATGAGCGGCTGGGGATCGTCCTCAACGCGATGGACCGGAACGCGGAGGCGGTCGAGGCCGCCGCCGCGTCCGCCGCGCTGCTGCGGGAGATCGGCGACCCGACGCGGCTGGCGACCGCCCTGCACAACCTCGGCATCTGCCTCCAGAACGCCGGCCGGACCGTGGAGGCGGTGGAGGCGGTGCGCGAGGCGGCCGAGGTCTTCCAGCGGCTCTACGACGAGGATCCCGGCTGGGCGGCCGGCCTGGCCGGCGCCCTGGGCTACCTGGGTCTGCTGCGGGAGGCCCGCGAGCAGTTCGAGCGCGCCGTCACCTCGGGCGAGCGCGCCGTGAGCCTGCTGGAGCGCCTGCACGCCGCCGGGGAGGGGGACCACGGCCACGAGCTCGCCCAGGCGCTGCACCACCTGGGCCGCTACCACGAGCGGCTGGAACGGCCGGAGCGGGCGTTCGCGTGCCTGGAGCGGGCCCTGGCGCTGTACGGGGAGCTGGCCCAGCGCGCCCCGGAGCGTTTCCGCTCCGGCCTGGCCGGCGCGTGGGTCGCGCAGAGCGTCTACCTGGCCCTGCTGGGCCGCCCCGGGGAGGCCGTGACCGCGGCGCAGCTCGCGGCCGACCTGTACGGCGGGGCCGCCCCGGCCGGGGCGGAGCAGCGGGCGGGGATGGCCGAGGCCCTGTCCCACCTGGGCGACCGGGCGGCGAACGCCGGGCACCCGGAGCGCGCCGTCCGGGCGACGGCCCGGTCCGTGGAACTCTACGAGGATCTCGCCGCGCTCGACCCGGACCGATACCTGGGCAGGCTGGCGGACGAGCTCGACAGCCTCGCCGTACGGCACTGCGACCAGGAGGACCACGAGAAGGCGCTGCCCCTGCTCGAACGGGCCGCCGCCACCTGGGAGGATCTCGGCCACGACGGCAAGCTCGCGGTGACGCTGCGCAGGCAGCTCCTCGTCCTGAGCTGCCTGCACCGCGACACCGAGGCGGTGACCGACAGGCTGCTGGAGACGGCGGACGACCCGGTCGACGCCTTCACCACGCTCGGCGAGCAGCTCATCGGCGTCCAGCACCGGGAGGCGGCCCTGGAGCACCTGATCCGGGCGGCCACGCTGTGGGAGATCGTCGCGATGCGGCAGCCGGACGCCCCGCCGGCCCCCTACGCCCGCGCGCTCAGCCTCATGGCCACCTGCCTGGACGACCTGCTCCGTCTCGACGAGGCCGTCGCGGCCCAGCGGAAGGCGGTGGAGATCCTCACCTCCGTCGTCGGGGAGGAGCCCGAGCACCTGCCCCTTCTCTCCTGGGCGCTCGGCGAGCTGGCCGACTACCTGCGCCAGACGGGCCGCTCCGACGAGGCGCTCGGCCACCGCCGCCGGGCCGTCGAGATCGACAGCGGGCTCGCCGCGCGGGACCCGGCCCTCCACCGCCGCTCCCTCGCCGGCTCGCTGACCGACCTGGGCCACCTCCTGGCGGATCTCGGTGACCAGGCGGAGGCCGACGGGGTGCTGGCCCGTGCCCGCCTGCTCAGCGCCACGCTGCCGGAGGCCGGGCAGGCCCCCTGAGCCCGCGGCGGGCGGCGCCGAACACGCGGCGCGTGCGGCGGAGCTTGCCCGCCCCGATGGCGGAGGTGTCAAGCAAGGCTGCTGCCTTTCTCCGCGGGACCTGCGGGAACCCTGTCCCCGCAGGTCCCGGTGGGATCCCTGGCAGGTCTCAGCGGGACGTCTGGCGGGTGAACTCCGCACCGTCCCAGTAGTCGACCCGGTGAGCGATGAGGCCGTCGGCGACCTCGAAGCGGAACATCCCGCGGATGACGACGGGCCGCCCCCGGTAGGTGAAGCTCATCCGGTACGGCACCGCCGCCCGGAGCCCGTCCACGATCAGGTCCTCGATCTCGTAACGCAGTCCGGCGAACTCCGACAGGAACACCTTGAGGCGCTCGCGGTAGGCGTCCCTGCCGTGCAGGCTGACCCCGGCCTCGGAGGTGTGCTCGTTGTGGAAGCCGGGGGTGACGCAGGCGGCGATCTCGCCGGGGTCGTGCCTGTTGAGCGCCTCGACGTAGCGCTCGACCGCCTGCCTGGTCAGCTCCCCCACAGGGTCCGGACCTCTTCGAAGACCTGCTGGTTGTGCGAGATCTCCACGACATTGCCGTCGGGGTCCTTCAGCGCGCAGATGTAGCCGACCGGCGCCGGCAGCTCCATCGGCTCCCAGTGCAGGCAGCCCATCTCCCGCGCCTCGGCGGCGATCCGGTCCACGTCCTCGCGGCCGGGCACCTCCATGCCGAGGTGCGCGAACGGGGTGAGCTGCGGCTGCCGCGTCCCCCTGTCCTTGGCGAACTCCACCAGCACCAGCACGAACGGCGTCTCCACCTGCTTGTCGTTGGAGAGCCAGACGTTGCGCCCGTCCTTGTCCGCGTGGCGGGCGACCACCACCAGCGGGGTCATGGTGGTGTAGAACTCGATCGCCTTGTCCACGTCGCAGCAGGGCAGTGCGATGTGCGTCCAGCGCGCCTCGGTGAGCTTCTTCTCAAGCACGTCGGTCCTCCTTCGGTCCTTGTCCGCCGGCCCGTCGAACTCGTCCGGGTCGAGGGGCGTGGGGTGACGCCGATCTCCGGGACGCTATGTCCCCGGTGCCGGGGGCCTTCATGTGCCCGGCGCACAAAGAACCGGGGCGCGCGTGCTCCGGGGCGACATCGGTGCCCGCGGGGAGACATGGCAGGGTCTGTACCGTGAACCATCGCACGCTTGGCCGTACCGGCATCCAGGTCAGCCCGCTCTGTCTCGGCACGATGATGCTCGGGGCCTGGGGGAACAGCGATCCCGACGAGTGCGTGCGCATCGTCGGCACCGCGCTCGACGCGGGTATCAACATGATCGACACCGCCGACGTCTACGCCTTCGGCGAGAGCGAGGAGATCGTCGGCCGGGCCATCAGGCGCCGCAGGGACGAGGTCGTGCTCGCGACGAAGTTCAACAGCCCGATGGACGACTCGCCCGGCCGGCGCGGCAACTCCCGGCGCTGGATCATGCGGGCCGCCGAGGACAGCCTGCGCCGCCTGGGCACCGACTGGATCGACCTGTACCAGGTTCACCGGCCCGACCCGCTCACCGACATCGACGAGACCCTCGGCGCCCTGTCCGACCTCATACGGCAGGGCAAGGTGCGGGCGATCGGCACCTCCTCGTTCCCGGTCGAGGAGATCGTCGAGGCCCAGTGGGTCGCGGAACGCCGCCAACGCGAGCGGTTCGCCACCGAGCAGCTCTCCTACTCGATCCTGGCCCGGCACGCCGAGGCCGCCGTGCTGCCGGTGGCCGAGCGCCACAACCTGGGCGTGCTGGCCTGGAGCCCTCTGAACGGCGGCTGGCTGACCGGCAAATACCGCCCCGGCACGCCACCGCCCGCCGACTCCCGGGCCATGCGCAACGCCGACCACTTCGACTTCCGGGCCGAGGAGGTCCGTGCCCGCAAGCTCTACCTCACCGGCAGGCTGGCCACCCTGGCCGCCGAGGCGGGCATCTCGATGATCCATCTCGCCCTGGGCTTCGTGCTCTCCCACCGCGCCGTCACCGCCGCGGTGATCGGCCCGCGCACGCTGGAGCAGCTCACCGGCCAGCTCGGGGCCGACGCCGTACGGCTCTCACCGGACGTCCTCGACGCGATCGACGAGCTCGTCCCGCCGGGCACGAACGTGAGCCCCGACGATGTCGGCCACGTCCCCCCCGCCCTGACCGACCCCGCCCTGCGCCGGCGCTGAACGTCCCGGCGGCGGCCCGGCTCCTCCGTGCCGCCGCCGGGCCCCCCACGCGGCCCGGGCCCTGCCCGGCGCCGTGCGCGGCGCTAGTCGTCGTCGGAACCGCGGCCGCGCGGCGGGGAGGCGAGGGCGAACCCGGAGTCGCGCAGGAAGGTGAGGAGGGGCCCCTCGGAGGCGAGCCTGCCCTTCCGCCGGGCCTCGGCCAGGTCGCGGCCGAGCTCGCGCAGCTCGTCACGGGCGTCCCCGCCCTTGCCCTCCTGGAGCTTCCCGGCGATTTTGGCGATCTTCCCCCGGATCTTGCGGGCCAGCTTGCGGTCGATGCCCCCGCGGCGTTCCTGCTCGGTGACGGCACGGCTGAGGGCCAGCAGGCGTGCCCGCCATCCCTGTGCCGCCGCGGTCCGGCTGGGGGCCGGTGACGGGGCCGCGGACACGCTCTGCGAGGCGGTCCGCGACGGCGACGGCGGTGCGGACGGCAGCCCGGACGGCCCGGACCGCGTCGCGGAAGGCGCCGCGGACGTGATCGCGGCGGCGGCCGATCCCGCCGGGTCCGGCGGGGCCGACGTCCACAGGGCTCCGGCCACGAGGGCGGCGAGCACGCCCAGCCCCGCCCCGACGTGCCACCCCCGCAGGCGGCCCGGCACGGACTCCGCGCTCCGGGCGGCCTCCCCGGTACGGGCCCGCGCCGTCCACGCCTCCGCCGCCCACACCTCCGTGCTCCGCGCCTCCGCCGTCCAGTCCCGCGCGGCCCCGGCTTCCGTGCTCCGAGCCTCCGCCGTCCAGGCCCGCGTGGACGGAGCTTCCGTGCTCCGGGCATCCACGCGCCGGACTTCCCTGCTCCGGACCTCCGTGCTTCGAGCCTCCGTGCTCAGAGCTTCCGTGCTCCGGGCCCGCGTGGACGGAGCTTCCGTGCTCCGGGCCCGCGTGGACGGAGCTTCCGTGCTCCGGGCCCGCGTGGACGGAGCTTCCGTGGTCCAGGCCCGCGTGGACGGAGCTTCCGTGGTCCAGGCCCGCGTGGACGGAGCTTCCGTGGTCCAGGCCCGCGCGGGCGGACCCGGCTCGGGCTCCGGAGGAGGGGGCGCCGCGCCGTCACGGGCGCGGGGCGCCACCTGGCGGGCGACCCCGGCCAGCACCCGGCGGACGACCTCCCCGCTGGGGGGCCGCGCGGCGGGGTCCTTCTCCAGCAGGGCCAGCACCAGCCGCTCCAGCTCCACCGGGACGTCCGGGCGGTGGCGGCGGGGTGGCTCCGGAAGGCTCCGCACGTGCTGGGAGATCAGGTCCGCCGCCGGTCCGACGAACGGCGGGCGCCCGCACAGCAGCTCGTAGCAGACGCAGCCGAGCGCGTACAGGTCGGATGCCGCGTCCCCCGCCTCGCCGAGAATCTGCTCGGGCGACAGGTAGGCGGCCGTGCCGACGACGTCTCCCCCGGAGGTCAGCCGCGTCGCGGCCTCGGTCGCGACGCGGGCCGTACCGAAGTCGACCACCTTGAGCGCGCCGTCCCCGCTCCGGTGCAGGTTGGCCGGCTTGACGTCGCGGTGCACGACCCCGGCCCGATGCGCGGCGTCCAGCCCGACCGCGGCCTGCCCCGCCAGGCGGCACATCGCGGAGATGCCCGGCGGGCCGTCCTCGGCCAGCTCGGTGGCGAGGTCGCGGCCGGTCAGCAGCTCCATGACCAGGAACGGCCGGCCCTCGTGCTCGCCCACGTCGAACACCGTCACCACATTGGGGTGGACGACCCGCGCGGCGGTCCGCGCCTCCCGGGCGAACCGCTCCCGCATCGAGACGTCGGTCACCTGCGGCGACAGGATCTTGACCGCCACCGGCCAGCCCGGCCGCAGGTCATGACCGCGCCACACCTCGCCCGTACCGCCCCGGCCGATCAGCTCATCCAGCCGATACCGGCCGGCCAGCACGGCCTGCGCCCGTTCCCAACCGCCCACGATCCCCGCCATCGATTCCGAGCCCGGCAATTGGGACCCCACCTTACGGGTGCCCGGCGGTGGAGGCGTCCGCACGGCCGCGACGCTAGGGAACGGGTGCCCGGCGGTGGAGGCGTCCGCACGGCCGCGACGCTAAGGATTCGCCCCGGCCGCGCCCGCGTGGGCGGACGGGTCCGGGACGCTGTGCAGGATCACCTCCGCCGTCGCGTCGTCCGGCTGCTTCTCCGCGGCCATCTCCGCCTCGGCCTGCAGCCGGTAGCGCTCCGTCTCGCGCCGCACCGCGTCGTCGTCCCAGCCGAGGGTCGGGGCGATGAGGGCGGCCACCTCGGGCGCGGCGGCGAGGCCGCGGTCCCTCTCCTCCATGAAGATGTGCGTACGGCGGGTCAGCACGTCCTCCAGGTGGAGGGCCTGTTCGTGCGATGCCGCGTAGACGGCCTCGGCCTTCAGGTAGCCCGGGGCTCCGTCGAGCGCCCGCCCCAGCCCGGGGTCGGCGATGATCATGTCCAGCAGGTCCTCGACCCCCGACCCGTAGCGGTGCAGGAGCCGTTCCACGGTGGGGACGCTCAGCCCGGAACGCCCGGCCAGACGGTGCCGGCCGTTCCACAGCGCCTCGTATCCGGCCGCACCCAGAAGGGGCACCCGGTGGGTGACCGACCCGGCCACGTCGGCGCCGAGCTCTCGCACCGCCATGTCGACGGCGTCCTCGGCCATCACGCGGTAGGTGGTGTACTTGCCGCCGGTGACGATCACCAGGCCCGGGACGGGATTGGCGACCAGGTGCTCACGCGAGAGCTTCGCGGTGTTCGCCGCGCTGCCGGCGAGCAGGGGGCGGAGCCCGGCGTACACGCCTTCGATGTCGTCATGGGTCAGCGGGCGGCGCAGCACCGCGTTGACGTGGTCGAGCAGGTAGTCGATGTCGGCGCGGCTCGCCACGGGGCGGCCCTTGTCGAGGCTCCACTGCGTGTCCGTGGTCCCGATGATCCAGTAATGCCCCCACGGGATCACGAAGAGCACGCTCTTCTCGGTCCGGAGGATCATCGCGGTGCGGAGGGCGATCCGGTCGCGCGGCACGACGATGTGGACGCCCTTCGACGGCTTCATGGTCCGGGTCTCCCCGGCACCGGCCATCTCGAGGGTCTCGTCGGTCCAGACGCCGGTGGCGCTGATCACCTGGCGCGCGCGGACGGTGATCTCCCGGCCGGTCTCGAGATCCAGCACCCGCGCCCCCGCGACCCGGCCTCCCTCGCGGAGCAGGCCGGTCGCGCGTGCCCTGTTCACGACGGCGGCGCCGTACCGCGCGGCCGTCCGGGCGATCGTCAGCGTCATGCGCGCGTCGTCGGTCTGCGCGTCGAAGTACTGCAGGGCGCCAATGAGGGCGTCGGGCCGGAGCGCGGGAGCCTCCTTCAGGGCGCGGCGCCGGCTCAGATGCCGGTGGCGCGGGACGACCGGCCTGAGGCCCCCCAGGAGGTCGTAAAGGGTCATGCCGGCGCCGATGTAGAACCGTTCCCAGATCCGGTGCCTGAGCGGGAAGAGGAACGGGACGGCCCGGACAAGATGGGGCGCCAGGCGGGTCAGCAGCAGGTGACGCTCCTTGAGCGCCTCCCGCACGAGCCGGAAGTCCAGCTGCTCCAGGTAGCGCAGGCCACCGTGGATCAGCTTGCTGGACCGGCTCGAACTGCCGGCCGCCCAGTCACGGGCCTCGATCAACGCGACCGTCAGGCCCCGCGACACCGCGTCGAGCGCGGCCCCCGCGCCGACGACTCCGCCGCCGATGACCAGCACGTCGTATTCGTTCTCGCTCATCTCCCGCAACGCCGTCGCCCGGTTTTGCGGTCCCAATGCTGCAGATTTCACGGTAGGGCTTCCTCTCCTTCAGGGTGAGCGTGGTCTCCCGAGGAGGCGGGGCCCGGCCGCGGTGCCGGACGGGGTCGCGGGCCGATGGCCGGTCAGTCAACGTCGACCCAGTTGAGCGTGCGTTCCACGGCCTTCTTCCAGCCGGCGTAGCCCCGCGCGCGCTCTTCGTCCGTCCAGCGGGGCTGCCAGCGCTGGGCCTCGTTCCAGTTCTGCTTGAGCCCGTCGGTCGACTGCCAGAAGCCGAGTGCAAGGCCGGCGGCGTAGGCGGCGCCCAGCGCCGTGGTCTCGGCCACGACCGGCTTGGAGACGGGGACGCCCAGGATGTCCGCCTGGATCTGCATGCACAGGTCGTTGGCCGTCACGCCGCCGTCGACGCGGAGCACGTCGAGGGTGACGCCGGAGTCGCTGTGCATGGCCTCGACGACGTCGCGGGTCTGGTAGCAGATCGCCTCCAGGGTCGCCCGCGCGATGTGGGCGTTGGTGTTGAAGCGCGACAGGCCGACGATGGCGCCCCGGGCGTCGGAGCGCCAGTAGGGGGCGAACAGGCCGGAGAAGGCGGGCACGAAGTACACGCCGCCGTTGTCGTCGACCTGCCGGGCGAGCGCCTCGCTCTCCGCCGCCCCGGAGATGATGCCGAGCTGGTCGCGCAGCCACTGCACGGCCGAGCCGGTCACGGCGATCGAGCCTTCCAGCGCGTAGACCGGCCGGTCCGCGCCGAACTGGTAGCAGACGGTGGTGAGCAGGCCGTTCTTCGAGCGGACCAGCTCGTGGCCGGTGTTGAGGAGCAGGAAGTTGCCGGTGCCGTAGGTGTTCTTGGCCTCGCCGACCTCGAAGCATACCTGTCCCACCGTGGCGGCCTGCTGGTCGCCGAGGTCGCCCGAGAGCGGCACCTCCCCCTTCAGCGGCCCGTAACGGCGGGTGACACCGTACAGATCCGGGTTGGACGACGGCCGGATCTGCGGCAGCATCCGGCGTGGGATGCCGAAGAACGACAGCAGCTCGTCGTCCCACTCCAGCGTCTCCAGGTCCATCAGCATGGTGCGGCTGGCGTTGGTGGGGTCGGTGACGTGCACGCCGCCGTCGGTCCCGCCGGTGAAGTTCCACAGCAGCCAGGTGTCGGTGTTGCCGAAGATCGCATCCCCCGCCTCGGCCGCCTTGCGCACGCCGTCGACGTTCTCCAGGATCCACTGGATCTTGCCGGCCGAGAAGTAGGTGGCCGGCGGCAGGCCCGCCTTGCGGCGGATGACGTCGCCCCGCCCGTCGCGGTCCAGCGCGGCGGCGATGCGGTCGGTCCGGGTGTCCTGCCAGACGATCGCGTTGTAGTAGGGCCGGCCGGTGATCCGGTTCCACACCACCGTGGTCTCGCGCTGGTTGGTGATGCCGAGCGCGGCGAGGTCGGAAGCGGTCAGGTTGGCCCGGTTCAGGGTCGTCTCGATCACCGCCCTGGTCCGCTCCCAGATCTCCAGGGGGTTGTGCTCGACCCAGCCGGCCTGCGGCAGGATCTGCTCGTGTTCGAGCTGGTAGCGGGCGATCTCGTTGCCACCGTGGTCGAAGATCATGAAACGGGTGCTCGTCGTGCCCTGGTCGACGGCTCCAACGAAGTCAGCCATGGGATGTCGTCTCCTTTGCGGCGTGCCGGTCAGCGCTTCAGGTGGGGCCGGGCTCGGGCTTGGTGGGGACCCGGCCGGGCTCGGGTTCCTCCGTGATCGGCAGGTACCGTCCGACGAGCGCCTGGTAGAGGCCCGCGCCGATCAGTCCGCCGATCACCGGTGCCACGATGGGCACCCAGAAGTAGAGCTGGCCGTACTGGTCTCGCCAGGCCGTCCCGTAACCGGTGAGGAACGAGGCGAGCCGGGGTCCGAAGTCACGCGCCGGGTTGATGGCGTAGCCCGCGTTGGTGCCCCAGGCCATGCCGATCGCCACGACGATCAGTCCGATGATGAACGGAGCGAGGTTGGCGGCGGGCGCGGTGTTGTTCAGGTCGGTGACGGCGAGGATGAGGAACAGCAGGATCGCGGTGCCGATTATCTGGTCGCCGAACGCCGCCCAGGTGCCGACGGGCAGCGCTCCGTTGCCGGGCATCGTCGAGAAGACGAACTGGCTCTTGAACGTGTGGCCGGGATCGAACGCCGCGAGCACGTCGGCGTAGTTCCACCGCACGAGCAGCGCCGCCACGAACGCGCCCGCGGTCTGCGCGAGCGAGTACGGCAGCACCTTGCGCCAGGAGAAGCCCTTGAAGACCGCGAGCGCGACCGTGACGGCCGGGTTGAGGTGCGCGCCGCTGATCCGGGCCGCGGTGTAGACGCCCAGCGTGACGCCCAGTCCCCACGCCCACGCGATGCTGTCATGATCTCCGAGCCCGCCGGCGACGACCTGCGCCACGACGCCCACCCCGAACAGGATCAGGATCAGCGTGCCCGCGAACTCGGCGGCCAGCTCACTGATGATCTTGGGGGCTTTTCTTGGGTTCGCCATGTATGCCCCTTCTCGAAGCTGTGCGGCTCGCCCTTCCCGTGGACCGCCCCGGAGCGGAGACAGGGTCGCAGGTCACCGAGGCCCGCGGACCGTGGGACCTGCCTCGCGGCCGGCGACCGCCGAGCCTTCGAATGCCGGACAGCACTTCCGATCGTTATTGAGATCTCCGCATATGCCGCCCATGACACGCGTTCGACCATCAACAGATGGTGCGGACTGCCTAAAGAACAACACTGACGCCTTCAGCAGGCCCGGCGGACGCGCCCAAAGCCCCGACCCGCGGCGTGCCGTACCGGATCGCGCCGACCCCGGTCCCGTACGGCACGCCGCGGCGGACCGTCACTCGGCGGGGGCCTGGCGGCGGGTCACCAGCCAGTTGACCACCCACAGCAGGAGGCCGATGCCCAGCAGGACGCCCGCCCGGATGTAGACCTCCGCGGGCCGGCCCGTCAGGGGACTCGCCAGGACGAAGGCCAGGACGGCGCCGAGCACGGGCAGGATCGTCGGCGCCCGGTAGTGCGCGTGGTCCACGGTGTCCTTGCGGAGCACGAGGACGGCCACGTTGACGATGGTGAAGACGCACAGCAGCAGGAAGGCGGTGGTGTCGCCGAGCCCCGCGATATCTCCCGTCGAGATCAGGGCGATGGCGAGCGCCGTGGTGAAGATGATGCCGACCACCGGTGTACGGCGGCGCGGATCGACCCGGCCCAGGGCGCGCGGCACGACCCGTTCGTTGGCCAGGCCGTACACCAGCCGGGAGGCCATCATCATGTTGATCAGCGCGGAGTTCGCCACGGCGAACATGGCGATCACCGCGAACAGCTGGGGCGGGAAGCTGATCCCACCGGCCTTGACCACCTCCAGCAGGGGCCCCGACGACTTCTCCAGGACCCGGTGGTCGACCAGCAGCGAGGAGGTGACGGCGACGAGAATGTAGATCATGCTGGTGATCGCCACACCGAGGAAGATCGCCCGGGGGAAGTTGCGCGAGGGATCCCGGGTCTCCTCGGCCATGTTCACCGAGTCCTCGAACCCGACGAACGCGAAGAAGGCCAGGGCCGTGCTTCCGAGCAGCGCGAGGAACAGGCCGCCTTCCTGGTCGGCGCGGATCTCGGTCAGCCGGGCGGGCTCCCCCGCGCCGGTGGCGACCGCGTACACGCCGATGACGATGATCACCAGGAGCCCGGTCAGCTCGATGATCGTGAACACGATGTTGGTCTTCACCGACTCCGAGACGCCGCGATAGTTCAGCAGCGCGATCGCCACGATGAAGACGATCCCGACGATGACGCCGGGCACCGTGACGAACGTCTTCAGGTAGTCGCCTCCGATGGCGCGCGCCGCCGCGCTGGCCGAGGTGAGGCCCGAGCACATGACCGTGAACGCCACCATGAACGTCAGGAACGGCGTCCGGAAGGCGCGCTGGGTGTAGAGGGCCGCGCCGGCCGCTCTCGGATACTTCGTCACGAGCTCGACGTAGGACATCGCCGTCAGCGCGGCGATGACGAACCCGACCAGGAACGGTATCCACAGCGCTCCGCCGACTTTGCCCGCCACCTTGCCGGTGAGCGCGTAGACGCCGGTGCCGAGGATGTCACCGACGATGAAGAGCAGCAGGAGTTTGGGGCCGATGGCCCGCTTGAGAGGGACCTGTCCGACCTCGGGAGTGGGGGATGTCATGCATGATCCCGTTCCCCCCGCCACGTTCCTGACACGGGGATCCGGCGATTACGCGCCCCGGCCGGGGCCGCTCATCCGCGGGAGCGCCCCCGGACGGCGTGCCGGCCTTCCCGCCCGCGCGTCACGGCTTCAGCTCCAGCACCAGGTTGAACGGGGTGACGGCCGCCTGGCGCATCCGGGTGAACCCCGCCTGACCGGCCACCTCGAACAGCCGGTCCTCGCCGGCCTGGGCGCCCAGCGCCTCGGCGCCTCCCTGGGAGATCGCGTTGGGCACGCAGACGGTCGCCGAGGCGTTGAAGAAGAGCCGGCCCACCGGGTTGAGGTCGTCCGGCAGCCGCCCGTGCGCGAACGGCTCGACCAGCAGCACGGTGCCGTCGGGCGCGAGGGTGGAGCGGATGTGCCGCAGCACGGCGGCGGGATGCCCCATGTCGTGCAGGGAGTCGAACAGGCACACCAGGTCGTAGCCGGTCCCGGGGTAGTCGTCGGCGCCGGCCGTGTCGAAACTCACCCGGTCCGCCACTCCGGCCTGCTCGGCCAGCTCGCGGGCCCGCGCGATCGAGGCCCCGTGGTAGTCGAAACCGGTGAAGCGCGAGGCCGGATACGCCTGGGCCATCACCAGGGTCGAGGCGCCGTGCCCGCAGCCGACGTCGGCCACCCGGGCGCCCTCGGCCAGTCTGTCCTGGACGCCGCCGAGCGCGGGGATCCAGGCGGTCGGCAGGTTGGCGGCGTACCCGGGCCGGAAGAATCGTTCGGTGCCGCTGAACAGCGCCTGGTCGTGGTCAGTCCAGGCCAGGCCCTTGTCGCCTCGGTAGGCCTCCACGATCTTGGCCTCGTCACGGTGGACGGACGAGATCACTTCGGCGAGCCCGGTCATGAAGACCGGGCTGGAGTCGTCGGCGAACACCGTCGCCTGCTCCTCGGACAGCGTGTAGGCGCCGTCGTCGTAGGAGACGTATCCGGCGGCGGCCTGGGCCGCGAGCCATTCGGCGACGAGCCGCTCGTGGGTGCCGGTGCGCCGGGCCAGCTCGCCGGGGCTGAGCGGTCCCGCCCCGGCCATCGCCCTCCACAGGCCCAGCCGGTCTCCGAGCACGACCGTCGCCGCTCCGAACGCGGCGCCCATGTCCAGCACGACCCGATCCACGAGCTCCTGAAGCCTGGCCTCGTCCATCGGAGCCTCCTCGACGGTCTGGCGGGCGCCGTAACCGTGAGCCGTTACCTCCCCGGCTGCCGGCGCCGCAGGATGGCCGCGGCGTCCCCCGCGCGCCCGCTCACTCCCGGTGCCTTTCTGTCCCGATCGTACCGTTGACCTCTGTATATCTTCCTAAAACGGACATCCAACATCGCGCAACGGCCCGGTCCCCCGCCGGCCGGGGGAGAATCATTGGATGAGGAACGGAGCCGCACGGAAGCCGGCCGCGGGTGAGACCGCGCCGGCGGCGGGTGCGGCGGCATCGGCGGACGGGCGTGGCGGATGCTGAGGCTGGATCGGCTGGTGAACGTCCTCGGCGGCTACGGGGCCCGGCTGTGCTGCGCTCCCGCGTCGCGGGAGGTGGAGCTGCGCAGCGTGGTGGTGCACGATCCGACCGACCCCCGTCCCGCGACCGGTGACGTGTTCCTGTCGGTCGGCGTGGACTCGCCCGCCGAGGCCGTGCGCCTGGCGCGGTCGGCGCGTGCCGCCGCGCTGCTGGTGCGCGGGAGCCCGCCGCTCGACGAGCGCGCCATGGCGGAGGCCCTTGACGGCGGGATCGCCGTGCTGCTCGTGGAGCCGGAGGTGTCCTGGAGCCAGCTCTTCGGCGTGGTGTACGGCCTGGTTCTCGAAGGACGCGAGACCGAGGCCGGGCGGGGGCCGACCGACCTGTTCGCCTTCGCGGACATGCTCGCGGCCGAGGTCGGCTCCGCGGTGACGATCGAGGACCAGATGTCGCGCGTCCTGGCCTACTCCGGCCTGCAGCAGAGCGCCGATCCGGCACGGCTGGAGACGATCCTGGGCCGGCGGGTGCCCGACGCCATGCGCCGGCTGTTCGAGAGGAAGGGCGTCTTCGCGCACCTGGCGACCTCTGACGAGCCGCTGTTCGTCGGCCCCTTCCCCGCGCACGGCATCAGAGGCCGCATGGTGGTCGCCGTGCGCGCCGGACGCGAGCTGCTGGGATCGATATGGGTCGAGTGCGAACACCCGCTGTCCGACGAGCGCCGGATCGTCCTGGGTGACGGGGCGCGGGCGGTCGCGCTGCACCTGCTCCGTTCCCGGGTCAGCGCGGACCTGGAGCGGCAGGTGGAGTCCGACCTGGTCATCCGGCTGCTGGAGGGGACGGCCGACGCGCCCGCCGTGATCAGCAGGCTCGGCCTGCCCCGGGGGCGGTTCCGGGTGATCGCGCTCCAGGCGCACATCGCCGAGGAGAGGCACGCCGCGGTCCTGATGGCCTTCGAGCGCGCGACCACGGGCTTCGGCTGGTCGCGGCCGGGGCGGAGCGCGCTGTTCGGCAACACCCTGTACACGCTGCTGCCGTGCGACAACGACGTCACCCCCGCCCGCGACTGGCTCGCCGCGATCGTGAGCGTCCTGCCGCGGCGGGTCACCGTGTCCGCCGGCGTCGGCGGGGCGGCGGGGCCCACCCAGCTCCCAGCGAGCAGGCAGGAGGCCGACGAGAGCCTCGCCCTGCGGGCGGCCCGGCCCGGTGGCGCCCCGGCGGTCGTCTACGACGAGTCGTGGGACGAGATCCTGCTGCAACGGCTCCGGGCGGCGGCCTCGTCGGGGCGCGCGCCCGCCCGGGGGCCGGTCGCCGAGCTGACCCGGCACGACGCCGAGCACGGCACCCGGCACATCGCGACGCTGCGCGCCTGGCTGGAGTCGCAGGGAGACCTGGCCGTCGCCGCCGGGCGCCTCGGCGTCCATCCGAACACCGTCCGGTACCGGCTCCGGAAGATGGCCGAGATCACGGACCTCCGGCTCGACCTGCCGGAGAAGCGGCTGGCGATGATCATCGCGCTGGCCGTCATCCAGGAGCGACAGCCCTGATCCTCCCGCCTTTGTCGGAGCCGGACAAAGCCACCTCCCCTGCTTGTCCAACACGCACAGACCGTTTCCGCGCCACGGCGGCGATGCTCGTCTCGCGTGGCTGATGCCCGCGGCAGGCAGATGATGTGAGAGCGGAGAAGTGGTCATGGGTATCGATGGTGGGCCGCGTACGGCAGTGGTGATCGGCGCCGGCGTGGTGGGGCTGTCCACCGCCTGGTTCCTGCAGGAACGCGGTGTGGACGTCACCGTGGTCGACCGTGACGGGGTGGCCGCGGGCGCGTCGTGGGGCAACGCGGGCTGGCTCTCGCCGGGGCTGGCCATCCCGCTGAACGAGCCCGGGGTCCTCCGTTACGGCCTGCGCTCCATGCTCGACCGCAGTGCCCCGCTGCACGTGCCGGCCACCCCCGACATCGGCCTGTGGTCCTTCCTCACCCGTTTCGCGGTGCACTGCAACTGGAAGTCCTGGGGCCGGGCCGTGCGGGCCAACCTCCCGTTCAACGAGGAGTGCCTGGAAGCGTTCGACGTGCTCACCGCCAACGGCGTCGACGCCCCCACGGTCGAGGCCCCGATCATGGCCGCGTTCGAGAACCCGAAGCAGGCCCTGGGACTCCTGCACGAGCTGGAGCGGATCAACGACTCCGGGCAGGAGATCCGCTACACCGCGTTCGAGGGCGACGACCTCGGCAAGCAGGCGCCGCAACTCTCCCCCCGCGCCAGGGCCGGGATCCGGCTGGACGGGCAGCGCCACGTCGACCCCGGGGAGTTCACCCGGTCGCTGGCCCGCGCCGTCGTCGCCCGCGGCGGCACGATCCGCTCCGGCTTCCGGGTGACCGGGGTGCACGACGACTCCGGCAGGCTCTCCGTCCGGTCGGGCGCGGGAGACTCCGTCAGCGGCGACGCCGTCGTCCTGGCCACCGGCGCCTGGCTGAACGTGCTCGGCCGGGAGTGGGGCGTCCGCCAGCCGGTGCGCGCCGGACGCGGCTACTCGTTCACCGTGCCGACCGAGGAGGCCGTGCCCGGGCCGATCTACCTGCCCGCCGTACGGGTGGCCTGCACGCCGTACCAGGGCAAGCTGCGCGTCGCGGGGACGATGGAGTTCCGTGACGCCGACGCCCCCCTGGACCAGAGGCGCGTCGACGCGATCATCGCGTCCGCCCGGCCGCTGCTCACCGGCGTCTCCTGGGAGGAGCGCACCGACACCTGGGTCGGCCCGCGCCCCGTCACCCCCGACGGCCGGCCTCTCATCGGGGCCACCAAGGCCCCCGGAAGGTTCGTCGCCGGCGGGCACGGCATGTGGGGGCTCACCCACGGGCCGATCACCGGGCGCATGCTCGCCGAGCAGATCACCACCGGCAAGCAGCCCGCGGCCCTGCGGGACTTCGATCCCACCCGCTGACGCCGGATGAGCGGCGCCTGAGGGGGCGACGGGGCGATGGCGCCCCGCCGCCCCCTCCGTCAGCTCCGCCGCCCTCTCCGTCAGCTCCGTCAGCTCCGCCGCCCCGTCGCGCCCGGGTCGAGGACGAACAGCCGGGCCAGGTCGTCGAGGCGGTAGTGGAACCGCCCGGCCTGGCCGGTGTCGACCACCGAGACGAACCGGGCCTCGACCAGGGCGCCCAGATGGTCCCCGGCGACGGCGTGGTCCAGGCCGCAGACGGCCGCGACGGTGCCGATCGCGAACTCGACCGGTCCCAGCCTGGCCAGCCGGGCCAGCGTCTGCCGGGCGTCCTCCCCTATCCGGGAGTGACTCTGCCGCAGGCCGTCCCGTACGGCCAGGTCCGCGACGCTCAGCTCGTCCAGGCGGCGGCGTTCGTCACGTAACACGGCGGCCAGGCCGGCGAGCTGCCAGTACGGCCGGGCGGCGAGCCGGGCACCGCAGATGCGCACCGCCAGGGGCAGCCCGCCGCACAGCCGGACCAGCTCGGCCGCCGCGTCGGGTTCGGCGGTCACCCGTTCGTGGCCGATGATGCTCGCCAGCAGATGGATGGCGTGGTCGACGTCGAACCGGTCGAGGTCCACGATCCGCGCGCCGCTGACGCCCACCAGCCGGGACCGGCTGGTGACGAGGACCGAGCACGCCGACGAGCCGGGGAGCAGCGGCCTCACCTGCGCCTCCCCCAGGGCGTCGTCCAGCACGACCAGCATGCGGCGGCCGTTCATGAGGCTGCGGTACAGGGCCGTGCGCTCGGCCGGGTCGTCCGGGACCGCGCCCTTGCCGACTCCGAGCGCCCGCAGGAACCGCCCGAGCACGCGTACCGGGGATTCGGGGACGGCTCCGGTGCCGCGCAGGTCGGCGTAGAGCTGGCCGTCGGTGTAGGCCGACATCAGCCGGTGGGCGACGTGCACGGCCAGGGTGGACTTGCCGGCTCCGGCGGGGCCGGTGACCCCCGCGACCATCGCGGCCGGCCGCGTCGGATCGTTCAGCAGCCCGCTCAGGTGGTCCAGGAGCGCGGCGGTCTCCTTGTCGCGCCCCGTGAAGTCGGCGATGTCGGCGGGAACCTGGTGGGGCACGACAGGACGCCCCCAACCCGCGCCGTGGGACCGCTCGAACCCGCCGAGCAGCGGGGGGTCCTGGTCGAGCACGGTGAGGTAGGCGCGTTGCGCTTCCGCGCTGGGCGCGACGCCCAGCTCGTCGGCGAGCCGGGACCTCAGCTGCTCGTACTCCATGAGCGCCTCGGCGGGCCGGCCGCAGGCGGCGTACAGCTCGATCAGGCGCGTGTGCAGCGGCTCGTCGAACGGCCGCCCCCGGGCCAGGGCGCGGGTCCTCGGCAGCAGCAGTTCGGGCGCCTGTACCGAGATGGAGAGCCCGGCCAGCCGCTGCAGGCACATGGCGTGGTCGTCGTCGAGGGCCCGCACCGCGGAGTCCTCCCGCACCCCGTCGGGAGCGCCGTCCAGCACGGGGCCGCGCCACTGTTCGAGCGCGTTCATCAGGGCGGTCAGACGCTGGTGGGGGTCGACGCCGGTGGTGTCGGAGTCGGCGGCCAGGGCGGCCCGGAACCGGGCTGCGTCGACGGACCGGTCCGGCAGCCGCAGCCGGTAGCCGCCGTCGACGTGCTCGATGGCGGCCGCCGATCCGGTCTGGTCACGCAGCCAGGAGCGCAGCCGCGACGCGGCGGTGCGCAGGGCGATCGTACTGCCGGCGCCGTGGCCCCACACCTGCTCCAGCAGCCGACCTTCGGCGACGACCTCACCGTTGTGCAGCAGCAGCACGGCCAGGAGCATGCGGGGATGGCGCGCCGGCAGCGTCACCGTGATCCCGTCAAGGCAGACCCGGAGCGGTCCAAGAATCTGAAAATCGTATGCGGAAACAGATTTATTGACGATCATGCCTATTCCCCCACGTGAGCCCTTCGCAGATCCCTCGCGAAAAGGTCACACCTAAGCCGCGTATAGCCACGTTTGCGGACATTGCAATCGTACGGCCAATGATCGGCAATGTCCGCCCTTTAACGTTCCACGTGTCAGCGAGCCGCGAGTCGTGCCTGAGGGCGTAACACGGGTAACGGCGGATCCAGATGGTGAGCAACGTGCAGGAATTCCGGAAATGCAACATACGGTAGTCGGCCGATTCCTCGATGTCGTAAATAACAATCCTGACCGCGTCGCGGTGCATTCGGTTGACTCTTCAATCACATATGCGGAACTGGCGTACACCGCCGGCGGGATCCGGCATCTCGTCGCCGCGGCGGGGGGCCGCTCGGGAGCACGCGTCGGTCTGCTGACCGGCCATGACCCGACGATCATCGCCGCGATCATGGGGACGCTGCTCTCCGGCTGCGTCTACGTCCCGCTGGACCCGTCGTACCCGGTGCCGAGGCTGGCGTACATGCTCGACGACGCCGACGTGACCGTGCTGGTCACCACGCGCGGGCACGAGGCGCTCGCCCGGACCCTCCTCGGGGACCGTTCCTGCCAGGTGGTCCTCGTCGAGGACGCGACCCCGGCGCCGCCGCTGGCCGCCGGGCCGATCGAGCCGGACAGCCTGGCCTACCTGCGCTACACCTCCGGATCCACCGGCGTGCCCAAGGGGGTGGCCCAGAGCCACCGCAACCTGGCGCACTGCGTCGGCAACCAGATCGAAAGCCTGTCGATCACCGCCGAGGACCGCCTCAGCCTGCTCGCCTCGGTCAGCTTCGACGCCTCCATCCCCGACATCTACCCCGCGCTGCTGACCGGTGCGGCCGTGGTGCCGATCGACGTCCGCGCTCTCGGGCCGGGCGAGCTGGTGCGCCGCCTGGCCGACCTGGGCGTGACCGTCTACCACTCCACCCCGACGCTCTACCGGTACGTGCTCGACGCGCTGGGGCCCGAGGGCCGGCTGCCCTCGATCCGCACCGTGCTGCTGGGCGGGGAACGGGTGACCGGGGCCGACGTGGCCGCGGGCCGGGGACGCTTCGCCGGTGACTGCTGGTTCGTCAACGGTTACGGAGCCACCGAGGCCACCTTCGTGGCCCACCACCGGACCCCCTTCGACGCGCCGCAGGCCGATCCGGAAGCCGGCCCCCTGGTGCCGATCGGCCGCGCGCTGCCGGGCTACGAGGTGGTGCTGCTGGCCTCCGCCGGCGGCGAGGGGGAGATCGCCCTCCGCAGCCCGTACCTCGCGCTGGGGTACTGGCGGGATCCGGAGCGCACCGCCGAACGGTTCACCGTCGACGGCGAGGGCAGGCGGGTCTACCGGACCGGGGACCTCGGACGCGAGCTCCCCGACGGCACGCTGGTCTGCCTGGGCAGGCTGGACCGGCAGATCAAGGTGCGCGGGTTCCGCGTCGAGCCGGCCGAGGTGGAGACGTACCTGACGGGACAGCCGGGAGTGGCCAGGGCCGTGGTCACCCTCGCCGGCGACAGGCTGGTCGCCCACGTCCAGCCGTCCGCCGGCGCCGTACTGGATCCGGCCGCGATGCGCCGGGGCGCGGCCGAGGTCCTCCCGGACTACCTGGTGCCCACGGCGGTCGTGGTGCTGGACGCGCTGCCGCTCACCCCGACCGGCAAGGTGGACACCCTCGCCCTGCCCGCGCCGGGCCCCGCCCGCGCGGGTGAACGGCCCGCCACGCCCGCCGAGGCCACGGTGCACGACGCCTGGTGCGACGTGCTCGGCGTGGCCCAGGTCGGCGTGACCGAGCCGTTCTTCGACGCCGGCGGCCACTCCCTGCTCCTGGGACGGCTCCAGCAGCGGCTGGCCGACGTGTTCGGGACGCCGGTGCCGATGATGACGCTGTTCGAGCACACCACGGTGCGGGCCCAGGCCCGCGCCCTGTCCGCTCCGGCGGCCGCCCCGTCCCCCCGCCCGGCCGTCGCGGCCGCCTCCGCCGCCGCCGATCCAGTCGACCTCGACGACTTCGACGACTTCGACGACCTCGACGGCCACGTCGCGGTGGTCGGCCTGGCCTGCCGGTTCCCCGGCGCGCCCGACCCGGCCGCGTTCTGGTCCGCGCTGTCCGACGGGGTGGACGCCATCTGGGACTACTCGGACGCGGAGCTGCGAGAGCTGGGCATCGGAGCGGCGCTGCTCGCCGACCCCGCGCACGTGAAGGCCGGCGGGAAGCTGGACGGGGTGGCGGACTTCGACGCGGAGTTCTTCGGATTCACCGCCGACGAGGCCGCCCGCACCGATCCGCAGCACCGGCTGTTCCTGGAGACGGCCTGGGAGGCCCTGGAGGACGCGGGATGTGATCCGGACCGGTTCGACGGCCAGATCGGCGTGTTCGCCTCCACCTCGGCCAACCGGTACTTCCTGTTCCACCTGTTCGGCAACCCCGCCGCCGGCTCGCCCGACGATCCCGACGACTGGGAGGGGCGGATCCTGCCCCACCAGCGCGCCGACCACCTGCCGGGGCAGGTCGCCTACCGGCTCGGCCTGACCGGCCCGGCGATCGCGGTGCAGACCGCCTGCTCCAGCTCCCTGGTCGCGGTGTGCATGGCCGCCCAGAACCTCGCCGACCACCGCTGCGACCTCGCGCTCGCGGGCGGTGTCACCGTCACCTGGCCCCGGCACCGGCACACTCCCGGCGGGATGACCTCCCCCGACGGACGGTGCCGGGCGTTCGACGCCGCGGCCAACGGCTCGGGGTTCTCCAGCGGGAGCGGCGTGGTGGCGCTGAAGCGGCTCGCCGACGCCGTCGCCGACGGCGACCACGTGTACGCCGTGATCCCCGGCTGGGCGATCGGCAACGACGGCGCCGCACGGGCGGGCTTCGCCGTACCGGGCCTGACCGGGCAGGTGTCCGCGGTGACCGAGGCCCTCGGCGACGCGGGGATCTCCCCCGACGAGATCGGCATGGTGGAGGCGCACGGCAGCGGCACGCCGCTGGGAGACGCCATCGAGGTGGAGGCGCTGACCCGCGCCTTCCGCGCGGCCGGCGCCCGGGGCACCGGATACTGCGCGCTGGGCGCGGTCAAGACCAACATCGGCCACACGGACGCCGCCTCCGGGATCGCGGGGTTCATCAAGGCGGTCCTGGCGGTACGGCACGGGCAGGTCCCCGGCAACCTGCACCTCGACTCCCCCAACCCGCAGCTCGACCTGGACCGCGGGCCGTTCTACCTGCCCGCCAAGACCGCGCCCTGGCCCGACGGCCGCCGGCGCGTGGCCGGGGTCAGCGCGATCGGCATCGGCGGCACCGGCGCCCACGTCCTGGTGGCCCAGGCGCCGGAGCCGGCGGTCACACCGCCCGTCACCGGGGGCCGGTACCTGTTCCCCGTCTCCGCGCGCTCCCCGGAAGCCCTCCGCGCCGCGATCGTACGGCTCCGCGACCACCTGGCCGCCAACCCGCACCTGTCGCCGGCCGACGTGGCGCACACCCTGACGGCCGGGCGCCGCTCCTTCGCCCACCGGGCCGTCGTGGAGTGCGGCAGCCTCGCCGAGGCGATCGCGGCGCTCGACCCCGACCTGCTGATGCCGCGGAGCGGCGGAGCCGATACACCGGCTCCGCCGCCCTCCGGCTCCGTCGCCCCGGGGCGACGGGTGCCACTGCCGACCTATCCCTTCCAGCGGCAGCGCTACTGGATCGATCCGCCCGGAGGCACCTGATGACCACCCTGACGGCCCGCTGGTTCCGGTGCCCGCGGCCCCTGCCACACGCGGCCCTGCGGCTGTTCTGCCTGCCGTACGCCGGTGCGGGCGCGGGCGTGTTCCATCCGTGGCCGGCCGCTCTCGCTCCCGGCGTGGAGGTGGTGGGCGTCCAGCTTCCCGGCCGGGAGAACCGGATCGTCGAGCCGGCCGAGATCGACCTGACCGAGCTGGCCGCCGCGGTCGCCGACGCCGCGGCCGCCGACAGCCGTCCCTACGCGCTGTACGGGCACTCGCTGGGCGCGCGGCTCGGGTTCGAGGTGATACGGAGCCTGCGCCGTACCGGGGCGCCCCTGCCTGTCCGGCTGTACGCGGGTGCCGCCCGCGCGCCGCACCTGAGCGGGTCCGACACGTTCGACGGGCTCTCCCGCGTCCCCGACGACGAGCTGGTGACCCGGGTCGTCGCCGGGGGTGGCGTGCCCGAGGCGGTCGCCGGGGAACCGGAGCTGCTGGAACTGCTGCTGCCGACGCTGCGGGCGGACTTCGCCTGGCTGGACGACTACGTGTACCAGCCCGAGCCGCCGCTGCCGGTGCCGATCGTGGCCTTCGCCGGAACGCTCGACCGGGCCGTCTCGACGGAGCAGATGGCCGCCTGGGAACAGCACACCACCGCCGGGTTCGTCCTGCACCACGTCGACGGCGGCCACTTCTTCCTCCAGGACCGCCTGCCGGACCTGCTCTCCCTGCTCTCCGCGGACCTCACGGCCGCAGGCGGTGAACCGTGACGAAAGTGAACCTGGGCGGCACCGGCTGGTCGGTGTGGCAGGACGCGCTGCTGCGCACCACCGGATTCCCCGCCGACGGGCTGGAGGCGTTCGCCGCGCCCTCGGCGGCAGCGGCGGCCGACGACCTGCTGGCCGGGCGCGGGGACGCCGGGGTGTTCGACAAGGCGCTGGCCGGCGCGATCGCCGCCGGGGCCGGGAAGATCTGCGACATCGCCGCCGACCCGCTGGTCCGCGAGGCCGTCACCTGGCAGAACCCCGGCGTGCTCATCGCCCTGGACGGCCTGGTCAGGCGTGGCCCCCAGGCGGCCCGCAACGCGCGCCACCGCGGCCGGGAACGGACGGTGCTCCGTTACTGGCAGCGCTACTGCGCCAAGAACGAGACCATCGGCTTCTTCGGACCGGTCTGCTGGGTCGCCCTCGACGCGGACGCCCGGCAGGCGTTGGACGTCCGTACCGGACCCGGCCTGCTGCGCGAGCGCCGGGTCTTCTTCGAGGGCTGGGCGATGTCCGCCTACGCCGACCACCTGGCCACCGACCCGCGGGTCCGCCGCTGGTGGCCGCCGGCGTTGATGCCGCACCTCACCCTGCGGGAGCGGGAGCTGCTCCGTCCCATGCAGCCGCCGCTGCCGCTGTCCCCGGCCGAGGCCTCGGTGCTGGCCCGCTGCGACGGCCGCACCCCGGCCGCCGAGGTGGTCGCCGGCCTGGCCCGCCCCGAGGACGGCTACCTGCTGCTCGAACGGCTGGCCGAGCGCGAGCTCATCACCTGGGACGCCGCCCTGCCCGGCACCCACGCCATCGAGGAGACACTCCGCGCCCGCATCACCGCGATCGGCGATCCCGACCTGCGGCAGCGCGCTCTGACCGGACTGGACCGGCTGTGCGCGGCCCGCGACGCCGTCGCCGCCACCGCGGGCGACCCCGACGCGCTCAAGACCGCCCTCGCCGCCCTGGACGAGGAGTTCACCGCCATCACCGGCGCTCCGCCCCGCCGCCGCGACGGGCAGATGTACGCCGGCCGTACCCTCTGCTACGAGGACACCACCCGCGACCTCGACGTCACCGTCGGCGCCCCCCTCCTGGACGACCTCGTGCCGCCCCTCGCCGTCATCCTCACCGCCGCCCGCTGGCTGACGGCGGCGCTCGCCGACGCCTACGGAAAGGCCCTGCGCGAGCTCTACGACGACCTGCGGGAGGGCTCCGACGCCCCGGTCCGGCTGGCCGACCTGATGTCCCTGTCCCAGGGCCTGTTCTGGGGCACCGGGCGGCGCCCCGCCGACGACGTCGCCGAGGAGTTCACCCGCCGCTGGGAGAGCCTGTTCGGCCTCGAAGGCAACGACACCCGCGTTCAGCTGTCCGCCGCCGAGCTGGCCGGACCGGTGGCGCGGCTGTTCGCCGCCGAGCGGCCGGGCTGGTCAACCGGCCGGCTGCACAGCCCCGACCTGCAGATCTGCGCCACCGACGTCGACGCGATCAATCGCGGTGACTACCAGGTGGTCCTCGGCGAGCTGCACGCGGCGTGGCCGACGCTCGACTGCGACATCTTCACCTTCTGGCACCCCGAGCTCGACCGGCTGCGCGACGAGCTGACCGCCGACCTCGGCGAGCACCGGGTCCGGCTGCTCTACCCCGCCGGCTGGCCCCGGCAGGGAGGACGGGGCGCGGAGTCGCTGGCCGGCGTCACCGACAGGTCGCTGGGGTTCGCCGCGGCATCGGGCGCCGACCCCGACCGGCTGCTGCCGGCCACCTCGGTCACCGTCTCCGACGAGGACGGAGACCTGGTCGCCACGGCATCCGACGGGCACCGCTGGCCGCTGATCGAGATGTTCGCCGGCATGCTCAACGGCCTCGCCGTCGACGCCTTCAAGCTCACCACCCCCGCCCCCCATGCCCCCCGGATCACCATCGACCGGCTGGTCATCACCCGCGAGACCTGGCGCACCACCGTCGCCGACACCGGGCTGGCCGCCATCACCACCGAGCGCGAACGCTACCTCGCCACCCGCGCCTGGCGACACCGCCTCAACCTGCCCGACCAGGTCTTCGTCAAGATCGGCACAGAAGTGAAACCCTGCTACTTCGACCTGACCAGCCCTCACTACGCCGATGCCCTGTGCACCATGCTGCGCGCCACCGGAGCCGACGCCTCCGTGACGATCAGCGAGGCCCTGCCCACCCCCGAACAGGCCTGGGTCCCCGACCACGACGGCAACCGCTACTTCAGCGAGCTGCGCCTGCAGATCATCGACTCCGTGCCCGCGGGCGGTGGGCGATGACGAAGGTGAACCTGGGAGACACCGGCTGGTCGGCATGGTCGGACGCGCTGCTGCGCACCACCGGATTCCCCGCCGACGGGCTGGAGGCGTTCGCCGCGCCCTCGGCGGCAGCGGCGGCCGACGACCTGCTGGCCGGGCGCGGGGACGCCGAGGTGTTCGACAAGGCGCTGGCCGGCGCGATCGCCGCCGGGGCCAGGAAGATCTGCGACATCGCCGCCGACCCGCTCTTCCGCGAGGCCGTCACCTGGCAGAACCCCGGCGTGCTCGTCGCCCTGGACGGAATCGTCGCGGGCGGACCCGACGCCTCCCGCAACGTGCGCCGGCGGGACCGCGAGCGCGCCGTGATCCGTTACTGGCAGCGCTACTGCGCCAAGAACGAGACCATCGGCTTCTTCGGCCCCATCTGCTGGATCACCCTCGATCCGGAGACCGACCGGACACTCGACGTCCGCGTCGGACCCGGCCTGCTGCGCGAGCGCCGGGTCTTCTTCGAGGGCTGGGCGATCACCGCCTACGCCGACCACCTGGCCACCGACCCGCAGGTCCGCCGCTGGTGGCCGCCCGCGCTCCAGCCCCACCTCACCCTGCGGGAGCGGGAGCTGCTCCGCCCCCTTCAGCCGCCGCTGGCCCTGTCCGCACCGGAGGCGGCCCTGCTGGCCCGGTGCGACGGCCGTACCCCCGCCGCCGAGGTGGTCGCCGACCTGGCCCGCCCCGAGGACGGCTACCTGCTGCTCGAACGGTTCGTCGAGCGCGAGCTCATCACCTGGGACGCCGCCCTGCCCCTCGGGCACGACGCCGAACAGGTCCTGCGCGAACGCATCGCCACCATCGACGGCCCCGACCTGCGGCAGCGCGCTCTGGACGGGCTGGACCGGCTGTGCGCGGCCCGCGACGCCGTCGCCGCCGCCGCGGGCGACCCCGACGCGCTCAAGACCGCCCTCGCCGCCCTGGACGAGGAGTTCACCGCGCTGACCGGGGCCCCGCCCCGCCGCCGCGACGGGCAGATGTACGCCGGCCGCACCCTCTCCTACGAGGACACCACCCGCGACCTCGACGTCACCGTCGGCGCCACCCTCCTGAACGCCGTCGCGGCTCCCCTGAGCGTCATCCTCACCACCGCGCGCTGGCTGACGGCGGCGCTCGCCGACGCGGGCGAGACGGTCCTGCGCGAGCTGTACGACGAGCTGCAGGAGGGAGACGACGGCCCGGTCCGCCTGGCCGACCTGTGGTATCTCGCCCAGGGGCTGCTGTTCACTCCGGGCGCGGGACCGTTCCGCGCGGTGTCGGAGGATTTCACCCGGCGCTGGGTGGAACTGACCGACGTACGGTCCGGCCCCGAAGGCGGCGCCCGCGTCCAGCTGTCCACCGCCGACCTGGCCGAGCCGGTGGCGCGGCTCTTCCCCGCCGAGCGGCCGGGCTGGGCCGCCGCCCGGCTGCACAGCCCGGACCTGCAGATCTGCGCCACCGACGTCGACGCGATCAACCGTGGCGACTACCAGGCGGTCCTCGGCGAGCTGCACCCGGCGTGGGCGCCGTTCGACAGCGCGCTGTTCAGCCCGTTCCACCCCGACCCCGATCGGCTACGTGCCCACTACGACCTCGACCTGGGATCGGACCGGATCCGGATCCTGTATCCGGAGGACTATCCCCGCAACACCAGCCGCGCCGGTTACGGCCTCGCCGGTCCCGGTGACCGGCAGCTGGGTGTCGACAGGGCCCGGGGCGCCGACCCCGACCGGCTGCTGCCGGCCACCTCGGTCACCGTCTCCGACGAGGACGGCGTCCTGGTCGCCACGGCGCCCGACGGCCAGGGGTGGCCGGTGGTCGAGATGTTCGCCGGCATGCTCAGCACGCAGTTGATGGACGCGTTCAAGCTCACCACGCCTGTCTCGCACGCCCCCCGGGTCACCATCGACCGGCTGGTCATCGCCCGCGAGACCTGGCGCACCACCGTCGCCGACACCGGGCTGGCCGCCATCACCAACGAGCGCGAACGCTACCTCGCCACCCGCACCTGGCGCGGACGCCTCAACCTGCCCGACCAGGTCTTCGTCAAGATCGGCACAGAAGTGAAACCCTGCTACTTCGACCTCACCAGCCCCCACTACGTCGGCGTCCTGTGCACCATGCTGCGCACCGCCGGAGACGACGTATCCGTCGTGATCAGCGAAGCCCTGCCCACCACCGAGCAGGCCTGGGTCCCCGACCACGACGGCAACCGCTACTTCAGCGAGTTCCGTCTGCAGATCACCGACTCCGTGAGCGCGGGCGGTGGGCGATGACGAAGGTGAACCTGGGCGGCACCGGCTGGTCGGTGTGGTCGGACGCGCTGCTGCGCACCACCGGATTCCCCGCCGACGGGCTGGACGCCTTCGCCGCCCCCGGGGCCGCGGCCGCCGCCGACGACCTCCTAGCCGGTCACGGCCAGGCCGAGGTGTTCGACAAGGCGCTGGCCGACGCGATCGCCGCCGGGGCCGGGAAGATCTGCGACATCGCCGCCGACCCGCTGTTCCGCGAGGCCGTCACCTGGCAGAACCCCGGCGTGCTGGTGGCTCTGGACGGACTGGTCGCCGGTGGGCCGCAGGCGTCCCGTAACGTACGCCGCCGGGACCGCGAGCGGGCGGTGATCCGTTACTGGCAGCGCTACTGCGCCAAGAACGAGACCATCGGCTTCTTCGGCCCCGTCTGCTGGGTCACCGCCGGGCCGGGCACCGCGCAGGCGGACGCCGGTCACGGCGCCGGGCGGGCGTTGGAGGTGCGCACCGGGCCCGGCCTGCTGCGCGAGCGCCGGGTCTTCCTGGAGGGCTGGGTGATGGCCGCCTACGCCGACCACCTGGCCGCCGACCCGCGGGTCCGCCGCTGGTGGCCGCCCGCGCTCCAGCCCCACCTCACCCTGCGGGAGCGGGAGCTGCTCCGCCCCATGCAGCCGCCGCTGGCCCTGTCCCCGGCCGAGGCCGCGGTGCTGGCCCGTTGCGACGGGCGCACCCCGGCCGCCGAGGTGGTCGCCGGCCTGGCCCGCCCCGAGGACGGCTACCTGCTGCTCGAACGGCTGGCCGAGCGCGAGCTCGTCACCTGGGACGCCGGCCTGCCCCTCGGGCGCGACGCCGAACAGGTCCTGCGTGAACGCATCGCCACCATCGACGGCCCCGACCTGCGGCAGCGCGCTCTGGACGGGCTGGACCGGCTGTGCGCGGCCCGCGACGCCGTCGCCGCCGCCGCCGGAGCCCCCGACGCGCTCAAGGTTGCCCTCGCCGCCCTGGACGAGGAGTTCACCGCGCTGACCGGGGCCGCGCCCCGCCGCCGCGACGGGCAGATGTACGCCGGCCGCACACCCTGCTACGAGGACACCACCCGCGACCTCGACGTCACCGTCGGCGCCCCCCTCCTGGACGACCTCGCGCCGCCCCTGGCCATCACCCTCGTCGCCGCCCGCTGGCTGACCGCCGAGCTCGCCGGCGCCTACACCGCGGCGCTGCGCGAGCTCTACGACGACCTGCGGGAGGACTCCGACGCCCCGGTCCGGCTGGCCGACCTGATGTCCCTGTCCCAGGGCCTGTTCTGGGGCACCGGACAACGACCCGCGGACGCCGTCGCCGAGGAGTTCACCCGCCGCTGGGAGAGCCTGTTCGGCCTCGAAGGCAACGACACCCGCGTCCAGCTGTCCGCCGCGGACCTGGCCGGACCGGTGGCGCGGCTCTTCCCCGCCGAGCGGCCGGGCTGGGCCACCGGCCGGCTGCACAGCCCCGACCTGCAGATCTGCGCCACCGACGTCGACGCGATCAACCGTGGCGACTACCAGGTGGTCCTCGGCGAGCTGCACGCGGCGTGGCCGACGCTCGACTGCGACATCTTCACGGCCTGGCATCCCGACCTCGACCGGCTGCGCGACGAGCTGACCGCCGACCTCGGCGAGCACCGGGTCCGGCTGCTTCATCCCGCCAGCTGGCCCCGGCACACCGGACGCGGTTCGGCGGGGCTGACCGGTGTCACCGACAGGTTGCTGGGCTTCGCCGCGGCGCCGGGTGCCGACCCCGACCGGCTGCTGCGGGCCACCTCGGTCACCGTCTCCGACGAGGACGGAGATCTGGTCGCCACGGCATCCGACGGACACCGCTGGCCGCTGATCGAGATGTTCGCCGGCATGCTCAACGGCCTCGCCGTCGACGCCTTCAAGCTCACCACCCCCGCCCCGCACGTCCCCCGGATCACCATCGACCGGCTGGTCATCGCCCGCGAGACCTGGCGCACCACCGTCGCCGACACCGGGCTGGCCGCCATCACCAACGAGCGCGAACGCTACCTCGCCACCCGCACCTGGCGCGGACGCCTCAACCTGCCCGACCAGGTCTTCGTCAAGATCGGCACAGAAGTGAAACCCTGCTACTTCGACCTCACCAGCCCCCACTACGTCGGCGTCCTGTGCACCATGCTGCGCACCGCCGGAGACGACGTATCCGTCGTGATCAGCGAAGCCCTGCCCACCCCCGAACAGGCCTGGGTCCCCGACCACGACGGCAACCGCTACTTCAGCGAGCTGCGCCTGCAGATCACCGACTCCGTGCCCGCGGGCGGTGGGCGATGAGCGGCCTTCCGCACCACCCGGAGACGGACCGGCCGTCCTTGCCCGAGGGGAACGTCGCCGATCTCATCGTGGCACGGGCCCGCGCCGTACCGGACGCGGTGGCGGTCGCCCAGTGGGACGAGAAGATCACCTATCGCGAGCTGGCCGGCCGCGCCGCGGTGCTCTCCGCCCGGCTCCGCGCGCTCGGCGTCGGGCCGGAGACCAGGGTCGGGATCTGCATGGAGCGACGGCCCGCGCTGCTGGTCGCGCTCCTCGGCGTGCTGCTGTCCGGTGGCTGTTACGTGCCGCTGGACCCGGCAGGTCCGCGACTGCGGCTGCGGGACATGGCCACCGATGCCGGTCTGGACATCGTGGTGTGCGACGGGACGGGAGCCGAGGCGGCGGGCGAGGCGGGGCTTCGGTGCGTCGCCGTACCCGGCCCGGACGAGCCGGCCGACCTGGCCGCCGTGCCGGCCTGTCCTGCGGCGCCGGACAACCTCGCCTACGTGCTGTACACCTCCGGCTCCACCGGCCGCCCCAAGGGCGTGCTCGTCACCCACCGCAACCTGGTCGACTTCGTCCTCGGATCCGTCGCGAGCATCGGGGCCGACCAGAGCACCCGCGCGCTGGCGGTCTCGTCCCTCGGCTTCGACGCCTCCGTCCTCGACCTGTTCGTGCCGCTGGCCGTGGGCGGGGCGGTGCAGCTGGCCGGTGACGCCGACCGCACCGACCCGGCCAGGCTGCAGCGTTTCGCCGCCGAGCACGGGGTCACCTGGGGGTTCACGACCCCGGCCGTGCTGTCCCTGCTCGACCCGGCCACGCTGCCCGCCTGGCGGGTGGTGATGTGCGGCGGCGACGCGGTGCCGGCCCAGCTGGTCAACCGGTGGGCGGCGCCGGGCCGCCGGTTCGTCAACATCTACGGGCCCACCGAGACCACGGTGTCGGCCGTCACCGGCGAGCTGGTCGCGCCGCAGGCCACGCCGGTGCAGATCGGCCACGCGACCCCCGGCCACCGCTGCTACGTCGTCGACGACCGGCTCCGTCCGGTCGAGCCCGGCGCCGAGGGCGAGCTGCTGATCGGCGGTCCCGGCGTTTCCCGCGGTTACCAGGGCAGGCCCGCGCTGACCGCCGAGGCGTTCGTGCCCGACCCGTTCTCCGGCGAGGCAGGCGCGCGACTCTACCGGACCGGGGACATGGTGCGGTACGCCGACGACGGGCAGCTCGTCTACCTGGGCCGTCGCGACGGGCAGGTCAAGATCCGCGGCCAGCGGATCGAGCTCGGCGAGATCGCGGCCGTCCTGGAGGAGCACCCGGCGGTGACGCAGGCGGCCGTGGAGGCGGTGCCCAGGCCCGGCGGCGGCCTGGAGCTGGTCGCGTTCCTCACCCCGCAGGACGCTCCGGCCGACCCGGGATACGCCGCCTCGCGGCTGACCTCGGCGATGCTGCCCGGACGCGTGCTGCGCCTGCCCGAACTGCCGATCAACGCCTCCGGCAAGGTGGACCGGGCGAAGCTGCGCGAGCTGGCCGTCGCGGAACGCCCCGCCGGCGAGTCCCCGGAAGGGAGGACGGCCACCGAACGGGCGCTCGCGGCGGTGTGGCGGCGCCTGGGCGTCGGCACCGACTTCTTCGCGAGCGGAGGCGACTCGATCACGGCGATGCGGCTGGTCGCCGCCGCCCGTGGCGAGCTGGGCCTGGACGTGACGGTGGAGGACGTGTTCGCCGGCCGTACCCTGCCGGAGATCGCCGAGCGGTTCGACAAGGCCGGCCGGCTGCCGGGTCCGGAGCTCACCGTCGGCCACCCGCCGACCCTGGCGCCGCCGCAGCGCCGGCTGTGGTTCCTGGACCAGCTGGCCCCCGACGCCGCGCCGTACAACATCGCCCTGGCCGAGACGCTGCGCGGTCCCCTGGAGGTGCCGGCGCTGCGGGCGGCGCTGCGGGCGGTCGCCGAGCGGCACGCCGTGCTGCGCTGGCGGATCCGGCAGACGGACGGCGTGCCGTACGCCGTCTGCGAGCCCCCGGCCGACGTGGACCTGACCGTGGTGGACCTGAGCGGGTACGGCCAGGCGCAGCGGGACACCCAGCTGCGCACCCGGCTGGCGGCCGGCGCGGCCGCCCCGTTCGACCTGGCGGGCGGCTCCCCCTGGCGGGCGTGGCTGTACGTGCTGGGCCCCGACGAGCACGTGCTGGCGCTGACCCTGCACCACGCGGTGTTCGACGGCTGGTCGCGGGACACGCTCTACACCGATCTGTCCGCCGCCTACACGGCCGCCGTCACCGGCCGGGAGGCGGACCTCCCGCCGCTGCGGGCGTCGTACGCCGACTACGCGGTCTGGCGGGCCGAGCGGGACCAGCGCGACGGCGAGGCGGACCTGGCCTGGTGGGCCGCGCATCTGCGCGGGGCGCCCACCGTGCTGGACCTGCCCCGCGACCGGCCTCGCCCGGCGGTGCAGACCTACCGCGGCGCCGAGGCCCGCGTGACCCTGCCGCCCGGCACCGACGCCGCGGTCCGCGCGCTCGCCGCCGACCTCGGGGCGACCCCGGCGGGGGTGCTGCTGGCCGGGCTCGGCCGGCTGCTGCACAGGCTCACCGGCAGCGCCGACCACGTGGTCGGCGCGGTCGTCGCCGACCGGCGGGTGGCCGCCTTCGACGACCTGGTCGGGTTCTTCATCGACATGGTCCCGCTGCGGCTGCGGTCGGACGAGCAGACCGGCTTCGCCGACCACGTACGGCGGTGCACCCGCGAGCTGCTGGACGTCGCCGCGCACCCGGCCGCGCCGCTGGAGCGGGTGGTCGAGGAGCTCGGCATCCGCAGGGACACCTCCCGCGCCCCGCTGGTGCAGGTGATGTTCAACGTGCTGAACCTCACCGAGCCCCGGCTGGACCTCCCCGGGCTGCGCAGCGAGACGATCGAGGTCGACAAGCCGGGATCGCCGTTCGACCTGACCGTGTACGTGGCGGAGCGGGAGGGCGGATTCTCCGTCGAGGTCGTCTACAACCCCGACCTGTTCGACGCCTCCAGGGTCGACGCGATGCTCGCCGACTACGTGAACGTGGTCGGCGCGCTGGCCGCCGACCCGGCCACCCCGGTGGGCGCGGTCACCCTGCCCGAGCCGCTCTCGCCGGGCGCCGCACCGGACGCCATGCGGGTCGCCGCCCCCGTGGCGGCGCCGCTCGCGGTCCCGGGGGCCGGGTCGACCGCCACCGAGGAGCTGATCGCCGCGGTCTGGCGTGAGGTCCTGGAACGGGACGCCGTCGGGCTCGACGACAACTTCTTCGACATCGGCGGCCACTCGCTGGCGCTCGCCGCCGTGCACGCCCGCCTGTGCGTCCGGCTCGGCCGCGAGCTGCGCATGGTGAACCTCTTCCACTACCCGAACATCCGCGCCCTGGCCGCCTTCATCGACAACCAGGCGGGCGGCTCCGCCGACCGACCCCAGGACGACAACTCCGAACTCGCCCGCGCGGCCTCCCGGGCCGAGGCGCGGCGCAACCGTAACCGGCGCACACGACGCGTCCACAGCACCACCGGACAGGAGAACGACCATGACCAGTGACGTCACCGACGAGGGCGTCGAGCCGATCGCCATCGTGGGGATGGCCGCCCGGGTACCGGGCGCGGCCGACATCGGCGAGTTCTGGCGCAACCTGGTCGACGGTGTCGAGTCGATCACCACCTTCACCCGTGAGGAGCAGGTGGCCAGGGGCGCGTCCGAGGAGGACGTGGACGACCCGAGCTGGGTGTCGAAGGCGCCGTACGTGGAGGGGTACGACCAGTTCGACGCCGGGCTGTTCGGCCTGAGCGCGCGCGAAGCGGAGATCCTCAACCCGCAGCACCGGCTGTTCCTGGAGACGTGCTACTCCGCGCTGAACGACGCCGGCACCGACCCCGCGCGCTACGACGGCGCCATCGGCGTCTACGCGGGCACCGGGGGCAACCAGTACCTGTGGGAGAACCTGGTCCGCAACGAGAAGGTGTGGGCGACCCGCCACGGCATCGGGCTCGCCACCGCCAACTCGCCGAACTACGTCGCCACCACCGTGTCCTACCGGTTGGACCTGCGCGGGCCCAGCTTCACCATCCACACCGCCTGCTCCACGTCGCTGGTCGCGCTCCACCTGGCCTGCGAGGCGCTGCGCGGCGGCGAGTGCGACATGGCCCTGGCGGGCGGCGTCAACGTGGAGCACCCGCCGGCGACCGGATACATCGGGGTGGAGGGGTTCACCTCCCCCGACGGTCACTGCCGGCCGTTCGACGCCGACGCCAACGGCACCGTCTGGGGCAGCGGCGTCGGCGTCGCCGTGCTCAAGCGGCTGGAGGACGCCCTCGCCGACGGCGACCACATCCACGCGGTGGTGCGGGGCAACGCGATCAACAACGACGGCGCCGGCAAGGTCGGTTTCTCCGCGCCCAGCGTCGACGGGCAGGCCGCCGCGGTCGCGCAGGCGGTCGGGCTCGCCGGGATCGACCCGCGCACGATCGGCTACGTCGAGGCGCACGGCACCGGCACCGCGATGGGCGACCCGATCGAGGTCGCCGCCCTGTCGGCGGTGTACACGCAGGCCACGCAGGACCGCGGCTGGTGCGGTATCGGCTCGGTGAAGTCCAACATCGGCCACCTCAGCCAGGCCGCGGGCATCATCAGCGTGATCAAGGCGGTGCTCGCGCTGAAGCACGGGCTGATCCCGCCGACGATCAACTACGAACGCCCCAACCCGGCGATCGACTTCGAGGACACCCCGTTCTACGTGGCGTCCACGCTCAGCAAGTGGGAGACCGACGGCGGGCCGCGGCGCGCCGGAGTGAGCTCCTTCGGCATCGGAGGCACCAACGCGCACGTGGTCCTGGAGGAGGCGCCGCGCACCGGGGCGGCCCCCCTGCCCCCGCGGCCCGCCCACCTGCTGCAGGTGTCCGCCAAGACCGCCACCGCGCTCGACACGGCGGTGGAGCGGCTCGCCGGGCACCTGGCGGCCAACGAGGACCTCGACCTCGCCGACGTGGCCCACACGCTGCGGGTGGGCCGGATGGAGTACGCGCACCGGGCCGCGGTGGTGGCCACCGACCGCGCCGACGCGGTCGCCGCGCTGCGGGACCGCAAGCGCCGCCGCAAGGGAGAGTCCGGCGCAACCCCGCCGGCGGTCGCCTTCCTGTTCTCCGGGCAGGGGGCGCAGCACGCCGGCATGGGCGCGGAGCTGTACCGGACGGAACCGGTGTTCGCCGCCGCCGTCGACGAGTGCGCGGGCCTGCTCACCGAGCACCTCGGCCTCGACCTGCGCGACCTGGTGTTCGGCACCGCGCCCGACGCCGACGAGACGCTCCGGCAGACGCGCTACACCCAGCCGGCGCTGTTCACCGTGGAGTATGCGCTGGCCAGGCTCTGGCAGAGCTGGGGGGTACGGCCGGCCGCGATGATCGGCCACTCCATCGGCGAGTACGTCGCCGCGACCGTCGCCGGGGTCTTCACCCTGCCCGACGCGGTACGGCTGGTCGCCGCCCGCGGCGCGCTCATGCAGTCGATGCCGCCGGGCGCGATGCTCGCCGTCCAGCAGGACGAGTCGGCGCTGGCCGGACAGCTGCCGGAGGGGGTGTCGGTGGCGACCGTCAACGGCCCCGGCACCTGCGTGGTGGCCGGCCCCGCGGACGCGATCGAGGCGTTCGCCGAGACGCTGAAGGCCCGGAAGGTGGGCTGCAAGGCCCTGCGCACGTCGCACGCGTTCCACTCGGCGATGATGGAGCCGATCCTCGACGAGTTCACCGCGCTGGTCGCCTCCGTGCCGCGGCAGGCGCCGAGCCTGCCGTTCTGGTCCAACGTCACCGGTGAGCCCATCACCGCCGAGCAGGCGACGGACCCGGCGTACTGGGCCGGTCACCTGCGGCAGCCGGTCAGGTTCGGCGCCTGCGTCGCCGGGCTGTTCGCCGCGCACGGCGACACGCCGCCGCTGCTGGTGGAGTGCGGGCCCGGCCGGCAGCTGGCCGGGCTGGCCAGGATGCAGCTCCCCAAGGGGGCGCCCGCGCCGCTGCCCAGCCTGCCCGGCCCCGGGGAGCGGGCCGGGGACGCCGTCACCGTCTACGACGCGGCGGGCACGCTGTGGTCCGCCGGAGTGCCGCTGGCCGCCGGTTTCGGCGCGGCGGCCAGCCGGGTGCCGCTGCCGGCCTACCCGTTCGAGCGCCGGCGCTACTGGATCGACGCCGACCCGGTCGACCAGGCCGCCGTCGCCGCGCCGGTCCGGCGCCGTGGCCCGCTGCCGCTGGACGACTGGTTCGCGGTGCCCACCTGGCGCCAGGCCGCCCCGGACCTCCGCCGGACCGACCTCGGCGACTGCCTGGTGCTGGCCGACGGGCCGCGCGGGGAGGAGCTCGTCGCCGAGCTGCGCGCCCGGGGCGTCACCGTGCGGGTGGCCGGTCCCGGCGACCACGAGACGCTGCTCGCCGCCGGCACCCCCGCCAGGATCGTGCACGCCCTGACGCTGGACGGCGTGCCCGCCGACGGCGCGATCGCCGCCACCTGGGAGGCGCAGGAGCGCGGCTTCTTCAGCCTGCTGGAGCTGGTCCAGGCCCTGGCCGGCGCGGGGGTGACCGACGGGGTCCACCTCGACGTGGTGTCGTCGGGCGCCTCGGACGCGCAGGGCGCCCTGCTCCGCCCCGAGCACGCCACCCTCGCCGGCATCGCCCGGGTGGTCCCGCTGGAACTGCCCGGCCTGACCGTCCGCCACATCGACGCCGACCCGGAGGCGGGCGCCGCGCAGACGGCCGACCTCGTCTCCGAGCTGCTGCGGCCCGCCGACGAGACGGAGGTGGCGCTGCGCGCCGGCCGCCGCTGGGTCACCGACTACGCCCAGGTCCCCGTGGGCGCGGAGACCTCCGGACCCGCGGTGGTCCGCGACGGGGGCCGGTACCTGATCACCGGCGGGATCGGCGGGATCGGCATCACCCTCGCCGAGGACTTCGCGCGGCGGTCCCGCGCCCGGCTGGCGCTGCTCAGCCGCGGCGGCCTGCCGCCCCGCGAGGAGTGGGACACCCACCTGGCGGTGCACGGCGGCGCGGACAGGACGGGCCGGGCCATCCTCGCGATCCGGCGGATGGAGCAGGCCGGCGCCCAGGTGCTGGTGCTGGCCGCCGACGTCACCGACCCGGCCGGGCTGCGCGCGGTGCGCGAGCGCATCGACGCCGAGTTCGGCGGGCTGGACGGCATCGTGCACGCCGCCGGCCTGCCCGGCGGCGGCATGGCCGAGGTGAAGGAGCGTGCGGCGGCCACCGCCGTACTGGCTCCCAAGATCGCCGGAACCCTCGCCCTGGCGCAGGTCTTCGGTGACCTCCCGCTGGACTGGGTGGCGCTCTGCTCCTCGGTGACCTCGGTGGTCGGCGGTTTCGGGCAGGTCGACTACTGCGCGGCCAACAACTTCCTCGACGCCTACGCCCGCAGCGCGCACGGCTGGCGCGCGCCGGTCGTCTCGCAGAACTGGGGCGGCTGGACCGAGGTCGGCATGGCCGTCGAGGTGGCGGCGCCCGACGGGTTCCGCGCCGCCCGCGGCGGGGTGGCCGAAGCGGTGGACCACCCGGTCCTGTCCAGCCGGGTGACCGGTCAGGACGGGGAGGCCGAGTGCCACGGGCTGGTGTCCGCCACCACGCACTGGCTGCTCGACGAGCACCGCATCGGCCAGGTGCCGGTGGTGCCCGGAACCGGTCACCTGGAGACGGCGCGGGCCGCCGTGGCCGCGTGTCTGCCCGCCCCGGACGCCGACCACGCCGTGGAGCTGCGGGACGTGGCGTTCCTGGAGCCGTTCTCCGTCCCCGACGGGGGCACCGCGCAGTACCGGGTGGAGCTGACCACCTCGGCGGACGGCGTGGAGTTCCGCGTGGTGAGCCGTACGGCGGGCCGCTCGGCCACGCACGTGCGCGGTTCGGCCGCGTGGGTCCGCCCCGAGCCGGCCTCCGGGGTGGACGCCCCGTCGATCGTGGCGCGGTGCCGGCCGAGCTCGGCCGTACGCGAGACCGGCCGTACCAGCATGCTCAGCTTCGGTCCCCGCTGGGACGCACTGGGCGAGCACCACGTGGGCCCGGACGAGGAACTCGCCAGGATCGTCGCGCCCGAGGCCGCCATCGCCGACCTGGAGCGCTGGGTGCTGCACCCGGCGCTGCTGGACGTGGCCACCGCGTTCGGCGAGGGCCGCGGGGAGGGCAGCTACCTGCCGCTCTCCTACGGCCGGGTGCTGGTGCGCGGGCCGCTGCCCGCCCGCTTCTGGAGCCACCTGCGGTACGCCGACGGCGGTGACGACGTGGTCTCGGCGGACCTGACGCTGTTCGACGAGGACGGCCGGGTGCTGGTGGAGATCGGTGACTTCGTCCTGCGCCGGGTGAACCGCGACGCCGTCGCCGGCGACCTGGCCGCCGTCCCCGGCGGCACGACCGAGGGCGCCGGCGCTGCGACCGCGCCGGCCGGCGACGGGATCTCCCCCGTCGACGGCGCCGAGGCGTTCCGCCGGGTGCTGGCCGCGCGCCTGGGCCCGCAGGTCGTGATCAACCCGCTGCCGGTGGCCGAGCTCGCCGAACGGGCCAGATCCCGGACCACCGACACCATCGCCGAGGACACCGGAGCCGACGAGCGGTCCGGGTCCACGGAGGACGGAGACGACCACGCCACGCCGCGCAACGAGCTGGAGGCGACCATCGCGCGGGTGTGGAGCGACGGTCTCGGCGTGTCGCGGGTCGGCATCGACGACGACTTCTTCGAACTCGGCGGCAACTCGCTGATCGCGGTGCAGCTCATCGCCTCGCTGCGCAAGGCCGTCGGCGTGAAGCTGCCGATGCGCAGCCTGTTCGAGTCCCCGACCGTGGCCGAGCTGGCGCTCGTCGTCGAACGGCTGCGGGCCGCCGACGGCGAGGCCGAGCAGTCCCGCCCGGCCACCACCATCCCCAAGCTGGACCGTAAATGAACAAGGCAGGAACCATGACCGACCACCCCTATCTGGTCGTGCGTAACGACGAGGAGCAGTACTCGATCTGGCCGGCGGGGCGGAACCTCCCCGCCGGGTGGCACGAGGCCGGCTTCAGCGGAGCCAAGCAGGAGTGCCTGGACCACATCGAGACGGTGTGGACCGACATGCGCCCCCTCAGCCTGCGTCAGGGCGGGTGACGGGGATGACCGCCAGGGAATGGGAGGCTCCCGCCTCCTTCGGCCAGGAACGCATCTGGCTGGCCGACCAGCTGGATCCCGGCTCGCCGGTGTTCAACCTGCCGTGCTCGCTGGAGATCCTGCACCCGATCGAGGCCGATGAGGTCGTCGCGGCGCTGAAGACCGTCGTCGACCGGCACGAGGTGCTCCGCACCTCCTTCAGGATCGTCGACGGCGCCCTCCGCCAGGTGGTGCACGCCGAGGTGGACCTCGACGTGCAGGTGCACGACCTGCGGTCGCTCTCCGCCGAGGAGCGCCGGACCCGGATGTACGACCACGCCCTGGCCGCCGCCAGGGCCGCGGTCCCCACCGACCGTGCCCCGCTGTGGCGGGCCACGGTGACCCGGACCGGCGACGCGCGCTGGGTGGTCGGCTTCGTGGTCCACCACGCCGTGTTCGACGCCACCTCGGCCGTCATCCTCACGACGGAGTTGACCGAGCTGTGCGCCGCCTCGGCGGCCGGCCGGCCCGCCGCCCTGCCGGAGCTGCCCATCCAGTACGCCGACTACGCGGCCTGGCAGCGCGGCCAGCTCACCGGCCAGGCCCTGGCCGAGCAGACGGGCTACTGGCGGTCCCGGCTGGCGGGGCTGCCCGCCGTACACACCCTCCCCACCGACCGGCCGCGGCCCGCCCAGCTCGGCTACGCCGGCGACGAGGTCCGCTTCACGATCCCGGAGGAACTGCAGGAGCAGGCCGCCGCGGTGGGACGCCGCTCGGCCGCGACGCCGTTCATGGTGTTCCTGACAGCCTACGTCGCGCTGCTGTCCCGGCTGTCCCGCGACGACGACACCGTCGTCGGGGTGACCATGAGCGGCCGGGACCTGCCGGAGGTCGCCGGACTGGTCGGCATGTTCATCAACCAGATGGTGGTGCGGACGGACACCTCGGGCGACCCGGCCTTCGCCGAGCTGCTCGGCCGGGTCCGCGCCACCCTGCTCGACGCCATGGAGAACGGCCAGATCCCGTTCCAGGCGGTCGTGGAGGCGATCGCGCCGCAGCGGGATCCGGGGGTGCAGCCGCTCTACCAGATCGGCTTCAACTACATCCCCGACTCCGGCATCGAGCCGATCCCCTACAGCACCTCGAAGGACGACCTGGCGTTCGACCTGACCACCGGCACCAGCCGGCTGCTGTACCGCACCGACCTGTTCGACCGGGGCACCGCGGAGACGTTCGTCGCCCGCTACCTGCGCGTCCTGGCCGCGGGCGCGGCCGACCCGGAGACCCGGATCGGCGACCTGCCGCTGATGGACGAGGACGAGCGCGCGTCGCTGCTGGAGGCGGCCGCGCAGGAGCCGCCGCGCGAGCACGCCACGGTGTGCCGCATGGTGGAGGCACAGGCCGCGCGCACCCCGGACGCGACCGCCGTGATCGTCGGTGACCGGCGGCTGACCTACGCGGAGCTGGAGGAGGCCGCCGGACGGGTGGCGGACCGGCTGCGGCGGTCGGGCGCCGGCCCCGAGTCGCTGGTCGCGGTGTACGCCGAGCCGTGCCTGGAGCTGCTGCCCGCCCTGCTGGGCGTGTGGAAGGCCGGAGCGGGTTACGTGCCGGTGGATCCCGGCTACCCGGCGGAGCGGGTGGCGTACATGCTCGCCGACTCCGCCGCCTCGGTGGTGCTCACCCAGCGGCACCTGGCGGGCGCCCTGCCGGCCGCCGGCGCGACCGTGCTCGCCGTCGACGACCCCGGCGAGTGGACCGGGCAGCCGGCCGCCGGCTCCTCCCGGGAGGCCGCGCCGGAGAACGTCGCGTACGTCATCTACACCTCGGGCTCGACCGGCACCCCCAAGGGCGTCGTGGTCGAGCACGGCTCGGTGGCCGCCTACCTGGCGTGGGCCGGCACCGCCTACCCCGGCCTGGCCGGACAGGCGCTGCTGCACTCGCCGATCTCCTTCGATCTGACCGTGACCGGCCTGTTCGGGCCGCTGACCGTCGGCGGCGCGGTGCGGTTCGCCGCCCTCGACGACGGCGTCGCGGCTGGAGACCGGCCGACGTTCCTCAAGGCCACCCCCAGCCACCTGGCGCTGCTGGCGGCGCTGCCCGACCACGCCGCCCCCAGCGCCGACCTGGTGCTGGGCGGCGAGGCGCTGCCCGCCGACTGGGTCACCGCCTGGCGGGAGCGGCATCCCGGCGTCACGGTCGTCAACGAGTACGGTCCCACCGAGGCCACCGTCGGCTGCGTCGCGGCCCACGTGGCGCCCGGCGAGGCGCTGCCCGTCGACCAGGCGGGCGCGGTCGGGATCGGCCGTCCGGCCCCCGGCAACACCGCCTACGTGCTGGACGGCGGGCTGCGGCCGGCGCCCGCCGGTGTCGTCGGCGAGCTCTACGTCGCCGGCCCCCAGGTGACCCGCGGTTACCTGAACCGGCCGGGCGCCACCGCCGCCGCCTACGTGCCGTGCCCCTACGGGCCCCCCGGCGGGCGGATGTACCGCACCGGCGACCTGGCGCGCCGGCGCGCCGACGGGAGCCTGGAGTTCGTCGGCCGCGCGGACGACCAGATCAAGCTCCACGGCTACCGCATCGAACCCGGCGAGATCGAGACGGCCCTGCGGGCGCAGCCCGGCGTCCGCGACGCCGCCGTCAGCGTCCGCGAGGACACCTCCGACGGCAGGCGGCTCGTCGCCTACCTGGTCGGCGAGGCGGACCTCACGGCGGTCGGCGACGCGCTCGCCGCCACCCTGCCGGCCCACATGATCCCGTCCGGCTACGTCACCCTCGACTCCCTGCCCCTGACCGCCAACGGCAAGCTCGACCACGCCGCGCTCCCCGCGCCGTCGGCGGCGCCGGACCGCCGGTACGTCGCGCCCCGCACCGCCGCGGAGGAGCTGGTGGCGGAGGTGTTCGCCGAGCTGCTGGGGGTGGAGAAGGTCGGCGCCGAGGACGACTTCTTCGAACTCGGCGGCAACTCCCTGCTGGCGATCCGGGCCATCGCCAGGATTCGCGGCCAGATCGAGGTGGACATCCCGGTCCGCGGACTTTTCTCCTACGCCACCGTCGCCGACCTCGCGGCTGAAATCGAACGGCGGCTCAACGAAGACCTCGACCAGCTCAGCGATGAGGATGTCGAGCGGCTACTCACAGCGGAAGGTGACGGCCGGCTATGACGACCACCCCAGAGACCACCCCGCAGCCCCCCTTACCGGCCCCCGGCCCGTCCGCGGCCCGCCGGGCGCTGCTGGAGCAGCGGCTGCGCCGGCGGGCCACCGCCACCGTGAAGCCCCGCCCCGAGGGGACCGCCCCGCCCCTGTCCTACCAGCAGGAGCGGGTCTGGTTCATGGAGCAGTTCGCTCCGGGCACGAGCCAGTACAACATCCCGATCCCGATGCGCCTGACCGGCGAGGTCGACCTCGAACTGCTGGACCAGGCCCTGCAGACGCTCCCGGTCCGGCACGAAGCGCTGCGGATGCGGTTTCCCGCCGACTCCGACGGCCGGCCGACCGTCCAGGTCGAGCCCGCCGTCGCGGTGCCGCTGCGCTTCGTGACGGCCGACGACGAGTCCGCGGCCCAGGTGCTGATCGACGAGGTGGCCACCGAGCCGTTCGACCTCGCCGAGGGGCCGCTGCTCCGCGCCCTGCTGATCAGGCTGGCCGACGACGACCACCGGCTGCTGGTCAGCACCCACCACATCGTCGGCGACGGGTGGTCGGTGGACCTGCTGCTGCGGGACCTCGCCTCGGCCTACCACTCCCTGCGGGCCGGCGAACAGGCCGCGCTCCCCGGCCTGCCGATCTCCTACGGCGACTTCGCGCACTGGCAGCGGCAGACCCAGACCGGTCCCGAGCTGGACCGCCAGCTGACGTTCTGGAGCGAGCGGCTCGCCGGCGTGCCGGCCCTGGAGCTGCCCGCCGACCGGCCGCGGCCCGCCACCCAGGTCTTCGACGGCGACTGGCACATCGTCGACGTCGACGCCGAGCTCACCGATGCGGTCAACCGGCTCTGCAGGGAACGCAACGCGACGCTGTTCATGACGCTGCTCGCCGCCTACCAGGTGCTGCTGGCGCGGCACTCCGGCCAGGACGACTTCGCGGTCGGTTCCTCCTCGGCCGGCCGGTCGCTGGCGGAGCTGGAGAACGTGGTCGGCATGTTCGTCAACATGCTGCCGATGCGCGCGCAGCTCGGCGACGACCCCACCTTCGACGAGCTGCTCGAACGCACCCGGGTCGGCGTGCTCGACGCCTTCGACCACGCGGAGGTCCCCTTCGAGCAGCTGGTCAACGCGCTCGGCGTGCCCCGCGACGTCAGCCGGTCACCGGTGTTCCAGGCGATGTTCGCGCTGCAGAACTACCAGATGGGCAGGATCGCGGACGCGGGAAGCTCGGACCTGCGCATCGCGTGGTTGCCGATGGACCTGCGGGCCACCCGCTTCGACATCGAGCTGCACGTCATCGAGATACCGGACGGGCTGATCGTCAAGTTCGTCTACAACACGGCGCTGTTCGACGAGGCGACCGTGGCGAGCATGGCGACCCGCTTCGTCACCCTGCTGCGGGCGATCGTCGCCGCTCCGGCCACCCGCGTGTCCGAGCTCCCGATGCTGGATGCCGCCGAGCAGACGCTGCTGGTGGACGTGTGGAACGACACCGCCGCCACGCTGGACGAGGGGGCGACGCTGCACGGCCTGATCGAGGATCAGGCCGCCCGGACCCCCGGCGCGGTCGCGGTGACATTCGAGGGCAGTCACCTCACCTACGCCGAGCTGAACGAGCGGGCCAACCGGGTGGCGCACCGGCTGGGCGAGCTGGGAGTGGGGCCGGAGACCCTGGTCGGCGTCTACGCCGAGCGCTCGGCCGAGCTCGTGGTGGCGCTGCTGGGCGTGCTCAAGGCGGGAGCGGCCTACCTGCCGCTCGACCCGGAGTATCCGGCCGACCGGCTGGCTTTCATGATCAACGACGCCGGCGCCCCCGTGGTGCTGACCCAGGGGCACCTGAGGGCGAGCGTCCCGGCAACCGACGCGACCATCCTGGACCTGGACGAGTCCGGCGAGTGGGCGGGCCGGTCCACCGACGATCCCCATCCGCCGGTCACCTCCGGCAACGCCGCCTACGTCATCTACACCTCGGGGTCCACCGGCCGCCCCAAGGGCGTGCCCAACACCCACCGCGGCATCGTGAACCGGCTGCAGTGGATGCAGCGGACCTACCGGCTGGGTGACGACGACGTCGTGCTGCAGAAGACCCCCGCCGGCTTCGACGTGTCGGTGTGGGAGTTCTTCTGGCCGCTGCTCACCGGAGCGCGGCTGGTGCTCGCCAAGCCGGGCGGGCACAAGGACGCGGCGTACCTGCGCGACCTGCTGATCAGCGAGAACGTGACCACCGCCCACTTCGTCCCCTCGATGCTGGCGGTCTTCCTCGCCGACGACGAGAAGGCCGCGGGGGACTGCACGGGACTGCGCCGGGTGATCTGCAGCGGCGAGGAGCTCCCCGTGGCCACGGCGGCCACGTTCACGACGGTGCTGCCGGGCTGCGAGCTGCACAACCTGTACGGTCCCACCGAGGCCGCCATCGACGTCACCTCCTGGCACTGCACCCCCGAGGCCGTCGCCGGGGCGGTCACCCTGCCGATCGGCGCCCCGATCGCGAACATGCGGCTCTACGTGCTCGACAGGCACGGCAGCCCCACCCCGATCGGCGTGCCCGGCGAGCTGCACATCGGCGGGGTCGGGGTGGCCAGGGGCTACCACCGCCGCCCGGCGCTCACCGCCGAGCGGTTCGTCCCCGACCCGTTCGGCAGCGACCTGGGCGCCCGGCTGTACCGCACCGGCGACCTGGCGCGCTGGCGCCGCGACGGGAACCTGGAGTTCCTCGGCCGCATCGACCACCAGGTGAAGCTGCGCGGCCTGCGCATCGAGCTCGGCGAGATCGAGACGGCGCTGCGGGACCGCGAGGACGTCACCGAGGCGGTGGTGGTGGTCCGCGAGGACAGCCCGGGTGACAAGCGGCTGGTCGCCTACCTGACGACCCCCGCCGGGACGGACGTCGACGTCACCGAGCTGCGGCTCGCGCTGAAGCAGGGCCTGCCCGACTACATGGTGCCGACGGCGTTCGTCACGCTGGACACGCTGCCGCTGTCCCCCAACGGCAAGCTGGACCGCGCGGCGCTGCCGGCCCCGCAGGCGACCCGGGACGCCACCGCCGAGCTGGTCGAGCCGGAGACCCCCACGGAACGGATGCTGGCCGAGATCTGGACCGAGATCCTCGGCCTGGAGCAGATCGGCGTCCACGACGACTTCTTCGACTCGGGCGGCCACTCCCTGCTCGCCACCCAGGTGGTGGCCCGGATCCGCAAGGCGTCCGACGGCTCGGGACGTCCGGTCGGTGTCATGGACCTGTTCCAGAACCGCACCATCCGCGAGCTGGCCGTCTTCATCGACGCCGGCGCCGACGCGGTGACCGGGCCGCAGCCGCTGCTGTACGAGCTGACCCCGAAGACGACCGGCAAGCGCACCCTGTCCTACGTCTGCGTCCCGTACGGCGGCGGCAGCGCGATCGTCTACCAGCCGCTCGCCGACGCCCTCCCCGCCGGGCACGCGCTGTACTCGGTGGCCATCCCCGGCCACGACGTGGGCCTGACCGAGGAGGGGCTCCCCTTCCACGAGCTGGTCGACCGGATCGTGACGGAGGTCCGGGAACGGGTGGACGGCCCGCTGGTCCTCTACGGGCACTGCGGCGTCGGCAGCGCCATCGCGGTCGGCGTGGCCCGGAAGCTGACCGAGGCCGGCCGGGACGTGGACGCGATCTACATCGGCGCCATGTTCCCGTTCGCCCGGCTCAAGGGCGTCATCGGCGCGGTCCGCACCCGCCTGGAGAAGCTGCGCAGCAACCGCGAGTCCGCCAACTGGCTGAAGGGGATGGGCGTCGACACCGACGCGCTCGACCCGGAGCAGGCCGACCGGATCATCGGCAACATGCGGGCCGACTCCCGGGCCGCCGAGGAGTACTTCACCGAGCTGCTCGACCGGCGGCCGGAGCCGATGTCCGCTCCGATCATCTCGGTGGTCGGCTCCGAGGACCCGGTCACCGACTACCACACCGAGCGGTACCGGGAGTGGGAGTTCCTCACCGACACCACCGGGCTGGTGGTGCTCGACCAGGCCGGCCACTTCTTCCTCAAGCACCGCGCCGAGGAGCTGGCCGAGATCGTCACGGGCGTCCACCCGGCGATGGCCCGGCGCGAGACCGCCGAGTACGGCGTCGCCGAGCGGGGCCCCGACGCGGCGTGGGCGCTGCACGACACGCACTACCCGGCCGAGCCCGGACAGGCCGCGGGACCGCCCGTGGTGGAGCCGAGCAACTCCAGGTTCCTCAGCGTCGCGATCGGGCAGCTCGTCTCGGCGACCGGGTCGGCGCTGACCGGGTTCGCCATCCCGGTGTGGCTGTTCGACCGGACGGGGTCGGTGACCGACCTCGGCCTGCTGTGGGCGCTGACGCTGATCGCCGGGGTGGCGATGCTGCCCATCGCCGGACCGCTCATCGACCGGTTCGACCGGCGGCGCGTCATGATCACCGCGAGCGGCATCTCGGGCGCGATCCAGCTCCTCATCGCGCTGCTGCTGTGGACCGGACGGCTGGACCTGTGGGTCATCTACCTGCTGCTGCCACTCAACTCGATGGCGGGCACCTACCAGCGGCTGGCCTTCCAGACCGCGGTGCCGCAGCTGGTGCCCAAGCGCTACCTGGGACACGCGGTGGGCCTCACCCAGCTCACCAACGGGTTCGCGATGCTGTTCGCCCCCCTGCTGGGCGCCGGGCTGTACGTCGCGATCGGCCTGCCCGGCATCATCGCCATCGACATGGCGAGCTACCTGTTCGCCCTCGTGGTGCTGCTGGTCGTCCGCTTCCCCGACACGCTCGGCTTCCGCCGCAAGGAGCCGCTGGTCACCGCGATCGCGGAGGGGCTGCGGTTCTCCTGGAACCTGCGCGGGTTCCGGGCCATGGTCATCTACTTCGCCGTCGCCAACATCTTCCTGGGCCCGGCCCTGGTGCTGACCGTCCCGCTCACGCTCTCCTTCGGCACGGTCGACCAGGTCGCCCAGGTCGCGGTGGCCGAGGCCCTGGGCGCGGTGGCCGGCGGAGTGATCATGGCGCTCTGGGGCGGTCCCAGGAAGCGCCGGATGATCGGCGTGTTCCTGGGCAACCTGGGGATGGCCGCCGGATGCCTGGTGATGGGCCTGCAGCCGTCCCTGGTCGTGGTCACGACCGGCGTCTTCTGCATGGCGATGGCGATGACGGTCTCCCAGGGCATCTACGTGACGCTGATCCAGGTCAAGGTGCCGCAGCGCTTCCACGGCCGGGTGCTCGCACTCAACCAGGCCATCTCGTGGTCCACCCTGCCGCTCGGGTTCGCCGTACTGGCGCCCCTGGCCACTTCCCTGTTCAACCCCCTGCTGCAGCCGGACGGCGCGCTCGCCGGCTCGGTCGGCGCGATCATCGGCACCGGGGACGGTCGCGGCGTGGGCCTCACCTACGTCGTCTTCGCGCTGATGATGGCCGCGATCACCATCGGCGCGTCCACCATCCGGCTGCTGCGGCGCTTCGACACCGAGGTGCCCGACTCGCTCCCCGACGACCTCATCGGCATGCAGGAACGGCAACGCCGCCTGAAAGGAACGACCGCATCATGACGGGTGTCATTCCCGAGGAACTGGCCCAGCTCGGGCCGGTGACCGGACAGCTCGACGGCAACGACCACACCACGATCGTGGTGTACGGTCTCGGGCCGGACATGACCGACCATCTCGACTGGGTGGCGGCCCACCGCGACAGCCTGCGGGCCGCCCTGGCCGAGCACGGCGCGGTGCTGCTCCGCGACCTGCCGGCCGACCTAGACCTGTTCGACCGGATCGTCCGGGTCGTCGGCGGTGACCCGCTGCGCTACACCGAACGCTCCACCCCCCGCACGTCCGTCACCGAGTCGATCTACACCTCCACCGAGTACCCGGCCGACCAGCCGCTGCCGATGCACAACGAGAACTCCTACTCGGACAGCTGGCCGGGTCACCTGTTCTTCTACTGCGACACCGCCGCGGCCACGGGCGGGGCCACCCCGATCGCCAACAGCCGCGCGGTGTTCCGCCTGGTCCCCCAGGAGGTGCGGGACAGGTTCGCCGACGGCGTCGTGTACGCCAGGGCGTTCCGGGAGGGGCTCGGCCTGTCCTGGCAGGAGTCCTTCCAGACCGACGACCCCGCGGCGGTCGAGGAGTACTGCGCGCGGCACGGGCAGACGTTCGAGTGGACCGAGGACGGCCTGCGCACCAGGCACCACCGGCCCTCCCACCAGACCGAGCCGCTCACCGGGGAGCAGGTCTGGTTCAACCAGGCGAACCTGTTCCACGTCACCAGCCTGGACGAGGAGGTCCGCGAGGCCCTGCTGTCGCTGTACGACGAGGCCGACCTGCCCCGCAACGCGTACCTGGCCGACGGCACCCCGATCGACCCGGCCGACCTCGCCGCGGTCAAGGCCGCCTACGACGAGGCCTCCTACGGGTTCCCCTGGCGCCGGGGCGACCTGATGATCATCAACAACATGCTGTGCGCCCACGGCCGTGAGCCGTTCACCGGCGCCCGCCGGATCCTGGTCGCCATGACGGCCTGATCACCGGGAGTCACGGGCAGAGGGCCCGGCCGCCGACGACGGCGGCCGGGCTCTCCTGTTCCGGTGCCGAACGTGCAGAACGCTGGACCCGGCGGTTTTCCGGGTGGGCGCGCCGCCGGGAGGCGGTCAGCGGATGCCGACGTAGAACCGGGTCTGGTCGCTGCGGTGGAGGGCGTAGTAGGCCTCGAAGCGCGTGTTGTCGTCCAGCCACGCGACCGATTCGATGCCGAGCAGCGGCGTCGAGGTGGAGACTTCGAGCATCGAGGCGTCCTCCCGGTCGGGGAAGACCGCCTCGATCCACCGATCGGCGGCGGCGGGTTCGATCCCGTACCGCCGCCGCAGCACGTCGTACAGCGACTGGTTCTCCAGTACGGCGCGCTCCAGGCCGGGCACCAGGCGGGCGGGCAGGGCGGTGTCGACGAGCAGCCACGGCTGCCCGTCGACGCGCCGGAGCCTCCGTATCCTGACGACCTGCTCCCCCAGGGGGATCTGCAGCAGGGCGGCCTCCCGCTCGTCCGCCTCGCCGAGGGTCTGGCGGATGGTCTGGGTCGTCACGCGACGGCCCGACTCCCGCAGGTCGTCGGCGGAGCCGGACATCGAGCCGATGAAGCGCAGCTCGGTCTTGCGCGGCGAGACGAAGGCACCGCGTCCTTTGACCTTGTAGATCAGGCGCTGCTGCACGAGCTCGCGCAGGGCCTCCCTGACGACGGTGCGGGAGACGCTGAACATGTCGCTGAGCTCCGCCTCGGACGGCAGCGGCTGATCCGGGCCGAGCTCACCGTCGTCGATCTTCGTTCGCAACGCCCGCATCAGCTGCATCCACAGCGGTTCGGCCCCGTCCCGGTTGAGGCGCGGATACGTCATCGTCACGGAAACCTCCTTGGCGGCAGCATCCAGAAAAGCATGCCACGCCCTCAGACCTGTAATGACAGGTTATCGCGCCCGTCGTGACGATTATCCACCACCCACCGGAAAGATCAGCAAAAAAAGTGACTCTTGACATGCTCGTAACGTCGTCTTAGTTTGCTTGTCATTACAGGTCTGTAATGACTGCACGGCCGCGCTCCCCCTGAGCGATGAGGTCGCGGCCTCGATTCCACCGCTCCGGCGGACCTGCTCTCTCTGGAGACCACGATGCGTACCCGTCCCACACTCCGGCCTTGGCGCACGGCCTCCGTGGCATCGCTGGCCGCCCTCGCGGTCCTGGCCGCGGGCTGTAGCTCCGCCGCCACCCCCGACGCGAAGCCGGACGGCGACAAGCCGTTCATCGCCCTGAGCAACGGCTTCATCGGCAACGGCTGGCGGCAGACGATGATCGCCAAGTTCGAGGACGCCGCCAAGCAGGCCCAGACCGACGGCCTGATCAGCAAGTACAAGGTCGTCAACGCGCCGGGCGACAACTCGGCGACGGAGCAGGTCGCCCAGATCAAGAGCCTCCTGCTCCAGAAGCCGGACGCCCTGCTCATCGACCCGTCCTCGCCCACCGCGCTCAAGCCCGTCATCCAGCAGGCCTGTGCCGCCGGCGTCACCGTCGTGGTCTTCGACTCCGCGATCGACTCCGAGTGCGCTTACGTGCTGCAGAACAGCTTCGTCGACTGGGCCACCTACGCCGCCAAGCCGCTGCTGGAAGGCATCGGCGGCAAGGGCAACGTCATCGTCAGCCGGGGCGTCGTCGGCTCGCAGCCCGAGTCCGAGATGTTCGACACCACCAAGAAGATCCTCGGCGAGTACCCCGGCGTGAAGACCGCCGCGACGGTGAACGGGATGTGCGACGGCGCCACCGCGCAGAAGGCCGTGCTCGGCGTGCTTTCGAGCGTGTCGAAGGTCGACGGGGTCATCGGCTGCGGCGACGGCTACGGCGTCGCCCAGGCCTTCGCCACGGCGGGCAAGCCCGTTCCCGCGGTGACCTTCGAGACCAACGGCCGCGCGCTGAACTACTGGAAGGACAACAAGATCGACAACGGCTCGGTGGCCGTCATGTCCGACCCGGGCCAGTCGGTCGCCGCGCTCTGGCAGGCGCTCGACCTGCTGGAGAAGCGCGACGTGCCCAAGCACATGACCTTCCCGATCGTCCTCGTCGAGCAGAAGGACCGCGACGCGTGGGCCGGCGTGCTCAAGCCCGACGAGTACGCCGCCTGGCCCTGGACGCGTGAGCTGTTCCGCGAGCAGGTGAAGGCCGTCCAGACCGGCGGCAAGCCGGTGCAGCCGCCGATCCCGACAGCCGCCGGCTGAGCGGGGAAGGCACGGAGGAGGTCGCGTCATGCACGTCCACAACCTTCCCGCGGAGCCGTTCGCGGCCCCGCGGGGGGCGGACCGGGGATCGTCCGATCGGCAGCCCGTCGTCGTCGCGAGACACGTGGCCAAGACGTACGGGCGCACCCGGGCCCTCGCCGGTGTGGACCTCGAGGTCCGCGCCGGAGAGGTGCTCGGCCTCGTCGGCCACAACGGCGCCGGCAAGAGCACCCTCATGCGCGTCCTCGCCGGGCTCGAAGCCTGTGACGAGGGCACGGTCACGGTGCGCGGGCGGGAGACCTCCGGTGAGGCCGGACCACGGGCCGCGGAGTTTCGCGGGGTGCGGATGGCCTACCAGGAGACGTCGCTCTGCCCCGACCTCACGGTCGCGGAGAACATCTGGGTGTCCTCGCGCCACTGCCTGCCGCGACTGGGGTGGCGGCGCGCGGCCAGCGACGCGGTACGGCGCCGGCTCGGCGAGATGTTTCCCGGCCACGGGGTGGCACCCGGCGACAGGGTCGAGGACCTGTCACTGGCCCAGCGCCAGATGGTCGAGATCGCCCGTGCCGGCCTGGTCGACCGGCTCGATCTGCTGATCCTCGACGAGCCCACCGAGTCCCTCGGCCCGGACGCGGCGCGCTCGCTGTACGACTACGTCCGCGGCCTCACCGCCGGCGGCGTCGCCGTCCTGCTCATCTCGCACCGCATCCGCGAGATCCTCTCGGTGGCCGACCGCGTCGCCGTGCTGCGCGACGGGGCCGTCATCGCCGACCGGCCCGCCGCCGGGCTCGGCGAGCACGACGTGCTGACCCTCATGGGGGCTCAGGTCGCCGACCGGGCCGGGAGCGAGCCGGCCGCGGCCCCCGCGGGCGAGCCCGCCGACCGCCCGGTGATGGCGGAGCTGCGCGGGGCCACCGGCTCCGGACTGCACGACGTCTCCGTACGGGTCGGCGCGGGAGAGGTCGTGGGCCTGGCCGGCCTGGCGGGCCAGGGCCAGCAGGAGGTGCTCGAACGCCTGTGGCGACCGGCCCGGCGCGACACCAGGGTGCACGGCAGCCGGGCGTACGTGCCGGGCGACCGGCAGCGCTCCGGGGTCCTGCCGCTGTGGACGGTGGCGGAGAACCTCATCGTGACCGCGATGCGGGGCATCGCCCGCCATGGTCTGCGCCGCCCCGCCGAGGAGCGCGCGGCCGTACGGAACTGGGTCGAGCGCCTGTCGATCCGGGGCGGCCCGGACGCGGCGATGACCGAACTCAGCGGCGGCAACCAGCAGAAGGTCATCGTCGCCCGCGCGTTCGCCTCCACGGCCGACCTCGTGCTGCTCGACGACCCCTTCCGAGGGGTCGACGTGCACACCAAGACCGACCTCTACCAGCTCATCCGCCAGGAGGCGGCGCAGGGCCGGAGCGTCGTCTGGTATTCGAGCGAGAACGCCGAGATGGCCCACTGCGACCGGGTCTACGTCTTCCGCGCCGGGCGGGTGGTCGCCGAGCTCGCCGGCGAGGAGATCTCCGAGGAGCAGATCATCGCCGTCTCGTTCGCCGAATCCGACGGAGCGCGGAGCGGTCCGCCCGCCGAGTCCCGCGACACGCGGAGCCGTCCGTCCGCGGAGCCCGACGGAGCACGGAACCGGCCCGACGGAGCACGGAACCGATCCGACGGAGAGCGGAACCGGCCCGACAGAGCACGGAACCGACCCGACGGAGAGCAGAGCCATGAGTGAGCTCCTCGCGCCGGCCCTGCCGACCCGGGCGCGGATGCGCCGGACGGCCCCGGCCGTGGTCAGCGCGGTCGCCATGATCATCATGTTCGCCGTCTGCGCGTCGCTTCAGCCGGACGTCCTGACGGTGGCCGGCCTCTCGCTGGTCCTCTCGGCGACCGTGCCCCTGGTCATCGCGGCCCAGGCCCAGATGACGCTGATGTCGGTCGGCGACATCGACCTCGGCATCGGCAACTTCGTCGGCCTGGTCACCGTGGTCTCGGCGACCACGCTGGTGTCGTCTCCGGCCACCGGCGCCCTGATCCTGCTCGCGCTCGTCGCGGCCTACGCCGTTCTCGGCGTCCTCATCCACCTCCGCCGGGTGCCGTCGCTCATCGCCACCCTCGGCGCGTCGTTCGTCTGGCTGGGCCTGGGCCTGTTCGCCCTGCCGACGCCCGGCGGGACGACCCCCGAGTGGCTGGCGTCCTTCGGCACGTGGCAGCCGGCCGGCTTCCCCGCGCCGTTGCTGCCGATCCTCGTCGTCGCCGCGGTGGTCTACCTCCTCACCGCACGCAGCACCCTCGGAGTCCGGATGCGCGGCCTGGGCAGCAACCCGGTGGCGCTGGAGCGGGCCGGCCTGCGCCCGCTGGCGTCCCGCGCCATCGCCTACGCCACCGCGGGCGTGCTGGGTGTGCTGTCCGGTCTCGTCCTGGCCTCCCAGACCGGCGGCGGGGACGTGTCGTCGGCCTCCAGTTACACCCTCATGACGGTGGCGGCGGTGATCCTCGGCGGCGGGTCCTTCCACGGCGGCAGCGCCGTGCCCTGGGGCGTGGCCGTCGGCGGCGTGACCCTCGGCCTGGTCAGCGTGGTCCTGAGCCTGCTCGACGTGCCGTCCAACATGCAGTCGGCCGTTCAAGGCGTGATCGTCCTGGCCGTGCTCGCCGGCCGCGTAGTGGTCGGAAAGGTGCTCCGATGAACATCCGTGCGCTCGTTGCGCGCCCGTGGATCTGGGGCTTCGTCGCCGCGGTGCTCGTCTGGCTGATCATCGTGATCATTTCCGGTCAGGGGGGTGGCCAGACGGTCTCCCTCGCCCTGTCCCTGGCTCCCTACCTGGTCGTCGTGGGGCTCGGGCAGATGCTCGTCATCACCGCCGGTCCCGGCAACATCGACGTCTCCGTGGCGCCGATCATCTCCCTCGCCGGGTTCGTCTCGGTCGCGGTGACCGCGTCCACCGGCTCGGCGGTCGTGGGGGTCCTCGCGGGCGTCGGCGTGGGCGTCGTCGTCGCGCTGATCAGCACCGTGGCGATCCTCGGCCTGTCCGTTCCGCCGATCATCGCCACCCTGGCCGCGGGGCTCATCGCCTCATCGGTCACGCTGTCGCTGGCCAACGGCTTCACCGCCGTGCCGGACGCGGGACTGCGGCAACTGCTCAACGTACGGCCGGCGGGGGTACCGCTCCTCGCCGTGGCCGTCGCGGTCGTGACCGCGCTGGTCATCGCGCTGCTGCGCCGTACGATCTACGGGCGGTCGCTGATCGCGGTCGGGCAGAACCGCCGGGCCGCCGAGCGCGCCGGCGTCCCCGTCGCGCGGATCATCGCGACGACCTACCTGGCGAGCGGCGCGCTGGCCGGCCTGACCGGCTCCCTGCTGGCCGCCTACATCGCGCCCTCCGCGGACCTCGGGACCCGCTACCTGCTCGACTCCGTGGCCGTCGTCGTCATCGGCGGGACGCTCATCTCAGGCGGACGGGCCGTGCCCGTCGGCGTCTGGGGAGCCGCGCTCTTCTTCATCCTGCTCGACGGCCTGGTCAATCTCGTGGGCTGGAGCACAGCGGCACAGAACCTCCTCAAGGGCGGTCTCGTGCTCCTGGTCCTCTTTCTCGCCGGTGGGGGCGACCGCGTCGGCGGCACGCCCTCCCGCTTCAGAAGACGGCCGCGACCTGCGGCCGCAACCACCACAACCACAGGAGACAGCACCCATGGCTGACACCGACGGCCTGCTCGAGGCCCGCAACTTCGAGGCGACCGGGCCCGTGGCCGGCGGCTTCCACGTCAAGGGCGCCCACGCCCAGGACTGGGGCCTGCAGAACCGCCTGTCGCGCATCTTCAGGACCGACACCGGCCGGACGGTCATGCTGGCGTTCGACCACGGCTACTTCCTCGGGCCCATGGCCGGGCTCGAGCGCATCGACGCCAACATCGCCCCGCTGGTGCCCGACGCCGACGCCATCATGATGACCCGGGGCGCGCTGCGCACGAGCATCCCCTCACACAGCGATGCCGGAATCGTCCTGCGCGCCAGCGGCGGCCCGAGCATCCTGCGCGACCTGTCTGACGAGCACATCGCCCTGGACATCGAGGACGCGGTACGGCTCAACGCCGCCGCCGTGGCCATCCAGGTGTTCGTCGGCGGGGAGCACGAGTCGCGGTCGGTCGCCAACCTGGCCACGCTCGTGGACGCCGGCCAGCGGCACGGCGTCGCCGTGCTCGGCGTCACGGCCGTCGGCAAGGACATGGTGCGCGACGCCAGGTACTTCCGGCTGGCCACCCGGATCACCGCGGAGATGGGCGCGCACATCGTCAAGACGTACTACGTCGACCAGGGCTTCGAGACCGTCACCGCGAGCTGCCCGGTGCCGATCATCGTCGCGGGCGGCAAGAAGCTGCCCGAGCTCGACGCCCTGACGATGGCCTACCGCTCGATCCAGGAGGGTGCCGCCGGCGTCGACATGGGCCGCAACATCTTCCAGAGCGAGCATCCCGCCGCCATGCTCGCGGCGGTCCGCGCGGTCGTGCACGACGACGCGAAGCCCGAGGAGGCCTACGAGCTCTTCAGGCAGCGGTCGGCCGGCAACGCAGCATCCTGACCCCTCCGAGGGTGCGGGTCCCGGCGTGAGATCGCCGGGACCCGCGCCCGTCATCTCCGGGAGCACCCATGTCGCACCACCGAACCGGACCTGACGACGACGTCGACCTCGCCGTCATCGGAGCCGGTATCAACGGGCTCGCCATAGCCCGCGACGCCGCCGCCCGTGGCCTGCGCGTCGTCGTCGTCGACCGCGCCGACGTGGGTTCTGGCACGTCGAGCACGTCGAGCCGGCTGATCCACGGCGGCCTCAAATACCTCGAACGCTACGACTTCAAGCTCGTCAGGGAGTCCATCCGCGAGCGGCACCTCCTTTTCCGCAACGCCCCGCACCTCGTTCACGACTATCCGATGCTCATCCCCTTCTACGCGGGCAACAGCAGGCCCGGCGCGCTGATCCGCCTGGGGCTGGCCGCGTTCGACGTCATGGCGATAGGCCGGGGGCACGGGCGGAGCCGCAGCGTCTCCGCCCGCTCGCTGGCCCGTCGATGGCCCACCCTGTCGACGAGCGGGCTCCGTGGGGCGGCGCTGTTCCACGACGCGCAGGTGCCGTGGGCGGAGCGGCTCTGCGTCGAGCTCCTCCTCGACGCCCGGCGGTTCGGCGCGCGGGTGCTGACCTACACGACGGTCACGGAGCTGATCACCGAAGGCGACCGCGTCGCCGGCGTGCGGGCCCGGGACAACCGGTCCGGCGCGCGGACGGAGATCCGTGCCGCCGTCACCGTGAACGCGGCCGGCCCGTGGATCGACGACATCCTCGACGGGCAGGTGGCCAGCCGGCGCCTCAACGGCGGCACGAAGGGCAGCCACGTCGTCGTCGACCCGTTCCCGGGCGCGCCCGACACCTGCATCTTCTTCGAGGCCGCCGCCGACCAGCGGCCGATCTTCGTCTTCCCCTGGGAGGGCCGCTATGTGCTGGGCAGCACCGACCTGACCTACGACGGCGATCTCGACGAGGTCGTCGCCGGCGACACCGAGATCGACTACCTGCTGGCCGAGACCAACCGGATCTTCCCGAGCGCCGGCCTCACCCCCGCCGACGTGCTGTACAGCGTGGCCGGCATCCGGCCCCTCCCCTACACCACCGGGGTCTCGGACAACGCCAAGATCAGCCGCGGCCACACGGTCCACAGCCACGCCCCGGCCCACCCGGGGCTGCTCACGGTCATCGGCGGCAAGCTGACGACCCACCGCGCCCTCGCCGAGGACGTCACCGACGAGGTGCTGCGGGTGCTCGGACGCACGCCCCGGCGATGCCTCACCCGCGAGCGGCCGCTGCCGGGCGCCGACACCGCCGACTGGCAGGCCTTCACCGAGGACTTCATGCGCTCGTCGCCGCTCACCGGGGCGCAGTCGCGCCGGCTGCTCGACATCTACGGCGTGCGGGCACGCAGGGTTCTTGAGATCGCCGCCACGGACGCCTCGCTCGCCGAGGTCGTCCACGAGGAGTCCGGCGCGCTCGCCGCCGAGGTGGTCCTGGCGGTGCGCGACGAGGGCGCCGTGACGTTGGGTGACATCCTGCTCCGACGTACGCTGGTCGGACTCGGTCCTGACATGGGCCTGGAGGCGGCGGCCGCCTGCGCCGACGTCGCCGTCCGTCACCTCGGCTGGGACGACGAGCGGGCCCGCGCCGAACTGGCCGGCTACGGAGCCGAGCTGCGGCGCTTCCGGCCACGGGTGCTGACCGCTTCGGCGTCACAGCGGAGCAGCGACAGGAGGACTCCGTGACATCCCCGACCACGTGCTACATCGGTGTCGACATCGGCCTCACGGCCTCGAAGGCCGCGGCCTTCGACGTCGACGGGCGGGAACTCGGCGTCGTCCACGCCCGCACGCCCCGCACCAGCGTGACCGCGCACCGTCACGACGTCGACATGCTCGGGCTGGCCGACACGGTGATGTCGCTGCTCGGCGAGCTCGCGGGCAAGCTGGCCGCCGACGGATACACGCCGGCCGGCATCGGCGTGGCGGCCCACGGCAACGGCCTCTATCCGGTCGACGCCTCCCTGCGGCCGGTCGGGCCCGCCGTCGCGTCGTCGGACAGCCGGGCCCAGCGGATCGTGGACACGATCCCGGCGCAGGCGGCCCGGCGGCTGGCCCGGGAGACCGGTTCCATCCCGTGGGCGGCCCAGCCCAGCGTGCTCCTGCGCTGGCTGCGCGACTTCGAGCCGGCGGCCTACGAGGCCACCCGGTGGGCCCTGTCCTGCAAGGACTGGGTCACCTCGCAGCTCACCGGTGTCGCGAGCGCCGACTACAGCGACGCCAGCGCCTTCGGCATGGTGGCTCTCGACACCCGCGCCTACAGCGCGACCGCGCTGGAGCTGGTGGGACTGCCGGCCACCGACCTCGACCGGTTCCCCCCGCTGCGGCAGTCCAGCGACGTGGTCGCCGGGCTGAGCGCCCAAGCCGCGGCGCGCACCGGACTCCCCGAGGGGCTCCCGGTGATCGCGGGCTGCATGGACTGCGTGGCGGCGACGCTGGGCGCCGGAGGCCGTGACCTGGGAGATGTGACGATCATCGTCGGGACGTGGGCCATCAACGGTGTCGTGGTGCCCGCCCGCACCCCGGCGCCGGAGATCACGATGAGCGCGTTGATGCCCGACCCCACCACGATGCTGGCCATGGAGGTCGCGCCGACCTCGGCCGCCAACCTCGAATGGCTGGCATCCGCGTCGGTGCCGCACGGCCAGATCGGCGGTGTCCCCGCGGTGGATCTCCTGAAGGAAGCGGCCACGGTGCCGCCGGGAGCGGACGGCCTGCTGTTCCTGCCCTTCGTCAACGGCGCCCCCGAACACCCCGCGGCCTCGGGAACCTTCCTCGGCATCTCCGGCGTGCACCGCCGCGGGCATCTCACCCGCGCGGTCATCGAGGGGGTCGCCCAGTACCACCGGGTCCAGCTCGACCGGGTCCTGGCCAGCGGCGCCGACATCGGGGACCGCCCCTGGCGCCTGGCCGGCGGAGGCGCCAGGTCCGAGGTCTGGGCGCAGATCTTCGCCGACACTCTGGGACGTCCGGTCCGCCGCCAGCTCACCAGCGAGCTGGGAGCCCGCGGAGTCGCCTCTCTGCTGCCAGGAGCTCTCGGCCACGACGTCCAGCCCTGGTCGGTGAACGACGGAGACGACCTGTGCGTGCGCCCCGGCCCCGACCGTGCCGCCTATCTCCGGCACTCCGAGGTCTTCGACCGATGTCTGGCCGGCATGTCGTCCGCGTGGTCGGAGGTCGAGCAGTACCGCACCACCGGCCTCGAGGAGGTCGTGTGAGGCGATCTGCCGACCGATCCGACCGCCGACCGGCGGTGGCGACGCGGCCGAGATTGGACGGTGCGCCGTCGTTCTCTCCCGGCGAGGCCGACCACGTTCCGCGTCAGCCGGCTCCCTTTCGCCGCCCCCGAAGACGCCGGGCGTTCGGTCAGCCGGTGGGCGGATGGTCAAGCCGGGCGCGGTCGAACCGCTCGATGAGGCTGGGCTTGCGCAGATGGTCCTGGCGTAGGAACGTGAAGCGCCGCGTGAAGTCACCGAGACGGCCGGCGCGCTCGGCCACGGCCCGCAGATCCCTCAGAAGCTCGACGGCCGCGTCGTACTCGCTCGCTTTCCTGGCACCGATCATCGCGTCGACACGCAGCCAGGCCCCGTCCTCGTCCCCGGCCAGCGCTTCCAGCCGCTTCTCCCTGGCCAGTGCCCCCTCCCGTTCGCGGTGGGCCTCTTCCTCGGCGCGTCTGGCCGCGTCACGGCGCTCGCGTCCCTGACGACGCTCCGCCGCGGCGTCCAGCAGCTCGGCCACGCTACGCCGGGGAAGGTCACCACCCTCGCCGCTGGACTCGTCCCGGAACCGGCGCAGCAGCTCCATCCGGATCTGAGCCTCCTGGCCCCGGACGACCCGCAGCAGCAGTTCGTCCTTCTCGGTCTCGGTCAGCTCCGCGATGCCCCTGGCCGGCCTGCGCGGATCGTCCCGCATGACGGCCGGCGCCGGACTCGCCTCAGCCGCGACGGCGAGCAGATCGGCGTCGAGGCGGAGGAAGTCGGCCAGGGCCCGCTGGGACGCGCTCAGCGACCCCAGCCCCGCCGGCACCGGGGGCTCACGTCCATCCTCGTCGACGTAGTCGGAGGCGTCCTCGACGCGCTCCCACCCGCCGAAGGCCGACAGCCAGGCGAGGTAGAGAGGCCGCAGATCGCCGGCGCCGAGTTCGGCCCGGACTCCGACGATGGCCGACAGGGAGTCCTCCGCGTACTCATCCCATTCGCCCGACTCGTCTTCGCTGGTCAGGTCGAGGATGAGATGCTCGCCCGAAACCCATGCCGACACCTGGTCCCCGACGCAGTACTGCTCGGCGACGTCCAGGTCGAGGAGGAGACGCGGCAGCCGGAGCATCACCCGGTGCGTGCCCCAGTTGGCCAGATACAGATGGGCGTCGTAGTAGCGCTCCATCATCCGGCGCGGATCGCCATCGAAGTCGCCCCAGTGGTATTCGTTGGTGAAGCCGGTGGCGGTGATCCGGGCCCGGGTGGACAGCGCACGGACCTCGGCCTGCTGACGGGCGTCCAGGGGGCGGTCCACCGCCAGGAACTCGTAGTACTGATATTCGCTCATCGTCAGCGTCCCCAGTGCCGGTAGGCCTCGATCCACTCCGAGCCTTCGGGGGGCGGAGCCGGCAGCGGAAGATCGAGGATGCCGATCGCCTGCCGGTGTGACCCACGGGCGCAGATCGCGACGATCCCGCTCCCCGAGAGCAGATCGATCTTCTTGACCGTGACCTCGACGCCCAGGACGGTCGTCTGGAACGGCAGCGCCAGACGCTCCTCGAGCATGGCGTGGAACCCGGAGAGCCGCTCGTCGTCGCCGTAGGCGTCGACGACGGCCTCCTCGACCAGCGCGTCCAGCTCCGCCTTGCTCAGTTGCGTCATGGCCATCAAGCCTAGCCAGGGGGGAAGGTGTCCGGCGGTCCGTGGACGTGATTAGCGCCGGAGCGGGAAGAAACGAAACGTGTACCGCGACTCTGCTGGCAGACTCGGCTTCCGTGAGGATCACGCTGGCCCAATCAACCTGGTCGCGGCAACATGAGTACGGGGGTCATGATGCGGACACATTTCGATCCGGAGGAGGCCGAGGAGTTCGAGTCGGCGAAGGACCTGCTGGTCCGCCGCTGCATCGTCTGGGCGGGTGAGCACGGCATGAGAGCCGACGAGGCGATGCTGGCGGCGGCCCTGGACGCGCGGCACCACAGCTGCGACGGGCGGCTGGCGTACTGGGACGCGCAGCAGGTACGGCGTTTCCTCCTGGAATGGATTCCCCGGCACCTCGTGGCCGAGCGGGGTCTCCTCGCCACCGCGCCGGAAAGCCTGCTGACACTCCTGCGCTACCTCGCCGCGTCCGGCCTGCGCGACCCTCGAGGCGCCTCCTCGGCGGAGCTGGAGGCGGCCGTGGCCGAGACCGCGGCGGAGTATCCGGTGGCACTGGCCGACCCGGCCCGGCAGGGCATCGGGAAGTTCTGGGCGCAGACCGCCCTCGACAACGGCATCGTCCTCGACGACGAAAGGGCGGTGGCCAGGTTCCAGCGCGACGTCGACGCGGGCCGGATACGGCTCGACGCCGGTGTGCTCGACAAGCTCCTCGAAGCCGAGTTCGCCGGCGCCGCCCCCGACGACGAGCGGGCCTTCCCCCAGCGTCCCGTCGCCATCCCTCCCGCCGCCGAACTCGCCGCCGAGGCCGCCCGGAGCGAGGTCGTACGGCAGCTGACCGCCCTGACCGGCTGGGTGGGGGCGGACGGACAAGCTCTCACCAAGACCGGAAATCTGCGGGTGGCCGACGCCCGCGAGCTGGCAGCGCTGCTGGGCACCGGGGAGCAGGATCTGCGGGTGCGCAGTTCCGCCGAGATGCCCCGGGTGGGCCTCCTGTTGGCGTGGGCGAAGAAGACGGGCCTGGTGCGGGTGCGCAAGGGCCGCCTGGTCCAGGTGGCCAAGGCCGCCCCCGTCCTGCGTGACCCGGAGGCGCTGTGGCGGCGCGCGTTCGAGGCGACCTTCGAGCTGGGTGCCGCGATCTGCACACCCGCTTCCGGGTGGTACCGCTCCTCGATGCTCGTCACGGCGTTCGACGTGCTGCTGCCCGACGTGCTGAACACGATGTACAGCATGCCGATCCCGATCCCCGTGGCCCGGCTGCAGGAGACGGTGTGGCTGGCCTGCCAGGAGTACTTCCTGCTCGACTCCGAGGAGGACGGCTTCCACCAGGACCTCTGGCGCCGTCAGGTCGAGCGGGAACTGCTGGCGGTGTTCGACGCTCTTTCCTGCCTCGGTGCCGTCGAGCTGAGCCACGGCGTGCCCGACGAGCTGTACTCCAGTGATCTGCGTCCCGGCGTCTTCGACGAGTTCGGCGAGCTCACCGAGGAGGACCTGCCGCTGCCGCCCGAGGCATGCGCCCGGCTCCTGGCGCGCCTGGCGGAGCCGGGCCCGCTGGTACGGCTGACAGCCCTGGGCACGCGAGCCGTACGGGAGCGGATGCTCGCCGACGGGCGGGACGCCCCGCTGATCGGGGAGCTGGCAGACGCCACGGCGGGCGAACTGCTGGGGGTGCTCGCCCAGCACTACCCCCCGGAGACGGCTGCGGTCGAGCTCGAAGGCTGGCTGGCGGCGCACGGAGGTGACGTCGAGCCGCTGCTGGACGCCATACGCGCCTGCCCCTTCCGTACCCGCGCCTCCGCCATGCTCTCCACCCTGGTGAGGACACTCCCCGACGGCCGGTCGACGCAGACGGGACTCCGGCGTGATCCGGTGCTGGGGCCCATCGTCCTGACCGCCCTTCTGGAAGAGGGGGAGCTGCGCCCCGAGGACCTCACCGCCCACGAGCACTCCCTGCTGCTGGCCGAGGGACTGATCCTCCTGTTTGAGCTGGGCGGTCCCGAGGCCGTCATGGAGCAGCTCCGCGAGTCGGCGGGCAGGGGCGCACCCGAGCTCGTCGCGGCGGTGCTGGACTCGGGGCATCCCGCGCGAGCGGCCCTGGAGGAGCTGCGCGCACTGGTGTACGAGCCGATGCTGGCCCGGAACGGCCGACTGCGCCTCGTGCCGCGTCCGGCGCCCGGCTCGCGGGGCCGTCCCAGCGGCCACGGCAGGAAGCGCAGGCACTGACAGCTTCCCGTCGTAGTCCCGGTTGTCACCGAGCAGTCGCCCGGTGATGTCCGTCGGTGAACCCGGTGGCGGTGATCCGCCCCCGGGTGCGCAGCGCACAGTGCGAAGCCGCTGTCTCCGGTAACGGCGAGCTACGGGGTGATGATGTCTGCGACAATCGCGACGACACCTTGATTGCTCTTCGTAACGAAACAATGACTCATTGAAATGCCGTAGCGGCCCGGCACACTGACGTCCGACACAGGAGGTGGGGCCATGGCACGGGGCCTGGGCAGGAACGCGGTCCGGCAACTGCTCGGGCTCAGCGTCTGGGAGATCGAGCTCGCGGCTACGACCAGCCTGCTCCGGCGCTTTCCCGACCGGACCTTCGATCCCGTCTCCGTCAGGGCGGCCGAAGCCGACATCGAGCACTTCCGGCGACTCCTCGCCGCGGAGCGCCGCTGCACCGTTACCGAGGCGTCGGCCAGGCTCGGCGTCTCGGCCGACCGCTTCAAACGGATCACTGCCGCCGTCGGTCTGGCACCCGTGGCCACCGAGGAGATCCGGAAGTACGGCCAGACCCTCACCGTCCGCTACTACCGTGCCGCTGACATGGACGCTCTGGCCGACCACGTCCACGCGGACGCCGAGCTACGCGCCGCCGCGCGGGCGGTCTCCCGCTCCGAAGCCGCCGGGAAGGCCGTCCAGACCCGCAAGCTGAACCTCGCGCGCACTGTCGCGGCCCGCGCGGAGATAGAGACGATCAAGCCCACCCTCGACGCGGACCACGTGCGGGTTCTCCTGTGGACCACTGCGCTGATAGTCGCTGCCGACGTCTGGCCGGGGCCTCTCAGACCCCTTCGCCGCATGGCGGACCCTCGCGTCCCACCGCTCACCGAGATCCTGCGCGCTGCCCGCCTCTCTCGCACCGAGCTGGAGGTGATGCTCGCCGAACTCGCCCCGAGATCAGCGGAGCTTGTGCGTCTCCTGGTCTCGCCTCGGGACGCGGAACAGGAGCTGGGTGTGCCCATTGAGATGATCCCAGCAGGGCTGCCCCATTTCGGCGACCACCTGCTGGCTCCCCTCCTCCGCGAGACGGTCTCCTCACCTCCTCCCTGGCTACTGCGGGCGCGTGCGGAGGTGGAGTTGCAACGAGCCGTCCACGCGGAGGAGCGGCGTGCCGTCGAAGAAGCCTCCCAGCGGCGCCGAGCCGAGCGAGCCGCTGTCGACCAGGCCACCCGAGTGGCCTCTCGGCTGTCCGACGAGTCTGTGGCCGAGCTGTTCGGCATACCCGCCGATGTGATCCGGCAACTCCGCCCGGCAAGCGGCCGTTGGGCGGCCGACCACGTCGCGGGACTGCTCCGGAAAACCCCGCCGTGGCTGCGGGACGAGTCCGCTGCCCGGGCGGAGGCCGACCGTCGCCGTCACCATAACCATCACCGCGCCGAGCGGAAAGCCGCCCGGCGGCTCTCCTGGCGCAGCCTCTGGGCTGAGGCGCTCGGCATCCCCCTCGACCGCATCCCCGATTCGGTCGGACGTCCCACCCGCGCGGCGATCGAAGCCGCCAGACGCGAGCCGCCCCGGTGGGCACGCGAGACACCACCCGGCTGAAACGTACCTGGCTCTCCGCTTCATGAGCCGCCGCAGCCGTCGGGAGCGACCGAGAACCGTGGCCACCCATCGAGGTCGCGCGGCTCTGCATGGTCCTTGCCGGAATGCTCGGTCACCACGACATCTCCACACGATCCCGGCCGTAAGGCTCGGCTGTCACAACGACGCCCGTGTGATCCTTGTGGGCGGCGTCGTTCTGGTCGCGCCGCTCGGCCACCATGCCGCCCGTACGATCTCCGCCGTGGGGTCGCCTACCACGGCGCCTCCGTGTGGTCCTTGAGGAAGACTCCGTGCACCGGGTCGCCCGCCTCGCCGCGCACGATCGGGTCGTAGACCCGGGCGGCACCGTCGATGACGTCCAGCGGCGTCCGGCGGTCGAGCCACTCCCGCACCGGCACCGGGTTCTCGTCGGTGATCCAGCCGGTGTCCACGCTGCACATGTACACACCCTGCCGCGCCAGATCGGCGGCGCTGGTACGGGTCAGCATGTTCAGCCCGGCCTTGGCCATGTTGGTGTGCGGGTGACGGCCGGTCTTGTTCGGCGCCACGGACTGCCCTTCCACCGCCGACACGTTCACGATGTACCGGCGTGGGAAAGGCGCGGCGAGCAGCAACGGCAGTAGCCGGTCGATCAGCAGGAACGGCGCGACCGCGTTGACCAGCTGGACCTCCAGCAGCTCGGCCGGATCCACCTCACCGATCCGCACCGACCAGGAGTTACGCGCCGACATATCCGGCAGCAGACCGGACGCATCCGGCAACCCCGGGGCCACGTCATCAGGACGCGACAACGGAAGCCCCCGCAGGTCCCCGACCGCGCCACCAGAAGGCGAGACCGGAAGACCCCAGACCCCGTCACCGGGAGGCGACATCGGAAGACCCGGCACGAACCCCGGCACCGCCGACGCCCCCGGCGGAAGCCCGGCCCGCTCCCCCTCGACCAAGGCGGCGTAGGCCGACAGCGGCCGGCGCAGGGTCTGCGCGGCATTGTTGACCAGGATGTCCAGCGGATCCCCGGCCGCCAGAAACCGGCGGGTTGGTGGCGATCCACCTGTGGCCCAGGCGAGAAACGCCCATCGCATTGCTGCGTGCCCTGGCCGGTCGTAAGGACACCCCGCCCGCTGATTTCGACCCGCAGGAACTCGTCAACGGCCAAGCCAAGATCGAGCCGGGCGTCCGCCCTTTCACCGTCTCCTTCGTGACCCCGGCCAGGCAGGGCCTGCCGCGCCTGTATCGCCAGACCCGCTACTTGCGCTGGTCGCCCGTTCACCAGTGGCTGTGGGCCCTGGCCTCCCGGACCAGCCTGGCCGACTATCCCCCCGATCCTCAGAACCTCAAACCGACGGGCAACGAGATCATCCGGCTCTCCAGCGACTGGCACGCCGTCGTCCTACGCGACGGGATGGGCGTCGTCGGCATCCGCCCCGACCGGGGACGGGACGGCGCGTTCTTCGGCTACGCGGAGCTGTACCTGCGCTCGATCTACCTGGATGTCATCCTGCTCGGCATGCTCCAGAAGCAAGGGCTCACCCGCCTGGAGGGGCGTATGGCCGCCGCGCTCGACTCCTCGCTGTCGGCGACGATGGCCGAACTCGAACGGGAGGTCAGCTCCTTCCGGCACCGACTGTGGGCGCAGCATCTGACCCCGCACGGGACCCCGAATCGTCTGCTGGCCGCCTACCAGTGCCAGCACGCGCTCCGCGAACGCTTCGAGCAGATCCTCACCGAGATTAACGACTTCAACCGGCGCACCCGCGAAGACGAGAACCGGCACGTCAACAGCGCCGTGGTCGTGTTCACCCTCGTCACCGTCCCCTCCGGCATCGCCCTCGCGCTCCTCCAGGTCCTGGAGACCAACGAGCCCTGGTTGTTCGCCGCCGTGGCCGTGGCCTGCGCAGCGCTTATCGCACTCCTGCTGCGCACCAGCTCCGCCCGGGTGGCCTTCCGAGCACTACGCCGCCGCTTCACTCCTTGAAAACACCGCCGCTCCGTCGCCCCATAAGCAGCACCTCATCAGCCACACAGCATTTTTCAGCTACCTCAACACCTCCAGTATTCAGTGATGTATGTATTACAGAGAGCAGCGATTGTCATGGGTTCACCGGCCTGGCTACTCACTCACCTCGCCACAGCAAGCAGGACCGCAATGCTGCAAGTAACCTGGCCCACCTCCGATTTGGAGCCCCCGGATGGCTGACACCGTGCCCGAAATCATCGAGTACGAGGGAAAGCACTACAGGTTAATGCCGTCGACAGGCAAGGCCATCTGCTCGAAGACCGGCAAAGACATCCATCACAGCGAGGACTGTCAGCACCTGCGCGGCGGCGACCAGTCCGCATGGCAGCTGTACGAGGATCCCGACGGCCTCACCTGGCGCCGCCTCCTCGATTCTGCCCCGTCGAACAACCGGGACGGTCGCCGGGAATTCGCCCGAGCACACGGCCTGCTCAACGGCGTCGGTAGACCGATCACCGACGCCTGCGATGACTGCGTCCTGAAGGAGGTCTCCATGACCGATGATGGACGTCCAATTCGCATGACTCTGGCCGAGGCCCTCACAGCCTTCGACCGGTCCGCCATCGCGGACGAGGTTGCCAAAGCCACCGCTGAGATCGAAAGGGTCCGGCAGGAGTTTCCTCTCACGGCCTGGGCCGACATGCCTCTCGAGCGCTACGCGCTTGGAGTATCCGACTACAGGAGCACCTTCTGCTACCAGATGGAGTACGGCACTCGTGAGCTGGGCGGCATCGGCGGTGGCAGCGCCCGCAAGCACATGATCTTCCGGCAGAAGAAGGACCAGCGCTGGTACCACGATCCCGCCTTCGCCAACGAGCAGGATGCGTGGGCGCACCTGCGACAGGGTTTCCTCGACGCGTTCGCATTGGCGGAAAAGGGTCAGGTCGCCGCAGTCGACGGGATCGAAGCGCTCCGCTCGGGTCCGAGCCTGACGGCGAAGACCCTCTATGTCTATATCCCCGACCGCATGCTGCCGGTCTACGGCCGGGAACACGTCCGCCACTTCATCTCGCTACTGTCGGACGAGGACCCGTCGAAGCTGGAGCCCTTCGAAGCTCACGCACTGCTGAAACAGCTCATCGACGAGACGGGGCACTTCTCCGGGTGGCACAGCAGGGAGATCGCACACTTCCTGTACTGGTGGAACAGCCCCAGGCAGAATGCCGCCATCGTCAAAATCGCACCCGGGCCGGATGCGAAGTGCTGGCAGGACTGTCTGACGGGTGGATACATCTGCGTGGGCTGGGACGATGTCGGAGACCTCACCGCCTACACGTCGGAAGACGATTTCCTCGAAACCTTCCGAGCGGTCTACGGCAAGGAGTACAACAGCAACCAGGCCAAGATCACAACAAAGGCCCGGGAGCTATGGCGGTTGACCCAGCTCCAGCCCGGCGATCTGATCGTAGCGAACAAGGGCACCCGGGAAGTCCTCGCCGTAGGTCACGTCACCAAAGCCGGCTACGCCTGGCGTGAAGATCGCACCGCATTCCGGCACATCGTGGCCGTGAACTGGGACACCTTCTACGCGCAGACGCTCCCCGAAGCGGAGAAGCACTGGGGTGTCGTCACCGTGGCCAGCGTGCCCGTCCGCCTATGGAAGATCATTCGCGCTGGAGCCGGTGCCGCGAAAGATCCAGCCCCCGTGCGAGGAAACGGCATGAAGATGCCGCAGGCCGACCCGCAGCTCTCCGCACTGGCCAAGGGGCTCGCGCGCAAGGGACAGCTCGTGCTGTTCGGCCCACCCGGAACCGGCAAGACATACACCAGTCTGCGCTTCGCCGCCTGGTGGCTCTCGCAGGAGCTCGGACTGGAGTCCGAGCCTGATCCGGACGGTGGCTCCCTCCGACGGACACTGGCCGAGCTGTCCCGGCGCGACGGGCGACCGGCTGGTCACCTCACCCAGGTGACCTTTCATCCGGCATACGGCTACGAGGACTTTATTGAAGGTTTCCGGCCGGTCGAAGACGGAAGCTCAGGCCTGCGCCTGTCGCTGGTGGACGGTGTCTTCAAACGCATCTGCCGGGCCGCCGAACAGGACCCCGGTCAGCCGTACCTGCTGCTCATCGATGAGATCAACCGGGGCGACGTCCCGAAAATATTCGGTGAGCTGATCACTCTGCTGGAGAAAGACAAGCGCGGCCTGACCGTGGTCCTCCCACAGAGCGGTGAAGATTTCAGCGTCCCGTCGAACGTGCACATGCTCGGCACGATGAACACTGCGGACCGCAGTATCCGGCTGCTGGACTCCGCGCTGCGCCGACGATTCGCCTTCGAGGAACTTCTGCCGGATGTCTTCCTGCTACAGGGTGCATTTGTGGGCAAACTCAACCTCGGTGACCTGCTCAGCGAGCTCAACCGCCGCGTGCTCAAGGAACTCGGCCGCGAGCGCCAGATCGGGCACTCGTTCTTCCTCCTCGACGGCGAACCCGTGCAGGACGAGGCGACCCTTGCCGCAGTGGTCCGCAATGAGGTGCTACCGCTGCTGCAGGAGTACGCCTACGACGACTACTCCATGCTCGCCCGGTTCCTCGGTTCCGAGATCGTCGACGTCATCGAGCATCGCATCAACGACGTCGACGACGAGAAACTGATCGACGCGCTCTACGCCGAGTTGCTGGTGGATGCGGGCCTGCGGTGAGAACCGTGGTCCTGGACGAGTACCAGAAGACCTGGGTCGGCGATTTGAGTCCCAGCGCTACCGACCGGGCAGCGGCCTACTCCGAGGACCTTGGGCAACGGCTGAGACTGCGCTGGCTGGCGAGCGGCGAGCTAGAGGTCGAAGCGACCTCGTACATAGGAGTCGTCGCCCTTGACTGCGTCACTATCCACATCCGACCCAAGCTGGTCGGCCGCGAGCTGGCCGTATTGAGGATGCTCGACTACGCAAGCGGGTTACCTGCGCTCCGGCATATGGACCGCCTGCGCAACCTCCCGAACCAGGGGCACGACCTTCGGGATCTGATCTGCCTGCTGCTGACCGTCGAATGTGAGGCATTGGTACGGCACGGGCTGCGGCGCGACTACATCCGGCGGCAGGAGACTCTGCCCGCGATACGCGGCCGGCTACTTGCCGACCAGCAGGTGCTGCGCCGATTCGGCCGACTGGACAGGTTGGAATGCCGATTCGACGAGTTCGACAGCGACATCCTCGACAACCGGCTGTGCGCGGCAGCTCTGCGAGTGGCCGCGCACAGCGCTCGCGATGAAGCACTGCGCGCCCGGGCCCGCCGCGTGGCGACCGACTTCTCCGAAGTCTGCACCACAGATGGCCTTGACGTGCGCTGGGTCGCGCAACACCTGACCTACCACCGCCCCAACGAGCACTACCGCCAGGCACATCGGTGGGCACTACTCCTGCTGCAGGCCCCCGGCTTTACCGATCTCCTCTCCACCGGCGGACCGTCCTCCCGCACATTCATGCTGGACATGAACAGCTTGTTCGAAGCCTTTGCCACGCAGCTGCTCCGCGAGGCCACGCACCGCACCGGCATCGCCGTACGCGCCCAGGAAAGCTTGTCTCGCAGTATCAGCCGTCCCGACGGCCGCAGCTACACGTCGATCACCCCGGACATCCAGCTCGTCCACGGACATGGCCCAGGCGCCTGGCGACGTTCGGTCGATGTCAAGTACAAGCTCTACGCCGACCGGACGATCAAGCCTTCCGACCTCTACCAGAGCTTCGCCTACGGCCAGGTCTTGAGCAGCGAAGAGACTCCGACCGCGTACATCCTTTTCGCCAGTGACCGGGACGGCGAGCCAGACCATGTCGTCCTGCGCCGCCTCGATGGTGTCCCTGTCGCGAAGCTCATCAGCGTCGGAGTGAACGTGCCGCGCGTCCTGGAGACCCTCGGCACACCGAGGCTCCAGCCCTTGCTCAACAGGCTTCTCGATGATTTGGGCGGTCACATCCAGTGGGCTTTTTCAACCTGAAGCCGCAGGTCTCTGAATCTCGCTGTTCCAACGGAGCCGGTAACTCGCTGGCCGGGCGGTAACCGTACATGACACGGTATGACGGTGTCCGACCTCATCAAGCTGCCCCGCTCGATTACCGAGGCCCTCACCGCCGAGCGTGACGGTCTGCGATTGCGTTATCTGTTCTTCTGGGGCCATCGGCCGCCCCGTGGCGGCGGTGTCGGCGCCGGGTGCCTCAGCCAGTGGTGGGAGGTCGCCTTCACCGTGGACGGGCACCTCTTCCGGTCGGCCGAGCACTACATGATGGCGCACAAGGCGTGGCTGTTCGGCGACGGCGAGACCGCGGTGCGGATCCTCGCCGCCGGGCATCCCGGCGAGGCCAAGAAGCTCGGCCGCGAGGTCCGCGGCTTCGACGAGTCCGTGTGGAACGAGCACCGCTACGAGATCGTGGTAGGCGCCAACATCGCCAAGTTCGGCCAGCACCCGGAGCTCGGAGACTTCCTGCTCGGCACCCGTGGCCGCGTCCTGGTCGAGGCCAGCCCCGTCGATCGGATCTGGGGCATCGGGCTCACCGCCGACGACGAGCGTGCCGCCTCCCCCGCCACCTGGCAGGGCCTGAACCTGCTCGGCTTCGCTCTCATGGACGCCCGCGACGCCCTGGACACCGCACCGTGAAACAGGGCTGGCTGGACGAGGTGGACCGGGTGTTCGCGGCGGTGCCGCCGTTGGACCGCGAGGTCGGCGGCTGCGCGCACTGCCATGCCGAGGAAGACCTGCGCCTGCTCGGCGGCGACCCCGCGGCCATGTCCGACGAACTCGTCGGGAGCTTCATGAGGAAGGTCGTCGACCACTGGGACGAGGACCAGTACCCGCTGCTGTGGCGCCGCCTGATGCCTCGCGTCCTGCGTTACCTGGCGTCGGCTGCTCCGGGCTGCGACCCGGCCGGAGAACTTCGCGGCCTGGCCTCCTACGGCGCGGGCTTCGCCGGCTGGCCCGCACACGAGCGAACCGCCGCCGAGCGTGCCTTCGCCGCCCTGCTCGCCGCGGCACTCACCGACGGACGACCCGCCGAACGCGTCGCCGAGCTCGTGGAGGGCCTCGCCCACGCGACCGAGGATCTGCGGCCCTGGCTGGACCGTCTCGCGGGCCTGCCCGGTCACGAGGCCGACGCCGGGCTGGTACGGCTGGCCTGCCACTGGTCGACCGCCCTGCTGTGGGAGGAAGACCTGTTCACCTGGTGGTACGACGGGGACCCGCAGGTTCTGGCCGATTGGCTGCCCAGCCAGCGCGACCGCATCGCATCTTTCGCCGCGGCGCATCGCTGTAAGACGGCCGCCGACACGGTCGTCGCCATCGACCGGCTCCAGGCGGGCGAGCCGAGCCCCTGGTTCTACCCCGGCGCCACGGGCTACCCGATGAGAGGCTTGGACCCGCGGCTGCTCCACGTCGTCACGCGGTGATCTCGGTGCGCTTCGGCATCCGCGCGCGTCGCCTACGGACCAGGAGCTTCCATACGCCCTGCGGCACCGCGTTGCGCCACGCCGTGCAGCTCTGGATGTACTCGGTCAGCAGATTGGTGACACGCCGCGGCTGATCGTCGGCGACCTGCTGCGCTATGTCCGGCGAGCGGTCCGGTGCACGCTCCGGACCGCGGCGATCTCGGGATGTGGCCGGAGTTCCGGTACGGCTGCCGCCAGGCGCCCCAGCTCGCGTTTGATCCTGGACGCGATGCCCTGACTCAGGATGAACCGGGTCGGCGACGGAGCCCGCTGGGCCTCGGCGAGCAAGCGGAGCGCACCCCTGCTGCCGATCCCCGTGTGCCCGAGATCCAGGTGTCCCAGCCGGTGCGGGGAACCGGCCAGCACCTGGGCGACGGATGCCACACCTCCGTCCCCGAGATGGTTGTCCGAGGCACCGAGGACCCCGGCGGCACGGACCCGGCCCAGGTCGAGCACCTCGACCCCCGCCGCCACCGCGGCGGCGACCAGCTCGACGGCGGCGGCGGATCCGATGCCGTTGCTCGCCACCGACAATCGGCGCAGACGTCCGGCCCGTACGGCCTTCGCCAGGTTCACGGCACCTTGATCTCCAAGGTCTGCCGCTGACACGTAGAGCTCCTCAAGCCCGGCTGCGGAGATCAGCCTCGCCAGCTCCTCGGCGCCCGCCGGTCCGAGAGGGTTGCCGCTCACGAACAGCCGCCCGATGCCTCCGGCGGACAGCACACGGTCGACGAATGTCGCGAGCCCGCCCGCGTCCAGGCCTGTCTGGACCAGGTCGACCGTGGTCAATCCGGCACCGACGGCCTCGGCGACGATGCGACCGCCGTCGGGTCCGAGCGGGTTGCGCTTGAGCCAGAGGCCACGGACGACACCGGGTGAGGCGGTCAGGCGGTCGGCGATCAGGCACGCGCCGGCCGCGGTGACGCCATTGCAGCCGAGGTAGAGAGTCGAGGCTCCGGAGGCCGTGGCCGCCTCCGCGACCGTGTCCGCCCCCGCATCGCCCAGCCCGTCGGTGCCCAGCAGCAGATGACGCATCGGCCCGCCGTGGGGCAATGCTTCCGCGATCAGCTCGGCGCCACGTGCTCCCAGTGCCTGCTTGCACAGGTCGAGGCGCCCGTCGGGCATCGCCGTACCCACCGCGAAATCGGTGCGGCGGGTCGCCGGCCGCCCGGCGCGCAACCACGCGAGCAACGCGTCAAGGTCGTGGGGCTCGGCTACCACGGCGCCTCCGCGTAGTCCTTCAGGAAGACCCCGTACACCGGGTGGCCCGCCTCGCCGCGCACGATCGGGTCGTAAACCCGCGCGGCACCGTCGATCACGTCCAGCGGAGTCCTGCGATCGAGCCGATCCCGCAGTGGCACAGGGTTCTCGTCGGTGATCCAGCCGGTGTCCACGCTGCACAGGTACACGCCCTGCCTGGCGAGGTCGGCGGCGCTGGTGCGGGTCAGCATGTTCAGCCCGGCCTTGGCCATGTTGGTGTGCGGGTGGCGGCCGGTCTTGTTCGCCACCGCGAACTGGCCCTCCACGGCCGACACGTTCACGATGTACCGGCGCGGGAAGGGCGCCGCGAACAGCAACGGCAGCAGCCGGTCGATGAGCAGGAACGGCGCGACCGCGTTGACGAGCTGAACCTCCAGCAACTCCGCCGGATCGACCTCGCCGATCCGGGCCGACCACGAGTTCCGCGCCGACAGGTCGGGCAGCAGGCCGGACACATCCGGCAACTCCCAGGCCACATCGGGGGCAGGCGGCACTCGACGACCATGAGAATTGGAGATCGGTACGAATCCAGGCACCACCGACGCCCCCGGCGGCAGCTCGGACCGCTCGCCCTCGGCCAGGGCGGCGTAGGCCGACGGCGGTCTGCGCAAGGTCTGGGCGGCGTTGTTGACCAGGATGTCCAGCGGGTCCCCGCCGGCCAGAAGCCGGTCGCTGAGCGCGATGACCTGCCGGGGGTCGCGCAGGTCGATCCCAACGATCTCCAGGCGGCCGGCCCAGTCACCGGTCTTCGCGAACCTCCTGGTCGCGTCACCCGGAAAGCGGGTGGTAACCGTGACGTGGGCTCCGTCACGGAGCATCTTCAGCGCGAGATGGTGACCGATCTTCGTACGTCCACCGGTGACGAGCGCACGCCGCCCCGACAGGTCGGCGCGTACCGTACGGCGCGCCGCGTTGGAGGCCGCGCACGAGGGGCAGAGCAGGTGATACAGGCCGTCCACCTGTGTGAAGCGGCTCTTGCAGACGTAGCAGATCCGCGCTCTGCGCAGCTTTCCTCCCGGCTCTCCCTCCGGCTTCTCCGCGACAGGAGCGTCGATCACCCGGTCCGCCCCACCCATCGCGGTGGCCGCCAGCACCGCGGCGTCGGCTTCCGCCGAAGCACGTCTACGGTCCCGCTTGCGGCGCTGCCGCCCGTCACGGATCAGGGCGAGCGCCACGTGCTCGATCCGGAGGCGGGCCGGATCATCCAGCGGGAGCAGGCGAGTCTCGCCGAGCGCGCGCAAAACCGCCGAGACGCTCTCCCCGTCCACGTCATCCTCCCTCGGGTGGGCCCGGCTGGATTCGAACCAGCGTCCTCCTCTTTGCCAAAGAGGCGCGACGGCCGACTGCGCTACAGACCCCGGCGAGAAATGGGGTCCGGCCGGATTCGAACCGGCGTCCTCCGCCTTGAAGGGCGGCGTGACGACCAACTGCACTACGGACCCCATGCGAAACCGGCTCATATCAGGACCGATCTTGTGCCTACCCTACCGACGAGATCAACTCGATTTCGATGGGGCTGGGCCGGAGGGATGCCGGGGCTGGGCCGGAGGTCGGGACCGAGACCGGGGGTGGGGGTCGTTCGCCGTCAAACGGCGCGGCGCCGTACGTGGTGGAAGGTCAAAAGCGCGGCGAGGGGTGGGTGGGGTGGCCCAGGGCCGCTTCTTCCGTGCGGGCCGGAGTCTCGTGGTCCGGGGGCGGTGCTCAGGAGGAGCCGGTCGATGGGCGGGTGGGAAGGCCTGGCGAGGGGGCGGTGGTGGATCGGGCGAGGCAGGGCGGACGCCGAAGAGCCCCAGGAGCGGCAGTGATCAGGCTTTTTCCTTGATCTGTTGGGATTGGCGGCGCCATGGACCGCCAATCCCAACAGATCAAGGAAAAACCCCGCACCGCCCCCTCCCCGGCCCGCGCAACGGGGAGCACTCCGTACGGCGCCGCGCGGATGGGTCGGCCCTGGGCCACTCCACCACCCCTCGCCGCGCTTTTGACCTTCCACCCCGGTACAGCGCCGCACGAAAGGAACGGCCCTGGGCCACTCCACCACCCCTCGCCGCGCTTTTGACCTTCCACCCCGGTACAGCGCCGCACGAAAGGAACGGCCCTGGGCCGGAACGGAGGTGAACGGGAGCCGCTACCGCCGCCCGCCACCGGCGGAACCCGTACACCACCTCCGTGGACGCAACCTCCGGCGACTCGGCGCCGTACCCGAGTCAGCAGATCCTCGACGCACTTGGGAAGCAGGATCAGTCCCAGAAATTGAATACCAGCTCGCCCACCGTTTCGGGCCTCCAGTAACGGATCTGATCCATCTCGGCCTCCCCGAGCTCGGAAAGATCAGCGCGGGCTACCGGCAAGGCCAGCTCGGCCGTGCCCGGAACCCGGTAGGGCTCGTACGCTCCGAGCTTCCCCGAGACTTCCCGATCGTCCAGGAACGACAGCGCCATGTCGCTTTCGATCCTGCGCCGCGCGAGCGCGAGAAGCGGGAGCAGCACATGCCCCACGAGCTCCAGTTCCCGGCCCCGGTCCCGGTAGGTCAATATGGCGGCGTGGAAGCTCCGTCTCCCGCCGGCGGGGTCAACGGCCAGGACCCGGCCATTCGTACGGCGCGCCACATCGTGAACGATCCGGGTGAACTCGCGCGGATCCGGTGCGCTCGGAGGCGGCTCCCCCGCGTACCAGAATCCGGTCGCCCCGCGCGGCAGCCGGAAGGCCGTCGGCGGACACGATCCTCCCCGCTCCGGCCCGGAACGGGGAACCTCATCCGTCACGATCCCACCTCGGTCCGTCCGAACCCGTACACGATCTTGTCCAGACCAACGCCGTGGTCGTTGAACTCCTCCACCTTCTCGGCTCCGGCTCCTCGGCGGGCGTTCACCGCCCGGGGATGTCCCTGTCGCCCGCCGGTCCCGGCCCTCCGGCGTCACATCCGCGGCGCGCAGGCCGCCGTCACCGGTAGCGGAAGCCGTCGAGGAAGCGACGGAAGACCCCGCCCACACGGGGCAGGGGCGCGGCCGGTGGCGGCGCCACCGTGCGCTGCCGGGCGATGGGCTGGTCGTAGTCGGTCCGCGCGATGGCGTCGACGACCTGCTGCTCGTCGAAGTCCTCGGACCCCTCGATCACGGGCACGAAACCGACCATCATCCCGTTGCGCATCACCAGGGCTTCGAGGCCCGCCGTACCGTCGGTGTCCCAGTCCGCCTCACGCCCGCCGGGCAACAACACCCGCACCCCGAACTGGTAAACGCCGACCCTCGCCAGATGGGCGTCTATGCCACGCTCGCGCAACGCGTCGACAACCCGCCGGGCCCGGTTCTCATCCACCTCTCCCAAGATAACCGGGCCGGTCCGCCCGCGAGCGGACGTCCTCGATGCGGGGTCCGGTGCGGTTGTCCGGCGGCTGCTGTGGCGAAAGCGACGTGGAGAGCATGCCCAGGAGGGCGCCTTGCCCCGGTCGGCGGACGCCAGCGGGATCCGGAAACACTCGAAACCGGTGGGGTGGGATGCCTCGAAGATCCCGGACAGGCAAGTGACCTGAGATTCCTCCCCGCTCGCACAGCACTCGTGGGAATCGGTTCGGTGGGCCAATCCCTGTCAGGCGACTTTCCAGGTTCGATTGCCCAGGGTCGCGACGAGATCAACCGTTCCTCCGAGCGCCGTGACATAGGCACGTACGACATCGATGCCGGACACCTCGCCGTTCTCGATCTTGGAGATTCGCGCCTGCGTCACCCCAAGAGCCTCGGCGAGTTCCACCTGGGTGATGCCGGCCGCCTTGCGCATCTCGGCGAGCTGATAGCCGCGCACGTACGCCTCCCGGCGCTGACGGGCAGCCTCTTGCCCGACCGCCCGCTCGGCATCCGAACGCGGGTCGAGCGCCCGCGCCTTCGCCTTGACGTCGGTCCACTTGGAGTATCCGCCGCTCATCGCCCCTCCTCCTTCAACGCGATCAAGTGCTCTTCGAACCGTTCGTCGGCCAATGGGATCGCCTGGCGGTACCAGCCTTCCCAGTTGCCGGCTTTGTCGCCGGCCACCAGGAAGATGGCTTCCCGAGCCGGGTCGAACGCGAAGATGATCCGAATTTCACTGCTCCCCGATGAGGGAGGCCGCAGCTCCTTCATGTTGTGAAAGCGGCTCCCCTGCAGCCGGTCGACCAACGGCCGCCGAGCCGTCGGCCCCTCCTCCGCGAGTTGGTCGATGGCGTCCTTGATCAGATCTGCCGTCTCGGAATCACTCACGCAGATCTCCAGATACCACGCTTCCACCTCGGGATGCAGACTGATCTCCCAGCTCATCGCCCTATTATAACCGATCAGTCATATCGGGGACGGGGTAAACAGCCTTCTGGGCACGCCACAGGATGACGATCAGTTGCATGATCTATTTTCGGCTCTGCCGGAGCCCCCGGGTCGAAGAGGAGTTCGGCCACGCCCCATGATCAACGCCAGGCGACTGATTAACGCAAGGCGACGGTCACCCGGCCAGCCGCGTACGGACTCCCCCGGGTTCGAGAAACCGGGACCCACGCCCTGGACCGCTTGTCCCCGGACACCTCAGACAGGCTGGCACCCGGGCACCTCCGGCCGTGGAAATGTCGGCGGGTTCTGTAAAGATCTCCAATCCCGGCCGAACATCTGATCTTGGAGATCCGCGACATGGGACCGAAGCACGTGCGGTTGACCGCCTGGGACCAGGTGCGCGAGCTCGTCGACGCCGGCGACGTGGCCAAGATCGTGGAGGCGGTGACCGCGCTCGACGACGCCGGACGGCGGGAGGTGGCACGCGAGCTGCCCGGATACGTGGCGGTGGCGCGGGAGAAGGCGCGGCGGACGCTGGCGGACCACGAGGCCGAACGCGACCGGGTCCGGCGGGTCCGGCAGACGGAGGCGCGACGGCTGCACGACGCCGGGGAGATCTCCGAGCACCAGTTCAACCAGATGTGGTCGATGACGTGGCACGACGACGACTGGGAGACCCTGCCCGGAACCGACGGCTGGATCGAGCCGATGCGGGTCGCGGGCGCGGGCACGATCGGCGGCGCGGCGGCCGTGGTGACCTGGATCAACCGCCGGGACTTCGATCGCTGGGACGTCGACGGCTGGGACTCCGCCGGCGGTCCGACGGCCGGCGGGATCGAGCCGCTGCTTGAGGTGATCGCCGCGCGGCCCGCCGAATGGCAGGCCGATCTGGCCGTACGGCTCGCACTCCGGATCCGTCCCCGGCGCCGCCGGAACCCGAGTGATCGGAACCTGCCGCTGGCGCTCGCCCTGCTCCGCCGTACCGGCGTGACTCCTCCCGCGCACGACCCGCTCGTGGTCGGGTGGGTGTCCCGGGAAGCCCGGCTCAGCGAGCTGCGGGCCGATCCGCTGCTCGACCGTCTGCTGCCGCTGATCTTCGATGCCGAGGGCGTCGGCCGGGCGCTGCGGGACGAGCGGCCCGACCCGGCCGGCGCGACCTCCTGGCTCGGCGCTCTCCGCACGCTCGCGGCCGAGGGCAGGGTGCCGCGCACGCTGTTGCTCGACGGCAGCCGGCGCCGCTTCCTGCTCGGCGGCGAAGGCCCCGACCTGCGATTCTTCGCCCGCCTCCACGAGCTGCTCGAACCCGTCCCCGCCGAGATCGAACCACACGCGATCGACTACCTGCGGCTCCTGCCCACCGCGCCGGGACCGGTGGCCGAGCTGTCGCTGAAACACCTGCGGCGGTTGACCGGCCTCGACCCGGCAGACGTGGTGGAGGCGCTGGAGGGCCTGCTGTTCCGCGCCGAGGGCGGGCTGGTCCGCGCCGGTCTGAGCTGGCTGGAGGAGTCCGTACAGCGGGCGCCCCATCGGGCCGACGAGCTGGCTCCCGCCCTGGCCCTGGCGTTCGGCCACGAGGCGCGAGCCGTACAGGAACGGGCTGTGCGCCTGGCGGTCCGGCACGCCGGGCGCTTCACCCCGCTCGGCGCCGAGACCCTTCGCCGCGGCACGGGCACGCTGGCGCCCGACCTGCACAACCGGCTGGCCGCGGCCATCGGGGGCGAGCCCGTCGAGGAGCCGGAACCCGAGCCCGAGCCCGAGGAGGTGTTCGTCCCGCGGCCGCTGCCCGCTCCGTTCCGGCCGGTCCCGGTCATCGCCCCGCCCGGCACTGCCGGGCAGCTGGCCCGCATGTATCTGCGCGAGGGCTGGCGAGCGGCCGAACGCTGCCTGGCCGCCTTCGTCCGGCTCGCCGCGCAGGACCGGGAGTCGCTGCGCGCGGAGCTGGCTCCGTTCGTCGAGCTCCATGGAGAGGAACTGGCTTCGGACGAATGGCGGAAGCACGGCACCTGGATGATCGCCTTCGCGGCCGAGCTGGTCGACCCCGGACGGGTGCACGAGAGCCGTCGCACCGCGTTCGTCAACCACGCCCGGCGCGAGCACGGGCTCCCACCTGTGGCGGTCGAGGAGCCCGACCGGCTGCCGAGGTCCGACCGCGTCTCGCCGCTGCACCGCTTCATCCTGCGCCGCCATGCGGAGATCCTCGCCGCGCTGAGGGCCGGGACGCTGCCGCCGCTCCTGCTCGCCACGCCGAGCCTGTCCAACGGTCAGCTCGACCCGGCCGAACTGGTGGCCAGGCTGGAGACGCTGGAAGCGGCGGGCACCACGCCGCTGCCCGCCGACTTCCAGCAGGCGCTGCTCAGGCTGCCCCGGCGGATCGACCCGGCGGTGGCCGTACGGGCCGCGGCGCTGAGGTCGGAGGCGGGCCGCCGGGCTGCCCGCTGGATGGCCGACGGCGGGCTGCCCGACCCCGACGTGCTGGTGACCTGGTCAGGAGAGGACGACGGCCTCGGGTCACGGATCTGGATGACCTCCACCGTTCAGGCCGCGCCCACCGGCCTGCCGCTGGTCGACGAGCTGCTCGCCGACCAGCCCCGGCACGTCAACCCCGTGTGCGGCGGGCATCTCGGGGGGCTGATGGAATGGTGGGCCGCCGTCCTGCCCTCCCACCGGGAGGTGGTCGCCGCCCATCTCCTGCCGCACCAGCCGGTGCCCGCCTGGAGCGTGGAGATGCGTCCGCTGCGCCTGGCCGATCTCGCCGCCGCGGAGGGACCCGCCGGACGGGCCGTCGCCGTCCTGCTCGCGCACCGGATCTTCCCTCCGCCGTTCGCCCACGACGACGCCACTCCCGCGGTCCGTGCCCTCCGGAGCCTGGCCGCCGCCGGCGAGTTCCCCGCCGAGGACTTCGGTACGGAAATCGCCCAGCGGGTGCTCCGGGGTGAGTTGACGCTGCGGCTCCTGGTGGACACGGTGGAAGGCGAGGCAGCGAACGGAACCCATCTCCACATGTGGCGAGCTCTCGCCGCGGCGTTGCCCTTCCTGCTCCCCGCCCGGGGCAGCCGCCCCACCGTCGCCCACACCGACCTGGTCGCCCTGGCGGCCCGCCTCGCCCGCTGGTCGGAGGCCCGGGGACAGATCCCCGCCCTTGCCGCCTTCGCGGCGCGCAAGGGCTCCAGCCGCATCCTCCGGCACGCCAGGACCCTCCACGACCGGCTGGCGTCCGGGGACGGCACCCGATGATCCACCCGCGACCCGGTCACGGGCGGGATCACCCATGCCTAACTCTCCACGGGCCCCCATACCGGGGAGAGGTACGGCAGGCGGGCCGAGCGGTAGAGCACGACGATCAGGGCCACGACAGCCGCGAACCAGGCGATGAGCGGGACAGGGCCCAGGCCGGTGTAGCCGTACCCGGCCAGCATGCCGAGCGCTCCCAGGCTGACCACGGCCCAGCGCAGCACGTCGAGGAGGGCGGCCCTGGAGATGTCTCCGCAGGGACGGATCCGGCTGATGACGGCGTCGGCGGTCAGCCAGACGGCGATCAGGGCACCGGCCGTGTCGGCGACGCCGATCACATGCATGACGGGGAGAGCCATCAGGGGGTAGCCCGGATGCGCGTCGGGCGCGACCATGGCGACGAGCGAGACGCAGACCATGACGATGGCGGAGGACCTGGCCCGGCTGAAGGGGTCGTCGGCGGATCGCTGCAGCCGAGACAGCCCGGAGACGCACAGGAGCCAGCCGGCGGGGTTGAGCAGCAGGTCGAAGCCATTGAACCGGAGGGCTCCGAAGGCGAAGACGAAACCGCTGGCGATCTTCGTGACGGGCCGCACGCGCCCCAACCTCTCAGGTGTGCCGTTGTCCGCGGATGAGCTGACTGTCAGGGCCAATCCGGGCTCACCGCGTAGTTGCAGATCTTGCCGGCGAGACCTCGCTGCCAGGCGACCGGAAGTCTCCCCTCGGCTCCTTCCAGCCACCACGAGTCCCACGTCACCTCCGCCGACCCGGGGCCCATCCAGGTTCTGTAGGTGAAGCCGACCGGCTGGGGCTCGTGTGGCACCGCCGCGCAGTCGGTGATGACGATGCGCGTCTCCAGGGTCTTCATGTCACCGCTTTCCACAGTGACCAGGGAATGCTCCTTTTTCGCCCCGTCGGCGGGGAGCAGGAGGAGACCCGGTATCTCTGCTGAGATACCGGTGAGGACGAAGGGGGCCAGCCCCTCGTTTTCAAGCTCGATATGCAAGCTGGCGGACAGGACGCCATTCTCGTCCACCTCGGTTCGGGAGAGGAAATCGTCGACCTCCCAGCGGATATGCGGAGTTATCGCCCCTGACCACCACAGAAACGCAGCGATAACCACCAGCGAAAGGCAGCTGGACACCACGACCGATAACAGCGATCGCGCATGCTGGACACGCCACGTGGCGACACCGAATTGCTGCCATATATCGCCCGAAGTCACGATGTAGAACCATATATGGTGTCACTTCGTGACGATACCCCCGATGATCTTCTGGGTAGCCGCCGTGGTCATCATGCTGGCAGCGGCCATACCGGTCACGGGCGAGCGGCTCACCAGGTTCGCCACCCTGACCGACCTTTCCGTCACAGCGGCCAACGCCCGCCAGGTCATCGACCACTTCGCCGGCCTGCGCCGGTGGCGGCTGATCATCCTCACCGTCGCCGTCCCCCTGGCCTGCTTCACCGATGACCCGTTCTATCTGGTGCTGGGCTGGTGTGCCGTTTCTGTCTTCCGCGACGTACGGCTGCCGGCCCCGGCGTCGCGTGCTCACGACGGCGCGCGGATCTACCGAGGGGCATGGCTGCTCGGTTTGGGCGGTGCTGTGGTGGCAGGCGTCCATCTGCTGACGGACCAGGGGGCCACTCCGGCACGCGTGGCCCATGCCGCCATCGTGATCGTCGTGGCGGCGGCCGTACCGCTTGCCGCTCGGAACCTGACCGCCCGGCCGGCGCCCGAAGCATCGGATGACACGGCCTGGGCCGAGCCGGCCATCCGCCAATGGTCGACACGGACCCTCTACCTCTCGGGAACCGCGATCGTGCTGTCGGGCGCACTGCTCACTCCCGGGCAGCCACCACAGCGCGAACTGCCCGAATACTCGATGCCCAAGTCGTTCCCGGAGCGCATGGCCGTGTTCACGACGGTGAACAAATACAAGAGGCCCACCTGTCCGTGGTTCGACCAGATAGACGACCCCTGCCGGTCATGGCTGGTGAACGGGGAGCCGTTCCCGCAGGCCGCGCCGTACGTCATCAGGAAAGGCGGAGCACCCCAGCGGGCGCCGTTCGCGCGCAGCCCCGACAAGAAGGCCGTCATCTACCTGGACAGACGCGATCGCCGCATGGTGTACCAAGACACCGAGGGCATCCATCACCTCACCGGCCGCCTGGCTGACACCGAAGTGCCCACGCCCGCGTTCGCCGGCCAGAACAGGTATGTCGTCCTGTCCAAGGACGGTACGCAGATCACCGACACCACGACCTGGACCACGGTGTCGATCCCGGGCGTTCGACAGGTCCACGACCTCAACGAGAGCGGGATCGTGGCCACGACGGCCTTTCAGGTGCTCGTGCTCGACCACCGGGGAAAGACACGGATGAGCCTCCCCCTCAGGAAGATCAAGGATGCGCCCGAGGACACCTACCACCTCCGGCCGGACGGAAGGCGCCTGGTGGTCATCCGAGGCCATGAGATGCGTGTCGAGACCTTCGCCCCGGAGACCGGCAGGCGTGTGTCCAGCGTCGTTCCCGTGTTTCCCGGCGACGACTTCCTCGACCTCGGCCTCGGCTGGTCGGAGCAGGGCCCCTTCCTGGTCCGCGGCTACACGAGCGAACGTGTCTACTACCTCGACCTGGCGACGGGCAAGCTCCGGAGACGTGAGAAGTGAACCACAGGCGGAGACGCCGGTCATGATGCCGTTGAGGCAGCCGAGGCCCTCGTCGTCGCCGTAGCTCTCGCGAAGTGGCTGAGAGGTACGCCTCGGATCCTCCGTACGGTGATTGCGAGACGACGGCCGGACGATTGCGCGTCACTGCATGTGCGCTCCTCGTCAAGGAACACTACAGGCTCTGGTAAAGACTCCAGTGATCAGCCGCAACCATACTGAGCAGGTCGGATCCACCGAACGGGTTTGACGCCGTAAATTTCCAAAGGCTTCTCAGCATAGGGGCAGGAAATGAAAAGAAACCTCAAGCGATGGAGCGCCCTCGGCGCCGCGGCCGTCTCTCTGGCAGGGGCCATGGTCGTCGCGGGCGGGGCCACCTCGGCGCACGCGGACACCCGGTGCACCTGGGGCTGGATCTGGATCAACGACAGCGCCGGCGGAGACCCCAAGACGCAGGCCCGCGGCCACTCCCACGACACCGGCAACCACTACGTCCGCGACTACGGATGGGACGCGGTTTCGGGGCGGTACCTCTGGAACTGGTGGGCCGACAACGACGGCGGGTCGGATGGCGACACGGCGGACACCTATTTCGGCTCGCGCTGGTGCGGTAGCGCCCCGTGGTAGTGGCACTCACGAACGAGTGAGACCCCGGTCCGTGAAGGCCTCCCCGGCTACGCGGGGAGGCGTCGAGGAAAACGCCGGCGCCTCTTCCGTCGCGGACCGTCGTGGACCGCGGGCACGGGCCGTGTAAAAGCGCCGGCCCGTCGGCCAGGAAGAGCGCCTTGGCAAGACACGTCGTGGCCTTCCCGGCCTTCCGGGAAGGCCATTGCCTTTCCCGGGAAGTTGCCGTTCCCGTTCGAAAGGCGTTTCACCCTCGAAAAACCCCGATGCTTGAACTATTCCTCCGGCCCCCGGACGATTTCGGCGCCATGACGCTCCATTCGCGCCATAGCCGCCCATCACCACATCTCCGTTCGTTACCTGCACCTGCTCTTCCAGCGGCCGGAGACCACCCTGATGGCGTGGATTCGGCAGCGCAGGCCGGAGAACTGCCGCGCGGACCTCGCCGACCCCCGTTTGCGAGCGCACTCCATACAGGACATCGCAGCCCGATGGGAGTTCACGCACGCCACGGACTTCAGCCGCTCCTTTCGCCGGGCGTACGGGATGTCCCCCAAGGACCACCGCCACTCCGTGCTGGACTCCCCGTGATCCCCGACCGCCGGGTGCCGGATCTCTGAAGCCCTCGGCGACGTCTGACGATCTTCCTGAAACTCCGGCACGTATCCGGCGCAGCGAGCCGCAGACAACCGGCGCCGACCGTAGACAGCCGGACACGGAAAAAGGCGCCCCCGACCGCGAACACGCAGGTCGAGGGCGCTTTTCGGGTGGTGACGAGAGGTAGGGCGGGCGGGACTCGAACCCGCGACCCAGGGATTATGAGTCCCCTGCTCTAACCGGCTGAGCTACCGCCCCTCGTGCGCATGCCGTACTGCCGCATTCAACCAAAGGTCGGCCCTGTTCGCACATCCACCGGGCGGTACGCGTTCAAGATGTGACCTTCGACGGCGGAACCGGTGTTCCGCCGACTCGCTAATCTACGGGGGGACGCTGTTGAGGAGTGTTGGATCATGCGCGTTATTGAAGCTTTTCGTGAGTCGTTCGGCGTGGAGCCCGAGGGGGTGTGGCACGCTCCGGGGCGGGTCAACCTCATCGGCGAGCACACCGACTACAACGACGGGTTCGTGCTGCCGTTCGCGGTGCCGTGGGGAGTCACCGCGGCGGTCGCGCCGCGCGAGGACGACGTCGTCCGGCTGCGGTCGCTCCAGGCGGGCGAGCCGCAGACCGTCGAGACCCTCGGCCGGGCCGAGGGCTGGGCGCGCTACGCCGTCGGCGTGTTCTGGGCGCTCCGCGAGGCGGGCCACCCGGTCAGGGGCGCGGATCTGGTGATCGACGGAGACGTGCCGCAGGGGGCAGGGCTGTCGTCGAGCGCGGCGCTGGAGGTGGTGGTCGGGACCGCGCTCAACGACCTGTACGGCCTGGGCCTCACCAAGATGGAGATCGCCCTCGCCGCGCAGCGGGCCGAGAACGACTTCGTGGGCATGCCGTGCGGGATCATGGACCAGGCCGCCTCGGCCCTCGGGGAGGAGGGGAAGGCCCTGTTCATGGACTGCCGGAGCCTCGGCACCAGGACCATCCCGTTCGATCTGGCCCAGCACGGCCTCCAACTGCTGATCATCAACACCGGGGTCCACCACGAGCTCGCCGACGGGCAGTACGCCCGGCGCCGTCAGGACTGCGAGAACGCCGCCAAGCACCTGGGAGTGGACGCGCTGCGCGACGTCACCGACCTGGCGGGCGCCCTCGGCAGGCTCAGCGGCGACGAGCGCAGGCGCACCCAGCACGTGGTGACCGAGAACCACCGGGTCGAGGCGTTGATCGGACTGCTGCGGGCCGGAGCCGTGCGGGAGATCGGGGCCCTGCTGAACGCCTCCCACCTGTCGCTGCGCGACCAGTACGAGGTGTCCTGCGCCGAGCTGGACGTGGCCGTGGAGTCGGCGGTCCGGGGCGGGGCCAGGGGGGCGCGGATGACCGGTGGCGGGTTCGGCGGGTCGGCGATCGCGCTGGTGGCCGACGACCGGGTGGAGGCCGTACGGGAGTCGGTGACCCGGGCGTACGGCGAGCGCGGCTGGGCGGCGCCGGAGATCTACCCCGCCACTCCGGCAGCCGGGGCCCGCCGGCTCCGCTGATCCCTGCCGGGCGCCTTCCCGCCTCACCCCGTCGGACCGGACCAGCGCCGGCCTCGACCCGGCAGACCCGGCGCCCTCCCGCCTCTCCCCGTCGGACCGGGCGTCCCCGACCTCGCCCCGTCCGGCCTGGCACCCTCCCTCCGGCCCGTCGGACCGGGCCTCCGCCTGCCTCGACCTGACCCGACCCGCCCGGCCCGGCCGGTCAGGTCCCGGCCGGCACCAGTTTGGGGACCGCGCCGAGCAACTCCCGGGTGTAGTCGTGTTTGGGGATGAAGAACACCTCGTCCACGTGCCCCTCCTCCACGACCCGGCCTTTACGCATGACCAGCACCCGGTCGCTGATGTGGTGCACCACCCCGAGGTCGTGGGAGATGAAGAGCAGCGCGGTCCCGTCGGCCGCCTGGATCTCCGCGAGCAGGTCGAGCACCTGGGCCTGGATCGACACGTCCAGCGCGGAGACCGGCTCGTCGCAGACGAGCACGTCGGGCCGGGGGGCGAGGGCCCTGGCGATGGCCACCCGCTGGCGCTGCCCGCCGGAGAGCCGCCGGGGGTGGCGTCCGGCGATGTCGGCCGGCAGGCCCACCCGCTCCAGCAACTCGGCCACCCGGGTCCTCCTGTCCCTGGAGGACCCGCCGAGAGGCTCGGCGACCAGGCGGCCGACGGTGTAGCGGGGGTCGAAGGAGTCGAGCGGGTTCTGGGAGATCACCTGGATGCCGGCGCGATGGGGGCGGCGCCTGCGCTCGGCGATCCCGGACCAGGGGGCGCCGTTCAGCCGCACCTCCCCGGAGATGGGCGCCAGCAGGCCCAGGACGAGCCGGGCGACGGTCGTCTTGCCCGAGCCCGACTCCCCCACGATGCCGACGGTCTCACCGGGATAGACCTCGAAGGAGACGTCGTCCACCACCCGGCGGGAGCCGTACGCGGCGGACAGGCCCGAGACCTGCACGACCGGCGAGCTGTGATCCACGCGCCGCTCGGGCAGCGGGGTGCGCAGCGAGACGCCGCCGGCGGCGACGGCCGACAGGCGGGTGCCGCGCGAGGCGGCCGAGGGTACGGCGGCCAGCAGCAGCTTCGTGTAGTCGTGTCCGGGCTCGGACAGCACTCGGTCGGTCGGCCCCTCCTCGACGACCACGCCGTCCTTCATGACCAGGACCCGGTCGGCGATGGAGGAGACCACCGCCAGGTCGTGGCTGATCATGAGCAGTGCGGTGCCCGCGGCCTTGCGGGCGGCGAGCAGGCGCAGGATCTGGGCCTGCACGGTGACGTCGAGCGCGGTGGTCGGCTCGTCGGCGATGATCAGCGGCGGGTCGGCGGCGATGGCCGAGGCGATGAGGGCGCGCTGGCGCAGCCCCCCGGAGAGCTGGTGGGCGTACTGCCGGGCGCGCACCCCCGGCTCCGGCACCCCGACCGCGTCGAGCAGCTCGATCACCTTCGTCCCGCGGTTCGCGCGGGGTACCACGTCATGGGTGGACAGCACCTCGGCGATCTCGTCGCCGACCGTGCGGAGCGGGTCGAGTGAGACGAGCGCGTCCTGCAGCACCAGTCCGGCGAACCGGCCGCGCAGCCGCCGCCAGTCCCGCGCCCCGAACCGGAGCGCGTCCTTGCCCTTCACGGTGAATCTCGTGGCCGTCACCGTCGCGCCGGGACCGGTCAGCCCGACCAGGGTCCTGGCCGTGACGCTCTTGCCCGAGCCCGACTCGCCGACGATCGCCACGCACTCGCCCGCCTCGATCGACAGGCTCACCCCCCGCACGGCCTCCACGCCGGACCTCGGGAAGGCGACCCGCAGATCCTCGACCTCGATGAGGCCCATCAGTTTCTCCCTTCGAAACGGCGCTGGAGCCGGCGCCCGACCAGGGTCAGGCTGATGACGGTCAGTGAGACGGCGAGCCCGGGGAAGAGCGCCGTCCACCAGGCGACGCGCAGGTAGTTGCGGGCCTCCGACAGCATCGAGCCCCACTCGGGGCTCGGCGGCTGGGGGCCCATGCCGAGGAAGCTGAGCCCCGAGGTGGCGATGATGGCGGTGCCCATGCCGATCGTGGCGAGCACCGGGAGCGGGCCGAGGACGTTGGGCAGCACGTGGCGCAGGACCAGGACCGGCCTGCGCAGACCGAAGGTGACGGCCTGCTCGACGTAGCCGGACCGGCGGACGACGAAGGTCTGGGCCCGGATCACGCGGGCGTAGTTGGGGACCTGGGCCATGCCGATCGCGAGGATGACGTTCCCGGTGCCGGGACCGGTGATCGCGATGACCAGCAGGGCGAGCAGCAGCTCGGGGAAGGTGGCCAGCACGTCGAACAGGCGGCTGAGCAGCTCGTCGAGGTATCGGGGGGACAGCCCGGCCAGCATGCCCAGGACGGTGCCGACCCCGGCGGCGAAGAGGATCGCGGCCGCGCCGATGCCCAGCGAGTGCCCGGCTCCGTGGACGACCCGGGACAGCACGTCCCGGCCGAGGTGGTCGGTGCCGAACCAGTGCTCGGCGCCCGGCCCCGAGAGCGCGTGCAACGGGTCGGCGGCCAGCGGGTCCACCCCGCTCAGCAGAGCCGGGGCCAGGGCTGCGACTGCGGCGAGGGCCAGGAACAGCAGCGGGGCGAGCAGCCAGGGACGCACGCCGTACCGGCGCCCGGCCGGGATGGGGGCGGCCGTGACCGGCGGCGCCTGCGTGACCGCCGTCATCGGCCCCTCCTCGGATGGGAAGCGGCCGCCGCCGACCGGAAAACGACCCGCGTCATCGGCCCCTCCTTCGATGGGAAGCGGCCGCCGTCGGCCGGAAAGTGACCTTCCTCATCGGCTCCTCCTCCGGGACCCGCGGCATCGGCGCCTCCTCGGTGACCCTTCTCATCGGCTTCTCCTCAGGCGGGGGTCGATCGCGAGGTAGGCGAGGTCGACGACCGTGCTGACCGTCACGTAGATCAGGGCCGACAGCAGGACGACCGCCATCACCACGGGCATGTCCTTGCCGGTCACCGCCGAGACGGTGACCTGGCCCAGCCCGGGGCGGCCGAACACGGCCTCGACGACGATCGCGCCGCCGAGCAGGACGCCGGTGAACCAGCCGGTGAGGGTGACGGCCGGGAGCAGGGCGTGCCGCAGGGCGTGCCGGGTGACGAGGCGCCACTCGGTGATGCCGCGCGAGCGCGCGGTCACCGCGAACGGCTCCTCCAGCGCCCGCTCCAGGCCTTCGCGCAGCACCTGGCCGAGCACCCCGGCGATCTGCAGCCCCAGCGCGACGGCGGGCAGCACCAGCGAGACGAAGCCCCGGTCGCCGGAGACCGGGAACCAGCCGAGGGTGAAGGAGAAGACGACGAGCAGCAGGATCCCGAGCATGAACGGCGGCACCGAGACCGCCACCAGCTCCGACAGACCGGCCAGGCCGCTGAGCCAGGACCTGCGGCCCGCGGTGACCAGCGCCAGCACCAGTGCCAGCGCCACTCCGAAGGCCGCCGCGGTGAGCGCGAGCCGTACGGTCGGGCCGATCTGGGAGGACAGGATCTCGCCGACGCCGCGCTGCAGGATGTAGGAGTGGCCGAGATCGCCGTGGAGCAGCCGGGTCAGGTAGTCGCCGTACTGCTGCAGGGCCGAGCGGTCCAGCCCCCATTCGGCGATGATCTGCGCCCGCCGCTCGGGGGTGTCGAGACCGTCGCCGATGAGGACGTCGACGGTGTCGCCCGGCACGAGCAGCAGCGCGACGTAGGCCGCGGTGGCGGCGGCCCAGAGCACGGCGACGCCGGCTCCGAGCCGCCGGGCCACCGGGCCGAGCCACCCGGCGGCGGCCAGCCCCCGCCGCCGGGTGAGTGTGAGGGTGCTCATGTCCCTGTCCGGATGTCATAAGCACTGTTGGGGGTGCCGGAGACCGGCTCGAAGGTGATCCCGGTGACGTCGGCGCTGTGGGCGATCTGGTCGGCGGGCACGTAGAGCGGGAGCAGCAGGGCCTCGTCGGCGACGAGCTTCTGCACCTTGGCGTAGAGCTCCTTGCGCTCGGCGACGTCGGAGCTGGCCGACGCCTCGGCGAGCAGCTTGTCCAGCTCGGCGCTCTCGAAGTGGGTGCGGTTGATCGCGGCCCCCTTCGGCAGGATCAGGTTGAGCGCGGCTCCGGCGTCGGTGTCGCCGCGCGAGTTCTCGAAGACGTCGAACTGGTTGTCGTCGTAGGCCTTCTGCGCGGTGCCCTGGTCGACCAGCTTGACCTGGAAGTCGATGCCGGCGCTCTGCTTGACCGCCGCCTGGATCGCCTGGGCGAGGACGTCGCGGCGGTCCCGGACGAACGGGGCGGAGTTCACGGCCCGCACGATCAGCCGCTTGCCGTCCTTGACCCGGAAACCCTCGCTGTCGCGCTTGTCCCAGCCCGCGTCGTCGAGCAGCTTGTTGGCCCGCTGCGGGTTGTTGCCGAAGGTCTTCTCCAGCGAGGCGTCGTAGAACTGCGGGCTGCCCTGGCCGATGATGCTCCAGGCCCGCTTCGCCGTGCCCTGGTAGACCGAGTTGAGGACCGCGTCCACGTCGACGGCGTCCCGGAAGGCCTCGCGCACCCGCTTGTCGTCGAACGGCGCGTGCGACTGGTTGAAGTAGTAGGAGAACGCGCTGCCGGAGTTGAGGTTGGTCTCCAGCTTCAGCTGGGGGTCGCCCTTGATCAGGCCGATCTCCGTGGCGGGCACGCCCTCGATCACCTGGACCTGGCCCGAGGTGAGCGCGCCGACCCGGACCGCCGCCTCGGGCAGGAAGCGGTAGGTCACCTCCGACAGGTGCGCCGGGCCTTGGTGGGCCGAGCCCGCGGGCGGCCAGTTGTAGGCCGGGTTGCGCTTGTAGTGGACCTCCTGGCCCGGGGTGAACCGGTCGAGGATGAACGGCCCGGTGCCGACGAGGTCGGTCCCGCCGGCCTTGAGGTCCTTGGCGTTCTTCAGCGACTTCGGGGAGACCTGGCCGGCGTAGGGGGAGGACAGGAAGTCCAGGAACAGGCCGTCCGGCGCCTTCAGCGTGATCTTGAGGGTGTGCGTGTCCGCCACCTCGGCCTTGCCGAAGTTGCGGAGCTGGATGGCGGCCACCGCCGGGTTGTAGCCCGGCACGACGAACTGGTCGAGGTTGGCCTTCACCGACGCGGCGTCGAACTTCTCGCCGTCGTGGAAGGTGACGTCGTCGCGGAGCCGGAAGGTGTAGGTCAGGCCGTCCTCGGAGACCTCCCAGGACGTGGCCAGCCACGGCAGGAACTCGCCGTTCCTCCCCCGGGCGATCAACGCGTCGAACTGGTTGTGCACCAGCAGCCGGGCCTTGTTCTGGCCCCACAGTTGCGGGTTGAACGTGATGGGCTGCGTCTCCACCGCCCACACCAGCGACCCGCCGCCGCCATCGCCGGCCGCGGCTGCGGGGGCCTCCGTCTCGGCTCCGCACGCCGTGAGCGCCAGCACTCCGGCCAGTGTCAGGGCGCCCCATCGCAGCTTCACGTGCTTCTCCTTGAACAACTTGAACGACTCGAACGATCTGAGTGACTTGCGCGCCATCAGGCGACGTGCCTGATCTGGGTGGCGGTGGCCTCGGACAGCACGATCCGGGCCAGCGCGTCGGCGTGCCGGAAGAGCGGGGCGTTGAGTCCGGGCCGGGCGAATCCGCCGGTGGCCCGGCCGCCGACGACCCAGGGGCCGAAGGCGAATCTGCGGGAGTGGGGGGTGTCCGACCGGTCCAGCAGGCGGCGGTCGGCCGGCCGTACCTTCAGCAGGCCGGACTCCTCGTCGATCTCGCCCCGGTCGCGGAGCGCGGAGATCAGCGGGTCGGTGGCCCGGCTCACGCTGGGCGCGGGCAGCCGGGCCTCGATCAGGGTCCTGGCCGCCACCCCGCCGGGGACGGTGGGGCTCTGCGCCCACCACTGCCGGTCGCGGTGCTCCACCTTCAGATCCGCGCCGAGGAAGGTGACCACACCCGCCTTGGCGAGCGCCCGCAGCTCCTCCAGCCGGGGGCCGGGCGGGCCGCTGGCGATGTAGCTGAAGAACCCGTTGAACCACGGGTCGGACAGGCCCAGCTCGGCGAGGACGCCGTAGACGGACAGCAGCCCGAGGATCATGGCGTGGTCGGCACTGTGCGCGGGGTCGGAGCGGCGCTCCAGGTCCGCTCCCAGGTAGCCGAGCATCCACCTGCGCAGTCCCGCCGGGTCGCCGAACCGCATCCGCTCCAGCGGCCGGTCCAGCCGGTCGAAGTCCAGCCGGTCCAGATGCCGGGGTACGGCCTTGCGGATCAGCGCCCGCATCCCGGCGTCGCGCCACTCCTCGGCCGCGTACGCCTCCTCGAACTCCTCCCAGCTCATCCGGGCGCGCTTCGGGTGGGCGGTGATCAGCTCGTGGTAGTAGGCGAAGCCCAGCTCCTTGGCGACCAGCGGCCACACGTCCCTGCGGAAGTTCCACGGCCCCTCGCCCAGCGCCTGCGCGGTGAGGAAGCGCGGCACCGGCGGGCGGGCGCCCCGGAACGGGTATCCGGTCTTCGAGTGGTACGGCACGCCGCGGCGCGACCCCACCTGGAGCAGCGGCTCCCGGCCGCTGGGCAGGTAGACGAGCTCCCCGTCGTACTCGCGGACGAACCGGCCGCCCCGGCCCGAGGTGAGCAGCACCATCAGGTCGACGAAGGCCAGCCCCATGCCCCGCACGATCACCGGCTCGCCGCCGGGCACCTGGTCCAGGTCGAGGTCGGCGGCGTAGCCGGTGGGCAGGTAGCGCAGGCCGCTGCCGGCGGCCACGTCCGCCAGGGCCTGCTCCTGCCCCGTCGGGGTCACGTCGCCGTGTCCCTGCGCCAGGATCACCGTGTCGACCTCGATCGTCCGGCCGTCCCCCAGCGTCACCGCCTGCCCGCCGGGGACGTCGGCCAGGTCCAGCGCGCGGGTGGCGTGGACGTGCACCCGGACGCCGCGCGGAGCGGTGTTCACCGCGCGCCAGAAGACGTCGGACAGGTAGGCGCTCTGAACCGGCCGGGAGGCGAACCGGCCGGGGTCGCAGCCGAGCCACTCGGCCAGCGAGGGGCCGGGGCGGATGGGGCCCTGGCACTGGACCGACTCGTCGGTGAACAGCGTCACGTCGGCGGCGGTGGAGTTCATCCAGAGCAGTCCGGACTGCTCCCTGCGCCAGACCCGCCCGCCGCCCGGCGGGTAGGGGTCGATCACGTGGATGTCCAGCGACGGCCAGGGGAGCAGGTCGGCCGCGTTGGCGCAGATCCGCTCCACCAGGCAGGTGCCGGTCGGCCCGGCGCCGACGACGGCGATGGAGGCACTCATGCGATCTCCTCGCCCGGCGGCGCGGGGGTGGTCCCGCGCCGATCGACTGGCTGTCTCATACGGCGGCTCTGCGGTGTGACTCGTCCCAGTCGGCGTGGAGCGGCTGGACCGGGATCCGCCAGGGGTCGGTCTCGGCGGCGGCCGGAGCGGTGAGCACGGCGAAGTCGGTGTTCTCACGGAAGGCGGGATGCTGGTAGAGGTCCCTGGCGTAGGCCCACAGGTTCGGGAAGGAGGTCAGCGGGCGCTCGCTGATCCTGGCGGCCGGATTGTCGTTCACGTCGAAGCGGAGCAGCGTCGGCCAGAGCCTCACGTCGGCCTCGGTGATCCCCGAGCCGAACAGGAACCTGCGGTCGGCGAGCCGGGCGTCGAGCTCCTCCAGGAAGGAGATCACCGCCTGCCGGGCCTCGTGGTAGTCCGCCTCGGTGGTGGCCGACGCGACGCGGCCCGCCGCCGTGTTGGCGTACTCGTAGATCCTGGCGTTGAGCGCGTCGATCTCCGGCCGGAGCTCCTCGGGGTAGAGGTCGGCGTCCGGGTCGCCGCCGAACCGGGTGCCGAGGTCGATCGTGATGTCGGGGAAGTTGTTGCTGACGATCCGCCCGGTCGTCCTGTCCCACAGCACCGGCACCGAGACGTGCCCGTCGAAGCCCGGCTCGGTCGCCTCGTAGGCCTCGCGGAGCGTGGTGAACCCGTTCACCGGGTCGGCTCCGCGCCGCTCGCGGAAGGCCCAGCCGCGCCCGTCGCGCTCGTCGTCGACGTAGGAGAGCGAGACCACGTCCTGCAGCCCCTTGAGGGAGCGCACGATCGCCACGCGCTGCGCGTAGGGACAGACCGCCGCGACGTAGAGGTGGTAGCGGCCGGATTCGGCCGGGAAGTCGCCGGTGCCGTCGGCGATCCGCCCCTGGAAGGGGTAGCGGGGGCCGGGCCGGTCGCCCGGCCGGTAGCGGCCGTAGGTGTCGAGGTCGGCGGGGCCGGCGTAGTTCAGTGTGATCTCGGACATGTGCTGCTCCCAGGCATGTCTCGGTGACCCGGTGAAGGGGTCCGCGCTTGCGGCACGCCCACCGTGCCGCCAGGTCTCCCCCGGGGGCACCCCGCCGCGGTGCGAGGGTTGCCGGTCAGCTAGCCGGGGCTTTGCACTGACACTCTTAACCTAGTTAGAAGGTAGGAAATACATAGATCTATGTCAACCCTTATGGTCGAGGGATGTCACACGAGATCGTGAATGTGGTCTACCGCAAGTACGACGGCTCCCTGCACTGGCATCACCAGGCCCTGCTCCTCGGCGAGGACGAGCACGGTGTCTGGACCGGCTGCCTGGCCGGCAGCAGCGGCAGGAGGGGTCACGAGCCCCCGGTCGCCTGGTCCCACGCGTTCGTGATGCTCTTCCCCCGCGACGCCTGGTGGACGGCCAGCTTCAACGCCGCGCCGAACAAGACGGAGATCTACTGCGACATCTCGACCGTGCCCGAGTGGCGCGACGGCGAGGTGACCATGGTCGACCTCGACCTCGACGTGATCCGCATGCGCGACGGCCGGATCTTCCTGGACGACGAGGACGAGTTCGAGGAGCACCTGCTCCGCTACGCCTATCCTCCCGACGTCATCGCGAACGCCCGCGCCTCGGCCGCCCGGCTCATGGAGGCCGTCGCCGCCGACGCGGCCCCCTTCGCGGGCGCCCCCCACTGGCTGTCCCACGTGACCTGACCCGCCCCGGCCCCGGCGGTCAGGCGGGGCCCTCTACAGGGGTGGGAACCCGGGGGCGCGGCGCTCGACGAAGCTGGCCACCCCCTCGGCGAAGTCGGGGCGGCGGAAGGACTCGGCCATCAGGCGCACGGCGGCGGACTCCGACGCCTCCAGCGTCCGGTCCCAGTCGCCCCAGACCTGACGCTTGATCACGGCCATCGACGCCGGCGAGCTGTGCGTCGCCAGCTCGCGGGCGTAGGCCTGAACCTCCTCCAGCAGGTTCTCGCCGGGCACCGACCGGTTGACCAGGCCCAGCTCGCAGGCCTCGGCCCCGGTGAACGTCCGGCCGGACAGCAGCAGGTCCATGGCCCTGGCCTGGCCGATGAGCCGGGGCAGGATCCACGACAGGCCGTATTCGGCGATCAGGCCGCGGCGGGCGAAGGCGGTCGTCCACTTGGCCTCGTCCGCGGTGAAGACCAGGTCGCAGACCAGGGCGTGGACCATGCCGAGCCCGGCGCAGGCGCCGTTGACGGCCGCGATGACCGGCTTGCCGATGGTGGCAGGGAAGGTGGTGGGCCGCCTGTCCGGCTCCCCCTCGTAGGAACCGTCCTGGATGGCGTTGAGGGTCTGGAAGTCCGCCCCGGCGCAGAAACCCCTCCCCGCCCCGGTCACGACGATCACCCGGACCTCCGGGTCCTTCTCCGCCTCTGCGAGCTGGTCGAAGTATCGCCGCCCCATCGCGTCGGTCCAGGCGTTGAGCCGTTCCGGCCGGTTGAACGTCAGCGTCAGCACACCCTGCTCGACCGACGACAGCACCAGATCCAACATCGCGCCCTCCTTGCCCGCCCCCATACCGAATCATGTTCTGCATCTTCTCCGCAACGCCTCTTGCCAAGAAGGAGGTGCCAAATTACGGTCAAGACCGTAATTTGGCACCATCTGGAGGTAGCCCGTGCGATCTCGGCTGGCGGCGCTCGTCACCGCCTTTCTCCTCATCCCCCTCGCCGTCCCCCTCTCCGCCGCTCCGGCGCAGGCCGTACGGCAGGCGCCCCCGTCCGGCTGCGGTCTGCAGGCCCTGGGCACGCTGCCTCTCACCGGCGCCACGACCGCCGGCACCGCGCTCGACGCCGATCACCCCGACGGGCCGCGCGTCTACTCGGTGACCTCCAGCGCCTCCGGCCCCGCGCAGCTCGGCATCAGGGACGCCCACGACGGCCGGCTCATCGCCGAGCGCCCGCTCCCCGGCGCCCTGGGGTCATGGGCCGTGACCGTGGCCCCCGACCATTCGGTGTACGTCGGGACCTACCCCCTGAGCCCCGCCCAGGCCCGCTTCTACCGCTACCGGCCGGACACCGACCAGGTGACCGACCTCGGTGTCCCGATCGCGGGCGAGACCTTCGTCTGGACGGTGGCCGTGACCCCCGACGGCTCCGCCGTCTACGGCGGCACCTCCCCCTCGGGCAAGGTGTTCCGCTACGACACCGCCAGCGGCGCCGTCACCGACCTGGGTGCCCCGGTGCCCGGCGAGCAGTACATCCGCGACCTGGCGATCGGCGACGACGGCACGGTCTACGCGGGCGTCGGCGCGGGGAGCATGAAGGTGGCGGTGCTGGCCCCGGACGGCACGACGAGGAAGATCATCGATCCGCCGATCCAGGGCAAGGGCTACGCCTACGACCTCGACCTGGCCGGCCGCTACCTCCTGGTCCGCTACGGCACCACCACCTCGACCAACCCCATGGGCGTCTACGACACCGCGCGGGGCGTCTGGAAGGACGTCGTGGACGACGTCGACAGCCTCACCGTGGGCGGCGGACGGCACGGGCAGCAGCTCTACCTGTGGCAGGACGACGAGCTCGCCCGTTACGACCTCAAGTCGGGTGAGCTCGTCAAGCTCGGCTTCACCGAGTTCGGCGGGGGCGCCGCGCGGACGCTCGGCTGGGTCGGTCATACCCTCGTCGGCACCGGCTCCACCGGCCGCATCTGGAACTACGACCGCAAGACCGGCAAGGGGAGCCTGCTGGCCGGCACGCTCACCGGCCAGCCGGTCAGCATCCGGTCCATGACCACCGGCCCCGACGGGCGGATCTACGCGGGCGGTTTCTTCACCGGCGGCCTGGCCGCCTACGACCCCGCGACCGGCCAGACGCAGTCGTGGCCGGACATCGGCCAGAGCGAGGGCCTCGTCACCCACAAGGGCAAGCTGTACCTCGGGGTGTATCCGGGCGCGCGGATCCACGAGTTCGACGGGACCGCCTTCAAGCAGCTGCTCGACCTGCGCGACCAGGAGCAGGACCGGCCGTTCGCCCTGGTCTCGGCGGGTGACTGGCTGGCGTTCGGCACCGTGCCCAGGGCCGGCACGGTCGGCGGGGTGTTCGGGCTGTACGACCCGGCGACGGGCCGCAAGGTGATCAAGCGGAACATCGTGCCGGGCCACAGCATCGTCGGGCTGGCCTACCGCGACGGCGTCGTCTACGGCACGACCTCGGCGTTCGGCGGTGTCGGCGTGCCCCAGGGCGACGCCGCCCACGTGTTCGCCTACGACATCGCCACCGACTCGATCAAGTGGCAGACCGCGCCGGTCCCCGGCGACCTGGCGCTCGGCTCGATCACCTTCGACGACGCGGGCAAGTTGTGGGGGCTGACCCCCGACGCCCTGTTCGAGATGGACCCGGCCACCGGGCAGACCCTGCGGACCGTCAAGCACCAGACCTACGCCTGGCAGAACCAGACCCAGGTCTGGCTGGACACCAACATCGAGTTCCACGCCGGGGCCCTGTGGGGCAAGGTCCAGGGCAAGGTCTACCGGATCGATCGGGCGGCGATGAAGTTCACGCTCATCACCCGCCCGATCTCCAACCTCGTCAAGGGCCCCGACGGGCACCTCTACCTGTCACGCGTCGAGAACTTCTCCACCTACCGGATCTGCGGGTCGTAGCGGTACAGCTGCGGCCCCTCGGCGAAGTAGACGTCCCCTGACCGGTGCACCGCGAGGTGGTGCACCGGTCCTTCGCGCAGTACGGCGTGCCGCCTGCTCCGCGGGTCCAGCGAGAACAGCGAGGATCCCGCGTGCGCGCCGTACAGCGTGCGGTCCCGCTTGCTGAACACGAGCTGGCCGCTCGCGCTCGCACTCGGCGACAGGGTGACGCGGGAGACGACCTTGCGCGCGTGCACGTTGACCGCGAAGACCTCGCCGCCCGCGATGCCCCAGAGCCGGCCGCGGTCGTCGAAGGCCAGCGCGGGGACGGCGGGCTTGCCGGGGACCGGGGTGATCTCCCACAGCAGGCGGTTCTCCCTGACCGACCAGGCGAACAGCCGGGCCTCGGTCTGGGTGGGCGGCGTGGCCGACTGCCCGCTGTGGATCGAGGTGCCGCCGTAGACCACCCCGTCGCGGTAGGCCAGCGAGACGATGCTCTGGTCCTTGACGACGTGCCGCTGCGCCGTGCGGAGCGATCCCTCCCGGGGGTCCCACAGGGCCAGCACGCCACCGAGGTGGCCGAGGTCGGGCATGGTGCCGACGGCCAGGTAGCGGCCGGCCGACACCGTCGCCCTGGGACGGATCTGCTTGTCGGCCGCGAAGTCGAACAGGCGGGCCGGGTTGTCCGCGGGCCCCGGCTCGGGGCTCGGGGAGTACTCGGCGCTGTTCCAGGGCAGCTTCGGGTCGTAGGAGTAGACCCGCGCCTGGGGATAGGCCCCGACGTAGAGCTTGCCGTCGTGCGTGGTCATGTCCTCGCTCTGGGAGAAGGTGTGGAACTCCTCCCGCTCACCCGTCTTCGCGTTCAGGGCGGCGAAGCCGCCGTTGAGGAAGCCGCCGGCGTACATCCGCCCGTCGGGCCCCTCCGACAGGGCGGTGACGTCGATCGGCTCGCCGCGCACCGCCGTCTGGACGAAGGAGCGCGCGCCGGTCTGCGGGTTGTAGCGGAACATCATGCCCCGCCAGAGCAGGCCCACCACGCTCCTGCCCGGGTAGTCGGGCAGGCCCAGCTCGGCCCAGCCGATCCCGCGGGTGTTGGCCACCCGGCCGGTGAAGGGCATCCCGGTGGGGGTGACGGTACGGCTGCGCGGGTCGTAGCGGACCAGCTCGCCCGCCTTGACCATGTAGACACGGCCCTCCTCGTCCGGAGGGGAGACGTCCAGGCCGTGGGCCGCCTCCAGCCTGTCGATCCAGGCCCCGGCCGCGATGTCCCACACGTGCGCCGGGCCCGGGAAGGCGTCGCTGTAGCGCACGTAGAGGTATCCGCCCGCGACGTTGACGTCGTAGGCCCACTTGCCCGCCGGGTCGAGCCCCGGGGGCGTGGGGAGCTGCGTGGACGCGCCGGTCTCGGCGTCCACCTCGAAGACCGCCGCCGGGGCCTCGGTGCCTGCGTAGATCTTGCCGCCCGCCACGGCGACGCTTCGGACGTAGGCGTGCGCCGGGGAGAGCTTTCCGTAGTCGCGGACGCCGTTCACCGGGTCGTAGCCGAACAGCCTCCCGCCGGGCGAGGTGCCGCCGTAGATCCTGGACGCCGAGTCGGCGGCCACCGTCCAGATGAAGTTCTCCGACGCCAGCGGGCGGCCGAGGTCGCGGATCCCACCCTGCTCCGTCCAGCGGTACAGGCGGCCGTCGCCGTAGCTGCCGACGTAGACGGACCCGTCCGGGGCCGCGTCGACCGCCCAGGCTCCGCCCGCGCCGGGCAGGTCGTACCTGGCGACCTCCGCGCCGGTGGCGGGATCGACGGCGTTGAGGTGCGCCGGGCTGCCCGAGGAGACGCCCCAGAGCACGGTCGCGCCGCCCGGTCCCGGCGCGACCGTGCCGCCGATGAGCAGGACGTCCTGGAGCGGCACGCCGAGCGCCTCGATCGCGGCGGGCGCGGCCGAGGCCGATGGAGAGGCCAAAGCAGGTGGGGAGGCGGCGAGCACGGCTGACGCGGCGAGCGCGACAGCCGTGAGCCGCCGGATGCCTTGAATAAGGGTCATGACCGGAAACCTAGAAAGAGCAGTCTTCTACGTCAATAGATGAATTCCGGTGCGGACCGAATTTCATAGATCGCTCGCTTTTCTTCTCCACGGCGCCGGGCGGGCGTTCCGCCCGCCGTCGAGCGGCGGTCCGCGCCTCTACGGCACGCAGCCCGTCCACCCGGACCCGCGCCTCTACGGCACGCGACCCGTCCGCCCGGTCAGCGATCCGCGCCGAGCACCTTGGCCAGGGCCTCGACGACGTCCGAGGCTCCGGCCGCCTCCTCCATCAGCATCGACTGGCGCACCCAGACCACCGTCCGCGAGGCGGCCTCCGCCGCCGGGCAGGGCTCGACCCGTGCGCCCGCCTCCACCAGGGCGGACATCGTCCCCAGTGGCGGGTAGCCGCCGTCCAGCGGCACCCCCTCGGCCGCCATCGCGGCGAGCAGGAACTCCCGGTCGACCGGTGCGTCCACCCGGAGCATGAGCAGGTGCCGGGAGTCCAGGGTGGTCCCCGGGGGCTGCGGCACCACGGTCACCGGCGGCCGGGAGCGATCGGGCTCCGCGGACGAGGACACCGCCGCCCCTCCGGCGCCCGATCCCGCGGACGCCGCCGGCCCCCACGGCACGGACAGCCGCCCGAGCCCGCGCTCCACCGCCTCGCAGAAGGCGTTGCGCCGCGCGATCTCCTCCTCCAGCCGGTCCAGCCAGGGCAGCAGCAGCGCCGCCTGGATCTCGGTCATCCGCAGGTTCCAGCCGACCTCGGGGTGGCCGTACCACTCGCCGCCGAGCCGCCGTCCGAGGTTGCACGTCGACCAGGTGCGGGCGTGAACGCCCTCGTCCCGGCAGACGATGACGCCGCCCTCCCCCGCGGTCATGGCCTTGCTCGCCTGGAAGCTGAACACCCCGGCGTCGCCCAGGCCGCCCACCGGACGGTCCCGGTAGAGGGCTCCGTGCGACTGGGCGCAGTCCTCCACGACCGCCAGGCCGTGCCGTACGGCCACCGCGGTGAGGCCGTCCATGTCGGCGGGACTGCCCGCCAGGTGGACCGGCATGATCGCGGCCGTCCTCGGCGTGACCGCCGCCTCCACGGCGGCCGGGGACAGGTGCAGGTCCACCGGGTCCACGTCGACGATCACCGGGGTCGCGCCGGCGAGGATGACCGAGGTCGCCGAGGCCACGAAGGTGTAGGCCGGGACGATCACCTCGTCCCCCGGTCCCACCCCGAGGCCGCGCAGCGCGGCGAACAGCCCCAGGGTGGCGTTGCCGACCGTCACGCCGTACGGCACGGCGGACCGCGCCGCGAACGCGGCTGCCAGATCGGTGCAGAGCGATCCCTGCGTGGCCCCCCACAGGCCGCTCTCCAGCACCTCGGTGACCAGCTCGCGCTGCCCGGCGGAGAGCGGTGGCGGCCAGGACGGCCACGGCGCCGAGCGGACAGGGGTGCCTCCGTCGATGGCGAGTTTCACGCGAGCGGTCCTCCTATGCGTGGGCGCGATGCCCTGTGAACGGTCCTCGAGAGGGATGCCCTGTGAACGGTCCCCAAGAGGCGGGCGGGACGTCAGGCGAGGCGGGTGCCCAGGACGCGGGCGAGGTTGCCGCCCAGGATGAGGTCGCGGTCGGTCTCGGCGAGGGGTGCCAGGGCGACCCGGCCGAGGCCGACGCGGAGGTCCAGGAAGCAGGCGTCGGAGCCGTACACCACCCGCTCCGCCCCGGCGAGCGCGGCCAGGCGGGAGATCCAGCGGCCGGTGATCTTCGATCCGCAGACCTCCAGCAGCACACCGGGGTGGTCGGCCACCAGCCGGGCCGCGCGCGCGAAGCCGTACGGCCAGAGCCCGGTGTGCCCCATCAGCAGCGGCACCTCCGGATGGCGCGCCGCCACGGTGGCGAACTGCGCGGGATCGCTCCAGGGCGAGTCGGTCTGGCCGTGTGCGAGCACCGGCAGCCCGAGGGCGAACACCGGCTCGTAGAGCGGGTCGTCCAGGCGGCAGTAATGCACGTCGGGGTGGAGCTTGACGCCCCAGACGCCCGGCCGGTCGGTCAGCGGCGTGCGGTGGTGGGGGTTGTAGACCTGCCAGACGCCGAACCTGCCGGGGTGCTCGGCCGCCGCCTCGAAGGCGCGCCGGTTGCCCTCCACCGCGTCCGGCCCGACGCCGAGCAGGTCGCTGATTCCCATCGCGGCGATGCCGATCCGGTCCATCGTCGCCACCAGCCCCCCTGCCGAAGGGTCGGGGATGAGGAAGTCGGGCCAGGCGCCGATGTGGCCGTGGGCGTCGAGAATCACATCAGCCTCCGCAGGGTGCCCGAGGCGATCAGCTCGACCTCGCCGGCCTCGAGTTCCAGGTGGTCGAGGAGGAAGCGGGGCCCGCAGTCGTCGAGCACGGGCGCGCCCGTGCCGAACACCAGCCGGTCCGCGCCGTACCGCTCGGCCAGCCACTCGACTCCGCGCTGGGTGTTGACCGTGCCGATCTCCAGCCAGAGGTTCGGGATCGCCTCCATCAGTTCGGCGACGGCGCGCAGCCGCCGGTAGCCCGGGTTGAGCAGGAGCACGCGCAGGTCCGGGAGCTCGGCCGCCAGGGTACGCAGCCCGGCGGGCGAGGTCTCCTCCAGGTCGACGGCCACCGTCAGGTCGCGGGCGGCCATCGCCGCCAGCCAGCGCAGCGCGACGGGCCCGGTCAGCTCGAACCTGTGCCGTTCCGGGCAGAGCCGGACGATCCGGACGTCCCAGTCGAGGACCTCGTCCAGGGCCGCCGGGGCCCCGGCTCCGGGCACCCCCGGCACCACCACGGGCACCGGGATCAACCGGGGGTCACCGAGGGCGAACAGCGCCTCGTTCCCGGCCGCCGGGTCGGCGTACAGGCTCAGGGTGTGGGTGACGCAGGCGGCCTCGATGCCCAGCCGGTCCATGTCCGGCCGCGGATCCGCGGGCAGATCGTCGAACGGCACGGGCCCGACCAGGCGATGGGCGTCGACCACCGGGAGAGCGACCAATTTCGGCACAGACCGAAATCTTTCCAGACGGAGTAATGGTCGTCAATAGTCCCGCGACCGGATCAGGAAGCGCGTCATAGACATTACGGCCGGGGCCGTTATAGCTTTCGCGCGAACCAACTACTCGGGAGGCACGCATGATCCCCCGCCGTCGATTCATCCGGCTCGCCGCGGGCTCGGTCGCCACGGGCGCCGTCGCCGCGGTCATCCCGGCCGCATCCGCCCACGGAGCAACCGGGCAGCCCGAGGGAACGCTCACCGATCTCGGCCCCGCGAGCGTCACCAACGCCCTGGGGAACGCCGAGTTCGCCGGCGACGTCCTCTACGCCGCCACCCGGGGGCTGTCCCCCAACGTGGTGGGCTCCTACGACCTGGCCGCGGACGCGGTCACCGCCCATTTCGACATCCCCACCGGCATCGGCGTGTGGGCGATGTGCGCCACCGGCACCGACGTGTACGTCGGCACCCACGGCGGCGACTCCGACCTCTACCGGCTCGACACCCGCACCGGCGCCGTCACCAAAGCGGCCGGCTACTCCGACGACTACATCTGGGCCATGGCGGCCTCGCCCGACGGCAAGGTCTACATGGGGCTGTCCCCGACCGGCCGGGTGGTCGAGTACGACCCGGCCACCGGCACGAGCCGCGACCTGGGCGTCGCGACGCCGGGCGAGCAGTACGTGCGCAGCGTCGCCGCCGACGCCACCACCGTCTACGCGGGCGTCGGCGCGCACGCCCATCTGGTGGCGATCGACCGCGCCACCGGCGCGAAGCGGGAGATCCTCCCGGCGGAGCTGGCGAGCCGGGACTTCGTGGCGAGCATGGCCATCTCCGACACCCACCTCGCGGCGGGCATCTCGTCGTCCGGCGAGGTGCTCGTGCTGTCCACCTCCGACCCCGCCGACCACCGGATCCTCAAGGCGACCGCGGCCGGGGAGAAGTACGTGACCTCGGTGGTCATCCACGACGGATACGTCTACTTCGCCGGCAGGCCGTCGGGCGCCCTGTACCGGTGCCCGCTGTCCGGCGGCGAGGTCGAGTCGCTCGGCGTGGCCTACCCCGAGGCCGCCACCCACCGGCTCCTGGTCCACGACGGCCGCGTCTACGGCGTCCAGGACGGCGCGGTCTTCGTCTACGATCCGGCGACCGGCTCGCTGGAGTACCGCAATCTCGTCCAGCGCGGCTTCCGGGCCGCCCCCGAGCAGCCGATGTCCGTGCACTCCGACGGCCGCCGCGTCTACGTGGGAGGGAAGGGCGGCGCGGACATCCACGACGTGGCCGCGGGGACCCGTACCCGGCTGGGCGTCCCGGGCGAGCCGAAGACGGCGCTGACGCTCAAGGACACCACGTATCTCGGCGTCTACACCCAGGGCCTGCTCTACGCCCACCGGGCCGGCGAGAGCTCGGCACGGCTGCTGGCCCGCACCGGCAACCAGCAGGACCGGCCGCGCGACCTGGCCTACGACGCCCTGACCGGGCTGATCGTGATGCCCACCCAGCCCGAGCCCGGCCACATCAACGGGGCGCTGTCGCTCTACTCCCCGCGCACCGGGAAGTTCGACACCTACCGGCCGGTCGTCGAGCGCCAGAGCGTGTACTCGGTGGCCACCCGGCGCGGCACGGCCTACCTCGGCACGAACGTCCAGGAGGGCCTCGGGCTGCCCCCGGTGACCACCACGGCCCGCCTGGCGGCCTTCGACCTGCGAGGACGCAAGCTCCTCTGGGAGCTCGAACCGGTGCCCGGCGCACGGTACGTCGCCGCCCTCGGGCAGACCCCCCTGGCCCTGTACGGCCTGACCAACACCGGCGTGCTGTTCGAGTACGACTTCCGGCGCCGCCGGGTCACCCGGACCGCCAAGGTCGCCGGCCGCGGAGGCGAGCTCGTCGTCACCGGGGCGGTGGCCTACGGCACCGACGGTGACAGCGTCTACAAGGTCGACCTGCTCCGGCTCACCACGACGACGATCGCCGACGGCCTGGCGGGCGAGTGGTTCGGCGGGGAGCCGAAGCTCTCCCTCGACCCGTCGGGCCGCGCGCTGTACGGCCTGCGTGGCCGCAACCTCGTCCGCATCGCGATCTCCGGCCGGCGCTGACCGGGACCGGAGACCTCCACGCCGTCGTGGCCACAGAGCGTGCCGTGGCCACGACGGCGTGGAGATCCGGCCGCCGTGGCCACAGAGCGTGCCGTGGCCACGACGGCGTGGAGATCCGGCCGCCGTGACAGGACGGCGTAGGGATCCGGCCGCCGTGACACGACGGCGCGGGGATCCGGCCGCCGTGACACGACGGCGCGGAGGCGCGGCCCGCCGGCGCTACCGCCGTGTCACGGCGGCGGCCGTCGTCGCGCGCGGGCTCACGGTGTGACGTCCAGGGCGGGGCAGCCCGGGTCCAGGCGGACCAGTGCCAGGTCACGGCCGACGAGCGTCCAGGCGTTCCACGAGTGCGGCTCGAAGGCCAGCTGCGGGTTGGTGTACCACTCGTCCCCCAGCCCGGTGGCGACGAGCTTGGGCTCGGCGAGGTCCGGGCCGAGCTGGTGGACGTTGCCGCCGCCGAAGTAGGTGGAGGCGAACACCTTTCCCCGGTGGACGTACAGCTCGCCGTACCCGGTCAGGGGACCCTGCCGGGTCACCGTGCGGGTGGCGAGGTCCATGACGAACCAGCCCGCGTTGCGCTTGAAAACGCCGTACAGCAGGCCGCGGTGGACGATGACGTCCTGGATCGTACGGTTGCCGGGGACGGGCGTGACCTGCCAGAGCACCTTCCGGGTGCGCAGGTCGAAGGCCGCCACGGCCGCCGCGCTCCGGGTGGGCGGCGTGCCGCCCCCGCCCAGCACGTCGGCTCCGAGGTAGGCGATCCCGCGGTCGACGGTGAGGCTCATCAGGCTCTGGTCCGGGACGACGTCGTGGTAGACGTCCATCTTCCCGGTGTCCGGGTCGAGCAGCGTGAGCGCGCCCGACAGGTCCGCGCCGAGGGGCGCCGAGGCGATGAGCAGCAGCCCGCTACGCGGGTCGTACTCCATGTCCCAGGGCCGTTTCTGCCCGTGCCCGAGGTAGCCGAGGCTCCGGATCCGGTCGTTGCGGGGGTCGAGCTCGATGATCTGCCCGCTCGGGTAGAGCGCGGCGTAGATCTTGTGGTTGCGGAGCAGCATGGCCTTGGGCTCGCCCGGTACCCGGATCCTGCGGTGGGCCCCGGTCCGCAGGTCGCGGACCTCGACGGCCCAGTGGCCGGCGACGTAGAGCGCCTTGCGCGGGTCGAGCAGGATGGACTGCGGCCGCTCCGGCCCCGCGGGGATCCCGGCGTCGAGCAGCTCGGTGAACTCCGACGTGCCGGTGCGCAGGTCCATCGACCACACGCCGCCGCTGCCGGCGAAGCCGACGAGCGTGTGCTCGTCGGTCAGGGCGAGCGCGCGGTGCTCGTCACCCGGCGAGGGAGGGGTGCCGATCTCGGTGAGGGCGGTGTCGCCCGTGCGGTAGCGGTAGATCGCGCCGTAGGGCCGGGAGGAGAGGTAGGCCGTGCCGTCGGCCGCGACGGTGATCGCGTCCAGGCTGGTCACGCCGAGGTCGAGGACCCGGGCGTCGCTCCCGTCCTTGCGCACGTCGACGAGGAAGGTGCCGCTCCCGGCCAGCAGCCGGTCGCCGTAGTCGGCCAGCACGCCGAATCCCGCGGGCTTGGCTCCGAGCCCGGCCGGGGTGATGTCGCGGACGACCCCGTCCGCCCGGCCGATCGCCAGCAGCTTGCCCTTGTCGAGCAGGCCGGCGTAGACGTTGGCGGCGTCCGCGGCGATCGAGCGGACGTAGCGCTCGCCGGCCGCGAGGACACCGTAGTTGCGCACCGCGCCGGTGGCCGGCGAGTACTCCCACACCCGGCCGTCGCTGTAGGTGCCGGCGTAGATCGTGCCGTCGGGCGCCGTGGTCAGGCTCCACACGAACCCGCCCTTGCGGCCGAACGAGTGCAGGTGCTCGACCTCACCGGTCGCGGGGTCGAACCGGTACAGGTCAGGCACCGGGTAGGTGCCGATGTAGATCTTCCCGCCGGACACGGTCATGGCCCACGCGCCCTCGGGCTCGCCGTCGGCGGGACCGTCGGGCAGCGGGACGGACCGGACCACCTTGCGGGTGACGAGGTCGAACTCGGCGACGATCGGCGGCTTCAGGCCGCGGGTGACCACGTAGCCGCGGCCTCCGTGCAGGACGGCGCCGACGATGGCGCCGGTGGTCGTGGCCGGGCCGAAGGTCTGGACGCCGGGGCCGGCACAGCGCGCCGGGGGCGCGCCGGAGGACGCCGCGGCGGCCTGGACCGGGGACGTGAGCGGCAGGGCGAGGGCGAGAGCGGTCAGGACGGTCAGAACGATCCAGCGCGCCGGATGGGGACGCGGCATGGCCGTACCTCCTCAGTGGGTGGGGGGTCTCGCTCGATGGGCGGGAGGTCGCGGCGAGGCGGGCTCGCGCGGCCGGGGGCGGCTCGGGTCCGCGGGGCGGCACGCTCAGGAGCGCGCCGCCGCCGTGCCGCGAGTTCATTGTTGTTCGATTTGGGCCCCGACCGTAATTTTTTGAGCATCCGCTGTCAACAGTCTTTCCCTGGTTTGATGCTTGTGGAACGCAAGAAAGGCAATTATGGTCAAGACCGCTATGGAAAACTGGGAGAACGGACCGTTGCCGGCATGACAGCTTTCGACGCGGAGGGCCTGATCGGGGACCTCACGGTGACCCTCGACGTCGACGTACTCGTCGGCGCCTACCCCGACCGCGACGGCCCGCCCGGCACCCCGGACGGGGTGCGCGAGACGCTCGCCCGGCACCGGACCACGGCCGGCGCGGTGGCCGGGCTGCGCGCCGCGCTGTTCGACGTGCGCTCCGGCAACGACGAGATCCTCGCACTGGACCACCCCGAGCTGCTCCCGGTCGGCGTCGTCGACCTCCGCGACCCGGTCGGCGCGGGCGGGGAGCTGGAACGGCTCGCGGGCGCCGGAGCGCGCGCGGTCCGGCTCTTCCCCGACGAGCAGGGCGTCGAGGCGGACTTCCCCTCGGTACGGCACGTCGCGCGGCGGGCGACCGGTCTCGGGCTGGCCATCCTCACCGGCGGGGACGTGCGGCGCTTCTGGCGTCCTTTCGCCGGGCTCGGCGCCCGGGTGGTGTTCCTGGACACGCACTTCTACCACCTCGGCGACTTCCTCGTGACGGCCGCCGACGAGCCCGGTTTCCACACCTCCACCCGGCTGCTCAACTCCCCCGACGCGCTGGAGACCGCCGCCGGGCACGTCGGCGCCGAGCGCCTCCTGTACGGCTCGCGCACCCCCCTCTCCGAGCCGCTCGTGCCCCTGCTGCGCCTGGCCACCAGCGGGCTCACGCCCGCCGAGGTGGCGGGCGTCGCGGGCGGCAACGCCCGCCGCCTGCTCGGCCTGGAGGCACAGTCATGATCATCGATGTGCACGCCCACTGGGGACCGTGGTTCTTCACCATGGACGTGGCGGAGGTGAACCTCGCGGTCATGGACCGCTACGGCATCGACCTGGCCGTGGTGTCCGCCACCGAGGCGGTCATCTACGACGCCCCCTCCGGCAACCGGGCACTCGCCTCCGTCCTGGAGCGCACGGACCGGCTCTACGGCTACGTGACGGTCAACCCCCGGCGGCTCGCCGACGCCGAGCGGGACCTGCGCGAGTACCTGCCGACCGGCCGGTTCGTCGGCGCCAAGATCCACACCGACTACACCGGGTCACCCGTGACCTCCCCCCAGATGCGTGAGGCGCTGGCCATGCTGGCCGAGCTGGACTGCCCCGCGCTCGTGCACACCTGGGACTCCTCCGTGCTGGACCTCGCGCAGGCGTGTCTCGACCTGCCCGGCCTGCGGGCGATCGCGGGCCACATGGGGGCGACCGGGTGGCGGCACGCGATCGAGGCGGCCCGCGCCTGCGACCGCCTCCACCTCGAACCCTGCTGGTCCCACGCGCCCGCCGGCCGGTTCGCCGAGGTCGCCGCCGCCGTCGACGCCCGGCAGCTGCTCTTCGGCACCGACGCCACGTTGATCGACCCCGCCTCCGCGTTCGGCGCGGTCGCGGCGGCCGGGCTCACCGGCGAGACCGCCGAGCGGGTCGCCTGGCGCAACGCCGCCGACCTGTTCGGTATCAAGATCCCGCCCGGTCACGGCTCCCCGCCGGTGCCCCCGGAACGGTAGGGGTCCGCGCGGCGACGCCCGCCCCGGTCCCGGTCCCGGGCCCGGGACCGGGAAGAGATCACTCCCCCGTGGCGACCAACACTTCCGAAATCAACCAGCCCGTAGATCATCACGCGATAACGTCGTTTCGGGCGCACCCGGAGGGCGCCCGAGGCTCCAACGACAAGGACAGTCATGCGTGTATCCGTGATCGGTTGCGGCCACCTCGGCGCTCCGCACGCCGCCGCGATGGCGGAACTCGGCCACGAGGTGATCGGTGTCGAGCTGGACCCCGACAAGTGCAGGGCTCTCAGCGCCGGTACGGCACCCTTCTACGAGGCGGATTTCGAGGAGTTGCTGGTCCGGCACACCTCCTCCGGCCGGCTCCGCTTCACCACCGACCTGGCCGAGGCCGCGAGCTTCGCCGACCTGCATTTCATCGCGGTCGGCACGCCGCTGCGCGAGGACGGGCGCGGCTACGACGTGTCCCAGGTGATCGGCGCGGTGCGGTCGCTGGTCCCGCTGCTGCACAGGCCGGCCACGATCGTCGGCAAGAGCACCGTGACGGTCGGCACCGTCGCCCGGATCCAGGAGGTCATCGACGCCGGCGCGCAGGTTCCCGGCGTGGACCTGGTCTGGAACCCGGAATTCCTGCGCGAGGGCTACGCCGTGCAGGACTCCCTGTTCCCCGACCGGATCGTGGCCGGACTGACCTCCCCGCGGGCCCGCGCGGCGATCGAGGAGGTGTACGCGCAGATCCTCGACCGCGGGGTGGCGTTGATCCTCACGGACCCGCCCACGGCAGAGGTGATCAAGTCGGCCGCGAACGCGTTCCTGACCACCAAGATCTCATTCATCAACGCGATGGCCGAGGTGTGCGAGTTCGTCGGCGCGGACGTGAACACGGTCGCCCATGCGATCGGCCTCGACAAGCGGATCGGGCCCGGCGGGATGCGACCGGGCATCGGCTACGGCGGCGGGTGCCTGCCCAAGGACGTGGCGGCCTTCACGCACCGCGTCGGCGAGCTGGGTGCCCAGCACGCGCACGGGCTCCTGGCGGCCGTCGAGTCGGTCAACGCCGGCCGGCCCCTGGCGGCAGTCGAGCTGATCGAGAAGGCGCACGGCGGCCCGATCAGCGGTCGCGTCGCGCTCCTCGGAGCGGCGTTCAAGGCGGGCACCAGCGACGTGCGCGACTCGCCCGCCCTGCGTCTGGCCGTGCGGCTGGCCGAGCGCGGCGCGGTACCGGTCATCTACGACCCCGAAGCTCTCGCCGCCGCCCGCGCGCTGCACCCGGAATTCACCTACGCCGACACCGCGGAGCAGGCCGTCTCCGGTGCCGAGCTCGTCGTGCTCGCCACGGAGTGGCCGGAGCTCACCGCCGACCCCAAGCTCCCCGAGGACGCGGCCGGCCTGGTGCGCCGCCGGGTGCTGGTGGACGTGCGCAACGCCGTCGAGCCCGGTCCGTGGCTCGCCGCCGGCTGGGAGGTCTGGCAGCTCGGCCGCAAGCCCCAGCGCCCGTAGCAGGCCTCGCCGCCCGGCCTCAGGAGGTCCGGGCGGCACCGGTCGCGAAAGGCGCCAGGAGCGCCCGGTCCTCCGCCAGGTCCGGGCCGTACGGGTCGTGGGCGTGGCTGTCCGGGATCCGCCCCTCGGCGGCGGCCAGCCAGAGCATGCGCTGGACGTAGCCCTCCATCGGCTCGGTGAAGGTGGCGGCGGCGAGCCGGTCGAGCCGCGCGGACGCCCGTTCGAACCCGCGCAGGTCGGAGCCGGCGAAGGCGGTCATCACCTCCGCCGTGACCTCCACCGCCGCCGCGGCGATGCCCACCAGGGCGGCCTCGGCCCCCCACAGCAGCGACGGGCCGAACATCCGGTCCTCGCCCGTGATGGGGAGCCTGCCCGCCTCGCGGGTGACGGCGATCGCCTCCTGGCAGCCCATCGCGTCCGACAGCAGCGCCGTCTTCAGCCCGGCCACCCCGGGGTGGCCGACCAGCCGGCGCAGGACGCCGGGCGGGTAGGGCCTGACGTAGAGGTCGAAGGCGATCATCGGCAGGCCGGTCGCGCGCCAGATCGCGTCGTGGGCGGTCCAGGGGTCGTCGGAGGGGAAGACCATGACGGCGTCCGCGCCGAGGCCGGCCGCGACCCGGGCCTCGGCCACCATCCGGTCGACGGCCCCGCCGGCGTGCCCCACCGCACCGGAACCGGACGGGCCGGCCGTATCGGAGGAGCCCCCCGTACCGGACGGGTCTCCCGTACCGGACGGGTTCGCCGTACCGGGTGAGCCGCCGACGCCCACGATCACCGGCACGCCCGTCGCGACGGCCCTGCCGATCACGCCCGCGCGGACCTCCGGCGCGAGGAAGGGGCCGCGTCCGGTGTGCGCGAGCACGGCCAGGCCGCCGGCCCCGTCGGCGACCAGGCCGGCCAGGTAGTCGCCGACCAGGTCGAGGTCCACCTCACCGGCCGCGGTCATGGGGGTGGCCGCCGCCGCGACCAGAGTGCCGCGCAGCCGGTCGCGCAGCTCCGCCGCCCGTGAATCGATGTCCATCCGGCGAGCTTATTTCAGGCCGGTCATGGCGATGCTGTTGACCAGGTAGCGCTGGAGCAGGGCGAAGACGAGCAGGCAGGGCAGCACCGAGATCGTCGCGGAGGCCATCAGCACGGCCAGCGGGACCTCCTCGCCCCGCAGCGTGGTCAGGCCGACCGTCAGCGTGCGCATCGCGTCGCCCTGCGCGGCGACGAGCGGCCACAGGAAGTCGTTCCAGTGCCACAGGAAGACGAAGACCCCCAGCGTGGCGAGGATCGGCTTGGTGAGCGGCAAGACGATCCGCCAGTAGACCAGCCACTCGGAGGCGCCGTCCACCCGGGCCGCGTCGAACAGCTCGTCCGGCAGGTCCTTGATGAACTGGCGCATCAGGAAGACGGCCTGGGAGCTGGCGAGCGTGGGGACGATCAGGCCCCAGTAGGTGTCGATCCCGCCCAGGTCGGAGACCAGCACGAACGTCGGGATCAGCGTGGCCTGGAAGGGCACCATCATCGTCGCGAGGAAGGCCCACAGCAGGGCGTCCCGGCCGGGGAAGCGCTTCTTGGCGAAGGCGTAGCCCGCCATCGACGCCGTGATCAGGATGATCACCACGGAGACGAGCGCGTAGATCAGCGAGTTCATCGTCCACCCGAGGAACCCGGAGGCCGACAGTGTCCGCGCGAGGTTGTCGAAGGTCAGCTCAGAGGGCCACTGCGCGGGCACCGTCGGGCTGCCCGCGGGCGAGAGCGCCACCACGAGCATCACCAGGAACGGGCTGACCGTGAGGATCGAGACCAGGCCGAGCAGGACCGTCAGCGGCCACTTCCCGAACGTAGGGCGCCGCGCGGGGAGCGCCGTCTTCTTCGCCGTGGCGGTGGGGCGGGAGGCGGTGATCGTCATGAGGTCCCCCGGTCGAGCAGACGGCGCTGGATCAGCGAGACGATCAGGACCACCGCGAACAGCACCATGCCCAGGGTCGCCGCGTAGCCGAAGTCGAAGAACTTGAAGCCCTGTTCGTAGAGGCCGTAGATGAGGGTGTAGCTGGCCCGGGCCGGCCCCCCTCCGGTCATCACGTAGATGGTGTCGAAGGTCTGGAAGGCCCCGATGGTCTCGATGATCAGGACGAAGAACAGGGCGGGCCGCAGCAGCGGCAGCGTGATCCGGCGGAAGCGCTGCCAGGCGTTCGCCCCGTCGACGCGGGCCGCCTCCAGGTAGGAGCCGGGAATGGACTTCAGGCCGGCGAGCAGGATCAGCATGGAGTAGCCGAACCCCTTCCAGACCGAGACCACCGCCAGGGCGGGCAGCACCAGCGAGGACTGCTCCAGGAATCCGACCGGGCCCAGGTCCACCTTGGCCAGCAGCCCGTTCAGCAGGCCGTCGAACTCGTAGATCCAGCGCCAGATCACCCCGGCCAGCACGAAGCTCGTCACGTAGGGCAGGAACAGCATCCCGCGGAACAGCCCCTTCGCGTGGATCGCCGCGTTGAGCATCAGGGCGGTGCCGAGGGAGACCAGCATGGTCAGCGGGACGTAGACCGCCACGTAGAGCAGCGTGGTGCGCAGGCTGGCCAGGAAGAGCGGATCGTCCAGGAGCCTGGCGTAGTTGTCGACCCCGACGAAGCTCCATTCTCCGCTGACCTTGTAGTCCGTCAGGCTCATGCCCGCCGCCCCCAGCGTGGGGACGAACCGGAAGATCACGAAGAGCACCAGCATCGGCAGGACGAACAGCAGCCCCGTCATGGGATCTCGCAACCGCTGTCGCACAGGTCACACCTCTCAGTCGGACCTCCCCGCCGTGTACGGCACGGCGGGGAGATGCATGGTTGGGCTCAGCCGCCGCTGGCCAGCAGCGTGTTGGCCTCCTGCGCGGCCGCGTCAAGAGCCGTCTTCGCGTCCTCCTTGCCGAGCAGCGCCGCCTGGATGTGCGGCGTGATCAGCGCCATCACCTGCCGGGCCTTGGGGTGGGTGTCACCGGGGAAGGCGAACTCCAGCGACTTGGCGAACTCCGTGGCCTCCGGCGACTGCCCCGGCACGGTCGCGTCGGTGCGCGCGGGGAAGAAGCCGGACTCCTTGGCGAGGTCGGCCGCCACCTCGGGCGAGGAGAGATACTCGGCGAACTTCCTGGCCTCGGCCTGCTGGGGGGAGTGCTTGGCCAGCACCAGCCCGCCGGGGATGCCGAACGCCACGCGCTTGCTGCCCTCCAGCGGCAGCCCGATCCCGACGTTCTCGGCGCCGATCGCGGCACCGAGCTGGACCGCCTGGAGCGCGGTCGCCGCGTGGTACATGGCGGTCTTGCCGGACGCCAGCGGGCCGCCCTCGATCTCGTTGGTCTTGGTCGCGGCGTTCTCGGGGATCCCGCCGGCGGCCTTGAGGTCGAGCAGGAGCTGCAGGGCCGCCACGCCCTCCGGGCCGTTGAAGGCGACGGACTTGCCGTTCTGGGCGAACACGCTGCCGCCGTTGGACCACAGCATCGGGTAGAAGCTCTGGTTGAGGCTGATCTCGGGAGCCCCCGGGTAGTCCAGGACGGCGACCTTCTTGGCCGCCAGCTTGGGCGCGGCCTCCTTGAGCGCGGCCCAGGTGCCGGGCACCTCGGAGACCCCGGCGTCGGCGAAGGCCTTCTTGTTGTAGATCGGCGCCGTGATCGTCTGGTAGATCGGCACGCCGTACAGCTTGCCGTCCACCGTCAGGGCGTTCAGCGCCGCGGGCAGGTAGGCCGACTTGGCGGGGGCCACGAGATCGTCGAGCGCGACGAGCGAGCCCTGCTGGGCGTACTGCGGGATCTGGTCGGGGCCGAGGACGACCAGGTCGAAGCCCTTCTTGGCGGCCAGCGCCGTCGTGACCTTCTCCTGGCGGCCCTCCCAGGGCTGCAGGTCGATCTTGAGGTCGACGGCGGGGTTCGCCGTCTCGAAGCCCTTCTCGACCTTGGCCCAGAACGCCTGGCTCTTGGCCTGGTCGGAGATGACGGGATACATCCACATGGTGACCGTGCTCTTGCCCGACCCGGAGTCGGAGCCGGATCCACATCCGGCGAGCACGACTCCCAGGGCGGCCGCGAGGCCGGCAGCGGCGACCTTCCTCATCGGCGCCTTCCTTTCCTTATTGCTAATACCGGTCTAGACCGAAACCTAGTCACCTGGTGAAAGGCGGGTCAATGCCTGAAATACGAACGTAACTAACGGCCAAGGCCGGTACCCGATGGGTGATCACCGGCCGAACCCGGCGGCCACCGCGTCGACGTGCTCGTCGGTGTAGTGCTCGTTCCAGTCGATGACCAGCAGGTTCTCCGCCACCAGGCGTTCGGCCTCGGGACACGGCGCGGGCGGACCGTCCAGCGGGAAGCGCGAGGTGCCGTAGACGGGCCCGTCCCACACCGGGGCCCGGTTGAGTGGCTCGACCAGGTAACCGGCCCTGGCGGGGATCCCGGCGCCGGCCAGGCGCTCGGCCAGCTCCGGTGCTCCCCCGCCGGGCAGCACCAGCGGGAACAGCCACCAGGCATGCCCCTCGGGGTCCGGCAGGCGGACCCCGTCCAGCCCGTCCAGGGCCTTCAGCAGCCGCGCGGCGGTGCGCCTGCGGGCCTCGACCACCCCGGGCAGCTTCACGAGCTGGGCGCGGGCGACCGCCGCCTGCAGCTCGGTCATGCGGTAGTTGAGCCCGAAGCTCACATGATGGCGGCCGACGGCCCTGTCCCAGCCCTTGTCGGCGAAGAGCCGCATCGTGTGGGCCAGCCGGTCGTCATCGGTGATCACCAGGCCGCCGTCGCCGCAGGTGATGTGCTTCCACTGCTGGAGGCTGAAACAGCCGACCTGCCCCACCGTGCCGACCGGGTGCCCGCCGGGCGACGTGGCCAGCCACGCCTGGGCGCAGTCCTCGATCAGGGTCAGGCCGTGCTCGTCGGCCAGGGCACGCAGCTCGGCCGTCCGGGCCGGGGCGCCGAACAGGTGGACGGCCATGATCGCGCGGGTGCGCGGGCCGATGAGCGCCTCCACCGCGCCGGGATCGAGATTCCCGGTCACCGGATCGACGTCTGCGAAGACAGGGACGGCGTTCTGCGCCAAGATAGGGGCCACCGTGCCGAAGTCGGTCAGCGGGGTCGTGATGATCTCGTCTCCGGGGTCGGGCGCGGCGGCCACGACGGCCAGATGGAGGGCCGCGGTGCCGGAGCTGCAGGCGATGGCGTGGCGGGAGCCGTACAGCTCCGCCATCTCACGCTCCAGCGCTCGCGCCTCGGTCCCCCACACGGAGCTGAGCATCCCGGAACGGATCACCCGTTCCGCGGCCGCCACCTCCTCGTCGCCGAGTGTCCGTCCGTCCGATCCGGCCATGCTGGGAAATGTCAGAGCCAACGAGCACCTCACAAAAGGTAGGGTCAGACCACAAAGCGGTCTTGACCGTAATAGGGAATGGAGAGGCCTGGGTGGGCATCGTCATCGGAGTCGTCGGCCCCCATGATCTGGTTGACGAGGTGGCCGCCACCTGCGAGGAGCAGCTGGGGGTGAGCGCCTTGCGGCTGGACTACGACCACGAGTCGCAGGCGCCCGCGATCGTGGAGGCCCACGCCGCGTCGGTCGAGGGATGGCTCTTCACCGGCATCGTGCCCTACATGCTTGCACGCGACGCCGACGTGCTGTCGCGGCCGGCCTCCTTCGTGGACTACTCCGGCGCCACCCTGCTCAGCGCGCTCGTCCGCCTCCAGCACGAGGGGCAGGACGTGACCCGGCTGTCCATCGACACCCTGGCCCCCGCCGACATCGTGGCGACCTTCGCCGAGGCGGGCCTGCCCACCGAGGAGATCCGGACCCTCCCCTACCGCCAGGGGATGAGCTCGAAGAAGGCCGTCGCGTTCCACCGCCGGGGCCGGGAACACGCCGTGGTCACCTGCCTCAGCTCGGTCCACGAGGCGCTGCGCGGGGAGATGCACGTGCTGCGCCTGGCCCCGTCGGTCCACTCGGTCCGCGTCGCCCTGCGCCAGCTCCTGCTGTCGGCCGAGGGACAGGCCCAGGAGGACGCGCAGATCGCGCTGGGGCTGATCGAGGTGGAGAGCGAGGAGGGCCTGCTGCGCGAGGCCGCCGCGCTGGGCGGCACGCTGGCCGCCTTCCGCGGCGGCACCCACCTGCTCGTCACCACGCGCGGCCCGCTCTCCGACGCGACGGGGGGCTTCTCCTCGCTGCCCATGCTGTCGCGCCTGGCGAGCCACAACCAGGTCGTGCGGGTGGGGTTCGGGCTGGGGCGCAGCGCGGCGGAGGCCGAGAGCCTGGCACGCCGCGCCCTCGCCCGCGCCCGCCGCATCGGCGAGGTGGCCGCGGTACTGTCGCTCCGCGCCGACACCGACATCGTGCTCGAATCGGTCACCGCCGCGCCGGCGGGTGGCAAGAGCCTCAACGTGATCGCGCGCCGGGTGGGGCTGTCGGTCCCGACGCTGGAGAAGCTGATCGAGGCTCGGGCCGCCGTGGGCGACGAGCCGCTCACCACCCGTGAGATCGCCGAGCGCCTGGGGGTGCAGCAGCGGACGGCCCGCCGGATGCTGCACCGCCTGGAGCTGTCGGGGCTCGCCGAGCGCACCGGCAACCTTTCCAGCGGTTCGAGCGGCCGTCCGCTGACGATGTACCGGCTGACCCTCTAGCCCAGCCACCGGTCGAGGCCCTCGGCGACGAAGTCGTCGTCACGCAGCCAGGGGTAGGCCGCCCAGATCCGGTCGATCTCGGCGAGCTGGCCCGGCGACAGGTCCTCGGCCGGGTCCAGGCACCAGCGCCCGGCGAGCAGGCCCTGGCGCCGCAGCACCTCGTGGATGCCCGGGATGCAGCCGTGGAAGCCGCCGGCCACGTCGAAGATGGCCGCGTTCGCGTCGGTGAGATGACCGTCGAGGGTCAGCAGGCGCCGCACGGCCACGTCGTCGCCGGCGCGGGCGCGCTTCGCCTCCTCCAGCAGCTCGACCGCGCGCCGCACCCAGACCGCCCACTGGCCGAGCAGCCCGCCGACGAACTCCAGCTCGACCTCGCGGCCGTCGACGACGACCCGGTGGGGGGTGATGAGGTCGGCGAGGATGTGGTCGTCGTTGCCCGTGTAGAGCGCGACCTCGCCCTCCCGGCCCGCGCGGCAGACGCCGTGCAGGACGTCCAGCGTCCGGTAGCGGTCGAAGGGCGCCACCTTGATCCCGACCACCGCGTCGATCGAGGCCAGCTCTGTCCAGAAGTTCCGCGACAGCTGCCTGCCGCCCACCGCGGGCTGGAGGTAGAAGCCGATGACGGGAAGGACCTCCCCCACCGCGCGCGCCCGTTCGATCAGCTCGTCCTCGTCGAGATCCCGGGCGGGGCTGAGCAGGACCATGTGGTAGCCGAGCGACGCGGCCAGCTCGGCCTCGGCCACGGCCTGGGCGGTGGGGCCGGTGGCCCCGGCCACGAGGAGCACCTCCCGGTCGTACTCGCGGGCGGTCTCGGCCGCCAGTTCGAGCACCGGGGGCAGCAGCGGGGTGCCGTGGATGGCGAACTGCGTCGTGTGCACCCCGACGGCCAGTCCCCCCGCCCCCGCCTCGACGTAGTAGCGGGTCAGCGCCCGTTGGCGCCGCTCGTCCAGCCGGCGCTCGCCGGTCAGCGCCAGCGGGTGGGCCGGGATCACACATCCCCGCCGGAACAGATCATGCACGGACGCGTGCGTCCCAGGTGCCGTGCTCAGCACGTGCCATCCCCCTCGGTTAGAACTTGCCGTCACGACGTTCGAATTTGGTTGGCTTTCCAAGCAGCGGCCCGCCATCGGCCACCCATCGCGCCGTGTGCCCGATCAGCTCGGTGAGCGTGAGATCCGGGTAGCCGAACAGCCCGTGGCAGCGCGCGGCGTTGGACAGCAGCGCCGTCGGGGCCTCCTCGCCGGTGAACACCGGCCGCCTGCCGAGGGCCTCGCCGAGGGCCTCCGCCGCCTGCCGTACCGAGACCAGCTCGGGGCCGGTGACGTTGAGGACGTACGGCTCGGCGCCGGCCAGCGGCAGCGAGCGGAGCGTGACCTCGTTGGCGTAGCCCTGCCAGACCACGTTGACCTGCCCGGTGGCCAGGTCGATCGGCTGGTCCGCCAGGATCCTCTGCGCGAGGTCGACGAGCACGCCGTAGCGCATCTCGACCGCGTAGTTGAGCCGGATCAGCGACAGCGGCGTGCCGTACTCCGCCGCGAAGTGCGTGAGCACCCGCTCCCTGCCCAGGCAGCTCATCGCGTAGTCGCCCACCGGGCCGGTGGGGCCGTCCTCGGTGCTGCCACCGCTCGTGACCGGCACCAGGGGGTAGACGTTGCCCGTGGACAGCGCCGCGATCCTGCTGCCGCGGAACCGGTCTGCCACCCGGCCCGGCAGGTAGGTGTTGGTGAACCAGGTCGCGTGCTCGCGCCCGGCGGTGCCGAACTTGGCGCCGACCAGGAAGACCACGTTCGCGGCGTCGGGCAGGCCGCGCAGCGCCTCCTCGTCGGCGACGTCGGCCGCCACCACCGTGGCGCCGCTCTCCTGGAGCGACTGCGCCAGCCCGGGCTCGGAGAACCGCGACACCGCGATCACCCGCCGGGGCACCCCCGACGCCCGCACACCGCGCAGCGCCAGGCGCACCAGGCTCGGCCCCAGCTTGCCGCCGGCTCCGAGGATCATGATGTCGCCGTCGAGCTTGCCCAGATCGTCGGCGAGCCCGTCACGCGGTCGTGACAGCCGCTCGTCCAGTTCCGCCAGCGTGCGCATCCGGCCTCCTTGTTCTCATTTACGGTCCAGACCGTAACTTCGGCAGGCTCCGGATGTCAATGGGAGCGGCGCGGCGTCAGCTCGGCGGGACGGCCTCGCGCGCCGAGATCAGCACGTCGAGGATGGCGCGGGTCTGCTCCCACGGGACGGGGCTGGGCGCTCCCCCGACCATGGCGAGGAACGCCTCGATCGTGCCCTCGTAGCCGAGGCCCCGCAGCACGTCGTCCCCGCCCTGGATCACGATCGTCTCGGTGGCGTCGCGGGTGTGGACGGTCACCGTGTAGGACTCCTCCTCGGTGACCCCGAGGATCTCGACGGTGCCGGGGACGCCGTTCCCCCACTGCAGCGCCATGACGCCGGTGTCCTCCGAGCGGAGCGAGCCGTAGTGGCGGGTCGCCCCCGCCGCGCCGACGAGCCGCACGTCGGGGCCGAGCAGGGCGACGAGCAGCTCCACGCCGTGGATGCCCATCGTCACCATCGTGCCGCCCCCCTCGGCCGGATCGTCCTGCCAGGGGTTGTAGCCCGTGGCCCAGAGACCCACGTCGTGCCGGACCGTCGCCCGGACCGCCAGGACCTCCGCGGGGTCGACCCGCCGGCCCGCGAACCCGGGGGCGAACCGGAGCACCGAACCGGACATCACCCTCCCGGCGACCGGCCCGATCAACGCGTCCAGCTCCCGCAGCCCCGCACGGGTGGCGGCGGCCGGCTTGTTGACGAAACAGGGCGCTCCCGTCTCCAGGACCGGTCCCAGCGCCTCCACCGTCCGCGGCGTGGGCACCGTGAGGACGACGCCGTCGGGCTCGGTCGCCAGGAGCTCCTTCAGGCTGGGGACCACGGTGGCCGCCGGGTGTTCCTCGGCGAAGCGCGCCAGCCGGCCGGCGTCCTCCTCCCACACCACCAGTTCGGCGCGGCGGGCGACGGTGCGGGCGTCGGTGAAGGGATGGCTGGTGGCCAGGCCGGCGAATGCGATGCGCACGGCATCCTCCTGAGCAGTCGGGTTACCGACCTTACGACAGGGACCGCATTGGCCTCGGCCCCGGCCGGGTCAGCCGACAGGCCAGTGGCCGAGTCCCCGCTCCACGGAGTCGGGATGGTGGACGAAACTCGGCGACAGCTCCGCCTCGTCGTAGTAGCGGTGGAACACCGGGGTGGCCGAGCCCGAGATGGGAGGGACGATCCAGCTCCAGTCGGCCGGGCAGACCCGCCCCGCCTTCTCCTCGCGCGCCACGTGGGTCAGGAAACGCCGGGACTCGGTGTGGTGGTCGGTCATCGTCACCCCCGCCTGCTCGAAGGAGTGCAGGACCGCCACGTTCAGCTCCACCAGGGCGTGGTCGCGCCAGAGCGAGCGGTCGTTGGTGGCGTCCAGCCCGAGGAGGTGGGCCATGATCGGCATCAGGTCGTAGCGGTCGATGTCGGCGAGGTTGCGCGCGCCGATCTCGCTGCCCATGTACCAGCCGTTGAACGGCGCCGCCCGGTAGTGGATCCCGCCGATCTCCAGGCACATGTTGGAGATCGCCGGTACGGCGTGCCAGCGCAGCCCGAGGCTCTCGAACCACCGGTAGGACGGGTGGGAGAGCGGCACCTCCAGCACGGCGTCGCCGGGCACCGTGCACATCAGCGGCGGCCCGTTCCCCGCCGAGACGAGCAGCGGCAGCACGTCGAAGTGGGAGCCGGGCCCACCGGGCCAGCCGAGCTTGCGCACCATCGTGGTGAAGTCCACGTACCGGGGGTCACCGATGACGGACCCGTCGTCCATCGCGTACCCGGCGTACCGGATCAGCTGCTCGTTCCAGATCCTCGGCCCCGGCCTGCCGGGCCGGTCCGGGGCGAACACCGTGATCGTCGGCCGGACCTTGTTGTTGGGCGCGGCCTCCCTCAGATGGTTCACGCACTCCACGGCCACGCCCTCGGCCGTGTTCACCCCCCGCCGGTCACGCACCTGCAGCGAGTGCCAGTAGAGCCGCCCGATGCACCGGGAGCTGTTGCGCCAGGCCACCCGCGCGCCGAAGGTGAGTTCTTCGGGGGTGTGCGTGTAGGTCCCCGTCATGTAGATCTCGGCCCGTACCTCGCGCAGGCGGGGCTCCACCGGCCCCGCGGCCGGGTTTTCGGCGTGGAACAGCCTCAGGAAGTCCGCGGCCGCTGCGACATCGATCTCTTGCACGACCGGAACAGGCCCCCTCGCCTTCAGGAATGTGGACACGGCGCGTCGAACGCCTCGGCTCAGATCCGGTGCACGGCGCCGGGACCTCCGCCAGATCAGCACAGAACAACCACCTATGCGTGGCTCACGGGCACAGACAGCCGTTCCGGGCGGCGTGGTGCCCTCTGTGCAGCGGCCCTTGTCCCGCTGCGATCGCTGGTGTTCCGCGGCAACCGCGCCATCCTCGCTTGACAGGTGAGCATAGCGATACATGACGCAGTGTCTGTCATCTTCTATGACTGAAGATGATTTGTCTTTCGAATCGGGACACAAGACGCCGAAGGCCCCTGGAGCTGGGCTCCAGGGGCCTTCGGATGTTGCTCCCGCGATAGGACTCGAACCTATAACCTGCCGGTTAACAGCCGGCTGCTCTGCCGATTGAGCTACACGGGATTGTGCTCTGCGTCGCTCCGAGCCGGGGAAGTTTCCCCCGCTCCTTGCGGCGCAGGAATAGATTAGCGCACTCTGAGCGTGTGTGTCGCATCGCTACACCGGGGTAGGTCGGAGAGAACTCGCGATCCGCGGGTAGGGGTCCGGCGGAGCACGGCTGTGGAGGTGGAGATGCGTTACCGAGTGATGTTCGGGGTGGGTCTTGCGGTGGGCTACATCCTGGGGAGCCGCGCCGGGCGCGAGCGATACGAGCAGATCAAGCGGATGGCCCAGCGGGTGTCCGACAGCCCCTCGGTGCAGGAGGCCGCCGGCCTGGTCGGCGCGAGGGTCTCGAAGGTCACCGACGTCGCCAGGACGAAGGTGAGCCACGTGGCGAAGAACCGGCTGCCCTTCCTGCAGTCGGAGAACGGCGGGCAGACCGCCAAACACGACGAGACGGGCACCGGCTGGCCGGACGACGACAGAGCCGTCTCCCCGCACCCCTGAGGGACCGGCGATGGAAGGCCCCCCGCGGGGGGCCTTCCGCGCGTCCGTGCCCGGGGACCGGGCGGTCAGACGCCGAAGCTGCGGCGTGTCTCCTCCAGCGCCTGCTCGGCCAGGGCCCGCAGGCCGGGATCGGCGGGGTCCATGCCGGGGTCGAAGACGAACTCCCAGATCATGCGGTCGTCGTCGGTCCTCCTGGCCACCAGCCGGACTCCGCCGCGCGCGTCCAGCGGGGCGTACTGGTTGACCACGATCGAGGCGGTCACCCGCTCCCGCACGGCCTCGGGGATCCGCCCCGGCTCGGGCAGCAGCGCCCGGTGCGCCTCCCCGGCCGTGGTGACGACCGTCAGCCCCTCCTCGTCCCATACGCCGCGGTCCACCTGGAACCACGGCAGCCGGGTGCCGCCCAGATAGAGCGCCCGGTCCGTGGCGATCACATGGCCGTCGGGCCCCTCGGCGTAGGTCAGCACCCGGTCGGGCGGGACGACGGCCGCGCGGACCTCGGCGGGCATGCGGTTGAAGAGCTTCACCTCTCCACATTATCCGCGAGCAGATCGAGGGTGAGCGCGGCCGAGCAGGAGAAGTCCCCGCTGCCTCGGCCGCTGCCGTCGAAAGGGTCGAAGCACTCGCGGAAACCCGCCTGCCGTACCAGGCGCAGGGTGCCCGCGCCGAGCAGCCGCACCAGGTCCGTCCGGCCGTGTACGGCCAGCGCCAGCCGGAGCAGCCAGTTGGTGTTCACCCAGGACGGCCCCCGCCAGTACCGGGACCGGTCGAACTGCGGCGCGCGGATCTCGCAGCTCGGCACCGGATACCCGGCGGCGCCCATGAACCGGGGCGACTCCAGCACGTCCACCAGTTTCTCCACCCTGTCGGCGGGCAGGCCCGGATCGAGCATCGGCCCGAAGCACCCGACCGTGCTGACGGGGCTGAGCCGCCCGCTGCGCAGATCGCGGACGCGGAAGACGCCGTCGGACCAGAGCCGCTCCAGCAGCGCCGCGCGGATCCGCTCGGCCGCCTCCAGGTGCGGCCCGGGGTCGGCGCCCGCCAGCGGGGCCAGCTCGGCGAGCACCTGGCAGGAGGCCAGCCAGATCCCGTTGAACATCGGGTCCTCGACCGCGAACGGATGGTCGTCGCGCAGGTAGGCGGTGTCGTAGCCGGAGTCGCGGTAACGCAGGGCCAGCCAGGTGTAGCGGTCCTGGTGGCTGTCGGAATGGCAGGCGGGGGACTCCTCGCGCCGGTACGCGTAGCGGACCGCGGGCAGCGCCCCCACCGGGGCGTCCCACACGGGGCTGTCGTCCATCCCCGACTCCCACGGGTGCACGATCGCGGCCAGCCCTCCCCCGCCCAGGTCCCTGGCCGTGGCGAGGTAGGCGTGCTGGGCCACCAGCATCGGGTACAGCCGTCGGACGAGCGCGACGGCCTCCTCGCGGTCCACCGCGTGCCGCCACACCCACCAGGCGGCCAGGGCGTGCAGCGGCGGCTGGGTCAGACCGGAGGTGGGCAGCCGGTTGGGGGATGCCGGATTCTCCTGCGAGCGCCAGACGGAGGGGCCGGGGAAGTAGCCCTCGGCGTGGGCCGGGCGGAAGACGATGTGCGGCACCATGCCGGTGCTCCACTGCCCGGCCAGCAGGCCCAGCAGCTCCGCCCCCGCCCTGCGGGTGTCCCACCGGGCCAGGCCGATCGCCACGAAGGTGGAGTCCCAGTTCCACTGGTGGGGGTAGAGGCCGGGGGCGGGCACGGTGGCGGCCCCCGCCCGGTTCGCGTCGAGCACGGACCATGCCTCGCGCCCGAGCGCGGCGTCGTCTACCGCGGGCCGCGCCTCCATTTGCCCAGTCTGCCCCTGTATGCGCCAGGAGAACAGGGCCTCCCCCCGGCCGTGGGTGGAGGCGCGGTCAGTCCAGGAGGCCCTGACCCCAGAACGAGCCCGGCCGCACCCCGCCCGGACAGGCGAAGACGCCCGACCCGACGTGCTGGATGTATTCGTTGAGCGGGTCCGTGGCCGCCAGGGCACGCTGGATCGGGATGAACCCCTTCTCCGGGTCGCGCTGGTAGGCCAGGAAGAACAGGCCCGCGTCCAGCCGTCCCAGGCCGTCGCTGCCGTCGGTGAAGGAGTAGCCCCGTCGCAGGATCGTCGCCCCGCTCAGCGAGGCCGGGCTGGCCAGCCGCACGTGGGAGTCGATCGGCATCCTGTCCAGGACCACGGGGTCGTGCTCGCGCGTGCCGCCGTAGGGGGCGCCCTCGCGCTTGGTCCGGCCGAAGATGTCCTCCTGCTCCTTCAGCGAGGTGCGGTCCCAGGTCTCGATGTGCATCCGGATCCGCCGGGCCACCAGGTAGGAGCCTCCGCGCATCCACTCGGGCCCCTCGTCGCCGACCCAGACGTGCTCGTCCAGCTTCTTCCGGTCGGTGCCGGCGATGTTGTTCGTGCCGTCCTTGAAGCCCATCAGGTTGCGCGGGGTCTGCGCGTCCGGCGTGGTCGAGGACGTCTTGCCGAAGCCGAGCTGGGACCACCGGACCGACACCGTGCCGAAGCCGATGCGCACCAGGTTCCGTACGGCGTGCACCGCCACCTGCGGGTCGTCGGCGCAGGCCTGCACGCAGACGTCGCCGCCGCTGCGGGCCGGGTCGAGCTTGTCGGCGGGGAAGTGCGGCAGCTCCTTGAGCCGCTCCGGCCCGGGCAGCTTCAGCTTGTCGAAGAACGAGGGGCCGAAGCCCACCGTCAGCGTGAGCCGCGAGGCGGGCAGGCCGATGGCCTCGCCGGTGTCGTCCGGCGGGGCCGGCTCCGCGCCCGTCGCCCCGCCGCCGACCTCCTGCGCCGCGGTCAGCCGGACGGCCGCCGCGGTCCAGGCCTGCAGCATCGCCACGACTTTCTCGCGGGAGTCGGTGCTCAGGTCGAAGGCGGCGAAGTACAGCCGGTCCTGGACCGGAGTGGCGATCCCGGCCTGGTGGGCGCCGTGGAAGGGGATAGCGCCTCCGAGGGCGTCGGCCTCGACCGGCGCCGGCTGCGCCTGCCGTACCAGGCCGGCGCCGGCGGCCGCCGCGGCTCCGGCGCCCACGACGATGCCCGCACCGGTCAGGAGCCGGCGGCGGCTGAGATCGGGCATTTCTCCCCCTTCGGTAAGGGTCAGCTCGCGGCGACCGCCGCGAGGCCGGACAGCGGCTCAGCGAGGGCGTTGACGGCGTCGGCGAGCTCCTTGACCTGCTCCCTGGACAGGTCGGTGTAGGGGACGTAGCCGTCGCCCTCGGTGTACTCGGCCAGGAGCTTGTCCAGGTCGGCGAACTCGGCGTCCAGCGTGGTGACGAGGCCGGGGTTCTTCTCCATCACGATCGGGGTGAGGAGCTGGTAGACCTTGAGCGCGCCGTCCACGTTGGCCTTGAAGTCCCACAGGTCGGTGTGCGAGAAGGCCTCCTCCTCGCCGGTCACCTTGCCGGTCGCGACCTCGTCGAGCAGCTCCTTGGCCCCGTTGGCCATGGAGCTCGCAGTGATCTCGGCCCTGGGCAGCCTGGCCTTGAGCTCCGCGAGGTCGGCCAGGAGGATGTCACCGTACTCGGCCTCCTTCTTGAGCGTGTCCGGGGCCTTCCACAGCGCCTTCTCCAGGCGGTGCCAGCCGGTCCACTTCTGCCCCTCCTCCAGGTCGGCCTCGCGCAGGTCCACCTTGGGGTCGATGTCGCCGAACGCCTCGGCCACCGGCTCGATGCTCTCCCAGCCGAAACGGCTCGGGGCGTAGAGGGCCTTGGCCTTCTTCACGTCGCCCTTCTTGACCGCGGCGACGAACTTCTTCGTCGTGGCGATGGTGTCGTCCACCTGGGTGGCGACGTAGGCCCGGTAGTCCTCGACGGCGCGGGTGACGCGCGGGTCGGCCTGGACGGCGAGCTCACCCGTGACCGTGACCTCCTGGCGGATGCCGTCGCCCTCGTGGTTGGGCTTGCAGGCGAGCTGGTAGGTGCCCGCGCCGAGCTCCACGACCAGATCGCCGGTGGCGCCGGGGGCGATGTTGGCCCGCTCGCCGACCACGGTCTTGTCCGCCCGGAAGAGATACAGCCAGGTGGGCTGCTTGCCGCCGTTCTTGGCCCGGAAGGCGACGACGCCGGCGGAAAGCGCGGTCTTCGCCGCCACGCACGTGGTGTCGGTGGCCGCGACGGCGACCGTCTCGGTGACCTTGCCCGTCGGGGCGGCATGGGTGGCCGAGCCTTCGGCACTGCCGCTGCCGGTCGTCAGGCCGCCGTCGGTGGCGCCGTCGTCGGCCGAACCGCAGGCGGTGAGAGCGACGGCGAGAAAGCCACAGGCGGCGACGGAACGGATGACGGGGGGCATGAAAGCTCCTGACAATCAGTTAGGCATCCCTAACTTAGCTTCCCCTTACCTCGCGCCGCCAATCCAGGTCGCCGGCTCGGCGTGATGGGCGCCATCGGCGGGCCGGGAGGCACCGCGGGCCGGGAACGGCGAAGGCCCCCGGGATGTGGACCAGGGGGCCTTCGCCGTAAGGACTCTCAGTCGAGATAGTCGCGGAGCATCTGAGCTCTGGTCGGATGACGGAGTTTGGCCAGGGTCTTGGACTCGATCTGGCGGATGCGCTCCCGCGTCACGCCGAACTCCCGGCCGACCTCTTCCAGCGTCCGGGGGTGACCGTCGGCCAGGCCGAAGCGCAGCTGGATGATGCGCTGCTCACGGTCGGACAGCGTCGCGAGGATGTCGTCGAGCTGGTCCTGCAGCATGATGAAGGCCGCGGCCTCCATCGGCACGACCGCGTCCGCGTCCTCGATGAAGTCGCCGAGGTCGGAGTCCTCCTCGCCGATCGGCGACTGCAGCGAGACGGGCTCCTGGGCGATGCGCTGGATCTCGATCACCCGGTCGATCGGGAGGTCCATCTCCAGTGCGATCTCCTCGGGCGCCGGCTCGCGGCCCAGATCCTGGTGGAGCTGGCGCTGCACCCGGACCAGCTTGTTGATCGTCTCGACCATGTGCACCGGAATGCGAATGGTGCGCGCCTGGTCGGCGATGGCCCGCGTGATCGCCTGGCGAATCCACCATGTGGCATACGTGGAGAACTTGTATCCCTTGGTGTAGTCGAATTTCTCGACCGCCCGGATGAGCCCGAGGTTGCCCTCCTGGATCAGATCCAGGAACAGCATCCCGCGGCCCACATATCTTTTGGCGATCGAGACGACGAGCCGCAGATTGGCCTCGATCAGCCGCTGCTTGGCCCGCGTGCCCTGCCAGACCAGCTCCTTGAACTCCGGGAAGGCCAGCCGCGAGACGACGCTCGTCAGCTTGTCCTCGGCGAACAGCCCGGCCTCGATGGACTTGGCGAGCTCCACCTCCTCCTCGGCCGTGAGCAGGGGCACCCGTCCGATCTCCCGCAGGTATATGCGGACAAGATCGCTGGTCGGAGCGCGTTTACCGACATCCTCCTCATCGGAGCGGGTGGTCTCCTCCTCGCCCTGGGGCTCGAGGACCTCCACTCCGTGCTCGGCGAGCATGCGGACGACGCGTTCGAGCGCGTCGGACGGCAGCTCGGATTTGTCGAGAGCGGCGGCCACGTCATCGACCGTGACGCTTCCGCGCTCTCTCCCTTTCGCAACGAGGTCGGCCACCTGGTCTACCGATGGCGGCCCACTTGGCAGCACCGATGCACCCACGGGACACAGTCTGCTGTATTGGGTCCCCAAAATGGCAGACCTATTTTTGTCACCGAAGGTAAGGCCCCGATCATTATCGAACCGAGACCTTATTAAGGTTTGGTCGAATCAGCCCACGGAAATTAAAGCCAATTACGCGATCAACTTCCGGCGGCGCGTTCCTTCAGCACACGCCGCTGCTGCTCCAGCGCGACCAGCTCGCCGAACAGCCGGTTGTACTCCTGCTGCTCCTCGACCGGGTTGGTCCGCTGCATGCGCGACTTCAGCTGCTCGATCGCCCGGACCACCGAGACGAGCTCCAGCGCGGCCAGCATGGCCGAGGCGTAGCGCTCCTCGCTCGCCACGTCCGCGCGCAACTCCTCCACCGCGAACCGGGTGACCACCCCGCGCAACGCGTCGGTCACCCCGCCCAGCAGCCGGTCCACCCACTCGCGGCCGCCGTGCCCGGCCGCCGCAGTGCCCCCGGTGTCCATGACCAGCTTGTAGAGCGCGACGTGTTCGGGCAGCGTGAACGCCGCCGGGCCGATCGCGTCGAAGCCGGGCCCGAGCAGCGCGGGACGCTGCACGGCCAGCTTCAGCACCTCGGCCTCGGTCCGTACGCCGGGGTCGGTGAGGTCGGCGACCTTCCGCGGCCCGGCGGGCCGCTGCTGGCGCGGCTGGGCCGTGGCGGAGATCTCGGCGATCCGGTCCATGACGAAGCGCTCGTTGTTGAAGCCCAGCCAGCGGTCGAGGTCCACACCGTAGAGCTGGCGCAGGGCCCGGTCCTTGATCCCCGCCACGATCGGCGCGGCGGCGTCCAGCGCGGAGAGCCGGCCCTCGTTGGTGCTCACGTCGTAGCGGGAGATCATGCTGCGGATCGCGAACGCGAACAGCGGCTCCCTGCTGGCGATCAGGTCCCGCACGGCGGCTTCGCCCTGCCGTACGCGCAGGTCACACGGGTCGAGCCCGTCGGGCTGCACGGCCACGAAGGTCTGGGTGACGAACTTCTGCTCGTCGGCGAAGGCCCGCAGCGCCGCCTTCTGCCCCGCCGCGTCGCCGTCGAAGGTGAAGACCACCTCACCCTGGGACCCGGACTGGTCCAGCAGCAGCCGCCGCAGCACCTTGATGTGCTCCTCGCCGAAGGCCGTGCCGCAGGTGGCCACCGCCGTCGGCACGCCCGACAGGTGGCAGGCCATCACGTCGGTGTAGCCCTCGACGATCACCGCCTGGGAGCGCTTGGAGATCTCCCGCTTGGCCAGGTCGACGCCGTAGAGGACCTCGCTCTTCTTGTAGAGCGGGCTCTCGGGGGTGTTGAGGTATTTCGGACCGTCTTCGGCGTCGTTCAGCTTCCGCGCGCCGAAACCGATCACGTCACCGGTGATGTCGCGGATGGGCCAGACCAGCCGCCCCCGGAACCGGTCTATCGGGCCCCGCCGCCCCTCCTTGGCCAGGCCTCCCTTGATCAGCTCGGCGCTGGTGAACCCCCGGGCCATCAGGTGGCGCGCGAGCGCCTCCCACTCGGCGGGGGCGTATCCCACCCCGAAGTGCTCGGCGTCGACCCGCTCGAACCCGCGCTCCGACAGGAACTTGCGCCCGATCGCGGCGTCCGGCGCCGACAGCTTCGAGGCGTAGAACTCCGCCGCCGCCCGGTGCGCCTCGATCAGCCGGCTCCGCTCGCCCTGCTCGCGGCCGGGGACGTAGCCGCCCTGCTCGTAGCGGAGCTGGATGCCGGCCCGGTTCGCCAGCCGCTCCACGGCCTCGCCGAACGACAGGTGCTCCAGCCGCCGGACGAAGGTGATGACGTCTCCGCCCTCGGCGCAGCCGAAGCAGTACCAGTAGCCCCGGGTGGGGGTGACGTTGAAGGAGGGGCTCTTCTCGTCATGGAAGGGACACAGCCCCTTCAGGTTTCCGCCGCCCGCGTTGCGGAGCTGGATGTGCTCACCCACGATGTCCGCGATCGGTGAGCGCTCCCGCACGAGCGCGATGTCCTCGTCACTGATCCGGCCTGCCACGCCGCGAGTCTAGTGGCGCCCCGCGACAGCTCGGAGCCTGGCGGCGGAGCCGACTTTCCGGAACGGGCCATGACCAATCGGAAGGTCGGTTACAAAGGTAACGGCCGATTCTCGATAAGTTACGCGGGTGGAGATCATGCGATCGGGGCATATGGCACGGTTGGCCGGCGTGACCGGCGCGGTGCTCGTCACAGGAGCCTGCGCGTCACCGGGTGGAGTCGCGGGCATCAGCACGCTGCCTCCGGCCCCCTCTGCCGAGGCGGTCGCCGCGGCGCCGGGCGCGGTGACCGCGACCATTCCGTCGCCGGCACAGACGACCGTTGTCCCCAAGGTGCCGGTGCGGGTGACGGTGGAGCGGCCCAAGGCCGGCGACCCGGTGCAGGTGCCGCCGCCGAAGGTGTCCGCTCACACCTACGCCTTCCCCGTCAAGGACTGCAGGGTGACCTACGAGAGCAGGCTGCTGGTCCTGCCCAAGACCACCATCTGGGCGGCCAAGGGATGCTCGTTCGTCTCGCCGGTGAACGGCGTGGTCCACGAGGTCAACATCAAGAACCGCTGGAGACCCTCCACCGACCGGGGAGCCGACCGCGAGGGCCGCTTCGTCAGCGTCATCGGCGACGACGGCGTGCGCTACCTCGGCGGCCATCTGGACAGGGTGACACCGGGGATCGCGCCGGGGACGCGGGTCAGCGCGGGCCAGGTCCTCGGCCAGGTCGGCAACTCGGGCAACGCCCGCTCCACCGCCAGCAACCTCTACTTCGCGATCTCCTGGAAGACCGAGCCCTCGCTCTGGTGGGTACGGCGGGGCATGGTCAAGCCGTGGAACTACCTGGACGCCTGGCTGAACGGCAACCGCACGCTGTCGCCCAAGGACGAGATGCAGGCCGTGCTGGCCCAGACCGGGGCTGCGCCCAGGTGCGTGACCCTGTGCAAGTCCAAGCCGGGGGCCAAGCCCAAGCGCACCGAGAAGCCCCCGAAGCCGGACGACGAGCACATCACGGTGGGCGGTTAACCCCACCGGACACGGCAGCCGGCCCCGGCGTCCCGGGGGCGGCCCCGGCGTCCCGGGGAGCGGCGGAGACGGCGGCCCGGGGAGCGGCGGCCCCGGGGTCAGCGTCCGGACAGGCGCCGCTGCCAGGTGACCGCGGAGGTGTCGGTGAGCGAGGCGATCTGGTCGACGACCACGCGGAGCCGCCCGGCGTCGCTCCCGGCCTTGACGAAGGAGGGCCGGAGGGCGGGCTCCAGCGTGCCCGGGGCACCCAGCATGATCAGGTGGGCCAGGTCGTGGATGAGCTCCCGCTGCCTGGCCTGGTTGGCGTTGTGGGCGTCCCTGGTCATCACGTAGTGGGCGGTGAGCCCCTTCAGCAGGGCGCACTCCAGGCGGGTGGCCCTGGGCACGATCAGGTCGGCGCTGTAGCGTCCCGCGGCCGGGCCGTAGGACTCCCGGGTGGCGATCTGCGCGGACCGGCAGAGATGGCCGATGAGCGAGCTGGTGAGGCCCTTGATCGCGGCGAGGGCGGCGAGCGAGCCGTCGAAGTGGCGGGGCCAGAGCGGCTGGGCGACCAGGCGGCCGAAGAGGTCCTCCAGCTCGCCGGGCTCGGCCTCCGGGGCGTACCAGGCGCGGGTGGTCGCGCAGACCTCACGGCGCTCGGCGGGGTCGCGCAGGGCCTCCGGCGCGACGGCGCCGGAGTGGAGGGCGTCCTCCAGGTCGTGCACCGAGTAGGCGACGTCGTCGGCCCAGTCCATGATCTGGGCCTCGAAGCTGACCCGCCCCTCGGGCGCGCCCTCCCTGATCCACTCGAAGACGGCCATGTCGTCGCCGTAGGCGCAGTATTTGGGACTCGTCTCGCGGGTCCAGGGATATTTGACCGCGGCGTCCAGGGAGGCGCGGGTGAGGTTGAGCCCGGCGCTGCGGCCGTCCTCGGTGAGGACCTTGGCCTCCAGCCGGGTCAGCAGGCGCAGGCTCTGCGCGTTCCCCTCGAACCCGCCGCACCCGGCAGCGAGCTCGTTGAGCGCGGTCTCCCCGTTGTGCCCGAACGGCGGGTGCCCGAGGTCGTGGGCCAGGCAGGCGGTCTCCATCAGATCGGGATCGCGGCCGAGGGACTGTCCCATCTCCCTGCCGACCTGCGCGCACTCCAGCGAGTGGGTCAGCCGGGTGCGCGGGATGTGCTGCCCGCTGCCGAGGGTCTCCCCCGGCCCGACCACCTGGGTCTTGGCCGCGAGCCGCCGCAGCCCCGCGCTGTGCAGCACCCGCGCCCGGTCCCGCTCGAACGGGCCTCTCTCCGGGTTGCCGGGGGGTTCCGGCACCCATCTGGCCTGATCGTGCTCGTCATAACCGTGCATAAGTGCAGTGATTTTATCCACCAAAGGAGCGGTCCATGCCGAACGGGAGGAAAACACCTGATGACCCCGGACCTGCGCTCATGGGACGCCGGCCGGCCGTACGCGCCCGCGCGGAGCCCGCCCCGCCCCTCGCGGGCGGTCTCCGACGGCATCGGAGACCGCCCGTGAGAAGAAGGCGCGCGCCGGCCCCGACGGGTGGACGCCCCGGCCGGGGCCCGTCCTATCGGGTGTCGGAGCCCTCGCAGACCAGCGCCGCACGGCCCGCCTCCAGCCGGGCGACCGGGATGCGGAACGGCGAGCAGGACACGTAGTCCAGGCCCGCCTGGTGGCAGAAGTGGATCGAGTCGGGGTCGCCGCCGTGCTCGCCGCAGATGCCGAGCTTGAGGTCGGGACGGGTCCTGCGGCCCTCCTCGGCGGCGATCCGCACGAGCCGGCCCACGCCGTCACGGTCCAGGGACTCGAACGGCGAGACACCGAAGACGCCCAGCTCCAGATACTTGGAGAAGAACGCGGCCTCGACGTCGTCCCGGGAGAAACCCCAGGTCATCTGGGTCAGGTCGTTGGTGCCGAAGGAGAAGAACTCCGCGGCCTCGGCGATCTGCCCGGCGGTCAGCGCCGCCCGCGGCACTTCGATCATCGTGCCGACCAGGGCCTCGACGCCGACCTCGGCGAGGATCGCCCGCGCCTCGTCCTTGACGGTCTCCAGCTCCTGGACGGCGGCGACGAGCGGGATCATGATCTCCGCGCGGGCGCCGGGGACGGCACTGGCCGCCTCGGCGATCGCCCGGACCTGCATGGCGAACAGGCCAGGGATGACCAGGCCGAGCCGTACACCGCGCAGGCCCAGCATCGGGTTCTGCTCGTGCAGGCGCTTGACCGCCGCCAGCAGCCTGCGGTCCTTGTCGTCGGCCCCCTCGCCGGCGAGGGCGACCTTCACCGACAGCTCGGTATGGTCGGGCAGGAACTCGTGCAGCGGCGGGTCGATCAGGCGGATCGTGACGGGCAGGCCCTCCATCGCCTGGAAGATCTCGGTGAAGTCCGCCTTCTGCAGCGGCTCCAGCGCGGCCAGCGCCCGCTCCCGCTCCTGCGGGGAGGTGGCCAGGACCAGGTCCTCGACGAGCTGGCGGCGGTCGCCGAGGAACATGTGCTCGGTACGGCACAGCCCGATCCCCTGGGCGCCGAACCGGCGGGCGCGGGCGGCGTCCTCGGCGTTGTCGGCGTTGGCCCGCACGTCCAGCCGCCGGGAGGCGTCGGCGTGGCTCATGATGCGGTGCACGGCCCGGACGAGCTCGTCGTCCTGGTCGAGCGCGCCCTCGAAGTACTCCACGACCGGGGAGGCGACCACGGGCACCTCGCCGAGGTAGACGGCGCCGCTGGAGCCGTCGATGGAGATGACGTCCCCCTCGGAGACGACGACGCCGCCGGGGGCGGTGAACCTGCGCTCCTTGGCGGAGACCTCCAGCTCCTCGGCACCGCAGACGCAGGTCTTGCCCATGCCGCGGGCGACCACGGCCGCGTGCGAGGTCTTGCCGCCGCGGCTCGTCAGGACGCCCTGGGCGGCGATCATGCCCGACAGGTCGTCGGGGTTGGTCTCGTGGCGGACCAGGATGACGGCCTCGCCCCGGGCGGCGAGTTCGACGGCCCGCTCGGAGGAGAAGACGGCCTTGCCGACGGCCGCCCCCGGGGAGGCGTTCATCCCCGTGGTGATCTTCGTGCTGTCCGCATCTCTGCCGAAACGCGGGAACATGAGCTGGGCGAGCTGGGCGCCGGTGACGCGGGTCACGGCCTCGTCGAGGTCGATCAGGCCCTGGTCGGCGAGCTGTACGGCGATGCGGAACGCGGCGCCCGCCGTCCGCTTGCCCACGCGGGTCTGGAGCATCCAGAGCTTGCCGCGCTCGACCGTGAACTCGATGTCGCACAGGTCGCGGTAGTGGTTCTCCAGCTTCTCCATGATCTGCATGAGCTCGTCGTAGACGGGCTTGTCGATGCCCTCCAGCTCCTGCAGCGACATGGTGTTGCGGATGCCCGCGACCACGTCCTCGCCCTGGGCGTTCTGCAGGTAGTCGCCGTAGACGCCCTGGTGACCGCTGCCGGGGTCACGGGTGAAGGCCACGCCCGTGCCGGAGTCCATGCCGCAGTTGCCGAAGACCATCGAGCAGATGTTGACCGCCGTGCCGAGGTCGGCGGGGATGCGCTCCTGGCGGCGGTAGAGGATGGCGCGAGGGGCGTTCCAGGAGTCGAAGACCGCCTTGACGGCCATGCGCATCTGCTGGTGCGGGTCGGCGGGGAAGTCCTGTCCGGTCTGGGCCCGGACGACGCCCTTGTAGGTCTCGACGAGCCGCTGGAAGTCGGCCGCCTCCAGCTCCAGGTCGTCGCGGCCGTTCTTGATCTCCTCAAGGGCGTCGTCGAACAGCGCGGCCTCGATGCCCTGAACGGTCTTGCCGAACATCTGGATGAGACGCCGGTAGGAGTCCCAGGCGAAGCGCTCGTTGCCGCCGGCCTGCTTGGCCAGGCCGTGCACCGACTCGTCGTTGAGCCCGATGTTGAGGACGGTGTCCATCATGCCGGGCATGGAGAACTTCGCCCCGGAGCGCACGCTCACCAGCAGCGGGTCGTCGGCCTGGCCCAGGCGGCGGCCCATCTGCTCCTCCAGCGCGGCCAGGTGCAGGGAGACCTCCTCCTCCAGCCCGTCGGGGAGCGTGCCGTCTTCGAGGAACCGGCGGCACGCGTCGGTGGTGATGGTGAAGCCGGGGGGCACCGGCAACCCGAGATTGGTCATCTCGGCCAGGTTGGCCCCCTTACCGCCGAGCAGATCCTTGAGATCTTTGTTGCCCTCGGTGAAGTCGTAAACGTACTTGGGCACGGTTGCTCCTTCTGCGACTTCAAACGACGCGTGGTTCCGCCTCCCTTCGGACTCTACCGACGAATAAGCCGATGAAACGTCACACAACCGGACACCCTGCGTTTGCGCACGTCAATGCCCACATAGCGGTCTAATCCAATTCAAATCGGAGTCAAAACAACCGCGATATCGGCCGCCCCAAGAATTGGTATAAACCAATTGGTATAAACCAATTGTCTCAGCATTCAGGCGCGTTCACCGGAGGTTCAAGCCATGGTGTACAAGGCGCCCCGGGCCGCCGGCCGCAGCGGAAAAGCGACGGCCGGCGGCCCCCCGCGGGGTCGCCGGCCGTCGTCGGTCGGAAGGAGCGGTCGTCAGTCGTTGAGGTGCTGGCGGAGGTAGGCCTCCACCTGGTCGAGGGCCACGCGCTCCTGGGCCATCGAGTCGCGCTCGCGGATGGTCACCGCCTGGTCGTCGAGGGTGTCGAAGTCGACGGTGATGCAGAACGGCGTGCCGATCTCGTCCTGGCGGCGGTAGCGGCGGCCGATCGCGCCCGCGTCGTCGAACTCGACGTTCCACCGGCGGCGGAGCTGGGCGGCCAGGTCCTTGGCCTTCGGCGACAGATCGGCGTTGCGCGACAGCGGGAGAACGGCGACCTTGACCGGCGCGAGACGGTGGTCCAGCCGCATGACCGTCCGCTTCTCCATGACGCCCTTGGCGTTGGGCGCCTCGTCCTCGGTGTAGGCGTCGAGCAGGAAGGTGAGGGTGGCGCGGTCGACACCGGCGGCCGGCTCGATCACGTACGGGACGTAGCGCTCACCGGTGTCCTGCTCGAAGAAGCTGAGGTCGGTGCCGGAGGCCTTGCCGTGCGCGGTCAGGTCGAAGTCGGTGCGGTTGGCGACGCCCTCCAGCTCGCCCCACTCGCTGCCGGTGAAGTTGAAGCGGTACTCGATGTCGACGGTCCGCTTGGAGTAGTGGGACAGCTTCTCCTGCGGGTGCTCGTAGATGCGGAGGTTGTCCTGGCTGATGCCCAGGTCGGTGTACCAGCGGAAGCGCTCGTCGATCCAGTACTGGTGCCACTCCTCGTCGGTGCCCGGCTTGACGAAGAACTCCATCTCCATCTGCTCGAACTCGCGGGTGCGGAAGATGAAGTTGCCCGGGGTGATCTCGTTGCGGAACGACTTGCCGATCTGGCCGATGCCGAACGGGATCTTCTTGCGCGCGGACTGCTGCACGTTGAGGTAGTTGATGAAGATGCCCTGGGCGGTCTCCGGCCGGAGGTAGGCCAGGCCGGACTCGTCCTCGACCGCGCCGAGATAGGTCTTCAGCAGGCCGCTGAACTGCTTGGGCGCGGTGAAGGAGCCCTTGTTGCCGCAGTTGGGGCAGGTGATGTCGGCCAGGCCGTTGACCGCCGGCTTGCCGTGCTTCTCCTCGTAGGCCTCTTCGAGGTGGTCGGCGCGGTAGCGCTTGTGGCACGCCTGGCACTCGGTCAGCGGGTCGGTGAAGGTGTCCACGTGGCCGCTGGCCTGCCACACCTCACGGGCCAGGATCACCGAGGAGTCAAGGCCGACCACGTCGTCACGGCCCTGCACCATGCTCTTCCACCACTGCCGCTTCACGTTGCTCTTGAGCTCCACGCCCAGCGGCCCGTAGTCCCATGAGGCGCGCAGGCCGCCGTAGATCTCGCTGGAGGGATAGACAAGGCCACGTCGCTTGGCGAGGCTGACGATGGTGTCCATGATGTCCGTACGGCGTGCCATAAGGGAAAATCTCCATCCGGCTGGAGGTCGGCGAGGAATGATTGAGTTCCCAGCTTAGGGGAGTCGGACGGGCGGGACGCGCGCATGAACCACCACGCCGCCCCGCCCGGCGGAGGCCGCCCGGGAACGGTCCACTCCGGGGAGGACCGGTCAGGGACGGTCCACGTCCTCGTAGGCGCTCGGCTCGTTGATCATCAACGTCATCAGCGGATACATCGCCATCCGCGCGGCCCCCAGCGCGCGCCGGTAGAACCCCGCCCCCTCCCACTCACTGACCAGCGCCCACAGCTCCGGCTCGTCCACCGAGCGGGTCACGCGGCCGCGCACGTAGCCGGGCTGCCCGGCCAGGGTGTCGAGGATGTCATGCGCCTGGGCAAGGAACTCCCCGGTCTGGCCGGAGGGCACCGAGTAACGGATGAGAGCAAGCATCCGGACAGCATGTCAGAGCCCGCCGTCCTCCCCGCTTCCGGCGTCGCCCCGGCCCGCCGGCACCGGCGGGCGGGCGTGAGCCCGGGTGCGGCACGCGCCGGCCGGGGGCGACGGAGCATGTCGCCCGGGGCGTCCCGGCGTTAGGCTCGGGCCGTGGCCGAAAAACGCAGCGAGCGCTCCGCACACCCCCTGGCCCGGCAGCGCCCCCAGCAGCGGAGACAGCGCCCGCTCCCGCCCGGCGAGCAGTTCTTCACCCCGGGGGCGACCGGCCTGCGGCAGAAGGTCGAGAAGCGCAGCGCGGCCCCGCTCGTCTTCCTGTTCCAGCTTCCCCGCTGGATCGCCCCGGTGGCACTCGTGGTCCTGCTCCTGGTCGGCTTCGCCGTGCCGTCCTTCTGGGGCGGCCTCGCGGTGCTGCCGGTGATCGGGTTCGTCGGCTGGCTCGCCTACATGTCGTGGCCCTCGCTCGGCGCCCGGGGGCGTATCCTGCGCGTCGCCCTCCTCACCTTCCTGCTGCTCCTGGCGGCCGACCGGTTCGGGGCCTTCTAGAACGGTTTTGACAACCGTTTTCATTTACGCGCATACTGGTGGACATGGTGTCCGACTTTTCCCGACGTATGCGCATGCGTGGCGCGGGTCTGCTTGCTCTCACGACCGTTCTCGCCACCACCGCCGCCTGCGGTTCCGGCTCAGCCGACTCCGCCCGGCCGGGCGGTGCGCCGGGAGGCAGGACCGACGTCACCGCGGCCTTGTATCCGCTGCAGTGGCTGGCCGAGCGGGTGGGCGGCCCCGACGTCGCCGTCACGGGCCTGACCAAGCCAGGCGTCGAGCCGCACGATCTGGAGCTGACGCCCGTCCAGGTGGCCGGGCTGGAGAAGACCGCCCTGGTCGCCTATATCAAGGGCGTGCAGCCCGCCGTGGACGAGGCGGTCGAGCAGCACGCCGCCGACCGGGGCTTCGACGCGGCGGCAGCGGTCAAGACCCTCCCGGCGGTCGCCGGCGAGGAGGAGCACGCGGGTGAGGAGGAGCACGGCCACGAGGTCGCCTACGACCCGCACATCTGGCTCGACCCGTCCCGTTTCGCGACCGTCGCGACCATGCTCGGCGACAAGCTCGCCGCCGCCGACCCGGCGCACGCCCAGGGCTACAAGGACCGCGCCGCCAAGACCGCCGCCGACCTCGGCGCCCTGGACGGCGAGCTGACGCGGGGGCTGAGCAAGTGCGCCTCCACGGCCATCGTCACCAGCCACGGCGCGTTCGGCTACCTCGCCGACCGCTACAAGCTCCGCCAGATCGGGATCAGCGGCCTCGACCCGGACGCCGAGCCCTCCCCCGCCCGGCTGGCCGAAGTGGCGAAAGTGTCCAAGCAGGAGAAAGTGACTACGATTTTCACCGAGACCCTCGTCAGCCCCAAGGTCGCCGAGGTGCTCGCCCAGGAGGTCGGCGCCAAGACCGCGGTCCTGGACCCGGTCGAGAGCCAGCCGGCGAGCGGCGACTACCTGTCCGCCATGCGCCAGAACCTCACCGCACTTCAGGCGGCACTCAGCTGCTCGTAAAGGCAACATGTGACATCCAACCAGGCAGTTTTCACCATGAGCGGCGGCCAGGTCAGCCTGGACCGCCGTCCGGTGCTCCGCGGCATCGACCTGACCGTCAAACCCGGCGAGGTCGTGGCCGTGCTCGGCGCGAACGGGTCGGGCAAGTCCACCCTCATCCGCGCCCTGCTCGGCCTGACGCCGCTGTCCGGCGGCTCGACCCTCCTGTACGGCGCGCCGCCCGCCCGCTTCCGCGAGTGGTGGCGGATCGGCTACGTGCCCCAGCGGCTCGCGGTGGGCGGCGGCGTGCCGACGACCATCCGCGAGGTCGTCGCCTCGGGCAGGATCGCCAGGCAGCGACGGCTCCGCCCGACCAGCCCGGCCGACCGCGAGGCGACCGCCAGGGCGCTGGAGGCCGTCGGCATGGCCCACCGCGCCGGAGACCCGGTCCAGGCCCTGTCCGGCGGGCAGCAGCAGCGGGTACTGATCGCCCGCGCCCTCGCCGGGGAGCCCGACACCTTCGTCATGGACGAGCCCACCGCGGGCGTGGACGCCCAGAGCCAGCAGCTCCTGGCCGACACCCTGACCACGCTCGTCGACCAGGGCAAGACGGTCCTGCTGGTGGCCCACGAGCTCGGCCCCATGGAGTCGCTCATCACCCGCGCGGTGGTGCTCAGGGACGGATTCGTCTGCCACGACGGCCCGCCGCCCCACGCCGTCGGCGCGCACGCGCTGCCCGGCCACGACCACGTGCATCCGCACGCCGAGGAGAAGCCCGCGAGCCCGCTCGACTGGAGACCCGCATCGTGATCGACCTTCTGCAGTTCGACTTCATGCAGCGGGCGCTGATCTCCGCCCTCCTGGTCGGCCTGGCCGCCCCGGCCCTCGGCACGTTCATCGTGCAGCGCCGCCTGGCGCTGCTGGGCGACGGCATCGGGCACGTCGCGCTGACCGGCGTGGCGCTCGGGTTCCTGACCGGCACCGCCCCCGTGCTGACCGCGGTGGCGGTCTCGGTGCTCGGCGCCGTGGCGATCGAGCTGGTCCGCGCGCGCGGCAGGACCAGCGGCGACGTGGCGCTCGCGCTGCTGTTCTACGGCGGCATCGCCGGAGGCGTGCTGCTCATCTCGCTGGCCCCGGGCGGCAGCAACGCCACCCTGATGTCCTACCTGTTCGGCTCGATCAGCAGCGTCAGCACCCAGGACGTGTGGGTGATCGGCCTGCTGGCGGTCGCCGTGCTCGGCGTGGTGGCCTTCTTCGGGCGCGAGCTCTACGTGCTCTGCCAGGACGAGGAGGTCGCCAAGGCCAGTGGCCTGCCGGTCCGCTTCCTGAGCCTGCTGATCGCCGTCACCGCCGCGCTGACCGTGGTCATCGCCATGCGCGTGGTGGGACTGCTGCTGGTCAGCGCGCTGATGGTGGTCCCGGTGGCGACCAGCCAGCAGCTCACCCGGGGTTTCAGGAGCACGATGGCGCTCTCCATGCTTTTCGGGATGATCTCCACGGTCGGCGGACTGACCTCCTCGTTCTACATCGAGGTCCCGCCGGGCGCCATCATCGTGATCGTGGCCCTCGCAGGGTTCGTCCTGGCCCTCGGGCTCGGTAGATTCGTACGCCGAAGCCGACCACAGGAGTCCAGCCCATGAGCAACAGACGTGATGCCGTCCATGAAATCCTCCGCCAGAGCGAGGGCTTCCGCAGCGCGCAGGACGTCTACGCCGAGATGCGCGCGGAAGGCGCCAAGATCGGACTGACCACGGTCTACCGGGCGCTCCAGGCACTCGCCGACAGCGGCCATGTCGACACGCTCAGGACCGACGACGGGGAGTCGGTCTACCGCGCGTGCGCCAGCGGCGACCACCACCACCACCTGGTCTGCCGCCGCTGCGGGCGGACCGTGGAGGTGGCCGGGCCCGCGGTGGAGCGCTGGGCCGAGGCGGTCGGCTCCGAGCACGGCTTCACCGAGATCACTCACACGGTCGAGGTCTTCGGCACCTGCGCCTCCTGCTCGGCCGCCGTCAAGCCCGCGGGGGTGCCGAGCCGGGCCTGAGAGTCCGGGAGGCCGGCGGGGCCCGCCCCGCCGGCGAGGGCCCGGGACGGGGGCGTCCGCGGGAGCCGCTCCGGGCGGGAGCCGTACAGGACGCCGAGGGCGATCACCGTGCACCCGGCGAGCTGGACCGCCGACGGGCGCTCCCCCAGCACCAGCGCGGACAGCGCGAGCGTACCCGCGGGCTGGATGAGCAGGAGCAGCGCGGTGAGGGCGGCGGGCTGGCGGGGCAGCGCGTAGGTGATCAGCACCCAGCCGAGCACCTGGGGCCCGAGCGCGAGCAGCAGCAGCCAGCCGTGCGAGGGCCAGTGCGGGGTGAGGGCGGCGGCGCCCGGCCAGGGGCCCGCCAGAGCGATCAGCACCGTGGCGGACGCGGCCGCGTGGGCCAGCGGCCCGGCGCTCCGGCGGCCCTCCTCCGAGCAGCCGCGCAGGATCAGCATGAAGGCGGCGTAGACCGGCGCGGTGGCCACGCCGAGGATCACGCCGAGCCGGGGGTCGGAGCCGTAGGCCGCGGCGTCGAACAGGCCGGAGATCAGCACCACCCCCGCGAACACGACGGGGGCGGCGACCAGGAGCCGGATGGAGGGCCGCTCGCGCAGCAGGGCCCAGGCCGCGAACGCGACCACGAACACCTGCAGGTTGCCCAGCACGGTGGCCAGGCCCGCGCCGACGTAGTCGATGCTGCGGTGCCACAGCAGCAGGTCCAGGCCGAAGACCAGGCCCGCGAGCCAGGCGAGCGCGCGCCGCCGGGCCGCCATCGGGCCGAGCCGACGGCCCTCCCGCCAGGCGAGAACCGCCAGGAACGGCAGCGCGTAGGCGCACCGGAACAGCGCCGAGATCGCGGCGGGCTCACCCGACAGGCGGACGAGCGTGGCCGAGGTCGCGATGACCGCCGCTCCGGTCACGGCGGCCAGGACGGCGCGGCGGTGTGCGGTCACGACGGGCCCCCGAACAGGCGCCGGAGAGATACGCTTCCGAGACGGCGAGCCGCCGTACGCGCCCCCCACGTTAGAACCGCATTCAACAGGAGGCAACATGCCATTTGGACATGACATGGTGTACTCGCTCGCCACTGTGGTCGATCTCGTCAACACCTCCCCCTCCACCGGAGGCGAAGACAGTCTGACCGACCTGGAGCAACTGACTGAATTCGTGGAGAACCGGCAGGTCAGCGGTGTCGGCGAGCTCGGCGAGGCGGACCTGGGCCAGGTGCGCGCCCTGCGTGAGGCCCTCCACAAGGTCTTCACCGCCCCCGACCAGGCCACCGCGGTCATCCGGCTGAACACGCTGCTGAGCGGCACCCGCATCACCCCGCGCCTGACCGAGCACGACGGCCACGCCCTGCACGTCCACTACTTCGCCCCCGGCGCCTCGCTCGGCGAGCACCTGTCGGCCGATCTGGGCGTCGCGCTGGCCCACCTGCTCGTCGAGGGCGAGTGGGAGCGCCTGCGCACCTGCTCGGCCCCCGACTGCGGCCACGTCTTCGTCGACGAGTCGCGCAACCGCTCCCGGGTCTACTGCGACAGCCGTACCTGCGGGAACCGCATGCACGTCGCGGCCTACCGGGCCCGCCGCCGCGCCTGAGGCCGCCCTCCGCCGATCACCGCGGGCCCTCCACCACGGCGGAAGGGGTCACGCCCCCGCGGCGGCCGTCCTCACGGCGGGGACCCGCGCCCCGGAGCGTCGCGACCGCCCGTCCTGCGGCCTCAGCCGCCGCCCCGGAGCGCGCTGAAATCACCGTGGCGTCCCGCCCCCGCGGCGAAGCGGGCGGCGCCGGCCACCGCACCGGGCAGGGCGCGCATGCCATGGCGCAGCTCGCCCGCCATGGCCTCCTCCTCGTCCAGCCCCTCCTGCTCCAGCACCGACATGCGGTCACCGCGCATGCAGTCCTGCGGGAAGCGCGCGAGGTCGGCGGCGAGCTCCTCGGCGGCCTGCCGCGCCCCGCCGGCCGGCACCACCCGGTTGACCAGGCCCATCTCGTAGGCCTCCTGAGCGGACACCGGACGTCCGGTGAGGATCATGTCCATCGCGCGGCCGGTCCCGATCAGCCTCGGCAGCCGGACGGTGCCACCGTCGACCAGCGGAACGCCCCAGCGGCGGCAGAAGACTCCGAACACCGCGTCCGCCTCGGCCACCCGCAGGTCGCACCAGAGCGCCAGCTCCAGCCCGCCCGCGACGGCGTGTCCGGCGACCGCCGCGATCACCGGCTTGCCGAGCCGCATCCGGGTGGGCCCCATCGGCCCGTCGCCGCCGGGGGCCACCCGGTTGCCGCGGCCCGCGGCGACGGCCTTGAGGTCGGCCCCCGCGCAGAACGTGCCGCCCTCACCCCACAGCACGGCCACCGCGGCCTCCGGATCGGCGTCGAAGTCCCGGAAGGCGCCGGCCAGGGCCGCGGCCGTGGGCCCGTCCACGGCATTGCGGACCTCAGGCCGGGACAGGACGACGGTGGTGACGGGGCCCTGGCGTTCGATCCTGACGGTCATCCGGTGCACCTCTCAGCGGGTCGGCAGCACCCCGGAACATAACATTATTCTGTGACCGCGTTCGGCAGGGCTCCGCCGTACCGCCTGTCGCGCTTGGCGTAGGTCTCGCAGGCCTCCCACAGGTCCCGGCGGTCGAAGTCGGGCCACAGGCGGTTGAGGAAGACCATCTCGGCGTAGGCCGTCTGCCAGATCAGGAAGTTGGAGGTGCGCTGCTCACCCGAGGAGCGCAGGAACAGGTCGACGTCGGGGATCTCCGGCTCGTCCAGGTAGCGGGCGAAGGTCTCCTCCTTCACCCGGCCCGGCCTGACCCGCCCGGCGGCGATGTCCTGCGCCAGGCGCAGCGCCGCGTCCACGATCTCGGCACGGCCGCCGTAGTTGACGCAGAACTGCAGGGTGAGCGTGGAGTTGCGCTCGGTCATCCGCTCCGCGTCCTGCAGCTCCTGGATGACGCTCTTCCACAGCCGGCCGGGACGGCCGGCCCAGCGGACCCGCACGCCCATGGCGTGGAGATCGTCGCGGCGGCGGCGGATGACGTCGCGGTTGAAACCCATCAGGAAGCGGACCTCGTCGGGGGAGCGCTTCCAGTTCTCGGTGGAGAAGGCGTAGGCCGACAGGTAGGGGACGCCGAGCTCGATCGCGCCCTCGATGACGTCGAAGAGCGACGCCTCGCCCGCCTTGTGGCCCTCGGTGCGCGGCAGACCGCGCTGTTTGGCCCACCGGCCGTTGCCGTCCATCACGATCGCCACATGCCGGGGCACGAGATCGCGCGGGATGGGGGGCGGGGTGACGCCGGTGGGGTGAGGGGCTGGGGGACGGACGTTCACGTGGCGGGCTCCCTTTCTACGTGTCGGAGAGAGCGTATGCCGTGCTCCAGGTGCCATTGGAGATATGCGGCGACCAGCCCGCTGCACTCGGCGCGGTGCCGGCCGTCGGAGGCGTCGGCGGTGAGCCAGTCGCCTTTCAGTAGCGCCACCATCAGCGCGAGGGTCTCCCCCGCGGGCACGGCGGCCCCCGCCGGACGGCAGCCCCCGCACACCACGCCCCCCGCCACGATGGCGAACGCCCGCACCGCGGGCGCCTTGCAGCGGGCGCACGCCTCCAGGGCGGGGGCGTAGCCGGCGACGGCCAGCGAGCGCAGGAAGTAGGCGTCGAGGACCAGCCGGGGCTCGTGCTCCCCCGAGCCGAGCGTGCGCAGGCCGCCGACGAGCAGCAGGAACTGGCGGAGCGAGGGCTCCTTCTCCCCCAGGGTCAGCCGGTCGGCGGTCTCGAGCATCGCGCTGCCCGCGGTGTAGCGCGGGTAGTCGGTGACGAGCGCCTCGCCGTACGGGCGGATCGTCTCGGCCTGGGTGATCACATCGAGCGTGCGGCCGGTGTGGAGCTGGAGATCCACGTGGGTGAACGGCTCCAGCCGGGCGCCGAAACGCGACATGGTCCGCCTGACCCCCTTGGCGACCCCTCTGATCTTTCCGGTGCGCCTGGTCAGGACCGTGACGATGCGATCGGCCTCGCCCAGCTTGTGGGTGCGCAGCACGATGCCGTCGTCACGGTACAGACTCACCTGGTCAGTCTAGTGGGATGCCCCACGTGGCACGGTTTTAACCATGATCAAGTGGCACAGATGGATCACGGGTGCATGTTGTTCATCCAAAACTCACTAAACTTTGGCGTCTGGCGAACTCCCCGCGCCACGTTTCACCCCGCCCCCGCACGAAAGGGTGCCATGCCCCGCGTGGTCCTGCTGGGCTCATCGCCCGGCCCCGATGCCGCTTCCGGCCAGTCGACGCCGTCCGCCGCGCTGACTCTGCCCGCGCTTCCCGGCTGCCCCACTGTGATCGGCAAGCTGCACGGTCAGCTCGCCTCGCTCGACCCCGCGCCGGTGACGATCGCCCGCTCCGGCGACGCGCCGGCCTACCGGGGCTTCCCCGGCCGGCTCGTCGAGACCTCCGACCTGGCCGGTGACCTGCGCGCCGTCGCGGACGCGGTCGAGCACGCCACCGAGAACCTGCTCATCCTGCCCGCCAACTCGCTGATCCACGACGAGCTGATCTACCAGATCACCAAGTCGAAGCGCGGAGCGCTCGCGCTGATCACCAAGGAGCCGCGGGAGGAGGACGAGAACGGCGACACGATCGTCCCCGACGTCCCGATCGACGAGGCGGAGCCGGAGATCGGCGACCGCACGCTGGAGGGCCTCCCGGTCCGGGTCCGCGCCAGCAAGTCCCGGGTGATCTCGGTCGGCTCGGCCTACCACGCGGTGACCCGGCCCAACTCCGTCCTGCTCGGCCCGCTGCACCTGCACCACAAGCACGCGGTCACGCTGGCCGAGGCCGCCCGCGAGCTGGCCGACATGGCCCACCTGCTCGGCCCCGAGGACGACCTGCTCCAGCTCCTGGTCCTCGGCCTGGTACGGCGGGGCGTCTCGGTCGGCACCCGGGGCCGCCGCGACCTGTTCTTCCGCCGGCTGAACAACCGGGAGCAGGCCGACGAGGCAGTGGCCGAGATGTCCACGTTCAACGAGGACAAGGCCCGGCTGAACAACGCGGTCAAGGGCGCCGACGGCTTCTTCACCACCTACTTCGTCAGCACGTACTCCCGCTTCATCGCCCGCTGGGCGGCCCGGCGCGGGCTCACGCCCAACCAGGTCACGCTGATCTCCATCGCCCTGGGCGTGGCGGCGGCGGCGTGTTTCGCCACCGGCGCGCGGCCCGGGATGGTCGCCGGCGGCATCCTGATCTACTTCGCCTTCGTCTTCGACTGCGTGGACGGGCAGGTCGCGCGCTACGCCCGCAAGTTCGGCGTGCTCGGAGCGTGGCTGGACGCCACCTTCGACCGGTTCAAGGAGTACGTGGTCTTCGCCGGCCTGGCGGTCGGCGCGGCCGTCTCCGGCGTGGGTGACGTGTGGACGCTGGCGCTGGCCGCGCTCGGCATGCAGTCCATCAAGCACCTGCTGGACTTCTCCTTCGGTGCGGCCAACCGGCGCAAGCCCCCGTCGCCGCTGCCCTCGGTGTCGCTGGCGGTCAGCGCCGACACCGACCTCCGGGCGGCGCTGGAGCAGCGCAAGATCGCGCGCAGCGGCGGGATCCGCGGGCTGCTGAAGATGTGGAGCAAGGCGGGCAGGAACCGGGCCGTGCACTGGGCCCGCAAGATGATCGTTTTCCCGATCGGTGAGCGCTTCGCCGCCATCGCCATCGTCAGCGCCTTCTTCGACGCCCGGGTCACCTTCCTCACCCTGATCATCTGGGGCGGCATCGCCACCGCCTACTCGCTCACCGGACGTCTGATGAGGTCGCTCGCATGATCACCCAGCCGCAGACCACCCCCGCTCCGGACCCCTACGAGGAACGGCTGCGCGTGCAGACCGCGCGTCTGCTCGCCTACCGCGACGACGGTCCCCTGGTGATGGCGCTACGCGACAAGATGGGACCGGGGCTGCCCCCGGTGCCGGCCACGCTCGTCGCGTTGCTCGCGATCATCGCGATGGCGGTGACCGGGATGCTGGACGACGGCCCGGTCCTGCTGGTCCCGGTCGTGGTCATGGTGCTCCTGGTGCTGCCGACCGCGGCCCGCGACCACCTGGGCAAGCTCGACTGGCTTGCCCCGCCGCTGATCCGGGGGGCCGAGTTCCTCACGATCATCCTGGTCGGCCTGGCGGCCGGGGCGCCCAAGTGGCTGCTGTTCGTGCTGCTCTACGTGGTCGGCTACCACACCTACGACACGGTGTACCGGACCCGGCAGAGCATCTGGCCGCCCGACTGGGTGTTCAAGGCGGGGCTGGGCTGGGAGCTCCGGCTCCTGCTGCTCGGCGCGGGCGCCGCGCTCGGCGTGCTGACCTGGGTGCTGGCCGCGCTCACGCTCTACCTGGGCGTGCTGTTCGCCGTCGAGAGCGTGACGAGCTGGGTCCGCCTGGACAAGGAGACGGCGCTGGCCCAGGCCGGCGACGACCTGGAGGCCTCTCCCGAGGAGGCCATGGAGCAGGCCACGGGCGAGGCCGAGCCCGCCTGAGGCCGCGGGGCGCCCTCCCGGGCGCCGCCGTACCCACGCAGACACGCCAGACACGCAGAGGGCCGCGACAGTCCGTCGCGGCCCTCCGCCGTTCCCGGAGACCCGGCGTGTCCCGTTCCACGGAACCCCGCCCCGGCCCGCCCGTTCCCGGAGACCCGGCACGTCCCGTTCCACGGCGCCCCGTCCCGCGCGTTTCCGGACTTCCTCACAGCGCCCCGCCCCGCCCGTTCCCGGAATCCCGCACAGCGCCCTGACCCGCGCGTTCACCGGGTTCCCGCGCGCCCGTCCCCCCGGATCCCCGGCCCGCCGCGCGGCGGCGTGGACCGACGCGTTGCGGAACGGCGCGCGCTGTTGTGTTACAAAACAGCGTGGACCTGGACCGGCTGGATCGTGACATCATCGGGGCGCTCGTCGAGGACGCCCGAAGCACCTACGCGGAGATCGGGCAGAGGGTGGGCCTGTCGGCATCGGCGGTGAAACGGCGGGTGGACCGCCTGCGCGAGACGGGGGCGATCACCGGGTTCACCGCGCGGGTGGCTCCCACGGCGCTCGGCTGGACCACCGAGGCCTACGTGGAGCTGTTCTGCGCGGGCAAGACCTCGCCGTCGGAGATCGGGGTAGCCGTCGCGCGCCTTCCCGAAGTGGTCTCGGCGTGCACCATCACCGGGGAGGCCGACGCGTTGCTGCACATCAGGGCCACCGATGTCCGTCACGTGGAGCAGGTGATCGAGCGCATCGCCTCCGAGCCGTTCGTGGTGCGGACCAAGAGCTCCATCGTGCTCTCCCGGCTGATCGAGACCCCTCTGGTCACCTCACGCAACGGATCGACGTTCGTGGCCTGAAGCACGCAAGGGACCTGCGCCAACACGCATGATCGGGCTCTTGGCCCGCACGTACCCCGTTCCTAGGCTGTTGCCGTTCCCACCACGACGTCCTTTACGGGGTTCCCCATGACGAGGCACTACCTCATGTGTCGGCCTGACTATTTCGCGGTCGAGTACGCGATCAACCCGTGGATGGATCCCGAGGCCGGCGCGGACCGCGAGGTGGCGATCCGGCAGTGGGAGGGGCTCAAGAGCGCCTACGAGGAGCTCGGTCACCGGGTCAGCCTGATCGACCCGGTGGAGGGCCTGCCCGACATGGTCTTCGCCGCCAACGGTGCGCTGGTGGTCGGCGGCCGGGTGTACGGCGCGCGGTTCACGCACCGGGAGCGGGCCGCCGAGGGGCCCGCCTACCTGAAGTGGTTCACCGACAACGGCTACGACCGGGTGCACGCGGCGGCGTTCACCAACGAGGGCGAGGGCGACTTCCTGACGCTCGACCACGTGGTGCTGGCCGGGACGGGGTTCCGCACCGACATCACCGCGCACAAGGAGGCCCAGGAGTTCCTCGGCCGCCCGGTGGTGACGCTGCAGCTGGTGGACCCGCGCTTCTACCACCTGGACACCGCACTGTTCCCACTAAACGGACATAACGTGGCATACTTCCCAGGGGCCTTCTCGGCGGGGAGCCAGGAAGTGCTAGAGAACCTGTTCCCCGACGCCGTCATCGCGGACGAGGACGATGCGACCGTACTGGGCCTCAACGCGGTCAGCGACGGCACCCGGGTGGTGATCAACGCCGAGGCGGCAAACCTTCAGCTGGAGCTCAAGCGCCACGGCTTCGAGGTCGTCCCGGTCGAACTGTCGGAGCTGCGCAAGGCGGGCGGCGGCCCCAAGTGCTGCACGCTCGAAATCCGGGGATAAACACAGGTAGAACGGCTAAGAACAGGGAACGGCGAATATCGGATGACCAGCACAGACACCTTCATCGAGCTCAGCGAGCGCCGGAGCGCGCACAACTACCACCCGCTCCCCATCGTGATCCACGAGGCGCAGGGCGCCTGGGTCACCGACGTGGAGGGCAGGCGGTTCCTGGACTGCCTGTCCGGGTACTCCTCGCTGAACTTCGGTCACGGTAACCCGAAGATCGTCGGAGCAGCGCAGGAGCAGCTTGCCAAGCTCACCCTGACCAGCCGCGCCTTCTTCCACGACCAGTTCGCCGCCTTCGCCGCCGGGCTGGGCGACCTCACCGGCAAGGACATGGTCCTGCCGATGAACACCGGCGCCGAGGCCGTGGAGACCGCGATCAAGGTGGCCCGCAAGTGGGGCTACGAGGTCAAGGGCGTGGCGCCGGAGCAGGCCAACATCATCGTGATGGAGGACAACTTCCACGGCCGCACCACCACGATCATCAGCTTCTCCACCGACCCGGACGCCCACGACGGCTTCGGCCCCTACACCCCGGGCTTCACGGTCGTGAAGTACGGCTCGGTCGAGGCGATCCGCGAGGCCGTCGACGCCAACACCGTCGCGGTGCTGCTGGAGCCCATCCAGGGCGAGGCCGGCGTGCTGGTCCCGCCGGACGGCTACCTCACCCAGGTCCGCGAGCTCTGCACCGCGGAGAACATCCTGATGATCGCCGACGAGATCCAGTCCGGCCTCGGCCGCACCGGTGACACCTTCGCCTGCGACCACGAGGGGGTCGTCCCCGACATCTACGTGCTGGGCAAGGCCCTGGGCGGCGGTGTCGTCCCGGTCTCGGCGATCACCGCCAACGAGGACGTACTCGGCGTGATCAAGCCGGGCCAGCACGGCTCCACCTTCGGCGGCAACCCGCTCGCCTGCGCGGTGGCCAACGCGGTCATCGAGATCCTCAACACCGGCGAGTACCAGGCGCGGGCCAAGGAGCTCGGGGCGGTGCTGCACGAGCGGCTGCGCGGCCTGATCGGCCGGGGCGTGGTGACCGTGCGCGGCCGCGGCCTGTGGGCGGGCGTCGACATCGACCCCTCCCTGGCCACCGGGCGCGAGATCTCCAAGGCCCTGATGCGCCGCGGCGTCCTGGCCAAGGACACCCACGGCTCGACCATCCGTCTCGCGCCGCCGATCGTCGTCTCCGAGGAAGACCTCCTGTGGGCCGTCGACCAGCTCGCCGACGCCCTCGCGGAGTTCGCGAAGTGATCCCTCCGGTACGGCCCGCGCTACCCGGCGCGGGCCGTACCGGACCTCACTTCCAGGCGTCCAGGAGATCCTCGGGCCCGTAGGCGGCGGCCAGTCCTCCGGCGGTCACCCCGGATCTCGAAACAGCGATCATCGGAAGGGCGTCCGCCCCGGCGACCACCCCCTGGGCCTGGGCAAGCCGGGTGAGGTCGTGGTTGTCGAAGGGACGCTCCTCCAGCCACTTCACCGAACCGACGAAGAAGAGCCGTCTGGCGATGGGCTCACGATCCGCTCCGACGACGTCTATCTCCACGTCGTTCGTACGGGTCCAGAACGAGCCGACCTCGACCACCTCGGGGAAGATCTCGCCGGGCAGCAGCCTGGCCAGGGCCTCGCGTACCACGGGCTCCACCGCCCGCCCGCGCCATGAGGTCCAGCCCTCCTGGATGCGGCGCAGCACCACGTCGGAACGTCCCCGTTCGAGCAACGGCAACGCGGGCTCCAGAAACCGCGTCCAGAACCGCAGGTAGGGGTCGGCGACACGGTACCGGCGGTCCTTGGAGGGGCGGGTGCTCAGGGGGAGTTCCGCCGCTACGGCCTGTTTGGCCCTGAGAAGCTCCAGTGACCGGGTGGCTGTCGCCGCGGAGAGGCCTCCGCAGGCACGCGAGATGTTGCTGAAGGTCCGTTCACCGGAGCCGATGACGCCGAGCACATCCTTGGCGATCGCCTGCTTGGGGAACTCCGCGGCGAGCGAACGTTCCGCGGAGACCAGCAGCGGAGAGGTGGGATCGGTGAGCGCCCGTTCCAGGAAGGTCCACATCCCCTCCCCCTGGTTCCATTCGGCGCAGATCAGCGGAAGGCCGCCGGTCACCAGCCAGGCGTCGAACGTCTCGGCCGCCGGAAGGTCCAGCATGCGGCCGACCTCACCCGGAGTGAGCGGGCCGATCTTCACTTCCCGACCGCGCTGGTAGAACGGCCTGCCGTAGCTGGTGAGCGCCTCCATCATCGACAGGTCCGAACCGATCAGGATCAGCAGGACAGGCTTCTGCTCGAAGAACCTGTCCCAGGCCCGCTGCAAAGTGCCCTCGAAACCGGGGTCTCCCTGCGCGAGATAGGGAACCTCGTCGATCACCACCACGGAGGCCCGATCATCGGGCAGCACCTGGCTCAGCAGGTGAAACGCTCCGTCCCAGGTGTCCACGGGAGTCCTGGCGAGCAGCTCCCACTCCCGTGCGCCGGAGAGCGAGGCATCCTTGCGGAACTGCTCCAGCTCCTGTTCCACTCGCACCCCGCCCGCCGTGTAGTACAGCACTGGCGCATCAGAGGAGCGGGCGAACTCCTCCACCAGCCGCGACTTGCCGACACGGCGGCGGCCACGCATGATCAGGCACCGGCCTGGGCGGCTACCGCCGACTGCGGCCCGCACGAGGTTCAGCTGGTCGCGGAGAAAGCCGAGCTCACGCTCGCGGCCGATGAACTGCACCATGGCATGCTCTCGTCGATGTTAGTAACTTCGCTGGAACTTTCATCAATGAGAGTAACTCCAAGAGTCGTGGCCCGCCCCTTCACTTCTGACCGGTCAGCTCCACCGTGGTGATCTCCGAGATGTCGGTGGCGGCGGCGGTGTCCCAGCGGACGGACAGGGGGCCGGTGCCCAGGGAGAGCGTGGCCACCGCGTTGGAGAACCAGGGGCCGTGGACGATCCGCCACTTGAACGGGGGCTTGGGGATCCTGGCCAGGCGGGACAGCCACCCGCCGACCAGGGTGGCGAGGCCGAACTGGGCGACGATGTTGGCCAGGCGGAGCGTACGGCTCAGCGGGTTGCGGATCGGGGAGCAGACGAGCTGGTAGATGGGCAACCCCTCGGCCTTGGCCACGTAGGAGTAGTGCACGTCGCCGGAGAGCACGACCACGGGCTTGCCGGTCTCGGCCAGCAGCCTGGACAGGTCCTCGAAGGAGCGGCGGAAGGCCGCCCAGTGCTCCAGGTCGACGGCCTGGCGGAGCGCCTCGGACCAGCGGGCCACCCGCTTGCCCCAGGCCCCCTGGGCCAGGGCCTCGTTCCAGTTCTGGATGTGGTGGATGCCGGCCGGGAGCAGGAACGGCACCGAGGTGCCGATGACGAAGCGCTCGACGCCGCCCCTGCGGAGCTCGTCGGTGAGCCACTCCCACTCCACCGGATCGATCATGCGCCGGTCCCCCGGGGTGAGCTGCCGGGCGCATCGGGAGTCGAGCATGATCAGACGGGTGCCGCCGAGGTCGCGGGAGTAGCTCCACCGGTTGTCGGCGGGGACGTCGTAGGCGTGCTCGGCGAACGCGTCGAGCAGCTCGGCCCCGTCGCCCTCCGCCGCGCACAGCTTGTTGAGCAGGTCGTCCGACTCCCGCTCCTGCGGCGACATGTTGCCCAGGTGCTGGTAGATCCAGTAGGCCCCGAGGCCGGAGACCACCCGGCGCGGCCACCACGGGACCTTGGCCATCTGCTCGCGCCATGAGGCGGAGGTGTTGAAGTCGTCGCGCAGGTCGTGGTCGTCGAAGATCATCGCACTGGGAACCGCCGAGAGGATCCAGCGGATCTCCGGGTCGGTCCAGGCCTGCCGATACAGCTCGGCGTACTCCTCGAAGTCGGCGATCTCGCGCACCGGCTCGCCGTCCCTGCGGTTCTTGATGAACTCCAGCATCTCGACGGACGGCTCGTCGGCGTAGACCTGGTCGCCAAGCAGGAGCAGCAGGTCGGGCCACTCCTCCTCGGGGGTGTCCATCAGGGTGCAGCCGTAGGCGCGCAGCACGTCCACCCCGTGCGAGATGACGTGCATCGTGTCGTGCGGCACGCTGGTCCGGCAGGAGCCGAACATCACCCGTCTGGGCCCGTCGGGGCCGAGGAAGCGGATACGGCTGGGCGGCTGGTCCGGCAGCGGCCACACGGTCTCCCCCGCGAGCCGGACCTCGTAGGCGCCTTCGGTGCCGACGTCCACGATCGCGTAGTGGTGGCCGTGCACGGTGAACGTCAGCGCCCGCGAACGCGACTGGCCGACCTCCACCGTCACCTCGCACGGCTCGCTGGTCTCCACCCACACCGACGCGCCGGTCTCATTCACGTAACGCAGCAGCGGCCCGACCACAAGTTCCGGCACGTTCATCCCCTCAGCACTACAGAACGGCAGGCGTCCAGGCAGGAGCCTGCCATATTGGCGCGTTGCCCTCACCGTGCCCGACCGGTCTGATCAATAACAACAGATCTGCCACAAGTGAGGAAACGCACAAAATTTGGTCATAAGAACACAATATGCCCAGGTTGGCAGGTAAAAACCGCACAACTAGTGTGATCATCACAAACAGCTCTGAGCGGAGCAACGGCGCTCCGCTCACCGTATGGAGGCTCTCCTTCATGACCGTTATGGTGCCGTCAATGACGCCGGCAGCCGCCCCCCTCGTCAGCCCCGGCCGCCAGGCCCTCGACTCCGCGCTGCTCCAGCTCGACCAGGCAGCCGACCGGCTCCACCTCGACGACGGCCTGCGCACGATGCTGGCCACCCCCCGCCGCTCGCTCACCGTCTCGGTGCCCGTCCGCCGCGAGGACGGCCGGATGGACGTCGTGCAGGGCTTCCGGGTCCAGCACAACACCACCCGCGGCCCCGCCAAGGGCGGCATCCGCTTCCATCCCTCCACCGACATCCACGAGGTCACCGCGCTGGCCATGTGGATGACCTGGAAGTGCGCGCTGGTCGGCATCCCGTACGGCGGTGCCAAGGGCGGCGTGTCGGTGGACCCGGCCTCGCTGACCACGCGGGAGCTCGAACGGGTCACCCGCCGCTACGTCAACGAGATCCTGCCGATCATCGGCCCGGACAAGGACATCCCCGCCCCGGACGTCGGCACCGACGAGCAGACCATGGCCTGGATCATGGACACCTACTCGGTGAACGCGGGCTACCCCGTGCCCGGAGTGGTGACCGGCAAGCCGACGACCCTCGGCGGCTCCCTGGGCCGGGCCGGAGCCACCTCCCGCGGCGTGCAGATCGCCACGCTCAAGGCCATGCCCGGCTCTCCGGAGGGCCGCACCGTCGCGGTCCAGGGCTTCGGCAAGGTCGGCGCGCCGGCCGCGCGCCACCTCGCCGACGCCGGCTGCCGCGTGGTCGGGGTCTCCGACGTCACCGGCGCGGTGGTCAACCACTCCGGCCTGGACGTCGATGACCTGCGGGCGTGGGTGGCGGAGACGGGTGGCGTGTACGGCTACCGCCACGCCGACGCCCTGTCGCACGAGGACCTGCTGGAGCTCGACGTGGACGTGCTCGTCCCCGCCGCGCTGGAGGGCGCGATCACCGGGGAGAACGCGTCCAGGATCAGGGCACGCCTGATCGTGGAGGGCGCCAACGGCCCCACCACCCCGGAGGCGGACCGGATCCTGGCCGACGCCGGGATCACCGTGGTCCCCGACATCCTGGCCAACGCGGGCGGCGTGATCGTCTCCTACCTCGAATGGGTGCAGAACCTGCAGGCCTGCTCCTGGAGCGCGAACGAGGTCGACACCAGGCTCCGTGGCCTCATGGAGGAGTCCTTCGACGCGGTCGCGGCGATGTCCGCCGAACGCGGGCTCAGCCTGCGCCAGGCCGCCCACGTCATCGGCGTGGGCAGGGTCGCCGAGGCCCACCGGATGCGGGGGCTCTACCCCTGACGGAGAAGGCCCGGCCTCCGTCCGGAGGCCGGGCCGCCACCGCGTGTCCCGCACAGCGCGGACGCGGGGCGGCTCACGGACGGACGGGACCGCTCGGATCCCGCTCGGCCTGGCCGGACGCGTCCCGGACCGGCGGAGCCGGCCGCGTCCGGAAGCGTCACGGGCTGACGGAACCGGACCCGGCCGGGCGGCTCACGAACGGACGGGACCGCTCAGGTGCCGCTCAAGAGGCCGGGAGGGCTCGTCCAGGGCCCTGACCAGCCCTTCCAGGTCGCGCATGAGCTGTTCGGTGCGCTCGGTGCCGTAGGCGGCCTCGATCACCCGGTGGTGACCGGCCACCCCGCCCTCCACCCGGGCGAGCAGTTCGGCGCCCCGGTCGGCGAGGAAGACGGCGACCTTGCGGCGGTCGGCCGGATCGTGTCCCCGGTAGACGAGCGAGCGGTCGATGAGCCGGTCGATCGCCTTGGTCAGCGTCGGGTGCGGCATCAGCACGGCCTCGGCCAGGTCACCCATCGAGTGGCCCCTGCCGTCGGCCAGGGCGCGCAGGATGCGCCACTGTTCAACCGTGACGTCCTCGGCGGTCACCGCCGCGGCGAGGCCGCGGTTGACACTGCGCTCGGCCCGGCTGAGCAGGTAGGCGAGCGAGGATCCCAGTCCGGTCGTCACCATGTGAAGCTCCCGTCTGTATCCCGGCTAAGTAACGGGCCTGCCAAGACCCTCCTTTTAGGAGGATACTCGTCTACGTGGCAGAAGCCATCACACCGGTCATAGAACCTCTGGAAGCCGAACTCATCCGGAGCCACGCCCTGCGCGTCGGACTTGTGGTGCCGGTTTCCGGAGTCCTCGGCCTGGTGGGGCCGTGTGCGATCAACTGTGCCATTCTCGCGGCCGACGAGGTCAACCTCGCGGGCGGGGTGCTCGGCAGGCCGATCGAGCTGGTCCTGATCGACGGCGGGAGAGCCGCTGAGCAGGTGGCCGCCGAGGTCGGGAACCTGGCGGCCAGCGGCGCGATCGACGCGGTGGTCGGCACCCACGGCAGCGACGTGCGGATCGCGGTGGTCCGCGCCCTGGCCGGGCGGGTGCCGTTCGTCTACGCCCCGCCGTACGAGGGGGGTGGCCACTCGCCCGGGGTCTACTTCCTGGGCGAGACCCCCGGCCGCCAGCTCAGGCCCGGACTCGACTGGCTGATCGACCGGCGCCGTGCCCGCAGGTGGTTCCTGCTCGGCAACGACTACATCTGGCCGCGCCTGGTCCACGACGCCGCGCGCCGCCACCTCACCGCCCGCAACGTCACGGTCGTCGGCGAGCGGTTCGTGCCGTACGGCGTGCGCGACTTCGCCCCGCTCCTGGAGCGGCTGGCCGCCAGCCGGCCCGACGCGGTGCTGCTCAGCCTGATCGGCAGCGACCTGGTCACCTTCAACCGGGCCTTCACCGCGGCGGGGCTGTCGTGGCCGCGCCTCTGCGGGGCGCTGGAGGAGCACGGCCTGCTCGGCATCGGCGGCGACGCGACCGGTGAGCTCTACGGGGCGATGGGCTATTTCGCGAGCCTGGTCACCGATGACAGCCTGAGCCTCGGTGAGCGCTACATCCGCCGGTTCGGCGCCGGCGCGCCGCTGCTCAACGGGCATGGGCAGGGGTGCTACGAGGCGGTGCTGATGCTCGCCGCGCTCGGCTCGCGCGCCGGGACGCTCGCCGTGCCCGCGGTGGACGCGATCGCCGACGGCACCTCCATCGTCACCGCGCGGGGGCGGCTGACGCTTCAGGACCGGGGAGTACGGAGGCGCGCGCACATCGGCCGTGCCGACGGCCTCGACTTCGACATCGTCCACTAAAAGCTTTCGTCTGAAATCTTTTCATTTTCAAGGAAAAGTTCTATCGTTACGGCTGCCCCCCCATCTTCTAGGAGCCGTCCATGACCACTGAGCCCTCCCTGGAGCAATTCGGCTACCAGCAGGAACTCCGAAGGTCCCTGAGCTTCACCGACCTGCTCGTCTACGGCCTGATCTTCATGGTCCCGATCGCGCCGTTCGGCATCTTCGGCGGGGTCTTCCAGGCCTCCGGCGGCATGGTCGCGCTCGCCTACGTCATCGGCATGGTCGCCATGGCCTTCACCGCGCTGTCGTACGCGCAGATGGCCAAGGCCTTCCCGATGGCCGGCTCGGTCTACACCTACGCGGGCCGGGGCATCACCGGCACCGTCGGCTTCCTGGCCGGATGGGTGATCCTGCTCGACTACGTGCTGGTGCCGGCGCTGCTCTACCTCATCGCGAGCGCGGCGATGACCGCGATCCTGCCGGTCATCCCGATCTGGGGATGGCTGATCGTGTTCGTGATCCTCAACACGGTCGTCAACTACGCGGGCATCCAGATGACCGCGCGGATCACCAAGATCATGCTGATCGGTGAGCTCATCGTGCTGGCGATCTTCCTCGTCATCGGCCTGGGCGCGCTGGCCATGGGCAAGGCGCAGGCGGGCGCGCTGACCCCGCTGTTCGACTCCGGGACGTTCTCCTGGCCGCTGGTCTTCGGCGCGGTCTCCGTGGCGGTGCTGTCCTTCCTCGGCTTCGACGGCATCTCCATGCTGGCCGAGGAGAGCAAGGCCGACAGCCGCAAGATCGGCAAGTCGATGGTCGCGGCGCTGGGCCTGGCGGGCGCGCTGTTCATCGTGCAGACCTGGGTGGGCGCGCTGCTCACCCCCAACCGGGCCGAGCTGCTGGCCAAGGGCGACCCCGAGGGCACCGCGTTCTACGACATGGCCGAGTTCGCCGGAGGCCACTGGCTCAGCGTGCTGACCGCCGTCGCCACCGCCATCGCCTGGGGCTTCGCCAACTCCCTGGTCGCCCAGGCCGCCACCTCGCGCCTGCTGTACGCCATGGCCCGCGACCGCCAGCTCCCCGCCTTCCTGGCCAAGGTCCACCCCAGGCACAAGGTGCCGGTCAACGCCACCCTGCTGGTGGCCGTCATCTCCCTGGCCGTCGGGCTCTACCTGACCACCCGCGAGGACGGCATCCCGCTGATCAGCAGCCTGGTCAACTTCGGCGCGATGACCGCCTTCCTCGCGCTGCACGTCTCGGTGGTCGTCCACTACGTCATACGGCGCCGCAGCCGCGACTGGTGGCGGCACCTGATCGCCCCCGTGATCGGCTTCGCGATCCTGATCTACGTAGTGATCAACGCCAACATCGCGGCCCAGGTCCTGGGGCTCATCTGGCTCGGCATCGGCGTGCTCGTGCTCGCCACCTTCTACGCCTACGGCCGCCGCCCCCTGCTGGCCGCCCTGGGCGGCGAGACGTCGGAGAAGTCCCCCCGGTCCCGGTAGCGACCGCGCCCCGGCGCACCGGGGACATGCCGCACACCCCCGCCCAATCCGTTCGATCACGCGAGGACAGAGCACATGTTCGAAATCTTCCTTGAGGTGGAGGAGGGCTTCACCTCGGCCCTCCTCAACTCGGTAACGACCCTCAGCCGGGCGGGTGTGCGGTGAACGTCGTCTCCTACAGGCCGGCTCCCGAGGAGCTGAGCTACACCTTCGGCGGGCGCCCCGCCATCGGCAGGATCAGGCCCGGCACGATCGTCGAGATGTACACCGAGGACTGCTTCGGCGGCCGGGTGCGCTCGGTCGAGGACCTGCCGTCGAGCGTCTGCGACTTCCCCTACCTGAACCCGGTCACCGGCCCCTTCCACGTCGAGGGGGCCGAGCCCGGCGACACGCTCGCGCTGCACTTCGTCGCCATCGAGCCCGCCAGGGACTGGGCGGTGTCCGCCACGTTCCCGCACTTCGGCGCGTTGACCGGCACGCACGCCACCGCCATGCTCACCCCTCCGCTGGAGGAGGTCGTGTGGCGCTACGACATCGACGTGGAGAAGGGCGTGGCCCGCTACCACGCCCGCAAGGGCGACTTCACGGTGGAGCTCCCGCTGGACCCGATGCACGGCACGGTCGGCGTCGCCCCGGGCGCCTCCGAGGCCCGGATGACCATCACCCCGGACGCCCACGGCGGCAACATGGACACCCCTGAGCTGCGCGCCGGGGTGACCGTCTACCTCGGGGTCAACGTCGAGGGCGGGCTGTTCGCGGTGGGTGACGGGCACGCCCGCCAGGGACACGGCGAGGTGTGCGGCACGGCCGTCGAGGCGGCGATGAACACCGTGGTCGCGGTGGAGCTGATCAAGGGCGTGAGCACCCCGTGGCCGCGCCTGGAGGACGACGACCATCTGATGTCGACCGGCTCGGCCCGCCCGCTGGAGGACGCCTTCCGGATCAGCCAGCACGACCTGGTCACCTGGGCCGCCGACCTCACCGGTCTGGACGTCCTGGACGCCTACCAGCTGGTCAGCCAGATCGGCGAGGCGCCGGTCGGCAACGTCTGCGACACCAACTACACGATGCTCGCCAAGGTTCCCAAGTCCTACCTGGGCGCGTCCGGCGTCTACGAGTCGGCCCACGAGCGGCTGCGCGCCCTGGGCCGGCGGTATCTGGCCCAGCGCTGACGCCCCCACGGTGGAGAACCGTCCCGCGTCGCCGTACCGCCGGGGTGCGACGGCGCGGGACTCCCCTGTCCCGCGGCGGTGAGGTCACCGCTCAGACGGGGAGGTCGCCGCCGGCATGCCGGAGATCAGGGGCCGGCGTGGCGGCGGCGACGATGTCCTCGCAGATCGCGTGGGTGGCCAGGGCGTCCTCCGCATCGACCGGGACGCCGGAGCGGACCGCGTCCAGGAACTCCAGGCAGACCTGCTCGATGCCGCGCTGGCGGGAGACCGGCGTCCAGTCACCGCGCCGGGCCAGCGTCTCGGCCCCGGCGTAGTCGATCACATCGGCGAGGTTGACCACCCGGCGCTTGACGTCCTCCCCCATGACCTCCACGGTCTCCTCGACCGCCCCGCTCACCCGGTTCATGATCCCGAATGCGGTGAAGCCATCGCCGGACAGCTCCAGCGTCACGTGCTCCAGCAGACCGTCCCTGACCCTGGTCCGGATCCCGGTGTGCTCGACCTCCCCGGGCACCAGGAACCTGAGCGTGTCGACGACGTGGATGAAGTCGTCGAAGATCGCGGTCCTCGGATCCTCCGGCAGCCCCCTGCGGTTCTTCTGCATCACCACCAGGTGGCGCGGCAGATCCAGCAGGGCCGCGTAGGAGGGCGCCCGGCGGCGGTTGAAGCCGACGAGCAGCGACCGCTCCCTCTCGCGCGCCAGCCGTACCAGACGCTCGGATTCGGCCAGGGTGTAGGCGATCGGCTTGTCCAGGTAGACGTGGACGCCCGCCCGGAGCAGCGGTTCGACGATCTTCACGTGGGCGCTCGTCGCGGCGTGCACGAAGGCCACCTCGATCCCCGCGTCGAGCACCTCGTCCACCGAGGTGAAGCGGCGCTCGATCCGGTGGGCGTCGCCCAGGCGGTCGAGCGTGGCGCGGTTGCGGGTGCACAGGTGGAGGTCGAGGCCGGGCAGCGCGGAGAGGACGGGCAGGTAGGCCTTCTCCGCGATGTCCCCGAGGCCGATCATGGCGGTCTTCATGCTCAGAGCGTACGGCCTACGCCGCCGCGGCCAGGCGGTCACGCCACCACGCGAGTGTCGCGGCCAGCGCCTCGTCGACCGGGGTAGGGGCGGTGCCGAAGGTGGACTGGAAGTCGGTGGAGTCGACGACGAAGGGGCTGACGAACTGGTAGCGGACGTGCTCCAGCTCGCCGAGCATGGGCGAGACGGTGCCCGCCGCGCGGATGAGCCAGTGCGGCATGACCTTGACCCCGGGGTTGGGGACGCCGGCGAGCGTGCACAGCCGCTCGGCGACCTCGCGGGCCGACATCGCGGGGGCGGTCGGGACGTGCCAGGCCCGGCCCCAGGACCGGTCGTCGGTGGCGGCCGTCACCAGGGCGCGGGCCACGTCGGGCACGTAGGTCCAGCTGTGCGGCTGGCCCGGGTCTCCGGCGAAGCGGACGGGCTTGCCCGCCAGGAGGCGGGGGACGAACCGGTCCCCCAGGTGTGACTGGTCGAGGCAGCCGGGGCCGAAGTAGTCCGACCCCCGCACCTCGGTCACCCGGATCCGCCCGGCCTCGTGCGCGGCCAGGGCGTCCTGCCACATCCGGACCCGCACCCCCGCCTTCTCGCTGGTCGGCTGGAGCGGGTCGCTCTCCCGCATCGGCCCTCCGGGGAGACCGTAGACGTAGAGGTTGCCGAGGATGACGTATCCGGCACCGGTGGCCTCGGCGGTCGCCAGCAGCGAGTCCGCGATCGGCGGCCAGTCCTGCATCCAGCGGTGGTAGAGCGGGTTGACGCAGTTGTAGATCGCGTCGGCGCCCCCGGCGAGGCGGGTCAGCGCCGCGCGGTCGGAGGCGTCCGCCGCCACCTTCTCGACGCCGCCGGGGCCGGAGCCGGACCGGCTGACGAGGACGACCTCATGGCCCTGCCCGGCGAGGAGCGCGGCGACCTGCGAGCCGACCTGACCGGCTCCGACGATGACGTGCTTGCCCATGGCCGTTCTCCTTCTCTCGGTGGTTTCTCTCACTGGCCCCGGAACCGCTCTCTCACTGGTTCCAGAGCAGCCGCAGCGCGGCGTTGACGACGTAGACGGCGGCGAAGACGAGGCCCGGGGCGAGCCGGCCGGCCATGACCAGCGCCATGGCGCCGCCACCGAACCAGAGGACCTCCAGCAGGACCCGGGCTGCCCCGGTGAGCGGGATCGTGGCGCCGTTGGCCGCGCCGAAGACCGCCCACACGGCGATGAACAGCGCGGGTCCGCCGAGCCCGAGGAGCAGCTTCACCGGCAGGTTCTGGCCGACAACGAAACCCCAGTAGCCGACCGAGGCAAGAACGCCCAGCTCCAGCAGGAACATGACGAGGAGGTTGGTGTTCTTGGCGAGGGACAGCATCGGGGGGCTCCTTGCAGATTGGCGTTCCGTTCTGAGAGCAATGCTCTCCCAAAAGAGCACATCCCGTCAAGAGCAGTGCTCTCTTTTGTTTTCGGTGCTCTGGTATGGTTCCGAACATGAGCTCAAGCCGCACAGCACGGGAACGGGTCCGAGCCGAGCTGACCCGTGAGATCACCGACATCGCCCGCAGGCACCTGGCCACCGAGGGGGCGGGCGGGCTCTCCCTGCGCGCGGTCGCCCGCGAGATGGGAATGGTCTCCTCGGCGATCTACCGCTACTTCCCCTCCCGGGACGACCTGCTCACCGCCCTGATCATCGACGGCTACAACGCCGTCGGCGAGGCCGTGGAGAACGCCGACGCCGCCTGCCCGCCCGAGGACCACACCGGCCGGTGGCTGGCGGTCTGCCACGCCGTACGGGATTGGGCGCTGGCCCATCCGCACGAATACGCCCTGCTGTACGGCTCGCCCGTGCCCGGCTACCAAGCGCCGCAGGACACCGTCACCGCGGCGGTCCGCGACACCATCATCTACGGCCGGATCGTCTCCGACGCCTACCGGGCCGGAGCCCTGAACCCCCCGGCCGTCTGCCCGCCCGTACCGGCCCCGCTCAGCGAGGACGCCGCACGCGTGCGCGCGATCATCCCCGACGTGCCCGACGACGTGATCGTCCGCAGCCTGATCGTCTGGACGGGCCTGTTCGGCTGGCTCAACTTCGAACTGTTCGGCCAGTTCAACAACACGATCCTCGACACCGGCACGGCCTTCGACCACTCCATGCGCTGCCAGGCCGCCTTCCTCGGCCTGCCGGCCTGACCCGCCGGAGCCGGCCTCCGGAACGGCGTGCGGCACAGGCCGTGCTCGCAGGCCGAACGGCCGCGGCCCGGCGGCGGTCCGCACACCGTTCAGACCGCCTTCGCGACGCGGGGCGCCTTGCCGTACAGGGTCCAGGCCGAGATCAGGTGCACGGCCGCGCAGACGGCGCCGCCGACGGCCATGCCGGTGATGTGCTGGCTGAGGCCGATGACGACGTCGCCCATCTGCGCCAGGCCGGCGAGCAGCAGCAGCGGGAGGAGGCCGGTCCGCGCGCGGCCGAACAGTGCGTAGAGCAGCGCGGCGCCCAACGGGAGGGCGCGGGCGGCATAGAGCGCGGCGCTCGCGGGGCCCGCGCTTCCCGCGGGAAGCAGGAGGGCCGGATCGACGAGGATCGCCACCGCGGAGGCCATGGATCCGACCGCGGCCACGGTGTTGAGGATGCGCAGCACTGATTCTCCATCTGAATCGTTCAGAGTATGAATGATTTAAGGAAGGTACCATGTCGATGGTGAACGACGTCAAGCCCGCCTCCGTCGCGGGCACCGTGACCTTCCGGCTCGGCGTGCTGGGCACCGCGGTGGCCGACCGCTTCGCCGCCGCGATCCAGCCTCTGGATCTCAAGCCCAAGCACGTCGGCCTCATGGTGGTGCTGGACACGCGCGGCGCGGGCGTGCAACTGGAGATCGCGCGGACCATGGGGGTGGCGCCCAGTCTCGTGGTGAGCCTCGCGGACCACCTGGAGCGGCTCGGCGCCATCGCCCGCGTCCGCGACGCCGGTGACCGCCGCCGCCAGCTGCTCAGCCTCACCAAGCATGGGCGTGAGCTGCTCCGCGACTGCCACACGCGCGCGCAGGCGCTCGACGAGGAGCTGCTGGCGGGCATCGGCGCGGACGACCGGGCCGTACTGCGACGCGTTCTCGGCGGGCTGGCGGCGGACGCCGGTCTACCCTGACGCCTACCGGCCGGACGCCTCGCGAAGGACCGCGGCCGGACCTCTCGGACGCGCGAGCCACCGGGTCGCCGCGGTCAGGGCTGGCGGACGCCCAGCCGTCCTTCGAGCAGGAGCAGCAGCTCTCCGAGCAGGCCCGCCAGCTCCGCCTGCCGCTCCGGGGCCATGGCCTCCAGCAGCGCCCCCTCGTAGCCGAGCTGTTCCGGCAGCAGCCGGTCGATGAGCAGGCGGCCCTGCTCGGTGAGCGCCAGGTGGGAGACCCGCCGGTCCCGGTCGTCGGGGCGGCGGCTCACCAGCTCGCGCTCCTCCAGGAACCGGACCCGCTTGGTGACGGCGGCCCCGGAGGCGAAGGTCTCCCTCGCGATCTGGCTGGGGGTCAGCTCCCGGTCCAGCCGTCTCAGGGTGCCGAGGATGTCGAACTCGGGCCGGGTCAGGCCATGCTCGCGCAGCGGCGCGTCGGTGGCCTGCTGGAGCAGGAGGACGCAGCGGTTGAGGCGGCCGATCACCGCGATCGGCGTGATGTCCAGCTCCGGCTGGATGCGCTCCCACTGGCGCATCACCTGCGCGACGATGTCCTCCACGCCCCCGCTTCCCCTAACTGATCATCGGCCCGGAGCCGACTCTATCCCGGCCGGATCCCGGACGGGCCCGGCCAGCCGGGCGAGCGTCCGGTGCCCCTGCCGCTCGGCGCGGGCGATCCGCTCCTCCGGCAGCGCGCGCTGCCACCACTCTCCGGCGGCGACCTCGGTGACCTCGCGCAGTTCCACCAGGGCGGTGACAAGCAGGCCGCGGGCCCGGGACCGGTCACCCGCTCCTGGAGAACCGGACTCCAGCAGGTGTTCCGCGGCGGCCTGCGTGACGGCCACGCGCCGGAGCGCGTCGCCGATCCGGCCCGCGGTGCGGCGGTTGGTCACCAGCAGGCAGCTGAGCAGCCCCGCCGCGACGCCCACGCAGGTGTCCAGCCAGCGGTCGGCGATCAGCGGTCCGGCGGGCTGGTAGCCGGGGAACTCGGTCAGCAGCAGGGCCATCGGGGTCACGCAGACGGTGCCGAGCCAGTAGTTGCGGGTGATCAGCGCCTCGGTGACGAACTGCAGGAGCAGCACGAGCAGCACCAGCGCGAGCTGCCCGGCCCGGCTGACCGGCAGCAGCGCCGTGAACAGCAGGAGGCCGGCGAGGCTGCCGAATGCGCGTTGCAGCGCCCGGTGCCAGGACAGCACGGCGTTGGCCTGGAAGACGGAGGCGGCCGTCACGATCGCCCAGTAGGGGTGGCCGACCCCGTCCGCCATCGATATCACTCCGGCGAGCGCAGCCCCGACGGCGACACGGATCCCGATCGGGAACAGCGGGGAGGCCGGGTGGAAGGTCCGCAGCGGGCGCGGGCGGCCGCGGCGCGTGGCCCGTTCCACCGCGATGCCCGTCAGCTCGGCGGCTTCGGCCTCGGTGAGGCCCGTCTCGGGCAGCGGCCGGTTCCGGCGCAGGTCCCCGGCCCAGGCGGCGAGCCGGTCGGCTTCGGCGGCCCAGGCGGCGAGCCGGTCGGCTTCGGCGGCGGATCCCGTCGCGAGGGACTCCTCGGTGTGCGCCAGGAGGCGCTCCAGCGCCCCGCGCCCCGGCCCCGCGGGGGCGAGAAGGAGGGTGTGCCAGGCGGCGTTCACCGCGGCGGCGGCGTCGTGGCGGGCCCGGGACCCGGCGGCGTCCTCCGCCGGAACCTCCGCGGTCGCCGGAACCGGGCCCCCCGTGGTCTCCGCCGGCCCCTCCGCCGTCGCCGGAATCCTCGCGATCACCGCCGGACCCCCCGTGGTCGCCGCCGGAATCCTCGCGGCTGCCGCCAGGGCGCGGGCGGTCGCCTCCAGGGCCCGGGCGACGGCGATGCGCTGGGGGCCGTCGGGGCGGACGATCCCGGGGGCCATGCAGACCAGCCAGGCGAGGGCCGCGCCCGCCGTCACGAGCACCAGGTGGAAGGGCACCTCGCCGAGCCGCTGAGGCATGAAGGCGCACGTCGCGGCCATGAAAGTGAAGATCACATTTCCCGGCGGGCCGATCCGGGCCGCGTCGCACACCACCTTGTGCAGGGCGGCCAGCACCGCGGCCACGATGATCAGGGCGATGGTGGATCGGATGAGGCCCGCCGCGGTCAGTGCCACCCCCACGCTCGCGATCATGCCCAGTGCCACCCGGAGCAGGGTGCGCGCGCGGGCCGCGTACGGCAGGCCGTGCGCGTACAGGGCGCACATCGCGCCGGCGGAGGTGTAGACCGCCAGGTCCAGACGGCCCAGCGCGAGGAGGACCAGATCGGGGATCGCCAGGGCGATGACCGCGCTGAGCGCGTGCTTGTGCCAGATGTCGCCGAACCGCCGGAGCCGGAACACCCCTTTCAGCGGCAGTCCCCCTCGCATGCGCACACGCGTGCCCTGTCGCTCGTCCGTGGTCCCCATACATATAAGCTTACCTGGTGTTTTATCTGTAAAATATATGGGTCATGACCGCAGCCCGCCGGAGCCGGGAGGATCAGGCGAGGTGCAGGCCGACGTCGACGTTGCCCAGCAGCGCCCTGGAGTACGGGCAGTGCTCGTGCGCCCGCTCGGCGATGTGGCCGGCGAGCCGCGGCTCCACCTCCGGCAGGTGGACCGTCACATCGACGCCGATCACGTAGTCGTCGCGCCTTCCGCGCCTGCGCAGCTCCACCACCGTGTCGACGCTGGCGTTGGTGGTGTCCACGCCCTCCTGGCCGGCGACCAGTGTGAGGGAGCTGTGGAAGCAGGCCGCGTACGCCGCGGCCATGAGCTGCTCGGGATTGGACGCGCCGCCGGGGCCGCCGAGCTGCTCCGGGGCCCGCATCTCAAGGTCGAGGAGCCCGTCGTCCGTCCGCACCCGCCCGCTCCTGCCACCCGTCGAGGAGGCCCGCGCCGTGTAGAGGGTGTCATAGCCCGCCTCGCCGCCGCCGATGACCCCGGTGAGCTCGGCTTCGACGCCGGGCCCCGAGTAGTCCGAGGCCATCGGCCGGTACGGCCTGCCGGCCGCCCCGGTCCCCGGCCTCTCCCGTCCGGATCGTCCGTCGTGGCTCATAGCTCCGTCCCCCGATCCCCCACCCGAGACGGTCCGGGCGCCCGCCGCACTCTCTCCCCATGCCCGGACCAGCATGAACTGGTCGAAACGGTGGTTACCTACCCCCGTGGACGAGGACCGACACGGCGCCCCCGGGGACGCCGTGGACGGCGCGCGTTCATGAGGGGCGGTCTCCGGCGAAGACGAGGTCGTTCACGAACGCGTTGCGGAACCTGCCCTCCGGGTCGTGGGCGCCGAGCAGCCGCCGGAAGTCCGGCAGCCGCTCATACAGGGAGCCCAGACGTTCGGGGCGCATGACGGAGAGCTTGCCCCAGTGAGGCCGTGCGCCGAAGGGCTCCAGCCCTTCCTCGACCATGCCGAGCACCCTGCGCACCGCCGGCCAGTCCTTCGTCCAGGTGAAGTGGATGGCGACCGTCTCCTGGCGATGGCAGGGACTCATCCACAGATCGTCCGCCGCGACGGTCCGGATCTCCGACACCTGCAGGACGGAGGCCACGCTGTCTCTCATCCGGTCCAGGGCGCGGAGCGCGCCGATCGCGTGCTGACGCGGCAGCAGGTATTCGGACTGCAGCTCCTCCCCGCTGCTGGGCATGAAGTCCAGGCGGAAGTGCGGCAACCGCTCGTGCCATGGGCCGGGCACGCCCGTCTGCCGGGTGCAGTTGACCGCCGGCAGGCCCGGCAGGGGGTGCAGATCGGTCGTCGCCAGGGTGGCTCCCAGCCATTCCGGCTCCGCCTCCCAGGGGTCCGGCCCGTCGGTACGCCGCTTCAGCCACACCTGGTTGATCTGCGAGCTCCGCCAGTCGGTGAACAGGCTCACGCTGTACGCGGCGGAGAAGACGTCCTCGAAGTGATCCTCCAGCCGCTCCCACGGGAGGTTCTCGTACACGTCCTGCCGCACGTCGAACGCCGGGACGACGTCGAGAGTGATCCGGGTGACGATCCCCAGCGCGCCGAGCGCGACCACCGCTCCGCGGAAGCGGTCGCCGTCCCGCTCCCGGGTGAGGACGGTGATCTCACCGTCGGCGGTGACCAGCTCGATGCCCGCCACCGCCGTCGCCAGGTTCCCGTTGGAGTCGCCCGAACCGTGCGTGGCCGTGGCGCAGGCACCGGCGACCGAGATGTGCGGCAGCGAGCCGAGGTTGTGCAGGGCGTAGCCCCGGCCGTGCAGCCACCGGGCCAGCTCGCCGTACCGGACCCCTGCCCCCACCATGACCGTGCGGTGTACGGTGTCCAGTTCCATCGAGGCCGGAAGGTTCTCCAGCGAGACGAGGTCCCCGCCGGGGCAGTCGGCGATGTGGTTGAAGGAGTGGCGGGTGCCGAGCGCTCGCAGGCTGCCGCTGCCGGCGACCACCTCCCGCAGCCGCTCGACGCTGTCGGGACGGTGGAGCCGCGCCGCGCCGTAGGTGACGTTGCCCGCCCAGTTCGTCTGCCGTCCGGTCACCGGTATGTCCTCTCCGCACCTGCCACCGGCGCGCCCGCGCGCCCGGTGACGGCAGGGTGACCGCCTCCGGGGCCGCGCACGGTCGTGCCGGGCTCATCGGACCGGCTGTGGAGACCGGCATGGGGATCTGATCGTATATGGGGGTATTTCAGGGAAGGTCGTGATCACATGCCGGCGGTCCTGGACTCGATGGCCTGGCTGACGGCGGCCTGCTCGTCGGCGGGGAGGCGGCGTTCCGCGTGCAGCATCTGCAGGGCAGTGATGATCCGGTCCCTGTCGTCGGCCGTGCCGAGGTCCCCCATGTAGGCGGGCAGGAGCAGGCTGAGCGCCTTGAGGTCGGCGCGGGCGCACAGCCTTCCGAGGATCTCCAGGACCGGGTCGGCGCTGTCGTCGGCGGTGGCGGCGCGGGTGGATCGGAGTCCTTCGGCGATGCAGTAGCGGAGCCAGTCACCGTACTGGCCCGCGGGGAGGTCCTCGACGCGCCGGGCGGCCTGCCGGAAGTGCTCGCGGGCCCGGTCGACCTGGCCGAGCTCCAGGTGGGACCTGCCCATGTTGCCGTGGAGTGAGGCGTAGAAGCCACGGACCCGCTCATCGCCGACCCGGTCGGCGCGGTCCAGGCATTCCTGGTTCCAGTGCAGGGTCTCCTCCGGGGTGGACTGGTGCCGAGCCAGGTAGTGCGCGGCGATACACGCCTCGTAGTCGTCCTTGGCGGCCTTCCACGCCTGCAGGAACAGCTCACGCGCCTCGTCGGCCCGGCCCTGGCCCTCGGCCTGCATGCCCTGCGTGCACAGCTGTACGACGGGGTTACCGGGGTCCATGGTCATCCTAGGGAGGGGGGAAGGGCCACGGGCATCACCAGCGTGGTGAAGCTGCCCTGGTCGGCGGAGCGGACGATGACGGGGTGGGTGGCGGTGGAGACCTCCAGCAGGACGTCCGGCCCGACGCCGGCCTCCAGGGCCGGGATCAACGTGGCGGTGTCGAAGGCGATCCGCAGTGGAGGCCCCGAGCAGATCGCCCCCAGACGGACCGCGTCGGAAGCGGTCGAGACGGTTCGGTCTCCGGCCGCGGCGACGGTGGCGGCGGGGTCATCCCGGCCCGTACCGGCACGGGCAGCAGACCCGCCCTCGGCCGTGCCGCCGGGAACGGCGCGTCCGTCCCCGGCCGTGGAGACGGTGACGGCGAGTCCGTCCCCGGCCGTGGAGACGGTGACGTACGAGGTGTCCCCCAGGCTGAAAAGGGCGTCCCGGAACGCGAGGCGGTCGACGATCATCCGGCATTCGGGCGGGCCGAGGGCTGCCAGGGCCTCGCGGTAGGACGGGAAGCGGTCCTCGAAGAGCGTCAGGACGCGGCACTCCCCGGCGCCCCGCAGCCGGGCTGCTTCCCCGTCGACCTCGACGGTGACCTCGGCGTTCCGCGCGGCCCACGGCCCGATCTCCACCAGGTCCGCGGCCCTGACCAGGATCCGGCGGGGATCCCCGTGCATGGCCGCCGGGTGCAGGACGCGGATCGACAGGCGGTAGCGGTCGGTGGCCACCAGCCGGACCTCGCCGTCACCGAGCTCGACCAGGACACAGCCGAGCGCGGGGAAGTCCTCGTCCGAGGCCGTGGCCGGCACGACCTGGCGGATGGCGCTCGCCAGCTCCGCGCCCCCGACCCGCGCCTCGGCGCGGGTACCGGTCACCGTGAGGGACCGCAGGATCTCCTCGATCGCCGAGCGCCCTCTCTCGGTCCTGTCGAGCATCCTGCGCAGATGCCCGTGCAGCACCCGCTGGGCCTGTTCCCGCGGGCCGTCGAGGACCACCGCGACGTCGGGCAGCGGCACATCGGCCTCCCGCAGTTCGCGCAGGAGGATGGCGCGCTTCTCCTGTGCGGGCCGGTAGAAGCGGTAGCCGCTCGTGCCGTCGACGTGCGCCGGCGGCAGGACACCGCAGTCGTCGTAGAAGCGCAGAGCGCTCGGCGCGAGGCCCACGCGACGCGCGAAGGCGCTGATGCTCAGCAATTGTGGTGTGTTGCCGTCCATGGAGGTGATTGTCGGGGTTCATCCGACTTGAAGGTCAAGCCCCCGGAGCCGGGTCCTTCCGACGCCCGGGGACGCGGCGACCAGGATGCGGACATGACTCGACCGCGCGTCCGCGGGTCACGCGGAGGGCGCGGTCGAATGGACGACGTGAGGCCTTGTGGGCGCTTGTCGGGCGCGTCGCCCCGGCAGGTCGTGCCGGGAACCGCGCGGGCCGTACCTAGCGGGTGGCGCGGTTGACGGCGGAGATGATCGCCTTCAGGGAGGCGGTGGTGGTGTTGGCGTCGACGCCGACGCCCCAGAGGGCCTCGCCGCCGATCTCGCACTCGATGTAGGAGGCGGCCTTGGCATCGGTGCCCGCGCTCATCGCGTGCTCGGCGTAGTCCAGGACGCGGACCTGGATGCCGATCCCGGCCAGCGCGTCGCAGAAGGCGGAGATGGGGCCGTTGCCGACGCCTTCGATCTCGCGGATCTCCCCGTCGACGCGCAGGTCGACGCTGATGGCGTCCTTCTCGTCGCCCCTGGAGACGGTCCGGTGGGCCAGCAGGCCCAGGCGGCCCCACGGGCTGACCGGGTTCGGCAGGTATTCGTCGGTGAAGACCTCGAACATCTGGGCCGGGTTCACCTCGCCGCCGAGGGTGTCGGTACGGGCCTGGACGACGCGGGAGAACTCGATCTGCAGGCGGCGCGGCAGGTCGAGCTGGTGGTCGGCCTTCATGATGTAGGCGACCCCGCCCTTGCCGGACTGGCTGTTGACCCGGATGACCGCCTCGTAGGTGCGGCCGATGTCCTTGGGGTCGATCGGCAGGTACGGCACCGCCCAGGTGAACTCCTCCACCGGGACGCCCGCGGCGGCCGCGTCGCGCTCCAGGTGCTCGAAGCCCTTCTTGATCGCGTCCTGGTGGGAGCCGGAGAAGGCGGTGTAGACCAGCTCGCCGCCCCACGGGTGACGCGGGTGGACGGGCAGCTGGTTGCAGTATTCGGTGACCCGGCGGACCTCGTCGATGTCGGACAGGTCGATCTCCGGGTCGACGCCCTGCGAGAACAGGTTCATGCCCAGCGTGACCAGGCACACGTTGCCGGTGCGCTCGCCGTTGCCGAACAGGCAGCCCTCGATGCGGTCGGCCCCGGCCATGTAGCCCAGCTCGGCGGCGGCCACGGCGGTGCCCCGGTCGTTGTGCGGGTGCAGGGAGAGGATGATCGAGTCGCGGTAGGCCAGGTTGCGGTGCATCCACTCGATCTGGTCGGCGTAGATGTTCGGCGTGGCCATCTCGACGGTGGCGGGCAGGTTGACGATGACCTTGCGGTCCGGGGTGGGCTGCCAGACCTCGTTGACGGCGTCGCAGACCTCCACGGCGTACTCCAGCTCGGTCCCGGTGAAGGACTCCGGCGAGTACTGGAAGTAGACGTCCACGTCGGAGGCGTCGGCCAGCTTCTTGCAGAGCTTGGCGCCCTCGACGGCGATGGCGGTGATGCCCTCGCGGTCCTGGCCGAAGACGACCCGGCGCTGCAGCGTGGAGGTGGAGTTGTACAGGTGGACGATGGCCGTCGCCGCGCCCTGGATGGACTCGAAGGTCCGCTCGATCAGCTCGGGCCGGGCCTGGGTCAGGACCTGGATCACCACGTCGTCGGGGACCAGACCCTCTTCGATGATCTGCCGGACGAAGTCGAAGTCGGTCTGCGACGCGGCCGGGAAACCTACCTCGATCTCCTTGTAGCCCATCTTCACCAGCAGCTCGAACATCTTGAGCTTGCGGTGGGAGTCCATCGGGTCGATCAGCGCCTGGTTGCCGTCACGCAGGTCCACCGCGCACCACCGGGGGGCCCGGTCGATGACCTTGCCGGGCCAGGTGCGGTCGTCGAGCCGGACCGGGGCGTAGGACTCATAGCGCTTGAACGGCATGGGGCTGGGCTGCTGCTGCGGATACATGCAAAGGCTCCTCGACTGGAAAGACAATCGTGGCCGACGCGCATGGCTCGCTCCGCGACGAGGGAGCCGGCCTTCTACAGGCCCTCGTCGCGGCAGCTAAGAAGCAGACCGCGCAGCATGCATAGCACGCTAGCAGACGACTGCAAATACCTGGGACACGAGCCCACATTGTGAGATCTTCACGCCACTCCGGCCCGCGCGTCCTCCGGCGGAGCGGCCGCCCGCTGATCGGATACAGTCCCGAAAGGGGCCCAGACAGGGGGAATGCAATGAAGGACGACGACATCCTCACCCACATCCACGAGCTCATCGCCGAGGAGCACGGTCTCCGGCAGCGGCTGGCCTCCGGTTCGATCTCCTCGCACGAGGAGAACAACCGGATCAATCAGCTTGAGGAGGCTCTCGACCAGGCCTGGGACCTGCTCAGGCAGCGCCGGGCGCGTCGCGAGTTCGGGGAGGACCCCGACTCCGCGGCGCCGCGCCCGATCGACGAGGTCGAGGACTACCGTCAGTAACGGGATCCGCCACCGGTAGATCGCCCGTCTCGCCCGGACTCGCCGGAGGTTTCCCGGAGCCGCGCGGCCGCGGGGTGATCCTGTCCGCCGGCCCGTCACGGGCGTGGACGTCCACGGGCAGGCCGGCGGCAAGCGCCGGTCGAGCGGGCTGCAAGTGCTCGGCCGTACCAATGGGGCAACCAACAGGAGGCCCCACCATGAAACGCACCCACGTTCTCGCCATCGCCGTCGCCGGCGCGCTCCTGACCGGTTGCGGCTCGCAGGCCGGGCCTGCCGCCATGGAGGGTGGAGCGGACGGCGGCACGCGGGCCGAGGACGTCGGCGGCTGCCCGCTCACCGTCGCGGCCCTGTCCGAAGCCACGGCACTGACCTGGGAACTGCGGGAGAAGCGCGAGGACCACCCGCTGGAGACCATGGAGTCGGTCAGAGCGACGGCGTGCATCTATACCGCCGCGGACGCGCCTCAGGAGGCCTCGGACCCGCTGGCGCTACGCGTCGACGTGGTGACGGGTGACGGTGCCGCGAAGGTGCGCAAGGAGTTCGAGGGTAACTGCGGCGAGTTCGGCGGCAAGCTCCTCGACGCGGCCGCCGGCGACGGCTCGGTGCTCTGCAAGCGCAACGGCACGATCGTGGAGGGCCTGGTCGGCGGCACGGACCGGCTGGTGAACGTCTACCTGGTCAACGCCGACAGGGCCACCGCCGCCAAGCTCACCCCGGCCTTCGACAAGATCCTCACGGCGGTCGACGGCGCGTGACCGGGCGGGGGCGCCCACCCGGGGAGCGGGCCCCTAGTCCTTGGGACGGCCCTGGCAGCGCGGGTCGACCGGGGCCGCCGGTGGGGCCGGGGCGAGCCAGGAGACCACGCTCTGCTCGACGTACCAGCCGTGCAGGTTCACCCAGGTCCTGGGCACCTCGCCGGGGTCCGGGCAGAGCACCTTGGACTGGATCCGGTCGTTCTGGACGAAGCTCACGACGCCCTCGCGCCCCAGGACGGTGGACATCTCGTCGTCGCTGACGACCAGGTGGCCCACGAGCACCCGCGGTGTCTCCTTCTCGCTCAGCTGCAACGCCATCAGCGGGAGGATCGGCGCCTTCATCACGACCACGCCCACGAGGAACGGCGTGAACACCGCCATCGCGACCGCGATGCCGTGGGTGAGCGCCCGGGCGGGCGCCCGGGGAACCGGGCCGGTCAGCAGGACCGCCAGCCCCGGCGGGAGCGTGAGCAGAAGCGAGGTCGCCAGGTCTCGCGCGGCGAACGCCGCCCCGATGGCCGGCCAGAACACGATGTAGGAGATCACCGCGACCATCACGGGCAGCGCGTAGCAGACGATGCCCCGCAGCCCCTCGTGGTGGGGGAACCGGTCCCGCACCGCCAGGCCCGCCACGGCCAGCGACAGCATCGCCAGCGTCGGCAGGAACCGCAGCTGCCAGGCGCACACGCCCACCACCACGGCCAGGCCGACCACCCAGCCGGGCAGCCGTTCGGCGGTGCGCACCAGCCAGGAGGAACGGCCCGTGCTGATCCAGTACAGGGTGCCGAGCACCCGGCCGCCCAGGATGAGGGCGGGCAGGACCCAGACGGTCGTCAGCAGGACGGAGCTCAGCAGGCCCAGCGGGCTGATGTTCTGCAGCAGGAGGAGCAGCGTCTGGGTGTCCTGCCGGCTGGCGTACCACAGCCGCATGACCAGCAGGACGAGGGGGAACACCGGAAGCAGCGCGAGCAGCCACTCCTGGTCCCTCGGCGCGTCCTTGACCCGCCCGGCGCCTTTCAACGGGACGGGCAGTCCTGGACGGGGAGGGTCCGCTCCCACGGCCATCTGCGCACCGGCGGAGGGAGCGCGCAGGGCTGCTCCGCCTGGGCCACGTTCACGTTGGGGCTGGCCGGCAGCAGCGGGTCGATGTAGGCCTGGTAGGCCTGCTCCCACCTCTGGTCCTGGGGGTCGGCGTAGGAGCGGTAGAGGGCTAGGTCGACCAGGGTCCGCAGCGCCTCGTTGGAACCGGCGTTGACCGCCCACATCTCGGTCTTCTCCAGCGCGATGTCGTGATGGCGGAACGCCCCGCCGGACTCCGCGACGAACCCTGCCAGGATGGCCGCGTCGGTGGTCATCGCGTCGAAATCGCCGTCCTTCAGGCCCGTCGCGCAGTCGCTGATCAGGTTCTTGGCGGTGACGGTGGCCCTCGTCGCCCTGGCCAGCTCCGTCTCGGAGGTCGAGGTGCCGAGCGTGCAGACCTTCTTGCCTTCGAGCTGCCCCAGGGAAGTGATCTTTCCGGGGTAGTCGGACCGGGTCACCACGGACTGCTCGGTGTAGAGGTAGGGCGTGGAGAAGCCCACCGAGGGGTCCTCCTGCCGGGCACGTGTCACGCTGAAGGTGGCGACCACGAGGTCGACCCCGACGAACCGGCCGTTGGCGTCCAGGGCCTGCATGCGCGCCCTGTCCTCGGTCTCGATGCCCAGGAAGTCCACCTTGTCCGGCCGGTAGCCCAGGTCCGCGGCGATCAGGTAGGCGACCTGGATGTCGAACCCCTTGAAGGCCCGCCTGCCGGTCTGCTCCTGGAACGCGATGCCGGGGGTGTCGGTCTTCACGCCGATCCGGAGCCTGTCCTTGTTGAACAGTCCGGCCTTCTCCCGCAGCTCGGCCTCGGTGGGCGGGCCGTTCACCCACATGATGGAGGCCCCGACCACGATCGCGGCCAGGACCAGCGCGACCCACGCCGCGAGCCTGAACCGTCTCACCCGTCGCGACCGGCCGGACGCGGGCGGGGAATCGGGCGCGGGCGGGGAGCCGGGCTCCGGCTCCGGGCCGGACCACGGCTCGTGCTCCCCGGAAGGGGACGGCGGGTCCTCCGCCCGCGCGCCCGAGTCCGCGGGTTCTTCGGTCATGACGCCTCCGGACTCCCTGTATGTCCGGCAGGCTATGCCGTGGCCCCCGGGGCCGGGCGTCCCTTCACCAAGACGAGATCAAACGACTTACCGATGAGATGCCCGAAACACCCCTTAAGATCCTCTATCAGATCTCGGGAAGCGGGGGACGATGAACACCGTCATTGGGCCGTACCGCGTGGTGAGAAGGCTCGGGCAGGGCGGGACGGGCGAGGTCTTCCTCGCCCGCGACCCCGAGGGCCGCCAGGTCGCCGTCAAGGTCCTCCACCCCCGTCTGACCGCCGACCCCGCTCTCCTGCAGCGGTTCCGGCAGGAGGCGGAGGCCGCGTCCCGGGTCGCCCGGTCCTGCACCGTCCCGGTGCTGGAGGCCGGGCTCGACGGTGACCGGGCCTACCTGGTCACCGAGTACGTCGAGGGACAGGACCTGCGCCGGCGGGTGGAGAGCCACGGCCCCCTCACCGGATCGGGCCTGGACGCCCTGGCCGTGTCCACCGCCGTCGCCCTGCAGGCCATCCACGCCGCCGGCGTCGTGCACCTGGATCTGAAGCCGTCCGCCGTCCTGCTCGGCCCGCTCGGCCCCCGGGTGACCGGCTTCGGCGTGGCCCGTCCCGCCGGCCCCTCCGACCGCGCTGAGGAGGGCGCATCCTCCTGCACGGCGCCGGAACAGGCGCGGGGCGAGGGGGGCGGCACGGCGTCGGACGTGTTCGCCTGGGGCGGGGTCGTCCTCTACGCGGCGACCGGGCGGGGCCCGTCCACCGGCGGCGCGGACCGTCCCGCCGGTCACGCCTTCCCCGACCTGACCGGCCTGCACGGCGCGCTCCGCGACCTCGCCGGCCGCGCTCTCGCCGAGGATCCGGGCAGCCGCCCCAGCGTGCAGGACATCCTCAGGACCCTGACCGGCGCCACCGACCCGGCCACCTCCCTCGCCCAGCCACCCACCGCGCCGGCCCCGCAACCGCCGAACTCGGCTCTCACCGCGCAGGCCCCGCCCGCCCCGCAACCGCCGAACGTCCCCGCCCTCCCCCTCAACCCGCCCTCCCCGGCTCCCGGTGAGGCGGACCCGCATCCCGTACGGCCGGCCGGTGAGGCGGACCCGCATCCCGTACGGCCGGCGGACCTGCCCGCCGCGGTCTGGCCACCGCCTCCGGGCCCGGCCCCCGCGGGCGGGGCGGACGACCCCGTCCCCTCGGCCCGGTGGGGCCGGTCGATCGCCGTTCCCATCCTCGCGGGGGTGGCGATCTCGCTGGTCATCGCCGGCATCGCCTTCTTCATGCCCGCAGGGGAGGACACCGCCGGTCGCGCGCCCGCGGCCCAGCAGGCCACCGCGGCGGGCGACACCGCCCAGCCCCTGCCGGGCCCGGCGACGGAGCCCGCGGCCACGCTCTCCCCCTCCCCGAGTGCGACCTCGTCGCCGTCCTCCGCGGAGCCCACCACCGAGCCCGCGCCGGCACGGACCCTGCCCTTCCGGGACGACTTCAGCGGCGCGGGTCGCGGCTGGACCGCGGCGGCGTCGGGCAAGGGCAGGCACCAGGCGTCCAGGGGCGCCTACCGGATCACCGCCGGGGCCGACGCCTACCTCCCGGTCATCGCTCCCCTGACCGCTCCGGTGAAGAACACGACCATCACCGCGAAGGTCCGGGTGCTGCGCGGCAAGGGCGACTTCGGCGTCTTCTGCCGGGGTCTGGACGAGGGGGCCAGGCGCTACGAGTTCTCGATCACCAGCAGCGGCGACGCCTCCATCGTCAAGAGCGGCGAAGCGCCCGCCTCGGTGAAACACGTCCCGGTCCCCGGGCTGCGCCCCGCCCGGCTCATCGTCCTGCAGGCGGCCTGCCGCAGCGGTGCGACGGGGACCAGGCTGAGCCTGAGCGTCAACGGCAGGAAGGTCCTCTCCCGGCTCGACAGGAAGCAGCCGTTCGCCTCCGGCTCCATCGGCATGTTCGCCCACGCCCGGGACGGCGGCTCCGGCGTGGACGTCAGCTTCAACTCCTTCGAGGCGCGCCCCTGAGCTGCGGGCCCCCCGGGTCCGCTGATCACCTGGACATCACTTCGGACATGATGAGAGATTTGACCGGCGATTACGCATATTCAGTGCTGTTCGATACGGACGCCCGGAGCATCCGTCGCGGTCAGCTCAGAGTGCCACGTCGTAGGAGGCGATGACGGCTCCCTTCGGGACCTCGCCCGCCGGGGTCACCACGACCCGCCTGCCCGGGTCCTCGTAACCGTGCTCCGTCAGCCACAACAGGGCCGCGGGGTTCAGGTCGCTGTAGTCGATCGGGCTGTCCGGCGAGAAGAGGTCCTTTCCGGCGGAGTCCTGCCCGGCGTCCCCTTCGACGATCCACAGGGTGTAGGTGGTGTAGTCGGTCATGGCGGCCCCCGCGCTGTAGTCGTTCCCCGTGAGGTCCATACCCCGAACACGGCGGCGGCACGGCGAGTCACACCTGCCGCCGTCACGAGCCGGGGCCGTGCGGGTCCGGGATCAGTCGTAGAAGCCCAGCCGGCGTAGCTGCTTGGGGTCGCGCTGCCAGTCCTTGGCGACGCTGATCCGCAGGTCGAGGTAGACGCGGGTGCCGAGCAGCGCCTCGATCTGCTGGCGGGCCCGGCTGCCGACATCCTTGAGCCGGCTGCCCTTGTGCCCGATCACGATGGCCTTCTGGGACGGACGCTCGACGAACATGTGCGCGTAGATGTCGAGCAGGTCGTCGCGGCCCTGCCGGGGCAGCATCTCGTCGACGACCACCGCGATCGAGTGCGGCAGCTCGTCCCGGACGCCCTCCAGCGCCGCCTCGCGGATCAGCTCGCCCACCAGCACCTGCTCGGGCTCGTCGGTGAGCCGGCCGCCCTCATACAGCGGCGGGCTCGCGGGGAGCCGGTCGATGAGCACGCCGGCCAGCACGTCGAGCTGCTCCCCCGACTGGGCCGAGACCGGGACGATCTCGGCGAACTCCGCGAGCTGGGAGAGCGCGAGCAGCTGCGCGGCGATCTGCTCACGGGTCGCCAGGTCACACTTGGTCACGACGGCGACGACCGGCGTCTTCCTGATCGCGGCCAGCTTCTCGGCGATGAACCGGTCACCCTTGCCGATGGGCTCGTTGGCGGGCACGCAGAACCCGATCACGTCGACCTCGGTGAGCGTGGACAGCACCAGGCTGTCCAGCCGCTCGCCCAGCAGGGTGCGGGGCCGGTGCAGCCCCGGCGTGTCCACGATGATGAGCTGGGCGTCCGGGCGGTGCACGATGCCACGGATGACCCGGCGAGTGGTCTGGGGCTTGGAGGAGGTGATCGCCACCTTCGTGCCGACCAACGCGTTCATCAGCGTGGATTTGCCGACGTTGGGCCGGCCGACGAAGCAGGCGAAGCCGGCGTGGAAATCAGCAGCTGAGGAACTCACGTCAACCATTGTCGCCGATGTCGGCCTCAGCTCTGACGCACGGTGCCGTCGGGGGCGGCCACGAGCAGCGTCTTGCCGCCCATTTCGCGGACCGCCCGCGCGTCCGCGTCGGCCGGGCCGTCACCCGCGGTGACCAGTGCGGCCGCCTCCAGGGACTCGGCGCCGCTGGAGACCGCCATCGCCACGGCGACCTGCAGCGCCGAGAGCGTCAGTGACGGCAGGGCCACGTTGGTCGCCGAGTAGGTCCGGCCGGTCTCGTCGCGCACGGCGGCCCCCTCGGCGGCGCCGTTGCGGGCCCGCGCGGAGCGGGCCAGGACGATGATCTTGTTGTCCTCGGGGTCGAGGGTCGCGTCACTCACAGCGCCAGGGTAGTCAGCGCGCGGCGTCCGGTCCCAACCGACCTGCCCGCCGTCCGCCATGTCGCGCCCCTGAGCCGCGCGACGGCGGTGGAGCCTGCCCCACCTTTTTTCGGGATACTCCGCCCATGTCGCCGCGCGGTCGTGATCCTTACGTTGATCACATGACCACGCCCCGACTGACCACCCCCTGGGACCGGATCCGCGCCCACTGGTCGGCACCGACCTGGCTCCGGACCTCGCACGTGGTGACGGGCCTTCCGATCTCCCTGCTGGCCCTGGCGGTGATTTCGGTCCTGACCGCGGCGTCGGTCCTGCTGGTCTGGACCGTGGTGGTCCCGCTGATCGCGCTGCTGCTGCTCTTCCGGTCCGTGCCGCTGTTCACACGGTTGCAGCGGGCCCGCTTCCTCGCCTTCCTGAACGTGGACATCCCCCCGTCGCCGCGGCGCCCCCGGGAGCGGAACCCGCTGAAGCTGCTGCTCCGGGAGGCGCGGACGAGGAGCACCTGGCGTCAGCTCGCCTACCACCTGCTGTCACCGGTGATCAACGGGATCGGGTTCCTCATGGTGATCGGGGCCTGGGCGGGGAGCCTGATCGCGGTCGAATTCGCCGTCCAGGGCTGGGTTCTGGAGGAGAGCACGATCATCGCGGTCTCCGCCCTCCTCGCGGCGGTCCTGCTCGTCGCCGGTCCGTGGGTCGCCCGCGGCGTCACCGCGCTGGACGTGATCGCCGCCGAGGCCCTGCTCGGTCCCAGCCTCAGTGACCGGCTGGTCCAGCGGGTGGAGACCCTGCAGGAGAGCCGCGCCGAGGTGGTCGACGCCGCCGACGCCGAGCGCCGGCGCCTCGAACGGGATCTGCACGACGGCGCCCAGCAGCGGCTGGTCTCGCTCGCGATGAACCTGGGGATGGCCCGGGCCACGCTGACCGACGTGCCCGAGCCCGCGCGGCAGGCCATCGTGCGGGCCCACGAAGAGGCCAAGCAGGCCCTGAAGGAGCTGCGCGACCTCGTGCGCGGCCTCCACCCGGCCGTGCTCAACGACCAGGGCCTGGACGCCGCGCTGTCCGGCATCGCCGCACGGGCCCCGTTCCCCGTACGGCTCCGCGTCGACGTGCCGGAGCGGGCGTCGCCGACGATCGAGGCGATCGCGTTCTTCGTGGTGTCGGAGGCGCTGACCAACGTCTCCAAGCACGCCCGGGCGTCGGGTGCCGAGGTCACCGTCCGGCGCGCCGACGGCAGGCTCCGCCTGGTCATCACCGACGACGGCCGGGGCGGCGCCCGTCTCGGCGGGGGGACGGGACTGCGCGGCCTGGCCCAGCGGGCCGGCTCGGTGGACGGGACACTGGACGTCGACAGCCCGCCGGGCGGTCCGACGACGATCAGAGTGGAGCTGCCATGCGAGTAGTGCTCGCCGAGGACTCCGTCCTGCTCAGAGAGGGGCTCGTCTGGATGCTCGGCTCGGCGGGCATGGAGGTCGTGGCGGCGGTGGCCGACGCCGAGGGGTTGCTTCGCGCCGTGGACGAGCACGGCCCCGACCTGGTCGTCACCGACGTGCGGATGCCGCCCTCGCACACCGACGAGGGCCTGCGCGCGGCGCTCGTGCTCCGCCGGCAGCGACCGGGCCTCGCGATCCTCGTGCTCTCGCAGTACGTCGAGGAGCGCTACGCCACCCAGCTGCTGTCCACCGAGACCAGCGGCATCGGATACCTGCTGAAGGACCGGGTGGCCGACGTCGCCGAGTTCCTGGACGCCCTGCGCCGGGTCGCCTCCGGCGGCACGGCCCTGGACCCGGAGGTGGTCGCCCAGCTCCTGCTCCGCAGGCACAGCGACCCGCTGGACCTGCTGACCCGCAGGGAGTACGAGGTGCTGGCGCTGATCGCGGAGGGCCGGTCCAACGCCGGGATCGCCGAGGCCCTGGTGGTCAGCGAGGGCGCCGTCGGCAAGCACATCAACAACATCTTCACCAAGCTCGGCCTGTCCGGCGCGGACAAGGACCACCGCCGGGTGCTCGCCGTACTGCGATTCCTGAAGGTCTGAAGAGAGAGATGCCGATGCGAAGCAGTGTCCGGATCGCCTGGATCGCAGTGGGCGGAGCGCTGACCGCGCTGACCGTGTCGGGCATAGCGCTGGCCGGATGGTCCGAGGTGAGCCGGACACAGGCGACCGGCGACCGCTACGACACCTCCCTCCTCCGTCCCGCGACGCTGTCGGAGAGCTCCGTCCGCGAATACACGTTCACCTCGCCGGAGCTGGTGCTGCGCACCAGCGGGCGGGTCAACATCTCGATCGTTCCCGGCAAGGCCGGACAGATCTCCATGAAGCGGGAGATCATCTGGTTCGAGGGCGCCCCCGGCTTCTCCGGGGGCAAGCCCAGCATGTCCGAGATGTGGAACGGAAGGACGCTGCAGCTCACCGTTGGCTGCCCGGAGAAGGTGCGGCCCCGCGAATCTCCCTGCCGCGCCGAGTACACCCTGACCCTGCCCCCCGCCACCGACGTCGAGGCCTCGACCCACTTCGGGAGCGTGTCCGCCCGCGGCGTTCAGGGCGATCTACGGCTGTCCACCGGATCGGGCGAGGTGACCGTGGCCGACGCGGGGGGAGCGCTGCGGGCGCGGGCCGGGTCGGGAAAGGTGACCGGGACCGGCCTGCGGTCCGCCGTGGTCGACGTCGAGGTCGGCAGGGGCGACGCCGTGCTGGGCTTCCGGCGCGCCCCCGAGGACGTCAGGGCGGTCGCCGGGGAGGGCGGTGACGTCGAGGTCACCGTGCCGGACGGCGACGGCTACAGGGTGGACGCCCGCGCCGGGAGGAGCGTCGTCAAGGTCCGCCGGGACCAGGAGGCCTCGCGGCGGATCACCGCCCTCGCCCCCGAGGGCGAGCTGCGCATCCTCCCGCACCGCCCTTAGCCGGCGGCGGTACGGCCGGCGACGGTACGGCTCCGGCGGCGGTGCGACCGGCGGCGGCGCCGTCCTCAGCCGGCGGCGGTACGGCGCCGGCGATGGTGCGCGGCCGGCGGTGGGACGGCCCGGCGACCCCTCAGACGGCCGCCCGGTCGACGAGGAACTGGGCGAGCTGCTGGGTCCGCCTGACGTCGACGTCGGCGATCCCGGTGTGCACCAGCGAGATCAGGGTGCCGCCGATACGGGCGAAGACCATGTGCATCTCGTAGGGATAGCCGTTCAGCCGGCCGCGCAGCCGCTTGGCCTGCACGTCGTCGCCGACGGCGTCCAGCTTCAGGCTGGACACCCTCAGGGAGGTGCGCCTGCCCGGCATGCGGCTCCTGGCGACCGGGCAGCCCTCCAGCGCCTGGGTCAGCTCGGCGAACTGCCGCTCGGCGTCGTCACCGGTGTAGGAGGCCAGACCGATCCCGGCCAGCTCTCCCAGCTCGTCGCCCGGGTAGGTCGCGTCCACCCGGGCTCCCGGCGCCGGCTCGGGCGAGCCGCCTCCCGCCATGTCGAGGACGAGCCGGCAGTCACGGTCGGCCGGGCGGAAAGGGGGCTTCCACCCGTCCCCTCGCCATGCGGAGAACCCGTCGGGTAACTCCTGCGCCTTCGGTAACACCCCGCGCAGCCGTTCCAGCTCCGAGCCGGCGTTCTTCACCGTGTGGCCCGTCCCGGCACCGCACGCCGCCAAGGCCCCGGCGAGGACGGCGCAGACGCCGGCCGCCACGGCAGTTCGAATCCCCCGCGTCATGACTGTTCCCCCGATGTCACGTGCGAGGAGTCATGTCCCCGCCGATCCGCTTTCTTCCCATTCGGCAAAAGCGGCAATCATCGAGAAACGCCTAAGGGTGTCCTCAACCGCATTATGCGGCTGAGAACACCCTTAAGCGAGCAACGCAGAACCAGCTGGAAGCCGTATCCGCGCTCTTCCCCCCGTGGAGCCGCTCCCTGTGCCGCGAACCCCTCCCGGCACGGGGAAGATCTCCACCGGCTCCCGCGCGACCGGGTGCCGTGAGATGAGAATGGCGGACGCGGCTTGCAGATTACTTGCGGACCACTTGGGTGGATATCGCCCGCTTCAGATTCTTCTTTTAGTCATGTTCCGCGGAGGCCCCGACCGAGTCGGGCTCGGGCTGGGCGGTCCGCCTGACGAGAACCGTGCCGATCCGGTTGCGGCGCCCGGCGAGGCTCTCCGCCGTCAGGCTGAGCCCCTCCACCACGGCTTCGGACCCGGCGATCGGCACCCGGCCCAGCGCGTGGGCCAGCAGGCCGCCGACGGTCTCGACATCCTCCACCTCGAGCTCGATGTCGAACAGGTCCGCCAGGTCGCCCACCGGGAGCCTGGCCGTCACCCGGACCGACCCGTCCTCCAGCGGCTCCACCCGGGGAACCTCCTGGTCGTACTCGTCGGTGATCTCCCCCACGATCTCCTCGAGGACGTCCTCGATGGTGACCAGGCCGGCCGTCCCGCCGTACTCGTCGATGACGATGGCCTGGTGGATCTGGCGGGCCTGCATCTCGCGCAGGAGCTGGTCGATGGGCTTGCTCTCCGGCACGTAGGTGGCCGGACGCATGATCGTCTCGATCTGCTCGGCACGGCCGCCGTCACCGGTCTCCTGCACCCGGCGCACGACGTCCTTGAGGTAGGCGATGCCGATGACGTCGTCCTCGTTCTCGCCGACCACGGGGATCCGGGAGAACCCGCTGCGCAGGGCGAGTGACAGGGCCTGGTTCAACGTCTTGCCGCGCTCGATGAACACCATGTCGGTGCGGGGCACCATGACCTCGCGGACCAGGGTGTCGCCGAGCTCGAAGACCGAGTGGATCATCTCCCGCTCGTCCGGCTCGATGACCCTGCGCTCCTCCGCCAGGTCGACCAGGTCGCGCAGCTCGGCTTCGGAGGTGAAGGGCCCCTCCCTGAAGCCCTTGCCCGGCGTCACGGCGTTGCCCAGCAGGATGAGCAGTTTGGGGAGCGGCCCGAAGATCCGGGTCAGTCCGTACACGAGAGGGGCGCTGGCGAGCGCGATCGGCTCCGCGTGCTGGCGGCCCAGCGTGCGCGGGGAGACTCCGACGATCACGTAACTGATCACGATCATGACCGCGGCCGCGGCCGCGTAGGCCCAGCCCTGGTCGCCGAGCCAGTCGATGAAGAGCAGCGTGGCGATCACCGTGGCGATCAGCTCGCAGCTCAGCCGGAGCAGGAGCAGCAGGTTGAGGTAGCGCGGCGGATCGGCGACGATCGCCTGCAGGCGCACGGCGCCCCGGCGCCCGTCACGGACGAACTCCTCCGCGCGCACCCGTGAGATGCGGGCCAGAGCCGTCTCCGCACTGGCTATCAGGCCGCCGACCACGACGAGGAGGACGGCCGAGAACAACCACCCGTTGGCAAGGTTCACCGCTGGGGGCGCACCTCCCGCCACGATTCCAGAAGCTCGCCCTGCAGGCCGAACATCTCCTTGTGCTCCTCGGGCTCGGCGTGGTCGTAACCGAGCAGGTGCAGGATGCCGTGCGTGCACAGCAGCTCCAGCTCCGCCTCGGTGCTGTGCCCGGCCTCGGCCGCCTGCTTGGCGGCCACCTGCGGGCAGAGGACCACGTCGCCGAGGAGCGCGGGGTCGGTGGGGGCGTCGCCCTCCTGCCGGGCTCCGGAGCCCGGACCGGGACGCAGCTCGTCCATCGGGAAGGAGAGCACGTCCGTCGGGCCGGGCTCCCCCATCCACTGCTCGTGCAGCACCGCCATGGCCTCTTCGTCCACGATCAGGATGGACAGCTCGGCGAGCGGGTTGATGTCCATCCGCTCCAGCACGTGCCCGGCCAGCGAGACGATGAGTCCTTCGTCGACCTCGACGCCGGACTCGTTGTTGACCTCGATGCTCATCGGTCGCTCACCGCTCCTCGCGCGCCATCCGGCTCGCTCGTACTCATCTTGTCTCCCGAGGGCGCTTGACCACGCCCTTGATCGCCTGTGGTGTGCTCTGCCGCTGCGTCTCGTCATAGCGCCCGTAGGCGTCCACGATGTCGCTCACGAGCTTGTGCCGCACCACGTCGGCACTGGTCAGCCGGCTGAAGTGGATGTCGGGGATGCCGTCGAGGATCCCCTGCACCACCCTCAGGCCGCTCAGCGTGCCACCCGGCAGGTCGACCTGGGTGACGTCACCGGTGACGACGATCTTCGAATTGAAGCCCAGCCGCGTCAGGAACATCTTCATCTGCTCGGGCGAGGTGTTCTGCGCCTCGTCGAGGATGATGTAGGCGTCGTTGAGCGTACGGCCGCGCATGTAGGCGAGGGGAGCGACCTCGATCGTGCCCGCGGCCATCAGCCGGGGGATCGAGTCGGGGTCGAGCATGTCGTGCAGCGCGTCGTAGAGCGGGCGCAGGTAGGGGTCGATCTTCTCGTAGAGGGTGCCGGGCAGGAAGCCCAGCCGCTCGCCGGCCTCCACCGCGGGGCGGGTGAGGATGATCCGGTTGACCTTCTTCTCCTGAAGGGCCTTCACGGCCTTGGCCATCGCGAGATAGGTCTTGCCGGTGCCGGCGGGACCGATGCCGAAGACGATGGTGTGCCTGTCGATCGCGTCGACGTAGCGCTTCTGGTTGACGGTCTTCGGACGGATCGTCCGGCCCCGCGAGGAGATGATGTCGAGGGAGAGCACCTCGGCCGGCCGGTCGGAGGTCATCCGCAGCATCGCGATGCTGCGCTCCACGGCGTCCGTCGTGAGCTCCGCGCCTCCCTGGACGAGCTCGGACAGCTCCTCGAAGAGCCGCACCACGATGCTGCTCTCCTCCGGGCTGCCGGTGATGGTTATCTCGTTGCCCCGGACGTGGATGTCGGCGCGGAAGGCACCTTCGATGACCCGCAACAGCTCGTCGCGCGAGCCCAGCAGGCTGACCATCGAATGATCGTCCGGAATCACCACCTTTGCCTGGGTCCGACTGGGACCCTTCGATCGCGGTGGGGAGGTTCTGCTGGAATCGTTTGTCTCGGACATAGGCGGGCCTTTCGGCCTGTTCGCCTCCAGTTATCGGCGTGGGACTTCTACGCCATCGTATCCGTGATCGACACGATCGCGCCTGCCGGTTTCATCCGGGCGGCCAGGCCAGGCCGCGCCCTCCGAGCACGTGTCCGTGCACGTGGAAGACGGTCTGCCCCGCCCCGGCGCCGGTGTTGAAGACCAGGCGGTATCCCGAGGCCGCGACGCCCTCCTGCTCGGCGACCGCGTGCGCCGCCTTGATGACGTCGTCGGCGAGCCCGTGGTCGGCGGCGGCCAGCGCGGCCGCGTCCGGATAGTGGTCCTTGGGGACCACCAGCACGTGGGTGGGGGCCTGGGGGTTGACGTCCCGGAAGGCCAGCGTGCGATCGGTCTCATGAACGATCTTCGCGGGGATCTCCCCGGCCACGATCTTGCAGAACAGACAGTCGGCTTCGCTCACCATGCAGGCACCCTATCCCTCTCGGACGTTGTCAATCGGTGATGGTCCATCGTCAGCAAAGAAAGATCCACGCAGATAAGGTGGGTATGCAAAACTTCAACAACTACAGACCATTGCGATTCGCACGATATGGCCGCCTGGCGAGGACACGACTGGGTCATGCCCCCTAATGAACCGGAAGAGCGTAAACCCTCTGGGAAGGCCGAGCGTCCCACTGATGTGACCACCGAGACCCTCGTGGCCGACAGGTCGCTCGGGGCGGTGCCCGTCGGGTGGGATGCCGACATGGCCGTTACCGCGCTGTACAGCGCGCACTATCGGTCGCTTGTGCGTCTCGCTGTGTTGCTCGTCCGCGATATGGCAACCGCGGAGGAAGTCGTACAGGACGCGTTCGTCGCCATTCATGGCGCCTGGCGCCGACTGCGCGACACCGACAAGGCACTCGCCTACTTGCGTCAATCGGTCGTCAACCGATCGCGCTCGGTGCTTCGGCACCGGGCGGTCGTGGAGAAGTACGCCCCCAAGGGCATGCCGGACGCGCCGAGCGCCGAGAACGGCGCGATCGGCGAGTTCGAGCGGTCCGCCGTCATCGAGGCCCTTCGCGGCCTGCCCGCGCGCCAGCGGGAGGCACTGGTCCTGCGCTACTACGGAGACCTGTCGGAAGCGCAGATCGCCCATGCGATGGGTATCAGCAAGGGCGCGGTCAAGAGCCACACGGCTCGCGGTATGGCCGCCCTACGAACCTCACTGGAGCAACTGTCATGACCGACTCCCCCGACGAGTACGGCGAGCTGCTCCGCCGTGTCCTCAGTGCGGAGGCGAACTCGGTCGTTCCCTCCCCGGACGGTCTGGAGATCATCCGTGCCCGCGTAGAAAGACGAGGGCTCCGCGGGCTGATGTGGTGGCGCGCCGGAGCCTCAGTCGCGGGAGCCGTCCTGGTGGCGGCCACCATCGTCATGGTGGTCCCGCAGTTCCGTGAGCAGGTGACCCGGCAGGTGGGCGACGTCAACTTCACCCAGTCGACCTCGCCCGACCTGTCCGCCACCTCGCGGGCCCCCTCGAACGGCGACAACCGGCTTCCGGCCGTGCCCAAGCCGGGGCCCGGCACCACGGCGCCCGCGCCGATGCCCACCCACTCCAGGAGCGCGACGCCGACCTCCAGGCCGACGCCCAAGCCGACTTCCAAGACCACGCCGACCCCGAGGTCCACGCCCTCGCCCACCTGCCCCACGACGCTCCCCGACAGCACGGTGGTCGAGCCCGAGGAGCTCCCCGAGGAGTGCAGGGAGACGCAGGCGCCGACCCCGAAGCCCTCGGAGGCGACCACGCCCTCGGAGCACCCGTGCCCGGTCGAGCAGTGCCCGCCGACCGACGACCAGTCGGCCCCGCTGCCGACGGAGTCGTCGACCTCCGTCTCCTCGGGCGGCTAGCGGGTCACCAGCGGCCGGTGCGCGTCTGAAGCACCGCCGCCGCGGCGACCCCGGCCGTCGAGGTGCGCAGCACCGTCGGCCCGAGCAGCGCCGGCACCGCTCCCGCCTCGCGGAACGCGCCGATCTCCTCATCGGCGACCCCGCCCTCGGGGCCGACCACCACGACGATGTCACCGGCGCCGGGGAGCTCCAGGGTGGAGAGCGGGGAGGCCGCCTCCTCGTGCAGCACGACGCCCAGGGCGGCCGCCGACAGCAGCGCGACGACCCCGGCCGTGGTGGCGGGCTCGGTCACCTCGGGCAGGTGGAAGCGGCGGGACTGCTTGCCGGCCTCCCTCGCCGTGGAACGCCAGCGATTCAGCGACTTGACCGCCCGCTCGCCCTTCCACTGGGTGACGCACCGGGCCGCGGCCCAGGGCACGATCACGTCGACCCCCGCCTCGGTCATCATCTCCACGGCCAGCTCGCCCCGGTCGCCCTTGGGCAGCCCCTGCACCACGACCAGGCGGGGCCGCGGAGCCGCCACCTCGTAGCGGCGCAGCACCTCGACGCGGAGCGAGTCGCGGCCCGCGTCCCGGACCACGCACTCGGCCACGGTGCCCGCGCCGTCGGTCAGGTCGAGCCGCTCCCCTGCCCGCAGCCGCCGTACGGCGGCCGCGTGGCGTCCCTCGGGACCGCCGAACGTGAACTCGTCCCGGGCCAGGTCGGCCGGCTCGGCCAGGAAGACCGGGACCGTCATCGGCCGGTGCGGGCGGGCCGGCGCGACCGGGAGGCGTCCCTGTCAGCGGCCATTGAACGCATCCCGCAGCCGGGAGAAGAACCCCTGCTGGCCAGGGGCGAACTTGCCGGGCGGGCGCTCCTCGCCGCGGAGCTTGGCGAGCTCGCGCATGAGCTCCTCCTGGGCCGGGTCGAGGCGCGAGGGGGTCTCCACGTTGACGTGGATCAGCAGGTCGCCGCGGCCGGTCTCGTTGAGGCGCTGGACGCCGCGGCCGTAGAGGGGGATGGTCTGCCCGGACTGGGTCCCCGGCCGGATGTCGAGCTCCTCCGCGCCGTCGAGCGTCTCCATGGTCAGGATGGTGCCGAGTGCGGCGGCGGTCATCGGGATCTGCACGGTGCAGTGCAGGTCGTCGCCCCGGCGCTCGAAGATCTCGTGCGCGCGCTCGACGATCTCCAGGAACAGGTCGCCGGGCGGGCCGCCGCCCGGGCCGATCTCACCCTCGCCGGCGAGCTGGATGTGGGTGCCGTCCTCCACGCCGGCCGGGATGCGGACCTTGATGGTCCGCCGCGTGCGGACCCGGCCGTCGCCGGAGCACTCCTGGCAGGGGTTGCGGATGATCGAGCCGAACCCGCCGCACTGGGGGCAGGGGCGGGAGGTCATGACCTGGCCGAGGAAGGACCGGGTGACCTGGGAGACCTCACCCCGGCCGTGGCACATGTCGCAGGTGTCGGGGTGGGTGCCGGCCGCGGCGCCGGAGCCCGTGCAGACCTCGCAGAGCACGGCGGTGTCGACGACCAGCTCGCGGGTGGTGCCGAAGGCCGACTCGCGCAGGTCGAGCTCCACCCGGATGGTGGCGTTGCGGCCCCGGCGGGCACGTGACCTGGGACCGCGGCCACCGCCGCCGCCGGCCGCGCCGAAGAAGGCGTCCATGATGTCGCTGAACGGGAAGCCCGCGCCGAAGCCTCCTGCGCCCGCACCCGCGCCCGAGGCGAACGGATCGGCGCCCATGTCGTACATCTGGCGCTTGTTGGGGTCGGACAGGACCTCGTAGGCCTGCGTGATGTCCTTGAACCGCTCCTGAGTCTCAGGGTCGGGGTTCACGTCGGGATGCAGCTCCCGCGCCAGACGGCGGTAGGCCTTCTTGATCTCTTCCGCACTGGCGTCACGGCGCACCCCGAGGGTGCCGTAGTAGTCGCTCTTAGCCACTTAGTTGACCTCTTAGGATGCAGCCAGGATCTGGCTGACGTAGCGTGCCACCGCGCGCACCGCGCCCATCGTGACCGGGTAGTCCATTCGCGTCGGACCCAGCACACCGAGCCGGGCCAGTTGCTTGTCCCCCGAACCGTATCCGGCGGCGACGAGCGACGTGCCCTGGAGCCCGGTGTAGGGGTTCTCAGAGCCGATCCGCACCGTCAGCGCCGACAGATCGGAGGTCTCACCGAGCAGGCGCATGAGCACCACCTGCTCTTCCAGGGCCTCCAGCACATCACGGAGCCCGACGGTGAAGTCGGCTCCCGCGAGGTTGGCCGCCCCGGCGAAAACGATCTTTTCATCATGCCGGTCCACGAGGGACTCCAACAGCACCGACAGGACGGTGGCCGCCAGCGGACGGTCCTCCACCGGAAGCCGTTCGGGCAGGTCGGCGACCATGTCGGGGACCCTGGCCAGCCCGCACCCGTCCAGGCAGGCGTTGAGCGTCGCGCGGAGGTGGGCGACGCGGGTCTCGTCGACCACGTCGGGAAGCTCGACCACGCGCTGCTCGACCCGCCCGGTGTTGGTGATGAGCACGAACATCAGCCTGCGCTCGCTCAGCGGGACCAGCTCGACATGCCGGATCGTGGAGTTGGTCAGCGTGGGGTACTGCACGACGGCGACCTGCCGGGTGAGCTGCGCCAGCAGCCGCACCGTGCGCATCACGACGTCGTCGATGTCCACGGCGCCGGCGAGGAAGGTCTCGATGGCCTTCCGCTCCGCGCTCGACAACGGCTTCACCTGCGAGAGCCGGTCGACGAACAGCCGGTAGCCCTTGTCGGTGGGCACCCGGCCGGCGCTGGTGTGGGGCTGGGCGATGTAGCCCTGCTCCTCCAGCACCGCCATGTCGTTGCGGATGGTCGCCGACGAGACGCCGAGGTTGTGACGTTCGACGAGAGCCTTGGAACCCACCGGCTCGTTGGTGGACACGTAATCCTCGACGATGGCGCGAAGCACCGCCAGCTTGCGGTCGTCGACCAACGCGCTCACCTCCCTGCCTGCGCCCGAACGTAAAACGCCAGGTCTGGCACTCTGTGTTCCCGAGTGCCAAGTGTACGGCTCCAACCCACGGGGTGCGATAACACGGCGTCAGGATGATGGGGCCAAGCGGGTAGCAAGTCAACTGCTATCGGTATACAAGCGGCAAGCCCCACAATTTACGACATGTCCAACGATTTCGTATCCCCCTCCGGGGGCGCCCACTCCGGCGCCCCCGGTTACGGCGCCCCCCAGCAGCCCTACGGCCAGCAGCCCCAGGGCGCCCCTCCCTACGGATACGCGCCTCCCGGTTACGGGGCACCCCAGGGCCCGCCGCCGAAGACGAAGGTCAAGCCCGGCATCGGCTGGATCGTCGGTGCCTGGCTCGTCTTCGTGCTCAGCGTGATCGTCGGTATCGCCGGCTTCGCCGGCGGCATCTTCAGCGCGATCACCGACGCCGCGCCCACCAGCTCGTTCGCACCGGGCCAGACCGTGACGGTCAAGCTCGACCCGGCGGACAAGCCCGCCATCTACGTCTCCGCCGCGACGGGCACCAAGTTCGAGTGCCAGATCCAGGGCGATCCGGGGGCCGTCAGGCTCCAGCAGCCGAGCCTGGACCAGACCGTTACCTCCGACGGCGTCATCTGGGAGCTGGCCCTGCGGGTGGGGGTGGACAAGGCCGGCGACTACCCGCTCACCTGCACCACCTCCGAGGGGGCGAGCGCCAAGTTCGGCGTCGGCAAGGAGCTCGCCGCCGACTCGGTGGTCGGCGGGGCCGTCGCCCTGTTCGCGGTGCCGGGCCTGGGCTTCCTGCTGGCCGTCATCGTGACGATCGTCGTGCTGGTGAAGCGGAGCGGCGCCCGCAAGCGCCAGGCCGCCGCCGCCGCGGGACAGTGGGGACAGCCGGGACCGTACGGCAGGTGATCGCGGCTTTTGCTACCGTCCACTTGATCCCTGACGAGAGAGTGGGCGGTCGGTGATGTACGAGCGTGACGTGCTGGCGGAAGACTGGCGGCGCCCCCTCAGGGGGAAGATCCCCCAGGTCCCCGCAGAGCTCGACCTGGTCGTGGAGGACGCCGACGGCGGCTTCTGCGGCGCCGTGGTGGCCTGCGACAAGGAGGCCGTCACGCTGGAGGACCGGTTCGGGCGACGGCGGCTGTTCCCGCTGGAGCCCGCCGCGTTCCTCCTGGAGGGCAAGGTGGTGACGCTGGTACGGCCCGCAGCCGCGCCACGGGGCCCGAGGCGGAGCGCCTCGGGCTCGATCGCGGTGGAGGGCCTGCGGGCCCAGGTGGCCAAGGAGAGCCGGATCTACGTGGAGGGCGTGCACGACGCCGCGCTCGTGGAGAAGGTCTGGGGTCACGACCTCCGGGTGGAGGGTGTGGTCGTGGAGTATCTCGAGGGGGTCGACCACCTGCCCTCGATCGTCGAGGAGTTCGAGCCCGGTCCCGGCCGCCGCCTGGGCGTGCTCGTCGACCACCTGGTCCCCGGCTCGAAGGAGAGCCGGATCGCCGCCCAGGTCTCCTCACCGCACGTGCTGATCGTCGGGCACCCGTTCGTCGACGTCTGGCAGGCGGTCAAGCCCTCGGTGCTGAAGATCGCCTCCTGGCCGTCGGTGCCGCGCGGCGTACCCTGGAAGGAAGGGGTCATCGCCGCGCTGGGCTGGGGTCTGGAGCCCGGTGACGCATGGCGCCGCATTCTCGGATCGGTGACCACCTACGCCGATCTGGAGCCGGAGCTTCTCGGCCCGGTCGAGGAACTGATCGACTTCGTGACGGTTCCCGGCGAGGATGGCCAGCCCCGCACTCATCAGGAGGGGTCATGAGCGACAGTCCCGAGGAACCGCGGCCCGGGTCCGCGGACGACGAGTCCACCAGGCACACCGGCCGGCCGTCCCAGCCCGGCCACACCCCACCGCCCCAGACCGGCCAGGTCTACCCGCCACCCCAGAGCGGCCACACCCAGCCCGGCTACGCCCCGCCCCAGAGCGGCCACACCCAGCCCGGTTACACCCAGCCACCTCAGCCCGGTTACCCCCAGCCCGGCCACATTCCACCACCCCAGCCCGGTTACACCCAGCCCGGCCAGGGCTACCCGCCACAGGCCGCGTCGCCGTACGGGCCGGACGGCCACGACTACCGGCAGGGCGGCTACCAGAGCGGCTACCAGGGGGCGTACCCGCCGCCCGGCGCCTACGGCCCGCCGCCCGGCTACGGATACCCGGCGCCACCGGGGACCTACGGCCCGCGGCCCGGCGGCGACGACACCACCATGGCCATGCTCGCCCATCTGCTGGGCCTGCTGACCTGGTTCGTCGGCCCGCTGGTGGTGTATCTCGCGAAGAAGGACGACTCCCCCTACGTGCGGGATCAGGCGGCCGAGGCGCTCAACTTCCAGCTCACCCTGATGATCGCCTACTTCGTCTCCTGGGTCCTGGCGTTCGTGCTGATCGGCTTCGTCCTGATGTTCGTGGTGTGGATCGGGTCGCTCATCTTGATGATCGTCGCCGCCGTCGCGGCCAACCGGGGCGAGAGGTACCGCTATCCGCTGAACATCCGCTTCGTCAGCTGATCAGGGACGCGTGCCCGGCCGTCACACGTCCCCAGGACCCCGCCGACGGCTCTCAGGTCAGATCGCGCACCAGGGCGTCGGCCAGCAGGCGGCCGCGCAGCGTCAGCACCGCGCGGCCCGCCTTGAACGGCTCCATCTCCAGCAGGCCGTCGGCCAGCGCCCGGGCGACGACCGGCGGCCGTTCGATCTCCTTGAGCGGGAAGCCCTGGACGAGCCTGAGCTCCAGCATCAGCCGCTCCACCGCCCTGTCCTCCGCGGTCAGCACCTCGCGCGCGTGCGCGGGTGAGACGCCGGAGGCCAGGCGCCGGGCGTAGGCCGCCGGATGCTTGACGTTCCACCAGCGGGTGCCGCCGACGTGGCTGTGCGCGCCGGGGCCGACGCCCCACCAGTCGCCGCCGGTCCAGTAGAGCAGGTTGTGCCGGCAGCGCCCGGCCTCCGAGGTCGCCCAGTTGGACACCTCGTACCACTCGAAGCCGGCCTCGGCGAGCATGGCGTCGGCGATGAGATAGCGGTCGGCGGCCACGTCGTCGTCGGGCATCGGCAGCTCGCCGCGCCGGATCCTGGCCGCCAGCCTGGTGCCGTCCTCCACGATCAGCGAGTAGGCGGACACGTGGTCGGGCCCGGCCTCGATCGCCGCGGCCAGCGAGGCCCGCCAGTCGTCGTCGCTCTCCCCCGGCGTGCTGTAGATCAGGTCCAGGTTGACGTGGTCGAACCCGGCCTCCCTGGCCTCCCGTACGGCGTGCGCCGGGCGGCCGGGGGTGTGCCGGCGCTCCAGCACCTCCAGCACGTGCTCGCGGGCGCTCTGCATGCCGAAGCTCATCCGGGTGAACCCGCCCCCGCGCAGCTCGGACAGGTAGGCCGGGTCCACCGACTCGGGGTTGGCCTCGGTGGTCACCTCGGCGCCGGGAGCGAGCCCGAACTCCTCCTCGATCGCGCCCAGGATCCGGACCAGGTCCCCGGCGGGCAGCAGGGTGGGGGTGCCTCCGCCGAAGAACACGGTCTCGACCGGGAGGTCCGCGCCGCCCAGGTTGGCCCGTGCCCGCCGTACCTCGTCGATGGCGGTGTCGGCGTAGTCCTTGTGCGAGGCGCCGGGGCCGAGCTCGGACGCCGTGTAGGTGTTGAAGTCGCAGTAACCGCAGCGGGTCACACAGAAGGGCACGTGGACGTAGAAACCGAAGGGACGCCCGCCGAGCCCGTGGAGCGCGCTGTCGGGGAGCCGGCCCGAGGCCGGTACGGGGTCACCGTCGGGAAGAGTGGATGGCACGACACCAAGTCTGCCGCTCCGGCCGCGATGCCCGGACCGCGGCTCCGCGCCGGACCCCGGCGCGCCCACCGATCCCGGAGCCGTACGGCGGCGCGCCCACCGATCCCGGAGCCGGACCTCGGCGCACCCACCAACCGCAGAGCCGCACGGCGGCGCGTTCACTCATCGCGGAGCCGTACGGCGGCCAGGGCGGCTGCGAGATCGTGCGGCGGAAGGGATCGCACGCTCCGTTGACCGCTATGCGGCAAATCCACGGAAGACCGTTGACGCTCAGTTCGCCCAGGTCTACGATCCGGGAAAACTTAAAGGAAAGTTTCCTATAAGTTATCCCCCCAGCAGTGGAGAAGCCCGTGCAGAGACTCCTCCGGAACACCCTCGCGGCGGCCCTCGCCGCCGGTCTGACGGCCCTGGCCGCACCGGCGCCCGCCCAGGCCCAGGCCCATCCGGACCACGGCGACCGCTTCAAGCGGGTCGCCTATTTCGTTCAGTGGGGCATCTACGGCCGTAACTACCACGTCAAGGACATCGACACCACCGGTGCGGCGGCCAAGCTCACCCATATCAACTACGCCTTCGGGTTCGTCAGCGCCGGCGGAGACTGCGTCTCCTCCGACGCCTGGGCCGACTGGCAGCGTCCGGTGCCCGCCGACCAGAGCGTGGACGGCGTCGCCGACGCCGAGGGCCAGGCCCTCAACGGCAACCTGAACCAGTTGAAGAAGCTCAAGGCCAAGCACCCCGGCCTCAAGGCGATGATCTCGCTCGGCGGCTGGAGCGGCTCGAAGTACTTCTCCGACGCGGTGCTCACCGCCGAGGGCCGTACCAAGCTGGCGGCCTCCTGCGTGGACCTGTGGCTCAAGGGCAACCTGCCCGGCGCCGCGCCCGGTACGGGGGCGGGCGTCTTCGACGGCATCGACCTGGACTGGGAGTGGCCGGGCTCCTCCGGCGCCGACGGCAACGTCATCAGGCCCGAGGACAAGCGGAACTTCACGCTGTTCACCGCCGAGCTCCGCCGCCAGATGAACGAGTTCGACCGGAAGAGCGAGCTGAGCGCCTACCTGCCCGCCGCGGCGGCGAAGATCGACTCGGGCTTCGAGGTGCGCGAGCTCTTCAGGCACTTCACCTTCGCCACCGTCCAGGGCTACGACCTGCGCGGCTCGTGGGAGACCGTCACCGGCCACAACGGCAACCTGTTCGCGGACCGGCGCGACCCCAACACGGTGAAGTACAGCGTGGACCAGACCGTCCGCGACTACCTGTCGCGTGGCGCCCCGGCCAGGAAGATCGTGGTCGGCGTCCCGGCGTACGGCCAGGGCTGGACCGGCGTCACCGGCGGCGGCAACGGTCTGTTCAAGAACGCCACCGGCCCCGCCCAGGGCACCTGGGCCGCCGGGGTCGACGACTACGAGAACATCGTCAAGAAGCCCGGCAAGCGCTACCGCGACCTGCGGACCGGCGCCGCCTGGATCTACGACGGCAACGAGTTCTGGTCCTACGACGACCCCACCACGGTCGCGCAGAAGGCGGCCTACATCCGCCTGAAGGGCCTCGGCGGCTCCATGATGTGGTCCATCGACCAGGACGACAGCAAGTCCTCGCTGACCTCGGCGCTCTACAGCGTCCTGCGCTGAGGCGCCTGTCCCCCAGACCGGGCGGGGCCGCAGGTCCTGGGTCACCGGCGACCCCGCCCGCACGTCCCCGCCGCCGCGCCCGGCTCCGGCCGGGCGCGGCTACGGCCGGGCGCGGCTACTTCTTGGTCTTGTCGGCGGACGACTCGGTGGACAGCGCGGCCACGAAGGCCTCCTGGGGGACCTCCACCCGGCCGACCATCTTCATCCGCTTCTTGCCCTCCTTCTGCTTCTCCAGCAGCTTGCGCTTGCGGGAGATGTCGCCGCCGTAGCACTTGGCGAGGACGTCCTTGCGGATGGCGCGGATGTTCTCACGGGCGATGACCCGGGCGCCGATGGCAGCCTGGATCGGCACCTCGAACTGCTGCCTCGGGATGAGCTCGCGGAGCTTCTTGGCCATCTCCACCCCGTAGGCGTAGGCCTTGTCCTTGTGGACGATGGCGCTGAAGGCGTCCACGGCCTCGCCCTGGAGCAGGATGTCGACCTTGACCAGCTCGGACTCCTGCTCGCCCGACGGCTCGTAGTCCAGCGAGGCGTAACCGCGCGTGCGGGACTTGAGCTGGTCGAAGAAGTCGAAGATGATCTCGCCGAGCGGCATGGTGTAGCGGATCTCGACGCGGTCCTCCGACAGGTAGTCCATCCCCTGCAGGTTGCCCCGGCGGTTCTGGCAGAGCTCCATGATGGCGCCGATGAACTCCGAGGGGACCAGCACCGTGGACTTCACCATCGGCTCGAAGACCTTCTCGACCTTGCCCGTCGGGAACTCCGAGGGGTTGGTGACGGTGACCTCCTTACCGTCCTCCATGATCACCTGGTAGACCACGTTGGGCGCGGTGGAGATGAGCGAGAGGTTGAACTCCCGCTCCAGGCGCTCGCGGACGATCTCCATGTGGAGCAGGCCGAGGAAGCCGCAGCGGAAGCCGAAGCCGAGGGCCGCGGAGGTCTCCGGTTCGTAGACCAGGGCGGCGTCGTTGAGCTGGAGCTTGTCCAGCGCCTCGCGGAGCTCGGGGTAGTCGTCGCCGTCGATCGGGTAGAGCCCCGAGAAGACCATCGGCTTGGGGTGCTCGTAGCCGCTGAGCGCCTTGGCGGCCGGCCGCACGACGGAGGTCACGGTGTCGCCGACCCGCGACTGGCGGACGTCCTTCACGCCGGTGATGAGATAGCCCACCTCGCCGACGCCGAGCCCCTTGTCGGCGATCTTCGGCTCCGGCGAGATGACGCCGATCTCCAGCGTCTCGTGGGCCGCCGTGGTGGACATCATCAGGATGCGCTCGCGCTTGCCCAGGTGACCGTCCATGACCCGGACATAGGTGATCACGCCGCGGTAGGTGTCGTAGACGGAGTCGAAGATCAGCGCGCGGGCGGGCGCGTCGGCGTCGCCGACCGGGGCCGGAACGTTCTGGACGACGTGGTCGAGCAGCTCCCGGACGCCCACACCGGTCTTGCCGGAGACCTTCAGCACGTCCTCCGGCTCGCAGCCGATGAGGTGGGCGATCTCCGCGGCGTACTTCTCCGGCTGCGCGGCGGGAAGGTCGATCTTGTTGAGCACCGGGATGATCGTCATGTCGTTGTTCATGGCCAGGTAGAGGTTGGCCAGGGTCTGCGCCTCGATCCCCTGCGCGGCGTCGACCAGCAGGATGGCGCCCTCGCACGCCTGGAGCGAGCGGGACACCTCGTAGGTGAAGTCGACGTGCCCGGGGGTGTCGATCATGTTGAGGACGTAGTCGGTGTCACCCATCTGCCACGGCAGCCGGACCGCCTGCGACTTGATGGTGATGCCGCGCTCGCGCTCGATGTCCATCCGATCGAGGTACTGGGCGCGCATTGAGCGGTCGTCGACCACGCCGGTGATCTGCAACATGCGGTCGGCAAGCGTCGACTTGCCATGGTCGATGTGCGCGATGATGCAGAAGTTGCGGATCACCGCGGGATCGGTCTGGCCAGGCTGAATGCGCACCGGTGTCCGTTTCGACGGGATTGATGACGATCGACGACTGGCATACCAGCCGTCTTCCATGGTGACATGTCCGGGTGATTGCCCGGACCAGAGCACGGCGCGGCCTGCGGTTTCTCGTGATGGTGGCGGCCGTGCTCCTTGTGCTGCCCGGGGTGGCCGCAGCCACCCTCACGCTCCAGTTTACCGGGACGCCCGCCCCGTGGGCGAAGAGCACCGGTCACGATGCCCTGTGGCTCGGCCACGCGTGGGTGGACGGCCGCAGGAGCGCCGCCGATCTGAAGGAGCTGGCCGCCCGGCTGCGCAAGACGGGGATCAGGGACGTGTACGTCCACTCCGGCCCCTTCGAGTACGACGGGACGCTGCCCGCCGCGAAGCACCCCGCCGCCAAGGACTTCCTGGAGCGGTGGCGCGCGGAGCTGCCGAAGGTGCGGGTGTCGGCGTGGCTCGGCCAGAAGGTCGACGGCGGCCTGGACCTCGACGACCCGGCCACCAGGCAGCGCGTGCTCGACAGCGCGGGCGGCGTCATGGCGCTCGGCTTCGACGGCGTGCACTACAACTTCGAACCGGTCGGCAGCGGCGACGCCGAGTTCCTCGACCTGCTGACCCGGACGCGCCCGATCGTCGGCGACGGCCTGCTCTCCACCTCGACGCCGCAGATCGAACCGTTCCCGCTGACCCGCCCCGCCGTCCGCGCCGTCATCGGCCACGACAAGTACTGGTCGCCCGAGTACTTCAGGGAGGTCGCGGCCCGCACCGACCAGGTCGCGATCATGACCTACGACTCCGCCCTCCCCTCCGAACTGCTCTACGGCGGCCATGTCGTACGGCAGGGCGGCCTCGCGCTGGAGCTCGTGCCGCCGGAGAAGACCGTGCTGATCGGCGCCCCGGCCTACCATGACCACGACCTGCCGTGGGTCGACGCGGCCGAGAGCGTCGCGACGGCGGCCGAGGGCGCGCGGCTGGCGCTGACCGCCTACGGCAAGCCGCGCGAGCGGTTCGGGCTGGCCCTGTATGTCGATTTCGCGGCCACGGCGGAAGACTGGGCGGAGTACGGGCGATTCTGGTCTCGTCCATGACGACAGCACGGTAAACTGATCAGGCATCCCTCTGTCCAGGCAGTCGATTTGAGCGACCGTCCAGGCAGTTGGTAGCCTGTTCAACTGCGTGTGGCGCGCCCTCTCTGCCCGCGCGCCCCACTCCGACGACATTCACCGAGGCTTCTTCGTGGCGAACATCAAGTCCCAGATCAAGCGCAACCGGCAGAACGAGAAGGCCCGGCTGCGTAACAAGGCTGTCAAGTCGTCCCTCAAGACGGCGGTCCGCAAGTTCCGCGAGGCTGCCGACCAGGGCAACGTGGACGAGGCCGTCGTGCTCCAGCGCGCCGCTTGCCGCCAGCTGGACAAGGCCGCCAGCAAGGGCGTGATCCACAAGAACCAGGCCGCCAACCGCAAGTCGGCGATCGCCCAGCGCGTCGTCGAGCTTTCGGCCGCCAAGTAACCCAGGTTCTTCCGGACGCCGCACTCCCCTCACGGGGGGTGCGGCGTTCTGGCGTTTCACCGGGTTACGACGTTCCGGCGTCTCACGAGGGACGCGACCTCCCGGCTCGGGCGACTCACCGGGCGGGTCCGGATCACTCCAGGTCCCGGCTCGGGCGACTCACCGGGCGGGTCCGGATCACTCCAGCTCGCCCAGCAGGGTCCTGAGCAGGGCGCCGAGACGCTCGCGATCCTCCTCCGGCAGCGCGGCCAGCGCCTCGTGCTGAGGCCCCAGTCCCGCGGCCACGGCCTCATCGATCACCTGGAGCCCCTGGGCGGTCAGGCTGACCCGCAGTGCCCGGCGGTCGTCCGGGTCGGGGGCGCGGACGATCAGAGCCGCCCGTTCCAGCCGGTCGAGGCGCCCCGTCATGCCGCCGGAGGTCAGCATGAGCGTGGCGGTGATGGCCTTGGGCGACAGCGTGTACGGCTCGCCGGCCCGGCGGAGGGTGGCGAGCACGTCGAACTCGCCCCGGCCGAGGCCGTGGGCTCCGTGCACCTCTTCCATGCGATCCCCCATGAGCCGGGCGATCCGGTAGATCCGTCCGAAGATCCCCATCGGTGAGGGGTCCAAATCAGGCCGCTCCCTCCGCCACTGCAACACGATCCGGTCGACCGGGTCCTCTGTCATGGCAGCAGTGTAGCTTGACGGTAAATAACTTGCTGCTAAGTTACTTAGTATTGAGTTTAATGAAGGAGTCCCCATGCCGGCCCCCCGTCTCGCCCTCGTCGCCGCCACCGCCCTCGCCCCCACGGTCTGGGGCACCACCTACATCGTGACCACCGAGCTGCTGCCCCCGGACCGCCCGCTGCTGACCGCCCTGCTCCGCGCCCTCCCCGCCGGCCTGCTCCTGCTCGCCATGACGCGGACGCTCCCCAGGGGAAACTGGTGGTGGCGGGCGCCGGTGCTGGGCGCGCTGAACATCGGCCTGTTCTTCCCCCTGCTCTTCCTGTCCGCCTACCGGCTCCCCGGCGGCGTGGCGGGAGTCCTCGGCGCCATCCAGCCGCTCCTCGTCGCCGGATTCACCCGCGCCGTACTGCGCGAGACCGTCCCGGTCCACCGGGTGATCGCCGGGATCACGGCGACGGTCGGCGTCTCCCTCGTCGTGCTCCGGGCCAATGCCGCCCTCGACGCCGTCGGCGTCGCCGCGGGCGTCGTCGCCGCGGCGGGCATGGCCGCCGGGGTCGTCCTCACCCGCTCCTGGGGGAAGCCGCCGGGCGTGAGCGATCTGGCCCTCACCGGCTGGCAGCTCACCGCGGGCGGCCTGATGATCGCTCCCGTGGCCCTCGCCGCCGAAGGCATGCCGCCCGCCCTGGACGGAGCCGCCGTCGGCGGCTACCTCTGGCTGGGCCTCGTCGGCACCGCCGCCGCCTACACCCTGTGGTTCCGCGGCATCGCCCGGCTGCCGGCCGCCCAGGTGTCCCTGCTCGGCACCCTCAGCCCGCTCACGGCGGCACTGCTCGGCTGGATCGCCCTCGGCCAGTCCTTGAGCCCGCTTCAGCTCACCGGCTTCGCGCTGGCCCTCGGCGCGACCGTCCTCGGCCAGTTCCCCGCGCCCCGGCGCACCCGCGTCGCCGCGGACCCGCAACCCGCCCCTTCGCGCCCGTAGAGCCTCCGCCCGGCAGGCGCCTCGCTGTACCCGGCCGTGAGGTCGGCCCCGCGCTCGGGCCGGACTCGTCAGCCGGGGGCGCGACGCCCGGCATCTGTGGAGCGCGTGCGCCCTGAGGCCGAGGTGGCCCGCCACCGGAGCGGGTGGAGACCCCATCACAGGGCCGCGCTGACCGCATGGGGGTCAGCCCCCTGTGAGCCCCCCATCAGAGGGCCGACGCTGACCGCATCGGAGGGTCAGCTCCCTGATCGTGATCGGGGGGACGGAGCTAACGGCCGGTACGGCTGGCCACGACGGTCTGGATCATGTGCTCCAGCGCGTAGGCGGGGTCGGCGCCGCCGCCCTTGACTTGCTCGTCGGCGGTGGCGGCCGCCTGGAGCGCACGGGCGATGCCGTCGGGGCCCCAGCCGTTCAGCTGCCGCTGGACTCGGTCGATCTTCCAGGGCGGCATGCCGAGATGGCTGGCGAGCTGCCCGCCGCGCAGGTTGCGCGGGGCACCGCCCACCTTGGCGAGCGAGCGCAGCCCTCCGGCGAGCGCGCTCACCAGCAGGACGGGGGCCGTTCCGGTGGCGAGCGCCCAGCGGAGCTGCTCAAGGGCGTCGCCCAGCCGTCCTTCGACGGCGGAGTCGGCCACGGTGAACCCGCTGACCTCGGCCCGTCCCCGGTGGTAACGGGCGACGGCCGCCTCGTCGATGGTCTTGCCCGGGGTGTCGAAGGCCAGCTGGCTGCAGGCGGCGGCCAGCTCCCGCAGGTCGTTGCCCACCGCGTCGAGCAGGGCGGCGGCCGCGTCGGCGCCGATGCTCCGCCCCGCCCGCTTCAGCTCGGCCTTGACGAACGCGAGCCGTTCGGCCGGTTTGGTCAGCTTGGTCACGGCAACCACGTGGGCACCGGCCTTCTTGACCCCGTCGACCAGGGCCTTCCCCTTGACCCCACCGGGGTGGACGAGGACCAGCGCGGTGTCCTCGGCCGGATGGGCGGCATAGGAGACGATCTCGCTGACGACCTCCTTGGACAGGTCCTGGGCCGAGCGGATCGCCACCACCGACCTGTCACCGAACAGCGACGGCGAGGACAGCCGGGTCAGCTCTCCCGGCTCCACCTTCCCGCCGATCAGGTCGTACACCTCGGTCGCCGGATCCGTCGCCCTGGCCGCCGCGATGACCTCCCCCACCGCGCGGTCGGCCAGCAACTCCTCGTCGCCGAGTATCAGGATCACGGGTGCTGGATCGGTTGCCGCCATGTCCAGCAGCATGCCACGTGCCGGCGGCCGAATCGCCATCAGCAAGCCGTTCGCAATCCGAATGCAGGCGTCGTGGGACAGGCTTGGCGCAAGCAAAGGAGGTGACACCCACGATGAACTCCACTACCTGCCGCCACGCCTGCCCGCGCTGCGGGACGACCCTCGACGAGGGCCCCATCATGTATCGCTGCGCACGCTGCAGCCGCTCGGTCTACGCCGCCGACGTGGACACCGAGTTCCGCCGCCCGCTCAAGGCCGCGGTCTGACCCCACGGGGAGACACACGGCCTGACCTGCCGGGGAGACAGGGGACGGGGAAGCGGTCCGCCGACGGCGGAGCGTTCCCGGAGAGGTCGGCTACGGGGAAGACGCGCACGGGGAGGCGCGCACGGGGAGGTACGCGCAGAAAGGCACGTACAGGGAGGCGCGCACAGAGAGGCGCGCACGGGGAGGCCGTGACGACGCGGGGCCGGAGGGATCAGGCACCCTGCGAGGTCTCCTTCCAGGCCTCGGCCCATCCTCCCTGAACCATGGTCTGGAAGACCCATCGGCCGCCGGCCTTCACCAGCAGGTCCGCGTAGCGCATGCCGTACGACTCCCCGTTCACGGTCATCGTCGCGTCGGTGACCACGACGACCAGGTGCTTGGTCAGGAAGTGCGGCGTACGGGTCGACTCCATCGCGATGTCGCCCGGCTCGCCGCCTCCCATCACCTCGGCCATCGTGCGGGTGAACCGCTCGCGGGTCCACTGGGCCGCCAATCCTTCACCGTCGGCGCTGTCGGTCACCACGTTGAGGGGGAACATCGCCATGTCCGCCATGCGTTCGACATCGACCTTCGCGCTGTGGGCGTCGTACTCGGCGAACCACGCCTCGACGCTCTGCAGATCCTCGGCCGTCGGAGTGAAGGCACCACTACTGAACGGGGATCCCTGAATTTCCGTCACTGCTCGCTCCTTCGTCGTCGACACGCTCTACCCGGTACGCCGGCCGCCGCTCTCCCGTCCCGCGCAGAGGCGGACCGGAGCCCTTCACGGCTTGGCCGATGTGAACCGTACGTCATACGGTACGCAGTACGGCAAACTTGTCAAACGTCCGTATCCCCTCCCTGCAGCCGAAGAACCGGATGTCCATCGCCCGCGGAAGCGGAGAGACGACCGTTCCGCGCCCTCACCACGGCCCCGGTACGGGCAGTCCGCCCCATGGTCATCCCGTTGAGACTGGGTTCCGTCGTCGTCCCGTTGAGATTCGGTTCCGTCGTCGTCTCATTGAGACTGGGTTCCGTCGTCGTCTCATTGAGACTGGGTTCCGTCGTCGTCATCCGCCGTCAGGACCCCGCGCGATCACCCGCCCCGGCCAGAGCGCCCCCGGGGGATGACGGCCAGTCCTCCCGCACGGGCCACCACGGCGAGGGCTCCCGACAGGTCCGTCCGGTAGACCCGCACGCCGAGTCTGTTCAGCCGGGCCAGGGTCGACGGGGCGGGATGGCCGTAGTCGTTGTCCGCCCCGACGCTGATCAAAGCGGCGCGGGCGCCGGTGGCGGCGAAGAAGCCGGGGTCGTGTCCAGCCGATCCGTGATGGGGGACCTTGAGGATGTCGGCCGGCGGGAAACCTCGCCGGAGCAGCTCCGACTGGGCCTCGGTCTCGATGTCGCCGCTGAGCAACGCCGTCCCGGCCGCCCAGCGCACATGCACTACGACGCTGGCGTTGTTGACGACCGCCCCCTCCCCGCGCCCCTCCGGAGGTGTCTCGGCCCGCGGAGCGATGATCGTGAGCTCGGAGGGGCCGAACCGCCAGCTCGCACCTGGCCGCGCCGCCCACTCGACGACCCGGCGGCGGGCGAGGTCTCCGCTCAGCCTGACGTTCTCCCGCTCCGCGCCCCCGTGCGGGGTCACCACCACCGCTCCCACCCCGCGCCCCCGGAAGATCCCTTCCAGCCCGCCGACATGGTCGAAGTGTGGATGGGTGAGGATGACCAGCGGCACCTCCCGGATCCCCATGGACCGCAGACACCGGTCCATCAGCACCGGGTCGGGCCCCGCGTCCACCACCACCGCCCTCCCCGGCCCGGCGGCGACCAGCAACGCGTCTCCCTGGCCGACGTCACAGGCGACCAGCAGCCAGTCCCTGGGCGGCCAGCGGGCCACGATCGGCTCCGCCATGGTGACGGCGACGATCGCTCCGGCCGCCACGGCCAGGGCGATCCGCCGTGACCACCGGCGGCGCAGCACCAGGATGGCGACCGGGACCGCGACGGCCAGGGCGATCAGCCCGGCGACGCCGCCCGGCCACGGAATCACCGCCAGGGGCGTCCCGGCGGCGTGCTCCGCCACCTCGATGATCCATCCGGCGGCGAGGCCCGCCGGATGGATCAGCAACCGGGCGAGCCCCATGTGCAGGGGGGCGACCAGCGCCGCGACGGATCCGAGCAGGGTGGCGGGTGCGACCGCAGGCCCCGCCAGCAGGTTGGCGGGGATCGCCACCGGTGCGAGCTGCCCGGACATCAGGACCAGCACCGGGGTGACGGCGGCCTGGGCCGCCGCGGGCACGGCGATCGCCTCGGCCGCCCAGCGGGGCATCCGTGTCGCGAGCCGGTCCCGCCAGCGGGGAGCGAGGACCAGGATGCCGCCCGTGGCGCAGACCGACAGGGCGAAGCCGTAGGACCTGGCGAGAGCGGGGTCGAAAAGGATCAGCCCCAGGACGGTCGCCGACAGGGCGGTGACACCGTCACGCGAACGGCCCGTACCGAGCGCCACGGCGGCGACGGTGCCCATCAGAAGCGCCCGGAGCACGCTGGGCGACGGGCGGGCGACGAGCGCGAAGGCGAGCATGGCGAAAACCGCCAGCGCCGCCCGGGCCGCGAGAGGCAGCCCCGCGGTCCGGCCCACCGCGACCGCCGCCCCTGCCATGATCGCCAGGTTGGCTCCGGAGACCGCGGTGAGATGGCTGAGCCCGGCCTCCTTGAAGTCGGCTCTGACCTGTCCGTCCATGCGGGAGACGTCGCCGACGACGAGCCCCGGCAGCAGCCCTCGCTGGAGCGGTGGCAGCACATCGGCGGCCTCCCGCAGCCCTGACCGGAGCGCCCCGGCCGTACGCTGCGCCCATGAGGGCCCGTCCAGGACTCGCGGCGGCCCCCGTACCAGCACCACCGCCGCGAGCAGCTCGCCGGAGTCGGCCGGGCCGAACCGGCCCTGGACGGCGATCCGCTGGCTCGGCAGCAGGGTCCGCCACTCCCCTCCCGAAGCGAGCATCACCACCGGAGCCTGCAACGTCACCCTGCCCGGCCCCGTCCCGATCGCCTCGATCCGCGCGGGCACCACGAAACTATCCCTCCGGAACGGCCCTCCGCGCTGCGCCGGCTCCCGGGGATCGCCCGTCACCACTGCCTCCATCACCGTCGAAGCGCGTTTCTCCACCAGCTCGGCCACCGGCCCGGCACTGACCGCGTGCAGCCGGAAGGCCACCGTCCCGGCCACGGCCGCCGCGCACCCCAGCACCGCGATCACCACGTTGCGCCAGCCGGCGATCCCGCCGGCGGGGACCAGCACGGCCGCGGAGAGCGCGCCCGCGGCTGCGAGCGCGGCCACCAGGGCGCCCGTCCAGGACGGGCAGCCCAGCAGGATGAGAGCGGTCGTCCAGGCGACGAGGGCGGGCAGAACCAGATGGAGGGCGTACGCGCTCAGGCCTCTCTCGGTCGCGCCGTCGTCGCGGAGCGCGGAGGCGGCGCCGAACCGGCTCATCGCCCTGCCTCCGGGAGGCGCGGAGTCATCAAATCTCCTTGAGCGTGGACGCCCCGGGCTTCAGTCCCGAGGAAGAAACGCGGCACAGCGCCGCATGGGATTTTCTCGAACACGCGTACGGTGCCGGCCGTGCTGCGTCATGATGTGTGCCGTGGCTCAGGGTGTGAAGCGGGCGTTCACGTACCGCTTCTATCCGACCCCCGAGCAGGCCGAGCGGCTTGCCCGGACCTTCGGCTGTGCCCGCCTGGTCTACAACAAGGCCCTCGAAGAGCGCAGCCGCGCCCACGCCCTCCACGAACGCCGTGTCTCCTACGGGGAGTCGTCGGCCATGCTCACCGCGTGGAAGCGCACCCAGGAGCTGGCGTTCTTGGGTGAGGTGTCGTCGGTGCCGTTGCAGCAGGCCCTGCGCCACCTGCAATCGGCGTTCACCAACTTCTTCGCCAAACGGGCCGCCTATCCGCGGTTCAAGTCCCGCAAGAGGTCCCGGCTGTCGGCCGAGTACACCCGTTCGGCGTTCACCTGGCGCGACGGGCGGCTGACCCTGGCCAAGACGGCCGGCCCGCTGGACATCGTGTGGTCGCGGCCGCTGCCCGAAGGGGCGCAGCCGTCCACGGTGACCGTGAGCAGGGACGCGGCCGGGCGGTGGTCGGTCTCCATCCTGTGCGAGGACACGATCCGCCCGCTGGACCCGGCCGACGGCGTGGTCGGCCTCGACGCCGGGATCACCTCCCTGCTCACCCTGTCGCGGCCGATCCCCGGCGTCAGCGACGCCGCTGGGAAGGTCGCCAACCCCCGTCACGAACGCGCCGACCGCGCCCGGCTGGCCCGCGCGCAACGCGCCCTGGCCCGTAAAGAGCGGGGCTCCAGCAACCGGGCCAAGGCGCGGGTGCGGGTCGCGCGGGTCCACGCTCGGATCACCGACCGCAGGCGGGACCACCTGCACAAGCTCACCACCTCGATCGTCCGCGAGAACCAAGTGATCGCGATCGAGGACCTCACCGTCCGCAACCTGGTGAAGAACCACCGCCTGGCCCGCGCCATCTCGGATGCTTCCTGGCGGCAGGTGCGGACCATGCTGGAGTACAAAGCCGCCTGGTACGGCCGACAACTGGTGGTCGTCGACCGCTGGTTTCCCTCCTCCAAGCTCTGCTCGGCCTGCGGCACCATCGCCTCCTGAATGCCGTTGGAGGTGCGGGAGTGGGTATGCGCGGCTTGCGGCGCCGCCCACGACCGGGATGTGAACGCCGCCAGGAACATCCTCGCCGCCGGGCTGGCGGAGAGGTGAAACGCCTGTGGAGCCGGTGTAAGACCTCAAAGGCGCGAGCCTGGCGGGCGACTGGCGGTGAAGCAGGAAATCCGACCTGTGAGGGTGGGAATCCCTCGGCTTCAGCCGTGGGAAGGAAGTCAAACGTGGACCTTCTCTCTGATCTCGGCGTACTTTCGATCGCCGATGCCACTGACCTCGCGGAGCTGCTCGACCGTGCGGAAGCCGCCATGGCCGTCGCGGTATTCGACGATGCGGCGGGCGAGCACCTCGCCGACACCGGGCAACTGTTCGAGCTGCTCCGGGGTCGCGGTGTTGAGGTCGAGGACGACCGGAGCGGGATCGGCCATGAGAGGGGCCGCAGCGGCGGGAGCAGGGGCGCCCACGACGATCTGTTCGCCGTCGACGAGCTTGCGGGCGAGGTTGAGGGGGCCGGTGGCGGCCCCCTTGCGGACGCCCCCGGCGGCTTGGACCGCGTCGGTGATCCGGGAGCCGGTGGGCAGAGTGATCACTCCCGGGCGGCGGACCTTGCCGGTGACGTGGACGGTGACCTCGATGAGGGGGCCAGCCCGCGAGGGACCGGACTGCGCAGAACCGAACCGCGCAGAACCAGGCTGTGGGGAGCCGGACTGCGAGGAAAGGGGGGAGGCCGGCGTCAGAGGGGAGGAACCGGAGACGGGTGGGGGCAGGGGCTCGGGCTCCGGCTGGGATCGCCAGGCATGGACACCACCGGTCACGACCGCGATCAGGGCGATGAGGAGGAGCAGGCGCAGGCCCGGACGCCCCGGGGCGAGCAGGGGGGCCTGGGCGGCGACAGCCGTACGGAGGGCCTCGAAGGAGGGCGGAACCGGCGTGGAGCGCATCCGGGCGGCGGGACCGTCGAAGCGCGCCGAATCATCCGGATTGACCGGACCATCCATGCGAGTGGAGCCATCCAGACGGGCGAAGCCATCCGGGCGGGCGGAACCATCCGGATGGACCAGGCCATTCGGGCGGGCGGAACTACCAGGGTGGGTGGGAAGGGCTTGGTGGGCTGGGCGTAGTGGGAGTGGGGGCGGGAGGGGCGGCGGCGCGGGATCGGAGGTGTCGAACGCCGTCAGCACCCGCAGCCGTGACTCGGCCCGGAACCGCTCGGTGGCCTGATCTGTGGTCCGCACGACCAGGACGCTACGGCGACGTCACCGGGCCGTTCTTGGCCGAATGCGGCTCTGTGGACAACCTCTCCGAGCCTGCGGCGGACCTGTGGACAAGTCGTGTCAGAGGAAAAAGACGGTCGCGTCCATGGACGTGGTGTACGGGTTCCCCCGGGCGGCGGGCGGCGGTAGCGGCGCCCGTTCACCTCCGCTCCGCCCCAGGAAGCGTCCATCTGTGCGGCGCCGTACGGGGTGGAAGGTCAAAAGCGCGGCGAGGGGTGGGTGGGGTGGCCGGGCACCGGCCCATCCGCGCGACGCCGTACGGAATGGAAGATCAAAGCGCAGCAAGGGGTGGGTGGGGTGGCCGGGCACCGGCCCATCCGCGCGACGCCGTACGGAATGCTCCCCGCTGCGCTGGGAGGGGGCGGCGCGGGGTTTTCCTTGATCTGTTGGGATTGGGCGTGCCACAGGACGCCCAATCCCAACAGATCAAGGAAAACCTCTGATCACTGCCGCTCCCGGGGCTCATCGGCGCCTACTCCGCCTCGCCCGGCCCACCACCGCCCCCTCACCAGGCCTTTCCACCCGCCCATCGACCGGCCCCTCCTGAGCGCCGCCCCCCGGACCACGAGACACCGGCCCGCACGGAAGCAGCGGCCCCGGCCACCCCACCCGCCCCTCGCTGCGCTTTTGACCTTCTACCCCGTACGGCGCCGCGCGGATGGGCCGGCCCCCGGGCCACGCCACCCACCCCTCGCTGCGCTTTTGACCTTCCACCCCGGCGAAGCCTCGCTGTTTGACGGCGATCGACCCCGACCTCAGCCCCGCCACCAGCACCAGCACCGGCACCGGCACCGGCACCGGCACCGGCACCGGATACTCGTACACCACGCCACTGGGCGTGGCCAGGAAAGACCTGAGGGGCAGCGGAAGGACCGGAGGAGTAGAGGAAAGCCGGAGGACCGGGGGAAGGGAAGGGGCGGCGCGTCAGGAGGCGGGGGCGACGGTCAGGCCGAGCATGCCGGGGCCCGCGTGGGCGCCGATGACCGCGCCGACCTCGACCACGGTGACCTTGACGAGCCCGGGGATGCGCTGGGGCAGGCGTGCGGCCAGGGACTCGGCACGGGACGAGGCGGCGAGATGCTGGACGGCGACGTTCACCGGCCCGGTCCCGGCTGCCTGAACGGCGAGGTCCTCGAGGCGGGCGATGGCTCGGGCGGCGGTGCGGACCTTCTCCAGGGGGACGATCACGCCGCCGGTGATGTGCAACAGCGGTTTGATCATCAAGGCGGATCCGAGCAGGGTCGCCGCCGCGCCGATACGGCCTCCCCTGCGCAGGTACTCCAGAGTGTCGACGTAGAAGAAGCTGCGGGTGGAGTCCATGCACCGGCGGGCGGCGTCCGCCGCTTCGGTCATGGTCGCGCCCCGGGCCGCGGCTTCGGCCGCCGCGAGGACGGGGAACCCCAGGCCCATGGCGATCGACCTGCTGTCGACGACCTCGACCGGGATCAGCGCGTCCTCGGCTCCCGCGCGGGCCGCCTCGACCGTGCCCGACATCTCCCCCGACAGGTGGATGGAGACGACGGCGACCGCGCCCCGGGCCGCCGCCTCGTCGTAGATGTCGGCGAAGCGCTGCGGGGCGGGCCGCGAGGTCGTCACCGGGGCCCACTCCCTGAGCGCGTCGTTCATCGTCGCGCTGTCGATCTGCGCCACGTCGTCGAGCGGCCGGCCACCCACCACGACCTGGAGAGGCACCGTGGCGATCCCCAGGCGAGAGGTCTCCTCCCGAGGCAGATACGCGGTGGAGTCCGTGACAACAGCGACCGATGGCGACATATGCAGAGATTACCCAGAAGAGATCGCTCAACCGGGACATGCGTGATCACCGGGTCGCTCTCCGTGCCACGGCCGCGCCGGACGCCCCTGCTTCCCTGACGGGCGACCGGGCAGCGGCCGCTACTGGACGGGGTTGCCGCCGCGCCAGACCCGGCGGGGCTTGAGGCCGAAGGCCCACGCGAAGGCGCCTTCGTGGTCGGCGTCCCACTGGACGATGTCGGCCAGGCGGCCGGGAGCGAGGACGCCCCGGTCGGGAACGCCGAGGACGGTGGCTCCGCCGAGCGTCGCGGCACGGAGCGCGTCGCCGACGCTCATGCCGAAGGCGGCCACGGCGAGGCTGATGACCAGGGACATCGAGGTGATTCCGCAGTGACCGGGGTTGTGGTCGCTGCCGAGTGCCACCGTGACGCCCTGGGCGAGCATGCGGCGGACCGGTGGCAGGCTGCCGCGCTGGAGGGCGGTTCCCGGGCAGACCACGGCGGGGACGCCGTAGCGGGCCAGGATCGAGATGTCCTCGTCGGAGGTGTGGTGGAGCAGGTCGGCGGAGGCGCAGCCGAGCTCGGCCGCGAGCTGGACGGCGCCGCGGCGGCTGTAGGCGCCGGCGTGCACGCGGGGCAGCAGGCCGACGTTGCGGCCGGAGGCGAGGACCCAGCGGGCCTCTTCGGTGGTGAAGTGCCCCTCGTCGCAGTAGACGTCGACGCTGTCGGCTCCCGCCGCGGCCGCGTCGGCGCACCACGCGCCCACGGCTTCGACGTAGTCGCGCTGACGGCCGAAGTATTCCGGCGGGACGACGTGCGCGGCCATGAAGGTGACGTGCACGCGCGGCATCATCGGCTCTTTTTCGAGCTCGCGCAGGAGTCGCACGTCGGCCAGCTCGCCGTCGCGGGTGAGGTGGTAGCCGGTCTTGGCCTCCACGGTGGTGGTGCCGCTGAGCAGCCACTCGCGAAGGCGCTCCCGGACACCGTTGCACAGGGTCCACGGGTCGGTGCCTCGGGTCACCGTGACGGTGGAGCCGATGCCGCCGCCGGCGGCGGTGATCGCGGACGGCGTGGAGCCGCCGGAGCGCATCGCCATCTCGGCGTAGCGGTTTCCCGCGTAGACCGGGTGGGTGTGAGCGTCGATCAGACCGGGCGTGACCAGCGCGCCGCCCAGGTTCTCGACATGGTCGACATCGACGATGTCGTCCACCACGCCTGGAACGCTCTGCGGCAGGTCCGCCGCACGGCCGACCCACGCGATCCGGTCGTTGTGGACCAGGATCGCCGCGTTGCTGCACACGTCATTGCCGGTCCAGAGCCGGCCAATGTTGGTCAGAAGGCGGACCGTCATCGCATCACCGCCTTGTACGCAGGGGAGGACATCGGGAGGGAGACCGCTTCCGGGCACGAGGGGCGGACCCAGCCGTTGCCGGGCTCCATGCCCACCGGGTCCGTTGTGAGTCCGGACGACATTGGGGGGTCTCCTGCTCTCATCCGCATATCGTGGTGCGGCGACAGTATCGCCGGGATCATGATCAGGCGATTTCAGTTCAGTTACGTTATTTCACAAGTGAGCTCGCTGTACAGGCTAATTGGGAAGAACGCCGCTTCGCCGTAACCACATCCGGCGCACCGGTTCCACGGTCACATCCGGCCTCGAGTGTGTCTTCACAGCTCAGACCGCTTCTTTACCACCTGTAACAGCAGTCTCCGAGACAACTTGCACCCTAACATCTCGGTAGATTTGCCTTATGGTAGCAATCCAAACCTTGGCCGACCACTGTCACTTTTGAGGCTTTTGTACGGTTTTCACGCTTCATCAGTGCAGCCCATGGAGCCCCTCTTCGGCAAGCCCGATCATTGAAATGTGACTCCTGACCTACCTAGCCTGACAAGAGGCCGGAGGGGCGCGGCGCCCCGGCCCTCCCCGCCGGTCCGAGCGGGCCGGGCACCGTCGCGGCGCCGTACATGACACGCGATCAGCCGCGCCATGCATGACCCTCGATCAACCGCGCCGTGCATGACACGCGATCAGCCGCGCCGTACATGACCGCGATCAACGGCGTCGCGCACGCTCCGCGGTCGGTGGTACACACCTCCCGGCGACGGACGGGAGCGGCGGGCGCGGCCGTGCTGTTCCGGCCTCTCCCGCGGGCGGTCCCACCACCGGGAAGGTCCTCGGCCCGGACGGCGGCGCCGGTCGGCCGAGCCTCGATCCGGAGGTGCCGGATCTGTGAGCGAAACCACCCCGAGGTACGCCCGAAATAGGCCCTAAGCAGGACGTTCAGTGTAATCTTTCGTGCGAGCTATCTACAGGCCGCACGCATGGGAGTCACCTTGTCCGTCCACGCGGACGCCGGACGGCGTCGCATCGAAGAACTGCTTCAGGAGAACGAGGAACCCGTCTTCAAGCGCTGGCTGGAGATCGCCGGTTCGTCCTCCAACGGCCATGTGGACCGCAGCAGCCTGGTCGGCCAGCTCCGCGAGCTCTACCAGGCTCTGCACCGGTCGCTCAGCGGGTCCTCCGACTTCAGCGACCTGCGTGGGCTGCTCGCCGAGCTCTCCCGGTCCCGCGCCCGCCAGGGTTTCACACCCACCGAGACCGCCATCGTGGTGTTCGGGCTCAAGGAGGCGCTCTACGAGATCATCGAAAACGACGGCTCTCCCGAGGCCCTGCGAGGTTTCATCTGGTTCTCCCAGGTCATTGACGAGCTTGGGCTCTTCACGATGGAGAGCTATGCCTCGGCCAGGGAGAAGGTCATCATCGACCAGGCCGAACAGCTCCTGGAGCTCTCCACCCCGGTGGTCAAGCTCTGGGAGGGCATCGTCGCGGTGCCGCTCGTCGGCACGCTCGACTCGGCCAGGACCCAGGTGGTGATGGAGAAACTGCTGCAGACGCTGGTGGACACCGGCTCCGAGCACGCGGTCATCGACATCACCGGCGTGCCCGCGGTCGACACCCAGGTCGCCCAGCACCTGCTCAAGACCGTGGTGGCGGCTCGGCTGATGGGCGCGGAGTGTGTGATCTCCGGCATCCGCCCGCAGATCGCCCACACCATCGTCACCCTCGGCATCGAGTTCGGCGACATCGTCACCAAGGCCTCGCTCGCCGACGCGCTCGCGCACGCGCTGCGGCAGAGCGGCGTCGAGTTCGTCAAGCGCAGGGGGAACCGCATCGCCGTACGGACCGTGGAGGACTGATGGACCGCGTGCCCGTCCTCAAACTTGGGGACATCCTCATCGTCTCCATCCAGATCGACCTCCAGGACCAGAGCGTGCTCGCGCTCCAGGAGGACCTGGCGGACCAGGTGGTCGCGACCGGCGCCCGAGGGGTGATCATCGACATCACCGCCGTGGAGATCGTCGACTCGTTCATCGGACGCATGCTGGCCACCATCGCCGCGATCTCCCGGATGCTCGACGCCGAGACGGTCGTCGTCGGGATGCGGCCCGCGGTGGCGATCACCCTGGTGGAGCTGGGCCTCTCCCTCGGCGGCGTGCGCACCGCCCTCAACCTGGAGAAGGGCGTCGCGCTGCTGAACCACCTCGAGGGCGCACAGATCGTCACGGCCGCCCGGTGACGACCTCCGACGAGTTGCCCATCAAGAGCAACAGCGACGTCGTCCTGGTGCGCCAGCATGTCAGGACCGCCGCCGTGAACGTTGGGCTCTCTCTCGTCGACCAGACGAAGGTGGTGACCGCGGCCAGCGAGCTGGCCCGCAACGCCCTCGTCTACGCGGGAGGAGGGCAGGTGCGGATCGAGATCGTGAACAACGGCATACGGAAGGGTCTACGGCTGGCCTTCAGCGACACCGGGCCAGGCATTCCCGACATCCCGCAGGCGCTCACCGACGGATGGACCACCGGCGGCGGCCTCGGACTCGGACTCAGCGGCTCCCGCCGCCTGGTCGACGAGTTCGACCTGCAGTCGGCTCCCGGCGAGGGGACGCTGATCACGGTGACGAAATGGGCAAGGTGATCCGTTCCCAGAACGACACCTGGACGAGGGCCGAGGACGCGAGCGCGATCGGTGCCCTCCGCCGTAGCGCCGTCATGCTCGCCGAGGCGCGGGGGTTCGACGAGGAGGACGCCGGCCGGGTGGCCGTCGCGGTGAGCGAGGCCGCCTCGAACCTGGTCAAACACGCCGTCGAAGGGGTCATGCTGATCCGTCCCCATCCCGAGCTGGACTCGGCGGTAGAGGTCATCGCGATCGACCGGGGGCCCGGCATGCGCGACGTCTCCCGCGCCCTGCGCGACGGCTACTCCACGGCGGGCACGCTCGGCATCGGCCTGGGCGGCATCGCGCGGATGGCGAGTGGTTACGAGGTTCATTCCATGCCCGGCCGGGGCACTGTGCTCGGCATGTACTTCACCGCGCGCGGCGCCCCGCGCCCCGCGTCGCGGGTGAGCGGCATGACCCGGCCGATCGGCGAGGAGGTCGTCTGCGGCGACGCGTTCGCGGTCGCCGAGAACGACGCCACGACGACCGTGATGCTCTGTGACGGGCTCGGCCACGGCAGCCTGGCCGCCCACGCCTCCCATGAGGCCGTACGGCTGTTCCTCCAGCACGCGGACCTCGCCCCGGTCACCGTTCTGGAACGGATCCACCTCGGGCTCGGCTCGACCAGGGGCGGCGCGGTCGCCGTGGCCCGCATCGATCGGGCGGCGGGGACGGTGAACTTCGCCGGACTCGGCAACGTCTCGGCGTGGATCGCGCACCAGGAGGGGCGCCAGGGAATGATCTCGGTGCCGGGCATCGCCGGCCACAAGGCGCGTACGCTGCGCCAGTACGAATACGCCGTGCCCCAGCACAGCATGATCGTGTTTCACTCCGACGGGCTCTCCGACCGCTGGGACATCACCACCTACCCCGGGCTCGTCGCACGTCCCCCCTCCGTCGTCGCCGCCACGCTGCTGCGCGACGCGGGGACCCGCAGGGACGACGCCTGCGTGGTCGCGATGAGGCCGTGGACGTCATGACGGGCGAGATGGCCGGAGACGAGCTGATCCGGATCCGTGTCGTGGACGACCAGGACGTGTTCGCCATGCGCAAGCTGGGCCGCGAGGTGGCAGAGGCCTCCGGTCTGGACACCCAGGACCAGATCCGGGTGGCCACGGCGCTGAGCGAGATCGGGCGGGAGGTTCTGAGCGAGGGCGCCGCCGCGTCCGCCGCCTTCCTGCTCGGGCACGACAACCTGATCGTCACGATCGACCTGTCGGCGATGGCCGACCTCCGTCCGACGGACGGCGTGACGCTGGCGGGGCGTCTCGTCGACGCGATCGAGCTGGATCCCGCCGTGGGACGGATAACCATGCTCAAACGGCTCCCGGCGGGCCGCCCCAGGCCCTCAGCGGAGGAGATCCGCGCCAGGCTGGCCAAGCTGACCCCCGCCACCGCCCTCGACGAGCTGCGCCAGCAGAACCGCGAGCTCGCCGCCACCCTGGAGGAGGTCCTGCAGCTCAACACCGAGCTGCAGGAGACCAACCAGGGCGTGCTCGCCCTGTACAACCAGCTCTCGGAAGAGCTGGAGGAGACCAACCGCGGCGTCGTGGCACTGTACGCGGAGCTGGACGGGAAATCCGCGCAGCTACGGGAGGCGAGCGACGCCAAGAACCGGTTCTGGGCCACGGTCAGCCATGAGCTGCGCACCCCGCTCAACTCGATCATCGGCCTGGTCCGCCTCCTGGTGGGTCCCGGCGGGGACCCGCTGGTGGAAGAGCAGCTCCACCAGATCCAGCTCATCGGCTCCTCGGCGGAGACTCTGCTGTCACTGGTGAGCGAGCTGCTCGACATGGCCAAGGCCGAGGCCGGACGGCTCGCCCCGCAGCCGTCCGTGGTGGACCTGGTGGCGCTGGCCGAACGGATGCGCATGACGCTGCGCCCCACCAGCGGCACCGACCAGGTCACGCTCTCGGTGAAGGTCTCCGACGGGGCGGCCGAACTGTTCGTGGACGAGGTGATGCTCACCCGGATCCTGCGCAACCTGCTGTCCAACGGGCTGAAGTTCACCGAGGAGGGCGAGGTCAGGCTGGAGATCGACCTCGACGCCGGTACCCACGAGATGGTCTTCACGGTGACCGACACCGGGATCGGCGTCCCCGAGGAGCATCTGGAGCGCGTCTTCGAGGAGTTCTTCCAGGTGCCGGGGCCCATCCAGGCCCGGACGAAGGGCACCGGACTCGGCCTGCCGTACGCCCGGCGTCTGGCCCAGGCGATGGGCGGCTCGCTCCAGCTGTCCAGCTCCCCCGAGGGCACCATGGCCGTCCTGCGGCTGCCGCACCGGTACGACGGGACGCCGGTGATCGGCCGGGTGCTCGTCGCGGACGACGACGAGGAGTTCCGCGCCACGGTCCGGCGGATGCTCACCGGGTTCGCCGCCCACATCGACGAGGCTCCCGACGGGCTGGTCGCGCTGGAGGTGATGACGGCCAACCCGCCGGACCTCGCGCTGGTGGACCTGCTGATGCCCCGGCTCGACGGCGCGGCGCTGATGCAGCGGATGGCCGACGACCCGCGGCTACGTGAGGTGCCGGTGCTCGTGGTGACCGTCGCCACCTCCAGCCAGTACCCGCAGGCGGCCGATACGGTGATCTCCAAACACGGGCTGCGCAGGGAGAGTCTGCTGGAGGCGATACGGAACGCGCTGGGGCACCGCGATGAGTGAGGGACCGGCGATGGTGCTGGTCGTGGACGACACGCCGACCAAGCTCTACATCCTGTCCAGCTGGCTGCGGCGCTCGGGACACGAGGTCGTGCAGGCTACCGGCGGTCTGGAGGCGCTCGCCAAGGTCAGGGAGCTCCGGCCGGACCTGGTCGTCCTCGACGTACGGTTGCCCGACATCAGCGGCTACGAGGTCTGCGAGCAGATCAAGGCGGACAAGGCGACCTCCTCGATACCGGTCATCCAGATCTCCGGGGCGGCGATCACCCCCGCCGACCGGGCCCAGGGGCTCGAACGCGGCGCCGACGCCTACCTGGCGGAGCCGGTCGAGCCCGACGAGTTCGCCGCGACGGTCGAGGCCACGCTGCGCTATTACCGGGCGCGGCAGCGGGCCGAGCGGATGGCCGAGCGGCTGGCGGCCCTCACCCAGGTCAGCCTGGCGATGAACTCCTCCGACACCTTCGAGGGACTCCTGACCACGGCCGTCGAAGGCGCCGCCCGGATCCTCGGCAGGCACGCGGGCGTGCTCGCCCTGCCGCCGGACGGCCGGACCCGCAGGTTCGACGCCCTCCCCTCGGAGAGCGTCGCCGTCGCCAGGAGCGCGGCGCCGGACACGCTGCTCAGGCTGAGCGCGATGTCCCTGGGCAATACGGCCGGGACGGAGGTCTTCACGATCCCGCGCGGCGACTGGACGAAGCTGATGCCGGACGCGGAGCCCCTCGGCGACGTCTCGGCGATGATCTGCCGCACCAAGCTCGGCAGGCCGCCCGTCTACCTCGGGGTGGACGCGGTCCCGCCGCTCGACGCGGACGAGTTCAACGTCCTGCGCCAGCTCGGGCAGGCCCTGGCCCTCTCGGTGGACGCCCTGCGCGCCTACGCCGAGGAGCACGCGATCGCCCTCACCCTGCAGCGCAGCCTTCTGCCCGCGCGGATCCCGGAGACGCCCGGACTGTCGATCAGCTGGCGATACCAGCCGGCCGTCGACAACATCGAGGTCGGCGGCGACTTCTACGAGGTCCTGCGGCTGGGTGATCAGGTGCTCATCGCCATCGGCGACGTCCAGGGGCACTCCCTGCTCGCCGCGACGGTGATGGCCGAGCTCCGCCACGCCCTGCGCGCCTCCCTCATCGGCACGGTGGACCTGGGCGCGTCCATGGCCCTGCTCAACAACGTGCTGCGGCGCTACCACCCCGGCATGACCGCCACCGTGTGCCTGATACTCATCGCCCCGGAGACGGGGGAGATGGAGGTCGCCAACGCGGGCCACATCCCGCCCCTGATCGTCGGCGACGGCGAGGTCCGCTACCACGACCTGGGCAACCTGCTGCTGGGCGTGGCCGAGGAGACCTACCGGGTCGACCGGCTGGCCCTGCCTGAGGGAGGGTCGGTGCTGATGTTCACCGACGGGCTCGTCGAGGACCGCGACAAGCTGCTCGACGAGAGCCTGGAGATCGTGCGGCAGCTGGCGGAGGTCGTGGAAGACGATCTGGAGCTCTTCTGCGACCGGCTCATCAAGCAGTTCGGCGCCCGGGAGGACGACGTCGCTCTCGTGGCGTTCCGCCGCGAGGCGCCCGGGACGGGCTCCGCCTGATCCCGCGCCGCCCTCCGCACGAGGGCTGATTCCGCATGTCCCCGCACGAGATCTGATCCGCGCCGTAGGCCCGCACGAGGATTCCACGCCCCCCACGAGACCTGATCCGCGCCGCCCGTCCTCCGCGCGAGGCCTGATCCGCGCGCCCCCGTGCGGGCCGCGCGCCTCCCGTGCCGCCGCCGGGCGCCGAACCACCGGACCCGTAACGAGGCCACGCCCCGCCGTACCGGCTCCTGAGCGGGAGCGTGGTACGGCGGGGCGTGGCGGGGCGACCGCTCTCGGACGGACTCCGACTCTCAGACGGACTCCGACTCTCGGACGGACTCCGACTCTCAGACGGTCTCGACCGGCTTGGCGGTCTTCTCCAGTTCGGCGAAGAGGGCGGGCAGGACCCTGGCGTGCAGGATCGTGCCGTCCTCGGTGTGCTCGACCCCGAGGACCTCGCCCTCCTTGTGCGCCCGGGAGATCAGGTCACCGCGCTGGTAGGGCACCAGCAGCCTGACCTCCTGGTCGAAGCGGGGCAGCTCGCGCTCGATGATGGCCAGCAGCTCGTCGATCCCGGCGCCGGTGCGGGCCGAGACCACGACGGTGTGCTTCTCTCGCGCGGTCAGCTGGGCCAGCACCACCGGGTCGGCGACGTCGGCCTTGTTGATGACCACGATCTCCGGGATGTCACGGGCGCCCTCGATGTCGGCGACCACCTCTCGCACGGCGGCGAGCTGTGACTCCGGATCGGGGTGCGAGCCGTCGACCACGTGCAGGATCAGATCGGCGTCGCCGACCTCCTCCAGCGTGGAGCGGAAGGCCTCGACGAGCTGGTGGGGCAGGTGCCGGACGAATCCGACGGTGTCGGCCAGCGTGAACAGGCGGCCTTCGGGCGTGTGCGCCCGGCGGACGGTCGGGTCCAGCGTGGCGAACAGGGAGTCCTCGACCAGCACTCCTGCCCCGGTCAGCCGGTTCAGCAGCGAGGACTTGCCCGCGTTGGTGTAGCCCGCGATGGCCACGGCCGGAACCTCGCGCTCCTGCCGCCGCGCCCGCTTGGTCACGCGCGAGGTGGTCATCTCGATGATCTGGCGGCGCAGCTTGGCCATCCGCTCGCGGATCCGGCGGCGGTCCAGCTCGATCTTCGTCTCACCGGGGCCACGGCCGCCCATGCCGACGCCGCCCGCGGCGCGACCGCCGACCTGGCGGGACAGGTTGCCGCCCCAGCCGCGCAGTCGCGGCAGCAGGTAGTTGAGCTGTGCGAGCTCCACCTGGGCCTTGCCCTCGCGGCTCTTGGCGTGCTGGGCGAAGATGTCGAGGATCAGCATGGTCCGGTCGATGACCTTGACCTTGACGACCTCCTCGAGCTGGCGGAGCTGGCCGGGGCTCAGCTCACCGTCGCAGACGACGGTGTCGGCGCCGGTGGCGGAGACGATGTCGGCGAGCTCCTGCGCCTTGCCCGAGCCGATGTAGGTCGCCGTGTCGGGCTTCTGGCGGCGCTGGATCACACCTTCCAGCACCTCCGAGCCCGCGGTCTCGGCGAGCAGTTTCAGTTCGAGGAGTGAGTTCTCGGCGTCGATCGCCGTGCCCGAGGTCCAGACGCCGACCAGAACGACCCGCTCAAGTCGCAGCTGGCGGTATTCGACCTCGGTGACGTCCTCAAGCTCCGTGGAGAGCCCCGCGACCCGGCGTAGCGCCTGGCGTTCGGCCAGGTCCATCTCACCGATGCCGGGCAGGTCGTCGAACTGGTCAATGTCCAGCGGCTCACGAGTGTCTATGTCGTTGCTCCATTCAGGTGCGTGGTTCATGTGCGTCCTCTCCACAGAGTGGAACACCTGAACCCCTCGGGTCTCTTCCCTCCGATGGTGCCACGTGAACGTCCGGGGCTCATCTGGTTATCGGCCGTTTCGTGCCGGAGACGCCTCATCGGCGCCCTCAGGGGCGCAGGACCTTGGCGTCCCCGGAGCCGGTCCGCACCAGGACGCTCCTGGGCGCGGAGGGGTCGTCGGTGACCTGGACCGTCTTGTTGCCGGAACCGGTCTCGGCGGTGACGTCGTAGGCGCCCTGCGGCAGCCGTACCGTGGCGTCGCCCGAGCCGGTCCGGACATCGACCTTGTCCGGCACGGCGGCGAACTTCACCTCGACGTCACCGCTGCCTGTCTCGGCGACGAAGCGCTTGGTGCCCAGGGTGCCGGCCTCGATGTTGCCGGAGCCGGTGTCGGCCGTCACCTCGCCGGTGAGGGCGCGCAGCGTGAGGGTGCCAGAGCCGGCGTCCAGCTTGGTGGTGAGCCCCTTCGGGATCTCGATCCGGTAGTCGACCGAGCAGTTCCCGTGGGGGCACTTGTCGCGCAGGACGAGCGTGTCGCCTTCCACCGCGTGCTCGGTCACGGGCTTGTCGCCCTTGTCACCGCGCCAGTGGAGTGTCTCGGTCACCCGGACGCCGGACCGGCCTGACTCGGTCACCACGATGTCCCCGGCGCCGGCACGGACGTCCAGGACCGTCAGCTTGTCGGCGACGTCGTAGGAGGCGACCTCCTGCTGCCGGTCACCGAGGCCGAAGTCGACCCGGCAGCCGGACAGCACGAGCACCGAGCCCAGGAGCGCCCCCGCGACGATCACGTTCTTCTTCATGCGCTCAATCCTCGACTTCCGGGGAAGCTCTCCGCTTCCCTCTCACGACCCGTTCTCCTCTCCCTCTGCGGAGGGAGAGGACTCAACTGTGCCCTGGGTACGGGGTGCCGATCTATCGGGGACTCCCCCGACTCGCCCCTCAGGGCGACCCTGTCTTTGACCGGTCAGGGGCCATCCAGTAGCGTCAATTCCACAATTCAGAATTTATTTTCCATGATGTGGAAAGGAAGCTCATGGACGGCGTTGAGATCACCGGCCCCTCGCAGGACCGGTCAGACGAGATCCTCACGCCGGAGGCCCTGGCCTTCGTGGCCGCCCTCCAGCGCGAGTTCGGCGCCCGGCGCCTTGAGCTGCTGGAGGCGCGCCGGGAACGCCAGGCGGAGCTGTCGGCGGGCGGCACCCTCGACTTCCTGCCCGAGACCAAGCACGTGCGCGAGTCCGAGTGGCGGGTCGCCCCGCCCGCGCCCGGCCTGGAGGACCGCCGCGTGGAGATCACCGGCCCGGTGGACCGGAAGATGACGATCAACGCGCTGAACTCCGGCGCCAAGGTCTGGCTGGCCGACTTCGAGGACGCCAACGCCCCCACCTGGGAAAACACCATCAACGGCCAGCTCAACCTGCGGGACGCGCTGGACCGGACCATCGACTTCTCGGCCGGGGAGAAGCACTACGCGCTCAAGCCCGACGAGGAGCTCGCCACCATCGTGGTCCGCCCGCGCGGCTGGCACCTGGAGGAGAAGCACCTCACCCTCGACGGCGCCCCCTTCTCCGCCTCGCTCGTCGACTTCGGCCTCTACTTCTTCCACTCCGCGCGGCGGCAGATCGCCAAGGGCAGGGGCCCCTACTTCTACCTGCCGAAGATGGAGTCGCACCTGGAGGCCCGCCTCTGGAACGACGTCTTCGTCAGGGCTCAGGACCTGCTCGGCATCCCGCAGGGCACGATCCGCGCGACCGTCCTGATCGAGACCTACCCCGCGGCGTTCGAGATGGAGGAGATCCTCCACGAGCTCCGCGAGCACTCCGCGGGTCTCAACGCCGGACGCTGGGACTACCTGTTCAGCGTGATCAAGAAGTTCCGCACCCGGGGCCGGGAGTTCCTGCTGCCCGAGCGGAACGCGGTCACCATGACCGCCCCCTTCATGCGCGCCTACACCGAGCTGCTGGTCCGCACCTGCCACAAGCGCGGCGCCCACGCCATCGGCGGCATGGCCGCGTTCATCCCCTCCCGCCGCGACCCGGAGGTCAACAAGGTCGCCCTGGAGAAGGTCACCGCCGACAAGACCCGCGAGTCCGGCGACGGCTTCGACGGCTCCTGGGTGGCCCACCCCGACCTGGTCCCGATCTGCCGCGACGTCTTCGACGGTGTCCTCGGCGACCGGCCGAACCAGCTCGACCGCCTGCGAGAGGACGTCTCGGTCTCCGCCGCCGACCTGCTGTCGGTCTCCGAGACCCCGGGCGACATCACCGAGGCGGGCCTGCGCAACAACGTGGACGTGGCCCTGCGCTACCTGGCCGCCTGGATGGGCGGGCTGGGCGCGGTGGCGATCCACAACCTGATGGAGGACGCCGCCACCGCCGAGATCTCCCGCTCCCAGATCTGGCAGTGGATCCACAACGACATCGAGCTCGCCGACACCGGGGCCGTGGTCACGAAAGAGCTCGTCGAGCGGATCATCGACGAGGAGCTCGCCAAGATCAAGGCGGAGCCCGGCTACGACGAGGCCCTCTACGCCCAGGCCACCGCCCTGTTCAAGGAGGTCGCCCTCGACGACGACTTCGCGGAGTTCCTCACCCTTCCCGCCTACGCGCGCATGCCGTGACATCGCGTACGCCCTGAGGCCGGCGAGCACGCGGCGGGCGGTCCCCGCACCGGAGGGACCGCCCGTCCCCCGCCGCTGCCCGGCCCGGTGCGGGGCGGCCCGTCCGGAACCGGAAGAGCCGCCAGGCGCCATCGCCCCGATCCTGAGCGAGAATGCGACATAGAGGGATGATGTCCCCGACCAACCGAGTGATCACGAGAGCAGGGGCGCTGCCGGGCTCCCGCGCACGCGGGGGGAGGAACGATGGGCACGAAGACACTCGACGGACTGGTCCGGCGCCTGATGGAGTCGCTCGACCACAGAGCGGTGATCACCGACCCGGTACGGCTGCGCACCTATGAGTGCGACGGGCTGACCCATCACCGGGCCACCCCCGGCGTGGTCGTGCTGCCGGAGACCGCCGAGCAGGTCGCGGCCGTGGTGCGGATCTGCAACGAGTACGGCGTGCCGTTCGTGGCCCGGGGGGCGGGGACGGGACTGTCCGGCGGGGCGCTGCCGCGGACCGACGGGGTGCTGATCGTCACCTCGAGGATGCGGCGGATCCTCTCCGTCGACGTGGCGGACCGGCGTGCCGTGGTGGAGCCCGGGGTCACCAACCTGGCGATCACCGAGGCGGTCCGCGATCTGGGCTACTACTACGCGCCCGACCCGTCCAGCCAGCAGGTCTGCTCGATCGGCGGCAACGTCGCGGAGAACTCGGGCGGCGCGCACTGCCTGAAGTACGGCTTCACGGTCAATCACGTGCTCGCCCTGGAGATCGTGACCCCCGACGGCGACATCGTCGAGCTGTCGGACACCGATCCCGGATACGACCTGCTGGGCGCGTTCGTCGGCTCGGAGGGCACGCTCGGCATCGCCACCAAGGTCACCGTACGGCTGACGCGGGCGCCGGAGACCGTGACGACCCTGCTCGCGGCCTTCGACGGCATCGAGCGGGGCGGGCAGGCGGTGTCGGCGATCATCGGTGGCGGCATCGTGCCCGCCGCGATCGAGATGATGGACGCCTTGGCGATCGAGGCGGCCGAGGCGGCCGTGGCCTGCGCCTATCCCGAGGGCGCCGGGGCGGTGCTCATCGTGGAGCTGGACGGCCCGGTCCCGGAGGTCACCCACCAGTTCGACGAGGTGACACGGATCTGCCGGGAGAACGGCGCGTTCGAGCTGCGGGTCGCCGCCGACCCGGCCGAGCGCGCGGCGATCTGGAAGGGCCGCAAGTCGGCCTTCGCCGCGGTGGGCCGGATCAGCCCCGCCTACATCGTGCAGGACGGGGTCGTCCCCAGGACCGCGCTGCCCGAGGTGCTGGCGAGCATCGACCGGTTGTCGCGGGAGCACGGCATCCGGGTGGCCAACGTCTTCCACGCCGGGGACGGCAACCTGCATCCGCTGGTGCTGTTCGACGACGCGGAAGCCGGCGCGGGCGAGCGGGCCGAGCTGGTCTCGGGCAAGATCCTCGATCTCTGTGTCGAGCACGGCGGGTCCATCACCGGCGAGCACGGTGTGGGTGTCGACAAGTCCCGATATATGCCGAAAATGTTCTCCGACGACGACCTCGACACCATGCAACTGGTGCGCTGCGCCTTCGACCCCCGCGGCCTGTCGAACCCGGGCAAGGTCTTCCCCACCCCGCGCCTGTGCGGCGAGGTCCCCGGGGTCCGCAAGGGCGTGCACCCGCTGGTCGAGTCAGGACAGGCGGAACAGTTCTGATGGACGCGCTGCACGAGACGGGCGGGGCGCTCCTGTCGGGCGCGCTGCACAGGACAGGCGTGACGATCCGGGAGGCCGGCCCCGACGACGCCGTGGCCGGGGTCTCGCCGCGCTGGGTGGCGCTGCCCGAGACCACCGAGGAGGTCGCGGCGCTGATGCGCGTCTCGGCCGAGCACGATCTCGCCGTGACCCCGGTCGGCGGCGGCACCCGGCTGCACTGGGCTCCCCCGCCCGAGCGCTGCGACCTGCTGATCGACACCTGCTGCCTGAACCAGGTTCTCGAACACGCCTCCGGCGACCTCGTCGTCCGCGTCCAGGCGGGCGTGACCATGGACTCGCTGGCCGAGACCCTCGCCGCCGAGGGCCAGGAGCTCTCCCTCGACGTCCCCCTCGACGGCGCCACGGTCGGCGGCGTGCTCGCCACCGCCACCGCGGGCCCCCGCAGGTTCCGGCACGGCACGGCCCGCGACCTGCTGATCGGCGTCACGGTCGTGCTGGCGGACGGCACGACCGCCAGGTCCGGCGGCAAGGTCGTCAAGAACGTCGCGGGCTACGACCTGGGCAAGCTGTTCACCGGCTCCTACGGCACGCTCGGCGTCATCACCGAGGCCGCCTTCCGCCTCCACCCCATCCCGGACGACCGCCGCTGGATCATCGCCGAGCCGCCCGGTGCCCCCGGCTCCGAGGCCGTGCGGGGCGGCGGCCCGCCGGACGCGCCCGGGTGGCCAAGCTCACCACCCGGCCTGGACGTGCTCGCCGCCGAGCTCGCGGCGTCCCAGGCCGAGCCGAGCGCGATCGAGGTGGACTGGCCGGACGCCCGGCGCGGGCCCGTCGTGGCCGTGCTGGTCGAGGGGACGGCGGCCGACGCGCGGGCGCGGGCCGTACGGGCTCTGATGGCCGGGCACGGGACGGCGCGGATCACCACCGGGCCGCCCGGCTGGTGGGGGACGCTGCCCGGCGAGGACGTGCTGCTGGAAGTGCGGGTCCCGCCCTCACGCGCGGGCGGCGCGCTGCGGGCGGTCATGGCCCGGGGACTGCCCGCGCACGTGCGCGGATCGATGGCGACGGCGGCCCTGCAGGTCGCCCTGCCCCCGGACGTCGGCGGATCGGCGTTCGCGGAGTTCGTGTCAGGCGTGCGTGACGATCTCGGCCGCCTCGGCGGCCGGCTGACCGTGCTCACCGCGCCGCAGGAGCTCGCCGGCCGGGTCGACCGCTGGGGCCCGGTCGGCGCGCTGCCGCTGCTACGGCGGGTCAAGGAGCGGTTCGACCCCGGCCGGAGGATGTCTCCCGGCCGGTCCGTGGGAGGGATCTGAGTGGACCCCGAGCTGATCAACGACTGTGTGCACTGCGGCTTCTGCCTGCCCACGTGCCCGACGTACGTCCTGTGGGGCGAGGAGATGGACTCGCCGCGCGGCCGGATCCATCTGATGAAACAGCACGTCGAGGGCACGCCGCTGACGCCGGAGATGGCCGGGCACTTCGACGCCTGCCTGGGGTGCATGGCGTGCGTGACGGCCTGCCCCTCCGGAGTCCGCTACGACCGGCTGATCGAGCAGACGCGGGCCGAGGTGGAGCGGACGCACGTCAGGCGGCCGGACGACCGGGCGTTGCGGGCCCTGGTCTTCCAGCTCTTCCCCTACCCCCGGCGCCTGCGGGCGATGCGGCTGCCGCTCCGGCTCAGCGCGGGGCTGCGCCGCAGGATCGCACCGAGGCTGGAGCGGATCAACCCGTCGATGGCCGCGATGGCCGAACTCGCTCCCGCGGTCCCGGCGAGGGTACGGCTGCCGCGCAGGGTCGAGGCGCGGGGCAGGCGCCGGGCCACGGTCGGGATGCTCACCGGGTGCGTGCAGGGCGAGTTCTTCCCGCAGGTCAACGCGGCCACGGCCCGGGTGCTCGCGCTGGAGGGATGCGAGGTGGTGATCCCGCCCTCGCAGGGCTGCTGCGGGGCGCTGTCGCTGCACTCCGGGCTCCAGGGGCAGGCGGAGCGGTTCGCCAGGCGGACGATCGCCGCCTTCGAACGGGCGGGCGTGGACACGGTCGTGGTCAACGCGGCGGGGTGCGGGTCGACGATGAAGGAGTACGCCGAGATCCTCGAAGGCGATTGGGCGGACAGGGCGCGGGCCATCCGGACCGTCGACCTGACGGAGTATCTCGTCGAGCTCGGCCCGGCCGCCGAGCGGCATCCGCTGCCCCTCACAGTGGCCTACCACGACGCCTGTCACCTGGCCCACGCGCAGGGGATACGATCCCAACCTCGTCAACTGCTCACCGCCATCCCCGATCTGGAGTTGAGGGAGATCTCGGAGTCATCCATCTGCTGCGGTTCCGCCGGGACCTACAACCTGTTCCAGCCCGAGGCCGCCCGCGAGCTCGGGGACCGCAAGGCGGAGCGGGTGCTGGCCACCGGCGCCGACCTGCTGGTCTCGGCCAACCCCGGCTGCACCATGCAGATCACCTCGGCCATCCGCCGCCGGGGAGCCGGGGCGCTCCCCGTCGCGCACATCGCCCAGGTCCTGGACGCGTCCCTGCGCGGCCTGCCGGAGGTTCCATGAGCGAGCGGCTCAATGAGCACAGGGTGTCCGCGAATGCGGACTCCGAGCCGCCAGGCGAGGAGATCGCATGAGCGAGCGCAGCGAGCGAGTCAATGAGCACAGGGTGTCCGCGAATGCGGACTCCGAGCCGCCAGGCGAGGAGATCGCATGAGCGAGCGCAGCGAGCGAGTCAATGAGCACAGGGTGTCCGCGAATGCGGACTCCGAGCCGCCAGGCGAGGAGATCGTATGAGTGGGGTGCAGTCGGTCGACCGGACGCTGGACGTGCTGGAGGCGCTCGCCGAGCGGGGCGGGGAGGCGGGGCTCTCGGAGATCGCGGCCAGGACCGGCCTGCCGTACGGGACGATCCATCGGCTGCTGCGCACGCTGCTCGCCCGGGGTTACGTGCGCCAGGAGTCCGACCGCCGTTACGCGCTGGGCGGCGCCCTGGTGCGGCTCGGCGAGGTGGCCGAGCGCATGGTCGGCACCTGGGCGCAGCCGTACCTGGCGAAGATGGTCGAGCTGTCCGGTGAGACGGCCAATCTGGCGGTGCTGGAGGGCGACTTCATCGTCTACGTCGCCCAGGTGCCCTCCCCCCGGCGGCTGCGGATGTTCGCCGAGGTCGGCAGGCGGGTGCTGCCGCACAGCACGGCGGTGGGGAAGGTCCTGATGGCCGGGCGGCCGGACGCCGAGGTGGCCTCGCTCGTCGAGCGGACCGGCATGCCCCGGCGGACCGCCAACACGATCACCGACCTGCCCGGCATGCTCGCCGAGCTGGAGCGGGTGCGCGACCGGGGGTACGCGATGGACCTGGGCGAGGAGGAGCTCGGCGTGCACTGCCTGGCCGTGGGGGTGCACGACGGCTCGCGGATGGTCGCCGCGATGTCAGTGTCGGGCCCGGCCGAGCGGATCGACGCGCTCGACAGGGACGACCTCGCCGAGGGCATGCGGAAGATCGCGGACGACTTCGGCGCCGAGCTGGGTCCCAGCCCGGCCGGACCGGCGCGGACGCCGCAGGTCACCCCCTGAGCAGGCCGCGCCCCCACCGTCCGCCGATCACCCCCTGAGCAGGCCGCGCCCCCACCGTCCGCCGATCACCCCCTGAGCAGGCCGCGCCCCCACCGTCCGCCGATCACCCCCTGAGCAGGCCGCGCCCCCACCGTCCGCCGGTCACCGCCCGGGTCAGGGGCCGCACCGGCCGCCGGTCACCGCCTGGGCCGGGGGTGGCCGTGCCAGGCGCCCGTCATTCCCTGAGCAGGCGGACCTGGACCGGCCGCCCGTCCACCGTCTCGAACTCGACCACGGTGCGGTCGTGCCGTGCCCGCACCTCGCACGGCTGGTCGCCGTCCGCGCGCCAGCGTCCGTCGAGGGTCACCCGCATCCGGTGGGGGTGGCTCGGGCTGGTCAGCCACGGCCGCGACCAGGGGCTGTAGTGGCCGACGTACCGGCCGCGCTCGTACTGGTCGTGGTCGACGCCGCTGTAGAGCCGCAGGTCGGGGTCGCACACCGCCAGCACCAGGCCGTCGTCCCCGTCGCCCCTGACCAGCACCATGGACGGCGTGTCCACCTTGCGTACCGGCCCCTCGGTCAGCTCCAGGGGTGCGAAGACCGCGTAACCGGTGATCCCGGTCGCCCGGTCGCTCACCACGTGTGCGGAGGTGTCGGCGCGCAGCACGGCGTACGGCGCGCTCGCCGGGTCGTCCATCGCGTCGGCGAACGCGGCCATCCGCTCGGGAGTGGTGTTGACGACCATGGCGTACCGGTAGCTCCCGCCCCGTGGAGCGGTGCCGTGCTTGATCCAGGCGGTCGCGAAGTCGCCGCTGGTCGGGGCCTCGGTCGCGTTGTCGCGCGAGGTCTGGGTGGAGCGCGTCAGGCCGACCTTCTGCCCGGCCGCCAGGTGGTAGCCGATGCCCTTGTCATCCAGCAGCCAGCGCGGCGTGAGGTCCGGCGCGGCGTGCGGGAAGGCCACGACCGGCTCGGTCCCGTCGACGTAGGTGGGAGCCGTCCGGCCGGGCAGGCGGGTCTGGAAGAGCGTGGTCTCGGTCTCCTGCCGGGAGTCGTTCTCGATCCCGGTGCCGACGGCCACGATCCGGTCGTCGAACAGGAAGACCGACTTCAGCGCGCGGTGTGAGCCCACGTACTTCGGGTGCTCGCGCAGCTCCATGGCGAACATGCCGTTGCGGCCGTCGATGGTGTTCGACCCGCCGAACCGCGAGTCGGTGAGCAGCATCTCCTCGATCGCCCCGGTCAGGTCGGCCCGCAGCTCGTCCAGCGGCCGGTGGACGACGGTGGTGCCCGGCCTGCGGTTCCAGTCCCAGCCCGCCTGGGCGTAGCCGCTGTCGGCGTTGTTGACCGGGTTGCCCCGGTGCAGCACCTGGATCTGCCCGTAGGTGTTGTAGCGGCCGTACCAGTTCGCGCCGTGGTAGACCTCGGTGCTCCACAGGTAGCGGTTGTGCCCGCGCACCGTGACCTGCCAGTTCTCCCGCCGGTGCACGGCCAGGGCGGCGTAGTTGATCGTCCAGTTGCCGTTGGGGTCGGGTTCGGCGACGATGCCGCGTGCGGCCAGCCGTACGGCGAGCTGCTTCTGCTGGGTGTTCGGCGCGGCGGGCAGCAGGCGCAGGAACGCGGCGGCGAGCTCGGGGTCCACGTCGCTTGAACCGTCGGGGGTGCCGGAGATCGCCAGCCACTGGTAGGGCACCGGTGACAGGGCGGTCAGCCCGCTGGGGTTGCGGCCGCTGATCGAGATGGGCCAGTGGTTCTTGTTGGCGTAGACGCGCATGGCGAGCACGGCCCGTTTGAGCGAGGCGTGCGACTCGGCGGCGAGGCGGAACGCTCCGCCGCTGAGCACGTAGACCAGCGGGGCCAGTCCGACGAAGCCGTCGCGGGCGTAGTCGGGGAAGAATCCGACGTGGTGGAAGGTGGCGCCGTCCGCCTTGAGCCCGTCCTGGATGCCCGCGCTGGGCAGCAGCGCCCGGTTCAGCCAGGCCCGCAACGCCCGCAGGTAGGCGACCTGCTCGGCCTCGGTGTCGCGGAGCAGCACGGCGGCGAGCATCCCCCGGAAGGTGGTGTTGAGGATGTCGATGACGCTGCCGTAGGCCATGCGGTGCTCCCAGCCCCGGAAGATCCGGCCGAGCCCGGTCAGCCAGGCCAGGTCGGCGCGGACCTGCTCGAACAGTCCGGCCTCGCGCAGCGCGTCCTTCATGAGGTAGACCGAGTCGTAGTAGCCGCGCGCGTCGTAGCCCAGGTGGTGGATGGTGCCCTGGCAGCTTCCCCGGGTCCAGCCCTGGTCGCGCAGGTGGACGACCAGCCGGGTGTAGAGGCCGGCGAGCGCCGGCCGGTGCGCCGCGCCGGCCGAGGTGAAGGCCAGCGCCACCGTCCTCATCAAGTCGGTGTAGGCGCGCAGCGTGACCGCGTTGACGAACGTCTTGAGCTCGGCGGCGATCTCCGGCGGGTAGATCTGCGACTGGTAGGAGAAGACTGGGCGGCCCACCCCGCTCGAGGACACCTCGGGGACGCCGAGCGCGGCGACCTGGCCGGTGAGCGCGGCCACCGACGCGTCGTCCACCTTCACCGGTGAGACGAGGTACTCGTCCCGGTAGCGGGTGACCAGCGCGCGCAGCGAGGCCGTCTCCTCCGCCGACGGCGCGGACATGTCCGGCCGGGCCCTGGTCAGCAGGGTGTCGTAGAGGTAGAGCGCCTGCCAGTGCTGGTTGTCGTAGTCCTCGCCCTCCTTGGCGACGTCCGGCACCTGGGCGTCGCGGGTGGGGGCGTCCGGCCGCAGCGCCACGTTGAGCATGAGCTGGTCGAGATGGAGCGTCCCGCTGCGGCGGGGCGCGATGATCCGCAGGGTGTCCATGCCGGGATGGGGCCGGCCGTGCATGTCGTAGTCGTAGCGGACCCAGGCCGTCCGCCAGCCGGTGAAGTCGAGCCGGAACTCGAACCAGGCGTCGGTCCGGTCCCCCCTGCCGAACTCGAAGCGGACCGCGTCGTCCACCGGCGTCTCGTTGAAGATCCAGACCGAGAAGGTGTCCACGGTCCCCTGCCAGGCCTGGTCGTCCATGGGCCGGTAGGGGTCGGGGGCGAAGCCGATGGGGCCGCTGACCGTGATCGTGGACCTGCTGCCGTGCTCCCAGCGGAGCGAGTGGCTCCCGCAGATCGCGGCCCGGTCGGTGATGCTCAGCGTCGAGCCCTGCCCGGCGGTCATCTGCGGCGGGACGGCGGTCTCCAGCAGGAAGACCGGCGGGTTCATGGCCAGGGCCCGCTGTTCCAGGTCGCCGCTCACGGCGGCGGACGCCGTACCGGGCCGCAGGAAGACGGCTCCCGCCACACCCGCCGCTCCGGCCTTGAGCGCGGTCCTACGAGTGATCTCCAGCACGGCCCCTCCTTCGGATCGGATGAGCCGTATCCAACGGGAGACAAAAGTGATGAATAAAGAAGTATTTCAAGATTTTTAGGACCGACTATCGCGGCCCACTCCCCTACGAGTGCGGGAAAACCGCACAGACCGCAGAATTCATCCCTAATTCATTATGTTGACTTAGGGATGACTTCACGTCCAGGATTCCGACATCCACCCCCTTCCCCAGGAGTGTTCGATGAACGGATTCCTCCCCCGCCGCCAGATGCTCAGGACCGTGGCCGCCGTGACCGTGGCGGGCGCGCTCGGCCTCGGCGCCGCCGCCTGCGGCGGCGGCTCGACCGGCGAGGCCGCCAACGAGCTCGTCTACTGGTCGATGTGGAAGGCGGGCGAGCCCCAGGCCAAGGTGCTGGAGTCCGCCATCGCCTCCTTCACCCGGGAGACCGGCGTCAAGGTCAAGGTCGAGTGGAAGGGGCGCGACGTCTCCAAGCAGCTCGCGCCCACGCTCAACACCAGGAACGTCCCCGCCGACCTGGTCGACTCCGCCGACCGGTTCGTGAAGTCGACCTTCGTCGCCACCGGACAGGGCCTGGACCTCTCTCCCGTCTACGACATGGAGATCCCGGGCGAGACCGGCAAGAAGGTCGGCGACGTGATCGATCCCAAGTACCGCGAGTACGCGACCTCGGACGGCAAGGCCTGGCTGGTGCCGTACGAGGTGCTGGCCGAGCAGATCTGGTACGACGGCAACGCGCTCAAGGACGTGGCCGCCGCGCCCCCGAAGACCTGGGACGACTTCGTCTCCCTGCTGGACAGGCGCAAGACCGCGCGGGGCGACGGGCCGCTGGCGCTGGACGCCGACATCGCCGACTACTCGGCCTTCTGGACCTACCACGCGATCCTGCGCGACCTCGGGCCCGGCGCGTTCGGCGCCGCCGCGACGGACGCGACCGGCGCCAAGTTCGACGACCCGGCCTTCGTGACCGCGGTCCAGAAGATCGAAGAGCTCGTCAAGGGCGGCTACTTCGTCAAGGGCTACGACGGCAGCAAGTTCCCGGCCGTCCAGCAGAAGTGGGCCGGCGGCGGGGCCGACTTCCTGCTGCTGGGCACCTTCGCGCCGAGCGAGACCAAGCCGTCGGCCAAGGAGGGCTTCGCCTACCGCTCCTTCCCCTTCCCCGAGGGCGCCAAGGGCGAGCAGACCCAGGAGATCTCGCTGATCGGGTTCGCGATCCCGGCCAAGGCCCGCAACGCCGAGGCTGCCAAGAGGTTCGTCGCGTATTTCATGAACAAGGAGCGGCTGTCGAAGATCGCCTCCGAGACGGACAACATCACCCCGCGCGCGGACATCGAGGTGCCCGCCGTACTGGCCGACGTGAAGAAGACGCTGGACACCGCGCGGACGCATCCGGCCCTCGACGGCGTGAAGATGGACCACACCGACTGGTACACCAAGGTCTTCCAGCCGGTGAACACCGAGCTGATCACCGGTAAGGTCTCCGCGGCCGACTTCGTGGCCAAGCTCAAGAGCACCTCGGTCGACTTCTGGAAGCTCAACGGCTGATGACCGCGACCGCCGTCCGCGAGACGGAGCCCGCCCAGCGGCAGCCGGCCGCCCCCGCGGCGCAGGGCAGCCCGCTCGCCCGGGGGAGGAAGCGGCTGTTCTGGCCGTTCATCGCCCCCGCGCTCGTCCTCTACGTCGTCTTCTACATCCTGCCGACGCTCGCCACCGCCTGGATCAGCCTCAACAAGTGGGCCGGGGCCGGGCCGATGGAGTTCGCCGGGCTCGACAACTACCGGCGGCTGCTGCTCGACCCGGTCTTCCAGGGCTCCTTCGCCAACACGCTGACGATCCTCTTCGCCGTCGGCGGCGCGACCTTCGCCCTCAGCTTCCTGCTGACGATGATCCTGCGCGACATGGCCGGGCGTAAGGCGGTCCGGGCGATCATCTTCTTCCCCAACATCATCTCCGGCATCGTGCTGTCGATCCTGTGGGGCTTCCTCTTCCAGGCCGAAGGCGTCGTCAACCAGGCGCTGCGGGCCTTCGGCATGGACGACCCGCCGAACTGGCTGGGCACCGAGAACCTCTTCTCCGTCATCATGATCGGCCTGGTCTGGGTGCAGACCGGCTTCTTCACCACGATCCTGATGGCCGCCGTGGACCGCATCCCGAAGGACCTCTACGAAGTGTGCGACCTGGAGGGCGCCAACGCCTGGCAGCGGTTCCGGCACGTGACGCTCCCCCTGATGTGGGACGTCGTCGGGGTCTGCGCGGTGCTCTGGAGCATCAGCGCGATCAAGATCTTCGAGTTCATCTACGCCTTCGCGGGCGCGGCGGGCCAGCTTCCGCCGACCAAGGTGTGGAACACCGCCCTGTACGCCTACGCCGAGGCCTTCGCCAGCGGCGTGCCCAAGTACGGCTCCGCCGCCGCGACCGGCATGGTCATGCTCGCCCTGGTCGGCGTGCTGGTCGTGCTGCTGCGCCGGCTGTTCCGCCGTGACACGGTCCAGTTCTGAAAGGGGGCTCCCATGGCAATGACCCGTAAGTTCCCCGGCCCGTCCAAACTGCTCGGTTCGCCTTTCGCATGGCTGTTCGCCCTGTTCAGCGTGGCCGTCGCGGTGTGGATGCTGCTGACCTCGCTCAAGTCCACCCGCGCGATCTTCGCCGAGCCCTGGTCGCTGCCGACCACCCCGCAGTGGGACAACTACGCCCGCGCGTGGACCGCCAGCGACTTCGCCGGGGCCACCCTCAACACGGTGATCCTGGTCTTCGGCACGGCGATCGCCACGATCGCGCTGTCCGCTCCCGCGGCCTACGCGCTGAGCAGGATCCTGACCCGCTGGAACAGCGGCATCACGGCGTTCTTCGCGCTCGGCCTCGGCATCCCCTCGCAGGTCATCATCCTGCCGCTGTACGTGATGATGAACGAGCTCTACCTCGTCGACAGCCTGACCGGCCTGTGGATCCTCTACGTCGCGACCTCGATGCCGTTCACGGTCTTCTTCCTGACCGGCTTCTTCGGCTCGCTGCCCAAGGAACTGGAGGAGGCCGCGGCGCTCGACGGGGCCTCCTCCAACCGCACGTTCTGGCAGATCATGCTGCCGCTCGCGCGCAGCGGCATCATCACCGCGATGATCCTCAACATCATCCAGCACTGGGGCGAGACGCTGTTCGGCCTGGTCTTCCTGCAGAGCGAGGAGAAGGCCACGCTCTCCCTGGCGCTGCTGGGCTTCCTGCAGCGGATGCAGTACAACGGCGCCGACTGGGGCGGCCTGTTCGCCGGGGTCTGCACGGTCGTGCTGCCCGTCCTCGCCTGCTATATCTGGCTCGGCCGACGGATCATCGAGGGCATGACCCTCGGTTCAGTGAAATGAGGGCTGACGCCATGTCGGATTCACGGGAGCTGAAGTTCCGCAGGCTCGCCACCCAGCTCCGCGCGGAGATCCGCTCGGGTGTCTGGGCGTCCGGCGCGAAGCTCCCCACCGAGCAGGAGCTTTCCCACACCCGTGAGGTCAGCCTCACCACGGTCCGCCGCGCGGTGGACGAGCTGGTCGAGGAGGGGCTCGTGATCCGGCGTCAGGGGGCGGGCACCTTCGTGGCCGAGCACGCCCCGGCCGTCCGGGGCGGGGCCGCGCTGGTCGGCGTGGTCGTGCCGGACACCACGCTCTACTACCCGAAGGTCCTGGAGGGCATAGAGGAGGCGCTGGCCGCCGCCGGGGCACGGCTGATGCTGGCCTGCTCCCACTACCAGCCGGCGGAGGAGGAGGCCGCGCTGAGGCGCATGCTCGACTCCGGCGTGGACGGCCTGCTCGTCGTCCCCACGCTCATCGGCCGGGTGGACCCGGCGGCCGTCGTCGACCGCCTCACCAGCCTGCCGGTGCCCGTCGTGCTGATCGAGCGAGGCCTGGACGGCGCCGACGACCCCAGCGAGCACGTCCGCACCGACCACGAGGCCGGAGGCTACGCGGCCGTGCGCCACCTGGCCGCGCTCGGCCACAGCCGGCTGGCCCTGCTCACCCGCTCGGGCAACCCCACCAGCGCACCGGTCGGCCAGGGCTTCACAGCCGCCGTGACCGACCTCGGCCTGCGGGCCGCGGAGCCGTTCTCCGCGCCGCAGAGCGAGTGGAACCCCAGGGTCGCCGACGAGCAGGTGCGCCGCGTCACCGCCGGGGGCTCCACCGCCGTCGTCTGCTTCGGCGACCGCGAGGCCACCTTGATGGTCTCCGCCGCCCGGCGGGCCGGCCTGGCCGTACCGGGCGATCTGGCGATCGTCGCCTACGACGACGAGATCGCCGATCTGGCCGAGGTGCCGCTCACCGCCGTATCCCCGCCCAAGCGCCACCTCGGCCGCCACGCGGCCGAGCTCCTGCTCCGCCGCCTGCGCGAGCCGGACCTGCCCATGCACCGGGTACGGCTGCGCCCCGGCATCGTCGTGCGCCGATCATGCGGCGCCTCCTCGGAAGAGATGACAAGTGACTGAACTCCGTCTGGGCCTGATCGGCGCGGGCGCCGTCGGCGTGCTGCACGCCGAGGCGGCGCTCCGGGTGCGCGGCCTCCGGGTGGGCGCGGTCTGCGACCTGAACATGGAGACCGCGCGCCGGGTCGCCGCGCCCCACGGCGCGTCGGCGCACGCCGGCCACCGCGACCTGATCGCCTCGGGCGAGGTGGACGCGGTCCTGGTCAACACCCCGCACGCGCTGCACACCGCGATCGTGTGCGACGCGGCGGCGGCCGGGCTGCACGTCCTGGTCGAGAAGCCCATGGCGACCTCGCTGGCCGACTGCGACCTGATGATCGACGCCTGCGCCGCCGCCGGGGTGCGGCTGGCCGTCGGGCACATCCAGCGCTTCCTCCCCGACAAGGTCGCGGCGATGGCCGCGCTGGCGGCCGGGGAGATCGGCGAGCCGCTGCTGATGTCCGACCGGCGCGGCTCCGACTACCGGCCGGGCTCGCGGCCCGGCTGGTTCCTCGACCCGGAGCTCTCCGGCGGCGGCGTGTTCATCAACATCGGCGCGCACTGCGTGGACCGGCTGCTGTGGCTGTCCGGCCGCCGGGTCGAACAGGTGGACGCCTCGGTGAACGGCTCGCCGATCGAGACCGACGCCCTGGTCAGGCTGGCCCTGACCGGCGGCCTGGCCGCGCAGGTCGCGGTGACCAGCACCGGCCCGCCCGCCCAGCACGACGAGATCACCGTGGTCGGGGAGAGCGGCACGCTGTCGGTCTCCCCCCACCTGGGTACGGCGCTGCACAAGGACGGCGTGACGACCTGGCTGCACCGGCCGGACCCCGACGACATCCCCGCGGCCTTCGCCGCCCAGCTCACCGACTTCGCGGATGCCGTACGGGACGGCCGGGCGCCCGCGGTGGGCGGCGCGCACGGGCGGCACGTGCTGGAGGTCGTGCTGGCCGCCTACGCCTCGGCGGCGAGCGGAGCCCCGGTGCGGACGGAGTGCCTCGTTGGCCAGTCATGATCCCGGCCGGCCCAACGTCCTGCTCATCCTGAGTGACGACCAGGGCCCGTGGGCCCTGGGCTGCGCGGGCAACGACGACATCCACACCCCCGCCCTCGACGCCCTGGCGGCTTCGGGCGTGCGGCTGTCACGGTTCTTCTGCGCCTCCCCGGTGTGCTCCCCGGCCCGCGCGTCGCTGTTCACCGGGGAGATCCCGTCCCAGCACGGCGTGCACGACTGGATCAGCCGGGGGCACGTGGGCGACGACGGGGCGGACTTCCTGGCCGGGCGCAGGCTCTTCACCGACGACCTGCACGACGCGGGGTACCGGCTCGGCCTGGTCGGCAAGTGGCACCTGGGCGCCAACGACCGGCCCCGGCCGGGGTTCGTCCGCTGGCTGGCGCACGAGAGCGGCGGCGGGCCGTACCTGGACACCGTCCTCTACGACGGGGGCGAGCGGGTCGAGGCTCCCGGATACCTCACCGACGTGCTGACCGGCGAGGCGTGCGCGTTCCTGTCGCGCGAGGCGGAGCGCGAGGAGCCGTTCTACCTGTCGCTGCACTACACCGCGCCGCACACGCCGTGGAAGGGGCAGCACCCGGAGGCGTTCGAGGCGCTCTACGACGGCTGCGCGTTCGACTCCTGCCCGCAGGGGCCGCCGCACCCCTGGCAGCCGGTGGGCCCGGACGGGGCCCCGGTCGGCGGAGAGCCCGACGTGCGCGCCGCGCTGACCGGTTATTTCGCGGCGGTGTCGGCGATGGACGCCGGGATCGGCCGGGTGCTGTCCCGGCTGGCGGAGCTGGGGCTCACGGAGTCGACGCTGGTGGTCTTCACCAGCGACAACGGCTTCAACTGCGGCCACCACGGGATCTGGGGCAAGGGCAACGGCACCTTCCCGCAGAACGTCTACGACAGCTCGGTCATGGTCCCGGCGATCGTGAGCCAGCCGGGGCGCGTCCCCGGGGGCCGGGTGTGCGAGGCGCTGCTGTCGGCCTACGACCTACGGCCCACGCTGCTGGAACATCTCGGGCTTCCCGCCGCCGCCGGATCGCGGCCCGGCCGGTCGTTCGCCGACATCCTCGGAGGCTCGCCGGGCGAGGATCGGCCGAGGGTGGTGGTGTTCGACGAGTACGGGCCGGTCCGGATGATCCGGACCGAAGCCTGGAAATACGTGCACCGGCATCCGTACGGCCCGCACGAGCTCTACGACCTGGTGACCGATCCGGATGAGAGGCGCAACCTGGCCGACGCCCCCGAGGCGGCGGCCGTGCGCGCCGGCCTGGCCGGAGAGCTGGACGCCTGGTTCGCCCGGTACGTCGACCCGGTGGCGGACGGCAGGGGGCTGCCCGTCAGCGGGGCCGGCCAGGCCGCTCCGCTACGGCCGGGCTCCGGGCTCGGCGCCTTCGAGGCCGCGCCCTTCCCGACGGTCCCCCGGTACGGATGACCGGCGGACCCGGCACGGTGCCCCGTCCCGCCGTACGGTGGCCCCCGAGCGCCCTTCAAGAGAACGCGGAGACCGAATGAGACCGTCCTTCAGCACGCTGGGCCTGCCCGGCGCGGGGTTGTCCGAGGCGATCAGGATCGCGACGGCGTACGGGTGCGACGGGCTGGAGCTGCGTCTCCACCCCGACACCGGCGTCCACGTCGGCCTGCCGGGGGCGGGCGCCCGCCGTACGGCACCGCCCGCCGACCGGGCCGGGGTCCGGGCGGCGGTGGCCGCCGCCGGGCTGGAGATCTCAGCCCTGGCCGGATATGTCGGGATCTGCGCTCCCGGGAAGGACGGGCCGGTGATCGAGGCGCTGACGGCCGAACTGGTCCTCGCCGCCGACCTCAGGGCGCCCGGCGTGCGGGTGTTCCCCCGGGGGGAGGACCCGGCGGTCGGGGCGCGGCGGCTGAGGGCGGTCGCGCCGGAGGCCGCGCGGCTGGGGGTGCGGGTGCTGGTGGAGACGCACGACGCGATGCCCACCGGTGCGGCCGTGGCGCGGCTCCTCGACGAGGCGGGCGAGCCGGAGGCGGTCGGCGCCCTCTGGGACCTGCTCCACCCCTGGCGGCACGGTGAGAGCCCGGCGGACACGCTCGCGGCCCTCGGCGACCGGCTCGCCTACGTCCAGGTCAAGGACGCCGGCCCCGACCTGACCCCGGTCCCGCTGGGAGAGGGCGCGGTCCCGCTGGAGGAGGCGGGGGCGCTCCTGCGCGAGCGGGGCTACGACGGATGGGTGTCGCTGGAATGGGAGCGGACGTGGTACCCGCACGTCGCCCCTCTGGAGCAGGTGATCGCCGGGGCCGTGGCCTGGACGCACCGCTTCTCCTGAGCCGCCCCCCGCCGGACGGGCCGCTCCCCGCCGGAACGGTTCACACCCTTCCCCCGGCCCCACGGCGGCGGCCCGCCAGGATCCCGGAGGCCCTGGCGGGGCCGGCGCGGGACGGCGCTAACGGTTCGGCGGGGTGATGTTGAGGTTGCTGCCCTGCGGGACCGGGACCACCGAGACCTGGCCCTTCTGGATCGCCTGCCAGAGCACGGCGCCCTGCGGGCCGAGGACCTTGACAAGGTCCTTGATGGATTCGATCTCGGTGCGGACCTTGGCGTTGCGCTGGGCCTGGGCGACGTTCTCCGCCTTGGCCGCCTGCTCGGAGGCGAGGGCGCTCACCAGGGCCTCCGGCGGCTCGGGCTTCTGGATGGTCAGGGAGATGTCGGCGCACTCACCGCTGCCGGCGTAGTTCTGGTGGCAGAAGTAGTCGGCTCCGGCCGTCTCCTGGATGAACTGCCGGGCCAGCACCCCGACCCGCGCCTCCCAGTCCTGCTTCACCTTCGGGTCGTTGAACAGCCCCCGCCACTCGAACTCCTGCGACGCGGCGTCCAGCGCCCGGTCCAGCGGCACCCGCATGTAGATGTTGAGCATCCGCCCCCATCCCTCGGACTCGCCGTCCTCGTAGTAGGCGCGGAACTTCAGCCCGATCTTCTCGTGGAAGCGCTGCAGCGTCTTGCAGTCGGTGTTCAGCGTGAACGTCGCCACCCCGGACACGGTCATCTCGACGTTGTCCTTGGAGACGACGGACAGCGGCTTGGACTCGGCGCGATCTCCTCCGGAGAAGTCAAAGGTCCGCTGGCCGAACGGGTAGGAGTAGGCCGTGTCGCCGGGGCCGAGCAGCGTGGCGCCGCTGGAGGGGTTGATGCACCTTTCGAACTTGATGGCCTCGAAGGTGCCGCCCGCGTAGTGCAGGACCACCTCGTCGGGCTGGGTGCTCACCCGGGAACACCCGCTGAGGACGAAGCCGGACACCACCACCACCGCGACCGCCAGCAGGAACCCCTTCAGCAGCAGCCGTCTGCCGCCGGCCTTCTGCGCCTTCTGCGCACTCATCGCATCTCCCTTTGCCTCCGCTTTGCTCCCGTTTTGTCGAAGGCGGATCCTAGTACCGTCATGCCGGGGCGAGGGCGCGGACAACCCCGCTCGCGCGGATCGACGTCGGAGAGATACGTTCAGCCGCCGACGAGCCGCCGGCACCGGCGTGAGCGGGCTTCCGTGCCGCCCCGCCCCCGACTGGAGACCGATCATGAAAAACGGGGAACCGGGAGGCTCCGGGTGGCGGAGTAGGGGATGAGGGCGCGGATGCGCCCCGGAAGGAACTCCCCTGATGACTGGAAGAAACGGGTGGTGACGCTGGCGCTCCCCCAAGAGGCCGGAACGCCCATGTTGTCCCCGCCCTCCGACGACGCGGCACTGATCAAGGAGTCGCTGGCCGACCCCGACCGGTTCGCCGGGCTCTTCGACCGGCACGCCGACGAGATCCACCGCTACGCGGCACGGCGGCTGGACGACGTCACCACCGCCGACGACGTGACAGCCGAGACCTTCCTCGTCGCGTTCCGCAAACGGGCCCGATACGACCTGGGCAGGACCGACGCCAGACCCTGGCTGTACGGCATCGCCTCGAACCTGATCTCCGGCCACCGCAGGGCGGAGACCCGCAGGCTCAAGGCACTCGCCCGGCAGGCTCCGGAACCGGCCGCCGAGTTCGAGGAGCGCAGCGCGGAGCGGGTCACCGCCGACCAGCTCCGGCCCGCGCTGGCCGCCGCGCTCGCCAGGCTCGGATCCGCCGAGCGGGACCTGCTCCTGCTGGTGGCCTGGGCCGAACTGACCTACGAGGAGGCCGCGCAGGCGCTCGGCATCCCCATCGGGACCGTGCGGTCCCGGCTCTCCCGCACCCGCGCCAAGATCCGCCGCTCACTGGAGTCACACGCATGAACAACGACGAGATCGAGATGGTGGCCGGCCTCCGCCCGGACGTGCCGCCGTACGCCCCCGAGGCGAAGGGCGCGGCCCGGCGGGGGCTGGCCGCGGCCGCCAGGGGCCGCAGGCCGCTGTGGCGCAGGCCGTACACGGTGATGCTGGCCGGAGCGCTCGCGGTGGCGGCCGGGGTGACCGTGACGGTCACGCTCACGGCGCCGGAGCGGGAGGTGGGCGGCACCGAGGTCGTGGTGGCGATGCCCGAGATCGCCCCCATGTCGGCGAGCGAGGTGCTCGGCAGGGCCGCGCGGGCCGCCGCGCGCGACGACCTCGACCCGCGCGACGACCAGTTCGTCAAGGTCGAGTCGCAGACGATGTACGGCTCGTTCTCGTTCGGAGCCTCGGGCACCGGCTCCGGCGGCGACACGGAGTCCGAATCGCGGTATCTCTACCGGAGCAAGCGGGTGATCTGGCAGTCCGCCGACGGGACGAAGGACGGCGCGCTGAAGATCGAATATCTGGAGCCGCGCGCCTATCCCGGCTGGCCCATCCCGCCGAAGGCCTACGACGACCGCGGCACCGAGTGGCACCGGCTGCCGGCCTGCGTCGGGCAGCCCGGCCGGACGCGCACCGACTACGCGAGCCTGAAGAAGCTGCCCTCCGACGCCGAGGCGATGCGCGCCCACCTCTATACCGGTGAGCCCGGCGACGACCTCAAGCTCAAGGCGACCGATGCGCCCGGCGGAAAGTCCAGGGACGCGGCCGCGTGGACCGCCGCCGGCGACATGCTGCGGGAGAACTACATGCCTCCGGCTCAGCGTGCGGCGCTGTTCGAGGCCGTGGGGACGATCCCGGGGGTCGACGTCGTGCGGGACGCCGAGGACGCGGCGGGCCGCAGGGGCATCGGCGTGGGCCGGGTCGGTCAGGCGGGCGTGCGGGAGGATCTGATCTTCGATTCGGAGACCTACGAACTCCTGGGCGAGCGGGGCGTCGTGGTGGACGAGAAGGCGGCCGAATCACCGGCGGGCAGCCTGGTGGCCTCGACCGCCCAGCTCTCCGTCACCGTGGCCGACTCCCCGCCCGAGGTGAAGGACGACGCCGCCGGCTGCCTCTAGGGTCCGTCGCGCGGCTCTGGAACCGTTCCCGCCCGCCCACACCCGCCATCGATGCCACACCGCACTCGGAGGCCCCCGACCAGCCGTGTCGACAGCGCCGCGGGTCGATACGGCTAGCGGACGCGGCCCCGGGGCTTCAGGCGGGTCGTCGGGAGGGCGGGGGCGGGCAGAGGGGCGCCGTCGAAACCCCGGACGGTGCCGAAGGTCTCGCCTTCCGCCCACCCCTGCCGGAAGGCGGCGATCTCGTCGTGGCTGCGGCCGACGAAGTTCCACCACATCACGATCTCCTCCTCGAACGGTTCGCCGCCGAGCAGCAGGAAGCGGCCCTGCCCGCTCACCTGGAGGTCGGACCGGCCGCAGCCGAGATAGAGCAGCGTCCCGCGCTCCAGCCGCGCGCCGGCCACCTCGACGTCGCCGGACAGCAGGAGGGCGGCGTGCTCGAACCCCGGCTCCACCGGCAGGGCGGCACTGCCGGAGATCACGACCTCCGCGCCGAGCAGCGGCGTGTAGGCGCGGGCCGGAGAGGTGGCTCCGCCCAGCGAGCCCATGATCACGGTGACCTGCGCGCCGCCCTCGGTCAGGACCGGCAGGCCGGCGTGGTGCTCGAAGTGCGGGGCCACGTGCCTGTCTCCGTCGGGCAGGGCCACCCAGAGCTGCACGCCGTGCAGCAGCGTCTCGGCCGACTCCTCCGACTCCTCCGAATGGGAGATGCCACGCCCGGCCGTCATCAGGTTGAGCCGCCCCGGCCGTACCTCCTGCAGGCTGCCGAGGCTGTCGCGGTGCAGCACCTCACCCGAGAGCAGCCAGGTGACCGTCTGCAGTCCGGCGTGCGGATGCGGCGGCACGCGCATGGCGGCCGCCTCGGGGCCGTAGTCGTCGATGAAGCACCACGCGCCGACCATCCGCCGCCCTCGGGTGGGCAGCGTGCGGGTGACCGTCATCGCGCGCGGCCCGCCCAGCGCCACCGCGTGACCGGTCAGCGGCTCGACGACCGGCCCGGCCGCGGCGGCCGCGGCGCATCGGATCTCCTGCGGGGCTGTCTCCAGGTTGCTCACCCCCAGACTGTACGGCCGGCGGCGGCCTGGGAAGCACGGCCCCGGCCTGGCCTCCATTCCGGCGGAACCGGTCCTCCCGGGCCGGGGCGGCTCCCGCCGGGAGCCCCGGTCAATCGTCGACCGTGTGGACCGGGAAGCCGGAGGGCGAGCACCACACCTCGATCTTGACCTCGGTCTCCTCCGACTCGAACTCCACGCGGACCCGCCGGTCCGATCCCCGGTCCACGTCCTTCGTCTGGAAGCCCTGCGCGGGACTCCAGGTCCGCAGGGTCACCAGCCCCTTCTCGCACCGGGCGATCGCGGTCCCGCCCTCGGTGCTGATCAGCCCGCTCCGCTCCGAGGGTCCGGCCGGCGCGGCAGACGCCGGACGGGTCGCCGCCGTCGGGTGGGTCGCGTCGGGGGTCGGATGGGCCGTGACCGCCGTCGGGTGGATCGCGGCCGCCGGGGTGGCGGCGGCGAGCGCCTCGTCGATCTCGGCGGCGGAGAGCGGGCGGTGCGCGGAGGACGTGAGTGACTCACCCAGGAGGCCGATCACCGCGACGCCCGTCGCGGTCGCGAGGGATCCGGCGATCAGCCATCCGGCCACGGCGAGAGGAAGGGGGCTGCGCACGTGTCCACTTTCGCACCGCGAACACTAAGACGCGGTTAAAGCCCTGATAACGAACTTATGCCGCAGGTCATGACCGGGTTAACGTAGCGGCAAATGTCCAATGTGCTGCTCATCGAAGACGACACCACGATCCGCACCTCGCTGACCCGGGGCCTGCGCGACCGCGGCCACGCCGTGTCGTCCGCCTCCGCCGCCCTCGACGGTCTCCGCCTGGCCGTCGAGGAACGTCCCGACCTCATCGTGCTCGACCTGGGCCTGCCCGACCTCGACGGCCTCGATCTGCTGCGCATGCTCCGCGCGGTCAGCCGGATCCCGGTGATCGTGGCGACCGCGAGGGACGGCGACGCGGAGATGGTCAGGTTGCTGGACGCGGGAGCCGACGACTACGTGGTCAAACCGTTCAGCGCCGCCCAGCTCGACGCCCGGATCCGGGCGGTGCTCCGGCGGACCGGCGAGAGCCGTACCGACAGCTCGGTGACCGTCGGCGGCCTGCGGGTGGACCCGCGCACCCGGGAGGCGAGCCTGGACGGCGCGCCGCTGGACCTCAGCCCCAAGGAGTTCGACCTGCTCCACTACCTGGCCGCCCGGCCGGGGGAGGTGATCACCAAGCGCGAGCTGCTGACCCACGTCTGGCAGATCCCGTACGGCGGAGCCGACAAGACCGTGGACGTCCATCTGTCCTGGCTCCGCCGCAAGCTGGGTGAGACCTCCTCCGAACCCCGCTACCTGCAGACCGTACGCGGTGTGGGCGTGAGACTGGCCGCCCCGGTATGAGGCGCTGGCTGGCCCTGCTGGTCGCGGCGACCACCTCGCTGGTCCTGATCGCCCTGCTGGTCCCGCTCGCGCTGCTGGTCCGCACGGTGGCCGAGAGCGGAGCGGTGAGCCGGGCCGGGAGCGAGGCCGATTCGGTGGCGATGGCGGTGGGCTCGGTGGACGCCGACACCTTGCGGCTCACCACCGAGCGGGCCGCACACCCGGTGACGGTCTTCCTCCCGGACAGGCAGGTGATCGGCGCCCCCGCCCCCCGGTCCGCCGCCGTCGAACTCTCCTCCCGGGGCCGCAGCATCACCGCCGCGGTCCCGGGCGGCCGGGAGATCCTCGTCGCGGTCCAGGGAGTTCTCGGTGGCACGGCCGTGGTCCGGGTATACCTGAGCGACGCCGACCTGTCCGAGGGCGTGGCACAGGTGTGGGCCGGGCTGGCGGCCCTCGGCCTGACCCTGATCGGGGTGGGCATCCTGGTCGCCGACCGGCTCGCCCGCGCGGTGATCAGACCGATCTCCTCGCTGGCCGGGGTGTCGCACCGGCTCGCCGGCGGAGACCTGTCCGCGAGGACCGTGCCCGGCGGCCCACCGGAGGTCCACGCGGTCGGGCTCGCGCTGAACCACCTCGCCGAACGCATCACCGGCCTGCTCTCCGAGGAGCGGGAGAACGTGGCCGACCTGTCCCACCGGCTGCGCACCCCGCTGACCGGGCTGCGGCTGGAGGCGGAGTCCCTGGGCGACCCCGGGGAGGCCGCCAGGATCGAGGCCCGGGTGGACGCCCTGGAACGGGCCGTCACATCGGTGATCGTCGAGGCCAGGCGGCGGGCGCAGGACCAGGCCCGATGTGACGCGGCGACGGTGACCGAGGCCCGGGTCGCGTTCTGGTCGGTGCTCGCCGAGGACCAGTCGCGTCATTTCACACTCCACCTGGCCCCCGGCCCGCTCCACGTCGCGGTCGCCGCCGACGATCTTGCCGCCTGTGTGGACGCGCTGCTCGGCAACGTCTTCGCGCACACCCCCGAGGGGGTCTCCTTCGCCGTACGGCTGGAGCCCGCCCCGGGCGGCGCGCTGCTGAGCGTCGCCGACGCCGGACCCGGCTTCGCCACACCCGCCCTCCTGGCACGCGGTGAGAGCGGCGCCGGATCGACCGGGCTCGGTCTCGACATCGCCCGCCGTACGGCGGAGTCGTCGGGCGGCTCCCTGTCCCTCGGGACCTCCGGGACGGGCGGCGCGAGCGTGACGCTGTTCTTAGCGGAGGCTTAGCGCGGCCCTATCTTGATCGCGGCGAACCTGGATCCATGAAGCAGATCACCAGAATCACCATCGCGACCATCGGAACCGCCGCCCTCCTGGCCGGCGGGGGCGGCATCGCCCTCGCCGCAGGCCAGACGGCCGCCTCCGCCGCCTCGGCCACAGCAACCACCACGACCGCCGCCGCACCGGCCGCGGTGGCGGACATCTCCTCCCGCAAGGCCGTCCAGATCGCCAGGAAACGCGTCCCCGGCGGGCGCGTGACCGAGATCGAGCGCGAGTGGGAGCACGGTCACTCCGTCTGGAAGGTCGAGCTGCGCAAGGGCGGCTGGGAGTACGACGTCTACGTGTCGGCCAAGAGCGGCAGGATCATCAAGTTCAAGCGGGACTACGACGGATAAGCCGACCATCCGCCGCCCCCGGCTGGGCAGCGTGCGGGTGACCGTCATCGCGCGCGGCCCGCCCGGCGCCACCGCGTGACCGGCCAGCCGTCCGGGAGCACGGCGCGGGCGTGCTCCCTTCACCGCTGGAGGTATGACGCTGTTTTGGCGGAGGCTTAACGTGGCCCTACCTTGATCGCGGGAACTCTGGATGCATGCAACAGATCACCAGAACCGCCATCGTGACCATCGGAACCGCCGCCCTCCTGGCCGGCGGGGGAGGCGTCGCCCTTGCCGCGGACCGGGCGGCCATCCTCTCCACCGCCACCGCCGCGCCGGCCGCCGTGACGGAGATCTCCTATCAGAAGGCCGCCCAGATCGCCAGGAGCCGCATCTCGGGCGGGCGCGTGACCAAGATCGAGCGCGAGTACGAGCACGGCTACGCCATCTGGAAGGTCGAGCTGCACAAGGACGGCTGGGAGTACGACATCTACCTGTCGGCCGAGTCCGGCACGATCGTCAAGTTCAAGCGGGGCAGCGGAGAGTGATCAGCAGGAGTTCAACACGGTCTGCATGGCGTCCTTCTCCGCGGACGTCACCCACAGGTCGTATTTGATCTTGACCTCGATCTGGCGGGAGACGTAGGTGCACCGGTAGGTGCGGCGCGGCGGCAACCAGGTCGCCGCGTCACCGGCCCCCTTCTGGCTGTTGAGCGGACCGTCGGCGGCCAGCAGGTTCAGCGGGTCGTTGGCCAGTTCCTTGCGCTTGCTCACCGGCCACTGCTGGGCGCCTTTCTGCCACGCGTCTGCGAGGGCGACCACGTGGTCGATCTGCACGTCCATGCTGGTCTTCTGGCCGCGCTCGAACTTGATGGTCTTGCCGCTGTAGGGGTCGTCGAGGATCCCGGTCAGCACGATGCAGTCATGGGTGCCCTGTTTGAACGTCTCGTCCTTGAGGTCGCGCTTGAGGATGTCGTTACGGGTGTCGCAGCCGTTGTGGTCGACGTCCGACCACGCGGGGCCGAACTTGTCCCGGTCGTAGCCGGTCATCGGAGCACGGCCCTTGACCTGCAGCTTCTTCAGGTCCTTGAGTGCCGCGGCAGAGGACTTCCCGCCGCCGGCGGACTGGTCTCCGGTCCCCTGCCCCGCGAGGCCGCAGCCCGCCAATGTGAACGCGATCGTCACGACGACCGCACCTCGTCCCAGTGCCGATCGCACCATGCCACCTCTCACGCCCACCCACTACCCATGAAGTGGCAAATTACCTCATATATCGATGAGATCGCGGAAGCGGTGGCCGGGCAGGCCGCCGGACGCCGGGGCCGGGCCGGCTGCGGTACGGCCGGCCAGCGGACCACGGTGACCGCCGGCCGGCCCGGCCCGCGGAACGCCACCGGGCGGCCCCGGAGCGCCGGGAGGAGATCAGACGCGCCCGTAGGAGTCTTCGAGACGCTCGATGTCGTCCTCGTCGAAGTGGCCGAAGGCGATCTCCAGGATCCGGGTGGCCCGCCCCGCGGAGCTGAGGCGGTGGGTCTGGCCCGCCCGGATGAGCACGCGGTCGCCGACCGAGGGCTCGATCCGCTCACCGTCGATCTCGAACACCGCGCCGGGGTCGAGAGCGACCCACAGCTCGTCCCGATGCTCGTGCCTCTGCAGGCTGAGCCGCTGGCCGGGAGCCACATCGATGATCTTCACGGTGGACGGCTCGTTGAGCGTGTAACGCTCGAACCCACCCCAGGGGCGCTCGTCGCGAACAACCGCGCCGAGCCTGTCGATCTTCAGCAAGATGCCTCCACCCGCTTCCATTAAGTGACAGGAACTCTCGCACTCATGCGTAACGGATACACATGTTCCATGAAACCGGACGTTTAACTGGGGTAATACGATTACCTGCGATATCCGGGAGACCTCAGGTGATGAGGATTCCGCCGTCCACCGGAATCACCGCCCCGGTCACGTAGGAACCGGCGTCCGAGGCAAGGAAGACAGCCGCCGCGACCAGCTCGGCCGGATCACCCGGACGCTTCATCAGAACGCGGTGTTCGAGCTGCCACGCCATGTATCCCTCGGCGTACTGCTCGGTCATCTCCGAGGCGAAGAAGCCCGGCTCGACACAGTTGACCCGGATACCGCGCCGGCCGGTCCACTGCTGTGCCAGGTCACGGGTGAGCCCGACGACGGCCGCCTTGGAGGCGCTGTAGGCGGCCTGCGGCAGTCCCGCGGTGGTCTCCCCCAGGATGCTGCCGATGTTGACGATCGAGGAGCCGGGTCTCATGACCCGGGCGCAGGCCTGCGCCATCCAGTAGGTGCCGTGCAGGTTGATCTCCACGACCTGCCGGAACTGCTCGGGCGTCTCCTTGAGCGCGGGCACGGCCGTACCGACGCCGGCGTTGTTGATCAGGATGTCCACCGCGCCCAGCTCGGAGACCGCCGCCTCGACCAGCGCCTGGCAGTCTTCCGGGCTGGTCACGTCGGTCGCCACGGCCACACACCGCCTGCCGGTCTCCTCGACCAGGGCGCGGGTCCGCTCAAGGCGGTCCTTGCGGCGCGCGCCGATGACGATGTCGGCGCCCGCCTCGGCCAGGCCCCGGGCGAAGGCGACACCGAGCCCCGAGGAGGCTCCGGTGACGATCGCGACCTTGCCGTCCAGCCGGAATCGGTCCAGCATCCGGATCCTCCTCTTGTGCACGGAACCCTCCGGGCGGAACTTTCGCCCCCGAAGATACAGAACGAGATTCTAGAGGCGGAAAGCGCACCGCCCGTGAGGGGGTTCCCCACGGGCGGTGCGGTGAGTCCGAAGACGGGGGTCAGGACGCCCGCCACGGTCCTACCGGCGCGCGGGGCCTGACGGGACCGCGCCTACAGGCCGTACTCCTTGGTGATGCGCTCGTGCCGCTCCACCTCGACGTCGACGGTCTTGGCCAGGTCGAGCCAGGCCAGCGGGTGCACCCAGCGCTCGGTGGCGTCGTCGAGCAGGGCGTCCACCTCGACCGGCGTGACGTCCGGCGGGACCGCGACCCAGCCGAACACGCCGGGCAGCCGCTCGCCCGAGGTCGGGTGGGTCACGGTGTAGTTCTCGTCGCTGTAGACCCACATCGGCCAGCCGCGCTCGGCCATGACCTCGTTGAACTCGGTCCAGTCGGCCTCGCTGGGGGCCGCACCGTCGAAGAACCAGCTCGTGTAGCCACCCGGCCGGAGCATGCTGACCGCGGCGAACGGCGGGATGAAGCCCTCCTGGTCCTCCGCCTTCTCCGGGAGCGGCTCCAGCAGCTGCGGGTCGAAGACGACCAGGTCGCCGGCGTTGTATTCCATGCCGGGAGGCTGCGGGATGGCCAGGCGGGCCGTCGCGGGGCCGGTGCGCAGGCTGATGACCGCGCGCTGGCTGCCGTCGGGGGCGGGCAGGATGATGCGCACCAGGCCCATCTCCTCCTCGACCGGCCCCTCGGTCGACTGCAGCGGCATTCCGATCTTGGCGGCGCCCGCGCGGACGGTGTCCCAGTCCTCGGCGGCCGTCGCCATGGTGATCATCCGCCAGACGTCCTCGGGCTCGATCTCCTCGGAGTCGAGGAGATCGCGCAGGATCCCGGCGCCCTTGGTGTTGTCACCGGTCTGCTGCACGGCGGCCGACCACAGGCGGCGCGCCTCGATGCCCGCACCGGCGGCGACCGCCGCCTCGCCCTCGGCCGCGGCCTGCTCCCAGCGCTCCCGCGCGCGGTGCAGCCGGCCCAGGGCCAGGTGGCGCTGGGCGGCGGGGAGCCGCTCGGCCATCTGCTCCAGGCGCTCGTCCTGGCGGGCCTCGATCAGCAGGCCGGTGAGGTAGGAGACGTCCTGCGGGTCGGCGGTCTCGACGTCACCGGACTCGACCAGCATGGTCCAGTAGATGTCGGCGCCCTTGGCGGGGTAGCCGAGGAAGCCCAGCGTGGTGGTGTGGCGCCGGGTGGCCTCCAGGTTCCGCCCGGACAGCGGGGCCAGCCAGCCCACCCAGATCTCCGGGTCGGCGTTGAAGCCGTCGGCGGCGTCGAAGTAGCCGACCAGCTCGTCCTGGGGCCCGGGGGCCTTCTGCGGGGTGACCCCGTCGACGGCGGCGCGCAGCGCGGCGATCCGCTCGGCGACGTCGCCGGGGCTCTTGAGCTCACCCGCGGCGGACTCGGCGATGTCGGCCAGCAGGCGGGCCTGCCACACACCCTGGCGGGCAACCGCCAGGTCACCGGCGATGAGCGCGAGCTCGACCCGGGGACGGTAGCCGCCCATCATGGCGAAGTAGTCGATCCACTGCTTGAGCACCCGGCCGAGCTGCCAGCTGTTGGTGATCTGCGCGGATCCGGCGAGCTTGCGGATGGCGTGCGCCCACTCGACCCAGTCACGCGGATGCTCGCCGACCACGTCGAGGTCGGGCAGGGCGTCGACGGACTCCGGCACCCGGTCCAGGGTGGCGAGCACGAGCGCGCGCAGCACGCCCTCCCGGTGGGCCTTGGCCACCGGGTCGTCGGGCTTGAACCCGGTCGCGGCGTCCAGCGCGGTCAGCGCGTCCTCCGCCCGGCCGGCGGCGAGGAGGGCGCGGACCGAGGCGGCCCCCAGCTCCCAGCTCGCCTCACGGCCGGCGTCGCCCAGCCTCGCCACGGCGGACTCGGCATGGGTGATCGCCTCCTCGACGCGACCGGCGTCCACCAGGGCCGCGACATACTGCTCGGCGATGGCGGAGAAGGCCAGCGAGTCGGGCTCGACCTCGACGGCGGCCAGAGCCGCCAGCCGCTCGGCCGCGTAGCCGGGGCCGTCGGTGTTGGCCTGCGCGATGGCCAGCGCGGCCACGGCGCCGGGGGCGGCCGGGCACTCACGGACGTCCTCGCGGCCGGCGAACTCGACGAGCGTCTCCGCGTCGGCTATCGCGACCGCGCCCTGGGCGCGGTCGCCGACGCGGCCGATCAGGTGCCAGTAACGGGCGTAGAACTCAAGCCAGGGCAGCTCCAGGTTCTCCGCCTGCTGCGCGATGGCCGGCGCGAGCACGTCGAGCTGCGAGTATCGGCCTTCCAGCGCCTGCGCGGGCACATCGCCGATCGCCATGGCCAGACCGGTGTGCCCGTCTTCGTGCAGTTGCCGCTGGGTGTCGCCGACCCAGGCCCAGATGTCCACGTCCATGAGACGTCAGTCTGCCAGGTCGGCGAGCATGCCCCAAACGACTCGGCTCACGCGCGTGCCCTCACAGGGAGAGATCTCCCGAGGCGACCAGGACCGCGGGGCCCGCCAGATAGCTGGTGCGCTCGTCGAGAGTGACGGTGACGGTGCCGCCCAGGACCTCGACCGCCCAGGTGCCGGTGGTCTCCCCCGCCAGGTGGGCGGCCGCCACGGCCGAGGCGACCGCGCCGGTGCCGCAGGAGCGCGTCTCGCCCGAACCCCGCTCGAAGACCCGCATCACGATCCGGCGCGGCCCCACCGGGTTGAGCAGCTCGATGTTCACCCCGCTCGGGAACGCCTCGGGGTCGAACGCGGGCTGGTGGCTCAGGTCGAGCTGGGCCACCGGGTCGCCGATGGCGCAGGCCAGGTGGGGGTTGCCCATGTCGACGCGGAGGCCTTCGTACTCCTGGCCGGCCACGGTCGTGCGGCTGCGGCCCAGCAGCCGGGGCGTCCCCATGTCCACGGTCACGTCGCCGGTCTCGGCGAGCCGTACGCGCCTGACTCCCCCCCGGGTGGCCACGCCGAACTCGCCCGCGCCGGCCAGCCCCGCGTCGACCAGGTAGCGGGCGAAGACCCGCACCCCGTTGCCGCACATCTCGGCGGCGCCGCCGTCGGAGTTGCGGTAGTCCATGAACCACTCGGCCTCGCCCGCCTGATCGGCGACCTCGGGGCTGAGCTTGGTCCGCATCACGCGCAGCACGCCGTCGGCGCCGATCCCGGCACGCCGGTCGCACACCCTCGCCACGAGCGCGGCGGGCAACTCCAGCTCACCGTCGGGATCGGGAAGGATGACGAAGTCGTTCTCGGTACCGTGTCCCTTTACGAATCGCATGTTCCGACTCTAGCCGCGCCGGCCGGGAGCCCTCTCCCTGCGGCCCGGCCGCCGCTCCCGTCGCCGGGACGGCCGGATCAGCCGCGCACCCGCGCGAGCGCCTGGCCGAGAAGGTCCGGAGCCTGCTGGGGGAGCCAGACCACCCGCGGGTCGCGGCGGAACCACGACTCCTGGCGGCGGACGAACCTGCGCGTCGCGCGGATCGTCTCCTCCATCGCCTGCTCCTCGGTCCACTCGCCGTCGAGGAAGCGCAGCACCTGGGCGTAGCCGAGCGCGCGGCTGGCCGTACGGCCGTCGGCGAGCCCCCGCGCGGCGAGCCGCCGGACCTCGTCCACCAGCCCGGCCTCCCACATGCGCTCCACCCGGGCCGCGACCCGCCCGTCCAGGATCTCCCTCGGCACCTCCACGCCCAGTTGCACGCTGTCGTAGACGGCGTCGTAGGACGGCATCGTGGCCGAGAACGGCCGTCCGGAGAACTCGACGACCTCCAGCGCGCGGACGATCCTGCGGCCGTTGCCGGGCAGGATGGCCTCGGCGGCCCTGGGGTCGCGCTCACGGAGGCGTTCGTACAGCGGTGCCGGGCCCGTGCGCTCCAGCTCCGCCTCCAGCCGCGCGCGGATCTCCGGGTCGGTGCCGGGGAACTCCAGGTCGTCGAGGGCGGCCCGCACGTAGAGCCCGGACCCGCCCACCAGGATCGGCACGACGCCCCTCGACCGCATGTCGTCGATCAGCGGCCGGGCCAGTGCCTGGTACTCGGCCACGCTCGCGGTCCTGGTCACGTCCCAGACGTCGAGCAGATGGTGCGGAACCCCGCGCCGTTCGACCGGGGACAGCTTGGCCGTTCCGATGTCCATTCCCCGGTAGAGCTGCATGGAGTCGGCGTTGATGACCTCCCCCTCCAGTTCGAGGGCGAGGTCCACGGCGAGATCGGACTTTCCGGCCGCCGTGGGCCCGATGACGGCGATGACTGGTAGTTGGCGCACGGGACAAGTGTGTCAACTGGGCGGGGGTGCTGAGGGACGGTGCTCCGCCCGCGCCGGGGCCCGGTCCCCCGCAGGCGCGTGGCGCCCGAGGCGGACGGCATGGCGAGACGTCCTTTTGACACAGTTTTTCGTTTCCGTAGACCGGAAATCGGATATTCCTCCCAAACAAGGATAGAAACGGTTTCTACGGCCCGTACAAGGTGGCATGACGTGCATCGGGGGATTCACCCATGTCGATCATCGACAAGATCAGGAGCATGCTCGGCGAGCACAGCACCAAGGCTGAGGAGCTCGCCAACCAGGGCATCGACAAGGCCGCACAGATGGCCAAGGAAAAGACAGGTGGCCAGTACGACCAGTACATCGACGCCGCGGCCGAACAGGCCAGGCAGCGGGCGGACATGATCGATGGCCAGACCGGCACGTCCCCGGTCCCTGGCGAGACCGCCACGCCCCGGAATCCCGGCGAGGCCGGCACATCCCAGACCCTGGGCGAGACCGAGCCCGAGACGGGCCCCTCGTCCCAGGCCTCCGGTGCGACACCGACACCACAGGAATCACAGACGCCTCGGAGCTCCGAGGAGACCGACCGGCCTCCGTACGCCGGCTAGAGCGGCGTCGTCTTCATCGCGGACCGCCCGGCACAGTCCCCGGGCGGTTCCCGCGCGTCCCGCTCAGTCCCAGTCGAGCGTCGGCTGCAGGTAGCCCTCCATGGTCAGCAGCCACCGCTTGGACTCCACGCCCTCTCCCCCGCTGAACCCGCCCAGCCCGTTCCCGGCCACCACCCGGTGACAGGGGACGATGATGGGAATGGGGTTGGCTCCCATGATCGAACCTATCGCCCGCGCGGGGACACCCGTCCCGCTCCGCGCGGCCAGCTCGCCGTAGGTCACGGCCTTGCCGTAGGCCACCGTCTCGTACAGCGTGCCGAGCACCTTGCGCTGCACCGGGGAGGTCAGCCGCCAGTCCACCGGGACGCCGAAGACCCGCAGCCTGCCCGCGTAGTAGTCGGCGAGCTCACCGAGCACCGCGGCCGTCCGGCCGGGGTCGTCCACCTCGGCCAGGCCGAGCCCCTCCAGGAAGCGGCCCCTGAGCCCCTCCCGGCCGCTCCAGCCGACCCCCGCCACGCCTGTCTCGGTGACCGCGGCGAGCATCTCCCCCAGCGGTGTCGGAACACTTCCGAACGCCACGGTTCCTACCATGTGGACTGTGTCCCTTCGCGAACCCGTCGTCCTCGGCACCTCCAGCGCGGTGCCCACCCGTCACCGTAACCACAACGGGTAGAACCTTCCTTGGGGTAAGAACTTCCCGCAGGTCCGCGTTCCTTCCCATCCTCCATGTCTTTCGTAGTGCGCTCGCACAGACCTCGACGGTCACGGGAAACCGGAACCCCTGACCGGTCATGGTGCGGAAGCCACGGTGGGCGGACAGGCTGGAGGCGTGAACACCCGGTCGCGATACGTCAGTCACCGTGTGTATCTCGTGCCGCTGCGTGCCAGGCCGGTGGACGCGTGCGGCAACGCCCTCTGATGATCTTCAGCGCGGCGTAAACTCGCTGTCATGAGTGCGGCACACGAAGAGTACGACGACCTTCACCGGCTGGTCGACCGCTTGACGCTGAACCAGGCGCGAGCCCTGCGTGCCGTCGCCCTGGAGCTCGTCGAAAGCGAACCCGTACCCCGCGCCGAAGCACATGACCGACGACGGCGGCTGTCGTTCGCCGGGATCATCGCTGACGAGCCGGACAGCGCCCAGCGTTCAGAGGAAATCCTTCTCGACCGGTTCCGGGACAGCTAGTGCTGATCTGCGACACCGGCCCTCTGTACGCAGCGATGAACCGGAAAGACCAGGATCATGTCCGTTGCCTTGATCTCCTCGAAACCCATCCAGGCCCGCTGATCCTCCCCGGCCCAGTTCTGGCAGAGGTCTGCTGGCTGTTGGAGTCACGGATAGGACCGGCCGCGGAAGCCGATTTCCTTCAGTCCATCGTGGACGGCGAGCTGACCATGGAGCCATTGACCACCGTCGATGTCGCCCGGATGAAAGCCTTGGTGGTGAAGTACGCGAACTTTCCCCTGGGAGCGGTGGACGCCGCCGTGATCGCCGTCGCAGAGAGGCTCGGCGTCCAGGAGATCGCCACCATCGATCATCGCCACTTCGGGGCGGTGAAGAACTCCCACGGCGGTCATTTCACGCTGCTGCCGTAACGCCGACCTCGCGCTTCCCGGATGCAGAATCGCCACTGCGACGGCTCCGCGGAACCACCTAGCATCGGTCGTGTGTCCCTTCGCGAACTCGTCGTTCTCGGCACCTCCAGCGCGGTGCCCACCCGTCACCGTAACCACAACGGATATCTCCTGCGCTGGGACGGCCAGGGCTTCCTCTTCGACCCCGGAGAGGGCACCCAGCGCCAGATGCTCCACGCGGGCGTCGGCGCCCACGACATCACCTGGATCTGCGTGACCCACTTCCACGGCGACCACTGCCTGGGGGTCCCCGGGATCGTCCAGCGCATCGCCAGGGACGGCGTCGCCCACGAGGTTCAGGCGGCCTACCCCGCGACCGGGGAGACCTACTGGCGCCGCCTGCGCCACGCCAGCGCCTTCGCCGACACCTCGGTGATCACCGAACGTCCCGTCTCCGGCCCGGTCACGACCTTCGAGGCGGGCCCGGTGACCCTCACCGCGCGCCCGCTCTCCCATCCCGTCGAATCCTACGGCTACCGCCTCGACGAGCCGGACGGCCGGCGGATGATCCCCTCCCTCCTCGCCGAGCGGGGGATCCGCGGCCCGTCGATCGGCGAGCTGCAGCGCACCGGCTCGGTGACCGCCCCGGACGGGTCCCTCGTACGGCTGGCGGACTGCAGCGGGCTCCGCCCCGGCCAGAGCGCGGCGTTCATCATGGACACCCGGCTGTGCGAGGGGGTGTTCGCCCTCGCCGAGGGCGTGGACCTGCTGGTGATCGAGTCCACGTTCCTGTCCGGGGAGGAGGCGCTCGCCTCGCGGTACGGCCATCTGACCGCCGCCCAGGCGGGCCGGGTCGCCGCCGAGTCCGGCGCCCGCAGCCTGGTCCTGACCCACCTGTCCGAACGCTACGACGCCGAGGACGGACCCCGTTTCCTCGAAGAGGCCCACCGGTCCTTCGACGGCGACGTCGTCCTCGCCCACGACCTGATGCGCGTCCCCGTCCCCCGCCGGGATCACCCGGCCCGGCGGGCCCGCAGCCACGTGGCGAAGGCGTCGAGCGCCTCCTGAGCCCCATGCCGGCCCACCCCCAGGCGGAACCGGTCGGCGGGGACGTCGGTGAGCTCGGAGCGGTAGAGGCCCGCGGGCAGCAGCAGCACACCGGCCTCCTCCACCAGGCTCTCGCAGAAGGCGTCCACGGAACCGGGGCCCAGGTAGCGGGGGAAGCAGACGCAGCCGCCCTCGGGCGGCGCCCACGCGAAGAGATCGGCGAACTCGGCGAAGAAGGCGTCGAAGAGCGGCAGGTTCGCGGCGATGATCCCGCGGTTGCGGCCGAGGATCACCTCCCGCGACTTCACCGCGATCCTGGCGAGGATCTCGCTGGGCGCCGCGTTGCAGATGGAGGTGTAGTGCTTGGCCCGCTCCAGCCTGGCCAGCAGCTCAGGGTCACGGCAGGCGATCCAGCCGACCCGCAGTCCGGGCAGCCCGTAGGCCTTGGAGACCACGTTGAGCGACAGCGCCCGGGGAGACAGGTCGGCGGCCTGCGGCAGGACGCGCGCGGGGTCGAGCTCCAGCCCCCGGTAGACCTCGTCGCTGAACAGGTGGATCCCCCGCTCGTCGCACAGCTCCGCCAGGCGCCGCAGGTCGGCCGCCGGGATCAGCTTGCCCGTCGGGTTGTTGGGGAAGTTCACCGAGACCACCCGGGTGTTGGGCCGCAGCGCCGCCTCGATCGCCCCGACATCGAGGGCGAAGTCCCGCCCGGCGTCGAGCGCCACCCCGGTGACCTCGCACAGCGACAGCGGGACCGTCTCGGCCGCCTGGTAGTTCGGCGTGACCACGACGGCGTGGTCACCGGGACCGAGCAGAACCCGCATCGCCAGGTAGATGCCCTCCTCGGCGCCCGCGAAGCACAACACGTCCGCGGGGAGCACGTCGGTGTAGGTGGCCGCGATCGCCTCCCGCAGGCCCGGGTCGCCGAAGGTCTCGGTGTAGCCGAGCCGCAGATCCGCCCAGGCCCGGCGGTCCTCGTCGTCGGCGAGCGCGAGCAGCTCCGCCATCGACATGGTCTCCGCGTCGGAGGCGGTCAGGTGGTGACGGGCGGTGAACTCCCAGCGGGAGAAGTAGGTCTCGAGCCTGAAGTCGGGCAGGAAGGTCATGGCGTGTTCCTGAGGTCGGAGAGCAGGGTGTAGACGGTCGAGCGGGAGACCCGCAGGGCTCTGGCCACCACCGGCACGGCCCGCCGCACGCCGAACACACCGAGCCGGTCGAGCTCGGCCAGTACGGCTAGGCGGTCCTCCCTGGTGAGCCGTTCCGGCGGACGCCGGCGCTCGCGGACAAAGGCGCCCACGGTCTCGGCCACCCGCTCGGTCCAGTCGTGCTCGAACAGCGCCTCGGGCCGCTCGGCGACCGGGGCGGCGAAAGCGGTGAGCAGGGCGGCGGCCTGGTCCAGCGGGGTCCGGTCGACGTTGACGCAGAGCACCGCCGAGGGACGCCCTCCGGCGTCGGTGACGACCGCGCTCACCGAGGACAGCCTCCGGCCGTCGGCGAGCAGCTTCTCGTAGGGCCCGTACACCCCCGACGGGGACGGGGTCAGCCCGTCGAGCTCCCCCAGCAGCGAGGGGTCACCGGGCTCCCGCCCGGACATCGGGTTCCAGATCGCCAGCACCTCGTCCCGCTCCGGGTCGTGCAGGACGACCTCGGCGTGCGGAGCGAGCAGGGCGGCGATCGCCGCGCAGACGGGCGACCACTGAGCCACCCTCGGATCGTCCATGAGCAGACAATAAGTCCAAATTGGATTTTTTGTCCAACCGGTCCGTATGCCACCGGAACAGCGGGCGGTCACAGGAACGTCCCACCGAGAGGAGCGGGCACGCGGTCAGCGCTGTCGCGGGGACGCGTGGCCGGGCGGCCTCGCGGGGGGAAAGCACACCCGGTCAGTCATGAGGGAACGCGCCGGATCGGCGGCGGAGAACGCGCGCCCGGTCACGGGCGTCACAGGGGCACGTGGCCGGTCGCGGGCGTCACGGGGGCACGTGGCCGGTCGCGGGCGTCACGGGGGCACGTGGCCGGCGGGCGGCCGGGATCACTCCGTCCAGCGGGCGACGAAGTAGCCCACCCCGTAGGGGGCGTCGTCGTAGAGGACCTCGCCGTTCAGGGAGCCCCCCGCTCCGGCCAGGACCTGCAGGGCCGCACGGCCGGCGACCCAGAGCTCGGCGGCCTCGCGGGGGTCGAGCGCCGGAACCTCGGCCCGGCCGAGCGCCTCCACGATCGCATGGTTGTACGGCCGCGCCTGGGGGTCCAGGTATCCGGGGGACTTCTCCGTGAGGCAGGCGGAGCCGTCGGCCATGACCAGCATCGCCACCCGGCCGGGCACGCCCGCCAGCTGTCCGCCGAGCGCGGCGCACGCCTCCGGGGAGGCGTCGAACGGCACGGCATGGAACCCCGACGCGGCCATCCCCTCCCGCTCCAGCAACCAGCGGCCGATCGAAAGGGAGAGCGGGAGAACGGGCTCGCCGGCGCCGACCCGGACGTCGACGCCCCAGGGCGCGAAGCTGCCGGCGGCGTCCGCGCCATGGGCTCCGGCCAGGTCGGCGCCGCCGACCACCACGATCGCGTCGGGCACCGAGTCCCGCAGGGCGCCCACCGCGGCCGCACAGGCGGCCCGGAGCTCGTCGAGCTCCCCGGCCGCGGCACCGGCCAGCTCGGGGACCAGCAGCGGAGGATGCGGGCAGACAGCCGCGGCGACAAGCACCCGGCCAGACTAACGGAGTCCCTCCACCCCGGCCGCGGACACCACCGCGCCGTACCCGGCGGTCACCGGGGAACGGCAGGGCCGGCCACCGCTACGGAAGACGCCGGAGCACCTCAAGGGCCGCCGCGCCGCACCCGGAAAGGCGCCGGGAGGAGCGCCGAGACCGCCGCGCCGTACCGGGTGGTCACCGGGGAACGGCAGGGCCGGCCACCGCTACGGAAGACGCCGGAGCACCTCAAGGGCCACCGCGCCGCACCCGGAAAGGCGCCGGGAGGAGCGCCGAGACCGCCGCGCCGTACCCGGAAGGACACCGGGAGAACCGCCGAGACCGCCGCGCCATGCCGGACGGTCACCGGAGAACCGCGGAGGGCGCCACCGCGCCCGGGAGTGTCAGGGGAGGGTGGAACAGCCTGCGGACTCCTGGAGCGGGGCGGGGCGGCCGATCGAGGGCATGCCGAGCATGACTCCGGGGCCGGCGGCCGGCGGGGCGGCCTGACGGGCCTGCCAGGCGTCGCCCGCGCGGGTGCGGCGGAGCTTCAGCGCCGGGCCGTCGGCCACCAGGTGGTGCGGGGCCGCGTAGGTCACCTCGACGGCGACCATGTCACCGGGACGCGGGGTCTCCTCGCCGGGAGCGAAGTGGACCAGGCGGTTATCGGAGGCGCGGCCCGACAGGCGGCGGGTCGCCTCGTCCTTGCGCCCCTCCCCCTCGGCCACCAGCACCTCGAGCGTCCGCCCGACCTGCTTCTTGTTCTCCTCCCAGGAGATCTCGGTCTGCAGGGCGACGAGCCGCTCGTAGCGCTCCTGCACGACCTCCTTGGGGATCTGGTCGTCCATGGTGGCGGCGGGGGTGCCGGGACGGATGGAGTACTGGAACGTGAAGGCGTTGGCGAACCGCGACTCGCGCACCACGTCCAGCGTGCCCTGGAAGTCCTCCTCGGTCTCGCCGGGGAAGCCCACGATGATGTCGGTGGAGATGGCGGCGTCGGGCATGGCCGCGCGGACCCGCTCGATGATGCCCAGGTAGCGCTCGGCCCGGTAGGAGCGGCGCATCGCCTTGAGGATCCGGTCGGAGCCGGACTGCAGCGGCATGTGGAGCTGGTGCATCACGTTGGGCGTCTCGGCCATGGCCGCGATGACGTCGTCGGTGAACGCGGCAGGGTGCGGGCTGGTGAAGCGGACCCGCTCCAGCCCGTCGATGTCGCCGCAGGCCCGCAGCAGCTTGCCGAAGGCGAGCCGGTCGCCGAACTCCACCCCGTAGGTGTTGACGTTCTGCCCGAGCAGGGTGATCTCCAGCACGCCCTGGTCGACCAGGGTCCGCACCTCGTTGAGGATGTCGCCGGGGCGGCGGTCCTTCTCCTTGCCGCGCAGCGCCGGCACGATGCAGAACGTGCAGGTGTTGTTGCACCCGACCGAGACCGACACCCACGCGGCGTAGGCCGACTCCCGCTTGGTCGGCAGCGTGCTCGGGAAGGTCTCCAGGGATTCCTTGATCTCGACCTGGGCCTCCTGCCGGACGCGCGCCCGCTCCAGCAGCACCGGCAGCGAGCCGATGTTGTGGGTGCCGAACACCACGTCCACCCAGGGCGCCTTGCGGACGATCTCCCCCTGGTCCTTCTGCGCCAGGCAGCCACCCACGGCGATCTGCATGCCGGGGTTGCTCACCTTCGAGGGGCGCAGGTGCCCGAGATTGCCGTAGAGCTTGTTGTCGGCGTTCTCCCGCACGGCGCAGGTGTTGAACACGACCACGTCGGCCGCCTCCCCCTCGGGCACGGGGACGTAGCCCGCGTCTTCGAGGAGGCCGGACAGGCGCTCGGAGTCGTGCACGTTCATCTGGCACCCGTAGGTACGAACCTCGTACGTGCGGGCGCTCTCCACGGTGACAGTCATCTCAACAGACAAGGGTAGGCGCTCCGCGCGGCCTTCGGACACGGCCCGCCCCCTGCCCACCGTAAGTAATGAAACCATCACGGCGAGCCAAGGGCGTCGCTAATCTGGGGCTCCAAAGCCGCGTGCGAGAATGAGATCCGACCGACAGCTGAGAGTGGTGAGCCGCGATGGCGATGCTCGTGCAGACCTCGGAGGCGCCCGTGAAGGCCAAGAAGCCGCACAAGAAGGCGGCGCCGAAGTCGACGAGCTTCTGGGACACCCCGGGCGAGCTCAGCGTCGATGAGTGGTTCGAGCTCAACTCGCGCGACGACGGCAGTCGTTACGAGCTCATCGACGGGAGCCTCATCGTGTCCCCCGCCCCGCCCTTCAGGCACCAGCGCCTCGGAGATCGACTCCAGAATCTCCTGGAGAGCATGTCACCGGAGGGGATGGTGCCGGTTACCGCGACAGGCCTGCTCCTGGATCGCAAGCCCGGAGTCATCCCCGACCTGATGGTGGTCGACAAGGCGCCGTTCGAAGAGGGCGCGGACATCGCCCAGCCCGAGTGGGTGCATCTGGTCGTCGAGATCGTCTCCAAATCCACCACGGCCACCGATCGTCGCATCAAACACGCAAAGTACGCAGAGGCGGGCATCCCGCATTTCTGGCGCATTGAGATGAGGCCGTTCCGCGGCCAGGGCAACGACGAACTGCCCGTGATCTTCACTTACGTGCTCGACGAGAACGGGGAGTATCAGCTCACCCACCGCATCTCCGCAGGCACGACCGCAGACTTCACCGAACCGTTCAAGGTGACCTTGGATCCGACCACGCTCGGCAGGATCTGACAGAAGCTGGACAAAATTTTACCCGAAACGGGCAGGTCGTGATCTGATCGGTACCGCAGGGTTAGCCTCGGGTGCCCTTTACAGAATTACGTTGTCCCCCATGACGGAGAACGGGGCCGCAACTCCTCTGGTGGTGCTTGCGGATGTCAACAAGCACTTCGGCAACCTGCATGTCCTGCGCGACATCAATCTGACGATCTCGCGGGGCGAAGTCCTCGTCGTCATCGGCCCCTCGGGCGGCGGCAAGTCGACCCTGTGCCGGGCGATCAACCGGCTGGAGACGATAGACGGCGGAACGATCACCTTCGACGGGCAGCCGCTCGCGGCAGAGGGCAAGACGCTGGCCAAGCTCAGGTCCGAGGTCGGCATGGTGTTCCAGTCCTTCAACCTGTTCGCGCACAAGACGATCCTGGAGAACGTCACGCTCGGACCGATCAAGGTCCGCGGCATCGCCAAGGCGGAGGCCGAGCGGAGAGGCATGGAGCTGCTCGAACGGGTCGGGATCGGCGCCCAGGCGTCGAAATATCCGGCACAGCTCTCGGGAGGTCAGCAGCAGCGCGTGGCCATCGCCCGCGCCCTGGCCATGGATCCCAAGATGATCCTGTTCGACGAGCCGACCTCGGCGCTGGACCCGGAGATGGTCCAGGAGGTGCTCGACGTCATGATCGGTCTCGCCCAGGAGGGCATGACGATGATGGTCGTCACCCACGAGATGGGATTCGCCCGCCGCGCGGCGAACCGGGTGGTGTTCATGGCGGAGGGCCAGATCGTCGAGGAGAACACTCCCGAGGAGTTCTTCACCAACGCACGGACGGACCGGGCGAAGGACTTCCTCTCCAAGATCCTTACGCACTAACGGCTCACCCCCCTTAAAGAAGAAGAGGTAGCAGGATGCGTGTACGTCGTATTGGAGCCGTGATGATCGCGGTGGCGGCCGCGGCCGCGAGTCTCACCGCGTGCAGCGGCGACAGTGACAAGTTCGTTGTTGGAATCAAGTTCGACCAGCCTGGCCTGGGACAGAAGCAGCCGGACGGTTCGTTCAAGGGTTTCGACGTCGACGTGGCCAAGTATGTCGCCAAGGAGCTCGGTTACACCGGCGACAAGGTTGAGTTCAAGGAGGCCATCTCGGCCAACCGCGAGTCCTTCATCCAGCAGGGCCAGGTCAACATCGTGATCGCGACCTACTCGATCACCGACGACCGCAAGAAGAAGATCGGTTTCGCCGGGCCGTACCTGGTCACCGGCCAGGACATCCTGACCCGCGCGGACGACACGACGATCAACAGTGTCGACGACCTGAAGGACAAGAAGGTCTGCGGCGCCCAGGGGTCGTCCTCGCCCAAGCGTCTGGTCGACAAGTTCGGCGACGCCTGGAAGGGCCAGTACCTCACCGAGCAGCAGGGCTACGGCGCCTGCCTGCCCCTGCTGGAGAACAAGCAGGTCGACGCGATCTCCACCGACGCGACGATCCTGGCCGGGTTCGCCACCCAGTCGCCCGGCAAGTTCCGCCTCGTCGGCAAGCCCTTCTCCGAGGAGAAGTACGGCATCGGCGTGAAGCTGGACGACAAGGACACCCGCGAGAAGCTCAACGCGGCGGTGGAGAAGATGTTCAAGGACGGCAGCTGGAAGAAGGCCGTCGACGCCAACTTCGGCGAGTTCGGAAAGTTCTTCACCACCCCGCCGGCCGTCGAGCGTTACTGATCGGCCACGAATCGGCCGGGGTGTGCGAACGCCCCGGCCGACGGCTATTGGAGGGATGAGTGCAGGCACTCTTCGACGAATTCCCGGTGATCCTGGGCGCTTTCTGGCTGACGATACGGCTCACGCTCGCCAGCGGGCTCCTGGCACTGATCCTCGGGACGATCCTCGCCGGGATGCGCGTCAGCCCGCTGCCCGTGCTGCGCGGGATCGGCACGGCGTACGTGAACATCGTGCGGAACACCCCGCTGACGCTGGTGATCGTGTTCTGCGGGCTGGGTCTCGGCCTGGTGCTGGACGTCTCGTTCTCCACGAGCCTGTCCACGAACTATCTCTGGCTGTCCATCATCGGGCTGTCGGGCTACACGGCCGCGTTCGTCTGCGAGGCGATCCGGGCCGGGATCAACACGGTGCCGCTCGGCCAGGCCGAGGCGGCCCGCGCCATCGGCCTGACCTTCTTCCAGAATCTGCGGCTGATCGTGCTGCCCCAGGCGCTCCGCGCGGTGATCGCCCCGCTGGGCAGCGTCCTGATCGCACTGATCAAGAACACCACGATCGCCGCCGCCATCGGCGTGGGTGAGGCCTCCCTGACGATGAAGACGCTCTTCGAGTCGCACGGCGACGCGGTCGTCCCGATCTTCTTCGGGTTCGCGCTCGGCTTCCTGATCCTGACTCTGCCCACCGGACTGCTGTTCACGTGGCTGTCCAAGCGCCTGGCGGTGGTCCGATGAGCACATTGACCGCGGAGCCGAGAAAGACGCGTAAGCGCGCGACCGCACCGGATCGGGTCAGCGTCCTCTACGACGCGCCCGGCCCCCGCGCTCGCGTGCGCAACACCGTGCTCACGGTGGTGGTCGTCCTCGTCGCGCTGCTCGCCGTCTACGTGATGGTGACCAAGCTGGATGAGAAGAACCAGCTCAACGCCGACCTGTGGACCCCGTTCCTCCGGGGCGACGTGTGGATCAATCTGATCCTGCCCGGCCTGTTCAACACGCTCAGCGCGGCGGCGGTCGCCGCGCTGATCGCGGTGCCGTTCGGGTTCGTCTTCGGCATCGGCCGGCTGTCCGACCACGCCTGGATCCGCGTCCCGGCGGGAGCGGTGGTCGAGTTCTTCCGGGCCATTCCGCTGCTCATCATGATCTTCGCGGTGATGTACGGCGGGAGCGCGGTCTTCGGGCTGACCGTGACCCCGTTCATGGCGGTGGTGACCGGCCTGGTCCTGTACAACGGGTCGGTGCTGGCGGAGATCGTGCGGGCGGGCATCCTGTCCATCCCGCGCGGCCAGTCGGAGGCGGCACTCGCGATCGGGCTGCGCAAGGGCCAGGTCATGCGGATGATCCTGCTGCCGCAGGGGGTCACGGCCATGATGCCGGCGATCGTCGCGCAGCTCGTCGTGCTCCTCAAGGACACGGCCCTGGGGTTCATCGTCTCGTTCGAGGACCTGTTGAACGCGGGGGCGCGCGTACTGCCGTCCAACTTCAACAACATCATCCCGGCAGTGATCGTCATCGCGATCATCTACATCATCATCAACCTGATCGTCGGGGCCATCGCCACCTGGTTGGAGATGCGCAGCCGCCGCAGCCGCAAGACCTCCGCCCAGCCGGTCGTCCCGCCCGGGGCGGTCGTGGCGCCCGGCTCGGGCGACATCTCCGCGGTGGACTGAGGCGGTTCCGTCCGAGGGCGGTCCCCGGTTCCGGTGGGCTTGTCCAGGTTCCGCCGAGGGCGGTCACCGGTCGCGGTGGCCGCCCTCCGGCGTTCCGGAAAACGAATCACCGCATGTCGCGCGGGATGGGCGCCATATCGACGACAGGCGGCGGGTTATCGGGCAGGATTACGCCATGTCCCCCGAGCAGGTCGTCCTGCCGTACGCCACCTGGCCTTCCCCGATCTCCAGCACCGGGGTGGCCAGGTCCGGGCTGCGCCTGGGATTCCCGACGGTGGTCGGCGAAGAGGTGTGGTGGACCGAGGACCGCCCCGCGGAGAGCGGGCGGACCACGATCGCGCACCGGGCCGCCGACGGCACGCACCGCGAGCTGCTGTCGGCGCCGTGGAGCGCCAGGACCCGCGTCCACGAGTACGGCGGGCGCTCCTACGCGGTGGTTCCCGGCGGGGGCGTGGTGTTCGCCAACCTCGCCGACCAGCGGCTCTACCTGCTGCCCCCCTGCGCCGAACCCCGGCCGATCACGCCGAGGCCCGACCGGGAGTCCGGGCTCCGCTACGCGGACATGATCGTCCACGACGGGCAGGTCTGGTGCGTCCAGGAGCGGCACCACGACGGCGGCGGGATCAGCCGTTCGATCGTGTCCGTCCCGCTGGACGGCGGGGACGTGCCGCGGGAGCGGGTCGGCGGGAGCGACTTCTACGCCTGTCTCGCCCTCTCCCCCGACGGCGAGCACCTGGCCTACATCTGCTGGGACCACCCCCGCATGCCGTGGAACGGCACCGAGCTGCGGATCACCCGGCTGGCCGACGGCACCTCCTGGACGGTCGGGGGCGGGCCCTCCGAGTCGGTGCTCGCCCCGCAGTGGCGCGACGACCGGCATCTCTATCTGGTCTCCGACCGGTCGGGCTGGTGGAACCTCTACCAGATCGGCATCGACGGCACCTCGCCCCGGGCGCTCCACCCGGTGGAGGAGGAGTTCGCCGGACCGCTGTGGCAGCTCGGCGGCCCGCCGTACCGGGTGCTGGCCGACGGGCGGATCGCGGTCCTGCACGGGCGGGGGGACATGCGGCTGGGCGTCCTCGACCCGGACAGCGGCGTGCTGACCGACCTGGACGTGCCCTACGACGGCTGGGAGCAGGTCCTCGCGTCCGACGGGCGCGTCCTGGCCGGGATCGGATACAGCGCGACGGTGCCCCGGTCGATCGTCCGCGTGGACACCGCGACCGGGCGGGCGGAGGAGCTCCGCCGTGACGTCGACGAGCTGCCCGACCTCGCCTACCTGCCGCTCGCCCGGACCGTGGAGATCGAGGGCCGCTCCGGCCGCCGGGTCCACGCGTTCGTCCATCCGCCGTCGAACCCGCAGGCCCGGGGCGACGGCGCCCCGCCCTACGTGGTGTTCGTCCACGGTGGCCCCACCGGGCGCAGCACCGGCGCCCTCGACCTGGAGAAGGCGTTCTTCACCAGCCGGGGCATCGGCGTGCTCGACCTCAACTACGGCGGTTCCACCGGCTACGGCCGCGCCTACCGCGACCGGCTGCGCGGCCAGTGGGGCGTGGTCGACGTGGAGGACTCGGTCGCCGCCGCCGAATGGCTGGCCGCCGAGGGCCTGGCCGACCCGGAGCGGATCGCGATCCGGGGCGGGAGCGCCGGCGGCTGGACGGTCATGGCCGCCTGCTGCGCGTCCGAGGTGTTCGCCGGCGGGGTCTCCTACTACGGTGTGAGCGCGCTCGCCTCGTTCGTCGCGACCACCCACGACTTCGAGTCCCGCTACATCGAGTGGCTGGTGGGCCCCGAGGATCCCGCCCTGTACAGCTCGCGCGAGCCGCTCGGCCAGGTCGCCGGGGTGAGCTGTCCCATGCTCCTCCTGCAGGGGCTGTCCGACCCGGTGGTCCCCGCCGCCCAGTCTCAGGCCTTCGCCGACGCCCTCGCCGAACGCGGCGTGCCGTGCACCTACCTCACGTTCGAGGGCGAGGCCCACGGCTTCCGCCGCGCCGAGACCCGCAGCGCGGCTCTGGCCACCGAGCTCGCCTTCTACCAGCAGATCTTCCGGAGCTGACTCAGCGCGCGAACTCGGTGGCCCTGGACTCACGGACGACGGTGATGCGGATCTGGCCGGGGTAGGTGAGCTCCTCCTCGACCTGCTTGGCGACGTCGCGGGCGATCACCTGGGCCTGGATGTCGTCGACCGAGTCGGGTTTCACCATGACCCGGATCTCCCGGCCCGCCTGCATGGCGAAGACCTTGTCGACGCCGTCGTAGGAGGTGGCGATCTCCTCCAGCCGCTCCAGCCGCTTGACGTAGGCCTCCAGCGACTCGCGCCGGGCCCCCGGACGGCCGCCGCTGATCGCGTCGGCGGCCTGGGTGAGGACGGCTTCGACGGTCTTGACCTCGACCTCGTTGTGGTGGGCCTCGATCGCGTGGACGACGTCCTCGTGCTCGCCGTACCGCCTGGCGATCTCGGCGCCGATGAGGGCGTGGCTGCCCTCGACCTCGTGGGTGAGGGCCTTGCCGATGTCGTGCAGGACCGTGCAGCGCTTGAGCAGCATCGGGTCGAGCCGCAGCTCGGCCGCCATGATCCCGGCGATGTGGGCAGACTCCACGAGGTGGCCGAGCACGTTCTGACCGTAGGAGGTGCGGTAGCGGAGCTGGCCGAGCAGTGTGATCAGCTCGGGATGCATCTCGGTGATGCCGAGCTCCACCAGGGCGTCCTCGCCGGCACGCACGCACAGCTCCTGGACCTCGACCTTGCTGCGCTCGTGCGCCTCCTCGATGCGCTGGGGGTGGATGCGGCCGTCGAGGACGAGCTTCTCCAGCGTCAGCCGGGCGGTCTCACGGCGGACCGGGTCGAAACATGACAGAAGCACCGCCTCGGGCGTGTCGTCGATGATCAGGTTGACCCCGGTGGTCGATTCGAAGGCGCGGATGTTGCGGCCCTCGCGGCCGATGATGCGGCCCTTCATCTCGTCGCCGGGCAGATGCAGGACGCTGACGACGGACTCGGCGGTCTGCTCGGTGGCAACGCGCTGGACCGCCAACGTGACGATCTTGGTTGCCCGCTTCTCGCCCTCCCTGCGGGCCTCACCCTCGATCTCCCTGACGATCAGCGCGGCCTCGCGCTTGGCCTGGTTCTCGATCTCCCTGACCAGCTCGGCCCGCGCCTGATCGCTGGTGAGGCCGGAGACCCGCTCCAGGATGACCTTGCGCTCCTGGGCGACCCGGTCAAGATCCTCACGGCGGCCGGCGAGCTTGGTCTCCGTCTCGGCGAGCTTGCGCGCCCGGTCCGCCTGGCGCCTGGCCTCCTCGTCGAGGCGCTGCTCCCGCTCGGCCAGCCGGTTCTCCCGGCGCTCAAGGTCGGAACGGAGCTCCTTCAGCTCGTACTTCAGCCCCCGGCTCTCCGCCTCTGCCTCCTTGCGCAGCTCGGCGGCGGCATCGACGGCCGCCTCGGACCTGCGCAGGACCTCTTCGGCGTCATGCTGGGCCCTGGTGCGGATCTCGGCGGCCTCAAGCCTGGCCTCCTCCAGCGCGGCCTGGATCTCGGCCTCCTGCTCGGGGGAGGGACCGGTCATCCTTCCGCCGGCTCCACCAGTGCGACGCAGCAACACGATCAGCGCGGCTATCGTCACCACGGCAAGAACCGCAACCGCCCCCGCCAATATGACGACCACAACCGGATCCATGCGCGCCCAGCCCTCCTCGCGTCGCAAATATCAAGCACGCGAGGGTCACACGCACGGCACGGAAAACCCAAACGCTGGCGGCATCAGGGCAGACATCAACACAGGACCGACGCTGCGCCGGCCGCTCCCGCCGACACGTCGTCTGCCCGCATCCACCAAGCTTGCACATCCGTAATTCGCCGTTATGACAATCCGCACTGCGCGGAGTAACTCCTCACTGCCGTCGAGGTTAAGCGTCAAAGAGGTAACGGGCAAGCAAAGCCAGCCTGGGGACCGTTCAAACATGAGAGGCCGGTGTTTCTTCCTCACCGTCTCGGCAGAAGCGGGGTGAAGGCGCCGGGACCTTGACATTACCGCGGGTGACGACGCCGGTCTTTTGGGTCAATGCGCCACTCATCCGACCCCTTCGGCGTAAAACATCTCCACGTGTTTTCGCTAGTCGTGCGGGTAATCCAACTCCGTGGAAAACGCGGGACTTTCCACCTCTTCACCCTCAAGCGCCTCACGGACCACACGGAAGGCCAGACCCGGACCGTATCCCTTCCGGGCGAGCATGCCGGCCAGCCTCCGGGTCCTGACGGCCGGCTCCAGACCGCGGGTCGACGAGAGCTTGCGCGCCACGAGCCTGCGGGCCGTCTCCACCTCCTGCTCGGGGTCGAGCTGCTCCACCGCCTCCTTGACGGTGTCCTCGTCCACCCCGCGGTGGCGTAGCTCCGAGGCGAGGGCCCTGCGGGCGAGGCCCCGCCCGGCGTGACGTGAGCTCACCCACGCCGCGGCGAACGCCTCGTCATCGATGAGCCCGACCTCGGAGAACCTCTCAAGCACGGCTTCGGCCGCCGCTTCGGGCACCTCACGCTTGCGCAGCGCCTCGGCGAGCTGGGCCCTGGTGCGCGGAGCCATGGTCAGCAGCCGCAGGCAGATCGCCCGGGCCACGGCCTGCGGATCCGCCGCGGGCCCCCGGCTCGCCGGGGATCCGTCGACCGGCCCATCGGGCAGGATCCCCTGGGAGTCGCCGCGCGACCGCTTCCCGCCGCGCCGGGACCCACGAGCGCCCCGGCCCCGGGACTCCCCGCCGGAGCGGTCGCCCGCCCCGCCCATGGGACCGTCTTCCGGAGCGGGCTCGTCGCCCGAGGGCGAGTCGGCCTCCCCGCCCGGCCCGGACGTCTCCCACGCCCCCGGCCGATCCCGGCGCGAGCGCCGTGAACGGCCTCCTCTTCTGCCCGTCCCGGAGGATCCGGCCTCCGGGACATCCGGCCAGGCGCCCCAGTCCCGCGGCCCGGCCGCGTCGGCCGGACCGGAGTCAGGTCCCGTCGTCATCGATCAATCCGGTTCAGACGTCGCCCGGCTTGGGAGTGGCCGCCTTGGAGCCGCGACCGGAGGTGGCGGGAACCGGGGCGGCGGGAGCCGCGGGCGGCGGCGTGGCCGGAGTGTCGAGGCGGGGGCCGATGCCGAGCTTCTCCTTGATCTTCTTCTCGATCTCGTTGGCCATGTCGGGGTGGTTCTTCAGGAAGTTGCGGGCGTTCTCCTTGCCCTGCCCCAGCTGGTCGCCCTCGTAGGTGTACCAGGCGCCGGACTTGCGGACGAAGCCGTGCTCGACACCCATGTCGATCAGGCCGCCCTCACGGGAGATGCCGATCCCGTAGAGGATGTCGAAGTCGGCCACGCGGAAGGGCGGGGCCATCTTGTTCTTGACGACCTTCACGCGGGTGCGGTTGCCGACCGCCTCGGTGCCGTCCTTCAGCGTCTCGATGCGGCGGATGTCGAGACGGACCGAGGCGTAGAACTTCAGCGCCTTTCCACCGGTCGTGGTCTCGGGCGAGCCGAACATGACGCCGATCTTCTCGCGGAGCTGGTTGATGAAGATCGCGGTGGTGCCGGTGTTGTTGAGCGCGCCGGCGACCTTGCGCAGTGCCTGGGACATCAGGCGGGCCTGGAGGCCGACGTGGCTGTCGCCCATCTCACCCTCGATCTCGGCCTTGGGCACCAGGGCCGCGACCGAGTCGATGACCAGCAGGTCGACGGCGCCCGACCGGATCAGCATGTCGGCGATCTCCAGCGCCTGCTCGCCGGTGTCGGGCTGGGAGACGAGCAGCGCGTCGGTGTCGACGCCCAGCTTCTTGGCGTATTCCGGGTCGAGGGCGTGCTCGGCGTCGATGAACGCCGCGATGCCGCCGCCCCGCTGGGCGTTGGCCACCGCGTGCAGCGCGACGGTGGTCTTACCGGAGGACTCCGGACCGTAGACCTCGACGATGCGGCCACGGGGGAACCCGCCGATGCCGAGCGCGACGTCGAGCGCGATGGAACTGGTCGGGATGACTTCGATGGGCGCGCGGGTCTCGTCGCCGAGGCGCATGACAGAGCCCTTGCCGAACTGACGCTCGATCTGAGCGAGCGCGGTCTCGAGCGCCTTCTCGCGGTCGTTAGCCGCCATGGGAGCCCCCTGAAGGGTCGCGGGTTGAATCGGTTGCCAGAAAGCTACGGGGTGCCACCGACATTTTCTGGAGAGCACGCCACGAGTGGCGGCGTGTCCAATATAGCCGAACGATTGTTCGATCGTGGCTCAACGGCATCACACGGTCCCGGGGTGGCGCGGGCCGCGGGAGGCGGCGGACCCCATCCTGGGAGCGACATTTCCGATCGTTCCCCCAGACCTGTTGTCACCAGGCTGAGCTGCGGCGATGCTGAAGGCAAACGACCGCGAGGTGACCGACGTGACCACCGCGTTCGCCCGGCGACGCCTGGCCCACCTTGAGTCCCTGCTCGCCGAGCTGCCCGGCCGGGGGCTGGCGGGCCGCATGCTCGGAGCCGGAGCCCCCGTGCTCTGGGTGTGGCATCCGGAGACGAGGCGGCAGACGATCGTCTTCGCCAGCCCGGCCGGGGACGGCTGGCTCTTCCTGTGGTCCCCGGACGGCCAGGAGAGCACCGAGGACCCCGGCCATGTGGCCGACCTGATCAGGAAACTGCTGAACGGCACCCCCTGAGCCGGGCCTTCCGGACGCCCGCAGGTCCCGCGCTCCCCGGCCCAGGTGCCCTGGTCCGCGCCCTTCAGCGCAGCCGGGCGGAGACGTCGGACACCCCGCACACGGCCCGCCAGACCTCCTTGGCGGCGATGCCGTCGGCCAGCGCCTGGTTCACCGTCCGGCCACCGAGATCGGCGATGACGTAGTCGCGGGCCCACGACTCCGCGTACGGGTCACCGAAGTGCAGTTTCATCCGGTTCCAGAACTCCGAGAGGCGCATGCTCCAAGTGTGGCCCCTCCCCGTCGTGCTCATGACCGGAGATGCCTCCCGCCGGTCCCGGCCGGATCTCAGAGGACGCGGGAGCCGTACATCTCGCCCAGCGGGTCGGCGAGCAGTTCCAGGCGGGCTCCGTCGGGATCCCTGAAGTAGATCGACGCGCCGCTCTCGATCCGGTGCGGCACGCCCGCGGCCTCCAGCTTGCCCCGCAGCCGCTCCCAGGTCGACGGGTCCACGGAGACGGCGATGTGGTGGAGCCCGCCGAGGACCTCCTTGTAGGGACCGAGGTCCAGGCCGGGGAAGTCGAAGAAGGCCAGCAGGTTGCCGTTCCCGACGTCGAAGAAGAAGTGGTTCGATCCCCGGTGGTCGCGGTTCTCGAAGATCTCCGTCAGAGGGAACTCCAGCAGGTCCTGGTAGAAGGCGATCGTCGTCTCCACGTCCGAGGAGATCAGCGCGAAGTGGTGCAGGCCCCTCGCGCTGCTCGGCGGGCGGTGCTCCCGCAGGTGCTCCGCCCTGATCCGCTCGCGTACCGTCTCCACTGCCGGATGGTCGATGCTCATCGCTGGCTCACCGCTCAATGCGTCGGGTGTTCGTCTGATCTCTATCTCCCCGACAGGACGCGATGAACCTTCCCCAGCCGTCACGCCATGGTGGCGAGGGTCTCCGCCACCATCTCCATGGACGTGCCGGAGTGCGGGAACGCGTACCTGGCGACGGTCCCGTCCTCCCCGCCGGTCGGTGTCAGGCGTAGTCGGCGGGGTTCCACTCGTCGCCCTCGGAGCGCGGAACGTCGAGGCGAGAGGCATCCCGGGTGCATACGGCGCGGAACGTCGAGGCGAGAGGCATCCCGGGTACGTACGGCGCGGGCCAGGCGGGGGCACGGCAGAGCAGGGCCGCGCAGCCGGAGGGCGCGAACAGCCACTCGTGCGGGTCGACGCGGAGGAGCAGCCCGCGGTGCCCGTCACGCCGGCGGATTCTGTCGGTGGGGCAATGCACTATGGAGCCGTGACCGGATCAGCGCTCGACCACTTCACCCCTGTGACCAGGGACTGGTTCACCGGAGCCTTTGCCTCGCCCACCGCCGCCCAGGAGGGCGCGTGGGCGTCGATCGCCCGGGGGGACAACACCCTCGTGGTCGCGCCGACCGGCTCCGGCAAGACGCTGGCCGCGTTCCTGTGGTCGCTCGACCGGCTGGCCGCCGAGCGCGCGGCCGCGACGGGCGGGCCCGCCGAGGACGCCGCGGGCGGGCGGAGGCGCTCACGCGAGGACGACGCGCCCGCCGGGCAGTGCCGGGTGCTCTACGTGTCGCCGCTCAAGGCCCTGGCGGTGGACGTCGAGCGCAACCTCCGGGCGCCGCTGGCCGGAATGCGGCAGACCGCGCGGCGGCTCGGGCTCGCGGTGCCGGAGATCTCGGTGGCGATCCGGTCCGGTGACACCTCGCCGCAGGAGCGGCGCCGGTTCGCGGCCAGGCCGTCGGACATCCTCATCACGACCCCAGAGTCACTGTTCCTGCTGCTGACCAGCCAGGCCCGCGAGGCGCTGCGGGGCGTGGAGACGGTCATCGTCGACGAGGTGCACGCCGTGGCGGCCACCAAGCGCGGCGCGCACCTGGCCCTCAGCCTGGAGCGGCTCGACGCCCTGCTCCCCCAGCCCGCGCAGCGGATCGGCCTGTCGGCGACGGTGCGGCCGGTGAACGAGGTGGCCGCCTTCCTCGGCGGCCCCCGCCCGGCGGCGGTGATCCAGCCGCCCTCGGAGAAGACGATCGAGGTCAAGGTGGTCGTCCCGATCGAGGACATGACGGAGCTCGACAGCGCTCCGCGCCCCTCCCGGCCCGATGACGACGACCAGTGGCTGCTGGAGCCCCCGGCCCGGCGGTCCATCTGGCCGCATGTGGAGGAGCGGCTGTTCGACCTGATCGAGGAGCACAGCTCGACGATCGTGTTCGCCAACTCCCGGCGGCTGGCCGAGCGGCTGTGCACCCGTCTCAACGAGCTGGCGTGGGAGCGCAGGGCCGGAGAGGCGGAGCCGCCGGAGCCTTCGGAGCCGGCGCACTGGGCCGGGGGCTTCCCCGCGCCGCCGGCGTCCCTGTCCACCCCGGCGGCGATGATGGCGCAGGCCGGGGCCGCCAAGGGGACGGTCCCGGAGATCGTGCGGGCCCACCACGGGTCGGTGTCGAAGGAGGAGCGCTCCCAGATCGAGGAGGCGCTCAAGTCCGGGAGGCTGCCGGCGGTGGTCGCGACCTCCAGCCTGGAACTCGGCATCGACATGGGCGCGGTGGACCTGGTCGCCTGCGTGGAGTCACCGCCGAGCGTGGCCAGCGGCCTGCAGCGGATCGGCCGGGCCGGCCACCAGGTGGGAGCCGTCTCACGGGGTGTGATCTTCCCCAAATACCGCGGCGACCTGGTCCAGACGGCCGTGGTGGCCGAGCGGATGAAGAGCGGCGAGATCGAGGAGCTCCGCTACCCGCGCAACCCGCTCGACGTGCTCGCCCAGCAGATCGTGGCGATGACCGCGCTGGACGAGTGGACGGTGGACGACCTGGAGACCCTCGTACGGCGTGCCGCGCCGTACCGGACGCTGCCCCGCGGCGCCCTGGAGGCGACGCTCGACATGCTCGCCGGGCGCTACCCGAGCGAGGAGTTCGCCGAGCTGCGCCCGCGCGTCGTGTGGGACCGGGTCACCGGCACCCTGCGGGGGCGGCCCGGGGCCCAGCGGCTGGCCGTGACCAACGGCGGCACGATCCCCGACCGGGGGCTGTTCGGCGTCTTCCTGGTCGGGGAGAAGGCCTCGCGGGTGGGCGAGCTGGACGAGGAGATGGTCTACGAGTCCCGGGCGGGGGACGTGTTCGTGCTGGGCGCGACCTCCTGGCGGATCGAGGACATCACGGCCGACCGGGTGCTGGTCTCCCCCGCCCCCGGGCAGCCGGGCAAGCTGCCCTTCTGGCACGGCGACAACGCGGGGCGCCCGGCGGAGCTGGGCAGGGCGATCGGCGCGTTCCTGCGCGAGATGTCCGGCGCCGGCTCCGGCGCCGGGCCGGGATCCGGCAGGAAGGGGGGCCTCGCGCGGGACGCCGCCAGGCCGGGCTCGGCGGAGCCGGGCGATCCGGCGGGGGACGGCACGCGGCCCGGCCCCGGGCGGGAGGACCCGGCCCGGGACGGCGGGAAGCCCGGCTCCGCAGGACAGGATGACCCGGCGCGGGACGGCGCCATGGAAAGGATCAGGGCGGCGGGGCTCGACGAGTTCGCCGCGGCCAACCTGCTCTCCTATCTGGCCGAGCAGCGGCAGGCGACCGGATACGTGCCGGACGACCGGACGCTGCTGGTCGAACGGTTCCACGACGAGCTGGGCGACTGGCGGGTCGTGGTGCACTCGCCGTACGGGGCGCGGGTGCACGCGCCATGGGCCCTGGCGATCGGCCGGCGGCTGCGGGAGCGCTACGGCGTCGACGTCCAGGCCGTGCACTCCGACGACGGGATCGTGCTGCGCATCCCCGACACGCTCTCCGGTCCCCCGTCGGACGTCGCGGTCTTCGACGCCGAGGAGATCGAGCAGATCGTCACCGAGGAGCTCGGCGGCTCGGCGCTGTTCGCGGCGCGCTTCCGGGAGTGCGCGGGACGGTCCCTGCTGCTGCCGCGCCGTACCCCCGGCAAGCGCACCCCGCTGTGGCAGCAGCGGCAGCGGGCCTCGCACCTGCTCAACGTGGCCGGCCGGTACGGCTCGTTCCCGGTCGTGCTGGAGACGATGCGCGAGTGCCTGCAGGACGTGTTCGACGTGCCGGGGCTGATCCGGCTCATGCGGGACATCTCGGCGCGGCGCGTGCGGCTGGTCGAGGTCGAGACCTCCCAGGCGTCGCCGTTCGCGGCGTCGCTGCTGTTCAACTACGTCGGCGCGTTCATGTACGAGGGGGACGCCCCCCTGGCCGAGCGCCGCGCCCAGGCGCTCGCGCTCGACACCAGCCTGCTGGCCGAGCTGCTGGGCCAGGCGGACCTGCGCGAGCTGCTCGACCCCGACGTGATCGCCGACACCGAGCGCGAGCTGGCCCGGCTGGACCGGCCGCTCCGCGACGCCGAGGACCTCGCCGACCTGCTCCGTTCGCACGGCCCCCTGCTCGCGGCCGACGTGAGCCTGCGCGAGGGGGATCCGGCCTGGCTGACCGGTCTGGAGAGCGCCCGGCGGGCGATCCGGGTGCGGGTGGCCGGGCAGGAGCAGTGGGCGGCCATCGAGGACGCCGCCCGGCTGCGCGACGCGCTCGGCGTACCGCTGCCGGTGGGAGTGCCGCACACCTTCCTGGAGCCGGTGGACGACCCGCTGGGCGACCTGGTCGCCAGGCACGCCCGCACGCGCACCCCGTTCCCGGCGAGTACGGCCGCCGCCAGGTTCGGGCTCGGCCCGGCCGTCGTCACCGACACGCTGCGCCGCCTGGCCGTCTCGGGCCGGGTGGTGAGCGGGGAGTTCAGGCCGGGCGGCCGGGGAGAGGAGTGGTGCGACGCCGGGGTGCTGCGGATGCTTCGCCGCAGGTCCCTGGCCCGGCTCCGCAAGGAGGTGGAGCCGGTCTCCCCCGAGACCCTCGCCGTCTTCGCCCCCGCCTGGCACGGCATCAGCGGCGCCCCGCAGAGGGGCAGGCCGCCGATCGACGCGCTGGTGAGCGCGGTCGAGCAGTTGCAGGGCGCGGCGGTGCCGGCGTCGGCGCTGGAGACGTTGGTCCTGCCCTCGCGGGTCCCCGGATACGACCCGTCGCTGCTGGACGAGCTGACCTCCTCGGGCGAGGTCCTCTGGGCCGGGCAGGGGTCCCTGCCGGGTGGGGACGGCTGGGTGGCGCTGTATTTCGCCGACACCGCCCCCCTGCTGATGCCCGATCCGGTCGAGATCACCATGACCCCGCTGCACGAGGCGGTCCTTGAGGTGCTCAGCGGTGGAGGGGCGCTGTTCTTCCGCGAGCTGGCGGGCCGTGTCGGATCCCTCATGGCCGGTCCGGTCCCGGACGACGGGATGCTGACCGCCGCGGTGTGGGACCTGGTGTGGGCCGGCCGGATCACCGGCGACACGCTCGCCCCGCTGCGGGCCACGCTCGGCACCGGCCGACCCGCCCACCGCCCGGCCACGACGCGCAGGCGGCGGCCGGTGCTGCCCACCCGGAGCGGGCCACCGACCGTGGGCGGTCGCTGGTGGCTGCTGCCCGGGGTCGCGGACGACCCGACCCAGCGGGCGCACGCCCAGGCCGAGGCACTGCTGGAGCGGCACGGCGTGGTGACGCGGGGCGCGGTCGCCGCCGAACGCCTGCCCGGCGGATTCGCCGCGGTCTACCAGGTGCTCCGCGCCTTCGAGGAGAGCGGCCGATGCCGCCGGGGCTATTTCGTCGAGGGGCTGGGCGGTGCACAGTTCGCCCTCCCCGGAGCCGTCGACCGCATGCGCGCCGCCGCCACGCCACCGCGGTCCGAGGCGCCCGGCCCCGACCCGTGGAGCTCCCGGAGGCCGGAGGGGAACGGCCGGCGCGCGGTGGTGCTGGCGGCGGCCGATCCGGCCAACCCGTACGGCGCGGCGCTGCCCTGGCCCGCCCATCCCGGAGAGATCTCCCACAAGCCGGGCCGGAAGGCGGGATCGCTGGTGGTGCTCGTGGACGGGCACCTGGTGCTCTATGTCGAGCGTGGCGGCAAGACCCTGCTGTCGTTCACCGACGACGACCGCCTCCAGCCCGCCGTGGACGCCCTGGCCCTGGCCGTGCGCGACGGCGCCCTCGGCAAGCTGACCGTGGAGCGCGCGGACGGCACCGCCATCAACGACTCCCCCCTGGGCGCCGCCCTGGAGGCCGCCGGTTTCCACCCGACCCCGAGAGGCCTGCGCCTACGGGCCTAGAGATCCCCGCCTGCCGGAGGGGAGAAGCCCGCACCGGCGGGCCCGGAGGCGGCACCGATCGCCGGGGGCCTTTACGGGTCTCCTCCTGCCAGGGCGGAGATGCCAGCCACCCATGGGCCTGACGATCCCCGCCTGCCGAAAGGAGAGCGGCCCGTGCCGACGAGCCCGGAGGCGGCACCGATCGCCGGGGGCCGCCCCTGCGGGTCTCCTCCTGCTATGGGGGAGCGACCTGTCCTGCCAGGGGGAGCGACCTGCCACCCGGGGGCATGGAGGCCTCGCCGATGGGGCGAGGGTCACAGCCGGAAGGCTGCGGTGTGGTCGGTGAGGAAGCGGGCGAGGGATCGGGGCGGGCGGCCGGTCAGGGCCTCGACCGTCTCGGTGGTGGTGGACCAGCGGCCGTCCCCGACCTGGGCCATGAGCTCGGCGAGATCATGGGCGACGGGGCCGGGGAGGCCCTGGCGCTCCAGATGGCCGGTCAGCTCCCCCACCGGGAGATCGATGTAGCGGACGGTCCGGCCGAGCGCGCCGCTGACGGCCGCGGCGATCTCGTCGTGGGTCGGCGCCTCGGGGCCGGTGAGGACGTAGGTCTGATCCGCCCCGACCGGCCGGGTGAGCAGGACCGCGGCCACGTCGGCGATGTCCCTGGCGTCGATGTAGCCCACCCGGCCCGGACCGTAGGAGCCGTAGAAACGGCCCTCACCGTCCTGGAAGGAGACCTCCGCGGGGAGGTTCTGCATGAACCCGACCGGCTGCAGGATCGACCAGGCCAGCCCCGACGCCTTGAGGTGCGCCTCGACCTCGCCGTGCATTCCGCCGCCGAGCAGCGCCCCCGGCTCCGCCCCGCGCACGGACACCTTCACCACCTGGCCCACGCCGGCCGACCGGGCGAGGTCGATCACCTCGCGGTACCGGTGGACGAAGCCGGGCCACAGCGAGCTGTTCAGGAACAGCCGGTCGCCGGGAGAGAGCGCCGTCCCGATGGTCTCGGGCCGGTCGAAGTCACCGACGACGTAGTCGCAGCCGAGCGACTCGCCCTGTTCGGGCCGCCGGACCACCGCCACGACGGCCGTTCCCGCCGCGCGCAGCCGGTCGATCAGCGCCCGGCCGATCGTTCCGGTCGCGCCAGTCACCACGATCATGATGCCCCCTAAGTGGACGATCGAATTCCGCTTTCACGGAAGCTACACTAAGCGGAATTCGATCGTCCACTTCGGAGCGGGGCTCCAATGCCGGAACAACCACTGCGCGCGGACGCCAGGCGCAACTTCGATAAGATCATTAAGGCGGCCTGCGCCGTCGTGGCCGAGCGCGGGATCGGTGCGCCGATGGAGCTCATCGCCCGCCGCGCCGGGGTCGGCGTCGGCACGCTCTACCGCCGGTTCCCCGACCGCGGCGCGCTGATCACCGCCATCGGCGACCACTACATCCACGAGCTGGTCGACGCCGCGCGAAGGGCTGCCGAGACAGGGCCCGACGCCTGGACCGCACTGCGCTCGCTCGTCATCTGGTGCGCCGATCCGGGCCGTGGCGCCCTCGCCACCGCGCTCGCCGACCTGGACACCGAGACGTTCCTGTCCACGCCGGAGTTCGCGAGGTCCCGCGAGGAGTGGATCGAACTGCTCGACGGCCTCGTGCGCGACGCCCAGGCCGCGGGGGCGATGCGCACGGATGCCGGTACGAGTGACATCGTGATGCTGCTCAACGTCTTCACCTGCCACCCCGCCGAACTGCCCGCACATGTGGGCGCCCAGCCCGCCAGATTCCTGCACCTGATGCTCGACGGCCTGCGGGCCGGCGGGACCACCGAGCTGCCGGGCGAGCCCGCACCCCTGTGACATGCATACCCACCGGCTCCCGCCCCCGGTCTCGGTCGCGTCCACGGTCGTGGTGAATGAGCAGCCGGGGTTGGTGCCGATCGCCATTGAAAAGCTCTGCGCCGCAGAGGGGACAAGCGCGGCGAGGGCGAGTGCGGAGCTGGGGGCCGCTCATCGGCAACGGGCCAGCTGCGAGCGACCCAGGTCCGCGAGCAGCCGGAGGCCGCTCATCGGCGACGGGCCAGCTGCGGGCGACCCAGGTCCGCGGGCAGCCGGGGGCCATTCATCAGTGACAGGCCAATTCTGGGCGGCCCAGGTCCGCGGGCAGGGTGACGGGGAGGGCAAGCCCAGGGGCAAAGCGGGATGTAACGGGCGCCGGGCGACCTTGGCGGAGGTCATGATCGGAGATTTTCCATGATCTGTTGGGATTGGCGGTCCATGGCGCGGCCAATCCCAACAGATCATGGAAAACGGTGGCGGCATGCCCTGCGAGAGGGGCAGGGGGAGCGGTGAGCGGCTTTTGTCCATCCGAGGGTGGTCAAGGGAAGGCTTTTGTTCACCCAGGGATGGTCGGGGAGGCGGTTGTGGCGGCCCGCCCTGTGAGAGGGGGACAGGGGGCGGTAAGCGGCTTTTGTCCATCCAGGGGTGGTCAGGGAAGGCTTTTGTTCACCCAGGGGTGGTCGAGGAGGCGGTTACGGTGGCCCGCGTCCACACCGGCCAGGGCTGTAGCCCGCGCAGCGGGAATCGCCCCGTGCGACCCCGTGCGACGCCGCGCCGATGAACGGCCCCCGGCCCCTCCCCCGCCCTCGCCGCGCCTTTCACCCCGTACGGCGGCCCGCCTTCTCCGATGACCGGCCACCGCGCAGGAAGAGATGAGAGGTGTCATACACCACGTCCCTGGACATGACCCGGCACCCGCCGTCGAGACCGGCTCCCGGTGTGGGCCGTGCCTTCGGCAGGGACGAGGGTTTCCGGCGGGGACGGGGTGTTGCCGTGGAGACGGAGTGTTGCGGCGGGGGCGGGAGCTCCCGGCGGGGACGGGGCGGCGGCGCTCCCGGCGGCCGGGGCGGGGGCTCCCGGCGGCCGGGGCGGGGACGGGACGAGACGTCGCTCCCGGCGGTCGGGGCGGGGGCTCCCGGGGGTGGAGTGTTGCGGCGGGGGCGGGAGCTCCCGGCGGCGGCAACGGGGCGGCGTCGCTCCCGGTGGGAACGGGGCGGCGTCGCTCCCGGCGGGGACGGGGCGGCGTTGCTCCTGCCCCTACCGGGAGCCCTCGGCGGGCTCATGTCCGCAGGGCGGGCACCTCCGCGACCGGCTCGTGCCGCTCCTGTCCATGGCGCCTCTGCAGGGTCTGGAACCCGACCAGGTCGTCGGGGAGCGCGTCCGGCACGTCCACGTCGAACCGGGACAGGGTCCGGGTGCGCATCGCGACCAGCGCGGTGACGGCGATGGCGATGGCGAACAGCACGTACATCAGGCCCACGCCCCGGCCCTCACCGGTGCCGAGCACCAGGCCGACCGTGTCGGCCAGCGGGCCGCCGGGCAGCAGCAGCGGCTCGAACGCCGCGCTGCCGTACGGCGCGACCAGGCCGAAGCCGATCGGCAGGGTGGACCAGGCGATCAGCGTGTTGAGCGCGATGACCCGGCCGTGGAAGCGCTGCGGCACCTTGACCTGGATGATCGTGGCGTAGACGCCGTTGAGCATGGTCAGCCAGAACGACATGCCGAACGCGCCGATCGCGATCACGAGCAGGTTCTGCTGGAGGCCGGTGATCAGGCAGAAGACGGCGAGGACCACCGTGGAGAGCATGACGCCGCGCAGCCGCTGCCGCCGCGGGCCGCCCCAGACGGTCATGGTCAGACCGCCGAGGAAGACGCCGAGTCCTCCGGCGAAGGAGATCCGGCCGACGTCCTGGAGCGTGGCGAAGCCCAGGACGAGCGGTGAGATGAGCAGGAACAGCGGGGACAGGAAGATGTTCAGCACCGCGAAGAAGAAGAGCATGCCGCGGAAGCCCCGGTTGCCCCAGGAGAACCTCCACCCCTCCACCATCTCGGAGACCAGGGACTCCCTGCGCTTCCAGGCCATCGTCTTCGGGAAGCGGACGAACAGCAGCACCGCGATCGCGAAGACGTAGGAGACGACGTCCAGGACGAGGATGCCCTCAAGGCCGATCACGGCCATCAGGCCGACCGCGACCAGCGGGACGACGAGCTGGGCGGTGCCGGTCACCATCTGGACGACGCCGTTGGCGTGGCCGAGGAAGCGCTTGGGGACCAGCTGGGGGACGGCCGAGTTGTAGGCGAGGCGCTGGAAGGTCAGCGCGACCGACAGCAGCACCAGGAGCGGATAGATGTGCCAGACCTGGAGGTTTCCGGTCCACAGCAGGATCCCGAGGGCGAGCTGGGTGCCGAACGCGCCGATGTCCCCGGCGAGCATCACCCTGCGCCGGTCGTAGCGGTCGACGAGGGCTCCCGCGAGAGGGGACACCAGCATGCCGGGGACGAGGGCGAGGACCGAGAACAGGGCGAACCTGGCGAGCGACCCGGTGGTGACGTAGATCCACAGCGGGACCGCGAACTCGGTCAGCGACGATCCGATGATCGAGATGAGCTGTCCCGCCGCCACCGTGGCGAACCGCTTCATGCTGGGCTTCGGCTCCTGCCGCGTCCCGTACGGGGTGGACGCCCCGTGCCCGGCTACGCGGGGAGCGGGTATGTCCTCCCATCCGACACCCGGGCTGGAACCGTCCGACACGACCTCGCCCGAGCCGGAGCCGGGCCGTTCGGGGGCGTGCTGGTCGGAGATCCCCTCAAGCCACCAGGTGGATCTGCCGGTACGGCCCAGCGCGGCGGTCTCGCCGGAGGCGATGGCCCGGTGGGTGCCGGTGACGATGGCCGACAGCTCCTCGGCCCGGTACTTCAGGAAGAAGTGCCCGGCCTCGTCCAGGACGACCACGGCGGTGGAGTCGGTGAGGAGGTGCCACTCGCGGTAGCGCTCCTGGTAGAACTCGGTGGCCGGGTCACGCTCGCCGGCCACGGAGATGATCGGCGCCCTGAGCGGTTCGACGCCTTCCTCGAACAGGCGGGTGAAGTAGCGCTCCGCCTCCTTGGTCCCCTGGCGGCGGTTGTCGATCATCAACTTGAGCTGGTCCCGGTCGAGGTCCTCGACGTCGAGGCCGGCGGCCTGGAGGGCGTTGGCCCAGACCTGGTCGCTGCGGAGGCGGTCGGTCAGGTTCGACAGCCAGGCCAGCGTCGAGGCGGGCCGGGCGAAGGGGAAGATTCCGCCGAGATAGATGGCCTCGACCGGCCGTCCCGCCGCCTCCAGGCGCCGGGCGATCTCCACGGTCAGCATGACGCCGAGCCCGCAGTGGCCGTACAGCGCCAGCGGCCCCCGGATCCCCTTGAGGATCTCCTCCACGCAGCCCTGCGCGACCTCGGCCACCGGCCGGGTCTCCTCGATCAGCCCCATCTCCTGGCCGGGGACGGCGACCGCGTGCAACGCCCAGCCCGCGGGCATCGCGTCGGCCAGCGGCTGGTAGATGGCCGCGCTGCCGCCGCCGTACGGCACGCAGACCAGGGTGGAGGTGGCGGTGCGGACCGGGGTGAGCCGGTGCAGGAGCATGCGCGGGCCGTCGTCACCGGCCTCGACGAGCTGCGCGAGCTCGCGGACGGTCCGGTGCTTGAACAGGTCCAGGATGCTTACCTGGCGCCCGCCTGCGGGAAGGGCTTTCCGCAGGCGGGCGACCACCTGTGCGGCGAGCAGCGAATGTCCGCCCAGGTCGAAGAAGTCGTCCAGCACGCCGACCTGGACCAGCCCGAGCACCTGGGCCCATACCCCCGCGATCGCCTCTTCGACGGGCGTCTGCGGCGGGACGAACCCGGCCTCCTGGTCCGGCCGCTCCTCGTCGGGCTCGGGCAGCCTCGCCCGGTCGACCTTGCCGTGCGACTTCAGCGGCAGCTCGTCCAGCCAGACGAACCGCGCGGGGATCATGTATTCGGGGAGCCGCTCGCCGAGCGCCGCGCGCAGCTCGCTCACGCTGGTCCGCTCTCCGACGAGGTAGCCGATCAACCGGTCCTGGCGCAGCTCGACGACGGCGTGCGCGACGCCGGGCTGGTCGGTGAGGACCGACTCGATCTCCGACAGCTCCACCCGGTAGCCCCGGACCTTCACCTGGAGGTCACGGCGGCCGAGGAAGCACAGGTCGCCCGAGGGCAGCCAGCGGCCGAGGTCGCCGGTCCGGTACATGCGCGCGCCGGGCTCGCCGTACGGGTCGGGCAGGAACCTGTCCGCCGTCAGGCCGGGCTGCCCGAGGTATCCCCTGGCGAGCCGGTCGCCGCCGAGGTAGATCTCGCCGGTCATGCCGGGCGGGACGAGCCGCAGATGCTCGTCCAGCACGTAGACCCGGGCGCCGGGGAGCGGCCTGCCGATCGGGAGGTTCAGCGACCGCTCGGCCTCGCCGGTGACGGCGTGGGTGGAGATGCCGACCGTGGCCTCGGTGGGGCCGTAGTGGTTGACCACGGTGGTGTGCGCGCTCAGCTCCCGCGCCCAGCTCCACTTGGACGCCTCGCCGCCGAGGACGAGCAGCTTGCGCGGGAGCAGGTCGGCCGGGTCGGCGATGTCGGGGTCGGCGAGCAGCGAGGCCAGATGGGACGGGGTCATCTTCAGGTAGTCGGTACGGCCGAGCTGCCCGGCGAGTTCCTCCACCGGCGACTGCGGGTCGACCAGGTGAAGCTCGCCGCCGGTCATGAGCGACAGGTAGAAGATCGTCACCCCGAAGTCGAACGAGAGCGACTGCAGCAGCGTGTAGACCGCCGCGGGCTCGACCTCGAACCGCTCCCTGACCCCGGCCAGGTAGGTGAGCACCTGCCGGTGCTGCACCCCGACGCCCTTGGGCCGGCCGGTCGTCCCCGACGTGTAGATCACGTACGCGAGGTGGTCGGCCGTGACCGGAGGCGCCTCGAACGCGGTCTCCCGCAGGGCCTCCTCGTCCAGGCAGACGGCCGGCGGCCCCGGGACCAGGTCGCGGAGGGCGGAGGTGGTGACGACGACGACGGCTCCGGCGTCGCCGAGCATGTGGGCCAGCCGGTCGCGGGGCTGCTTGGGGTCGAGGGGGACGTAGGAGCCGCCCGCCTTCAGGACGCCGATGACGGCCGCCGCGAGGTCGGTGGACTGCTCCAGGAACACGCCGACCCGGGTGTCGGGGCCGACGCCGTAGCGGTTCCTCAGCAGGGCGGCGATCCGGGTGGAGCGGTCGTCGAGCTCGGCGTAGGTCAGGGAGTCGCCGCAGACCACGGCCGTGGCGCCGGGGGTCAGCGCGGCCTGCGCGGTGACGAGGTCGTGGAGCAGGTCGTGGCCGGCGGGTGCCGGGGCGGCGCTGGAGCCGAAGCCGAGGACCAGGTCCCGCTCGTCCTCGGAGAGCAGGGAGAGCTCTCCGACCCGCGTACGCGGCGACGCCACGATGGACCGCAGCAGTGCCTCGAACCGGGACGCCAGCAGCTCCACGGTCTCCGGATCGAACAGCGCCGTGCTGTAGGTGAAGTTCCCGACCAGCCCGTCAGGGTTCTCGAACAGGTAGAGGCCCAGGTCGAAACGGGTGGTCCTGGCCGGCAGGGTGACGTACGAGACCCGCCCGTCCTCCTCGCCGGCCTTGAAGTTCTGCAGCGCGAACGTCACCTGGACGAGCGGCGACCGGCTCACGTCGCGGACCACGTTCAGCTCGTTGACGAGCTGGTCGAACGGGAGTTCCTGGTGCGCGAAGGCGTCCAGCGCGGTCTCGCGGGTGCGGGCCAGGAACGTGCTGAACGACGGATCGTCGGCCAGGTCCGCGCGGAGCACCAGCGTGTTGACGAACATGCCGACGACGCCGTCCAGCTCCGGCAGGCCGCGGCCCGCGACCGGGGAGCCGACCGCGAAGTCCGCCTGTCCCGAGTAGCGGGCCAGCAGCACCTGGAAGGCCGCCAGCAGCGTCATGTACGGCGTCGCCCCGGCGGCCTTGCCCAGGTCGGTGAGCCGCCGGGTGAGGTCGGCGTCCAGCCGGAAGTCGAGGGCGGCTCCCTCGTACCCCTGCTCGGCCGGGCGCGGCCGGTCGGTGGGCAGCTCGATGGCGGGCAGGCCGGCGAGCTTCTCCCGCCAGTGGTCGATCTCGCCGCGGTGCTCGCGCCCGCGCTGCCAGAGGGCGTAGTCGCCGTAGCCGACCGGGGCGGGCGGCGGGGTCGCGCCGTCGTGCAGGGCGAGCAGCTCACGGATGATCACGTCGCTGGACCAGCCGTCGATGACGGTGTGGTGCGCGGCGATCAGCAGCACGTGGTCGTCGGGCGCGAGCCGTACCAGGACGGTCCGGAAGAGCGGGCCGTGCTCCAGGTCGAAGGGGGTGGCGAGCTCGGCGTCGAGCAGTTCGACCGCCGCCTCCAGGTCCGCCGCCTCGGTGACGCGCAGCTCGGCCGGGCGGGGCCCGTCGACCACGAGTTCGGGGGTGCCGTCCTCGGTGGTGAGGAAGCGCATCCGCAGGGCCTCGTGGCGCGCGACGATCTCGTCCAGGGCCCGGCGCAGCGCGGTGGCGTCCAGGTCCCCGCGCAGGCGCGCCGCGACGGGGACGGTGTAGGTGGTGGTGCCGGGGCGGTACTGCTCCAGGAACCACAGGCGTTCCTGGGCGTGGGACAGGGGCGGGGTGGTTCCCGGGGCCCGGGCCGTGATGGTCCGGGACTCCTCCCGGCGCCGGAGCCGCTGGGCGAGCAGCGCCCGCTTGGCGTCCGACAGCGTCGTCTCGGTCAATGCAGCTCCATCCGGAGGGCGGCGAGGAACAGCGCGGCGTCCCGGCCGTTGATCAGTCGGTGGTCGTAGGCGAGGCCGATGTTCGCGACGGTTCTCGTCGTCACGGCGCCGTCCTCGCCGAGGACGACCTCGGGCTGCGGCGAGGTGATCGCGAGCGCGCAGACCGTGCCGGGGAAGACGAAGGGGATCGCGAGGATCACGTCGGCGTCGGTGTGCAGGGTGACGGCGATGTTGGCGCCGGTGAGGTCCCTCTCCCGGAAGTCGCCCTCGGTGGCCGCCAGCCGGTAGCGCATGAGCGTGTCGGCGATCTCCCGGAGCGATCCGGTGTCGTGGACGACCGGCACGTAGAGGCCCTGGCCCATGTCGAAGGTGACGCCGATCCGGGGCGCCTCCGCCGGCCGGGCCCGGTCCCCGTCGATCGAGGCGAAGAACAGCGGGAACGCCGGATGCAGCGCGGCCACGGCCTGGACGAACAGCTCCGCCAGCCCGACCGGCCTGCGGACCTCCCTGCTCAGCCCCCTGGTCCGCTCCAGCAGCGGCCCCACGTCGAACTTCACCACCGTGTAGGCGGCGGGGATGGTCCCGTGCGAGGTCGTGACCGCTCTGGCCACGGCCCGCTGCACCCTGGAGAGCGGATGCGTGCCCGCCGTACCGTCGGAACCCTCCGCTCCGGCCCGCTCCCCCGCCTGCGGGGCGGGACCGCCGGCGGCTCGGACCTGTCCGGGATCCCCGCCGTCGGCTCCGGCGTGCCCGCCGGTGGCCGGCGGCGCGCCGGCGCTCCCGGCCAGGCGTTCCACGTCGACGCGGCGGATGACGGGCAGGCCCAGGGCCGTGACCTGGGCGACGGTGACCCCGAGTGCGTCCATCAGGGCGCGGGCGGGGTCGGTGATGACCGGGGCGCCGGTCGCGGGGACGTCCGCGGGAGCGGGCGTCGTGTCCGAGGCCGCGGCGGAAGCGGGAACCGCCCCGGCGGCGGCCTGCGCGTCGGTGGACGCCTCCGGGACGGCCTCCGGGACGGCCTCGGGGGTGATCCGGGCGAGGACGGCGCCGGGGGCGATCCAGGTGTTGAGCCCGGCCACGTGGTGGAGGTGGCCGGGCTCGGCGGCCTCCAGCTCGTCGGCCGCCTTGGAGGTCTCCAGGACGGCGACGGGGTCTCCTGCCTGGACGGGCTTGCCGTCTTCGACGAGCCACTCCACGACCAGGTACTCGGTGTCGTTGTTGTTGAGCTTGGGGACGCGGATGTCAGCCACGCAGGGCCTCTCGTACGGCGTGGTGGATCGTGGACTCCCCCACCAGGACCTCGTTCTCGAGGTGGGCGGCGGTGGGGATCACGCTGGCCCGGGAGTGGACGAGGCGGACGGGGCCGCGCAGGCGGCCCCAGAGGCGGGCGTGCAGGAGGTGGGCGACCTCGCTGCCCCAGGTGCCGCCGGCCGTGCTCTCCTCGGCGACCAGGACGACCTCCCCCAGGAACGGCAGCAGCGTGTCGACGTCCAGCGGGTAGAGCCGGGACGGGACCAGCAGCCGGCAGGAGATCTCCTGCTCCACCAGCAGGGACCGCATCGCGGCCAGCGCCCGGTGCGCCATCCCGCCCGGCGCGATGATCACGCAGTCGGGCCGGGCGTCCGGGCCGCGCAGGTCGACCACGGCCAGCTCGCCCTCACGGCGCACCGTGAAAAGCGGGTCGACCTGGTCCATCTGCCGGGTGTAGAGGACCTTGTCCTCGAAGAACACGCACGGCTCGCCCCGCTCCAGCATCGCGGCGAGCACGGCGCGGTTGTCGTGGAAAGGGGACATCTCATACAGCGACAGCCCCGGCATGCCGACGAAGTGCTTCTGCAGGCTCTGGCTGTGCGTGGGGCCGTAACCCCGGCCGCCGCCGGTCGGGCAGCGCACCACCATCCGCAGCGGCAGCCGCCTGCCGTACATGGAGACCGACTTGCTCGCGAAGTTGCAGAGCTGGTCGAAGGCGAGCGCCACGAAGTCGCCGAACATGATCTCGGCCACCGCCGTGTTGCCGGTCAGCGCCAGCCCCGCCGCGACGCCGGTCAGGGCGCCCTCGCTGATCGGGGTGCCGATCACCCTGCCGGGGAAGCGGGTCGACAGGCCCTTGGTGACCTTGAAGGCGCCGCCGTACGGGTCGAGGATGTCCTCGCCGATCATGTAGGCGGTGGGATCGTCGTCCAGCAGCCCGTGCAGGGCGGCGTTCAGGTTCTCGGCTACGCGCACGATCCCTCCCATCGGGAGGGCGGGCGGGCGGCGACCTCGTCGGCGATCGCCTGGATCTCCGCCCTGACCTGCCCGTCGAACCGCTGGAACTGGTCGGGGTGATCGCGGGCGTAGCGGTCGTACCAGTCGTTGTCCCTGGCGGCCTGTACGGCGCCGGCCGGACGGATGTCGTCGCCCTTGCTGTGCGGGCCGAGCCGGTGGGTCACGAACTCCACCACCAGCGGCCGGGCCCGGCGCACCCCCGCGACCAGGGGGGTGAGCGCGGCCCGGATCTCGTTGACGTCGGTGGAGACGACCAGGTGGTGCCGGATGCCGAACGCCGCCGCACGGCTCCCGACGGTACCCGCCATCTGCGACGCGGTCGGGGTGGACTGGGCGATGCCGTTGTTCTCCACCACCACCAGCAGCGGGAGCTCCCAGAGCGCGGCGAGGTTCAGCGCCTCGTAGACCGCCCCCTCGCCCCACGTGCCGTCGCCGATGTAGACGCACGCCAGCGTGCCGGGCTCGGTCCGCTTGAGGTGGAGCGCGACCCCGGCGGCCACGGGCAGGCTCTCCCCCTGCACGCCGGTGGACATGTAGCGGTCGCGGTGGATGTGCTGGCTGCCGCCGACGCCTCCGCAGACCGCGCCCTCCCTGCCCATGATCTCGGCGAGCAGGCCGTGCGGGTCCCGGAACGTGGACAGGTAGTGGCCGTGGCCCCGGTGGTTGCTGAAGACGTGGTCGGCCGGGCCGAGCAGCGGGCGCAGTGCCACCGGGACGTACTCCTGGCCGAGGCAGGTGTGCGTGGTGCCGTTGAGCTCTCCCCTGCCGTACAGCTCCAGGAGTTTCAGCTCGAAGTGCCGCACCTGCAGCAGCAGCTCCAGGTCGTCGTCGCCGAGGCGGGACAGGCGGAGCCGGTCGAGGGTCTCAGTCATCGCCGAGTGACTCCACGATCCCGGCGATGGTCGGGTTGTCGAAGAAGGCGTCCAGCGAGACCTCGATGTCCAGGCGCTTGCGCATGCGGGCGATGATCTGGGTGATGGTCAGGGAGTGGCCGCCCAGGTCGAAGATGTCGTCGTGGTCGTCGATCGGCGAGATGCCCAGGACTTCCTCCCAGATCTCGCGTACCTGCTCGGTGAGGGTGGTGACGGAACCCATCTCTTACTCCAGAATTTCGTTCAGTATTTCTTTGAGCGGCAGGTCGGGGTCGTGGGTGGCGCGTTCCAGGAGGAGACGCAGGTCATCGGCCACCCGTGGGGCGTCCGGGACCGCCTCGGGATCGTGACGCAGGCTGATGGTGAGCCCGCCGGGACCGTCCACGCACTGCAGGTGCAGCGCGCCGCGGACCGCGTGGTTGAAGACCGTCCACTCCACCGAGGCGTCCAGTCCGGTGAACACCGGGTCGGCCTCGTGGCGGGTGCGGTAGCTGACCGAGACGGGGACCAGCGCGGCGTGGGGCCGGATGCGGGGCATCGCCCGGGTCAGCGGCACCTGCCGGAACCGGTAGACCTGGCGCAGCTCGGCGCGGAGCCCGGTGGCGAACTCCCGGAAGGTCGCCTCCGGGGACGGGGCGGAGGCGACCGGGAGCTCGTTGACGAACAGGCCGATGTGGTCCACCGCCTCGGCCGGCCGGGTGGACAGGTCGACGGCGGTGGTCACCTCGGCGTTGCCGTACCCGGAGAGCAGGACGTGCAGCGCGGCCAGCAGCACCTCGAACCGGGTGAGCCCGGGGACCGACGGGTCGGCGGTGAGCCGCAGGACCCGGCCCTCGCCCGCCCGCCGGGACCGCAGCGCCCGGCCCAGCAGCACGGTCTCGCCCGGATCACGCCACCGGGGTGCCCAGAACTCCTTCGCGGCCGGGAGCATGGCCGCCACCCGGTCGCGCTCGGACCGGCCATGGTCGATCTCGGGCAGCGGGGGCGGCCGTTCGCCGTTGTAGAACGCGGCCAGGTCGCGGACCAGGATGTCCTTGGACTGGCCGTCGAAGATCAGGTGGTGGGCGACGAAGACGAGCAGGTGCCGCCCGGGGCCGGTCTCGAACAGGGTGAACCTGGCCAGGGGGCCGTGCTCCAGGTCGAAGTCGCGCAGGATCTCCTCCCGCACGGCCGCGTCCAGGCCCTCCGCCCCTTCCGCTCCCGGAGCGCCGTCCGGGGAGCCGGTCGGGGAACCACCGGGAGCGCCGTCCGGGGACCCGCTCGCAGAGCCGGGCGCCCGCCGTACGGGGATCTCGGCGCCGGGCACGAGCCGCAGCTCGTCGTCCACCTCCGCCACCACGCCGCGCAGCATCGGGTGCCGGTCCACGACCGCCGCGCAGGCCGCCAGGAGCGCGCCGGTGTCGAGCTCGCCGCGCAGGTGGACGAGGAGCGGCATGTGGTAGGCCGTTCCCACCTTCACGGCCTGCTCGGTGACCCACATCCCCTGCTGGGTGAAGGTGACCTCGTGCCGGGAGAGGGCGGCCTCCCCTCGGGAGGGGGCGCCCCCGCCCGTCTCCCCCCGGGCGACGTCGCCCGCCCCCTGCCCGGTGAAGGCGGCCCCGCCTTCCCGCGGGGCCGGTGTGCCGCCGGTCATCGCACGTCCTCCATGCTCCGGCGCAGGGCCCGCTTGTCGACCTTCCCGCCGTTGTTGCGCGGCAGGGCGTCGACGGTGGTCACGTGCGCGGGCAGCTCGTGCGGGGCGAGCCGGTCCTTGAGGAAGATCCGCAGTTCCTCGGGGGTGAGCGGGGCTCGGGTGGCCATGGCGACGGCCACGACGGTTCCGAGCACGGGGTGCGGGACCCCGAAGGCCGCCGCCTCGACCACGTCGGGGTGCTGGTAGACGGCCTCCTCGACGTGGATCGTGGAGACCTTGTAGGCGCCCGACTTCACCACGTCGCCCTCCCGGTCGACGAGGTAGAGGTAGCCCTCCGCGTCGATGCGGCCGAGGTCGCCCATCCGCACCCAGCCGTCGCGGAAGGTCCCGCTCCCGGGATCGCCGTAGTAGGCGCGCGGCACGGCCGGGGACCGCATCCAGACCTCGCCGGTCTCCCCCGGCGCGAGCGGCGTGCCTTCCGCGGTGGCGATCCTGACCCGTCCGCCGGCCACCGCGCGGCCGACGCTGCCGGGCCGCTCCGGGTCGAACATCATGATCGTCTGAGCGGGGGCGGCCTCGGTCGAGGTGTAGTAGTTGGTGATCGTCGCGTTGGGGAAGGCCGTGGTCAGCGCCTGGGCGACGGCCGAGGGCAGCGGCGCCGCGGCCGAGCCGAGCAGCAGCACGCCGGACAGGTCGTGCCGCTCGCCGACTCCGGCGTTGATCAGCTCGATGGCCATCGCGGGGACGAGGAAGACCGTCCCCGCCCGGTAGGACTCGATCAGCGCGGCGAAGCGGCCGGGGGTGAAGCGCGGCAGCGTCACCACGGCCGGGTGGGCGTCGAGCGCGTTGATCAGCATGGCCTGGCCGGCGTTCGTGCCGATCGGGAAGGCGTGGAGCAGGTGCGCGGAGTGCGCGAACGGGCGGCGCCTGGCGCCGCAGCCGTAGGCCAGGTTGGCATGGGTGGCCGACACCCCCTTGGGGCGGCCCGTCGTGCCGGAGGTGTAGAGGATCTGCGCGAGGTCTCCGGGCGCGGGATCGGCCGTCTCATAGGACGTTTCGGTCCGCAGGCCGTCGAGCGTGGCGCTCCATCCGATCTCGGGCACGGTGAGCCCGCCGGCATGGATCACTCCGGCCGCACCGCAGTGTTCCAGCATGAAGCGCAGGTCAGCGGAGGCGAGGCGGTCCGACAGCGGCACCGCGGCGGCTCCGGCCGCCAGTACCCCGCAGAACGCCACCGCGTAGTCCGCCCAGTCCGCGCTCCCGAAGACCAGACCCACCCGATCGCCCTTGGTGACACCGCGCGCGACCAGGCCGTTCGCGATCACAGCGGACCGCTCGTACCACTGGCGATAGGTGAGCGGTGCCGAGCCGTGCACGATCAGCGCGACCCCGTCGGGGTCGGCGGAGGCCCGGTCTCTGAGCAATTGGGGAACGGTCAGGTTCACCATGTGAACCTCCCAATAAAGATCGGATGTATACGAGCCCGGCGTGTGCGGGCACCCGAGTCACAACAGGAAAGAATCTTTACTATTCTAAAACGAGCGTCAGTCTTACATGATCGCAACGGCCGCGCAAGCCCTTTGGCCAAGGTTCGCGAGGGGGCGGGAAACCCCTGCCACACAGGGCCTTGCGCACCCCGGGCGGAGGTGTAACACTAACCACCCAGAACTAACTGAAAGGTTTCTTTCCAGAAAGAATCCTTTCCCATTACGTGCTCAACTCGGCAAATATGCGCGGAGCGGGCTTTCGCATACCCATTTTCGGCGCCCTCGCGCGAATGCGGACCCGCGGCCGACGAAGGAGCTCTGCGTGCTTCAGCCAGAGACCATTTCCCCCGGCCAGCCAGGGACGGAATACCCGCTGTCGTACGGCCAGCAGCGGTTGTGGTTTCTCCACCGCCTCGATCCCAGCGACTCGACCTACAACACATCCTATGTTTACAGGTTGAAAGGCCGACTTGACACGGTCGCGCTGGAGGCCGCTTTCACCGCCGTGGCCGCACGGCACGAGAGCCTGCGGACCCGCTTCAGCGAGAGCGCCGGCCGGCCCCTGGCGATCGTCGAGCCGCCCGCGCCCGTGACGGTGGAGCGGCTGGCGGCCGGGAACGACCAGGAAGCCCTCTCCCTTGTCTCCGCGCTCACCAACACGGCCTTCGACCTGTCCGCCGCGCCCCCGTTCCAGGTCTCGCTGATCGAGCTGGGCCTCGACGAGCACGTGCTCTGCGTCGTCCTGCACCACATCAACGGCGACGGCTGGTCGCTGAACGTGCTCCGCTCCGAGGTCGCCGCCCACTACGGCAGCGGTGGCACCGCCCCGCTGCCCCACCTCCCCCTCCAGTACGGCGAGCACGCCCTCCGCCGGCACTCGGCGGACTCCGGGCTCCAGTGGTGGATCGAGCGGCTGGCCGGGGTGCCGCCCCTCGAACTGCCCGCCGACCGGCCGCGTCCGGTGCAGCGGAGCGGTGCCGGCGGCGAGGTCGACTTCCGGATCGAGGCGGATGTGAGCGCCGCGATCAGGGACCTGGCCCGGCGGGCCCGCTGCACGCCGTACATGGTGCTGCTGGCCGCCTACCAGGTCCTGCTGGCCCGGCACACCGGCCAGAGCGACTTCTGCGTGGGCACCCCGTCGGCCGGCCGCGACAGCACCGAGCTGGAGACCATGATCGGTTTCCTGTCGACCACGCTGGCCCTCCGCTGCGACCTGTCCGGCGACCCCACCTTCAGCGAGCTGCTCAAGCGGACCCGTCGGACGGTGCTGGACGCGCTCTCCCGGCAGGACGTCCCCTTCGAGCGGCTCGTGGCGGAGCTGGACGTGGAGCGGGACCTCAGCCGCACCCCGCTGTTCCAGACCCTGTTCGCCTTCCACACCCACGGCGAGTGGGCCGACCCGCTGCCCGGCCTGACCGCCACGCCCTTCCCGCACGGCTGGTCCCGCGCCCGGCTCGACCTGTCGGTGGACATCTCCCCCGCCGATGACGGCCACCTGCTCGGCAGCGTGGTCTACAGCACCGACCTGTTCGACCGCGAGACCGTGGAGCGGATGGTCACCCGGTTCCAGGAGCTGCTCGCGGCCGCCGTGGCGGATCCCGAGGTGCCGGTGGGCTCGCTGCGGATGCTGCCGGAGGCGGAGCTCGGGCTGCTGGAGGAGTGGAACGGGACCGGCGCCGAGCTGCCCGAGGTGACGCTGGTCGACCTGGTGCTGGAACAGGCCGCCGCGACCCCGGACGCCATCGCGGTGGAGACCCCCGCACGCGCCGGGCAGGACGCGCCGGCGGACACGCTGACCTACGCCGGGCTGGTGGAACGGGCCGCGGAAGTCGCCGGCCGGCTGGCCGCCGCGGGCATCGGCCGCGGCTCGCTGGTCGCGGTCCGGATGGAACGCGGCACGGACATGCTCGTCGCGCTGCTGGGCGTGGCGATGAGCGGCGCCGCCTACCTGCCCGTCGATCCCGACTACCCGCGGGCCCGCGTCTCCTACGTGATCGAGGACTCCGCGGCCGCGCTGGTCCTGACCGGCCTGGACGACCTCCTGCCGGGGACGGCCGCGACCACGCGCCCCCGCCCCGGCGACACGGCCTACGTGCTGTACACCTCGGGGTCCACCGGCCGCCCGAAGGGCGTGGTGGTCCCGCACCGGGCGCTGACCAACTTCCTGCTGGCGATGCGCGCCCTGACCGGGTCCTCGCCGCGGGACGTGTGGCTGGCGCTGACCTCGCTGTCGTTCGACATCTCCGCCCTGGAGCTGTATCTGCCGCTGGTGACCGGCGGCCGGGTGGTCGTCGCCGACGCGGAGACGGCCCGCGACGGCGCCCGGCTCGCCCGGCTCGTCCGGGAGGCCGGGGTGACCCACGTCCAGGCGACACCGTCGGGGTGGCGGGTCCTGCTCAGCGGGGACCTGCCCCGCGTGGTGGGCCTGACCGGCGGCGAGCCGCTGCCGCCGCAGTTCGCCCGCGAGCTGCGTCCCCGGGTGGACAGGCTCGTCAACGTCTACGGCCCGACCGAGACCACGATCTGGTCCACCGCCTGGGAGGTCCCCGAGTCTCCCGGCGAGATCGTCATCGGCCGCCCGATCGCCAACACCACCGTCCACATCCTGGAACCCGCCGGCGGCCCCTCCCCGATCGGGGTGCCGGGCGAGCTGCTCATCGGCGGCGCGGGAGTCGCGACCGGCTATCTCGGCCGGCCCGCCCTGACCGCCGAGCGCTTCGTCCCCGGCCCGGACGGCGCCCGCGTCTACCGCACCGGGGACCGCGCCCGGCTGCGGGGCGACGGCACCCTGGAGTTCCTCGGCCGCACCGACAACCAGGTCAAGCTCCGCGGCCACCGCATCGAGCTCGGCGAGATCGAGGCGGTGCTCGACGCCCATCCCGCCGTACGGCAGGCGGTCGTCGCCGTGCGCGGGGACCGGCTGATCGCCTTCACCGTGCTGACCCCGCCGGCCGCGCCCCCCTCGTCGGACGCGGCTCCCTCGGCGGGCATGGCCTCCCCGGCGGACGCGACACGGGAGCCGGGCTCCGCGGGACCGCTCGACGAGGTGCGGGAACACGCCGGGCGGGAGCTGCCGGGATACATGGTGCCCAGCGTGTTCGTCGAGGTGGAGGCGTTGCCGCTGACGCCCAACGGGAAGATCGACCGCAACGCGCTGCCGGAGGTCGACGGAGGATCCGAACGGAACGCCACGACGCCTCGCACCGCGGGTGAGCGGCTGGTCGCGCAGGTCTTCGCCGAGGTGCTCGGCGTGGCCGAGGTCGGGGCGCACGACGACTTCTTCACGCTCGGCGGCCACTCGCTGCTGGCCACCATGGTCACCGCACGGCTGACGGCGCTGTCCGGCAGGGAGGTGCCCGTCCGGGAGGTGTTCATCCGGCCGACGGTCGCCGGGCTGGCGGAGCTGGTCGAGCCCTCCGCCGGGCCCGACCCGGCCCCCGGGGACGGCGGACCGGGACGGGCCGCCGGCACCGGGCAAGGGACGGCGGGACGGAGCACCGGCACCGGACAGGGGACGGCGGGACCGACCATCGGCGGTGGAGAGCCTGGCCGGCCCACCGTGGCCGGGCTCGGGGAGGCCGGCGGACCCCGGCCCCGGCCCGCGGGGACCACCCCGCCGCTCTCCTTCGGCCAGGAGCGGCTCTGGTTCCTCAACCGGCTCGACCCGGACGACGCCTCCTACAACATGTGCCTGGTCAGGCGGCTGCGGGGCCCGCTGGACCCGGACGCCCTGGGCAGGGCGCTGGACGGCACGGTGGCCCGCCACGAGAGCCTGCGCACCCGGTTCCCCGAGGTGGACGGCGCGCCCGCCGTGGTCGTCGACCCGCCGGGCGCGGTCCCCGTCGACCGGGTGAGCGCCGGGGACGAGACCGGGGCGGCGGAGCTCGTCGCGGCCCTGACCAACAGGCCCTTCCCGGATCTGGCCTCCCGGCCGCCGCTGCGGGTCACGCTGATCGGGATCGGCGAGGACGACCACGTCCTGTGCGTCGTCCTCCACCACATCCTCGGCGACGGCTGGTCGCTCAACCTCATCTTCGACGAGCTGTCGCGCCTCTACTCCGGCCGGGCCGAGCTGCCCCCGGTGCCGCTCCAGTTCGGCGACGTCGCCCGCTGGCAGCGCGACCGCGACACCGGTGATCTGCTCGCCTACTGGCGGGACCGGCTCGCCGACCCGACCCCGCTGGACCTGCCGGTCGACCGGCCGCGCACCGCCGGGGCCGCCCGGCGCGGCGGCGTGGCGGCCGTCCGGCTGACCTCGGCCGAGGCCGACGCCCTGACCCGGCTGGGCAGGGAGCACGGCGCGACGATGTTCATGGTCCTGCTCGCCGCCTATCAGGTGCTCCTGGCCCGGCACACCGGCCAGAGCGACATCCTGGTCGGCACCGCCACCGCGGGCCGGGACCGGGTCCAGCTCGAACCGGTCGTCGGCTACCTCAGCGACACCCTGGTCCTGCGCGGCGACCTGTCGGCCGACCCCACCTTCACCGACCTGCTGCGCGACACCCAGATCGGCGTCCTGGACGCCTTCTCCCACCAGGGCGTCCCGTTCGAGGAGCTGGTGACGGCCCTGAGGACCGAGCGGGACCTCACCCGCACCCCCCTGTTCCAGACCATGATCATCCTGCACACGCAGGACTCCGGGCACGCCCGCGACGCCTTCGCCGGACTGACCACCACGGCGTTCGAGCACGGCATGCGGCAGGCCAAGCTCGAACTGATGCTGGAGGCCTGGCAGGACGAGCACGAACTGCTGATAACCCTGGTCTACGACGCCGAGCTGTTCGACCGGGCCACCGTCGAAGGACTGGCCGCCCGGTTCCGCCTGCTCCTGACCGCGCTGCCCCGGGTCGCCGGCGACCGGGTCTCCACCCTGCCGCTGCGCACCGAGGACGACGACGCCCTGCTCCGCCGCCTCTCCGAGGGACCGGCCCAGCCGCCGGCGACCGCCGTACCGGACATGTTCGCGGCGGCCGTGCGGAACACCCCGGACGCCGTCGCGGTCGGATGCGGGGACAGCCTGCTCACCTACGCCGGGCTGGACGCGCGCGCCGACGAGCTGGCCGCGCTCCTCCAGGCGCGCGGCGTCGCCCCCGGCGACGTGGTCGGCGTCCGACTGGGCCGGACCCCGGACACCGTCGCCGCGCTGCTCGCCACCTGGCGGGCCGGAGCCGTCTACCTCCCGCTCGACCCCGACTACCCCGAGGACCGGCTCGCCTTCCTCGTGGCGGACAGCGGAGCGTCCCTCGTGCTCGACGAGGCCGGGCCGTACCGGGGGACCCCGGAACCCGCGCCGCGCGACGCCGCCGCCTACGTGATCTACACCTCCGGTTCCACCGGCACGCCCAAGGGCGTCGTGGTGGAGCACGACGGGCTCGCGGCGCGGGTCGCGTGGATGCGCGAGGCGTACGGCCTGCACCCCGGCGACCGGGTCGTGCAGTTCGCCTCGCTGAGCTTCGACACCCACGCCGAGGAGATCTACCCCACCCTGGCCGCCGGAGCCCGCCTGGAACTGCTGCCCGACGGCGGTGTCACCCTGCCCGACCACCTGGACGGGGTCACCGTGCTCGACCTGCCGACGGCCTACTGGCACGCGCTGGTCGACCAGATCGACGAGATCCCCTGGCCCTCGACGCTGCGCCTGGTGATCCTGGGCGGCGAGCAGGTGCACGAGGCCGCGGTGGCCCGCTGGCGGGAACGCTTCGGCGACCGGGTGCGGCTGGTCAACACCTACGGCCCGACCGAGGCCACGATCATCGCCACGGCCGCCGAGCTCGACGGCTCCCCCGGAAGGCCGCCGATCGGCACCCCGATCGGCGGCACCCGGGTCATGGTCCTGGACGGGCACGGTGAGCCCGTGCCGCCGGGCGCCCCGGGTGAGCTCTGCGTCACCGGGGCCGGGGTCGCCCGGGGCTACCTCGGCAGGCCCGCGCTGACCGCGCAGCGGTTCGTCCCCGGCCCCGGCGGTTCACGCGTCTACCGGACCGGCGACCGGGCGCGCTGGCGCGGCGACGGGCGGCTGGAGTTCCTCGGCCGCGACGACGACCAGGTCAAGGTCAGAGGCTTCCGGATCGAGCTGGGCGAGATCGAGGCCAGAGTCCTGGCGCACCCCGGTGTCGGCCAGGCGGCGGTGGCCGTGCACCAGGAGACCCTGGTCGGCTACGTCGTCGGCACGGCCACCGGCGAGGAGCTGGGCAGGCACCTGGCCGGCGTGCTCCCCGCCTACATGGTCCCGGCGCTCTGGGTGGGCCTCGACGCCCTGCCGCTGACCCGCAGCGGCAAGGTCGACCGGGCCGCGCTGCCCGCGCCCGAGGCCGGGGCCGGGGCCGGGACGAGGACCGCCCCGCGCGGTGACGCCGAGCTGCTGGTGGCCGACGTCTTCGGCGAGGTGCTGGGGATCGAGGCGGTCGGCGCCTTCGACGACTTCTTCACCCTGGGCGGGCACTCGCTGCTCGCCACCCGCGTCATCGCCAGGCTCCGCGCCCTCGTCGAGGTGGACGTGCCGATCCGCACCCTGTTCGCGCGGAGCACCGTGGCCGGGCTCGCGGCCGCGGTGGAGGAGCTGCTGGTCGCCGAGCTCGACGGACTGTCAGACGAGGAGGCCGCCCTCCTCGTGCAAATGCCTCATGGAGAAGGGGAGCTGTGATGAGTCACCGTGTCGTGGTCAACCACGAGGAGCAGTATTCGATCTGGCCCACCGGCCGGGATCTGCCGGACGGCTGGCGGGAGGAGGGCGCCTCCGGGACCAGGCAGGAGTGCCTGGTCCACATCGACCAGGTCTGGACCGACATGCGCCCGCTCAGCGCCAGGGAGGCCACAGGTGTCTGACGACTGGATCTGGATCTCCACGGACGACGTCAGGAACCGCGTGGAAGGAGCCCGCAATGGTGGTTAGGGAACGGCTGGCCGCGATGGTGGCCACGGCGTCGGACGGCGCGGTGACGGCCAAGGAGGCGCTGGCCGCGACGGTCCCGCTGTCGGCGCTGGGGGTCACCTCGCTGGCGCAGATGCGGCTGATCGACGCGGTGGAGACCGAGTTCGGGGTCGAGATCGACCTGTCGGGTGAGGGGTTCGACCTGCTGGACGACCTGGACGCGCTGGAGCGCTACATCGCCGCCTCCGGCCGCTCCGGTTCCTGAGAAGTGTCGCTGAAGGTGTTCTGAACGGGGGAAAGCACATGAACATCCGGTTCTCGGGGAGCCGATCGGGTACGGCTCCGCTGACCTGGGGTCAGCGGGCCATCTGGGACACGATCCAGAAGACGGCGCCGGACGACCACTACTTCAACTTCGGCCGTGTGCTCAAGGTGCCCAGGCGGGCCCGGCCGCTCACCGTGGAACGGGCCGTCGAGGCCCTGGGCGCGCTGGTGGAGCGGCACGAGTCGCTGCGGACCAGGCTGGGGGCGGGGCCGTCCCAGGTGCTGGAGACCTCCGGCGCCATCGCGGTCACCCTGTCGGCCGGCGATCCGGACCGGCTGCTGGACACGCTGGCGGAGAAGTCCTTCGACTACGCGGGCGAGTGGCCGCTCCGGGTGGGGCTCGTGGTCGCCGACGAGACCTCCGGCGGAGCGGCGGGCGAGGCCCCCGGCGGGGCGGCGGAGAGACCTGCCGGCGACACCGCGGGGAGGCCTCTCGGCGGGACCGTCACCCACATCGTGCTCGTCTTCTGCCACCTGGCGGCCGACGGCCTCGGCGCCGAGGCGGCGATCACGGACCTGCGGCTGCTGCTGCTCCGCGGGGCCGTACCCGGCCCGCCGCCGCCCTCGCCGCTGGACCTGGCCCGCTGGCAGCGGTCGGACCAGGGACTGCGGGTCGCCCGGGTCGCCGCCGAGCACTGGGAGAGCGAGTACCGGCGGATCCCGCCGACCATGTTCGACCGGCCCGTGGCCGCGCCCGGGGGCCCGCCCATCTGGCGGGCGCAGATCGTCTCCCGGGCGCTGGACCTGGCCGTCCAGCGGATCGCCGCCGTGCACGGAGTGAGCACCTCGACCGTGCTGCTGGCCGCCTCCTCCGTGCTGGTCGGCGCCGTGACCGGCCACGACGTGTGCGCGATGCTGCCGATCGTGGGCAACCGCTTCCGCGCCGACACCGCGAACGCCGTCACCACGCTCTCCCAGGAGGGCCTGTTCGTGCTGGACCTGCGCGAGGGCACGACCTTCGCCGACCTGCTCAGGGCGGCCAAGCCGGCCGCGCTGCGCGCCTACCGCTCCGCCTACCACGACCCGGACGACCGGGACCGGCTGACCGCCCGGATCGGCCGGGAGCGGGGCGCGGAGATCCACCCCTACTGCTGTTTCAACGACATGCGCTTCATCGACCTGGTCGACGCCTCCCACGACGAGCGGACGGTACGGCAGGCGATGGAGGAAACGGTGCTGACCTGGCCGCTCAGCCAGGACCGGCTCAACTGCCGCTTCTGCCTGCACGTGACCGGCGAGCCCGGCGGGCTGGGCGTCTCGCTGACCGCCGACACCCGCTTCCTGCCCCGGCCGGCCATGGAGCGCTACCTGTACGACCTGGAGTCCCTCCTGGTCGAGGCGGCGTTCCGCGAGGTTCTGGAGCCGGTCGGTTGACATCCCTCCTCCGTGGCGCCATGCCGCGTCCCCTCCCCGGGACTGAAGCCCGGGATCTCCATGCCGGAGGTATTCGATGACGGTGTACGCCTATGCCGAGGCCACCTCCTGCGTCCAGGGCGGCACGCTCCGCTTCCATCTCGCGCGCGCCTCCCGGGCTCCCCTGCACGGCTCGGTCCTGCTGGAGGACGTGTCCGCGGACAGGGCGGTGTCCGAGGAGGAGTTCGACGGCCCCCTGTGGACGCTCGACGTCCCCGCCGACCTGCCGAGCTCGCTCTACCGGGCGGTGTTCACCGCCGACGAGGACTCCTCGGAGGTCTACTTCGTCGTGCGGGCCGCCCGGCCGCGCTCCCCGATCCTGCTGTCGATCCCGTTCCCGACCTGGCAGGCCTACAACCGGGCGGGCATCCCCGGCGAGTCCATCTACTGGACCGAGCAGGCCACCCGGGCCTCGCGCGTCGCCTTCGACCGGCCCGGCGGCGGCCCGCCGCCCGAGCGCTGGGAGGAGGGCATGCTGCGCTGGCTGGGCCCGGCCGGATACGAGGTGGACTACTGCTCGGGGCTGGACCTGCACGACGGCGCCTCGCTGCTGTCGGGCTACCGGCTGCTGGTGGTCAACGGCCACGACGAGTACTGGACGGCGGGGATGCGCGACAACGTGGAGGAGTTCGTCCGCCGGGGCGGCAACCTGGCCGTGTTCTCCGGCAACACCTGCTGGTGGCAGTTCCGGCTGGAGGACGACGGGCGGACCATGGTCTGCTACCGCGACGCGGTCACCGACCCGATGGCCACCGTGGAGCCCGGCCTCACCACGGTCGAGTGGTCCAGCGCGCCGGTGAACCGGCCGGAGAACAGCCTGACCGGGGTCAGCTTCCGGCGGGGTGCCGGGACCTGGGGGCCGTACATGCAGCTGATGCACGAGGAGTCCTACACCGCCCGCTTCCCTGAGCACTGGGTCTTCGACGGGACGGGGCTGGGCGAGGGCGACAAGTTCGGCCAGGGCTGCATCGGCTACGAGACCGACGCCTGCGACTTCGTCGAGGTGGACGGCGTCCCGGTGGCCACCGGCCGCGACGGCACCCCGCCGTCCTTCGTCATCCTCGCCACCGCCGACCTGCGCCACTGGCACCGGTACGGCCAAGGCGGCATGGCCACCATGGGCGTCTTCGGTCTCGGCGCCGGGACGGTGTTCACCGCCTCCACCGTGAACTGGGGCAACACCCTGCACGATCCCGCCGTGGACCGGATCACCCGCAACGTGCTGGACCGGCTGTCCGGCCCGCCCGCCGGGTGGGAGGTCATCGGTCCGGCCGGCCCGTTCCGGGCGCTGACGGTGTGCGACTCCCAGCTGTACGGCGTGGGCGCGGACGGCTCGCTGTACCGCCGGGACGTCTCCGGCCAGAACCTGCGCTGGCAGCGGATCGACTCCGGTGGCGGCGTGGTCGCCATGGCCACCCCGCGCGAGGCCTCCACCACCAGGCCTATCGGCCTGTACGGCCTGACCGGCGACGACCGGCTCGTCTACCGCGACCCGGGCCCCGAGGCCCCCTGGACCGTGCTCGGCACGGCCCCCTCCGGCGGGGTCGGGCTGGCCCTGGTCGACGGCGACCTGTGGGCCGCCACGGCCGACGGCAGCCTGTGGCGCCTGCCTCCGGAGACCTCCGAGTGGGCCCTGGTCGACGGTGAGGCCGGAGCCGTCGCCCTCACCGCCATGAACGGCCGCCTCTACGCCGCCTGCCCGGACGACCGCATCCGCACGCGCCTGCCGGTGGCGGCCGCCGCGGAGTGGAGCGACCTCTGCTCCGCCGCGGGCTGCACCACCCTCACCGCGCACGCCGGCCGCCTGATCGGCGCCGCCGCCGACCACCCCCTCCGCTGGCGCGACCCCGTCCCTGACCGCCCGGCGGAGGTGGGGCGGTAGGCGGCGGACCGGACGGGGTCGCCGACGGGGGCCGTAGGCGGCGGGACCGGACGGGGCCGTGGGCGGGAGCCGCAGGCGGCGGGACCGGACGGGGCCGTGGGCGGCGGGCCCGGGAGGTGGGGCCGTGGGCGGCGGGCTCAGACCGACGTGGGGCCGTAGACGGCGGCCGCGGCCCCGGTGGTCATGGCCCAGTAGCGGTCGCCGTAGGACCAGTGCCACCACTCGGTGGGGTAGTTGACCAGGCCGGCCGACCGCAGGGCCGTGCCGAGCATGCCGCGGTGGTGGCGGGCCTCGGACGACAGGCCGGAGGCGTCGGTGTAGCAGGCGCCGTCACTCTGCTCGGGGGTGGCGTTGAGCGCGGTGCCCATGTCGAGCTCGTCCCCGTCCTCGGTGCACAGGGTCAGGTCCACTGCCGCGCCCGCGGTGTGCGGGGCGACCGCGACAGGCGAGACGTAGCGGCTCGCCGCCACGCAGATCTCCTCGGGCGACATCTCCGGAAACACCAGCCGCAGCTCCGCCGAGTACTCCTCGAAGATCCGCTGCTGCGTCGCCAGCGGCCGGTAGCCCTCCACCACCAGCAGCCGGTAACCGGGCGGGAGCTGCGCCTGCGCGCCCTCCAGCCGGGCCAGCAGCCCCTCCCGCAGGTGGGCGAACGCCCCCTCGGAATCGGCCATCCGCCCGTCCACCCGCAGCCGCCCCCGGACGTCGGCCAGCCGCTCTCCGGACTCCTCGACGGGGATCGCGGTGACACGGGGATCGGAGATCAGAACGATGTCGCGCATAGCGCCAATTCTCACACCGTCTGGGAGAACACCTGCTCGCGGGCCTGGTGCAGGGCCGACACCAGGGCGCCTCGCAGCACCGGGTTGCCCCGTACCTCCGTCGTCACGACCCTCGGCTGGCTCGGGCAGACCCGGGCCACGGCCTCCTCGACCCTGGCCGCGAGCGCGCTGCCGCCGGCCCTGCCGACGTCGCCGCCGAGCACGATCAGCCCGGGGTCCAGGACCACGGCCACCGCCGCCACGCCGACCGCCAGCCTCCCGGCCAACTCGTCGAGGAAGCTCTCCGAACCGCCGGTGACGGCCGTACGGACGTAGTCGCCGACGGAGTCGCCGGCGACGCCGTGCGCGTCCGCCAGGCCGGCCACGGCGTCGCCGCCGACCAGGCGCTGGAACGAGCCGGACTGGGGCTCGCCCACATCGGTGGGGAGCGGCTCGCCGGGGACCGGGAGCCAGCCGATCTCGCCGGCGCCGCCGGTGAAGCCGCGGTGCAGGCGTCCGCCGAGCATGACCCCGAGTCCCTGGCCGACCCCCGCCCAGACGAGGACGAAGTCATCCATGTCCAGGGCCGCGCCGTGGCAGCGCTCGGCCAGCGCGGCCAGGTTCACGTCGTTCTCGATCGTCACGGGGACGTTGAGGTGGCGGCGGAGCCCGGCGAGCACGCCCTCGTGCCAGGAGGGCAGGTCGAGGGAGAACCGGACGTCGCCGGTCCGGGGGTCGACGACGCCCCTGGTGCCGATCACGAAGGCGCGCAGGCCGGACATGGGGATGCCCCCCGACTCGCACGCCTTCCGGACGGCGCCCTGCACGAGCCGGACCGGGTCGTCGTGGCCGTTGGGGTCCACCGAGATCTCCGCGACGGTCTCGCCGGTGATGTCGGCCACTCCGGCGCTGATCCGGTCGGGCAGCACGTCAAGGCCCACGACGTACGCGCACGAAGGTACGACGCCGTACAGGGCGGCGTTGGGGCCGCGCCCGCCGGCCTGCTCGCCGACCACCGCGACGAGGTCGCGGTCCTCCAGCCTGGCGAGGAGCTGGCCCGCGGTCACCTTGGAGAGCCCGGTGTGTTCTCCCAGCTCAGCCCGGGTGAGCGGGCCACTGGACAGGAGCAGCTCCAGTGCCGCGCGGTCATTGAGCTGGCGCAGCAGACGAGGTGTCCCCGGACGTCTGGACAAGATCGGCTCCCCCCGTCACGATCCGCTAACGATCGTTTCTTTTAAGAAAGTTTCTTGTTAGTTTAACCGTAGTCAGCCCGCAGGCAAGAGTGACAGCAGGCTGCGGGATGTCAGAGCGCCGACCGTGAGGAGGCGCCTTCGATCAGGTGTGGCGCGGCATGGGGACCACGCCGGCACCCGAAGCGCGACCCCGACGTGAAGCCGGGAAGGGAGAACCCCAAAGTGAAAATCACGAAGATCGCGGTTACGACTGCTACCACCGCCGCCCTGGCCCTGGGCCTCGCCGCATGTGGTTCCACCGACGAGCCCGCCAAGAGCGCCGACCCCCAGGCAGGCGCCTCCACCGCCGCCTCCGGCCCGAAGTACGCCGGCCAGACCCTGACCGTGTGGCGTCTCGGCGACAGCAACCCGGCCGCCCAGAAGTACATGGACGAGCTGAACGCGGCCTTCGAGAAGGAGTCCGGCGCCAAGATCAAGCTTGAGTGGATCCCGTGGCCCCAGGTGAACGACAAGTTCACCGCCGCCGCGGCGGGCGGCGCCGGCCCGGACGTCACCGAGATCGGCAACGACCAGGTGCCGCTCTGGCAGAGCCAGGAAGCCCTCTCCCCGGTCACCCCGCTGGCGGAGGCCGGCGACCAGGCCCAGATTCCGAAGAACCTGCTCGGCCTGGAGACCATCGACAACGAGGTCTACGCCCTGCCCTGGGGCGCCGGCTCCCGCGCGGTGCTCTACCGCAAGGACTGGTTCAAGGACCTCGACATCGAGGTTCCGAAGACCTGGGACGAGCTGGTCGCCGCGGCCAAGAAGATCCAGGAGAAGAAGGGCAAGGACGTCGACGGCTTCGCCTTCAACGGCGGCTCCGACGCCAACCACCTGCTCGGCGCGTTCGCCTGGTCCGAGGGTGGCGAGTACGCCCTCAAGGAGGGCGGCAAGTGGGTCGGCAAGGTGACCGACCCCAAGTTCAAGGCCGGTTTCGCCACCTACACGAGCCTGGTCACCGACGGCCTGTCCGGTAAGTCGCGCCTGACGCAGAACACGGTCGACATCCGCAAGCGGTTCGCCAACGACAAGGTCGGCATGTACCTGACGGCCGGCTGGGACCTGCCCGGCATCGAGGTGGACAGCAAGGGCAAGCTGAAGGCCGACAAGCTGGCCTTCTTCCCGCTCCCGGCCAAGGCCGGCGGCGAGGCCCCGTCCTTCTTCGGCGGCAACGACATCGCCATCTGGGACAGCGCCAAGAACAAGGAGCTCGCGGCCGAGTACCTGAAGCTGGCCACCAACAAGGAGTGGGCGGAGCGTTACGCCCTTGAGGGCGGCCTGCTCCCGATCTACCCCGAGGCTCTGGCGAAGCTGAGCTCGGACCCGGCGCTGGCCCCGTTCGCGGCGGCCTTCGCCAAGGCCAAGGCCTTCCCGGCCGACTCCAACTGGACCGAGGCCAACGAGACCAAGGCCGTGCTGCAGAACGCCGCGCGGTCCGTCATCGAGGGCAAGGCCACCCCTGACGAGGCTCTCACCAAGGCCAACGGGGAAATCGAAGAGATCCTGAACCAGTAGTCACATGACGAACACGTCTACGATCGCCCGGGGCGGAGGCAACCCCTCCGCCTCGGGGCGGCGCCGTAACAGCCCGCAGCGCCCCGCCAGGGCCAGCGGGCTCCCTCCGTGGATCATCCCGTACGTCCTGCTCGTACCCGGTCTAGTGGTGATCGCCGGACTGCTGCTCTACCCGCTGTTCCAGATGATCGTCATCTCCTTCCAGAAGGTGGGGATCCCCCAGATCAACGGCAAGAAGCCGGCTGACTGGGTGGGCTGGGACAACTACACCAAGGTTCTCGACAACGAGATCTTCTGGTCCTCGCTCCGCAACACCGTCGTCTTCGCCGCCGTCACGGTGACCCTGACACTGGTCCTCGGGACCGCGGTGGGCACGCTGCTCAACAAGCTCGGCAAGAAGATGTCCACGGTCGTGGTGGTCGGCATCATGTCCGCCTGGGCCGTGCCGCCGGTCGCCCAGGGCGTCATCTGGCGCTGGCTCTTCGACGCCGACGCCGGAATGATCAACTGGCTGCTCAACCTGCTCCCGGACTGGCTGTCCAGCCTGCTGTTCGGGCGGGCCGACTGGACCGGCGAGCCCTGGCTGAACGACGCGCTCACCATCTACCTGGTGCTGATCATCTGTGTGGTCTGGGCGTCGTTCCCGTTCATCGCGGTGTCGGTGCTGGCCGGTCTCAAGGGCATCCCCACAGAGCTCTACGAGGCGGCCCGGGTCGACGGGTCCACCCCCTGGCGGACCTTCAGGAAGATCACCTTCCCGCTGCTCAAGCCGGTCTTCTCGGTGCTGACGATCCTGTCCATCATCTGGAACTTCAAGGTCTTCAGCCAGCTCTACGTGCTGATGAACGGGCCGACCAACCGCGAGGCCTTCAACCTGTCCATGTTCTCCTTCGCCGAGGCCTTCCGCAGCCCGCCGAAGATGGGCACCGGTGCGGCGATCGCGGTGGTCCTGACGCTGCTCCTGCTCGTCGTCACCGCCGTCTACGTCCGGCAGATCGTGAAGACGGAGGAGATGTGATGACTCCGATCGCACGCAAGCGCCTCGGGAAGGCCGCGCTCAACGCGGCCGGCGTCCTGGTCTTCATCTTCGCGGTTTTCCCCGTCTACTGGATGGTCTCGACCTCCTTCAAGACCAACGACCAGATCTTCACGACGGAGTTCATCCCGTTCCCCACGGAGCTCACCCTCGACCACCTGAAGCGGGTGCTCACCGAGGGCGTGGCGGGCAACTCCATCTGGCTCTACATGCGCAACAGCGCGATCGTCGCGCTGGGCACCGTGGTCATCGGCGCCGTCTTCGCGCTGCTGGCGGCCACCGCCATCGCCCGCTTCGCCTTCAAGGGCCGCAGCAGCTTCCTGGTCCTGCTGCTCATCGTCCAGATGATCCCGGCCGAGGCCCTTCTCATCCCGCTTTTCCTCAACGTCAAGCGGCTCGGCCTCTACGACCAGTTGCTGGGCCTGATCGTCATCAACGTCGGCCTGACCCTCCCCTTCGGCATCTGGATGCTGCGCACCTTCGTCGCCGCGGTGCCCAAGTCCCTGGAGGAGGCCGCCTGGATCGACGGCGCCAGCCGGTTCACGACCTTCCGGAAGGTCCTGTTCCCGCTGGTGGCCCCCGGCCTGGTGGCGACGAGCATCTTCTCGTTCATCACCGCCTGGAACGAGCTGATCTTCGCGCTCATCCTGATGTCGGACTCCTCGGGCTACACGATGCCCGTCGCGCTGCAGTTCTTCTTCGGGCAGCGAGGCACCGACTGGGGCGCCATCATGGCCGGCTCCACGATGATGACGATCCCTGTCGTCGTCTTCTTCCTCCTGGTGCAGCGGCGCATGGTCACCGGCCTCGTCGCGGGCGCCGTCAAGGGCTAACCCCTCTGGCGCTGGTACGGCTCCGCACCCACAAGGCGCGAGCCGTACCAGCCCTGTCCATGTTCGACACCCCTAATCTCAGGTAAGGAATCAGGTAGCGCCATGTCTGAGTTCATCGCGGACCCCAGCGATCGGGGGCTGCGTCGTCTCGCGGCCGGCACGTTGCTCGTCGCCTTCCGGGGCACCACCGCCCCCGAATGGGTCCTCCGGGACCTGGAGAACGGTCTTGGCGGCGTCACCCTCTTCGGCTTCAACGTCGCCGATCCCGCCCAGCTCTCCGGCCTCACCGCCCGCCTGCGCGAGGCCGGTGAACCGGTCATCTCTCTGGACGAGGAGGGCGGCGACGTCACCCGGCTCGACTACCACGTGGGCAGCCCCTACCCGGGCAACGCCGCCCTCGGCGCCGTCGACGACGTCGAGCTGACCCGGCGCGTCTACCGGTCCATCGGTGACGACCTGGCCCGCTGTGGCGTCAACCTGGACATGGCGCCGTCCGCCGACGTGAACACCGCCGACGACAACCCGGTGATCGGCACCCGATCCTTCGGGCCGGACACCGCGCTGGTCGCCCGGCACACCGTCGCCGCCGTCCACGGCCTGCAGGCGGCGGGCGTGGCCGCCTGCGTCAAGCACTTCCCCGGTCACGGCGCCACCCGCCAGGACTCCCACCTGGAGATCCCGCTCGTCGACGCCTCGCTCGAACTGCTGCGGGAACGCGAGCTCGTGCCCTTCCGCGCCGCGATCGACGCCGGGACCAGGTCCATCATGACCGCGCATGTCCGGGTCCCCGCCCTGACCGGCACGACCCCCGCCACGCTGTCGGCCGCCGCCCTGACCGTCCTGCTCCGCGGCGAGCTGGGCTACGACGGCGTGATCGTCTCCGACGCCCTCGACATGAAGGCCGTCACCGACACCTACGGCCTGGCCGGCGGCTCGGTGCTCTCGCTCGCCGCCGGGACCGACCTGCTCTGCCTCGGCCCACTGCCGACCGAGGACGACGTCCGCCGGATCATCACCGAGATCGTCGCCGCGGTCGGGGACGGCCGGCTGCCGCTGGCCCGCCTGGAGGCCGCCGCCGAGCGGGTGGCCCGCCTGCGCGCCTGGTTCGGCACGTCCCAGACGGGCCAGGCGGAGAAGAACGTCATCGGCCTGGCCGCCGCCCGCCGCGCGGTCAGCCTCACCGGCTCGGCGTCCCCGCTGGTCGACCCGCTGGTGGTCGAGGTGGACACCCCGCCGACCATCGCGGTCGGCGACGTGCCGTGGGGCTTCGCCCCCCTGCTGCCGCAGGCGGAGGTGGTCCGGGTCAAGCCCGAGACGGCGGACGTCCCCGGCATCCTGGAGCGTGCCACCGGCCGTTCCCTGGTCGTCGTGGTCAAGGACGCCCACCGCTACGAGGCCAGCAAGTCGGTGGTGTCGGCGCTGCTGGCCGCCCGCCCCGACGCCACGGTGGTCGAGATGGGCCTGCCGATCTGGCGCCCCGAGGGCGTCACCTACCTCGCCACCTACGGCGCCGCCCGCGCCAACGCCCAGGCCGCCGCCGAACTGCTCGGCGTCTGACCTCACCCATGCCGGTACGGCCCGCACCCCGGAGGACCCCCCGGGTGCGGGCCGTACTGTTGCGTGATCAGGTCGCGGGCTCGGTCATCAGGCCGTAGTGCCGGGCCACCGCCTGGACCTCCTCCCTGAGCGCGGCCGGGGGCCGGTGGCCAAAGCGCTCCAGGTAGGCGGCGAACTGGCCGGGGTCGTCGCGCAGGAAGGGAAAGTCGGTCGCGACCATGTGCCGGATCGCCAGCAGCGGGACCGGGCTGCCCAGCGGCCGGAAACCGGGGTTCCAGAGCCCGGCCTTGGGCGGTGGGCCGGGGTAGAACTCGCCGATCATCAGTCCCTCGGAGACGTAGCGCGACTTGAGCGCGTCCTGGGCGACGTCGATCACCTCGGCCGCCGCCGCCTCCGGCAGGTCGGGGAAGAGCACCAGGATGGTCCGGTACTGCGCGGAGACCCCGGGCGGCGACACCAGCCGGAGGAACCAGTCCCGGTAGCCGTCGAGCACCTCGGCCGCCTCGGCGCCGTCCGGCGTTCCGGGCCGGACGGCGAGGTAGAAGGTGCCCCGGTCCAGCGAGGTCTGGGCGTAGGGGCAGACCGGGCCGTTCCTGCCGAGGTCGGCGTGCGGGCGGCACAGATACTCCCGCGCCCAGACGACGATCTCCTTGAGCGGCACGCCGTACCGCCTGACCAGGTCGTGGTCGCCGTCCAGGTCGGCGGTCTCGATGAGGACGCGGGAGGGGTCCGCGGGATCGGTCAGCATCGTGGTCCGCCCTTCCGGGTGCTTCGCCGTACGGCCGCCAGCGCGACGGCGCCCATCGCCACGCCGGTCCAGCGCAGGATGGTGTCCTGCCGCCGGGCCCGGGCGAGCGCGTCCGCGTACGGGGTGGTGGTGTGCGAGATCATCGTGTAGAGCGGGACCCACCGGCCGGGCAGGAGCCGGGCGAGCAGCAGGTCCGCCTTCTTGCGCGCGAGGTGGAACGGGGAGCGGAGCCGGTCGCGCAGCTCCACGAAGTTCTGCTTGGACAGCTCGTCGAGCACGTCGGTGTGCGGCTTGCGCAGGCGCTGGTATTCGGCGAAGGCCCTGCCCAGGTCGTCGGGGTGGGCGTCCAGGCAGCGGTCGAGGACCGTGCAGTCCTCCAGCGACGAGTTCATGCCCTGGCCGTAGAAGGGGTAGACCGCGTGGCAGGCGTCGCCGATGAGGGCGACCCTGTCCCGGTAGTGCCAGGGCGAGGTGCGGATCGACACCAGATGCCCGACGGGGTGCTCGGCGTACTCCTTGGCCAGGTGGGGCATGAGCCCGATCGCGTCGGGGAACCGCGTCCGGAAGAACTCCTCCGGGTCGGTGATCTCCTCGAACCGTTCGACCGGCAGGAAGAGCGTGCCGGTCAGGGAGTTGTCCCGGTTGGGGTGGGCGACGATGAGGGCGTCCTCGCCGGGCCAGACGTGCAGCGCCTCCAGCCTGGTCCTGGCCGACCCGTCGTCGGCGGCGGGGATGGTCAGCTCCTTGTACCCCCACTCCAGGAACTCCTGGTGGTGGTCCACCCTGAGGCCGTGCTGCATCCGGGCTCGGACCTGCGAGAACGCGCCGTCCGCGCCGATCACGGCGTCTCCCCGGACGGTGAGCGCGGCGCCGGTGCCCTCCTCGGCCAGGTGGACGGCCGCCGCCTCGCGGTCGAGGTCGACCAGCCGGTGCCGGAAGTGGAAGCTCACCCCGGGCTGGGCCTCGGCGTGGTCGATCAGCGTGGTGATCAGGTCGCGCCGCAGGACCGAGTGGAGGATCTCGCCCTCGTGCGCGCCGTAGGGCTGGAACGGCGCCCCGCCACCGGGCAGGTGGATGGCCCGGCCGCGCATCGGCACGGTCAGCGGCCACAACGTGTCCATCAGGCCGATGTCGTCGAGCGCTTTGATCCCCCGGGCGGACAGGCCGAGGTTGATCGACCTGCTCTCCTCCTCGTCGAGCAGCCGGGGGTCGGGCCGGCGCTCGTAGACGTCGACCCGGAAGCCGCGCCTGGCGAGGTAGCACGCCAGCAGCGTGCCCGCCGGTCCCGCCCCGACGATGATGATCCGGCGCGTCATCGAATCTCCTCCCGGGTCCAGGCCACCGGCAGCACGGCGCGCGGTGCGCCGCCGGCGAGGGTGTGCGCGTGCCCGCCGTCCGGCTCGGGCGCGCGGGCGGTGTCCGCGCCGGGGAGCTGGACGGCGTCCGCCCCGGCCGAGCGGGGCCTGTCCGTCTCGGGCACGCGGGCGGTGTCCGTCCCGGACGGGCCGGCGGTGTCCGCGCCGGGGAGCCGGGCGATGAGCAGTTCGCTGGGGCCGTCGAGCGCGCGCCGCTCGATCCGGCCGAATCCGGCCTCGGTCAGCCAGCCGGCGATCTCGTCGAAGGCGTAGATCCGGCCGCCCTGGGTGACGGCGAGGTTGAGGCTGAAGGCCCGGGTGAAGGCCTCGGCCACCAGGGGCGTGCCCTCCGGCAGGTCCGCGAACGACTCCAGCACCAGCACCGTGCCTCCGGGGCGCAGCGCGGCGGCGACCCTCTTGAGCAGCGCGCGGTTGTCCGGCCCGTCGAAACCGTGGCAGAGGTTGAACAGCAGCGCCGTGTCGTGCCCGGAGCCGAGGTCCGCCTCGGTCACGTCGCCCGCGACCGTTCTGACGCGTCCGGCCAGACCGGCCTGCTCGACCCTGGCCCGGCCGCCCTCCAGGGCCTTCGGCAGGTCCACGATCGTCGCGGTGAGCTCGGGGTGGGCCTCGCAGAGGGCGATGCTGTAGCGGGCGTGGCCGCCGCCGACGTCGAGCAGCCGCCGCCCCGGGTCGGGCGCGGTCGCGGCGACGAGCGGCGCGAGCCCGGTGGCCATCCCGTCCAGCATGGTCTGGAACTCGCGCAGCGTCCGCGGCCGGCTCTCCAGCCAGCCGTAGAAGTCGGCGCCGGGCCGGCCGGTGCGGACCGACTCCTCCAGGCCGTCCCAGAGCTCGCCCAGCAGGTCGTGCCAGAAGGCCAGCGCCGGGGCGTAGCTCCACGGGCTCCGCCGGTCCAGCGAGCCTGCCGTCATCGGGCTGTTGGCGTAGACCTGACCGGGTGCCCGGTCGAGATAGCCGAAGGAGACCAGCGCGTCCAGCAGCACGGGGAGGGTGCCCTCGTCCGTGCCCGTCCGGGCCGCCAGCTCCGTCACGGGCAGCGGCCCGTCGAGGAGCGCGTCGAAGACCCCCAGCCGCTGTGCGGCCCCGGCCGCCCGGAACGCCATCGTCCCGATCAGGTCGAGATGTGGTCCGGGCGCCTGTTCACGGAGTTGTTCAGGGTCGAGATAGAGCGGCATCGCTGTCTCCTTGCGCGACTTGGACGCCTTGTGCGACGTCGGGATGCTCGGTTCCGGCCTCCGGACTCGCGTCTCCGTCCCGCACCGGCGGGCGGGTGGCGTCGTCGTCCGGCGGTGAGCGGGCGGGAGTGGTCTCGGCGGGGGCCGGCTCCGGCGGGTGCACGTCCTCGGCGTCGGGGAGTTCGGACTCCACGTTGCGGAGGCGGGGCCAGAGGTAGGCGAGCGGGGCGAGCAGCAGCAGGCCCAGCCCCGTGAGGAGGAAGATGGCGGCCAGGCCCCGGCCCGGACCGGTGCCGATCACGCCACCGATGGTGTCGGCGAGGGCTCCGTCGGGGGCCATCATCGGCTCGAAGACGTGGTCGGCGAGGGGGCCGGCGGCCAGGTAGGTGAGCACGGTGGCGGCCTGGGTGACCGTGCGGACGGTGCTCAGGACACGGCCCAGCGCGGCGGGATCCGTCTTGAGCTGCAGCACGGTCATCCCGGTGCCCTGCACGAACGGGAGCGTGAACAGGAACGCCGGCGCCACCACCGCGATCAGCCACGGTGACGGGGCGACGCTGTGCAGCGCCAGCAGCACCCCGCCGAGGGCCACGAACACCGCGATGCCGCGCACCCGGTGCCGGGGCCCGCCCCAGGCGCTCAGCACGAGTCCTCCGGCGAAGACGCCGGCGCCGCCCGCGAACATCAGCGCGCCCAGCACCGCGGCCGACCCGAACGACAGGATCAGCGGCTGGACCAGCACCCCGGACATCCCGAAGAACAGGTTGTAGGCCGCCAGCACCACGACGAGCTGGAACAGGCCGGGCCTGGCCCGCAGGTGCCGCCAGCCGAAGAGCAGGTCCCGGCGGAGCGGCTCGGGCGCGGTGGGGACGCCGCCCGGCCGGGTGACCTCGGGCGGCAGCCGTACGGCGAACATGACCACCCGGGTGACCAGGAACGTCGCCAGGTCGACCACGACCACGCCGGTCACCCCGACCGTCACCAGCAGCGTCCCCGCCAGCAGCGGGGCCGCGATCTTCACCGAGTCGGCCACCTGCATGAGGCCGTTGGCCCGGCCGAGGTGCCGCTGCGGCATGATCAGCGGCATCATCGAGTGGTAGGCGGCCATGTGGAAGGTGCCGAAGACCGCGCCGGCCACCGTGACCACGTAGACGTGCCAGACCTGCAGCGTGCCGGTGGCGAGCAGCACCGCCAGGACGCCGGTCACGACCGCGGCCCCGGCGTCGGCCGCCATCAGCAGCCGCCTGCGGTCCCACCGGTCGGCCACCGCCCCGGCCAGCGGCGACAGCAGCACCTCGGGGAGCACCGCGCAGAGCATGATCAGTACGAACTCGGTGGCCGAGCCGTTCTTCTGGTAGACCCAGACGCCCAGCACGAAGCCGGTCAGGCTCGATCCGATGATCGACAGGAGCTGTGCGGCCCAAATCACCACGAACCTGCGGATCCCGTCATGCACGGCGACCACCCGCCAGGACTCCGGTGCTGACGTAGTGGTCCAGATACCGGCCGAGCAGGTCGCCGTCGGCGGGCGGGCAGACCAGCCCGGCCCCGGCGAGCGCCTCCTCGGTGGCCGAGCAGTCGAAGGACGGCCCCGCGGCCCCCTCGTGGTCGGCGAAGAAGCCCGGGTAGAGGGCGATCGGCAGGTCGTCGCCGACCGCCAGCCGGTCGCGGACCAGCCGCCGCCATTCGCCGCCGGGCACGAGCCGTGCCGGGAAGCCGCGCTCGCGCAGTCCGCCGGCAAGCTCGGCCGAGCTCAGGACGCGTGGGTTGTAGTAGTGGAAGTCTCCACCGGCCCGGCTCACGGCCAGGTGCGCGATCGCCGCCGCGACGTGGTCCACCGGCGCCATGTCGAGCCGTTCCCCGTCGGGCACCGCGCCGAGGCGCGCGCAGGTCGCGAAGAGCCTGCCGAGGAAGTCGCCGTCCACGGAGCGGCCGGTGCGGCTGTCGGCGGAGACCCGGGCGGGCCGGTGGATCGCGATCGGCAGGCCGGTCCGCCTGGCGGCGCCGGCCAGCCGGTCGGCCACCCACTTGCTCTGGTCGTAGCCGAGGTGCAGCGGGCCGGGGTCGGGCAGCGGGTCGGTCTCCCTGACCGTGCGCTCGCCGGGGGTCAGGTGGACGCCGAGCGTCGAGACCAGGTGGACCGGGGTGGTGATCCGGCCGCGCGCCGCCAGGCGCAGGATCTCCAGGACGCCGTCCACGTTGGCCGCCCGCAGCCGCCGGTAGGGCAGGGCGAAGTTGACCAGGGCGCCGTTGTGCACGATGAGGTCGACCGAGTCGGCCAGCTCTGCGGAGCGCGAGGCGGGCAGGCCCAGCCCCGGAAGGTCCAGGTCGCCCGCCTCCGGGATGATCCGGCCGGCGAACCGGTCGTCCCAGAGGCCGTACCGCTCAAGTCCGCCGCGCAACCGCCCGTCCGGCGCGTCCCCCCTGACCAGGCAGTGGATCTCGGCGTCGGTGGCGCGCAGCAGCTCGGCGAGGAGGTAGGCGCCGAGGAAGCCGGTGGCTCCGGTGAGCAGCACCCGGCGCGGCGGCCCGTCCGGGATCGGCGCGCCGGTGAACGCGACGTCGCCGGGCAGGACCGCCTCGGCGCGCAGGTCCACGGCCTCGGCCGGCCGGCCGTCCACGACGGCGGCCAGCCCGGCCAGGTCGGCCGTGGCGAAGATCGCGGTCATCGGGACCGCCACCCCCAGCTCGGCGGCGATCCTGGAGACGATCTGCGGCGCCAGCAGCGAGTGGCCGCCCAGATCGAAGAAGTTGTCCCCGCGTCCCGGATCCGCCTTGAGCACCTCGGCCCAGATCGCCGCGAGCACCTGCTCGGTGCCCTCCCGCGGCGGCTCGTACGGCACGCCTCCGCCGTCGCCGTCCGGCTCCGGCAGGGCCCGGAAGTCGATCTTCCCGTGGGAGGTGAGCGGCAGGGCGGCGAGCATGACGACGGCGCCGGGGATCATGTAGCCGGGGAGCCGGTCGGCCAGGAAGGCGCGCAGCGCCGCGGCGGTGAGCGGCTCGCCCACCAGGTAGGCGACCAGCCGCCGGGCGCCGGCGGTGACCACGGCCTCGCGGACGCCGGGATGGGCCAGGCAGGCCGCCTCGACCTCGCCCGGCTCGATCCGGTTGCCGTGGATCTTCACCTGCCGGTCGGTCCGGCCCAGGAACTCCAGGTTCCGGTCGGGGCGGAACCTGGCCAGGTCGCCCGTGGCGTACATCCTGGCTCCCGGTCGGGGCGAGAACGGGTCGGGCAGGAAGCGTTCGGCGGTCAGGCCCGGACGGCCGAGGTAGCCGTGGGCCAGGCACTCGCCGCCGACGTGCACCTCGCCGGGCACCCCGATCGGAGCCGGGTTGCCGTGCCGGTCGAGCACGTAGACGCGGGTGTGCGGCAGCGCGGTCCCGATCGGCAGGTGCGTGGCCGCTCCGAGTTCCGCCCCGTCGACGGTGCGGTAGGCGGTGGCGCAGACGGTCGCCTCGGTGGGGCCGTAGTGGTTGTAGAACGCGACCCGGCCGCCGGTCAGCCCGGCCCAGACCCTGAGGCGCTCCAGCGGGACGCTCTCGCCGCCGACCATCATCGCGGTGAGCGGGACGTCCCCGCCGCCGGCCGCCGCGTCCAAGGTGTCGACCCACTGCTGCCACAGCGCCGAGGCGGTGTCGACCATGGTGATCGAGTGCTCGGCGCACAGGTCGACGAGCGCGGGGCCGGTGAGCGAGGCGGGGTCGGGGTGCAGCACCAGTGCGGCGCCGCTGATCAGCGCGGGGAAGACGTCGCCCGCCGAGGCGTCGAAGCTGAGCGGCGGGACCATGAGGACGCGCTCCCCCGGCCCGAAGCCGTGCAGGTCCCGGAAGGACCTGGCCAGGTGGGAGAGGGTGCGATGGCCGACCACCACCCCCTTGGGCCGCCCGGTGGATCCGGAGGTGTAGATCACGTAGGCGGCCTGGTCGGGGTGCCTGGCGGCCGCCTTCGGGGCCGCCGCCGTCCTGTCCGTCGTCCAGAAGGCGAGGTCGGCGCGGGTGACGATCGGGCCGGTGAACCCGGCGAACCCGGCCTCCTCGGCGATCACCGCGGCCGCGCCGGAGTCGGCCAGCAGGTAGGCCAGCCGCTCGGCGGGCTGCGCCGGATCCAGCGGCACGTAGGCGGCGCCCGCCTTCAGGATTCCCAGCAGCGCCACGACGGCCTCGGGGCCGGCGGTCAGTCCCAGCGCGACCCGCGCGCCCCGGTCCGCGGGCTCCCCGGACGGCGCCGCCTGGGCCAGCAGGAGGCGCAGGCGCCCGGCGACGGCGGTGGAGGCCCGGTCGAGCTCGCCGTAGGTGAGCACCGTGCCGGCGGAGGCGCCGCGGTCGCCGGCCGTGCCGGGGACGACGACGGCGGGGGCGTCCGGCGTCCGGGCGGCCTGCCGGGCGATCAGGTGGTCGAGCAGGAGCGCCCCGGGATCCCAGGCGAGGTCCTCGGGCGGGTCGCCGAGGACCGCGGCGAGCTCGGCCGCGGGCAGGATCTCCAGCTCCGACAGGCGGCGGCCCGGCTCCGAGACGACCGAGTGGAGCAGCGTCCCGAAGTGGGCGCCCATCCGCTCCACCGTGGAGCGGTCGAACAGGTCGGTGTTGTAGGAGAACATGAGCTGGACGTGGGTGGGGTAGACGATCACGTCCAGGGCGAGGTCGAACTTGGCTCCGGCCAGCCCCGACAGCACCGGCTCGGTGCGGAGGCCGTCGAGGGTGAGCGCCCCGCTGTCGGGGTTGCCCAGCATGAGCATCGTCTGGAACAGCGGGGTCCTCGCCGGGTCCCGGTCGAGCCGCAGCTCGCCCACCACCCGCTCGAACGGCACCGCGGCGTGGCCGTACATGGTGAAGGCGCGCCGCCGCACCCGCTTGAGCGTCTCGCGGAAGGTCGGGTCGCCCGCCAGGTCGGCGCGGAGGGCCAGGGTGTTGATGAAGATGCCGAAGACCTGCTCGAACTCCTCGTGGTCGCGGCCCGCGACGGGGGTCCCGACGCAGAAGTCCTCCTGCCCGCTGTAGCGGGAGAGCAGCACCTGGTAGGCGGCCAGGAGGGTCATGAACGGCGTGCAGCGCTCGGCCCTGGCCAGCCCGGTGACCCGCTGCCACAGCTCCAGCGGGATCCGGTGGATGACCAGGTCTCCGTTGGTGGTCTGTACGGCGGGGCGCGGCCGGTCGGTGGGCAGCTCCAGCGCCGGCACGTCGTCGAGCTCCCGGAGCAGGCCGGCGACGTCGGCGGAGTGCTCGCGCTGCATGCGCACGTGGTCGCGGTACTGCCGCGCCGGGGGCGCGAGCGGCGACGGCAGCCCGGTGGTGAAGGCCGCGTACAACGTGGCCAACTCGGCGAACATCACCTGCTCGATCGACCACGCGTCCCCGGCGATGTGGTGCACGACCAGCAGGAGGACGTGCTCGCCGGGGCCGGTGCGCAGCAGGCTCGCCCGCAGCAGCGGCCCCTCGGCCAGGTCGAACGGCCGGTTGCTCCGCTCGGCGAGCAGCTCCTCCAGCGACTGCCCGGCGAGCGGTCCGCCGGTCAGGTCGAGCCTTTCGATCTCCACCGGGGCGGGGTCCAGGACCAGCGCGACCGGGGCGCCGCCGGCCTGGGGGAAGACGGTCCGCAGCGCCTCGTGCCTGGCCACGATCTCGCTCAGCGCCCGGGCCAGCGCGCCGGCGTCGAGCGGGCCGGTGAGCCGCTCGCAGACGACCATGTTGTAGGTCCCGTCCCCGGGGGTGAGCCGGTCCAGGAACCACAGGCGCTCCTGGGCGTAGGAGAGCGCGCTCACGCGAGCTCTCCTCGCAGCCGCGTGACCTCCTCGGCCAGGCCGGCGATGGTGGGATTGTCGAAGAAGACGTCGAGGGAGACCTCCACGCCGAGCCTGCGCCGGGTCCTGGCGATGATCTGGGTGATGGTCAGCGAGTGCCCGCCGAGGTCGTAGAGGTCCTCCTCCAGGCCGATGTCGTCGATACGGAGGATCTCCTCCCAGATCTCGCGCACCTGCGTGATCACGGGATCCTCCTGCTCCGGGCGTTCGAGCGTGGCGTCCGGGGCCGGAGAGAACAGGTCGTTCACTGAAGCTCCTCGTCGGGTTCGGGGTGGGGCGGTGCCGGAAGGTCGGCGATCTTCACCTGCGGCTCGGCGGCGATGGCGCGCAGCAGGACCCGCAGGTATCCCGCGACGCCGGCCACGTCGTCGTGGTCGATCGCGGTGGGGTTGAAGCGGAGGCCCAGGGTCAGGCTCAGGTCGCCGTCCACGGCCTGGACGTGCAGTGCGCGGCGGGCGGTGCCGTTGAAGACCGTCCACTCCACGCCGGCCCCGATGCCGGGGAAGTCCGGCGCGGACGCCCGTCTGCGGTAGCTGAGGAGCACCGGGCGGGAGGCCTCCCTCGGCGGCGCGTACCGGAACCGGTACAGCTCGCGGAGCTCGGCCTGGACCGTGCGCAGGTAGGCGGGGAGGTCCCCGTCGAGCTCCGGATGCGGGACGAACGGCACCTCCGCCACGAAGTTCCCGATGTGGTGCCGTGTCTCGCCGGTGCGGGTGCCGAGGTCGAGGGCGAGGGGAGACGCGGTGGTGCCGTGGCGGCGCAGCAGCACGCCCAGCACGGCCACGAGCAGTTCGAACCTGGTCGCCTCCAGCGCCGCGGCCGCGGCGGCGACCCCTTCGAACTCCGCTCCGCCGAGCACCATCTCGACGATCTCGCCGGGGCCGGTGCCGGCGGGGGTCGCGCGCAGGCCGGGCAGGAGGAGCTCGGCGGGGCCGCGCTCGCGCTCCCTCCAGAAGGCCACGGCGCCGTCGGCCTGGGGCTGCTCGCCGTACGGCGGCGCCAGTCCGGGCAGTGCGGCGCGCGAGAAGTAGGCGTCGGCCAGATCCCGGAGCAGGACGTCCTTGGAACCGCCGTCGAACACCCGGCCGTGCGCCGTGAAGATCAGCCGGTGCCGGTCCGGTCCCAGCGCGACCAGCGTGAACCGGGCGAGCGGGCCCCGGTCCGGGTCGAACGGGCGGGTGACCTCGGCGGCGGCGACCTCCGGGTAGCGCCGGGCCGACGAATCGACCCTGCTGACCCGGACCCGGCCGAGCACCGGGTGCCGAGCGGCGACGGCGGCGCACGCGCCGAGCAGCGCGGGGACGTCCAGGGGACCGTTCAGGTGGAGCACCAGCGGGATGCCCCGCAGGTCGAAAGAGGCGTGCGACATCCTGTCCGTCTCCCTCGTGGGTGACTTCTCTTCGGGCAGGCGACGGGGGCATGGGTCACCCCGGACAGACTTTTAATAGGAAAGTTTCCTGTCTATTTACGCAACCCGAATGCTACACATGTGGTACGCCTGAAACAAGCGACAAGTGGTGCACCGAATTTGGAGGCTTTGATGATCGTTCGCGGCGGCCTGAGTGGCGCGAGCCCCGAACTGGCCGGGCTTGCCGACGCCGTGCTGCAGCCCGGGTTCGTGGGGGTGGAGGTGCCCGACTGGCTGCGCAGACGCCTCGGCGAGGGGCTTGGCGGGGTTGCGCTCTACTCCCGAAACCTTGTAGACAGTGCGCAGGTCAGAGCGCTGACCGCCGCCCTCCGGGCGGAGAACCCCGACGTGGTGATCGCCACCGACGAGGAGGCCGGCGACGTCACCCGGCTGGAGGCGCTCACCGGCAGCTCCCGCCCGGGGAACCTCGCGCTCGGCGCGGTGGACGACCCCGAGCTGACCGAGCTGGTCGCCCGGGGGGTCGGGCGTGACATGGCCGACGCCGGCATCACCCTGAACTACGCCCCCGTGGTGGACGTCAACTCCGATCTGGACAACCCCGTCGTCGGCACCCGCGCGTTCGGCGCCGACCCCTGGCTGGTGGCCCGGCACGCCCGCGCGTGGGTCACCGGCCTCCAGTCGGCCGGGGTGGCCGCCTGCGCCAAGCACTTCCCCGGTCACGGCGCCACCGCCGTGGACTCCCACAACGACCTGCCGACCGTGTCCTACTCGGCCGAGGAGCTCGCCGCCACGACGCTCCCGCCGTACCGGACCGCCATCGAGGCCGGGGTACGGGCCGTGATGACCGGCCACCTGCTCGTCCCCGCCTACGACCCCGACTTCCCCGCCACGATGAGCAGCCGCATCCTGGTCGGGCTGCTCCGCGAGGAGCTCGGCTTCGACGGCCTGATCGTGACCGACGGCGTGGAGATGCCCTCGGTCGCCGAGCGGTACGGCGTGACCGGCGCGGCCGTCCGGGCCCTGGCCGCCGGGGCCGACGCCGTCTGCGTGGGCGGCGAGCGCAAGGGCGCCGGCGTGGTCGGATTCATGCGCAACGCCATCATGGCCGCCGTGATCGACGGCACCCTCCCCGAGGAGCGCCTGGCCGAGGCCGCCTCCCGGGTGCGCCGCCTGGCCGCCTGGTCGGCCGAGCAGCGTCAGGTCGCGTGGGCGACGGACCAGGCGGCGCTCACCCCGGCCGGTCTCACGGCGGCCCGGCGCGCCGTGCGGGTCCGCGGCGAGGGGCTGCCGCTGACCTCGGCGCCGCAGGTGATCGAGTTCGTGTCCGAGACGAACATCGCCATCGACCGGGCCACCCCGTGGGGCGTCGCCACGCCGCTGGCGGCGCTGCTCCCCGGCACCACGACGGTACGGCTCGGCGCCGAGGACCAGGTCCCGCCGGTGCCCGACGGGCGCCCGCTGGTGATCGTGGTGCGGGACGCCCACCGGCACGCCTGGGTGTCGGCCCGGCTCGACGCGCTGCTGTCCCGGCGTCCCGACGCGGTCGTGGTGGAGATGGGGCTGCCGGGCCCCGGGACGCCCGGCGGCACGCACATCACCACCCACGGCGCGACGAGCGCGTGCGGCCAGGCGGCGGCCGAACTCCTGGCCGGCCGCCCCTCCCTGACCCCCACCGGCCCACGCTGAGGCCCGCGGAACGCCTCACCCCGGCCAGCCACCCCTCGCGACCCGCACCGGCCCACCCCGAGATCCGCGGAACGACTCACGGCGGCCACCCGGGGGTGGCCGCCGGACGGACCGGCCGGGTGGGGCGCGGCCGGGCGTCAGTCGTCGACGGCCCACACCAGCTCGTGCTGGAGCGGGCCCGGCATCGCGAGGAACTCCCCGTAGTCGCAGGCGAGCGGTGCGATCTGGGAGGCGTACGCCAGCACGGCACGCCGCTTGGCCGTCCACTCGTCGCCCTCCAGCCGGATCCGCAGCTCGGGGCGGATCCGGTGCCGCTCCGCGAGGGCCCGGACCGGCGGCTTGGCGGCCAGGGCCTGATCGGCCGAGGCGGTCCCCCACTCACGGACGGCGGCGGCGTACGGCAGGTCGGCGTAGACCCACGGCTGCCGGGCGCCGGCCTTCCGCAGCGTGTCCAGCGCCTGGTCACGGACCGCCTCGTGGTCGGCGTTGCCGATCCCCATCGGGATCAGCACCCGCGTCTCCGGTGTGACGTGGCCGGTGAGGAAGCCCTCCAGCTCCCGGAGCCGCAGCCCCGCCACCGGGGCGTCGGGATGCGCCAGCGCCACCTGGTCCACGCCGAGGATCTCGCACGCCCGCGCGTCCTCCGCCCGCCGCTCCCGCGCGGTCTCCTCGGCCGAGGCGAACCCGCACAGCCGGTCCCACGCCGAGATCTCCTCGCCCGGCGCCCCGCCCAGCGCCGTGACGACCACCGCCGGCCCCTCGTCGCGGGCGAGCACCCCTGCCACCGACAGGACCGCGTCGTCGAAATGCGGCGAGACCACGATCGTCCGCCAGCTCATCCCGCCTCCCCCGACCTGGTCAGCACGAGCCCGCGGCTGCCTCGCTTGCGCAGGTAGGCGAGGCCGTCGCAGACGGACTCCAGCGTCGGCGGGGCGAGTTCGAGCCGTTCGGCCACCCGCCAGGTGGACTGCCGTCGCAGCCATGGCCAGACCCGGTCGTTGAGCTGGCCGGTCTCCAGTGCGATGAGGATCCGGTCGGTCGGCAGGGCGTCGAGCAGCGCCAGGTCCTGGTCGTAGTAGAGCATCTCGATCAGCAGGTACGCCGCCGCCGGACGGCTCCGGTGGGCGGCCAGGTCCTCCAGGCTGTCCGGCGACACCTCCACCCCCGGCCCGGACCGCTCCGCCGTGACGGCCCCGGCTCCTACCGCCCCGGTCGCGCCGGGATCGGCGCTGTCCCGGGCTCCCGTCCGCCCCGCCGTACCGGGGCCGGCACCGTTCCGGACATCCGTCCGCCCGGCCGCGCCGGGATCGGCACCGTCCCGGGCTCCTGTCCGCCCTGCCGTACCGGGGCCGGAGCCCGGACCGACCCCCAGCCGCCCCGCCGTACCGGGATCGGCGCCCGGATCGGCCCCCAGCCGCCCGGCCAGCCGGGCACGGAACCCGGCGTTGGGCTCGGTGGCCTGCAGCGTGTAGCCCTTCCCGGCCAGCCGCCGGGTCAGCTCGCCCTCGCAGGCGCCCACCTCCACGATCGGCCCGTCGTCCGGGGCGCACCACCGGGTGACCCATGCCGCCGTCGCGTCGAGCCGGTCGGCCTCGTACGCCGACCGGCCGAACTCCCACGGGTCGTCGGCCAGCGCGGCGTCGTCCCCCAGGCTGGAGATCAGCGCGTACAGCCGGTTGGCCTGGGTCGCGTCGGCGGTGAAGAAGCGTTCGACCACCGGGACCCGGTCGGTGGTGACGAGCCGGTCGGCCACCCGGCTGCGGAGCAGCTCCCCGGCGTGCCGGTTGATGAAATCGATCTTGATGTCGGCCTCGGCCCCGGTGAGCGCGATCGCCTCGGCGGGGACCGTCTGCAGGAAGGGGTTGTCCCCCACCGAGTACGTCACGGTCAGGCCGGGGACCGCGCGGGAGACGGTCCAGCCGAACCGGGCCCGGCGGATCCGGTGGTCGGCCGGCGAATGGGTCCAGACCTCGGCGGGCGGCCCGCCCAGCAGGCCGGCCACCTCCTCGGGGACCGGCAGCGGGGCCGTGTTGCCGCCGGGCTCCACGAGGGGGGCGAGCAGCTCCAGCCGCTCCCTCGGGGGCAGCCCCGCCGGCAGGGTCACCCACGACGCCGACTGGCCGACGACCACCCTGATGTCCCGGTCGGCGTGACGCCTCAGGACGGACACGAACTCGAGAGCGACGTCCTCGGCATGCAAAACGGCGATGACGACCGTCATAGAACCCCGATCTCTGATCACGGAATCATGTCTTTTCTATGACATTTCCGCGCCAGCATAGACGATCTTCCCGGCACCGCAATGGGTACGGACCGGGAAGAGCCGTCTGTCCCGCCGGGCTCTCAGGGCGCGAAGATCTCCTCGCGGGCCTGCTCCAGAGCGGCGAGAACCGCACCGCGCAGCACCGGGTTCCCCTCCACCTCGCTGGCCACCACCTGCGGGCGGACCGGGCAGATCCGGGCCACCGCCTCCTCGATCCTGGAGGTCAGCGCGCCCCCGCCCGCCTGGCTGACCTCTCCGGCCAGCACCACGAGCCCGGGGTCGAGCACGACGGAGACCGACGCCACACCCAGCGCCAGCCGCTCGGCGATCTCGTCCAGCAGGGGCTCCCCGCGCTTGCCCGCCTCGACGGCCGCCGCCACGCACTCGGCGGCGCTGCCTCCCTCGAAGCCGTGGGTGGCGGCGAGCTCGGCCACCGCCTCCGCGCTGACCAGCGACTGCAGGCCGCCAGCGAGCGAGGGCAGCCGGCCGGGCACCGCCCGCACGTCCGCGGCCAGCGGCACGCCGGGCACCGGGAGATAGCCGATCTCGCCCGCACTGCCGGACCGGCCGCGGTGCAGCCGGCCGCCGAGCACGACGCCGAGGCCGATGCCCCGGCCCACCCAGAGCAGCACGAAGTCGTCGACGCCGCGCGCCGCGCCCAGGGTGCGCTCGGCGACGGCGACGAGGTTCACATCGTTTTCGATCTTGATGTCGCGACGCAGGTCACGGGCGAGCGCCTCATGGATGCCCTCGTGCCAGCCCGGCAGGTCGAAGGAGAACCGGACGTCCCCGGTCCGGGGATCGACCACACCCGGCGTGCCGATCACGACCGCCCGCAGCTTGGAGAGCGCGACCTTGGCCGACCGGCACGCCTTGACGACCGCGCTGTGCACGAGGGCGACCGGGTCGTCGTGCCCGTTCGGCGCGACCGTCACCTCGGCGACGATCTCCCCGTGGATATCCGCGATGGCGGTGGTGACGAATTCCGGGCCGACATCCAGGCCCGCCACATAGGCAGAGGAGGGGATAATTCCATAAAGCGCCGCATTAGGCCCTCTCCCGCCCGCTTGTTCTCCCGCCACCTCGACCAGACCGCGCTCCTCCAGCCGGGCGAGCGTCTGCGACGCCGTCACCTTGGAAAGGCCGGTGAGCTCCCCGATCTGGCCCCGCGTCAGCGGTCCCGAGTCAAGCAACAGCTCCAGGGCGGCCCGGTCGTTGATCTCCCTCAATAGCCTGGGCACGCCAGGACGTCGCTCCATACGCATGCTCTCTTGTTCGCCGTTTCCCCGTCGCTTTTACATTCAGATAAGAATAGCGGTTCTATTCATTAATAAGGCTTCCTGATAGTTTAGCCCCATGGAGGCCTCGCGGGGGGCCGCGGGGGCACCCTCGCCGTGCCGCCCACCTCCCGATCCGCCCCGCGCCCGCGCCGCCCTCCCCGCCGCCGGAAAGCCCCTCTCCCGTCGCCGCCGGAAAATCGAGGCTTGCGACGCTCGCCCGTCGCGTGGAACACTCCCGAAAACGGTAAAGGTTCTTTTCAGTAAGGGCCTTCCGTGGGTGGCGAGGCAGGTCTCGACATGGACACCATCATCAGGATCGCAGCCGACTACGCGGGACGGCCGACCCGGAACGGGCCCGTCACGATGGGTCAGGCCAACATGGCGCGTTGCGTGCTCCGCGACCCGCCGCTCCACATGAACTTCCGCGTCACCAAACGCCTTCCGGCGGGAACGACCTTCGCCGCCGTCACCGTGGCGGTCGGGCGGCTGCTCTCCCGGCACGAGAGCCTCCGGGCCACGATCCGCGCCGGCGTCCAGCATGTGCCCGGGGCCGGGGTGTTCCCCATCGAGGTGCACGGCGCCGCGACGGACGGCGCCGGGCCGGAGGCCGCCGAGCACGCTCTGGACGGGCTCGCCGAGGAGGTCGGCCTGCGGATGCAGGGCACCCGGTTCGACGTGGAGGCCGAGCTCCCCATCCGGATCGCCGTGATCGCCGAGCGGGACGTGCCGCGCCGGGTGATCTTCGTCCTCCCCCACACCTCGGTGGACGCGATCGGCCTGGCCACCGTCATGCGCGAGTGGGAACGCCTGATCCGGGGCGACGCCGTACCCGCCCCGTGCCCCACGCAACCGCTCGAACTGGCCGTCGCCGAGGGCACCCCGCTCGCCCGGCGCCGCACCGAGGCGGCGCTGCGACACTGGGAGACCCAGCTCAGGCGGGTTCCGCAGTCCATGTTCGCGATCGACGAGGTGGCCGACGCCGACGCGATCCGCCCGCGGCTCAGGGTCCGCTCCGCCGTGGCCGGCGAGGCGCTGGGCGCCGTCGCGAGCCGTACCGGGGCCAGCCGCTCGGTGGTGACACTCGCCGCGCTGGGCATGCTGATCGGCCTGCGGAGCAGCCAGCGGAGCTGCGTGATCGCCTCGCTGTCGAGCAACCGGGTCCGTCCCGAGCTGCGCGACTACGTGGGGCCACTGGCCCAGGACGCGCTGATGGCCGCCGATCTCGACGTTCCCACCTTCGATGAGGCGGTCCGGCGCTTCCGCGGCGCCTCCCTGGCCGGATACCAGCACAGCCGCTTCGACTCCACCGCACTCTGGGAGGTCATCGAGGGCGTCAACGCCGAGCGGGGGGTGAACTTCGCACGCGACTGCGTCTTCAACGACATGAGCGGCGTCACCGTCGCCGACCGGGAGCCCCCGCCCGCCGCCGACGTCGAGTGCGACTGGCTGCCCGAGGCCTCGCTCCCCGCGCACCTCGCGCTCTGGGCCAACCGGCTGGAGGACGAGGTGGACCTGACGTTCTGGATCGATCCACGGGTGATGTCCCGCCAGGAGGCGGAGGGTTTCGGGACCGGGCTCGTCAGGCTCCTGATCGAGGCCGGAGACCGGGTGATCCCCGCGGCGGAGATCCCGGCCGTCTCCGGGGTCGCGCCCGCCGGCCACGGCCCCGGCTGGGTCCACGCCGACTCCTGCTGGGTGAGCCTCGACGCGGTCGCCCGGCTGGTGGGCGAGGCCGTCGGCGGGCGGCCACACCGCGTGATTTACGGTGCCGACGGGCGCCTGACCTGCCACGTCACCTCCGGAACCCCCGAGGAGATCCACGCCGCCTGCCTCGCCCTGCTACCGGGCCGCACCTCCGCCATGACGCCCCACCACTACGTCGTGCACCGGGCCGCGCCCGGCGACACCTGGCTGGACGGCCCCGTGGTGACCGAGGGTGACGGACGCCGACTCGATTCTTTCCTGACGCCGCGCATAAGCAGTCAATAACAGGCGGGATAATCGATTACATGCGTCTATCCGCTCGTGTCGACTATGCCCTGCGTGCCGCCGCCGAACTCGCCGCCGCCGGCGAGGGACCAACCACTGTGGGTGAGCTGGCCAAAGAGCAGGACATGCCGCCCAAGTATCTGGAGAACATCCTTCTGCAGATGCGCCGGGCGGGCCTGGTCCGCGGCCAGCGTGGCCCCGAGGGCGGTTACGTGCTGGCCCGGCCGGCCGCCGAGATCACCTTGGCCGACGTGATCCGCGCCGTGGACGGTCCGCTGGCCAACGTGCGGGGCGAGCGGCCCGAGCATGTCGACTACCGGGGCCCCGCCGAGTCGTTGCAGCAGGTCTGGATCGCGTTGCGGGCCAGCGAGCGGGCGATCCTGGAGGAGGTCACGCTTGACAGCGTAGCCACCGGCGCGCTCCCCGAGCGGGTCCGCCAGCTCGCCGCCGACCCCGCCGCCTGGGACTGAGCGAGCTCCCGTGCCCGAGGGCGACGTCGTCTACCGCACCGCGAGACGGCTCGGCGAGGCACTCGACGGCCGGATCCTGACGCGTTCCGACTTCCGGGTGCCACGCCACGCCACGGCCGACCTCACCGGCCGTGCCGTGCTGGAGACCGTCTCGCGCGGTAAACACCTGCTCACCCGGGTAGACGGCGGCCTGACCGTCCACACTCATCTGCGCATGGAGGGGAGCTGGCGGATCTCACCCGCCGGCCGCAGACCGCCCTCGGGCGACGTGGTCCGCCTGGTGCTGGCCAACGCCGACTGGCAGGCGGTGGGAGTACGGCTCGGCATGGTCGACCTGGTGGCGACCGGTGAGGAGCATCGGCTCGTCGGGCATCTCGGACCGGATCCGCTCGGACCGGACTGGGATCCGGCGGAGGCCGTACGGCGGCTGATGGGGAGTCCCGGGCTGACCATCGGGGAGGCGCTGCTCGACCAGCGCAACCTGGCGGGGATCGGCACCGTCTATCGGGCCGAGACGCTTTTCCTCGCGGGGGTCTCGCCGTGGCGGCCGGTGGGGGAGGTCGAGGATGTGAGGAGGATCGTGGCGCTCGCGCAGCGGTTACTGCACGCCAACGGAGAGCGGGAGCGGCGCGTGACGACGGGCGATGCCCGCCCGGGCCGGGACACGTGGGTCTACGGCAGGGCAGGACGACCTTGCCTGCGCTGCGGACGTCGGATCAGTCGCGGGGAGATGGGGGCACAGCCGCAGGAACGGCTGATTTTCTGGTGCCGTCACTGCCAGCCGGGAGAACCGACCGGCTAAGCGGCGACCATGTCGTTGACCTCGGGAAAGACGGATTCCGGGAGGGAACCGGGCACGGTCTCGGTGATCGGCAGACGCTCCCGTTCGGGGACATCGCCGGCAAGCACCGGGGCGTGCTGGAGCTCGGCCAGTGCGAACTGGTCGGAGACCTCACGGAGCACCTGTGAAAGCGGCACCCCGAGGGCGCCGCAGATTGACGCGAGTAGCTCAGAAGAGGCTTCCTTCTGACCACGCTCCACCTCGGACAGGTATCCGAGGGAGACACGGGCCAGTGTGGACACCTCACGCAAGGTGCGGCTCTGCCGCACCCGCAGCCGCCGCAGCACGTCACCGAGCAGCTGACGCAGCAGGACCATCTGTCGCTCCCTCCCCGGCGCGGGCGTCTTCGCGACACTCCGCGCGATCGGTTCGTGCCGCCCGTTCTTCGAACGCGACCCTTGGTACATACTCCTCGCCGTCATCATCGCTTGACCTTTACCTCACTCACATCTCCACCGTACCTGTATCCACCAACACCGCGGCAGACCGTGGTGAGCATGTTCGCTGGGGACGTAACGCGGTAATCACCCGGAATGTTCCCCCAAGTTCGCCTCCAGCACACCTTGCAGTAGATCCACAGCCTCATTCACCGTCGATTGGCGAATTTCCTCACGTGTCCCGTCAAGCCGGAGATCCCGGTGCCATACCCGCCCATCAGGCCCGCTAACGGCCAGGTGCACGGTGCCGACCGCTCTGCCGTCCTGCGGATCGGGACCGGCCACCCCGGTGGCGGCCAGCCCGTAGGTGGAACCGGTGAGCCGGCGCACACCGGTCGCCATCGCCGCGGCGACCTGCGGGTGCACGGCCCCCTCGCGCTCCAGCAGCTCGGCGGGGACGCCCAGCAGGCGCTCCTTGAGCTCGGTGGCGTAGGAGACGACCCCGCCCACGAAAGCCGCCGACGCACCGGCGGGGCCGGTGAGCGCGGCGCCGATCAGCCCCGCCGTCAGCGACTCCGCCACCGCCACCGTCTCGCCCTTGCGGACGAGCAGCGAGAGCACGTGGGTGGCGGCGAGCAGACGGTGACTCATTGGGCCCGCGCCCGCTTCGCCACCTGCCGCAGCTTGACCGCGCGGATCACGTAGTCGAGCCCGGTGCCCACCGTCACGACGACCGCGGCCCCCATGACGGTCCAGCGGATCGGCTCGGGCACGCCCGGCCACATGTAGGAGACGATCGCCGCGATCTGCAGGACCGTCTTCACCTTGCCGCCGTAGCTGGCCGGGATGACGCCGTGCCTGATGACCGCGAAGCGCAGGAGTGTGACCCCCAGCTCCCTGCCGAGGATCACGATGGTGACCCACCAGGCCAGCTCGTCCAGGGCCGAGAGACTGATCAGCGCGGCGCCGATCAGGGCCTTGTCGGCGATCGGGTCGGCGATCTTCCCGAAGTCGGTGACCAGGCCGTAGCGGCGGGCCAGTTCCCCGTCGAGCAGGTCGGTGAGCGAGGCCACCAGGAAGACCACCAGCGCGGTGACGCGCCAGCCGGGACCCGGCAGGAAGAGACAGAACGCGAAGAACGGAACCATCGCCAGCCGTATCACTGTGACGACGTTGGCGATGTTCCATACGCTCACCTTGGGGCGCGTGGCTGCCGCGGTCTGATCAGTGCCGGTCTCTGGCGTGTTGGTCATACGCTCTCCCGACCCGGCGGCGCGTTCACGAGGCTGCCTTGATTCGGGCGATCAGATCGACCCCTTCGGAGTCGACCACGACGGCCCGGACGATCTGGCCGGGGACCAGCCCTATGCCCTGGACCGTCACGGAACCGTCGACCTCCGGCCCCTGGTGGGCCGCACGGCCCTCGTAGCCGCCGTCGCCGAGATCCTCCTCGATGAGGACGTCCACCTCGGTGCCGATCCGCTCCTCGGCCCGCTGGGCCATGAGCTCCTCGGCCAGCTCGGTGAGCGCGGCCACCCGGGCGTCGACGGTCTCCTGGTCCAGCTTTCCGGGGAGCGAGGCCGCCTCGGTGCCGTCCTCGTCGGAGTAGCCGAAGACGCCGATCACGTCGAGCCTGGCCTCCTGGAGGAAAGCCGTCAGCTCGGCGAACTCCTCCTCGGTCTCGCCGGGGAAGCCCACGATGAAGTTGGAGCGCACGCCCGCCTCGGGGGCGGTCGCCCGGACGCTCTCCAGCAGGTCGAGGAAGCGCCGGGGGTCGCCGAAGCGGCGCATCCGGCGCAGCACCGAGCCACTGGCGTGCTGGAAGGAGAGGTCGAAGTAGGGGGCCACGCTCTCGGTCGAGGCGATCATCTCCAGCAGGCCCGGACGGAGCTCGGCGGGCTGCAGGTAGCTGACCCGCACCCGCTCGATGCCCTCGGTCGCGGCGAGGGAGGGCAGCAGCTTCTCCAACGCCCGCAGGTCACCGAGGTCCTTGCCGTAGGAGGTGGAGTTCTCGCTGACCAGCACGAGCTCCTTGACGCCCTGCCCGGCCAGCCACGCGGCCTCGCTGACGAGCTCCTCGGGACTGCGCGAGACGTAGGCGCCACGGAAGGCCGGGATGGCGCAGAACGTGCAGCGCCGGTCACAGCCGGAGGCCAGCTTCAGCGAGGCCACCGGCCCGTCGCCCAGGCGCTTGCGCAGCGGCCGGGGGCCGCTGGCCGGGGCCAGTCCGTCGGGCAGCTCCCCGTGACCGGGGATGTTGGCCTTGGGGGCGGCGGCGCGCTCGACCGGCGAGATGGGCAGCAGGGTCCTGCGGTCACGGGGACTGTGCGGGACGAGCGGCTTGCCCTCCAGCACGTCGTCCAGACGCGTGCCGATCTGGGTGTAGTCGTCGAAGGAGATGACGGCCGCCGCCTCGGGCAGCGCGTCGGCGAGCTGGTCGCCGTAGCGCTCGGCCATACAGCCCGCGGCGACCACCTTGGCCCCGGAGTCGGCCGCGGCGAGCAGCGTGTCGATGGAGTCCTTTTTCGCTGAGTCGATGAAGCCGCAGGTGTTGACGACGATGACATCGGGGTCGTCGTCGCCCACCTGCCAACCGGCAGCCTCAAGACGCGCGGCGAGCTCCTCGGAGTCGACCTCGTTGCGCGCGCAGCCCAGTGTGATCAGCGATGCGGTTCGGCGGGATGACATGGTGAACACTACGGTATCGGGAGTTGGCCACTACCGATGCACCTCCCCCGTCACAAGCTCGCCGCGGGACTAGCCCGGCTGGGGCGCGGAGGCCCCGTAGGAGCGGTTGAGGACCTGTCCCGAGGGACCGGGGGTCCCGAGATTCTTGCCGTTCACCTGCAGCAGGAAGGCTCCACCGTCGCCGAAGGTGACCTTCACCCCCTTCTTCGCCTTCCAGACGGAGGTTTTACCCGCCTCCAGCATGCCGGAGAAGAGTTTCCGGCCTCCCGTTTCCGTCACGTCGAGCCAGGACGAGCGCTTCGCCTTGACCTGGAAGACGACCAGGTCGCCCCGCTTGCCGGTCGCCAGCGACGCCGCGCGGCGCGACGGGTTGGGTGTGGCGGCCGGGCCGGTCGGCGAGGCCGCCGGCGGTGGCACGGCCGGCACCGAGGCCGGGCGGACGTCCGCCGTGGGCGTGTCCCCGCCGCCCATCATCTTCACCACGCCGAACACCACGACGATGGCCAGCGCGACCGCCATCGCGGTCGTCCAGTTGGGCGAACGGCTCTCCCGGATCTTGATCGGCGTGTCCGCCTGGAACACGCTGGCCGCCCGCACCGGCAGCGGCACGCCCCCGTGCGACTCGTCGTACTTGTGCACCATGGTCTCCGGGTCCAGCCCGACGACCTTGGAGATGTTGCGGATGTGTCCGCGCGCGTAGAAGTCTCCCCCGCACTGGGAGAAGTCATCCCGCTCGATCGCGTGGATCAGCGCCTCACGAACGCGCGTGCGCGCGCTCAACTGCCCGACGGTCAGACCCGCCGCCCGACGCGCCTCTGCCAGATCGCTGCCAATGCTCATAGCGCACGCCCCCAAGCCCCCGACGCTGCGTAGTGAGCCCTATTCAATCAGTAATCGAACGGGGCTCGTGCGGTGGGGGGTCATTCTCCGCGCAGGTCAGCCAGCAGGCCCGCGAGCTCGTCCGGCTTGACGATCACCTCCCGGGCCTTCGACCCCTCGCTCGGCCCGACCACGTTCCTGCTCTCCAGCAGGTCCATCAGGCGCCCCGCCTTGGCGAAACCGACCCGCAGCTTGCGCTGGAGCATCGAGGTCGAGCCGAACTGGGTGGTCACGATCAGCTCGGCCGCCTGGATCAGCAGGTCGAGGTCGTCGCCGATGTCCTCGTCGATCTCCTTCTTGGCGGTCGCGGCGGCGGCCACGTCGTCGCGGTACTCGACCTGCATCTGGGCCTTGCAGTGGGCGACGACCTCGTTGATCTCCTTCTCGGAGACGAAGGCGTTCTGCAGCCGCATGGGCTTGCTGGCGCCCATCGGCAGGAACAGCGCGTCACCCTGGCCGACCAGCTTCTCGGCGCCCGGCTGGTCCAGGATGACCCGGCTGTCGGCGAGGCTGGAGGTGGCGAACGCGAGACGGGAAGGGACGTTGGCCTTGATCAGGCCGGTGACGACGTCCACCGACGGGCGCTGGGTGGCGATCACCAGGTGGATGCCCGCCGCACGGGCGAGCTGGGTGATGCGGACGATCGAGTCCTCGACGTCGCGCGGGGCGACCATCATCAGGTCGGCGAGCTCGTCCACGATCACCAGCAGGTAGGGGTAGGGCTGGTAGACCCGCTCGCTGCCCGGCGGCGGCACGAGCTTGCCCGCCCGCACGGCCTTGTTGAAGTCGTCGACGTGCCGGAAACCGCTGGCTGCCAGGTCGTCGTAGCGGCGGTCCATCTCGCCCACCACCCACTCCAGCGCCTCGGCGGCCTTCTTGGGGTTGGTGATGATCGGCGTGATGAGGTGCGGGATGCCCTCGTAGACGCTGAGCTCGACCCGTTTGGGGTCGACGAGCACCATGCGGACCTCGTCCGGGGTGGCGCGCATCAGGATCGAGGAGATGAGTCCGTTGACGCAGACCGACTTGCCGGCGCCGGTGGCGCCCGCGATGAGCAGGTGCGGCATCTTGGCCAGGTTGGCCACGATCGTGCGGCCCTCGACGTCCTTGCCGAGGCCGACGATCATCGGGTGCTGGTCGGCCTGGGCCACCTGGGAGCGGAGGATGTCGCCCAGCGACACGAGGTCCTTGTCGGTGTTCGGGATCTCCACCCCGATGGCCGACTTGCCGGGGATCGGGCTCAGGATCCGGACGTCGGCCGACTTGACCGCGTAGGCGATGTTCTTGGTGAGCGCGGTGACCTTCTCGACCTTGACGGCCGGGCCGAGCTCGATCTCGTAACGCGTCACCGTCGGCCCGCGGGTGAACCCGATCACCTGGGCGTCGATGGCGAACTGCTCCATCACGCTGGTCAGCGCGTTGACCACGACGGTGTTGGCCTTGGTCTGCGGCTTGGGCGCGCTGCCCGGGCGCAGGAGCTGCGACTCCGGCAGGGTGTACGGCCCGGCCTGCGGGGAGAGCACGAGCTGCTCCACCTTGCGCGGCGCCGGAGTCGGCTCGGGCGGCTCGGCCCTGTGGACCGCGGCCTCCTCCTCGTCCGCCAGCCCCGGCACGATCTCCGGGGAGTGCTCGGCGCCCTGCTTGTTCTGCGACTCGCTGACGACCGGCGTGTCGTACGGCTTGATGTGGTCGCCGACCTCCGCCCCCTCGTCCGGCTTCTTGCGCGAGGGGCGCTTCCTGGGCTCGCGGGGCTTGGCCGGGAGATCCCTGTTGAAGAGCATGTGCTTGATCTCGGCCAGCCGCTCCGGGATCCGGTGCACCGGCGTGGCGGTGATCACCAGGATGCCGAAGCCGGACAGGATCAGCAGCAGCGGGATGGTGACGAAGGCGGGCAGGATGCTCGCCGGAGGCGCGGAGACGACGAAACCGATCATGCCGCCGGCGGCCGACACCTTGTCCATGCCGTCGGACCCGCCTCCCGACGGGTACGGCGTGTCGTGCACGACGTGCACGACACCGAGGACGCCGACGGTGAGAGCGGACCACCCGATGCTCATCCGGCCGGTGTCGGCGTTCTGGTCCGGGTGGCGCAGCAGCCGCCAGGCCAGCAGCGCCAGCAGGATCGGGATCAGCCAGGCCAGCGAGCCGAAGACGCCGTGCATGACGGCGTTGACCACCGCGGAGACCGTGCCCGTGCTCTCCCGCCAGGTCATCGCGGCCAGCACGATCGCCCCGGAGAACACCGCCAGGCCGAGCCCGTCGCGGCGGTGCACCGGGTCCAGCTCCCGCGCGTTCTGGCCGAGGGCCCGCGCCGCGCTGCCGATGCCGCCCGCGAGCAGCATCCAGATCCCCATGAACAGTTTGCCGATCATGGTGAAGACCCAGCCGATCGGGTCCTGGTTCGGCGTGACGGGCCTGCGGGCCTGGGCCGTGGTCTTCGCCCGCGCGTTGGCCGCCCGCCTGGCGGGAGCCCTGCGGGGCGAGGGGGACCCGGACCGGCCAGAGGACCCCTTGGCAGGGGTCTTGCCTGAGGCGCCTTTAGACGTACGGGTGGCCATGCTAATGAGGCTAACGAGACGGATGAGGGATCGCGCGGAGGCTCGCCGGGAGCGGTGCGAACCGTACCCGAACGCGTATGGCGGATCAATCATCGCCGCGCGACCGGCCCGCCGGCGTCCGGGACTCACCGGGCTCGCGGACGCGGGAGCGGTGCCTTGCGGACGGCGGGAACGGGGTCCAGCGGACGCGCGAGGGGGCCTGGCGGACGCGGAAGCAGGGCTTTGCGGACGCGCGAGGGGGCCTGGCGGACGCGGAAGCGGGGTCCGGCGGACGCGGGAGCGGTGCCTTGCGGACACGGGAGCGGGGCCTTGCGGACACGGGAGCGGGGCCTAGACGGCGCGGTTGCGGAGCAGTTCGGTGAGCTGCCGGGCGGCCCGCACCAGCGTGGCGACGATGTGCTCCTGGTGAGCCTCGTCGAGACGGGCCAGCGGGACCGAGGCGCTGATCGCGTCGGTCACCGGCAGCCGGTACGGCAGGGCGACCGCGAAGCAGCCGAGCCCCGGCACGTTCTGCTCGCGCTCGCTGGCGTAGCCGCGTTCCCGGGTCTGCTCCAGCTCCGCCAGGAGCAGGGCGCGGTCGGTGACGGTGTGCGGGGTCAGGGGGGCCAGCGTCCGGGGCATCAGCCCGGACGCCTCGGGACGCTCGGACAGGACCGCCCGGCCCAGGGCGGTGGCGTAGGCGGGCTGCCTGCGGCCCACCCGCGAGGTGAAGCGCAGGTGGTGCTGGGACTCGCGGCTGGCGAGATAGACCATGTCGGCGCCGTCCAGACGGGCCAGGTGCACGGTCTCGTTGATCTCCCCGCGGATCTGTTCCAGGACGAGCGCGGCGGCCCGGACCACGGGGTCGCGGTCGAGGTAGGAGGTGCCGACGAGCAGGGCGCGGACGCCGATGCCGTAGGCGGAGCCGGCGCGGTCGCTCTCGATCCAGCCCCGGCCGGCCAGGGTCCGCAGCAGCATGGAGAGGCTCGACTTCGGGTATCCGAGCTCGCGCTGGAGCTCGGCCAGGGTCAGCCGGCGCTCGGCCCGTGCCAGGACCTCCAGCAGCTCGACGGTGCGATCGGCCGACTTGACGGGTGCCCGCGCGTCCATCCCGACTCCTTCGCCGTCGCGGCATCTCACCGGCACGGCGCCGACGCGACCGGCGCGTCACGCGCCGCCGACACCGTCCGAGGTGATTTTCGCAGGTGTCGCCCGCGGTTCACAGATGTGATCGATCTTTCATCCGTGAACCGCGTACGGAGGGTCCCGTCCTCCGTCTTCCTCGCGGGGATCCGCGACCGGCGCCGGGGGGGAGCGGGCCGTACGGCGGCCGGCGGGGCCACCGTACGGCGGGCGGGTCAGACCTCGATCACCACGGGGATGATCATCGGACGGCGGCGGTAGGTGTCGCTCACCCAGCGCCCGACGGTCCTGCGGACCACCCGGCGGATCTGCTGGACGTCCATCACCCCGTCGGCCGTGTGCTCCTCCACCGCCTTCTCGATCTGGGGAATGACCTCCTCCAGGCGGTCGGGGTCGATGCCCGATCCCCTGGCGTGGATCTCCGGGCCGCCGGCGAGCTTGCCGTTGGCGGTGTCGACCACGAGGACGACGGAGATGAAGCCCTCCTCGCCCAGGATCCGCCGGTCCTTCAGCGCGTAGTCGGTGACGTCGCCCACGGAGGTGCCGTCCACGTAGACGTAGCCGGCGGGAATCGCTCCCACGATCTTCGCGCGGCCGTCGAGCAGGTCGACCACGACGCCGTCCTCGGCGATCACGATGTGGTCGTCGGGCACCCCGGACAGCACGGCGATCTTGGCGTGCGCCCGCATGTGCCGCCACTCGCCGTGCACCGGCATGAAGTTGGACGGCCTGGTCACGTTGAGCAGGTAGAGCAGCTCGCCCGCGGCGGCGTGCCCGGAGACGTGCACCTTCGCGTTGCCCTTGTGCACCACGCGGGCGCCCCACCGGGCCAGCCCGTTGATCACCTTGTTGACCGAGGTCTCGTTGCCGGGCACCAGCGAGGAGGCCAGCAGCACGGTGTCGCCCTCGGCGACCCTGATCGGGTGGTCGCGGTTGGCCATGCGCGACAGCGCGGCCATCGGCTCGCCCTGGGACCCGGTGCAGATCAGGACCACGTCCTCCGGCGGCCAGGTCTCGATCTCCTTGGAGTCGACGATCAGGCCCGGCGGCACCTTGAGGTAGCCGAGATCACGGGCGATGCCCATGTTGCGCACCATGGAGCGGCCGACCAGCGCGACCTTGCGGCCGTGCTTGTGCGCGGCGTCCATGACCTGCTGGACGCGGTGGACGTGGGAGGCGAAGCTTGCCACGATCACGCGCTTCTGGGCGGTGCGGACCACCTCGTCGATGACCGGCGCGATCTCCCGCTCGCTGGTGACGAAGCCCGGCACCTCCGCGTTCGTCGAGTCGGACATCAGCAGGTCGACGCCCTCGGCGCCGAGCCTGGCGAAGCCGCCCAGGTCGGTCAGCCGCCCGTCGCTGGGCAGCTGGTCCATCCGGAAGTCACCGGTGTGCAGCACGATGCCCGCGGGGGTCCTGACCGCGACGGCCAGCGCGTCGGGGATCGAGTGGTTGACCGCGAAGAACTCGCACTCGAACGGCCCGAACTGGTGCCGCTCCCCCTCGACGACCTCGAGCTTGGACGGTTGGATGCGGTGCTCGGTGAGCTTCGCCTCGATCAGTGCCAGCGTCAGCTTCGACCCCACGACCGGGATGTCGCGGCGCTCCCGCAGCAGGTACGGCACGGCGCCGATGTGGTCCTCGTGCCCATGGGTCAGCACCACGGCCTCGACGTCGTCCAGGCGGTCCCGGATGTATTCGAAGTCGGGCAGGATCAGGTCGATGCCCGGCTGATCGGGCTCGGGGAACAGCACCCCGCAGTCGATGATCAGTAGGCGGCCTTCGTACTCGAACACCGCCATGTTGCGGCCGATCTCACCGAGACCGCCCAGCGCGACGATGCGCAGCGCGCCTTCGGGCAGCGGCGGCGGCGGCCCGAGTTCGGGATGGGGGTGACTCATGCGGTCACACCTCTCTTACAGGTCTCACAAGCGTGGGCTGATCCCCCGGACGGCAGGACTGCTCCCTCGCCGAGCACTCCGGTCTCCAACGGACCGTTGTTTCCTCTGTTGTTCAAACTCCCGTTCCTCCCCACTGCGACCGATACCGGTCGCGACGTTCCTTCTCATGAAACAACTCCGTCGGACAGCTTCACGCCGCCCGCGATCAAGTCTTCTCTCAGCCGTGCGACCTGCTCTTCGGTGGCCTCCACCAGTGGCAGTCGCGCCGGTCCCGCGGATCGCCCCACCAGGGTCAGCGCCGCCTTCGCCATGATCGCGCCGCCGGCCTGCGTCATGATCCCGGAGATCACCGGGAGCAGCCTGCGGTGGACGGCGAGCGCGCCCGAGACGTCACCCGAGCGGTACAGCCCGATCATCGCGGCGATCTCCGCGCCGACGACGTGCCCGACGACGCTGACGCACCCGGCGGCCCCGACCGAGAGCCACGGCAGGTTGAGCATGTCGTCACCGGAGTAGAACGCCAGGTCGGTGCCCGCCATGATCTGCGACCCGGCGAACAGGTCGGCCTTGGCGTCCTTCACCGCGACGATCCGCTCGTGGCGGGCGAGCCGTACGAGGGTGGCGGTCTGGATCGGCACGCCGCTGCGGCCGGGAATGTCGTAGAGCATGACCGGCAGGCCGGTGGCGTCGGCGACGGCGGTGAAGTGGCGGTAGAGCCCCTCCTGCGGTGGCTTGCTGTAGTACGGCGTCACCAGCAGGAGGCCGTGGGCCCCCGCGCGCTCGGCGGCGCGGGCCAGCCCGACGCTGTGGTGGGTGTCGTTGCTGCCCGCTCCGGCCACGACGGCGGCGCGGTCGCCGACCGCCTCGACGACGGCGCGCAGGAGGCGCTCCTTCTCGTCGTCGGAGGTGGTCGGGGACTCACCCGTCGTGCCGCTCACGACGAGGCCGTCGTTGCGCTGCTCGTCCACCAGGTAGGTGGCAAGGCGCTGCGCCCCCTCGTAGTCGACCGCGCCGCCATCGGTGAACGGCGTGACCATGGCGGTCAGCATGCGACCGAAGGGTGCGTCGGAGGTTCCAGTTGGCGCTGCCATAGACCGAACGGTACCCGGATCCACCCAAACGGTGGACCCCGCCACCCCGCCTAGCCTCGGTACACCTTCGGACCGAAGGGTGAAAACACCCCTGAGACCTCCCGATCCATGCCCTAAAGGCGGATACGCCACGTCTCCCGGCGGCGCCGGACCGCCTCCGGGCGGGTGCGGCCGCCATCCGGGCGGCAGAGATCAACAAATGTTCCATATGTGAGCAAAAAAGAAGTAAGGGGATTTATGTCCATTTTAAGATGATCATCATTTTCCGGACATGAAAGAAGCCGCCGATATGTGCTCGGGGGTACACACATCGGCGGCCTCTACCGTTGAATCGCGGGCGCTTACGCGGGCGTTACACGGTCTCTGAGATATTTTCAGCCACTTTTCAGCGCGGCCCAAAGTTGGAGCTCCAAATTGCTGCCATTACCCTGAGTTGTCCATCGAATACGACAGGATGGGACGACGCCTGTCGAACCCAGGGATGGACACGTGGCAACCTCCGATCCTGTCTACCTGCGCGTCGTCGCCGATATCCGCCGCCAGATCGTCGACGGCACCCTTCCCCCCGGCGCGTCGATCCCCTCCCGCGCCCAGCTCACCCGCAAGTACGGCGTGGGCGAGACCGCGGCCCGCCACGCGCTGCGGGTGCTCGCCGCCGAGGGCCTGATCGTCGGCCGCGTCGGCTCGGGCCACTACGTCCGCGACCGCCCCGTGCTGCTCCCCCTGCACCGCTGGCGCTTCCACGACCACCACGCCCCCTTCGGCGCCGACGTCCAGTCGCAGGGCACCCGCGCCACCTGGGACTGGCGGACCGAGCCCGCCGAGGCCACCCCGGACATCGCCCAGCGCCTGCGCCTGGACGACTCCGCTCCGGTGACCCGCACCCACTACGTCTTCCGGGGCGACGGCAGGCCGGTCCAGCTCGCCACCTCCTACGAGCCCGCCGAGTTCGGCGAGTCTCCGACCGAGGAGAGCCCCCGCGGCCTGGTCGCCCGGCTGTCCGCCCTCGGCGTCAAGGTCACCGAAATAGTGGAGCAGGTCTACACCCGCGTCCCCCAGCCCGCCGAGAGCGACACCCTCGCCCTCCCCGCGGGCGTCCACGTCCTGCATGTGGAGCGCACCCACTGGGCCGGCGACCGCCCGGTCGAGACCAGCGACATCGTCATCCCCGGCGACCGCTTCCGCCTGGTCTACGCCCACTCCCTGCAACCCTGAACGGCCCGGACGGGCCCCGGTCCCGGGGCCCGGACCGGCTTCTTCGCAGTCTCCGGGAGACGCTCAGGCCGACGCCCGCGCCGCTCGCGCACCGGCGCCCGCCACGGCGGGCGCGCCGAGCCATGCGGACAGGGCCGCCTCCAGCGCGCCGGGGTCCACCTGGCCGGTGTCGGCGGCCCAGGCGACGACGCCGTCGGGCCGCACGAGCAGTCCCGCCAGCCCGGCCCGTCCGGGGACGGGCTCGGCGACCACCCTCAACCGGTCGTCGTAGCCGGACACCAGGACCCGTAGCTCTCCGGCCGGGTCCAGCAGCAGCGCCCCGCCCCCGTGCAGGTGGTCGGCGAGCCTGGACCCGTCGGCCAGTTCGAGATCCGGCGCGCTGCCGCCGACCAGCGGGTGGTCGCCGGGAAGGTCGTAGTGCTGCCAGACCCCGGAGATCTTCTTGACGAAGTGGGTGGTCCCGGCGACGGTCTCCGTCAGCTGGGTCACCACCTCGCGCAGCGCTCTGGCGTGGGGGTCGGGGCGCATCAGCGCGATCTGGGCGCGCGTCCAGTCCAGCACCCAGGCGCCGATCGGGTGGCGTTCGGCGGTGTAGGTGTCCAGCAGCCCTTCCGGCGCCCACCCCCGCACGGTGGCGGCGAGCTTCCAGCCGAGGTTCACCGCGTCCCCGAGACCGAGGTTCAGGCCCTGTCCGCCGAAGGGCGAGTGGACGTGGGCGGCGTCACCGGCCAGCAGCACCCGCCCGAGCCGGTAGGTGGTCGCCTGGCGGGCGTTGTCGGTGAACCGGGTCGCGGTCTTGACGCCGGTCACGACGACGTCGGCCCCGCTGACGTTCCTGATCGACGCCTGCAGTTCGTCGGCGGTGACGGGGGTGTCCCGGCCGACGGGGGTACCACCGAACTCCACAGTGAGGATGCGGCCGGGCATCGGGCCGTGCGCGTAGACGCCGGTGGGGGTGGCGTGCCAGCCCGCCCCCAGCGCCTCGGCGCCCTCCATCTCCACCATGGCCTGATGGGCGGTGATCTCCGGGCCGGTGCCGGGGAAGTCGAAGCCGGCGAGCTTGCGGACCGCGCTCCTGCCCCCGTCGCAGCCGACCAGCCAGCGCCCCCGGAGCGGCCCCTCGCCCGTCGCGACGGTCACCCCGTCGCCGTCGGCCTCGAAACCGGTCAGCTCCACGCCCCGGCGCACGTCGACTCCCAGATCGGCGGCGCGCTCGGCGAGGAGGACCTCAAGCTGCTGCTGACCGACCATGCCGACCAGATCGGCGGGGCCGTGTCCGTTCAGGTCGGGGTCGGACGGGTCGAGCCGGTCGGCACTGAGCGTGATCCCCGCGAAGTGACCGGCGAACCTCGGCGGCGCCTTGGCGGGCTCCCCCTCCGGGAGCCGCTGCCGCATGAACGCGGCGAACCGCTCCAGGTTCTCCTCCTGGGCCTTCTGAAGGCCGGGCAGCAGGCCGCGCCGGTAGAGCGCCTCCACGCTGGGCGTGTTCAGCGACCCGGCCTTGATGGTGGGGTCCACCTCGGTCAGCCGTTCCAGCACCACGACCGAGGCGCCACCGAGCCGCAGCTCGCAGGCCAGCATCAACCCCACGGGACCGCCCCCGGCCACGATCACGTCGACGTCGTACGACATGCCACACCCCCTGATGAAATATCTACTGTCACTAAAAATTTACTCCAGCTATAAATTTTTATCAACTATAGTAATTTTGTGAGCAACGAGCCTGGACTCCGCGAGCGGAAGAAGCTGCAGACCCGCAAACTGATCTCAGATGTGGCCTCAGGCCTCTTCATGAGGCACGGGTTCGACAACGTCACGGTGGCCGAGGTGGCCGAGGCGGCCGGCGTCTCGACGAAGACGGTCTTCAACTACTTCCCCCGGAAGGAGGACCTCTTCCTCGACCGGTTCCCCGAGGCCGCCGAGCTGATCACCCAGGCGGTCCGGGAACGCCCCGAGGGCGAGGAGCCGCCGGCCGCGCTGCGCCGTCTGCTGCTGGACCTCCTGGAGCGGCGTCACCCCCTCGGGGGGATCGGCGACGGCTACCAGTTCTTCTGGCAGGTCATCCTGGACTCCCCGTCGCTGCAGGCACGGGCCAGGGAGCTGGTGGACGGGCTGGAGAACCTGCTCGGCGTGCTGTTCGCCGAGGCCTCGAGGGCCGGTCCCGGCGATCCGTGGCCCCGGGTGGCGGCGGGGCTGGCCGTCTCGGCCTACCGCACGACCTACATCATCACCGCCCGGCGGATCCTCGCCGGCGAACGCTTCGATGACGTCATAGACGACCACATCGCCCTGCTGAACCGTTCCTTCGACGCCCTGGACCGGGCACTGGCCCCGGCCGAGGCCTCCCCGCCGGCGTGACGGGCACGTCTCCGACCGCACGGCCCCCGTCTTGTCCGGCCCCGGCAGCCGCGCCGACGAGGACGGTCACCGGCGGACCGCTCCATGACTCGCCGGAGCCTTGGGACCATCGGGCCTGCCAATACTGCGTTCGTCAAAGGCGGCACACAAGCCGGTGGCGTAAGAGGCGGGTCGGCTCCGTGCCCACCGCGACCGTCACCGCCGCTGCCTACGGCCATAACCCTCCACAGCCCTCCACCCGCGATGACCGGCCGCGAAACGGCTGAGGGGTACACCCCCGATTCGCCGCACGGTGACTGTGAGACGGTGACCGGACGGTTGCGAGTCGCCGTGTGTGCGCCCGCTGACAAGGAACACTGCGCGCTCTGCTAACGACTCCCATGATCGGCCGCAAACATACTGAGCACGTCGGATCCGCCGAACGGGTCCGACGCCGTAAATTCCAAAGGATTCTCAGTACAGGGCAGGGAATGAAAAGAAATCTCCAGCGATGGGGTGCCCTCGGCGCCGCGGCCGTTTCCCTGGCAGGGGCCATGGTCGTCACGGGCGGGACCACAGCGGCGCACGCGGACGTCCGGTGCATGGTGAACACGATCTACATCAACGCCAGCCCCGGCGGAGACCCCAAGCAGCAGGCGCTCGGTCACTCCCACAACACCGGTAAACACTACGTCGGAAGCTACCAGTGGTACTCCACGGGGTGGTGGCTGTGGGAGTGGTATGCCGACAATGACGGCGGGTCGGACGGTGACACCGCGGACACCTGGTACGGCTCGAGCTGGTGCGATCACGCCGCGTGGTAGCGCTCACGAACGAGCGAGACTCCGGTTCGCGAAGGCCTCACCAGCTACGCGGGAGGCCATTCAGGAACACGGCACTAACGCGGCACTAACGAGCCCGTGAAGGAAGGCTCGGATCAGACGTGGGTGACCAGGAGGGTCACGCCCGCCTCGCCGCCGCAGTCGACGAAAACGGGACCGACGCCGTTGCCGATCTCACGGGAGAGGGTCGCCTTCGCCACGAATCCGTCCGGGTTGTCGTCGATGATGCGGATGTTCTTCAACACCGGCCTGCCGCTGAATCCGCTGAGCACGGCGTTGAGCTTCTTACCTCCGCCGCAGTGGCCGGTGATCGTCACCTCTTCGCCTCGCTTGACGGTGGGGTTGGGGCTGACCTGGACGACCGCCCTGGCGCCCTTCGGCGGCCGCGGCGCAGCCGCCTCGGTTGTGATCGCGCCGGTCGTTCCGGGCGTGCCGGTCGCGCCGGCCTTGTCACCGGCGAACGCACCGCCGGCGCCCAGCCCGAGCACCCCGGCGGTCAAGCTCGCTCCGAGGAGCACAGCGATCATCTTCTTGCTCATGGCGACTCCTTCACGGCGGGCTTTCGACCCGCGCGACTGTGGTGATCCCTTGTCGTACCGGATCTGTCCGGTAGGTAGCCGACGGGGCCGCCACTGGTTCTCGCCAGCCTGGATTGTGACGCGCATCACAACCGGGCACGGTCCGGCGGTGACCGCGACAGCCGAGGTGAGCGTCGAAACCATGTCGGCCGGCCACGAAGGCGGGGTGCCGTTCGCCCCCGGGGGCATCCGGCTGTCCGAGGCCGGACTGTCGGTGCCCCCTGGTAGAACCGACCTGGTTTCCCGAGCCGGAGGTGCCGATTGCGCGTCAAGGACATGCCCCCCAACGACCAGCCGCGCGAGCGGCTCCTGTCGAGTGGCGCGACCGCCCTGGCCGACCGGGAGCTGCTCGCCCTGCTGATCGGCTCGGGGAGCCGGGGCACCAACGCGGTCGAGCTCGCCTCCCACCTGATCGCCCACTGCGGCGACCTGCGCGGGCTGGCCCGCTCCGACGCCCACCGCCTGATGTCGGTCCCCGGCATCGGCCCGGCCAAGGCCGCCCGGGTCATCGCCGCCTTCCACCTCGTACGGCAGGCGCAGTCGGAGCCGGAGCGCCGCCGGATCACCTGCTCGGGAGACCTGGCCGCCGTCGCCTCCCCACTCCTGCGCGGCCTCAGTCACGAACGCGTGGTCGTGGTGGTCTGCGACCCGGGCGGCGCGGTGACCCGCAAGACGATCGTCAGCGAGGGCGGCAGCGACCATGCCCCGGCTCCCGTCCGGGAGATCATCACCACCGTCCTCACCTCCGGCGGCTCCTCCTTCGGCCTGGCCCATAACCACCCCAGCGGCTCCCTCGACCCCAGCCCGGCCGACCTGGAGGTCACCGCCCGACTCAGCGAGGCCGCCGAGACCGTCGGCCTCCGCCTCCTCGACCACGTGATCGTCACCGACACCGCCTGGCGCCGCATCGCCGCCTGAGGCGGCCTCCGCCTGGCGCCGCATCGCCGCCTGAGGCGGCCTCCACCTGGCGCCGCATCGCCGACACCGGCTCACTCGGCGGCGGCTCCCGGCGGTAAGCCATTTGACCGTGACTCGCCTGGCGGCGGCCCGCTCGACAGGGGCTCTCTTGCCGGTGGTCCCGCGCCACCCGGTTGGCACGGGACCACCGCCTGCTCCCGGCGGGCGGATTCATGGGATGGCCCGCCGGGAGCGAGACCCGGCGGGCGGTGGGGAAGAGATGCCCGCCGGGATCTTGGATAGTGGTCCCGCATCCGCCCTCCAACGGATGCGGGACCACTGCCCTGCCTCCCCGACCGTCATGGCCCATCGGAGAGGCAGGGAGCTTATGGACTACTCGGGCGGAAGGGCACTCGCCCCGCCACCGGACGTGCTTGCCGGGTGGTCAACGCGCGCTACCGATCAGCAGGCGGAGCCACAACGCCTCCACCTCCTTGGAGAGCGCCCATGGCGACTCGTGCACGGCCACCACGCCTCTCAGCCGATGCGTCCGCCGTATGAACATCAACCCACCCGCCCGGCACAGCTCGTAGAAGGTCGCCCGGCAGTCACAGGTGTGCTCCTTCACCCTCACCCGATCCCCCCTCGGCACCTCGGGCCGCCAGTCGATCGCCTCATGCGCCGCCTGCAACGGCGCCACGTGATGCCCGTGATGCCGCTCCCCCGACACCCCAACCACCACTTCCAGCACCATCTCCCTCTCGACCACCCAGTGACTATAAGTCGGGTCGTCCATCCCGGTCTACTAACTCGTACAGCATCGTCTCTTTGAGTGTCTGGTTTGTGGGTATACGTTTGCATTGGTCTAGTGTTCATCTGTGCTTGATCGCGACGGACCCATACCGGTCTATAAGCAGATAGCCGAGGTGATTCGGGAACGAATCACCAGCGGCGACATCACGTCCGGCGAGGCCATGCCCAGCGAAACTGAACTGGAGAGCGAGTACGGCATCGCTCGCGCCACCGCGCGCCGAGTCGCACGAGAGCTCCGCGAGCAAGGCCTCGTCTACACCGTCCAGGGCGAAGGCACTTTTGTCGGCGATCCGGACATCCCGCGGGCTCCTCGCAAGACGCCCCTCTACCAGCAGATCTCCCACGAAATCGCCGAACGGATCCGCAAGGGCGAATTCCAACCGAATCGCGCGATTCCCAGCGAGAAGATGCTCATGGAGCAGTACGGCGTCGCCAAGGTCACCGTCCGAAACTCGGTCGCGTTCCTGCGCGATCAGGGCTGGGTTTTCACCGTGCCCCATCGCGGCACCTACGTGTCACAACCCGAAGACTGGCCAGGCACACAGGGAACAGCCTCTTAACCGGACAGAGCGACTTCTGCCGCTCTTCGCCGGAGCCGTCGAAGCATGCATGTCGCATGCGGGTGAGAGCGAGCCACCGGGTCCCGGCTGTCATCACGGAGATCGGCGGACACAAGCGCTATCCGTCCCCGGGATCGGAGCGGACGCCGAAGGTCACCGAGGCGAGGTCCTCGCCGTCCACTTCCAGGGGCCAGGTGGTGTGATCCGCCCGCGCATCATCCCACGGCACGCGGAGAAGGCCCGCGGCGGCGGGCCGCTCGCTACCTGCTCCTCTTCTTGCGGGCCTTGCGCTTGACCTCGACCCCGCCCCAGAAGGCGAACCCCGTCACCACGATCCGGGGCGCGCCGGGCCTGCCGACCCCGCTCGCCTCATGGCCGAACCCGCCCATGAGGCCGAGCCCGGTGACGAACACCTCGGCGTCGTCGGGCACGACGACCTCGACACCCCCCATGACGGCGAACGCCCGGATCTTCATCTCCCGCCCGGTGAACACCGCCTCACGCAGGTCGATCTTGCCTCCGCCCCAGAAGGCCAGGGCGGTGAAGTTCCGGGGAGCCCGCCAGCGGCCGGCGCGCTTGAAGCCACTCATGATCCCGACGGCGACGCCGCTGGTCGGCGCGTCCGGGTCATGACCGATATAGCTCGGCGTGGCCGTCGACTGGGAGATGTCCGGCAGGTCGCCGGTGAGCAGTTCCAGGTCGGCGTAGGTCTTGGCGGTGTAGACCGCCGCCAGCCTTTCCTCGAACTCGTCCATGGTCAGCCGGCCGTCGCCGACTGCGTTGCGGAGGATTGCGGCAGTCTGGTCGCGGTCGCCGTCAGCGGCTCGTATTTCCCGCGGATCCCGGTCTGGAAGGGTCGCCATGTCTTGGAGACTAAAGGGTCGATCCCCGGAGCAGGTCCCCGGACGCCGGCCTGACGGAGCTTTCGCCGGAGGCCGGGCGCCGCGCACGTCAGCGTCTCCGGCACAAGGGCACGGCTACGCCGCGGGCCGTCCCGGGACCTCTACGCGAAAAGACGCCACTCCCCCTGTCCGGTCACGCTCCGGTCCGCGACCGCAAGACTTCCAGGGCCCGATCGGCATGGGCCTGCATGCTCGTCTCGCTGTGGATCACCTCAAGGAGGCGGCGGTCCACGTCGATGACGAAGGTCATCCGGCGGGTGAGGAAGGGCCCTACCGCGATGTTGCGCCGGGCGCCGAGCTGCCGGGCGACGGCGCCGTCCGGATCCGACAGCAGAGGGAAGCCCAGGTTGTGGGTATCGGCGAACCGCCGCTGGCGGTCGACCGTGTCACGGCTGATCCCGACCCTGGTCGCCCCCACGGCGGCGAACTCCTCCGCCAGGTCCCGGAAGTGGCAGCTCTCCGCCGTGCATCCGGACGTCATGGCGGCCGGGTAGAAGAACAGCACCACCGGCCCCGTCGCAACGAGGTCGCTGAGCCGCCGTGGCGTCCCGGTCTCGTCGAGAAGCTCGAAATCCTCGACCACGTCTCCCACCGCGAGACTTCCACCCACGACATGTCCTCCCTGTGCCACCGAACAGCTCCCGTCCCGGTTACTTCGTGACCGGCGGGACCGGAGGCTGGTGCTCCGGCCCCCCATTGTGGGGCGAGTCGCCGGTCGAGGAACAGCTCCCCCGGCGGTCCCGCCGCGGAAGCCGGGTACGACGCTTACAGACCGTTTCCGCATGGACGGAAGGTGTCACCGGGACCGGGGCCCAGGTCGTCGAGCCGGGCCTGCGGGGTGTCGATCCGGAACGGCCGGATCCGGGGTGCGCCCGTCACGGGAACGCTCCTCGTGCCACCGGCGTCAGCCGGCGGCGTCGATGGCCTCCAGGGCCCGTGACAGCGTCTCCAGCGCCTCCCGCGCACGCTGGAACTCGTCGAGCCCCAGATGCTCAGCGAGGCGGCCGGCGAGTGCGCGTTGGCCGGGGGCGATGCGCCGTACGGCGGCCCGCCCGTCCTCGGTGGGCCGCAGCAGTTTAGCCCTGCTGTGGGCCGGGTTGGGCAGGTATTCGGCAAGGCCCTTCTCGACGAGCAGATCGGCGATCCGCTGGACGCTCTGGCGGGTGATGCCCATCGCCCGGGCGATCCCGGCGACCGGTAGCGGCTCGTCGAGCACCGCGCCGAGCACCTGCCACCAGGCGGCGGTCAGGCCCACCGGCCGGGCCAGGCTCTCCGCCACCTCCAGGAACTGCCCGTTGAGGCGGAACACGGCCAGCGCCGTCCCGGCCATCAGCGCGGCCGGCTCCGCCCGCCGTTCCCGGGCGCTCATCGCGGGCCCGCCGCCGCCAGCACGGCGAACGCGCTCGCGTCCTGCTCGCCGAACAGCCGGTACCACGCGTCGAGCACCCGGGGCTCGTACACGCCGAGCCTGTCCAGCACCTCGCGAGCGAACTCCACCGGTGCGGCCGGACCGGCGGTGATCAGATCTCCGTCGGTGACCGCCGGGGCCTCCCGGTACCGCGCGGCTCCGCCGTACCCGGTCGCGCGGAGGGACTCGGGGGCGCTGCCGGTGTGGTCGCGGTCATCGAGCAGACCCTCCCTGGCCAGCCCGGCGGTGGCGCCGCAGATCGCCGCGACCGGGACGCCCGCGTCGAGGAACTCGCGGGCCTTGCGGCCGAACGCCTGGTTGCCGCCCTCCCAGGTGGAGGCACCCGGCAGGATCAGCATCGCGCTGCCGGCGGGGTCCAGTCCGGCCAGCGTCAGGTCCGGGAGGATGCGCATCCCACCGGCCGTGGTCACCGGCTCGTGGCTCTCGCCCACCGTCTTCACTTCGTAGCGGCCGGGCACGCGCTGGGCCATCTCGCCGCGGATGTGGGCGATGGCGTAGCCCACCTCCCAGTCGGCGAGGGCGTCGTAGACGGCCACGTGCACGATCTCTTCACTCATGACAGCAGACTGTCATATGGACAGCATGCTGTCAAACTTCAGAGAGCCTCCGCGCGAAGCGGCGCCCTGCCGGAACGCGGACTCACGGGCCCGCCCGCGCGTCCGGGCGACGCCACACAAGGTGACGAATACATTGCTAATTGTCATGTTCGATCACGCCAGTCACAGGAGAGACCGTGCGCCACCAACTTCTCGCAACCCTCGTCACCGTCCCGCTGGTCACCTTCGGCACCGGCACCGCCCCGGTCACCATCCGGCCCGCCGCGATGCAGGTGCACTACGCGGCCCTGGGAGACTCCTTCGCCTCCGGCTCCGGCGCCGGGGACTACGACCCCGACAGCGGGCTGTGCCGGCGCAGCGCCAACTCCCACCCGATCCTGTGGGCCCGCGCCAGCCGTCCCGACAGTTTCAGGTACGAGGCGTGCGGCGGGGCGGTGACCGACGACGTGGTGGAGCGGCAGGTGCCCGACGCCCTGGACGGCGACACCACCCTGGTCACCGTCACGATCGGCGGAAACGACGCCGGCTTCGAGGCGGCCGTCGTCAACTGCGTCGTGGTCGGCGGCGAGGCTGAGGACTGCAACCGCGTCCTCGACGACGCCGGGCGCTTCGTCGACCAGAGGCTGCCCGGCAAGCTCGCCTGGACCTACGGCGCCATCCGCGCCGCCGCCCCGGCGGCGGAGGTCCTGGTCGTCGGCTACCCGCACCTGTTCGAGGCGGGCCACCCGTCCGGCTGCGACGTCGCCGAGTGGATGCGCAAGCGAATGAACCTGCTCGCCGACCACATCAACACGGTCATCCGGGAGCAGGCCGAGAACGCCGGCTTCCGCTACGTCGACGTGCGCGACGCCTTCGCCGGGCACGGGGTGTGCGCTCCCGGCGGGGTCCAGCGGGAGTGGGTCACCCGCATCATGCCGTCGAACACCTGGCAGTCCTACCACCCGAACAGGCGCGGGCAGTCCTCGGGCTACCTGCCGGCTCTCGGCGCCGCCATCGGCTGACCGCCCGCCCACCGGCCCCTGGCACCGCCATCGGCCGGCCGCCCGCCCACCGGTCCCCAGCGCCGCCGCCGGCCTCCCCGCGACCGGGACCCGGATCACCCACCCGTACCGGTGCGCGGGCGCCGTGAGCGCCGCGGCCCCCGCGGGCGCAGGCGGGTCACGACGGTGGCGGGCGCGAGGATCGTGAACAGCAGCGGCACCGCGCCCGCCCAGAGCGGTGCGAGGTGCAGCACCAGCGACGCGCAGAGCGCGCCGGCGGCGAGAGCCAGGACGATGACCGCGCGGCGGGCGGTGTCGGCGGTCCTGCGCGACGCCAGCGACTGCAGCAGCGCGGCGAGGGTGCCGGTGACGAAGGTGGTCGTGATGCCGGCGACGTCGACGCGCCGGGCCGCCGCGACCTGCAGGCCCATGGCGCAGGACGCCACGGCGATCAGCAGGAGCGTCGGGGTCGGCCCGGGGGCGGCGTCGCAGAGTATCCAGCCGGCGAGGAACGCGACGTGGAGGGCGAGGCAGATCCAGAGCAGGCGGGTGGCGGCCGAGGGCCACGACTCGTTCGCCCGGCCGCGGTCGGGCACCTTGAAACCGACGAAGACCCCGATGGAGAAGATCACGCACGCGAGGCCGGAACGTATCACCCGGATCTGCCAGTTCTCACCGCCGACGAGCGCGACGAGGATCAGGTTGCCGGTCATGTTGGCGGTGAAGACGCCTCCGAGGGCCAGGAACGCGACCGCGTCCATCGCGCCCGCTCCCAGGGTCAGGAAGACCAGGACGACGTAGCTCCACCGCCGCGGGTCGCCTCCCGCCGGCGAGGCGTCGGAGCCGGCCCCGCGCGCGGGTGGCGGAGGCGGTTCGGCGTCGGAGTGGGTCATGGAGCAGGCCCGGAGCGCTTCCCGGTCTTCCCGCCGGGGTCAGAAGACCGGGACGATGTGTTCGGAGAATTCACGTTTTCCCATGCCAGCACCCTGCCTATTGGCTCTGTCCACTGCTCGTGCGTCACCGGTGCGCCCGGAGCCCTCCAGCCGCCCCTTCCATGCCCTCTTGAGGCGGAGTCCGACGTCGCCCGGGTCACGATCCACAAGGTGACCGCCAAGTCGCGCGAAGACGGTCTGACCGTCACGACACCCGGCAACCGCCAAGTCCCGCGAGAACGGTCCAACCGTCACGACACCCGGCAACCGCCAAGTCCCGCGAGAACGGTCCAACCGTCACGACACCCGGCAACCGCCAAGTCCCGCGAGAACGGTCCGACCGTCACGACACCCGGCACGGGACCGTTCATCGCCGGACCGGCCGACCGGCGGGCCCTCCGCTCGGGCCCGCGCGACCAGGCGCAGAGCGGCTCCGGCGGTTGCCGTCGGGTGGCGGTCGGCGATTCCGGCACGGGGCGGATACCGGGCCTGTCGGTCCTGGCGCCCGCCCCGCGCGGTAGCTCAGGAGTAGGTGTAGAGGCTGTAGGTCTGGAATGGATGCCAGGTTCCGTCGATCTCGCATTTCACCCGGTCCGCCGGCCAGCCGCCGAATCGGAAGACGGTGTTTGCCTGACAGGTCACCCAGTCGGGGTAGCGGCCCTGCCAGTGCCATTCCGCCGCCGAGGCGGCGGGGACCGAAGCCAGCAGCGTCCCGCCGACGGCCAGAGTGCACAGGCCGACCTTGAGTGCTCGCTTGACTGCCTTCATGTCGTGCTCCTTGTCTGGGCCGCCCTCGCACGGAGCGCACCCATCTCCCTTTTATCCACCAGAAGTAGCGAATAATCACAGAGAGTAACCAAATGGAGTGCCAGCCTTCTTGGACGGCCGCCGCACAGCCGCGACGCGGCCCGGGCCTCCAGTCAGACAGCGCCCTGGGCCTCCGGTCAAGCAGGGGGAGGGCCGATCACTCACAGCTACTTCTCCCCTGACGGCGCCGGGGCCCGGCAGCCCGAGACGCGAGAGTGCCCCGGCCCGGGGAAGGGGCATGGCTCTCGTACGTCAGCCCGGTTACGGGATCGCACGCGTCGCCGGAGCGCCGGCCGCCGGTGCGGGTGATCGTTGGTCTCGTGACTCAGGGATGCGCGTCACCGATGCGTCGCCGTCACGCGGCAGCCCCCGGCAGCGAACGACAGCATCCGCCATCTTCTCCCGGGTCGGAAAGCATTTCGATCTTCCCGCCAGGGGACTCGGAACACCGGGATGATGTCCTCGGGGTCGAGGAAGTCGACCTCGAGGCCTTCGATGTCGAGTCCGGGGACGGCCGGGAACTCGATCCCCCAGCGCTCAACGATGGCGCGGATCCGGGCCATATGGAGCAGGCCTGGAGCGCTTTCCCGGCTTGCGGCATCAGACGCCTCGCGGAAAGCAACTTGCTCGCCGACGCCCCGGGTCCTGTCCCAATACCCTCGATGCCGCTTCCCCAGCCGTCATCGCCCGACCTGAGCAGTGGATACTCTCGCCGGTCTGCGTACTTGATCGCATAATGCGGGCATGACGTGGTTACGGTGGAAACGTGGAAAGCGGGCGACCGCCGCACTCACACGAGCGGAATTCGACGCACTCCCGGCGAAGGACCGCGCCGAACTGCACAATACGGCCCGCGACAGCAGGCGCCAGTTCATCGCCACCCTGCTGCAGATCGCCACGACCATCGGCGTGCTGGTGAGTCTGCTCTTCACCGCGCAGAGCCTGGCTCAGACCGCCAAGTCGCTGGACGCCGCTCGCGAGGAGCAGAAGATTGCCCGTGACGGACTTGACGTGACTCGAAAAGGCCAGATCACCGATCGATTCAGCAAGGCCGTCGAACAGCTTGGTGACGATAAAATGGATGTGCGCATCGGCGGCATCTATGCTCTGGGGAATATCGGCAAGGATGCGGCCGATTACCAGCAGACCGTAGTGGATGTTCTCGCCACGTATACTCTGGAACACGCCCGTAAGCCGAGAACGACAGATACCTTGGAAAAGGATGTCGAAACCGCTCTCAGAGTATTGGGTCGAGTCCGGCCCGCCGATCCGAAAGCAGGATGGCTGGACCTCTCGGATGCGCGAATCGACACCGCCGTCTTGGACGGCGCGTATCTGGCACGTGCCGGCCTTGTCGCAGTCGATCTGCGCTTGGCGTCACTGGAGAACGCAGACCTGTCCGAAGCCGATCTGCGCGGCGCCGAGCTGAACTCAGCCCGACTGACCAGAGCCTCCCTCGCCCGCGCCAATCTCAACATAGCCAAGCTACCCCACGCCTTTCTCGACGAGGCCGACTTGACCGGCGCCAATCTGACCGCTGCGGACTTGACGGATGCCGACTTCACCGGCGCCAAGTTGAATGGAGCTAATTTCATGCATGCCGTTCTGACCGATGCGACAGGACTGCCCCCCACCGACCGGCTCAAAAAGATCGTCAAGTGGGACGCCGACACGATCTGGCCCTGAGCTCGGGCGACAAGGTAAGGCGGACGGCTGCCGGATCGTGGCCGCTCACCGGCCCTCAGACGCCGGGCCTGCTCGTCTAGAACACCGGGATGATGTCCTCGGGGTCGAGGAAGTCGACCTCGACGCCTTCGATGTCGAGTTCGGGGATGGCCGGGAACTCGATCCCCCAGCGCTCAACGATGGCGCGGATCCGGGCCATGGCGACCCGCCAGTTCTCCGCCTGCTCCTCGTAGGAGAGCACGCCGAGCCCGGCGTCGCGGGCGTGGTCCATCAGGACGCGGTGGTTGTGCAGGAAGTACGGGGGCAGCTCCCAGAAGCCGCCCGGCGGCTCCCAGAGGATCATCGAGAGGAAGACGAACCCGGCGCGGAGCTGGCGGGTGATCAGCGAGCGGGTGTCGTCGGTGAGACCGGGCCACTCGTTCTCCAGGATGGTCATGCAGATCTGGAGATGGCGCGACTCGTCGCGGCCGATGCGGTGGAACATCTCGCTGAACACCGGGTGATCGGTGCCGGTGGCCATGCCGCGGAACAGGGTGGAGGCGGCCATCTCGCCCATCATGAAGCTGGTGAACAGCACCGGCAGGCTGTATTTGCCGACGGCGCCGCTGTAGCCCGTCCAGTAGCGGCCGCCGTTGTGGTAGAGCCAGCCGATGTTGTTGTGGGCGGCCCTCTCCAGATCGGTGGAGGGGGTCCAGTCGAGCGGCCCGCCCGGCCAGAGACGGGCGATGGTCCGCTGGCAGCACTCCTCGTGGTTCATCTCGTCACGCGTGATCGAGAAGAAGCACTTGCGGACCGGGTCCTCCTCGTGCTTCTCGAACGCCTGGATGGTGGCGCGGGCGAAGACGGCCGGGCCCGAGGCGTCGAAGTTGGCCAGTACGGAGAACCAGTACATGATCCCGAGCCGCTGCTCGGCGGTGAAGTCGCCGGGGTCGAGGCCGTCCCAGGGCAGGTCGGCCGGGTTCCAGACCGTGCGCTTGGACTTCTCGTAGATGGCCGCCAGCTTGCCGGTCTCGACCCGCCACTCCATCGGATAGATGTTCGGCTGAGGGATCTCCGGAGCGGGCCAGAAGCCGCCTTCGGGAATCGACAGGTCCGCCATGATCCCACCCCTTTTGTGACAGATACAGCTCACATCCTGCGCTCGGATGTCACATCTTTCAAGAGCGTGCCCGCTGGCTCATGGCGACACACACGAGTACGGCGAGCGCCGCCGCGACGGTCAGCGGGCCGAACCGCTCGTCGAGGAGGAGCCAGGCCCAGAGCAGCGTCAGCAGCGGCTGGGCGAGCTGGGTCTGCCCGGCGCGCGCGATCCCGCCCGCCGCCAGGCCCGCGTACCAGGGGATGAAGCCGAGGAACATCGAGATCAGGCCCGCGTAGGCGAACCCGGCCAGCGACGTCGCGGTGGGCCGCACGTCCGTGGTCAGCGCCAGGGCGACCGTCACGGGGACCGTGAGCGGGGCGGCGATGACCAGGGCGTGGGAGATCACCCTCCAGCCGGGCGTCTCGCGGGCCAGCCGGCCGCCCTCGGTGTAGCCGACCGCGGCCGACAGCAGCGCCCCCACGAGGAGCAGGTCGGCTCCGGTGGCGTGGCCGCCGCCCCGGCTGAGGGTGAAGGCCGTGATCGAGACGGCTCCGAGGGCACAGGCCGCCCAGAACGCCGGTTTCGGCCGCTCCCCTCCGCGCAGGACGGCACAGGCGGCGGTGGCGGCGGGGAGGAGCCCGATGACCACCGCGGCGTGGGAGGTGCTGGCCCCGGCGTCGAGCGCCAGCCCGCTGAAGACGGGGAAGCCGAAGACCACCCCGGCCACGATGACGAGATAGGACCGGAGGTGGGATCTGGGCGGCAGCAACGGCCCTCTGGCCGCCACCAGGAAGACCAGCGCCGGGACCGCCGCGATCACGGCCCGCCCGATCGCCACGAGATAGGGGTCGAACCCCTCCATCGCGAAGACCGTCGCCGGGAACGACCCGGAGAACGACAGCACCCCGAGACCGGCCAGCAGGGTCCCCCGCCACGCCGTACCGGAGGACGCCGTGCGCCCGGCGGGCGCCGGGGTGGCGCCGACCGCTACTCGACCTGAGAGGATAGCGCTATCCTTACCATTCATGAATGACGATAGCAGTATCGTCCGTCTGGCTGCCATGATCCGTGAGGAGACGGCGCGGCTGCGCCCCGGGGACAGGCTGCCATCAAGCCGGGAGCTGATGCGGCTCCACGGTGTGAGCCCGGTGACCGTGTCGAGGGCACTTGCCCGGCTTGCCGCGGAAGGTCGAGTGATCACCAGGCCGGGCAGCGGGACCTACGTGGCCCCCGCGGTCACCCGAGCCGGCGGCACGGCGGACCTGTCCTGGCAGACGGTGGCGCTCGGCGACCGGGTGGTGGACGACACGGAGGTGAGCGGCCTGCTCGCTCCCCCGCCGGACGACGTCATCCCGCTCACCGGCGGCTACCTCAACCCGACCCTGCGTCCCGCCAAGGCCCTGTCCGCCGCCGCCATCCGCGCGCTCCGCCGCCCGGACGTCTGGGCGCTGCCGCCACTGAGCGGCATCCCCGAGCTGCGCGGCTGGTTCGCCCAGGAGGCGGGGGGCGACGTCACCTCCTCGGACGCCCTCGTGGTCAGCGGCGGGCAGTCCGCCCTCACCCACGCCTTCCGCGCCCTCACCGCCCCGGGCACCCCGATCCTCGTCGAGACGCCGACCTATCCGGGTGCGCTCGCCGCCGCGCGGGCCGCCGGGCTCCGCCCGACGGCCGTGCCCATGGACCGCGACGGGGTGCGGCCCGAGCTCCTCGCGGAGGCCTTCGCCGTCACGGGCGCGCGGGTCTTCTTCTGCCAGCCGACCCTGCACAACCCCACCGGCGCGACCCTGACCCTCGAACGGCGCAGGCAGGTGCTCGCGATCGCCCGGGCGGCCGGGGCGTTCGTCATCGAGGACGACTACGCCAGGTATTTCGCGACGGAGCCGGTCCCGCCGTCGATGATCTCACTGGACGCCCACGGCACGGTCGTGCACGTCAACTCCCTCACCAAGGTCCTGTCGCCCAGCATGCGGGTCGCCGGAGTCGTCGCCCGCGGCCCGGCCGCGCGGCGGCTCAGAGCCAGCCAGGTCGTGGAGTCGTTCTTCGTCGCCAGGCCGCTGCAGGAGACGGCGCTGGAGTTCGTCGGCTCGCCCGCCTGGTCGCGCCACCTGGCCGGGCTGGGCACCGAGCTGACGACCCGCCGGAACGCGCTCGCCGCCGCGCTGACCGCCCGGATGCCCGCCGCCGGGATCCACCTCCTCCCCCGGGGCGGCCTGCACCTGTGGGTACGGCTCCCGCCCGACCGCGACGAGGACACCGTGGTGGAGGCGGCCCGGCGGGCGGGCGTCATGGTGAGCCAGGGACGCATCTACTACCCGGCCGAGCCGCCGGGCCCCCGGATCCGGCTGACCCACTCGGCGGCCCTGCGCCTGCCGGAGCTGGCAGAGGGCGTCCGGCGGCTGGCGACGGCGCTGGACGCCACCTGACGGGTCAGGTCGCGGCGAAGACCTCGTAGTGGTTCACCGTGAGGTCGCGCTCGACCAGGAAGCGGTCGTCCTCGTCGTAGAAGACGGCCCGCGAGGGGTCCTCCCCCGCGAACGCGGTGATCGCCTCCCACGACTCCCACAGCGAGGTCAGCAGGAACTCGCTCCTGCCGCCCTCGTCCCGGCGGGTGAAGCACACGCCCCGGTTGCCGTCGGTCGAGGTGTAGCCGACGTATCCGGTGTCGAGCAGATAGCTCTCATACGCGGCGGCGTCCTCCGCCCTCGTCCAGCCGCGCCACACTCTCATGATCATGGTTCCCCCTCCGGCCGGGCTCGTACCTGCGATTCTCCCGGAAGGCGAGATAGGCCCAGTACCACATTGTCCCCCTCCAATCAACACCACTGAAAACATTATGCCGGTGTTGCTGCGAATACAACCCCCTAATGGCATACAGTGGTTGCGAAGAGGTGATCGAACCATGGACAACCCTTCCGACCTGGTGTGCGACTTCGTCAACAGCTACGACGTCGAGGGCGGGACCGACGACATCCCCACGCCCGCCGCGCTGGCCGCGTGGCTCGGCAGGCGGGAGCTGATCGGCCCCGGGGACGTCGCTGGCGACGACGACCTCGCCCTGGCCCTCGACCTCCGCGAGTCCCTCCGCGCGGCGCTCCGGGCCAACCACGACAGCCGCACCCGCGACGGCGACGACCGCGAGCCCGGCCTGCCCCGCCTGTTCACCGGGCTCCCCCTGCGGGTCGCCCTGACCGCCGGGGGCCCTGTCCTCCAGCCGGTCGCGGCCGGCGTGCCCGGCGGGCTGGCCAGGATCGCGGCCGCGGTGATGGGCGCGCACGCCGACGGGATGTGGCCGAGGCTGAAGGTGTGCACCGAGAGCACCTGCCAGTGGGCGTTCGTCGACTCCTCCAAGAACCGCTCACGATCTTGGTGCTCCATGAGAGTCTGCGGCAACCGCACCAAGACTCGGGCATATCGGGCTCGCCGTCAGACGGAGACAGGTCCGCGTCATCTCTGAGTCGGATTCCCCGATACGGTGTAGGAGCCTGTCTCGGGGATCCACCCGCCTGATGCCCGCTCGCGTGGCACGAGACCCGCGAGACAGTGCTTCCTGAGGCGACGGCAGACGGCAGAGAAGGAGCGGGCCGAGATGGCAGACGTAGGCGTGCGGGCGGCTCGGCACGATGATGTCGCCGCGGTGACGAGCACCCAGATCCGCGCCTGGAAATACGGTTACCGGGATTTCCTTCCCGAGGGACCGCTGGAGCAGATGACCGGTCCCGCCGCCGAGGAGATGTGGCGGCGCCAGTGGGACGAGGCGATCATCACTCCGCCGTCCTCGCGGCACCGGGTGCTGGTCGCGGTGGAGCAGGTCGTCCTCGACACCGACGCGTTCCCCGCTCTCGGTCCCGGCGGCATCGAGGCCGCCGCCGCGATGCGCGGCGCCGAGCGCGTGGTGGGCCTCGCCTCGCACGCCCCGGCGGAGGATCCCGACCTGGACCCGACCACCACGGCCGAGATGCTCACCTTCCTGGTGGATCCCGACCACGTCCGGCGCGGACACGGCAGCCGCCTGCTCAACGCGACGGTCGACTACCTCCGTGACGACGGCTACCACACCATCGTGACGTGGGTCTTCGCCGACAACCACGGTCCGCTCGGATTCCTGGAATCGGCCGGTTGGGGCGAGGACGGAGCCGAGCGCGTCCTCAACATGGGCCGGCCGGTGCGGATGGTCCGGCTGGCCACCGACATCAGCTAGAGCCGCGGGCACCGGCCGGGACCACCGTCACCGGCCCGCTCCCGCGGCAGCAAACGTCCGAGAGGAAACCCGCAACACCATGGCCACCCCGAGCCAGTGGATCGCCGGAGCCCGTCCGCGCACCCTTCCCGCCGCCGTCGTCCCCGTCGCCGTCGGCACCGGTGTCGCGATCGGGTACGGCGGAGCGGTCTGGTGGCGTGCCCTGCTCGCCCTGTTCGTGGCGCTCGCGCTGCAGGTGGGCGTGAACTACGCCAACGACTACAGCGACGGCGTGCGCGGCACCGACGACGAGCGGGTCGGCCCGATGCGCCTGGTCGGTTCGGGGGCGGCGGCGCCTCGCGAGGTCCTCGCCGCCGCCCTGGGCTGCTTCCTGGCCGCCGCGGCGGCGGGGCTGGTCCTGGTCGTCGCCACCGGCGCGTGGTGGCTGCTGCTGGTCGGCGCGGTGTCGATCGCGGCCGCCTGGTTCTACACCGGCGGCTCCAGGCCCTACGGCTACCGCGCGCTCGGCGAGATCTCGGTGTTCGTGTTCTTCGGCCTGGTCGCGGTGGCGGGCACCACATTCGTGCAGCTCGAATGGCTGCCCTGGACGGCACTGGCGGCCTCGGTCCCGGTGGGCCTGCTGGCCTGCGCGATGCTGGTGGTCAACAACCTGCGCGACATCGTCACCGACCGCCCGGCCGGCAAGCGCACCATGGCCGTGGTGCTCGGCGACACCCGCACCCGCACCCTCTACACCCTCTGCCTGGTACTCCCCCTGGTCATCGCGGTGGCCCTGACGCCGTGGCAGCCGTTCGCGGCGCTGGCCGTGCTCGCCACGCCGCTCGCGATCGGCCCGGTGAAGGCCGTCAGGCGGGGCGCCACCGGCCCCGCCCTGATCGCCACGCTCCAGCAGACCGGCCGCTTCCAGCTCGTCTACGGCCTGCTGTTCACCGTCGGCCTGGCGCTGCAGGCCCTCTGACCCCGGCCGCGCGCCCGCGGCGCCGGCCCCGCGGGTCCGGCAGAACGATCACCTTGGAGACGGCTACAGGCGGCGTCTCCCAGACTCGTGCTCTTCGACAACACGGTCACCTCCTCCCCTTTGGTTCACTGAACGTGAATGTTCCATGACAAAGTTGGAGGCTTCGTGGCCGTCGAGCAACGCGGGATCGAGCTGGTCTCGCCGTCGGAGAGGTACGGCCGGCCGCGTGATCTGCTCTTTCTCTGGAGCGGCACCACGCTCGGCATCTTCACCCTGGTCTACGGCACGGTCGTCGTCTCCCTGGGGCTGAGCTTCCCGCAGGCCGTCCTGGCCATCGTCATCGGCAACCTGCTGGCCTTCCCGCTGGTCGGCCTGACCAGCCTGCAGGGCCCGGCGGTCGGCACCTCCACCATGGCGGTCTCCCGGGCCGCGTTCGGCCCCAAGGGCGCCCGGGTGCTCAGCTTCTTCGGCTGGATCAACATGGTCGGCTTCGAGGCCGGCGGCATGGTGCTGATCACCTTCGCCTCGCTGGCCCTGCTCGACCAGGCCGGCGTCACCGGCCAGAGCGCCGGGCTGAAGATCGCCGTGATCGTCGTCGCGGCACTGATCCAGCTCGTGCTGCCGCTGATCGGGCACGCCGCCGTCATGAAGGCGCAGAAGTACTTCACCTGGGTGTTCGTCGCGATGTTCGCCGTCATGGGCGTACTCATCGGGCCGAAGGTGCAGGTCGCCTCCTCCGGCGGCGCCGACTTCGCCACGTTCACCATCGCCGTGGCGCTGGTGATGTCGGCCGGCGGGCTGTCATGGGCGCCGCTGGGCAGCGACTACTCGCGCTACCTGCCGGCGAGCTCCAGCAAGAAGGCCGTCTTCGGCTACGCGATGTTCGGCGGGCTCGTGCCGTACATCCTGCTGATGACGCTCGGCGCGGCCGTCGCGACCGTGGTCAAGGACGCGAGTGACCCCATCTCCGGCCTGCCCGGCGCGCTGCCGTCCTGGTTCGTGGTGCCCTACCTGCTGCTGGCGATCGTCACGCTGTTCGCGGTCAACACCACCGACCTCTACTCCTCCGGCCTGAACCTGCAGGCCTCCGGGATCAAGCTGAGCCGGTCCGTCGCGGTCGTGCTCGACCTGGTGATCTGTGTCGCGATCACCTGCGTGGCGGTGTTCTCCGACTCCTTCAACACCATGCTCAACACCTTCCTCGGCCTGCTGATCCTCTGGCTGGCCCCCTGGGCGGGCATCTACCTGACCGACTGGCTGCGGCGCAGGGGCCGCTACGACGCCGAGGGCCTGTTCTCCGACGGCGGACCGTACCACGGCAGCGGCGGCATCCGCTGGACCGGCATCATCGCGCAGGTCGCGGGCATGATCGCGGCAGCGCTCTGGATCAACTCCACGGCCTTCACCGGGCCGCTCTCCGAGATCACCGGCGGCTCCGACTTCAGCATCTTCGCGGGCTTCCTGGTGGCGGGCCTGGTGTACGTCGCACTCGACCGCCGCCCCGTCCCCGTCCCCGTCCCCGCCTGACCCCGAGCCGCACGCCCCGACCCGAAAGGCACCACCGCGAAAATGGTCGACCGCATCCTGCTCGACGTCGCCTACGGACGGCGTCCCGCCGACACGATCATCACCAACGGCACCCTCGTCAACGTGCTGACCGGCGAGACCTACCCCGCCGAGATCGGCATCAGCGGCACCCGCATCGCCGTCGTCGGCCCGGACCTGCCCCGGGGACCGGAGACGGAGGTCATCGACGCCGGAGGCGGCTACCTCGTCCCCGGTCTGATCGACGGCCACCTGCACATCGAGTGCAGCAAGCTCTCCGTGACGAGCTTCGCCGACCTGGTCGTCCCCTACGGCACCACCAGCGTCGTCTCCGGCCTGGACCAGATCCTCGTGGTGGACGGCCTGCCCGGCGTCCGGGGCTTCCTGGACGAGGCCGCCCGGACCGGCATGCGCGTCTGGTGGGGCGCGCCCGCCAAGGCCCCCTACACGGTCCCCGAGTCGACCGTCGGGCACACCTTCGGCCCGGCCGAGCACCTGCGGGCGCACGAGTGGCCCGAGTGCGTCGGCATCTGGGAGACCGTCCAGGAGTTCGTCGAGCACGGCGACGAGGCCGTCATGGAGGCGCTCGACCTGGCCGCCAAGCACCGGCTGCCGGTCTTCGGCTGCGCCCCGCTGTCGGATCCGCGCCGCATCAGCGGCCTGGCCGCGGCCGGGATCCGCCTGGACCACGAGTCCTACTCCGCCGAGGAGACGCTGGAGAAGCTCCGCCGGGGCATCTACGCCATCGTGCGCGAGTCGAGCGTCGCCCACTTCCTGGAGGAGAACATCAAGGTCGTCTCCCAGGTCGGCGCGCGCCGGGTGGCCTTCTGCACCGACGACGTGCACGCCGCCGACGTGCTCGCCGGGGGCCACATGGACAAGCTGGTCCGGATGGCGGTCAAGGCCGGCGTGGACCCGGTGACCGCCATCCAGATGGCCACCGTCAACTGCGCCGAGATGTACCGGATCGACCACCTGGTCGGCAGCATCGCCCCCGGCCGGTTCGCCGACGTGCTGATCGTGGACGACCTGACGGACTTCCGGGTGCGCGAGGTCGTGGCCGGCGGCGCGCTGGTCGCCAGGGACAGCGCGATGATCACCCCCTCCGTGCCGCCCTCCCGGGGCGAGGTCCGGGCCTTCCCCGTCCCCGAGCTGACCGCCGACGACATCGTGCTCCGCGCCCCCGAGGGCGCCGCCACGGTCACCGCGCTGTCGATGAGGATGTCCCCGGAGCAGGTCTTCGTCCGCAAGCGGCACGACGTCACGCTCCCGGTCACCGGCGGGATCGTGGAGCCGTCCGTGGAGCAGGACGCGCTCTACATCACGGTCGTCGAGCGGTACGGCAAGACCTCCAACAGGCCGGTCGCCCTGGTCAACGGCTTCGGCATCACCAGGGGCGCGATCGCGACCAGCGCCGCGCCGGACGACAACAACATCATCTGCGTCGGCGCCTCCCGCTCGGACATGGCCCTGGCCGTCAACGAGGTCGTGCGGGCCGGCGGCGGCCAGGTCGTCGTCGTGGACGGCGAGGTCCTCCGGCTCCTGCCGCTGCCGGTCGGCGGCATCGTCTCCGACCTGCCGGCCGGGGAGATGGCCGAGGCCGAGAGCCACCTGGACGACCTGGCCCGCGAGCTGGGCTGCGCGCTGCCCTCCCCGCTGATGTATCTGTTCTTCCTGTCGATCACCGCGATCCCCGACTACGCCATCACCGACCTGGGCCTGGTCGACTGCGTCAAACTTGAGGTCATCGACCCGATTCTCTCCTGGAGCTGACAATGACGGATTTCATCGGGGGCCTGCCCAAGTGTGAGCTCCACCTGCACATCGAGGGCACCCTGGAACCGGAGCTCAAGTTCGAGCTCGCCGGACGCAACGGCATCGACCTGCCCTACGCCTCCGTCGAGGAGATCCGGGCGGCCTACTCCTTCGACGACCTCCCCTCGTTCCTGAAGATCTACTACGAGGGCATGGACGTGCTCCGCACCGAGCCCGACTTCTACGACCTGGCGATGGCCTACCTGCGCAAGGCCGCCTCGCAGAACGTCCGCTACGCGGAGATCTTCTTCGACCCGCAGGCCCACACCTCACGCGGCGTGCCGTTCGACCTCGTCATCCGCGGCCTGCGCCGGGCGCTGATCGACGCGGAGAACCAGCTCGGGATCAGGGCGCAGCTCATCATGTGCTTCCTGCGCGACTTCCAGGCGGAGTACGCCATGGCTACGCTGCTGGAGTCCCTGCCCTACCGCGAGTGGATCGTCGGCGTCGGCCTCGACTCGGACGAGAAGGGCAACCCGCCGGTCAAGTTCAAGGCCGTCTACGAGCGGGCCCGGCAGGAGGGCTACCTGCTGACGATGCACTGCGACGTCGACCAGGAGAACTCCACCGAGCACATCCGCCAGGCCATCGAGGAGATCGGCGTCAACCGCATCGACCACGGCGTCAACGCCCTGGAGGACCCCTCGCTCGTCGAGGCGATCCGCGAGAAGGGGCTGGGTCTGACCGTGTGCCCGATCTCCAACGGCTACGTGACCGACTCGATGAAGGCCGACGCCATCCGCCGCATGCTCGACCTCGGCCTGCGCGTCACGGTCAACTCCGACGACCCGGCCTACTTCACCGGCTACGTCCAGGAGAACCTGGTCGCCCTCGCCGACGCGCTCCAGCTCTCCCGGGAGGACCTCGTCCAGCTGGAGAGGAACGCCTTCGAGATCACCTGGCTCCCCCGCCACCTGAAGGACGCCTACCTCGCCGAGCTGGACGCCTACGCCGCCGGCTGACCGCCCGTGACACCGCATCCCCGGCGGCGCGCCCCGGGCCGGAGCCGCCGGGAGCGCACCGCCCTGCCCCGGCCCCTGCCCCGGCCCCGGCCCCGGGGATCGTCTAACGCATCCTGAGCGCCAGCAGGAAGTCGACCCGCTCGTCCAGGGCGTTGAGCGACCTGCCGGTCAGCTCCTCGATCCGCTTCACCCGGTAGCGCAACGTGTTGACGTGGACATGGAGCCGGTCGGCGGTCGCGGCCCAGGACCCCGACTCCTCCAGGAACGTCTCCAGCGTCTCGACCAGCTCCGTCTGGTGCGCGGCGTCGTATTCCTCCAGCCGCCCCAGCAGCCGCGTCCGGAACGAGCGACGCAGCTCTCCCGGGATCGCGGCGATCAGTGAGCGGTGGGAGCTGACGTCGTCACCGGTGATCGCCGACACCCGGCCCTCGCCCAGCTCGGCCAGCGTGCGGGCGTGCCTGGCCTCCTCGATCAGGCTGCTCAGCGCGGCAGGTCCCGTCGTGACGCTGCTGACGCCGATCGTGATCCGGGCATCGCCCAGCCCGGCCTCCAGCGTGGCCGCCCCGGCCAGCATGTGGGAGGTCAGCTCGGCGGCGCTGTTGCCCGCCAGCGGGACCAGCGCGACCGCCTCCCCGCCCACCGCCGTCGCGACCCCCGGCGCCAGCGGGCGCAGCAGCTCGTCGAGCACGGCGACGCCCACCTCGTCCGCCCGATCGGTCCCCTCGACCGCGAGCGCCACCGCCAGCAGGCCGTCCTCGGTCTCGATGTGCAGGGTGTGCAGCCGGGAGACCACGCCCGGCAGGTTGGCGTCCCCGGAGGTGAGCAGCCCCAGGAGCTGGTCCAGCACCCGCCGTTCGATCCGCTGCGCCGCCTCCAGCCGGGAGCGCTCCAGGGCCACCAGCGCGGCCAGCTCCACGATCAGGTCCTCGTGCTCGCCGCCCGCCCGCACCTGCTCCCCGGCGTAGGCCAGGAACCAGTTGGCGATCCGGTGCGGCGCCCCCTTGCTGACCGGGAAGACCGACAGCACGGTGCCGTCGGCCCGCACCGCCGTACCGGGGAGGAACCGCGCGGACAGGAACGCGTGCGCCAGCCGCTCACCGGCCCCCTCGGGCAGCGGCTGCGAGCCCACGACGGCCCGGCCCGTCGCCGACACCACCCAGCAGGGCACGTCCAGCTCCCCCGCCACCGCGGTGACGACCTTGCTCAGGCTGCCGCCGTCCACGAGGGTGCTGGCCAGCCTCCTGCGGGAGCCGTACGGCCGGCTCGGGGCGGAGCCGAACTCGTCGATCAGGGCGCGCAGCACGTACTCGGTGAGCGCGCTGAAGGAGACCTCCACGCCGAGCGCGAGCATGGGCAGCCCGGCGTCGGCGCAGGCGTCGATGAGGTCGGCGGGCGGGACCTTGAGCGCGGTGCCGGAGCAGAGCGCGGCGACCTTGGCCTCGACCAGCGCGGCCACGAAACGTCTGGCGGACTCGGGACCGTCGTGCCAGGTCAGCTCGGTGAGGACGAGCTCGCCGGCCTTGAGGAAGCGGCCCGGCTCGATCAGGTCGGTGGTGGCGACGCCACGGACCCGGCGATCGAGCAGATCGTGACCGCTGAGCACCTTCAACCCCAGGTGGTCGGCCTGGCACAGGTCCCGCAGGCGCATATCTGTAGGTTAGCCGCGGCTCAGACCGGCCAGGACTCCCGCCGCCACGCGGCGTCCCAGAACAGCCACTCGTAGCGCGCGGTGGTCAGCGCGTGCTCGCACAGCTTCGCGCGGTCGGCCTCGGGCAGCGTCGCGGCGACCTCGTCGAGCAGGTCCAGCACCCCGGCGACGGTCTCCTGGTAGGGCTCGTTGCCGTAGGTCTCGATCCACCAGGCGTAGAGCGGGTCGGGCGACGACTGCTTCAGCAGCTCCTCGCCGACCCTCGCGTAGATCCAGTAACAGGGCACGATCGCGCCCAGCGCCTCGGGAAAGGTGCCCAGGTGGCAGGCGCGTAGCAGGTAGGAGCCGTAGCCGACGGTGGTGGGGGCGGCGCCCTCGCCGCGCGCGTCGCCCTCGTCCATGCCGAAAGCGGCCAGCAGCTCCACATGGAGACTGTGCTCCACCTCGACCGTGCGCGCCGCGTCCCCGGCGAACCGCTGCACCGCGGCCGGATCCGCCGCCTTCACCCCGCAGGCCGCCAGCGCCCGCGCGTAGTCGGGCAGGAAGTGCGTCTCCTGCACCACGAAGTATCGGAAGACCTCGCGCGGCAACGTCCCGTCGGTCAGCCCGGTGAGAAACGGGTGAGCCAGGATCTCGGCATAGACGCCCTCGACGACCTGCCACAACTCATCACGGAACCGGCTCACGCCAGCGATGCTACCGGCATCGCGGGAGGCGGGAGGCGGGTGCCGCCCCCGCCGGCCGTCCCGCTCCGGGAGCGGGACGGCCGGCCTCCTCCCGAGCACGGGGGACGCACCCGCGAGTACCGGGGGCACCCGCGAGTACGGAGGACTCACCCCGCGAGTACGGGGGTCACCCGCCGGGTACGGGGGTCACCCGCGAGGACGGGGCTCACCCGCCGGGTACGGGGGCTCAGCCGGGCTCGTAGGCGAGGTTGGGACGGAGCCAGCGCTCGACTTCGGGAAGGCCGAGGCCGCGCCGGAGGGCGTAGTCCTCGATCTGGTCCCTGCCGAGGCGTCCCACGGTGAAGTAGCGCGACTCCGGGTGGGCGAAGAGCAGCCCGCTGACGCTGGCGGCGGGGGTCATCGCGAAGGACTCGGTCAGGGCCATGTCGAGCCGCTTGGCGTCGAGCAGGTCGAACAGGTCCTGCTTCTGGCTGTGGTCCGGGCTCGCGGGGTAGCCGAGCGCGGGACGGATGCCGCGGAAGCGCTCGGCGTGCAGGTCCTCGATCAGGGGGTCGGCGTCCGGCTCGTACCAGGCGCGCCGGGCCTGGAGGTGGATGTGCTCGGCGAACGCCTCGGCGAGGCGGTCGGCCAGGGCTTTCACCATGATCGCCCGGTAGTCGTCGTGCCGGGCCTCGAAGGCGGTGGCGAGGTCCTCGGCGCCGTGGACGGCCACGGCGAACCCGCCGATGTGGTCTCCGGCCGGGGCCACGTAGTCGGCGAGACACCGGTTGGCCCGGCCCGTGGGCTTGGCCGTCTGCTGGCGCAACATCGGCAGGCGGAGAATCCCGCGGCCGCCCGCGGCCGGCGGCCCGGCGTCGATCAGGATGTCGTCGCCCTCGGAGTGGGCGGGCCAGAAGCCGTAGGCGCCCCGGGCCTGGAAGTGGCCCTCCGCGATGATCTGGTCGAGCAGGGTGTTCGCGTCGTCGTAGAGCTCGCGGGCCACCGGCTGGTCGAGGATCGCCGGATACTTGCCCTTCAGTTCCCAGGCGAGGAAGAGGAACTGCCAGTCGATCATCCCGCGGAGGGTGGTCAGATCCGGCTGGACCGTGCGCAGGCCGGTGAAGTCGGGGACCGGCAGGTCGTCGAACGGGACCTGCTCACGGTTCGCGCGGGCCTGCGCGAGGGTCAGCAGGGGACGCCGCTCCCGGGTGGCGTGCTGCTCGCGCAGGCGCTCCTGCTCGGCCCGGTTGCTCACGGCCAGCTTCTCGGCCCGGTCCGCGTGGAGCAGGTCCGAGACCACGCCGACGACGCGGGAGGCGTCGAGGACATGCACGGTGGTGCCGTCGTAGGCGGGGGCGATGCGGACCGCGGTGTGCTGGCGCGACGTCGTGGCCCCGCCGATCAGCAGGGGCAGCTTCAGCCCGCGGCGCTGCATCTCCGCGGCGACGGTGACCATCTCGTCCAGCGACGGGGTGATCAGCCCCGAGAGCCCGACGGCGTCGGCGCCCTCGGCGATCGCGGTGTCGAGGACGACGGCGGCGGGGACCATCACCCCGAGGTCGATGACCTGGTAGTTGTTGCAGCCGAGCACGACGCCCACGATGTTCTTGCCGATGTCGTGCACGTCGCCCTTGACGGTCGCGAGCACCACCTTCCCCTGACCGCGGCCGGCGTCGACGCGCCCCTCCAGCCGCGCCTGCTCCTTCTCGGCCTCCATGTAGGGCTCCAGGTAGGCGACCGAGCGCTTCATCACCCGCGCGCTCTTGACCACCTGCGGCAGGAACATCTTCCCGGCGCCGAACAGGTCGCCCACGATCTTCATGCCGTCCATGAGCGGTCCCTCGATCACGTCGAGGGGGCGGGCCGCCCGCTGCCGGGCTTCCTCGGTGTCGGCGTCGATGAAGTCGACGATGCCCTGCACGAGCGCGTACGCCAGGCGCTGCTCCACCGGCGCGTCGCGCCAGGACAGGTCCACGGTACGGCGGGTGCCGGACCCGCTCACCGTCTCGGCGAACGCGACGAGCCGGTCGGTGGCGTCGGCCCGCCGGTCGAAGATCACGTCCTCGACGAGCTCCAGCAGGTCCGCGGGGATGTCCTGGTAGACCGCGAGCTGCCCCGCGTTGACGATGCCCATGTCCAGTCCGGCGCGCACGGCGTGGAAGAGGAACGCCGAGTGCATCGCCTCGCGCACGACGTCGTTGCCGCGGAAGGAGAACGACAGGTTGGAGATGCCGCCGCTGGTCCGCGCTCCCGGGCACCGCTGCTTGATCAGCGGCAGCGCGTCGATGAACGCCTTCGCGTAGCCGTTGTGCTCGGCGATCCCGGTGGCGACCGCGAGCACGTTCGGGTCGAACACGATGTCCTCGGCGGGGAACCCGGCCCGCTGCGTGAGCAGGTCGTAGGCGCGGGCGCAGATCGCCACCTTGCGCTCGACGGTGTCGGCCTGCCCCTGCTCGTCGAAGGCCATGACGACCACGCCGGCGCCGTAGTCCCGGATGCGCCGCGCCTGCTCCAGGAACGGCTCCTCGCCCTCCTTGAGGCTGATCGAGTTGACGACGCCCCTGCCCTGCACGCACTTGAGGCCGGCCTCCAGCACGCTCCACCGCGAGCTGTCGATCATGACCGGGATGCGGGCGACCTCCGGCTCGGTCGCGATCAGGTTCAGGAACGTGGTCATGGCCTGCTCGCTGTCGAGCAGGTCGGCGTCCATGTTGACGTCGAGCAGGTTGGCTCCGCCGCGGACCTGCTCCAGCGCGACGTCGACGGCGCCCTGGTGGTCGCCTCCCTCGACCAGGCGCCGGAAGCGCGCCGAGCCGGTGACGTTGGTGCGCTCCCCGATCATGACGAACCCGGTGTCGGCGCCGATCTCGAAGGGCTCCAGACCGCTGAACCGGGTGCGCGCCGGCGGTGCCGGGATCGGGCGCGGCGGGAGGGCGGACACCTCGGCCGCGATCCGCGCGATGTGCGCGGGTGTCGTCCCGCAGCACCCGCCGACGACGTTGACCATCCCCGAGCCGGCGAACTCGCCGAGCAGCCGCGCGGTCTCGTCCGGGGTCTGGTCATAGCCGCCGAACGCGTTCGGCAGGCCGGCGTTGGGATGGGAGGCGGTGTAGACGCCGGCGAGCCGTGACAGCTCGGCCACGTGCGGACGCATCTCCTCCGCGCCCAGCGAGCAGTTCACGCCGACCACCAGCGGAGCGGCGTGCTCGATGGAGCTCCAGAACGCCTCGACGGTCTGCCCCGACAGCGTGCGCCCGCTCAGGTCGACGATCGTCACCGAGATCCACAGCGGCAGGTGCGGGGCGACGTCGCGGGCGGCGGCGATCGCGGCCTTCGCGTTGAGCGTGTCGAAGATCGTCTCGATCAGCAGCAGGTCGACCCCGCCGTCGGCCAGTGCCTGGATCTGCTCGGCGTACGCGGCGCGGACCTCGTCGAACGACACCGCCCGGTACGCCGGGTCCTCCACGCGCGGGGACAGCGAGAGCGTGACGTTCAACGGCCCGATCGAGCCGGCGACGAAACGCCCGCCCGCCTCGTCCGCGGCCTGGCGCGCCAGCTGGGCGCCCCGCAGGTTCATCTCCCGCACCAGCGACTCCAGCCCGTAGTCGGCCTGGCCGATGCTCGTCGCGGTGAAGGTGTTCGTCGTGGTGATGTCCGCGCCCGCCGCCAGGTACTGCCGGTGCACGTCGAGGACGACATCCGGCCGCGTCAGGTTCAGCAGGTCCGGGTCACCGGTCACATCGCGCGGGTGGTCCTTGAAGCGCTCCCCGCGGTAGTCGGCCGCGGTGAGCTCGGCGCCCTGCAGCATCGTTCCCCAGGCACCGTCGAGCACCACGATCCGCTGGTCCAGAAGCTCCCGGAGTGCCTGTGTCCTGCCAGCCGCCTCTGCCGGGTGCGCCCCCGGCGCACCGGGGTCACCGGCGCCGGGTGCGTGCCGTACGGCACCCTGCCCGTGCTCGTCGCCGTGGTTCAAAGACGTATCCACCGGACCACCTCCCGTTATGGGAGGCGCCCTTGAGGAAAGGTCAAGGAGAGAGGATCAAGGCCGAGCGTGGCGGGCCTGAACCCGTTGCAGCGCCTCTCGACCTGAGAGTCAAAGATACCGGAAAGACCATGACGGCACCAGAAACGCCCCCGGGAGCGGCTCTCACAGGGCCCGGCGCATCACGACGCGGGGCGCGAGCTCGATGCCCAGCTCCCGCTCGTGGGCGACCAGCGCGGCCAGCTCCGGGCCCCACTCGGCCGGATCGAGCACGCCGAAGCCCCGCTGGGCATACCACGGCCCGTTCCAGGGCACGTCGCGGAACGTCGTCAGCGTCACCGCGGCCACCCCCGCCGAGGCCGCGTGGTCGCAGACCGCCTCCAGCAGCCGCCCGCCGACGCCCCTGCGCCCGTGGTCGGGGTGGACGGCGAGCTGGTCGAGGTGGACCAGCCCGTCCACCCAGCCGATCATCGCGAAACCGACCGGCGGGGTCCCGGCGACCAGGACCCGCGACGGGTCGTCGGTCTCCTCGATCATCGTGGTGCCCGGCGGAAAGGTGATGCCCACCGCCGCGAACACCCCGTCCGCGGCGGTCTCCACCGCCGCCAGCCCGGCCAGCTCTCCGGCCTCGGCCCAGCGGACCCCGGCCTGCGCCGAAGATCGGGTGTCTGTCATGAGACCGCATGGTACAGCGGTTCCTCCCGGACCACCGGGACGACCCGGGGCGGCCGGCCCGCACGGCCGCCTCAGGAGCCGAGCGCCCGCCGGACCTCCTTCTCCACGGCGGGGGCCAGGCTCCGCATGAAGGTGGCGGTGATGTGCCCCTTGTCGGAGTAGACCATCAGGTCGCCGATGACCGAGCGGCAGCGTTCCGCGGGACACAGCAGGTGGTTGAAGTCGGCGAACGTCACGTTGGCCGGTGGCCGGCGGAGCCGGGCGGCCGGTGAGACCGCGGCGAGGCTGTGCCGCTCGTCGTCCACGCACGCCTCCGTCCCCTTGACCTCGACGCACTCCGGGGGGTCGAAGGACATCCGCGGGGTGTCCCGGATCGCCAGCACGTGGATGCCCATCGCGCCGAGCTGCCGCCACCGCCGGACGTAGCCGGCCGGGAGCGTCTCCCCCCGCTCGAAGGGGCTGGAGATCGTCGCGGTGGTGACCAGGAGGTCCGGCTTGAGCCGCCCGAGCTCCGCCATGACCTCCTTCTGCCATCTGTCGCACGACGGATAGGCCCTGCCCTGGTAGCGCTGCGGGTCGGTGGAGAGCGCGCACGCCCCCTTCGTCAGGTTCACCACCTGCCAGCCGTTGGCGTCGGCGATCCTGTGCAGCGCCGGGAACCAGTGCGCGGCGTGCGAGTTGCCGACGAGCGCGATGGTGCGGCTCGGGTCCGCGGCGCCGTACCGGCACATCAGCACCTCGTCGCGTTGCGTGACCTGGTTGCAGCCGTCGGCGTAGGTCTGCGGGCGGTCGCGGGCGGCCATGGCCGGGGCGGGGACGATGCCGCCCTTCTCCCCCGCCTGGTCCTCCAGCCGGACGGTCCACACGGCGGCGGTGGCCAGCACCGGCAGCAGGCACGCCAGGCCCAGCGCGGCCGAGCGCGCCGTGCCGCGGGCCGTCATCCGGTCGGCCAGGTACGTCGTGACGGCCGCGAGCGTGAACGAGACGGCCAGGATGAGGGCGATGCCCTTGGCGCTCGCCGCCGTACGGCCGGTCTCCGCGAGGTAGAAGACGAAGATCGGCCAGTGCCACAGGTACAGCGCGTAGGAGATCTTCCCCACATACATCAGCGGGCGCAGGGTGAGCAGCCGGTCGGCGCCGTAAGCGCTGCCCGTCACCCCGGCAACGATGATCATCACGCCGGCTCCGGTCGGCCACAGGGCCGCGTAGCCCGGAAAGACCGTGGAGACCTGGAGCAGCAGGCCGCACGAGACCAGCGCGGCCAGGCCGATCCAGCCCAGCGCGACGCGGACCGCGCGCGACGGGCGCAGGTACGGCAACGCGACCGCGAGCATGCCGCCGAGGGCGAGCTCCCACAGCCTGGCCCCGGTGTCGAAGTAGGCCCACCGCTGGTCGGCCGCCGTCCGCAGCACCGAGTACGCGAGCGAGCCCGCGAAGACCAGGCCCATCACGCCGAGGAACGCCATCCGGGGGCTCCAGCGGCGGCGTACGGCCACCAGCGCCAGCAACGGCGGCCACAGGAGGTAGAACTGCCCCTGGATCGCCAGCGACCAGAAGTGCTGGACCGGGCTGGCCGCCGAGCCGGCGGCCAGGTAGTCGACCGCCGAGGTCGCCAGGCTCCAGTTCTCGTAGTACAGCGCCGAGGCGAACACCTCGCGCAGCGTGTCGTACCACCGGGTCCGCGGGAGCCACAGCAGCGTCCCGCCCAGCACCCCGAGCAGCACCAGCGCGGCGGGAGGCAGCAGCCGCCTCGACAGACGCGCGGCGAACGCCCCGAACTCCACCCGGCCCCGGCGCTCCACCGTGCGCAGCAGGGAACCGGTGATGAGGAAGCCGGTGAGCATGAGGAACACGTCGACGCCGCCGGAGACCCGTCGCGGCCAGATGTGGTAGATCACCACCAGCAGGACGGCGACCGCCCGCAGGCCCTCGATCTCCGGGCGGCGCCCGCTCGGCGTGCCCGCCCGCGCCGGCGGAGGGTCGGCGACGAGGACGTCCGCGGGAGCTGACACGCTGTATCTCCATGTTGGGCGAGGGGCGCCGCGGACCCGGAAGACACCGTCGGCGACGAATGCCGGACTTTTCGGCATTGAGCGGCGATCAGGCTACCCCTGATCGCCGCACCCCTCCACTCGGACCCGGAGCGCCGCCGATCGCGCCCGGCTAGAGGTCGAGCAGGGGCTCCAGGCCGACGGTCAGCCCCGGGACCTCCCCGACCCGGCGCACGCCCAGCAGCACGCCCGGCGTGAACGACGAACGGCTCATGGTGTCGTGGCGGATGGTGAGGGTCTCCCCGTCACCGCCCATGAGCACCTCCTGGTGGGCGATCAGCCCGGCCAGCCGTACCGAGTGCACGTGAACGCCTTCCACCTCCGCGCCCCGTGCCCCGTCCAGCGCCGCGCTGGTCGCGTCGGGCATCGGCCCGGCCCCGGCCTTGCGCCGCGCCTCGGCGATCAGCTCCGCCGTACGGCGGGCGGTGCCGGAGGGCGCGTCGGCCTTGTTCGGATGGTGCAGCTCGACGATCTCGACGGAGTCGAAGTAGCGGGCGGCCTGCTGGGCGAAGTGCATCATGAGCACGGCCGCGATGCCGAAGTTGGGCGCGATCAGCGCGTTGACGCCGGGGTTGTCGTCCAGCCAGCCCCTGACGGTCGCCAGGCGCCCGGCGTCGAAGCCGGTGGTGCCGACCACCGGGTGGATGCCGTGGGAGATGCACCATTCGAGGTTGCCCATGACCACGTCGGGGTGGGTGAAGTCGACCACCACCTCGGAGCCGGTGAGACCCTCGATCGGGTCGTCCTTGTCGAGGGCCGCGACCAGCTCCAGGTCGTCCGCCGCCTCGACGGCCTTGCACACTTCGATACCGACGCGCCCTCGGGCGCCGAGAACTCCAACCCTGATCACGGCCCCAAGGCTATACCGTCCGACCTCGCCGAAGCCCGCCGGCCGCGCCCTGGCCCCGCGGGCCGCACCTCACGTCCCCGCGGGCCGCCGCCGGGCCCCGCGGGCCGTGCCGGGCGGACGGCGGGCGGTGCCCGGACAGCGGAACGGCCCCGGCGCGGACGCCGGGGCCGTTCACGACAGGACGGCTAGCCGTTGACGACCCAGCCGAAGTCCTTGTCCTCGTAGGGGCCGATCACCGCGAGGGTCATCGGGCGGGTGAGGACGTCACGGGCGACCTCGGAGATCTGCTCCGGGGTCACCGCCTCGATCCTGGCGAGGACGTCGTCGACCGAGAGCAGCTCGTCGTAGACGAGCTCGCCCTTGCCGATCCTGGACATCCGGGAGCCGGTGTCCTCCAGGCCGAGCACGAGGCCGCCGCGCATCTGGCCCTTGCCGCGGACGATCTCCTCCTCGGTGATACCTTCGGCGACCACCCGGAGGACCTCCTCACGGCAGATCTTCAGCACGTCGTCGATCTTCGACGGCAGGCAGCCGACGTAGATGCCGAACTGCCCGGTGTCGGCGTAGGAGGAGGTGTAGGAGTAGGCGGAGTAGGCCAGCCCCCTCTTCTCCCTGATCTCCTGGAACAGCCGCGAGGACATGCCGCCGCCCAGGGCCGCGTTGAACACCCCGAGCGCGAACCGGCGCTCGTCGGTGCGGGTGAGACCGGTCGTGCCGAGGACCAGGTTGGCCTGCTCGGTCGGCCGGTGAACCACCCGCACTCCGGGACGCGCCTCGGCGCCGGGGCCGGAGACGCGCGGAGCGATCGGCGAGGCGTCCCCGCCGAGGGCTCCGGCCCGCTCGTAGGCCGCGGCGACGAGCGCCACGACCTGCTCGTGGTTGACGTTGCCCGCCACCGACACCACGGTGTGCGTCGGCAGGTAGTAGCGCCGGTAGTACTCCGCGATCCGGTCACGGCTGGCGGCGTTGATCGAGTCGACCGTGCCGAGGATCGGCCGGCCGATGGGCGTGTCGCCGTACATCTCGGCGGAGAACTGCTCGTGCACCATGTCGGAGGGGTCGTCGTCGTGCATGGCGATCTCCTCCAGGATCACGCCGCGCTCGGCCTCGACGTCCTCCGGGGTGATCAGCGAGGAGGTCACCACGTCGGCGAGCACGTCGATCGCCACCCGCAGGTCCTCGTCGAGGACCCGCGCGTAGTAGCAGGTGTACTCCTTGGCGGTGAAGGCGTTGATCTCACCGCCGATGCCCTCGATCGCCGCGGAGATCTCCAGCGCGTCCCGCGTGGGAGTGCCTTTGAACAGCAGGTGCTCAAGGAAGTGCGAGGACCCCATGTGCTCGGGGGCCTCGTCCCTCGATCCGATGCCGACCCACATGCCGACCGCGACGGAACGCACGGTCGGCATGGACTCGGTCACCACCCGGAGCCCACCGGGGAGGACAGTGCGCTGCACGACCCCGGCACCGTCCTTGCCGGGGTGCAGAGTGGTGGTCATCACGAGTTGCGGTCTTCTCCCCCACGGCTTCCGCCACCGCTGGTGCGGGTGCGGGTACGGCGGGGCCGGTCCTCGCGGGGACGGTCGTCGGCGGCGGCGGGCGCGGCCGGCTCCTCCTCGGAAGTGCCGCCCTCGGCCTTGGCCGCGGCCTCCTTCTCGATGACCTCGACGGGGACCAGGGAGAGCTTGCCGCGCGAGTCGATCTCGGCGATCTCCACCTGGACCTTCTCGCCGACGTTCATGACGTCCTCGACGTTCTCGATGCGCTTGCCGCCGTGCAGCTTGCGGATCTGGGAGACGTGCAGGAGGCCGTCCTTGCCCGGCATGAGGGAGATGAAGGCGCCGAAGGCGGCGATCTTGACGACCGTGCCCAGGTAGCGCTCTCCGACCTCCGGCATGTGCGGGTTGGCGATGGCGTTGATCGCCGACCGGGCCGCCTCCGCGGACGGGCCGTCGGTGGCGCCGATGTAGATGGTTCCGTCGTCCTCGATCGTGATCTCGGCGCCGGTGTCGTCCTGGATCTGGTTGATCATCTTGCCCTTCGGGCCGATGACCTCTCCGATCTTGTCGACCGGGACCTTGATCGTGATGATGCGCGGGGCCGTCGCGTTCATCTCCGCCGGGGAGTCGATGGCCTCCTGCATCACGTCGATGATGGCCAGACGGGCGCCCTTGGCCTGCTTCAGCGCGGCGGCCAGGACCGAGGCGGGGATGCCGTCGAGCTTGGTGTCGAGCTGGAGCGCGGTGATGACGTCCTTGGTGCCGGCGACCTTGAAGTCCATGTCGCCCATGGCGTCCTCGGCGCCGAGGATGTCGGTCAGCGTGACGTACTGGTCGCCCTCGTTGATCAGGCCCATCGCGATGCCCGCGACGATGCCCTTGAGGGGGACGCCCGCGTCGAGCAGCGCCATGGTCGAGGCGCAGACCGAGCCCATGGAGGTCGAGCCGTTGGAGCCCAGCGCCTCGGAGACCTGGCGGATCGCGTAGGGGAACTCCTCGCGGGCCGGCAGGACCGGGACGAGCGCCCGCTCGGCGAGCGCGCCGTGGCCGATCTCGCGGCGCTTGGGCGAGCCCACGCGGCCGGTCTCACCGGTGGAGTAGGGCGGGAAGTTGTAGTTGTGCATGTAGCGCTTGGTGCGCTCGGGGTTGAGCGTGTCGATCATCTGCTCCATGCGGAGCATGTTGAGCGTGGTGATGCCCAGGATCTGGGTCTCGCCCCGCTCGAACAGGGCCGAGCCGTGCACGCGGGGCACGACGTGGACCTCGGCGTTGAGCTGCCGGATGTCCTTGACGCCGCGGCCGTCGATGCGGACGCCCTCGGAGATGACCCGCTCGCGCATGAGCTTCTTGGTCAGCGAGCGGAACGCGGCGCTGATCTCCTTCTCACGGCCCTCGAACTCGGAGCCGACCTTCTCCAGGGCCAGGGCCTTGACGCGGTCGAGCTCGGTCTCGCGCTCCTGCTTGCCGGCGATGGTCAGCGCCGCGGCGAGCTCGCTCTTGACCGCGCCGGTCACGGCCTCCAGGACGTCGTCCTGGTAGTCGAGGAACAGCGGGTACTCGGCGGTGGCCTTGGCCGCGACCTTCGCGATCTTGGACTGCGCCTCGCACAGGACCTTGATGAACGGCTTGGAAGCCTCCAGGCCCTGGGCCACGGTCTCCTCGGTCGGCGCCACGGCGCCGTCGGCGACGAGCTTGAGCGTGTCACGGGTGGACTCGGCCTCGACCATCATGATCGCGACGTCGCCGTCCTCCAGGACGCGCCCGGCGACCACCATGTCGAAGGTGGCGTTCGCCAGCTCCGAGTGGGTCGGGAAGGCCACCCACTGGCCCTCGATCAGCGCGACGCGGACGCCGCCGATCGGGCCGGAGAAGGGCAGCCCGGCGAGCTGGGTGGACAGGGACGCGGCGTTGATCGCGACCACGTCGTACAGGTGGTCGGGGTTGAGCGCCATGATCGTCGCGACGACCTGGATCTCGTTGCGCAGGCCCTTGACGAACGACGGGCGCAGCGGCCGGTCGATCAGGCGGCAGGTGAGGATGGCGTCCTCGGAGGGACGGCCCTCACGGCGGAAGAACGAGCCGGGGATGCGGCCCGCGGCGTACATCCGCTCCTCGACGTCCACCGTGAGGGGGAAGAAGTCGAGGTTCTCCTTGGGATTCTTGGAAGCGGTGGTCGCGGAGAGGACCATCGTCTCGTCGTCCAGGTAGACGACGGCGGAACCCGCCGCCTGGCGCGCGAGCCGCCCGGTCTCGAACCGGATGGTACGCGTACCGAAAGAGCCGTTGTCGATGACGGCTTCACTGCTGTGGACACCCTCCACGGGGGACCTCCTTTGGTAGGTCGCCCGCGTCCACTCAGGCACGCGTTCCGTGCCTGAGTCGTCTTGTTGCCTGCTCCCCGTAGGTGCAGCGCCGGTCTTCGATCGAAGCGCCCGGTTCCGTACGGCTTACGCCATGATGACCGGGGGCCACTACCGAGGACCGGCCCTCCGACGCCGTGGGGCGCGCTTGCTGGCGGACGCGGGGCACTGTCTCGGCTATTCAGTTTGCTCACTGGGACGGCGTCTCCGTGGCGCGACGCGCCGACACCCGTCCATATGAGATGAGGGAGCGGCGCGGACGCCGCTCCCTCACAACTCTATCGGCGCAGGCCGAGCCGCTCGATGAGCGAACGGTAACGCGCGATGTCCTTGCTCTGCAGGTACTTGAGCAGACGACGGCGGCGACCGACGAGCAGCAGCAGACCGCGGCGGCTGTGGTGGTCGTGCTTGTGCGTCTTCAGGTGCTCGGTGAGCTCGCTGATGCGCTTGCTCAGCAGCGCGATCTGCACCTCGGGGGAACCGGTGTCGGTCTCACCCTTGGCGTACTCACCGATGATCTGCTTCTTTGCGGCGGTGTCGAGCGACACATCTCTCCTTGCACTTCTACGGGCACGCGCGATTTTCAGTTGCCCGAGCGACCGTGCGTGCCTACAGTCGCCGTGGCGAGATCAGCGCCGGGGTTGTGACACCGCCGGTTACAGAGCTGACATGCCAGATTACCATCAGCCCTCCCGCGTCCGCACATCCTCTGACCCGCCGCGGAGGCGATCAGGTCTCGCGGTGGACGATGGCGTAGATGCCGATCATGGGGTCCGTCGTCGGACAGGGCTGCCGTGAACGCGCCGGGCAGGCCGATGGCCAGGGTGCTCACCCAGGGGGGAGCCCCGTCGGGGGAGCCGGTGAAGGCCCGGTCGACCGGCTCGGGCCAGGCCCGGTCGCGGCCGGGTCACATCGCTCGGAAGCTCGGGAAGCCAGGAGGTCAGGAGGTCAGGCGGCGGGCCTCGTCGACGTCGGCGCGTATCTGGTCGACGAGCGCCTCGATCGAGTCGAACTTGACGTTGCCGCGGAGCCGGGGCCCGAAGTCCACGGCCATGTGTGCGCCGTAGAGGTCCAGGTCGTCGCGGTCGAGCGCGTAGGCCTCGACGGTGCGCGGCACCCCCTCGAAGGTGGGATTGGTGCCCACCGAGATGGCGGCGGGCCAGCGCTCGCCGCCGTAGACGGCCGGCAGGTTGCCCGTCGGGATGCCCTGCAGCCAGCCGGCGTAGACGCCGTCGGCGGGGATCGCGGTGAAGTCGGGCGACTCCACGTTGGCCGTCGGGAAGCCGAGCTGGCGGCCGCGCTGGTAACCGCGGACGACCACGCCCTCGACCCGGTGCGGCCGGCCGAGCGCCGCGGCCACGGCCTCCATGTCCCCGGCGGCCAGACGCTCGCGGATGAGGGTGGAGGAGATGGTCTCCCCGTTGCTCACCAGCGGGACCGCCTCCGCCACGAAGTCGTACTTCTCCCCGAGGGTCTGCAGGGTCTCGACGTCACCGGAGGCCTTGTGCCCGAAGCGGAAGTTCTCCCCCACCACGACCCCGCCCGCGTGCAGCCGGTCGACCAGCACCGTCTGCACGAACTCGTCCGGGCTCATCCGGGAGAACTCCAGCGTGAACGGCAGCACGCACACCGCGTCGACGCCGAGGGCGGCGAGCAGCTCCGTGCGGTGCCGGGCGGTCGTCAGCCGGGGCGGGTGCGTGCCGGGCCGCACCACCTCCTCCGGGTGCGGGTCGAAGGTCACCACGACCGAGAGCAGTCCGAGCTCGTCGGCCATCGCGACAGCACGGGCAACCATCTGCTGATGGCCGCGGTGAACCCCGTCGAAGACGCCGATCGTTATGACGGACCTGCCCCAGTCTTCGGGCACGTCGTCCAATCCGTGCCAGCCTCGCACCGCAGCCTCTTCCCCTTGTAGCGGATCGACCCCTAAAGCCTGCCATGCTCCCGGGCCATCTCTCCAATCGGGGAGCGCATTGGAAAGTGACAGGCCACCTGACGTCCGCCGACGAGGCTCAGCGCGGGACGTTCGGTACGGCAGCGCTCCTGGGCGATCGGGCAGCGCGGGTGGAAGGAGCAGCCGGTGGGCCGGTCGATCGGGCTGGGCACGTCGCCGGTCAGCACGACGCGCTCGCGGCGCGGCGCTCCGGAGCCGTCGTCGATCTCGGGGACGGCCGACAGCAGCGCGTGGGTGTAGGGGTGCGAGGGAGCCGCGTACAGGGCCTCGGCCTCGGCCACCTCGACGATCTCCCCGAGGTACATCACCGCGATCCGGTCCGACACGTGCCGCACCACGCCCAGGTCGTGCGCGATGAAGACGTAGGTGAGCCCGAGCTCCTCCTGGAGGTCGGCGAAGAGGTTGAGCACCTGGGCCTGGACCGACACGTCGAGCGCGGAGACCGGCTCGTCGGCCACCACGAGCCGGGGCGACAGGGCGATGGCCCTGGCGATGCCGATCCGCTGGCGCTGGCCGCCGGAGAACTCGTGGGGGTAGCGGTCCAGGTGGGTCCTGGCCAGGCCGACCAGGTCGAACAGCTCACCGACCCGGTTCCTGATCGCGCCGGCGTCGCCGTACCCGTGGATCCTGAGCGGCTCGGCGACGGCGTCGCCGGCCGTGCGGCGCGGGTTGAGCGAGGCGTAGGGGTCCTGGAAGACGAGCTGCAGGCCCTTGCGGACCGGGCGGAGAGCACGGCGGGACAGGCCGGTGATGTCCTGCCCGTCGAACTCCACCCTGCCCGCGGTGACGTCGGTCAGCCGGACCAGGCAGCGGCCGAGCGTGGACTTGCCGCACCCGGACTCGCCGACCACCCCGAGGGTCTCCCCGGCGCGGACCTCCAGCGAGACCCCGTTGACGGCCTGCACGCCGCGGCCGCCGCGCGCCTTGAAGTGCTTGACCACGTCGGTGGCCCTGAGCAGGGGGCCCGTCGTCGTGTCCGTTGTGTTCACGGGTTGCTCACCGCTCCTCATCCGCCGCGCGGGCGCTCTGTCGTGCCGGGGACGCCTCCGGGCCGCTCCGGTCGCCGCGCCGGATCCGCTCCCTGCCCTCCGCGGGCAGCCAGCAGGCGTCGAGGTGTCCGGACCCGCCGGTGAGGGAGGGGACCTCGTCGCAGGCCGCGTGGCGGTGGATACAGCGGTCGGCGAAGGGGCAGCCGCCGTCCGAGGCGCCGGGGGCGCCCGGGATCGTGGGCAGCCGCCGGACGCGCGGGCCGCCCACCCGGGGCACCGAGTCGAGCAGTCCCCAGGTGTAGGGGTGGCGGGGGGCGTGGAAGACGTCCCTGCGGACACCCCGCTCGACCGCCCGCCCGCCGTACATGACCAGGACCTCGTCGGCGATCTCCGAGACCACGCCCATGTCATGGGTGATCATGACGATCGCCGAGCCGTGGTCGGTGCGCAGGCGGCGCATCAGGTCGAGGATCTGCGCCTGGGTGGTCACGTCGAGCGCGGTGGTGGGCTCGTCGGCGATCAGCAGCCCGGGGTTGCACGACAGCGCCATGGCGATGACCACGCGCTGGCGCATGCCGCCGGAGAACTCGTGCGGGTAGGAGTCCACCCGCTTGCCGGGGGCCGGGATGCCGACCTCGTCGAGCAGCCTGACCGCGCGGTCGCGGGCCTCCCTCTTGGAGATCCTCTCGTGGGCGCGGATCTGCTCGGCGATCTGCCAGCCGACCGTGTAGACGGGGGTGAGGGCGGTCATCGGGTCCTGGAAGATCATGGCGATCTCCCGCCCCCGGACGGCCCGCATCTCCCGGTCCTTCAGGGCCAGCAGATCCCGGCCGCGGAAGACGACCTTCCCGGAGATCTCCGCGTTGGGGGTGCGGATCAGCCCGAGCACGCCGAGCATCGACACGCTCTTGCCCGAGCCCGACTCCCCCACGACGCCCAGCACCTCGCCGGGCCGCACGGAGAAGGACAGTCCGTCGACGGCCGTGAAATGGCCCCTGCCGGTGCGGAAGCGCACCCGCAGATCGGTGACTTCGAGAAGTGGTTGGTCAGGCACGGCGCACCCTCGGGTCGAGCCGGGCGTACAGGACGTCCACCACGGCGTTGGCCAGCACGACGAAGAAGGCGGCGTAGAGGACCGTGCCCATGATCACGGGCAGGTCGAGGTTCTGCAGCGCCTGGTAGGTGAGCTTGCCGACGCCCGGCAGGCCGAAGACCACCTCGGTGAGCAGCGCCGCGCCGCCGACGAGGGCGCCGAAGTCCAGGCCGAACAGCGACACGATCGGGATCAGCGAGCAGCGCAGGGCGTGCCTGATCAGGATGCGCCGTTCGGACAGGCCCTTGGCGCGGGCGGTGCGCACGTAGTCCTCGTTCAGCGCCTGGATCAGCTCGCCGCGCAGCAGCCTGGCGTAGATCCCCGCGTACAGCAGGGCCAGGGTGAGCCAGGGCAGGAGCAGGTGCAGCGCCCACTGTCCCGGGCTCTGCGAGAACGGGACGTAGCCGAGCGGCGGGACCCAGGAGAAGACCGAGTCGTGCAACTCCTTCTGGGTGATCAGGTTGACCACCTCGCCCAGCCAGTAGACCGGCAGCGAGACGCCGAAGACGCCGAGCAGCATGACCAGCGGGTCGACCAGCGTGCCGCGCATGGCTCCGGCGAGAGTGCCCATCGCCACGCCCAGCACCATCCAGATCACCGCGGCGCCCACGACGAGCGAGAGCGTGACCGGGACCGCGTCCATGATCTGCGGGATGACCAGCGTGCCCCGGTTCACGAACGAGGTGAGGTCGTGGCTGACGAACAGGTGCTTCATCATCATCAGGTACTGCACGGGCAGCGGCTGGTCGAAGCCGAACGAGGCGCGCACCTGCTCCAGCGTGGCCGGGTCGGCGTTCTTGCCCGCGATGCGGGCCGCCGGGTCCACGCCCGGAGTGGCGAAGAAGATCAGGAATACCAGCACGCTGATCGCGAAGAGGACGAGCACCGCGGCGCCGAAGCGCCGCAGGATGTAGCCGATCATCAGGCGCCTCCCCGCAGCCGGGCGTTCGGGTCGAGCGCGTCGCGCACGCCGTCGCCGAAGACGTTGAGCGCGACCGCGGTCAGCGCGACGAACAGTCCCGCGGCGATGGTGATCATCGGACGGGTGTAGAGCAGGGCGAGGCCGTCGTTGATGATCGTGCCCCAGCTCGCGTCGGGCGACTGGACGCCGACCGACAGGAACGACAGCGCCGACTCGGTGAGCATGTTGAGCGCGGTCATCAGCGGCAGGAAGACCACCACCGTGGGCATGATGTTCGGCAGCACCTCACGGCGCATGATCCGCAGGTCGCTCGCGCCCAGGCCGACGGCCGCGTGCAGGAACTCCTTGTCGCGCAGCGCCATGACCTGGCCGCGCAGCGGGCGGGCCACGTAGGGGACGTAGATCAGCGCGATGATGACGATCGGCAGCGCGAGGCTGCCCGCGTCGATGTGGACCGGCCCCAGGTGCAGGCCGCTGGTGAGCAGCACCACCGACAGGCAGATGGCCAGCAGGTAGACCGGGAAGGCCCAGATCACGTCGAAGAACCGGGAGAGCACCGCGTCGATCCAGCCGCCGAAGTAACCGGCGACCACGCCGAGCACGGTGGCCAGCGCGCAGCAGAGCAGCGCCGAGGAGACGCCGATCAGCAGGCTGTTGCGCCCGCCGTACAGGAGCCTGGCCATGACGTCGCGGCCCTGGTTGTCCGCGCCGAGCAGGTAGTGGCCGGGGTCGCCGGTCGGGCCGATCGGGGTGACGCCCAGGCCAAGGCCCTCGGTGCTCTGCTGGAGGACCTGGACCTCCTGGCCGCCCACGACCGTGGTGCCGGAGATGTTGGAGACGAACGGGTCGGTGTGCGCGATCGAACCCGCGTAGACCGGGGCCAGCAGGCAGACGAGCGCGATGAGGAGCAGCCCGGCCCCGGCGGTCATCGCGGAGCGGTTGCGCAGGATCCGGGTTGCGGCCTGCCGCCACGGCCCGGCGCCGTGCCGGACCGGGGCGGCGACGGCAGGGACGGGCTCGGCCCCGCTCACCGTGCTCACCTACTTGACCCAGAGCTGGGAGACGAGCATGAAGAACTGCTTGTGGAACTGGTAGTTGCCGACCCTGCTGGAGACGAAGTCCACCTGCTTGGGGGTGAACAGCGGGATGATCGGGCTCGCCTTGGTCAGGTCGCGGTCGATCTCGCCCCACTTGGCGTTCGCGGCGTCCTTGTCGGTACGGTCCAGCGTCATGGCCTCGGCCATCCGGGCGTCGATGTCCTTGTCGCAGTAGCCGGAGATGTTGATGCTGGAGTCGCTGCCCGGACGGAAGGACGCGCAGGAGAGCAGCACGTGCAGGAAGTCCGAGGCGGCGGGGTAGTCGGCGTACCACTGGGAGACGCTGACCTGGACCTTGTTCTTGTCGTTCTGGATGTAGGTGAAGTGGATGTTCGTCGAGATGACCTTGAGCTTGGCCTGGTAGCCGATCTGCTCCAGGGTGCTGCGGACGTACTCGCCGATCTGCTTGCTCACCTCGTCGTCGGAGACGACGACGGCGACCTCCTGGCCCGCGGTGCCCGACTGCTGGACGAGGTCCTTCGCCTTGGCCAGGTCCGGCCGGGGGAAGTCGCAGAAGTCGGCGTGGCCGGGGATGCCGGGCGGCAGGAGCGTGCAGGCGGGCTGGGCCACGTTGGCGCCGCCGAACATCTTCACCACGGCCTGGCGGTCGATCGCCCAGTTGAGCGCCTGGCGGGCCTCGGGCTTGTCGAACGGCGCCAGGTTGGTGTTGAGCGGCAGGTACCAGAAGGCCGACAGCTGGTTCACGTGCGCCTGGGAGGCGTACTTGGTGCCGATCTCGCTGAGCCGGTCGGCGGGCAGCGGGTCGAAGATCCAGTCAGCCTGGCCGTTCTGGACCGCGGTGACCGCGGCCTCGGCGGTGAGGCCGTAGGAGTAGACGATCTCGTCCGGGTAGCCCTGCGGCTGCGCCTCGCGCGACCACTCGGTGAAGTCGGGGTTGCGGACGAGCTTGAGCTCCTTGTTGGGGTCGTAGGAGACCGCCATGTAAGGTCCGGTGCCGCCGATCGGCTTGGTGCCCTGGTCCTTGTCCGGGGTGTCCTTCGGCAGGACGGCCGCGTGCGGCAGGGCGAGCTTGAGCGGGAACTCCGAGTCCGGCTCGACCAGGTTGATCGTGACCGTGTTCTTGGCCTTGTCGGCGACGACGCCCTTGTCGAGCGTGCACTCCTTGGGCTTCTTGACGCAGGCGGCGGCGCCGACGATCCCGGCGTAGAAGGTGCCGGAGGTGGGCCCGGAGACCTTGTAGATCCGCTCGAAGGAGGCCACCACGTCGTCGGCGGTGACCTCGCCGCCGCCGGCGAACTTCACGCCCTTGCGGAGGGTGAAGGTGTAGGACTTACCGTCCGGGCTGACCTCGGGCATGGCCTCGGCCAGGTCCGGGACCAGGTCGTAGGAGGCCTCGCCGCCGACCTTCTTGAAGGCCAGCAGGCCGTCGTACATGGCCTGGAAGATCTGCCAGTTGCCGTTGCTGTAGTTGATGTGCGGGTCGAGCGTGCCGTCGCCGGACTTGGCCTGCAGGCGGAGCGTGCCGCCCTTGTGCTGCTCCTGGAATCCCGCGGGGCTCGCCTGGGAGGAGCCGGCCGTCCCGGCGGATCCGGCGGGCTCCGCCGGGGAGGAGGTGCCGGAACAGGCGGAGACCGACAGGGCGAGCAGGGCCGCGCCCGCTGCGATCGGGAGGTTGCGCTTCATGGGGGTCCTAGTCCGTGGAGTCGAGGAATGAGCCGACCACCTGCAGGAAGAGCTCCTCTTCCTCGATGTGCGGCATGTGGCTGGAGTGCTCGAAGATCTGCCATCGGACGTCGGGGATGTGGTCCGCGAAGGGCTGCACGGTGCGAGGGGTGGCCTCGTCGTGCCGCCCGGAGACGAGCAGGGTCGGGGCGGTCACCTGGTGCAGCCGGTCGGTGACCGACCAGTCCTGCAGGGTGCCGACGACGTGGAACTCGGTCGGCCCGTTCATCGTGTGGTACACGGTCGGGTCCTCGGCGGTCTTGGCGTCGCTGGCCAGGACCTCCGGCGGATTGGGAACGATCATGCAGACGTGGCGGGCGTTGAACACCTTCTCCGCCGCGCGGTACTCGGGGCTGTCGGTGGTCCCGGCGGCCTCGTGCTCGCGGAGCGTCCGCTCGACCTCGGCCGGGAGCTCGGAGCGCAGCCGGTCGCACTCCTCGCGCCAGAGCTTCATCGAGGCGGGCGAGTCGGCGATGACCAGGCCCTTGAGGCCCTCGGGCCGCAGTACGGCGTGCTCGGCGGCCAGCATGCCGCCCCAGGACTGGCCGATCAGGTGGTAGCGGCCCGCGATGCCGAGGTGGGCGAGCAGGTTGTCCAGCTCGTCGAGGAAGAGCCCGACGGTCCAGAAGTCGGCGCCGCGCTCGGGCAGGTGGGTGGAGAGTCCCACGCCGAGCTGGTCGTAGTGGACGACCGCCCGGTCCCGCTCGGCCAGCCGCGCCATGCGCAGCGTGTAGTCGTGGGCCGCGCCGGGGCCGCCGTGCAGCACGACGAGGGGGGCCTTGTCCGCGTTCAGGTCGCCCGTGACGCGGTACCAGGTATGCCAGTCCTTGAAGGGGGCCAGGCCCTGGGTGGTCGGTTCGGGGATCGCCACCGCAGTCCTCCATATAACAAGTGGGGCACATGCCACCAGATGAGACGAATGTCCGTGTTGTGGACATCTTATGGATTAATGGCCTGAGCACAATACCTTTTTTGGAAACGCGTGGTTGTGTAACGTTCCGGGTGTGCACCCCGACACGACACCCCCGACAACCGACGATCTATCCCGCATGCTGGGGCAGGTGCTGGGCGACACCGCCCAGTCCTCCGTGCTCAGCCCCGTCAAGGTGCAGTCGGTGGCCACGGAGGTGGCAGACCGGCTGATGACCGCCGTCGCGATAGGCGACTACCTGCCCGGCGAACGCCTCCCCGGGGAGCGCGAGCTGGCCACGATCCTCGACGTGAGCCGCGCGACGGTCCGCGAGGCCATCGGCCGGCTCCAGGCGGTGGGCATCGTGGAGATCAAGCGCGGCCGGACCGGCGGCGCCTACGTCAGGACGAGCTGGACCGAGGCCACGGCCTCCGCCGTCCGCCGGACGCTCCTGCCCCGCTGGCCCGAGCTGGAGCAGCTGTTCGACCTGCGGTGCCTGGTGGAGGGGCTGGTGGCGCGGACCGCCGCGCTCCGCCGTACCGACGAGGACCTGGCGGCCATGCGCGTGGCGCTGGACGGCTACGCGCAGGCCCGCACGCTGGGCCAGGAGCAGGCCGCCGACGCGGCCTTCCACGGCGCCGTGCTGGCCGCGACGGGCAACCCGAAGATCAGCGCGCTCAGCAGGGACATGCTGATGCGGGTGAGCCTCGGATTCCCCGTCGAACCGTACGGGGAGGACGACCCGGAGGACTACCAGCGGGCGCTGATCGAACACCGGAAGATCTACGAAGCGATCGCGGCCCGCGACGCCGAGCAGGCGGGCTCGCTGGCGGAGGAGCACTTCACGCTCACCTCCGACATGATGCGCGCCATGCTCGAACGCGCCCAGGAGCGGGCCGCCAGGTAACCCCGCCCGGCGAGGCCGGGCAGCCCCGGAAACGGGCCGCCCGGACGCCTCCGTCTAGGAGCGGCTCTCCAGGTAGCCGATCAGCGTGCGGACCATCGCCCCCGTCGCCCCCGCCGGGCCCAGGTCGGTGGCCCTGTCCAGGTAGGCGGTCGTGGCGAAGTCCAGGTGGGCCCAGGGCAGCCCGGCGGTGAACGGCCGCAGGAACAGCGCGGCGATCGTCGCGTCGGCCAGGCTGCCGCCCTCGTTCTTCGCGTCGGCCATCTCGGATTCGAGCCGGGCGGCGTACGGCTCCCAGAGCGGCAGCTCCCACATCGGCTCACCGGCCCGCGCGCCGGCCGCGATCAGCTCGCCGACCAGTCCCCGGTCGCTGCCGATCACCCCGGTGATGTCCTCGCCTAGGGCGTGCATCACCGAGTAGGTCAGCGTGGCCGCGTCGATCAGCACGTCCGGAGAGCCCTCAGCCAGGTAGGCGAGCGCGTCGGCCAGCACCAGGCGGCCCTCGCTGTCGGTGTCGGTCACCTCGGTGGTCCGCCCGTTGCGGTGCGTGAGAACGTCCCCGGGCCGGGTCGCGGAGCCGCTGACCATGTTCTCGGCGGCGGGCACCACCGCGGTGACCCCCACCGGCAGCCCCAGCCGGGCTGCGGCCTGGACGACCGCGAGCATGGTCGCGCCGCCCGCCATGTCGCATTTCATGGTGGACATCGCCCCGAGGCCCTTGATGGCGAGACCGCCGGAGTCGAAGGTGATGCCCTTGCCCGCCAGGCCCACCCTGCCGCTCACGCCGTCACCGGGGTGGCTCACCTCGATCAGGCAGGGCGGGTTCGCGCTGGCCGCGCCGACGCCGAGGATGCCGCCGAAGCCGCCCTCGCGGAGCGCGCCGGCGTCCAGCACCCGCACGCCCAGCCCGCACGCCTCGGCCATCGCCCGCGCCCGCTCGGCCAGGTCCATCGGGACCAGGTCGCCGGCCGGGGTGTTGACCAGGTCGCGGGCGAACGTCACCGCGTCGGCGACGATCCCGGCCCGCGCGACCCCCTCGGGGTCCTCACCGGCCAGGATGACCAGTTCGCGGAAGGCCCGCCCGCGCGGCTCGCTCTTGTAGCCGTCGAACCGGTAGCCGCCCAGCCGCACGCCCTCGATGACCGCCCGGACGTCGGGGAAGGCGATCGCCACGGTGGGGAAGTCGGCGAGCCGGGGCGCGACGCGGCCCACCGCCCGCCGTACGGCGTGCTCGTCGTCGGCGTCGCCGAGCCCGACCAGCAGGACCGCCGCGGCGCGGAAGGCGTCGCCGTCCCGGCGGGGCAGCAGCAGGTCCTGACCGGCCCCGCCGGTGAACCTGACCTGGCCGAGCACGCCGCCCAGGCCGAGTCCGGGGTCGTGCCCCTCGCGCACCGGCAGGACGAGCAGGTCTGCGGCGATCTCGGCGGCGGGGAGGGGGGAGAGGGAGACCTCCATGAGGCGACTCCTAACAGAGCTAAATGGTCCGGTTAACGCACCTTAAAGCACTGCCATGTCACATCGAACATCGGGTCAGGAGACGAACACCGCCAGCGACTTGGTGATCTTGCCGTGCTCCTCGACCAGCGCCAGCAGGGTGCCGTCCGGGCCGAACACGCCGATCGGGCCCTTGCCCAGCCCCAGCGAGGGCAGCCGCCCGCCGTGCGCGACGGCGCCCGCCTCCTCGGCGGTCACGTCGCGGCGCGGGAAGGCCGCCGCGACCGCCTCGGCCATCGGCAGGATCGTGCACTCGGCGGAGAGCTGCTCGATGGTGCGCGCCATCGACAGGTCGTAGGGCCCCACGCGGGTGCGGCGCAGGTAGGTCAGGTGACCGCCGGTGCCCAGGTCGGCCCCCAGGTCACGGGCCAGCGCGCGGATGTAGGTGCCGCTGGAACAGGTCACCGAGGCGTCGACGTCGATCAGGTCGCCGTCACGGCGGATGCCGGTGATCTCGAAGCCCGACACGGTCACCGGGCGCGCCTTGAGCTCGACCTCCTCCCCCGCCCTGGCCCGCTTGTAGGCGCGCTCGCCGTTCACCTTGATGGCGCTGACCTGCGGCGGGACCTGCATGATCTGGCCGGTCAGGGCGGCGACGCCCTTCCTGATCGCCTCCTCGGCGACCCCTGCCGCCGAGGAGGCCGAGATGATCTCACCCTCGGCGTCGTCGGTGTTGGTGGACTGCCCGAGCCGGATCGTGGCGTCGTAGCCCTTCTCGGTGAGCGCGAGATGCCCCAGGAGGCGGGTGGCCTTCTCCACCCCGACCACCAGCACCCCGGTGGCCATCGGGTCCAGCGTGCCCGCGTGACCGACCCTGCGGGTGCCCGCGATCCCGCGGAGCTTGCCGACGACGTCGTGCGAGGTCCACTCGGCGGGCTTGTCGACGATGACCAGCCCGCTCGGCGGCGGGGTGCGCTTGGCGCGAGCCGTGCTCATTCGAACAGTCTTTCTACGAGAGGGCGCGGAGATTACAGGGCGCCCGCGAGAGGGCGCGGACGCCACAGGCGAGCGCCGAAGACTACAGGAGTGCGCGGAGGCTCGCCATCGTCTGCTCGACGGGCAGATGGGAGGTGAAGCCCGCCGCCTTGGTGTGCCCGCCGCCGCCCAGCGCGGTGGCGATGCGGGAGACGTCCACCGCGCCCTTGGAACGGGTGGAGACCTGCCAGGCGCCGTCGTCGTCCTCCTTGAGGATCACGGCCATGTCCGCCTCGTCGGTGCGCCGGATCACGTCGATGATCCCCTCCACCTCGTCGTACGGCAGGCCGTACGCCGCCCGGTCGGCACGGGTGACGAACGTCCAGACCAGCCCCTCGCCCACCTCCGGCTCCAGCGTCACCCGGTCCAGGACGGCGCCGAGCACCCTGAGGTAGCCGAACGGGGAACGGTCCCACAGCTCCCGGGCGATCTCCTCCGGGTTCAGCCCGGTGGCGACCAGCCTCGCGGCCATGAGATGCACCCCGGGAGTGGTGGAGGAGTGCCGGAACGAGCCCGTGTCGGTGACCAGCCCGGCGTACAGGCAGGTCGCGATGGCCCGGTCGAGCGGCAGGCCGAGCCGGCGGATCAGCTCCTCGGCGAGCACCGCGGTGGCCGCGGCGGCCGGGTCGACGAGGTTGAGCGTGCCGAACCCGGTGTTGGACGGGTGATGGTCCACCACGATCAGCTCGCGGGCCTTGACCGCGTTGCCGGCGAGCATGCCGAGCCGGTCGACGATGGGGACGTCGAAAGTGATCATCAGCTCGGGCACGGCCGGGTAGTCGCCGGGCTCGGCCAGGAGCTCCTGCCCGGGCAGGAAACGCAGTAGCCGTGGCACTCTGAAGCGGCGTTCCCCGAAGGAGGCCGTGACCCGCTTGCCCGCCGCGCGCAGTGCCAGGCCGAGGGCCAGCATCGAGCCGAGCGCGTCACCGTCCGGCGAGATGTGACAGGCCAGCGCGATCTCGTCGGCGGACGAGATCAGGCCGACGGCCCGGTCCCAGTCACGGACCGGGACCGGGCCACCGCCAGGCAGGTCGGGCGTCACTTTGCGCGGTGTCCCGCGCGCTCTGACGGTTCGTCGTCGCTGTCGTCGAATTCGCCGTCGTCCTCGTCGGGCTTGCGGTACGGGTCCGCGTCCCCGGCGTGCTGCGCGCCCTCGGCCCGCTTGGCGATCTCGGCGTCTCTGGCCTTCGCCTCGGCGAGCAGCCCGTCGAGGTGGCGGGCGCTGTCAGGGAGCGGGTCGTGGGTGAACGTCAGCGTCGGGGTGTGGCGCAGGCCCGTCTGGCGGCCCACCTCCGAGCGGATCAGTCCCTTGGCGCTCTCCAGCGCCGTGGCGGAGTCGGCCCGCTCCGCCTCCGAGCCGAACACGGTGTAGAACACCGTGGCCTCGCTCAGGTCATTGGTGATCCGCGTGTCCGTCACGGTCACGAAACCCAGCCGCGGATCCTTGATGCGGCGCTCCAGCATCTCGGCCACGACCTGCTGGATCCGATCGGCGATCTTACGTGCGCGCGCGGCGTCCATATTCGCTCCCCCCTTCTCACAGTAACGACCGGACACGAAGGGCGGCTCCGCGACCGGTCGTATCTGTAACTAGTCCTCGTCCTCGTTGTAGAGCCGATGCCGGGCGGACAGCAGCTCGATCTCCGGGTGGAAGGCGATCAGGCGCTCGCAGTCGTCCAGCACCGCGCCGCAGTTGGCGGCGGTGGCGGAGACGACCGCGATCCCGATCTCGGTACGGCGGTGCAGGTCCAGATGGCCGGTCTCGGCGACGGCCACACCCGGGAACCGTCGTTGCACCTCGGCGATGATGGGACGCACCACGGAGCGCTTCTGCTTCAGCGAGTGAACGTCGCCGAGCAGGATGTCCATTGTCAGGGCACCTACGTACATATTGAGTCACTCGCCACGGATGTCGCCGTGCGCCGGCGGTGCCGGGGCCGCCTCCGGCCGGAGGGCCCACCCCGTGGGGTGGACGTCTCCGGCCGGCGAGCGGCCCCGGCACCGGACCAGAGCATCAGACGCGCGGCTTCTCCCGCATCTCGAACGTCTCGATGACGTCGTCGATCTTGATGTCGTTGTAGCCGACACCGATACCGCACTCGTAACCGTCACGGACCTCGGTCGCGTCCTCCTTGAAGCGACGCAGCGAGGACACGGTGAGGTTGTCGGAGATGACGACACCGCCACGGATGATCCGGGCCTTGCTGTTGCGGACGATCGTGCCCGAACGGACCAGCGCACCGGCGATGTTGCCGATCTTCGGCACCTTGAAGACCTCGCGGACTTCGGCGGTGCCCATCTGGACCTCTTCGAACTCCGGCTTGAGCATGCCCTTGAGGGCCGCCTCGATCTCCTCGATCGCCTGGTAGATGACCGAGTAGTAGCGGATGTCGACGCCCTCGCGCTCGGCCAGGTCGCGCGCCCGGACTTCGGGGCGCACGTTGAAACCGATGATGACGGCGTTGTCGTCGGCGACAGCCAGGTTGACGTCGTACTCGGTGATCGCACCGACGGCACGGTGGAGCACCCGCAGGCGCACCTCCTCACCGACGTCGATCTTGAGCAGCGCGTCCTCGAGGGCCTCGACCGAACCGGAGACGTCACCCTTGATGATGAGCTTGAGCTCGTCGACCTGGCCCTTCTCCATCTCGCTGAAGAGCTCTTCGAGGGTGCGGCGACGGCCGGACTTGGCCATGTCCGCGATGCGCTTGCGGGCCGCACGCTGCTGGGCGATCTGGCGCGCCATCCGGTCGTCGGTGACGACGATGAAGTTGTCACCGGCACCCGGCACCGCGGTCAGACCGAGGACCAGCACCGGACGCGACGGGTCGGCTTCCTGAATCGCCTCGCCGTTGTCGTCCAGCATCGCCCGGACGCGGCCGAAGGCCTCGCCACAGACGATCGAGTCGCCGACACGGAGCGTGCCGCGCTGGACCAGCACGGTCGCGACCGGGCCGCGGCCCTTGTCGAGGTGCGCCTCGATGGCGACGCCCTGGGCGTCCATCGTGGCGTTGGCCCGCAGGTCGAGCTCGGCGTCCGCGGTGAGCAGGATGGCCTCGAGCAGGTTCTCGATGCCGATCCCGTTCTTGGCGGAGATGTCGACGAACATCGTGGTGCCGCCGTACTCCTCGGCGACGAGGCCGTACTCGGTGAGCTGTGCCCGGACCTTGCCCGGGTCGGCGCCCTCCTTGTCGACCTTGTTGACCGCGACCACGATCGGCACGTCGGCCGCCTGGGCGTGGTTCAGCGCCTCGATGGTCTGCGGCTTCACACCGTCGTCGGCCGCGACCACCAGGACGGCGATGTCGGTGACCTTGGCACCACGGGCACGCATGGCGGTGAACGCCTCGTGACCCGGGGTGTCGATGAAGGTGATCTTCCGGTCTTCGCCCTCGTGCTCGGTGGCGATCTGGTAGGCACCGATGTGCTGGGTGATGCCACCGGCCTCGCGCGCCACCTCGTTGGTGTTGCGGATGGCGTCGAGCAGCTTGGTCTTACCGTGGTCGACGTGACCCATGACGGTCACCACCGGCGGACGCGCGACGAGGTCGGACTCGTCGCCCTCGTCCTCGCCGAACTCGATGTCGAAGGTCTCGAGAAGCTCGCGGTCCTCCTCCTCCGGGCTGACCACAAGCAGGTTGTAGTCGAGCTCGGCGGCCAGAAGCTGGAGCGTCTCCTCGTTGACCGACTGCGTGGCGGTCACCATCTCGCCGAGGTGCAGCATGATCTGCACCAGGGACGCCGGGATCGCGCCGATCTTGTCGGCGAAGTCCGCCAGGGAGGCACCGCGCGACAGACGGATCGTCTGACCGTTGCCGCGAGGAGCCTGCACGCCACCGATCGCCGGGGCCTGCATGTTGTCGAACTCTTGACGCCGCTGGCGCTTGGACTTGCGACCGCGGGTCGGGCGTCCGCCCGGACGTCCGAAGGCGCCCGCCGTACCGCCGCCGCGGCCACGGCCGCCGCCACCGGGACGACCGGCGAAACCGCCGCCGCCACCACCGGGACCACCGGTTCCGGTGCCGGGACGGCCTGCGCCGCCGCCACCACCGGGACGACCGGCGAAACCGCCGCCACCACCGGGACGGCCACCGCCGCCACCGGGACGACCGCCACCGCCGCCGGGACGGCCTGCGCCGCCACCCGGGCCGGGACGGCCCGCGCCGCCGCCGGGACCGGCGGGACGGCCCTGGGGCATCATCATCGGGCTGGGACGGGGACCACCGGGACGCGGACCGCCGGCACCGGCGCCACCGCCGGGACGGGGACCACCCGCACCGGGACCCGGACGCGGACCGGCCGCACCGGGCGGGCCGGAGCGGGCCGCGGGCGGACGGGGACCGGCGTTGTCACGCTGCCCCTGCTCGCGGGGACCGCGGTCCTCGCGGGGACCGGGACGCGGACCCCTGTCACCGGGGCCACCTTCACGGCCGCCGGGACCGCCGGGACGCGGCGGACGGGCCTGGCCCATGCCGCTGGCGTTCGACGAGAACGGGTTGTTGCCGGGACGCGGCCCACGCGGGCCCGGACGCGGACCCGGCTTGGGGCCGGGAGCGCCGGGAGCACCGGCACCGGGGCGGGGACCCGAGGGGGCTCCGCCCGGACCGCCGGAGGGACGGCCCTCCGGACGCGCGGCCTCGGGACGGGCCGCCGGACCCGGACGCGGAGCCGGGCGAGGACCCGGCTTGGGGCCGGGACCCGCGGGGCGTCCCGCGTCGGAGCGGGGGGCCTCGAAGCGCGGCGGCTGAACCGGTGAGGGCTGCTGCTGCTGCGGTTGCTGCGGAGCCTGCTGGGGCTGGGGCGCCGCGGGCGGCGGGGCCTGCGGCGCGGGGGCCGCGGGACGTGCCGCTGCGGGCCCAGGCCTCGGACCCGGCTTGGGGGCCGGTCCCGGCTTGGGAATCGAGGACGGCGCCGCGGGGGCACCGTTTCCGGCCTGGCTGTCAGCCGGCCGGGGGGCCGCCTGCGGCGGCCTGGGTGACCTGTTGCCACCCCTGTCGGACGATCCCCTGGGGGGACCGCCCAAAGCTTCCGTGAGCCTGCGGACTACCGGTGCTTCGATAGTCGAGGACGCCGAACGCACGAACTCGCCCATCTCCTGGAGCTTGGCCATGACGACCTTGCTCTCCACACCGAACTCCTTGGCGAGCTCGTATACCCGGACCTTCGCCACTGCACTCCCTTACTCGGCCCGGGAGGCAGTGCCGCCGGACCGTCGTTACGTAGACGTACTCATCGCCGCATGCTCATCAGGCGCTCATAGCTATCTGACCAGCCCATCAACTCGGCGTCCTACATGACAGTTGGTAACCATTTCACCCGATCCTTTCGTGATCCTCTTCCAGGTGCCCTCGCACTCGCGACGAGTCAAGCGGGCCCGCGACACGAAACGCGCGCGGAAACGCTCGGCGACGCTCGGCGAGATCGAGACAGCTCAGGGAGGGATGCAGTGAAGCACCACGCCCTGGGAGCCGTCGTCGCAGGTCAGGGACGATAACGCCCTCGACCACCACCAGGCGGAGCAGCTCGGAGGAGACCGTGCGAACCCGGCACCCCACACACGTTCTCAGTGGGGTGTCCTGGCCACCATATTCCAGCTTACCGTGTGGACGCATCTGCGGAACCGGCCGCATCCCCCGCTTGTGTGTCCGGACGGATGTCGATGCGCCATCCGGTGAGGCGATTGGCCAGCCGGGCGTTCTGCCCCTCCTTGCCGATCGCGAGGGAGAGCTGGTAGTCCGGCACGGTCACCCGCGCGGCCCGGCCCTCGGCGTCGATCACCTCGACATGGGAAACACGGGAGGGAGAGAGGGCATTCCCCACGAATTCCGCGGGGTCCTCCGACCAGTCGATGATGTCGATCTTCTCGCCGTGCAGCTCCGCCATCACGTTGCGCACCCGCGACCCCATCGGGCCGATGCAGGCGCCCTTGGCGTTCACGCCGGGACGCCGCGACCGCACCGCGATCTTGGTCCGGTGGCCGGCCTCGCGCGCGATGGCGGCGATCTCGACCGTCCCGTCGGCGATCTCCGGAACCTCCAGGGCGAAGAGCTTCTTCACCAGGCCCGGGTGGGTGCGCGACAGGGTCACCGAGGGGCCCTTGTGGCCCTTCTTGACCTGGACCACGTAGCAGCGGAGGCGCTCGCCGTGGACGTATTCCTCGCCGGGGACCTGCTCGTTGTGCGGGAGCACGGCCTCGATCTTGCCGAGATCCACCAGGACGACCCTCGGGTCCTTGCCCTGCTGGATCACACCGGCCACGAGCTCGCCCTCACGGCTGGCGAACTCACCGAAGTTGATCTCGTCCTCGGCGTCCCTGAGCTGCTGCAGGATGACCTGCTTGGCGGTCGTCGCGGCGATGCGGCTGAAGTTGCCCGGGGTGTCGTCGAACTCCCTGAGCACCTCCCCGCTCTCGTCGTCGATCTCGGCAGCGAAGATGGTCACGTGCCCGGACTGCCGGTCGAGCTCGGCCCGCGCCTTGGCGGCGGCGCCCTCGCTCCGGAAGTATGCGATCAGTAGCGCGTCCTCGATCGCCTTGACGACCAGGTCGAAGGAGATGTCCTTCTCCCGCTCCAGGCTGCGCAGGACGCTCATGTCGATGTCCACGAGGCTCCCCCCTTAGCCTTCGTCGCCGTCTTCGCCGTCGTCTTCGGCGTCGTCCAACCGGCGGAATTCCACCTGCACCCGGCCTCGGGTCAGGTCCTCATAATCAATGCGGCGCGGTGCGCCCGCAATGTCCAGCTCCACACCGGTCTCGTCGGTGGCGACGATCCGGCCCTCCACGGAGGTGCCGTCCCGAAGGTCGGCCTTGACCAGCCGCTTCACCGCGCGGCGCCAGTGACGCGGCTCGGTGAGCGGGCGGTCGACCCCCGGAGAGGAGACCTCCAGCACATACGGGGTGGCACCCATCGCGTCGTCGGCGTCGAGCGTGGCGGAGACGGCGAGGCTGACCTCGGCGACATCGTCCAGGCTCACGCCGCCGTCACGGTCGACGACGACACGCAGCAACCGCCGCTTGCCCGCCGGTGTGACCGTGACGTCCTCCAAGTCGAGCCCTTCGGCTCCGACGACAGGTTCCAGAAGCTTTATCAGGCGGTCGCGGGATGTGGCGCTGCCCATGCCGACCTCCTATTGTCACGATCTCAAGCCGGGCGGACCTCGCCCATGTGGTTCACCAGCCTATCCACACCAGGGCGTAGAAAGAGCGCCACTCGGCACGGCGAGCCCGTCCGAGAAGCGCGGTGAGTGCGATTCCAAGCCCGTACGATGCTAGAGGCGTCAGCAGCCCACCCATAACCGGAGGTCGTCCGTGCGTTCCCTGTCCCGGCGCGCCCTGTTGCGGGGCGGAGCTCTCGGGGTGGCGGCCGTGGTGGCCGCGGGATGCGCCGCCGAGGAGCCCGAGCGTCTCCGGGCCGAGCCGCCCGATCCGGAGACCGTGCTGCTCAGGCAGCTGATCGCGGGCAAGGAGCAGGCCGTCGCGCTCTACTCGTCGGCCGCCTCCGCCAAGCTGGCGCCCTTCAGGGAGAGGCACGAGGCCCACCTCGCCGAGCTCCGTAGAAGGCTGCCTCCCGACGCCACGCCCGCCCCGGCGTCCCCGGGCACCCCGTCCCCCTCGGCCTCCGGCACCCCGGCGCCGGGCGCGAAGGCGTCGCTGCGGAGCCTGCAGAGGCTGGAGCAGAAGGCGGCGGCGCTCCGTCCCCGCCAGCTCGACGGGGTCTCCCCGGCCCTGGCCCAGCTGATCGCCTCCATCGGCGCCTGTGAGGCCGCGCACGCCGTGGCCCTGTCGAGGCTGCTGTGAGTGCCGACCAGGGGCTCGGCACCGCCCTGGCGGCCGAGCACGCCGCCGTCTACGCCTACGGGGTCATCGGCGCCAGGTCCACGGGGAACCTCCGCGCCGTCGCGACGGACGCCTTCGACGCCCACCGCGCCCGCCGCGACCGGCTCCGCACGCTGATCATCTCGCGCGGCGGCACCCCGGTCGAGCCGAACGCGAGCTACGAGCTGCCGGTCACCCCGTCCACCGCCGCCCAGGCCGTGGAGCTGGCCGTGCTGGTCGAGCAGGGGGTGACCAGCGCCTACCTGGAGCTGACCGCGTCCGGCGACCCGGACCTGCGAAAGATGGCCGCGCTGGCCATGCAGGAGTGCGTGGTCCGCGCGTACGGCCTGCGTCCGGAGATCGAGGCCTTCCCCGGCATGCCCGCGCGGCCCGCTCCCACCCCCTCGGCGACGACCTCGTCACCGTAGTCGCGCGACCCATCCCCGTTTGCCCACGTTTGGACCGGCGCTGACGGGTAGCTGAACCTCCGCTGACACGTCAAGGGAGGAAGCAATGGGCTGGGGATACAGGAAGTCTCTGAAGTTCGGTCCGTTCCGTCTGAACCTGTCACGGAGTGGGGTCGGCCACAGCTGGGGCAACCGCGCCTTCCGGGTCACAAAGACCGCCGACGGCCGCCGCACCCTGAGCGTGAACCTGCCGGGCGGCTTCCACTGGCGCAAGACTCTCGGCAGCGGCTCCCGGTAGCCGGCAGCCCTCCCGCCGGGGCGGGAGGGCGCCACCGGCAGTACGCGCGGCGCTCCGGGAGCGTCCCGGAGGTCGCGTACGGCTCGCGGGAGCCCTCAGCCGGATCGCATGCGGCTCGGGCCGGCGGCGGGCGGCGTTTCTCGCCCGTGACGCCGGGCACAGTCTCCATGTGCGACACAAAACGGACAATCCGGTCACGGTGACCCCATGTGAAGACGGGCCGTTGCTGCTGCGGGGCCCGTTCACTCTGACGACTCAGGACGGGGTCGTCATCGATCCCGGCAGGGCCACGGTGGCGCTGTGCCGCTGCGGGCGCTCGTCGTCCAAGCCGTTCTGCGACGGCTCACACAGACCGGCCGGGTTCCAGGCCCGGAGCGAGCCCGACGCCCCGCCCTGACGGCGTGCTCTGAGCCGGCGGACCGAATGGGCGGAGACGCGCATCCGGCGCCCGGCGTAGGGCACCCCGCCGCGCAGGAACCGGGCCCCCAGCGCCAGCCAGCTGCAGGTGGCCCGCTCCAGCAGCCACACCGGGGCGAACAGCGCGGTGACGGCGGGGAAGACTCGCCGGCCGCCTGCCCTGCGGCGGCCGATCTCGGCCAGCCCCACCGACAGCCCCGCGCAGGCGAGGATCGTCCCGTACCGCCGCCGTGGCAGCCCGGCGGCCAGCGCGGGCAGGACGGCCAGGAAGAGCGCCATCCGGGCGGGCTGCGCCAGGTCGTCATAGGCCTGCCGTACGCGCTGGGACCAGAACCTCTCCGGATCGGGCGGAAGGCGGCGGACGTAGAGACCGCGCGGGCGGCGTTCGCACCCGCCGTGGGCGCGGACCGTGCGGATGAGCTCCAGGTTCTCGAACAGCACGTCCCCGTCGTATCCCCCCATCTCCAGGAAGGTCGACCGGCGCACCCCGAACGTGCCCGGGTAGTCCGCGCCGAAGCTGCGGTTGAGCAGCGCGCGGGCGGTGTCCCAGCGGGCGTGCCAGGGCAGCGGGTCGAAGTAGTTCTGCGGCCGGACCAGGTCGGCCCCGCACAGCAGGGCGTCGATCCCGGCCAGCTCGGCCTCGCCGTAGCGGACGTCGTCGTCGGCGATGATCACGTGTTCCGCGCGGGCCCGGCGCATTCCGGTGATCACCCCGTTGACCTTGCCGTTGGCGTAGGCGAGGTCGCCGTCGGGCCTCACATGCCGGATCGAACCGCTCCAGAGGGCGGCGTGCCGGTCGAAGAGCTCGGCCGGGGAGCCGTCGACCACGATGACCCGCACGCTCCGGCAGAGCCGGCGCAGGTAGCCGGTCAGCTCCTCCAGGCCCGAGTCGTCGTCCCAGCGCAGCGGCAGCACGTAGTCGAGGTCCATCATCGGCCGCCCACCGCCGGAGCGGCCGCGCGCAGCGAGGTGGTCCCGCGCGCCCAGCGGTCCAGGAGGCGCTCGGCGAAGATCCGGTCGAGTGCGAGGGCGCAGGCCGCCCCGTACAGGACGTCACCGGCCAGGGCGGGGTGCTCGGCGGCGAACCCGCCACACATGTCGTGTGCGGCGATCTGCTCGTGGACGGCGTCGGCCTGCACGTGCTCGTCGTAGAAGCGGCAGGCTGTCGCGTCGCCGCCCAGCCGCCTCAGGCCCCGGCCGTACTTGAGGTTGGGGAGCGAGGAAGTCATCTCCAGGGCCGCGAGGTGACCCAGCAGGGCGCCGCGGTGCCGCCGGTGCAGGCCGAACAGCGACATGACGTTGCCGATCGCCAGGGTGATCGCCGGGACCCGGTCGAGGTGGGCGCCGTAGGAATCGTCCAGGTCCAGCTTGCGCATCGTGGCCCGGAACAGCTCCGAGTGCATCCGTTCGAACCGGCCCCCGCCGTACTCGTCGGCCTGGATCTCCACGAGGGCGGCTTTGGCGCGGCCCCGTAACCGGGGGATCGCCCACGTGTGCGGGTCGGCCTCCTTCAGGTGGTAGATCGACCTGTGGGTGACGAACTCGCGGAACTGGCCGAGGTCGGCCTTTCTCTCCAGGAACGCCGCCAGGCAGGGCCCGTCGCCGTCGGCGGCCACCAGCCGGGCCAGGGCCCGGCGCATGTGCAGGGGCAGCGCGTGCGGCGCCGGGAACGGGCGCGGCACGGCCTCCGCGAGGCCCTCCTCGAACCGCCGCTCCAGCACCTGCCTGGCCGCCAGCAGCGACGGCTCCCACTCCCATCCGTCGTCCACCCCGTCGAAGCCCTGGTAGTGCAGCTCGTAGCAGGCGAAGAGCGCGAGCTGCAGATCCTCGTCCTCGACGGCCCGCCCTCCGGCCGGTCCGGGCAGCGGGCCGATCTCGTGCGGCGGGCGCGTCAGCGCTTCGAAGAGCAGCGCGGTGACGGGACCTCGGGGCGCGGGCAGCTGCATCGCGTTCTCCCAGTACGGCGTAGGGCTCGGAGGACGGGTCCGAGGCGTCGGCGGAAAGGCTCGGAGGACGGGTCGCCGGCGGCGGAAAGCCCGGCGGGCGGGTCGGTGGAAGGCGCGGCGGGCAAGGCCGGAGACGCCGGCGGAAGGCCCGGTGGACGGGTCAGCGGCGGTAGACCGACACGTGCGCCCGGCTGTCGTCGGTGAAGGGGGCGCCGCCCCAGTCGGCCCATCGGTGTTCGCGCTCCATGCCCGCCAGGCGCGCCATCAGGTCGAGCTCGGCGGGCCAGGCGTACCGGTGGTTGGCGGGCAGGAGCCGCAGGCCGCCGGAGGTCAGGTCGACCTTGGTCGTGTACATCATCTGGTCGGCCGGAGACAGCCGCGCCGCCTCCGCGAAGACCCGGTCCTCGCGCAACGACAGCAGGCGCAGCGCCGTCCCGTTCCGGAACGCCGCCAGATCGGGTATCCACGCCTCGACCACGAACCGGCCCCCGGGCCGCAGGTGGGCCGCCGCGTTGCGGAAGCAGGCGACCTGGGCGTCCTGCGAGGGCAGCGCGAAGATCGTGTTGATGGCCAGCACGACGAGGGCGAACTCACCCTCGACCCGGGTCTCGGCGAAGTCGCCCACCGTCACCGGGATGCGGTCGCCTCCGGGCTTGGCGCGCAGGACCTCCACCATCTCCGCGGAGCCGTCGACGCCCGCGACGGCCAGCCCCCGTGCCGCCAGGGGCAGGGCCAGCCGGCCGGTGCCGATCCCGAACTCCAGGACGGGCCCTCCTCCGGCCAGCTCGTGCAGCCGATCCACCGCGGACTCGGTGGAGGCGTCCGCCATGGTCGTGTCGTAGATGTCGTCGTAGACGTCAGCGATGGCCCGCCCGTATGCGGACGCGTCGAACACCTGTGCCATGGGGCCCCCGTTCCCTCATCCCCATGGGCTGACCTGCCCGTATGGCAACCGGCAGAAACACGCGCCGGCCCCGGCGGCCCGCGGCGCGCACGGCCGCGGGCCGGTGGGTCAGGCGCGGCAGGCGGCCACGACCCGGTCGGCGGCCTCGTCGATCGGGATCTCCTCCTTGACGCCGGTGACGCGGTCGCGCAGCTCGGCGACGCCCTGGGCGAGCCCCCGGCCGATGATCAGGATCGTGGGCATGCCGAGCAGCTCGGCGTCCTTGAACTTCACCCCCGGGGAGACCCCGGCGCGGTCGTCCACCAGCACGCGCAGGCCGCGGGCCTGAAGGTCTTCGGCCAGCCGGTTCGCGGCCTCGATCTGGCCGTCCTTGCCGGTGCCCACGACGTGGACGTCCACCGGGGCGACCTCGCGGGGCCAGACCAGGCCGAGCTCGTCGTGCCTCTGCTCGGCCAGCACGGCCACGGCGCGGGAGACACCGACGCCGTAGGAGCCCATGGTGACGCGGATCGGCTTGCCGTCGGGGCCGAGGGCGTCCAGCTTCGCGGCGTCGGCGTACTTGCGGCCGAGCTGGAAGATGTGGCCGATCTCGATGCCCCGGTCGATGGACAGCCCGGAGCCGCAGACCGGGCAGGCGTCGCCCGCGCGGACCTCGGCGGCCTCGATCGTGCCGTCGGCGGTGAAGTCGCGGCCGGCGACCACGCCGGCGGCGTGCTTGCCGGGCTCGTTGGCACCCGTCACCCAGGCGCTGCCGTCGACCACGCGGGGGTCGACGAGGTAGCGGATGCCGAGGTCCTTGAGCACCTGCGGGCCGATGTAGCCGCGGACCAGGCCGGGGTGCCTGGCGAAGTCCTCGGCCTCGAAGATGGCGGGCTCGCCGGGGGCCAGGGAGGCCTCCAGCCGCTTGAAGTCGACCTCGCGGTCGCCCGGCACGCCGACGATCAGCGTCTCGGACTTGCCGGAGCCGGGAGTGGTGACCTTGACCACGATGTTCTTGAGCGTCTCGGCGGCGGTGATGCCCAGGCCGTGGTGCTCGTTGACGTGGTCGACCAGCGACTCGATGGTCGGGGTGTCAGGGGTGTCGAGGACCCGCAGGGCCGGCCGCTCGCCGGTGATCGCGGCGGGGGCGGGGGTGGTGACCGCTTCGGCGTTGGCCGCGTAGCCGCACTGGTGGCAGGCGACGAAGGTGTCCTCGCCCGTCGCGGCGGGCGCGAGGAACTCCTCGGAGGCGGAGCCGCCCATCGCGCCGGAGGTGGCGAAGCAGATCTTGTAGCTGATGCCGAGGCGGTCGAAGGTCCTGATGTAGGTCTCGCGGTGCTGCTCGTAGGAGCGCTTGAGACCGTCGTCGTCCAGGTCGAAGGAGTAGGAGTCCTTCATGACGAACTCGCGGCCGCGCAGGATGCCGGCCCGGGGGCGGGCCTCGTCGCGGTACTTCGTCTGGATCTGGTAGAGCGTCACCGGGTAGTCCTTGTAGGAGGAGTACTCCCCCTTGACCATGTCGGTGAACATCTCCTCGTGGGTGGGGCCGAGGAGGTAGTCGGCCCCCTTGCGGTCCTGGAGGCGGAAGAGCGTGTCGCCGTACTCCGTCCAGCGGCCGGTGGCCTCGTAGTACTCCCGGGGCAGGAGGGCGGGGAAGAGCACCTCCTGGCCGCCCATGCGGTTCATCTCCTCGCGCACGATGCGCGTGACGTTCTCCAGAACCATCTTGCCGAGCGGCAGCCAGGAGTAGATGCCGGGTGCGACACGACGGACATACCCGGCGCGGACGAGCAACTTGTGGCTCGGGACCTCCGCGTCTGCCGGGTCGTCCCTCAGTGTTCGAAGAAACAACGACGACATGCGCAGCAGCACGGCTACTCCTAGCTAGCAGGGATCGATGGCTACAGGCTATCGACTGGCGCAAGCAGGTTGTCTGCCGTCAGAGACCGACGGCGAAGACGAAGTAGGAGGAAGCGATGATCAGCGCCACCAGCGCCGCGCGGAGCCGGCCCTTCCCCCGCCGCAGCGAGAACAGCATCGCCGCCGCCAGGGCGGTCACGACCAGGACGCTCTCCGGCCAGAATCCGGGGACGTGTTCCAGGCCGCCGGGCAGCGCCTTGTCCAAGCCGTCGATGGCGACGACCCCGGCGAGCGTACCGCCCGCGAAGTCGCCCCAGAGGTCGTCGCGCTTGGTGAAGTAGGACAGCAGGCCGAAGGAGGCGAGGGTGAAGAGCGTGAAGTTCAGCGTCGCGCCGTTGCTGCCGAGGCTCAGGAACTCGCCGCCCGACTTGAAGATCGAGGCGGCCAGCAGCGCGATTATCGGCCCGAGGGTGGCCAGCAGGCTGGTCAGCGCCGCCCAGCCGAGGCTGGCGGCGGTGCGTCCCACGATGACGACGAACAGCACGTAGGCGTAGGGCTCGTAGATCGCGTACAGCAGGTCCGGGCCGTCGGCGAGCACGGCCCCGAGCGCGCCGAGCAGCATCCCGCCGACGAACGAGAGCACCATGTGGAGCACGATCGCCCGCTCCTGGCGGTCATCGGCGATGAAAGTGGCCGTGTAGTTCTGGTCCAACGTGTAATTCTGGTCAACGGAAGCCACCGATCCCCCGATCTGCATTCGCTTGTGGCCATGTGAAGCATATGTGACCTGCAAGGATGCACAAAATGTGCCAAATATAGTCCAACAAGCAAACGCTTGGTTATGCTGTCCGGGTGAGCCTGACCGAAGAGCAGCGTGAACTCCGCGAGGCCGTCCGCTCCTTCCTCACCGAACGCCCCGGAGCCCCCTGGGGCCGCTTCGCCGCCGAACTGGGCGTGGCGGGCCTGGCCGTCCCCGAGGAGTACGGCGGGGCCGGGTGCGGAACGGCGGAGGTCGCCGTCGTGTGTGAGGAGCTGGGCCGCGCGCTCTCGCCCTATCCCTATCTGTCAACCGTGGTGCTGGCCTCGGAGGCGGTCAAGGCCGCCGGAAATCCGTCCGCCATGGCCAGGCTGCTGCCGGGTATCGCGGACGGCTCCATCACCGCAACCGTGCTGTTCCCCGATGACGCCGATCTAACCTTGAGTGACGGAAAGCTCACCGGGACCGCCCGCTACGCGCTGGACGCCGAGGTGGTGCTGGCCTTCGTCGACGGCGAGCTGGTCGAGGCCGTCCCCTCCTCCCGCGCCCCGCACGCGCCCCTGGACCAGACCCGCCCGCTCGCCGCGTTCGCCTTCGACGCCGTCCCGGTCGTGCGGGTGGGCGACGGCACGGCCTGCAGCCGGGTCCGGGACCTGGGCGTCACCGGCCTCGCCGCCGAACAGGCCGGGGGCGCCGCCCGCTGCCTGGAGACGGCCGTGGCCCACGCGAGACAGCGCCACCAGTTCGGCCGCCCGATCGGCTCCTTCCAGGCCGTCAAGCACAAGCTCGCCGACCTGCTCCTGCTGGCGGAGTCCGCCCGCTCCGCCGCGCTGGCGGCCGCCCGGGCCCCGGCGGAGGACCTCCCCGTCCTGGCGGCCATCGCCGGCTCCTACTGCACCGAGGCCTACCTGACCGCCGCGGGCGAGAACATCCAGATCCACGGCGGCACCGGCGTCACCTGGGAGCACTCGGCCCACCGCCACTTCAAGCGCGCCACCGCCGACGCCCAGCTCTTCGGCCCCCCGCACGCGCACCGCGCCCGCCTGGCCTCCGCCGCCGGCCTCTGACCCGGCGTACGGCCGTTCGCGCGTGAGGGCAGCCAGACCCCGCAAGCCCGGTCAACCCCCGAGGAGCACTTCCCAGGGCTGGCGGGAGGACGTCCTGCGGGTGGTGTCGAGGGCCTCGGCCATGCGCCAGGGACCGGGCCGGCCGCGCAGGCGCTCCCGGCCCACGGGGTCGGCCGCGCGCAGGACGAACAGGACCCCCATGACGTCGAGGGCGGCGGTGGCCGAGGTGGCGGGGCCCGCCGGGACGGCCAGGGCTCCGGGGAGGCCGGGGTCGCGGACGTGCTCGGCCAGCGCGGCGGCGACCTCGGCGGCGTGAGGGCCGTCGCGCCACTCGACATGCCAGCTCTGGTCGGCCCCCCGCCACCAGGTCAGGTCCCGGCAGGACTCCATGAGCTCGGCCTCGCCCGCCAGCGCGGCCATCACCCGTCCCAGCGCCTCGAACCGGCGCGCCTCCTCCGGCCGGGCCCCACCGGACGCGGCTACGACCTGCCGGGGCTCACCGGACGCGGCGACCTGTCGAGGCTCGCCGGACGGGGCAACCTGCCGAGCCTCACCGGACGGGGCGACGGCACGCCGGACCTCACCGGGCGCGGTGAGGGGATGCCCCGCCGCTCGCGGCTTCCTCACCTCCGGGGACGGGCCGTCCTTCTGGCGTCGCGCGCCGGTTTTCCGCCGTTTCTCCGCCCCTGAACTCACGGAGCCAACTGTGATCGGCGGGACCCGTCCCCGCAAGTCCCGGTTTGACCGCCGGGCGGGCGGGGTCGGCTTGTTGCCGCCCCACCAGGCTGGTAATCTCGCCAAGCGAGCGCTTGGTTAAGTGAAGGGCTCGCGACCGGGGACCGGATGTGACACAACGGAGGCGTGGATGACGTCCCTACGGATCAGCCTGGGATACGAGCTGGAGGTCCGCGGGCGCTCCCGCGAGGTCGAACAACAGGCGTTCCAGAACGTGATCGAGCAGGTGACCCTCGGCGACCGGCTGGGGTTCGACACCGCGTGGTTCGTCGAGCACCACTTCACCCGCGGCTTCTCCCACTCCTCGGCACCCGACCTGGTGCTGGCCGCGATATCCCAGCGCACCGAGCGCATCCACCTGGGCCTGGGCGTGGTGCTGCTGCCGTTCCAGTCCCCCATTCGCACGGCCGAGCGGGTCGCGACCCTCGACGTCATCTCCGGCGGCCGGGTGGAGTTCGGCACGGGCCGCGGCGCCTCCCCGCTGGAGTACCAGGCCTTCCAGAAGCCGTTCGAGAAGTCCCGGCAGATCTGGGAGGACTCCCTGGAGGCGACCCTCGCCATCTGGAAGGCCGACGGCGAGCCGATCAGCCGGTCCAACGAGTTCTTCGAGATCCCCGACGTCGCCGTCTACCCGCGCCCCGCGCAGGTGCCGCACCCTCCCGTGTGGGTGGCGTCGACCTCCCTGGAGGGATACCTGGCCGCCGCCAAGCACGGCTACAACCTGCTCGGCATGACGATGCTCAAGGGCATCGACGACGTCGCCGAGGACATCGCCAAGTACCGGCGGTGCCTGGCCGACAACGGCTTCGACCCCGACAGCCGCCGGGTCGCGCTGATGATCCCCTGGTACGTCGCGGAGACCCGCGAGCGGGCGTTCGAGATCGCCGCCGACCCGGTGCTGTGGTACATCCGGCGCCAGGTCAACCTGGTCACCCCGCCCGACTACTACGACGCCCGGCACGCCACCCACAAGGTCCTCGGCCAGCTCGCGGCCGGGCTGCCCCCGGAGGAGGCCATGGCCACGCTCCGCGAGCACCACATGGTCGTGGTGGACGACGTGGAGGGCTCGCGCAAGGCGGCGGCCCGCATCGCCGAGGCCGGGGCCACCGACCTGATCCTCCAGGCCCAGGTCGGCGGCCTCGCCCACGAGCACGTCTGCGCGTCGATGCGGCTGTTCATGGCCGAGGTGGCGAAATGACGGCCGATCGGGGCGACGGGGCGGCGGAGGGGAACATGACGGTCTGGAAGACCCGGAGCGACCTCGCCTCGGCGGGCCGTACCGCGACCGGCCTGCTGCTGGTCTCGGCGGACGCCGACAGCGTGGCCGCGGCGGGCGGCGACGCCGAGCGGACCGGGGCGTACGCCGCCGCGCTGGAGGCGGCGGGGGTGGGCGCGGTGGACCGCGTGGTGGTGGCGCTGTCCGGGGACGGCGAGCTCGCGGGCGCGCAGTGGGCCCGGGCCGCCGCCGGGGTGGCCCGTGCGGCCGCCTCCGTCGGGCCGCGCGGCCGGCTCCGGCTGCACCACGCGCTGGAGTCCCTGGGGGCGACCACCCTGGTGATCACGCCGACCGGGGCCATGGACCTGCTGGCCCGGCTGCACCTGGAGTTCCTGCTCGACCCGCTCGACCTGGGCCTGCGGCACATCATCCTGACCGGGGAGATCGCCTCACGGCGGACGATGCCTCACCTGGCGGCCGAGTTCGAGGCGGAGGTGACGGAGGTCTACTGCTCGCCGTTCACCGCGGTGCCGCTGGGCTGGCGGTCCTCGGAGCCGGCCCCGCTCACCCTGTTCGATCCGGGGTCGGTCGGCCTGGCCTCGCTGGAGAAGGACGAGTCGCTGGTCCCCCCGTACGCCCCCGGCCTGGCCGAGGTGGTCGTCGCCGATCCGGCGACCGGCGCGACGCTCCGCACCGGGCAGGTCGTCCGGGTGGCCGCCGGGGACGCGGTCCCCGCGCCGGAGCACACCGTCGGCGACCACGTGCTGGTCCGCGGGGTGTGGCTGTCGCTGAACCGGATCGAGAGGGCGCTCGGCAAGATCGACGGAGTCTCCGGCTGGGAGCTGGGCGTGTCACGGCAGGGCACGCTCGACGCCGTGACCCTGACCGTGACGTTCAACCGAGAGAGCCTCGTCGGCAACCCCATGTGGAAGTCACGCATCCGGCAGTCGCTCCGGGCGCTCACCCCGATCACGATCGACGTCGAGATCTCCCCACAGGCGTCGGAGGCCGCCCCCCGGGGCGTGGTGAACGACGCGCGCGGCCACCACCTGGGCAGGGACCGTACGGCCATCGCCCGCTGACCCCCTCCGGAGGCGCGACCGCCATGGAAGTACCCGACTGGGGGACGATCCCCCGGATGCTCCGCGACCAGGCCGGCACCCACCCCTCCGACATCGTGGTGGCCGGCGGCGAGGTACGGCTGTCGCTCGCCGGGCTGCGCGACCGGGCCGGCGCCGTCGCCCGCGGCCTGATCGCCCTGGGCGTGCGGCCCGGGGACCGGGTCGCGATCTGGGGCCTGAACGACCCGGACTGGGTGGTGGGGGCGTTCGGCGTCTGGGACGCCGGGGCGGTGCTCGTCCCGCTGTCGGCGCGCTACAAGGGCATCGAGGCCGCCGCGACGCTCGGCAGGACCGGGGCGAGCGTGCTGGTCACCGGCCACGGCCCGGACGGCACGGTCTTCACCGATCTGCTGGCCGGCACGGCGGGCGGCCCCGGGGCGGGGCGGCCCTTCGAGGGCCTGCCGGAGCTGCGGTGTTCGGTCGTGCCCGACGCGCTGGAGCGGCCGGGGACGGTGCGGCGCTCGCGGATGCTCTCGGCCGGGGCCCGGATCGGCCACGCCGAGGCGGAGGAGCGGGCGCTGGCCGTACGGCCGGACGACCTGTGCGAGATCATGTCCACCTCCGGCAGCACGGGGACCCCCAAGGGCGTCATGCTGGAGCACGGCCACACGCTGCGGGGCTACTGGGACTGGGCGGAGATCGTCACCCTCCGACCCGGCGACCGCTATCCGATCGTCGCGCCGTTCGCGCACGGCTTCGGGCTCAACGCCGGGCTGCTGGCCTCGGTGATGCGCCGGGCCACGATGATGCCGATCCCGGTGTTCGGCCCGGAGCTGCTGACGGAGCTGATCCACGACAGGCGGATCACGGTTCTGGCCGGTCCGCCGACGCTGTTCCACCGGCTGCTGGAGGGCGACGTCGGGGAGCACTCGCTCCGCGTGGCGATCTGCGGCGCGGCCTCGGTGCCCGCCGAGCTCATCCGCAGGCTGCTGGAGCGGACCGGCCTGGAGCGCATGATCAACGCCTATGGGCTGATGGAGGGCACGGTCGTCTCCATGACCAGGGCGGAGGACCCCGTCGAGGTCGTCGCGTCGAGCACGGGCCGCCCGGTGCCGGGCATCGAGGTCAGGATCGTGGACGACCACGGCGCGGAGGTCCCCACCGGAGAGCGCGGGGAGATCGTCATGCGCGGCTACGGGGTCATGCGCGGCTACTGGGACGACCCGGACAGGACGGCCGAGGTGATCAGGGACGGCTGGCTCCACACCGGCGACATCGGCACCTTCGACGCCGACGGCAACCTCGCGGTCGTGGACCGCAAGAAGGAGCTGTTCATCGTCGGCGGGTTCAACGTCTCCCCCGCCGAGGTGGAGGGGCTGCTGCTGCGGGAGGGCTCCCTGGCCCAGGCCGCGGTGGTCGGGATGCCGGACGAGAGGTCGGGCGAGGCCGGCTGGGCGTTCGTGGTCCCCCGGCCGGGTGTCGCCGTCGATCCGGAGAGGGTTCTCGCCTGGGCCCGGGAGAACATGTCCAACTACAAGGTGCCCAGGCGGGTGATCGTGGTGGACGTCCTGCCCGCCAACGCGAACGGGAAGACGGACAAGCGCGTCCTGCGCGCGCGGGCGGCCGGCCGGGCGCGGGGCGGGAACAGCGTTGCAGGGCCGGATACAGCGAGATAACCGCCACGAGTGGGTACGACGGATATATCCGGTGCAGCCTGAAATCCCCGCCAGGAACGGGGCCGCGCACCGGTAACGCGGATTATCTGGATCAACTCGGCCTGTCGAGGCTGGCAGGGCGAGCCCCGGTGATACAGAATCGCGTTCACGACAGCCAGCGCCCTAGGAGGCGACGTGTCACTGCGAGTCGCGATTGTCGGGTCGGGACCTGCCGGGATCTACACGGCCGAGGCGTTGACGAAGCAGGCCCCCGGGTCCGTCGAGGTGGACGTGATCGAGCGGCTGCCCACGCCCTACGGCCTGGTGCGCTACGGCGTGGCCCCCGACCACACCTCGATCAAGTCGATCGCGGACTACCTGCGCCGGGTGCTGGAGCTGCCGGCCGTGCGGTTCCTGGGCGGCGTCGAGCTCGGCAAGGACGTCGGCGTCACCGATCTGCTGGACTGCTACGACGCCGTGGTCTACTGCACCGGCGCGATGGTGGACCGGCGGATGGGCATCCCCGGCGAGGACCTGCCCGGCAGCGTGGCGGCCACCGATTTCGTGAACTGGTACTGCGGCCACCCCGACACGCCCGCCGACCGCTTCGTCCTCGACAGCCCGGAGGTCGCGGTGATCGGCGTGGGCAACGTGGCGGTGGACGTGGTGCGCGTCCTCGCCAAGACCGCCGAGGAACTGCGCGCCACGGACGTGCCGGACGAGGTGCTGACCCGGCTGGCCGGCAGCCAGGTCAAGGCCATCCACATGATCGGCCGCCGGGGGCCGGAGCACGCCAAGTTCACCCTGAAGGAGCTGCGGGAGCTGGGCGAGCTGGCCAACGCGGACGTGTGCGTACGGCCCGAGGAGGCGGTGGCGGACGTCACGGAGGCGTCGCGGCAGATCCGGGGGAACGTCGAGGTGCTGCAGAGCTGGGCCGCCCGCAGCCCCGTGGGCCGCCCCAGGCGGCTGGACGTGCGGTTCTGGATGCGCCCCGTGGAGATCCTCGGCGAGAGCCGGGTGGAGGCGCTCAGGCTCGAACGGACCCGGCTGGTGGACGGCCGCGTCGTGGGCACCGGCGAGTTCGAGACCCTTCCGGTCGGCATGGTCCTGCGCTCGGTCGGCTACCAGAGCGTGCCACTGCCCGGCGTCCCCTTCTCCGACGCCACCATGACCGTGCCGAACGTGGCCGGCCGGGTCCGTGACCGCGAGTACGTGGCGGGCTGGCTCAAGCGCGGTCCCACCGGGGTGATCGGCACCAACAAGTCCGACGCCGCCGAGACGGTCCGCACCCTCCTGGCCGACCTCGCCGGCCGTGAGCCGGTACGGCGCGCGGACCTGGACGCCGTCCTCGCGTCCCGGGGCGTCGCGCCCATCACCTACCGGCACTGGCTGGCCATCGAGGCGGCCGAGGAGTCCCTGGCCAGGACCCTGGGCCGCGGCGACCGCGTCAAGCTCCTCGGCCTCGCCGCGATGCTCACCGCCTCCGGCCGCTGACCCGCTCACCGCCTCCGGCCCCGCCGTCCCTCCCCGCACGACACGGCCCGCCGGCCCGCTCAGGGAAACCGGCGAGACCACGCGCGTCGTGTCCGGGGACGGCCGGGCATTGGGGTGCGACCGGCCCGACACGTCCATGAGGAGCACCCGATGCGCGTCACGCTCACCGACCCGCTGGCCCTGATCCCCGGCTTCGGGGAGACCCACCGCGAGCAGTCGGCGGCCTATCCGGCGGCGCCGCCGCCCTGGCAGCCGGTGCACACCGTCTACGTGCCGGCCGACCGGTTCGGCGCCGGGACGGTGGCGGCGTGGGGGGAGGCGGCGCTGGAGCTGTTCGGGCGGCACCTGCCCGCCGAGGACATGGCGGGGGTCTTCGGCATGGACGAGCAGGTGGCGGGGGCCGTGCACGAGAAGGTCGCCGCCAAGCTCGGCACGGAGCCGGTCGAGGACCTGCGGGTGGACTTCGAGGACGGGTACGGCCCGCGCCCCGGCGAGGAGGACGGCCACGTCGCCCAGGCCGCGGCGGCCGTCGCGGCCCTGCACGCGGACGGGACGCTCCCCCGCCGCTGGGGGCTGCGGGTGAAGTCGTTCGCCGACGGCGATCCGGCCCGCAGCGTCCGGACGCTGGACGGGTTCCTGACCGGGGTGATGGAGCGGGCCGGGCACCTGCCGGCGGGGTTCGTGGTCACCTTCCCCAAAGTCCTGATGAGGGCCTATCTCGGCCAGTTCGCCGACTGCCTGGAGGCGCTGGAGGGAGGGCTCGGCCTCGCCGGCGGCACGCTCCGGTTCGAGATGCAGGTGGAGGCCCCCCAGACGGTGCTGTTCCTCGACCCCTCCCTGGTCGCCGCGCTCGGGGGCAGGCTGGCCGCCGCGCACTTCGGGGTCTTCGACTACACGGCGAGCTGCTCCCTGCCCCCGCACGAGCAGCGGCTGGACCATCCGGTCTGCGACCACGCCCGGCACGTCATGCGGACGGCGTTCGCCGGGACCGGGGTGGAGCTGTCGGACGGCTCGCTGGCCGCCTCGCCCGCCTCCGGCGACGGGCACGCCGTGCGGGAGCTGTGGCGGCGGCACGCGGAGCTGGTCAGGCACTCCCTGAGCCACGGCTTCTACCAGGGCTGGGACATGCACCCCTCACACCTGGTCAGCCGTTACGCCGCGGTCTACCACTTCCACCTGTCGCACTACGAGGAGTACGCGCAGCGGGTGCGCGCCTGGGAGGAGCGGCGCGAGGCGGCGGGCGGCGTGATGGACGAGCCCGCCACGGTCCGGACGATGACCGCCGCCCTCCGCCGCGCCGACCTGGCCCTCGGGAAGACGTGAACCGGCGGATCCTCCGTACGCGTCAGTCGATCAGGGTCCGCCACTGGCGGACCAGGCGCGCGTCGACCGGGTCGGACCACGAGGCCCGCACCGCGCTGCCGACGTGGAAGGCCCGCACGCCGTACTCCAGCAGCGCCGGGACGTGACCCGGCCTGAGCCCGCCGCCCGCCATGATCAGCGGACCGTCGCCGGCCTCGCAGCGGGTCTTGAGCAGCGCCAGGCCGTCGCCCACGCCGTGGGGCGACCCGGAGGTGAGCACGGTGGCGAGGTTGGGCAGCAGGCGGACGGCCCGCCAGCCCGCCTGGATGTCGGCCGCGTGGTCGACCGCCCGGTGGAAGGTCCAGGGCAGCGGGGCGACGGCGTGGATGAGCGCCTCGGTGGCGGCCAGGTCGACCACTCCGGCGGAGTCGAGGAAGCCGAAGACGAACCCGGCCGCGCCCGCTTCGGAGAGGGCCCGGGCGTCACGCCGCAGGCCCTCCAGCGACTCGGGCGCGGCCAGGAACGAGGCCTCGCCGCGCAGCATCACCATCTGCGGCAGCGCGCACTCCTTGGAGATCGCCGCGACCGTCTCCACCGCCGGGGTGAGCCCGTCGGACGCCATGTCGACGACGATCTCCAGACGGTCGGCGCCGCCTTCTTCCGCCGCGACGGCGTCACGCACGTCGAGCGCGATCACCTCAAGCAAGGATCCGGTCATGGGGTGAGGCTATCGGATGACTTTGTCCCGGGATCGCCGTGGTTCAGACATGCTGCCGTACCGAAGATCCACGCCAGTCCACGAAAGGCATCGCGGTGCCGAGGGCGCGGCCTCGCAGGCCACCGGCCCGCTGGAACAGCGCCCCCGAGGCACGGTGCGGCAGATCGACCGTGCGGAGGTGAGCGAAACGCTGGTCCCGATAGTAGTCCTGCAGTCGCGTGTTGTCCTTGGAGCAGTCAAGCCGGAGCCATTTTCTGCCCATCGCCAGCACCCGCAGGCCCGCCCAGTCGAGCAGCGCCTCCCCCAGGCCGCGGCCGGAGTGGGCGCGCGCCACGGACAGCTTGTGGACGTAGAGCGCCGATCCCGGGTCGTCCCCGGCCGCCCAGAACTCGGGGTCGGCCTGACCGTCCAGGGCGAGGGTGGCGGCGGGCCCCTCCTCGCCGTCCAGCAGATACATGGTCCCCTCCTCGATCAGTGGGGCGATGCGCTCGGCCGGGAAGCCTCCGGCGGGCCACTGCCGTACGCCGCGGCCGTTCAGCCAGTCGGCCGTCTCCGCGAGGAGCGCGAGCACTCCCGGGAGGTCGGCGCCGGTCGCGGCGCGCAGTGTGAGCAGGCGCGTGGTGGGGTTGACGGTGTTCGAGTGCATGGTTCATCCCTTCGTTGCACTGGGTGCGTGAGGTGACACGGAAAGTGGCCGAGCGGTGGCGCACGGCATCCATGCCGGGCTAGGCGGAACGCCTAGGGGTCTGAGGCGAGCCGAGGGAAGAGGCGGCGCCTGTCCGTCCGGCGGGTGCGGCCCGATGGCCGCCCGCGGCGCGGACGTGAACGGGGCCGCCCCGTCAGGGCGGCCACGGGGACGTCAACGGCTTTCCAGCTCGTATCTGATCAGGTGCTTGTCGGCGGGGAGGACCGACACCGCCACACGCACGGGGGTGTCGCTCTCGTCGTATCCGACCCGGACGTAGACGACCACGGGCGTTCCCGACTGGAGCTGGAGCCGCTCGGTCTCCGAGCTGGTGGGCATCCGGGCCCAGATGTCGTCGACCACCCGGACCTGGGGGTGGCCGAGCTCCTCCAGCACCCTGTTGGCGCCGCGCGTGATGTCGCCGGGACGGGCGATCTCGGAGTCCGCGACCAGCGCCAGGGGGAAGTAGGAGTCGTTGGTGTTGTACGGCTGGCCGTCCACGAACCGCAGCCGGCGGCGGACCACGGCGAGCTCCTCGTCGGGCAGTTCCAGCCTGCTGGCGATCTCCTCGACCGGGTGGACGATCGAGACCTCGATCTCCTGGCTGGGGGCACGGCCCTCCTGGGAGACCGCCCAGGCGAACGCCTCTCTGGTCTCCTCCGGCTGCGGCCGGAGCTCGCGCTGGGGGTGGATGAGCAGCGGGCGTCGCTCCCTGACCACGGTCCCCCGGCGCGGGGTGCGGGTGACCAGGCCCTCGTTGACCAGCTCACCGAGGGCCAGCCGCACGGTGTTCCGGCTGACCTGGTGGGACAGCATGAGTTCCGCTTCGGTCGGCAGCTGATCTCCCGGCCCGAGCGCACCGGAGTAGATGGTCCTCCGAAGCTCGGAGGCCACCAGCTGATACAGCGTTGACCGTGCCATTTAGTCCCCTTTGTGCCAACAAAACTAGACGATCTGGTTCTAGCGGGGAACAGCCCCTTGACCTAACCTCCCGCGAGCCGCATTATCCAATCGTTGGTACAAATCCATCGAAAGGTCGGCGGGAGGTGAAGACCGGTGCTGTCGGTCCGCGCGGACATGCCGTATCTGCCCTGGCGCGACCCCTGCGAGGCAACACGTTTACTGCGCTACGCGTTGCATCGCCAGGGATTCACCCACACCTACCAGAGCAACGGGAACGGCATGTCCGTGCTTTCGGTGCTGACCGATCTGACCGTGTGGTGTAAGAACGGCCTTTTCGTATGGAGCGAAGGCGGCCGGGAGACGGTCCACCCGGCCGACGATCCGGTCGGGGCGGCACGTCTCATCTCACGGCACCACCGCGGACCGGCGGCCGGCGACGGCCCCTCCGGGGAGAGGGCGGTTCCCCAGGCCCACCCCTCTCCCCCCACCGACTCCGTGCGCGACTAGCCGGTGCCAGGACCCCAACCCTCGCCGGGGTCCTCACACCGCCGCGCCGGGGCGGAACGTGCCCTGGCGGGTCCCCCACGCCCGCCAGGGCACGGACCCGTCAGGGCGCGCTCTCGTCAAATCACGGACCCGCCAGGGCACGCTCTCGTCAGAACACGGACCCGCCAGGGCACGGCCCCGCCCGCACGCCGCAGGGCACGACCTTCGCAGGGCACGGACCCGTCAGGGCACGGGCCCGCCGGGACGACGCCGCACCGGGACGCGGTCCCGCCGGGGCCGCGTCACTCCAGCGGCCGCCAGTTGATCAGGGAGAGCTCCTCGTCGACGACGGTGAAGACCGCCTGGACGGCCTGGCCCGCGACCGGCGGCTCCCGCCGGTCCCAGTTGCCGTACATCACGCATTCGGGCGCGTCCGCCAGCCGTACCATCACCACGACGTAGGGCTCGGTCACCCCGGCGAGAAAGGGCTGGTGGCTGACGATCCAGCTCTCGACGCGGCCGGTGGGGCCGATCGGCTGCCAGTGCCACCGGCCGGTCCTGCAGCGGTGGCAGTAGGCGCGGGCCGGGAACCGCAGCGTGCCGCAGGAGTCGCAGCGCTGGACGACGAACTCGTGCCGGGCGGCCCGCTCCCACCATTCCGCCGAGTCGCGATCGGTCACCGGGCGCACGCTTCACCCCTTCCGGAGGATCAGTGCCGAGGTGGCAGGCAGGATGTAGCCGGGCTGGGCGGTGGACAGCGCCACCTCGGCGCCGTCCACCTGCCTGTCACCGGCGTCGCCGCGCAGTTGCGAGACGGCCTCGGCGATGTGGTTGACGCCGTGCACGTATCCCTCGGAGAGGAACCCGCCGTGCGTGTTGACCGGCAGCTCGCCGCCGGGCTCGGTGGCGCCGGAGGCGACGTACGGCCCGCCCTCGCCCTTGGCGCAGAACCCGTAGTCCTCCAGCTGCACGATCACCGAGTAGGTGAAGCAGTCGTAGATCTCGGCCACGTCGATCTCGGCGGGGCCGACGCCCGCCTGCCGGTAGAGGCGGGGGGCCAGCTCGGCCGCTCCGGTCACCGTGGTGTCCGCGCCGCCGCCGGACATGAAGGAGTCGCCGCCGCCCCACGCCGCCGCGGAGATCAGCACCGGCGGCCGTCGCAGGTCCCGGGCCCTGTCCGCGCGGGTGATGACGAGCGCGCAGGCCCCGTCGGTCTCCAGGCAGCAGTCGAGCAGCCGGAACGGCTCCGCGATCCACCGGCTGTCGAAGTAGTCGTCCAGGGTGATCGGGGTGCGCATGAGCGCGCGGGGGTTCTTCACCGCGTTGGCCCGCTGCGTGACCGCGAGCCGGCCGAAGTGCTCGGGCCGCGTGCCGTACCTCTCCATGTGGGCGCGGGCGAACATCGCGTACTGCTGCGGCGGCGCGAAGTATCCGTACGGCGCCTGGTACTGCACCTCCGGGCCGGCCGGCAGTCCCCGGCCCGTCCCGCCCATCCGGAACTCCGAGCGCGCGTTGATCGCCCGGTAGCAGACGACCGTCTCGGCCATCCCCGCCGCGACCGCGAGCGCGGCCTGCCCGACCACCGCGTGGGAGACGCTGCCGCCGCCGAACTGGTCCAGGTACCAGCTCGGCCGGTGGATGCCGAGCGCGGGGCCGACCACCGAGGGGGCGGCGGAGTCGCCGACCCGGTGGGTGGCGATGCCGTCCACGTCGTCGGCGGTCAGGCCGGCGTCCTCCAGGGCGGCCAGGACGGCCTCGCAGGCCAGGGTCAGCGTGCTGACTCCGGAGTTCTTGGACAGCCGCGTGTATCCGACCCCCGCGACAGCCGTACGGTCCCGGAAACCGCCCACGCGCACCCCCCGAATACAAGCAAGCGCTTGGCCAAAGGCTAGGCAGGGCGGGTCCCGGGTGTCAACGGAGAGTGCGATCCACCACTTTTTCCGGCACTCCCCTGTCATCCAAGCAAGCGCTTGGTAATATGAAACGAGACGGTGGGGAACACCGTCCGCCGCCGAACTTCCCTCGGGGGCCGACCTGGCGCGATCGAGGAGGCGAGTGCGACCATGAGCACCCATGCGGCCCGGCTGCTGGAGCCGGACGGCCACCTGCGCGTCACCCGCGACGGGCACGGCATCATCTCCAACGGAGTCGCCATGCACAGTGGCCTTCCCCAGGGCCTGTCCGACGGATCCGAGAACCACGTCCAGGCCGTGGACGGCAAGTGGTTCCGCTCCGTGCTCGGCCACTTCGCCACCGGCGTCGTCGCCATCACCGCCGTCGACCCCGACAGCGGCGAGCCGTGCGGCCTGGCCGCCAACTCCTTCACCTCGGTCTCGCTGGACCCGCCCCTGGTGGCCTTCTGCGTGGCGCACACCAGCACGAGCTGGCCGCGCCTGCGCGCCGCCAAGTCCCAGACCGTCAACGTGCTCGCCGAACACCAGGAGCCGGTCTGCGCCGCGCTCGCGAGCAGGGGCGGCGACAAGTTCGCCGGCCTGCACTGGACCGAGTCCCCCGGCGGCAACCCGGTGATCCACGAGGCGCTGGCCTGGATCGACTGCTCGATCGAGGCGGAGCATCCGGCGGGCGACCACGTCATCGTCGTCGCACGGGTCCACCAGCTCGGCGTCCACGGCGACGGCGGCCCGCTGCTGTTCTTCCGGGGCGGCTACGGCCGGTTCCAGGCATGACCCTGCGCGAGGAGATCCGCTCCTGGCTGGAGGAGCACCTGAGCGGCGAGTTCTCCGGTGCCCGGGGGCTGGGCGGGCCGGGCCGCGAGCACGAAGGCCACGACATCCGCCTGGCCTGGGAGCGCCGGCTCGGCGAGGCCGGCTGGACGTGCCTGGGCTGGCCCGGGGAGTACGGCGGGCGGGACGCGACGCTGGAGGATCAGGTCGCCTTCCACGAGGAGTACGCCCGCGCGGCGGCTCCGGCCAGGGTCGGGCACATCGGCGAGGGGCTGATCGGGCCGACCATCATCGACCACGGCACCGAGGAGCAGCGGCGGCGCTTCCTGCCCCCCATCCGGCGGGGCGAGGAGCTCTGGTGCCAGGGCTACTCCGAGCCGGGCGCGGGCTCCGACCTGGCCGGCGTCCAGACCCGCGCGCGCCTCCAGGACGGCGAATGGGTGATCACCGGCCAGAAGGTGTGGACCTCGCTGGCCCACGTGGCCGACTGGTGCTTCGTGATCGCCCGGACCGAGCCCGGCTCGCAACGGCACCGGGGCCTGTCCTATCTCCTGGTCCCGATGGACCAGCCGGGCGTCGAGGTCCGGCCCATCGTCCAGATGACCGGCACCAGCGAGTTCAACGAGGTCTTCTTCGACGGCGCCCGCACCGCCGCCGCCAACGTCCTGGGCGCTCCCGGCGAGGGCTGGCGGGTCGCCATGGCCACCCTCGGCTACGAGCGCGGCGCCTCCACCCTCGGCCAGCAGATCGGCTTCCAGCGGGAGTACGCCAAGGTCGCGGAGACCGCGAGGCGGACCGGGGCGGCCCGGGACCCTGTGCTGCGCGACCGGCTGGTCCAGTCGTGGCTGGAGCTGCAGATCATGCGGCTGAACGCGCTGCGCACCATGACCTCGCTGTCGGCCGGCGAACCAGGTCCCGAGGTGTCGATCGGCAAGCTCTACTGGTCGGAGTGGCACCGGCGGCTGGGCGAGCTGGCCCAGGCCGTCCAGGGCCGCGAGGGCCTGGTCGCCGACGGCCCGCCGTACGAGCTGAACGACCTGCAGCGGCTCTACCTGTTCAGCCGCGCCGACACCATCTACGCCGGGTCCAGCGAGATCCAGCGCAACATCATCGCCGAACGCACCCTGGGCCTGCCCAAGGGCTGAGACGGCCATGCCCGCCTGTCCCGCCGCGAGAACGCCGTCGCGAGAATGGAGCCCAGATGGCGACACCTCCCCCCTACCCCCGCGCCCACGGCCTGCTCGACGGGAAGGTCGCGCTGGTGACGGCGGCGGCCGGGGCGGGCATCGGCTACGCCACCGCCCGGCGCTGCGCCGAGGAGGGCGCGACCGTGGTCGTCTCCGACCGGCACGAGCGGCGGCTGGGTGAGGCCGCCGAGGCGCTGGCCGAGCTGACCGGGGTCAAGCCGCTCGCGGTGCCGTGCGACGTGACCTCCGAGACGGAGGTCCAGGCCCTGTTCGAGACGGTGGAGCGGGAGCACGGACGGCTGGACGTGGTGGTCAACAACGCCGGTCTGGGCGGTACGGCCAGGCTCGTCGACATGACCGACGAGCAGTGGGACATGGTGCTCGACGTGACCCTCACCGGCACGATGCGCTGCACCCGGGCCGCCCTGCGGCGGATGATCCCGCGGGGCTCGGGGGTGATCGTCAACAACTCCTCGGTGATCGGCTGGCGGGCCCAGGAGGGGCAGGCGCACTACGCCGCCGCCAAGGCCGGGGTGATGGCCCTGACCAGGTGCGCCGCCGTCGAGGCCGCCCCGCACGGCGTCCGGGTCAACGCCGTCGCCCCGTCGCTGGCCATGCACCCCTTCCTGGCCAAGGTCACCAGTGACGAGCTGCTCGCCGAGCTCACCGCCCGCGAGGCCTTCGGCCGATCGGCGGAGCCGTGGGAGGTGGCCAACGTGATCGTCTTCCTGGCGAGCGAGTACTCCACGTACATGACGGGCGAGGTCGTCTCGGTCTCCAGCCGGCATCCGTAGCGGGTGTCCGGCGCCGTGGCGGAGATCCGGCGCCGTGGCGGGTGTCCGGCGCCGTGGCGGGTGTCCGGCCGCCGGACCCGCCTTCGGCCCCTGCCCGCCGTACCGGTGCCGGGAGCGGACCCGCCACGCCGCCCCGATGACAACAAGTTGATGAATATGGCGATACGAAATCCATAACACCACCGGCGCCCTCGAAGATCCACCAGGAACTGCGTTACAAATTGACGCTATGCCAGACGCCTTCTCCGTCAGCCAGGATGCGATCCGACGTGCCGGTCTGAACGCGAAAGAAGTTCAATCCGATCTGAGCTCCCTCGGCGCCACGGACTTCGCCGGGCTGTCCGCTGGGGCACTGGGCATCATCGGCCTCCCGGCCGTGTTGCGCCACAACCTCGGCCAGGGAGACTTCCACCGCAGGGTCGGCACGGGGGCGGAGTCGGCGCGGAGCATCTCCTCGGGGATGCGCGCCACCGCCGAGGGATACGTCGCGGCGGAGGACGCCGCCATCCAGGCCCTGCTCGAACGCGCCGGCCGGACGAGCAGGCTCGACATCTACTCCGACGAGATGAGGCGGCGGCTCCACCCCGACCGGTGGCCGGAAGGGCAGCCGTGGAAAGGGGGCGCGCTGGTGGTCGGGGGCGTCGCCTCGGCGGGCCTCGCCGTGGGAGCGTCCGGATTGTCGCGGGCGTTCGGCGAGGACATGGAGAGGTGGAGCCCGGGCTCCACCGAGCTGGCCCGCCTGCAGAAGATGAGCGGGCGGACCCACGCGATGCTCAGGGTGGCCTCCACGACGAGCTGGAACGCCGCGATCGCCTGTGTGGTCTGGATGACCGCGATGACCTTCGACGACGACAGCGTCAACCGTGTCATGTCGGCATGGCAGGACAGGGCCGAGCGGCTCGGCGTCATCTTCGGCGCCGGCGACCCCACGGACCGGGAGGCCCTCGCCAGGGCCTGGGAAGGGGACGCGAAGAACGCCGCCGACCGCAAGCTCCGCGACTTCGTCACCGCGGGCATCCAGCTCGCCGACCGTGCGGTGGCCAAGGCCCACGGCCTTCAGGAGGCGGTCCGGCATCTCAACCGGGCGCACGACCTCGCCTTCGCGGTAGTGGTCAAAGAGGTCTGCCTCATGCTGGCCCTGAGCCTCCTGAAGGCGTTCCATCCGGGGGCGCGGATCGGGGCCGAGATCACCGGCCGGCGCCTCGCCATGACGATCGCCTCCGTTCACGGCGTCATCGCCGGTGTCATGGCCTGGAAGATCTTCACGGACGTGGGCGTGGACTTCACCGAGAAGCAGCTGCCGGGGGTCGCTCCGCAGGACTTCCCGGTGATCGCCATGTGACCCGCCGACGCCGCGCCCGCCTCCGGATCCCCCCGCTCCGTCTGCCATCACACCAGGTCAGAGCTGATTTCGCGAAGCAGGGGCGGCTCGACATCGCCCGGGCGGGTGTCGGACAATGGCCGGAGAAGGGAGAAGGTGGAAGGGCTGCCCACCGCACGACTCTGTTCCCCCGAGGTCGAGGGCACGGGAGGACCATGGAGAGCAGCGATCACCCTCCGCTACGGGTCACCCTCCTGGGCGGCTTCCGGCTGCTCGCCGGGGACGACCGGGTGGCCGTCTCGGGCGGGTCCGAGCGCCTTCTGGCGTTCGTCGCCCTGTGCGGCCAGGCCGTGTCCCGGAACCTGCTGGCGGGGACCCTCTGGCCCGAGGCGCCCGAGCGGCGCGCGTGCGCGAGCCTCCGGTCGGCCCTGGTCCGCCTGAACGGCGCCGGGCGGCGGCTGCTCAGTGTCGGCACGACCGAGATACGCCTGTGCCCCGAGGCCCACGTGGACTTCCACGACGCCCGGTCCCTGGCCTACCGCATCCTCGACCCCACCACGCCGACCGGGAACCGGGACCTCAGCGCGGAGGCCGTCGGGCTCCTGTCGAACGGCCTGCTGCCCGGCTGGTACGACGACTGGGCCGTTCTCGAGGCGGAGGAATGGCACCAGCGGCGGCTGCACGCCCTGGAGGCGCTGACCGACGACTTCGTCGCGGCGGGCCGGTGCGCCGACGCGGTCGCCGCCGCCGGCGTCGCCGTACGCGCCGAGCCGCTGCGCGAAAGCGCCCGCGCCGCGCTCATCCGGGCCCATCTGGCCGAGGACAACCAGGCCGAGGCGCTTCGGTGCTTCGAGCGCTACAGGCGTCACCTCCAGGCCGAGCTGGGCCTCCGGCCGACGCCGCGCCTGTGCGAGCTCGTCGCCGGGCTGCGCTCGGAGACACCGCCGTGACGGCGGCACCCCACCGGCGTCACGGCGGGGTGACGCGGGGCCGGTGACGACGGGACCCGGAGGTCAGGGCGGACCCACGGCAGCCGGACGATTTTTCGCTGGCACGTTCCACATCCGTGACGTCCCGCATCTGGCGGAATTCCGGTCTTTCCCTCTAGCGTGCGCATCATGACCACCGATGGGCGCTCGGCGCACATTCTCGACGTCCTGATCACCGAGTTCGGTGACTCCATCAAGCGCGACCCCGCCGCCTTCCGGCGCAAGTTCCGGAAGATGGCGGCCTCACCCTTCGCCTTCTACCGGGGCAGCGCCAGCCTCTTCTACGCGGACATGACCGGGGCCTTCGCCGACGACGCCTTCCTCGACGGGCAGACGGGCCGGGTGTGGATCCACGGCGACCTGCACGCCGAGAACTTCGGCACCTACATGAACGCCTCGGGCGTGCTGGTCTTCAACGTCAACGACTTCGACGAGGCCTACGTCGGGCCCTACGTCTGGGACCTCAAGCGGTTCGCGGCCAGCGTCGCGCTCATCGGGTACGCCAAGGCGCTGTCGGACGGAGTGATCACCGAGCTGGTGTCCGGGTTCGCCCACGCCTACCTCGCCGAGCTGACCGCCATCTCGGAGGGCGGGGACGACGCGATCGGCTCGCTGACCCTGGAGACCACCACCGGCGTGCTCCACCGGGTGCTCCAGGTCGCCCGGCTGAACACCCGGGTGGCGCTGCTGGACGCCGAGACCACGATCGACAACTTCGACCGCAGGTTCGCCGCCATGGACGGCCGCTTCCCGGTCGACGAGGAGATGCGGCACACGGTGGAGGCGGCCTTCCAGGACTACCTGACCACTCTCCCCGCGGTCTCCGAGATCGAGCACAAGATCAAGGACTTCGCGCTCCGCACGGGTGTCGGCATCGGCTCGGCGGGTCTGCCCTCCTACAACATGCTGCTGGAGGGCCACACCCAGGCCCTGGAGAACGACGTCATCCTCTATATGAAGCAGGCCCAGGTCCCGGCGGTGGCCCGGCACATCACCGACGAGAAGGTGCACGGCTACTTCAGGCACCAGGGCCACCGCACCGCCGAGTCGCAGCGGGCCCTGCAGGCCTACGCCGACCCCTGGCTCGGTTACACCACGCTGAACGGCGTCGGCCAGCTCGTCGCCGAGGTCTCCCCCTACTCCGCCGACCTGGACTGGGGCGACGTCAACGAGCCGGACGAGCTCGCCTCGGTGATCCGCGACCTCGGCCGGGCCGTGGCCCGCATGCACTCGGTGGCCGACGACGAGTCCAGCCACGACCTGGTCGACTTCTCCACCGAGGACGCGATCGTGGCCGTGATCGACGGCGACGCCGACGGCTTCACCGGCATGCTCGTCGACTTCGCCCACGCCTACGGCGCGCAGGCCAGGACCGACCACGGGCTCTTCGTCGACCTGTTCCGCAACGGCCGTCTCCCCGGCCTCTGACCAGGTGCCGGAACGGCGCCCCCGGCCGCCCGAGCGGGCGGGGGGATCGCCCGGGGACGCCGCAGGCGCGGCTACCGCCGGCGCGCTCCGGCGTAGTGGCAGGCGACCTGGGAGTCCGCCGAGGAGGAGAGCACGGGCAGGAGCTGTGACCTGCACCGGCCGTCGACCCCGGCCCCGGCCGCCGTGCCCGCGGCGAGGACCTGGCAGCGGGGGTGGAAGCGGCAGCCGTGCGGGATCCGGGTGGGGTCCGGCGGCTCACCGCCCAGCACCACGGGCGACGGCGACTCCGGCAGGACCGACAGCAGCGCCTGGGTGTAGGGGTGGGACGGCGACTTCAGGATCTGCTCCACGGGCCCCGACTCGACGATCCTGCCGAGATACATCACCGCGACGCGGTCGGCGATGTTCCAGGCCAGCCCGAGATCGTGGGTGACGACCAGGGCGGACAGCCCCAGCTCGTCGCGGAGCCGCAGCATCAGGGCGAGGATCTCACCGCGGACCGAGGCGTCCAGCGAGGCCACCGGCTCGTCGGCGACCAGGACCCGGGGGTCCAGCGCGAGGGCTCCGGCGATGACGACGCGCTGCCGCTGCCCGCCGGACAGCTCGTGAGGGTAGGAGTGCAGAAATCGCTCCGGCGGGCGGAGCCCGGCCCGTGACAGCGCCGAGGCGACCCGCTCCTCCTCGTCGGGCATGCCGTGGATGCGCGGCCCCTCGGCCACCGCCTCGTAGACGGTGTGCCGGGGGTTGAGCGACCCGGTCGGGTCCTGCAGCACGAGCTGCACCTCGCGGCGGTAGGCCTTCAGCGCGCGCGAGGAGTAGGACAGGGGGGCTCCGCCGTACAGGACCGATCCCGAGGTGGGCCGCTCCAGGCCGAGCAGGGTGCGGGCCAGCGTCGTCTTGCCGCAGCCGGACTCGCCGACCAGCGCGACGATCTCCCCCTCGCCCACCTGGAGGTTCACCCCGTCGACCGCGCGGGCGCGCCGCCCGCGCGAGGAGAACTCCACGTGCAGGTCCCGGGCTTCCAACAGGCTCATGCGTCCTCCTTCGCCGGTCGCATGACCGAGATGCCGGTGCTTTCGGTCTTCTCGTCCGCCGACAGGACGTGCACGCAGGCGGCGGTACGGCTCTCGCCCGCGGGCCACAGCTCGACCTCGCGTGAGGCACACGAGGGCAGCGACACCGGGCACCGGGGGTGGAAGGAGCAGCCTCCCGGCAGGCGCATCGGGTCGGGCGGATCGCCGCCCAGCCCCTTCGGCGCCAGCCGGGAGGCGGGGTCCCCGACCGTGGGGAAGGCCTCGGCCAGCGCACGGCTGTAGGGGTGCCGGGGCCCCCGGAAGACCTCGTGCGCGGGGCCCGACTCGACCACCCGTCCGGCGTACATGACCGCCAGCCGGTCGCACATGGAGGCCAGGACCGACAGGTCATGAGAGATCATGATCAGGCTGATGCCGTGCTCGGCGATGAGCGAGCGGATCAGCGCGAGCACCTGCGCCTGGATCATCACGTCCAGGGCGGTCGTCGGCTCGTCGGCGATGATCAGGCGCGGCGAGCAGGCCAGCGCCATGGCGATCATCACCCGCTGGCGCTGCCCGCCGGACAGCTCGTGCGGGTGGCTGCGGGCCCGCCAGGCGGGCAGGCCGACCTGCTCCAGCAGCTCCGCCACCTTCCTCCGCGCCGCGGCCGGGGTCGCCAGCCCGTGGACCAGCAGCGGCTCGGCGATCTGGTCCTCGATCCGCCGGACCGGGTTCAGGGCGTGCTGCGCTCCCTGGAAGACCACCGAGGCCGACGCCCACCGCACCGCGCGGAGCCGCCCCCACTTCATGGTGAGGACGTCCTCGCCGTCCAGCAGGATCTCGCCGGTCACCCGCGCGTCCTTGGGGAGCAGCCGCAGCAGGGCCATGGCCAGCGTCGACTTGCCCGACCCCGACTCCCCCGCCACGCCGAGTGCCCGGCCCGCCGCCAGCTCCAGCGAGACCCCGCGCACGGCGGGCACCTCGCCCGAGGCGACCCGGTAGGTCACCGCGACGTCGCGCAGCTCCAGCAGGCTCATCGGGAGACCCCCCGCAGGCGTGGGTTGAGTACGGCCTCCAGCGCCCGGCCGCACAGCGTGAACGCCATGACGACCGCGACGATGCAGAGGCCGGGCGCGAGGACGTACCACCACGCGCCGGAGGTGGCGGCGCCCCAGTCGTAGGAGCCGCGCAGCAGGCCGCCCCACGAGACGTCGCCCGAGTCGGCGCCGAGAAAGGCCAGGGTCGACTCGGCGACGATGGCGCTGGCCACCTGCAGGGTCGTGTTGGCCAGCACCAGCGGGGCGACGTTCGGGAGCACGTGCCTGGTCATGATGTGCCAGTGCCCCGCGCCGAGGGCTCTGGAGCGTTCGATGTACGGCCTGGCCTCGACGGACAGGGTCTGCGCCCTGATCAGCCTCGCCGTGGACGCCCAGGAGGTCACCCCGATCGCCAGGATGATCGTGGAGGTGCCGCCGCCGAGGATGGCCGCGAGCACCAGGGCCAGCACGAGCGACGGCAGGACCAGGAACCAGTCGGTGATCCGCATGAGCACGGCCGACACCCAGCCGCGGAAGTGCCCCGCCGCGATGCCCATCACCGTGCCGATGGTCATGCTGAGCAGGGCCGACATGAAGCCGATCAGCAGCGAGACGCGCGAGCCCCACAGGACCATCAGCAGGATGGAGCGGCCCGACTCGTCGGTGCCCATCGGGAAGTCCAGGCTCGGGGCGGACATCTTGGCGCCCGTCGCCTTGGTGACGTCCATGCCGGCCGGGTCGGTGATCAGCGGGGTGAGGAGGGCCAGGACGACGGCCGCGACGAGAATCGCCGCGCCGTACAGTCCGGCCCGCTGCCTGCGGTACTCCCGCCAGAAGCGCGAGAACGCCGCCTTGCGGCGGGTCCGGGTGATGCTCACGCCGACCTCACCCTCGGATCCAGGACGTGGTAGGCCACGTCGGCCAGCGTGTTCATGACGATCACCGCGGTGCACACCACCATGAACGTCCCCTGCATGACCGCGAAGTCGGGGCCCTTGATCGCCTCGTAGAACAGCAGGCCGAGGCCCGGCCAGGAGTAGACGGTCTCCACCGACACCGCTCCTCCCACCACGAACCCGATGTGGATGAAGACCAGCGTGACGGTCGGCAGGAGCGCGTTGGGCACGGCGTGGCGCCGCCGTACCTCGTCGTCGCGCAGTCCCTTCGCCCTGGCGGTGGTCACGTAGTCCTGGCCGATCTCGTCGAGCAGCGAGGAGCGCATGACCAGCAGGTACTGCGCGTAGACCACGGCGACCAGGGTGAGGCACGGCAGCACCAGGTGATGGGCGACGTGGAGGAGGTACAGCGGCCCGCCGGGCGCGTCGACGTCCTCCATGCCCCGGGTGGGGAAGATCCCCGGTATCGGCCCCACCCCCGCGGCGAAGACCATCAGGAGCAGCAGCCCCAGCCAGAACGTCGGCACCGACCACAGGACGAGCGACAGGCCGGTGGAGAAGCGGTCGAACCGGCCCCCGTGGTTCCACGCCGCCCTCGTGCCCTGCCACAGGCCCAGGCTGACCGCGATGACCAGCCCGGTGCCCACGAGCACCAGGGTGGGGCCCACCCGGTCGGCGATGAGCTCGGCGACCGGGCGCTTGTACTCGTAGGAGGTGCCGAGGTCCAGCCGGAGGGTCCGCGTCACGAAGTCGAGGAACTGCTGCGTCAGGGGCTTGTCGAGCCCCATCTGGCGGCGGAGCAGGTCGAGCTGTTCGGGGCTGAGCGGCACGTCGCGCGTGTAGGCGATCGCGGGATCACCCGGGATCAGCCGGAACAGGAAGAACGTCGCGACGATGACCATGCCGATGCTGAGCGCGGCCCCGCCGATCTTCGCCAGCGCGTAGCGCAGCACCGGCCGGTGGGCGCCGCGCTCCTTCCCGGGGCCCGCCGCCGGGAAGGCGGCGGGCTCGGGGTCGGAGAGGGTGTCGGGAGGGACTGTCATCGAGACGTCACTCGCGCTCGTCCGCCACGGAGCGACGCCGCCTGGCCAGGAGGAACCCGCCCGCGCCGACGATCACCACGGCCGCGGCGACGCCCACCGCGAGGCCGGTGCCGGAGCCTCCGCCGGCCGAGCCGGCCGGGGCCGCCACCGCGTCCAGGGAGTAGAAGGGCCAGTAGCCGCTCCCGCCGTACAGGATGCCCTTGTCCTCGGGGATCGGGGTGATGCTGGTGATGCGGTCCTTGCGGTAGCCCTCAAGGTTGTTCGGGTAGTAGAGGGCGATGACCGGGGCGTCGGTGTAGAGGCGCTTCTGCATTTGCTTGATGATCTCGGCGCGCTTGGGCCGGTCGAGCTCGCTCAGCTGCTCCTGGTAGAGCTTCTCGTACGCCGGGTCGCAGTAGAACGACTCGGTGCCGCCGCCCTCGCCGCTCGGCGTGGGCCTGCGGCTGCACAGGTGGGTGGCCAGGACCTCCTCGGGGTCGGGGTTGACCGACCAGCCGCTGATCGCGATGTCGAACAGGCCGGTGAAGCCGGTCTCCTCGGTGAACTTGTTGGCGTCGAGCTTCCTGGTCGAGAGCGCGATGCCGATCTCCTTGAACCAGCCGGTCAGGAACTGCCCGAGCTTGTCCTCGACGGGCGTGTCCGTGTGGATGCTGAAGCGCATCTCCAGCTTGCGCTCGCCGTCGGGCATCGTCCTGATGCCGTCGGCGCCCTTCTTGTAGCCGGCGTCGTCGAGGATCTCGTTGGCCTTGGCGACGTCGTGGGTGACGAGGTCGTCGCCCTCGGCCTTCCAGAAGAACTCCTGGTACATCGGCGGGACGATCGACCCGTCAGCCGGCACGGCGAGACCGTTCACCACCTGGTCGGCCAGGGCCTTCTTGTCGATCGCGTAGTGGATGGCCCGGCGCACCTTCGGGTCCTTCAGCGCGGGGTGCCCGTCGCCGACCGGCTTGTTGTCGATCGTCTGCGCGCCGTGGTTGAGCTGCAGGTAGGCGGCCCTGCGCCCCTGGGTGTTCCACTGCACGATGTTCGGGTCGCCCGCCAGAGCCTCGAACTGGGGAGCGGCCAGGCGGCCGATCAGGTCGATGTCGCCCTTCTTCAGGCCCGCGTTGGCGGCCTCGGGGTTCTCGTAGAAGATGACGTGCAGCTCGTCGATCTTGGGGGCGCCGCGCCAGTAGCCGGGGTTGGCCTTCAGCTTGACGTAGGCGTCCTTCTTGTGTTCGACCGCGATGTACGGGCCGCTGCCGACGGCCGGATACGTGTCGTTCTCGAACTTGCCGATGTCGCCGACGGCCTCCCAGACGTGCTTGGGCACGATCGGGATGGGGTTCTCCAGCATCGAGGCCTGCGGCTTCCTGGTCTTGATGACCAGGGTCCGGTCGTCGGTCGCCGTGACGCTCTCGAAGTTCTCCACCGCCGGGCCGTTGGCCTGCTTGGCCGCGTCGACGGTCATGACCGTGTTGAAGGTCCACGCCGCGTCCTGGGCGGTGACGGGCTTGCCGTCCGACCACTTGGCGCCGGCGCGGATCTTGAAGGTCCAGGTCAGCTTGTCGTCCGACGTCTCCCATGACTCGGCGAGGTCGGGGCTGGGCTGCAGGGTCTTGGGGTCGGGGACGGTGAGGGACCCGTACGTCCAGCGGTGGATCGACGAGGAGACTATCCGGACCGCCAGGAACGGGTTCATCGAGTCGACGGCCTGGGTCACGCCCAGCCGCACGGTCTTCTTCCCCGGTTCGGGCGCCTGTCTGGCCAGTGCCTGCGTCTCCGGGAGTATCGCCAGCAGCAGCGTCAGTCCAAGCGCAGCCAGCCGCGCGCCCATTCTCGTCATGGTGGTGCCCCATCTCCGAGCCGGTGAACCGTTGTAGACGAAGGCACACCATGGTGACGCCGCATGTCAACGACTGATGGAAGATTGTTTCATTCTTGTTTCTTTGTATGACATTATTTTTCAACCAACCGCTCGGTATGGACGGGCCGTCGGTGGTACGGCATGCTGCAGAACATGACTCTGTTCTCGGTGGAAGGAAAGATCGTCGTCGTCACCGGCGGATCGCGCGGGATCGGCCGGATGATCGCGGCCGGGTTCGTGGCGGCCGGGGCGACGGTCTACATCTCCTCGCGCAAGGCCGCCGAGGTCGGCAAGACCGCGGCCGAGCTGGGATGCGTGGCCGTACCGGCCGACCTGTCGACCGAGGAGGGCGTCTCCGCGCTCGTCGACGCCGTCACCGCGCGGGAGTCACGGCTGGACGTGCTGGTCAACAATGCCGGAGCGACCTGGGGTGCCCCGCTGGAGGAGTATCCCGGGCACGCCTTCGACAAGCTCTGGGGGATCAACGTCAAGGGCGTGTTCCACCTGACCCAGCAATTCCTGCCGCTGCTGCGTGCCGCCGCGAGCCCCGGCGACCCGGCCAGGGTGATCAACATCGGGTCGATCGACGGGATCCGGGTGCCCTCCATGGAGAACTACGCCTACTCGGCGGCCAAGGCCGCCGTGCACATGCTCACCCGCCACCTGTCCCAGCGGCTGGCCCGGGAGTCGATCACGGTCAACGCCATCGCGCCGGGCCCGTTCGAGTCGAAGATGATGGCCTTCGCGCTCGACGACCCGGCCACCCGCTCGGCGATCGAGTCCCACGTGCCGCTGGGCCGGATCGGCGCCCCCGAGGACATGGCGGGAACCGCGATCTTCCTGTCGTCGCGGGCGGGCGCCTACCTCACCGGGGCGATCATCCCGGTGGACGGCGGCATTTCCGCCCACAGCCAGCCCTTATAGCTCGTTTCAAATGAGCGGCGTGTCGGCTGGTGACGGCCGGCACGGGTGAGACAGATCGGTCGCGTGTCCTGCCCCGACCTCGTTTCCGACGATCTGACCGACTCCGGACCTCATTCTGAAACCATCAGTGATGAGCGGCCACAGATTCCGCCGGAATAGCTGATCCGTTAGAGTTGCGCGAGCGTTCGCTGTGAATCATGGGGTTGAGGAGACATCGCCACCAACGACCTATCCCCCGCAGGGGCCCTGCAATTCAACCCGGAGATCTGGGTCAGCGCGGGGAAAGGCGTCCGAGAGGCCTCTGACGATCTGGCCCGGGGCGTGGACGCGTTCTGCCGGGCGATGGATGAGCGACCCTTCGGTCAGGACGATCTGGGCCGGGCGCTGTTCGAGGGCCATCCCGAGGCAGGCATACCGGGATTCGCCCGGCTACGTGACGACCTGCTGAAAGACCTGGTCGTGGCGGTGAACCTGCTACGCGGGATGGCGGCCGGGCTGGTCGTCACCGGGGACAGGTATGCCACAGCCGAGGCGGCGAACACCGGGATCCCGTACGCGCAGCCGTGCCCGGAATGGCTGAAGGATCCGGAGGAGTACAAGCCTGAGCCGGGCCCGAGTGGCCTGCCGACGACCACGCCACCACCTGACTTCGTGAGCCAGGCCATCTGGTTCCTCGAATCTGTAGGATTCGGCGCCACGTGGCCCGATGCCGATCTCGACGGTGTGATGCGGCTGCGCGACGCCGCGACGGCGCTGGGACGCGTGGTCGGCGACGTTCAGGAGCAGATCGCCGGGCAGGCGGGGCGTGCGACCGGGGCCGGGTTCGGGCCGACCACGGCCGCGTTCGGACGGGCCGCGCGGGTGGTGCACGGCGAGAAGGGGCAGCTGGCAGACCTGCGGCGGCGGTGCGAGCATCTCGCCCACTGCGGCCAGGTCGCCTATGACGCGATCGTCAAGGCCAGATGGCAATTCGTGGCATCCGCGATGTTCGTGCTGACACTGATGCTCCTCGCAAAACTACTGGCCCCCCGGCTCGGCCCGCTCCTCGACGTTGTGGTGAAAAAGCTTCTCCGGGCGGAGGGCCTGGCACTGCGGATCATCTTGCTGATCATCCGGCAGGCCGCGCTGGGTGCGATGTTCTCCGGTGGACTGAGCGCGATCAATCAGTTGTTCACCACCGGCGACATCGATGCGGCGAAGCTGGTCCGGAATATGGGTCACGGAGCGCTCGCCGGCGGGTTGATGGCCGGTGCGCACGCCGCGCTGCCCGCGCTCCTGCGCCGAGGCGGACCCGCCTTCACCGGCCTGGCCGAGGCCATGGAGTCGGCCACATGGGAGCGGGCATTCTCCCGGATCCTGGCCGGCGGGGCGGTGAGCACAACCGTGCTGGCGACCGCGGGATGGGCCAGCGGTGCCGGCTGGAATTGGAAGCACGCCGCTGAGATGGGATTCGGCATGGCCGTTCTCAGCACCGGCGCGGCACTCTCCTCCCGGGCCTGGCCTGCCCCAAGCTATGCGAGCCTGAAGGGCAGAGCCTGGAAGCAGAGTCCGGCCAAGCGGTGGCATGATGTCAAGTGGGCCTTGGGGCTTCTCACGATCACCGCTCCTGCGGTCTCCGTCTTCGCGCTCGCAAAATTTGCCGAGGACGGAAAGAATCCCTTCTTCTTACAGAAACGGGTTGGCCAGTTCGGCCGCGAGTTCCAAATTGCCAAGGGCCGTTCGATGAACACGACCGACGGCAAGGACAGCAGCCTCGGTTCATCGGATTCGCGGCGTACGAGAGTCGGCAAAGTTTGGACGAAGACCAGTCTCGACGAGTTTGTCCAAATGGCTTACAACGTCCTCTACAAGAGTGACATGTCGGTCATAAACGACCGACCGCTCTTGAGCGCCACCAGACAGGAGACGATAGCGGCCCTTGGCCCCACCCTGGGTCCGCGTTGGAACGAAGCGGATCTGGCTGGAAAGCCCGGGATGTTCGGCCCGTTCTCCAACAAGATCCTCGAGATCGGTCTCAAGCCGAAGACAGATGCGTTCGACGTTCAACGAGGCTACACGGGCATCTGGCATGACAGAACCGCGAGCCTGCATTCGGACCGGAATATCCTTTGGGAGGCCATTTCCGCTTACATGAAGCGCATTTCCTAGCCTCGATCTTTCGCGCGACCGGCAGAACAGGGAGGCGAAGTCGTGACGTAGCGGTGGATCTTGCTGTCCGTAAGCTCAGGGTTTTCGCCGGCCAACTCCCTACCTAAGAAACTGCCAGACCAGGCGCTCCCACGGAACAGCGACGGAACAAGAGCAGAGCTTGGAGGCGGCTGCGGCGATGCCGAAGAAGGGCTCGCGCCTCATCACCGTCTACCGCCGGCGAGTCCGCCACAAGCCGACCTACCGCCAAGGCAACAGCCGGACCCCGCCCAGCATCGATCGGCCGCCCTGGATGGTAGCTGTAAAGCCCCGCCCGTAACACAAGTGTAAAATTTCACATCTTGTTGTCATTCGTCCCAGATGACAGCGTGATCGCATGGTGAACCGCCTCAAGGTGATCGCAGCGGCCGTCATGGCCGTCGCCATCGCCCTTCCCGCCGGGGCCGCTCAGGCGGAGCCCACCCCGGCCACATCCCCCGCCACCACCTGCGACGCCACCCTGACCACGCCCGTCTACCACGGCAAGGTGCCCACGCCCAAGAGCGTGCTCGGCTTCGACCTCGGCGAACGCGAGGTCACCACCGCGGAGTCCGACACCCTGCTGACCGCGATCGACCGGGCCAGCGACCGGGTCACCTCCGGCACGCTGGCCACCAGCGCCGAGGGACGCGCGCTGAAGTACGCGATCGTCGGCACCCCGCGCAACCTCCGCAACCTGCGCGCGATCGAGGCCTCGATCAAACTGCTGCGCAACCCGCTCACCCCCGCCCCCGCGGCCAGGGTCCTCGCCAGGAACACGCCCGCGATCCTCTGGGTCGCCGGAAACGTGCACGGCGGCGAGGAGAGCGGCACCGACGCCGCCCTCAAGACCCTCTACGACCTGGCCGGACGGGACGACTGCGCGGCCGGGCGCATCCTGGACAACGCCGTCGTGGTGATCCTGCCGACGCAGAACCCCGACGGCCGCGAGGCCGACACCCGGCGCAACGCCTACGCCTTCGACATGAACCGGGACTGGTTCGCCCGCACCCAGCCGGAGACCGACGGCAAGATCGAGCTCATGCGGAAGTATCCGCCGCAGCTCTTCATCGACGCCCACGAGATGGGCGGCACCGAATACTTCTTCCCGCCGAACGCCGACCCGGTCTACCACGACATCGCCGAGCCGACCGTCGACTGGATCAACAACACCTACGGCGCCGCGATGATCGGCGAGTTCACCCGGCGCGGGATCCCGTTCTTCAACCGCGATGTCTACGACATGTTCTACATGGGCTACGGCGACACGGTCCCGACGACCGGCTTCAACGCGGCGGGCATGACCTTCGAGAAGGGCAACGCCTCGCCGATCGCCGCCCGGACCTTCGAGCAGTGGCTGACCCAGTGGGTCTCCCTGTCGGCCGCGGCCGCCAAGAAGACCGAGATCCTCACCACCTGGCACGCGATGTACGCCGACGCCCTGAAGCAGGGCCTCGAAGGTCGGCTGGAGCCGAACAAGGTCTACAACCCGGGCAACGAGGTCATCACCCAGGTGCCCGACCGCAAGGTACGCCACTACTTCCTGCGCGCCGACGACCCGGCCAAGAAGGCGGAGACCGACCTCGTCGTCCGCCGCCTGCAGCGCATGGACGTCCAGGTGTACAAGCTGGCCAGGCCGCTGACGGTCAAGGACTTCAAGGCGTACGGCAGGCCCGAGGCGCGCACCACCCTGCCCCGGGGCACCTACTGGATCCCGCTGGCCCAGGGCCAGAAGCACTGGATCCAGGGCATGCTGAACGAGGACACCTACACCCCGTTCCCCTACTTCTACGACGTGACCGCCTGGAGCCTGCCGCTGCTGGGCAACGTCTCCGGCGGCTCCTCCGGCCAGGTGCTGCTGCCCGCCGCGACCCCGGTCCAGCCGGTGGCCGCCCCCTCGGCCCGGCTCACCACCCCGCGCAGGGTCGGCGTGCTGCAGATGGCGGGCGCCGCGCAGAACGCCGGCGAGTCCAGCGGCTGGCTCCGCCACCGCCTGGACCGCGACTGGAAGCTGCCCTACGAGGTGCTCGTCCCGGCCGACGTCGCCGCGGGCAAGCTCGGCGACGTGGACGTGCTGCTGGTGCCGGACGGCCCGGCCAACGCGGCCGCGACCGCCCTCGGCGAGGCGGGCCGTACCGCGCTGAAGGACTGGGTCGGCCGGGGCGGCCGGTACGTCGGCTGGTCGGGCGGCGCCCAGCTCGCCGCGCTGACGGGGGTCTCCGGCGTGACACTGGCCGAGCCCTCCTCCGACGTGCCCGGCTCGCTCCTGCGGACCACCGTGGCCGGAGGGCCGCTGAGCGAGGGCGTCGGGTCGAGCGTCATGCAGTTCTACGCCTACGACCTGGTGATGCGGGCCGCCGACCCCTCGCACGTGGTGGCGTCCTACCCGGCGGCGGACTCGCCCGACTGGTTCCTGTCCGGCTTCGCGCTGGGCGCCGGGGAGCTCGGCGGGACGGCGGCCGTGGTGGACGAGCCGGTGGGCAGCGGCCACGCGGTGCTGTTCGCCGCGGAGCCGAACTTCCGCGCCTTCACCGACGGCACGGCGAAGATCGTCGCCAACGCGATCACCTCCGACCTGCCCGCCACCCGGGCGCGGGCGCTCGTCCCCGTGCCCGACGCCTCCCGTGCCGCGGCGGCCATCCCGGACCGGGAGTCGCCGATCCGCCTCACGGTCCCCACCGCAGACGGGGACAAGGTCCGCGCGGCCCTGAACGGCTTCGGGGCCACCTGGGCCGAGCAGGCCGCCACCGGCGGCGCGGTCCGGTTCACCGTCGCCAACCCCGGCGGCCTCGGCCTGCACGAGCACCCCTGGGCGGGCAGGCTCCCGGGCGCGCTGCGCACCGCCGGAGTGTCCCCGCTCGCGGTCGTCCTGCCGCAGTGACCGGTACGGCGTGCGCCCTGGAAACGGGGCGCACGCCGTACCGGCACATCCGCGTGCCGTACGGCGCCGCACGCGGGTGACGGCATGTCCGCGTGCCGTACGGCGCCGCACGCCGGTGACGGCACATCCGCGTGCCGTACGGCGCCGCACGCGGGTGACGGCATGTCCACGTGCCGTACGGCGCCGCACGCCGGTGACGGCATGTCCGCATGACGTACGGCGCCGCACGCCGGGGCGGCGCGTCTGTGCGGCTCCCCTGCGGCGGCCACGGCTGGACGCGCCGTGGCCCTGCGGTCAGAGCGCCTCGGCCAGCGCGCGGGCCAGGTTGGCCGCCGCGTCGGGCGCGTAGCGCAGGAACAGGTAGGGCTCGGTGAGCTCCAGCTCGATGAGGGCCGGGCTGCCGTCGGGGAGGCGGACCAGGTCCACGCGGGCGTAGAGCACGTCGGGGAACTCGGCGAGCACCTGCTCCGCCAGCGCTACCTGGTCCGGGTCGGGGGTGCGGAGCTCGCCGTGGCTGTTCCCCTCCCCCGGCGCGGTGGCGTTGCCCGCCAGCATCGGGTTGCGCCGGATGGCGTGGCTGAACCGGCCGCCGAAGTAGAGCAGCGAGGTCTCCCCCTCGGTCTCGACCATGTCCAGGTAGGGCTGGATCATCGCGGTCCGCCCCTCGGCGGCCAGCCGGGCGGCGTGGGCCGTGGCCTCCCGCCGGTCGCCGGTCCTGATCGTGTCACGGGCCCCGGCCGACACCGTGGGCTTGACCACGTACTCGTCGAGGACCGGGAAGTCCACGGCCTCGCCCGGCCCGACCCAGTAGGTGGGGATGGCCGGGGCCTTCAGATCCCGCAGGTAGGTCTTGTCGGTGTTGCGTTCCAGCACGGCGGCCGGGTTGAGCAGCCGGGTCACGGAGTCGACCCGGCGGGCCCAGTCGAGGAACTCCGCCCGCCGGTCCACGTAGTCCCAGACGCTGCGGACCACGACGACATCGAACGCGGACCAGTCGACCTCGGGGTCGTCCCAGCGCACGACATGCCCGGTGATCCCGGCCCCGGCCCAGGCGGCGAGGGTGGGCTCCTGCTCGTCGTCGACTCCGTCCGAGTCGGCATAGGTCACGTACGCTGCGGAAACACTCATGGAATGCCCTCTTTATGTCAGTACCAACTGAATACGAGGGACCTTACACAAGGGCACATACCTAGACATTAACCGCATCCTGTGGATCGTCGGCTCAGGCGTTTTCCTTGATCTGTTGGGATTGACCGGCCATAGCGCAGCCAATCCCAACAGATCAAGGAAACCCCGTACGGCACCGCGTAAATGGACGGCCCCCGGCCACCCCACCAGCTCTCGCCGCACCTGTGACCTTCCACCCCGCGGTGATGCGTTGCCCCCATGAGACCGCCATCGATTTTCGGACGCCTGTCGTCTTCTCGCCCCTGCCGCTCCGGAGAGGATCCCTCTCGCCATCTGGCGCCGCGTCGACGAAGTCCTGTTTCATTCCGTCTGCGGCGTTGAGCGTCGCCGCTGTTCAGCGGGGTATCGCAGGGCTTCGTCGGCGACAGGCAGGAGAAGGGGCTGAGGTGAATCATTACCAGCAGGAGTTGCGGGTGCGGGTGATCCATCGTGGGCATTGCAGCGTGCTGGAGGTCGGTGGGCACCTGGACTTCATCACCGCGCCCACGCTCACCGACCACATCGACACGCTCTGGGAACCGAGCGCGGGCCCGCGCCTGGTGCTGGAACTGTCGCAGCTGACCTTTTACGACTCCACTGCCCTGGGAGTCCTGGCCCATACCCTGCAGCGCGTTCAGGCCACCCCCACCAGCCGACTCCTGCTCGCAGGCGTCCCGGACGGTCTGCGGCATCTGCTGGAGCGCACCGGTCTGCTGGCCCACTTCGGGCTGCGCGACAGCACCGAGCAGGCTGTCGCCGACCTGCTCTCGGCGTGAAGCGTCATCTCTCGCGTCCTCGGGATCGAAAATCTGCAGTGACTGAGGTAGACATCCGTGCCGGGTGGGGATAGAGTTTCTGACATCGCAAGGAACGGATCCACGAGGGCAGAGCAGGACCCAGGTATCACGACGAACTGCCCGGGCGGACGTGGATAGCAGTAGAAGATGCAGTAAAGAGGGGCAGAAGGTCGGACGTGCCAGGGCCACCGCAAGTGAAGGGCTCCGGCCGTGGACGCGCTGCCACAGCAGTAGCAGTGAACGGCAGAAGGTCGGACGTGCCAGGGCCAGCGCAAGTGAAGGGCCCCAGCCGTGGACGCGCTGCCACAGCAGTAGCAGTGAACGAGTTCGAAGAACAAGCAGAAATAAACGAAAGGAGTGTTGAACGCCATCAGGATCGCCCGTCGCCGGCTGAAGTTCGCCGCACGGGTACCGCAGTTCCACGGATTGGATGGTGGTCTACGGTCACGCATACGCGATCCCCGCATCCCCGCCCCCACCGGGCGGCCACATGCGGAAACAGGTAAGTCGGCCACATGGCCGGTAGATGGTGTTGAACCTCGTGGGCCCCGGCGCATCATGGCGCCGGGGCCCCTATTGGCATTCGGGAAGGTTATATGGATCAAGCACCGATGGCGTCGACCGTCCGATCGAGTCCCACGCTCCGAGACACCGCCGACAGAGCCCACCCGGCCGAGGAGGCCGACAGAGCCCCCGCCGCATCCGGTGACAGCTCCGGTCACCGATTCGACGACGAGGACTACCCTGCCTACAGCATGGGCCGGGCCGCCGAGATGCTCGGCGTCACCCCGGCTTTCCTGCGTAGCCTGGGCGCCGCCAAACTGATCGAGCCGCAGCGCTCCGACGGTGGTCACCGCCGCTATTCGCGCTACCAGCTGCGCCTGGCCGCCCGCGCGCGAGAGCTCGTCGACCAGGGCACCGCCCTGGAGGCCGCCTGCCGCATCATCATTTTGGAAGACCAGCTCGCTGAGGCCCTGCGTATCAACGCCGAGCTGCAGCACACCCGCGACCAGCGGCCCTAGAACGCCGGCCGCCGCTCCGCATGAGGGCCGACGATCACGGCCCTCATCAGCCACTCGGTAATTCACGGCAAGGGTAGAGGCCTACGCTGCGGAACAGCTTGCGGATCACTGGGGCGCTCGGCCGCGGATGCCGTTGCCGGCGGAACCGCTCCGCCGCAGCCGGCGTAGGGCTACTGCGGGATGCGCCAACCCGTCGCCGGATCATCACCATGATTGTTCTCAGCGCTGACGACTGTCCGCAGGTTCCTCAACTCCGACTTCCGAAAGGAGTGCAGGGCTGGCCACCGTAAGGGGGCCGGTCTGATCGTCTGCCCGGGAACGTATCGCGGAAGCGCCTCAGCGGCGTCCACTCCCCGGCAGGCGGTCTTCGGCGGGCGCGGACGTGCCCGCCGTGCCGTCCGCCACGTGGAACCAGACCGCGTTGCCCGCCTCGTCGTCGTGGTGCGTGCCCTATCCGGACGCCATCGTCTCCACCAGGAACAGGCCGCGCCCGCCGTCGCTGTCGGCGTTGGCGGCGCGGATGAAGGGAACGCTCGTCGCGGACCCGTCGTCGATCACCTCGACGTGGACCATGCCGCCGCCGACGCCCAGGCAGACCATCACCGAGCCGCCGGGCGTGCGTCCCGAGTCGGAGTGGACGACGGCGTTGGTGACCACCTCGCTCAGCAACAGCACCACGTCGTCGAGGACGGCGTCGGCGATCCTCCCGGACAGGAGCTCGCGCACCCACAGACGCGCCGTGGAAACCGAGTACGGCGTGCCGGGGAACTCCGCGTGGGCGAGCAGGCGCAGAGCGCTCCAGCGGGCGGAGGCCGCCTGTTGTCGTTCGTAGCGGCAGACGGTCTGCCGGGACGCGCTCATGCGATTACCGCCGAGACGATGACGTCGGCCGCGTTGTCCGCCTCGGCCCATATCCACTGGCCTGGCCGCCGCAGCCGCGCCCACCAGGGGCGCCAGATGAAGGCCCACCCGCAGGCACGGCGGATGACCGTGATGCGAGTGCGGGTCTCACCCGCCGACCTGATCTCCAGGACCGGCCGCCCGCCGACGGGCACCACCAGCGAGGTACGGACACCGAGACCTCGCAGATCCAGGCCGAGCCGCACCAGGTGGATGAACTGTTCTCTCGGATCACATGCGCTCATGCCGTCGCCCTCTCGCCGTACGCCGAGTGTTCTACCGATTACGTTCCGGCGTCATCCTGTACCGTGACAGCCAAATTTGCAATGCCAATATTTGACGTTCTCCGATTGGAGTTTCAATGTCCGATTCAGTCAGATGCCCTACGATCACAACCGGCGACAAGGAGACGCGGTCATGACCACCAGCAGGCAGAGTCCTACCGTCAGGCGCCGTCGCCTCTCGGCTGAGCTGCGCCGTTTGCGCGAAGCAGCGAACATGACCGCCGACTTGGTCGCCGAACGCCTGGAGTGGTCACGGGGCAAGCTCAGCCGGATCGAAAACGCCCAATGGCAACGTCCCAACCCTCGTGATGTACGGGACCTGCTCGACGTCTACGGCGTCATCGACCCCGGGCAACGCGAAGCGATGATCACCCTTGCCAGGGAGTCCCGCCAACGCGGTTGGTGGACCACCTACAAAGACGTATTGGCCGGTAGCTACGTCGACCTGGAAGCCGAAGCCTCGACCATCTCCACCTTCGAGCCCCTCGTGATCCCCGGCCTGCTGCAAACTCCCGCCTACACGGCGGAGATCACCCGTGCGGCACTCGTGCGCGATCCCGCCGAGGTCGAACGGCGCGTGGCACTGAGAATGAAGCGCCAGTGCCTTCTCACTCAGGAAGACGCGCCACGCTTCTGGGCCGTCATCGATGAAGCCGCGCTGATCCGCCCGCTGAGCTCACTGCTCGTCGTCCGGGAGCAACTTCAACGGCTCATTGAAACCGAACCCTTGGAGCACGTCACCATCCAGGTCCTCCCACTCGCCGCCGGCCTGCACGCGGGCATGGCCGGTCAGTTCGTCATCATGGAATTCCCGGAGGACCCGAAGATCGTCTATGTGGAGACCGGAACAGATGGCCTCTATCTGGAAAAGCCACAAGAGCTTGCCCGTTATACGCTGGTCTTCCAGCATCTGTGCGCAACGGCTCTTGCTCCCGACGCGTCCCTCGCCTATCTGTCCGACATGATCGACAAATTGAAGTGAGGCACCCCCCTCATGAACTTCTCCCAGGCCACCTGGCGGAAGAGCTCACTCAGCCAGGGAACGACCGACAACTGCGTTGAGGTCGCCCTTGTCTCCGACCTTGTCGCCGTCCGCGACTCCAAAGACCCCGGCGGTCCCAAGCTCGTCTTCTCCTCGGCGGGCTGGGCCGCCTTCCTCGGCCAGGTGAAGGCCGGAGACTTCGACACGCGTCCCTGATCGCCGAAGAGGGGCCGTCACCCTCGTCCCGGGGTGCGGTGCCCGTGCGTCCAGCACCGCGCCCGCCGTCCGCAGCGGGTTCCCGATCTCGTGGCACGGGACGCCGCCGATCAACGCCGTACCCGCAGCGGAATGGTCGAGCCCGAGGTGATCCGGCCTGGGGCGATCGCGTTGGCGAAGATGGTCGGCACGGCCCGGGCGGCGGCGGGAGAGTTGACTTCGCACAAGGTGGCCCACTTGTTGACCGAGCAGGTGCGTTGGGATTTGGATCTGCTACTGAAGGCCGATGCCGGGCTGGGGTGCACCCGGTTGGAGTGGCTGGCCAAACCTGCGGTGGAGGCCTCCACCACTGCGGTGAAGGCCTCGATCGACAAGCTGATGTGGCTGCGCGCGATGGACGCCGACCAGTTGAACCTGTCGGCGCTGCCGAACGAGCGGCGCCGGTTCCTGCCCCAGGTGGCGCGCCGCTCCACCAACCAGAGGAGACGCTGCGCGAGGCCAACACCTGCGTCGTTGATCACCACCCAGATGTTGCCGCCGGCCGGGAGCCTGATGGGCGACGCGCGGCGGACATGGGTTGATGTACCGGATAAGGGGCTGTTATCCGGTACATCAGAGTCTGTGCGGCCCCTTCCTGCCGCATTCCAAGCCGCACCCCGATATCGACCTCCGGAAAGCCAGCAGGCCCAACAGTCGGCAGGACGCCATAGATGCATGGCCTCGGTCGCATCTAAACGGATGAGACCCGAGGAGAGCCTTGCATCCCGACCAACAACGCGAATTCGCCGAATTCGTGGCCAGCCGATCGGACAGCCTGATCAGGCTCGCCTACGTCCTGACCAACGACCAGCACGCCGCCGAGGACCTGCTGCAGACGGCGCTGATGAAGACCGCCGGACATTGGCGGAAAATCCGCGGCAATCCCGAGGCCTACGTGCGGCGGGTGATGTACCACGAGCAGGTCGGCCGCTGGCGAAGTCCCCGCTGGGGCCGCGAACGGGTGGTCCAGGCACTCCCCGAGCAGGCGATCGCCGACCGCACCGGCGAGGTCGAGACCCGCCTCACCCTGCAACAGGCGCTGCGCACCCTGCCGGTGCGCAAACGCGCGGTCCTGGTGCTGCGCTACTACGAGGACCTTTCCGAATCGGAGGTCGCGAAGATCATGGGCTGCTCGGTGGGAACCGTGCGCAGCCAGACCCATCAGGCGGTCGTCCGGCTCCGCGAGCTGGTCGGCGAACCCATCACCCTGGAGGCCTGACATGACCGTCAACGAGCAGAAGATCGCCGACGAACTGCGGCGGATCGCGGGCGAGGCCCGGCCGGTCGACGCGCTCGCCTACGCCTCCCGGGCGGCCACCGGATCATCGAGGCGCCGTCGGCTGTCGTGGTCGCTCGCCGGACTCGCGGTCGCCGCGGCTTCCGTGGCCGGCGTACTCGTCGTCATCCCCTCCGCCGGAGGTCAGGACACCGCCGCCAAGATCATCGAACTGCCGCAGAACACCCCCGAGCAACTGCGGGCGGTACGTGAGTGCATGCCCATGGGAGGCCCGGTACACGGCATGGACGGCAAGCAGCGGATTCCCGAGCACGGCAGGGCCGAGGACTTCCGCGTGCTGGTGGAGTACCGGGACGCGGTGGGGTCGACGGCACTCGTCGGCAGCACTGCCGGCTTCGTGTTCTGCACGCCGCAGAAGTACGAGGCGTTCGCCGAGCGCGCGGTGTTCACCTATTGGGGCTACAAGCCTCCCGGTGATCTGGCGGCTGGCCTGTCCGGAAGCCTCACTGTGGATGCCTACGAGGTGCAGACGGACTCACACGGCATGCGGGACGACGACCAGAGCGGCGGCTCCTACCGGGTCGTGGCCGGGCGCGTCGCATCCGGCGTGCGGCGGGTGGAGATCGACTGGGCAGGCGGGCAGCGCACCGATGCGCAAGTGGCCAACGGCTTCTTCGTCGGGCGGGTGCTCGGAACGACGGCTCCAAGTCCTGAAGGTGGCGTAGACGCCTCGGGCAAGCCCACGGTCCTCGACACCCCATCGGTCACCGTGACCGCCTACGACGCGATGGGCCAGGTCGTCGAGCAGGAGAAGGACATCACCTTCGCCTGGAGGGGCCCCGCCCACCGGGCCACTCCCACGAGCTGACCACCACCGCGGCGGGTCACCACCGGCGGGTCGAAACGTGACCCGAGTGCGTCAAGCACAGTTGTGCCCTGCGGAGACAGGGGCCCGCGGGGCACAACTGTCCACCAAGGGAGCGGCAGGAAGGGGCCGCACCGGCGCTGGCGTACCGGAGGACATGAGCTGAGCGCACGTCTCTCACCGAAGGCCACTCCTGCGGTCCGGCCGGTGACTACGCCCCGTAGACCGGCTCCGGCTCGGCCGCCTCGCTCAGGAGTTTCGCGACCGCCGCGCCGATCTCGGTGGGCTCCCAGCGGGCGCCCCTGTCCACGCGGGGGCCGTGCCGCCAGCCGTCGGCCAGCGAGACGGCGCCTCCCTCGACCTCGAACACCCGCCCAGTGACGTGGGCGGAGGCGGCCGAGCCGAGCCAGGCCACCAGTGGCGCCACGTTGGCCGGGTCCATGGCGTCGAACCCGCCTTCGGGCCTGGCCATCGTCGCGGCGAAGACCTCCTCGGTCATCCGGGTCCGCGCGGCCGGGGCGATCGCGTTCACCGTGACGCCGTAGCGGCCGAGCTCGGCGGCGGCCACCTGGGTGAGGGCCGCGATGCCCGCCTTGGCCGCGGCGTAGTTGCCCTGTCCGACGCTGCCGAGCAATCCGGCCCCGGAGGAGGTGTTGATCACGCGGGCGTCCACGGGCCCGTCCGCCTTCGCCCGCTCCCGCCAGTGCGCCCCGGCGTGCCGCAGCGGCAGGAAGTGGCCCTTGAGGTGGACCCGGATCACCTCGTCCCACTCCTGCTCGGTCATCGAGACGAGCATCCGGTCACGGACGAACCCGGCGTTGTTCACCAGCACGTCCAGCCGCCCGTAGGCGCTCAGCGCCACCTTGACCAGCCGCTCCGCGCCCTCCCAGTCGGCGACGTCGTCGCTGTTGGCCACCGCCCGGCCTCCCAGGTCGCGGATCTCCTCGACCACCTCCAGCGCGGGCCCGCCGGACCGGCCGTCCCCCCCGGGCCCGGTGCCGAGGTCGTTGACCACGACCTTCGCCCCCTGTTTGGCGAACTCCAGGGCGTGTTCCCGCCCGATGCCGCGCCCGGCCCCGGTCACGATCACCACACGTCCGTCGCAGATACCGCTCATCAAATCTCCTTGGGTGTGGAGACCCCGGGCTTCAGCCCCGGGGAGGGAGTCAAGCAGGTCCCTTTCGCCGTGATCATGCAGAGTTTTCCGGGAGTTCACCCGCCGTGTCCAGACGCGATCTCCCTCCAGGCGGGGATCTCGCCGCCGCCATGCAGGAGGATCTCGGCCCCGGTCACGTAGCCGGGGGCGGCCAGCCACAGGCACGCCCCGGCCACGTCCCCGGGCAGGGCCATCCGGCCCGCGGGGATGGTGGCGCCCATCCGCCTGACACCTTCGGGCCCGCCGTAGTGGCCGGCCGCGCTCTCGGTCTCGGCGAGCCCGACGACCACCGTGTTGACGCGGACGCGCGGCGCCCACTCGGCGGCCAGGCAGGCGGCCAGATGGTGCAGGCCGGCCTTGGCGGCGCCGTAGGCGGAGGTGCCGGGCGAGGGGCGCGTGCCGCTCGAACTGCCGATCATGACGACCGACCCGCCGGCCGCGTCCAGGAGCGGGTGGGCGCGCTGGGCGACCAGCAGCGGGGCGGTCAGGTTGAGTTCGACGATCCGGGCGTGCAGCCGCGGCGAGGTCCCGGCCAGCGGCGCGTACGGCGAGCCGCCCGCGTTGTTGACCACCGTGTCGAGCCGCCCGTGCCGCTCCTCGATCTCCCCGATCATCCGGTCCACCTCCGCCGGGTCCCGCACGTCGGCGGCGACGAACCCGACACCCGCGGGCAGCGCCGACGGCTCCTTGCGCGCGCACACGACCACCTGGGCCCCGGCCGCCAGGAAGGCCCCGGCGATGCCCGCGCCCAGCCCCTTGGTCCCGCCGGTCACCAGCACGACCGACCCGGCGTAGTCGTAGGAGATCCGCATGACGCCTCACCATCTTCCGCCCGGCCCGTCGCGTGCTACCGTACCAAGCAAGCGTTAGGTGCCAACAGTGAGGCGCGATGGGAATCACTCTGCATGGCGGCGGACCGGTCGCCGAGGTGGTCGTGGAGGTGCCCCCGGTCAACGCGTTGACCGTCTCGGGCTGGTTCGAGCTGGCGCGGGCCGTGCGGGAGGCCGGGCACGACCCCGGCACCCGCGCCGTGGTGCTGCGCGCGGAGGGGCGGGGATTCAACGCCGGGGTGGACGTCAAGGAGATGCAGGCCACCCCCGGGCACGCCGCGCTGGTCGGGGCCAACCGGGGGTGCTTCGCGGCGTTCGCGGCGGTGTACGAGTGCGAGGTCCCCGTGATCGCCGCCGTGCACGGGTTCTGCCTGGGGGGCGGCGTCGGGCTGGCGGGCAACGCCGACATCGTCGTGGCCAGCGAGGACGCCTACTTCGGCCTGCCGGAGGTGGACCGCGGCGCGCTGGGCGCGGCCACCCATCTGGCCCGGCTGGTCCCCCAGCACCTGATGCGCGCCATGGTCTACACCTGCCGCAACGTCACCGCCGCCGAGCTGCACGCCTTCGGCTCGGTGCTGGAGGTCGTCCCCCGCGACAAGCTGCGCGACGCCGCCTTCGAGGTCGCCTCCGTGATCGCCGGCAAGGACCCCTACGTCATCCGCCGGGCCAAGGAGTCGCTGAACGGCATCGACCCGATCGACGTCAGGCGCAGCTACCGGTTCGAGCAGGGCTTCACCTTCGAGCTCAACCTGATGGGCGCCGGCGACAGGCACCGCGAGGCGTTCGTCTCCGGGACGGACGGGACACCGGGCGAGGAGGCGCGATGACCGGCAAGGTGATGACGGTCGAGGAGGTCGTCGGATCACTGCGGAGCGGCATGACGGTCGGGATCGGCGGCTGGGGCTCGCGGCGCAAGCCGATGGCCCTGGTCCGGGCGATCTGCCGCTCCGCGCTCGAAGACCTGACGATCGTCTCCTACGGCGGCGCGGACGTCGGGCTGCTGTGCGCCCACGGCAAGGTCCGCAGGGTGATCGCGCCGTTCGTCACGCTCGACTCGATCCCTCTCGAACCGCACTTCCGGATCGCCCGGCAGAGCGCCGCCGTGGACTTCACCGAGTACGACGAGGGCATGTTCATGTTCGGCCTGCTCGCGGCCGCGCACCGGCTGCCGTTCCTGCCGACCCGCGCCGGCCTCGGCTCGGACGTGACGCGGGTCAACCCCGGCCTGCGGACCGTCCGCTCGCCCTACCCCGACGGCGAGGAGCTGATCGCGGTCCCCGCGCTGACCATGGATGTCGCCCTCGTCCACCTGAACCGGGCCGACCGCCGCGGCAACGCCCAGTATCTCGGCCCCGACCCCTACTTCGACGACCTCTACGCCAAGGCGGCCGAGCGCTGCTACGTCTCCTGCGAGCGCCTGGTGGACACCGCCGACCTGCTCAAGGAGGGGCCGGTCCAGTCGCTGCTGATCAGCAGGTCCATGGTGACCGGCGTGGTGGAGACGCCCGGCGGCGCCCACTTCTCCAGCTGCGAGCCCGACTACGACCGCGACGAGACCTTCCAGCGGGCCTACGTGGCCGCGGCCTCCGATCCGGAGGCCTGGAAGGCGTTCCGGAAGCGCTACCTGTCCGGCGACGAGGCCGCCTACCAGGAGGCCGTACGGCGGTCGCGGGAGGACGGGTGAGCGCCGGGCCGCGGCCGCCGCGGCGCCCCGGCGCCACGCCCGCCGCCATGTCCGGCACCGCCGGCACGACATCGGACCCCGGGAGGGACCTGTGACGACGATCACCGCCACGCGCGCCGAGGTGTGCGTCGTCGCATGCGCGGAGGCGTTCCGGGGGGACGGGGAGATCCTCGCCGCGGGCATCGGCGGCGCGATCACCGTGCTGGCCGCCCGGCTGGCCCGGCTCACGTTCGAGCCCGGCCTGATCACCCACGACGGGACGTGCCTGCTGACCGGGGACGTGCCGCCGCTGGGCGAGACGCCCGAGGTGGTCGAGGGCTGGCTGCCGTTCCGGGACCATCTGTGGCTGGTGCTCAACGGCAGGCGGCACGTCATGCTGGGGGCCAGCCAGATCGACCGGTACGGCAACAGCAACATCTCCTGCATCGGCGACTGGGCCCGGCCCCGCTCCCAGCTCCTCGGCGTGCGGGGCGCCCCGGGCAACACCGTGTGCGACCCGACCAGCTACTGGATCCCCCGGCACTCGCCCCGGGTGTTCGTCCCGAAGGTGGACATGGTCAGCGGTGTCGGCCACGACCGCGCGGCCGAGGCGGGGCCGAGCGCCTACCGCCACCACGACCTGCGCCGGGTGGTCACCGACCTGGCGGTCCTGGACTTCGACAGCCCCGACCACTCGATGCGCCTGGCCTCGGTCCACCCGGGAGTCACCGTGGCGGAGGTCGTGGAGAGGACCGGCTTCCCGCTCGCGGTGCCGGACGCGGTGCCCCAGACCCGTCTGCCGACCGCCGAGGAGCTCCACGTCCTGCGCGAGGTCCTCGACCCCGGCTCCCTGCGCGAGCGCGAGGTCCCCGACCCCGGCTCACTCGCCCCTGGTCCCCCCGGCCCCTCGCCGGACCGCCGGGCCCCCGGCTCCGGCGCCGGTACCCGGCACGGCCGTGAGGCCCCGGCATGACCTCCGGCCCACCGGCCGCCTCCTCCGGCGCGGCCGGCGCCTCGGACCCGTCCGGCATCGCACCGCCCACCCTGGCCACCCGGCTCACCGAGCTGGTCGGCTGCAGGTATCCCGTCGTGCAGACCGGGATGGGATACGTGGCCGGGGCGCGGCTGGCCGCGGCCACCTCCGGCGCGGGCGGCCTGGGGATCATCGCGGCGGCCACGATGACGGTCGAGCAGATGACGGGCGCGATCCGCGCGGTCAAGGAGCGGACGGACGCCCCCTTCGGAGTGAACATCCGCTCCGACGCCGACGACGCCCGCGAGCGGATCGACGTCATGATCCGTGAGGGGGTCCGGGTCGCGTCGTTCGCACTGGCCCCCAAGCAGGAGCTCATCGCCCGGCTGAAGGACGCCGGGGTGGTGACGGTCCCTTCGGTCGGCGCGCGCAGGCACGCCGAGAAGGTCGCCGCCTGGGGGGTGGACGCGGTGATCGTGCAGGGCGGCGAGGGCGGCGGGCACACCGGGGCGGTCCCGACCACGGTGCTGCTCCCCCAGGTCGTGGACGCGGTGGACATCCCGGTGATCGCGGCGGGCGGCTTCTTCGACGGGCGCGGACTGGTCGCCGCCCTGTCGTACGGCGCCTGCGGGATCGCGATGGGCACCCGTTTCCTGCTGACCTCGGACTCCACGGTCGGCGACCAGGTGAAGGAGGTCTACCTCGGCATGTCCGAGACCGTGGTCACCACCCGGGTGGACGGCGTCCCGCACCGCGTCCTGCGCACCCCCTTCGTCGACTCCCTCGAACGCTCCCGCATGCGCCTGCTCCGCGCGGTCGCCAACGGAGCCCGGTTCAGGCGGCTGTCGGGCATGTCCTGGGCCGGGATGATACGCGAGGGCCGCCGGATGAGACACGGCCGCGACCTGACCTGGGCCCAGGTCCTGCAGGCCGCCAACACCCCGATGCTGCTCCGTGCCGCCATGGTGGACGGGCGCGCGGATCTCGGCGTCATGGCCTCGGGGCAGGTCGTCGGGCTGATCGACGACCTGCCGAGCTGCGCGGAGCTGATCGGCCGGATCATGTCCGAGGCGCACGCCGTACTGGACCGCCTGCCGCGTCCGTGACCGGGCCGGGTAGCGCCTTTACGAAGTATGTCCGTTTTTGATACGGCGTGCTGGGGTGCGCTCGCGCTGCCGGTGCGGCGCTGTCCGGCGGGCAGGCTCTCGGGCACCGCCTTGCCGGGATCGGCGCCGCGCAGGCCGGCGCCGGGGTCTCCCGCGCGGCCGGTCGGCGCGGGCCGCACGGACGTCAGAGCCGGAGGTCCCCGGCGAGGATCTCGGCGGCGGCCTGGCCGCAGACCTTGGCCGACCCGTGGGTGGCGATGTGGACGGCGCCGAGGTCGGAGCGGCCGGGCAGGCCCATCTCGACCACGACGGTGTCCGGCCGGGCGGCCAGGAGGTGGTTCAGGGCGTCCGTCTGCCAGGGGTGGCGGTGGGCGTCGCGGACGACGAGGACCAGGGGGCGGTCCACCGCGGAGGCGAGCGCGGACTCGATCGCGCCCCCGGTGGCGGTCGAGGCGCTCAGGCGGGTCACCGTGGTGCCGGGGAGGAGCTTGCCGAGCGGCTCTCCGACGCCCCAGGGGGTGTCCTTCTCGATGGCGAGGTTCATCTCCGGGGCGAGCTCGACCACGTGGGGCGGAGCGGGCAGCGGGAGGACCGCCGACGCGGAGCGGCGGGTGATCCGCAGGGCGCGCCGGGCGGCGACCAGGCCGATCGGGACGTCACCGGGGCGGGCGGGCGCGGAGCGGCGGACGTGCCCCGTGGACGCCCCCCACAGGGCCAGCTCACAGACCCGGCGGGCCGCGTCGGCCAGCCGCTCCTCGGGGAGCCACCCCTCGATCACGGCGTCCACGATGGCGTCGCGGACCGCGATGGCGGTGTGCTCGTCGGCGTGCTCGCCGCCCACGCAGATCGCGTCGGCGCCCCCGGCGATGGCCCGCGCCGAGGCGCCGCCGATGCCGTAGGTGCCGGAGACGGCCGCCATCTCGATGCCGTCGGTGACGATGACGCCGTCGAAGCCCAGCTCGACCCGGAGCAGGTCGTGCAGCACCCGGCCGCTGAGCGTGGCGGGCATCGCGGCGTCGAAGGCGGGGACCAGCAGGTGACCGGTCATGACCGTGCGCACGCCCTCGGCGATGGCCGCGCGGAAGGGCCGCAGCGCCACCTCGTGGAGCTCCTCGGCGGTGGCCGCGACCAGCGGGACGCCGTGGTGGGAGTCGACGGAGGTGTCACCGTGGCCGGGGAAGTGCTTGGCGCAGGCGGCGACGCCGGAGGACTGCATGCCCCGGACCCAGGCGGCGGTGTGCCGGGAGACCAGGTCGGGGTCGGCGCCGAAGGAACGCAGGCCGATGACCGGATTGTCCGGGTTGGAGTTGACGTCCGCCGAGGGGGCGAAGTCGAGGTTGACGCCCGCCGCGGCGAGGTCGCGGCCGAGGTCCCTGGCGATCTCCTCGGTGAGGTCGAGGTCGTCGACGACGCCGAGAGCGAAGCTGCCGGGCCGGGTGCTCCCGGCCGCCGCCTCCAGGCGCGTGACCTCCCCCGACTCCTCGTCGATGCCGACGAGGACCTGCGGGTTCTCCGCGCGGAGCGCGGCCGTCAGGTCGGCGACCTGGGACGGGGTCGCGATGTTCCGGGAGAAGAGCACCACCCCGGTCAGACCGCCGGCGAGACGCCGACGGAGCCAGTCGGGCGGGGTCTTGCCCTCGAACCCCGGAAGGATCACCGTGTCCGCCAGACGAAGCAGCTCTGGGCCGCGCTTCATGCACCCTCCTCGCCTGACGGCCGGCCGGCTTCTCCGGCCGAAGACACGCAGACAAACTGTTGTTCCGGCGCCCCCGTGAAAGCGCTCTCAGAGGCTTGGGCGCCAATCTAATAGGAAACTTTCCTAATTGCTAGTGGGCTGACCATGGGGGTTTGACTCCAGGTTTACACATCAGAGTCGTTCATGGAACAGGCGAATCCCGACGAGGCCGGAACCCCGGCCGGGCGCGGCCACCACCCCGCGTGGCGGAACCGGCCGTCATCGCCGGGGTGGGAGCCGCCCGGGACCATGACGCGGACAGGGAGACCTGGGCCGCATTCGCCGCATCACCGATCCGCGTCCGTCCGGGCGTCAGCCGTCGCCTCCGGTCCGCTTCCCGTCGACCGGCCGGGGGGAGGCCCTCGTCACGATGCCGGGACGGCGTCGCTCCGCAGTGCCTTCATCGCGCCGGCCCAGGGGATGAGCTGGTCGAGCATGGCGGTGAGCCTGCCCGCCTGGTGGGAGGCCGGGCGGGCGACGCTGAAGTGCTCGAAGTCGGCGGCCAGCGTCAACGCGACCTGGCTGCTCACGACGGCGATCTGGAGCTCGCCCAGCACCAGGCGCAGGTGCTCGACCGCCCGGGTGCCGCCGACGGAGCCGTAGCCGACGAAACCGGCCGCTTTGTTGGCCCATTCGGCGTGCAGGAAGTCGATGGCGTTCTTGAGCGCGCCGGAGATCGAGCGGTTGTACTCGGGGGTCACGAACACGTAGGCGTCGAAGGAGGCGATCTTCTCGGCCCAGGCCATCGTGTGCGGATGCTCGTACTGTCCCATCGCGGGCGGCATCGGCTCATCCAGGTGCGGCAGGTCGTAGTCCCTGAGGTCCACGATCTCGAATGCGGCGTCGTCGCGCCGGGCGGCGAGGTCGTGGACCCAGCGGGCCACGCCTTCGCCGTTGCGGCCCGGGCGGGTGCTGCCGATGACGATGGCTACTTTGATCATGATTTGACTCTTCTTTCCCGGGAGGGGAGGAACACGGTCCCGGCCAGGCCGAGTGCGGTGAGGACGAGCATCCAGGTCAGGGCGTCGCCGAAGCCGCTCGCCTGGAGGATGGCGGCCATCAGCGCCGTGCCGGTGGCGGCTCCGACGCGCTGAACGACATTGGAGGCGCTGGTGGCGCCGGGGATGGCCGCGGGACTCAGCGTCCGGTAGAGGGCCACGCTGATGGGCAGGCTGGCGACGCCGAACCCGATGCCCCGGACGAACAGCGCCGCGCCCAGCAGCGGCGGATCGACGGTCAGCAGGAACGGGATCGTGCCCACGACGGCGACGGCCAGCCCGGCGACCGCGAGCGGGCGGGGCGGCATGCGGTCGGCGTAGCGGCCGACCAGCAGGGCTGCCAGGCCGAGGCCGATGCTCTGCGGGACGAGCGCGAGCCCGGCGTCGAACGCCGACAACCCGCGGGACTGCTGGAAGTACAGCGGCAGAAGGAACATCGGACCCCAGGTGGTGACGCCGATGACGAACATCATCACCGTCCCGCCCCGGAAGGAGCGGTCGGCGAACAGCCGCAGGTCCAGCAGGCTCGCTCCGGCGCGGCGGAGCGAGCGCACGACGAACACGGCCAGCAGCGCCACCCCCGCCACCGCGATCACCGGCGCCCCGCCTTCGGTCAGGGCGTACAGCAGGGCGACCAGTCCGGCCGGCAGCAGGACCAGCCCGCCGAGGTCGAGTCGCCGGTCGGCGCGTTCCTCTTCGCGGGGGAACCACCTCCAGGTCATGACCATGGAGACCACGACGATCGGCACGTTGACGAAGAAGATCCACCGCCAGCCCCAGCCGTCGATCAGCAGACCGCCCAGGATCGGCCCGGAGATCGGCGCGAGCTGGCCGATGAGCCCGACGACGCCCATCACCCGGCCCAACCGGTCCGGTCCCGCGGCGCGGGCCAGGGTGAGCTGCGTCAACGGCAGGATCATGCCGCCACCCAGTCCCTGCAGCACCCGGAAGCCGACCAGGGAGCCCGCCGACCAGGCGAGGCCGGACAGCACCGACCCGAGCAGGAACAGCCCCAGCGCGGCCAGCCACATCGCGCGGGCACCGAACCGGCCGACCGACCAGCCCACCAGCGGGATCACCGCGGTCATCGCCAGCACGTACGAGGTGGTGACCCACTGGATCGTCGAAATCGGCGCGGCCAGCTCCCGTCCCAGCTCGTCGAGGGCCACCGCGACGATCGTGGTGTCGAGCAGCGCCGCGATCGCGCCGATCAGCAGCGTCGCGGCCAGCGGGACGATGCTTCCCGCCGGCGCCCTCGTCACGGCCGGCGCGCTCATGGGATCAGCAGGGTCTTGCCGGTGGTGGCCCGCGCCTCGATCGCGCGGTGTGCCTCGGCGGCCTCGTGCAGGGGGTAGGTCTGACCGATGGTCGGGCGGAGCCGGCCGGCCGCCGCGAGGGCGAGCGCCTCCTCGGTGAGCGCGCGGACCTCGGCGGCGCTCGGCACCCCGCCGTCGGGGACGGCCCGCACGTGGCCGGCGGGCTCGGTCCAGGAGCCGGAGGCCATGCCGTACACGCTCGCCCTGCCGCCTGGCCGTACGGCCAGCATGCCCTGCGCGCCGACCTCGCCGCCCACGCCGTCGAAGACCAGGTCGACGCCCCCGTTCAACTCGGTGACCTCGCGCTCCCAGCCGGGCCGCGAATAGTCGACGTAGGCGACCGCGCCCAGGGAGAGGACGAGCCCGCCCTTGCCCGCGCCACGCGCGGCGCCGATCACCCTGGCGCCCGAGGCCGCGGCGAGTTGCACCAGCAGGCTGCCCACGCCGCCCCCGGCCGCCTCCACCAGCACCCACTCGCCCGCCTTCACCTCGGCCCGCCGGTGCAGCAGCACGGCAGTACGGCCGTCGGCGAGCAGCGCCACCGCGTCGCGCAACTCCACGCCCGCCGGGACGGGGACGGCGTCCTCGACCCAGGCCACGGCGAGTTCGGCGTAACCGCCGGTGCCGCCGGTCGTCGCCACCACGACCGTGCCCACCAGTGCCGGGTCGACGCCGGGGCCGACGGCGACGACCCGGCCGCCGACGCCGTTGCCCGGGACCCGCGGCAGCAGTGGACGCTGCTTGGCCGCGGGACCGCGCCCGGCCCGCACCTGCGTCTCCACGAAGGTGATCCCGGCGTACTCGACCGCCACCAGCACCTGGCCGGCCTCCGGCACCGGGTCCGCCACCTGCCGGACCTGGAGAACTTCGGGCCCGCCGAACCGGTCCATCGTCACAGCACGCATGTCCGCACCTTCTCTCAAAAGGGAGCGAATTGCTCCGCAATGAAAGCTATACCGGAGCGCTTTGCTCCGCAACTGGTAGGATGCGGGCATGAGTGACGGCAAGTACCGCGGCAAGAGGCAGGCCGAGGCCGAACGCAACGACCACGCGCTGCTCCGGGCCGCCCGGGAGGTGCTCGCCGCCGACGGCGCCCACACCTCGGTGGCGGCGATCGCCGCCCGGGCCGGGGTCGGGATCGGCAGCCTCTACCGCCGCTACCGCACCAAGGAGGAGCTCTTCCAGCGCCTGTCGGAGCTGTCCCTCGACCAGTGGAACGAGGCCGCGGAGGCGGGGCTCGCCCACGAGGACCCATGGGCCGGGCTGGCCGGCTTCGTCACCGCCTGCGTCGAGTTCGGCCAGGGATCCCTGGCCCCGGTCGCGGGGACCATCGACGTCACCCCGGAGATGTGGGCCAAGAGCGCGCGCGGCGACGAGATCCTGGCCGCGATCATCGCCCGAGCCTGCGAAGCGGGGGTCCTGCGGCCGGAGATCACCCCTACGGACGTCTCCCTCCTGATCGAGCAGCTCGGCTCCTCACCGATGCTCGACCAGATCCGCAAGCAGGGCCGCGAGGATCTCGTCGAGGCCGCCGTGGCCGCCCGGCGGCGCCTCATCGCCATCACCCTGGACGGCCTGCGCGCCGTCCACCGCGGACCGCTGCCCGGCCCGCCGCCCGGCGAGCACCTCTTCACCGAACGCTGGAGGCGCGACTCCCCCGCCTGAACGGCATCCGGCGGCGGCCAGGATGCCCCGGAGACTCGGGGACTCGGGGACTCGGGGACTCGGGGACTCGGGGACTCGGGGACCGGAGCGTCGGCGGCCGGTCCGAGCTCACCGCCGCCCGCCCGCGCCGGGCGCCCTCTCAGAGCCGTTCGATGATCGTCACGTTGGCCTGGCCGCCGCCCTCGCACATCGTCTGCAGGCCGTACCTGCCGCCGGTCCGCTCCAGCTCGTGCAGGAGAGAGGTCATCAGCCGGGCGCCGGTCGCGCCGAGCGGGTGGCCGAGGGCGATGGCGCCGCCGTTGGGGTTGACCCTGGCGGGGTCGGCGCCGGTCTCCTTCAGCCAGGCGAGCACGACGGAGGCGAACGCCTCGTTGATCTCGACGGTGTCGATGTCGCCGATCGACATGCCCGTCCTGCGCAGCGCGTGCGCGGTGGCGGGGATGGGGGCGGAGAGCATCATGATCGGGTCGCCCCCGCGGACGGACAGGTGGTGGACGCGGGCGCGCGGGGTCAGGCCGTGGGTCCGGACCGCCTCCTCGGAGGCGATGAGCAGGGCGGCGGCGCCGTCGGAGATCTGGGAGGAGACCGCGGCGGTGAGGCGCCCGCCGTCGACCAGGGTCCTGAGCGCGGCCATCTTCTCCGGCGTGGTGTCGCGGCGGGGGCCCTCATCGGTGGTGACGCCCTCGTAGGGGGCGATCTCGGCGGCGAAACGGCCCTCGTCGATGGCGCGCAGCGCCCGCCGATGGGACTCGTAGGCGAACTCCTCCATGTCGGCCCGCGATATGTCCCACCTGGCGGCGATCATCTCGGCGCCGCGGAACTGCGACACCTCCTGCCCGCCGTACCGGGCCTGCCAGCCCTTGGACCCCGAGAACGGGCCGTCGAAGCCGAGTGCCTGCCCGGCGGTCATGGCGTAGGCGATCGGGATCCTGCTCATGTTCTGCACGCCGCCGGCCACGACCAGGTCGGACGTGCCCGACAGCACGGCCTGGGCGGCGAAGTGGACCGCCTGCTGGGAGGAGCCGCACTGGCGGTCGACCGTGACGCCGGGCACCTCCTGCGGCAGCCCGGCGGCCAGCCAGCAGGTGCGGGCGATGTCGCCGGCCTGCGGGCCGACGGTGTCCACGCAGCCGAACACGACGTCGTCCACGGCCGAGGGGTCCACGCCGGTGCGCCGGACGAGCTCCCCGATGGCGTGGGCGCCCAGGTCCGCCGGATGGGCGTCGGCGAGACCGCCGTTCCTGCGGCCCACGGGGGTCCGGACGGCGCCGACGATGTATGCCTCAGCCATTGCATGTCCCTTCGATATGAGCCCGTCTCAAATGTAGCAAGCGCTTGGTTACATTCAAAGGCGGGGATGAGCTGGCGTGTTCATGTGAACAAGCGATTGCGCAAGGGCTCATAATGAGGGTGTGAACACGCGAAAGAACTCCGGCGGCGCGACCAGCACCCCGGTCAAGCGCCAGGGGACGACGAAGCGCGCGGCCTCATCCGGCCCCGCCTCCGAGCGCCGCGACCACCTCGTCAAGCTCGCCGCCGAGCTTTTCGCCCGCAAGGGCTTTCAGGCCACCACCGTCCGCGAGATCGCGGAGGAGGCGGGCATCCTGTCCGGGAGTCTCTACCACCACTTCGACTCCAAGGAGACGATCGTCGACGAGGTGCTGACCACCTTCCTCGACGATCTCGTCGGCCGATACCGCGCCGCGCTGGAGCAGGAGGGCGAGCCCCGCGCAATCCTTTCAGAGATGGTGCGCATCGGGTTCAGCACCCTCGAACCGCACCGCGCGGCGATCACCGTCATGCAGAACGACTGGAACTACCTGCGTTCCCTGCCCGGCGACCGTTTCGACTACCTGGTCAAGGCCGAGGACGAGGTCGAGCGCATGTGGGTCGAGCAGATCAAGCTCGGCCAGGCCGCCGGCCAGTTCCGCGCCGACGTGGACCCCAAGCTCACCTACCGCATGATCCGTGACACCATCTGGGTCGCGGTCCGCTGGTTCCGTCCGGGCGGCCGCCTCAACACCACCGGCCTCGCCGAGCACTACATCACCGTCCTGTTCGACGGCCTGGCGACCGGTGAGCGGAGCAGCCACAGCGCTTGACGCGCACGGGTGAGCGATGGGCACCGCGAGCACACCCGACGCGGTGAGCGCGGCGGCCGGCGGGAAACGAGGCGTCCGCGGGGCGGACGAGGAGTGGTGAGCGAGCAATGGACACACTGCACGAGGCCGTGCGACGCGCGCTCACCGAGGTGGCCGACGCCGCCAAGGCGCCGGCGATGCGGGCCTACATGAAGTCGGAGATGCCCTTCCTCGGCGTCCAGGCCGGGCCTCGCCGTACGGCGCTGCGGAAGGTCTTCGCCGAGCACCCGATCGACGGCGCGCCCGAGTGGCGCAGGACGGTGCTGTCGCTGTGGCGGGACGCCGAATACCGCGAGGAGCGCTACGCGGCGATCGAGCTGACCGGGCACCGGCTCTACCGGGGTTTCCAGACCCTGTACGCGCTCCCCATGTATGAGGAGATGATCGTCTCCGGGGCCTGGTGGGACTACGTCGACGAGCTCGCCGTCCACCGCGTCGGCGGCCTGCTGTCGGCCTTCCCCGACACCATGCGCCCGCTCATGCTGGAGTGGGCACGGGGCGACGACCTGTGGAAGCGCCGTACGGCCATCCTCTGTCAGAACCGCTTCAGGGCCGCCACCGACACCGGACTGCTCTACGCCTGCATCGAGCCGAGCCTGTCCGACATCGACTTCTTCGCCCGCAAGGCGATCGGCTGGGCCCTGCGCGAGTACGCCAAGACCAATCCCCGGGAGGTCGTCCGCTATGTCGACCACGTGGGCATCACCGGGCTGAGCCGCCGTGAGGCCCTGAGGAACGTGCCGGCCGGATAGCTCCGGACATCGGGCGGCCGCGCGCCCCCCGGGACGGGACTCGCCGGCCTCCCCGGTCGCCGAAGGTCATCGAGGGGCCGCGGAGGCCGGCGGACGGGTGGGGCCGCGCCCGCCCGCCGGGATCCCGCTAGCCGATCGTGTAGGGGTCGCCGTAGACCTTCCAGGACAGCGGGGTGTTCAGGTCGAGGTTGCCCTTGTTGAGGAAGACCCGCTGCGCGGTGTCGACCCGGCTGGTGTCCTCGTGGGCCTCCTCGGCCTTCATCGCAACCTTGCGGGCATCGAGGAAGGCGTGCAGGTACTTCACCTCGTCGCCGCCCTGCGCGGGCGGTTTGGCCTTCTTGAGGGCGTTCCTGCGGATCGAGCTGAAGCTCTCCGGGTCGCCCCCGTCGCCGTGCATGACGATGGCGTCGTAGTAGGCGAACTGCCCCAGGGCGCGCAGGCCGTCCTTCTTGGCCTGCTGGACCGCCGGGTTGAAGTAGACCCGGTCGCGCTCGTCGTTCTGCGCCTGCTGGAAGACCTTGTCCTTGGCCGCGGTGGCCCAGTCCTTGGTGTAGTTCGGGTCCAGGCCCTTGTGGGAGTCGGTGCCGTCGACCTTGCGCAGGGCGGGCAGATACTTGGCGAGCACGTTTCCGGGCTTGCGCTCGGCGTAGAGCTCGACGAGCTCCAGCATGTCCCCTGTGCCCGAGCAGAAGCCGATGATCCCGGCGGTGTAGCCGCGCCCGTCGTCGATGTCCTCGATGTACTTGTACTGCGCCTTCCAGTTCAGGGAGGAGTTCTCCGCGCTGGAGACGAGCTGCATCGCGATGTCCTTCTTGCGCGGGTCGGTGAGGTCGGCGGCGGCGGCCGTCACCGACCCCTGCGAGGGCGCGGAGAGGTGCGGCGCCGGCACGGCCGCGTGTCCGGGGCCCGCGAAGAGGACCAGGGCCGGTGCGGCGGCGACGACCGGGGCGAGGAGGAGCCGCAGGGCCCGGCGGCCGGGGCGCGGATCTGACGAGATGGGCACGTGTCTCTCCAGAGGGGGGACCGGAGGCGAGAAAACCTCGCCCGCTCGTTAGGAAACTTTCCTAACGAACCTAACCGCTGATATGCCCCGCCCGTCAACCCGTTCCCCTCGATCGGGGGCGTTCCCCCGAAGGCGGCCCGAGCCCCGGGCGGCGCGCCGGCAGCCGGGGCACGGCTCCACGTCGCCGGCGCGCACGTCCCCCACAGCGCGGCGAGCACGACTGCGGATCCACGCGGACTTCTCAGATGCCCAGTTCGGCGGCGATGCCGTCGAGGACGTAGGTGAGGCCGCTTTCGAACTGCCACTGCGTGTCGTCCTTGCGGGTGGCGGTACGCAGATAGCGCTGGAAGGTGGGGTAGCGGCCGGTCCGCATGTGCCAGATCATCTGTGGCGCCAGTTCGGAGCGCAGCTCGCCGCCGTCAGACCATCCATGCTCGCGCAGGAGGTTGAGCACGGCGCTTTCGTAGTTCAAGGCGCCGGCGACGTAGGCGTCCACGGCACGGAAGACGCTCATCATCGCGTCGGCGTCCAGGCCGAGGCCGTCCAGGGCCGACAGGGCCTGTTCGGCCACGGCCATCCTGTTGGGCGTGAGCGAGAGCCTGGCCTGCGGGGAGAGCTGAGCCAGCCACAGGTGCCGCAGCATCAGGTCGCGGGTGCCCAGCGCCAGGGCGCGCATGGTCTCGCGCCACCCGAGACCGTCCGGGAGGCGCAGATCGGCATAGACGTGGTCGACCATCAGCTCCAGGACATCGTCCTTGCCGGCCACATAGCGGTAGGGCGCCATGGGGGCGACGCCCAGTTCGGAGGCCAGGCGGCGCATGGTGATGGCCTCCAGGCCCTCGGCGTCGGCGACCGCGGCCGCGGCCGCGGCGATGCGCTGCGGGGAGAGGGTCTGGCGCGGGGTGGGGCTTGGACGCTCCAGGCGCTCCCACAGGGATTCGCGTGGCTTGTCTTCCTCGGTGGCCATGCTGTTCGCTCCTCCGGCTTGCCGTGTGTACAACGTATCAACAGTAGACAGCGTACACATCAATGTGTACGTTGTATCTCGCCAGATACGTTGTACACAAAAGAAGGAACGCGCCCCTCATGAACGACAACCACCTGAAGATCGCGGTCCTCCTGGGCAGCACCCGCGACGGCCGCTTCGGCCTCGCCGTGGCGAACTGGGTCATGGACCACCTCGCCCAGCGCGACGACATGGAAGCCGACCTGATCGACCTGATCGAAACCCCGCTGCCGACGGTCTTCCCCGTCCTCGGTCAGCCGCCCGCCTCCCAGGAGGCCAGAGACCTGCTGGCCGCGGTCTCACCCCGCATGGCGGCGGCCGACGCCTTCGTCATCGTGACCCCCGAGTACAACCACAGCTTCCCCGCCGCGCTGAAGAACGCCATCGACTGGCACGGCACCGAATGGCATGCCAAGCCTGTCGCCTTCGTCTCCTACGGCGCCTTCTCGGCCGGGCTGCGCGCGGTCGAGCACCTGCGTCTGGTGCTGGCCGAACTGCACGCCGTCACCATCCGCGACAGCGTCGGCCTGCAGCACCCATGGGCCCAGTTCGACGGTGACGGCAAGGCCGTGGACCCGGCCGCCGACGCCGCGGCCAAGGTCATGCTGGACAGGCTCGCCTGGTGGGCGCACTCGCTGCGCGAGGCCAGGATCACCCGTCCCTACGCCGCCTGAACCCGCCATGACCCACCACGGACCAGACGGCCGCCGCCTGCCGTACCTCGCGGTGTTCGGCCTGCTGCTCGGCATGTTCCTGGCCATGCTGGACGGCCTGATCGTGGGCACCGCGCTGCCCACGATCGTGGGCGACCTCGGCGGCCTGGACCGCCTGCCATGGGTGGTGACCGCCTACATGCTCGCCGGCGCGGCCACCACCCCCATCTGGGGCAAACTCGGCGACCTGTACGGCCGCAAGGCCACCTTCATCACCGCGATCGCGCTCTTCCAGGTCGGCTCGCTCCTGGCAGGCGTGTCCCAGGACATGAGCCAGCTCATCGCCTTCCGCGCGGTGCAGGGCCTCGGCGCGGGCGGGCTGATGGTCGGCGCGCTGGCCATCATCGGCGTGCTCGTACCGCCACGCCACAGCGGCCGCCTGCAGTCGATGATCGGCGTCATCATGCCGATCGCCTACATCGGCGGCCCTCTCGTGGGCGGCCTGCTCACCGACCACCTGAGCTGGCGCTGGACCTTCTACGTCAACCTGCCCCTCGGCGCCGTCGCCCTCCTGATCATCGCCACCCGCATCCATCTGCCGCCCGCCGAACGTGTCAGAGCCCGCATCGACTACGGCGGGGCGGCCCTGCTCACCACGGCCATCGTGACCCTGACCCTGCTGGCCGGCTGGGGCGGGAGCACCTACTCCTGGGCCTCACCCCAGATCCTCACCCTGACCGCCGTCGGCGTCTTCAGCCTGGCCGGATTCGTGGCCGTCGAACGGCGGACCGCCGAACCGATCATCCCGCCCCGCCTGTTCCACGACCGCAACTTCACCCTCGCCCAGATCCTCAGCTTCCTGGTCGGCGCGGTCATGCTCAGCGTGACCAACTACCTGCCGCAGTACATGCAGTTCGTCCAAGGAGCCTCACCGGCCGCCAGCGGCATGCTGCTGCTGCCCCTGATGTTCGGCATGCTCGGCGCGCAACTGCTCACCGGCCATCTCATCAGCGGCAACGGCCGCTACCGCGTCTACCCGATTCTCGGCGGCGCACTCATGATCGCGGGCGCTCTCGCCCTGCTGCTGCTCGACGTCGACACCGCGCCGGTGACGGCCTCGGCACTCAGCCTGGTCATCGGGGCCGGCATGGGCCTGGTGATGCAGAGCACGACACTGATCACGATGAACAGCGCCGACCCCCGCGACATGGGCGCCGCCAGCGGGACGGTCACCCTGCTGCGCACCATCGGCGGATCCCTGGGCATCGCGCTGCTGGGCAGCTTGTACGCGGTCCGCATGCGGGACGGCCTCAGCGCGCACCTCGGCCCGGCGGCGGCCGACCAGCTGACAGTGGGGGGCGACCTCACACCCGGGCTACTGCCGGGCCTGCCCGCTCAGGCAGGCGCCGCCGTCCGGGAGGCCGTCACCGGCGGCCTGCATGGCGTCCTCATCGGTGCCGCCGTCCTCGCGGTGATCGCCTTCGCGGCCTCCTGGCTCATCCGCGAGGTCCCGCTCCGCGACGGCCCCCCGGTACAGGCCGGCCCCGAGCCCGACACCCACGCCGCCGCGACCAGGTGAACGCCCCGGGCGAGCCGGTGAACGCCCCGCTCGGGGCCCTGGCGGGCTACTTGAGCGCCCCCGCCGTCAGCCCCTTCTGGATCTGGCTCTGGAAGAGCGTGTAGACGATCAGCATCGGGAGGATGGCCATGCTGAGCGCGGCGAACAGGGCCGACCAGTCCGCGTCGTAGCCCGCCGCGGTGGAGATGTCGGCGATGCCCTGCGTGAGCACCCATTTCTCCTTGTCGGAGGTGAGCAGGACCAGCGGGAGCTGGTACTGGTTCCACTGGCCGAGCACGTTGAAGATGGTCACGCTGATGATGCCCGGCTTGGCCATCGGGAGCATGATCTGGAAGAACACCCGGGTGTGCGAGGCGCCGTCCACGAAGGCCGCCTCGGCCACCGCCCCCGGCAGCGTCCTGAAGAAGGCCGCGAGGAAGAACACGGTGAACGGCAGCGAGTAGGCGATGTAGACCAGGATCAGCCCGCCGTGGGTGTTGAGGCCGATGAACGGGCCGATCACCGGGATCGCGCCCATGTTCTGCACGACGAAGAACAGGGGGGTCAGCGCCAGGTAGACCGGGAACGCCAGGCCGGAGACGAACAGCAGGTAGACGGCCCGGTTGCCGCGGAACCGGTAGCGGGCGAGCACGTAGGCGGCCATCGAGCCGAACAGCATCGTGCCGAACGTGCCGCCCGCCACGACGAGGATGCTGTTGATCATGTACTGGCCCACGTGCGCCTGCTCCCAGGCCCGCGCCCAGTTGTCGAAGCGGAGGGAGGCCGGCAGCGACCAGGCGTCGCCGAAGATCTCGTCCTCGCTCTTCACCGACGCCAGGAACGTCCACACGATCGGCACCGCGACCAGGATCGTCCACACCACCAGCGTGACGTGCGTCAGGACCGACAGGGGTCCCAGCCGCCTCCTGCGCTCCTCACGGGCGTAGGCCCGGCTCCGGGGAATCACCGCGTCTGCCACTAGAACTCGATTCGCTCACGCCGCGACAGGCGCAGGGCCAGCGCCGCGAACCCGATGGTGAAGAAGAACAGCACCACGCCCATCGCGGAGGCGTAGCCGAACTTGAAGTACTGGAAGGCGTTGCGGTAGATCTCCGCCGCCATCACGGTCGTGGAGTGGTCGGGCCCGCCGTGCTCGGCCGTCATGACCCACACGATGGCGAAGACGTCGAGCGCGGCGATGCCGAGATAGACCCAGCCGACCTGGATGGTGTCCCAGAGCAGGGGCAGCGTGACCCGCAGGAAGAGCTGCACCCCTCCGGCGCCGTCGATCGCGGCCGCCTCGAACATGTCGCGCGGGATGGAGGAGATGCCCGCCGAGAAGAGCACCACGTAGAAGCCGACCGCCTGCCAGACCAGCACGCCGAGGATCGCCCAGAGCGCGATGCCGGTGTCGGACAGGAAGCCCACCGGCTCGAAGCCGAGGGCGATCAGCGGCGCGTTGAGCATGCCGCTCCGGTCGGGCCGGAAGACCTGCTGGAACAGGACGGCGACCACGGCGACGGCCAGCACCTGGGGGAAGAAGAACACCACCCGGTAGAACCTCGACCCCCAGACGCCCCCTGTGCCGCCCCGCCCGCCCGCGTTGAGCAGGAAGGCGAAGAAGAGCGCGATGCCGATGGTCAGCAGCGGCATCAGGATCAGCAGGATGAGGTTGTGCCCCACCGCCTTCCAGAAGACGTTGTCGTCGAAAAGCCTCTGGAAGTTCTCCAGGCCCACGAGCCGCGGAGTCGCGTTCACCCCGCGCCAGTCGGTGAACGCGATGTAGAAGGCCTGCGCGTAGGGGGCGATCACGTAGATCGCATAGAGCGCCACCGGGATCGCGAGGAACCCGGTGACGAACCGCATCCTGCCGTAGTTCACCGTCGCTACCTCTTGAACTTCTTCACCGAGGAGTCGTTCTTGATCGAGTCAGCCTTCTTCTGCGCCCGTTCGATCCACTGGTCGACGGTCAGCTTGCCGTTCATGAACTGCCCGGTCGCCGCGGCCACCTCGTCGTGCATCTCCACGTACCACTTGCGGAACAGGAACCAGACGGCGTTGTCGCCCGCCGCGGTCAGGGCGGCCGAGGCGCTCTTCAGTCCCGGCTTGAGCGTGCGCCCCTCACCCGCGCCCTTGACGACGGTCAGCGTGGAGACCAGCTCCATGAACTTGCCGGCGCCCTCCTTGGAGAGCATCGCCCGCATGTACTCCAGGCCCGCCTGAGGGTTGGCCGACCTGGCCGGGACGATGTACTCCTCCCCCGGCCGGGCGTGCAGCGTGCCGTACGGCAGGGCGTCGGAGGAGCCGAAGTCCGGCAGCGCGAACATCGCGTAGCCGAAGTCGGCCGGGGTGGAGTCCTTCTGCTCGTTCTCCAGCCAGGAGCCGCAGGGCAGCATGGCGACCTGGCCCTTGTTGTGGGCGGTCTGGGTCTGGACGTGGTCCAGGCCGGCGGTGCCCTGGAGGAGGTATTTGGCCCCGAGCTCGGCGAAGGCGGTCGCGGCCTGCTTGACCGGCTCGGCCTGCCAGGCGCCGTCCTCCAGGTTGTCGATGTTCTTCAGCACGTCCTTGCCGCCGATCTTCGCGGCGAGGGTGAGGATGGTCTCGTAGATGTAGAAGGGGTGCTTGCCCGCGTAGGTGAACGGCGCCATCTTCCCGGACTTCTTGATGGCCTCGCAGAGCTGCAGGAACTCCGCCCACGTCTTGGGCGGCTGCCAGCCCTCGGCCTCGAAGAGCTTCTGGGAGTACCAGATGCCCCAGACGGTGTTGGCGTAGTTGAGGACGTACGGCTTGCCGTCGTAGCTGCCCAGCTCGATCGCGGCCGGGTCGATCGTCTCGCGCACCTTGACGGCGGGGTCGTCCCAGCTCGGCGCGTCGTACAGGGGGGTGAGGTCGGCGAGCTGGCCGTCCTGGACCAGTGCCCCGAAGTCCATCGCGTTGGCGCCGGAGTTGTTGATGAACTCCGGCGGGTTGCCGCCGGCGAAGCGCGGCTGGAGGGTCTTGGCGATCTCCTTGGTCGTGTTGTGCTTGATCTCCAGCTTGGGGAACTTGCCCTTGACCAGCGGCTCGTGGACGTCCTTGGCGTAGGCGTCGCCGAACCCGCCGTCGAAGATCCAGACTTCCAGGGGCTTGCTCTCGGCGAGGCCGAGCGGGTTGGCCGCGCTGGTGGCCCCGGCGGCCGGCGCCGCCGGGGAGGCGCCGCCTCCGCCCGCGGGACTGGCGCACGCGGACAGGACCGGCAGGGCGAGCCCCGCCAGGGCCGCGCTGCGCAGAAGCTCGCGCCGGGACAGATGGGTCATGCTTCCTCCTGCAGGGGGGTGGTCAGGCACCTCGCCGGATCCTTCCGGCGTAGCGGTTCTCAAGAGCCCTGTTGTGCTCGTCGCCGCCGGTGACGTTGACGGAGCGGTAGACCGGCGGGGTCCGGCCGGCCTCGATCAGGCCCCGCACCACCTCGGCCATCATCATCTGGGCCAGCAGTGCCGAGGTGATCGTGGAGACCGCGCCGAACGAGCCGCCGTCCGGGAGCGGCAGGATCGCGTCGCCGTACGGGGCGCCGTTGTCGAGCACCACGTCGGCGAGGTCGAGCAGCTTGCGGCCCGAGGGGTGGCGGGAGGGCATCGCGGTGCTGTGCTGGACGGAGGTCAGGGCGATCAGGCCGTGCCCCCTGGCCTTGACGACGGAGGCCAGCTCCACCACCGAGCCGTTCACCCCGGAGCTGGAGATCAGCACGAACACGTCCTGCGGCTGGACGGGGGCCAGGTCGTAGATCCGCTGAGCGATGCCCGGATCGCGCTCCAGCTCGCCGGGGGCGCCGAGGAGCACCTCCACCGGGGTCCCGCCGTACAGGACGACGTCGCGCAGCGCGAGCCGGTTGGTGGGGACCAGCCCGCCCGCGCGGCCGGCGATCTCCATCGCGATCGCCTCGGAGTGGCCCGAGCCGAAGGCCTGGACCACCCCGTCGTCGAGCAGCGAACCGACCATCAGGCCGGCGGCCTGCCTGACCGCGACCCCCTGCGTCTGGAAGACCCCGTCCACCAGGGCCTTCACCTCATGGACGTAGTCGGCGGCGCCGATATCCACGGTCAACTCCTCTCCACGCGGTGGCTTTCGAGCGCTCGGATCGTCCGCTCGAACGCCTCGTTGGTCTGCTCGTAGGTGCGCTGCGCGACCGCGACGTAGACGGCGTCGAGAACGAAGAGCTGGGAGTGGACGGCCGCCAGGCCGCCCAGCCTGAAGGTGGTCTCCCGGCTCGCGGTGGTCAGCACCAGGTCGGCCAGTTCGGCCAGCGGGGACCGGGCGAAGGAGGTGACGGCGACGGTCAGCGCGCCCCGGTCGCCGGCCTCGGCGAGCGACTCCAGCACCTCGCGGGTCCGTCCCTGGTGGGAGATCCCGATCGCGACGTCGCCCTCGGCCAGCAGCGCCGCGTCGGCGAGCGCCTCGTGGGCGTCGGCGTGGCTCCAGCAGGGCACCCGGATCCTGCGGAGCCGTCCGCCGATCATGCCGGCCGCACCGCCGCTGATGGAGACCCCGAAGATCAGCACCCGCCGGGCCGCGACGATCGCGTCGGCGATCCTGGCGACGGTGGCCACGTCGAGCTGGGCCGCGGTCTCCTGGATGAGGCGGGAGTCGGCGGCGGCCATCACGCCGATCGCCGCGTCGAGCGGGTCGGTCGGGCCGATCTCGTGGCCCACGTTGGCGTCCCAGTTGGCCTGCGTCGCACGGCCGGTCTCGGTGGCCAGCGCGACCCGCAGCCCGGCGTATCCGGCGAAGCCGAACACCCGGCAGAACCGCGTGACGGTGGCGGGCGAGCTGCCGCTCCGCTCGGCGAGCGCGATGATCGTGGATCGGGCCGCTCCGGCCGGGTCGGCCAAGATGGCCTCGCCGACCCGGCGCAGCGCCTCGGGCAGCACGGGTGTCTCGGTCTGAATGCGTCCGAGTGCCCCTACTGCCACAGGCATTCCTTTCACCCGCCCAACGGTTGGGTGAAAATTATTCTTAAGTACGGTCCCAGTCAACCCCCCGGAGACCCGGCATCGCCGCGATCGGACCCGCCCGGCCGTTCCGGACCGCTCAGTCGGGCCGGGCCGTGCCGGGCAGCCGTACCGTGCCGGACAGCCGTACCGGCCACTCGGCCGTACCGGACCGGGCTCGGCCGGGTCGGACCGCTCGGTCGGGCCGGGCCGCTCAGTCCGGCCGGACCAGGAGCGCGGCGCTGCCGTAGCTGCCGCCGAACCCGGTCACCAGCGCCGTCCCGCGGCCCGCCCGGAGCTCCCGTACGGCCTGCGCCACGTTGTTGAGCCCGTGCACGTAGCCCTCGGACAGCAGGCCGCCGTGCGGGTTGACCGTGGCGTGGCGGCGCCGGAGCAGGAACTCCCCCAGCTCGGCCCGCCCGGCCAGGCCGAAGTCCTCCAGCTGCCGGGGCACCAGCCAGGAGTAGGCGTCGTAGAGCAGCGCGACGTCCACGTCCGCCGCCCGCATGCCCGACGCCTCCCACAGCATCGGGGCGACATGGGCGGAGAAGATCGCGCTGACGTCGGGCGAACGGTCCATGGACGAGCAGCCGGGACCGCCTCCCCTGACCACCGCGTGGATGCGGGGGGCCCGCGGCGCGAGCCGCGCGTCACGGACCACCAGCGCGCAGGCGCCGTCGGTCTCCTGGCAGCAGTCCACGGTCCGCAGCGGCGAGCAGACGTACGGCCTGGCGAGGTAGTCCTCCAGGGACAGCGGATCGCGCCGGAGGGCGCGCGGGTTGGCCGCGGCGTTGTCGCGGGACTGGGCGACGACCGCGTGCAGGTGCTCCTCGGTCAGGCCGGTCTCGTGCAGGTAGCGCTGGGCGGCCAGGGCGAACATCGGGATCGGCCCGGCCATGCCGTAGGGGACGGTGAAGCGTTCCTGCGGGCCGGTGGAGACCGTGTTCATGCGCGTGCCGGAGCGGCCGTTCAGCGCCCGGTAGACCAGCACGTTGCGCGCGACGCCCGCGGCGATCAGCATCGCCGCGTCCCCCAGGACGGAGGCCGCCTGGGTGCCGCCGCCGGTGATGTCGTTGTGCCAGCCCAGCCGCTCGATCCGCAGCGCCCTGGCGACCTGGACCACCGGGACGGAGTCGTTCATGTGGTAGCTGAGGACGGCGTCGATCTGCCCGGCCTCCACGCGGGCGTCGGCCAGCGCGGCCCGGGACGCCTCGACCGCGAGCTCCAGCTCGGTCCTGCCGGATCTCCGCGTCAGAGCCGTCATCCCGATGCCGGCGACGGCCGCCCTGCCCCGCATACGACTCCTGAGGAGGTCGGGTCGCTCGCCGGGGCGGGGCGCGATCCGCTCCGGCGAGCGACGTCCGTGGGCCGCGGGACGCCGTGGAGGCGAGCGGCGCTCCCCGCGAGGTTCTCTCCTGCTCACCCCTGGGGGCGTCGTGCGGCGGCCCGGTCGCGTGGACGCGGCGGCGGGCCGGGACGGTCCTCCCCGCCCGATCGCCTTCCGGATCGCGGCCGTCGCCCGTCACGCTAGCCCGCGCCCGCCACTTAGGCAAGCGCTTGCTCGGTATGGGGCGCGGTAGGCTTGACGAAGATCCGCAGTCACGCGTTAGGCGATCATGCTCGATCAACGACTCCGCCCCACCATGCCGTACGCCGCCCTCGTCTTCGACTGCGACGGCACCCTCGTCGACACCGCCTCGGCCAACGAGACCGCGTGGCGGACGGCCCTGGCGGACTGGCAGGTGGAGCTCGACCCGGCGTGGTACCGGGCCCGCACCGGCCTGTCCGCCGACCGCCTGCTGGCCGAGCTGGAGACCGAGACCGGCGCGGAGCTGGACTACCCGGCGGTGCGGGCGGCGGCGCTCGACGCCTACCAGTGGCTGATCCACACCGTCGTCCCGCACCCGCAGGTCGCCGCCGTCGCCGAGGCGCACCAGGACCGGGTGCCGATGGCGGTCGCCTCCGGAGGAACGCGCCAGGCGGTGGAGGAGACCCTGCGCGTCACCGGCCTGCGCCCGCTGTTCGACGCCGTGGTCACCAGGGACGACGTCCGGTACGGCAAGCCGGCCCCCGACGTCTACCTGCTGGCGGCACGGCTCCTGAACGCCGCCCCCCACACCTGCGTCGCCTACGAGGACACCGATGAGGGAGTGGCCGCCGCGCTCGCCGCGGGGATGACGGTCATCGACGTCCGCCCCTCGCTCCGGAGAGAAACACAAGTCGGCGGCGGCACCGGCCGGTGATCGTCTAGCATCTCCGGTAATCGGGGCAGACCGGGGCAGAGGAGAATGCGATGGCGGGGGAACGGGTACCCCAGGAGGTCGATCCCACGACCCCGAGCGTGGCACGCATGTATGACTACTACCTCGGCGGCAAGGACAACTTCATCGCCGACCGCGAGGCCGCCGAGCGGGTGATCGCGATCGTCCCGGCCATCCGCGAGTTCACCCGGGACAACCGCGACTTCCTCATCCGCGTGGTCACCCACCTGGCGGAACAGGGGATCAAGCAGTTCCTCGACATCGGAGCGGGACTGCCGACCCAGCGGAACGTCCACGAGGTGGCCCTGGAGGTCGCGCCCGACGCGCGCATCGTCTACGTCGACAACGACCCCGTCGTCCTCGCCCACGCACGCGCCCTGCTCGCCGACAACCCCGGAACCATCGTGGTCCAGGCGGACCTGCGCGACCCCGGGAGCATCCTCGACCACCCCGAGGTCCGGGCCCACCTCGACTACACCCGGCCCTTCGCGATCCTGCTGCTGGCCATCCTGCATTTCCTCCCGGACGACGAGGAGGCCGCGGAGGTGGTGGGCCGGCTCCGGCGGGCCCTGCCGCCGGGCGGCTACCTCGCCGTCTCCCACGCCGTCGCGGGCACGAGCTCCTCCGAGGCGGTCCGGGAGGCGAAGGCCGGGCAGGTGCGAGCCGCCGACAAGGTCTACTCCGCGACCCCCTCCGGCGGGTTCACCACCCGCCCCCTCCCCCGGATCGCCGCGTACCTCGACGGGCTGGACGTGCTGGAGCCCGGCCTCGTCCCGGTGGACGCCTGGCGCCCCGAGGATCCCGGCACGGAACCCGACTTCACCAAGCCGGGCCTGGCCGGCGTGGTCGCCCGGGTGCCCTGAGGGACCGGCGGGCCGGACGGCCCCGGTGCCGGGACGCGCACCCGGGGACAATTGGCTAGCTGTACTATCCAATAATGCGGATATCCCAGCTCAGCGCCGCTTCGGGCGTCCCCATCCCCACCATCAAGTACTACCTGCGCGAAGGCCTGCTCCCTCCGGGCGAGCAGACCTCCGCCACCCGGGCGGAGTACGGCGCCGGCCATGTCCGCCGGCTGCGGCTGATCCGCGCGCTGCTGGAGGTCGGGCGGCTACCCATCGCGTCCATCCGCAAGGTGATCGCCTCCGTCGACGACGAGAGCCTGGGCATGCACGATGTGCTCGGCACCGCCCACTACGCCCTGGCCCCCGCCGTCGAGGCCCATGACGACGACGAGGAGTGGCGGCGCGCCCGCGCCGAGGGCGACCGCCTGATCACCGACCTCGGCTGGCGGATACATCCCGCCGCCCCCACCCGCGACGAGCTCGCCCAGGCCATCCTCACCCTCGACCGGCTCGGCATGCCCGCCACCGGCGAGGCCCTGCGCCCCTACGCCGCGGCCGCCATCGACCTCGTCGTCGAACACGAGATCGGCACCATCCCCCTCGACGGCCCCCGCGAGGCCGCGGTCGAGGCCCTGGTGGTCGGCACCGTCGTGCACGGCAGGGTCCTCGACATCCTGCGCCGCCTCGCCCAGGAATCCGTCTCGGCCCGCTTCTTCGGCGTCCCCGAGAGCTGACGTCCCGGCGGCGCGGAGGGCGGACGTCCCGGCGGCGCGGAGGGCGGACGGGCAGCTCACAGCCCCGAAAGAGGCATGTGCAAACTTTTCTCGCGGCCCCTGCCTGGAGAAACGGGCTTGAGTAACATCCTGTTCACATTCGGGCAACAGATGCGAAATCGCGACTTGCAACTCTTTGAGAGCAGCAAACCACTCCCTCCTCAAGGACTCCGCCGATGACCTTCAAGGCTGAATACATCTGGATCGACGGCACCGAGCCGACCGCCAAGCTCCGTTCGAAGACCAGGATCCTGGCCGACGGCGCCGAGCTCCCGGTCTGGGGCTTCGACGGGTCCAGCACCAACCAGGCTGACGGCGGCTCCTCCGACCGCGTGCTCAAGCCGGCGTTCACCTGTCCGGACCCGATCCGCGGCGGCAGCAACGTGCTGGTGCTCTGCGAGGTCCTCGACACCGACATGACCCCGCACGCCAGCAACACCCGCGCCGCGCTCGTCGAGGTCGCCGAGAAGTACGCCGACCAGGAGTCGTGGTTCGGCATCGAGCAGGAGTACACCTTCTTCAAGGAGGGCCGCCCGCTCGGCTTCCCGCTCGGCGGCTTCCCCGCCCCGCAGGGCGGCTACTACTGCGGCGTCGGCGCCGACGAGGTCTTCGGCCGCGACGTCGTCGAGAAGCACCTCGACCTCTGCCTTGAGGCCGGCCTGGCGATCTCCGGCATCAACGCCGAGGTCATGCCCGGCCAGTGGGAGTTCCAGGTTGGCCCGGCGGGTCCCGTGGAGGTCTCCGACCACATGTGGATCGCCCGGTGGCTGCTCTACCGCATCGCCGAGGACTTCGACATCGCCGCCACGCTCGACGCCAAGCCGGTGAAGGGCGACTGGAACGGCGCGGGCGCGCACACCAACTTCTCCACCAAGGCGATGCGTGAGGGCTACGACCCGATCATCACCGCCTGCGAGGCTCTGGCCGAGAACGCCGCGGAGCACGTCAAGCACTACGGCGCCGGCATCGAGGAGCGCCTGACCGGTCACCACGAGACCGCTCCGTGGAACAAGTTCAGCTACGGCGTCTCCGACCGCGGCGCCTCGGTCCGCATCCCGTGGCAGGTCGAGGTGGAGAAGAAGGGCTACATCGAGGACCGTCGCCCCAACGCCAACGTCGACCCCTACCTGGTGACCCGCCTCATCGTGGACACCTGCTGCACCGCCCTGGAGAAGGCCGGCCAGGTCTGATCGGACGCGCACCGAGGCCGCGACCACCCTGCCGGGGGTGGCCGCGGCCTCCGGCGTTCTCCCGCAATTGAACAAGCCGATACGTTTCGGCTCGTCTCGCGCGGGTGTGAGGGAAGGCCCCTGGCACGTCCCGCCGCGGCGGGCGGTCGCGCGAGGCGGAGAGCCCGTACGGAAGGTCCGGGGCCCGCCGGCGCCTCGGAGACTCGCACGGGGCGCATGGTCCCGCATGACTCGCCACGGGGCGCGCGGTCCCACATAATGAATCCGATTCGGCTTCTGCGGAAACCCTCAGGAAGGGCATTCATCCCCAGGCCGGCGGGTCCATGGCGGCCATTTCACCGGCGAGCACTCCAGAATGATAAATACAAAGCCGAATCAGGTGCTTTAGGACAACGCAAAACTGCCGCCGCGCGCCGTAGCATGACTGCGATGCGGGACGTAGTAGAGCAGTTGCAGCGCCTGGGCATGTCGGGCTACGAGGCCAAGGCCTATGTCACGCTGGTCGGCTCCGGGCAGCCGCTCAACGGCTACGAGGTGGCCAAGCGTTCCGGCGTGCCGCGCAGCACGGTCTACGAGACGCTGGGCAAGCTGGTGGCCAAGGGCGCGGCCTACGAGGTGCGCGGCGCCGAGGACGCCACCGACTACCTGCCGCTGCCGCCCCGGTCGCTGCTGGAGCGCATGCGCCGGGAGTTCGACGACTCGATCGAGTCGCTGCAGGCCTCGCTGCCCACGATCGTGGCGCCGCCCGAGGCCCACCTGATCCACAACCTCAAGGACGCCGGAGCCCTGCTGGCCCGCGCCGAGGACGTGGTGGCCGCCTCGCACACCGACCTGTTCCTGTCGATCTGGCCGGAGGAGATGAAGCGGCTGTCCCCGCTGGTCCGGCGGGCGGTCGGGCGAGGGGTCGACGCCTCGGTGATGCACTTCGGCCCCGCCGAGGAGGTGGTCGGGCACCTGTACGAGCACCGGTTCTCCACCCCGGATGTGATCATGGAGAACCTGGGCTGCCGCCTCCTGGTCGTCGCGGCCGATCGCCGGGAGGCCCTGATAGGCGGGTTCCTGGGCGGCTCGGCCTGGGGCGTCTACACCGAGGACCCGGCCGTGGTCCTGATGGCGGTGGAATACATCAGGCACGACATCGCCCTGCAGATCATCGCCGACCGGGTCGGGCACGAGTCGCTGCGCGAGTTCTGGACCAGCGATCCGGAGTTCACCCGGCTGCGCGCCGGCCGCGGCCGGCCGGCCGCCCTGCTCCGCGCGGCCGGATGCCCCGCCCCCGAGCTTCCGGCAGGCTGAGCCCTATCGGGGGATGTGACATCCTTCGATAGAGGTTGTCTTATTTCGGGGGAAGGCAGGTCATGGATAAGCCGGTCATCATGACGGTCGACGACGATCCGGGCGTCTCACGTTCCGTGGCGCGCGATCTACGGCGCCGTTACGGCCATTCCTACCGCATCGTCCGGGCCGACACCGCGATCGCGGGAATGGAGAGCGTCCGCCAGCTCCGGCTGCGCGGCGACGACGTCGCGGCGATTCTCGCCGACTACCGGATGCCCCAGATGAACGGCGTGGAGTTCCTGGAGCAGGCGATGGACCTGTATCCCTACGCCCGCCGCGTGCTGCTCACCGCCTACGCCGACACCGACGCGGCGATCCAGGCGATCAACGTGGTGGATCTCGACCACTACATGCTCAAGCCGTGGGACCCGCCGGAGGAGAAGTTCTACCCGGTCCTGGACGCCCTGCTCGACGCCTGGCACCGGGCCGACCGGCGCGAGTCCGACGAGCTGAGGGTGGTGGGAGCCCGCTGGTCGGCCAGGTCCTACAAGATCCGCGACTTCCTGTCCCGCAACCAGGTGCCCTACCACTGGATGCTGGCCGACGACCCCGAGGGTGCGCAGCTCCTGGCCGCCGCCGGCGAGGAGTGCGAGATCAGCCCGGCCAAGCTGCCGCTGGTCATCACCGCAGACGGCACGAAGCTCATCGCCCCGACCACCGCCGAGCTGGCCGCGGCGGTCGGCCTGTCCACCGCCCCGGCCACCGACTTCTACGACCTGATCGTCATCGGCGGCGGCCCCGGCGGGCTCGGCGCGGCGGTCTACGGGGCCTCCGAGGGCCTGCGCACCGTGATGGTCGAGCAGCACGCCTCCGGCGGGCAGGCCGGGCAGAGCTCCCGCATCGAGAACTACCTGGGCTTCCCCGACGGCGTCTCCGGCGCCCAGCTCGCCGACCGGGCCCGCCGCCAGGCGCTGAAGTTCGGCGCCGAGCTGCTCACCGCCCGCACGGTCACCAGCCTGGAGGTCAAGGGCCAGGCCCGGGTGGTCGGCTTCGCCGACGGCAGCAGCATCGCCGCGCACACCGTGATCCTGGCCACCGGGGTCTCCTACCGGCGGCTGGCCGCCCCCGGCCTGGACGACTTCGTGGGCCGGGGCACCTACTACGGCGCGGCCGTGACCGAGGCGCCCGAGTGCAGGGACCACGAGGTCTACATCGTCGGCGCGGCCAACTCCGCGGGGCAGGGCGCGGTCTTCCTGTCCGGCTACGCCAGCAGGGTCCACCTGATCGTCCGGAGCGACGGGCTGGAGAGGTCCATGTCGCACTACCTGATCGAGCAGATCTCCAACATCCCGAACATCGAGGTGCACACCGGGACCGAGGTGGTCGGCGCGGAGGGCGACGACCACCTGGAGCGGCTCACACTCAAGGGCCCGGACGGCGAGCGGACGGTCGACAGCGAGTGGCTGTTCGTCTTCATCGGCGCCGAGCCGTTCACCGACTGGCTCGGCGACACGATCGAGCGCGACGCCAAGGGCTTCGTCCTCACCGGGCCCGACCTGACCTCCGCCGAGAGCCGCCCCCGCAACTGGCCGCTCCGGCGCGAGCCGTACCACCTGGAGACCAACGTGCCCGGAGTCTTCGCCGCCGGGGACGTCCGCGCCGACTCGATCAAACGGGTCGCCTCCGCGGTCGGCGAGGGCGCGATGGCCGTGGCACTCGTCCACCGCTACCTGGAGAAGGCGTGACCGGACGGAGCGAGGGCCCCGGCCCGCGCGGCGCCTGGGCCACGGGCGACGAAGGAGCTCTCATGACCAGCACGGATGTCCTGCGCGGGCTGTTCCTCTTCGAGAAACTCGACGACGAGAAGCTGGAGTGGCTGGCCTCCCACGGCGAGGAGCGGGAGTTCGGCGCCGGCGAGCTGATCGTGCGGCAGGGCGACCCGGCCGAGTGTTTCCTCGTGCTCATCGACGGCGAGATCGTCATGTCCACCGAGACCCCCGCCGGGGTGGTCACCATGACCCCCACCTCCCAGCGCGGGGTCTACGCCGGAGCGACCTCCGCCTACCTGGGCGACCGGGCTCCGGACACCTACTCCCACTCGCTGCGCGCGACCAAGCCCTCGCGGCTCTTCGTGCTCCCGGCCAAGAAGTACGGCCTGATGATCGGCGAGTGGTTCCCGATGGCGGTCCACCTGCTCGACGGGGTGCGTCTCGGCGGGCTCGCCCAGCGGGAGATCATCGACCGGCGGCAGCGGCTGACCGCCCTCGGCACGATCACTGCGGGGCTCACCCACGAGCTCAACAACCCTGCGGCGGCGGCCGTACGGGCCGTGGGCGAGATGCGGGAGAAGGTCCGGTCGGCGCGGCGGCAGCTCGCCTCGCTGGCCGAGGCGGGCATCTCGGCCGGACGGCTGCGCGCGCTGATCGACCTGCAGGAGGGCTGCACGGACAAGGCCGCGAGCCTGCCCGCGCGGTCCCCGCTGGACATCTCCGACGCCGAGGACGAGCTGGGCGACGAGCTGGAGGCGGCCGGGGTGTCGGACGGCTGGGAGCTCGCGCCGGCGCTGGTCGCCGCCGGGTTCAAGGCCGGCGGAGTGGAGAGGGTCCGCGACGCGGTCGGGGAGGAGCACCTGTCCGGGGCGATGCACTGGCTCGCCGAGGCCATCGAGATCAACCAGATGCTGAACGAGGTGACCGACGCGACCGAGCGCATCTCCTCGCTGCTCGCCTCCGCCAAGCAGTACTCCCAGATGGACCGCGCGCCGTACCAGACCATAGACGTCCGGGAGCTGCTGGACAGCACGCTCACCATGTTCCGGGGCAAGATCCCGCCCGGGATCAGCCTGGCCACCGACTACGACCCGGAGCTGCCGCCGATCCCCGGCTACGCCGGAGAGCTCAACCAGGTGTGGACCAACCTGATCCACAACGCGCTGGACGCGATGGCCGGCACCGGCACGCTGACCGTCCGCACCCGCCTGGAACACGACACCACCGCCCTGATCGAGATCTGCGACACCGGCCCCGGCGTCCCCGAGCACCTGCGCGAGCGGATCTTCGAGCCGTTCTTCACCACCAAGTCCGTCGGCGAGGGCACCGGCCTGGGCCTGGACATCTCCTTCCGCATCGTCGCCGGCCGGCACGGCGGCGACCTGCGCGTGGAGTCGGTGCCGGGCGACACCCGCTTCCAGGTACGGCTGCCGCTGGCCGAGCTCCCCAGCCCCTGAGGCTCCCCGCCCCCTGGTGAGCGGGGGACAATCGTCCCCATGCGATTCGGGATCCTGGGCACCACGCGGGTGTGGCGTGACGACGGGAGCGAGGTGGCCACCGGCGGACCGGCCCGGCGGGCGCTGCTGACCCTGCTGCTCGCCCGCCCCGGCGAGGTGGTGACGGCCGACCGCCTCGTCGACGACCTCTACGGCGGGCGTCCGCCGGCCGGGGCGGCGCACGCCCTGCAGTCCCAGGTATCCCGGCTCCGCGGAGACCTGGGGCGGGAGGCCGCGATCGAGCTCCTCCCCGCGGGCTACCGGCTCGCGGTGGATCCGGACGACGTCGACGCCCACCGCTTCGAGCGGCTCTCCGTGGAGGGGCGGCGGTCCCTGGAGGCCGGGGACCCCGGGCAGGCGTCCGCGCTCCTGCGCGCGGCCCTCGGCCTGTGGCGGGGCCCCGCGCTCGCCGACGCCGCGGACGCCGGCTCCGTCCAGGCCCAGGCCCTGCGGCTGGAGGAGCGGAGGGCCGGCGCCCTGGAGGACCGGATCGAGGCGGACCTGCGGCGGGGCGGGCATCGGGCCGTCATACCCGAGCTGCGGGAGCTGGTCGGCCGGCACCCCCTGCGGGAGAGGCTGCACGGCCTCCTCATGCGGGCACTGCGGGCCGACGGCAGGCAGGCCGAGGCCCTCGTCGCCTTCGAGGAGGCACGGCGGCTCCTGGCCGAGGAGCTCGGCGCGGACCCCTCGGCCGAACTCGCCGCGCTCCACCGGACCCTGCTCCGGGGCGAGCCGCCGCCCGCGGCTTCCGCCCCCCATCGGGCCCCGTCACGGGGCGGGCGGCCGTTCGAGACCCCCGCGCCCCACCGGGCCGCGCCCCGGGGCGGGCGGGCGTTCGAGACCCCCGCGCTCCCCGCGCAGCTGACGAGCTTCGTCGGCCGCGCGGAGGACGTGGCCAAGGTCACCGAGCTGCTCGGCACGGCGCGCCTGGTCACCCTGATCGGTCCCGGCGGCGCGGGCAAGACCCGGCTGTCGATCGAGGTCGCCGCCCGCCGGCCCGACGTGTGCCTCGTCGAGCTCGCGCCGCTGCGCGACGGGCCGGAGCCGGCGCCGGCCGTGCTCGGCGCGCTCGGCCTGCGCGAGAGCGGGCTCCTGGCCATGCCGGCCGGGACGACGCCCATCTCCCGGCTGATCGCCGCGCTGGCCGACCGGCCGCCGCTGCTCGTCCTCGACAACTGCGAGCACATCGTGGAGGCGGTCGCGGCGCTGGCCGGACGGTTGCTCGCGGGCTGCCCGGAGCTGCGCATCCTGGCGACGAGCCGGGAACCGCTCGCCATCACCGGCGAGCACCTGTGGCCGGTCCGCCCGCTCGCCCCCGCCCCGGCCGCGCGCCTCTTCGCCGACCGGGCGGCCGCCGTACGGTCGGGCTTCGTCGTGGACGGCGCCGACGCCGAGGTCGTACGGCGGATCTGCCGGGCGCTCGACGGCCTGCCGCTGGCGATCGAGCTCGCGGCGGCGAGAATGCGCACGCACGACCTCGCCGAGCTCGCCTCCCGCCTGGACGACCGGTTCCGCCTGCTGTCGCGGGGCAGCCGTACGGCCGAGGCCAGGCACCAGACGTTGCGCGCGGTCGTGGCGTGGAGCTGGGATCTGCTGTCGGAGGCCGAGCAGACGATGGCCAGGCGCCTGACGGTCTTCTCCGGCGGCGCGACCGCCGAGGCGGCGGCGCGGGTCTGCGGGGGACCCGACGCCGGGGACGTGCTGGACTGGCTCGCCGACAAGTCGCTGCTGGAGGTCGGCGACGGCCGCTACCGCATGCTCGACACGATCCACGCCTTCTGCGCCGAGCGGCTGGACGCGGCCGGGGAGTCCGGCGCGCTGCGGCGCGCGCACGCGGAGCACTTCCTGGCACTGGCCCAGGCCGCGGATCCCCGCCTGCGGCGTTCCGGGCAGCTGGAGTGGCTGGGGATCCTGAGCGCGGACCACGAGAACCTCCTGGCCGCGCTGCGCTGGGCCGTGGAGGCGGGAGAGGTCGAGCTCGCGCTCAGACTGCTCGCCTCGTTGTCGTCATATTTCTGGATGCGCGGCATGCGCACCTCGGCGACGGCGCAGGCGGTCGCGCTCCTGGACATGATCGGTGACAACCCTCCTCCGGACCTCGGCGACGAGTACGTGCTCTGCGCGTTGACGGCGGCGGCCAGCGACGCCGGCCGGGAGGCGTGGGAGCGCCACCGGGCCACGGCCGAGTCGATCGTCGTCGACCCGGACCGGCCACGCCGTCACCCGGTCATCACCCTCCTCTGGCCGATGATCAACGCCGGTGCAGGAGACCCGCGCGCCGCGCTCTCGGTGATCGCTCGCGGGCGGGTCGGGTCCGACCCGTGGGAGAGGGCCGTGGTGCATCTGCTGTGGGGATACCCGCAGCTCGCCGCCGGGGACCTGGCGCAGGCCGAGCACGAGTTCGCCTCGGCCGCCGACGCGTTCCGCTCGCTCGGCGACCGGTGGGGGACGTCGCTGGCTCTGGACGCGCTGGCCGGTCTGGCGGGCCTGTACGGCGACCCCTCGAAGGCGATCGTCCTGATCGACGAGGCCCTCACCCTCACCGAGCAGCTCGGCGCGGTCGAGGACCTCCCCGACCTGCTCTGCAACCGGGGCGACCACCGCGTCCGCATCGCACTGGCCGGGCGGGCCGCGCCGGATGGGCGGGACGGGCCGGACGGGCCGGACGCGGCGGGCACCGGTCTCGCGGAGGCGCGCGCCGACTACGAGCGGGCGGCCGAGATCGCGCGCCACGCGGGCAGCCCCACCTACCTGGCCGGGGCGCTGCGCGGCCTCGGCGACATCGCGCGGTTGGAGGGCGACCCTGCCGGGGCGCGCCGGCTGTACGAGCAGGCGATGGAACGGTTCGAGACGCACTGGGTGAAGAGCGCGGGCAACCGGACGGCCACCCTCTTCGGCCTCGGCAAGGTCGCCGAGGCCGCCGGCGACCTGGACGGGGCCCGTTCCCTGCACCGGCAGGCCGTCGAGGTTGCGACGGCGGCGGGATCGATCGTCGAGAGCGCCCGCGCCGTCGAGGCCCTGGCGGGGCTCGCGCTGCTGGAGGGCGACGCGCCGGCCGCGGCCCTGCTGCTCGGCGCGGCCGCCGGCCTGCGGGGGATCCTCACCGAGGACGATCCCGAGGTCTCCCGGACGGCCGCCGCCACGAGGGCGGCCCTGGGCGCGGGGACGTACGAGGCCGCCCACCGCCGGGCCGCGCGGCTGCCCCAGGAGGACGCGCTCCGCCTGGCCGGTGTGCCCGAGGCCGTCATCCAGGCGTCGCCGATCAACGCCGTCGCCGGCTACCAGGCCCGGAACTCGGGTCCGTGCGACCAGCCGCAAAGTAGCTGTGGGTAACGTCTCCGGTGCGGCACGTACCGGTCACAAGTAGGCGATACCAGGCAGTAATGGCGTGCTCACAAATCATGGTGCTTCCGGATCATCGGTGCGGATCGGGAAGTTGGGGCGTGGGCCGTGCGTCGTGAGTGGGAGCTGGACGAGCTCATCGAGTGCTGGACGCTGGATGAGGACGAACTGGGGCTGCTGAGCAACAAGTCCGGGGCGACGCGGCTGGGGTTTGCGCTGCTGTTGAAGTTCTTCGAGCTGGAGGGGCGGTTCCCTCGGCGCGAGGATGTGCCCAAGGCCGCGGTGGAGTACATGGCCGGGCAGGTGGGGGTGGAGGCGGCGCTGTTGTTCGCCGACTACCAGTGGAGCGGCAGGACGATCGAGTACCACCGCAGCCAGGTCCGCAAGCACCATGGGTTCCGGCAGCCGACAGTGGCCGATGAGGACAAGCAGATCTTCTGGCTGGCGGGTGAGCTGTGTCCGGAGGAGTTGTCGCGGGATCGGCTGCGCGCGGCGCTGCTGACGCGGTTCCGGGCGGAGAAGATCGAGCCGCCGACTCCGGTCCAGGTGGACCGGCTGCTGGGCGCGGCCGTGGCGATGTTCGAGCGGGACTTCACCACCCGCACCGCTCAGCGGCTGGGATCGGCGGCCGGCGCGCGGCTGGACGATTTGATCGCGGCTCCCGAGGTCGAGGCCGACCCTGTCGAGGTGCCGGTGGCCGCGCCGGGACGCAGCTTCTTGCAGGAGCTGAAGGAGGATCCGGGGCCGATCCAGTTGGACACGCTGCTGGCCGAGATCGTCAAGCTGGAACGGGTGCGCGCGATCGGCCTGGGCGAGGGCCTGTTCGAGGGGGTGTCGGAGAAGATCGTGGAGTCCTGGCGGGCGCGGGCGATGCGGATGTACCCCTCCGACTTCGCCGCGGCGGCCGAGCCGGTGCGGTGGACCTTGCTGGCGGCGCTGTGCTGGGTGCGCAAGACCGAGCTGACCGACGGCCTGGTGGAGCTACTGATCCAGCTCGTGCACAAGATCAGCGTGCGGGCCGAACGCAAGGTCGAAAGCGAGATCAGCGCCGAGTTCCGGCGGGTGCACGGCAAGAACGGCATTCTGGTTCGGCTCGCCCAGGCCGCCCTGGACCTGCCCGAGGAGGTCGTGCGCGAGGCGATCTACCCGGTGGTGGGGGCGCGGACGCTGGCAGACATCGTCGCCGAGGCCAAGGCGAACGAGAAGGTGTTCAACTCGCGGGTGCGCACCAAGCTGCGCGGCTCCTACTCGCGCCACTACCGGCGCGGGCTACCTAAGCTGCTGCGCGCGCTGGAGTTCGGCTGCTCCAACACCGCCTTCCGGCCGGTGATGGACGCCCTGGCGCTGCTGGACCGGTACGCCGACTCCGAGGCGGTGCACTACGACCGCAGCGAGACCGTCCCGCTGGAGCACGTGGTGCCCGACGATTGGAAGGACGCGGTCGTCGACCCCGACACCGGCCGCGTGGAGCGCATCCCGTACGAGCTGTGCGTGCTGGTCGCCCTGCACAAGGCGATCCGCCGCCGGGAGATCTGGATCACAGGTGCCAAGACGTGGCGCAACCCCGACGACGACCTGCCCGCCGACTATGAGAACAACCGGGACGTGCACTACGAGGCGTTGTCCAAGCCCCGTGACCCGGCGGCGTTCATCGCCGACCTGCAACGCCGGCACCTGGCCGCCCTGGACCGGCTCAACACCGCGATGGGCTCCGACACCACCGGCGGAGTGAAGCTGACGCGACGCAAAGGCGAGCCGTGGATCTCGGTCCCGCCCCTGAACCGCCGTCCCGAGCCGACGGGCCTGGTGGCGCTGAAGGAGGAGATCTCGCGGCGCTGGGGCGTGATCGATCTGCTGGACGTGCTCAAGGACGTCGACCACGTCACCGGGTTCACCAAGGAGTTCACCTCGGTGGCCTCCCGCACCATCACCCATCCTGACGTGCTGCAACGCCGGCTGCTGCTGTGCCTGTACGGGCTGGGCACCAACGTGGGCATCAAGCGGGTGGCCGACGGCGCGGTCGCGGCCGGGCTGGAGGACAGCGAGGCGGTGCTGCGCCGGATCCGGCGGCTGTTGATCCGCGGATGACGGGCCAGCCATTGGCGGACCCGTCAGCTGAAATGGCTGGACAGATTGTCAGTGATGACGACGATCGGGCCACGCCGGTTGGCGGTGGCGATCCGCATCAGCAGCTGGATCCAGCCGTCGCTGTTGCGCGAGGGCGCGCAGAAGGTGAGCTCGGTGCCGTCGCGGATGCGCAGCGCGCCGTAGACCCAGGTCTTGTCGGTGCCGCGTGAATACTCCAGCCGGTCCTTGATCCGATGCCCGCCGACCGACCAGCCGGGTGCGGGCGGGAAGGTGCGCGGGGTCACCGGTCCCAGCTCGTCGGCGCAGATCACCGTGGTGCCGGGCGGCGGGTGGGTGTAGAGGCCGATGATTTCGGCCCTTTTGGGGTGAACTGCGGATCGGTCGATTCGCTCCAGGAGCGGGTGTGCCGCCAGCGGACCTTCTCTGTGAGTAGGATCCGGCGGACCTGGCTGCGGGCGATGACGATGCCCTGCGCGCGGGCGGCGGCGGTCAGGCTGTCCAGAGTCCACTGCGCGGGACCGCTCTCGTCGTCGGCGACCAGGTCGCCAGCCCCTTCGCGAACCGGTCGTCCGGGCGGGGCCGAGCGCGCCAGGGCGATGACACACCCGCGTTCGATCTCGGTGAGCCGGGGTTTACGGCCCGCCCCGGGCCGATCGCCGAGCCCGGCCAGGCCTTCGGCGTTGAAGCGCTCGATCCGCTCGCGCACGGTCGGCATGTGACAGCCCAGCCTGGCCGCGATGGCGCTGGTGCGCTGCCCCTGCCAGCTGAAGGCGATCATCTGCGCCCGCGTGATCCAGTCGGCCGGGGCATGGCGGGCCCCGGCCAGTTTGCGGATCTGCCGCTCTTCTTCGGCGTCCGCCGGCGGACGCGCGTACAGCAGTTTCGGCATGACAATACCCCTGAGACCATCATCTCCCCAGGTCGGCGGGCAGGGATGTACGGCCGCATTCAGGAACGTCGCATTAGTGGTGGTTCCTGGGAGTTCGGGTGGCGTCGATCGATCGGACGGCGTACCCGAGGTTCACCCGGGCGGTGTCGGTGCGGGAACTGGCGGAGGTGTTCACCCCGTTCCCCTTACTCTCCGGAACGCACGCCGTGGGATGAGGGGGGCTCACTACGTTCCCAGGGGATTGACACCCAGGCCCTCCGCCGACACCGGCAATAAACCGAATGCGCGGAACCGACCGGGTGGTGTTGCATACAGACGTGACCGGCGGACCCTCGCACTTCTCCAGGAGCAGTCGACCGCCCGCGGGTGCTGACGCAACGCCGGCCGCCCACCGGACGAACCCGCGACCGCGTCGCCACCGACGACGCCCGCCGCTTCGACCCCTTCCCGCTGCTGCGCGCCCTCCCGAGCAGGCCGACGCGCTCACGTCCACCCTCGCCGCGGCCGGCTGCCGGCTCAGCGGCGACGGCTGCAGCACGGTGCTGCTTCGGGGTGATCCGGACATGAGCGCTCTCCTTGACCGGCCCCTGACGGCACGGGACGACGACGGCCTCGGGGTCCGCTATGTCCGGCCGCACTGACCTGGTCACGACGCATCAGACGCTCGGCCGGGCCAAGGGCCTGCGCCGCACACATCAACTCCAGCAGGGAGAGGCACTGAACACGTGAAGGACACCGAGATCCTGCGGGCGGTGGCCGCGGCCGTCGACACGGCCGCCGAGTACGGTCTGGGCGCCGACGACGCCGCTGTGCTGCACAACTCGAACCGGATCGCCGTCCGGCTGCGGCCCAGCGGCATGCTCGCCCGGGTCGCGCCCCTCGCGCACCGCCTCGACTTCGAGGTCGAGATCGCCCGGCGCCTCGCCGGGACCGGCAGCTCGGTGGCGGGTCTCGATCCGAGGGCCGAGCCCCGCGTCCATGTCCGCGATGGCTTCGCCGTCACCCTCTGGACCTACTACGAGCCCACCGCCGTACCCGAGAACCACCCACCCGCCGCCTACGCCGACGCCCTGGCCCGGCTGCACGCCGGCCTGCGCCGCATCAACCTCGCCGCACCGCACTTCACCGACCGCGTCGCCGACGCCCTCCGGGTGGTCGAGGACCCCGCCGTCAGCCCGGACCTCGGCGCCGCGGAACGCGCCCTGCTGACCGACACCCTTCATGGAATCAGCCGCGCGATCCTGGACCGCGGCACGAGGCAACAGCTCCTGCACGGCGAACCGCACCCCGGCAACCTGCTCGCCACCGCGGACGGACCGCTCTTCATCGATCTGGAGACCGCCTGCCGCGGACCCGTCGAGTTCGACCTCGCGCATGCTCCGAAGGACGTCGCCGCGCACTACCCGGGCGCCGACTCCGGGCTGCTCGCCGACTGCCGGATCCTCAGCCTCGCCCTCGCGGTCTCCTGGCGTTGGGACCGCGACGACCAACTCCCCGACGGGCGCAGAAGGGGCCGGGAGTGGCTCGCCCAGCTGCAGGCCGACCTCGACCGCCGGGAGCACGCCGCCGGTGACGGCCACTGAGCGGCGCCCCCGCCGAACTGGCCACACTGCGCCGTCTGGTCGACGACGGCGTCTCGGTCACCGAGGCCGCCCGCACCCTCAAGATCGGCCGCTCTACTGCCTACGAGGCGCTGGCCCAGCGCTGAGCAGCGGCTCTGCTGTCCCGCGGCCCGTTTCTGCCGTATTCCGGTGGTGCCCGGAGAATGTGCGCCGCTACTTCCATCCTTCGCCGGAGGCGATCGCCGAGCTCACCAGCCTGCTGGGGCCCGGCGACCGGTTCCGGTGAGCTGCCGGTCAAGACCGGTGAGAACCGTGATCCGCGTGCGGCGTCAGGGTTCATGCACTGTCCGGACATGCTGCGGGTGGTGGCTCCCTGGCCACCGATCAGGTAAGGGCCTACGAGCCGCTGCGGATGTTGGCCTCCGGGGAGGATCGGACCGGATTTTGGCGCTAGAGAGACGATCTTGAGATTGGCTGGTGCTCCTTGTGTGGTCGGCGGGACGCTCGATTCTTTCGGCAACCGCCCGGGAGGGCCTGGGCGTCGTGGGCCGGGACCGGCCGAAGAGCCGCAGCCCGGCCCACGAGCGCCAGCGGCCCGCCAGGAGCGGGCCGCCTTGAAACGGGGTGTCGGGTTGGGTTTGGATTCGAGCCAACTCGAATCGATTGTCCGAACCTCTGTACTGGTGTTCGCTGTCCTTGAGCGGGTCACATCGGACCTGAATCTGGAACCGGCGACAGCGCGGCGCCAGGGACGGAACGTGGCCGGCCATGTCATGCAGAACCTCCGTAACGAGGGAGAAAGCAATGAGACGACATCAATTCCTGACCGGCGTGGCGATCGCAGCCGGTATAGCCACCAGCATCGTCGGCGTACCGTCGAGTGCGGCGGCGAGCGCGCTCGACGGATCGGCGGCGACCGCCGCGGCCGCCGACGCGTCAGCGAAAACCAGTGGACGGCTCACCGCCGTGCGCTGTGGCTTCTACGAGGACAGATACACGGCCTGGTACAACCACTGCACATCCGACGGTTCACGGATCAAGATCCGAGTGGTGCGTAACTACTGGCCCGATAACACCATCTGCGTCGGACCGGGCCACACAGACCTCGGCAGCCCCGGCGTGGTCGTGAACGCCTGGTACACCGGCAAGCTCTGCTGATCCTTCAGAAGAAGCCAGGGCCGCGCTGAAATGTCCGGTCATCACTTCGGCGGCCGCATGGTGGCTCTCCACTCGGGTCCGTGTCGGGGTGCCGGTAAGGCTCGAACCACCAGCCGCCACCTGTGATCGGAAGTGCCGAGTTGCTGGATGGTGACGGCACTTCGGCCCTGTTCGCCGCGTTCCACTCCGTGTACGAGGCAGCCGACGGCTCGAAAGTGCCGCCTCCACGCGATGTCGGCACTTCGGGTGGGCCGCCTGCCCAGTGGGAAGGCAGGGTGCTCACCTGGGCAGACACGGTTGTTTACGGCTGGTGGATCGAGCCTTACCGACACCCCGTGTCACCAGACGCAAAGTAGCTGTGAGTAACCGGGGTGTCGGTAAGGCTTGTGTCATCAGGTACACGGGTTCGTGTTGTACCTGGTCAGAGGCCAGCCATCCGGGGGCGCAGAACCTACAGAGTGGTAGCCCTGTCTGGTCTCCCGAATCACATCCACCCAGTTCAGCGACCCAGGACGCCCGAACGCCATGATTCGGCCACTGCCCCGCCCCGGTTGTCCACAGCCGTAACCACTCCGGCGGCCATCCGCCGTCCGGGCCCTCTGAACAGCGCGGACGCTCTACTTTGCCCCTGGTGACACCGACCCGAGCACCGGGCCCACAAGGCGGCGGATGCAAGAGGCGACGCCACCGATCACGCCAGCGCGCCGTTTTCGGCTGTCTGGTGTCACGCGTCCGGTTCGGAGGCGGTCTCGCGTTCGAATGTGCGGCTGGTGAATCCGTGTCGACGTGCGCCGATGACGATAGCGAGCGCCGGGAGCAGGAGCGCGAGTGTGATCCAGCTCAAGGAGGGGGGTCCCAGCACGTTGAGGGTGATACCGCCGATGATCCCGCCTGCGGCGATCGCGATGTTCCAGCATGTGGTGAGGAGTGCTTGTGCGACGTCGCCCGCTGCGCCTGCGGCGTCAGCGATCGCGGTTTGCAGCAGGGTTGAGGCGCCGCCGAACGCGAGTCCCCACAGGGCTGCACTGGCGTACACGAGGGCGGGGTTGCCAGAGAAGACGCTCAGGATGAGAGCGGCTGTGGCCAGGAGCGCGCAGGCCAGGATCATGAGCATGCGCAGGTGCCGGTCGATGAGTACGCCGGTGAGCCAGATGCTCACGAGCGAGACCAGGCCGAAGGTGAGCAGCACCGAATCGACCTGACCCGCCATGCCGAGCGGGGCCAGGAACGGGGCGATGTAGGTGAAGAGGATGTTGTGTGCGAACACGAACGTCAACGTCACGACGAGGATCGGGGCGACTCCGGGCAGACGGAACGTGTGGGCCAGCGGCAGTCGTGCGCCCTTGGATTGGCCGGGGAAGTTCGGAACGGAGGCGATCACCCATACGATCAGTGCGAGAGTGACCAGCGTGATGATCCCGAACGCGAATCGCCATTCGACGGCCTTGGCGAGGAACGCGGCTGCGGGGACCCCGACGGACAGTGCAACGGTCCCGCCCGCCATCGCGATGGCCATGGCCTTGCCGCGCTGGTGCGCGGGAACCATCCTCCGGGCGTAACCGGCAAGGAGCGCCCAGAGCATGCCGCCGACGATCCCGCCGAGGAACCGCGCGGCCAGGGTGAGCGCGAAACTGTCGGAAAAGGCCGTGACCGTGTTGGCGACCGCGAACCCGGAGATCGCGAACAGCAGCAGGTGCTTGCGTCGCCAGCCGATCGTGGCTCTCGTGAGAGGGACCGCCGCGAGAATCGCCCCGATCGCGAAGACCGTGACGCTCTGCCCCGCAGCCGCCTCGCTCACTCCCAGGTCGCGGCTCATCTGCGACAGCATCCCAGCGGGCATCGTCTCCGTCAGGAGCGTGATGAACCCCGTGGCAGCCAGAGCCAGCAGACCCGCGAGCGGGAACCGTGCGTCAGCGGCGGAAGGGGATGGTGATGTATCCGTTCGTGTCATATCCTTATCATCAATGTGTGACATTGGTGTGAGGGTCAAGTCCGGCTGCATCGCAGCCCAGACACGCAGGGTGTGGGGATGAAGATCGGTGAGCTCTCCCAGCGCACGGACACGCCGGTGCGGATGCTCCGCTACTACGAGGAACAGGGGCTGATCCACTCCGAACGGCTCCCCAACGGGTACCGGAGCTACGAGGACTACGTTGTCGACCGGGTGCGGCAAGTGCGGGGCCTCCTCGAAGTCGGCCTGCCCACCCGGATCATCAAGCAGATCCTTCCCTGCCTGGACAGCTCAAGGGCGATATACCTGCCGTACGTCACCCCAGACATGATTGCGACACTCGAACACGAACGCGACCGCATGGCAGAGAAGATCGAATGCCTCACGAAAAACCACCGAGCCATCAACGACTACCTCGACGCCGTGAGCCACGAAATCCGAGCTTCCTGATGAGACGCCCCAGTACGTCCTGAGCCGCCCCAGTACGTCCTGAGCCGCCCCGGGTTCGTTGGAGACTCGATCGAGAGGATGATCGAGTCATGGCACGGAAGTCCCCCTACTCTCCTGAGTTGCGACAGCGTGCGATCCGTATGGTCCGTGAGGTGCGTCCGCAGTACGACAACGAGATGGCCGCGATCAAGTCGGTGGCCGACAAGCTGGGCATCGGGTCCGCGGCGGCCGTGCTGTACAGCAGAGGAGTACAGCAACAGCCCCTCACGCAGGCTCACGGGATCACACGACCCCACACGCCGCCACCTGGGCGAGAGCACCAAGGCCCAGGATTGCCGGTAGTCCCAGGTGAGCGTCCGCCTTGATCGGTAGCGTTCGGTGTCGTGGGGAAACAGAATAGGCCGTCGAGCACGGCCGAGATGATGATCGAGGAAATGAAGCGCTGGCCCTGGTTGGTGATCGCTCACGTGGGTGAGGACGGCCGCCAGCTCATTTACCCGGCGCGCTCGGAGGACCATGCGCAGCGGATGATCGCCTCGGATCACTTCAAGTTCGACGCCCGGTGCCGCACGCTCTTTGAGATCGTGCCGTCCCGGTGGGCAGCAGCAGATCTCTGACGCGCCCATCAGCGTCCCGCCGTACGGCTAGGCCTAGCCTCCACCGCACCAGACCCCAGAATCAAGACAAGAACCCGCAGGGCAAGACGCGCCCCCTCGCGCCAAGACCCGGAACTCCGCCCGATCCCGGCCAGCGCGGTCGGCCGGTCGGTCATTGCCCACGCGTCGGCGAGCCTCATCGGCCCTGGCCACGGCGAAGAGGGAGGCTGGAGGCCGCGGGGATGCCCGGCCGCAGCGGGCAACGGGATGCAACGGGGGAACTCCAGTGGGAAAGGCCAGCCGTAACCGAAGCAGGCGACAGAACGCCGCGACAAGCAGCCGCCGTCCTGGCGGGCAAGCGCGCCGCCGCGTGGTGGTGGACCTGATGGAGATCGGGCAGCACTCCGGGCTGCTCACCATGCGGATGGGGCAGGCTGAGGAAGACCCGCTGACCCTGATGCTCCCCGCGTCTTACGCGATCGAATTCCTCCCGATGCTGCGAGAAGCCCAACTGGACGCCGAAGAGGAGTACTGGAAGCAGATCATCCCCTGGATCCAGGCCAAACAGTGCGCCGGCACAGGACCCGAGGGCGGTCATGGCCGAACTGCGAGACCGGCTCCTGGCCGAAGACTGGGATGCCGTGATCGCCGCCACCCCCGACGGCGGAAGTGGCCTCTTCCTGCTCTCCTACGCCGGTCACGTCGGGCTGGGCGCCGAGCCCCTCCACACCACCGTTCCAGCCCTGCCATCATCGACCCCGTCCAACTGCACCGGGTCGCGGGCAAACCTGCAAACCGCGCTCGCCCAGGCCATTGATGAGGAACGCCTCCTCAAGCAGCCCGCCAGCCAGCGCCTGGCCCAGGCCCGCCGCTTCCTGGACTCGCGCCCCTGGCCCAGCCCGCCACCCGGGTACGCCGACCCGACCCGCGCCGAAGCCGATGCAGAGATGACACGCCGCTACCGAGACTTCCTCGCCCGCCCTCCGTACCAGCGCCACGGCGACCACGAAATCGTCATCGACAGCCGCACCCGGCAGAACACCTGACTGACGAACTCTCCATGGGCCAATCGGCCCACGAAGACGCCTCCTCCGAGAGATCACTCATCGTGATCTCCGGTCAAGCGGAAATCACGCAGAGCTACTTTGCGCCTGGTCGTACGGACCCGAGTCCCGGGCCTACCAGATGGTCCAGCGCCCCTGAGCGGCCCGTGGAATCCCACGCCCCCTCCCCGTGGCGAGCCCCCGGCTCCCGCGGTGAGGTCTCGGAGGAGGCGCCGGCTCCCCGCGGTGAACACCGGCTCCCGCGGTGAGTGCCGGTGAGCGCCGGTGAGCCGGTGGTGAGGGCCCTCGAACATGCTCGCCGGCATGACCACCACACCGCGGCTCACCGAGCCGAAGAACAAGGACATCCTGATCTCCGGGGCCAGTGTCGCCGGTCCGGCGCTGGCCTACTGGCTGCGCCGCCACGGCTTCAACCCCACGGTGGTGGAGCGGGCGCCCGCGCTGCGCGACGGCGGTTACGCGGTCGACTTCCGCGGCGAGGCGCACCTCACCGTGCTGGAGCGGATGGGCATCCTGGCCGACGTCCGGAGCGCGCGGACGCGCATGGGCGCGATGTCCTACGTCAACAGCGCCGGCAGGAAGCTGGCGAGCCTGCCCGCCGACCTCTTCGCCGGTGACGTCGAGATCCTCCGCGGCGACCTGGCCCGCATCCTCCACGAGGCGACCAGGGAGCACACCGAGTACGTCTTCGACGACTCCATCGCCTCCATGACCGAGGACGCCGACGGCGTGACCGTCACCTTCGAGCGCGGGGCGCCGCGCAGGTTCGACCTGGTGGTGGGGGCCGACGGGCTGCACTCCAACGTGCGCTCGCTCGCGTTCGGGCCGGAGTCGCGGTACGTGAAGGAGCTGGGCCTGTACTGCGCGATCTTCACCACCGCCAACCACCTCGGGCTGGAGTACACCGGGCACGCCTACAGCACCCCCGGCAAGCTCACCTCCGTGTACAGCGCCCGGCACAACACCGAGGCGAAGGCCATGTTCTACTTCGGCTCGCCCCCGCTGAGCTACGACCGCCGCGACGGCGAGCAGCAGAAGAAGATCCTCGCCGAGGCGTTCGCCGGGATCGGCTGGGAGACGCCCCGGCTGCTGAAGAGCATGTGGGACGCGCCGGACTTCTACTTCGACTCGGTCAGCCAGGTCCACCTGGACCGCTGGTCCCGGGGCCGGGCCGTCCTGCTCGGAGACGCCGCCTGCTGCCCCTCGCCCCTGTCGGGCATGGGCACCGGCCTGGCCGTGGTCGGGGCCTACGTGCTGGCCGGGGAACTGGCGGCCGCCGGGGGTGACCACCGCGCGGGCTTCGCCCGCTACGAGGAGGCCATGCGTGACTACGCCACGGGATGCCAGAAGTCGGGCGAGGGCGTGAGCAGGTGGATGGTCCCCGAGAACCGGTTCATGGCCTGGTTCCTCAACCAGAACTACAGGCTGCTGCCGTACCTGCCGTGGAAGGGGCTGATGGCCAAGAGCGTCCGGAAGACGGCGAGCGCCATCGCCCTGAAGTCCTACGGGCTCTGACCCGCCCGCCTCCGGGACCCGGCGGGCACCGGCCTCCCCGCCCCCGCGATCCCGGCGGGCGCAGACCCGGACGTCCTCGCCGTCATGGCGGCGGGGACGTCCGATGGGGCGGGGCGTGCTCTCAGGAGCCGTGGACGCCGTTGACCGTGTCCATCAGGCGGGCCAGCACCCGCCCGCCGGAGACGCGGACGCCGTCGTGCTCCCACTCGTTGGTCACCCAGGTCCGAACGTTGCCGACCGTGCGGGCGGTCCGCATGGACAGGTCCTCGTCGACGTACATGTCGTCGTAGTAGACGGCGGCGGCCACCGGGACCCGGTTGGCCGCCAGCCGTACCGGGTCGTAGAGAGCGGGCCAGTCGGAGGCGGCGGCGAGGATCTCGGCGGCGCCCCTGAACGGGCGCAGGGCGGCGATCTCGTCGAACATCCAGGGGTAGATCATCTCTCCGGTGGGCAGCAGCGGCTCGGCCTCCTCGGCGAACTCCTCGGGCAGCAGCCGGTGCGCCGACCAGGCGGTGGCGCCCCCCTGGGCGTAGATCGACTCGTGCAGGACCGCGTAGAGGGGGTTGCCGACGAAGCCGGTGGCCATCATGACCTCGTACAGGAACAGGTCGGAGAGCCGCTCGCCGTTCCAGGCCTCCTCCAGCACCCAGTGCAGGTATTCCGCGCCGTCGCTCATCCCCAGGCACAGGCCCATGCTCTGCAGGCGGCGCACGGTCAGCACGTCGCCGTCCGGCAGCTCGACCTTCTCGCGGCGCAGGTGGGCGGCGATCGCGTCCAGGCGGGCGGAGTCGTCGGGGTAGCGGGCGAAGTAGCGGTCCGTCTTCTCGCGGACCCTGGGGTAGGTGCGGGAGTAGACGTCGTCGGCGGTGGCGTCGAGCCCGGCCAGGCCTCCGGTCACGTAACAGGCCTTGAGGCCCTCGGGTGCCTGGGAGAGGTAGGTCAGCGTGACGAAGCCGCCGTAGCTCTGGCCGAGGGTCTCCCACGGCCGGTCACCGCAGAGCTCGCGCCGGATCAGCTCGGCGTCGGCCACGATCGCGTCGGCGCGGAAGTGCCGGAGACGGGCGGCGAGCTCGGTGTCGGTCCCGGTCACCGTCCTGGCGGTGAGCGGGGTGCTGCGGCCGGTCCCCCGCTGGTCGAGCAGGAGCACCCGGTGGGTCTTCAGCGCGTGCCCCAGCCAGCCGTCCGCCGCGACCGGTCTCGGCGCCTTGCCGCCGGGACCGCCCTGCAGGAAGAGCAGCCACGGCAGGTCCTGGTCCTGCCTGGCCGGGTCCACCGCCTCGCGGGCGAAGACCTCGATCGCCGGGCCGCCGGGGTCGGCGTGGTCGAGGGGGACGTTGAAGACGTGGTCGGTGAGCGCGACACCGGGCAGAAGGACAGTCACCCGGGGAACGTTACCCGCTGCGCCGCTCCCGGCACCCGGCCGACCCCGGGCAGCGCCACCGGCTCCGCCACCCCGGCATCGAGGCGTTCCTCGATGCCGCCACTCCCGGTATCGGGGGCCTTGCCCGGCTCCGCCGCTCCCGGCATCGAGGCGTTGCCCGGCGGCGTCACCGGCTCCGCCACTCCCGGTACCGGGGGCGTTCCCGGGCGTGGTCGGCGAACACCCGCGCCGCCAGATCCCGTACGGCGGGCACGTGGGCGGCCAGCCCGCCCTGCGGATGCCACACCCGCAGGTGCCGCATCACCAGCGGGTCGCCGCGCAGCGGGCGGATGACCAGACCGGCGCTCTCGGCGAAGGTGGCCCGGCAGGGGGCGATGGCCCGGCCCGAGATGACGATCTCCCTGATGGTCCAGGCGTCCGCGGCCTGGTGCGGCGCGCGCGGGACGAATCCGGCCCGGTGACACGCCGTGCGGAAGCACTCGGGCCAGCCGCCCCCGTCGGACGGCGACAGCACCCATGCCTCCCCGGCCAGGTCCGCCAGGTCGAGCTCGGAACGGCCCGCGAGGGGATGGCCGGCGGCGAGCGCCACGAACACGGGCTCGGCGGCGACCTGCTCCTGGCGGAGCGGCGGGACCGGGCGCAGCTCGTGGCCCACGTAGTCGACGACCACGGCGGCGTCCAGGCGCCGGGCCGCGACCAGGTCGCACAGCAACCGCGGCGCGGCGTCGGCGTAGGAGGTGATCTCCCGGCCGCCGAGCAGGTCGCCGAGCCGGTCGACCAGGCCGACCAGGATCGGCCCGTCGACTCCGCCGAGCCGTACCGGGCCGCCGGCGGGGCGGGCGGCGGCTCCGAGCAGCAGCTCGTCCATTCCGCTCAGCACGGTGCGGGCCCGGGCGAGCACGAAGTCGCCGAGCGGGGTGGGGCGGGCGCCGTGGCGGTCGCGCTCGAAGAGCCTGCCGCCGATGATCCGCTCGATCCGCTGGAGCTGCGCCGAGAGGGCGGGCTGGGTGGTGCCCAGGAGGGTCGCGGCCCGGGTCAGGCTCCCCGTGTCCGATATGGCACACAGGACACGCAGGTGCCGTAGTTCCAGGCTCATCGGACGAGCCTATGCCCCCATCCCGCTTTCCATCACTCGGAGATGATGGATGCCCGCTGAGCTGCTCACACTCCCCCTCCTGCGGTTCCGGCGGGCTGTCTTGTCACCTCCACGTGATCGGGGTGTTACCGCCAGGCATCGAAGATCAGCGCATCTCACGACATTTCCGGAAAGGAAATTCTGTGCGCCGATTCCCCCTGCTGGCCGCGGCGGCCGTGGCCACCGCCTGCGCGACCGCCCTCGCCGCCGCGCCCGCGCTGGCCGCCCCCTCCCCCTCCCCTGCCTCCACGCAGACCGCCACCACGCGGGCCACTCCGGCAGGTCCGACCAGGCCGGTCGAGGTCTTCGCCGAGGACGGCACCATCGCCCGCGCCGAGGTGCCCGCCTCCGCCGGGCCGAGGGCCCGCTCCCTCGCCACCGCCGCCGCGAGGCTCACCCCCGTCGAGGTCAACGGGCCGAGCGCGGACCGGATCGACCTGGTCTTCGTCGGCGACGGCTACACCGAGGCAGAACTCGGCCTCTACGCCGACCAGGTCGCCGCCAAGTGGGCGCTGCTGGCCAACCGGGAGCCCTTCAAGAGCTACCGCGGGCTGTTCAACGTCTGGCGGGTCGACATCCCCTCGCCCGTGTCCGGCGTGAGCGGCGACCCCGCGCGCGACGTGGTCAGGGACACCCCGCTCGGGATGACCTTCTGGTGCGACGGCCTGGAGCGGCTGCTCTGCGTGGACGAGGACCGCGCGAAGGCCTACGCGGCGCTGGCGCCCGGCGTGGACCAGATCGCGGCGATGGCCAACTCCGCCAAGTACGGCGGCGCGGGCTACACCGACGAGGAGATGGCGACCTTCTCCGGCGGCAACGAACGCGCCGGAGAGGTGCTGCCGCACGAGCTCGGCCACTCCCTGGGCGACCTGGCCGACGAGTACGACTACTACGCCTACCCGGGTGACGGCAGCCGCTACGACGGCCCCGAGTTCTCGGAGGTCAACGTCAGCGTCCGCGACGCCGGGCGGATGCGGGCCGAGCGGGCCAAGTGGTGGTACTGGCTCGGCGCGCCCAGCCCCGACGGCGACGTCGTCGGCGCCTACGAGGGCGGGTACTACACCCAGTACGGCGTCTACCGGCCCACCCCCAACTCGCTGATGAAGTCGCTCGGCCGCGAGTTCAACTCGGTCGGCAGGGAGAAGATGATCCAGTCGTTCTACGCGATCGCCCGCCCGATCGACTCCCACACGCCCAACGAGCGGCCGGTGGCGCGCAGGTCGACGCTCTCGGTGACCCTCGCCCCGGTCCCGACGCTGTCGGTCCGCTGGTACCGCGACGGCAGGGAGCACCGGCCCTGGCGGGGCCGTACCTCGGTGGACGTCATCGGCATGGGCAACGGCGGCACCGTCACCGCGGTCGTCACCGACGAGACCGCCGACGTCCGCGACCCCGGCTACCGGGAAGAGTTCCTGACACAGTCCGTCACCTGGACCGTCCGCGGCAACCACTGATACGCTCACCCAAGCGAGCGCTTGGTTTCGTACGGCCAGCCGTACCCGAAGCGCGGAACGGGACAACACGGAGACGACCGCCAGGGGACAGCCGATGAAGTTCTCGACCTTCCACCTCTTCCACCGGTTCGACGGCCAGAGCTTCAAGGACGTCTACGACTACCACCTTGAGCTGGTCGAGCTCGCCGAGGAACTGGGGTTTCACGGGGTGCGGCTGGCCGAGCACCACTTCCGCGACTACGGCGTGGTGCCGAACCTGTTCACGATGCTGTCCCACATGGCCGCGCGCACCGAGAGACTGCGGCTGGGGACCGGCATCGTGGTCCTCCCCCTGCACAACCCGGTCCACGTCGCCGAGGAGGCGGCCATGGTGGACATGCTCTCGGGTGGACGGCTGGAGCTGGGGATCGGCCGCGGCTACCAGAGCTTCGAGTTCGAGGGCTTCGGCATCGACCTGGCCGAGGCCCGCGACCGGTTCAACGAGGCCCTGGAGGTCGTGCTCGGCCTCTGGGGCAACCCGTCCTTCCGGCACGAGGGCAAGTTCTACCGGACCGGCACCGAGGTGGAGCTCGTCCCCCGGCCGGTCCAGGACCCGTTCCCGCCGATCCACGTGGCGGCCGTGTCCCCCGAGACGGTGACCATGTACGCCGAGCGCGGCCTGCCGATCCTGGCCGACCCGGCGGCGCCCTTCCGCAAGGTGGTCAAGGCCGCCGAGACCTGGCGGGAGACCGCGGAGCGGGCCGGGCACGACGTGGCCGCCTCGGAGCTGGTGGTCGCCCGCAGCGTCTACGTCGCCGCGACGGTCGAGCGGGCCCGCGAGGACCAGGCCAGGTTCGAGACGATGTTCGACCGGTCCCGGATCTTCAACGAGAAGAGCTCGCCGATCGACCCCCGGACCGGCAAGGCCGCCCAGGGCTTCGAGTACTACCAGGACCGCTACCTCAAGGGTGGCGCGGTCTCCAACGATTTCCGCTGGGAGCAGCTGGAGGTCATCGGCGACCCCGAGCGGGTGATCGGCCAGATCCGGCTGCTCGAGGACGCCGGCTTCGCCAACCTGCTCTGCGACTTCGGCAGCACGAGGCCGATGCCGCTGGAGGAGATGAAGAAGGTCATGCGGTTCTTCGCCGCCGAGGTCATGCCCGCTTTCAAGTGATCCGTCCCGTACGGCTCGGGCCGGCCGCACGCGGAAGGGCGCGAGCCGTACGCCCCCCAGCAGGAGGCGCGATGATCCACCGGTTGACCCTGTCCGACGTCCTCGCCGAGCACGCCCGCAGCCGCCCCCGGGTGACGGCGGTGGTGGACGGCGAGGTGCGGCTCACCTATCCCGAACTCGACGAGCGGGTCACCCGCCTGGCGGACGCGCTGGCCGCGCGGGGCGTCACGGCCGGCGACCGGGTGTTGTGGCTCGGCCGCAACGGCCATCCGGTGCTGGAGCTGCTGCTCGCCTCCTCCCGGCTCGGCGCGATCTTCTGCCCGGCCAACTGGCGGCAGTCCACCGACGAGCTGTCCTTCGTCGTGGACGACCTCACCCCGAAAGTCGTCGTCTGGGAGCGGTCCGAGGCCGCCGCCCCCCTGAGCGACGACGGCTGGATCCTCGCGGGCGACGGCTACGAGGCCTTCCTGTCGAGCGGCTCCCCCGCCGCCCACCGGGATGACGCCGCGGACGCCCTCCCGGGCGACCCCGCCGGCGCCCGCGCGGAGGTGCCCGGAGGACCCCTCACGGGCGGGCCCCTCACGGGCGGGCCCCTCACGGGTGGGCCCGCGCATCCGGCGGAGCCCGGCGACGACACGCTCCCGGTGCTCGCGCTCTACACCGCCGCCTTCGACGGCCGGCCGAACGCGGCCCTGCTCAGCAGCGCCGCGCTGGTCGCGCACAGCACCGCGCTGCTGGTGGTCCGCCAGATGGAGGACGGCTTCACCTTCCTGAACAACGGCCCGCTGTTCCACGTGGGCACGATGATGTTCTGCCTGGCCACCCTGCAGATCGGCGGGACGAACGTGTTCACCCCGGCGTTCGACGCCGAGGAGGTCTGCCGCCTGATCGACGCGGAGAAGGTCACCCAGGCGTTCCTGTTCGGCCAGATGATCGACGCGGTGACGGACGCGAACAAGGACGGCAAATACGACCTGACATCGCTCCGCTTCGTCTCCCACTCGGCCGAGTGGGACGCGATGACGACGGTGGACGACTCCCCCTGGTGCCGGTCCAAGATGGGCGGCTACGGCCAGACCGAGGTGGGCGGCATGCTGACCTTCCTCGGCCTGGCCCCGGGCGCCGCCGGATTCGCCGGACGGCCGTCGCCACTGGTGCAGGTACGGCTGCTCTCCGCCGACGGGAGCGAGGTGCCGTCCGGGGAGGTGGGCGAGATCTGCGCCCGCGGCAAGTCGCTTTTCTCCGGATATTTCAACAGACCTGAGCTCAATGCGGAGAAGACACGCGGCGGCTGGCACCACACCGGCGATCTCGGCCGCCGCGAGCCCGACGGCACGATCACCTTCATCGGCCCCAGGCTCCGCATGATCAAGTCCGGCAACGAGAACGTCTACCCGGCCGAGGTCGAGCGGGTGCTGAAGACCCACCCCGCGGTCGCCGACGCCGCCGTCATCGGCGTCCCCGACGACCGGTGGCACCAGGCCGTGAAGGCCGTCGTGGTCCTCAAGGGCGAGGCCACGGCCGAGGACGTCGTCGAACACGTCCGCACCCGGCTCGCCTCGTACAAGAAGCCCAGGCACGTCGACTTCGTCGAGGCCATCCCCAGGAAGGGCTTCGCCCCCGACTACGACGCCCTCGACGCCGCCCACGGCGGCGGCGGCTACCCCGGCTCCTGAACCGGCGGCAGCCGTCCCCGGCTCCCGAACCGGGGACGGCTGCTCCGGCCCCTGAACCCGGCGCGGCCGCCCCCGGGCCGCCCCTCCGTACGCCCCCCGGGCCGCCCCTCCCCCTCCGTACGCCCCCCCGGAATCGGCCACCCGCGACCAGCCGCGCTCACCGGCCGGAAACCGCGGCCGTCCCCCGCATACCCCGGCCCCCGGAACGGCCACCGGCGATCAGCCGCGGCCCCGCAGGACCCACCCCGCGCCAAAGACGAACCCGTCGAGGCAGCCTTCGGCGGGACGCGGCTGGGCGGGCGGAAACGATCGAGGGCCGGGATCCAGCCGGATCCGGAGGGCTACGCCTGCCTGCCCATCAGACCAATGGGGCATGCGACTCCGGTGCCTGCCAACGTGATGTGGCCGGTGACGTAGGGAAGTCAGCCGGGTACCAGCGTGAAGGCGGCGACATGCGCGGGCCGGACCACGGAGAAGTCCCTGGCATCCAAGGTGAACACCTCGGTGATGCGAAGACGCTCGGCGACGGCGGCTACCGAGGCGTCAGCCGATCCCAGCGGAAGATCTGAATAACGCTCTACCAGGTCGGCGATGCGGTCGAGATCATCGTCCCTGAGATCAACCAGGTGAAAGACTCCAGACCTCAGCGAGCGCAGGAAGCCGGCCTCCACCTTGGCTCCGCCGATCTTGCCCAGCATGTAGGAGGCCTCGCCGGCCACAAAAGTCGGAACAAGAAGCTCACGTCGTTCTCTACGGAACTGGTTGAACACCTCAACACAGACATCGTGCTTACGGTCATTCCGGATGGCAGCGGCAACAATGGGGCCGGTGTCAACGACGATCACACTTCGCGACCATACCCCTGGTGCAAGATCTCCTCAGCGCGTTCCGCGATATCGTCCTGCTCGGTGGTCACCGACCCGAACCAGGCAGGCGGCCACTCCTGGCCCGACTCTCCCTCACCGGAGTGGACGAGACGCAGGGTATGCGCGCGCACCTCATGAAGCTGGTCCGGCGTCAGCCGGTCAACCAGCCGATGCATGTCCTCGTACTCTTCGGGAGCAGCGGTCATAGCCGAAGTCTACGCCAGCCGACCTGGAAAGCACCGATCTACCAGCACACTTGCGTCGGAACGGCGCGTTCGAAGCCGGTTACCCGAAGAGGGCCGGCCTCGCGGCCTACCTGGACCGCCGGAAGGGCGATGACGAAGTTGTACAGACGGATACCGCTCACGCCCAGAAGCCGGGCACGAGCCGTATCGGTGAAGTCGGCGTCACTTCTCTGTCGACGCCAGGCCCGTCTGGCAGGCGGCCCACTCGGACGGGCCACCTGGCTTGACGTCGGTGCCACCCATACCGCGGTAACCACTACGTGCACATGACACGAGACGCGTCCTCGATCTCGTGTTCAGAGCCGTTCGGGCAAGAGAGTGAACGCGTCCACATGCCGGGGGCGCACGACGGTGAAATGACGGCGATCGAGCGTGGCAACCTCGGTCAGGCCAAGCCGCTCAGCCACCGCGATCACGGAGGCGTCGACAACACCCAGCGGAAGGTCGGCGTATACCTCCACAAGCTCGCTCATCCGGTCAAGATCCTCGGCGGTGACGTCGGCCAGAACCAGCCCAGCACGAAAGGAGCTGAGAAACGCCGCCTCCGCCTTGCTCCCCTGCCGTCTCTCTATGAGCTGGCAGACTTCCGTAACGACCGTCGTGGGAACGAGAAGCGGACCGGGATGGCTCCGCAGAAGCCTGGCACAGGATTCGTGATACCGGTCCCGGATGTTGACCGCTGCAACCAAAGGCCCCGAATCGATGACGATCACAAAGAGTGATTGTCCTCCGAGCGCAAGATCTCTTCAGAGCGTTCCGCGAAATCCGGCTCGGCCTCAAGCGTCCCGATGAACGGCAGGTCACGGACGACGGGCCGCTCGTCGAACTGGTCACGCACAAGGCGAAGCAGAGGGGCCACCTTCTCCTCGGGCAGGCAGTCCACCAGGTGGTGCAGTTCCTCGCGCATCACGCTCATGCATCGAGTGTAACCAGGCGGTGCTCAGCACACGGGGTCTCACCGCGATGCGGGCCGAGCGATGGAACGACACGCATGCGAGGACCGGCGGTGCCGGAGAGCTACTCCTCGGCCGGGACCAGGCCCGCCCGGCAGGTGCCCCACTCGGACGGGTCACGGTGCCTACCGACGTGATGTGGCCGGTCAGCGGAGTTCGTACGCGATCTGCTCACGGATCTCGTCCGGCAGTCCCTTGTACGTGGCCAGTCGTGTCAGAGCCGCACGACTCCCGGGCACGGCCCCGGTGCAGCGGAGTGCCCACACGGCCTTCTCCGCGGCCATCCCCCGCTGCACGTACAGCTCCGCGAGCTCCACGAGCCAGGGCGTGAGCGCCTTTTCGTCATCGACCATGAGGCCGCACCAGTGCAGGGTCTGCTCGGCGATCCAGGCGACGATGCGCCGGGTCCAGATCTCCTCGAAGTCCGCGGTGTCGATGCCCTGGCGGCCGCACTCGGCCTTGGCATCGGCCATGCGCTCGGCGGTGACGTGCCGGGCGTAGGGCATGCGTTCGCGCAGAACGGCCCGGATCCCGGTCCACCCGGGATACTCGTCGTCCTCGCAATCCCAGACGATCGGCTCCTCCGGGGGTTCGGGTGAGGCGAGCATGGCCCGGGGCAGGCATGCTTCGAGCACGGCCTGCGCGTAGGTCAGATTCTTCTCGCTCTCCTCTGTTTCCGGTGGCCAGACGAAGCCTGAGCCCCAGGAGAACGGGTAGGCCCGGACAACGTCCGGCAGCAGCGGTGTTCCGTCCGAACATGCCAAGCTCACCGCTTCCGCCCCATATAAGGCCTCCAGATATAAGGGCGCCAGGGCGCCGAGGCGGAGGCCCCAACACCATCGAACCATTTCCCCATCGAGGAAATGCCTTATCAGCGGGCACACTAGACGACCATGACGCAGACCTTGCCGATCAGTTGGTGGGACAGGGCCTGGCACATCGCCGCGTATGCCGCCCTGATCGCGGCGACTGGTAGCGCGGCCGTCCTGCTTGTCACCGGCAATCTCGATGCGGGGCGGAGCCTGTGGCCTGACCCGAACGACTTCCAGCTGGTCGGGGTGTGGCGCATGGCGGCCGTCCTGGCCCATACCGCCGGTAGCAGTGTGGGGCACGTGTGCGCGATGTTGGCCGGTCTGCTGGCCGCGCACTGGACCAGGCTCGAGGCAGGGCGGACCGGTGTTGTCACGGCACTCGGCGCCGGTGCCGGACTGGGCCTGGTGAACCTGGTGTCGGCGTCGTGGACGGCGGCTCCTCTCCTGCGCGAGCTGGCTTCCTCCCCGGGCCTGATGAACTCCGACGGCATGGTGGTCATCGAGCCGGACCTCCAGCACCATGGCTCAGTCCTTGCCGGAATGGTCGTGGTTTTCGTGGCGATCATGATTGCTGCGGGCCTTGGATTCACGGTGGCTCACGTGAGGCCGCTCAGCAAACTCGTGCTGATCCTGGTATCTCTCGCCCTCATACCCATCGTCCATTTCCTCCTACCTGTCGTACTGGTTTCGCCGCCCCTGTGACCGGGACCGCACCAACCGGTCGAGGCCAAGAGGGGGCGCCGCCGGGACCGCGGTAATCATCGAGGTGCTCAACACCTGCGGCCGGCCGGTCTCATGGACCTCGCCACCTGGCTGGAGCAGGAAGGCAGGAGCGGGTCCGAAGCCCTGACCGTCGGCGGGGCACACGCGGAGGCTACGCAACCGGGCGTCTTCGATGGCGTGCGGACACGGCACCGCCCGCGACCACACTCACTTCCCTCTCCAGCCGGAAAGGTCCAGCCCGTTCCGCGGCGGGAACGTGTCACTGGCTGGTGAAGCGGGTGGGCCGCACGACGAGAACCACCCTGCGCCCGGCGTCGCCGACCGGCGCTTCGTAGTCCAGCCCGTAGCGCTTGGCCAGCACGTCGAAGAAGGCTCCCTCGGGGTCGGGGTCGACCCGCTCGACAGTGCCGCGGACCTCCAGGTAGCGGTACGGCTGGTCCGGGTCGTTGATGGAGATGGCCACGTGAGGGCGAGCGCTCGCGTTGCGCCCCTTCTGCCGGTCGGTCGTGGTGGTGAAGCGCAGGAACTCCCCGTCCCAGATGGCCCACACCGGCGTCACCTGCGGGGTGCCGTCGGGCATCAGGGTCGCCAGGTGCGCGTAGAGGGGGCGGGCCAGCAGGTCGAGGTGGCTCTCTGGAATCACGGTCATGAGGGCACACTATCAAAGCTTTGATAGACATAAATTATTTTATGTGAAGGATGACTTGTAAGCTCCGCTCATGGACATGCCTGCGGAGGAGCGGCTCGGTCTGCCCGTGAAACGCGCCGAGCAGCGGCTCATGGCGGCCAAGCAGGCGGCGGTGAAGACCGCGGGGCTGACCGTGCCGCAATACGCCGCCCTGCTGGTGCTGGCCGACAACCCGGGCATTTCCGCGGCCGCCCTGGCCAGGGAGTGCCTCGTCACTCCGCAGGCGATGACCGTCGTGCTGAAAAACCTGCTGGGGCACGGCCTGATCGAACGCGGCCCGCATCAGTGGCATCGCACGATGCTGGAGACCCACCTCACCGACGCGGGGCGCGAGGCGCTGCGCACCGCGGACGCGGCGGCCGTGGTCATCGAGCGCAGGATCGCCGACGCCTTCACCCCGGACGAACGCGACTCCCTCCGAGATCTGCTCGCCCGCTTCACCCAGGCGATCTAGGACCTGTCGGGGGTTCGGATCACGAGGTTTCGCCAGACCGGCCCGGCCGCGGGCCCGTGGAGACCGCCGGGCCGGGAGCACCCCGACTGGTGATCCAGGTTGCTCCCCTGCCCGGTACGTCATCGACGGACAGGCCGGAAAAGGAGTGACAGGCGATGCGAGTTGACCAGTCGTCACCGGCCGATGCCCGGGGCCAGACGGAGGACGCGGCCCGCCGACTCGCGTCGGCGCTGCGCCGAGCTCTGACCGGGACCGGTGGGCGGGCATCGGGGGACCCGCGGCACCCGGGAGCGGAATTCGACGAGGAGTACGCCCGGTTCATGGAGCACGCGCCCCAGGCGCTGAGCTCGCCGACCGACCGGGCGGCCGATCAAGCAGCCCGCCTCTTCAAGGCGGCCGCCACGCACGCCGCGGCCGAGCAGGGCGCGGGCGACACCGTCCGGCGCATAGCGGACAGGTGAGCGACCATGGGCCTGGAACTACCCGCTGGGCTGGCGTCGCTGCACGGCTTGCTGAGGGATGACGCGCCGTGACCGGATCCCGACGAGGACGAGCGCCTGCTGTCGGCCCGCGCCTACGAGAACGCGGTCAAGCAGGCCGAAGCCGACCGCCGGAACGCCGGGGAGGTGCCACTGACCGTGAGCGAGAGGCAGCGGATCGGGGAACAGGGCGGGCAGGCGGAGATAGCCCGGCGAATGCGCCACTCCCCCTATCCGCAGAAGTACGGCGACGCGTGGGACAGACGCTTCCTCAGGATGCCCATCGAGAAGTTGTACTGAGAGGCGCTCGCGGCCGCAGGTACCACGCTGTGCCCGCCCGCCCGCCGGCCCCGGACTCCGGACCGAAGCCGTAAATCCTATATTATTTTCTATGTTATGTTGATCGCGTGTCCACTACCGACTCGGCCGCAGGAGCGGTACACGCGCCGGCGGCCTCGCACGCATCGCGGGAAAGGGCCGTCACCGTCACCGGTGACGTCGCGCCGGACTCGCTCGGCACGGTACTTCCGCACGAGCATCTCCTGAGCGATTTCCGCACGCCCGGCGATACGGACGAGTCATGGGCGGCGGCGGGGCGCGTACGCCCCGTGACCGCGAGCCGGCTCCGGCTCTACCGCGCACCGCTCACGATGGACCTGCTCGGCGAGGTCGGCATGGGTGCGCCCAACAGGGACAACCGGCTACTCGGCGACGGGGAGCTCTCCGCGGACGAGGCCGCCGCGTTCAAGCTCGCCGGCGGCGACACGCTGGTGGATGTCACGACCATCGGTCTCGGTCGTGATCCGACCGGCCTGCGCCGGATCTCCGAGGTGACCGGCCTCAACATCGTCATGGGCTCGGGGTGGTACCACCCGGCGTGGGTCGAAGGACTCGCCGGCCGCGATGCCGGGAGCCTCACCGAAGAGATCGTCCGGGACCTCACCGAGGGCGTGGACGGGGTGCGTGCGGGCATCATCGGCGAGCTCGCGGCACTCGATCCGGAAGTACCCGCCGAGCGCGCCGTCCTCGTCGCGGCGGCACGGGCGTCGGCGGCCACGGGCGCCCCGATCTCGCTCGGCCGTTCCGGCGACCCTGCCACCCAGCAGCGTGTACTCGACCTGCTCGCCGAAGAGGGCGCGGACCTCACGTGCGTCGCCGTCGGCCACTGCGACGCGCTCTCCCCGCGCCCCGACGAACTCGAACCGCTCCTCGGTCGCGGGGTGTTCGTGCAGTTCGACCAGCTCGGCCGGCTGCCCTCGGTACTGAGCGTGTCCGACGACCAGGACGTCGCCACGGCCGTACTCGAACTCGCCCACCGGGGCCACGCCGAGCGGATCCTCCTGTCCCAGGACGTCTCCACCAAGTCGCAGCTCCTCAGCTACGGCGGTGGCGGCTACGGCTTCATCCTCCGGCAGTTCGTTCCGTACCTGAAGATGCTCGGCGCCGACGATGCCCTCATCGAGTCCGTCACCGTGCGGAACCCGCAGCGACTCCTCACCATCCCGACCCCGAAGGCGGATTCGTGAGCCGCTATCCCTTCGAGATCCCGGACATCGCCGGTAAGGCTCTCACCGTCGCGGGCCCCGTGGACCCGTCGACGCTCGGGGAGACGCTCATGCACGAGCACATCTTCGTCGACCTGAGGCGACCGCCGCGGTTCCGCCGTCCGGGCGAGGATGCCCCCGAGGCCGCCGAGCCGCTCACGCTCGCCAACCTCGCGCGTGCGCGTCACGGAGGCCCGAGCGCCGACAACGACCTGATGGGCGACTTCGACGAGATGCTCTCGGAGGTGCTCGCCTTCGCCCGCACCGGAGGAAGCACGATGGTCGAGGTCTCCCCCATCGGTGTCGGGAGAGATCCCGAGTCGCTCCTGCGGCTTTCCCGTGAGAGCGGGCTCAACATCGTCATGGGCGGAGGCTGGTACACCCCGACCTTCCACCCGGCGGACATGGACGGGCGCGGCGTCGACGAACTCACCGACGTCATCGTCCACGACATCGCGATCGGCGCCGACGGCACCGGCATCCGCTCGGGCATCATCGGCGAGGTCGGCGCGGAGTCGGTGCCGCTGACCGGCAACGAGCTCAAGAGCGTGCGCGCGAGCGGGCGCGCGAGCAGGGTCACGGGCGCTCCCGTCACTTTCCATTTCGGCGGCGTCGGCGAGGAGAAGTTCCGGGTGCTCGACATCCTCGAGGAGGAAGGCGTCGCTCCATCGAACATCGTCATGGGACACGGCATGGACGTCCTCATGGACCCGTCATTCGCCGAACGCCTCCTCGCTCGCGGTGTCTTCGTGGAGTTCGACTTCTTGGCCTCGCCCGGGAGCCCGTGGGGCCACCTCGTCCTCACGAGCGACCACAAGGTCATCCGGGGCATCGCGGACCTGGTCGAACAGGGCTACGCGTCCCAGATCGTGCTCGGCCACGATGTGTGCCAGAAGATCCAGCTCAAGAAGTACGGCGGCAAGGGGTACGACTACATCCCGCGGTACTTCCTGCCCGCCCTGCGCCACCTCGGCGTGAGCGAGGAGGCCATCCACGCGATCATGGTCGAGAATCCGGCGCGGGCGCTCACCTTCGCGCAACCGCGGTAATCAGGATCACACAGCCACCAGGGGAAACCCGGGCCGCCCCGCGCCGCATCGCCGGCAACCGGCTCCTCCGCACCCTCCGCACCCTCTGCGCCTTCCGCGCCTTCCGCGCCCTCCGCGCCCTCCGCACCCTCCGCGCCCGCCACGCTCTCCCCGGCTGACCCGGCCGCCCCGGCGCCGCACCCCCTCCGCGCGCCCGGCGACGGGAGGCCCGCAGCCGGTACGGAGATCTCGGCACCCGGACCCCCTCTTGACGGCCATATTTCTAAGAAGTTAAATCAAGCATCGAAATAAGGCGTTGATTTACAACGAGTCATGAGTCGCGCCCTGCCTGGCTGTTGGACCTTCCACCCCCCGGATCCTGTGTGGAGACAAGCATGAGAGGTCTATCCCGTCCTGCCGCTTTATGGACCGCTTCAGCGGTCGTGGCGGCTCTGATCGCGGTACCGTCCGGTCCCGCCCTCGCGGACACGTTGTTGTCGCAGGGCAAGACCGCGACGGCCTCGTCGTCCGAGAACGCCGGCACCGGCCCTGCCCTGGCGGTCGACGGCGACACCGGCACCCGCTGGTCCAGCGCGAGCACCGACTCCCAGTGGCTCCAGGTGGACCTGGGGGCCTCGGCCGGCATCAGCAAGGTGGTGCTGAACTGGGAGGCCGCCTACGGCAGCGGCTACAAGGTCCAGGCGTCCGAGGACGGAAGCACGTGGACGGACCTGAAGACCGTCACCGGCGGCGACGGCGGTACCGACACGTGGGACGTCACCGGCAGCGGCCGGTACGTCCGGATGCTCGGCGTCACGCGGGCCACCGGTTACGGCTACTCCCTGTGGGAGTTCCAGGTCTTCGGCACCGGCTCGGGCACCGGAGAGCAGTGCGGGACCGCCAACGCCGCGCTGAACAGGCCCTCCGCCGCGTCGTCGGCCGAGAACGGCGGCACCCCCGCGAAGAACGCCTTCGACGGCGACAACGGGACCCGCTGGTCCAGCGCGGCCAGTGACCCGCAGTGGGTCCGGGTGGACCTCGGCTCGGTCCAGGACGTCTGCGGGATCGACCTGAGGTGGGAGGCCGCGTACGGGACCGCCTTCAAGCTCCAGGCGTCGGACGACGGCAACACCTGGAACGACCTGAGGTCCGTCACGGGCGCCACCGGCGGCACGCAGTCGTACGACGTGAGCGGCTCCGGCCGGTACGTACGGATGCTCGGCACCGCGCGGGCCACCGGCTACGGCTACTCCCTGTGGGAGTTCGGCGTGCGCGTCGCCTCGGACGGGCCGCAGCTGCCCGGCGGCGGGGACCTGGGCCCGAACGTCCACGTCTTCGACCCGTCCATGTCCAGCGCCGGCATCCAGAGCCGGCTGGACACGGTCTTCGACCAGCAGGAGTCGGCCCAGTTCGGCACCGGCCGACACGCCTTCCTGTTCAAGCCCGGCTCCTACAACGTGAACGCCGACATCGGCTTCTACACCTCGATCGCCGGCCTGGGGCAGTCGCCGGACGACGTCACCATCAACGGCGGCGTGACCGTCGACGCGGGCTGGTTCAACGGCAACGCGACCCAGAACTTCTGGCGCTCGGCGGAGAACCTGTCGATCCAGCCGACCGGCGGCACCAACCGGTGGGCGGTCTCCCAGGCCGCCCCGTTCCGCCGGATGCACATCAAGGGCGCGCTGAACCTGGCGCCCACCGGCTACGGCTGGGCCAGCGGCGGCTACATCGCCGACAGCAAGGTCGACGGCGCCGTCGGCCCCTACTCGCAGCAGCAGTGGTACACCCGTGACAGTTCGGTCGGCGGCTGGGTCAACGGCGTGTGGAACATGGTGTTCTCCGGAGTGGAGGGCGCCCCCGCCACCTCCTTCGCCGACAAGTCCTACACCACGCTGAACAGCACGCCGATCAGCCGCGAGAAGCCGTACCTCTACGTGGACGGCGCCGGCGCCTACCGGGTGTTCGTCCCGTCCAAGCGGACCGACGCGCGCGGCGCGAGCTGGGCGAACGGCCCCACCCCCGGCAGTTCGATCCCGCTCGGCCAGTTCTACGTCGCCAAGCCGGGCGACTCGGCCGCGACCATCAACGCCGCGCTCGCCCAGGGCCTGAACCTGCTCCTCACCCCGGGCATCTACACCGTCAACCAGGCGATCAACGTGACCCGGCCGAACACCGTGGTCCTGGGGCTCGGACTGGCCACACTGATCCCGGCCAACGGGGTCAGCGCGATCAAGGTGGCCGACGTGGACGGCGTGAAGCTCGCCGGGTTCCTGATCGACGCGGGCACCCAGAAGTCCGACGTGCTCGTGGAGGTCGGCCCGCAGGGATCGAGCGCCGACCACGCCGCCAACCCGACCTCGCTGCAGGACGTGTTCGTCCGGATCGGCGGCGCGTTCGCCGGCAACGCCACCACCAGCGTCGTGGTCAACAGCGACGACGTGATCATCGATCACACCTGGCTGTGGCGCGGCGACCACGGTGCGGGCATCGGCTGGAACGTCAACACCGCCGAGACCGGCCTGGTGGTCAACGGTGACGACGTGCTGGCCACGGGCCTGTTCGTCGAGCACTACCGCAAGTACGACGTGGAATGGTACGGCGAGCGCGGCCGGACGATCTTCTTCCAGAACGAGAAGGCGTACGACCCGCCGAACCAGGCGGCCTACATGAACGGCACCACCAAGGGGTGGGCGGCCTACAAGGTAGGCAACGCGGTCAACGCACATGAGGGCTGGGGCCTCGGCAGCTACGTCTACTTCAACGTCGACCCGACGATCGAGGTGGAGAACGGGTTCGAGGCTCCGGTGAAGCCGGGCGTCAGGTTCCACAGCCTGCTCACCGTGTCCCTCGGCGGCAACGGCCGGGTCAACCACGTGATCAACGGCACGGGTGGCCCCGCCTCCGGCACGGCGACGATCCCGTCGAAGCTCGTCTCCTACCCGTGAGGTCCTGAACCCGCCTGATCGGCGATGATCACAGCGCTCTCCTCGCCGATCAGGCGTTCCACCCGCACACCGCGTGTCAGCCGCCCAGCTCCGCCCAGAAAGCGAGCTTGTGGTCGGCGGCGTAGTCGACGGGCCCGACCGCGCCCGGCTCCAGGGACTGGGTGTGCGGGACCGGGGCCGCCAGGTCGAAGCGTTCCCAGCGGGGCAGGCCGGAGCCGTTGGGGTCGCCGGTGCGGGCGAAGTTGGTCCAGTAGTCGATCATCTGGTCGGCCAGCCCCCGCTGGGCGGGGTCGAGGGAGGCCTTCTCCTCGGTGAACAGGTACGGCAGCTCGCCCGCGTGGAAGGCCCCGAAGGGGAAGTCCGTCTCCAGGGGCAGGAACATCGGGGCCTCGCGGTCGGCGAACTGGTAGGCGTAGACCGGCGCCTTCCTCGCGAGGCTCCGGTTCTGCTCGAAGGTCCCGCGGGCCCACATGCGGTCGGTGATCGCGGCGGCCCAGGCCAGCCCCGGCGAGCCGTACTCGGCGGCCGGGTACTCCGCGCCCACCTTGGCCGCGTCCTCGCCGAACGCGGTGGCCAGCAGCTTGCGGTACAGCTTGGCGGTGATCGGCTTGCCGGCCGCGTCGTACAGCATGCCGGCGAAGAGCCGGTGCTCGTCGCGGGTGCCTCCGGAGATCACCGGCACCCTGTGGGCGCGGCCCGCGCGCAGCTCGTCGGCCGGCGGTCGCGGGAGCGTCTCGCCGCCGTAGGCGTAGGTCTGGAACATGTTCATGATCTGCGGCACCTTGAGGATCCGCTCCACGGGCAGGGCCCGCAGACAGGCGAGATCCTTGCAGCCGAGCTGCGGGGCCACGTACGTCCCCATCCCCTGGATCTCCTCCTCGGTCCGCCAGGAGTAGTACGGGTAGGCGGGGACGCCCTCGCCCATGCTCCCGGCGAGCATGTCCATCATGCCCTCGCCGCTCTGCATGACGGCCCGGTCGAACAGGCCCTTCGCCCCCGGTGAGGTCAGGTGCCCGCTGATGCTCAGGGCGCCCCACGAGACGCCGAACACCGTCACGTTCGCCGGGTCGCCGCCGAACGCGGCGGCGTTGCGGCGCACCCAGCGCATGGCCGCCTGCTGGTCCTGCAGGCCGTACGTGCCCGACCCCTTGAGCCCCGGATAGCCGAACCCTCCGAAGATCCCGAGGCGGTAGTTGATCGTGACGACCACCACGTCCCCCCGGGTGGCGATCCGGCGCACGTCGCTGAGGTCTCCGGACCCCAGCGCGCCGTCGCCGTGGATCCACACCATCACCGGCTTCTTCGTGCCGGGGGTGCGGGGCACGGTCACGTTGAGGAAGAGGCAGTCCTCGTCGGTGCTGGCCGTCTCGGCGTAGTCGCTGCCCACCTGCGGGCACATGCTGCCCGGTCCGGTGGCGTCCCTGGTGCCGGTCCACGCCTTCACCGGCCGGGGCGAGTTCCAGCGGAGGTCGCCCACCGGCGGGGCGGCGTACGGGATCCCCTGGAAGATCCGGTGCTCGCCGGTCACCGTCCCGCGCACGGTTCCCGCGTCGGTCCGGGCGACCCCCTCGTCAACCGCCGGCGGTGCCGGCCTGGCGTTCCACTCCGGCGCGGCGGAGCACGCCGGCAGCAGGAGCGTGGCCGCCAGCGCGGCCCCCATCAGTTTTCTGCTCATGCCCTCCACGGTGTCAAGGCCCCGGCGGCTCCGGCAGATCCATCGATCCAGGCTCGTTCAGGACAAAAGTCCTCTCCGGCGTGCCGTGAGCGCCGCCGTCCCGGGGCCGCTCCGCTCAGACGGTCTTGACGGATCCGCCGTCGACGAGGTGGTCGGTGCCGGTGATGCCGGCGGCGTGGGGGGAGGCGAGGTGGACGACCATGGCGGCCACCTCGGCCGGCTCGACGAAGCGGCCGATGGTCATGCCCGTCCAGGCCGGGAGCTGGGCCAGCACCTGCTCGTGCTCCATCCCCATCGACCTGGCGAGCTCCGCGCCGTACCCGGCCGGGTCCTCCCACATGGCGGTGCGCACCGGGCCGGGCGAGACGGTGTTGACCCGCACCCCTTGGGGGCCGAACTCCTCGGCGAGGGCCTTGCCGAGCGCGGTCAGCGCCGCCTTCGCGGTGGTGTAGGCGACGGGCCCCGCGTGCGGCAGCCGGGCACCGTTGGAGGAGATGTTGACGATGCTCCCCCGGCTCCGCAGGAGGCTGGGCAGCGCCGCCCGGGTGGTGCGGACCGCGCTGAGGAAGTTGAGGTCGAACGCCTGCCGCCACCCCTCGTCGTCGAAGCCGAGGAATCCGCCCAGCTGCCCCTCGCCCCCGTCGCCGCCGCCGACGTTGTTGACGAGCAGGTCGATCTCGCCCAGCTCCGCCAGCGCCTCGGCGACCAGCAGCGCCGGGCCGTCCGGGGTGGACAGGTCCACCGGTACGGCGGTCGCGCCGGTCTCCTTCAGCTCCGGCGAGGCCGTGCGCGCGCCGGCCACCACCCGCATCCCCTCGGCGGCGAGCGCGGCCACGATCGCCAGCCCGATCCCCCGGCTGGCCCCGGTCACCACAGCGGTCTTGCCGGTCAGTCGCATGTCCATGAGGGCTCTTCCCATCAGTTGCATCGATTAAGACGCACTGAACGTACTATCTGCAACATCAATGTTGCAACTAAGAATGAAAAGGCATCTCTGGTGTAGTCTTCGGTCCATGGCAAAAGGGGAAGCGGCGACGGCGGGCGGGGCGGCGGGCCACGGCGGCCGGGCGCGGCGGGCGGACGCCGAGCGGACCGTGCTGACGATCCTGGAGGCGGCCGAACGGGTCCTGAGCAGGAATCCCACCGCGACCATGGAGCAGATCGCCGAGGCCGCCGGCGTCGCCCGCACCACCGTCCACCGCCGGTTCGCCTCCCGGGAGGCGCTCGTCGACGCCATGACGGCCTGGGCCACCCGCCAGTTCGGCGCGGCCGTGGACGCCGCCCACTCCTCGACCGCCCCGCCACTGGTCGTCCTCCACCAGGTGACCGCGAACGTCCTCCGGATAAAGATCGACTGGGGGTTCGCCATGGGCCGGGCCTCGGAAGGGGATCCCGAGGTCGCCCGCGTCCACGCCGCCGTGCTGGACAAGTGCGACCAGATGTTCCACCGCGCGCAGGAGGCCGGTGTCCTGCGCGCCGACGCGGACCTGTCCTGGACCCGGCGCGTCTACTACGCCCTCATCCACGAGGCGGCGCGGAGCGAGGGCGACGCCGACACCCTCGCCGTCCGGGTGCTGGACACCCTGTTCCGGGGCGTCGGCACCGATCGCGTCCGCTGAGCGGCACGCGAGAAACACCCCGGGCGGCGCGCCGGACGGCATGCGGAACGGCGGGGGGCGGTCCCGCCGGGCGCGGTGCCGTCCGGGGCCCGATCCGGCGGGACCCCTGACCCGTCAGAGGATCGCCAGCGGGTTGATGGGGCTGCCGGTGCCCCCCTCGATCCGGAGGGGGGCGGCGACGAAGACGAAGTCCTTGCCCGCCCGGCCCGCGCACGCCGCGCCCAGCTCCTCCAGCCGGAGCATCTCGGCCAGATGGACGCCGTGCCGCCAGAGCAGGATCATGTGGAGGTCGTCCTCCAGGCCCTCGTCGGCGAGCTGGCGGGCGTTGAGGCCGCCGATGGCGGCGTTGTCGGAGGCGACCACGGCGACGTCGCGGGAGGCGAGCCAGCGGCCCGCGCCGGCGGACAGGCCCGGCTGTCCGGACCAGTACTCCTCGGGAGAGCTGTCCCAGACCAGGGGCCAGCCGGTGCGGACGACGGCCACGTCGCCGGGCCGTACGTCGTCGTGGATCTCGCGCAGCAGGCCGGCGGAGATACGGAAGTCCACCGGAAGGTGGTCCAGGCCCAGGTGACGGGGGACGTCGAAGAGGACCGCGCGGGCCACGACGCCTCCGACGGTCTCGATGCCGCACCGGGCCGCGCCGTACGACCTGACCCGGGCGGCGGGGTGGCCGTTGTAGAGCTCCTCCCCCGACCACATGTGGCACAGGGCGTCCATGTGGGTCGTGGTGCCGTGGTGGGTGACGATGACGGCGTCGTCGGCCACGCGGAGGCCGGCCCCGACGGGACGGGTCCCGGCCGCGTAGTCGCCGCCGTCGACCGACATGAAGTGCTGCGGCAGCGGGCGTCCGCGCAGGTGGGGGACTGTCGTGGGGGCGGCGGAGGAGGTGGCTCCCCTGATGGGCATGGCCAGGCTGATCACCTGGCCGGTGGCGGCCGAGGCCAGGGCGGCGAGGACCGTGGCGGGGGTCAGCAGGTTCAGGGTGCCGCGCTGGTCGTCTGGGCCGAAACGGCCCCAGTTGTTAGGCTCGGTGACCAAGCAAGTGCTCACTTTCAAAAGGGACGGGTCATGACGGTGGTTCACGGGCAGTGCGATCCCCGGTTCTCCCGGGTGCGCGAGGTGTTCGGCAGGCACTTCGCCGAGGGTGAGGAGCTGGGGGCGGCGTTCACGGTCTTCCTGGACGGCGAGCCGGTCGTGGACCTGTGGGGAGGGGTCGCCGACCGGCACAGCGGGCGGCCCTGGGAGCGCGGCACCCCGGCGCTGACGTACTCGTGCACCAAGGCGGTCACCGCGACGGCGGCGCTGCTGCTGGCCGAGCGCGGGCTGCTCGACGTCACCGCGCCGGTCGCCGACGTGTGGCCGGAGTTCGCCCGCCACGGCAAGGAGCGGATCACCGTCGAGCACCTGTTCACCCACCAGGCGGGGCTGCCCACGATCGAGACACCGGTCCCGCCGGAGGAGTTCGAGGACCAGGCCGCCATCGCGGACCGGCTGGCCGGGCAGGCGCCGATCTGGGAGCCGGGCACCGCGCACGGCTACCACGCGCTGACGTACGGATTCCTCCTCGGCGAGGTGATCCGCCGGGTCTCGGGCAAGTCCCCGGGCGAGTTCGTGGCCGCCGAGATCGCCGAGCCGCTGGGGCTCGAACTCTGGTTCGGCGCTCCGGAGGAGGTGGCGGCACGGGCGGCGCGGCTGTCCGCCGGGAGACGGCAGGGGCCCGCCGAGGCCGGGGCGGCACCCGCCGGGGCCGCCGCGGACGCCGTCCCGCGGGTGTCCGCGGCGGCCGAGCTGCCGGGGCGGGGCAACCCCGTGGAGGAGATGTCCAGAGCCGTGCTCGACAGGGACAGCCTGATGAACCGGGCCCTGGGCAACCCGCCGATCCACCGGCTGCAGGGGGGCGCCAACCACCCGGTCATCCTGCGCTCGGGCTGGCCGGCGATAGGGGTTGTGGCCACCGCCCGGGGCCTGGCCGGGTTCTACCGCGACCTGGTCGCCGGGCGGATCCTGCGTCCGGAGACGCTGGAGGACGCCCTCCGGAGACGGGTCACCGGCCCGGACAGGGTGCTGATCATCGACAGCTCCTTCGGCCTCGGCTACATGCGCCCCGCCCTGACCTTCCTCACCCCCTCCAAGGGCGCGGAGACCGCGTTCGGCCACACCGGCCTGGGCGGGTTCCTGGGACTCGGCGACGTCGAGCACGGCCTGGGCATGGGTTACACGATGAACAAGATGGCGGACGCGGTCTCGGGCAGCCTCCGCGCCTACCGCCTCGCCGAGGCCGTCTACGGCTCCATCTAGCCTCAATGCATCGTGATGCCGCCGCTGACCGACAGGACCTGGCCCGTGATGTAGGCGGCCCTGTCGGTGCAGAGGTAGGCGACCAGGCCCGCCACGTCCTCGGGGACGCCGAGGCGGCGCAGCGGGACGCTCCGGGCGAGCTTGTCGACCAGTCCCGGCTTCTCGGCGTCCACCCGGCGGAGCATCGGGGTGTCGGTGGGTCCCGGGCAGACCACGTTCGAGGTCACCTGTGCCCGGGCCGCCTCGCGGGCGAGGGTCTTGGCCAGACCGAACAGCCCCGCCTTGGTCGCGGCGTACGCGCCCTCGCCGCCGGACCCGGCCCGCGCGCCGTCGGAGGAGATGAAGACCAGGCGCCCCCAGCCGCGCTCGGTCATCCCGGGCAGCAGGAGCCGGGTGAGGAGCATCGGGCCGCGCAGGTTGACCTGCCACATCAGGTCCCAGGCCGCCGGGTCGCTGCCGACGAACGGCTCGACGACCGACACTCCCGCGTTGTGCACCAGGATGTCCACCGGCCCGGCGTCCCCGCAGAACTCCGTGACGGATCCCGGGTCGGCCAGGTCCACCCGCAGCGCTCTGGCCGGTGCCCTGGGCCCGCTCGGCGCCCCGACCCGCGTGCCCAGCCCCAGCGACTCGCTGTTCAGCTCGTCGGCGAGCGCGGTGGCGCCCTGCCCATCCACGTCGGCCACGACGATCCGGGCGCCGAGCGAGGCGAGGTCGCGGCAGATGGCCGCGCCGATCGCGCCGGCTCCGCCGGTGACCACCGCGGTGCGGCCGTCCAGCCGCAGGCCCTCCATCACCGCCAGACCTCCACGAGGTCGGCGGCGGTCACCCGCGCGGCCAGCAGGCCGACGGTGTTGTCCAGTACGGCCTGCGCGTAGTCGTCGGGGGTCCCGGCCACCGCGTCGGTCACCACCGCCACCCGGTAGCCGAGATTGACGGCCTCCAGGGCGAGGCCGGGGATGCCGAGGTTGAGGGAGAGCCCGACCGCGACGACGGCCGAGACGCCGAGCGAGCGCAGGGTCATGTCCAGTGAGGTTCCGGTGAAGGGGGAGAAACCGTGGTAGCGGCGCGACTCCAGGTCGGCCGGGTCGAGCAGCGCGGGCAGGACCTCGATCGCCCCGGTGCCCTCCAGCATGTGCGCGGGGTCCTTGAGCAGGGCGGTGATGAACGGGCAGTTGCCGGTGTGCGACCCGGCCCGGTCGGCGCGGAAGGCCGCGGTGCAGTGGATCACCGGAATTCCGGCCGCGCGAGCCGCCGCGAGGACCGAGGACGCGTTGGCCACCACGTCCCGCCGCGCGCACACCTCCACCAGATCCGGAAATTTCGCTAGATCGCCGACGACCCCGCGCTGCATCTCCATCACCAGCACCGCGCTGTGCCCCGGTGCGGCCAGTGACCTCAGATCGATCGGCATCCGACCTCCAAACACCCGAGCGCTTGCTTGGTATCGTCAGAGCCTAACACGAGGGCCGGCCGGTACCCCGGGGACGACAGTCGCGTCACTCTCCGGCAAAGTTCGCGAACCGTGACAACCGATGGTGGGGGTGAGACCGTCGAACAAGCGACGGCGCTCGGAGGGGGACTGAATTGGTTCCGGGATACCACGAGGTGCGAGAGCTCGGCGCCGGGGGCAGCGGCCGGGTGGTGCTGGCCACCTACGCCTCCACCGGCGCCTACGTGGCCATCAAGTACCTGAACGCGGCCATGAGGGACGACCCCTGGTTCGTGGCGCGCTTCCGCGAGGAGGCGCGCGTCATGGTGGAGCTGCGCGACCCGAACATCGTCCGGTTCTACGAGTACTACGAGGACGTGCTCGAAGCCGCGATCGTGATGGAGCTGGTGGACGGGGTCGCTCTCAGGAGGATCCTGTCCGGGCACGGCAGCACGAGCCCCGAGGCCGCCCTCGTCGTGCTCAAGGGCTCCCTCACGGGCCTGGCGTCCGCGCACGCCGCCGGGATCGCGCACCGCGACTACAAGCCGGAGAACGTGCTGGTCCAGGCGGACGGCACCAGCAAGCTGGCGGACTTCGGCATCGCCGCCCGGATCGGGGAGCCGGGCACACCCTCCGGCACCCCGTCCTACATGGCGCCCGAGCAGTGGGCCGGGGAGCCGGCCGGCGCGGCGGGCGACGTCTACGCGGCCACGTGCGTGTTCTTCGAGTGCCTCACCGGGCGCAGGCCGTACGAGGCCGACCATCCCGCCGCGCTCATGCGGCGGCACCGGACGGCGCCGATCCCGCTGGAGGCGGTGCCGAGCTCGGTGCGGGGGCTGGTCGCCCGGGGCATGGCCAAGGACCCGGCGGACCGGCCGCCGACGGCACGGGCGTTCGTCGCGGACCTGGAGGTGGCCGCGCTGTCGGCCTACGGGCCGGAGTGGGAGCAGCGCGGGCGGCGGCACCTGGCAGAGCTGGCCACGCTACTGGCACTGACGTTCCCGCTGGCCAAGCCCTCCCCCCGGGTGAGCACCTCGGTCGCGCGGAGCGTGGTCGGCCGGATGGGCGGGATACGCCGCCCCCGGCTGGGCCCGCGGGTCATGGCCGGGGCTGCCGTGATCACCGTCGCGGTCACCGTCGGCCTGGTCGCCGCCAACCGGGCACCCGACCGGCTCTCCGCCGACACGATCTTCACTCCGGCGCCGCGCTCCCCCGAGGCCGGGGACACGCCGGCACCTCCCGGGAGGACCTCCCACGCAAGGACGTCCCCCGGGAAGGACGCCGGATCCCCGCCACCGGAGCCGGTCACCACCCCCGGGCCGTCCCGGCGCGCCGTCACCGGCCGGACCGTGCCGTCCTCGGCGAGCACCGACCGGCCTCCCACCTCGGAGAGCACCGGCCCGCGCCGCCCCACCCCGGCCCCGTCGAGGACTCCCCCGAGGACTGCGGCCCCGTCCCCCACCGGGACCCCGCCGCCCGCGCACGCGGTCAGCGGCCTGGCGATCACCGGGATCACCGCCGGCGGCGCCACGATCGGCCTGCGGGCCTCCACCACGGCGAACGTCGTGCTGACCGTCGGGTTCGCCGAGGGGCGGACCCCCGACCGGCTCACCGAGTCGCCCCCGCGCAGCCTCACCCTCGCCGGGGCCGGCGCCTACTCCCCCGCCGTCCCGCACACCTTCACACCCCCGGCCTGCGGGCAGACCCTCTACCGGCGGGTCACGGTCTCCACCTCGCCCCAGGCGGCCGGCGGCCCGCGCACCCGCACGGCGGAGGTCAGGGGCGACCCGTGCCCGGCCCCCTCGGTCGAGAGCGTGGACATCGTCTCCTTCGACGGCACCACCGTCCGCTTCCGCGTCCGGACCGGCGGCACCTCGGCGGTGACCGTGAAGCTGGGGTCCGCCCAGAAGGTCGTCGGCGGCGAAGGGGGGTTCACCAGCGCCGTCCGGACGCTGGAGCTGTCCGGCCGGACCGACTACGCGCGCGAGGTCGCCGTGGAGTTCGCCGACCTCCCGGCGTGCGGCGAGTACGTCCAGCGGGTGGTGACCGTCGCCACCGTCCCCGGCGGCGACATGCGCTCCCGCGACGTGAGGCTCCCCCTCCCCTCCTGCGAGCCGGATCCGGACCCGGGCCCCTCCGCGCCGGACCGGCCCTCCGAGGACGGGCCGGGCCCGGACGGATCCGCCGAAGGCGGCATCTTGTGAGTCAACCAAGCGTGCGCTAGCTTGGCGATCGATGACCAGTGACACGCTCACCTACTGGGATGCCTGCCGTCGCGGCGAGTTGGTCATTCAACGCTGTACGGCCTGCGCCCGGCGGGTGCACCTGCCCGCCCCCGACTGCCCCCACTGCGGCGGCACCGACCTCCCCTACGAGCCCGTCTCGGGTGAGGGCTCCGTGCACACGTTCACCGTGGTGCACCGCTCGTTCGTGCCCGAGTTCCGGGGGCGGGAGCCGTACGTGCTGGCCTGGATCGACCTGCCCGAGGGGGTGAGGGCGTTCGGCCGGATCGTGGACTGCGCACCGGAGCGGGTGCGGATCGGCATGCCGGTGTGCGTGACTTTCGTCGACGACCTACCTCACTGGAGACCGACATGACCAAGCTCGGCAACATCCTGATCCCCGTGGACGACCTGGACAAGGCGATCGCCCTCTACTCCGGCGCACTCGGCCTGGCGGTGCGGTTCCGCGACGGCGACCGGTTCGCGGCCCTGGACGGAGGGGGCACCACGGTCGCGCTGGTCGCGGCCGGGGAACGGGTGACGGGAGAGGTCACCGCGCCGTCCTACAAGGTAGGCGACGTCGCGGCGGCCCTACGGGAGCTGACCGGGGCGGGCGCGGAGGTGGTGCGCGAGCCCGAGACCGGGCCGCACGAGATCAGAGCCGTCCTCCGTGACCCGTCGGGAAACGTCTTCGTCCTCTACTCCTCCCTCTGACCCCTCCGAGTACTCCTCCCTCTGACCCCTCCGAGCCCCTCTGACCCACCCCTGAGCAGCCCCCTCCGTCCGTCCCTCTGCGTCCTCCACCCCCCTCTGACCGGAGGCCATAATGGCGCGATCCCCCTACGGCAACTACGCCTACGCCATCCTCACCGCCAACGCCCTGCGCACCCCGGACAGGGTCGCGCTGACCTACTGCGGCGAGCGGAGCTTCACCTACTCCGAGCTCGACCGGATCGTCGACAGGCGCGCCCACGCCCTGACGGCGGCCGGGATCGAGCCGCGGCGGCGGGTGGCGGCGCTGCTCAACGAGACGCTGCACGTGGCCGAGGTCTACCTGGCGGCGGCCAAGCTGGGCGCGGTCACCGCGGCGCTCAACCCGTACTGGCCGGTGGACACCCTGCGGGAGGTCGTCGCGCACTCCGGCGCCACCGCCTTCGTCTACGACTCCACCGTCGAGCAGGTCGTGGCGGAGATCCGCCCCCGGCTGCCCGACGTGACCACCTGGATCAAGGTCGGCGGCCCGGGTGAGGACGTCGTGGACCTGGACGCGCTGACCGCCGCCGCCCCGGACGGGGAGTTCGCGCCGGACGGCTCCGGGGACGACCCGCTCGCCCTCTACTACACCTCGGGGACCACCGGGCTGCCCAAGGCCGCGATCCACACGCACGCCTCGTCCCTGGCGACCGCGCGGATCTGGCTGGACGTGCCGCGCGCCGAGGACTCGGTGCTCGGCACCGGGGCGATCATCTGGGGCATCGGCTTCCCCGCCCTGGTCGGGCCGGCGCTGTACGCGGGCATGCGGCTGGTGCTGGAGCAGGACTGGGGACCGGCGAACTTCCTGAGGGTGGTCCCCCGCGAGAGGGTCACCCACGTCTCGCAGATCCCGTCGTTCTACGCGGCCCTGCTCGGCTCCGACGACCACGAGGGGGTGGACCTGTCGTCCCTGCGGGTCATCATGCTGGGCGGCGAGGCGCTCCCCGCGACGCTGCTGGGCAGGATGAGGGAGCGGCTGCCCGGCGCGGGCGTCTACTGCTACTACGGCCAGACCGAGGCTCCCTACACCTGTTTCGGCCGGGTGGACGACGGCAGCACGCCGCTCGGCTCCTCCGGCAGGGCGCGGACCGGCAACGCCGTACGGATCACCGGGCCGTCCGGCGAACGGGTGGTCGGCGAGGTCGGTGAGATCAACCTGGCCGGGCCGCACCGGATGACCGGCTACGACCGGCTCCCCGAGAAGACGGCCGAGGTGCTCCGCGGCGAGTGGTACGTGGGCGGTGACCTGGGTGTCCTCGCCGAGGACGGCAACCTGACCGTGCTCGGCCGCCGCGAGGACGCGATCCTGAAGGGCGGCGCCTGGACGCAGCCCTCGGCGGTCGAGGAGGCCGCGGTGGCGCTGGACGACGTGGCCGAGGCAGGCGCGGTGGGCGTGCCCGAGCACGTCGAGGGCCGGGACGCGGCCGAGCAGAGGATCCTGCTCGCGGTGGTCGCCCGCTCCGGGCACTCGCTCGACCCGTCGAAGCTCGCGATCGCGCTCGCCGAGTCGCTGCCCGAGCACCGGCGGCCCGACCGCATCGTGGTCGCCGACGAGCTCCCCCACTTCCAGGACGCCTCCGGCGGCCCCGGCAAGCTGCTGCGCCGGGAGATCCGGGAGAGGTACCGGCACCTCCTGGAGGAGGCGTGAGCGGGTCCGATCCCCTGGCGACGGCGGGGCCGCCCCCCGAGCACGAGGTCAAGGCGCTGCTGCGGGAGGCCGGCGTGGCGGTGCCGCGCGGCGCCACGGCCGCCTCCGCCGAGGGCGTCGCCGCGGCGGCCGGAGGGCTGACCCCGCCGCTGGTGCTCAAGGCCTTCGGCCCCGGGCTGGTCCACAAGTCGGATTCGGGTGCGGTACGGCTGGCGCTCGCCGGGCCGGCCGAGGCCGCCGGAGCCGCGGCCGAGATGCTCGGCGGGCTCCTCGCCCAGGGCATCACCCCGGACGGGTTCCTGGTCGAGGAGCAGGCCGACCCGGGGGTCGAGCTGATCGTCGGCGTCGTCCGCGACCCGGGCTTCGGTCCCGTCCTGCTCGCCGGGCTCGGCGGCGTCTGGACCGAGGCCCTGCGCGACACGGCGGTGCGCGTGTGCCCGGTCTCCGAGGCCGACGCCCGGCGGATGCTCGCCTCCCTGCGTGGCTCCCGGCTGCTGCGGGGCTACCGCGGCCGTCCGGCCGCGGACATGGACGCCCTGGTGAAGCTGCTGCTGACGATCGGCGGGGCCGGCGGCCTGTGGGAGCGGCTGGAGCTCGGCGAGTTCGAGCTCAACCCGGTGATCGCCACCGGCCGGGGCGCCGTCGCGGTCGACGCCCGCTACATTCCGGGCGGCCCCCGCGAGGAGGCGCCGCGACCGGCCCCGGCGGCGGAGACCGACTTCACGGCGCTGTTCGAGCCCCGGGCCGTGGCCGTGGTGGGGGCCTCCGCCAGCCGGCCGAACTTCGGGAACATGTTCCTGGAGTTCTACCGGGCCACGGGGGTGCCGCTGGTCGCGGTCCACCCGGAGGCGGACGAGATCGACGGCGTGCCCGCCGTGCCGACGCTGGCGGACGCGGACGCCGACTACGCGCTGGTCGCCGTGCCCGCCGGCCGGTGCGCCGAGGTCGTACGGCAGGCGGACGGCATCCCGTTCGTCCAGGTGATGAGCGGCGGGTTCGGGGAGGCCGGCGCGCCCGAGCTGGAGGCCGGGCTGGTCCGGGCGGCGCGGGAGGCGGGGACGCGGCTGCTCGGACCGAACTGCATGGGTGTCTACAGCCCGCGCGGCGGCCAGACGTTCATCGGCGGCGAGCCGGGGCCGCCCGGCCACGTGGCGCTGATCTCGCAGAGCGGCGGGCTCGCCGGGGAGGTCGTCAGGGTCGGCGAGCGGCGCGGGCTGGCGTTCAGCCGGGTGGCCACGGTGGGCAACTCCGCCGACGTGACCCCTGCCGAGCTGCTGCGCTGGCTGGCCACCGACGAGCACACCTCGGTCGTCGGCATGTATCTGGAGGATCCGCGCGGCGGCCGCGCCCTGTTCGAGGCCCTGATGTCGGTGCGCGGCAGGCTCCCGGTCGTCCTGCTGGTCGGCGGCCGGAGCGCCCAGGGACGGCGGGCCGCCGCCTCGCACACCGGCGGCATGGTCGGCGACGACCGCGTCTGGCGGGCCCTGGCCGAGCAGTCCGGCGCCGCCCTGGTCACCGGTCAGGACGACCTGATCGGCGTCCTGTCCTTCTTCCAGTCCCACGCCCGCCGCCTGAGCGCCCTCCGCACCGACCCCGCGGACGGGGACCCGGGCGGGGATCCCGCGCTGCTGGTGATCGGGCCGAGCGGCGGGGCGAGCGTCCTGGCGGCCGACGTGTTCGACGCCGCCGGGCTCTCGCTCGACGCGTTGCCGGAGGAGGCGGAGGACGGGCTGAAGGCGCTCGGGATCGGGGTGGGCAGCTCCCTGGCCAACCCGCTGGAGATCCCGGTGGGGCCGCGTGGCCGCCCCGAGCTGGCCCGGGAGGCCATCGCGGCGATCGTGGCGCGGCGGCCGTACCCGGACGTCGTCGCCCACGTGAACGTGCAGAGCTTCTTCACCTACGGCAGTTCGGCCGAGCCGCTGTACGCCTGCGCCCGCAGCCTCGCCCGCGCCCAGGAGGACCTGCCCGAGGTCAGGATCACGCTGGTCACCAGGAACGGCGAGTGCGCGCCACCCGGGGTCGAGGACGGGGTCCGCGCGATCGCGGCCGGTGCCGGGATCCCCGTCTACCGTTCGATGGAGGCGGCCGCCGTGGCCGTCGCCGCCGCCAAACGTTTCACGCGAGGAGCTTGAGATGGGTCTGCTGGACGGCAAGGTCGCACTGATCACCGGTGGGGCCCGGGGCATGGGCGAGGCCCACGTGCGGCTCTTCCTCGAAGAGGGCGCCCGGGTCGTCTTCGGCGACGTGCTCGACGACGAGGGCAAGGCGCTCGCGGAGGCCACCGGGGCGCTGTTCGTCCATCAGGACGTGACGGAGCCGGAGGACTGGCGGCGGGCGGTGAGCACCACCGTCGAGACGTACGGCAAGCTCGACATCCTGGTCAACAATGCCGGGATACTGAAATTCCGTCGGATCGCCGACATGACGCTGGACGAGTACAGCCGGGTCCTCGACGTGAACCTCAAGGGCACCTGGCTCGGTGTCAAGTCGGTGATCGAGCCGATGAAGGCCGCCGGCCGGGGCTCGATCGTGAACATCTCCTCGGTCGAGGGCTTCATCGGCGCCGAGGGCATGTCCGCCTACGCCGCCTCCAAGTTCGGGGTGCGCGGCGTGACCAAGGCGGCGGCCCGCGAGCTGGCCCGCTTCAAGATCCGGGTGAACTCCGTCCACCCCGGCGCCATCAACACCTCCATGGTGATGGACCCGGAGATCGCCGCCGAGGTGGACGGCGAGGCGTTCCTGAAGTCCATGGTCATCAAGCGCTTCGCCAAGCCGGTCGAGGTCTCCAACGTGGTGGCCTTCCTCGCCTCCGACCGGGCGAGCTACTGCACCGGCAGCGAGTTCACGGTGGACGGCGGCATGCTCACCGGCGCGGGCTACTGAGCCCCGCCGTCGGGCTCCCGCCGGACAGGATCACCCCGGCAACGGGTTCTCCACCCATTGCCGGGGGGTGACGAACAGGCCGGTGGCCTCGACCAGGGGGGTGCCGTCGGGAAGGGCGATCCGCCCCTCGGACCAGGACTTGCGGCCTTCGGAGCGGGTGTATTCGGCGGTCGCCACCAGCGGCTCGCCGTAGGGGACCCGGCGCAGGTAGCGCACGGTCAGGGTGCCGGTCATCCCGGCGACGCCGGCCACCGCGACCGCGTGTCCCAGCATGTGGTCGAGGATCATGGCGCTGATCCCGCCGTGGACCGAGGCGGGTGGTCCCTCGTGCGTGGGGCGGAAGGTCAGCTCGGCACGGGCCGTCCTCTCCGGGGTGGTCTGGACGACCAGCGGGAGGGCGTGCGGGTTGGCCGAGCCGGTGACGGCGTTGCCGGCGTGGCGGGGCACGCCGTCGGGGCCGATCTCGAAGGGCTGGGGGGAGGTCCGCCTGCGGGCGCGCAGGCGCTCGGTGAGAACGCCCAGCTCGGCGGTGACGGCGGCGATCTCGCTCTCCGGGACATCGGTGAGCACGACCGCGTCGACCAGTTCACGGGCCTGCCTGGTCAGTACGGCCAGCGCGGCGAGGAGGGCGTCGGCGTCCTCGGTGGAGGCGAGATCGGTCGTCATGCCCCTACTTTAGAACACGTTCTACCGAATCGCATTCGGCCACCCGGAAGGCCCGCCACGCCGCCGGAGGGTAGATCTTTTTGTTTGACCGGTTTAATGCGTAAAAATCCCGAAAACGCCTCTGACGTCGGCATTTGTCACCCCAGCGAGGCCCCGACCCCTTGGTGTGCGCTTTAGCCTGTCTTGACCTTCCGCTCCATCCGGGTAGCCTCCCTGGTCACGGAAGACAACTGACCAATGGTGCCGCCACACGCGTCCCGATCGTCCCTCCGGATCGGTCCGCGTGAACGCGCCATCGCTCAACCCGTCTCCCGGTAGCCGGGTTGCGAGGGCGGCGCGACCATGCTTCACGGCCACCGGGGGTCCCCCTAAGCTTTCTATGACCCCTGAGATGCAGAAGTTCATCAAGCTGCTGGAGAGCGAACTCGGATACTCCGAGAAGAGCGGCGGTTACACCAAGTTCGGCCACTGGTACGGCGACAACGTCGAGTTCGACGCCGACTACACGGCGGCTCCCTGGTGTGACATGTACCTGTCCTGGGCGGCCAAGAAGCTCGGCTACGAGGACTGGGTCGGCCAGTTCGCCTACACCGTCTACCACGCCGAGTGGTTCAAGGAGCAGGACGCCTGGGGCACCACTCCCAAGCCCGGCGCCATCGTCTTCTTCGACTGGAGCGGCTCGAAGAAGATCGACAACATCGACCACGTGGGGATCGTCACCAAGGTGACGGGCAGGACGATCCACACGATCGAGGGGAACATCGACGGGGGCGTCGCCAAGCGCAAGGAACGCGACACCGGCAAGGTCGTCGGCTACGGGTATCCGGAGAAGATCAAGGCCCGGCTGGACAGGGAGGCCTCCCAGAAGCAGACGGTCGTCACCGCCGACGCCCGGGCGGACAACTCGGTGGCGCTCACCCCCGGGCCCAACCTGCTCGCGATGGTCCCCCCGCCCGACCTCGGCCGGGAGGCCGAGACCCCGGCGGCCACGGCGGAGCCCGGCCCCAAGCACGCCAAGACCGCCGCCAAGTCGCCCGCCAAATCCTCCGCCCGGGAGACGAAGGCCGCCGAGACGGCCCCGCGGACCACCCCGAAGACCAACCCGAAGACCGGCGAGGCCACCCCGAGGACCGGCGCGACCGCCGTCGATCCCCAGATCTCCGCAGGCCGTACCACCACGACCGGCAAGCACGCCAAACCCGCCACCGCGGACACCAACGCGCTCGCGACCACCCCGACCGCGCTCAGCAGCGGCCTCATGCCGCAGACTCCCCAGCTCGGCACGCCCGCCGTGCTCGCGCCGGTCCTGCTCGCCGCGGTCGCGATCATCGCCCACGCCAAGGCCCGGCAGTCGAGGACACGGCTCGCGTTCGCCGCGGGCGACAGCGCGCCCGTCCGCCCGCCCCGCCGGACCCCGGGCCGCCGCCGCGCCCCCGGCCGCCGCCGGATCACCAAGGGCACGCCCGTCCTGGCCGAGGAGCTCCGGATCACCCCGGAGGCCGTCCCCGAGACCACGCTCCCAGCCGCCGCGACGGCCGACTTCCCCTCGGTCACGACCCCGCTCGGCCACGTCAGGGAGAGCGGGCCACTCATCCCCGCCGAGCAGACCGGCCCTCTCATCCCCGCCGAGCAGACCGGGCCTCTCATCCCCGCCGAGCAGACCGGGCCTCTCACACAGGTCGAGCAGACCGGGCCCCTCACCCGCGTCGGGGAGGCCGGACTGGCCGACCTCATCGGGGAGGCCGGACTGGCCAACCTCACCCTCGCCGAGCAGGCGAGCCTGGCCCGCGCCGAGGAGGCCATCCGGGCCAGTCTCGCCCGCGACGCGCAGAGCGGCCTGGACGATCTCTTCCGGCCCGGGGAGAGCCTCCGGCCAGGCCTCACCCACGCCGGCCGGCCCGGCCCGCCCGGCCCGGCCCGCGCCCAGGGAACCGGCCCGGCCAACCGGCGCCACGACGGCCCTCAGGCCCCCTACCAGGGCAGGCGCCGCCTCCGCGAGCGCCCGGTCGTCGAGTCCTCGACCTTCGTCCAGGACGCCCCGCTACGCGGCCGGCGCCATCGCCGGTCCGAGCCCGTGGTCAGCACGACCATCCCGACCGGGCCACTCGCCGCCGAGCCGTCCGACGTCCTGGTCCACAGCGGCTACCGGGGCCGCCGCCGGGCGAGGGTGCCGGCCTGAGGAGGCGGGAGCCCGGCCCGGGAGGGACGAGGATGCCTGCCCTGAGGCAGCGAGAGCGCCCGTCCACGAGGACGGGAGGGCCGGCCCGGGAGGGACGAGGATGCCGATCAGAGGGGGCGGCAGCGCCCGTCCACGCGGGCGCCCGCCCGGGGACGGGCGGCTCCGGACGCAGCCGGCGCCGAGACCGGCCACCGCTGAAGCCGGCCGCCGCTGAGGACAACCGCCGTTAAAGGCAGTCGGCGGCGAAGGCCGCGAGGCCGGCGACGGCGTCGCGGCTGCGGCGCCAGGGACGGACGATCATGCGGTCCACGCCGAGCCCCTCCCAGCGGGAGATCTCGGCAGGACCGGCGAGTTCGTAGGCGTGCGCGGTGACCGAGAAGGGGCGGTCGTCGCGGAGCGCGGCGAGCCTGTCGAGCTGGGGGCGGATCGTGTCCGGGGAGTGCGGCATGCTGATCCAGCCGTCGCAGAGCCGGGCGGCCCGCCGCAGGGCCGCGCCCGACTCGCCTCCGGCCAGGATGGGCAGCCGGTCCTGGACGGGCTTGGGTTCGAAGGCGACTTCGGGAAAACCGTAGAAACGCCCCTCGTGCGCGACGACCGGCTCGGACCAGAGCCGCCGGGTCACCTCGATCGCCTCGTCCAGCCGGGGCCCCCGGGTGCCGAAGTCCACCCCGGCCGCCAGCCACTCCCCCTCGTACCACCCGGCGCCGACCCCGCAGATCGCCCGGCCCCCGGACACCCGGTCCAGGGTGGCGAAGGCCCGCGCGGAGACGAAGGGGTGCCGCAGGGCGTAGAGGTGCACCGCGGTGCCCAGCCGTACCCGTGAGGTCAGCCCGGCCAGCCAGCAGAGGTAGGCGGGGGCGTCGAACAGCGGGGTGGCCGGTGAGATGCCGGGCCTGTCGGTTCCCGGGTAACGCGCCAGCGACAGGTCGGTGGCGAAGACCAGATGCTCGGGCAGCCAGACCGACTCGAACCCGAGCTCGTCCGCCGCGACCGCGACGTCCCGCCAGGCGTCCGGATGGACCAGTCCGAGAGGGACGCCGAACCTCATCGCCGGCCTCCCGCCACCCGGCCCCGGCACACACGGATCACAGCCGTCTCCTCACCCCGGACACCCCGGCGGCCACCCCGCTCGGCCGCCGGCGGCACGCCCCGGCTCCGGCACCCGCGGATCACGGCCATCGCCGCATCTCCGGGGCTCCGAGGATCGCGGTTCTCAACCGTGCGCGGTGCAGGCCCGGGTCGCCGTAGGCGGCCGAGAGCGACCACACCCGGGCCAGCCAGAGGCCCAGATCGAGCTCGCCGGTGTAGCCGATCGCGCCGTGCACCTGGAGGGCGGTCCCGGCGGCCAGCTCGGCGGCCTCGCCCGCCGCGGCCTTGGCCGCGCTGACGTCCCGGTCCACGCTGGGCAGGTCCCGGTCCACGGCCAGAGCCGCGGCGTAGACCAGGGGCGCGGCGAACTCGACCGCGATGGCGACCTCGGCGAGCTGGTGCTTGACCGCCTGGAACGACCCGATCGGCGCGCCGAACTGCCTGCGGGTCCGCGCATAGCCGACGGTCGTGTCCAGCAGGTGCCTGGCCGCCCCGACGAGCTGGGCGGCCACCGCGACCGTCACCGCGCGGACGGCCGGGACGATCCCGGTCCGGAGCCGGGTGGCGTCACCGAACTCCACCCCGAACAGCGGCCTCGTCCGGTCCACCCCGGACTGCGGCGTCAGCCGTGCCGCCTCGGGCCGGACGGCGTACGGCACGCCCTCGCGCTCGACGATCAGCAGGTCGGCCAGGTCGGCGTCGGGCGAGTAGACCTGGTCGCCGATCCGCACGCTCACCCGCAGCGAGCCCGCGGCGAGCTTGCCCAGCGCCGGATCGCCGGCCAGCAGCAGCGGGGCGGCCACGGCGGTCTCGGCCACCGGACCGGGCAGCGCGGCCCGCCCGGTCTCCTCGAACGGGAGGACCGCGTCGACGAGTCCCAGCCCGAGGCCGTCGTGCTCCTGGGGTACCAGCAGCCCGAACAGCCCGATCTCGGCGAGCTGGGACCAGGCGGGGGTCCGTCCGTTCCGTACCGCCTCCGCCGGGCAGTGGGCCGCGAGCACCTGCCGGACGGCCGCCGCGAGGGCGAGCTGGTCGTCGGTGAATGCGAAGTTCATCGGGGCAGCCCCAGGACGCGTTCGGCGATGATGTTCCGCTGGATCTCGTTGGTGCCCGCGTAGATCGGACCGGCGAGGGAGAAAAGGTAGCCGTCCAGCCAGCGGCCCCCCTCCTCGGCGTCGGGGGCCCCGCCGTCCAGCAGGCCGCGTTCGCCGAGCAGCCGGAGGGCGAGGGCGTGCATGCGCACGTCGAGTTCGGACCAGAACACCTTGCCCATGCTGGACGCGGAGCCGATCTCCTCCCCCGCCGCCAGCCTGCGGGCGGTGCCGAAGGTGTGCAGCCGGTAGGACTCGGCGTCCAGCCAGGCCCGGGCCACCTGGTCGGCGAGGACGGGGTCGGCGCCGGTCGAGCGGGCCAGCCGGACCAGCCTGTCGGCCGTCGCGAGGAACCGGCCGGGGCTGCGCAGGGTGAGGCCGCGTTCGGAGGAGGTGGTGGCCATCGCGATCCGCCAGCCCTCACCGGCGGCGCCGAGCACCAGGTCGTCGGGGACGAAGAGGCCGTCGAAGAAGAGTTCGGCGAACCCGTGCTCGCCGTCGAGCTGGGTTATGGGCCGGACGGTGACGCCGGCCAGGGGGAACATGAAGTAGGTCAGCCCCCGGTGCCGGGCCGAGGCGGGGTCGGTGCGGAACAGCCCGAAGCCCCAGTCCGCGTAGGAGGCCCGGGAGCTCCACGTCTTCTGCCCGTGGAGCCGCCAGCCACCCTCGACCCGCTCGGCGCGGGAGGTGAGGGCGGCGAGGTCGCTGCCCGCCTCCGGCTCCGACCATGCCTGGGCCCAGACGTCGTCGGCCCTGGCCATGCCGGGCAGGAACCGTTCCCGCTGCTCGGCCGTACCGTGGGAGAAGAGGGTGGGGGCCAGGAGGAAGATGCCGTTCTGGCTGACCCGGCCGGGGGCGCCCGCCGCCCAGTACTCCTCCTCGAAGATCAGCCACTCGACGAGGCTCGCGCCCCGCCCGCCGTACTCGACGGGCCAGGAGACCACCGACAGCCGTTCCCCGGCGAGCAGGCGCTCCCACTCGCGATGTGCCTCGAATCCGTCCCGGGTGTCCATGGAGGGCAGCGGGACGCCGGGAACGTGCCCGGCCAGCCAGTCGCGCACCTCGGCCCGGAAGTCCTGCTCCGCCCGCGTGAAGTCCAGATCCACCCAACCAAACTAGCGCACGCTTGGGTAGCCGTACAGGGACGGGCCGCACGGGACGGGGCCCGGAGCGGTGGATCCGCTCCGGGCCCCGGTGGGCCGGACAGGCCCGGACGGGCCCTCGCGGGCCCGCGGCGGCGGGTCAGCGCTGGTCGGGCGGGCGCTGCCCCATGTTGCGACGCAGCTGTTCCAGCTCCGCCTCCAGTCCGGCGATCCGGGTGTTCGCCCCGGGGCCGGGCTTCTGCTGCGGCGCCCCGTACGGCGACTGCGGGTGGACCGCCCGGGTGTCCTCGGGTGCGGCCGGGAGCGGATAGGGCGGCCGCTGCGGGTAGGGCTGCTGCTGCGGCACGCCGTACGGCTGGCCGTGCTGGGCCGGGTGGCCGTACTGGCCCTGTCCCGGCGGCAGGTAGCCGGGCTGCGCGCCGTACGGCACGGGCGGGAAGGAGGACGGCGGGACCTTCGACCGCTGCTTGCCTCTGAGCACCGCGCCCAGCGTGCCGAGCACGAACAGGACGAGCAGGCCTCCGCCGCCCCACAGCACCCACGGCAGGATCGACGAGGAGCTCTCGTCCTTGCCGGCGGTGATGGCCTGCTGGGAGTCGGTGATGTACTTGGCGACGTACGGGTGGTTCGGCTGCAGCGCCTGGACCTCACGGAACTTGGGCAGCGCGTCGGAGTAGTGGTTCTTGAAGAACAGGTCGAGCGCCTCGTTGTAGGCCTTCGTCGTCACCGACTCGGCCGACTTGATGTTCTTCTCGTTCAGCTTCTCCCTGACGATGCTGACCGGCAGCACGAAGCTCTCCCCCTCGGTGGAGCCGCCGTCCTGCTGGATCAGGCCACCGACCAGGATGCCGATGACGTTGCCGTCCTTGCTGAACACCGGACCACCCGAGTTGCCCGGGTAGGACGGGGCCTGGGTCTGGATGTACGGCACGCCCTCGGGGGTCTGACGGCTGGCGTTGTAGGGGCCCTCGGTGAAGGCCGGGTCGAGCTTGGACTCGATGTTGAAGATCGAGGTCTGCGTCACCGTGCCGGGGAACCCGCTGATGTAGAGGGTGTCGCCCACCCGCACGTCCGAGTCCTGGCCCAGCGGGACGGTCGGCAGGTTGTTCTGCCCGTTGGCCTTGAGGATCGCGACATCCTTGCCCGGGTAGACCGTCCCCTTGGCCACCAGCTCGATCGGTACCGCCTTGGCGGTCTTGTCGACGCCGCCGCCGGGAAGGCTCTGCAGCAGGGACAGGGAGCTCTGGACGTTGCGGATCTTGATGTTGTCCGCGTTCCAGACCTGGAAGATCTTTGCGGCCGTCCGGACGATCTCGTCGTCGGAGGCGATGTCACCGAGGCTGGCAACCAGGTCGGCGGCGTCCTTCTCGTTGATCTTCGTGAGGGCCTGGGTGGCGAAGGTCTGCGCCAGCTCGCTCTCCTCCTGGCCGACGCAGTGGGCCGCCGTCACCATGTAACCGTCCGGCGTGACCCACCAGCCCGTGCACAGGCCGCCGGCCGTCGCCTCCACGACCCGCTCCGGCGCCCCCGGCGAGAAGTAGCGCCCCGGCTCCTTGGCCATCTGCTGGACGACCCACCGGTAGATGCTGTTCTCGTCCGACGAGATCTTGCCCGACTGGACCGCGGCGACCCCCTGCTGGGTCAGCCCTCTGATCGCCTCCAGGTTCGCCACCGGAGTCGGCACGGCCACGTCGGCCGTGTAGGACACCGAGGTCAGCTGCACGGCCGGATGCGTCCTGGCCGCCAGCCATGTTCCTACTGGAATATCCAGATCTTTCGGCTTTGCCATGGCGACACCAGGCAGGGCCAGCACACCGGCCAGCACCAGGCCGGTCACGGCGGTGAATCGTGCCCACATTTGCGTTCTCTCCCCAAAACTCGCTTCCCGAGGCGAGAGCATGCCGGGGACGACTTGAGGAGGACTTGGAAGCGACTGGGAGTTCAGCGGGAATCTCCGCTGATGTGCTGCGATGCTCCCGGCCGGGAGACGGGGAAAGCTCCGGCCGCCTGTCCGGGCGACGTGACGACAGGCCGGATTTCAGGCGGAGTCACCCGTGGGACTAGATCAACATCCCACCCCTATTCGGGGCACATTTAGCGAATCTACTGCATGCCCGAAAAACCTCGCCGGTTTCGCATGAGCATCTTCATCCCGGAAGAGGGCGGAGCCGTCCTGCGGGATCCCCGGAGGGCCGGGCCCCTGCGATCCGAGAGGACCGCAGGGGCCACAGCACCGGTCAGCACACCGGGGCCGCGCCTGTGCAGCAGGACGCCTGGGCCCCGTAGGTCCCGTAGGAACCCACGGCGCCGAAGAGATTGATCAGACCGACGGGGCCGACAAGCCCGTACGGACCGACAGGGCTCACAGGACCGCTGAAGACGGAACCGGCGGAACCCTGCGGACCGGCAGGACCCTGCGGACCGGCGGGACCGGCAGGACCCCGAGGACCGGCGGGACCCACAGGACCGGCGGGACCCTGCGGACCGGCGGGTCCCTCGGCACCGGGCGGACCGTCCAGCTCATCGGCGACCTCAGGACCGGGGACAGAGGTCGAAGAGGTGAGATTGAGAGGACCCTCAGGACCTTGAGGACCGGCAGGCCCCACAGGACCGGCAGGACCGGCGAGTCCATCGGCTCCGGGCGGACCGTCCAGCCCATCGGCACCCGCGGGCCCCTGAGGGCCGGCAGGCCCCATCAGTCCGTCGGCGCCCGCAGGACCCCGAGAACCGGCAGGACCCATGGGACCGACAGGCCCCATCAGCCCATCGGCACCCGCAGGACCGGCAGGACCCATCAGTCCATTGGCGCCCGCAGGACCGGCAGGACCCATCAGTCCGTCGGCGCCCGCAGGACCCCGAGAACCGGCAGGACCCATGGGACCGACAGGCCCCATCAGCCCATCGGCACCCGCAGGACCCGCAGGACCGGCAGGACCGGCAGGACCGGCAGGACCGATCAGCCCGTTGGCGCCGTCAACTCCGTCGGCACCCGCGGGACCGGGAGGACCGGCGGGGCCCGGAGGACCGGCGGGGCCGGGCGGGCCCGCGGGTCCCCGCTGGCCGTCCCTGCCGTGCTTACCCGTGAAGCCACGGGGACCACGGCAGCCTCTCCGGCATTCGCAGTGGCTACTGCGGCATTCGCAGTGGCTTCTCCAGCATCCGCAGTGGCCCCCGTGCCTGCAGTGGCTTCGCCGGCACTTGGAGGAGTGGTTGCACGCGCCGATAGCGGCCTTCCCGACGGAGTACGTGGAGGAAGCGGGAAGCGGGCCCACACCGCCGGCCCCGGACGGGGAGGCAGTCGTTTCCGCCTGCCCGGTGGTGGCGTCGGCTAGAGCCTGATTGGACGAGGCGAGAAGGACACCGGCCATGGCCGCTACGGCCAGGGCTCCGACACGCTTTCGGGAGATGCGACTTGACGTCCATCTGTTTCTCCAACGAAGCACTTAATTTCCCCTGACGTTCTTGGTATCGGAAGATCCCGATCAGTCACGCCGCGGTGGCGATCAGCCAGAAATTACCGTCGGAGAGCCGGATTCCACCCGTTGATGTAGCCCCAAAAAAGCAAATAAACGCCATGCAAATTAAACCTTCACTACTCCTTAGGCCACTTAGCCCTTTCTGTCGGGATTCAAAGCAGGATCAGGACGTATATGCGCGCTCGGCCTCACCTTCAAGTCGAACAACGGCCCGCCGGGGCCGGGGCACCGCGCCGGACGCTCTGCCACGGCGGCACGGTCCCGGCCCGTCACGCGACGCGCCGGTCCGCCGGCGACCGGTTCACCGGTCACCCTGCTCACCACTGCCCGGCCAGTACCCGGCGGGGCCGTCCGCGCTTCCTCCACCACCGATCAGCAGGCTCCCCGGCGCTCGGAGCGCCGGGGAGCCGAGATCGAGCGGGGTGAGCCGCCCGGAGGCCCGCGGAAAGGGTCTAGAAGGAGAAGACCGGGCCGGTCGCGCGGCGCATCGTGCAGGGGTTGCTGTAGGTGTGCTCGAACCGGATGTACCGGCCGTTCCAGATGCCGGTCGCGGTGGCCCTGACCGGGTCCTGCACCTGGGCGCAGATCCCCCATGGCGCCGGCGCGATCCCGGCGGGGTCGCCATACGCCGGCGTCAGCACGGCACACGCCCCACCCGCGTCAGGATGCGTGCCGGACACCGGAGCACACCCGAGCTGGACGCTCCGTGACGTGTAGCGCGGGTCCCGCAGCTTCTCGACGGTCAGCAGGAGATCTTTCAGCATGTCCTGCACGACCGGGTAGCTGGGGTAGCTCGGATAGCCGGGATACCCGGGGTAGACCGGGTAGGGGCGCGGCGGGATGGGCCACGCCACCGGCCCCGACCCCGGCGGAATGGGCGGGCGGGGGTAGGCCCACGGCGGAAGCGGGATGGGTCGCGGCGGAACGGGCCTCGGCGGGATGGGTTGCGGCGGGATGGGCGGACCCGAGTGGATCCACGGCGGGACCGGAGGTGGAACGGGCCTCGGCGGGACGGGCCTCGGCGGACCCGTCCGGTCCGGCGGCGGGTCCACCTGTGCCTGGGATGGAATCGGCTTGACCATGGACCGATCTGACCCGGAAGGCTGTGGCTGGGCGGCCGCGGACGCGGTGCCGCCGAGAAGGAAGAGCCCGGTGGTGGTCAGACACAAGAGACGTCGCATGAAATCCCCAATAGATGCACATGGTTTGAATGGCCAAAAAGGGAGACTTCCGGCCTTTTCGGGGGAATGACGTGCGCCCTGAACTGTGAAAATGCTATATCGACTCATCGCGGCATGTCTCGCAGCGACTCGCCATGGAACGTTATCAATCCGCCGGTTGCATCCGCAGACATGGTGTAGCGGCAGAGTGGAGCGGAACAGCCGCAAGTGCCATGTATCCGCTACTTTCCTGCTAAATCGGCGAGGATTCGGAGCCGCCTGCCTCTGTCCTCGCGGTCACCCGAGGTAGGCGGCGCGGACCACGGGGTCGTCGCCGATCTCGGCGGGCGGCCCCGAGGCGATGACCTTGCCGAGGTCGAGGACGACGAGGCGGTCGCAGACGTTCATGACGAAGCCCATGTCGTGTTCGACCAGCAGGACCGTGGTGTCCAGCGCCCTGATGATCTCCTCCAGGCGGGCGGCCTGGTCGGCGTCGAGGCCGGAGGTCGGCTCGTCGAGCAGGAGCAGCGAGGGGGTGTCGGCGAGGGCGCGGGCCAGCTCGACGAGACGGCGACGGCCGACGGGGAGGGCCGCCGCGTAGGCGTCGCGCAGCTCGGTCAGCCCGCACAGCGCGAGCACCTCGTCCACGCGTTCCCGGCGTTCCCGCTCCAGCCTCCGGCGGGCCCGTCCGCCGGCCAGGTCGGCCGGAAGGCCCCCGCCCCCTCCCCGCCACTCGATCGCGGCCAGCACGTTGTCGGCCACGGTCAGCCGGCCGAACACCTGGGTGCGCTGGAAGGTACGGCGCAGCCCGTCGCGTGCCCGCCGTACCGCCGGGACGCCCGTGGTGTCGCGGCCCGCCACCGAGACGGAGCCCGAGGTCGGCCGGCGGAGTCCGGAGATCACGTCGAACAGCGTGGTCTTGCCCGCGCCGTTGGGCCCGATCACCCCGCAGACCTGGCCTTCCGGTACCTCGAATGAGACGTCGGTGAGCGCGTGGACGCCCCCGAAGGATACCGACACGGCCTCGACGGCCAACGCTGCGCTCATCGCTCGCCCCTCACCCTCACGAGACCCCCAGGTAGGCGGCGGCGAGCCGGGCGCCGTCCACCTCCGCGCGGGGACCGGTCCAGGTGGCCCGGCCCAGACGCATGAACACGACCGTGTCGGCGAGTCGCAGGGCCGAGGTGGCCTTCTCCTCCACCAGGAGCAGCGCGACACCGCGCGCCCGGAGCTCGGCGAAGACCTCGAACACCTGCTCCGCGACGAGCGGTGCCAGCCCGAGCGATGGCTCGTCGGCGATCAGCACCCGGGGCGGCCTGACCAGCGCCGGAGCGAGCGTGAGCAGCTGCTGCTCGCCGCCCGACAGCGCGCCGGCCGCGATACCCCTGCGACGGGCGAGCTGGGGCATCCGCTCGTAGACGGGACCGGGGTCGGCGAGCCAGGTGCGCAGGTTCTCGTCCACGGTCAGCCCCGGGAACACCCCGCGCCCCTCCGGGGCGAGCAGCACGCCCGCCCCGGCGCGACGGTGCGCGGGCCAGGAGGTGACGTCCACCCCGTCCAGGATCACCCGGCCGGCCGTCACCGGCAGGTCCCCGGCGGCCACCGCGCAGGTCGTCGACTTGCCCGCGCCGTTCGCCCCGAGCAGCGCGACCACCTCGCCCGGCCGGACCGCGAGGTCCACGCCCCGCAGCACCGTGACGTCGCCGTATCCCGCCACCACGTTCTCCAGCCGGAACAGCGCCTCCGGCACGGGCCGGCCCTCCTCCGGGCGGGGATCCGCAGCGGCGGCCGTCACGGGTGCGGCGACCGCCGAGGCCTCGCGCTGGATGGCGGCTGCCCCCTCGCGCCGCTGCCTGCCCGCGCGCCGGCGGTGGCGGCTCTCGGCCATCTGGGCGAGCACGCCGTCCGGATGCCTGGCCAGGATCATGCCGCCGAGGCCGAACAGGATGGCGCCGACGTGGGCCGAGATGTGCCATCCGGACAGCAGTTCGGGGAAGACCGCGGCGATCAACCCGCCGAGCACGGCGCCGCCGATCCGCCGGACGCCCTGCAGGACCACCACTGCCAGCCAGACGAAGCCGGCGAAGGCGGGCAGGTCGGTGGCGGTGACCGAGCCCTTGAAGGTCGCGAACAGCACGCCGCCCAGCCCGGCGATCCCGGATGCCAGCGCGAACAGCATGATCTTGGTGCGGGGGGCCGAGATGCCCGAGGTGGTCGCGGCGGCGGGAGCCGAGCGGACGGCCAGGACGGCCCGGCCGGAGGCCGAGCGTTCCAGGTTGCGCACCAGCAGGCCGACCAGCCCGATCAGGGCCAGCAGCAGCACGACCCGGACCCGGGGGTCGGTGGTGTCGGTGAAGCCCAGACCGATCGCGGGCAGCGGCCAGCCGATCGTGCCGTTGCTGAACGCGTCGATCTGGAACAGCACCTGGTCGGCGAGGAGGGCGAGGGCGAGTGTCGCCAGGGTCAGGATCCGCCCGCCCAGCCGCAGCGCGGGCAGCGCGACGAGCACGCCCACCGCGGTCGCCCCCAGGACGCCGAGCAGGATCGCCACCGGCAACGGCAGCCCGGAGGAGAACGCCCAGCCACAGGTGAGGGCGGCCATCGAGGCGAAGGACGCCTGCGCGAGGTTGACCATGCCGCCGATGCCGGTGACGACCACGAACGAGCAGAAGATCAGCCCGAGGACCAGCCCCTGGGCCACCACGCTCACGTAGAAGTCGTCGGCGGACCGGGTGAGGGTCCACGCGAGCAGGGCCGCCAGGCCGAGCGCCCATGGCAGGCGCCGCCGCCACATCGGCAGGTCGGCCAGGTAATCGGGCGGCGGCGCGTCCTCGGCGGCGGACCCGGCGACCCGCTCCCTGGACCGGTTGAGCAGGATCAGCCCCACGAACAGCAGGATCACCGGGACGGCGGTGCGCAGCCCGGTGACGTCCTCGGCGAAGTCGGCGTATCCGGCGACCAGGTTCTGCACCACGCCGAGCCCGAGGCCGGCCGCGAACGTCCACGGGATCGACCGCAACCGGCCGAACACCGCGGCCGTCGCCGAGACGAACAGCATCACGGTGAACGCCGTGGAGTCCAGGCCCAGGGTGGAGACCGCCAGCACCCCGGCGAGCCCGGCGAGCGCCGAGCCGAGCGTCCAGGCCATGGCCGAGGAGGCGTCGGCGTCGATCCCGCGCAGGGTGGCCAGCCTGCGGCGGTCCACCGAGGCGCGCATCCGCAGGCCGTACGGCGTGTGCCGCATGAAGGCCCACAGCCCCGCGGCGGCCAGCACCGCGAAGGCGAAGGTGATGAGCTGGTCGGAGTCGAGGTGGACGCCGCCGAAGGTGAAGGTGACCGCCGGGTAGGGGCCGAGGCCGTGCGGCAGGGAGGTGGCGTCGGCGCGCGGCAGCCCGAACGGCTCGGCGGTCAGGTCCACGATCCAGAGCCCGAGCGCGGGCAGCGCGATGGTCAGGCCGATGGTCCCGACGATCTGCGCGGTCTCCCCCGCCTGGGCCAGGCCGCGGAACATGGCCCTGTGCAGCACGTATCCGAGCAGCGGCGAGAAGAGGCCCACCGCGACCAGCCCGGCCGCCCAGGCGGGCAGCCCCAGCCCGGCGTTGAGTTCGAAGAACAGCAGCGCGGCCAGGAAGCCGACGGCGCCGTGGGCGAAGTTGAACACGCCCGTGGCCGAGTAGGACAGGGTCAGCCCGGAGGCCATGACCGCGAACACGGCGCCGGTGACGAGGCCGCTGACGATATAACCGAAAAGCTCCGACATAAGGGCCTTCACCCCAAGATTTCGCGCCTGTTCTCTGCCTTCTCGTGGCGAGGGCCCGCGTTCCCGCCCTCCTCCCGCGGGAGCCGACCTGGGCGCCGGGATGTCCTCGCGGACACCCCGGCCGCCCCTGTCCCGCCGCTCACGTGGCCCGCCAGACTCGCGAGCGGCAAGTTCCGGCCGCTATTTCAGCGGGACGTTGTCGAAGCACTTCATGTTCTTGGCGACCTTGAACGCGCCGCCCTCAAGCTTGACCAGGGCGCCGCAGCCGTTGGGTTCGGTGTGGTCCTTGGGGTACTGGATCCTGCCGAATCCGGCGTTCTCGTAGGTGAACGAGCCGTTGGCGGTGGCCAGGAACCTCTCCCTGGTCAGGTCCCTGCCCGTCTGTTCCAGCACCTTGAGGAAGATGTCCGCGGCCCAGTAGCCGATGGCCAGGTGCTGGGTCAGCGCGGTGCCCGGCGCCGCCTTCTCCACGTCCGCCTTGAGCTGGGCGATCTCCGGGGCCTGGGACTCGAAGGGCTCGAACATGGGGGCCGCGATCACGCCTTCGAGTGCCCGGGCGGTGGCCGGGTCCTTGAGGATGGCCGCGTCGTAGCTGGTCGCGTCGGACAGCAGGCCCTTGTATCCGGCCTTCTTCAGCGCGGCGTACAGGCCGGTGTTGAACTTGGTGCCGGCGATGATCGAGACCACCAGGTCCGGGGCCTCGCCGCCGTCCGAGGTCATGATCTTGTTGACGTAGGGCAGCCAGTCCGGCGGCGGGGCGGCGGCGGGCAGCCCGGAGTTGAGGCCCGCCAGCGTGAAGCCCGCCGCCTGGAAGGACTGGGAGATGGTCTTGCCGCCGTACTTGCTGCCGCTGGAGTCGGTCGTCTGGACGTAGACGCTCTTGCCCGCGGACCCGCCGATCAGCTCGGCCATCTGGTTGCCCCACCAGGTCTGCGAGCCCGCGCCCGGCTTGGGGGCGAGGCAGCCGTTGTAGCCGAAGCCGGTCTCCGTACCGCACCACTGCGGGCCCGTCGCCCAGCCGAACCACGGCACGCCCTGCTGCTCCAGGAAGGTCGCGCCGCCGAAGTTGGGCGCGTGTACCGGCACCAGCGCGAAGACCTTGTCCCTCTGGACCAGTTTCTTGGCCGCCGCGTCCCCCTTGGCGGCGTCCTGGTTGTCGTCCTCCGCCCCGGCGAACTCGATCCTGCGGCCGTGCACGCCGCCTGCCTCGTTCGCCCGCTGGAACCGGGCCCTGGCCCCGATCTCGGCGTCCTTGGTCGAGTAGCCGCTCGCGCTGGTCTTGGTGAGCACGCCGCCCACGGTGACCGTCGTACCGGTCACCCCGGCGGCCCCCGCGGCCTCGCCGGGGGCGCCCGTGCCGTTCTTCTGTGCGGCCGCGCAGCCGGCGACGAGCGCCGCCGCGCTCACCAGGCCGATGAGTCGCACTGCCTGCCGTCTCATGGATCACTCCCTGCCGTGCCGCGCGGCTCGCACCCGGCCCATAATTTGGCCTAGCGCTCGCTTGGTTTCGCCAGCGTAGATTTGGCACTTCCGGAGTGTCAATGGAGCACCGCCCGGCAGTTGCGGCGCCGCCGGAAACCAAGCAAATGTTTGCTTATGATCCTGGTCCCGGCTAGCGTGCGGAGCGCACGAGTCCTCGGCGACGGGAGCGGACTGATGTTGATGCGTGCGGCCGTACTCACCGAGTTCGGGGCGGCGCTGGAGATCCGCGAGGTCGACATCGCCGATCCCGGGCCGGGCGAGGTCCGCGTCAGGATCAAGGCGTCCGGGGTGTGCGGCTCGGACATCAAGGCACTGGACGGCAAGAGCCCGGTGGTGCGGCAGCTCCCCTTCGTCCTCGGCCACGAGAGCGCGGGGATCGTGGAGAGCACGGGCGCGGGCGTGACCGGGGTCAGGCCGGGCGACCACGTGATCATCGCGATGAACGGCGCCTGCGGGCGCTGCCGCAACTGCGGTGGCGGCCGGTTCCACCTGTGCGGCGGGCCTGCCCGGACGGCCGCGATCATGGGCACGATGCGCGACGGGACCACCCGGATCAAGGTGGACGGCGCCGACGCCAAGACGATGATCGGCATCGGCTCGTTCGCCGAGTACGCCGTGGTCAACGAGCCGATGTGCGTGAAGATCGACCGGAGGGCGCCGTTCGACACCATGTGCCTGCTGGCCTGCGGGGTGGTCACCGGGGTCGGCGCGGTGCTGAACGTGGCCGGGGTGACGCCGGGCTCCAGCGTGCTGGTGGTCGGCTGCGGAGGTGTCGGGCTGAACGTGGTCCAGGGCGCCGCGCTCGCCGGCGCCACGACCATCATCGGCGCCGACGTGGCCGAGTCCAAGCTGAAGCTGGCCGGGGAGTTCGGCGCCACCCACACCATCCTCTCCACCGACCTGCCCCGGCAGGTGGGCGAGATCGTCCGGGGCGGCGTGGACTACGCCTTCGACGTCACCGGCGTGCCCAGCGTGCTCGGCGACGCCTTCGCCTCCACCCAGCCCGGCGGCACGACCGTGATGGTCGGCAGCCCGCCCCAGGGCCGGCCGCTCACCATCGAGCCCGGCCTGCTGTTCGCCTCCCGGCGCCTGATGGGCACCCAGGGCGGCGACGCCGCCCCGCTCCGCGACCTGCCCATGCTCGCCGAGCAGTACCTGCGCGGCCGTCTCGACCTCGACCGCCTGGTCAGCGAGCGCGTGCCGCTGGAGGACGTCAACGAGGCGATCCGCCACGTCCGCGAGGGCGCGGTGGCCCGCAGCGTGATCGTCTTCGACTGACGGTCAGCCGTGGCCGGCGACGACGAGCTCCTTGCGGGGCTCTCCGGCGGGGGACTCCTCCTCGTGTCCCTCGATGGAGAGGTTGGGCAGGATCCGGTCCAGCCACCCGGGGCACCACCAGTTGAACCTGCCGAGCAGGACCATGGTGGCCGGGACCAGGAAGCCCCGGATGACGGTGGCGTCCACCGCCACGGCCACGGCCAGGCCGACACCGAAGATCTTGACCATGGGATCGGGGTAGGCGATGAACGCGACGAAGACGGCGACCATGATCAGGGCGGCGGAGGTGATGACCCGGCCGGTCGTGCCCAGCCCCTCGGCCACCGCCCTGCGGTTGTCGCCGTGCCTCAGATACGCCTGCCGTACCGCGGTGAGCAGGAAGACCTCGTAGTCCATCGACAGGCCGAACAGCACCGCGAACAGCATCAGCGGGATGTAGCTGTCGATCGGCACCGTGAAGAACAGCGTGGTCAGGTAGGAGTCGTCCGCGCCCACCGGCGGGTCCATGCCGACCAGCCCGCTGCCCAGGCCGAGGGAGAAGACCAGCGAGAGCGCGCCGAACGCGGCACCGAGCGAGACCAGGTTCATCAGCGCGGCCTTGATGGCGACCACCGGCGACCGGAACGCCAGGAGCAGCAGCAACGCGCTGAGCAGCACCACGACGCCGACGACCAGCGGGGTGCGGTCGGCGATCCTGGCGCTCGCGTCGGACATGGCGGCCACCTCGCCGCCCACGTGCACCCGCGCTCCCGGCACCCGGATCGCGCGCATGTCCTCGACCACCTCCAGCGCCCGCGTATCGCTGGGCGCGTACTCGGTGACGGCCTGGACCAGCACGGCGGTGCCGCCCTCGTTCAGCACGGGCTCGCCGACGTGGGCCACCCCCTCGACCGCGCCGGCCTTCTCCTTCAGGAGCCGGAGTACGGCGGGCGCGGGGTCGCGGTCGACGACCTTCTCGTCGAGGGAGGCGACCACGACCAGCGGCCCGTTGATCCCGGGCCCGAATCCGGCCTGCATGAGCTCGTAGGAGCGGCGGGCCGCGGTGTCCCTGTCACCGTAGCCGTCGTCCAGCGGGCCGAGCTTGAGCGCGAGGGCGGGCGCGGTCAGCGCGGCGAGGACGGCGACGCTGAGCACGAGCACGCTCCAGGGCCGCTTCGCGACCCAGGCCCCCAGGGCGCTCCAGCCCGAGGCCTCGTCCGCCGTCTTGCGCCGGCCCATGAAGGGCAGCCGCAGCGCGTTGATCCGGTGCCCGAGCAGGCCGAGCAGGGCGGGGACGAGGGTGATGGAGGTGAGCACCGCGCAGACGACCGAGATGCCGGTGATCCAGCCGAGCGTCTGCAGCAGAGGGAAGCCGCCGAGCAGCAGCGCGCTGAGCGCGATGATCACCGTGCCGCCGGCGAACACCACCGCGCCGCCCGAACTCGCGACCGTCCGGCGCACCGCGTCGTGCACCGGCAGCCCGTCGGCCAGCAGCCTGCGGTACCTGCTGAGCAGGAAGAGCGCGTAGTCGATGCCGACGCCGAGGCCGATCATCGTCGCCATGATGGAGGCCTGCTTGGGGACGTCCACGACGTGGCCGAGCAGGCTGATCACCCCCAGGCCGGTCGCGATGCTGACCAGCGCCGCGAAGATCGGGATCATCGCGGCAACCAGCGTGCCGAAGGCGAACAGCAGCACCAGCAGCGCGCAGACCACGCCGATGATCTCGCTGGTCCCGGTCTTGATCTCCTTGTCCGCCGGGGTGGACGCGTCGGCGGGCACCGCCTCCACGCCGAGCGCACGCACGGGCTCGGCCGCCTCGGAGAGCCGGCGGGTGGTCTCGGCCAGCTTGCCGTTGTCGTGGCCCTTGAGCCTGACCGTGATGAGGCCGATCTCCATGCTGGGCGCCAGGCCGCCGACGCGGTAGGGGCTCTGCACCTCCGCCACGTGCGGGACCCGGCGGATCCCGTCCATCGCCCGGTGGACCGCGCGCACCCGGCGCTGGGAGGTGAGGGGGCCGTCCGGGGAGTAGAGCACGATCTGGACCGTGCCCCCCGGGTCGTAGCCGGGGCCGAAGCCGTCGCGCATCAGGTCGTGGGCCCGCTGCGCGTCCGTACCGGGTATGGTCACGTTGTTGCTCACCGGACCGGCGAACACGACCGACCCCGCGGTCAGCAGCACCGCGGCGGTCACCCACAGTGCCAGCACGATCCTGCCGTGCCTCGCGCACCAGCTTCCCAGCCGTCCCAGCAAGCCAGACATCGGCAATCGCCCCATTAAGTCTGAAATGTGCCTGAAACGCCGTCCTGTACGGGCGTACAGAACCTACGATGAAAGCGTAGGCGCGGACATACCGGAATGCTCTAGACCGTGCGGGAATGAGACGATGACCACACTTGAGCACGGCTACGACACGCGTAGCCGGATTCTTGAGGCCGCCCGCCAGCTCTTCGCCGAGCGCGGCTACGCCGCGACCTCGCTGGCCGACATCGCCTCGGCCGTCGGGCTGACGAAGACCGCCGTCGCCTACCACTTCCATCCGAAGGACCGGCTGGCCGCCGAGCTGATCGCCCCCGCCGCCGAGGACATCGTGGCCCTGTTCGAGACCGGCTTCGACGGCGAGCGCGAGTTCGTCGAGGCGCTGGTGACCTTCACGGTCCGGCACCGGGCCATCGTCCGCCTGATCATGGAGGACATCAGCGGCGCCGACGACGCCCCGCCCGGGTCCCCCGGCGAGGCCATCCGCGCCTTCCGGGACGCGATCTACACCCGCCTGGCCTCGTCGGACCCGGACCCCGGCCGGCGGGTGCGCGCCTGGGCACTCCTGGGCGCCCTGCAGAGCGTCGTGGTCAAGACGATCGACCTTCCGGAGGAGGTCGTCCGGGAGCACCTGCTCACCGCCGCCTCCGCCCTGTACGACCTCTCGGCCTGACCTGTACGGCCTCTCGGCCTGACACCTCGCTCTCAGCCCGACACCCCGGCCTCTTGCCCCGGCACCCGCCCCCTCCCTACAGGCGGCCCCGGCCGCTCAGCCCGACAGCACGTCCCTGGCACGGCCGGGCCCGTCCGTGACCGTCGGGTCCACGGGGACCGTCGTCTCGTCGGGGTCGGGGCCGGGGCCGGGGCCGTTCTGTCCCTCGACACCGACCGTGATCACGACCACGGCGTTCGGCCGGGCACACGGGCCGGACGCCCCTCCCTGCGCCAGCACCACACCGGACCGCGACGGGTCGTCGACGAGCCGGGGGCGCACCCGTACGGCGAAGCCCGCCCCGCTGAGCGCGCTCCGCGCGTCCGCCTCCCGCTGACCGACGACCGAGGGCACCTCGACCCCGCGCCTGGACACGACGAGTGCCACCGCGCTGCCCGAGGAGACGCGCTCGGCCGCGTCGGGGGTGCTGGCGAGGACCCGGCCCGCCGGCTCAGCCGAACACCGCGCGGTGATCCCACCCGGGACCAGCCCCGCCCGGGCGAGAGCCGCCTCGGCCTGCCGCCTGTGAAGACCGGCCAGCACCGGCACGGCGACCCCCGCGGAGAGCTCCAGGTTGACCCTGGTCCCCCTGGCGACCACGGTCCGCGCCTCCGGCCGGCTCCTGAGCACCTGCCCGACCCGGAGGTCGGAGTCGACCGAGGTGATGGCTCCGGCGGCCAGGCCGGCCTCTTCGAGCAGGTTCAGCGCCTCGGAACGGCCCAGCCCGGCGAGCGCCGGCACCGCGACCCCGGTGACGGCCGGAGGCGTCGAGGGATCAGGAGACGGGGCGGAGGTGCTTCTGACGCCCGTGCCCGCCGGGTGCCTGGCCGGGCGGGCCGCCCTGGCCGGCTGCGGGGTGGACTCGACCCGGGCGCCGGGCGTCTCCGCCGCCCTTCCCGCCCCTCCCTGCCGGCCCGGACCGACCGGCTCGTCGTTCCCGCTCAGTGCCGGGACGAGCACCGCGACCAGCACGGCCGCGCTCACCAGCAGCGCCCCCGACACCGCGACCGAGGCCCTGGTCGCCGCCCGCCCCGGGCGGGTCCGCGCCTCGGTGGACTCATCGGGCGCACCGCCGAGGTCGCGGAAGGGCGGTGCGGGCGGGGAGCCGCCGGACGGAACCGGGCCCGCCGAGGTCCATGACAGGGCCCGCCCCGGCCGGGAGGTCCACGACGGACCTCGCCCCGGCCGGGACCGGGACAGGGCCGGCCCCGCCCGGACCTCGGGCACCACCGGCCCCGTGGCCGGCGCCGATCCCGGTTCCGCGGGCCGTACGTCATCGTCTCCGAGCAGTGTGAGCAGCAGTTCCCGGCTGGTGGGGCGGTTCCGGGGGTCCTTCTCCAGGCAGCCGGCGACCAGCTCGCGGAGCCACCCGTCGAGGCGGCCCAGTTCCGGTGGGGCGGTGAGGACGCGGTGCAGCACGGCCGCGATCGAGTCCTGCCCGAACGGCGCCTGGGCGTTGGCGGCGAAGCAGACCGTGGCGCCCCAGGAGAAGACGTCGGCCGCGGCACGGATCTCGGCCCCCTCCACCTGTTCGGGCGCCATGTAGGCCGGCGTGCCCGCGCCGCGCCCGCTCTGCGTGGCTCCCGCGTCCAGGGCCCTGGCCAGGCCGAAGTCGATGACCCTCGGCCCGTCGGGGCCCAGCAGCACGTTCTGCGGCTTGAAGTCGCGGTGCACGATCCCGGCCCGGTGAATGGCCGCGAGCGCGGTGGCCGTGCCGACGGCCAGGCGCTCCAGCGCGCCTCCGCCGCGAGGTCCACCGGCCCTGACCTCGCGGTGGAGCGACGGACCGTCGACGTATTCGCTGACGATGAAGGGGCGGTCACCCGCCAGCCCGGCTTCGATCACCTGGGCGGTGCAGAAGCGGGCGACCTGTTTGGCGAGCTCGACCTCGCGGAGGAAGACCGCCTCGTCCTCCCCGAGCGGGCCGTGCAGCAACTTGATCGCATAGGGCTCGGAGCCGGTCGCGGGGTGCGTTCCGAGATAGACCACCCCCTGACCGCCCTCTCCCAGGCGGCCGACGACCACGTATTCGCCGAGCCTGTCGAGGTCCCCCGTCCTGAGCGGCTGCGCATGCGGCACGCGAGCCTCCCCTCCCCACCACTCTTCCCACTCAAGAAGAGGTATTCCCGGCAGTCAACGGTGGGGAAGCCCTTGGTTCCCCGACCGTGACACTCATGTGATGCCCGGATCAGGGGGAAATCAGGAGGAACGGGTCACCGCGCCCGAGTAGCGGGCCTCCGCCTCGCCCGATCTCGTCACCTGAAAGACCAGCCTGTCGGCACCGTCCCGGGAGAACACCACCGTGCCCGGATAGCACTGCCTGCCCCTGACCTGCTCCAGCCGGTAGGCGGCGCCGGCGCCGGTCGGGGAGAGCCGTGCGGTGCAGTGCAGGTCGGCGCCCCACCTCATGCTCACCGCCTCCTCCGCGAAACGGACCTCCACCGGGAAGACCCGTTCGGCGGTGGCGTGGTCGGCGACCCCGACCCAGGTCCCCTTGTAGGAGAAGTCGTCACGGAGCCAGGCCGCGGCGGCTCCGGCCACCGCGGCCGTGATCGCCACTCCCGCCGCCGCGATCAGGAGCCACCGGCGCCGTCCTCGCGGCGTCCGCACCGCGGGAAGCTCGGCGGTCGAGCCCTCCGGCGCCCGCGGCTCGACGATCGGGTCCCCGGTCACCGGGAGCTCCCCGGTCGAGAAACCGGACGCCGGATCCTCGGTCACCGGAAGCTCCGCCGTCGGGAAACCGGACACGGGATCCTCGGTCACCGGAAGCTCCGCCGTCGGGAAACCGGACGCGGAGACCGGACCGGCCCCCGGCGGGCCGTCCGGCCGGGAGGCGGCGGTGCTGCCGTACAGCCGGCGCAGCACCTCCTCGGCGACCGGCCGGTCTCCGGGCTCGACGGCCAGGCAGGAGACCACGATCTCCCGGAGCGGGCCGTCCAGCGGGCCGAGGTCGGGCCTGCCGTACAGGATCCTGGCCAGCACCTCGTGGTAGGACCCGGCGGAGAAGGCGTGGCGGCCGGTGGCGGCGTAGGCGACGGTGAGCGCCCAGCTGAACATGTCGGCCGGAGGCCCGGCGGACTCGCCCTTGATCTGCTCGGGGGACATGTAGGCCGGGGTGCCGAAGGGGATCTTTCCGGTGGTGATCGTGGCGTCCATCATCCGGGAGATGCCGAAGTCGATCACTCGCGGGCCGTCCATGCCGAGCAGGACGTTGCCCGGCTTGAAGTCGCGGTGGACCACCCCGGCCCGGTGGATGGCGGCCAGCGCGGTGGCCGTGCCGACCGCGATCCGGTCCAGCGAGCCGTCGACGCGCGGCCCCTCGGCCGCGATGTGCTCCTGGAGCGAGACCCCGTCGACGAGCTCGCTCACGATGTAGGGGCGGTCACCGTCGAGGTCGGCGTCGAGCACCTGGGCCGTGCAGAAGGGGGCCACCCGCCGGACGGCCTCGACCTCGCCGACGAGGCGGCGGCGGACCCTCTCGTCGTCCAGCAGCCGCGCGTGCAGCAGCTTCACCGCCACGCGCGGGCGCTCCGGGGACTCGGCGAGGAAGACGACCCCCTGACCTCCCGCGCCGAGACGGTTGATCAGCCGGTAGCGACCGAGTTGCCGGGGGTCCTCCGGCCGGAGCGGAACCGGACGCGACATGGGACCTGACTATAACGATCTCCACGTCACCTCAGAAAACCCGCGTAACCGTCGAGCACCGGGAGCACCTGATCGGCGGGGGCGCCGGGGAGGCTGAACACGACCTCCTCGACGCCCATTCCCGCGTAGTAGTCGAGCTTCTCCTCACTCGGCAGCGTCCCGAACGGGATCACCTTGGCCATCTCGCGCCCCGCCCTCTCGCAGGCCTCGCGCAGGGCGGGGAGCGCCGCCCTGACCCCCTTGCCGCCGATCGGCATCCAGCCGTCGGCGTACTCGGCGATGTGGGCGAAGAGCTTCGGGCCCGCCGCGCCGCCCACGTAGACGGGCGGTCCGGACACCGGCTTGGGCCAGGACCAGGAGGGCTCGAAGCTCACGTGACGGCCCGTGAAACCGGCCTCCTCCTCGCTCCACAGCACCTTCATCGCGAGGATGTGCTCTCGGGCGACGTCGCGGCGGGAGCCGTAGGTGACGTTGTGGTCCTCGATCTCCTCGACGTTCCAGCCGAACCCGACGCCGAGCACCACCCGGCCGCCGGACAGGTGGTCGAGGGTGGCGACAGCCTTGGCGGTCACGATGGGCTCACGCTGGGCGGCGAGCATGATGCCGGTGCCGAGGGTGATCCGGCCGGTCACGGCCGCCGCGTGGGAGAGCGCGACCAACGGGTCGAGCGTGCGGCTGTACTCCTCGGGGAGCACGGCCTGCCCGGCGGCGGGAGCCGTACGGCGCGAGACCGGGATGTGGGTGTGCTCGGGCAGGTAGAGGGAGGCGAACCCGCGCTCCTCCGCGGCCCTGGCCAGTTCCGCGACCGGCATCGACCGGTCGGTGGCGAACATCGTGACACCCAGCCGCATGACAGCCTCCGGTTTCCCCGCACCGACCCCTTGATAAACCAAGCGATTGCTCGGTTACCATTCCTAGGGTAGCTTGCCAGGCGGGCAATCCTCACGGAAGGGCGCTCATGGCGTTCACGGACTTAGGTGACGTGCGGCTGTTCCACACCGACGACGGGGCGGGGGACACGACGCTGCTGCTCGTCCACGGCCTGGGATCGGACTCCCACGAGTGGGTCCACCACATCCCCTCGCTCGCCGAACGGTACCGGGTCATCGCGGTGGACGTGCGCGGACACGGCTACTCCTCCGCGCCGGAGACCGGCAACACCCCCCGGCGGATGGCCGAGGACCTCGCCCTGCTCTGCCTCACACTCGGCGTCGAGTCCTGCGTGGCGATCGGCCACTCGATGGGGGGCCAGATCGTCTCCCACCTGGCCGTGGAACACCCCTCGCTGGTCAGGGCGCTGGTCACGGTCGACCCGGGGTACGGCTTCACCGGTGCGGTGGCGGACTCCTTCCCCGCGCTGATCGAGCGGATGCGCGAGGACCCCGTGGCCGCCGCCCTCCGCAACGACCAGTGGACCTCCACCCGGGCGACCCCGGAATGGCTGCGCGAGTGGCACCGGCGGCGGATCCTCGCCACGCCCCCGCACGTGCTGCTCCAGGCGTTCGAGGCGATGTTCGGCGGACCGGACGCGCTCGGCGTCCGCCCCAACTCCGACGGATACCTGTCACGCCGGACCTGCCCGGTGCTGACCTTCTGGTTCGACCCGGCCCAGGCCGCGTGGGAGGCGGACCTGTTCAAGGACCCGCACTCCAGGGCCGTCACCTGGGAGGGCAGCGGCCACCGGCTGCACGAGGAACGCCCCGGGGAGTTCCTCCTCGTCGTCACGTACTGGCTAAGGAGCCTGGCATGAAGTTCTCGATATTCCTCAACCCGCAGATCCCCGGCTCCGGATACTCCAACGAGGAGAACGCGGTCGCCAAGCGGCCGATCGGGCGGGACGTCGAGTCCTATCAGGCGCTGCTCCACGAGGTCCGCGAGATCGCGATCCACGCCGACCAGATCGGCTTCGACGCGCTGATGATGACCGAGCACCACTTCCACTCCGAGGGCTTCGAGTTCTCGGTGAACCCGCTGATGTTCCTCACCGACCTGGCGGCCAGGACCGAGCGCATCCTGCTGGCCCCGCTGGGCATCGTGCTGCCCGCCTGGGACCCGATCAGGGCGGCCGAGGACGTGGCCCTTCTGGACCAGTTCAGCAAGGGACGGCTCCGCCTGGGCGTGGCCCGCGGCTACCAGAACCGGTGGATGAACGTGCTGGGCCAGCGCTGGCAGGCCTCCGCCGCCCGCTCCGACGGCTCCAAGAGCGACACCCGCAACTTCGACGTCTTCGGCGAGGTCCTGAAGATCATGAAGATGGCGTGGACCCAGGACACGCTGCGCTACAAGTCCGACGTGCTGGACTACGAGGTGCCCGCGCCGTTCGACGGCATCGAGGGCTGGCCCGCGCTGGAGTGGACCCAGAAGTTCGGCGCGCCGGGCGAGGTGGACGACCAGGGCAGGATCCATGCCGTCTCGGTCGGGCCCAAGCCGTACCAGTATCCGTATCCGGAGCTGTGGCAGCCGTTCACCATCTCCGACCGCTCGGTGATCCGGGCCGCGCAGGAGGACATCCTGCCGTGGATGTTCACCCCGAACCCGGACGAGCACGCCGCCAAGGCCAAGCTCTACCAGGAGGAGTCGGCCAAGTGCGGCCGCGACTACAAGCTGGGCGAGCACACCGGCATCCTCAAGATCGTCGGCATGGCCGACACCCGCGAGGAGGCCATCGCCACCTACGGCAAGAGCATGCAGAAGGACTTCGCCGCCTTCTTCGGCCCGTTCGGCTACCTGGAGGTCCTCCGCAAGAAGGAGGACGACAGGCACCAGCCGATCAGCCCGGAGAAGGGCGACTACAAGCGCATGAACGAGGTCGAGATGGCCCTGCTGGGCGGTCCCGACGACGTCAAGCGCGGCATCCAGCGCATGCTCGACCGGATGCCCGACCTGGAGTGGTTCGGCCTGTTCATGCAGGGACAGCAGGGGGTCCTCCCCCTCGACACCGTCAAGCGCAACCTCGAACTCTTCGCCACCAAGGTCATCCCCGAGTTCTCCGACTGACCCCGCCCGCCCCCGGCACCCGGCACCCGGCTCCGGCTTCCCGCGTCCGGTTTCCAGCTTCCCGCCTCCCGCCTCCGGCTTCCGGCTTCCCGCCTCCCGCTTCCGGCTTCCGGCTTCCGGCTTCCGGCTTCCGGCTTCCGGCTTCCGGCTTCCGGCAAGCGTGGGCACGTCCCGACCACTCCGGATATGTCCCCCCGGCTGCGCCGGGGGGACATATCCGGAAATTTCAATATCCGAGAAACTCGGGGAGGATCCGTGCAGTTCTGGCTTGGAGCGTCGTTCGTCGAGACCGACCAGTTCATCGAGCTGGCCAAGGTGTCGGAACGGTGCGGCATCCACACGCTCACGCTGTCGGACCACATCTTCTACGCCGACTTCGACTCCCCCTACCCCTACTCCAGGACGGGCGCGCCCCGCTGGAACGCCGAGACCCACTGGCCCGACGTGTGGGTGACGATCGGCGCGATGGCCGCGGTCACCTCCACGCTGCGCTTCGCCCCGAACGTCTACGTCGCCCCGGCCCGCGACCTGTTCACGGTCGCCAAGCAGGTCTCCACCGCGGCGGTGATCTCCGGGGACCGGGTGACGTTCGGCGTCGGCGTCGGCTGGTGCAAGGAGGAGTTCGTCCAGACCGGCCAGGACTTCCACACCCGGGGCCGCAGGCTGGACGAGATGGTCCCCGCGCTGCGCCGGCTCTGGGCGGGCGGCACGGTCGAGCACCACGGCGCCCACTTCGAGTACGGCCCGCTGTCGATCTCCCCCGTCCCCGCCCGGCCGGTGCCGTTCTTCGTCGGCGGCGACAGCGAGCCGGCGCTCCGCCGCGCGGCACGGCTCGGTGACGGCTGGATGGGCAACCGCGTCTACTCCGAGGAGCAGCTCGACGTGGTCCTCGCCGACCTCCGGCGCTACCTGAAGGAGTACGGCCGGGCCGAGGACGCCCTGGAGATCATCGCCCCTCTCGCGGTCATGCCCGACGCCGGGACCTACCGGCGCTTCGCGGAGAAGGGCGTCACCGGCACCATGGCCGCCCCCTGGTGGCTCGCCACCCCTGAGGAGAAGGCCGAGCACGGCGACAGCCTCGCGCTCAAGGTCGCCACCATCGAGCGTTTCGCCGAAGAGGTCGTCTCCAGGATGTGACCGCGGCCCGGCTGACAGCTCTCACCGGATCCGCTCCCCGGACGGCACCCGATCCCCGCCGCGGTGTCGCGGGCCTGGTACGACGGCCGGCACCGTGCGCCCTCCGGGACCGCGCGACCGGGTAGCCTGGCGGAGTGCTGGAAGAGATCACGGCGACCCGCTACGTGACGCCCCTACGCGAGGGCGGGTCGCTCCCCGGGGTGGTGGAGGCCGACGACCTCGGCACCTACGTCGTGAAGTTCCGCGGGGCCGGGCAGGGCCGCCGGGTGCTCGTCGCGGAGATCATCTCCGCCGAGCTGGCCAGGCGGCTCGGCTTCCGGACCCCCGAGCTGAAGGTCATCGAGGTCGACCCGCAGCTCGGCGCCCGGGAGCCCGACGAGGAGATCCAGGATCTGCTCAAGGCCAGCGAGGGCCACAACCTGGCGGTCGACTTCCTGCCCGGCGCCCTCGGCTTCGAGCCGCTCGCCTGGCCCCCGGACCCCGGTCTCGCCTCCCGGCTGCTCTGGTTCGACGCTCTGATCCACAACGTGGACCGGAGCTGGCGCAACCCGAACCTGCTCCTCTGGCACGGCGACATCTGGCTGATCGACCACGGCGCCGCCCTCTGGTTCCACCACAACTGGCCCACCGCCGACCCGCAGCGCGGCTTCGACGCGGGTGACCACGTGCTGGCGCCGTTCGCCACCCGGATGGCCGAGGCCGACGCCGGGCTCAGCGAGATGATCACCAGGGATTTCCTCGACGGGATCGTGGACGAGGTCCCCGACGAGTGGCTGGAGGACGAGCCCGGGTTCGACGGGGCGCAGGCCGTACGGCAGGCGTATGTCGAGCACCTGCTGGCTCGCGCGCAGGGGCCCCGCGCATGGCTGCCCGACCCCTCGGCCGCCCCCAGGCAGGAGCGGAAGACCGGCTCGGTGGGCGCGTTCTGGAAGGACAGCCGGTGAGAGACGTCTACGAGTACGCCGTCATCCGGGTGGTCCCCCGCGTGGAGCGGGGCGAGCTGATCAACGCCGGGGTGGTGCTCTACTGCCAGCCGCGCGACTACCTGTGCGCGCGGGTGGAGCTGGACGAGACCCGGCTGCACGCGCTCGACGCCCACGCGGACGTCGACGGGGTACGGCACGCACTCGGCGCCTACGAGCTCTCCTGCACGACCGACGCGGGACCGCTGGGCGGGGAGCCGCTCGGCAGCCGGTTCCGCTGGCTGACCGCCCCGCGCAGCACGATCGTGCAGACCGGCCCGGTCCACGCCGGCCTCACCGCCGACCCCGGAGCCGAGCTGGAACGCCTGGTGGCCAGGCTGGTCCGCAGCCTGTGAGCCGGCGCCTCCTCGGAGGCTCCGGCACGCTCCGGACCGGCGCGCCCTAGAAGAGCACCGACATGAAGGTGCCGATCTCTTTGAACCCGGCCTTGTGGTAGGCGGCCCGGGCCGGGGCGTTGTAGTCGTTGACGTACAGCGAGACCACCGGTGCGAAGCAGTCGAGAGCGTGCTTGACCACCGAGGCCATCCCGGCTACCGCGTGCCCCCGGCCGCGCAGGTCGGGATGGACCCAGACGCCCTGGATCTGGCAGGCCAGCGGCGTGACCGCGCCGACCTCGGCCTTGAAGACGACCCGGCCGTGCTCGATCCGCGCGTAGGACCGGCCGATCCGGATCAGCTCGGCCACCCTGGAGCGGTAGAGGGCTCCGCCGTCACCGGCCTCCGGGGAGATGCCCACCTCCTCGGTGAACATCGCCACGCAGGCGGGGAGCAGGATCTCGAACTCCTCCGGCCGCACCCGCCTGACCAGAGGGTCGATCGGGACCGGGGACGGCGTGGTGACCGCCATCACCGGCTGGGCCCGGCGGATCGCACGGGCGGCGCCCCAGTAGGGCTCCAGCCGCTCCCACAGCGGCGCGACGGCGTCCGCGGGGCCGACGATCGAGGAACAACGACGGCCCTGCTTACGGGCGCGGTCAGCGAAGGCGTGCACGGCGTCCGTGCCGGCGTTCACCGGGACCAGGTTCGCCCCGGCATAGCAGAGAGAGGTCAGGCCGCCACGTGGCCCGAATCCCCACATCTGACCACCGAGCCTGGCCGGATTGAGCCCGACGGCACGGACCCTGGAGGCGACGAACACGTTGACGACAGGATCGGCGTCCAAGAGCGCCAGCACCTCGTCACGATCGTTGTCGTCGAGCACGCGCGACGCCGTTGTGCGCAGCATCACGCGCTCAGCCTACGCGACCCCTTCGATTTTGGCAGGAACCAACATAGAGCCAGTCATCTCCACCTACCCATCTACCTACCCAAATCAGCCCTCGCCGCCATACGGGCCGCAGGCGCGGGCTCGGGGTTCCCCTCGCAGCGGACGTCCGGACCGGTCAGGGAGCGCTCGGCCGGACCGGGCAGGCTGCCGTCCTTGAGGTAGGCCGCCAGATGGCGGTCCACGCAGCGGTTGCCGCCGAGCACGACGCCGTGGTTCCCGCCGGGCACGGTCAGCAGCCGGGACCCGCTGAACAGCCTGCGCACCTGCAGGGCCCCCTGGTACGGCGTGGCGGCGTCACGCTCGGACTGGACGAGCATGACCGGCGGCAGCTCCGGGCTGTCCTGGATCTTCACCGGGGTGCCGCCCTTCTCGGGCCAGAACGCGCACGGCGCGTTGTACCAGGCGTTCGGCCAGGTGAGGAAGGGCACCTTGGCGTGCAGCCGCGACATGTCCGTCCGCCACTGGGACCAGCTACGCGGCCATGCGGCGTCGCGGCACTGTATTCCGAGGTAGACGGCGTACCCGTTCTCCGCCTTGGCGTCGTTCTCCGCGTGCCGGCGGTAGGCGGCGAGCATGGGGGCGGTGTCGCCCCTCTTGACGTAGGCGGAGAACGCCTTGGCGAGCTGCGGCCAGATCGCGTCGGAGTAGCCGCCGACGGTGTAGATGTCGTCCAGCTCGCTCGGACCGACCACCCCGCCGGCCGGGCGGGTGCGCAGCCGCTCCCGCATGGCGTACCACGCGAAGGAGACCGCCCTGCCGGTCCCGCCCAGCCTGTAGACGTCGTTGTTGCGGGCGGTCCACTTCAGGAAGTCCTGGTGCCGCCGGTCGAAGGCGGCGTCCTGGGAGAGGTTGGCGTCGTACCAGACCCCTCGGGGGTCGACCACGCTGTCCAGGACGAGCCGCTTGACCCGGTCGGGGAAGAGCGTCGCGTAGACCGCGCCGAGGTAGCTCCCGTAGGAGTAGCCCAGGAAGCTGACCTCGGGCTCGCCCAGCGCCTCTCGGATCGCGTCCATGTCCCTGGCGGAGTTCTCGGTGCTCATGTGGGGCAGCAGCCAGCTCCACCGGTTCCCGCACGCCGTGGCGTACTGCCGGGCCCGGCCGATCAGCACGGCCTCCTCCCGCTCGTTGTGCGGCACGTGGTCGGGGCGCGGCGCGGCGTAGTATTTCGTGGGGTCCACGCAGCGGAGCGCGGGCTCACTCTCCCCCACCCCTCGCGGGTCGAAGCCGATCACGTCGAACCGGTCGGCCAGGTGGTCGGGGAGCTGGGTGGCGACGTATTTGGCCAGGTTGCGGCCGGATGCCCCGGGCCCCCCGGGGTTGACCAGCAGGACGCCCAGGTGGTTGTGGTCCCGCGAGGTCTTCCCCTTGATCCGGTTCAGGGCCAGGCTGATGGTCTGGTACGGGTTGGCGTAGTCGAGAGGCACCCTCAGGTTGGCGCACTCCACCTCGCCCTCCCCGGCTCTGGCCGGAGTGGTGAGCACGTCGTCGAGGACCGCTGTCTTGGGCTTGTCGGAACAGGGCCCCCAGACCAGCTCGTCCCGCTCCCGCGCCACCGCTCCCTGTGGAACCCCGACGGTGACGGCCAGCATCCCGGCGACCGCGACAACCCCGACGACCCTTTTCACAGACTCCCCCTCCTCATAGGCAGAGGCGATGGTCTCCCGGGGGATGGCACGGCCATCGGCGTAACAGCCAGATCCTTACCACTGTGTAGTTAATCGATTGCGCTGTGTAACCAATTCGGGCAAGGCGCCCAGGGCGGCTTCGCCGTCGCGCAGGTGGTGGGGCCGGACGGCCGCCTCTCCGGTGGCGACCGGGAGGCGCGGAGACGTACGGCACCGCTCCGGCGCGCCCGCGCACCGGAGCCGGCACGGAACCCCGGGGGCTCCCGCCCGAACGCGGGACGCCCAGGCGGGTCCTAGCGGACGACGACCTCGGGGCCGGGAGCGTCGTCGTCGAGATCGACCTCCACCCCCATCTCCTCCGCCAGGCGCAGGGCCTCCTCGATGAGGGTCTCCACGATCTGGGACTCGGGGACGGTCTTGATGACCTCTCCCTTGACGAAGATCTGGCCCTTGCCGTTGCCGGAGGCGACGCCGAGGTCGGCCTCGCGGGCCTCGCCGGGACCGTTGACGACGCACCCCATCACCGCGACGCGGAGCGGGACCTTCAGCCCCTCAAGGCCCGCCTGGACCTGCTCGGCCAGGGTGTAGACGTCGACCTGGGCGCGGCCGCAGGACGGGCAGGAGACGATCTCCAGGCCGCGCTCGCGCAGGTTCAGCGACTCCAGGATGCCGATGCCGACCTTGATCTCCTCCACCGGCGGAGCCGACAGCGACACGCGGATGGTGTCGCCGATGCCCTCGGCGAGCAGCGCGCCGAACGCGACGGCGGACTTGATCGTGCCCTGGAAGGCCGGGCCCGCCTCGGTGACGCCGAGGTGAAGCGGGTAGTCGCACTGGGCGGCCAGCTGGCGGTAGGCCTGGACCATCACGACCGGGTCGTTGTGCTTGACCGAGATCTTGATGTCGCGGAAGCCGTGCTCCTCGAAGAGCGAGCACTCCCACAGGGCCGACTCCACCAGCGCCTCGGGCGTCGCCTTGCCGTACTTCTGCAGCAGCCGGGGGTCGAGCGAGCCGGCGTTGACGCCGATCCGGATGGGCACCCCGTGGTCGGAGGCGGCGCGGGCGATCTCGCCGACCTTGTCATCGAACTTCTTGATGTTGCCGGGGTTGACCCGGACGGCCGCGCAGCCCGCCTCGATCGCGGCGAAGACGTACTTCGGCTGGAAGTGGATGTCGGCGATCACCGGGATCTGCGACTTCTTCGCGATGATCGGCAGCGCCTCGGCGTCGTCCTGGGAGGGCACGGCCACCCGGACGATCTGACAGCCCGACGCGGTCAGCGCGGCGATCTGCTGGAGCGTGGCGTTGATGTCGGCGGTGACCGTGGTGGTCATCGACTGGACGGAGACCGGCGCGTCCCCGCCCACCGGGACGGAGCCCACCATGATCTGACGGGATTTGCGTCGCTCGGCGATCGGCCTGGTCCTTACGGAAGGGATACCGAGAGCAACAGAAGTCATTTTCAGCCCTTGAAGTGTCGACGACTTTCCCCAGTCTAGGCAGTCGCGGTGAGCTCCCGAGCCCTCGCCCGTGCCCATCCGTCGGCGTCGAGCACCTCTTCGACGGAATCCGCCCGAGTCACCGTGTGCTCGGAGACCACAGCGGCCACGGTGTCGACGATACCCAGGAAGGGCAGCCGTCCGGCGAGGAACGCCTCGACGCACACCTCATTGGCGGCGTTGTAGACCGCCGGGGCCGTACCGCCCGCGGAGCCGACCTGGCGGGCCAGCGCGACGGCGGGGAAGGCCTCGTCGTCGAGGGGGTCGAAAGTCCAGGTGCTGGACCTGGTCCAGTCGACCGTGGGGGCGGCTCCGGCGACCCGGTCCGGCCAGCCGAGGGCCAGCGCGATGGGCAGCCTCATGTCGGGCGGGCTCGCCTGGGCGATGACCGAGCCGTCCACGAACTCCACCATGGAGTGGACGACCGACTGCGGGTGGACCACGACGGTGATCCTGTCGAAGCCGATGTCGAAGAGCAGGTGGGCCTCGATGACCTCCAGCCCCTTGTTCACGAGTGTGGCGGAGTTCACGGTGATGACCGGGCCCATCGACCAGGTCGGGTGGGCCAGGGCCTGCTCGGGGGTGACGTCTGTGAGCTCGGCTCGCGACCTGCCCCGGAAGGGACCGCCGCTCGCGGTGACGATCAGGCGGCGCACGGCCGACGCGTCGGGGCCGGTGGGGCCCGCGGCCCACAGGCACTGGGCGAGGGCGGCGTGCTCGGAGTCGACCGGGAGGAGCTGCCCCGGCTTGGCCAGGCGTTTCACCAGCGGCCCGCCGATGATCAGCGACTCCTTGTTGGCGAGAGCGAGCACCCTGCCCGCCTCCAGCGCGGCCAGCGTCGAGGTCAGCCCCAGCGCTCCGGTGATGCCGTTGAGCACCGTGTCGGACGGCCAGGCGGCGGCCTCGGCGACCCCCTCCGGCCCGGCGAGCACCCTGGCGGTGACCCCGCGCGCAGCCAGGGCCTCCCGCAGCGCGGGCACCGCCGAGGGGTCGGCGACGGCCACCGCGTCGGGCCGGAACTCGGCCGCCTGGCGGGCCAGCAGGTCGACCCGGCCGCCTCCGGCGGCGAGCGCCGCCACCCGGAACCGGCCGGGGTTGCGGGCGATGACGTCGAGGGACTGGGTCCCGATGGAGCCGGTCGAGCCGAGCAGGACAACGGAGCGGATGGTGTCTGACTGCACCGCCCCATTCTCCCGGCTCCCGTCACCCTGTCGAACCGGCACCGAAATCCGTGATGCCTGAAACACGAGATAAAAGGCTCTATTTAAGTCTGAATTTCACCATATCAATAGTTGTAAATCCCGAGAAATGCGGTCATACAGCGCACTAGCTTCCCGAGTCAGCATCAGGTCTCGGGAGGTACAAATGCGCCGCAGGGCACGCCTGGTCCCCATCATCACCCTCGTCGCGGGCAGCACCCTGCTCCCGGCGGCGGTCGCACACAGCGCCGGCGCGGCAGCGGCCGGCCCGCAGCCGATCGGGAAGGAGGCCGCCGACACCACGACCGAACAGCGCACCGTCCGGCGTTACTGGACGGAGGCGAAGATGGAGACCGCCCAGCCGCTCGACACCCTCGCGCCGAAGAAGGACGCCGTCCGGCTCACCGCGGCGGCGATCGCGGCGCAGGCGGCGGCCGATCCCGTCTCGGTCCCCGCGACCTCACCGGCCGGCGACGGCGTCACGGCCGCCCGGGCGTCCGCCGCCGCACGCGCCTCCACAGGGTCGGCCTGGACCCGCGGGGGGGCGATCACCACGACCGCCGGCCGGGTCTTCTTCACCTACCAGGGCCGCAACGCCTCCTGCTCGGGCAACGCGGTGACCAGCGACAACGGAAGCACCGTGATCACCGCGGGGCACTGCGTGAAGATGGGCGGCGCCTTCCACGGCAACTGGGTGTTCGTCCCGGGCTACGACAGGGGCGACCGGCCGCACGGAACCTGGGTGGCGACCACGCTCTACACCACCCCGCAGTGGAACAACAGCGAGGACATCAACTACGACGTGGCCGCCGCCGTGGTGGCCCCGCTGAACGGCAGGTCGCTGACCGACGTGGTGGGCGGCCAGGGCGTCTCCTTCAACCGGGCCCGGCGGCAGCAGATGCACTCCTTCGGCTACCCGGCCGCCGCCCCCTACGGCGGGTCGAAGCTGGTCTACTGCGCCGGCCGGGCGTTCGACGACTTCCTGATGTCCCGCGACATCGGCCTGAACTGCAACATGACCGGCGGGTCGAGCGGTGGCCCCTGGTTCACCGACTTCGACGAGGGCACCGGCCTGGGCACGCTGAACTCGGTGAACAGCTTCAAGTACGGCTTCGCGGCCGGCTGGATGTTCGGCCCGTACTTCGGGACCGAGGCGCAGGCCGTCTACGAGGCCGCCCAGGGCGCCGGCACCCCTTGAGCTTTACCTAAAGTAGTCACAACAACACACCACGTAGTGCAAAATCGGGTCTCATGACCTCGAGCCTTCCCCTGCTTGCGGGTGCCGCGCTTGTCGCCGTCCTGCTGGGCGCACCCCAGACCGGCGCGACGACCTCGGAGCACAGGCAGCAGGCCGTAAACGCCCCCCGCCCGCAGCCGGCCGCGAAGGTCCGGCCGGCCGCGAAGAGCGCGGTCGCGGCCCCGGCCGGGGGCGACGTCGTCGAGCGCGTGGCCGCCCGCGGCACGTCGGACCGGCGCCACGTGCTCGGCTACTGGACCCCCCGCCGCATGGCGGCCGCCGTCCCGATCGACCCGCTCGGGACGGCGGCGGGGATGTTCGGCAAGCCCGGCGTCCCGCTCCACCAGCGCGGCGCCCGCACCGCCGGGACGCGCTGGAACGCGGGCGGGTCGGTGAGGCGCACCACCGGGCGGGTCTTCCTCACCCTCGGCGGGCTCGACTTCGTGTGCTCGGCGAGCTCGGTCAGGAGCACCAACAAGGATCTCGTGGTGACCGCCGGGCACTGCGTCAAGGACGGCACCGGCGCGTGGGCGGACAACTGGACCTTCGTGCCCGGTTACGACCAGGGACGCCAGCCCTACGGGCAGTTCACCGCCCGGCGCATGTTCGTCGCGGGCCCGTGGTCGCGCAGCGCGGACGACAGCTACGACATCGGCATGGTGGCGCTCAACCACAGGGGCGGCAGGCACCTGCAGGAGGTCGTCGGCGGTCAGGGGATCGCCTTCGGCGCTGCCAGGGGTCGCCAGACCCACGGTTTCGGTTTCCCCGCCGAAGCCCCCTACAACGGCGAGCACCTGGTCTACTGCGCGGGCCCGGTCCGCGCCGACCCGCACGGCCAGACCGACGACCAGGGCATGCGCTGCGACATGACCGCCGGCTCCAGCGGCGGCCCCTGGCTGAGCGGCTTCGACGTCGCCACCGGGCGCGGCACGATCACCTCGGTGAGCAGCTTCAAATACAGCGACGACCACGGCACCATGTACGGGCCCTACTTCGGCGACGTGGCCAGGGAGCTCTACACCACGGCCGAGAGGTCGTGACCACGGTGAGTGCCCAGACCTACACTCGACTCATGAGTGAGAACGCCCACGAGATCCCCATCGACGAACTGGCCGCCCATGCGAGCGAGATCGAGGAGCAGGTCTCGCGTGGCGACACGATCATCCACTTGACCAGGAATGGTCATGCCGTGGCTCACATCATCCCGGATGAGGATGCATGGTTCTGGACTCCGGAGTGGCAGGCCAAGGAGCGTCAGGCCGACGAGGAGATCCGAGCGGGGGCCGGCACCGGCCGCTTCCACTCCATGGAGGAGCTTTTCGCCGACCTCGACGCGGCCAGGGCCGAGGCTGCGGATGAAGTTTGACCGCACTCCCGCCTTCCGCAGGGAAGCCGCTCGGCTGCCCCAGGAGCATCTGGAGCTGTTCAAGGACGTCGTCCGCAACCACCTGCTCCCGGCGTTGAACGCGGGTGCCCACAGAGGTGAGACCCCCTGGCCCAAGCGTTTGCGGATCCACAAGTTGCAGGATCACGACGTCTACTCACTCACGTGGAATTTTGCTTCTCCAGACGGTCGCGCGACTTTCTCGTTCATGGCCGACGACCAAGGTGAACCAGTCCTCATATGGCGACGGATCGGCTCCCACGCGATCTACCACGATCCATGAACGGTACGGCCCGCACCCCGGGGCGACGGGGTGCGGGCCGTACACGATCTCAGGGCCTGCACGATTTCCAGAGAGGACGGGCTGTGCCCGAGCCGTCAGAGGGACAGGCCGGTGAGGACCATGACCTTCTCGTAGGTGAAGTCCGCCATGGCCGAGCGGACGCCCTCGCGGCCGACGCCGGAGTCCTTGACGCCGCCGTAGGGCATCTGGTCGGCACGGTAGGACGGGACGTCTCCGATGATCACACCGCCGACCTCGAGCTCCCGGTTCGCGCGGAAGGCGATGTCCAGGTTGCGGGTGAAGACCCCGGCCTGCAGGCCGTACTTGGAGTCGTTGACCGCGGCGAATGCCTCGTCGACGCCCGGCACGGACTGGACGATCATCACGGGTCCGAAGACCTCCTCGCAGGAGACCTTGGCGTCGTGCGGCACGTCGGCCAGGACGGTCGGCGCGACGGTGGCGCCGTCGCGGGTGCCGCCGGCGAGCAGCCGGGCGCCGGCCGCGACGGCCTCCTTGACCCACTGCTCGACGCGCTCGGCGGCCTCGACGGAGACGAGCGGGCCGACCTGGGTCCTGTCGTCGGTGGGGTCTCCGGTGACCAGGGCCTCGACGGCGGGGACGAGCCTGGCCACGAAGTCCTCGCGCACCGACGCCTCGACGATCACCCGCTGGACCGCGATACAGCTCTGCCCGGCCTGGTAGTTGGAGAACAGCGCCACCCGGGAGGCGGCCCAGTCGAGGTCGGCGTCGGCGAGCACGACGGCGGCGGCGTTGCCGCCGAGTTCGAGGGTGACGTGCTTGCGCGGCACCTGGTCCATGATCGCGTAACCGACGGGCCCGGAGCCGGTGAAGGAGACGACCGGCAGGCGCGGGTCGTCGACCAGACCGGCGGCGCGGTCGTTGGGCACGGGGAGCACGGAGAACATGCCCTCGGGCAGCGTTGTCTCGGCCAGGATCTCGCCGAGCACGAGGGAGGAGATCGGCGTCGCCGGGGCCGGCTTGACGATGATCGGGGCGCCGACCGCGATGGCCGGGGCGACCTTGTGGGCCACCAGGTTGAGCGGGAAGTTGAACGGCGTGATCGCCAGGACCGGGCCGTGCGGGACGCGCGAGACGTAGGCGAGGCGGCCGGCGGAGGCGGCCTCGGTGTCCAGGCGGACGGCCTCGCCGCCGAGGCGGCGGGTCTCCTCGGCGGCGAACCGGAAGGTGGAGATCGCGCGGTTCACCTCGCCGCGGGCCCAGAAGATCGGCTTGCCGTTCTCCTCCATGATCAGGCGGGCGATCTCCTCGGCCCGCTCGGCCAGGCGGCGCGAGACGTGGGCCAGAGCCTCGGCCCGCACGTGGATGGGGAGCGCGGCGGCCTGCTTCTGCACGGCCGCCGCGGCGGCGACGGCCTCTTCGACCTGGTCGGGGGTCGGCACGGAGCAGACGCCGACGACACGGCCGTCATGGGAGTTGGTCACGGTGAGCTCGGCGTCCCCCATGGCGGGGCGGCCGGCGAGCCAGAAGGGGCGCACGTCCATGACTCCGACGGTATGCCACCCGCCCGGAGGTGGCGTTACTCCACTACGCACAAGACACTTGCGCGGGCACGCCGTTACGCATAAAAATATCTCCCGCTCTGCCTGTAACGAAAATGGGGCTGATTATGGATATTTCTTATATGGCGACGGTTTGAAGGATCGCCGCCCTGGCTAAGTCATCGAATGCAACCCCCCGAGAGCGGAAGGGCGTGGCCGCATGACCTCATCGGCGCCGCGCGGACTGCAAGGCGCCTATCTGGTCGGCGAACGGGCCACCCAGGACGAACTCCGCGGCAGGCTGCTCGACGTGGCCAGTCAGCTCCTCGTCACCATCGGTCCCGAAAGCCTGTCGATGCGCCGCATCGCCACCGAGGCCGGGTGCTCGACGACCGTCATCTACACCATGTTCGGCAGCAAGGAAGGCCTGGCCGAGGCGCTTTACCTTGAGGGTTTCGAGCGGTTCCGGCGACGTCTGGAGTCGGTGCCCGCGCGCAGGAACGCGCTGGAGCACCTCACCGCGCTCGGCCCCGCCTACCGGGAGGCCGCGCTGGCCGAACCCGGTTACTACGCCCTGATGTTCGAGCGGGCGATCCCCGGATTCCTGCCGAGCGAGCGGGCCCGGACCCTGGCGCGGGCGGCGCTCAACGTCCTCGACCGGGTGATCGCCGACTGCATCTCGGCCGGATACATCATCCCGACGCAGCCCAGGAAGATCGCCGACGCCCTCTGGGCGGCCGCGCAGGGCGCCATCAGCCTGGAACGCGCCGGGCACCTGCGTGACAGCCGCACCTATGACGCGGTCACCTACGCCACCATCTCCCGTTACCTGGTCGACAGGTCCTGACCGGCCGTTCCGGCGCCCGCCCCCGCGGGGCGGGGCGGCGGCCGCTTCACTCGGTGCGGCCGCTTCACTCGGTGACGGCCAGCGCGACCCAGAGCTCGGCGCGGGCGGCCGGGTCGTCGAGGTCGCGGCCGAGGAGATCGGCGACCCGGCGCATGCGGTAGCGCAGGGTGTGGCGGTGCACGCCGAGCCGCTGCGCCGCCGCGTCCCAGTGGCCGTTGCAGGCCAGGTAGGCGCGGAGGGACTCCAGCAGGTCGGCGCGCGAGCCGTACTCATGCAGGGGGGCGAGCAGCGCCGAGGAGAACGCCGCGGTCATCCCGGGGTCCAGCAGGGACAGCAGGCCCTGGCCCGCGAGGTCGGCGAAGCGCATGACGGGCTCGGCGGCGCGGCGGGCCGAGGCGAGCGCGCGGTCGGCCTGGTCGAGCCCGGCGCGCAGTCCGTCGAGGCCGACCGGGGAGCCGATGCCGACCGGGCCGTGCTCCCGCAGCGTCGAGACCGTGTCCTCGACCCGATCCGCCGCGACGACGACCACCACCCGATCTTCGGCCGCCACCGCGAACTCGTCGCCCGCGGCCTCCAGCACCGCCTCCTGGTCGCCGCCGGCGGCCAGGACCACCAGGGGCCCGCCCGGGAGCCCGTCCCCCAGCAGTTCCAGCGTCTCCCGCGCGGCCCGCACCTGCCCGGCCAGCAGCAGCCGGAGCACCGCCGAACGGACCCGGCGCTCGGCGGCCAGGTGCTCCCTGCCGTGCTCGACGGCGAGCGTCAGCAGGGAACCCGCGGCGTTGACCACGGTGTGCGCGACAGGCGTGAACGGCCGGTCGAGGCCGACCGCGAAGAACCCCCGGACGCGACGGGCGCCCAGCGGTTGCACGATGACGTGCTCCTGCGGCGTGGAGAGTGCCAGGCTCGCGGGCGCGCCCCCGCCCGCGGGCCTGCGCAGGCGCTCCAGTTCGGGGAGGAGGTCGGCGGTGCGGGCCGCGCCCTCTCCGGCGGCGTGCCGTACGGCTCCCGCCTCGTCGAGCAGGGCGGCCCAGCCGCCGAGTTCCCGGGCCAGACCGTCGACCACCGCGCGGGGGCCCTCGGGGCGGAGGGCGGCCCGGGTGAGGCGGCCCTGCGTGGCGAAGGCGCGCCTGATCTCGTCGTACTGCTCGGCGGCGATCAGGTCGCTGACCAGCTTGCCGATCGCGACGAACGGGGTGTCGCGCGGCACCTCGATCAGCGGCAGCCCCGCCCGCGTCGCCGCCTCCACCAGCCCGGCCGGGATCACCTCGTGCCCCAGCCCGACGCCGAACCCGAGCCCGGTGACCCCCTTGCCGACCAGCCGGTCGACGTACGGCCCGGCGTTGCCGGCGTCCAGGCGCATGCCCGTGGTGAGGACCAGCTCGCCGCCCTCCAGGAAGGGGGTCGGGTCCTCCAGCTCGCTGACCGCCACCCAGCGCACCGGCCGGTCGAGCTCGTCCTGTCCCGTGAGCACGCCGAGCTTGAGTGGCAGGCGTCGCACGACGGTGCGGAGTGTCGGCGCCACAACCACCCCCGGGGTTTGTACGTTACGGCCAGAGCGCTATCGGCAATTTTGCCATAGTGCATCATCCGCATACCGGCATGTGCGACATACCGTCGCAGTATGAGCACCGTCACCCAGGGCGGCCCCTCGCTTCCGCAGGAGCGCCGGGTCGTCACCGAGATTCCCGGCCCGAAGTCCCGCGAGATGTTCGCCCGGAAGCAGGCCGCCGTTCCCCAGGGCATCGGCACCACACTGCCGGTCTTCGTGACGCACGCCGGCGGTGGTGTCGTCGTCGACGCCGACGGCAACTCGCTGATCGACTTCGGCTCCGGCATCGCGGTGACCAGCGTCGGCAACGCTGCCCCGCGCGTGGTCGAGCGGGTGCAGAAGCAGGTCGCGGACTTCACCCACACCTGCTTCATGGTCACGCCGTACGAGTCCTACGTCCAGGTCTGCGAGAAGCTCAACGAGCTCACGCCCGGTGACCACGAAAAGCGCACCTTCCTGCTCAACAGCGGAGCCGAGGCCGTGGAGAACGCGGTCAAGGTGGCCCGGCACGCCACGGGGCGCCAGGCGGTCGTCGTGTTCGACCACGGCTACCACGGCCGGACCCTGCTGACGATGTCGCTGACGGCCAAGAACATGCCGTACAAGCACAGGTTCGGCCCGTTCGCCCCCGAGGTCTACCGGGTGCCGCTGGCCTACCCCTTCCGCTGGCCCACCGGCCCGGAGAACTGCGCGGAGGAGGCGGCCGCCCAGGCCATCGACCAGATCACCAAGCAGATCGGCGCGGAGAACGTGGCCGCCGTGGTGATCGAGCCGATCGCCGGCGAGGGCGGCTTCATCGAGCCGGCCAGGGGCTTCCTGCCGAAGATCGTGGAGTTCTGCCGCGAGAACGGCATCGTCTTCATCGCCGACGAGGTCCAGACCGGCTTCTCCCGCACCGGTGACCTGTTCGCCTGCGAGGACGAGGGCATCGTCCCGGACATCATCGTCACCGCCAAGGGCATCGCGGGCGGCCTGCCGCTGGCGGCCGTCACCGGCCGCGCCGAGCTCCTCGACAAGGTTCACGTCGGCGGGCTGGGCGGCACCTACGGCGGCAACCCGATCGCCTGCGAGGCGGCGCTGGGCGTGCTGGAGACCATCGAGGCCGACGACCTGACCGGCAAGGCCCGCCGCATCGGCGAGGTCATGCTTCCCCGGCTGCGCGCCATCGCCGACAAGAACCCGGTGATCGGCGACGTGCGCGGCCGCGGCGCCATGATCGCCATCGAGCTGGTCGTCCCCGGCACCAAGGACCCGCACCCCACCGCGGCGGGCGAGATCGCCAAGAGGTGCCACGCCGAGGGCCTGCTCGTGCTGACCGCGGGCACCTACGGCAACGTCCTGCGCTTCCTGCCGCCGCTGGTCATGCCCGACCACCTGCTGGAAGAGGGCCTGGCGATCCTGGAGAAGATCATCAGCGAGGTCTGACGGTTTAGATCACCCCAAAAGGGGCACCCGGCTTGAGGCCGGGTGCCCCTTTTGCTGCTGTACGACCCCTAGGTAGGAAGTGATTTAACCACTGCTTGACACCCACCAAAGCGATCACGGGTCGCGACGGCGTTATAACGGTTCCGATATGACACTGCGCGATCAAGACGGGAGGCGCGATGAACTGGGGGCCGAACAGAACGGCGCAGAACATGCTGACATTCGATCCTGAGGGTCTGACCCGCACCCAGCGTGAGGGCGACGCCTGCGTGGCCTGCCACAAGAAATGGCCCCGCCCACGGATCAGGATCGGGCGCCTGCCCGACGACGGGGCCCTGTTCGCCTGCCCGGAGTGCGCGGACGCGCTGACCCAGGACCTCCAGGAGAACGTCTACCCCCTCCACCAGCGCGTGGCCTTCTCCTGAGCCCCGCTCCCGGGACCTCACGGGGAGGGTCCCGGACCGGACGGGGTGAGACGGCAGTGCCCTCCCCCGCCGGGGCGGAGAAGGGCACGGAGGGTTCCGGCGGCTACTTGGTGAAGCCGATGGAGGCCCAGCTCTTGTCGGAGTACCCGAAGGAGCCGTAGTTGGCCAGGTTCTTCTTGGTGGCGTAGATGTCGGGGCGCTGGTACATCGGGATCGTGTGGACCAGGTCCCAGATCAGCTTGTCGGCCTGGTTGCCCAGCTCGATCGCCTTGACCGGGTCCATCTCGCCCGCGGCCTGGTCGATCAGCTTGTCCAGCTCGGGGGTGCCGGTGCGCGGGAAGTTGCTGCCGAAGTTCTCGGCGCTGACGGGCGTCTTGTAGATCTGCGGCAGGGCGCCGTTCGGGAACGGCGTGCCCAGCCAGGAGAACGGCACGATGTCGAAGTTGCCGGGGATGATGAAGTCGTCGAAGAACTTGTCGACCGGGACCGGCTCGACGGTGACCTTGATGCCGATCTCCTTCAGCATCGCCTGGGTCAGCTCGCCCTCCTGCTTGGCGGTGGGCAGGGAGGAGGGGACGGTGAAGCGGATCGCGAACTCCTTGCCGTCCTTCTTGCGGTACTCGCCCTCCTGCTTCCAGCCGGCGGCGTCCAGGAGCTGCTTGGCCTTCTCCGGGTTGTACTTGCCCAGCTCACCGGAGTTGTCCACGTAACCCTTGTGGGTGTTCATGTACAGGTGGTTGTTGAGGGTCTGGATCGGCCAGTCCATGTCCTTGAGGTCGGACTGGGCGATCACCTCACGGTTGATGCCGAGCTGGACGGCCTGGCGGACCGACTTGTCCTTGAGGAACTCGCTGGAGCCGTTGACGGTGAAGTGGCGCCAGTTCGGGGCGGCCGCCTTGCGGATGTCGACGTCCGGCACCCCCTTGGCCCGCTTGAGGTCGGAGGCGCTCGCCGGGATCTCGACCGCGTCGATCTCGCCGTTGGCGAAGGCGTTCAGCTTGGCGGTGTCCTCGATGGTCCGGAAGATGACCTTGTCGAGCTTGGCCTTCTGCCCCCACCACTTGTCATCGCGGACGAGGGTGGCGGTCTTGGTGGTCTGGTCGACGGACTCGACCTTGAACGGGCCCGCGGTGATCGGGAGCTTGTCGATCCAGCCCTTGTTGAACGCCTCGGGCGTCTCGTTCGTCGAGGCGGGGTAGAGCGGCGAGAACATGCCCGGCCAGTCCGGGTAGTTCTTGGAGAAGGTCACCACCACGTCCTTGTCGGTGGCGCCCTTCTCCACCGACTCGACCCGGTCGTAGCCGTCGGTCGAGGAGACCTGGTACTTCTTGTTGGAGCCGTTCAGGGCCTTCCACTGGGCCTGGAAGTCCTTGTAGGTCATCGGCGTGCCGTCCGACCACGTGGCCTTTTCGTGGATCTTGTAGGTGACGACCTGCTTGTCCCCGGTGAGCTCCATCTTCCACTCGGTGACGTAGTCGGGGTTGTTGGTGACCTCGGCCTTGTCGTTGGCGATGGCGACGAGCGGGATGATCGGCTCGATCACGTCGTCGGTGCTGGCGTTGGTGCCGTTGACCTGGTTGTAGTTCCACTGGGTCTGCCACAGGCCGAGCGCGAGCTTCAGCGTGCCGCCGTCGGCCACCTGGTCGTAGGCGACGGGGTTGGTCGTGCTTCCGGGAATCGTGGCGGCCTGCTCCTTGGCGGCCTCGCTCGACGCGGCCTTGGGCTTGTCGGCGCCGCCACCGGCGCAGGCGGTGAGGGCCATGGCCAGGAGCGCGGCTCCGCCGATGGCCTTGTAGCCAACCTTCACGTGTTCCTCCAACAGGGGTCGTCAGTGACGCGAGGTCACGACGACCTCGGCCTCTTCGGGGTAGTGGCAGGCGGCGCCGTGATCGACGGCGGACGCGAGCCGTACAACAGAGGGCTCTTCCTCCTCGCACCTGCGTGCATCCTCGGCGCCCAGCAGGGCGCGCTTGGGACAGCGGGTGCGGAAGCGGCAGCCCGACGGGGGGTCGGCCGGGCTGGGCAGGTCGCCTTCGAGCAGGATCCGCTCGCGTGAGCGCTCCAGCTCGGGGTCGGGCAGCGGGATCGCCGACAGCAGCGCCCGCGTGTAGGGGTGGGCGGGCCTGCCGTACACCTCGTCGACCGTGCCGATCTCGGCGATCCTGCCGAGATACATGACGGCGATCCGGTCCGCGAGGTGCCGGACCACCGACAGGTCGTGCGCGACGAACAGATAGGACAGGCCGAGCCTGACCTTCAGGTCCTCCAGCAGGTTGATCACACCCGCCTGGATGGACACGTCGAGTGCCGACACCGGCTCGTCGAGCACGATCAGCCGGGGCTCCAGGGCCAGCGCGCGGGCGATGCCGATGCGCTGGCGCTGTCCGCCGGAGAAGTGCTGCGGGTAGCGCTGGGCGTGGCTGGGGTCCAGGCCCACCAGGCTGAGCAGCTCGGCGATCCTGCCCTTGACGTCCTTGTGACCGTGCGCGCGCAGCGGCTCGGCGAGGATGTCGCCGACCGGCATGCGCGGGTCGAGCGCGGCCATCGGGTCCTGGAAGACGATCTGCAGGTCCCGGCGGAGCGCCTTGCGCTCGGCCTTGGCCAGCGTGGCGCTGTCCTTGCCGAGCACGACGACCGTGCCGCTCTGCGGCGCCTCCAGCTGCATGATCTGCTGGAGGGTGGTGGTCTTGCCGCAGCCCGACTCGCCGACCAGGGCGAGCGTCTCGCCCTCGGCGACGTCGAAGCTGATGCCGTCCACCGCGTGCACGGTGCCGACCCGGCGCTTGAACACCGCGCCCTTCATGAGCGGGTAGTGCCGGATCATGTTCTCGACGCTGAGCACGGTGTCGCGCTCGGCGCGCGGCCGGGGCTCGGCCGTCTCGGCGGGCGCCTCGGGCACCGGGTAGATCGTGGCACCGTCGAGGCCCTTGAGCTCGATCTCGTGCGAGCGGATGCAGGCCGACATCCGGGTGCCGGGGCCGATCCGCTCCAGCTCGGGCTCCGCCTCGTCGCACGCGCTGACCCTCATCGGGCAGCGGGGCGCGAACGGGCAGCCCGGCGGCAGCGCGGCGGGCGAGGGCGGGTTGCCGTCGATCGGGATGAGCCGCGCGGTCGGGCGGTCCATGCGCGGGATCGAGGCGAGCAGGCCCATCGTGTACGGCTGGCGCGGACGGTAGTAGATCTCGTCCACGGTGCCGAGCTCGACCGGCTTGCCGGCGTACATGACCAGCACCCGGTCGGCGATGCCGGCGACGACCCCGAGGTCATGCGTGATCATCACGATGCCGGCGCCGGTCTCCCGCTGCGCGGTCTTGAGCACCTCCAGGACCTGGGCCTGGATGGTGACGTCGAGCGCGGTGGTCGGCTCGTCGCAGATCAGCACGTCGGGGTCGTTGGCGATGGCCATGGCGATCATGGCGCGCTGGCGCATGCCGCCGGAGAACTCGTGCGGGAACGCCTTGGCCCGCACGTCCGGGTGCGGGATGCCGACCAGGTCCAGCAGCTCGACCGCCCGCCTGGCCGCCTTGTCCTTGCCGATCTTCTGGTGGATCCGCACGGCCTCGGCGATCTGGTCGCCGATGGTGTAGACGGGGGTGAAGGCCGACAGCGGGTCCTGGAAGATCATCCCGATGGTCTTGCCGCGGAGCCGGACGAGCTCGTCCTCCGGCATGTCGAGCAGTTCCCGGCCGTGCAGCCGGACCGAGCCGCTGACCTCGGCGCCGGCCGGGAGCAGGCCCATCACCGCCAGCGAGGTCACCGACTTGCCGGAGCCGGACTCGCCGACGATGCCGAGGACCTCGCCCCGGCTGAGCTGGTAGCTCACGCCCCGGACGGCCTTGATGCCGCCGCGGAAGGTGACGTTGAGGTCGTTCACCTCAAGGATGGGCATGTTCCCCTCGCCTGATGGCCCGTCGAACCCGCCGCGCGCACCGTGTCCGCGGGTCGTCTCGCTTCGCTCGTTCACTGGTTGCTCCCCGGGTCGAGCGCGTCACGCAGGCCGTCGCCGACGAGGTTGACGCTGAGGACGAGGAGCACGAGCAGCCCGGCCGGGAACAGGAACAGCCAGGGGTAGCCGGTGACCTGCCCGCTACCCGCCGCGATCAGCGTGCCGAGCGAGACGTCGGGCGGCTGGACGCCGAAGCCGAAGAACGACAGGGACGCCTCGCCGATGATCGCCGCGCTGACGTTGAGCGTGGCGTCGATGATCAGCAGGGAGGAGAGGTTCGGCACGACGTGGCGGAGGATGATCCTCCAGCCGGGGATGCCCATGTAACGGGCGGCCAGGATGTACTCCCGCTCCCGCAGGGAGAGCGTCATGCTCCGCACCACCCGGGAGGTGATCATCCAGGAGAAGGCCGCCAGCAGGACCACGAACCAGAGCCACGAGCCGCCCTTGAGGTTCGGCGAGAGGATGGCGATGATCAGGAAGCTGGGCAGCACGAGCAGCAGGTCCGCGCCCCACATCAGGGCCCTGTCCACCCACCCGCCGAAGTAGCCGGCGGCGGCGCCGACCAGGGCGGCGACGCCGGTGGAGAAGAGGGCGACGAGGAAGCCGATGATGATCGACTTCTGCATGCCGCGCAGGGTGACCGCGTAGACGTCCTGGCCGATCTGGGTGGTGCCCCACCAGTGCTCGGCCGAGGGCGGCTCCAGGAAGGCCAGGAAGTCCTTGTCGGTCCAGTCGTGGGCGCCGGCGAAGGGGCCGACGTAGGCGAGCAGCAGGAGCAGCAGGAGGGCGAAGAGGCCGTAGCGGGCCTGCGCGTTGCGCGCCAGGCGGGCGAGGACGACTTTCGAGCGCATCTAGCTCACCCGGACCCGGGGGTCGAGGGCGGCCACGGCGAGGTCCGACAGCAGGCCCGCGACCAGCACGCAGACGGCGGCGAACAGGCTCACCGCGGCGACCGCGTTGGTGTCGTTCTGCTGGATCGAGTCCACCAGCCAGGCCCCCATTCCGTGCCAGCCGAAGATCTTCTCGGTGAAGATCGCACCGGTCAGCAGCGTGCCGAAGGCGAAGGCGAAGTAGGTCGCGGCCGGGATCAGCGCGGTCCGCAGCGCGTGCTTGAACAGCGCCTTCCTGCGGCTGAGGCCCTTGGCCCTGGCGGTGCGGACGAAGTCCTGGCCCAGCACGTCCAGCATCATGTTGCGCTGGATCCGGCTGTAGAAGGCGATCTGCCCGAGGCAGAGCGAGATCGTCGGCAGGATCAGGTGATTGAGCCGACTGGTGAACTGCTCCCAGCCGCTCAGCCCGGGGGTGTACTCGCCGGTGTACTCCAGCAGCGTGAAGCCCAGGGCGCCGTTGAGCCCGACCGCCGCGATGGTGAGCATCGTCGCGATCACGAAGACCGGGATCGCCATGATGACGAAGGAGGTCACGCCGATCACCCGGTCGCTGATCGTGTACTGCCTGACCGCGGCGTAGGCCCCGACGGCCACCCCGATGCCCGAGCCGACGATCGTGCCGATGAGCAGCAGTCGCAGGCTGACGCCGATGCGCCGGCCCATCTCGCCGTTGACCTCCTTGCCCTCCCAGGTCCTGCCGAGATCGCCTTGGACGACTCCGGAGACCCAGGTGACGTACCGCTCGAAGACCGGCGTCTTGTCGTTGAGGTTGTAGTCGTCCAGCAACCCGTCGACGACCGCCTCCGCCACCGGCGGCTGGCGGCCTTCGTACTTGGCCCTGGGGTTGAGGCTGGTCGCGGCGAGAAAGTAGGCCATGCTCGCGGCGATCGCCACGAGCAGGACATTGCTGATCAGCCGCTTCAGCAGGTAGGAGCCCATCGTCCTCCCCTCGTCTGTCGCCCGGGAGCGCGAGGGGCGGCCGCGGCCATCCACGTGAGCGGATGTCGCTTATCCCCGTTAGCGCACGTTTAATCCCGCTTTGACTTTTTTAGTCTGGGATGAGCGAAACGATACCTGTCGGAGGAGGTCAGGCCGACCGCATGGCATAACGATCGGGAGTCATGGTGTCCGGATCCTGTAACAATGCCGGGACATAAGCCATACAGACCACCGAAACCACGTGAGAGACGTCACATGACCTGGCCCGACACGCCCCGGGGCGACGGCCAGATGATCATGGCCGCCGCCCCGGGGAGGGTGGCGCCGGCCGCGACGGCGGCCGTCGCGGGTGGCGTACGGACTCGGGGACCGGACGCCGAAGGTGAGGCTCGGGCTGAGCCGGGCGGGCAAGGGCCAGGCGGGGGCAGGAGCCAGGCGTGCAAGGGGCCAGGCGGGGGCAGGAGCCAGGCGGGCTGCAGGAGCCGGGTCAGGCGGGCTGCAGGACCTGGCCGGCCTGGTCGCGCATTCCCCACGGCGAGCCGTAGGCGTTGAGCAGATCCAGGAACGGCACCGCGTCGAACGCCTCGGGCCCCAGCACCCCGGTGCCCGACCAGCCGCCGGTGGCCAGCAGTTCCAGGGCGACCACCGGGTGCACGGCGGTCTGCCAGACCACCGCCTGGCAACCGTACTCCCGCATCGACCACTCGTTGTCGACCACGTGGTAGAGGTAGACCTCGCGCGGCTCGCCGTCCTTGCCGACGCCCTTCACCCAGGTGCCGGCGCAGGTCTTGCCGCGCATCCGGTCGCCGAGCGTGGCCGGATCGGGCAAGCTGGCCGCGACGACGTCACGGGGAGAGGTCTCGACACCGCCGACCCGGATCTTGCCCGCGTTGTCCAGGCCGAGCTTGTGCAGGGTCTTGAGGACGTCGATGAACTCCTCGCCGAGGCCGTACTTGAACGTCACCCGCTTGGTGTCGATCCAGCGCGGCACGAGCAGCACCTCCTCGTGCTCGACGTTCACGCACTCGACCGGGCCGATCCCCTCGGGGAAGTCGAAGACCTCCGGCTCGCTGAACGGCTCGGTGGTGTGCCAGCCGCCGTTCTCCCAGATCACCGGCGGGTTGAGGCACTCCTCGATGGTCGTCCAGATCGAGAAGGTCGGCGCGAAGTCGTAGCCCTCGACCACCAGGTTCGACCCGTCGCGGATGCCGATCTCCTCGATGCTCCCGAAGAGGTGCTCGGCCGCGTAGCGCGCGAACACGTCGGCGAGGCCGGGCTCCACCCCCATGCCGACCAGCGCCAGCGTGCCCCTGTCGCGCCAGGCGTCGCCGAGCGCGAACTGCTCGTCGCCCAGCTTCACGCCGGTCAGCTCGTACGGCCTGCGGGGGTGGGGCCGCGACAGTGACATCGCCATGTCGAGGTAGTGCGCCCCGGCGTTGAGCGCCGCCCGGAAAAGGGACATGGTGAAACGGGGATCCACGGCGTTGAAGAGGACGTCACAGCGGTGCTCGGCCAGGGCGGCCTCGACCGCCGCCTGGTCGGAGGCGTCCAGCCCGATGGCACTGAAGCGCGGATCACCGATCTTGGCCACGGCGTCGGCGGCGCGGCTCTGTTTGGAGTCCGCCACCACGATGTGTTCGAAGAAATCTCGGCGCGCGGCGATCGGAACCACAGCGGAGCCGACCCCGCCGGCCCCTACAAGAAGAATTCTCATGACAGGAGCCTACTCGCTGACTGGTCAACCAGTCGATAGCGAGGACATGATTTCACCACTGAATCCATTGCTGATGTTGAAGATCACGACGGAAATCGCGGCGAATCGGAGGGCTGGCAGACATGCCTACAGAAAAGGCGGGGCGCTCCGGGGTCGGGGGATCACCCGGAGCGCCCCTGGCGGGTCACGCCCGGCGGGGGAATGGGCGTGCCGCGGCTCACGTCAAGCTCGGACCACGGAACCCCCGCTCACTTCACAAGGTTCTTCCAGCGTTGCGTCCAGTCGGTGTAGTCAGTGCATTCCCCGCCCCGGCCGCCGCAATCCCTTGTCGGGCGGGTGGCGAAGAAGACACGCCGGACCCAGGCGTCGTCACGGACGCGGTAGACCTCGCACATACGCCGGGCACGTCCCGTGCACGCCTCGGGGTTGGCCGGGGCGAGCCCCGTCCAGGCGGCGGCCGAGCGCTGTGCCTCCGCCGAGCTGGTCCAGTTCAGCCACTTGTAGGCGCAGTTCGGGCTGGCGGGCTTGGCCGCGAGCATCCACGAGTCGACCCACCCGGTCATCGGCGCCCCGTCCAGCGCCTTCATCGGCCGGCCCGCGCGCTGGAAGAGATCCCGGTGGTACGGCAGGGCCTGGGCGAGCCGCACCGAGCCCGCCGCGAGGGCCCGGATCACATCGATGGAGTCCTTCCAGTAGACCCGGTCGGGACCGTCCCGCTCGGCGAGCAGCTTCACGGCCGCGTCGAGCTGGGCGGCGGTGAGCTGGAACGGGTCCTTGACCTCCGGCCCGGGGCCGGTCCGCGCGAGGGCCAGCGCGGCGTCGGCGATGCTCAGCGGGCTGTCCCTGATCGCCACGGGGGAGGTCGTGTAGAGCGCCTCCGGTCCCTGTGGCCTGCCCAGCTCGTAGATGACCTGGTTGACCCCCCAGAGATACGGGATGCCGTAGACCTTGCCCTCCCGCCGTAGGGCGGGCAGCTCGCGCAGCCGCTTGGGGATGTGCTTGTAGGCCTCGATCAGGGCGGTCTCGACCGGCGCGACCCTGCGCTCCGCGATCAGCAGTCCGGCCAGGTCCGGCGGGGGCGAGATGACGTCGTAGGAGTTGCCGAGGAGCTTGGCGGCCATCTCCTCGCCCGTCCTGACCCGGTCGAGCTTCACGACGCGGCACCCCGTGTCCTCCTCGAAGGAGGAGACCCAGTTGGCCCTGGCGCTGGTCCCGCCGTACTCGACGTGGCCCTGGAACGTGAGCACCTGGAGCGTTCCCTCGCCCTTGCCGATGGACGCCGAGGGCTTCGGGCTGGGGCTCGCGCCGGAGCCGGGGCCCCGGGTGGGCGCCGCGGCGGCGGTGGGGGCCGTGCCTGCCGCACCCACCGGCCGGGCGGTGTCCGGGACCGGCGGACGCCCCACCGGCGGGGCGTCGGCGAGCGCCCGCGCCGGCGGACTCCCCGCCGACTGGGCGGCACTCACGGCCCCCACCGGCGGGGCGGTGCTCGCGATCCCCGCCGGGACGGCGACGGCGAGCGCCAGCCCGCTCGCCCCCACCAGCACCCCGAGACGCGTACGGCGGCCCCTGTCCCTGGTCACGAAGTCCTCCCACGATGCCGGTGCCGACCTGACCGGGAGCCTACCGGCCCGCTCCCCGGCCGGCAGCTCGCATGGATCTTTCCTGCCCGCGGTACGGCCATGGTGACCTGCGACGAAACGGCGGAGCCCGGCGAGAGAGGTCGCTCGCCGGGCTCCGCCGCGCGGAGACTACTTGTTGGTCGGGAACCCCAGGTTGACGCCGCCGTGGCTCGGGTCGAGCCAGCGCGACGTGACGACCTTGCCGCGGGTGTAGAAGTGCACGCCCTCGGTCCCGTGGACGTGGGTGTCGCCGAACAGCGAGGCCTTCCAGCCGCCGAAGCTGTAGAAGGCCATCGGCACCGGGATCGGCACGTTGATGCCGATCATGCCGACCTCCACCTCGTTCTGGAAGCGCCGGGCGGCGCCGCCGTCGTTGGTGAAGACCGCGGTGCCGTTGCCGAACTCGCCGCCGTTGATCAGCTCCACCCCCTCCTCGTAGGAGGACACCCGCACGATCGTCAGGACCGGGCCGAAGATCTCCTCCCGGTGGACCCGGGATTCGGCCGGGACGTGGTCGAGGACCGTGGGGCCGAGCCAGAAGCCCGGGGTCTCGGCCGCCGCGGCGCCGCCGAGGATCGGGGTCTGGCGGCCGTCCACGACGAGCTTGGCGCCCTCGGCGACGCCCAGGTCGAGGTAGGAGGCGACCTTGTCGCGGTGGACCTCGGTGACCAGGGGACCCATCTGGGAGGCGGGGTCGTCGCCGGGACCGACGGTCAGCTCGGAGACGCGGGAGACGATCTTGTCGACCAGCTCGTCGCCGACCGGGTCCACCGCCAGCACGACGGAGATCGCCATGCAGCGCTCCCCCGCCGAGCCGAAGCCCGCCGACACCGCGGCGTCGGCGACGAGGTCGAGGTCGGCGTCGGGGAGCACGAGCATGTGGTTCTTGGCGCCGCCCAGCGCCTGGACCCGCTTGCCGTGGGAGGTGCCGGTCTCGTAGACGTACTTGGCGATGGGCGTGGACCCGACGAAGGAGACGGCGCGCACGTCCGGGTGCTCCAGCAGCCGGTCCACCGCCACCTTGTCGCCCTGGACGACGTTGAAGACGCCGTCCGGCAGCCCGGCCTCCTTCCAGAGCGAGGCCATCAGCAGCGAGGCCGACGGGTCCTTCTCCGACGGCTTCAGGATGAAGGCGTTGCCCGCGGCGATCGCGATCGGGAACATCCACATCGGCACCATGGCCGGGAAGTTGAACGGGGTGATGCCGGCGACGACGCCCAGCGGCTGGCGGATCGAGTAGGAGTCGACCCGGGTGGAGACGCCCTCGGAGAAGCCCCCCTTGAGCAGGTGCGGGATGCCGCAGGCGAACTCCACGACCTCCAGGCCGCGGGCCACCTCGCCCAGCGCGTCGGAGTGGACCTTGCCGTGCTCGGCGGAGATGAGCCGGGCGAGCTCGTCACGGTTGGCGTACATCAGCTCGCGGAAGCGGAACAGCACCTGCGCCCGCTTGACCAGCGAGGCGTCCCGCCAGGCCGGGAAGGCCGCCACGGCGGCGGCCACGGCCGCGTCGACCTCGGCCACCGATGCCAGCTGGACCTGCCCGCTGACCTCGCCCGTCGCCGGATCGAAGATCTCGGATGTGCGACCGGTCCCCTCGGCGGGAGCTCCGTTGATCCAGTGGGTGACGTTCTTCACGACGGGACCACCTCGGCGTTGATGACTTCGAGTGCGTTGACGATGATCCCGAGGCCCTCGGCGGCCTCGTCCGGCGTCAGGGTGAGCGGCGGGGCCATGCGGAGCACGTTGCCGTACAGGCCGCCCTTGCCCGCGAGCAGACCGGCCTTCTTGGTCTCCTCCATGAACCGGGCCGCGAGTGCCGGGGAGGGCTCGCCGGTCGCCGGGTCGACGAGCTCGACGGCGAACATCAGGCCCTTCCCGCGGACGTCGCCGACGATCGGCAGGCGCGGCGCGGCCTCGCGGAGCCCGTCGATGATCAGGGCACCGGTCCGGGCGGCGTTCGCCTGCAGGTCGTGGTCGAGGACGTAGTCCAGCGTCGCGTTGGCGGCGGCCATCGAGATCGGGTTGCCGCCGAAGGTCGCGAGACCGACCGCGTGCAGGTTGTCCATCAGGTCGCCGCGGGCCACGACGCCGCCGACCGCGAAGCCGTTGCCCAGCCCCTTGGCGAAGGTCATCATGTCCGGCGTGACGCCGTGGTTCTGGATGCCGAAGAAGGCCGAGCCGGTACGGCCCCAGCCGGTCTGCACCTCGTCGGAGACGAACAGGATGCCCTGCTCGTCCAGGACCTCCTTGTAGGCGGCGAACAGCCCGTCGGGGGCCATGGTGAACCCGCCGACACCCTGGATCGGCTCGGCGATGAGCGCGGCCACGTCGTCGGAGACGGACGTGGAGAGCACGTGGCGCAGGTCGTCGACGCACGCCTTGATGTAGTCGGCGTCCGACAGCCCGCGGAACTGCGTGAGGTGCCGGTCGGCGCCGTGCAGGAAGTGCACGTTCAGCGGCGACAGCGAGTTGTTCTTCCATGCGCGGTTGCTGGTCACGCTGACCGCGCCGAAGGAGCGGCCGTGGTAGCTCTGCCGCATGGCGAGCACCTGGTCGGACTTGCGCGCGTAGGTCGCCAGCAGCAGCGCGGTCTCGTTGGCCTCGGTGCCGGAGTTGGTGAAGAAGACCTTCGCGTCCTTGATACCGGACAGCTTGGCGATCTTCTCGGCGAGCTCGACCTGGCCTCGGAGCAGGTAGACCGTGGAGGTGTGGACGACCCCGGTGGCGAGCTGGCGCTCGACGGCCTCGCGCACCTCGGGCACGTCGTACCCGATCATGTTGGTCAGGATGCCCGCGAAGAAGTCCAGATAGCTCTTCCCCGACGCGTCGACGACCCGGTTGCCCTTGCCGCCGACGATCTCGATGGGCTCGTTGTAATAGAGGGCCAGCCAGTTGGGCATTACCGCCCGGTGGCGTGCGAGAAGGTCCGACATGTATCGAGTATCGCCGCTCGGGACGACCACTCCTACCGTCAACGTGTCGGGAGATAGTCGCCCAAGCCGTCACACTGTAATCTTCGGATCCGTACGGCGCGGCCGACGGCGCATGGGACGCCCTCCGGCCTTCCCGGATCCGCGCGGCGCGGCCGGCGGGGCCGCCCCTCCCGGGCCGGAGGGTCCTGTACGGCTTGCGCCCTGCGACGGGCGGCGCAAGCCGTACAGGACATCGGGCGGAGCACCCCCCAGGTTCCCCACCCGGGCTTCGGGGTCGAGCGGCTCACGGATTCATCGTCACCCAAATTTCCCACTAAAGCAATCTGAAATGCATGAATTTTTGCGAGCCTTTCCATCGGACGTTCCCCGCCCCGTAGGGGGGAGGTGACGTACACCCCGAGCCCGGCCCGGGCGCCCACGCCGCCGAGTACGGTCACTGCGCGCCGGTGGCCGACCGACTTCCGCCGGATCGGCCACCGGCGAGCGGACGCGCAGGCCCGACGGCCCGGCGGACCTCTCAGCTCCCCGTCTCCACCAGGCCCGGCTCCGCGGCCGGGGCCGCCGGGGCCGGGCGCAGCACCATGAACGCCAGCACGGCGGCCGCGAGGGTGAAGCCGACGCCCACCCAGGAGCCGAACGACATGGCCGAGACGAACGCGTCCCGGGCGGTCCGGATCAGCCCCGGATCGCCGAGCAGGATCGCGCCGCCGATCGAGTCCCGCGCGACGGCCGGGGCCCCGGCGGGCATCGAGGAGGTGTAGACCCCCGCCAGCACGCTGCCGAGCACGGCCACGCTGAGCGCCATCCCCACCTGCTGGACGGTGTCGTTGAGCGCCGATCCCACGCCAGCGTGCTCGGACGGCACCGCGCCCATCAGGGTCGCGTAGGCCGCCGGGCCCGCCAGACCGCCGCCGACGCCCATGAGCATCAGACCCGTGATCATCAGGCCGTACCCGGTGTCGGCGGTCATGAAGGCGAGCACGCCGAAGCCGAGTGCCATCACGCCCAGCCCCAGCGCGACCAGCGTGCGGTTGCTGACCTTCTGCCCGAGGGCCGCGCCGACGCCGTTGAAGAGCGCGGCGGCCACGGCGTACGGCAGCAGTGCGAAACCGGCCTGCATGGGACCGTAGCCCAGCACGAACTGCAGATACTGGGTGAGCATCAGCAGCAGCGCGCCGGTGCCGAACGACATCAGCACGATCGAGAACGACGAGCCGCTGAAGTTGCGGTCGCGGAACAGTTCGAGCGGCAGCATCGGCTGCTCGGCCCGCCGCTCCCAGAGCACGAACCCGCCCAGCGCCAGCACGGCCAGCGCGGCGGCCACCAGCACCGGGGAGGAGGTCCAGCCCTTACCGGGCGCCGAGATGACCACGAAGACCAGGGCGCTCATGCCGACGGTGGACAGCAGCACGCCGACCGGGTCGAGCTTGCGGGCCGGGCCGCGCGTCTCGGGCATCAGCAGCACGGCCGCGACGATGGCGACGACGGCGATCGGCACGTTGAGCAGGAAGATCGAGCCCCACCAGTAGTGCTCCAGCAGGAAACCGCCCAGCGTGGGGCCGGCGATCACACCGACCGCGGCCACCGCGCTCCAGGCGGCGATGGCCTTGCGGCGCTCGCTGTCGTCGAAGACGGTGATCAGGATCGACAGGGTGCTCGGCATCAGGATCGAGCCGCCGACGCCCATCAGCGCGCGTGCGGCGACGAGCTGCCAGGGCTCGGTGACCAGCAGCGCGATCAGCGAGGCCCCGCCGAAGAGGACGAGGCCGATGATCAGGAAACGCTTGCGTCCGTAGCGGTCGGACAGGCTGCCCGAGGTGAGCAGCAGACCGGCGAAGACCAGGATGTAGGCGTCGATGATCCACTGGATGTCGGAGGGGCTGGCGCCCAGGTCCGTCATCAAGGCCGGGATGGCCAGGTTCAGCACGGTGTTGTCCACCACGAGGACCAGCAGGCTCAGGCAGAGCACTCCCAGGATCCACCAACGCCGGGGGTCGGGCTCGGCCCGTACAGTGTTCGATTCCACTCGCACAGCGTACGACAGACTCGAACAGTGTGCGAATGGATTTATGCTTATGGAGTGAAACAGCACTTCAGCTCGGTCTGGACCCGCGAGAGCCGCCCCGCCAAGAGCACGGCGCTCAGCCGTGACCAGATCGTGCGCGCGGCCATGGAGCTGCTCGACACCGAAGGCCTCGACGCGCTGAGCATGCGCCGTCTGGGCGCCAGGCTCGGTTCCGGTGCGACCAGCATCTACTGGCACGTGGCCAACAAGGACGAGCTGCTCGAACTGGTCATGGACGAGGTCTTCGGCAAGGTCGCCCTGCCCGACCCCAGCGTGGTCGGCTGGCGGGACGCGGTCTCGATGTTCGCCCACGGCCTGCGCGCGGCGCTCTTCGAACACCCCTGGTCGGTCGCGCTGATCGGCACCAGACCGTCCCTGGGCCCCAACGCGATGGAGATATCGAGCCGGCTGCTGAGGACGTTCTCGCTGGCGGGGTTCGAGGGCATGGCACTGGACTACGCCTCGTCCGCGCTGATGTCCTACGTGCTGGGCGTGACCACACCCGAGATCGCCTGGCGCGCCGCCATGGCCGGCGCCGAGCTGAGCGACGAAGGGCTGATGGCCGGAATGAAGTCCGCGGTGGACAAGGCCGCCGCCGACCATCCCGAGCTGGCGGCACGCTACGCGGAGTACGCCGGCGAGGACCCGGGCACCAGCCGCGAGCTCAACTTCGACTTCGGCCTGACCTGCATCCTCGACGGCCTGCAGGAACGCCTGAGGCAGGCTTCCATGGAGCCCAGGGCCACGAGGCCCGGACCGGCGACCCCCCACGAGGCCAGAAGCTCCGAAGCCTGAAACAGCGGCCTCTCACGGACGGCCCCCTACGGGGACGCCGACACGGCCGTGGTCTCCTCCCCCGCCGGGTCCCCCGGCGAGGCATCGCCACGGACGGGAGTCGCCAGGATGCCCCAGACCGCGCCGGCCAGCACGACCGCACCGCCCGCGAGCTGCGGCCACGACAGGGTCCCGCCCAGCAGCAGCCACGCGGCGAGCACCGCCACGACGGGCTCCAGCATGCTGAGGATCGACGCGCGGACCGGGCCGAGCGTCGTCGCCCCGACGAAGAACAGCGCGATCGCGAGCACGGTCGACACGATCGCCACAGCCGCCGCCCAGCCCCAGCCCGCCGGCGCGAAGCCGAGGTCCAGCCCGCCGAGCGCCAGCCCGAGGAGCGCGAACGACCCCGTGGCGAACATCGTCAGATAGGCCGTGGTGACCGCGGGAGACAGCGAGGCGGACACCCTGCTGCCCAGGACGATGTAGAAGGCGTAGGCCACGGCGGCCCCGACCGCCGCGAGCACGCCGGGAAGGTCGAGGCCCGCGTCGAGCCGGCCCACCACCAGCGTCAGCCCGGCCAGCGACACCAGGATCGGCCCGACGACGCTCCAGCTCATGCGCGTCCGCTCCACCACCGCCGACAGGACCGAGACCAGCCCCGGATACAGGTACAGCAGCAGCACCGCGAGGGCCGGCGCGATGCGCTGGACCGCCGTGAAGTACAGCAGCGACTGGGCCGCGTACATGCCGCCGCCCAGCAGCGCGAGGGTCGCCCACTGCCGCCCCGTCAGCCGACCGAGCCTGCCACGCAGCCCCAGCCAGCCCAGGAACACCGCAGCCGCGATCGCGAACCGTAGCAGCAGGAGCGTCGTCACCGACATCCCCGTGCCGTACGCGTAGAACGCGAAGACGGGCATGAGCCCGAACGCCGCCGCCGAGACCAGCGTCGCCACGACACCGCGTCGCATCACCACCGCCACCTCCGATGGTCATTGTGACCCACGGGCCCGGGGTGTCCTTCCCCGCACCCGGCGGGACGGATGCCCGGGGCCGCCCGGCAGGACGGATGCCCAGGGCCGCCCGGCGAGACTGATGCTCGGGACCGCCCGGCGAGACGGATGCCCAGGGCCGCTCGGCGGGACGCCGGGACCGCCGCCGGGCGCCCGTTCACGCGCGGCGGGGCCCGTTCACAGCCCCATCCACTGCTGGATGCGGGAGAGCAGCTCCTGCGCGTCGACCGGCTTGGTGACGTAGTCACTGGCCCCCGCGGCCAGGGTCTTGTCACGGTCGCCCTGCATCGCCTTGGCGGTCACCGCGATGATCGGCAGGTCGGCGAAGCGCGGCATCTTGCGGATGGCGGCGGTGGCGGCGTAGCCGTCCATCTCCGGCATCATGATGTCCATCAGGACCAGGTCGACGTCCTCGTTGCGCGACAGCACCTCGATGCCCTTGCGGCCGTTCTCCGCGTAGAGCACCTGCATGCCGTGGAGTTCGAGGATGTTGGTCAGCGCGAACACGTTGCGGACGTCGTCGTCGACGACCAGGACCTTGCGGTTCACCAGCATGGTGTCGGCCTCGTTCAGCGCCTGCGGCCGTTCGTCGGGACTGGGCTGGACCAGCGGCAGCACGTGGCCGGGCTCCTGGGCCGACAGGTGCAGGGTGATGCGTTCGCGCAGCTCGTCGAGGCTGGGCAGGAGCTCCAGGGGCTGGGTGTTGGAGCGGCCCTTGAGCAGGTTCTCCTGGGGCCGGGTGAGCGTACGGGTGTGATGGGCGAGGACGGGGAGCTCGCGCAGGACCGGATAGTCGTCGAGCCCCCGGAGGAACTCCGCCGCCCCGTCGTGCCCCATGCCCAGATCGAGCACGACGCAGTGGTAGTCGTCCCTGTTCAGGCTCTCCAGGGCGGTAACCGGATCGTTGGCGGTGGAGACCCAGACCGGCCCGTGCGTCCCGGTCAGGTCGGCGACGACGCTCTCGGCGAGCTGGGAGAGCAGCCCGTTGGGCCGCGACTCCACGACGAGCAGGCGACGGCCCTCCCCGCCTGCCCGCTCGGGCGCCGTACCCGGCCGCGCTGAGGCCTGCGCGGAGGGCCTGACGGCCGCGGATCCGCCGGCCGCCGTGGCCACGGCGCTCGGGGTGATGTCCGCGATCGGCAGGCAGAGGCTGAAGGTGCTGCCCTCGCCCAGGGCGCTGACCGCCCGGATCTCACCATTGAACAGCGCGGCTATCTCGCGGCTGATGGACAGGCCCAGCCCGGTGCCGCCGTACTTGCGGCTGGTGGTGCCGTCGGCCTGCTGGAAGGCGTCGAAGATCTGGGAGAGGTTCTCCTCGGCGATGCCGATGCCGGTGTCCACGACGTGGAAGGCAAGGGTCTCCTGCCCGGGGACCCCCAGCAGCTCCATCCTCCCGGCCCGCTCGATGCGGAGCTGGACCGAACCCGTCTCGGTGAACTTCACCGCGTTGGACAGCAGGTTCCGCAGCACCTGGCGTAGCCGCTGCTCGTCCATGAGCAGTTCGCCGGGGACGTCGGAGGCCACGGTGACGTCGAAGCGCAGGCCCTTCTCCGTGGTCAGCGGGCGGAAGGTCGCCTCGACGTAGTCGAGGAGCTGCCGTAGCGGCAGGGACTCAAGGCTGATGTTCATCTTGCCCGCCTCGATCTTGGACAGATCGAGGATGTCGTTGATCAGCTGGAGCAGGTCGGTGCCGGCCGAGTGGATGACGTTGGCGTACTCCACCTGCTTGGCGGTGAGGTTGCGGGCCGGGTTCTGGGCCAGCAGCTGGGCGAGGATCAGCAGCGAGTTGAGCGGGGTGCGCAGCTCGTGGCTCATGTTGGCCAGGAACTCGCTCTTGTACTTGGAGGCCAGCGCGAGCTGCTTGGCCCGGTCCTCCAGCTCCTGCCTCGCCTGCTCGATCTCGCTGTTCTTCGTCTCGATGTCGCGGTTCTGCCGGGCCAGCAGCTCCGCCTTCTCCTCAAGCTCGGCGTTGGAGCGCTGCAGCTCCTCCTGGCCGACCTGCAGCTCGATCGCGAGCCGCTGCGACTCCGTGAGGAGGGAGTCGGTCCGGGCGTTGGCGACGATCGTGTTGACGTTGACGCCGATGGTCTCCACCAGCTGCTCCAGGAAGGCCCGGTGCACCTGGGTGAAGCGGTTGAGGCTGGCCAGCTCGATCACGCCGAGCACCTGGTCCTCGACGATGATCGGCAGCACGATGAGATTGACCGGACCGGCCGCCCCCAGGCTGGAGGAGATGGTGAGGTATCCGGCGGCGATGTCCTCGACCAGGATGGGGCGCTTGGCCAGCGCGGCCTGTCCCACGAGCGAGTCGCCGAACCCGTAGCAGCGGCCGGTCTCCCGGTGACCGTAACCGCCCACCACCCGCAGCTCCGCGCCCTCCGAGATCTCCTCCGCGAGCAGGAATGTCCCGTACTGGGCCGAGACCAGCGGGGCCAGCTCGTTCATCACCAGCTCGGCCACGATGGCGAGGTCGCGGTGCCCCTGCATCAGGCCGGAGATGCGGGCCAGGTTGGACTTGAGCCAGTCCTGCTCCTGGTTGGCCAGGGTGGTCTCACGCAGGGACTGCACCATGGAGTTGATGTTGTCCTTGAGCTCGGCCACCTCGCCGGAGGCGTCGACCGTGATCGACCGGGTGAGGTCGCCCGAGGTCACCGCGCTGGTCACCTCGGCGATCGCACGGACCTGGCGCGTCAGGTTGCCGGCCAGCTCGTTGACGTTCTCCGTCAGCCGCTTCCAGGTCCCGGAGACCCCCTCGACCTCGGCCTGGCCGCCGAGCCGCCCCTCACTGCCCACTTCGCGGGCGACCCGGGTGACCTCGGCGGCGAAGGACGACAGCTGGTCCACCATCGTGTTGATGGTGGTCTTCAGCTCCAGGATCTCGCCCCGGGCGTCCACGTCGATCTTCTTGGTCAGGTCGCCCTGGGCGACCGCGGTGGTGACCTGGGCGATGTTGCGGACCTGGTTGGTCAGGTTGTTGGCCATCGAGTTGACGTTGTCGGTGAGGTCCTTCCACGTGCCGGCCACGTTGGGCACGCGGGCCTGACCGCCCAGCTCGCCCTCGGTGCCCACTTCCCGGGCGACCCGGGTGACCTCGTCGGCGAACGCGCTCAGCGTGTCGACCATGGTGTTGATGGTCTGCGCGAGCGCGGCGACCTCACCCTTGGCCTCGACAGTGATCTTCTGCGACAGGTCGCCCTTGGCCACCGCCGTGGTGACCTGCGCGATGGAGCGCACCTGGCTGGTCAGGTTGTTGGCCATCGAGTTGACGTTGTCGGTGAGGTCCTTCCACGTGCCGGACACCCCGCGGACGGTGGCCTGGCCGCCGAGGTTGCCCTCGGTGCCGACCTCCCGGGCGACCCGGGTGACCTCGTCGGCGAAGGCCGAGAGCTGGTCGACCATCGTGTTGATGGTCTCCTTCAGCTCCATGATCTCCCCGCGCGCGTCCACCCGGATCTTCTGCGACAGGTCGCCCTTGGCCACCGCCGTGGTGACCTGCGCGATGCTGCGGACCTGGGCCGTGAGGTTGTCGGCCATCACGTTCACCGACTCGGTGAGCGCCTTCCAGGTGCCGGAGACGCCCTTGACGTCGGCCTGGCCGCCCAGCCGGCCGTCGGTGCCCACCTCGCGGGCCACTCTCGTGACCTCGTCGGCGAAGGACGACAGCTGGTCCACCATCGTGTTGAGGGTGTTCTTCAGCTCCAGGATCTCACCCCGGGCCGAGACGGTGATCTTCTGCGACAGGTCGCCGCGGGCGACCGCCGTGGCCACCTGCGAGATGTTCCGCACCTGGTCGGTGAGGTTGCCCGCCATGTAGTTCACCGAGTCGGTGAGGTCGCGCCAGGTGCCGGAGACGCCCTTGACGTCGGCCTGGCCGCCGAGCCGGCCGTCGGTGCCCACCTCGCGGGCGACCCGGGTGACCTCGTCGGCGAAGGACGACAGCTGGTCGACCATCGTGTTGATGGTGTTCTTCAGCTCCAGGATCTCACCCCGGGCGTCCACGGTGATCTTCTGCGACAGGTCGCCCTTGGCCACCGCGGTGGTGACCTGCGCGATGGAGCGGACCTGGTCGGTGAGGTTGCCCGCCATGAAGTTCACCGAGTCGGTGAGGTCGCGCCAGGTGCCGGCGACCCCGGTCACCTCGGCCTGGCCGCCCAGCCGGCCCTCGGTGCCCACCTCGCGGGCCACTCTCGTGACCTCGTCGGCGAAGGACGACAGCTGGTCCACCATCGTGTTGAGGGTGTTCTTCAGCTCCAGGATCTCGCCCCGGACGTCCACGGTGATCTTCTGCGACAGGTCGCCGGTCGCCACCGCGGTCGCGACCTGCGCGATGTCGCGGACCTGGTCGGTGAGGTTGCCCGCCATGGCGTTGACCGAGTCCGTCAGGTCCTTCCACGTGCCGGAGACGCCGGGCACGTCCGCCTGACCGCCCAGCTGCCCCTCGGTGCCCACCTCGCGGGCCACGCGCGTCACCTCGGAGGTGAACAGGGAGAGCTGGTCCACCATGCCGTTGAACACGGTGGCGATCTCCTTGAGCAGCCCGTCGCCGTCGTCGGGCAGGCGCGTGCCGAAGTCGCCGTCACGCACGGCCGTGAGTCCGGCCAGAAGCTGACGGAGATCCAGTTCTTTCACACCGGATGCGGTCGCCGCGGAACCACGTCCTGCAGTGCCAGAAGTCTCAGTCATGTTCACCCGCGCCTCTCGGCCATGAAAAGGTCAAGTAATCCTAAGACAACCGAGGCAGGACATGACCTGCATCTATGCGGGAGAGTTCGGCGCGAGGCGGGAACGGGCCCGCCGGCGGCCGGCGCGAGGCGCACACGGGAGCGGACGGGCGGCCGGGCCCGGAAGCGCCGCGACACCCCGGCGGAGTTCGGAGCGAGGCGCGCGCGTGGGAGCGGCGGAGTCCGCGCCGCAGTACCCCGGCGGAGGTCAGATCGAGGCACACAGAAGCGGACGGACGGCCGAGGCCGGGAGGCGCCGCGGCACCCCGGCAGAGGTCAGATCGAGGCGCGCACAGGAGCCGCGGAGTCCGCACCGGGGGCGGGAGGCACCGCGGCACCCCGGCGGAGGTCAGACCGCGGCGCGCACAGGAGCGGCGGAGTCCACGCCGGGGGCGGAGACCGGGCGGGATCGGGCTCGGGCCACGGCCTTCTGGGCGAGGAGCGCGCCCGCCAGCACCAGGGCGCCGCCGAGCATCTGGGGGGCGCCGAGGGCCTCGCCCAGCAACGCCCATGCGATGACCACGCTGGCGAGCACCTCAAGCGAGGCGACCGTCGCTCCGACCGCTGCGGTCAGGACCCGCACCGCCGCGATGCCGGTGGCATAGGCGACCACGGTCCCGACCACGACCAGCCAGCCGATCGCCACGGGAGCCGGCAGCATCCGGCCGCCCAGCGCGAGGTCGGCGGTGAACAGGTGCCAGGGCAGGCGCCAGGGCGCGGCCAGGGGCGTGAGCACGACGGCCGCGCCGGCCAGCCCCCAGGTGAGCGCGCCGAGTGGATGGATGTCATGGCCCGCCTCCTGACTGAGCAGGAAGTACACGGCGGCGCAGACGGCCGTCCCCAGGCCCAGCACGAGGCCGAGCCCGTCAAGACGGACGCCCCGCCACACCTCGACGACGCAGGCGAGCCCGCCGACCGCCAGCACGGCGCCGACCGCGGCGGCGCGCGGCAGCCGTGCCCGGCGCACCAGCCGCACCCAGGCCAGGACCAGGACCGGCGAGGCGTACTCCAGCAGCACCGCCACCCCCACCGGCAGCCGGGCGATCGTCCCGTAGTAGAAGGCCTGCACCGCGGCGAAGCCGACCAGGCTGTAGGCGGCGACGAAACGCAGCCGGTGCCGGGGGACGACGAGGGCGGACGGCCTGACCAGAGCGGTGGCGACGAGCAGCATGAACGCCGCCCCGGCGAGTCTCGTCCACACCGCCTGCAGAGGCGTCAGCCCCGCGTCGATGAGCGACTTGGCCAGAGGCCCGGAGAAGCCGAAACAGATCGCTGAGACGGCCGCGAGGACCAGACCCTTGCTAACCGGACGGGGCATCTGAATCCCCTCCTCTCATCTCGACACCGCCATACCCATTTTGGTGGTGTTAATCAGAGCCAAAGAGGGAAAATCGCCGTCAACAAAGACGGCATGCACCGAGTCGACCGGACAAGGTGTAAGCCGACCACCGTTCACACTTACAGTCTGATCGGATACTCTCAGTGTGTGCTCCCTACCATCGCCGACGTCCTCGCTCTGGACACCGTCCGCCGAGGCAACCCCCGAGTCGTCGCGGGAGCCGACCGGCTGGACACCCGGGTGCGCTGGGTCCATGTCGGCGAGGTCACCGACATCGCCCACCTGCTGCGCGGTGGAGAGCTGGTGCTCACCACCGGTATCGCGCTCCCCGACGCCCCCGAGAAACTGGCCGACTACGTCGCGGAGCTGGCCGCCGTGGGCGCGTCCGGGCTGATCGTGGAGCTGGGCCGCAAGTTCATCAGGGAACTGCCCCGGTGCGTGATCAACGCCGCCGAGGAACACGGCCTCCCGCTGATCACACTGGCCCGCGAGACCCCCTTCGTGCAGATCACCGAGTCGGTGCACGCCAGGATCATCGACATCCAGCTGGAGGAGCTGCGCGCCTCCGAGCAACTCCACGAGGTCTTCACCGAACTGTCGGTCGAGGGCGCCTCCCCCGCCGAGGTGCTCAGCCAGGTCGCGCGATTGTCGGGGCGGCCGGTGCTGCTGGAGAACCTCGCCCACCAGGTGCTGGCCTGCGAGACGGCCGGTCGCGACACCGGGACGCTGCTGGCGAGCTGGGAGACCCGCTCCCGCGCCGTGGCTCCGGAGGAGCGGACCGCCTACGACTCGGCCTCCGGCTGGCTGGTCACCATGGTCGGCGCACGGGGCCAGGACTGGGGCAGGTTGATCCTGCTCTGCGACGGCGAGCCCGGCCCTCGTGACATCGTGCTCGCCGAACGCGCCGCGACCACCCTCGCCCTCGGCCGCCTGCTGGAACGCCACCAGGAGTCCCTGGAACGCCAGGCCCACGGCACGATCATCACCGGCATCCTGACCCACGCCTACGCCGACCCCGACGAGGCCGCGGCCCGCGCCCGAGCGGTCGGGGTGCCACTGACCGGCCGCAAGCTGATCAGCGTGGTGCTCCGCCTGGCCGAGCAGTCGGAGAACCTCCTGGACGGCCAGGAGCAGATCGCCAGGCTCGGCGAGCTGGCCGACGCGGCCGCCGCCGCCTGCCGTGACGCCCGCCTCCCCGCCCTGGTCGGCGCCCTGGACCAGAACCGCGTCGGCGTCCTGCTCCCGCTGCCCCCGCGCACCTTCGCCGAACCCGCGCTGACCTCGCTCGCCGACCGCCTGCGGGTGGCCTTCGCCACCCCGTTCGTCCTCGCCGCCGGATCGGTGGTCGAATCCCTGCGTGACGTACGGCGGAGCTTCATGGAGGCCGAGCAGGTCGCGGACGTGGCCGTCAGGCAGCCGGACGGCCGGGCCTTCTACCGTCTTCCCGACCTGCGCCTGCGCGGCCTGCTCCACCTGCTGAGAGACGACGCCCGCCTGCAGACCTTCGCCGAACGCGAGCTCGGCTCCCTGCTCGCCCACGACGCCCAGCGCGGTGGCGACCTGACCAGGATCCTCCGGATCTACCTGGACTCCGGCCGCAACAAGGCGGTGGCCGCCCAGAAGGCCCACCTGTCGCGGCCGGCCTTCTACGACCGGCTCCGCAGGCTGGAACGCATCCTCGACACCGACCTGGACGATGTCGAGTCCTGCCTCTCCCTCCACGTCGCCCTCCTGGCGCTGGAGTCCTTCCGGAGAGACAACCCCCGCACCTGAAAGGTCCCCATGCCCGACATCCTCGTCCCCGAGACCGCCGACCTGGCCCGCATGGTCACCGCCGCCGGGATCTTCGCCGTCCCCACCGGCGAGGTACGGCTGTCACCCGACGAGCTGGACCCCGCCCAGATCCTCGCCGGCTCGCCGCAGGTCTCCTCGGCCGAGCTCTGGTCCTCCCCCGACGGCTCGCAGAGCCGGGGCATCTGGGAGATCACGCCGGGCACGGTGATCGACGTCGAACATGACGAGATCTTCGTGGTCCTGTCCGGCCGGGCCACCGTGGAGGTCGACGGCGGCGCCACCGTCGAACTCGTCCCGGGATCGGTCTGCCTGCTCGCCGAGGGCACCAGGACCACCTGGATCGTCCACGAGACCCTGCGCAAGGTGTATCACTGCATGTCCTGACGAGAGTTGCGGCGCAAGCCGTACCGGACCCAGATTCCGTACGGCTTGCGCCCGCCTGAGTGGCGCCCGGCCCTACCCGTCTCGATCGGACGGGAGGTCGACGTGAGTGGTGTCGTCCGCGCAGACGTAGAGATCCCAGCGGCGCGGTCGCACCATGATCACGCCCAGGATGAACCCGAGCACCATGCTTGCGACGATCACAATGAGAATGTTCAGCCCCATGACGGCTGCCTCTCGGAAAGATGTGCCGCTTGAACTGAGGGAATGCGGCCTACTGAACCGTAGCGCCACCTGGCCGGCACCGCAGGGAAACGACGCTGACTAACCCCTATTGACCAGCGCGATTGACCCGATAGAGGCAGTTCCGGGCTACTCGAATTCCGTCGTTTCGCATATGACGGCGTCCGGGTGACAACACTTTCTTGGGATGTTTGGCGTGTTTCGCTCCCCTTGGCTGGAAGATCTCGGCACGATGGTGCACCGAAGTATGGTCACCAACGGGGAGAGAGACATACATGTCGCGACGTATCATCGTCGGGCTTTCAGCCATAGCACTCACCATCACGGCGATTCCCGCACAAGCCGACCGCACCGGCGTGACCTTTCCCACCTCGGCGTTCCCACTCGGCCAGAGCGGGACACCGATCAAGAACCAGCGCAGCGTGGCCCCCGGAGTCGACCTCTTCAGCGTGATGTCCGGCACGTCCACCCAGGGGTGGACCGTGACGGTGCTGATGCCCAACGGGCACGACGACGGCAAGCTGACCACCGCCCAGGCGAAGGCGGAGGAGGTCACGGCGGCGGGATTCACCCCCAGCGTGCAGAAGATCGTGCAGCCCGCCGCCGCGGACGCCCCGGCCGTGGAGCGCTACCTCGTCCGCGTCGGCCTGTGGACGTTCAAGGAGCGCGCCAAGGCCGACAAGGTGGTCAAGGAGCTCAAGGAGTTCGACATCCGGGCCAAGACCGACTACCTCGGTGACGACGGCCTGGAGACCACCGGCCCCTGGGACATGCGCGTGCTCATGGTGGACCCGCGCGCCTTCCGGGGGTCCTTCAAGACCAGCGTCGGGACCAGTGTCGCCAAGCGCGAGACCACCACTTCGATGTCCAAGCTGACCAAGGCCATCGCCGGCGTCAACGGCGGATTCTTCAACATCCACACGCCCAAAGCACTCCAGGGCGACCCGATGGGCATCTCGGTGGTGGGTGGCAGGCTGCTCAGCGAGGCGGTGCCCGGCCGCAGCGGCCTGGTCATCAGCGGTCGCAAGGTCCGGATCACCGAGCTGAAGACGGTGATCACCGCGATCCCCGCCGACGGGGCGAAGACCGAGATCAAGGGCATCAACCGGGCCGCCGGAGCGGACGAGCTCGTGCTCTACACCGAGGAGTTCGGCACCAAGACGGCGGCCGACGGCGGCGCCGAGATCGTGGTCGACGCCCAGGGGAGGATCGTCAAGGCCCGCGCGGCCGGCGGCGTCGTCCCACGCGGCACCTACGTGCTGCACGGCACCGGCATCATGGCGACCTGGCTCCTGGAGCACGCGCAGGAGACCTCCGTCATGAAGCTGGACACCAAGGTCATCGACCTGCGGACGGAACGGGCCGTGCCGCTCACCCCCGAGACGCACATCATGGGTGGCGGCGTCGGGCTCCTCAGGAACGGCCGGGTGCGGATCAGCGCCAAGGCCGACGGGCACGCGTCGGTCGTCATGATGCTCCGCCGCCACCCGCGCACGATGGTCGGCGTCACGAAGTCCGGCGGCCTGATCCTGGCGACGGTGGACGGCCGCAACCCGGGTGTCACCGTGGGTGCCTCCATGGTGGAGGCGGCTCAGCTGATGCGCTGGCTGGGCGCCAAGCAGGCCATCAACTTCGACGGTGGCGGCTCGACCGCGATGGTCGTCGGCCACAAGGTGATCAACCGGCCCTCCGACGGCAGCGAGCGGACCGTGGGCGACGGCCTGTTCATCACCCCCTGATCCTCGATCTTCACCGCCCCGGCAGCGCCCTGACTCCCCAGGAGTCAGGGCGTTTTCCTGGTGGGGGCAGGTCCGGGCAGCCGGGAGCGCCTGAGGAGCAGGGCAGAGGCTGAGGAGCAGGGCACGGACTGAAGAAGCAGGACACGGGCTGAGAAGCAGGACAGGGGCGCAAAAGGGTCCGGAAAGCAGAAAAGGCCACCCCGAAGGGTGGCCTTTTCCAAAAGATTGTCCGGCGGCGACCTACTCTCCCACACCGTCCCCGGTGCAGTACCATCGGCGCTGAAGAGCTTAACTTCCGGGTTCGGAATGTAACCGGGTGTTTCCCCTTCGCCATAACCGCCGTAACTCTATGAAACTGTCAAACACACACGGTGCTTGCTGTTTCAGAATTGCATAGTGGACGCGGGCAAGAACCTTGGTTTCGCGCTGCTCCGGACCCGGCGAAGGGACAGAGCGCTGCAGAAACCAAGCTTATGCTTTGTGGTCAAGTCCTCGGCCTATTAGTACCGGTCAGCTCCACACATTACTGTGCTTCCACCTCCGGCCTATCAACCCAATCGTCTATTGGGGGCCTTACCCACTCACGTGGTGGGAGACCTCATCTCAAGGCGAGCTTCCCGCTTAGATGCTTTCAGCGGTTATCCCTTCCGAACGTAGCCAACCAGCCGTGCTCCTGGCGGAACAACTGGCACACCAGAGGTTCGTCCGTCCCGGTCCTCTCGTACTAGGGACAGCTCCTTTCAAGTCTCCTGCGCGCGCAGCGGATAGGGACCGAACTGTCTCGCGACGTTCTAAACCCAGCTCGCGTACCGCTTTAATGGGCGAACAGCCCAACCCTTGGGACCTACTCCAGCCCCAGGATGCGACGAGCCGACATCGAGGTGCCAAACCATCCCGTCGATATGGACTCTTGGGGAAGATCAGCCTGTTATCCCCGGGGTACCTTTTAGCCGTTGAGCGACGGCGCTTCCACAAGCCACCGCCGGATCACTAGTCCCAGCTTTCGCTCCTGCTCGACCCGTCGGTCTCACAGTCAAGCTCCCTTGTGCACTTACACTCGACACCTGATTGCCAACCAGGCTGAGGGAACCTTTGGGCGCCTCCGTTACTCTTTAGGAGGCAACCGCCCCAGTTAAACTACCCACCAGACACTGTCCCTGATCCGGATCACGGACCGAAGTTAGACGTTCAAAACGACCAGAGTGGTATTTCACCAATGACTCCACCGCCACTAGCGTGACAGCTTCACAGTCTCCCACCTATCCTACACAAGACGTTCCAAACGCCAATGTCAAGCTGTAGTGAAGGTCCCGGGGTCTTTCCGTCCTGCTGCGCGTAACGAGCATCTTTACTCGTAGTGCAATTTCGCCGGGTCTGCGGTTGAGACAGCGGGGAAGTCGTTACGCCATTCGTGCAGGTCGGAACTTACCCGACAAGGAATTTCGCTACCTTAGGATGGTTATAGTTACCACCGCCGTTTACTGGCGCTTAAGTTCTCAGCTTCGCCACATTACTGCAGCTAACCGGTCCCCTTAACGTTCCAGCACCGGGCAGGCGTCAGTCCGTATACATCGTCTTACGACTTCGCACGGACCTGTGTTTTTAGTAAACAGTCGCTTCCCCCTGGCCTCTGCGACCCCCACCAGCTCCGAACGCAAAGGTTCATCACCAGCGAAGGCCCCCCTTCTCCCGAAGTTACGGGGGCAATTTGCCGAGTTCCTTAACCACAGTTCACCCGATCGCCTTGGTATTCTCTACCTGACCACCTGAGTCGGTTTCGGGTACGGGCCGCCACGACACTCACTAGAGGCTTTTCTCGGCAGCATAGGATCACCCACTTCGCCACAATCGGCTCGGCATCACATCTCAGGATACATGAGAGGCGGATTTGCCTACCTCTCTCCCTACATGCTTACCCCAGGACTACCATCGCCTGGGCTGGGCTACCTTCCTGCGTCACCCCATCGCTTACCTACTACCAGATCAGGCCAGGCGTTCACTCTGACGCCGTCCCCGAAGGGACAACCGAGTTAAGGACCCTTAGTATCACTGGATTCAGTATTGGCGCATCGTAGCGGGTACGGGAATATCAACCCGTTGTCCATCGACTACGCCTGTCGGCCTCGCCTTAGGTCCCGACTTACCCTGGGCGGATTAGCCTGGCCCAGGAACCCTTGGTCATCCGGCGCAGAAGTTTCTCACTTCTGATTCGCTACTCATGCCTGCATTCTCACTCGCACGGCCTCCACAACTAGATCACTCTGCTGCTTCGCCGGCCGCACGACGCTCCCCTACCCATCCACACACCTAGACAGACAAGCTGCCAGGTTAATGCGTGAATGCCACGACTTCGGCGGTGTACTTGAGCCCCGCTACATTGTCGGCGCGGAATCACTTGACCAGTGAGCTATTACGCACTCTTTCAAGGATGGCTGCTTCTAAGCCAACCTCCTGGTTGTCACTGCGACTCCACATCCTTTCCCACTTAGCACACGCTTAGGGGCCTTAGTCGGTGGTCTGGGCTGTTTCCCTCTCGACTACGGAGCTTATCCCCCGCAGTCTCACTGCTGCGCTCTCACTTACCGGCATTCGGAGTTTGGCTGACGTCAGTAACCTTGTCGGGCCCATTAGCCATCCAGTGCTCTACCTCCGGCAAGAAACACGCAACGCTGCACCTAAATGCATTTCGGGGAGAACCAGCTATCACGGAGTTTGATTGGCCTTTCACCCCTAAACACAGGTCATCCCCCAGGTTTTCAACCCTGGTGGGTTCGGTCCTCCACGCGGTCTTACCCGCGCTTCAACCTGCCCATGCCTAGATCACTCCGCTTCGGGTCTACAGCATGCGACTCAAACGCCCTATTCAGACTCGCTTTCGCTACGGCTCCCCCACACGGGTTAACCTCGCCACACACCATAACTCGCAGGCTCATTCTTCAAAAGGCACGCAGTCACATCACAGACGCCCGAAGACGTCTACGCTCCTACGGCTTGTAGGCACACGGTTTCAGGTACTATTTCACGACCCCTCACCGGGGCGCTTTTCACCTTTCCCTCACGGTACTTGTTCACTATCGGTCATCAGGGAGTATTTAGGCTTACCAGGTGGTCCTGGCAGATTCACACAGGATTTCTCGGGCCCCGTGCTACTTGGGATCCCCTCAAACAGTCGACAAGATTTCGCCTACCCGGCTCTCACGGTCTACGGCGCAACTTCCCAGAAACTTCGGCTATCCCATCGATTTCTCACTGCTTGGAGAAGCGGCAGCCTCTCCCAGAGGGTCCCACAACCCCGCACACGCAACGCCTGCCGGCTATCACACGCATACGGTTTAGCCTCTTCCGCTTTCGCTCACCACTACTCACGGAATCACTATTTGTTTTCTCTTCCTACGGGTACTGAGATGTTTCACTTCCCCGCGTTACCACCAACCGCCCTATACATTCAGGCGGAGGCAACACCACATGACTGGTGCTAGGTTTCCCCATTCGGACATCCCCGGATCAAAGTCAGGTTGGCGACTCCCCGGGGCTTAACGCAGCCTCCCACGTCCTTCATCGGCTCCTGATGCCAAGGCATCCACCGTGTGCCCTAAAAAACTTGGCCACAAAGATGCTCGCGTCCACTATGCAAATCTCAAACAACAAACAGCGACCGAACCGCACCCGCCACCAGACACCCGGGACAACACCCAGGCCGATGTGACAGAAGGCCGGTCCCGCACGAGGTCAAACAGACAGCAAGCCCGCCTCAGCGGGCCCGCCCGGTCCGTTTCCTCAGGACCCAACAGTGTGTCCAACCAGTCCGACCCTCCGCAGCCGGCGTTCCCACTCCCAGCTCCTCCGAAGAAGAGACAGGCGGTACTAGCGGCCCGGCGAATGCGGTCCGGTTGAGTAGCCAGTGCTCCACTAATGAGCGCGTCACGTGCAGAACGTTCGCCTGCAGACATGACATGGACCACGGACCACCAGGTGGCCGCAGTCGATGCTCCTTAGAAAGGAGGTGATCCAGCCGCACCTTCCGGTACGGCTACCTTGTTACGACTTCGTCCCAATCGCCAGCCCCACCTTCGACCGCTCCCCCCAGACAAGCTGGTTGGGCCACGGGCTTCGGGTGTTGCCGACTTTCGTGACGTGACGGGCGGTGTGTACAAGGCCCGGGAACGTATTCACCGCAGCGTTGCTGATCTGCGATTACTAGCGACTCCGACTTCATGGGGTCGAGTTGCAGACCCCAATCCGAACTGAGACCGGCTTTTTGGGATTCGCTCCACCTCACGGTATCGCAACCCTCTGTACCGGCCATTGTAGCATGTTTGCAGCCCAAGACATAAGGGGCATGATGACTTGACGTCATCCCCACCTTCCTCCGAGTTGACCCCGGCAGTCTCCAATGAGTCCCCACCACCCCCGAAGGAGCGTGCTGGCAACATTGAACAAGGGTTGCGCTCGTTGCGGGACTTAACCCAACATCTCACGACACGAGCTGACGACAGCCATGCACCACCTGTCACCCGATCCGAAGAGGCACCCATCTCTGAGTGTTTCCGGGCGATGTCAAGCCTTGGTAAGGTTCTTCGCGTTGCGTCGAATTAAGCAACATGCTCCGCCGCTTGTGCGGGCCCCCGTCAATTCCTTTGAGTTTTAGCCTTGCGGCCGTACTCCCCAGGCGGGGCGCTTAATGCGTTAGCTACGGCGCGGAAACCGTGGAAGGTCCCCACACCTAGCGCCCAACGTTTACAGCGTGGACTACCAGGGTATCTAATCCTGTTCGCTCCCCACGCTTTCGCTCCTCAGCGTCAGGTAAGGCCCAGAGAACCGCCTTCGCCACCGGTGTTCCTCCTGATATCTGCGCATTTCACCGCTACACCAGGAATTCCGTTCTCCCCTACCTACCTCTAGCCAGCCCGTATCGAATGCAGACCTGGAGTTAAGCCCCAAGCTTTCACACCCGACGTGACAAGCCACCTACGAGCTCTTTACGCCCAATAATTCCGGACAACGCTTGCGCCCTACGTATTACCGCGGCTGCTGGCACGTAGTTAGCCGGCGCTTCTTCTGCAGGTACACGTCAACTTCGTCCCTGCTGAAAGAGGTTTACAACCCGAAGGCCGTCATCCCCCACGCGGCGTCGCTGCGTCAGGCTTTCGCCCATTGCGCAATATTCCCCACTGCTGCCTCCCGTAGGAGTCTGGGCCGTGTCTCAGTCCCAGTGTGGCCGGTCGCCCTCTCAGGCCGGCTACCCGTCGTCGCCTTGGTAGGCCGTTACCCCACCAACAAGCTGATAGGCCGCGAGTCCATCCCCAACCGAAAAAACTTTCCACCACCATCCCATGCGAGAAGTGGTCGTATCCGGTATTAGACCCAGTTTCCCGGGCTTATCCCAGAGTCAGGGGCAGGTTACTCACGTGTTACTCACCCGTTCGCCGCTCGAGTACCCCGAAGGGCCTTTCCGCTCGACTTGCATGTGTTAAGCACGCCGCCAGCGTTCGTCCTGAGCCAGGATCAAACTCTCCAAACAATGTTTGAAAGGTTTTCCCAGCTGAAAGCACCCGATTCGCATCGGATGTATCAACCAAAGGAATCCGTCCCCCACTAAAAATGGGTTGGACGGGGTTGTGCTTCATGCACTGGCTTTTAACACACTGTTGAGTTCTCAAGAAACGGACGCGTTCTCCGTCGCCGTGACCGTGGTCCCGACTTCAGGGCGTTCCATTCCGTGTTCCCATCTTATCAGATCCGCCCGGTTCGTGTCAAACTGTCGCTTTTCGCTTCAGCCGATCCGAACCCGCCGAATCCGTTAGGATGTCGACCGCCCCGTTTCCGGAGCAACCCTTCTAACTTACTCCGACATCCGGTCCTTGTCGAATCGGATCCTGCCGAGACGCACGCGTCCCAGCCGGGGGATGTGATCAGAAGGGGTTCCCGAGGCCTTGGCGATCTCCGCCAACCCCCTCGGGCCTGTGAACTCTATGTACGCCGTCCCATCCCGTCAAATCGATGGCTCCCCCGGCGGTGGACGTGTTTCCGTCCTGATGGGTAGGGACCCGATATGACGGACCAAAGATCGGTACCCCGGGCCCTCATCGTGCTGCTCTGCACCGCGGGTGCCGTGGTCACGCTGGCCGGTATCAGAGAGGTCGGGTCGATCGTCGGGCCCGTGCTGCTGGCTCTCGTACTCGTCCTGGCGGTCTCCCCCGTCAGGACCTGGCTGCAGAGACGCGGCGCCCCCGGGTGGACGCTGGTCGCGGTCCCGCTGGCCCTGGTGCTGCTCCTGCTGTTCGGCATGGTGGCGATCCTGACCGTCGCGGTCGCGGAGACGGCGAACCTCGCCTCGACCTACGGCCCGGAGTTCAACCGGCTCGTCACCGGGCTGCAGAACCTCGCGACGAGGTTCGGCGTCGGCACCGAACAGGTGAACCAGACGATCAAGTCGTTCGACCTGGGCAAGGTCTTCGCCCTCGTCCAGGGATTCGCCAGCGGGCTGCTCGGCCTGTTCTCCAGCCTGGTTCTCATCGTCGTCCTGCTGCTGGCCATGTGCCTGGACGCGCAGCCCTTCTCCCGGGTCCTCGCCGCCGGCGCCGCCTCCCGGCCCCTGCTCGTCCGGGCGCTCGGCGACTTCGCCCACAAGACCCGCCGCTACCTCGTCGTCTCGACCGTCTTCGGCCTCATCTGCTCCGTGCTGGACGTGGCCGCGCTGTGGATGCTCGGCGTGCCGCTGCCCCTGCTCTGGGGCGTGCTGGCACTGATCACCAACTACATCCCGAACCTGGGGTTCATCCTCGGGCTGATCCCGCCCGCCCTGCTCGGCCTGCTCGAAGGCGGCCCCAAGACCATGATCTTCGTGATCGCCTCCTACATAGCGATCAACTTCGTGGTCCAGTCGCTCATCCAGCCCAAGTTCCTCGGCGACGCCGTGGGCCTGTCCACCACCATGACGCTGCTCTCCCTCCTGGTGTGGGCGTTCGTGCTCGGCCCGCTGGGCGCGCTGCTCGCCATCCCTCTCAGCCTGCTGGCCCGCGCGCTGCTGATCGACAGCGATCCCGACGGCCGGTGGGCGGCGGCTCTCATCTCCGGAGAAGTCCCCGACGGCGAGCGACCTTGACCGCTCCGGTGCGGTTGTCCACCTCCAGCTTCGCGTAGATGTGTACGAGGTGGCTCTTCACCGTGGCCTCGCTGATGAACAGCTCGCGGGCGATCTGCCGGTTCGACAGGCCGTCGGCCACCAGCAGGACGATCTCCACCTCCCGCGGGGACAGCGACGCCCGCGGTGAACGCATCCTGGTGACCAGCCTGGCCGCGACCGGCGGAGCGAGGATGGTCTCCCCCCGGGCCACCGCCCGGATGGCGTCGAGCAGGTCGTCGGTGGGGGCGTCCTTCAGCAGGTAGCCCGCCGCCCCGGCCTCGATGGCGGCGAAGATGTCGCCGTCGGTGTCATAGGTGGTCAGCACCAGGACCCGGGGCGGACGCGGCAGGCCACCGATCAGCCGGGTGCTCTCGGCGCCGGACATTCCGGCCCCCAGGCGCAGGTCCATCAGCACGACGTCCGCACCGGGTGCCAGCCGTACCGCTTCCTCGCCGGTGGCGGCCTCGCCGGTCACGGCCATGTCGCCGGCCTGGTCGAAGATCGCGCGCAGGCCCTTGCGGACGACGGGGTGGTCGTCGACGAGCAGCAGGCGGATCACGGCACGGGGAGGGTGACGGCCAGCGCCGTACCGAGGCCGGGGGCGGACTCGACGGTGACGGCGCCGCCGAGTTCGGCGGCGCGGTCGCGGATGAAGCCGAGGCCGTTGCCCGATCGGGTCAGCGGGTCGAAGCCGCGCCCGTCGTCCACGATGTCCATCGCCACCTCGTCCTCCATGTAGGTCAGTGTGAGCGCGGCCCTGGCCGCCTCCGCGTGCCGGGAGACGTTCGCGAGCCCGCCCTGGGCGATCCTCAGCAGCGCGATCTCGGCCCGGCGGGGCAGCGTGTACGGCTCGCCGTCGAGCTGGAAGGCGGCTCCCTCTCGGGAGCAGAGGCGGCGCAGCGCCTCCTCCAGGGAGCCGTCCAGGCCCGGAGGTGTGAGGGCGTGGACGAAGCGGCGGGCCTCGGCGAGGTTGTCCTCGGCCGCGTGCCTCGCCTCCTCCACGTATCCGGACGGGTCCGGCGGGGCGGCGCGGAGCAGCAGGACGATGCTGGACAGTCCCTGGGCGAGGGTGTCGTGGATCTCCCTGGCCAGCCGCTGGCGCTCGGCGAGCACCCCCGCCTCGTGCTGGGTCTCGGCCAGCTCGGCGCGGGTGCGGGTGAGCTCGTCGATGAGGCCCCGGCGGCGCTCGCTCTCCCGGTACAGGGCCGTGTAGCCGGCGACCATGAGGACGGCGGCCATCGCGCCGATGGCGGGGCCGACCACCTGGGCGGGGTTGAGCGCGGGGCCGTGCACGGCGAGCGTGCCGACGGTGACCGCGGTGACGGCGATCACGGCGGGGACGCCGGCGCGCGGCGGCAGCAGGTGCATGCAGAGGAAGAACAGCGGGAACGCCAGCCAGACGAAGTCCGTGGTGAGCGCGCCGAGCGCCGCCCAGACCAGGACGACGGCGGCCAGCCAGACCAGCGCCGCCGTACGGCGCCGGCCGAGGGTGAGGCCGGCCGTGTAGACGGCTCCGAGCAGGGCGCCCCCGGACAGCGCCGCCCATGAGCCGGACACGCGGGTCAGGCCGATCGCGAGCAGCACGTAGAACACGCCGTGCAGGCCGGCCCTGAGCGTCCGCATCGCGGGCACCTCGAATTCCCCTCCCATATGTCCAGGTTAAGAGGGGTGTGAGGGATGCTCGCATCCATCCTTCGGTTGATTCACGGGCCGACCGGAGTCGCGATGCCCCGGATGGGCCGGACCGGAGAGCCTGGCGGAAGTCACCAGGCAACCGACCGGAGATCCACTTGTTCATCGCACTGAGAGACATCCGTTTCGCCAGAGGACGGTTCGCCCTCATGGGGTCCGTCGTGGCGCTCATCACCTTGCTGGTCGTCCTGCTGTCCGGGCTCACCGCCGGGCTCGCCGGGGAGAACATCTCCGCCGTCGAGAACCTGAGAGGCGACCGGATCGCGTTCGGCAGCGAGAAGATCTCCTTCTCCGGCAGCACGGTCACCGCCGCGCAGTGGAAGGGCCTGGGCGGGCAGCCGCTGGGGATCACGCAGACCCGGCTCACCCATGACGGCACGGACCAGGCGGTCGCGGTCTTCGGCTCGGAGTCCCTGGGTCCGGTCCGGCAGGGAGACGGCGAGCTGGCCGTCTCGCCGGACCTCGGCCTGGCCGTCGGGGACACCGCGACGATCGGCGGCCGGCCGTACCGGGTCACCGCGCTCGGCCCGGACGACTCCTACGGGCACACGCCCGTGGTGTGGTCCACGCTCACGGACTGGCAGCGCATCGCGCACGCCGGGGCGGACACCGCGACCGTGGCCGTGCTGAGCGGAGACGCCTCCGGGCCGGTGCCGGGCACCCACCCCGTCACCAAGGAGGAGTCGCTGGCCGGGATCGGCTCCTACACCTCGGAGAACGGCTCGCTGACGATGATGCGGGGACTGCTGTTCGCCATCTCCGCGCTGGTCATCGGGGCGTTCTTCACCGTGTGGACGGTCCAGCGCCAAGGCGACATCGCCATCATGAAGGCCCTCGGCGCGTCGAGCGGCTATCTGATGCGCGACGCCCTGTCCCAGGCGCTGATCGTGCTGGCGGCCGGCGGCGTGATCGGCGGGGCTGCCGGGCTCGGGGCCGGGGCACTCGCCGGACAGGTCATGCCGTTCACGGTGGACGTCTCGACGACGCTCGTGCCGGTGCTGGCGATGATCGCCCTCGGTATGGCGGGGGCCGTGCTCGCCGTCCGCCGCATCACCTCCGTCGACCCGCTGATCGCCCTGGGGAGCGCCCGATGAGCCTGGAACTGACCGACCTGCGCCTGACCTACGCCGACGGCGACAGCACGCTGGTCGCGCTCGACGACGTGTCACTGACCGTCAGGCCCGGCGAACTGGTCGCGGTGGTCGGCCCCTCGGGATCCGGCAAGTCCAGCCTGCTGGCGGTCGCCGGGACCCTGCTGCGGCCCGGCTCCGGCCGGGTTGTCATCGGCGGAACCGACGCCTCGCGGCTCGGTGACAGGGAGCGTACGGCGCTGCGCAGGCAGCGGGTCGGCATCGTCTTCCAGCAGGCCAACCTGATCTCCTCGCTCACGGCGCTCGAACAGTTGCAGGTCATGGACCACATGCGGGGCGGGCGGTCCGGGAAGGCCGCGGACCTGCTGCGGGCGGTGGGGCTGGACGGCAGGGAGAACCGGCGGCCGCACCAGCTCTCCGGGGGTGAGCGGCAGCGGGTCAACATCGCCCGCGCGCTGATGAGCGACCCGGCAGTGCTGCTGGTCGACGAGCCCACCTCCGCGCTGGACCACGCCCGCGGCACGGAGGTGATGCGGCTGCTGGCGGAGCTGACCGGGGAACGCGCCGTGGCGACGCTGCTGGTCACCCACGACGTCGCGCAGATCGGCCACGCGCATCGGGTGACGGAGATGGACGACGGCCGGCTGTCGGAGCGGCAGCCCGGTCTCACCCCGGGGGTCCCCGCGTCGTCGCGGCCGGGGGGACGGTAGCGCACCGGTCGAGCGCCGCCGGGGGCGCAGCCCGGGGGACAGTGGCACGCCGGTCGAGCCTCGCCGGGGGCGCGGCCGGTCGTAATCTGGGGGGATGTATCGCGAGTGGGCCCCGGATCCGGCGATCGCCGGGCGAGTGACCTGCCTCTGGACGTCGACGGCGACCTCGGCGGGGACGAAGCTGGTGCTTCCCGACGGTTCCGTCGATCTGATCTGGGGGCCGGACGGGCCTCGGGTCGCCGGACCCGACACCGGGCCGCAGCCCGTGCGGATGTCCCCCGGTGACCGCTACATCGGGATCCGCTTCCGGCCGGGCGCGGTGGGCGGGGTGTTCGGCGTGCCGGTCGAGGCCCTGCGTGACCTGCGGGTGCCGCTGGCCGAGCTGGGCGTGCTGCCGGAGCTGACGGCCGACACCATGCGGAAGGACCCGGGCGTGCTGCCGGAGCCGGCGGCCGGCACCATGCAGAAGGCCCTGGCCGTACGGCTGCGCGCGACGCCCGCGCCCGACCCGGCCGCGCCGGCGATCGCGGCCGCGCTGGGAGCCGGGAAGAGTGTCGCGGAGGTGGCCTGGGATCTCGGGCTCGGCGAGCGGCAGCTCCACCGGCGGTCGCTGCGGGCCTTCGGGTACGGGCCCAAGGTGCTGCAGCGGGTGATCAGGTTCCAGCGGGCGCTGCGACTGGCCCGGGGCGGGATGGCGCCGGCCGAGGTGGCTGCGGCCAGTGGATACGCCGATCAGGCGCACCTGGCCAACGAGGTCAGGCGACTGGCCGGGGTCCCCCTGGGCCGGCTCGTGGACCGGCCGTGACGGAGACCGCCGGGGTTCGCGGTCCGCGCTCGTCTCATTCGCCTGACCGTGGAGGCGCCGGGGGCAACCGGGTCAGCTCGATGCCGAAGAGGTCGCGGTAGGCGGCGAGCGTCTCGGCGTCGGTGGACAGGCGCTGTTCCCGGCGTCCGCCCTCCGAGGTGTGGATGAGCAGCCTGTCGCTCAGCGTGACGCGTCCTGCATCGGTGAGGAGCGAGCAGACGAGCGACCGGGTGAAGTGCGACCTGGGTGAGGTCTGGTGCCACCAGCAGGTCGGCTCGAAGTCGGCCAGGACGCGTGGCCGCTGTTCGAGGCGGTATTCGAGCACGCCGTCCTTCAGCACGTCGAGGTCGCCGTCGGCGGTCTCGGCGACGCGGAAGACGCCGGCCGGGTCGGGCTGGTCGGCGCGCAGGTCGAGGCGGAGCGGATGGTGGCTGAAGGCGCCGAAGCCGACGTCGACGAGCCACGGGTCGGGGGTGTTCACCCGCAGGGCGAGGTGGTCGAAGGGCGATCCGATGGAGCCGTCGCCGACCGGGCGGGCGGCCAGCAGGGTCACCTGATAGCCCAGCGAGCGCAGCAGCAGGGCGAAGGCGCCGTTGAGTTCGTAGCAGAAGCCGCCCCTGCGCCTGCCGACGACCTTCTCGACCAGGGCCTGGTCGTCGAGCACGACGGGTTCGCCCAGGTGGACGCTAAGGTTCTCGAAGGGGACCGTCAGCAGATGGCGCAGTTGCAGCTCGCGTAGCGACTCCGCGTCCGGGCCGGCGGGGCGGGCGGCACCGATCCGCTTGAGGTATTCGTCCATGCCCCGATTCACTCACACCGCGGCCCGGCCACGCCATCGGGCCCGATCAGCGTGGCCCGGTCGCCATGGACCGGTCGCCATGGACCGGTCGCCATGGACCGGTCGCCGCCGGGCCCGATCAGCGCGGACCGATCAGCGCGGACCAGTCGCGCCGTCGGGACCGGCGCGGGACCGGCGCGGGACCGGCGCGGGACCTACATCGCGACGGCCCCGCCGCTCACCCTGGTGCGCCCGTCGGCCTCGGCGATGGAGACCTTCAGCTCGCTGGGCTGCCCCATGTCGACGCCCTGGATGATCGTGAACTCGTCCGAGCCGGTCCCCAGGGTCCGGAGGTAACCGCCGAAGGCGGCGGCCGCGGCACCGGTGGCCGGGTCTTCGACGACGCCGCCGATCGGGAAGGGGTTGCGGGAGTGGAAGCGTCCGTCGCTCTCCCGCCAGAACAGGTTCACCGTCGTCCAGCCCTCGCGCGTCATGATCGAGCGCAGGCCCTCGAAGTCGTAGTCGAGGTCCGCGAGGCGTTCGCGTGATCCGGCGGCGAGCATGAGGTGATCGTTCCCGCCGAAAGCGACGTGCGGCGGGAACGCCCTGTCCAGGTCGTCGCGGGACCAGCCGAGCACCGCGAGCGTCTCGTCCAGCACCGGCTCGGCGACCGGCGCGGAACGCGTGGGCACGCTGGTGAGCGTGGCGCGCAGCATCTCGCCGTCGATGAAGGTGTCCACGGCGATCTCGCCCGCGTTGGTGTCGAACGCCAGCCGTCCGATCCCGATCCGCTCGGCCAGGGCGACCGAGGTGGCGATCGTGGCGTGGCCGCAGAACGCCACCTCCGCCGAGGGCGCGAAGTAGCGGACGCGGAAGGTGCGGCTCTCGTCGTCACGGCTGGTGACGAAGGCGGTCTCGGAGTAGCCGACCTCCGCGGCGACGGCGAGCATCTCGGCGCCGGAGAGCCCCGAGGCGTCGAGGACGACGCCGGCGGGGTTGCCGCCCTTGGGGTCGTGAGTGAAGGCGGTGTAGCGCAAGATTTCCACGTTGTTCGTCACAGTTCTGAACTTATCCGGCGCGACCTGCCCACGCTCGGAGCCGGTCTCCCTCACGGGAAGCATCCTCGCTCCGGGCCTCGGTCACGGGGAGAAGCATCCTCACTTGGAACTTCTGTCACGGGAAGCACCCTCGCTCTGGGTCTCCCTCACGGGAAATGCCCGCGCTCGGGGCCTCCGTCACGGGGAGGAGGTGAGGTGGAAGACCGGGCCGCGCGGGGTGAAAGGGAGCCGGGCGCCCTCGGGGATCAGGAAGGCGTGCTCGCGGCGGATGCGGAGGACGTCGCAGTAGCCGTCGGTGATCAGCAGGATCGGGCCGTCGGGCGGGAAGTCCTCGGCCCGCTCCAGCAGGTTGACCCCCGGCTGCAGGACGGTGCCACCCCGGCCGCGCACCCGGACCCTGCCGGCGATCTCCTCCACCGGGAGGTATCCGGCGTCGTAGGCGGCGGCGTCGCAGAACACGACCCGCGCCCGGGGCACGTCGCGGGAGACGGCGTAGGAGGCGATGGCGCCCAGGGCCTTGCCGAGAAGCTTGGCGTTCATCGATCCGGAGGTGTCCAGCACGACGCCGAAGGTCGCCTGCCGTACGACCTCCTCGGGCCGGACCCAGCCCGGACGCGGGATGTCCGGGCTGGAGGCCTGGCGGCGGGAGGCGCGGGCGTAGGAGCGGCGCTTCTCCACCACCGGGACGTGCTCCTCGAACCAGCGGGCCAGTGCGGCGTCCCAGGGCAGCGGGGGCTGGTCCAGGGCGCGGATCTCCTGCTCCAGGCCGCTGGGCAGGTGGCCCCGGCCGCTGTTCTGGTGGTAGGCGAGGCCGGTGCACAGGGCGTTGCGGTAGTAGTCGTCCAGGTCGACGTAGCGGCCGGGCGCGCCCGGGTGGGGCAGCGGGCGGTCCAGCACGTCGCCGAGCCCGCGGCCGCGCAGGGTGGCGAGTTTGCGCACGCGGCGCAGGTCGGCGGCGATCCTGTCGTAGACGGCCTCGGCGGAGAGCCCGGCCAACGACGGGTCGAACAGCAGCCCCTCGGGCATCTCGCCGACCGCCATCTCCACCAACCAGCCGTTGATCACGTAGTCGGCGGCGACGTTCCAGAGGTAGGGGTCACGTCCGCCGACCCGGTCGCCGTGCCGCAACGCGGCGTGCAGCATCTCGTGGGCCAGCACGAAGCGCCACTCCCCGGACGCCATCCCCACCAGCGGGTTGACATAGATCTCGGCGGCCTCCGAGCTGACCGCGGCGACCGAGATCTGCCAGTCCCTGGCCAGCTCCGCGTCCGCGACGATCTTCATGCCCGCCGCGAGGGCGCCGAGCAGGGGATAGGAGGAGACGAACCAGCGCAGCGCCAGGTCCCACGGCCCCTCGACGTGTCTGTCGGCGGAACTGCGCGGCCTGCCCGCGAGGCCCAGCGCGGCGGTGGCCGAGTCGGCCACGCCGACGGCGAAGTGACGCTGGAAGTCCTCGTACCTGGCGGTCCTCTCGTCACCGATGAGGAAGTCCGGCGGCCCCACCGGCCTGTACTCGGCGGGCAGGCCGAGACGCCGCCACCGTTCCGAGAGCGTGACCTCGTCCTCGGCCGGGAGGTGCTCCGGCAGCGGGGCCGGGCAGCGGCCGATCTTCAGGGTGCGCAGGAAGCGGTCGACCGCCAGGCAGCAGGCGGCGTGGTAGGCGGGCTCGGGCAAGGCACCGCTGGTCCAGTGGTCGTCCACCCTCTCGATCTTCTCGCCGATGTCCCCGGGCATGGCGGAGCGGGGGTCGGCGTGGCCGAACCCCAGGTGGAGCAGGAGGTGGGCGAAGACCCATGCCCACTCCTCGGCCTCGGCGCGGTGTGCGGGGTGGTGCCGGACCCAGCCGGTGGCGGAGACCGTGGCCCAGGTGCCGGGCGGCAGATCGCCGTCGCGGGCGACGTGGAGGCTGCGGCGGTGGGAGCGGAACAGCGGGTGACCGGTGACCGTCTCCCAGCCCCTGTTCACGGCCTGGCGCCAGGGATCGACCTTGGCCTTCCGCCGTCTCATCAGCTGCGCGCCGCGACGAGCTTGGGCAGGTCGCGGCCCACCTCGACGAGGAACCAGACGGGCAGGGCGGGCGCGCCGTTGGCGTCGTTGGCGATGACGAGCTGGGCGCACTCCAGCGAGATCTCGGCCAGCTCGACCAGCAGGGTCTTGGCCCGGAAGGCGAGGTCGCGGCCCCGGGAGGACGCGCCGCGCTTGTCGGCGGGCAGTTCCTTCATCAGGCGGGCGCGGAAGGTCTCGGACAGGAAGTAGAGCAGGTCGCGGTCCTCGGGACCGCGCGGCCAGGGGACCTCCCCCTTGATCACGGCATCGAGGTCGTAGGCGTGGCGGACGGTCTTGACGTAGGCGCGGAAGGCCGAGGCGTGGGCGGTGGTGAGGGTGCCGAAGGCCAGCATGGCGAGGGTGTCGTCGTCGAGGCCGTCGCCGTAGGAGCGCATGACGTCAGAGAGCATGTGCCAGGCGCGCGGGGAGGAGAACGGCTCCTCGGTCTTGGGCGGGGCGCTCCACAGGTGGTCGGGGCGCTGGATGAGGTATTCGACGATCCACGGGTGGATGGCGTTGTCCGTCGCCCACGTCAGCCAGTCGGTCGCCGAGGCGCGCAGGTGGACGTGGACGAGGCGGTTGACCAGGGCCGAGGCCATCGGCCGGGCCAGGGCGTTGTCGGTGGCCCGGTTTCCGGCGCCGATCACGACCGAGCCCTCGGGGAGCTCGTAGGTGCCGATGCGACGGTCGAGGATGAGCGAGTAGAACGCCTTCTGCACCTCCGGCGCCGAGGCGTTGAGCTCGTCGAGGAACAGGCAGTACGGCTCGTCCCTGGCGATCGACTCGGGCGGGGCGAACCGGCTCCGGCCGTTGATCAGCTCGGGCACGCCGATGAGGTCCTCCGGGGCGAGCTGGGTGCCGAGCAGGGTCACGCACTCCAGGCCGAGGGAGGTGGCGAAGTCACGGACCAGCGAGCTCTTGCCGATGCCCGGCGCCCCCCAGAGGAACACCGGCCGAACGACGGCGACGTGCAGGAGCACGCCCGGCAGCTGGGCGGGGGTCACGGTGACGGTTGCCTGCATGGCCCAAGGGTGGCGTGTCCCCGTCGGGACACGCACCAGGTTTTTCAGGCGGACGCGGGGAGGGGGACGCGCGGCCCGGCGTCCGGCGGCTCGGCGGGGGTCTTGAAGTCGCGACGGCCCCAGGGCATGGCCAGGGCCAGGATCGGCAGGAGGACGATGGAGCACTGGGCCCAGACCGAGTGCAGCGCCCACCAGGTGTTGGTGTCGAACTGGGTCATGTAGAGGTAGCCGTATCCGGCCCAGAGGGAGACGCCGATGATCGCGGGCCAGGCGAAGCGGGTGGGGCGGGCGACCAGGAACGGCATGAACCACAGCAGGTACTGCGCGCCGAGACGGGGCGTGACGACCATGAAGGCGAGCAGCAGGGCCGTGGTGAGGTCCACCGGGTCGGCGCGCCGCCAGAGGAAGGCCACCACCAGCATCGTGACGTAGATCAGTCGCGTGCCGAACGTGGCGATCTCGGGGCTGAGCGTCCAGTCGCCGTCGACCATGATCGCGCTGTAGCCCCATTCCCCGACGATCGGCCGGATGTCCTGGATCACCCGGATGACCTCGGGGATCTGGCTCAGCGAGGTGCCGGCGAAGACGGGCAGCGTGACCAGGAAGAAGACCGGGGCGACGCCGGTGGCGACGAACGCGACGACGCGGGCTCGGAAGGTCGGCAGCAGCAGGAGCATGCCGGGGATCAGCCAGATCGGCCAGCTCTTGGCGCACAGGGCCAAGCCCATCAGCAGGCCGGCGAGCAGCGCGCGGCGGAGGGTCGCCCGCTCGCCGGGCCGGGCCGCGAGCGCCTCGCGCACCACGCCGCCGGGCACCAGGGCGGTGCGCGCCACGCCACCGGGCGCCAGGGCCTGCCGTACGGCGCCGCCGAGGCCGAGGGCCGACACGCGCTGCCGTACCAGGGCGACCGGGTCGATCGTGATGCCCGGACGGTCGGGGTCGCCGGGACCGCGGGCGACCACGAACGCGGCCACGCCGAAGGCCAGCGCGACCGGCTCGACCTGGCCGTGGACCGCGGCGACGAGCATGGCCAGCGGGTTGCAGGCGTACTGGAAGGCGCGCAGCGACGCCTTGGGCCCGCCGGCGAGCTTGCCGACCAGGGGGATCAGCACGATGTCGGCCACCACGGTGACCAGCCGGCCACCGATCTCCCACGGGATGCCCAGCCAGAGCAGCAGGCCGTACACGTAGGGGATGGTCGGCAGGAAGTGCCAGCCTCCCTCGCTGCCGAGCACGGGGTCCTCACGGTTCAGGATCGCCTCGCCGGCGGGCCTGAAGCTCTCCATGAAGTCGACCGGCTGCCAGGTGTCGATCGCCGAGGTGGCCATGATGAGCACCCGGAAGCCGATGCCGACCGCCAGCACCACGAGAAGTGAGGGCCGCCACCCCCTCCACTGCGCGACCAAGGCGAGCACGACACCTGAGACGAGGACGAGCCCCGTGAGAATTGCGTAGTCCATGACAGGTAACAGATTGCCGGAAGCCGTGACCGAGCATGTACCCGGTCGTCAAAACGAGACCAGTCTCTCAGCCTTTATAGCATAGAGTATTTGAATAGTCGCATTTAGTGACATCGGGGGCGGATATGACGAGAACACCGGATGAGGGGCCCAGGTCGTTCGGCGGATGGCTGGCGGCGATGCCACCGCGGGTCTGGATCGCCCTGGTGCTGGCCGCGCTCGGCGTGGTCTTCATCGCGCAGAACCGGGAGCGGGTCCGGATCCAGTGGCTGATGCTCACCGTGACCTCGCCGCTCTGGATCGCGCTGCTGGCCGTCCTGCTGGTCGGCGTGATCATCGGGTTGCTGCTCCGCCGCCGGCCGTCGAAGCGGAGGTGAACGCCCTGCGGGTGTAGAGCAGCGCGGCCAGGGCCGTCGCGGCGAGCAGCACGTAGCCGATCACGTAGGTGCCGGTGGCGGAGTAGACGACCCCCATGACCAGCGGCGGGAAGTAGCCGCCCAGGCCACCGGCCGCGCCCACCAGGCCGGTCACGGTGCCCACCCTGGACGGCTCGACGAGCCGGGCGACCAGGGCGAACACGCCGCCGGTGCCGAGGCCGAGGAAGAGCGCCATCAGCACGAAGCAGGTCCCGGCGGGAATCTCCGGCGGCGGGTTGAAGGCCAGGACCAGCGCCATGACCGTCGTCCCGGCGAACGACGCCAGCAGCACCCTGGCCGGTCCCATCCTGTCGGACAGCACCCCGCCCAGCGGCCGGGCCGCGACGGCGGCGATCGAGAAGCCCGCGTCGCGCAGGCCCGCCCCGGTCTGGCTGAAGCCGTAGACGTTCTGCAGCAGAGTGGGCAGGTAGGTGGAGAAGGCGACGAATCCACCGAAGGCGACGGCGTAGAGGAACGCGCACTGCCAGGTGGCCTTGATCTTCACGGCCTCGCGCATGCGAGGCAGCGCCGGCGCGGTGGACGGCTTCCAGGCGGGCGAGTTCCGGCTGAACAGCAGCATGACGACGGCCATCACCGCCAGGGCGGCGGCCATCAGCAGGTGGGTCTGCATCCGGCCGGCGGACTCGACCAGGCGGGGGGTGAGGAACGCCGACAGGGCCGTGCCGCCCATGCCCGCACCGAAGACGCCGGTGGCGAAGCCGCGGCGCGCGGGCGCGTACCAGGCGTTGACGAAGGGGATGCCCACCGCGAACGAGGTGCCTCCGACGCCGAGCAGGAAGCCCCAGAACAGCAGCCATCCGTAGGACTCCACCCAGCCCACGAAGAGGACGGGCACGATGGTGACGGCGCAGACGATCGCGAACATCAGCCGTCCGCCGAGCCTGTCGGCGAGCATTCCGACCGGTATCCGGCCGAGGGAGCCGACCAGCACCGGGATGGCGACCAGCAGGGAGGTCTGGGTCGGCGACAGGCCGAGCTGCCTGCTGTAGCTCCCCGCGAGCGGGCCGATCAGGTTCCACGCCCAGAAGGTGATCGCGAACGCGGCCGTGGCGAGAGCCAGGTTGACCGTCTGTCCTTTGCGAAGTTCATCCGACATATATACCGCCCAAAGCCATAAATATTAACTCTGTGTGATGAACTAAACACATGGCGTCCGATGCCGAGAATCTACTCCTCAAGACAGGCCGGTTCTTCAGGCGGGTTCCGGCGAACAACGATCCGCGAACGCTGTATCTGGTGGGGGGCCGCGAAGGCGACACCTTCTACCGGGACCGCTGGAGCCACGACAAGGTGGTGCGCTCCACCCACGGGGTGAACTGCACCGGTTCGTGCTCCTGGAAGGTCTACGTCAAGGACGGGATCATCACCTGGGAGACCCAGCAGACCGACTATCCCAGCGTGGGCCCGGACCGTCCCGAGTACGAACCGCGCGGCTGCCCCCGGGGCGCCGCCTTCTCCTGGTACACCTACTCCCCCACCCGGATCCGCTACCCCTACGCGCGCGGGGTGCTGGTGGAGATGTACCGGGCGGCCAGGCGCGGCGGCCTCGATCCGGTCGCCGCCTGGGCGCAGATCACCACGGACCCCGGCATGCGGCGCCGCTACCAGGGCGCCCGGGGCAGGGGCGGGCTGGTCCGGATCACCTGGCCCGAGGCGACCGAGATGATCGCCGCCGCGCACGTGCACACGATCAAGACCTACGGCCCCGACCGGGTCGCCGGCTTCTCCCCCATCCCGGCCATGTCGATCGTCTCCCACGCGGTCGGCTCGCGGTTCGTGTCGCTGATCGGCGGGACCATGCTGTCGTTCTACGACTGGTACGCCGACCTGCCCGTCGCCTCCCCGCAGGTCTTCGGCGACCAGACCGACGTGCCGGAGTCGGCCGACTGGTGGGACGCCGCCTACCTGGTGCTGTGGGGCGCGAACGTCCCGGTCACCCGCACGCCGGACGCGCACTACATGGCCGAGGCCCGCTACCGCGGCCAGAAGGTCGTCGTGGTCTCCCCCGACTACAACGACGCGGCGAAGTTCGCCGACGAGTGGCTCGCGATCCGGCCGGGCACCGACGGCGCGCTGGCCATGGCGATGGGCCACGTGCTGCTGAAGGAGTTCTTCGTCGACCGGCAGGTGCCGTACTTCACCGGCTACGTCAAGCGCTTCACCGACCTGCCGTTCCTGGTACGGCTGCGCGAGCGCGACGGCGTCCACGTGCCGGACAAGTTCCTGACCGCGGCCGACCTGGGCGACACCGGCGAGGGCGCGGAGTGGAAGACGGTCCTGATGGGCGCCGACGGCGAGCCGTCCGTGCCCAACGGCTCGCTCGGCTTCCGCTGGACCGACTCGGGCAAGGGCCGCTGGAACCTCAGGCTGGACGTCGATCCGCTGCTGACCCTGTACGGCGGGCAGGCGGTCGCGGTCGACCTGCCCCGCTTCGACGGCGGAGCGGACGCCGTCCGCCGGGGCGTGCCGGTGCGGCAGGTCGGCGGGCACCTGGTGACCACGGTCTTCGACCTGATGCTCGCCCAGTACGGCGTCGCCAGGGACGGCCTGCCCGGCACGTGGCCGAGCGGCTACGACGACCCGGCCGAGCCGTACACGCCCGCCTGGCAGGAGCCGATCACCTCGGTCCCGGCCGGCAGGGCGGTGCGGATCGCCCGGGAGATGGCGGAGACGGCCGCGAAGACGGAGGGCCGCTTCATGATCGTGCTCGGCGCGGGGACCACCCAGTGGTTCCACGGCGACACGATCTACCGGGCGTTCCTGTCACTGCTGCTGCTCACCGGCTGCCAGGGCGTCAACGGAGGCGGCTGGGCGCACTACGTCGGCCAGGAGAAGTGCCGGCCGCTGACCGGCTGGGCGCAGCTGGCGGGCGGGCTCGACTGGTCCCGGCCGCCGAGGCAGACGCCGGGCACGCCGTACTGGTACCTCCACACCGACCAGTGGCGCTACGACCGGTTCGACGCCGGGGAGCTGTGCTCCCCGCTGGGGCCGGGCAAGTTCAACGGCCTGCACACGGCCGACCTGGTGGCGCGGGCGGTGCGCAACGGCTGGATGCCGATGGCGCCCGCCTTCGACCGCAACCCGCTGGAGCTGGGCGAGGCCGAGGACCCGGTGGAGTTCACCCGCGAGGAGCTGCGGGAGGGCAGGCTGAGGTTCGCCGCCGAGGCCCCGGACGATCCGCGCAACTGGCCGCGGGTGCTCACCGTGTGGCGCTCGAACCTGCTCGGCTCGTCGGCCAAGGGCAACGAGTACTTCCTGCACCACCTGCTGGGCGCCGAGTCCAACCTGCCGGACGCCGACCCGGACGCCCCGCGCGGCAAGCTCGACCTGCTGCTGTCGCTGGACTTCCGGATGACGTCCACGACGCTGTTCTCCGACATCGTGCTGCCGGCCGCGACCTGGTACGAGAAGCACGACCTGTCCTCCACCGACATGCACCCGTTCGTGCACGCCTTCAACCCGGCGATCGACCCGCCCTGGGAGACCAGGACCGACTTCGACGCCTTCCACGCCATCGCGGCCCGTTTCTCGGAACTGGCCGCCGAGCACCTGGGGGTGCGCCGGGACGTGGTGGTCGCCACTCCTCAGCACGACACCCCGGGAGAGACCGCGCAGCCCGGCGGCCGGGAACCCGACGGGCCGGTCGTGCCGAATCTGGTCGTGGTGGAGCGCGACTACGGCGCCGTCGCCGGGAAGATGGCCACGCTCGGGCCGCTCGCCGAGAAGCTGGGGCTGCCGGTCAAGGGGGTGGTGTTCAGGCCCGACGCCGAGGTGAAGTGGCTCGGCCTGCGCAACGGGCTGGCCCGCGACGGGGACACCCGGGGGCGGCCGCTGCTGGACACCGAGGCCAAGGCGTGCGAGGCGGTCCTGGCGCTGTCGGGCGTCAGCAACGGGCGGCTGGCCGTGCAGGGGTTCGCCCAGCTCTCCGAGCGCACCGGGACGGACCTGTCGGGGCTGGCCCACGACGGTCACCGGATCGTGTTCTCCGACACCCAGGCCAGGCCGGTCCACGTGGCCTCCAGCCCGGAGTGGTCGGGCAAGGAGGCGCACGACCGGCGCTACTCGCCCTTCACCATCAACGTCGAGCACGACAAGCCCTGGCACACGCTCACCGGGCGCATGCACTTCTTCCTCGACCACGACTGGATGCACGAGTACGGCGAGGCGCTGCCGGTCTACCGCCCGCCGCTGGACATCGCGGCCCTGTTCGGCGAGGACGGGCAGGTGCAGGGCGGGATCGTCGTCCGCTACCTCACCCCGCACTCCAAGTGGTCGATCCACTCCGAGTACCAGGACAACCTGATCATGCTGTCCCTGTCGCGGGGCGGCCCGACCGTCTGGATGTCGGTCGAGGACGCCTCGGCCATCGGGGTGGCCGACAACGACTGGGTCGAGGCGGTCAACCGCAACGGCGTGGTCGTGGCCAGGGCGATCGTGTCGCACCGGATGCCCGCCGGGACGGTGTACGTCTACCACGCGCAGGACCGGGTGGTGGACGTGCCGCTCTCGGAGCGGACGGGCCGGCGCGGCGGCATCCACAACTCGCTGACCCGGGTGCTGATCAAGCCGACCCACATGATCGGCGCGTACGGGCAGCTCTCGTTCGCGTTCAACTACCTCGGCCCCACCGGGAACCAGCGCGACGAGATCACCGTCATCCGCCGCCGCTCCCAGGAGGTGCGTTACCAGTGACCAGGCGGCGAACGAGGGAGGTGAGCGAGCGGTGACCAGAGTCATGGCCCAGATCGCCATGGTGATGAACCTCGACAAGTGCATCGGCTGCCATACCTGCTCCGTCACCTGCAAGCAGACGTGGACCAACCGGAGCGGCGTGGAGTATGTCTGGTTCAACAACGTCGAGACGCGGCCGGGACTGGGCTACCCGCGCCGCTACCAGGACCAGGAGAAGTGGAAGGGCGGCTGGCAGCTCGACCGGAAGGGGCGGCTGACGCTCAAGTCCGGCGGGCGGCTGCGCAGGCTGCTGAGCATCTTCGCCAACCCGATCATGCCGTCCATCCAGGACTACTACGAGCCCTGGACCTACGACTACGAGAACCTGACCTCGGCGCCGCTGTCGGCGGACACCCCGGTGGCCCCGCCGCGCTCGCTGATCAGCAACGAGCCGATGGCCGTGCGATGGAGCGCGAACTGGGACGACGACCTGGGCGGCGGCCCCGCGCTGGCCGCGCGGGACCCGGTGGTGGAGAAGATCGGCGACCGGGTGCGGCTCGACTTCGAGAACGCCTTCATGTTCTACCTCCCCCGGATCTGCGAGCACTGCATCAACCCGGCGTGCGTCGCCGCGTGCCCCTCCGGGGCGCTGTACAAGCGGTCGGAGGACGGGATCGTCCTGGTGGACCAGGACCGGTGCCGGGGCTGGCGGATGTGCGTCACCGGGTGCCCGTACAAGAAGGTCTACTTCAACCACAAGACCGGCAAGGCCGAGAAGTGCACGTTCTGCTATCCCCGCGTGGAGGTCGGGCTGCCGACGGTCTGCTCGGAGACGTGCGTGGGACGGCTGCGCTATCTCGGGGTGATCCTCTACGACGCCGACCGGGTCACCGAGGCCGCCTCCGTGCCCGACGACCGGGACCTGTACGAGGCGCAGCTCTCGCTGTTCCTCGACCCCCGGGATCCGGAGGTGGCCGAGGCCGCGGCGCGGTCGGGCATCCCCGACGACTGGATGGCGGCGGCCAGGAGATCACCGATCCACGATCTGATCATGAAGTACCGGATCGCGCTGCCGCTGCATCCGGAGTACCGGACGATGCCGATGGTCTGGTACGTGCCGCCGCTGTCCCCCGTGGTCGACGCGCTGGCCGGCAGCGGGCACGACGGTGAGGACGCCGGAAACCTGTTCGGCGCGATCGAGACCCTGCGCATCCCGGTGGAGTATCTGGCCGAGCTCTTCACCGCCGGGGACCCGGCGCCGGTGACGGCCTCGCTGCGGCGGCTGGCCGCGATGCGCGCCCACATGCGCCGGATCAACCTCGGCGAGGAGCCCGACCCGTCGATCGCGGCGCGCGCCGGGCTGACCGGCGACGACATCGACGGCATGTACCGGCTGCTGGCGCTGGCCAGGTACGACGAGCGGTACGTGATCCCGACGGCCTACGCCGCCCAGCCCGGGTCGGTCGAGGAGATCGGCTGCAGCCTCGACTACGACGGCGGCCCCGGCATGACGGGCCCGTTCGGCGAGGCCTCGGGGCAGCCGGTGCCGGTGGCGATCGAGAACTTCCACTCGCTCAGGCAGCGCCAGACGAGCGAGGACGTCACCCACGAACGCGTCAACCTCCTCAACTGGGACGGGAAGGGCGTGCCCAAGGGCATGTTCCCGAAGAAGGAGGACCGGTGAGCGGCCGTCCGCCCGGTCCCGGGACGGACCGCGTGGTGTGGCAGGCCGCCGCGCACCTGCTCGCCTACCCGGAGGAGGCGTTCTGGGTACGGCTGCCGCTGATCCGCGAGGCGGCGGGGGCCCGCTTCGGGCCGTTCCTGGACCACCTCGCGCGGGCGGACCGGGGCGAGCTGGCCGCGCACTACGTGGAGACCTTCGACTTCAGGCGCCGCTGCTGCCTCTACCTGACCTACTACGCCGACGGGGACACGCGGCGGCGGGGCGAGTCGCTGGCCGCGCTGAAGGCCCGCTACCGGGCCGGCGGGTGGGAGCTCTGCGGGGACGAGCTGCCCGACTACCTGCCGGTGGTGCTGGAGTTCGCCGCGCTGGATCCGGAGGGGGCGGCGATCCTGCGGGAGAACCGGGCCGGCCTGGAGCTGCTCCGGCTGGCCCTGCACGAGTGCGCCTCGCCGTACGGGTCGGTGATCAACGCGGTGTGCGCCACGCTGCCGCCGATCAGCGGGGCCGAGCGGGCGCTGGTGACCCGGCTGTCCGGCCAGGGGCCGCCCGCGGAGTCGGTGGGGGTCTACGGGTGAACGGTTCGGGAGAGGGCCGCGGGTGAGCGGGCCGACGGGAGATCCGCGGACGGGCGGGTCCGGGAGAGGGCCGCGGGTGAGCGGGCCAGTGGGGAGCCTCAGGTGAGCTGGTCCGAAATCGCCCTGTGGGTGGTCGCGCCGTACCTGACGGTGGTGATCCTGGTCGGCGGGCTGATCTGGCGCCACCGCTACGACAAGTTCGGCTGGACCACCCGGTCCTCGGAGCTGTACGAGAGCCGGCTGCTGCGGATCGGCAGCCCGCTGTTCCACTTCGGGCTGCTGTTCGTGATCCTCGGCCACCTGTTCGGGCTGGTGATCCCGGAGAGCTGGACCGACGCGATCGGGATGAGCGAGTCGCTGTACCACGTGATCGCGCTGGTCGTGGGGGGTGTCGCCGGGGTGTGCACGCTGGCCGGGATCGCCCTGCTGATCTACCGCCGCCGCACCCGGGGCCCGGTCTTCATGGCGACCACGAGGAACGACAAGATGATGTACGTCGTGCTGGTCGCCGCGATCGTCGCCGGGCTGATGACCACGCTGCTCAGCGCCGCGTTCCAGGCACACGACTACCGCCAGACGGTCTCCCCGTGGTTCCGCGGGATCTTCTTCCTGCAGCCCGACGTCGCGGCCATGATCCGGGCGCCGTGGACCTTCAAGCTGCACACCCTGGTCGGCATGCTGCTGATCGCGCTGTTCCCCTTCACCCGGCTGGTCCACGCCTTCGCCGCCCCGGTGGGCTACCTGTTCCGCCCCTACGTCGTCTACCGCAGCCGCGGCGCGGGCGACCAGGCCGTACGGGCGTCCCGCCCGGGATGGGACCGGTGACCCCGGAGGGCCCCCGGGGCGGAGTCGGCGTCGTCCGGAGTCGTGCGCTCAGCAGCTCAGGTTGCCGCCGGGGGTGGTGCCCAGGATCTGGACGAACCTCTGGTAGGCGTTGATGCGGCTCTGCACCTGCGCCGGGTTCCTGCCGCCGCACTCCAGGCTGCCGTTGATGCTGCGGATCGTCTCGCCGAAGCCATAGCCGTTGACCATGGCGTTGTGCGCGGTCATCGTGCCCGGCCCGTTCTGGCTCATCCAGTACCAGATGCCGGTCTTCCACGCCACCGAGGGATCGGTCTGCACCAGGTTCGGGTTGTTGAGCAGGTTGATGCCGAGCGCGTCGCCGGCCGCCTTGTAGTTGAAGTTCCAGCTCAGCTGGATCGGGCCGCGGCCGTAGTAGGCGGCCTGGCCCGCGGGGCAGCCGTAGGGCTGGCTGAGGTCGCAGTAGTGCGGGTAGTTCGCGGTGTTCTGCTCGACGATGTGGACCAGGCCGCCGGTCTCGTGGTTGACGTTGGCCAGGAAGGCCGCGGCCTCCTGCCGCTTGACGGTGTCGCTGCCCGTCCTCGCGAAGGCAGGGTAGGCGCTCAGGGCCGCGACCAGGCCGTTGTAGGTGTAGAAGGAGTTGCGGCTCGGGAACATCTGGTTGAACTGGGCCTCGCTCACCACGAAGGCTCCGGGGTTCGGCGTCGTCGTGGGCGACGGGGTCGGCGTGGCGGGACCGCAGGCGTACGGCTCCCAGTACCAGGTGCTGATGACCGGGTCGTAGCCCGGGTTGTCGTGCTCGGCCCGGTAGAACTTGCCGTCGGTGTATTTGACGATGTCACCGGTGACATATGACCTTCCGGCCACCCAGTTCGGGTGGTCGCAGCCCGGCCCGGGGGTGGGGGTCGTGCCGCCGCAGGTCCCCTGGTCCGCCCAGACCGCGGCGGTGCCCGGCGTCTCGTTCTGGGTCCACCACTTCGCCGACCAGTTGTGGCCGTTGTGGGAGGCGACGGCGCCGCCGGTGTAGACCGCCCCGGAGCTCCACGGGGTGGCGCAGGCCGCGGCGGAGGCGGAGGACATCGGCGCGACGACCGCCAGCACCCCCGCCACCGCCAGGGCGGCGAGAGCCGCCATGACGCGTTTTCCGAACATCTGATCACTCCTTCGCGCGGCACGGACCGCACGGCATCGACGACGGAACCGGCTGGGGGGAGACCTCGCCGCCGGGAGTCCGTCTCTCCCGGCGGCGAGGGGCTTTCAGCCCAGGCCGTTGAGGTAGGCCCGGTGGTTACGGGAGAACTCGAAGGAGTTGTACTTGTCCCAGTTGATCGACCAGGTCATCAGGCCGCGCAGGTTCGGGTAGACGCCGCGCGGCTTGTACGGCCCGCAGTTGGTCCCCTTCGCCAGGCAGTCGAAGGCCTTCTGGACCTCGGCCACCGTGGTGAAGCCGTTGCCCGCGTAGGCCGCGGCGGGCAGGCCGATGGCGACCTGCTCCGGGCGCAGGGCGGGGAAGACGTTGTTCGGGTTCCCCGCGATCGGGAAGCCCGCCAGCAGCATGTCCGTCATGGCCACGTGGAAGTCGTGGGTGCCCATGGTGTGGTACTGGTTGTCCAGCCCGGTGATCGGCCCGGAGTTGTAGTCCTGGACGTGGAGCAGGGTCAGGTCGTTGCGCATCGCGTGGATGACGGGGAGGTAGGACCCGGCCCGCTGGTCGGCCGAGCCGTTCGCGCCGGGGCCGTAGAACTGGTAGCCGAGCTGGACGAAGAAGGTCTCCGGTGCCATGGTCAGCACGAACTTGGCGCCGTACCTGGCCTTGAGGGTCTTCAGCGCGGAGATCAGGTTGACGATGACCGGGGTGGTCGGGGCGGCGAGGTTGGTGTCGCCCTGGTTGAGGTAGAGCGAGTGGCCCTCGAAGTCGATGTCGAGGCCGTCGAGGCCGTACCTGTCGATGATGGCGCTCACCGACTGGACGAACTTGTCGCGCGCGGCCGCGGTGGTGAGCTGGACCTGGCCGTTCTGGCCGCCGATCGAGATCAGCACCTTCTTGCCGAGCGCCTGCTTGGCCCGGATCCCCGCGATGAAGTCGGCCTCCGGCTCGACGCCGGGGCACTCGGCGACCGGGCACTGCTGGAAGCGGATGTCGCCGGAGGTCACCGAGGTCGGCTCGCCGAAGGCGAGGTTGATGACGTTCCACTCGTTCGGCACGTCGGCCATCCGGATGTAGCCGGAGCCGTTGGCGAAGGAGGCGTGCAGGTAGCCGACCAGCACCCGCTTGGGCAGGCTGCCCGACTGGTCGCCGCCGACCGTGGCGGAGACCGGACCGGACCTGGCCGACTCGCCGGTCGGGTTGACGGCGCTCACCTGGTAGGTGTGCGTGCCCGCGGCGGGGGTGTCGGTGTAGGCGGTGGTGGTCGGCGAGCCCACCTTGACGCCGTCGCGGTAGACGTTGTAGCCGGTCGCGTTCGAGGAGGCGTTCCAGCTCAGCGCCACGTTCGCGCCGCCGACCGTGGCGGTCAGGCCGGTCGGGACGGCCGGGGGCGGCGGGGTGTCGTTGCCGATCACCACCGAGACCTGGTTGGACCTGGGCGACTCGCCCGCCGCGTTGACGGCGCTCACCTGGTAGGTGTAGTTGCCCTGCGGCGGGGTCTCGGTGTAGGTGGTCCCGGTGGCCGTGGCGACCTTGGCGCCGTCGCGGTAGACGTTGTAGCCGGTCGCGCCGGCGGAGGCGGTCCAGTTCAGCACGGCGCTGGTGCGCGTGCTCGCGCTGGTCAGGCCGGCCGGCGCGGCCGGGGGCTGCCCCTGTCCGGCCTCGCCGTCGAGCACGAAGTCGTCGGCCTGGTAGGCGCCCTGGCCGTACCAGCTGTTGACGTAGATCGTCACCGAGGTGGTCGAGGGGCCGGTGGTGAAGGTCCTGGAGAGCTGCGCGTAGGCCGACGGCGAGGAGGTCCACGTGCTCTGGTCGGTCGTGCCGGTGCCGAGCACGCCCAGGAAGACGTAGCCGCCCCGCACCCACGCCGACAGCGAGTAGGACGAGGACGGCTTGACGCTGACGGTCTGCTGGCAGCGCGCGGTGTCACTGCCGGCCGGCGTGGCCTGCAGCGCCTTCGAACCGCCGTGCACCGGCGACGACACCGCCGTGGCACCCGCCGACGCCGAACACGTCCAGCCGGTCAGGTCGCTCTCGAATCCGGGGTTCGTCGCGATGTTGGCGGCGTGGGCGGGCGACGCGGCCAGCATCGTCCCGCTCAGCACCAGTACGGCTGCCGCCGCAAGTTTTCTGAGATTCAATCGATGGTTCATGACCTGCCTCGTGAGGCTGACTGGGGGGTGTCACGGGAGTACGGCCCGCACCCCCGGGGCGGGGACGCGGGCCGTACGGACTAGAAGCCTGCGGTGATCTTGGTGAACTCCCAGTCGGCCTGGGCGATGCCGCTGCAGTTCTCCTGGACGCCGCCGCCGGGGCAGGGGCGGTCACGGTTGACGGACCAGAACGCGAAGCGGGTCAGGCCCTTGGACTTGGCCCAGTCGCGGATCTGGGTCCACTGCGCCGGGGAGGTCAGCTCCTGCTGGTCGGACAGGCCGTTCATGCCGGAGATGCCCATCCGGGCGTAGGCCTGCGCGTCGGTCCAGCCGTTGGCCGACTTCAGCGCGTTCTTCAGGCCCTCGGAGGCGTTGATCGTGTTCTGGTACATGTTGGCGCCGCCGCCGAAGTCGAACGGCATGATCGTGTAGTTGTCGATCGGCACGGCGAGCGCCTTGGCCTGGTTGATCAGGCGGATGCCGGGGGCCGTCGGGCCGCTGGTCGAGGTGCCGAAGGTGACGACGACCTTGACGTTCGGGTTGTTGGCCTTGACGATCTTCAGGCCGTTGAGGATCCGGTCCTGCACGGTGTAGTTCTCGAACTCGTCGGTGTTCTCGATGTCGAAGTCGACCACCGCCGGGCCGACGGCGTTGATGACCTGCTGCACGGCGCCGGCGAAGGCCGCCGGGGTGGAGCAGTTCGGGCCGAGCTTGTTGCCCTGCCAGCCGCCGAAGGAGATCTGCACGTTGCCGCCCGCGGCCTTGATCTGGTTGATGGCCGCCTGGTCGGCGCCGCCGGTCAGCGGGCGCTGGCCGTCCCAGGCCGGGTTGCAGCCGCCGCTGGACAGGATGAACGCCATGGTGAAGGACTTGATCCCGGTGGCGTTCATCACCGTGACCGGGCTGGGCGGGTTGCCCCAGCCGGTGTAGAGGTAGGGCGCGCCGTCCATCTTGCCGCCGGGGTTCGGGCAGCCGGTGGTGGTGCCGGTGACCTGGGTGCTGGAGGCGGACTCGCCGACGGAGTTGTAGGCCCGGACCGTGTAGGTGTGCGCCTCGCACGTGCCCAGGCCGGAGATGGTGGCGGTGGTGCCGGTGACCTGGGCGCGCTGGGTGGTGCCCTCGTAGACGCGGTAGCCGGTCACGGTGCCGGACGACGCGCCCCACGACAGGGAGATGCCGCCGTCGGTCGTACCGGTGACCGACGGGGCGCCGGGCTGGCCGGGCGTGCCGCTGCCGGTGGTGGTGCCGGTGACCGAGCCGCTGACGCCGGAGAGGTTCCCGGCGGCGTCGCGGGCGCGGACGGTGTAGGTGTAGGCGGTCGAGGGGGTCAGCCCGGAGTCGGTGTGGGAGGTGCCGGTGGCGGTGGTCACCAGGGTCGTGCCCCGGTAGACGTTGTAGCCGGTGACGCCGACGTTGTCGGTGGAGGCGTCCCACGCCAGCGAGACGGTCGACGAGCTCGTGCCGGTCACGCGGAGGTTGCCGGGCACGCTGGGCGCCGTGGTGTCACCGCCGCCGGTGGCGACCTTCCACAGGGCGGGGACGTTGGACGGCTCCCAGCCGGGCAGGGAGGTGTGGCCCTGGATGCATTCGTAGTCGACGCCGTTGTAGGTCACCTGTGCACCGGTGGCGTAGGCCGTCCACGCCTGCCACTGGGGGGCGGCGAACACGGCGGCCGCCTGGGGCGCGGCGTTCGCGACGGCGGTGAGCCCGGTGAAGGTCACCGCCAGGGCTGCGAGTACGGCGAAGGCCATGCGACGTAATCTCATGAGCATTCCTAGGGGAGAGTCGCGAGATGCGGCTTGACGGTTCTGGAGAAGTTCCAGTTGTTCGAGGCGTCCCAGTTGATCGACCAGGTCATCGCGCCCCGGATCTCGGGGTAGGCGCGCGGCGGCACGAAGCTGCCGCAGCCGGTCCGGGTGGCCAGGCAGGTCAGCGCCTGGTTGACCAGCGAGGGGGCGACGATCCCGCCGCCGGCCGCGCCGGGCCCGGCGGGCAGGCCGAGCGCCACCTGGTCGGGGCGGAGGCCGTTCTCCAGCTGGATGCAGGCCAGCGCGGTCATGAAGTTGACCGTGCCCTGGGAGTAGGCGGCCATCTGGTCGCAGCCCAGCATCGAGCCGGAGTTGTAGAACTGGGTGTGGACGACCGTGAGGATGTCCTTGATGTTCAGCGCGAGCTTGAAGTACTCCGCGCCGGTGGACTGCATGTCGATGGTCTGCGGGGCCATCGTGATGATGAGGCCGGCGCCCGCCTTGGCGCGCAGCGCCCGCAGCGCCTGGCCCATGTAGGTGGAGTTGAGGCCGTTCTCCAGGTCGATGTCCACACCGTCGAAGCCGTAGCTCTGCATCAGGGCGTAGACGGTGTCGGCGAACTTCGTCGCCGCGGCGGCGCTGGCCACCTGCACCCGGCCGAGCTCGCCGCCGACCGAGAGGATGACCTTCTTGCCGCGCGAGTGGAGCGTCTGCACGTCGGCCTTGAACTGGGCGTCGGTGTAGCCGCCGAGGGAGGCCGACAGGCCGGGGTCGACGCTGAAGACGACCTCACCGGGGGTGGCGGTGGACTCGCCGAAGGCGACCGCGACCAGGTCGTACTCGTTGGGGACCGCCGACAGCTTGAGCTCGACGGCGGGGTTGTCGAAGTTGTGCCAGTAGCCGGTGAGGAAGTGCTTGGGCAGCTGGCTGACGGGGCAGCCGGTGGTGGTGGCGCTGGCCGGGTCGCTCCTCGGACCCTCACCCGCGGAGTTGTAGGCCGCGACCGTGTAGGTGTGCGCCTCGCACACACCCAGCCCGGAGACCGTGGCACCGGTCCCGGTGACCGTCGCCTTCACAGTCGTGCCCTCATAGACCCGGTAGCCGGTCACCGTTCCGCTCGACGCCCCCCACGACAGCGCGACGCTGTTCGCACCGCCCGTCGCCGACACCGCACCGGGCTTGCCGGGCGTCCCGGTGCCGCAGCCGGTGGTGGTGGCGCTCGCCGGGTCGCTCTTCGGACCCTCACCCGCGGAGTTGTAGGCCGCGACCGTGTAGGTGTGCGCCTCGCACACACCCAGCCCGGAGACCGTGGCACCGGTCCCGGTGACCGTCGCCTTCACAGTCGTGCCCTCATAGACCCGGTAGCCGGTCACCGTTCCGCTCGACGCCCCCCACGACAGCGCGACGCTGTTCGCACCGCCCGTCGCCGACACCGCACCGGGCTTGCCGGGCGCGGTCTCACCGCTCCCACCGCCGCAGTCGGCGCCGTTGAGCTTGCAGCCCGCCGGTACGGCGGCCGCCCCGCCGGGGGTGCCGAGGAAACCGAAGCTCACGCTGCCGCCCGCCGGGACGTTGCCGTTCCACCCGACGTTGCTGAAGGTGAAGTGCTGGCCGCTGCGGGCCAGCGTGGCGTCCCAGAAGGACCCAACGCTGATCCCCGCCGGGAGGTCGAACTCGACCTTCCAGCTGGTCAGGGCCGTGGTGGAGTCGTTCTTGATCGTGTACTTGCCCTCGAAGCCGGAACCCCAGTCGCCGACCTTGACGAAGGTGGCGGAGGCCGAGGCGGCCTGGGCGGGGACCGCGACCATCATCGCCGTGACGAGGGCCACCAGGGCGACAAGAGATCGAGCGATGACGCGAAATTTCACGTTAACCTCATGGATTCGGTGGGGGGTGGCCGTACGGCTCACGCCCCCTGGGGGGTGCTCCTCGGGGAGAGCGAGGAGGCGAGGCGCAAGCCGTACGGCGGGTAGGGCGCGTTCCCGGCCCCGCAGGAAGGGCGGGAACGCGCCGTGGATCAGCGCGGGCCGTCGCCCGGCACGGGTGGCGAGGGCGCCGTCACCGGCGGCCCCCAGGGCCTCCGCCCCGAGCGGGTCGCCTGACTTATGGGTTCGGCTCTCCCGCCGACGGGCCCGGGAGCGTCGCGGGTGTGTCGCCGGCCGCCGTCGCCGGTGTGACGGCGGGGCGGGACGGCGCTCGCGTCAGGGCGGTGGCAGAGCCGTTCGCGATCGGATGATCGCCCTCGACCCCCGGTCTCCGGTCAGAGGTCCCGGCGGTGGCCGTGACAGCGGCGGCGTCGGCGCTGCCGGGCAGGGAGGACCCGGGGGGAAAGCTTGCTGAAGCAGTCAGGAACGGTAAAGGCAGGACACGCCGCATGATCGCTCCCATGAGGGGGGAAGCTGGGGGGTGTAGGACGTCCGGACAATCGGACCTTCATGCAATGACGACTGCCGTCGTCGAGTTTCCGCAGCTTGAAATCTGACCGGTCGGCGGCGGGCGGGCCATGCGGACTCCTCTTCGGCATTTCTTTTAGGAAAGTTTCCTAAGAGTTGTCGCGATCGTAGCCTTGACAGACTCTCCCCACAAGGCCCAAAAGCTTCGCATTTCAACGATCCAGCTAGGCACGTTCCAACCTCCGCGCACGGCCGGACACACGAGGTGCCGGGGGCCGGGGCGGAGGTCTCGCCCCGGCCCGCCGCACGAGACCTCCGCCGCGTCAGGCCATGGCCTCGGACAGGGGTTTGCGGACCAGGTCGGGGACCTCGGCGTCGGCGGCCGCGTACCCGATCGGGAACAGGATGTAGGGGCGCTCGTTGGCCGGACGCCCGCAGATGCCGGTCAGGAACGCCATCGGGTTCGGGGTGTGGGTGAGCGTGGACAGGCCCATCGCGTGCAGGGCGGCGATGAAGAAGCCGCAGGCGATGCCGACGCTCTCGTTGACGTAGTAGTGCTTGACCCTGGTGCCGTCGGGGCGCACGCCGTACTTCTCCGCGAAGCAGACCACCAGCCACGGCACCGTTTCGAGGTAGCCCTTGTCGGAGCCGGTCTCCAGGTGGGCCAGGGCCGAACGCCACTCCGGGGTCAGCCGCCCGCCCTCGTAGTTCTGCCGCTCCTCGATCTCGGCCGCCTCCCTGATCCGCCTCCTGGTCTCCGGGTCGCCGATCACGACGAACTTCCACGGCTGCTGGTGAGCCCCCGAGGGCGCGGTGTTCGCCGTCCTGACGGCCAGCTCGACGCACTCGCGCGGCACCGGCTCGTCGCTGAAGAACCGCACGCTCCGGCGCCGGTCCATGTGCTCGTAGAACTCCCGGCCTCGGGTCACCATCTCGGCCTCGGGATAGCGCACGGGCCGGTAGGGGATGAATGGATGGGAATGTTCCCGCGCCACGTTTGCCTCCATAGTTGGCATATATGCAGGCGTAGTCTGAATTGTGGCTATGGGTGGGGCAACACCACGGTCGATCCGCTGTCAGATTGACAGCGCCGGATAAGGCCCGCACTCCGGAGGTGGACAGATTGGCAGCTCGGAGAGACGGACTGGACGAGCTCGACCGCAAGATGCTCCATCTGGTCAGGGAACGTCCGCGCACCGGCCTGCTGGAGATCGCCCGCCTCCTCGGCGTCGCCCGGGGCACCGTCCAGGCCCGCCTGGACCGGATGGTCGCCGACGGCGTGATCACCGACTTCGGCCCCAACCTCTCCCCGCGCGCCCTCGGCTACCCCGTGCAGGCCTTCACCACCCTTGAGGTGGAGCAGATCTCCCGCCCCGACATCTCCACCGCCCTGGCGGCGATCCCCGAAGTCCTCGAAGCCCACATCGTCACCGGCCCCGGCGACGTCTGGTGCCGCATCGCCGGACGCGACCACGAGCACATCCAGCAGGTCATCGACCAGACCCTGGCCATCCCCGGAGTACGGCGGAGCAGCACGGTGATCACCCTGTCCACCGTGGTCCCCCACCGGGTCCAGCCCCTGGCCGACGGCGGGTGAGGCGACCTCCACGGGCGCCCCGGACCCGCCAGGACGGCAGGCGCCTTCCGGGGAGTACCGTGATACGGACCCCGTACCACCCCCTGGAGCACCGCTATGTTCTTCGGCATCACCGATATATGGACCTATGTCATCGGCGCCTTCTTCATCATCCTGCTGCCCGGCCCGAACTCCCTCTACGTGCTTACCACCGCCGCGCAGCGCGGCGTGCGGCAGGGATACCGCGGGGTGGCGGGCGTCTTCCTCGGTGACACCGTCCTGATGGTGCTCGCCGCCGCCGGGGCCGCCTCGCTGCTGCGCTCGTCGCCGGTCCTGTTCAACGTCGTCAAGTACGCCGGAGCGGCCTACCTGGCGTGGATCGGGTTCCAGATGCTGCGGGGGGCCTGGCGCTCCTGGCGGTCGGCCGGGACCGAGGAGGCCGCCGCCGCGCCGGTGACGGCCATGGAGGACCCGTTCCGCAAGGCCCTGGTGATCAGCCTGATGAACCCGAAGGCGATCCTGTTCTTCATCTCGTTCTTCATCCAGTTCGTGGACCCCGCCTACGGCACGCCCGCGCTGCCGTTCCTGATCCTGGGCGCGATCTGCCAGCTTTTCAGCGTGCTGTACCTGTCGGCGCTGATCTTCGGCGGCACCTTCCTGGCCCGCCAGTTCCGGGCGCGCCGCAAGCTGTCGGCCGGGCTCACCTCGGGGGTGGGCGCGCTGTTCATCGGCTTCGGCGCGAGGCTGGCCACCGCGACGCTCGGTTGACCTTGATCGCGAGACCGGCTACCGCGACGCCTGGTTGACCTTGATCGCGACGCTGACGAGCGAGAGGAACAGGTCGGCGTCGGCCTTGCCCTCGATCGTCATGGTCACCCACCCGGCGTCCCTGCCGGGGGTGACCCGCCGGCAGTCGGTGAGCACCCGGGCCCACCGGTCGATCACGGCGGTGGTGAGCAGCAGCTCCGCGGTGTGATCGCCCGGCATGCGGACGATCTCCCGGCCGCCGGACCGGAACCCGAGACCCCTGCGGGTGCGTTTCAGTGCCAGATCGGGCCAGCGGACGAGCTGGGCCGCCACGTTCGCGACACCCTCGGTCGACCGGTCGGACGTGTGCGCGCGCACTGCCATATTCGAATCGTCGCGGACCGGACGCCATCGGGAAAGCATCCGTTTCCGAACCGTTACGGGCCTGCCGTTCTTCCCGGTGGGACGGCGGTTCCCGCGGCCTCCCAGGCGGTCCCTCCTCCCGGACGGCGCCGGGCGGGTCATGCGGTATCGGAAGGTTATAGAGAAGGCATGCATTCGGTTCGGGTACGGTAAGTGGCCCGTGAACGCCGGAATAACCTTCCTGTAAGTACACACGACAAACCCGACATGTCTGGCAATCCGCTGTCGGGGTAGGCGCGGAGCACAGCGCCGGTCATTCCACCGTCCCGTGGAGCATCATGAGCCATGCACCCGTCGTCCTCCCCCGCCTCACCGCCCTGGCCCGTCAGGCGGTTCCGAAGATCCTGGAGGGCGTCGTCGCCCCCCTCGCCGTCTTCTACGCCGCGCTGGCCGTCCTCGGTCTCACGGGCGCGCTGATCGCGGCGGTGAGCTGGGTGTACGCGGGAGTGGGGTGGCGGCTGGTCCGGCGGGTCCCGGTGCCCGGGACGATGATCCTCGCCGCCATCGCGATCACCGTCCGGGCGCTGCTGGGGCTGTGGAGCGGGAGCGCGGTGCTCTACTTCCTCCAGCCCGAGCTGGGCACGATCTGCATCAGCATGGTCTTCCTGGCCTCGGTGCGGCTCAACCGCCCGCTGGTGCAGAAGCTCACCCTCGACTACATCCACCTGCCCACGGCGGTGCTGAAGCACGAGCGGGTCCGCCGGTTCTTCGCCCGGATCACCCTGCTGTGGGCCTTCGTGCTGTTGGCCAACTCCGCGGTGAGCATCTGGCTCCTGCTCCACCAGTCGATCGGCACCTACCTGCTGGTCCGCACCTCGGTCGTCGCCCTGATCAGCGGCCTGGCGGTGGCCGTCTCCGTCTACGCCTTCCGCCGCGTCCTGCGCCGCCTGCACCACGACCCGGCCCCCGCCCCCGCCGCCTCCCCCGCCTAGGGGCGCACCCGCTCGGCCAGGGCGGAGACGCCCGCCGCCGGACGGCGCGGACGACCGCCGGCAGGCCGCCCGGAGCCGGGACCCGCCGAACGGCAACCGCCGGGCGGTAGGGACACGAAGGGGAGGGCAGGGAGGTCTCATGGTCATCGCACAACAACCGAGACGCTGGGCGGGGCTCCCGGTCTTCGCCGTCGCGCTCGTCCTGGTGGCAGTGGTCGGATCGCTGTCGGCGGTCAACGCCGGCGGCGAGTACCTGGCGCTGGAGCGCCCGCCGTGGGCGCCGCCGCAGTGGCTGTTCGGCCCGGCCTGGACGGTGCTCTACATCATGATCGCCATCTCCGGCTGGCTCGCGTGGTCGGCACGGGGCTGGACGCCCGCCCTCGGCGTCTACGCCGCCCAGCTCGTCCTCAACGCGGCCTGGACCCCGCTGTTCTTCGGCGCCGGCCGGTACGGCCTGGCCTTCGCCGAGATCGTCGTGCTCTGGGCGGCGATCGCGGCCACCATCGTCCTGTTCCGGCGGATCAGCCGGGTGGCCGCCTGGCTCCTGGTGCCCTACCTGCTCTGGGTCACCTACGCGGCCTCACTGAACTTCGCCATCTGGCGGCTCAACTGAGTCGAGCAGCCCGGCCTCGTGGGCGAGGATCGCGGCCTGGACCCGGTTCCGCGCCCCGAGCCGGGTGAGGATCGCGCTCACGTGGGCCTTGACGGTCCCCTCCACCAGGTAGAGGCGGCGGGCGATCTGCCCGTTGGACAGCCCCTCCCCCACCAGGGCCAGCACGTCGCGCTCCCGCGGGGTGAGGGCGGCCACCTGCTCCCGGGCGGCCACCACGCGGGTCATCCGTCCGCCGGTGAGCTGGGTGATGACCCGGTGCGCGACCCGCGGCGAGAGGTAGGCGGCGCCCTCGGCGACGGCGTGGATCCCGGCCAGCAGCTCGCGAGGGTCGCCGGACTTGAGCAGGAACCCGCCGGCGCCCTCGCCGAGCGCCCGGGCGATGTAGTCGTCCTCGCCGAAGGTGGTCAGCATCACCACCGCGGTGCCGGGCGCGACCCGGCGCAGCTCGGCGACCGCCGCGAGCCCGTCCATCCGGGGCATCCGGATGTCGAGCAGGACGACGTCGGGGCGGTGGCTCAGGACGAGGTCGATCGCCTCCCGCCCGTCGCCCGCCTCCGCGACCACCTCGATCTCCGGGTCGGCGGCCAGGATGGCCCGCACCCCGGCCCGGATCATGGCCTCGTCGTCGGCCAGCAGCACCCGGATCACGTCGCTCCGTCCTCGCAGGGGAACCGGGCGACGACCTGGAAGCCGCCGCCGTTCGGTCCCGATTCGAACGTACCGCCCGCCAGCCGCACCCGCTCGCGCAGCCCTATCAGCCCCAGCCCGCCGCCCCGGGGCCGGCCGGCCGGCGTCTGGGCCGCCTGGTTGGTCACGGTCACCGTGATCCCGCCGGCGTCCCGGAGGACCTCGACCGTCACCGCGGAGCCGGGGGCGTGCTTGGTGGCGTTGGTCAGCGACTCCTGCACGACCCGGCAGGCCGTACGGTCCCGCAGCGACTCCTGCCCGCGCAGCTCCACCCGGAGGCCCGACTCCCGGGCCCGGTCGACGATCTCGGCGACGCTCTCCTCCGGCGGGGCCAGCGGCGCCCGGTCGTCCTCGCGGAGCACGCCGATGACCCGGCGCAGGCGCTCGGTGGTCCCGGCGGCGGCCTCGCGGAGCTCTCCGGCTGCTTTGCGGTGCCGTTCGGCCAGGTCGGGTGCCATCTCCAGGGCGGCGGCGCGCAGGGCGATGAGCGCGAGGTCGTGGCCGAGGGAGTCGTGCATGTCCTGGGCGATGCGGTTGCGCTCGCGGAGCTGCGCCTGGGCGACGACCAGGCGCTGCTCACGGGCGCGCTGCCCGGCCCGCTGCCCCACCAGCCTGCCGATCAGCCACGGCAGGAGACCGGAGAGCAGGACGCCGGACAGGACGGTGACCCAGAACCGCGTGGTCGCGGCGTCGGGTCGCGGACCCGAGGAGGAGACGAGGGCCAGGGCCGTGCCCGTCCCCAGGATCACGGCGAACGCCAGCGTCGCGGGACGCGGGTCCGCCGCCCGGCGGCCGGCCAGGTAGGAGAACACGACGGTCCCGAGGGTGAGCCCGTTCAGCGGGCCCAGCTTGGTCATGCCGTCGAGCCGCCAGAGCTGGGCGGTGGCCAGGCCCTCGGCGACGTTCCACGACCCCAGTACCAGGACCAGCAGCATGGCGGCCAGCGGAGCCTCGCGGCTCACGAGCACGGCGGCCCCCAGCGCGATCACCCCGGCGGCGGCCACCAGCAGCGCCACCTGGCCGGTGGCCGGCTCCCACCAGAGAGGGACGGCCGGGGCCAGGAACGCCGGCAGGCAGAGCAGGGCCCAGAGCAGCAGGTCACGCCGGACCTCCCGACGGCCCGGCCGCCTCATCCACCTCATCACGACTGTGACGCTACAAGGCCGCCCGGCCGGGCGTCTCCGCCGGAGGTAACAGGCCTCCCCTGACGAAAGTAGGGGGTCGGAAGGGCCGATCGCGCGATGTGGCGGCCCCTGCCCGGTTCCTAGGTTCGACGGGACGGATCCCCTGAGGGCTCTGACGGGCCGGAGCCCTGAGGGCTCTCAGGGGTGGCGTCCGCCGACTTCCGGGTCCTCCCCCGATGCCCGGGGCCCGGCGGATCGTCAGCGTGCTGTCAGAGATCCCCGACACCATAGGAGCGCGGCTGTGACACAGGCCATCCTGGACACCCTGCACGATGTGATGACCTCCCCTTGGATCTACCTGGCGCTGTTCGCGCTGGCGATGCTCGACGGGTTCTTCCCCGTGGTGCCCGCCGAGACGTCCGTCATCACGGCGGGGGTGTTCGCCGCCTCCACCGGCGCGCCGAACCTCGCGCTGGTGATCGTGGTCGCGGCGGTGGGCGCGTTCGCCGGCGACCACATCTCCTACGCCATCGGGCGCGCCACCAACAACCGGCTGCGCGGCGGCAGGCGGAGCGGCAAGGCGTTCGCCTGGGCGGAGAGGGCGCTGGCCGAGCGGGGCGGGCTCGTGCTGGTGGTGGCCCGCTACATCCCCGGCGGCAGGACCGCCTGCACCCTCACCATGGGCGCGGTCGCCTACCCCCGGCGCTCGTTCGCCCTCTTCGACGGGGGCGCGACCGTCGCCTGGGCGCTCTACTCCGCGCTGATCGGCTACGTGGGCGGCGCGGCCTTCGAGAACGACCCGGTCAAGGGCCTGCTGCTCGGTCTCGGCATCGCCCTGTCGATCACCGCGGTGGTCGAGGCGGTCCGGCACGTGCGGCGCCGCCGTACCGCCGGGAAGCGGGCGGCGGTCCTCGTCGGCGCGCGTGACTGACCACCGCACCGCGTGACGCGCAGGTGTGTACGGCACGACCGCGTGACGCGCGGGTGCGTACGGCACGGCGTGACGTGCGGGTGCCGCCGATCAGGGAGGGGTTCCCGGCCGGTCGGGGCCCGCGGGGCGTCCGGGGCTCATCCCCGCCGCCAGATCAGGGTGTGCCATCCGCCGTCCTCGACGGCGGCCAGGATGAGCCGGTCGCCGTCGAAGTTCAGCTCGTGGATCTGGATGGTGCCGGTGACGGCCGGATCGAGCGCCATCTCGACGTCGTGGGCCACCTGGCCGTCACGGGCCTCGTACCGGCCCGAGCAGCAGAAGAACGACGCGAACGCCTCGGCCTGCTCCTGGGGACACGCCTGCCGGGAGCCTGTTCCGCGCAGCGGAGGGCGTCCGGCCCGCGCGACGGTCGCGCTCATGTAGCCGTCGGAGGTGTAGCAGAGCAGGCCCACCGCGTCGCGGCCGAAGGGGTGGGAGATCCGACCGCCCGCGTGGGCGATCCGCCACTCGACCAGCCTCCAGGCTCCGACCAGATCCATGCCCGCGAAACTATGATAATCGAAGCCAGCAGGTCAACAGCCCCGACCTTGATATCAGGGAATTCCCGCCCAAGTCAGGGATAACCCCTATGGCTCCGGCACTGACCGGCACGGGACGCTGCCACTGGCCCACCGCACGACCACCCCCGGACGCCTCCACGAGACGTCCCGGTCATCTCGCCATGTCTGGATCTGCTCTGAGAGGAGTGCGCATGACTGTCGTGGCAGCCGGCCTGGCATTGCTGGGATCGCTGTTCTTCGCACTCGGGGCCGCGCTGCAGCAGTTCGAGGCCGCGGGCGCGGTCCCGGCCACCCTGCGCCGGCTGATCAGGCGTCCTCGCTGGCTGCTCGGCGGTCTCGCCATCGCGGCCGGCACCGCCCTGCACGTCGTTGCGCTGAAGTACGGCCCGCTCACGGTGGTCCAGCCGATGGGCGTGGCCAGCCTCCTGTTCGCCCTGCCCTGCGCCGCCGCCCTGCGGCGCCGCAGGCCGCAGCCCGGCGAACTCGCCGCCGCGGCCGTGATCGCGATCGGGCTCATCGGCCTGGTACTGGTCGTGCCCGAGCACACCGGCGAGCCGCGCCTCGGCACCGGGGGGGCGGTGGCCCTGCTCGCGGGGGCGGCCACCGCCGCCCTGGCGCTCTGGGCCGCCGCCCTGCAGGCGCCCCCGGCCAGGCGGGCCGGTCTGCTGGCGATGGCGGCCGGGGTGCTGTACGGCGCGACCGCCACGCTCACCCGGGTCCTGGTCGACGGGGAGTGGGAGCCGTGGTTCCTGCTCGCCGTCCCGTTGCCCGCCCTGATCGCGCTGGCACTGCTGCAGCGCGCCTACGCCGTCGGCCACTTCGGCGTCGCCTTCGCCGCCCTCCAGGTGGCCGACCCTCTCACCGCCGTCGCCTTCGGGGCCCTCCTGCTCGGCGAGCCCCTGCCGACCGGCGCGGCGAGCACGCTGACCGCGCTGGCGGCGGGCGCGCTGACCGCCGCCGGCACCGTCGCCCTGGCCCGCACCACACCGATGTCCCCCACCCCCCTGCCGGCCGCCCGATGAACGTCGCACCGTCCCCTCCCCAGCGTCTCCCGGCCATCCGATGAACGGAGCCCCCATGGTCATGTCAGCCGCGCCCGCGCTCGCCCCGGCCCCTCTCGCCACCCGGCCACGCCGGGTGCTGATCGGCACCGACACCTACCCGCCCGACGTGAACGGCGCCGCCTACTTCACCCACCGGCTGGCCGGCGGCCTGGCCGAGCGGGGCAACGAGGTCCACGTGGTCTGCGCCTCCGACGAGGGGGCGGCCAGGACCGAGCACGTGAACGGCGTGACCGTGCACCGGCTCCGCTCGGCGCCGGTGCTGGTGCATCCGACCATGCGGATCTCGGTGCCCACCCGGCTGGACCGGCTCATGGCTGCCATCGCCCCGGACGTGGTCCACGTCCAGGGACACTTCGTGGTCGGCCGCGCCGCGATCTCGGCCGCCCGGCGCGTGGGCGTCCCGGTTGTGGCGACCAACCACTTCATGCCGGACAACCTCTTCCAGTTCGCGCACATCCCCGGTCCGCTCCGCGAGCGGGCCGGCGACCTCGCCTGGCGGGACTTCAGGCGCGTCTTCTCCCGGGCGGACCGGGTGACCACGCCGACCCGGATCGCCGCGGGACTGCTCGCCGGGAAGGGTTTCACCCGTTCGGTGGAGCCGGTCTCGTGCGGCATCGACCTCAGCCGGTTCCGGCCGCACACCGGCCCCAAGGCGTGGGCGCGCGAGGCGTTCGGCCTGCCCGACCGCGACACCGTGCTGTTCGTCGGGCGGCTGGACGAGGAGAAGCGGCTGGACGAGCTCGTCCGCGCCCTGCCGTACATCCTCAACGGGACCGACGCGCAGCTCGCGCTGGTCGGGACCGGGGGGCAGCGGGCGGCGCTGGAGAGGCTGGCGGCCCGGATCGGGGTCGGTGACCGGGTGTTCCTCCTCGGGTTCGTCCCCGACGAGGCGCTTCCCCGGGCCTACGCCGCCGCGGACGTCTTCGCCATGCCCGGGGTCGCGGAGCTGCAGAGCATCGCCACCCTGGAGGCCATGGCCACCGGGCTGCCGGTGGTCGCCGCCGACGCGATGGCCCTCCCCCACCTGGTACGGCCCGGCGAGAACGGCCGGCTGTTCCGGCCGGGTGACGTCCAGGGGCTTGCCCGCCACCTCAACGACCTGCTCTGCGCGCCCGGCCTGCGCGGCGTGATGGGCGCGGCGAGCCGTGCGATCGCGCTGACCCATGACCACCAGGCCTCCCTGGCCCGGTTCGAGACGATCTACCAGGAGGTGGCCCGATGAGCGCGGACCCGGTGTGGCGCTGGCCCGGGATGGCGGGGGCGGCGGCCGCCGCGGCCTCGACGGCCTGCGCGCACGTGGCCGCCGCCGGCGCGGTGGACCCGATGAAGAGTCTGACCAGTGACTACGCGCTGCTCGACACCAGCGCCTGGGCCATGGCCGGCGGCACGATCATGCTGGCCATGGGCTCCCTGTGGGTCGCGTACGGCCTGGCGCGGACCGACCCCACGCGCAGCGCCGCGACGCGTGTCCTGTTCGTCGCCGGAGCGCTGGGACTCTTGCTCACCGCGGCCTTCCCCCTCGACGCGGCCCCCGGCGCCGCCTCGGCCGGCGGGGAGATCCACCGCTGGGCGGCGGCGGTGGTCTTCACCGCGCTGCCCTGCGCGGGCTGGATGATGGGCCGCCGGTTCCGGAACCCGGCCCTGTCAGCCGTCAGCGTGCTGGCGACGGGGCTGCTGGTCGCGTTCCTGGCGGCCCGCCCGGGGTCGCTGACCGCGGACCTGATCGGCGGCCCGGACTACTACGGCCTGATCGAACGCCTGCTGCTGCTCAGCGAGACGGCGCTGGTCTTCCTGGCCGCCCGGGGCATGGGCAACCTACCAGAGAGTAATAAAAGAGACATATCCCCGCTTACTGACTCTCCCCTTACCTACGCTAACGTAGGTTACGGTTCCGTAGTGAGTGAGGGAGAGCCTTATGCGAGAGTTCAGTCAGACCGAGCTGCTGCTTGAGCTTGAGCCCGTTGTCGCCGGAGAGCTGGACCGGCACCACAAGGTGGCCAAGGAGTGGTTCCCGCACGAGTACGTCCCGTGGTCCGAGGGCAGGGACTACGACGGCCTCTTCGGCGGTGACGCGTGGGTCGAGACCGACTCGAAGATCCCCGAGGAGGCTCGGGTCTCGCTCATCGTCAACCTGCTGACCGAGGACAACCTCCCCAGCTACCACTACGAGATCGCCACCGCCTTCGGCCGCGACGCCGCCTGGGGCACCTGGGTGCACCGGTGGACCGCCGAGGAGGGCCGGCACGGCACCGCCATCCGCGACTACCTGACGGTCACCCGCGCGGTCGACCCGGTCGCCCTGGAGCGGGCCCGCATGAACCACATGGGAGAGGGCTTCACCAACGCCTACGAGGGCGTGCTCCACTCGCTGGCCTACGTCTCCTTCCAGGAGCTGGCCACCCGCATCTCCCACCGCAACACCGGCAAGGCCTCGCAGGACCCGAACTGCGAGCGCCTGCTCGCCAGGATCGCCGCCGACGAGAACCTGCACATGCTCTTCTACCGCAACCTGCTCGACGCCGCCTTCAAGCTCACCCCGAGCCAGACGATGCGCGCCGTCACCGACGTGGTGACCACCTTCCAGATGCCCGGCACCGGGATCGAGGGCTTCACCCGCAAGGCGATGACCATCGCCAACGCCGGAATCTACGACCTGCGCCTGCACCTCGACGACGTCCTCATGCCGGTGCTGCGCCAGTGGGCCGTCTTCGACATGAAGGACCTCGACCCCGAGGGCGAGAAGGCCCGTGAGGAGCTCGCGGAGTTCCTCGCCCGCCTGGAGGTCTCCGCCTCCCGCTTCGTCGAGCGCCGCGAGGCCCGCCGCGCCCGCCAGGCAGCCCAGGCCTGATCGCTCCTCCGAGGGACCGGCACGTTCGGTCCCTCGCGTCCGTTCCCGCCGTTCTTTCGTCCCGCCGTTCTGCCGCCGGCCGTCTGCGGCATGGCATGACAGCACCCGCCCGGGTCACATCAAGGCGGGAACCTGCTGGGCGAGGACGAAGACTCCCATGGCCAGGACAACCCAGCCGAAGGCGCGACGGAGCCGGTCAGGGTTGACGTGGCCGGTCAGCTGTCCGCCGGCCAGACCGCCGACGACGGCGGCGGCGGTGACGACGGCCGCCAGGCGCCAGTCAATGGTGACGGTCTGCAGATAACCGGCGAGTCCGGCCAGTGACTTCATCGCGATGACCAGCAGGGAGGTGCCGACGGCGGCGGCCATCGGCATGCCGCCGAGCAGGACCAGGGCGGGCACGACCAGGAAGCCGCCACCGGCGCCGACCAGGCCGGTGACAACGCCGACGACGATGCCGTCGATCAGGATCCTGCCGACCGGCAGGTCGGCGCCGGTCTTGGCGGAGACGCGGGAACGCCCTCTGATCATGGCGATGGCGGTGGCCACCGTCATGGCGGCGAAGCCGCCGAGCAGGATGGTCTCCGGCAGATACGGGCCGATCAGTCCGCCGGCGTAGGCGCCTGCCATGCCGGCGGCACCGAAGATCAGGCCGGTGCGCCAGCGGACGCGCCCGGCACGGGCGTGGGAGATGAGGCCGGCGGCGCTGGTGGTGGCGACCACCAGCAGTGACATCGCGATCGCGGCCTTACCCGGCACGTGGGCGATGTACATGAGCATGGGCACCATGAGGATGGAGCCGCCGCCACCGAACAGGCCGAGGGTGACGCCGACCACGGCGGCGGCGAGCACCGTCGCGGTGAGCGTACAGGTGGTGATCATGGCCGGGCCTCGCCGCCGCGCAGCCGGGCGATGACGGCGTCGATGTCGAAGTCCCGGGTGCGGTTGTAGGGCAGTTTGGCCAGGGCCATGCCCATCGCACAGGTGTCGGTGACGGCGGCGAAGGTCAGCCCGGCGCCGACGAACCCGGCGATGAACCGGGCCTGCGGCCACCGGATGCTGGCCAGGACCGAGGTGGCGACGATGCCGCCGGCCACCAGCCGCACCTGGCGCTCCAGCCCCCAGCGCCGGGCCCGGGTCCCGGGAATCGGACATGACGTGGAGGTGGTGGGGGCACCGGCACCGGTCCAGGCGTTCATCCCACCCTCCAGCACCACCACGTCGACCAGGCCTGCGCGGGTCAGCGTGGTGTGCGCCCGGGTGGCCCGGCCACCGGACTGACAGATCAGCAGCATCGTGCCGCCGGCGTCGGCGACGATGCGCCGCAGGTGGGTGTCCACCTGGTCCAGGGGCAGGTTGACCGCGCCGGAGATGTGGGCGGAGGCGAACTCGCCGGGAGTGCGCACATCGACGACGAGCACGCCGGGGTCGGCCGCGATCAGAGCGCGGGCGGCGGGCACGTCGATACTGGTCTTCACACTCATGATCAAGAAAATCCTGTTCTTCGGGAGCGGGTGGAGATGGCCGGATCGGGGTGATGGCCGATCGGCGGGGGCAGGTCAGGCGGCGGCCGGGCGCCGGAGCAGGTCGGTGACGCCGGCGCCGGTCAGCACGACCGGCCGGTAGCCGGCGGCCAGCAGCAGGCCGGCGGCGATGCTCGCGCGGCGGCCGGAGCCGCAGGCGACCAGGACCGGACGGGAGGCGTCCAGCTCGGCGGGGATGCCGTGAGCGACCAGGTCTGCCAGGAAGCGGTGGATCCCGCCGGGCAGCGCGGCAGCGGCGTGTTCGCCGGGCATCCGCACATCCAGCAGCTGGGCGCCGGGCCGGGCCAGCCGGGCGGCGAAGGCGGAAAGGTCCAGCAGCTCGAAGGTCTGGTCGGCGGCCGGCCCGGGGTCGGTGATGACGCCGCGCACGGTGTCGACGCCGATCCGGGCTAGCTGGGTGACGGCCTCGGCGACGTCCTGGCCGGGGTCCGCCACCAGGACCAGGGGCGCCTGGTAGGGCAGCAGCCAGCCCGCCCAGCTACCGAAGTCGGTGCCCAGCTCGATCCCGACCGCCCCGGGAAGCAGGCCGCCGGCCTGCCGGGCGCGCGGGCGGATGTCCACCACGCGGGTGCCCTCGGGCTGGTCGGCCAGATCCTCGACGCCCAGCGCGGGCACGCCCAAGGGCGGCATCGGCGGCACGCCCATGGTGTTGGCCGGCCCCATGTACTCGTAGAACGCCGGGATCGGCATCGGGGCGGCGAGCAGCTCATCGGCGAAGGCCTCGGCGTCGCCGACGGCCAGCAGCGGGTTGCCGGCGAGCTCGTCGGCGATGGTGGAGGTGTAGCGGCCGGCACCGGTGGCGGTGCAGAACGACCCCTCGCCGTGGGTGGGCAGCAGCTCCACCCCGCCGGGCAGGCCGGCCAGGCGGTGCAGCGAGCCGTGCTGCAGCCTGGCGAGGGTGCGGGCCCGCTGCGGGCCCAGCAGGTCCGGACGTCCGGCCGAAGAGACCAGCAGGCTTCCGCCGGAGAACACCGCGACCGGCTCGCCGTCGATGAGCACCAGATAGCTCGTGTGCTCGGGCGTGTGGCCCGGGGTGTGGATCGGGCGGATGCTCAGCCCCCGCCCGCCGGGGATGTCCTCCATGTGGAAGGCGGGGGTGTGCGGGTAGGCCGCGGCGGCCGCGGCGGGAAGCACCAGCTGCGCGCCCGTGGCGAGAGCGGCCTGCTCTCCGCCGGAGACGTAGTCGTTGTGCAGATGGGTCTCCAGCACGAAGCGCAGCTCCACATCCCGCGCGGCGACCTCGGCCATGAAGCGGTCGATGTCGCGCTGGGGGTCGACGAGGATGCCGTGCCCCTCGTGGGTGAGCAGGTAGCTCTGGTCCCCCAGGCCGGGGGTGCGGAACGAGATGATCTCCATCGGGATCCCTTTCAATCGGATAAAAATACCCCGGGGGGTATACAGAGGGCAGAGGTGTGCCCCTCCAGCCCCCGGGCCGGGGGGCAGGCATGGGCTCTATGGCGGCGCCGCCCTCACGGGCGAACCGCGCGGCGCGAGGCCGGCCGGGGCGGCGGGCGCGACGGGAAGGGCCACCGGCCCCCCTCGGCCACTACGGCGATATACCCCGGGGGGTATGCCGGAGGCATGGGTATGCGGAGCCGGGTCGGCGCCACGGGCCCATGCCGTCCGCCGTCCACGGCAGGCCGCAGACCCACCCCTCACGCCAGGGACAGAAAGAGCTTCTCCAGCTCCTCGACACTCATCGGAGCCTCCTCGCCGCGAGCCTGGGCGGCCTGGCAGTGACGCATCCCGCTGGCGACGATCTTGAACCCGGCGCGGTCCAGCGCCTTGGAGACGGCCGCGAGCTGGGTGAGCACCTTCGAGCAGTCCTCGCCGGCCTCGATCATCCCGATCACACCGGCCAGCTGTCCGTGGGCCCGGCGCAGGCGGGTCACCGCGTCGCCGACCATCGACTCGTTCATCTCCATGCCACCAACATACCCGGGGGGGTACCCTGAGACAAACGGCGCCGCCTCGCCGGCGTCTTCGGCCCCTCTCGTCGCGCACCCGCCGGTGGACCCGGGCCTCAGGAGACCGCGACCGCCTGGCGGACCTCGTCCACGCCCGTTTCCTGACGCAACCGGCGCAGGAAGAGCAGCACCAGCAGCGCGGCCAGGCCGGTGGTGACCGGCGGGACCAGGAAGGCCAGGGAAGGGCCGGAGCGGTCCACGAGCTGGCCGGCGACGGCCGCGCCGGTGGCGATGCCCAGGCCGATCGATCCGTTGAGCCAGGTGAACGCCTCGGTCCTGACCTCGGCGGGGATCAGGGTCTCGACCAGGGTGTAGCCGGTGATGACGGCGGGGGCGATGACGAACCCGGCCATGGCCGCCCCGCCGTACAGCAGGGGGATGGATCCGGCGAGCGTCAGGGCGGCGGTCGTCGCGCAGAGCAGGCCGACGGTGGCCGCCAGCCGGACCGGGGCGCCGATCCGCCAGCGGACGACGCCGTAGAGGATGCCTCCGGCGAAGCTGGCACCGGAGAAGGTCGCGTAGATCGGCCCGGCCGCGGCGGCCTGACCCAGCGCGGCGCTGTAGGAGGTGATGCCGACCTGGAGGCTGCCGAAGACGGTGCCGAGCGCGACGAAGGCCACCGCGAGCACGGCCACGCCGCGCAGCCGGAGCACGCCGCCCTGGGAGCGGACCCGGACCGGCATCGGCTCGGGGGCGCCCTTGCGGACCACGGCGAACACCAGCGTCCCCAGCACGACCATGACCAGTGCCGCCAGCAGCGCCCAGACGGGCGAGAACCCGGTCGAGACGGCCACCAGCAGCACCGGGGCGAGAGTGAAGGTCAGCTCGTCGGTGATGGACTCGACGGCGAAGGCGGTGCCCAGCCTCTCCGAGCGGCCCAGCAGGTGCGCCCAGCGGGCCCGGACCATCGAGCCGACCTGCGGCATCGAGGCACCGGCCAGTGCCGAGAAGACCACCAGCGGGACGGCCGGGGCATGCGCCGAGGAGAGCGCCAGCAGGACGCCCAGCGCGGCGGCGTGCAGGACGACCTGCGGGATGAGCACCTTCGGCTGGCCGTACCGGTCGGCGAGCCGACCGGTCTGCGGGCCGACCAGCGCCTGCGCCACGGCGGCCGCCGCGGCGGCGATCCCGGCCACGCCGTACGAGCCCGTGGACCACTGCACGAGCAGGAGGACGCCGAGCTGCAACATGGCGTACGGCAGGCGCGCGAGGAACGCGGGAGCGAGGAAACGCCAGGCGCCGGGGGAGCCGAGCACGGCGAGGTAGGACTTCATCAGTCTCCGTCCGAGTCCAGACGGAGCGCAGCCCGGTCCGGGAGCGCACCGTCATGGTGGGCTTCGACCGGGGTAGATACCGCTCATGGCGGCCGCCGTGCGGTCATTGCATGCATTCGTTCAGAACACAACAATCAGCCATCTTAAGCCACGAATCGGACTCGAAGTGAGCCCGCGCCGCCGCCGGGCCCTCGTCGTCCAAGGTCGGCCGGCGGCTCAGCCCTTCGTGAGGTCGGCCAGCGGAACCGAGGGATCGGCGAGCCTGTCGGGGTCGACCCGCACGCCGGCGCGGATCAGCTCCTGCGCCGGCGCGATGCCCTCGTCCCACTGGTTGACGTGCATTCCCGCCACGACACGGCCGCCGGAGAGCCAGAAGGCGTGAAAGGCCCGCGCCTCCAGGTCCCCGCGGACCACGACGGAGTCGTAGCCGCCCGGCGCGAACCAGCCGGAGAACTCCATGCCGACGTCGTACTGGTCGGTGAAGAAGTAGGGCGGCCGGTCGTAGACGACCTTCTGCCCGAGCATGGACCTGCCGGCGGCCAGTCCCCCGTTGAGCGCGTTGGCCCAGTGCTCGACGCGGATCCGGGTGCCGTACAGGGGGTTGAACGCACTGGCCACGTCACCGGCGGCGTAGACGTCGGGGTCCTCGGTGCGCAGGGACGCGTCGACGACGATCCCGTCGTCGACGGCCAGGCCCGCCCGCTCGGCGAGTTCGGTGCAGGGACGCACGCCGACACCGACGATCACCACGTCAGCCGGGATCTCGCCGCCGTCGCCGGTGGCCACCGCCCGGACGCGCCCGGTGCCGAGGAACCCGGTCACTCCCAGGCCGAGCCGTACGTCGACGCCCTGCCGGCGGTGCACGCCGGCGAAGAAGGCGCCCATCTCGGGGCCGAGCGCCGCCCGCAGCGGCACCGGCTGGGGCTCGACGACGGTCACCTCGCAGCCGTACCCGCGGGCGGCGGCCGCGGTCTCCAGCCCGATCCACCCGGCTCCCACGACGACGACCCTGCCCCCGCCGCCGACGGCCTCGCGCAACCGCTCGGAGTCGCCGAGGCCGCGCAGGTAGTGCACGCCGTCCAGGTCCGCGCCGGGCACGTCGAGGCGGCGCGGGGACGAGCCGGGGGCGAGCAGCAGCTTGGCGTATCCCAGCCGCCGGCCGTCGTCGAGCTCCACCTGGTGCCCGGCCCGGTCGAGGCCGGTCACGCGACACCCGAGCAGGAGCTCCACGGAGTTCTCGGCGTACCAGCCCTCGTCGTGGACGTAGACCTTGGCCTTCTCCTCCTTGCCGAGCAGGTAGCCCTTGGAGAGCGGGGGCCGCTCGTACGGGCGTTCGGCCTCGGCCCCGACCAGCGTGATCCCGCCCGCGAAGCCCTCCTCCCGCAGGGACTGCGCGGCCTTCGCCCCGGCCAGGCCCGCTCCGACGATGACGAACGTCTGCTCGGTAGTCATGGGTCCCTTCCTATCCGATTACCCCGCCGGTTCCAATGAGCGGCTCACGGCCCGCGACCTGACTAGGCTCCCCCGCATGCCTTCTCGCACCCCTGCCGCCGGGCCGCCGCGGCCGAAAGAACCCCGCTCCCCCAGGCTCGCGGCCTCGCTCGCCGCCGTGGAGCACTTCGACCGCGATCTTGAGGATGACGGCGTCTACAAGTCGATGGAGTTCAGAGGCGTCGACCTGTCGTCCCGCGACGCGGACGCGGTCGAGTTCGAGGGCTGCCGGTTCGTCGACACACGCCTGTCGGGTACGGCGATGCGCCGGGGCGGTTTCTCCAACGTGGAACTGGAGCGCTGCGACCTGTCGGGAATGGCGGCCAGGGCGTCGTCGATGCACCGCACCCGCGTGTCCGCCAGCCGGTTGACCGGCATGACCTGGTCCGAGTGCGGGTTCAAGGACGTGACGTTCGACGCCTGTCGCGCCGACCTGACGGGGTTCCGGTTCTCGACCTTCAAGAACGCCGTCTTCCATGACTGCGCCCTCCCGGAGGCGAACTTCCAGAACGCGGACCTGAGAGGGGTCCGGTTCGAGCGCTGCAACCTGACCGGTGCCCAGTTCTCCGGCGCGGAGATGGAAGGGGCCCGGTTCGCCGACTGCGTGCTGCTGGGGATCGGCGGCGTGACCAGCCTCAGGGGCGTGACCATCAGGAGCCGGGACGCCCAGGGGCTGGTCCACAGCCTGGCGAGCGCCATGGGGATCACCATCGAGGAGTAGGACGGCCGGTTCCGGTGGCCCGTCCCGCGCCCCCTCAGGCACGGGGCTCCGTACGGGCCCGTCAAGGTGCGCGGCCAGGCCGCGATCTCCGTTACGGCCCGGAACGCACGGGAAACGCGCGCACACCGGCCGGCAGAAAGCCATCCCATCCTGATGAAATCCCGCTCCGCACAAGTGGGGCTCCGCACAAGTGGGACGGAGCGCCGCGACAGCCCGACAAAAGGCCCGGAATCACACGCGCCCGCGACACGCAAGATTCTCGACCCTCAAAAAGAGGAAACTTTCGTTTACCCCCGCCAAAACCAAATTCTCCACTCCGCGAAAAGGGGTTCTATATATTGCCTACGCCTTCAAGATCGCGCCACGGACGGGAATTTCAACGAGCCCCGCCCGCGGTGCACCATTTCGCATAGGAGCATGCCGCATGCCATTGAAGAGACGATCTGTCCGAGCCATGGTGAGCTGCGCCTTCGCAGCGGCAGCCGTCGTCAGCCTCGGGGCTTCCTCCTCCGCGCAAGCAAGCATCCCGGACATCTCGCCCGCCCCTCGGCTCTCGGTCGCGGAGCCGCCCCCCAAGCCCAAGGCTCGCGCCCTGACGGCCGACGAGATCCGCAAGAAGGGGCTGGCCCAGTACATCGACATGTCCCGCCAGAAGGAAATCGCCCCCACGCTGATCGACGGCTCGCAGGGTAAACTCACCGCGAGCGTTCCCCCTCCCGTCAAGAAACCCGCCAAGGCCAGCAACAGGAGCTACGCGTCAGGCTGCTGGTATCTGGAGACCGAATCCGGTTCCGCCACTTACGCGGGAACCGCTTACCACACATGGTGCGGCGACGGCGTCCAGATCACATACACCTCGGCGAGCTGCAACGGGAGCACGAGCGGGCCCACCCGCAAGTACGAGGGCTGCCAGAACATCCAGGGCTACGGGCTGGGCTGGAACGTCTGGGACGTCACAGACAAATGGCATTTCTGCTCGTCTTATAACCCCTACACCGGCGTGTGCTCCGCACGGATACACCCGTGGCAGAAGAACCGCTACGACGCGAACGGCCAGGTCTGGCTTCTTGGATGGGGCAACTAAGGGCTAGCCTCCCGACCACACGGGCTCCATGCCACGGCGACGGCGCCGGCCTCCCCACGGCCGGCGCCGTCGCCGTCTCCGCACACGTCGGCCGCCGAGGAACCCGCGCCTCCGACCGCGCCTCCCGGACACATGACCGCCGCCCGCGCACCGCCGCACGGCAAGCAGGGCACCGCCGCACGGCAGGCCGGACACCGCCGCACGGCAAGTGGGGCACCGCCGCACGCCGCCGCCCGAGCGGGAGGACGGGTGGGCCTCCGCACTAATTTCATCACTCGTTGACTTTCCAGGTGGCCCGGCTTAACGTTGCAGACACGCATTGGTTGCGGTGATGCAAGGAGACGCGCCGATGTACGGCACCCCACTGATCCTGAAATTTGATGACATCGATGCGGGGATGCTGCCTCTCGTCGGCGGCAAGGCCGCGAACCTCGGCGTGCTCACCGCTGCCGGGCTCCCCGTCCCCCCGGGACTCTGCGTCACCACCGAGGCCTACCGGAGGGTCACCGAGCAGGCAGGGCTGGAGGACGTGCTCGACGCCCTCGCCGTCACGGCCGCCGGGGAGACCCGGGTTCTGAACGAGCTGGCCGGCCGGGCCCGCGAGCTCGTGCTGTCCGCCCCGGTGCCCGCCGACATCGCCGACGCCGTACGGCGGAGCGCGCACGGCCCCGTCGCGGTCCGCTCCTCGGCCACCGCCGAGGACCTGCCGCACGCCAGCTTCGCCGGCCAGCAGGACACCTACCTCAACGTGATCGGCGCCGACGCCGTGCTGGACGCGGTCCGGCGCTGCTGGGCCTCGCTCTGGACCGACCGGGCCGTGGCCTACCGCGCCGCCAACGGCATCGACCACCGGGCCGTGCTGCTGGCCGTCGTGATCCAGGAGATGGTCCAGTCGGAGGTCGCCGGGGTGATGTTCACCGCCAACCCGGTCACCGGACGGCGGCGCGAGGCGGTCATCGACGCGAGTCCGGGCCTCGGCGAGGCCGTGGTGTCCGGCGCGGTCAATCCCGACCACTTCGTGGTGGACACCGCCACCGGGCGGATCACCGCGCGGCGGCTGGGCGACAAGCGGCTGGCCGTACGGTCCCTGCCCGGTGGCGGCGTCGAACACGTCGAGACCGCCGTGGAGGGCGCCTGCGTCACCGACGCCCAGGTCCGGGCGCTGGCCGAGCTGGGCGGCCGGGTCGAGGACCACTACGGCTCCCCGCAGGACACCGAGTGGGCCGTCGACGCCGGCGGCGCCCTCTGGCTGACCCAGGCACGGCCGATCACCACCCTCTTCCCGATCCCCCGGCACCCGCGTCCGGCCGGAGCGGGTCACCCGGAGGACCGGACCACCCGTCTCCGCGCCGGGCACGGAGGGTCGGGCGGCTCCGGCCCGGACGGCGGGGCGCAGGGCGGCGCGCGGATCTACTTCTCCTTCAGCGTGGCCCAGGGCATCTACGCGCCGATCACCCCGATGGGCATGTCGGCCTTCCGGCTGCTGTCGTCGTCGGCCGCCGCCCTGCTGGGCACCCCGGTCACCGACCGGCTGGACGGGGCGCCCCAGTTCGCCGAGGCGGCCAGCCGGATGTTCATCGACGTCACGGGGATCATGCGCAGCCGGGTGGGCCGGATGGGCCTGCCCCGGGTGCTCGACGTGATGGAGGCCAGGTCGGCCACCGTGCTGCGCGGCCTGTCCGACGATCCCCGCTTCAGCGTGACCCAGCGCTCGGTGCGCCCCGCCCTGCGCCGGCTCGTCAGGAACGCGATCCGCTTCCGCATCCCGGCACGCGCCGCGCAGGCCCTCGTGATGCCCGAGAAGGCGCACCGGCGTGCGGAGCGGCTGGGAGTACGGCTCCGGACACAGCCGGCCGCTCCGGCGGGCGCCACCGCCCTCGAACGGCTCGACCACGTCGAACGGATCCTGGGCACCCGTGCCGTCCCCCTGCTGCCGACCGTCCTGCCGGGGCCGCTGGCCGGGTTCGCCATGCTCGGCCTGGCCTACCGCCTCCTCGGCGACCGCGCCCGGCCCGGTGAGCTCCAGACCGTCCTGCGGGGACTGCCGCACAACGTGACCACCGAGATGGACCTGGCGCTGTGGCACCTGGCCACCCGGATCCGCGCCGACCGGGAGGCCGCCTCCCTGCTGCTCGGCACACCGGCCGCCGAGCTGGCGGCCCGCTTCGGCGCCGGGTCGCTGCCCGGCGTGGTGGACCGGGGCCTGAAGGAGTTCCTGTCCGTCTACGGCGTCCGCGCGGTCGCCGAGATCGACCTCGGCGTGCCCCGCTGGTCGGAGGATCCGACGCACGTCATCGGCGTCCTGGCCAACTATCTCCGCCTGGAGGACCCCGCGCTCTCCCCCGACGCCCTGTTCGCCAGGGGCGCCGCGGAGGCCGTTCTCATGATCAAAACCCTGAGCGCCCGCGTGGGGGGCGTCCGGGGCCGGGTCGTCCGCTTCGCCCTGGGCCGGGCCCGGGCCCTGGCTGGCGTGCGCGAGCTGCCCAAGTTCTACATGGTGACCATCCTGGCCGCCATGCGCGCCGAGCTGGTGACCGTCGGCGCCGACCTGACCGCCCGCGGCCTCCTCGACTCGCCCCGGGACATCTTCTTCCTGACCCTGGAAGAGGCCCGCACCGCCCTCACGGCCGCATCCGGGAAAACCACCCCCGAACAGAACGCACCGACCACCCCCGAGGGGAGCACACCGGCCACCCCCGGACAGAGCACACCGACCACCCCCGGGGGAAGAACGCCGACCACCCCCGGAGGGAGAGCGCCGACCGCCCCCGGACAGAGCGCACCGACCACCCCCGGCGACGCGGCGCCGCCGTACCCCGCGGGGCTGCGGGCGCTCGTCTCCGAGCGGCGCGAGGACGCCGCGCGCGAGCGGCGCCGCAGGCACCTGCCGCGTGTCCTGCTGTCGGACGGCACCGAGCCCGAGGCGGTCGCCACGTCGGCCCCGGTGGACGGCGCGCTCACCGGCACACCGGCCTCCGCGGGCAGCGTCACGGGGATCGCCCGGGTGGTCCTCGACCCGGTCGGCGCCCACCTGGAGCCCGGCGAGATCCTGGTCTGCCCTTCCACCGACCCCGGCTGGACCCCGCTGTTCCTCACCGCGGGAGGCCTGGTCATGGAGATGGGCGGCGCCAACTCGCACGGCGCGGTGGTCGCGCGCGAGTACGGCATCCCGGCCGTCGTGGGCGTCGCCCGCGCGACCGAGCACATCGTCACCGGCCAGCGGATCACCCTGGACGGCACCTCCGGCGCGGTGATCACGACCTGAGACCGGGGCCCGGCTCCGTAGCGGGAAACACGGTGAGAGCGTCCCGCCGGGTCGGATCCCGGCTGTAGCGGCCCGCCGGGCGGGCCGCTCCGCGACCGCGTGCGCTGACGGCCCCGATACGGCCGCCCGGCACGCCGGTCACCGGGACCTCCGATCATGAGTACACCGATCGCCAGGGCTCTTGGTCGCCGAGCACACCGGCCACCGGCCACCGGCCAACCCGATCACGAGCACGCCGTTGCCGGAAATCCCGATCGCCGGGCACACCGGCCCCGGAAAACTCCGGTCGCCGAATTGAAACGATAGATATGCGACCTGTTTTACGCCGTTCCGGAAATGCCCGGCAGCAGGTATGCCCGCTCCACACTCCGGCGCTGCTCAGCGAAGGGCCAACCCCCCATTGGGCAAATATGGGCAAACAGGAATCACCATTGACAGCCTTGGCGAGGTAGGCCATTTTATCGGAGGAGGTGCCGACAATTCGCCTCCCGATAATCACCTTGCCGCCCGCCCGGTAAAACGAAACACCAGGTCCGTCGGGATATACGCGATGTTCGGGCGCTTGCCGGTTTCAGTGGTGTCATGGATTTACTGGGAGGAATTCACTCGTCAACGACCCTGGTCTGAAGGTCGGGGCTTGAGGTGTGCCGCACCGCGCACCGATAGCCCCACGTTGACCAGCCCCAGCCATCAGCTCAAGGAGGTGCATTTTGATGGCTACGTTGAACACAAGACAGCAGACCCACCGGCAGGTGCTTCCTCAGTCTGCCGCTCTGGAATCCGTGGGAGCAGACACCCCGCAGGGTCGGGACGAAACGGCTCACGGACACCGCCACACGGCGGTACCTGGTGTTCAACATGGGCGAGGGGAGACCGAGCGGATCGGCACCCGGTCCGCTCGGCGTCACCCTGACCTGGCTTCGGCCGGGGAGGGAGCGGGCAGTTCAGCCCACCCGGTCGTGTTCGTCCTCGACAAGCACGGCCAACCGCTACAGCCCACGAGCCCGGCCTACGCGCGCAAACTCCTGCGCTCAGGCCGGGCTGTGGTGCACCGTCACACCCCGTTCGTCATCCGTCTCAAGGACCGCACCGCCGCCGACTCCACCGTCGAAGGCATGCACGTCGGCATAGACCCCGGCAGCAAGCACACCGGCATTGCCGTGTTCACCGAGCACGGCGGGAGCCGTACCGGCAGGTACGCGCTCCAGCTCGACCACCGAGGCGCAGCGATCCGCGACAAGCTCGCCTCGCGGGCCGCGCTGCGCCGGGGACGTAGGTCCCGGAACCTGCGCTACCGCGCGCCCCGATTCAACAACCGCACCAAACCCAAGGGGTGGCTCGCGCCGTCCCTGAAACACCGTATGGACACCACCATGTCGTGGGCGGACCGCCTGAGGCGCTGGGCACCCGTCAGCGCCGTGCATGTGGAGCGGGTCGCGTTCGACACGCACGCCCTGTCGGCCGGTAGGCCGCTTGAAGGAGCGGCCTACCAGCAGGGCACCCTCGTCGGGTACGAGGTGCGCGAATACCTACTGGCCAAATGGGGCCGGGCGTGCGCGTACTGCGGAATCTCCAGGACGCCGCTGAACATCGACCACATCCATCCGCGCTCCCGAGGTGGCTGCGATCGGATCAGCAACCTGACCGTGGCCTGCATCCCGTGCAACCAGACCAAGAACGCCACCCCCGTGGAGGAGTTCCTCAAAGCCAAGCCCACCCTGCTGGCGAAGATCCTCAAGCAGGCCAAGGCTCCGCTGCGCGACGCCGCCGCCGTCAACGCCACCCGGTGGGCACTGTGGCGGGCGCTGGAGGCGACCGGCCTGCCGGTCGCGACGGCGTCGGGCGCACGCACCAAGTGGAACCGGTCTCGCACCGGCGCCGCCAAGTCGCACGCGTTGGACGCGCTGCACGTCGGCCACCTGGAGACCGTGGCCGGCTGGCCGTCCACGGTCCTGGTGGTCACGGCGACCGGACGCGGTAGCTACGCCCGCACCACGCCCGACCGATACGGGTTCCCCCGCCTCGTCCGGCCACGGATCAAATTGCACCACGGCTTCCAAACCGGCGGCCTGGTCCGGGCGAACGTCCCGGCAGGCAAGAAAGCCGGGGTTCACCTCGGGCGAGTCCTGGTCCGGTCCTCCGGCTCGTTCGACATCACTACCCGGCACGGTCGCGTCGCCGGGATCAGCCACAGGCATGTCCGTCATCTTCAGCGCGCGGACGGCTACGGCTACACGACTCGGAAAGAAGCTGATCGAAATGACTGACCGGCTAGGACACGCTCGGGCCTTGGCGGCCCTCCCGCTCCCGATTCCTTCCCGGCCTGAAGGCCGGGGCACCCTCGGCAGGTTCTGATGAAAAGTTCTCATGCGCGTTTTCATGTGCCCGGCGCGCTCAGGCGCGTCCTGGCCGGCGCCGCCACACTCGCGCTGACGGCCTCGGCCGTGGTCGCCCAGGGCGGCACCGCGGCGGCGGCCCCCGGCACCCCGGGGGTGCCGCAGGCTCCGGCGGTCGTCTTCGCCGAGGACTTCGAGAACGGCCAGGGCGCCACACCCATCCTGATCACCGGCTACACCGGGGCGGCACCCGCCGGCCAGACCTACACCGCCGACCCGGCATGGCTGACCGCCTGCAACGGCTGGATCGCCTCGCAGCGCAACCCGGCCACCGAGCCGGCGAACAGCGGCTGCGGCGGATGGTGGACCTCGGTCAAGCAACTGGCCGGCACACTGGGCCAGTGGGCGGGCGGCAATCCGGCGACCAACCACGCCGTCACCGCCTACACCAGCGCCAACCCCGGCTCGGGCAAGACCCAGCTGGAGGCCGTCAGGCCCGTCAGTATCGGCGCCCCCGACCGCTTCCTGACCTTCTCGGTCGACGCCGCCGAGGTCAACTGCCACGCCAACCACGCCAAGCTCGGCTTCTACCTGCTGGACGGCTCGACGGCGGTGCCCACCTTCACCACCCCGATCGAGCCGTGCGCCCACCCCAGCACGACCATCAACGGGATCGGCGTGGGCACCTACACCAGTGACAGCCCCGTGCTGTTCGGCGGCTCCACGGTGGGGCTCCGGCTGGTCAACTTCCAGGCCAGCGGTTACGGCAACGACGCCGCGTTCGACAACGTGCGGATCCTGGACGTCACGCCCCAGCTCGACGCCGGCTACGGTCCCGCTTCGGTCGAGGTGGGCGCCGAGTCGACGCTGACGTTCACCGTCACCAACACCAGCGAGCTGGCGGTGAAGAAGGGCTGGTCGTTCCGGGAGAAGCTGCCCTCCGGCCTGACCGTCGCGGCCACCGCTCCGGTGACCGACTGCGCGGACGCGACGGTGACGGCGCCGGCGGGCGGCGCGCAGATCGGCGTGACCGGGACGCTGGCCGCCGGCAAGGCGTCCTGCACCGTCAAGGTGGCGGTGACGTCCGCACGGGCCGGCACCTACACCACCTGCGCCGGCGACCTGACCGCCCATGCGGGGATCATCCCGCCGGGATGCGCCGAAGTGAGGTTCGTCCCGCCCGTCCTGGTGTTCGACGCCCACGCGCACGGCGGCCGCGTCACCACCCCGCTGCTCGGCGTCCCGCCGCTCGCGCCGTCCGACATCACCTGCACCAGGACCGCCGGCACCGACGACGCCACGCTGGCCCGCGCCACGCCGGCCGGTCTCGGCACGCTGGGGGTCATCACCACCACGGCCTCGGGCGCGGTCGACGCGGCGGGGCTCCGCACCGCCACGGCCACGGCCACGACGGCCCGTCTCAGCCTGCTCGACGGCCTCGTCACCGCCGACGAGATCACCTCGACGGCGAAGGCCCAGGGCGACGACTCCGGAGACGTGAGCACCACCGGCCGGGTGGAGCTCACCAACCTGAAGGTCAACGGCGTCTCGATCGTCGACCCCAGCGCCGGGCTCACGATCGACATCCCGCTGGTGGCCAAGGTCGTGATCAACGAGCGGGTGGCGATCGCCGGCGGCAACGGCATCGCGGTCAACGCCATCCACATCCGCACCGTGGCAGGCGCCGAGATCGTCATCAGCCACGCCAGGGCCGCGCTGACCGTGCCAGGAAAGCCCTGCCCGACCGCCTGACCGCGCCACCCGCCGGGGCCGGGGCGCGGCGCCCCGTCCCCGGCCCCCACGGGGAGACACCGGTGATCCCCCACAGGGAGACACCGGTGATCGGCGAACGGCGCGCCCACGGGCCGCGGGCCGTCACGGGAGACGCCCACGATCAGGGCGGAATATGCCCTCACGTAGACGGAATCGGCCTGCCTGCGAATCCGTACGGACCCCGGGCGGATCCGAGGGACTCCACGCCGAGGACGTCTGCCAAGGAAAAGGGGCCTATATGTCAACGTTGACATCAGTTGCCCTGGGCGATGAACTCCCCGGGAAGAAACCTCAATGGCCCCGCGCGGTAAAGGGCCGGCGACGCCACCGGAGCGCCTCCCGTCACGTCCGAGAAAGGCGGGCCCATGCCCCACACCCAGGTAGCCGTGCTCGGTGAGTGCGTCGCCGACGCCTTCGCGACCGGGAGCCCGTCGCGGGGCGAGCTCGCCCTGCGCGTCCTCCCCGGCGGGAGTCCCGCGAACACCGCCGTGGCCCTCTCCCGCCTCGGCACCCCCACCCGCTTCCTCGGACGGATCTCCAGAGACTCCTTCGGCGCCCTGTTCCGCGCCCACCTCGGCGCCTCGGGGGTCGACCTGACCGGCTGCGTCACCGCCGACGAGCCCAGCACCCTGGCGGTGGCGACCCTGGACGAGTCGGGGCAGGCCGGCTACACCTTCTACGCGGAGGGCTCCGCCGACTGGCAGTGGAGTACGGCGGAGCTGACCGCCGAGCGGCTCGGCGACGTCTCCTGCCTGCACACCGGCTCCATGGCCCTGGTCGGCGCCCCCGGCGCCGAGCACGTCGAGGAGCTGCTGGCCAGGACCGCCGTCCACGCCACCGTCTCGATCGACCCCAACGTGCGCGCCGCGTTCGTCGACCTGGCCGTCTACCGGGAGCGGATGCCCCTGTGGTGCGCGCTCGCCGACATCGTCAAGCTGAGCGACGACGACCTGGGGCAGATCCACCCCGGCGAGCCCCTCGAAGAGGTCTGCGACGCCTGGCACGCCGCGGGCGCCCGCCTGATCGTGGTGACCCGCGGCCCCCGGGGCGCGACCGTCTCCCTCGACGGCGAGCGGGCGACGGTGCCCGCACCCGCCACGGAGGTCGTGGACACGGTCGGCGCCGGCGACTCCTTCACCGCCGCCTTCCTGCACCGGCTGCACGCCTCCGGCCTGCTCGGCGGGCGGCTCGACTCCGTCGGGCTCGACGAGGCCATGGAGGCGGCGGCCTTCGCCACCCGTGCCGCCGCGCTCACCTGCTCGGTGGCCGGAGCCAACCCGCCGTGGGCGGGCGACCTGAACGGCTGACGGAACCGACCCGCCACAGGCGCACGACCTGGACGGCTGACGGGGCCGGTCCGGCGCGTCCCCGTGCCCTGGCCGGCTGGCGCCGGGAGGCGGGCCGCCGCGGGCAGGTGACGCGGACCGGCCCGGCGCGGGAGGCGCCCCGGCCGGAGAGGTGCCTCGACCGGGCGCCCGTGGGAGAGCATGATGGCCTGATGTCGTACGTTGACGCCTTCGCCCGCAGCATCGCCGATCCCGGAGGGTTCTGGACCGAGGCCGCCGGGGCCGTCACCTGGACCCGGGCGCCGGGCCAGGCGCTGGACGACGGGAATCCGCCGTTCTACCGCTGGTTCCCGGACGGGGAGCTGAACACCTGCTTCAACGCGCTCGACCGGCATGTCGAGGCGGGGCACGGCGACCGGGTCGCGCTGATCCACGACAGTCCCGTCACCGGGACCCGCCGCCGGTACACCTACGCCGAACTGCTCGACGAGGTCGCCCGGTTCGCCGGGGTGCTGCGCTCGCTCGGCGTCGAGAAGGGCGACCGGGTGGTGGTCTACATGCCGATGGTCCCGGAGGCGGTGATCGCCATGCTGGCCTGCGCGCGGCTGGGGGCGGTGCACTCGGTGGTGTTCGGCGGGTTCGCGCCCAAGGAGCTGGCGGTCCGGATCGACGACGCGCGGCCCAGGGTCGTCGTGTCGGCCTCCTGCGGGATCGAACCCGGCCGGGTCGTGCCGTACAAGCCGATGCTGGACGCCGCGCTGGAGCTGGCCGGGCACCGGCCCGCGCACTGCGTGATCCTCCAGCGCGAGCAGGCGCCGGCGGAGCTGGTGCCCGGCAGGGACGTGGACTGGGCGAGCGCGGACGCCGAGCCGGCCGGGTGCGTGCCGGTGCGGGCCACCGACCCGCTCTACATCCTCTACACCAGCGGGACCACCGGCCTGCCGAAGGGCGTCGTGCGTGACAACGGCGGGCACGCGGTGGCGCTGCTGTGGAGCATGACGAACGTCTACGGCATCGGGCCGGGTGAGGTGTTCTGGGCGGCCTCCGACGTCGGCTGGGTGGTCGGCCACTCCTACATCGTGTACGGCCCGCTGCTGCTCGGCGCCACGACCGTGCTCTACGAGGGCAAGCCGGTCGGCACCCCGGACGCGGGCGCCTTCTGGCGGGTGATCGCCGAGTACGGGGTGAACGCGCTGTTCACAGCACCGACCGCGTTCCGGGCGATCAAGAAGGAGGACCCGGAGGCGGCCCTGCTGGGCGACTACGACGTCTCGTCGCTGCGGACGCTGTTCCTCGCCGGAGAGCGGCTGGACCCCGACACCTACCACTGGGCGTCGGACAGGCTCGGCGTCCCGGTGGTCGACCACTGGTGGCAGACCGAGACCGGCTGGCCCGTCGCCGCCAACCTGCGCGGACTGGAGCCCATGCCGATCAAGCCCGGCTCTCCCACCGTGCCCGTCCCCGGCTACGACGTGCGCGTGCTCACGCCCTCGGGCGCCGAGTGCGCCCCCGGCGAGGAGGGCGCGATCTGCATCCGGCTGCCGCTCCCGCCCGGCACGCTCCCCACGCTCTGGCAGGACGACGAGCGCTACGTGAAGTCCTACCTGTCGGCCTTCCCGGGCCACTACCTGACCGGCGACGGCGGCTACGTGGACGAGGACGGCTACCTGTTCGTGATGGGCCGCACCGACGACGTGATCAACGTGGCCGGGCACCGGCTGTCCACCGGGTCCATGGAGGCGGTGCTGGCCGCGCATCCGGCCGTGGCCGAATGCGCGGTGATCGGGGTGGCCGACGAGCTGAAGGGCCAGGTCCCGCGCGGCTTCGTGGTGCTGAAGAGCGGGGTGGAGACCGACCCCGCGGCGCTACGGGCCGAGCTGGTCCAGGCGGTCCGCGATCAGGTGGGCGCCGTGGCGGCGTTCAAGCAGGTGGACGTGGTCCCGGCGCTGCCGAAGACCAGGTCGGGCAAGATCCTCCGCAAGACCATGCGCGGCATCGCCGAGGGCTCCGACGAGCCGGTTCCCTCGACCATCGAGGACGCGACGGTGCTGGACGCCCTCCGCTCGATCGTGACCCCACGCTGATCGCACCGGACACGCCGGCCGCCGGGGGGCGGTTCAGGGGACGGAGTCCTTCTCCTCCGGCGCCCCGCGTCCTCGCCGCTTCCTCCCACCCGGGAGTGCGCGGGCGATCGGCTCCGAACGGCTGGCGATCAGCGGTCCGAGCAGGGCGAGCACGAGCACGTATCCCGCGATGAACGGCGCGAGCCTGGTGTCCAGCCCGGCGGCCAGTGCCATGGTCGCCAGGACGAGGGCGAACTCTCCGCGGGAGAGGACGGTGAGCGAGATGTTGACCGCCTCCATCCTGCCGAAGGAGTTCAGCTTGGCGGCCAGCACGCCGGCCGCGATGTTGAGCAGCACCGTGATCGCCACCGCGATCACGATGGGCCAGGCCACCGAGAGCATGTCGCCCGGCTCGATGGACAGGCCGAACGCGAAGAAGAACAGCGCGGCGAAGGCGTCCCGGAGCGGGTGGACGAGCTGGCGGATGCGCGGCGCCGCCTTGGTCGAGCTCAGAATGAGTCCGATCATGAAGGCTCCGATGGCGTCGGAGACGCCGAGCTCCTCCGCGACACCGGCGGTGAAGATCGCCAGACCGGTGAACATGACCACGAGCAGCTCGTCGTCCCTGGTCGTGACGAGCGTGTTGACCAGCCGCGTCCCCCAGCGGGCCAGCGCGGTCAGCACGATCAGGAAGGCGAACGCCTTGCCGAAGGAGATCGCGGCGGCGGCGAAGGTGTCGGCACCGCTGAGCACCGGCTGCAGCACGGCCAGGTAGAGCGCGAGGAAGACGTCCTCGACCACGATGATGCCGAGGATGAGGCGGCTCTCCGGGTTGCCGAGCCGGCCGAGGTCGACGAGCAGCTTGGTCACGATGGCCGAGGAGGAGATGCCGATGACGCCGGCCAGGACCAGGGCCTCCCTGCTCCCCCAGCCGACGGCGAACCCGAAGGCCAGTCCACCGCCGACGTTGAGCAGGATGTAGAGGACCCCCGCCAGCACCAGCCGCCTGCCTCCCGCGACCAGGTCGTCCAGGGAGAACTCCAGGCCGAGGTAGAACAGCAGGAAGATCAGGCCGAGCGCGGCGATGACCTTCAGGTCCGCCGGGTTGTCGACCAGGGCGAGACCGGGCGTGTGCGGGCCGAAGATGATGCCCGCGAGCATGAACAGGGGGATGGTCGGCAGCCCTATCCGGGTGCCGAGTCTGGCGATGATCCCCGCGGCGAGGAAGGAGCCGCCGAGGGCGATGAGAGCGTCACCCAGTGCCACGATGACCCCTTTCGGGGCAGATTCCGGGCATGGTGAACGCGCATTCGTAGAACATGAAAACCTCCGTCGAGCGATCTGGTGTCAGGGCGTCACAGATCGCCGGACGGAGGCGCCCGGGGTTCGGAGCTGTCGCGTACGGCCCGCACGGCGGGAGCCGTACGGGGGCGTGGGGCCGGGAGCCGTATCCCCTGCCCCTGGCCGGCCACTCCCGTGCACGGCGGGGGCAGGCAGCGGTCCACCTGATGATGGACGGCAGGGGGGAGCATCGCGCCCCCCGCCAGCGTGATCGCGAGTCCAGGCTCGTGATGGCGTCCATCGGGGGCTGGAAGCGGCGCGTGGACGAAGGCGAACAGAGCCAGCAGAAGGGCGGCGACCGTACCGACGACCCTCCGCGACAAACCGGACCCTAACGCTTGATGGAATTGTCCATTACTTTATCATTTGTCCGCAGATGGGATTGGGGTGCCGTATAGGCCCACTGCCAGACCAGCTCAAGCGGCCCCCGCTCGAAACGGCGCAGCCACAGCGTGGACAGCGCCATGAACAGGGCGCAGACACCCGCCCAGGCGGCGACCACCCACCACGGCCGCAGCTCGTCGAACTCCGCGGCCAGCCCCAGCCCCCAGCCGTAGCAGAGCGCCGCGGCGGCCAGGTTCTGGAAGACGTAGCAGCTCAGCGCGGTGCGTCCGACGTTGGTCAGGCCCCGCCGCAGCAGGCCGGGAGCACCGGCCATCCGATGCACGAGCGTCGTGACCAGGGCGAGCAGGCCCAGCGCCACCAGCGGGGGCAGCAGGTAGCGGTCGACCAGGAACCAGGTCTCCCCGGCGAAGGAGGTCAGCAGGTTGAGCGGGGCGCCCACGCCGAACCCGATGACCATGAGCTTCCGGCGGAGGGCGGCGCCCCGCCCGGACTCCTCGAACACCCCGGCGCGCATCAGCCGCGAGCCCAGCAGGAACAGCACGATCCCCATCGGGACGATGAACACGGCCTCGATCCGGTAGACGCCGACCAGCTCGATCCGGGCGGCGACCTGGTCGAGGTAGGAGCCCTCGGAGAACAGCGTGGACGGCGCCGCGGCCGGCGGGGCCATGCCGGCCCGGCCGTAGGCCAGGGCGAGGGTGACCAGTCCGACCAGCACCGCGAACACCGAGCCCACGGTGATCATCCAGGCCCTGACCGCCCGGTCGCTCCGGCCGATCAGGTACGCCACGATGATCGAGGTCAGCGCGTAGCCCATGAGCACGTCGAACTCGAAGATCAGCACATAGTGGATCAGTCCTTCGAGGAACAGCAGTCCCGCCCGCCACAGGTACCAGCCGGGCCAGGGCGCGCCCCGGCGCGCGGCCGAGCGGTACTGCAGCTCCAGCCCGACCCCGAACAGCAGGGTGAGCAGGGCCAGGAACTTGCCGTTGGCCAGGAAGCGGAGGAAGGTCTCCACGGTCCCGGTCCGGCCCAGCGCGTCCAGCAGGCCCTCGGGGCCGGCGGGACTGGTGAAGATCCAGATGTTGGTGCCCAGCGTGCCCATGATGGCGACACCTCTGAGCACGTCCAGCACGTCGATACGTCGCGTCGTCACACCTCAACGATGTCCGGCCCCGGGCCGCCGGACATCGTCACGCGGACCCATCCGGGGCGTACATCGATGGATGTAGGGCACTCGGACTTCAGGCGGCGGTCCCGGCGGGGGACGGCACCCGCCCGCCCCGGCCATCGGCGGCAGAGGGTCCCGCCCGCCTCACGCCTCCCGCAGGATCCGCCGGTGGAGCCGCGCCGCCGCCTCCCGGTCCAGGCCGAACGCCTCCTTCGCCGCCAGCCAGGCCGCCGCCGCGGCACCGTCGCCGGCCAGGGCCGTCGGCGCGCCGAGCCCGTCCCGTACGGCGGAGCACACCGGCCCCTCGCTGGTCAGCACGCTCCCGGCCAGCACGATGGGGGTGTCCTCCCCCTCCTGGCGCACCTCGGCCACCGTCGCGCAGAGCAGCCCGGCCGCCGTCGCCACGATCTTCAGCGCGTCGGGGTCGCCCGCGGCGGCGGCCCGGCTCACCAGCGGCGCCAGCCTCGCCAGCTCCAGCGGGGAGTGTCCCTGGGCGTGGACCACGAGCCGGATGGCCTCCGCCCTGCCGTCCACGGGCGGCCATCCGGCCGCGCGACCATCGCGGCCATCCCGACCGTCCTGGACGTCCCGACCGTCGCGGACGTCGTGGCCATCCCGACTGTCCTGGACACCGCGGCCGTCAGGGCCGTCACGGCCGTCGCTGTCGCGGATCTCCTCGGCGACCAGGCGCGTCAGCAGGCCGTCGCTCTCGCCCCGGCTCAGACCCCGGACGGCCGCGCGGGCCGCCTCCCGCCCCAGCCAGAAACCCGATCCCTGGTCCCCGAGCAGCCAGCCGAGCCCGTCGGAGACCGCCACCGGCTCGCCGTCCTCGATGCGGGCGGCGATGGCGCCGGTCCCCGCGATGAGCACGGTGCCGCGCGGCTCCGCCGTACCGGCGGCGAAGGCGACGCCGAGATCGCCCGTCACGGCAGGGACGCAGCGCAGCCCGGCGGAGGCCCACATCCGGTCGAAGACGGCCCGGTCGAGCGCCCCGACCCCGGCCATCCCGACGACCGCCCCCACCACCTCCGCCGGGTCCACCCCGAGGAGGGCGGGCTCCAGCGCTTGCCGGATGTTGGCGGCGGCCGTGCCGGTGCCGTGGGCCGCCGGATTGCCGCCGGGAGCCCTGCCGTACCCGATCCGCCGCCCCGAGGCGTCGAGCAGGAGCGCGCGCGAGGAGGTGCCGCCGACGTCCAGTCCGAGAACGTACATCGTCACAGGTGCTCGCCGAAGAACGCCGCCGTGGCCTCGACGGCCTGGGTGACGTGGGGCTCGGTGTCGTAGAGGTCGATGTGGAGCCGGGCGTCCAGCCAGACGATCTTCTTGGGGCCGTCCATCCGCTTGTACGCCTCCTCGGCGCCCTCCGGGGAGCAGAACCGGTCTACCACGCCGTGCACGATCAGGCCGGGTTTGGGGGACAGGAAGTCCGCTCCGGTCATGTTGTCCACGGTGATCAGCTCTCGGACGGAGGCCCTGGTGACCTCGTTGCGCCAGTGTGCCGAGGCGCCGCGCTCGGTGCCGTAGTAGGCGAACGGCTCGTCGCCCGGCATCGCGGCCTCCCCCTCGGCTGCCACGGCGGGCAGATACGCGACCTCGCCGCCCCGGTCCTGACGCTCCAGCGCCTCGGTGAAGGAGGCCAGCGCGTCCTGGTAGCCGCCGGGCGACATGCCGGCCCGCATGCCGTAGGGGTTGTTGTAGGCCCCGGCGATGCCGGCGAAGGCCTTCACCCGGGGGTCGAACGCGGCGAACCTGAGCGCGTAGCCGGCGCCCAGGCAGATGCCGACCGCGCCGATCCTGCCGCCGTCGGCCTCGGGCCGGGAGCGGAGCAGCGAGACCGCGGCCCGCAGGTCGTGCAGCTTGCCCTGCGCGTCCTCGTGGCAGCGCGGCGTCCCGCCCGACTCGCCCCAGTTGCGATGGTCGAAGGCCAGCGTCACGTATCCCGCCTCGGCGAGCCTGGCCGCGTACAGCCCGGTGACCTGGTCCCGCGTGCCGGTGAACGGCCCGGTGAGGACCAGCGCCGGATGCGGGCCCGCCGTGGCCGGCACCCGCAGGTCGCCGACGAGCCTGACCCCGTCGACGTCGAACTCGACTCTCTCGATCACGCCCCCCAGTCTGTACGGCTCCCGCCCCGGAAGCGAGCGGGGCCGGGCATCGTGGCTCCCGGCTCCCGCCTGGCCGGCGGGGGCCGGGAGCACCGCCTACGAGTCGAACCCGAGGCCCATCCGGTCCAGGGTGCGCAGCCAGAGGTTGCGGCGGCCCTGGTGGAGGTCGGCCTGGGCGATCGACCAGCGGGTCATCTGGATCCCGGCCGAGCGGACCGGCTCGGGCGGGAAGGGGAGCGGCTTCTCCTTGACCATCCGGAGCTCGGTCCGCTCGGTCCGCTCGCCGTTGAGCAGGTCGAGCATGACGTTCGCCCCGAAGCGGGTCGCGCCGACGCCCATGCCGGTGTAGCCGACGGCGTAGGCGAGGCGCCCGCCGTGCGACTGGCCGTAGAAGGCGCTGAACCGGCTGCAGGTGTCGATGATCCCGCCCCACCTGTGGGTGAAGCGGAGCTCGGAGAGCTGCGGGAACGTCGTGGAGAAGTGTTCCGCCAGCTTGACGAAGGTCTCGTCGCGCTGTTCGTACTCCGGCTTGATCTTGCCACCGTTGTAGTAGACCGCGTCGTAGCCGCCCCAGAGGATGCGGTTGTCGGCGGTCAGCCGGTAGTAGTGGAACTGGTTGGCCGAGTCTCCGACACCCTGCCGGTTGTGCCAGCCGACGGAGGCCATCTGGGCGGCGGAGAGCGGCTCGGTCATCAGCGCGTAGTCGTAGACCGGCACCAGGAAGTGCTTCAGCCGCCGCAGCAGCGGCTGGAACACGCCGGTGCCGAGGGCGACCTTGGCCGCTTTGACGGTGCCGTGCGGGGTGAGCAGTTCCATGCCCGTCCCGATGTCCTTCATGTTCCTGACCGGCGTGCGCTCGTAGATGCGCACGCCCATGGAGAGGCAGGCCTGCCGGAGCCCCCATGCCAGCCGGGCGGGATCGACCATGGCGCAGCCGTCGCGTTCCCAGTGTCCACCGATGTAGGTGGGCGAGTTCACCTCCGCCCGGACCTGGTCCTGGTCGAGGGCGTCGAAGCGGATTCCCAGCTCGCGGGCGACCTCCACGCTCTCGCGCATCTCCTCAAGCTGCCAGGGCTCGGTGGCCACGTGCAGCTCGCCGGTGCGTTCGTAGCCGCAGTCGATGTCGTACTTGGCGACGGTCTCGCCGATCTCGTCGAGGTTGGCGACACCCAGGCGCTCGAGTGTGGAGATCTCCTCGGGCCAGCGTTCCAGCCCGTTGGCGATCCCGTGGGTGAGCGTCGCCATCGCGAAGCCGCCGTTGCGGCCGGATGCCGCCCAGCCGATCCTGCGTCCCTCAAGCAGGACCACGTCGAGCGACGGGTCTCGTTCCTTGGCCATCAGGGCGGTCCACAGCCCCGAGAAGCCTCCGCCGACCACCGCCAGATCGGCGGTCGTGTTTCCGAAGAGCCGCGGTCGCGGCTCGGGTTTCGCCGGACTGTCGAGCCAGTACGGCTTGCGCTCCGCATCAGCAAGAGCCTTCAGCGGATCCACAAATCTCACTTCCCTACGGTGAGTCAAATTATTTTTGTGTGTGTATCGCGTGGTCGTGAGGACCACACGCGGGTTCCCCCCGCCTGAATCCGATCTCGCCTCCCTGTTCTCTGCCGAGGATCTGGATACACCGAAGCCCCGTGCCACCCGGTGATGGCACGGGGCTTGACGGCAGCTAGGTGCGGCGGCGCGAGAGCACCGTGTTGAACACGGCGATCGCGACACCTACCGCGAATATAAGCGTTCCCAGGATGTTGACCTGCGGCGGCACCCCGATACGGGTGGCGCCCCAGATCCACAGCGGGAAGGTCTGGGTGGAACCGCTGGTGAACTGGGTGATCACGAAGTCGTCGATGGAGAGCGCGAAGGCCAGCAGCGCGCCCGCGACGACGCCGGGCAGGATCATCGGGAACGTCACCCGCCAGAACGTGATCCACGTGGACGCGCCCAGGTCGCGGGCCGCCTCCTCGATCGAGGGGTCCAGCCCGATCACCCGGGCCCGCACAGTGATGGCCACGAACGACAGGGAGAACAGCACGTGGGCGATGACCACGGTCGCGAAACCGGTCTGCACGCCGCTGCTGATGAACAGCGACAGCAGCGAGGCGCCCATGACCAGCTCCGGCGAGGCGATCGCGGCGAACATCACCAGGTTGGTCGCGCCCTGGCCGCGGAACCGGTAGCGGCCCAGGGCCAGGCCCATGAGCGTGCCGAGCAGCGTCGTGATCACCGTGGCGAGCACCGCGATCTGGATGGAGTTGAGCACCGCCTCGGTCAGGTCGGGGTAGTCGCCCAGCCGTCCCCACCACTTGAGGGTGAAGCCCTGCCAGGTCACGTTCGACTTGCTCTGGGTGTCGTTGAAGCCGAAGACGACCATGACCGCGATCGGCAGGAAGAGCCAGGCGATGATCAGCCAGACGTAGCCCTTGAGCAGCCGGTCGCCGAGCCGGGACCTGCCCCGCACCCGCTTGGCGGGCCCGGTCGCCCGCTGTGTTGTCACCGTGCTCATCGGGCCGCCGCCTCCAGCACGTTCTCGGTGCCGAGCGCCTTGGCGTAGGCGAAGATGCCGACCAGCATCGCCGCCATCAGCGTGAACGACAGCGCGGCGGCGGTCGGGTAGTCGTTGTTGACGAGATACTCGGTCTGGATGATGTTGCCGATCATCGTGTTCTCCGGGCCACCGAGGATGCCGGCGTTGACGTAGTCGGCCGTCATCGGGACGAACGTCATCAGCACCCCGGCGAACACGCCCGGCAGCGAGAGCGGCAGCACGACCTTGGTGAACGCCTCGCGCCTGGCCGCGTACAGGTCCTGGGCGGCCTCGACCACCCGGGGGTCCACCCGCTCCAGGGCCACGTAGATCGGCAGGATCATGAACGGCAGGTAGTTGTAGACCAGGCCGCCGATCACCGCCACCGTCGTCTGCAGCACGTGGAAGTCACCGGGCACCAGGCCCATCGACTTCAGCGGGGACAGCAGCATGCCGTCGTCGGCCAGCAGGAACTTCCACGACACCGTGCGCAGCACGAACGAGACGAAGAACGGCAGCAGCACCAGCAGCAGGTAGGTGGACTTGCGGGGGCCGCCCTTGAAGGCGATCCAGTAGGCCATCGGGTAGGCCAGCGCGACGGAGACGACCGTCGCGGCCAGGCCGTAGCCGGCCGACCGCAGGAACTGCGTCTGGTACTGGACCAGGGCGTCGCCGTACACCGAGAAGTTGAACGTCTGGACGAACCCGTTCACCACGTCGCCCTCCTGGGTGGAGACCGAGGCCATGAAGACCATCGGCACCACCAGGAAGATCGCCAGCCAGAGTCCGCCCGGCAGGATGAGCAGGTAGGGGGCGAGGCGTTTCATCTCCGGTCAGCCCTGGGTGACGGGTTGGAAGATGGACTCGAAGACCTTCTCCTCGGCCGTGGTCAGCGTCTTGTAGGAGCGCAGCTTGGCCATGTCGGCCTCGGAGGGGAAGATCAGCGGGCTCTTGGCGATCTGCTCCAGCGAGGCCTTGTCGTCGCCCTTGGCCTGGGCGGCGTCGGCGAGGATCAGATCCTTGGTGGCGGGCACCGGGGTGATGTAGTTGATGTACTCGACCAGCATCGTGGCGATCTTGGGCTGGTAGACGTAGTCCATCAGCATCAGGGCGTCCAGCGGGTTCTGCGCGGTCTTGGGGATGCACATGTTGTCGGTCCAGATCGTGCCGCCCTCCTCGGGCACCACGAACTTGAGGTCCTTGCCCTCGGCGACCTGCTGGAAGATGTCACCCGACCAGGCCATGGTGATCCACACGTCGCCCCGGACGAGGGCGTCGACGTAGTCGTTCTCGTAGTACTTGCGCACCAGCCCCGCGTCGCGCTGCGCCTTGAGCTTCTCCCCGGCCTTCCGCCAGTCGGCCTCGGTCGACTTGTCGGGGTCGATGCCCAGGGAGAACATGCCGAAGTTGGCCACCTCCTGGGTGTCGAGCATCATGCCGACCTTGCCCTTGTACTTGGGGTTCCAGAGGTCCTGGATGCTCGTGACCTCGTCCACGTACTTGGGGTTGTAGGCGATGCCGGTCAGGCCGACGGTCCACGGGATCGTGTGGGTGTTGTTCGGGTCCCAGGTCGGGTTCTTGACCTTCTGGGCCGCGTTGGCCGCGAAGTTCGGCAGCTTGGAGTGGTCCAGCGGGACCAGGTAGCCCAGGGCGATTGCCTTGCTGAGCTGCAGGCCGTTCGTCAGGACCATCAGGTCGTAGCCGATGTCGTTGTTGGCGGCGAGCAGCGGCTGGACCTTGCCGAAGAACGTGGTGTTGTCCTGGATGGCTTCCTGGTAGGTCACCTTGATGCCGGTGTCGGCGGTGAACATCTCCAGGGACGGATACCTCTTGCCGTCCTTGTCGATGTAGAGCGGCCAGTTGGCGAAGCGCAGGATGTCGTTCTTCTTCTGGGAGGCCCAGAAGTCGGCGACGGCGTCCACCTTGGGCGGCTCCACCTTCTTGCCCTGGACGCCGCAGCCGGCGAGGGCCAGGCCCGCCGCGGACAGCCCGGCCAGGCGGAAGGCGTCACGACGGGTGATCGAGCGGCTCTGCGTCATACCCCGCAGGAAGGCCGGGTCATGTGAGTGGTGCATGGCGGTACTCAACTTCCGATCGCGTACGAGTGGCGCGGCTGCCACGACAACCAGACGGCGTCACCGCGTTCTGCCGTACTCGTGCTGTCAAGCGCGTTCTGCTGGAACACGGTGACCTCGGCACCATCTGCCAGGCTCACCGCGTAACTGTTGTAAAGGCCCAAGTAGACCACTTCGGACACGATGCCCGGCACGACGCTGAGGTCGCCCGCCGGCTCCTCCGTGGAGATGGTGATCTTCTCGGGGCGCACGGTGACCGCGACCGGATCGGCGACCTGGAAACCGTCCCCCGCCACCAGGACCCGGCCCTCCTGCCCCAGCCTCAGTACGGCGGAGCCGGAGACGATCCGGTCCACGGTGCCGCTGAGGAGGTTGGAGGTGCCGATGAAGCCCGCCACGAACGCGGTGGACGGGCTCTCGTAGATCTCGCGGGGCGAGGCGAGCTGCTCGACCAGGCCGTCGTTCATGACGGCGATGCGGTCGCTCATGGTGAGCGCCTCGCTCTGGTCGTGCGTGACGTAGACGAACGTGATGCCGACCTCGCGCTGGATCCGCTTGAGCTCGATCTGCATGGCCTGGCGGAGCTTGAGGTCCAGGGCGCCCAGGGGCTCGTCCAGCAGGAGCGCGCGGGGCTTGTTGACGAGGGCGCGGGCCAGGGCGACCCGCTGCTGCTGGCCGCCGGACATCTCCCGGGGGCGGCGCTTCTCGCGGCCGGTGAGGGCCACGATCTCCAGCATCTCGCCGACGCGCCGCTTGATCTCGGCCTCGCCGATCTTCTTGCGCCTGAGGCCGAAGGCGACGTTCTCCCAGACGTTCATGTGCGGGAACAGCGCGTAGGACTGGAACACCATGTTCACGTCGCGCTTGTTGGGAGGGACGTTGGTCACGTCCTGGCCGTGCAGCCGCACCGTGCCGCGCGACGGATCCTCGAACCCGGCGATCATGCGCATCGTGGTGGTCTTGCCGCATCCGGAGGGCCCGAGGAGCGAGAAGAACTCGCCCTCGGTGATCGTCAGGGTCACTCCCTTTACCGCCTGGACGACTTCTCCGTGGGCGAGGTACTCCTTGACGACTCCGTCGAGCTCGATGGCGGGCACCTGGGCGGAGGTGGAGGCGGCGGCGGCCGCCTCCGTACCCGCCTGGATATCGGTCATACCAGGCTTATTCCCTCTGTTCGCGGCTATTCGCCGATGTAGTGCATTACATGCTTAACGCGGAGGTAATCGTGCAACCCGAAGACGGAAAGGTCCTTGCCGTATCCGGAGTGCTTGAAGCCACCGTGAGGCATCTCTGAGACAAACGGGATATGAGTGTTGACCCATACGACGCCAAAGTCGAGACGCTTCGACATCCGCATGGCCCGGCCGTGGTCGGAGGTCCACACCGAGCTCGACAGGCCGTACCTGACGCCGTTGGCCTTGGCCACCGCGTCGGCCTCGTCGGAGAAGGTCTGGACGGTGATGACGGGCCCGAAGACCTCGTTCTGCACCATCTCGTCGTCCTGCTGGAGGCCGTCGACGATGGTGGGAGCGAAGAAGTAGCCCTTGTCGCCGACCTGGTGACCGCCGGTCAGGACCTTGGCGTGGCCGGGGACCCGGTCGAAGAAGGCCGCGACGCGGGCGAGCTGGCCGGCGTTGTTGAGCGGGCCGTAGAGGGCGTCCTCGTTGGACAGGTCGCCGGTCACGGTGCCCGCGGCCGCCTCGGTGAGCGCGGCCACGAACTCGTCGTGGACGTCCTCGTGGACCAGCACGCGGCAGGCCGCGGTGCAGTCCTGGCCGCCGTTGTAGAGACCGGCCGTGGCGATGGCCTCGGCGGCGGCCTTGAGGTCCTTGACGTCGTCGAAGACGACGACGGGGGCCTTGCCGCCGAGCTCCAGGTGGACCCGCTTGAGGTCCTCGGCCGCGGACTTGGCCACGGCCATGCCCGCACCGACCGAACCGGTGATCGCGACCATCTGCGCGGTCGGGTGGCCGACGACGAGGGCGCCGGTCTCGCGGTCGCCGACGACGACGTTGAAGACGCCCTTCGGCAGGATCTCCCCGAGGATCTCGGCCAGCTTGACCGTGGAGACCGGGGTGGTGTCGGAGGGCTTGAGCACGATGGTGTTGCCCGCGGCGAGCGCGGGGGCGATCTTCCAGACCGCCATCATCATCGGGTAGTTCCAGGGCGTGACCTGGCCCACGACGCCGATCGGCTCGTGCCGGATGACGGAGGTGTGGTCGGCGAGGAACTCGCCCGACGTCGGGCCCTCCAGGGTGCGCGCCGCGCCCGCGAAGAAGCGGAAGTGGTCGGCGGCCACCGGAGTCTCGTCCTCGGCCATGCGGGCACGCGGCTTGCCGGTGTTGAGGCACTCGGCCTCGTTCAGCTCCTCGGCGCGGGCGTCGACGGCGTCGGCCACCTTGAGCAGCAGGTTGGCCCGCTCACCCGGGGTGAGCTGACTCCACGACTCGAAGGCGGCGGCTGCGGCGGCGTAGGCTTCGTCGACGTCCTCCGGACCGGAGATCGGCGCCTGAAGGTAGGCCTCTCCGGTGCAGGGGTCGATGACATCGGAGAATCGGCCGCTCTTGGCGTCCACGAACTCACCATTGATGTAGTTGCGCAGACGGGTGGGCTCATGGTTCTCAACCGGGGTGGTCAACGTTGACCTCCTTGCACAGTGGGGCCGAGTTGTCGCGACTCTTACAGAGTAGGTGCCACGCGACAAGGGATTTCGTTGTGAAGATACCAAATTGCTACGAATTCGCTTGACAGAGGCTCAAGAACTGACACCATGTCGCATCGGAGCCGCAACATGACGGCAACAGCCCCGCAACATGACGCCAGGGAGCGCGGATGACGACGCCGCCCAAGGTACGCCGCGAAAACGACGCCAGGCCAGGTCCCGTCGTCCTCGACGAGATCTCCAAGCAGATCGTCGAACAGTTGCAGGGCGACGGGCGCAAGCCGTACGCCGCCATCGGGAAGGCCGTGGGCCTGTCCGAGGCGGCGGTCCGCCAGCGGGTCCAGCGCCTGCTCGACGCGGGAGTCATGCAGATCGTCGCGGTCACCGACCCGCTGACCCTGGGATTCCCCCGCCAGGCCATGATCGGCATCAAGTGCGAGGGCGACCTGGAGATCGTGGCCGACGAGCTGTCGGCCATCGCGGAGATCGACTACGTCGTCCTGACCGCCGGATCCCTCGACATCATGGTCGAGGTCGTCTGCGAGAGCGACCAGCACCTCCTGGAGATCCTCGGCAAGATCCGCGCCATCCCCACCGTGCGCGCGACGGAGACCTTCGTCTACCTCAAGCTCCACAAGCAGACCTACTCCTGGGGCACTCGCTAGCCTCCGCGCGCGACGGCCTCACACCCTCTCCGCCGCCAGGGGCTCGGCCAAGAGACCGGTGATGGCCGGGATCTCGGCGTCGGAGGCGCGGACCAGGCGCGGCCCGGCCGGGCCGTAGACCCCGCGAGGCTCGGGGAAGGACGCCAGCAGCGCCAGGTAGAGCACGGCCGCGATCGCCAGGCCCAGCGGGAGGGAGATGTCGACGCCGCCGGCGAGGCCGCCGAGCGGGCCGACGAACTGGCCGGGGATGTTGACGAAAAGGATGGCCACGACCGCGGCGAGGAGCCAGGCGGTCATGCCGCGCCAGTTCCAGCCATGGGTGAACCAGTAGCGCCCGCCGCGCTGGCGGCGGTTGAAGACCTGCAGGGCCTCCGGGTCGTACCAGCCCCGGCGGGTCACGTAGCCGAGCATCATGATCACCATCCAGGGAGCGGTGCAGGTGATGATCAGGGTGGCGAAGGTGGAGATGCTCTGGGTCAGGTTGAGCGCGAACCGGCCGAGGAAGATGAAGCCGATCGACAGCACGCCGATGAGCACCGTCGCCTGCACCCGGGTGAAGCGCGGGAAGACGCTGGAGAAGTCCAGGCCGGTGCCGTACAGCGCGGTGGTGCCGGTCGACATGCCGCCGATCAGGGCGATCAGGCAGACCGGCAGGAAGTACCAGCCGGGTGAGACCGCCAGCAGGCCGCCGACGTAGTTGGGGGCGGCCGGGTCGACGTACTCGGCGGCCTTGGTCGCGATGATCGAGGCGGTGGCCAGGCCGAAGAAGAACGGCAGGATCGTGGCCAGCTGGGCCAGGAAGGCCGCGCCCATCACCCGGGTGCGGGGCGTCGCCGCGGGGATGTAGCGCGACCAGTCGCCGAGGAAGGCGCCGAAGGAGATCGGGTTGGAGAGCACGATCAGGGCGGCGCCGATGAACGACGGCCAGAACGCCGGATCGGCCGTGGAGGCGAACACCCCCGGGTAGGAGGGGTCGAAGTCGCCGGCGAAGGCGAAGGCGCCGAGCACGAACAGCACCGAGGCGGCCACCACCGCGACCTTGTTGACCAGCAGCATGAAGCGGAAGCCGTACACGCAGACGGCCAGGACCAGCCCGGCGAACAGCGCGTACGCCAGGCCGTAGGAGAAACCGGACTCCGGCAGGCCGACCAGCCGGTGCGCGCCGCCGACCAGGGCGTCGCCGGAGGACCAGACCGAGATCGAGAAGAACGCGATCGCGGTCAGCAGGGACAGGAACGAGCCGACCACACGGCCGTGCACGCCCAGGTGCGCCGAGGAGGAGACGGCATTGTTGGTGCCGTTCACCGGGCCGAAGACGGCCAGCGGCGCGAGGATCAGCGAGCCGACCACCAGGCCCAGCAGGGTCGCCGAGAGCCCCTGCCAGAAGGAGAGGCCGAACAGGATGGGGAACGCGCCGAGCACGCACGTGGCGAAGGTGTTCGCGCCGCCGAACGCCAGGCGGAACAGGTCGAGCGGGCGGGCGGTGCGGTCGGCGTCCGGGATGCGCTCGACGCCGTACTGCTCGATCTCGGTGATGGAGGGGGGCTGGCTCATGGGGTCTTCTCCAGGGAGGGCGCGGACAGGGCCAGCAGGCTGACGAGGTCGTAGGCGACGTGGGAGGCGGCGACCGAGGTGATCTCGGCGTGGTCGTAGGCGGGGGCGACCTCGACCACGTCGGCCCCGACCAGGTTGGCCCCGGCCAGGCCGCGCAGGATCTCCAGCAGCTCGCGGCTGGTCAGGCCGCCCGCCTCCGGGGTGCCGGTGCCGGGGGCGTGCGCGGGGTCGAGCACGTCGATGTCGATGGACAGGTACAGCGGGCGGCCGCCGATCCGCTGCCTGAGCGCGTCCACGACCTCGTCCACACCCCGGCGCATCACGTCGGCCGAGGTCACGACGCCGAAGCCCAGGCGCCTGTCGTCTTCGAGGTCCTTCTTGCCGTACAGCGGGCCGCGCGTGCCGACGTGACTGAGCGCCTCGGTGTCGAGAATGCCCTCCTCGACGGCCCGGCGGAACGGCGTGCCGTGGGTGTACTCGGCGCCGAAGTAGGTGTCCCAGGTGTCGAGGTGGGCGTCGAAGTGGAGCAGCGCCACCGGACCGTGCCTCCTGGCGAGGGAGCGGAGCAGGGGCAGCGCGATCGTGTGGTCGCCGCCGATCGTCACCAGCCGAGCCCCGGTGTCCTGGAGCTCGCCCGCGGCGTGCTCGATCGTCTCGACCGCCTCGCCGATGTCGAACGGGTTGCAGGCGATGTCGCCGGCGTCGGCCACCTGCAGCGCGGCGAACGGCGAGACGTCCAGGCCCGGGTGGTACGGCCGGAGCAGGCGGCTGGCCTCGCGGACGGCCGAGGGGCCGAAACGGGCGCCGGGCCGGTAGGAGACCCCGCTGTCGAAGGGCACTCCGACCACGGCCACGTCGCAGCGGCCGACCTCGTCCAGACGCGGCAGCCGCGCGAAGGTGGCCGGGCCCGCGAAACGCGGGATGCGGGAGGAGTCGACGGGCCCCCGGGTCTCGGTCATGCGGCGCGGTCCTTTCGCGAAATACCTGGTCAGAGAGATGTTTGGGTCAGTCTGCGATGTTTCGCCCACTCTATGCAACTGTGTGGTCAACGAAGAGCTACGGTGTTTCTTGTGGCTGAACACAAACTCACCGTCGAGGACCTGACCCGGTTCCCCGCCCTGCAACTGCGTGTCATGGCCGGTGAGGCCGGGCTGACGCGGTCGGTCTCCTGGGCGCACGTCAGCGAGCTCGACGACCCCACCCCCTGGCTGCTCGGTGCCGAGGTCATCATGACGACGGGCATCGCGATCCCCCGCTCCGCCGCGCGGCAGCGGGCCTACCTCGAACGGCTCGACGACGCCGGGGTGTCCGGGCTGGCCCTGTCCGCGCAGCTCCACGTGCCGCCGCTGCACGAGGCGTTCTTCGCCGCGGCCGAGGAGCGGAGCATGCCGGTGCTCGAAGTGCCGCTGGCGGTGCCGTTCATCGCCATCGCCCAGGAGGTGGCGGCCGCCGTGCAGGAGGACGCCCGGCAGCGGCTCGGCGCGCAGCTCCAGGTCTTCGGCGCGCTGCGCTGGCTGGCCTCGGAGGACCTGGACACCGCGACGCTGTTCCGCAGGCTGGAGCGGCTGTCCGGCTACGAGGTGTACCTGTGCACGCCGCAGGGGCGCCCGCTGCTGCCCGGCGTCCCGGCGCCCGATCCCGGGGTGCTTCCGGCGTCGGCGGACGCTCCCCCGACGATCCCCGGCGGTTTCGCGCTGCCGGTGCCGGCGCCGGGCGGCCCCGCGGGGTTCCTGGTCGCCTTCGAGAGGGAGGGCGCGCGGCCCGCCGGGCTGGCGGTGGTGCAGCACATCGCCACCGTCGCCGCGCTGCGGGTGGCGATGGTCCGCCACGAGCGCGAGACGCTGCGGCGCGAGGGCGCCGAGATCCTCGCCGAGCTCCTGCAGGACGTGCTCGACCCGGCCACGGCCCGGCGACGGCTGATCCGGCTGGGGCTCCCCGCCGAGGAGCTCGTCCTGCTGACGGTCCGCGGAGTGCCCGACGACGCGCTGCTCCGCGCCCTCGACGACCACCCCTGCCTCCTGCTCCGCCAGGGCGACGACCGCCACGTGCTCGGCTCGGCGGAGCTGGGTACGGCCGTCGCCGCCCTGCCCGCCGCCGCGGCCGGGATGAGCAGGCCGTTCCCGGCCGGGACGTCGCTGCGGGTGGCCCAGCGGGAGGCGGCGTGGGCGGCGTCCCGGGCCGCCGAGTCCGGCCAGCCGCTGATCCGCTACGGCGACGACACCACCGGAAGGTGGCTGCCGGAGGACCCATCGGTGCTGGCCTCGCTGGTGGAGCACGTGCTCGGCGAGGTGCTCCGCTACGACGCGGCCCACGACTCCCGGCTGCTGACCTCGGTCCGCACGTGGATGGAGCGGGACCGGCGCACCGAGGACGCGGCGGCGGCGCTGCACGTACACCCCAACACGCTGGCCTACCGGCTGCGCAGGTTCACCGCGCTGACCGGCCGCGACCTGTCGTCCACCGGGGCGTTCGCCGAGGTCTGGCTGGCGGTCCGGGCCGCCGGGCAGCTCGGCCTGACCGACTGAGGCACCCGCCCGGCCGTCCTGGCGTCACCCGGACCGGAGTCGCGGCGATGCGACGGCCCGGAGCCGGCGCGATGCGACGGCCCGGAGCCGGCGTGATGCGACGGACCGGCGCAGCGTGATGGGACGGACCGGCGTCGCGGCGATGGGACGGCCCGGCGCCGGCGTGACGGAACGGCCCGGAGTCGAAGCGATGCGACGGCCCGGAGTGGACGTGACGGAACGGCCCGGAGTCATGGCGATGCGACGGCCCGGCGCCACCGGAATGCCACGGCGCGGTCCGGCGTCACCGGCCGAGGTGCGCCTCCAGGACACCGGCGAGGTCGGTGAGGAACTCGTCCACCTCGCTGACGGCGTAGCCGGGCTTGAGTATCACCGTGGCGAACCTGGCGGCGCGCACGTCGCCGGGCGTGAGGGGCTGGTCGGTCGTGCCGCGCAGGGTGGCGACGACCCGGTCGAGGAAGGCGTCCACCTGGTCCTCGTTGTAGCCCATGCCCAGCCGTCCCGCCCGGAAGGCGGCCCGCTCCACCCTGGCCGTGTGCTCCTCGGACGTCACATGCTCCTCGAACGCCGCGGGCGCCTCCTCGGCCGCGGGCGGGAAGTCACCGGCCCGCGCCCCCTCACCGGCGGACCAAGGATCGGCTGGGGACCGAGGATCGGCAGCGGACGGGAGACCACCGGCGGGCACATAAGACCCATCCGCCCATCCGGCCTGCCCGGCGGACATACGCGGCTCACCGCCCCGGACGTCCTCCCCGGCGGACATGTGTGGCTCACCGGCCCACCCGCTCTCCCCGGCGAACATATGCGGCTCATCGCCCCGGATGCCTTCTCCGGCGGACATGTGTGGCTCACCGCCCCACCCGCCCTCCCCGGCGGCCGTACGGAACTCACCGGCCCGGACGTCCTCCCAGGCAGGCGTGTGAGACTCACCGGCCCACCTGTCCTCACCAGCGGATATATGAGGCTCACCGCCCCACTCGGCCTCCCCGGCAGGCGCGTGGGGCTCACCGCCCCACCCGCTCTCCCCGGCGGCCGTACGAAGCTCACCGGCCCGGACGTCCTCTCCGGCGGCCGTACGGAGCTCACCGGCCCGGACGTCCTCTCCGGCGGGCGCACGGAGCTCGGCGGACCCCGGGCTCTCCCCGGCGGGCACGGGCGGCCGCTCTCGCCTCGGCCGCGGTCGGGGCGGCACCGGCCTGTGGCTCTCGGCGGGCCGGGTCTCGACCGCCACGATGAAGGCCTCCAGCGCGAAGTCCACGGCCATCTCGTTGTAGCCGCCGAGTTTCGTGCGGAACCGGGCGTCGCGGATCTCGTCGGCGGTGATCGGCTCGCCGTCCAGGGAACCCCGGCCGAGGGTGCCCTCGATCCGACGGATCAGGGCATCGACCTGGTCGGGGTCATATCCGGCACGCACTCCCAGCACCCGTGGAAAACGATTCAACCCCGGATCCCTTCTCGTCCCGTTTTCGGTGTCCCCATTCTGATAGGACACGGCCGGTAAAGCGAGTGATCGCGGTAGGGTGACGGCCTATGCGGCTTTCCCAAGTGTCCTTCCGATACTCACGCCGCAGCCCCTGGATCCTGCGGGACGTCGAGCTCACGCTCCGCCCGGGTTCCGTCATCGAGGTCACCGGCCGCAACGGCGCGGGCAAGTCCACCCTGCTGCGCCTGCTCGCCGGGATCATCCCCCCGACCCGGGGCACGGTCGCCGACCGGCCCCGCGTCGTCGGCTACGCCCCCGATGTCTTCCCCGTGGACCAGCCGTTCACCGTCACCGCCTACCTGACCCACATGGCCAGGGTCCGGGGCGTCTCCCCCGCCTCGGCCGGCGAGCTGGCCGGACGGCTGAACGCCACCCACCTGATGGACCAGCCGGTCGGCGACCTGTCCAAGGGCAGCGCCCAGAAGGTCGGGCTGATCCAGTCGCTGCTGGCCCCACCCGGCCTGCTGATCCTGGACGAGCCCTTCGCCGGGCTGGACGAGCAGACCCGCATCGAACTCCCCGTCATCATCGGCGAGATCGCCGCGGGCGGCGGGACGGTCGTGGTCAGCGACCACCAGAACCAGCTCCAGAACTTCCCGGGGGCCGACCACTGGCTGGTCGGCGCCGGCGCGGTCACCGCCCAGACCGGCGAGCGGCCGGCACAGGCGGTCATCGAGGTGCTCGTGGACGCCGCCGAGGCCGACGAGGTCGAGCAGAAACTCCGCGCCGACGGCTATACCACCAGGCGGGCCTCGTGACGGCCGGAACATCTCCGCCGGATACCCATGCCTCCGGCTCCGGCTCCGGCTCCGGCTCCGGCTCCGAGAAGCCTCCCACCACGGCGCACCGGCCCCCGGCGGCCGGAGCGCACCGATGATCTCCCCGCGGCACACCGGCACGCGGCGCATGCCCGGGAGGGGCCGATGACCGCCCTCGTCCGCTTCAAGCTGGCCGCCTACGCCCGGTCACACCGGCTTTTCCAGCCGATGATCGGGCTGTTCGCGATGCTGGCCGTCTTCTACTCCTCGGCGGTCCCGCCGGGCAGCGAGCTGTCCTCCTATGCCGACTCGGCCGGGCTGCTCGTCGTCGTCTTCGCCTGGGCCGCCCGGGGACTGCTCGACACCGAGCCGGCGACGCAGCGGCTGATCTCGATGACGGCGGCCGGCAGGCCCGGCCGGGAGGTCGGCGCCGGCCTGCTCGCCGCGCTCGCCGTCAACCTCGGGATGGCGGCGATCGCGGTCGCGATGCCGCTGGTCATCGGCTTCGCCGCCATGCCGTCCCCTGGCGACCTGGCCCAGGGCATCGCGCTGCACCTGCTCGGCCTGATTGCCGGGACGGCGCTGGGCACGCTGACCAGCAGGCCGATCCTGCCCTCCCCCGCCGCCTCGATGCTGGCCCTGTTCGGCGGCTACCTGGCCCTGCTGCTGATCAGCCTCACCCCGGTGGGCCGTTTCACGGTGCCGATCATGCCGTGGATGCGCGCGGCGAACGACGGCGCGCTCGGCGAGGCCCTGCCCATGCTCGCCGCCGCGACGCTCTTCTGGAGCGTCGCCGGAGTGGCCGCCTACGTACGGCTGCGCCGTACCCGCCCCTGAGCGGCCGGGCATCGGCCGAGCCGGCTCCCGGGGCCGTCTGTCCGGGACGGCCCGAGGCCCCGCCGCCCGCTTCCGAGGACTTCGACGAGGGAACGGCCGGCCCCGGCGTGGCCCCGGACCTCGCATGATCAACATGTTGCCGCGCCGATGGTCAGCGGCGAGACATGGCGATTTAATACCTTTGATTCTGGTGCGTCGTAAGTGGCATGCGAGGCTGGAGTGATGACGTGACCGCGACACCCGAAGGTGACGAGCTCACCGGCACCGGAGAGGCCGCCGGAGGATTGGTGGGCGCCGTCGTGAGCGAGGACGGCCTGCTGGCCAGGCTGCGGCTGGACGCGCGGGCGATGCGTTTCGGGTCCCAGGACCTGGCGGACCATATCGTCTCCGCCGTACGGGCGGCGCAGCAGGATCGGCTGGAGCGGATGGGCGAGCCCGCCGCGTCCCCCGAGGAGGGCGTGCTCCCGGAGGAGTTCATGCGCCGCCTGGACGACATGGAGGTCCAGGCCGCCCACGATTTCGCCCGATTGACGGCGAGCCTCGACGAGACACTTCGCCGCCTGGAGGAAAGGTGAGATGTCACGACAAACGATGAGATCGCATGGGATATGGATGGTCGGCAGGCATCCGGCCAGAGGTTCCGTACGCTGACAGACGAGCAGCAGCAGTCCCACCAGAGCCTCCGAGCACAGATGGGCGACGGAAATCCGTTGCCCTATCCGGAGTTCGCCGGCCCCTATCAGGAATTCATCGGCGCGCTGTGCGGTGGCTCCGAGGAGTTGACCACCGAGTGGGGCGGGGTCGGAGACGGCCAGGGCGGTCCAGTCAAACCTGGTTGCGGTCCGGCCGCAGGTGACCTAGGTTGCTGCCAACGCGTCGACGGAGACGAGTAGTCCGGGAACAGCGCGGGTCAGAGAGCCACCGGTAGCTGCGAAGGTGGCCTCGCACCCCCGGGCGAAGACACTCCTGAGCGCGGGGAGGAACGGCCCGCCGCATGCCGGCCGGGTCCAATGCCCCGCCGGCCGGCCCCCGTCACCGGGCCAGAACGAGGCCGCCGCCTCACCGGGTCCACCGAGCGGCGGTGGCGAAAGTGCGGTGGCACCGCGAGTTCCCTTCTCGCCCGCACTCCCAAGGGATCAGTTCATGCTCCGTGAGGGAATGTGATGATCCATCGAGTCCTCGCCGCCGACCTGCCCCGGCACGTCGGCCGCCATGTCCGTCTTGCCGGTTGGCTGCATCGCCGCCGCGACCTGAAGTCCGTCTCCTTCCTCGTGATCCGTGACCGCTCCGGCCTCGCCCAGGTCGTGCTCGGCCAGCCCGTGCCGTACCCCGAGGAGACGGTCCTGCAGATCAGTGGCACCGTGGTCGCGAACCCGCAGGCCCCGGGCGGCGCCGAGCTGACCGGTCCGACGATCGAGGTGCTGGCCGAGGCGGTGGAGCCGCCGCCGTTCGACCTCTACCGGCCCACGGTCCCGGCGACGCTGCCGACGGTCCTCGACCACGCCCCGGTCGCGCTCCGCCATCCCCGGCTACGGGCGCCCTTCGAGATCGCCGCGGCCGGCGTCGCCGGGTTCCGCGCCGCACTGGACGGGCTCGGGTTCGTCGAGAGCCAGACTCCGAAGATCGTCGGCACCGCCACCGAGTCGGGGGCCAACGTGTTCGGCATCGACTACTTCGGCCGTCCCGCCTTCCTCGCCCAGTCGCCGCAGTTCTTCAAGCAGGCGCTGGTCGGGGTCTTCGAGCGGGTCTACGAGGTGGGACCGGTCTTCCGGGCCGAGCCGCACGACACCGCCCGGCATCTGGCGCAGTACACCAGCCTGGACGCCGAGCTGGGATTCGTCCGCGACCACCGCGACGTGATGGCGGTGCTGCGGGAGGCCCTGGCGGGCATGCACGCGGCGGCGGCCGAGCGGGCCACCGGGGCCCTGGAACTGCTGGGGATCGAACCGCCCGAGGTCCCCGGGGAGATCCCGGCGATCCACTTCGCCGACGCGCAGGAACTGCTGGCCCGGCACACCGGTGAGGACCCGCGAGGGGAGCCCGACCTCGCCCCCGCGCACGAGCGCTGGCTGGGTGAGTGGGCGTTGCGCGAGCACGGCTCGGAGTTCCTGTTCGTCACCGGTTACCCGATGGTCAAACGCCCCTTCTACACGCACCCGGACCCGGAACGACCGGAGTTCTCGCGGAGCTTCGACCTGCTCTTCCGGGGGCTGGAGCTGGTCACCGGCGGGCAGCGGCTGCACCGGCACGCCGACTACCTCGCGGCGCTGGCCGTCCGGGGCGAGGACCCGCAGGCGTATGCGGGCTATCTGGCCGCCTTCGCCCACGGCATGCCTCCGCACGGTGGCTTCGCGATCGGCCTGGAGCGCTGGACCTCACGGTTGACGGGGGCCGCCAACATCAGGCAGACCACGCTGTTCCCCCGGGACCTGCACCGCCTGACGCCGTAGAGGTTCTTCGCGCCCGCCGTACGGTCCCCCGTACGGCGGGCGGGAGGGCTACTCGGCGGCGGCGAGCTGGCCGCAGGCGCCGTCGATCTCGCGGCCCCGGGTGTCGCGGACGGTCACCGGGACGCCGTGGAACTCCAGGCGGCGGACGAAGGCCCGCTCGTCCTCGGGACGGGAGGCCGTCCACTTCGAGCCGGGGGTGGGGTTGAGCGGGATCAGGTTGACGTGCACCAGCTTGTTCTTGATGAGCTTGCCGAGCAGGTCGGCCCGCCATTCCTGGTCGTTGATGTCCTTGATCAACGCGTACTCGATGGAGACGCGGCGCTTGGTCGTGGCCGCGTAGTTCCAGGCCGCGTCGAGGACCTCGGCGACCTTCCAGCGGGTGTTGATCGGCACCAGGGTGTCGCGGAGCTCGTCGTCGGGCGCGTGCAGGGAGAGCGCCAGCGTCACCGGCAGTCCCTCGGCGGCGAGCTTGCCGATCGCGGGGACCAGGCCGACGGTGGAGACCGTGACGCCCCGGGCGGAGATGCCCAGGCCGTCGGGCGAGGGCTCGACCATCCGGCGCACGGCGCCGATCACGGCCTTGTAGTTGGCCAGCGGCTCGCCCATGCCCATGAAGACCACGTTGCTGACCCGTCCGGGGCCGCCGGGGACCTCGCCGGCGGCCAGGGCCCGCGCACCGGCGACGACCTGCTCGACGATCTCGGCGGTGGTCATGTTGCGGGTCAGACCGGCCTGGCCGGTGGCGCAGAACGGGCAGTTCATGCCGCAGCCTGCCTGGGAGGACACGCACATGGTGGTGCGGTCGGTGTAACGCATGAGGACCGACTCGACCAGCGCGCCGTCGAACAGCCGCCACAGGGTCTTGCGGGTGGTGCCGGCGTCGGTCGTCATCTCCCGGACCGAGGTCAGCAGCTTGGGGAACAGCGCGGCGGCGAACTTCTCCCTGGCCGTGGCCGGCAGGTCCGTCATGAGCTCGGGATCGCCGTTGAGCTTCTCGAAGTAGTGCCGGGAGAGCTGGTCGGCGCGGAACGGCTTCTCACCCAGCTCGGCGACGACCGCCCGGCGCTCGGCCATGGTCAGGTCGGCCAGGTGGCGCGCGGGCTTCGCCCTGCGAGGCGCCACGAAGGTGAGCTGGCCGGGTGCGGGGGTCCCGGGCGGGCTGACAGTCGACAAGTCCAACGCCTTCTCTCGACGGTTACTCGAAGCGGTACTCGACTCTGATCTAGAGTCCGGAGGTATGGCGACAATCCGCCCCTCAGGCGAGCGGGGAGACGGCGTCGAGGTCGTGCTCACCGACATCAATCCCTACGGGAGCCGCACCCTGGTGGTCGAACGCGACGAGACTTCCTCGGTAGCTTACCTGTGCGGGCCCGGAGGCATGGTGCACGGAGCGGTATGGCTGGCCAACCACGGCCCGGCCCCGGAGGCGATCGACCAGAGACGCCTGACCTCCGAGCTGCCTCCGGCGGCGCCCCGGGCGAACACCCGGCACCCCGACGGCCGGCCTCCGCTGGGCGCGCTGCGACCGCTGTGGTTCGAGGAGGGCGACGGCGTCGCCCTGTACGAGAACGACGAACTGCTCGCGGTCATTCCTGGCTGGGCGGACATGGGCAGGGGCATGCCGGGCTACTCCCGCGACGCGGTGGGCGAGTCGCCGTTCGCCTGGTCGCTGGAGGAGGCCCACGAGGGGCTGGTCCCCCGCCTGGCGAAGGCCCGCGCCTACTGGGACTGGCGGGGCGGCGACGGCGCCTGGGCCTCGTTCCAGCAGTTCGTGATGGGCCATCTGGACCGGGCGGTCGGGACGGCGGGCCGGTTCTGGGACGCGGGCGGCGACCGGCTGCCCACGGTCGGCATCACCGAACGGCCGCCGGAAGGGGAGCGGGAGCACACGATCCTGTCCACGGTGGGGATGAGCTGCCAGCGGATGCCCACCGTGGAGCAGTACATCGACCGGCCGGACGCCTACGCCCGGGTGGAGCTCGCCGTCGCCACCCCCGGTGACGCGCGGGACGCGGCACGGCTGTTCCTGTGGCTGGGCCAGTACCCCTGGCATTCGGTCACCTGGCTGGGACACGGTCACACCGCGAAGTGGTATCACCGGCCGGAGACGTTCCCGCTCGGCTCCGCCTACAGCGGCGTCATCATGCTGACCGGGCTACCCGGCCTGCCCGACCTGTCGGGCTTCACCTTCGGCGGTGACGCCGTGCAGTGGCTCTGGCTGGTCCCGATCACCACCGGCGAGCTGCGCCTGGTCGCGGAGAACGGCTACCGGACGCTGCTCCCCCGCCTCTCGGCCGACCGGCTCACCCGGGCGGGATGACCGGCTCACCCGAGCGAGGACGGACGGCTCACGCAGGCTGGGTGACCGCACCGCGCGGCCCGGGAACGGTGGCCGGCATCGCTCGCACGGGCCGGGCGATCGGCGTCAGACGAGCTCAGACGAGCTCAGACGAGCTCAGACGAGCAGGGTGAGCAGCACCCAGACCGGGATCAGCGCGGCGACGAGGGAGTCGAGCCGGTCCATCAGACCGCCGTGGCCGGGCAGCACGCTGCCCATGTCCTTGACCCCGAGGTCTCGCTTGATCACCGACTCGACCAGGTCGCCGAGGGTGGCGAAGACCACCACGACGGCACCGATCAGCACGCCCTTCCAGACATCGTCCTCCAGCAGCCACGCCACCAGCCAGCCGCCCACGGCCATGCACGCCAGCGCGGACCCGGCGAAGCCCTCCCAGGTCTTCTTCGGGCTGATCAGCGGGGACATCTTGTGCTTGCCCAGAGAGATTCCCGCGAAATATCCGCCTATGTCACTCGCGACGGTGGTGGCGATGAAGACGACCACCCGGTCGGGACCGTCGAGCGGATGCGCGAGCAGCAATGCCACGAACGCGGCGAGCAACGAGGGGTAGACCGTGACCAGGATGGTCGCGGTCGTGTCGCGGACGTAGCCCTCGGTGCCCTGGAACATCCGCCACATCATCAGCACGAGCACCGTCATCGCGAAGACGCCGACCAGCCAGGCGGGACCGCCGTAGTAGGCGCCGACCACCATGGCGGCCATCCCGGCCAGGACCGGGATCAGCGGGACGGTGATGTCCCGGGCGGCGAACGATCGGACCAGTTCCATCACGCCGATGCCCACCGCCGCGATCACCACGGCCAGGAAGAGCACTTCGACAAAGTAGAGGGAGCCGATGGCCAAGGCTCCCAGACCGGCACCCACCGCGATCGCGACGGGAAGATTCCGGCCGGTACGGCTACCGCCCGCCGCAGATTCCAAGGGGGTCCTACTCTCATGCACAAAATCCTTGTCCCGCGCGGGCCTCCCGCGCGAGACAAGGATGAGGGGGCTCAGACTTCGAGCAGCTCGGCTTCCTTGTGCTTGAGCAGCTCATCGATCTTGGCTACGTGCTTCTGGGTGAGGTCGTCGAGCTCCTTCTCCGCACGACGCACCTCGTCCTCGCCCGCCTCGCTGTCCTTGACCATCTTGTCGAGGGTCTCCTTGGCGTTGCGGCGGATGTTGCGGATGGAGACCTTCGACTGCTCCGCCTTGTTCCGGGCGACCTTGATGTACTCCCTGCGGCGCTCCTCCGACAGCTCCGGGAAGGCCACACGGATGACCTGGCCGTCGTTGCCGGGGTTGACGCCGAGATCGGAGTTGCGGATCGCCTTCTCGATCGCGGCCATCGAGCCCTTGTCGAAGGGCTGGATGATGACCATGCGAGCCTCGGGGACGTGGAACGAGGCCAGTTGCTGAATGGGAGTGGGCGTCCCGTAGTACTCAGCGCTGATCTTGTTGAACATCGACGGGGTGACGCGGCCCGTGCGGATACCGGCGAAGTCGTCCTTCGCCACCGACACTGCCTTGTCCATCTTTTCCTCGGCTTCGAGGAGGGTATCGTCGATCACAGCGGCTCCCTGTCTTCTCGGTCACTCACCATTGTTCACGCGCTTCGCGGGACGTTCCTACGTCGCGTACCGCTCCGCCCGCTACGTCAGGTTCGCTCCCTATTTCCCTGCCGGACTCACCAGCGTGCCGATCTTCTCACCGTGCACCGCCCGCAGGATGTTGCCCTCACCCATGAGGTCGAAGACCACGATGGGCAGGCCGTTGTCCATGCACAGGCTGATGGCGGTGGCGTCCATGACACCGAGACCGCGGGTCAGCACCTCACCATATTCGAGGTGGTCGAACCGGACGGCGTCGGGGTTCTTCCTGGGGTCGGAGTCGTAGACGCCGTCCACCTGGGTGCCCTTGAGCAGCGCCTCGGCACCGATCTCCAGTGCGCGCTGCGCGGCACAGGTGTCGGTGGAGAAGAACGGCGAACCGAGCCCGGCCCCGAAGATGACCACGCGCCCCTTCTCCAGGTGGCGGATGGCGCGGCGGGGCAGGAAGGGCTCCGCGACCTGCTGCATGGTGATGGCCGTCTGGACGCGGGTCTCGATGCCCCGCTTCTCCAGGAAGTCCTGAAGGGCCAGGCAGTTGATCACTGTGCCGAGCATGCCCATGTAGTCGGCCCGGGCGCGGTCCATGCCGCGCTCGGACAGGGCGGCGCCACGGAACATGTTGCCACCGCCGACCACGACCGCGACCTGCACGCCCTTGCGGACGGCCTCGGCGATCGAGTCGGCCAGGTGACCGACCACAGCGGGGTCGATGCCCAGCGGCTCGCTGCCGGCGAACGCCTCGCCCGACAGCTTCAACATGACCCGCTTCCAACGGAGCGGGCCCGAATACGACGAAACCGCCGACGTAGCGGGTTCTGAGTTCTCCGACACGGCGGCGGCCTCCTCGTTTAGTGCTCTGCTGCTGAGAGAAGCTGAGTCAAGACTAAGCCTGGCCGACCTTGAAGCGGACGAAGGCCTCGACCTTGACACCGTTCTCGTTGGCGAACTTTGCGATGGACTTCTTGTTGTCCTTCACGAAGGCCTGCTCAAGCAGGGTGAAGTCCTTGTACCAGCCGTTGATGCGACCGTCGACGATCTTGCCGATAGCGGCCTCGGGCTTGCCCTCCTCGCGGGTCATCTCCTCGAAGAGCGCGCGCTCCTTCTCGATGACGTCGGCGGGGACCGCATCCGGGTTGAGGTACTTCGGAGCCATCGCGGCGGCGTGCTGCGCGATGTCCTTGGCGACCTGGGCGTTGGCGGTGTCGAGCTGCACGAGCACGCCGACCGCCGGCGGAAGCTGCGGGTCGGTCTTGTGCATGTAGGAGCCGATGAAGCCACCCTCGAGCACCGCGAAGCGGCGGATCTCGATCTTCTCGCCGAGCGCGGCGTTGGCCTCGTCCAGGTGCTCCTTGACGGACTTGCCGTCGAGGACGGACTCAAGCAGGGCGGGCACGTCGGCCGGCTTGGTGTCCAGGATGTGCTCGACGACCTGGGCGGCAAGCTCCTGGAAGCGCTCGCCCTTGGCGACGAAGTCGGTCTCGCAGTTGAGCTCGAGCAGCGCGGCGGCGGAGTCGCCGGCCTGCTTCAGGGCGACCAGGCCGTTGGAGGCGGTGCGAGCCTCACGCTTGCCGACGTCCTTGGCGCCCTTGAGGCGCAGGAGCTCGACGGCGCGGTCGAAGTCGCCCTCGGACTCCTCAAGAGCCTTCTTGCAGTCCATCATGCCGGCGGCGGTCAGCTCACGAAGCCGCTTGACGTCGGCCATGTTCACGGAAGCCATTGTCTTTTCCTCGCGGGGATCATCACTGATCTCAGAAGTCGGCATGAGATCAGGTGGCTGGGTGGGTCGGGTGGATGCGCTCGCCTGAGCGCATCCACCCGGAAGGGTCTTGCGGGTCGTACGGCCAGGCCGTACGGAAGGGCCTAGGCCTGCTTCTCGGTGCCCTCGGCCTCGGCGGTCTCGACCTCGGCGTCGTTCTCGGCGACCGGAGCAGCCTCAACCTCAGCCTCGGCCTCGGCGGCCGGGGCCTCGGCGGTCTCGGCCTCGGCGGCCGGAGCCTCAGCAGCCGGAGCCTCGGCGGCCGGAGCGGCCTCGGCGCCGGCGAGGAGCTCCTGCTCCCACTCGGCGAGCGGCTCGGCGCCACCGGCGACGGCCGGCTTGTCGTCGCCGCGGTTGGCGCCGGCGCGGGCCATGAGGCCGGCGGCGACGGCGTCGGCGACGACGCGGGTCAGCAGGCCGACGGCGCGGATGGCGTCGTCGTTACCCGGGATCGGGTAGTCGACCTCGTCCGGGTCACAGTTGGTGTCGAGGATCGCGACGACCGGGATGTTCAGCTTGCGGGCCTCGCTGATCCCGATGTGCTCCTTCTTGGTGTCGACGACCCACACCGCACTGGGAACGCGGGACATGTCGCGGATACCGCCGAGGGTGCGCTCCAGCTTCTCCTTCTCACGACGGCGCATGAGGAGCTCCTTCTTGGTGAGCCCCGACGCGGCGACGTTGTCGAAGTCGAGCTCCTCGAGCTCCTTCAGACGCTGAAGCCTCTTGTGCACGGTGGAGAAGTTGGTGAGCATGCCACCCAGCCAGCGCTGGTTGACATACGGCATGCCGACACGCGCCGCCTGCTCGGCGATGGCCTCCTGGGCCTGCTTCTTCGTGCCGATGAACATGATCGTGCCGCCGTGCGCGACGGTCTCCTTGACGAAGTCGTAGGCCCGGTCGATGAAGGCCAGCGACTTCTGCAGGTCGATGATGTAGATGCCGTTGCGCTCGGTGAAGATGAAGCGCTTCATCTTCGGGTTCCAGCGGCGGGTCTGGTGACCGAAGTGAACGCCGCTCTCGAGCAGCTGTCGCATGGTGACGACGGGGGTGGACATGTGATTGTCCTCCAGGTCGGGGCGCCCGTCCGGGCGCTGTTCTCGGTTGACGCGGCAGCCTGCGGCTGTCGCCCTGATGCCCCGAACCGGCTCCAGCCGGGCTCTCACCCGGACCGAGGGAACGGTTCTTGACGGGGCATGCGAAGTCGGCCTGTGAGTGACAGGCCATCGAAAAGTGTACCCGTAGCCGGGCCTCGCCCTGACCTCAGCGCGTCAAGAGCGCCCTATCGTTCCCGGCCGTTTCCGGAGGGATCCATGGCGGCCGCCCTCGTTTCGGATCATTCCCGGGGGAGCCCGTGCGGCCGGCGCTCGACACGGGGGAAGAGGCTCACCTGCGCCTCGGAGATCCGCGCCCCGGCTGGCGCCTGGGACCGCTGCCGGACGGTCGCGCGATAGGGGGAGAGCAGCTCGTCGATCTGCTCGTTCAGCCGTCCGAGCTCCTCGGCGTCGACCAGCAGGACCTGGCGGTTGAACATCGAGGCCTTCCGCCACTCGGGAGGCTCGCGGTCGTAGTTGCCCAGGGCCCGGGTCATCTCGTCGGCCGCCTGGTCGCGCACGGCCTTGATCAGCAGATCCTTGGCCGCCCGGACCTCCGGCCGGTCATCGGGTTCGTTGCTGACGGTAAAGCCGCCCGGAGTGGACCTCCACAACCTCTCCCTGCCGTCGCCGCGCGCCGGCGCGTCCTCGGCGAAGCCGTACTTGGCGAGCATGCGCAGGTGGTAGCTCGCCGCGCTCGGCGTGACCCCGACGACGTCGGCGACCTCGGTCGCGGTGGCGGGCCCCTCGGACTGGAGCCGGTTCAGGATGGCGAGCCGCGCCGGATGCGCCAGCGCGCGCATCGCCGTGGGGTCGGTGAGCGGCCTGCGTGCCTCGGTCATGTACAAACCGTACCCACTTTCGGTCTGAAGGATTGCCTTCATAACTATGAAGGATTATCTTCATACTTGTGAAGCCTTCCCTTCAGAAAGCGGTGTGACTCACATGTTCCAGCCCATCCCCCTGCGCAAACAGCGCGACTACCGGCTGCTGCTGTCCGCCCGCGCCGTCTCCGAGACCGGGGCCGAGGTCACCCGGCTGGCCGTGCCGCTGACCGCCGCCACCCTGCTCGGCGCCTCCCCCGCCCAGATGGGCATGCTCACCGCCGCCGCCTCGCTGCCCTACCTGCTGATCGGGCTCCAGGCGGGCGCGGTCGCCGACCGGATGCGGCGGCACCGCCCGGTCATGATCGGCTGCGAGCTGGTCTCGGCCGGCGTGATCGCCACGATCCCCGCGGCCTGGATCGCCGGGCTGCTGACCGTGCCGTGGCTGATCGCGGTGACGTTCGTCGTCGGCACCTGCTCGGTGATCTTCCGGGCCTTCAACTTCCCCCACCTGGCCGTGGTGGTCCACGAGAGCCAGCGCCCCCAGGCCCTGGCCGGGTTCCAGTCGGCCCACTCGCTCGCGGTCGTCGGCGGGCCCGGTCTTTCCGGCCTGCTGGTCCAGACCGTCACCGCGCCCTTCGCGATGCTGATCGACGCGGTGTCCTTCCTGGTCTCGGCGCTCCTGATCCGCGGCATCAAGGCACCGGAGACCCACACGCCCGCTCCCCCGCGCGGCATATGGACAGAGATCCGTGAGGGCCTGCGCGCCGTGGTCGTGGACCCGGCCCTGCGCGCGCTCTGCGGCTCCGGAATCACGATCAACTTCTTCGGCAGCGCCTACATGGCACTCTTCGTGATCTACGCGCTCACCGTCCTGAACCTGCCCGCCGGAATGGTCGGCGTGATCACCGCGTGCTTCGGCGTAGGCGGCCTGCTGGGCGCCCTCATCACCTCCCGCCTGGTCAAGCGGGTCGGCGAGAACCGGATGCTGACCTGCTCGGTGCTGCTGTTCCCGCTCGACTTCGTGGTCGCCGCCCTCGCCTCCGGGCCGGTCTGGGCCAAGTTCGCCCTCATGTCCGCCAGCGCGCTCATCAGCGGCGCGGCCGTCATCTCCTTCTCCATCTGCTTCGGCGCGATCACCCTCAGGGAGGCTCCCGCGGAGCTGCGCGGCCGGATCAACGCCACGATGGGCTTCGCCATGCAGGGCGTCCTCGCCCTCGGAGGTCTCTTCGGCGGCCTCATGGGCGAGCTGCTGGGTCTGCGCCCGGTGCTGTGGATGTGCGCGGCGGGGGTGGCGCTCATCATGATCCCGACGATCTGGCTCTCCCCGCTGCGCCACTCCTCCGCACAGCGAACACGATGACCCCGGCGACCAGCCAGACCAGACCGACGAGTTTGGCGAGGGGACTGGCCAGGGCGATGATCCAGATCGCGACCAGCGCTCCGGCGACCGGCACCAGCAGGTGCCGCAGCCAGTCCCGGCTCCCTCGCCGGATCCGGAAATACCCGATCACGGAGGCGTGCAGCATCGCGAACGCCGACAGCGCGCCGATGTCCACGATCGAGACCAGCACGTCGAGGCCGTCGTCCCGGCTCGCCGCCCAGACGGAGACCACCAGCGTGATCGCCCCGGCGCTGAGCAGCGCCACCCGAGGCGTCCCCGACCGGGGATCCACCGATGACAGCGCGCGGGGCAGCCCGCCGCCCCTGGCCATGCCGTACAGCAGCCGCCCGGCCGCCGCCACCGCGGCCATCGCGGCGAACGCCGGGCCCACCGCCTTGGCGATCTTCATGAGGGTGGCCAGCCAGGGTGAGACCGCCTCGCCGGTCACGTCGTAGAAGGCGGTGCCCTGCGCGGCCGGATGCGCGGCCAGTTCCGCCGGGGGCACCGGGTCCAGCACCCCGGCCAGGTAGGTCTGGACCGCGAACAGCACCCCGGCCACCCCAAGGCAGAGCAGCACCGCCCTGCCCACCTGGCGGGAGTCGCCGCTCGTCTCCTCGGCGAAGGAGGCGATGGCGTCGAAACCGAGGAACGACAGGACCGCCACCGAGACGGCCCCGATCACCGCGGCCACCGTGGTCCCCCCGACCCCGATGAACGGCGACAGCCACGGCCTGGAAGGCCCCTCCCCGACCAGCACGGCCACCGCCATGACCACGAACACGGCCAGCACCGTCACCTCGGCGAGGAGCACCACGAGGCCCACCCGGGCGGCCAGCCGTACTCCGGAGACGTTCAGCGTGGTGGTCACCGCGAAGGCCAGCGCCGTGAAGGCCCAGGCGGGAACCGCCGGGAACAGCGCGTGCAGCGCGATCCCGGAGAACAGGTACGCCACGCTGGGGATGAGCAGATAGTCGAGCATCACCAGCCAACCGGCCAGGAACCCGGCACCGGCCCCCAGCCCCGCCGACGCGTAGGCGAACACCGACCCCGCCTCCGGCACCACCCGTGACATCTGCGCGTAGGAGATGGCGGTGAAGGCCATGGCGATCGTGGCGACGACGTAGACGAGAGCCACCGCGCCGTTGCTCTTGGCGTCGAGCACCCCGAACACGCCCACCGGAGCCAGCGGCCCGATGAACAGCAGCCCATAGACGATCAGGTCCCGAGCCGAGAGCGTACGGCGCAGCGCCCCCTGCTCCTTCACCCCGTGTTCTTCCACGTCAATCCCCTTGTTCGAGGCTACGGGGAACCACCCGGCCGCCCGGAGAGCGGGTGCTCCACCCGCCTTCCGCCGCGAAGGCCGGGACGGAACGGGGACGACGGAGGCGGCGGGACAGGGGTGCCGCGAAGGCCGGGGACGGGGAGGCGAGCGGTGTCCACAACGCCGGCGAGACAGGGCACACCCCGAAAGACCTGGGCGGGAAAGCGAGCTGCGTCCACAACCCCGGTGGACAGGGGCTGCCGAAGGTCGGTGCGGGGAAGGCCGAAGGTCGGTGCGGGGAAGGCCGAAGGTCGGTGCGGGGAAGGCCGAAGGTCGGTGCGGGGAAGGCCGAAGGTCGGTGCGGGGAAGGCCGAAGGTCGGTGCGGGGAAGAAGACGATGTCCACAACGCCGGGTCGCCTGTCCACAGAATGCCACTCGGCGTGCTCCGGCCCCCTGGAGATCTCCCATCCTCGGGGACGTGAACTCCCTGCGGCCCTTCGGGCTCCGGGCCTTGTCGCCCGCTCCACTGCCCGTCCTGACAGCCGTCCTGCTGCTGACCGCCGTACCGGGGGGCGCGGGCGCCCAGAGCACGATCGACCTGATCGGCCGACGCACGGCATCCGAGCCCCCGCCCCACCGGCACACGACACCCGCCCACAGGCACCCGGCCCCCGAGCCCCCGGCCCACCGGCACACGGCATCCGAGCCCCGGGCCCGCTGGGAATGGCCGCTCGCCGGGCGGCCCCACGTGCTCCGTGGCTTCGCGCCCCCGGCACAGCCCTGGCTGGCCGGGCATCGAGGGATCGACCTCGCCGCCCGGCCCGGCACGGAGGTCCGCGCGGCCGGAGCCGGAACGGTGGGGTACGCGGGGCCGCTCGCGGAGCGGGGTGTGGTGACCATCCTCCATGCCGACGGCCTGCGGACGACCTACCTGCCCGTCCAGCCGTCGGTACGGCACGGCCAGACGGTGGTCCGGGGCGAGGCGATCGGTGTCGTCCAGGACGTTCCCGGGCACTGCCCTGCCGCCTGCCTGCACTGGGGCCTGCTCCGCGACCGTCTGTACCTCGACCCGTTGCTTCTGCTGGGCCGGGGTCAGGTCCGGCTGCTCCCCGTCTGGCCCGCGCACCGCGAACACGCCGGCCGCTTGTGAGAGGAAGGATCACCGGAGGCCGCTGACGGTTCCGCTCTCCATCAGGCCCACCCCGGGGACGGGCCCCACCCGCAGATCACCAGCCAGGAGCCCACCGGAGGAACGAGCCCTGCCACCGGTAACCCGTCAAAGGATCCACCGGAGGAATGGACCCCGCCTGCCGGTTACCCGGCAGGGGGTCCGTCAGGGCGTAGGCGCCAGCCGCGGGGGGCGCGCTCGACGTATCCGGCGGCGGCCAGGGCGCCGAGGCAGGACAGCACGGTGTCCAGGTCGACGCCCGCTGCCACCGCTATCGTCGCCGGGCCCGTCCCGGTCCGGGCGGGCACGGCCTCGAGAACCCTGCGGATCTCGGGACTCAACCGGTCACGCGGGAGCACCGGGCCGCGTGGTTCGGGGGCCAGGTCGCCGCCCATCGCACCGACGAGCTCGATCATCTCCTCGGGAGTGGTCACGCAGATGGCCCTCCCCTGCCGGATCAACCGATGGCACCCCGCGGAGGTCTCCGAGGTCACCGGCCCCGGCACGGCGGCCAGATGGCGGTTCAGCGAGACCGCGTGTCCCGCGGTGTTGAGCGCCCCGCTGCGCACCGCCGCCTCGATCACCACGGTGCCCCGCGACAGCGCGGCGATGAGCCGGTTGCGGATCAGGAAACGCGGCCGGGTCGGGGTGGCGCCCATCGGACACTCGCTCACCAGCACTCCCTGGGATCGCACGGCCGCGAACAGCGAATGGTGCGCGCTGGGATAGGCGACGTCGGCGCCACAGGCCAGCACCGCGACGGTCGGCGTCTCCCCCGCGAGGGCGCCGCGGTGGACCGCCCCGTCGATGCCGTAGGCGCCGCCCGAGATCACGACCCAGCCCCGCTCGCCCAGCCCGGCTCCGAACTCCGCCGCGACATGCGTGCCGTACGGCGTGGCGGCCCGGGAGCCGACGACCGCGACGGAGCGCAGGCAGGAGAAGCGCAGGTCGGCCTCACCGTGGAGCCACAAGGCGTGGGGACGGGACTCGCCGAGGTCGTCCAGCTGGGTCGGCCACTCGGAGTCGCCGGGGACCACCAGCCGCGCCCCACGGCGCTCCCCCTCGTCGAGGTCGCGGACGGGGTCGGCCGTCTCCAGCCGGGCCGCCCAGGAGGCGAACATCCGCCCGAGCCTGGCCGTGAGCCGCTCGTCCCGCGAGCCGGCCGACTCCCGGCGGGGGGAGTCGGCGAACCACCGGGCGAGCTCCGGCTCCGGCCGTCCCTCGCGGATGCGCGCGACGGCCGCCTGCGGGCCGTGAGCGGCGACGAGCCTGCCCATCATGGCGTCGCCGGGCTCGGCCACCCGCATCAACGTGACCCGCGCGAGCCGGTCGCTCACCGCTCCTCCCCCAGCCACAGCCCGAGTGCGGCGTTGGTCTCCTCGACCCCGGGCCTGTCCTTGCCGCCGAGGTCGGCCAGCGTCCAGGCCACCCTGAGCACCCGGTCCAGCCCGCGGGCACTGAGCTGACCGCTGTCGAGGCAGCGGAGCAGGGGTGCCATCGCCTTCGGCGGCGGACGGTATTCGGCGTGGAGGGCACGGGTGGGCATCTCCGCGTTGGACCGCCACGGCCTGCCCGCGAACCGCCTGGCGGCATGCCCGCGGGCGATGAGCACCCGGTCGGCCACCACCCGGCTCGGCTCGATGAACCGGCGGTCGGCGAGAAGCTCGCGCCGGGTCGACCGGTACAGAGTGACCTTGACGTCGATCCGGTCGAGCAGCGGGCCGGAGAGCCTGGCCAGGTAGCGGCGGCGGACCGCGGGGGTGCACCGGCACGGGTCCTCGGGGCTGGAGGGCTGCGCGCACGGGCACTGGTTGGCGGCCAGCACCAGCATGAACCTGGCGGGGAACGTGACCGAGCCCAGCGCCCTGGAGACCGTCACCCGGCCCGACTCGATCGGCTGCCTGAGCGAGTCGAGAACGGTCGTCGGATATTCGGGGGCCTCGTCCAGGAACAGGACGCCCCGATGGGCGAGCGACACCGCCCCCGGGCGGATCGCCCCGCTGCCCCCGCCGATGACGGCCGGGACGGTCGCGGTGTGGTGGGGTGCCACGAACGGCGGACGGGTCAGCAGCGGCCGGTCGACGGGCAGCACCCCGGCGACGGAGTGGATGGCGGTGACTTCGAGCGCCTCATCCCGCTCCAGGGGCGGGAGCAGGGTGGGCAGCCGCTCGGCGAGCATCGTCTTGCCGGTGCCCGGCTGGCCCAGCATCCAGAAGTTGTGGCCTCCGGCGGCGCAGACCTCCAGCGCGCGGCGGGCGAAGGGCTGACCGGCCACGTCACCGAGGTCGGGGACGAGCTCGGCGGAATCGGCCGGAGCGAGCAGCCGTGCGCCGCCCGGTCCGCCGACGGGCTCGGGCGCCTCGGCGGGCGGGAGGAGCTCGGCCAGGGGCAGGTTGACCGGGTCGTCGCTGCGCAGCCAGCTCACCAGCTCGCCCAGCGTGAGGGCGGGGATGACGGTCACGTCCGGCACGAGAGCGGCCTCGGCGGCGTTGCGCGCGGGGACCACGACGGTGTCGGCACCGGCTCCGGCCGCCGCCAGCACGGCCGGGAGCACGCCCCGTACCGGTCTCAGCGAGCCGTCGAGGCCGAGCTCGCCCAGGAAGAACGGCTGGGCGACCTTGGCGCGGGGAACGACCCCGGCCGCCGCGAGCAGGGCCACAGCGATCGCCAGTGCGAAAGTCAACTTATGGCATACTTCGATCCATGGCCCCCCAGGACGCTCCCACGTACGCCATCGTCTACGTGCGCATTTCCCGAGATAAGGAAGGTGCCGGCCTCGGCATCGACCGGCAGCGCGAGGACTGCGAAGCCCTCGCCGAGCGGCTCGGCTTTCGCGTCATCGCCGTCTACGACGACAACGACATCAGCGCGTACTCCGGCAAGGCTCGCCCCGGCTACCGGCAACTCCTCGCCGACCTCGAAGCCGGCCGCGCAACCGCCGTCCTGGCCTGGCACACTGACCGCCTTCACCGCTCCCCCGTCGAGCTGGAGGAGTACATCACCGTGTGCGAGCCGCGCGGGATCGTCACGCACACGGTGAAAGCTGGCCCGATCGACCTCGCCACCCCCTCCGGTCGGATGATCGCCCGGCAGCTCGGCGCCGTCGCACGCTTCGAGTCCGAGCACAAGTCCGACCGGGCCCGGCGCAAGCGCGACCAGATGGCCCAGGCCGGACAGTGGAAGGGCGGGCGGCGCCCCTTCGGCTACGAGGACAACGGCGTCACAGTCCGACCAGACGAAGCCGCCGAGGTGAAGCAGGCGAGCGAGAGTCTCCTGTCCGGGATGAGCATGCACGCGATCGTGCGGGACTGGAACGCGCGAGGAGTGAAGACGACGACCGGGGCCACCTGGTCAACGAGGAGCGTGCGCAACGTCCTGACCCGGCCACGTAACGCCGGGATCATGGAGCACCGCGGCGAGGAGCTCGGCCCCGCCGAGTGGCCAGCCATCGTCGACGAGATGACATGGCGATCCCTGTGCGCCCTGCTGGCCGACCCTAATCGGCGCACAAGCCCCGGTTCCGAACGGCGATGGTTGCTGTCAGGCATTGCCGAGTGCGGCATCTGCGAGGTTGGAGGAGTGCTCACCTATCTGAGGGCGGGGACCGCAGGGAAGAACACGGGTGAAGATCGGAAGACCGCCCCGGCCTATCGGTGCCGCCTCGACGATGCAGCCAAGCACGTGGTACGAAACGCGATCCACCTGGACAAGTACGTATCCGCCGTTGCCGTGGAAAGACTTTCGCAGCCAGGTGCCGCCGCGGAGCTCACCATACGTAACGACGGCGGCGCCGCCCGGGAGCGGGCGATCGAGCGGGAGGCACTCCGAATCCATGAGCAGGAGGCCGGCGAGATGTTCGCCGCCCGGGAGATGACGCGCGCCCAGCTCGCCACGACAAACCGGGAGATCGCCGCCCGGCGCGCGGAACTCGACTTGGCCGACGCTGCCGCAGCCCGAGTGACAGCTCTGGCCCCGTTCGCCAGCGGGGCCGACGCATCGCAAGTCTGGGAGGACTTGACGTTGGATCAGCGTCGCGCGGTTATCTCCCAGGTCATGCGCGTGGTTGTGCTTCCGGCAGGGAAAGGGCGGCCGAAGGGCTGGACTCCGGAGTACGGCAAGGAGTGGGGCTACTTTGATCCCGAGGCCGTCCGAATTGGCTGGAAGGGATAAGAAAACCCTCTCGACTTGGAGCATCGTGGCATATGGCGGTACACCATTATTCATTATGCGCCGAGAACGGGATTTGCCTCTTCTCTAATTGTCATTTAGTATAAATCCTATCCCCGTTAAACGGGCATCAAGGCAGCTCAGACGCACAGAAGCTCAGGAACAAAGCAGCTCCGGAACTCAGGAACAAAGCAGCTCAGGCGCACAGGAACTCAGGCACAGAGCACCATCCCCCTCGCCATTCCTGTTTCTGGAGGAGCCATCTCATGGCCCGGAAATTCTCCGGTCCGCGACTTCGTGCAGCGCGGACCGCAGCCAAGCTCAGTCGTGCAAAACTCGCCATCGGCGTCGGGCGCACCGCCCAGAGCATCTACCTGTACGAGCGTGAGAGCGTCACGCCTCCTGTGAACGTGCTCGCCCAGATCGCCGACTTCCTCGACTGCCGCTTCGACGACCTCCTCGTCGAGGAGGTGGCCTCGAATGTCGCTTGATATGGATGCCCACATCAAGGCACTCGTAGCCCAGGCACCGCCCTTCACCCCCACGCAAGTCGCGCGACTTCAGGTGATCCTCTGGGGCCCCCAGGTCACCCCCCTACCCGTCGAAGCCGCCACCCCCGACGTCCGCGCTGATGTCGCCGCCTGAAACGGCGAAGGCCGGCCCCGTCGCCACAACGGAAACCGGCCAGCACATCGCCACCAACGCCCGCACTCACGACCAAGAGAGATGCGGATGATCCGTCAGCCCAACCACCACGAAAGGCCTGAGGAATGACCTCGATACTAGACGTTCCCGCCCAGCCGGGCAGCACCGACCGCGCAGAATCCTCGGCCGAAGTCGCGCAGATCGCCCCCGACCTGGAGGAGCTCGCGCAGCTCGCGACCGCGCTCAAGCAGCTCGGCCACGTCATCACGCCTGACCCCGACTGGCCCAACCAGTGGACCAGCCCCTGCCCTCTCTGTATCGCCCAGGGCAACCCGGACGGAACCATGGGTATCTTCCCGTGGCAGGGCATCGAGCACGCTGGCAGCGTGGCCTTCTGGTGTAACCAGCACGCCATGCACGCGATCGGCACCGCGCTGGGCTTGAAGACCCGGCTTATGGGTGGGGTTGACCTCGGTCGCGTCGAGGTGAAGCAGATCCTTCGCGCTCTGAGCGAGCGCGGTCTTGCCTACAGCTTCCGCCCCGACTCCCGTAACTCCACCTATGACACCTTCCACGTCGCCCAGTGCCCCCTGTGCATCAAGGAACGCCGCCTCGCGCAAGACCTGGAGATCTACGTCGACAACCTCCTCGAAGGAGACAATGACACCTTCGGGCACGTCTTCGTCGACTGCGACGTCCGAGAGCACAGCGCATCCATCCTCGCCGAGCTGAACGTCATCACCCGGCGATCTCTCGGCCAGGACTACGGCGCCGTCGGCTGGGACGACGAGGGTGACCAGGGCGAGGATTGGCTGATTGAGTCGATCGTCGAGCGCGGCCAGTCCGCTCTCATCTACGGCCCGACTGGTGCGAAGAAGAGCCTCTTCTCACAGGAGCAGGCATTCCGGCTCGCCAAGCAGGGGCACCGGGTGCTCTACCTCGACCACGAGAACCAACCGGCCGAGGTCAACAAGCGCCGCCGCGCCATGGAGTACCCGGCCGCGGCCCTGTCCACCTTGAAGTACCTCAGCTTCCCGCCCGTCTCCGCACTGGACACTCCCGAGGGTGCCGCGCAGCTGCACGCCTTGGTCAAGGCGGTCCGGCCTGATGTGATCTTCCTCGACACCTGGTCGAAGTTTCTCAACGGCGACGAGGCGTCCCCTTCGACGCACACTGCGGTCTACAACCTGGCCATCATCCCTCTGCGCAGCCAGGGCATCACCGTGATCGCCCTCGACCACTCCGGCAAGGATCTCGGCCGCGGCCCCCGGGGCGGGTCCAGCAAGAAAGACAACGTCGACGTGATGTGGCTGCAGACCGTCAAGAGCGACGGCCGGATCAGACTGGAGCGAAAGAAGACCCGCACCGGCCGGGGGCCCGATCTCATCGAGCTGGAGTGCCTCACGGGACCTCTCCGGCATGAGCGGATTGAGCAGCGCCGCGGCGATGTCCTGCCCCCCGATGTGCGGGCCTGTGTCGCCAAGCTCGACGAGCTCGAAGTACCGCCCGGCTGGGGCAGGGACAAGGCTTCTCCGGTCCTTCGGGCGAACGGGTTCAGGATCCGCAATGAGGCGTTGGCCTCGGCAATGCGGGTGCGCCGAGAGCGCGGAAATGCCCCCGCTGACACCCTCGACCTGTCCGGGACAGGTGGGGACAGGTTCGAGGGCGAGTGACGTGGATCTGTCCGGGACAGGCGGGAGGCTGATTCCTATTTCCCTAGGTCAGCCCTCTATTTACCTGTCCCGGACAGATCGGGGACAGGCAGGGGACAGCGCCGCAGGACAAACGCGTCCACCTGTCCCCCCCTCCCCCTCTATGGGAGGGGGACAGGGTGGGCGAGCCCTCGCCCGGGACGGCAGCGATTCACAGGCTCGCGCCCGTCAGATTCGTCAGGGCGCCTTGCGTGCGCCCCTCAGGCGATCCGCAGAAACGATGCGTGCGCAAGGCCGTGGGCCGGATCCCTGCCAAGGGAGCGGCTACTCCGCACCTCGACCGGTCCACCCCCCAAAAAGACGACCGCCGCGCGTGGGCCCGGTACAGCCGTGCCGCGCGCGCGAGGACACCGGTACAACCCAGGAAGGGAGCATGATGCCCGCACCGCTCGATGACGCCAAGCGCGCCGAGCGCGCCGAGATCCTTGCCGACCGGTTCAACCGGTCGGTCCCCGCGCGCGCGATCGCGCATGCGCCCGCGTTAGACGACCAAGGTGTGTGCGGACACTTCTTCGACCGGTCCAAGCCGGATGACGTCGAGCGGGAGCGCCTGGCCGCCACGCTCGGCGCGCTGCTCCGTTCGATGCGGGCCGAGCGCGCCCTGTCGACGCGGGTCCTGGCCGTCCGCTCGACGGTGGCTCGCTCGACCATCACCCGGCTGGAGCGTGGGGAGCGCCGGCCTCGCCCGGCCGTACTCGCGGCGATCGCCTACGGCCTCGACCACACCAACCCGGGCCCGCTCGCCGAGCTGCTCCAGGCCGCGGCCGGGGAGTCGCTGCGACCGGACACCCCGCAGGGCGTACGGCGCCGCTCCAGGCGACTCGGTCGGGCTCAGCGTGAGGTGAAGGCGCTTCGGGATGAGGTCGAGCGAGAGGCGGGCCGGGCGCGCGCCGCGTCGACGCGGCTCGCGATCGCCGGGGCGCGCGCCTTCCCCATCCCCCCGCGAGGCGACCTCACCCGGGCCCAGCTCGACCGCCTCGAAGCTGAGCTTGTCCGTACCGAGGCGATCGTGAACGAGTCGCAGCGCCTTGACCGACACACCGAGAACCTGTTGAGCACGCTGGCTTGGCCGTACCACCCCCTATGGAAGGAACACCTTGAGCGCCACCTCGAAGCCTGACATCGCCGAGATGCGGAAGACCCTGCGCGAGTTCCGGAAGGTCGAGCGGGATCGGAAGCTCGCCCGAGGGAAGGCGAAGCCGCGGACACGCCGGGAGTGGGAGATCTGGGAGGCAGGCGTCAAGAAGCGGCTCGGCACGGGTGATGACGATGCGTGATCCACCTCAGCCCGATTGATGCATAAGCGTCATTATGCATCACTTCAAAACACGCTGACCTGCACAGATACAAAAGCGCCCATCGAGCACCGCCTCCGTGTCCGCTCTTGTCCGTTTATGCAGCCTCATGCAGCCCGTCATGCAGTGACCGGACGTGATATCTCCCCCCCTTTCCCTGACCTCGACCCCGAAGGACTCCCCCATGAAGATCACCGCCCCGAACCCGACCTACAGCGGCCGGATCGGCGACGTCCAGTTCCGGAACGGCGTCGCCTCGACCGACAACCCCGCCGTCATCTCCTACTGCCGGGGCGCCGGCTACACCATCGACGACGAGGTGGTCGAGCAGCCGGCCGGGGCCGCCCCGGTCGACTCCCGTGACGTCGAGTGCATCCAGCTCGGCACGCCGCTCCGGGACGCGGCCGTCGATCCGCACCCGGGCGACTTCAAGGCGCCGACCAACGCGGGCGCCGCGGACCCGCACAGTCCGCACGTCGTCTCGGCCCGCCCCGGGTGGCCGCCGATCATCCCGGCCCCGCTGCCTGCGTCGGTCTGACCCCGGACGGCCCCTCGTGAAGTCCCCCGCAGCAGTGGCCGGCGACTTCCGCACGCTGCTGCGGGAGGACGGCTCAGTCCTCATCCCGGGCGACGTCGCCCCTGACGTCCTGCGGTCCCTCATCCGCGACCTGACGGCCCGTATCCGCCTCGACGGCGGCCACCCCTCCCCCTCTGTGCATCGCGTCCTCTACGCCCTGCATGCGGCCTCTGAGCAGCGTGAGCGGAGCGGTTCCGCACGCGGAAGCGAGATCGGCGAGCCCGGCACGATCGAGGTAACCAGCGCGGCCATGGCCGAGCGCATGGGGTGCTCGACGCGGCACGTCCGCAGCCTGTGTTCCTCCGGAAGGCTGCGGGCGCGCCGCGCCGGTCGCGACTGGTTGATCACGATCAAGCGAGAGGAAGAGCCCGTGAACCTGACCGACGCCATCAGCAAGAAGATGACCGCCCAGGACGCCCCGTCGGCCGAGCGGCGCAAGGAGCTGGAGGGCTACGCCCAGCTCGCCAAGGAGAACCCCGCGCTGTTCGCCGAGCTGCCCGAGGACGAGCGCCGGGCCACAGCCATCTTCGCCGCCTCCCAGCTCGTCCAGGACGCGACCGAGCAGGACGCCGGCGGTCAGGAGTGAGCGCCGACCACGCCGACGTCCAGGCCGCGGAGACCGAAGCCGCCGAGGCCGCCGAGCTGCTGGCCGCCCTGGAAGAGCGCGTGCTCGACGGCGACGCCACCGTCACGCATGCCCAGCTCGCCGAACACCGCGACCTCCTGAACTTCGCGCAGATGCGCGCACAGGCCGCGCGGCGCAAGGCCGACAAGGAACAGGCCGCCGCACGCCGCACCGAGTATGAGGCGCTGGCCGCCGAGGTGGCCGCCCTCGACGGGCAGGCCGCCCCGGTGCGCGCCGCCTACGCCGAGGCGCTGGCCGCGCTCGGCCGCCTCGTCGACGTCGAAGCGGAGCTCTCCGACCGCGTGCGCGCCGCTCACGCGCGCACTGCCCAGGCCCGCACGGTGGCCGAGGAGCACGGAGAGGTTGAGCTGCTGAGGTCAACGGGTGTGCTCGGCGCCGATGGCGGCCCCGCCGGCCGATCGGTGCACTACCGCCAACCGGACGGCGCCCGGCAGACGTGGACTCTTCTACCGCCCGGCGAGGTGGCCGCGCTCGCCCTGCGACGCAGCATCGAAGAAGCAACCGCACGCCGCGGTGAGCGGGTCCCCCCGGCTTCCTGGCCGAACACGATCGAGGAACGCACCGGGCGGGCCGCGGAACGTCTGCTGCCCGACCTGGTCGACACGGGACGACGGGACGCCTGACCGTGCCCCATCAGCCGCTCAGCGCAGCCGGCCGGGCCGACGCCCTCGCCGCCGCGGTTGGCCTCATCACCGCTCGGCGCGCCGGCCTTCCCTCCGGCGAGCTCGGCCGCCAAGTCCTCGCCGCCATGACCGATCTGCAGGCCCGGCACCCCGGGCAGGCCGCGCAGACGCTCGCGTGGCTGATCGGGCAGCTCGCCGCCCAGGCCGCGCACGCCTGCGACGAGTGGGACAAGGCCGCCGGCGGCACCCCGGCCGCGGAGTGGCTGACCAACGTGGGCGCCCACGCGGCGCAGAGACGGGAGTAACCCCATGGCCTTGACCGTCGGCGAACTCGTCGCCTACGCCACCGTTGACGACTCCGGGTTCGACCGGGGGGTCAGCGGCATCGAGAGCGCCATGAGGACCCTTCAGTCCACCTCGACCGCCTCCATGGCGTCCCTGGACGCTGTGGTCGACAAGGCCATGAAGGACGTCGCCACCTCGATCGGCGACGGCTTCGACCCCACCGAGGTACTCGCCGACATCGACCGCATGGTGTCCGGCTTTGCGGCCGACCTAGACCGGATGGAGGCCGAAGCAGGCGCGGGTGCGCAGGGCGTCGTCAACGAGCTGCGCACCACCCTGGACGACGTCGAGAACGTCGCCCGTCAGGCCGGGCGCGACGGCGGGCAAGGGCTCGTCGAAGGTCTGCGCGAGGAGCTGCGCGACGCCGAACGGATCGCCCGGCAGGCCGGAGACGACGCCGGGCGGGAGTTCGGCGACGGCACCGAGCAGACCGGCCGCGGCCGAATGGGCGGAATCGCCGACGGCTTCATGTCATCGCTGAAGGCCGCCCCGTGGCTCGCGGCCGGCGCCGCGATCGGCGCCGTGCTCATGGACGGCTTCATGTCCGCGCTGGACGCCGAGGAAGCCAAGCAGAAGCTCTACGCGCAGATCGGCGCCACCGAAGCGGAGATGGGCACGCTGGGCCGCGTCGCGGGCAAGGTGTACGCGGACGGCTACGGCGAGGGCCTGGGGGACGTCACCAACGCCCTGAAGTCGGTGATTCAGAACATCGACGGCATCCGGACCGCCTCTGACGAGAGCATCGCCGCCGTCACGAAGAACACCATGAACCTGGCCTCCCTTATGGAGGAGGACGTCTCCCGGGTCACCGCGGCCGTGACTTCCATGCTGCGCACCGGGGTTGCGAAGACCTCAGAGGAAGCCTTCGACATCCTCGCCAAGGGCACGCAGATCGGCCTGAACAAGTCGGAAGACCTCCTCGACACGTTCGAGGAGTACTCGACGAAGTTCCGCGACATCGGTGTCAACGGGAAGATGGCGCTCGGCTTGGTTCAGCAGATGCTCCAGGGTGGCGCCCGGGATGCTGATGTTGCCGGCGACGCGCTGAAGGAGTTCGCGCTCAGCACGGCCAACGGCACCGACGCGGCCCGCAACTCCTTCGAGCTGCTCGGCTTCGACGCCGACAAGATGTTCGGCATCTTCTCCCGGGGCGGCCCTGAGGCGAGCGCCGCTTTCGACAAGGTCATGGAGCGAATCCAGGAGTTCAAGGGCACCACGCGAGAGGCCGAGGTCACCGTCGGCCTCTTCGGCACGAAGGCCGAAGACCTCGGCGACGCCTTGTTCGCCATGGATCCGTCGACGGCGATCGCTGGTCTCGGCAACCTGGACGGCACCGCGAAGAAGGCCGGCGACACCCTGCACGACACGGCCACCAACAAGATCGAAACCTGGAAGCGGGGGCTTCAGACCGGCGTCGTCGACTTCCTCGGCGGGACTGTGCTCCCGGCCCTGGAGAACGCCGCTGAAGGCTTCGAGCTGAGCGGCGCCCTCGGCAAGGTTCAGGAGTGGGCGGGCCAGCTCGGCGCCATCTGGGACTCCGTCGTCGCCGACGTCCAGGAGTGGGTGTCGGCGAATCAGGAGACCATCGACGGGTGGACGGCCAAATTCCAAGAGGGATTCGGCTCCATCTCCGAAATCGTCGACACCGCTCTGACTTGGATCAAGGAGCTGTGGAACGAATATGGCGACACGATCATCACCAGCGTCACCTTCCTCGTCGACACGTTCCTCAACATCTGGAACGGGTTCTGGGGCACCGTCTCCGGCCTCGTTAAGATCTTCAAGGGGATTCTCACAGGCGACTTTGACTCCCTGAAGGAGGGCATAGGAGAGGTCTGGAACAGCCTGTGGGGACTGGTCGAAGACACCATTACCACCGCCCTGAACACGATCTCCAACCTCGCAGGCACCACTTGGGAGCAGCTCAAGAGCGACGCGTCGGCCGCGTGGGAGAAGCTGGTCTCGGCGATCACGTCGAAGGTGTCTGAGCTGGTCGCGGACGTGCAGAAGCTCCCCGGAAAGATCAAGGACGTTTTCGCGGACGTCGGCACCTGGCTGCTTCAAGCCGGACGAGATCTGATCGACGGAATGATCAACGGCGTCAAGGCCAAAGCACAGGAGCTCGTCAATCAGGTCAGGGGCCTCGCCGACACCGTGGTCCAGGCCGTCAAGGGCGCACTCGACTCCCACTCCCCCAGCCGGGTGTTCCACCAGATCGGCGAGGACACCGTGCAGGGCTGGATCGACGGCGTGATGGCCGGCGAGGGGCGCGCGGTCAAGGCCGTGCAGGGTGTGATTGGCAAGGCCATCTCCGCGGCGAACGACGCCATCGGTGGCCCTATGGCCAGCATGGATGCGGGAGTCCGCGCCATCCTCGCGAAGAAAAAGGGCCCCGCGGTCGAGCAGAAGATCGGCATCAACGGTGTCGCTACCGGAACCGCGGGTGTCGCCATGGGCGGAGGCGGCGGGTTCGGCGCTGCTCAGGCGCAGGGCGGCGTGACCGTCCACATGCACAACACCGTGATCCGCGAAGAGGCCGACGTCCACAAGATCGGCGCCCAGTTCGGGTTCGAATACTCCCTCCGCGGCGCCGTCTAACCCCATCGACATGAGAGGCGGTTTCGCCATGCCCTTGCAGGGCTCCACGCCTGCGGACCTGGTCGGGCCCGCCCATGTAGACGAGATGCGCGACGCACCTGGTAGCGCTTCGAGGCTATGAGAGATGGCACGCACCGGCGCGACATGCAACCGTAAGTAGTCATTCCATGTCATTTCGTTGATAATCGGAAATATCGCACAGGTGTTCGCGCTTACGTTCGGCAATGCAGTCATCGCCGAACGCAAGGATGGCCCATGCCCCCCGTAGAAAGCGGTCCCGACTGGGCCGCCATCGCCGCCCTGATCGCGCTCGCTGCCCTGATCGTGGCCATCCTGGCCTGGCGGGCAGCGAAAACCCAGGCCGCGATGGCCGAGAGCCAGGCGGCCGACGCTCGCAGGTCCGCCGACGCAGCCAATGAACAGGTCGCCCTCGGCAAGGACCAGCTTGACGTCGCACTGCGTCAGCTAGAGCTGGAGCAACAGGTACGCCGCGAGCAGCAAGAGCCGTACATCGTCGTCGACATCCAGCCGTCGGCCTTCGTCAGCAAAGCATTCCTGATCGTGATCGAGAACATCGGGCCGACCGTGGCCAGGAACGTCCAGATCAAGTTCGATCCGGAGATCGAGCGGTTCATGGACACCGATGGCATGGGCATATTCGTCCTGGCCGAGTCCTTCCTCTTCAAGAACGGGATCCCGGCCATGCCCCCGGGACGCCGTATCGAATTGCTCTTCGATTTCGGGTACAAGCGGCTGAACTCCGACCTGCCCAAGGAGTACACCGTGACGGTGGACTGCGAAGGGCCGGGCGGCCGGCCGGTCGAGACGATGACATACAAGATCGACCTCCGGATCTACGAAGGCACCGAGCAGCTCACCGTGAAGAACATGCACGACGGCGTGAAGGCGCTGGAGAACGTCACGGACGAACTCGCCGGGATCAGGAAGCTGCTGCCATACGAAAGAGCCAATCCGACTCCTCGCCGCGCCAATCCCAATCTCTAGATTCACAGGGAGGTCGGCATGCAAGTCGACGCAGGAGACACCGCCGCATGGGTCAGCATCATCGTGGCCTTGGCATTCTCGACCATCGCCCTTGGGGTCTCGCTGGTCTCGCTGAAGTATCAGCGGGAGGCCGCCAAGGCCGCGAAGCGCGCAGTCGACGAGGCAGCGCGATCCGCTGACGCCTCCGAACGCTCCGCCGAGGCCGGCGCCCGGTCCGCCACCGCAGCCGAACAGGTTGCCGAGATCGAAGCACTCCGGGACATGCGGCCCACGGTGAACTGGGATTTATCAAAGTCCGTCGGGCATGGCTATGTGTTACGCAACACCGGGACTGAGATCGCCACTGGGGTGACCGTGGACAACTCCAGCAGGACGATGACGAATGCTCCTGAAAATGCGGTTATTCCGCCGGGAGCTTCGGTGAAGTTCGTGATGGAGGGGTCGTTGGCCCGGTCAACCCCACATGAGATCTTGGTTTCATGGGACGGCGCGGCAGAGCCCGCTGTCATCCCCGTACCGACTCGGCAACGCAGCGCCTGAAATGGTGGTGGCCCCGTCTCGCCCTTCACGAGACGGGGCCACCGTTCCCTGCTCCACCCCTCAGAAGAGCAGGGCCGTCAGCCCGCGCGCCGCGTTCAACGCGCGGGCTGCCCGGCCGGACGCGGGGATGCGCCGGCCGGGAGGATCAGTGCAGCCGGCCGAAGCGCCCCGGCGGTTCGAGGTGGCGATTGAACGCCATCACCAGGAAGTGCATTCGGACGGCTTCGACTAGTTCCTGGTCGCCCTTGGCGAGCCGTAGCGCCTTGCCGGTGAGCTGGAAATCCTGCGGCTGTCCGGCGTCGAACGCAGCCTGTGCGGCGGCGGCAAGGCGGTCGTACTCGGAGGTCACGGCTCGCTCATCTCCGCCCACTCCTCGTCGGTCACCCGGGCCACGCCGAGGGCGTCGGCCGCGTGGTCGAGGTCTTCCCGGGCGAGCTTCCAGCGGCGGGCGAGGGCGACGGCCAGCTCCTGCGGGCTCATGCTGACTCGCGGTGGTTGGCCTGGACTCTGCGGACCGTGTCGACGATCCGGGTGAGCGCGGCCTCGACGTCCAACGTGACCTGTGTGCCGTCCGGCCAGTAGCGGACTGGGGGTGTCTGCGCGGGCGTAGCTTCGCGGCTGCTGCCGGGCTTATCGTGGGCCATGGTTCGGACCTCCATCGTCCGATCAAGGGCCGTCACGACGTTCTCAGCGTCGGGGCGGCCCGTTACGTTGTGCGACCTAGGAAGGACTGTACGTCCTACTCGTACAGCTCGTACAGCCTGTGCAATACGGACCGTATGCGCAGGTCATTCAGCCTGTCCGTAACGCGTGACCCATGACGGTCGACCAGCTCAACCCGGAGCCATTGTGGGAGCAGCTCGCCGAGATCCTGCGTCAGCGGATCCGTGCCGGCGAGCTCAAACCGCGCCAGGTGCTCCCCTCCGAATCGCACCTACAGGACGAGCACGGCGTCAGCCGCGGCACCGTGCGCCGAGCCATGCAGGCGCTCGGCAAGCAGGGATGGACGGTCACGATCCAAGGCCGCGGAACCTACGTCGCCGAGCGGGATTCCTGGCCGGCGGAATGACCCGGGGCCGGGCAGTCCCACGACTGTCCGGCCCCGGGCCGAGCGGTTCAGGTAGTGCGCCTCACGCCGCGACCTCGACGAGCTGGCCGAGGTACGCCTGAAGCTTGCGTGCCCGGTCGGTGCCGACCGACATCCGCGTCTTGATCGTTCGGACGCTCGGCACCTCCCCCTCGGTCACGTCGGCGAGGAAGTGGGACAGGGCGAGCGGGTACAGCGGATCGTCGGACTCAGGTACATAGGGCGGCTGTACCTCGACCCCCGGCTCGTCGACGGGCGCCCCGCCGGCTTCCCGCTGATCGGCCGAGCCGTTCGAGTCGATGAGCTGCAGAGGTACAGCAGGTACGCGTACCTCATCGCCGAACAGCGACGCGATCAGCCGGTCGGCCTCACGCTCGAAGTCGTCGACGGCGCCCGGCTCGACGTCCTCGACGAGCCGCTCGTCGACGACCGGGGCGGGTACGTTCCCGCGCCGGATCATCCCCATCAGCAGCTCATACGACAGCACCAGGGCGACGGCCGGCCACGCCGCGACGATCGCCCCGACCGGGCCGTGAGCCCACCCTGTCGCGACGTTCGCGGCGAGGGTGGCCAGGATGCCCAGGCCGAGCGTCCACCGCGCCAGAGCGGGCACAGGAAGACCTCGGCGGGCCGCGTCGAGCAGAACCATGGAGCTGGCGAAGATCGCGCCGTCGATCGTCAACGGCACCAGGTACGCGGTCAGGCCCGACTCGCCGTTCGCGGTGACGACTTCGAGCGCGTGCCGGTAGGAGACGACCGCAGCGACCGCGGCGAGCAGGACAACCACGGCGGTCGTGAAGAAGCGGATCACCACGTCACCGCCTTCGCCTGGCCGGGCCCCTTCGAGCCGTGCGTCAGGGCCGCGCCGAACTCCGCGTAGGTCTGCACGGTCAGCAGGGCGAGGATGTCGCCGAGCGCCCCGGCCGCGGGCAACGGAATGTCGAGCGAGTCGTTGACCGCCCACGTCGAGCCGTACAGGACGCGCAGGACGGGCGTCTGCAGGGCGCCGGCCACCTGTGCCTGCATGTACCGGATCTCGACCACGTTCCGCTCAAGGTCGAAGTCAGCGACGAACGCGGTATGCACCACGTCAACGTCCGCGGACAGGACGGGGGTAGCGGCGTGGTCGTTGCGGCACCACGGCAAGTGGCAGGCCGGGTGCCAGGTGGGCGGCTGGTTGGGTACGGTCGGTTCCACGATCTCGCTCCTGCTTCGATCAGGGGATGGGGTCCAGGCCCCGGACCGGTGTTCGCGCACCGGCCCGGGGCCGTTCTGCTATCAGGAACGGGCGCCCGCGCGGGCGGCCGTGATGAGGGTCTGAAGGTGTTCGACGAGGCGCTCGGCCTCGGTCAGGAAGAGCTCAGTCTCGGCGTCGCACTCCACGCCCTCGTACAGCCCCAGGGAGAGCCGAAGAGCCCCGCCGGGGAACTGGAGGAGCCGGGCGACCACCTCGACGCCCTCGGCCGCCTCAGGGGCCGCCACGGTGATGAGCTCCCCCTCGTGCTCGACGTCGACACCGTTGCCGTGGTCGGCTCGACACCACGCTGGGCACGCCGAGCAGGAAGGAGCGGCCGGCGCCCACTCGCCGCCCGCAGGCCGGGACACGACGACCGCGTCCACCACGCCGCCCTGCCGGTGCTGCACGTCCCGCAGCTCGGCGAGCATGCCGACGGCGTCCGTGCCGGTGTAGGTGCGGATCTGGGGGCCGTTGCCGTGGTCGACGGTGCCACGCACCCCGTACTCCCGGCCGTGGTCGGCACACTCGAACAACTGGCCACGCTCACCGGTCCCCGCGGGAACCATGGGGGCGTCGGTGGCGCTGCAGCGGATGCAGGCGACGCCGTCGAGCTGGTCGCCGGTCAGGCGGATGATGTCGGCCGGCGGCGCGGCGGGGAGTTCCTGGCGCTCGACAACCTTGACCGGCTGGAGCTTCAGACAGGAGCGGCACGAGACCGGCGCGGAGACGACCTCCACGCCGTCAGCAGCCACACGGGCCGGGCAGAGGGAGCGGCCGTCGGCGGTGGCCACATGGACGGTGCCGGTGGAACGGGTCCGCAGGTTCACGGGGGAAGTGGCGCCCTCGACGGTGAGGGTCGTACGCTTGCTCACTGGATCTACTTCCTGTTAGCGCAGGTGGTGATCAAGGGCTCGTTCCGGTGTTAGCGCACCGGGCGGGCCCGTCTTCGTACTTCTAAGTGAGCCCTAGCTTGCTCTTCGCCAGGTCGAACACGCTTCCGCGTTTGGGCAGGCTGGCGGGGAACAGGCTGACGGTGATCCGCGCGTCGGGCCACCCGTAGCGGCTGTTGACCACCGCCGAGCGGACCCGGTCGCGCGCCTCGCTCAGCGCGGTGTCCAGCATGCCGATGAGGTGCAGGCCGGCCATTCCGGAGCCGACGTCGGCCTCGACGTCGACGGGGTGGCCGGTCACTCCGACCAGCGCGATGCAGCGCGTGCGTGCGACGGCCACTCACGCCACCCCCCAGGCGGGGCGGATGATCCAGGACAGTCCGGGAGGCATCTAGCACACCCCCCGCTCGTGGCGGATGACGAGGTCTCCGGCGAACCGCTCCAGGGCGATGACGTCGATGCGGACGGAGTCGAACCGCTCACGCCGCTCGGCCAGCCATCTGCCCGTGAGCCTGCGCAGGCGGGCGAGCTTCACCACGGTCACCGCCTCGAAGGCGGTCCCGTGGGTGCGGCCGGAGCGGGTCTTCACCTCCACCACGACGAGCGCCCGCCCCTCGCGGGCGACCACGTCGATCTCACCGTCCGGGCATCGCCAGTTGCGATCCAGGATCTGCATGCCGTGCGCCAGCAGATAGTCGACGGCGACCTGTTCGCCGTGCCTGCCGAGCTCGTCCTTCGCGGCCATGGAACCACCTCCGGTTCCCGACCTTCGCTCAGCTCACCCCGGCCTCAGAGGGCCGAACCCGATTCTGTGGACATCCGTTCAGGCACGGCCCGCGGCTGTGGAGAACACCTCAGTTCGAGAACCCCTCCTTGGGCATCTCCAGGTCGGGCTTGGCCAGCTCCTCGACGTTGACGTCCTTGAAGGTGACGACGCGGACGTTCTTCACGAACCTCGCCGGGCGGTACATGTCCCAGACCCAGGCGTCCTGCATCTTCACGTCGAAGAACACGTCACCGTTCTCGGCCGTACGGACGTCCAGGTCGACGGAGTTGGTCAGATAGAAGCGCCGCTCGGTCTCGACGACGTAGGTGAACAACCCGACGACGTCGCGGTACTCACGGTAAAGCTGCAGCTCCATCTCGGTTTCGTATTTCTCGAGATCCTCTGCGCTCATACCGGTCCTCCTGATCGCACGCCTTCCCGGCCCGCCTGATCAGGCGAGACCGGCCCCCACTTCATTCTCACTCATCACCTCACCCGGCCCGGACCGCGCCACCGTCGCGAACGAGAATCGGTGGGCCGGACACGGGCCGTACGTCTCGAGTGCCCTGCGATGACCCACGGTGCCATACCCCTTGTGCACGGCGAAACCGTACTCGGGATGACGGTCACCGAGCGCGGTCATCATCCTGTCGCGTGTCACCTTCGCCACGATCGAGGCGGCCGCGACGCAGGCCGCGACCTGGTCCCCCTTCCAGACGCCGAGTGACGGCACGGGCAGGCCCGGGACGGGGAACCCGTCGGTCAGCACATAACCGAGGTCACAGGACAACCGGGCGACGGCCCTGCGCATTCCCTCGATGTTGGATCTGTGCAGGCCGCGCGCGTCGATCTCGGCCGGCTCGATCACCACCACGCTCACCGCCCCCGCGGTCGCGGTGATCCGCTCGTAGAGCGATTCACGCCGGGCGGCGGTGAGCAGCTTGGAGTCACTCAGACCGTCGATCCGGCGGCCGAGCACGACCGCGGCGACCACCAGCGGCCCGGCACAGGCGCCCCGGCCGGCCTCGTCGACTCCGGCCACGGGCCCCAGCCCGCGGCGCGCGAGAGCCCGCTCGTAGCCGTACAGTCCCGAATCCCGCCGGACCACGCTCGGCGTGGGGCGAAACGCAACCGTCATGGCACCACGGCAGACATAGCGACCATGAGCAGAGAGTACGCCCGATCCGGATCGTTCGGTACCGCTATCTCACCTCAGCGGAGCTCTCCCTATTCCGACCTGGATCCCGCCCCGGTGAAGATCTCCGGCTTGGCGAACATCTCCGGCGTCGACAGGACGCCCGCGCGGGAGAGCGGCCAGTAGATCGCGAAGGCCCGGCCGATCACGTCGTCCTCGGAGACGGTGCCCTCCCCCTCCATCTCCTGATGGTTGCGCGAGTCGCCGGAGGCCGAGCGGTGGTCGCCCATGACCCAGAGCCGCCCCTCCGGCACGACCTTCTCGAACTTGTCGCCCGAGGCGAAGTCGTCGGGATGCAGGTAGGCCCGCTCGTCGAGCGGGACCCCGTTGACGGTGATCCGGTTCTGGGCGTCACAGCACTTCACGGTGTCGCCGCCGACCGCGATGACCCGCTTGATGGTGTCACCGCCCGGCCAGCCCTCGAAGACCACCACGTCTCCGCGCTCGGTCTCGCCGTGCAGTTTGTTGACGACCACGCGGTCGCCCTCCCGCAGGGTGTTCTCCATCGACTCCGACGGGATCCGGAAGGTCGGGAAGACGAAGGCCTGCAGCAGCAGCGCCACCACCACGCCGGAGACGAGCAGGGTGATCGTCTCGCGCAGGCCGCCCTTGCCGGACGGCTTCCCTTTCCCGGCGTCCGCGGGCTTGCTCTCGTTCCCGGCGTCCGCGGGCTTGCTCTCGGGTTCCACAGTCATGAGGTACGGCTACCGCCTTGAGTTCCGGCGACGACGCCACATCACCAGCGGCACGGCCCCCGCGAGACCGCCGACGAGCGGGGTTGCCTCCGTCAGGGCGACGGCCGCCTTGAGTGCGGGCTGCTGGAAGGTGTCGGGGATGGGGAGGATCTTCGCCCTGGAGAACGGCCACACGATCACGAAGGCACGGCCGATCACCTTGTCCACCGGGATCGTGCCGTTACCCGGGTCGCCCTTGTGGGAGCGGGAGTCGAGGGAGACCGAACGGTGGTCGCCCATGACCCACAGGCGGCCCTGCGGGACCTTGACCTCGAAGGGCTCACCGGACGGCTCGTCACCCGGATAGAGGTAGCCCTTCTCGTCGAGGGGGACCCCGTTGACCGTGACCCGGCCCTGGGCGTCACAGCACTTCACGGTGTCGCCGGCGACGCCGATGACCCGCTTGATGTAGTCCTTCTCGCCGGGGACCACGCCGAACGCGGTGCCGATCCAGCGGAAGAACGCGGAGACCGGGTTGGACGGCTCCTCGAACCGGACCTCGCCGTCCCAGGAGTCGACGCCGGAGAAGACCACGACGTCGCCGCGCTCGATGTCACGGACCCGGTAGACGAGCTTGTTCACCAGGACCCGGTCGTTCGTCAGAAGGGTGTTCTCCATCGACTCCGACGGGATGTAGAACGCCTGGATCACGAAGGTCTTGATTATCAGCGCGAGGACCAGTGCCACGACGACCAGGACCGGGAGCTCTTTCCAGAAGGAGCCCTTCTTCTTGCCCTTGCCGTCCGTGGCGGTCTTCTGGGTGTCTTCGGCGACCACGTCCACCTCGTCCTCGACAGGTCGACGCGAGGCTGCGCCGTACTCCCGGTCTTCGCTAGTCATCGTTGACGAGCCTAGATGATGGCCGGCACCGACCGGCTGCCTGCCGGGTCACCATGGCTATGCGTCTTTCCCATAGGAGGTCAAACCTCCTTGCACGCGACTGGCCCGCACCCGGGGAGGGGGCGGGCCAGGACGGCATGACGCGAGGGGCTCTAGCGGGCTTCGCGCTTCTCGCGGATACGGGCGGCCTTGCCGCGCAGGTCACGCATGTAGTAGAGCTTGGCGCGGCGGACGTCGCCACGGGTCACCAGGGTGATCTTCTCGATGACCGGGCTGTGCACCGGGAAGGTCCGCTCGACGCCGACGCTGTAGCTGACCTTGCGGACGGTGAAGGTCTCGCGGGCGCCACTGCCCTGGCGACGCAGGACGAAGCCCTTGAAGACCTGGACACGGGAGCGGGTGCCCTCGATCACGCGGACGTGAACTTCGAGGGTGTCACCGGGACGGAAGTCCGGGACGTCGCTGCGGAGCGTGGCCTTCTCGAGCTCGGTGATCAGCGTGTGCATGGCAGTGGTACCTCATTTACGCGAGCACCCGGAGGTCCACCCGGCCGCGATGGGCGGCGTCGTGATGGACACGCGTGCTGAATTGGACGGTGTCTTGGGAGTCAGGCCCATCTGCCCGACAGCGCACGCCAACCAGAGGACAGTCGGCGGCAACGCTTCAGTCTGCCATATTTTCGCGACCGACCGGAAATCAACCTGTCAGAGCAGGCCGGTGAAGCGGTCCGAAGGGCCGGGGAACGGCGGGGACTCCCCCGCCGCGGCCGCCCCGGTCAGGCGGGGAAGCCGAGCTCCGACAGGAGCTTCCGGTCGTGCTTGTCCAGCGTCTCGGGATCGAGTGCGGCCAGCAGTTCGAGACGGTTCCTCGCGGTACGGCGGAGCGCCTCGTCCCGCCGCCACCGGGCGATCTTGCCGTGGTGCCCGGAGAGCAGGATCTCCGGAACCTCGTGTCCCCGCCACTCGGGCGGCTTGGTGTAGACCGGCCCCTCCAGGAGGTTCTCCATCGCCCCCGGGGCGAACGAGTCGTCCACGGCCGAGTTGGCGTTGCCGAGCACGCCGGGCAGCAGCCGGCCGACGGCCTCCACCATCACCAGCACGGCCACCTCTCCGCCGGCGAGCACGTAGTCGCCGACGCTGACCTCGTCCACGCGCATGCGCGAGCCGTACTCGGCCATGACCCGGGAGTCGATGCCCTCGTAGCGGGCCGGGGTGAACAGCAGCCACGGCTCGGCGGCGTACTCCATGGCCAGCTTCTGGGTGAAGGGCACCCCGCTGGGGGTCGGCACGATGATCCTGGGCTGCGCGGCGGGGTCGGCGGCGAGGACGGTGTCGATCGCCTCACCCCACGGCTCCGGCTTCATGACCATGCCGGGCCCGCCCCCGTAGGGGGTGTCGTCCACCGTGCGGTGCACGTCGTGGGCCCAGTCGCGGAGCTGGTGGAGGTGGATGTCGAGGATGCCGCGCTCACGGGCCTTGCCGATGAGGGAGACGTCGAGCGGGGCGAAGTATTCGGGGAAGATCGAGATGACGTCGACGCGCATGTCAGACGATCTCGTCCGGGTCGAGCAGGCCGGCGGGCCCGTCCACGACGAGGACGCCCTTGTCCAGGTCGACCACGGGGACCAGCGCCTTCACGAACGGCACGTAGACCTCGGCGCCGCCCCGCCGTACGACGAGCAGGTCCTGACCGTGGTGGAGGACGTCGGAGACCTCCCCGACCCGCTCGCCGTCGGGGGTGAGCACGGCGAGGCCGATGAGCTGGTGGTCGTAGAACTCGTCGGGGTCGTCGGAGGGCGGGATGTCCGCCGAGTCGATGACGAGCGTGGTGCCGCGGAGGTCCTCGGCACGGTTGCGGTCGTTGACGCCCTCGAACCTGACCAGCAGGACCCCGGAGTGCCAGCGCCGGGACTCGATGACGAGCGGACCGGCCGACGCGGGGTCGGTGGCGACGGCCGTCCCGGGGGCGAAACGCCGCTCCGGATCGTCGGTGCGCACCTCCACGGACACGTCGCCGCGGAGTCCGTGCGGGCGGCCGATCCGGCCTATGACAAGCTGCACGCCCGCCTCCCAAAGTAGTCGTGTGTGGCAGAAAGCAAACGGGTCACCCACAGCTGTGGGTGACCCGTTCACTCGATGAATCTCGTGTCGGCTAGCGGGCCTCGTTCAGGTCGAGCAGATCGACCCGAACGTATTTGCCGTCGCCCAGGGCGTTCACGACAGTGCGCAACGCCTTGGCCGTGCGGCCACCACGGCCGATGACCTTGCCCAGGTCCTCGGGGTGGACCCGGACCTCAAGCACACGCCCGCTGCGGATGCGGCGAGCGTGAACCTGGACCTCGTCGGGATGCTCGACGATGCCCTTCACCAGGTGCTCGAGGGCCTCCTCGAGCACCTCAGGCCTCGCCTTCCGGCTTCTCCTCCGCAACCGGCTCAGCCGGGGTCTCAGCGGCGGGCTCGTCGGCCTTCACGGGCTTCTTGGCCGACTTCTTCGCCGTGGTGGCGGCGGCGTCCAGGGACAGCGCCTCCTTGGCCGCGGCCTCGTAGGCGGCGTGACGGTCGGCCTTGGGCTCGGCGACCTTGAGCGGAGCCGGAGCCGGCTCGCCCTTGAACTTCTGCCAGTCACCGGTGAGCTTGAGGAGCTTCAGCACGGGCTCGGTCGGCTGCGCGCCGACACCCAGCCAGTAGGCCGCCCGCTCGGCATCGATCTCGATGCGCGAGGGGTTCTCCTTCGGGTGGTACAGGCCGATCTCTTCGATCGCCCGGCCGTCACGCTTGGTGCGGCTGTCGGCGATGACGACGCGGTACTGCGGGTTGCGGATCATGCCGAGCCGCTTGAGCTTGATCTTGACTGCCACTGGTGTGGTCTCTCCTGCATTAGAGCGTGGGCGAGCGGCGTCTCATCGAGTGGGGCACGAGGAGAGGACCGTTCATAGGGACAGGCGTGGCACGCGGGGGTGAGAGGGCACCCACGTGGTCACGATGTTCCAACATGTCATTGTGCCAGACGTATGGGAGTGCCCGGCCAAACAACCTCCATCTCGTACGGCCCGCAGAGGGCAAATCTCGGTAATCCCCGTGTGTCCGAGGTGCTGGGCGGCTCGCCCTGCTGCGCTAATTGGCCGCCGTGGCAACCACCCTGAGGTCCCTGCTGTTGACCGCGACCGGTTCCGTCGCCGTTCTGGGCGCCGTGCTCGCCATGAGAGCGACCGCCGCCACGGGCGAGTTCGTCCTGGTCAGAGGTGTCGAACTGGAGATCCGTGGCATCCCCGCCCTTGGGCAGGAGGCGTTCACCGGCAGCTGGGGCCGCGCCTCCATGGGCTCCTCGGGCGGTGAGGACGGCGGGGACTGGGACGATCCCGACGGCGTGCGGGCCTTCGTCTCGCTGGCGGGCAGGCAGCTCCGGGCGAGGGTCGCCGCACCGGTCTCGTGGGAGGCCGGCGGCCGGTTCAGGGTCAGGCACCTCAGGCTCAACCCCCGGGCCGGCCTGCCGTTGCTGGTCACCGGCACGGTGCGGACCGGCGTCAGCTGGCGGCCGTCCGGTCCGGTGGGCTCCTCGGTCGTGGCCGCCCCCGGCTCCGTGGCCGTGCTGGGCCAGCCGGTCGAGGCCGGGACGACGAGCATCCCGGCGACGGGCGTCCAGCTCGGCTATCCCGGGGTGACGACTGCGGTTCTGACCGTCGTCAGAACCGACGTCCGGAAGACCTCCCCGCACACCGGAGGCGGGCCCCGGGCCGCCGAGGCCGGGATGACCCTCGCCATCAGCGGGCGCATGGTCGGCGCCTCGGGCGACGTCGTCTACGACGGACCGCTCGCCGAGGTGACCCTGGGCGGGGCCAGCGTCGACTGCGCCCCGGACGCCGCGAGGCGGGAGCCGGGCCTCACCCCGTCCCCGGCGCCCGCCCCCACCCCGTCCGGGGCGCCTGCCTCAGCGCCGCCCACCACAGGCGGCCCGGACGGCACGCCGATGTTCGCCGACTCGCTGCTGGGCATGCTGGCCGTACCGGCCGACTGTTCACGGCCTTCGGCCTGACCGCTCCCGCCCGCGGCCCCGCATGACCGGACCCCCGGGAGGGAGCCCGCGAGGCGGAGGGCGGGCGGCGGGACTTCACAGGACGCGGAGGCGCCGGCGACGGAACAGGGCCGGGGTGACCGGGGCAGGGGTGACCGGGACAGGACAGAGCGGGGGCGGCGGATCCGTCCGCCACCCCCGCTCTCCACGCCCTATCCGGGCCGCACTCCCAGCAGCTCCAGCGCCGCCACGGCGATGAAGCCCACCATGATGGCCAGCCAGACCCACCGGGCCCGCCCGTGGAACCTGTCGTCGCTCACTTCTGCCCGGGAAACTTGAACTTCGAGGGGTCGAAGCCCGGCGGCAGCTCAAGGCCGGGCGGGAGCTGACCGGCTCCCAGGTTGCCGAGAGCGCCTCCCGTGCTCGCGGGGGCGTCGGCCGGACCGGAGGAACCCTTGCCCAGCGCCGCCTTGCGCGGGTCACCGCTGACCCGCCGCCCCTTGGCCGACTTCTTCTGCGCGGCCTTGTTCGCCTTGCGCCCGCCGGGCATGCCGGGGATGCCCATCCCGCCGGCCATCCTCTTCATCATCTTCTGCGCGTCGAAGAAGCGGGTGACCAGGCCGTTCACCTCGGTCACCGTCACCCCGGAGCCCTTGGCGATGCGGGCCCGGCGAGAGCCGTCGATCATCTTGGGGTTCTGGCGCTCGCCCGGGGTCATCGAGCGGATGATGGCGGCGATGCGGTCCAGGTCGCGGTCGTCGACCTGGTTGATCTGCTCGCGCATCTGCCCCATGCCGGGCATCATGCCGAGCAGGTTCTTGATGGGGCCCATCTTCTGGACCATCATCATCTGCTCGAGGAAGTCCTCCAGCGTGAAGCCCTCACCCGAGGCGAGCTTGCCCGCCATCTTGGCGGCTTCCTGCTCGTCGAAGGTCTTCTGGGCCTGCTCGATCAGGGTGAGGATGTCACCCATGTCGAGGATGCGGGAGGCCATCCGGTCCGGGTGGAAGGCGTCGAAGTCCTCGAGCTTCTCACCGGTGGACGCGAACATGATCGGCTTGCCGGTGATGTGGCGGACCGACAGGGCCGCGCCACCCCGGGCGTCACCGTCGAGCTTGGTGAGCACGACGCCGTCGAAGCCGACGCCCTCCATGAAGGCCTGGGCCGTGGAGACGGCGTCCTGGCCGATCATGGCGTCGACGACGAACAGGACCTCGTCGGGCGACACCGCGTCGCGGATGTCCGCGGCCTGCTTCATCAGCTCCTGGTCGATGCCCAGGCGGCCGGCGGTGTCGATGATGACGATGTCGTGCTGCTGCCGCCTGGCGTGGTCGATCGACTGGCGTGCCACCTCGATGGGGTCGCCGACGCCGTTGCCGGGCTCGGGCGCGTAGACCGCGACCCCCGCCCGCTCGGCCATGACCTGGAGCTGTTGGACCGCGTTGGGACGCTGAAGGTCGGCGGCGACCAGCATGGGCGCGTGGTTCTGGTCACGCAGCCAGCGGGCGAGCTTGCCGGCCAGGGTGGTCTTGCCGGCACCCTGGAGACCCGCGAGCATGATGACGGTCGGCGGGTTCTTCGCATAGCGGAGCCGCCGGGTCTCGCCGCCGAGGATCTCGATCAGCTCGTCGTTGACGATCTTGACGACCTGCTGCGCCGGGTTCAGCGCCTGGGAGACCTCGACGCCGCGGGCGCGCTCCTTGACCTGCGCGACGAACGTCTTGACCACGGGCAGCGCGACGTCAGCCTCGAGCAGCGCGATGCGGATCTCGCGGCAGGTCGCGTCGATGTCGGCCTCGGACAGCCGACCCTTGGAACGGAGGGAGGAGAAGACCGATGTGAGCCGGTCGGAAAGCGTCTCGAACACGTGATTGGCCAGCCTCTGCGCTACAGGTCTGCGACTCGACCCCCCAGCCTATCCGTTGGGAGGCGTGACTAACGCCCCGACGGTCGGCGCCCCCACCCGGGAACGCCTGCCCGCGTGGTCAGCGCCCCCAGCCGGGAACGGCCATCCGCATGGTCAGCGCGTGCTCCACCAGCGTGATGAGCGTGGCCTTCACCGCGTCGCGCGAGCGCGCGTCGGTCCGTGAGATCGGGATGTGCGGCGCCAGCGTCAGCGCCTCCCGCACCTCTTCCTCACCGTGCAGATAGGTCCCGTCCCAGCCGTTGACCGCGACCACGAAGGGGAGCTTGGCCTCCTCGAAGTAGTCGATCGCCGGGAAGCTGTCGGCCAGCCGCCGGGTGTCGACCAGCACGATCGCGCCGATCGCGCCGCGCACGAGGTCGTCCCACATGAACCAGAACCGGTGCTGGCCGGGCGTGCCGAACAGGTAGAGGATCAGGTCCCGGTCCAGCGATACACGGCCGAAGTCCATCGCGACCGTGGTGGTGGTCTTGTTCGGGGTGAGACCGAGGTCGTCGATGCCGGCGCTGGCGTCGGTCATCACCGCCTCCGTGGTCAGGGGGAGGATCTCCGACACCGCCCCCACGAACGTGGTCTTACCCACACCGAATCCACCGGCGACGACGATCTTCGTCGATGTCAGGCCGCCGCCGCGGCTAGAGCCTGCGAAGTCCACTGAGCACCCTTTCCAGCAGGTTGAGATCCGGCTTGCCCGCGTCCAGCTGCGGCTGATGCAGCTGGATCAGACCCTCGGCCGCCATGTCCGCGACCAGGATCCGGGTCACGCCGAGCGGGATGCGGAGCATCGCAGAGATCTCAGCGACCGAACGCACTTGCCGGCACAGGGCGCTGATCGCCTGATACTCCGGAGTGCGGGTGGATAGATCATGATGTGCGGACGTCGCCGAGGAGACGAGTGCCTCCATGGCGAGCTGGGTCCGGGGGGCGGTCCGCCCCCCGGTCACGGCATACGGCCGGACCAGGGAGCTCTGCTCCGCCGGTGCCGGTTGCATGAGATGTGAAGGACCCCCCTGTTGCCGATAGGGGTCGTCCATCGACTGATAAGGCGACCCGCCCAGCGGGTCACCTTCACCAGCCCAGCCGCGGCCTGCCACGGCATCCTCCTAGGATCATCGTCCTCACCTGGGGTGGGAGGCCTGGAGTTCGGCGCGGACGGCCGGCGTCAGCACCTGCCCCGCTCGTTCGACAAGCAGGGTCATCTGATAGGCCACCAGACCCATGTCACAGTCGGCGGCGGCCAGTACGGCGAGGCAGGAGCCGTCACTGATCGACATGATGAGGAGCAGCCCTCGCTGCATCTCCACCACCGTCTGGGTGACCGCTCCGCCCTCGAATACCCTGGAAGCCCCCTGGGTCAGGCTGATCAGACCGGCCGCGACCGCCGCCAGCTGGTCCGCCCGGTCCCGGGGGAATCCGTCGGAATACGCCAACGGCAGACCGTCCGCCGACACCACGACCGTGTGCGCCACGCCTGGGACGTTGTTCACAAAGTCGGTGATCAGCCAATTGACCCCCCGGGCGGCCTGGCTCATTTCGCGCACGTGTCATCCTCCTTGGCGACCATGATGAGCTCGCTCACCGGTCCTCCTTGTTTCCTTCAACGTCCCGACCGAAGTCGGGATACGGCTGCCCGTCGCCGGCCTCGCCCCTGGCCGCCGCGCGGCCCTGCCGTACTCCCTGCTGGAAGCTCGCCAGCCTGTTGCGCACCGCCTCGGGGGAGACGGTCGGCCGGAGTACGGGGGTCTGGGGGGCCGCACCCGGGTCGGGTGCGGCCGTACCGGGCACCAGGTTCGCCTTGGGCACCCGCTTGGGGAGCCCGGAACCGGTGATCCCGCCGAGCGAGGGTTCGCTCGCCGCCTGGGCGGCCTGCCAGCCCGCGTCCGCGGGCGAGGACCAGGCGTCGGAGGCGGGCGCGGGCTGGGGGGAGACCGCGTCCTTGAGCTCCTCGGTCAGGTCCTGGACGGGCGCCGCGGGTTCGACCTTCCTGAACCAGTCGGACTCGACCGCGGCGAAGATCGGCAGGAACTCCTCCTTCGCCTCTTCCATGGGCGAGGAGTCGCGGACCACGGGCAGCGGACCGGTGCTGTCGGCCGGCTCGAAGGTGCGCCGTTCGAACGGCCCCGAGTCGGCGGTGGACGGCCATCCCCCGGCCCCGCCCTCGCGGGCGGGCGGGTTCGGCCAGGCTCCGCCGTCGCCCTCGCGGGAGGGCGGGGTGGGCCATATCCCGGAGTCGCCGCCGCTCATCGGCGCGCTCGGCCACATCCCGGAGTCGCCTTCACGGGCGGGCGGGTTCGGCCAGGCCCCGGAGTCGCCGCCGCGCATCGGCGCGTTCGGCCACACGCCGGTGTCCGTCTGGGAGGTGTTCGGCCAGCCGGAGTCGGCTCCCGGTGGCGGCACGTGGCCGGGCCACGGGGTGTCGACCGGCGCCTGGCCGAAGTAGCCGCCGCCCGGTGAGGACTGCCCGGCGTCGAAGGAGCCGAACTGCTGCCCCATGTCGAAGGAGGTGAAGGGGTGGGCGGCGTCGAACGAGGCGAACGCCTGCTGCGCGGGGTCGAGCGCGGTGGGGCTGGCCAGCACGGGCGCCCGGTCCATGGGGCTCATCGACCCGGCCCAGTCGCCGCCCTGCGGCACGGCCGTGCCGCCCGGGTGGGCGCCGGCGGCGGCGAGCAGGGCCTCGGGGAGCAGCACCATGGCGGTCAGGCCGCCGCTGTCCTGCTGGCGGAGCTGCACGCGGATGCCGTGCCGCAGGGCCAGCCGGCCGACCACGAACAGGCCCATGCGGCGGGAGACCGAGACGTCCACCACCGGCGGGTTGGCCAGCCGCCAGTTCGCCTGCCCGAGCTCCTCGGGAGTCATGCCGATGCCGATGTCGGTGACCGAGACCATCACGCCGCCGCCGTCGATGCGGTTGCTGGACACGACGACCTTGGTCTCCCGGGGGGAGAAGGAGATGGCGTTCTCCACCAGCTCGGCGATCAGGTGCACGACGTCGTTGACGGAGGTGCCGACCACGGCCACACCGGCGGAGAGCCGCAGGTCCACCCGCTCGTAGTTCTCGACCTCGGAGAGCGAGGCGCGGACCACGTCGATCAGGGGGATCGGCTGGCTCCACCGGCGCGCGGGCTCCTGGCCGGCGAGGACCAGGAGGTTCTCGCTGTTGCGGCGCATGCGGGTGGCCAGGTGGTCGAGGCGGAACAGGCTGCCGAGACGGCTCTCGTCCTGCTCGCCCTGCTCCAGGCTCTCGATGAGGGACAGCTGGCGTTCGACCAGGGTCTGGCTGCGCCGGGAGAGGTTGACGAACATCGCGTTGACGTTGCTCCGCAGCGTCGCCTCCTGGCCGGCCAGCCGTACGGCCTCGCGGTGCACCTCGTCGAAGGCGCGGGCGACCTGGCCGATCTCGTCGTCGGAGGCCACCCCGATCGGGGCGATGTCCTCGGCCGCGGCCTCGCCGCTCTCGCGCATGCTCTGCACGGTGTCCGGGAGGCGCTGGCCGGCGATGGACAGGGCCTCGGTGCGCAGCGTGCGCAGCGGCCTGACCAGCGACCGCGCCATGATCGCGGTGATGACGAGGACGAGGATGAGCAGCAGCACGCTCAGCCCACCGGCGATCAGCGCGCCCTGCTGCTCGGACTCCTGGAGGACGCGGCTCTGCGTGATCAGGGTGTCGGCGATCCGCTTCTCCACCGCACGCATCCGCTCGATGGTGTCGGAGGAGGCGTCGAACCAGGTCGTCTGGTCGCCGGCGCCGGTCCTGGAGACGTCGATGCGGACGAGCGGTGCGCCCTCGACGGCCAGCACGAGGGCGCGGGCGCGCATGGACTCCGCGCGGTCCTTCTTCTGGCTGCTCACGGTGTCGTCGTAGAGCTGGCGCTGGGTGACCGAGGCGTCGGAGCGGAAGGCCGCGAGCTCGCTGTCGCGCTGCGCGCGGGCGGCCAGCATGGCGTTCAGGCCTTCGGAGGTGAAGGTCCTGTCGGCGAGGGCGATAGCGAGGTTCGCCCGTTCCCTGGAGGCCTGTTCCTTGGCCCTGGACAGCGCGCCGAACGCGGTCGCGCTGCCGGCGAGCTCCTGGTCGGCGACACCCTGGATGATCTCGTCGTGCAGGGCCAGCAGGTCGGCGATCGTCCGGGAGTACATGGCGATCGTGGGCTGGGCGGGGAGCTGGGTGCCGACCGCGGTCTTGCGGACGCTGTCAAGCTCGTCGATGCGGCTGCGCATCTGGGCGAGCTCGGTCTTGCCCCGCTCGCCGAAGCCCTCGTCGGCATTGCTGCCGATGATGAGGTCGATGCGGTCCCTGGCCTTCTTGGCCACCTGGTCGACGGCCCGGTACTGCTCCTGCAGCCTGGCCTTGCCGGTGCTGCCGCGGCCCTGGGCGACGAACCGGGCCGACAGGTCGCGCTCGGCCTCCAGGTTGTGCGCCAGGTCGCTCAGCTCGGCGACCAGCTCGGCGCTGGTCCGCACCCGCTCGTATTCGGCGGCGGTGCTGATCGACGTGGTCACCCGCAGGCCGCCCAGGATGATCGCGGCGGCGGTGGGGATGACGATGAGCGCGATCAGCCGCGTCCGCACGCGCCAGTTCTTGAGCGCGAGCTTGCTGCCGTTCGTCTCGGGTCCACGACCGTCGAGGTCCGGAGCCTGGCCGCCTTCCGGCGGCACCCCCTGGGCGTCGAACGCCGGGGGGGATGCCGCCCCGGATTCGCGTTCGCTGGGGATTGACGCTGTCCTCACTGGCCTCCGCTGCCTCTCCTCGGATCGTCTGCTTGGAGGGGATCGCGTCACGCAAATGATGTGCAAGTGACGCCGACGCATCCATGGGGTAGGGGTTATTGGAGCACAGCCGGATGAGTTCAGCCAACAGCACATAACTCGCGTTTTATGCGCAACCGGCACACATGGCGCGTAACCGGACAGTCACTCTCCGACCGAACGTGCGAATTTTCACAAAGCGATGAAATACCTTTCTTGACACCCTTGACTGCGACGACTAGACAAATCCCAGCCATCGCGATTCACGGGCACAGGGCAAGAAAGTCCGATTATGACCCTTTTGGCCCTTTAGGCCGATATTTGTAATTTGGGCGATCTACTCCGCTACTCTGATCCGCGGTCGGCATACCCCCCTTGATCACGTGCCTCCCGGGACATCTCCATGTCGCCCGCTAGCTTCCAGTAGCTTCCAGCGAGTTCCGGCCGGGGCGGTCAAACGCAGCTAAGGAGACCCCATGAGGTTCAGACTTGCGGGCCGGGCGGTCGTCGCAGGGCTCGCCGCCGTGCTGACCCTGAGCGCCTGTGGTGGTTCGGACGCCAAGACCGACACCGCCAACGCGAGCGGGCTTGAGAAGACCAAGATCACGATTGGCGCGCTGCCCATCCCCGACTCGGCCGCGCTCTACATCGCCAACAAGAGGGGCTTCTTCCAGAAAGAGGGCCTGACGGTCGACATCCAGGTGGTCCAGGGTGGCGCCCAGGCGCAGCAGTCCCTGTTCGGCGGCTCCCTCGACGCCACGCAGACCAACTACGTCTCCACCTTCCTGGCCACGGCGGCCGGCAACAAGCCGAAGATCATCTCTGACCTCTACCAGGCGACCCCGAACTCCTTCAACCTCATGGTGGCCAAGGACTCCTCGATCAAGACCCCGGCCGACCTGAAGGGCAAGAAGATCGCGGTCAACAGCCTCAGGAACATCGGCACCCTGTCGGTGACCTCCGTGCTCAAGACGCACGGACTGACCGACAAGGACGTCGAGTTCCTGGAGTTCCCCTTCCCCGACATGGCCGGCAAGCTGGAGCAGGGCGTGGTCGACGCGGCCTGGATGACCGAGCCGCACCTGACCGCGGTCCAGAAGAACATCGGCGCCCAGAAGCTCGCCGACACCATGGTCGACTCGACCGCCGACTTCCCCATCGCCGGCGTGATCGTCACCGAGGACTTCGCCGCCAAGAACCCCAAGACCGTCGCCGCCTTCCAGCGCGCGGTCGCCGAGGCCCAGAAGATCTCCGCCGCCGACCGCAAGGCCGTCGAGGAGATCCTGCCGACCTACACCAAGGGGATCGACGCGGCCACCGCCGCCGTCATCACGCTCGGCACCTTCCCCACCAGCCTTGACGCCACCCGCCTGCAGCGGGTGGCCGACCTGATGCTCGAGCAGGGCCTGCTGAAGAGCAAGATCGAGGCCAAGTCCCTCCTCCTCGGAAACTCCGGGTGATCGGACGGCGCCTGCTCGACAGCAAACCGCTCTGCGGCGCCCTCGGCGCCGCAGGGCTGTTCTGTGTCCTGGAGGCAACCGGCCGGACCGGGCTGATCAGCCCGATCGTGTTTCCGCTGGCCTCGACGGTGCTCGGCCGCGCGGCCGAGCTCGCGACCGACGCGGACTTCCTCCTCGACGTCGTCTCGACCCTCGGCGCCTGGGCGCTGGGGCTCCTGCTCACCGTCATGATCGCCGTACCCGCCGGGTTCGTGCTCGGCACCCTGCCGCGTGCGGAGACCGCACTCCGGCCCGTCCTGGAGTTCCTCCGCCCGATCCCGTCGCTGGCGCTGATCCCGCTGGCGCTCGCCCTGTTCTCCGACAGGTTCGACATGAAGATCACGCTGATCGTCTACGCCGCCACCTGGCCGGTCCTGATGAACACGCTGTACGGGCTCAAGGACGTCGATCCGCTCGCCAAGGAGACGCTGCGCAGCTTCGGGTTCGGCCCGCTGTCCGTGCTGTGGCGGGTGTCGCTGCCGAGCACCGCGCCGTTCGTCGCCACCGGCGTACGGCTGGCCTCGGCGATCGCGCTCATCGTGGCGATCAGCGTGGAGCTGCTCGCCGGAGGCTCCGACGGCATCGGCGTCTTCCTCATCGAGGTGGGCGGCAGCCCCGACGCGATGGTGTACATCATCGCCACCGCCATCTGGGCCGGAGTCATCGGCCTGGTCACCGACAGCCTGTTCGTGCTGGCGGAACGGCGGATCTTCCGCTGGCACACCGCCCGGACCGAGGTGGTCTGATGAACCGCGTCCTGCGCGCCGCCGGCCGCCTGTGGGCGGTGCCGGTGGTGCTGGTGGTCTGGGAGCTCGTCACCCGCGCCGCGGAGAATCTCTCCTTCCCGCCGCCGACGACGATCGCCGCGAGCATGTACGAGATGTGGCTGACCGGCCCGGCCGAGCGGCTGTGGCTCACCGACGCGGCGCTGGAGAACATCCCGGCGAGCATCGGCCGGCTGCTGGCCGGATGGGTGCTGGCCGGAGTGATCGGGACCGCCGTCGGGCTCGTTCTGGGCCGCCGGCCGCTGTACTTCCGGTTCGTGGACCCGCTCGTGCAGTTCGCCCGCGCCATCCCCCCGCCCATGCTGCTGCCGTTCTTCATGGCGCTGTTCGCCATCGGCCCGCAGATGCAGATCAACGTGATCGTGTTCGGCATCATCTGGCCGGTGCTGATCAACGCGGCCGAAGGGGCCCGGCACATCGACCGCCAGTACGTGGACACCGCCAGGGTCTTCGGGCTGTCGCTCAAGCAGCGGCTGTTCCTGCTCGTCCTCCCCGCGGCGATGCCGAAGATCTTCGCCGGTCTGCGGGTCAGCCTGTCCCTGGCGTTGATCCTGATGGTCATCTCCGAGCTGGTGGGCAGCACCGACGGGATCGGCTTCCAGCTCCTGGACGCCCAGAGGTCTTACGACCTCCCCGGCGTGTGGGGGACCATCGTGGTACTCGGTGTCCTGGGATATGTGCTCAACTCGGCGTTCCTCGCGGCCGAACGACGCGTCCTGTCCTGGCACCGGACCGCCAAGCAGACGACCTGAGGACCTGCTGTGCTTGAGATCTCCAACCTGACCCACACCTACGGCAGCGGACCGAGCGCGCACAATGCGCTGGGCGGCATCGACCTGTCGGTCGCCGAGGGCGAGCTGGTGTGCATCGTCGGCCCCTCGGGGTGCGGCAAGTCGACCCTGCTGCGCTCCATCGCCGGGCTCCTGCGGCCCACCGGCGGCCAGGTGGTGCTCAACGGCTCTCCCGTCGAGCAGACACCGGACAACCTGGCCGTGGTCTTCCAGGACTACAGCCGCTCCCTGTTCCCCTGGATGTCGGTGGCCGACAACGTCTCCCTCCCCCTGCGCCGCAAGGGAATGGACAAGAAGCGGCGCCGGGAGGCGGCGCTGGAGGCGCTGGAGCAGGTCGGCCTGGAGGGGGCCGCGGCCAAATACCCGTGGCAGCTGTCCGGAGGCATGCAGCAGCGGGTCTCCATCGCCCGCGCCCTCGCCTACCGCCCCGCCCTGCTGCTGATGGACGAGCCCTTCGGGTCGGTGGACGCCCAGACCCGCGAGGAGCTGGAGGACCTCACCCTGCAGGTCCGCGGCCTCCACAACATGACCATCGTGCTCATCACCCACGACATCGACGAGAGCGTCTACGTCGGCGACCGCGTCGTGGTCCTGTCCAAGGCCCCGGCCGGGATCGTGGGCGACCTCCGCGTGGACCTGCCCGGACCGCGCGACCAGATCACCACGCGGGAGCACCCCGACTTCGTGCACCTGCGCGCCGAGGTCGGCCGCCTGGTCCGCGGCATGCGGAGCCAACCGGCCTCCGCCCCCCAGTAAGACCAGTAAGAGAGGACTGCCAATGAGCGACCCACAGGCACCGGTCTGGGATGCGATCGGCGGGGTCTCCCGCTTCGCCGCCCTGGCCACCATGGCCGAGCTGGGCTGCGCCGATCACCTGAAGGACGGGCCGCTGAGCGTCGAGGAGCTCGCGGTCCGATGCGGGGCGGACCCGGCGGCGCTCGGCCGGGTGCTCCGCCAGCTCGCCGCCATGGGCATGGTGGCGACGGCGGCGGCCGGGACCTACGAGCTGACCGAGGCGGGCGCCACGCTCCGCGGCGACGTGCCCGACTCGCTGCGGTCCGCCGTACGGATGATCGCCGAGGAGGGCTTCTGGTACGGCATGGGCACGGTCGCCCAGACCGTGCGGACCGGCAGGTCGGCCTTCGTCGAGCGGCACGGGCCCCTCTACGGCTACCTCGGCGACAACCCCGGGGCCGGGCGCCTGTTCGACGACTACATGGTGGCCAGGGCCCTGCCGTTCGCGGACGCCGTGGCCTCCCGCTACGACTTCTCCGGCGTGCGCACCCTGGTGGACGTGGCCGGCGGCAAGGGGCACATCCTGGCCGCCGTCCTGAAGGCCCATTCAGACATGCGAGGAATCCTGTTCGACCTGGAACAGGTGGTCCCGGGGTCACGGGAGTTCTTCGCCGAGGCCGGTCTTGAAGATCGGTGCAAATGCGTCAGCGGGGACTTCTTCGCCTCGGTGCCCGCCGGGGCGGACGCCTACCTGCTGGGCAGCGTGATCCACAACTGGTCCGACGAGGACGCCGTGCGGATCCTGCGCAACATCCGGGACGTCATCGCGGACGACGGCCGGGTGCTCCTGGTCGAGTTCGTCGTGCCGGACGACGACAGCGCCCACATCAGCAAGGACGTGGACATGCGGATGCTCGCCCTGTTCGGCGAGGGCATGGAGCGCAGCGCCTCCGAGTACGGCGAGCTGCTGGGCAAGGCCGGTTTCCGGCTGAGCCGCCGGGTGGAGCTGCCGGGCGGGTCGAGCATCGTCGAGGCACTGCCGATCTGACCCGGGCGGAAGGCCGGTGACGTGGAGATCCGCGTCACCGGCCTTCGGCGTTTCGGAGAGCCCGCGTCACCGGCTCCTGGCGCAATTCCACGGCCGGCTCGGCGACCACGCATTCGATTCTCGCGGCGTTCGGGCCGAGCGCGGTGGCGAGAGCGCCGATTCCTCCTTCGACCGTCAATACGCGCATGCGTCGCCGCCCCCCGGCCGCCATTCCGTCGGACCGGCCTCCATTCAAGATCATGAATCATGAATTTATGTATCGTCTTAATAGTTGATTTCGGATGGTTTTCCACTGGAGCCGCCCGATGGAATCGCCATGGCCGAGTCGAATTCCCTCCGCTAGAGTCACTGTCGCTTCAAAAGCCGCCGGGACGGGTGATCTATTAGGCGCATCGGCCCGTTCCGATTCCGCTCATGAAATGCAGCACCCGTCCAAAGGAGAGTTCATGGGAGTCAGACGTGCCTGTCTGGCCGGGCTGGTGGCCGCGCTGGCGCTCAGCGCCTGCGGGGGCGTGGACGGCGGCGCCGCCCGGCCCTCGGCCGGCGACGGGCCGGAGAAGACGGAGATCACCGTGGGTGTGGTGCCCGTCCCCTCGGCGGCGCCGCTGTTCATCGCGATCGAGAAGGGCTTCTTCAAGGAGGAGGGGCTGACCGTCAGGACGGAGACCATCCAGGCGCCCCAGGCCGTCATGCCGAAGATCCTCAACGGCGGCATCGACACCTTCCTGACCAGCTACGTCTCCCTGATCACCATCCAGGACTCCGGGGTGGCCAAGCTCAAGATGCTGGTGGAGTCCCAGCAGGGCGCGCCGGGCGTCAACGGCGTGCTGGTCACCGGCGACTCGCCGCTGAAGGAGATCGGCGACCTCAGGGGCAAGAAGATCGCGGTGAACGTGGTCAAGGCACTGGGCGAGGTGGCCACCAGCGCCCATCTGAAAGCCGCCGGGCTCACCCCCGCGGACGTGAGCTTCGTGCCGGTGCCCTTCGCCGAGCAGCTCGCGGCGCTGCGCGCGGGCCGCGTCGACGCGGCCTGGACGACCGAGCCCTACATCTCGGCCGCCAAGAAGGACCTGTCGGCCCGCGTGCTGGTGGACACCCTCACCGGCCCCACCGAGGGACTGCCGCTGGACGGCTGGGCGGCGAGCGCCGACTGGACGGCCAGGAACCCGAAGACCGCCGCCGCCTTCCAGCGCGCCCTGGGCAGGGCCCAGAAGCTGGCCGCCGCCGACCGCTCCGAGATCGACAGGGTGATCCCGTCCTTCACCAAGATCCCGGCCGACGTGGCGGCCGCGATGACCCTGGCCACGTTCAGCACCTCACTCGACGCCGCCCGGATCCAGCGGGTGGCCGACCTGATGTCCGAGTTCGGGCTGACCAGGACCCGGATCGACGCCACCGCCCTCGTGGCGGGGTGAGGGCCCGCATCCGGATGACGAGCCGCCCGCCCTCCCAGGGACCTGACCGTTGAGCCTGCGCAGGACCCGCCGCGGCGTCGCCGGCGTCGCGGTGTGCCTGGCCGTACTGGAGACGCTCGGACGCACCGGGCTGATCGATCCGCTGCTGCTGCCGCTCGCCTCCACCGTGGTGGCCGGCGTGGCCCGGCTGGCGATCGACCCGGACTTCCTGGCCGACGCGGGCCACACCCTCCTGGCCTGCGGCTGCGGGCTGCTGATCGCGGTGGCGGTCGCCGTACCCGCCGGGTTGCTGCTGGGCACGGTGCCCACGGTGGAGAGCGCGCTGCGCCCGCTGATCGAGTTCCTCCGGCCGATCCCGTCGGTGGCGCTGATCCCGCTCGCCCTGTTCCTGTTCACCGACGGCACCCAGGCCAAGGTCGCGCTCATCGTGTTCACCGCGGCCTGGCCACTGCTGATCAACACGATGTACGGCCTGCGGGAGGTGGACCCGGTGGCCAAGGACACCCTGCGGAGCTTCGGCTTCGGCCCCCTGGCCGTCGTGGTCCGGGTCTCGCTGCCCAGCGCGGCCCCGTTCGTCGTCACCGGCGTGCGGATCGCGGCCTCGGTCGCCCTGATCGTGGCGGTGAGCGTGGAACTGGTCGCGGGAGGCGCCGGGATCGGCACCTTCCTCGGCGACGCCGCGGCCGGGAACCAGCGGGACACGATGCTCGCCGCCGTGCTGTGGACCGGTGTCATCGGCCTGACCGCCAATACCCTGCTGGTCACGGCCGAGCACCGGCTGTTCGGCTGGCGTCGCGCCGGGGCCGGGGAGGTCCGGTGAGAGGCCTGCCGGCCCGATGGTGGAGCGTGCCCGTCGCGCTCGCAGGCTGGGAGCTGCTGACCCGGTGGGCTCGGGCGGTCTACTTCCCGCCGCCCTCGGCGATCGCGGCCCGGCTGCACGAGATGTGGTTCTCCGGACCGGCCGCCCGCCTCTTCCTGACCGACGAGGCGCTCGGCGACGTGCTGCCCAGCCTGGGCAGGCTGCTGCTCGGCTGGAGTACGGCGTGCCTGGTCGGGATCGTCGCCGGGGTGGCCGTCGGCCGCTCGGCCCGCCTGTCGGAGTATGTCGGCCCGCTGATCCAGCTCGGCCGGTCCATCCCCCCGCCCACGCTGCTGCCGATCTTCCTGCTGCTGTTCGGCGTGGGGTCCCCGATGCAGGTGGCCGCCATCGTGTTCGGCGTCACGTGGCCGGTGCTGATCAACTCGGCGGACGGCGCCCGCTACGTGGACCGCGGATATCTGGAGACCGCCCAGGTCTTCGGGGTGAACCGGGGCCGGCGGCTGCTGCTGGTCGTTCTCCCGGCGGCGGCCCCGAAGATATTCGCGGGCCTGCGGCTCAGCGTCTCGCTCGCCCTGATCATGATGATCGTCTCGGAGCTGGTCGGCAGCACCGAGGGCATCGGCTACCGGATGCTGGTCGCCCAGAGCGAGCTGGACATCCCGTCGATGTGGGCGGCGATCACCCTGATCGGGCTGCTCGGCTACGGCCTGAACACGGCGTTCCTCCGGGTGGAGCGGCGCGTGCTCGCCTGGCACCCGGCCGCCGCCTGATCCGGCCGCCCCCTGCGGAGCCGTTCCGGGGCCGCGTGCCGGCGGCAGGGGCGGTGGCCATGGCGTGGGGCTCACCTGTTGGGGATGAGACCCACGCCACGGCCTCAGACCCGGAGGGTGAGGACGTGCTCGACCAACGTGATCAGGGTCGACTTCACGGCGTCGCGGGACCGGGCGTCGGTCCGGACGACGGGGATGTGCGGGGAGATCGTCAGAGCCTCCCGCACCTCCTCCTCACCGTGGATGTGCGAGCCGCCGAAGCCGTTGAGGGCCACGACGAAAGGCAGTCCGGCCTCCTCGAAGTAGTCGATCGCCGGGAAGCTGTCGGCCAGCCGCCGGGTGTCGACCAGCACGATCGCGCCGATCGCGCCCTTCACGAGGTCGTCCCACATGAACCAGAACCGGTGCTGACCCGGCGTACCGAACAGGTACAGGATCAGGTCCCGGTCCAGCGAAACCCGGCCGAAGTCCATGGCCACCGTGGTGGTCCGCTTGGTCGGGATGTGCGAGAGGTCGTCGACCTCCGCACTGGCCTCTGTCATCACCGCTTCCGTGGTCAGCGGCATGATCTCGGAGACCGCGCCGACGAAGGTCGTCTTGCCGACACCGAATCCTCCGGCGACAACGATCTTCGTCGACGTCATTCCGGCGTCAGAGCCTGCGAAGCCCACTGAGCACCCTTTCAAGCAAGTTGAGATCCGGCTTTCCGGCATCCAGTGACGGCTGGTGGATCTGCACCAGGCCCTCGGCCGCCATGTCCGCGATCAGGACCCGGGTCACGCCCAGCGGCATGCGCAGCAGGGCTGAGAGCTCCGCCACCGAACGCACTTGCTGGGACAACGAGATGATCGCCTGATACTCCGTAGAGAGCGTGCCCGTATCCACGCTCACGAATGTCGCCGAGGAGACCAGCGCCTCGAGTGCGAGCTGCATCCGAGGGGCGGTCCTTCCCCCGGTCACAGCGTACGGGCGAATCAGACGATCTCGCCCGCTCTTGGCCTGAGACGTGTTCGGGGTTTCCTCCCCCGGTCCACGCCAACCTGGTGCGTCCATATCACCCCCCTATCGCTGAGCCGACTGCAGCTCGGCCCGGAGCGCAGGCGTGAGCGCCTGTCCGGCACGCTCAGCCAGCAGTGTCATCTGGTAGGCCACCAGACCCATGTCGCAGTCCGGCGAGGCCAGTACGGCGAGCGCGGAACCGTCGCTGATCGACATCGTCAGCAGAAGGCCCCGCTGCATCTCGATCACGGTCTGGGCGACGGGACCACCCTCGAAGACCCGGGAGGCCCCCTGGGTCAGGCTGATCAGGCCGGCCGTGATCGCGGCGAGCTGGTCGGCGCGGTCCTTCGGGAAGCCCTGCGAGTAGGCCAGTGGAAGACCGTCCGCGGAGACGATCACCGCGTGGGCGACTCCGGGCATCTCCTTGACGAACTCGGTGATCAGCCAATTGAAGCCGCGGGCGGCCTGACTGAGTTGGTGGTTCACTGCTTCTCTCCCTCGACGGCGTTGGACCGCTCGTTCATCTCAGCGCGGCCCTGCCGTACGCCTTGCTGGAAACTGGACAGACGACTGCGCACCCGCTCCGCCGAGATCGGGGGCATCGGGGGCGGCGGCGTCGCCGGCGCCGCGGAGGCGGATCCGGGGACGAGGTTCGCCTTGGGCACCCGCTTGGGCAGACCGGCTCCGGTCGTGCCCCCCTCCACGGGCTTCTTGGCCACCTCGGCGGCGGCCCAGCCCTGGTCGGCGGGAGTGCTCCACGGCTGCCTCTCGACGGGCGGCTGGCTCTGCCTGGGCTGCCGCACCGGCAACGGCTGGGCCTCCTGGACCGGCTGGAGCGGCTGCTCCAGCGGCCGGGGCCTGGCCGTGGGCTCGGGCTCGGACGGGGCCTCGGGCTCGGACTCGGGCGCGAGCTCGGTGGAGGCGCTGCTGCGGAACCAGTCGGACCCCACCGCCGCGAAGATCGGCAGGAACTCCTCCGGCTCCGGCTCCGTCGCCGACACCTCGACCGCGGGCAGGTTCTGGGTGCTCTCCACCATCTCCTGCCGCGTGTCCTGCCGCTGCGGCGTCCACGGGTCGACCGGCGGGACCTCCGGCCAGGACGGCGGGAACGACGGCTGCGCGGCCGGGGCGGGCGGCGCGGCGGGGGGCGGCGACGAGACCGACGTGAACGGCGACGACCACAGGTCCTCCACCGCGGAGGCGGACACCACCGGCGCCGACCAGAGGTCGGCCGTCGCCGGGGGCGGCGGGGCGGAGAAGTCCGGGGCCGCGGGCGGCCGGTTGGCGGCTCCCCGCCCGGGGGCGAGGCCGAACGGGTTCGGGTTCGGCCCGGCCCCGAACGGGTCCGGGTTCGACATGCTGCCGAACGACGGCTGGGACATGCCCTGCCCGGCCATGGCCATCTCCGGCAGCGCGGACTGGGCCACCACCTGCACGGGGAGCAGGACGACGGCGCTCAGGCCGCCGGCCTCCGGACGGCGGAGCTGGACCCGGATGCCGTGGCGCATGGCCAGGCGGCCGACCACGAACAGGCCCATCCGGCGGGAGACCGACAGGTCCACCGCGGGAGGCTCGGCCAGCCGGCGGTTGGCCTCGGCCAGTTCCTCCTCGCTCATGCCGATGCCGGCGTCGGTGACCGCCAGGATGATGGCGCCCGTCTCGTTGCCGTTGCTGCTCACCGTGATCTTGGTGTCCTGCGGCGAGAAGAAGATGGCGTTCTCGACCAGCTCGGCGATCAGGTGGACGATGTCGTTGACGGCCGAACCGATGATCGAGGTGCCGGACTCCACCCGGAGGGACACCCGCTCGTAGTTCTCGACCTCCGACAGCGAGGCGCGCACGACGTCGCTCAGCGGGACCGGCTCACTCCACCGGCGGCTCTGCTCCTGGCCGGCGAGGACCAGGAGGTTCTCGGAGTTACGGCGCATGCGGGTGGCCAGGTGGTCCAGCTTGAAGAGGCTGGCCAGCCGGCTGTCGTCCTGCTCGCCCTGCTCCAGGTCGTCGATGAGGTCGATCTGGCGCTCCACGAGCGACTGGGTGCGCCGGGAGAGGTTGACGAACATCGCGTTGACGTTGTTCCGCAGCCGGGCCTCGTCGCCCGCCAGCCGGATGGCCTCGCGGTGGACCTCGTCGAAGGCCCGGGCCACTTCCCCGATCTCGTCCCGGGAGACCACTCCGATGGAGGGCACCTCGACGTTGGGGGCCAGGTCCCCGGACTCCCGCAGCACGCGGACGGTCTCGGGCAGCCGGGTGTCGGCCACTTCAAGCGCCTCGCTGCGCAGCCTGCGCAGCGGGCGGACCAGCGTTCCGGCCACCCAGGCGGTGATCAGCAGGATCAGGATCAGCAGGACGAGGATCGCGGCACCGGAGATGATGGCGCTGCGCTGCTCGTTGCTCTCCATCTCCTGGCTGCGGGCGACGACCGCGGCGGACAGGCCGCGCTCGACGGCCCGCATGCCGTCCACCGTCGCCGTGGAGGAGCTGAACCAGTTGTTGAGCCCCCTGACGGGCAGCGGCTTGAACTCGCGCATGCGGGATCGGACCAGAGCCGTGATGGAGTCGGCCCGGTCGATCTTCTCCCCGCTGACCGCCTCGTCGAAGCGCTTGATGTCGCCGGAGGCCGCGGTCGCGCGGAAAGCCGCCACCTCGCTGAGCTGGCTCTGGTGGGCACCCAGGAACTGAGCGGGGTCGTCGAAGTCGAACTTGCGCTCCTGCAGGCCGACGAGCAGGATGCCTCGCTGGACGGCGACCTGCTCCTTGGCCCGCGTCAGCGCGCCCAGCGCGAGCGCGTCACCGATCAGGCGCTCGTCGCCGCCGCTGCGGCCGAGGTCGTCGTGGAGGGTGATGAAGTCGGTGATCATCCGCGAGTAGATGCTGAGGGCCGCGCGGGGAAGCACGCTTCCCTCCATCGGCCTGCGCAGACCGGGCAGACCCTTGAGCCAGCGGTTCACCTGGGCGGTCTCGGTGAGGACCCGGGACGCCTGCCCGCGGTCGAGGCTCTCGATCGACTTCTGCACCTGCGCGCTGGCCTGGTTGACCACTTCGCGCTGCTGCTTGACCCTGGTGAGGCGTGCCGGGCGGCGCCTGTCGGCGATGTACCAGGCGGTGAGGTCGCGTTCCTCGGCCATCTCGTGGGAGAGGGTGCCGAGCTGCTCGACGAGCGAGGCGACCTCGGTCATCTTGCGGTACTCCCCGGCGCTGGCCAGCGAGCTGGTGAGCTGGAGCCCGGACAGCACCACTGCCGCCGCGGTGGGGAGCAGGATCAGCGCGACCAGACGGGGACGCACGCGCCAGTTCGATGGCAGGAGTCGGCTGCCCGCCCCTGAGGCACGGTGGCTCCGGCGGTCTTGTGTCATCACTGGCCTACGTAACCCCTCGCCGGGTGCGGATGCGGCGAAAGCAATTTGAGCACATCCTTTATGTCACTTCGAATGGAGTAAGTGTCGACAAATCCCCACAAAAGGGATATTCGCCCCAGAATTTCAGGCGGGCCGGAAGGAATCTCTGGCCTCGGGGGCCTGGTGTTTGATCATCAGATGGCGCGTCACGGAGTACTCCTGGACGGCCTCCTGGCTCATGTCCTTGCCGAAACCACTGCCCTTGACCCCGCCGTGCGGCGCCTCGGAGGCGATCGGCAGGTGGTCGTTTACCCAGGTCACGCCCACGTCGAGGCGGTGCGAGACACGCAGCGCCCTGGCCACGTCGCTGGACCAGACCGAGGAGGCCAGGCCGTAGGGAGTGTCGTTGGCCAGCCGTACCGCCTCGTCCTCACCGTCGAACGGCAGAGCCACCAGCACCGGCCCGAAAAGCTCACCCTGAACGATCTCACTGTCCTGGCGGGCGCCGGCGATCAGCGTGGGCGGGTAGTAGAACCCGGGGCCGTCGAGCGGGACACCGCCGCAGAGCACCGAGGCGCCCGAGGCGGCGGCGCGTTCGACGAAACCGTGCACGCGGGTCCGGTGCGCGGCGGAGATCAGCGGGCCGATGTCGGTCGTCTCGTCCCAGGGGTCGCCCGCCTTGATCTTCTCCAGCGTCGCATGAAGGGCGTCGACGGCCTCGCCGTACACCTCGCGGGAGATGTAGACGCGGGTGGCGGCCGTGCAGTCCTGACCGGTGTTGTAGGTCGCGCCCATGGCCACCCCCCTGGCCATCTCGGCCAGGTCCGCGTCGCCGAAGACCAGCGCCGGGGCCTTGCCGCCGAGCTCCAGGTGGACCCGCTTCAGCGAGCCGGCGGCCCCGCGCATGACGGCGCGGCCGGTCTCGGTGGAGCCGGTGACGCTCACCATGTCCACACCCGGGTCGGTGACCAGGGCCTCGCCCACCTCGGCGTCGCCCAGGACGACCTGGAGCAGCCCCTCGGGCGCCCCCGCCCCGGCGAACAGCTCGGCCAGCCGGAGCGTGGTGCCCGGCGTCTGCGGGGCGGGCTTGACGACCACCGCGTTGCCCGCCGCGAGGGCGGGGCCGATCTTCCAGATGGCCATCACGAGCGGGAAGTTCCACGGCGCGATCGACCCGACGACACCGACCGGGCGGCGGACCAGCACCGAGGTGTAGCCGGAGCTGAGCACCCCGGCCCCGGTGCCGTCCAGCGAGCGGGCCGCCCCGGCGAAGAACCGGAGGTTGTCGGCCGCGAACGGCAGCTCGCCGTCACGGAACACCGCGGCGGGCTTGCCCGTCTCGGCGACCTCCAGCCGGGTGAGCTCCTCGGCGTCGGCCTCGACGAGGTCGGCGAAGCGGAGCATCACCTTGGCCCGCTCGGCCGGGGTTGCCCTGCTCCACTCCTCGTAGGCCGCCCGTGCCCGCCGTACGGCGGCCGCCACCTCGGCGACCGGGGTGTCCGGCACGTCCCTGAGGAGTTCGCCGTCTGCCGGGTTGATCAACTTGCCCATGGAACTTCCCTTGTGATGGTGGTGCTGAGAGCCTTCAGGCGCCGGCCTGCTCGATCAGGTCGGCGGCCTTGCGCAGGCCGTCACGCCGGCGGATCTCCTCGCCGGCCGCGGCCAGGCGCTCACGGAGCCCCGCGTCGCCGAGCAGCCTGTCCAGCGCGCCGGTCAGCTCTTCGTCGGTGAAGGTGTAGGTGGCCAGGCGGACGCCGTAGCCGAGCTCGTGGATCCGCTGCGCGTTGTCGTACTGGTCCCAGAACAGGGGCAGCAGGATCATCGGCTTGCCGAAGTGCAGCGCCTCGGTGGTGGTGTTGTTGCCACCGTGCGTGATCACCAGGTCCGCCATGGGGATGATCTTCGTCTGCGGGACGAACTCGGCTCCCCACATGTTGTCGGCGAGCTTGATCTCCTCGTGCAGCGGGCCCTTGGAGACGATGAACCGGTGCGGGGTGGTGCCGAGCACGTCGATGACCCGCTGCATCAGCGAGACGTCCGCCGAGCCGAGCGAGCCGAGCGAGAAGTAGACCAGCGCGCCGTCCCGGTCGGCCAGCGACGCGGGCAGCTCGAAGCCGCCGTCGGTCTCGCGGACCGAGGAGTCCAGGCGGTGCCAGGAGCCGTCCAGCGGCCGGGCGTCGGTGTAGTCGGCGATCTCCGGGAAGACGTAGAGGTTCAGGTCGCCCTCGTGGATGAAGTCCAGCTCGGGCAGCGGCCGGGCGCCCTGGGCGACGACCCACTCGTTGAAGGCGGTCCAGAGCTCGCGGTGGGTCCGGTCGTACTCGGCGCGGAAGGCGTCCCACTCGGACCGGTCGTCGGCGGGCAGGCCGGAGAAGACCGGGGCGACGCCCTCGCCGCGCACCTCCAGCGGGTTGCAGGAGACGATGCGGACGAACGGCTTACCGGCCGTGAGCAGCGCCGGGAAGGTGATGACATTGTCCTCGACGATCACGTCCGGCTGAACGCGCTCGATAATCGCCTTCAGCTGAGGCTCGCAGTACTTCGCGCCGTCGACGAGCGCCTCCCAGATCGGCTTGGTCACCGTCTCCAGCTGAGCCGAGGTCGACTTGCGATATTCCGGCGCGGTGTCCCGGATGAAGTCCTTCCAGAACTGTCCGGGGTCCTGCTCCTCTTCGGACGGCGGCGCGAGATCCACCAGATCCTCTTCGAATCCAAGAGCCTCCAATTTCCCCTTCCAGGAGGCTTCAGCTGCGAAGACGACGCGGTGGCCGCGCTTGCGGAGAATGTCACCGATGCCGATGCAGTTGTTCGTCGGCCCGTAGGCGCTCTCCGGCATGAACAGGATCGTGAGAGACATCATGCCTCCAAGTGAGAGGGAATTCTGGCTTTGAAGAATGGTTCAATTCTTAGATCTAGCTAAAGCGCCGGAAAGCGGTCACTATGGACCCCGGCACAGAGCGTGGTTTTCGACGAGCGGGGAATTATGACGCGCAAGAGGCGGGCGGATCGTCGCCTGGATCTCATCGCAGCCGCACACCGGGCGATCATCCGGCACGGCACCGAGGGAGTTCACCTCAATCACGTCGCCGAGGAGGCCGGCCTGACCTCCGGAGCCGTCCTCTACCACTACCCCAACCTGGGCGAGCTGCTGGTGGACGCTCACCACGCCGGGATGGAACGTTTCTACGAGCAGCGTCTCAAGCGGATCAGCGGCATGCGCGACCCCGTCGAGAAGCTCGTCGTGACCATCCGCTCGGGCCTGCCGCACGGGCCGGACGACCCGGACGTGCGGCTGCTCAACGAGCTCGGCGGCGCCGCCGCCCGCAACAGGATGTACGCCCTCCTGCTCACCACGCTCTACGACCGCCAGGTCTCCATGTACCAGAGCGTCCTGGAGACCGGCTCCGCGCTGGGGACCTTCACGCTGTCCGGCGACTCCCTGCTCATCGCGCGCAACCTGGTCGCGCTCGAGGATGCGTACGGTTATCGCATAACGGCCCGCCACCCGGTGATCGGCCCGCAGGAGGCGGCGGAGCTGATCCTGACCTACGCCAGGACCGTCACGAACAACCCGCTCAAGACGTCTCATTGAGGGATCAGCACCCCGTCCTCGGGCGCCCAGGTGAGGGCGACCGAGGATCCCGCCTGGACCTGGGTGGCACCTTGCGTGGCCACCAGGACCGGCACCGGGCGTCCGGCCACGAGGACGGAGATGTGCGAGATGCCTCCGTAGAAGCTGACGTCGGCGACCTCTCCCCGCAGCACGCCCTCCCCGGCCACCGGATCCACGGCTTCCACGGCGCCGCCGTCCACCACGCTCCCGGTGTCCCCGGCGTCCTCGGCGCCCGCCACATCCTCGGCGTCCTCGCCGGCCGCAGCGCCGCTCTCGACGTCCTCGCCGGCCCCGGCGCCCTCGGCACTCTCGTCGGCCGTCACTGCCTCAGCGTCCACCGCGTCCTCCGCGGCTGACACGCTATCGGCGTCCTCGGTGTCCTCGTCGGCTGACACGTCCTCGGCGTCCTCGGCATCCTCGCCGGCCACAGCGCTCTCGGCGTCCCCGGCGGCTGACACGCTCTCGGAACCCTCGGAACCCTCGGCGCCCTCGTCGGCGGCCACGTCCTTGGTGTCCTCGGTGGCCTCGGTGCTCTCGGGACGCTCGGAATCCTCGGCGCCCTCGTCGGCGGCCACGTCCTCGGTGTCCTTGGTGTCCTCGTCGGCTGACACGCTCTCGGAACCCTCGGCGTCCTCGCCGGCCGTCTCGACCTCGGCGTCCGCGACGTCCTCACCGGCGGTCACCGCGCTCTCCGCCTCCGCCGGCGCGTGGCCGAGGCTGATCAGTCTCAGCCGCTCCGGCCGTACGGCGAGCAGCGCGGACGTGCCCTCCTCCAGGTCGGACAGGCAGGGCAGGACGCCGAGGCCGTCGCTGGACAGACCGTCCGCGCACGCCGTGCCCTCGAAGAGGTTGTTGGCGCCCACGAAGTCGGCCACGAACGGCGTGCGCGGCCGCTCGTACAGCGTCACCGGCGCGTCCACCTGCTCCACCTTGCCCGCGCTGAAGACCGCGATCCGGTCGGCCAGCGACATGGCCTCCTCCTGGTCGTGGGTGACCACGACGAAGGTGATGCCGACCTCGTTCTGGAGGCGCTTGAGCTCCAGCTGCATCTCCGCGCGCACCTTCTTGTCCAGCGCGGACAGCGGCTCGTCCAGCAGCAGCAGGCGCGGCCGCTTCACGATCGCGCGGGCCAGCGCGACGCGCTGGCGCTGGCCGCCGGAGAGCTGCTGCGGCTTGCGCTTGGCCATCGCGGCCAGGCCGACCTTCTCCAGAACCTCCTCGACCCGCTCACGGATCTCGGCCCTGGGCAGCTTCTCCCGCTCCAGGCCGTAGGCGACGTTCTTCGCCACGGTCATGTGCGGGAACAGCGCGTAGGACTGGAACATGAGGTTGACCGGGCGGCGGTGCGCCGCCTGGCCGAGCAGGTCCTCACCGTCGAGCGTGACGGTGCCCGAGTCGGGGGCCTCGAACCCGGCCAGGATCCGCAGAAGGGTGGTCTTGCCGCAGCCGCTGGGGCCCAGCAGCGCGAAGAACTCCCCCTGCCGGATCTCCAGGGAGACCTCCGACAGCGCCGTGACGTCGCCGAACCGGCGGCTGACACCTGTGATCTGCAGCATTAGGACAGCGACTCCGTCAGTCGGGTCATCCGCTGGGCCACGATCACCACGGTGAAGCTCACGGCCAGCAGCAGTGTCGCCAGCGCGTTGATCTCCGGGGTGACCCCGAAGCGGACCATTGAGTAAATGACGATGGGCAGGGTGGGCGTGGTCGGGGCCGCCGTGAAGAAGGCGATCACGAACTCGTCGATGGAGAGCGTGAACGCCAGCATGGCGCCCGCCGCGATGCCCGGCATGAGCTGGGGCAGCGTGACGCGGACGAACGTGGTGAGCGGGGTCGCGCCGAGGTCCCTGGACGCCTCCTCCAGGGAGGTGTCGCTGTGGGTGAGCCGGGTGCGGACCACCGCGGTCACGAAGGCCATGCCGAACACCGTGTGCGCCAGCAGCACCGAGTGCAGGCCGAGGGTCATCTTGATCATGGCGTAGAACACCAGCAGGCCGATGGCCAGCACCAGGTCCGGCAGTACGGCCGGCAGCACGCCGAGCCCGTCCAGCAGCCGCGACTTGGTGTGGCGGGCCAGGCCCACCGCCAGCAGGGTGCCGAGCACCGTGGCCAGCACCGTGGATCCGGCGGCCACGATCAGCGTGTTGACCAGGCCCTCCGCGACGGTGGCGTTGCCGGCCAGCTTGTCGTACCACTTCAGGCTGAGGCCGTCGAAGGAGTAGGGCGACTTGCCGGCGTTGAACGACATGACGACGAGCACCACGATGGGTGTGTACAGGAATACGTAGGTCGCCCAGAAGGGGACGTACAGCAGGCGTGGTTTACGCACGACGGGCACTCCATGCCTGCAGGAGCAGCAGGACGATCAGTACGGCGAGCAGCGCCAGTGTGAGGGCGGAGCCGAACGGCCAGTCACGCGCCTTGAGGAACTGGTCCCTGATCAGGTTTCCGACCATGATCGAGCGTCCGCCGCCGAGCAGCTCGGGGATGACGAAGTTGCCGAAGCTCGGCACGAAGACGAACATGCAGCCGGTGATGACGCCCGGCAGGGTCAGCGGCAGCGTCACCGAGGCGAACGTGCGGGCGGGCCTGGCGCCGAGGTTGGCCGAGGCCTCACGGAGCTGCGGGTCCAGCTTCTCGATCGCCGCGTACAGCGGGAGCACCATGAGCGGCAGGTAGGAGTAGACGAGACCGGTGACGATCGTGCCCTGGTTGTAGAGGAACTCGAACGGCCCCAGGCCGAGCTTGCCCAGAACCGTGTTTACCAGCCCGGGACCGCTGAGTAGAACGATCCAGGCGTAGATGCGGATCAGGAAGTTCGTCCAGAAGGGCATCACGATCGCGATCAGCGCGACCGTCTTCCACTTCGCGGGGAGCTGGGCGATCAGGTAGGCCGTGGGGTAGCCGACCAGCAGGGCGATCAGCGTGGCGGCCGTGGCCAGCTTCAGCGAGTCGAGCACGACGTCGAGGTAGATGGGGTCGATCAGCCGGGTGAAGTTCTCCCCGGTCAGCTCATAGATGACCCCGCCGAACCGTCCCCTGCGGAAGAACGCGTAGCTGACGATCAGCGCCAGCGGGATCAGCATGAGGACGATCAGGTAGGTCAGGCCGGGGCTGAGGAAGGCCAGCCGTCCGAGCACACGCGACCGGCGCGACCGCTGTTTCGCGGTCGCGCCGGAGACGGTAGAGCTTGTCACTTCGCGGCCTGAACCTCGGTGGCCAGGCGGGTGAACTTGGTGGAGTCCTCGCCGAGGTCGATGATGGACTCGCCCGCGAGGAGCTGCGACGGGCTCATGTTGAGCGGCTTGTTCTTCTCCTTGAGGTCCGCGGGGAGGGCGTCCATGGCGGCCTTGTTCGGGACCTTGTAGAGGATGTTCTGCGCGGCCCAGCCGTGGATCTCCGGGTCCAGGATGAAGTTGACGAACGCGTGCGCGGCTTCCTTGTTCTTGGAGGACTTCAGCACGACCATCGTGTCCACCCAGAGGTCGCTGCCCTCCTTCGGCACCACGAACTCGATGTTCTTCTCGCTGGTCGGGCACCAGCCGTCCCACGCCTCGACCATCACGGCCTCGCCGCTGATGAGGCGCTTGCCGAAGTCGACGTCGTCGTAGCGGAGCAGGTTGGGCTTGGCCTCGATCAGCTTCGCCTTGATCTTGGCCAGATCGTCGTCGCTCTTGGTGTTGACCGACAGGCCGAGCGCCTTGACGGCGGGCAGGGCCAGCCAGCGCTCGGTGGTCATCATGGTGACCTTCTTCTTCGCCTCGGCCGGCGGGTTGAGGATGTCGTTCCAGCTCGTCGGCGGCGTCTTCACCAGGTCGCTGCGGTAGCAGATGCCGGTGGTGCCCCAGGTGTAGGGGACGGAGAAGACGTTACCCTTGTCGTAGGAGAGCTCCTTGGCCTCGGGGTAGAGGTTGGCCAGGTTGGGGATGAGCTCGGGGTGGATCGGCTCCAGCAGCCCGGCCTCGTTGAGGGCCTGGGCGTACTGGCCGGAGACGAAGGCGACGTCGAGACCGGTGTCGGCCCCGGTGGTCAGCTTGCCCATGATGATCTCGTTGGTGTCGTGCAGGGTGACCTTGAGCTCGGTCTTGAGTTTGTCCTTGACCCGCTTGGGAAGGTCTTCGGGGGTGTAACCCGGCCAGACCGAAATGGTGAGGCTCTGCTTGGACAGATCCATGTTCGGGTCGAGCTGGGCGGACGAGGCGCTCGCGGCGGGCGCGGCGGCGGTGTCCGTGGACCCTCCGCCACAGGCCGAAACGGCGAGAGCGAGACCGGCGACCAGGGCGGCGGCCGGAAGACGACGGGTGTACCGGGCACGGGACACGACCGCTACTCCTTCAAATTTCAAGTGTAATTAGGGTAGACCGGCCGTTACGGACACGGCAGACCGAAACAGGAGTGTTGCAGCCAAGAATAACTTGGGCAAGACTTTGCCGGACATCACCCCTGGGAAGTTTGGTCTGTTTGTTGAATCAGCGTTCAATATGGGATCGGCTCGACACCGTGCCGCGCGCCGGCGACGGGCGGACCAGCGAGCTCGTCGCGGCCCTGAGCTGCGATGCCTCCAGCCCGTTCACGGTCCGCCACTTCCACCCGCTGCCAGACCTGTCGGCACCAGGTTTTTCAATCGACGTTCAACTGTTACCGGCTGACGGCCCCTTTCCGGCCACCGAGCGCGGCTTCGACGTGGACCAGACCAACCGCTCGGTTGTCGTCGGCGAGAGCGTGGTCGTCAAGTGGCTCACCCCACCGGCGCCGCTCCCCCAGCCGACCCCGGACGTGTTCGCCCACCTGACCTCGGTCGGCTTCACCGCCACCGCCACGCCGTACGCGGCCGTCTCCCGGCGCGGCGACGACGGCGAGCTGCTGCTCGCCCTGGTCACCGCCTACCTTCCCGACGCCAGGGACGGCTGGGAGTGGTGCGTGGACGAGGCCGTCTCCGGCGGCACGGAGTTCGCCGCCGACCTGGGCGTCCTGGCCGCCGACCTGCACGCCGCGATGGCCACCCCGTCCGCGACCTTCCCCGACCCCGTACGGCAGACGCCCGCCGTCCCGAAGACCGGGACGACCGCCTGGTCCGTCCGTGCCGGAGAGGCCCTGGAGGAGGCGCTCGCGCTGACCGACGGCGAGGACGGCGACTGGCTCGCGGCCCACGCCGACGCGCTCCGCGCCGAGCTGGCCCCCCTGGCCTGGGCGGACGCCACCCCGCTGATCCGCATCCACGGCGACCTGCACGTGGGCCAGACGCTGCGCTGGCGGGACGGCTACGCGGTGATCGACTTCGACGGCAATCCGACGGTCACCGGCGCCGACCCCTTCCAGCCCGCCGCCCGCGACCTCGCCCAGCTCATCACCAGCCTGGAACACGTCGGCCAGGTCGCCGTGAAGCGCCGCGACGCCCACCCCCTCGTGATCTCCGCGTGGGCCGTCGCCGCCCGCGAGGCGCTGGAGACCGCCTACCTCGCCCGCCTCGCCGAGCACGGCCACGCCTCCCTGCTGGACCGTTCCCTGCTGCGCCCATTCGAGATCGAGCAGGAGTGCAGGGAGCTCATCTACGCCGCCCGCCACCTGCCCCGCTGGCGTTACGCCCCCATGGGCGTCCTACGGTCCTGGTACCGGTGACACGACCGTCCTCCGGCGGCAGGACCGTCCTCCGGCAACCGTGACCCCGCCGGATCCGGACCCGGTGTCCGATCGATCCCCGTGCCGGCCGGCGGAATCCGGGCGCCGGCCAACTGAACCCAAGGAGAAAAAGTGAACCCCGAGCTGTACCTCGCCGATCTGGAGGCCAAGCCCGCCGCGCTGGCCGATCTGGCGAGCGCCCTGGAGTCCGGCGACCCGTTCGAGGGGCTCCCGGCCGGGATCCGGCGGGTGCTCTTCCTCGGCATGGGCAGTTCCCGGTATGCCGCCGGGGTCGCCGCGCTGCGCCTGCGCTCCGTGGGCGTCGACGCCGTCGCCGAATACGCCTCGGCCTCCGTCTCCTACCCGGCGACCCCCGACACCCTGGTCGTCGCGGTCTCTGCCACCGGTGGCAGCAGGGAGACCCTCGACGCGGTCGCCCGCTACCGCGGCCGCTCCCCTGTCCTGGCGATGACCAACAGGCCCGGCTCGGCGATCACCGAGGGCGCCGACCTGGTGGTGCCGATGGTCGCGGGCGAGGAGCGCGGCGGCGTGTCCTGCCGGACCTTCCAGCACACCATCGGCCTGCTCATGGCCCTGCAGAACCGCCTCACCGGCGCGTCCGGCGCCGGGGCGGACGTGCCCGGCCTGCTCCGCCGTACGGCCGAGGCCACCGCCGACCTGCTGGAGCGCCGGGGCCAGTGGCTGGATCCGGCGATGACCCTGCTCGACGGCCCGGCCGGGGTCTACACGATCGCCCCAGCCGAGCGGCTGTCCTCGGCCGAGCAGTCCGCCCTGATGTTCCGGGAGGGGCCCCGCCGCGCCTCCGACGCCTGCGAGACCGGCGACTGGTCCCACGTGGACGTCTACCTGACCAAGACCCTCGACTACCGCGCCGTCATGTTCCCCGGCTCCCGCTACGACGAGCAGGCCATGGACTGGATCCGCCGGCGCGGCTCCACCGTGCTCACCGTCGGCGGCGAGCTGCCGGACGCCAGGGCCTCCGTCCGCTACCTCCACGACGACGACGCCGACGTCGCCCTGCTCACCGAGACCCTGGTGGCCGAGCTGGTCGCCGCCCACTGGTGGCTGGCCCAGAGCTGACCTCCGCCCCTCCCGGAGCCCGTACGGCCGCCGCCGTCACAGGCGGTGCAGCCCGCTGAGGACGCGTTCCAGCAGGTGAAGGCCGGGGCCACCCTGGTCGATCTGGGGATGGTGGACGCGGACCAGCCCCTCGGCCTCCATGTCCGAGACCAGGACGCGGGCCACGCCGAGGGGGACCCCGAGGAGGGCGGAGATCTCCGCGACGGACCGGATCTGGCGGCAGAGCTCGCTGATGACCCGGTATTCGCGGATGTAGGACAGGCCGAGCTGGGCGGAGGTCGCGGAGGAGACCAGGGCCTCCATGGCGAGCTGGGTGCGCGGAGCGGTCCGGCCACCGGTGACGGTGTACATCCGGACCAGCGAGCTCTCCTCCTCGGGCGGCTCGCCGTACGGCGAGCCGTCGTACCCGGGAGTCCGCCCCCGTCCCGCGTCATACCCGGGACTCTCCCCCTGCCCCGCACCGTGCACGGGTGCCTGCCCCCGCCCCGCGTCATACCCGGGAGGCTCCCCCCACGGCCCCCCGTACCCCGAGGACTCCTCCCGCGACGGGCCGTAGCCGTCTCCCGGCCCCTGTCCGCCGCTCCCGAATCCGTCCTGCACAGCTCAGCTCTCCCTCTTCGGGAGTTCGTTGCGGGCCTTGCGCACGCCCTGCTGGAAACTCGACATCCGGCTGCGGACCCGCTCCGCCGAGATGGGGACCGCCGGCTGCGGCGGCTGGGGCGGACCGGGGAGCGGGTTCACCGAGCCGGGCACCAGGTTCGCCTTGGGGGTCCGTCTGGGCAGGCCCGACGTGGTCGTCCCGCCGAGCGCGGGCACGCTCGCGGCCTGGGCGGCCTGCCAGCCGGTGTCGGCGGGGGACGACCAGACCGCGGGCTCGGCGGGAGCGGGCTCGGCGGGGTCGGCGGCCTCGGCGGGAGGGTGCTCGCCGGGCTGCCCTGCCCCGTCGGCGGGAGCGGGGGTGACGACGCGGAACCAGCCCGACTCCACCGAGGCGAAGATCGGCAGGAAGTCCTCCTCCTGGTCCAGGGCCGAGATCTCCATCCTGGGCAGCGACCCGGTGACGTCGGCGTCCGGCAGGTCCGGGCGGCCTCCGGGCTGGCGGGACGGCGACTGGAGGGACCGGCCCTCCTCCGGCGGCACGGGATGCGTGCGCGCGGGTGGGTTCCACACGTTCGGCCCGGTCGCCCATCGAGCTCTGGCCTGCGGCGGCACGGCCACCGCGTCCGGCGCGACGGGCGCCGCCAGGAAGGGTGCCGCGGACCCCCCCGGTCCCCGCCGGGGCGGGCATCGCGGGCTGGAGCGGCACGGCCGGCTGGGGCGAGGCGGGCAGGGAGGCCAGGAGCCCTTCCGGTAGAAGGACCATGGCGGTCAGGCCGGTGCCCTGGGGGCGGAGCTGGACGCGGATGCCGTGTTTGAGCGCGAGGCGGCCGACCACGAACAGGCCCATGCGGCGGGCGACCGAGGCGTCGGCGGCCTGGGGGTGGGCCAGGCGCCAGTTCGCCTGCGACAGCTCCTCCTGCACCATGCCGATGCCCTGGTCGGTCACCGAGATCATCACGCCGCCTCCGTCGATCCGGCTGCTGGAGACCACGACCCTGCTGTCCTTCGGCGAGAACGAGACCGCGTTCTCCACCAGCTCGGCGAGCAGGTGCACCACGTCGCTCACCGCGGGCCCCGCCACGGCGGCCTCGGACTGGACCTGGACCGTCACCCGGTCGTAGTTCTCCACCTCCGACAGCGAGGCCCGGACGACGTCCATCAGCTCGACCGGCTGCCGCCAGCGCCGCGCCACCTCCTGGCCGGCGAGGACGAGCAGGTTCTCGCTGTTGCGGCGCATGCGGGTGGCGAGGTGGTCGAGCTTGAACAGGTCGGCCAGGCGCTGGTCGTCGCGCTCCCCGCGTTCCAGCCGCTCGACCAGGGTGAGCTGGCGTTCCACGAGCGTCTGGCTCCGGCGGGAGAGGTTGACGAACATCGCGTTGACCGTGTTGCGCAGCTTGGCCTCCTCGCCCGCCAGCCGTACGGCCTCCCGGTGGACCTCGTCGAACGCCCGGGCGACCTCACCGATCTCGTCGCGGGACATGACCCCGATCGGCGGCACCTCGGCGATGATCTCGCCGTCGCGGGACTCGCGGACCTGCTGGACGTATGCGGGCAGCCGCTCTCCGGCGACCCGCAGCGCCTCCCGGCGCAGCCGCCGCAACGGCCTGACCAGCGAGCGCGCCACCCCGGTGGTGATCAGCAACACCACCAGCAGGAGGCCGGCGACCGATCCGGCGACCAGCAGGGCGCGGCTCTGCTCGGCGCCGCCGAGTTCCTGGCTGCGGGTGACGATGTCCTGGGCGTGGCGCTGCTCGACGTCACGCATCCGGTCGATCGTGACGGTCGCCGCGTCGTACCACTGCCTGGCGTCGTCCTCCTCGGCCAGGTCCAGGCCCTTGAGCGAGGCCCCGGAGGCCGCGCGGAGCAGGACCAGCTCCCGCAGGAACTCGGCCCGGTCGGCGGTCCGGCCGTTGACGGTCTCGTCGAAGAGGCGGCGCCGCTCGCTTCCGGCCTCGGCGGCGAAGGTCCTGCGCTCGTTGCGTTCGGAGGAGAGCGCGCCGAGGAACCTCTCCATCTGCTCCTGCTCGAACCGGCCGGCGACCAGTACCACCGCCAGCAGGGCCCGCTGGAGCGAGGCGGCCTCCTTGGCGCGGGCGAGCGCGTCCAGGGTCAGCGCCTGGCCGAACAGCACGTCGTCGGCGCTGCCCTTGCCGAGCTCGTCGTGGAGGGAGAGCAGGTCGGCGATCACCAGGGAGTAGGCGTCGATGGCGGCGTCGGGCAGCAGCGTCGATTTCAGCGCCTGGTCCCGCAGCGGCCCGAGGTCGTCCAGCCGGGTGATCACGGTGTCGACCTCGTCCCTGGTCCGGCCGGTGACCGCCTTCCGCAGCAGGGTGCCGCTGTCGCGGACGTGTGTCACCGCGGCGTCCACCGCGTTCATCCGGGTGCGTACGGCCTCCGCCTCGCGCGCCGGGCGGCCGAGGGCGATGAACCAGGCCGTGTGGTCGCGCTCCTCGGCCAGCTCGTGGGTGAGCGCGCCGATGTGGTCCGACAGCCTGGCCAGGTCGTTGACCTGCTGGTAGTCGGCGGCGGCACGCATGGAGGCGAAGACCTGGACGCCGCCGAGCAGCACCGCCGCGGCGGTGGGGACCAGGATGAGCGCGACCAGTCTGGAGCGCACCCGCCAGTTCCGCAGGCGCAACCCGCTCCCCGCACCCTCGATGTTGTGTGCACTCACCGAACGCTGCCTCTCGGTGGACGAACCCGCTGGCCGAATTTCCCTTGGTTCCCGGTAATTCGAGCACATCTCAACCTATGGGGCCAATCGAACACAGCTCCACAAATGATTACTTATGAGGCAGCAGGGATGGAATCTGGAGCTCCATTCCAGGCTGGAACCCCAATTACGGACACCCAAATACTCTTATTAAGTATTTCTCGTGCCTATATGGCCGTTTGCACCGTTCCAGAATGGCGGACAGGCGATAACTCGGCAGTCCGCAGAAGATCACATGATTGTGATTCATGATATTTCCCCCATATCTTGACTCCTTACGTCCGTAGCCACCCGAATCCGGGCGTCGAGCTTTGGAGGAGACAGTGGCCCCAACCGCCGGTGCCGCGATCGAGGTCCGCGGGCTGTGGAAGATCTTCGGCCCCCGGGCGGAGCGCGTTCTCGGCGGCCCCGACGCGCTGCTCGACCCGGTCGCGCTCCGCGACAGGACCGGCTGCGTCGCCGCCGTCAGGGACGTCGGCTTCTCGGTACGGCCCGGCGAGGTGTTCGTCGTGATGGGCCTGTCCGGGAGTGGCAAGTCCACCCTGGTCCGCTGCCTGACCCGGCTGGTCGAGCCGACCGCCGGAGAGATCTCGATCGCCGGCCAGGACGTGCGGGCCGCCTCCCCCGCCCAGCTCAGGGACCTGCGCAGGCACCGGGTCAGCATGGTCTTCCAGCACTTCGGCCTCCTGCCGCACCGCAGGGTCCTCGACAACGTCGCCTACGGGCTGGAGGTGCAGGGCGTGCCCCGGGCGCGACGGTACCGGCGGGCCCGGGAGATCCTCTCCATGGTCGGCCTGGAGGGCTCCGACGACGCCCGCCCCGACCAGCTCTCCGGCGGCATGCAGCAGCGCGTCGGCCTGGCCCGGGCACTGGCCGTGGATCCCGAGGTGCTCCTGTTCGACGAGCCGTTCAGCGCGCTGGACCCGCTGATCCGCCGGGACATGCAGGCGGAGGTCGTCCGCCTGCACCGCGAGGTCGGCAAGACCATGCTGTTCATCACCCACGACCTGTCCGAGGCGCTCAAGCTCGGCGAGCGCATCGCGATCATGCGGGCGGGCTCGATCGTCCAGCTCGGCACCCCCGAGGAGCTGGTCGGTGCCCCCGCCGACGACTACGTGGCCGACTTCGTCAGGGACGTGCCCAGAGGCGAGGTGCTCTCGCTGCGCTGGATCTGCCGTCCCCCGCTGCGGGAGGACCACCTCGACGGCCCCGCGCTCGCGGCCTCCACCGTCATCCGCGACGCGGTGCCGGCCGCCATGGAGTCGGCCCGGCCGATCCGCGTCATGCGGGACGGGGAGCTGATCGGCGTGGTCGACCGCCTCGACATCCTCGGGGCCATGGCCGGCGGCCCGGCGCCGGCCGTACCGGGCTCCCACCGGCCGGCGGCCGGAGCATGACCTCGCCACCCGCCGCGCTCTCCCCCGCCCAGGCGGCCCCGCCCGCCCGCCGCTCCCGCGGGCCGCTGCCGCCCTGGCTGGCGCCGCTCGCCGGCGCGGCCGTGGCCGTGGCCGCCTATCTGCTCTTCCGGGGCACCGCGCCGCTGCCCCACGACGACGACGCCGCACAGTTCGGGGCCGTCAACGACGTGCGGGACTGGGTGGACGCCAACCGCAACGAGAGCCCGGTCTTCCTGTTCTTCGTCAACTACGTGCGGCTGTCCGTCGGCGGGCTCTACGACGTCCTCCACCTGGCGCTGGACGGCCTCGGCTGGGCGGGGCTGATCGGGACCGCGGGCGCGCTGGGCCAGCTGGCGGGCGGCTGGCGGATCGCGCTGGTCGCCGTGCTGGGAACCGGCTCGTTCGGGGTGCTGGGACTGTGGGAGGCGAGCGTCGACACGCTCGCGCTCGTGCTCGCGGCGGTCCTGCTCTCGCTGCTGATCGGCCTGCCGCTGGGCGTGGCCGCGGGCCGTTCGGTACGGCTGCGCCGCCTGCTCACCCCGGTCCTCGACGTCATGCAGATCATGCCGACGTTCGCCTACCTGGCGCCGATGGTGCTGTTCTTCCAGATCGGGCCCGCGTCGGCCGCGGTCGCCACGATGATCTACTCGATCCCTCCGGCGATCAGGATCACCGCGCTGGCCGTCGAGCAGGTCTCCCCTGCCGCCGTCGAGGCCTCCGCCTCGCTCGGCGCCACCCGCCGGCAGACGCTGCGCAAGGTCCACCTCCCGATGGCACGGGCCACGATCGCGCTGGCGATCAACCAGACCGTCATGATGGCGCTGTCCATGGTGGTGATCGCGGCGCTGATCGCCGCACCGGGGCTGGGCTCGGACATCATCCGCGGGCTCTCCCGCGCCGACGTGGGCGTCATGCTCCCGGCGGGCATCGCCATCGTGGTGATGGCCGTCGTGCTGGACCGGATCACCATGGCCGCCGCGGCGCGCGAGCCGGTGCCGTCCGACGCCTTCTCCACCCTGCTCCGGCTCTCCGTCCCCGCGGCGATCCTCGTGGTCACCGGGATCGCGGCCCGCTTCCTGCCCGCCGAGTTCCCCCGGGAGTGGGTGCTCCGCTTCGCCGGACCGGTGAACGAGGCGGTGAACTGGGCCAAGTTCTCCTGGTACGGCGCCACCGAGGCGATCAGGAACGGCGTCACCGAAGCGCTCCTCAACCCCCTGCAGACCGTGCTCACCACCGCCCCCTGGTGGCTGGTCGCGGCGGTCGTGCTCGCGGCCGGGTGGCGGGCCGCGGGCGCGCGCCCCGCGGCCGCCGCGGTGGGCTGCCTGCTCGCCACGGCCCTGCTCGGGCTCTGGCAGCACACCATGGAGACGCTCACCACCGTGCTGGCCGGGGTGGTGCCGGCCCTGGTCGCCGGGCTCGCGCTCGGCGTCGCGGCGGCCCGCTCCCCCCGGTTCGCCGCCGTGCAACGGCCGCTGCTCGACACCGCGCAGACCATGCCCGCCTTCGTCTACCTGCTGCCCGCGCTGGCGCTGTTCGGCGCGACCCGGTTCACCGCGATCTTCGCCTCGGTGATCTACGCGGTGCCGCCGGTCGTCCGGCTGGTGGAGGACGGGATCAGGAACGTGTCCCCGGTCGCCGTGGAGGCCGCGCGCTCCTGCGGCTCCACCGACCGGCAGCTGCTGTGGAAGGTGCGGCTGCCGATGGCCCGCCGGGCGATCCTGCTCGCCGCCAACCAGGGCATCGTCATGACGCTCGCCATGGTCGTGGTCGGCGGGCTGGTCGGCGCGGGCGGCCTGGGCTACGACGTCGTCTCCGGATTCTCCCAGCACACCGACTTCGGCATGGGCTTCGCCGCCGGGGTCGCCACGGTGCTGCTCGGGATCATGCTCGACCGGATCACACAGGGCGCCGATGGGTGCCCCTCCCCCCGAAAGTCCCCCCGAAAGAAGAGGATCGCATGAGGATCGGACGCAGGGTCCGCCTGCTCGCCGGTGTCCTGACACTTGGACTGGCCGCCGCGGGCTGCGGTGGCGCCAAGGTGGAGACCGGCACCGGCACGGCGCGGACGTCCGCGGGCGCCGCCGGGTCGTCGACGCCCGCCGCGGGCGGCACCGTGAGGATCGCCATCAACCCGTGGGCCGGCTACGAGGCCAGCGCCGCGGTGCTCTCCTACCTGCTGGAGAAGGAGCTCGGCTACAAGGTCGAGAAGAAGGAGCTCGCCGAGCAGGTCTCCTGGGAGGGGTTCGAGAGCGGCGACGTCGACCTCATCGTGGAGAACTGGGGCCACGACGACCTGAAGAAGACCTTCATCGAGGAGAAGAAGGTCGCCGTCGAGGCGGGCCCCACCGGGAACAAGGGCGTCATCGGCTGGTACATCCCCAAGTGGATGACGGAGAAGTATCCCGGCATCACCGACTACAAGAACCTGAACAAGTACGCCGCCCTGTTCACGACCTCGGAGTCGGGCGGCAAGGGTCAGCTTCTCTTCGGCGACCCGTCCTACGTCAGCAACGAAGAGGCGATCATCAAGAACCTGAAGCTGGACTACAAGGTGGTCGTGGGCGGCAGCGAGGCGGCGCTGATCGAGTCCGCCACCCAGGCCCAGCGGCAGAGGAAGCCGCTGCTCTTCTACTTCTGGGACCCGCACTGGCTGTTCGACCGGGTCGAGCTGGTCCGCGTCAACCTGCCACCCCACACCGACGGCTGTGACGCCGACCCCAAGAAGGTCGCCTGCGACTACGCCGAGCTGGATCTCGACAAGATCGCGAGCAAACGGTTCGCCGACACCGGCGGCAAGGCCTACGAGCTGGTCAAGAACTTCTCCTGGACCAACGAGGCGCAGAACGCGGTGGCCAACGGCATCACCAACGACGGGCTGAGCCCCGAGGACGCGGCCAGGAAGTGGGTCGAGGCCAACCCGGCCGTCTGGGCCCCCTGGATCCCCAAGTAAACGATCGGCCGATTCCGTGAGAAGACAACTCGCCGGGGTCGTCACGGCGCTCCTCCTGCTCACCGCGTGCGGCGGTGAGCGGGAGGCGCCCCCGCCGACCGGCGGCACCGTGAAGATCGCCATCAACGGGTGGGCGGGCTACGAGGCCAGCGCGGCCGTCCTCGGCCGGCTCCTGGAACAGGAGCTCGGCTACGAGGTGCGGAGGGTGGAGCTCAACGAGGCCGAATCGTGGGAGGGGCTCGAAAAGGGCACGGTGGACGTCATCGTCGAGAACTGGGGCCGCGAGGCCGAGAAGAAGACCTACATCGAGGAGAAGAAGGTCGCCGTCTCGGCCGGAAGAAACGGAAACAAAGGGGTGATCGGGTGGTATGTCCCGCAGTGGATGGCCGACCGGTACCCGGACATCACTGACTGGCGGAAGCTCAACAAGTACGCCCACCTATTTAAGACCGATAAATCAGGTAATTTCGGCCAACTCCTCGACGGGGACGCCTCCTACGTCACCAACGACGAGGCGCTGGTCCGCAATCTCGGGCTCGACTACAAGGTCGTCTACGCGGGCAGCGAGAAAGCCCTGATAAAGGCAGCCAAACTGGCCACCCGGAACCGCACGCCACTGCTGATGTATTTCTACGAACCGCAGTGGCTGTTCACCCAGATCAAGCTGGCGAAGATCAACCTCCCTCCCTACGCGATCGGCTGCGACGCCGACGCCGCGAAGGTCGCCTGCGACTACCCGCCCTACCTGCTCGACAAGATCGTGAGCAGAAGGTTCGCCGACACCGGCGGCAGAGCCTACGAGCTGGTGCGCAACTTCACGTGGACGAACGACCAGCAGAACGCGGTCGCGGACGACATGACCGGCGGCCTGAGCGCCGACCAGGCGGCCCGCAAGTGGATCGAGGCGAACAAGATCGTGTGGAAGGACTGGATGCCCGCCTGACCCTCCGGACCTTCACAACAAACATGGGGTTGCTGCAAATTTGCAGCAACCCCAAAAATATCGTCTAGGGTGGTCCGTGACTCCGGCCGCCGCCCCGCACCACTCCTCGGTGACGTTCCCCGGCTCCGCGCGTCCGAGTCCGTCCGCGATCGACCTCCGAAGGAGCACCGGTGAGCCACAGGGACGGCACCCCCGACGGCGACGTGATCACGGTCGTCGGGGCCAGGACCCACAACCTGCGGAACGTCAGCGTCACTTTCCCCAAAAACAGGATCGTCGCCTTCACCGGTGTCAGCGGCAGCGGGAAGACCTCGCTCGCCATCGACACGGTGCACGCCGAGGCCCAGCTGAGGTATCTGAACGGCGTCTCGCCGTTCTTCCGCCAGTTCATCTCGCCCAGAAACCGCCCGCAGGTCGATCGGATCTCCGGACTGGGCGCGACCCTGGCGGTGGACCAGCGCCGGCTGAACCGCAACCCGCGCTCCACCCTCGGCAGCGTCACCGGGGTCGACGACTTCCTCGGCCTGCTGTTCGCCCGTATGCCGGCGCTGGGGCCCGAAGCCCGGGAGTTCCCCGAGCTACGCGGGCTGACCAGTGCTTATTTCGACAGGTACAGCATGGAAGGCCGGTGCAAGGCGTGCGGAGGCAGGGGCGTCGAGGTGCGCCCGGCCGAGGATCGGATCGTGACCCGGCCGGACCTGCCGTTGCTCGCGGGCGCCGGGACGTGGTTCGACCGGGCCAACTCCGGGGAGTTCTGGGCGCTGCCGGCCCTCGCCGAGCGGTACGGCGCGGACCTCGCTCTGCCCTGGCGCGAACTGCCGGAGGAGTTCCGGCGGGCGGTGCTCCACGGCACGGGTGACGGGCCGATCACCTACAAGATCACCACCAAGCAGCGGAAGGCGGGCGCCGATGTCACCGTCGAGCGCAGCGTGCCGTTGAGGGGAGCGGTCTCCGAGGTCTCCAGGCTTCACGACGCCGCGGGCACCGACGCGGCCAGAGAGCACTACGCCCGGTTCATGCGCCGGACCGGGTGCCCCCGCTGCGGCGGCACCGGCTTCGGCGAGGTCGGCCTGACGGTCAGGCTCGCCGGCCTGGCCTATCCCGAGGTGATCAGACTCCCCGTCGAGGATCTGCGCGGGTGGGTGGACACGATCGAACCGACGCTCACCCCGACGCAGCGGAAGGTGGCCGGCGACATCCTGCCCGGCCTGGCCCGCCGCGTGCGGCTGATGGTCGAGCTGGGGCTCGGGCACCTCCAGATCACCCGCAGCGCCCCGTCGATGTCGGGCGGCGAGCTCCAGCGGGCGCGGATCACCGCCCAGCTGAACACGGACCTGACCGGGATCGTCTTCGTCCTCGACGAGCCGGGGGCGGGCCTGCACCCCGCCGACAAGCACCCGCTGCGCGAGATCCTCCACGACCTGCGCGACGCGGGCAACACCGTCCTGCTCGTGGAGCACGACCCCGAGCTCATCGCCCTGGCCGACTGGGTGGTGGACCTCGGCCCCGGAGCCGGGCGCGAGGGCGGCAGGCTCGTCGCGTCCGCTCCGCCGTGGGAGCTGAGCCGCGACGGGCGGTCGATCACCGGCGCCTATCTCGGCGGACGCGGTCCCCGTGTCCGCCGGACCCGGCGCTCCGACCCCGCCACGACGCCCCGGCTCGGCCTGATCGGCGTCCAGGCGCACAACGTCCGCCTGGACCGGGTGGACATCCCCCTCCACGCGCTCACCTGCATCACCGGGGTCAGCGGCAGCGGCAAGAGCAGCCTGCTGCACGAGGCGCTCGGCGCGAGCCTCGACGCCGTGCTCCGCGGCGAGCGCCCGCGGGCCGTCGCCCGGATCGAAGGCGCCGGGCTGCTCGACTGGGTGACGGTCGTGGACCAGAACCCCATCGGCCGCACACCGCGTTCCAGCCCCGCCACCTACACCAAGGCGTTCGACACGATCCGCAGGCTCTACGCCTCCACTCCGGCGGCCAGGAGCCGCGGGCTCGGCGCGGGAGCGTTCTCCTTCAACTCCCGCGGAGGCCGGTGTGAGGCGTGTGCCGGCTACGGCAGGCGCCAGGTGGACATGCACTTCATGCCGGACATGTGGGTCGGGTGCGACGTCTGCGAAGGACGCCGCTTCACCCCCGAGCTGCTCGCCGTCACCTACCGCGGCAAGGCCGTCGACGAGGTGCTGGACATGACCGTGGACGAGGCGGCCGAGTTCTTCGGCGAACGCGCCGACCTCGCCGCGACGCTGCGCGCCGCCCAGCAGGCCGGTCTGGGCTATCTCCGGCTCGGCCAGAGCGCGACCGAGCTCTCCGGAGGCGAGGCGCAGCGCCTGAAGCTGGCCAACGCGATCATGCTGGGCGGCGGGAGCCGCGGCCGGGGCCTGGTGATCCTCGACGAGCCGGTCACCGGCCTGCACCCCTCCGACGTGCAGCGCGTGGTCGACGCGTTCGACACGCTGCTCGCGTGCGGCAACTCGGTCGTCATCGCCGAACACGACCTGCACGTGGCCGCCTGCGCCGACTGGATCGTCGACATGGGACCGGGCGCCGGCGACAGGGGCGGGCGGATCGTCAACGAGGGCCCTCCGGCGACGATCGCGGCGGGGCCCGGTGTGACCGCGGGATACCTGCGGCCCCTCCTCGCGGGCTGAGCGCCGGCGGCACGGCGACGGCCGGGTGAACGGCGCCGGCCACCATCGCGAGGGACGTGCCACGGCCGGATGACCGGCACCGGCTCCTGCCACGAGGAGCGTGCCGGAGCCGGGCGCCCCCGTCCCGGTGAGATCCGGGGGCAGGGGCTCAGGCCGGCATGCCGTAGGCCGCGCGGACCCGCAGGACGTGCTCGACCAGCGTGATGAGCGTGCCCTTGACGGAGTCGCGGGAGCGGGCGTCGGTGCGCACGATGGGAACGTGCGGGGCGAGGGCCAGGGCCTCCCGCACCTCCTCCTCCGTGTGCTGGAACTGCCCGTCCCAGCCGTTGACGCCGACCACGAAGGGGAGCTTGGCCTCCTCGAAGTAGTCGATCGCCGGGAAGCCGTCGGCCAGCCGCCGGGTGTCGATCAGGACGACCGCGCCGAGCGCGCCGCGGACCAGGTCGTCCCACATGAACCAGAACCGGTGCTGGCCGGGCGTGCCGAACAGGTAGAGGATCAGGTCCCGGTCCAGCGAGAGGCGTCCGAAGTCCATCGCGACCGTGGTCGTCGCCTTGTTCGGCGTGAGACCGAGGTCGTCGATGCCGGCGCTGGCGTCGGTCATCACCGCCTCCGTGGTCAGAGGGAGGATCTCCGACACGGCGCCCACGAACGTGGTCTTGCCGACGCCGAACCCGCCCGCCACGACGATCTTCGTCGATGTCAGGCCGCCATGGTTAGAGCCTGCGAAGTCCACTGAGAACCCTTTCAAGCATGTTGAGGTCCGGTTGTCCCTGTTCGAGACGTGGCTGGTGGAGACGGACGAGGCCCTCATCGGCCATGTCCGCCACCAGCACACGGGCCACCCCGAGCGGGACCCTCAGCAGCGCCGAGATCTCGGCGACCGACCGGAACGAACGGCACAGCCTGATGATGGCGTCCTGCTCGGGGGTGAGCAGCGCCAGCTCCTCCTCCATGATGAAGGAGGAGGAGACCAGCGTCTCCATCGCCATGTGATAGCGGGGCTCGGATCGGCCACCGGTGACCGCGTATGGACGGAACAGGGGCTCCTCGTCCCCGGTTCCGTCACTCCCGAGCACGTCCCTCTCCTGTGAAGAGCTCGGCCACTACCGCCCCCTGGAGGACTGCAGCTCGGCCCGGAGGGCCGGGGTGAGCACCTGGCCGGCCCGGTCGACGAGCAGGGTCATCTGGTAGGCCACCAGCCCCATGTCGCACTCGGGAGAGGCCAGTACGGCGAGCACGGAGCCGTCGCTGATCGCCATGACCAGCATCAGACCGCGCTCCATCTCGACCACCGTCTGGGTGACGGCCCCGCCCTCGAACACGCGGGACGCGCCCACGGTCAGGCTGAGCAGGCCCGCGGCGACGGCGGCGAGCTGGTCCGCGCGGTCGTCCGGGAACCCCTCCGAGCTGGCGATCCGCAATCCGTCCGCCGAGACGCACACCGCGTGCGCGACGCCGGGGGTGCCGCGGACGAACTCGGTGATCAGCCAGTCGAACCTACGCGCCTCATGGCTCAGGGTCGTCACGAGCCCTCCTCCCTATCCGCCAGGCTCCTGGCGGTGTCCTCGTTCAGTTCGGCACGGCCCCGCCGTACACCCTGCTGGAAACTCGACAAGCGGCTACGTACCCGTTCGGGCGAGAGAGACGGCATCGGGGTGGACGGCACGCTGGCCGCGGCGCCGGGCACCAGGTTGGCTTTGGGAGTCCGCTTGGGCAGGCCCGCCGAGGTGATCCCGCCGAGGGTGGGATCGCTCGCCGCCTGGGCCGCCTGCCACCCGGCGTCGGCCGGGGTCTGCCAGCCGCCCGCCTCCTGGGCCGCCACCGGCTCACGGACCGGCAGGCCGTCCGGGGGCGTGGGGGCCTCCTCGGCCTCCGAGCCCGGCGGGCCGGCCAGTGGGTCGGTCAACGGGTCGGTCAGCGGGGAGCCCGCGCGCTGCGCGCTCTCCCCCTCCCCGGCGGCGACGGCGTGCTCGCCGGTGTCCTCGGCCCGGCGGAACCAGGCCGACTCGATGGACGCGAAGATCGGCAGGAACTCCTCCTGCTCGGATTCGAGCGGGGAGACCCGTACGGCCGGCATCGACGCGGTCGCCGGGTCGTCCTGGGAGTTCTGTCCCCAGGGGGAGAAACCCGGGCTTGGAACGCTCCCGCCACCGCTCGCCCCGGGGACCGGGCGCTTGGGGAGGGGGAAGTCGCCGGCCGACGCCGGAGCGCCGGGCGGGCTCGCGGGGAGCGGCTGCCGGCGGTCCGGGAGCGGCTGGTCGCCGGGGAACGACGTGGAGCCGGACGGGAAGGCCTGCGGGTCGGGAGTGCGCCCGAACGAGGTCTGCCCGAACGAGGAGGCCGGGGGGATCGAGGCCTGCCCGAACGACGTCTGGCCGAAGGAGGTCTGGCCGAACGGCGTCTGCCCGAAGGGGTTCTGGTCCGGGGAAGGCTGCTGGGCCCGCGACTCGGCGCCCCACGACGGGGTGATGGACGGCGGCTGGATCGCCTCGACGATCAGCTCCGGCGGGAAGAGGACCATCGCGATGAGGCCGCCGACCTCCTGCGGGCGGAGCTGGACGCGGATGCCGTGGCGCAGGGCCAGCCGGCCGACCACGAACAGGCCCATCCGCCGTGACACCGAGACGTCGACGACGGGCGGGTCGGCCAGGCGCCGGTTGGTCTCGATCAGCTCCTCGGTGGTCATGCCGATGCCGGCGTCGCTGACCGCGAGCAGCGCGCCACCGCCCTCGATCATGCTGCTGGAGACCACGACCTGGCTGGCCCGGGGCGAGAACTGGATGGCGTTCTCCACCAGCTCGGCGACCAGGTGGACGATGTCGTTGGCGGCGCTCCCGGCGACCGAGATCGTGCGGTGCACCTTGACCTGGACCCGCTCGTAGTCCTCGACCTCCGACAGCGAGGCGCGCACGACGTCGACGAGCTTGGCCGGCTGGCTGCGCCTGCGGGTGGGCTCGTGACCGGCGAGGACCAGCAGGTTCTCGGAGTTGCGGCGCATGCGGGTGGCGAGGTGGTCGAGCTTGAACAGGTCCGCCAGGCGGCCGCCGTCCTCCTCGCCCTTCTCCAGGCCGTCGATCAGCGAGATCTGCCGCTCGACCAGGGTCTGGGTGCGGCGCGACAGGTTGACGAACATCGCGCTGATGTTGGAGCGGAGCTCGGACTCCTCGGCGGCCAGCCGTACGGCCTGCCGGTGGACCTCGTCGAAGGCCTTGGCGACCTCCCCGATCTCGTCCTTGGTGTCGACCGAGATGGAGGCGATCTCGGGGGTCTGGGAGTCTCCGGAGACCCGGAGCCTGCGCACGACCTCGGGGAGGGTGAATCCGGCGACGTCCAGTGCCTCGGCGCGCAGGCGGCGCAGCGGCAGGACCATCGAGCGGGCGATGACGACGGTGAGACCGAGGACCAGCAGGAGCAGGAGCAGGATGAGCCCGGACGCGATGATCGCGTTGCGCTGCTCGGTCTCCTCCAGCACCCGGGCCCGGGTGATCACGTCACCGGCGACCTTGACCTCGACCTTCCTCATCCGGTCGAGGATCGCGCCGTTGTCCGAGAACCACTGCTTGACCTCGTCGAAGTCGGAGAGCAGGCGCGCCTCGTTCCGCGGGTCGCTGGCCAACACGATCGCCCGGGACTTGGTCAGCTCGGCGCGGTGCACCTTCTCGTCGATCATGGCCTTGACGAGCAGCTGGCCGTTCTCCGGGCTCGCCTCGACGCCGAAGTCCGCCTTGTACTCCTCCATGCGCGACCGGGAGGCGATGAACTTCTCGATCTCCTGGGCGTTGACCAGGGAGGGCGCGTAGTAGCCGGCCAGCAGGCGGGCCCGCTGCTTGGAGACCTCCTCCTTGGCGTAGGCCAGCGCGCTGAGCGCACGGGTGTTGCCGATGATCTCCGGGTCGTCGCTGACCAGCGTGAGCTCCTCGTGGAGCTGGAGCAGCGGGGCGATCATGAGGCCGTACCGTTCCGTACGGTTCGTCCCCGGTATCTGGCGGAGCTCCTTCAGTCCGGAGAGCTGGTAGCCCACGTCCCTGGCGGCCTCGGCCGCCCGGACGCCGTAGGAGTCGTCGATCGCCTGCAGGTCGAGCCGGACCTTGCCGATCAGCGCGTCGACCGTCTTCTTCTGCGCCTCGGCGCTGTCCTTCAGCCCCTTGTTCGACGCCTGGAAGGAGGACCACGCACCCCGGTCACGTTCCAAACCGAGGGCCTGGGCCAGGTCGCGGATGTCTCCGGAGTAGTCGGCCGCCGAGGCGGTCCGCTGGTAGCCCGCCACGCTGTCGACGGAGGCGACCACGCGGGTGCCCGCGAGCACGACGCCCACCGCGGTCGGCACCAGGATCAGAGCCGTGAGGCGCGACCGCACACGCCAGTTCCGCAAGCCGAACCGGGCGGCAGGCCGCTTGCCGCGGTCGCGTGCCGAAGCACCGCCGCTCTCGGATGTCGCCGTCGTCACCGCTCTCGCTACCCCTCACCATCACGACATAAGTGGCCAACATCAGACCACAAGGTCACGGGACATAATCGGCATAACCGACAAACCGGACTTAATCGTTACGAAGGTGACAAGAGAACGATGGTCGATGGTTATCGCAGAGCGGCGAGCACCTGGTCCCGCACCTGTGCCCGCTGGGCCTCGTCGGTCAGAGGACGTCCAGCCCTGTCGACAACGTAGAAGACGTCCACCGCCTCTGCGCCGAGAGTCTCCACACGCGCGGCGCGTACGTCAAGACCACAGTCCCCAAAAGCTCTACCGATCCGCCACAACAGGCCGGGGCGGTCGTGCGCGCGCACCTCCACGACGGTGGCCGTGTTGGACGCGTCGTCCACCAGGGTGACCCGCGGTGGCGCCACCGGCACCCGGGCCGGGCGCAGCGACCGGGTCCTTCTGGCCAGGCGTTGCTCGATGTCGAGCCGGCCGGCCAGGACCAGCCGCAGATCGGCCTCCAGCGTCGCCGGATCGGGCGGCGAACCGTACTCGGGCACGACCGCGAACTCGATGACGGCGGTCGACCCCGCCGAGGCGGCCGAGGCCGCGCGGACCACCATCCGGTGGGCGGCGAGCACCCCGGCCGCGCGCCAGAGCAGCCCCGCCCTGTCGGGCGCGACCACGGTGACCGCTCCCCCGTTGACCCGTATGGCGCCGCCGCCGTGCCGGGCCAGGGACGCCTGCGCCGCCGAGAGCGCCGGCGCGGGCGGCAGCGGGGTGCCGGACAGCACCGAACGCACCCGGCGCACGAGGTCGGTGACCAGAGAGGCCTTCCAGGAGTTCCAGGCGGCCGGCCCGGTCGCGTTGCCGTCGGCCACGGCGAGGGCCGCCAGCAGTTCGAGGACCTCACGCGAGCCGACGGCCTCGGCCACCCGGGAGATCGTCACCGGGTCGTCCAGGTCGCGGCGGGTCGCCGTCTCCGGCAGCAGCAGGTGATGGCGGACCACGGTCTCCAGGATGTCCACGTCCGCCGGGGACAGGCCGATCCGGGTGCCGATGTCGCGGGCCACGACCGCGCCGGTGGTGGAGTGGTCGCCGGGCCAGCCCTTGCCGATGTCGTGCAGGAGCGCGGAGATGAGGAGCAGGTCGGGCCGGGACACCTCGCGGGTGAAGGAGGCGGCTCCGGCGGCGGCCTCGATCAGGTGCCGATCCACGGTGTAGCGGTGCACGGGGTTGCGCTGCGGGCGGTGCCGTACCCGCTCCCAGTCGGGCAGGAGCCGGACCAGCACCCCCGCCTGGTCCAGCTCCTCCCAGACCGGCACCGCCGCGCGTCCCGCGCCGAGCAGGGCGACCAGCGCGTCGCGGGCGTCGTCCGGCCACGGGACCGGGAGCGGCGGCGACTGGGCGGCCAGCGCGTTCACGGTGGCGGGCGCGAGGGGCAGCCCCGCCTCGGCGGCGGCCGCGGCGGCGCGGAGCACGAGCACGGGGTCCTTGCGCGGGTCGGCCCCGCGGGCGAGCACGACCTCGCCGCCGTGCTCGACGACGCCGTCGGCGAGCGGGCGGCGCCCCCTCGGGGCGGGGCCCGACAGCAGCCGGTCGACGGTGCGCCAGGTGGCGTCGAAGGCGTGCGCGACGGTACGGCCCGCCTCGGCGAGCCTGCGCATCAGCGCCTCGGCGTCGAGCAGGCCCAGCGTCCCGGCGACCGCGTCCTGCTCCTGGAGCACCAGCCGGTCGGCCCCCCGGGCGGTCACCAGGTGCAGGCTGTGCCGTATGTCGAGCAGGAGTTCGTAGGCCTCGCGGACCCGGGGGCCCGGGGCCGAGGCGACCCAGGCGGCGGCCACGGCCTGCATCGCCTGCACGTCGCGGATCCCGCCGCGTGAGTCCCTGAGGTCGGGTTCGAGCAGGAAGGCCAGCTCGCCGCTCGCCTCGGCGCGCTTGTCGGTGGCGTCGCGCAGCTCGCCCAGGCGGCGCCTGGAGTCGGCCCGCCATTCGGAGAGCACGCTCTCGCGCGCCGCGCGGGTCAGCTCGGGGTCGCCCGCCACGTGCCGGGCCTGGATCAGCCCGAGCACCGCCTTGAGATCGTCCCTCGCGACCGTGGCGGCCTCTTCCACGGTCCGCACCGAGTGGTCGAGGCCGACGCCGGAGTCCCAGACGGGGTACCAGACGCGGTCGGCGATGCGCGCCACGTCGTCCCGGCCGTTGTGCAGCAGGACCAGGTCCAGATCGCTGCCCGGGGCCAGCTCCGCGCGGCCCAGGCTCCCCACCGCGACGAGCGCGACACCGCTGAGGGCGCCACGCTCGTCGGCGGTCCTGTGCTCCCCGTTCTTCCCCGTGCGCCCGTACGGCGTGCCGCAGGCGGTCCGGAGCAGGTCCGTCAGCCACCGGTCGATGTCCGCGGCCCGTTCCTTGCGGGCCGCGGCGTACGAGCGCGTGTCGCCTCTCACCGGTCAGAGCGCCTCGGGTCCGCGCTCTCCGGTGCGGACCCGGACGACCGTGTCCACCGGAACGGACCAGACCTTGCCGTCGCCGATCTTGCCGGTCTGCGCGGCCTTGACGATGACGTCGATGACGTCCTCGGCGTCGTCCTCCTCGGCGAGCACCTCCAGCCGGACCTTGGGCACCAGGTCCACCTGGTACTCGGCGCCCCGGTAGACCTCGGTGTGACCGCGCTGGCGGCCGTACCCGCTGGCCTCGCTGACCGTCATGCCCTTGACGCCGAACTGCTCCAGGGCTGCCTTCACGTCATCGAGCTTGAAGGGCTTGATGACCGCGGTGATGAGTCTCATGCGCCGACCTTCTTGGACGCCGGGACGGCGGCCGTACCGTTGACGGCGGCCACGCCCGAGGAGTGGATGGTGCCGAGGTCGTAACCGGTCTCGGCGTGGGAGGTGATGTCGATGCCGGTGATCTCTTCCTCGGCTCCGATCCTGAAGCCCATTGTCTTGTCGATGACCTTGGCGATGATCCACGACACGACGAAGGAGTAGAGGCCGACCGCGACCGGCCCCAGCACCTGCACGCCGAGCTGGGAGAGCGGCCCCCCGAGGAGGATCCCCTTCTCCTGGCCGTCGGCGAACGGGTAGGCCGCGACGAAACCGAGCGCCACGGCGCCGACGACACCGCCGACCAGGTGGACGCCGACAACGTCGAGGGAGTCGTCGTAACCGAGCTTGTACTTCAGGCCGACCGCGTAGGCGCAGACGACACCGGCGATCGCGCCGATGACGAACGCCGCCCAGGGGTCGACGAAGCCGCAGGCCGGGGTGATGGCGACCAGACCGGCGACGGCGCCCGAGGCCACGCCGAGGCTGGTGGAGTGGCCGTCACGGAGCTTCTCCACCAGGAGCCAGGCACCGGCGGCGACCGCGGTGGCGATCTGGGTGTTGATGAACGCCAGGCCGGTCGTCCCGTCCACGGCGAGCTCGGAGCCGGCGTTGAAACCGAACCAGCCGAACCACAGCAGGCCGGCACCCAGCAGAACGAGCGTGAGGTTGTGGGGGCGCATCGGGTCCTTGCCCCAGCCGACACGCTTGCCGATCACGAGCGCGACCGCCAGGGCGGCGGCGCCGGCGTTGATGTGGACGACCGTGCCTCCGGCGAAGTCCTCGATGCCGAGGCTGCTCAGCCAGCCACCGCCCCACACCCAGTGGGCCACGGGGAAGTAGACGAGGCTCACCCAGACGATCCCGAAGACCACCCAGGCGCCGAACTTGACGCGGTCGGCGAGCGCGCCACTGATCAGGGCCACTGTGATGATCGCGAAGGTCATCTGGAACATGGAGAAGACCAGGCTCGGCATGCCCGTGCCGTCATCCTTCGTCGCGGTCTCCACCATCCCGGCCAGGCCGAGGTTGTCGAGACCGCCGATGAACTTGTTGACGATGCCCGTGCCGTCGCCGACGGCGTCGAAGGCCAGTGAGTGGCCGTAGAGAACCCAGGTGATCGTCACGACGATGATGCTGACCCACGACATCATCATCATGTTGAGAACGCTCTTGGCCCTGGTCATGCCCCCGTAGAAGAACGCGAGCCCAGGAGTCATCAGCAACACCAGCGCGGTGGCTGTGAGCATCCAAGCAGTGGTGCCGCCATCGATCTTCATTCGACGCGACCCTCCCTTACAAATGGCGTATGGCCGATTTCACGGTCGCAGTGAACGCTTCCTGGGCTCCGTCGACCGGCCGCGCACTGACGTTGCGCCAAAGCGTCTTCTTCCGCCGTTTCAGGTCTCAACCGTGCGTGTTTCGCATCTGTGAATCTCGGCCACGTGGTGTTTCGAGGGTGTTTCGGACGGGGTGGCTCCTGGTCGGAAGTTGACCGTAACTATGCTTAGGTATGCCTTACCTAAACCTCTAAGGGGATTCGATGACCATCCGCCTGGCCAAGGCCGCGGCTGCCGTACTGCTGTCCACCGTCGCCCTCGCGGCCTGCGGCTCCTCCGGCGGTGACCAGGCCGGCGCAGGTCCAACCCGCACGATCAAGCACGCGATGGGCGAGACGAAGGTGCCCGAAGCTCCCAAGCGGGTCATCGTTCTCGACACCGACAAGCTCGACACCATGGCCTCGCTGGGCCTCACGCCGGTCGGCGCGGCACAGGCAGCCGAAAACCAGGCCTGGCCGAAATACCTGGGCTCCGCACTGGACGCCACCAAGCCGGTCGGCACCCTCCAGGCACCCAACCTTGAGGCCATCACCGCGCTCAAGCCGGATCTGATCCTCGGCACGAAGTTCCGGCAGGAGCAGTTCTACGACAAGCTCAGCCGGATCGCGCCCACCGTGTTCACCGAGAAGGTCGGGATCACCTGGAAGGAGAACCTCCTGCTCGACGCCGACGCGCTGGGGAAGAAGGCGCAGGCGGAGAAGCTGCTCGCCGACTACCGGACCCGGGCGGGGTCACTGGGCGGCTCCGACGCGGTCGAGGTCAGCATCGTGCGCTTCATGCCCACCCAGATCCGGATGTACGGCCCCGAGTCGTTCAGCGGCATCGTCGTCGGCGACGCCGGTTTCGGCCGCCCCGAACCCCAGCGGCTGGCGGACGCCCAGGACAGGCGCTTCGACGAGCTGAGCCAGGAGAACCTCTCCCAGGCGGACGGCGACGTGCTCTTCTACAGCGCCTACGGCGACCAGGCGGCGCAGAGCCAGGCCACGGTCACCGGGGGCCCGCTCTGGAAGAACCTGCCGGTGGTCAAGGACGGCAAGGCCCACGGCGTGGACGACGAGACCTGGATGCTCGGCATCGGCGTCACCGCCGCCGGGAAGATCCTCGACGACCTGGAGAAGTTCGCCACGCCGTGACGGCCGGCACGGTCCCGGGCCGCGGGGGGCGGGGACCGGCCGTGGAGACCGCGGACGGCCACGCGGCGGCGACCATCACTAAAGGCAGTCATCTCACTACGATGAGTGACGGCGGCGTGGGCCTCCCACACCGCCGTCCGTGCCCGCGCCCCTGACGACCAGGAAGAGCGATGATCCGTTTCCTGCGTGCCGCCGTGCCGCTCGCCGCCGCCGGCGGCCTTCTGCTGACCGCCGTCCCCGCCCACGCCGGGGCCCTGCCCGCCGGGGAGTTCCAGATCTTCCTGTCGACGGACCCCACCCGCTGCGTGGGCTGGTCCCAGGACAGCCCGGTCACCCCGCTGATCACTCCCAAGAACCGGGCGTGCGACAGCGATCCCACGACCGTGTGGCATTACGACGCCCTCGCCCGGCACCTCGTCACCGGCGACGGGCGGTGCCTGGACGTCTGGGACGGTCCCGGGATCCTGGAGATCAAGCCCTGCGACGCCGGCCGCACCGCCCAGATGTGGGAGGCGAGCCCCACCCGCGTCAGCTGGAACAGCCTCCCCGACGGCTTCAACAGCATCCACCACCCCGGCCTGCCGGGACGCAACCTGCAGCTCTACGCGGGCGAGGGCAACAGCCTGGTGATCAGTGAGGGCGACGCCGGCGCCCCGGGCGAGGGCGACCGGCGTTTCGGATTCCGCGTGCTGCGGTAGGCCCCGGGCCGATGCCCGGTCAGGCCGCCGTGGCCATCTTCCGCAGCCGGGCCAGCGCGTCCCGCTCGATGCGGCGGGCGCGGTCACGGCCGATGCCGTAGCGCTCGCCGACCTCGGTCAGCGTGTGCTCGCGGCCGTCCATCAGGCCGTAGCGCCAGCGGAGCATCTCCCGGGTCTGGCCCTCCAGCCCGGTCAGCCACTGCTCCAGGCGCTCGCGCTCCAGGATGTCCATGGCCTGCTGCTCGGGATCGGCCCACGTCTCGTCGGCGATCATGTCGCCGAGCTCGGTCTCGTCCTCGTCGCCCACGCCGAGCTGGAGGGAGACGGGGTCGGAGGCCCAGCGGCGGAGCTCGCGGACCCGCTCGATCGGCAGCTCCAGCACCGCGGCCAGATCCGCGTCCGTCGGCTCCTGGTCGAACTCGGCCAGCATGTCGCGCCGGACCCGCATCAGCCGGGTCATCTGCTCACCGGCGTGGGTGGGCAGCCGGACCGGCCGGGCCTGCTCGTGGATCGCCCGCCCCACGGACTGGCGGATCCACCAGGTGGCATATGTGGAGAACTTGTAGCCGCGCCGGTAATCGAATTTCTCGACCGCCCGCACCAGGCCCAGGTTTCCCTCCTGGACCAGATCGATCAACGGCATTCCCCTGCCGGAGTATTTGCGCGCGACCGCCACCACAAGACGTAGATTGGCCTGGATGAATTCATCCTTGGCCCGCTGCCCCGAAACAGCAAGCCGTTCGAGCTCCTCGTCGGCGGCGTCCGCGATCCGCGGCTCCGCCAGCCCACCGTCCAGCAACTGCTCCGCGAAGAGACCCGCCTCGATCCGCTTGGCGAGCTCGACCTCCTCCTCCGCGGTGAGCAGGGGGACCCGCCCGATCTCAGCCAGGTAGGTCCCGAGCAGGTCTCGATCCGAGACGTGCTGATCCTGCGTCCGATTCCCCGTCGGCCTTGCCATCCGATGGCACCTCGCTCCGCCTGCTTATGGCATGCCCGCACGCTCGCCCAAAGCCCCGCGCGTGCGGACATGTCGCTTGCCTAATCAACGCTCGGATCAGGGCAAAGATTCCCTAAAAAAGTACGCCCGGAGAACGGTTTTGAATTTCCTCCCTAAGGAGGATGTCTTCGAACGTGACGTCACAGGCATTGCGGCTGCCCCTGCTCGCGGGGTTTCAAACCAGGCGGTGGCCCTCCTTCCACACCTGCGCCGCCAGCGGTACCCCCGGCCGGTAAGCCAGATGGACGTAGGACGGGGCGTCCAGGATCACCAGATCGGCGCGGGCCCCCACCCTCAGCGTGCCGACGTCGTCGCGGCGCAACGCCATGGCTCCGCCGTACGTGGCGGCCCTGACCGCCTCCAGCGGTGTCATCCGCATCTCCCGGACGGCCAGCGCCAGGCAGAACGGCATGGACGAGGTGAAGGAGGAGCCGGGGTTGCAGTCGGTGGCCAGCGCGACGGTCACCCCGGCGTCCAGCAGCCGGCGCGCGTCCGGGTACGGCGAGCGGGTGGAGAACTCCGCGCCGGGCAGCAGGGTGGCCACCACTCCGGCCGAGGACAGCGCGGAGACGTCCTCGTCGGTCAGGTGGGTGCAGTGGTCGGCGGAGGCGGCGCCCATCTCGGCGGCGATCTGCGCGCCCGGCCCGTTGCCCAGCTGGTTGGCGTGGATCCGGGGCAGCAGCCCGGCCTTGGTCCCGGCGAGCAGGATCTCCCTGGTCTGGTCGGCGTCGAACGCCCCGCGCTCGCAGAACACGTCCACCCACCTGGCGTACGGCGCGCAGGCCTCCAGCATCTCCCCGGTGACCATGCGGACGTAGTCGTCGGCGGAGGGGGCGTCCGGCGGGACGACGTGCGCGCCCAGATAAGTGGTCTCCCGGGTGAACCGCCGGGCGATCTCCAGGGACCGGCGCTCGTCCTCGACCGTGAGGCCGTAGCCGCTCTTGATCTCGACGGTGGTGGTCCCCTGGGCGAGCATCTCGGTGACCAGGGCGGCGGTCCGCTCCGCGAGAAGGGCGTCGCCGGCCGCGCGGGTGGCCGCGACCGTGGTGCGGATCCCGCCGGCGGTGTAGGGCTCCCCCGACATGCGGGCGGTGAACTCCGCGGTGCGGTCGCCGGCGAAGACCAGATGGGCGTGGCTGTCCACGAACCCGGGGATCACGCAGCGCCCGCCCACGTCCACGCGCTCGTCGGCGCCGGGGTCGGCACCGGCGGTCCCGGTCCATACCACCCGGCCGTCCTCGACCACGATGGCGGCGTCCTCGATCTCCTCCCGCTCCGGATCACCGGTGTAGAGCAGTCCGATCCGGTCGAGAAGCGTGCTCACCGGTCCCTCACCCCTTCCTGTCCGCTCCGCGCTCACGCGCTCTCCCCCCGCGCCTCGGCGATCGCCTCGCCGAGCAGCGCGCCCACGTCGCCCAGGACGTGCCGGCCCTCGGCGACCACATGGCGTCCGCCCGACACCACCGAGTGCACGTCGGCGGCCGTCGCGGCGAAGACCACCGTCTCCGCGGCGCCGCTCCGGGACGCGCCCGCCGTACGGACCGAGTCCAGGCGCACCGACACCAGGTCGGCCCACGCGCCCGGCACGAGAGTGCCCGCGTCGGGGAAACCCAGGGAGGCGTGCCCCGCCGCGGTGGCGGCCTGGAGCAGCTCGGCGGCCGTCCAGTGGCCACGCCGCTCGGTGGCCAGCCGCTCGTCCAGCTCGACCGCGCGGGCCTCCTCGAACAGGTCGATGACCGCGTGGCTGTCGGAGCCGAGCGTGATCGGCGAGCCCGCCTCGGCCATCGTCCTGGCCGGGCCGATGCCGTCGGCCAGGTCGCGTTCGGTCGTCGGGCACATGCAGACGCGGGTGCCCGACTGGCCGAGCAGCGCGATGTCCACGTCGGACACGTGCGTGGCGTGCACGGCGGTGGAGCGGGGGCCGAGCACGTCGTGCTCGCTCAGCACCTGGACCGGGCTGGCGGCGTACATCTCCACGCAGGCGGCGTTCTCGGCGCGCTGCTCGGACACGTGGACGTGCATCGGGAGCGCGTGCTGATGGGAGAACCTGCTGACCGTCGGCATCTGCTCGGAGGGGACCGCGCGGACCGAGTGGACGGCCACGCCGATCTCCACGTCCTGCGCGCCGCGGTAGGCGGCCGCGAGGGCCTCGACCCGCACGGCCCACCTGTCGGCGTCGCCGTCGCCGAAGCGGAGCTGGGTGCCGGCCAGCGGGGTGCCGAAGCCGCCGCTCAGGTAGCAGGCGTCCAGCAGCGCGATGCGCAGGCCGGCCTCCCGCGCGGCCTGGACGAGCGCGTGCCCCATGACGTTCGGGTCGTCGTACGGCCGGCCTCCCGGGCCGTGGTGAAGGTAGTGGAACTCCCCGACGCTGGTGACCCCGGCCAGCGCCATCTCGGCGAACGTGGCTCTGGCCAGCCTGAGGTAGGAGTCGGGGTCCAGCGTGGCGGCCACGCCGTACATCTGCTCGCGCCAGGTCCAGAAGCTGCCCTTCTCCCGCTGCGTCACCCCGCGCAGGGCGCGGTGGAAGGCGTGGGAGTGCGCGTTGGCCAGTCCGGGGACGGTCAGCCCGCCGAGCCGGACGGCTCCGGCGGGAGGGTCGGCCATGCCCGGGGTTATCTCGGCGATGCGCGAGCCCGAGACCCGGACGAGCACCCCCGCGACGACCTCTCCGGGCGGTAACCAGGCCAGCTCGCACCAGTAGTTCAGCTCCGGCACAGCTCCTCCAGGGCGGTGGCGAGGGCGGCGACCCCCGCGTGGCAGTCGGACATCTCAGCGTGTTCGTCCGGGGAGTGTGAGATTCCCGTTGGATTGCGGACGAACACCATCGCGCTGGGCACACCTGCGGACGCCAGGATCCCGGCGTCGTGGCCGGCCCCCGTCGGCAGGACGGGCGCGCCTCCCAGGACCGCTGCGAGCCGCTCCCGCAGAACCTCGTCGAAGTCGACGACGGGGGTCCACGACTCGGCGCTGACCTCGGCCCCGGAGAACTCGGTCAGCTCTGCGACCAGCGCCCGGACCGCGTGCTCGTCGCCGCCCCGGGCGTCCAGCCAGGCGCTGACCAGGCCGGGGATGGCATTGGCGTTGTTGGGCGACACGCGGAGCCTGCCGAAGGTGGCCACCACGCCGCCCCGCTCGGCGGCCTGGCGGGCGTGCAGCACGGTCCGGGCGAAGGGCAGCATCGGGTCGTCGCGGTCTTCCAGCCGGGTGGTGCCCGCGTGGTTGGCCTGGCCCCGGAAGTCGAACCGCCAGCGGCCGTGCGGCCAGATGGCGGCGGCCACGCCGACCGGGGCGTCCCGGTGGACCAGGTCCTGGCCCTGCTCGACGTGGAGCTCCACGAAGACGCCGACGTGCTTGAGGGTCTCGTCGTCGCGGCCCAGCTCACCGGGGTCGCGTCCGGCCCGGCGCAGCACCTCGGCCATCGAGTCGCCCCCGTCGTCGGTCAGGCCACGGGCCCTGTCGGGGTCGAGCGCGCCGGTGAGCAGCCGGGAGCCCATGCAGGGGACCCCGAACCTGGCGCCCTCCTCGTCGGTGAAACAGGCCACCCCCAGCGGGCGGGGAGGCTCGAAGCCCTTTGCCCGCAGCGCGTCGAGGGCGGCGAAGGCGGACACGACCCCGAGGGGGCCGTCGAAGGCGCCGCCCTGCCGTACCGAGTCCAGATGGCTGCCCGTGACGACGCCCGGCCTGTCCGACGGGTCGCCCCACCAGGCCCACAGGTTGCCGTTCCGGTCTTCGCGCAGGTCGAGGCCCCGTCTGGCGGCCTCCTGGCGGAACCACTGACGGAGCTCCAGATCGGCGGGCGACCACGCGTCGCGCAGGTAGCCCCGGGTCCGGCCGTCACGTCCGAGGTGCGCGATGGCACCCCACATCTCGTCGAACACCCCTCCATTATGTGAATGGAGTCATTCATTGGCGAACCCGCACCACCGTCAGCTCACGGGCCCGCCCACCGGGCGGACGGTGATCTCGGTGACGTGGGCGTCGGGAGAGGCCGTCACGGCCGCCACCACCGCCCGGGCCACCGACTCCGGGGCCAGGTATTTCTCCGGTTCGTAGGAGCCGTTCTCCTGGGCCCGCACCCCGCGCTGCATGTCGGTGTCGACCCGCCCCGGGTAGACCGTGGTCACCCTCAGGTCGGGCTCCTCCAGCCGGAGGGCGTCGGCGAGGGCCCGCAGCGCGAACTTGCTGGCCGCGTAGGAGCCCCAGACCGGGTTGGCCCGCTGCCCCGCCCCCGAGTTGATCATCACTACCTGGCCGCGGGCCGCGCGCAGGGCGGGCAGCAGCAGCCGGGTCAGCTCGGCCGCCGCGATCACGTTGATGTCCATCGTCCGCCGCCAGACCTCGACGGGGGTCACGGCGATCCGCCCCAGGGTCACCGTGCCCGCGCTGTGCACGAGCACGTCGAGCCGGTCGATCCCGGCGACGTCGGCCTCGGTGACGGCGGTGAGCTCCACCGGCCAGGGTCGCGCGCCGGGCAGCCCGGCGGCCACCTTGGCCAGCGCCTCGGCGTCCCGGCCGCCGAGCAGCAGGTCGTGGGTGGGGGCCAGGGCGTGCGCGATGGCGGCTCCGACCCCTCGGGAAGCTCCGGTGACCAGTGCGGTCGGTCGTGCGGACATGCAGGTCACCTTACTCCGGACCGCTCCAGCCGGAACCTGGAGGGCCTGTCCGGGCAGAACGCCGCAGGCGGGCCGCTCCCGCGGCCCCGCCGGGCGGAACGTGGCGGGCCTCGGGGCCCAGGAAGCCCGGCGGGGCGCCGTCGTCACGTCTGACCTCTCACACGATTGACACGATATACAAATTTTAATAAAAATTTGCACATGTCTTCCACGCGTGTTCTGCTTCTCGGCGTGCTGCTCGACGGCCCGCTCCACGGCTACGAGGTACGGCGCCGCCTCGAACTCATGGGCACCCAGCACTGGGCCAACGTGGCCTACGGCTCGATCTACCACGGGCTGGGCAAGATGGCCGACGAGGGCCTGCTGGAACGGATGGAGGAAGGCAAAGGTGGCAAGACCCTCTACGCGATCACCGACGTCGGCCGGGCCGAGTTCGGGCGGCACCTGCTCAGCCACTGGTGGGAGATCAAGCCGATCGTGGACCCGTTCCAGGTGGCGATCACCTTCATGGACCGGCTCTCGGCCGGCGAGCTGGCCTCGGCGATGGAGGCCAGGGCCGCCCAGCTCCAGTTCTCCATCGGGATGACCGAGCGCGCCATCGGCGGCAAGCAGGCCTACGGCGCCCCCCGGCACATCGACGAATGCCTGCGGCTCAACATCCTCCAGCTCAAGGCCCAGCTGGCCTGGGTCGGCGAGGCCGCCGAGAAGGTCAGGAACGGCGACCTTCCCTGAAAACCGGTTGACCTTCTCCCTACGGAAGGGTTCAGTCTCTCCTCCCGGACAGCCCTCTCGGAGCACCCCAAACTCGCCGGACTCCCGGCCCCCGCCCTCGAAACGGAGAATCATGATCATCGAAGCGCACGGGCTGCGCAAGACCTTCACCGCCAAGCGCGGACGGGGCAAGACAGAGGAGGTCGAGGCCGTCCGGGGCATCGACCTGAACGTCGGGGAGGGCGAGATCTTCGCCGTCCTCGGCCCGAACGGCGCGGGCAAGACCACCACCGTCCGGATGCTGGCCACCTTCACCGCCCCCACCTCCGGCACCGCCCGGGTGGCCGGGCACGACGTGGTGAAGGAGGCCGCGAAGGTCCGGGAGAGGATCGGCTACGTCAGCCAGGCCGGAGGCGTGGACGACAACGCCCCCGGCCGCGAGAGCCTGCTGCTGTCGGCGCGCCTGGCCGGGCTCTCCCGGAGCCAGGCGCACACCCGCGCGGACGAGCTGCTGGAGACCTTCAGTCTCACCGAGATCGCCGACCGCCCGGTGAGGTCATTGTCCGGCGGCCAGAAACGGCGCTTCGCGCTGGCCATCGGCCTGGTGAACCGGCCGCCACTGGTCTTCCTGGACGAGCCCACCACCGGCCTGGACCCGCAGAACCGCGCCAACCTCTGGGACGAGGTCCGCAGCCTTCGCGACCAGGGCACCAGCGTGCTGCTGACCACCCACTACCTGGACGAGGCCGACGCGCTCTGCGACCGGCTGGTCATCGTCGACCACGGCCTGATCGTCGCCGAGGGCACCCCCGAGGAGCTCAAGAAGGAGGTCGCGGGCGACGTCGTCACGCTCAGGCTCGACGACCTGGCCGCCGCCGGCGAGCTCCTGAACGCCCAGCCGTACATCAAGGAGACCCGGCCGGAGGACGACTGCCTGCGCGCCTACCTCGACGACGGCGAGCACAACCTGCCCGCGCTGCTCCGCGCCCTGGAGGCCGGCGGCCTGGCGATCCGGTCGATCTCCCTCGACCGGGCCACACTCGACGACGTCTTCCTGCGGCACACCGGCCGCTCCCTCCGCGACGCCGCCTGACCCCTGAGGACCCCCCCATGTTCCGACACACCATGCTGTTTCTCGGCTACGAGCTCGGCAACGTCCGCCGCAACCCGGTCTGGCCGCTGTTCGGCATCCTGCAACCCGTGCTCTACCTGCTGCTGTTCGCCCCGCTGCTGACCGGGATGGTCCCGGGCGGGACACTGGTCGACGCGCTGAGGATCTTCACGCCCGGCGCGATGATGATGATCGCCCTGTTCGGCTCGCTGTTCACCGGCTTCAGCATGATCAACGAGACCCGCAACGGGGTGCTGGAGCGGCTCGCGGTCAGCCAGGCCTGGCGTCCGGCGATCGTCCTCGGCCGCGTGATGAAGGACATGCTCGTCCTCGTCCTGCAGGCGCTCCTGGTGATGGGGGTGGCCGTGCTGATGGGCCTGCGGCTGCCGCTGCCGGCCCTGGGCCTGATGCTGCTGCTCATGGCCGCGACCGGCCTGTTCGCCGCCAGCCTCTCCTACGGCCTGGCGCTGGCGATCCGCGACGAGAACGGCATGTCGCAGCTCGTCCAGTTCTTCGCGCTGCCGCTGACCCTGCTCGCCGGCATGATGCTGCCGGTCTCGCTCGGGCCGGAGTGGCTGCAGACGGCCGCCCGGTTCAACCCGCTCTACTACTCGGTCGAGGCGGGCCGCTCCCTGTTCGCCGGCGACCTGTCCGACGGCACGATCCCGGTGGCCTTCGGCGTCTTCCTCGTGCTCGGCGCGCTCGCCCTGGCCTGGTCGGTCCGCTCGCTGCGCAGGCTCGCCGGCTAGGCCGGCGCGTTCGGCCGGTCGACGAAGACGCCGGCCTGGTCGATCATCCGTTCGTACTCCTCCAGCCGGGCCTGCGTCCGCAGCGGCGCCGCGTCCGCCATGGCCTCCACCAGCACCATGGCCAGGGCGAGCGGCGCCGCGTGCGAGTCGAACACCAGCCGCTCGCCGACCGGGGCGTCCAGGATCACGTCGGCCTCGAACGGCACGTCCGGCCGGTCGGTGATCACCGCGGTCCGCAGGCCCAGCTCCCTGGCGCTCCGCAGGGCCTGCACGGCCTCGGCCGGGTAGCGGGGCAGGATCACCGCGACCAGCCAGCCCGCTCCCGCCCGCCGGGCGGCGTGCAGGCCGTCGGCCAGCTCGGAGCCGCCGTGGGTCAGCAGGCGGACGTCGGGGTGGATCCGGCGCGCGAAGTAGGCGAACGTGGTGGCCAGCCCGCTCGACACCCGCAGCCCGAGCACCGGCAGCGGCTCGCACCCGGCCAGCCTGGCGCCCAGCTCCGCGACGGTCGAGGGGTCGGCCAGGCCGTCGCGGACCTTCCGCAGGTTGTCGACCTCCACGTCGATCGCGGTCTGCAGGTCGTTGGCCCGCGACGGGCTCCGGTCGCCCACGACGAAGGGCCGCAGCGCCTGCCTGAGCTCGGGGTATCCCGCGAAACCGAGCACCATGGCGAACCTGGTCACCGACGGCTGGCTCACCCCGGCCCGGTCGGCCAGCTCCACGCTGGACAGGAAGATGGCCTCGGCGAGGTTGTCGTCGAGGTAACGCGCGATCCGCCGCTGCACAGGCGACAGCCGCCGGCCCTCCAGAAGTCGATCGAGTGCGTCCCCCACGTCACCTCCAACCGCCTGATCGTCCACGGGCATTCCCGCCCCCGCTACCCGGCCCGGCGCACCGTCCGCGTGAGGACGGGCGCACCGGGCCGGGGCAGACGTCTTTCAGGACTCGCGCATCGGGACGCGGACGCCCCGCTCCTCCGCCACGGTGACGGCCCCGTCGTAGCCCGCGTCGACGTGACGGATCACGCCCATGCCCGGGTCGTTGGTGAGGACCCGGTTGAGCTTCTCGGCTCCGAGCCTGGTGCCGTCGGCGACGGTGACCTGGCCGGCGTGGATGGAGCGGCCGATGCCGACGCCGCCGCCGTGGTGGATGGAGACCCAGGCGGCGCCGGAGGCCACGTTGAGCATGGCGTTCAGCAGCGGCCAGTCGGCGATCGCGTCGGAGCCGTCGGCCATGCCCTCGGTCTCCCGGTACGGCGAGGCGACCGAACCGCAGTCGAGGTGGTCGCGGCCGATCACCAGCGGGGCCTCGATCTCGCCGGAGGCCACCATGTCGTTGAACCGCTCACCGGCCAGATGGCGCTCGCCGTACCCGAGCCAGCAGATCCGCGCGGGCAGGCCCTGGAAGTGGACCCGCTCCTCGGCCATCCGGATCCACCGGGCCAGCGGCTCGTTGTCGGGGAACAGCTCCAGGATCGCCCGGTCGGTCTTGGCGATGTCCTGGGCGGATCCGGACAGCGCGGCCCAGCGGAAGGGGCCCTTGCCCTCGCAGAACAGCGGCCGGATGTAGGCGGGCACGAAGCCGGGGAAGTCGAACGCGCGGGCGTAGCCGGCGAGCTGCGCCTCGCCCCGGATGGAGTTGCCGTAGTCGAAGACCTCGGCGCCCGCGTCCTGGAAGCCGACCATAGCCTCGACGTGCGTGGCCATGGCCTCGCGCGCCTTCGTCGTGAACCCGGCCGGGTCCTTCTCCCGCTCGGCGGCCATGTCCTCGAAGGCCACGCCGATCGGCAGGTACATCAGCGGGTCGTGCGCCGACGTCTGGTCGGTGACGATGTCGATCTCGGCACCCCGGCGGAGCAGCTCGGGCAGCACCTCGGCCGCGTTGCCCTCGACACCGATGCTCAGGGGCCTGCGCAGGTCACGGGCCTCGTAGGCCAGGCGCAGCGCCTCGTCGAGGTCCTTGGCCCTGACGTCCAGGTAGCGGTGCTCGATCCGCCGGTCGATCGACCTGGGGTCGCAGTCGACGCAGATCACCACGCCGTCGTTCATGGTGACGGCGAGCGGCTGGGCGCCGCCCATGCCGCCGAGCCCGGCGGTCAGGGTGATCGTCCCGGCCAGGGAGCCGCCGAACCGCTTGGCGGCGACCGCGGCGAAGGTCTCGTAGGTTCCCTGCAGGATGCCCTGGGTGCCGATGTAGATCCAGGACCCGGCCGTCATCTGCCCGTACATGGTCAGGCCCGCGGCCTCCAGGCGGCGGAACTCCTCCCAGTTCGCCCAGTCGGGCACGAGGTTGGAGTTGGCGATGAGCACCCGCGGCGCCCACTCGTGCGTGCGGAAGACCCCCACCGGCCGGCCGGACTGCACCAGCAGCGTCTCGTCGCCCTCCAGCGTGGTCAGGGTGCGGGTGATCGCGTCGAAGGAGCGCCAGTCGCGCGCCGCCCTGCCCGAACCGCCGTAGACGACGAGCTGCTCCGGGTGCTCGGCCACCTCGGGATCCAGATTGTTCTGGATCATGCGGAGCGCGGCCTCCTGCGGCCACCCCTTGGCGGTGAGCGTGGTGCCGCGCGGCGCGCGCACGATCCGGCTGCCGGTCATGACCGAGCCTCCCCATCAAGACTGAATGAATGCATTCATATTTGTCACCTGGAGGCTACCGGTCAACCCGGAGGAGGGGGCATCCCGGACAGTGCACCCGGGATGCCCGTTTTCCAGATGCCGGTCCGACCCTCACCCTGGCCCTCGTCCCGCACGGACTGGACCGGAGATCGGACACGGCGGGCGCCCGATGGACGCCCCCAGACGAAGGAGAGGCTTCGCACAGGCCGGGATGCCCGGTTTCCTGGACGGCCAACCAGCCAGCGGAGCTGGTGTCCGAATTATCCCGTTACGTTCCATGCGAATTTGCGTCCGGAGGCACAGACCGCGAGCTCGGATCTACGTCGGCAGCAGGAACTGGGTGGCGGCCAGCTCACGGTAGAGATCGTCGCCGTCGAGGAGCTCACTGTGGGTCCCGACGGCCCGCACCCGGCCCGCCTCCATCACCACGATCCGGTCGGCGGTGGTCACCGTGGACAGGCGATGGGCGATCACCAGCACGGTCGTCTCCCTGGCCACCTCGGCGATCACCTCGCGGAGCCGCAGCTCGTTGACCGCGTCGAGCTGGGAGGTGGCCTCGTCGAGCAGGAGCAGCCGGGGACGGCGCAGCAGGGCGCGCGCGATGGCGACCCGCTGGCGCTCACCCCCGGAGAGCATGATCCCGCGATGACCGACCTTGGTCTCCAGCCCTTCGGGGAGCCGGGCGACCAGGTCCTCCAGCCGGGTCAGCGCGAGCACCCGCCGGATCTCGGCCTCGCCCACCTCCGGCGCGGCGAAGACGAGGTTCTCCCTGAGCGAGCCGTCCAGCACCGGCGCGTCCTGCTCCACATAGCCCAGGGAGGCGCGCAGCCGGCCCAGCGGCCACTGCCCGATGTCACGGCCGTCGACGGAGATCGTCCCGGACTGCTGCTCGTAGAACCGTTCGAGCAGGGCGAAGACCGTGGACTTGCCCGCCCCGGACGGGCCGACGAGCGCGGTCATGCCGCCCGCCGGGACCGTAAAGGAGACGTCGTGGTGGACGACCGGCCGGTCGTCGCCGTAGCGGAAGGCCACGCCCTCGAAGCTCACCCCCGCCGGAGCCGTGCCGACCGTGCCAGCCGCGTCGGCGGCCTCCTCGGCGGGGAGCTCCTCGATCTCGCGGATCCGCTTCACCGCCGCCAGGCCGTTCTGCATCTGGGTGACGCCCTGGACCATCTGGCCGATCGGGGCCACCAGGTAGAACAGGTACAGCAGGAAGGCGATCAGCGAGGAGACCTCCAGTGCGCCGGAGGCGACCCGGGCGCCGCCCACGCCGAGCACGGCCACGAAGGCGAGCTGCGCGGAGACCCACGCGGAGATGCCGGCGATCGAGGTCCACCAGGCGACCGCGACGCCCCGGTCCCGCGCCTCGCGGGCCGCCGCTCCCACCGTGGCGATCTCGCGGTCCTCGGCGCCGCTGGCCTTGACCGTGCGGAACGCCTGCAGGACCCGGTCGAGCACCGCGCCCATCTCGCCCACCGCGACCTGCGCCTGCGTCGAGGCCCGCCGGATGCGCGGCATGACCAGGCCCACGAGGGAGCCGACCAGGATCAGGACCGTCAGCGTGATGAGCAGCAGCAGCCCATCCATGATCGCCATCATCACCACGGCGCCCACAAGCATGAACACCGCGCTGACCGTCTCGACGACACCGTCGGTGAACACGGCCCGGAGCAGGGTGGTGTCCGAGGTCACCCGCGACAGCAGGTCGCCGGGCTTGAGCCGGTCCACCTCCGAGACCCGCAGCCGCAGCATCCGGTCCACCAGGCTCCGCCGGGCGGAGAACACGACGCCCTCGCCCATACGCTCCAGCACGTATCTGCCGAGCGCGCCGACGGCCGCGCCCAGGAGGACGGCGGCCGTCAGGCCGAGCACCGGCCCGACCAGGGAGCGCTGCTCGCCGAAGGCGTCGATGACCACCTTCGCGAGAAGCGGCATCGCGAGCCCGGCCAGCGAGCCGACGAGGCTGAGGACACCACCGAGGAGCAGGGCCCGTCTGTGCGGGCGGACGTAGGCGAACAGAAGTCGCCAGGAGGCGGTCTCGGGCAATTTCATCTCCTCTGAGCTGACGTGACCGGCCTCCGGCCGCCGTCCTTCCTATCTACCGCGCGCGTGCTCGCGCCGGGCGCTCCGCCTGGATCCGTAGACGAAAGTCGATGACGTCAACATAAGTTGACAGCAAAGCGCCTGTCAACCCAAGTTGACCCCAGAGGGCCCGGCGAGTCCTCCAGAACACGGTCCCACTCCCGCCCCGGTGACCCGCCGGTGCCGATGTGGTCGCCCCGGAGCGGGGACACGTCCGTGGCCGTCAGCCCGGCCGGAACAGTGGCAGGTGAGATCGGACCGGTTGCCCGGAATGTGAAGGGGTTGCTAATCTCGCGACGGCGCGACAGGCGCGTGATCGCCGTATGACGAGGGAGGTTGATGAATATGACTGCCACCGGCTCTGTTCAGCATGCCCTTGTCCGGGTCGCGCGAGGCTAGAACGCGGCCCGGTCGTCCGAACGACCAGGAGCGTCACGTGTCTTCTTTCATCTCACCGATCGATACCGATCTGACCACCGGCCGCCTCATCCTGCGGACCTGGACCACCGACGAGGCCGACGCCGTCCTGAACGGCGCCCGGCCCGCGCACTGGGCCGAGGACTTCCCCGCGGAGGGCGACCACGTCATCGCCGGCCTGTTCGCCGAGCACCCCGCGTGGCTGGGCGAGTACGGCCACCGTCAGATCATCGAGCGCGCCGGCGGCCTGGTCGTCGGCGCGATCGGCCTGTTCTGGCCGCCCGGCGACGGCACCCTCGAAATCGGGTACGGCGTGGTGGCCTCCCGGCGGGGCCGCGGCTACGCTCCCGAGGCCACCCGGGCTCTGACGGAGTTCGCCTTCACCGCCCCGGGCGTCCACACCGTGTACGCCAACGTGGAGCTGTCGAACCCGCCCTCGGTCCGCGTGCTGGAGAAGGCCGGCTTCCAGCGGTGGGACTCCGGGGAGGGCCCCGAGGAGGGCACGGTCCGGTACCGCGTCACGTCACCGGCCCCTGACCGGCGGTGACCCAGGGGATCGGCGGCGGCATGCCGCCGCCGATCCCGCACCGTCGCGGCCGGGACCGCCGTGACGAAGCCCCCTATGCGGGGGTCAGGACCAGGCACGCGTTGCTGCCGCCGAAACCGAAGGAGTTGGACAGGACGGGGGCGGCGGCGATGGAGCGGGGCTCGCCGTGGACGATGTCGACCAGTTCGGCGGCCGGGCCTCCGGTGAAGTTGGCCGTCGGGGGGACGAGGCCCCGGCGGGCCGACAGCAGCGCGATGACCGCCTCCAGCGCCCCCGCGCCGCCGACCAGATGGCCGGTCACGCCCTTGGTGGAGGTCACCGGGGGCGTGCTTCCGCCGAAGCAGTCGTGCAGTGCGATGGCCTCGGCGCTGTCGTTGTGCGGGGTGGAGGTGCCGTGCGCGTTGACGTGGCCGACGTCCCCGGGGGTGAGTCCCGCGTCGAGCAGGGCGGCGCGCATGCAGTCGGCCGCGACGGAGCCGTCCCTGAGCGGCGCCACGATGTGGTTGGCGTCGCAGTTGGCCGCGTAGCCGCTGACCTCGCCGTAGACGCGGGCTCCCCGCGCCTCCGCGAGGTCGGCGCGCTCCATGACGAGGAAGGCGGCGCCCTCTCCCATGACGAAGCCGTCCCGCTCCTCGTCGAAGGGCCGGCACGCCTCCGCGGGCGAGTCCATCCGCTCCGACAGCGCCCCGACCCGGGCGAAGGCGCACATGGCCAGCGGGGAGAGCAGCGCGTCCAGGCCCCCGGCCACCGCGGAGCCGACCACGCCGGAGCGGATCGCGCGCAGCGCCTCCCCGATCGCCGTGGCCCCGCTCGCGCAGGCGGTGTTGAAGGTCAGGCAGGGGCCGCGGCAGCCGTACCGGATGGCGATGCGCGCGGCCGTCGAACTGGACATCAGCGTCGGCACCGCGTGGACAGGCACCTTCTCCCTGCCGAGCGTGTGGCCCACGATCAGGCTCTCCAGCGCGGCGAACCCGCCGCCTCCCGTCCCCACGTAGACGCCGCGGCCCTCCTCCGCGGGCAGGCCGCCCGCGTCGGTGACGGCGTCGGCCGCCGCCGCGAGGCCGATCTGGGAGGTGCGGTCGAGCGTTCTGAGCTCGCGTCCGGTGAAGTAGTCGAGCGGCTCGAACGGGGCCAGCGGGCAGCCGATCGACACCGGTGTCTCCTCCACGGCGAGTGCCGGGATCACGGTCGCGAGCGACTTGCCCGCCAGCACCGTGGCGAACGCGTCCCGGACCGTGTTGCCCGCCGGGCTCTTGACTCCCAGACCGGTGACGACGACGCGCGTCACCGGGTCGCCAGCGCGGCGTGCAGGATGCCCGCCATGTCGGCGACGGTCCGCGCCCCCGCGAAGTCGCTGGGTTCGAGCTGGATGCCCAGCTTCTCCTCGATGATGACGGCGATCTCCACCCATTCCAGGCTGTCGATCTGGTGGTCGGCGATGGTGGCACTGGGCTTCACCTGATCGCTGGGCACGCTGAGCACCTCGGCGATCGCGGACCGGACTACGGATGTGGCTGAATCGAGGGTTGCCATTCGCCCGCCTTTAAAAGTAAAGGGATCGATCCACTCGGGTCCCCGCAATGCCCGGACTATAGCGAAACAGACATAAGTTCTGTCTATGCCCTACCAGGCTAAATTCTCGAAATTTCCACTCATTTAGCGATGGTTCACCGCTCGGAAAAATCCACCAATCCGGAAACAGCCCGGCGGCGAACAGGGGACCGGCGGGTCCGGCCGGATCCTTTTCCTCCCCGGCCCCACCGGGCCGGTCACACCCGTGACCGGCGGACGAAAGGCCCAGCTGACACGTGCCTCCTCCACCCCGTGAACGGGGTGGCTTCTCAGACTGCTTGCGCGTTCCGAAGGGCCGGCCGCCCGGCCCTGAAGAGGTTGATCTCCGCGTTGACGTCGGCGTGCACGGTGTGGGCGCACGCCCTGCAGACGGACCCGGCTTGGGTGGAGCGGTTCTCCCTGGCGCGGTGCCCGCAGCGCGGGCAGGTGCGGGAGGTGTGGGCGGGGTTCACCGGGACCAGCCTCCGCCCGGCTTATCCGGCTTATCCGGCTTATCCGGCTTTGACGGGGAGGATGCCCAGGCCCCCAGCTCGCGTCCAAAATGCTCCGGTTGAGTCCGGACTTGGCGGCTGGGTTGCGAGGGGTGAGTGGAGTGGCCAGGGACCGGCCCATCCGCGCGGCACCGTACGGGGTCGAAGGTCAAAAGCGCAACGAGAGGTGAGCGGACTGGCCCAGGGCCGCCCCTTTCGTGCCACGCCATACGGAATGCTCCCCGCTGCGCGGGCGGAAGAGAGGGCGCCGCGGAGTTTTTCCTTGATCTGCTGGGATTGGACGTCCTATAGCACCGCTAATCCCAACAGATCATGGAAAAATCCTGATCACTACCGCTCCCGGGGCTCATCGGCGCCCGCTCTGCCTCACCCGATCCACCACCGCCCCCTCACCAGGCCTTCCCACCCGCCCACCGGCCGGCTCCTCCTGAGCACCCCCCAGGACCATGAGACACCGGCCCGCACGGATGAAGCGGCCCCCAGCCACCCCACCTGCCCTCGTTGCGCTTTTGACCTTCCACCCCAACACGGCGCCGCGCCGTTTGACGGCGAACGACTCCGACACCACCCCCGCCCCCGGTCCCGGCCTCACCCTCACCCTCGGCCCCGGCCCCGGCCCCGGCACCGGCACCAGCACCAGCACCAGCTACTCGTACATCACGCCACTGGACGTGGCCGGCGGCTGCGCCGTTGGGCAGGCGCTTGCCCGCCCCGTCGAATTGAGGAACGGTCTCCGCCGGGCGCCCCTGTCTCGCGGATCGGCTCGCCGTACATCCGCGAGACACCGGCGCCCGGGAACCTCCGGCCGGGTCAGCCGCGGCGGCGGACGCCGTACTCCCTGCGCATCTCGGCCACGGTGTCCAGGATCTCGTCCTGGGTCCTGAGCAGCTTCGCCTCGGCCTCCTCGGTCCGCCCCTCGGCCACCAGCCGGCGGTTGCCGGTCCGGCTGCCCAGCTTCCGCTTGGCCCTGGCCTTCATCTCACGCAGATTGAGCTTCTCGATGAGACCCACGATCCACACTCCTTCGGCAGGCAGGACCGTCGCCTGCCCGCCAGACCCCCGAATATGCGTCCCAGGACTTTCCCGGTCGCTCTTGAGCCCCTCGCCTCATCACCCGGCCTGACCCCAGCCGCCCAACCCGGCAGCTTGCGGCGTGCACGCGCAGAGACCCTCGAACGGTCCGCTGATGAGGGAGGGTCCGTCCGGGGCTGGAGATGAACGGTCGAGGCAGGGCGGCGTAGAGACTTCCGTACGGCACAAGCCGGAGGCGACGACGCTAGATGGGAACCCACCCCAGCGGAGAGGCGCGCCTGAGCTTGGCGGCCGCGATCAGTTTGGGTACATGTGACGCGTCACTGGAGGTTACCTTCGCGGGTCCGCTTCCGATGGCGGCGGTAGCGACCACGAGAGCGCCGACCACGCATTCATGCCCGTCCAGACCCGCGTCCTCAAGCAGGCGAGCGGCGAGGTCGGCGACCTCCTCGGAGGCGGGGACCACCGTCAGGCACGACCGCTGCCAGGCCAGACGCCTGCCCACCTCACCGGCACGGCGTACCTCCGCAAGGGTCACAGCACTTATCGCGGGGACGAACCCTTCCTGCCGGGCCACCGCGATGCGTGCCACGATCCTGGGATCGTCCTCACCGAGGAGAGAGAACGGCTGAGCGTCGAGGACGAACAGAGGCGTGGGGAACGCGGCCTCCGGTGGCGTGTTCCGCCCCTTTACCCGCCGTGCCACGCGCGCCTGGCTTCTTCCAGATCCGCTCCGGTCAGAGGAGCGACCCTGCTCTCGTGGTCCTCCACGATCTCCTGGGCTTTCAGAAGCGCGAGTCCGTACTCGACCGCCTGATCAACGAAGTGGGAGAACCCGCGAGGGCCTGTCCGGGTCTCGACCTCCTCAGCCACAGATCGGCGCAGAGTCACCGACTTCTTGATCGTTGGATCTGCGGGCTGAGGTATGGCCATGCCCCAACTATGCCACCACCAGTGGCATAGCCGGCGTCTCTTTCCAATCTTCCGTCAGTCGGGGTCGGGGACGTCGTCGTAGTCGGCGCCGTACTCGGCGTCGCCCTCGTCGGCCCGGCGGAGCTTGATGTCCTCCACCCAGGCGTAGGAGAAGCGCCTGATCTCGGCGATCCGAGCCTCGTCCATCCCGTAGGCCTCGAACTCCTCGTCCGCGATCAGGTCGACGAACTCCAGCCGCATCACCAGCTCGGCGAGGGAGAACTCCTCGTTGTGCAGGCGGGCGAGCTGCTCGAACTCGCGGAAGCCGTACAGGTGGGAGACCGAGGCGATGTCGATGACGTCGCGGGCGAGGCTGCGCTCGTGCAGGGCCCGCATCTTGAGTCCCACCGCGTCGTCCAGGGAGACGACGGACAGGTCTCCGACGATCACGGGCTGCTGCTGGAAGGCCTCCCGCAGCAGGTCGAACTCGCAGCTCTGCTCGGTCACCGGATCGCTGACCACCAGGCGGCCCATCCGCGGTGTGACCTCGACCACGGTGACCTCCAGCCCGGCCTCCCCCAGCGCCTCGGCGACCCCCTCGGCGACCTCGGGCAGCGGCAGCTCGGCGGCGGTGGCGAAGTCGAGGTCGTTGCTGGGACGGTCGGTGAAGCCGTGGGCGTTCATGGCGTAGCCGCCGGCCAGGACCAGGCCGAACCGGGCGCAGGCCGGCAGCACGGCCTGGAGCATCCGCTGCTGGAGGGGAGGCAGGAGCATCATTCCCACCCCAGCGCGGCGATCTTGCCCTCCCAGGCTCTGCGGTAACCCGGCCCGAGGCCCCGGCGCAGGGTGGGCCAGTCGGCGACCAGGAGCCCGGCGTTCAGATAGGACTCGGCGTCGCCGCGGCCGCCGCCGGTGATGACCGCGCGGTACAGGCTCATCCGCAGCAGCGGATTCAGCAGGTCGAACTCGGTGAGCCCCGACCAGCCGAGGTGGACCGGCAGGGCGACCACTCCCGTGGCCGGGCCGCGCAGGTCCGCCAGGGAGTCGGGGACCCGTCGCTCGACACCGTCCCAGCGGGATGGAAGGGCACTCACGCCTCCCAGTATGCCCGTCCGCTCACCGCCGGATCCTGCGCCGGGTGGAGGGCAGGTCGTGGCGTCCGGAGACGAACTCCTGGAAGGCGATCTTGGCGCGGATCACCGGGCGGCGCCAGCGCTCCTCGCGGCGCTCGGCCCTGGCCATCTGGCGGGGCCGGGGCCGCCGGGCGCCAGGCGCCATGAACCAGTGGGCCCAGGGCGATCCCGGGCGGGCCAGCCGCAGGGCGCCGGGGATCAGCAGGATCGGGATGAACAGACCCGCCAGGCCGGTCCAGATCTTCCCCTTGAGCAGGGTGACCACCGCGAGCGCGAGGTTGAGCACGATGACCCCGGCAGTGAGCCACGTCCCCTGCGGCGTGCCGTCGGAGCGTTCCCAGCCGAGCGGGCGCAGGCCGAGCAGGAGCAGGCCGGTGATCGCGATCGCGATGAACACCGCGTCGACCGACGTGCGGCCCTCCGCCTCCCAGTAGACGTCGTGCAGGTGCAGGATCAGCGCGAACTCGTCCAGGATCAGGGCGGCGCCGATGCCGAAGACGGCCGCCGTCACCGCGTACCAGGTCTGCGAGATGCCCGACACGATCAGCCCCGACACCCCGCCGAGCATGGTCAGCACCACGCCGAACACCACGTGGTGGATGTGCATCTCACCGACATTGACGTTGCGGAACCAGCCGATCTTGGCCCGGATGAGCCGGACGTTGATCCGGGTGAACACGAAGGCGCCGATCAGCGCGACGAAGAAACAGAACAGCGGCAGCCGCCCTGTGTCCACGATTCTTTGCCGTAACAGATCTCCCACTGGTCCACCAGATTATGCGAGAAACCCTCGCAGCAAGGCTGCTGTCCCCTCAAGATGTTCGGCGACCGCCCGCCGCGCGGCCTCGGGGTCCCCGGCCAGGATGGCCGTGACGATCGCCTCGTGCTGGGCGGCGGCGTGCTCGATGTTGCGCTGAAGGACGGGGATCGCGTTGAGCAGGTCGGTGACCCGGAGTCTGGCGTCGGCGCAGGTCGCGGCGAGCAGCGGGGAGCCGGTCAGCTCGGCGATGGCCAGGTGGAAGGCCGTGTCGAGGCGGCGGTAGTCGTCGGGCCCGGCCGAGTTGACCTCGCGCAGGCGCTGCCGCAGCGCGTCGCGCCGCGCCCCGCTCAGCTCCGCGGTGGCCAGCACCTGGGCGGCGCCGCACTCCACGGCCATCCGGAAGGTGAGCGCGTCGGCCAGGTCGTCGTCGCCCATGTCGGCCACGGCCCTGCGCAGGTCTCCCTGGCCGGGGCGGGGCGGGGCGTAGGTGACGAAGGCGCCGCCGTACCTGCCGCGCCGCACGGTGAGGTAGCCCGCCTCCTGCAGCGCGCGGATGGCCTCGCGCAGGGTGACCCTGCTGATCCCGAGCTGCACCGCCAGCTCCCGCTCCGGCGGCAGCTTCTCGGTCACCACCCCGAGTTTGATCGCCTGGAGCAGGCGTTCCACGGTCTCCTCGAACGCGTTCCCCGCACGCACCGGCCGAAGCACGGTCGTCAGTCGCGGCGACTCGTCCAATCTCACCTCCACCCTTGACAACGGATCCTCACATGGAACTCAATGGTCTGACACTAGCCCAATAAGACTCCGGCGAGGAGGGCGGCGTGGACGTCAGCGAGCTTCGCGACGAGGTGGGGGCGGGACGGATCGACACCGTGCTGCTGACGATCGTCGACATGCAGGGCCGCCTGCAGGGGAAACGGCTGTCCGCGCGCTATTTCCTGGAGGAGGTGGTGCACCACGCCTCCGAGGGGTGCAACTACCTGCTCGCGGTGGACGTCGACATGAACACCGTGGACGGCTACGCGATGTCGTCGTGGGAGCGGGGATACGGCGACTTCGTGATGCGGCCCGACCTGTCCACCCTGCGCCGGGTGCCGTGGCAGGAGGGCACCGCCCTGGTGATGGCCGACCTGGGGTGGGAGGACGGCTCGGACGTGGCCGCCTCGCCCAGGCAGATCCTGCGCCGGCAGCTCGGCAGGCTGGACGGGCGGGGCTGGGGCGCCTTCGTCGGGACCGAGCTGGAGTTCGTGGTCTACAACGACACCTACGAGGAGGCCTGGCGGCGCGCGTACCGGGACCTGACCCCGGCCAACCTCTACAACGTCGACTACTCCATCCTCGGCACCTCCAGGATCGAGCCGCTGCTGCGCAGGATCCGGCTCGGCATGGAGGGCGCCGGGATGTACGTCGAGTCGGCCAAGGGCGAGTGCAACCTCGGCCAGCACGAGATCGCCTTCCGCTTCTCGGACGCCCTCACCAGCTGCGACAACCACGCCGTGTACAAGAACGGCGCCAAGGAGATCGCCTCCCAGGAGGGCATGTCGATCACCTTCATGGCCAAGCCGAACCAGCGCGAGGGCAACTCCTGCCACATCCACGTCTCCCTCCGCGACGGAGCCGGGGAGCCGGTCATGGCCGGCGCCGGGCCGTACGGGCTGTCGAAGGTCGGCGAGCACTTCATCGCCGGCCAGCTCGCCCGCATGCGCGAGCTGACCCTGCTCTACGCCCCCAACATCAACTCCTACAAGCGGTACGTGCCGGGCAGCTTCGCCCCCACCGCGGTCAAGTGGGGCGTGGACAACCGCACCTGCGCGCTGCGGCTGGTCGGCCACGGGCCGTCGCTGCGGATCGAGAACCGCGTGCCCGGCGGCGACGTCAACCCCTACCTGGCGGTCTCGGCGCTGGTCGCGGCCGGGCTGTACGGCATCGAGAACGAGCTGCCGCTTGAGGAGCCGCTCACCGGGAACGCCTACACATCGGGCGCGGAGACCGTGCCGCACACGCTCCGCGACGCGCTGGAGCTGTGGGAGGGCTCCGAGACGGCCCGTAACGCCTTCGGCGAGGACGTCGTGGCGCACTACGCGAACAACGCCCGGGTCGAGCTGACCGCCTTCGACGCGGCGGTCACCGACTGGGAGCTGTTCCGGGGATTCGAACGGATGTGAGCATGAAGATCATCAATCCGGCGACCGAAGAGGTGCTCGCCGAGGTCGGGTCCGTGGACGCCGCCGAGGTGGACCGGGCGGTGGAACGCGCCAGGCGCGCCTTCGCCACCTGGCGGAACATCGGCCCGGGTGACCGTGCCCGGCTGCTGCGCGCCTTCGCCTCCCTGGTGGAGGAGCACGCCGAGGAGCTGGCCCAGCTGGAGATCGCCAACTCCGGGCACACGGTCGGCAACGCCCGCTGGGAGGCGGGCAACGTCCGCGACGTGCTGAACTTCTACGCCGGGGCGCCCGAACGCAACCACGGCAGGCAGATCCCGGTGGCCGGCGGGCTGGACGTCACCTTCCAGGAGCCGCTGGGCGTCGTCGGCGTCATCGTTCCGTGGAACTTCCCGATGGTCATCATGACCTGGGGGGTGGCCCCCGCGCTGGCCGCGGGGAACACGGTGATCGTCAAGCCCGCCGAGTGGACGCCGCTGACCGCCCTGCGGCTGGCGGAGCTGGCCCTCGCGGCCGGCCTCCCCGAGGGGGTGCTCCAGGTCCTGCCCGGGGCCGGGGAGGTGGCGGGGGCCCGGCTGGTCGACCACCCCGACGTGGCGAAGATCGTGTTCACCGGCTCGACCGCGGTCGGCAAGGAGATCGCCGCCAAGTGCGCCGCGCAGGTCAAGCGGATCACGCTGGAGCTGGGCGGCAAGAGCGCCAACGTGGTCTTCGCCGACGCCGACCTGGAGAGAGCCGCGGCGACCGCCCCGTACGCGGTCTTCGACAACGCGGGCCAGGACTGCTGCGCGCGCTCCCGCATCCTGGTGGAGCGCACGGTCTACGACGACTTCCTGGAACGGCTCGCGCGGGCGGTGCTGAAGGTCAGGGTCGGCGACCCGCGCGAGGAGGGCACCGAGATGGGCCCGCTGATCAGCGCCGAGCACCGGGACCGGGTCGCCTCCTTCGTCACCGGGCCGGTCCACCTGCAGGGGCCGTGCCCGCCGGGTCCGGGCTTCTGGTTCCCGCCGACGGTCCTGACCCCCGGCCGCCTCGACGACCCGGCGTTCACCGAGGAGATCTTCGGACCGGTGGTGTCGGTGGTCCCGTTCGACGACGAGGCCGACGCCGTACGGATCGCCAACGACACGAGGTACGGCCTCAGCGGGTCCATCTGGACCAGGGACGTCGGCCGCGCGCTGCGGGTGGCGCGGGCGGTCGAGGCGGGCAACCTCAGCGTGAACTCCCATTCGAGCGTCCGCTACTGGACGCCGTTCGGCGGCTTCAAGCAGTCCGGGCTCGGCCGCGAACTGGGCCCCGACGCCCTGTCCGCGTTCACCGAGACCAAGAACGTCTTCATTTCGGAGGATTGACAGCCATGCAGCGTTTGCAGGACCGGGTCGCCGTCATCACCGGCGCGGGGAGCGGGATCGGCCTGGCCACCGCCCGCCGGTTCGCCGAGGAGGGGGCCCGCGTCGTGTGCGTGGACCTGGACGAGGCGAGCGGGTCGGCGGCCGCGGCCGAGGTGGGCGGCCTGTTCGTCAAGGCCGACGTCACCGTCGAGGCCGACGTCGTCCGGATGTACCAGACGGCGTTCGACACCTACGGCAGCGTGGACATCGCCTTCAACAACGCGGGCATCTCGCCGCCGGAGGACGACTCGATCCTGGAGACCGGCATCGACGCCTGGCGCAGGGTGCAGGAGGTCAACCTCACCTCGGTCTACCTGTGCTGCAAGCACGCCATCCCCTACATGCGGCGCCAGGGCAAGGGGTCGATCATCAACACCGCGTCCTTCGTGGCCGTGATGGGCTCGGCCACCAGCCAGATCTCCTACACCGCGTCCAAGGGCGGGGTGCTGGCCATGTCCCGCGAACTCGGCGTGCAGTTCGCCCGCGAGGGCATCCGGGTCAACGCGCTCTGCCCGGGACCGGTCAACACTCCGCTGCTGCAGGAGCTGTTCGCCAAGGACCCCGAGCGGGCGCAGCGCCGCCTGGTGCACATCCCGGTCGGCCGGTTCGCCGAGGCCTCCGAGATCGCCGCCGCGGTGGCGTTCCTGGCCTCCGACGACGCGAGCTTCGTCACCGGGTCGGAGTTCCTGGTGGACGGCGGCATCTCGAGCGCCTACGTCACCCCCCTGTGATCGTCCCCGGACAGGACGGCGGCGTCCGGGCGCACCCCCGGCCGCCACCGTGGACGGCGCCCGGGTTTGCCCACCCCATACCTTCTCCTCGATAACGTGCCGGGAGTTCCTCGGTGACCGTGCCGGGAGGCGGGCACGGCCCCCGCGTCCCGGCACCCGGCACCCGGCAAGAAAGAGATCATGTCCCGTCCCGTCATCGGCATCACCTGCTACGTCGAGCCCGCGAAGTTCACCGTCTGGGAGATGACCACCGCGCTCCTGCCGTACGACTACGTCGACCACGTGGTCCGTGCGGGCGGGCAGCCGGTGATCCTGCCTCCGGCGGGCGACCCGGCCGCGCTGGCGGGACGGCTGGACGGGCTGATCCTGGCCGGTGGCGGCGACGTCGATCCGGCCCGGTACGGCGCGGCCCCGCACGAGCGGACCGGCAACGTCCGGGGTTTCCGCGACGACGCCGAGTTCGGGCTGGTGCGGGCGGCCCTGGAGCGGGGCATCCCGTTCCTGGGGGTCTGCCGGGGCCTGCAGGTCCTGAACGTCGCCCTCGGCGGCACCCTCCGGCAGCACCTGCCCGACGTGGTCGGCCACAGCGGGCACGCCCCGGCCCCCGGCGGCTTCGGCCGGATGCCGGTACGGCCGGTGCCCGGCAGCCGGCTCGCCAAGATCCTCGGCGTCGAGACCGCGGACGTGGCCCACTACCACCACCAGGCCGCCGACCGGCTGGGCGCGGGCCTGACCGCGACCGCCCACGCCGACGACGGCACGGTCGAGGCGGTGGAGCTGGAGGACCACCCGTTCGCCGTCGCCGTCCAGTGGCATCCCGAGGCCGACGACGAGAGCCTGCTGTTCGAAGAACTCGTACGGCAGACCCGTTCCTGACCTGTACGGCCGCCTCCAGACCTGTACGACCGCCTTCGGACCTGTACGACCGCCTTCGGACCTGTACGACCTGTACGGCCGCCTCAGGACCTGTACGGCCGCCTCAGGACCGCCTCTTCAGCCGTCTCCGGACCACCCCGAAGCACGCCGGGACGCCCGGAACCCCTCCGAACCGCTCCCAACGGCGAGAACACGCCGTCCGGGGGATTTCGCTCGGCCGGTGCGGACGGTTAGGCTGGCTACGACACCGATGAATCCCGTGCGGGAGAGCGTCCTGACATCCAGACCAGGACCCCTGAAGGAGCAAGCCCTCCCCGCGAACCTCTCAAGGCAAAGGACCGTACGGGTAGGTGACCTCTGGAAAGCAGGCCTGACGGCCTCGCCGAAGGTGAAAGTCCGGCAAAAACCGGGCGAAGCTCTCAGGCATCGATGACAGAGGGGGAGGATGCTCTCATCTGACCCCTGCCTGAGGTGCGAACATGTCCCGATCCACGCCGCTGCGCGGTGTCCACGAGACCCTCGGCGCGACGCTGACCGACTTCGCGGGCTGGCTGATGCCGCTGCGCTACGGCAGCGAGTCCACCGAGCACAACGCGGTCCGCCAGGCGGCGGGCCTGTTCGACCTGTCCCACATGGGCGAGATCTTCGTGACCGGCCCGCAGGCCGGCGAGGCCCTCGACTACGCGCTGGTCGGCCACCTCTCCGCCCTTGAGCCGGGCCGCGCCCGCTACACGATGATCGTCGACCCCTCCGGCGGCGTGCTGGACGACCTGATCGTCTACCGCCTGGCGGACGAGGAGTTCATGGTCGTCGCCAACGCCTCCAACTACCCGCGGGTCGCCGCCGAGCTCACCGAGCGCGCCAAGGCCTTCGACGCCGCCGTGGAGGACCGCTCCGAGCAGTACGCGCTGGTCGCGGTCCAGGGCCCGCACTCCCGCGCCATCCTGGGCGAGCTGACCGACGCCGACCTCGACGGGCTCAAGTACTACGCCGGCCTGCCCGCCACGGTGGCCGGCCGCGAGGCCCTCGTCGCCCGCACCGGATACACCGGCGAGGACGGCTTCGAGCTGTTCGTCGCGGCGGACGACGCCGAGCCGCTCTGGGCCGCGCTCACCGAGGCGGGCGAGCCGTACGGGCTGCTCCCGGCCGGGCTGTCGGCGCGCGACACCCTCCGCCTGGAAGCGGGCATGCCGCTGTACGGAAACGAGCTGTCGGCCGACCTGACTCCGTTCGACGCGGGGCTCGGCCGTGTGGTGAGGTTTGACAAGCCGGGTGACTTCGTCGGCCGGGCCGCCCTGGAGCCGCTCAAGGACGTCCCGCCGAGCCGTCGCCTGGTCGGACTGGTCGCGACAGGCCGCCGGGTGCCCCGGCACGGCTATCCGGTGGTCTCCGCGGACGGCGCCGTCGTCGGCGAGGTCACCAGCGGAGCGCCCTCCCAGTCCCTGGGCAGGCCCATCGCCATGGCCTACGTGGACGGCGACCTGTCCACCGGCCTGGCGGTGGACATCCGGGGCAGTCGCGAACCGGTCGATGTTGTCGAACTGCCTTTCTACAGGAGGAAAAAATGAGCAGCATTCCCGATGACCTGCACTACACCAAGGAGCACGAGTGGATCTCGGGCATCGATGACGGCCTGACCCTCACCGTGGGCATCACCGCCTACGCCGCCGAGGCGCTGGGTGACGTGGTCTACGTGCAGGTCCCCGAGGTCGGGACGGCGGTCAGCGCAGGTGACGCCGTCGGCGAGGTCGAGTCGACCAAGTCGGTGAGCGACATCTTCGCCCCCGTGGGCGGTGAGATCGTCGAGGTCAACCAGGCGGTCGTGGACGACCCGTCCCTGGTCAACAGCGACTCCTACGGGGAGGGCTGGCTGTTCCGCGTCCGTCTTGAGGGCGACGCCGACGACCTGCTGTCCGCCGAGGAGTACACCGCTCTCACTTCAGGCGAGTCCTGAAATTTCTCCTCTTGCGCCGTGATCATGCGCGTCATCCGGCGCGCATGATCACGGCGATGTGAAGGCAGGGACCAGATCAATGGCGATCAGCGTCTTCGATCTCTTCAAGATCGGAATCGGCCCGTCCAGCTCGCACACCGGCGGGCCGATGGCCGCCGCGCACAAATTCGCCCGCGGCCTCGACCAGGACGGGCTCCTGGACAAGACCGCCGGAGTCGAGGTGATCCTGTACGGCTCACTCGGACTGACCGGCAAGGGCCACGGCAGCGACAAAGCCGTCCTTCTCGGACTGTCGGGCGAGAAGCCGGAGCTCGTGGACGTCGACACCGTCGACGACCGGCTGGCCGCCATGCGCGCCTCCGGGACGATCCTCCTGTACGGCTCGCGCGAGATCCCCTTCGTCGTCGGCGAGCATCTCGTCTTCGAACGCAAGATCTCGCTGCCGCACCACCCCAACGGCATGCGCTTCACCGCCCTGTCCGAGACGGGCGAGCCGCTCCGCGAGAAGGTCTACTACTCGGTGGGCGGCGGCTTCGTCGTGGACGAGAACGCCACCGGCGCCGATCGGATCAAGCCCGACGACACCGCCCTGCCGTACCCCTTCACGACAGCCGCCGAACTGCTCACCCACTGCGCGGAGACCGGCCTGTCGATCTCCGGGCTGATGCTGGAGAACGAGAAGGCCTTCGGCCGCTCGGAGCAGGAGATCCGCGAGCAGTTGCTGAACCTGTGGCGGGTCATGGCCGAGTGCGTCCGGCGCGGCACCGCCAAGGAGGGCGTGCTGCCCGGCGGGCTGAAGGTCAGGCGCCGGGCCCACCAGCTCTACCGGCGGCTGCAGAGCGAGTCCCCCGAGAAGGACCCGCTCCAGGCCATGGACTGGGTCTCGCTGTACGCCCTCGCGGTGAACGAGGAGAACGCGGCGGGCGGCCGGATCGTCACCGCCCCGACCAACGGCGCCGCGGGCATCGTCCCGGCCGTGCTCACCTACTACGACCGCTTCACCCCCAAGTCCGACGACGAGGGCGTGGTCCGCTTCCTGCTCACCGCCGGGGCGATCGGCGTGCTGTTCAAGGAGAACGCCTCCATCTCCGGCGCCGAGGTCGGCTGCCAGGGCGAGGTCGGCTCGGCCTGCTCCATGGCCGCCGCCGGGCTCACCGAGGTGCTGGGCGGCACCCCGGAGCAGGTCGAGAACGCCGCCGAGATCGGCATCGAGCACAACCTGGGCCTGACCTGCGACCCCATCGGCGGCCTGGTCCAGATCCCGTGCATCGAGCGCAACGCGGTGGCCTCGATCAAGGCCATCGCCGCCGCCCGGATCGCGCTGCGCGGCGACGGCCGCCACTTCGTCTCCCTGGACAAGGCCATCAAGACGATGCGCGACACCGGCCGCGACATGCTCGACAAGTACAAGGAGACCAGCCGGGGCGGCCTGGCCGTCAACGTCATCGAGTGCTGAACGGGGCGCCCGGCGGCAAGTCGCCGGGTGCCCACCCCGCGGGCCTCCCGGGCGAACGCCCCGCGGGCCCCTCGACCTGTCCGGCAAACAGGTCAATCGGCATGATCTTCATCATCTCGTACAGGACCGCCCGTCCTCGCGCCTATGCTGGGGTGCCTTGTCGCGGAGGCTCCCGTCACGGAGCCCTCCTGTCGCGGAGACTCGGGAGGTTCTGGTGTCAGCGGGAGTACGCCCGGCGAGCCGCTTCCTCCGCGCCCACTGGCTCTTCCTGGCCGCGCTGCTGGCCGGCGCCGGGCTCAGGACCCTGGCCGTGCTCGGCTACCGGCCCGCCCTGTGGTTCTGGGCCGACTCCTTCGTCTACCTCAACGCGGGACTCGACCCCCGCCCCCTGGAGTCGCGCCCCTCGGGCTACTCGCTGTTCCTGTGGGCGCTGCAGCCGCTGTCGAGCGTCCAGGCCGTGGTCGTGGTCCAGCACCTGCTCGGCCTGGCCGTGGCCGCCTGCGTCTACCTCCTGCTGCGCCGCCTGGGCGGCCTGCCCGGCTGGGGCGCGACACTCGCCGCGCTGCCGGTGCTGCTGGACGTCCACCAGATCCAGCTCGAACACCTCGTCATGGCCGACCTGCTCATGGAGTTCCTGGCGGTGCTGGCGGTCACGCTGCTGCTGTGGTGGCGGCGGCCGCCGGTCTGGGTCGCCCTCCTCGCCGGGTTCCTGCTCGCCGCCGCGACCGTCACCCGGACGATCGGGCTGCCGCTGATCGCCGTGGTGCTGGTCTGCCTGGTCATCGGCCGCGCCGGCTGGAAGGCGGTCACCGCCACCGCGCTGGCCGCCGCGATCGGCCTGGGCTCCTACGCCGCCTGGTTCGGCTCCGAGTACGGCACCTACGGGCTGACCCGCGGAAACGCCTTCCTGTGGGCGCGCACGGCGACCTTCGCCGACTGCGCGAAGATCAAACCGACCGGGCCGGAGGCCGCCCTCTGCCTCACCGAGCCACTCAGCGAGCGCAAGCCCCCACCGGTCTACATCTGGGACGGCGCGTCGCCGCTCAACAAGATCAAGGGCACCTGGGCCGAACGCGACAGGCTCGCCGGCGACTTCGCCACCCAGGCCATCAAGGCACAGCCCCTGGACTTCCTCCGGGCGGGCCTGACCGACGTGGCCCACATCTTCGCCTGGGACCGCAGGGTCTACCCCACCCCCGGCCCGCAGAGCGCGTACATCTTCCCCGAGACGGCCAGGCCCTTCCCCAAGGGGACCGCCTCCCAGGGGAAGACCGCCCAGGAGCTGACCATCGCCTACCAGGGCGCCTCCGGCGCGCCCTCCCTGGCCGAGCCTTATGCCGGCTGGCTGCGCGCCTACCAGCAGTACGGCTTCCTCCGCGGCCCGTTCGTCGCCGCGATCCTGCTGATCGGCCTCGCCGGCGTCCTGCTCCGCCTGCGGCGGCTCGGCGGCCCCGCGCTGATGCCGTGGGCCGCGGGCACCGTCCTGCTGGCCCTGCCGCCCTTCATCGCGGCCTTCGACCACCGCTACGTGGTGCCCGCCCTGCCGCTGGCGTGCCTGGCCGCCGGACTGGCCTTCGGCCCCCGGCGGCGCTCAGCGACGCCGCACGTGCAGCCGGACGACCGCTCCGAGCCCGTCGTGGCCGACCGTCCTGCGGACCTTGCCCACGGCGTCCTTGTTCAGCCGCGCCACGAGTTTGGCGACGTCCGTCTCTGGCCCGCAGACGACCCCGATCCGCAGCCGGTCGCCCGCCACCGACCTGACCTGGATGCGCCTGAGCCCTTCGACTTCTTTAAGCGCGACCCCCAGCATCGCGGTCCCGCTCCCCGTCCGGCTCCCCCACCGCCCCCACCCCACGGCGCCCAGCACCCACCGGATCGCCAGCAGCGTCAGCGCCATCAGTAGCAGCGCGACCAGCCACCCCACCAGCGGATGCTCGGCCAGATAGCCCGGGATCCCCTTGTTCAGGATCCGGTCCCCACGCGGCTGGGGGAGCTTGCCCTGCCCCCGCAGGAACCCGTAGAGCCCGGCCCCGGCCAGCACCGCTCCGGTGACGGCCAGGCCGATCCGGTTGCCCAGGTACGCCTTCATCAGATCCCCCGCCTGCGCAGCCGTACCACGACCTCACCTCCGCACATCGCGCCCAGACCTGCCATCCGGTCGCCGACCGCCGTACCGACCTGACGCAGCAGGTGCCCGGTCCGGTCAGCGTCGCTGACCACCGTGATCTCGATGTTCCGCCATCCGAGACGGACCCGCGCCCTGCCCACGTCGTTGACCGACTCGGCCGCCGCCCGCAGCGTACGGCGGAGCCCCGACCTGGTCAGGCCCATCACCATCCGGGGATCGGCGGCCTCCAGCGGCACCAGCCGGGTCCTCCCCGGCAGCACCGCGAGCCCGAGCAGCAGGACCCCGGCCGCCGCCGCGAGCAGCGCCAGGGCGAGCGGGCCGGAGTCGGACCATCTCGACTCACCGGCCCAGGCGGCGAACTGCCGGTACGGCATCCGCCCGAACGGCGAGTCCGTCACCAGGCCGACCGTCGTCCCGGTCGCGGCCGCCAGCGCGACGGACACCGTCAGGGCGACCACCACACCGGCCGGGGTCCTGCCCGGCCTCAGCAGCCGCAGCGACCGGCGGCGGACCGCCTGCAGGCTCTCACCGCCCGCCGTGCCGCCCGCGCTCGACATGATGTCCTGGAGAGTGCTCATCACCCGGTCAGGTCTACGCGGCCCCGGCAGCCCGGGGGAGATCCGACCGGCCACTTTCACGATCTTGGGACCGCTCTGGCAGGAGAATTTACCGCCCCGACATTAACATGAATAATATTCATATTCGGTTGGATCAGGTTATCCTGCCGTCATGGATGACCGCCAGCGCTACGACCGGGCCACCGTACAACTGGATCCCCCCTTCGCCGTGCTCGACCTGGCAGCCCTGCGCTCCAACGCGTCCGGCATGACCAGGCGCGCCGGCGGCAAACCCATCAGGGTCGCCAGCAAGTCGATCCGATCCCGCCCCGTCCTGGAACGGATCCTCGCCATGGACGGCTTCGCCGGCATCATGGCCTTCACCCTGCCCGAAGCCCTCTGGCTCGCCTCCACCGGACTACGCGACATCCTCGTCGCCTACCCCACCGCGGACCGCGCCGCACTCACCGCACTCGCCGCCGACACCCGCGCGGCACAGGAGATCACGGTGATGATCGACCGGACCGAACACCTGGACTTCATCGAATCGGCCGTCACCGACGTCCGCGACCGCCACGAGATCCGGATCTGCCTCGACATCGACGCCGGATACGTCGCCCTCGGCGGCAGATTCCGCGCGGGCGCCCGGCGCTCCCCCGTCCGCGACGCCGACCAGGCCGCCGACCTCGCCGCCGACGTCGCCAAACGGCCCGGCTTCCGCCTGGTCGGCCTGATGGCCTACGAAGCACAGATCGCCGGAGTCGGCGACAACCCCCCCGGCAACGCCGCCCTCACCCGGGCGATCCGCCTGATGCAGGCCCGGTCACGGCGCGAACTGATCACACGCAGAGGCCGCATCGTCCAGGCCGTCACCCAGGTCGCCGACCTGGAGTTCGTCAACGGCGGCGGCACCGGCAGCATCGAGAAGACCACCCGCGAGAAGGCCATCACCGAGGTCGCCGCCGGATCGGGCTTCTTCCACCCCCGCCTGTTCGACTTCTACCGGAACTTCACCGGCCGCCCCGCCGCCCTGTTCGCCCTGCCCGTCGTCCGCCGCCCCGCCCCCGGAGTCGTCACCGTCCTCGGCGGCGGCTACCACGCCTCCGGCGCCCCCGGCCCCGACCGCCTCCCCCAGCCCTACCTGCCCTGCGGGCTGCGCTACGACTCCGACGAGGGCGCCGGCGAGGTCCAGACCCCACTCCTCGGCCAGGCCGCCGAAGACCTGCGCGTCGGCGACCGCGTCTGGTTCCGGCACGCCAAGGCGGGCGAGCTCTGCGAACGCTTCGCCACCCTGCACCTGATCGAAGGCGACGAGATCGTGGACCAGGTCCCCACCTACCGCGGCGAGGGCAGGACCTTCCTGTGAACACAGTCGAGCAGCCTGATCACGAACGGGCACCCTGACACGAGCGGACACCCTGAACACGGACGGGCACCCTGAACACGGACGGGCACCCTGACACGAGCGGACACCCTGAACACGGACGGGCACCCTGACACGGGCGGACACGCCCGCCGCCGGGCCGCCGGTGCCGGCCCGGCACCGGCGGACACCCCCGGGATCAACGGCGCCGGCGCCGCCACAACATGACCATCGCGCTGACCGCCAGCACCACGCCCACGCCGATCAGGACCGGCGCCAGGTCCGGCTGCTCGTCCGCCCACAGATCATCGGGCTCGTCCCCCAGCCTGACGGGCCGCGGCGCACCCCCCACCACCTCGCCGACCCTGTCTCCCACCGAGACCAGGAACTGCTTCGCACTCAACTCCGCCTTGCTGACGGTCCGCCTCGCGACCTTCTTCGGGCTCACCCGATCGGCGATGGCGTCAACCGTCTGGGCCAACTCCGCACGGGTCCGCTCGATCCGCCGTTCCAACTCCGCGGGATCGGTGTCCGCCATGGCTCTCCTCTCATCGCCCTTGACATTGATCAGTCTGTCAGGTCCGGCCCTCCCACGACACTTCGGGCAGGCCGGTAAGTTGACCTGGGAACAATTCCTCGGAGGAGCCGAATGAAACTCGAACCGGGCGACGCCGCCCCGGACGTCACACTTCCCGCCGCCGACGGCACGACCGTGTCCCTCGACGCCTACCGTGGCAAGCGGGTCATCCTCTACTTCTACCCCGCCGCGATGACCCCCGGGTGCACCAAGCAGGCCTGTGACTTCCGCGACAGCCTCGCCTCCCTGACCTCCGCGGGCTTCGTGGTCCTCGGCGTGTCGAAGGACACCCCGGCCAAGCTCGCCAAGTTCGTCGAGCACGACGCCCTGACCTTCCCCCTGCTGTCGGACCCCGGCCTGGAGGTCCACAAGGCCTACGGCGCCCACGGCGAGAAGACGATGTACGGCAAGACCACCGTCGGGGTCATCCGCTCCACCTTCGTCATCGACGCCGACGGCAAAATCGAAAAGGCCCTCTACAACGTGAAGGCGACCGGCCACGTGGCCCGCCTCCGCCGCGAACTCGGCCTCGATTAAATGCCTTTTTTCACCATTTAGCACGACCCGCGCATGCCCCAGGAATTGTCAGTCCCATTACTTATCCTTGGGGCATGCCAACCAAGTACACCCCCGAAATATTGGCCGAGGCGGCAGCCAACTCTCTGAGCATCGCCGACGTCCTCCGCCACCTCGGCGTGAAATGGACCGGCGGCTCCCACGCCCACATCAGTCGCCGCCTGAAGCACTTCGGAATCGATACCTCACACTTCTTGGGGCAGTCACACCACCGAGGACAGCCCTCACCCAGGCGCCTCCGCCCCGAACAGGTTCTCGTCGTCCTACCGGATGGCAGCCCCCGCCCCAACCCCAGGCAGCTCAGAAGGAGCCTGATCGCAACCGGGATGCCACATCGCTGCGCGGACTGTAAGATCGAGGCAGTCTGGCAAGGTCGGCCACTGACGCTACACGTCGACCACATCAGCGGCAATTGGCTTGACAACAGAAAAGAAAACCTGCGATTTCTCTGTCCAAATTGCCATTCACAGACAGAAAGTTTCGCAGGAAAAAGCAAGGGGCCGTAGTCCAAAGGCAGAGACACGCGGTTTAGGTCCGCGCCAGTTCGGGTTCGAATCCCGACGGCCCTACAGAACAGAAAATGATTATCCATTAATCAGATCGCCAGTTAATTTCATTTCCCAGCCGACCCGAGAGACGCTTTAAAAAAGCATGGCGGCGCCAAGAAGTAAGGTCACCCGGGATTTACGGCAGTACATGAAACAAATCAACTGGTGGGGCCGGTCGGCTGCGGCGGTGGTGAGCGCGACGCCGCCGACCGGTCACGGGATCTGGCTCAGTCGGTGCGGCGCAGCAGGAGGGTGACGAAGCCGAGGATGTCGCGGTAGCCGTTGAGCCACATGTCGCGGTGGTCGCGGGCTGCGGCGAGGGCGGCGTCGCCGTCGGGGCCGGGGTGGTCGAGGGCCCAGTTGGTGAGGGTGCCGATCCAGGACCATTCGTATTCGTGCCATTCGGCGAGGTCGCTGGTGTGGCCGTAGACGGTGGCGTATCCGGCGTCCTCGGCCTGGGCAACGGTCGCGGAGAGGTCGCCGTAGTCGTCGAGGTTCGCGCCGAGCTTGGTCAGTGCCTCCGGGGTGGGGGGTGTCTCCCAGAAGCCCTCTCCCACCAGTGCGAGTCCTCCGGGTCGCAGGTGGCGGCGTATGTCCTGCATGGTCGCGGTGAGCCCGTCGAAGGCGTGGGTGGAGCCTACGCAGAGGACGAGGTCGTAGGGTTCGGTGCCGGTGAAGTCGGCGGCCGGGACGTGGTGGAGGCCGAGCCGGTCGGACAGCCCGCGCTGGTCGGCGGCTTTCTGGGCGGCGGTCAGCGCGTGCTCGGAGATGTCGACCCCGTCGGCGACTGCTTCGGGGTGGAGTTCCAGTGCCCGCAGCACCCAGGGCGCCTCTCCGCAGCCGAGGTCGAGGATGCGTGCTCCGGGGGCGAGTTTGGCGCGGGTGAGCAGGCGCTCCAGGTTTTGCTCGCTCACCGGGGCGGCGATCGGGTGATCGTAGTGGGCGATGTGACTGATTAACTGGCGTTCCATCGGAGGAACTGTGCCAGAGGCCGAGGAAGGGGCGCCATCGGATTAAATCCGGCATTCGGCCAGGTCTGGGGGGCTGCGGGGAGTGCTGGGGCTGCGGCTGGAGCCGGGTGGTCCTTCGGCCGGCTCAGCGGTGTGGAGCGGTCAGCCGGTGGCGGTGGCGGACGGTCAGCCCGTCACAGTGACGGTCGGTCGGCCGGAGGTGGACGGTCAGCCCGTGGCGGTGACGGACGGTCGGCCGTGGCGGTGACGGACGGTCGGCCGGAGGTGGACGGTCAGCCCGTGGCGGTGACGGACGGTCGGCCGTGGCGGTGACGGACCGTCGGGTCGCGCGGTGCATCCTCTTCACCGCGCGACCCGGCGTGATTGTGATCCGCCATCACAAACATTCTCCCTTTACTCACCCCGGAGGGTGCTCCCGGAAACCATGATGCCCAATGAGGGGTAAAGAACACGTAAGCCATGTGCGATGTGCGACCTGGGTCGTAGGCGGGACTCCCCCTTGAGGGGGAAGGGCATTGATCTGCGGATACGTATTGTGGTGGTGTGTTCGGCAGATTGCGCGCCCGGAGCCGGCGCCATCCCGGTGTCGTGGACGCCCTGTGGCTGGCGCCGTTCATGCTGGCCTCTCTGGGCACTCTTTTCATGATCGCTTTTAGCTCGGAGGGGTATCAGAGCGGGCTGCTGGATCCGTGGGTCTATCTGGTGCTGGGTCTGGTGCTGGTGGGGCCGCTGTTCTGGCGGCGGAGCCGGCCGCTGACGGTGTTCGCGATCGTCTCGGTGGCGAGTTTCGGCCAGTGGCTCGCCGGTGTGGATCCGTTGCCGTTCAACGTGGCCGTGCTCATCGCGATGTACGCGGTGGCGTCGCTCCGGCCGTTGCGCTGGGCCGTGGCGGCGGGTCTGGTGGCCGAGCTGGGGTTGGCTCTCTCGTTCGGTCAGATAACGACGAATCCTGATCCGGGGACTTTCGCCAGTGCGTCGGTGTTCGTGGTCGCGATATGGATCGCGGGGATCTACGCCAACACGCGCCGTCGCTATCTGGAGAGTCTGGAGGAGCGGGCCGAGCGGGCCGAGCATGAGCGGGATCAGCAGGCGCGGCTGGCGGCGGCGGCGGAGCGGGCCAGGATCGCCCGTGAGTTGCACGATGTGGTCGCGCACAACGTGAGTGTGATCATTGTTCAGGCCGATGGGGCGGGTTACGCGATCGACAGTGATCCCGAGCAGGCCCGTGTGGCCATGCGGGCCATCGCTGAGACGGGGCGGCAGGCGCTGGCCGAGATGCGCAGGATGGTGGGGGTGCTGCGGACGGACGGTGTCGCCGTCGAGGAGTATGCCCCGCAGCCGAGTCTGTCGCAGTTGGACGAGTTGGTGGCGCAGGTGCGTTCTTCGGGGTTGCCGGTCGAGCTGCGGGTCGTCGGGGTTCCGCAGGAGCTGCCGGAGGGTGAGCAGTTGACGGTGTACCGGATCGTTCAGGAGGCGCTCACCAATACCCTCAAGCATGGTGGTCCGGATGCCAGTGCCACGGTCGAGATGGAGTACGGCGTGCGTGAGCTGCTTTTGCGGGTGACCGATGACGGTCGTGGTGGGGCCGCTGCGGGGCGTCCGGGCGGGCATGGGCTGGTCGGCATGCGGGAGCGTGCCGCGATGTTCGGTGGGAGCATCGAGGCCAGGCCTCGGTTGGGTGGTGGGTTTCAGGTGACCGCGCGGTTGCCGATCGGTGAGACCGGGCGGAGCCGGGCCGCGTGATGGAGCGGGTCCGGTGTGGTGGGCGGGGTCGTCGGGTGGTGGGCGGGGGCCGTTCGCGGGGTGTGCGGGGAGCGGTGAGCGGCCGGTGATCCGGGTCATGCTGGTCGATGATCAGGCGTTGCTGCGGGCCGGGTTCCGTATGGTGCTCGGGGCGCAGCCGGACATCAGGGTGGTCGCGGAGGCGGGCGACGGGGCCGCGGCGGTCGAGGCCGCGCGGTCGGCCGAGGTCGATGTGGTGCTGATGGATGTGCGGATGCCGGTCATGGACGGGGTGGAGGCGACGCGGTTGATCTGTGCGGCGGGTGAGCGGCCTCGGGTGCTGATCCTGACCACGTTCGATCTGGACGATTACGCGTTCGCGGCGTTGAAGGCGGGTGCGTCGGGGTTTCTGTTGAAGGATGTGCCGCCTTCGGATCTGATCAGTGCGATCCATTCGGTGCACAGTGGGGATGCGGTGGTCGCGCCGAGTACGACGCGGCGGCTGCTGGAGCGTTTCGCCGTGCATCTGCCGTCTCCGGGTGTGGTGGAGCAGGCGGCGCTCGGGGGGTTGACGGCGCGGGAGCGGGAGGTGCTCGTGCTGGTGGCCCGGGGGTTGTCGAATATGGAGATCGCTGATCGGCTGGATCTGGCGGAGGCGACGGTCAAGACGCATCTGGGCCGGGTTCTGGCCAAGCTGGGCCTGCGGGATCGGGCTCAGGTGGTGGTGTACGCCTATGAGTCGGGGCTTGTGACCCCTCATTCGGCGGGTTAGCGGGGCGGTGCGGGGGGTGTGTCTCGGCCGAATGGCTGAGGCGGGGCTACCCCGGAGGTGGCAGTGATCCCTCGGTGGGGGTCCTGCGGTGGACGGGGAGTCCGTCCTGGAGGCCGATGGCCTGCGCTTTCTCCGGCAATAGCGTTTGTCTCGTCATTACGCACATGTTGCCGAGGAGAGTTGACGTGACCATCACCGGAGAGGTCGGCGCGTGGAACGCGCGGGGGGACGCGGCGGCCGCCGTGGTAGCCAGGGGCCTGACGAAGGTGTACGGCCAGGGGGATGCGGCCGTGCACGCCCTCCGGGGGGTGGACATCTCTTTCGCGACGGGCGCCTTCACCGCGATCATGGGTCCTTCCGGGTCGGGTAAGTCCACGCTGATGCACTGTCTGGCGGGGCTGGACACGGTCAGCGGGGGGCAGGTCCACATCGGTGACGTGGAGCTCACCGGGCTCAACGACAAGCAGCTCACCCTGCTGCGTCGTGAGCGGATCGGTTTCATCTTCCAGGCGTTCAACCTGCTGCCGACGTTGACCGCGGAGCAGAACATCCGGCTGCCGCTGGAGATCGCGGGGCGTCAGGCCGATCGGGATCTGTTCGATCGGGTCGTGGAGACGGTGGGTCTGCGTGACCGGCTGGGTCACAAGCCGGCTGAGCTGTCGGGCGGGCAGCAGCAGCGGGTGGCGGTGGCCCGTGCTCTGATCAGCAAGCCGCAGGTGATCTTCGCCGACGAGCCGACCGGCAATCTGGACTCGCGTAGCGGTGCCGAGGTGCTGTCGTTCCTGCGCACGTCGGTGCATGAACTGGGTCAGACGATCGTGATGGTCACCCATGACCCGGTCGCGGCCTCCTATGCCGATCGGGTGGTCTTTCTCCGTGACGGTCTGCTGGTCAGCGAGCTGGTCAGGCCGACGCCGCAGACCGTGCTCGACACGCTGATGAAGCTGGAGGCCTGAGTTGCTGAAGACGACTCTGGCCGGGTTGCGGGCGCACAAGCTGCGTCTGCTGCTCACCTCGCTGGCGATCGCGCTGGGGGTGGGTTTCATCGCGGGCACGTTCGTGCTCACCGACACCATCGACGCGGGTTTCACCCAGAAGTTCTCCGCGGCGGCCGACAGGATCGATGCCGCCGTGACGCCGGCGCCGGGTGAGCGGTCCCGTGAGGAGCCGCTCGTTCCGGACGCCGTGCTGGAGAAGGTCCGCGCGGTCGGCGGGGTCGCCGACGCCCAGGGGCTCGTGCAGGGGACTTCGGCGCTGATGGGCAAGGACGGCAAGGTCGCGGGTGACTATCCCACGGCGGGTGTCTCCATCGCGGAGGGCTCGCTGAACCGCACCCTGATCACCAGTGGTTCCGCCCCGAGGACTCCGGCGGAGGCCGTGCTCGACGAGAACACCGCCAGGACCCGTGGTTTCACGGTGGGTGAGACGATCACGGTGCTGGACTCCAAGGAGGTCAAGCACGAGTTCACGCTGGTGGGCCTGTTCGATGTGGGTCTCAATCAGGAGCTCGGCTTTACCGGCGCGGTCGGTTTCACCACGGGTACGGCCCGGTCGATGACGGGGGAGAAGGGTTTCCGGGAGATCGACGTCGCCGCGGCCGAGGGCGTCACGCAGGATGCGGTGCGCGATTCGATCGCCGCGGCGCTGGGTCCGGATTATCAGGTCAAGACCGGCAAGGACTATGCCGACGCCCTGGCCAGGCAGAACGGCGCCGACACCCAGATGATCACGATGGGTCTGCTGATGTTCGGCCTGGTGGCGATGTTCGTGGCCGCGCTGGTCATCTACAACACCTTCAACATTCTGGTCGCCCAGCGGACGCGGGAGATGGCGTTGCTGCGCTGTATCGGCGCGACCCGCGGGCAGGTGTTCGGTTCCATCGTGCTGGAGTCGGTGGTGGTCGGTCTGCTGTCGTCGGTGCTGGGCCTGCTGCTGGGTTACGGCCTGGGGGCGGGTGCGCTGGCCGTACTGACCTCGGTGGGTGCGCCGTTGCCGTCCGCTACGGCCGCGCTGGCGCCGCGGACGATCGTGCTCGGCCTGCTCATCGGCCTGGTCGTCACGGTGGGGGCGGCGCTGCTGCCGGCCCGGTCGGCGACGAGGGTGGCGCCGATCGCGGCGCTGCGCACGCAGGTCGAGGAGCACACGTTCAGGGCCGGGCTGATCCGGGTGATCTTCGCTTCGCTGTTCCTGGTCGCGGGGGTGGGCGCGACGGTGGCCGCGCTGGGGATGGAGCCCGGTCAGGCCGCGCTCATCGTGGTCATGGTCGGAGGGTCGCTCGTCTTCCTCGGGGTGCTGACGCTGGGTCCGGTGATCGTCAAGCCGTTGGGGGCTTTCGTGGGCTGGTTGCCGGCGCGGCTTTTCAAGGTGCCCGGCAGGCTGGCGGTGGACAATTCGCGGCGTAATCCCAAGCGGTCGGCCACCACGACGGTGGCGCTCACCGTGGGGGTGACGCTGATGACGCTGATCGCCGTTCTGACCGGCACCATGCGGGCGACGTACTCCCAGAAGCTCGACGACCAGTTTCCCGTGGACTACATGATCCAGCCGCAGGCCCGTGATTCCGGGTTGCCCCGCGCGCTGGCGGAGGATCTGCGGAGCAGGCCGGAGCTGACCGGTGTGGCCGCGTTCCGCCAGACCATTGCCAAGGTCGGGAAGGACGAGTACGAGGTCGGGACGTTCGTCGCGCCCGCGGACTTCAGGCCGGAGCTGGTGACGGGTTCGATCGACGTGCTCAGGCCGGGGACCGCGGTCGTCGCCGACTATGTCGCCAAGGATCTCGGTCTCAAGGTCGGTGACCGGGTGCCGGTGCGGACGGCCAAGGCCGGCACGGTGGAGCTGGCGGTTGTGTCCACCTTCGACTCCGAGGTCACCGACCTGGCGGGGGTGACGGTGCCCAAGGAGGATTTCGAGCGTTACTTCGGCGCGGTCGGCGACAGCCGGGTGCTGGTCAACGCCAGGGACGGTGTCGGTCCCGAGCAGGCCCGCAAGGTGGTCGAGGCGGCGGCGCAGCCGTATCCGACGGCGAAGGTCGCCAGTTCGACGGAGGTGCGGGGCGAGTTCGACGAGGCGCTCGACATGATGTTGATGATCATCACGGGTCTGCTGGGCCTGGCGGTGCTGATCTCCCTGCTGGGTATCGCCAACACGCTCTCCCTGTCGGTCCATGAGCGGACCCGGGAGTCGGCGTTGCTGCGGGCGCTCGGGCTGACCCGGCCGCAGTTGCGGTGGATGCTCTCGGTGGAGGCGTTGATCCTGGGGCTCATCGGCGCGCTGGTCGGTGTGGTGCTCGGTGTCACGTTCGGCTGGGCCGCGGCGCAGACGATGACGGGGGATGTCGCGTTCCGGCTTCCGGTCCTGCAGATCCTGGCGTTCGTGGCGCTGTCCGGTCTGGCCGGGGTGCTGGCCGCCGTGCTGCCTGCCCGCAGGGCGGCGCGTGCCTCGATCGTGGGGTCGCTCGCCTCGGGCTGAGCGGGGTCTTCTGCCGGTGGCCGGGGCGTCTTCTATCGGGGGCGGCGCCCCGGCCACTGGTCCGCCACCGTCTCGGGGTTGAGCAGGGGGCGGATGACGACCTCGCCGGTGGCTCTGTCGATCACGACGCAGCCGGAGCCGACGGTGTCGGGCAGCACGCTGGGGTCGTCGGGTTCGGGCTCCTTCGACCAGGCGACGTAGCCTTCGTTGAAGGTGTATATCCTGATCTCCGCTGCGGAGCCGGGGCTGCGGACACCGTTGAAGTATTCCTCGGCGATGGCTCTGGCCTGGTCGAGGTTCACAGCCGGCGCCCGTCCCTGTCGATGACCACGCAGAAGACGCCCGTCACCGACTCGTAGGGCGGCTCGACCGCCATGTGGCCGCGCTGCGCGTCGATCCAGATCACCTCTCCGCCGGAGTTGACCGCGTTCCAGGCGTGGCTGCCGCCGGCCGGCCAGCGGTTGATGATGATCGCGGCGGCTCCGTGTCCTCCGGCCAGCAGGGCCTGGGCGATCGGGAGGTAGGCATGGCGCCCCTGTCCCACGTACTGGAAGCGCTGCCCCAGCCATCGCTCGGCTCGGGCGACTCCCCCGGCCTCACCGGTGAGCAGCGGCTTTCCGACCCGGTCGTACTCCGGCCGCCGGGGAGCGGCCACCGTCGGCGCGCCGTACCAGGTGCAGAGCACCGCCAGGGCGCAGTCCACCGCGTTGGTCGCCCGGAAGGGGTCCTCGGCGGCTCCGGCTCCGTTGATCAACCTGATCCACATGCCCCGGGGGTCGGGAAAGCGCCGGGGTATCCCCTGCTCCGTCACCGGCACGGCCCGCACCATGTCTTCCTGGGTCTGCGGATCGGGCCGCGCCAGCCCTCCGGCCACGCCGTACGGCCTGCAGCGCTCCAGCCGCAGTGGTCGCCACTGCCCCCGCTCGGGCTCCCGGGGCGCCGCCACCACGACCGACCCCTGAGCCTCCAGCTCGAAGTCGCGCCATCGCTGCCCGTCCGCGGTCACGACGGGGTTGTAGACCCCCGCGGGTAGAAACACCTGAGCCACACGGTCCCCCTCGCCCATCCGCCTCGGGCCCGATGTTAGGGCGGCCTGCGGTGCGGCGCGGGCGAGTTGACCAGTTCAAGGGGCGGTGTCGCCCTGGTCTTCGGCGAGGTGCGCCAGGACCGTGTCCGCGATGTCACCGAGGGTCTCGATCTGCTCCGTGGTGAGCAGGTCGATCAGGTGGCGGCGGACGGACTCGACGTGGTCGGGGGCGGCGGCCTCGATGGCGCGCATCCCTCCGTCGGTGAGGACGATGTCGGCGCCGCGGGCGTCGGCGGCGCACTCCTCGCGGGTGACCAGGCCGCGTTCCTCCATCCGGCTGATGTGCCGGGACAGGCGGCTCTTGGACCACAGCATGTGGGCGGCCAGCTGGTTGAGGCGCCAGCGGCGGTCCTTGCTGGAGGACAGCGCGGACAGCACGTCGTAGTCGGGGTCGGACAGGCCGGAGTCCCGGTTGAGGTCGCGGACGATCTGGGCGTCGAGCAGCAGGCGCATACGGCGGTAGCCGAGCCATGCCCGGAACTCCCGCTCGTCGAGCCACCGTGGGTCGGCCATGTGCCCACCCTAGCCGTTAGTTGACATGTAACCAAAATGGCGGCAAGCTCTGTTTACACGTAAACAACTTTTTGGGGGGCACCATGCCGCTGCTGAAGGTCATCGTCACCAGCACCCGGCCGACCCGGATCGGGCGGAACATCGGCGACTGGTTCACCCGGCACGCCGTCGAGCACGGCGGCTTCGACGTGGAGCTCGTCGACCTGGCCGAGGTGGGCCTGCCGTTCCTGGACGAGCCCGAGGACGCGACCACGGGCAACTACGTCCACCAGCACACCAGGGACTGGAGCGCGACGATCGACGCGGCGGACGCGTTCGTCTTCGTCATGCCGGAGTACAACTACGCCTTCAACGCGCCCCTGAAGAACGCCCTCGACTTCCTCTACCGCGAGTGGGCCCACAAGCCGGTCGGGTTCGTCAGCTACGGCGGGCTGTCCGGCGGCATGCGCGCGGTCGAGCTGCTCAAGCCGGTGGTGACCAAGCTGCGCATGGTCCCGGCGGGCGAGGCGGTGACCGTCTTCAGGCGCAGGAGCATGGACGCCGACGGCCACCTGGTCGCCGACGACACCCTGACGGGGTCGGCGGACGCGATGCTGGAGGAGCTCGGCCGGCTCACCCGGGCGATGTCCGCGATGCGCAGCCCGGTCTAGACGATCCCGAGACCGTCGCCATCCATCGGGGCGGCTCCGCACGGCATGGGAAACGGTGGGACGGGGCGGCTCCGCACGGAACGAGGGACGGCGGGGCCGGCGCTTCCCCCCGATCCGCCGGGCGCGGCCGTTCTCGGCGCGGCCGTTCTCGGCGCGGCTGACCCCGGTGGATCGGGGAAGACGCCCCGTCAGGCGACGTCGACGCTGACGCTGTGCCAGCCGGTGGCCCCGTCGGGGGCCACCGGGGCGAGGTCGGGGGTCTGGGTGTAGCCGGTGGCGTCGGTGGCCCGCACCTCGATGGTGTGGCTGCCGGGGGTGGCGTCCCAGTCGTCGACCACCCACTGGCGCCAGGTGTCGGCGGTCGGCGCCACGGCCAGGCGCGCCTGGCGCCACTGCCCCCGGTCGATCCGCACCTCGACGGCGTCCACCCCCTTGTGCTGCGCCCAGGCGACTCCCGCGATCACCGTACGGCCCGGCGCGACGCGGGCGCCGTCCCTCGGCAGGTCGATGCGCGACTGCGTCTTGACCGGCCCCCTGGCCGACCACCCCTTGGGCGTCCAGTAGGCCTCGTCCCGGTCGAACCTGGTGACCTTGATCTCCGTCACCCACTTGGTCGCCGAGACGTAGCCGTAGAGGCCGGGGACCACCTGGCGGACCGGGAAGCCGTGCGCGACCGGGAGCGCCTCGCCGTTCATCCCGAAGGCCAGCAGCGCGTCGCGGCCGTCGAGGACGACGTCCACCGGGGTGCCGCAGGTCCAGCCGTCGGCGGAGGTGCTGAGCAGCATGTCGGCCCCCTTCCGCACCCCCGCGTCGCGCAGGACGCCCGCCAGGCTGGTGCCCAGCCAGCGGGCGTTGCCGATGTACGGGCCGCCGACCTCGTTGGAGACGCAGCACAGCGTGATGTCGGCCTCCTCCAGGGGGCGTTTCATCAGGTCGGCGAAGGTCAGCTCGACGGGCCTGTCCACCATGCCGTGGATCCGCAGGGTCCAGTCGCGGGGGTCCACCTGGGGCAGCACGAGGGCGGTGTCCACCCGGTAGAAGTCGTGGTTCGGGGTGACGAACGGCGACAGCCCTCTGATCTTCAGGTCTGCGCCGGCCGGGAGCGGCGCGGCGGGGACGGCGGGGCGGGGCAGTGCCATGCCGACCCGGGCCGCGGCCACCTCCGCCCGGCCCGACAGCATCCGCCCGGCCACGCCGGCCGCTCCGGCGACGGCGACTCCACCCAGCGTCCCGATCAGCAGCCTGCGCCGGTCGAACGGGTAGGGGCCGTTCCCCGCCCGCATGACCGGCGGGACCGGCGCGCCGTACCGCTCCTCCCCTCCAGCTCCGGCGGCGGGTTCCCCGCCGCTCGGGCCGGTGCCGTGCGGGCCGGCCGGCGGACCCGCCTCGCGCGGGCCGGCCGGCGGGGCCAGGGCGCGGGCGGTGAGGCGGTGCAGGGCGAACATGGCGGCGGCGACGCCCGCCACCGTGGGGACGACGTCCACGACCGCGGCGCCGGGGCGGGTCAGGACGGCCAGGACGCCGACGACGCCGAAGGCGGCCAGGCCCGCCAGGCCGTACCGGAGGTCCCGGACCGCCAGGACTCCGACGGCGGCGGCGATCGCGGCGAGGACCAGGAAGATGCCCGTCAGCAGGACCATCTTGTCGTTCTCGCCGAAGGTGCGGATGGCGAAGTCCTTCAGCGCGGCCGGGGTGAGGTCGACGGCGGCGTTGCCGACCGCGACAACCGGGAAGGCCGAGGCTTTCACCAGGCCCGCGGCCAGCAGGGAAACCCCCACCGCCACCGCACCGGACACCAGGCCGATCAGCGCCGCCGCCCACGGGGGCATGCGCCTGTTGCTCTCCATCCTCCGACGCTACGCCCATCGGAGGGCGCAGGATCTTACGCCGCCATTACGGGACCGCCCGGCCCCGCTCCGGGCGTCGCCGGAGGCCGTTCTCCCAGCGCCGGCCTCCCTCGTCGCAGGCTCCCCGGAGGTCTTTCAGGAGCGGCCGGCGAGCTCGGAGAGCCCGGCCAGGCTGGAGATCTCGCTCTCCGCGCCGACAGGGACGGATCCGCACAGCGCGTCCTCGGCCTCCCCCGCCCACCTGCGCAGCGCCGCGAGGGGATCGTCTCCCGCCGCCTTGGCGGAACGCAGGCGTGCGACCCACGCGACACTCGCGTTCATGCCCGCCCCCCCGGAGGTGGCGGCCGGGACGAAGCCCGCGGCGCCGGGCGTCAGGGCGACCCAGAGGAAGCCCAGGGGCAGGCCCTCGCGGGTGACCGGGACATAGCGGACCGGCCCGTCGGTGGTCCAGGACCACTCCTGCGGGGCGTCGAACGTGCGGAACTCCGGATCGTCCCACCGAGGCTCCATTTTCAGCCCTCCTTGCCCAGCACCGTACCGAACACCTTCCAGCCACCGTCCTCGTACACCACCTTGTCGACCCGGTAGCGGACACCGCGGTCGAGCAGCAGCTCGTGGGTCGGGCCGAACATCTCGGTGTTCGGATGGAGACCGGTCATGTGAACCGCGTGCGTTCCCTCGGGGACGCGGAGCCAGAGCTTGACCAGCGACTCCAGCTCGAGGGCCAGGTGCATGTAGCGTTCGGGGTTCTTGGCGGTCGAGGTGGACACATAGGCGAGATCCCCCTGGACCGTCCCTTCCAACTGCGCGATCGGCCGGTCGAAAGCGGCCGGAGAGACGTGCCGGGCGACGACGACGTCCTCGGGGATGACGGACTGGTGCATCGCCGAGTCGATGTGAGCGGTGTGCTCGGCCGCGGCGGGCGAGTGGTGGCCGTGGCCGCGGAGCGGATCGTTGATCTCTCTGTAGGTCGGCTCCCTGCGGTAGGCGTCCAGCGAGTCCTTCTGGGCGTCGGTGAACCGCTCGGACTGCGGCACCATGGCTCCGTCCACCCAGGCGTCGTACTCCGCCTGGGTGCGGAAGCGCACAGCCCCCTCGCTCCACGCGGGCAGCCCGGGCCAGTCGCTGACATCCTGCGCCACGAACTCGCGTTGGCTGATCATGTCCTCGAACGGCTGGAAGCGCCCGCCCACGAAGTCGGCGAGCTCCTCGGCCGGCGACCGCCATGCCATGTGCTGCTGGACCGTCAGCGTGTTCGTGTCCGCGTCATAGGTGACCGGGATGAAGTTCTCCTGCCCCCTGACCTGCTCATCGAAGGTCCGTATCTCGATGTTGAGGCCGAATTCTCTGATCTTGGCCAGGTTCTCCGCGCGCAGACCGCCGATACCGTCCAGCTCCGCGACGACCTCGGCGATCCGCTCGGCCTGGAGGGCGTCCCGTTCGGCCCGTGCGACCTCGTCCCTGGGAGCCGTTCCCGATCGTCGCACCTCGTCGGCGGCCGCCCTGGCCGCGTCCGCCGCCGACCGGGCACCCGCGACGTCGCCGCCGGCAAGGGCGTCCCTGGCGGCGTCGAGGGGCCTGACCCCCTCGGCGGTCCTCATCGGCGCCGGACCCACGTCGGGCCACGTCGCCGCGGAGCCCGGATGGAGGTCCACGTTCTCGACATCCCTGACCGGCCCCCGATTCGAGGCCGCGGTCCCCTCACCCGGGTGTACGGGGGCGCGGTCGGGGACCGACGCGGCCACCGTGTCCGGCTCTCCCCCGCGCGGAGTGTCCGGAACGTCACGGGAACCCTCCCAACCGCCGTCGTTCCAGGTCTGCGGCCCCTCCTCGGCGTGCGCCGATCGCTCCGGAAAGCGTTGTGGCGCCGGCGCGCTCGGCTGCTCGGCCGGCCGGTTGATCAACTGGTCGATGCGCGAGAGCGGCGCCGCGCCGTCCGGCCGCCCTCCCGGGCCCGGCGCGCTGTCCGTCCTCCCGGCGGCGGGGCGCCCCCCTCCGGCCGCGCCGCCGTCCGTTCTCGCGTGTGCCGGCGGGGGTTGCGCCGCCCGCGGTGCCTGGCTCCCGTCCGGCCGCGCGCTGCCGTTCGGTACGGCATGGCCCTCCGGTGCGGCCTGCGCGCGGCCTCCCACGGGGAAACCGTTCTGGCCGGCGGGGGAAGAGGGGTCCGGTCCACCGTGCGTGGTGGAGGGAGGCCGGGCCGCCTCGGGGGTGGGGGTGTCGGCCTGGCTGAGCGAGGCGTCACGGCCGGAACCGGACGGGGACTCCGAGCCGAGCGAGACGTCACGGCCGGAACCGGACGGGGACCCCGGGCCGGGGTGGGGATCGGAGCCGGGCAGGAGGGGGGTGGGATGGGGCGGGGGCGCGCCGCCACCGTGGGTGATGGGTGCGGCCAGGTGCTGGCCGTCGGCGCCCAGCGCGCTGGAGGTGATGCCCTTGGCGAGCAGGTCCCAGCTGAAGTCGCCATTGACGAGCATGCTGCCGGCGGTGGTGATGCCGCCGGTCAGCGCGTACTGGGCGGCCTGGCCGTAGAAGGAGTTGGTGGCGGCGGCCAGCAGCTTCTCCGCCAGGCTCATCTCGGCTCGGGAAAGACCCGCCTGCAGGGCCGGAGTGGCCAGCTGGCTCAGCCCACCCGACAGTCCCCCCATCATGGCGCCCATCGCACCGCCGGCCAGCGTGGACATCAGCAGCTGCCACCGGTCGAAGTCGTCGCGGCGGCCCTGGGCGATCTGCAGGGACTGGACGCCGGCGTCCATGCCGCCGACGATGACGGCGAACAGCCGCATGTTGACCAGGGCCCGCTCGGCGATCTGCGCGACCGTCAGACGGGCGAGCTGCAACCGGGCCGGGATGAGCGCCAGGCTCGCGCCCCCACTGGTCACGGCGGCGGCCAGCAGGTAACCCAGCTGCAGGATCAGCAGCCATACCGTGGCCTCGATCATGTACTTGGCGTACTGGATCTGCACGCCGACGTTGTTGAGCGCGACGGCGGCATTGACCAGCCGGGTGACCAGCTCGGCGACCCGCCCGCCCACCACCCTGGTGACGTGCGCGGCGAAGGCGGTATGGGCCTCGCCGTCCCAGGCCGCGCCGATCTTCTGGGCGCTGTGGAGTTGGTCGGCGCCGGTCCCCTCAACGACCCGATGAGCGGCGGTCACGCAGGCGTCGGCGAGCCGGAAACACCCTTCCTCATCGCCTTCGGGCCAGTCCATCCCGACCACCCAGCCGACGTACGGCTTGGCCCAGTCGGGAACCAAGATCCCATCGAATCCCATGGGTTATCAGCCGCAGCTGTCACCGAGGTGATCGGCCCGCCGGCGTCTCCCGGCGCCGGTGCGGAGCCCGGTGACGGCGCCGTCCGGCTCCTCGACACAGGCGCCGAAGATCCCGTCTCCGACGCCGGGCTCCGCCTTCTCCAACTCGGCTCCGTGCTGATCGTCTCCGAGCGCGCCGATTCCGGTCGAAGACCGCGCGCGGCACCTCCCGTGCCTGGATCATGCTATCCCGCCGCTCGCCGGTAGCCGAGGCCTGACGGCGAAGCGCCGATCGCTCCACGGAGCAGCCGGACTCCCCACGCCGGCCGTCCCGGTCCACCGGAAGCTCCCCGGCTGTCGCCGTTCTCCCAGCTCTCAGGGCCCGTTAGGAGATCACTTCGGCGAGGATGGGCGCCAGGGCGCGGAAGGCGCGGCCCCGGTGGCTGATGGCGTCCTTCTCCTGCGCCGACAGCTCGGCGGTCGTCCGGCTCTCCCCGTCGGGCAGGAAGATCGGATCGTAGCCGAAGCCGTTGGTCCCGCGTGGCGCGTCGATGATCAGGCCGTGCAGGGACCCCTCGGCGACGCGCTCCTGGCCTGAGGGCAGGGCCAGCGCCGCGGCACACGCGAAGTGGGCGCCACGGTGCTCGCGCGGCACGTCGGACACCTGTGCGAGCAGCAGCTCCAGGTTCGCCCGGTCGTCGCCGTGCCTGCCGGACCAGCGGGCCGAGAAGATGCCCGGCATGCCGTTCAGTGCGTCGACGCACAGGCCCGAGTCGTCGGCGATCGCGGGCAGGCCTGACGCCTGGGCGACGGCGTGCGCCTTGAGCAGGGCGTTCGCGGCGAAGGTCAGGCCGGTCTCGGCGACGTCGCCGATCTCGGGGAACTCCTCCAGCCCGACGATCTCCACCGGCACCGAGGCGTCGGCGAGGATGCGACGGAGCTCGACGATCTTTCCCATGTTGCGGGTGGCCAGGACCACCCGGTCGGCGGGCACGCCGGGGCGGCCGGTCGGCTCCGCGCTCACGCCAGCGTCTCCCGCTGAAGGCGGGTGAGCTCCGCGCACCCGGCGACACCGAGGTCGAGCAGCTCGTCCAGGGCGCCGCGGTCGAACGGCTTGCCCTCGGCCGTGCCCTGCACTTCCACGAACGCGCCGCTCCCGGTCATCACCACGTTCATGTCCGTCTCGGCGGCGACGTCCTCGGTATAGCACAGGTCCAGCAGGGGTGTGGAACCGACGACGCCGACCGACACGGCCGAGACCGAGTCGATCAGCGGGTCGCCCTTGCACATCTTGCGCTCGCGCATCCAGGCGACCGCGTCGGCCAGCGCCACGTAGGCGCCGGTGATCGCGGCCGTGCGGGTGCCGCCGTCGGCCTGGAGCACGTCGCAGTCGATGACGATCGAGTTCTCGCCGAGGGTCTTGTAGTCGACGCAGGCCCGCAGGGACCGGCCGATCAGGCGGGAGATCTCGTGCGTCCGGCCGCCGATCTTGCCGCGCACCGACTCCCGGTCGTTACGGGTGTTCGTGGCCCGGGGCAGCATGGCGTACTCGGCGGTGACCCAGCCCTGGCCGCTCCCCCGGCGCCAGCGCGGCACGCTGTCCTGCACGGAGGCGGCGCAGAGCACCTTGGTGCCGCCGAACTCGACGAGCACCGATCCTTCGGCGTGGGCGAGCCAGCCGCGGGTGATGGTGACGGGGCGGAGCTGATCGGGAGAACGTCCATCTGCACGGGCCATGAAACTCACCCTAGGTCATACAGGGCCCCACTCCGCGCGAGTTCGGTCCGTCCCCCGAAACCTCCCAGGGACGCCTCCTGGAGGATCTGCTCGCGGTCGTACCAGGGCACGAGGTGGGTCAGCACCAGGGTGCCCACGTCCGCCCTCGCCGCGTGCTCGGCGGCCTGGCGGCCGGTCAGGTGCAGGCCGGCGGGGAGGCCGGGCCGTTCCAGGAAGGAGGCCTCGCACAGGAGCACGTCCGCTCCGGAGGCGAGTTTGACCAGCTCGGCGGACTCGCCGGTGTCTCCCGAGTAGGCCACCGAGCGCCCGCCGTAGGAGACCCGGAACCCGTAGGTCTCGACCGGGTGGTTCATCCGCGCGGCCGTCACCTGGAACGGGCCGACCTCGAACACCCCCGGCGTCAGCCGCGCGAAGTCGAAGGCCGTCTCAAGCCCCGGCTCGTCGGGCATGCCGTAGGCGGCGGCCAGGCGGCGGGGCGCGTCGGCGGGGGCGTGGACCGGCACTCTGGGGAGCGGTCCACGCGGGGAGTAGGTGCGGACCACATGGTAGGGGCAGAGGTCGAGGCAGTGGTCGGCGTGCAGGTGGGACAGGCAGATGGCGTCCACGTCGTAGAGGCCGATGTGCCGCTGGAGCGCGCCCAGCGCGCCGTTGCCGAAATCCAGCAGCATGCGGAACCCCTCGGCCTCCAGCAGATAGCAGGAGGAGGGACTGTCCGGGCCGGGAAAGCTTCCAGAGCACCCGATGATCGTCAATTTCACGGCGGCCTCCTCCTTCTTACGTTGCCTTCTCAGGTTGCGATGCGGCACGTCACGGCCCGGATGCCGGCGATCGCCGCCTTCACGGACGCTGCCCGTTGCCGGGGACGTCGCCCACCGGTGCGAGCTCGACCGCCTGGATCTCCGGTCCGAGGAAGCGCCGGCCGAGCTGCTCGAACAGGACGGTGTCGCCGGTGGCGCCGAACCGGTGGCGGGGGGTGCCGCCCGCCGCGGCCAGGCCCCGGTCGTGCAGGATGCGGTAGACGTCCTTGGCGGTCTCGTCGGCGCTGGAGACCAGCGTGACGCCGTCTCCGGCGACGTAGGAGATGGGGGCGGTGAGCAGCGGGTAGTGCGTGCACCCCAGGATCAGCGTGTCGCACCCGTCGCGCAGCACCGGCCCCATGTAGCCGCGGATGACCTCGATGAGCTCCTCGCTCATCGTCTCCCCGCGTTCCACGAACTCCACCAGCCGGGGCGCCGCCACCCCGGTCAGCATGACGTCGGGGGCGGCGGCGAACGCGTCGTGGTAGGCCATCGACTCGATGGTGGCCCGGGTCCCTATCACCCCGACCCGGCCGTTGCGGGTGGCCTGCACGGCCCGGCGCGCCGCCGGCTGGATCACCTCGACGACCGGCACGTCATAGCGTTCGCGCGCGTCCCGCAGCACCGCCGCGCTGGCGCTGTTGCACGCGATCACCAGCATCTTGACGTCGTGCTCGACGAGGTGGTCCATCACCTCCAGCGCGTAGGCGCGGACCTGCGCGATGGACTTGGGGCCGTACGGCTGCCGCGCCGTGTCGGCCACATAGAAGATCGATTCATTGGGCAGCTGATCGATGATCGCCCTGGCCACCGTGAGGCCGCCCACACCGCTGTCAAAGATTCCGATACTCGCTTGCGACACGGTTCCCAAGGTTAGGCGACCTGGGACGACCGCTCACGGTAAGAATCCTCACACCGCTGATTCGTGGCTCAGCCTCTGCCCACCCGGGCGAGCTGGCGGGACTGGGCCACCAGACGGCCGGCGGAGTCCCAGACCTCGACCTCCTCGTCGAACCAGCCGTCACTGATCATCCGGCCGCTGCCGAGCAGGGTGAGCCAGCCGGGGGCGGGCAGGGCGCGCAGGTGCCAGGTGAGATCCACGGTCGGGGCCCAGCCGCGGGCACCGGCGGAGAAGACCACCGGCGGCAGGGCATCCACGGCCAGCGCCAGCACGTAGGGGTCGGGGTCCTGCGGCTCGGCCATCCGGAAGTAGGCGCGGGCCTCGGGCCGGCCGGTGGGGTTGCCGTCGAGCCAGCCGATGGTGGGCGGGTCGAACGCCATCTCCATCTGCGCGTTGAGCGTCATGTTCGACTCGGGCTTGGGGGCGGGCAGCACGACGCACCGTTCGACGGGCGGCATGTCCGCCGAGGGGCGGTCCGTCCAGTCGGGGGCGACGTCGCCCAGGGTCGCCGTCGTGACGAGGGTCTCGATGAAGGAGGTGTCGTCCTGGATCAGGGTCGCCCTGGTCATCGCCGCGGTGCGACCGGCTTTGATCTGCTCCAGCCGGACCCGGGCGGGGCCGGGCCGAGGGGCGCGCAGGAACTGCGCGCTGGTGGTCACCGGGTGGTCGTGCGGCGAGGCGTCCACGACGGCGCGCAGGAGCACGGCCATCAGGTATCCGCCGTTGAGCGGCCCGCCGATCGAGTATCCGGGGTCCAGACACACGTCATAGGTGGTCTCGTCCACCCGGATGGCCTGTGTCGCCTCGTCGAACTTCGTCATCCACACTCCCGAACCTTGTTCTAGAGCGCTCACTTTACCCAGTCCGCGCCGTTCGCGCCTCACTGACCTCCAGTGCGTGCCGCTACCTGGGAAAACGTGATTCCACTGAAAGACTGATAACCATTTTCCGGGGGTTTCGCAGGAGGTCGGGATGGCGGGAGTCGGTGACCTCATCGGTCAGTCGGTGTGGGATTCGGAGGGTGTATGGGTGGGGCAGGTGGTGGACGTCCGGATGACGAGGAACCGCAGGGGCAACTTCGGCATGCAGCAGCAGTTCACGGTCTCCGGCCTGGTCGTCTCGCACCGGCGGGCTCCGGTGATGCTGGGGCTCACCCGTGACCCGGACAACCGGACGAGCTGGCTGTTCAAGATGGTGTTCCGGGTGCTCTACACCGGCAGCAGCCTCGTCTCGTGGGACGCGGTGGCCTCCACCGGCAACGGCGAGATCATGCTGAGGAAACCCGTCAAAACGCTGGAACGGGTCTGATTCCCCTTGGACAGAGCAATCTCCTGGTTAGTTCAATGCAAGCCGCCTGCTACCAATGTGCACTAACTTCTCTATATCCGAGAAGTCCACATTGTGAGTGAGCATGCCTGCCAACAATCCCCCCGACCAGTCGCCTACGCCAGGCCAGCAGCCTGACAGGACGATCGCCTACCGTTGGAACGAGGGTGCGCAGCAGAACAGTCAACCGCACGCCCAGGGCCACCCCCAGCAGGGTGGTTACCCGCAGCAGGGACAGCCCGGCTACCCGCAGCAGCCCGGATACCCACAGCAGAACTACGGCCAGCAGGGCCAGCCCGGCTACCAGCAGCAGCCGCCGAACTACGGCCAGCAGCAGGGCCAGCAGGGCTACCCCGGCTACCAGCAGCAGGGCCAGCAGGGTTACCAGCAGGCCCAGCCCGGCTACCAGCAGCAGCAGGGCTACCAGCAGCAGAACTACGGCCAGCAGCCCGGCTGGCAGCAGCAGGGCCCCGATTTCCTCGGCACGGGACAGCCGACCCCGCCCGCCCGCAAGGGCGGCAAGGGCTGGCTGATCGCGGTGATCGCCGCCCTGGTCGTCGTCCTCGTGGGCGGCGGCGGCGCCTTCGCGGTCAACCTGCTCAGCGGCGGTGGCACCCAGCCGCACGACGTGCTGCCCGGCAACGCCATCGGCTACGCGCGCCTCGACTTCGACCCGGCGGCCAACCAGAAGCTGGCGCTGTTCAGCATCGCCCGGAAGTTCACCGTCACCAAGGACTCCTTCACCGGCGACGACCCGCGCAAGGCCTTCTTCGACCAGGCCAAGAAGAGCGGCTTCGACAAGGTGGACTACGCCGCCGATGTCCAGCCGTGGCTCGGCGACCGCATCGGCATGGCCGCGCTCACCCCGGCCAAGCGCGGTGCCGAGCCCGGCTTCGTGGTCGCCGTCCAGGTGACCGACGAGGCCAAGGCGAAGGCGGGAATCGCCAAGCTGATGGACGGGGAGAAGTACGGCATCGCGTTCCGCGAGGACTACGCGCTGCTCACCGCCACCCAGGCGGAGGCCGACCAGGCCGCCAAGGCGGCGCCCCTGTCCGACAACGCCAACTTCTCCGACGACCTGAGCGCCCTGGGTGAGACCGGCGTGCTCTCCTTCTGGATGGACGCGGGCAAGCTCGCGGACCTCGCCTCCGAGATCGCCCCCCAGGACCCCGCCACCCTCGCGCAGATCAAGAACGTCCGCGTGGCCGGCGCGCTCCGCTTCGACGGCCAGTACGTCGAACTGGCCGGCATCAGCCGCGGGGCGAAGGCCCTGGAGGGCATGGGCGAGCCCGAGCCCTCCAGGATCGGCCAGCTCCCGGTCTCCACCGCCGGCGCGATCTCGATCTCCGGTCTCGGCGACGTGATCGGCAAGCAGTGGGCCCAGATCATGAAGTCGGCCGACCAGGCCGGCGGCGGCGGGAGCTTCCAGCAGTTCGCCGACCAGGCCCAGCAGAAGTACGGGCTGGCGCTCCCCGCCGACCTGGCGACGATGCTCGGCAAGAACCTCACCCTGGCGGTGGACGCCAACGGCCTCGACGGCGACCAGCCCAAGTTCGGGGCCCGGATCACCACCGACCCGGCCAAGGCGCAGGAGGTCGTCGGCAAGATCGAGAAGTTCCTCGCCGACTCGGGCACCGCGGTCCCGCAGCTCGCCAAGGTCCCCGGTGACGGCACCTTCGTCCTGGCCAGCTCGCAGGAGTACGCCGCCGAACTCGCCAAGGACGGCAGCCTGGCCGACGACGAGACGTTCAACCTCGCGATCCCCGACGCCGGCGCGGCGACCTTCGCCGCCTACGTCGACCTCAACAAGGTCGAGAAGTTCTACCTGGAGAGCCTGCAGGGTGACGACAAGGCCAACCTCCAGCAGCTGCGCGCCGTAGGGATCAGCGGAACGCAGTCCGGTACGGACGCCTCCTTCTCCCTGCGAGTGCTGTTCGACTGATTCACCCCGGCCGGGCACCGTCCCCGGCCGGACACGGACGGAGAAGGCGGGCGCCCCGGTGGGGTGCCCGCTTTCCTCGTCTTCCCCGGCTCTCCGCCTACGCCCAGAGCTGGCCTTCGAGCCGCTCCTCGGCCTCGTCCAGGGTCCCCTCGTAGGCGCCGGTGGACAGGTATTTCCAGCCGCCGTCCGCCACCACGAAAGCGATGTCGGCCCGCTCCCCGGCCTTGACGGCCTTGGCCGCCATGCCGAGCGCGGCGTGCAGGGCGGCCCCGGTGGAGACTCCGGCGAAGATGCCCTCGGCGGCCAGCAGCTCTCTCGTGCGACGGAGCGCGTCGCCGGAGGAGACGGAGAAGCGGGTGGTCAGCACGTCGGGGTCGTAGAGCTCCGGGATGAAGCCCTCGTCCACGTTGCGCAGGCCGTAGACCAGCTCGCCGTAGCGGGGCTCGGCGGCCACGATGCTCACGCCGGGGACGCGCTCGCGCAGGAACCGGCCGACGCCCATCAGGGTGCCGGTGGTGCCGAGGCCCGCCACGAAGTGGGTGACCGACGGCAGGTCCTCAAGGATCTCCGGACCCGTCGTCTCGTAGTGGGAGCGCCAGTTGGCCGGGTTGCCGTACTGGTAGAGCATCACCCAGTCGGGGTTCTCCGCGGCCAGACCCTTGGCGACCCGGACCGCCTCGTTGGAGCCGCCGGCCGCCGGGGAGGAGATGATCTCCGCTCCCCACATCCGCAGGAGCTGGCGGCGCTCCTCCGAGGTGTTCTCCGGCATCACGCAGATCAGCTTGTAGCCCTTGAGGCCGGCGGACATCGCCAGCGAGATGCCCGTGTTGCCGCTCGTGGGTTCGAGGATCGTGCAGCCGGGCCGGAGAAGGCCGTCCTTCTCCGCCTGCTCGATCATCCACAGCGCCGGGCGGTCCTTGATCGAGCCGGTCGGGTTGCGGTCCTCCAGCTTGGCCCAGATCCGCACGTCCTCCGACGGGGACAGCCGGGGCAGGCCGACCAGGGGGGTGCGGCCTACGGAGTCGATCAGTGAGTCAAAGCGCATGGTGTACGGCTTCCGCCTCGTGTCAGCAGACAAGGAACGTCGGCGGGCGCCGCCGGCCGGTCGGGGCGCGGCGGCGCCGCGCCTCTAGCGGGAGCCGCCGGCCACGGCCGGCAGGACGGTGACCGTGTCACCGTCGGAGAGCGGGGTCTCCAGACCGCCCAGGAAACGGACGTCCTCGTCGTTCAGGTACACGTTGACGAAGCGGCGCAGCGCGCCCTTGTCGATGAGACGGTCCTTGAGCCCGGGGTGCCGGGACTCCAGGTCGCCGATCAGCTCGTCGAGCGTCGCGCCCTTGGCGTCGACGGCCTTGGCGCCGTCGGTGTAGGTGCGCAGGATGGTCGGAATGCGAACCTCGATGGCCATCGCGGGTCAATCTCCTTGTGTCGTCATGGGAGTGCCGCCCCCGGATCAGAACACCGGCGGGCACGGGAGGATTCCAGAACTGCCGGTCAGCGACAGTCGTAGACGACGACGGAGGGGGTGTGCGCGAACAGGAAGCTCTGCACGGCCGCGAGACCCGCGCGCCGGGCCGGTGCGCCGGTACGTGAGAGCACGACGTCCTCCAGGCTCGGGTCAACGGTCGACATGGTCATCAGCTTACCCAAGGGGACGATTCCCCTCACGGCCGTATCGGCCACTGGGACGCCGGTCACCCCGCGGTGATCGTCACCTCTTCCTCGGACACCACGCCGTCGACGATCCGGTAGGAGCGGAACTCCGCCTCCTCGCCCAGCTCCTCGCGGGTGGAGACCAGCACGTAATGGGCGTTCGGCTCGGAGGCGTAGCTGATGTCGGTCCGCGAGGGGTAGGCCTCGGTCGCGGTGTGGGAGTGGTAGATGACCACCGGCTCCTCGTCGCGGTCGTCCATCTCGCGCCAGACCCGGAGCTGTTCCATCGAGTCGAAGCGGTAGAAGGTGGGCGACCGCTCGGCGTTCTCCATCGCGACGAACCGCTCGGGGGAGTCGGAGCCGACCGGCCCGGCGATCACGCCACAGGCCTCGTCCGGGTGGTCGGCCCGGGCGTGCGCGATGATCTTGTCAACCAGTTCCCGGGAGATCGTGAGCATGTCAGGAAGTTACCAAAGGGCACGGACCAGGGTGTCCTGCAGGTAGGTCAGCCAGTCGTAGGTGACGTACGCCGGATAGCGGGGATCGTCCTCCGTCATCTTGGCGATCTCGTCGTGGACCTCCTCGGTCACCTCCAGCCGGGTGCCGAGTGCGAGCCGTACGTCGTTCAGGGCGCGCATCCACGCCTGCGCCTGCTCCTGGGTGAGCTCGACCCGTCCGGGCTCGGCGCTGTCGAGCATGGTCTGCGCGTCGGCCCGCTTGCCGTCGCGCAGGGTCGCCTCGGTGTAGCGGCGGAACTCGGCGGACTGCTCGGCGTCCTCGTAGGCCGAGGGGAACAGCCGGGCCAGCACCGGATCCGCGGACTGCTCGGACGGGCCGATGCCGAGCGCGCGCTCCAGCGGGTCGTCCCCGGTCTCCCCGGGCTCGATCAGGCCGAGGATCTGGGAGACCAGCGAACGCAGGATCGAGACCTCGGCGGCGTCGAAGACGGTGATCACGCCGCCCTTGCGCCCCCGCTTGAACCCTGAACTCACCGCTCGCTCACCGCTCCCCGCCCGTTTCCGGCAAAGCCCGCTCCCTGCCCGCCCCGGGGCAGGCCGAGGGGCGGACGGCGGTGGATCCGCCGCCGCTCATGAATCTCGCTGCACCGTGGCCCAGAGACCGTAGGAGTGCATGATCTGCACATCGCGCTCCATCTCCTCGCGAGTGCCGCTGGACACCACGGCTCTGCCCTTCTGGTGCACGTCGAGCATCAGCTTCTCCGCCTTCTCCTTCGAGTAACCGAAGACGGACTGGAAGACATACGTGACATAGGACATCAGGTTGACCGGGTCGTTCCAGACGATGGTCAACCATGGCAGATCAGGCCGGACGTCGATCGACGGACGCTCGACCTCCATTGGAGCGGTGCTACCCACATACACCAGTCTGCCCTACGCCGGGCTTAGTCTTCGACTCGTGATGATGAGCATGAGCAGTGCGTTGCTGACAGATCACTATGAGCTGACAATGGTACAGGCGGCGTTGCGCAGCGGAGCCGCGTCACGACGCACGGTCTTCGAGGTGTTCGCCCGGCAGCTCCCCGGAGGTCGGCGCTACGGGGTGGTGGCCGGCACCGGCCGCGTGCTGGAGGCGCTGGAGGCCTTCCGGTTCGGCGACGAGGAGCTGGCCTTCCTCCGGGACAACCAGGTGGTCGACGCCCCCACCCTGGACTTCCTCGCCGGCTACCGGTTCTCCGGCGACCTGTACGGCTACCGCGAGGGCGAGTGCTACTTCCCGGGCTCCCCCATCATGACCGTGGAGGGCACCTTCGCCGAGGCCGTGCTCCTGGAGACGGTGATTTTGTCGATCCTCAACCACGACTGCGCGATCGCCACCGCGGCCTCCCGCATGGTCCGCGCCGCCGGGACCCGGCCGCTCGTCGAGATGGGGTCGCGCCGCACCCACGAGGCGGCGGCCGTGGCCGCCGCGCGGGCCGCCTACGTGAGCGGGTTCGCCTCCACCTCCAACCTGATGGCCCGCCACCGGTACGGCGTGCCGACCACCGGCACCGCGGCTCACGCGTTCACCCTGCTGCACGACTCGGAGCGGCAGGCCTTCCGGGCCCAGCTCGACTCGCTCGGCGAGCGCACCACGCTGCTGGTCGACACCTACGACGTGGCGGAGGCCGTACGGACCGGCGTGGAGCTGGCGGGCCCCGACCTGGGAGCCGTCCGCCTCGACTCCGGCGACCTGGCCGAGGCCGCCCACGCGGTCCGCGCGCAGCTCGACGCGCTGGGCGCCGGCAAGACCCGGATCCTCGTCACCAGCGACCTGGACGAATACACCATCGCGGCGCTGTCCGCCGCCCCCGTGGACGCCTACGGCGTCGGCACCTCGCTGGTCACCGGCTCCGGCGTGCCGACGGCCGCGCTGGTCTACAAGCTCGTCGTCCGGGAGGACGCCGACGGGATCATGCAGCCGGTGGCCAAGAGGTCGGTGGGCAAGCCCAGCCGGGGCGGCCGCAAGGAGGCCTTCCGGCAGCTCGACCCGGCGGGTACGGCGGTCGCCGAGCTGGTCACCGTCTCCGGCGAGCGCCCTGAGAGCGCCCGCCCCCTCCAGGCCGAGCTGGTCCGCGGCGGCGAGACCGTCGGCCGGGAGGGGCTGGAGGCGGCCCGCCTCCGGCACCGCGAGGCCGTCGCCGAGCTCCCCCCCGAAGCCCACCAGCTGTCCCGGGGCTACGCCGCCGTTCCGACCGTGTTTGACTGACTTCCATGGCAACCGCACTGATCATCGTCGATGTCCAGAACGACTTCTGCGAGGGCGGCAACCTGCCGGTGGGCGGCGGCGCCGAGGTCGCCGCGGCCATCTCCCGGCACGCCGCCTCACACGACTACGACCACGTCGTGGCCACCCGTGACTTCCACGTCGACCCCGGCGACCACTTCGCCGCCGAGCCCGACTACGTGAGCTCCTGGCCCACCCACTGCGTGGCCGGGACCCCGGGCGCGGAGTTCCACCCCGCCTTCGACACCGCGAAGGTCGAGGAGGTCTTCAGCAAGGGCACCCACGCCGCCGCCTACAGCGGCTTCGAGGGCAGCGCCCCCGACGGCACGGCGCTGGCCGACTGGCTCGCCCGGCGCGGGGTCAGCACGGTGGACGTCGTCGGCATCGCCACCGACCACTGCGTGCGCGCCACCGCCCTGGACGCGGTCGGCCACGGCCTGGCCGTACAGGTGCTGCTGGACCTGACCGCCGGGGTGGCCAGGTCCACCACGGACGCCGCGCTGGCCGCGCTCGGCGCCGCCGGAGCCCGGCTCAGCGGCGAGCCGGTGGTCCGCGGCTGAACCCGCGGCCCCGGCTCCGGGCGACCCGGACCGGTCGGTGAACCGTTCCGGCACCGGCCCGGAAATGTCTGCAGACCGGTCATGACATCCTCCCCTCCCTGAGGGGAGGGGATTCCCACGGTCGCCCGTGAGACTTCCTGCTTCACCGCCGGATCGCGCGCCGCGTTTCCTCCTCCGCCCGAGGACGGGGCTGTCCACGCTCAAGAAGATTTGATGAAACTTCCAAGACGGCAACTACCTCACGCGACAGGAGTATTACGGAGAGTCGTAATCCTCTGATCTCACGGTGGTGACCGCCCATGCTCGTGCTCGGTGTCTCGTGGCTGATCCTGGCCCCCCTGTGCCTGTGGCTGCTCCTGCGCGGCAACGGCGCGACCCGGCTGGGCAGCGTGGTCGCGCTGGCCGGGCTGGAGGCCGCCACGATCTGGGTCAACAGCACCGTCCGGCTCCCGCCCGCGCCGGCGGCCGCCCAGCCGGCGGTCATGGCCGCCCCGGCGGCCGGGGCGGCCGGGCACACGGCCGCCTGCGCCGCCCGGCTGCCCGCCCCCGAGCTGGCGCGGCCGGACCGGCGCCAGGGCGAGCTGCACGCCGTGACGCTCTTCTGGAGGGCCGCGGCGGACGAGTGCGGCACCGCGACCGTCGTCCTGCGCCGCGAGAACCGGGGCGTCAAGGTCTGGCTGCACGAGGGGCCAGTGAAGCGCCGGCCCGGCGGCGCCCGGACGCTCCCGGTGAGCGTGGCGGACGGAGTGGCCTCCACGCGGGTGCGCCTGGCGCCGCCACTGCCCGGCAAGGGGGCGTTCAGGGCGATCGACGGCCGGACCGGGCGGCCGATCACCCTGCGCTGACCGGGCCCCGCACCCCCGGCTCCCCTGCCTGCCGCGGGACGGGGACAGGGTCTACGACCGCTGGGTGGCCCAGTGGCGGATCTTGGCGATCCGCTCCTGGACCTGCTCGGCGGTGGCCTGCGCGATGGCCGGGCCACCGCAGGCCCGGCGGAGCTCGGCGTGGATGACACCGTGGGGCTGGCCGGTGCGGTGGTTCCAGGCGCCGACCAGGCCGTTGAGCTCCTTGCGCAGGTTGGCGATGAGCTCGTGCGGGGCGAGCTGGGGCTCCTTGGGCTCGGGCCTGTTCCGCTTGGCCTTGAGCTGGTCGGACTGGCGCTTGCTCAGCAGCGTCCGCACCTGGTCGGGCTCCAGCAGGCCGGGCAGTCCGAGGAAGTCCTCCTCCTCGGGCGAGCCGGGCTCGGCGGCGGTGCCGAACTCGCCGCCGTCGAAGAGCACCCGGTCGAAGGTGGCGACCGCCTCCAGCGTCTCGAAGGGCAGCTCGTCGCCCAGGACGTCGGGGTTGTCCTTCTTGCGCTGGGCGTCTTCGAGCAGGAAGTCGTCCAGGCCCTCCTCGGGCAGGTTGCGGTCGAGCACGTGGTCGCGCTCGGCCTCCATCTCACCGGCCAGCCCCATCAGGGTGGGCACCGAGGGCAGGAAGACCGAGGCGGTCTCGCCGCGCTTGCGGGCCCGGACGAAGCGGCCGACGGCCTGGGCGAAGAACAGCGGGGTCGAGGTGCTCGTGGCGTAGACCCCGACGGCCAGCCGGGGGATGTCGACGCCCTCGGAGACCATCCGGACCGCGACCAGCCAGCGGTCGTGGGACGCAGAGAACTGCTTGATCTTCTTTGACGCCTCGGGGTCGTCGGAGAGCACGACCGTGGCGCCCTCGCCGGTGATCGCGCGGATGTGCTTGGCGTAGGCCCGCGCGGTCTCGTGGTCGGTGGCGATGACCAGGGCGCCCGCGTCGGGCACGACCCTGCGCACCTCGGTCAGCCGCCTGTCGGCCGCCTGGAGCACCTGGCGGATCCAGTCGCCCTTGGGGTCGAGCGCGGCCTTCCACGCCTGACCGAGCTGGTCCTTGGTGAGCGGAGTGCCGAGGGTCGCGGCGATCTCGTCGCCGGCGCGGGTCCGCCAGCGCATCTCGCCCGCGTAGGCGAGGAAGATGACCGGCCGGACGACACCGTCGGCAAGCGCCGGGCCGTACCCGTAGGAGTAGTCGGAGACGCTGCGCCGGACGCCCTCGCCGTCCTCCATGTAGGTGACGAACGGGATCGGGTTGACGTCGGACCGGAACGGCGTGCCGGTCAGCGCCAGGCGCCGCGCGGCGGGCTCGAACGCCTCTCGCACGCCGTCGCCCCAGGACTTCGCGTCGCCCGCGTGGTGGATCTCGTCGAAGATGACGAGCGTCTTGCGCGCCTCGGTGCGGGCGCGGTGCAGCGCCGGGTGCATCGAGATCTGGGCGTAGGTGACGGCCACCCCGGCGTAGTCACGCGAGGTCGCGCCCTGGCTGTTCTTGAACTCGGGGTCGATGGCGATGCCGACTCTGGCCGCGGCGTCCGCCCACTGCTGCTTGAGGTGCTCGGTGGGTGTGACGATCGTCACAGCCCTGATGATCCCTCGTGACAGGAGGTCGCTGACGATGCGCAGCGCGAAGGTCGTCTTGCCCGCGCCGGGCGTGGCGACCGCGAGGAAGTCACGTGGCTCACGCCTGGAGTACAGGTCAAAGGCCTCCTGTTGCCAGGCGCGGAGCTTCGGCGCGGTGCCCCAGGCGGCACGGTCCGGATACGAGGGGGACAGGTGGGATGCGGCGGAAGTGCTCACAGTGTCCCCAGCGTAATCTGAGTCGCCGACAAGACGTGCCGATCCGCCGAGATCCTCGCCAAGGTCGCCTCCACGTGCTAGAGGCCCCCACCCCCGTACGGCTGCGCCCTCCCGCCCCCGCCCGGTGCCCGCCGATCACCCCGCCACGGGCGCTCACCAGGCCTTCCGGGCGGGCCGCCGCGGGCACCCGGCAGGCATTCCGGGCGGGCCGCCGCGGCTAACGGACTCCGGCGATCACCGTGTCGATCTCGGCCCGCAGCCGGGGATCGTCCGGCTGGGCCATGCCCACCACGACGACCGGCCGCCTTCCGGCGCCCGTGAGAAACACCACACGGAGATAGGCCGGCCGGTTGACGACGTCGCGGTACTCCGCCCGCAGGGAGCGGCTGTGGCCGGTCCGGCCGCCCACGGTGACCGCCCGGTCGTCGACGACCTTCACCTCGTCGCCGTGGAGCAGCAGCCGGGCGTACAGGTCGGTGAGCTCCACCGTGGCCTCGCGCACGTCGGCCACCGGCTCGGCCGGCCTGGACATCACGGTCGCCGCCCCGCCGCTGCCCGCCACGGAGGTGAACTCGGTGACCGGCGGCATCGTGCCCGTCCGCCAGCCCTCGGGCAGCGGGTACGCCACGCCCGCGAGGGGATCGCTCACGCGGGCGGGCGGCGTGGAGGCGGGCAGGATCCGGGGGGCCAGCAGGACGCCCCCGGCGACGACGGCCGCCGCCCCGGCCACCAGGGCGGTCGCCCCGAGCAGGCGGCGCCGCAGGCGGTCCGGGATCCGGCGGCGCCGGGGCGGGGCCGCGGGCGTGCCGTACCAGCGGGCCGAGGGCGGCAGGTCGTCCTGCGGCGGGTCTCCGGCGGGCTGCCACCCCTCGTGCTCGGCCCCCTCCGAGGACCACGCCCCGCGCCCGCCGGGGCGCTCGGGCTCCGCCGCCGGCCGTACCCGGCCTCCGGCCCCGCGCCCGGGGTCCTCCGGCGGCCACGCCTGGTGAGGGCGCTCGTCCACGACGTCTCCTCCCGGCGGTCACGGTCCTACCGTCCTACCATGCCTTCCGGGGCGCGGTCCGGCTATAGGTGATCGTTGTTACGGGAGGGGCCAATGAGTCAGGAGGCGTCTCGCATGCGTCCGGCGACGATCACCCCGAGCAGTCCCACGGCGGCCATCAGGACCACGATCGTCGTGTAGCCGGTGGCGATGTCGTCGTGGCCGATCAGGTTGATCAGGACACCGCCGAAGCCGATCGTGAGCGCGCCGCCCAGGGTGTCGACGACCTGGAGGGCGGCGGAGTTCGCCCCCTGCTCGGCGTCGGGCGACTGGCGCATCGCGGTGACGTTGACGCTGGTGATGCCGATGCCCATGCCGAATCCGGCGACGACCCAGGCCGGCACGGCGACCCAGGCGGTGAGGCCGGGCACGAGCGCGAGGAGCGTCAGCAGGATGCCGGTGGTGACGGCCGCGGCGCCGAGCCGTACCAGCCGGGGCCGGTCGTAGGCGCGGCGGGTCTGCAGGTAGGAGCCGGTCGTCCACCCCAGGGCCCCGATGGTGAGCGCGGCGCCGGCCTCGACGACCGACAGGCCGCGCACCTCGGTGAGGAGCAGCGGGATGAACGCGTTGACCCCGAAGAACGCCGAGGCGAGGATCCCGCGCATCATGACCGTGGTGGGCAGGCCGCGGCCGAACCTGAGCGCCCGGGGAGGCAGCAGCCTGGGCAGGCCCACGGCCAGCGCGACCAGCCCGGCGGCGGCGGTGATCCCGCCGGGCGCCGGGGTGTCGTGCAGCCGGTCCACTCCGTACAGCAGCAGCCCGGCGCCGCCCGCCGTGGCCGCGGCCGCCAGGGTCATCGCCAGCGGCCGGGAGCGGGGTCCGGTCGCCGGCTCGGGCGACGGGCCCTCCCCGGTGCGCAGCGCCGGCAGCAGCATCAGCAGGGCCGGGATCACCAGCGGCACGATCCCGTAGAAGACCCAGCGCCAGCCGACCGTCTCCGCGATGATCCCGCCCAGGCCGGGACCGACCAGCGCGGGCAGCACCCAGGCGGCGGACAGGGCGGCGAACACCCTGGGCCGCACCTCGGGAAGGTAGACCCGGGCGATCATCACGTAGATCGCCACGATGACCGCGCCGCCGCCCAACCCCTGTACGGCGCGCGCCACGATGAACAGCTCCTTGGAACCGGCCGCGCCGGCCATGGCCATGCCGACCACGAACAGTCCCACGCCGAGCAGGAAGGGCAGCGCGTGCCCCCGCCGGTCGGACCAGAGGCCCGCGACGACGTTGGCGAACAGGCCCGAGATGAGGAAGGCCGAGAAGCTCATGCCGTACAGGTCGAGCGCGTCGAGGTCCTCGGAGACCGCGGGCATCACCGCGCCGATGGACATGCCCTCGAAGGCGATCAGGGTGACGACGAGCAGGATGCCCAGGGTGGCCGTGCGGTAGTCGGAACCGAAGATCCGGGGAGGTTGGTATGGAGCGTCAAGCGTCTTCGGTGCTGTCACCCATCAAGGGTAGTGTCCGGCGCCGGGGCGCGGTAAGCGGCCCACATCTCGTGCATCCGGGCCGCCTGGCCGGTGGTGAACTCCGACATGCAGCGATCGTGAGAGTAGTCCATGAAGTTGTGGATCGGGTCGGGCTCGCCGCCCTTGCAGGTGTCCTTGCGGGCCGGGCAGCCCTCGGTGGGCCGGCCCTGCGGCGCGGTGTCGGCGACCCCGTCACCCGGTGCCTCGCAGCCTTTCTCGAAGGTGTGCAGCAGCCCGAGCCAGTGGCCGATCTCGTGGACCCCGGTGAACCCCCGGTCGAAGTTGCGCAGGGACCCGCCGGGCAGGCTGCGCCAGTCGATGACCACGCCGTCGCGTCCGGGCTCGGTCCTGTACCCGTAGGGGTAGGTGGAGTAGCCGAGCACGAGCCGGCTGAGCTGGGCGACGTAGAGGTTGAGGGTCTCCGCGCCGCCCTTGCGCCCCTGTTTGATCGACGACTCGTAGGTGACCGGATCCCGGAACCAGGTCACGTTGTCGGTCCGGGTGAGGCCGTCGAGGCGGAACTGGATCCCGGTGTCGACCCCGCCGAGCCGGCCGGAGTAGGCGGCGTTGAGCGCGTCGATCTGGCTGCGCACCGCGGTGTCCTGCGCCCCCAGGGGGCCGGCGGAGATGACGTGCACCCAGGTGGAGACCGTGACCGGTATCCAGGGCCCGAGGCGCATGGCGGACTGGCGCCGCGCCAGGTCGGCGAGCATCTCGGCGACCTGCTCCGGGCCCGGCGCCCACGGCTCGGGCACCCGCCCGGGGGCCGTGGACCGTGCGGCCGCGGACCGTGCGGCCGCGGCGCACCCCGGAGGAGGCTCGCTCACAGCGGACGCCGAGGCGGGGACGGCAGGAGCGGCGCCCGCTGTGAACAGGCACGCCGATATAGCGGCGATCGCACGCCGAGCCATGCACTCCCCCGACAGGTCACATCTGCTGGTCGATTGCCGCGCCCCCGCGGCATCCCGACCGTAACCTCATCGGTGGCGATCACCCATGAACAACACTCACTCGTTGTTGTTGTTGTCTTCGCCCTTGGGCAGCCCTTCGTAGATCTCCTTGCACTCGGGGCAGACCGGGAACTTCTGGGGGTCCCGGTTCGGCACCCAGACCTTGCCGCAGAGCGCGCGCACCGGGGTGCCGCTGAACGCGCTCTCCATGATCTTGTCTTTCTCGACGTAGTGGGCGAACCGCTCGTGGTCGCCGTCGCCGTGCGACAGGTCCGGCCGGATGTCGCTCTCAGGGAGAATCTTCGTGCTCACCCTGCCGATTTTATGCCCGCGCCACCGCGGTCTCCGCGCCGACGCTCGCCAATGTCGCGATCCCGGCCGCCCAGCCCAGAATGACGCCCCAGATCAGCCCGGCGGCCAGGGCGCCCAGGACGAGGCCGGCGTAGGCCCCCAGACCGGCCTCGACGGTCTGGGAGAGGGCCACCGCGCGCAGCAGGCCCGCCGCCGCGGCGCCCAGCGCGAAGGCGCCCCAGCCGGCGAAGAAGGCCCGTACGGCTCCGCCCCTGCGGTGGGTGGTCACCCAGGCGACCACCCCGGCCAGGACCAGGGCGGCGAGGTTCTCGGTGAGCGTGAAGGCCCAGCCGGTCTCGCCGAGCGGGACGAGCCGCAGGCCGGGCAGGCCGTACGGCAGGCCCACCGCGGAGGGCACGGCGAGATAGCCGGCGGCGGTGGCGATGCCGGTGCCGAACATCCCGAAGGCCGAGACGATCAGCAAGGTAACGACCGTCGGCAGGCTATTGCGAACGATGCTCATGTTCGGCAGGCTAGCGCCCAACCGATTTCCACGAAAGACCCGGATCCGGAGCCCGCCGCACCTCGCACGCCGGGCTTCACCGCGCCCCCGCCCGCCCCGCCGGCGCACGGAGGAGGGCCCCGGAACACGGCGGGGAGATGGAGGCATCCCGTTGAGGCACCCGCGTGCGGACGCCGTACGGAAGGCGTCCCGATGAGGCGCCCGCGCCTGGCCGCCGCCGGGCTGGCCCTGGCCGTCGCCGCGGCGGGCGGCCTGGCGTCGGCCGCCCGGGGCGACGCCCCCGAGCGGGTCTCGCGGTACGTCACCGACGACCGGGGGCGGGTGCTGACGCTGCACGGGTTCAACACCGCGAGCAGCGCCAAGAGCACTCCGGACGCGCTGCCCGAGCTGACCGAGGCGGACGTCGAGACCGAGTACCGGGCGATGGGCACGAACTTCGTCAGATTCCTGATGCAGTGGCGGGCCGTCGAGCCGTCTCCCGGCGTCTATGACACGAAATATCTGGAAAAAGTGGCTGAGCGGGTCGGCTGGTACGCCAAGCGGGGCTACCACGTCATGCTCGACATGCACCAGGACCTGTGGGGCAACCAGATCACCCCCGACGGGCGCGCGGGCAACGGCGCCCCCGGATGGGCCACCCACCTGGACGGCCTGCCTGTCGCCGGGGAGCACGACACCTGGGAGCTCTACTACCTGGACCCCGGCGTCATGCGGGCCTTCGACCACTTCTGGAACACCACCGGCGAGCACCCCGAGCTGATGGACCACTACGCCGGGGCCTGGCGGGCGGTGGCCGACCACTTCAAGAACGACCCGGCCATCATCGGCTACGACCTGATGAACGAGCCGTGGGGCGGCTCGGTGCAGGGCGCGGCGTTCGAGAACGGCCCGCTGGCCGAGCTCTACCGCCGCACGATCGCCCAGATCAGGAGCGTCGACCAGGACAACTGGATCTTCGTGGAGCCCCAAGCGGTCGGGGTCAACTGGGGCCTGCCCAGCGGCCTGCCCCGCTTCGACGACCCGCGGGCGGGCGAGCCCCGGATCGGCCTGGCCCCGCACGTCTACCCGCTCCCGCTGGACCTCGGCGAGGACTACGTGGGCGCGTCCCGCGAGTGGACCGACACCACGCTCGGCTGGTGGCGCTCGAACATGCTCCGCCTGGCCGAGCGCCAGGGCGGACCGGTCATCCTGGGCGAGTTCGGCCTCGACACCACCCGGCCGGGCGCCACCGAGCTGGTGGAACGGATGCTGGAGATGACCGACGAGCTCGGCATGGGCCGGGCCTACTGGTCGCGTGATCCCGGGCCGTGGGGCCCCTACGACGGCGAGGGCAGGCCCGGCCCGCTCGTCCCCGTCTACGCCAGGCCGTACCCGAGGGCGATCGGCGGCGTCCCCCGGCAGATCGCCTACGACCGCGCGGCCCACTCGCTGACGGTGCGCTTCGACGCCGACGGGAGCGGCCCGACCGAGATCTACCTGCCCGCCGACGAGTTCCCCCGCGGCGGCAGGGTCACCGGAGCCCTCTCCTCCTCCTGGGACCCCGACAGGCGGATCCTCACCGCGACGACCGCCGCCTCGGGCGTCCAGACGCTCACGGTCACCCCCTCCTGAAACGGAGTACGGCTCCCGCCGGGCGATGGCGGGAGCCGTACGGAGACGGGCGGGGTCAGCCCATGTGGATCGGGGCGTCCTCGGACTTGCGGCCCGCCTTGACGAACAGGGCGAGCACGGCCGCGAGGACCGCGACGCCCGTGCTGACCACGAAGCCCAGGTGCATGCCGTCCAGGAAGGACAGGTGCGACACGTTGGCGATGCCCTGGACGATCTGCTCGGGCACGCCGGGCATCTGCTCGGCGGTCGGCGCCCCGCCGAAGGTCGCCGCCTCCTTCAGCCCCGCGACCTGCTCCGGCGGGAGCGGCGGCAGCTTGGCCTCCGCCCAGTGGCCGGAGTAGACGTCCGCCACCCGCGCCGACACGATCGCGCCGAGAATGGCCGTGCCGAGCGCGCCGCCGACCTGCATGGCCGACTGCTGGACGCCGCCCGCGACACCGCTGAGGTCCTCGGGCGCGTTGCCGACGATGATCTCGGTGGCGCCGACGAAGACCGGCGAGAGCCCGAAGGCGAGCAGGACGAACGGGATCGCGCTGTCGATGAACGACGCGTCGAGGCTGAGCCGGGACATCAGGAACATGGCGGTGGCGGTGACCAGCATGCCGCCCGCGATCGTGAACTTGGTGCCGAACTTGCTGAGGAGCACGGCGGCCAGCGGCGAGGCGACGATCATGCCCGCGCTCATCGGCAGCATCCGGAGGCCTGACTCCAGCGGCGTCAGCCCGTGCACGCCCTGGAAGAAGAAAGTCAGGAAGAACATCGCGCCGAACATGGAGAACGCGACGAGCATCATGAGGCCGGTGCCGATGGAGACCGAGGCGTTGCCGAAGAGGCTGAGCGGCAGGAGCGGCTCGGAGGCACGGGCCTGCCACCACACGAACACGGCCCCCATCACCACGGTCGCGGCCAGGAAGCCGATGGTCTTGGCGTCGCCCCAGCCCCACTCCGGAGCCTTGATGATGGCCCAGACCAGGGAGAACATCACACCCGACAGCAGCACGACGCCCAGCCAGTCGATCTTCGACAGGGTCCGCGCCTTGCTCTCGGTGAGCACCCACAGGCCCATGGCCAGGGCCACGATGCCGACGGGGACGTTGATGAAGAAGACCGACTGCCAGCTCACGTGCTCCACGAGCAGGCCGCCGACGATCGGGCCGGCAGCGCTGGACAGGCCGATGATCGCGCCCCAGGCGCCCATCGCCATCTTCAGCCGCTCGCCGGGGAAGGCCGCCCGCAGCAGCGCGAGGGCGGCGGGCTGGAGCAGCGCGCCGAACAGGCCCTGAAGCACGCGCAGCCCGATCAGCATGCCGATCGAGGAGCTGAGGCCGATCGCGAGCGAGGTGATCGCGAAGCCGGCCACGCCGATCAGGAAGATCAGCCGGTGTCCGAACAGGTCACCGAGCTTGCCCGCGGTGATCAGGAACACCGCGAGCGCGAGCAGGTAACCGCTGGTCACCCACTGCAGGTCGGAGAGGGAGGCCTTGAGATCCTGGGCGATCGCCGGGTTGGCGATGCCGACGACGGTGCCGTCGAGCATCACCATGATCACGCCGAGCGACACCGCGATGAGCGTCAGCCACGGGTGCCTCTGTTTCGCCTCGCCCGTGCCTGGTGGTGGCGCTGATGCCACCGTCTTGGTGTCTGCCATGGAAGGGTCCCCCTCGTACGTTCACTCCGCCCCTCATGAGGCGCCAACTCAGGGTAATTTATGGCAGTCGCTGACATGTGACAAATCCTTTTATAAGGCAGCCCATGACTTGTGGCAGACTGTGAACGGCATGTTTCGAAGGGATGACATCCATGGACCGGATCGGCCTGCGCGAACGCAAGAAGCAGAAGACGCGGCTCGCACTGGTCGACGCCGCCCTCGACCTGTTCGCGACACAGGGGTACGAGTCCACGACCGTCGACCAGATCGCGGCCGCCGTGGACGTCTCCCCCCGCACGTTCTTCCGCTACTTCGCGACCAAGGAGGACGTCGCCCTCAGCCTGCCCCTCGACGGCCTTGAGGTCCTGCTCACCGAGCTGGCGGCCCGGCCCGCGCAGGAGCCGCCGTTCACCGCGCTCGGCCATGCCCTGCGCGCGATGGTCACCATGCTAGAGGAAGGCGATCTCGCCGATCGGACCAGGTTCCTCAAAGCGCACGAGGTGATCGAGGGCACCCCGGCGCTCTTCGCCGGGAGCATGCGGCGGATGATGGACAACGAGCGACGGCTGGTCGCCGAGATCGCCCGGCGCGAGGGCGCCGACCCCGGCGACCTCCTGCCCCACTTCGTCGTCGCGCTCTTCACCACCGTGACCCGGGTCGGCTTCGAGCACTGCGGGCCGGACGGCCTCCACGACCTCACCGCCCTGGCCGAACGCCTGGAGTCGGCCCTGGCCCTGGCCGAGCGCTCGCTGTGCCCCGGCTGGGACCGCGCGCGCTAGCGGCTCAGTTCATCGAGGGGTCGTCGGGACAGGTCGCCACGTAGGCGAGCTCGCCCCGCTGGCGGCGGAGCACCGCGCGCCACAGCGAGCCGGGGTCGTGGTAGAAGGTGTCGCCGGGCTCTGCGTCCACGATGTACCACGCGCCCTCGCCGATCTCGGCCTCCAGCTGGCCGGCGGTCCACCCGGCGTATCCCGCGAAGATCCGCATCTGGGCGATCTCCCCGGCGAGGATCTCCGGCGGGGCGTCGAGGTCGACGGTGCCGAGCCGGGACACCGCCGCGGTGCCCGCGTGCAGCCGCCGCCAGCCGAGGGGCTCCTGCCCGCTCGGGACCGCGGCCAGGGCCAGGGCGCTGTCGGTCTGCACGGGCCCGCCCTGGAACAGCACCGGCGGACCGGTCACCATGGCATCCCAGGTGGGCAGCACCTGCGTCACCGAGATGTCGCTGGGCCGGTTGAGCACCACGCCCAGAGTGCCGCCGTCGAGATCGTGCTCCAGGACCAGGACCACGCTGCGCCGGAAGTTGGGATCGTCGAGTTGCGGTGTCGCCACCAGCAGACCGCCGACGTAGATCGCCTCCGCCATACCTCCATCATGAGGGGTGGAACCCGCATCGCGCTGCTCCACCCCACTCTCAGATCTTCAAGATCTCACGATATGTTACCCAAAGCGCACAAATGGGAACTCTAGGTGACAATAGCCGTTGATCGGGAGACCCGATGGGGAGGATCAGCCACGTGGCCGCCATGACGCCCGCGATGTCCCTCGCCGCGATCCTGATGACAGCCGCGACACCCGCCACAACCGTCCTCGCCGCCGCCACGACGCCCGTCCCGTCGCTCGCCGTCATCCTCGGCACTCCCGTGACGCCCGCCACACCCGTCGCCGCGCCCCCGCCGGCGGCGGCCGGCTCCCCCGCCCCGGCCCGGGTGGACGTCACCGCCCCCTCCGTCGCCCGGCCCGCCGGCACGACCACGGCCGTCGCGTCCGCCGGAAAGGGACACCGCAGGCTGCTCCCGCCCGCCGGAGCGCCCACCGGCCTGATGGGCACGGCCACCACCGCCGGCGGCATGGTGCTGACCGGCGCCCTGCTGTGGTGGTACGGCACCGTCTGGCCGCGCCGGACCCTGGAGGGCCCCATCGACACCCGCCGCTCGCCGTACGGCCGCCGCCGCCATCCCGGCCCCAAGGTCTGGACGCGCCCGCCGGGGCGGCGGCACGGGACGGACGCCCCCGAAACGTAGGCCGCCCGCCGGCGGCTCCACGGCATGACGGCCGGCTCCGCCGAAACGCACGGATAAACACCGGCGATCGGCGGCGGTCACCGGAAAATGGAACGTTCCCTCACGTCGGTGACCGCCCGTCCCGCCCCGGGGCCGGCACGCCGCCAGAGCGGGAAAATGCTCAATTTACCGTTTATCGAAATGCACATTTATCTGCATTTTGATTTTTCCTATCATCCCCTCATGGACTTGGAAGTACGTCATCTTCGGGTCATCCATGCCATCGCCGAATACGGCAGCATCTCCAAGGCGGCCTCCTCCCTCGGGCTGTCGCAGCCGTCCCTGGCCGGGCAGTTGCAGCGGATCGAGCGCATGTTCGGGGGCCGCCTGTTCGAACGGGTCCATGAGGGCAGCCGCCCGACACCGCTGGGCCTGTGGCTCCTCGACCGCTCCGGGTCGCTGCTGCACGCCTTCGGCGCGCTGCAGCGCGACGCCCGCCATCGCGTCGAGCGGGGAGCCGACAGGCCGGTGATCCGGGTGGGATGCGGCAACACCTCCATCGCGGGCCACGTCAGCAACTGCCTGTACGATCTGGCGCCCGGCGCCGACATCGCCATCCGGACCGAGGAGGGCATGGACGTCCTGCCCGCGCTCCTGGCGGCCGGACGGCTGGAGCTGGCCGTCCTGGGCGACTACCCGGGCTACGAGCTGGTCCCCCCGCCAGGCGTGGTGTACGAGGTCCCCGCCACCGAGCCGATCTTCGTGGGCGTCGCGGCGTCCCACCCCCTGGCCCGGTGCGAGGAGATCGAGCTGGCCGACCTCGCCGGGGAGGAGTGGGCGATGCCCACGCAGGTGGAGTTCGGCTACCGCGAGCACTTCTGGGCGGCCTGCAGGGAACGCGGTTTCGCGCCGCGCCTGTCCTTCTCCCTCAACGCGAACCTCGCCTACGACCTGATCAGGGCGGGCAGATGCGTGGCGATGTTCCAGGCGACCTCCCCGGGACGGGCCGGGATCGCCGTGCGCCCGCTGGTCGACACCCCCCTGGTCTTCCGCCACGTCGTCGGATGGACCCAGTACGGCCCGCTGGCCGAGACGGCGGTCTCACTGGTGAGCAGCGTGATGCGGGCCTACTGGGGCGAGGCCCTGCAGGTGCCCGGATACGCGGCCTGGATCAAACGGAACGGGCAGCCGCTCCAGCCCCCGGCGTGAGCTCTCCATAGGGAGAACCTATGGAGAGCTAGAGGGTTCTGTAACAGGTATCAGTGATGCCACTTTTGGGTCAGCCCTGGCCGGCCTCGGCTCCTTAGGTCCCTTCCCCCCAGGGGACTGGTGAGAGGAGTCACCCAGAGTGAGCACCAAAGTCACGTTAGGCGCCGTCGCCATATTGGCGGTCGCGGCCCTGACCACCTCCACGCTGGCGAATCCGGCGAACGCCGCCGCCACGGGAGGCACCGCCCCCTCGGACCCGGTGCCGGTGAGAGTCTCCGCGGAACGCGAGCCCGCCTTCACCCCGCCGGACGCGCAGAGCCGCAAGCGCGCGATCACCACCGCCGAACGCACCCTGGCGGCGGAGTCCGCGTCCCTGCGCAAGGCGTCCGGAGACAGTTTCACCCGCGACAAGGTCGTCGTGGGAACGCACGGTCTCCAGTATCTCCACTACAGGCGCGCCTACCGCGGACTGCCGGTCTACGGCGGTGACGTGATCGTCATGACCAACAGGTCCGGCGACAGGGTGGAGAGCCTCAGCTCCGGCCAGCGGGTCAAGCTGAACCTCGACACCAAGGCCACCGTCGGCGCGGAAGCCGCCTCGGCCACCGCCCGCGGCCAGCTCACCACCGTCGAGACCGCCGCCGCCCCCGTGCTCATGGTGCACGCGGCCACCGACAGGCCCGTGCTGGCCTGGGAGGTCTCGCTCACCGGCCGCAACGCGCGGACCCCGAGCGTCCTGCACGTCTACGTCGACGCCACGACCGGCGCCGTCATCGACAAGGTGGAGGAGGTCAAGGCGGGCACCGGCAACAGCTTCTACAACGGCAACCCGGTGACCATCCAGACCTCCGGCTCCTACTCGATGACCGACACCACCCGGCCGGGGCTGCGCTGCGGCGGCCAGAACGGCTCGGCCTACACCGGCACCGACGACGCCTGGGGCAACGGCCAGGGCACCAACCTGGAGACCGCCTGCGTCGACGCGCTGTACGCCGCCCAGAAGGAATGGGACATGCTGCGCGACTGGCTGGGCCGCAGCGGCTTCAACGGCTCCGGCGGCGCCTTCCCCGCCCGCGTGGGCCTGGCGGACGTCAACGCCTACTGGAACGGCTCCTACACCAACTTCGGCCACAACCAGGCCAACACCAAACAGGCCACCCCGATGGACGTGGTCGCCCACGAGTACGGCCACGCGATCTTCCAGTTCTCCGGGTCGGGGGGCGCGGGCAGCGGCAACGAGGCCGGCGGCCTGAACGAGTCGACCGGCGACATCTTCGGCGCGCTGACCGAGCATTTCGTCAACCACCCCGCCAACCTGGACGAGCCGGACTACCTGGTCGGCGAGGAGGTCGACCTGGTCGGCCAGGGCCCGATCCGCAACATGTACAACCCGGGCGCGGTGGGCGACCCCAACTGCTACAGCTCCTCGATCCCCAACACCGAGGTGCACGCGGCGGCCGGACCGCAGAACCACTGGTTCTACCTGCTGGCCGAGGGCACCAACCCGGGCGGCGGCAAGCCCTCCAGCACGGTCTGCTCCGGCCCGTCCAACCTGACCGGCATCGGCATCCAGAAGGCCGGCCAGATCTTCATGGGCGGCCTGAACGCCAAGACCACTCCGTGGACGCACGCCAAGGCGCGCCTGCGGACCCTGGAGGCCGCCAAGGCGCTGTTCCCCAGCAGCTGCGTGGAGTTCAACGCGACCAAGGCCGCCTGGGCCGCCGTCAACGTCCCGGCGCAGGGCGGCGAGGTGACCTGCACCGCGACGGGCGACGACTACGCGATCACGGTGAGCCCGTCGTCGGGGTCGGTCCAGCCCGGCGGGTCGGCCACGGCGACGCTGAACACCTCCGTCGTCTCGGGCAGCGCGCAGACCGTGACCCTGTCGGCGGCCGGCGTCCCCTCGGGCGCCACGGTGAGCTTCAACCCCGCCTCCGTCACGGCGGGCCAGAGCTCGACGGTGACGCTCGCCACCTCGGCGAACACGCCGCAGGGGACCTTCCCGATCACCCTGAACGCCAGCGCGCCCTCCGGCGCCAAGTCGGTGACCTACTCGCTGACCGTCGGCACCGGCAACCCGCCGACCGGGGCACCGGACATCCCCGTGGCCAACGTGACGGCGCACCTGAACCAGCTGCAGTCGATCGCCTCCGGCAACGGCGGCAACCGGGCCTCGGCCACCTCCGGCTACACCGCCTCGCTGAACTACATCAAGGGCAAGCTGGACGCGGCCGGCTACACCACCGCGGTGCAGAACTTCACCTACAACGGCCAGACCCACTCCAACCTGATCGCCAACTGGCCGGCCGGTCCCACCGGCCCGACGATCATGCTCGGCAGCCACCTGGACAGCGTCAGCTCCGGGCCCGGCATCAACGACAACGGCTCGGGCTCGGCGGCGCTGCTGGAGGTCGCGCTGACGCTGGCCGACCGCAACCCCACGCTGGACAAGCACGTCCGCTTCGCCTGGTGGGGCGCCGAGGAGCTGGGCCTGCGCGGCTCGCAGCACTACGTGTCGAACTCCGGTGTCTCCGGCATCGAGGCCTACCTCAACTTCGACATGATCGCCTCGCCGAACCCGGGCTACTTCGTCTACGACGACGACACCGCGCTGGAGAAGGTGTTCAAGGACTACTTCGCCACGCTCAACGTCCCGACCGAGATCGAGACCGCGGGTGACGGCCGCAGCGACCACGCCCCGTTCAAGAACGCGGGCGTCAGAGTGGGCGGCCTGTTCACCGGCGCCGAGACGGCCAAGACCTCGGCACAGGCCGCCAAGTGGGGCGGCACCGCGGGCCAGGCCTTCGACCGCTGCTACCACTCCGCCTGCGACACCACCTCCAACATCAACAGCACCGCGCTGGACCGCAACAGCGACGCCGTGGCCAACGCGCTGTGGAAGCTGGCGGTGCGCCCCGGCCCGGTCGGCGACGACTACTCGATGGCGGTGAACCCGGCGTCCGGCACCGTCCAGGCGGGCCAGTCGGCCGACGCGACGCTGAGCACCACGGTCACCGGCGGCAACGCGCAGAGCGTGTCGCTGTCGGCCTCCGGCGCCCCCGCCGGGACCACGGTGACCTTCACCCCCTCGACCGTCACGGCCGGCCAGACGTCCGCGGTGCGGATCACGACCTCCGCCTCCACCCCGGCGGGCACCTACACCATCGCCCTCAACGGCACCGGGACCTCCGCCAACCGCTCGGCGATCTACACCCTGACGGTCGGCGGGACCGGCGGCGGCCGCACCTTCACCAACGACACGCCCTTCGAGATCAACGACGGCTACCAGGACTCCAGTGACATCCCGGTCACCCTCACCGGGTCCCCGAACGCCACGTTCACGGTCTCGGCCGACATCGACCACACCTGCTCGCAGGACCTGCGCCTGACCCTCGTCCGGCCGAACGGGACCTCACAGGTGCTGAAGTACGAGTCCTACACCGCCTGCACGCCGTACAGCGGGCCGGTGCGGTTCACGGTGAACAACCCCTCCCGCTTCGGCAACGGCACCTGGTCCCTCGTGGTCGGCGACTACTACCAGGGCGACACCGGCACCCTCAACGCCTGGAGCATCACCTTCTAGCGGCCCCCTCCCCGGCCGGAAAGGACAGCAGGACGGCAGGACGGCCCGGACGCGTCGCGTCCGGGCCGTCTCGCGTCTCCGGCCGTCAGGCCTCGGTCATGCCGCTGCGCGCCCGGCCGCCGGCCGACTCGCGTACGGCGGCCGCGACGGCGCCCGCCACATCGGCGTGGAACACGCTGGGGATGATGTAGTTCGGGCCGAGCTCCTCGTCGGTGACCACGGCGGACAGCGCCCTGGCCGCCGCCAGCAGCATCTCCTGGGTGACCACGTTGGCCTGGGCGTCCAGCAGGCCGCGGAAGACGCCGGGGAAGGCCAGCACGTTGTTGATCTGGTTCGGGTAGTCCGAGCGGCCGGTGGCGACCACGGCGGCGTGCTCGCGTGCGTCGTCCGGTGAGACCTCCGGCTCCGGGTTGGCCAGCGCGAAGACCACCGCGCCCTCGGCCATCGTGGCGATGTCGTCGCCGTTGAGGATGCCGGGGGCGGAGACGCCGATGAACACGTCGGCGCCCTTGACCGCGCCGCGCAGGTCGCCGGAGTAGCCGTCGGCGTTGGTGTGGTCGGCGATCCACCGGAGCGAGTCGTCCAGGTCCTCGCGCCCGCCGTGCACCGCGCCCAGGTAGTCGCAGACGATGACGTTGTGCGCGCCGGCCGCGAGCAGCAGCCGCAGCACGGCCGTACCGGCGGCGCCGGCGCCGGCGAGGGCGATGCGGACCTCGCTCAGGTCCTTGCCGACCACGCGCAGCGCGTTGGTGAGCGCGGCGAGCACGCAGATCGCGGTGCCGTGCTGGTCGTCGTGGAAGACCGGGATGTCCAGCAGCTCGCGCAGCCGCCGCTCCACCTCGAAGCAGCGCGGCGCCGAGATGTCCTCCAGGTTGATGCCGCCGAAGCCGGGGGCGATGACCTGGACGGTGCGGACGATCTCGTCGACGTCCTGGGTGTCCAGGCAGATCGGCCAGGCGTCGATGTCGGCGAACCGCTTGAACAGCGCGGCCTTGCCCTCCATGACGGGCAGCGCGGCGGCCGGGCCGATGTTGCCCAGGCCCAGCACGGCCGAGCCGTCGGTGACCACCGCGACGCTGTTGCGCTTGATGGTCAGGCGGCGGGCGTCCTCGGGGTTGCGGGCGATGGCCATGGAGACCCGGGCGACACCCGGGGTGTAGGCCATGGACAGCTCGTCACGGTTGCGCAACGGCACCTTCGACTTCATCTCGATCTTGCCACCGAGATGCATGAGGAAGGTCCGGTCGGAGACCTTGTGGATGACGACGCCCTCGACGGCGTCGAGCTTGTCGACGATCGCCTGGGCGTGGTCGGTGTCACGGGCGGCACAGGTTACGTCGATGCGCAGGGTCTCGTGTCCGGCGGTGGTCACGTCGAGTGCGGTGACCACACCTCCTGCGGACTCTACGGCGTGGGTGAGCTGGCTGACAGCCTTACCACCCGCCGGCACCTCCAGGCGCACGGTGATGGAGTACGACACACTCGGCACAGTGGCCACAGTCAATCCGCTCCTTTGCGACTGACTTGGTTGGGATGCCTCCATGGTGCCACCACCAGACGGGTGTCCGGGCCGAGCGGGCTCAGCTCAGCGCTGTCGATGCGGTCACAATCAGCTCCACGCACGTGTCGATCGGGATGCTCGTGCTGTCCAGCACCAGGTGGTACAGGAGCGGGGAGGCCGGGTCCACGTGGTAGAAGTGGCGGACGTAGGCGGCCCGTGCCCGGTCGTTGTCCTCCACGAGCCTGCGGGCCTGGCGCTCGGTCACCCCGGTCAGGGTCGCCGTCTGGAGCACCCGGCGCTTCGAGGGCGCGTCCAGCCGTACGTGCAGCGCGCCCGGATGGTCGGCCAGGACCAGCGCCCCGGCCCTGCCGAGGATCACCCCGCCCTGGCCGCGCGCGGTCTGCCTGATCACCCTCTCGGTGTGGGCGACGAAGTCCTCGGCGGGCAGGGGCATGTTCCCCGGTAGGTACATGTCCACGCCGCCGAAGGTGACCGTCGGGAGCCGCATGGCCTCCGCCAGCAGCCGGGCGAGCCCGTGCTCGGCCCGGTCGTCATGGGCGAGCACCTCCTCCAGCGTGCAGCCGAGCTCGTCGGCCACCGCGCCGGGGATCGCCCGGTCCATGAAGGGCACGCCCAGACGTCCGGCCACCGCCGGGCCGATCACACTGCCGGCGGTGCCGTACGTCGCGGAGATGGTGACGACCCGCATGCCTTGTTCATGCCCGTGAAGCGGGCGGTTCAGAGCTGGGAGCCGTACTCAGAACAGCGCGTTGGCCAGGTTCCTGCGGGCCCGCACGATCGACGGGTCGTCGCCGGGAAGGGTGTCGAAGAGGCCGAGCAGGTGCACCCTCGCCCTGTCACGATCGTCGCCCGAGGTCCGGCGCACCACCCCGATGAGCCGGTCGAAGGCCTTGTCCACCTCGCCGGCGAGCATCTCGAAGTCGGCCGCCAGGAGCTGGGCGTCGATGTCGGCGGGGTCGGCCAGGCGGCTCTCCACCTCGGCGGGGTCGACGTCCTGGGTCCGCCGGATCAGGCCGAGACCGGCCAGGCCCAGCTTGGCGTCCTCGTTGTTCGGGGAACGGGCCAGCAGCCGCTCGTAGGCGGCCACGGCGCCGTCGAGGTCGCCGGCGTCGATGGCCTGCTCGGCGGCGAGCACGTCCGGATCGGCCGGGGGCTCCTCCGGCTGCCCCTCCGCCGGGGCGCCCTCGGCGGCCGGCGGGAGATACTGGGCCAGGGCCTCCATGAGCTGCGACAGCCACTCGCGTAGCTGCTGCTCGGTGGCGATGCCGGGGGCGACCGCCACCGGCTGGCCCTGGAAGATGGCGTACAGGGCGGGCACGTTCTGCACCCGGAGCGCCTGTGCGATCTGCGGGCTGGCCTCGACGTCCACACGGGCCAGGACCCACCTGCCGGTGTTCTCGGCGGTGAGCTTCTCCAGCAGCAGGCTGTATTCCTTCGCCTGCTCCGCACGGGTCACCGTGAGCTCCAGCAGCACGAGGCTGTTCATGGAGCTTTCGACGACTTCCGTCGCGAAGTTGGCGTCATCGACGTAGACGACCTGCACCGGGGTGCCGCCGCTCTCGTGCGCGGTGGTCTCCCGCCGCGCCTGCGCGTCCAGCGCCTGCTTGCGCGCGCCGAGGTCCACGGCACCGTAGAGCGATCCGGGTCGAGTGAAGTCCGCTGGGCTCATACCTCCAATCCTGCCGTATCCCGATTACTGCACCGACTCGCCACCGCTAGAAACGGGCCGGCTCGCTGTAGACGCCCCACTCGCCGCGGAGCGCGTCGCAGATCTCGCCCAGCGTGGCCTCGGCGCGGACGGCGTCGAGCATGGGCGGAACCAGGTTGCCCTCACCCCTCGCGACCTGCACCATCGCGGCCAGCGCGCCATCCACGGCCCCCTGGTCGCGCTCGGCTCGGCGGGCGGCCAGGACCCGGTTCTGCTCGCGTTCGACCTCGTGGCCGACGCGGAGGATCTCCAGCGGCTCGTCGACGGAGGCCGTGTGGCGGTTGACCCCGACGATCCGCTTCTCCCCCTTCTCCAGCTTGCGCTGGTAGTCGAAGGCGGCCTCGGCGATCTCGGAAGTGAACCAGCCGTCCTCGATGCCGCGCAGGATCCCCGAGGTCATCGAGCCGTCCCGCCCCATGTCCCGGATCTTCGCGAAAATCGCCTCGGCCTCGGCTTCGAGCCGGTCCGTCAGCGCCTCCACGTACCAGGACCCGCCGAGCGGGTCGGCGACGTTGACGACCTCGGTCTCCTCCATGATCACCTGCTGGGTGCGCAGGGCGATCTCGGCGGCCTTCTCCGAGGGCAGCGCCAGAACCTCGTCCAGCGCGTTGGTGTGCAGCGAGTTGGTGCCGCCGAGCACGGCCGCGAGCGCCTCGACCGTGGTGCGCACCACGTTGTTGTGCGGCTGCTGCGCGGTCAGCGACACCCCCGCCGTCTGGGTGTGGAAGCGCAGCCACTGGGCCCTGTCGGTCCTGGCCCCGTAGACGTCGCGCAGCCACCGCGCCCAGATCCGCCGGGCGGCCCGGAACTTGGCGATCTCCTCGAAGAAGTCGATGTGCGCGTCGAAGAAGAACGACAGGCCGGGGGCGAAGGCGTCGACGTCCAGCCCGCGCGACAGGCCGAGCTCCACGTAGCCGAACCCGTCGGCCAGGGTGAAGGCCAGCTCCTGCGCGGCCGTGGAGCCGGCTTCGCGGATGTGGTAGCCGGACACGCTGAGCGGCTTGTAGGCCGGGACGCCGGCGGCGCAGAACTCCATCAGGTCGCCGATCAGCCGCAGGTGCGGCTCGGGGGCGAACAGCCACTCCTTCTGCGCGATGTACTCCTTGAAGATGTCGGTCTGGAGCGTCCCGTTCAGCTTGCCGGCCGGCACTCCCTGCCGCTCGGCGGCGACGACGTACATGCAGAAGATCGGGACGGCCGGGCCGCTGATCGTCATCGAGGTGGTGATGTCGCCGAGCGGGATGCCGTCGAAGAGCAGGTCCATGTCCAGCGCGGAGTCGATCGCCACACCGCAGTGGCCGACCTCGCCGAGCGAGCGCGGATCGTCGGAGTCGCGGCCCATCAGCGTCGGCATGTCGAAGGCCACGCTCAGGCCGCCGCCGCCCGCGCCGAGGATCATCTTGTACCGCTCGTTGGTCTGCCGGGCGTTGCCGAACCCGGCGAACTGCCGGATGGTCCACGTCCTGCCCCGGTAGCCGGTGGCGTGCAGGCCCCGGGTGAAGGGATACTCCCCCGGCCAGCCGATGCGCGCCATGCGCGGGTCGTCGCCGCCGGGCCCGTAGACCGGCTCCACGTCGAGCCCGGAGAGCGTCCTGAACTCGGATCCGCGCTTGACGGCCCCGTCGAACCGCGCCTGCCAGCGCGACCGCCCCGCCTCGATCTCCTCGGCGTCCATGGCCAACCCCCTTGTACGGCTTGCGGCTCCTGCACGACTCGTGGCCCCGGAGAAAATACTAGGACGTCCTATTAATTTTTGGCCAGAAAGGTCGCCGGGATGTCCCCGCCAGGCCATGGCGCGTGATCGCGGACAGAGGACCTCGCCGTCCGATCCGTCCCGGGGCCCGCCGTCCGGTCCGCCCCGAGGGTGCCGGAGACCTCCGCACCCCTCGGCCCTCTCGGTCCTCGAATCAGTCCTCGAAATCCCCCGCGGCCACCCGCAAGGTCCTGAGCAGGCCGAACATCTGATCCAGCTCCGCCTCGCCGTACATGGTCATGGCGAAGTCGGCGCCCATCAGATCGGCGGTCGCCCGGCTCACGACCCCCCGGCCCCCGTCGGTGATCTCCGCCAGCACCCCGCGGCCGTCCCGGGGGTTGCGCATGCGGCGGACCAGCCCGGCCCGCTCCAGCCGGCCCACGGTGTTGGTCACGCTCGTGGGATGCACCATCAGGCGCTCGCCGATCGTGGACAGCGGCAACGCCCCCGTCTTGCTGAAAGTCAGCAAAACCAACGCCTCGTACCGGGCAAAGGTCAAGTCATGCGGCTTGAGTAGCGTGTCCAGTTGCGAGAGCAGGATCTGGTGCGCTCTCATGATCGACGTGACGGCGGCCATGGCCGAGGAAGGCCCGAACTGAACGCGCCACGTCTCCGCGGCGCGCTCGATGGGGTCGAACGGCAGATTCAGCTGACCTGTAGCCACAGGGCTACGGTAGCGCGGCCTCATCCCGGTTCGCCCATATACGTAGAGTTACCAGATTGATGGCTTCACCAAGAACCCGGGCACCAAACGTCACGCTCAGTTATGGTTCCCACATCGAATGGTGAGGGCGCGGCCAAATGGCCGCGCGGACTCGCTCCGGCCTGCGGGGGATGCAGGCCGGATCGGTGGCCGAGGGGACCGGCTACCGCATTCACGGCACGGGGGGTTTGATGAACGACAACTCAATGGCGTTCAGACGCCACACGGACTTCTGCTCGGCCGACACGGCGTGGATCCGCTCCACGCGTGCCGGTGCGTGAGCACAGAGGCGTTTCACGCGAAGAACTCCAGCAGAGCGCGTTGGTGGCGGTCGCCGTCCTGCTCGTGCTCGGCGTGGTCGCGGCGTGGAGCGTCCTCATACCCGGTGTCAGCGCGTGGGAGAACATCATCGTCGCGGTGATCGGCTCGCTCCGGCTCACCGGGCCGGTGGCCGCGGCGTTCGCCGCCTGGGTGGCGGTGAGCAGGCGGCGCGGGACCGGCCGGCGGTCGCTGACCACCTGGCAGGCGGTCCGCGCGCCACTGGCGATCCTGGTGGTGGTCGGGGGCGCCTTCACCGCGACGCTGCTGGTCCTGGCGGTCAGGACCATGCTCACCGAGCAGGCGGGACGGCTGCTGCCCAGCGGCCTCGTCATGGGCGTGGCCGGGCTGGCGCTGTACGTCGCGATCGGCTGGGTGACCGGCTGGCTGCTGCCGTGGACGATCACTCCGATGCTCGCCGGGCTCGGCTGCTACGGACTGTTCGCCTGGATGGCGCAGGGGGCGACCTGGGCCGACCGGCTCATCCCCGCCACGCGGGAGCCGTACGACCCCTTCCGCGGGCTCAACGCCGCCGCCCTGACCGACCAGACGCTCTGGCTGCTGGGCATCAGCGCCGCGCTGCTGCTCGGCTGGGCCGCGGTCGTGACGCGGCAGGCGCTCGTGCTGGCCGCCGCGCTGCTCGCGGTGCTGGCCGCCGGGACCGGGGTCGCCCGGCTGCTCACCGAGCCTCGGACGATCTCCGCCCAGCGGGTGGTCTACAGCTGCCAGGAATGGCCGATCATGGTCTGCGTGCACCCGGGGATGCGGACCGGCCTTCCCGAGCTCGGCTCCGCGTTCGTCAAGATCGCCTCCCGGCTGGCGGGGACGCCCGGCGAGTTCTCCCGCCTTGAGCAGCACCCCCGGCGCGAGGACATCCCCCTCGCCCCGGGCGCGGTCCCGATCCACGTCGACGACCTGGCCGCCGGCTTCGCCGACGAGGCCGCCGAGGAGTTCGTCGAGAACCTGGCCCAGGAATGCGACGGCACCCCGGCCGGCGGTTACCGCGACATCGTCGTCGCGTGGCTGCGCGGCAAGCCGCTGCCCAGCGGCCCGCTCCCCGAGCACCAGTACGCCGCCGCGTGGTTCTCCGGTCTCACCGACGCCCAGCGCAGGGACTGGCTGCGGCTGTACTACTCCGACTTCTCCGGATGCCGGCTACAGAGCACTCACTTCGGCGGCCAGGTCGGCGAGACCGGGCAGACAGGGCGGCCTGCGGTGCCGGGGCAGATCAGCCAGACCGGCCAGGGCGCCGAGATCGGGCGGGGCGCGCCGGACTCGCAGGTCGTGCCGCCCTACCCGGCGCCCGCCACCGCGCCCTCCGCCGCCTCGGTCCCGCCCTTCGTCCCGAGGGACGCCCCGGCCGGCAGGCCGAGGACGGAAGTACGGTCCCGCGGCTGACAAGATCAGCACAGGTTCGGCGTGAGAAAGCGGCCGCCGAGGGAAGGAGACCGCCGTGAAAGCCCCCCTAGAAGCACCGCCCGAGGCCCCCTCGGCGCCTCGCCGGCGCCGCTGGCGCTTCCTCGCGGGACTGCTCGTCGTCGTGGTCCTCCTCGTCGTGGGCGTCCGCCTGACCTGGTCGTGGCTGAACCCGTTCGGCGAGACCACGATCGACCGCAGCCAGCCCGTGCTGCTGCAGTCCATTCACAACCTCAGCCGCTTCGAGGCGGCCACCGGCAACTTCCAGGTCGTCGTGGACCTGGAGAGGGACGCCGCCTTCCTGCCCGACGCGGTCAAGGGCAGCCGCACGCTCTTCGTGGGCGCGGGCGGCGTCGACGCCTACGTCGACTTCGGCGGCCTGGCCAAGGGCGCGCTGACCGTCTCGCCCGACCGCAGAGAGGTGACGGTGAAGCTGCCGCGCGCGCAGCTCGAGAAGCCCAACCTCGACAACAAGCGCTCCTACGTCTACGCGCAGCAGCGCGGCCTGTTCGACCGGGTCGAGGACTTCCTGTCCTCCTCCCCCGCCGACCAGCAGGAGCTCTACGTGCTGGCCGAGAAGAAGATCGCCGAAGCCGCGCAGGCCAGCGACCTGCGCAACCGGGCCGACCAGAACACCAAGAGCATGCTCCAGGGCATGCTGACCACCCTCGGTTTCGAGAAGGTGACCGTCAAGTTCGCCGACGAGCCGTAGCCGCCGCGCCCGCGACCGGGCCCGCGGTCGCCCGCCGCCGCGGCGCTCGGCGCGGCCTTTGTGGATGCCGGCCGTGACGGGATTCCGTATGAACGCCGTCACCGGCACGGACATATGCCTGCCGTTATCCGTGAGGCCGGAGCGTTTCTCATCGGCACCGCCCTGACTCCGCCACCGCCAAGCGGGTAAACCCATCGTGTTCCGACCGCCGCTTCACGGAGTCACGATTCCGGCCCTTGTCCGGGCGCCCATTTCCGACCGGCCGAACAAGCGATTCACCTTTTTACCCAGAGCGAGAACGACTTATGCGCTGTCGCGGCCAGGAATGTTCGTCCTCTCCGTGCCGCGACCATGACACCGGCTCATCCAAGGGCCGCCAGCAGCTCGTCGGCGGCCCGGTAGGGGTCGAGATCGGCGTCCAGGACACGGGTGGCGAGGGCGTCCAGGCGCTGGTCGCCGTGGAGGTCGGCGAAGCGGGAGCGGAGAGCGGTCAGCGCGATGGCCTCGATCTCGTCCCGGGCCCTGGCATGGCGGCGGCGTCCGAGCTCGCCCGACTTCTCAAGGTGGGCCAGGTGCTCGTCGAGGGCGCCGACCACCTCTCCGGCCCCCTCTCCCCGGTAGGCCACGGTCGGCACGATCGGCGGCCTCCAGGCCCGCTCGACCAGCGCGGTCATGTTTCGGAGCTCGCGGATGGCCGCCTGGGCCCCGTCGCGGTCGGCCTTGTTCACCACGAACACGTCGGCGATCTCCAGGATGCCCGCCTTGGCCGCCTGGACGCCGTCGCCCATGCCCGGGGCGAGCAGCACGACGGTGGTGTCGGCCAGCGAGGCGATCTCCACCTCGGCCTGGCCGACCCCGACGGTCTCGACGAGGATGACCTCGCAGCCGGCGGCGTCCAGGACGCGCAGCGCCTGGGGCGTGGCCCAGGCCAGGCCGCCGAGGTGGCCGCGGCTGGCCATCGACCGGATGAACACCCCCGGATCGGTGGCGTGGTCCTGCATGCGCACCCGGTCGCCGAGCAGGGCCCCGCCGGTGAACGGCGAGGACGGGTCCACCGCGAGGACACCGACCTTCCTGCCCCGCTCGCGGAACGCCCGGACCAGCATCCCGGTGGAGGTGGACTTGCCCACCCCGGGGGAGCCGGTGAGCCCGATGACCCGGGCCCGGTACGGCCGGCCCGCGCAGAGCAGCGCCGTGATCTCCCGGAGCAGCGGGGAGCCGTTCTCCACCATGGAGATCAGCCTCGCCACCGCGCGGGGCTGCCCGTCCCGTGCCCGCGCCACCAGATCGGGGACGTCCACGGCCGGGGGCGGGCCGCCCCCGGCAGCCACGCCGGGGCCCTCCACGGTCAGGCCGAGGGGACCCGGATGATCAGCGCATCGCCCTGGCCGCCGCCGCCGCACAGGCCCGCGGCACCGAGCCCGCCGCCCCGGCGCCTGAGCTCGTGGGCGAGGGCGAGGACGATGCGGGCGCCGGAGGCGCCGATCGGATGGCCGACGGCGATGCCGCCGCCGTTGACGTTGACCTTGTCGAGCGGGACGCCGAGGTCCTTGGCCGACTGGAGGACGACCTGGGCGAAGGCCTCGTTGATCTCCAGCAGGTCGAGGTCCTCGACCGAGAGCCCCTGCTTGCCGAGGGCGTGCTTGATCGCGTTGGCGGGCTGGGACTGGAGCGAGTTGTCGGGCCCGGCCACGTTGCCGTGCGCGCCGATCTCCGCCAGCCACTCCAGGCCCAGTTCCTCGGCCTTGGCCTTGGACATCACGACCACCGCGCAGGCGCCGTCGGAGATCTGCGAGGCGGACCCGGCGGTGATGGTGCCGTCCTTGCTGAAGGCCGGCCGCAGCCGTCCCAGGGTCTCGACCGTGGTGTCGCCGCGCACGCCCTCGTCGGCGGCGAACATCACCGGCTCCCCCTTGCGCTGCGGGACCGGCACCGGAACGATCTCGTCGTCGAGCACGCCGTTCTTGATCGCGGCGGCGGCGAGCTCGTGGGAACGGGCGGAGAACGCGTCCTGCTCCTCGCGGGTCAGGCCGAGGCGCGCGTTGTGCCGCTCGGTGGACTCGCCCATGGACACCTGGTCGTAGGCGTCGGTCAGGCCGTCGAAGGCCATCGAGTCCACGATGCCGGCGTCGCCGTACTTCACTCCCCTGCGCAGGCCGGGCAGCAGGTGGGGGGCGTTCGACATGGACTCCATGCCGCCGGCGACCACGACGTCGAACTCGCCCGCCCTGATGAGCTGGTCGGCCAAGGCGATGGCGTCCAGCCCGGACAGGCAGACCTTGTTGATCGTCAGCGACGGCACGGTCATCGGGATCCCGGCCTTGACGGCCGCCTGGCGGGAGGGGATCTGACCCGCTCCGGCCTGGAGGACCTGGCCCATGATCACGTACTGCACGGACTCGGGGGCGACGCCGGAGCGCTCCAGCGCGGCCTTGATGGCGATGCCGCCGAGCTCGACGGCCGACAGGCCGGCCAGCGAGCCGAGCAACCGGCCGATGGGGGTGCGAGCTCCGGCGACGATGACGGAACCAGACATAAAAGGGGCCTCCCTGGCGGGACTTGGGGCGACTTTGCCACCATACCCATGAGCACCCGAGCAACCGCCATGGAGGCCGACCCTATGTTCATGCGCATCGACCATGTGGGAATCGCCTGCCACGACCTTGAGGAGAAGATCGCGCTCTTCGAGCGGACCTTCGAGCTCACCGTGGTGGCACGCGAGATCAACGAGGAGCAGGGCGTCAAGGAGGCGATGCTGCACATCGCCGACGGCAACGGCGGCGGCTCCTACATCCAGCTCCTCGAACCGCTCGGCCCCGACACCCCGGTCGGTAAGTTCCTCGCCAAGCGCGGGGAGGGGGTCCACCATGTCGCGTTCGGCGTCCCGGATGTGACAGAGGCCATGAGAGAAATTGGGAGCAAGGGCGTCAGACTGCTCGACGAGAAGCCTCGGCACGGCTCGATGGGGTCCTCCATCGCCTTCTTGCATCCCAAGGATGTGGGGGGAATGCTGACGGAGCTCGTTCAAGCCCAAGAGCACTGACCGAGCCTTATGTCAAATGCAAGAAAGGTTCATACGTAACAAGTCACGCAGAAAGTCGGAGGGGACCTCCAACACGGCAACACCAGAGTACGCTGGCCTACCACCGGACGTGGATCCCGCCACGGCTCCCGCCTCGGATGTCCGAAATCCCCCGTCCGGCCCGTGTAGCCGTCTCGACAACCCAGGATCGAGCCTCCATGCAGTCCGACATCGACGCACAGCTCAACAACTTCTTTGAAGACGCCCCCGCTCGGGAATTCGACGTGGTGCTCCGTGGCTATGACCGGCACCAGGTCCATGACCATCTGAAGCAGGTCGACAACGAGTTGCGCCAGTCCCGCGAACAGGTTCAGGGCCTGCAGCGTGACCTATCCGACTCCCAGCGTCAGCTGCAGGAGCAGGAGCGTCCGACGTACTCTGGCCTTGGTGCGCGGATCGAGCAGTTGCTCCGTCTCGCCGAGGAGCAGGCCACCGAGCTGGTCCAGGCCGCCCGGTCCGAGGCGAACGAGATCAAGGCCGCGTCCAAGGTCGACGCCGCCGACCTGCGCGCCGCCGCGGAGAACGAGGCGGCCGAGAAGCGCGCCCTCGCCACCCGCGAGGCCGACGACATGCGCACCACCGCCGAGCGCGAGGCCGAGGAGATCCGCTCGACCGCTCGCCGTGAGGCCGACGAGCTGACCGCCACCACCGAGCGCGAGGTCGCCAAGCTGCGGGCCACCGCCGACCACGAGGTGGCCGAGAAGCGCGCGGACGCCGAGCGCGAGATCGCCAAGCTCCGCACCACCACCGAGCGCGAGGTCGCCCAGCTCCGCGCCTCGACCAAGCGCGAGCGCGACGAGGTCCTCACCACCGCCAAGCGTCAGGCGGACGAGATGCGCGCCCAGGCCCAGCGGGTCCTGGAGGAGTCCGAGGCCAAGCGCGCCCAGGACGAGGCCGAGTTCGAGATCCAGCTCGCCGCCCGCCGCGAGGAGGCCGAGCGCCAGGAGGCCGAGCGCCACGCCACCGCGCAGGCCAACACGCAGAAGCTGGTCTCCGAGGCCGAGCAGCGCGCGGCCACCGCCGAGCAGCGCGCCACCAAGGCCACCCAGCAGGCCGAGCAGACCCGGCGCGAGGCGGACACCCACGCCAAGCAGCTGCTCGCCAACGCGCGCAAGAACGCCGACCAGCTCGTCTCCGAGGCGAAGTCGAGCGCCGAGTCGATCGTCAGCGACGCCAAGACCGAGTCCGAGCGGACCCGCTCCATCGCCCAGCGTCAGGTCGACGAGCTGACCCGCCAGCGCGACAGCATCACCAGCCACCTCGCGCAGCTGCGCCAGCTGCTCGGCGGCGCGCCGCTCCCGGCCGCCGACCCGGAGCCCGCGATCGCCGCGGCCCCGGTCAAGCCGGCCATTCCCGCCGCCAACGGCAGCGAGAAGCCGGCTCCGGCCCCCGCTCCGGCCAAGGCCGAGACCAAGGACGACGATGCGGAGTGGTGGCAGGAGTAGGCACCGCTGAATCGGGGCGTTGACGACGGCTACGGGAGAGCCTGGTGACCTTGGCGGTCGCTAGGCTCTCCTCTGTGTTTTCGCCGTTCCGCGCGGCCATGCGCACCCCCCCGGAGCGCGGCTTCGCGCGTCCTCAGAGCTAGGAGCAACCGTGCCCGAAGCGTCCCCGACAGCCGACGTCTCCACGGCGCCTGACCCGGGATCCCACCCCGCCGCGGACGCCGCCCCCCGGTCCTCCGCGGCCACGGGCGGACCGCCCGGAGCCGCGGACGGGCCACCCAGGACGGCGGATGGGCGATCCGGGACGACGGACGGCCCGCCCACGGCCGCGGACGGGGCGCCAGGGGCCGCGAACGGGCTCTCCGCGGCCGCGGACGGGTTCCCCGGGGCCGAGGGGCCCCAGGCCTCTCCGGGGGCCCCGGACGAGCATGCGGCGCCGTACGGCAGGCCGGGCAAGCCGCTGGCCAAGAACCCCTTCCTGATCGGCCTGACCGCCGGAATGGGCCTGCTCACCTCGTGGGCGCTGGCCCAGGCCCTGGTCACCTCGCGCAGCGTGATCGTGCTGGTCGTGGTGGCGATGTTCCTCGCCCTGGGGCTGAACCCGGCCGTCGAGTCGCTGCAGCGGCGCAGGCTGGCACGGCGCTGGGCGATCTCGATCGTCTTCGGCGCGGTGATCCTGTTCTTCGTGCTCTTCGGGCTGGCGATCGTCCCGCCGGTGAGCCAGGAAGCGGCCTCGTTCATCAGCGCGGTCCCCGGCTACACCCAGGAACTGCTCGCCAACCCCACGCTCAAGGAGCTGGACAGCGACTACCAGATCCTGACCAGGATCGGCGACTACATCACCAGCGGCGGCCTCGCCCAGACCGTGGCGGGAGGCCTGGTCGGCGCGGGCGCGGTGGTGTTCAACGCGTTCTTCTCCGGGGTCACGCTGCTGGTGCTGACGCTGTACTTCCTCGGCTCGCTGCCCTCGATAAAGGACTACCTCTTCCGGCTCGTGCCGAGCAGCCGCCGGGAGCGGACCCGGGGGCTCGGCGACGAGATCATCAGCGGCATCGGCGGCTACGTGGCCGGCAACCTGCTGATCTCGGTGATCGCCGGCGTGGTCACCTGGGTGTTCCTGGCCTTCGCGGGCGTCGAGTACGCGCTGGCGCTCGCCCTGGTGGTGGCGGTCACCGACCTGATCCCGCTGGTCGGCGCGACGATCGGCGCCGTACTGGTGAGCGGGGTGGCACTGCTCCAGTCGGGGACGCTCGGCATCGCCTGCGCGATCTTCTTCCTGGTCTACCAGCAGGTGGAGAACTACCTGATCTATCCGCGTGTGATGAAGCGCTCGGTCGACGTGGCCCCGGCGGTCACCGTCATCGCCGCGCTGTTCGGCGGCGCGCTGCTCGGCATCGTCGGAGCGCTGCTGGCCATCCCGGTGGCCGCCGCGATCGCACTGATCATCCGCGAGGTGGTGATCCCCCGGCAAGCTCGGCTATGAAGCCCGCCACCGCGCGGTTGAACGCCTCGGGCTGTTCGATCGCGCTCAGGTGACCCGCCTTCTCGATCACGGCCAGCCGCCCGTCCGGCACGGCCCCGACCATCGTCTCGGCGTCGGCGGGCGGGGTGAGCCGGTCCTCCTCCCCCACGATCACGAGGGCGGGCACCTTGAGCCCGCGCAGGGTGTCGAAGGAGTCGGGGCGGCCCGCCATGGCCCGCTGGGCCCAGGCCACGGCCTTGGGCGGGGCCGACTGGACCAGCCCGCGCACCCGGCCGAACACCATCGCCCTGCGCTGCACGGTGGTGACCCCGATCAGCGACGGCAGCACCTCCTCCACCAGGATCGAGGTGCCGTCGTCGAGGACGGCGGCGGCGATGCGCTCGCGGTTCGCCCTGGCCGCCTCGGGATCGGCGGCCGCCTTGGTGTCGGCGAGGATCACCCCCAGCACCCGGTCGGGGTGCCGGCGGCACAGGGCCATCGTCACGTAGCCGCCCATGGACAGGCCGCCGACGACGGCCCGGTCGACGCCCTCGCGATCGAGCAGGCGGACGACGTCGTCGGCCATCGCGTCGAGGGAGGGCTCGTCGTCGCCCAGCACCGAGCCGCCGAAGCCGCGCAGATCGGGGGTGATGACCTTGCAGACGGCGCCCAGGCCCTCGCGCTGGGCCAGCCACATGGCCGATGACAGGGGGAACGCGTGGAGGAGGACGACCGGAAGTCCCTCGCCCGCCGATCGCGTGTACAGGTCCACGCAGTCCACCGTAATCGCGGACTTACGATCTGGCACCCCTTGATTCACCGAGATCTACAGCGTGGATGCCCTGTCGTTCACGGCGGGAAGGAAACGCGGAACGGTGCCACGCCTTAGCATTGAATGTTATGTTCAATGCATGTTGGTGACGGAGATGTTGAAGCTCGCACCGAGCGCTGAGCAGCGCGAGGCGCTGCTGGCGACGATGCGCGCGTGCAACGCCGCCGCCAACCGGGTCGCCGAAGTCGCATTCGAGCAGCGAACCGCGAACAAAATCGCACTTCAGAAGCTCGTCTACGCCGACCTGCGCCACGAGTTCGGGCTGTCGGCGCAGATGGCCATCCGTTCCATCGCCAAAGCCTGTGAGGCGTACAAGCGAGACAAGAAGATCAAGCCGGCGTTCCGGAAGCTGGGGGCGGTCGCCTACGACCCGCGCATCCTCACCTGGAAAGGCCGCGACGCGGTCAGCATCCTCACCTTGACCGGCCGCGCCCTTATCCCGGTCGTCTACCAGGGACGGTGGACGCAAGGCCCGGAGAACCGCATCCGAGGCCAGGCAGATCTGGTCTACCACGACGGCATGTTTTTCCTCGCCGTCGTGATCGACGTCCCCGAACCGCCGGGAGGTGGCGAGCCGGACGGGTGGCTCGGCGTGGACCTCGGCATCGTCAACCTCGCCACCGACTCCACCGGCGAAGCCCACAGCGGCAAGGGCGTGCGGGCCGTACGGCGCCGCAACGCCGCCCTTCGGGCACGCCTGCAGGCCAAGGGCACGAAATCCGCCAAGCGGCTGCTGAAGAAACGCCGCCGCAAGGAGTCCCGGTTCGCCCGGGACGTCAACCACGTCATCTCCAAACACCTGGTCGGCAAAGCCAAAGGCACCCGCTCCGGAATCGCCCTCGAAGACCTCGAAGGAATCCGGGACCGGGTAACGGTTCGTAAGGCTCAGCGTGCCGACCTGCACTCCTGGAGCTTCCATCAGCTCCGCACGTTCGTGATGTACAAGGCCGCCCTCACCGGGGTGCCCGTGCGGCTGGTGGACGCCCGCAACACCTCCCGCACCTGTCATCGGTGCGGGCAATGCAAGAAGAAGAACCGTCCCAGCAGGGACGATTTCCGGTGCGTCGACTGCGGGTTCGCTGGCCCCGCCGACCATAACGCTGCGATCAACATCGGTCGTAGGGCAGTGAGTCACGCTGCCATCGACGCGGCCTGACCCGTGCACCCCATGCATGATGAGGAGCTGCAAGCTTGGCCCTTCAAGGCCAAGAAGTTGACAACGGGTTGTGATGTCGCACTGACTCCGCCGTCAAGACCCTCCCCTTGCCCCGGCCGTGGCTCCGCGAACGGCACGGCCTGGGCCGGGGCTCCGCGGACGCCCCGGGGATCTACGGACCGGCGATCTCCGTGGGGAGGGGCGAGGCGGCCGGGTTCACCCGCCGGACGATCTCGTCGAGGACGATCCGCACGTACGGCTCGCCGACCCACAGGTGCTTGGCCCCGTCCACCCCGACGACCTCCGCCTGGGGGACCCGGGCGAAGCGCTCACGGGCCTTCTCCGGCTGGAGGTAGTCGTCGAACTCGGGGACCAGCACGGTCAGCGGCCGGCCGAACGCCGCCCACGCGTCGAGGTCGGCGTCGGTGGCCCGGTGCAGCGGCGGGGAGAGGAGGACGGCGCCCTCCACCAGCGGATCGTGCCCCCACTTGAGCGCGAGCTCGGTGCCGAAGGACCAGCCGACCAGCCAGGCCCGGGGCAGGTCGTGGAACTCGGCGTACTCCAGCGCGGCGGCGACGTCGAAGCGTTCGTCCTGCCCCCCGCCGAAGGCCCCCTGGGATGTGCCCCGGTCGGAGGTCGTGCCGCGCGTGTTGAAGCGCAGCACGGCGAGATCAGCCAGCGCGGGCAGCCGGTTGGCGGCCTTCTTGTAGACGTGGCTGTCCATCATGCCGCCGTGCGTGGGCAGCGGGTGCAGGCAGATCAGCGTGGCCACCGGGGGCCTGTCCGCCGGCAGGGCCAGCTCGCCGACGAGCGTCAGCCCGTCGCCGGTCTGCAGCTCGATCGGCTCCCTGCGCGCGGGCAGCACCGTAGAGGCCCGGATCTCCATCTTTTCCCCACTCCGTCTCGTGAGCGGGCGCCGGTGGACCGGATCTCCGGGAGGCGCCGCGCGGTCGTTGTCAGTATCGGGTCCGGCCGGGACCGCGCTTGACCCGGTTGCGCCAGCACGCGGTGTGCCAGTGCCTGCGCTCGTCCTCCCCGCCCGCCCAGGCCGGCCAGCTCACCAGGTGCGGCAGGCCGGCCCTGATCTCCTGGTCGCAGCCCGGACAGCGGTAGACCTTGTCCGCTCCGGAACCGGTGACCCGGCGCACGTGCCAGTCGCCGTCGGGCCACTCCTCGACCTGGTCGACCCCGGGCACGGACCCGCCGACCGGCCGGGAGGAGGAACCCCGGCTGCCGCCCCGGTCGAACGGGCTCATCCGGCGGGCTTTACGGGGGCTCATGGCAGGTCGCGGATGCTCCGCACCCCGGCCGTGACGAGCTGGTCGAGCAGCGGCGCGGGGGCGAAAGACGGCTCACGGTACTCGGCGTAGAGCGCGCGCAGCCCGTCGCGGACGGTCTCCAGCCCCAGCTCGTCGAGCATCTCGAAGGGCCCCGAGGGGTAGCCGCAGCCCAGCCTCATGGCCGAGTCGATGTCCTCGACGGTCGCGTAACCGGAGTCGTACATCCGCACGGCGTCGTTCAGATACGGGTAGAGGAGCGCGTCCACCACGAACTCGGCCCGGTCCCTGCACCGCACCGGGGTCCGGCCGACGATCCGTACCAGACCCTCCACGGCGCGTGCGGCCTCGGCCGAGGTGAGCACCGTGGAGGCGACCTCGGCGACCCCGTCTCCGACCAGGTGCAGGCCGACCAGGCGCTCGGGGTGCGGAAGCCCGGCGGCCAGCTCGATCACGGGATTGCGGGACAGCGCGACGACCACGTCGGCGGCCTCGGCGGAGGCGGTCTTGAAACCGGCGGCGGAGAGCTTGGCGGTGAACTCCTCCGCCCCCTCTCCCAGCACCGCCACCGAACCCACCGAGGGTTTGACCGTCGGCGGCGGCCCGCCGGGCTCCTCGTCCCGGTGGAAGCCGCCGCCGGCCTTGCGGCCGAGCAGCCCGGCGGTGACCAGCTCGCGCAGGATCGGCGCGGGAGCGTGGCGGCGGTCGCGGCTCTCCTGGAACAGCACGCACAGCACCTCGTAGGAGGTGTCCAGGCCGATCAGGTCGAGCAGGGTGAAGGGCCCCATCGGCAGCCCGACGCCGAGCTTCATCGCGGCGTCGATGTCGTCACGGGTCGCCAGGCCGTTCTCCAGCAGGACAGCGGCGTGGTTGAGATAGGTCAGCAGCAGCCGGTTGACCACGAACCCGGCGCGGTCGCCGACGCTCACCGGGGTCTTGCCGAGCCTGCGCGCGAGGGCGGCCACCTCCTCCGCCAGGCCGTCCTCGGTGGTCACCGTGTGGATCACCTCGACCAGCTTCATGATCGGCGCGGGGTTGAAGAAGTGCATGCCGACGACCTGGCCGGGGCGGGCGGTGGTGGCCGCGATCTCGGTGACGGAGAGCGAGGAGGTGTTGGTCGCGAGCACCGCGGACGGCTTGCAGATCCGGTCCAGGTCGGTGAAGAGCGCCCGTTTGAAATCCATGACCTCGGGGATGGCCTCGATCACCAGGTCGGCGTCGGCGAGGTCCTCCAGGGAGGTGGTGAAGGTCACCCTGCCGAGGATCTCCGCGCGCTCGGCCTCGGTCAGCCGGCCCTTGGCCAGAGCCCTGCCCGTGGAGCCCTCCAGATGGCCGCGGCCCCGCTCCAGCGCAGCCGGGTCGGCCTCCACGCCGGTCACCCCGAGCCCCGCCCGGGCGAACACCTCGGCGATCCCCGCGCCCATCGTGCCGAGCCCGACCACTCCGACCTTCTCAAAGCTGCGCGTCATGCCGCCCAGTGTCCCAGAGGTGCCCGCCCCACCCCAAAACCGGCTTGGACCCTCGGCATCCGGGCCGCACCGGTAGGGTTGGCGCTCATGCGGCTGGTCATCGCGCGATGCAGCGTGGATTATCTGGGAAAGCTCACTGCGCATCTTCCGATGGCGCCCCGGCTCATCCTGATCAAAGCGGACACCTCGGTCTCCATTCATGCGGACGACCGGGCTTTCAAACCGCTCAACTGGATGAACCCGCCGTGCAAGCTCCGTGAGGAGGAGGGCACCTGGACGGTGACCCACGGCAAGACCGGTGAGAAGCTCGTGCTCACCATGGAGGAGATCATCCACGACTCCAGCCACGAGCTGGGCGTGGACCCCGGTCTGATCAAGGACGGCGTCGAGGCCCACCTGCAGGAGCTGCTGGCCGAGCACATCACCACGCTGGGCGCGGGCTGGACGCTGGTCCGCCGCGAATACATGACGGCGATCGGCCCGGTGGACATCCTCTGCCGCGACCACGCGGGCGCGAACGTGGCCGTGGAGCTCAAGCGCCGCGCGGGCATCGACGCGGTGGAACAGCTCACCCGTTACCTGGAGCTGATGAACCGCGATCCCCTGCTCGCCCCCGTCACCGGCATCCTGGCCGCCCAGGCCATCGCGCCGCAGGCCAAGACCCTGGCAGAGGACCGCGGCATCCGCTGCGTGACCCTGGACTACGACGCGCTGCGGGGCATCGAGCGCAACGACACCCTGTTCTGACGGCTCCGGCACTCCGGCGGGCGTCCCGTACGGCGGGCCTGGCCGGGTGGTGGTGTCCACCGGACGACGTGGCCCTGTCCTCCGAACGGAGGACAGGGGGTTCCACCGGTCGTTGGTGCCCCGGGAACCGCGGCGGCGCGACGATTGGGACATGAGAACAGCGGTGACGGCGCGGGGCCTGACCAAGCGCTACGGCGACGTGCAGGCGGTCGGGGGCATCGACCTCGACATCCACGTGGGCGAGGTGTTCGCGATCCTCGGCCCGAACGGGGCGGGGAAGTCCACCACGGTGGAGATCATGGAGGGCTACCGGACCCGGGACGCCGGAGAGGTCAGCGTCCTGGGCGCCGACCCGGGCAGGCCGACTCGGGAGTGGCGCTCCCGGATCGGCGTGGTGCTGCAGACGTCCAACGACGTGGCCGAGGTGACGGTGCGGGAGACCGTGCGGCACTTCGCGGGCTACTACCCCAACCCCAAGGACCCGGACGAGGTGATCGAGCTGGTCGGCCTGTCGGACAAGGCCGGCAAGCGGATCCGCCAGCTCTCCGGCGGCCAGCGGCGCCGGGTGGACGTGGCGCTGGGCGTGATCGGCGGCCCGGAGCTGCTCTTCCTCGACGAGCCGACCACCGGGTTCGACCCCGAGGCGCGCCGGCAGTTCTGGGACCTGATCCAGGGGCTGGCGCAGCAGGGGACCACGATCGTGCTGACCACCCACTACCTGGACGAGGCCGAGGCGCTGGCCGACCGGGTGGCCGTGGTGGCGGGGGGCCTCATCGTGGCCGAGGGCGAGCCCAAGACCCTGGGCGGCCGGGCCACCGCCAAGGCCAGGGTGAGCTGGTCCGACGAGGGCGAGCGCCGCACGCTGGAGACCGACACCCCGACCAGGACCGTGCTTGAGCTGACCCACCGCTTCGACGGCGAGGTGCCCGAGCTGACCGTGACCCGTCCTTCCCTGGAGGACGTCTATCTCAAGCTCATCGAGCCTCCCGCCTGACCTCCGCGGCCCCGCCCCTCCGGCCCGCCGGCTCCCCTGCCGAGCCCCCGGCCGACGAGCCTCCCGCCCAGGCACCCCGCGCTCCCCCGGACGGCACCCGCCCCGGCCCGTCGCGCCCCCGCCTGGCCGCCTCCTCCCCTCGCCCCCTCGCCTCCTCGCCCCCTCGCCCCCTCGCCGCCTCCTCCCCTCGCCCCCTCGCCTCCTCGCCCGGAGCCGACCGTCCGTCACCCTCCCGGCGACGCCCACCCATCCCCATCGATCCCCTGAGGTGATCACGCCATGACGCAGACCACCACCCGGCCCCCCGCTCCGCCGCTGGCCGGCGGGCAGCCCTCCGCGATACGGCTGGGGCTGTCGCGGGCGGCCTTCGAGACCAAGATGTTCTTCCGGGAGAAGGACGCGGTCATCTTCACCTTCGCCTTCCCGATCGTCCTGCTGGTGATCTTCGGTTCGATCTTCGCGGACGATCTGGAGGGGACCGGGCTGAACGTCTCCCAGCTCTACGTGGCCGGCCTGATCGGCTCGGCGGCGATGACGGGTTTCCAGAACCTCGGCATCGGCATCGCGGTGGACCGCGACGACGGCACGCTCAAGCGGCTGCTGGGCACGCCTCTGCCGCGCACGTCCTACTTCATCGGCAAGGCGCTCAACACCCTGGTCGTCTCCGCCTTCCAGGTCGTGATCCTGCTGGCCATCGGGGTCACGCTGTTCGGCCTGAAGCTGCCCTCCGAGGTCTCGACGTGGCTGACCTTCGTCTGGGTGTTCGTGCTCGGCGTGATCGGCTCGTCCCTGCTCGGCATCGCGGTCAGCAGCCTGCCCCGGTCCGGCAAGAGCGCCAGTGCGGTGATCGCCATGCCGTTCGTGGTGCTGCAGTTCATCTCGGGGGTGTTCATCCCCGTCGCCCAGCTTCCGGCCTGGCTGGCGAACATCGCGTCGTTCTTCCCTCTCAAGTGGATGTGCCAGGGTTTCCGCTCGGTCTTCCTGGGCGACGCCGGTGCCACACTGGAGCTCACGAAATCGTATGAACTCGACCGGGTCGCCCTGATCCTGGGAGCCTGGGTCGTCGGAGGACTGGTGCTGTGCCTGGTGACGTTCCGCTGGAAGAGCCGCCGCGACGGATGAGGGCGTTGATCTGGTCCGGACGGAGCATCGACCCGTCCGGGCCGCACGTCTGGCACTCGCTGCGCGGCTGGGAGGTGCTCCTCGCCGTCGCGACGCTCGTGCCCGTGGCGTTCATCGTGCCAGGCGACCTCCCCGTCACGGAGAAGATCCTCTTCGCCGGGCTCATGGCCGCGATCCTCCCCGTCTACTTCCTGTTCGGCCGGTCGGCGATCCTGACCGAGGACCGGCGGCGGGGCGCGGTCTACCTCGCCGTCCTAGTCGTCCTGTTCACTCCGGCGGCGTTCATCGAACCCTCGGCGGCGTTCGCCCTCTTCGGCCTCTGCCCGCAGTGCTTCATGGTCTTCCCGGCCAAGCCGGCGGTCGGGGTGGTGATCGTGCTGAACGCCGGTCCGGTCGTCCGCTTCCTGGTCGAGAACCAGGGCGACACGTTCAACTTCCTGAGCGTCAGCACCATCGTGATCTTCTTCTCCGCCGTGTTCGGCATCTGGATGGAGCGGATCATGCGGCAGAGCGAGGAGCGGGCGGCCCTCATCGCGGAGCTGGAGGCCCAGCGGGCCGAGGTCTCCAGGCTCTCGGCCGAGCGCGGAGCCCTGGCCGAGCGCGAACGCCTCGCCGGGGAGATCCACGACACCCTGGCCCAGGGCTTCACCAGCATCATCATGCTGATCCAGGCCGCCGAGGCCCAGTCCGACCCGGCCCGCCACCTGTCGCTGGCCGTACAGACGGCGCGCGAGAACCTGGCCGAGGCCCGCGCGCTGATAGCCGCGCTCAGCCCGGCGCCGCTGGACGGCTCCACCCTGGACGAGGCGCTGGTGCGGCTGGCCGGCCGGCTCAGGGAGGAGACGGGGATCGCCACCGCCTTCTCCCTCCGCGGGGAGTCGCGCCCGCTGCCGCCGCCCACCGAGGTGGTGCTCCTCCGGGCGGCCCAGGAGGCGCTGGCCAACGTGCGCAAGCACGCGGCGGCCGGCCGGGTGGAGGTCTCGGCCTCCTACGGCCCGGAGACGGTGGCGCTGGAGATCCGCGACGACGGGCGCGGTTTCGATCCCGCCGTCGCCGAGGGGTACGGCCTGCGCGGCATGCGTGCCCGGGTGGAGCAGGTGGGCGGCACCTTGACGTTGACCAGTTCGCCGGCGGGAGGTACGACCCTGGAGGCCGTCCTCCCCGCCGAGCAGCCAGATCGGGGAGCGTGACGCGTGCTGCGTCTGATGATCGTCGATGACCATCCGGTGGTCCGCGAGGGGCTGCGGGGGATGCTGGAGGCCGACCCCGGGATCACGGTGGTGGGCGAGGCGGCGTCGGGGGACGAGGCGGTCGTGCGGGCCGGGGAGCTGCGGCCCGACGTGATCCTGATGGACCTGCGCATGCCGGACGGCGACGGGGTGAGCGCCACCGGGCGCATCCTCGCCGAGCGGCCGGAGAGCCGGGTGATCGTGCTGACCACCTACGAGACCGACCAGGACATCGTGCGGGCGGTCGAGGCGGGGGCCGCCGGATACCTGCTGAAGGACACCTCCAGGGCCGACCTGCTGGCCGCGATCGTCTCCGCGGCGCGGGGCGAGACCGTGCTGTCGCCGTCGGTGGCGACCCGTCTGGTCACCCGGATGCGGGCCCCGGTGAGCGAGTCGCTGTCGCCGCGGGAGGCCGAGGTGCTCTCCCTGGTGGCCCGGGGGCTGACCAACGCGCAGATCGGCAAGGAGCTGTTCATCAGCGAGACCACGGTCAAGACCCACCTGCTGCGCGTCTTCGGCAAGCTCGGCGTCTCCGACCGCACCGCCGCCGTGACCACGGCGCTGGACCGGGGACTTCTCACCCGGTAAGTGATGGTTTACCGGACAACGGTCCCGGTCTATCGTGGGCGGACCGCGCCCGTTCGGCTCGCCGCGCCCGCGAGGGCCGCCGCGGACGCCGCTCCCTCCGCCCTCGGGCATCCGCCACGGCACAGCAGGAGGCCACGATGACCACGGCGACCGGCCGGCTCACCTTCGACTCCCTCGATCCGGCCACGGGCGCCGTCGTCGGCACCCACCCGATCCAGGACGCGGCGGCCGTGCGCGCGGCCGTGGCGGAGGCCGGGGCTGCCGCCGTCCGGTGGGCCGGGCTGGGGTGGGTCGAGCGCAGGCGGCGGCTGCTCGACTACAAGGCCGTCATCACCCGGAACATCGCCGGGATCGTCGCCACCGTCCACGACGAGACCGGCAAGCCTGAGGCCGACGCCACCCTGGAGGTCGTCCTGACCATCACCCATCTCGACTGGGCCGCGCGGAACGCGCACCGGGTGCTCGGGCCGAGAAGGGTCTCCCCCGGGATGATGGGCGCCAACATCTCGGCCACGCTGGAGTACCGGCCGCTCGGGGTGGTCGGGGTGATCGGACCGTGGAACTACCCGGTGTTCACCCCGATGGGGTCGATCGCCTACGCGCTGGCGGCGGGGAACGCGGTGGTGTTCAAGCCCAGCGAGCTGACCCCCGGCGTGGGCGTGCTGCTGGCGGAGCTGTTCAGCGAGGCCGTTCCCGAGCACGGGGTGTTCCGGACGGTCACCGGGCTGGGCGAGACGGGGGCCGCGCTGGCCGGTGACCCGGGGGTGGGGAAGATCGCCTTCACCGGCTCGACCGCCACCGCCAAGCGGGTGATGGCCGCGTGCGCGGCGAACCTCACGCCGCTGGTCGCCGAGTGCGGCGGCAAGGACGCGCTGATCGTGGACGAGGGTGCCGACCTGCCGGCCGCGGCGGACGCGGCCCTGTGGGGCGCGCTGTCCAACGCGGGCCAGACCTGCGTCGGCGTGGAGCGCGTCTACGTGGTGGACGCGGTCTACGACGGCTTCATGGGGGAGCTGACCCGGCGGGCCCGGAAGGTCAGGGCCGGGGAGGACTACGGCCCGATCACCATGCCGGCCCAGCTCGACGTCATCCGGCGGCACATCCAGGACGCGGTCGCGGGCGGCAGGGCCGTCCTCGGCGGCCCCGAGTCGGTTCGCGCGCCCTTCGTGGACCCGGTGATCGTGGAGGACGTGCCGGAGGAGTCCGTGTCGGTCCGCGAGGAGACGTTCGGCCCGACCCTGACGGTCAAACGGGTCGCCGACGTGGAGGAGGCACTGGAGAAGGCCAACGCCTCCGCGTACGGCCTGGCCGGGACGGTCTTCTCCGGCAACGCGCGGCGGGCCGTGGAGCTCGCGCGCCGGATGCGCGGCGGGATGACCGCGATCAATTCGATCATCTCCTTCGCCGCGGTCCCCTCGCTGCCGTTCGGCGGGGTGGGCGACTCCGGCTTCGGCCGCATCCACGGCGCGGACGGGCTGCGGGAGTTCTCCCGCCCCAAGGCCGTCTCGCGGCAGCGCTTCGCGCTGCCCGGAATGAACCTCACCTCGTTCACTCGCGGCCAGAAGGAACTTGACCGACTAGTCAGGCTTGTCACCTTCTTGCATGGACGACGGAAGCGATAGCACACTTACTCTTCCGCAAAAAGGATCTTGCACCCATAATGGTGGATTCTGGGGGCCAGGATCATGAGGTGGAAGTGATAAAGCGAGTGTTTGTCAAGTCCGCATTAAAGGCGGAGGCTTGACATGAATGGACGATCATACAGAGGAATGTCAGCGGAGGAGCGGCTGGCGGAGCGCCGGGAGCGCTTGATCACCGCGGCGTACACGCTCTACTCCGACCCCGGTTTTCCGGAGACCACGATCGAGAAGCTGTGCGCCGCGGCCCGCATCTCCAATCGTGCCTTCTACGAGTGTTTCTCCGGCCGTAACGAGTTACTGCAGGCGGTGCACGACAGATGTGTGCAGGAGACGCTGTTGTCGGTGTCGAAGTCCATCGAGCAGGCCCCGGACACGCTGCTCAGCCGGGTCGAGGCGGGCATCGCCGGATATATCGGCTTCGTCACCGAGGACAGGCGCCGTGCCCGGATCATGCACCTGGAGGTGCGCCGGGCGGGCGACTGCCTCACCAGGTCGCGGCAGCAGGCGGTGGCGGCCTTCAGCCAGATCATCGAGGCCAACGTCTTCGACCTGCCGGGGGCGGTCAAGGCCAACCAGCGCCTGCTGGCACTGGGCATGATCGGCGCCATCCAGGAGCTGCTCATCGAGTGGGTGCTGGCCGACGACCCGCCCGCGGTCGATCACCTGATCAGCACCGCCGTGCACATCTTCTACCGGTCTTTCGTCACGTGAGCCCCGCCGGGACCCGCGTGACGTGACCTCCGACGGGCGAGCCGGGCGGGGAGAGCGCCCGCGATCGCCCTCGGACCCGAGCGGTTCCGCGACACGGTGGAGCACTGACGCGCGTGACCGGGGTCAGGCCACCGCGGCCATGGACAGCTCGACGGTGAGCACCCGGTTGAGCCGGGTCACCGCCAGCACGCGCATGACGCGAGGCGGCACCCCGCGCAGGATGAGACGGCGTTCCGCGGCCAGCGCGCGGCGGTGCGTGCCCACCAGCACGCCGAGGCCGGTGGCGTCGATCATCTCCAGCCCGGAGAGATCCACGATCAGATCGCCGCGGCCGGAATCGACCGCGTCGTGCAGTCGCGGGCGCACTCCGGCGACGGTGCCCACGTCGAGCCGGTTGCCGACACTGACCACCTGGGCTCCGGGGTTTCCAGTGGCGCGCATGCCTCCTCCTCAGACCGGACCGCGGGATGGACGCGACCGGACGTAATCTCCGTGCGGCGCCGCGCCAGGCGGGCACGCAATGCATTTACCGATGACATGACGCGGGGAAAGGCGCGGATCTCACGCACTCCCGGGTTCACGTCCGCTGCCACCATGTGTTCCCCCTGCCCCAACGCAGAGAAAAAACTCTGTTTAGAGCCAACCTTTTTCCTGGGCGGCGTGGATGGCGGTGATCCGGTTGCTGGCGCCCAGCTTGGTGATGGCGCTGGACAGGTAGTTGCGCACGGTGCCCTCGGTGAGGTGCAGCGACACCGCGATCTCCCCGACCGACGCGCCCCGCGAGGCCAGGGCCAGAGCGTCACGCTCACGCTCGGTGAGCGGGCTCTCCCCCGCCATCATCGCCGAGGCCGCCATCTCCGGGTCGAGATAGCGTCCGCCGGAGCTTACCTTACGGATCGCCGTCGCCAGTTCGTCGGCGGAGGCGTCCTTGGGGATGAAGCCGCGCACCCCCGCCGCGAGCGCCCTTCTCAGATATCCGGGACGGCCGAAACTGCTCAGCATCAGCACCGCGTGGCCGGGCAGCGTCTCGGCCACGGTCAGCCCGTCCATCCCGGGCATCTCGATGTCCAGCACGATCACATCGGGCCGGTGATCCCGTACGGCCTGCGCCACCAGGTCGCCCCTGGCGACCTGCGCCACCACCTCGATGTCCGGCTCCAGGCCGAGCAGCGTGGCGATCGCCCCGCGGATGAGATGCTCGTCGTCGGCCAGCAGCACCCGGATCATCTGACCCCCTCCAGCGGGACCGTCGCCCGCAACCTGAACTCTCCCGCGCCGCCGGCGCCGGCGGCGACGGCACCCCCCATGGCGGCCACCCGCTCCGACAGCCCGATGAGGCCGGTGCCGCCGCGCCCGTCCAGCCCGGTCACGCCGTCGTTGACCATCTCCAGCACGGCCACGCCGCCGCGGAGGGTGATCGTGATCCGGCACCGGGTCGCCGAGCTGTGCCGCAGCACGTTGGTGGTGCCCTCGCGGACCACCCAGGCCAGCAGCGTGCCCAGCTCCTCGGGCACCGGCTCCTGAGGCGTCTCCAGCGTGCAGCGGATGCCGTCGGCCTCCAGCACCGCGGTCATGCTGCGCAGCTCGGCGTCGAGATCGACCGTCCGGTAGCCGCGCACCGCCGCTCGGATCTCCTTCAGCGCCTCCCGGGCCAGTCCCCGGACCTCCTCCATCTCGCCGGCGGCCCGCTCGGTGTCCACCTTCGACAGCTTGGCGGCCACCTCGCTCTTGACCGCGATCGCGGACAGGCTGTGCCCGACCAGGTCGTGCAGGTCGCGCGAGAAGCGGAGCCGCTCCTCGGTGACGGCCAGCCGGGCCTGGGCCTCCTTGCCCTCCTCCGCCAGCCTGACGACCTCCCAGAACCAGAGCTGCAACCGGTTCGCGCAGGGCAGCGACAGGGCGACCCCGACGAAGGCGCCCGCGAGGGCGCCGGCGAGGGGGGCCGTGTCCTCGCCCGGGTGTGGTGCGGCCAGCACGCGTCCGATGATGGAGCCGGAGCCGTCATCGACCGGTGTGAGAAGCAGTGCGACCACGGCGGCGCCGAGACCGGCGACGAACGTGCCCATCCTGCTCAGCAGCAGCGCCGCGCCCGCCGCCCAGGCCGGGGCGACCAGCCCCCAGGTCCACAGCTGGGTCTCCTGGGTCAGCAGCAGGACGACCGCGAGCACGGCCGAGGCCACGATCTCGCGGTTGGCCGAGGTCCCCGCGATGGCAGCCTTCACCATCCTCATGTAGAGGACGCTGAAGGCGGCCAGCCCCAGCAGCCCGAGGATGAGGACGAGCAGGTCCGCCCCCGCGTGCTCGGCGATCCCGCCGGGGACACTGAACTCCTCGGCGATCCCGCCGAGGGCACCGAACCAGACCAGGAGCGGACCGGTGGTCAGCGACCAGATGGTCAACCGGCGGAGCCGCTCGAAGGTCGTGCGCTTCCTGCGCCGGGGGAACACGTGGAGGACGGAGCGCCTGAAGCGCCCCGCCACTCTTCCGTCAGCTTTTATCGACATTTCGTGATGCACGTTATCCGTGCCGGGGCTCCCACCGGAACAGCCACCTGGCCAGCAGGGCCGCCACCGCGATCCAGGCCACCAGGATTCCGAGCGAGGGCAGCGCGGCCACCCACTGCCCGGCCATGCTCAGCGCCTCGCCGCTCCCGGAGATGTGGTCGGCGCCGAGGAAGCCCGTACGCATGATCTCCACGACCGGGGTCACCGGGAGCAGGTTGGAGACCACCCCCAGCGGGCCGGGCAGCGCGTCGGCGGGGTAGGCCACCGGCGCGCCGATCATCATGACCAGGATCACCGGCAGGACCGTGATCTGGGCCAGCTCGGCGTTGGGCGTGATCCCGGAGAAGGCGGCGGCCAGCAGGCCGAACAGCGCGACTCCCAGGGCGGCCGCGACCAGCAGCAGCGGCACGTTGGCCGGCAGGACCCCGTCGGTCCGGTGCATCCAGATCGCCAGCAGCACCACCTGGCCGAGGAAGAGCGCGAGCGCGCCGAGGGCGGCGCCGCCGAGGACCGCCGGCCCGGACGGCTGGCCCCCGCGCAGCCGCTTGAGCACCAGTTCCTCACGCCGGGCCGTGAAGGAGTTGACCAGGTTGATGAAGACCGCGAACCCCAGCATCAGGCCGGGCACCCCGGTCAGCACGAAAAGCTCCCCGGACACCCCGGCGATGTCCGTGCCTCCCTGGGTCTGGGTGAACATCCAGGCCATCAGGAGCGGCAGCAGCAGCACGTTGAACATCACCGTGGTGTTCCTGGCCACCAGGGTCAGGTCGAGCCTCGCCAGCCGTACGGCGTGCAGAACGTCGGTCTTCATATCACTCACCACTCCTCATCCGCTCCGTCCACCCCATGGCCACGCACTCCCCGCCGGCGGTCGCACCGGCTCCGCTCCGCCTCATCGCCGCTCTCCCACCACGCGCATGAAGGCGTCCTCAAGGGTCCCCCGGCGTACGGCGAGCCGCTCCAGGACCTCGCCGCGCTCGTCGGCCCAGGCCAGCAGTGGCCGGAGCGCGGCGTGCGCGCGGGTCCCCGGCTGTCCGCCGGTGAGGGTGTAGGCGACCTCGGTGCCGCCGTCGGCATAGGTCAGCGTGGGGATGACGCCGTCCGGGGCGGGCAGGTCGCCGAAGGACCAGGCGGTGCCGGGGAGCCGGAAGGCGATGGTGTCGCCGGAGCCGGCCACCACCTCCTCGACCGTCCCGTAGGTGTGGATGAGGCCCTCATGCATGATGGCCAGCCTGCTGGCGAGGCGCTCGGCCTCCTCCAGGTAGTGCGTGGTGAGCAGCACCGTGGTGCCGCCGGCCCGCAGGTCCTCGATCACCTGCCAGGTGGTACGGCGGGCCTCGGGGTCCATCCCGGTGGTCGGCTCGTCCAGGAAGAGCACCTCCGGCCGCGAGAGCACCGCGAGCGCGAGGTCGAGCCTGCGCTTCTGGCCGCCGGAGAGCTGCCGGACCTTGGTCCTGGCCTTGCTCTCCAGTCCGACCAGCTCCAGCGCCCCCATGGTCGCCCGGTCCACGCCCCGGACCCGGCCGAAGAGGCTGAGGCTCCCGGACAGCTCGGTGCTGCCGGCCATCGTGACCGGGCGGCCGGCGTCCTCGCTCAGCCCCTTCCACAGGTCCACAGTCTCGGCCACGGTGAGGTCGCCGAGGAAGCCCCCCTCCTGCAGCATGATCCCGACGCGGGGCCGCAGCTCGCGGTGCTGCCTGACCGGATCGAGGCCGAGCACCCGGACCGTGCCGTCGGTGGCGGGGGTGAAGCCCTCCAGGACCTCCATCGTGGTGGTCTTGCCCGCGCCGTTGGTGCCGAGCAGGGCGAACAGCTCGCCCTTCGGGACGGTGAAGGAGATCCCGCGTACGGCCTCGAAGTCGCCGTACTTCTGCCGGAGACCGCCGACCTCGATCACGTTCCCGAGGCCGGCGGTTCCGGTGCCGGTCGCGTCCGCAAGCTGTGGTGTTCTCATGCGGACAATCCTCGCCTTACGGCGTTTTAGGAGGTAGACACCGATATCACCGGCATCCCACGGATCTTTCAGCTCTGTGGGATGACAAATGTCACCTACGGGCGGGGCGGCAGCGCCGGGCGGCGGCGGGAGGGGCGGGTGGCGGGGTCGGGCGGGGACGCCGCGGGCCGCTCGTCGAGGGCGGCCAGCGCGAGCCGTACCGCCTCCTCAAGCTGCGGGTCCCGGCCGGCCGCCCAGTCATCGGGGGTGATGTCCACCTCGACGTCCGGGTCGACGCCGTAGTTCTCCACGCCCCAGCCGAGCCCCTCGAACCAGAACGAGTACCGGGGCACCGTGATGTGCGACCCGTCGACCAGGCGGTGACCCCCCTCGATGCCGATGACGCCACCCCAGGTGCGGGTGCCGACCACCGGCCCGAGCTTGTGGATCTTGAAAGCGGCGGTGACGATGTCGCCGTCGGATCCGGCGTCCTGGTCGGTGACCGCGACCAGCGGACCGCGCGGAGCGTCCTCGGGGTAGGTGATCGGCGTCATGCCCCGGGGCAGGTCCCAGGCGATGACCCGGCGGATCAGCTTCTCGATGACGAGTTCGGAGGTGTGGCCGCCCCGGTTGCCCCGGACGTCCACGACGAGCGCCTCGAAGGTCATCTCCCTGCGCAGGTCGCGGTGGAACTGCGCCCACCCCTCGGCGACCATGTCCGGGATGTGCAGGTAGCCGACACGGCCGTCACCGAGACCTCGGACATGCGCCCGGCGCCCGGCCACCCAGTCCTGGTAGCGCAGGCGCCGATCGTCGCGGAGCGGCGTGACGACCACCCTCCGCCCGCCGCCCAGGGTCAGCTCGACCGCCTTGTCCGCCGCGCCGACCAGCAGCGAGGCGGGGCCCTGCGGCGGCACCGGGCGGCCGTCGACCGCCAGCAGCGTCTCCCCCTGCTGGATCCCCGCTCCGGGCACGGCCAGCGGTGAGCGGGCGTGCACGTCGGAGGACTCGCCGGGCAGCACCCGGTCCACCTGCCAGCGGCCGTCGCCGTTCCAGGACAGGTCGGCGCCGAGCAGGCCGACCGAGTCGGAGGCGGGGTGCCCCCAGGGGGCGGCGTCGACGTAGGCGTGCGAGCTGCCCAGCTCCCCGAGCACCTCCCAGAGCAGGTCGGCGAAGTCGTCGGCGGTCGCGACGCGCTCCACCAGCGGCCGGTACTCCTCCAGCACGGCGTCCCACTCGACGTCCGCCATGTCCTCGACCCAGAAGTCGGCCCGCATCCGGCGGCCCATCTGGCTGTAGGCGTGCCGCCGCTGGGCCTGCGGGTCGGCGGTGACGCGGATCCGCGACAGGTCGACCGTCGCGTCGTCCCCGCCGTTCTTGCCGGTCACCGGGCGGACGGTGAGCGCGCCCTTGTCACGGACGACGAGCTGGGTGCCGTCCCCGCTCACCCAGTACCGGTCGAGCTTGTCGACCACTTCCTCGCACTTGCGCTTGACCAGGTCGTAACGGTCCAGCGCGGGCTGGGGCGGCTCGCCCCCCACCTGGTCGCGGTCCTCGCCGAGCTCCCCGGCCAGCGGCTCGCGCAGCCAGACGAACCCGCCCTTGACCGCGCGGAGCGCCGAGTAGCGCCCCTCGGGCACCGGCACCTGCACGACCCGGGCGGCGATACCGTCCAGGTCGACGGTCATCGCGGCGTCGTCCTTGCGCTTCTTCTTGTCGTCGTCATCGGGTTCGCCGACGGCCCGGCCGTCGGAGCTGGGCGCGAACGGCGACGGGGTCGCCGCGGCCAGCGGTACCAGGTAGGGGCGGTAGCCGAACGGGAAGGACATGTCGAAGGAGTGCGCGTCGTAGACCGGGTCGAAGCCGCGCCGGGACAGGAACGCCAGATAGTCCCCGGCGAATGCGGGCGAGACGTCCACGAACCGGCCGTCGGTGACGTCGGTGACGACCCGGTCCATCACCCTGGCCAGCCGGATCCGGCGCAGCGGCGTGGCCTCCGGGTGCGACCAGGCCAGCCAGGCGGAGTCGGGGGACCAGGCCAGTCCCTCGATCTCACCGTTGGCGGTGGCGAGCTCGGTGACCTCACCGGAGGCCACGTCCACCAGGAGCAGCCGCCCGTCCCTGGCGGCCACCGCGATCGCGTTCCCGTCGGGTGCGACGGCCAGGTCACCGACCTCGCCGAGCTTGCCCGCGGCGATCCTGCGGCTCTCCCCGCCACTGGCCGGCCCGATCTCCAGGCCCTGCCGCTCCCCGTCGTCGAAGACCCACACCACCCGGTCCGTACCGAGGATGCGGGGTTTCCCCGCCGACAGGCCGGTGCTGAGCTGCCGCGCCGGGCCGTCCCGGTGGGTGATCCAGTGCACCGAGCCCTGGATCTCCACCGCGCTGGCCCGCCCGGTCGCGTCCACGGCCAGATCGTGCAGCCTGCGGCCCGCGTTGACCTGGTACGGCTGCCGCCCCCGCAGCGGGGAGCCGAGCGTGACGTCGAGCTTGCGGGTCTCGGCGTCAAGGTCGTCCAGCAGGTAGAGGTCACCGGCGTTCTGGTAGACGATCCGGGTCCCGTCGGTGGTGGCGTGCCGGGCGTAGAAGACATCGTGGTCGGTGTGCCGGCGCAGACCGGTGCCGTCCAGCGCGCAGGAGTAGAGGTTGCCGACCCCCTCGTGGTCGGAGAGGAAGACCAGGCGCCCGCCGACGAGCATGGGGCTGGCGAAGTGGCCGTTCACCTCCGCCAGGAGCCGGGTGAAGTCGCCACCCGCCCGCTGGACCCAGAGGCGCCCCGCCGTACCGCCCCGGTAGCGCTTCCAGGTGCCCGGATCCCGGGCGAGGGAGGCCGTGAGCAGCGCCACCGCGTCGCCGGTGACCGACAGATCGGTGACGGGGCCGTACGGCAGCCGCTCGACCCGGCCGTCGCCCAGGGCGTAGGCCCAGCTCCGCGAGGCGAACGGCTGGCCGGTCGCGCTGATCGCGAGGACCCTGCCGTCCGGCGTCCAGCCGCGCGTGCGGGTCCGGCGGTCGCCCCAGTAGGTCAGCCGCTCGGCGGAGCCGGACTCCAGGTCGGCCAGGAACACCTCCGGGGCACCGTCGCGGACGCTGGTCCAGGCGACCTTCGTGGCGTCCGGGGACAGGTGGGGGTGGCCGGCGGGCGCGCGGTCAGAGGAGAGACGCCAGGCCCGTCCTCCGGCCGCGGGAGCCGCCCAGACGTCGTCGTCTGCGACGAACGTCAGCGTCTCGCGGGAGATGTGAGGGAATCGCAGGTAAAAACCAGAAGCCATCGGTAAATCATATTGTCCGCTATCGGGGCAATCTTAATAATTTTACTGACCGATACGCTGGGCCACATGACGAGAGCTGACAGGGACGAGCCGGTGGTGCTCTCCAAGATCTACACGCGGACCGGTGACGACGGCACGACCGCGCTCGGCGACATGAGCCGCACCCGCAAGTCCGACCCCCGCCTGGCCGCGTACGCGGACGTGGAGGAGGCCAACGCAGCGATCGGCGTGGCCCTGGCCATGGGCTCCCTCGACGAGGACATCTCCGCGGTCCTCGTCCGGATCCAGAACGAGCTGTTCGACGTGGGCGCCGACCTGTGCACCCCGGTGGTGGAGGCCCCCGAGTTCCCGCCGCTGCGCGTCGAGCCCTCCTACATCGAGTGGCTGGAGGCGCGGTGCGACGAGTTCAACGGGCGGCTCAAGCCGCTGCGCAGCTTCATCCTGCCGGGCGGCACCCCGGCCGTCGCCCAGCTCCACGTGGCCAGGACGGTGACCCGGCGGGCCGAACGGACCACCTGGTCGGCCCTGGAGGCGCACGACGACGTCAACCCGCTGACCGCGAAGTACCTCAACCGGCTGAGCGACCTGATGTTCATCCTCTGCCGGGTCGCCGCCCACGGCGACGAGATCCTCTGGAAGCCCGGCGGCACCCGCTAGCCCGGGAGACTCCCCCACACAGACGCGAGGCCTCACATGCTCGACGGAAAACCGGTGCTGTACGTGATCGCGTGCGGCGGTCGTCCCGCGGGCGAGCTGGCCGGCTTCGTGACGCACGCACAGGCCGGAGGCTGGACGGTGTGCGTGGTCACGACGCCGTCGGGGACGAAGTTCATCGACGCCGCCCGGCTCGCCGAACTTACCGGCCACCCGGTCAGGAGCGACTACAAGCGGCCGGAGGAGCCCGACGTCCTGCCGCCCGCCGACGCCATGGCGGTCGTCCCCGCGACGTTCAACACGACCAACAAGTGGGCGGCGGGCATCAGCGACACCTTGGCCCTCGGCCTGCTCAACGAGGCCCTCGGCCTCGGGCTGCCTATCGTGTCCGTCCCCTGGCCGAACGCGGCCCTGGCGCGCCACCCCGCTTTCGCCGGCAGCGTCGCCGCTCTGCGGGAGTGGGGGGTGAGGGTCATCCTCGATCTCGACCGGCTTCCCGCTCCGGACTCCGTCGCCCCGGAGTCCGGCGTGTTCCCCTGGGACGACCTCCGCGAGGAGCTGGACGACGTCCGCCGCTCCCTGAAGTGACCCGCCGGGCGTGCGGGGCCCGGCGGCTCGACGGGCCCCGCGGTACCCCGTCTTCACCGACGGGCCCGCGTGGGTGTTCCCGGCCAGGGCGGAGCTCACCGGGCGGCGGCGTCCGGCCGGGCGGTCCGCCGGCCGCGCGGAACGGGCGTCCGGGGAAGGTCAGGAGACGTCGAGGTAGGCGCCGGGCGGGGCGGACTCCAGCCAGGCGACGAACCCCGTGAGGGCGCGGTATCCCATGGCGAGCTCGAAAGCGCTCTGCCCGTTCCGGCACTCCAGTGCCGTCATGCCCTCGATGAACCCGTAGAACTCACCGGACCCGAGCTTGCGGCGCCCGGAAACCACAAGGCCGCGCCTCACGATCACGTGGCGCGGCCTTGGAAGCAGACCTATGAGTGGGATCCAGTTGAGCTGGCCGTCGGCGTAGCGGGCTACCCCCACACGCCAGCCCCGCTCCCCCGGCATCGGGCGCAGGCAACACAGCACCGAGCCCCGGGAGCGGGTCAGGATCAGCACGCGGGAGGCAAGGAGGGCGACGAGAAGCGCCACCACGATGAGTACGTCCAGCACCATGCCTGCCGCCCCCAAAAAAGCCGTACCGCTCAGAAGCAGAATTTATCCGACTTCCTCGCCGGCCGCGCGCAACCGGGCCCTGGCACGCTTGGCCGCGACAGCGGCGTCCGCGTCCTCCTGGTTGGCCTCGATCGAGGCCTGCGCACGCTGAAGCGCGTCCTTCGCCGCGGCGACGTCGACCTCGGAGCCGAGCTCGGCCATTTCGGCCAGGATCGACACCTCGTCGTCGGCCACCGAGAGGAACCCTCCGTGGACCGCGGCGATGAGGTCGCTCTCGCCACCTCCACGCTTGACCGTCAGCACGCCGCCCTCGACGAGAACACCGAGCACGGGCGCATGCTTAGGCATGATACCGATCTCGCCGTCGATGGTCTTGGCAATCACCATGTCGGCCTCGCCGGACCAGATCTCACGCTCCGGCGAGACAACGCCTACTCGCAGCTTCGCCACGTTCTCTCCAGTTCCTTTCGAACCAGGCACCGGTACGGCTCACGCCGTACCGGTGCCGAAGGCGACTAGCGGGCGAGGCCCTTGGCCTTGGCGATGGCCTGCTCGATGCCACCGACCATGAAGAACGCCTGCTCGGGCAGGTGGTCGTACTCGCCGGCGCACAGACCCTTGAACGAGGCGATCGTCTCGTCCAGCGGCACGAACTCGCCCGGCTGGCCGGTGAACGCCTCGGCGGCGTACATCGGGTGGGAGAGGAAGCGCTCGATACGGCGGGCCCGCTGGACGGTGACCTTGTCCTCTTCGGACAGCTCGTCGATACCGAGGATCGCGATGATGTCCTGCAGTTCCTTGTACTTCTGCAGGATCCGCTTGGTCTCCTGGGCGACACGGTAGTGCTCCTCGCCCAGGATGAGCGGGTCGAGGATCCGCGAGGTGGAGTCGAGCGGGTCCACCGCGGGGTAGATGCCCTTCTCCGAGATCGGCCGGGACAGAACGGTCTGCGCGTCGAGGTGCGCGAACGCGTTGTGCGGGGCCGGGTCGGTGATGTCGTCCGCGGGGACGTAGATCGCCTGCATCGAGGTGATCGAGTGACCACGGGTCGAGGTGATGCGCTCCTGGAGGACACCCATCTCGTCGGCCAGGGTCGGCTGGTAACCCACCGCGGACGGCATGCGGCCGAGCAGGGTGGAGACCTCGGAACCGGCCTGGGTGAACCGGAAGATGTTGTCGATGAACAGAAGCACGTCCTGCTTCTGCACGTCACGGAAGTACTCCGCCATGGTGAGGGCGGAGAGCGCGACGCGCAGACGCGTGCCCGGCGGCTCGTCCATCTGGCCGAAGACGAGCGCGGTGTCCTTGAGGACGCCGGCCTCGTCCATCTCCAGCCAGAGGTCGTTGCCCTCACGGGTGCGCTCGCCGACGCCCGCGAACACCGAGGTGCCCGAGAACTTCAGCGCGACCCGGCGGATCATCTCCTGGATCAGAACGGTCTTGCCGACGCCGGCGCCACCGAACAGACCGATCTTTCCACCCTTGACGTACGGGGTGAGCAGGTCGATGACCTTGATGCCGGTGGGCAGCATCTCGGTGCGCGACTCAAGGGTGTCGAAGGCGGGCGACGGGCGGTGGATGCCCCAGCGCTCCTCGATCTTGAGCGACGCGGTCGGCACGTCCAGCGACTCGCCGAGGGTGCTCCACACGTGCCCCTTGACGACGTCGCCGACCGGGACGGAGATGGCGGCGCCGCTGTCGGTCACCGCCGCACCGCGGGTCAGGCCGTCGGTGGGCTGCATGGAGATGGCGCGGACCAGGTTGTCACCCAGGTGCTGGGCGACCTCCAGGGTCAGGGTCTTGGTCTCCTCGCCGAGGGTGACGTCGACCGTCAGCGCGTTGTAGATATCGGGCATCGCCTCGACGGGGAACTCCACGTCGACGACGGGACCGGTGACCCGCGCGACGCGGCCCACGCCGGTCTCAACAGTCTGTGCAGTCATTTCACTCTTTCCCCGCTGCGGCGTCAGCCAGCGCGTTCGCGCCACCGACGATCTCGCTGATTTCCTGGGTGATCTCGGCCTGGCGAGCCTGGTTCATCTGCATGGTGAACACGCGGATCAGCTCGTTGGCGTTGTCGGTCGCCGACTTCATGGCCCGGCGGCGCGAAGCGTGCTCCGAGGCCGCCGACTGGAGCAGCGCGCTGAAGATGCGCGACTCCACATAGCGCGGCAGCAGTGAGTCGAGCACGGCGCCGGCGCTGGGCTCGAACTCGAAGTACGGCAGCGGCGTGTCCGGCTTCTCGGAGGTCTCCTCGACCTCCAGCGGCAGGATGCGCTTTACCGTGACCTCTTGCGTGAGCATGGACACGAACTCGGTGGAGACGATGTGGATCTCATCCACGCCGTCCTCGGCCGAGAACGTCTGGATCAGCGTGTCCGCGATCTCCTTGGCGTTGGAGTAGGAGGGGCTGTCGGAGAACCCGTCCCACTGCCCGCCCATCTCACGGCCACGGAACGTGTGCCAGGTGATGCCCTTGCGGCCCACCACGAAGGGGACGGGCTCGATGCCCTTGCCCTTGAGCAGGGAGCCGAGGGCCTCGGCCTCACGCAGGATGTTCGCGTTGAAGCCGCCGCAGAACCCGCGGTCGCTGGTGACGATGAGCACGGCCGCCTTGGTGGGCTGCTCCTTGGCCACGGTCAGCGGGTGGTCGACGCTGCTGGTGTTGCTGACGACGCCCGTGACGGCGCGAGTGATCTCGCGCTCGTACGGCACGGCCGCCTGCATCCGCTGCTGCGCCTTCACGATGCGCGACGAAGCGATGAGCTCCTGGGCGCGCGTGATCTTCGCCGTGGACTTGACCGACTTGATCCGCCGCCGCAGCAGTCTTAGCTGGGCACCCATCGGCTACTTCTTCTCAGCCGTACGGACGTGCTTGGTGATCTTCTCCTGGCCGACCTCGCCGGCGGCGAGCGCCGCGACCGGCTCCTCGTTGACCAGCAGCTCGCCCGAAGAGGTCTCGAAGGACTTCTTGAACTCGGTGATGGCGTCCTTGAGAGCGGTGACCGTGTCGTCCGCCAGGTCCTTCGTCTCGCGGATGCTGTCGAAGATGCCCTTGTTCTCGCGCGAGATGTAGTCGTGGAAGTCCGCCTCGAAGCGGCGGATGTCCTCGACCGGGACGTCGTCGAGCTCGCCGGTGGTGCCCGCCCAGACCGACACGACCTGCTTCTCGACCGGGAGCGGGCTGTACTGGGCCTGCTTGAGCAGCTCGACCAGGCGCTGGCCGCGCTCCAGCTGGGCACGGGAGGCCGCGTCCAGGTCGGAGGCGAAGGAGGCGAAGGCCTCCAGGTCACGGAACTGCGACAGCGACAGGCGCAGCGTGCCGGCGACCTTCCGCATGGCCTTGACCTGCGCGGAGCCACCGACTCGGGAGACGGAGACACCGACGTTGATGGCCGGACGCACACCCGAGTTGAACAGGTCGGTCTCGAGGAAGCACTGGCCGTCGGTGATGGAGATGACGTTGGTCGGGATGAACGCCGAGACGTCGTTGCCCTTCGTCTCGATGATCGGCAGACCGGTCATCGAGCCCGAGCCCATGTCCTTGGAGAGCTTCGCACAGCGCTCCAGGAGACGGGAGTGCAAGTAGAAGACGTCGCCGGGGAAGGCCTCACGGCCCGGCGGGCGGCGCAGCAGCAGCGAGACGGCGCGGTAGGCGTCGGCCTGCTTGGTCAGGTCGTCGAAGACGATGAGGACGTGCTTGCCCTGGTACATCCAGTGCTGGCCGATGGCCGAACCGGTATAGGGGGCGAGGTACTTGTAACCGGCCGGGTCGGACGCCGGGGCGGCGACGATGGTGGTGTACTCCATCGCGCCCGCCTCCTCAAGGCGGCCCTTGACCTGGGCGATCGTGGAACCCTTCTGGCCGACCGCGACGTAGACGCAGCGGACCTGCTTGTCGGGGTCGCCGGAGAGCCAGTTCTCCCGCTGGTTGAGGATGGTGTCCACGGCGATGGCGGTCTTGCCGGTGCCACGGTCACCGATGATCAGCTGGCGCTGGCCGCGGCCGATCGGCGTCATGGCGTCGACCGCCTTGAGACCGGTCTGCAGCGGCTCCTTCACCGGCTGGCGCTGGACCACGGACGGGGCCTGGAGCTCAAGGGCGCGCAGGCCCTCGGACTCGATGGCGCCCTTGCCGTCCATCGGAACGCCCAGCGGGTCGACCACACGGCCGAGGAAGGCGTCGCCGACCGGCACGGACAGGACCTCGCCCGTCCGGCGGACCGACTGGCCCTCTTCGATCTTGCTGAAGTCGCCCAGAACAACGACACCGATCTCCCGGACGTCCAGGTTCAGTGCCAGGCCACGCGTGCCGTCCTCGAACTCAAGCAGCTCGTTCGCCATCGCCGAGGGAAGGCCGGAGACATGGGCGATACCGTCGCCGCAGTCGACGACGGTCCCGATCTCCTCGCGCGCGGCGCCTTCCGGCTCGTACGCCTGGACGAAGCGCTCAAGCGCGTCCCGGATCTCGTCCGGCCGGATCGTAAGCTCCGCCATCTCTCTTCAGTCTCCCTATTCGCCTAGCCGGCCAACCGGCGGCGGACTTCTTCGATTCGTCCCGCGATGGTGGTGTCGATGAGGTCGTCCCCGATGTGAACCGAGAACCCTCCGAGCACTCGCGGATCCACCTCGACGTTCAGATGAACGTCGCGGCCATACGAGGTGCGCAGCCACGTGGCGAGACGCCGCTTCTGCTCCTCGGAGAGCTCGACAGCGCTGCGCACCACCGCGACGAGACGCTGTCGCTGGGCGGCGACCAGGTAGCCGAACTCCTCCAGTCCTCTGTCCAGGCTACGTCCTCGCGGATGGACCACGAGCTGCGAGATCAGACGGAGGGTGGTGGGGGCGACCTTGCCGGCGAGCAGGGAGCCGAGCAGCTCCTGCTTGGCCTGCGCGGGGACGCCGGGGGCGGTCAGGGTCCGGTACAGCTCCAGGTCCGAGGCGACGATGCGCCCGAACCGGAACAGCTCGTCCTCGACGTCGTCGAGCCTGCTCGCCGCCTCGGCCTCGGCCGCGGCGGCGATCACGCCGAGACGTTCGAGCACGTCGGCCAGGTCGCCCGAGCGCGCCCACTTGGCGGAGACGGCCGCGATGACCGTCTCCAGTGCGGCACCGCTGACCTTGCCCTCCAGCAGGACCCGTACGGCTTGCGCCTTCTGGGCCGCCGGGCGGGCGGGGTCGGACAGGTTGCGGCGGAGCCCGTGCTCACGGTCGAACAGGTCGGCGACCGCGAAGAGCTCGTCGGCCAGCGAGCCGAGGTCCGCGCTTCCCGCCACGGCGTTGAAGCGCTCTTCGACCTCGGCCAGCGAAGCCCTGCTCAGACCTCTCAGCATCAGCGGACCGCCGCGCTGCTCGACTCGAGCTCCTCAAGGAACCGGTCGACGGTGCGGCGCTGACGCGCCTCGTCCTCCAGGGACTCACCGACGATGCGGCTGGCCAGATCGGTCGACAGACGGCCGATCTCGGAGCGGAGCTGGGCGAACGCCTGCTGGCGGTCGGCCTCGATCTGGGTGTGCGCGGCCTCGACGAGACGACGGGCCTCGGCCTGCGCCTCCTCGCGGAGCTCGGCCTTGATCTGAGCACCCTGCTCGCGAGCCTCTTCACGCAGGCGCGAAGCCTCGTGACGAGCCTCGGCGAGCTGCTCCTTGTACTGCTTGAGCAGCGCCTGGGCCTCGGCCTGCGCGTCCTGTGCCTTCTGGATCCCGCCTTCGATGGCCTCGGTCCGCTCGACCAGGGTCTTCTGGATGCGCGGGGTGAGGATCTTACCGACGACGACGAGGACGACGAGGAACGCGAAGACGCCGACGACCAGCTCGTAGGTGTGTGGGATGAGGGGGTTGCCCCCCTCCTCCGCTGCCAGGAGTGAAGCTGCCTGAATCATGTGTGCAGCCTTCCGTCAGGTTTGTTGCGTCTTAGCGGAACATGAACGGCGCGACGAGGCCGATCAGGGCCAGGGCCTCGGTCAGAACGAAGCCGAGCAGCATGTTCTGGCGGATCAGGCCGTAGGCCTCAGGCTGGCGGGCGATCGCCTGCACACCCTGACCGAAGATGATGCCGACGCCGATGCCGGGGCCGATGGCGGCGAGACCGTAGCCGATCGAGCCGAGAGCGTTGAGGGAGCCGGTGACCTCAGCGAGGACGGACATTCCTGTATTCCTTTACGGTCGGCCGGTGGGACGTCCCACCGGTCTGGACTATTCGAGGTTGGTCTTAGTGCTCGGCGTGGAGCGAGTTGCCGATGTACATCGCGGCGAGCATGGAGAAGAGGAACGCCTGCAGGAACTGGATGAACATCTCGAAGCCGGTCATGGCGATCGTCATGAGGACGCCGACCACGCCGAGCGGGGCACCCAGCGGCGTGAGCTTCTCGAAGAGGAACCAGAAGCCGACCATGCTGAAGAACGCGAGGATGATGTGGCCGGCGAACATGTTGGCGAACAGTCGGACCGCGTGGGTGAAGGGCGCGATGATCATGTTCGAGAGGAACTCGATCGGGGCCAGCAGCACGTAGATCGGCTTGGGCAACCCCGGCGGGAACATCATGTTCTTGAAATAACCGACCGGTCCCTGGTGCTTGACACCCAGGTAGACCTTGAGGACGTAGATGCTGAGCGCAAGCACGATCGGGAAGGCGATGTGCGAGGCCACGGGGAACTGCAGGACGGGGACGACCCCCATCAGGTTCCAGATCCAGACCAGGAAGAAGATGCTGAGCAGCAGGCCCATCCACCGGTCGGCGTCCTTGCCGAGGAACGGCCGGGCGACCTGGTCGCGGACGAACATGTAGCCCATCTCGGCGACGTTCTGGACGCCCCGGGGCACGATCTTCGGATTTGCGAATGCGGACCAGCAGAAGACCACGACGATGAGCGTGCTCAGAAGCGCCAGCAGCACGGGCTTCGTGAACCAGTCGACGCCTGGAATGATCGGGGGGAGGTCGAAGAGTTCGAGGCCCGGAGGCGTGAACTCGTCCCCGGAAGCGAGGAGCGTCAGCGTGCTCACGCGGCGTTCCCTTCAGCGTGGTAGTGGATCGAAATGGCTTCGTCAGCGAAGCGACCGCCGCCGAAGGCTAGCGACCGTACTTCCGGTAGACCAGGTAGACGGCGAGAGAGACTCCGAGGATCAATCCGATCGGGGTGAAAGCGATCACGCCCGTCCATTTGGACAGCAACCATCCGGCACCGCCGTACAGAATCATCCCGGAGAGGAGATAGCTGGGGATCGACCAAGCGGCGCTGGCAAAGTCGCGGCCGTCGTCCTCGGGCCGGATTTTCTTCTCGCTCATCGCGGGCATGACGATAGCAGCCGCGGTGAGGACTAGTCATATCGGGCCCGGTCACACACGCGAGCGAGATACTACGCCTCATCGGGTATCACCCGGACCCGGGGGTCTTGCCATCGGGGTCGACATAGAGCATTTTGAGCTTCATGAACCCGCGCATCTCGCCGATGGTCCAGGCGACGGTGCACACGACGGCACCCCAGCCGAACGCCTTGGGCTCGAACGCGGTGGCGTTCTCGAACGCCTTCAACAGGGCCATGACTATGAGAATTTTCACCGCGTAGGTCACGACCGCGGCGGTCATCATCGCCATCGGCGAGACTCGGCCGGCGTAGGAGATCGCGACGATGCCGAGGGTGAAGAAGACACAGACGACCAGTGCCCCGATCGCCGCGCCCAGCGCCCCCTTGCCTCCGGCCACGAGGGCGGCGACGACGACCACGACAAGCCCCACCAGCAGCGTGGGTATCGCAGCCCCCTTCAGGAGGCGCACGTCGTTGGCCTGCATCGGCACTCCAAGTAACTGTTATCAAGCGAGCGATTGCTACCTTGCAGGGCTCATCCTGTTGAGCGGCTGCTAGTGAAAGCTATCACAAGCTCACAGAAGAGCGCCTTTACCTGCCGTTTCAAGTAAACGATCAAGAGGTTTCCGGCAGGTGTTCAGCGCGGCGTCTCAGGGGCTGAGAAACCCGGACTGGGAGCGGTAAGTGACAGGTCAGGGAGCACGGAGAGCACCGCCGTGTCGTCGTCGGCCGCCACCGACCGGGGGCCGGGCGTCTCCGGCGGGAGTGGTCGGCTCTGCCCCTGGACCGGCCCTCCGCCGGGGCGGACGTGACGCCCGCCGGCGCCGGCACCGCCGCCCCCGCTCTTGCGCGCGCGCCAGCTCGGCAGCGCCATCATCACCAGCACGCCCACGGCCAGCAGCACGGTGAGCGGGAACAGCACGAGCGGGACGCCCTCGACGGACATCGCCACGACCGTGAAGGCGAACAGGAACGTCCAGGTGTACATGATCAGCACGCTGCGCCGGTGCGAGTGACCGATGTCCAGCAGCCGGTGGTGCAGATGTCCCCGGTCGGGGGAGAACGGCGACAGGCCGTTGGAGGTGCGCCGGATCACCGCCATGATCAGGTCGAGCAGCGGCAGCACCAGGATGGCGACCGGCACCAGCATCGGCAGGATCACCGGGAAGCGGTTGATGCTGGTCGAGTCGAGGGGCGTGATGGTGATCATCGTGGACGCGAGGACCAGGCCGATCAGCATCGCCCCGGTGTCACCCATGAAGATCTTCGCCGGGTGGAAGTTGTGCGGCAGGAAGCCCAGGCACATGCCGATGAGCACCGAGGCGATCGCCGCCGTGACGTTGATGCTGGTGTCGCCGTAGTCCTTGGACAGCACGATGGAGTAGGTCCAGGTGGCCATGGCGGCGATGCCGACGATCCCGCCCGCCAGGCCGTCCAGCCCGTCGACGAAGTTCACCGCGTTGATCATGACGACCACGACCAGGATCGTGAGCAGTGGACTCAGCGTGGAGTCGAGGATGATCTGACCGCCCAGCGCGGTGGGGAACGGGAGCCACGGCAGGCTGACGTCGAAGGCGACGAGGACACCCGCGGCGCCGACCTGCCCGGCGAGTTTGATGAGGGCGTCCATCCCCCACCAGTCGTCCAGGAAGCCGGTGAGGGTGATCAGGCCACCCGCCGCGATCAGCGCGATCACGGTCTTGCCCTCGGCCAGCCTGCCCCCGGCGTAGGGTAACTGGCTGGCGATCAGCAGGCCGGCGACGAGCCCCCCGTACATCGCCAGACCGCCGAGTCTGGGCGTCGGGGTGGTGTGCACGTCACGGTCACGGACCTCTGGCATCGCACCGATGCGGATGGCGAACACGCGGACCAGCGGGACCAGGAGGTAGGTCACCGCTGCCGCCACCAGCGCCATGAGTAGATATTCGCGCACGGACCTAGTTTCGCGGATAGTCCGGCCAGCTGTGACCGGAAAACGACACAGAACAGCTCATAGTTCGCTGGGATATATCTGATGGATCTCCGTGAGGGCCGCCACCCGCGCCCTGGTCTCTCCCACTGCGTCAGGGTTACGGATGACCTGTGCCACCAGCGAGGCCACCTCTTTCATCTGCTCGGCCCCCATCCCCTGCGTCGTGACACAGGGGGTTCCCACCCGTATCCCGGACGTCACCGTGGGCGGCTCGGGGTCGTAGGGGATGGTGTTGCGGTTCAGTGTGATCCCTGCGGCGGTGCACCGCTGCTCGGCCACCGCACCGGTGACCCCGACGTCGCGCAGGTCGATCAGGGCCAGATGGCTGTCGGTGCCCCCGGAGACGGGCCGCATCCCCTCGGCGGCCAGCGCGTCGGCCAGCACCTGGGCGTTGGCCACCACCTGGCGCGCGTAGTCGGCGAACTCCGGCCGGAGCGCCTCACCGAACGCCACCGCCTTGGCCGCCACCGCGTGCATGAGCGGGCCTCCCTGGACGAACGGGAAGACCGCCCGGTCGATCCGGGCCGCCAGCTCCCGCGTGCACATGATCCCGCCGCCTCTCGGACCGCGCAGCGCCTTGTGCGTGGTGAAGGTGACCACGTCGGCGTACGGCACGGCGGACGGCAGGGCGCCTCCGGCCATCAGGCCGACGGTGTGGGCGACGTCGGCCAGCAGCCAGGCGCCGACCTCGTCCGCGATCCCCCGGAAGGCGGCGAAGTCGATCTCACGCGGGTAGGCCGTGGCACCACAAATGATCATCTTGGGCTGGTGCCGCAGCGCCAGCTCCCTGACCTCGTCGTAGTCGATCAGCTCGGTGTCCCTGCGCACGCCGTACGCGACGACGTCGAACCACCGGCCGGAGAAGTTGACCTTGGAACCGTGGGTGAGGTGGCCGCCGTGTGACAGCTCCATGGCCAGCACCGTGTCGCCCGGCTGGAGCAGCGCGGCGTAGGCCGCCAGGTTCGCCGAGGCGCCCGAGTGCGGCTGGACGTTGACGTGGTCGGCGCCGAACAGCCGCCTGGCCCGGTCGATCGCGAGCCGCTCGGCCCGGTCGACGACCTCGCAGCCGGCGTAGTAGCGCCTGCCGGGATACCCCTCGGCGTACTTGTTGGTGAGCGTCGATCCGAGCGCGGCGAGCACCGCCGGCGAGGCGAAGTTCTCGCTGGCGATGAGCTGGAGGCCACCGCGGAGCCGATCGAGCTCGTCGAGGAGGACCTGCGCGACCTCTGGGTCCTGCCTGTGCAGGAGCCCGAAGTCGGGCCCGTAGTACGGCTCTGCGCCCATGGCTCACACCCCAGGGATGACGACTCACCCCACTGTAAGCCCGGGCGCCCCTGTTTTCCGAAGTCAGGGGCGCGCCGTCACGAGAATGCGTGCGGAGCGCCGGCGTTGGCGGGCACCCATCTCGGGGTGTCGGCCGCCTGGTCGCTGATCGAGGTGAGGATCGCCTGGCGGTAGAGGCCGAGGCGGGTGCGCCACTCGGCCATCTCCTCCACGTAACGCCCCGAGACCGGGGCGTCCCAGACGTCCCTGCTCCTGGCCAGCTGGTAGGCCTTGTCCAGGGTGGAGGTCAGGGTGTCGAGCGTGGGGAGCACCTGCCGCCACATCGTGACCAGCCGCTGGTAGTCGGGGTTGAACTCCCACGCGATCGTCCCGTCCGGGGACGGCAGGCCGGGAGCCGCCGAGGCGGGCGGGGTCTCCCCCGGCTGTAGCGGCTGCGGTGCGGGTGGATCCACGAACATCACAGACTCCTCACGCTCACTGCCCGCCCACCCGTCCGCCGCCGGGCGGCGGGATCGGCTGCAGCGGGTCTCCCGGATCCACATCGCCCGCCGAGCCGTCGGGCCCGACGTCCATGGGCGCCCACGCGCCCTCACCCCACGTCTCGCCGTCGGGAACCTGCACGCCGGGCATGTCCAGCGGCTCGATGTCGCGAGCGTTGTCGGCGAGCGTCCTGAGCGCGTCGGCGCTCGGCGGATCCGCCTGGACCGAGACCACGTCGGTGCCGTCGGACGCCCACCGCGCCGCCGACTCGCCCACCGCTGTCTCGGCGGGCGGCGTCTCCGCGCTCCCGGGCGCGTTCCCCGCCGACTGGGTGCCGCTCTCCCCGCCCGTGCCCGGCGGTTGGACCCTCTGCTCGGGATCGGGCTCCACCGTGTCGGGGACGGAGATGTCGGAGTCGGTCCACGGCGGCGCCGGAGTCGGGTCGACCCGGTCGGGCTGCGCGCCGGTGGTATCGGAGGCGCCCTCGACGCCGGGCATCTCCAGCGGCGGGATGTCCTCGATGTTCTTCAGCAGCTCGGCGACCTCCGCCGCCGTGGGCGAGTCGAGCGGGACCTGGAGCACCTGCACCCCGTCCACCGCCACGACCCTCGGCTTCATGTCACCCCGCTGGTCGACGTCGTCGGGGTGGTCCTTGCCCGCGGTGTCCGGGAGGTCGACACCGGAGACACCGCCCCCGTCCCTGGGCGAGCGCTCGTCGCCCTTGGAACCGGTCTCCCCCTTGGAGCCGGTGTCATCGACACCCTCCACCCGAGGAGGCGCCTCGGAAACCGAACCCCCATCACGCGGAGACGTCTCGTCAGCCTTGGAGCCGGTGTCCGGCTTGGCGTCCGGAGCGGTGTCGTTGACGTTCGCCGTCCGCGGGTCGTGGACGGTCACCTTGTGGGAATCGGGGTCGCCCCGGGGCGCCTCGGAGGTGGGCTCCCCCTTACGCGGAGACGTCTCGTCGCCCTTGGAACCGGTCTCCCCCTTGGAGCCGGAATCGGTGTCCTTCTTGGACTCGGGCTTCGGGTCGTCCTTGGAACCGCTGTCCGGGGACTGGTCCCGTGACGGGGGAGCCTCGTCGCCCTTGGGCACGGCGGGCTTCAGATCCTCGACCTTCGGCCTCTCCGGCTTCGGCTCGGACTTACCGTCCGCCCCGGAATCCGGCTTCGGCTCGGACTTACCGTCCGCCCCGGAATCCGCGATCTTCGGCTCTCCGGCCTTCGGCTCGGCCAGAGGCGCCGACTCCTGCCTGATCCTCTTCTCCAGCAGTGCCACGCGGGCGGAGACGTCGCGGACCATCACCTCGCACGCGTCGGCGATCTGCGACGGACGGTGGGTGGACTGCGAGGAGAGACCCGCCCCGCTCATCAGCCGGGTGACCTGGCCCTCGACGGCCCGCATCTGCTTGGACGCCTGATTGACCTCGGACAGCAGATCACGGACCAGCTTGGGGTCCATTCCGTCGAACTTACCCATGGACGTCTCCCGGAAGTGTCGGCGGACTTCACGGTACCGGGGAGACAGCCTCGCGTCACGAGGATAATCAGACAGCATGGATCACGGCATAAGCCGTGGATCCGCTGGTCAGTCGTCGGACTCCGGACCCGCGTCCGTCGCCACGTAGCCGATCACCCCGCGCAGCTTCTCCACCGAGACGGCCCCGCGGCGCAGGAGCCGGGGAACCGCCGTGGTCAGGTCGAGGATCGTGGACGGGGTGTCGTCGGCGCACGGCCCGCCGTCGAGATAGACGGCGACCGAGTCACCGAGCTGCTTCTCCGCGTCGGCCGCCGTGATGGCGGCGGGGGCCCCGGAGCGGTTGGCGCTGGAGACGGCCATCGGGCCGGTCTCCTTGAGCAGCTCCAGAGCGACCGAGTGCAGGGGCATCCGGATCGCGACGGTGCCCTTGCTGTCGCCCAGGTCCCATGACAGCGACCGGTTGGCGCGGCAGATCAGCGTGAGGGGACCGGGCCAGAAGGAGTCGACGAGATCCTGGCCGTAAGGACCGAGGTTCTCCACGAGGGCGTTGGCGGCGCGCACGGTGCCGACCAGCACGGGCACCGGCATGTCCCGGCCGCGCCCCTTGGCCTCCAGCAGGGAGGTGACGGCGGACGGCGTGAAAGCGTCGGCGCCGATGCCGTAGACGGTGTCGGTCGGGAGCACCACAAGCTCGCCCCGCCGTACGGCTGACGCCGCGTCGGTCAGGCCGGCGGCTCGCTGCTCGGCATCCGTGCATTCATAACGTCGGCTCACTTTGCCTCCTCGCCTAGCGGCTCGTCATCAGTGAGCCAAAGCTACTGTGTCCATCGGCTCGCTCGCTGCGCTCACTCACGTGCCTCCTCGCCCAGCGACCCGCCATCAGTGAGCCAAAGCTACTGTGTCCACCGGCTCGCTCGCTGCGCTCACTCACGTGCCTCCTCGCCCAGCGACCCGCCACCAGCGAGCCAAAGCTACTGTGCCCACCGGCTCGCTCGCACCGCGCCAACGCGTTCCTGCCTATTCCTGGCCGAAACGGGCGGTGACGAAGCGGTCCCTGCGGGTGAGGTCCTGGCGGCTGCGGACGTCGCGCCAGCCGTTGTCCTCGGAGAAGATCAGATAGACCGGGGTGCCCTGCTCGTCGGCGTGTTCCACGGCGACGAAGCCGCCCGGACGCAGCAGCCGCCTGGCGGTCCGCTCCACCGCCCTGACCTCGTCGAGACCGTCGCTGCCGGAGCCGTACAGCGCCCGGTGCGGGTCGTAGTCACGCACCTCGGGATCGCGGGGGATCGCCCCCGGCGGGATGTAGGGCGGATTCGAGATGACCAGGTCCACCTGGCCGTTCAGCTCGGACAGGGCGTCGGCCAGGTCCTCCGGGTGCAGGTGGACCCGGCCCTGGCCGTGCTCCAGGATGTTGCGCTTGGCCCAGCGGTAGGCGTCCGGGTCGACCTCGACCGCGTGCACCGTGGCCAGCGCGATCTCCTGGGCGATGGACAGCGCGATGGCGCCGGAGCCGGTGCCGAGGTCCACGACCACCGGGGAGGCGACGTCCATCTCCCGCAGCCGCTCGATGGCCCACCCGGCCACGACCTCGGTCTCCGGGCGCGGCACGAACACGCCGGGCCCGACCTCCAGGGACAGGTAGCGGAAGTAGGCGCGCCCGGTGATGTGCTGGAGTGGTTCGCGGGCCTCACGCCGCGCGACCCCCTCCCAGAACAGCGCGTCGAAGTCCGCGTCCGTCACGTTGTGCAGCTCACTGCGCCGGACACCGTGGACATATGCGGCGATCTCCTCGGCGTCGGTGCGTGGCGACGGCACACCTGCCTCGGCGAGCCGGGCGGTGGCGAGGGCGATCTCGTCCAGCAGAAAGGTCATGGGCGCGTTCTATGAGTGGGCGGCGAGCTTCTCCGCCATCTCGGCGTCAAGCAGGGACTGGATGACGGCCGTGAGGTCACCGTCCAGAACCTGATCAAGGTTGTAGGCCTTGAAGCCGACACGGTGGTCGGAGATGCGGTTCTCGGGGAAGTTGTAGGTGCGGATCCGCTCGGAGCGGTCGACCGTCCGGATCTGGGACTTGCGCTCGGCCATCGCGGCGGCGTTGGCCTCCTCCTCGGCGATGGCCTGCAGGCGTGCCCGCAGGATGCGCATGGCCGACTCCTTGTTCTGGAGCTGGCTCTTCTCGTTCTGGCAGGAGGCGACCACGCCGGTCGGGATGTGCGTGATCCGCACGGCGGAGTCGGTGGTGTTGACGCTCTGGCCGCCGGGGCCGCTGGAGCGGTAGACGTCGATGCGCAGGTCGTTCGGGTCGACCTGGACGTCGACCTCCTCGGCCTCCGGATAGACCAGGACGCCCGCGGCGCTGGTGTGGATACGGCCCTGCGACTCGGTGACCGGCACCCGCTGAACGCGGTGCACGCCGCCCTCGAACTTCAGCCTCGACCAGACGCCTTCGTCGCCCCTGGCCTTCAGCGCGACCGTGACGTCCTTGTAGCCGCCCAGGTCGGAGTGGGTGGCGTCGATGAGCTCGGTCTTCCAGCCGACCCGCTCGGCGTACCGCAGATACATCCGCAGGAGGTCACCGGCGAACAGCGCCGACTCCTCACCGCCCTCGCCCGCCTTGATCTCCATGATGATGTCCTTGTCATCGTTGGGATCACGCGGGATGAGCAGGTGCCTGAGCTTGTCCTCCAGCTCGGGGACGCGTCCTTCGAGCTCCTTGGCCTCCTCGGCGAAGGCCTCGTCCTCGGACGCCAGCTCCCTGGCCGTGTCCAGGTCGTTCTGGACGCCTTCGAGCTCCCGATAGGTGGTGATGATCGGGGTCAGCTCGGCGTAGCGCCTGCCGAAGGTACGCGCCTGTGCCGGGTGGGCGTGCACGGTGGGGTCGGCGAGCTTGAGTTCCAGCTCGGCGTACTCACTGAGCAGCTCGTCGAGATTCACCGTGCGTCCTTCCTGAAAAACCGTCGAAGCCTGCCTCATCACCACGAACGCCGACCCGGGCGCACCCACGGAGAACGGGGGTGGTTCCGGGCCGGCGTCGGGTGTGGGCTACTGGCCCGTGGTCTTCTTGCCGAAGCGCTTCTCGAAGCGCGCCACCCGGCCGCCGGTGTCCAGGATCTTCTGCTTGCCCGTGTAGAACGGGTGGCAGGCGGAGCAGACGTCGGCGTGGATCGCGCCGCTCTTCGCGGTGCTGCGAGTGGTGAAGGTGTTACCACAGGTGCAGGTCACCTCGGTGGTCACATACTCCGGGTGAATGTCGGGCTTCATGGCTTCAGTTCCTCTCCAAAGCGCGGTCGCCGGGTCGCCACTGTCTCTCGCCTGTCAGGCTTGCGCGCGGTGTGCACACTGAGGTGCGCGCGGGCGGGAACCGGAACCGCTGCGGTTCGGCTACCAGTGTGCCAGATGCTCCAACCATCCCAGGCCACAAGACATTCCCAGCGGAGATGACCTGCGTTTGTAGACGAGTCACACCAGCCCCACTAGGCTCCGGTGCCCAAACCGTAACTTTACCCATTTTTTTACCTCAGTTAGGGGACCAGATGAGGAAGGGAATGCGGTTGCTTCTTGCGGCCGCAACGGGGGCTGCCGTCTTCGCAACTGGTACGGCGACTGCTTTCGCCACCCAGACCAGCGCCACCGCAGTGGCCTGTGCTCTGAACACCGCCGACGTCACCGCCATCACCTTCGGTGACGCCTACGTCCCGCTCAAGGACGACGCCACCGTCGACTTCGAGGCGACCCTCAAGGACGCCTGGAAGCTCGTCGAGGGCAAGGTCGACAGGAACATCACCGCCGTCACGGCCGAGTTCCAGCGCGTCGGCGAGACCGCCTGGAACAGCGCCACGATCGAGGCCCTGCCCGCCGTCCCGGCTCCGCCGGCCGCCGGCACCACCCCGACGCTGCCCACCGCCGACGTCAAGCTCAAGGGCAGCTTCAAGGTCACCAAGGACAACAAGGACGGCAACTGGCAGGTCCGCCTGCATGTCAGCCGTAGCGGCGCGAGCAGCGACAGCTGCAAGGAAGTCACGGTCAGCCCGCAGGTCAAGTACGTCAGCGCCTCGGTGACGGACCCGGTCGTCGTGAGCGCCGGCGAGGAGACCGAGGTGGTCGTCAAGGCGAACGTCGTCGGCGCCTCCTCGGTCACCGCCCGTCTCTTCAGCAACGACAGCAACGACTCCGTCGACCTGGAGCTGTCGAAGAGCAACACCGCCAACCAGTGGTACCGGGAGACCTGGTTCGACGACGACTACGCCACGGGGTCCTGGACCCTGGAACTGGTCGCCGCGCGCGGCAAGGAGAGCGTCAAGATCGAGAAGGCCGACACCTTCTGGGTCCAGACGGGCACCTCCAAGTCGAAGAAGGCCAAGTCGAAGGTCTCGTTCGACGTGAGCGCGAACAAGGTCAAGAAGGGCAAGAAGGTCCGCCTGTACGGCAAGGTCTACCGGGGCAGCTCCGCCTACTCCGGCAAGATGATCGAGCTCTACTCCAAGAAGAAGGGCTCTGCCTCCTGGAAGTTCGCCTACTTCGTGAAGGCGAACGGCAGCGGCAAGTTCAGCAAGACCGTCAAGCCGAAGACCGACGCCTACTGGCGCGCCCAGGTCCCCGGCACCAGCAAGACCTACGGCTCCAAGTCCGGCTACGAGTTCGTGGACGTCCGCTAAACGACACCCTCCGCGCCGCGCTGTACGACTCGCGTCCCCAACCCCGGGCGCAAGCCGCACAGACGGCGGGCAGGACACGCGGGAGCTGAGAACGGCAGGGACGCCCGGCGGTGACAACCGCCGGGCGTTCGGTCATCTGCCCAGGTAGGCGAGGACGGCCAGGACCCGGCGGTGGTCGTCGGAGGCGGGTTCGAGGCCGAGTTTGCCGAAGATGCCGGAGATGTGTTTCTCCACCGCGCCGTCGGTGACGGCCAGGCGCGCGGCGACCGCCGCGTTGGAGCGCCCCTCGGCCATCAGGGCCAGGACCTCCCGCTCCCGGGCGGTCAGGGACTCCAGCGGGTCGTCCCGGCGGTGGCGGCTCAGCAACTGCGCGATCACCTCGGGGTCGATGACCGTCCCCCCGGACGCCACCCGGCGCACCGCGTCGAGGAACTCCGACACGTCCGCGATCCGCTCCTTGAGCAGGTAACCGACCGCCGACGCCCCCCCGCCGATCAACTCGGCGGCGTACTGCTGCTCGACGTACTGCGACAGCACCAGGATCGGCAGCCCCGGCCGCCGCGACCTGGCCTCCAGGGCGGCGCGCAGCCCCTCGTCGGTGTGGCTCGGCGGCATCCGCACGTCCACGATCGCCAGGTCGGGGCCGTGCTCGGCGACCGCGGTCACCAGCCCCGGGCCGTCCCCCGCCACCCCGACGGTCTCGATCCCGCCGTCGGCCAGCAGCCGGGCCAGCCCCTCACGCAACAGCACCGAGTCTTCGGCGATCACCACCCGCATGGTCCGAGTTTTCACCATTGGCAGGGCAGTTCGGCGCGGATCAGCGTAGGACCGCCGAGCGGGCTGTCCACGGTCAGGGTGCCGTCGATGGTCGCGGCCCGGTCCGCCAGCCCCGCGAGGCCCCCTCCGGCGCGCGGCACCGCGGCCCCGACCCCGTTGTCGTGCACCTCGACGACCACCCGCTGGCCTTCGCGGCTGACCCGGATGGAGACCTCGGTCGCCTCGGCGTGCTTGACCATGTTGGTCAGGGACTCGGCCACGACGAAGTACGCGATGCTCTCCACCGCGGGCGGGGGGCGGTGGGAGACCTCCACCGACAGGTCCACCCGCACGGGGGCTCGGGCCGCGAGCGAGGAGAGCGCCGCGTCCAGTCCGCGGTCGGTGAGGATCGCCGGGTGGATGCCCCTGGCGAGGTCGCGCAGCTCGGCGATCGCCGCCTTGGCGCCGGCGTGGGCCTGGGCGAGGAGCTCCCGGGCGCCCTGGGGGTCGGAGTCCATCTTGGCCTGGGCCCGGCCCAGGTCCATGGCGACGGAGAGCAGCCGCTGCTGGGCGCCGTCGTGCAGGTCGCGCTCGATCCTGCGCCGCTCCGCCTCGGCCGCGTCGACCGCGCGGGCCCGGCTGGCCCGCAGGTGGGCCGCCCGGGCGGCCAGCAGGTTCTTCTCCCCCGCCCCCAGCAGCGCGACGGCGAGCAGCGCGTGCAGCCAGGCCATCCCCCGCGTCGCGTAGAGCGCGACGAGGAGGACCCCCACTCCGACGGGCACGCACAGCAGCGCCTCCGGCACGCTGTCGACCAGCAGCCCGTCGGTGATCGTCACCGGGGCTCCGCCGAACAGCAGGACGGTGGGCACGATGATCATGCCGAACCCCAGGCACCACAGGGCCACCGAGACGACGAACTCCACGACTCCGATCGGCAGCAACAGCAGGAGGTAGAGGAGGTCCTTCCAGGTCGCCGGGTCGACGAACATGTCCTTCCAGCGCAGGAACAGGTTGTCGCCCCGGGAGGGCCGGTAGGGGTCGCGGATCGTGACGCCGAAGGCCAGCCGGACCAGCCTGCGCTCCAGCATCGCCGCGGCGCGCCAGGCGCACATGGTCAGCGCGAGCAGCGGCAGTCCGGCCCACACGATCACCAGGCTGAGCGCGATCGGGATGGCGGACGCCATGAAGGCGGAGCAGACCGCGCCGTAGAAGACGCTCACCAGCATGTACGGCACGGCACGCCAGGTCATCGGGTCGACGAGCATGCCCAGCGGCCCGTTGGGCCCCAGCGGAACGCGCCGCCGCGGCGGCATGCCCACCACCGGTCCGCCCACTGCCGTCTCGGCCGTCATGCGCCCCCCTCTGGCTCCGCGCTGCGATCACGGTCCGCGCCCGGAGCTCGTCCCGGGGCGTCGGAACCTGCGGACCCGGGGCGCGGCGAAATCGAAATGGAGCGGGCGGGCGTCCTGGAGTATGGATATCCCGAAGAGCGCGGTCGCACAAGGGCCTTGAAACGGCGGACGCCCCGGCCGCGGGGCCGGGGCGTCCGTCGTAGAGCCGGTCGATCAGTCGCGGTCGGAGCTGACCGTCGTCTTCTGGACCTGGAGGAGGAACTCCGCGTTGGACTTGGTCTCCCTCATCTTCTCCAGGAGAAGCTCCAGGGCCTGCTGCATGTCCAGGGCGTGCAGCACGCGCCGCAGCTTCCAGGTGATCTGCAGCTCGTCCTTGCCCATGAGGATCTCTTCCTTACGGGTGCCGGACGCGTCGACGTCCACCGCGGGGAAGATCCGCTTGTCGGCGAGCGAGCGGTTGAGCTTGAGCTCCAGGTTTCCGGTGCCCTTGAACTCCTCGAAGATGACCTCGTCCATCTTGGAGCCGGTCTCGACCAGCGCCGTGGCGAGGATCGTCAGCGAGCCGCCGTTCTCGATGTTGCGGGCGGCGCCGAAGAAGCGCTTCGGCGGGTAGAGCGCGGTGGAGTCGACACCACCGGACAGGATCCGGCCGGAGGCCGGGGCCGCCAGGTTGTAGGCCCGGCCCAGACGGGTGATCGAGTCGAGCAGCACGACGACGTCGTGGCCCAGCTCCACCAGACGCTTGGCGCGCTCGATGGCGAGCTCGGCGACCGTGGTGTGGTCCTCGGCGGGACGGTCGAAGGTCGAGTGGATGACCTCGCCCTTCACCGACCGCTGCATGTCGGTGACCTCTTCCGGACGCTCGTCGACCAGGACGACCATCAGGTGGCACTCGGGGTTGTTCCGGGTGATCGCGTTGGCGATCGCCTGGAGCACCATGGTCTTCCCCGCCTTGGGCGGGGAGACGATGAGGCCGCGCTGGCCCTTGCCGATCGGCGCCACCATGTCGATGATCCGGGTGGTCAGAACGTTCGGCTCGGTCTCCAGGCGCAGCCGCTCCTGCGGGTAGAGCGGGACGAGCTTGTTGAAGTCGGGCCGCTGCCGCGCCTGCTCCGGGTCCATGCCGTTGACCGTGTCGAGGCGGACGAGCGCGTTGAACTTCTCGCGGCGCTCGCCGTCGCGGGGCTGGCGGACGGCGCCGGTGACGACGTCACCCTTGCGCAGGCCGTTACGGCGGATCTGGGCCAGCGAGACGTAGACGTCGTTGGAGCCCGGCAGGTAACCGCTGGTCCGCACGAACGCGTAGTTGTCGAGGATGTCCAGGATGCCGGCGATCGGGATCAGGACGTCGTCGTCGCCGACCACGGGCTCGTTGCTGTCGAAGCGGTCACGGCCGCGACGGTTCCGCTCCCGGAACCGGCCACGGCGGCCACGGCGGTCGTCGTCCTCGCCGACGCCGTGCTGGTCGCCGCGGTCCTGCGGACCACGGTTCTGCGGGCCACGGTCGCCGCGGTCACCACGGTCGGTACGGTCGCCGCGGTCGCTGACGCGCTCGCCACGGTCACCGCGGTCGCTGACGCGGTCACCGCGGTCGGCGCGCTCACCGCGGTCGTTACGGTCGCTGACGCGCTCGCCACGGTCGGCGCGCTCGCCACGGTCGTTACGGTCGCTGGCGCGCTCGCCACGGTCGGCGCGCTCGCCACGGTTCTGGCCCGCGTCGGCGGCGCGCTGGTCGCCACGCTCGCCACGGTTGTCACCGCGCTCGCCACGGCTGTCGCCACGGTCGCGGCGGTCGCCGGTGCGCTCGCCACGGTCGCTGTTGCGGCTGCGGCGGTCGCCACGCTCACGGCGGCTCTCACCGCGCTCGGCGCGGGTGTCGGCCTGAGCGGCATCGGCCTGCTGCTCCACGACGGGAGCGGCTGCGGCCACGGGCTCGGGCGCGACGGGCGCCTGCTCGGCCACGGGTTCGGCGACGGCGGCGGGCCGGGAACGTTCCCTGCGGCTGCGGGCCGGGCGCTCGGCGACCGGCTCGGCCGCGACGGCCGGGGCCGGCGGAGTTTCCTTGACCGCGGCGGGAGCGGGAGCAGGGGCGCTCTCGGGTGCTACGCCCTGCTTCTCCTGGATGGCCGCGATGAGCTGGCTCTTGCGCATCCGCCCTGTCCCGCTGATGCCAAGCCCGGAGGCCATGGCCTGCAGCTCGGGCAGCACCATGGCGGACAGGCCGGTGCCGGAGCGACGGCGCGGCCTGGCCGCGGCGCGGGTGGGGGTGTCGCCGGCCACCGGCGGTGCGCCGGCGGCGTCGGAGAGGAGTTCGGTGGTGTCGCTCACTAATGGGTCCTTCCCAGGGGTCGGGCGTGGCCACGATCAGCCAATCGTCCCGGTGGTGCGATCAACCCGGTGGGACAGACCGGGTCGGGTTGCACGTTGCGATCCTCGACGGCCCTTGAGGACCGCCGCCACTGTCGGAGAAGGGCACATCCATGCCGTCACCATCGAGATTCGCCGACGGTGGGGCTTGGAGGACACCCCCCGGATTGCTACCGGCAACCAGATGTCGAGGTAATTCGAACGCGCGTGTCCCCTCAAACGCCGCCTCTCGTTGCCCCAACCGAATGTGGAGCATTCGGAGGGGACGGATTCGGGGAGGCCACTGCGGCGCTCACGCCTCACAGAGCGAGACATGATGCAGCGATGTGTGGCTGACAAGCACGCACCCACAAGGGGGCACCTGGTGCGGCTACCAGCCTAACATCACCAGCGCACACAGCTATTCCCTGAAGGTCGAAGAGGCATCAGCGTGTCTCGGGAGAGACAACGCAGGCACCGCGGGTTTCGACATCCAGTGGCTGGATGTGCCAATCAGTACCCACTTCCGGTGCGATCAAATCCTGCGTATCCACTGTCGAAAACGCAAGAATTGTGGGGCCCGCTCCCGAGACAACAGTAGGGACGCCGATCCCGCGCAGACGTTGTACCAGATCCGCACTCTGCGGCATCGCAGGCGCGCGGTAATTCTGGTGCAACCGATCTTCGGTGGCGGCCAGCAGAAGTTCCCGCTCCGGCCGTTCGGTCAGCGCCGCGATGAGAAGCGCGGCCCGCCCGGCGTTCGCGGACGCGTCGGAGTGCGGCACGTCCTTGGGGAGCAGCCCCCGGGCGACCTCTGTGGACAGGCGGTGCCTGGGGATGATGGCCACGGGCCGGATATCGGCGTGTGGGACCAGCTTCACCATATGCGGAGCGTCCGACTGATCTGTCCATGCGATGGTGAGCCCGCCCGCGAGACACGGGGCCACGTTGTCGGGGTGGCCCTCGATCTCGGTGGCCAGCGCGAAGACGTCGTCGTCGGTGAACTCCGGCCGCGCCGCCGGGCGGCCGGGGCCGGCACCGTCCCGGCCGCCCGCGGGGTCCGGGCCGTCCACCACCGGGTACGGGGCGCCGGCCAGCGCCCGCGCCGCGAGGATCCCCGCACAGATCGCCGCGGAGGAGGATCCCAGGCCCCGCGCGTGCGGGATGCGGTTGAGGCAGCGCAGCCGGATGCCGCGCGGCTGCGGAAGCCCCATCCGGTCGAAGGTCAGCCGGATCGTCTTCACGATGAGATGGCCCTCGCCGTCGTCGAGCTCGCCCGCGCCCTCCCCCGTGACCTCGATGCTGACGCTACGGGAACGGGGGTCGCCGCCGGGGTCGACCAGACCGACCTCGACCTCGTCGTAGAGGGCGAGGGCCAGTCCCAGGGTGTCGAATCCGGGGCCGAGGTTGGCCGACGTCGCCGGGACCCGGACGGTGACCTTGATGCTGTCGGTCATCGGAATTCTGGGGCGCAGGCCCCTGGCTCAGCCATAGGGAGGGAGCCCCTCCTCCTATCTGCGTCGTTCGGTGCTGTGCAGGGCCGGGGCGGGGCGTCGCGGTGGGACGGCCCGCCGTACCGGCGTCGTCATGGGGGTGCCGGGGCGCTCAGGCGAGTCCGAGCGCCGTGGCCGCGGCGTGGGCGTCGATGGGGATCGTCACGGGCGTGGGCGCGCCGGAGATGGCCCAGTCGGGGTCCTTGAGGCCGTTGCCGGTCACCGTGCAGACGATGCGCCGGCCGGGCTCGACGAGGCCCTGCGCGTGTGCCTGGAGGAGGCCGGCCACGCTGGCGGCGGAGGCGAGCTCGACGAACACGCCCTCCTCCTGGGCCAGCAGCTTGTACGCGGCGGCGATCTGGCGGTCGGTGACGGCCTGGATGACGCCGCCGGACTCGTCCCGGGCGGCCTCGGCGAGCTTCCAGGAGGCGGGGTTGCCGATGCGGATCGCGGTGGCGATCGTGTGCGGGTGGGTCACCGGCGCGCCGTTCACGATCGGCGCGGAGCCGCTGGCCTGGAAGCCGAACATGCGGGGCGTCCTGGTGGCGACGCCGTCCGCGGCGTATTCGGTGTAACCCATCCAGTAGGCCGAGATGTTGCCCGCGTTTCCGACCGGGATGCAGTGGATGTCGGGCGCGTCGCCGAGCGCGTCCACGATCTCGAAGGCCGCGGTCTTCTGGCCCTGGAGCCGGAACGGGTTCACCGAGTTGACCAGCGCGATGGGGTAGTTCTCGGACAGCTTCCTGGTCATCTCCAGGCAGTCGTCGAAGGAGCCCTCGACCTGGAGCAGCGTGGCTCCGTGGACCAGTGCCTGCGCCAGCTTGCCCATCGCGATCTTGCCGCGGGGCACCAGCACGGCGCAGGTCAGGCCCGCGCGGACCGCGTAGGCGGCGGCGGAGGCGCTGGTGTTGCCGGTGGAGGCGCAGATGACGGCCTTCGCACCGTCCTCGACGGCCTTGCTGATGGCCATGGTCATGCCACGGTCCTTGAAGCTGCCGGTCGGGTTCGCGCCCTCGACCTTGAGGAAGACGTCACAGCCGGTCAGAGCCGAGACCCGGCGCGCCGGGACGAGCGGCGTGCCGCCCTCCAGGAGCGTGACGACGGGCGTCGCCGTGGTCACCGGAAGTCGGTCACGGTACTCCTCGATGAGGCCACGCCACGCCCTGGTCATGATTACTCCTCCCGCGCCCGGGTACACCGTGCGCGTCCTACCTGCGGTGTTAGGCAACGAGTCTACGGGCAATGGCCTACGCGGCGGGATGTGTTGTCCACCCAATGGACAACTCGGGCATCTTTCCCTTTCTCCCACAGGAAACGCTAAGCAAGCGGGGATAGGGTTGACAGGACTTGACAAGCGGGGGCGGAGACGAGGGGCACCACATCATGACGGATGGAGCGGGGACCGACCTGCCCCTGATCCGGCACAACGACTACTCCCCCCTGGTCCCTCCCGCCCTCGGCGAATGGGATCCGGCGCTCCCGGTAAGCGTGATCATCCCCGCGCACGGCGGCCAGCACAGGCTCGACCTGACCCTCGCCGCCCTGGCGGCGCAGACCTACCCCGGTCACCTCATGGAAGTGATCGTGGTGGACGACGGCAGCGACCCGCCCCTGCGGCTGCCGGAGATCGCTCCGCCGGGCACCAGGATCGTCGCCGCCGACCCCGGGCGCTGGGGCATCGCGCACGCGGTGAACACCGGGGCCGCCCTCGCCGAGGGCCGGATCATCCAGCGCCTGGACGCCGACATGGTCGTCTGCCGCGAGCACATCGAGGCACTGGCCCGCTGGCACCACCTGGCCGGCTACCTGGTCGCCATCGGCGCGAAGAAGTTCGTCGAGGAGCCCGAGCTCTCCCCGGCCCACCTGTACGACGGCGTGCGCACGGGCCCGCTGGAGGCCGTCTTCGACCTGTCGGAGGCGCTGCCCAGCTCCACCGAGCAGACCATCTCCCGGACCGACGGCCTGCGGACCAGCCGCAACCCCTACCACGTGTGCACCGGGCCGACGGTGTCGATGCGGCGGGAGACCTTCCACGCCGTCGGCGGGATCGATCCCGACGTGCTCAGGGGCGAGGACACCGAGTTCGCCTACCGGCTGGCCGCGCACGGGGCGGTCTTCGTCCCCGACATGGCCGCCCAAGCCGTGCACCTGGGACTTCCCGCGCAGCGCCGTGACCGTGACCGGGCGGTCCGCGCGGTCGGCCCCTACCTCGCCCACCGCGTTCCGCTCCGCCGTGACCTGCGCAAGGACCGGGGCCGGCGGTGGCTGGTGCCGTACGTGGAGGTGGTGCTCCACGTCGACGGCGACGAAAGGCAGGTGCGCGACGCGGTGAGCGCGGCGCTGGAGGGGTCGGTGACCGACGTGCGGGTCACCCTGGTCGCCCCCTGGTCCCGGCTGTCCCCGGGCCGCCGCGCGGTGCTCGGCGACCCCTCCTTCGAGCTGCGGCTGCTGCGCGAGCACTTCGCCCACGACGAGCGGGTACGGCGGGCCGACGAGGTCTCCCCCACCCCCGCGCCGATCCCCTTCCGCTACACCGGCCCGATCTCGGTCCCGCTGGGGCACGGCTCGCTGGAGCGGATGATCGCCGCGCTCCAGGACGACCGGTCCGGCATGCTCGTCGTCGACCTCGGCGACGACGGTACGGCGACGCTGGAGCGGACCGAGGCGCTGGGCCGGGCACTCCTGCTGGGCGCGGACGACGTCCCCGCCTCGATCAAGGCCACCCACGGCGTGCGGCACGGCGACCGGGCGGAGTTCTGGCCGGTCCCGGCCGCTCCGGCCGCTCCCGCCCGGAAGCCCGCGGGGGCTTCCGCGGAGAAGGCGGAGAAGTCCGCGCAGGCCGCGCCCGGGAGGCCCGCGCAGGCTCCCCCGGAGAAGCCGGCCTGGAATCCGCCGGAACAGCCCACGGCGGCTCCGTCCCGCGGGGACCGGCCCCCGGCGCCCGCGCGGAAGCCGGAGTCCCGGCTCTCCAGGCTCCGTTCGGCGATCCGGAGGGGCTGAGCCGGGTCAGGCCGCCGCGGCCACGCGCTCGCGCTCCTCGGACAGGGGCGTGACGCGCCGCCGTACCGCGAGCCCGAAGGCCACGACGAGCAGGCCGGAGACCCCCGATATCACGAACGGGGCGGCGGGCCGCCAGGCGTCGTAGAGGAGGCCGCCGAGACCGGACACCACCAGGATGCCGACGGCTCCGCACAGCGTCTGCACGCCGTAGGCGGAGCCGCGCACGGCGGCGGGGGCCTGCTGGGCCAGGAGCGGGCCGGCGGTGGTGATCGCGGCGATCTCTCCCAGGCCGACGAGCACGGCCACCATCATCATGCCGGAGCCGAGCGGGTCGCTGATCAGCAGCGTGGACAGGTAGGACACCGCCGCGACGGCCTGGGCGAGGATGAGCACGTCCTGGCGGCGCATCCGGTCTCCCAGCCAGCCGAACAGCGGCGCGGCGACCACGGCCACGGTCTGGGCGATGCCGACCACGGCCCCGCCGCGGGCCAGGGCCTCGGCCGTCGACATGCCGCGCTCGCCGGTGGCGTAGTCGAACACCCACAGGGACATGAAGCCCGCGACGACGGCGAGGTCGGCGCGGGCGACGAACGCCGCGGCGTAGGACAGCGCCACTCCGGGGTCGCGGGCGAGCGCGACGCCCTCCTTGACCAGGCGGGTCAGGGGCACGCGCTCGGCGGTCGCGCTGACCTTGACCGTGGACAGGGTGGACCACATCAGCGCGGCGACGGCGAGGACGACCGCGGCGATGATCAGGAACGAGACGCGAGCGGCGTCGACCGGGGCCATCCCCCGGTCTTCGAAGATCACGGGCAGGCGGACCAGGGCGAGCACCGCGACCATCGCGCCGAGGCCGCTGAACAGCCCGACCAGGCCGTAGGACCTGCCCCGGGAGCCGTCCCGGACGTAGTCGACGGCCACCGTGGACAGCATCCCGCTGAGCGCGGCCACGCCGAGGGCGAAGACCACCCGCAGCGCGACGAGCACGGTCGTGTTCCCGGCGAACGGGAACAGCGCGGTGCCCAGCGCGCACAGCGCGAACCCGGCCACCACGACGGGCCGGCGGCCGAACCGGTCGGCCAGCGCGCCGTACCAGACCAGGCTGGCGATCATCGCTATCTCTGCGGCGACGCCGAGCAGGCCGACGGCCTTGCCCTGGTCGTCCTCGGCGACGCCGAGGACGCCGCTCAGGATGTACGGCTGCGCCGCCGGGAGGAAGGAGATGACCATGGTCGCGGCGAACGCCATGGTCAGGCAGGCCCACATGTTGCCGCGGCCGATGCCGTCGGCCAGTTGCAGTCCCAGGACACGGCGTGAGGAGGAGGCTGCCATGGCGCGATCTTGTCAGCTCACGGATCAGTTCTCCAAGGTCTCTTCTATATATGATCACGCTAATTCCGGAAATATCGCCCCCGGGGAGCGGCACGTGACCGACCAGATACCCACGGGTATTCAGACTCATATTCCGAACGTCGCACGCATGTACGACTACTACCTCGGCGGCAAGGACAACTTCCCCGCCGACCGGGAGGCCGCCGAGAAGGTCCTCACCGTCGTCCCCGAGATCCGCCACAGCGCGCGGTCCAACCGCGCCTTCCTGGGCCGCGCCGTCGACTTCGTCGCCCGCTCGGGCATCCGCCAGTTCCTCGACATCGGAGCCGGCCTGCCCACCCAGAACAACGTGCACCAGGTCGCCACGGACGCCCGGGTCGTCTACGTCGACAACGATCCGACCGTCCTGGTCCACGGCAGGGCCATCCTCGGCAAGAACGAGAACGTGACCATCGTCCACGGGGACGTGCGCCGCCCCGGCGAGATCCTGGAACACCCGGACATCCGCGCGGCGATCGACTTCGACCAGCCGGTGGCGGTCCTCCTTCTGGCGATCATGCATTTCGTCCCCGACGAGGACGACCCGGAGGGCATCATCGCCACGCTCCGCCGCGCCCTGGCGCCCGGCAGCCACCTGATCCTCTCCCACGTCGCGATCGACGCCAGGCCGGAGGCGGCCGAGGGGGTCACCAAGGTGTACGACCGGGCCTCCTCGCCCTTCGTCCCCCGGACGGGCAAGGAGATCACCCGCCTGTTCGACGGCTTCGACGTGGTCGAGCCCGGCATCGTCAACCTGCCCGAGTGGCGCCCGGACCCCGGCGCCGTGGTGCCCTACAAGGGCATCGGGTCCTACTTCCTCGGCGGGGTCGGAGTGGTCACCGAGGACGGGTGAGCGGCCGCCCGGCGGACGGGGACCGGCCGCGCCGGGCGGCCCACGGCCCGTCCGGGCCCCTCACCGGCGGCGGATGATCGCCCGCTTGACGGACGAGAGCAGGCCGTACTGGACGATCTTCCTGGCGGCGGCCAGCTCCTTGCGCAGACCGCCGACCTCGCGCCGCAGCTCGACCGCGCTCTTGCGCCAGCGGCCCGCCTCGTCGCGCCACCTGGTCACCTGGGCGCGCAGCCGCTCGTTCTCCTTGGCGAGGCGGGCGATCTCGGCCTGCGCCTCCGTCCTGGCCCGGTACGCGCCGCGGCGGCCGATGATCGGCCGGGCCTCCGGCAGGAACCCGTAGGTCTCGCCGTCCACCCAGAGCACCCCGGAGGTGTCCTCCACCGCGTCGTCGAGGTCCTCGCCCTCCCGCCGGACGATCGCGGCACGGGCGAACGCGGCGGTGCGCTCCAGCCTGGCCGCCACGATCCCCTCGCCGGCCCCCTCGGCCAGCAGCGCCGAGACCAGCCCGTATCCCCCGTCCCCGGCCACGTCGAGCAGGCGGGCGAGGCTGTCCTCGCCCGGCACCCAGCCGGCGGGCAGCCTCAGCCGGTACGGCGGGGCCGCCCCGGCCTCCGGCGCCTCGCCGCCCTCCGCCGGGTACGGCGGAGCCATCCGCACCGTCCGAGGGGCGTCGAGGGCGAACCGCACCCGGCCCTCGTGGGCGTAGTGGCCGCGGATCAGCTCCAGGTCCAGGTCCGGGTTCCGCAACGGCGCGCGGCCCTCGGTCCGGACGCGGTCCCAGGGACCGGTGACGGTGACCACCACGTCGGGCACGGTGCCCGCGAGGACGGCGTCCACGGTGGCGCGGACCTCGTCGTAGCCGTACCCGCGCCCGCCCTCCCCGGCGTGGTCCGGCCGCCCGGCGGGCCCGACGACCACCTCCAGGTAGGGCACCTTCCACTGCCGGGCCGGATGGGCGCGGAGCCACCGATAACTCGGGATCCGGTCGGCGACGAAGGCGTGGCTGACCCGGTCGATCGGCGCCTTGTCGCGCATCCGCATGGTGGGACCGAGGTGGAAGGCGCGGGCCAGCGGCTCGGGCACGAAGACCGCGCCCGCCTGGGCCAGCCGGTAGCCCATCTCCGTGTCCTGGCCAAGGATGAGCTCGGTGTCCATCGGCCCGGCCTGGGCGAGCAGCGCGGCGTTGACCGAGGTGGCGCCGCCCACGTGCAGGCTGAACGCGCGGTGCGGGTTGTCGGTGAGGCCGTCGGTCCGCTCGATGAGGTCCACCAGCCAGGCGTGCGGCTCGGCCGGTTCGAAGAGCTCGGCCAGGTCGGCGGCCGCGGCCACCTCCCGGGGGGCGGGCAGCTCCGCCGGGGTGAAACGCAGGTAGCCGGTCACCACGAGGTAGGGCGCCGCGTGGTGCCAGCGCATGTGCGCCTCGACGGACCGGCGGTCCAGGACCACGTCGGAGTCGAGCCAGTGGATCACGTCACCGGTGGCGGCGCCGAGCCCCGCGTTGCGGGCGTGGGCCCGCCCGGGAGTGGGGCAGACGATGAGCCGGGTGCTCGCGGGCCTCAGCTCGGGCAGGCGCAGCGGCGGCTCGCTGCCGTTGTCCACCACGATGACCTCGGTCAGGCCGGCGGGATAGGTCTGCCCCGCCAGCCCCGCGAGCACGAGGTCGAGCTTGTCCTGGCCGCCGTAGGCGGGCACGACCACGCTGACCCGCAGCGACGGCGTCCAGGCGCCGAGCTCGGGCGGGGTGAGGCTCCGGTAGTCGTTGCCGGTGATCCGTGCTGTCATCGCTCTTCCAGAATCAGGCTCGGGCGGAAGCCGCGCCACTGGTTCGTCGCGACGCGCAGGAAGTGGGCCAGCGAGAGCCGCCAGGTGTGTTCGGCGCTCACCGAACGCCGCAGCACGTAGCCGAGGCCGTGGGTGCGGTAGATGCGCGCCCCGGCGGCGTGGGCGGCCTTGAGGAAGCCGGCGTCGACGCCCCGGGGCAGCGCGGGGAACCCGCCGAGCTCGGCGTAGCGGGCCCGGTCGAGCAGGATCGTGCCGCCGGCCACGTGGTCGGACCAGACCTCGCTGGTGTAGTCGGTGCGGCGGATCGTGGCGTTCAGGGGCTCCAGGTAGAAGAACTCGGCCGCGGTGCCCACGATGTCCGCGCCGGCGTAGGACCGCGCGAGCAGGAGGTCGGCCAAGTGCTCGGGGCCGTACCAGTCGTCGTCGTCCCACTTGGCGACGTACTCGCCGCCCGCGCGGGAGGCGGCCAGGTTGAGCACCTCCCCGAAGGGGGTCTCCGCGTCCGCCTCGATCACCGTGACGGGCAGGCCGCAGTCCCGCACCGCCCGCCGTACCGCCTCGTGGCCGGCGGGGACGCCGTGCAGGGCCAGCAGGACCTCGGTCTCGACCCGCCGCTGCCGGGCGATCTGGGCGAGCGCCGAACCCAGCAGGTGGGGACGCATGCTGGACATCACGACGCTGACCGCGGGCGTGGCCGCCGCGTCCCGGCTCCGCAGGCCGTGGCGGCGCAGCCGTACGCTGTGCTCCTCCCTGCGCAGGTCGGTCACCGAGCGGGGCCCGCCGCCGCCCTCCTCGGGCGTCCAGGCGGCGAGCAGGCGCGCGAGGCCGGGCTCCACCCAGGCCGGCGAGGCGGCGGCGTGCAGCGGCACCCCGGCGGCGGCCAGGCCGGTGATCGCGCCGGCCGGGACCTCGGCGGAGGGCCACCGGACGGTCAGCGCGCGCAGCTCCCTGAGCCGGGTGACCTCGGTGGCGTCCGGCCGGTCGCCGAGCGGCTCACCGGCCGCCAGCCATCCCTGACCGGTCCATGACAGCTCGGCCGCCGCCTCGGCCGCCGATCTCAGGAAGCCGGCCGGGGTCGCGGGGGGAGCCGTGGAGGGAGAGGTCGACTGCGCAGGCACCAGCGAAGGATAGCGAGGCCGGAAGATCCCTGATCACCGCACTTCAGACTTGATGTGGATACTCACTTCTGTTGACTCACAGAAGTCACTCAGGTCACGGAAACCTCCAAGTTTCACATTTACTGACATATTTGCACTTGGGCAGCGGCTAGCCTCAAATACCTCCCCCCAGACAAACAGGTAACTCCATCAGCGGTAGGGAAGGTACGCGCGGATGCCCACGCCCCGAAAACTGACGCTTCTGGCGGCAACCATCGGCTCGCTGGTCCTGATCGCGCTGGCCCTGCTCGCCGGGGCCGGCACCGTCTCGGTGACGGCGGCCGTCGTGCTCGGCGCGATGGCGACGGTGCTCGCCATCCAGCTTCTCGCGATCGCGACCGTCCGCAGGGTCGACGGCAAGGCCCAGCGCATCGACACCAGGGTCAAGCGCTACGAAGCGGAGATGGCCCAGGTCAAGGCGGCCACCGAGCGGCTGGACCGGCGGCTGGAGGAGATCGTCGGACTGCTCCGGGAGCACGGGAGCAAGCGCGACGAGGACCTCCAGGCGATCCTGGCCTCCCTCGGCGAGGACCGGCTGGCCGCCATGCCCCAGCGCATGGAGATGGAGGAGATGGTCCACGAGCTGCTGCCGCGCCTGGCCGCCGTGGAGGCCAGGACCGAACAGGACCGGCCGGACGGACCCGAGGGGAAGGCGTGAGCGGGACCGGTCTCACCGCCACCGGCGGCCCCCTCCCGCAGGACGTCCCTCCGGCCCTCCACGAGGACGAGCGGACCGCCGTGCCCCGCGCCAGGATCAGGCACAACGACTACGGACCGCTGCTCCCCCCCGCCCTGGGCGGCTGGGAACCGCGCCTGCGGGTGAGCGTGGTGATCCCGGCGCACGACTGCCAGGAGGCCCTGGACCGCACGCTCGCCGGGCTGGCCGCGCAGAGCTACCCCGCGCATCTGACGGAGGTGGTCGTCGCCGACGACGGCAGCGACCCGCCGCTGCGGATCCCCGCGATCGCCCCGGCCAACACCCGGCTCGTCCGGGTGCCCGACGGCCGCTGGGGACGGGGCTGGGCCCGCCAGACCGGTGCGGCGGCGGCGGCCGGCGACATCCTGCACTGGGTCGACTCCGACATGATCCTCGACCGGGAGCACATCGAGGCGCACATGCGCTGGCACCACCTCGCCTCCTACGCCGTCGTGCTCGGCGACGTCCGCTTCACCCCCGAAGGGGCCGGGCCCGGCGCGCGGGAGGTCTTCGCGGCGGTGGAGGCCGGAGACGCGGAGAGGCTGTTCGACGGGTCGGTCCCGCACGCGTGGCGGGCGGGCGTGCTCGACGAGACGCGGTGGCTGCGGGACGCGGGCGCCACCGCCTACCGGCTCCACTCGGGGGCCACCACGTCGGTCCCCATGGCGCTCCTGCGCTCGGTCGGCGGGGTCAACACCGCGCTGCACATGGGCGAGGACACCGATCTCGGCTTCCGTCTCGCCCAGGCGGGCGCGGTCTTCATCCCCGACCCCCAGGCGCGCGGCTGGCATCTCGGCCCCTCCACGGTCATGCTCCGGGAGAAGGAGGTGCACCGGCACAACTGGTCGGTCCTGCCCGACCTCATCCCCGACCTGCGCTGGCTGCGCACCCACCCGCGCAGGCACTGGCTGGTGCCGTACGTGCACGTCGTCGTCGACGCCCGCGGCGCCTCCTACGAGGACGTCCGGGCGAGCGTGGACGCCGCGCTCGCGGGCACCGTCGTCGACGTCGCCGTCACCGTGGTCGGGCCGTGGGCGGCGCTCACCGGCGGACGCCGCTCCTCCCTGGACGAGCCGCTGCTCGACCTGCGGCTGGTGCGCAACCTGTACACCCACGAACCGCGCGTCTCCTTCACCGAGGAGACGCCGCTCAGCTCGGCGCCCGCGCCGTTCCGCCTCACCTGCCCCGCCGGGTGGGCGCTCGGCGCGGACAGCCTGGCCGAGCTGCTGAAACTCGCCGAGAGCGAGGGGTACGGCCTGCTGAGCGCGGTGCTCGACGAGGGCGGCGAGCCGGAGACCGGGGTCAGCGTGGTCAGGCTCGAACGCACCGCCGCCTTCGCCAGGGCGGCGCTGGTGGAGGACTCGGGCGACCTCGACGGCGCGGTGCACGAGCTGTTCGGCTCGTTCTGGGTGAGCGCCGACGATTTCGGCGTCATGGCCGCCGGGGAGGCGGAGCCCGTCGCCGGGGATCCCGCGAAGTGGCGGGCCGGCGCGGCCCGGTGGCGGCGCGAGGCGGAACGCCTGGAGGCCGAGGCCGAGAGCCTCCGGACCGAGACCGAGCGCCTGCGGGCGGAGGTCAGGGAGCTGGAGGACGGCCGGCAGCGCGGCCCCCTGCGAGAGATCATCGCGACGGCCATGCGGCAGGGGAAGGCCGGCTGATGTCCCTTCTGAACGATCTCGTCCACGCCGCCGGGAAGCGGAACGGCGGGCGGCGCGTCCTCGTCTACTGCGTGGGCTTCGAGACGCCCGACGGGCCAGTGCCGCCCGGGGCGATCGACCTCGACGGCGACCTCGACGGCATCCCCCGGGCCGAGGAGGGCGCCGCCGAGGTCCTGGTGCTCGCCCGGACCCCGACCGACCTCCGCCGGGCCGCGACCCTGCACTCCCTGCTGCCCATGGCCACGCGGGTCGTCGTCGCCGTGGAGGAGACGCCGCACTGGTACACCGCGCCGGTGCTGTCCCCCACGCCCGCCCACCGCTGGCGGTCGCTGACCGAGCTCCGCGTGCACCAGCCCCGGCGGCCCGCGTGGGTGGTGGAGGCGGGGTTCTCCAAGCCCACGCCCGCCGGCCGCACGCTCGCCGCGACCGCCAGGGCGTTCGCCGGGCACCGGATGGACGCCGTCGCGGCGCCCGTGGCCGGCCTGGCGGGCCCGGGGGCGGCGCACTGGCGGCCCGGCGATCCCAACGCCGCCCCGGCCGGCGTGACCGGCCCGGTCCCCGGCCGGTTCGGCGCCCGCGGCGGCGACCTGGTCCTGCGCACCACCGATCAGGATCCGCCGCCCTGGTCCGGCGACGAGACCCCCGTGGACCGCCCGGTCGCCGAGCTGATGAGCTGGGAGCGGATCGGCCGTCCCGGCGGGACCAGGATCCTGGAGAACGACCTCGGCGACCTGTCCGAGCCCCGGACCATCCCGCCGGTCGACGACCGCTCGGTCAACCCGATGGGCTTCGTCACGGTGCCCTCGCTCGGCACGGCCGAGCTGTCGGTGGAGTCCGGCCGCTGGGCGATCATCTGTGAGGGCCGCACGCTCACCACCTTCGGCACCTCCGGCTGCGTCACCGACGTGGACGTGAGCCGGATCAGGCAGGTCAGGGGGGTGCACGTGGACTGGCGGCGCAGCCACAGCGGTCCCGTGGCCGCGCTGCGGGTCGTCACCGGGCTGGCCGCGGCCGGCGTGCCGCTGTTCTCCGACGTCGTGCCCCGGTGGGCCGGCGCCCTCGGCCCCGAGCTGGCCGGGCTGATCACCTCGGTCGGCGATACCGGCCTCGGGGACGACCTGGAGCGGGAGGAGCACAGCATCCGGCTCCGCCGCGAGGCACTGCGCACCCACGGCGTCCGCACCCGCTGGGAGCAGCTCGGCGCCCCCGCCGCGGCCAGGCCGCTGATCTCGGTGCTGCTGGCCACCCGCCGCCCCGAGATGGTCCGCTTCGCGCTGGAGCAGATGGCCGGTCAGCGCGGCGCCGAGTTCGAGGTGATCCTCGCCCTGCACGGGATCCCCGCCGGGCATCCCGACGTGGCCGGGGCGGTGGCGTCCTACGACCGGCCGATCACCGTGTTCGAGGCGCCCGGGGAGACCGTGTTCGGAGCCGTGCTGAACGAGGCCGCGGCCAGGGCGTCGGGGTCGTTCCTGCTGAAGATGGACGACGACGACTGGTACGGGCCCGACTTCGTCTCCGACCTGCTCCTGGCGCACTCCTACTCGGGGGCCGACGTCGTGGGCATGGTGCCGGAGTTCGTCTATCTCGCCTCGATCGGGGTGACCGTCCACCGGGACCAGGTGACCGAGCAGATCACCAACTTCATCGCCGGAGGGACCATCTTCGCCGAACGCTCCGCCTTCGAGACCGTGGGCGGCTTCCGCACGCTGCCGGGCACGATCGACGCCCAGTTCCAGCACGCCGTACAGGCCGCGGGCGGGCAGATCTACCGCACCCAGGGCCTGGGCTACATCCTGCGGCGCGGCAACGTCGCCAACCACACCTGGCGCGAGCCGATCGGCACGTTCCTGCGGCGCAACAAGCGCCAGTGGCGCGGCTTCCGGCCCAGCGCGCTCATGGAGCTCCCCGCGGAGGCGGTGTGAACGCGCCGCGGATCCCGGGCAACGACTACGGGGTGCTCAGCCCGCCCGCCCCGGGGATCTGGGAGCCGCGCCTGCCGGTGAGCGTGGTGATCCCGGCCAGGGCCCAGCAGGAGAAACTCGATCTCACGCTGGCCGCCCTCGCCGCCCAGACCTACCCCTCGCACCTCCTGGAGGTGATCGTCGTGGACGACGGGAGCGCGCCCCCGCTCCGGCTCCCCGAGATCGCCCCGGAGAACACCCGGCTCCTGCGGGTGCCCGAGGGCCGCTGGGGCATCGCCTGGGCCCTGGAGACCGGTACGGCGGCCGCCGGCGGCGAGGTGATCCACCGGATGGACGCCGACATCGTCGCCTACCGCGACCACGTGGAGTCGCACATGCGCTGGCACCACCTGGCCGACTACCTGGTGGTGCTGGGGACGCTGCGCTTCACCGCCATGGCGGGCACGCCGCCCACCGCGTCGGAGGTCCAGATCGCCGTCGCCAAGGACAGGACCGACTCCCTCTTCGACCCGGACCCCGACCACGGGCACGACTGGATCGCCGAGCTCGTCGCGACCCACCGCGACTTCCGCGACGCGCCCAGCCCGCTGCTGCACCGCGTCCACGTGGGCGCGACGGTCTCGCTGCCCGCGGCCCTGCTGAGGGCCGCGGGAGGGATGGACACCTCCCTGAGGCTCGGCGAGGACACCGAGCTGGGCTACCGGCTCACCCAGACGGGCGCGGTGTTCGTCCCGGACGCCGAGGCGCTCGGCTGGCACCTGGGCACGACGACGGCGATGCGACGGCCCGGGGAGGTCAGGCGGCACAACGACCCGTTCATCGCCGACCGCGTGCCCTACCGGCGCAACCTGCGCTCGGACGGGGGCCGCCAGTGGCTGGTCCCCTATGTCGACGTCGTGGTGGACGCCCTGGACGCCTCCTTCGAGGACGTCCGGGCGAGCGTGGACGGGGCCCTGGCGAGCACCCTGCCCGACGTGCACGTCACCCTGACCGGCCCGTGGGCGTCGCTGACCGGCGAGCGCCGCGCGCCGCTGGACGACCCGCTGCTCGACCTGCGGCTGGTCCGCGGGCAGTACGCCCACGACGGCCGCGTCTCCTTCGCCGAGCGGGTCCCCCCGACCTCGCTCCCCGCACCGTTCCGCCTCACCTGCCCGGCCGGCTGGGTGCCCGGGGCGGAGTCGCTGGCCATGCTGATCCGGCAGGCCGACGAGGACGACGAGGGCCTGCTGCTCGTGGCGCTTGAGGAGAACGGCTCGGGCGTGGTGGCCGCCCGCCTGGAACGGACCGCCGCCGTCGCGCGGGCCCTGCGCGTCGCCCGCGACGGCGAGCCCCTGGACGACGTGATCGCCGACCTGTACGGCGCGACCTGGCTGGACGCCGAGTCGTGGCGGTTCCGGCCGGCGGCGGCGGCCTACCCGGCCTGGGCCACGGACCGCAACCGTGAGGCCGTGCGCTGGCGCGCGGAGGCCGAGTCGCGCAGGCGGGAGGCCGAGCGCGCCCAGCGGCAGGTCACGGCGCTCAAGTCCGAACTCAGGGAACTGCGCGCCGCCGCGGCCAAGAGCGGCCGCGACACCGTCAGGTGGAAGGAGAAGGCCGAGCAGCGCCGCCTGGAGGCCGTCGCCCTGCGCCAGGCGCAGGAACGCTCGCTCCTGCGCCGCGCGGCCCGCCGCCTCCGCGGTCTCACCGAGGGCCCCCGGTAAGGGTGGCACCGCACGGTGCCCGTTCCGGACGGGAGGGCGGCCCACTCCGGAGAGGCGGCCCGGTAGCGGCTGTCCCTCCGGGGGGCGGGAGAGCCGTTCCTTCGCAGGACGGGCCGAGCCGCCGCCCGCTCCGAGGCGGCGGGACGGTCTACTCGGCGGGCACGGGCCGGTAGCGGGCGCCGACCGCGTCGTGCAGGGTCTTGACGACCGTGCCGTGGCTCTCGCGGGCCGCCAGCCAGCCGAGGAACTCGTCCAGGACCTTGGGGGACACCGAGTAGAGGCCGCAGCCGTCGCAGACCTGGTGGAAGACCAGGGTGACGAGCCCGCCGCCGCTCTTCTCGGCGTTGAGGACCTGCTGCCTCATCTGCCTCGGCAGCGTGTCGTCGCGGATCGAGCCCGGGGTGCGGATCTCGTAGCGGTCGCGGGGCCGCAGATCCTCGCCGGCCTGGCAGCCCCGGCATCCCCAGTCCTTGAGCCCGCCGACCCTGCGGGCCGCGTCGTAGCCGCACTGCCGCGCCACCGCCTTGGCGTCGGCGTCCACCGACCCGAACGGGTAGGCCAGGGTGGTGGGCCGGTAGCCCCACGCCACCAGTGCCCTGCGGTCGTCGCAGATCTGCGCGCGCTGCGCGCTCCGGGTCAGCTCGGTGAGGCGGATGTGGGTCAGCGTGTGGCCGCCGATCTCGTGCCCCGCCTTGGCGATCGCGGCGAGCTCGCGGCGGGTCAGCTTGGCGTCACGCCCGATGGTGTCGCTGTTGACGTAGAACGTTCCACGCATGCCCCGTTTCTCCAGCATGCGGGCCGTCGCCGCGTGGGTGGCGTCCCCGTCGTCGAAGGTGAGCGAGACGACCGTCGTGACCTTCTTCGGAGGCTTGGCGCTCTCCGCGTGGGAGACCGGCTGCAGGACCGCCAGGGCGACCAGCGCCGCCGGCAGAGCCGCCGCCCAACGAACGATCTTCACGGTGGGCCGTCCTTTCAGGCAACGGATCAAGGGCACAAGAAAGCACCATATAAGTCCACACGGCCCGTCAGGGCCTCCGTTACCAAACGGTCAGGAACCCGCCCCCGCACGGGGTCCCGGCGGGACGCCCCCGTGACGGAGGGCGCCCTCAGCCGGCGATCGGCGTGCTACGGGGTGTCCTCGCCCTCCACCCGCATGACGCTCACCACGTCGCGGACGATGTCCATCTCGCGCAGGCTCTCGATGGTGGCCGACAGCGCCGCGTCGCTGGCCCGGTGCGTGACCAGGACGAGCTGGGCGTCGTCGCCGTGGCCCTCCTGGCGGACGGTCTGGATGGACACGTCCTGCTTGGCGAACATGTCGGCGACCCGGGCGAGCACGCCCGGCTTGTCGGCGACGTCCAGCGAGACGTGGTAGCGCGTGACGGTCTCGCCCATCGGGTGGACCGCCAGCTCGGCGTAGGTGGACTCCTCGGGGCCCCGCGTGCCGGCCAGCAGGTTGCGGGCCACGGCCACGATGTCGCCCAGCACCGCGCTCGCCGTCGGGGCGCCGCCGGCGCCCGCGCCGTAGAACATGAGCTGCCCGGCGGACTGGGCCTCCACGAAGACCGCGTTGTAGGCCTCGCGGACCCCGGCCAGCGGGTGCGTCCTGGGGATCATGGCCGGGTGCACCCGGACGCCGAAGGAACGGCCGTCCTCCGAGCGGGCGCAGATCGCCAGCAGCTTGATGACGTAACCCATCGCCTTGGCGCTGGCCACGTCGGTGGCGGTGATCTCCGTGATGCCCTCGCGGTGCACGTCGGCGGCCGTCACGCGGCTGTGGAAGGCGATCCCGGCGAGGATCGCGGCCTTGGCTGCGGCGTCGAAGCCCTCCACGTCGGCCGTGGGATCGGCCTCGGCGTATCCCAGGGCCTGGGCCTCCTCCAGCGCGTCGGAGAACGACGCGCCGCCGGAGTCCATCTTGTCGAGGATGTAGTTGGTGGTGCCGTTGACGATGCCGAGCACGCGGTGCACGTGGTCACCGGCCAGGGACTCGCGCAGCGGCCGGATCAGCGGGATCGCGCCCGCGACCGCCGCCTCGAAGTACAGGTCCGCGTTGTTGGCCCTGGCCGCGCCGTGCACGGTCGCGCCGTCCTCGGCGAGCAGCGCCTTGTTGGCGGTGACGACCGACTTCCCGCTGTTCATCGCGGCCAGGATGAGCGACCTGGCAGGCTCGATGCCGCCGATGACCTCGACGACGATGTCCACGTCGTCGCGGGTGACCAGGGCCTCCGCGTCGGTGGTGAGCAGGGCCGGGTCCACGTCGGTGTCGCGTTTGCGGCCCATCCGCCGTACGGCGACGCCGGCCAGCTCCAGCGGGGCCCCCACGCGGGCGGCGAGGTCGTCGGCCTGCTCCCGCATCAGCCGGATCACCTGGGAGCCGACGACACCGCATCCGAGAAGAGCGACTTTCAGTGCCATCCGGTCGCACTCCCCTTCTCGTCCGCTTCGCTCACTCGGCGGCTCGCCGCTCGGTGCCCGATGGTCGCGTTCACCTTCTCGTCCGCCTCGCTCACTCGGCGGCTCACCGCTCCGGGTCGTTTCACAGCTGGCCTCTCAGCAGGTCGTCCTCGGTCTCCCGGCGGACGATCACGCGGGACACCCCGTCCTTGACCGCGACCACGGCGGGCTTGGGAAGGTAGTTGTAGTTGTTGGCGAGCGAGCGGCAGTAGGCGCCGGTGCCCGCGACGGCGACCAGGTCGCCGGTGGCCAGGTCCTCCGGCAGCCACAGGTCGCGGACCACCATGTCACCGCTCTCGCAGTGCTTGCCGACCAGGCGCGAGAGCATCGGTCCCGAGGAGCTCTCGCGGGAGGCCAGGCGGGCGGTGTACTCCGCGCCGTACAGCGCGGTGCGGATGTTGTCGCTCATGCCGCCGTCGATGCTGACGTAGGTCCGCAGCCCCTCGACGTCCTTGATCGTGCCGACCTCGTAGAGCGTCACGCCCGCGAGCCCGGCGATGGCACGGCCCGGCTCGACGGTGAGCTTGGGCACCGGCAGCCCGGCGGACCGGGCCACGTTGGCGACGATCCCCCGCAGGCCGTCGGCGATCTCCTTGACGTCGAGCGCGGTGTCGCCCTCGACGTAGGGGATGCCGTAGCCGCCGCCGAGGTCGAGCTCGGGCAGGACGACGCCGTGCTCCTCCTTGATCTGCACCAGCAGCGTGGCCAGGCGGCGCGCGGCCACCTCGAACCCGGCGGTGTCGGTGATCTGGGAGCCGATGTGGGAGTGCAGGCCGACGAGTTCGAGCTGGGGCAGCGCGAGGATGCGCCGGGCGGCCTCGGCCGCGGCGCCGCTGCTCAGCGAGAAGCCGAACTTCTGGTCGTCGTGGGCGGTGGCGATGAACTCGTGGGTGTGCGCCTCCACGCCCACGGTCACCCTGATCATGACCTGGGGACGCCTGCCGTGCTTGTCGGCGAGGAAGCCCAGCCGGGCGATCTCCTCGAAGGAGTCGGCCACGATGTGCCCGACCCCGGCCTCGACGGCCTTCTCCAGCTCGGCGAGGGACTTGTTGTTGCCGTGCAGCGTGATCCGCTCGGGCGGGAACCCGACGCTCAGCGCGACGGCGAGCTCGCCCGCGCTGCACACGTCGAGGCCGAGGTCCTCCTGCATGATCCAGCGGGCGACCTCGCGGCAGAGGAAGGCCTTGCCGGCGTAGTGGACCTCGCCGCCGGTGAACGCCTCCCGGTAGTCGCGGCACCGGGACCGGAAATCTTCCTCGTCCACCACATAGAGCGGGCTGCCGTGCTCTCTGACCAGGTCCCTGACGTCCGCGCCGCCGATCGTGACCGCTCCGTCGACGCGGTTCGACGTTCGCGGCCAGATCGTGGGATCGAGCGTGTTCAGGTCGGCAGGTGCGTGCGGAGGGCGCTCCTCAGGCAGCACTTCGGCGTGCCGGTCACCGGCGGGGTGGGCGAATCGACTCACCCGATCGAGGCTATCGGACCCGGTGATCCCCGTGGGACGAGTGCCCACCTGGCGAGACACGATCGACCGGAAATACACAAATTTTTCATGTCATTAATAACTTAAGCCGTATATTTTTACGTTTTGTGGTGATCTGAGCGCCAGGACAACCGCCCGCCCTTCCTCCCGGCATCCGCTTTCCTGAGGGTCCGTCACAGCCTGTCGGGCGCCGTCTCGCCCAGCGCCGCCAGCCCCTCGGCCAGCACGTCCCGCACCGCACGGGCCAGCCGTACCCGGGCGGCGTGCAGGGCCGACGGCTCCTCGTCCCCCGCCGGCAGCGCGGGAGCCCGCTCGAACGCGTCGTGGTAGGCCCGGGCGAGCTGCTCGGTGTAGGCCGCCCATCCGGGGTCCCGGCTCACCCGCCTGCCGTGCACCTCGGCCAGCGACCTGAGCACCGCCCGGTCCCACCGGCCGGCCAGCAGCTCCGGCCGGAAGTCCCCGCCGACGCCCAGATCCGCCGCCCAGCGCTGTACGGCGACCGCCCGCACATGGGCGAATCGCACGATGAATCCGGGGTTGTCCCACGTCCTCGGCAGGTCGGCCCACGGCGGCACTCCCCCGGCGGCCGGCGGGACGGGGCCGATCTCCGCGACGAGCTCCCCCGGCACGGCCACCGCGATCTCCAGGAACCCGTCACCCCGCACCCGGACGCCCGCGATCCCGGGCAGCGCGCGCAGCCGCGCCGCCATCTCCCCCGGCGCCTCCTTGCGGCGCAACGCGGCCGGGGAGACGTAGAGGGCCTCCTCAGCCCACGTCCCCGAGGGGATCGGCGGCAGGCCGAGGACCTCACCGAGCTGACCGGGCGTCACGCCTGGCAGCCTAGATCAGCGCATGCGGCGCGGGCGGGCCGTAGTCGACGAGCCGGGCCGAGCCGAGGAGCCGGCTGTCGTGGTCACGGAGGCAGACGTAGCCGAAGCGGTCCGCCGAGAAGACCTTGACCCCGTCCGTGCGGCACTGGCGCATCAGCACCTCGTCCCAGCCCTCGGAGACGTCGGCGAACCCCAGGCCGCGCAGGACGGTACGGCGGGCCAGCAGGGTGGCGCCGGCGACCTCGGGCAGGTAGGAGTACTCGGCGGCCGGCTGGCGCAGCACCGTGGCGGCGACGTCGCGCAGGTGGGCGTAGAAGGCAGCCTTCCCGACGATGTCGGCGGTGGTGAACAGGAAGGCGCGGGCGAGGTCGGTCAGGTAGTGCTCGCCGTACGCGTCCCTGGCGTCCATGACCGCCACCAGGTCGCCCTGGCACAGGTCGAGGGCGCGATCGAGCTGCCCGCCGGTGGTGAGCCCGGGGTCGGCGGGACGGACCACGACGTCCACCCTGGGGGGCATCGCGGCGCGGGCCCGCTCAGCGGCGTCCGGGGCGTCCGACAGCAGCACCAGCTGGACGACGCCCTTCTGCGGCGCGACCTGGGCCAGGGTGTGGCCCAGGTCGCCCCGGTCGATCATGATCACCGAGATGTTCAGGGTGGCGCGGGCGCTGGGCAGCCCGACGGCGTCGAGCAGGTCGTCCACCTTCTGGCTCATCGTGCCCGAGCCGTAGGCCCGGCGGAGCGCCACATGGGCCCGGCGGGCGTCGGCGTCGGCCGCGGCGGCCGAGGATTCCGGCGCGGGACCGGACGGGCCCGACGACGCGATCGGCGTGCCGCAGGCGGCCAGCTCGGCCAGCCTCCAGGCCTCGGTGCCCGGCGGGCAGTCGACGGCCCGGGGCCAGCGGTAGGAGGTGAGCACGTCCGGATACGACAGGTGCCCGGGGAGCAGCTCGTCCAGCGTGAGGACCCGGTCGAACCGGTCCCCGGCCAGCGGCAGCGGGTTGTGCACGCGCGGCTGGACGGCGAAGGGCAGCAGTCCCAGCGAGGGTGCCCGGCGGCCGGGCTCCGGCTCCCGCGACGCCAGGGTGGCGCCCCACTCCGCCACGGACCTGGGCAGCGCGGTGACGATGTGCTCGAACAGCCGCGCGGCGGCCACGGAGCGGCCGACGTCTCCCCCGGTGTGCCAGAAGACCGTGCGGATGCCCCGCTCCGCGCACCAGGACAGCAGCGCGTTCAGGCCCTCGCCCGGCTCGCGCAGCTCCTCGGCCCACGGGCCCTCGGTGACCGACTCGACCACCAGCAGGTGCGGGACCTCCGCGGCCAGGACCCGGGCGAAGTCCCTGGGGGTGAAGCCGGCGCTCTGCCGCCACTCGTAGCGCAGCAGCGCCTCGGCGTGCGGGTCCGCGACGACGGCCACGGTCAGGTGCGGGCGGGTGTTCGGGCCGGTCGGGACGCGGAAGGGCTTGAGCTTGACCGACGTGCCGCCGACGGTCCTGGTGGAGGTGGTGGCCTGGAAGGACGCGGTGGCGGCCGCCGACCTGTCGGAGCCCTGCGGGGAGACGGGCTGCCGCTTGGGCGCCGCGGGGCGCTTGGCGGGCCTGGCGGCTCCGCGCAGGCCGCGCGCCAGCCGTACCGGGTTGCTCTTGCCCGTCTTGAGCGCGTCACCGATCCGGGACCAGCGGGCCACCTGGACCGACGACAGCTTCCACTTCGCCACCTCGGCCTGGTAGCGCTGCTCGGCCAGGTCCCTGCGGAGCCTCTCCTCCGCCGTGTGCGCGGCTTCGAGCCGCTTCTCGGCCTCGCTCAGGCGCTCCTGGACTCCTCGCAGTTCGGCGGTGGCGCGCTCCGCTTCGGTGATCTTCGCCTGCGCCGCGTCGAGCAGCCGGGCCAGTTCGGCGGCCCGTGCCGCCTCGGCCACCGCCTCCCGCAACGCCAACCGTGTGCTTTCGAGTTGCTCGCCCGCCACGTCGTCCTCCGATTCCTGAGCCGGGCGAAAGGATACCCTTTGGGCAATCGCGACACAGAGGAGTCAGCACGGTGCAGTGGCCGACGTTCAATGTGAGACCGTACGTCTGCGGCGGCATCGGCCACCTCGACGAGTCCGCCCTGGAGACCCTCCGGGAGGCCGGGCCACGGGTGAAACCCGCGCTGCGGACGCCCGAGGCCGCGCTTTACAGCTCCTCCCCGCTGCCGCCCTACCAGCGCGACACCCGGAGCTGGGCGTTCGCCTGGGGGGAGCGCAGGCCGGCCGGGCCGGCGCCGTGGATCAGCGTGGCGGAGGAGTTCGAGACCCCCGGCCTGATCGACGACGGCGACCGGATCGCGCTGCACGCCGGCGGCCTCGGCCTGGTGGACGTCTACTACCTGACGCGGGACGGGGCGGTCTACTTCTCCTCTCTGCTGGAGCCGCTGCTGGCCCTGGCGCGCACGCCGTACGAGATCAACTGGGACGCCTGGGCGTCGATCATCCAGCTGACCTTCCCGCTCCGTGACGACACCCCGTATGTCCAGGTCAAGCGGCTGGCCGGAGCCAGCGCGCTGGTCTTCGACCGGGCGTCGGGCCGGGTCTCGACCGAGCGGAGGCTGCCCCGCTGGCTGCGCGAGGAGCCGTTCGAGGCGGGCCGGACGGCCGGGGAGATCCTGGAGATCCTGCACGAGGTCTACAAGGAGTTCGACGGGCGGCCGCTGCTCGTGCCGGTCAGCGGCGGCTACGACTCGCGGCTGCTGTGCTCGGTCGCGGTGACGCGGGGCGCTGACGTCGAGTCGTGGACGACGAGCCCGGACGACGGCACCGACACCGACATCGCCTTCGCCCGCGCGATAACCCGCGAGCTGGGCGTACGGCACCGCGTCATCACCCAGGACGCCTCGGCCTACCCCGACGACGCGCTGGCCGCCGCCCGGCGGCTGGAGTTCCTCACCCCGCACCACGCCTGGTACACCCCGTTCGCCCGTGAGGTGCACCGGGCCGGCCGGACTCTGGTGGACGGGCTGGCCGGGGGGCCGCTGCTGAAGAACTTCATGGTCAGCGGGGCCGCCCTGGAGGCCTCCTCGCAGGCGGAGCGGAAGGCGGCGCTGCTCGGCTCCCTGGCGCTGGGCACCCCGTCGGTGCCGTTCCTGTCCGAGGAGGCGGCGGCCTGGATCACCTCCTCGGTCGAGACGGCCTTCGGCCAGTCGACCTCCATGCTCAACGGGCACCGGGCCGAGCTGCCGCTGTCGGTCCTGCACACCCGGACGGCCCGGGGCATCGCCCGCTCGCCGGTCAACCTGGTCGGCCCCGAGGTGTCGTTCGCCGCGCCGTTCACGCACCCGGACTTCTTCGACGCCGCGCTCTCGGTGGGCGTGGCCCGCAAGGACAAGGGGCGCTTCTACCGGGAGGTCCTGTACGCGGCCAACCCGCGCGTCGCCGCGCTGCCCTCCACCAACGTGGTCAAGCAGCCGCTCCAGCGGGTCCCGCTGCGCTCGGCCGCCGCGCCGGCCCGGGAGTACGGCCACCGGATGCTGACCCGGGTCGCGGGCACCGTGCCCTCCCTGCTGTCGGAGCCGCTCCACGCCGTGGTCGCGGAGGGCCCGGACGCCCTGGCGCGGTTCAACGGCTGGAACGACCGGTTCTGGGTGCGGAGCCTGGTCCTGTTCGGGGCATGGCTGGGCGACTACGAGGACCGCCTGCCCACCCTCACCCCGCCCTGGACCTGACCTGCCGACGCCCCCCGGGATCCACCCCGACGATCGGGAGGGTGCCGGGACATGTGGCCGACGGCCGCTTCCCGCTTTTCCAGGACAGCACGCGCGCGTGACGGTACTGTTGCGCAACGTGACCATGACATATGATGCTTATATGAGCACTAAGCCTGTCACTGCGACGCTGGAAGCAGACCTCCTCGCTTACGTGCAGGAGCAGGTCAACCTGGGGCGCGCCAGATCGGTTTCGGCTTATCTGAACGCGGCCCTGGAACGGCAGATCGCCATCGATCGCCGCGCCGACGCCGCGTGGAAGGCCGCCGTGGAGAAGGCACAGCAGAACCCCGAAGAGGTAGAGAAGGCAAGACGCCGCGCCCAGCGACTGATCGAAATCCTCAATGGAGGGTGACGTCAAGCAGGCGCTCGTCCTGGACGTGTCCGTGCTCACCGAGTGCGCGCGCGGCGACGTCGGGATCATCAACTTGATCCAGCAGTTCGACGCGGACCGGAAACCACTGATCATTCCCGCCATGGCCGTCACCGGCGCGACGGTCGAGTTGGGCGGGGACCAGGATCAACTGGCCGTCGTCAGCGGTCTGTGCCGTCTGGATTCGGCCAATCTGACAGCCGTGAGCGACTTCAAGGACGGTGTCGAGGTCGGGCAGGTGCTTATCGAGGTGGAGTCCTGCACCACTCCTTGGGATGCCCATGCCGTGACAGAGGCGCTGCTCCACCGCTGCCCCATCCTGACAACCGACTACGCGCGATGGAAGGGCATCGTCCAGGACCTGTCCGGAGGACTCACCATCGTCGAGATCGCCGACTTGGGCGAGTGACGACGGGGCCGGGGATTCAATACACGGCGCCCTCCGCCGACCGGGCAGCCGCCCTTCGCGGCGACGGCCCGGTCGGCAGCCGGGAAAACGTGTGGGCGGCGAGTCGACGCCCCCGTTCCACGTCCGGTCGGCCGTGAAGCGAAGCTCGACACTGTTCTCCTTCAGGACTTCAGCCGGACCCGTACTGGGACGGCCCGGCGGGGGGCGGCGAGCCCATGCCATATGACCAGGTATGGTCGAAATGTGGGCTCGTGACCTCGGGGGACAACCCAGGCGACCCCACACCGCGGACGGCCGGGCAGAGATCCGGGCGCCTGTGGGGGCCGGATCCGGGTGCCTCGCCCGCAACCCACGCGCCGTACATACGCCCAGGTCATCACCGCCGCGTGTGACGCGTTTCACGGAAATGAACAGTATGCGACAGCCCGATTACGGGTGGGCTGCGCGATGCTCGCGAAGATTCCGTGGTGCGGGGACGTGAGGAGATGTTTAGGGGCTCCGACGCGCTCGAACGGCTGGTAGTGTTCGGCCCAGAAAGCGCCACAACGGATGGGACCGAATCACAAATTCGGTCTGTCCGAGGGCATGGAGCACGTGGGGATGACGGCTCCCGCCAGCGCGGTCACCAACATCATCAGCCGGACTATCCGGTGACTTCGTCCTGCCCTTTCTCACCGTGAGCGAGAACACGATGAACCCATCCCCCTACCTGGAGCCTGTTTCCGAAGACTTCGTCTCGGCGGATCCCCAGTGGTATAAGCGGTCGGTTTTCTATGAGGTGCTGGTCCGGGGGTTCAAGGACTCCAACGGGGACGGCACGGGAGACCTGCGCGGCCTGATCGAGAAGCTCGACTACGTCAAGTGGCTCGGGGTGGACTGCCTGTGGCTGCTCCCCCTGTACGAGTCGCCGCTCCGTGACGGCGGCTACGACATCTCCGACTACATGAAGATCCTCCCCGACTTCGGTGACCTCGGCGACTTCATCCAGCTCATCGAGTCGGCCCACGAGCGGGGCCTGCGCATCATCACCGACCTGGTGATGAACCACACCAGCGACAAGCACCCGTGGTTCCAGGCCTCCCGGCACGACCCCGAAGGCCCCTACGGCGACTTCTACGTCTGGTCCGACGAGCCCACCGGCTACCCCGACGCACCGATCATCTTCATCGGCGCCGAGGAGTCGAACTGGACCTACGACCCGGTCCGCAAGCAGTACTACTGGCACCGGTTCTTCCACCACCAGCCCGACCTGAACTACGACAACCCGGCGGTCCAGGAGGCCATGCTGGAGGTCCTGCGGTTCTGGCTGGACCTGGGCATCGACGGTTTCCGCCTGGACGCCGTGCCGTACCTCTTCGAGCGCGAGGGCACCGACTGCTCCGGCCTGCCCGAGACCCACGCGTACCTGAAGAAGGTCCGCGCCGAGGTGGACCGCCTCTACCCCGACCGGGTGCTGCTGGCCGAGGCCAACGGCTGGCCCGAGGACGTGGTGGAGTACTTCGGCGACCCGTCGGTGGGCGGCGACGAGTGCCACATGGCCTTCCACTTCCCCCTCATGCCACGCATCTTCATGGCCGTGCGCCGGGGCAGCCGCGAGCCGATCTCCGAGATCATGTCGCGGACGCCGAAGCTCCCGGACAGCGCCCAGTGGGGCATCTTCCTGCGCAACCACGACGAGCTGACCCTGGAGACGGTCACCGAAGAGGAGCGCGACTACATGCACGCCGAGTACGCCAAGGACCCGCGCATGCGGGCCTACCTTGGCATCCGGCGTCGCCTGGCCCCGCTGCTGGAGAACGACCGGGACCAGATCGAGCTGTTCACCGCGCTGCTGCTGTCCCTGCCCGGCTCGCCGGTCATGTACTACGGCGACGAGATCGGCATGGGCGACAACATCTGGCTGGAGGACCGTGACGCGGTCCGCACCCCGATGCAGTGGAGCCCCGACCGCAACGCGGGCTTCTCCCAGGCCGACCCGGGCCGTCTCTACCTCCCGGCCGTCATGGACCCGATCTACGGCTTCCAGGCGGTCAACGTGGAGGCCCAGCAGAAGAACCCGGCGTCGCTGCTGCACTTCACCAGGAAGATGCTGGAGATCCGGCGCAACCACCCGGTCTTCGGCACGGGCGTCTACAGCGAGCTGTGGTCCGGCAACCCGGCGGTGCTGTCCTTCATCCGTGAGGACGGCGACGACGTGATGCTGTGCGTCAACAACCTGTCGAAGTATCCGCAGCCGGTGGAGCTGGACCTGCGCCGCTTCGAGGGCATGACGCCGGTCGAGGCCCGGGGAGGGGTGCCGTTCCCGCAGATCGGAACCCTGCCCTACCTGCTGACCCTGCCGGGTCACGGCTTCTACTGGTTCTCCATCAACACCCGCTGAGACACTCTCTCAGCCGCCCGGCCCCTTGACGGACGGTGCGGTACGGCCCAGCCGTACCGCACCGTCCGTCGTCGTTCCGGGGCCGTCTCGGCCCCTACCTGACGGCCACCGGGATCTTGGCCCGCACGGCCCTGCGGGCCGGTATCAACGTCACCAGCAGGGCCGCCCCCACCGCGATCAGCACCGCCGACAGCAGCGTCAGGGCCGAGGGGGTGCGGCCGATGCCCGCGCCGACGCCGCTGGTGTGCCCCTGCAGGTCGATCAGGCCGCCGACCAGCGACGCCCCGGCCGCGGTGCCCGCGACCACGCCCAGCACGACGAGCAGCCCGGTGCCGGTGACCAGGGTGGCGGCCACCTGCCCCGGGGTGAGTCCCATGGCCTTGAGCACCGCCAGGTCCAGCGCGTGGTCGCGCAGCCCCAGGGCGCTGGCGGTCAGCAGGTTGGCCAGGCCGATCAGGGCGAGCACGACGACCAGCGCCACGATCAGCACGCGGATGACCTCCAGCCGTTCGGCCGGGTTGACCACCCGCTGCACCTCCAGCCCCTCGTCCGAGGCGGCCAGCAGCCGGGCCCGGACCGCGGCCGGGTCGGCCCCCGGCCTGAGCACCAGGCTGTAGAACTGCGGCGGCACCGCGTCCTTGGCGGCCAGGCTGTCCAGCCCGAGCGAGAGCACCTCGCCGTCCTGGTCGGGCTCCACCACCCGGCCCACGATGTGCACGATCAGCGGCGTGCCGCCGACCGTCATCCGGACCCGGTCGCCGATCTTCACCCCCAGCAGGTCGAGCAGTCCCTGGCCGGCGACGGCCTCGCCCCGGCCGCTGAACATCCGCCCCTCCACCACCGAGAAGGGGTACGGCTGGGCGGCGGTGCCCACGGCACGGGCCAGCACGCTCCTGGTCTGCTCCGGCTCCAGCGCGGCCACCTCGCTGCCCGGGTAGGCGGCCTGCACCTCCGGGTCGGCCTTGACGATCCGCGCGGCGTCCTCGGGGGTGAGCTTGTCCGGGCGGACGGTCAGCGCCGCCGCCTGGCCGACCTGTTCGGGGTGGCGCAGGAAGTCGTCCAGGGTGGCCCAGACGCCCAGGCCGATCGTGATCATCATCATCGGGACGGCGAGGCCGAAGATGCTCAGGAAAGCGGGGACACGTCTGGTGAAGGCGTCACGGGTGCCCAGCACGAGGGCCGGCGGCAGCCGTACGAGAAGGGCGAGCCTGGCGACCCGCGACAGGTGGCCCTTCGGCGGCGCGGCGGGCGCCGCGGGGATCGGCGGGGTGCGGCAGCCTCGCCAGGCCGGCAGGGCCACCGCGATGAGGACCACCGCGGCGGTGCCGCCGACGATCGCCAGCAGCGGGAGCGACGACAGCGGCAGGATCGGCATGCCGTCCAGCGCGAACGAGGCGGCGATCTGGCCGCAGACCAGCCCGGCGGCGATGCCGAGCAGGCCGAGCGCGCCGTGCTCCGCCATGAGCAGGCCGAAGATCTGGCTCCGGGTGTAGCCCAGGGATTTCAGGGTGGCGATGTCGCGCGTCTGGGTGAGCACGCGTCCTCCCACCACGTTGACGATGGCCAGCGCCGCGGCGACCAGCCCGGTGACGCCGAACAGCGCCAGCATCAGGCCGAGCAGCCGGTTGTCCAGCTCCATGGAGGCGCGGACCTCGCGCCAGGTGGACATGCGCTGGATCTTCTCGGCCAGCAGGGTGACCGCGCCGTGCACGACCGGCAGCGTGTCCTCGCCGTCGGCCAGCCGGAGGCCGGTGACCGACTCGCTGCGGCCCAGCGCGGGCTCGACCCTGGCGAGGGTGGTGGTCAGGCTCCAGGCCAGGCCGGGGGTCCACTCGGGGTAGAAGCCCTGGTCGGCGGTTTCCGCCAGGCCGACCACGACCAGCGGGTGGGAGGCGCCGCTGAGCGCGGTGACGGTGAAGGGGCCGCCCACCCGCAGGTCGAGCGCCTCGGCGAAGGACCGCTCGACGACGACGCCGTCGACGTCGCCGGAGCGCAGCCAGCGCCCTTCACGGATAAGCGGCGCGGCCACGGAGGGCGGCTGCGCCTGCATCCCCCGCAGTGCCACGGGTGACTTCCTGCCGTCCATCGCGAGCATCACGGGCGCCGTCCGGTACGGCCCCGCCACCTGGGTCACCCCCTGGAGCCGCGACAGCGCGGTGACGTCCGGGGCGTCCTTGGTGTGGATCCACACGTGCGCGCCCCGGGACTCGGCGAACAGCCCTCGCCACGGGTTGGTGCCGTCCTCCAGCAGCGTCGCCGAGGTGATCAGCGCCGTGACGATGCCCGCCACCGCGAGCACCGTGAGCAGCGCCTGTCCCCGGCGGACTCTCAGGTCGGCCCGGATCCATCTGAGCGAGGCCCTGGTGGTGCTCACGTCCCGGATCCCGGCCCCTGGTCAGGGACCGCCGGGCACGGGCGCGCGGCGGCGGTGGGAGCGGTGCTCATGGCCCTACCCCCTCAGCTCGACGACGTCGCCCGCGGTGGCCCTGGGCCGCCGGCGGGCCGGGCCGACGGTCCCGTCGTCGACGATCTCGCCGTCGAGCAGGGAGACCACGCGGTCGGCCAGGCTGGCCACCCGGGCGTCATGGGTGACCATGATGATGGTCTGGCCGTCACGGTGGACCTCGCTGAGAAGGCGGAGCACGTCACGGGTGTTGCGGCTGTCGAGGTTGCCGGTGGGCTCGTCGGCGAGCAGCAGGCTCGGCCTGTTGGCCAGCGCGCGGGCCAGGGCGACCCGCTGCTGCTCGCCGCCCGCGAGCTGGGAGGGGGCGGAGTCGGCGCGGTCGGCCAGCCCGAGCTCCCCGAGGAGATACTCGCGCCGCTCGCGGGCCTCGCGCGGGGAGGACCCGGCCAGCAGCGCGGGCAGCTCGACGTTGTCGGCCACGGTCATGTTGGCGACCAGGTTGAAGAACTGGAAGACGAAGCCGATCTTCTGCCGGCGCAGCAGCGCCCAGGCGCTCTCGCTCAGCGTGTCGGCCCGCCTGCCGTCCAGCCAGATCTCGCCGCTGGTCCGGGCGTCCAGGCCCCCGATCATGTGCACCAGGGTGGACTTGCCCGACCCTGACGGCCCCATGACCGCGACGAACTGCCCCGCCTCGACCTGAAGGTCCACCCCCCGGACGGCGGGCACGGGGACGCCGCCGTTCTGGTAGATCTTCACGAGGTTGACCGTGCTGACGATGGGGGGTGGGGGTGGGCTCACGACAGGTCCTCCTGACAGCGTTCGAGCCAGTCGAGGTCGGCCTGCAGATGCAGCATGGCCCCCTCTATCAGCAGGAGCGCGACACGATTCCCCTGGTCGGTCCGCTCAGCGAGTTCGTTGAGGTCGCGCATGAGCGCGAGGTAGTGGCGGCGCTGGCGGTTGATCAGCGCCATTCGATCCGCGATGCCGGTCATCGGGGCCAGCACGAGCTTCATGAAGAACTCGTCCCGGACCCGCGGCCCCTCGGTGGGGTCGTCCACCCACACGTCGAGGGCCTCCCGGCCTGCGGCGGTCAGATAGTACACCTTCTTGTTCGGCCGGTTGGACTGCTCGACGTCCACGACGCGCACCAGCCCGTCCTTCTCCAACCGGCTGAGCGTGACGTAGATCTGCCCGATGTTCGGTGACGGGTAGGCACTGCCGAATATCTGTTCCAGCGCCTGTTTCAGCTCATATCCGTGGGCAGGTTCCTTCGCGAGGAGCGCCAGCAGCGACTGCCTCACGCCTCACCTCCTCGGAGTGCTCGTTACGTGAGCGTTATGTGGCTATCCGTTGACGTCCACATTAGCGCTGTGCATAACATGCATGCATCTACCTAACACGTATGTAATCGCTCCGAAACCTGGAGGCAACCGATGCGCCGTCTGCTCCCCGTCGTGCTCGCCGTGCTGGTCACGGCGGGATGCTCGACGGCGGTGGCGCAGAAGACGGAGCGGTTCGGCGGGAGTGGTCCGTTCACCCTGGTGACCGGACGCGACACGACCGGCTATCTGCAACCGCTGCTCGACCGGTGGAACGAGACCCACCCCGGGGAACGCGTGACCCTGCTCGAACTCCCCGAGGCGGCCGACGAGCAGCGCGCGCAGATGGTCGCCAACCTGCAGGCCAAAAGCGACCGCTACGACGTGCTCGGCCTCGACGTGGTCTGGACGGCGGAGTTCGCCGACGCCGGCTGGATCCTGCCGCTCGAGCGCGGCGCGTTCCCGCTGGACCGGTTCCTTCCGCCGGTCGTGGACACGGCGGTCTACCAGGACAAGCTCTGGGCGGTGCCGTACACCAGCAACGCCGGACTGCTCTACTACCGCAAGGACCTGCTCGCCAAGCAGGGCTTCAAGCCGCCCAGGACCTGGGCGGAGCTGCGTGAGCAGGCCCGGACGCTGCACGACAAGTATGACATCGGCGGCTACGCCGGCCAGTTCCTCGCCTACGAGGGGCTGACCGTCAACTTCGCCGAGGCCGTGCAGTCGGCGGGCGGCCAGATCCTCAGCCGGGACGGCACGCAGGTGACCATGGACGTGGCCAGGGCGAAGACCGGTCTGGACTTCCTGACCGGCGGCTTCCGGGAGGGATGGATCCCCCAGGAGTCGCTCTCCTTCAAGGAGGAGGAGTCACGGCTGGCCTTCCAGGAGGGCCGGCTGGCCTTCTCCCGCAACTGGCCACACGCCTACGGCCCGGCCACCACCTCGGCGGTCGGTGACAAGTTCGGCGTGACCCGCCTCCCCGGGCTGAACGGCCCGGGTTCCAGCTCGCTGGGCGGGGTCAACCTCGCGCTCAGCGCATACTCCAAGCGGCAGAAGTCGGCGGTGGAGTTCATCCGCTACTTCACCGGCCTGGAGAACCAGCGGCGGGTGCTCGCCGACGGCTCGTTCCCGCCCGTGTGGGCCGAGCTGTACGACGACCCCGGCCTGATCAAGCGTTTCCCCTACCTGCCGGTCCTCAAGCAGAGCATCCTCTCCGCGCGGCCGCGACCGGCGAGTGCCAACTACAACCAGGTGAGCCTGGTGATCGCCAGTGCGGTCTCCAACGCGCTCACCCCACCCTTCACGGAGGCGGGCGACGACGTCGTCGCCTCCATGAAGGGCCAGCTCAACGAGATCATCCGGGCTCAGTGACCCGGGGGCGATCCCCCCGGGTGAGACCGTCATCCCCATAACCGATCCAGACCGAGGGTCATCCCCGCCCCCGGTCCACCGATCCGGATCGAGGGTCATCCCCACCCTCGATCCAGGTCAAATGTCCCCCCATCCTCAGTCCGTATTGAGCTGTCACCCCCATCCCCCGGCCATATCGGGGAACTCCGACAGCACAGGAGGTTTGTTCAGCATGCGTAAAACCATCGCGACAGTGACGACGGCGGGCCTGGCACTCGCCCTCGCCGCGTGCGGCCAGTCCTCCGAGACCGGCGCCTCCCCCGCCGCGAGCAGCAGCTCCTCCGCCGCCGCCCCGGCCGCCAAGACGCTTGAGGGCGTGACCATCGAGGTCGCCGCCAAGTGGACCGGCGCCGAGCAGACCAACTTCCAGGAAGTGCTCAAGGCGTTCGAGGCCAAGACCGGCGCCAAGGTCACCTACGCCTCCACCGGCGAGGACACCGGCGCCTACCTCGGCCCGCGCATCCAGGGCGGCAACCCGCCGGACATCGCGATCCTCCCCCAGCCGGGCCTGGTCCAGCAGTACGCCGACCAGAAGGCGCTCAAGCCCCTCGCCCCCGAGGTGCTCAAGCAGATCGACGACAACTACACCCCGTACTGGAAGGAGCTCGGCTCCGCCGACGGCCAGGCCTACGGCGTGCTGGTGAAGGCGGCCCACAAGTCGCTCATCTGGTACCGCGACCAGGCCTTCCAGGACGCCGGGGCGCAGCCGCCGACCACCTGGGACGAGCTCGTCAAGACCGCCCAGGCCGTCGCCGACTCCGGCACCCCGCCCTTCTCCCTCTGCGGCGCGTCCGGCTGGACCCTGACCGACCTGTTCGAGAACGTCTACCTGTCCAGCGCGGGCCCGGAGAACTACACCAAGCTCTCCAAGCACGAGATCCCGTGGACCGACGCCAGCGTGACCACCGCGCTGGAGAAGATCGGGCAGCTCGTCGGCAAGAAGGAGTTCCTGCTCGGCGGCTCCTCCGGCGCCCTGCAGACCGACTTCCCGACCTGCGTGACCCAGGTCTACGGCCAGGACAAGTCGGCGATGGTCATCGAGGCGGACTTCGTGGCCACCACCGCCGAGGAGTCCGGCGCGAAGCTCGGCGAGGAGGCCAAGTACTTCGCGTTCCCGAAGGCCGGCGACACCGAGCCGGTCGTGCTGGGCGGCGACATCGCGGTGGTGCTGAAGGAATCCAAGGGCGCGATGGCGCTGCTGGAGTTCCTCGCCTCCAAGGAGGGCGGCGAGATCTGGGCGAAGCTCCCGGGCTACCTGTCCCCCAACCGCAACGTCTCTCCGGACAACTACCCGGCCGAGCTGACCAAGAAGCTCGCCCAGACGATCATCTCCGCCGGTGACGCCGTCCGCTACGACATGTCCGACCTGGCGCCCAGCGCCTTCGGCGGCACCGACGGCAAGGGTCAGTGGAAGCTCCTGCAGGACTTCGTCCGCGACCCGTCCAAGATCAAGGACATCCAGTCCAAGCTTGAGGACGAGGCCAAGAAGGCCTGGAAGTAAAGGGGAGAGGCCGTGACCAACCGGTTAGACGGCCCGCAGGATCCGCGTGGCGGCGACGACGCCGCCCGCGGCTCCTCCTCCGGACCGAACGAAACCCATGGGACCTCCCTCGACCTGAGCGACGGACCCCCACCCCCGGCTGACGCGGACGCGGAGCCGGGGAAGACCTCCCCCGCGGAGAGCGCCACCGCCACCGCCACCGCCCGCCCCGCGCCGAAGGCGGTGCAGGCCGGCCCCTCCAAGCTGGGGCCGCCGCCCAGCATGGCGATCTGGTTCCTGCTGCCGGGAGCCCTCCTGCTCGGTGCGATGGTGATCTACCCGATCATCTACTCGATCTTCCGCAGCCTCTACGACGGCACCGGCGACACCTTCGTCGGCGTGGACAACTACGCGGCGATCTTCAGTGACTCCTCCACCCTGACCACGATCAGGAACAACCTGATCTGGGTCGTGGTGGCTCCCGCCCTGGTCACCGCGGTCGGCCTGATCTTCGCGGTGCTGACCGAGCGGATCCGCTGGGCCACCGCGTTCAAGCTGATCGTGTTCATGCCGATGGCCGTCTCCCTGATGGCCTCCGGCGTCATCTTCCGCCTGGTCTACGAGCAGGCACCGGACCGGGGCGTGGCCAACGCCGTGATCAGTTCGGTGGACGGTCTCTTCGGCTCCAACCAGGGCTACCCGGACGCGCGCCCCAGGGAGAACGACCAGGCGCCGGTGGCCGCCCAGCAGGGCGCGGTGGTGACCAAGCAGCCCGCCAAACCCGGGCAGGCCGTGCTCATCCCGCTGGTGGGCGTGAAGCCCGACACCCTGGCCTCGGCCTCGGCGGCGAAGGCCGTCCAGCCGGGTCCGGGCGAACTCGCCGGAACCGTGTGGGTGGACTTCACCCAGGGCGGCGGCGGTGCGCTCAACCAGGTGGACGGCACCGAGAAGGCCCTGGCCGGAGTGACGGTCGAGGCGGTGCAGAACGGCGCCGTCAAGGCCACCTCCACCACCGAGGCCGACGGGACCTTCCGTTTCGCCGGGCTCGCTCCGGGCGACTACACGGTACGGCTGCCGCAGTCGAACTTCGAGGCGGGCTTCACCGGCGTCTCCTGGCTGGGCCCGACGCTGATCACCCCGGCGATCATCGGTGCGTTCATCTGGGTGTGGGCCGGGTTCTCCATGGTCCTGATCGCGGCGGGGCTCGCGGCCATCCCGCGGGACGCGCTGGAGGCGGCCCGCATCGACGGCGCCACCGAGTGGCAGGTGTTCCGCAAGATCACCATCCCGCTGCTCTCCCCGGTGCTGCTCGTCGTGTTCGTCACGATGATCATCAATACCCTGAAGGTCTTCGATCTAGTCTTCGTCATCGCGCCGGGATCGGTGCAGCCGCAGGCCAACGTGATCGCGCTGGAGATGTGGCGGGTCTCCTTCGGCGGCGGCGGCAACCAGGGACTGGGCAGCGCGCTGGCCATCTTCCTGCTGATCCTCGTCCTGCCCTTCATGATTATCAACATCCGCCGGTTCAGGAGGGACAACCAGTGACAACCTCCACTCTCGGCGCCCCGCCCCGGAGTACCCTCGGCCGGATCGTGGACCGGGTCGGCGGCGGCCTGGTCCAGGCGGCGCTGGTGCTGATCGGCGTGTTCTGGCTGGTCCCCACCCTCGGGCTGTTCGTGGTCTCGATCCGCGAGGAGACGGCCAACAACTCCACCGGCTGGTGGACGGCGTTCACCAAACCGGCCGAGCTGACCCTCAGGAGCTACTCCGACCTGCTGGCCACCGGGTTCACCTCGTCGTTCTGGAACACCGTGTTCATCACGGTGCCCACGACCCTCCTGGTGATCGGCATCGCGGCCATGGCGGCCTACGCGTTCGCCTGGATGGAGTTCCCGGGCCGGGACGGGCTGTTCCTGGTGGTGGTCGGCCTGCTGGTCGTGCCGATCCAGATCGCGCTGATCCCGATCGCCAAGCTCTACGGCACCCTCGGGATCTTCGGCTCCATCGCCGGCGTGGTGCTCTTCCACGTCGCCTTCGGCCTCCCCTTCGCCATCTTCCTGCTCCGCAACTTCTTCGCGGGCATCCCACGCTCGCTGCTGGAGGCGGCGCGGATGGACGGCGCGGGTGAGTGGAAGATCTTCTCGACCGTGGTGTTCCCGCTGGCCAAGCCCGCGGTCGCCTCGCTCGGCATCTTCCAGTTCCTCTGGGTCTGGAACGACCTGCTCGTCGCCCTGGTCTTCGCCGACTCCGGAAACCAGCCGATGACCAAGGCCCTGCAGTCCCAGATGCGGCAGTTCGGCACCAACGTCGACATCCTGGCGCCGGGTGCCTTCCTGTCCCTGATCATCCCGCTGGCGCTGTTCTTCGCCTTCCAGCGGTACTTCGTGCAGGGCATGATGGCCGGCTCGGTGAAATAAAGGGGCAGGTCCGGTACGGCTTGCCCAGATTTCGAGTGCAAGCCGTACCGGACCTCAAACATCGATAGGGTTTTCGGCATGTCCGCACGTCCTTTGAATGAAGTCGTGGAAGCCGGGTGGGCCACGGCCCTGGAACCCGTCGCCGAGAAGATCGCCGCCATGGGCGACTTCCTCCGGAAGGAGGTCGCCGAAGGCCGGCAGTACCTCCCTTCGGGACCAAATGTGCTCCGCGCCTTCCAGCAGCCCTTTGACCAGGTCAAGGTGCTGATCGTCGGCCAGGATCCCTATCCCACGCCGGGCCACCCGATCGGCCTGAGCTTCTCGGTGGCCGCCGACGTCCGGCCCATCCCGGGGAGCCTGCGCAACATCTACAAGGAGCTCACCGAGGACCTCGGGCTGCCCATGCCGAGCAACGGCGACCTGACCCCCTGGGCCGAGCACGGCGTGCTGCTGCTCAACAGGGTGCTCACCGTCGTGCCGGGCAAGCCCGCCTCGCACCGGGGCAAGGGCTGGGAGGAGGTCACCGAGCAGGCCATCAAGGCGCTCGCCGCGCGCGACAAGCCGCTGGTCGCGATCCTGTGGGGCCGCGACGCCCGCAACCTGCGCCCGATGCTCGGCGACGTCCCGGCCATCGAGTCGGCCCACCCGAGCCCCCTGTCGGCCCGGAGCGGGTTCTTCGGCTCGCGCCCGTTCAGCCGGGCCAACGAGCTCCTCGAGCAGCAGGGCACGACGCCGGTGGAGTGGAAGCTCCCCTAGTCCGATCTCACCTCCCAAGGGCACTAGGATTTCCACCATGAGTGATGAATCGGGCACTGAACGCTATCTGCGTCTGACGGTTGAGCTGACTGTGGAGGTGCAGGACATCGGCGCACTCCAGGCCGCCGCACTGAAGGAGATCAACCACCCGGACGCCGACCTGGACGACGACGAGCGCAGGGAGCAGGCGGAGATGGTCTCCGCCGACGACAGCGGCGCCACGGCGCTGCAGTGGCTCATCGAGCCGGACCACGTCCTGGGGCTGATCGAGCATGTCGAGCAGATCGAGCCCCGCGAGGCCGTGCTGGGCGTGGAGCCCTCCGAGGGCCCCTCGGACGAGGAAGACGAGCACGACCACGACCACGAGCACGGCCACGACCACAAGCACTGAGGTCAGTCGTTGACGACGAAGCCGTCCCCGAAGGCCCAGAGTTGACCTTCCAGGTCGAAGGCCAGGTAGACCCTGGTGCCCTCGGGGGTGGCCTCGATGTCCAGCACGATCTCCGCGCCCATTGCGCTGGCCTGCTCGTAGTGGGCCTCCAGATCCTCCACCACGACGAACACCCCCTGGCTGACCGCCGGTAGGTCCAGAGCGCTGCGCAGGTACGGCTCGCTGTCGCGGACCGAGGCCAGCATGACCACGGCGTCGCCCAGCGCGAGCCGGGCGTATCCGACGCCGCCTTTCCCGCCGGGGAGCGTGAGCACCGGCCGGAAGCCGAAGACCTTGCCCAGCCACTCGATGGCGGCCGGGGCATCCTGGTATCGAAGGAACGGAACCACAAGGGGCGTGGACATGCTGCCCTCCATCGAGACGGTGCGATGCCTTGAGTCCCGAGCTTCCCACCGTTGGCCGGTCCCGTCAGCCCACCCGGCGGATCTTCTCGTCAGCCGGTGAGAACGTCCTCGCGGCGGGCGGCGAGGGAGTCACGGTGGCGCGCCAGCTCACCGCGCCGGGCGGCCAGGTCGTCGACCGTACCGCTCACCCACCGGGCGACCTCGGTGACGGCCTCGCCGGTGCGGGCGATCCGCTGGTGCTTGATCGCGTCGGTGATGATGTTGTCGAAGAACACGTCGGCGAACCAGCGGGTGTCCACCTCGGGGAGCTGGGGGTTGACGTGCACCCCGACGTCGGCGAGCTCGCGGGAGAAGGCGTCCAGGGCGCGCTGGGCGTGCCAGGCCGCCTCGTCCGCGTCGCGCATGTGGCCGTGCTCCACCATGTCCGCGAAACCGCCGCCGCCCAGCATGTCCCAGGTGGACGCGCCGCGGGCGCCGCCGAGGCAGCGCAGGACCTGTCCGACCGCCTGGCCGGCCGCGACGCCGGCCAGGTGGGCCTCCTCGTGCTCGCGGAGGTCGGCGTGGGTGTCGGCGAGCCGCCGGCCGATCTCGGCGAGCTCGCGCCCCCGGGGGTCCGCCGACTCGACCAGCGACCGCTCCTTGCGTTCGAGCAGCGCGGCGAACTCCTCGCGGGCCGCGGCGACCTCGGCCAGGCCGTCCTCCACGGCCGCCCGGTCGGCCTGGAGCCATCCGAGACGGGTCCGCTGCCCGTCCAGGCGCTGCCGCAGGGCCTGCGCCTCGGCCCGCTCCCTGGCGAGCTTCTCCTCCTTGGAGCCGGCGAGGCCGGCCAGGAACGCCGCGAAGCCGCCGCCCTCCAGCCTGGAGACGTCGCGCTCCTCCTTGGCGAGCCCGGCCTCCAGGTCGCCGATGAGCCGCCCGACCTCGTCGAGCTGCACGGCCACCGCCTGACGCTGCCTGGTCAGTTGTTCCAGCCGTCGCACCCGGTCACGGGCGGCGCGCAGGTCGTCATCCACGCTGTCGAAGGAGATCACATATTTGCGACGCACGAAGAGGGCAAATCGTTCCGCCCGATATACGCCACCCCCGTAGGGCGGGACGGGGCCGAGTGACGGCATGCCGGCCGTACCTCGGCGGAGAGCGCCGCTGGTTTGACCTTGACGCTGCGTCAACTTCTAGCATCGGGGCCATGTCCATCACTGTTCTTGACACCTACTCCGCTATGAAGCAGATCCTGCGGGCTCCGGTCGCGGACCGCGTTGACCTGCTGCGTTCGATGCTGGAAGCCAACAAGGGCATGTACCGCTACCACCCCGGCGAGCTCGACCTGGTAGCCGTACACCTCCAATCGTCCGGGTTCCCCATCGACCGCGACGAGGAGCGTTGCCTCGACGCGCTCGAAACCCTGGCGGCGGCCGGCGCCTGGGAGCGGATGCAACGCGCGCTCGACGACGCTCTCGCCGTACTGCTGGAGGCGACGCCGGGGCTGGAGGCCCCGGACATCACCGTGCTGTTCGTCCTCGGCGATCCGGGTGACAAGCACTTCATGGGTCCCTGCAAAGGATTGACCGGGTTCGGCGGCATCTCGGGCAACATCGCCATCACGTTCTGGCCCTTCCCCGAGAACGTGGAGCGGCTGGAGGCCACCGCCGTGCACGAACTGCACCACAACCTGCGGTGGAGCCCGGGCGGGGTCGTGTGGGACCCGATGACCGTCACGGTCGGCGAGCACATCGTCGGCGAGGGCCTGGCCGACGCCTTCGCCCGCCAGCTCTACGGCGACGAGCTCGGCCCCGCCCGCATCGGCGTGCCGCACCTGCACGACGACGAGGTCTTCGCCAAGGTGCTCACCGGGCTCGACGTGACAGGCATGCAGAACTTCACTGCCTGGGTGCACGGCGACCCCGGCGCCGAGCACCTCGGTGTCACCCCGGTGGGACTGCCGATGGGCGCCGGGTACGCCGCGGGCAACCGGCTGGTCGACACCTACCTGGCGGCGACGGGACAGACGGCGGCGCAGGCCCTGCACGCCGACAGCGCCAAGATCATCGCGGCCACGCTCCACAGCGAGAGCTGATCACCTGAGATATGGCGCGGCCACCCTCTGAGATCGAGTAAGACTGAATCGGAAGGCCGCGCACGCAGGGGAGAACGATGGAGTGGTCGATCCAGGAACTCGCGGCGAGGGCCGGCATCACCAGCCGCACCCTGCGTCACTACGACCGCGTCGGGCTCTTGGCCCCGTCCCGGATCGGCGCGAACGGATACCGCTACTACGACCCCACCGCGGTCGCCCGGCTCCAGCGGATCCTTCTCATGCGCCGGCTCGGGATGGGCTTGCCGGCCATCGCCGAGGTCCTGGCCGACGAGGTGGACACGTGCGACGGGCTCCGCGCCCACATCGCCGAGCTGGAAGAGGAACGGGACCGCGTCGAACGGCAGATCCGATCCGTGCGTCACACGCTCGAGGCCCTGCAGGCGGGGGCGGAACCGCGGATGGACGTCATGTTGGCGGGGTTCAACGACCACTACAAGGACGAGGTGATCTCACGCTGGGGCGAGCGCGCGTTCCAGGTGAGCAACGACTGGTGGCACGGCAAGTCCCTTGACCAGCAGCGGGCCTGGAAGCAGGCCAGCGAGGACCTCGTGGCCGCCTGGGTCGCCGCGGCGAGGGCCGGGATCTCTCCGACCTCGGCGCGTGCCCAGACGCTGGCCGCCCGGCACGTCCGGTGGCTGAGCGAGATCCCCGGCACGCCGACGGCGGACGGCGACCGGGAACGCTCGATCGCGATGGTGAAGGGCGTGGGGGACATGTTCGTCGACGACCCCCGCTACGCCGCCATGTACGAGGACGCCGCGGGGGCGGCGTTCGTCCGCGACGCACTGCAGGCGTACGCGCGGACCCGGATGTAGCTCGTGCCGCAAGAGCTCCTGTCCTCCCCCGAGGTGGGCGAGAGCTCACGACCGCTCGGCTGCTTCGGGTACTCGCAGATGGTGTCGCCGCCATGGCCGCCGGGCGGCGGGACGTAGTCGCCCGCTGAACCGGGGGTCTTCTCCCGGAGGGAGACCAGGCGGGCGATGTCCTTCCAGCCGCGCGCCTTCGCCCGCTGCTCGGCGGCCTGGTCGGCGTCGTAGATGACCCGCGTATACGCCTGCTGCCGCTCGTCGAGAGCCGCCCATGCGGCAGCGGCCCGATCCTGGGAGGTCATGACGCGACGCCGGCAAGCGCACCTAGTGCCGCAGCAGGCAACGCCGCGATCATGGCCTCAGACATCACCCGGCGGCCTCGACGGCCCGCGCGGAGGCCCTGGTCAGGGTCTTCGGCCCTCCGCTCGGGTCCACGCGATGAGCCCCCCAAGGTAGAACGTCTGCACAGGTCAGGCCGGTCTCAGAACCGTCTCGCGGAACGCCCGGGTTTTCAGCCCGAAGGCTCATGAACAAGTCTGAGCGGTCCTGCCCTGGGGCCAAGGCTCTTGTTGGGCACTTCTGGCCCGGCTAGTGAGCGTCCCGAGCCTGACCTTCCAGGTGATCGCGGAGGGTGTTCAAGTCCGATTTCTGGTCGGTGACCGCTTTGATCGCGATGTCGATCTTGGCGATGCGGGCGTTCGCGTCGCTCGCTGTCATGACGTTGACCGGTTTCGCGGGCTTGCCACCGACGGGGGCGGGTCCCTTGGCGGTCAGCGCCACCTTGCTGTCGAGTGGGGCGCCTTCCGCGGTGAACAGGTTCGCCACATTGGCCGCGAAGATGTTCACCGCCAGCGCTTCGTTGGTGTTCGCCCCCGCGTGCACGCGCAGCGTCCACGCCCCTTGGGCGTTCGCCAGGGAAGGCGGGGTATTGATCTTGGCGGGGGTCATGCCCAGCTCGTCGGCCGCGCGGACGTTAGCCGCGGCCGAGGCATCCGTCAGCATGCGCATCTTGTTGAAGTTCATCTGATCGGCGACCCGGCTGATCTCGTCCGTGAGTTGATCGACCTCTATCTGGACGACAGAGCGGTCCTCCTCCGAGTAGGTGCCGTTCGCGCTCTGGATCGACAGGACACGCATCCGTTGCAGGACGTTGGTCAGCTCGTTCAGGTGTCCCTCGGTGGTCCGGATGAACTCGAGCGCCTGTGAAGCGTTGCGAGCGGCGCGGATCACCTCGTTGGGCCGAGCCTCGTACTGCCCCACGTCGGCCGGCCCTGCGCCTGGTGTCGTGTTGCCATCAGACATGACTACCCCTTAGTTCCCACCGGGTCGCTTTCAGTAATTGATTTGTAGCACAACGTATTGGTGACGGGCTGAATGAGGTGGCTGATTACTGGACCTGGATCTATGCACGGTTTTCAGCTCCCATCCGGCGAGGCGCCAGGGCGCCGGCCGCGCTGGGTCCGACCTGACCTGTACAGACGTTCTACCTTGGGGCTCGTCGCACGGACCCGAGCGGAGGGCCTCTTCCTGCGGTCCTGGCAGGGCGTGCAGCATCCCCAGACGATGAATCTCCTCTGGGGAGGCGTCCGCGGGGACGGTGAAGGTGGGGCGGGGCCGTTCCCCTGGTGACGCCGATCCGAGTGGAGGGCCTGGTTCTGGCGAAGAAGGCCCCGGTCGTGTCCGCGCTGACGGCTGTGCTGCCGGCCGGCGCGATCATGCCGGGGTCGGTGGTCGAAGGTCAGTAGTCGAGGCTCGGGAACCAGTCGCCCCGGCCGTTAGGGGTGAGGTCGAGGAGGTGCCAGACGGGGGCGAGGAGGTCGATGCCGCGCTGGTCGATGTCGTCGGCCATGCGAGGGTGGGTGGAGTAGAAGTGGCGGACCGCGCCGTCGCCGTCGCGGGTGAAGACGGAGATGGTGGAGTCCTGTTCGCCGTCCTTGTCCTCGCTGCCGAGGTCGTACTTGAAGGTGCTGTCGCCGCAGCTCAGCAGCCGCAGCCGGTGCCAGCCGCGGTTGCGGGCGTGCTGCCGCAGGGCGGGCGGGTCGGCGGCAGCGGCGATGGCGAAGTCGGCGTTCTGGGTGATGTGGTGGGCGATGCCGTTGAAGCCGTCGATCCACAGGGTGCACATGGGGCACGGGTCGGTCTGCAGCTTGCCGTACATGAGGTGGTAGACGATCAGCGGGCGGTCCGGCGCGGTGAAGAGCCCACTGAGGGAGACCTCGCGGATCGGCGCGTCGCCCGCGTCGAGGTCGGCGGGGCCCTCGATGAAGACGTAGTCGTCGACGGGCGGCCCCTGCGGGAGTGCCCGCCGCTGGGCCGCGACCTTCTCACGGTGGCGCATGAGGTCGATCTCGGCCAAGCGCAGTTCCTTGCGGGCCGCGAGGTACTCCGCCGATTCGCCGATCAGTTCTGTCTGCCGCATGGCGTCCTCCTGGGGTAGCGATTTCCCGGTCCCCGGTCCGGTCCCCGGGTCCCCCCAGGTCTCCAAGTCTATGGCGGTTCCAAGCCACCACCCGAGGAGGCGTCCTGCAGCGCTGACCTGCCCGGACATGGCTTAGCGCACGATCCAGTCCGATGTTCCCCAGACCCCGGAACCGGCCGGCGCATCGGTCTCCAGCGCCTCCAGGTCCTCCGCAGTGGCCGGAGCACACGCTACTCGCGGATCCCGCACCACCGCCGTGGCCGACCCGCCGCCCATCTCTCCCGTGGGCGGCGGGTCACACGCACCCCCGCGACAGCCCCCTGTCAGCGCGAGGAGGCGGAGCCTTCTGCCCCTCCGAGGATGGACCCGTCAGTCCATCGAGACCAGCGGGGCGGGATAGCCCCTGATCCCCGTGGACATGCGCCACGGCTCGTAGATCATCTTTACCGGGACGGCGTCCAGCTCGGGCAGGTAGCGCCGGATGTACTCGCCCTCCGGGTCGAACCGTCTCGCCTGCCGTACGGGATTGACGATCCGGTTGGGCCGGGTGTCGTTGCCGGTCCCGGCCACCCACTGCCAGTTGCCGTAGTTGTTGGACACGTCGCCGTCGAGCAACAGGTCGAAGAAGTGCTCGGCTCCCACCCGCCAGTCCACCCGCAACCGCCTGACCAGGAACGACGACGTCACCATGCGGGCCCGGTTGTGCATCCACCCCTCGGCGAGCAACTGCCGCATGCCCGCGTCCACGATCGGCACCCCGGTCCTGCCCTCCTTCCAGGCCTGTGCCGCGTCCTCGTCGTCGCGCCACTCCTGCCCCTGCGGGCGGTAGTCGTCGCGGTTGATGCGCGGGAAGGCACGCGTCACCTGGTGGAAGAAGTCACGCCAGCAGAGCTGCCTGACGAAGTCGTCGCCGTTCTCCGAAAGCGACTCCAGCTCCAGCGGCGACAGGCAGCCGAAGCGAAGGTAGGGACTGAGCTTGGAGGTGCGGTTCCCGGCGAGGTCGTCGTGGCCGTCGGCGTAGTCCTCGACGCAGTATTTCAGCCACTGCCTCATGCGCTCGCGCGCCACCGTCTCGCCGCCCCTGAACAGCCCGTGGGGCTCGTGCCCGGCCACCGGCAGCGGACCGGCCTCCAGCCCCTCGGGGATACGCACTTTTGCGGGGGCTCCCAGCACCTCCCGGCGCCGCTGCCCGCTCCAGACCCGCCAGTAGGGCGTGAAGACCCGGTAGTGGTCGCCGCCGCCGGAGGGCCTGAGCGCGTCCGGCGGCACGATCGTCACGCCGGGGAAGGCGCGGAACTCCATCCGGTGCCGCTCGCACTCCTCGGCGAGCCGCCGCTCCCTGCGCTGCGCGAGCGCGCTGACGTCGGCGCTGACGTAGACGGCCTGGGCCGGGAGCTCGCGGGCGAGCCGGAGCGTCTCGGCCACCGGGTCACCCTGGCGCACCACCAGGTCACCGCCCCGCTCCCGGAGCGACCCGCGCAGGTCGTCGAGGGACTCGGCCAGGAAGCCGGCCCGGTGCCCCCCGGGCACGCCGGGGTCGATCACGAACAGGGGCACCACGCGCCACGCGTCCGCGCACGCGGCTGCCAGCGCCGGGTGGTCGTGCACCCGGAGATCGCGATTGAACAGCACAATGACGGTATCCATCACCGGGTGGTTCGAGATCGCGGCGCCGGCGGTTGCATCCGCCGGCACCCGCCGCCCGAAAGAAGGGTTCAGAGGGAGGAACCACCCGTACTGCCTGGCAGGCTGGTAGGGCGATCGTGGGCATGGGGTGAGCCGAGGATGGACGAGCGGGGTCAGGTGACCGCAGAGGAGGAGCCGGGTTACGGCATAGGGGCCGTCGCCCGGCGGCTCGGCGTGCCCGCCCCCACCCTGCGCACCTGGAACCTGCGCTACGGGATCGGGCCGAGCCGCCGCAGCCCGGGCGGGCACCGCCGCTACGACGCGGGCGACCTGCGGCGGCTTGAGGAGATGAACCGGCTGATCAGGGCCGGGATGCCGGCCGCCGACGCGGCGCGGGAGGTCCTGCGGGCCGCGGTCGTCCCCGTGGAGGGGCGCGCCGGCGCGCCGGCGTCCGTCCCGCCCGGCCGCACGGACCGGGTGGCGGAACGTGCGGGTGGCGGGCCGATGCCCGTCCCGCCCGGCCGTACGGACCGGCACGCGCTCCCGCCCTTCCCGCCGGATCCCGGCCGGGAGACGTTCCCGCCCGCCCCTGCCGAGACGCGGCCGGAGATCCCGACTGCGGCGATGCTGGCGCGGGCGGCGGTCGCGCTGGACAGCCAGGCCGTGGCCGACTGGATCGGCGCGGCGCTGGCCAGGCACGGGGTCATGTGGACCTGGGAAAATCTGGTGCTTCCGGTTTTCGAGACGATCTGCCGGCGCCAGGCCGAGACCGGCGCGAGCATCGAGGTCGAGCACCTGTTCTCCGACCGGGTGCTGGCCGCCCTGACCCGGCTCGTCGAGCGCCCGGCCCGTCCGGTCAACGAGCGGCCGGTGCTGCTGGCCTGCGCCGAGGACGAGCAGCACAGCCTGCCGGTCTACGCCCTCGCCGCCGTGCTGACCACCGACCACCACGTGGAGACGCGGGTGCTCGGCGCGCGGACCCCCTATCCGGCCCTGGCCGACGCGATGCGCCGCCTCGGCCCGGCGGCGGTCTTCGTCTGGTCCCAGATCTCCGCGACCGGCGACCCCGCACCGCTGGCCTCGCTGCCCCTGCTGCGCCCGGCGAGCCGCGTCATCGCCGGCGGCGGCGGCTGGTGGGAGGGGCTCCCGCCGTCGGTTCCGCACGTCACCTCCTTCCGTGACGCCCTCACCCGGATCAGCGCCGCGCTGCACTGACCCCTCCGCGCCAGCAAATCTCGCGGACACGCCTCCCCCACCACAGCCGCACCGGATCTCGCGGACACGCCCCCAGCCGCATCGGATCTCGCGGACACGCCGACCCACACAGCCGCACCGCATCCCCATCCCCGCCCGCCGGCCGCCGGCCGCCCCACCCTCTCGGACACCACGGGCCCATACCCAGAGTTGCGATCAACAGGGCGGGCGAGTATGAATAAGTTTTGAATAGGTTTTCTCGGCAAGGGGAGCCACCATGGAAGACAACCTGAACATCCGGCTCGCCGGCGGCGACGACGCGGCGCTGGCCGACTGTTTCCACGCCCATGGATCTCTGGTCCGCTCCTACCTGCGGCGGTTCGTCCCCCCGCAGGAGATCGAGGACCTGCAGCAGGTCGTGTTCGCCGAGGTGTGGCGTTCCCGGCACCGCTTCGACCCGGCGCGCAGCCTCCCGGCGTGGCTGATCGGCATCGCGCACAACCGGGCGGTGGACCACCTGCGGGCGCGCACGCCGCAGACGGTGCCGCTGGACGTGGTGGCCGATCCGGCCGGCGCGGACGGCCGGACCCACGGAGACGGCCTGGCCGAGCGCGACCAGGTCCAGCGGGCGCTGGCGGAGCTCCCCGCCCCCCAGCGCCAGGCCATCGAGCTGGCCTACTACGGCGAGCTGACCCAGCGGGAGATCGCCGAGAAGCTGAGCGTGCCGCTGGGCACCGTCAAGGCCCGTACGGCCCGCGGCCTGCGCCGCCTGTCGGACATCCTCACCCCGGTCGCGGCATGAGCGGCCAGGCCGGCGGCCACGTCCGGCCCAGGGTCGCCGTGTCGAGCTGCCTGATGGGCGAGCCGGTGCGCTTCAACGGCGGCCACAGCCGCGACAGGTTCCTCAGCGGGGAGCTGGACCCCTACGTCGACTGGGTGCGCATCTGCCCGGAGATGGAGATCGGCCTCGGCACCCCGCGCGAGACCCTCCGCCTCGAACGCTCTCCGGAAGGACCGCGGCTGGTCACCAGGAAGACCGGGGTGGACCTCACCGGCGAGATGACCTCCCTGGCCGCCGGGCGGGCGCGCACCCTCGACGTGGACGGCTACGTCTTCAAGTCCAGGAGCCCCAGCTGCGGGATCCACGGCATCCCGGTCTACGCGGGCGACATGGCTGTGGACCGCAGGGGCAGGGGCGTGTTCGCGGGCCGGATCCTCGACGCGCACCCGCTGCTGCCGGTGGAGGACGAGGGACGGCTGAACGACGCGCTGCTCCGCGAGACCTTCGTGGAGCGGATCTTCGCGCACGCCCGGCTGCGCGCGCTGATGGAGAGCGACTGGCACGCACGCGACCTGGTCGCCTTCCACTCCCGGCACAAGATGCAGATGCTGGCCCACGACCCCGCCCTCTACCGCGAGGCCGGCCGGGTGGTGGCCCGGGCGGGCCTGCGCGCCCGCGAGGAGCTGGGCGCCGACTACGTCCACGTGTTCGGCGGGGCCTTCGCCAGGAAGGCCGGCATCGGCCGCCACGTCAACGTGCTCCAGCACTGCATGGGCATGGTGAGCGAGTCGCTGGACCGGACCCAGCGGGCCGATCTGGCCGAGGTCATCGCCTCCTACCAGGCCGGCCAGGTGGCGCTCAGCGTCCCGGTCACCCTGCTCCGGCACCACGCGCGGGGCGAGTCCGCGGAGTATCTCCGGGACCAGACGTACTTCTCGCCGTATCCGGAGGAGCTCCGCCTCCGCAACCACGTCCCCGTTTAGGCCTCCGGCCCCGGCGCCGCGCCCGCCCTCCCCGCCTGCCCCGCCTGCCCTCCTCCCCTCCTGCCCCTCCTTCCCTCCTCCCCTCCTCCCCTCCTGCCCCTCCTTGCCTCCCCCTTCTCCGCGCCTCTCTCCGCGCCTCGTCCCTCCGGAACGCGGCCATATCGATGCGGGGCGGCCACGGGAACGGGCTCCCACCGCTTGAACACACGGGCCGCGGGATCGAAGATCAGAACTCCGTCGTGCACATTCAGGAGGGGCGCGGAGAGCATGGCCAAACACGATCCCGTAGAGAACGCCTGGAAGATTCACCAGTCCCTCAGTGACTGGACCGGAAAAGTCGACAGCAAGGCGTCTTTCGCCCTGACGATGGAATCGATAGTGCTCGCCACCATCCTCGGCCTTTCCGGAGCGGGACGGAGGTTCTCCAATCTGCACGAATGGTGGACGGCCGTTCCCTTCTGGCTGGGAGTGGCCGCCCTCGCGCTCTCCGTCCTCATGTCGATATCCGTGGTCGCGCCCCGGATACGGACCGGATACGTGAAAGCGGAGGCCGAGAGGAACTTCATCTACTTCGGCCATCTGCAGCACTGGCAGCCGGGAGATCTGGTGAACGAGCTGAGCAGGACCGATCCGCTGCCGAACCTGTGCCGCCAGATAGTGAACATGAGCCGGATCGCCTGGGTGAAACACCGGCGCGTTCAGCAGTCCTTCTACACGGCGACGGCGGGCGCGGGGCTGGTCGCCGCCGCCGGGATCCTCTCCCAGTACCAGTGAGCCCATACCGGTGAGCCCATACCAGTGAGCCCATACCGGTGAGCCCATACCGGTGAGCCCGCACCCCCCGCACCGGTGACCCCGGGCCCCCTGTCCCGTACCGGCGACGGGGAGCCCGCTCTCCCTCCGGCACCCGCCCGGCTTCCGCCGGGGCGCGTCCACCGCTAGATTCCCCCTGCGGCATGACTCGACAGGAACTCCCGGGAGGAGGTCGCGTGCACCAGAGCGCGTCCACAGGCCACGCTCCCGGGCACTGGGCGCCGAACACGCTGATGACGGACCTGGACGCCGCGGCCGGCAAGGCGCTCCTCGCTCTCGGCACCGTACGGCGGTGCGCTCCGGACACGGTCCTGATCCGCCAGGGGGAGCGCGGCGACCGCCGGGTCTATCTCCTCGAGGCGGCCGGCCCGGACCGGCCGGCATGCGCGAAGGTCACCCTGGCCTCGGAGTCCGGCACCGAGGCGCTGCTCGGCATCCGCCTCTCCGGCGAGCTCGTCGGCGAACTCGCGGCGCTGCGCGACGAACCCCGTACGGCCACCGTCACCGTCTGCTCCTACAGCCTGGTTCACGTCCTCTCGGAGGAGCGGTTCGCCGCCTTCATGGACCGCCACCCCTCCGCCGGACGCGCGATCGCCCGGATGGTGGCCCAGCGGCTCGACTGGGCCAACCGCCGCCGGCTGGACCTCGCCGAGGGCACCGTGGCCGAGCGCCTCGCCCGGGTGCTGGTGGAGCTGGTCGACCGTCACGGCTCCCGCGACCGGGACGGCCACCTGCTGGGGGTCCCCATGTCCCAGGCCGAGCTGGGACGGCTCATAGCCGCCGGCCCGGACGCGATCGGCAAGGCGGTGGCCCGGCTGAAGGCACAGGGGCTGATCCGCGGAGGATACCGGGGAGTGACCGTTCTCAACCTTGACGCACTTCGCAAATATGAAGATATGCGTCAAAAACACCCTGAGGGCTGAACCGCAAGCGGCATCCGATGGTGACCCACAATTCCGTACGAGAACGGTTTCTTCCACCATCGAATATGGCAAACTACTCCCTTCAACTCCATGATTCCCCTCAGGAGGGGCATCCGATTTGTCGAAAAACCACAGACGTCGGCTGCTTATCAAGACCGACATCGTCAGTTACGGGACGCGTGACGACCGGGACCAGCGCGCCGCTCAGCGGAACTTCATCCACCTGCTGGACGAGGCCGCCGAAAACGCCGGGCTGAACAGGAAGAAGTGGTTCACCCAGAGCTCCGGTGACGGCGAGTTCGCCATCCTCCCCGGCCGCGAACCCGAGCAGAGGGTCGTGGACGACTTCGTGCGCCAGCTCGACAGCGCGCTCGGCCACCACAACGCGGGGGTCCTGCCGTCCACCCGGATAAGGCTGCGCGTCGCCATCCACGTCGGTGTGATCAGCCCGGCCGACAACGGCATCGCCGGAGCGGCGGCGGTCGCCGTCGGCAGGATGGTGGACTGCGCCCCGCTCCGCGAGGCGATCGCCGCCGCCGAGCCGGCCGACCTCGCGCTCATCGTCTCCGACGAGATCTACCGCGGCACCATCGCCGGCCGTCTCACCACCTGGCGCGACGACGACTTCCACGAGGTGACCGTCCAGGTCAAGGAGCTCACCGCGCGGGCATGGATCCACGTTCCCCGCGGCGGCCTCTCCCCTCATGGCTCCCCGGAACGCGGCTCCCGGGGACACGGCGGCCCGCCGGGACAGGCCGCCGCGCGGCCTCACGAGGAGGCCCAGGCGTCCCCGGTCGTCGTCAACACGTTCTACGGCACCGTCCACACCCAGGGCGGCACCATCGGAATCTCGAACGGCTGACTTTCTCCACCGTTCCCAGGAATGTCCCTGAGAACGACGAACATGTCCGCCCCGGACAGCCTGAGGATGTCTTGAGCACACCGGATCCATCCGCCCCCGAAGACGAGGGGCCGGACGACAGAGCAGCCGACAGCGGAGCGCCCGCCTCCGACGCCCCGCCGGACGGAGGAGCGCCCGGCGCCGGCCCGGAGGACGGAGAACCGGACGGCGGGGCCGGAGGCGGGGCCGCCCGTCCGGCGCCGGAGGGCCGGATCGACCAGACGGTGTTCCAGACCTTCCTGGGAAGCGTCCACACCCACGGCGGCACCGTCGGGATCTCCGGTGACGGCGCCCGGACGCAGAGCCGCCGCGCCTCGGGCAAGGTCTCACCCGCCGACATCGACTCCGCCGTGCACCGCTACGCGCCACCGGCACCGCACGCGCACGCCCTGTCCGAGCTGCGCGGCAACCACGTGGTCGCGCTGTACGGCGCCGCGGGCCTGGGCAAGCGCACCTCCGCCATCAACCTGCTCCACACGGTCGCCGGCGGCCCGCTGGTGACGCTGTCACCGGCGGATCCGCTCGGCTGGCTCGCCGAACGCGACTACACCGAGGGCGCCGGCTACCTGGCCTGCGGGCTGGTGAGCTCCGGCGAGCAGACCGAACTGGCGGACTTCACGCTGGGCGAGATCGCGCGGCGGGTGCAGGAGGCGGGGGCCTACCTGGTCCTCACGGTCGTGACGCCCCTCACCGACACGCGGTCCGGGGCCATACCGCACATCGGCTGGAGCCAGCCCGCTCACCGGGACGTCCTTCTCGCGCACGGCGTCGACCCCGCGCGGGTCACCGCCGCCACACAGGAGATCACCTCCGCCCACGACCTCGGCGACGTGGTGCGGTTCGCCGTACAGCTGGCGGGGGGCACGTCCCTGGAGGAGGCGCGCGGCGGCCTTGACCTGACCGGCCGGGTGGTGGCCTGGTTCGAGGACGGCAGGCGGACCGACGACGAGATCCTGGAGGTCACCGCGCTGCTCTTCATGGTCGGCATGCCCGAGCGCCGTTTCGAGGCCCATCTGGCCCGGCTCAGGGAACGGACGGCCCCCGTCGCCGAGGAGCCGGAGGCGCCGGCCGTCCGCGCCGGCGTCCTCGCCGCCCGTCGCCCGCGGCGCGACGGCGACTCGCTCATCAAGATCGAGTATCTGGTGACCGAGATGGACGTCGACATCCCCGGCCCGCCGCGGCGCTGCCTGGTCTTCCGGGAGTACGGCCACCGCAGGCACGTCGCCGCCGAGCTGTGCGCGCAGTTCGACGACCGCTTCTGGGCCCCGGTCTTCGCCTGGCTGCTGGAGACCGTCCAGGCCTCGGGGCCCGAGACGCGCCTCCAGATCGCGGCCGGGCTGGCGCTGCTGTGCGGGCACGACTCCTTCGACGCCGTACGCGAGGTGTTCCTGCAGCCCTGGTCGGCCGGCGAGTACGGCCCGCGCTCCTGGGACACGGCCATCTACGTCCTGTGGTGCATGTGCGTGGAGGACACGACCGCGCCCCTGGCCCTGCGCACGGCGATCCGGTGGTCCCGGAGCGGGATCGCCCTGCGCAGGCTGGCGGCCGCCGAGGCCTTCTGCGGGGAGCTCGGGGTACGTTACCCCGCCGAGGCCCTGAGCCAGCTGTGGCACCTCATGGAGAACGGGCCGCCCTACGAGGGGCGGGAGGCGGTGGCCCGGCTCTACGCCACGCTCGTGTCGGGCGCGGCCCGCGATGCCAGGGTGGTGCTGGACGACCTGGAGATGCGGCTGAGACAGCATCCGCGTCCCGGCAGCCCCCAGCTGCTGCGCACGCTGAACGTGGCCCTCGCCGTACTCTCGATCAGGGACGGGACGACGGGGCATCCGGCCGCCGCCCGCCACCTGCTGATGCCCGGCACGCTCCTGGGACCGTTCGCGAAGATCTGGAGCACCGCCATCGTCAACCGGCCGGCCCGCGCCGCCGCCTTCGAAGCCCTTTACGACGTCCTGCATGCCATGAGCGTTCTCAGTCCGTCGCCGGAGGAGCGCCTGCGCCCGCTGGCCGAGGCCCTGGCCGCCAGCCTTCCGGACCATGAGCACGGACCGTTCAGAAGCGAGTTCGAGCGCTACGTGAACCGCCGCAGGGATCCGCAGAGCAGCGGCCGGCTGCTCCTCAGCATCCTGCTTTCGATCTTCACGCCGAACTCCCGACCGCACCCCGTGGAGAGCCGATGACCCAGCCGATCGTCACCGAACCGTCGCCGTCCCCTCCGGAGCAGGCCGGCTATCCGATCACCGCTCTGGACACGCTCGCGCCCGGCGCCGGCCGCGGCCGGTTCTGGAGAAGGGGCCCGGTCCAGCGCAAGGCGGGCGCCGTGCCCTACCCCCTCCCGCACGAGGTCGTCGTCCTGCGGGTCGGCAGGAGGCTCGTACGCGCCGACGACGGCACCCCCAAGGACCGCGACCAGGACCTGGCGGCCGCCACGAGCTACTGCGTCGTCGACATGACCAGGGAGCGGCCCGTCATCCTGGAGATGCAGGTGCCCTCGGAAGGCGGCCTGCAGGACTTCACGCTGAGGGCGACGTTCGCGTGCACCGTCCGCGACCCGCTGCGGATCGCCGAGGGCGGCCGCCGGGACATCCGGGAGGCCCTGCTCACCTACGTCAAGAGCTGCGACGGGATCCAGCACCTCGGCATGGAGTACGGCATCGAGGCGGTCCGGGAGGCGCACCGGCGGTTCAGGTCGGCGCTGGACACCTACGCCAGGACCAGGCCGCCGGTCTTCACGGGCATGATGGTCGAGCTGACGGCGGTGGAGGTGCTCACCCCCGCCGAGATCATGGAGGAGCAGCGCCGGGACGAGAGCCTCCGCAGGCAGCGGGAGAAGGAGCGCGCCCTCGAAGAGGAGAACATCGCGGCCCAGTCCCACATCGAGAGGCTCCAGCAGGAGCTGGAGACGCAGCGGATCGAACTCCAGGAACGGCTGCACCGGCAGAAGACCGCCTTCGACCAGGAACGGCAGATCGTCGAGCGGGAGTTCGGCTGGAAGATGCAGTACGACGAGGCCGAGGAGAAGCGGCGGCGCGACTACCGGCAGCGCACCTTCGACATCGACGAGGGCCTGCGCCTGCACGAGGCCGTGGGCACCGACCCCGACAAGATCGAGGCGATGACCCGGGTCCAGGGCGGCCTGAGCGCCGGCGATCACCTTGCCCGCTCCGACGAGCGCGAACGGCTGCGGCGGGAGAAGGAAGAAAAGGATCTCCGGTGGAGGCGCGAGACGGAACGGGAGCAGAGCCAGTGGGGCCGGGACTGGGAGGTCACCCGGGCCGGGTGGGAGCGCGACGACAACCGCGACGGGCTCCAGTGGGACCGGAGGCTGCAGGCCGAGGCCAGGCAGCGGGCGCAGGAGATCGAGGACAGGAAGATCACGGCCGAGGCCGGGGCGGAGGCCGAGGCACGGCGCCGGGCCCAGGAGCTGGAGGACAGGAAAGCCCTGGCGGAGGCCGAGGCGCGGCGCCGGGCCCAGGAGCTGGAGGACAGGAAAATCCTGGCGGAGGCCGAGGCGCGGCGGCGCGCGGAGGAGATCGAGGACAGGGAGGCCGCCGCCCAGCTTGAGCTCGTCCGGATCCTCGTCGAGCGCGGGCACACCGACCAGGGCTCCATGGTCGAGCATGTGCAGAGACTGGCCGACGAGCTCACCAGCCGCAGGCGTCCCCTGCAGCACGAGAGGCGCACGGAGATCACCCGCGACGACGCCCGGCCCGCGCTCCAGGACCCCCCCGCCCCGCAGGAGCGCCGGTACGCGGAGAACGACCGTCCCGCCCGGCTGAAGGAGGAAGACATTGGCGATTGAGACGGTGGGCCAGACCACCGGGCCGGCCGACGAGACGCCTCCGCGGGACCCGCGGGACGGCTACCGCCCGCGGAGCGCGTGGAGCCCCGGCCGCCTGCTCCGCTCCGTCGTCGGGATCGACGAGGTGCTGCTCACCCGGGTGCCGGAGGAGCGGCCCCGCTACACCCGCCAGGGCGCGCTGGTGGTGGCCACCGCGGTGATGGCGGCGATGTCGATGGGCTACGCGCTCCGGTCGGTCTTCGACGCGCCATGGCCGGTGGTGGTCCTGATCGCCCTCATCTGGGGCGTGCTCATCGGGATCCTCGACAGCTGGCTGGTCATCAGCACCAACGGCGTGATCGGCCGGGGGCGCCGGAGAATGCTGCTGCCCCGCCTGCTGATCGCCGTGGTGGTCGGTGTGATCATCGCCGAGCCGCTGACGATCAGGATCTTCGAGTCGGCGATCCTGCAGCGGATCGAGCAGGACTACCAGGAGGCCGACAAGACCCTGCGCAGCGACTACGCCTCCTGCTACCCGAAGGCCGGAGAGCCCGCCGCCGACCCGGTGAAGTGCCGGGAGTTCAGGCTCAACCTGCCCAAGCCCAACGACACGGATGCGCGCAAGGCGCTGGAGGCGACCCGCGCGAAGCTCTCCAGGGAGTTCAACGCCAAGCAGCGGATCCTGGCCCGCAAGCAGCGCGCCGCCGACCTGGAGTGCAACGGCACCTCCGGTGCCGGGCGGACCGGCCGGGCGGGCGAGGGGGTGAACTGCCAGAGGCTCCGCGCCGACGTGAACGACTACCGGAACACCAGCAACATCGGGCAGCTCTCCACGGGCATGGCCGGCCTGGACGCTCAGATCATCGAGCTCTCCGGCACCGAGCGGGTCTCCGGCATGAAGTACGAGGCGCAGGTCGCCGAGGCGATCGACAGCGAGGTGCGCAGACAGGACGAGGCGCGCCCGGACAGTCCCGGGCTGCTGGAGCGGATGGAGACGCTGGCGGCGCTCTCCGCCGAGAAGGACTCGATCCTGCTCGCCCACACCTTCCTGACGCTGCTGTTCCTGCTGATCGACTGCTCCCCGGTGCTGACCAAGCTGCTGAGCCGGCCCACCTCCTACGACCGGCGGCTGGCCGAGCAGCTCTCCGACCGGGAGGAGGCCCACACGGTCGACCTGGACCGCGGCAAGCGCGTGCGGCGGGACGCCGACGAGGTCCACGCCCACCAGGCCGAGCTCAAGGTCCGGGAGCACATGACGGCCGCCTCCCGCCGGGCCGGAATCCTGGACGCCAGGAGGGAGGCCGCGATCCGGGCCGAACTCGGTGCGATCGACGCCGAGCGCGGCTCCGGGCCGGACGGCCGGGACTGATCAGGTCCCGGCGAGGCGGAGCACCGCCAGGGAACGGGCCGGGAGGGTGAGGCCGGAGTCCAGGTGGACGCCGGGGTCGGAGGCGAGCACGACCTGGGCCGGGGCCGTGAGGTCGAGGGAGACCGGCGTGGCGCCGAAGTTGACGGCCACCCGGAACGCCCCCCGGTGGACCACCAGCCAGGAGCCGTCGTGCTCGGCCCGGACCCGGTCGAGCCTCGGGTCCGACAGGTCCGGATGCGCGCGGCGCAGCGCGATCAGGGCCCGGTACCAGTCGAGATGGACCCGGTGGGCGTCGTCGTCGAGCTCGCTCCAGTCGAGCTTGGAGCGCAGGAACGTCAGCTCCTCCCCCGGGTCCGGCGCCTTCTCGGCCCAGTCGTCGTAGCCGAAGCCGACGAACTCCCGCCGCCGCCGGTCCGCCTCGCCCTCGCGGAGCTGCGGCTCGACGTGGTCGGTGAAGAACAGGAACGGCGTGCGCGCTCCCCACTCCTCCCCCATGAACAGCATGGGGGTGAACGGCGAGGTGAGCAGCAGCCCGGCGGCCAGCCGCAGCGCCTCCGGCGCCATCCGGTCGCCCTCAGCACGGTTGCCGATCTGGTCGTGGTTCTGCGCGGCGCAGACGAACCGGTAGCCGGGCACGTGACGGGCCGGACGGCCGTGGGAGCGCCCCCGGAAGGCCGAGTAGGTGCCGTCGTGGTAGTAGGCCGAGGCGAGGACCTTGGGCAGCGCTCCGGCGAAGTCGTCGTAGTAGCCGTGCCGCTCCCCGGTCACCGCCACGTGCAGGGCGTGGTGGACGTCGTCGTTCCAGGCCGCGGCCAGGCCGTACCCGCCGGCCTCGCGCGGGGTCACCAGCCGGGGGTCGTTGAGGTCGGACTCGGCGATGAGCGTCAGCGGCCTGCCCACGGCCGCCGACAGCGCCTCCACCTCCGCGGCCATCTCCTCCAGCAGGTGCACGGCCCGCCTGTCGTGCAGCGCGTGCACGGCGTCCAGCCGCAGGCCGTCGATGTGGTAGTCGCGCAGCCACTGCAGCGCGTTGCCGATGAAGTAGCGGCGCACCTCGTCGGAGCCGGGGCCGTCCAGGTTGACCGCCTGCCCCCAGAAGGAGGAGGCGCTGGAGTGGAAGTAGGGGCCGAACGGGGCCAGGAAGTTCCCCGACGGGCCGAGATGGTTGTAGACGACGTCGAGGATGACGCCGATGCCCTGCCGGTGGCAGGCGTCCACGAAGCGCTTGAGACCGTCGGGGCCGTCGTAGTTCTCGGTGACGGCCCACAGGTCCACCCCGTCGTAGCCCCAGTTGCGCTCCCCCGGCACCGGCGGCACCGGCATGACCTCGACGAAGTCGACGCCGAGCCCGGCGAGGTGCTCAAGCTTCCCGATCGCCGCGTCGAAGGTCCCGGCGGGGGTGAAGGTGCCGACGTGCAGCTCGTAGATCACCGACCCCGGCAGGTCGCGCCCGCGCCACAGCCCGTCACCCCAGACGTACCGGTCGTGCTCGTAGACCCGGCTCGGCCCGAAGATCCCCTCGGGCTGCCACCGGGTCCGGGGGTCCGGCAGCGGCTCGCCGCCGTCCACCCGGAACCTGTAGTCGGTCCCGTGACCTGCCCCCGGCACCTCCGCCGACCACCAGCCGCCCGTCCCGGCGGCCATCGGATGGCGGATCTCCCCGATCTCCACATCGACCGCCGTCGCCTGCGGCGCCCAGACCTCGAACATGGGCTACTCCCTTTCCAGAAGCGCGACGGGGTAGGTCGACAGCAGGTGGGCCAGCGGGATCCGGCCGGTATGCTCGGCGCCGGTCAGCAGGTCGCGCCAGGCGCCGTGCGGAAGCGTGATCGTCTCGCTCCCCCAGCCGCCGCGCCGCGCCAGCCCGGCCGGCAGCCGGGTGGCCACCGTCACTGCCCGCTCCCCGCGGGCGAAGGCGATCACGTGCTCGCCCGCCTCCAGCGGGACGTACGGCGCGGCCGGGTCGAGCCGCCGCCGCAGGTTCAGCGCCTGGACGGTGACCAGCAGCTTGGCCTCGTCCCACGGGGATCCGCCCTCCCCGGCGAGCATCCCGCGGCGGAGCGGGAAGTCGACCGGGCGGCGGTTGTCCGGGTCCACCAGGGAGAAGTCGGTGATCTCGTTGCCCCAGTAGAGGTCGGGCACGCCCGGCAGCATGAGCTGGACGAGCTTCTGGCCCAGCGAGTTGGACCGGGCGTAGGGCTCGATCCCGGCGGCGAACTCCGCGACCGAGGCGCCGCACTCGTCGATCGCCCGGCTGACGAAGTCGCGGATGCCGGCCTCGTAGGCGGGGTCGGGGGCGGCCCAGGAGATCGAGGTCTTGGCCTCGCGCGCCGCCTTGAACAGGTAGTCGAAGAACCTGTCCGGGCCGATGGGCCAGGCGGCCATCAGGTTCTGCCAGGCCAGGTAGTCGAGCGCCGGGTCGAAGGAGACCTTCGAGGACCACTCCCCCACCGCCGCCGCCCACTCCCCGGGCAGCTCCGACAGCACGGCCAGCCGGGCGCGGACGTCCTCGGAGCGCTTGGTGTCGTGGGTGGACAGCGTCGTCATCGCGGTCGGCGACATCTCCCGGGCGAACGTGTGGAACTCGCCCGGTGTCCCCTCGAAGTGGTCCGGCTCCCCGCCCACCTCGTTCAGGCACGCCAGCGGATACCACCGGTAGAGCGCGGTGTCCTCCACCCCCTTGGCCATCACCGGCCCGCAGGTCTGCTGGAACCGGGTGACGGCCTCCGCCGGGCCGCGCAGCACCCGGTCGACGACCTCCGCGACCGGGGCGCCCTCGGGCAGCCGGGCCGCGGCGACCCGCCCGGCCGCCTCGACGATCGAGGCCGAGATCTCGGGCACCGGCTCTCCCGGCACCGCGTAGGCCCGGTAGACCGGCATCGCGGCGAGCAGCTCCACCAGCGTCTCGCGGTCGGAGCCGACGACGGCGTTCAGCCGGTCGACCTCGGCGCTGAAGAACAGGTCGAGGACCTCCCGCTTGGACTGGCGCACCACCGTGGCGTAGTCGGACGGCATCCCGGTCCGGGTGACGAACAGCTCCAGCAGCGGCTTGCCCCCGGCGGGGTCCACGAACAGCCGGGTGATCCGGTTGAGCACCTCGTAGCCGGTGGTGCCGTCGCAGTCCCAGTCGGCGGGCAGCTGCTCGGAGCCGACGAGGATCTTCTCCGCCACGGTCCACACGCCCGAGGCCTCGCGGAGCCGGGACAGGTAGCCGCGCGGCTCGGCCAGCCCGTCGGGGTGGTCGACCCGCAGGCCGTGCACGACCCCCTCCTCGATCAACCCCAGGATCACCTCGTGGGTGGCGTCGAACACCTCCGGGTCTTCCACCCGCAGCCCGATCAGGGAGGACACGTCGAAGAAACGCCGGTAGCCGGGGCCCTCGCGCCAGTCGACCAGCCGGTAGCAGGTGTCGGGAAAGGGGAACTCGTGGTCGTGGTAGCGCAGCACGTCGCCGTCCACCACCGGCTCGGTGTCGTCGCCGAGCACCGGCATGCTCACCTTGCCGCCGGTCCACTCGATGTCGAACCACGGCGCGTACGGCGACGCCTGCCCGTCCTTGAGGACCGACCACAGCGGCGCGTTGCCGGACTCGGGCACCGGGACCGTCATGTGGTTGGGCACGATGTCCACGACGATCCCCAGCCCGTGCTCGGCCAGCGTCGCCGACAGTGCCCGCAGGCCCTCGACGCCGCCGAACTCCGCGCGGATCCGGGAGTGGTCGGTCACGTCGTAGCCGTGCCGCGACTCCGGCACCGCCTGCAGGATCGGCGACAGGTAGACGTGGCTGATCCCCAGGTCCTTCAGGTAGGGGGCGAGCGCGGCCACCTCGGCGAAGCCGAAGTCGGGAGTCAGCTGGATCCGGTAGGTCGAGATCGGATCCACGAATCGCTCAGACACGCCGCAACACCCTTACCGACCTGCCGACCACCGGCACGTCCTCACCCGCCCGGCAGATCCGGGTGTCCACTGTGATCGGCATCGCCGTGTCGATCTCCGTCAGCCACATCTCGCCGTAGTCCTTGGGAATCGTGAATTTGATGACGTCGTGGTGGGCGTTGAACAGCAGCAGGAACGAGTCGTCGGTGATCTGCCGTCCCCGGCGGTCCGGCTCGGTGATGGCGTCGCCGTTCAGGAAGACGGCCAGCGACTTGGCGTAGCCCACGTTCCAGTCGGCGTCGGTCATCTTCTCCCCCTGCGGGGTGAACCAGGCGATGTCGCTGAGGTTGTCCTCCGAGCCCCGCACCGGCCGGCCGTAGAAGAACCGGCGCCGCCGGAAGACCGGGTGGTCGGAACGGAGCTTGGCCAGCCGCCGGGTGAACTCCAGCAGCAGCCAGTTCTCCCGGACGTCGGACCAGTCCACCCAGCTCAGCTCGTTGTCCTGGCAGTAGACGTTGTTGTTGCCCTGCTGGGTGCGTCCCAGCTCGTCGCCGTGGGAGATCATCGGCACGCCCTGGGACAGGAACAGGGTGGTCAGGAAGTTGCGCTTCTGCTGCTCGCGCAGCGACTCGATCGCGAGCGAGGCGGGCCCCTCCGCCCCGCAGTTCCAGGAGCGGTTGTCGTCGGTGCCGTCCCGGTTGTGCTCGCCGTTGGCCTCGTTGTGCTTGCCGTTGTAGGAGACGAGGTCCTGGAGGGTGAAGCCGTCGTGGCAGGTGACGAAGTTGATCGAGGCGGCCGGGCGGCGGCTGTCGTCCTGGTAGAGGTCGCTGGAGCCGGTCAGCCGGGAGGCGAACTCCGGGAGCGAGGCCGGCTCGCCCCGCCACAGGTCGCGGATCGTGTCGCGGTACATGCCGTTCCACTCGGTCCACCGGGCGGGGAAGTTGCCCACCTGGTAGCCGCCGGGGCCGACGTCCCACGGCTCGGCTATCAGCTTGACCTGCGACAGCACCGGGTCCTGCTGGACCAGGTCGAAGAAGGCGCTCAGCCGGTCCACCTCGTGCAGCTCCCTCGCCAGCGTCGCCGCCAGGTCGAACCGGAAGCCGTCCACGTGCATCTCGATGACCCAGTAGCGGAGCGAGTCCATGATCATCTGAAGCACGTGCGGGGAGCGCATGAACAGGCTGTTGCCGGTCCCCGTGGTGTCCATGTAGTAGCGCTTGTCGTTCTCGACCAGCCGGTAGTAGTCGGCGTTGTCGATCCCCCGCATGCTCAGCGTGGGGCCCAGGTGGTTGCCCTCGGCGGTGTGGTTGTAGACCACGTCGAGGATGACCTCGATGTTCGCCTCGTGCAGCGCCTTGACCATGGCCTTGAACTCCAGCACCTGCCCGCCGCGCTGGCCGGTGCTCGAATAGGCGTTGTGCGGGGCGAAGAACCCGATGCTGTTGTAGCCCCAGTAGTTCGTCAGCCCCCGCTCGCTGAGGACGTGGTCGGTGACGAACTGGTGCACCGGCATGAGCTCGATCGCCGTCACGCCGAGCCCGGTCAGGTGATCGATGATCTCCGGATGGCCGATGGCCGCGTAGGTGCCGCGGATCCGCTCGGGGATCTTCGGATGGTTGATCGTCAGGCCCTTGACGTGGGCCTCGTAGATCACTGTGTCGTGGTACGGCGTCGCCGGAGGGCGGTCGTGCCCCCATCCGAAGAACGGATTGATCACGATGGAGCGGGGGACGAACGGGGCCGAGTCGGTGTCGTTACGGCTGTCCGGCTGCCCGAAGCGGTAGCCGTAGGCCGCCTCGTCCCAGTTCACGTCCCCCTCCACCGCCTTGGCGTAGGGGTCGAGCAGGAGCTTGGCGGGGTTGCACCGGAGGCCGCGCCCCGGGTCGTACGGGCCGTGCACGCGATAGCCGTACCGCTGCCCGGGGCCGACGCCCGGCAGGTAACCGTGCCAGACGTATCCCTCACACTCGGTGAACGGGACCCTGGTCTCCTGGTTGTCATCGTCGAACAGGCACAGCTCGACCCGCTCCGCGGCCTCGGTAAAGAGCGCGAAGTTGGTCCCCGCACCGTCATAGGTGGCCCCGAGGGGATAGGGGTCACCCGGCCATATCTCGATCATTACACCGCCCTTCAGCGGTGAGAAGACATGCCCAATGCTGCCCTAGCCATGCGTGCTTTCCCACCCTCAACACGGCGACCTTCATCCCCTTTATCCCAAAGGAGGACTAAGAGTCGCCTGTCGTGCCCGCAGGTCCCGGAGCGCGGGTTCGTACACCTCCGCCCCCGAGCGGCGGACGAACGCCTCCGCGGCCCGCAGGTGGGCCTCGGCCCGTTCCCCGTCTCCCTCCAGCAGCGCGAGCCGTCCCAGGCACAGGTCGGTCACCGACCAGCCCAGCAGCCGGCCCGCGCTCGGGGCGAGCCGGTCGTACAGGGCCCGCCCGGCGGCCACGTCGCCGAGCGCCGCGCAGATCTCGCTGAGGGCGTCCGACACGAACCGGTAGGCCAGGTCCGGGCCGATGGGCGTGGAGACGTCGCGGACGAGCCCGGCGAAGACCGCGCGCGCCTCATCGGTCCCGCCCAGGTCGATCAGGGCCAGGCAGCGCAGGATCCGCCAGGACCACTCGCCGGGGCGCCGGCCGAGCATCTCGTCGGCCAGCGCGAGCGCCTCGCCGGCCGCGCCCCGGGCCCTCAGGGCGAAGAAGTGCAGCACGCCGCTGCGCAGGTGGGTCTCGCTCCGGCCCAGGGCCCCCTCCGGGTGGGCCGCGCCGGACTCCTCGGCCGCGGCGAGGGCGTCGGCGAAACGCCCGCCCAGGTAGGCGTGGATCGCGCGCTGCCAGGCGGCCAGGCTGACCATCGAGGGGAGCCGGAGCCGCTCCGCGGTCTCCCCGAGCCAGGCCAGCAGATCGGCTGCCCGGTCCGTCCGGCCCTGGGCGACCAGCTCGACGTACTCGCACTCGCGGCCGTTCCACTCGGTGGCCAGGTCGCCGGTGCGGCGGCCGATCTCCACGATCTCGTCGATGACCGCCCGCGCGCCGTCGCGGTCGTGGTCGTGCCTGAGCAGCATCTCCAGGGCGATCAGCGCGGCGGCCAGGGTCCGGTCGTCGCCGGTACGGCGGGCCAGCCGTACCGCCTCGTGCGCCATCGCCACGCTGTGCTCGACGGACCGGACCGTGAAACCGGTCATCGCGGCGGCGGCGAGCAGCCGGGCCCGCCACGGCGAGTCCTCCGCCAGGTCGGAGGCGAGGACGCGGTCGATGCGCTCGGCGAGCCGGTCGATGCCGGTCATCTCCTCGTACATGCCCAGGTAGATGGGGTCGGAGAAGCCCAGCGCCGCGCGGGCCAGCCGGTTGACGTCGCCGAGTCCCTCGGCGATCTCGGCGGCGGCCTCCAGGGAGGCGTGGGCGGCGATGTTCGTGCCCGCCGCCGCCTGGGCCTCGGCCAGGTCGAGCAGGAGGTCGCAGCGGAGCGCGTCGTCGGTCCTGGGGAGCCGGTCGATCATCTCGATCGCCTGCTCCAGGTTCTCCACCGCGTCCTCGTGGGCGAACTGCGCCATCGCCTGGGCCGCCGCGCGCCGGGTGTAGCCGATGGCCTTGCCCGTCATCCGGGGGGTCAGCAGGCCCTCGCGGTAGTGGTGGGCGATCTCGGTGAGGCGGGTCCCGCTCCGCTCCTCCAGCACCTCGGCGATCCGCGCGTGCAGCCGCCGGCGGCGCAGCGGCGGCAGCGCCTCGCGCAGCACGTCGCGGACGATGTCATGGACGAAACGACAGGTCAGGCCATCGCCCTCGACCAGCAGCCGGGCCCGGACCGCGGCGTCGACGATGTCGAGCACCCGGTCCTCGGGCAGCTCCAGCACCCGGAGCAGGATGTCGGTCGCCGCGTCCCGGCCGAGCAGGGCCGCGACGGTCAGCACCTCCTCGGTGTCCGGCGGCAGGCCGGCCATCCGGCCGCGCACGACGTCGGACAGGGCCTGCGGTGTCTCCCCCAGCTGCAGGACCTCCCCCAGGAAGAACGGGTTTCCCGCGGTCAGCCTGCCCATCTCCGCCGCCCGGCCCGGATCGGCACCGGCCCGGCCGAGGTATTCGCGGACCTCCTCCTCACCGAACCCCCGCAGCAGGAGCCGCCGCACGTGCGGCAGCCGTACCAGCGCGCCGAGGGCGCGTTCCAGCGTCCCCCCGGCCTGTACGTCGGTGTCGCGGTAGGTCGCCACCACGGTCAGCTCCGGGCAGAGGCGGGTGGAGGCGAGGAACTCCAGCAGCCGGAGCGACGACGCGTCCGCCCACTGGAGGTCGTCGAGGACGACCAGGACCCGGCCGTGCTCGTTCAGCAGCCGGGCGAACGCCTCGTAGAGCTGGAACTGCCCGGTGGCGGCGAGCTGGGCCGGCCCGCCGTCCCCGCCGACCAGTTCCTGTACGGCCTGCGTCCACGGCCAGAAGGGCGGCGCGCCGGCGCCGTCCCAGCAGCGGCCCCACACCACCCGGCGTTCCGCGGAGCGGGCGGCCTCGGCGGCCTGCTCGGCCAGGCTGGTCTTGCCGATCCCCGGCTCCCCGGCCAGCAGGACCACCCGGTGGCCCTCCCCCGCGACCGCCAGGTCCAGCACCCGGACCTCGGCGTCCCTGCCGACCAGCCGCGCGCCCTGCCGTACCGTCGCGCGGACCCGGGGCGTGAGGGCGGGATCCTGGGCGAGGATGCGCCGCTCCATCTCCCTGGACCGGGGGTCGGGGTCCAGCCCCAGGCCCTCCACCAGCAGCCTGCGCCCCTCGGCGAGCACGGCCAGCGCCTCGGCCTGCCGTCCGGCCTGGTAGAGCGCGTGGGCGCCGAGCACGCGGAGCCGCTCCCTGAACGGGTGGGCGGCGACGAGCTGGGCCAGCCCGCCGGTCAGCGTGGATCCCCGGCCGAGGGCGAGGTCGGCCTCGGCCACCTCCTCCTCCAGCGTCAGCCGGAACTCGGTCAGATGGGCGATCTCCTCCACGGCCCAGGAGGCGCCCGCGAAGTCCGTGAGCGGATCCCCGCGCCATTCCGCCAGAGCCAGCCGGAGCCGCCTGCCCGCGACCACGTGCTCGCCGGCGGCGCTCATACGCCCGCCCTCGGCCGCGTGCCCCCGGGCCCTGGCCAGGTCGAGCGCGCTCTCGGGGATGTCGAGGGCGTAGCCGCCGGGCCTGCTGACCAGGATCGTGGGGGGCACGTCCCGCCGCCTGCCGGGCTCGAAGACGCGGCGGAGCTTGGAGACGTAGGCCTGGACGGTGTTGACCGCGCCGGGCGGCGGCCCGTCCTCCCAGAGCGCGTCGATCATCCGGCTCAGCCCGACCGGGCGCGGGGCGGCGAGCGCGCACAGGGCCAGCACCGCCCGCTGCTGGTAGGGCCCGATGTCCAGCGACGTCCCGTCGTCGGCGACCACACCGACCGGTCCCAGCACACGAAAGTCCATCCGGCCACCTCGCTCGCGAACTCGGCCGATAGTACCTTTCGTTCCGTATCGGCATCTCTCACTGATGCTCGCCATCGGCATCTCTCACCGATGCTCACCCCGTATCGGCATCCCTCACCGATGCTCACCCCGTATCGGCATCCCTCACCGATGCGCGACGGCTCGCCTGTCCGCACCGGCTCACCGCTCGTCGCGCACCTCCGGCCTGAGCCGGTCGATCCGCCCGGTGCCGTCACAGAGCGAGCACGGCTGCCGCCTGCCGGTCGTGTCCGCGCCGTGGCACAGACCGCACTCCAGCAGGGTGCCGAACCTGGGATCGCGGTAGGCGTGCCGGAACAGCCGACCGCGGTCGGTCTCCCATCCCTGCACCCACGCGAACGCGTCCAGCTCCGCGAAGATCCCTGCGTCCAGCGCCCGCAGGCCAATGATCAGTAGGCTGCCCGCACCGATCCAGTGATCGTTGCGGAGGTCGATTTCATACTTCAAGGACCATCGCCCCCTTGAAGGTTCGCCCCGACAGGGGCCTCGCTCACCTTTTACCCGGGTCTGTGCCATCGACGACTGCCATTGGCAATTGCCACATGAATATACCCTTGGCGGTTACCTTCGGAGATTGCCGGACGATACTGCCATTTGACTGTTACCATCGCCACGACCTGGGAAGACTTCCATGAGTGAGGCGGCAGCCGCCTGCACCACCGGGAAGAAGAGGTGAGCGCCGATGGCCGGTACCAACCCCACTCTGCGCCGCCGACAACTTGCCAGCCGTCTGCGGGAGCTCCGCGAGCAGGCCGGGAAGAGCATCAAGGAGGCGGCCGAACAGCTCGAATGCTCACCGGCCAAGATCAGCAGGATCGAGACCGCCCAGCGGGGCGCCCTCCCCCGGGACGTGCGCGACCTGTGCCTCTTCTACGGGATGACCGAGCAGACGCAGATCGACGCCCTGATGTCCCTGGCGCGGGAGGCCAAACAACAAGTTTGGTGGCAGGAGACGGAAGACGTCGACTTCCGCCCGTTCCTGGGCCTGGAGATCGACGCCACGTCGATCTCCGAATACGAGACGACGACCGTCCCGGGACTTCTCCAGACCGAGGAGTACGCCCGCGCGATCATCAAGGGATATCTGCCGAGGATGGACCCGGACGTGCTGGAAGAACGGGTCGCCTACCGGCTGAGGCGCCAGGAACGCCTGCACGGACCCCAGCCGCCGAAATACTGGGTGCTGCTCGACGAATCCGTACTGCATCGCCATGTAGGCGGGGCCGATGTCATGAGAAAGCAGCTGGAGCATATCGAGAAGACCTCCGAGCTCCCCCATGTGACCATTCAGGTGATTCCTTTCACCGTCGGCGCGCACATGGGGTTCGACAGCGCTTTCGTCTTGCTGGAGTTCTCCGACCCCACCATCGGCGACACGGTGTACCTGGACACCCTCATGGGTAGCTTCTACCTGGAGAAGGCCAAAGAACTTGAGCGTTTCAGAGAAACGCTCAACCATCTTCGCGCAGTGGCCCTGAGCCCACAAGAATCAGCGGTGCACATCGCGAGGGCATACGACAGATTCGCTGCCTGACCGGCACATTCCGTCATCAGACAACACACTAATCCCGACAAATTTTCATGGAGAGACGATGACGTCTTCCAAACCCGCCGAACTCCCGTCCCTGGAGTGGCAGGTCTCAAGCCGGTGCAACAACGGCTCCTGTGTGGAAATCACCAGACTTCCCAACGGAGACGTGGGCATGCGTGACAGCAAGGATCAGAGTGGGCCGATCCTGGAATTCACCGTAGCAGAATTCCGGTCTTTCATATACAGCATCAAGAACGGAAGGTTCGACCTGTAGGAGCCGACTTCCCATAAAGGAAGCGCGAGACCACGGACGGTGCCGGCGGAGGATCCCGCCGGCACCGTTTATCTTGCCGCCGGCGGCGGACGCGGATTCATTTCCGATGACCCATCCGGCACTCGCCCCCCGGCAACCACAGCAAACGATCACAGGCCGGTGACGTGAAAATAGACTATAATTCTCGCGGCGCGGCGCTCTTCCGTAGAAGAGTTATCAATCTTTCCGGGAGGAAACGCATGGACAGCGACTCGCGGTTCCATGGGGCGGTCTGGCGGTCCAGGTGCAACAACGGCACCTGCGTCGAGATCGCATCGCAGGACGGCTGGGTCGGCGTACGGGACGGCAAAGCCGGTGGTACCGGGCCCGTCCTGTCGTTCACCCACGAGGAGTGGAGCACCTTCGTCATGGCCGTGAAAAACGGGGATTTCGACGTTTGACCCGGTTTGCGGGGGTAGTCCGAGCGTTCTCACGAGTGGAGGACGCTGAGGAATGGGCGGATTCAAGAAGTTCCTGATGAGGGGAAACCTCGTCGAGCTCGCCGTGGCGGTGGTGGTCGGAGCGACCTTCAGCGGCCTGGTGCAGGCGCTGGTCAAGGACCTGATCACGCCGTTGATCGCGGCGATCACCGGGGGCGGCGGGCCGGACTTCTCGCAGTACGTGTTCACGGTCAACGGCGCCAAGTTCATGTACGGCGACTTCATCAACCACCTGCTGAGCTTCCTGATCATCGCCGCGGTCATCTACTGGCTGGTCGTGATGCCGATGACCCGGGTCATCGCCTTCTTCGACAGGGACAAGAAGGCCACCGAGAAGGAGTGCCCGGAGTGTCTCAGCGACATCCCGGTCGACGCCAGCCGCTGCGCGTTCTGCACGGTGGAGCTGTCCCAGGTCCGCGCCGCGGACCGGCCCCCCGCGTAGACCGCGCCGCGTCCGGACCGGTCCGGACGTAGCGCCGTCCCCCTCCGGAACGCCTCGGGCGACCGCCGGACGGGGGTCCCCAGGCAGCGGCGGCCACCCGGCCGCCCGAGGGCGGCGACGCCGGGAAGGGGCCCGTTCGGCCCGGGGAATCTTCTGTAGGACGATGAGACGGTGAGCGTAGAACTGGCCGTCTGGCACGAGCCCGAGCCGATCACCAAGGAGCACGCGGAGACCGTCTTCCAGGCGCTCCGCCGCGGAGAGCCCGACGCCGCCGCGCCGCATCCCGGGGTGGCGGCGTTCGCCGCGCGGCTGGCCGAGGCCGAGCGGGTCTCCCCGGCCTGCGCCGTGGTCAGCGTGGACCCGGAGAGGGCCGACGAGGTGTCGGGCGAGGCCTTCGCCCTGGCCCGCGAGTGCGGGCTGGTCTGCTACGACCCGCAGCGCGGGCTGGTGCACAACCTGGCTCCGCTGGGCGTCTACTCCGGCATGCAGATGCACACGGGCGACGGGATGATCGTGGTCGATCCCGACCTGCGGCTGGTCACCGACGCGCTGGCCACCATGGCGCCGCAGAACCCGTTCACGGCGCTGGTCGTCTTCGGAGAGCACTTCATCCAGACGTCCCCCGAGATCACGGGCTACGAGCTGGAGTACAAGGACAGCGTCCAGGACCTGATGTTCCGCACGCACGTCTCCGACCTCGAAACGGTCCAGGACGCCTTCACCGAGTACGCCACCGGCGGGCGCGCCTTCCTGGACGGCCACGACTGGCGCCGCGTCTGAGGCCGTCCCCGGGCCTTCCGGCCCCGCGGACGGCCCCAGGGCCGCGCGGGTCACTCGCCGGGGAAGCGGACCCCCACCTGCCTGCGGACCTCGTCCATGACGCCCATCACGTCGAGGGTGGCCTGCCAGGGCACGAGCGGGCTCTCCAGCAGCCCCTCGCGCAGGCAGCGCATGGCCTCGACCGCCTCGTGCAGCATGCCGGTCCCCTCGTAGGGGACGTGGAAGGTCTCCGGCGCGGCGCCGGCCCGGTGCAGGACGAAGGCGCCGGGGCGGAAGAACAGGTGCGGCAGCTCGATCCGGCCGAGCGGGCCGGAGACCGACGCGGTGACCGGGCCGTCGGTGGTGATGCCGCAGGACAGCAGCGCGACCGCGCCGCTGTCGTAGCCGAGCAACATGCCGGTGTTCTCGTCCACGCCCTCGGGGGTCAGCCGCGCCCAGGACTGCACCCCGGCGGGGGCGCCGAGCATGAGGTAGGCGAAGGAGATCGGGTAGACGCCCAGGTCGAGCAGGGCGCCGCCACCCAGCTCGGGGTCGCGGAGCCGGTGGTCCGGCTCGACGGAGACGGAGATCCCGAAGTCGGCGTGGACGGCCTCGACCGGGCCGATCGCTCCCCCCTCGACCAGCTCCACGATCTTGCGGATGGCCGGGACGCAGCGCATCCACATGGCCTCCATGAGGAACAGCCTCCGCTCCCGCGCGAGATCCACCAGCTTGGCCGCCTGGGCCCGGTTGAGCGTGAAGGCCTTCTCGCACAGCACGGCCTTGCCTGCGTTCAGGCAGGTCAGCACGGCGTCGTAGTGGGCGTTCTGCGTGTTGGCGACGTAGACGATGTCCACGTCGGGATCGGCGGCCAGCTCGGCCCAGCTCCCATGGGCGCGGGGGATGCCGTACCGGTCGGCGAACGCGCGGGCGGACTCGGCGGATCTGGACCCGACCGCGACCACCTCGGCGTCCGGCACGAGCCTCAGGTCCTCGGTGAACGTGGCGGCGATCCCGCCGGTTGCCAGAATTCCCCACTTAATCGTGCTCATGGGGACATATCTCACCATGTATGCCTTTGCCGGTACGGCTCGCACCGGGCCCCCGGTGCGAGCCGTACCGGACGGTCAGCCGCGGGTGTCGGCGAGCAGGGCCTTGAGCACCAGGCCGGGATGGTCGCGCAGCACGCCGCGCATCCGCCACTCGTCGGTGAACAGCGCCAGCAGCTCCCCGTCGATCGCGCGGGTGAAGACCTCCACACCGCGCTGGCGGGCCAGGACCGGCGCGGACTCGGCGTCGGTGATCCTGGCCAGGCTGAAGTCGAGCCGGTCCATCGCGATCTCGGTGTTGAACTCCCCGGCCAGCCGGTGCTTGACCACGTCGAACTGCATCGGTCCGACCGCCGCGAGCACCGGGGACTGGTCGCCCCGGATCTCGGAGCGGAGGACCTGCACGACGCCCTCGGCCTCCATCTGCTCGATGCCCTTGCGGAACTGCTTGGCCCGGCTGGAGTCGCGGCAGCGGGCCGTCCAGAAGTGCTCGGGCGCGAAGCTCGGGATCCTGGGGAACTCGACCGCGGAGCCGTCGTAGAGGGTGTCGCCGGGGCGCAGGGCCGTGGCGTTCACCAGGCCGACCACGTCACCGGGGAAGGCCTCGTCGATCGTGGCGCGCTCCTGGCCGAAGACCGACTGGGCGTACTTGGTGGCGAAGGGACGCCCGGTCGCGGCGTGGGTCAGCACCATGCCCCGCTCGAACCGGCCCGAGCAGACCCGGACGAAGGCGATCCGGTCGCGGTGCGAGGGGTCCATGTTGGCCTGCACCTTGAAGACCAGGCCGGAGAACGGCCGGTCCAGCGGGCGCGGGTCGTCCTTGACATCCGGACGGGGCGCGGGGGCCGGGGCGATGTCGACCATGGCGTCCAGCAGGCGGCCGACGCCGAAGTTGTTCAGGGCGGCGCCGAACAGCACGGGGGTGGACTCGTGCGCCTCGAACGCCTTCTGGTCGTGGTCGGAGCCGATCGCGGAGAGCAGGTCGACCTCGTCCTTGGCCCGCTCCCAGTCCTCCCCGATCTCGGCGAGGGCCTGCTCGGGTGTGAGCTCCGTCTCAATGGCCTTGGTGGCCCCGCCGGGGGTGCGGGTGTAGCGGACCGCCTGGTCGACGACGCGGTCCACCACGCCGTGGAAGAAGCCGCCGGTGCCGATCGGCCAGGTGATCGGGGTGGGCCGCAGGCCGGTCTTCTCCTGGATCTCGTCCAGCAGTTCCAGCGCCTCGCGGCCGGGACGGTCCCACTTGTTGACGAACGTGATGACCGGGATCCGGCGGTGCCGGCAGACCTCGAACAGCTTCAGGGTCTGCGGCTCCATGCCCTTGGCCGCGTCGAGTAGCATGACCGCGCAGTCGACGGCGGCCAGCACCCGGTAGGTGTCCTCGGAGAAGTCGGCGTGGCCGGGGGTGTCGACCAGGTTGAACATGTGCCCCCGGTATTCGAACCGGAGAGCGGCGGAGGTGATGGAGATGCCTCGGGCCTTCTCCATGTCCATCCAGTCGGAGGTCACACCGCGGCGGCCGGCCTTGCCGTGCACCGCACCGGCCTCGGTGATGGCGGAGGCGTGCAGCGCCAGCGCCTCAGTCATGGTCGACTTACCCGCGTCGGGGTGGCTGATCACCGCGAACGTGCGGCGCCGGGCCGCCTCCTGGAGGATCGCGGTCATTTCCTGGTCTCCTAGCCGTGCGTAAAGTGGGGAACCCCGCACAGTGCGGGCCGCCGAAACAGCTTACGCGCCGCCGCGGCCGTCAACAGATGTGGCAACACTTCCTCAGGCCGCTTGCGTCACCATGGTGTTCAGTGGATTGTGGAACAACTCGGTTCGCCCCATGCCCGTCCCAACTGCCCGAAAGCGACCCGCTCGTGCAACTCGACGTTCCAGTGGTGTGCAGATGATCACGCTTCGCTATGCGGCAGGCTCCGATATCGGCCGGGTCCGCCAGGGCAACGAGGACGCGGCCTACGCCGGCGCCCGGCTGCTCGCCGTCGCCGACGGCATGGGCGGCCACGTGGGCGGGGAGGTGGCCAGCTCGGCGGCGATCGCCGCGGTCTCCACCCTGGACCACGAGGTCCCGGAGGACCTGGCCGCCGCGGCCGAGGCCGGGGTCCGCAAGGCCAACCAGCGCCTGCGCGAGCTGGTCGAGCAGGATCCGAGCCTCACCGGCATGGGCACCACTCTGACCCTGATGCTCTGGGACGGACCGCGGGTCGCCCTCGCCCACATCGGCGACTCCCGCGCCTACCTGCTCCGCAACGGCGATCTCTACCAGATCACCTATGACCACACCCTGGTCCAGACGCTGATGGACGACGGGCGGATCACCGCCGAGGAGGCCGCCCGGCATCCGCACAGGTCGATCCTGCTCCAGGTCCTGGACGGCGGCGACACCATCGACCCCGACCTCTCCCTGCGCGACGCCGAGGTCGGCGACCGCTACCTGCTCTGCTCCGACGGCCTGTCCGGGGTGGTCGAGGCCGACCGGCTCCGCCACGTGCTCGCCGACATCGACGACCTCGAGGCGGTGACCCGGCGGCTCATCGAGCTCGCCTGTGACGCCGGCGGCCCGGACAACATCACCTGCGTGGTCGCGGACGTGGTCGAGGGGCCCGGTTCGGACACCCCCGTGGTGGTCGGCTCGGCCGCCCCCTCCTAGCGTTCCGGCCGTGACGCCCCGGTGGTGGGCGGTCAGCCGTCGAGGACTGCCGGGTCGAGCCGGTGGAGCCGTTCGGGATCAGCCGGCACGTCGGTGGTGAGGACCCTCCCGCCTGTGACGGTGAAGGCAATGACGGACAACGGCCGTCCGTGTGCGGCGACGACGACTCCGGCGGCGCGGTGGCGGGCCGGGACCGAGCGGATCGGGCCGCTCTTGTAATCGTTTACTGCTTGCCTCGTTCCAATTTCGGATTTCCGATACGCCCCGGATAGGTCGCGTTATGGTGAAAACCCCACCGAAACGATCAAGGAAAGCCGACAATGAATTTGCAGGTCAAACTGGGAAAGACGGTGGCCTTATTGGTCGGCGTCCTGGTCCTGGGCATGTCGGGACCCCCGATGGCCGGTGCGGCGACCCGCTCGGCCGCTCCGGCGCCCATCACCCTCACCGCGGTCAAGGACACCTACGCCAGCCAGGCGAGTCCCACCCGCGTTCACGAGACCTACACCTGGCTGTCGGTGTGCGCGAAGACGTGTGACGGGAAACCCGGCGCCGAGCGGCGCGCCCTGGCCGGGTTCACCGTCGCAGGCGTGCCCGCGGGCGCGCGCGACGTCACGATGGTGCTGGAGGTGACGGCCGCCCGGACGACCGACACGACCGTCTCGGCGAGCAAGGTCACCGGGAGTTGGGCCCCGGCCACGACGACCTGGAACAGCCTCCCGCAGTACGGCCCGGCGCTCGCCGAAAGGGAGGGCCTCGTCAACGGAGCGGTCGCGAAGTTCGACGTCTCCGCGGCGTTCACCGGCAACGGCTCCTACTCCTTCGGGTTCACGTCGGCGTCGGGCGCGCAGGGGGTCCTGCACTCGTCCCGTTCGACCTCGGGCAAGGGCCCCCGCCTGGTCGTCACCTACACCGCGCCAGCCGCGACCCCGGCCCCCACGGCGACGCCCACGCCCACGGCCACCCCCGTGCCGAAGGGGCCTCTCCCCTTCGACCTGCCCACGGCCAAGACGCTGCGTGCCTCCTCGCACAAGGTCTTCGCGCACTACTTCACGCCCTATCCCCTCTCCCTGGACAACAAGGCCGCGAGTGAGGACTACTACACCAGGAACTACCTCAACCCCGCCGGAGAGAGCGGCAAGCACGCGGCGTACGGCGGCCTGCTCCGCGACCGTCCGCTCCCCCGCGCGCCGCTCGCCGGCAACTGGCAGCTCCAGGACATGGAGACCGAGGTCCGTACGGCCGCCGCGGCGGGCATCGACGGCTTCACCGTCGACATCCTCTCCCTGACCAGTCAGAACTGGACGCGCCTGAAGCTGCTCATCCAGGCGGCGGAGAAGGTGGATCCCGGCTTCACCATCGTCCTGATGCCCGACATGACCTCGCTGAAGTCCGACGCGGCGACCCTGGCGGCCTCCCTCGCCGACCTGGCGAAGTCGGAGTCGGTCTACCGCCTCGACGACGGGCGGCTGGTCGTCTCGCCCTTCAAGGCCGAGGCCCAGACCCCGGCCTGGTGGTCGAACCTCATCTCCATCATGAACAGCGAGTACGGCATCAAGGTGGCCTTCGTACCGCTGTTTCTGAACTTCTCCTCCAACGCCTCGGCCTTCGCCCCGATCAGCTACGGCTTCTCCAACTGGGGTAACCGGAGCCCGGCCCAGCAGTCGGGCATCGCGAGCAACATCAAACTCGCGCACAGCCTCGGCAAGATCTGGATGCAGCCGGTGTCGGTCCAGGACGAGCGCCCCAACCAGGGCGTCTACGACGAGGCCGGCAACACCGAGAACCTCAGGACCACGTGGGAGAGATCCATCACGGGGGGCGCGGACTGGGTGCAGCTCACCACCTGGAACGACTTCTCCGAAGGGACCCAGTTCACCCCGTCGGTTCACAACGGCCACGCGTATCTCGACATCTCGTCCTATTACCTGACGTGGCTGAAGACGGGGAAGGCCCCGCCCATCGTGAGGGACACGGTCTACCTGACCCATCGCTCGCAGCTCGCGGCGGCGAGGCCGGCCTCGGGAACTCAGACGAAGTTCATGACGCCCCGCCCGGGGACCGGCGCGCCCCGTGACGCCGTCGAGATCCTGTCGTTCCTCACCGGCGCCGCCACCGTGAACGCCTCGATCGGCGGAACGGCCGAGAACTACCAGGGCAGGGCGGGGATGCAGGTCCAGCTCTACCCGCTGGCGTTCGGCACCAACAAGGTCTCGGTGGTCCGCTCCGGGCAGACCACGGCGACGGTCACCTCACCCTTCACGGTCAAGCAGACCGTCACCGTGCAGGACCTGCAGTACAACGCGGCCGGCAGCGGACGCTGACACCCCGGCCCGCCCGGCGGGCCGGGGACGCCGGATCCTGGTCGCGGCGCGGGTCAGCGGCTATCGTCGGTTTCCCTGAACTCCTCGCCGATCACCGCCCCGGAGGGATGTCATGTACAAGGAATTCGCCATCGAGGCGATCGTGTGGCTCATCCCCGTCGTGATCCTCGTCGGCCTGGCCTACATGATCACCCGTCCCGCCTGATCTCTCCCTCGCAGCCGAGGACGCGGAGCCCCGCGTCCTCGGCTTTCTCATGCCCAGCGCAAGTTTCCCGTCATTCCTTAGATTTCGGGAACTATCCCCTTTACTCAATCTTTATATGTATATAGTCAGGCACATGCGCTCGGGGGAGCGCCGTTAAGCACGCCACAGGGGGATCTCGCTCGCCGATGGGCCATTTCGTCGATGCCGCATTTGCTTTTCCAACCGTTCTCTTCACATTCCTGCTCGTGGTGATCATCGGTTACTGGCTGCTCGCCGTGTTCGGCGGCATCGGGTTCGACGACGCCGACGCCGGGACGGAGACGGCGGGGTTCGCCGGGTTCCTCGGCGGCCTGGGGCTGGGCGGGGTGCCGGCTTCCGTGACCGTGTCGCTGCTGGTCGTCATCGCCTGGTTCGTCAGCCTGGCCGGCGGCGTGCTGTTCAGCGGCGTCCCCGCGCTGACCGTGGTGCCGGCCGCCGCGCTCGCCTGCGCCTGGGCCGGCACCCGCCTGATCGTGCTGCCGCTGCGCCGCGCCGCGCGCGGGGAGCGCGCGCCCTCCCGCGCCGACTTCGTGGGCCGGACGTGCGTCGTCCGCACCGGCCGGGTGGGCAGGGACTTCGGTCAGGCCGAGGTCACCGCCGCGGACGGCTCCTCCGCCCTCGTCCAAGTCCGTCAGACCGGCGACGACGCTTTCGGCGCCGGCAGCACCGCCCTGATATTCGCCTACGACTCCGCGGGCGAGTTCTTCTGGGTGATGCCCTACGACGCCGAACTCGACCCTGACCGTCCTCTTTAGCCGAAGGACCACATGGACGTCATCTCCACCGGATTCGGCATCCTCCTCGCCGTCATCCTTCTCGTCGTCATCGGTTTGCTGGTCACGGCCAGCCGCCTGTTCAACAAGGTCGAACAGGGCAAGGCACTGATCGTCTCCAAGGTCAACAAGGTGGACGTCACCTTCACCGGGGCGATCGTGCTGCCCGTCTTCCACCGGTCCGAGATCATGGACATCTCGGTGAAGACCATCGAGATCGAGCGGACCGGCCGCGAGGGCCTGATCTGCCGGGACAACATCAGGGCCGACATCCGGATCACCTTCTTCGTCCGGGTCAACAAGACCGCCGAGGACGTCGTCAAGGTCGCCCAGGCCATCGGCACCGCGCGGGCCAGCGACCAGGAGACGCTGCAGGAGCTGTTCAGCGCCAAGTTCTCCGAGGCGCTCAAGACCGTCGGCAAGCAGCTCGACTTCGTGGACCTCTACACCCAGCGCGACCAGTTCCGCGACCAGATCATCCAGGTCATCGGCACCGACCTGAACGGCTACAGCCTTGAGGACGCCGCCATCGACTACCTGGAGCAGACCTCGCTGCTCTCCCTCGACAAGGACAACATCCTCGACGCTCAGGGCATCAGGAAGATCACCGAACTGACCGCGATCGAGCACGTGCGGACCAACGAGTTCCAGCGGCGCGAGGAGAAGGAGATCACCCGCCAGAACGTGGACGCGCGGGAGGCCATCCTCGAACTGGAGCGCCGCCAGGCCGACGCGGAGATCAAGCAGAAGCGCGAGGTCGAGACCATGCGTGCCCGCGAGGAGGCGGAGATCCTCAAGGTCCGGGCGGAGGAGCGGCTCAAGGCCCAGGCCGCCGGCCTGCGCACCGACGAGCAGCTCGGCATCCAGCAGGAGAACCAGGCCCGCGAGATCGCCGTGGCGGCGAAGAACCGCGAGCGGGTCATCGCCATCGAGTCCGAGCGGATCGAGAAGGACCGCATGCTGGAGGTCATCTCCCGCGAGCGTGAGACCGAGCTGTCCCGCATCTCCAAGGACAAGGAGGTCGAGGGCGAGAAGCGGTCCATCGCCGAGGTGATCCGGGAGCGGATCGCGGTGGAGAAGACGGTCGCCGAGCAGGAGGAGAACATCAAGCGGCTGCGGGTGGTCGAGGAGGCCGAGCGGACCCGCCAGGCCGTGATCATCCAGGCCGAGGCCGAGGCGCAGGAGAGCCTGGTCAAGGACATCAAGGCGGCCGAGGCCGCCGAGGCGGCGTCCAGGCACCGGGCACGCGAGGCGCTGGTGCTGGCCGAGTCGCGGCAGCAGGCCGCCGAACTCGACGCCCGCGCCAAGATCCGGCTGGCCGAGGGCGTCCAGGCCGAGGCGGCCGCGGCCGGCCTCGCCGAGGTGCAGGTCCGGGAGCGGGACGCCGCGGCGATCGAGAAGGTGGGCCGCGCCGAGGCCGCGGTCGAGCGGGAGAAGGCGCTGGCGGTCGCCGAGGGCGACCAGGCCAAGGCGCTCGCCTCGGCCATGGGGGTGCGGGAGAGGCTCAAGGCGGAGGCCGAGGGCGAGCAGGCGATGGCGCTCGCGACCGCCTCGGCCGTCGGCGAGAAGCTCAAGGCCGAGGCCGAGGGCCTGACCCAGAAGGCGGCGGCGATGGCCGCGCTGGACGACGCGAGCCGTACCCACGAGGAGTACCGCCTGCGGCTGGAGGCGGACAAGGAGATCCGCCTCGCCGGGGTGAACGTCCAGCTCAAGGTCGCCGAGGCGCAGGCCGCCGTACTGTCGGCGGGCCTGTCCAAGGCCAACATCGACATCGTCGGCGGCGACAGCGTGTTCCTCGACCGGCTGATGGGCTCGATCACCATGGGCAAGAGCGTGGACGGCTTCGTGCAGCACTCCGACGTCGCCCAGGCTCTGGCCGGGCCGTACCTGGACGGCTCGCAGAGCCTGCCCGCCGACCTGACCAGGATGCTCGGCTCGCTCGACACCGCCGACGTGCGGAACCTGTCCCTGTCGGCGCTGCTGGTGAAGCTGGCCGCGGGCGGAGCCGACGCCGACCGGCTGCGTGAGCTGCTGGGCGGCGCGCAGAAGCCCGGCGCCGGCACCCAGGCCGTCACCGACGTCCCGGTCGCCGCCGAGGTGCCGGTCGCCGCCCTCAACTCCGGCAAGCAGTGACGCCGCCCATGACAGAGGTCGTCACCGAGCCGCCGGACGGCCACGCCGGGCTGGACGCGGGCACCTACGAGGTGCTGCGCGCCCGGCTCGCCGAGCAGGCGGCCGAGCTCGCCCGGCAGGCCGGCGCGCTCAACACCCGGCGTCTCGAGGTCTTCGGCGGAGCCGAGCTCCGCCTGATCGGCACCGAGCGGATCCGTACCGAGAACAACTGCGTCCCCCGCGACATCGTGGCGCTCGGCGGGGTGGCGGGCCCGCCCGCGGGAGCGGGCGGCGGGACCGGGGGGCGGCAGGGGCTCATCCTGTTCGGCTACAACGTGTTCATGGGGCTGAAGCCCGAGACGGCCGTCGAGGACGTCTTCTCCATGCACACCTTCGTGCGGGGCGCCACGGGCGCCCAGGGCGGCCCGGAGGGCGCCGCGTTCCGGTTCGACCCCGCGCCGCTGTTCCGCCACCCGCAGTTCGAACGGGACTTCGCCGAGCTCTACCGCTACTACCGGGAGACCCGGCTGCTCCGGCTCCGCCGGACCGAGGGCAAGATGCTGGCCGTCTTCCGGACGGGGCCGCAGGACACCCGCGTGCTGCGCTGGCAGGTCGGCGCGGACGGCACGCTCACCTACATCGACGACCGGGGCGAGCGCGACCACGCGTTCCCGCCGTCGCACGACTTCGAGTGGACCCCCACCACCCGCGACGACCACGTGCTCGGCCGCCACCCGCACATCTCGATCCAGGGCGAGGTGTTCGTCGAGACCGTCGGCGGCGACCTCACCATCAAGATCGAGAACAACACCGAGACCGGCGAGGGCGTCTACCGCGAGCCGGTCGCCGAGCCGCTGCAGAGCCTCGCCGACGCCGACGTGCAGCACGCCAGGGTCGGCCCGCTGATCCTGCTGCGCGTGCGGCCCTACAACGAGACCGAGTGGCGGCACCTGGTCTTCAACACCAGGACCAAGGGCGTGGTCCGCCTCGACGGCATCGGCCAGGCCTGCCACCGCCTGCCCGAGGACCAGGGGATCATCTTCCCCGGCGGCTACCACCTGTCCACCGGGGCCGGGAAGACCTTCGACACCGACGTCTCCGGCCTGGAGTTCGAGCGGGTCATCCGCTCGGCCAACGGCGAGGACGTGCTCTACGTCTTCCACGCCCGCACCGGGGGCCGGTCGCTGCTGCTGCCGTACAACGTGATCCGCAAGCAGGTGTCCACGCCCCTGTCCTGCCACGGCTACTCGCTGTTCGACGACGGCACGCTGATCGTCTTCAGGGCGACCTCCGACGAGCCCTCCCGGGTCCACCCCATGCAGGTCTGGCAGACGCCGTACACGTCGGACCTCTACGCCGCCGCCCAGCCGGTGGGCACCGGACCGCTGGAGCGGATCGGCAACGCGGAGCTGGTACGCGGGATCTCCGACTGCCTGTCGGTGGCGCGGATGGTCGAGGAGATGGCGCCGTCCGTCCCGGTCTTCGAAGCGCTGATCGCGGCCTGCGCCCGGACCTTCGACCACTACCACTGGCTGGGCGAGCACGGGCTGCGGGGACCGCTCGCCGACGTGCGGGCGACCGCCGGGCAGGTGCTGGAGGAGTTCGAGAACGTCCAGTCGCTCACCGAGCAGGCCGCGGCCGCGCTGGAGGCCGCCGCCGCTGAGATCGCCTCCCTGGTACGGCAGGCGCGCGCGCAGGCGCCCCGATCCGCCCAGGGGTGGATCACCCACCTCGCCGAGCTGCGGCGCGCCCAGGGGCGTCTGGTGACCCTGCGCGAGCTGCGTCACGTGGACATCGGCCGGATCGACGGGCTGGCCGCCGAGCTTGAGGCCGAGCTCGGCACCACCGCACAGCGCGCGGCCGGCTTCCTGCGGGGCGAGGACGCCTTCGCCGGGTACCACGCGGAGGTCGAGCGGCTGGCGTCCGACGCCGGGGCCATCGCCACCGTGGCCGAGGCCGGGCCGGTCGGCGACCGGCTGGCCGGCCAGGCCCAGGGCCTGGAGGTCGTGATCGAGGTGGTCGGCACGCTCGACATCGCCGACGCGACCGTGCGGACCGCGATCCTGGAGCGGATCGGCGAGGTGCTCGGCGGGGTCAACCGCGCCCGCGCCACGCTGGAGGCCCGGCGCGGCGAGCTGCTGGCGAGCGAGGGACGGGCGGCGTTCGCGGCCGAGTTCGCGCTGCTGGGGCAGGCGATCACCGGGGCGCTGGCGATGTCCGGCACCCCCGAGCGCTGCGACGAGCAGCTCGGCCGGCTGATGCTCCAGCTGGAGGGCCTGGAGTCGCGCTTCGCCGAGTTCGACGACTTCCTGGCCCGGCTGACCGCCAAACGGGAGGACGTCTACGAGGCGTTCTCCTCGCGGCGGCAGGCCCTGCTGGACGAGCGCGCCCGCAGGGCCGACCGGCTGGCCGGGTCCGCGGACCGGATCCTGGCGGGCGTGCGCCGCCGGGTGGCCGGGCTCGGCTCCCTCGACGAGGTCAACACCTACTTCGGCTCCGACCCGATGGTCGTCAAGCTGCACGGCGTGGCCGGGGAGCTGCGCGAGCTGGGCGACCAGGTCCGGGCCGAGGAGCTCGAAGGCCGGATCAAGTCCGCCCGCCAGGAGGCGGGCCGCGCCCTGCTGGACCGGCTCGACCTGTACGCCGACGGCGGCGAGACGATCCGCCTGGGCCGGCACCGGTTCGCGGTCAACACCCAGGCACCCGACCTCACGCTGGTGCCGCACGGCGGGCGGATGGCGTTCGCCGTCACCGGGACCGACTACCGCTCGCCGGTCCGCGACGAGACGTTCGCCGAGACCCGGCCGTTCTGGGACCAGTTGCTGGTCTCGGAGACGGCCGAGGTCTACCGGGGAGAGCACCTGGCCGCCTCGATCCTGGCCGGCGCGGAGGCCGGCACGCTGCGCGCGGGCGATTCGGCCGTCTCCCTCGACGCGCTGCACGAGGAGGCGGTAGTCGAGGGCGGGCTGCTGCGGATCGTCCGCCAGGTGGCGGAGGCCCGTTACGACGAGGGCTACGAGCGGGGCGTCCACGACCACGACGCCGCCGCGATCCTCGACGCCCTGCTCCGCCTGCACGCGGGCGCGGGCCTGCTGCGCTATCCCCCGGCGGCGAGGGCCGCGGCCCAGCTCTTCTGGGCCTTCGGCGCGGACGAGACCTCTCGCGGGACGTGGACCACCCGGGCGGTCTCCCTCGCGCGGGCGAGGGCCCTGTTCGGCCGGGTCGACGCGGTGGCCGAGACCCGCGCCGCTCTCGGCTCCGCCATCGCGGCCTTCATGCGCGACCTGGAGGGCGAGGCGCCGGGCACGGTCCCCGGCCGCGACCGGCCGGACCGCGCGCCCGCCACCGCGGAGGCCGCGAATGCGGCCGGGCGGACCGGCGGGACCGGGCGGACCGGGCAGAACGACGCGGCCGGGCGGACCGGCGGAACCGGACAGAACGGCGGGACCGGGCAGGACGATGCGGCCGGGTGGCACGGCGGAGCCGGGCAGGACGGCGAGGACGTCTCCGCGCTCGCCGGGGAGTATCTCTTCGAGGAGCTGGCGGGCAGGCCGTCCGGGTTCGTGACGAGCGCGGGGGCGCGGTCGCTGCTGGAGCGGTTCGACCGGGCGCTGGGGGCCTCGCGCGGGGAGCTCGACGACGACCTGCGGGCGCTCGGGGACGACCTCGCCAAGCGGTACCGGCTGGCCGAGGCGTGGCTGGGGGCGTTCGAGCCGTCGGCCGAGCTGCCGGAGGCGGTGGCCGTACGGCTGTGCGAGGTGTCCCGGCACGACTCCTCCGCCACCCTGACCGCCACCGTCGAGGGCCTGCTCGGCACGCACCCGCGGATCGTCGGGCGCAGGCTCGACCTGCGCCTGGACGAGTTCCTCAGCCGGACCCGGCGCTTCCGCGAGCACCGCGTCCCCGCCTACCGGGCCTACCAGCGGCGGCGCAACGACCTGGTCGCCGCGGAGCGCGAACGTCTGCGCCTGGAGGAGTACCGGCCGAAGGTGATGAGCGCCTTCGTCCGCAACCAGCTCCTCGACGAGGTCTACCTCCCGCTCATCGGCGACAACCTGGCCAAGCAGATCGGCGCGGCCGGCGACGCCAGGCGGACCGACCAGATGGGCATGCTGCTGCTCATCTCGCCGCCCGGCTACGGCAAGACCACCCTCATGGAGTACGTGGCCAGCCGGCTCGGCCTGATCTTCGTGAAGGTCGACGGTCCCGCCCTGGGACACCTGGTCACCTCGCTGGACCCGGCGCAGGCGCCCGACGCGACGTCGCGCCAGGAGGTCGAGAAGATCTCCTTCGCCCTGGAGATGGGCAACAACGTGCTGCTCTATCTCGACGACATCCAGCACACCTCTCCCGAGCTGCTGCAGAGGTTCATCTCGCTGTGCGACGGCCAGCGGCGGATGCAGGGCGTCTGGGAGGGCGAGACCCGGACCTACGACCTGCGCGGCAAGCGCTTCGCGGTCTGCATGGCGGGCAACCCGTACACCGAGTCCGGCGGGCGGTTCCGCATCCCCGACATGCTCGCCAACCGGGCCGACGTGTGGAACCTCGGCGAGGTGCTGTCCGGCAGGGAGGAGCTGTTCGCGCTGAGCTACATCGACAACGCGCTCACCTCCAACCCCGTCCTGGCCCCCCTGTCCACCCGCGACCGGGGCGACATCCGCCTCCTGGTACGGCTGGCGCAGGGCGACCCGGCCGTCCGCGCCGACCAGCTCTCCCACCCCTACTCCTCCGTGGAGCTCGGCCAGGTCCTCACGGTCCTGCGCGGGCTGCTCCGCCTCCAGCGGGTGGTGCTGGCCGGCAACCGGGCCTACATCGCCTCGGCGGCCCAGGCCGACGCGTCCAGGACCGAGCCGCCTTTCCAACTCCAGGGGTCCTACCGGAACATGAACAAGCTCGCCGCCAGGGTCGTCCCGGTCATGAACGACGCGGAGCTGGAGGCCGTGATCGACGACCACTACCTCGGCGAGGCCCAGACCCTCACCTCCGGCGCCGAGGCCAACCTGCTCAAGCTGGCCGAGCTGCGGGGCACCATGACGGCCGCGCAGGCCGCGCGGTGGGCCGAGGTGAAGGCCGCCTACCTGCGCGAACGGGCCCTCGGCGGCGCCGGGGACGACCCGGTGACCAGGGCGGTCGGCGCGGTGGGCCTGCTGGCCGACCGGGTGAGCACGGCCATCGAGCAGGCCGCCGACCGCCTGTCCCCCGAGCCGTGAATCCGGCTGCCCGGGTACGGGGCCGGCCCCCGTACCCGGGCGGGGATCGGCACCCGTCACATGGCCGATGTCCTCCGATCGGACCGGCCGCCCGGAACCGAGGATTCCCAGGTCGACCTGGGAATCCTCGTGGCGGCCCTAGTGGAGGGCGGTGGCGCGGTCGAGGGCCGGTGGCGTCACCGTCCGTGCCGCCTCCACCACAACCGCTGAGCATGGCGGTGGCGACCATTGCGCCGATGATCAGGCACGACAGCCGTCGGGCCGTGGGAACCTCCAGGGGGTGCACGCAAGCGTCCGCCACAGGGCGGCAACGCCCTACTTTCGATGGTCTACATCGTAAGTAGGGAGACAACGGCCTTCACGTCAATAGGTCCGCACAAATACGTCCTTTGAGAGCACGCACATCGGCCGCCCCCATCCCATGGCCGAGAAGGTACGGCAGCGCGCCGCCGTACCGGCTGTCCAGGTGGTCCAGCGTGGCCAGCATCGTCTCCGGCCGGGTCTGCTCGAAGTGCGCGCGGGCCGTGTCGTCCGCGTCCTCCTCAAGCCCGAGATGGGCGGCGGTGAGCGCGTAGTCCTCGGCGACGAGCGCGCGGGACACCCCGGCGATCCTGAGGGCGAGAGCCGTGACGAGGCCCGTGCGATCACGTCCTGAGTGGCAGTGAACGACCACCCCGCCCGGCGGGGCCTGCGCGACCGCCGCCACGGCCGAGGTGACGTACGCGGCGAAGTCGTCGAGGATCACCCGGTAGATCTCGGCGAGGTCGGCGCCCATGCCGGCGAGGAGGACGTCCCGCGGGCCGAGCACCGACACGTTGCGGTACACGGGAGCGCGGGCGAACGGGCTGGGCAGCCGCTCGCACTCGGCGGGGAGCCGCAGGTCGATCACCCGGCTGACGCCGTAGGCCAGCAGCGCCCGCCGGCCTTCCGCCGTGAGTCGTTCGTGGCCCTCCGACCGGATCAGCGCACGGTCCCGGATTCCCGGCAGGTCTCCGAGGTCGCGGGCGTTGCGGCAGCCGGGCCACGGCAGCGGCCGCCTCACGTGACCGCCCCCGGCGCGGCGAGCGCGAGCAGGGGGTCGTCGGCCGAGAGCAGGAGCCGGTTCACATGGTCGATGGCCAGGCAGGCGGCGCCGAGCACCACCGAGTCCTCACCGAGGCTCGACAGCCGGATCTCGGGCATGCGCAGGCACAACGGCTCCAGTGCCCGGCGCAGCGGCTGGAGCAGCACGTCACCCGAGCGGGAGAAGCCACCGCCCAGTACGACCAGTTCGGGGTCCAGGGTGAGGATCAGGGCCGCCGCCCCGATCGCGAGGTCGGCCACATACCGCCCGACCGCGTCGAGGGCCGCGGGATCGCCCACGCGTGCCGCCTCGAACACCAGCCCCGCGATCTGGTCCGGCGGATGCCCCGCGAACCCGGGACATCGTTCGAGGTGTTCCGCCATATGGATCCAGCGCACCGCGTCCAGCAGCCCGACCTCGCCCGACGCGCCGCTGAAGCCCCGGTGGAGTTTGCCGTCGACGATCATCGCCGCACCGGGCCTGCGCCCCGCGTGCAGGTAGACGAGGTCGCGTACCTCGCGCGCCACACCGAGCCGCTGCTCGGCGAGGGCGGCGAGCTTGCTGTCGTTGGCGACGAGCACCGGCTGCCCGAACGTCCTGCCCAGATGCCCGGCGAGGTCCACCCCCGCCCAGTCGGCAATCGCGTAGACCGTGGTCACCCGGCCCTCCAGATCCACCACGCCGACGGTGCCGACCGTGATCGCCCAGATGTCCGCCACCGGCACGTTCGACATGGCCAGGCACGCCGCTATGGCCCGGTCCACGGCGTCCAGCCGTTCCTGTCTGGGCGTCTCCGCCCCCACGGCCGTGCGCCCGCCTGCGATCACCTCGCCGTTCAGGTCCGTGATGGCCGCGCGCACCTTGTCGACGCCGATGTCCAGACCGAGCACGTATCCGGCGTCCGAACGGAACCGGTATCTGCGCGCCGGCCGGCCCATGGCACCGGGGGCGGGGGGCACCTCCGCCACCCACCCCCGGTCCATCAGGTCCGCCATCACCTCGTTGGTCGAGGCCCGGGACAGGCCGGTGCGCCGCGCGAGCTCGGCGAGCGTGAGCGGCGGCGAACCGCGTAACGCGTGCAGGCCGGCGAGCGAATTCAGCTGGCGCAACCTCTGGAGGTCGCCACCGACACCTTCCATGGCATCCCCTCTTGACTCTTTCGTCAGGCAGCTACTAATGATGCATTCCATTATTAGTCACCTTGGCATGCCGGAGATACGAGATTAATGACTGCGAGCCCCTGCCGTACTCGGCGCGGGGATGCGTCCAGGCCAGGGAAGCGATGAGGACCGGACGCGGATACGCCAGGAAAGCGGTGAGGGCCGGACGCCGATGGATCGCGGCCGTCGCCGAGCCCGACCGGGAGCTCGGGGAGACGCGCAGGTCCGGCAGTGGACCGCGAACATCGTCGCCCACTGCGGCCGGCCGGAGGTCTGACCGGCCGGCGGCTTCGCGGCCTCTCCTTTTCGGTGACGCCAGGTCGCCGATTACTCTGTTACCGCCTGGTGTACCAGCACGAGATCGCGCGAGAGCAGGGAAAACACAGTGAAGCTTCTCCACTCCGGGAAGGTCCGCGACGTATACGAGGACCGGGGGGACATCGTCCTCGTGGCCTCCGACCGCGTGTCGGTCTACGACGTGATCCTGCCCACGCCCATCCCCGACAAGGGGAAGATCCTCACACAGCTCTCCCTGTGGTGGTTCGAGCAGCTCGCCGACATCGTGCCCAACCACGTCGTCTCCGCCACCGACGTGCCGGCCGAGTTCGAGGGCCGCGCCGTACGGTGCCGGAAGCTGAAGATGGTGCAGGTGGAGTGCGTCGCGCGTGGCTACCTGACCGGCAGCGGGCTGAAGGACTACCAGGCGCGGGGGGAGGTCTCCGGCGTGCCGCTGCCGCCCGGCCTGGTGGACGGCTCCAGGCTCCCCGAGCCGATCTTCACTCCGAGCACCAAGGCTCCGCTCGGGCAGCACGACGAACCCATCACCTTCGACGACGTGGTCGCCCAGGAGGGCGCGGAGGTCGCCGGGGAGCTGCGCCGGATCACGCTCGCGGTCTACGGGCGCGGCGCGGAGCTGGCGCGCGAGCGGGGCGTCATCATCGCCGACACGAAGATCGAGCTGGGCTGGGCCGCCGACGGCACGCTCGTGCTCGGCGACGAGGTGCTGACCTCGGACTCCTCGCGATTCTGGCCCGCCGACCAGTGGGAGCCGGGCCGCGCGCAGTTCTCGTTCGACAAGCAGTTCGTCCGCGACTGGGCGACCGGCACCGGCTGGGACAAGCAGGAGCCCGCGCCGGAGGTGCCCGCCGAGATCGTGGAGATCACCCGGGCCCGCTACGTCGAGGCGTACGAGCGCATCACCGGCAAGTCCTGGTGAGCCGGTGCCCGCGGTCCGCGGGCACCGGCCCTCCGCGGCGGTGACGGGCGCCGGGCGTCAGGGCGTCAGCTTCCTCTCGAGTGCGGCGCCCACGACGTAGCGCTCGGCGGAGGCGGTGTGGGCCCCGAAGTCGGCCACGATGCAGGTGATGTTGTCGGGGCCGCCGCCCCGGTTGGCCAGGTCGATGAGCCACCGGGCGGCCTCGTCGGGGTCGGCGATCTCGGTCAGCGTGTTGAACAGCGTCTCCGGGCCCACCACGCCGGTCAGGCCGTCGGAGCAGAGGAGATAGCGGTCGTCCGGCTGGGCCTCGCGCAGGGACAGGTCGAGCTCGCCGTCTCCGGTGCCCTCCAGGACCCGCAGCACCATGGACCGGCGCGGATGCTCGGCGGCCTGCTCCAGGGTGATCCGGCCCTCGTCCACCAGCGACTGGACCAGGGTGTGGTCGTGGGTGATCTGGTAGAGGGCGCCGTCGCGCAGCATGTAGGCGCGGGAGTCGCCGACATGGGCGAGGGCGAAGGTGGCGCCGTTCCAGAGCATCGCGGTCAGGGTGGTGCCCATCCCGCGCAGCGTGGGGTCGTGCTCGCTCATGTCGTGCAGCGTGTGGTTGACGTCCCTCGCCGCGTTCTTCAGGGTCGCAACCAGGTCGACACCGCTCTCCGGAAGACTCTCGTCCAGCCTCACCATGGCTGTCACGGCGAGCGAGCTGGCGACCTCTCCACCCGCGTGACCGCCCATGCCGTCGGCTACGACGAGCAGACGCGCGCTCGCGTAGCCCGAGTCCTCGTTCGCCTCGCGGCGGACGCCTACGTCGGAGCGGGCCGCGTAGCGCAGTGCCAATCCTTCGTTCAGTGCCATGAAGGCAGTAAAGCATTGGTTGAAGCACTTCACAAGCAAACATGTTGTAGACCGCTAAGGCACAGTCAACTACTGTGGCCCAGTATGGAGGAGAGCCAGGACATCACGGTGAACGCCGGCGACATCGCCCGGCTCGCCTCCGTCGGCCGGGCCGCGGTGAGCAACTGGCGCCGCCGCCATGACGACTTCCCCCAGCCTGTGGGCGGTACGGCCTCCAGCCCTCTGTTCTCCCTGCCCGAGATCGCCGCATGGTTGCGCCGCAACGGCAAATCTTTTGAGGTCTCGCTCGGCGACCTGGTCTGGCAGCGGCTGCGGACCTCGGTCGACGACCTGCGACTGGGTGACCTCGTGGGCAGGGTCGGCGCGTTCCTGCTGTTCCTGAGCCGGGAGCCGGAGGCCTGGCGGGAGCACGGCACCCGCTCCCTCGACGGCCTGGCCGCCGCGACGGAGGACCTTCCGGGCTCCCCCGACCTGCGGCTGGACGACCTCGCGCTCGTCAGGCTGGTGGCCGAGCTGGCCGCCGAGCGCGGGCCGCTGGACACCTTCGAGTTCCTCTGCGAGCGCTACGTCGAGGCCCACTCCCGCCAGCTCTCGGTCACCCGCGACGACGTGGCCGCGCTCATGTCCCGCCTGACCGGCCCGGATCGGGGGCGCGGCAAGGGCACCGTCCTCGACCCGGCCTGCGGCGTCGGGACCCTCCTCCTGCATGCCGACGCCTCGCTCGGCCAGGAGATCAACGAGACGAACGCGCTGCTCACCGCCGTGCGGGTGCTGCTGCGCGGGGCCACGGGGCGGGTCGTCGCCGGTGACTCGCTGCGCGAGGACGGCCTGGCCGGGGAGCTCGCCGACGCCGTGGTCTGCGATCCGCCGTTCAACGAGCGCGCCTGGGGCTACGAGGAGCTGACCGGCGACCCCCGCTGGGAGTACGGCCTGCCGCCCCGCGGGGAGTCCGAGCTCGCCTGGGTCCAGCACTGCCTGGCCCACGTGAGGCCGGGCGGCCTGGTGGCGATCCTGATGCCGGCCGCGGCGGCCAGCCGCCGCCCCGGCAAGCGGATCCGGGGCAACCTGCTGCGCACCGGGGCGCTGCGGGCCGTGGTGATGCTCGGGCCGGGCGGCCCCGACCTGTGGATCCTGCGCCGTCCCGACGGCGGGCGGCCGCCGTCCCAGCTCCTGATGGTGGACGCGACCGAGAACCTGTCGATCGTGGAGCCGGCCTGGCTCACCTACACGCGGAACCCGGAGGCCGAGCTGACCGGCGACAGCCGTACCGTGCGGATCATCGACCTGCTCGACGACGAGGTGGACCTCAGCCCGGCCCGGCACCGCCCGCAGCAGGGCGGCCCCGACTTCCTGCGGGACTTCACCGACGCGCTGGACCGCTTCCGCGACACCTCCGCCACGCTGTCGGAGGCGCCCCCCGCCCTTGAGCTGCTCGCCGAGCGGCAGGACCTGCCGACCACCACCGTCGGCGAGCTGGCCAAGGCGGGCCTGATCACCATCCTGCAGGCCCCGTCCAAGATGGCGGCAGAGGAGGGCCCGCTCCCGGTCCTGACCGCCGACGACACCGCCATGGGCACACCCCCCTCCGGGAGGACCACCCTCGACCCCGCGCTGGTCATGGTCAGGCCCGGCGACGTCGTGACCACCGTCCTGGGCGTGGTCCGGGTGCTCGCCCGGGGCGGCGCGGCGCTCGGCCCGCAGCTCACCCTCTACCGCGTGGACCCGCAGCGGCTCGACCCCGACTTCCTGGCCGGGTTCCTCCGCTCCGCCGACGCGGCCCGCGTCCATCCCAGCTCCAGCCGCCTCGACGTGCGGCGGGCGCGGGTGCCGATGCTGCCCCTCGCCGACCAGCGGCGGTACGGCACGGCCTTCCGCGAGCTGTTCACACTGGAGGACCGGGTGCGGGAGACGACCGCGCTGGGGGAAACCCTGATCCGGCTAGGCTTTGACGGACTGGTCGACGGCCACCTCCGGCCGTGCGACCAAGGGGTGTGACCCCCGTAACGTCCATGGGAGGGCCGGATGGTCATCGGCGACCGGTACGTACTCGACGACCTCCCTCTCGCCCAGGGCGGCATGGGCGCCGTCTACAGCGGCCATGACAAGCACCTCGACCGCAAGGTGGCCGTCAAGTTCCTGCGCTTCCTCACCGGCCCCGACGAGGAGCTGAACCGGCGCTTCCTCCGCGAGGCGCGCATCCTGGCGAAGCTGGAGCACCCCGGCGCACCGGTCCTCTACGATTTCGGCACCTTCGACCAGCGCCTCTTCCAGGTGATGCAGTTCATCGAGGGCGTCACCGTGGCCGATCTGGTCAGCGAGCACGGCCCGCTCCCGGTCCCCTGGGCCGCCGCGATCGCCGCCCAGGCCTGTGCCGTGCTGTCGGCCGCCCACGCGCTGTCCATCTACCACCGCGACCTCAAGCCGACCAACCTGATGCTCTGCCCCGACGGCAGCGTCAAGGTCCTGGACTTCGGCCTCGCCATGCTCCGCGAGGCCGACTCCACCCGTTTCACCCGGGTCGGCCAGATCCTCGGCACCCCCGCCTACATGGCCCCCGAGCAGATCCAGCGCGGCCTCGCCGGTCCCCGCAGCGACCTCTACGCCCTCGGCTGCGTGATCCACGAGATGCTGACGGGCAGGCAGCTCTTCACCGGGCCCACCGAGTACGCCGTGTACGAACGCCAGGTGAAGGAACGGCCGCCCGCCGTCCCCGGCGTCCCCGCGGAGCTGAACCGGCTGATCGAGGACCTGCTGGAGAAGGACCCCGAGCGGCGACCCAGCGGGGCCGACGCCCTCTACGAACGCCTGCAGCCCTTCGCCGTGGACCTGCCGATGCTCCCCGGCTTCCTCAACCCGCCGTCGGTCCCCAGCCCCGGCCGGATGTACGCCCGGATGGTCGGCCGCGTCCTCGCCTGAGGCCCCCGGCGGCCCTCGCTGCCCTGCCGCGGGTGACCCGCACCAGGACGAGGACGACCACCGGCGGGTGCCGGCCGTGGTGACCTGCCTGCGCGGACAGTGCCCCGGCGGGCACCACCACCTCTTTCTCCAGTCGTTCACAACGAAACCCCAAGTCACACCGGGAAAACTGTGCGCGCCTGTAACAGGAGCAAGAGGGAGTGTGCATATATATGTTCTCGGGGTCATGGTGGCGGCCGGCTCTGACAGCGGTGGCCGCCTTATCACTGTCGGCGGGCCTTCTCGCCGCGCCCGCGCAAGCGGCAGCCCCGTCCGTCGGGTTCGGAGGCGTGCAGGCGTCCCCGTCCCGATACACGGGGCCGTGCCCGGCGGCGGTGGTGTTCTCGGCCACGGTCACCGTCAAGGGCGCGGCGCGGGTGAAGTACCGCTGGGTGCGCGGCGACGGCACCAAGGGGCCGGTCAGGACCGTGAAGGCCGGAACGGGGATCAGGCTCCAGGACCGGCGGACCTTCTCCCGCGGCGCGCGCGGCTGGCAGGCCGTACAGGTGCTCAGCCCGAGAAAGCTGACGTCGAAGCGGGCCTATTTCTCCGTCACCTGCGAGGGATCCCCCGTCGTCAACACTCACCGGCCGCCGGCTGACACGCCCGCGCCGAGGGCCTCGGCCGAGGTGACGGGGGACGTCTACTCGGGCCCGTGCGCGGCTCCCGGCAGAAGCCTCAGCTTCCGGGGGACGATCCGGGTCTCGCGTGTCCCCGCGGCCGTCTCCTACCGGTGGGTGGACAGTGACGGGGGTCCGCTCGGCAAGGAGGATCTCTGGTTCTCGGCCAAGGACGCCCCCCGGCGCGAGGTCACCGCGAGCCGTACCTTCCTGGCGAGCCAGTCAGGCACGCGATGGATCGAGATCCTGAGCCCGAGCGGGAAGGTGCTGGCCACCTCGGACAGGGCCCCGTACTCGGTGACCTGCACGCCCCCGCCCGCCCGGCCGACCGCGTCGGTGACGAACCTCAAGGTCGATCCCGCGGTCTTCCAGGGAGCCTGCACCGCCCCTCGCACCTTCACGTTCACCGCGGACATCGCCGCCTCCAAGCCGACCACCGTCACCTACGAGTGGCTCCGCAGCGACGGCACGAAGGTTCCCGGCAAGTGGGAGTTCAAGGACCCCAAGGACCTGACCAAGACGGTCAGCCTCGGCTGGCAGGTGGCCGACCCGTCCAAGGTGACCGGCGGATCGGCGTCGATCCGGATCACCTCGCCGGGCCGGTCGGAGGCGGGTCCCGCGAGGTTCACGATCACGTGTCTGAGCCTGGCCCTCTCCGAGGAGAAGGTCGTCTCCCCCCTGCCCCAGCCGTACACCGGCCCCTGCCCCGTGACCGTGCGGACCTCGGTGAAGGTCACGGTGACCGGCGGCAGCGGCCCCGCCCCGGTGGAGTACTACTGGCGGTATCCGGGCACCGGCATCCAGCGGACGGACATCTCGGGGACGACGGCCCTCACCAGGGACTGGCCCGAGGGTTCGAACACCTCCTCGACCACCAACCTGCTCGTCCGGCTCCCCGGCGGCCCCTGGATCGAGTCCCGGCGGATCGGCTGGTCGATCACCTGCAAGGCCGCCGAACCCGACACGATGACGGTGTCGAAGCCGGTCATCACCACCTGGAAGCGGGACGGAGGCGAGTGCACCATCAAGAACCCGTACCAGGTGACCGCCGCGTCGTTGATCACCGCACCGAAGGGGATGAGCTTCCCGTTCGACGTCACCTACCAGTGGCGGTGGGCGGACGGCGGCTACTGGCACAAGGAGAACGTGAAGATCACCGGTCCTGGAACCCACCGGGTCTCCCATTCCTGGGGCACCTTCCGGAGCCAGACCGGCAAGATCTTCGTGAACGTCCTCACCCCCACGGCGCTGAAGTCCGAGGCCACGGAGTACGCGGTGACGTGCGACGGCAAGCCTCCCGTCCCCAACACCGGCGGCACGGTGGTGTCGGTGACGGACGCGAAGATCACACCGTCCTCCTACACGGGCACGTGCCCGGTGAACCTGAAGGCCGTCGCGACGATCACGGTGTCGGCCCCGACGACCGAGCCCGTCGAGTACGCCTGGGTGTTCGACAACGGCAGGTCCAGCCCCACCGACCAGGTGGACTTCCCGGCCGGCGGCCCCCTCACCAAGACGGTGGTGTGGGACCAGTGGAGGGCGATCGAGAGCAGCGGGCCGGTGACGGGCTACCTGCAGACCCGCATACCCAACACGGCGGTGTCGCTCCCGGTCACCTACAGCGTCACCTGCACCTGATCCTCACCTCCGGTCATCCGCACCCGAGTGCCGCCCCGGTCGCCCGCGGCGTCACTCCCATCCGAGGGGAGCGGCCCTGGCCGCCGCCCTCGCCTACCACCTGCGCAGGCGCGGCCGCTGCCGGCGCTGCGGCCGTTCATGATCTCAGAACCTTCCCCGGCTCGCCGCGCCGCGGCGGGCCGGGAATAATGCGACGTATGGAAGGTCGGTGGATCGAAGTGGCCGATCGGGTGCTGGTCCGGCGCTATGCCGAGCTGGACCTGTCGGTGGGGCTGGTCATGGGTGACGGCGGCTGCCTGGTGGTCGACACGCGGGGGGACGAGCGGCAGGGAGCCGAGCTCGCCGCAGAGGTGCGGCGGATCACCCGGGATCCCTGGACGGTGGTGATCACCCACTCGCACTTCGACCACAGCTTCGGCACGCGGCCGTTCCTGGAGTGTCCCGTCTGGGCGCAGGAGGGCTGCCGGGCCGACCTGGTCGAGGAGGGGGCGAGGACGAAGGAGGCCTGGGCGCGGCGCTACCGGGAGGAGGGCCGCGCCGACATCGCCGACGACATCGCCAAGACGGAGATCATCCTGCCGGACCGGCTGGTGACCGACAGGGCGGAGCTTGCCGTCGGCGGGCGCGACGTCGTCATGTCCTACTTCGGCCGCGGCCACTCCGGCAACGACCTCGTCGTCCACGTGCCGGACGCCGGCGTGGTGTTCGCCGGTGACCTGGTGGAGAACGGCGCGCCGCCGGCCTACGGCGACGCCTACCCGCTCGAATGGCCCGCCGCCGTCGACGGTCTGCTCGGGCTGGCCGGCGACGGCGCCGTGGTGGTGCCCGGCCACGGGGATCCGGTGGACCGCGAGTTCGTCGTCGCCCAGCGCGCCGAGATCGCCGCCGTCGCCGGGCTCTGCCGGGAGGTGGCCGCGGGCCGGATGAGCGCCCAGGAGGCCGTACGGCTGTCGCCCTATCCCGAGGACACCACCAGGACCGCGCTCGGGCGCCCGGCGGGAGGCTGACCGCCTCCCCGTCCCACCGTGTCCCGGGCGGAGCGGGGCACGGCCTTCACAGCACCGCGAGGCTGGGGGCGGCCCCGGGGGCGAACTCGGTGTGGATGCGGTCGAAGGGCACTCCCAGACCGAGCAGGCGGTTGGCCGTCACGCGCACCATCTCGGACGACCCGCACACGAAGACGTCCCCGTCGGGGACGATCCGGTGGTATTCCAGGGCGTCCACGGCGCTGTGCCTGCGCCATCCCTCCGGGTCGTCGGAGACGGCGTGGACGATGCGCAGGCGCCTGTGCTGGGACCGCAGGCGTTGCAGGTCCTCGTTGTCGTAGGCGTCGCCGCTGCGCCGGACGCCGTGGAAGAGGTCGATGGTGGGGCGGTCGGGCACCCACACCGACTCCTCGATGAGCGCCTTGAGCGGAGCCAGGCCCGTGCCGCCCGCGATGAAGATCAGGTGCGAGGTGCTCGCCCGGTCGAGCACGAGAGATCCTCGGGGCGGTCCCAGCAGGAGGCTGTCGCCCGGCCGCGTGTGGTGCATCAGCGCCGTACTGACCCATCCGCCGGGCACCATCCGCACGTGGAAGGTGAGCAGGTTGTCCTGGCGGGGCGCGTTCGCGATCGAGTACGGGCGCCAGACCCGGGGCCAGTGCGCGCTCTGCAGGGTGGCGTACTGGCCGGCCCGGTACGGGTAGGGGTGGTCGGGCTCGACGGTGATCACGGCGATCTCGGGGGTGCGCACCTCGTGCGCGACCACGGTGCCGATCCAGGCCGGGGGCGTCTGGACGGCGTCCTGCTCGGCGGCCTGGATCATCACCTCGGCGATGTAGTTGTAGGCGGTCATCCACGCCTCGTCGTAGGCGGGCAGCCAGGCGCCGCCGGCGTTGAACCGCATCGCGGCGACCAGGCAGCTCCCGACCGCCGGATAGTGCTCGGGCTGGACCCCGTACTTGCGGTGGTCCCGGGCGAGCTGGCCGAGGTAGTCGTTCAGGCCCGCGCCGTCCTCCAGGTTGAGCACCACCTGGGTGAGCGCGTGGAGCAGGCGGTCGCGCTGGAGGTCCATCGCGGGAGGGAACATCTCACGGATGTGCGGGTAGTTGGCGAAAAGCCTGCCGTAGAAGTGCTGGGTGACCTGGTCGGCCACCGGTTCGACAAGCGACCAGCTGCGGCGGATGAGCCCGATGTCGATGTTCATGTCGTCACCCGGCCGACTTTCCCGCCTCTTCCGGCTCCCGGGTGACAGAGCGCACCCGTCCGACACCGAAGTAGTCGTCTCCCGCCGGCCTGCGGGCCTGCGGCCCTCGCTCCCTGCGGTCCTGTCTGGTCAGCAGGGGGATGTGCTTGGAGCAGTGGATGTAGGCCTCCTCGACCTCGACCATGACCCAGCGCTCGGCCCGGCGGCCGGGCGCGGTGCGGTCCTCGTCGGCCAGCCCGTAGCGGCGGGCCGCGTCGTAGGCGGTCGTGATGGTCGCCGGACCGTTGACGTGCAGTCCCACGAGGTCTTCGAAGAAGTCGACGAACAGCAGGCTGATGTGCGCGTTCTCCATGATGTTGCCCAAGCTGGCGAGGACGCCGTTGCCCCGGAACTCCGGATACATCAGCCTCCCGTCGTCCACCACACGGACGAAGCCGGGCGGCCCCGCCCGGAACGAGGTGTCACAGTTGCCGGCGGCGTCCGCGGTCCCCACGAAGACCATTTCCTGCCGGGCGACGAAATCCCGCATGTGAGGCGTCAGGCGGTCGACGACCTGACGCTCGTAGAACCGCTCCGCCCGGTCCCTGGTGGCGAAAAGCCGCTGGAGGATGTGTTCCCCTCTGGATCCCGGCAGTCCCTCGCCGTCGTCCAGAGCCTCATACGGCGTGTGCTGCCCCATCACATGGCTCCCATTGATCCCCGACCACAAGCTCGTGACATGGGCGGACACCGGTCTCATGCTCGGATGGCCCCGGCGGCGGAACACCGAACCGGGCGGTTCCGCCCACATAAGCGATGGAGCCTAGACCATAGGCACCCTTGTCCGAAATGGTGTTGAAACTTTTCTTCGCTAGTCATGAGGCATGCTCAATTATGTGCGCTCCCATGGGAACGGTCCCATGATCCGCCGCGACACCGCCCGCCACAACCGGTCATAAATCGCTGTTATCGCAGGTCAAGGCAGTGATCAATCTTGATCGACGCTATTGGTGGTGTAAGACTCGAATGTGAGGGTAAGGGGGAGCGATCATGATCGAGGTGAAGGGCACCGACAAACCAGATGAGCGTCGCGACTTCCCGATGGGGCACATCGACGTGTTCAACCTGCCGGGGCTGTGCTTCGGCGTGGCCACGTTCGAACCCGGGTGGCGATGGTCGGAATCGGTGAAGCCGATCGCCGGCACCGACTCGTGCGAGGCGCACCACAACGGCTACGTCGTCAGGGGCAGGATGCACCTGCGGATGGACGACGGCACGGAGGCCGAAGCGGGCCCCGGCGACCTCTTCGTCGCCACACCCGGACACGATGCCTGGGTGGTGGGCGACGAGCAGGCCGTGGTCTACGACTTCGCGGGCGCGGCAGCGGAATACGCCAGGGCGAGGGAGAGCTGATCGGGCGGCTCGCGGGCCGTCGCGGACCCCGGCGCGCACGGCGCACCCGGGGTCCGTCGCGATTGGACCGGTCCAGGCCGCGCTCACCCCGCCGGGTGAGCGGCGCGGAGCGCGTCGGTCACGAGCGTGATCCCAGGCCGCGCTCACCCCGCCGGATGAGCAGCGCGGAGCGCGTCGGTCACGAGCGTGATCCCCAGGCTCGCCAGAGCCAGGGCGACCGCCGGCACGACCGCGAGCCGCGGTGTGACCACCAGCAGAGCCGTCGCCTCGTTGACCATCCCGCCCCAGTCGACGTGCGGCGGGGGCGGGCCGATGCCGAGGAAGCTCAGCGAGGTGGCGGCGACGAGGGTCTTGGCCAGGTCACCGGTGGCGACGGTGAGGGCGGGCCCGATCGCGTGCGGGACGATGGTACGGCGCAGCAGGTGGAGCCGCGAGGCGCCCATGGCCCGGCTCGCCAGCACGTGATCGGACGCCGCCGTCCGCAGGACCGTGGCGCGGACGACGAGACCGCAGCTCACCCACCCCAGCGGCACGAGGGCGATGAGGACGGTGACCGGGCCGGGCGGCAGCACGCCGGCCAGGGCCAGCGCGAGCGTGAGACCGGGCAGCGCGAGCGCCACCGTGGCCGCCAGCCTGAGCAGCCGGTCGGGCCGGCCGCCCACCAGCCCGGCCACGGCACCGGCGACCGTGCCGACCGAGGTGGTGACGGCGGTGACGGCGAACGCGAGCAGAAGCGAGGCGCGGCCCGCCTCGGCCGTCCTGGTGAGCAGGTCGCGTCCGAGCTGGTCGGTCCCGAGCCAGTGCTCCCCGCTCACCGGGAGCAGGGCCCGCGCCAGGTCCGGCCGGTGAGGGTCGTAGGGCGACAGCACGGGCGCCGCGCAGCAGAACAGGACGATCGCGCCGAACAGCAGGGCGCCGGCGACGCCGCCGGCGGGCATCCGCGGACGGTGGCCCGTCACCGTCGCACCCGGGGGTCGGCCACCGACACGCACAGGTCGGCCAGGGTCAGGACCACCACGGTCGCGAGCGCGGTGAGCAGGACGTATGCCTGCACGATCGGGATGTCCCGCTGCCGGATCGCCGTCACGGCGAGCTGCCCCACACCGGGCCAGGCGAACAGGGTCTCGACGATCACCGCGCCGGCCAGCAGCTCGGCCAGCACGACGCCGGCCGCGGTGATCGCACCGGGCGCGGCCGCGCGCAGCGCGTGCACCACGACGGTGCGGCGCGCGCTCAGGCCCTTGGCCACCGCGAGTTTGACGAAGGGCAGCCGCGCCACGGCCGCCAGGTCGGCCCCCAGCAGCCGCAGCAGCGTGGCCGCTCCGGCCAGGCCGAGGGTGACCGCGGGCAGGATCACCGCCCCCGGGGAGCCGTCCCCGCCGGTCGGCAGGGCCCGCATGCCGACGGCGACCACACTGATCAGCAGGATGCCGACGATGTACGGCGGGACCGCGGCGACCGCCACCGTCACGACCCGCGCGATCCGGCTGTCGAGGGCACGCGGCCGGAGCGCGACGCGGACCGACACGAGCACCGCGAGCCCGACCGCGACGAGCGAGGCCGTCCCGGCCAGCCGCAGCGTCGCCGGGACCCGCGACAGGATCTCGGCGGCCACCGGCGCGCGGTCGGCGTAGGAGCGCCCGAAGTCGCCCCGCACCACGCCGAGCAGCCACTGGAGGTACCGGGAGAAGAGCGGCCGGTCCAGGCCGAGCTCGCCCCGCAGGACGGCCACGCTCTCCGCGGTGGGCTGGACGCCGCCCCGGCGGAGGATCTCCTCGGCCGGGTCCCCGGGGGCCAGCGACGTCAGGAGGAAGGTCAGCACCGACAGCGCCAGCAGGACCGGGAGCATCTCCGCCACCCGCCGCAGGGCGAGGGTCACCGCGACGGCGCCAGCTTGGCGAGGTCGACCAGATAGGCCGGACTCTGTGCGAGACCCGTCACCCCGGCGCTCGTCACCACCGGGTTGTCCTGGTAGGCGAGCGGGATCATCGGCCGATCGGCGGCGAGCAGCCGCTGGACCTCGTGGTAGAGCTCGCGGCGCTCGTCCGCGCCGCCGGCGGCCGCGGCCCGGTCGATCAGCCGGTCGAAGGTATCGCTGCGGTAGCCCAGGTTGCGGTCGCGGTTCCAGGCCGCGTCGGAGCGCAGGAACCGGCGGAACAGGTAGTCGGGGTCGCCGTTGGGCACGCTGTAGGCGCTCAGGAAGAGGTCGTAGTCTCCGGCCTCCATCACCGCCCTGGTCGCCTCGGCCACGTTCACGCGGGCGGGCAGGCCCACGTCTTCGAGACCGGCGCGCAGCACCTCGGCGATGTCGGCGTAGGGGAACTGGCCGGTCTCGGACGACGAGATCAGGATGGAGACCGGCCGGGCCGGACGGCCCGCCGCGTCGATGAGCCGGCGGGCCCCGGCGGGGTCGTACGCCGAGCGGACGCCGGGGTCGGAGAGGGCGCCGAAGACCGGCGACAGGAACGGCGAGCCCGGCGCCGCCGTACCGGCCAGCAGCTTGTCCGCGATGGCCTGCCGGTCGATCGCCAGGTCCACCGCCTCGCGCAGCGCCGGGTCCGCGAACGGCTTCCGGGAGGCGTTGAAGGTCAGGTAGTGGGTGAGCACGGAGGGGGTCCGGGTGACCCGGAACCTGCCGTCGGCGGCGACCGCGGCGACCTGCCCGGGGAGCAGCGCGCCCTTGTCGATCAGCCCGGCGACCTCTCCGGCCCGCAGCGCCGCCACCCGCGCGTTGGCGTCCGGGATCGTCTTCACCACGATCCTGTCGAAGGCCGGCTTGCCGCCCCAGTAGCCCGGATTGGCGGCCAGCTCCACCTGCTGCCCCTTCGACCAGGAGGCCAGCGTGTACGGCCCCGTGCCCACCGGCTTGCCGGTGAAGTCTCCGCCGGGCCCGAACGCCGACGGCGCCTGGATCATGCTGTAGAAGTCGGCCAGCCGGGCGGGCAGGTCGGCGACCGGCTCGGCCAGGGTGAACACGACCTTCCCGGCCTCGGCGCGCACACCGGCGAGCTTGCCGTAGGCCGCCTCCATGCCCGCGTCGAGGCTGAAGAAGGCGGACGGCCTGGGCGCGATCCGCCGGAACCGCTCGACGTTGGCGACGACCGCCTCGGCGGTCAGCGGCGTCCCGTCGCTGAACCTCACGCCGCCGCGCAGGGTGAACGTCCATCTCCGGCCCCCGTCGGAACGCTCCCACCCCGTCGCCAGCGCCGGCGCCGGACGCATCTCGTCGTCCAACGTCACCAGGGGCTCCCACACCCGCAGCGTCCGATGGGTGAAGTACGGATCCTCCGGGCCGGCCGCGAGATCGCGCGGAGCGGCGAGGACGAGCCGTCCCGCCGCCTGCCCCGCGCTCCCCTGCCCGCCGCAGGCCGCCAGGGCGGCCAGTACGGCCGCGCCCAGCACGGCCACGGCCCTTGCCCTCGGCCGGACGCCCCCGCGCGTCCCCGCCGAGATCGGAAAGCGCGTCCCGCGCCGGCTCCTGTCCACGTGATCATCCTTTGCGGTACGGCGCGGCGGCCCCGCGCGTTGCCGGGCCACCCGGAGGCGGCCCTCGACATGACACCGACAGAACGATAACCATTTTTATGCGATTGGCGCCTTTTCGGGCTGTCACGAGATCGCATCACAGCTCGGATGCGACCGCCAGCCCCCGATGTGAGCCGTACCGGCCACGTGCGAAGCGCCGGACGACGGACCCTCCGGCCACCCCCGAACGGCCTGCCGGCCCCCGCCCGGGGGTGGCGGATATATGGATAGAAGGCTCGTGGTACTAGTTGGTACCGTTCGCGGGCCGACAAGAGAACGGGAGAGGCGTGGACCTGACAGCTCTCGCCGAGGTCGAGCCGCGCGGTCCCCTGGGCCCCGGAGCCGCGCGGCGGCGCGTCACGGCGGCCGCCGACAACACGCTTCCGGAGGTGCCGTCTTGAGGTTCGAGGGACAGGTGCTCATCTTCGACGCCGACGACACGTTGTGGGAGAACAACGTCCTGTTCGAGCGCGTCATCGACGACTTCACGCACTGGCTGGAGCACCCGACGCTCGACAGGACCGAGATCCGCGCCATTCTCGACGACATCCAGGCGGCGAACGCGGTCACCCACGGGTACGGCAGCAAGATGTTCCTGCGCAGTCTCGACGAGTGCCTGGAACGGCTGCGCGAGCGGCCGGCGACCGCCGCGGAGCGCCGCCACCTCGACGAACTGGTGATGGCCCTCGTCGAGCACCGGGTGGAGCTCGTCCCCGGCGTCGCCGAGACGCTCGCCGACCTCGGCAGCCGGCACGACCTGCTCCTGCTCACCAAGGGCGACGTGGACGAGCAGCAGCGCAAGCTGGACGTCTCGGGACTCGCACCCCACTTCCGTGACATCCACATCGTGGCGGAGAAGAACCTCGACACCTACCGGTGGCTCACGCGGGAGCACGGGCTGGCTCCCGCGACGAGCTGGATGATCGGCAACTCCCCGAAGTCCGACATCCTCCCCGCCCGGCAGGCGGGCATGAACGCGGTCTTCATCCCCAACGACAACACCTGGGTGCTGGAGCAGAGCGAGCTCGACCCCGCCGACGGAGGCGTGCTGCTGCTGCAGAGGTTCTCCCAGCTGCCCGACCACTTCTGACAACGGAGGCGACCCCGACATGAGCACCGCCCCGTCGCCGGACGGACCCGCGCGGCCGTCCGAGCCCCTCGCCGGGCCGGCACGGAAGACGCCCGCCGTCTCGTGCGTGTTCGTCTGCCACGACGGCCACGGCCGAGTGCTGCTGGCCCGTCGCGGGGCCGGCGCGCGGGACGAGCCCGGGACCTGGGACTGCGGCGCCGGAGCGCTCGAATACGGCGAGTCGTTCGAGACGGCCGTCGCGCGGGAGGTCCGCGAGGAATACTCGACCGGCGCGCTGGAGATCGAGACGATCGGCGTCCGCAACGTCCTCCGGGAGGAGCCGGCCTCCCACTGGGTCGCCGTGATCTTCGCGGTCAAGGTGGACCCCGCCGGAGTCGCCATCGGCGAACCTCACAAGTTCGACGCGCTGGAGTGGTTCGCGCCGGACGCGCTGCCGCACCCGCTGCACTCCCAGCTCGCGGAGAGCCTCCGGCTGTTCCACGCCTGGCAGGGGTCCTGGACAGGTTCTCCGCCTTGAGCTGATGGTGGCGGAGGTGATCACCCTCCGCCACCACCTGGCCCTGCGTGGCGGAAGCCGGGATCGGCTCGCCTCCGGCGTGGCGGGCGGGATCCTCGCCGACGAGCGACGCCACGTGCCGTTCCACCGCGATCGGCTGCGCGACTCCTTCCGGAAACCACCGGTGACGCTCCGGCACTCTCAATGCTTCCGAGCGGTTTCAACCCTGAAGGGCCGTCTGTCCGGAAGCATCGAGGCGCCGCACATCGCCACGAACGAGCGGATCGCCGTTAATCAAGGTCGGCCGGGTCGATGGCGTGAGCCGTCGCGCGATATCCGGCGTCGTTGAGGTGCAGATGGTCGCCGCTGTCATAGGCGGGGTCGAGCTGGTCTTCGTCGGCGGGCGAGGCCAGAGCGCGGTCGAGGTCGGCCACCGCGTCGTACTCCCCCGAGGTGCGGATCCACGCGTTGACCTCGTCCCGCTTGATCTCGCTGCGCGCGTTGTAGTATCGCGATCCCTTCATCGGCGGCAGTGTGGCGCCGATGACCCGCAGGCCGCCGGCGCGGGCCTGCCGGATCAGGTCGCGGTGCGCGGCGATGAGTTCCTGGGCGGAGACCTCGGTGGGCGGCGCGCCCATCGGCGAGGGGGCTTCACTCATGCCGATGTCGTTGATGCCTTCCAGGATGACGACGGCGCCCACGCCTGGCTGGCTGAGGACGTCGCGCCGGAACCGGGAGGTCGCCTTGTCGCCGAGCCACTCGGAGTCGACCGTCACCCGGTTGCCGCTGATGCCCTGGTTGAGCACGGCACGGGCCCGGCCTGCGGCGGCCAGGCGCTCGGCCAGCTCGTCGGGGTAGCGGTTGTCGGCCTCGGGCCTGGCCCCGTAACCGTCGGTGAGGGAATCGCCGAAGGCGACCACGCCGTCGCGGCGCGGCGCCCCGATGACGTCTACCCCGCTCAGGTAGTACCAGGACTGCGAGGTCTGGGCAAAGGCTGTGGCGCCGCTGTCGGCCCTGTGGTCGCCGGCGGAGCGGTAGCTGGTCGCCAGGGCCTGGGCGTGGTACGTCGCCGGGCCGGTCGGCGCGGCCAGGTAGAACGTGACCGTCACCGAGTCCAGTGCGCCCAGCGGCAGCGGCACCGCGTCGCTGGCCAGCTCGGCGCCGGCCGGGATCGTGAAGGAGCGCGCCCGCTTGACGGTGAGGTGCCGAAGCGACCCCGGCCGGATGGCGGCACCGTTCGCGGTGCGGGCGATGGTGGCGCCGGTGACCTTCAGCGGGGTGCTGCCGTAGGCGTTCGACAGCCGGACGCGGACCGCCACTCCGCCTACGCTGACCCGGACCACCTGGCGGATCGTCTGGTTCGCGAAGCCCTGCTCGGACCAGTTCGGGGTGTAGTTCGCGCCCGGGCGCTGCGGCGAGGCGGTCCAGCTGGCGCTCCAGCCGCGGGCCGTGGCGGCGGCCGGGGCCGGGATCGCCGCGAACGCCACCCCGGAGCCCGCCAGCAGCGTGGCGAGCGCGGGGGCCAAGATGGACAGCAGTCGCCGTGGTACGACATGCATGGGGGATCTCCTGACGGTTGGCTGCACGCGCGGAGCACCCGCACAGCGGTTCAGATGGTCGGCGAGGACCTGTGAAAGGAGTGGCACGGTCGCCCGTCATCCAGCGGGGCCGGACTTCCTGAACCGGTCGCCGCCGGCGACGAGAAGGACGATGAGGAGGAACGCGAGGAACGCGGTGGTGGTCCGCAGAAAGTGGAATGCCTCCCACCGCTGCAGGATCGCCGCGTGGTCGGCCGGGGCCGAGGTGACGGCCCACTGCTTGATCTGGCCGTTGATGGGGACGTTGCCGAATCGGGTGACCAGGAACGAGGTCACGGCCAGGGCGGCCGCGCCCGCGGCGAGGAGCCGCGAGGAGGCGCGCGTGATGACGGCGAGTATCAGTGAACTGAGCACCGCCAAGGCCATCAACGTCTGCATGACGAGGCCGTTCACCTGCATCAGCGCCGTGTGGAAGGTGAGGCGCACATCGAGGGGCACGACCCGGAACGCGTATGCGACGTTCACGGCGCCATAGCCGAACGCGCCCGCGAGCAGGCCTGCGGCCAGAAGCGCGAACGCTCTGACGGTTCGGACCAGCACGATGAGATCTCCTGTGAGAATGAGGAAGAGGGGTGCGCCCGGCGCTCTGGGCCACCTTCGACGGTCAGCCTTCCGGTACACCCCGGGTGATCGAGTCGACCCGGCGCATCCGGCCGTCCGGGGCGAGTTGCCCGAACATGTACACCTGTGTCACCAGGGTCTTCCCCTTCCGCATGACCGCGTGCATGGTGTACCGGGCGGCGGCTCGGTCTGCGGCCAGCAGGGTCTCGTGCACCTCGACGCGGCAGCTCACCACGTTCTTGCGGGTGGGCCGGACGTGGTCGATGAGCCTCTGCCGGTCCAGGAGGATCCCGTCGCTGTAGTACTCGAAGTCCGGCACGTAGTAGCGGTCCAGCACCACCCCGGGATCCTCGTCCCCGAAGGCCAGTTCGTCGGGCAGCGAGATGAGGAACGCCATGAACTTCTGCTCCGGATCGGTGGACATGTTTCTCCTTCAGACGACTCGAAATTGGCCATCATGGCCATGTCCCCGTGTTCGAGGTTGTGGCAGTGCATGACATAGCGGGTGCCGCTCCAGCGGCAACGGCGATCACAACGGCCCGCAGCGCGGTTCGCCGAGTGAATTCAGCCACGAGAGGCCCTCTCGGATTGAGCTTGCGCAAGCATCGGGCGCGCCGGCGACAGCGCACCGGGGTCGGTCAGGTCTCGCCGGCCGCTCCACGAACACCGCGGGGCAGCAGGCCGCGCCCCTGGCGATGCCCAGCAGTCCCGCACCGCGGTTTCGGCATCACGGGTCATCTCGATTGCCTCCATGAGTGAATTCAGGCTGCGATCATCGCCCGAGTCACGCCCGCGGACGTCCTACCTGGGGAGATGCCTTCACTACGCCGCGGAGCGCAGCCGTGGGCGGCAACTACCACGCCGGGAGTAGCGCGCAGCCTCCGACCTGGCGCGGAAGAGGCGATCCGGTCGGGCCCCACTGTGCGGGGATGAGGTCTGAGCTTGCCTGGCGCCCGCTGACGACGGACGTGTCACTCGCGGCACTGGTCGGCGCGCTGCCGGCCATCCAGGAAGCCGGCGGCAAGGCCAAAGGCTGCTTCACCGTCCGCGCCGGACTCCCCGTGAAGGACCTCCTGTGATCCGCGTGGTGCTCGTCGACGACCAGGCCCTCATCCGCGGACCGGGAATGATCCCGCAGAGAGGTGTCATGCTGTGGGGAGCATCGCGCGGCGTCCGGGAGCGGCAGGGGACTGGCTGGTCATTCCTCCGTCCACCACCAGAAGCTGTCCGGTCAGATAGCGGGATTCGTCGGAGGCGAGAAAGACCATGGTGTAGCCGATGTCCTCGGGAGCGCCAAGGTAGGGAAGCGCGTTGTATCCCTTCAGCGCCTCGATCACCTCGGCGGGAAGGTTGTCCAGAAGCGCCGGGGTCATGATCGCTCCCGGGGCCACCGCGTTGCAGCGGATGCCCTGCGGGCCGTACTGGACGGCGATGGACTTGGTGATGTTGATGACCGCCGCCTTTACCGCTCCGTAGGAGATCTGGAGTACGTCGCCGACCAGGCCGGCCACCGAGGCGGTGTTGATGATCGAGCCACCGCCCGCCCGGATCATGTGCGGGACGGCGTGCCGGGAGCCCGTCAGGGTGGAGCGGACGTTGAGGTCGACGGCCCGGCTGAACTCCTCCATGTCGAGGCGGAGCAGGTCGAGATCCTTGCGCGGGTCCGTCCCGCCCACGTGGTTGCAGAGCACGTCCAGCCGCCCGAACTCGTGCACGGCCGCTTCCACCATGTCGCCCACGGACGTGTCGTCCATGACGTCCACCGCGCACGGCACCGCCTGGCCACCCGCCTCGATGATGGTGGCGGCGGCACTCTCGGCCGATGCGGCGTCGTAGTCCGCCACGAGGACGCGGGCGCCCTCGCGGCTCATCAACTCCGCCGCGGCCAGGCCGATCCCGCTGCCCGCGCCGGTGATGATCGCGACCTTGTCCTTCAGGCGATTCATGGGCTGCTCCTCTACTCGTCCCGCGGATGCCCGCGAGCTTCTGCTCGTCCCGGGCCGCCCGCGAGCTTTGTCAACATTGATGACCAGCGTAAGTCATCTATGATGACTTATCGCCCCGACCCCACCGAGGAGCACGTCCACCATGACCACACGCCTGCGCGCCTCCAGGCCCCGGCAGTCGGCGGCGGTGACCCGAAAGGCCATCCACGACGCCGCGCACGAGCTCTTCCGCAACGAGGGCTTCGACGCCGTCGGCATACGGGCCGTCGCCGCCCGCGCGGGGGTCGACGCGGCCCTCGTCATCCGGCACTTCGGCTCCAAGGAACGGCTGTTCCTGGAGGCGATGACGGTCGACCTGCCAGCGATCAAAGTCATGGAGGGCCCGCTGGAAGGGATGGGCCGAGCGATCGTGGAGCACGTGGTGTGCCTGCCGTCATCCAGGCCGGGCGCGTTGGCTGTGACCGCTCTCGCCGCTCTGTTCCGGGCCTCGGACCGGGAGGAGGTGCAGCGGAACCTGCGGGAAACGATCGAGAACGTCTTCGCCGAGCCTCTCGTCCGGCGCCTGGAGGGCGGCGATGCCGAGCTGCGCGCCCATCTGATCGCCGCGCAGCTCGGCGGGCTGCTCACCAGCATGCATGTGGTGCAGGACCCTGTGCTGCTCGCGGCCGACCGGAGCGCGATCGTCGTCCGATACGGAGACTCGATCCAGCAGCTGATCGGCACCTGACCGTCCGGCCGCGCAGCGTCCCGTCAGCGCCACCCGCAGGCCGTCCGCGCTCCGCCGGCCCGCACGGCCGGACTCGGTGGCCCAAGACGGTAGTCCCAGAAAAACAAAACGACCTGCGTTGCCGCAGGTCGTTGTCGGGTTTCCCCAGGTGAAGCGTTGGTGCCCCCTGCAAGATTCGAACTTGCGCTCCCGGCTCCGGAGGCCGGTGCTCTATCCCCTGAGCTAAGGGGGCCAACGAGTGATTAGATTACCAGCATCTTGAGGGGAACCGACACTCGCGGCGCGAAGTAGGTGATCTCAGGGGCACCGGCCCTCAACTGGCAGGTGTCCGGGGGGCCGGACGGACCGCGCCTCGGTAGCGCGAGCGGTAGTAGGCGGAGGCGGCGAAGTCCGTCGTTTTGACGACGTCACCGGTCTTGGGAGCGTGCACCATGACACCGTTCTTCACGTAGACGCCCACGTGGGTGGGGTCTCCGGTGCCGCCTCCGAAGAAGACCAGGTCTCCGGGACGGAGCTGGGAGAACGGCACACGGCGCCCCTGCCGGAACTGGCTGCCGGTGTAGTGGGTGAGCGCGGCCCCCGCCCTGGACCAGGCGTGCAGCGCGAGGCCGGAGCAGTCGAAGCCACCACCGGTCGGGCCCGCGCTGGAACCGCCGCCCCAGACGTACGGCCTGCCGACCTGGCGGAGCGCCGCGGCCACCGCCGTCTGTCCCGGTGAGGGGAGGCGTGACTGCCGGGCAGGGGCCGACAGGGAACGGGACGCCTCCGGCCTGGCGGAGGAGACGACGGCCGGCTGGCGGACCCGCGAGGGTGATCCGGGGCCGGAGGAACCGGCGAGGCCAGAAGGTCCGGAACCGGCGGAGCGAGGGGCGCCGGAGGATCCGGAAGCGAGGGAAACGGCGGCATCGGAGGAACCGGGGCCAGAAGGACCGGTGCCGTCAGGGGATCCGGAACCGGGGAAGCCCGCGGCGCCGGGGGACTCGGGGCCACCGGAGCCAGAAGAGCCGACGGCGTCGGGGGATCCGGGGGCGGAGACGGTGGCGTCCGGAGGCCGGGGGACGCCCCTGCCGGAGAGAGTGTCCTCAGCGTCGCCCCGGGCGGCCCGGGGTGGGAACTCCGGGCCCGTGCGGGAGAGCCCGCAGGCAGCGGCGAGCACGAGACGGACTCCTGCTTCGAACCGTCTCCGGGCACCGTCCGGCAGCTCGGCCTCGGGCAGCGGGCGCCTCCAGTCATCGACGGCCTGCGGACAGGGACGGGCGGGAGAAGCCTGAGGGCCCCCTGCGAGGGCCGCCGCGAGGACGGTGGCGACGAAGACTGTCGTGATCATGCGTGCCCTCCCTGGGCTCGATGAACGATCGAGGCCTCAGGATGTGCGGGACGGGGTGTCCCCCGAGGAGCCGAACCGAGTTCTGTGGAGAACGCCGGGCTGTCCACAGCCGAGGGGAAACTGAGGGACGGCTGTCCGCCATGCACGATTTCCTCACGTGCGGTTTCCTCACGTGCGGTTTCACCGTCGCCGCACACCGCGCCCTGCCGCACACTGCGCCCTGCCTCATACACGCCTTCGCCACACGCCATACGCCCCACGCCACGGGCCACGGGCCACGGGGCATATGCCATGCGCCACTTCGCCATACGCCATACGCCATACGCCAAGAAGGCTCGCAAGAACGCGCGGCACCGCCCCTCAGGGGCTCGGGAGGCATCCGCCCGCGGCGGGACAGGCCGCGCGAAAAGCAGCAGGACGGGTCGTGCGAAAAGCAGCAGGACAGGCGGCACGAAAAGCAGCGGGACAGGCGGCGCGAGGGCTCCGCCGCTTTTCGGGAAACCTTCCGCCAACGGATAGCTGTCCGTACGCATCCGTCGAAAACCGCGCGTGACCCGGGTTGGAGGAGTTAGCCTCACGGCCGTGGGCGAGGTTCTGGGCAAGGTATTGGTGGTGGATGACGACGAGGTCATCCGACAGCTCATCGCGGTCAACCTGACCCTGGAGGGGTTCCAGGTGGAGACCGCCTACGACGGGCAGAACTGCCTGGATCGGGTGGTCGACGTGATGCCCGACGTGATCACGCTGGATGTCATGATGCCCCGGCTGGACGGCTGGATGACCGCCACCAGGCTGCGGGGTGACGAGGAGACCCGCCACATCAAGGTGGTCCTGATCACCGCGCGGGCCCAGGAGGACGACAAGCGCCGGGGCCTCGGCATCGGGGTCGACGCCTACCTCACCAAGCCGTTCGATCCGGCCGAGCTGATCCAGGTCGTCCGTGACCTGGCCCTGGACACCCGCAGCGCCTAGAGCAGGTCGTCCTTCCTGGCCACGGCGGCGGCCTGGGTGCGGGAGGAGACGCCGAGCTTGCCCAGGATGTTGGAGACGTGCACGCTCACCGTCTTCTGTGCGATGAACAGCCGCTCGCCGATCTCGCGGTTGGGCAGGCCCTCGGCCACCAGGGCGAGCACCTCCCGCTCCCGGCCGGTGAGCAGTCCCGGCTGCGCCGGGGCGAACCGGGCTCGGCGGCCCAGCTCCGCCAGGGCCGCGCTCAGCGGCCGGGCGCCCAGTGACGCGGCGACCTCGACGGCACGCTCCCACTCCTTCAGCGCCGCGACGCGCTCACCCGAGGCGAGCAGCGCCTCGGCCAGCCGCCACCGGGAGCGCGCGGCCTCGTAGGCGAACCCGACGTCGAACGCCTCGACCACCGCACGCCACGCCTCGACGTCGGCGCGGCCGTGCGCGCGATGCCATTCGGCCTCCGCCCGCGCCAGCCAGGCCCGTCCCTCGAACCCCATCCCGGGCCTGGCCGCCCGCCGCGCGCGGGCGAGCAACTCGTCGGCGCCGTCGGTGCGGCCGAGGTCGGCCAGCGCCCACAGCGCGATCGCGCTGATGCGGATGTTGCCCACGTCGATGGCGTCCATGGTGTCGAGGACCGCGGTCGCGTGTTCCAGGGCGAGCTCGGGCTCCTGCCGCCAGAGGGCGTGTTCGGCGGCCAGGCCCCGGGACATGTAGGCGACCAGGGCGTCCGACCAGAACGGCCGGAGCCAGGTCAGCCGTTCCTCGACCGCGGGCATCCCCATGGCGACCTCGATGAACAGCGCGAAGGAGGAGAGGATGGCCTCGGGGATCTTGCCGACGCGCGTGCCGAACCCGGCGGCCGTCTCCTGGGCCTGTGCCCACTCCCCCGCCATGTAGCGGATCAGGAACTGCAGGAATCTCAGGTCGGTGCCGTAGGTGCTCCAGGTGAGGCCGGCGTCTCTCGCCAGCCGCACGCCTCGGTCGGCGGTCACGGCGGCGGCGGCCATGGAGCCGTGCTCGAACTGGATCCGGGCGTAGTGGAAGATCGCCCGCAGGTCCATGGCGAGATCGCCGGAGTCACGGGCGGCGGCGGAGCCGAACAGCTCCTCCGCCCGGGTGAGGTCGCCCTCGTACTCCGCCCAGGAGGCCAGCATGATCGTCGCGCTCTTCTCCGCGTCGCTCGCCCCCGTGGCCCTGGCGACCTCCAGCGCGCGGTCGGCGAGGGGCCTGACCTCCGCGTGCCGCGCGCCCCAGCTGAGCGCGCGGGAGAGCGTGGCCAGCGCCCTGGCGAGGACGGGGGTCCCGGAGGGGGCCGCGGCCACGGCCGCCTCGGCGGCCGTGATCGCCCCCGGCACGTCGTCGGAGTCGTAGAGGTAGTAGGCGAGCCGTTCCGAGACCTCGGCCGACGGGGGGATCTCCCGCGCCTGGGCGATGGCCCGGTGGTTGTCCCCCATGTCGGCCGCCGCGGCGGCGGTGCGCAGCGCGAGCCGGACGTGGTCCGTCCCGGCGAGGCGCTCGGCGTCGGGGACCCGGTCCCAGAGGCCGAGTGCCTGCTCGAAGTGGCGGTGCGCCTCGGCGGGGGCGCCGAGGCGCTCGGCCCGCCGCCCGGCCTCCACCGAGGCGGACAGGGCTTCGGCGAGGTCGTGACCGGCCAGGTAGTGATAGGCGAGCTCGGCGGCGGCGCCCTTGCGGGCGGTGAGCAGGCGGGCGAACTCGGAGTGCATCCGGGTCCGCTCGCCCGGCAGCAGATCGGTGTAGACGGCCTCCTGGAGCAGGGCGTGCCGGAAGGCGTAGCCGTACTCCCCGTTGGTGCGGAGCAGACCGCGCGAGACGATCTCCCGCATGGCCTCCTCGAAGGCCAGCTCGTCCAGGCCGGAAGCCTCCCGGAGCAGGTCGTGGTCGACCCTCCGGCCCGCGACGGCCGCGCCTCGGAGCACCCGCTGGGCCGCGTCGGAGAGCAGCTCCGCCCGGGAGAGCAGCAGGCTGGCCAGGCCGTCGGTCATCATGGAGCCGTCGATCGCGGCCTCCAGGAGCTCCTCGGCGTAGAACGGGTTGCCCTCCGCCCGGTCGACGACGTCGCTGATCATCTGAACGTCGTCACCGCCGAGCGCGGCCAGGTAGTCGGCCATCTCACCGCGGTCGAGCGGGCTCAGCTCGACGGCCGTCACCGAGGGAAGGCGCTTGAGCTCGGCGAGGACCCGGCGTAGCGGGTGCCGCCGGTGGAGGTCGTCGGTCCGGTAGGTGCCGACCAGGCAGACGCGCTCGGTCTGCAGCATTCGGCTGAGGAAGACCAGCAGGTCACGGGTGGACTGGTCGGCCCAGTGCAGGTCTTCCAGGATCAGCAGCACGGGCTGCGCGGCCAGGAACCCGAGCATCGAGCCGAACAGCTGCTGCTGGGTGAGGCCGGAGGTGGTCTCCGGGCCGAGGTCGGTGCCGCCGGGCAGCAGCCTGCCGAGGACGGGCCGGGCGTCGATCGCCGCGCGCAGCTCGCCCCGCGCGCTGCGCAGGGCGTCCGCCAGCGGGAGGTACGGCAGCGCGTCGCCGAGCTCGGCGCACTGCCCGACCAGTACGGCGAAGCCGGCTGCCTTGGCCCGCTCGCCCAGCTCCGTCACCAGCCGGGTCTTGCCGATGCCCGCGTCGCCGCCCACGAGGGCCACCCCGGCCAGACCAGCGGCGGCCGAGTCGAGCACAACGGTCAGGCGGTCGAGCTCCACCAATCGCCCGATAAGAACACTGTGCTCGTTTTGCCACCCCACGTCGGCGAGTATGCCACGACACACCGACAACAGGCCGAATGGTCCACGGACGGCACCCGCGAATGGCCCTCACCCGGGGATCGGAGCGGCCGTAGTGTCGGAGCCATGGTCTCTTCGTCCACATTCCTGCTCTTCGCGGTGGCGTCCCTGGCGCTGGTCCTGGTGCCCGGCCCCAACCACCTCTACATCGCCGCCCGGGGCATCGCCCAGGGACGGGCGGCCGGGCTGGCGAGCGCGTTCGGCGTGGAGACCGGCACTCTGGTGCACATCGCGGCGGCGGCGGCCGGGCTCTCCTACGTGGTCGCCCGGTCCGCCACGCTCTTCAACGTGATCAAGTGGGCCGGAGTGGCCTATCTGATCTATCTGGGCGTCCGGACGCTGACCGGCAGGCAGGAGCTCACCGCCCAGCGGGCCACGCCGCAGCCGCTGCGCGCGATCTTCCTCGAAGGCGTGATCGTCAACGTGCTCAACCCCAAGGTGATCCTGTTCTTCCTGGCGTTCCTGCCGCAGTTCGTGGATCCGGAGGCGGGTTCGGTGCCGCTGCAGATCGCCCTCCTGGGCGGCACCCTCCTGATCCTCGGTCTGATCTCCGACATGATCTACGCCGCGGGCGCGGGCGCGCTGGGCAGGCGGCTGCGCGACCGTTCGGGCGTGCTGCGCTACTTCAGCGGGATCGTCTACCTGGGGCTCGGCGTCGCCACCGCCCTCTCCGGCCGGTCGACCTGATCGCACAGGTCGCCCACCAGCCGGGCCAGCGGGCCGGGGTCCCTCATCACTCCCAGGTGCCCCCGGCGGGGGATCAGGATCAGGCGCCCGTTCCGGCAGGCCCGGAGGAAGTCGCGCTCGTCGCTCCGGAACGGGTCGCGGGCGCCGTTGACCAGCCACACCCGCCCGGGATAGGCGGCCAGCGCGGCGAGCTGGTCATGCCCGGCGACGGCCTCGACGACCTGCGGCATCACCTCGCATGACAGCCCTCCCTCCACCATCGCCGCACCGGCGGGGCCGGGCAGGAGGCGGCGCAGGACATAGGAGCTGATCCGGTCCGCGTACCCCGGGTTGCGCGCGGCGAGCGAGGCGACGGAGCGGTAGACCCCGGCCATCGACGTATTGCGGGCCGTACACCCCATGGCCACCAGCCCGGCCACCCGTCCGGGGAAGCGCCCGGCGGCGGCGATGCCGACGTAGCCGCCGATGGAGTGCCCCGCCACGAGCGCCCGCCCGCCGAGCGAGTCGATCGCGTCGGCCACGGCCGCGGTCGCCGCGTCCATCGAGAACGGCTCACCTCGGCGGGTTCCGTGGCCCGGCAGGTCCACGGCCGCCGCGGGCCGGTCGAGACGGGAGAGGACGGGACCCCACATGGTCCCGCTGACCCGGATGCCGTGGACGAAGACGACAGGCAGCATCGCTGACCTCCAAAATGCAACGGTACGTTGCTTTCATTGAAACACAACGCACCGTTGCGTTGCTATAGTTGGGCGCATGGCACCGCGCAAGGAACAGCAGATCTTCCGGGCGACACTCGAACTCCTCGCCGGCAAGGGCTACGAGGGGCTGACCGTGGAAGGGGTCGCCGAGCGGTCGGGGGTCAACAAGACCACGATCTACCGGTGGTGGCCGTCCAAGGCGGCGCTGCTCGCCGCCGCGCTGGTCGAGGCCGACCTGCTCGCGATGGAGCCGCCCGACACCGGCAGCCTCAGAACGGACCTGGAGGCGCTGGTCCAGGGGATGGCCGCGCTGCTCACGCGCCCCCCGGCGGCCGACGTCGCGGTGGCCGCGCTCGGCGCCGCCGTACACCGTCCCGAGCTCGCTGCGGCGGCCCGGCGCTTCTTCGCCGACCGGTTCGCCAGGGAGGAGGTCGTCTTCGACCGCGCCAGGCGGCGCGGCGAGCTGCCCGCCACGGCCGACCCGATGTTGATCATGGATCTGCTCGCCGGCGCGGTGTGGTTGCGCACGGTCTTCAGGGGGCTCCCCCTCGACGACGACTTCGCCGCGAAGGCGGTGAGCGCGGTCCTCGACGGGCCGTCCTGAGAACGCCGCCGCGGGTCAGCCGGGGAGCGCGCCCGGGATGCGGTCGAGGATGGGGTACGGCATGAGCCCGTAGGCGTAGAAGTCGACCGCGTCGGCTCCCGCGGACCGGGCGGCCCGGACCTTGGCGGTGAGCCGGCCGGCCGAGTCGGTGTCGGGCAGGCCTGGCCGGAGCACGACCCGCAGTTCCTTGTCCTTGCCCGTCGAACGGCGGTAGGCGCCCACGTCGTCGGCGACCCTGGCGGCGTCGCGGGCGTAGGCGAGCACGCCCAGCGAGGGCACCAGGTCGCCGAGGGCGACCAGGTCGACGCCGAGCTGCCAGGAGTCGTGCGCGGCGAGCCCGGACGGGGGCAGGCCGTGGACGTAGCCCTTGGCCGAGCCGGTCGCGTCGAGGAAGACCAGCTTGGAACCCTCGGCGGTGACGGCCGTGGAGACCTCCGAGACCAGCGAGGTCACCACCTCCGAGCGGGCCCGCGCGTAGGCGACCACCTCGGGCCCGGCGTAGGCGGTCAGCGCCGCCCGGGTCACCTCGCCCTGCGCGGGCGGGTCGCCGTCGAGCACGCCGCCCACGATCCTGGCGCACTCCTCACGCGCCACCTCGGCGTTGACGCCCAGGTCGGCGGCGCGGCGCATGCAGAAGTCGCAGAAGCACAGGCCGAGCAGGAAGACGTCCATCGGCCCGAGCGGGACGAAGCTGCGCTCGTTGTGGTAGCCGCAGTTGAAGGTGCCGAAGTGCAGCCCCTCGGCGACCACGCTGTCCACCCCCTGCCTGGCCACCGCCCGGCCCAGCGCCACCGCGTAGAGGCGGACGTCCGGGTGGGAGGGGCACAGGTCGGCGGGCGAGCCCCGGTCACCGAAGCAGTTGCGCACGGTCACGTCGGGGTTGGCCAGGCCGAGCGTGGTGTTCTGCAGGAAGACGGTCCAGCCGTGCAGCTTGAGACCGCGCTCGGCGGTGGCCAGCCGCAGGGCCGCCAGCGGCTCCTCTTCGGCGCCCTCCTGGACGGGCGGGACCAGGCGGAGGCCGCCGAACAGGTCCTCGGGCGGCGCGAAGTGCACGCCGTCCCAGCGGACCGTCACCCGGGACCGGCCGTGCGGGGTGATGTCGCGGGCGCGGTGGTAGGCGGCGGCCACGGTCACACCCGCCACGCCGTATCCGGTGATCCGGTCAAGGACCGTGTCCAGGCCCTCCCCGCGCACGTCCTCGACATAGACGTATAGCGAGCTGTCCAAGCCGCCGCCCTCCCACGCAGTCGGTCAGACTCTAACGCGGCTTGTAGGCCACGAAGTCGATCTCGACCAGGATGTCCATCAAGTCGGAGCCGACGGTCGTGCGGACCGGGTACGGCTGGGTGAAGTAGGACTTGTAGACCTCGTTGTAGGCGGCGAAGTCCCGCTTGAGGTGCTGCAGGTGGACGGTCGACTTCACCACGTCGTCGAAACCGAGGCCGTGGGCCGCGAGGATCGCGCCCAGGTTGCGCATCACCTGGTGGGTCTGCTCGGCCACGTCCGTGCCGACGACCTCGCCGGTCTTGGAGTCCAGGGGGCCCGCCCCCGAGGTGTAGACGAAGTCCCCGACCACGAGGCCCTGCGAGTACGCCCCGACCGGCGCCGCGCCCTCATCGGTCCTCAGCTCCTGCTTGCCACTCATGTCACCACTCCTCAACTGAATCAACGGGAACCAACAACGGGAAACAGATCAGAAATAGGTATTGATCAGGTCGACGACGACGTAGTCGTCGTCGACCACCGGTATGACCCGCCACTTGTCGAAGGCGGTGCACGGGTGGGAGATGCCGAACGACACCAGGTCTCCCGGCTTCACCCGCGCATCCGGCCCGAGCCGCAGGACCGCGTGCTGGTCCTGGACCTTGAGCACCGTCGCGTCGGCGATGGCCCCGCGCGGCACCGGCAGCCCCTCGTCGAAGGGGGCGTCGCGCTTGCCGAACCCGACGACGGCCAGCCCCGGCTCGGGGACGGTCAGCACGTGCGCCCAGATCTCCAGCGCGGCCCGCAGCTCGCCCTCGATCCGGGTGTACGGCGTGCGCTCGCGGTAGTAGCCGTCGTCGTGGCTGACGTACGCGCCGCTGCGCAGCATGATCCTGGCCTGGCAGGCGGCGAGTTCCCGGCCGATCAGGTCGAACCACTGGCTGCCGCCCACCGACAGGATCGGGTCGCGCACCCGCAGGTGCTCCAGCGCCTCCAGCAGCCGGTGCAGGTAGGCGCGGACCTCTCCGGCCGACGGCAGCGACCCTTCGTAGCCGGCGACGCCCGCGAGCTCCACGCCGTCCGCCGCCTGCGCCGCCGAGGCGACCTCCAGGAGATGCGCGAGCGTGCGGCTGCCGCCCCGGCCGCCCTCGTGCCCGAGCTCGGCCAGCACCCGGAACGGCCTGGCCCCCGCGTGCCTGGACAGCGCCTCCACCCCGGCCACCGAGTCCACGAAGCAGAGGAACTCGAACGACGGGTCGTCGGCGAGCGCGGCCGCGATGGCGGCGAGGCCCGCCGGGTCGAAGACCTGGTTGGCGAGGATGATCCGGGAGACGCCGAACCCGCGCAGGGTGAGCACCTGGCTGGGAGTGGCGGCGGTCACCCCCCACGCTCCGGCGTCGAGCTGGGCCCGGACCAGCTCGGGCGACATCGTCGTCTTGGCGTGCGGGACCAGGATCAGCCCGTGATCCCGGGCGAAGGCCGCGAGCGTCGCGATGTTGTGCTCCAGCGCGCTGCGGTGCGCCACCATCACGGGGAAGCTGAACGCCCCTCCGAACAGCGACGACCCCACTGCCCTCTCGGGATCCACGATCCCCTTCACCCGATGCCCCCTTTGGTTGCCTGGGTGGACCCTATCCTCAAGGGCGCAGCGCCCGGCCGGGGGTGGCCCCGGTGAGCTCTCCCCCCGCGAGGACGGGGACTCCGGAGATCAGGACGTCGTCGACGCCGGTGGCCAGGGTGCGCGGGGCGGCGTAGGTGGCCCGGTCGGAGACCGTCTCGGAGTCGAAGACGACGACGTCGGCGGCCTGCCCGGGGCGGATCAGGCCCCGGTCGGCGAGGCCGAAGCGGCGGGCGGGGTGGGAGGCGAGGTGGACGGCGGCCTGCTCCAGGGTCCAGTCGCCGGTCTCGCGGACGTGGCGGCCCAGCATGCGGGCGAACGCGCCGTAGCCCCGGGGATGGGGGTGCCCGCCGACGTAGATGCCGTCGGAGCCGCCCGTGTGCCCGGGGTGGCGCAGGATCGCGCGCACCGACTCCTCGCCTTCGGGACCCTCGTCGGGCCGGGCCGTCACGCAGCCGGCCTCAAGCCGGGTGTCGATCAGGATGCGGCGGCAGAACTCCCCCGGCTCGACCCCGGCCTTGGCGGCGGCGGCCGGGAGCGACAGCCCCTCGGCCCACTCGGCCCCGGGCACGTGGGAGAAGGTGATCCTCGGCCAGAGCTCCGGATCCCAGTCGACCGGCTCGGACTCCAGCAGCTCCAGCGCCCGGTCGGTGTCGGCGGCGGGGATCCACGACGGCAGCGCGACCATCGCCAGGATCGTGCTGCCCCGCAGGTAGGGGTAGGTGTCGAAGGTGACGTCCAGCCCGGCGAGACGGGCCTCGTCGACCAGCGGCAGCAGGGTGGACGCCGGGCCGTGGTAGTGCGAGACGTGCACGGCGGCACCCGACCGCCGGGCGATGTCCGTCACCTCGGCCATGCCCGTCTTGGCCAGCGCGCCGTACCCGCGCATGTGCGTCACGTACGGCAGGCCGCCCAGCGGCGCGCAGAGCGCGGCGATCTCCTCGGCGTCGGCGTAGCGCCCCGGGGCGTACTCCAGGCCGGTGGACAGCCCCACCGCGCCCTCGGACAGGCCGCGCTCGACGCGGGCGAGCATCCCGGCCCGCTCCCCGGGGGAGGCGGCCCGCTCGGCGGCGCCCATCACGTCGTAGCGGATCGTGCCGTGCGGCAGCAGGTAGGCGGTGTTCAGCGCGGTGGCGCGGTCGTAGCCGGCCAGCAGCTCCCGCACGCTGAGCGGCCCGTCGGCCGACGGGTGGGTGCCGTTGACGGCCGCGAAGTAGCGGGTGGCGTAGGCGAAGGTCTCCGGTGTGGATGCGGGAGCGAAGGACAGGCCGTCCTGGCCGAGGACGAACGTGGTCACGCCCTGGCGGAGCGCGGCGAGCTGCACCTCCGGGTCGAACACCAGGGCGTCCCCGTGGGCATGGCAGTCGATCAGGCCGGGCATGACGTGCCGGCCCGGTGCGTCGATCACCGTCGCGGCCTCCGCGCCGGTCAGCCGTCCCACCGCGGCGATCCGGTCTCCGGTGATGCCGACATCCGCCCGGAAGGCCGGGGCACCCGTGCCGTCCAGCACCCAGCCGCCCTTGATCAACACATCGAATGACATGTTGGGATTCAATCATTCACGGGGAATTCAACGCATCCAGAGGTGCCTGTCAGATCCGGAGGGCGCCGCAGCCCGTCACCCGGAGGCCGTACCGGCCCGCGATAATTTAGGCCCCCCATCCCCCTTGACCTGACATATCAGAAATGGTGCCATCTTTCCCTAGTTAGGAATCTTTCCTAACTAGTTGATCGCAGAGAGGGCAGACCCTGTGCATGCGAGACCCCGTCTCCGTCACCCCTCGACCATCCTCATCCCCGCACTGGCGTCGGCACTGATCGCGTCGGTGCTCGTCCTGGCGGCACCGCCCGGCTTCGCCGCCGACTCCCTCCTGTCCCAGGGCCGTCCGGCCACCGCCTCCTCCAGCGAGGACTCCACGCTGGTCCCGGCCAAGGCCTTCGACGGAAGCGGCTCGACCCGCTGGGCCTCCGTGGAGGGCCACGACCCCGAGTGGCTCCGCGTCGACCTCGGCCAGTCCGCCACGATCTCCCGGGTCAAGCTGACCTGGGAGGCGGCGTACGGCAAGGCGTACCGGATCCAGACCTCGGCCGACGGCTCGGCCTGGACCGACGTCTACTCGACCACCGCCGGCGACGGCGCCGTGGACGACCTGACCCTGTCCGGCACCGGCCGCTACGTGCGGCTGTACGGCACGGCCCGCGGCACCGCCTACGGCTACTCGCTGTACGAGATGGAGGTCTACGGCAGCACCGGCGGGAACCCCAGCCCCACCCCGACGGTCACCCCCACCCCCACCCCGACGCCGACCGCGGGCGGACCGGCGGTGCCCTTCGGCGGGCACACGATCCCCTACGCCGCCGGGATGCTGCGTCCCGGCGGCGGCCAGGCCGCGCTCGACCAGAAGGTGGTCGACTACTACAAGCGCTGGAAGGCCGCCTTCGTCAAGCAGAACTGCGGCAACGGCTGGTACCAGATCATCTCCCCCGACGCCGACCACCCGTACGTGGCCGAGGCGCAGGGCTACGGCATGGTCATCGCCGCCACCATGGCGGGGGCCGACCCCGACGCCAAGAAGATCTTCGACGGCCTGCTGAAGTACGTCCTGGCCCATCCCTCGTCGATCACCCCCGGCCTGCTCGCCGCCGAGCAGGACACCTCCTGCAAGAGCGTCAACGGCGGGGACTCCGCCACCGACGGCGACCTGGACGTCGCCTACGGCCTGCTCCTGGCCGACCGGCAGTGGGGCAGCGCGGGCGCCTACGACTACAAGCAGCTGGCGATCAAGACCATCAACGCCATCAAGTCCGGCGAGGTCAACCCGACCACCAAGCTGATGAAGCTCGGCGACTGGACGAGCTCCGGCGACCAGTACTACTGGATCAGCCGCTCCTCGGACTGGATGATCGACCACTTCCGGGCGTTCCGTAAGGCCACCGGCGACGCGACCTGGGACACCGTCCGCACCAACCACCAGAATCTCATCACCTCCCAGCAGGCGACCTACGCCGCGAGCACCGGCCTGCTGGCCGACTTCGTGGTCAACACCAACACCACCCCGAAGCCCGCCTCTGGCCAGGTCCTGGAGGACCCCAACGACGGCAAGTACTGGTGGAACGCCTGCCGTGACCCGTGGCGGATCGGCGCCGACGCGGTGACCAGCGGCGACGCCAAGTCGCTCGCCGCCGCACGCAAGCTGAACACCTGGATCAAGGGCAAGACCGGCGGCGACCCGAGCAAGATCGCCGTCGGCTACTCCCTCAGCGGCACGCAGATCTCCAGCGGCAGCGAGCCGGCCTACTTCGCCCCGTTCGCGGTGGCGGCGATGACCGACTCCGGCAGCCAGGCCTGGCTGGACGCCCTCTGGAACAAGATGCTGAACACCTCGTTCACGCCCACCGACTACTTCTCCACCAGCATCCAGCTCCAGGTCATGATCACGGTGACCGGCAACCACTGGGTGCCCTGACCCTCCCGTCCGGTACGGCTCCCGCCCGCGGGCGGGAGCCGCACCGCGTCAGTCCTGGTAGGGGATGATGTCCAGGCGGGAGACCGTCCGGGGGCACGTGACGTTCGCGAGCACCGGCCGCCGGCCGAGCAGTTCCCGCGCCTGCTCCCGGGCGAGGTTCCAGCCGTTCCAGGGGTCGGGTGAGTACAGGCCGTTGGCCTGGACCACGTCCCGCAGCACGCAGCTCCGGGCCGGCTCGGGCAGCCGGTCCAGCGCCGGTACGGCCTCCGCCCCGAGGCTGCCCAGGTAGTCCTGGTCGATCTGCGCCAGGGTCCGGACGGCGAGCTGGGTCTCCGCGACCCGCAGGTCCGGGTTCCACACCGCGAACGCCAGCAGCGCGGCGCCCGTCATCACGACGAGGGTCCTGGGGAACCATCCGGCGTTCCCGCGCCGGGTCAGCCGTGCCGCGCCGGCGACCAGGACCAGCGCGAAGATCCCGCCCAGCCACCAGATTGCCGCCTCCACCGAGGCTCGCAGCCGGGAGAACCCGTAGGCGTCGACGTACAGGTCCAGCCGGTGCAGCGCGGAGACCAGGATCACCATGGTCAGCGCGCACAGCAGGCCGAGCAGCCCGGCCATCAGCCACCGGTCCCGCCCCGCGAGTTCGAGTGCCCCCGAGGCGACCGCCACGATCGCCAGCACGAACACGCTGACCACGACGAGCTGGAAGAACCCCGAGCGGGCGTACTCGGCGTAGGTCAGCCCGGTGGCCGACACCAACCACCGGGTGCTGCCGAACAGCACCGTCACCTGCATCGCCACGAACACCGCGAACAGCAGGTTGAGCGCGGTGAGCGGGGTCACCCAGAGACTGCGGCTCACCCTGAACCGCAGGTCCGGAGCCTTCGGCTCGGCCACGGGCCGCAGGCCCACCAGCACGGCGGAGGCGACCACGACGGTGAAGACCGCGAACAGCAGGATCCTCAGCGGCACCGACTCCGCCCAGTCCTGCGCGGTGAACACCCGCTCGACGGCTTCGGCGAAGACCGCGTCCGCCGAGGCGAACAGCGCCCCGAACACCGCCACCAGCCCGACGGTCAGGCCGCCCCCGAGCAGCACGGGCACCATCCGCCTGTGCAGCGGCGCCCCCTTCACCTTGACCGCCGCCGCCAGGAACCACGGCACCGGCAGCAGCCCCAGCACCACCGACGCCCCGCCTCTGGCCACGCCGAGCCAGCCCCGCCCGGCCCCCGACAGGGCGAGCGCGGCCAGCAGGAACCCGGCCAGCAGGAGCAGGCCGACGAGCCAGTCCGCGTCCCTGAACACCGCCACCGCGACCAGCCCGTACGCGATCGCCCCCAGCGTCGCCGACCACGGAGTGATCCTCTCGCGCGCGGCCGGCAGCACCGCCGCCCCCATGGCCACGGCGACCAGCACGACCCCCAGTCCCATGACGCCGTCCGGCAGCGCGAGCGCCGCGAGGAGCCCCGCGGCGGCACACGCCGGCAGCACCCAGCGGGCGGTGGGCGGCAGCTCCGGCCGGGGCAGCAACGGCGGCGCCACGTATCCCCCGGACGGCAGGCCGCCGCCCGGGGGACGCGGCACGTCCCCGTACGGCGGGCCGCCGGCCTGAGAACGCGGCACGTCCCCGTACGGCGGGCCGCCGGCCTGGTCGGGCCGCCCGGGGCTCTCCCCCGGCTTCGGTACGGCGAGGCGCCCCGGAGGGAGTCCCTGGGGCACGGACGGGTGTGCGGGCGTCCCATGACCGATCCAGGCGTCGCTGGAGCCCGGAGTGCTGGTGGCCCCGATGACCGTGCCGACGAACGCACCGGCCGCCGTGATGAGGACCCCGACCAGCGCACCCAGCAAAGGAGCCATGGCCCCGACGGCGACGGCCGGCAGCACAGCGCACACGAGGCCGATGATGCCGCCGAGGATGACGCCGAGGAACGCCGCGCCCCAGTTGCGGACCGGGGCGGGCCTGGGAGCCGGGACGGGCCGGCCGGGTGCGGCGGCCCAGCGCTCCGGTTCGGACCACGCGGGTCGGGCCACATCGTGGAACTCCCCGGGAAGGGGGTGGGGCCCCGGCCCGGAAGAAAAGGGCCCGGGTCCGGAGACGAGAGGCCCAGGACCGGAGGCGGACAGCCCGGCGGCGGGAGCGGGCATGCCGGGGCCGGGGGCGGGCAGGCCCGGGGCAGGAGCGGGCAGGCCGGGAGCGGGGACCGGCCCGTGCTCGGCCGCCTCCGACCTGACCGGCACCTCAGACGTGGTCGGCACCTCCGACGTGACCCGCCCCTCCGACGTGATCGGCACCGGGACGTCCCGGTGGTCGGGAAGGGGCTCCCCGCTGGGAGGAGGGCCGGGCACGAGCGCCTCGGGGGCAGGGGAGGCCTCGGGGGCAGGGGAGGTGGAGGGCGCCGGGACAGAGGAGGAGCCGGAGTGGGGGGTCGGCGGAACCCCGGGCGCGGGAGAGGCGGATCCCTCCGGGACGGAAGGCGGCCGGAGTCCCGGGGACGGGGACGGCCTGGAGAGGTCGTGGTCGGGTGGGTCGTCCATCGTGGTCCTTCCTGGAAGGCCGACCGCGATGCGGCAGCCGGTGCCCTCTTCGACATGGATGGAGCCGCCGTGAAGTTCGACGATCTCCTTGGTGATGGCCAGCCCGAGACCGGCGCCCCCGTCGTCGGCGGCCCGGCCCGCGTCGAGACGGGAGAAGCGTTCGAACGCCCGCGCCCGGTCCTCCGGCGGGATGCCCGGCCCCTCGTCGGTGACGCGGAGCCGGACCCCGTCTCCCTCGGCGTCCGCCGCCAGCACCACGACCCCGCCGTCGGGGCTGTGCCGTACCGCGTTGTCCAGCAGGTTCGCGAGCACCTGGGCCAGCAGGTCGGGGTCGGCACGGACGCTCAGCCCGGCGGGCACCTCGCAGCGGGCCGTGATCCCGTCCCTGACCAGCACCGCCTCGCGCAGCGCCTGGTCGCACAGCGGCCCGAGCCCGACGTCCTCAAGCTCGATCAGCCGGGCCCCCGACTCCAGCCGGGACAGGTCGAGCAGCTGGGCGACCAGCCGGCCGAGCCGCTCCGTCTGGGCCAGCGCCGTCTCCAGCGTCGCCTGGTCGGGTGCCGAGACGCCGTCCACCACGTTCTCCAGCACCGCGCGGAGGGCGGTGATCGGGGTGCGGAGCTCGTGGCTGACGTTGGCCACCAGCTCGCGCCGCTGCCGGTCCACCTCGCCCAGGTCGGCCGCCATCGCGTTGAAGGCACGCGCGAGCTCGCCGACCTCGTCGCGGGAGGTCGCGGTGACCCGCAGGCCGTAGCGTCCCTTGGCGATGGTCTGCGCGGCGGCGGCCATCTCGCGCAGCGGCTTGGTCATGCCCCGCGCGAGTAGCTGGACCATGATCAGGGCCAGCACCGCGGCCACGGCGACGCGCACGTTGCGCGAGTAGCCGGCGTTGATGCCGACCTCGTTGACGACGAACGCCGCCGCCACGGCCAGCAGGATCACCATGCCGAGCTTGACCTTGATCCGGCCGAGGAAGTCGAGGGGTCTCAATGTTTGACGCATCCCAGTGTTCGAGTGGCGGGGACGGCAGTTGGTTCACCGGCGGACGAGGGCGTATCCGACTCCGTGGACGGTCCGGACGACGCCGGGGCCGAGCTTGCGGCGCAGGGCGCGCACGTGGCTGTCGACCGTGCGGGTGGCGGCGGCCTCGGAGAAGCCCCAGATGTCGTTCAGCAGCCGTTCCCGCTCGAACACCTGACCCGGCCGCTCGGCGAGACGGCAGAGCAGGTCGAACTCCGTCCGGGTGAGCTGGGCCTCCGCTCCCCGCACGTAGACCCGGCGCTCGGCGGTGTCGATCTCGACGTCGCCGGCGCGGATGACCGGGTCCGCCACGGCGAGCTGGGAGGCCCGCTCCACCCGCCGCAGCAGCGCGTGCACCCGGGCGACCAGCTCGCGCATGCTGAACGGCTTGGTCATGTAGTCGTCGGCTCCGACCCCGAGCCCCACGAGCAGGTCGGTCTCCTCGCCCAGCGCGGTGAGCATGAGCACGGGCACCGGCCGGGCCGCCTGCATCCGCCGGCAGACCTCCAGCCCGTCAAGGCCCGGCAGCAGCCGGTCGAGCACCACCACGTCGGGGCCGGACCTGGCGTAGGCCGCGAGCGCGCCCTCGCCGTCCCCGACGACCTGGACGTCGAAGCCCTCGGCGGCCAGCCGGTGCCGTACGGCCCGCGCGATCGTCTCGTCGTCCTCCACCACGAGGACACGTCGTTGCTGAGGGGTTGCCATGTCCGGGAGCGTAGACCGCACCCGTGCAGATGACATGCAGGGAATTGTGCAGGTTTCGCGCACCCCGGATCCGCGCCCCCGACGAGGCGGAAGCCTCCGCGTCCGCGCACCCCGGCGAGGCACGGTCTCCGCTTCCGCACACCCCGCTGAGGCAGGGCCTCCGCGTGGACGGAGGCCCTGCTGGGGGGTCAGATCATGATCAGCCGGCGGCCGATGATCCGGTAGCCGACCCGGGCGAACGAGGCCGCCATGGGCGTGTTGCCCAGGTCGGTGGAGTCCCGCACCTCGGGTTCGCCCTCGGCGGTGAAGATGTGCAGCGTCTCGGCGACCAGGTCGTCGGCGTAGCCGTGGCCCCGGTGGGCGGGATCCACCCCGATGTAGCCGATCGTCGCGAACTTGGAGTTGCGGGTGGGCATCACGATGCCGACCAGGTCACCGGAGGCGTCGTGGGCCAGCCGCCACCGGCCGCGTCCTCCGGGGAACCCCGCGACGTCGGCCAGAGTCTCCTTCGCGGTCCCCATCACCCCCTTCTCCGCGAGGGTCCGCCGGTCCCAGGCGTCCAGGCTGCCCTCGGTGATCCTGGCCAGCAGGTCCACCACGGTCCCGTCGTCGTCGGCGGGAGTGAAGGTGAGCCGGGTGGACCTGGGGGGCAGGCCGTACTCGGGGATCCAGCGCAGGTTGAGCCGCTCGACGGAGTGGCGCAGCCCGGCCTCCGCCGCCGCCTCGATCCGGTCGGTGGCGTCGGCCAGGGAGTCCGGCCGCTCGCGCCAGTCACCCGGCAGGAACAGGTGGAAGTCGGGCCGCGCGCCGGAGGGGCTGGAGTATCCGGGTGTGACCAGCGCGGCGTAGGCGGCCCGCAGCAGGGCGGCGCCCACCTCGATCCGGTCGGGGCCGGTGCCGGGGTCGAACCAGTCGAGGCTGAAGGGATGCTCGGAGCCCGGCGGGCCCCAGAACGCGGCCCGCGCCACCACCTCGTCGCCGCGCAGCGCGACCCAGACCCAGTCGGACCGGTAGCCGAGCTCGTCGAAGGGGAGGTCGCGGGCGCCGACGCCGGAGGCCGGAAGCGGGCCGTAGCTGTGGAACAGGTCGAACCCGTCCGCTTCGAGCGGACGGAAGATCAGATCAGACAAGTCGAACTCCAGAAAGCGTGCGCTCCCCGGGTCTCAGGCGGTCTGTCGCCCGAGGCGGGAGCGCGTGACCAGGATGGCGGACATCTACTCCTCACCTCCTCTTGCTCGAAGGGATCATTAGGTTATCGATGGATTTGTCACTTCATCAAGCCAATAATCCGGCGTTATGGTGACGGCGTGATCGACACCAGTGCATACCTCCGCCGGATCGGCTCCAAGATCGACGGACCGCCGAGCGCGGAGTCCCTGCGCCTGCTGCACCGGGCCCACATGGAGCGCGTGCCGTACGAATGCCTGGAGATCTGGCTGGGCCGTCCGACGACCGTGGACCCGGTGGAGTCGGCCGCGCGGATCATCGGCGGCCGAGGCGGCTACTGCTTCCACCTGAACGGCGCCTTCTCGCTGCTGCTGGAGGCGCTCGGCTACAGGGTGACCCGCCACTTCGGCGGGCCGCAGCACGGCCCCGGAGATCCGGCGGGCGCCGACGGCGGCCACCTCTCCCTCACGGTCTCCGGCCTGCCCTCCGAGGACAACCCCGGGGGCGAGTGGATGGTGGACCAGGGCCTCGGCGACGGGTTCCACGAGCCGCTCCCGCTCGTCGAGGGCATCTACCGGCAGGGCCCGTTCACCTACGGCCTGCGGCCCTCACAGGCCGAACCCGGCGGATGGCGGTTCGACCACGACCCGCGCGGCACCTTCCTCGGCCTGGACTTTCGGGCCGGGCGTGCCGAGATGCCGGCGTTCGCCGCGATGCACGAGCACCTGTCCACCTCACCCGAGTCCGGCTTCGTGCGCGTGGCCACCGTCCAGCGGCGCGACGCGGGCGGCGTCGACATCCTGCGGGGCCTGGTGCTCACCCGTCTCGGCGACCGCGAGCACTCCCTGACCGTGGAGACCGAACGCGACTACTTCGAGCTGCTGGCCGACGTCTTCGCCCTGCCGCTGGACGACGTCACCCCCGCCGAGCGCGCCAAGCTCTGGCAGCGCCTGTGGACCGCCCACGAACAGTGGTCCGGCCTGCGCTGATCCCGGGCATCAGGAGGGCAGGGTGACGGCGAAGGCCGCGACGGTGGTGCAGCTTCCGCCGATGTTCAGCGTGAGCGCCGTGCGGGCCCCCGGGACCTGGCACTCGCCCGCCGTACCCGTGACCTGACGGCAGGCGTCCAGCATCATCCGCACCCCGGTCGCGCCCACCGGATGGCCGAGGCCGATCAGGCCGCCCGACGGGTTCACCGGCAGGGACCCGTCGAAGTCGATCGTCCCGGCCTCCACGGCCTTCCACGACTCGCCGGGCGGGGTCAGCCCCAGGTGGTCGAGCGCGACGTACTCGGTGACCGTGAAGCAGTCGTGCGTCTCGATGACGTCCAGGTCCCCGGGGCCGGCCAGACCGGCGCGGGCGTAGGTGTCCAGGGCGGCCTGACGCAGGTGCGGGAAGAGGTACGGCCCGCCCGCGGAGAGGCGGAGCTTGTCGGCCAGCAGCATGGGCGCGGTCCGGTGCCCCCAGCCGGAGATCACCGGCCTGCCCGAGGCCGCCGGATGCCGCGAGGAGGCCAGCACCACCGCCGAGGCCCCGTCGGTGATGCGGCCGCAGTCGTACTTGCGCAGCCGTCCCTCGACCACCGGGTTGAGCGTGTCGTCCGGGCCGAAGCACCCGTCGGGGAACGACCACGACCGCGCCTGGGCCAGCGGGTTGCGCAGCGCGTTGCCGTGGTTGATCTCCGCGATCCGCGCGAGATGGGCGGAGTCGAGCCCGTGACGCGCGTCCACCGTGTCGGCGATCTCGGCGAACAGGCTCGGCCACGGGAAGTCGGCGCCGGAGGCCTCCCGGCCCGCCCAGGCGGCGCTGCCCAGGTGCCGGGCCGCCTGCCGGGCCCCGACGTTGCGCATCAGCTCGACCCCGGCCACCAGCGCGACGTCGTAGCGCCCGGCCTCCAGATCGGCCATCGCGGCCAGCAGCGCCATCGACCCGGACGCGCAGGCGGCCTCGTGCCGGGAGGTCGGCAGCATCGCCCACGCGGGATCCATCGAGGCGATCATGCCGCCGAGCTGGGCCTGCCCGGCGAACAGCTCCCCCGCCAGGTTCCCCACGTGCGCGACCTGGATCTCGGAGGCCGGTACGCCGGCGGCCTCCAGCGCCCCCAGGGAGGTCTCCCTGAGCATGTCGAACAGGCCGAGCCCCTCCGCTGCCCAGTTGCGGGCGAAATCCGTCTGGTGCCCCCCGAGGACGTGAACCGCGCTCATCGGCCGTTCACCCCTTCCGGGAGCCCGCCCAGCGACTCCTTCAGGTCCCTCTTGAGGATCTTGCCCAGGGGGTTCCTGGGCAGCGCCCCGACGACCTCCAGGCGCTCGGGCAGCTTGTAGGAGGCGATGCCCCTCTCCCGGAGGAAGCCGACGACCGAGGCGAGGTCCACGCTCCGGCCCGGCTCGGGGACGACCACGGCGCAGACCCGCTCGCCGAGCACCTCGTCGGCGTATCCGACGACCGCCACCTCGGCCACCGCCGGATGCCCGGCGACCAGTGACTCCAGCTCGGCCGGGGCGATGTTCATCCCGCCCCGGATGACCAGGTCCTTGGCCCGGTCCACGTACCGCAGGTACTGCCCCTCGTCCCCGGCGATCTCGAACACGTCTCCGGTCAAGAGGTAGCCCTCGTCGTCGAACGGGTCGGCGGAGGCCGTACCGGGAAGGTAGCCGGAGAAGACCGTCGGGCCGGCCAGGCGGAGCTCTCCCGGGACCCCGTGCTCGGTGATCTCACCCCCGAGGGGGTCGACCAGCCTGGTCCTGACGGCGCCCAGGGTGCCGGGCCAGGTGGTGCCGGGGGCGTCGGGCCGGGGGAAGAACCGCGCCCGATCCTCGGGGTCGGGCATGTGGACCGGGTCGGAGAGCAGGGCGACCCCCTCGTTGGACCCGAAGAAGTTGATGATCGCGATGCCGTACCTGTCCTGCCAGCCCTTCACCATCGGCGGCGGGAGCGGTGCGGAGCCGGAGCCGATCCGGGTCAGCGTGGTCAGGTCGGTCCGGGCCAGGACCGCCTCCTGCTGGAGGAGCATCGTCAGCAGCGCGGGCGGCGCGAGGGTGTAGGTGACGCGTTCGGCGGCGATCTGCCCCAGGTAGGTCGGAAGGTCGAAGGGGTGGTGCTGGACGAGCACGGCACCGGTCTTCAGCCAGGGCAGGAACACCCCGCCGATCCCGGCCATGTTGACCATCGGGAACGGGTTGAGGATGACGTCGCCGGCGGTGAGCCCGGGGGCGGCGACGCAGGTGACGGCGACCGCGAGCCAGTCGTAGTGGCACCTGGGCACCCCCTTGGGGGTGGCCTCGGTGCCGGAGGTCCAGCAGATGGTCACGGGGTCGGCCGGGTGGGCCGCGTAGCCACCGGAGGGGTCGGCGGCGGGATCACCGGTCGCGGTGTCGAGCTCGCCTCCCCAGACGAGGACCGGGACGCCCTCCGGCGCCCGGACGGCGGAGTGCGGCCCGGACGCGGTGACGAAGGCCTTCGCGCGGGCCAGCGCGCCGAGCTGGTTCAGCTCGTACTCGCGGTACTGCACCGGGAACGGGGTGACCACCGCGCCGATCCGGATCACCGCCAGGAAGGTGACCGCCAGCTCCACGCTGTTGGGGAGCTGCACGGCGACCACGTCACCCGCGCCGATGCCCCGGCCGAGCAGGACCCGGGCCACCCTGTCCACCTCGCGGTCGAGCTCGGCCCAGGTCAGCCGCTTGACGTCGCCCGGCAGCAGGCCGGCCTTGTTGGGCGGGTCCACGATCGCGGGCGCGTCCGGCCGGGCCTCGACCTGGGCGCGGAGCAGCCCGTCGACCGTGTCCTCGGTCCACCAGCCTTCGGCGGTGTAACGGGCGATCCGCTCTTCCGTGTGCAGGCGCTTCATCGCGACTCCAGGCGCTAGGGAGGATGCCCGCGACACTACGAAAACAGAAGCCAGGGGTCAATGGGCGGGTATTGATCCTTCTTCATTGGTCCATAGAGCGGTAAGTGGCTATGTTTCTGTCCGCGATGGGACATCGAACGGGGTGAGCAGGATCGACACTCGAGTGCTAGCGGGCCGCTACAGGCTGCTCAATCCCCTCGCCGAGGGCGGGATGGGCACGGTCTGGCTCGCCGCCGACGAGATGCTCGGCCGGGACGTGGCGGTCAAGGAGGTACGGCTCCCGCCGGACCTCGACCCCGTCAGACGGCAGGAGATCTGCGCCGCGGCGCTCCGCGAGGCGAACGTGGCCGCCCGGCTCAAACATCCGTCGATCGTGACCGTCCACGACGTGATCGTCGAGCAGGAGCGGCCCTGGCTCGTCATGGAGCTGCTGTCGGGCGCCTCCCTGGAGCAGACGGTCCGCGAACGGCAGCCGCTACCGGTGCGCCAGGCGGCCAGGGTCGGCGTGGGCATCCTCAGCGCGCTCGCCGCCGCGCACGCCGCCGGGGTGGTGCACCGGGACGTCAAACCGGGCAACGTCTTCCTCACCCGGAGCGGCCGGGCCGTCCTCACCGACTTCGGCATCGCCATGCTTGAGGACGAGACGGCGGACGGGCTCACCAGCCGCCTGGTCGGCTCGCCCAACTACATCGCCCCCGAGCGCCTGCGCGGCGAGCGCGGCGGCCCCGCCTCCGACCTGTGGTCGCTGGGCGCCACCCTCTACTTCGCCGTCGAGGGCCTGCCGCCGCACCCGGCGGAGACGCCCATCTCGGCGATCAGCCGGGTGCTCACCGAACCGGCCAGGCCGCCCGAGCGGGCAGGCGCGCTGGGCCCGTTGCTGATGCTCATGCTCGCCCCATGGCCAGACGCCCGGCCGTCCTTCGACGCCGTCGCCCAGACCCTGCAGGAGCTCGCCCTCGGCCGCCCGGCCGTCCCACTCCCGCTCCCCTCCCGACCGGCCGCGGCCCTCCCGCCCCCGTCCCACCCGCAGCCGATCCCCCTGCGCCCGGCGGCGCCCGCGCCCGCCCCGCGCGGGGGACGACGCACGGCCCTGTGGGCCGCCGCCGAGGTGGCGGCGGTCGCGGCGGTCATCGGGGCCGCCATGGGCGTGACCCACCTGCTCGCGGACCGTACGGTCCCGGACGAGCCGGTGCGGCTCAGCGAGAGGCCCGGCGTCTTCGCCACCCCGGTGAACCTGTGCGAACTGGTCCCCACGGCCACGTTCAAGGAGCTCCTGCCCGCCCTGAAGACGGAGGGACAGCCGACCAACGAGGGGGGCTGCCAGTGGACGACCCCCGGGATCGGCCTGGAGGTCCACCCGTCGGGCGCGGCCAAGCAGTGGGGCAAGAGCCCGCGCCAGGCCCACGAACTCTTCGTGAACCAGCGCAACGGCATCCTCCCCAACGGGGAGACCGCCTGGAGCTGGTCGGGCATCCAGGCCGGGAGCCGTTCGGCCAGGGCCACCGGCCCGCAGACGGTCAAGCCGGTCGGGGACGAGGCCTTCGGCTACGACCTCTACGAGAACCGGAAGACCGGCAGGCTCGAAAAGAGCCACGTGGTGCTCCGCGTCGACAACCTCGTCGTCGACGTCAGCTACACCGTGGTGGACGGCAGCAAGGACGGCCCCGCGATCCAGACCGGCACTCATACCGCCGCCACCTGGATCGCGAACGCGCTGAACAAGCAGAAAGCGACCGGATGAACCACCCAGACGTCCCTCGATCGCAGGGCAGGCACGCCGGCGGGCCCGCCTCCACCGGGGCACCGAGCCCGGCGGTGCTGGAACAGGCCTCGCTGGAGCAGGTGATCGGGCGGCTCGGGCCCATGGCGCCGCAGCAGGCCGCCACCGTCGGCCTCGCCGTGCTGGACCAGCTCGTGGTCGTGCACGGCCAGGGGATGCTCCACGGTGACGTACGGCCCGGCTCGGTGCTGCTCGGTCCCTACGACCAGATCATCCTCAGCGCGCCGACCTTCCGGTCCCCGACCTTCACCGCCCCCGAGGGCGTGACGGGCCCGGCGGCCGACCTGTGGTCGCTCGGTGCCACCCTCTACACCGCCGTCGAGGGGCGGGCGCCGTCACCCGGGGGATCCCTCGAGAACGCGGGCCCGATCGCGCCGGTCCTGTTCCAGCTGCTCTCCGGCGACCCCGCCCGGCGGCCCGACCCCGGCACCCTGCGCAACATCCTGCTCGGCATCTCCCAGAGCCGCGGCGAGGCCCCGGCCCCGCTGCCCCCCGCCCCCGCGGACCTGCTCTCTCCTCCGGATCCGCTGCCCTCCGCGGACCCGCTGTCGGGGCCGCCTCCCGCGGACGCGCTGTCGGGTCCCCCGGACGCGAGATCCGCCGCCCCCTCCTCCCACGCGCCGTCCCCCTCGGACGCGCTGTCCGGAGTCCCGCTCCCCTCGGCGCCCTTCGAGACGCAGTCCACCGTCCCGGTGCTGACCGCGACGGCGCAGCCCTCCACCCCGGAGGCGGCCTCACCGCCCCAGCCCGTCTTCGACTCCGCGGACACCATGCCGCCCCGGGCCGCCTCCGATCCGGCGGCCATCGCGCCGATCCCCGCGGATCCGCGCGGGCCGGGGGTTCCCCCGCAGGCCCCGCCCCCTTCCGGCGCCCCCGCCTCGCAGGAACTCGTCCCCGCCACCGGCGGGCCACGCGAGGTTCTCCCCGCCTCTCCGGCGCAGGGCGAATCGACGGGCCCGACCAGTCCCGCCGGTCCGGCCGGACCGGCCGGACCGGCCGGACGCTCCGACCGGCGGGCCGGGGTGCTGGTGCCCCGCCCGGTCGTGGCGCTGACCGGTGTCCTGGTCCTCGGCATGGCGGTCGCCATCGGCGTCCTGCTCGCCTCGCCGGGCGACGGCTCCGGCGAGGGCGACGCCACCGCCGCACCCGCCGCCGGCGCCAAGGGCCTGTTCGCCACCGCGCCTCGCGCCTGCAGCCTGCTCGACGACAAGCAGGTGAACGAGCTCGTGCCGGGCTTCAGGAGCTCGGAGGTCGAGCCCGCCGCGTGCGACTGGCTCAATCAGCATGACTGGCGCAAGCCCAGCCCGGAGAAGTTCGACCTCCGCGTACGGCTGGTCGCCCAGAAGCCGGACGCCTCCGGGGTCGAGCGGGCGAAGGAGTATCTGTCCGGCAAGAGGACGGACCTCGTGGCGAGCGGCAAGTTCGCGACCCCGAAGCCCGCGCCGCCCCAGAGCCTGAAGGGGATAGGCGAGGAGGCCTTCACCACGGGCGGCTACAACTCGATCAACCTCTACGGCGGCTCCTACAAGGCGACCGTGCTCTTCCGGGTCGGCAACCTGATCGCCCAGGTCGAGTACGAACGGGGCGGCGTCAAGGAGGACCGCGACGGCGAGATCGCGGCGGGCGCCCAGAAGGCCGCCCGCTGGCTCACCCAGTCGTTGAAGACCGATGGCTGATCAGCCGCTGCCCGTGCTCGCGGGCCGCTACCGGGCGCTGGGGCAGCTCGGCGCGGGCGGCATGGGCGTGGTCTGGCGGGCCCAGGACGAGCTGCTCCACCGCGAGGTGGCGATCAAGGAGGTCAAGCTCGGCCCGGGCCTCCCCGAGGCGCAGCGTGCCGAGATGCGGGAGCGCACCCTCCGCGAGGCCCGCGCCGCCGCCCGGCTGGGCCACCCGTCCATCGTGGCCGTGCACGACGTCATCGCCCAGGACGGCCGCCCCTGGATCGTGATGGACCTGATCCGGGGCCGCTCCCTGGCCCAGGTGATCCGCCAGGACGGGCCGCTCCCGGCGGAGCGGGTGGCGGCGATCGGCCTGGCCGTGCTCGACGCGCTGGCCCTGGCGCACAGCCGGGGCATCATGCACCGCGACGTGAAACCGGCCAACATCATGCTCGCCCACGACGGCGGAGTGCTGCTGACCGACTTCGGCATCGCCACGCTGGAGGGCGACGTCCAGCTCACCTCCCCGGACGCGCTGGTCGGCTCCCCCGGCTACATGGCCCCGGAACGGCTGCGCGGCACCGGCGACGGCCCGGCGGCCGACCTGTGGTCCCTGGGCGCGACCCTCTACGCCGCCGTCGAGGGGCAGAGCCCGTTCCAGCGCAGCGTGCCGGTCGCCACCCTGGGCGCGGTGCTCACCGAGGAGACCCCGTTCCCCTCCCGGGCGGGCGGCCTGGCCCCCGTCCTGCTCGCCATGCTGGTCAAGGATCCCCGGGACCGTCCCGGAGCGGCTGTTCTCCGCACGGCCCTGCACCGGGTCGCCCAGGGACTGCCCGCCGGTCCGCTCTCCCCTCAGACGCAAACGCAAACGCAAACGCAGACGCAGACGCAGCTGCAGGCGCAGGCGCGGGAGCCGGCCCGGGGGGCGGCGCCGGCTCCCGCGCCCCGCCGTACGGGATGGCTCGTCGGGGCGGGGCTGGCGGTGGTGGTGGCGGCGGGCGTGACCGCGGCGGTGCTCGTGACGACCCCGGGCGCCTCCGGGACGCCCGCGGCCTCTCCCGGCGCCTCCGACCCGCGGGCCGGGCAGTTCGCCGCCGCCCCCGAGCCGTGCACCCTGCTGACCCGGGCGCAGAGCCGGACCGTGGTGCCCGGCGCGACCCCGACGGACATGAAGGCCGAAGGGGACCGGGAGGCCTACTGCAGCTGGGACGGTCCGTCCGACGTGCGCCGGCTGCGCGTCTCCGTCGCCCACCAGGCGGCCGTGCCGGGGAGGACCGCCCACGTCGCGGCCCACGAGTTCTTCGCCGCCGAACGCACCAAGATCGCCGCCGACGAGGGGACCGGCCTCCTCGGCGCGACCGGTCCCCTCAGGAACGTGAGCCGGGTCGGAACGGAGGCGTTCTCCTACGACATCGTCGCCCTGGATCGGGCCCACGCCATCATCCGCTTCCGGGTGAGCAACCTGCTGGTCGAGGTCAACGTGTCAGAGGAGGGGAAACGCGCCGGCACGGAGCTGCGCAAGCACGCCCTCCACGCCGCGCGCCTGGTCGCCGAGGAGCTGAACAGCCGTGACTGAGGGCACCTCTCCGCCGGGGCCCGCACCGGAGCGGCGGGCATGAGCGACCCGAACCTGCTCGCCGGGCGCTACCGGCTGCTGGAGCGCCGCGACCGCACGGGCACCTCGTGGCGGTCCCGCGACGAGCTGCTCAACCGCGACGTCACGATCACCGAGGTACGGCTCCCGCCTCCGGGACCGCACCGCGACTGGCTCATCGGCCAGATCCGTGCGGCGGCCGACCTCCGGCACCCCGGCATCACCACCCTCCACGACGTGATCTCCACCCCCGAGCGGATGTGGCTGGTCCTGGAGTCGGTCGAGGGCCGTTCACTGCTCCAGACCGTCCGCTCCGACGGGCCGCTCTCCTCCGAGCGCGCGGCCGAGATCGGCCTGCGCGTTCTGGACACGCTGACCGCCGCCCATGAGCGGGGCTTCCACCTCGCGGCCACGCCCGAGACCGTGCTGCTCACCCCTGACGGCCGGGTCGTGCTGACCGGCGTGGCGGACCCCGCGCCCGCCGGGAATCTGCGCGACCTGGGCACCACCCTGTTCACCGCCATCGAGGGCCGGGCGCCGGACACCGGGCCCCAGACCGTCCCCCGCATGGCGGACGGGACTCCGATGGCCGCCCCCGCCGCCGCCGGGCCGACCGGTTCCGGGCCGCTGGCCCCGCTCGTGGAAGGCCTGCTGTCGGCCGACCCCTCCCACCGGCCCGACGCCACCTCGGTCCGCCTGTCCCTGGAGCGGGTCGCTCCCCACCCCGTCACCTCCCGCTCCCGGCGCGGGCCCCTCGTCATCGCCGCGGCCGCCGCGATCGTCACCGCCGTCGCCGCGGGCGCCTTCTGGCTCTGGCCCCGTCCGGCCCCGCCGGCGCCCGCCGTCCCCGTACCGCTCCCCGCCTCCTTCGCCAAGGCTCCCGACCCCTGCGCCCTCATCTCCGGGGAGCAGGCGGCCGAGCTGTCGCTGAACCCCCGCCCGTCGAAGGATGGGCCCGGCCGGTGCGCCTGGAAGAGCGACGACACCGGCCAGCCGACGAACATGCGCTACCGGCTCTGGATCCAGACCATACGGTTCTCCTCCGGAGAGAAGGCGCACGCCGGCTACACGCGCTTCCTCAAGGAGGACGGCGACCGGACCAGGACCTCGACCAACCTGCCGCTCATCCTGACCCGGCCTCCGAAGGCCCTGCCCGGGGTCGCCGCAGAGGCCTACTCCCTGGAGGCCACCAACCAGCTCACCTACTACACGGGGGTGGTCTTCCGGGCGGCCAACCTCGTGGTTTCCGTCCAGTACCAGCGCGGCGGCGAGACCGACCCCGGCGGCGACACCCGCGAGGCCGCGCTCCGGACCGGCCGGTGGGTCCTCGGAAGCCTCAGCCGGACGCGCTGAAGCGGGGCCGGCCGGTTCACGACGCGGTGGCCGCCTCCGGCTGCGGACCGTCGATGTGGGACCTGCGGGAGGTCTCCCACATCCGGACGTACACGACGAGGGAGACCAGTGCGCACCCGGCGACGTACCAGAAGAACAGGGATTCGTTCCCGGCCTGCTTGAACCAGAGGGCCACGTACTCCGCGGTGCCGCCGAAGAGCGCCACCGTGACCGCGTACGGCAGGCCGACCCCGAGCGCCCGGATGTGGGTCGGGAACATCTCCGCCTTCACCACCGCGTTGATCGAGGTGTATCCGGTCACGAAGCACAGGGCCGACAGCATCAGGAAGAACGCGCCCACCGGGCTGTCGGTGCCGGACAGCAGGGTGAGGATCGGCACGGTGAGCAGCGTCCCGCCGACGCCGAAGAACATCAGCAGCGCGCGGCGGCCGATCCGGTCGGACAGCGCTCCGGCGATCGGCTGCAGGCAGATGAAGACGAGCAGGGCCAGGAAGTTGATCCAGGAGACCGTCTCCTTCTCGATGCCCACCGTGTTCACCATGAACTTCTGCATGTACGTGGTGTAGGTGTAGAAGGCGACGGTCCCGCCGAGGGTCAGTCCGACGACGGTGAAGACCTCCTTCGGATACCCCATCAGGGTGCGGAGCGTGCCCTGCCCGTGCACCGGACCGGCGGCCCGGGACTGGTTGGTGAAACTCTCGGACTCCTCCATGCCGCGGCGCAGCCACATGACCGCCAGCGCCCCGAGCGTGCCGATGCCGAAGGCGATGCGCCAGCCCCAGTCCTGCATCTGGCCGGCGGTGAGCATCTGCTGCAGGATGATCTGCACGGTGAGCGCGACCAGCTGCCCCGCGACGAGCGTGACGTACTGGAAGCTTGAGTAGAAGCCGCGTTTTCCCGGGGTGGCGACCTCGGAGAGGTAGGTGGCGGAGGTGGAGTACTCCCCTCCGACCGAGAGGCCCTGCAGCAGCCGGGCCGCCACGAGGAGCACCGGGGCCATGACCCCGATGGAGGAGTGGCCCGGAGCCACCGTGATGATCAGGGATCCGGCCGCCATCATGAGGACCGACAGCGTCAGGCCGTTGCGGCGGCCGTAGCGGTCGGCGTACCGGCCGAGCAGCCAGCCGCCCAGCGGTCGCATGAGGAAGCCGACCGCGAAGACGGCGGCGGTGTTCAGCAGCTGTGCCGTCGAGTCCCCCTTGGGGAAGAAGACGGGCGCGAAGTAGATCGCGAAGGCGGCGTAGGTGTACCAGTCGTACCACTCGATGAGATTGCCGACGGATCCCCTGAGGATGTTGGCGACGACCCGCCGCTCGCCCGCCGTACGCTCCGGCGGTCCGTCTTGGCCGAGGTGAGGACCTGTTTCGGTGCTGCTCACAGCGCGTCTCCTTCGTTGTGATCGGGGGGTTGCCGTGACCTTACGGACGGCGCCGCGGCACGGCGAGGGGTACGCGCCCAGATCTGAGCTACCGTTGAGCCTTCGACTCCCTGGAGACATGGACATGCGCATCCTCCTCGTCGAGGACGACGACAGGTTCGCCGACGCGCTGACGACGGCTCTGCGGCGCCATGGCCACCAGGTCGAACGGGCCCGCTCGGGGGGTGAGGCGCTGGCCGCGGCCCCGGCGGAGCTGGTGCTGCTGGATCTCGGCCTGCCCGACGTCGACGGCGTCGACGTGCTGCGCCAGGTCCGCGCGGACTCCCAGATCGGGATCATCGTGGTGACGGCACGGGGCGAGGAGGCGCAGCGCGTCCGGGGCCTGCGGGCGGGCGCGGACGACTACATCGTCAAACCGTTCGGGATCGCCGAGCTGGAGGCGCGCATCGAAGCGGTCATGCGGCGGGTCAGGAGCCATCGCCGCGCGGCGCCCGGATCCGCCCGCTTCGGTCCCGTCGAGGTGGACCACGTCCGCCGGTCGGTCCGCCGGGACGGTGTGGAGGTCCCGCTGACGCGCAAGGAGTTCGACCTGCTGGCGGTCCTGGTCCGGGCGGAGGGGGCGGTGGTCACCCGGGAGGGCATCCTCGCGGAGGTGTGGCAGACCACCTGGGGCGGCGCCACGCGCTCCCTGGAGGTGCACGTGGCCAGTCTCCGCGCGAAGCTGAGCGAGCCGGGGCTGATCGAGACCGTGCGCGGGATCGGCTACCGCATCCGGAAACCCTGACATGCGCCGCCGCCTGCTGATCATTTACATGTCGCTGCTGGCCCTGTCGCTGGTCGCGCTCACGGTGCCGTTCGCGGCCAACGTGGCCGCGAACGGCACCCAGACCGCCTTCATCGAGCAGCAGGGGGACACGCTGCGGTTCGCCTCGCTGGCCGAGTCCGCGCTGAGCACCGGGCAGAGCGAACGGCTACGCGCCGAGCTCGCCCGCTACCACGAGCTGTTCGGCATCGGTGCCGCGGTGGTGGACCGGGACGGTCGGGCCGTCGCGGCCTGGCCGCCCGCCCTGTCGCTCACCGGCGCGCGGACGCGGAAGCTGATCGAGCGGGGGCTCTCCGCGGACCGGCCCGAACTCGGGACCATCTGGCCGTGGCGGGGCGAGGAGCTGGTGATCGTCGAGCCGGTGATCCGGGAGGGGGAGGTGGTGGGGGCGGCGGTCACCGCCGGGCCCACCGACCGGTTGCGCGGCCGGATCGCCAGGGTCTGGGCGATGATCGTTCTTGGCTGCCTGGTCGCGCTCGGCCTGACCTGGGCCGCCGCCAGACGCCTGGCCCGCTGGACGCTCCGTCCCGTGCACGAGCTCGACGCGGTCACCCACGACATCACGCAGGGGCGGCTGGACGCCCGGGCCGCCCGCACCACCGGGCCGCCGGAGCTGCGGCGCCTGGCGGCCTCCTTCAACGTGATGGCGGACACCGTGACCGACATGCTCGACCGGCAGCGCGCCTTCGTCTCCCAGGCCGGCCACCAGCTGCGCACCCCTCTCGGCGTGCTGCGGCTGCGGGTGGAGAACCTCGCGGATCATCTGCGCGCGAGTGGCCTGCGCGAGCACGAGCTCACCCTCGACGAGACCGACCGCCTGGCCCGCACGCTGGAGGGGCTGCTCGCGCTCGCCCGCGCGCAGAGGCACGAGGACGAGACGGCCGGAGCCGGGCTGGTCGCGGTCGACGCCGACGACGTCGCCGACCGGCGGGTGGACGCCTGGCGTCCCCGGGCGGCGGAGCTCGGGGTGACGCTCCGCCGTACCGGCGACGTCGGCAGGCCTGTCATGACCGTGCCCGAGGCGCTCGACCAGCTGCTGGACGCTCTGATCGACAACTCGCTGAAGTTCGGGGCGGAGGAGGTGACGGTGCACGTCGAACCGGCGGGCGACCTCGCGGAGATCCACGTCGTCGACGACGGGCCGGGGCTTTCCGGAGAGGCCCTCACGCGGGCGCTGGAGCGGTTCTGGCGGTCTCCCGCCCACCAGAACGTGGACGGCTCGGGGCTCGGCCTGTCGATCGTGGCGGTTCTGGTGACGGCTTCCGGCGGCTCCGTCGACCTGCTCGCGCGGGAACCGCGCGGCCTGGACGTCAGGGTCCGGCTGCGCCTGAAGCCTCAGGACCGGGTGCCGCGGTAGTAGCGGACCGCGCCGGGATGCAGGATGACCGGGTCCGTCGAGAGCGCGGCGCGCACGTTGAGCCTGCGGGCCTCCGGATGCGCCTGTTCCAGGGCCTCGCGATGGGTGAACAGCAGCTCGGTCAGGGCGTAGGCCAGCGTGTCGTCCATGTCCTCCCGCACGATCAGGTAGTCGGGTATGCCGATCGTGCCGCTCTCCGGCAGGCCGTAGGTGGAGGCGGGGATGGTGCGCTCGCTGTAGAACTCGCCGTGGCGCCGCCTCATCGGGCCCGCGTACGACCGCAGATCGACGAGGCGGATGATCCGCCGGGCCGCGAGCTCGCTGATCGTCTTGGTGGGCAGCCCCCCGGAGAAGAAGAACGCGTCGATCGTCCCGGCGCGCAGCGCCTCCGCCGAGGCCTCCAGATCCATGCTGCGCACTGTCAGATCCCGGTCCGGATCGAGGTCCGCGACGCGCAGCAGCCGTTCCGCGATGACCTCCGTCCCCGATCCGGCCGCGCCGCCGGCGATCACCTTGCCGCGCAGCCCGGCCAGCGACGTGATGCCCGAATCGGCCCGGACGACCAGATGGACGTAGTTGTCGTACAGCCGGGCGAGCGCCCGCACCGGCTGCGGGCGGTCGAAGGGCGGGGCGCCCCGTACGGCGAGCGCCGCCGAGTCGGCCAGGGCGAACGCGACGTCGGCCCGCCGGGCCGTGATCATCCTCAGGTTGTCCACCGAGGCGCCGGTGGTCAGCACCTGCGGGCGGATCCCGGGAAGGGCGCTGGAGACGGCCTTGGCGAGCCCGGTGCCGTAGTCGAGGTAGACGCCCCCGTGCTGGCCGGTGGCGATCAGCAGCGACGACGGCCGGGGCCTGTCGGCGCCGCACGCGACCACGACGGTCAGCAGCACGGACAGGACCGCCAGAGCCCTGGCCGCGGCCATGTGACAGCGCATGCGTGCGGCCTCCCGTCGCCGGTGGTGGGCAGCCTATTGGCCGTCGAGGACGAAGCGCACCTCCCGGCGGCGCAGGGGCTGGGTGCAGGCCGCGCAGAGCAGGACCGGGTCGAGGGAGGCGCCGCAGGGGCGGTGGGTGATGGCCAGGGCGGAGCCCTCGGGGGCGGCGAGCTCGTGCTGGGCCCAGTCGACCAGGAAGGCGAAGACCTCGAAGAAGGCCAGGCCCTTGTCGGTGAGGCGGTAGGAGCCGTCGGGGCGCGGGTCGAAGACTCCGAGCTCGACGAAGCGGCGCAGGCGGTCGGTGAGGACCGAGGGGGCGATGCCGAGGCCCTCCTGGAAGTCGACGAAGCGGCGGGTGCCCAGGAAGGCGCCGGCCAGGATGCTGGTGCTCCAGCGGTCGCCGAGGATCTCCATCGAGTCCGGGCAGTAGCCGATCAGGTCGGGGGCGGCGTCGGGGCGGACCGTACGCCGGTGCCGGCGGGGCGGGCCGCTCCGGGAGAAGGTGGCCAGCGGACCGGGCTCGGTGTGGGTGTCGCGGGCGCTCATCGGTTCCCGGCACGCGCCGCACCCGAGGTACGGCTCCGCGTCGTGGCCGCACAGGTGGTGCAGGAGCGGCGGGAGCCGTCCCCGGTCCGCCCAGTCCCGCTCCCATGTGTGGATGGCCACCAGCAGCGTCCACAGGCGCAGTCCCCGCTCCGTCAGCCGGTATTCGTAGCGGGTCCGCCCGTCGCGGTAGGCGGCCAGCTCGAAGATCCCGTGGTCGACCAGCTCCTTGAGCCTGGCCGCGAGCACCGACTCGGAGATCCCCAGCGCGTCCCGCCACCCGGCGAAGGTCCGGATCCGCAGCAGGAAGGCCCGCTGCAGGATGAGCAGGACCCACCGGTCCCCCAGGATCGCCAGTGCCTGCCCGATCGCACTGAGCTCAGCCCGCGCCGTCCTCCGCTCGGTGCCGCTCACGATCCGTCCTCCGGTGCCGCCTCGAATCCGCTGATGAAGTGCCACGCTAACCAACTCGATCTTGCCTTGGATAGTTTGACCCACTCCCTGACGGGACGATCAGGACCTCATGACCGTTGACGGGCTGACTTCTTTTATCGTAGCTTCCGGGGTATGGCGGAACCTGTGGTGGTCATCGACGAGTCGGGCGAGCCGAATCCGTACCTGATGGGCGTCTACGCCCCGGTCCAGGACGAGATCACGGCGGAGAACCTCAAGGTCGTCGGGGAGATCCCGAAGGATCTCAACGGCGTCTACCTGCGCAACGGGCCGAACGCGCGGTTCCCGGCCAAGGGGCGCTACCACTGGTTCGACGGGGACGGCATGGTGCACGCCGTGCACTTCGAGAACGGCAGGGCCCGCTACCGCAACCGCTATGTCAGGACCAGGGCGTTCGAGGCGGAGTCGGCCGCCGGAAGATCGCTCTGGACCGGCGTCATGGAGAACCCCAAGGGCAACCCGTTCGGCAACACCCGCGGGCTCAACCTCAAGGACTCGGCCAACACCGATGTGATCTTCCATCGGGGCAAGGTCCTCACGACCTGGTACCTGTGCGGCGCGCCGTACGGCATGGACCCCCTCAGCCTGGAGGCGCTGGGCGCGGAGACCTTCCTCGACACCCTGACCGGCGACTTCATGGCGCACCCCAAGCTGGACGAGCGGACCGGGGAGCTGTTCTGGTTCGACTACGGGCCCGGCAGGCCCTATCTGCGCTACGGGGTGGTCGGCGCCGGAGGCCGGGTGGAGCACTGCGTGGAGCCGGACCTGCCCGGGGCACGGCTGCCGCACGACATGGCGATCACCGCCAACCACGCGATCCTCATGGACCTGCCGCTCTACCAGGACATGGACGCCGCCCGGCAGGGCCGCTACAAGCTGACCTTCAACCGGGAGCTGCCCTCCCGCTTCGGGGTCATCCCGCGCCGGGGCCAGGCGCACGAGATCCGCTGGTTCGAGGCGGAACCCTGCTACATCTACCACGTCGTCAACTCCTGGGAGGAGAGCGACGAGATCGTCATGGACGTGTGCCGGGTGTCGCGGCCCGCGCCCGCCGGGAGCGGGAGCCCGCTGGCCCGGATGATCTCCTACCTCAAGCTCGACGCCCGGATGCACCGCTACCGGTTCGACCTGCGCACCGGCCGGACGCACGAGGAGTCCGTCGACCCGGACCACAACACCGAGTTCCCGTCGATCGACGCCCGCCTGACCGGCCGGAGGTCGCGCTACGCCTACAACGTCTCGGTCAAGGACGCCGCCACCAACCTCTTCGACGGCCTGGTCCGCTACGACAACGTGACCGGCGCCAAGGAGACCTACTCCTACGGCGAGCACCGCTACGGCAGCGAGGCGCCGTTCGCCCCGCGTGACGGCGCCACCGCCGAGGAGGACGGCTACCTCGTCAGCTTCGTCACCGACGAGCGCGAGGGCACCTCCGAGGTGCAGGTCCTGCACGCCGCGGACCTGAGTGCCGGGCCGGTAGCCCGGATCATCCTCCCCCAGCGCGTGCCGCTCGGCTTCCACGCCACCTGGGTCCGCGCCGACCAGCTGAAGGGCGGGACCGGATGAGACCGCCGCACGGGGCCCGGCGCGGCACGCCACGGGCGGGCTCGCGGCGCGCGTCACGGGCGGGCGCCGCGAGCACTTCACGGACGGGTGCCCGGAGCACGTCACGGGCGGGCTCGCGGCGCACGTCACGGGCGGGTGCCCGGAGCACGTCATGGACGCGTGAGACCCGGCGGGGGCCGCTCCGATGACGGCCTACCTCTACGACGCGGTCCGGACCCCGCGGGGCAAGGCCAGGCCGGGCGGCGGGCTGGCCGGCGTGACGCCGCTGGCCATGCTGGAGAGGCTGCTGCACGGCCTGCGCGAGCGGACCGGCGTCGAACGGGCCGACGACATGGTCGTCGGCTGCGCCTCGCAGAACGGCGACCAGGGCGGCAACCTGGCCCGGACCGCCGCGCTGACCGCCGGGTTCGACACCCCGGGCATGACCGTCAACCGCTACTGCACCTCGGGCATCGACGCGATCCGCACCGCCTTCGCGCTGGTGGAGTCGGGCCAGGGCGGCACCGTGATCGCCGGTGGGGTCGAGTCGGTCTCCCGGGTGCCGATGTTCTCCGACGGCGGGCCGTTGTGGGCCGACCCGGCGGTGGTGGACAAGGTCGGGTCGATCCACATGGGCATCGCGGCCGACGTGGTCGCGACGGCCGAGGGCTTCGAGCGCGAGGAGCTCGACGCCTACGGCCTGCGCACCCAGACCCTGGCGGCGCGGGCCTGGGCGGCCGGGCGCTACGAGCGCTCGCTGCTGCCGGTGAACGGCCTCCGGCACGACGAGCACGTACGGCCGGGGCTGACCCTGGAGGCGTTCACCGCGATGGCCCCCGCCTTCGCCGGGCAGGACGACCAGGACGCCATCGTCCGCAGGCACCGGCCCGGCCTCGGCGAGATCCGCCACCTGCACACCCGGGGCACCTCCCCCAGCCTGTGCGACGCGGCGGGCCTGGTCCTGGTCGGCTCGGAGCGGGCCGCCGCGGACCTGAGGACGCCGCCCCGGGCCAGGATCGTCGCCACCGCGACCGCCGTCGTCGACCCCGTCACCATGCTCACCGCGGGCCAGCTCGCGGTCGAGCGGGTCGTCGCCAAGGCCGGGCTGACCCCCGGCGACGTCGAGGTCTACGAGTTCGCCGAGGCCTTCGCGGCCCTGTGCCTGAAGTTCCAGCGGGACCTGAAGGTCGGCGACGACCGTTTCAACGTCAACGGCGGCACCATCGCCATGGGCCACGCCTTCGGCGCCACCGGCGCCCTCCTCGTCGCCGCCTGTCTCGACGAGCTCGACCGCCGCCGGGCCCGCTACGGCGTCGCCGCCGTCAGCGGCGCCGCGGGCAGCGGTTCGGCCCTCCTCCTGGAGCGCGCCGGATGAGGCCCGCGGCGGGTCCCGTGAAGCTGGGCGTCTCGCTCGGGTTGTGGCAGGACCGGCCCGCCGGTGAGGCCCTGCTGACGGCGAGGGCGGCCGACGAGCTGGGATACGGCGAGCTGTGGGTGGGCGAGATGGCCACCTACGACGCGTTCGCGCTGGCCACCGCCGTAGGGCTGGCCACGGGGCGGATCGGGCTCACCGTCGGGCCGCTGGCGGTCACCGTACGGGATCCCATGATGATCGCCATGGGGGTGGCCTCGGTGTCCGACCTCGTCGGCAGGCCGGTCGACGTGGCGGTCGGGACGTCGAGCCCGCTGGTCGTGGAGGGCTGGCACGGCCGCTCCCGGGCGCGGGCGGCGACGGCGCTGCGGGAGGCGGTGCGGGCGCTCAGGCCGCTGCTCGACGGCGGCAGGTCGGATTTCGCGGGCGAATGCCTGAGCAGCCGCGGCTACCACCTCCGGCTCCCGGCCCCGCGCTCCGAGCTGAGCGTGGCGGCCTTCGGCGCCTCCGCCGTGCGGACCGCCGCGACGGCCGACCGGATGGTGCTCAACCTGGTCACCCCGGCCTCCGCCGCCCGCCTGGTCGCCGACCTCCGTACCGCGTCCGAGGGGCCCCCGCCGAGGGTGGCGGCCTGGGTGACGGCCGCCGTCGACCCCGGCCGCGAGGCGGTCGACCGGATACGGCGGGGCGTCGTCGGCTACCTGGCCGCGCCGGGATACGGCGAGATGTTCGCCGAGGCCGGGTTCGGGGACGTCGTGGAGTTCGCCAGGACCCGGCCGCACCCCCGGGAACTGCTGGCCGCCATCCCCGACGGCCTGCTGGAGTCGGTCGCCCTCCTCGGCGACGTGGGGGCGGTGCGCGAGCGGCTCGGTGCCTACGCCGAGGCGGGCGTGGACGAGGTGGCCCTGGTGCCCGTCGCGACGGACGCCGACCCCGGCGGCGTCGCGACGCTCAGGGCACTGGCCGGATAATCACGATATATCTCGGATGGAACGCGGTGACGCACCCACACGTTGGACGGACGACGCAGAATGAACAGAGGCGGGGCGTCGGCTCCGCGTTCGGAGGATGTTGAGGATGTCGCCCGTCCAGAAATACGCGATCGGCGCCGGGGTAGCTGTGGTCCTGGCGTGGCTGCTCCTGCCCGGCTGGCTGACCCTGCTGGTCGTCCTTGGCGTCGTCGCCGCCCCGGTCGTCGGCTACCTGATGCTCGATCCGTCCCAGCGCGAGCGGCTCAAGCGCGCCCGCAGGCGCGGTCTGGGCCGCTGACGCGGTGCCGGGAGGCTCGCTTCCCACCGGGAGGCGAGCCCCGGCCCGTCGGTGCCGGCGGCTCCCGCCGGCGGACGGCCGTGAGCCGGTGGACGCCGGGGCGGGACCGGCTGCCGGGTGGCCGTGAAACGGCTGGTCAGGCTGGCGTCGGGGCCGCCGCGAGCTCGGCCTCCACGCGCCGGGTGACCTTGCGCTCGAACACGAACGACAGCAGCGGCACGGTGCCCGCCAGCATCACGCCCACGATGTACTGCCATGACCAGCGGGCCTTCATGCCCAGGTTCATCGCGGCCACCAGGTACAGCATGTAGAGGAAGCCGTGGATCGGAGAGACGATCTTCGACGGGCCCTCGATGCCGAACCCGTACCTGAGCACGATGCACGTGACCAGGACGAGCAGCATCACGCCGACGATGTACGCCAGGATGCGGAAGGGCTTGAGGGCGGAGTCCACGGTCATCTACCTCGGTCTTGGGGTTCGGACACTGAAACGATATGCGGCCTCAGGCTGCGGCCGGTTCGGGGCCGGGCTTCTGCTCCCGCTCAGCCGTACGGCCGCGCAGGATGTCGCGCACGAAGTGCCACCACATGAAGACCGCGAACAGGCCGAAGATCCACCACTGGGCGGCGTAGGCGAGGTTGCGCCAGGTGAGGCCGCCGGCCACGGTCGGCGGGAGCACGCTCACCGGCTTGGCCGCGACGGCCGGGGCCGGTGACTGCGCACCGGCCACCACGAACCCGTCGCGCAGTTTCGTGCCCCGCCACAGGTTGACCAGCTCGGCCGACGACACGGTCAGCACCTGGCCCTGCGGCAGTTGCCGGATACGGCGCTGCACGCTGTCGGTGGCCTCCGAGGGCTGCAGCCGTCCGGTGACGGTCACCTTGCCCGCCGGTACGGCGACGGCCGGGTCGCCGGCCCGGGGCACCCAGCCGCGCACGACGGGGATCGAGGTGCCGTCGCCGAGGTCGAGCGGGGTGAGCAGCCACAGGCCGCCGTCCCGTTCGGCCACCAGGAGCTGCTTGGACCCGTCGAAGGTCCCCTCCGCCGTCACCTGGCGGCTGACCGCGTCACTCGTCAGGTGCCTGCCGGGCTGGGTGAGGGTGCCGACCGCCACCGGGGCGGGGTCCCGGGTCGCCTGGGGCTTGCCGGAATCCTCGAAGACGCCGAGCTGCCAGCGGCCGAGCAGTCCGCACACGACAAGCGCTCCGATCGCGAGCAGGTGGAGCACCAGCACGCGAGGAGAGAACAGGATCCGGAGCATGACACCACGCTATCCGCCCCGGTCGGCGGTCCCGTCCCCAGGACCGCACCTCACGGGCGCCACCGGCCCCACACGTCACCGGCTCTCCGCGAAAGTGGCACAAATCGGTGTCGGAGGGCATGCCATATCGCTAAAGTCGACCCATGTCTGATCCTCAGATTGACCCGGCTGGCAACACCCAGCAGTTCCGCGCGTTCGCTCAGCGGAAGGAGCCGGAGGCCGCCCCCCAGAAGCGGTCGCCGGTCGTGCCGATCGTCGTGGTGGTCGCGGTGCTGGTCGTCGCCGCCATAGCCGCCTATCTGATCCTCTAGGGATCGGGCAACCGACAGCGCCGACGGCATCGCCCTCGGCGCTTTTCGCGTTCCCCGGGAGTCTTTCCACGCCGTTCCGGGAAGGATGCATACCGACCAGTCGGTGTGAGGCGGCTCACCCGCCCGAGTATGGACGGCCCGGGGATCCGCCAACTACATTGGACGAGTCGTCCAATAGTACGGAACGCCCTCGCCACCTGGGCTGCGCCGTACGCCAGGAGGCTCCAGACCCATGCGCCGCCAGGAGAGCCAGCAGGGAGACCGTATGAGCACGCGTCCCGGGATAACGATCATCGGCTCCGGCTTCGCCGGGCTGGGCATGGCGATCAAGCTGAAGGAAGCCGGCTACCACGACTTCGTGATCCTGGAGAAGGCGGCCGACATCGGCGGCACCTGGCGGGACAACACCTACCCGGGCTGCGCCTGCGACGTCCCCTCGCACATGTACTCCTTCTCCTTCGAGCTCAACCCCGGCTGGTCGCGCATGTTCTCCCCGCAGACCGAGATCTGGGACTACATGCGGACATGCATCGCCAAGTACGGCCTGGCACCGCACTTCCGGTTCGGCAAGGACGTCGTCGGGCTGGAGTACGACGACGACGCCGGCCACTGGCGGGTGAGCACCGGCGACGGCGGGACGCTCAGCACCAACGCGGTGGTCTCGGGGATCGGCGCCCTGCACGTGCCGTCGCTCCCGGAGATCCCGGGCCGCGAGAGCTTCCGCGGCCCCTCCTTCCACTCGGCCGAGTGGGACCACTCGGTGGACCTGACCGGCAGGCGGGTCGCGGTGATCGGCACCGGCGCCTCGGCCATCCAGTTCGTGCCGCGGATCGCCCGGCAGGTCTCCCGGCTCCACCTGTTCCAGCGGACGCCCCCGTGGATCCAGCCCAAGCCCGACTTCCCCATCTCGCCCCGGATGAAGAAGGCCCTCGCCCTGCCCGGCGCCGCGCGGGCGCTGCGCAACTCGATCTACTGGGCACTGGAGACCCGCGCGCTCGGCTTCACCATCGACCCGCGCCTGATGAAGGCGCACCAGACGATGGCCCTGCGCCACCTGGCCCGGCAGGTCCCCGACCCGGGGCTGCGCGCCAAACTGACCCCCGACTACACGATCGGCTGCAAGCGCATCCTCATCTCCAACGACTACTATCCCGCCCTGAGCAGGGACAACGTCGAAGTGATCACCGACGGGGTGGCCGAGATCCGGGAGAACTCGATCATCGACTCCACCGGCCGGGAGATCGAGGTGGATGTGATCGTCTACGGCACCGGATTCAAGGTCACCGACGCGCTGAACGAGCAGCGGATCGTCGGCAGGAACGGCCGGAAGATCCAGGAGGCCTGGCAGGACGGCATCGAGGCCTACTACGGGATCACCACCGCCGGATTCCCGAACCTGTTCTTCCTGCTCGGCCCCAACACCGGCCTGGGTCACAACTCGGTCGTCTTCATGATCGAGTCTCAGGTCCGCTACGTGATCGACTGCCTGCGCCTGCTGTCGAGGACCGGGGCCAGAGCCCTGGACGTCCGGCCCGAGGTCCAGCGCGAGTTCAACGACCGCCTCCAGAGCCGCCTGCACGACCTGGTCTGGAACGAGGGCGGCTGCAAGAGCTGGTACCTGGACGAGCACGGCGTGAACCGGACGGTCTGGCCGGGCTTCACCTTCGAGTACTGGGCGCGCACCCGGAGGATGCGGCCCGAGGCCTACGAGCTCATCCACTGATCCCCGGCGTCCCTCCGGGCACGACCTGTCACGGAGGTGACGGCCCGTAAGGAACCCGGCCCGCCTGCTCGTCCCCGGCGTCCTCGCGGCGGGGACCGGCACCGCCGCGCTCGTCCGGGGCGAATTCCGAATTTTACGGGGAAGATGGATTATCCATCGCCGAAGCAGATCAGGGCATGTGTATGGACGTAGGCCCGCTGCTGCTCTTCGTCGTGGTCGCGACGGCGCTGGTCTTCGCCTTCAGCAACGGGTTCCATGACACCGCCAACGCGATGGCGACGTCCATCGTGACCGGGGCGCTGCGGCCGCACATGGCCGTCGCACTGGCGGCCGTCCTGAACTTCGTCGGAGCCTTCCTGTCACTGAAGGTGGCGGCCACGATCGCCGAGAGGATCGTGAGCGGCGACGCGATCACGCTGATGGTCGTCTTCGCCGGCCTGCTGGGCGGGCTGGTGTGGAACCTGGTGACCTGGTACTTCGGCCTTCCGTCAAGCTCGACGCACGCCCTCATCGGCGGCGTGGTGGGCGCGACCCTCGTCTCGGCGGGCACCTCCGCGGTCCATGGGCAGAAGATCGTGTCGGACATCCTCATCCCGGCGGTCCTCTCTCCGCTGGCGGCCGTTCTCGTGGCGGCCAGCGGCACCTACCTCGTCTACAGGATCACCAGGAACGTGTCCGGCCGCCTGCGCGAACGAGGGTTCCGGATCGGGCAGATCGGCTCGGCCTCGCTGGTGTCGCTGGCCCACGGCAACAACGACGCCCAGAACACCATGGGCGTCATCACGCTCGCGCTGATCGCCAGCGGCGCGATCGGCGACGGCGCCACCGTGCCGACGTGGGTGATCGTGAGCAGCGCGACCGCGATGGCCCTGGGAACCTATGTCGGCGGATGGCGGATCATCCGGACCGTCGGCAAGGGACTGATGGACATCGCGAGCCCGCAGGGGTTCGCCGCCGAGACATCCTCGGCCGCGATGATCCTCGCCGCGTCGAGCTTCGGCTTCCCGCTGTCGACCACCCACGTGTGCTGTGGCTCGATCCTGGGCTCGGGACTGGGAAGGCGCAGGATCCGGTGGGGTCTGGTGTCCCGGATGGGGGCGGTGTGGCTGATCACCCTGCCGGCGTCCGCTCTGGTGGGGGCGGCCGCGTGGAAGGGCGCCCAGGCCATCGGGGGGTTCCCCGGCGTCGCCGTGATGTTCGTGGTGGCGCTGGCCTTCGCCCTGGAGATCTACGTGGCCGCGGACATGAGGCCGGTCAACGCCTCCAACGTCAACGCCGAGTGGAAGGAGGACGGGTCGCCCCCGACCTGTGTCCCGGAGCCCTATCTCCCGGAGCCCGCGCCGCTGGACGGGACGGCACAGGCCGGCGAGCCGGATTCGCGGGAGGGGCCGGCACCGAGAAGGGAGCCGATGTCGTGAGCGGCCCATCGGCCGGGGCGCCCTGACCCCACTCCCCCCACTCCCAAGCGCCCTCCGCCGCCCTCCGAACGGCCTCCCTGCGTGGAAAACCGTTCGCCCGCCCGCCGTGCCGGCGGACAGACTGGCCGGATGGATCGAGGATCAGGCCGGACGGTGAGCGCGCTGGTGACCGTCGGCGACCGGCGGCTCGGGGCCTTCGGCCCGTTTCCGGTGGACAGTCCCTGGTGGGCCGATGTCGAGCCGGTCGTCGCGCACCTGGCGTCGGCACTCGGTGTGCCCGTGACAGTGCTGCGCCTGCTCGACGTGGACGGCGGCGAGGGCGCCCGGGACGGGCACGTGACCTACCACGTCGAAGCACTGGGGCCTCCCCGCCACGGCCTGCCGTCGCCCTGGCCCGACGGCGCCGGCGATCTGGTGGGCCCGTCCGCGCGGCGGGCCGGCTGGGCCACGGCCTCGGGCGTGCGTGAGGCGCTGGACTGGGCGGGTTCCGCGCTCCGCGCCTCGGGCCGGCCACCGAGCGGACCCGCCGATCAGATGAGGACGTGGAACCTGTCCGGGCTGTTCCGGCTGCCGACCATGCAGGGCCCGGCCTGGCTCAAGATCACCCCCGGGTTCGCGACCTGCGAGGCGCGCGTGATCGAGACGTTCGCCCGGGTGGACGCGGACTCCGTGCCCACCGTGCTGGCCGCCGATCCGGCCCGCCGGCGGGTGCTGCTGGACCACGTGCCCGGAGTGGACTGCTGGGCCGCGTCCGAGGACGTCATCGGCGCCGCGGTGCGCCGCCTGGTCGCGGCGCAGGCGGCGATCGCGGAGCGGGGCGAGGGGGTCCCCGACGGGCTGCCCGACCGTACGCCGCGCGTCCTCGCCGCCATGGTCGACGAGCTGCTCGACGGCGAGGTGGCCGGCGAGCTGAGCGCCGATGAGCTGTCGTCGGCCCGCGGGCTGGCCGGGCGGCTGCCGGCGCTCGTCTCCTCGCTGGAGGCGTGCGGCCTGCCGTACACCGTGGTGCACGGCGACTTCCATCCCGGCAACGTGAGGTCGGACGGCATGCGCACGGTCATGGTGGACTTCGCCGACAGCCATTTCGGGCACCCCGTGCTGGACGGCCTGCGGATGCGCGACTTCGTGCACGGCGGCGAGCGGTCGGCGCGGGTGGAGCGTGTCTGGGCCGAGGAGTGGTCGGCCCGCGTTCCCGGCTCGGACCCGGCCCGCGCGCTGGCCCTCGCGGAACCGCTCGCGCACCTGGCATACGCCGTGAGATACCAGGAGTTCCTGGACAACATCGAGCCGAGCGAGCGGCGCTACCACGCGGGCGACCCCGCCTCGGAGGTCCGCGCCGCCCTGGAGTGCGTCCGGCCGCCCGCCTCCTGACGGAGCCCGCCGCCCGCCGCGGCCCATGGAGCCGCGGCCACCGGGGAGCCGTGGCCACCCGGGGGCCGCGGGCGGGCGGGGAAGGGTCCTACCGGCGCTCGCTCACCACCAGGGCGCTGCCGCCACCCCGCCGGGTGGGCTCGGCGACGGCCTGGAGCCTGCCGTGGCGGAGGAACTCGACGGCGGTGGCCGCGCCGATCTCCGGGTTCGGCACCAGGCTGTGCCCCTTGGCCGTGAGCCCGGCACCGTAGCGGTCGATGAAGCCCTGCTCGGCCTGGGTCTGGGCGGTGTTGCGCTGGGTGGCGCGGGGGGCGGCCAGCGCGTCCGGCAGTGACATGCCGAGGTCCCAGCGGTTGACCAGGATCTGCAGGACGGTCGTGATGATCGTGGAGCCGCCCGGCGAGCCGAGCGCGAGCAGCGGCTTGCCGTCGGCCAGGACGATCGTCGGAGCCATCGAGGAGCGGGGACGCTTGCCGGGCGCGGGCAGGTTGGGGTCGCCCGGGGCGGGCCCGAAGGTGAAGTCGGTCAGCTCGTTGTTGAGCAGGAAGCCCCGGCCGGGGACGACGATGCCGTTGCCGCCGGTGGACTCGATGGTGATGTTGTAGGCGACCACGTTGCCCCAGCGGTCCGTCACGACCAGGTGAGTGGTCTCCGGCCCTTCGGCGGGCGTCGGGGTGGCCTGCGCCGGAGGCGCGGCCTGGCACGGCCCGTAGGCGCCGTCGGGGTCTCCCGCCGGGGCCGGGTGGGCCAGCGCCCGATCACCGATCAGGCAGGCCCGCTCCTTGGCGAACCCGTCGGACAGCAGCTCCTTCAGCGGCACGCCCGGGATGTCGCCGACATACTTGCCCCGGTCGGCGAACGAGAGCCGGGAGGCCTCCAGATACTCGTGCACGCCGACCTCGGGAAGGGTCTCCAGGATGTTGAGCGCCTCACCGACCGTCGAGCCGCCCGATGACGGGGGCGCCATGCCGTACACGTCCATGCCCTTGTAGGTCATCTTCGTGGGTGGCCGCTCGATCGCCCGGTAGGCCCGCAGGTCGGGCAGTTCCATCAGGCCGGGCCGCACGTTGCGGGTGGAGCCGGGCGTGACCGGCGGGCTCTTCACCGTGGCCACCACCTCCGAGCCGAGCCGCCCGCCGTACAGCCAGCCGCCGCCCTCCCTGCCGAGCCGGCGGTAGGTGTCGGCGAGCTCGGGGTTGCGGAAGGTGGAGCCGACCGGTGGCGGGGCGCCGCCGGGGAGGTACAGCTTGGCGGTGGAGGTGAAGTCCTTGAACCGGGCCGCGTTGGCGGCGGTCTGGTCGTAGAAGGTCTGGTCGACGGTGAACCCCTCGGAGGCCACCTTGACCGCGGGCTTGAGCGCCTGTCCGAGCGAGAGCGTGCCGAACCGGCGCAGGGCCAGCTCCCACTGCGCCACGCTACCCGGCACCCCCGCCGACAGCCCGCTGGTGACCGCCTCGTCGAACGGGATGCCCTCCAGGGACGTCGCGGTCATCGCCCGGGGCGCCGTCTCCCTGCCGTCGATCGTGTGGACCTTCCTGTGCCGGGCGTCGTAGTAGACGAGGAACCCGCCCCCGGCCAGCCCGGCGGAGTAGGGCTCGGTCACCCCCAGCGTGGCCGCCGCCGCGACGGCCGCGTCGACCGCGTTGCCGCCCCGGCGCAGCACCCCCAGCGCGGCCTCGCTCGCGTCCAGGTCGACGGTCGCGACCGCCCCGCCGTACCCCTCGGCGACGGGTCTCTTCTCCGCCGGGCCAGGCGGCGACACCTGGCCCGGCAGCGACACCTGGCCCGGCGGCGACGCCGCCACGGCGGGCTGCACCAACAGAACGGAGCCACCGGCCAGGATCCCGGCGAGCGGCACGGCTAAGCGACGAGCGATCATGATGGCCTCCTGCAGACAGCTTGTCTCAGCTCGCCTGCCCTGTCAGCCCCTCGGCTACCACGAGCGTCGTAGTGCCTCATGCCCCGGAGGGTGGACGCGCTGGTCAGCGGGGTGGACATAAGGTTCTGGGCGTGCGCGCCAAACCCCGATGGATCGAACCGCTGCTCCCGCTGTTCGTGGCGGTCCTCCAGGTCACGATGACCTGGGCCGCCCAGTGGAACCAGCCCGAGCGCGTCCAGGCGGACGCGGTCGGCGTCGCGCTGCTGGTGGCCGGGCCGCTCGCGCTGGTCGCGCGGCGCCGCCACCCGGTGCTCACCCTGATCGCCACCCTGGCCGTGACCTGCGTCTTCATCGCCCGAGGCCACGCGTACGGCCCGATCTTCTTCAGCCTGGTCATCGCACTCCACAACGCCGTCGTCCTCGGCCGGCGGCGCGCCGCCTGGGCGGTCTCGGTCGTGGCCTACGTGTTCTTCGTCGTCTACACGACCTGGCTGGCCCCCGTCCCCAGCCCCGGGCTGTGGCACATGTTCGCGGTGGCGACGGCCATCGGGGTCGTCCTGGCGCTGGGCGAGTTCGTCCGGGCCAGGAGAGAACGGCTGGCCGAGCACGAGCGGGTGGTCCAGGAGGAGACCCGGCGGCAGGCCAGCGAGGAGCGGCTGACCATGGCCCAGGAGCTGCACGACGTGCTCGCGCACAACATCTCCCTCATCCACGTCCAGGCCTCCACCGCGCTGCACCTGATCGACGACCAGCCCGAGCAGGCCCGCACCGCCCTCACCACCATCAAGCAGGCCTCCAAGGACGTGCTGACCGAGATGCGCTCGGTGCTCAACGTGCTCCGCGACGGTGCGCCCCGCTCCCCCACCGCCGGGCTGGAGCGGCTGGAGGAGCTCGTCGAGCGCAGCGGGCTGCCGGTCACCAGACAGGTCACCGGCGAGGTCAGGGCGCTGCCGCCGGAGGTGGACCGGGCCGGCTACCGCATCGTCCAGGAGGCGCTGACCAACGTCACCCGGCACGCGCCGGGCGCCGCGGTCACCGTCCTGCTGGACTACGGCCCCCGCGAGCTGCTGATCCAGGTCACCGACTCCGGCGGCGGAGCCCCGGGGGAGAGCCTGGGCGGCGGGAACGGCGTCCCCGGCATGCGGGAGCGGGCGGCCGCCCTCGGCGGCTCGCTGACCGCCAGGCATCATGGACAGGGCTTCCGTGTCGAGGCGCGGCTGCCGATCCCGGAGGGACCCGAATGATCAAGATCGTTCTCGCCGACGACCAGGCCCTGGTCAGGGCCGGGTTCCGAGCCCTGCTCGACGCGCAGCCGGGGATGACCGTGGTGGCCGAGGCCGCCGACGGCGCCCAGGCCGTACGGCTGGCCGCCGAGCACGAGCCCGACGTGGTGCTGATGGACATCCGGATGCCGGGCATGGACGGCCTGACCGCCACCCGGGAGATGCCCCCGGGACCGAGGATCATCATCCTGACGACCTTCGAGCTCGACGAATACGTCTTCGAGGCGCTCCGCAACGGCGCCAGCGGGTTCCTGGTCAAGGACACCGAGCCGGCCGAGCTGATCCAGGCCGTCCGCGTCGTCGCCGACGGCGACGCCCTGCTCTCCCCCGGCGTCACGCGCCGCCTGATCGCCGAGTACGCCAGCCGCGCCAAGCCGCCCCACCCCTCCCAGGACCTCGGCATGCTCACCGACCGCGAGCGCGAGGTCCTGTCCCTGGTCGGCACCGGCATGACCAACGACGAGATCGCCGGCAAGCTCTTCATGAGCCCGGCCACCGCCAAGACCCACGTCAGCCGCACCATGATGAAGCTGCACGCCCGCGACCGCGCCCAGCTCGTCGTCATCGCCTACGAGTCCGGCCTGGTCCGTCCCGGCTGGGTCTAGGCCCTGCGCGTCTTTGCCGATCCCTCACACTCCGACGGCACGCTTTGGATACTCACCGTGTTCACGAGGACACGAAGGGGCACATACTCATGCTCATGACATCACGACGGCGCCCGGCCGACCTGAGGCCCTCCCCCGAAACCGCGTCCCAGCCCCTGCCCGGTACGGCCCGCGAGCTCTTCGACGCGCTCCCGCAACTGCCCGGGCTCCGCACCGAAGTCATCGACGGGAGACTCATAGTGAGCCCGGTAGGCACCCCCGAGCACGGCTGGCTGGCGATGCTTCTCTCTTACGAGCTGTATCCGCTGATCCTGGATCGTGACTGGCATGGGTATGCCGGCAACGTCGACGTCTGCATCGACGGGCCCCGCGACCCGGTCGAGCCGGACTTCGTCCTGGCCCCGGCCGACTGCCCCCGCTGGGGCGATCGCAAGCTGCTCTCCTCCGGCCTGATCATGGTCGCCGAGATCGTGTCGCCGGGGAGCGTCGTCGACGACCGGGACCGCAAGCCGGGCATCTACGCCTCCGGCCAGGTCCCCATCATGATCATTGTCGATCCCGTCGCCACCCCCGCCACCGTGACCGTTCTCAGCGACCCGAAGGACGGCGTCTACCTGACCTCCACCCGCGTCGCGGTGGGCAGTCCGGTGCACATCCCCGAGCCGGTCGGCTTCACGCTGGACACCTCCGTCTTCGAGAAGGCGCTGGGCAACCCGTAACGGGGGCGGGAGCACGGCCGGGGCGACAAGTCCGCGATTACGCTCCGCCGCCGCGCACTCACATGTCACCCTGTGGACTGTCGACGAGGAGGGTGGCATGGGGTGGTGGCAGGGCGACCGGGAGACGCCTGGTGTCTCGGCACCCACCCCGCCGGGCGTGGAGCACGGGATCGGCCCGGAGGGCGAGGCCGGGCTGCTGCTGGCCGCGCACGGTGGCGACGTCCGGGCCGCGCACCTGCTCGGCCGCCACTTCACGCAGCGGGGCGACCGTTCGGCGGCGCGGCACTGGTGGGAGCGGGCCGCGGCCGCGGGCAACATGGACAGCGCCTACAACCTCGGCGTCTGGCACGAGAAGCACGGCAGCCTGGAGGAGGCCGTGAGGTGGTACGGACTGGCCGCGGGCGTCGGCGACGTCGAGGCCGCGGCGAACCTGGCGACGCTCCTGCTGGAGCAGCGCGGCGACATGGCCGCCGCCCGGCGCTGGTTCGAGACGGCGGCGCGGGCGGGCTCCCGGCCCGCCGCCCGGCGGCTCGCGCTGATCTGCGAGGACGGCGGCGAGACGGAGGCCGCCGTGGAATGGCACCGGCGAGCGGCGATGGGCGGTGACCTGGCCTCCGCCCATGACCTGGGGTTCCTGGCCTACGCCTTCGGCGAGGAGGACGAGGCGCTGCGCTGGTGGGAGCTGGCCGCCCGGGGCGGCCACGCCGACGCGGCCTACCATCTGGGCCTGTTCCTGCGGGCCAACCGGGATCCGGAGGGCGCCGAGGCGTTCTACCGGCTGGCCGCCGGGAACGAGCATCCCGGGGCGGCGTCCCAGCTCGGCGGGATCGCGCTGTCCCGGGGGGAGCTGCGCACCGCCCGCGCCTGGTTCGAACGGGCCGCCCGCACCGGGCGGGTCGACGACCAGCGGACGGCCGGGTTCGTGTGCGTGGAGCTGGGCGACTCCCCGGCGGCCGGCCACTGGTTCGCCAGGGCCGCGGCCTGCGGCGATCCGGAGGCCGCGTTCAACTACGGCCTGCTGCTCATCGCCGAGCACGACGACCTGGAGGGCGGGCAGCGCTGGTTCCGCCAGGCGGCACAGGCCGGGCACCGCCGGGCGGCGGTCGAGCTGGCCTCGCTGCTGCCGGCGACCGGTCTCTCCCATGAGGCGGAGCAGTGGCCGGCGGATCCGCCGTCCCCGGTCCGGGACCGGGCCGCCGAGCCCGAGCTCGTCGCCCGCGCGGAGCTGACCTCCGCCGCCGTGGCCCGGCGGGGCGGGACCCCGCTGAGGGCCGGCGACCTGGCCGAGATCCTCGGGACCTGGGATGCGGTCACCCGGCCGCTGCGCGACCACACCGAGGTGACGGCCTGGCTGGCCGGGCAGAGCGGCCTGCCGCGAGGCGCGGTCGAGCGTCTGGCCTCGGTCCGGGCCACGCTGCTCCGGCCCGGCGGCGCTCCCTGGCCGACCGCCGCCGAGGTCGAGCAGGTCCTGGCCACCGTCCGCGACCTGCGGGCCCGCCTGGCATCGCGGTGAGTACGGCGGGACGGCCCGCGCCGCACCCGGTGGGCGCGGGGCACGGGCCGTCCCGTCATGTCCAGGCGGCTGTTCCGTCGCGTCTAGGCGGCGATGACCTGCGAGACCGGCACGTACGGCAGGTCGAGGGCGAGCGCGACCTGGTCGTTGGTGAGCCGGCCCGCGTGGGTGTTGAGGCCCAGCGCGAGGCCGGCGTCCTGCTGGAGCGCGGACTTCCAGCCCAGACCGGCGAGCTTGACCGCGTAGGGCAGGGTCGCGTTGGTCAGCGCGTAGGTGGAGGTGTTGGCCACCGAACCCGGCATGTTGGCCACGCAGTAGAAGATCGAGCCGTGGACCTGGTAGGTCGGCTCGGCGTGCGTGGTCGGGCGGGAGTCCTCGAAGCAGCCGCCCTGGTCGATGGCGATGTCGACGAGCACGGAGCCCGGCCTCATGCGGGAGACCAGCTCGTTGGAGACGAGGGTCGGGGCCTTGGCGCCCGGGATCAGCACCGCGCCGATGACCAGGTCGGCCTCCAGGACCTCCTTCTCGATGGCGTAGGAGGTCGAGACGAGGGTCTTCAGGCGGCCCTGGTAGATGGCGTCGATGGAGCGCAGGCGGTCGATGTTGAGGTCGAGGACCGTGACGTCCGCGCCCATGCCGACCGCGATCTGCGCCGCGTTGAGGCCGGAGACGCCGGCGCCGATGACGACGACCTTGGCCGGGGCCACACCGGGCACGCCGCCGGGCAGCACGCCGCGGCCGCCGTTGAAGCGCATCAGGTTGTAGGCGCCGACCTGCGGGGCCAGGCGGCCCGCGACCTCGGACATCGGGGCCAGCAGCGGCAGGGTGTTGCCGACCTGGACCGTCTCGTACGCGATACCGGTGACCTGCTGCTTGAGCAGGGCGTCGGCGCACGCGCGGCCCGCCGCCAGGTGCAGGTAGGTGAAGAGCACCTGCCCGGCACGCATGCGGTCGTACTCCTCCGCGATCGGCTCCTTGACCTTGAGGATCATGTCGGCCTCGCCCCACACCTCGTCTGCGGTGTCGAGGATCTTGGCGCCGGCGAAGAGGTAGTCCTCGTCGGGAAGGTGCGAGCCGAGGCCCGCGCCGCGCTGGACGTAGACGTCATGGCCGTGACGGACCAGTTCGTGCACGCCCGCCGGGGTGGCGGCGACGCGGTACTCATGGTTCTTCACCTCGGCGGGCACGCCGATCTTCATTACGGGTCCTTTCGGAGTTTCGGCTGGGGGGTCAGAGCACGGGTCGAACGGGTGCGGGTGTGTCTGGGCGAGCCGGGCGCGGCGGCGAACTACAGCCGGCTCCATGCCTCCGTAAGCACGGAGCGGAGGATCGACTCGATCTCGTCGAACTCCTTGGGACCGCAGATGAGCGGCGGGGCGAGCTGGATCACGGGGTCGCCGCGGTCGTCGGCGCGGCAGTACAGGCCCGCGTCGTAGAGGGCCTTGGACAGGAAGCCGCGGAGCAGGCGCTCGGACTCGTCGGCGTTGAAGGTCTCCTTGGTGTCCTTGTCCTTGACCAGCTCGATGCCCCAGAAGTAGCCGGAGCCGCGCACGTCGCCGACGATCGGCAGGTCGCGGAGACGCTCCAGGGTGGAGCGGAAGACCGGCTCGTTGCGGGTCACGTGACCGAGCAGGTCCTCGCGCTCGAACAGGTCGAGGTTGGCCAGGGCGACCGCGGCGGAGACGGGGTGTCCGCCGAAGGTGTAGCCGTGGGCGAACATCTCGGTGCCGTTGCTGAACGGCTCGAACAGCCGGTCCGAGGCGATCATGGCGCCGATCGGCGAGTAACCGCTGGTCATGCCCTTGGCACAGGTGATGATGTCGGGGACGTAGTCGAACTTCTGCCCGCCGAACATGGTGCCGAGGCGGCCGAAGGCGCAGATGACCTCGTCGGAGACGAGCAGGACGTCGTACTCGTCGCAGATCTCACGCAGGCGCTGGAAGTAGCCGGGCGGCGGCGGGAAGCAGCCGCCGGCGTTCTGCACCGGCTCGACGAAGACGGCGGCCACGGTGTCGGGGCCCTCCATCTCGATGGCGCGGGCGACGCGCTCGGCGGCCCAGTAGCCGTACTGCTCCGGGGTCATGCCGGGGACGCCGGTGATCTCGTCGGCCCGGTAGTGGTTGGTGTTCGGCACGCGGACCGAGCCCGGGACCAGCGGCTCGAACATCTGCTTGAAGGCCGGGATGCCGGTGATCGACAGGGCGCCCTGCGGGGTGCCGTGGTAGGCGATCTGGCGGCTGATGACCTTGTGCTTGAGCGGCTTGCCGGTCAGCTTGAAGTACTGCTTGGCGAGCTTCCACGCGCTCTCGACGGCCTCGCCGCCGCCGGTGGTGAAGAAGACGCGGTTGAGGTCGCCGGGGGTCTCGGCCGCCAGCCGCTGGGCCAGCTCGACGGCCTTGGGGTGCGCGTAGGACCAGAGCGGGAAGAACGCCAGCTCCTGGGCCTGCTTGGCGGCGGCCTCGGCCAGCTCGCTGCGACCGTGCCCCGCCTGGACCACGAACAGGCCGGCGAGTCCGTCAAGGTAGCGCTTGCCGTGCACGTCGTAGATGTATGCGCCCTCACCGCGCACGATCATCGGGACTTCGGCACCCCTGTCAGAGCTGTGCCGGCTGAAGTGCATCCACAGGTGGTCCTGCGCGGCCTGCATGAGCGAGGCCACGTCGGTGTTTTCAGGGTGGGTCATAGCTATCTTCCCTCGGTGATCTGAGCTCCCCACAGTCTGCATCCCAGCAGAACGTCTTGCCAAGTGAAAACGTGGCAATAGAGTGCAAGAACTTCGGAATCCGCAAAACAGGCATGTAACAACAACGAAATCCGCGTACAGAATTCGGGAGTGTCCGGGCCACGCGCAACCCTCGGTTCCGTTTGACGGAATGCTGGTGTGCTGGAATCGGGGTGAACCACAGCCACATGCCGACTGTGATCAAATAGGACGACCAGATATTGAGATGCGAGGGAAAGTCGTGACTCCTGCCGAGATCGAAGGCGCCGTCGCCGCCGGCCTGCCCCAGGCGGTCGAAGACCTCAAGCGGCTCGTCGCCATCCCCTCGGTGGCCTTCCCCGGCCACCCGGAGGAGCCGGTGCGCGCGGCCGCCGCGGCGACCGAGGAGCTGCTGCGCAGCGCCGGACTGCCGCACGTCCGGCAGATTCCGGTCGAGGGAAGCTTCCCCGCCGTCTACGCCGAGGCACCGGCCCCGCCCGGCGCGCCGACCGTGCTGCTCTACGCCCACTATGACGTGCAGCCCGCGGGCGACCCCGCGCTGTGGCGCACCCCGGCCTTCGAGCCGACGGAGGTCGACGGGGCCATCCACGGCCGCGGCGCCGCCGACGACAAGTCCGGCATCATCTCCCACGTCGCCGCGCTCCGGGCCTTCCGGGGAGACTTCCCGGTGGGCATCAAGGTGATCATCGAGGGCCAGGAGGAGTACGCCGGGGAGCGCCTTGAGGCCTTCGTCGAGCAGAACCCCGAGCTGCTCCGCGCCGACGCGATCATCGTCGCCGACTGCGGCAACCCGAGCGTGGGCGACCCGGCGGTGACCACCTCGCTGCGCGGCATGGGCGCCTTCACCGTCGAGGTGCGCACCCTGAAGGAGTCGCTGCACAGCGGCTCGTTCGGCGGCGCCGCCCCGGACGCGCTCGCCGCGCTGATCCGGATGCTGGCCGGCCTGCACGACGACCACGGCGACATCCGCGTCCCCGGCCTGCCACGCGGCAGCTTCCTCGGCTCCGGCCCCTCGGAGGAGGAGTTCCGGGCCACGGCGGGCGTGCTCGACGGCGTCTCGCTGGTCGGCTCGGGTTCGCTGGCCGACCGCCTGTGGGCCTCCTACGCCATCACGGTCACCGGCCTGGACGTGCCGACCGTCTCCGGCGCCATCAACGCGGTCCAGGCGGTCGCGCGCGCCCGGGTGACCGTACGCGTGCCTCCGGCGGGCGACCCGAAGACGACCGTGGACGCCGTGGTCGACTTCCTCCGTCAGGTTGCTCCCTGGGGTGTCGAGGTCCACGTCACCGACTACGTGCTGGGCTCCGGCTACCTCGCCGACTCCGGCGGAGCCGCCCGCGCCGCGCTGAACCGGGCGATGGAGCACGCCTTCGGCCGTCCGCCGCGCGACGTCGGCGCCGGCGGCTCGATCCCGCTGGTCTCCACGCTCGTCAAGCAGTTCCCCGCCGCGTCGATCCTGCTGTTCGGCGCCGAGGACGACGACGCCTCGATCCACGCGCCCAACGAGCGGGTCAACATCGAGGAGCTCCGCCGCACGGCCCTCGCGGAAGCGCTCTTCCTCCAGGAGTACGGCTCCGCGACGGTCTAGCACGACCGTTCGAGAGGACCCGTCCCCATCCGGCATGACCGGCGGGGGCGGGTCCTCTCCGCGTTGTCGCGAGCCGTCTGTCTCGTCGAAACGAGTAGCCCGGCCATGGACCCGGTCCTAGCGATCGTTGCGCTACGCGCTCAGGCATGATCGCTTTCACGGACGTGGTGCCCGGGTTCCACCGGTGGCGGGCGGCGGCAGCGATGCCCGTTCGCCTCCGTTCCATCCCAGGGCCGCCCCTTTTACGCGGCGCCGTACGGGGTGGAAGGTCAAAAGCGCGGCGAGGGGCGGGTGGGGTGGCCCGGGGCCGGCCCTTCGTGCGGCGCCGTACCGGGTGGAAAGTCAAAAGCTCGACGAGGGGTGAGTGGAGTGGCCCGGGACCGGCCCCTTCGTGCGGGGCCGTACCGGGTGCTCCCCGCTGCGCGGGCTAGGGAGGGAGCGGGGCGGGGGTTTTCCTTGATCTGTTGGGATTGGGCGTCCTATAGCACCGCTAATCCCAACAGATCATGGAAAACCCCTGATCACTACCGCTCCCGGGGCTCATCGTCGCCCGCCCTGCCTCGCCCGGTCCAGCACCGGCCCCTCACCAGACCTTCCCCCCACCCACCCACGGCCCCTCCTGAGCCCCCGGACCACGCGACACCGGCCCGCACGGAAGGAGCGGCCCCGGCCACCCCACCCACCCTCGCCGCGCTTTTGACCTTCCACCCCAGTACGGCGCCGCACAGAAGAAGCGGCCCCCGGCCACCCCACCCACCCTCGCCGCGCTTTTGACCTTCCACCCCGTACAGCGCCGCTCCGGTTGACGGTGAACGACCCCGACGCCCCCGATCCCGGCCTCACCCTCGCCCCCAGCCCCGACGTCGGATACTCCTACAGCATGCCGCTGGACGTGGCCTCACCGCTGGTACGGCGGATCGGCTGGACCGACGACGGCCCCCTCCTCCCCGAGAGCTGCACACCGGAGACGGGGGAAGAACGGCCTGGGCCGGAGACAGGAACACCCACCGCCGCCCGGTCACCCACACGGCCAAGCCAGGTGAGTGACCGGCTTGCGTGAGAATCGACACCTTTGCCGGGCCGGTCACCTGGGGAAACTTTTGCGTGATATTTTTGTACTGACTGGTCAGTTTAAAGAGTCGGAGGGCGCGGTGTTCCACGGGGTCGCGGTGCACGCGGTCGGTCTGTCCCTCAAGGGCGAGCACGGGTGGGTCTACCGCGACGTCGGCGTCACCGCCGAGCCGGGCAGCCTCACCGTCGTCACCGGGCAGGCGGGCAGCGGGCGCACGAGCCTGTTGCTGACCCTGGCGGGACGGATGAGTCCCACCGAGGGCACGCTCACCGTCGGGCGGTACGGCAGGCCGAGGGCGATCCGGCGGGTCGCCGCGCTCGGCCTGGTGGACGGGGTCAACGACCTGGAGAAGGCGCTGACGGTCCGCGAGCACCTGCACGAGCGGTCGCCGGGCATGTTCTGGGGCGGACGGCAGGAGGCACGGGCCGGGACCGCGCTGACCCTGGCCGGCCTGGAGCTGTCCCCCGGCGACCGCACCCTCATCCGCGATCTGAGCCGGGAGGAGCGGGTGCGGCTCGGGATCGCGCTCGCGCTGCTCGACACCCCGGGGCTGCTGGTCCTCGACAACGTGGACACCGGCCTCGCCCAGGACCGTCAGGAGGCGCTCTTGGCGACGCTGGGCGAGCTGGGCGAGCGGGGGCTGACCGTCGTCGCCGCCTGCACGGAGAGCGAGCGGGCGGCGGCGATCCACCTGCCCTCCGGGACCTCCGGCCCTCTCGGGGATCCCGGCGACGCCGCGAACCTCCCCGCCCCCTCCAGGCCCGCCCGCCCGGCGGAGCCGGAGAGCACGGCGGAGCCGGAGAGTACGGCGGACGGGCGGGACGGGGAGGCGGCAGCGCGGGCCGTACCGGCCGAGGAGACCGAGGAGACCGAGGAGAAGGACCGATGAGATCGTTGCGGCTGGGACGGCTGGAGCTGCGGCGGTTCACCCGGTCGCGGCTGACCCGGGCGGCGCTGGCGGGCGTGGTGATGCTGCCGCTGCTGTACGCCGGGCTGTACCTGTGGTCCTTCTGGGACCCGCAGGGCAACCTGCAGAACATCCCGGTGGCGCTGGTCGTGGAGGACCGGCCCGCGACCGTCGACGGCAAGACGGTCGACGCGGGCCGCGAGCTGGCCGACGAGCTGCGTGACCGCAAGGTCCTGGGCTGGCACACGGTCGACGCCCGGCAGGCCGCCGACGGCGTGAACGACGGCAGCTTCTACCTGTCCCTGACCATCCCCGCCGACTTCAGCGCCCGGCTCGCCTCGCCCTCCGGCGACGGCACGCCGACCCCCGCCGAGCTCGGCGTGCGGGTCGACACCGGCCGCAGCTACATCATGGGAACGATCTCCGACGCGGTGTTCACCGAGGTCAAGGACGCGGCGGGCCGTACCGCGCTGAAGGACTACTGGGACAACGTCTTCGTGTCCTTCGGCGAGCTGCACGACGCCACCGCCAAGGCCGCGGACGGCGCGGACGATCTCCACGACGGTACGGCGGAGGCCGGAAAGGGCGCGTCCACCCTGAACGCGGGCCTCAGCCAGGCCAAGACCGGCACCCACCAGCTCACCGTGGGCCTGGGCAGCGCCAACACCGCCACCGGCCGGCTGTCGGCCGGGGCGGACAAGCTGGCCGCAGGCCTGGGCCAGGCGGAGAGCGGCTCGCGCGAGCTGGGCCGGGGGCTGGCGAAGCTGGAGAAGGGCGCCAAGCAGGTGGCCGACGGCAACGCTCAGGTCTACGAGCAGGTCCACGCCCAGGTGCCGAAGATCAACAAGGTGGCCGACGAGGTCGTCCCGGTGCTGGAGGAGAACGGCGCGCGGCTGCGGTCGCTCGCGGAGGCCGTCGAGCGGGGCGCCGGCCTGGTCGCCGACGGCGCGGGAGCGCTGCCCGGCGGGATCAAGCAGGGGGCGGAACAGGCCCGGCAGCAGGCTCAGCAGCTGCAGAACTGGCTGGACGGCAATCCGGACGCCGATCCGCGGCTGCGGGCCATCGCCGAGCGCCTCACCCAGTCCACCCAGGAGGTGGCCACCGGGCTGGAGGGCGCCGCGGGTGACGGCGGCGGCGCCGCGGCCCAGCTGCAGCGGGACGCCCGCAGGATCGCGGAGGTCGCGGGCCGGACGGCGGAGGTCGCGCCGACCGCCGGCCGGCAGCTCGACCAGGCCAGAGACAAGATCAACCAGTTGGACGAGGGGCTCGGCAAGCTGGCCGCCGGCTCGGCGGAGCTCCACTCGGGCCTCGGTGACGCGGCGGCCGCCAACGGAAAGATCACTTCGGGGATCTCCCGGCTCGGCGACGGCTCCGCCCAGCTCAGCCAGGGGCTGACCCGGCTCGGCGGCGGCATCGTCAAGCTGAGCGACGGCGCGGCCCGGGTGGACAGCGGGGTGGGCCGCCTGCACGAGGGCGCCGGGGAGCTCACCACCGGCATCGGCAAGCTGGCCGACGGGTCCAGGGAGCTGAGCGACAAGCTCGGAGACGGCGCCGAGCAGATCCCCGACTACGGCGGGGACGAGCGCGCGGACCGCAGCGACATGATGAGCGAGCCGGTCAAGCTGGCCGGCCAGGTCCTCAACGAGGTGCCCAACTACGGCACCGGGTTCGCGCCGTTCTTCGTCCCGCTGGCCCTCTGGGTCGGCGCGATGGTGAGCTACATGGTGCTGCGCCCGCTCAACCCCCGCCTCCTGGCCGGTACGGCATCCGCCTGGCGGATCGCGGTGGCCGGCTGGCTGCCGGGACTGGTCCTGGGCGCCGCGCAGGTGGGCGTGCTGATGGCGGTGATCAGGTTCGGGCTCGGCATGGAGGCCGCGCACTGGGCCGGGATCGCCGGGGTCCTGCTGCTCACCGTGGCGGCCTTCCTGGCGATCGTGCAGGCGGTCAACGCCCTGCTCGGCGCGCCGGGGCGGGTCGTGGTGCTGGCGCTGCTGATGCTCCAGCTGACCTCGGCCGCCGGGACGTACCCGATCGAGACCTCGCCGGGCTTCTTCCAGACGATCTCGCCGTGGCTCCCGATGAGCTGGGTGGTCAGCGCGCTGCGGCGGCTGATCAGCGGCGGCGACCTCGCGGTGGTCTGGCAGGCCTGCGGGGTGCTGACCCTGACCGTGGCGCTGGGCCTGAGCCTGACCGTCTACGCCGTGCACAAGGGGCGCACCTGGTCGATGCGGCGCCTCCACCCCGAGCTCGCGCTCTGACTACGGTTTCCTCCATGACGCAGCAGCGGGCCGGGGCCAGAGACGCCGACACGGGGCGGGATCGCCGGGAATCCGGGACGGGTGCGACCACGAGGAAGGGGGACGGCCGCCGGGCCGGGACGAGGCTCAGGCTGTTCACGGCGGCGGTGGAGGTGATCGCGGAGCAGGGCTACACCGCCGCCACGGTGGACGCGATCGCCGAACGGGCCGGGGTGGCCAAGGGCACCGTGTTCTACAACTTCGGCAGCAAGGAGGCGCTCTTCGCCGCGCTGCTCGAACACGGCATCCAGCGGCTGGCCGACGCGATGGGCGAGGCGGACACCGGACAGGCGGCGCTCGACGCCCTCGACTCGGTGGTCATGGCGCAGCTGCGGTTCTTCGAGGAGTACGGCGCGTTCGCCCGGGTGCTGCTCGCCGAGATGTGGCGTACGTCCTGGCAGGACGCGGTCGCCCGGCTGCGCGAGCAGGCGCTGGGGGTCTACGCGGGCGCGCTGCGCCGGGCGGTGGCCGAGGGCGCGATCCGGGAGGACCTGGACGTGGAGACCGCGGCGACCGCCGTGTTCGGCATGGTGCTGACCGTCTCGATCGAGCGCCGGGCGCTGCACCCGGACCGTCCGATCGAGCAGGTGCACGCCACCCTCGTCGATCTCCTGCACGGGCGGGTCTCCGGCTAGAACGTCCCCGGCGGAGGGCGGTCCGGCCGGAGACCCGGTCCGCGGGGGGCGGTGTCCCGGTCCGGCGGGAGGCGGTGACGGCCGACACGGTGAAAGATGGCTTCCCGGCCCCGTCGGAGACGATCACCCGGCCCCGCGGAAGGCGGCGACCCGACCTCGTAGGAGACGGCCGGCCCAAGCGAAATGACGGAAACCTTGTCCAGGTAAATCAGTTCTTCCTACGATCATCGGATGGCCTACTCCCCCGCACGACCCCGCCGGCGGATCCTGCCCTACCTCCTGGCCGTGGTGCTGGCCATCGGGCTGATCGCAGGACTGCGCTGGTTCGTCGGCCGGAGCGGGGAGAGCGAGCCGAGCGCCTGCTCGGGCGAGTCGGCGAAGATCCGGGTGGCGTCCTCGCAGGACAAGATCTGGATCCTGCGGGAGGTCGCCAAGGAGTACAGCGGGCGGACCGTGGCCGGGCGCTGCGCCGAGGTGGTCATCGACGAGGCCAACTCGGGCACCGCGATGCGGGCGCTGGCCAGGGGGTGGAAGGAGCAGACCGACGGCGAGCGGCCGGACGTGTGGTCCCCCGCCGCCTCCGCGTGGGTGACGCTGCTGCGCCAGCAGGCCGGGGGCGCCGACGGCACCGTACCGGTCGCCGATGGGAAGCCGGTCCCGATCGTGACCGCGCCGCTGGTCTTCGCGATGCCCAAGCCGATGGCCGAGGCACTGGGCTGGCCGGGCAAGGCGATCGGCTGGGCGGAGCTGGCCGGGCTGGCGGCCGACCCCAAGGGCTGGGCGAAGTACGGTCACCCCGAGTGGGGCCAGTTCAAGCTGGGCAAGACCAACCCCAACTACTCGACCAGCGGCCTGAACGCCACCATCGGCGCCTACTTCGCCGCGACCGGCACCACCTCGGACCTGACCGCCGGCGACATCGCCGACGCCAAGACCCGCGAGTTCGTCAAGGGCGTCGAGCAGTCGATCGTGCACTACGGTGACATCTCGATGACCTTCCTGGGCAACCTGCTCCGCGCGGACGACCGGGGCGAGTCCATGGCCTACATCTCCGCGATCACCATCGAGGAGAACTCGGTCACCGACTACAACCGGGGCAACCCGTCGGGCAACCCGGCCACGCTGGGCAAGCACGCCCCGCCGCGCACCCCGCTGGTGGCCGTCAACCCCAAGGAGGGCACGCTCTTCTCCGACCATCCCTACGTCCCGCTGACCTGGATGGACCCGGCCAGGAAGGCCGTCGCCGACGACTTCCTGACCTACCTGCACAGCGCCCCGGTGCAGGCGAGGTTCCAGTCGTACGGCTACCGCGGCTTCGACGGCAAGCTCGGTCCCCAGGCCACCAGGGAGAACGGCGTCATCCCCGACGCCACGATCACCACCCTCAACCTGCCCACCCCGACCGTCCTGGACAAGGTCCTGGGGAGCTGGTCGGAGCTGCGCAAGCGGGCCAACGTGCTGATCGTGGTGGACAAGTCAGGCTCGATGGAGGAGGAGGCTGCGGGCACCGGCGAGAGCCGCCTGGAGCTGGCCAAGAAGGCCGCGATCAACGCGCTGCCGCAGTTCCGCGGGGACGACAAGGTCGGCCTGTGGGCCTTCTCCACCAGGCAGGACGGCGACAGGGACTACCGGGAGCTGGTCCCGATCGACTCGGTGTCGAAGATCGGCCCGGCGCTCCGCGACGAGCTCGACGGGCTGACCGCCGGGGGCGGGACCGGGCTCTACGACACCACGCTCGCGGCCGTCGAGCGGATGCGCGGGGCCAGGGACGCCGGGGCGATCAACGCGGTGGTCTTCCTCACCGACGGCAAGAACGAGAAGACCGGCGGCAGCGACCTGGACAACCTGCTCGGCAAGCTCAACCCCGACGTGCGCCTGTTCACCATCGGATACGGCGAGGGCGCCGACCAGGGCGTGCTCAAGCGGATCGCCGAGGCCACCGACGGAGCCGCCTACGACTCCTCCCGGGCGGACACCATCGACCAGGTCTTCACCAGCGTGATCTCCAACTTCTGACCGCGTTCTCGTCACGGCGAACTATGGCAAGGGCTCATTCGTCGGATAAGTACTGACACCATGGAGGCCGGGTTGTACCAGCAGCCGCAGCGACCGCGCAGGAACTTCGCTCCCTTCATCATCGCGATCATTCTCGCCGGGGCGTTGATCGTCGGTCTGCGGCTGTACGTCGGGAGCGCCGAGCCGGAGCGGCCGCGGAACGCCAAGCAGACCACGGCCTGCGGCGCCGGCGGGGTCACCCTGACCGTGGCGGCGTCGTCGGAGAAGGCCGAGCTGCTGCGGACGGTCGCGGCCGGCTACAACGGCAGGAAGGTCGGCGAGCGCTGCGCCGACGTGGTCGTCGTGACCAAGGCCAGCGGCGGCGCGATGCAGGCGCTGGCCCGCGGCTGGGACGAGCGCCAGGACGGCCCGCGGCCGGATGTCTGGTCCCCGGCGAGCAGCGGCTGGGTCACCCTGCTCCAGCAGCGCGCCCAGGGAAACGACACCGGCTCCCTGGTCGCCGCGGAGAACCCGTCGATCGCCAAGACCCCCCTGGTCATCGCGATGCCCAAGCCGATGGCCGAGGCCCTGGGCTGGCCGGGCAAGAAGCTCGGCTGGGCCGACCTGCTCGACCTGTCGGCCGGCTCCTGGGCCAAGTACGACCATCCGGAGTGGGGCGACTTCCGCCTGGGGAAGACCAACCCCAATTTCTCGACCAGCGGCCTGAACGCCACCGTCGGCGCCTACTTCGCGGCCACCGGCCTGTCGGGCGACCTGTCGGAGAAGAACGTGGCCGATCCCAGGACGCGGGACTTCGTCCAGGGCGTGGAGCGCTCGATCGTGCACTACGGCGACACGACACTGACGTTCCTGTCGAACCTGCAGCGGGCCGACGACGCGGGGGCGGGCCTGAGCTACATCTCCGCGGTGGCCGTGGAGGAGAAGTCGGTCTGGGACTACAACCAGGGCAACCCGACGGGCGACCCGAAGACGCTGGGCAAGCACGGCAAGCCCAAGGTGCCGCTGGTGGCGATCTACCCCAAGGAGGGCACGCTCTACTCCGACAACCCCTACGCCGTGCTGACCGCGCCGTGGGTGGACGACGCCAAGCGGCAGGTGGCCGCCGACTTCCTGGCCCACCTGCAGGCCCCGGAGCAGCAGAGGCGCTTCGCCGACTTCGCCTTCCGGTCGCACGAGGGGAAGGCGGGCAAGCTGATCACCGAGGCGAACGGCCTGCTGCCCGCCGAGCCCAGGACCGCGCTCAGCCCGCCCGCCCCCAACGTGCTGGACAAGGTGCTCTCCAGCTGGGCCGACCTGCGCAAGCCCGCCAACGTGCTCATGGTGATCGACGTGTCCGGCTCGATGGGCGCCGGCGTGCCGGACACCGGCAGGAGCAAGCTGGACCTGGCCAAGCAGGCCGCGATCAACGCGCTGCCCCAGTTCGGCCCGCACGACAAGGTCGGCCTGTGGATGTTCTCCACCAAGCGGGACGGTGAGAAGGACCATCTGGAGCTGGCCCCGCTGGACACCGTGGACGCCGCCCAGCGCAAGACCCTGCGTACCCGCCTCGACGGCCTGACCCCCGACGGCGGGACCGGCCTCTACGACACCGCGCTCGCCGCCTACCAGCACGTGCGCGACCGGCACAGCGGAGAGGCGATCAACGCGGTGATCTTCCTGACCGACGGCAAGAACGAGGACAACAACAGCCTGTCGCTGGAGAACCTGCTGCCCGATTTGCGCGCCGAGTCCGCCGAGGAGTCGGTGCGGATGTTCACGATCGCCTACGGCCAGGACGCCGACCTCGGCGTGCTCAAGCAGATCTCCGAGACGACCAACGCGGCCGCCTACGACTCCCGCGAGTCGGGAAGTATCGACCAGGTGTTCACCGCGGTGGTATCCAACTTCTGATGTCCCGTTTCCTCGATGAACTACGAGATCCGTGGGGTCTGCTGCTCGGTGCGACCGCCGGGGGCGCCGCCTGGGCCGTCAGCGTGCACCCGGCCGCCGCCGGGGCCGTCGGGGTCGCCGTCTGGCTGGCCAAGACGGCCATCGCCACCGTCCAGGGGCGGGACGGCGGCGGCCGTACCGCGCCGGACGTCACCGCCGGCAGCAGGGAGGCCCACTGGCTGGAGCGGGCCGGCTCGGCCGCGCGCGGCTTCGGCGAGCTGAGCGCCTCCATGGGAGCAGGCCCGCTGGCCGAGCGGATCGCACTGATGCGGTCCCAGGTCGACGACTCCACTGCCACGCTGGAACGCCTGGCCGAGCAGGCCTCGCTGACCGGCACCGCGCTCGCCAGGTTCGACCTCGAACGGCTCCGGAACGAGCGCACGCGGCTCACCCGGACCCGGAAGAACGCCCGCGAGGAGCTGGTCCACGACCTCGACCGCGCCCTCGCCTCGCTGGCCTCCCAGCAGGCCGTGGTCGAGCGGCTCTCCCAGACCTACAGCCAGGTGCTCGCCCGGATGGAGTCGAGCACGATCAGCATCGAGGGACTCCTCGCCCGGCTGGTGGAGCTGTCGGCGATGGCGGCACCCGGAGCCCTGGAGCCGACCCGGGTGCTCGACGAGCTCGCGGACAACCTCGAAGGGGTCCGCCAGGGCCTGCACGAAACCGAACAGATCACCCGCGACGCGCTGGATCGCTAAGGAGCCCCCCATGTTCAAGGTCATCCGCCGGGCCTGGCGCTACATGGTCTTCGCCCTGTCCGGCCGGTTGGACGAGCTGTCCGACCCGCGGATCCAGATCGAGCAGGCCATCCAGGAGGCCAAGGAGCAGCACCAGCGGCTGTCCCAGCAGGCGGCCGCGGTCATCGGCAACGAGCGCGAGCTGGAGATGAAGCTCGCCCGCTCGCTGGAGGAGACCGAGAAGCTCCAGGCCAACGCCCGCCAGGCGGTCCTGCTGGCCGACCAGGCGCGGGCCGCGGGCGACGAGCGCAAGGCGCTGTCCTACGAGGACTCCGCCCGCGCCTTCGCCTCCCGGCTGGTGGCGGCCGAGACCGCGATGGGGGACGTCCAGCTCATGCACGAGCGGGCCAGGCAGTCCTCCGCCCAGGCCCGCGCGGCGGTCGAGAACAACGCCATGGCCCTGCAGAAGAAGATCGCCGAGCGGATGCGCCTGCTCTCCCAGCTCGACCAGGCCAAGATGCAGGAGCAGCTCAACAAGGCCATGGGCGACCTGTCCGGCCTCACCCCCGCCGGCGACACCCCGACCATGGACCAGGTCCGCGAGAAGATCGAGAAGCGCTACGCCCGCGCCCTCGGCGAGGCCGAGCTGACCTCCAACTCCGTCGAGGCCCGGATGATCGAGGTCGAACGCGCCGCCATCGACGTCGAGGGCGCCGCCCGCCTGGAGGCCATCAAGGAGAGCCTCCGCCAGGACCGCAAGCCCGAGGTGGAGAGCTGACCCGGGCCGCGGTCCCCTACCCGGGCCGTGCCCTCACGAGTGCGGACAGGCGCTCCACCTCCGGGTGGCCCGGGTCGAGGGCGCGGCGCTTGATGCGCAGGGCGTCCCGGTAGCGTCGGCCCGCCTCCTCCGCGCGGCCCTGGAGATCGTCCAGGTGCGCCAGGTTGACCTGGCACACCGCCACCTCGTAGTGATCGGCTCCCAGGCGCTCGCGGAAGATGCTCATGGCCCGATGCAGCGCTTCCGCCGCCTCGGCGTGCCTGCCCTGGTCCGCGAGCACCGCGCCGAGCACGGCCAGATCCGCCGCGACGTGGTCGTGGTGAGGGCCGAGCGCTCTCTGCCGGATCTCGATCGCGGCCCGCGCGTGGTGTTCTCCGGCGGGATCGCCGCCGCCCCGGGCGTGCGCGAGCCCCGCGAGGTTGTGCAGGGCGTCGGCGCGCATCGGGTGGTCGGCTCCGTGCCGCTCCAGGCAGGCCAGCGCCTCCCGGTAGTGCGTCTCGGCCTCGTCGTACCGGCCGGTCTCCTTGCACAGTACGCCCAGGGCCAGCCGCACGGTCGCGGCCCGCTCCCGGTCCGGCTCGTCCACCAGCCCGGACGCCCGGCGCAGGTGCGCCTCGGCCGTGGCGTACCTGGCCTGCCGGCGCTCGACGTCGCCCATCCGGACCAGCGCGTCGGCGAGCGGTCCGTCGCGGCCGGGGCCGGGGGGCTCCGCGGCCGACGACTCCACTGCCATCCGGGCGCACTCATGCGCCTCCGCGTAGCGCGTGAGCCCGTGCCAGAGCGACGCCAGATCCACCAGGAGCGTCGCGTGCCCGGCCAGATCCGCCTGGCGCGCCGCCTCGGTCGCCCGCCGCGCCCACCGCTCGGCCTCGGCGTGCCATCCGCGCCTGCGGCAGTGGACAGCCCGTATGAGGCACCGCCGGATCACCCTGATCCGGCGGTGCCGTACATACCGCTCAAACACCGTCAGGGGACGACGGCTCGCAGTGGTTGGCGATGCGGATGGCCTCCGCGGTGCCGGACAGCAGCACGGAGAAGACGGGTACGGCCGTGGCGAGGACCAGCATGTACAGGCGCGTGATCTTACGCATGACTCGCTCCTTTCCGGAGAAACCGGGACGCCCTCATCGTGGCCTCGGGGGCTTGTCGCCGACTTGGAGGTGACTGGCGCGCACCTGCCGGGGGAGAGCCGGCGGATGTCAGCGGACGGGCAGGTCGTAGACCCGGCGGATGCTGCTCGGAGCGGCGCCGAGGTCGGCGCCGTAGATGTGAAGGGAGATCGCCGTGCTGTCGCCGGTGTTGCGGACCCGGTGGATGTCTCCGGGCGGGGCGAAGCCGCTGACCTCCCCCGCCTGGTTGGCCGTCCGGCCGATCTCCGTCAGATGGTCTCCGTCGAGGCGGTAGAGCGTCTCGTATTCGACCCCTTGCAGGATCCCGAACACGCACCAGGCGATGTGGTCGTGGATCACGGTCTCCTGACCGGGCCGCCAGACGACCGCCATGATCGAGAAGGCCGCCTCGGTGTGGAGGGGGTGGCTGATGTAGTGGCCGGGGTCTCCCAGACGTTCCTCCTCGGTGAGGATCTCGGGAGAGGGCAGCCGTTCACGCAACATGTCGGCCACGGCGAAAGCCGTCGTCCGGGGGGTGGCGGATCTGTCGACCAGCTCTCGGACTCCCGCGACCAGCTCCGCCAAGCCGGGACGGGCGAGCGTCATGATTCCCATGTCTCAAGAGTGCGCCGGACAATACATGCCGTCTAATGTCTATCTTGCTCTTTATTCATAGATAATGTTGATACATGCTCGATGTCGTACGGCTCCGCGTGCTCGCCGCCGTGGCCAGGCACGGATCGGTCACCGCCGCGGCCAGGGAGCTGCACTACTCACAGCCCTCGGTCAGCCACCACCTGGCCAAACTCGAAGCCGAGACCGGGGCCAAGCTGATCCAGCGGGCCGGCCGGGGCATCCGGCTCACCGAGACGGGCCGCCTGCTGGCGGAGCGGGCCACCGAGATCGTCGGCCGCATCGACTCCGCGTCCGCCGAGCTCTCCGCCCACGTGGGCCTGCGCGCGGGCCGCGCCAGGCTGGCCGCCTTCCCCTCGGCCCTGGGCACGTTCGTGCCGGAGGCCGCCGCCCTGCTCGCCAGGGACCACCCCGGCCTGGAGCTGCGCCTGACCGAGACCGAGCCACCCGAGGCCCTGCGGATGCTCCGCGCGGGCTACGTGGACGTGGCGGTCATCTTCCGCTACGACGACACCGCCCCGGAGGACGACGGCATCCGGCTGGTCCACCTGCTGGACGACCCCAGTTTCCTGGTCACCTCCGGCCGGACCGGAGACCTGTTCTCGCACCGCGACAGCCGCTGGATCGGCGGCTGCGACCGGTGCCGCAGCCACCTGCTCGACCTGTGCGCCAAGGCGGGCTTCGAGCCGGAGATCGCCTTCACGACCGACGACATCGTCGCCGTCCAGGCCCTGGTGGCGGCCGGGATCGGGGTGACGGCCCTGCCCGCCCTCGCGCTGCAGGCGCACCGCCACCCGAAGGTCAACGCGATCGAGCTGCCCGGCTCGACCCGGCACGTCTACGCCGCCACCTACGGCGAGCCACCCGTCCCTCCGGCGACCACCGCCCTGCTGACCGCCCTGGTCTCCGCGATCCGCCCGTAACAGGCCGCCCGTGAAGGAGCTGCCCGCGGCAGGCCGCTCGCGACAGGCCGCCCGTGGAAGAGCCGCCCTCGGAAGATCACCCGTACCCGCCCTCCCATGGCAGGCCGCTCGTGGCCGTTCCACCCGTACCTGACCCGCCCGTGGCAGGCCACCCGTCGCAGACCGCTCGTGGCCGTTCCACCCGTGGCAGGGGCGCGCGGGCGGGACCGGCACTGGCTACGCTCAAACGGTGCCTACACCGATCATCACTGCCCGCGACATCGAGGTGGATCTCGGCGGCAACCCTGTTCTGCGAGACGTCGGCCTGACGGCCGTACCCGGCGAGATCGTCGCCGTGATCGGCGCGAACGGCGCGGGGAAGTCGACGCTGCTGCGCTGCCTGGCCGGGCTGCAGTCCCCTCTCTCGGGAGAGCTCGACGTGCTGGGGGGCCCGCCGAGGGACGACGCCGCCTTCTGGCGTGACGTCGTCCTCGTGGGAGACGAACCGGCGTGGTACCCGGGACTGACGGTCCGCGAGCACCTGGAGCTGATGCGCGCCGTCCACACGCCGCCCCGCCTGGAGGTCGACGCGGCGCTGGAACTGTTCGATCTGGAGCGGCGGGCGGACGCCTCGCCGCTGACCCTCTCCACCGGCCAGCGGCAGCGGCTCTCGCTGGCGAACGCCCTGCTCCGGCCGAGCCGGCTGCTCCTGCTCGACGAGCCCGAACGCGGGCTCGACTCCACCTTCCGGCAGCACCTGGCGACGATCCTGAGGGAGTACGCGACCGCCGGCGGCACAGTGATCATGGCCACCCACGACCTCCGGCTCGCCGAGGCCACCCTGGCCCGCCAGGTCGTGCTGACGGACGGGCATGCGGCGGACGGGCCCTCCGGGAACGAGCCCCCGGCGGACGGGCACCCGAGGAGCGGACACTCAGGAGACGGGCACCTGGAGAACGAGCACCCCCGGAACGGGCATCCGGGGAACGGGCATCCGCGAGACGGGCAGCCGGGGGGCAGGGCGTGAGCGGCGTCTCGGAGGTCCGCGCGTTCATCCGGTCGCGCCGCCGTACCCGCGCGAGCTGGCTGGACCGCTACACCGCCCTGTTCGGGCTGGCGATAGGGGCAGCGGTGCTGGCCCAGCCTGCCTCCTCCGCGCTGGCGGCCGTCGCCCGGCAGGCCGATCCGTCGCGGATGGGGGCCGGAGTGGCTCTCGTCGCCCTGGTCTACGCGGGCCTGCTCGCCGTCGCCCGCGCGGTGGGCCCGGTCGCGGTGCCGGCCTCCGACGCCGCCTGGCTGGTGCTGTCCCCGCTCGACCGCCGCGGCGTGCTGGGACGGACCGCGAGGCTTCTCCTCGTGATCTCCGTGCTGGCCGGGACCGCGCTCGGGGTGGGCCTGCTCGCCGTGCTGGGCGCGCCCGACCAGCTGGCGGTGCGGCTGGTCGCCGCCGTGGTCCTGGGCGTGTCGGCGGCGGCCGGCGGCATGGCGCTGGCCGTGCTCTCGCAGTCGTCGCAGACCTGGAACTCATGGCTGCAGGTGGCTCTCGTCGCGATCACGGTGCTCGCGGGGGTCGCGGCGCTGTCGGCGTCGGGGCCCGCGCGCCGGATCCTCCCCTCCGTCGCGTCCGCGCCCGTGACGCTCGGCGCGGCCCTGGCGGGTGTGGCCGCGGTGGCGGCCGCCCTGCTCGTACGGCGGGCGTGGTCGTCCCTGGCCCGGATCCCGGCGCGGAGCCTGCTGGCCGCCTCCACCCGCGCCGGTCACGTGGCCGGCGCGGCCGTCGGCATGGACCCCGGCGCCCTGACCTGGATCGCCGAGGACAACCACTGGCGAGGGCGTGCCCTGCGCTCGCGGCCGTGGCCGCCGCTGCCCGCCCCGCTGGCCCTGGCCTGGCAGGACTGGCGCCGCCTGGGCCGGCGCCCTGGACGGCCGGCCGTCCTGCTCGGAGCCGCCGCGCTCCCCTCGCTGGCCGCCCAGGCCTCCGGGGGCGTCACCGCGATCACGGTGGGCGCCCTGCTCGCCGGCGCGCTGGCCGCCGCGGTGGCGGGCACCTCGGGTGCGCGCCGCGACAGGGACAATCCGAGTCTCGCGCGCCTGCTCGGCGTCGACGCCCGCGCCGCCCTCGCCGCGCGGGCGCTGCTGCCGGCGCTGCTGAGCGCCGTCTGGCTCTCCCTGGCCCTGACCGGTCTGGTCCTGGCCGGCACGCTCGCGGAGGGCCCGTGGTGGCTCTTCGGGCCGCCGGCCGCTCCCGTCCTGGCCGCCGCGGGCCTGCGGATGGCGCGGCGGAGCCCCGTCGACCACGCGATGCCGATCATCGAGACGCCGGCCGGAGCGGTGCCCACCGGCCCGGTGCTGTGGGGGTTGACCGGCGTCGACCTGGCGGTGCTGGGCTGCCTTCCGCTGGCGCTGGCGCTGGCCGCCCAGCCGTCCGCGCTCGGCGGCTTCCTGGCCGCCCAGGCACTGGCCGGAGTCGTGGTCCTCTCGTCGTACCTGCTCCGCGCGGCGAAGGGCCGCTGAGGAGGCCCGCGGAAAAGCCCGGGCGATCAGAGAGCGGGCGAGTCTAAGATCCTGATATGCCCGATCTGACAACGCTCGCCCTCTTCGCTGCCGCGCCCCTGGCCCTGCTGCTCGTGCCGGGTCCCGCGGTGCTCTACATCGTGACCCGCAGCGTCGCCCAGGGCCGCGGCGCGGGGATGGTGTCGGTGCTGGGCATCCACCTCGGCTCCGTGGTCCATGTGGCCGCCGCCGCCCTCGGTGTCAGCGCCCTGCTGGCCGCCTCGGCGACCGCGTTCGCCGTGGTCAAGTATCTGGGCGCGGCCTACCTGGTCTGGCTGGGCATCCGGAAGCTGATGTCCCGCCCGGACGACGCCGAGGCGGCCGGGCCGCCGGTCGCGAGCCGGTCCCGGATGTTCTGGGAGGGCTTCGTGGTCAACGTGCTCAACCCGAAGACCGCGATCTTCTTCCTGGCCTTCCTGCCCCAGTTCACCGACCCCTCCCGGGGTCCGATCGCCCCGCAGATCCTGCTGCTCGGCGTGATCTGGATCACGCTCGGCATGGCCAGTGACGGTGCCTTCGCCCTGCTCGCCTCGGCCATGGCGGGCCGCCTGCGCCGCTCCGCCCGCGCCCGCCGCCGCCTGGACGTCACCAGCGGCGTGGTCTACATCGGCCTGGGCGCCGTGGCCGCGTTCACCGGTGAGAACGCCGCGGCCGCCAGAGCCTAGGCCCCCGTCTCCCCGGGGAGACTCCGCCCGGATCTCCATCGCGGGAGGTCCGCCGGGCGCGAGTCTCGCCTGCTCGCCGGGGGACCTCCCCAGCCCCGGTCCGGACACCCCCGCGGCGTCAGGGGAACCGGTAGACGGTCGTGGAGGCGAACTCCTCGCCGGGGCGCAGCACCGTGGACGGGAAGTGCTCCCGGTTGGGCGAGTCGGGGAAGTGCTGGGTCTCCAGGCAGAGCCCGGCGTGCCTGCCGTACGCGGTGGCGACGCCGTCCAGGAGGTTGCCCGAGTAGAACTGGACGCCCGGCTCGGTGGTGGAGACCTCCATGACGCGGCCGCCGGCCGGTTCGACGACCTCGATGCCGCCGCGCAGGACGTAGCAGTGGTCGTAGCCGCCGCCCAGCCGCGGGTCCGCGATCCGCGCGCCGATCTCGTGGGGCGTCGTGAAGTCGAACGGGGTGCCCGCCACCGGGGCGAGCTCCCCGGTCGGGATCTGCGAGGAGTCCACCGGCAGGTAGCGGTCGGCGTCGATGCGGACAACGTGCTTGAGGACGTCGCCGCTCCCGGCGAGGTTGAAGTAGGAGTGGTTGGTCAGGTTGAGCACGGTCGGCGCGTCGGTGGTCGCGCGGTAGTCCAGCCGGAGCGCGTCCTCGGTCAGCGTGTAGGTGAGCGAGACGGTCAGGGTGCCCGGGTAGCCCTCCTCCCCGTCGGCGCTGACGTACTCCAGCGTCACCGCCGTGCCGGAGACCTCCGCCACCCGCCACACGCGACTGGAGAACCCGCCCGGCCCGCCGTGCAGGCTGTTGGGCCCGTTGTTCACCGGCAGCCTGTGGGTGACGCCGTCGAGGGTGAACCGCCCGCCCGCGATGCGGTTGCCGTACCTGCCGACGACCGCGCCGAAGTAGCGGCTGCGCGTCAGGTAGTCCTCCAGGGTGTCGCAGCCGAGCACCACGTTGACCCCGGAGACCTCCAGGGACTGCAGGATCGCGCCGTAGCCGAGCACCGAGGCGCGCATCCGCCCGGCGGCCAGCACGTGCCGCTCGACCTTCTCCCCCGACGGGGTGGTTCCGAAGTTCACGATCGCGCCTCTCCGGTGGATTCCCGGACGACCAGGCCGGTCTCCAGGGTGATCAGGGTGGGGGTGGCGCCGTCGTCGACGGACTGCAGCAGCAGGTCCACGGCCATCCGGCCGGCGGCGGCCGTGGGCATGGCCACGGTGGTCAGCTTCGGCCGGTTCAGCCGGCCGGACACGATGTCGTCGACGCCGACCACGCTGATGTCGCCGGGGACCCGCACGCCACGCTCGTAGAGCCCCTCGATGAGCCCGATCGCGACCAGGTCGTTGTAGGCGAGCACGCCGGTGGCGCCGGAGGCGATCACCTCGGCGGCGACGGCGAGGCCGCCCTGCTCGGTGGGGGCGTTGGGGCCGAGGATGACCAGGTCGACGCCGTCCATCGCGGCGGCGGCCTCGCGCATCTCCCCGCTGGTCCACGAGCCGCCCGGCCCGGAGAGCAGGGCGATCCTGCGGTGGCCCAGCCGGGTCAGGTGCTCGATCGCGAGCCGGGCGCCCTGGCCGACGTCCATCAGTATGGTCGGCATGCCCTTCACCCGCCGGTTCACCACGACGAACGGCACGTCGGCGCGGAGCCGTTCGATGGCCCGGTTGGACAGCCGCGGGCTGCACAGCAGCACGCCGTCGACCTGCTTGGTGAGGGTCTGGATCAGCTCCTCCTCCACCTGCGGGTCCTCGTCGGTGTCGGCCACGAAGACGTGGTAGTCGCGCGCCCTGGCGTGCGCCTGGGCGGCCTTGATGAGCGGCGGGAAGAAGGGGTTGGAGATGTCGGCGACGATCAGGCCGAGATTGTGGGTCCGGCCCGTGGTGAGCGCGCGGGCGGCGCGGTTGGGGCGGTAGCCGAGGTTCTCGGCGACGGCGAGGACACGGGTGCGCGTCTCGGCGTTCACCAGATGAGGCGCCGAGAAGGTGCGGGACACGGTGGAGACATGGACTCCCGATGCCTGCGCCACGTCTCTGATCGTCGCTGCCACTGTGCTCCTTTGTCGCGCTCTGCTGCACATTAGTGCAAACGGTTGCATCCCTGTCAACGCCGCATGATCCAGCCGTCCGGAGCACCGTAGGACCGGTTGCGGTGCCGTGCAGCCTGTCAACGCCGACAAATCCGCTGATAAGCGGGGGTTTACCAAATTGAGCCCTTGACGTTGCATTCCGATGTCCGCAATGTTTCATGCAACCGGTTGCAGCCTCTGGCGCCGAAAGTCCCTCACGCCGAATCGGAAGGAGTTGCCGGCCATGGCAATCACTACGGCGGATCCCCGGATACGCCGCCGACCAGGCCGCGCGGCCCGAACGCCCTACCTGCTGATCGCCCCCGCCGTGACCGGGATGCTCGGCTTCCTCGTCTACCCGATGGCCAGCGTCGTCTACTACAGCCTGCAGCACTACAACGTCACCAAGCCCTGGGACAACGGCTTCGCCGGGCTGGACAACTTCCGCAGGCTGCTGCTGGAGGACCCGCTGTTCTGGCAGAGCCTCGGTTTCAGCCTCAAGTGGGTCGGCGTCGAGGTGGTCCTGCAGCTGCTGTTCGGCCTGGCCCTGGCCCTGATCGTGAACGAGAGCTTCGTCGGCCGCGGGCTGTCACGGGCGCTGGTGTTCTCTCCCTGGGCGGTGTCCGGGGTGCTGACCACCGGCATCTGGGTGCTGCTGTACAACCCGACGACCGGCGTCTCGCGCTACCTCGCCGACCTGGGGATCATGCAGTACGGCGCCGCCCCGCTGGCCAACCCCGACACCGTCTTCTGGGCGGCCGTGCTCGCCGAGCTCTGGCGCGGGGTGCCGTTCTTCGCCATCCTGCTCCTGGCCGACCTGCAGAGCATCCCCGGCGAGCTCTACGAGGCGGCCTCGGTGGACGGCGCCTCGCGCCGGCGGCGGTTCTTCCACATCACCCTCCCCCACCTCAAGGACGCGATCATCCTGTCCACGCTGCTGCGCTGCGTGTGGGAGTTCAACAACGTCGACCTGCTCTACACCCTGACCGGCGGCGGACCGGCCCACGCGACGACCACGCTGCCGCTGTACGTGGCGGGCAAGGCCGTGCAGTCCCACGACTTCGGGTACGGCTCGGCGCTGACGACCGCCGCCTTCCTGATCCTCACCTTCTTCTCCATCGCCTATCTGCGGCTGAGCAAGTTCGGAGCGAAGACATGACAGTCCAGACGGTCCATCGGCCGCGGCTGGCCGCGTCCGCACCGGAGCCCCGGCTCAGAGGTGGCGAGAGGAACAAGGTCAGCCGCTGGCAGATCTGGGTCCCGCTCGGGCTCTACCTGCTGTTCACGCTCGTCCCCTTCTACTGGATGCTGGTGTTCGCGTTCCGGCCCCGGGGTTCGAGCTCGCTGCTGCCCTGGCCGATCACGTTCGACAACTTCGCGACGGTCTGGAACGAGCTCGGCTTCGCGATGTTCTTCAAGAACAGCCTGATGGTCGGCGCCGCCTCCCTGATCATGACCACGGTCATCGCGCTGGCCGGCGGCTACGCCCTGGCCCGCTACGAGTTCCGCGGCAAGCGGCTGTTCATGCTCGGCATGCTCTGCACCCAGTTCATCCCCGGCGCCATGATGCTGATCCCGCTGTTCGAGATCTTCCGGACCCTCGGCCTGGTCAACTCGCTGTGGAGTCTGGTGATCGCCGAGACGGTCTTCCAGCTCCCGCTCTCCCTCATCCTGATCAGCGGCTTCATCAAGAACGTGCCGGTGGAGCTGGAGCAGGCCGCCTGGGTGGACGGCTGCGGCCGGCTGCGCGCCTTCTTCGCCGTGGTGCTGCCGCTGCTGCGCCCGGCGCTGGTCGCGGTCGGCTCGTTCGCCTTCATCCACAGCTGGAACAACTTCCTGTTCGCGCTGATGTTCGTCAACGAGCAGGAGAAGTTCACGGTGCCCGTCGGCCTCGCCTACACGCTGGGCGAGTTCAGCGTCGACTTCGGCGCGCTGGCCGCGGGCGGCGTCGTCGCCGCCGTGCCCGTCGTGCTGGTCTTCGCCGTCATCCAGCGCTACCTGGTGCAGGGCATGTCGGCCGGAGCGGTGAAGGGGTGAGCCCGCGATGACACGCACTCTGGTCACCGGGAGCGCCGGGCGGTTCGGCCGCAGCGTGGTCACCGCGCTGGCCGAGGCCGGGCACGAGGTGATCGGCGTGGACACCGCGCCGGGCACCCCCTCCGTGGCCGCCGCCGTGCTTCCCGCCGACCTGACCGACCTGGGCGAGGCCTTCGGGGTGATGTCGCGGTTCCGCCCCGACGCCGTGGTGCACCTGGCCGCGATCGCCACCCCGTTCAGCCGGACCGACTCCTTCACCTTCCGGGTCAACACCCAGCTCGCGTTCAACGTGTGCGAGACGGCCACCGGGGTCGGGGTCGAGCGGATCGTGATCGCCAGCAGCCCGACGGTCATCGGGTACGGCACCGCGGGCTGGACCCCCTCCTACCTGCCGATCGACGAGGATCACCCGGTCGCCCCCTGGAACGCCTACAGCCTGTCCAAGCTGGTCGCCGAGCAGGTGATGGGCACGTTCGCGCGCGGCTCGAAGGCGATGCTGGCGGCGGTGCGGCCGTGCTTCGTCGTCGCGCCCGAGGAATGGGCCGGCGCGCCCACCCAGTCCGGGCACACGATCGCCGAGCGGCTGGACCGGCCGGAGATCGCCGGGGTGTCGCTGTTCAACTACATCGACGCCCGCGACGCCTCCGAGCTGGTGCTGACCCTGCTGGACAAGCTGCCCGAACTGCCCAACGGCGAGGTGTTCTTCGCGAGCGCGGCCGACGCGCTGGCCCGCGAACCCCTGGCCGGGCTTCTCCCCCGGATCAACCCCGCCACCGCGGGACTCGCCGCCGGACTGACCGGCTCGGCCCCCGCTTTCTCCTCCGCCAAAGCCGGCCGGCTGCTCGGCTGGCAGGCCAAGCGGAGCTGGCGCACAGAGATTGGAGCCTGAGTAGATGGATCTCAGCGGAGTGCTGTTCTTCCCGGTCACCCCGTTCGACGCCGGCGGCGCCCTGGCCGGGGACGTGCTGGCGGAGCACCTGCGGCGCGGGCTGGAGCACCGGCCGGGGGGCGTCTTCGTGGCCTGCGGCACCGGCGAGTTCTCCGCGCTGTCGGAGGCCGAGCACGCACGGGCGGTGCGGATAGCGACCGAGACGGTGGGCGGCCGGGTACCGGTCCTGGCGGGAGCCGGCGGCCCGATCGGCGCCGCGCTCGCCCAGGCCCGCGCGGCCGGGGACGCCGGCGCCGACGGCCTGCTGCTCATGCCGCCCTATCTGGCGAGCGGTCCGCGCGAGGGCTACGCGGCCTACGTCGCGGCGGTCTCCGAGGTGCTGCCGACGATCGTCTACCAGCGCGGCCCGGTCGTGCTGGACCCCGAGCAGGCCGTCGAGCTGGCCCGGCTCCCCGGCGTGGTGGGGATCAAGGACGGCGTCGGCGACATCGACCGGATGCAGCGGACCGTGCTGGCCGTACGGGAGGAGCGGCCGGACTTCCTGTTCTTCAACGGGCTGCCGACGGCCGAGCTGACCATGCCCGCCTACCGCGGCATCGGCGTGGAGCTCTACTCCAGCGCGGTGTTCTGCTTCGCCCCGGAGATCGCCACCGCCTACCTGAACGGCGACGAACGGCTGATCAAGGAGTTCTACGCCCCGCTGGTACGGCTGCGCGACAAGGTGCCCGGCTACGCGGTGTCCCTGGTCAAGGCCGGGGTGCGGCATCGCGGGCTGGACGTGGGCGGGGTCCGCCCGCCGCTGGTCGAGCCCTCCGCCGAGCATCTGGACGAGCTCGTGCGACTGATCAAGTCGGGTCTGGCCCTGGTGGGTGCCCAATGATCGCCGAGCGGTCCGGGAGCCGCGGACGAGAAGCGGCGGGCGACCGATGATCACAGAACTGAGGACGACGCTGCGGACCGTGCCGCTGCCCCGGCCGTGGGGAGCCGGCGTGCCCGCCAACCACGTGATCACCGTCGAGCTGACGCTGGCGGACGGACGGACCGGGACCGGGTTCTCGTGGACCCCGCAGATCGGGGCCCGAGCCGTACAGGCGCTGCTGGACAACGAGATCCGCGAGGCCGTCATCGGCCTCGAACCGCACCCGGAGGTCGTCTGGGACCGGCTCTGGCGGCACCTGCGGGAGGCGGGCGGCGGCGGGCTGACCACGATCGCGCTGGCCGGGGTGGACCTGGCGCTGTGGGACCTGCGCTGCGGCGACGCCGGTCTGGTCGAGACCCTCGGGCGGCGGCGCGACAGCGTCCCGGTGTACGGCAGCGGCGTGAACCTGCACTACTCGCCGGAGGAGCTGGTCGCGCAGGCCGGGCGGTGGCGCGCGGCGGGGTATCCGGCGGTGAAGGTCAAGGTGGGCCGCGACTCGCTGAGGGAGGACGTGGCGCGGGTCGCCGCGGTGCGCGAGGTGATCGGGCCCGACACCCTGCTCATGGTCGACGCCAACCAGCGCTGGGACCTGCCGAGGGCCCGGCGGGCGATCGCGGCGCTGGCGGAGTACGACCTGCACTGGGTCGAGGAACCGTTGCCCGCCGACGACGTGACCGGGCAGGCCCGGCTCCGCGCCGGCGTCGACGTTCCGATCGCCGTCGGGGAAAGCGCTTACTCCGTCTACGAGTTCCGGGACCTGCTGGTCGCCGGGGCCTGCGACGTCCTGCAGCCGAACGTGGTGCGGGTCGGCGGGATCACCCCGCTGCTCAGGATCGCCGAGCTGGCCAGGACGTTCGACGTGCCGGTCTACCCGCACCTGCTGCCGGAGATCTCCGGCCAGCTCGCGCTGGCCCTGCCGCTGCCGTGCATGGCCGAGGAGGTCGAGGACGCCTCCTTCGCCGCCCTCGGCCTGATCGCGGAGCCGTACCCCGTTTTGGTCGAGAAGGGCGAGCTGCGGGCCGGCGGCCACCGCGGCCTGGGACTGCGCTGGAGGGTGACGTGACGGGGCGGATCCCGGCGGGGAGCGGCGCCGGAACCGCGAGGGGAGGCGGCACGGCGCCGGTCCGGGTGGTGCTGGCCGGGGCGCACGGGCACGGCTGGTGGCACCTGTCGAACCTGCGCCGGCTCCACTCGGCGGGCACGGTCGAGTTCGCCGGAGTGTGCGACCTGCGGCCGGTCGAGGGGCTCCCGGAGGGCGTGGAGTTCTCCGGTGACCTGGCCGAGCTGATCGGACGGACCGGCGCCGAGGTGACGATCCTCTGCACGCCGATCCAGACCCACGCCGACCTGGCGGTCAGGGCGCTGCGCGCCGGATCGCACCTGCTGCTGGAGAAACCGCCCGCCGCCACGTTCGCCGGCTACGAGCGGATCGCCGCGGTCGCCGGGGAGACCGGGCTGGCCTGCCAGGTGGGGTTCCAGAGCCTCGGCTCGGAGGCGGTCCCGGCGGTCCGGAAGATGATCGCGGACGGGGTGGTCGGGCGGGTCACCGGGATCGGCGCGGCGGGCGCATGGGAGCGCTCCTACCCCTACTACTCGCGGGTGCCGTGGGCCGGGAGGCGCCGGCTGGACGGCGTGCCCGTGGTGGACGGCGCGCTCACCAACCCGCTGGCGCACGCGGTGGCGACCGCGCTCGCCGTCTCCGGGGCCGGGATCGACGGGATCGAGGTCGAGCTCTACCGGGCCAACGCGATCGAGGCGGACGACACCTCCTGCGTGCGGCTGCGCATGGACGACGGGACCGCGGTGACGGTGGCGGTCTCCCTGTGCGCGGACCGGCGGCACGAGCCGTACCTGATCGTGCACGGCGAGACCGGCCGGATCAGGCTGACCTACACCGAGGACCGCGTCGAGATCGGCGGGACCTCCGTGACGCATCCCCGGACCGACCTGCTGGAGAACCTGGTCGCGCACGTCCGCGACGGGGCGGACCTGCTGGTCCCGCTGGAGCGGACCGCCGGGTTCATGCGGGTCCTGGAGGCCGTACGGCTGGCGCCCGACCCCCTGCCGATCCCCGAGCGGTTCCAGGAGGTCGGCGAGGAACGCCGGGTCCTGCCCGGGATCGCCCGGGTCACGGCGGAGAGCGCGGAGCGCCTGGCGCTCTACTCGGAGCTCGGACTGCCCTGGGCCCTCGCGGCCGGGACGGCCGGGAACCCCACCCCGGCGGAACGGCGCACCGCGGTGACCGTGACGGCGGAGCGGGAGGCCCCGGCGGGACCGCCGGACCTCTCCGGGGCCGGGACTGTGGCGCTCGACGTCTCGGGGGTGCGGGTGGCCGAGTACGTCGTGCGGGCCGAGGTGCCGGTGACGTCGTCGCCGCGACCGTACCTGCATCCGGTGCGGACACTGGGCGGGACGGCCGTGACGGAGGTCGCCCCCGCCGACCACGTGCACCACCTGGGGGTGAGCGTGGCGGTCTCCGACGTGGGCGGGGCCAACTTCTGGGGCGGGCGCACCTACGTCCGCGACCGGGGACCGGCCTGGCTGGGAGACCACGGGACGCAGCGGCACCTCGGTTTCTCCCGGCGGGATCCCGCCGGGTTCGGGGAGTCGCTGGCCTGGGTGGGGCCGGACGGCACCGAGCTCGCCCGTGAGACGCGCGAGGTCCGCGCCACGGGGATGGACGGGTGCTGGGCGCTCGACTTCTCCTTCACGCTGACGAACCTCACCGGCGATCCGCTGCCGGTGCGGAGCTCGGCCACCAAGGGACGTGCCGGGGCGGGCTACGGCGGGTTCTTCTGGCGGGCCCCCGGCTCCGCCCGGGACCGCCGGGTCTTCACCGAGGACGCCGAAGGCGAGGACGCCGTCCACGGATCGCGGGCCCCCTGGCTCGCCATGTCGTCGGCCGAGTGGACCCTGGTCTTCGTCCAGCGGGCGGACCCCTGGTTCGTCCGGGTCGTGGACTACCCGGGCGCGGGCCCCGCGCTCGCCTGGGACACGCCGCTGCTCGTCGAGGACACCCTCACCCGCAGGGTCGTCACCGTCGTCGCGGACGGACCGCTGAGCCGTTCCGCCGCCGCGGCGCTCGCCTCGGAGGTCTCGCCGTGACGCACAGGCCGTGGACCGCCGACAACGGGGACGGGACCTACCGCGACCCGGTGCTGAACGCCGACTGGTCCGACCCCGACGTCATCCGGTGGGCGCTCAAGGACGGGAGGCTCCGGCTGGAGTGCCGTCCCGGCCCGGAGGATCCACGGCTGCGCGCGGACGTGCTGACCCAGCGTCTACCTGCGGAGTCGTTCACGGCGAGCACGACGCTGACGCTCACCGGCGGCCGCGCCGGGCTCGCCGTACTGGGAGACACCTACGCGTGGGTGGGTCTCGAACACGCGCCCGGCGGGCCGCGGCTGGTCTGCCGGGCGGACGGAGAGGATCTCATGCCGCCGGTCCCGGTGCCCGAGGCGACGGCGCGGCTGAGCGTCGTGGTCGGGCCCGGCGCGGTCTGCCGGTTCCACACCGACCGGGGAGAGGCCGGGGCCCCCTTCCAGACGACGGCGGGCCCCTGGGTGGGCGCGGTGCTCGCCCTCTTCGCCGGCGGCGAGGCGGGGCACGCGGAGTTCGGCGGTTTCACGGTCACAGCGATGTCGGGGGACATGACACAGAGAGGTAGGAGCAATGACAGCACGCTCTAAGCACCTGGCGGTCCTGGCCACGGCGCTCATGCTCGGCACCGGACTCGCCGCGTGCGGGTCGGACGACGCGGGTTCCCCCGGCGGCAAGACCACGATCACCTTCTGGGACGACAACGGCGGCCCCGCCCGCACCCCGGTGTGGCAGCACATCATCGCCGAGTTCCAGAAGGCGAACCCGACGATCACCGTCAAGTACGTCGGCATCCCGATCGCCCAGGCGCAGCAGAAGTACGACACCGCCATCGCCGGCGGCGGCCTGCCCGACGTGGGCGGTGTCTCCACCGCGATGCTGTCCAGCCTGGTGGCGCAGAAGGCGCTGGAGCCGCTGGACGGCCGGATCTCCGGCGGGGCGCTGAACGGCAGGCTGAACGACCAGGTCGTCACGTCCGTCAAGGCCACCGTGCCCGACGGCAAGACCTACATGGTGCCGATGTCCACCAACATGGGCGTGTTCTGGTACCGGACGGACTGGTTCGGGGAGGCCGGGCTGGAGCCGCCCCGGAACTGGGGCGACTTCTTCACCGCGACCGAGAAGCTGACCGACACCGCCAAGAACCGCTACGGCTTCACCATCCGCGGCGGCGCGGGCTCGATCGCGCAGATGCTGGAGGTGGTGTACGGCCAGTCCGGCATCACCGAGATCTTCGACGCCGACGGCAAGGCGACGGTCAACGACCCGAAGAACGTCGCGGCCCTGGAGAAACTGGCCGGGCTCTACAAGAAGGTCACCCCCGAGGCGGACGTCAGCAACGACTACGTGAAGATGGTCGCCCAGTTCGACGGCGGCAACATCGCGATCATGCAGCACAACCTGGGCTCGTTCAACGACCACGTCAAGACGCTGGGCAAGGACAAGGTGGCGGCCATGGCCGTGCCGAAGTCCGACGGCGGCGTCCAGGCGATCCTGTCCAACCCGGTCTCGGGGATCGGGCTGTTCGCGAGCGGCGAGAAGAAGGACGCCGCCTACAAGTTCGCCGAGTTCGCCGCGTCCAAGGCGATGAACAGCCACTGGGCGGAGAAGACCGGCGTGCTCCCGGCCAACACCGAGGTGAACGGCGAGGCCTGGATCCAGGGGCTGCCGCACATCGCCGAGGCGGTCAAGGTGCTCAACGACCCGGCGACCAAGGTCGTGCAGATGCCGTACTACCTGCCGGAGTTCAACGCGATCACCAAGACCGACATGGAGCCGGAGTTCCAGAAGGTCCTGCAGGGCACGCTGCCCGCCAAGGACTTCCTGGACGCGTTCGCGGCCAAGCTGACCGAGGCGCAGGCCTCCTACAAGCAGCGCAACGGCGGCTGAGCCGCACCCCCGGCGTTGGCGCCCCGTCTCCTGACCACGGGGCGCCCGCCCATGCCGTCCGGAAGGCTCTCGGGGGCCGTACGGAGCCTCCCCTCCCCACCTGACCCGCGGAGGAATCCCCATGAAACGAGCCGTCGCGCTCACCGCCGTCCTGTCCCTGGCGGTCCTCGCCGCCCCACCCGCCTCGGCCACGCCGGCCCCCCGCCTCGCGCCGCCCGCCTCGTACCCCGGTCCCGACCTCGGCCGCCGGACCCTCCCCGCGAACGACGGCTGGGCGGCCGAAGGCCCCGGCACCACCGGCGGCGCGGCCGCTCCGGCCGCCAACGTGCACACCGTGTCCACCCGGACCGGGCTGGCCGCCGCGCTCGCCGCTCCCTCGCCGAAGATCATCTATATCCGGGGGACCGTCGGCACCGACCGCACCTGCGCCGACTACACGACCGGCGGCTACACCCTGGACGCCTACCTGGCCGCCTACGACCCCGCGGTGTGGGGCAGGGACACCGAGCCCGCCGGCCCGCTGGAGGACGCGAGAGCCGCGTCGGCCGCGCGGCAGACCGCGAACATCAAGCTCAAGGTCGGCTCGGACACCACCATCGTCGGCCTGGGCAAGGACGCGACCATCCGCGGCGTCAACCTGCACGTGGACAAGGCCGACAACGTCATCATCCGGAACCTCACCTTCGAGGACACCGCCGACTGCTTCCCGCAGTGGGACCCGACCGACGGCGCCGAGGGCAACTGGAACTCCCTCTACGACAACATCTCGGTGACCGGCTCCACGCACGTGTGGGCCGACCACAACACCTTCACCGACGGCGACAACCCCGACTCGGGCCAGCCCCTGTACTTCGGCAGGCCGTACCAGGTCCACGACGGGCAGCTCGACATCACCGGCGGCTCCAACCACGTCACGGCCTCGTGGAACCGGTTCGCCGGCCACGACAAGACGATGCTGATCGGCTCGACCAACAACCCGGCGGCCGACTCGGGCAAGCTCAAGGTCACCGTCCACCACAACCACTTCGACAACGCGCTGCAGCGGCTCCCCCGCGTCCGCTTCGGCCAGGTGCACGTCTACAACAACTACTACGAGGTGCCGGACGCCTCGGCCTTCGTCTACGCGCTCGGCGTGGGCGTGCAGTCGCAGATCTTCGCCGAGAACAACTTCTTCCGCCTCGGCCGGGCGGTGGATCCGGCGACCCTGATCTACAACTGGGGCGGCACGTCCCTGACCACCCGGGGAAACGTGCTGCGGGTCGGCGGCAAGGTCACCCCGATCGACCTCGTCGCCGCCCACAACGCGGTCAATGACCCCGACCTCGGCGCGGACGCCGGGTGGACCCCCACCCTGCACACCGGGGTCGATCCCGCGGAGTCGGTGCGCCTGTCGGTGTCGCGGCACGCGGGAGCCGGTCACGCGCGCTAGCCGTACCCGGACCGCACACTCTGGAGCCGGGCCCGCAGACCTGACCGCACGCCCGGAAAACGGGCCGCACGCCTTGGGGCCTGACCGCACACTCTGGAGTCGGGCCCGCAGGCCTGACCGCACGCTCTGGAGTCGGGCCCGCAGGCCTGACCGCACGCTCTGGAGAACGGACCGGCCGATGGGCGGCCGGCCCGGGGGCGGCCAGGCCTCGCGGGCCCGATGGGGTCAGGCCTCGCAGGCCCGGCGGGGTCAGGCCTCGCAGGCCCGGCGGGCCCGGCGGGGTCAGGGGCGGCGGGCCCGGTCGGCGTTCATGGTCCCGCCGACGATCCGCAGCGCGTCGGCCAGGTCGCGGCCCGAGGGGGCCTGGCCGGGGTCGACCAGCCACTGCGCCAGCACGCCACTCAGCATCGCCTGGTAGAGCGAGCCGACGACCCGTGCCCTCTCGTCGCCCGTCGCCCCCGCTCCGGCCTCCCCCGAGGCCGTCTCCCCCGGGGGCGCCTCCCCCAGCGGGACGCCGATGCTCTGGAACATCTCGGCGAGTCCGAGACGGGCGGCGTCCATCGAGGCGGCGAGCTGCTCGCGGATCTCCGGCAGGCGGTCGATCTGGGCGATGAGCTCGAACTGGGTGGCCCAGACCGGCCGATGGGCGGCGAAGGACGCGATCACCTGGTCCCAGGTGGCCTCGAAGCGCTCGGCGGGCGTCGCCCCGGGGTCGGTGCCGGCGGTCAGAGCCCTTTCGATCTCGTCGCCCCACTCCTGCATCGCCTGGAAGAGCGCCGTGTTCATCAGCGCCTCCTTGGACTTGAAGTGGTAGCCGATGGCCGCCAGGCTGACGCCGGAGGCGGCGGCGATGTCGCGCGCGGTCGTGCGGGTGTATCCCTTCTCGTACAGGCAGCGCTTGGCTCCGGCCAGGAGGTCCTCACGATTTCCCATGTCCGCGAGCCTAGCCGAGCCCGAGACGATCGTCTTACGCGTTTGTCCTAGTCGGAGCCGGCGGGGAGGGGTGCCGCCGGCCGCGTCCGGAGGGAGAATCCGGCGACGACGACCTTGCGGATCACTATGGTGAGCGTCGCCACGGCGATCGCCGTCCACGTCTGCGCGAGGGAGAGGCGGAGGAGCCCCGCCGCGACGAGGAAGTCCAGCAACACCGCCATCGCGCCCCCGGGGCCGCCGCCGCGCAGCAGGGCGGCGAGCGCCGCGACCAGTCCCATGACGACGGCCAGGGCGGCGGCCGCCCGGATGACCTCATCCACCGCCGGCACCGGGCACGGGACGCGGAGCGGCCTCGGCCGCCGTACGCCCCTCCCGCTCGATCTCCCTGCTCAGGAAGAAGTTCAGGGCGGTCCTGATGGCGGCGATCGCCGCGAGTTGCCCGATCTGCGTGAAGCTCGGCGAGATGGCCGTGCGCAGCACGTCACTCGCAAGCTGGAACTCCAGCCCCAGCGCGAGGAACCGCCCCAGGAACAGCCGTACGGCGATGAACCCGTCGGCCCCGCTCCGGCGCGCGGCGACCAGGAGGAAGCGCACGAAGGCCGCGACCGCGCCGACGAAGATGACGGTCGCGCCGGCCGCCTCCACGAGGCGGACGAGCAGGTCGACGACCTCCCGGAGCGTCTCCTCGGGCAGAAGATCAAGCATGTGCTGCTGTTACCCGGTGGCCGTGGGCCTAAGCGGGAGCGCCGACGGGAGCGCCGGGGCTGCCGGCCGGGGAGAGGCGGGCGCCTCCGTCGACCGGCCACGCGGGACGGGTGCACCCCGGCCGGAGCGGGGCCGGAGGCAAGGGACCGGCCCGCCCGTGCCACCTCAGCCGGGAAAATCAGGAAATATCACCGGACCACTAGAGTCCATGGCCATGGACTGGACACCACAGGTCGAGACGCTCTGCGCGCAACTGACCGAGCACTACGTTTTCCCCGAGGTCGGGGTGGAGGTCGCGGAGATCCTGCGGAAGCGGCTGGCCGCGGGCGCCTACAGCGGGATCTCGGGAGACAAGGCGTTCGCCGCGGCGGTGACCGAGGATCTCCAGTCGGTCAACGGCGACAAGCATCTGCGGCTGATCCACAGCGTCGACGAGGTGCCGGTCGACGACCCGTTGGACGCCGCCCTCTACGCGGCGGAGATCTCGCTGTCCGGTTACGGCTTCGCCCGCGTGGAACGCCTGCCCGGGAACATCGGATACATCGACACGACGATGTTCTGCTGGCCCGAAATGGCCGGTGACCGGGCGGTGGCGGCGATGACGCTGGTCGCCGACACCGACGCGCTCGTGTTCGACGTGCGCCGCAACCGGGGCGGCTCGCCCGGCATGGTGGCGCTGATCTGCAGCTACTTCTTCGGTTTCGACGAGCCCACCCACCTCAACTCCATCTACTGGCGCGAGACCGGCCACACCAACCAGGCCTGGACCCTGCCCTACGTCCCCGGCCCGCGCTTCGGCCCCAGCAAGCCGATCTACGTCCTGACCAGTTCGCTGACGTTCTCCGGAGCCGAGGAACTCGCCTACGACCTGCAGACCCGCGACCGCGCCACGATCGTCGGCGAGCGCACCAGAGGCGGCGCCAATCCCGGAGGCCGCTACTACGTCGGCCCGCACCTGAAGTCGGCCGTCCCCTCGGGCCGCGCCGTCAACCCGGTCAGGGGCGACAACTGGGAGGGCGTCGGCGTGGCGCCGGACATCGAGGCGACGGCCGAGGAGGCGTTCGGCCGGGCCTACGGCCTGGCACTGCGGCACGTCCTCACGCTGGGCGAGGACGGCGCCCGCCGCGCGGTGGCCGCCGAGGCCCGCGAGGCCCTCGCCGCCCTTTAGCGTTCCAGCGGCGTCTCCGGCGCCGAAGCACTCCTCGGCGCCGGAGACACCAAGATCACTTCCGAACTCACGGACATGATCGACTATTGGCCGCCCCCCTGCCTCCCGGCTGGGCCTGGGCATTTCCGGAAGATCACATACTTAGGCTAGCCTTACCTTGCTGAGTAGGGCGGACGGTCAGACGCGACTTGGCGACCCCCGGCAACCGAAGCCGCCCGCCACCTGATGCGCCCGGAAGCGGCCATCGGGCTCTGAGAGGAGAGCACGTGGAACAATCCCGGTGGAACGACGATCTCGACATCGAGGTCCAGCTGACCAGGGTCAACGAGGAGCTGCGGTCCGTACGGCTCGACCTGGCCAAGGTCGAGGGTCAGGCCGAGGCGGCCAGGGGGCTGGTGACCGTACGGGTCGGGGCCGACTGCCGGATCCGCGACCTCAAGCTCGACCCCCGCGTGATGCGGCTGCCGTCGGCGGAGCTCGCCGAGGCGATCAAGGAGGCCGCCAACACCGCCGTCGACCAGGTGGCGGGCCGGGCGAGAGAGATCACCGCCGTGCTGACCGGCGAGGCGTCCGAGGGTTACACGCGGTGACCGCGAGCCAGGGGTTCGCGGTCACACCGACCAACCTGACGCGGGCGTCGAACGGAGTGGACGCCCTGATCGGCCGGGTGGACGAGGTCGGGAAACTCGCCGGCGAGGCCACCCGGCAGCTCTCCGGTTTCCATCCGTGGGGGCTGCTCGGCGAGATCCATCTACGCGGTTCGTGCACCTCGCTGATGGAGGAGTTCTCCGGCCATCTGCGCGCCATGCGCGCGGGGTTCGAGGGCGCGGGCGAGCGTCTGGCGAAGACCGGCGTCACCTACGCCGCCGCCAATCCGGTTGACGAGACGCTCCTGGAGATGCTGGCCGCGGCGGCCGCGCGCAAGGAGATCAAGCCGGAGCCCATCAGGGAGCTGAACCCGGCCTCGCGCTTCTATCGCGACCACCGGATACTCAACGGCCTGATCACCTTCGCGCCCTACCCGTTCGGCCTGTTCGGCACCACCGTCATGGACGGCCTGCGCCTGTACGGCGACATCGCCAGCGACGACAAGTTCAACATCGGCTCGGACCTGGCGGTGTTCACCCAGGACGTGATCGCCACCTACTTCAGCGTCCGCAGCGCCCCGACGCTGATGAGATCCGACCCGCTCGGCTATCTGGTGTCCACCGGCTGCCGGTTCCTGATCAACGCCCTCTACTGGGTGAAGTGGGCGGCCGACTGGGTGACCGGCGACCCGATCGCGACCGGGCAGGCCGCCTACAACTACGACAGCATGGCGACCAGCGTGCGCGGCCTGGCGGAGGACCTGGAGCAGGCGCTGGCGTCGGCCTACAGGGACGGCGACTGGCAGGGCGAGGCGAGCGAGGTGGCGCGGGAGCGGCTGGCGGTCTTCGGCCGGGGCATCGCCGAGACCGGCGACATGGCCAACCGGGTCGCCGCGATGCTGCAACTGGCGACCGCGATCATCGGCGCGGTCGAGGGGATCGTCAGGGGCATCATCGGCGACCTGATCGTCTGGGCGATCAGGACGTGGTTCAGTGCCTCCATGCTGGCCCCCGCGACGGCCGGGCAGTCGGTCGTGGCCGCGGCCGAGGGGATCAGCGTGGCCTCGGCCGCGTCGGCGGGCCGGGTCCGCGCGGTGCTCGACCAGGCGGTGTCGTTCATGCGGCGGCTGTCCGCGCTGATGCGGCGGGCGCTGGCGGCGCTGGCGCACGGCAGGAACCGGGCGTTCACCTGGCTGCGCGGCACCCCGTGGGGTCACAGGAACCTGGAGTTCACCTTCGGCTCTCGCTACTACGACCAGATCGTCAGGGCCGACGCCGGGGCGGCGATGGGGGCCAGGCTGACCAGGCGGGACTACGCGGCCAGCTTCAGGCAGCAGACCAAACAGCTCTCGATGACGAACCTGGTCAACGCGTTCGGCTTCTGGGGGTACCGCACCGACAAACGAGGCGTGCCGTACCCGGACGGGCGGCAGAAGCTCGCCATCCAGCGCTACGTGATCAAGGACAGGAACGGTGAGACGAACAGCCTGACCGCCTACCCGGCGCCGCTGGCGTACACCGCGATCTACGCGCTGCCGTTCGCCCGCGCCTGGCAGTACCGCGGGCGCGCGGGCGAGGAGGTGTCCGCCGCCCAGATCGACGCCGACCTCTCCCTCTGACCCTCCGGCGCTCTGTTCCTCATCGGAAGCGCGGATCCCCGCCCGGGTCAAGAGGGCTCAAGCCAGGACACGTCACCGCGTGGCTCTCGGTCCGGGACGCCGCCGTCGCGGGACTACCGGTCCAGGACGCCGTCGACGCGGCGCGGGATGCCCAGCGGGTTGTCCTCGCGCAGTTCGGGCGGGAGCAGCTCGGCGGGCCAGTCCTGGTAGGCGGTGGGGACCAGCCAGCGGCGGATCGCGGCGGCGCCGACCGAGGTGTGGGCGGCTGCCGTACTGGCGGGCCAGGGGCCGCCGTGGTGCATCGCCCAGCGGACGGCGACCCCGGTCGGCCAGCCGTTCCAGATCAGCCGCCCCGCCTTCCTGAGCAGCACGTCGGCGACCTCCCGCGCCTCCTGCGGGTCCGTGGCGTGGACCGTCGCGGTGAGCGAGCCCTCCAGGCGGTCCAGTACGGCGGGCAGCTCCGCCGGGTCGGCGTAGGTCACCACGACCGCGGCCGGGCCGAAGCACTCCTCGGCGAGGGCGGGAAGATCGTCGGCGAACGTCGCGAGGTCGGTGGTGAACACCTGGGGCGTCACCCCGAACGCGCCCTCGCCGGCCTGCCCCTCGGCCAGCGGGGTGAGCTTGCCGAGCCGGGCCACCCCGTGCAGGAATCCGTCCCGGATCCGCTCGGTCAGCATCGCGCCGCCCGTGGTCGCGGCGACCGCCTCGGCGAGGGAGGCCAGCAGCCCGGCGTCGTCGGGCACGAACAGCAGCCCGGGGTTGGTGCAGAACTGGCCGGTGCCGAGGGTCAGCGAGGCGGCGAATCCCTGGGCGAGTCCCTCGCGACGGGCCGAGGGCAGCACGACCACGGGGTTGACGCTGCCCAGCTCGCCGTAGAACGGGATGGGGTCGGGACGCTCGCCGATCAGGGCCTGGATGGCCTTGCCGCCGGGGATCGACCCGGTGAACCCGACGGCCGCCACGGCCGGATGCCCGGCCAGCCGCCTGCCCGCGTCGATCCCCCGGACCAGGCCGAGGAGCGCGGGGTCGGGCAGGGCGCTCCGAATGACCTTCTGGGACAGCTCCGACGTGCGGGGGTGCCCGTCGTGGGCCTTCACCACCACCGGGCACCCCGCGGCCAGGGCGGAGGCGGTGTCGCCGCCCGCCACCGAGAAGGCGAACGGGAAGTTGCTCGCCGCGAAGACGCCGACGACACCGGGCAGCGGGTGGTTCATCCGGCGCAGGTCGGGGGCCGGCGGCTCGGCGGTCGCATGGTCGATCACCGCGTCGACGTGGCTGCCGTCCCGCAGCACCCGGGCGAAGAGCCGGAACTGCCCGGCGGCCCTGCCGACCTCGCCGCGCAGCCGTACCTCGCCGAGCGCCGTCTCGGCGTCGGCCGTCCGCCACAGGTCCTCGGCGTTCCGCTCCAGCGCCGCGGCGACCGCGTCGAGCACGGCGGCCCGCTCGGCGGAACGCCATGCCGGGCCGGCGGCGTGCGCGGCCAGGACGACGGCGTCCACCTCCCCGTCCGATGTGGGGGCGACGGGGTCGCCGACGGACTCGCCGGTCCGGGGGTCATATGAATGGAGCAACGGAAAAGCCTTTCGTCACCGGAGGCGGCCACGCCGGGACACGCGGGGCCACCCCTAACGGTAAGCGCTTTCCCCAGCAGAGGCCAACCCTCTCGGGGCGAGGTGGGCGTCGGCGAGCACTGTCCGAGCCCTGCTGCCAGGGGCCGGCCCGCTCGGGGGCGGGGTCAGCCCTGGGCGGCCTGGGCGGTCTCCCTCGCCCAGCGGTAGTCGGCCTTGCCCGCCGGAGAACGGACCATCTCGTCGACGAAGGCGAAGACCCGGGGCACCTTGTAGCCGGAGAGCCTCTCCCGGCAGTACGCGTCGAGCTCCTCCGCCGACGGCCCCGCGTCGGGACGGAGCTCCACCACGGCGGCGACCCGGCTGCCCCAGCGCTCGTCGGGGATGCCGGTGACGACGGCGTCGAAGACCGCCGGATGCCCTTTGAGCACCGCCTCCACCTCCTCGGGGAAGACCTTCTCCCCGCCGGTGTTGATGCAGACCGAGCCCCGGCCGAAGATCGTGATGGTGCCGTCCTCCTCGACCTTGGCCATGTCGCCGGTGAGCAGCCAGCGCACGCCCGCCCGGTCGGTCACGAAGGTCCGTCCGGTCTTGGCCTCGTCCTTGTAGTAGCCGAAGGCGATCCGGCCGCTCTTGGCGACCGTGCCCAGCTCGCCCCCACCGGGCTTGACCGGCTCCAGGGCCTCGTTCAGCACGACCAGGGCGGAGGCGGGGTTGGACTGGAACCGCTGACCCGACTCGGGCGAGGAGCCGGGGACCGCCGAGGCGGTGTAGCCGGACTCGCTGGAGCCGAAGCTGTCTATGATCATCCGGCCGGGGAGCAGCTCCTGGAGGCGGTCGCGGACGGAACCGGTCAGGATGGCGCCGGTGGAGCTGATCACGACCAGCGACGACAGGTCGTAGGAGCCCGCGGCGATCTCGTCGGCCAGCGGGCGGGCCATCGCGTCGCCGGTGAGGTTGACCGTGAGGACCTTCTCCCGCTCGATCGCGCGGAGCACCTCGGCGGCGTCGAACTTGCGGACGTAGACCATGGTGCCGCCCATCCACCAGGCGATGAAGGTGGCCATCTGGGCCGCGCCGTGCATCAGCGGCGCCGCCGCCATCATGGTCAGCGGCCCGGAGGCCGTGGCCGCCTCGATCACCTCCTCCGGCGTGGCGCGCGGGTCCCCGTAGGGGTTGCCGCCGCCGAAGGCGAAGAACAGGTCCTCGGCCCGCCACATCACTCCCTTGGGCATCCCGGTGGTGCCGCCGGTGTAGATGATGTAGACGTCGCCGCCCGACCGCTCGGGGAACCCCCGCGTATCCGGCCCGCCGGCCAGCGCCTCCCGGTACGGCACCGCCCCCTCGACCCGGGACGGGCCGCCCACGGCGATCAGGTGCCTGAGCTCGGGAGCCTGCGGGGCCACGGCCGCCACCCGCTCGTCGAACTCCACGTCGAACAGCAGTGCCACGATGTCGGAGTCCCGGTAGAGGTAGAGCAGCTCCGTCTCGACGTAGCGGTAGTTCACGTTGACCGGCACGGCCCGGATCTTGAGGGTGGCCAGCAGTCCCACGACGTACTCGACACCGTTGTAGAGGTGGATCCCGACGTGCTGCCCGGCCCGCACGCCCGCGCCCGTCAGGTGGTGCGCGAGCCGGTTGGCCTCCGCGTCCAGCTCGGCGTAGGTCAGCCGGTCGCCGCCGCAGACGACGGCGGCGCGGTCCCCGATCGCGTCCGCGAGCCCCTCGAACAGATCTGCGTGGTTGAACTCCATCGGGCCCTCCTGGGGGGAGATCAGGGTCTGTCGCTGCCGACCATCCACATCGCGAAGAACTGGGCGCCTCCGCCGTAGGCGTGCCCCAGGGCCCGCCTGGCCCCGTCGACCTGGTGCTCCCCCGCCATCCCCCTGACCTGGAGCGCCGCCTCGGCGAACCGGATCAGCCCGGACGCGCCGATCGGGTTGCTCGACAGCACCCCGCCGGAGGCGTTCCACGGGATGTCGCCGTCCAGGGCCGTGGCCCCGGACTCGGTGAGCTTCCACCCCTCCCCCTCGGCGGCGAAGCCGAGGTTCTCCAGCCACATCGGCTCGTACCAGGAGAAGGGCACGTACACCTCGGCCACGTCGATCTCCCGGCGCGGGTCGGTGATCCCGGCCTGCCGGTACACGTCGGCCGCGCAGTCCTTGCCGCCCTGCGGGTTCACGGTGTCCCGTCCGGCGCGGAAGATCGGCTCGGAGCGCATCGCCGTACCCAGGACCCAGGCGGGGGTGCTGTCGGTGATCTTGTCCCTGGCGGACAGGACCATCGCGCACGCGCCGTCGGAGGACGGGCAGGTGTCCAGGTAGCGGATCGGCTCCCAGAGCATCGGGGTCGACTCGACCATCTTCAGGTCGATCCCGGGGATCCTCAGGTGGGCGTAGGGGTTCTTCAGGGCGTTGCGCCGGTCCTTGACCGCCACCAGGTGGCCGATGTGCTCGGGAGCGCCGGACCTGCGGATGTACTCGCGGATGTGGGGGGCGAAGTAACCGCCCGCGCCGACCACCAGCGAGGCGCTGAACGGCGGGTGCGTGGACAGCGCCCAGGTCGCGTTGGACTCCGACTGCTTCTCGAAGGCCACCACCAGCACCCGGTCGTGCACGCCGCCCTGGATCAGCGAGGCCCCGACCAGCGCCGTGGACCCGCCGACCGAACCGGCGGTGTGCACGCGCATCATCGGCTTGCCCGCCGCGCCGAGGGCGTCGGCCAGGTATGCCTCCGGCATCATCACGCCCTCGAACAGGTCGGGCGCCTTGCCGATGACGACGGCGTCGATGTCCTTCCAGGTCAGGCCCGCGTCCTGAAGCGCGCGCAGCGCCGCCTCGCGGACCAGCCCGGCGATGGAGACGTCCCGCCGCTTGGTCGTGTAATGGGTCTGGCCGACCCCGATGACCGCGCAGGGATTACCCATGATGATCAGGCCTCCATCACGGTGACGAGGTTGTGCTGCAGGCAGGGGCCGCTGGAGGCGTGCCCGACGGTACGGCTCGCGGCGCCGTCCAGGATGCGCTGGGCGGCCTCGCCGACGCGGATGAGGCCGGTGGCCATGACCGGGTTGGCCGCGAGCGGCCCGCCGCTGGGGTTGACGACCGTGGTCTCGGGGAGCTCCAGAGCCTGGCGGAGGATCGGCTCCTCGTGGCTGAACTGGGCGTGGAGCTCGGCCACGTCGACGTGACCCTTGCCGACCCCCGCCGCTCGTGCGGCTTCGGCGGCGGAGGCCGACCGGGCGAGATCTCTCATGCCCAGGTAATGGGGTTCTATGCGATGGGCGATGCCCGTGATCCAGGCCGGATGCTCGCACAGCTCCCTGGCGAGGTCCCCGGCCGCCAGCACCACCGCGGCGGCGCCGTCGGTGACCGGGGCGATGTCGTACGGCCGCAGCGGCTCGACCTCGAAGGCGTCCCCTTCGGGGTCGGGCAGGTCGAGGGCGTGGGGGTTGGCCCGGCCGTCGGCGCGGCTGCGCCGTACGATCTCGTCCAGCCGGGCGCGGTCGACCTTGGCGGCCGAGGCCTGCAGCGCGGCGTAGGAGACCTGGTCGAGGCCGAGCGGGGCCAGGTAGTAGGGGTCGAGCTGGAGCGTCATGATCTCCCGCAGGTCGCCCTGGGAGGTCTTGCCGAACCCGTAGACCAGGGCCGAGTCGACGTCGCCGTGCTGGAGCCTGACCCACGCCTCGTACAGCGCCCAGGCGGCGTCCATCTCCACGTGGCTCTCGGAGATCGGCGGCCAGGCGCCGAGCGCGTCGAGCGCCGAGACGAAGGAGAACGGCGCGCCCGCCAGGTAGTCGCACGAGCCCGAGCAGGTGAAGCCGAACTTGCGCAGCCCCGTCTTCTCCCTGACCTCGTCCAGCGGGGGGAGGATCAGCTCGGACTCGCTCTGTCCCTGGTCGGTCGCGCTGTGCCGGGTCTGCGCGAACGCGACGACCGCTATCTCACGCATCTACAGCTCCGCGTCCGGCTCGCCGGTGGGGGCGAACCACTTGATGTTGGTCATGGACGCCGTCCGCTCCTCCTCGGGAACCCACACGGCCCGCACGCGCATGCCCTGCCGTACCTCGTGGGCCGGGATCCCGGCGACCAGGGTGATCATCGGAACGTCCGAACCGTCGAGCAGGACGTAGGCCGAGACGAACGGCACCTCGGGGGCGCGCGGGTCAGGCAGGTTGTTGATCGCGAAGGTGGTGATCGTGCCGGTGTCCGGCACCTCGACCTCCTCGGTGATCGCGACGCCGCACTCGGGGCAGGAGAGCCGGTAGGGCACGTAGACCTTGTGGCAGGAACCGCACCGGCAGCCGATGAGAACGCCGGCGGCGACCCCCTCCAGGAAGCGGGCGAGTGCCAGGCCGGGCTTCAGGACGTATTCGGTGCGGACCGGGGACACGATCTTCGTGACCTCCGGGACGAAGCTCTCGATGTCGGTGATCTGCCCGGTGCGCTCGGCCCGCCAGCGGGGACGGACCCGCAGGCCGGGGCGCATGGCCTTGACGTCGCCGGCGTCCACCGCGTGGACGAGCGAGGTGTCGGCCCCGTCCAGCCGGATCAGCGCCCAGGCGAACGGCCGGTCCAGCGGGTGGCCCGGGCGGGGGGCGTGCACCCACGACCAGCTCTCGACCGTCCCGGCCGGGCCCACCTCGACGAAGTCCCCGGTGACGGCGTCGCCGGTGTCGGGGTCGTACTCCAGCGGGGGGACCAGCGTCCGGCCGCCGGCCGTGCGGACCCCGACGAGGCGCCCGTCCCGCAGCTCGGTGAGGAACCGCCCGATCACCGGCCCCGTCGTGCGGGTGTAGCCGCCGGGGAACTCCAGCACGTGCCGCGCTTCGAGCGTCATCGGCGCTCCCCCCGCCGCGCCGGCGCGCGGCCCTCTTGGTCGGTGGACGTCTCAGATCGCACGGTCTCGCCCTTCCCAGTACGGGTCGCGCAGCTTGCGTTTGAGGAGCTTGCCGTTGGGCTCGCGCGGCATCTCCTCGATGAAGTCGATGGACCTGGGCCACTTCATCTTCGACAGGCGGCCCCTGAGCGACTCGATGAGCTCGGCGGCCAGCTCGGGCGAGGGGGCGACGCCGGGCGCGGGCTCGACCACCGCCTTGATCTGCTCGCCCCACTCCTCGTCGGGGATGCCGAACACCGCCACGTCGGCGATCTTCGGGTGGACCATCAGCTCGTTCTCGATCTCAGCCGGGTAGATGTTGGCCCCACCCGAGATGATCATGTCGGCCTTGCGGTCGCAGAGGAAGAGGAAGCCCTCCTCGTCGAGGTAGCCGATGTCGCCGACGGTGAAATGGTCCTTCAGCCGGTTGGCCTCGGTCTTGGCCTGGTCGCCCTTGTACTCGAAGCGGACGCCCATCATCTTCATGTAGATCGTGCCGGGGGTCCCCGCGGGGACCGGCTCCAGGTTCTCGTCCACGATGAGCAGCTCGCTGATCGGCCAGGCCGTGCCCACGGTGCCGGGGTGCTTCTTCCAGCCCTCAGGGGTGGCGATCGTGCCGCCGCCCTCGGTCGCGGCGTAGTACTCGTAGATGCAGTCGCCCCACCACTCGAACATCGCCCACTTGACCGGGACCGGGCAGGGCGCCGCGGCGTGGATCATCCATTTGAGCGAGGACAGGTCGTACCTGCCCCGCACCTCCTCGGGGAGCGCGAGCAGGCGCTTGAAGTGGGTGGGGACCATGTGCGAGTTGCTGACGCGGTACCGCTCGCAGAGCCGGAGCGTCTCCTCGGCGTCCCATCGGTCCATGTAGACGAGCGTGTGGCCCATGTGCAGGGCCGTGCCGCCGAACTGGGTGACCGCCGTGTGGTAGTTCGGCGAGGTGACCAGGTGGGCGTTCCCCTCACCCGGGGTGATGCCGAACAGCGTGAGCAGGAACGTCATCAGCTCGGCCGCGTCGTCCGGGTCCAGGCCGTTGAGCGGCCGGCGCACCCCCTTGGGCTTGCCGGTGGTGCCCGAGGTGTAGTGCATGGTGGCGCCCGCCGTACGGTCGGCGGGGGCGGTGGCGGGCCTGCCGTCGGTCAGCTCCGAGGCGGGCCGTACCCCCTCCGCGGACCCGAGCCGCCGGAACTCCTCAAGGCGCCCGAACGCGAAGACGCGGTCGCGGGCGATGCCCGACTCCGTGACGCCGCGCAGGCCCTCCTCCGCGTATCGCTCGTCGACGAAGAATGCCTGAGCCTCGCTGTCGGCGACGATGTAGCCGATCTCGGGGCCGGTGAGGTGCCAGTTGACGGGCGTGTAGTACCACCCCGCCTGGAGCGCGGCCAGATAGAGCACCAGCCCGTCGGAGCCGTTCGGCACCAGGCCGCAGAGGCCGTCGCCGGCCTTGAGCCCCAGCTCCCGCAGGCCGTGCACGAGGCGGTTGGCACGGGCGAGCAGGTCACCGGCGCGATGTTCGGTGCCGTCCGGATCCACGGCGGCGATCCACTCCGGATCGGCCTGCGCAAGTCTCCAGAAGCCGAGCGTGCCCATCGGAAATCCTCTCTTGTCGAAAGGCCCCGATCGCCGAAGTGAATCACGTTCTCGATATCGCGAAAAGACTCTGGCGGTGCGGGAGGGATGGAACAAGAATCTGTTCTCGTACGCAGGGGCAGACTAACCTGGTCGAGACGTACCGAGCAAGCGCTTGATTTAGCCGGCGGACCGCGACGCGGCCCCGGCCCCTCCCTTGCTCCACCACCTTGAATCAGCGGAGCCGATCGGACAAGACGACTCCCCCTCCGGCGCGACGCACGGCGACCTGGCGACACGGGGCGCGGCGACCTGGCGACACGGGGCGCGGCCGATCTAGGATCGCCTAACAAGCGCTTGCTAAAGCAACGGAGGTCGTCCGTGGAACTTCTGCCGATCAGCACGCCGCACTGCCGCGTCGAGCGCGACGGCCACATCGTCGTCGTGACCATGGACCGGCCCGAGGCGAAGAACGCGCTCTCCACCGACATGCTGGTCGGGCTGGCCGACGCCTGGGCCTACGTCTCGGACGAGCCCGAGGTCCGCGTCGCCGTGCTGACCGGCGCGGACGGGACCTTCTGCGCGGGCGCCGACCTGAAGGCCATGGGCAGCCCGTCGGCCGACCCCCGGGTCCGGAAGCGCGCCTCGGAGATCCCCGACTTCCACTGGAAGGGACTGCTCCGCGACTCCGCCGCGCTGCCCGCCAAGCCGATCGTCTGCGCGGTCGAGGGCTACGCCGTGGCCGGCGGCACCGAGCTGCTCGTCGGCACCGACCTGCGGGTCGTCGCCGAGTCGGCCACCCTCGGCCTGTTCGAGGCCCGCCGCGCCCTGTTCCCGATGGGCGGCTCCGCGATACGGCTCCCCCGCCAGATCCCCTACGCCTTCGCCATGGACATCCTCCTGACCGGCCGGTCCGTCACCGCCCGGGAGGCGCTGGAGATGGGCCTGGTCAACCGGGTCGTCCCGGACGGCCAGGCCCTGACCGCCGCCCTGGAGATCGCCGCCCAGATCGCCGAGTGCGGGCCGCTCGCCGTACAGGCCATCCTGCGCACCTACCGCGAGACCGTCGGCCTGCCCGAGGCGGAGGCGCTGAAGGTCTCCGACGGCATCGGCTGGCCGGTGATCGGCTCCGAGGACGCCAAGGAGGGCTCCCGCGCCTTCAGGGAGAAGCGCCCGGCCGTCTACCGGGGCGCGTGAGGCACGGCGCCGCTGCGGTGCTCGAACAACTCCGGAACGCGAGGGCCGGCGAGGGCGGTCCCGGCGATCCGTTCCGCGATGGCGGCGTACATCCGCAGCGGGTCGGGCGACGGCGCGGCGACCGTCACGGCGGGCAGGGGGCAACTGGTGGGGGAGGGCCTGGGAGCGCCGTTGCGCCATACGCAAGGCGACGTAGCACCTATGCCGAGCACGGCTCCATTACCCACTGTCGGTGGCATCCAGTAAGAGCAGAAAGCCATCGGGCCTGGAACGCCCGGAGATGTTGAGACCGTTCGCCGACACGGCCTCGATAAAGCGACCTTGCTGCTACCGATAGCGTTTGACCTGCCCAAGTCGTCGGCTTTACGGAGAGGGCGTAACCGAGCCTGCGCGACGTCACGGCAGGGAGGAGAGAGAATCAGCTGTTACGGAGCATCTTTTCGCCGCCGAGCGCGAGAAGCAGGAACATGTCGAACTGATGCAGATTCGCCTTGTCCATGCGTCGAATCGCGTCAATTCCCGCTCTGGCAGTGTTGACGTGGCCAAGTGCTCCGGAGCGAGTCGCATCGAATGCGGGATCATAGTCAGCCCCGTGCCGCGCCTCCTGAAGCTCGCTGAACGCGCTGGCCAAAACTTCGAGATCCAGAGGCACCGCCCCTGTGGCGGAGTCGACCAAAAGAAGTCTCACCACAGCCGGAGGCGTGCGGCCGGACGCGGCGTCCTCCACCCAACGGGCCGCCTTCTTGAAGTTACCGTGGGCGTACCACCGGCCGATGGCCTGCTGATGCCCCACCGGGCCGGTTCGAGCCGCACGCCGGGAACCGTGTTGTACAAGCTCATAGAAGAGCGCGTAGTACGCGGTAGACGTCGCGCGCCTGAGGTAAGCGGTGCGAGGACGGCCACGGCCTGCCGTACGGCCGGCGAGTGTGTCGGCGAGGTGGAGGTGGTCTTCCGCCTTGAAGTCTCGCCTCACTGCCCGCCCTGCTGATCTTCGCGTAAAGCGCGATCAATGGCGGTCGTGCTGTCGTATTCCGCCATATCGTCCGCGCGCTCCCGGTCCTGGAATTCCTGCTCGGTGAAGAGCGTCACATACACATACTCATCCAGATTCTTTTCGGCCGCGAGCCGGTTCACCTGCCGACGAAACGAATGGGTCAGATCGGCCGGCCAGCCTCCCTCACCCACCCCCTCAACAACGAGCAGGGCCCTGAGCGCCGGCTCCCCGTCCGCGTCGATATAGGGCTCGACCGACGCCTTCCTGATCGACAACGCGTCAGGGGTTTCCAACCCTTGTATCGCTCGCTCCAGCTCTTTCAACATCTCATCCTGGCGGTTGATGCTCATGGTGCCCATCCTCGCACCCCTAGACATGATCAGCGCGGAGGCTCCGGGTGCTCATGGTGCCAGTCCTGCGTGATCAACCGCTGATGTTTCCGCAGAAGGCTCACCAGATGCCTCGTCGGGTGACGAGTGCGTGAATGCGCTGACCGTTGGGATCGCCCCGGAGACCGGGAGAGCCTCTCCGAGGAGAACCGGGACCCGCCGATGATGACGACGGGCTGGGTCGGTGCGCGTTCCTACCGCTTGAACCAGCGGGTCGTCTCGGGACGTAACAGCAAGAGGAGCACGAAGACCGCCAACGCGAAACCGACCACGATGACGCTGGTCAGACCGGATAGGACGAACGTGCCGTAAGCAGCGAGGACACCGCTTCCACGGCGATCGGCCCTGCACTGGTCGGAGAGATACGCGTCAGCTACGGTGATCGGCCCTGAACGGTCCCGCACGGATTGCTTCAGCGTCAGCGGGATCCATGGGCGGCCCGAGAGCGAGCGGCTACGGCCCGCACGCCGTACGGCGAGACAGTCTGGCGCGGAGGTGGGTGGGTGTTCCGGCCGGCTTGTAAAAAAGCGCAACCACCGCGCCCGCCAGGCCGGAGGCCTGAAAAACGAGACGGTAACTGCGACGGCCGGCCGGAACACCCACCCACCGCAGCGCGAACGGCGAAACCCAGAACACCCACCCCGGAAACACCTCAGGAACAGCGGAACCCCCAGCACAGCCGCGCCGATGCCCTATTCCTGAGTAAGACGCCCCAGGCGTTCGGTGGCCTCGATGTACTGCTCGACCATCGTGAAGACGACGTCCTTGGCCGGCCTCACCTGGTTCATCGTCCCGATGATCTGGCCGGCCGGGAAGGTGGCCAGCTCGGCGGCGTCGGACCGGCCGATCCTCCGCAGCGCGTCGGAGACCAGCATGAACTGCAGCGGCATCGGAAGCGTCCCGGGCGAGTCGGCGGCCTCCCAGGCGTCGGTCCACTCGTTCTTGAGCAGCCGGGCGGGCTTGCCCGTCCACGAGCGCGAGCGCACGGTGTCGCGGGAGGTGGCCTCCAGGATGCGCCGCCTGGCCATCTCGGGGGTGTCGGCCTCCTCCACGGTCAGCCAGATGGACCCGGTCCACACGCCCTCGGCCCCGAGCGCCATGCCCGCCGCCATCTGGCGCCCGTCGCCGATGCCGCCGGCGGCCAGCACCGGCACGTCCACCGCGTCCACGACCTGCGGGATGAGCACCATCGTGGAGATCTCACCGGTGTGCCCACCCGCCTCGGTGCCCTGGGCGACGACGATGTCCACGCCGACCTCGACCTGCTTGACGGCGTGCCTCGGGGTGGACGCCAGCGCCGCCACCTTCACCCCCCTGGCGTGGGCCAGCTCGACCACGTCGGCGGGCGGCGGGCCGAGGGCGTTGGCCAGCAGCGCGATCGGGTGCCTCAGCGCCACCTCGACCTGTGGCCGGGCGGTGGCGTCGGTCCAGCCGAGCAGGACCTTGCCGGCGTCGGAGCCGGACAGCTCCGCGACGCCGTGCGCGGCCAGCAGGTCGTCGACGAATTTGCGGTGGCCGTCGGGGATCATCCCCTGGAGCCGTCCCACCAGGTCCTCGGCGGAGTCGACGCCCATGTCGGCGCCCTCGTAGGAGGCGGGCATGACCACGTCGACACCGTACGGCCTGCCGTCGACGTGGTCGTCGATCCACTTGAGCTCCATTTCGAGCTCTTCCGGGGTGAAGTAGAGGGCGCCGAGGACGCCCATCCCGCCGGCGCGGCTGACCGCGGCGACGACATCCCGGCAGTGGCTGAACGCGAAGATCGGAAGCTCGATCCCGAGCATGTCCGTGACACGTGTCCGCATGCGCCCACGGTACGGCCCGCGCCCAGCAAACTGCAACGCGTTCTAGTCTAGAACATTTCGTCGGTGCCGCCGGGCCCGGTCAGGACCTGCCGCCGCCCCGGGTCACGACGAACCCGGCGACCAGCAGGAGGGCGCCGACCAGCAGCAGGACGAGCGGGATCGTCACCTTGAGCATGGTGATCTGGCTCTTTCCCTCGGTGGCGTTCTCCACCAGCTCGTTGACCGTCTCCGGGGTCATCTTGGCAGTCGCCGCGAAGGCGATGATGCTGTGGGCGCCGTCCTGGGTCTTCAGGACGTCGTGGCGCTGCTGCTCCTGCTTGACCGGCGAGCCGGTCGTGGGCTCGATCCAGTACGTGTTCTTGCCTTCGTAGAACCGGTCCACCTGGACGTCGCCCGTCGTGTCCGCAACCCCCATGATCGAGGCGGGGGCGGTCCGGGTCTCGGTCTTCGTCGAAGGCGCTATCTGCTCGAACTTGTAGGCGGTCAGGCCGTTGACGTTCTCCTCGCCGACGAACTTCGCGTCGAACGCCATGCCGGCGGTGGCGTTGAAGACCTTGTAGGTCGTCTTCTCGACGTCGAAGGGGAACTTGTAGATCTGCCCCTCAAGCTTGCTGGGCTTCTTGTCGATGTTCACCGCGCAGCAGTTGACGCCCTCGCCGGTGTACTTGTTGAAGGCGCTGCGCCGCTCGTTCAGCGCGATCATGGGGTTCTCGTTGGTCACGTCGTTCACCGAGGTGACCTCGTCCCACACGACCCGGTCGCCCTGGGCCTGGGACACGTCTCCGCGCGTGGTGACGGTGATGCCGAGGTCTCCGGTCATCACCTTGAGATCCCTGGCGCTGAAGTACTGGGCCCCCTCCGCTGTCAGTTTGGAGATCCCGTACTGCGCGGCCGGAGCCGCGATCAGGCTGCCACCGATCTGGAACCGCACGAGCGGCGCCAGCACGATGAGAAACGCCCCGACGGCTAACAGGACTACTCCGACGACCCGGCGCATCGATCCTCCCAGGACCCTCTATGCAGGAAATCAAGGGGCGATATGTACTGAATCAACTAGCTACTGGCCGGTATGTTAGTGCGGCCAGTGACGTGCGTCACCGAGGGATGCGCAAACGTGACCGAAACAAGTTCTACCTCAACGGCGTCTCCTGCGGTCGACGGCCACCAGGACGCGCTCGACGGCATGCGCGCCGTCGCCGCCTTCGTCGTCCTGCTGTACCACGTGGCCATGGAGTCGGGCGAGGCGCTCAAGGAGGGCTTCGGCGGAGCGCTGCTGTCCCGGGGGGACGTCGGCGTTCCGATCTTTTTCATCCTGTCCGGAATGCTGCTCTACCGCCCCTTCGCCGCGGCCACGATGTCCGGCGCGCCCGCGCCGCGCACCCGCACCTACCTCCGCAAGCGTGGCCTGCGGATTCTCCCCGCCTACTGGCTGGTCGTCGTGGTCGCCGTCCTCGTCTGGTCACGCGATCACGTGACGGACGCGGCCACCTGGCTCTACCTGCTCCTGCTGGGCCAGAACTACAATCCCGACCCCTGGTGGTTCGGGCTCGGCCCCAAGGGACTCGCCCAGATGTGGAGCCTGTCGGTGGAGGCGAGCTTCTATCTCACGCTCCCCCTCATGGCCCTAGCCCTGGACCGGTACGCGCGCGGGGCGGGGCCGGATCCCGTCGCGCGGGCCCGCCGGCTGCTCGCCGGGCTGGCGGCGCCGGCCTCGATCTCCTACATCTGGACCGTGTTCTCGTTCGTCCCCGTCTACCAGCCGCACCTGAACATCTGGCTCCCCCGCTCGCTGATCTACTTCGCCGGCGGGATGGCGCTGGCCGTGCTGACGCTCTGGGCACGCGCCGAGCCGGAGGGACCCGCCGCGCGGGCGGCCCGCACGATCACGGCCTCCTGGGGGTCGTGCTGGCTGGTGGCCGCCCTCACCTTCGCCTTCGCCGCCTCACCGGTGACCGGGGTGCGCTTCCTGGGGCTGGAGACTCTCTGGACCGGCCTGTTCGAACTGGTCCTGTACTCGATCGTGGCGCTGTGCCTGGTGGCGCCGGTCGCGCTGCCGGCCGGCCGGGAGACGTCGCTGCGCTCCTTCCTCGGCAGCCGGATCATGCGTTACCTCGGCAGGATCTCCTACGGCGTCTTCCTGTGGCAGTTCGTCGTGCTGTTCCTCTGGTACGAGACGACCGGCCAGCGGCCCTGGAGCGGCAACTTCCCGATCAACCTGGTGGCCGTGACCCTCCTAACGGTCGCGCTGGCCGACCTGACCTACCGGTTCGTCGAGGAACCGGCCCGCCGGCTCGGCTCGCGCCGTCGCCCGGTCACCCGCGCAGTAGAGCGACCTTCGGCAGTGAGGATCTCCGACCGATGACCAGCACCTCGTCAGGGAAGCCGGCGGAGCTTCCCGGCCCGTTCCGCGCGGACCTGCGCCGCTCGATACGCCTGTTCAGCGCCTTCCGCAAGGAGCAGACCGACCCTGACTTCTTCTACGGGCTGCTGGCCGCCGACACGGTCGCCCAGTTGGGCGCCTACACCCCGCTCGACGGCAGGCTCGTCCTGGACGTGGGCGGCGGCCCGGGATACTTCGCCGACGCCCTGCGCCGGGCGGGGGCGCGGCCGGTGTGCGTCGACTGCGACGCGGGCGAGATGAGCATGCGGGACGGTTCTCCCCCGCGGGGCGCGGTGCTGGGCAGCGCCCTGGACCTCCCCCTCCGCGACGGCTCGGTCGACGTCTGCTTCTCCTCCAACGTGCTGGAGCACGTGCCCGACCCGTGGCGGATGACCGGCGAGATGGCCCGGGTCACCCGGCCGGGCGGCCTGATCTACCTGTCGTTCACCAACTGGCTCTCCCCCTGGGGCGGTCACGAGACCTCCCCCTGGCACTACCTGGGCGGCCACCGGGCGGCGCGGCGCTACCGGCGGCTGCACGGCAGGCAGCCCAAGAACGTCTACGGCGAGAGCATGTACGCCGTCTCGGTGGGCGACGCGCTGCGCTGGGCCAGGACGTGCTCAGCGGTCGACGTCGTCGACGCCCTGCCCCGCTACCACCCGGGCTGGGCCGGCGCCGTGATCAGGATCCCCGGCCTCCGGGAGATCGTCACCTGGAACCTCCTGCTCGTCCTGCGCCGCCGCTGAGCGCCGGCGCCGGCCCGGCAGGGCACTCGCCGCCAGCATGACCGCCCCGAGCCCGGCCAGAACCGCCGGGGCGGTCGTCTCGACCGCCCGCGCCCAGGCCGCGAAGTCCCCGGCGACGGCGGCGAACAGCTCGACGTCCTGCTCCGCCGTACGGAACGTCGCGTCGAGGACGACCAGCCGCTCCTGGTCGTCGGCGGTGCGCAGGGTCTGGCGGATGTGCTCCTCGACCCGGATCGGCAGCCCGCTGCGGGGCTCGACCCAGTAGACGCGGGAGGTCTCCGCGAACCTGGCGACCCGCACGGCGCTCCCGGGAAGCCCGAGGATCCGCCCCGGGAGCGGATCCGCCACGTCCTCCATCCTGACCGGCGCCGTGTCCTGCTCGTAGCGGTGGACGCGCAGCCCGCGCACCGTCTGCTCGCCGGTGTAGCGCATCCGGGTCTCCCGCAGCGTGACGGGGTCGAAGAAGGGATAGGCGACCGGCCGGGCGTCGATCGGCCACCGGAAGGCGAGGCCCGCCTGCCGGACCCCGCGGCGGGCGCCGACGTACTCCTCGCAGCAGCTCCTGCTGACGCCGGTGCGCCGGTCGAAGCCGACCTTCCGTTCCTGGTAGTCGATCCGCGCCCCGGAGCGGTCGTTGGTGGTGGTCAACTCCGTCCAGACCGCGGTGTCGCCGTCCCCGGCGAAGGGGTCGGCCTGCAGGATGGCGGTCCGGTAGACCGGCTCGCCCACCCGGAGCCGGAGGGTGGCCCAGTCGAAGTAGGTGGCCCCGGCCGCGCTCAGGTGGACCGTCGCGGGGTACGGCTCGCGCGGGTGGAGCGCGCTGTGCGGGTAGACGTACAGGCGGAGCAGCGCCGCCAGGATCAGCGCGAACGAGCCGGCGGCGACCAGCGTGACCTGCCTGCCGTGCGGGGTCCTCATGGCGATGGGACGGCCTTTCCGACCTTGACGTCACCCATGCACACCTTGGCGTCGGAGGCGATGCCGATGATCTCGATCTGCCGTGTCCCCTCCGGGAGCGGCAGGTAGAGCTGGCTGAGCCCCGGGGGCAGCGCGATCCTGTGCTTGTCCGCCCCGGCGAGCACTCCGACCTCGGTCCGGCCCGAGGTCCAGGTGCCCAGCCGGGCCAGCTCGCCGGCTCCGGGAAGGGGCACCGTGATCCGCCCCTGCTCGCGCGGCCAGCAGCCGCCGGGCGGATCCTGCTTGGCGCCGTCGACGTCCACCGGCCGGAGCCGGCCCTCCCCGTCGAACACCAGCCCGTCCGTCGCCGGCGGCGGCGTGCGCATCAGCCGCCGCCGCTCCTCGTCCGCCAGCGGTGACAGCAACCGCGAGGTGCGGCCGTACTCGCCGTAGCCGGAAGAGAGCATGAAGCCGGGCACGGCGGAATCGAAGATCACTCTGTGCCGGTCCACGGTGGACAGCGCCTCGCGTGCGGCGGCGAGGTAGGCGGACTTGTCGGGGGCGCCGAGATGCCCGAGGAAGGCGTTCAGGGAGACGAGCGAGGCCACCGTGAACCCGCCGACGACCACGCCGCCCGCCGCGTACACGACCTCCGCCCTGGGCAGCGGCCGCCGGTAGGGGGCGGTCTCGCCGAGGAGCGGCAGCGTGAGGAGCCCGGCCACCATGGCCGCGACCGGCAGGGCGTCGGCGATGTAGCGGGTGTCCATGCCGAGGAAGCCGCCCACCAGGTAGACGCGCCCGTACAGCGGCGGCGGCACGTCCGCCAGCAGCACCCAGCCCAGCAGGATCGCCCAGGCCGCCAGGGCGCGGCGCCGGTGGCGCAGCGTCACCCAGAAGAGCCCCGCCACGACCAGCGCCGACAGCGCGACCAGCCCCCAGGGGGGCGCGGCGAGCGCCCGGTCCGGCCCGGCGAACCAGGTCCACGGGCCGCCCAGCGCCGTGGTCAGGAGCGTACGGCCGAACAGGTTCCCCACGAAGCCCAGCCCGTCGGAGAGCGTGGGGAGCCCGCCGATCTCCGGGGTGCCGGCGGAGCGCACCAGGTAGAACCCGGCGAACGCGGCGAGGGTGGCCCCGTGCGCGAGCCACACCCGCCCGTGACCGCGCAGTCCCCCGAAGTAGGCCCAGGTGAGCGCGGCGAGCAGCAGGGGGATGACGGCGGCCTTGACGAAGAAGAGCATGCCCAGGACCGTCCAGCCGAGCGCGGCGGCGGCATGGCGGCCCCCACCCGTGCGCAGATGGCGCACATGCGCGGTGACGGCCATCGGCAGTGCGATCTGCAGCGGCACGGTGTTCAGCGCGGCCGCCCACCAGGTGAGCACGGGCACGGAGGCGGGCGCGAGCGCCCACAGCGCCAGCGGCGCGAGGATCAGCGGGCGCCGGCCGAAGAGCGTGACCAGCATGGTGTAGACGGCGAGCCCGGCGAGCGTGTGCGCGGCCACGACGATCGCCGCCACCACCGTCCAGTCGTACGGCGCCAGCCGCGTCACGACCCAGTCGACGGCGAACCCCCCGGGCATGAACTGCCCGAGGTAGAGCTCCGTCAGCCGTACGGGGTCGAACCCGGACTCCACCGACCTGGCCGCGTAGGCGAAGTCGTCCTCCTTGAAGAAGGCCTGGGCGACGATCACCGCCTTGAGCGCCGCCTGGACCAGCAGCATGGCGAGCGCGGCGAGCAGGGTCGCGCCGCCGTACCGCGACACCGCCCCCTTGCCCGGACGCGCCCGTTCCGGTGTCTCGATCAGGTCCATGAATACTCCGGGGTCGATCCGGAATCGGATGCGGTCGCGGCTCGCGGAGGTGTGAGCTCCTTCAGGTCGGGCCGGGGTGCCGCCGCGGGCAAGCCCGAGGCCAGCAGGCCGAGCGCCGCGAGCGTGGCCGACTGGCCGACCTGCTCCGGAAGGCCGGCGGCCAGCGCGAGACCGGCGGCGGCGGCGAGCACCGCGGGCGCCCAGGGGGACCGGATGACGGTGACGGTCCCCTTGACGCCTCCCTCCGCGATGTATCTGGCCCTGGCCACCCGCTCGGCCCAGACCATGAGGAGCAAGGCCGGCAGGACCACGGCGACGCCGGTCAGGCCGTCGGCCCAGAATCCGAGCACCGGCGCGACCAGCAGGGCCGAACGCGGAGCGGCCGGACGGGCGGGGGCCCAGCGGATCCGGCGCCGCGCCGGCCAGAGCGCCAGGGCCGCCACGGCCAGGGCGAGACCCGCGCCGGCCAGCAGCGCGGTGCGATAGGCGTCGTCCGGGGTGTAGTGCATGGTCACCGTGCCGGAGAGGCGGGCGGGCAGCAGCCACGCCTGCCGCCAACCGTCGAGACGGACCGGGATGAGCTCCCGCCCTCCGGCGGTGGCCCGCCAGCCGTCGTTGAAGTTCTCGTTCACCACGAGGTAGGAGACCTCGGAGGTGGCGACCCGGACCTGCCGGGTGCCTGCCTCCCAGCGGGCGACGTCGACCGGCGCCATGGTGACCGGCGCCGCTCCGGCCCGGTCGCCGTTGATCACCACCGACCGCACGCGGAACGGGTCCTCGTGCCCGGCGGTGACGCGGGCGCCGCCCGGCCCCACCGCGACGGGCTCGCAGGCGCGGTAGGAGACCTCCCGGCCGTTGAGCACGTCACCGAGCGTGCCCTCGACGATCTCGGTGGGCACGCCGTTGCCGCCGACGGTCAGCGCGGGCCCGGACCCGCAGGGCAGCTTGAGCGGGAAGGTGTCCAGGTCGGCGACGGCGGGGACGCCGGGGATGGAGACCTCGACGAGTTCGAGCGGCCGCGAGACCGTCGTCTCGAATTCGAGCTTGAGGCTCCTGGCCCGGACCTCGGCGATCCGCAGCCAGCCGTCGGAGCCCGGCCAGCCGGACCTGACGGCGCCGGAGCCGGTCCTGACGGTCACACGGACCGGCGGCAGGCCGAGGTAGGAGTCGGGGAAGCGGAGCTTGATCCGGGAGATCGCCCTCTCCCGTCCCAGGTCGACGGTGAGCGCCGGTCTCCGGTCGAGGGGATCGGCGTACCAGATCGTGCGGTCGTCGCCGTCGAAGGCGGCGCGGCCGAGGACGGCCGGATGGTCGACGGCCGTGGACGAGGCGCTCACCTTGGGATAGGACTCGGGCAGCGTCACCAGCCGCTCGGCCGTCGCCGGGTCGGTGAGCAGGGCCCGGCCGCTGATCTCCCATTCGCCGGTCTCCGGAGTCGCCACCTTGCGGTCGAAGCCGTACCCGTCCTCTCCCTGGACCTCCAGGCGATCGTCGCAGGCCCAGGCGAAGGATCCGCGCGCGCAGGGCGAGAGGTCCGCGGTGCCGGTCAGCACCGTGGTCACGGCGCGGCCGTCTCCGACGCCCGGCACCGAGATGGTACGGCCGGGCCGTACCCCCGGCACCGTAATTTCGGACAGTCCCACGCGGCCGCCGAGCGGCCCCGCCTGCACGCCGCCGACCTTCGTGACCCGGATCCGGATCCGGGAGGTGGGCCCCTCCGGCACCGGGAGTCGCTGCGTGTCGGCCGAGGTGACCGCCGAGGTCACCGTGCCGGAGTCGGTCTCCACCGCGACCTCGGTGACCGGCGGGCCGATGGCGGAGCGCTCGAACCGCGCGGTGACGTGCGGCAGCGTGAGCGGCCCGGTGAAGCGCATCTCCCACCACTCGCCGACGGGGCCCCGCCAGCCGTCGGAGCGCCAGCTCGTCCGGGCGTCCCCGTCGACCGCCGCGAACGGCTGGCGTCCCGGGTCGCGGGTCCCCGGCAGCGCGCCGGCCGAACTCTCCGCGGACGAGGCGCTCAGCCCGGCGATGCCGGTGTATTCGGCCGTCGAGGTGTACCGGTCCCACGCGGGGTCGGTCAGGTCGGCCGCCGCCGCCGCTCTGCGGGGGTTCTCCGACTCCGTGAGGGTGGCCGAGGCCGAGCGCCGCAGGTCGCTGAAGACGTTCTCCCGGCGGCGGAGCGTGTCGGTGACGATCGTGTCCCCGGCCGGTATCTCGTAGGCCGCCGCGTCGTCACCGACCACCACCGGCCGGTCGTCGTCCAGCAGCCCCTGCTCGGCGAGGGTCAGCACGGCCTCCGGCGCACCGGTGACCCTCGTCGTGCGGCCGGCGGGCAGCGTCCCGGCCCGCATGGGCGTCCCGCCGACCCGGTAGACCTCCAGGGCGTCGTACGGCTGGTCGAGCCAGGTCGCCGCGATGGTGCTCTGCTCCTGGCCGACCTGGGGGCCGAAACCGCGCACCCTGGACAGGCCCGGCGTCTCCTCCAGCGCCTCGTGGACCCTGGAGGGCCAGGCGTCGCCGATCGTGGCCCGGTCGAGGTCGTTGCGGACCAGGACGTAGCCGATCCCCATGCGGCGCAGCGTCGAGCCGAGCCCGAGCGACCCCTTGCCCGCGCCGAACCGCTCGTCCAGGGCCTGCATGAGCCGGGCGATGCCCGGCGAGCCCCACGGGACGTTCGTGTGCGCCGCCCAGCGGACGCCGTCGAGCAGCGGCTGCAGCGGCTCGTCGATGGGCCGGCCCCAGTCGTACTCGCCGCGCCGTGACCCCGGCACGACCAGCACCATCTGATCCGTCGCGTTGGCGTTGAGCCAGCCCACGGCCTCACGCCAGTAGGTGGGCACCTGCCAGAACGAGCCCGCGGTGGTCACCCCCGACAGCGCGACCGGGGCGAAGCTGAGCCCGGCGAGGACGGCGACGCCGGCGCGCAACGGCAGCCGGGCCCGTACGGGGGCGGCGACGAGGGCGGCGAGTCCCAGCGCGACGGGCAGGCGGATCAGCGCGTCGAACTTGTGCAGGTTGCGGAAGGCGGCGAGCGGGCCGTCGAGCGCCTCCCTGGTCAGCGCGGCCATCGGGCCGGCGTGGCCGGCCGAGACCACCGCCACGCCGACCAGCAGGGTGAGCAGCAGGAAGAACCGCTCCGGGGTGCCCCGGCGCGCCAGCCCGGCCAGCCCGAGCGCGGCCACCAGCGAGGTCACCACGATCAGCCATGGCCGGGTCGCCTGGGCGAAGGCCGCCTCCACCCAGGGCCTGCCGTCGGTCTGCAGGAAGCTGAGCCAGCTCGACGTCCCCCGGACGACGTTGGTGAGCGAGGTCACCTGGCTGGTCGCGGCGGCCGTCTCGATGAAGGGCAGGAACGAGAAGATGTGGCTGCCCATGACGAGCAGCGGGGCCAGCCACCAGAAGGCGGCCATCCCGACCAGCGGGAGCCACCAGGCGATCAGCCTGCGCTTGAGGGGACCGGCCCGCCTGGTGAGCAGGTAGAGGAGCGGGACGACCAGGACGGCCAGCTCGGCCGCCGCGTTCACCCCGCCGCACAGCAGCAGCGCGGCGGCCGAGCACGCGGCGGCGCGGCGCGGGGTGGTGTCCCCGCGGGCGCCCCTGATCAGGGGCAGCAGGATCCAGGGGAGGATCGCGCTGGGCAGGAACTCCGAGGAGTTGACCCCGATCAGCGCCTGGGCGTGGGGGGCGAGCGCGTAGGCCAGCCCGGCGAGTATGCCCGCCCTCGGCGAGCCGATGCCCAGCTCCCGGGCCACGCGGACGACGCCGAGGAAGGCCGCGATCAGGACGGATGCCATCCACAGCCGCTGCACGTTCCACGCGGGCATGTCCAGGCCGAGCCAGAGGCTGTAGAAGGGGCCCATCGGGAACAGGTAGCCGTGGGCCTGGTTCTGCAGGTGACCGAAGAACGTCCCGTCCCACAGGTGCGCCGCCCTGGCCAGGAAGCCGACGGGGTTGAGCGCCATGTCGAGCTTGGTCTCGGCGATGATCCTGTCGGGCGCGGTGTTGAACGCGATCGCGCCCAGGAGCATGCAGCCCGCCAGCTGCTGGATCCAACGCCGGAGCCGGGAGGACTCAGCCCTCGCGGGGTGATCCGCTCGGGAACGGTTCCGTGCGTCAAAGGTCAACGGGCGCTCAGGGAGGTTCCGGTCTCGTTGCGTGCGAGACCTGGGTCGACGCAGAGCAGGGGAGTCTGCCTTGACGCGTCAGAGTACCCGCTCTGTGCCAGTTCCGCACGGATCACCTCGGCCATCGCGGCACCGGTCCGCCCCCAGGTGAACTCGTCCGCCCAGGCCCTGCAGGCCCGCTGGATCTCCGCCCGCCGTACCGGGTCGGCCAGCTCGCAGAGCGCCCGGTCGACCGCGCCGGCGAGGGCCTCGCCGTCGCGGACCAGCCAGCCGGTCACGCCGTCGCGGACGGAGTCGCGCAGCCCGGCGACGTCGTAGGCGACCGTGGGCACGCCGAAGGCGGCGGCCTCGATGACGGTGAGGCCCCAGCCCTCGAACTCCGAGGCGGTCACGTTCAGCAGGGCCGAGCCGAGCACGGCGTTCTTCTCCTGCTCGGTGAGGAACCCGTGCAGGTGGACGCGGTCGGCGACCCCCAGCTCGGCCGCCCTGGCCGCGAGGGCTCCGGACTCCGGGCCGCGGCCCACGACGTGCACGTGCAGGCCGGGACGGCTCTCGCCCAGCTCGGCCGCCAGGCCGACGACGCGTCCGACCCGCTTGTGACCGACGAGCCTGCCCAGGTAGACCAGGGAGGGGTCGCCGGGCAGGGGGTGCGGCGCGACCGGACGGGCGGCGGGGCTGCCGTTGGGCACGACCTCGATCGGGGCGAGCCAGCGCAGCCGCGCGCGCAGGTCCTCCCTGGACGACTCCGAGACCGTGACCGTGGTGCGGCGGCGGTAGAGCAGCCGCGCCACCGGCCCCTCGACGAAGCAGCCGATCCTGGCGAGCCAGGCGGGGAAGAAGGCGTGGAACTGCCGGTCGTGCACGTGGTGCACCAGGCAGATCACCGCGGTACGGCGGCGCACCACGAGGGGGGAGAAGAAGGGGATGCCGTTCATCGAGTCGATGACCACGTCGAAGCGGCGGCGGCGCAGCAGGAGCCAGAGCGGCACGAGCAGGTAGACGAGGTAGCGGTTGCCCATCCTGCGCAGCTCGACGCCGTCCCACCGCTCGGCCCTGGCCTGGCCGGGCTCGCGGCTGGTCACGAAGTGGACCGAGGCGCCCTGGGCGATGAGGTAGCGGCTGACCTGCCAGGCGTACTCCTCGGCGCCGCCCGCCACCGACTGCTGCGGCTCGCGGAAGTTCAGCACCGCCGCCCGGACCCCGCGCAGCGGCGCCTCGGGGTCCCGCGTGGCCTCCAGGTCCAGGCGGGGCCGGTGCTGGGTCAGCGGACGCGGTCCGGCGCTCGCGCTCCCACCGGAAAAGGCCACGGTGTCGGCCACGGTGTCTCCTCGGTCCTCTACGGCGACGCGCGCCCGAATCGGGGCATGGCGGAGCCACACCCCGTTCTGATGACTGTGCTCAGCCCCGGTGGGCTGGGGAAACGCTCAGCCCCGGTGGGCTGAGGGGAACAGCGTCCGAGGGGCCGTCACGCGCCCCCTCGGATCACCTGTCGCCGTAGTTGTACAGCGGCCGGTTGGGCGGCTCCGGTGCGGGCGAGGCCACGTTGACCACTGCCACAGAGGCACCGACCGCCAGGATCGCCCCGATGGCCAGGGCTGCGATCACTCGTAACACTGAGCTCTCCCTCCAGAATCCGGACAGTGTGCCGAGAGTAGAACGTGATTCATCTCATAAGCCATAGGCTTAGTGAAACCGTGACAAAGAAAGTTACCGCCGGGTACTTCCGGGAGCTGCGGATACATCCGGCTCACAAGGGCGGATCAAGGCGGAGCAGGCGGATCTCACGCCCCTGGAAGACGGTCACCGCATCGTGGAACGTGTTATCGCCCGCCGGTGCCAGGACGTAGCGGATCCCCAACCCCGCCAGCGCCGCCGCCCGCCCGCCCGGTCCGGCGCGCAGTGCCGCCTCCGCCGCGGCGGAGGCCGGGTCCTCCGCCGCGACCCGGAGCCGGCCACCGCCGGGCAGGCCCACCAGCAGCGCGTCGTTCCACAGCACCCGGCGCCGGAACATCTTGGTCGCGGGATCGAGGACCACCCGGCGGCCGTTCCACTCGAACGCCCGGTGCGCCCCCCACGGCAGCGACAGCAGCGCCCCCGGCACCGGGTCGGCGTTCACGATCGCCTGGACGCGGCGCCACTCGTCCGGGTAGTCGACCGCCGACAGCCTGCCGAACGCGCCCAGCGCGAAGGTGGGCAGGACCAGGACCGGGACGGCCACCGCCACCGCGACGACGGCGCGCGAGTGCCACCGCGCGACGACGGAGGCCAGGCCCACCGCCTGGAGCAGAACGAACGGGGCAAGGTAGAGCTGCCCGTCGCGCAGCGGCCCGAAGCCGGGCCACCAGGCGATCAGCCCGCCCAGCGCGCCGGGCGCGAAGGCCCCCACCAGCGCGACCGCCAGCCCGCCCCCCGCCGCCACCGCCACCCCGGCCCGGTACGGCGCCGCCCCCGGCCCCGCTCCGTCCGGCGGCACGTCTTCCACACCGGCCCGGTGGAGCGGCTCCTCCCCCTGCCCTGCTCCACGAGACGGCTCCTCCCCCGGCGCGGCCCGGGGAGCGCGTAACCGGGCGAACCCCCAGACGGCGACCGCCGCGAGCGCCAGCCGTACGATCGCCGACCACCAGGACCCCTGCCCCGGCACGACGGCGTTGGCGTTCCAGATCCCGCCGAGCGACAGCAGGCTCCCGACCGTGCCGAGCGGCCCGTCGGCCCGCGCGGCGAACGCCTCGACCCCGGCGGGATCGGTCATGGCCCGGCTGAGCAGGGCGGGCACCAGCCACGGCAGGCTCAGCACCCCCAGCGCCAGCGCGGCCTCCGCCACCCGCCGCGCCCTCACCCCCCAGGCGAGGACCGTCCGATCCCGGGGCGCGCGGACGGGGGCCGCACGGCCGGGAGGCCCTCCCGTGTCCGGTGCGCCGGGAGGCCGGGCGGGGACCGGAGCGGTCGCGGCCGTCGCGAGCACCGCCAGCGCGGAGACCAGCATCGCCTGGAACCCGCCCACCGCCGCCGGGAGCAGCGCGACGGCCAGGCGCAGCCGGCCGCCGAGCACCACGGCGCGTACCGCCCAGGGCAGCCCGGCGACTCCCAGCAGCAGCGCCCACTGGCCGAGCAGGAGCCGCTGGGCGAGGTAGGCGTTCCAGGCGTAGAAGGCCGCGGCCGCCAGCCGGGGGCCCAGGCGCCGTGAGGGCACCAGGGCGGCCGCGCCCGACGCGGCCAGCACGAAGATCCCGATCAGGATGGCCTTCTGGACCAGCTGGTCGGGCGCGATCCGTGAGAGCAGGGCGACCACCAGGTCGCTGGGCACCGCCCGGGGGAACCCCTCCCCGGGCAGGGTCAGCGGCGGGTCGGGCACGAACACCATGTCGTATCTGAGCACGAAGCCCGGCCCCAGCGCGGGTCCGAGGGCGAGCAGCGCGAGCAGCAGCCCGAGCAGGGCGGGCGCGGACCGCTCCGCCGTCCCGACCCATCCGCTGCGCATGATGACCGACTCCAGGGGGTGGCTCCGGATATCCATGAGTGCGTCCGGAGCCACCGCCTCAGACGGCTACTTTCCCGGCTCGGGGTCGCGGGGCAGGCCGAGCATGCGCTCAGCGATGATGTTGAGCTGCACCTCGGTGGTGCCACCGTAGATCGTCATGGCGCGGGTGGCGAGCACGGCGCGGTTCCAGTAGCCCGCGTCACCGAGCTTCATGTCGGCGGCGACCACGGCGGAGGCGCCGAGCAGCCCGACCGCGCACTCCGAGACGTGCTGGGCGTGCGAGGTGGACAGGAGCTTGCGGACCGAGGCGTCGGCGCCCGGCTCGGCACCGGTGAGCTGCTTGAGCGTCACCCGCAGGCCGAGGGCGTTGATCGAGTGGCCTTCGCAGACCACCCGGGCCAGCTCCTGGCGCTCGGCGGGGGTCAGCTCGCGGCCGAGCCGCCCGGCCAGCCCGACCAGGTCGGGGACCGACGAGCCGGTGCCGCCGGAGCCCGAGGAGAGCGAGACCCGCTCGTTGGACAGGGTGTTGCGGGCGACCTTCCAGCCCTGGCCGACCTCCCCGACGACCAGCTCGTCCGGGACGAACACGTCGTCGAGGAAGACCTCGTTGAACAGGTTCTCGCCGGTCATCTCGGTCAGCGGCCGGACCGTGACGCCCGGGGCCTTCATGTCGACCAGGAAGTAGGTGATGCCGTCGTGCTTGGAACCCGCGGAGGAGTTGCGGGCGATGCAGATGCCCCACTCGGCGACATGGGCGACCGAGGTCCAGATCTTCTGGCCGTTGAGCTTCCAGCCCCCCTCGACCTTCTCGGCCTTCATCTGCAGCGAGGCGAGGTCGGAGCCGGCGCCCGGCTCGGAGAAGAGCTGGCACCAGATCATCTCGCCGCTCAGGGTGGCGGGCAGGAAGCGCTCCTGCTGCTCGGCCGTGCCGTACGCGGCGATGGACGGGACCACCCAGGCACCGATGATCATCTGGGGCAGCTTGACGCGGGCCGCCTTGAGCTCCTGGAAGATGAGCACCTGCTCCAGCGGCCTGGCGTCGCGGCCCCAAGGCCTGGCCAGGTGCGGCATCACGTAGCCGGCCCCGGCCAGCGCCCGCTTCTGCTCCTTGCCCTCCAGCTTGGCGAACTCGGCGACCTCCGCCCGGATCTCCTCGCGCAGCGCGGCGTCGTCCGGGAGGTCGATCTCCATCTCCCGGCTCACGCCGTTCAGCGCCAGCGAGGCGACCGTCTCGGCCCATTCGGCGGAGGAACCGAGCAGCGCGCGCAGGGTCAGCGCGCGGCGGTAGTAGAGGTGGGCGTCGTGCTCGTAGGTGTAGCCGATGCCACCGAAGATCTGCACGGCGTCCTTGGCGCACTGCACGGCGGCGTCGGGGGCGACCACGCCCGCGATCGCGGCGGCGTAGGCCGCCTCGTCTCCGGTGCCCGCGGCGCGGGTCGCGTCCCACACGGTGGCGCGGGCCTGCTCCAGCGCGACGAGCATCCGGGCGGCCTTGTGCTTGACGCCCTGGAACTGGCCGATCGGGCGGCCGAACTGCACGCGCACCTTGGCGTAGTCCGACGCGGCGCTCACGCACCACGACGCGACGCCCGCGGCCTCGGCGCCGAGGAGGATCGCGGCCAGGTTGAGGACCTCCGGCCCCTCCAGCCCGTCCAGCACCCGGCCGGCCGGCACGGCCACCGCGTCCAGCTCCACCTTGGCCACGCCGCGGGTCAGGTCCAGCGACCTGACCGGGGTGACGGTCGCCTCGGAGGCGTCCAGCGCGACCCATTCCTCCCCCCGGTCGGTGCTCACCGGGAGCACCAGGACGCCGGCGAGCGTGCCGCCCAGGACCAGCTCGGCGACGCCACCGACGGTCAGCGTGCCGTCCTCCCCCCGGGTGCCGGTGATCGAACCGGTCAGCGCGACCGCACCGGTCAGCGTGCCGTCGGCGAGGCCGGGCAGGAGTTCGGCGTGCGCCTTGCCGTCGGAGGCCAGGACGGCGGCGCTGGCGAACACGGTCGGGACGTAGGGACCGGGGGCCGCCCGCTCGCCGAGTGCCTCGACGGCGACGGCGGTCTCCAGCAGGCCGTAGCCGCTGCCGCCGTGCTCCTCCGGCAGGTGCAGGCCGAGCAGTCCCTGCTCGGCCAGGCCGGACCAGAAGGCGGGACGCCCCTCGTTCTCGGCCGCGATCGCGGCGCGCACGACCTCGGACGGGATGTTCCGCTCCGCCCAACCGGTCACCGACTCGCGGAGCGCCTCGTGCTCCTCGCTCAACCCGATCGCCATGACAGCCTCCAGACACGGTTCAGTGGCAGAACCATATTCTAGAAGGTACTTCCATCACAACGCGCGGGCACTCGCCACCAGAGGTGCGATGTCGGCCCAGAGCTGCTTGCGCGTGTCCGGCACGGTCACGAAGAGCATGGCGGGCTTCCTGCGGCCCACGTCCAGCAGCGAGAGCGCCGCCTGGGAGGTGCGCCGCTCCCCCTTCACCCGGTAGGTCACCTGGTAGCCGAAGATCCAGCCCTTGCCCGCGACCGGCTCCTGCGAGGCGGTCCAGACGACCTTGCTGCCCGCCGGATAGTGGTGGCGGATCGTCCACCTGACCGCGTTCAGCGCCACCCTGCGGAAGTCGGCACCGGTCTTCAGGGCGTTGACCGGCGCCGCGCCGGGGAGCGGGCCGGAGGCGACCATCGTGCGCGGCAGCCGCGCGGCGCCCACCTGGTGGCCGACGGAGAACGACGCGATGGCCCTGACCGTCCACGGCGCGCCCAGCTTGACGTAGGTGATCGCGGCCTTGGTGTCGGTCACCGTGCCCAGCACCGGGCTCGGCGTGCCCGGCAGCGGCTGCAGGGCCTTCACCCTGGGCACGCCCGGCAGCGTGATGGTGGGCACGGCCCGCGGAAGCATCGGCTCGGTGGCGGCGTCCGCCTGCGGCATCGGCACCGGATCGTCGGGCTCGTCGGCGGAGAACAGCACGAAGGCCGCGACGATCGCGGCGGCGCTGACGACGGCGGCGACGACGCTGACGGCCGCCCGGAACCGGTTGCCCCCGGGCCGCGCCGGCGGGCCTGGCCGCGCGGGCGGTCTGGCCGGGCCGTCGTCACCGTGCGTGCCCGGATTACCGAACGCGCCGGGATTACCGAACGTGCTGGGCGGGTAGACCGGAGCGGAGCCGGGGAACGCTCCATCGGTCTCGCGCCGGGAGACCAGCACGGGCTCCTCACCGTCCCCGATGGGGAAGCGCCGGGGCACCCGGGTGCCGACCGTCGTGCCGTCTTCGTCGCGGATGACGGGCATGGGCGCCGTGAGCGCCTCGTAGGACGGGACGTATCTCTCGCGAGAGCGCCCGGAGGAGTTTCCACCAACGTCCGCCATAGGCGTCACATTACGTCACCTGCCGTGATCGATATACCGCCTCACAACTACACTTAAGCCACGAGGTCACCATTTTCCCTGGTGATGACAGCCCCCTTCCATAAACAGAATGTCGCTCTGTATGGTCGCGCCTATGAGGGGCTTCTACGAGATCGCCGCGGCCGATCCCGGACGCGTCGCCGTCGTCGCCGGCACCGCCACGACGTACGGCGAGCTTCACGACCGGGTCAACCAGGTCTCCCACGGCCTCGTCGCCCGCGGCACCCGCCCCGGCGACACCGTGGTGACGGTCCTGCCCAACGGGACCGACGCGATCACGATGATGCTCGCGACCTACCAGATCGGCGCCTATCACGTCCCGGTGAACTGGCACTACACCGCCGACGAGGTCGGCTACATCATCACCGACTGCGCGGCGCGCGTGGTGATCGGCTCCGAGCGCCACGCGCGGGCCGTGCCGGCCGGTTTCACGGAGGTCGGCGAGCTCGCCGAGGGGCGGCCCGTCACCCCGCCCGGCGAGCGCCGGGCCGGATCGATGATGCTCTACACCTCCGGCACCACCGGCAGGCCCAAGGGCGTCCGGAGACGGCTGATCGAGCTCAGCCCGGAGGATCTCTACCCGATCCTGATGCGCAAGAGCTGGCGGCACTTCGCCCTGCCGTTCGACGGCGTGCACCTGCTGCTCTCCCAGCTCTACCACTCCGCCCCGTACGGCCAGGCGATGATGGCGCTGCAGTTCGGCCACACGCTGGTGGTGACCGAGCGGTTCGACGCCGAGGAGACGCTGGAGCTGATCGAGCGGCAGCGGGTGACCAACGCGTTCATGGTGCCGACCATGTTCCACCGGCTGCTGTCGCTGCCTGCCGAGGTCAGGGAAAAACATGATTTGTCATCATTGACTCACCTCTATCACGGCGCCGCCCCCTGCCCGCCCGCCACCAAGCAGGCGATGATCGACTGGCTCGGTCCGGTGCTGTGGGAGTACTACGGCTCGACCGAGGCCGCCGTGGCCACCATGGTCTCCTCGGCGGAGTGGCTGGAGCGGCCGGGCACGGTCGGCCGGGCGGTCGACGGCATGGAGTTCAGGATCGTCGCCGACGACGGCGCGGAGCTCCCGCCCGGCGAGCCGGGCATGGTCTACATCGGCGGCATCAACCGGTTCGAGTACCACCATGACCCGTCCAAGACCGCCTCCGCGATGCGCGGGCGCCTGTACACCCCGGGCGACATCGGCTATCTGGACGCGGAGGGCTACCTGTTCCTGTGCGACCGCCGTACCGACCTGATCATCTCCGGCGGGGTGAACATCTATCCGGCCGAGATCGAGGCGGCCCTGCTGGAGCACCCCGCGGTGGCGGACGTGGCCGTGATCGGCGTGCCGGACCCGGAATGGGGGCAACGGGTCGTCGCCCTGGTCCAGCCGGCCCCTGGCACCGAGCCCGGCCCCGAGCTCACCGCCGGCCTGCTGGCCCACTGCGAGCCCAGGCTGGCACGGCTCAAGCACCCACGGGTGATCGAGTATCGCGACCGGCTGCCGCGCACCCCCACCGGCAAGCTGAGCCGCAGCGACCTCCGGGAGACGTATCTTCCGCTCTGAGCTGGGAAGACATATCCCATGGGGGGATCGAGTCCACGTCTCGCACTGTTCGCCGCCGTCGCCATAGCACTCGCCGGCTGCGGCCAGACCGCGCGATCACAGCTGTCCGGCACGGCCACCGACTCACCCGGCGCCTCGGCGGAGGCGTCACCGCGGGCATCGGAGGGCCCGCTGGCCCTGGAGGGCAGATACGAGCGGGTCATCGCCGGCGTGCTGCCCTCCATCGTGCAGATCACCACGAGGAACGGCCTCGGGTCGGGCGTCGTCTACGACAGCTCCGGGCACATCGTCACCAACGCCCACGTGGTCGGCCGGGCCAACCGGTTCGAGGTGACTCTCGCCACCGGCGGCGCCCCCCGGGCGGCCAAGCTCGTCGAGGCCTTCGCCCTCGGCGACCTGGCCGTGATCAAGGTGGACGATCCCACAGGGCTCAAACCGGCCGTCTTCGGCGACTCCGGCAAGCTGCGGGTCGGCCAGATCGTGCTGGCCATGGGCAACCCGCTGGGCCTGTCCGGCAGCGTCACCGACGGCATCGTCTCCGCGCTGGGCCGTACGGTCAGCGAGCCCACGAACGGCGAATCCCCCGGCGCGACGATCACCGGCGCCGTCCAGACCTCGGCCGCGATCAACCCCGGCAACAGCGGCGGCGCGCTGGTCAACCTCTCCGGCGAGGTCATCGGCATCCCGACCCTGACCGCCGTCAACCCCGAGCTCGGCGGGGGACAGGCCCCGGGCATCGGCTTCGCGATCCCGTCCAACACCGCCACCGACATCACCCGGCAGATCATCAAGGACGGCAAGGTCACCAACACCCGCCGGGCCGCCCTCGGCGTCACCGTGCAGACCGTGATCGGCGCCGAAGGCCAGCCCTCGGGCGTCGGCGTCGTGCGTGTGACCCCGGGCGGCAGCGCCGACCGGGCGGGCATCAGGCCGGGCGACGTGATCGTCTCGATCAACGGCACGCCCACCCCGACGTCACAGGCCCTGTCTGAGGTCCTCGCCACCCTCAACCCCGGCGACCAGGCCAAGGTCGAGCTCCTGCGCCCCGACGGCTCCACCTCCACCCTCAGCGTGCCCCTGGGCGAGCTTTCCGGCGGCTGACCGGCCCGGACGACGGCACGCCCCCTCGCCCGGCCACCCGGCGACCCTTCCCACGGTCACTTGGCGGTGAAGACGATCTCGACGCGGCGGTTCCTGGCCCGGTTCTCCTCGACCGGCCTGCCGTCCACGACGTTGGGCACCTTCGGCTGCCGTTCACCGAGGCCGGTGGCCTCGAAGGTCACGCTCTGCCCGCTCAGCAGGGCCCGCAGGCCCTCCTGCACGGCCTGCGCCCGCCGCAGGGACAGCCGGTCGTTGTAGGCGTCGGTCCCCTGGTCGTCGGTGTGTCCCACGATCTTGACCACGCCTCCTGCCGACTCCGTCTTGACCCTGCCGGCGACCCCCCGCAACCGAGCCGCCGCCTTGGCGGTGAGAACGGCCCTGTCCAGGGCGAACAGCACGTCGCTGGTGAGCGCCAGGGTGACCGTCTCGCCCTGCTTCGTCTCGCTCTCGCTGCCGTCCAGGGAGTCGACCTCCGCCAGAAGGTCGTCGACCGGCAGGAGGAGGTCCTCCACCGGCGCCGTGGCGTCGGCCGGAGGTTCCGGCGACGCCCACACCGCCGGCGCGGCCCCGGCGACGAGGCCGCCGGCGAGCAGCGAGGCGACCAGGACACGCCATACGGACTCAGGAGATCGGGACATCGGTGAACACCCCGAGGATCGGGAACTCAACGTTGATCTTCTGTACGTCCGGCGGCGGCGCGGCGTAGGTCGCGTACAGCGGGAGGACCTCCCCGGGCTCGGTACTGACGTCGTACTCCGAGCACACGCACTTGGCGGTGCCCTTCTCGCCCGTGCGGGCGACCCGGTAGCGCTTGGCGTTGGCCGGGTCCACGAGGCTCACCCCGGCCACCGTCAGGCCGAGATAGGCGGCCGTGTCCCCCATGTTGCTGCCCATATTCCATTTGGTGTCACCGGTGTTGGTGACGGTCCAGCTCAGCGTGACCAGCCGTCCCTGCCTGCGGAGACCGGTGACGTCCACCTTCAGGTCCGCGCCGCCCGCCTTGACGTCGCGGGTGGCGATCACCTCTCCCTGCTGGGACGGCGCGCTGGCCGCCGGGTCGGGCGGCGCCTGCTTCTCGGGCGGGGCCTGCTCCTTCTCCGCCGGAGCACCGGACGCGGCCGTCTGGGCCGCCTGCCCGGACTGGCGTTCCTGCCCGCCACCGCCCAGTTGCTGGCCGTTGAGCACACCGCAGGCCGTCAGGGTCACCACCAGACCGGGTACGGCCACGGCGAGCGCGATCTTCCTTCGCATCCTGTGCTACCTCTACTTGTCGGGGTTCGGGCCGGAGTTACTTGTCGGGGTTCGGGCCGGAGTCGAATGTACGGAGGCGACCTTCAGAATCCGTATAGTCCGCTATAACCACAGGCCACGGCGGCGGCGCGCCTCCCGTGCGAGCTCCTCCGCCTCGGCCAGACCTCGCCGGTCGCCGAGAGCGTCGAACTCTGTCACAGCGGCGGCGATCCCGGCAAATGCCCCATCGATCTCATCGAGGTCAAGATGCGCGGCCGCCAGGACCAGCGACGCGCGGGCGATCCCCCGGCGGTCGCCGTACTCCTTGAAGATCGCCAGAGCCTCCTCCGCCGTCGCCCGCGCCGCCTCCGGCACGCCGTCGGCGTGCGCCACGCGGGCCAGCAACAGCAGGCCGGAGGCCTCGGGCAGCCGGTCACCCAGCCGCCGGTCGATACGGAGGCCGCGCTCGGCGCAGTCACGCGCGGCGGGCACGCGCCGCCGCTCCAGGTGGACCAGGGCCAGCTCGCGCAGGGCCGCCGCCTCCCCCCGGGGATCGCCCAGGTCCCGGTAGGCGTCGAGACTGACAGTCAACAGGTCCTCGGCCCGCCGGAGCGAGCCCAGCCCGCGCAGCGCGTCCGCCCTGCCCCGCGCGTCACCGGCCGACTCGAACTCGGCCAGGCACTCGGCCAGGCACCGCTCCGCCTCCGCGGAACGCCCCTGGGCGAGAAGGACCAGGCCGAGCCGGTACCGCGCGCGCGCCTCCTCCGACCTGTCGGCCAGGTCCCGGAAATGGGACAGCGCCGCCTGGAGGGCCCGCGCGGCGTCGTCCAGGCGGCCCTCGATCCGGTACAGGTCGGCCAGCGCCCTCAGCAGCAGCGCCTCGCCATGCCGGTGGCCCGCCAGCCGCGCGGCCTCCAGCCCGATCCGGTTCGTCGCATGCCAGTCCTCGTGGTGGGCCCGCAGCTCGAAGAACGGCGTCAGGTAGAAGGCCAGCCGCCAGGCCGCCTCGGCCAGCCCCGCGCGGTGGAAGTCCGCGACGGCGGCGACCAGGAATCCCCGTTCGGCCCCGAGCCACCGGGCCGACTCGCGCAGATGCGTCGTCTCCATGGCCAGGCTCTGCTCCGCCGTACGGGCGAGGGTCCGGCCGGTGCCGGGTTCGGCCGGGAGCAGCAGGACGCGGGCCCGCCGTACCCGTTCCAGGACCTCACGCGCGACCACGGCGAGCACCCGCGCCGCCGTGCCCTCCTCCTCGACGAGGCGTTCGGCGGCGTAGAGCCGGGTGAGATCGTGCCAGCCGTACCGTTCCTGGCCCGCGTCGTCCAGCCCGCGCGCCTGGAGCAGGCCGGCTCCGGCCAGCTCCTCCAGAGCCCGGTCCACCCGGAGGCCGCCGAACGCCGCGGCGGCGGCCCACGGCGCGACGTCCGGCCCCGACAGCGCTCCGAGGCGTCGCAGCAGCCGCTGCTCCTCCTCCGCCAGACCGCGATAGCCGAGGCCGAGGCTGCTCCGCACGGCCAGGTCCCCGGCGGTCAGCTCGTCCAGCCGCCCGCGCTCGTCGCCCAGCCGTACGGCCAGATGCTCCAGGGTCCAGCCGGGCCGCCGGGCCAGCCGGGAACCCGCGATCCGCAGCGCCAGCGGAAGGCCGCCGCACAGCTCGGCGATCCGCCGGGCGGCCTGCGGCTCGGCCCGCACGCGCGGCTCCCCCGCCACCCTGGCCAGCATCGCCACCGATCCGGCGGTGTCGAGCACGCCGAGCTCGAAGGCGCGGGAGGCCTCCAGCCCGTACAGCGGGGACCTGCTGGTCACCAGCGTCAGGCAGCCCGGCCCCGTCGGCAGCAGCGGCCTGACCTGCGACTCGCCGACGGCGTCGTCCAGCACCACCAGCAGCCGCCGGGAGGCCACCATGCTCCGGTAGAGGCGCACCCTGTCGTCGAGGCCGGTGGGGACGGCCCCCTCGGGACAGCCGAGAGAGCGCAGCAGGTCCTCCAGCACCGCGCCCGCGCCGGCCGGGCGGTTCCCCGCGCGGAGCGCGGCGTAGAGGCGGCCGTCGGGGAACTCCGCGCCCAGCAGCGTGGCGGCGTGGACCGCCACGGCGGACTTCCCCGAACCGGCGGGACCGTGCAGCACCAGATGGACCGGAGCGCCACCGGCCGCGGGCGCCTGCCGGACGATCCAGCCCAGCACCTCCTCGCGGCCGGTGAAGTCGGCGATGTCGGGCGGAGTCTCCTGCGGAACGGCGCCGCGCTCCCGTACCTGCCCGGCCAGCACCTTGTCGTGGGCCGCCCGCAGCTCGGGGCCGGGCTCCAGGCCCAGCTCCTCCACCAGCACGCGGCGGGCGTCCTGGTAGGCCGCGAGCGCCTCCGACCGCCTCCCCGCCTGGTACAACGCCAGGATGAGCTGCCCCCAGGCGCGCTCCCTGAGCGGGTAGGCGGCGACGAGCGCGCGGAGCTCGCCGACGACCTCGCCGTGACGCCCGAGCGCCAGGTCGAGATCGATCCGCTCCTCGGTCGCGCCGAGACGCAGCTCCTCAAGGCGTACGGCCTGCGTCCGCCGGAGCTCGCCGGAGTCGACATCGGCCAGCGCCGGTCCGCGCCACAGCGCCAGGGCGGCGCGCAGCTCGTCGGCGGCCTCGGCCGTCCTTCCGGCGTCACGGGCCCGGCGTGCCCGCTCCACCATGCGGTCGAAGCGGTGCGCGTCCACCTGGTCGGGAGTGATCGCGATCAGGTAGCCGCCGGGGACCGTGCGGATGGTCTCGGCGCCGACCAGGCGGCGCAGCGCGCTCACGTAGACCCGCAGCACCGGCTCGGCCGAGACCGGCGGATCCTCGCCCCACACCACGGCGGTCAGCCGGTCGAGCGTCACGACCTGTCCCGCGCGCATCAGCAGGGCGGCCAGGATCGCACGGTGCTTGGCCGGGCCGGGTGCCGTGATCCGGTCGCCGTCAAGGATCTGGATCGGCCCCAGCACGCCGAACCGCACGGGACTACCCTCCCGCCGGGCGCACGTCGAACGAGCCGAACCTGACCCGCATCGCCGCCTCGCCGTCCGGTGCCGCGTGCACCCCGGTCTGCCCGGGGCCGTAGGGGCCGGCGTCGACGGCCTCGCCGGCGAGGGTCTCGTTGACCCACATGCGCAGCAGGAGCCTCGACCCGTCGGGACGGCATTCGGCGACGATCCGGTTGTCCGCCGCCTGCCTGACCTCTGCCTTCCTGGCCGGGCCGTACAGGACCGCGCCCTTCTGCCCGGCCTGCCGCTTGGTGATCGAGACCGTCCCGGAGCCGCTGACCGCGAACTCGTAGCGGTCACCGGTGCCGGCGTCGCCCCGGCACCAGACGCCGAACTCTCCCGAGCCCTCCGTCAGCCGCGCCGAGCCGCTGACGACCACTCCCCCCTCGGGCTCGTCCGGTGCGGGCGCCGACTTCCACAGCCGCCAGCCCGGATTGACGGTCAGGAGGTAGGACCCGTCGGTGACATCCGCCCGCCCGGCGGCGCTGGAGCCCACCGACCAGGAGTGATCCGCGCTGCCGAAGTCGGCGTGGAAGGGCCACTCCCCGCCGGGGGAGGCCACGGCCCGCCACGCCACCACCCCTGCCGCCGCCACGGCGACAACGGCCAGCCCGGCGAGCAACGGCGTCCGCCACCCGCGCCGGGAGGCCGGGACCGGGCCGCGCCCGTCGGTCACGGCGGCCGAGGGGCCGAGATCGCGCCCGTCCACCATGGTCGGCGCGGGACCGGCATCGCGCCTCCCGGCCGCATCCGGCAACCGGCCCTGTCCGGCCGCCCCGGCCGCATCTTGCGACCAGCCTGCTCCGGCCGCATCCGCTCCGGGCCGTCCGGCCGCGCCTTCCAACCGGTCCGCCCACGACCGCTCCGGCACACCTGACGGCCGGTCCGCCCACGACCGCTCCGGCGTGTCCCCCCGCCGGCCGGGCCGGGTCTCTCCGAGCGCGTCCGGAGGCCGGCCGGTCCAGGTCCGCTCGACCACCTGGGTGGCCGTCGCCGGAGTCATGTGCCGGCCGCCGACCAGCTCGCCGAGCAGTTCCGGGGCGCTCGGCCGGCGGGCCGGGTCCTTGGCCATGGCCCGCTCGACGAAGCCGCGGATCCGCCCGTCCAGGCCGTCGAGGCGCGGTCCCTCGTTGACGATCCGGTAGAGGACCTCCGCCGGCGCCCCGCCGCCGAACGGCAGCCGCCCGGTCCCCGCGAACGCGATCACCCCGCCCCAGGCGTAGACGTCGGCGGCCGGTGTGGGTGTTTCCCCGCGTACCTGCTCTGGGGCCATGAACGCCGGTGTCCCCTGGATCCCCTGGCTCACCAGGCTGTCCCCGTCGACCAGCTTCGCGATCCCGAAGTCGATCACGCGTGGGCCCATCGGCGACAGCAGCACGTTCGACGGCTTGAGATCCCGGTGGATCACCCCCGCCCCGTGGATCGCGTTCAGGGCGACCGCGATGCCGACCGCCAGGGCCTCCAGGTCGGAGCCGGTCATCGGCCCCTGTTCCCGTACGGCCTGCGCCAGGTCGGGGCCCTTGACGTATTCGGTGACGAGGTAGGCCACGTCCCCGTCGATCCCGGCGTCCAGCACGGGGGCCGTGCAGAATCGGGCCACCATTCGGGCGGCGGCGACCTCACGCTCGAAACGCCGCCGGAAGGCCGGGTCGCGCGCCAGCTCCGGGTTGATCACCTTCACCGCGGCCAGGCCGCCGGTCGGGGTGCCTGCGAGGTACACGGTGCCCATGCCGCCGCGCCCGAGCACGCGCCGGAGCAGGTAGCCGCCGATCACCTGCGACTCGCCTGGTGCGGCCCGTTCCGAAGGGTTCATCGGAGTTAGCGTAGCTTTCCAGCGTTCCTCCCATTTTCCGGGTGTTCCTCACGCGCCATCGGGGGAGGTCACCGTCAGGTCTGGTCGATGGTGCGCATCAGGAACTCCGGATAGCGGTCGCCCGAGGCGGTCCCCAGTGCCTCCAGCGCCTCCAGCTCCCCGGGGGTGAGCACGAGACCCGCAGCCGACGCGTTCTCCTCGACCCGGGAGGCGCGCCTGGTCCCCGGGATCGCCACGACGTCCTCACCTCGCGACAGCACCCAGGCCAGGGCGAGCTGGGCGGGCGTGACGCCCTTGGCTCCGGCGAGCTCGGCCACCGCGCCGGCCAGGGCCCGGTTGAGGACGAGGTTGTCCCCCTGCAAGCGCGGGTCCCCCCGCCGGAAGTCCCCCTCGGGCAACTGGTCGGGGCTGGTGACGGAGCCGCCGAGGAACCCGCTGCCCAGGGGGCGGTAGGCCACCAGGCCGACGCCCAGCTCGCGCAGCGCGGGAAGGATCGAGGCCTCGACGTGCCTCTCCCACAGCGAGTATTCGCTCTGGAGGGCCGCTATCGGGTGCACGGCGCAGGCCCGGCGGAGCGTGGCGGCGCTCGCCTCGCACAGGCCGAGGTGGCGCACCTTGCCCGCGGCGACCAGCTCGGCCATGGCACCCACGCTCTCCTCGATCGGGACGCGGGGGTCGACCCTGGCCAGGTAGTACAGATCCACGTGATCGGTGCCCAGCCTCCGCAGGGACCCGTCGATCGCCCGCCGGATGTGGGCGGGGCCGCCGTCGACGCTCATCCCGCCGGGACCGCGCACGCTTCCGGTCTTGGTGGCCAGCACGGCCTGCTCCCGCCTCCCCCGCAGTGCCCTGCCGACGATCTCCTCGCTCACCCCGCCACCGTAGAAGTCGGCCGTGTCGAGCAGGGTGACGCCCAGGTCGAGCGCCCGGTGGACCGCGTGGACGGACTCGCTCTCGTCGGCCGGGCCGTACGAGCCGCCCATGCCCATCGTGCCGAGGCCGACCGCGCCGACGCCGAGGCTTCCGAGCTTCCTCATGACCGTATCGCCTTTCGTTTGCCGTCTATTGACATGGCAAAAGCTAACCGGCTAATCATTAGCCGTCAAGTCATTAGCCGACGAGTTACCATCGGGAGGTGACCGAGATCCTGGACCTGATGACCATGACCCACAAGGCCCTGCGCGCCGTCGCCGAGGAGTCGATGCGCCGCCACGGCCTCCACCTGGGCCAGAACCTGGTCCTGGCGGCCCTGTGGGAGCAGGACGGCCGCACGCCCGGCGAGCTCGCCGCCCTGCTGAACGTCACCACCCCCACCGTGGTGAAGATGGCCACCCGCATGAGCGCCTCGGACCTGCTGGTACGGCGCCGCGACGACGCCGACAACCGCCTGGTCCGGCTCTATCTCACCGACAGGGGGCGCGCACTCCGGGGGCCGGTCACCGGCGACCGGGAATCACTCGAACGCCACATCACCCAGGGCCTGACCGGCGACGAGCTGCGCGCCCTCGCCTCCGCCCTCGCGAAGGTCCGCGACAACGCCCGCTCCCTCGGCGCTCCCCCCGCCGACCACACGGACGAGGCCTGACCCCCCGCGAGCCGGACGGCGGAGACCTCCGTTCCGGTGCGAGCCGCACAGAGATCCGATCCCGCACGGAACTCGACCCGCACGAGAATCCGGCTCCCGGATATCGCCATCAGAGATGTGCTACTTCATGGCACCAGGTAGCACCTCGGGCGTACGGTCGACGCATGGGCACGCCTGAGCTCGTCAATCCGGCGCGGATCTCACGGCGTGATCTGCGCAACCGTTCGGCGGAGATCATGGACGCCCTCGAACGCGGCGAGCGATTCGCCGTCACCCGCAACGGCGACCACATCGGCGATCTGGTGCCCATCCGTCGCAGACGGCGCGCCGTCTCCCGCGCGGAGTTCGCCGCCATGTCCCGTGGCATGCCACGCCTGGACGACCGGGAGTACCGCGCCGACCTGGATCGCCACGTCAACGACGATCTTTATGATCCCTATGACCGCGCGTACGGCAGGGGCGAGTTCACCGAGGGCCGGCGGTGACCCGCCCCGGGCTCGGCCCTCCGCGGTGAGGTGTCACGCCGTACGACGGAAGCGGGGGGCGTGATCCACGGAGCGAGGACCAGCGGGGTGGCGGCCGCAATGCGCCGCGGCCGGGCAGGCGGGGGCCGGAAATGACAACAGCGGCGTCCCCCCGAGGGGGGCGCCGCTGACAGGGGGTCGCCCGCCCCGGCTCGGGTGAGCCGGTGGCCGAACGACACCGAGGTGGTGGAGGTGGCGGGAATCGAACCCGCGTCCTTCAACTCCAAGACAGGGCTTCTCCGGGTGCAGCCTGCTGTGTTTTTCTCAGCCCCGGCGTTCACACAGGCAAGACGCCGACGGGCTCAGCCACTGTTTGATTTCCCGATCTTCCCCGTGGCCGGGTCGATCGGTTGAGCCTCCTAGCGATGCCGGATCCGGGCCGGAGGCGCTCCCGGGCCGGCAGAAGTCACTCGCTGCTTAGGCGGCGAGTGCCAGGTTGCCCTGGCTGACTTCGGAGTGCGTCTTATTGGCACTTGTTGGTCGCGGTCACAGTGTTAACGAGGTTATGTCCGCAGTCCTCGACCCGCTTCCCCTGAATTGCAAAGTCAAAGTCGAAACCAGTCACCCCCCTGTTGAGTTGTCAACCCGGTCCCGCGGGACCGAGCTATCCGAAGATACCTGTTACAACACGGGTAACGCCAACTGAATTCCCGTCCGGCCGGCCCTCCCCGCGCCCGGGAGGCCCCGCGGGGCCCGGAACCCCGGGGGCGCGGCTCTGCCGCACGCGCCCCCGGGGCCGACCGGCAGGGTCGAGCCGGTCCGGACGGCAGGGCCTCCCCCGAGACGAGGCCCTGATCTCATCACGACGACTGAGCCGCAACCCCCAAGCGGTACCCAGTCACTTTGAAGGACGCAGACAGGGCACGCGATGGTTGCTCGGAGTGATGGAAATATTCCACTGGGTCACAGACCGGCGTGCAGGCCCCGGAAGAACCGCCCGGCGATGGCCGCTCCCGCCGTGGAGTCGGTGCTCTCGGCGAGCACCGCCACCGCCACGTCCTCCTGCCAGCCAACGAACCAGGCCAGCGGCTTGCGGCCCTGCGTCGCGGAGGCGGTGATGCCGGAGACCGGGTCGCCCGGAGCCGCCGCCAGGCGGGCCGACCCGGAGGTCACTCCGGCGCGCATGAGCGTCTTGAGCGCGCTGATCGTCTTGTCATCGATCCTGATCGCGTCGGGGGTCTTCGCCGGCTCGGCATCGGCCGAGGGGTCCGGCGTCTTCGGCTCGATGACCAGGACGGGCGGATGCCAGGTGCCCGACGCGACCGCCCCGGCGACCAGCGCCATGGAGAGCGGGCTGACCGAGACGTTCTGCCCGGCGATGGCCTTGGCCGTGGCGGCGTCGTTGGTCAGCGGCCGCATCCTGCCGCTGAAGGTCTTCAGCGGCAGGCTCCACTGCGCGCCGATGCCGAACCTCGCGGCGCTGGCCGCCAGCTCGGCACCGTCGATCTTGCGGGCCAGCGAGGCCAGCGCGGTCACGCAACCGCTGGCGAAGTTGCCCTGGAGGCTCAGCGTGCTCCCGGCCGGCGGTGCGGCCTGGTGGAACTGCGCGCCGCCGACGGTCCGGTCGACCGGGCAGGCGAGCTTCTGCTTGAGACTCACCTGAGCCTTGAGGAGCCCCTCGACGGACATGATCGAGAAGAGGCTGCCGGCGTGGAACTTCCCGGCGAGCGCGTGCCGCTCCTGGTGGTACTCCTTCGTGCTGGCGACGGCCAGCACGTTGCCGGTGGAGGCCTGGACCGCGACCAGCATGGCGGGCGAGCCGCCGAGCAGGGCGCTGTCGGCGGCCTTCTGCATGGGGCGGTCGAGCGTGGTGCGCACCGACGAGGTGGAGCGGCCCGGACGCCACTTGCGCAGCTCGGCGACCGTCTTCGACGTCTTGACGTCCAGGATGATCACGCTGGTCTCGGTCGAGCCGGTGAGGTATTCCTGGTAGGCCTTCTGCAGCCCGCTCCGGCCGACCGTGTCTCCGGCCCGCTGGGGGCCGCCGAGCTGCTGCTCGGTCTCCGGGGTGACGGCGGTGACGGCGCCGACGATCTGGGCGGGCGAGTCGGGGGCTACCGGCAGCGACTCCGGGGTCATCTGGAGGCCCGGGATCGCCTCAAGCTGGGCACGGAGCTGGGCGTACTTGGCGCGACCGAAGGTGACCAGCGGGACCTGGACGTTGGGGATCGCCGAGCGGATCCGGCTCAGCAGCCGGTCCTGCGGGAAGCCGGTGATCTTGGAGAGCTGCCTGCAGACCGCAACCTCGTCCTTCAGCAGGGACGGGATGACGTTGGCCACGTAAAGGGTGGCCTCCTGCTGGAGCGGGTCGTTGTTGCGGTCGAGGATCGGCTGGCGCCCCTGCGGCTTGACGTCCACGGCGAACCGCTGGCCCTCGCGCAGCTGGGGGTGGATCACGCTGGGCGACCAGTGCACCTTCCAGCGGCCGTCCACCAGGTGGAGGGGGAGCTTGCCGGCGTACTCCCAGAGGGGGTTGTTCTCCCCCAGGTCGACCTCGGCCGCGAAGTCGGCCTCGGTCTGCTCTCCCGCGCTCCGGATCCCCTTGAGCTTGAAGCGGAACGAGGCGGCGTCGAGGTGGACCTTGGCGTCCTCCAGGGCCTGACGGACCGCCTTCTGGTCCCCGTCGGTGCGCCGGGCGGCCGCGGCGTAGTCGCCCGTCTGCCACCCGACCAGGAAGTCGCGCACCGCCTCGTGGGCCGACGGCTCCTCGAAACACGCGGACAGCATGGGGACCGCCGCCGCCAGCGTGAGCGCCGCGGCGACGGTCCGCCGAGCCTTCCCCGTCACAATTACCTGTTCCTGTACCTCAGTGAGCGGGCCATCTCACGCTTGGCCTGATTCTCGGCCAGCGTCTGCCGCTTGTCCCAGTCCTTCTTGCCCTTCGCAAGACCAATCTCGATCTTGGCCTTGCCGTCCTTGAAGTAGATCGCGAGCGGTATCAGTGTGAGACCGCCCTCCTTGGTCTTGGAGACCAGCTTGTCGATCTCCTTACGGTGCAACAGCAGCTTGCGGGTGCGGCGTGCCGCGTGGTTCGTCCACGTCCCCATGGTGTATTCGGGGATGTGGACGTTGATCAACCAGGCCTCGCCGTCCTTGATGACCGCATAGCCGTCGAGGAGGGAGGCGCGGCCAAGGCGGAGCGACTTGACCTCGGTGCCCTGTAGCACGAGACCAGCTTCGTAGGTGTCCTCGATGTGGTAGTCGTGCCAGGCACGCTTGTTCTGGGCGATGACCTTCCGCCCGGTCTCACGTGGCATGCCCACGAGCCTACCGGGGACCGGAGCGGCGAGCCGCGCCCGAGAGCCCGAGAGCGCCCGACGGGCGACCCGTCAGCACGGCCGCGTCACACCCGCAGGTAGCGGCGGAGCGTGACGAACGAGGCGAGCACACAGATGACCACACCGATGATCATCGTAAGGGTGATCACCCAGGCGACGGTCTCCCACGTGAGCGGGGTGTTGGCCAGGTACGCCTGCACCTGGTCGAAGAGGAACACCTTGCTGACGATCAGCATCAGCGCGGCCACCACACCGCCGAGCAGGCCGGCGATGACCCCCTCCATCACGAACGGGAGCTGGATGTAGAGGTTGGAGGCGCCGACCAGCCGCATGATCCCGGTCTCACGCCTGCGGTTGTAGGCGGAGAGGCGGACCGTGTTGCCGATCAGCAGGGCGGCCGCGAAGACCAGGATGATCGCGACCACCAGGGCGGCCCAGCGGAGGCTCTCCAGCAACCCGAAGAACTTCTCCAGGATCGCCTTCTGGTTGACCACGTTGGAGACCCCCGCGGCGCCCTTGAGCGAGTCGATCACCGCCCCGTAGGTGTCGGGGTCCTTGAGCTTGACCCGGAACGACTCCGGCATGTCCCCGACCTGGATCGCGGAGAGCATCACGGTGTTGCTGGCGTTCTGCGCGCGGAAGTTCGCGTAGGCCTTCGCCGCGTCCTCGAACTCCACGCTCTGCACCTGCGGCAGGGACTCGATCTGCGTCTTGAGCGCGGTCTGCTCCTGCGCGTTCACTCCGCCGCTGCCCTTGCACTGCGGGAAGGGGTCGTTCTTCTTGCACAGGAAGACCGAGACCTCGACCTTGTCCGACCAGAAGTCCTTCATGCCGGAGATCTGAGAGTTGATCATCAGACCCACACCCAGCAGCGCCATGCCGATGGCCACGGTCACGATGACGGCGATGGTCATCGTGAGGTTACGGCGGAGGCCAATCCAGACCTCGGAGAAGATGAAGTTTGCCCGCATGCTCTTCCTGTCGCTCTTCTGGTCCTGGTCTCAGTACGCCTGGCCGTACACGCCACGCGACTGGTCACGGACGATCTTGCCGTCCTCCAGTTCCACTACGCGCTTGCGCATGGAGTCGACGATGGCCGCGTCGTGCGTGGCCATGACGACCGTGGTACCGGTCCGGTTGATCCGGTCGAGCACCTTCATGATGCCGATGCTCGTCGCCGGGTCGATGTTTCCGGTCGGCTCGTCGGCAAGCAGGATCATAGGCCGGTTGACGAAGGCTCGGGCCATCGCGACCCGCTGCTGCTCGCCACCGGACAGCTCGTCGGGCATCCGGTGGGCCTTGCCTTCCAGGCCGACGAGCTCGACGACCTCGGGCACGACCTTGCGGATGAACCGGCGCGGCTTGCCGATGACCTCCAGGGCGAACGCGACGTTCTCGTAGACGTTCTTGTTCGGCAGGAGCCGGAAGTCCTGGAAGACGCAGCCGATCCGGCGGCGCAGGTGCGGGATCTTGAAGTTGGACAGTCGGGCGAGGTCCTTGCCGGCCACATGGATCGCTCCGGAGTTGGGGCGCTCCTCCTTCAGGACCAGGCGCAGAAAGGTCGACTTCCCGGACCCCGAAGGGCCGACGAGGAACACGAACTCGCCCTTGTCGACATCGACGCTGACGTGGTCCAACGCGGGCCGGTTCTGGTTCGCGTAGACCTTGGTGACATTATCAAAATGGATCACGGGCGCATCACGGCATGCCAGTCTAGGGGTTAGGACGGTCGCGGGAGTGGCAGAGGTCCACTTCCGCCTCTCGCCGGCCGGGGGGCGCCGGTCTTTACTCTTGATCGACGTTCCGGTTGGCCGGAGCCCAGTCTAGGGGGAAGACTGGCATGGAAAGTCCATAACGGAAACAAAACGATTCGGCGCCCGGTAACGACCACATAAAGTAGTTCTTACCTCGGAGAGGGAGGACATCATGAGCTGTGAGGACCTGGTCTGCGCGGGGTGCGCCCACCCTGTGGCGGAGGGCCGCTGCCCGCTGTGCCGCGCCAACCGCGAGCGGATGCACCATCACGGACTGGGCGGGATGACCCCCGCGCTCGTCTCCCTGGCGCTGATCGCGCTGTTCTTCCTCACCCTCGCCCTCAAGCACCTCTCGGGCGCCTGAGGCGCCTCACGGGGCGCCTGAGACGCCCCCAGGGCACCTCACGCACCCGGGGTGCCCCCTCACCGAACCGGCCGGCCCTCACCGCACCGGGCAGGCCCCGGCGGCCGGCTACTGGTCGACGCCCGACTCCTGGCGGCGGGTCCACCGGATCTCGGACTCGATGAACTCGTCGAGGTCGCCGTCGAGCACCGAGCTCGGGTTTCCCGCCTCGGTGCCGGTCCGCAGGTCCTTGACGATCTGGTACGGGTGCAGCACGTAGTTGCGGATCTGGGTGCCCCACGAGGTGGTGGCCTCGCCCCGGATCTCGTTCAGCGCCGCGGCCTCCTCCTGCCGCTTGCGCTCCAGCAGCTTGGACTGCAGGACCGCCATCGCGGTCGCCTTGTTCTGGAGCTGGGAGCGCTCGTTCTGGCAGGAGACCACGATGCCGGTGGGCAGGTGGGTCAGGCGGACGGCGGAGTCGGTGGTGTTGACACCCTGGCCGCCGGGGCCGGAGGACCGGTAGACGTCGACGCGCAGGTCGTCCTCGTTGATGTCGATGTGGTCGGTCGTCTCGACGACCGGCACCACGTCGACGCCCGCGAAGGAGGTCTGGCGGCGGCCCTGGTTGTCGAACGGGCTGATGCGGACCAGCCGGTGCGTGCCGTGCTCGCCGCGGAGCGTGCCGTAGGCGTAGGGGGCCTTCACCGTGAAGGTCGCCGACTTGATCCCGGCCTCCTCGGCGTAGGAGGTCTCGTAGACCTCCGTCGGATAGCCCTTGCGCTCGGCCCACCGGATGTACATCCGCAGCAGCATCTGCGCCCAGTCGGCGGCGTCCACGCCACCGGCCTGGGAGTTGATCGTGACGACCGCCTCACGCGCGTCGTACTCGCCGGAGAGCAGGGTGCGGACCTCAAGGGCGCCGATGTCGCTCTTCAGGGAGGCCAGCTCGCGGTCGGCCTCCTCGCGGGTCTCCTCGTCGTCCTCGGCCGCGGCGAGCTCGTACAGGACGGTCAGGTCCTCCAGGCGCTGCCCCAGGGACTCGACCCTGTTGACCTCGCCCTGCAGGTAGGAGAGCTTGCTGGTGACCTTCTGGGCGTGCTCCTGGTCGTTCCACAGGTCGGGCGCGGCGGCCTGCTCCCCGAGCTCCTCGAGCTGCTTGCGTATCGCGTCGAGGTCGAGCACGTCCTGAATGCTGTTCAGTGTGCCGGTAAGCTCGGTGATCTCTTCTGCCGGATCGATGAGTGCCACGTCTGTAAAGGGTACGCGACCGCCGAACCCCGTTGTGTACGGCTCGCGCCCCCGCCATGGCTAGCATGGGCCCGCGAGGGGACCATCGGGAGGCGGACGTGCGAGAACGTGGGCGACGGGATCTGCTCGTGCTCGCCCTCGCCCTGGTGACCGCGACCGCCGCGTGCTCGGGCTCCGGCGCCCCCGCGGGGAAGGGCCGTCCGGCGACCGGCTCCTCCCTCACCCCCGCCGCCCTGCCCGCGCCCCGGGTCACGCTCGCGGAGGCGGAGAAGGAGCTGGCAGGTTTCCTGGGCGCGCAGGAGGTGCTGAGCCGCGCCACGCCGCGCCAGGACGCCGACGACAGGAACATGCTGGAGCAGACCGACGACGGGCAGGCGGCCCTCGCCCAGGTCGCCCTCAACGGCCCGGCGGGCACCTCTCCCCCGCACTACACCTGGGGCAGGCCGCAGCTGCTGGTCCCCCGGGCGCAGCGGAGCCCTTTCTGGTTCGCCGCGGTCGTGAACCGCACGGATCCGGCGGGCGAGGTGCGCCCCGCCGTACTGACCTTGATCAAGTACGCCGGGGAGCGGTGGACCCTCAGCTCCGCCTCGCTGCTGGCGCCCGGCACGCGGATACCGGAGGTCGCCAAGGACGCGGAGGGCTACGCCACCGCGCTGGACTACGAGGACACGAGCGTCGAGATCAGTCCCCGGCTCATGGCCCCGCTCCACGCGACCTCCGCCGAGGAGGGCACCGAGGGGTTCACCGCCGGGCTGATCGAGGCGGGCCCGCACACCACCGGCTACGCCGACGAGATCGCGGCCAACCGGCTGGACTACAAGAAGGAAGACTGCCTGGGCTACGACTCGATCTTCGCCGCGAGCAACTACCCGGTGTACGCGCTGCGCACCGTCGGCGGCGGCGCCCTGGTCACCTACTCGCTGGTCAGGACCACCACCGTGACCTCCAAGGTGGAGCCCTGCGCGGAGATCCTGGTGCCGCCGGACGCCAAGCGGCTGGTCAAGGAGCGCCGCGCCCCCAAGGAGCTGCGCACCGTGGAGCTGCAGCAGTACGTGAGCACCGTCCCGGCCAAGAACAGCGGCAGGCCGGCGAAGATCATCGGCTATCTGGGCGGCATCACCAAGGTGTTCGTCTCCTGAGGCTCCCCAGCGGGGAGGCTCCCTCGGAAGACCCGGTCCTTCGGAGCTCCGGTCCCCGGAGCCCCCGGCCCCGGGCCCCCTGGACATCCGGCCCCGGCTCCTCGGGAGACCGGGAGCCGCTCCCCGGAGACCCTGCCCCTGACGTCCCCGGGAGCCTCGGCCCCTGGGCGCGCCGGAAGACCCGGCCCCCGGGTCGGGGGCCGGGTCGCCGGCGGGCGGTCAGGCCTCGCTGCGCGGCAGGTTGGTGGCGGCCACCAGCGTGCGGATCGCGCGCAGCGCCACCGACAGCGTGGCGAGGTCGAAGTTGTCGCTCTCCCAGATCTCCGACAGGGTCTGCCGGGCCCGCGCCATCGCCGCCGAGTTGGCCTCGGTCCAGCGCGCCAGGCGCTCCTCCGGCGACAGTCCGGGCTCGCTGTGCGCCAGGACGTCACGGGTGAGAGTGGCGTGCGCGGCGTAGAGGTCGTCGCGGAGCGCGGCCCGTGCCATGGAGTTCCACCGGTTGTCCCTGGGCAGCGCGATGATGCGCTCGCGCAGCCCGGAGAGCTGGAGCCGGTCGGCCAGGTCGAAGTAGACCTCGGCCACCTCGTTCACCGGCCTGCCGGTGTGCACGGCCGCCTCCACCAGGTCGAAGGTGGAGTAGGCCGGGACCATCGCGGCGACCCGCTCGGCCAGCTCCGGTGACACGCCCCGGGCGGCGAAGCTGTCACGCCGCTCCTCGAACGCCGCCAGGTCGGAGCCGGTCAGCAGCTTGGGCAGGTGCGCCAGCAGCCCGTTCATGCCCTTGGCGAAGAAGTTCACCGTGGAGGCCAGGTCCAGCGGCGCGCGGCGGTTGCCGAGCAGCCACCGGGTGCCGCGCTCGGCCAGCTTGCGGGCCTCCAGCTCCATCGCGATCTGGGTGGAGGTGTCCACCTTGTTGTCCAGCTCCTCGATCTGCCGCCAGAAGCTGGCCAGGTCGAAGACCTCGCGCGTGACGAGGTAGGCGCGGGCGATGTCCGGGGTGGAGGCGCCGCTCTCCTCGCCGAGACGGAACATGAAGGTGGTCCCGCTGGAGTTGACCAGGTCGTTCACCACGCCGGTGGTGATGATCTCCCGGCGGAGCGGGTGGGCGTCCATGTAGTCGCGGAAGCGCTCGCGCAGCGCCGTCGGGAAGTAGGACACCAGCCAGGAGGCCAGGTAGGGGTCGTCGGGCAGGTCGGAGCCGAGGATCTCGGCGTCCACCACCAGCTTGGTGTAGGCCAGCAGCACCGAGAACTCCGGCGCGGTCAGCCCGAGTCCGGCCTGGCGCCGCTCGGCGAGCGTCTTGTCCGACGGCAGGTACTCCAGCTCGCGGTTGACCAGCCCGGCCCGCTCCAGCTTGCGGAGCTGGCGGGAGTGGATGTGCAGCATCTCCGTCGCCTGCGCGCGGGCGGCGGCCAGCACCACGTTCTGGTCGTAGTTGTCCCGCAGGACCAGGTCGGCGACCTCGTCGGTCATGTCGAGGAAGAGCTGGTTGCGCTGCTTGTCGGTGAGCTCCCCGTCACGGACCGCCCGGTCCAGCAGGACCTTGATGTTCACCTCGTGGTCGGAGGTGTCCACGCCCGCGGAGTTGTCGATGAAGTCGGTGTTGACGAGCCCGCCGTTGAGCGCGAACTCGATCCGGGCGAGCTGGGTGAAGCCCAGGTTGCCGCCCTCGCCGATCACCTTGCAGCGCAGCTCGGAGGCGTTGACCCGCAGGCCGTCGTTGGCCTTGTCCCCGACGTCGGCGTGCGACTCGCCCGACGCCTTGGCGTAGGTGCCGATGCCGCCGTTCCAGAGCAGGTCCACCGGGGCCCGCAGGATGGCGCTGATCAGGTCGTTGGGGGCCAGCGAGGTCACCCCGTCGGCGATGCCGAGCGCGGTGCGCATCTGCGGGGAGACCGGGACGGACTTGGCCGTGCGCGGCCAGACGCCGCCGCCCTGCGCGATGAGCGAGGCGTCGTAGTCGGCCCACGAGCTGCGCGGCAGCGCGAACAGCCTGGCCCGCTCGGCGTAGCTGCGCGCGGCGTCCGGGGCGGGGTCGACGAAGATGTGCCGGTGGTCGAAGGCGGCGACCAGCCGGATGTGCTGGGAGAGCAGCATCCCGTTGCCGAACACGTCACCGGACATGTCGCCGACACCGGCCACGGTGAAGTCGGTGGTCTGGATGTCGACGCCGGCCGTGCGGAAGTGGTATTTGACCGACTCCCAGGCGCCGCGCGCGGTGATGCCCATGGCCTTGTGGTCGTAGCCGACCGAGCCGCCGGAGGCGAAGGCGTCCCCCAGCCAGAAGCCGTACTCCTTGGCCACCGCGTTGGCGATGTCGGAGAACGTCGCGGTGCCCTTGTCGGCGGCGACCACCAGGTAGGTGTCGTCCTCGTCGTGCCTGACCACGTCGGCGGGCGGGACCACCTGGCCGTCGACGAGGTTGTCGGTGATGTCCAGCAGGCCGGAGATGAACATCCGGTAGCAGGCGACGCCCTCGGCCAGCACGTCCTCCCGGGCGCCCGACTTCGGCGGGTTCTTCACCACGAAGCCGCCCTTGGACCCGGTGGGGACGATGACGGTGTTCTTCACCATCTGCGCCTTCACCAGGCCGAGGACCTCGGTGCGGAAGTCCTCCATCCGGTCCGACCAGCGCAGGCCGCCTCGCGCGACCTTGCCGAAGCGCAGGTGCACGCCCTCGACCCGGGGCGAGTAGACGAAGACCTCGAACTTCGGCCGGGGCAGCGGCAGCACGCTGATCGACGGCGAGTCGAACTTCAGGCTGATGTACGGCTTGCGCTCGCCGTCCACGGTCTGGAAGTAGTTCGTCCGCAGCGTGGCATTGATCATCTCCAGGTAGGCCCGCAGGATGCGGTCCTCGTCCAGGGAGGCCACGTCGTCCAGGGCGCCGAGGATCTCCTCGTTCAGCGCCTCGCCCAGGTCCGACCGGACCTCCTCCGAGCGCCGGGGGTCGAGCCTGGCCTCGAACAGCCGCACCAGCAGCCGCGCGAGCCGTACGTTGCCGAGCAGCACCCGCTCGATGTAGTCCTGGCTGAACGTGGTCCCGGCCTGGCGCAGATACTTGGCGTAGATCCGCAGGGTCTCGGCCTGCTCCCAGGTCAGCCCGGCGGCCAGGACGAGCGCGTTGAAGCCGTCGCTCTCCACCCGGCCCCGCCACAGCGCGCCGAACGCGTCCTGGAACAGCCGCTTGAACTCGTCCCTGTCCACCTCCGACGAGGGGGTGTAGCGCAGGCCGAAGTCGTAGATCCAGGCGTCCTTGGTCTGCGCGTCGCCGTCGCGGTTGATCTCGTACGGCCGCTCGTCGACCACCTCGACGCCCATCCGCTGGAGCAGCGGCAGCACGTGCGACAGGGAGATGGCGGCGCCGATCCGGTAGAGCTTGAACCGGCGCTCGCCCTCGGCGGCGTCGTAGGGCTCGTAGAGGTTCATCCCGATCTCGTCGGAGGAGACGGCGAGCGCCTCCAGGCGGCGCAGGTCGGCGACCGCCATCCGGGCGGGGAAGTCGGCCTTGTAGCCCTCGGGGAACGCCGAGGCGTAGCGGCGGACCAGGCCGGGCGTCTCCTCCTCCGAGCTCAGCTCGGCGATGGCGGTGGCCAGGTCGTCCTCCCAGGAGCGGGTGGCGGCGGCCAGCTTGGCCTCCAGCTCCTCCACGTTGACCGCCTCGGCGTTCAGCGGCCTGCCCCGCTCGCCGCGCACGACCACGTGCAGCCGGGCGAGGGCCGACTCGCCGATCATCGCGCTGTAGTCGAAGGAGGTGCCACCGACCACCTTGAGCAGGATCTCCTGCATCTTGACGCGGATCTTCGTGGTGTAGCGGTCACGCGGGAGGTAGATCAGGCAGGAGATGTAGCGGCCGTAGTCGTCCGGGCGGAGGAAGACCTTGACCTGCTTGCGCTCGCGGAGCCTGAGCACGCCGAGCGCGATCGGCAGGAGCTGCTCCACCGGGGTCTGGAAGAGCTCGTCGCGGGGAAAGGTCTCCAGGATCTCGATGAGGTCCTTGCCGTCGTGGCTGTCGGGGGCGAACCCGGCCAGGTCGAGGACCTCGGCCAGCTTGCGCCGGAGCACCGGGATGCGGGAGATCGACTCGCTGTAGGCCACGTGGGTGAACAGGCCCAGGAAGCGCCGCTCGCCGATGACCTCGCCGGAGGCGTCGAAGAGCTTCACGCCCACGTAGTCGAGGTAGGCGGGGCGGTGGACGGTGGCGCGGGTGTTGGCCTTGGTGATGATCAGCATCTGCTGCTTCTCCCGGGCCTTGGCCCGCAGCTCCGGGGAGAGGGCGGCGAAGCTGTCGGAGCCCGCCTTGTCGTGGCGGAGGATGCCCAGCCCGGTCCCGGCCACCGGGCGCAGCGTGTCGCCCTCCGGGGTCTCCTCCAGGCGGTATTCGCGGTAGCCGAGGAAGGTGAAGTGCCCGTCGGCCAGCCAGCGCATCAGCTCCAGGCTGTCCTCGACCCCCGCCAGGTCCAGCGGCGGCGGGTTGACCGACACGTCCTCGGCGGTCTGCACGGCGAGGGCCCGCATCTTGACGAAGTCCTCGACGGCGTAGCGCACGTCCTCCAGGACGCGCTGCAGGTCGGTTTCGAGCTCCTTGAGCGTGGCCGGGTCGGCCTGCCTGTCGATCTCGAAGTGCATCCAGGACTCGACGAGTGTCTGCCCGGTGACGTCGTCCTGCTCCCGGCCGAGCAGCTTGCCCGTCATGTCCCTGCGCACCCTCATCTGCGGGTGGACGACGAGCTGGGTGCCGATCTGGTGCCGGTCGAGCTCCATCGTCACCGAGTCGACGAGGAAGGGCATGTCGTCGGTGACCACCTCGACGACCGAGCAGCCGGGGTCCCAGCCGTGCTCCTCCAGGCTCGGGGTGTAGGCCCGCACCATGGCGCGGCCCTGGGGGCGCCTCTCCGCGAGCTGACGCTGGGCCATCGCCGGGCCGTACACGTCGACCGGGTTCCGGCTCAGCAGGTCTTCTGTCGCGACATGCCGGTAGTAGAGCCTGAGGTAGGCGAGCGCCTCCTCAGCACCCACGTGGTCACTGCCCGGTGTGTGCGCGCACATCTCGGCGGCACTCCTCAGCAGCTCGTCCTTGGCCTCGTCGAGCGGCATGTCGCTCTCACTCCTTTGTGAGGGGTTTTTCCACATTTGATTAGGGATCTAGGACCAAGTCCGTAGTTCCCACATAAGGGGGAGGTAATGCGGGCGCGGGCGCCTTCCGGGGCACGACGGCCCCGGCTCCGTCGCGATCCACGGCTCGGCCGCCGACCGCGGACACGTCCGCGGCGGGGCGGCGGTCTCGTCATGGGTGAGCCGGTCCTCGGCCAGTCGCCGCGGGTCTTCATGTGACCCGCGGTCCCTCGCCACCGTCAGCGGAGAACCGGAGGTCTCCTGGTCGGAGACGGCGAATCCTCGCTGGGAGAGGGCGGTGAGGCCAGCATCCCACAGGGTGGGCTCGGAAGAGCGGCGACGGCGCCAGGCGAGTCCGGTCACACCGGCGCCCCTCGGACGGTCCAGACAGCTCACGTCACTCCGCTCACCGGACATGGCCCGCGGCACAACACCTCCAGCGGCCACCTGCCCCGATCCCCGTTGACCGGAACATGCCGCCGCTCCTGAATACCACCCGAAAAGCCGTAAAACGTCAACGTGGCAGCCCTGCCGCCGCTGAGGAGATCGAAAGGTCCCCGTCGGCGGTGCCCGGCGGCCATGGCGTCGCACCCGGCTCCCGGAAGGGAGGATCTCCTCCCCACCGCCAATCGTAGGGGTCCGCGGCGGGTGCGGTCGATGTGATGCGAATGTGACCAACCAGGCGGGCCAGGCGACCGTCTCAACGGGCAGGAAAACGGCAACCCTCGGGGAGACGATCATGCGGCCCGCTCCGGACAGACGGACATTTCTTCGGATCGGCGGCATGGCCGCCCTGACCCTGGGAGCCGGGATGTCCGCGTCGGCAGGTCCCTCCCGATCGGATTGGAACGCTCTGGCGGGAGGGCTGGACGGCAGGCTCATCAGGCCGGGCGACGCCTCCTACGACACGGCCCGCCGCCTGTTCAACCCCTCCTTCGACGGGGTACGGCCCGCGGGCGTGGCCTACTGCGCCACCCCCTCCGACGTGGCCGAGTGCGTCGGCTTCGCCCGGCGGACGAACGTGCCGCTGGCCGTACGGTCGGGCGGGCACTCCTACGCCGGATGGTCCACCGGCACCGGCCTGGTCATCGACGTCTCCCCGATGGACAAGGTCAGCCACGCGTCCGGCCGGGCGACCGTCGGGGCGGGCGCCAAGCTCGTCGACGTCTACGAGAGGCTGGGCGCGAGCGGGGTCAGCATCCCGGCGGGCACCTGCCCCACGGTCGGGGTGAGCGGGCTGGCCCTGGGCGGCGGGATCGGCGTGGTCTCCAGGAAGTACGGCCTGACCTGCGACGTGATGGAGTCCGTCCAGATCGTCACGGCCGACGGCCGGCTGCTGACCTGCGACGCCGACCACAACGCCGACCTCTACTGGGCCTCGCGCGGCGGGGGCGGCGGCAACCTCGGCGTGGCGGTCTCCTTCGGCTTCCGGACCCACCGCACGCGTGAGGTGACGGTGTTCTTCCTGCACTGGCCGTGGGCCAGGGCCGCCAAGGCGCTCCGGGCGTGGCAGGCGTGGGTTCCCTCCACGCCCGACGAGCTGTGGTCCACGATGCATCTGAGCCGCGACGGCGGGACGGACGTGCAGATCGGCGGCCTCTACCTGGGGGACAGGGCGGGCTGCGAGCGGCTGCTGGACCGGCTGGCCGACCGGATCGGCGCGGTCTCCTCCAGCTACGTCCGGCAGACCTCCTACCGCCATGCCATGATGATCATGGCGGGCTGCTCCACCCTGTCGGTCTCCCAGTGCCACCGGGGCGGTTCCCTGCCCGGCCAGACCCGCGACGGCAGGCTCTCGCGGGACAACTTCACCGCGAAGTCGCACATGGCCTACCGCCCGCTGTCGGAGGCCGGCGCCAGGGCTCTGGTCGCCGAGGTCGCCCGGCCGGGCAACCACACCGTGCTCCTGGACGCCCTCGGCGGCGCCGTCGGCCGGGTCCGCCCGGAGGCCACCGCCTTCCCGCACCGGGCCGCCCTCTACAGCGTGCAGTACTACGCCCACCGCGCCGGGGCGGCGAGCTGGGCCAGGACCGCGCACGCCAGCATGCGTCCCCACTTCGGCGACCACGCCTACGTGAACTACGTCGACGCCGAGCTCCGCGGCTGGCGATCGGCCTACTACGGCGCGAACGCCGAGCGGCTCGCCCGCGTCAAGGCCGCCCACGACCCGGGCCGCCTCTTCCGCCTCCCCCAGGGGATCTGAGACCGGTTGGGCGGGAGATCTGAGACCGGTCCGGGCAGGGGATCTGAGACCGGTTGGGCGGGAGACCTGAGACCGTCCGGGCAGGGGATCTGAGACCGGTTGGGCGCCGCTCCGCCCGTGCGGGTCCCGGGACACCGTCCCTCCTTTTCCGGGCGGAGGCGCTTGTACGGTGGGGCGACCGGCTCGGGAGGGACAGTGACGACAGCGGCGCGCATCGCGTGGCCGTGCTGCGCTGTGACCCTGCTCCTGGTGGCCCTGTCCGTCGTCCTGGCCGTGCTCGACGGGACCGATCCCCGGACGCTCAGCCACCTGCTGTTCGTGGTGGCCTCCGCGCTGGCGGGCGGCCTGATCGGCTCGCGCCGGCCGGAGCATGCGGTGGGCCGGCTGCTGGCGCTGAGCGGGTTCTGCTTCGCGCTCATGGAGGCCTGCGGCCAGTACGCCATCTTCGGCCTGGTCACCCGCCCCGGACTGCCGCTCGCCCAGGCCCTGGCGTGGCCGCAGACCTGGCTCTGGGTGCCCGCGAACCTGTCGCTCGCCCTCATCCCGCTGATCTTCCCCAGCGGGCGGCTCTCCTCCCCCCGGCTGCGTCCTCCGGTCCGCGCGGTGGCCGTCGCCGCGGTGCTGACCATGGCGGTGAGCGCGCTGCGGCCCGGGGAGAACCACCAGGTCGGCACGGACACCGGCGTGGTCAACCCGCTCGGGGTCGCGGGGCTGGCCCGGGTGGCGCCGGCGATGGAGACCGCGATGACGGCTCTCATGGCGGTGGTCTTCGTCGCCGGAGGGATCGACCTGCTCGTCAGGGCCCTGCGGAGCGGCGAGCCGGAACGCCGCCAGATCAAGTGGCTGGCCTACGTGGTCGGGCTCCTGGTGCTCGTCGTCGCGGCCCGGCTGGCGGCCGGGCTGACCGACGGGTTCCCGGACACGATCTGGCCGGTCACCAGCTCCCTGTGGGAGCTGCCCGGCGCCCTGGGCACGGCCCTCGTGCCCGCCGCCATCTGCGTCGCGATCCTGCGCCACCGGCTCTTCGACATCGACCTGGTGATCAACCGCACGCTGGTCTACGCGCTGCTGTCGGGCTGCGTGACCGGCGGCTACGTGGCCGTGGTGGGCTATCTCGGCGCGATCTTCCCCGGCGGGGACCTGCCGGTCTCCGTGCTGGCCGCCGGGCTCGTGGCGCTCGTCTTCGCGCCGCTGCGGGAACGCCTGCAGAGCTGGGTCAACCTGCTGACGTACGGCGAGCGGGACGACCCCTACGCGGCGCTCACCCGCCTGGGCCGCCGGCTGGAGAACACCGGCGAGCCCGGCACCGTGCTGGCCGGGGTCGCGCGGTCGGTGGCCGAGGCCCTGCGCCTGCCGTACGCGGCGGTGGAGACGGCCGCGGGCTCGCGGCACGCCTTCGGCGCGGCCGTCGGCGATCCGGTACGGCTGCCGCTGACGCACAGCGGGGAACGGGTCGGAGACCTCATCCTGTCGCCCCGGCCGGGAGAGAGCGGGTTCGGCCCCCGCGACATGCGCGTCCTCACCGACCTGGCCAGGCAGGTGGCGGTGGCCGTGCACGCCGTACGGCTCTCCGCCGACCTGCGGCGCTCGCGCGAGCGGCTGGTGATGGCGCGCGAGGAGGAACGCCGTCGCCTCCGGCGCGACCTGCACGACGGGCTCGGCCCCACGCTTGCCGCGCTGACCATGCGGGCCGAGGCCGTGCACGACCTGGTCGAGGAGGAGCACGCGCGGCGGCTGCTGGCCGACATCGTCGGCGACGCCGAGGCGGCGGTGACCGACGTGCGGACCCTGGTGGACGGGCTGCGCCCGCCCGCGCTCGACTCCCTCGGGCTGCTCGGCGCGCTCCGCGCCCACGCCACCCGGCAGCCGCCCGGCCTGCGCGTCACCGTGCACGCTCCGGACGGCCTGCCGCCGCTGCCGGCGGCCACGGAGGTGGCCGCCTACCGCATCGCCGCCGAGGCGCTGGCCAACGTGCGCAGGCACGCGGCCGCGACCGGCGCGGAACTGCGGGTCGAGGTGGCCCGCGGCACGCTCAGGCTTGAGGTGTCCGACGACGGCGGCGGGATCGGGCCGTCCGGGGGCGGCGGGACGCGGCCGGACGGGCCGGGCTCCGGCCGTACCGGGGTCGGGCTGGCGTCGATGCGCGAGCGGGCCCTGGAACTGGGCGGAACGTGCACGGTCGAGGAACGCCCGGAGGGCGGGACCCTGGTCAGGGTCACGCTGCCGGCGCACGAGGGAGAGGACGCCTGTGGTCCGGATCTTGCTGGTTGACGACCACCCCGGGTTCCGCGCGGGGCTGCGCGCCCTGCTGGCGGCGGCCGAGGGGATCGAGGTCGTCGACGAGGCCGCGAACGGGGAGCAGGCACTGGCCCTGGTCGGGCGGGCGCAGCCGGACGTGGTCCTGATGGACCTGGCGATGCCCGGCATGGGCGGGATCGCGGCGACCGAGCGGCTCGTCCACGATCACCCGCACATCCGGGTGATCGTGCTCAGCATGTCGGACGACGACGACTCGGTGTTCGCCGCCATGCGGGCCGGGGCCCGCGGCTACGTCCTCAAGGGCGCCCGCAAGGCGGAGCTGGTCCGCTCGGTGCAGGCGGTGGCCGAGGGGGAGGCCATCTTCGGCCCGGCGATCGCCGCCCGGCTGACGGGCTACTTCACCGAGCGGGAGCGGAGCGAGCCGGCGCTGCCCGAGCTGACCCGGCGGGAGCGGGAGATCCTCGGCCTGGTGGCCGAGCACCTGACGAACCCGCAGATCGCCGCCAGGCTCGGGCTGAGCCAGAAGACCGTGCGCAACCACGTCTCGGCGGTGTTCTCCAAGCTTCAGGTGGCCGACCGGGCTCACGCGATCATGCGTGCGAGGGAGGCGGGGCTGTGAGGCCCGCCCGCCAGCCGGCGTCCGGCATCCGCAGCACGTGGAGCGCGATCCAGCCGTAGGCGGCCAGGTGGAGCAGCGCGCCCGTGGACTGCACGGCGGGCGGCTGGTCCATCGTCACGAACGGCACCACCGTCCCCGCGAGGGCCGCCAGGGGCACCCACCAGGGGGCCACCCCGGTCACGACGAGCCCCACGAGCAGGGTCAGCAGCCCGACGTGGGCCAGGAACCCCGGCAGCAGCATGCCGTACAGGAAGCCCGGCAGCTCGCCGGCCCGCGCGGTGACCGCCTCCGCCTGCGCGTCGGGCAGGGTCTGGGCGAGGGCCAGGTCGTAGAAGTCGGTGGTGAAGAGCGTCAGCGCGTGTCCGGCGCCGACCAGGCCGAGCGCGGCGCCGATGTTGCCCGTCACCGGGGCCCGATGGCGCAGCAGGTGGGCCAGGCCGAGCACCACCGGGATGAGGGCGAGCGCCGTCCAGAGGTAGAGCAGGCCACTGACCTGGACGAGGGCCGGGTGCTCGCGGAAGACGGCGGGGTCGTGCTCGGCGCCCGGGGGCGAGGTCAGAAAGGCCAGGAACTCCAGCACCGGCCAGGCGAGCAGCGCGACCCCGGCGACGATCCGGCGGAACGAATCAGGATTTTTCAGCATCTGTTCACCGAACCCGGAACGTGTCCCGGGCCGCATGAGCCGGTGTCCGCGTCCCCCGGGACGGATGTCCCCCTCAGGACAGTCCTGGAGATCCGGGACAGCCCTGGAGATCACGTAGATCGCCGGGCGGAGACACCGGTCACGCCTGTCCCGCGACGGCCGGGCCGTTCCGGCGGGGCCGGAGATCCACTGCCCCGGACCCCGCCCGCCGCTCTCCGGCACCGCGGACGCCTCGGCGGGCCGAGGCGTCCGCGGTGCCCCCGCGTCAGTCCTTCACCGGCGCGAAGTAGGACAGGACCTCCGGGTTGGCCATGGCGTCGAGGTTGGCGGCCTTCTCCGGGGGGACGCCGAGGAGGATCTTGCGGACGGGGACCTCCAGCTTCTTGCCGCTGAGCGTGCGCGGGATCCCGGGGACCTCGATGATCTCGTTCGGCACGTGCCGGGGGGACAGCGCGTCCCTGAGGGCCGCGCGCAGGTCCGTGACCAGCGCGTCGGACAGGGCGGCCCCTTCGGCCATGGTGACGTAGAGCAGCAGGCGGCCCTCCTGGCCGAGCTGGCCGGTGTCGATCACCAGGCTGTCGGCGATCTCGTCGAAGCGCTCCACCACGCGGTAGAACTCGCTGGTGCCCATCCGGACGCCCCCCCGGTTGAGGGTGGAGTCGGAACGGCCGTAGATCACGCAGCCGCCGTCGGGGAGGATCTTGATCCAGTCGCCGTGCCGCCAGACGCCCGGGTAGTCGGCGAAGTAGCTCTCCCGGTATCTCGACCCGTCGGCGTCGTTCCAGAACATGACCGGCATCGACGGCATCGGCGCGGTCAGCACCAGCTCACCGACCTCACCGACCACCGGCGCGCCCGACGAATCGAAGGACTCGACCCTGGCCCCCAGGCAGCGGCACGGGATGACCCCCGCCCGGACCGGCAGCAGCGGCACCGCGCCGACGAAGCCGGTGCAGACGTCGGTGCCGCCGGAGAACGAGCCGAGCTGGACCTCCGGCAGCGCGTCGTGCACCCAGGCGAACCCCTCGGGCGGCAGCGGCGAGCCGGTGGAGCCCAGGCCGCGCAGCGCCGTGAGCCCGGCGGGCCGCAGGCCCGCCTTCATGGAGGCGACCAGGTACGGCGCGCCGGTGCCGAAGTAGGTGACCCCCTCCTCGGCGGCCAGCCGCCACAGCGCGTCGGTGCCCGGATAGGTGGCCGCCCCGTCGTAGAGGACCACCGTCGAGCCGACCAGCAGGCCGCCGATGAGGTAGTTCCACATCATCCAGCCGGTGGTGGTGTACCAGAAGAAGACGTCGTCCTCGCCCAGGTCCTGGTGGAAGGAGAGCGCCTTGAGGTGCTCCAGCACCACGCCGCCGTGGCCGTGCACGATCGGCTTGGGCAGCCCGGTGGTGCCGGAGGAGTAGACGATCCAGAGCGGGTGGCCGAAGGGCACCGGCTCGAAGGCCAGCGGCCCGGCGGAGTCGCGCAGGTCCGCCCAGCCGAGGATGGTGGTGCCGCCCTCCGACGGGGCCCGCCCCGCGCCCGGCGCGCCGGAACCGCCGGACGTGCCCTCGGTGCCCGGCTCATCGGGACCGCCGGACGGGCTGCCGGTGCCGGACGCGCCGTCGGCGCCCGGCGTGCCGGGGCCGTACGGCGTCGCTATCCGCACCTGCGCGACCAGGGTCGGCAGCTTGGCGGCGATGTCCCGGACGACCTCGGCCCGGTCGAACCGCTTGCCGTTGTAGTCGTAGCCGTCGACCGCGATGAGCACCTTCGGCTCGATCTGGGTGAAGCGGTCGATCACACTGGGCGCGCCGAAGTCCGGGGAGCAGGAGGACCAGATCGCCCCCAGCGAGGCGGTGGCGAGGAAGGCGACCAGCGTCTCGGGGATGTTCGGCGCGTACGCCGCCACCCGATCCCCCCGGCCGACGCCCAGCCCGGCCAGGCCCGTACGGACCCGGGCGACCTCCTCGGCCAGCTCTCCCAGGGTGAGCGTCCGCCGCCCGCCCGCCTCGTCGCGGAAGACCACCGCGAGCCGGTCGGGGTCGTTCCCGGCCCGGCGCAGCGCGTTGGCCGCGTAGTTCAGCGTGGATCCGGTGAACCATTCGGCGCCGGGCATCGTCCCGGATATGACGGGCCCGTCACCACGCTCACCCACGACACCGAAGTAGTCCCAGACCGACGTCCAGAACTCGGCCGGGGCGTCCACCGACCACTGCCACAGGGACTCGTAGTCACCGGGCCGGCCGAGCCACTTCATGTAGCGGGTGACCTTGGCGTCCCTCACGACCTCCGGGGCGGGTTCCCAGAGCAGCGCACCTTCCTCAACCATGGCCCCATCCTCTCGGCGGCTCGCCGGAATGTCATCCCCGGCGACCACACACCCTCGGGATTCGCGATGTGGGTCACCCACGTAGCCGTTCCACGGCGGCCCGCGCCGCGGTGCCGATCACCGCGTCGGCGCGGGGCTGGTTCTGCGCGGTGCCGTAGGAGCGGGTGAAGACCGCGACCGCGTAGCGACCGCCGTCGGGATACTCCACCACGCCGACCTCGTTGCGGAGCGTGGGCAGCGTGCCGGTCTTGCCGCTGACCGCCACGTCGTCGTAGGGGAATCCGGCGGCCAGCCGGTGCGGCCACACCTGCAGGCCGAGCAGCCTGCGCATCGAGGCGCACGACGCGGCCGAGGCCGCCTCGTCGCGCCAGACCATGCCGAGCAGCCGGGTCATGTCTCGCGGGGTGCTCCGGCTGGTGCGTGCCGGGTCCAGTGCCCGGAGCCGGGCGATCACCGCGGGGTCGGTGGGCATCTCCTCCTGTCCGGCGTCCTCGACGATGCTGGCGAACAGGCTCCGGCAGTCGTGCTCGACCCATGTCCCGTCCAGGCCCTCGGCGGCGAGCATGGTGTTGACCGCCGACAGGCCGACCCTGCCGATCAGGGCGTCGGCGGCGGTGTTGTCGCTCACCGCGATCATCAGGTAGGCCAGGTCGCGCAGGGACATCGTCACGTCGTCGGCCATGGCCGACACTCCGGTGGGCCCGGGAGTGTGGCGGTCCGCCATGACCGTGACCCGCTCGGTCACGTCCAGCCGTCCCGCGTCCGCCTGCCGGAAGAACTCCACCAGCAGCGCCAGCTTGAACACCGAGGCCATGACCACGGGCTCGTCGGCGCCGTGGGCGACCTCGGCCCCGGTGTCCACGTCCACCGCGTGCAGGAACCCGGTCACTCCGGCCGCGCGGAACAGGCCGCCGAGGTCGGTCACGCCAGGAATCCAGAGGCGGGCCTGGCACGGACGCGCCGCGCAGGCGCCACACCGTCGTCGGTCATCCCGGCATTCTCCTTCAGCACTCCAACGGCCACCGCCCCGAAGGCTACGGCAGCGTCCGTCGCCTCTCCCCGCCAGGCCGTGGAGATCCGCCATGCCAGGGGACTGCCCAGCAGCGGCCTCCACCGGAGTCCCGGCAGCTCCACCCGGGGCCCGAAGGCGACGGCCGTACCGGCCAGGACCAGTCCGAGGGTCTGCGCCTCGTGCACCTTCTCCGGGACGAACCCGTGGTGACGGCACTCCGCGAGCGTCTCCTCGTGCAGGCCGGGCTCCCGGGGGAAGAGCACGAGCTGCCGGCCCGCCAGGTCGGCCAGGTGCACCGACGACATCGCCGCGAGCGGGTCGGCCTCGGCCAGCACCACGCCTGGACGCTGGACGAGCACCGGGCCGAAGCTCAGCCCGGGGGCGGTCACCGGGTGGCGGAGCAGGCCCACGTCGAGGGTGCCGTCGGTGAGCGCGATGACCTGGTCGGCGCTCCACATCTCGGCGGGCGCGGGCCGTACTTCGGGCGCGCGGTCGCGGAACCCGGCGATCAGCGCCGCGATCAGCGCCGATCCCAGGTCGGGGGTGACCCCCACCCGGAGCACCGCGCTCTCCCCCCGCCCGGCCAGGTCGCGCAGCCGGTCCACCCGCGCGACGATCTCGCGGGCCTCGGCCAGCAGCAGCCGGCCCGGCTCGGTCAGCCGGACCTGGCGGCTGGATCGGTCGAACAGCCGCACGCCGAGCTCCTCCTCCAGCCGCCGGATGCGCTGGCTGAGCGGCGGCTGGGCCATGCCGAGCCGGACCGCCGCGTTGCCGAAATGCAGTTCTTCGGCGACGACCGTGAAGTAGCGCAGATGTCGCACGAGGTCCATGAACAGCAACTATATCCGTTTCTGTATTAATAATGGCCACATACCAATATTGGACATCAAGGACATATCTCTGGTCTCCTCGGTCCGCGAGGATAAGGGGACGACTGATGAAGCTGAAATACCTGGCGGCGGCCGTACTGGTGCCGGTCGCCGTGGTCGGCGGGGGTGTTTGGGCGCTGAGCACCCAGGGATCGGCCGAGCAGACGGCCCGGGAGTTCCTGGCGGCGTGGGGCAGGCAGGACTACCCGGCGATGCGGGCGCTCACGGTCGAGCCGCCCGGCGACTTCGACCGCTGGTACAAGCGGTTCCGGACCGACCTGAAGCTGTCGGGGGCCGGCTTCGAGGTCACCGGGAGCACCGACTCCGAGGTCGCCTTCCACGCCGAACTGGACGGGCCGGTGGACTGGGCCTACGACGGCTCGCTGGCACTGGTCGAGCACGAGCGGACCTGGCGGGTGAAGTGGAGCCCGGCGGCGATCCATCCCCGGCTCGAATCCGGCCTGCGGTTCAAGACCGTGCTGGTCAAGGCCGAGCAGGCGCCGATCCTGGCCGCCGACGGGACCCGCGTCGACACCGCCACCGCGCCGGGCTCGGTGCAGCAGCTCGTCGAGGGGCTCAGGGAGAAGTACGCCTCCCGGCTCACCGGCACCTCCTCGGCCCGGGTGGACCTGGTCCGGGGAGGGAGGCAGGTCGCCACGCTCGCCACCGCCGAGGCCAAGCCCGGCGAGGAACTGCGGACCACGATCGACCTGCGCGTCCACCGGGCCGCCGCCGCGGCCCTGGACACGGTGGACAAGCCCGCCTCCCTGGTCGCGCTGCGGCCCTCGACCGGCGAGATCCTGGCCGTGGTCAACAAGCCCGGCGGGTTCAACCGGGCGCTGCTCGGCCACTACCCTCCCGGCTCGACCTTCAAGGTGGTCACGGCCTCGGCCCTGATCGCCGACGGCATGACCGCGGGCGGGCTCGTGCCCTGCCCGGCCGAGCAGAACATCGGCGGCTTCCCCTTCCACAACGCCGGGTTCAAGGACTACGGCACGGTCGCGCTGCGCGAGGCGTTCGCCCACTCGTGCAACACCACGTTCGGGCGGCTCAGCGTGGACCGGCTCGGCGGGAAGCGGCTGGCCGCGGTAGCGGCGAGCTTCGGGTTCGGAGGCCCGGTGGACCCCGGAGTGCCCGCCGTACGGGCACAGTTCCCCGACCCGAAGGACGACACCGACCTCGCGTCGGCCTCGATCGGGCAGGGCCGCGTCCTGACGAGCCCGCTGAACATGGCGACCGTGGCGGCGGCGATCGCCGACGGCTCCTGGCGCCCGCCCCGGCTGGTGGACGCGGGCCTGCTGCCGGCGGTCCAGCCGAGGAAGCTGGAGCCGGGGGTGGTGCGGGCGCTGCGCACGCTGATGCCCGCGGTGGTGGTGGAGGGCACGGCGAGCGCGGTCTCCTTCCCCCCGGGTACGGCGGGCAAGACCGGCACCGCCGAGTTCGGCTCGGGCAAGGAGCCGCCGTCCCACGCGTGGTTCATCGGCTACCGGGACGACCTGGCGTTCTCGGTGATCGTGGAGGGCGGCGGCGCGGGCTCCACGGTGGCCGCGCCCATCGCGGGCCGGTTCCTCGGCGGGCTTACGGCGCCCTAGCCCATCGAAGATCGAAAAGAGGCTGGCGGGCCGCGACCGGCGTGTGTTCTCCTGAGGGATGAGTGATCCTTTGAACGAACGCGACCAGGCCGCGGCCGCGCTGGAGATGGTGGCCGGAGCCGCCGGCCCCTACCTCGAATCGCTCGGCGGGCGTCCCGTTCACGATCACGGGGCCGACGACCTGCTCGACCTGCTCGACGGCCCGCTCCCCGAGGACGGCGAAGGCACGCTGGACAGCGTCGAACGTCTGCTGCACGTCGGCACCGAGGCGGCGACGCACTCCTCGGGACCGCGTTTCTTCCACTTCGTCGTCGGCGGCTCCACCCCGGCGGCCCAGGCGGGCGACTGGGTGACCTCCCTGCTGGACCAGGCAGGCGGGCTCTGGCTGACCTCGCCGTTCGCCACCCGGGCGGAGACCGTCGTGCTGCGGTGGCTGAAGGACCTGTTCGGGCTGCCGCGGTCCTACGGCGGCGTGCTGACCCCGAGCGCGACCTTCGCCAACCTCACCGGGCTGGCGTGCGCCCGGCAGTGGTGGGGCGAGCGCCACGGTGCCGACGTGACGGCCGACGGGCTCGCCGGACTGCCGCGGATGCCCGTGCTGGCCGGGGGGTACATCCACCCCAGCAGCCGCAAGGCGCTGCTGACGCTCGGCTGCGGCCGGGACGGCGTCCGCGTCTTCGCCCGGGACGAGGCGGGGCGGGTCGACCTGGAGGCCATGGACCGGGAGCTCGGACGGATCGACGGCCCGGCGGTGATCGTCGGGAACGCGGGCGAGGTGAACACCGGAGACTTCGACCCCATCGACGACCTCGCTGACCTGGCCGGGCGGCACGGTGCCTGGCTGCACGTGGACGGGGCCTTCGGCCTGTTCGCGGCGGCCTCGCCCCGCCTGTCGCACCTGGTCAGGGGGGTGGAGCGGGCACACTCGGTGGCCGCGGACGGGCACAAGTGGCTCAACGTCCCCTACGAGAGCGGGTTCGCGTTCGTCCGCGACCCGGAGCTCATGGGCCGGACCTTCGGCCCGTGGGGCGCGGCGTACCTCCCGGCCGAGGACGACCCGCACGTCAACTACAACTGCCTGGGCCCGGAGTCCTCCCGCCGCGCGCGTGCGCTGCCCATCTGGGCGACCCTGCGGGCCTACGGCAGGCAGGGCCACCGGGAGATGGTCGAGCGCCACCACGATCTGGCCCTACGGCTGGGCGCGACCGTCGAAGAGGCCCCCGACCTGGAACTGCTCGCCCCGGTACGGCTGTGCGTGGTCTGCTTCCGCTACCGCCCGCCCGGCGTCCCCGAGGAGGAGCTGAACGCGCTGAACGCGTGGATCGGCCGGGAACTGCTCGCCGACGGCCGGGTCTACGCCGGGACCACCACCTACCGGGGCATGACCGCCCTGCGACCGGCCATCCTCAACTGGCGCACCACCGAGGCCGACATCGACCTGCTGGCCTCGGTCGTCCGCGAGATCGCCGCTCGCCGTCCGTGACGACCACGCGTCGCGCGGGCCGTGGGGCGAGGGCCGGGCGGAGGCCGTGGGGCGGGAGCCGTGAGGCGGGGACCGGGCAGGAGCCGTGAGGCGGGGCCGGGCGAGGCCGTGGGGCGGGGGCCTAACCGGCCTTGCGGGCCGGTGAGGTGAGCCCGGCCACGGCCGCGACGACCTCCGACGGGTTGGACAGGTCGGGCAGGACCACGTCGGCCCCCGCCTCGTGGAGCTCGGCCGGGAGGGAGCGGCCGGTGGCGACCGCGATCATCGACGCCCCGGCGATCCTGGCGGCCTGGACGTCCCTGGCCGAGTCGCCGATCATCACGGTGTTGCCGCCGTCGAAGGTGCCGCCGTACTTCTGCCTGGCCCGGCCCTGCGCGACCTGGAGCAGGGTGGCCTTGGGGTAGACCTCCTCGCCGTAGCCGCCGACCTCGAAGTCCACGTGCCTGTCCAGGCCGAAGGCGGTCAGCTTGTGCACGGCGTTGCTCTTTATCGTGCCGGTGAGCACCGACTGGACCGTGCCGTCGAGCCTGGCCACGGCCTTCAGCGCGTCCGCCGCCCCGGCCATCGTCCGGCCGTCCTTGGTCAGGCGCTTGCGCCGCGCTCCGAAGGCCTCGCCCAGCGCCTCCAGGAACTCGGGGAGGTGGTCGTCCTCGGCGACGATCCCGTTGATGGCCAGCGTCTCGAAGACGATCTCCGAGTCCGGGCGGCCGTTGTGCTGGGTCAGCTTGACCAGAGGCCGCCCGGTGACCTTCCGGAAGGCGTCCGCGTACGCCTCGCGGGTGATGATGGACACATCGACCAGCGTGAGATCGACGTTCCAGAGAACGAGCCGGCTAATCGGGGCCTCCCGGAATGGTGCGGATGCCCAGGGTACGGGCTACGGCCGTACCCCGACCGCCACCAATGCCGAAATCATCCGTTTCAGGCGTAGTCGATGGCGTTCGCGAGGGTATCCACGACCGGGACGCCGAACGCCATCAGGTCCCTCCGGCTGGTCATGCCGCCGGTGTAGAGCACGGCCCGCGCCCCGACGTGCTGGGCAGCGTGCGCGTCGTCCAGGCTGTCGCCGATCACGAGCACCTCGGCGGGGTCCAGGCCGAGGGCCGCGAGATGGGTCACCATCGAATCGGCCTTGTGCCCGCCGGAGGCGCTGCGCAGCCCGTCGATCCGGGTGAAGTGCCGGTCGATGCCGAACTCGGAGACCTTGGGCCCCAGCCGCTCGTGCGCCCACATCGACAGCAGCGACTGTTTGCCGCCCTCCCGCTCCCAGCTCTCCAGGGTGGAGGCCGCGTCCGCCGCGAGACCGCACTCCAGCATCAGCCGGTGGTAGTTCTCGTGGAAGCCGAGGTCCAGCCTCTCCCACTCGCCGTCGTGGAGCGCCCGGCCGAGCATGCGCTCGTAGGCCGTCCAGATGGGGCGTGTGTACACCGCCCGGAAGCCGTCGACATCGTAGGAGCCCAGCCCGTAGGGCGCGAACACCTCGTTCGTCGCTCCGACGACGGCGTCGATGTCGTGGAAGAGCGTGCCGTTCCAGTCCCAAACAATGTGTCTCATATCGCCCTCCAGGATAGTCAGACCGCGCCGCCGGAGGCATCCCCGACCACCGCCGCGGACCCCCGGCGGAGCGCTCAGCCGACCAGGTCGGGTATCTCCTGGGTGGCGTACCACAGCAGCTCGTTGGCCTCGGCGCCGTCCAGGGCGAACCGGGCGTCGTCATCGCCCCGGTCGGCGGCCGGGAGCGCGGCGATCGCGGCTTCGACGTCCTCCACCGCGGACAGGTCGTCCACGTGGACCGCGGCGATGTCGGCCATCGGGATCGCCGCGGCGAGCCGTACGCGGGCGCGCTCCTCCAGCTCGGCGCCCGCGCTCACGCTCCCGTCCGGCACCTCGGCGGCGATCACCACCCGGCGCGCGGCCACCTGCACGCCGTCGGCGCGGTCGGCGGCCAGCATCCGCAGCGACGCCCTGGCCGCCTCGGTCAGGGCGACGTACTCCAGTTCCTCGGTGTCACCCGAGACGTACCACTCGACCAACGCGGGGGTCACCGCGTAGCCGGTCAGCGGGGCCGGGCCGAGCTCCCCCAGGGTGACCACACGGGCCAGCGCGGGGAGCGTGCACGGCAGGTAGACGCGCATCCATGCCTCGATCTGTTTCTCCGACACCGGCGTCCGGTGCGACGCCGATCATCCATCGAGTGTGCCAGTCCCGGCGACCCGGTCGCGAGATCCGGCGCCCCGGGACGGAGCGGCGGCGTGACCCCGCGACCGGTGGCACCCGGGAACGGCACGGGCCGTCAGCGCAGCGGCACGCTGAAAAGCCGCTCCAGCTCGGTGATGGTCAGTTCGGGGTCCCGGTGGTGCACGCCGACGATGCCGAGCGCGCGGGCGGCCGTGATGTTGGCCTCCATGTCGTCCACGAACACGCATTCGGGCCCCGCCAGGCCGACCCTGCCGAGCGCGTGCTCGAAGATCCTCGGTTCCGGCTTGCGCATGCCGACCTCCCCCGAGATGACGATCTCGTCGAAGAAGTCGTCCCAGTCCTCGCGGGGATACTCGTTGGCCCAGGAGTTGGAGACCAGGCAGGTCCGCAGCCCGGCCGCGCGGGCCTGGCGGAGCATGTCGTACATCGGCTCGACCCGCTGGAACCCGGCGAACATCCTGGCCAGGAGCCCCTCGGCGACCGGCGGCACGCCGTCCGTGGTGACCAGCCTGGCGGCCAGGTTCCGCTCGAAGTCCAGCCCGGAGATCTCGCCCCGCTCCAGCGCGTGGATCGCGTTCTCGCCGGACCCGGAGCCCTCGTAGGCGTGCAGGACCAGCCGGCGCATCACGTCGCGGTAGTGGCCGGGGTCGATCCGGTCGGCGACGATCCACTCGGTGATCGCCTCGGACAGCCCCGTGGTGAGCACGCCACCCCAGTCGATCAGCACACCCTTGAGCATCCCGCCTCCTCATCTGGAACCGGATCCAGGTTAGGCATGGCCGGTGAGTGAGCCGGAGAGGGGTGGTGCCAAACTGACCGCCATGGACTTCGCGCTCAGCACGAAGGCGGAGGAATACCTCGCCAATCTGACCGATTTCATGGTGTCCCATGTGTATCCCGCCGAGCCCGTCTACCACGGGTGGCGGCTCGCCAAGGGGCACGACGACCACACCCTGCCACCGGTCGTCGAGGAGCTCAAGGCCGAGGCTCGCTCGCGTGGTCTATGGAACCTGTTCCTGCCTGACGAGTCGGGCATGTCGGTGCTCGACTACGCCAGCCTGGCCGAGGTGACCGGCCGCTCCATCGACCTCGCCCCGGAGGCGCTGAACTGCGCGGCCCCCGACACCGGGAACATGGAGGTCCTGCACATGTTCGGCTCGCCCGGACAGCGGGAGCGCTGGCTCAAGCCCCTGCTCTCCGGCGAGATCCGCTCGGCGTTCGCGATGACCGAACCCGCGGTGGCCTCCAGCGACGCCACCAACATCGCCACCTCCATCACCCTCGACGGCTCCGAGTACGTGATCAACGGCCGCAAGTGGTTCATCACCGGCGCGGCCGATCCGCGCTGCGAGATCATGATCGTGATGGGCAAGACCGACCCCGACGCCCCGACGCACCGCCAGCAGTCGATGATCCTCGTCCCCATGGACACCCCCGGCGTGGAGGTCGTCCGCCACCTGCCGCTCTTCGGCTACCAGGAGCAGCACGGCCATTCCGAGATCGTCTTCACCGACGTCCGGGTGCCCGCCTCGAACCTCCTCGCGGAGGAGGGCGACGGTTTCCGCATCGCCCAGGCGCGTCTGGGACCGGGCCGCATCCACCACTGCATGCGGGCGATCGGCATGGCCGAGCGCGCCCTGGAGCTGATGTGCTCCCGCGCCGCCAACCGCGTGGCCTTCGGCCAGACCCTCGCCCAGCAGGGCGTCGTCCAGCAGCAGATCGCCGAGTCCCGGCTGGCCATCGACCAGGCCCGGCTGCTCACCCTGAAGGCCGCCTGGATGATCGACACCGTCGGCGCCAAGGCCGCCGCCGCGGAGATCTCCGCCATCAAGGTCGTCGCCCCCCGGATGGCCTGCGAGGTCATCGACCGGGCCATCCAGGTCCACGGCGGCATGGGTGTCTGCGACGACGTCCCGCTCGCCATGATGTACGCCCAGGCCCGCGCGATGCGCATCTTCGACGGCCCCGACGAGGTCCACATCCGTACGGTCGCCCGCCGGGAGCTCAAGCCCTACCTCCTGTGAGCCCGCCGGGCCTGCTGTGAGCCTTCCGGGCCTCCTGTGAGCCCGCCGTACCCGCTGCCGGTGCCACCGTGCCTGCTGCAGGCGCGCCGGACCTTCCGCAGGCGCAGCGGGCCTTCTGCCGGGGCGTCGGGCGGAGGGCCGCGGACCGGCAGCGAGCCGGGATATTTATGACTCGATGTCCGGTTAACCGGGTGGGTCACGTTTCAGAACCTCGGTTCGAGGAACGTTACGGGGATGGCCCCAGAGCCAGATAACCGCACGTGGGAGGCACCATCGACCTCCCACGTGCGCCACCCGAACCGATGCCTCGACGTCTTCTGAGGAGGGGCCTTGAACGTAGGCCAGAGGGTCCGTGAAACGCGCACCCCCGCATCGTCGAAGTCCGCCACACCTGTCAGGCGCAAGCCCGCGGAGGGCCGGACCGCGCGGGAGAGACCCACGGAGCGGGCCGTGGAGCAGCAGCCGGCGGAACACGGGCACGACGGGCACTCGTTCACGCTGAACCTGCCGATGATGACCGTGCAGTTCCGGCCACCGCGCCTTCATCTGCCGCACCTGCCGCACGTCAACCGGCAGGAGGCCGGCCACGCCGTCGACGTCGCCAGGTCGTTGCTCCCGCCGCCGGAGCGCCTGATCTACTACGGCGGGCTCGGCGCACTCGCGGTGGTGGGGGCGATCGAATGGCCGGTGGCTGCCGCGATCGGAGTCGGGACGCTGGTCGCCCAGCGTGCCCGCGCCGAGCGCCGGCCGGAGAGCCCCGCGTTCCAGCCGGCGGCCCCCTCGGACCGCACGCCCACCGCCGCCCGGCCCACGACCGCCCGTACGGCCACCGCCCGCACGGCCGCCACCCGGACGACCACCGCCGCAGGCCGTACCCCCGCCACCCGGACCACCACCTCAGGCACCCGGACCGCCACCGCCCGCACGGCCACCGCCCAGACCGCCACCGCCGCAGGCCGCACCTCCGCCACCCGGACCACGACCGCCTCGGACCGCGGGAGCGCGGCCACGCCCTGACGGCGGTCCGGTGACACGGCCGGTCGGGCCGTGTGCCGCCACAGCCTGACGGTCCGAGTGTTTCCCCGCTGGAGAGCCGAATGTTGCTGTCGCGTGTGCTCACGCTTTCCACCGAAGCGCTGTGGGGCGCCGTGCCCGACGCGATACGGAACGCCTTGCCGCGTCCTCGCGGGAGGCGGCCCGCTCCCGGCGGGTTCCACGTCGACCTGCGCGCGATCGGCGGGCCGGGCACCGAACGGGTGGCGCGGCGGCTCGAAGAGCTGTTGCTCGCGCTGGACGGGGTGGAGCGGGCGGAGGTCAACGGCGCCCTCGCCGCCGTCTTCGTGGGAGGCGACGCCGACCTGGTCGACCTGGACGAGCTGATGTCGATCATCGATGAGCTCGACTCCGAGCAGGATGCCGCGGAGGACCGGGAGCAGGCCTGGGGGTCGTCGCTGTCCAGCGTGGTGGAGCAGCACACCCGCGCGGGCCTCAGGCTCGGCGCGAGCCTGGTCGGAGCCGGGCTGGCGTTCGCCGGGCGCGCGGCCCACCTGCCACCGCTCTTCCCCACCGTCCCGACCCTGCTGCACCTGGCCGAATCCACCCCGGCGGTCCGCGCCGAGCTGGAACGCCACCTCGGCCGGTCGGCCACCGGCGCCCTGTTCACAACGGCGAACATCGTCGCCGGCACGCTCGCCCTGCGCCCGCTGGGACTGCTGGTCCACTCCGTCTCCGCCGCCGGCCGCTACGCGGAGGCGCGCGGCACGCAGCGGGCGTGGGAGCTGCACGGGCGGCGGCTGGCCTCCAGGGAGGGCGCCTACCGGCACACCCGGGCGCCGAAGAGACCGCGCCCGGCTCCCCGGGTGCACAGCCCCGTGGAGAGGTTCGAACGCGCCGTGGCCCCGGTGGCGCTGGGCGCGTCGGGGCTGACGCGCATCGTCGGCGCCGGTCACCGGCGTGGGCTGGCCATGCTGGTCGCGACGACGCCCAAGGCGGCGAAGGTGGGCCGCGAAGCCTTCTCCTGCGCGGTCGGACGCGCTCTGGCCAGGCGGGGCACGGTCGTTCTCAACAGCGAGGCCCTGCGTCACATGGACGGCATAGACACGGTCGTCCTCGACGCGGCCCTTCTCGACACGGGCTCCTGGACGGTCGACCGCGTCGTGCCGCTCGCCGACGACGTGACCGCCGACGAGCTGCACGCGCGGCTCTACGCCCTGCTCGACCTCACCGACCCCGCGGCCCGGCGGGAGCGCGGCACCTGGGCGGCCGGGCCTCTGGCGGACCTGGCGGGACTCCTCCCGGCGGACGCCCCGGAATGGGCGGCTCGGGGCCTCCGGCCCGTCGGCGTGACGCGGCGGGGCCGGCTGGTCGCCGTGGCCGGGCTGGCGCCGGAGGCCGACCCCCTGGCGGAGGCGGTCGTGGCGGCGGCCAAGGGCGGCTGCACCGTCATGCTGGCGGGAGGCGACCGAGGGCTCGCCAAGCGCCTGGCCATCGACGAGGTCGTGCCGGGCGGCCCCCGGCTGGCCGCGTCGGTCCGCGCGCTCCAGGCGGGCGGTCACGGGGTCGCCGTGGTGTCGAGGCGTTCCAGGGCCGCCCTGGCCCAGGCCGATCTGGGCATCGGCGTGCTGGGCCGGTCGGGCCGCGTGCCGTGGGACGCGGACGTGATCGGTGAGTTCGACGGGATCCACCTGCTCCTGAGCTGCCTGGCACCGGCGAGGAGGACGAGCGAGCGGTGCGTGTGGCTCAGCGTGGCGGGGGCGGCCGCCGGGGCCACGCTGACGGCCGCCGGAGCGCGGGAGGCGTCGGTGCGCCGGGCTCAGCTCGTGAACGACTGCGCGGCGCTGGCCGCGATCGCCCTGGGCGAGTGGGCGGGCCGCGAAGCCGGACGCGGAGCGCCCCCGGTCGGCGCCGACCGCACCCCCTGGCACGCCATGCCGGTCGGGGAGGTGCTGTCCCGGCTCGGCTCCTCCCCCTCCGGCATCTCCGAGGCGGAGGCCCTGCGGCGCAGGCCCCCGCCGGGACCGGACGGGCCCGACGGCCCCGATTCACTGCTGCGCGTGTCCGCCCAGGAGCTGGCCAACCCGCTGACCCCGGTGCTGGCGGCGGGAGCGGGCGTGTCGGCCGTGGTCGGCTCGCTCGCCGACTCGGCGCTGATAGGCACGGTCCTGATCGTCAACGCGCTCATCGGCGGGGGCCAGCGGTTCGCCGCCGACCGGGCGCTGCACCGCCTGACCGAGACGGTCGCGGTCCGCGTACGGCTGCGCCGTCCCCACGCGAACGCGAACGCGGGCACGGGCGGGGGCGGGGGCGCGAACGGGGGCAGGGGCACGAACGCGGGCACGGGCGGGGGCACGGGCGGGGGCGCGACGGCCGGCGACCTCGTGGCGGGCGATGTCGTCGAGCTGCGCGCGGGCGACGCCGTACCGGCCGACTGCCGGGTGCTCAGGGCCGTGGGCCTGGAGATCGACGAGGCGGCGCTGACCGGCGAATCCCAGCTCGTCGCCAAGTCGCCGGCGCCCGTCAGCGCCGCCGCCGTCGCCGACCGGAGCTCGATGGTCTACCAGGGCACGACGGTGGCGGCCGGCCATGGACTGGCCGTGGTCGTCGCGGCGGGCGAGGCGACGGAGTCGGCCCGGACGGCCCGGCTCACCGCGGACGGGCGTCCGCCGACCGGCGTGCAGCTGCGGCTGCGGGCGCTGAGCCGGCGGGTCCTCCCGGTCGCGATCGGTTCCGGCGCCGTCCTGCTGGCCGCCGACCTGCTCCGCGGCAGGTCGCTGTCGGAGGCGCTCGCACCCGCGGTGAGCCTGGCCGTCGCCGCCGTGCCCGAGGGGCTCCCCTTCGTCGCCTCGGCCGCGGAGCTCGCCGCCGCCCGGCGGCTGTCGACCCGTAACACCCTGGTGCCCACCCCCTCCACGATCGAGGCCCTGGGCCGGGTGAACGTGCTCTGCTTCGACAAGACCGGGACGTTGACCGAGGGGCACATCAGCCTGCGGCGCGTTTCCGACGGGCGTGCCGATCGTCCCGTGGAGGAGCTGGTACCCGGGCTGCGGCGGATCGTGGCCGCCGCGCTGCGCGCGAGCCCCCGCCACGACACCGGGCGGCTCGTTCCCCACCCCACCGACCGCGCCGTGCTGGACGGCGCCCGGCGGCTGCGCGTGACGCCCGAGGAGGGGCCGGGCACCTGGCAACGGGTCGACGAGCTCCCCTTCGAGCCCGGCCGCGGCTATCACGCGGTGCTCGGCCTGAGCGGGCCGGGACACCTGCTGAGCGTCAAAGGCGCCCCGGAGGTCGTGCTCACCCGATGCGCGGCCCTGCTCCGTGAGGGCGGCCCCGTCCCCCTTGACGGACCCGCCAGGGCGGAGCTCGAAGAGGAGATCGACAGGCTCGCCCGGCAGGGGTACCGGATGCTCGCGGTGGCGGAGCGGCCCGCCTCCGACCGCCGGGACCTCGACGAGTCCCGCATCGAGGGACTGACCTTCCTGGGCTTCCTCTGCCTGGCCGACCCCGTCCGGCCCACCGCGGCCGAGAGCGTCGGCCGCCTGACGCGGGCGGGCGTCCGGATCGTCATGGTCACAGGCGATCACCCGAGCACCGCCGAGGCGATCGCCGCCGAGCTCGGCGTGCTGAACGGCGCGCGGATCATGACGGGGCCGGAGCTGGACGACCTCGACGACGACGCCCTGACGAAGGTGCTGCCGGACGTGACGGTCTTCGCCCGGACCACTCCGGCGCACAAGGTCCGGATCGTCGACTGCCTGCGCCGCTCCGGCATGGTCGTGGCGGTCACCGGCGACGGCGCCAACGACGCTCCCGCAATCCGCGCCGCGGACGTGGGGATCGCCCTCGGGTCCCGTGCCACTCCGGCGGCTCGGGCGGCGGCCGACGTCGTGGTGACCGACGACCGCATCGAGACGATCGTCGATGCGATCATCGAGGGCAGAGCCATGTGGAGTTCGGTCCGCGACGCCCTGAGCATCCTGCTCGGCGGCAACATCGGCGAGATCGTCTTCGCGGTCGCGTCCAGCCTCCTCACCGGCCGGAACGTGCTGAACGCCCGCCAGCTCCTGCTGGTCAACCTGCTCACCGACATGCTGCCGGCGATGGCGGTGGCCGTCCGGCCTCCGGCGGCGACCAGCCCCGAGAGGCTGCTCGCCGAGGGGCCGGAGGCCTCGCTGGCCGCCTCCCTGACCCGGGACATCTACCTGCGCGCCGCCGTCACGGCGGCCGCGGCAGGCGCCGCGTGGTCGATCGGGCGGATGACCGGCACGCGGGCACGGGCGGACACGGTCGGGCTGGTCGCGCTGGTGTCGGCGCAGCTGTTCCAGACACTGGCCCTGGGCGGCCGGGACCGCGTGGTCGCACTGGCCTCGCTGGCGTCTCTGGCCGTTCTGGGCCTGGCCGTCTCGCTCCCGGGCCTGTCCCGGTTCTTCGGCTGCCGCCCGCTCGGGCCCGTGGGGTGGGCCATCGCGTTCGGGAGTGCCGCCGTCGCCACCGCTCTCGGCACGGCGGTCCAGACCTCGACGCGCGAGATGTCATCGACCGTTCACTGAACGGCCACCCCGAGACGCCGGTTCATATAACTTCCTCCTGAAATATCCAATTAAGAGCTTCTTATTAGCTGTGAGGTAGTTATGTCCGGATTCCTGGCCTCGGTTCTCGCCAAGGCGGCGTTCCTTCTGCTCGAAGCGCTCGTCATGCGCGTCGTCCAGTCCCTCGTCCTCGCGATGGCCCGGCGCGGCGTCCACCAGCCCGCATGACCGGTCTCGCATGACCGGTCACGCACGGCAGGCTTCACATGACCGGTTGCGCATGACCGGTCTCGCACGGCAGGCCCGCGAGCGGGGGGAACACCGGCTCGCGGTCAGCGGGCCCGCGCGTTGATGAGCTGGGCGACCTTGCGGTGCTCGGCCGAGCGCAGCACCCGCTCGGCCTCGGCCGGGTCGGCGACCGGCGCCCGGTCCAGCAGGCCCCGCGCGGCCTTCAGCTTCAGCAGCCGCCGGACGGACTGGTCGAGCCGCGCGGTGGAGATCTTCCCGGACTTCACCGCGGCCAGCACCGCCCCGTAGGCCTTGGGGAAGTCCGGCGGCATCAGCAGCAGGTCCACCCCGGCCTGGATGGCCCGCACGGCCACCTGCCCGTCCCCGTACTTCTTGCGCACCCCCGCCATGTCCAGCGCGTCCGTCGAGACGACCCCGTCGAAGCCGAGCTTCTCGCGGAGCAGCCCGGTCAGGATGGGCTTGGAGAGCGTGGCGGGGTCACCGGACGGGTCGAGCTTGGGCATGACCACGTGGGCACTCATGATCGCGTCGATGTTCTTGCCGATGGCCGCGGCGAAGGGAGGCGCGTCCAGCTTGTTCCACTGGGACAGGGAGTGCTGGATCACCGGCAGCCCGGAGTGGCTGTCCACGTTGGTGTCGCCGTGGCCGGGGAAGTGCTTGGCCGTACTGGCGATGCCGGCGTCGTGGAAGCCCTGGACCGCCGCGGCGACCATCGGCGCCACCTTCTTCGGGTCCGAACCGTAGGCCCGGGGGCCGATCACCGGGTTGCGCGGGTTGATGTTCACGTCGGCGACCGGGGCGAAGTCGAGGTTGATGCCGAGGGCGCGCAGCTCGGTGCCCGTGACCTTGGCCGCCTTGCGGGCCAGCGAGGGATCGCCGGTCGAGCCGATGACCGAGGCGCCGGGCATCTCGGTGACCAGCGGGGCCATCCGGGAGACCCTGCCGTTCTCCTGGTCGGCGCCGACCAGCAGCGGGATCTCCGGCGACGCCTTCTGCAGCCCGTTGGTCAGCGCCACGACCTGCCGGACGTTCTTGACGTTGCCCGCCCAGGGGAACAGGATCACCCCGCCCGGCCGGTATCTGGCGACCGCCTTGGCCGGGGTGCCGACCCCGAACCGCGCCTGGTTCTCCCCCGACACCGTGTCCGCCGCCGAGCCGTACAGCACCGGCATGAAGAGCTGCCCGACCTTGTCCTCCACGCTCATCCGCGCGAGCACGGCCTCCACCTTGGAGGCCCCCGGGGTCGCGGACGCCGCGGACGTCGCGGACGGCGAGGGGGCGGTCGTGGCCGTGCCGTTGACCTGCCCCGCGGCCTGCCGGGCGGGCGGGGTCGCCCCCGCTCCCGTGCCGGCACATCCGGCCACCATAGTCGCGATCACTGCCAGACCAGTCGTACGAATGCACCGAACCATGAGACCCACGCTATCCGGGCCGGCGACCCGAGGCGCCGGACCCGGCCACTTCACCGGCTCACAGAGCCAGTCCGGCCAGTCCGGGCAGGTGGGAGCGGGCCGCGGCACGCGCCTCCTGCGGGGAGGTCCCGGCCAGGGCCGCCTGCGCGGCGAGACGGCACTGCTCGCGGGTGTGCCGCGACAGCGCGGCCCGTACGGCGGGCAGCGCCGGAGGGGCCATCGACAGCGAGGTGACGCCGAGCCCGGCCAGCACGCAGGCCAGGACCGGGTCGCCGGCGGCCTCCCCGCACACCCCGCACGGCCTGCCGTGCTCGGCGGCCCCGGCCACGGCCAGGGCGACCAGGTCGAGCAGCGCGGGCTGCCAGGCGTCCTGCAGCGCGGTCAGCGCGCCCACCTGTCGGTCGGCGGCGAAGGCGTACTGGGTCAGGTCGTTGGTGCCCAGCGAGAAGAAGTCCGCCTCCTCGGCCAGGTCGGCGGCGCGCAGGGCGGCCGCCGGGATCTCGATCATCACGCCCGCGGACGGCAGCCCCGCCTCCTTGCAGGTCGCCACGTACCAGGCGGTCTCCTCAGCGGTGGCCACCATCGGGGCCATCACCTGGAGCTTGGCCGAGGAGCGGGCGGCGGCTCTGGCCAGGGCGGCCAGCTGCGTGTTCAGGATCTCCGGATGCGCCCTGAGAAGCCGCAGCCCGCGCTGCCCCAGCGCCGGGTTCGGCTCCTCGCCCTGCGGGGGCAGGAAGGCGAGCGGCTTGTCCGCCCCCGCGTCGAGCGTCCGCACGACCACCCGGCCGCCCGGGAAGGCCTCCAGCACCTCCAGGTAGGCGGCCTCCTGCTCCTCCCCCGACGGCGCCGTCGTCCGGTCCAGGAAGAGGAACTCCGTCCGGTAGAGCCCGACGCCCTCCGCCCCGTGCTCCAGGGCGCCGTCCACATCACGCGGCCCGCCGATGTTGGCCAGCAGCGGCACGGCGTGGCCGTCGGCGGTCATCCCCGGCCCGGTGGTGGCGGCGAGCACGGCGTCCCTGGCGGAGGCGGCGTTCCTCGCCGTGGCCACCTCCTCCTCCGAGGGCGCGGGCCGTACGAGACCGGAGACCCCGTCCACCAGCACCGGCGTGCCCGGCGCGATCGAGGTGGCCCCCGGACAGGCGACGACGGCCGGCACCCCCATCGCGCGGGCGAGGATCGCGGTGTGGCTGGTCGGCCCGCCCTGCTCGGTGACGAAGGCGGCCACCACGTCCCGGGAGAGCAGCGCGGTGTCGGCGGGCGCCAGGTCACGGGCGATGAGCACGTACGGCTGCGCCGCCCGGGAGGGCAGGCCGGGCACCGGCAGACCCTCGATCACCGCGATGGCGCGGTCCCTGACGTCGTCCAGGTCGGCGGCGCGCTCGCCCAGGTATCCCCCGGCGTCGACGAGCATCTCGCGGTAGCCGCCGAACGCCTCGTAGACCGCGCGGGCCGCGCTCTTGCCCGCGTCGATCAGGCCGGCCACCCCGACGGCGAGGCCGGGGTCACGGGCCATCAGCGCCTGGGCGCTCAGGATGTCCTGAGCCTCTCCGCCGGCCCGGACCCCCCGCTCCTCCAGGTCGGCCGCGACCCGCTCCAGCGCCCGCGCCGCCCTGTCCCGCTCCGCCCCGGCGTCCCCTCCGTGCCGGGCGTCGGGCGCCGGCACCGGTGTCTCGTACGCGAGGACGTAACCCGGCCCGAAGCCGACGCCCGGACTCACGCCCACCCCCGTGAGCGCGGTCATGGTGCCGCGGCGATGAGGGCGAGCTGGTCCAGGATCTCGTCGGCGCCCTCGCCCTCGGCCTTGATCACCACCGTGTCGCCCTTCCGGACGTCGAGCGACAGGACCGCGAGGATGCTCTTGGCGTTCACCGGTTGCCCGCCTCCCTTGGCGACGGTGACGTCCAGCGGAGCCTTCGCCGCGGTCTGCACGAACGTCGCCGCGGGACGGGCGTGCAGACCGACCTCGGACTCGACGGTGACTTGGCGCTCGGCCACATGCTCCTCCTGCAAGAGTCGGCCGGGCGGTCTAGACCGCCCGGCTCACTGATCGGTCGGCGGAGGCCATTGAACCCCCGTCAGATCGGCGACCACGAGATCCGCCGCGGTGAGCTCCGTGCCCGCATGGGTCGTCGCTATGCCCACACACCTCATACCCGCCGCCTTGGCCGCCGCAATCCCGGCGATCGAGTCCTCGAAGGCGACGCAGTGCGCCGGATCGACGGAGAGCCGCCGGGCGGCCAGCAGGAACCCCTCCGGGTCCGGCTTGCCCACGACCACGTCCTGGGCCGACACGACGGTGAGCACCAGGTCGCGTATCCCGGTCTCCGCGAGCCGCGCCTCCGCCCAGTCCAGGGAGGCGGAGGTGACGACGGCGATCGGCGAGCCGTGCGCCGAGACCCTGCGGACCAGGTCGGCGGCGCCGGGCACCGGCACGACGGCGGGCAGGCCGGGCTGCTCGTTGAAGGACATGACCTCGCTGATCAGGTCGTCGATCCGCCTGCCGGGAAAGAGATGGGCCCGCTCGGCCAGGACGTCGCGCCCGCGCCGTCCCATGAAGCCGCGCAGCACGACCTCGTCGTGGCCGACCCCGTGCCGGTCGAGCAGCATCGCCCACATCGCCAGGCTCCGGTGCTCACTGTCGATCAGTGTGCCGTCCAGGTCGAACAGCGCAGCCTTCATGGTCGTACTCGCCTCCGGGTCTGTCATCGTCGTGGATCGCGCTCCGCTGCCGTCCGCCGCCCGGATCTCCATACCCACCGGCCCCGGGGCCTCATGCCCACAGGAAGAGCTCGTCTCCCGCGCGGACGGCGCCCTGGGCGAGTGTGGTGACGGATCCCTCGACCGCGTCCAGCGCGACGACGGGGCAGACGGGGGAACGCCCGCCCGCCTCGATCTCCAGGGGGTTCCACACCACCACGGGCTGTCCCGCGCTCACCTGGTCCCCCTCGGACACCAGCAGCCGGAATCCCTCACCTTTGAGCTGCACGGTGTCGATGCCCAGGTGGACCAGGACTCCCCGGCCGTCGTCGCCGACGACGACGAACGCGTGGGGGTGCAGCTTGACGATCTTACCTGTGATGGGTGAGACGGCCTCGCCGGGCTCCCTGGCGGGCTCGATCGCCGCTCCGGGCCCGACCAACCCCTCGGAGAACACCGGGTCGGGCACTGCCCTCAGGCCCACGGCCGCCCCCGCGACCGGGGCCAGAACTGTGGTCATCACAACCCCCTCGGCATGTCCCCGCCCGTGCGGGCGGGGACGGCCCGGCCTCTCAGCCGATGATGTCCTCGATGTCGCTGGCGATCGTGTCCGCCTCCGGGCCCACGACCACCTGGACGATGTTGCCCGCGGCCATCACCCCGTGCGCTCCGGCCGCCTTGAGAGCCGCCTGATCGACTTTGGAGGCGTCACGCACCTCGGTACGGAGCCGGGTGATGCACGGTTCGATCTCAATGATGTTGTCCACACCACCGAGCCCCGCGATGATCGCGTCGGCGTTGGCCGCCATGTCGCCCTCCAGTCGTCATCGGTCTTTGACCAGGCTAAACGACGCCGGGGGATCAGTCGGTCTGGGTCACCTTGTTGAGACCGCGGGGTGCGTCGGGGTCGATCCCCAGCCTGCGCGCGAGGGCCTCGGTCAGCAGCTGCCCGGGGACGATGAGGCCGAGCGGGGCGACCCATTCGGGGAGGTCGGGGCCGTTCAGCGCGGCGGTGGCGACCGAGGAGAGCGCGGTGCCGCCACCGACGGTGAAGGCCGAGGCGCCGGCGCCGGTGACCCGCTCGGCGAGCGCCACGGTGCCGGCCAGGGTCGGCCCCTCGCCGGCCGCGACCAGGATGGCCGGGGTGTCCTCGTCGACCACGGCGATCGGACCGTGCAGCAGGTCGGCGTAGGACAGGCCCATGGCGTGCAGGTAGCACGCCTCCTTGAGCTTGAGCGCCAGCTCAAGCGCGGTGGAGAAGGCCAGGCCGCGGCCGGAGACCACGACGCCCGGCTTGTCGGCCAGACCCTCGACGATCGCGTCCAGGTCGCCGGGCTCGGCGATCAGCTTCTCCACCGCGTCCGGCACCCGCTGCAGGTCGGCGGCGTCGACGTCGGCGCCCAGGCCGAGGCCGAGCACGGCCAGCGCGGCGAGCTGGGTGGTGTAGGTCTTGGTGGCCGGGACAGCCTTCTCCTCGCCCGCGAGCGTGCACAGCGCGAGGTCGGCGGCCTGGGCGAGGGGGCTCTGCTCGCCGCCGTTGGTGATGGCCACCGTCCTGGCGCCGCAGTCCTTCGCCCAGGCGAGGGTCTCGACGATCTCCTCGGTCCGGCCGGACTGGGAGAGCGCGACGGCCAGGACGCCGTCGAGGTCCAGCTTGCGCTTGTAGGTGGTGGCGATCGAGGGCGCGGCGAGGGTGGACAGACGGCCCGTGTGCGCTTCAGCCAGGTAACGGCCGTAGACTGCGGCATTGTCGGAGGTGCCACGGGCGATGAACAGCAGCTGACGGGTCTGTCCCGCGAGCTGTTCCACCTCCCCGACCCTGGGGAGGAGGGCGTCCAGCGTGGCTCGCAACGCAGCGGGCTGCTCGGCGATCTCGCTGCGCATCTTGGTCGTCATCTAACGCTCATCCTTCGGTTCGGGCCGGCGAGATCGGGCCGTTATCGATCCGTCGCCGGTCCGTACATTGACACCCTTTTCCGGCCTGTGGTCTAGTCCGGACTAGACCAGTACGAACCATAACTCATCACCACATCTCAGATCGAGAGGGGAGGATTCCATGGCTCAGATCGATCCGGACAGCCCGGTACCGAAGTACTTCCAGCTTCGGGAGATCCTCCTCGACCTCATCGAGAACAACGAGCTGGCGATCGGCATGGCGATCCCGTCCGAGCGCGAGCTCTGCCAGCGCTTCGGGCTGTCCCGGATGACCGTACGGCAGGCCGTCGACCACCTGGTCTCCGAGGGCAGGCTGCAGCGCGTCGCGGGCAAGGGGACCTTCGTGGCCCGCCCCAAGATCGAGATGGCCCTCCGGCTGACCTCCTTCAGCGACGAGATGCGCGCCCGGGGCATGGAACCCGGCTCCCGCGACCTGGACCGCCGGGTGGTCAGGGCCAGCGCGCACCTCGCCAGGGAGCTCGGCATCCGGCCCGGGGACGAGGTGCACTTCATCGAGCGGCTGCGCACCGCGGCCGACGAGCCCATGTGCATCGAGCGGGCCCACATCCCGGTCTCCCTCGCGCCCGACCTCGACACCCACGACCTGACGGGCCGTTCCCTGTACGCGCTGCTCGAGACCCGCTACGGCCTGGTGCTCGACGCGGGCGAGCTCACCATCGACGGCGGCATAGCCGATCCCGGGGACGCCGACCTGCTGAAACTGCCGCGCGGCGGAGCCGTCCTGCTGCTCCAGCGACGCTCCTTCGCCGGAGGTGTCTGCGCCGAACTCGGGGTCTCCACCTACCGCGCCGACCGCTACCAGCTCCGCACGGTCCTGGAAATACCGGCGCGCCGCGCCTGACCTCCTCCCTCCCCCCACCCCCTGGAGGAAAGTCCGATGAGTTCCACCTCAGCGGACGCGGGTCTCCCCGCCCCGCCCTCGGCCGGATCCGCCGTGATGAGCGTGCTCCAGCGCCTGGGCCGCTCCCTCATGCTGCCGATCGCGGTCCTGCCGGCCGCGGGCCTGCTGCTCCGGCTCGGGAAGGACGACCTCGTAGGCCGGACCGACAACCCCCTGCTCGACGACGTCGCCCACGTCCTCGGCACCGCGGGCGGCACGCTCTTCGACAACCTGCCCATCCTGTTCGCGATCGGCGTCGCCATCGGCTTCGCCCGCAAGGCCGACGGCTCCACCGCCCTGGCCGCGCTCGTCGGCTACCTGGTCTTCCACGCCGTCAGCATGACCATGTTCTTCAACCTCTTCGACGACCGGCTGAAGGTCTCGATCTCCAACCGGCTGTTCGACCCCGCCAACCCCGGCGTCCCGGAGATGGCGCTCAACCTCGGGGCGCAGAACCCGACCCGGGTGCTCGGCGGCATCGTCATGGGCCTCGTCTCCGCGCTGCTGTGGCAGCGCTACTACCGCACCAAGCTGCCCACCTGGCTGGCCTTCTTCGGCGGGCGCCGTCTCGTGCCGATCCTCACCGCCTTCGCCGGGCTGGTCCTGGGCGTGTTCTTCGGCTTCATCTGGCCGATCATCGGCAACTGGCTCCGCGCCTTCGGCACCTGGCTCGCCGAGAACAGCACGGTCGGCGCCGGGGTCTACGGCATGGTCAACCGCGCGCTGCTCCCGCTGGGCCTGCACCACATCGTCAACAACGTGGTCTGGACCCAGGTGCCGGAGTGCGTGGTCGACGGCAAGCAGCTCGCCGGCGACCTGGTCTGCTTCAACAACGGCGCCATGGGCTACGGCGGTTTCGAAGCCGGCCTCTACCCGATCCTCATGTTCGGCCTGCCCGCCGCGGCGATCGCCATCTGGCGGGCCGCGCCGCCGCACCGCCGTACCGCGGTCGGCTCGATCATGATCTCCGCCGCGCTCACCGCGTTCCTCACCGGGATCACCGAGCCGATCGAGTTCGCCTTCATCTTCGTGGCCCCGGTCCTGTTCGTGGTGCACATCGTCCTGACCGGCATCTCCCTGGCGATCGCCTCCGCCCTGGGCGCCAAGCTCGCCTTCAGCTTCTCCTCCGGGCTGATCGACCTCGTCCTGTACGGCACCGCCCCCAACGCCCAGGGCGTCCCGATCATCATCGTGATGGGCCTCGTCTACGCGGCGGTCTACTACACCGTGTTCAGCTTCCTGATCAGGAAGCTGAACATCATGACCCCGGGCCGGGAGCCCGAGCCCGACGTCGACTCCGGCGAGCCCGCCACCCCGCCCCCCGCCAGACCGGCCTGATCCGGCCCCTCCGGGGCGCGGGACGTTCCCGGGATCCCCGGACCCGCCGGGCTCCGGGACCCCCGCCTCGGCGGCTCCGAGGCCGCGGCGTCCGGCCCCGGCGGCGCGTCGACGGCCGCGGGTTCACGACCACGTGGCCACGGAGCCGTGTATTCACGGGGCCGGGTGGTAGATACCAGACATCCCCCTGTACGGCGCGGCACGCAGGGGGTTCGGGGATGGGCACGGCAGCCGTGGAACGCGGCCCTTCGATCTGGTCGTCGGTCTTCGCGATACTCCAGCGCATCGGACGCTCGCTGATGATGCCGATCGCGGTGCTGCCCGCCGCCGGCCTGCTGCTCAGATTCGGCCAGGAGGACCTTCTCGGCCGGACGGACAACGCCTTTCTCGACCAGGTGGCCGCCGTCTTCGCCGCCGCCGGCGGTGCCCTGTTCGACAACCTGCCGCTGCTGTTCGCGGTCGGCGTCGCCATCGGCTTCGCCCGCAAGGCCGACGGTTCCACCGCCCTCGCCGCGGTGGTCGGCTACCTGGTCTTCGACCGGGTCAGCAAGACCCTGTTCTTCACCGCCTCCCCCACCTCCGAGGTCTACAAGAAGATCGCGCTGACCGTCGTGGGCCCCGACGGACGCCCCCTGCCCCTGCTCAACCTCGGCGTGCAGAACCCCACCGGGGTCCTGGGCGGCATCGTCATCGGCATCACCGCCGCCCTGCTCTGGCAGCGCTACTACCGGGTCAAGCTCCCCTCCTGGCTCGCCTTCTTCGGCGGACGGCGGTCCGTCCCGATCGTCACCGCCGTCGCCGCCCTGATCCTCGGGGTGATCTTCGGCCTGCTCTGGCGGCCGGTCGGCGACTGGCTGGCCACCGTGGGAGACTGGCTGGCCGCCCACGGCACCGCGGGCGCGGGCGTCTACGGCGTGGCCAACCGCCTGCTCATCCCGATCGGCCTGCACCACTTCCTGAACACGATCGTCTGGTTCACCCTCCCCGAGTGCCAGGCCGGGGTCGACGGCGCGACCAGGAACGCCTCCGGCGACCTGAACTGCTACTTCGCCGGCCAGGACGGTGCCGGGATCTTCATGACCGGCTTCTTCCCGGTGATGATGTTCGGCCTGCTCGGCGCCGCCATCGCGATGTGGCAGGCGGCTCCGCACGGCAAGCGCGCGACCGTCGGCGGCATCATGCTGTCGGCCGGTCTCACCTCGTTCGTAACCGGCATCACCGAGCCGCTGGAGTTCGCCTTCATCTTCGTGGCGCCCGTGCTGTTCGTGGTGCACGCGCTCCTCACCGGGCTGTCGATGGCCCTGATGGCCGAGCTGGGGGCCCGGCTCGGGTTCACCTTCTCCGGGGGCGCCATCGACATGCTCCTCAACGCGGGCAAGTCCAACACCCACCGGGTCGGCCTGATCATCGTCTTCGGCCTGATCTACTTCGTCGTCTACTACCTGCTGTTCACCATCCTGATCAGGAAGCTGAACCTGGCCACCCCGGGCCGCGAGCAGGAGGACGCCGAGCCCCCGCCGAGCACGGCCACCACCGGTCCCCCCACCCCCTGAACCGGATACGGCCACCGGGTCCACCCTCTGAGCCGGGTACGACCACTGGAGTCCCCCTGAACCAGGTACGACCGCCGGAGTCCTCCTGAACCGGGTACGACCACTGGAGTCCTCTCCCTGAACCGGTGCGGCCACCGGGTCCCCCCGCCCCCCGAACAGCGTTTCGGCCGTCCTTCCGGAGATCACGACTCATTCCGGAACCGCTCCCACCAGGTCGGGAACCGATCCAGCTTTAGGTCATCTTCTCCGCCTAAACGGGCGAAACACCGGGGATCACGGGGAAGTTGGCGCCCGATGTATCTGGACAGGGGGCCGGAAACTCCTAGATGTGTCAGTTCCCCCGACGAAAATCGGAGTTGCCATGTCCCGTACGCCACGGCCGGTTCCGCTCCCCCGGATCGCGCCGTCCCCCTCCGCCGAGCCGCCCTACGACGACGAGCGCCCGGCAGGGGACGTCCCGGCCGCCCCGCCGTACGTCCAGGGGGCGCTCGCCCTCGCCTACGACCCCGAGCCGGTCGAGCCGCCGGTCCGCAGGCCGTTGATCTGGGGGCCGCCGGGCGCGGTCCCCGACGAGCGGCGGCTGCGAGCCCTCGGCCAGGCCGTCGCCGAGATCCTGTCCGGCAGGCGGCCGCCTTCGAGCGTCTCCTCGCTCCTGACCGAACGCGCCCACGCCGAGCTGGTCAGGAGCGGGAAGATCATCAACTGCACGCGGCCGCCGCTGGTCGGCACGCCGCACGTGTCCCAGCCCAAGGACGGGGTCGTGGAGATGTGCGTGCTGGTGCACTGCGGCGACCGGCCGCGCGTGCTGGCGCTGAGACTGGAGCGCAAGGGCGTGCAGTGGCTGTGCACCGACTTCGAGGCGACCCCCTGACCGCACGCCGTGGCGCGTGCCGTACCGCGTGAAAGCCGAAGGGCCCGCACGGTCTGTGCGGGCCCTTCGGTCGGCGGTCAGGCCTCGACGTGCCTGGGGTCGCCGTGGCAGCGCTTGTACTTCTTGCCGGAGCCGCAGGGGCACGGGGCGTTGCGCTCGACGTTGCCGTAGGCGTCGCGCTCCGCCTTGCTGCTGATCCGGGTGTGCTCGACCTCGCCGCTCTCGCCGGGCGCGGTGTATTCCAGCTCGGAGGGACGCTGCGGGCCACGCAGACCGCGAGCGATGATCGAGCGGGTCTCCGCGACCGCCGCGTCCTCGTGCTCGTGGTCGTGGTCGTGCTCTTCGACGATCGGGTTGGTCTGCACCTCGACCTCGAGGTTGAACAGGTAGCCGACCGACTCCTCCTTGATGCCCTCAAGCATCTGGGAGAACATGTCGAAACCCTCACGCTGGTATTCGATCAGGGGGTCGCGCTGCGCCATCGCGCGCAGGCCGATGCCCTCCTGGAGGTAGTCCATCTCGTAGAGGTGCTCGCGCCACTTGCGGTCGAGGACCGACAGGATGACCCGGCGCTCCAGCTCCCGCATGGTATCGGGGCCGAGCTCCTCCTCACGGAGGTCGTAGGCGGCCATCGCGTCCGCCTTCACCTTCTCGTTGAGGAACTCCGCGGTGAGCTCCTCACGCCCGCCGGCCTCCTCAAGGACGCCGTCGATGGTGAGGGTGGTCGGGTAGAGCTGGCCGATCGCCTTCCACAGCTTGTCGAGGTCCCACTCCTCGGCGAAGCCCTCGGCGGTGGCGCCGGCGATGTATTCGTCGACGACGTCGTTGATGAAGCTCCGGATCTGCTCGTGCAGGTCCGCGCCCTCCAGGACCCGGCGGCGCTCGGCGTAGATCACCTTGCGCTGCCGGTTCATGACCTCGTCGTACTTCAGAACGTTCTTGCGGATCTCGAAGTTCTGCTGCTCGACCTGGTGCTGGGCGGAGGCGATGGCCTTGGAGACGATGCCCGACTCGATCGGGACGTCGTCCGGGATGTTCAGCCGCGTCATGATCATCTCGACCCTGGCCGAGTTGAACAGGCGCATGAGGTCGTCTTCGAGCGAGAGGTAGAACCGCGACTCGCCCGGGTCGCCCTGGCGGCCGGACCGGCCGCGGAGCTGGTTGTCGATACGCCGCGACTCGTGCCGCTCGGTGCCCAGCACGTAGAGGCCGCCGAGCTCGGTGACCTCGTCGTGCTCGGCCCGCACGGCCTCCTTGGCCTTCTCCAGCGCCTCGCCCCACGCCTTGTCGTACTCGTCGGGGGTCTCGACGGGATCCAGGCCGCGGTTGCGCAGCTCGACGTCGGCGCGGAAGTCGGGGTTGCCGCCGAGCATGATGTCGGTGCCTCGACCGGCCATGTTGGTGGCCACGGTGACGGCGTGCTTGCGGCCCGCCTCGGCGATGATCGCCGCCTCACGCGCGTGGTTCTTGGCGTTGAGGACCTCGTGCTTGATGCCCTTGCGCTTGAGCTCCTTGGCCAGGCGCTCGGACTTGGCGACGCTCGTGGTGCCGACCAGGACCGGCTGGCCCCTGTCGTAGCGCTCCTTGATGTCCTCGACACACGCCATGAACTTGGCGTCCTCGTTCTTGTAGACCACGTCGGCCTGGTCCTTGCGGATCATCGGACGGTTGGTCGGGATCGGGACGACGCCGAGCTTGTAGGTCTGGTGGAACTCGTTGGCCTCGGTGGCCGCGGTGCCGGTCATGCCGGAGAGCGTCTTGTAGAGGCGGAAGTAGTTCTGCAGCGTGATCGTGGCGAGAGTCTGATTCTCGTCCTTGATCTTCACGCCTTCCTTCGCCTCGATGGCCTGGTGCATGCCCTCGTTGTAGCGGCGGCCGTGCAGGACTCGGCCGGTGAACTCGTCGACGATCAGGACCTCGCCGTCGACGACGATGTAGTCCTTGTCCTTCTTGTAGAGCTCCTTGGACTTCAACGCGTTGTTGAGGAAGCCGACCAGGTGGGTGTGCTCGGGCTTGTAGAGGTTGTCGATGCCGAGCCAGTCCTCGACCTTCTCCACGCCGGACTCGAAGATGCCGACGGTGCGCTTCTTCTCGTCGACGGCGTAGTCGCCGGTGTTCTCCTCGCCGTCCTTGCCCTCGGTGCCCCTGCGGAGCCGGGGGACGATCTTGGCGAACTCGGCGTACCACTTGCCGGACTGCTCGCCGGGGCCGGAGATGATCAGCGGCGTCCTGGCCTCGTCGATGAGGATCGAGTCGACCTCGTCGACAAGGCCGTAGTTGTGGCCGCGCTGGACGCACTCCTCCAGCGACCAGGCCATGTTGTCACGCAGGTAGTCGAAGCCGAACTCGTTGTTCGTGCCGTAGGTGATGTCCGCGTTGTACTGCTTGCGGCGCTCGTCGGGCGGCATGTTCGCCAGGATCACGCCGACATCGAGGCCGAGGAAGCGGTGGATGCGGCCCGTCTCCTCGGAGTCACGCTTGGCCAAATAGTCGTTGACCGTGATGACGTGGACGCCGTTGCCGGAGATGGCGTTGAGGTAGGCGGGGAGCGCACAGGTGAGGGTCTTGCCCTCACCGGTGCGCATCTCGGAGATGTTGCCCATGTGCAGGTTGGCCCCACCCATGATCTGCACGTCGAAAAGACGCTTGCCCAGCACGCGCCGGGAGGCCTCACGGACGGTGGCGAAGGCTTCGGGGAGCAGGTCGTCGAGCGACTCTCCGTCAGCGTGACGCTGCTTGTAGTCAGCAGTCAGCGCGCGGAGTTCGGCGTCGGTCAGGCTCTTGAAGTCGTCCTCAATGGAGTTGACCTGGTCGGCGATCCGCTTGAGCTTACGCAGAAGCTTGCCTTCGCCTGCGCGAAGAATCTTATCGAGAAAGGCTGGCACTTTAGGTAAAGCTCCTCGCAGGTCTTCCGTGGCCGGACCGGCCCGGATGAGGACGAGACACGGTTCTCCGCTGCCATCGTAGGCGGTTCTACCACCAGACACAGCCACCCTGAAAGACGCTCTTCGCATCCGGGGAGTTCCCCGCGCCCTTTTTATTGGGAGTAGTAGCCAGCCTAAAGGGTATGCCGGTTTGCGCACGCGCATGGCGAAGAGCTCGACCGTACGGGCGCGTCGCGACCCGAGGGAGCCGCCGTGGAGGACGACGCGCAGCGGGCGAGCCACGGGGGCAGGGCGTCGTCGTGGCTGGCAGTGACCGTGATCGTGCTGGGTTTCGCCATCGGCGGGGTGGGGCTGTGCCTGGGCCCCATGTGGCCGCTGTTCTGGATGGGCGCGGCCGTGTGCGTCCTGGGCGGAATCCTCCTGCTGGCCTTCCAGGTCTTCCGGGACGTCGTCCTCGACGCCCCGCGCGCGCCGTACCGGCAGGCCGGGGCGGAACCGTCCGAGTGACACCTGCATAAACATTTTGTCGGTGTGGGACGCTAACCTCGGCGTCATGCTGACGTTCCGCCCCCTCCCCGGCTCCCCCGGGGGTCGATCATGACGGTCACACTCTCCGCCGACGAGGCCCGCCGGATCATCCTCCGCGCCCAGGGCCTCCTCGGCGCCGACGCCCGCCGCGGCGGCGCCCCCGCGACCCTGCGCCGCCTGGGAGCCGTCCAGCTCGACACGATCTCCGTCCTCGCCCGCTCCCACGAGCTCGTCGCCTACGCCCGTCTCGGCGCCGTCGGCAGGCAGCGGATCGAGCGCGCCTACTGGGACGACCCGGCGCAGGCCTTCGAATACTGGTGCCACGCCGCCTGCGTCCTGCCGATCGACGACTGGTCCCTCTACGCCTTCCGGCGCAGGTATCTCCGCGCCAGGAAATACCGCTGGCACGAGGTTCCCGGCAACGTGGACAAGGTGCTCGAGCAGGTGCGCGAGAGCGGCCCGATCACCACCGCCGACATCGGGGGCGCCAAGAACGGCGGCCTGTGGTGGGACTGGTCCGACTCGAAGATCGCCATCGAGTGGCTGCTGGACATCGGCGAGGTCGTCTGCACCCGCCGCGTCGGCTGGCGCCGCGTCTACGACCTGACCGAACGCGCGGTCCCCGCCCACCTCCTGGCCGAGGACCTCTCCGACGCCGAGTGCATCACCCGCCTGGCGGGGATCGCCGGCCGCGCCCTCGGCGTGGCCACCCGGGCCGACCTCGTCGACTTCCTCCGCCTCAGGCCCGCCTATGCCGCCCTCCTGGACGCCTCGCTGCTCGACGGCAGCGCCGGCCTCACCCCGGTCCAGGTCTCCGGCTGGCCCGACCGCTCGGCGAGCGCGTGGGCCGATCCGGCCGCCCTGGAGGGCGAGCCGCGGGGCCGCCACCGCACGACCCTGCTGTCGCCGTTCGACTCCCTCGTCTGGGACCGCGCCCGGACCGCCCGCGTCTTCGGCTTCAGCCACCGGCTTGAGGCCTACGTCCCCAAGGAGAAGCGCGTCCACGGCTACTTCACGATGCCCGTCCTCGCCGGGGGCCGGCTGATAGGCCGGGTCGACCCCGCCCGCGAGGGCTCCACGCTGGTCGGCCGCCAGGTCAGCCTCGAACCCGGCGTCAACCAGCGCAAGGGCGCCGAGTCCCTGGCCGACGCGCTGTGGGAGGCCGCGAGCTGGGTCGGCTGCGACGACGTCCGCGTCGACCGCGTCGACCCGCACCTGTCCGCGCCCCTGCGGCACGCCCTGGCCCGCTGAACTCCAGGCCGAGGCCCGGCCGAACCCCGGACCCGCCGGCCACCAGGCCCAGGCCCGGCCGAACCCCGGACCCGCCGGCCACCAGGCCCAGGCCCCGCTGAACCCCGGACCCGCCGGCCACAAGATCGTGGCCCGCTGATCACCGGGTCCGCCGGTCACCGGACCCGCGGGTGCGGCGTCCCGGACGGGGCCGCCGCACCCGGCGGGTCAGGTGATCTCGAGCATCCGCTCGCGGACCGCGTAGACGACCGCCTCCATCCTGGAGTGGAGCTGGAGTTTGTCCAGGATGTTGCGGACGTGGTTCTTCACGGTGTTCTCGGAGATGAACAACTGCTTGGCGATCTCGCGGTTGTTCATCCCCTTGGCGACCAGGCGGAGCACCTCCATCTCCCGGTCGGTCAGCCGGGGGACGGGGAGCTGGGGAGGCCGCTCGGCCTCCTTGCGGCTCATGTTCGCGAACTCGGTGATGAGCTTGGCGGCCATCGCCGGGTTGATGAGCGACTGTCCCTCGTGGACGCCGCGCACGGCCTCCGGGACCTCGTCGAGCTGCACGTTCTTCAGCAGGTAGCCGGTGGCACCCGCCTTGATCGCCTCGAAGAGGTCCTCCTCCTCGTCGCTCACCGTCAGCATGATGATCCGTGTGCTCGGCACCGAGGCCTTGATCGCGCGGGCGGCCTCGATGCCGCTCCTACGGGGCATCCGGACGTCCATGAGCATGACATCGGGGGTGAGGCGGTCGGCGAGCTCGACCGCTTCCTGACCGTCGCTCGCCTCGCCGACCACCTCGATGTCCGTCTCCGCGCTCAGCGCCATTTCCAGACTGCGCCGGATCAGCGCGTGGTCATCGACGATGAGCACGCGGATCGGGTCACCGCTCCTGGCAGGGCGGGTCGCCTCGTCGGGTTCCGTCACGCCTCCTCCTCGGGGGGCCAGAGCCGTTGGACCGCCATGATTACACGGGTTTCAGGGTCCTCGGGTTGGTCGGAGAGGATCTTCAAACGCGGCCGTCAGGGTTCCACGAGCCGTAGCACGCCGTAGTTGTAGCCCTGGCGCAGGTACACGACGCTCGGCTGGCCGCTCTCCTTGTCGCGGAACAGGTAGAAGTCGTGACCGACCAGCTCCATCTCGAGCAGGGCCTGGTCGATGGTCATCGGGTCGGCCTGGTGGGCCTTCTCCCGGACCACGAGCGGCCCGTCACCGTCCATGTGGATCGGGACGATGGTCTTGTCCTCGGACAGATCGGCCTCGAAATCCGACTGGACCTCGGGCTCCTCCCGTGGCCGTGGAGGCACGGCCTCCAGCGTCTCCGCAAGGGCGGTGGCGGCCAGTTCGGCGAGCGACGGGGGGCAGTGGTTGCCGTGGTGGATCTTGCGTCGGTCAGCGAGGCGCCGGAGTCTTCCTTCAAGCTTTCCGAGTGCAATATCGAGGGCGGCGAAGCGATCGTCGGCTGTGGCCTCGGCCCGGACTGCGGGACCGCGGGAGTGGATGGTGAGCTCGACCCGCTCACGCTGTCCGATGATGCGAGGATTGCTCTCTTTGGTCACCTCCACATCAACGCTGATGAGCTTGTGGTCCAAACGCTCGATCCTGGCCAGCTTGGTAGTCACGTGGTCGCGGAATCGGTCACTCACTCCGGTGTGCCGACCCTTGACGATGATGTCCATGCACGGACCCCCTTCGAACCTCGACGGTGGTACTGCTGCGGCACCCGCTCGGCCGACCTGGTCTTCGTCCCCACATCCGCCTGCTGAGGGTTTCGCAGCTCTTTGCCACTACATGCCCTTCTCTTCTGGCGAGGAACATCTGGCTCCCCGGGAAGGCAGGACTTACCTCTAAGCCGCACCGTGATCGATCGACAAAGAGTCGTCTTACGTGGACCGTTTGGCCTGCGGCTGGCATCGGCTAACCGAGCCGGCCCCCTTGCGGGAGTCGGTCCGGCGCAACCACGGACCCGAGCGGGTGCCATGGCTCAGACGCTATCCGCATCCCGACCGAATGTCAGCTTGGACACCGGCCAAAGGATCACTTTGCGTGATCACCAACCGGCCGATCCGGCGCAGGGACAGTCGCTTTGGCCGCTCGATATCCCTATATACAAGCGCTTCTCACATCGATTGAGCAGCCGCAAATCCTTGATCGAGACAGGGAGGTGTGGCCCTGCGGTGAGACCGGCCACCCACTCGCCCTTCACCCTCCGTCACGAGAAGGACTTTGCCCTCTCCGGCGTGTCGCGGCGATCGTGGCGGCGAGCGGGACCGCCACACCGGCCTCACGCAGCGCTCTGGCCGCCTCGGCGAGCGTCGCGCCGGAGGTGACGATGTCGTCCACCAGCACAATCGGGCCCGCGCCGCCCCAGGAGCCCGGCAGAGCCCCTTTCCGGGCAGCCGTAACCCTGAATGCCAGGGAGAGGTTCTCGGCCCGCTGGGGCGAGCTCAGGCCCGCCTGGTCGGCGACCCTGCGGCGCTGGGCGAGGATCTTCGCCACGGTCACCGGCCACCCCGCCGCGCGGAGGTATCCGGCGGCCAGCACCGCCAGCCGGGTCACCGGATCGTGCCCGCGCCGCCGGAGGGCCGGCCGGGCGCTCGGCACCGGGACCAGCGTGACCGGCCGGCCGCCGACCGCGGCGGCGACCGTCAGCGCCAGGGCCCCGGCGAGGGGATGGGCCAGGGCCGTACGGCCGCGCTCCTTGTAGGCGATGATCGCCCGTCGCGCGGCCCCCGTGTAGTCGGTCGCCGACCAGCATTCGGGCAGGCCGGGCGGGGACGGGACGGGCATCCGGCACGCGGGCCGCCCGTGCAGCTCCGCCGCGCACCGGGGGCAGACGAGGGCGCCGGGCACGCCGCATCCGGCGCAGCGGGGCGGCAGGACCAGGTCGAGCAGGGCTGTCGGCACGGCTCCACGGTGCCAGGCGGCACCGACAAACCCCTCCCACGGAGGGAGGAACCACTCATCACAGCCGCAACCCCCCTCGCGGCGAAGGGGGAACCAGCCCACTCAGCCCAGGGGGTAGGCCGGAGAGGAGGGGCCGTCCTTCTCGGAGAAGAGCACGGTGCCGTTCTCGTCCTTGACCATGGGCTCCCACTTGGCCGAGGTGCGGTTCCAGTAGAGGACCTGCCGGTTGCCGTTGTCGTCCTGCGCCCCGGCCAGCAGGGAACCGTCCAGGGCGGTGATGCTCTCGATCCGGGAGTCGGAGGCCAGGGTCTTGGGCTCCGCCGCGACCGAGGCCTCCAGCAGGTCGGACTTACCGGTGAGGACGTAGAGGGTCTTGCCGTCCTTCCAGGCGATGTCCTTGATCGTCTGGTTGCCGTCGCCGTCCACCACGGACTGCAGGTCGGTGATGCGGGTGCCGCTCCCGTGGCCGACGACCGTGCCGATCTTGACCTCCTCCTCCAGGCCGTTCTTGACCACCACCGCGACGTGGACCCCGTCCCGGGCGACCTTGAGCGACGTGACGTGGACCGTGTTCAGGTCGGGGGCCCAGACGCGGTACTGCTGCCTGCCGTCGCGCCGCACCACCACCGAGCTGTTCCCGTCGGGGCGGTCGACCGTCCACAGGGTGTCGTAGCGGTCCCAGGAGGGCGGGGTGAGGGAGTCGCCGGTGACCCAGTCCTGCCACTCGCCCCCCGGGGCGAGCGGGGCGACCGAGACCTTCGTGCGGTCCTCCGACAGGGCCGCCACCTGCCCCTGCCCGCTGATCGCCGGACGGGTGCGCGTGCCGTCCTTCTCCCCCGCCCTGCCCTGCACCGGCTGGCCGACGTTCTCCTTGCCCAGCATCTGCAGGGCGCCACCGGCCATGTAGTACGGGTAGACGTCGCGGGGAGCCGTCCAGGGGTCGAAGTCCGCGTGCTGCTGGGCGTCGATCGCCAGCAGGCTGTCGGAGTAGTACAGCTTGCCCTCCACCCTGACCTCGAAGCCCCAGCCGCCCTTGGTGAGCTCGGCGAGCGTCCCGGCGAGCTGGGCCGACATCGGGGCGATCCGGTCGGAGTCCACCGGCTTGGTCAGGTCGACGACGACGCGGTTGTTCTCCGTGGTGACGTCGATGAGCCTGGTGCCCGGCCGGAAGGCGGAGTTCACCGCCTTCTTGAGCAGGCTGCTCGGCCCCTTCAGCAGCCGCTCCACCGCCGTCTTGGCGAAGTTGGACGTCGGGTCGATGGGCACCCGGACCTGGTCGGCCACCAGGCCCCTCCACGCCGAGTCCAGGAAGTAGAGGTCGACCTTGAGGTAGGCGCGGTCGACGTCCGCCTCGGAGAGCATCAGCCCCTCGGGCGCCGCGCTGATCCGCCACCCCTGCGCCCCCTTCACGAGGGTGAAGGGCTCGTTCAGGCTCCCGCCCTTCGGCCAGTAGCGGCCGTCCTGGTCGATCATGGCCGTCACGGTGCCCTTGAGGGTGACCCGGGTCTGCTTGGCGTCCGCCTGGACGGGCGGGGCCTTCTCGTACTGGTCCTGCTTGCCGTCCTGCTTGTAGACCGTCACCCCGCTCTGCGGATTCCACTCCCTGGCGAAGGCCTCGGTGAGGTATTCGCGTGCGACGTCACGCCCGGGGTCGTCGACGCTCGCCATCGCGGCCCTGAACCCGGTGACGACCTCCTCCGGCGACCAGTCGGCGCTCGGCGGCACGGCGATCACCCGCGCGTACGGGTCGCCCAGCGGGTTGCCCTTGCGGGGGTTGCCCACCGAGATGGGCTTGCCTCCGGTGGGGATGACCGAGCAGGCCGTCACCCCGCAGGTCAGCGCGACGATCAAGCCGACCGTCCCCACCCGTCGTCCTGTGCTAGTCCGCATCGTTTCCCCCGTCGGCGACCGCCGGTGAGAGCACCGGGGTCATGTGCCCCCGCCATGTCCGCCGCATCTCCACCTCCGGCGGGACCAGCGACAGCGGTGACCCCCGCAGCGGCGCCCCGGCCACCCGGGGCAGGGAGAGCCGGAACTGCGACCCCTCGCCCTGCGCCCCCCAGGCCTGGAGCCAGCCGCCGTGCAGCACGGCGTCCTCGCGGGAGATCGCCAGGCCCAGGCCGGTGCCGCCGATCGTCCGCGCGCGTGACGGGTCGGCCCGCCAGAACCGGTCGAAGACCATGTTCTCCTCACCCGGCTTGAGACCCACCCCGTGGTCCCGTACGGCCACCGCCACCGCGTCGCGGTCGGCCCCCACCGAGACGACGATGTCGCGGCCCTCGCCGTGCTCGATCGCGTTGAACAGCAGGTTGCGCAGGATCCGCTCGACCCGGCGGCTGTCCATCTCCGCCATGCAGGGCTCACCCGGCAGGCGCAGGTCGAACCGGGTCGAGTGGCGCTCGGCCAGTGCCTCGGAGTCGGCGACGGCGCGCAGCACCACGTCCCTGACGTCCACCGGATCGACGTCCAGCTCGGCCGCGCCCGCGTCGTAGCGGCTGATCTCCAGCAGGTCGGCGAGCATCGACTCGAACCGGTTGAGCTGGTTCTGCATCAGCTCGGCCGAGCGGGCGGCCATCGGGTCGAAGTCCTCGCGGGCGTCGTAGAGCAGGTCGGCGGCCATCCGCACGGTGGTCAGCGGGGTGCGCAGCTCGTGCGAGACGTCGGAGACGAACTGCCGCTGGACGTGGGAGAGCTCCTCCAACTGGTGGATCTTCAACGCCAGGTTGGCGGCCATGTCGTTGAAGGAGGTGGCCAGGCGGGCCAGGTCGTCCTCGCCGCGCACCTTCAGCCGCTCGTCCAGGCGTCCGGCGGCCAGCCGCTCGGCGGCCTGGCGCGTCAGCCGTACCGGCGTGACCACCTGGCGGGTGACCAGCGAGGCGATGGCCGCCAGCAGCAGCACCAGGGCGGCCCCGACGGCGACGAGCATCCGCAGGACCGAGTTGAGGGTCTCCTCCTCCTTGTCCAGCGGGATGAGGTGGTAGATCTCGTATCCGCTGTCCAGCATGGTCCCGGAGGTGTCGAGGCGGGTGCCGATCACCATGCCCCGCACCGGCTCGCGCCTGCCCTCGTAGTAGAGGTCCCCGTAGTGGGTGCTGTCCTCGCCCGCCTCCTTTTTGGACACCTCCTCGCGCAGCCCGGACGGGATGCTGCGCGGATCGATGTTCGGGGTGACGAAGAACTCCCCCGGCTGGTTGTCGTTGCGGGCGATCACCGAGTAGCGGGGGACGGCCCCCGCGCGCCCGGCGAGGGCGTAGACCGCCTGGCTGAGCGGGCTGTCGCCACCCCGCTGGAGCCCGTCGCCCGAATCGACGGACGGCTTGGAGACGTCGCCGGACGGCCGGTTCAGGTAGCCGAGCACCGCGTTCCGGTCGGCCTGCGCCTCGCTCCTGGCCGCGCGCTCCCGGTCCTGGAGCGTGGTCGCGATGATCTGCTGCATGAGGAAGACGCCGAGCACGGCCACCACCGCGATGGAGATGACCATCGTGCTGGTGACGACGCGGAGCTGCAGGGAGCGCCGCCAGACCCGGCGCACGCCTCCCGCGGCGCGACGGGCCCGCCGGCGGACGCCCCGCACCACCTGGCGCGGGGTACGGCGGCGCTTCTTCGGCGAGGACGGCATGTCAGGGGCCCGGGGGATCCGCGCAGGCTAGGCCGGGCCGGCCTTGTAGCCGACCCCTCGGACCGTCACCACGATCTCCGGGTGCTCCGGGTCCTTCTCTATCTTGGCGCGGAGCCGCTGGACGTGCACGTTGACCAGGCGGGTGTCGGCCGCGTGCCGGTATCCCCAGACCTGCTCCAGCAGGACCTCGCGGGTGAATACCTGGCGCGGCTTGCGGGCCAGCGCGACCAGCAGGTCGAACTCCAGCGGGGTGAGGTTGATGGTCTCCTCGTCGCGCTTGACCGAGTGCCCGGCGACGTCGATGGTGATGTCGCCGATCTGGAGGATCTCCGGCGTCGGCTCGTCGGTGCGGCGCAGCCGCGCGCGGACCCGGGCCACCAGCTCCTTGGGCTTGAACGGCTTGACGATGTAGTCGTCGGCCCCCGACTCCAGGCCGAGCACCACGTCGATGGTGTCGCTCTTGGCCGTCAGCATGACGATCGGCACACCGGACTCGGCGCGGATGCGGCGGCACACGTCGATGCCGTCGGCGCCCGGCAGCATCAGGTCGAGGAGGACCAGATCCGGCCGGGTGTCGCGGAACGCGTCGAGGGCCTTGTCCCCGTCGGAGACGAAGGAGGGCTCGAAACCCTCTCCGCGCAGCACGATGCCGAGCATCTCGGCGAGAGCGGCGTCGTCGTCGACGACCAGCACGCGTCCTTTCATGGCCCCTCATTCGTTTTACGCAGTTTGGGAGTTTTTGGGGTAAACGGCACGGTCGTCGAAGATTACCCTTGTCCGGCCACTGGATGACACCTGCCGACGAGCAGCCATCCAACTGCCGAATTTTAGGCGCACACAACGTAAAGCGTGTAGGAGTGCCCCCGTGCGGCCAACTCCGGTCTCGGCGACTGCGAACGCCAAGTGGAGGTGGTCACGCCCCCAGTCTGCGGTAAACGACGGTGTCTCGGCCATCCCTCCGGCATCTCCGCCGATCTCCCGGCGTGTGAAACCCCGTCGAGATCTCCCGGGCACCACAATCGGTGTGTCCACATGTCAGGATTGGGATATGTCAGACGGTCACGGCTCCACTCCCGACACGCCACCCGGCTGGGCGTCCAACCAACCTCCGCCGTACGGCGACGCCCCGGGATCACCGTGGACCGCGCCCGGCTCCGGCCCCGGCGCGCCACCGCCGCAGCCGCCCCCGCAGCAGCCCCACGGCGGGCAGGCGCCGCCGTACGGCCAGCCCCCGCCCCACCGGCCCGGCCCGTACGGCCCGCCGCCCCACGGCTTCCCCCCGCCCCCGGCGATGCGGCCGGGGATCATCCCGCTGCGCCCGCTCGGCATCGGCGACATCCTCGACGGCGCCATCAAGCTGATCCGTTCCAACCCCAAGACCATCCTGGGCCTTTCGGCGATCGTCGCCGCGCTCGGGGCGATCCCGGTGGCGATCGGCCAGGCGGTCATGATCGGCGACCTGGGCGCCGGCCTCGACGACCCCTCCGTCCTGGAGGACCCGCAGGACATCGGCTTCCTCGCCCAGTACGGCGGGACGCTGATCTCCTACGCGGTGCAGTTCGTCGCGGTGACCCTGCTCACCGGCGTGCTGACCCGGATCCTGGGCCGGGCGGTCTTCGGCGGCAAGATGAGCGTGGGCGAGGCCTGGCAGCTGACCCGCAACCGGGTGCCCACGCTGTTCGGGCTGGTGGCCATCGGGATGCTGGTCATGCTGATCCCCATGGTCGTGGTCATCGCGGTCATCGCCGGGCTGGGGGCGGCGGGGGCCGACTTCGGGGCGCTGTTCCTCGTCGGCGCGCTGGCGATCCTGGGCTTCGTCGCCTACGCCCTCTTCATCACCACCCGCCTGGCGCTCGCGGCGTCGGTGGCGGTGCTGGAGCGGCGCGGCGTCATCGACTCCCTGCGCAGGTCCTGGAACCTGGTGGGCGGCGGTTTCTGGCGGACGCTCGGCATCCTGCTGCTGACCCAGCTCATCACGGCCCTGGTCGCCCTGGTGCTCTCCTTCCCCTTCACCATCATGGCCTTCGTCGTCGGCATGATCGGCAAGGGCTCCACCGGCTCGCAGATCGGCACGGCGATCCTGATCGCGGTCGGCGGCACCGTCAGCGCCATGATCACCTATCCGTTCCAGGCCGGGGTCAACGGCCTGCTCTACGCCGACCGGCGGATGCGCGCCGAGGCGTTCGACCTGGTGCTGCAGACCGCGGCGATCGAGCAGCAGCGCCAGGGCTGGGTGCACGCCTCCGCCGACGACCTGTGGGACCCGTCCATCACGCCCAGCGGACCCGGCCGGTACGACCAGACCGGCCAGGGAGCTCCGTGGCGCGACTCCTGACCCTCCCGGCGCTCCTGGCGTCCCCGACCCCGATCGACATCGACCGGGACCAGGCCCGGCGCGAGGCGCTCCAGGAGCTGCTCAAGCCCGAATACGCCAAGGAATCCCTGATCGACCGCGCCATGCGGGCCGTGAGCCAGTTCCTCGGCGACCTGCTGGACCAGGAGTCCGTGGGCGTCGTCGGCAGCGTGGCCGCGCGGGTCGTCCTGGCCGTGATCGTGATCGCGGCCATCACCGCGGTGGTCACGATCGCGCGCAGGGCCACCCGGGGCGGCGCCGTACGCCAGGATGGGATCTTCGGAGACCGTCGCCGCACCGCTGCCGAGCACCGCGACGCCGCCGAGCGGCTGGCCGCCGAGTCCCGGTGGGCCGAGGCCGTCCGCGAACGGCTCAGAGCCGTCGCCCGAGACCTGGAGGACCGCGCCATCGTCGACTCCACGCCCGGCCGTACGGCGGGCGAGCTCGCCGCCGAGGCGGGGCGGGTCCTGCCCGCCTTCGCCGGGGAGCTGACCACCGCGGCGCGGGTGTTCGACGACGTGACCTACGGCGAGGTGCCGGGCACGGCCGAGGCCTACGAAGTCCTGCGCGACCTCGACGAGCGGTTGCGCACGGCCCGTCCCGTGCCCGCCGCCCCCGCGAAGGCGGTGCCCTCGTGAGCCTCGCCGCCGCCCCCGGGACGGGGTCGACGTCCACCTCGCCGACCGCCGCGACCCTGTGGCGCGGCGGCCGGGGCATCCTCCTGGTCGCGCTCATCGTGGTCGCCGGCGCCGTGATCGGCGTGCTGCTCAGCGGCTCCGGCGGGGGAAGGCCGCTCGATCCCGCCGACACCTCGCCGTCCGGCGGCAGGGCACTGGCCCAGCTGCTGCGGGCCCACGGCGTGCAGGTCACACGGGTCACCTCCGTCGCCGAGGCGGAGGCCGCCGGCTCCGGCGACCGCACGCTGCTGCTCAGCGACACCTCCTTCCTCGGCGAGGAGGAGGCCCGGCGGCTCGGCGCGATCCCCGCCGACCTGCTCGTGGTCGGCGTGCAGCCGCACCAGGAGCTGATCACCCCCGGCGTGAGGCCCGCCGAGGAGGCGCGGGCGCGCTCGCGCGAGCCCCGCTGCGAGCTGCGGGCCGCGACCAGGGCGGGCAGCGCCTACCTGGGGGGCTCGGCCCTCACCGCCCCCTCCGGGGCGACCGGCTGCTACCCGGCCGACGGCAGGCCCACCCTGGTCAGCTACACCGACGAGGGCAGGACGGTCACGGTCACGGGCGACGGCCAGTTCATGAGCAACCTGCGGCTGGCCGAGGACGGCAACGCCGCCCTGGCGATGAACCTCGCCGGGGCCAGGCCCGCCCTGGTCTGGCTGGTGGCCCCCGAGACCGCCGCGCGGGCCAGCGGCGAGCAGGGGTTCTACGACCTGATCCCCGGCGGGGTCAGGTGGGCCGTGGTGCAACTGGCCGTCGCGGTCCTCCTGCTGGCACTCTGGCGGGGCCGCCGGCTCGGCCCGGTGGTGGCCGAACGGCTGCCCGTCGTGGTCAGGGCGGCCGAGACCGTGGAGGGCCGGGGCAGGCTCTACCGGGCCAGGCGGGCCCGCGACCGGGCCGCCGTCGCCCTCCGCACGAGTTTCGTCGACCGGGTCACCCCCCGGCTCGGCCTGCCGTCGGCGGCCGGGCCGGACGCGAAGGTCGAAGCGATCGCCGAACGCACCGGACAGGCGCGCCTCCACGTGGGCGCCGCCCTGTACGGCCCGCCGCCGGCGGACGAGGCCGGGCTGGTAGCCCTGGCCGCATATCTGGACATGTTGGAGAGGCAGGTCAAAGAGTCGTGAGCGAGCGTAGCGAGCAGACCGTCGGGCACGGCGGCACGGTGCCGCCGGAGCCGGCAGAGGAGTCCTCGTGACCATGCCACCGGAGAACAGCGGCCTGGCGGAGACACCCCCGGTCGCGGGGACAGCGCCCGGCGCGAGCGCCGCCCGGGAGGCGCTGGCGGGCCTGCGCGCCGAGGTCGCCAAGGCCGTCGTCGGCCAGGACGCCGTGGTCACCGGGTTGGTGATCGCGCTGCTCTGCCGGGGACACGTGCTGCTCGAAGGCGTGCCGGGCGTCGCCAAGACCCTGCTGGTCAGGACCCTGGCGGCGGCGCTCTCGCTGGACTTCAAGCGGGTGCAGTTCACCCCCGACCTGATGCCGGGCGACGTCACCGGCTCCCTGATCTACGACGCGAAGACGTCGGAGTTCGAGTTCCGCCAGGGCCCGGTCTTCACCAACCTGCTGCTCGCCGACGAGATCAACCGCACGCCTCCCAAGACGCAGGCGGCGTTGCTGGAGGCGATGGAGGAGCGGCAGGTCAGCGTGGACGGCAAGCCGCGCAGGCTGCCCGAGCCGTTCATCGTGGCCGCCACCCAGAACCCGGTCGAGTACGAAGGCACCTACCAGCTCCCCGAGGCGCAGCTCGACCGCTTCCTGCTCAAGCTGACCGTGCCGCTGCCGCCCCGCGACCAGGAGATCGCGGTGCTGGAACGGCACGCGCTGGGCTTCGACCCGCGCGACCTGTCCCACGTCAAGGCCGTGGCCACCATCGCCGACCTGGATGCCGGCCGCGCGGCGGTCAGCCAGGTGCACACCGGCCCCGAGGTGCTCGGCTACATCGTCGACATCGCCAGGGCCACCCGGCAGTCGCCGTCACTGCAGCTCGGCGTCTCCCCGCGTGGCGCCACCGCGCTGCTGGCCGGGGCACGGGCCTGGGCCTGGCTGTCCGGCCGCTCCTACGTGACCCCGGACGACGTCAAGGCGCTGGCCAGGCCCTCCATGCGGCACCGGATCCAGCTCCGGCCCGAGGCCGAGCTGGAGGGCGCGACCGCCGACGGCCTGATCGACGCCATCCTCGCCTCCGTCCCCGTCCCCCGCTGAGCCGATGGCACTGACAGGACGGGCCGCCCTGCTGGCCCTGCTGGGCACGCTGGCCGTGCTCTTCGCGCCGCGGCCGGCTCCGGCCGTGGCCGGGGTGGCGCTGGTGCTCCTGGCGCTGGTCGCGGTCGACCTGCTGCTGGCCGCAGGCGTGCGGCAGCTGCGGTTCACCCGCTCGGGCGACCGGCTGATACGGCTCGGCGAGTCCGCCACGGTCGAGCTGATCGTGGAGAACCCCGGCCCCCGCCGGGCCCGGGGCATGCTCAGGGACGCCTGGCCCCCCTCGGCCGGGGCCACGCCGCGGCGCCTGCCGCTGGACGTGCCCGCCGGCGAGCGCCGCCGCCTCACCATGACGCTCACCCCCACCCGCCGGGGCGACCGCGAGGCGGTCACGGTCACCGTGCGCACGCTGGGCCCGCTGGGCATCGCGGCCCGCCAGGGCTCCCACCGGGTGCCGTGGTCGGTGCGGGTGCTGCCGCCGTTCCTCAGCCGCAAACACCTGCCCGCCAAGCTGTCCAGGCTCAGGGAGCTGGAGGGCCAGCACCCGTCGATGGTCAGGGGGCAGGGCACCGAGTTCGACTCGCTCCGCGAGTACGTGGTCGGCGACGACGTCCGTTCGATCGACTGGCGGGCCACCGCCCGCCGCAACGACGTCGTGGTCCGCACCTGGCGGCCGGAGCGCGACCGGCGGGTCCTGATCGTCCTGGACACCGGCCGCACCTCGGCCGGCCGGGTCGGCACGGCCCCCATCCCGCTGGCCGGCGAGACGCCCGGGCCCGGCGGCCTGTACGGCGGGGCGGCGGTCGTGCCGGGCTGGCCCCGGCTGGACTGGTCGATGGACGCGGCGCTGCTGCTGGCCGCGCTGGCCGCCCGCGCCGGGGACCGGGTGGACTTCCTGGCCTACGACCGCGCGGTGCGCGCCTGGGTGTCCGGCGCCAGCCGTACCGAACTGCTGTCGTCGCTGGTCAACACCATGGCACCGCTGGAGGCCGAGCTCGTCGAGGCCGACTCGGCCGGGATGGTCGCGGCCATTCTCGCGCGGGCCAAGCGGCGCTGCCTGGTCGTCGTGCTGACCGACCTGAACGCGGCGTCGCTGGAGGAGGGGCTCCTGCCGATGCTCCCCCAGCTCTCCTCGCGGCACCTGGTGCTCCTCGCCGCCGTCTCCGACCCGCAGGTGGCCGTGATGGCGGCCGGGCGCGGCACGCCGGAGCTGGTCTACAACGCGGCGGCCGCGGAGCACCAGAACTCCGGCCGGCGCAGGATCACCGCCCGGCTGCGCCGCCAGGGCGTGGAGGTCGTGGACGCCGCCCCGGAGCAGATCGCGCCCGCCCTGGCCGACGCCTACCTCGCGCTGAAGGCCGCGGGCCGCCTCTGACCGCTCCCGGCGCTCGGGGCGCGTCTGCGGACCTTCCGGCCCGCCATGGCCGCCCTGGCGCTGCGTCCCTGCTGACCTGGGGTGATGACGGTCTCAGCAGGATCGCCCCGGGTCAATTGATGATCGGAGCCTTCGCCCCGGGGAAGTCGAAGGCGAAGAGGTTCCCCCTGTGCTTGGCGAACAGCCGGCCCGGGGTGCGCAGAACACCCCAGTCGAAAGCGTTGTCGGTCGGATAGGGGAAATTCCAGCTCCGCCGCCCGCTCTTGACATCCCAGCCATGGAGGCCCTCGATCGTCGCGCCGATGAGGAGGTCTTCCGTACCGCCTCGAAAGCGGAGCGAGTTGTCCGCGGCCTCTCCTGTCCAGAGGGTCTCTCCGGTCAGGAGGTCACACGCTTTGATTTCTGAATCCACGTATATGAACGTCCGGTCCGACCTTGCCCAGATCAGTCCGGTGATGGACTTGGCGGGCCAGCGGCGGCGGCCGGTGGCGACGTCGAAGACGGCGACTCTCTCCGGTCCGCTGCAGCGGCAGACGAGCATGTCCTCCGCGAGGACCAGCTCATAGGATGGTTGGCCCGTTCGAGAACTGTACGGGGGCATACGGCTGGGCCTGTTCCAGATCTCGCGACCGGTGAGCGGGTCCAGGGCCGCCAGGTTCAGCCCCGGGCCGAGGACGTAGAACCGTTTGCCGTCCGTACACTGAGCGTGCAACCTGCCCTGCCTGGACCAGCTCAGTTCGCCGTCGGTGATGGAGATGGCGGCATAGGCGTCGAAGTATTCCGGAGTCGCCAGCACGACTCCCCGGGCAGCCTCTCCCTCCAGGAAAAGAGGTCTCCCTTCGGGGGTGAAGGTCCAGCGCTGTTTCCCGGTCGCGGCGTCGAGGCCGTGCAGGCGGTCGCGGGTGTCCCTCACCACGAGCGTCGAACCGGATGGGAAAGTCCACTCGGGTTCGCCGTCGCTCAGTCCGGAGATCCACAGCTCCTCGCCCGTCCGCGGATCGAAGGCGCTGATCGAGTCGTTGTCGCCGAGCATGTAGATCCGCTTGCCCACGAGCTTGGGGTAGTACCCCGCATAGTTGGTCTCGCTCTTCCAGCGGGGCTTGCCGTCCTTCAGGGTGAAGGCATCCGTCCCTTCCTTGTCAAGGCAGAAGATCAGGTCGCCCAGGGTCGCGAGGCTGCCTTTCTCACCGGAGACGGTGCGGGTCCAGAGGGGTTGGGCACCTGTGGAGCCGCTCGGCGAGCCAGTGGCCGTGGCACCTCTGGTGGGCCGGTCTCTTCCCGATGTGGCGAGCAGGGCGGCCGACGCGCCCGCGACAGCCACGACGGTGGCCACGGCGCCACTGATGATCAACTGGCGCCGCTGGGGCGACGGCGGCAGTATCTCGGTCGGCTCCGGCGACACGACCGTTTCCGGCGACACGACCGTTTCCGGCAACACGACCGTCTCCGGCGACGCGTTCGGGCCAGGGGTGACGAAGAGCTCCGGTAATCGGGCGACCGCCGGCCGGCGCAGCGGATCCTTGTCCAGGCAGGCGGAGACCAGACCGACGAGCCCTGGCGGCATCCCGTCGAGCTGGGGCGGTTCGTAGGCGGCGCGGAACATCACCGCCTGGAAAGGGCCGGTTCCGAACGCGGACCTGCCGGTCGACGCGAAGGCCACCACCGCGCCGAGCGCGAACACGTCGCTCATCGAGGTCAGCTCGCGCCCGGCGATCTGCTCGGGGGACATGTATCCGGCCGATCCGATGACACCGCCGGTAGCGGTGAGCGAGGTGCCGTCGGCGGCCCGGCTGATCCCGAAGTCGATCACCCGCGGGCCGTCGTCGGCGAGCAGGATGTTCGACGGCTTGAGATCCCGGTGGATGATCCCGGCACGATGGATCGCGGCCAGCGCCTCTGCCAACCTCGCGCCGAGTATCCGCACCTGCGCCTCGGGCATCGGGCCATGTGTCTCGATCTCGCTCTGCAGCGAGGGGCCGGGCACATAGACGGTGGCCAGCCAGGGCACCGGCCCGTCGGGATCGGCGTCCACGACCGGCGTGGTGAAGGCACCGCTGACCGCCCTGGCGGCCTCGACCTCGGCCTTGAACCGGCGCCGGAAGCTCGGATCGCCGGCAAGCTCCGGGCGTACCACCTTGACCGCCACGGACCTGCCGCTGGCCGAGGTGGCCAGATAGACCTGGCCCATACCTCCTTCCCCCAGTAGCCGAACAACCCTGAACGGACCGATGGCCGCTGTCCCGTCGCCTGCGAGAAAGGTCATTGCGGGATATTACTGATCTCGGGTGAAGGCCGGTCAAACACGCGCCGCTGGCGACAGCCCGCCGAGCACCGGGCACCGCGCCGCCCTTGACCCCTGGCCAGACATGTACAACCCGCACTGGGGACACACCGCGTCGGGAGGCCGGCCACCCGTCAGCCGCGTCACCGGCCTGCCGGGGCGGTACACCTAGCCGGCGCTCGGCGCGAGGTCGGGGGCCCGCTCCAGGTCTCCCGTCTCCTGGGCGGCCAGCGCCCGGCGGCCGAAGAAGATCACGTAGGCGAGGAAGGCCGCCTCCGCGACCACTCCGATTCCGATCCGCGCCCAGGTGGGCAGGCCCGAGGGGGTGACCAGTCCCTCGATCAGGCCGGAGACGAACAGCACCACGACCAGGCCGAGGGCCACGCTCATGACGGCCCTGCCCTGCTCGGCGAGGGCCTCGCCGCGCTTTCTGGGACCGGGGTCGACGACCGTCCAGCCGAGGCGCATGCCGACGGCCGCGGCCAGGAACACCGCGGTCAGCTCCAGCAGACCGTGCGGGGTGATCAGGCCGAAGAAGATGTCCAGCTTGCCGCGCGAGGCCATCAGACCGGCGGAGACGGCCACGTTGAGCGCGTTCTCCCACAGGATGTAGGGGATCGGCAGGCCGAGCAGCACGGCCATGATGATGACCTGCATCGAGACCCAGGCGTTGTTGACCCAGACCTGCCCGGCGAACGAGGCCGCGGGGTGCTCCGAGTAGTAGTCGGCGAAGTCGTGGTCGACGAGCTGGGTGATCTCCTCGGGCGTGCCGATCGCGGCCTGGACGGCGGGGTCGCCCGCCACCCAGACGGCGACGACCGCGGAGACCAGGACGAACGCGGCGGTCGTGCCGAGCCACCACCAGCGGGCCCGGTAGGCGACCACCGGGAAGGAGACGGCGAAGAAGCGGATGAACTCCCGCCAGGCGGGGGTGTGCGCGCCGGTCACCGCCGAGCGGGCACGGGCGACCAGCGCCGACAGCCGGCCCACCAGGATGGGGTCGGCCGATCCCGAGCGCACGATGGACAGGTGGGTGGCGACCCGCTGGTAGAGGTCGACCAGTTCGTCGATCTCGGCGCCGTTCAGCGACCTCCGGCGCCGGACGAGGTCCTCCAGCCGGTCCCAGGCCTGCCGGTGCGCGCTGACAAAGACGTCGATGTCCACGCAGGAAGCGTATCCACATCCGCGCTCACGCCGGGATGCCCGGCCGGCCGGAAGGGACCGCGGGCCGTACGGTCAGAACGCGACCCCGCACCGCAGGAGCACGTTGGCGTACGGCCGCGCCTCGCCGGTCCGCACGATCAGCCGGCTGGAGCGGGACAGGCGCTTGAGCTCGCTGTGCGGGATGTAGGTCAGGCCGGGCAGGCGGGCGGCGAGCAGGGCGTCGCACTCGGCGTTGGCCGTACGGACCTCCCGCGCCGCGGTGGCGCCCTCGACGACGAGCTCGGCGAGGATTCCGTCCAGCACGTCGGCGAACGCCGGGATGCCTGGCAGGAAGGCGAGGTCGACGACCTCGACTCCGGGGGGCAGCGGCATCCCGCTGTCGCAGACGAGCAGCTCGTCGGTGTGGCCGAGGCGGGCGAGCCCGCCGGACAGGGCCGCGTTGAGGATTCCCGCGCGCTTCACAGGGCCTCCAGATCCTCCGGGTACGGATAGGAACTCTGCGCGCCGGGCCTGCGCACCGAGGCGGCGCCCACCCGGACCGCGAAGGCGGTGGCGGTGGCCAGGTCGTCGCCGCCGGCCAGGCGCCAGGCCAGCGCCCCGGTGAACGCGTCACCGGCGCCGGTGGTGTCGACGGCCTCCACCCGGGGGCTCGGCACCTCGATCACCCCGCCCGGCTCGGCGACGACCGCGCCCCCGGCCCCCAATGTGAGGACCACCGAGCGGGGCCCGAGCGCGAGCAGGGCCCGCGCCTGCGAGCCGGGGGCGCCGCGCCCCCCGAGCAGGAACGCGGCCTCGTGTTCGTTGACGACGAGCGGGTCGCAGAGCGCCAGCAGCTCGTCGGGGACCACGGCCGGAGGCGACAGGTTGAAGACCACCCGCGCCGCCGTCCGGGCGGCGGCCAGGACCGCGGCGAGCGGGCTCTCCAGTTGCAGGGAGACGACCCGCGCCGAGGCCAGCAGGCCTGCCGCCGCGGCGACGTCGTCCTCGCTCAGCCGCGCGTTGACCCCCGGTGACACGATGATGCTGTTGTCCCCGTCCGCCCCCACGGTGATCAGGGCGACGCCGCTCGGCCCCGGGGTCTCGACGAGGTGGCCCAGCCCCACGCCGTCGCCGGCGAGCGCCTTGTGCAGGAACTCGCCGTGGCCGTCGGAGCCGATCCTGCCGAGCAGGGCCACGCGGGCGCCGAGCCGGGCCGCGGCGACGGCCTGGTTGGCGCCCTTCCCCCCGGGATGGGTGACCAGGTCGGAGCCGATCACGGTCTCGCCGGGCGCGGGACGGCGGTCGACGCGGACCACGAGGTCGGCGTTGACCGAGCCGACGACGACCATCTCGTACGGCCGTGCCCCGTCCTCCCCGCCCCGCCCGTGGGCGTCCTCGGGAGGGACGGGTTCGACGTCGCCGCCGTGGACGGTCATCACGAGCCCGCGAACTCTGCGACGTTGTCCTTGTTCACGGCCTTGACCGGCACGGCCACCGTGGCCTCGATCTTCTCTCCCTTGGCCGCCTTGACCGCGCCCTGTACGGCCTGCTGCCCGAGGAGCTGCGGCTGCTGGGCGATGCTGGCGTTCAGCGTGCCGGCCTCGATGGCCTTGAGCCCGTCCGGGGTGCCGTCGAAGCCGACGATCTTGACTTCCTTGCCCGCCTTCGCGCCCAGCGCCTTGATGGCGCCGAGGGCCATCTCGTCGTTCTCGGCGAACACCCCGGTGATGCCGGGGTTGGACTGGACCAGGTTGGTCATGACGTCCAGGCCCTTGGTCCGGTCGAAGTCGGCGGGCTGCTGGGCGACCACCTGGATGTCCGGGTAGGCCTTGATGCCCTCGGTGAAGCCCTGGCCGCGGTCGCGGGAGGCGGAGGTGCCGGGGACGCCCTGGAGGACGGCGACCTTGCCCTTCTCCCCCATCTGCTTGGCCAGCTCCTGAGCCGCCAGCTTGCCGCCGGCGACGTTGTCGGAGGCCACGGTCTGGGCCACCGTGGCGCCGTTGACCACGCGGTCGACGGCGATCACCGGGATCTTGGAGCGCTCGGCGGCCTTCACCGCGGGCCCGGCGGCGTCGGAGTCGACCGGGTTGATGATGATCGCCTTCATGCTCTGGCTGGCGAAGTTCTGGATCTGGTTCACCTGCTGCGAGGCGTCGTTCTGGGCGTCGGTGACGGTCAGCGCGACGCCCTGCTTCTTGGCCTCGTCCTCGGCGCCCTTGCGGAGCTGGACGAAGTAGGGGTTGTTCAGGGTGGAGACCGACATGCCGAGCTTGATGTCTCCAGCGGCCGCTCCGGACCCCTCCGAGGAGGAGCCCGATCCGCAGGCCGTCAGGCCCAGGGCGAGCGCGGCGCCGGCCGCGATGACGGTGATGGTGCGTTTCATGGTGTTCCCCCGATGGGTTCAGTTGGTTCCGCGACGGCGCAGGGTGTCGAGCAGGACCGCGAGCGCGATCACCACGCCGATCACGACCTGTTGCCAGAAGGCGGAGACGGACAGCAGGTTGAGGCCGTTGCGCAGCACCGCGAGGATGAGCGCGCCGACGAAGGTGCCGAAGGCCCGGCCCTTGCCGCCGGACAGGCTCGCCCCGCCGATGACGACGGCGGCGATGGCGTCCAGCTCGTAGCCGGCGGCCGCCTGGGGCTGGGCCGAGGCCAGCCGGCTGGCCAGGACGATGCCCGCGACCGCGGCGAAGAGCCCGGCCAGGGCGTAGGTGATGAGCTTCTGCCTGTTGACGTTGATGCCGGAGAGCCGGGCGGCCTCCTCGTTGCCGCCGATGGCGTACATCGCGCGCCCGGTGTAGGTCCGGCTCAGGATCACGGCCGTGATCAGACCCATGATCAGCATGACGACGACCGGGACCGGCAGGTAGTCGCCGATGGTGTCGCCCAGGTGCGAGACCGCCTCCGGCATCGCGATCGGGCTGCCCTGCGAGATCACCAGGGCCAGGCCGCGGGCGACGCCGAGCATAGCCAGCGTGGCGATGAACGGCGGCAGCTTGCCGTAGGCGATCAGGGCGGCGTTGACCAGCCCGCACGCGAGGCCGACGCCGAGGGCGATCACGGTGGCCAGCGGCCACGGCAGGCCCGCGTCGGTCGCGGTCCAGGCCAGCACGATCGCCGACAGGGCGGCGACGGAGCCGACCGACAGGTCGATGCCGCCGGTGATGATGACGAAGGTGGCGCCGAAGGCGAGGATCGCGGTGACCGCCGCCTGCACGCCCACGTTGAGCAGGTTGGTCACCGTCAGGAAGTCGCCCGACAGCAGCGACAGCGCCACCGCGAGCACGACCAGCGCGACCAGCGCGCCGTTCTCGCCCAGCCAGGTGGCGGCCGGCGACTTCCGGCCCGGGGGCTTGCGCTGCAGCACGTTAGTGGACACGAGCATCCTCCACCTCGGTCACGGCCAGGGCCATCACCGAGTCCTGTGTAGCCTCACCGGCGGCGAGCTCCCCGACGAGCCTGCCGCGGGCCATCACCAGGACGCGGTCGCTCATGCCCAGGATCTCGGGGAGATCGCTGGAGATCATGAGCACCGCGTGCCCGGAGGCGGTGAGCGAATTGATCAGTTGATAGATCTCGACCTTGGCCCCCACGTCCACACCCCGCGTGGGCTCGTCGAGGATGAGCACGCTCGCCTTGGCGAGCAGCCACTTCCCGATGACGATCTTCTGCTGGTTGCCACCCGACAGCGTGCGGACCTCCTGGCCGAGGCCGCTCATCCGCACGCCGAGCTGCCGGGCCACCTCGGCGGCGGCCCTGCGCTGTCCCTGCCTGTCGACGAACCCGCCGCGACTGGCCCGCCGCAGCGTGACCAGGCCGAGGTTCTCGCCCACGTCGGCGCCGAGCACCAGCCCCTGGCCCTTGCGGTCCTCGGGGACCAGGCCGAGGCCCGCCTCCATGGCGGCGTGCACGTCGCCGCGGGCCAGCGGGCGGCCGTTCACCAGGACCTCGCCGGAGTCGTAGGCGTCCGCGCCGAAGATCGACCGCGCGACCTCGGTACGGCCCGCGCCGACCAGTCCCGCCAGGCCCACGACCTCTCCGGCGCGCACCTCGAAGGAGACGTCGGTGAACTCGCCCTCCCTGCGGAGCCCCCGCACCTGCAGGAGAGGACCGCCCGGCGCCGCCGGCTCCCGGGGGTACTGCTGGTCGATGGGACGGCCGACCATGAGCCTGACCAGCTCGTTCTCCGGAGTGGTCGCCGGCACCTCGGCCACCGAGCTGCCGTCCCGCAGCACGGTGACGCGGTCGCCGATCTGCGGGATCTCCTCAAGGTGGTGGGTGATGAACACGATCGCCACACCCTGGTCGCGCAACTGCCGGACGATGCCGAACAGCCGCTCGACCTCGGTCGTCGTGAGCACGGCGGTCGGCTCGTCCATGATGAGCACGCGGGCGTTCAGGCCCAGCGCCTTGGCGATCTCGACCATCTGCATGCGCGCGATGCCCAGCCGCGCCACCGGGGTGCGCGGGTCGACGTCGACGCCGACCCTCCGCAGCAGCTCCCCCGCCTGCTCGTGCATCCGCCCGGTGTCGACGAAGCCGAAACGGCGGGGCGGACGTCCCAGGGCGAGGTTCTCACCGACGGTGAGCTGGGGAACCAGGTTGAACTCCTGGTAGATGGTGGCGATGCCCAGTCTCTGCGCGTCGCTCGCGGTGCGGATCTCGGTAGGCGCCCCGTCGACCAGGATCCGCCCTCCGTCGGGGTGGTAGGCGCCGGAGAGCATCTTGATCAGCGTGCTCTTGCCCGCGCCGTTCTCCCCGAGCAGGACGTGGACCTCGCCGGCCCTGAGGGTGAAGTCGACCCCGTCCAGCGCGACCACACCCGGGAACTCCTTGCGCAGGCCTTCGACCCGGAGGATCTCGTCGTTCAAGAGACGTCCCTTCCTTCCCCGCATGATTGGCGGACCACCAGTACGGCGGGCAGGGCCACCGACTCGGCGGGCCGCCCGCCGAGGCGGTCGAGGATGACCCGCACACCCCGCTTGCCGAGCTCGGCGGCAGGTTGGCTGATCGCGGTTATCGGTGGGTTCACGTGCGGGAACCACGGCACGTCGTCGAACGACGCCAGTGCCACGTCCTCGGGGATCCGCAGGCCGCGCGCCCGTATCTCGTCCAGCGCGCCCAGGGTCATCAGGTTGTCGCCCGCGAAGATCACCTGGGGCGGCGCCGGGAGGTCGAGAAGCCTGGCGGTGAGGGCGCGGCCGCTGCCGGACCGGAAGTCGCCTGCCTGGACGTACTCCGGGTGGACCTCCAGGCCGTGCTCGGCCATCGCGGCGAGGAAGGCTCCGGTCCGCTCCCTGCCCGTGGACAGCCGGGCGGGGCCCGAGATGAAGGCGATCCGCCGGTGCCCGAGCTGCCGCAGGTGGGCGACCAGCGCCCTGATCGCGTCGGTCCCGTCGGCCCGGACCGACGGCACGTGCATCCCGGGGAGCGTGCGGTCCAGGAAGACCAGCGGCCCGCCGGCCCGTGCGAGCTCCTCGACCAACGGCGTGACCTCGGCGGTGGGGCAGATCAACAGCCCGTCCACCCGCTGCTCCAGGAGGGTGCGCACGTAGTGGTCCTGTTCTTCGGCCCGCTCGTCGGCATTGCCGATGATCACGGTATAGCCGGCCGCCCGCGCCGCGTCCTCGACCGCTCTCGCCAACTCGGCAAAGAATGGGTTGACGATGTCGCCGATGATCAGCCCGAGGGTCTTGGTCGCCTCGGTGCGCAGCGAACGCGCCACTGCGTTGGGGACGTAGCTGAGCTCTCTCATCGCGGCGTAGACCCGGGTACGGGTCTCCTCCGTCACCGACGGGTTGTCGTTGAGGACCCGGGAGACCGTGGCGACGGAGACGCCCGCGTGTGCAGCCACGTCCTTGATGCGTGCCATCAGCCCTCCATGTAATCGATTACATCAGGGTATGTAATCGATTACATGGATGTAAACAGCGCATTAAGTGACCTACGTCACAGTCCGATGCTCCCGCAGGCCCCACACGCTCCCCCTGCCGGGTCAGGCGGCCCGGCGGCCGCAACCCGGACGCGACGGCGGTCCGGGGACGGATCGGCGCGGACACCGGGCGCACGCGCGCCCGCCGAGGGGCCCGCGGGCAGGGAAAGCCGGTCGCGTCACGGGTAGGGTTCTGTATGTGTCCGATGTCGTAACCGGCGAGGCCGTTGTCGTCGAAGTCCGGGTCGCCCAGCTTCCGAGCAGAGCGGCGGCGCTGCTCATCGACATCGCGGTCCAGCTCGCGACGCTGTTCGGGGCGTCCTTCGTGGTCGGCGCCCTGGTCTTCACCGCCGACGAGGCACTGACGACGATGATCTACATCGCGCTCACCGTGCTGGTGCTCGTCGGCTATCCGGTGATCTTCGAGACGCTCTCCCGCGGCCGCAGCCTGGGCAAGCTCGCCCTCGGGCTCCGGGTGGTCAGCGACGACGGCAGCCCCGAACGGTTCCGGCAGGCCCTGTTCCGCGGGCTGGCCGGAGTGCTGGAGTTCTGGACGCTCAGCGGCGCGCCCGCGCTGATCAGCTCGCTGATCTCGGAGAAGGGCAAGCGGCTCGGCGACATCTTCGCGGGCACCATCGTGATCTCCGAGCGCGGCCCCCGGCAGTACGGCCCGCCGCTGGAGATGCCGCCGCAGCTCGCCGCGTGGGCCGCGACGCTGGAGCTGTCGCGGCTGCCCGAAGGGATCGCCACCACCGCGCGGCAGTACCTCACCCGCTGGCACGACCTGTCCCCCGCGGTCCAGCACGAGATGGGCGCGCGCATCGCCACCGAGATGTCGGCCTTCGTCTCACCGCCCCCGCCCCCGGGCGTGCCGCCGTTCGCCTACCTCACCGCCGTCCTGGCCGAGCGCCGCCGCCGTGATCACGCGCGGCTGGCCCTCCAGGCAGGCACCCGGCAGCCGCCCGCCCCGGCGATGCCGATGCCCTACCCGCCGCAGCCCCACCAGCAGGCGCCGCATCCCTACCAGCAGACCCAGCCGTCGCACCGGCAGGCGCAGCCCCCCTATCAGCAGTCCCAGCCGCCCCCCTACCCGCCGCAGCCCCACCAGCGGGCGCCGCATCCGCCGCGGCCCCAGCAGCCGATCCCGGGTCCGATGCCCGCACCGCCCGCGTCCCAGCCGCCGGCCACGGCCCCCGGCCCCACCTCCGGCGGCTTCGTCCCGCCCGCCTGAGGTGGCCTGCGCCCGGCGGCGCGCCGTACGGACGAGACCGCCCGAGCCTGAGCACCGTACGGACGACCGCCCGGGCCTGAGAGCCATACGGATGGCCGGCCGGGCCTGAGCACCGTACGGACGACCGGCCGGGCCTGAGCGCGTATGGCGTGGAACATCCCGCCGGGCAGGGGCGCGCCGTACGGACGCGGGTGGGGCGGGGACGGATCGCCGCCCCCGCTCCGGGGTCAGTGGCCGTGTCCCTGGCGGTAGGAGGACTGGGTCTGCACGTTCAGCCGGTCCAGGCGGACGCTCCTGGCCGGGTCGGTGCGACGATCATTGATCTTGACCACGTCGAGTCCGTGGTGGAAGTCGCTGCCGTAGATGTAACCGTTGTAGTAGTAGGCCGACCAGATGCCGCCGCCCCTGCCGTTGGGCTCCGGGCCGCGCTCGAAGAAGCCGATCTCCCGGGGGCGGGCGGAGTCGGTGAAGTCCACGATCGAGATGCCGCCCTGGTACCAGGCCTGGACCATGATGTCCTTGCCCTTGACCGGGATCAGCGAGCCGTTGTGCGCGACGCAGTTCTCGGTGTCGGCCTGGTGGCGCGAGATCTTGAAGTAGCTCCTGAACACGAGCCGGCCGTCCCTGATGTCGAAGACGGCGTCGGCGCCGCGGTTCGGGCCGGTGGCCGCGTTGCAGGTGGCCGCCCCGCCGCCGCCCAGCTCGTCGGTGAAGACGACCTTGGTGCCGGCGTTGTTGAACGTCGCCGAGTGCCAGAACGCGAAGTTCGGGTCCGTCACCCGGGCCGTGACCACCGGGTTCGCCCGGTCGGAGATGTCGAACAGCACGCCGTCGCCCATGCAGGCGCCCGCCGCGACGTCCCTCTCCGCGTAGACGGTGATGTCGTGGCAGCCGCTGGTCGGCAGCAGCAGGCCCGGCTGGCTCTCGTTGCCCCCGTCGGGGAAGACGACCGGGGTGCTGACGACCGCCGCGTCCGCCGGGGCGCGCAGCGGCACCTTGATGACCGAGATCTTGTCGTGCGGCGGCCGGCAGTCGGGGAAGCTCACCGAGGGGTTGTAGGAGGAGGCGTAGAGGTAGACGTTGCGCCGGTCGCGGCCCTTGCCCGGCACGAGGGTCAGGGTGTGCGAGCCGCAGTCGGTCTCGACCGCCTTGACGTACTTCGGACTCCTCTTGTCGCTGATGTCGAAGATCCGGACGCCCTCCCACGACTCCTTGACCGACGCGACCTGAGCGGTGCTGTTGCAGGAGTCGTCGCTCCGGGAGGAGTCGACCGCGGTGAACAGCAGATCCCCGTAGACCGACACGTCCATCTGGGAGCCGGGACAGACGACGCTGCCGACGACCTGGGCCCGCTCCGGACGGCTGATGTCGTAGATGGAGAAACCGCCGTAGTTGCCGACATAGGCGTAGTCGCCCTGGAAGGCGATGTCGGTGTTGATGGTGGTCTCCAGCCCGGCGGGCTTGGGAACGTTGGCCACGTGCGACACGTTCGGGCTGGTGACGACCTCACCGGACGGTGGGATGCCGGCGGCCTGGACGGGCATCGCCGACATGAGCATCGCGGCGGCCGCCGCGATCGACGGCCAGACGATCCTGCGGAGAGTGAGCACCCGGTAACCTCCGTTGCGAGGGAGACGTGAAGTGCAGCCGAACGTCGAAATTGTCCGTCTCAACAGGCAAACAAACTAGATGTCAGCCGGTAAGGCTAATCATCTAGTTTGAGGTCTTCCCTGGTACGAAAGGACTATCCCGGCGCACCCTCCACCCGAGGCGGCGAGGACCGGGATCCCCGCCGCCCAGAGATGATCAGTCGTCGTCGTGGTCGCCGTGACCGCCGTGACCGCGCTCGGCGTAGGAGGCCTGGGTCTGCGCGTTCAGGATGTCGGCCTTGACCCCCTTGGCCTTGTTGGTGCGCGGGTCATTGATCTTCAGGACGTCGAGGCCCAGGTTGAAGTCGCTGCCGTAGATGTAGCCGTTGTAGTAGTAAGCGGACCAGAATCCACCGCTCAGCGCGGGGGCGGTGCTGTCGGGACCGCGCTCGAAGAAGGCGATCTCCTGCGGGTTGGCGGAGTCGGTGAAGTCCACGACCGAGATGCCGCCCTGGTACCAGGCCTGGACCATGATGTCCTTGCCCTTGACCGGGATCAGCGAGCCGTTGTGCGCGACGCAGTTCTCGGTGTCGGCCTGGTGCCTCGGGATCTTGAAGTAACCCTTGAAGGCGAGCTGGCCGCCCGCGATGTCGTAGTAGGCGTTGGCGCCGCGGTTCGGGCCGATCGCCGCGTTGCAGGTGGCCGCGCCGCCGCCGCCGAGCTCGTCGGTGAAGACGACCTTGGTGCCGGCGTTGTTGAACGTCGCCGAGTGCCAGAACGCGAAGTTCTCGTCGTCCCGGGCCGTCGCGGTGACCTTGGGGTTCACCGGGTCGGAGATGTCCATCAGGATGCCCTCGCCCATGCAGGCTCCGGCGGCGATGTTCTTCTCCGGGAAGACGGTGATGTCGTGGCAGCCGGTGGTCGCCGACGTGCGGTAGGGGTACTGCTTGTCCGGCTCACCGGGGTTGCCGCCGTTCGGCTCCTGTTCCGTCGGCGGGAAGAGGACCGGGGTGTTGACGACCGAGGCTGCCGCCGGGTCGGCCAGCGGCACCTTGACGATCGAGATCAGGTCGTGCGGCGGCTTGCAGTCGGGGAAGCTGGCCGAGGGGCTGTAGGAGGAGATGTAGAGGTAGACGTTGCGCCGGTCGCGGCCCTTGCCCGGCACGAGGGTCAGGGTGTGCGAGCCGCAGTTGGTCTCGACCGCCTTGACGTACTTCGGATTCTTCTTGTCGCTGATGTCGAAGATCCGGACGCCCTCCCACGACTCCTTGACCGACGCGCTCTGCGAGGTGCTGCTGCAGGAGTCGTTGTTGCGGGAGGAGTCGACGGCGCCGAAGAGCAGGTTCCCGTAGACGGCCACGTCCATCTGCCCGCCGGGGCAGATCACCGAGCTGACCAGCGAGGTCTTCTTCGGCTTGCGGATGTCGTAGATGGAGAAACCGGTGTAGTTGCCGACGTAGGCGTAGTCGCCCTGGAAGGCCATGTCGGTGTGGATGTCAGTGAGCGCGGCCGGCTTGGGAACGTTGGTCACGTGCTCGATGTTCGGGCTCATGACGATCTCGCCGGGTGCCGGGATGTCAGCGGCCTGGGCGGGCACCGTGGACAGCGCCATCACCGCCGCGACACCGGCTACTACCAGGAACCGGCCGGACAGGCCCTTCCTGAGAGGGGTGAACACTCGCGAACCTCCTTGCCATATGCACCATAAAGGGCGCATAAATGACTAGATCGTTCATCCTGGGGGGTAGATCAGGCAAGGTGTCACTGTGTCAGCAAGTTTTTCCGATTTGTTGTCTTTACTCACCTACCTGGCCGAGGTTAGGGTTTTTCGTCACAGCAGCTTCAAGAAGGAGGCCGGGTGCGCGTCGCGCTCGTCGTCGTGGTCGCCGCCCTCTCCCTCAGCGCGTGCAGCGCCGATCCGAAACCGCCCTCCGCGGCGCCGGACACCCAGGCGACCGCCCCCGTCATCGCGCCCGGCAGGCCAGGTGAGCCCGCCAGGACGATCAGCCCGGACGAGGCCGCCACGGCCGTGCCCGCACCCACCGCCAACGCGGCGGACGTGAAGTACGTCCAGGACATGATCATTCATCACCGGCAGGCCGTCGACATGGCGGTCCTGGCTCCGTCCCGGGCCGACTCGGCCACGCTCAAGGGCCTGGCCTCGCGCATCAAGGACGCCCAGGGGCCGGAGATCCAATACATGACGACCTGGCTGCAGCAGCAGGGCGTGAAGGCTCCCGGCCACCACGCCTCCCATGCCGGCATGCCGGGCATGGCCACCCCCGAGCAGATGGAGGCCCTCAAGGCCGCCTCGGGCAAGGACTTCGACCGGCTCTTCCTCACGCTGATGACCGCCCACCACCAGGGCGCCATCACGATGTCCGAGCAGGTCCTGGTCGGCGGCTCGCACATCAAGATCGAGGAGCTGGCGAACGACGTCGCCGCCACCCAGAGCGCCGAGATCCGCAGGATGCGGGAGATGCAGGCCGGGCTATGAGCCGAGCCGCCAGGAGTGGAGATACTTCTCCTGCTCGGCGGTCAGGGTGTCCACCTCGATCCCGGCGGCGGCCAGCTTGAGCCGCGCCACCTCGACGTCGACCTCCTGCGGCACGTCGTAGACGCCGGGCGCCAGCCCCGCCCTCTCCCGGGCCAGCCACGCGACGGCGAGCGCCTGCGCGGAGAAGGACATGTCCATGACGGCGGCCGGATGCCCCTCGGCCGCCGTCAGGTTCACCAGACGGCCCTCGGCGAGCAGCAGGAGCCGCCGGCCGTCGGCGAGGACGTACTCGTCGGTGTTGGGGCGCACCCCGCGATGGACGGCCTGCGCCAGCTCGTCCAGTGCCCGGACGTCGATCTCGACGTCGAAGTGGCCGGCGTTGGCCAGGATCGCGCCGTCCTTCATCACCGCCAGGTGCTCGTCCCTGATCACGTCGCGGTTGCCGGTGACCGTGATGAACACGTCGCCTGCCCGGGCGGCGCCCGTCATCGGCTGCACGTCGTAGCCCTGCAGTGAGGCGTCCAGGGCCTTGACCGGGTCGATCTCGGTGATCACCACCCGGGCGCCCAGGCCCCTGGCCCGCTCGGCGACGCCCCGCCCGCAGTAGCCGAACCCGGCGACCACCACGGTCTTGCCTGCCAGCAGGGTGTTGGTGGCGCGCATGATGCCGTCGATGGTGGACTGGCCGGTGCCGTAGCGGTTGTCGAACATCCGCTTGGTCCGGGTGTCGTTGACCGCCACGACCGGGAACCTCAGCGCCCGCTCGGCCGCCATCTGCCGGAGCCGGATGATCCCGGTCGTGGTCTCCTCGCAGCCTCCGGAGACCCCCTCCAGCAGCTCGGTCCGCTCGGTGTGCAGGATGTTGACCAGGTCGCAGCCGTCGTCCAGGACGATGTCCGGGGAGACGTCGAGCGCCTGGTGGATGTGCCGGTAGTAGGTCTCCCTGTCGACCCCGGCCCTGGCGTGCACGCCGATGCCGTACTCGCCCAGCGCGGCGGCGACGTCGTCCTGCGTGGACAGCGGGTTCGAGGCGGCCAGCGCGATCTCGGCCCCGCCCGCCTTCAGCGCGCCCATGAGCACCGCGGTCTCGGCGGTCACGTGCAGGCAGGCGGCGATCCGCAGCCCGTCGAGAGGCCGCTCGGCCGCGAACCGCTCGCCGATCGCGGTGAGCACGGGCATCGACCGAGCCGCCCACCCGATCCGCCGCTCGCCCGCGGCCACCAGTGCGCTGTCCACGTCTCTCCCCGGATTGCCCGAAGGCCCCCGCAGCTCTGCGGGGGCCCGGTTGGAACGGTCGATCAGTAGCGGTAGTGGTCGGCCTTGTAGGGGCCCTCGATGTCCACGCCGATGTATTCCGCCTGCGCCTTGGTGAGCTTGGTGAGCTTCACGCCGAGGGCGTCGAGGTGGAGGCGGGCGACCTTCTCGTCCAGGTGCTTGGGCAGCACGTAGACGCCGATCGGGTACTGCTCGGTCTTGGTGAACAGCTCGATCTGGGCGATCACCTGGTTGGTGAAGGAGTTGGACATGACGAACGAGGGGTGACCGGTGGCGCAGCCCAGGTTCATCAGACGGCCCTCGGCGAGCACCAGGATCTGGCGGCCGTCGGGAAAGGCCCAGGTGTGGACCTGCGGCTTGATCTCGGTCTTGACGATGCCCGGGATCTTGGCCAGGCCGGCCATGTCGATCTCGTTGTCGAAGTGGCCGATGTTGGACACGATGGCGTTGTGCTTCATCCGCGCCATGTGGTCGGCGGTGATGATGTCGAAGTTGCCGGTCGTGGTGACGAAGATGTCGGCGATGCCGACGACCTCGTCCAGCGTGGTGACCTGGAAGCCGTCCATGGCCGCCTGGAGCGCGCAGATCGGGTCGATCTCGGTGACGATGACGCGGGCGCCCTGGCCCCGCAGCGCGTCGGCACAGCCCTTGCCGACGTCGCCGTAACCGGCCACGACCGCGACCTTGCCGCCGATCAGCACGTCGGTGGCGCGGTTGAGGCCGTCGATGACGGAGTGGCGGCAGCCGTACTTGTTGTCGAACTTCGACTTGGTCACCGAGTCGTTGACGTTGATCGCCGGGAAGAGCAGCGAGCCGGCCTTGAACATCTCGTAGAGGCGGTGGACGCCGGTGGTGGTCTCCTCGGTGACGCCCTTGATGCGCGAGGCGACCTCGGTCCACTTCTTCTCGGGGGTGACCGTACGGCGGAGCAGATCAAGGATGATCTTCCACTCCTCCGCGTCGTCCTCGCCCGCGCTGGGGACGGCGCCGGCCTTCTCGTACTCGGCGCCCTTGTGGACGAGCAGGGTGGCGTCGCCGCCGTCGTCGAGGATCATGTTGGGGCCGTCACCGCCGGGCCATACCAGCGCCTGCTCGGTGCACCACCAGTACTCCTCCAGGGTCTCGCCCTTCCAGGCGAAGACCGGGACGCCCTGCGGGTCGTCGACGGTGCCGTTCGGGCCGACGACGACGGCGGCGGCCGCGTGGTCCTGGGTGGAGAAGATGTTGCAGCTCACCCAGCGGACCTCGGCGCCGAGCGCGACCAGCGTCTCGATGAGCACGGCGGTCTGGATCGTCATGTGCAGCGAGCCCATGATCTTCGCACCGGCCAGCGGCTGGGACTCGGCGTACTCCTTGCGGACGGCCATCAGGCCCGGCATCTCGTGCTCGGCGAGCTGGATCTCCTTGCGGCCGAAGGCCGCAAGGGAAAGGTCGGCGACCTTGAAGTCCATGTGTTACCCCTCTGGTTGATGGTCGCGCTCACCGCGTGCCCTCGCTGGTCTCGCGACCCCGCTTCGCTCTCGGGCCCGGCTCGGCGCTCCACCGGAAAAGTCGACGATGTGAGTTTAGGCGGCCGATATGACTCCGCGCACCTTCCAGGCGGCTAATCTGACACAAGAATGTAAGACTTTGCGGAAAGGCGTGAGAATGCGGATCACCGAGGCCGCCAGGCGACTGGGAATGTCACCCCGCATGCTCCGCTACCGCGAGGCGCTCGGCCTGCTCCCGCCGGTCAGGAGCCACGGGGCGCACCGGCGCTTCGGCCCCGAGGAGCTGTCGGCCGTGGCCCAGGGTGTGGAGCTGGAGAAGCGGTTCGACATCTCCCCCGCCGAGCTGGCCTTCGCGCTGCGGGTGCTGAGCGACCCCGCGGTGGCGCAGGCCGTACGCGATCTGGGGCTGCGGATCGGCCGCCTGCAGGCCCCCCGCCGGGCGCTGGACTTCGAGAAGGAGAAGGCGCTGCGCCTGCTCCAAGGTCGCTCCTAGGAGTGACGACCGCCGGCTCCGCCGCGGAGCGGCATGGGCCCTGACGGCGGGCCGGACGTGAAAGGACCCCGGCGCGGGGCGCCGGGGTCCTTCGGAGCGTCCGGGCTCAGACCGGACCGTTGACCTTGGACCTGTCGAGGTCCGGCTCAAGGTAGATGACGCGGGCCTCCGGCACGGCGGCGCGGATGCGCTGCTCGGCCTCGTCGATCCCGCGAGCCACCTCGGAGGCGGTGTCGTCGTGGTCCACCGCGATCTTGGCGGCGACCAGGATCTCCTCCGGCCCCAGGTGGAGGGTGCGCATGTGGATGACCCGGGTGACCTCCGGCGTGCCCTCCAGGGCGTCGCGGATCCGCCGCTCCACCTCCGGGCCGGCACCCTCGCCGATCAGCAACGACTTGGTCTCGATCGCGAGGATCACCGCGATGATGGCGAGCAGGACACCGATCGCCATCGTGCCGACGCCGTCCCAGACGCCGTCGCCGGTGACCACGGCCATCGTCACGCCGGCCAGCGCCAGGATCAGACCCACCAGCGCGCCCAGGTCCTCCAGCACGATGACCGGCAGCTCCGGCGACTTGGACCTGCGGATGAACTGCACCCAGGACTGGTTGCCCCGGACGTGGTTCGACTCCTTGATCGCGGTGCGGAAGGAGAACGCCTCGGCGATGATCGCGAAGATCAGCACGCCGAAGGCCACGATAGGCGTCTTCACCTCATGCGGATCGCTGATCTTGTGCCAGCCCTCGTAGAGGGAGAACAGCGCGCCGATCGTGAACAGCACCACCGCCACGACGAAGGCGTAGAAGTAGCGCTCCCGGCCGTAGCCGAAGGGGTGCTCCGGCGTCCGGTCCCGCGCCGCCCGTTTCCCACCGACCAGCAGCAACACCTGGTTGCCCGAGTCTGCGAGGGAGTGGATCGACTCCGCGAGCATCGACGAGGAAGTCGTGATCAGGAAGGCCACGAACTTGGCCACCGCGATCGCCAGATTGGCGGCAAGTGCCGCGATGATCGCCTTAGTACCGCCGCCCGCGCTCACGGCAGCCTCCGCTCATTGATTCCGTAAAAGACGAGAAGAAATCCTATGGGGAAATCCTCGCCTTAAGCTCTGTGATGGCCGACACCGGGGTCGGATCGACCCCGTACCCCAGCGCGAGGTACGTACTCGCGTAGTCTCCCAACTCCACCAGGGTCGCGAGCCGCTCCAGCGGGTGGAGCCCCTCGGCCGCGATCTGGGTGACCGGGACGCCCCGGTCCTCGGCCATCCGCACCGACACCTCGCGCCGCCGCGCCACCTGCGGATGCTCCTCCACGTCGCGCAGCACGAACAGCCGCAACGACCGCCCGCTCTCGTCGGCGAAGATGTCCCGCGTGGCCAGCGGGCCGTCGAAGGCCACCACCTGGTTGTGGTTGACCTCGGGGATCTCGCCCCAGACGGCCGGATACTTGCCGTTCTCGTTGAGCTGGCAGGCCCACCGGTAGGCGGCGACCGCGGCCAGCGGGGAGGATCCCCAGATCATCGGCACCGTCTCGGCCATCTCCATGGCCAGCGACTTGCCCGGGTTGATGAACGACTCGCTCGCCGGACGGCACCGGTGGGCGATGTCCTCCAGGCGCTTGGCCGTGCTCTCGAACGCCTCGTCGTCCGCCTGGACCAGGCCGAGTTCGGCGGCGATGACGACCAGCGGGATCGACAGCGCCCAGACGGCGGCACGTGGCTGCCCCCCGGTGGTGACGGGCACGAACGGCGCGCCCGCCTGCCTGGCGATCGCCTGCAGCGGCGAGTCGGGGGCGCCCAGGGCGAGCAGGCGGCACCCGCGGCGGACGGCCTCCATCGCCACCGCGAGCGTCTCCTCGGTCCTGCCCGAGCACGACACCGCGATCACCATGTCGGTCGCGCCGACCCAGCCGGGCAGGCGGTAGGACCGCACGGTCACGATCGGCAGCGGGGCACCGTGGCCGCACACCGCGTTGAGGATGTCGCCGGCGATGCCCGAACCGCCCATGCCCGCGACAACGATGGTCCTGGGCCGCCCCTCCCTGTCCAGCGACGAGAGGTCGGCCTCGCGTGCCGCCCGGTGGGAGGTGCGGACCTGCGCCGCCGAGGCCGCCACCGCGCGCAGCATGCCCGACGGGTCACCGTCGGTCAGCAGCTTCTGATCGTCGAGCCGATCAGGCTCCCAGCTCACGACTTCCGCGCCTCGTCAACCAGCAGCACCGGGATGTCGTCCCGGACCGGATAGACCAGGCCGCAGGAGGCGGAGGTGCAGGACAGCTCGTCCACCTCGGGCTCGGCGCGCAGCGGGGACTTGCAGTTGGGACAGGCCAGGATCTCAAGCAGCCAGTCGTCGATCTTCACTCGTTCAGCTCCTCACGACAGCAAGAACTTCGTCCCTGATCGCTGCCATCTGAATCTCGTCGGCCGCCTCGGCGTTCAGCCTGAGCAGCGGCTCGGTGTTGGACGGACGAAGATTGAACCACCATCCGGGGCCGGACACGGTCAGACCGTCCAGCTCGTCGAAGGTGACGCCGTCGCGGCCGGCGAACGTCTCGCGGACCCGCGCCGCCGCTCCCGCCTGGTCGGCGACCGTGCTGTTGATCTCTCCGGAGGCCGCGTAGCGGGTGTAGTCCGTGAGGATCTCCGACAGCGGCCGGTCCTGCCCGCCCAGCGCGGCCAGCACGTGCAGCGCGGCCAGCATGCCGGAGTCGGCGGACCAGAAGTCCTTGAAGTAGTAGTGCGCGGAGTGCTCGCCGCCGAAGACCGCACCGGTCCTGGCCATCTCGGCCTTGATGAACGAGTGGCCGACCCGGGTGCGGACAGGCTCGCCGCCGTGCTCGGCGACGATCTCCGGGACGCTCCGCGAGGTGATCAGATTATGGATGATCATGGCCCCCGGATGCCTGGCCAGCTCGCGCACCGCGACCAGCGCGGTGATCGCGGAGGGGGAGACCGACTCGCCGCGCTCGTCGATGACCCAGCAGCGGTCGGCGTCGCCGTCGAAGGCCAGGCCGATGTCGGCGCCGACGTCGAGCACGGCCTTCTGCAGGTCGCGCAGGTTGTCAGGCTCGATCGGGTTGGCCTCGTGGTTGGGGAAGTCGCCGTCCAGCTCGAAGTAGAGCTCGCTCAGCTCCAGCGGGAGCCCCTCGAACACCACCGGGACGGTGTGGCCGCCCATGCCGTTGCCCGCGTCCACCACGACCTTCAGCGGCCGGATGCCGGACAGGTCCACCAGCGAGCGCAGGTGCTCGGCGTAGCCCCGTAGCAGGTCCCGCTCGGAGACGGTCCCGCCGCCGTCGCCACCGACTCCGGACCTCAGGAGCTCGGCTGCCCGGTCGCGGATCTCGGCAAGACCGCTGTCGCCCCCGATCGGCACGGCGCCGGCGCGGCACATCTTCATGCCGTTGTAGCGGGCCGGGTTGTGGCTGGCGGTGAACATCACGCCGGGCAGACCAAGGCTGCCGCTCGCGTAGTAGAGCAGGTCGGTGGAGCCCAGACCCGCGTGGACGACGTCGGCTCCGCGTGAGGTGGCCCCGCGGGCGAAGGCCGAGGCCAGCGGTCCGGACGAGGCACGCATGTCGTGCGCCACCACGACGGTCCCGGCGCCGGTCACCTCCACGAAGGCCGCGCCGACCGCCTCCGCGGTCTCCTCGTCGAACTCGTCCGGCACGACGCCTCGAACGTCGTACGCCTTAAAGATCTTGGCGAGGTCGCCCACTCCAGCTCCGCCCTTTATGTCGTGTCTGCTGACCCCAGCCTAGTCGGGTCAGCGGTCGCGCTGGGGCTGGGCGGAACGGAGCACCCGCAGGTGGCCGCGGCGGCCCACCTCGACCCCCTGGCCGACCGGCTCGGTGCCGCCGGTGGGAGCGGGTCTGGCGGCCTCGCGGACCGCGTTGGCGAGGGCCTCCAGGTCGTCCGTGCTGGGCGGTGCGCCGTCGGTGGGAAGGCGGACGACCTCCCAGCCGCGGGGTGCGGTCAACCGCTCGGCATGCTCGGCGCACAGGTCATAACAGTGCGGCTCGGCGTACGTCGCCAAGGGCCCGAGAACGGCGGTCGAATCGGCGTAGACGTACGTGAGCGTGAATACGGCAGGCTGACTGCACGCGGTGCGGGAACAGCGGCGGACGGGGCTCACGGTGGGACCGTATCCGGTAAGCGTCCGAGGCGCCACTATCTGAGCGCTCTTAACGAGCGTGTCGCCACAATTCGGACACGTGTCCCACCTTCCACCCGCCTGTACGGCTTACGCCCCTGTCACCACCCCTCCCGCCCCTCCTCCGGGCGCGTCTAAGCTTGGCCCGTGAGCTCGGCACCCGGCAGACCCCGCCCTCCCCGCAGACGCGACCGGCACGGCCGTGGTATGCGCGGCCCCCTGGCGCCCTCCCACGTGCCGATCGCCAAGTCCCGGAGCGAGCGCTTCGACGACTTCGTCCTGGACGCGGTGGACCGGCTCAAGCCCCGCTGGAGCAAGCAGCTGTCGGCGGTGGAGTTCGCGGTCGAGGAGGTCCCGCCGATCAGCCACCTGGGCGACGGGCCCGGACTGCTCAGCGGCGAGCCGATCCCGTTCGGCCGGGCCGAGCCCGCCGCCGGGAAGCGCCCGGCCGTCGTGATCATCTACCGGCGCCCCCTGGAGGCGCGGGCCCGCGACCGCGACCAGCTCGGCGCGATGGTGCACGACGCCGTGGTGGAGCAGGTGGCCGGGCTGCTGGGCCTGTCCCCCGAGACGGTGGACCCCGGCTACGACGAGCGCGACTGAACGACCCCGCGGGCCACTAGGGCAGCACGGCCGCCACGGACTCGGTGATCGGCGGGACCAGCGCCCACATGCGCGCGGACGCCAGCGGCTGGGCGGTCAGCAGCAGTCCGCCCTTGACGCTCTCGTCCATCACCCGCCCGCCGTACACCGGGCCGGAGCCCGGCAGCGGCAGCACGACCACCGCGAAGGCGCCGTCCACCTTGGGCAGCTTGACCTCCTTGGTGTGCGAGCCGGTGATGTCCACCTCGAAGGGCTCCGGTGCCTCGCCCTTGCGCGGCAGCACCTGGACGCTCACCTTCCCGGCCGCGTCCGGTGCGGTCAGCAGCAGCCGGGAGCTCTTCTTCTTGCCCGTCCGGTTGTCGGCGACCACGCTGCCCAGGTCGATCGGCGCCGCCCCGGCGGTGAAGGCCACGTCGATCTTCTTGCCGGTGCCGGTGACGGCCAGCCCGGCCACGATCGGCGTGTCCGAGGTGAGCAGGAGAGCGGAGGGCTGCCCGCCGATGCCGCTGGACAGGTCGAGGGTGGCGACCGACCCCGCGGGGACCTCCACCAGCTCACGGCCCTTGAGGGCGTAGGTCCCGTCCGGGGTGAGCGCCTTGACCTCGACCAGGGTGTCGGACTCGCCGGTGGAGGCGACGTACAGCTCGCGTCTGCCCCCGCCGCCGGGGACACCCGGCACCACGACGCGGGTGGCGGGGGCGGCGGAGACCGGCAGCCAGTCGACGCCCCGGCCGCCGCGCATGACCGCCCGGGCGGCGGCGGCGACCCGGCCGGAGGTGGTGCGCACCTCGACGGCCATGACGAGCGGCGAGGGGGCCAGGTCCTTGAGCTTGACCGTACGGCTCTCGCCCGGCTTGAGCGTGAACACCCCGCCGGAGTCGCTGACCACCGGGCCCTCCCCGGAGTAGATCATGATCTCCGCGATGGCCGGGGCGGGGTCGGCGTTGGTGAGGTGGAGCGTGACGTCGGCCGCGGCCGGGCCCGGCCCGACCAGCCAGGTGCTCGCCACCGGCTCCACGCATCGCACCCCCGCCAGCCCCCGCTGGTCGCCCGAGGTCTCCCTGCGCATCTGCCCGGCCTCCAGGCCCGCGGCCATGCTCCCGGTCGACGCCACCACCAGCGGCCCCGACTTGGCGGGGATCTGCTCGTGCCAGAGGCTGCCGGTGGTGTCGAGGCCGGCGAGGGTCTTGTCCCCGGTGAGGAGCGCCGTGGCGCCCGGCCCCGTCCCGCCCGGCGGGGTGATGACGCCGACGGTGGTCTCGGCGGGATCGGGGCAGATGGCCGTCACGGAGGCGACGGGCACCTTCTGCGGACCGGGCGCGGGCCGGGCGGTGGCCTTCGGCTGGGTCGCGAAGGCCACGCCGTACAGGGCGAGCAGGGCCACCAGGACGAGGCCGAGCAGGCCGAACCGGTTCTCGATCAGGGATTTCACCGGGAGGCCAGCTCTCTTGAGGGCTCCGACAGGTCCGGGGAGGCGTCGCCGTCGGCCTCGCCGGTCCGCGAGCCGGGCGCGGCCAGGACGGAGACGGCCAGCAGGATCGCGGCCTGGACCCAGAGCCAGCGGCCGTGCCAGGGGTCGCCCTGCGGGGCCGGGGCCGCCGCGATCGGCTGGGTCAGCCGCCACACGCCGAGCGCCCGGGACAGGCTCATCCTGGCCAGGGCGGGCTGGGAGTCCAGCGCGTGGCTGATCTCCGGGCTCACCGGCGCGGCCACCACGACGAACCGCACGCCGTGGGCGGCCAGCACGCGGGCGTCGTCTCCGCCCCGGCCGGAGACCAGCCCGGCCGCCGCGACGCCGACACGCTCGCGGACGCCCTGCGGCATGGGGATGTCGGACTCACCGACCACCGGGGTACGGCCGCGCAGCACGGTGAAGGTCAGTCCGTTCTCCCGGGTGCGCAGGAGCAGGGTCCGCTCGCCGTTGCCCGAATTGACCGCCACCAGGGCGGGGAGCACGTCGCGCACGTTCCCGTCGATCGGCCCGTCCACGCCCCGGATGATCCACATGCCCGCCGCGAGCAGCGGCGTGGAGAAGGCGACCGCCACGACGACCAGCGCGGTGACCCTGCGCAACCCGCCCGCCGCACGGAACTCGACGACCCGGTCGGCGGTGAGGGCGGCCACCACCAGCATGCCGGTGGCGGCGAAGGCCAGCGGCACGCCCGGCCAGGCCGGGGCCACGGCGTCGCCGTTCAGGGAGGTGACGGGGGTCCGGCTGACCAGGATCGCCACCAGCACGCCGAAGAGCGCGACGCCCCAGCCGATCGCGATGACCATCCGGTTGCGGCGCATCAGCAGCGCGGCCAGGCAGGCGGAGATGAGACCGCCGGTCACCCAGAGCGGCGGCATCCCGGGGCCGCCGGGGCTGAGGGTGAGCAGCGACTGGGCGGGCAGGGCGGCGTCGACCAGGGAGAGCTGGTGCAGCCCGGCCTCCAGCAGGAGCTGGCCCGGGTTGCCGAGCACCTGGGCCAGCCAGGGGAACAGCAGCGCCACCGGGACGCCGAAGACGATGATCACCGAGACGGCGACGCCTCGGCGGGGGAAGGCCAGCGCGGCCAGGGCGCCGAGGACGAGCGTGAGCGGGTAGACCAGCGGGGCGAAAGCCGTACCGACCGCGAGGAGGAGACCGAGGCCCCAGGCGGCGCGGCGGGCCCGGCGGCCCTCGCCGGTGAGCAGGGTGGTGGCCAGCGCCGCGTAGACGGGCAGCAGCACGAAGACCACGGCGGTGCCGAGCCGTCCGGCGGCGGTCGCGCCGGTGGCCACCGGGAGGAGCGCGTAGGAAGAGGCCAGCCAGATGCGGGTCCACCGGCCCGGGATCATCGACCGGGTCGCCGCGTAGGCGGAGAACCCGGCCAGCGGCACGCAGCCCAGCAGCAGCACCGAGACCGCGAGCCAGGTCTTGCCGAACAGCACGGTGGAGAGCGCGGCCAGCACCGCGACGTACGGCGGGGCCCAGGCGTCGCTCCCCAGGCCCGCCTGGTGGTAGCTCTCAAGGTAGAGGTCCCACAGGTCCGAGGACCCGCCGATCACCGGGACGAGCGCGCCGCCGCCCAGCCGGGTGCCGCCGATCAGCCCGCGCTCGGCGACCAACGTGACCACGGCGAGCGCGAGGAAGAGCAGCACGCCCGGGTTACCGAAGATCCGCTGGATCGCCCCGGCGTCGGTGAGCAGTTCCTCGCCGTCCTCCTGGGAGGTGGTCATGGCGTGGTGCCGCCCGGCGGACTCCACGAAGCCGGTCCCGGCCAGGTAGCTCTGGAAGCGGTCAGAGAGGCGCCGGTAGCCCGCGCCCGGCGGGGTGAGCAGCCGTTTGATCGCCGCGTGGTTCTGTTTACGGCCCTTGGCCCGGGTCCGGCGAGCCTTGATCATCCGGCTGGGATGGCCGAGCACCGAGCCGATCGCGGCGACCTCGTCCAGCGCGTCGGCGGGCTGTTTCGCCACCAGGAACAGCAGCGTGCGGAAGGCCGAGCTGAAGAGGTTGCGGACCAGCGCCCACATCAGCGGCCAGAACGGCAGGTTCGCCATGACCACGAAGATGGCGTTGCGACGGTCCAGGCGGCGGGGGTGGTCACCGCTGACGGTGATGCGGCGGCGGCGCCGGGTGGCCGCCTCGGCGTGCCAGGCGACCGCCTGGGTGACGTTCTGCACCCGGTGCCCGGCGGACCGCACCCGCCAGCACAGGTCCAGGTCGTCGCGGAACAGCGGCAGGTAGGGGTCGAGCCCGCCGACCTCGTCCCAGACGTCCCGGCGGATCAGCATCCCCGCGGTGGAGACCGAGAGCACGTCCCTGACGCCGTCGTACTGCCCCTGGTCGAACTCGCGGGCCTCCAGGCCGGTGTCCCGGCGGCCCGTCCGGTCGACGGTGACGCCGACCTCCAGCAGGAGCCGCCGGTCCAGCCAGTCACGGAGTTTGGGACCGAGCACCGCGGCCTTGGGATCCTGGTCGGCGGCCCGGAGCAGGTTCTGCAGCGCGTCGGCGTCCGGCGCGCAGTCGTCGTGCAGCAGCCAGATCCACTCCCGCCCGCCGGCGGGCCCCAGCCGGTCGAGCACCGCGGCGACGGCCTGCCCGAAGCTCGTCGAGCGTGGGAGGGTGAGCACGGCGTTCGGGCCCAGGACGCCGGTCAGCAGCGCGGTGCTGCCGTCCCGGCTGCCGTTGTCCACTCCGACGGCACGGTCCACCGGCCGGGTCTGCCCGAGCAGCGCGGCGAGGGTCTCCTCCAGCCATCGGGCACCGTCGTGGGAGACGACGATCGCGGTGACGGTGTGGGGGAGACGGGGGGAGTCGGTGATGGACATGCGTCCCGTGTTCAGGAGGGGGATGATCGGCGCGACAACGATACGACACCCTATGTCCGACTACACCGCGCGGATGAAAAAAGGGTCACGTGACCTGAGGTCACGTGACCCACGAAATATCGTCAAGCGCCCTCGGCGAGCGCCACGGACTGTCTCAGACTGCCTCACGCTTGATCCGGCGGCGTTCCCGCTCGGAAAGCCCACCCCAGATGCCGAACCGCTCGTCATGCTCAAGCGCGTACTCAAGGCACTCGGCACGTACTTCGCAGGAGCGGCAAACCTTCTTGGCCTCCCGTGTGGATCCGCCCTTCTCCGGGAAGAACGCCTCCGGGTCGGTCTGCGCACACAAGGCGCGTTCCTGCCAGCCAAGCTGCTCTTCAGCGATGCTGTCCTGTGCGATGACCAGGTCGGCCACTGCACACCTCCCTGCCGCCCGCAAATGGAGCCCCCCTATGAACGCCTCCCTCTTACCCACCCAGAGGAAGGCGTAACAACACGTGTGTAATTACACGCGCGTGGCCAGTGTGGCGTCAAGCGGCATGCCGGTATCCGGGGAAAGACCTGCTCTCCCCGGTTCTGGGTCGTGTGCCTGCGACGACGGCGCTCGCGCCAAGCGATCGTGACGATCGCCTGGCCGTTCAGTGCTCTCGGCGGTCGGAACCGTACCAGGACATGTTCTGCTCCTGACCGGGGCCCACCCTCTCTCTATCGGGGATTTCCTCACCCGTGACCTGAGCCGATCGCTCCGGCTTGTAGATCGCCGTGGGGTCTATGGCCGGTTGCGAGTCCCAGGAGTTACGCCCGGCATTGGGGTCGTTGAGCGGATCGCCCTGGTAGGCGCTCGGGTCGAACCGGAGCGTCGCGTCGGCCGCCGGTGTGTCCCACTGGTGACCGCCCTGCTGCTGGTACGGCTGCGCGGCGGGCGGGGCCTGCGGGGTCTGCGGGTGGCCGAACGGGTCGTCGTAGGACCCGCCCGCCTGCGAGGCGCCGTACTCGGGGACCCGGAGCTGCGGCTCGCCCCCCTGGGACTGCTGCTGGTAGGACTCCGCCTGCTGGTAGGCCTGGGCCATCTGCTGGGAGCGGGGGTCGACCGGGTCGGGCGCCGGGTAGTGCAGGTTCGGCTCGGTCGGCCGGGCGAAATCCGTGCCGGAGTAGCCGCCGAACGGCTGGCCGTAGTTCTCCGGCGGCTGCGGGAAGGACGACTGCGCCTGGCTGTCGAAGGACACGCGCGGCTGGGCGTCGGCCGGCGTGTACGGCGCGGGCGCCTCGGGCTGTGCCTGGTATGCCTCGGGCTGCGCCTGGTAGAAGGGGGCCTGCTGCGGCTCGGACTGCGGAGCGTAGCCGGGGAACTGGGCGTCGGCCTGCTGGCCGTAGCCCGAGTGCTGGGGCTCGGCCGGCGAGCCGTAGCCCGGGTGCTGGGGCTCGGCGTAGGGCGGGGACTGCGGCTGCTGCTCGGCGGGCGTGGCGTAGATCGGCGGGTCGTATGCCGTGACCGGCGGCTCGTACGGCCTGGCCGGGGCCGGGGGCTGGACGTCCGCGGCGACGTACGGGCTCGGGGTGTAGGGCTCGGCCGGGGCGGCGGGGGGCAGCGCCTGCGGGGCGGGCTGCGCCGGGGCGTAGGAGGCGGCCTGGTTCCCGTACGGCTGGTTCTCCGCAGGCGGCGCGTAGGCGGCCTGGGAGTATCCGTCGCCGACCGGCTGGGCATAGCCGTGCGCCTGCTGGCGGCCGTAGTTGTTGTCGGAGGCGCCGTAGTTGTCGGAGGCGCTGTAGCTGTCGGAGGCGCCGTAGTTGTCGGAGCTAGCGGAACTGGGCGCGGGCGGGAGCGCCGGCTGGCTGTAGGGGAGCTGGGGGGCGGGCGCGGGCTGGGCCTGCTGGGAGTGACCGCCCTGCGAGTAGGCGTGACCACCCTGCGGAGACTGCTCCTGCGACTGGAAACCCTGCTGCGGGGCCTGACCACCCTGCGAGTAGGTCTGGCCACCGCCCTGGAAGGCCTGGTCCTGCGACGGAAAACCCTGCTGGGGGGCGGGCGCGGGCTGGGCCTGCTGGGAGTGACCGCCCTGCGAGTAGGCGTGACCACCCTGCGGAGACTGCTCCTGCGGCTGGAAACCCTGCTGCGGCGCCTGGTCCTGCGGCTGGAAACCCTGCTGGGACATCTGGTCCTGCGGCTGGAAACCCTGCTGCGGAGACTGCTCCTGGGACGGGAAGCCCTGCTGCGGCGCCTGGTCCTGCGGCTGGAAGCCCTGCTGCGGGGCCTGACCACCCTGCGGGTAGGCCTGACCGCCCTGGAAGGCCTGGTCCTGCGGCTGGAAGCCCTGCTGGGACATCTGGTCCTGCGATTGGAAGCCCTGCTGCGGCGCCTGACCGCCCTGGGAGTAGGCCGGACCGCCCTGCGAGGCGTGGCCCGGGGAGACGTACTGCTCCTGGGGGCGGTCGAAGCCGCCGTCGGCCCGGAAGCCGGCCGGGCGGGAGGCGGCCGGGGCCGCCTTGGGCAGCAGGTAGAGCAGTGCGACCACGGCCAGGGCCAGGCTGGGCAGGCCGACGAGGAAGAACTCGATCTTCCGCCCGAAGTCCAGGTCGCCGCTGAACAGCCCGCCGAACAGCCCGACCACGCCGAACAGCGCGGCGAGCCCGAGCGTGGCCACGGCCACGTAGACCATCACCTTCAGCCGCGCGATCACCGGGCCGAGATGGCTGGCCAGCAGCACGGCGCCGACCGCCAGCACCACGGTGACCGGCGAGGTGAAGTCATCCACGTATCCGGCCGCGCGGAGGCCGAAGGACGATCCGCCGGTGGAGGATCCCCCGAACAGCAGCCGCTCGACGCCGACGAGAACGCTCGTGAACGCGATGGCGGTCATGAGCCACGCGGCCGGTTCTCGGAGCCGGCCTGCCTCGAGGTTGATCACAGCTACCCCCATGGGTCCTTTGGTAAACCCCGGTCAGTTTTGCACATGGCTGCCTTTGGTGTCGGGCGACCCAAGAACCCCATGAATCCCATATGTGTCTCATTGCACCCTATTGGCATATATTTCGGACACCCCCCGAGGCAACCCTGCCAGCGAAGACAGTCCGCGTAACGATCAAGACAAGGCGCCGCCCACCCCGGCGGCAGGCCCTTCGGACCGATGCGTCCGAGGCAGTGGAAGACTGGATGGCATGCGCATTGTGTCCCTCGCCGGCGGAATCGGCGGCGCCCGTTTCCTCCGCGGCCTGCTCACCGCGGCCCCCGACTCAGAGATCACCGTCATCGGCAACACCGGTGACGACATCACCCTCTACGGTCTCCAGGTCTGCCCTGACCTGGACACCGTGATGTACACCCTGGGCGGCGGCATCGACGAGGAACAGGGCTGGGGCCGGCAGAAGGAGACCCACGTCGTCAAGGAGGAGCTGGCCGCCTACGGCGTCGAACCGCAGTGGTTCGGCCTTGGGGACCGCGACTTCGCCACCCACATCGTGCGCACCCAGATGCTCAAGGCCGGCTACCCGCTGTCCGCGGTCACCGAGGCGCTGTGCGCTCGCTGGGAGCCGGGCGTGCGGCTGATCCCGATGAGCGACGACCGGACCGAGACCCACGTGGTCATCTCCGACGAGCAGGGCCGACGGGCCGTCCACTTCCAGGAGTGGTGGGTGCGGATGCGCGCCTCCGTCCCGGCCGAGCAGATCATCCTGGTCGGCGCGGACCAGGCCCGTCCGGCCCCCGGCGTGCTGGAGGCCATCGCCGAGGCCGACGTGGTGATCCTGCCGCCGTCCAACCCGGTGGTCAGCATCGGCACGATCCTGCAGATCAAGGGCGTCCGCGAGGCCCTGGAGACCAAGACGGTCGTCGGGGTCTCCCCCATCGTCGGCGGCGCCCCGGTCCGCGGCATGGCCGACGCCTGCCTCACCGCGATCGGCGTGGACACCACCGCCCAGGCGGTCCTGGAGCTGTACGGCTCGCCGCTGGTGAACGGCTGGCTGGTCGCCGAGGAGGACGCCGGGGTCGCCCTCGACGGCGTCCGCGTCCAGGCCCGCCCTCTGATCATGCATGACGTCGAGTCCGCCGCCGCCATCGCCCGCGCCGCCCTCGACCTGGCCACCGAGCTCGCGGCCCGGCCGGGTGGATCCACCGCGCCGCGGGGCGAGGACGCCCCGTGAGCAGGATCCGCCGCAAGCACGACAACCGGGCCGACGCCAGGCTGGAGATCTTCCCCGTCCCCGGGATCCCCGAGGTGCGGGAGGGCGACGACATCGGCGAGCTGATCGCCACGGCCATGCCCGACCTGCGCGACGGCGACATCCTCGTGGTCACCTCGAAGATCTCCAGCAAGGCCGAGGGCCGGGTCCGCCGGGGTGACAGCCGGAACGAGGCGATCGCCGCCGAGACCACGCGGGTCGTCGCCCGCCGGGGCGAGACGGTGATCGCGCAGACCGCGCACGGGTTCGTCATGGCCGCCGCCGGGGTGGACGCCTCCAACACCGAGCCCGGCACCGTCGTGCTGCTGCCCGTCGACCCGGACGCCTCCGCCGCGGCCATCCGGGCGAGCATCCGGGCACGGCTCGGCGTGCCGGTCGGCGTGATCGTCTCCGACACCTTCGGCCGCCCCTGGCGCAACGGCCAGACCGATCTCGCCATCGGCGTGGCGGGCGTGACCCCCGCGCTCGACTACCGGGGCCTGTCCGACGACCACGGAAACGCGCTGGAGGTCACCCTGACCGCGGTCGCCGACGAGTTCGCCGCGGCCGGAGACCTGGTCAAGGGCAAGCTCGCGCAGACTCCGGTGGCGGTGATCCGGGGCATGGCGGAATACACCACCGAGGAGGACGGCCCGGGGATCCGCGAGCTGGTCCGCCAGTCCGAGGACGACATGTTCCGGTACGGCTCGCGCGACGTGGTCTTCGCCCGCAGGACCATCCGCGAGTTCTCCGGCGAGCCGGTGGACGGGGCCAAGGTCCGCCGGGCGGTGGACGCCGCGATCGCCGCCCCCGCCCCGCACCACACGACTCCGTGGCGGTTCGTCCTGCTGGAGTCCGCCGGGATCCGGGAGAAGCTGCTCGACGCCATGCGCGAGGCGTGGATCGCCGACCTGCGCGGCGACGGTTTCTCCGAGGAGTCGATCGCCAGGCGGGTCCGGCGCGGAGACGTGCTGCGCGCCGCGCCGTACCTCGCGGTGCCGTGCCTGGTCATGGACGGCTCGCACACCTACCGCGACGACCGGCGCAACGCGGCCGAGCGGGAGATGTTCGTGGTCGCCACGGGCGCCGGGGTCGAGAACTTCCTGGTCCAGCTCGCGGTGGAAGGGCTGGGCTCGGCCTGGGTCTCCTCCACCATGTTCTGCCGCGACGTGGTCCGCGAGGTGCTCGACCTGCCCCCGGGCTGGGACCCGATGGGCGCCGTGGCGATCGGCCATCCGGCCGCCCCGCCCCGCGACCGCGCGCCCAGGCGGGCGGCCGACTTCATCGTCGTCCGCTAGCGTCCCGGAGCGCCCTACCGGGTGCCGCCGTTCCGCCGGCCGTGCCGCCGGCGGAACGGCGGCCGCGGAGTTCCGTCAGTGCCGGATCGCGTTCGCGACCACCGCGAACAGGATCAGCGCCAGCAGGCCGACCCCGACCATGCCCCGGACCGCCGCCCACGCGGCCGACTTCGCGCCCGGGATCTTCTCCGCCGCCTCGGCCGCCGCCTGGATCGCCTTGCCCCACCCCGACCAGGTGTCCAGCGTCCGCTGGAAACGCCGCCCGACGAAGAACACGACCGTCGCGATCACGACGAGGATCAGGAGCCGACCGTCCGAGCTGCCCATCGGCGCACACCTACCTTGGGGGGAGGAGCAGGGTTTCATCACGGGAGGCCGGCGGGCGGCTACGACAGCCGCGCGATGGCGAACACGATCGTGACGATCACGATGAGCATCAGGATCCGACCGTCTGGAGTGTCCATCGACGCCCTCCGACCCGAGGAAGCAGGATTTCGTCACCAAGAGTAGTCCAATGACTACAGAAATGCCAAGAAGTATCTCCTTCGCCCCTCCACGGGGAACGGCCCGGACGGGCGGGGAACCGTCCGGTCAGGCCGCCGCCCCTCCGGCACGCGGCACAGGCGCGGTCACGGGGCCTTGGGGCACGTGGGGTGGCACAGGCGGCGGGCCAGGGCGGACAGGAAGACCTCGATGATCTCGTTGGGCTCCTGGGCGATGTGCAGGGAGCCGTTGGTGATGCTCGCCACCTGCCCGAGGGCGGCACGGTCCAGGTCGTCGCCGAAGGCCAGCACGACGATCTGGACCGGATGCTCCGGGTCCCACTCGTCTCTGAGCCGCTCCGCCAGTTCGCCGCTAGACAGCCCCTTGCCGTCGTCCCTGCCCGCGGTGATGACGAGCAGGGTGTTGTTCATCGTCTCGTCGTAGGAGTCGGTCACCTCGCGGAACCCGGCGAGGACGGAGTCGTAGAGGGAGCTGGACAGCTTCGGGTCGGCGCGCAGGGTGCGGGTCAGCTCCTCCAGGCGGCTGCGCCGGATGACCTGGCCCCCGTCGGGCTCCAGGATCGGGCCGATCCGTACCCGCTCGCGGTGGTCCCCGCCCTTGGCCGCGGCGAACTCCCACATGCCCATGTGGGTGGAGTTGGGGAAGAGCTGCAGGCCCAGCCTGGCCGCTTCGAGCGCGACGGTGAGCTTGGTCCTGCCCTTCTCCTCCTTGATCGGCCGGGCCATGTGCTTGCCGGTGTCGGCCAGGACCAGGATGTTGGTCGGCGGGGCCAGCCTGCTCCAGGCCTCCAGCGCCTCGTCGATCATCGCGGGCAGGATGGCCGGCCGGGTGCGGGGCGCCTCGGTGGGGATCTCGGGTCCGGGTGAGTACGGCCCCTGGGTGCCGTCCGCCGAGCGGAAGCCCGCCCGCCGTACGGCGTCCTGGGTCTCCGGGGAGCGCAGCCAGGTGGCGAAGGCCCGCGATCCGCTCGCCTTCGTGCTGTCCGCGGAGGTGACCACGTAGGGGTAGTCCAGGTTGATGGTCCCCTCGCGGGGATGGAGCGCGACCACCGGGTCGCCGGACGGCAGGCGGTTGTGCGTCCACACCGACTGCTCGGGGACGATCACCACCGGGCGCTGCCAGAAGGAGCGGTCGTCGACCGCGGCGAGCATGCTCCGGTAGTCGGGCGCCGAACCCGCCTGTGCCCAGCGGACGAACGCGGTGAGCGAGCGGTCGGCCTCCGCCCCGGTGCCGACGACGTCCCTGGCCGCGGCCACCGTGGCGATCCCGGCCCCGGCGAGCGAGGGGTCCGGGACGCGGACCACGTCGGGCTCGTCGGCGTTGGGCCGGATCCGGCCCCGGGTGGTCGCCGGGAAGACCATCCGCCAGTTCATGTCGGTCTTGCCGACCGCGAAGCGCTGGGCCAGGGACTTGCGGGTGGCGAAGACCAGGGGCGAGGTGGCCATCACGGTCTCGGTGCCCGCCAGGTTCCCGGCGCCCTGCTTGCGCGCGAGCCGGATCCAGGCCGAGGAGTCGGTGATCCAGCCGTCGGGGCGCTCACTGAGCACCCCGGCGGTGCCGCCGATCAGGGTGCGCAGCACGGTGGCGGGCGGCTGCTCCATGACCTGGACCAGCACGCACCGGCCGTCGACGCCGGTCCCGCTCCGGTTGAACCGGCCTGCGGCCTCCATGACGGTCGGCGCGATGTCCACCGCGGCGGCGACGCCGACCAGCACCGGGTCCCGGGGTGAGCACCGGCCGTCCGCCGGGCCGAGCGCCAGGACCAGGCTCCCGGTCAGGGCGACCGCGACCGCGACCGCCGCCAGCGACAGACGCAGATGCACCTGCCGCCGGCGCCTCTCGGCGCCGGCGGCCACACGGTGTCGACCGGAAGAGGGCACGCGGGGACCTCTCGCTTCAGGGAAATAACGATTGTCCCAATGAACCCCTTACGGCGCGCAAGTCAATAGAGGACTTGTTATCGGCGCCCCAGCGGCACGAAGTTGCGCACACTTTGACAAACTCCGTCGCTCGCCGCGGCGGCGGCCAGCCGATCCTCGTCCGGCACGCCGTAGGAGGTGGTCCGTTGCCGGAGCGGCCGGCCGGTCGGGGCGACCATCGCCGCGATGTCGCTGATCGTCTTGAAGGAGCCGTTCTCCGACCCCGCCATCCGGCTGATCGTCTCCTCCATCAGCGTGCCGCCGAGGTCGTTGACCCCGCCCTGGAGCACCTCGCGGCACAGGCCGTCCTGGAGCTTCACCCAGGAGCACTGGATGTTCTTGATGGCGCCGTGCAGGAGGATGCGGGCCAGCGCGTGCACGGCCCGGTTCTCCCGCGCCGTCGGTCCGGGCCTGGCGATCCCGGCCAGGTAGATGGGCGCGCTGTGGTGGACGAACGGCAGCAGCACGAACTCGGAGAACCCGCCGGTCTCCTCCTGGATGCGGCGGATCAGCCGGATGTGCTGGACCCAGTGGGCGTGGTTGTCCACGTGGCCGTACATCATCGTGGAGGTCGTCGGGATGCCGACCCGGTGCGCGGTGGAGATGACCTCCACCCACTCCCTGGTGGGCAGCTTGCCCTTGGTCAGCACCCAGCGCACGTCGTCGTCGAGGATCTCGGCCGCGGTCCCGGGGAGCGAGTCGACGCCCGCCTCCTTGGCCGCGACCAGCCAGTCCTCGATGGACAGGTTCGTACGGCTGGCGCCGTTGATGACCTCCATCGGGGAGAAGGCGTGGACGTGCATCTCCGGCACCCGGGCCTTGACCGCCCTGGCGATGTCGAAGTAGGCGCTGCCGGGCATGTCCGGGTGGATACCGCCCTGCATGCACACCTCGGTCGCCCCCGCCTGCCACCCCTCCCAGGCCCGGTCGGCGACCTGCTCCAGGCTCAGGGTGTAGGCGTCGGCGTCGGTACGGCGCTGCGCGAAGGCACAGAACCGGCAGCCGGTGTAGCAGACGTTGGTGAAGTTGATGTTCCGGTTCACCACGTAGGTCACCTCGTCGCCGACCGCCTCCCTGCGGAGGTCGTCGGCGATCCGGCACAGCTCCTCCAGCGCCACGTCGTCGGCCCCCACGCCGTTGTGGTCACCGGCGACGTCGAGGAGGGTGAGCGCCTGCGCGTCGGTCAGCCGGGCCGGGTCGTCGGCGGCCTGCCGCAACGCCTCCCTGACCTCCCCGAGCCGGACGGCGGGCTCCCCGGCCGGCGCGGGGGCCGGGAGCCGCTCCCTGAGGGCCTCCCAGTCGCCGTAGACGTTGTCGAAGTCGTCGCGGCGGTCGTTGGTGCGGCCCTCGGTGTCGACGGCCGTGTGCAGGTCTGTGCGGCCCAGGGAGACGAAGCCGCCGTCCGGCTCCTGCCAGGGGCGGCCGGCGAGGACGGCGTCCTCGCGGGCGAGGCCCGTCTCCGGGTCGGCCAGGGCGGCCACGTGCGCGTCGAGCCGGGGGTCGAGCCAGGGCTCACCGGCCAGCACGTATTCGGGGTAGATGGTCAGCCGCTCGCGCAGGGCGAACCCGGCGGCGGCGGTGCGGACGGCGAGGTCGTCGATCTGGGGCCAGGGGCGCTCGGGGTTGACGTGGTCGGGCGTCAGCGGGGAGACCCCGCCCCAGTCGTCGATCCCGGCCCTGATCATCAGCTCGTACTCGGAGTCGACCAGGTTCGGCGGCGCCTGCACCCGCATCCTGGGCCCCAGCACCAGCCGGGTCACCGCGATCGTGGCGGCCAGCTCCTGCAGGTCCGCGTCCGGCATGCCGCGCATCGCGGTGTCCGGCTTGGCGCGGAAGTTCTGAACGATGATCTCCTGGAGCCCGCCGTACTCGCGCGCCACCCTGCGCAGCGCGAACAGCGACTCGGCCCGGTCCTCGACGGTCTCGCCGATGCCGATGAGGATGCCGCTGGTGAACGGCACGTTGGTCCGTCCCGCGTCCTCCAGCACGCGCAGCCGTACCGCGGGGTCCTTGTCCGGCGATCCGTAGTGCGGCTGTCCCTTCTCCTCGAACAGCCGCCGCGAGGTCGTCTCCAGCATCATGCCCATCGACGGCGCGACGGGCTTGAGACGCTGCAGGTCCTGCCAGGTCATGACCCCGGGGTTCAGGTGCGGCAGCAGGCCGGTCTCCTCCAGCACCCGGATGGCCATCGCGCGGACGTAGGACAGCGTGTCGTCGTAGCCGTGGGCGTGCAGCCACTCGCGGGCCTGGGGCCAGCGGTCCTCCGGCCGGTCGCCCAGGGTGAACAGCGCCTCCTTGCACCCCATGGCCGCGCCCTGCCGGGCGATCTCCAGCACCTCGTCGGGGCTGAGATACATGCTCTCCAGCTTGTGGGGGGCGGTGGCGAACGTGCAGTACCCGCATCGGTCGCGACAGAGCCTGGTGAGCGGGATGAAGACCTTACGGCTGTAGGTGATGATCCCTTGCCGTCCGACGGCCTCCAGCCCCGCGTCCCTCACCCGTCCGGCGTGCCCGAGCAGGGTGTCGAGGTGGGCGTCTCTGGCGTGCAGCAGAACGGCGGCTTCGGTCAGGTCGAGAGCTTTTCCGTCGCGGGCGCGGGCCAGTGCCCGGCGCATCGCTGTATCGGTGGGGTTCACGCTCATGAGCGCACATTACGGCGCGCCGCCAAGTCAACCGGAGGCGGGTACCGGATCACGGGACGAGACACTTCAGCACTGCTAAAGAGTGCAGTCAAGTAAATCTCGATGGACGTAAATGATTGCAGGCGCATATATTTGAGTCATCCCACCGGACCTCCTTCGAAACCTCAGGAGCCGAAAATGATCTGGTTTCTCCTCGCCTTCGCCGCGGCCGCCGTCCTCGCCCCGCTGATCGGGGCGGACAGCCGCGACAGCCGCGACTGGCGGACCGTCGAGCCCTTCCCCGACTTCGACGGGGTCAGAACGAGCGGTAGTCGCGAGCTGCTGTCCTCGGTCCCCGAGCGGGCGGCCGCGCACCGCCCAGCTTCAGCAGCCTGCTGACCCGGTGCCGGTGCCCCCGGTAGGGCGCGAGCAGCCGCAGCATCTCCGCGTCGTCGGCCTTCCTGCCGGTCAGCGACCAGCCGACCAGCGACGCCAGGTGATAGTCGCCCACCGAGATCGCGTCCGCGTCACCGTGCGACCGCTGCCGTACCTCGGCGGAGGTCCACACCCCGATCCCCGGCAGCGCCCGCAGCAGCCGATCCGCGTCGGCGCTGTCCCCGGCCGCCTCCAGCTTCGCCGCGTGCCACGCGGCGTTCACGACGGTCCGCGCCCGTACGGCCTCCGTCCCCGCCCGGTGCCAGTCCCATGGCGGGATCGACCGCCACGCCTCGGGCTCGGGGAAGACCCTCATCCCCTCGGGCGCGGGTCCCGGTGCGGGCTCGCCGTACCGGCCGAGCAGCCACCGCCACGCCCGCCAGGCCTCACCGGTCACGACCTTCTGTTCGAGCACGGCGGGCACCAGGGCCTCCAGCACCCGGAAGGTCCGCCCGACCCGGAGCCCGCCGTAACGCCTGGCCGCGTCGCGGATCGTGTCGTGCTCGGGGACGAACCCCGAGAGGTCGTCGTCCACGCCGAGCATCGCCGGGAGCGTCTCCAGCAGCCACTCGGCGCCCGGCCCCCAGGCGGCGCCGTCGACATGACCGCCCCGGGCGAGCACCCGTAACGTGCCGGGACCGTCCGGCGTCCGCGAGGTCCGCCAGATCGCCCCGTCGGGCGTCTTCCGCCAGGCCGGGTCACCGCCCCCGCGCCGGTGCGGGCCGAGGGTCAGCTCAAGGTCGAGCGGCCCCTCCGAACGCCACCGCCGCTCCCTCGCCGCATCCCGCGCGAGCACTGTCATCCCACCCGTGCGCCGTAGGGGATCAGACGTCGCTGGAGAATCGGACGGCGCACTCGGGGAGCACGACACCGGGCCAGACGCGGCTGCCCGCCATGAGCTCGTTGCCCGGACCCACGATCGCGCCGTCGCCGATGACGACGTCGCGCAGGACCGCTCCGGAGGCGACGCGGGCGCCGATGCCGACCACCGAGTCGGTCACGGCCGCCCCCGAGTGGATCACGCAGTCGTCGCCGAGCACGCTGCCGGAGACCTGGGCGCCGGACTCCACGACCGCGCGGGCGCCGACCGCCGTGCCACCGTCGACCTTGGCCTCGGTCGAGACCTTCGCACCGGGCAGCGCGAGGAACTCGCCGGGAGGGCCGGGCAGCGCGGGCGAGGCGAGGCGGCCCAGGACCAGGTCGCGGGAGCCCTTGATGAACGCCGCGGGCGTGCCCACGTCGAGCCAGTAGGAGGCGTCGGCGTAGCCGAGCACCAGGGCACCGGACTCGATCAGGCCGGGGAAGGTCTCGCGCTCGACCGAGACGACCTCCCCGGCCGGGATCGAGTCGATCACCGAGCGGGTGAAGACGTAGCAGCCGGCGTTGATCCGGTTGGTGACCGGGTTCGGGGTCTTCTCCAGGAAGGCGGTCACCCGTCCCGCGTCGTCGGTCGGCACGCAGCCGAAGCGCGTGGGGTCCTCCACCTCGGTCAGGTGCAGGGTGACGGCGGCCTGCCGGGCGACGTGCCGGGCCACCTGGTCGCCGATGTCGTGGCCGGACAGGATGTCGCCGTTGAGCACCAGCACCGGCGCGTCGGGATCGCAGGTCAGCGCCTCGGCGGCGTTGCGGATGGCGCCGCCGGTGCCGAGCGGCGTCTCCTCGGTCATGTATTCGAGCGAGAGCCCGAACGCCGAGCCGTCCCCGAACGCCTCGGAGAACATCTCCGCCCGGTAGGAGGTGGCGAACACGATGCGCCGCACGCCGAACGAGCGGGCCCGCGCGAGCTGGTGGGCAAGGAAGGGAACCCCCGCGGTGGGCAGCAGCGGCTTGGGGGTGCCGAGCGTCAGCGGACGCAGGCGCGTCCCCTGTCCTCCGACAAGGAGAATCGCCTCAAGTTCCGGCAAAGGGGTCTCCATCATCCCGTGAGGTTAACCCACTATTCGACAGCACGTTGATACGAGACCAGGTGGGCCTCAGCCGAGGCTTCCCAGGTGAACTCCCTGGAGCGGGTCAGGCCGGCCGCGGACAGGGCCTCGCGGCGCTCCCGCGAGGCCAGCAGCGCGCGGAGCGCGTCGGCGATGCTGGCGTCGTCGGGCTCGGTGTAGGCGACCGCGTCCCCTCCCACCTCGGGCAGCGAGGTGCGGTGCGTGGTGAGCACCGGCGCGCCGCAGGCCATGGCCTCCAGCACCGGGAGCCCGAACCCCTCGCCGCGCGAGGGGAAGGCCGCCACGAGCGCGCCGCCGAGGAACCCGGACAGGTCGCCGAAGGCCAGGTAGCCGGGGCGGAGCACCTTCACGGTGGAAGGCACCTCCCCGACCGCCGCGTCCACATCGGCGTCGCGGAGGCCACCGGCCAGCACCAGGGCGGGCGGGTCGGGCAGGTCCTGGACGGCCCGGACGAAGCCGCGGATCAGGTTGGGGATGTTCTTGCGCGGCTCCAGCGGGCCCAGGAAGGCGACGTAGGGGGCACCGTGCAGGCCGAGCCGGTCGGCGGCGTGCCGGACCTCCCGCTCGGACGGCCGGTGGAACAGCGCCGGGTCCACCCCGTGATAGGCCACGTCGATCCGGGTGGGGTCGGCGGCGAGCACCCGGATCAGCTCGTCCCTGGTCGCCTTGGAGGGCACGATCACCCTGGAGGCGTGCCGGACCGCCGTGCGGGTCGCCGAGCGGAAGAAGGAGGCCTTGACCTCGCTGTGCTGCGAGGGCTCGGTGAACCAGGTGACGTCGTGCACGGTCACCACGGTCGGCAGGCCGGAGCGGAGCGGCATCGAGTAGTAGGGGGCGTGGATCACCTCGGCGCCGGTCTGCTGGGCGAGGACGGGGAGCCCGGTCTGCTCCCAGGCGAGCCGGGCGGCCCGGTTGGAGATCCCGAGCGGGCCGGACAGGATCCGGGCGGAGGGCGCGAGCGCGGCGTACCGTTCGGCGTCGGCCCGCTGGCACACGACCGCCAGGTCGGCACCGGCCCTGTCCAGCGCGGCGACGAGTCCGTCGACATACCTGATCAACGCACCGCGATCGGCCGGGACGGCGGCCGCGTCGACGAGCACTCGGGGCGTCAAGAAGGATCGCTCCCCTCAAGGACCACGCGGGACGGTCGTCCCCTTCTCCCGTTCACTCTATTGCCCCGGCCTCCGAAATCGTGGGGTAAATCACACGGCTTTTCCGGGGTCGGGATCGCGCCGGGGGTCGACGACGCGCCGCGCCGACAGACCCGCCGCACCGGCGCAGACGAGATCGCCGAGGATGATCACGATCCTGGAGCAGAGCGCCACGGCGATCGCCGATCCGCGGTCCAGGACCGGCGCCAGCACGACCACCATGGCCGCCTCGCGCACCCCCGCCCCGGCCGGGACCACGAACGTCATGATCCCCAGGCACCAGGACAGCGCGAACGCCCCGATGGAGAACACGACCGCCGACACCCCCGACGGCCCGAACTCGTGGACGACCGCGGCCAGGTGGAGGCCGTACGCGGTCCAGCCGAGCAGCGCCCAGCCCAGCGCGGTGAGCATGCCCCTGCGGGTGAGCGGGCGCTCCAGCGGCTCGCGCCTGAGCTTGCGCAGCCCGAACCCGAGGACCGCGTTGATCACCCTCGGCTCGAACACCACCGCGAGCAGCGGGATCAGCAGGAACACCCAGGCGTACGGCGCGGCCGTCCCCGGCAGGGCGGCCAGCAGCGTCACCGCCGAGATCACCAGCCCGCTGCCGAGCTGCACCGGCATCGTCAGGAAGAAGGCCGCCGCGCTCCGCGACCGGGGCACGCCCAGCTCACGGCCCATCTCCATCTGGGCGAGCACCGGCCAGAGCGAGCCGGGGATGTATTTGCCGAGCTGGCCGACGAAGAAGACCTTCGCCGCCTGGCGGAACGGCAGCGGCGAGCCGAGATCGGCCAGCAGCGCCCGCCACGTCATCATCCCGGAGCACAGCGCGGCGACCACGGCGACCAGCGACAGCACGAGCGACTGCCAGGACAGCCGGGCGAACCCGGCCCGGATCTCCTCCCACTGCTTCGCCACCACCCACGCGCCGAACCCGAGTGCCACGACCAGGAAGGCGATTCGGACCAGCCGTTTCACCGGGGAAGGACCGGGTCGGGCGGCTGGGGCAGGGCGGCTCCGGCCGGGCGGCGGGTGCCCTTGGTCGCCACCCACAGGTAGGTCGGCACCACCGGCAGCAGCCCACGCAGGACGGGGCGGGGCAGCCGGGCCAGCACGCCGCCGGCCACGCGGCCGACCACGCCGGGGAACAGCTCGGAGCCGGCGAACGCCGCCGGGGTGGCGAGCACCGGGAAGGTGTAGTCCCACACCCGCAGGCCGCGCACCATCTTCCGCAGGCCGCGGCGGGTCCGGTAGCGCTCGTAGTAGCTGTCCGCGCGGCCGGACAGCCGGACGTAGCGGTCGGCCAGCCTGGGCGGCAGGTAGGACAGGAAGGGCAGCTTGTAGTGCGGCTCCATCACCCCGAGCCGGTTGCCCAGCCCCAGGTAGAGCACGCCGTCGTCGGCGAGCACCCGGCGCATCTCCGCCATGATCGCGTCGGGGTCCACCACGTGCTCGTAGATGTGGTTGAAGACCAGCACGTCGATGGAGCCGTCGGGGAAGGGCAGCGCGGTGCCGTCGGCGCACACGAACTCGACCCGCTCGCCGAACCGCTCGGCCGCCTTGCGCAGGCCGGGCACGTCGATGTCCACACCGAAGGTCCGCCTCGCGCCCGCGGCGGCGAGCTCGTCGGCGATGAAGCCCGCCGAGCAGCCGATGTCCGCGACCGTCAGGCCGTCGAGGACGTCCCGGTCACGGCCGAGGAAGTGGCCGAGCACCGCCACGATCTTCGCGGCCTTGCGGCGGCGCTTCTCCTCGTCCAGCATCGCCGCCTGGAACTCGGAGTACGCCAGCTGCGCCACCCGTTCCGCGCTCATCGGTCGCCCACCACTCCTCATCCGCTCCGCGGACCGCTCGTCCCTCGCGATCCGTCGTGCCGGGGACGCGCACGGGAGCACCGCGCTCACCGCACCGGGTCCGCGCGACGCCCATCGCCGTCACGCCGCCCAAGAGTACCGGCGAGCCGGGCCCCTACCGCCGGGTAAGGTCCGCGTCGTACCCTTGGCGGATGCTCAGCCGCCTGCGGTCAAGCCGCCTGCTCCGGGTGATACTGGCCCTGGTCGCGCTGGCCTTCGTCGGCTACGGCCTGGCCCAGAACTGGGAGGGCACGCTCGGGGCGCTCGCCCGGCTGTCCTGGTGGTCGGTGGCCGGGGCCTGCGCGGCGGTGATGGCGGGCGCGGGCTGCATGCTCCTCGCCTGGCGCTCCGTGGTCGCCGGGCTGGGCTCCCCGCTGCCGCTGCGCGTGGCCGCGCGCGTGCTGTTCGTCGGCCAGCTCGGCAAATACGTCCCGGGATCCGTCTGGGCCTACGCCGCGATGATGGAGCTGGGCCGCGACTACGGCTGCCCGCCCCGGCGCACCTTCAGCGCCACCTCCCTGGGCCTGGTGATCTCCCTGGGCTGCGCGGCCGGGCTCGCCGCCGCCACGCTGCCGTTCACCGCCCGGTCGGTGGCCGAGCGCGCGTGGTACCTCGTCCTGATCATCCCGGTGATCATCGTGTGCCTGCATCCGAGGATCCTCACCTGGGGCCTGAACCTGGCGCTGCGGATCGCCCGCAAGGAGCCCATCGAGCAGGTGCTGCCCGGCCGCGCCCTGCTCGCCGCCGTCGCCTGGACGGTCCTCGGCTGGCTGCTCTACGGCCTGCACACCTGGCTCGTCCTCGGCGACCTGACCGGCGACTTCTCGTTCTACCCGCTCGGCGCCGGGGCCTACGCCTTCGCCTGGGCGACCGGCCTGCTGGTCGCGGTCGTCCCGGCCGGGCTGGGCGTGCGCGAGGCCGCGATGGTCGCGGTCCTCGTCACGGCGCTGGACGGCCACGGCCTCGGCCCGGCCGTGACCATCGCCGGGGCCGTCGCCCTGGTCTCCCGGCTGGCCTTCACCCTCACCGACGTGGCCTGGGCCGGGATCGGCTGGCTCCTCGGCCGCGGGACTCAGGCCCCCACGGAGACCAGGGCGTCCACGTACGCCGCCCAGTAGGGCTCCGGATCGACGGCCTTGACCCCGGCGCGGAGCCGTTCGGGCTCGCCCGGCCGGTAGAACGCGGCCAGCGCCGCGCGGAGGTCCTCCACCGAGCCGGGCTCGACGACCAGCCCGTCCACCCCGTCGGTGACGTGGTCGCCGAGCGTCCCCACCCGGCTGGCGATCACCGGCACCCCGTGCTCGTGGCCGAACCACACCTGCTGGCTGGCCGTCCCGCTCCGGTACGGCAGGACCAGCGCGTCGACGTCGGCGAACAGGCCGGGCACGTCGTCGTCGGCCACATAGCCGGGCCGCAGCTCCACCCGGCCGGTCAGCCCGAGCCCGGCGATCAGCGCCTCCGTCTCCTGCAGGCCGCCCCAGAACTCTCCGGCGACCCGGAGGGAGACGTCTTCGGGCAGCGCGCGGATCAGCAGGTCCAGCCCCTTGTACGGCCGGACCAGGCCGAAGAACAGCAGCCTGCGCGTCACCCCTCCGGCCTGGCCGCTCCCGGGAGACCTGACCGGGAGGTGCGGCGCCATCTCGGCCACCGTCACCGGGGCGGGCCCGAGCTCGCGGGCCAGCACGGCCTGCTGCCCGGAGTGGACGAGCACCCCGTCGACCCGGCGGAGCAGGGCCTTCATCAGCGGGGTGTCATAGGGCTTGCGCTCGTGCGGCAGCACGTTGTGGCAGAGCGCGACGACCCGGGTCCGGCGGCGCAGGCCGTACAGGATGCCCAGGTAGGGCGGGACCTGCACCGGGCTGAGCACCGCGAGGATCACCAGGTCGGCGCCCGCGAGCCGCCGCCCGCAGCGGACCCAGCCGTCGGGGCGGCGCCAGTCGAGCTCGCGGCGGACGTGGGGGAACGGGGCGCCGTCGGGGGTGTCCACGGTCTGCTGCCCCGGGTAGAGGAAGGACGGGTACTGCGCCTTCCACGACTCGATCACCACGTCGTGCCCGGCGGCCCGCAGCCGGTGGGCCAGCTCGGTGGTGTGCGCGGCCCCGCCACCCTTGTAGGGATGGGCCGGCCCGACGATCGCGATCCGCATCTACTCGCTCCGGGAGCGCACGATGAGGTCGGCGAGCAGCGCCAGCGAGCCGATGAGCAGGCCGGACAGGAAGATCACGATGGTGTTGCTGGTCAGGTAGAACCCGTAGCGGACCATGTCCACGACACCCTTGACCAGGCCGATGCCGACCAGCCAGAGCGCGGGCGGCATGAGGACCTTGAGCGGGTTGAAGTACATGACCATCCGCAGCACCTGCAGGATGTAGCGGTAGGCGTCGGAGATGAAGCTGAACTTCGACTTGCCCGCCCGCTTGCTGTATTCGATCGGCAGGTAGTAGACGTCGTGCTGGTTGGACAGGAACGACAGCGTGATCGTGGTGACGCAGGAGAACCCGGGCGGCAGCAGCCGCAGGTACGGCTTGGCGACCGACTTGCGGAACGCCCGCAGGCCGCTGTTGAGGTCGGGGATCTTCTGCCCCGCCAGCCGTTCGGCCACCTTGCGGATGAACCACTTGGCCGGCACCCGCAGGAACTTGTGCGAGCCCTCCTCGGTGGTCCGCGCGCCCACGACCTGGTCGACCGTGTGGTCCTTGTCCAGGATCTCGACGAGCTCGGGGATGCGCTCGTTCGGATACGTCATGTCCGCGTCGGTCCACACGACGATCTCGCCGCGTGCCTCCTGGCTGCCGATCCTGCGCACCGTGCCCGACCCACCGTTGCGGTGGAAGGCCCTGATCCGCATGTTGGGGAAGCGCGGCGCGGCCTCCTGCAGCCTGGCCAGCGTCTGGTCGGTGGAGCAGTCGTCGACGGCCACGAGCTCGTAGGTGTAGCCGCTGCGGTCCATGGCCTCGGAGATGCGCTCGACCTCGTCGATGACATGGTCCTGCTCGTTGTAACAGGGCAGAACGATCGTGACGTACGGTGTTGCGTCCACAGCTGGTCCACTCTCGGATGTCTCGGGCGTGCTCACGTCGGGCGAGGATACTCTGCCCGGCTGGGAGCCGGTCTCACTTCGCCGCGTTCGGACGGCCACGCGGCACGACCCGGCCCTCCGGACCACGCGCGGATCCGGACGCCGCCGAGGCACCCGGAGCACCGCTCACCGCCGTACCGATCCTCTCACCCCGAGGTCAGGCGCCGGTCCGCCGCACGACGTCGGACCCGCGTCATCTCGTCCTGACGGTCATGGGGACGGACCGCCCGTCGCCCACCATTACGGCCTCATACACGCCCGCCATCCCCTTGACCGCGTTGATCACCGTCTTGGCGCGACCCGGATCGACGAGCTTGACGTAGTAGCTCTCCGGGAAACGACGCTCCAGAAGAACACCGGAGCCGAGGGATTTCATCGCCCAGACATGCCCGAACACCCGGCGGGCGTGGGCGCGGTTCTCGAAGTAGAGGTTCTGGCTCTCTTCGAGGGTGCCGAGCCGGGCCTCGAGGGCCTTCTTCTCCTCCAGCGTGGCCGACCCTCGCCCCTTGCAGGCGTAGACCGTCTTCTTGTGCCCGCACAGCGTGACTGCGACGTCCGCCTTGTCCTTCCAGAAGAAATCACCGAAGGAGTAGACGGTGGAGACGCCTGCCGCCTTCCGCAGTTCCGACCGGAAGGGCAGGATGTCGTCCCAGCGGCGGAGCCTGCCCCGGAACGACTCCGGCATGTCCTCGACCTGGAGGGCCGAGAGCAGGGTCTTGTTGCCGGCGTTCTGTTGCCTGAAGTTCGCCATCGCCTCCTCGCGGGACTCGAACTCGACCTCCGTCACCTCCGGCATCGCCCGCAACCTCGTCTCCAGCGCGCGTTCCTGCTCCGCCGTGGTCGCCCGCCCCCGGCAGTTCTCCCAGACGTCGTAGTCCCTGCACAGGAAGACGGTGAATGTGCCGCCCTCGGGCCAGTCGTCCGGCGGCGGAAGCACCTGGACGCCCTGCCGATCCTGTCGATCCGCCGCCCCGGCCGCTCCCGCGGCCCCGGCTGTCCCGAACGTCACGGCGAGAGCCGTCACCCCGGCCAGCAGGATCCGTCCGACCGTCGGCATCGTTGCACCCACTACGTCACCCGCCGTAATAATCGAGATATTTCCCGATATCCTGACACGAATGACCCGAGTTTGATCATCAATTATCGAACAGGCTCCGCCTGACCGCAGCCCTCCGGACATGGTCCTTCCGAACCGTGATCGCATTCCTACTGGAGTTTCAGATCGGCGGGCAGGAGGGTGGACGCGTCCGCCCGGTTGAGCGGTGAGATCACGCGAAAATGCCGCTCGTCCAGCGCGCACCGGCATCCGCGACGATCATTCGCCGGATCCGTCGAGGTCCTCGTCAGCGCGGGAGGCCCACGTGGGATCTCCACTCGTCGCATACCCCACGGCGGACATGACCATCTTCGGCTGCCGGAGCGGAATGACCATGGCGATCGGTTCACCCCGCTCGGTGATGGTCAGCGTCTCGCCGGCCTTGACCTGTGCGAGAACCTGACTGGTTCCATGAGTGAGGTCACGCACGCCTACGGTGTGGTCAGTGGGAAAGGGCTCGCTCATGTGGCAACCCTGCCTCTCACGTGGCCGCACCGACAGGGAAACGTCGCAAGATCCAAGCATCCGATCCGGTACGGAGCCGGACCGGAGTTCTTCTCGCAGCGCTCCGAAGACGGCCCCTGCCCCTCTCTCCCGGCTGCGCCGATCCGTGACCAGCCGGGTGTCCTGCCGCCGACCGGCTAGGGAAGGGCCATCCAGGCGTCCATGGACAGGGACCAGGTGCCGTCGGGGGGGCCGACGAGCGATCTCTCCTCCTGGCGGGTGCGGAGCTTCATCACCTGGACCGGCGCGCCGTACTGGGAGAGCTGGTCGGCCCTGGCGGCGAGCAGGACCGGCACGCGGCCGGTGGCGCGGGTGCGGCCGATCAGGCGGTCGACGTCGGACGGGACGGGGACGTCGGCGCCCCGGTAGAAGGCGACCCGGGCGGTGGGGACCCCGCAGGTGCCCCGGACGAGCTGGGTGAGCCGGTCGCCGGTGACCCGCTCCACGATCAGCACCGAGGCCCGTTCCGGCAGGGCCGCGCACATCGCCTCGACCGCCGCGCGCTCGCCGCGCTCCACGGGGGTGAAGGCCGTCCCGGCGGAGGTGATCGCCGGGGGGACGAGCAGGAGCACCACGCCGACGGCGGCCAGGCCGTTCTGGACGGCCGGGCCGTACCCCATCCTGCGGGCCTTGTCCCGCGCCCAGCGCAGGCCCCAGACGGCGAGCAGGACGAGGCCGGGGATGACGATGGGGACCAGCCGCCGGGCGGCCCACGGGTGGTCGGGGGTGATGCCCGGACGGTAGAGCGTGGTGAGCGTGGTCCAGCCGATGACGGCCAGCGGCAGCAGCCAGCCGAACCCCCTGCCCCGCACCATCCTGCGCGTGAGCACCGCCCCGGCCAGCGTGGCCAGCACCACCACGGGGACCCCGACGTACCAGATCACCCAGTACAGCGACTCCTCGTAGTAGAGCCGGGCGCCGTCGACCGGCAGGCCGTTCGCCGTCTGCGTCCTCTCGATGAACTCGTAGTTCAGCCGGTCCTCCGGCGTGGTCGGCCGCCGCAGGACGGTCTGCAGCCACGGCCGGGCCGCGAAGGCCACCATGACCAGCACCACCAGGCCGCCGGCGATCTCGGGCAGCCGCCGGATCCCCGCGGCCCGCCGCAGCACGGCCGCGAGCCTCGGCGCCGCGAGCGCGGCGACCAGGGTGAGCACCAGGACCGCGCCGCAGATGGCCAGCAGCGGCCGGAGCGAGCCGGACAGGTAGTTCAGATAGGGCCTGGACAGGATGTATCCGGCCGCGACCCCCATGATGGTCCCGGCCGCCAGGCCGCAGAGCAGCGGGACGCCGAGGCGCCCCTCGTCACGGATCCCCGCCCGGCGCAGGGCGATCAGCAACCCGGCGTAGACCAGCACGGGAAGCACGTCGCGCAGCCCGTCGATCCTGACCAGGACGGCCAGGCCGAACACCAGGCCGGCCAGCTCCGCCCCGATCACGGCGCCGTCGGACTGGGCCCGGCGGACCCGCCCCGGCTGCTCGGCGGAGGGCAGGGACGGCAGGTAGCCCAGGCCCGTGATGCCGGAGCGGAGCCTGACCTGGGCGTCGTGCAGCAGGGCGATCCCGCCGAAGAGCAGGATCATGGAGGGGATCTCGCTGAAGGTGGTGCGCGAGGTGTAGAGGATCGGGAGGCTGACCGCGAACACCAGGGCGGCCGGCGCCGCCCAGCGCGCGCCGACGAGCCGGGCGACGACCCCCGACAGGACGAGCACCGCCAGCGCTCCCAGCACCGGCGGCACCAGCAGCAGGCCGGTCAGGCCCCCCAGCCAGTGTCCCGGCGCGTCGATCAGCGGCGCGCCCGGCATGAACTGCGGCACGACCGCGCCGCCCGAGCTGTAGAAGCCCGCGCTGTCGAAGCGCAGCGCGTGATCCGGGCCGCCGAAGGCCGCCTGCTGGTACGGGATCGGCAGCGAGCCGTGGCCGGCCAGCCAGACGGCGTACTGGGCGTAGGTGGCGGGGTCGCGGCGGACGACGAGCTGCTCGCTGTGGAGCAGGCCGTTGAAGACCCCCGAGGCCAGGGCCGCGGCGACGACGCCGCTCGCCTGCCAGGCGGTCGCCTCGACGGTCTCGGGCAGGCGGCGCAGGCCGTACCGGCACAGGACCGCGGCGACCGCCAGGCCCAGTGGCAGGGCGGCGATCGGCCGGAACCAGCCGAGCAGCAGCAGCGACAGCCCGGCCACCAGCCAGCCGGCCAGCACGAGTGCGGGCACGACCGACACCACGGCGAGCACTCTGCCCGCCGAGGGCCTCCGCGTGTGATCCAACCAGGTGATCCTCATGGCTCGTCCCGAGCGTAGTGGCAGCCTCCGGCGACGGCGATGCCCGCGCGCGGCTGCCAGGCGAAAGCCGGTAGCGTACGCGCAGCGCGCGAAGGGGGCGGAAAGTGGTCGGCTGGGCTCGGGGGCACCGGTGGTTCCTGGGGGTGCTGGGCCTCGGGGCCGTGCTGCGGGTGATCACCATGCTCGGCTACCGGCCCGCGATCTGGTTCCCCGACTCCTACACCTACGTGGTGACCGCGCTGAAGCCCCGGCCCGACCTGGTCCGCCCGGCCGGATACTCGATGTTCCTGCGGCTGCTCGAACCGTTTCACAGCTTCGCCGCCGTCGCGCTGGTCCAGCATCTGCTGGGACTGCTGGTCGGCGTGCTCGTCTACCTCACCGCCCGGCGGCTGCGCGCCCCCGGCTGGGCCGCCGTGCTCGCGTCCGTCCCCTCCCTCCTGGACGCCTACCAGATCGAGCTGGAGCACCTGCTGGTCTCCGACACCCTGTTCGCCGCGCTGGTGATGTCGGCGGTCTGCCTCGGCCTCTCCCGCGACCTCGGATGGCGTACGGCGTGCGGGATCGGGCTGCTGATCGCGGCCGCGACGCTGACCAGGACGGTCGGGCTGCCACTGGTCGTGATCTTCGCGTGCTGGCTGATCTACCGGATGCGCGGCCGGGTGCTCATGGCCGGGGTGATGCTGGCCGCGGCGGCGCTGCCGATCCTGGGGTACGGGGTCTGGTTCCACGCGACCTACGGCCGGATCGGCATCGTGGGCGCCAACGGCGTCTTCCTCTACTCCAAGACGATGACCTTCGCCGACTGCGCGGTGATGCGGCCGCCCGCGGACCTGGCCGTGCTCTGCGACCCCCGCCCGCCCGCGCAACGGCCCCCCGCGCAGGAATACGTCTGGAGCCCGGACTCCCCGCTGGTCAGGCTGCCCGGCATCACCTTCAGCGAGGAGAACGACACGCTGGCCGGCCGGTTCGCCTCGCTGGCCATCCGGAGCCAGCCGCTCGGCTACCTGGGCTCGGTCCTCTCCGAGCTGGCGCGCTCGTTCCCGCTGAGCCGCCCGGTCTACCCCGACCAGGAGGTCTACGGCTACTACGAGTTCCCCGCGGCGCCGCCGGCCCCGCCGGGCCGCTACCCGGCCACGGTTGGCGCCGAGCGCGCCGAGCGCGACTACGAGCGGGGACCGATCGCCACCCGGATCGTCGAGCCCTACACGGGCTGGATGCGGGCCTACCAGGACGTCGTGTGGTTGCCCGGCGCGGCGGTGCTGCTGATCCTGCTGGTCCCCCCGGTCGCGGCGGGCGTCCGGCGCCTCCGCCCGGAGTCCCCGATGTGGGTGCTGCCGTGGACGACGGCCGTGGTGCTGCTCGTCATGCCCCCGGCGGTCGCGGAGTTCGACTACCGGTACGTCCTGCCCGCCGTACCGGCTGCGTGTCTGGCCGCGGCCCTTGTGGTGGGTAAACCTTCTTTCCGTAACATTCCAAGAAATGTCCGTATTTGAGTATGCTGAGCGCTCGGATCATCACGGGAGTCTCAGGGAGCGGTCATGACCAAGTTCACGTCATCATGGCTTCCGTCACTCACCTCGTGACCTACTCTTTGGGCGCAATGAGCGAGCTGAACCAGCACCGGACGTTGCCGCCAGGCGAGGAGATCGCATGAGCGACCATCGGCACGTCGCCGTCGAGGACCGCCGGGCGGAGCCGACCAGCCCCGGCCGCCGGGCCTCCCGGCGGGCGGGCGGGAACGGCGGAGCGCCCCCCGAGATCCCCGTGGAGTACGCCAGGCCGCCCCGCAACCCGGGCCGCAAGGCCAAGCGGCTGAGCGTCGGCGCCTGGATCAGCGTCGCGATGACCGGCGTCCTGGTGGTCGGCACCCTCGGCGCCTACAAGCTCTACCGCGACATCGACGGCAGCATCGTCCGTGACGACGTCGAGAGCAGGCTCGGCGCCAACCGCCCCCCGGAGACCGGGGCGCTCAACGTGCTCGTCGTGGGCTCCGACAGCCGCGCCGGCGCCGGCAACAAGAAGTACGGCCAGCACATGCAGGCCGACGGCGAGCGGACCGACACGATCATCCTGCTCCACATCTCGCCGAACCGCGACAAGGCGACCATGATCAGCTTCCCCCGCGACTCCATGGTCCAGGTGCCCAACTGCAAGAACCCCAAGACGAAGGCGATCATCCCCGGCGGCCTCAAGCAGATCAACGCGACCTTCAACGAAGGTGGCATCGACTGCACGTGGACGACGATCGAGACGCTGACCCAGATCCGCATCAACCACTACGTCAAGGTGGATTTTGCCGGGTTCAAGGGCATCGTCGACGCGCTGGGCGGCATCGAGATCTGCCTGCCCAAGGACGTGACGGACAAGAGGGCCAAGCTCGATCTGACCAAGGGCAAGCACGTGGTGAAGGGCGAGACCGCCCTCGCCTACGTCCGCGCCCGCTACGGGCTCGGCGACGGCAGCGACACCAGCCGGATCAAGCGCCAGCAGGTCTTCCTCAACCAGGTGATGCAGAAGGCCACCAGCTCCGACCTGCTCACCGACCTCGGCAAGCTCACCGGCTTCCTGAACGCCGCCGCCGCCTCGGTGACGGTGGACAAGAACCTTGACACCGGGCGCATGCTGGAGATCGCCCAGAGCGCGAAGTCCCTCACCGCCAAGGGGCTGCAGGCCGTCACCGTGCCCTTCCAGCCCTACCCGGCCGACACCGCGCGGGTCCAGTTCCGGCAGCCCGCCGCCGACGAGCTGTTCGAGTCGATCCGCAGCGACATCGAGGTGACCAAGAGCCCGACGCCCGAGGCCTCCCCCAAGCCGGTCATCAAGCACGAGCAGGTCCAGGTCCAAGTCTTCAACGGCACCGATACGCCGGGAAGGGCCAAGGAGGTGGCCGACAAACTGGCCGCCCAGGGCTTCCGGGTGATCCAGGTCGGCAACGCCCGTCCGGCGACTGGCAACGTGCCCGCCACCACGCTGCGCTACGGCAAGAAGGACGCCGAGGGCGCCGCCTACGCCGACGCGGTGGCCGCCCGGCTCTCCGGAGACAAGCTCGCCCCCGTCGCGGGCAAGACGAAGCCCGTCAGCGTGGAGAACTACGCCGCGACCATCCCTGCCACCCCGCTCCCCACCGGCCCGGTCGTCCAGCTGATCATCGGCGCCGACTGGAAGGGCGTCCGGGTCCCCACCAAGATCCCCGACTCCCTCAAGGGCGACATCGTCGACAGCGAGACCAACCCCTGCCAGTGACCCTCGCCGCCGGCGATCGGCCGGCCGGCGGGGGAGCCGGGAACCCGGCGGAGCGCACAGGTTTCAAACGATCACGATTCGCCGCGAACCATCTCAAACCCCGAGTGCTCGTGCGACAGACGGCGCGTGATCGGTCTAGGGTTGTCGGGTCGGCGAGGCGAACTCCACTCGACCGCATCCCCCGGCGGTCCCTGGGCGTCTTCAGTAGCGTGTCCGACTACCTCCCAGTCTCCGACAGATAGCTGAGCGTTTTCCCCGTGAGCGACACCCGATCCCCCTTCCAGCTTCCGACCCCCCGGGACGACGGCGCCCCCGACGCCGACACCGGCGGGTCCGCCGGCGGACAGGGCCGGACACCCGCCCCGTGGCCGATGCCCGAGCACGCGCAGTCGTCCCAGACCTCCTGGCCGGAGCCACCGGACCGTGCTTCCACCGCCTCCTCCTGGGGCCGCCGGGACGCGCAGGGCTCGGAGGAGGACCCCGGCGAGGTCACCGCCTGGGGCTACCCGGCCTACCAGGAGCCGCAGTCCTCCGCCAAGGAGGACGCGTGGGCGAACTGGGACACCCAGACACCTCCCGGAGAGCAGGAGCAGGCACCGCGGCGGGAGACCCGGAAGTCCTCCGGGTCCCAGGGCCGGACGCCGTACGGGGACACCCCGCCGCCCGCCGCCCCCGGGGCACGGGCGGCGGGCGAGGACGCCCCGTCGCCCGCCGCGCCGGAGTTCTGGGCGATGCACGAGGAGGCACGACCGTCCGCCGCGCCGGAGGGGTGGCCCGCCGCCCAGCCGCCCTCGGCGCCCGACCCCTGGGCGACGCGCGACGCCCAGCAGCCCGCGGTGCCGGGGTCCTGGGCGACGCGCGGGGACGCACAGCCGTCAGCCGCGCGGGAGACGCGGGCGCCGTACGCGGACGTGCGGCCCCCCGGCCCCCGGAGCCCGCTGGACATGACGCACCGCGCCGCACCCGCCGGGAACCTGCTGGACCCGCTGGACCCCGCCTGGGCCTCGGACCACGACGCCGCCCGGACGCAGGCCGCTCCCGCGGCGTGGGCGCCGGAGGCCCCCCGGCACAGGCCGCAGCCGCAGGAGGCTCCGGCCGCCGAGCGGCCGTTCTCCTACTGGGAGAACTCCGCCCGTGACCCCGAGCCCTCCCCCTGGGGCCGGTTCCCGGAGCAGGAGCCGGAGCAGGCGCAGGAGCAGCGCCCGGAGGAGGCACCCGCCGCTCCCCCGGCCAGGAAGAAGCGCGAGCCGTACCTCGACAACGTCAAGTTCGTCCTGATCGCCCTGGTCGTGACCGGGCACTCGCTGGTGCCCACCCTGGCCGCGCACTCGGCCAAGTCGGCCTACCTGTTCATCTACACCTTCCACATGCCGGCGTTCGTGCTGATCAGCGGTTATCTCGGCCGGAACTTCTGGAACTCCAACGCCAAGATCAACAAGCTGGTCGACACCATGCTGGTGCCCTACGTGGTCGTGGAGATCGGCTACGCGCTGCTCCGCTACGGGCTGGGCCAGAAATGGACCCTGACGATCATCGACCCGGCCTGGCTGAACTGGTACCTGCTGGCCCTGGTGCTCTGGCGGATCTCCACGCCCATCTGGAACCGGATGCGGCAGCCGCTGCTGGTTGCGGTGGTCATCTACATGGTGGCCGGCTTCTCGGAGATCTCCGGCGACTTCAGCATCGACCGCTTCTTCGGCCTGCTCCCCTTCTACGTGCTCGGCCTGGTGCTCAAGCCCGAGCACTTCGACCTGCTCAAGCCGGTCTGGGTCAGGATCGTGGCCGGGATCACGGTCGCCGGGGGCATCGCGGTGGCGGTCTTCATCGCCCCGCACGTCAACCTCAAGCCGATCTACTTCCGCTACAGCATCAAGTCCATGGACACGAGCTGGCTGATCGGGCTCGGCGTGCGCGGCGCCGTGCTGGTCGCGGCGCTGGCCATGTCGGTCGCGCTGCTGGCCCTGGTGCCCCGGCGCGAGACCTGGTTCTCCGACCTCGGCACCCGCACGCTCTACGCCTACCTGCTCCACGGCGTCGTGGTGCTCATCGCCAAGGACCAGGGGTGGCTGAGCTTCCCCTGGCTGTACGGCCCGCTGGGCGTGCTGGCGATCATGTCCAGCTCCCTGGCGCTGGCCATCGTCCTGTGCCTGCCGGAGACGCGCACGCTCTTCAAGTGGCTGCTGGAACCCCGCCTGGTCTGGCTCTACCGCCGCCCGTCGGCGGACTCCCCCGGCAAGCAGGCGGAACCGGCCCGCAAGGAGAGTTCAGCGGCAGTTCCTCGGTAATTAACCCAACACATCCGGTGATGACGGAACCGACACTCAGCATCGGGATATGCGGGTATGTGTCGGGACGATTGTCCATCACCCCGAAGACGCCCGGATCATGCATCGGCAGATCCGGGCGCTCCTCGACGCGGGGCACGAGATCACCTATGTCGCGCCCTTCACCGACTGCAACGTCACGCCCGATCCCCGGATCCGGGCCGTCGACGTCCCCCGCGCGCTGGGCCGCCACCGTAGACGTGCCCTGAAGGCCGCCCGGGGGGCCCTGAAGCGCGGAGCCGAGGGCGCCGACCTTCTGGTCGTCCATGACATCGAGCTGCTTCTCCGGCTGCCCAGGCGCCGCCCCGTGACCGTCTGGGACGTCCACGAGGACACGGCCGCCGCCCTGGAGGCCAAGACGTATCTCCCGGAGCTCCTGCGCCGGACCCTGCCGTCGCTGATCCGCCGGGTCGAGGCCCGCGCGGAGGACCGGCTGCACCTCGTCCTGGCCGAGGAGGCCTACCGGGAGCGGTTCTCCGGGTCCCACCCGGTGGTGCCCAACACCACCTACGTGCCCCATCGGCCGCCCCCGCCGCCCGGCCGGAACCGGGTGGTCTACGTGGGCCAGCTGTCCCGGGCCAGGGGCGCGGCGGAGCTGGTCGAGCTGGCCCGGCGGCTGCTCCCCCACGGGATCAGGACGGACCTGGTGGGCGCCGCCGACGCCGAGATCAGGCCCATGCTGCGGGACGCGCAGCGACAGGGCCTGCTCGACTGGTACGGCTACGTGCCCAACCAGCACGCGCTGCGGATGGCCGAAGGGGCGATCGCCGGGCTGTCACTCCTGCACGACGTGCCCAACTACCGGCAGTCGATGCCGACCAAGGTCGTCGAGTACATGTCCCGCGGGCTCCCGGTGGTCACCACGCCGCTCCCGGCCGCCGCTGCCCTGGTCGGCCGGACCGGCTGCGGGGTGGTCACGCCCTTCGGGGACGTGGACGCGGTGCTGGGCGCCGTACTGGCGCTGCGGGACGATCCCGGGGGAGCCGCGGCGATGGGCGCACGCGGCTACGAGGAGGCGCTGCGCCACTACGACTGGCCCGCCCACGCGGGCGAGTTCGTGGGGCTGCTGGAGGGGTGGGCGACGGCGAGCGCCGCCCCCGCGCGCGCCCACCGCCGTCCCCTCGTGGTCTGATCCTCCGTACGGTCATCGGGGCCGCTCCAGTTCGAAGGCGATGTCGGCCACCCGCACCGTCGCGACCCGGGGGTCCTCGATCAGCTCGCGCAGCGACGAGATCGAGGCCGGGGAGTCCACACAGGCGTAGGCCCGGCCCTCGGCAGCGGATTGGTCACACCCCAGTGACGTGAGGGCCGGAGATTGGTGTACTGGAGGTATGGCACGCCATCTGATCCAGGGCCGCGAGATCGCCATGCCGGTGCGGATCCGGGACGCCTCCGTCTGCAGCGCCTCCTACCTGGTCCGGGCGGACGCCGCCCGGGCGGTGATCGCCTACTCGGGGCTGGACGTGGCCGAGGTGCTGCCCGGCAAGGCCCTGTGCACGCTGGTGTTCGTCGACTACGCCGACGGCGACCTGGACGCCTACCGGGAGTTCGGCGTGGCCTTCCTGGTCCGCCCGCCCGACGGGGGCCGGCCACCTCCCCGAGGGCTGCGCGCCGGCCTGTCCGAGCTGCGCAGGGCCGGGGCCGGGGCGTTCATCCACTGGCTCCCCGTCGACCAGGGCTTCACCCTGGAGGCGGGCCGTAGGATCTGGGGCTTCCCCAAGGAACTGGCCGACATCGACCTCCGCCTGAGCTCCCCCTACAAGCGGTGCATCCTGCGCAAGGACGGCCGCCTGGTGCTGGACCTGCTGATCAAGCCCGGCGCCCCGGTGCCCGGGGGCGGCACGATGGCCCCCGTCGACGCCTACAGCCACCTGGACGGCGTCACCCGCCGCACTCCCTGGTCGATGTCCCCCCGCGGGGTCCGCATGCGTCCCGGCGGAGCGCTGATCCGCCTGGGCAACCACCCCGTCGCCAAGGAGCTGAGCGAGCTCGGCCTGCCCAAGCGCGCCCTGATGACCAGCACGGTCTCCCACCTCACCATGACATTCGGCGAGGCGAAGGAGCTGTAGGCGCCGCATGAACGCGGGCGCGCTCCACTCCCCTTACGACGACTCCGCGGCTTACGGCGACTCCGCAGCCGCCGGAGAGCGCCGGCGTCGCTCCACGAGGAGGAAGCGGACGACGACGAAGCCGATGATCGCGGCAGCCGCCGTCCATACGATCGTCTTCCCCATGGTCTCGACCACCTCGTTCCTGCCGGGCGGGAGCACGACCATCTGTACGGCGGCGCCGACCGGCACGGTCAGTCTCGCGAGCAGACCGATCGCTCCCGACCGCCTGACGCATACGCCGACGGCCCCCAGGGGCGCTCCGAGGACGACACTGGCGACCCACCACAGGAGCGGTTCGGACTCGTACCAGGAGACCTGCCCGCCGCTACGGACGGCGTCCACGACGCTGTAGGCGGCCGTGGCCGCGAGCAGGGCCAGCGCACCGGCGGCACCGCCCTGCGCCAGCGCTGCGGGACCGCTCTCCCTGGCCCGCGTGACCAGCCACCCCACCGCGACCGCCAGACCCGCCCAAGCCCAGCCGGAGTCGAGCAGCACGCTCATGATTTCCGCGATTGACCACCCGCCGGTGGTGTAGGCACGGCTTTCAAGGTCGGCGTAGCTGTTGGACAGGGCGTTCACGAGGGAGGTCGCCGCGCCGAATCCCGCTCCGACCGCCAGGGCGCTCACCAGGATCCCTACGGGACGGGTCACATGCGAGCGGCCCTGCCGTCGCCTGCCATGCCGCTGATCGTTGGTCACGACGCCTTCCTATCGTAAAGATCATGATTTGTACGGCGGACGTTCCATGCGATCCGGGGATCAGCCGCATTCGGCGGTCGGTGCCATGTCCGTTGACGGCACCCCGGCACCGTCACCGGATCTCATCGGCATCACCGCCCCGAAGCCCCCGCGACCGTCGCTCGAACGTTGCCGCTTCTCGCGGTCACGGTCAGGCCCGGACGTCGCCTCAGACGTCGGACTCCAGCAGCGGCAGTTCGGCCCTGGTGGGCAGCCCCTGCCACTCGCTGGTGCTGGAGACCGCGAAAGCCGCCAGCAGGGCGCCCCGGCGCAGCCGGTCGGCGGGGTGCAGCCGCTCCAGCAGCGCGCTGAGGTAGCCGGCGGCGAAGGCGTCTCCCGAACCGGTGGGATCGACCACGGGCGTGCCGAGGCTCGGGGCGTCGTGGCGGACGCCGTCCACCCGGACGCTCGCACCCCGGGCGCCCCGGATCACGATGACCTCCCGGTCCCCGCCGAGGGCGGGCTTGACCAGGTCCAGCTCGTTCTGCCGGACGAACAGCACGTCGGCCGAGCAGGCCAGCGCGCTGAGGATCTCCTCGGCCTCCCGGAGGTCCGGCCAGAGCTGGTCACGGTAGTTGACGGCCACCGAGACGGTGACCCCCGCGAGCCGCGCGGCCCGCACCGCGGCGTGCATGGCGTCACGCGCGCCCAGCGCGGCGGCGATCCCGCTGACATGCAGGACCCGGGAGGCCGCGATCCGGTCGGTGGGGACGTTGCCCTGCGTGAGCCGGGTCCCCGTCCGGTAGTAGGTGACCCTGGCCGCCTGCCCGAGCCTGGACTCCTTCAGGAGCAGCCCGGTGGGGGAGGCGTCGTCCACCCGCGCGTCCGAGACGTCCACGCCCTCACCGCGCAGCGCCGTGAGGATCCGGGCGCCGATCTCGTCGCCCCCCACCTTGCCCAGCCAGGCGGCCGCGTGCCCGAGCCTGGCCAGCCCGACCGCGACGGTGAGCTCGGCCCCGGCCACGTCCAGCCTGGCCTCGTGCTCATGACGGATCCGGCCGCTGGTGACGACGGCGAAGGCCTCGCCGAGGGTGTAGACGTCCACCGCGGGGTCAGACGATCGGCGGGCGGCCCAGGCGGAGCATGCGCCAGGCGGTCTTCCAGCCCATGGGACGGCGTTCCCCCGCGGGCTCGCGGAGACCTTCGGTGAAGCCCTTGAACCAGGCGCGCAGGGCGGCGCCGGAGCGTTCGCGGATCAGGGTGAGGACGATCCAGTTGAGGAGGTAGAGCGCGGCCAGGGGCCAGGGCAGGTTGCGGCGGGCCAGCCAGACGCGGTTGCGTGCGTTGAGGCGGTAGAAGTCGGCGTGGCGGGTGGGGGGGACCTGCGGGTGGTACATGACGGTCTGGGCGTCGTATTCGATGCGGTAGCCCTCACCGAGCAGCCGCCAGGCCAGGTCGGTCTCCTCGTGGGCGTAGAAGAACCGCTCGGGGAGACCGCCGACCTGCAGGAAGGCGGATCGGCGGATGGCGCAGGCGCCGCCCAGGAAGGTGGTGACCGGGGAGGACCGCTCGGGGTCGCCCGCCCGCAGGCGGGGGACGTGGCGGCGCTGGCCGGTGCCGCCCTCGGGGTCCATCACCCGGAAGGAGACGACGGCCAGGTCGTGCTCGGTGGAGAAGCGCTCACGCAGGTGGGAGACGACGTTCATCGCGCCGTACCAGCCGTCGTCGTCCAGGAAGAGCACCACGTCGCCCGAGCACTCCTCGACGCCGCGGTTGCGGCCCGCCGGGATGCCCGTGTTGTGGCTGAGCCGCACGGTCTTGACCGAGGCGGACGAGCCCGCCGGCACGGAGACCGACAGCTCGGGGACGTCCGCGCCGTTGCCGACGATGACCACCTCGACGTCGCCGTCGGTCTGGCGCAGCGCGGACTCGACGGCCCGGTCCAGCTCGGGGACCCGGTTGCCCATGGTGAGGATGACGCACGAGATCTTCAACGGGTCATCGTCCTGACGCGTCGAGAGCACGTGCGGAGCATACTTTCATGATCACCGAGTCTGCTGGGTCGGGCACATGTGTCATGGCTGAACGTTTCTGATTTACCGGAAAGCAAGCGTATCGGAACCGTCGGCGAACACCCACCAAACAATGAGGTGTCCGCACCTACGACGCACCGCACCGCTCTCCGGTTCCTCATGAAAGCCGCCTGGAGGCCAGGATGCTGACCAGGTGCAGTGCCATCTGCAGCACGGCGACCACGACACAGGCCACCATGAGCACCCGGGTGGCGGCCAGGCCGCCCGCGAGCAGGTCCCACACCGCGGCGACGACCACGATGATCGACAGCTCGACGGCCTGGACGAGCCGGTGGAACTTCAGGGCGGCGGCCGCCTTGCGGGCCATGCCCAGGCCGCGCGACTGGAACTGCTCGGCCGAGCTCTCGGTCGCCGCGACCAGGCCGGACCGGGCGCGGGCCACGTCGACCAGGTCGGTCTCCGCCTTGATCAGGATGGCGCCGAGCGCGGCGGCGAAGCCCATCACGGTGTACCAGTCGGGAAGGGTCTCCGACGCCCGGAAGCCCAGCCCGATGAGCAGGGCGGCCTCGGCGAAGTAGTGGCCGACCCGGTCCAGGTAGACGCCGGTGATGGAGGTCCGCCTGGTCCACCGCGCCAGCTCGCCGTCGGAGCAGTCGAGCAGCAGGTAGAGCTGGATCAGCAGCGCTGCGCCGACGGCGGCCCAGAGACCGGGGAGCGCGATGACCACGCCCGCCAGCACCCCGGACAGGATCATCAGCCAGGTGGTCTGGTTGGGGGTGATCGGCGTCTTGGCGAGGAACCAGGTGACGTAGATCGACAGCTTCCGCATGTACAGCGCGCCGGCCCAGTGCTCGCCGCTGTTGCGGTCCATGGTCGAGTGCGGCTGGGCGACCGCACGGAGCTCAGCGACCGACGGCCCGGACATAGTCCTCCACCCGATCGCGAATCTCCGGCTCCGACAGGCGCAGGTGCTCCAGGATCGTGTAACGCCCCGGACGGGTCGAGGGCGCCAGCATGACCGCCTCGGTGAACTGCTCGACGGTCAGCCCCAGATCGACGGGGGTGATCGGCAGCTCGTGCCCGCGCAGGCAGTCGACGACCTGGTTTAGCCTCCGGGAGTCCTCGCGGAGGAAGAAGCAGAAGGCGGCACCGACCCCGGCGAGCTCGCCGTGGTTGGAGGTGCCGGGAAAAAGCTGATCCACGGCATGAAGGATCTCATGGTCTCCGCCACTGGAAGGACGGGAGGACCCGGCGATCACCATCGACATCCCCGAGAGGATGAGCGCCTCGGCCAGCACGGTGAGGAAGGCGTCGGACTCGATCGAGTCGTTCCGGCCGATCACCGCCTCCGCCGCGGTGCGGGCCATCGCGCAGGCCAGGCCGTCGATCGGCTCGCCCCGCTCGATGTTGCCGAGCTGCCAGTCCTCGATCGCCGACAGGTTGCTCACCACGTCTCCGACCCCGGAACGGACCAGGGACTGCGGCGCGTCGTGGACGAAATCGAGATCCACCATGATGGCCAGCGGCATGGGGACGCCGAAGGAGCCCTTGCCGCCGTCGTGCGTCAGCGACGCCACCGGCGAGCAGATCCCGTCGTGCGACAGGTTGGTGGCCACCGCCACCATGGGGATGCCGGCGAGCGACGCGGCGTACTTGGTCGCGTCGATGGTCTTGCCGCCGCCGATCCCGACGACCGCCTCGTAGGCGCCCTTGCGCAGGTCGGCGCCGAGCGAGACGGCCGCGTCCACCGAGCCGTCGGGGACCCGGAAGACCTGGGCCTCGCCGAGCGAGGGGGCGATCACCGAGGCGATCCGGTCACCCTGGCCCGCGCCCACCGCCACCGCCACCCGCCCGGAGGTCGCCACCCGGCTGTCGGCCAGCAACGAGCCGAGCTGGGCGATCGCGCCCCGCCGTACCTCCATGGTCAGCGGGGCGGGCAGCATTCTGGCTAGTATCGGCACGCGATCTCCCGCGCCTTGGCGAGGTCGTCGTGGTTGTCGACCTCGACCCACGGGACCTCGCCGATCGGGGCGACCGCGATCTTCTCACCGCGGGCGACCAGCTCCTGGTAGCCGTCCTCGTAGTAGAGCTGCGGGTCGCGCTCGAAGGTGGCCTGGAGGGCGTCGGCGAGGCGCTCGCCGATACCGGGGCGGATCAGCGTCGCGCCGATGTATTCACCCGCGGCGTCGGCCGGGTCCATCAGCTTGGTGATCAGCTTGAGATGGCCGTCACCGTCGAGGGTGACCTTCATCTCCTCGTCGGCGAGCTTCTTCACGGCGTCGACCGCGAGCAGGATGTCACTGGTCGCGGGTGCCGACAGCAGCGTGTGCTCGACGGAGACCGGGTGCACCGTGTCTCCGTTGACCAGCAGCACGCCCTGGTCGAAGTAGTCGCGCGCGCACCACAGGGAGTAGGCGTTGTTCCACTCCTCGGCCTTGTCGTTGTGCACGAGGGTGAGTTTCACACCGTGCCGCCGCTCCAGCTCGGCCTTCCGCTCGTGTACGGCCTGCGCCTGGTAGCCGACGATGACCACGACGTCACGGAGGTCGGCCGCCGCGAGGTTCCGCAGCGAGATGTCCATGATCGTGGTCTCGCCGTCGACCGGCACCAGCGCCTTGGGCAGCGTGTCCGTGTACGGCCGCAGGCGTCGTCCGGCCCCGGCGGCCAGCACCATTCCCAGCAACGTGCGCTCCTCATCCAAGTGAGCCCCTCGGCGGGCACTCCTGGCCCCAAAGGTTAGTTGGCTTTAGACCCTGATCGTGTAATCAGGGGTTTGCCGGACGTTCTCAATCGTGGGCGCCCAGATCGGCCGCGTCCACCCCCGAGCGCGGCGCGGCCACCCAGCAGGTGACGCTCTCCCACCCGAAGAACCCCCACAGATAGAGCGCGAGCAGCACGAAGACCAGCGTGACCTGCCCGGCGAGGCCGCCCAGCGCGATCAGCAGCATGCGGCCGTCCCAGCCCAGCCCGGCCGTGGCCAGCCAGGGCGGCGGGTAGACGCGCTGGCGCACCCGGTAGACGACGTCGTAGTGGTGGAACGCCATCGCGCCGAGCAGCAGGAAGATCAACCACGGCGGCACGCCGTGCGCGAACCCGACCGAGGCCACGAATCCGTACTCGGTCAGGCGCAGGATCGGCGGGACCAGCCAGTCGAGCCTGCCGTCGTGCGGGTGGGAGCTGCCGGGACCGGCCAGCAGCAGCGCCACCGCGGGGGCGAACACCGCCAGCCCGTCGCTGCCGGCCACGCCCACCATCAGCAGCACCCCGGTCACGAAGGTCCCGACGAGCGCCGGCGGCAGCGGCGGGAGCTGCCCGGCGACCAGGTTGCCCATCGCCCGCGACAGGACCCCGTCGTCCCGGTAGGCCGTCACGATGCTGTGCGGCACCGGCGTCATGTGGACGGAAACCATGGTCGCGCTCGTCTCCTCACCGGTTCCGCGGAGTGCTCCGCGAGCCGTGCCTCCCGTCCCGCCGGCCGCGGAACCCCCGTTCCCACTCATCGGCTGAAGGACCTGCCGATCCTGCCCGCAACCGTGTAGAGGGCGGCGACGCCGCCCCAGACCAGCAGCGCGATGAAGGTCACCCGCGCGTTGAACACCGCGGCGGTCACCGCGATCAGAGCCATCCGCTCCCCGATGGGGAGCACGATGATCTTCTTCAGCCAGCGGGTGAAGGAGATCCGTTCCAGACGGCGCGACAGCCTGACGACCGCGTTCCCCGAGCCGGGGCCCTGCCGTTCCCGCAGGTAGCGCTCCGCGGCGGCGATCCCGTCCGCGACCTCGGCCGACTGCTCCAGCGGCGTCCGCCGCGGCACCGCCCCCATGGACGCGTCGGCCGGGGCGGTCAGCGAGGCGGCCGTCACGGCCCCGGCCGCCTTCGACCGGCCGGCGTCGGCGCGGGCCCCCGCGTAGGAGAAGTCGATCATGTGACGGAGCATCTGCAGGATCATCGCCGCGACCGCCAGCACCCAGATGCCGTGCGGGCCGCCGCGGGAGTCGTCCATCCCGGCCGCGTAGCCGATGGCGAGGCCCACGTAGACGGCGTACTCCTTGACCCGGTCGAAGGTGGCGTCCAGCCACGCGCCGAGCGGGGAGAACGCGCGGGTGTAGCGGGCGAGCTGGCCGTCCACGCAGTCGAGCACGAACGAAAGGTAGAGCAGGACCGCCCCGGCGATCTGCGCCTCGCGGGTGCCCGCGGTGAACCAGACCGCGGCGAGCGCGGCCAGGCCGACGGAGATCCCGGTGACCGCGTTCGGGGTCAGGTGCAGGTCGGCCGCCAGCTTGACCAGGTGCGTGGACCAGGAGCTCACGAAGTGGGTGGCGAAGAAGCCGTCGTCGGACTTGACCGCGACCTCCAGCCGGGCGCGGTCCTCGTCCACCTCGCCCAGCCGCAGCACGGCCGCGTCGGCGCCCTCCTGCCCGGCCACCCGGTCGCAGTGCAGCCGCCCGATCCCGCAGGCGCGCACCGGGACGCCGGCGCGGACCAGCCCGACCAGGAGGAGGTCACCGGCCTCGGCGCCGCCCATCTGGCCGAACCCGCCGGCCTCGGCCAGCTCGGCCAGCGTCTCCGCGGTCTCGGCGAGATCGGCGAGATCGGCCGCGCCGACCTGGAGCACGCCCCTGAAGGTGCCGTTGGCGTCGACGACGTCGTGGAATGAGGTGCCCGCGGCGACCACCCGGCCGCCCTCGGTCCGGACCGGCGGGCGCGACGGCCCGGCGTCCTCGGCGCCCCGGGTCACCAGCGCGCCCGTGTCGCGCGCGGGATGCTCCAGGAGCATGGCCAGCGCCTCGGTGTGGGCCACCAGGTCTCCCGCCACCACCGCCACCGGGGCGGTGGACGTCCGGGCCACCGCGGCGACCCTGCGCAGGTCGTCGGCGAGCCCCCGCGAGCCCTCCGAACCGATCATGTAGGTGCCGCCGGGAGCGTGGATGATCTCGCTGGAGCGGGCGACCACGTGCACGTCCCCCACCGGGAGCCGGACGAGCTGGTCGGTCAGCCGGTCGAGCAGAGTGCCGTCGGCGCAGCGCAGGGCCGCCGCCTCCATGGTGGCGAGCACCACGGCGGCCGTCCGGCGGGCGCCGGACGGGGCGAGGGCGTGAGAGTCATGCAAACCGGGCTCCTTCGTATCCGACGGGATCACCGTACGAATCGGGGAGTGCGTACTTAGCGTAGCGAGATCTTGACGGGATAGCACGGGAGCGCGGCCCGCGATCGGGTACGCACCCATTACGCTCGCCCTATCCGGACCGTTGAAGGAAGCAGATCTTGGCCGCTCTCGAACCACGCCTCCGCACCGTCGGGGTCGTCCTTGCCGGCGGTGTCGGCCAGCGTGTCGGCCTCAACACCCCCAAGCAGCTTGTCAAGATCGCCGGGAAGACGATCCTCGAGCACACCCTCGCGCTGTTCGACGGCGCGCCGGAGGTCGACGAGATCATCGTGATGATGACCCCGGGCTTCACCGAAGAGGTGGAGCGGATCGTCGCCCTCAACGGCTTCAGGAAGGTCAGCAAGATCCTGGAGGGGGGCGCCAGCCGCCCCGACACGACCTGGCGGGCACTGAAGGCGCTGGGCGCCCAGGAGTGCGACGTGCTCCTGCACGACGCCGTGCGGCCGCTGCTGGAGCCCCGGATCATCACCGAGTGCGTGGAGGCCCTGAAGGTCTACTCGGCCGTCGACGTGGCGATCCCGAGCTCCGACACGATCGTGGTGGCCGCCCCCGGCCCGCGCGGGGAGATCGTCCGCGACATCCCCGAACGGTCCAGGCTGCGGCGCGGCCAGACGCCGCAGTGCTTCCGGCTCTCGGTGATCCGCGAGGCCTACGAGCGGGCCTTCGCCGACCCCGGCTTCGACCGGCAGCCGCCCACCGACGACTGCGGCGTGGTGCTGCGCTACCTGCCCGACGTGCCGATCTACATCGTGCCGGGCAGCGAGCACAACATGAAGGTCACCCACCCGGTGGACGTGTTCATCGCCGACAAGCTCTTCCAGCTCGCCGCAGGCGCCGCCCCGGAGCACTCCCCCTTCGCCTACCGGGAGGCGATGGAGGGCAGGACCATGGTGGTCTTCGGCGGCAGCTACGGCATCGGCGCCGACGTGGTCGACCTCGCCGAGCGCCACGGCGCCGAGGTGTTCTCCTTCTCCCGGTCGCTGAACGGAGTGCGCGTCGAGGACCCCCAGGCGGTCGAGGACGCCCTCGCCCACGCGGCCAAGGAGACCGGCAGGATCGACTACGTGGTCAACACCGCCGGCGTGCTGCACATGGGCAAGCTCGGCGAGGTGAACGACACCACGATCGCCGAGACCGTGGGGGTGAACTACCTCGGTCCCGTCAACATCGCCAGGGCGGCCATCGGCCACCTCCGCGAGACCCAGGGCCACCTGCTGCTCTACACCTCCTCCTCCTACACGCGGGGCCGGGCCGACTACAGCCTCTACTCCTCGACGAAGGCCGCCGTGGTGAACCTCACCCAGGCCCTCGCCGACGAGTGGGCCGAATACGGCGTCCGGGTCAACTGCGTCAACCCGGAGCGGACCAGCACCCCGATGCGGGTCCGCGCTTTCGGCGAGGAACCGGCGCATACCCTGCTCTCACCGCGCGCCGTCGCCCAGACCTCCCTGGACGTGCTCATCTCACATCTCACCGGGCACGTGATCGACGTCCGCCTCGACGGAACCTGACACAGCGCGCCTACCAGGGCAAACACCGGCACGCGGGTTAGCGTCGGAAGATGACGCGTGACCCTCGTGCCCTGATGGCGTGCGCCGTCCTGGCCGGCTCGTACCCACTGCTCGTCATCGCCGCCCTGTGGCCCCTGCCGTGGCTGTTCCTGGTGGCCTGCGCGCTGTCGTACGCGGCCGAGATCGTCGCCAGGCGGCGTGCCCGCCGGGTGATCGACCTGCTCAGCAAGGTGCGCCTGGGTGTCACGCTGCGGTTCATGATGCGCGAGACGGCCGCGATCCTCCTGGTCGCGCGTACGGCGGGCACCGACTCGCCCTGGTTCACGCTCCTGGTCCTGGGGCTGTTCACCCTGCACGGCGCGCGGGCCCTGCAGACCTGGCTCGCGATCACCTACAGCCGCGTCCTCAACCAGCTCCCGGTGCTGACCCGCAACATCGACGGCGTGGTGAGACTCCCCCCGCCCCCGTCGGCCATCCTGGTCGACCACGGGAGCATGCGGATGCTCCACCTGGACATGCTGCCGGTCGGCGGCGCAGCCCTGGGCGCGGTGCTCGGCACCGGCCACCAGGGGGCGGCCGGGGCCGTGGTCGCGGTCGGCCTCGGCGCCGCGGGCGCGGTCGGCCTCCTGCCCCACCTGCGCCGGATCCAGCCGCTCAAGAACCGGCGCGGCATGCTGAAGGCGGTCAACAGGCGCCTCGCCAGATACAGGCCGGAGGTGATCCTCTACTTCTCCGGGCCGAACGACTCGGCCTACCAGGTCACCATGTGGCTGCGCCCGCTGGAGCGGATCGACCGGCGGGCGGTCGTGGTCCTGCGGGAGCGGAACATGCTCCGGCTGCTGGGAGAGACCTCGCTGCCGGTGGTCTGCATCCCGTCGGCGGCCGACCTGATGAGCTTCGGGGCGCTCGACTCCGCCCGCGTGTGCCTGTATCCGTCCAACGTCGGCAAGAACATCCACATGCTCCGCATCCGGGGGATGCGCAGCGTCTTCGTCGGCCACGGGGACAGCGACAAGGAGGCGTCCTTCAACCCGTTCACCAAGGTCTACGACGAGGTGTGGGTGGCCGGGCAGGCCGGTCGCGACCGGTATCTCCGCGCGCGGGTGGGCGTGTGCGACGAGGACGTCCACGAGGTGGGCCGCCCGCAGCTCACCGGCGTCCACACCACCGGCCCCGGCCTGCCGTACCGCACCGTGCTCTACGCCCCCACCTGGGAGGGGTGGACCGACGACCTGTTCCACACCTCGATCATCACGATGGGGCCCTCGATCGTCCGCGCCCTGCTCGCCCACTCCCCCGCGCTCCGGGTGATCTACAAGCCGCACCCGCTGACCGGCTACCGCAACCTGGCCGCGCGCCGTGCCCACGAGGAGATCCTCACGATCCTGGAGGAGGCCGAGCTGTCCCGGTCCATCGCCCGCCATCCCGCCGGCGCGGTCCGCACCGATCCGATCGGGCACCGGGCCGTCACCGGGTCCGAACCGCACCTCTACGACTGCTTCAACCAGGCCGACCTGATGGTCACCGACATCTCCAGCGTGGTGGCGGACTTCATCGCCAGCGGCAAGCCGTACGTGGTGACCAACGTGGCGGGGCTGCCGGAGCGGGCCTTCCGCGAGCGGTATCCGAGCACGGAGGCCGGCTACCTGCTCACCCGGGACCTGGGTGAGCTGCCCGCCGTCCTGGCGGCCCTGGAGCAGGACGGGGAGGACGTCCTGGCGGCCACCAGGCGCAAGCTGAAGGCCTACCTGCTCGGCCCCGACCATCCGGACGCCATGGCCCGTTTCAACGACGCGGTGAACGCCTCCTACGGCCGCGCCGCACGCGGGGCGGACACGGCCGGGACCGGTGTCGCCGCCGCACGCGGCGAGGGCTGAGACCGGCGGCGGGCGGGCCCGGAGGCCTCAGCCCCGGGTCCGCCCGGACTTGCTCAGACGCTTCGGGCTCGTCAGGAAGCCCCAGCCCCATGACATGTGCATGGTGACGTAGACCAGCGGCAGCCGGACGAGTGAGGCCGTGGGCAGGCCGCTGCCGGTCACCGCCGAGCCGGCCAGGATCGCCGCCAGGTAGCCGCCGGGGATCAGCAGGCCGGGCCAGAAGAACGGGGAGAGGACCAGGCCGGCGAGGATGGCCAGCACGGCCACCGGGGGCGCCAGGTAGCGCAGGTTGATCGTGCCCTCGTGGGTGCGGGCGACCACCCTGCGCCAGCGGCCGTAGTGGAAGTACTGCTCGGCGAGGGCCTTGACGGTGGGCCTCGGCCGGTAGGAGACGCGCATCCGGGGCTGGAACCAGACCAGGCCGCCCGTCTCGCGGATGCGGTGGTTCATCTCCCAGTCCTGCGCCCGCTGGAAGTGCTCGTCGTAGCCGCCGACCCGCTCCAGCGCCTCGCGGCGGAACACGCCGAGGTAGACCGTGTCGGCCGGGCCCGCGGTGCCGCCGGTGTGGAACCGGGCGCCGCCGACACCGATCTTGGAGGTCATGGCACGGGCCACGGCCTGCTCGAACGGCGTGACGCCCTCGGCGGCCATGACGCCGCCGACGTTGTCGGCGCCGGTCTCCTCAAGCGTCTCCACCGCGACCTGGAGGTAGTCCTCCGGGAGCATGGCGTGGCCGTCCACGCGGGCGATGATCCCGTTGCGGGAGGCGCCGATGGCGGCGTTGAGGGCGTTGGGGGTGCGTCCGGTCGGGTTCGGGACCACGGTCACCCGGGGATCCTCGGCCGCGATCGCGTCCGCGACCTCCTGGGTGCGGTCCCGGGAGGGGCCGATCGCGAGCACGACCTCGATCGGTCCCGCGTATCGCTGCGCGAGGACCTGACGCACCGCCTCCCGCAGATGGCGCTCCTCGTTCAGCACCGGGATGACGATGGAGATGGGGGGCCAGACACGTGTCTCGGGAGACGACGCCGGCGCGGGCGAGTCGGGGAACTGCTTCATGGCGTCGCTCACGCTACTGTACGGACGGGTACCTCATCGACCCAGCCGAGCCTAGGGGGCCACGCATGCGCGACCCGGAAGAGGACGACTCGGGTGTGCAGGTGGGCGGTGACGCCTACGGCACGGTCCGGGTGACCCCGGTGAATCCGAGGCGTGACCGCAGGTCCGTCAGGGGTGCCCGGTCCCGGCGTCGCGGCCTGTTCGTCGCCGGCGCGCTCTCGTGCCTGGTCCTGGGGAGTTCCGGGGTGACGTGGGCGCTGACGAACTACGCCGAGAAGAAGATCGAGGCGGTCGACGCCGGCGTGCCCGGCTCGCAGTCCACCGGCGCGATGAACATCCTGGTGGTCGGCGTGGACAGGCGCGACAACCTCTCCCGCCAGCAGCAGAACCGGCTCAAGCTGGGCCGCGAGAGCGGCGAGCGGACCGACACCATGATGGTGCTCCACCTCTCGGAGGACCACACCAGGGCCACCGTGGTCAGCCTCCCCCGCGACACCTGGACGACGGTCCCCGGCAAGGGCGCGCACAAGATCAACGCCGCCTACCAGCTCGGCGGCCCGAAGCTCGCCGTGCGGACGGTGCAGAACGCCACCGGGCTGACCATCCACCACTACGTCGAGGTCAACGTGCTGGGCTTCATCGAGGTGGTCGACGCGCTGGGCGGCGTCTCGGTCTGCACCCCGGTCGCGATCAATGACCCCAAGACCGCGCTCACGCTCCAGCCCGGCACCTACTCCCTCGACGGCGTCAAGGCCCTCGCCTACGCCCGCACCCGCGCCACCGCCCGCTCCGACCTGGACCGCATCGACCGCCAGCAGCAGGTGATCTCCGCCCTGCTGCACCAGGCCCTCAGCGGCGACACGCTCACCAACCCGGTCAGGCTCGCCTCGTTCGTCGACACCGCCCTCGGCACGCTCCGGGTGGACGACGCGCTCCGCAAGGACCTGCTCGGCCTGGCCAACCAGCTCAAGGACGTCTCCACCGACGACGTGGCCTTCGCCACCGTCCCGCTCGCCGACGTCGACTACAAGACGCCGACCAACGAGTCCGCCGTCCTCTGGGACAAGGAGGCGTCCAAAGAGCTGTTCCGCCGGATCGCCGCCGACGAGCCGCTCACCAAGCCCGCCAAGTCCACGGCGACCCCGGCCCCGGCGTCGAGCGCGACGCCGTCCCCCTCGGCCACCGCGCCGACCGTGCCGCCCTCGCGGATCTCGGTCAAGGTGCTCAACGGCACCCTGATCACCGGCCTCGGCGCGCGGACCCGCGCGGACCTGCTGAAGGCCGGCTTCCTGGTCCCCGAGATCGCCGGCGACACCCGGAAGAGGGACCACGACAAGACGGTCATCCGGTACGGCAAGGGCCGCGAGGACTCCGCGCGGACCCTGGCCGCCGCGCTGCCCGGCTCGGACACGCGCCTGGTGGAGGACCTCGGCGACCGGATCGAAGTGATCGCCGGCCGGAAGTACCAGGGGGTCAAGAAGGTCACCGTCGACGATGCCGTCAAGCCGACCGCGACTCCGTCCCCGGCCCAGAGCGCCCTCCCCACGGCCAGGACCGCCACCCAGAACATCTGCAAAAAATGAGCTGAGCGCATAAACGCCCCCCGTCAGGGCAGGTAAGCCCGCACGGAGGTGATGATCGTGATCCCGGCTTTCGATGTTCAGAGATGGAACAACGGTCCCTGCGTGATAGTACGGGCGGCAGGTGAGCTGGACATGGCGGTCGCCCCACGGCTCCGGGCGGAAGTCGACCGCGCCCTGGAGACCCCCGGTCACCCGTGCCTGGTGATGGATCTGACCGAGGTGCCGTTCTGCGACTCGGTGGGCCTGGGCATCCTGGTGGGCGCGCTCACCCGGATCAGGGACACCCATGGCCGTCTCATCCTGGTGGTGGGTCCCGGCATGATCACCCACCTGTTGACCATCACCAATCTCAACCGGCACTTCGAGACGTGCGGCAGCCTGCGCGAGGCCCTCGACGCCGCCGCCTGAGCCCGGGGTCCGGGCGGTCCCGGCCGAGGCCCGCCCGCGGATCCACGCGGCCCGGGGACGTCCCGGGCCTGCCGGCGGATTCCTGCCCCCCTCGGCGTCCGATGTCCGTATGCTGAGCGCCTGCCCCTGCTGACGCCCGGGAGATCCGGATGGCGCGGGACGGAGCGGCTCGACGGCGCGGCTCGTCACCGGACGCCAGGTGGCCGCGGAAAAACCGGGAACCTTCTTAACAGATACTTCCATCCATACCCGGATATCAGGCGGACGTGTTTCACGATCCGCCATTTTTGATGCAATGACCTGTTTGCGAAATCCCGAGAGCGCTCGGCCGCCAATAGCATAATTCGTCACAGTTGCGGCTTTTAGCCCATATGCGACTGCGGACCATCGGTCAGAATACCGTTCCAGTTGATCCGTACTGACCGGTCGGGTAAATGGTGTTCATGCAGCTCAGAACAGGTATGTTGAAGATCGTTCAAATTCGGGCGAAGTTACGTTGGCCAACCCATGATCGTGAGGCTATTGTGACGCTTCAAGCTGATCCATCGATCATGAATGAGGTTAATTTCCGCAATGGTCCATCAGGCCGCCGAGCCCCCGGATACCTCTCGCGAGGGCTCGCCCGATCCCCCTCGAAAACCGGAGCTCCCCGACTCCCAGGAGCCCCCCGACACCCGTTCCAAAGGAGGGAAACGCGTAGGGTGCATTGTTTCGATCTTGATGCTCGTGGGCACGCTCTGCACGGCCTTCGCCGGAGGGGTTGACGCCGTCAAAGGGGCTCGCAGCCTCTTCGGGAAGCCCGCCCCCGGCTCCGAGGCCTCGGTCACCGAACCGGTGGCGGCCAACGCCACGCCGTGGAGCCCCTGCCAGGTGATGCGGGGCAGCGCCCGGCTCCAGGCCGGCAAGACACTGGTGGCCGCCGTACGGCAGCCGTACGACAAGAAGGCGAGATACCACTTCGAGCTGATCGAGGTCGGTGACGACGGCGCCTGGACGGTGGTCCTCCCGCTGGACCCCGGCGACCCGGCGGCGGGCGGCAGGACCTACAAGATCACGTTGCTGGACGCGGACAGCAGGTGGGTCGCGCACGTGATCGACGCTGCCGGCGGTGGGAGCGAGACTTCATGGAAGGCCCGCGCCACACCGCCGCGCAGCTCTTCTCTGATCAGTTTTTCGATTCTGCGTTCCCTCGGAACCGGGAACTGCTGAACCGTATTCATCCCGGGCGGATCTGGTTGGCGCCTCCCGTCCGGGAACCGGATCGCAGCGAGCATAGGCCAATACCCGTCTTGATCATGAGTCATCGACGTAAAGCTTTCGATCCGTCATCACGACGCTGCGCGATCCGCAGCGCATACGTAAACGATGAAGGGCCCGGACTGCACGGGTTTCGGGCCTTTCGTACGGTGACTTCTCCGGCCCCGCCCGCCGAAAACGGAAGGCGGGGTTTCTGCGCGTCAGGCCCTACTTGAGGAGCTGGCGGGCCATCACCATGCGCTGGATCTGGTTGGTGCCCTCGTAGATCTGGGTGATCTTGGCGTCGCGCATCATGCGCTCGACCGGGTAGTCGCCGGTGTAGCCGTACCCGCCGAGAAGCTGGACGGCGTCGGTGGTGATCTCCATGGCCGCGTCGGAGGCGGCGCACTTGGCGGCGCTGGAGAAGAACGTGAGGTCCTTCTGCGGCTCGCCGTGCATGGCCAGCTCCGACTTGGCGGCGGCGGCGTAGGTGAGCTGCCGGGCGGCCTCCAGCTTCATGGCCATGTCGGCGATCATGAACTGCACGCCCTGGAACTCGGCCACGGCCTTGCCGAACTGCTTGCGCTCCTTGACATAGCCCACCGCGTAGTCGAGCGCGCCCTGGGCGATGCCGAGCGCCTGGGCGGCGATCGTGATCCGGGTGTGGTCCAGGGTGGCCAGGGCGGTCTTGAAGCCGGTGCCCGGCTCACCGATCATCCGGGAGGCGGGGATGCGCACGTTCTCCAGGATGACCTGACGGGTCGGGGAGCCCTTGATGCCGAGCTTCCTCTCCTTGGGCCCGAAGCTGACGCCCTCGTCGCTCTTCTCCACGACGAACGCGGAGATGCCCCGGGCGCCGGCGCCCGGCTCGGTCACGGCCATCACCGTGTAGTACTCCGACACACCGGCGTTGGTGATCCACATCTTGGCGCCGTTGAGCACGTAGTGGTCGCCGTCGGCCACGGCCCGGGTCTTCATCGCCGCGGCGTCGCTGCCCGCCTCGGCCTCGGACAGGGCGTAGGAGAACATCGCCTCACCCCGCGCGACCGGCGCGAGGTAGCGCTGCTTGACCTCCTCGGAGGCCGACAGCAGCAGCGGGACGGTGCCCAGCTTGTTGACGGCGGGGATCAGCGAGGACGACGCGCAGGCCCGCGCCACCTCCTCGATGACGATGACGGTCGCGAGGGCGTCGGCCCCCGCCCCGCCGTACTCCTCCGGGACGTGCACGGCGTGCATGTCGGCGGCGACGAGCGCCTTGTAGACGTCCCAGGGGAACTCCCCCGTCTCGTCGGCCTCGGCGGCACGAGGGGCGATCTTCTCGTCGGCAAGAGCGCGGACGGTCTCCCGGAGCATGTCGTGCTCTTCGGGCAGCGCGTAGAGAGGGAAGCTCATGGGGAAATAGTAGGACGTCCAACAAAGTGTGGACCGCTCCACTGCATGTGATATGTGTCCCTACCTGTTTGTGCAGGTGGTGAGCACAAGGAGGGATACCGATACTCTGACGGCACATAATCGGGCAGAAGCGAAAGGAACACCAGTGGCCTACCGCCTGACGATGGTGGGAACCGGATACCTGGGTGCGACGACGTCCGCGTGCATGGCGGAGCTGGGCTTCGAAGTCCTCGGTGTCGACGTGGACGCGGAGAAGATCGCCCGGCTGCAGGCCGGGGATCTGCCCATCTACGAACCCGGGCTGCAAGAGGTCCTCAGGCGCAACCTCGCCAACGGGCGGCTGCGCTTCACCACCTCCTACGAGGAGGCCGCCGCCTTCGGCGACGTGCACTTCCTGTGTCTGGGCACCCCGCAGAAACCCGGTGAGTACGGAGCCGACGTCTCCTACCTGGACGCCGCGATCGAGTCGCTGGCCCCCCACCTGAAGCGCGAATGCCTGGTCCTGGGCAAGTCGACCGTGCCCGTGGGCACCGCCCAGCGCCTGGCCGACAAACTGGCTCGGCTGGCGCCCATCGGCTCGGGAGCCGAGCTGGCATGGAACCCCGAGTTCCTCCGCGAGGGCTTCGCCGTGAAGGACACCCTGTACCCCGACCGGATCGTGCTCGGCGTGGCCTCCGACAAGGCGGAGAAGGTCATGCGCGAGGTGTACGCCTCCATGCTGGAGATGGGCACGCCGATAGTGATCACCGACTACCCGACCGCCGAGCTGGTCAAGGTCGCCGCCAACGCCTTCCTGGCCACCAAGATCTCGTTCATCAACGCGATGGCCGAGGTCTGCGAGGCCTCGCACGCCGACGTCAAGCAGCTGTCACTGGCGCTCTCCTTCGACGACCGCATCGGCGGCAAGTTCCTCAACCCCGGCCTGGGCTTCGGCGGCGGCTGCCTGCCCAAGGACATCCGCGCGTTCATGGCCCGAGCCGGGGAGCTGGGCGCCGACCAGGCACTGACCTTCCTGCGCGAAGTGGACGCGATCAACATGCGCCGCCGGGCCCGCATGGTCGACCTGGCCCGCGAGCTGGCCGGCGGTTCCTTCCGCGGCTGCACGGTCACCGTGCTCGGCGCCGCGTTCAAACCCAACTCCGACGACATCCGCGACTCCCCCGCCCTCGACGTCGCCGTCAAGATCAGCGAGCAGGGCGGCCGGGTCACCGTCTACGACCCCGTCGCCCAGGAGAACGCCCGGCGGGCCCACCCCGAGCTCTCCTACGGCGAATCCGCCCTGGAGGCGGCCCGCGATGCCCACGTGGTGCTGCTGCTGACCGAATGGCAGGAGTTCATCGACCTCGACCCCGACACGCTCGGCACCGTCGTGGCCACCCGCAAGATCGTCGATGGCCGCAACGCCCTCGACGCCGAAACCTGGCGCGCCTCCGGCTGGCACTACCGCGCCCTCGGCCGCCCGTAGTGAGCAGCTGAGGTCCCGCTCTCCCCGCGGCTCCTCCCGGCCTACGGCTCAGCCCGCCCGGCGCCACCCGCCGACCGTGGCGCGCTCCGCGGCGGCCCGCTCCTCCAGCGTGCGGAGCGGGCCGCCGCGACGCCCCTCACCTGACCGCCCGTCCCGGCGGCCGCGCGAGGGGTGTCGCGCGGACCGGCCCCGCGCGGACGCGACCGGCACCGGAGCCACCCACCTGACCGCCCGTCCCGGCGGCCGCGCCCGGCCGGCTACAGATCAGGCACCGTCCCGGCGCGGGCACCGTACCCGCGCCGGTCTCAGCCTGATAGATCGCATCATCGTCGGCTGCGCGGCGGGACAGGTCCGTTCAGGGGCGGCTGACGGCGGCCAGGCGGACGCCCAGAGCGATGAGGGCGGCTCCCGACAGGGCGTCGATCGTGCGGCGCGCCGCGGGGCGTGCGAGGATCCGGCGTAGCGCGCCGACGAGGTTGGCCACCGTCAGGAACCAGGCCGTGGTGATCACGAGGGCGACCGCGGACAGCATCAGCGTGTCACCGAGCGGGGCGCCGTCGGAGAGGAACTGCGGCATGAGCGCCACGAAGAACAACGCGGCCTTGGGGTTGAGCACGTTGCAGAGCAGGCCCTCGCGGAACGCCGCCCACGGGCTCCCCCGGCCGGCCTCCGGCGCGTCCGGCTCGGCACCCCCGCCGCGGACCGCCCCGATAAGTGCCCGGACGCCCAGGTAGAGCAGGTAGGCCGCTCCCACCATCTTGACGATGGTGAAGGCCATCGCCGACGCGGCCACCAGGGCAGCCAGCCCGGTCGCCGCGGCGGCCGCCCAGGCGAACACCCCGGCCGCGATGCCCACCGCCGTGGCCATGCCCAGATTCCTGCCCGAGACGGCTGAGCGCCGGACGACCACGGCGAAGTCCGGGCCGGGCGACATCGCCCCCAGCATGACCACGCCTCCGAAAGCGAGCACTTGCGGCAAGGACGTCATCGTTACCTCCAGGTATGTGCGATCTCAACCAGGTATGTGCCTATCTCATCGGCGCAGCCTAACGACCGCCCCCTTCCGGACAGCGCCCTGCCAAGGAGGCCACCGAGCCGGTCAGGCAGGCGGCCACGCCGCTGCTGTGCGACCACTCCCGGAGGATGTTCCTTGTCCGGTTCCCTCGCCGGACGCCCCCGTCCCACGCCCCAGGCATCGCCCGTCACGCCGGTGGCTACATCCAGTGGCGCGGTGTACGAGTATCCGATGCCGGGACTGGGGTCGAGGGTGAGGCAGGGATCGAGGGTGGCGTCGGGGTCATTCGTCGTCAACCGGCGCGGCGCCGTACCGGGGTGGAAAGTCAAAAGCGCAGCGAGGGGTGAGTGGAGCGGCCAAGGACCACTCCTTCCGTACAGGCCGCACCGGGGTAGAAAGTCAAAAGCGCGGCGAGGGGTGGGTGGGGTGGCCGGGGACCGCTCCTTCTGTGCGGGTCGGTGTCTCGTGGTCTGGGGGCGGTGGTGGACCGGGTGAGGCAGGGCGGGCGCCGATGAGTGCCGGGAGCGGTAGTGATCAGGGGTTTTCCTTGATCTGTTGGGATTGGGCGTCCTGTAGCACGGCTAATCCCAACAGATCAAGGAAAACCCCGCACCGCCCCCGCCCCGCCCGCTCCCGCGCAGCGGGAGCACCCCGTACGGCGCCGCGTGGATGGGCCGGCCCCCAGCCGCTCCACCCGCCCCTCGCTGCGCTTTGACCTTCCACCCGGTACGGCGCCGCACAGATGGACACCCCTGAGCCGCATCGAGCAGTACGTCACGATGCCGGCCGAGCACAGGAAGATCTATCCCTGATCCGCCAGGCGCCGTGTCCGCCCACCGTCCGCCCACCGTCCGACCGACGGCGGGGGACGGTCTCGGCCTTGCCGGCCTCGGTGCTGCCGGGACCTTTACACCTCACACCTCCCTTGGGGATCGGGGTGGACGGCGAAGATTCCTTGGGGATCGGGGTGGACGGTGAAGACGAAATCTGTGCTCGTCCTGCGGTTGAGGGGGATGTCGCACTTGATCCGGCGTCCGGTTTCGCTCCTGCTGATGCCGAGACCTTGGGCGATCAGTTGTTCCGGACGGACCGGCACGGGGTCCAGGAACTCGACCTTCACCTGGACCGGCCAGCTCGCATCCGCAGGCGGCTCCTGCGGCGTGACCAGACGCCACGCGCCGTTCCACTTGAGGGTGAACCGATTGCGCCGGGCGACCAGCGGGTCCAGGAGCGTCTGGGCGACGGATGCCGAGTCGTTGGTTTCGAACGCGTGGAGCTGGACCGGGTCGAAGGATCGGACCGGGGCCCGCTCGTGCACCGTGACCTTCGAGGTCTGGCCGCAGGCGACGCAACGGACCAGAAGCCACACGTCGAGGAGCTTGCCGTTGGCATTGACCCGGAACCTGCCCTCCCCGGTGGTGGCCACCGTCGCCCGGCACTCCAGGCAGCGAAGGGAGAGGAGAGGCAGGCGAGTTCGCTGCACGATCCAGGGCAGCACGACATGATCTCTATGGGGTTGTGAAGACATGATCTCTCTAAGACCTGACGAAAGGCCGTGTTCACACGGCCTGGAACGCTGAAGAGCCGGAGGCTGCCCGAGGCGGTCCAGGGCAGTCCGGCGGAGCCGACCACGTCGGCTACGAAGCGCTGTGGGAAAGTGTCAGGCCAAGAAAGCAGGCGGGGTCACGCGGTTGTCCTCACGGTGCGTCTGACGATGCCGACCGTAAATTACGTGATCACACGCCGAGCCACAACTGATTTCTTTCGGGTGCCGGGCCGTCGATCCGCGGGAGTCCGGGGTTCTGTCCACCGGTTGCCGTCGTATGCCCCTGTGATCCGGCCGAAGGGGTGTGGACGGATCCGAACGGCAGGCCATCCAGCCGCGCCGAGGGCGGCGGCGATGAGCTCTCATCGTCCTCATCCGAAGCCACCTCAAGATCCGAAACCACCTCAAGCGGACGCGGTACCGGTCGACGCCGTTGAGCGGCTTCATCACCGAGACCGGTCCGGCCTCTGAGCCGGCGTGATCTCAGCCTTCGGAATCAGTGGCGAGGCGACTCCGAGCTCACGCCGGTCTGGGCGGGCCGGTGGGCATCGCCCGCTCCCATGCTTCCGAAGACGGCCAGTACGGCCACGGTGAGTCCGATGGCGGCGCGTATCGCATTCCTCATGATCCTCAACCTCCGAAACCTTGGAGGTCCCTCCCTTCCCCGGGAGCCGTCACCTATCCCCGGTACGGCGGGCGGGCTGTTCCGAGGGTGATCGGCTCGGCGGGTCGTTCACGGGACCGGTCCCCCTCTTCCGGCCGCTGAGGAAGCCGGCGACCTCCGGAAACGCCGGGCGGCTCCCCGAGGAGCCCGTGCCGAACCGGAGAGCCGTCAAGCCAGGAAACCGGGGAGCCGGGGAGTCCGAGGAGCCGAGAAGTCCGGGGAGCCAAGGAGTCCGAGAAGTCCGGGGAACCGAGGAGGCCGGGGAGTCGGTCTACCGGATGGGGACGCGCAGCGGAGGATACTGGGCGATCTTGACCTGCGCCGACGAGGCGCCGGCGGGCAGCGCGAAGAGGCTCCAGAACTCCTTCGTCCGGCCCGGAGCGATCTTCTCCGTGCCCACGCGGACGCCCGCCAGCTCGGTGCAGGCGCAGTAGGCGTCGGTCCCGTCGTCGGCCTGCACGACGATCCTGCCCGGCAGGTACTGCCGCCGGGTGGCGGGGTCCGTCAACCGCACGTTGCCGGCGGCCTGGTACTTGTACGACATCCATTCGGCGGAGCGGTTGAGCTCGTGGTGCCACGCCTCTGCGTCGCCGTCATTGGTGATCTTGTAGGTGAGGACGCCCAGATCGCCGGGGAGCCGCCGCAGGCTGGTCACCTCCAGGGTGAACGGCTGCCCGTCGTCCTTCCCCCGCGCCGTGAGGCCGCGTCCGCTCGGCGCCGGGTCCGCCTCGGGAGTGGTCGCGGGCCGCGTCTCGGCGGGCCGCGGCTTGGCGAACGTCACGGTGACACGCCGGTTGCGCCGCCGTCCCTCCTCGTCCTCGTTGCCGTAGAGCGGCCGCCGCGAGCCGTACCCCTTCGCCTGGAAACGCACCCCCGTCCTGGTCAGCAGGCCGGACAGGGCGCGCTGCACCGCCTGGGCCCGGCGCTGGGAGAGCGGGTCGTTGATGGCGTCGGTGCCCGAGGAGTCGGCGTGTCCCTCGACAGTGATCGTGGCGCCCTCGGAGGTGTCGATCAGCTTGGCGGTGCGTGTGAGCACGGCCCTGGACCGGGGCGTCAGGTCGGCCCTGTTCAGCGCGAACAGCACGTCGGAGGAGAGGTTGACGTGCAGGTCCTCGCCGTCGTCGGTGGTCTCCTCCGACCTGTCGGGCGACTCCGACGGCGTCATGATCCGGTGGCTGATCACGGTGACCGGCTGGGCCTCGGGGTCGGGGAAGGTCTGCCCGGCAGGCGGCGTGACGGGCTCGTCGCTGATCGGCACGTCCATCATGGGCGGGCCGAGCGGGGTGACGACGGTGGTGGTGGCCGGGTTCCCCGAGGGGGCGGGCAGGACGGCGTAGACGGGCAGCGACTCGCCGGGCTCGATGAAATAGCCGAGGTCGTCACGCCGCTCGTCGCTGCACAGGCACGGGCTGTCGGCCGGCTTGTACGGCAGCAGCCAGCGGCGCGCGGCCGCGTCCAGCACGCCGATGCCCGAGGCCCAGCGGATCTCACCGAGCGGGCGGGTGTTGTCCCCCAGCTCCCCGGTCCAGGAGATGTTCTCGCTGGTGCCGGTGTTGGAGAGCCTGAGCTGGACGACGAGGTGCTTGCCCGCGACCCGGTTCAGGCCGACGACCTCGACCTTGTAGGCCGGGGTGTGGGTGCTCTGCGTGCTCGCGAGCGCGGGACGGGTGTCCGCTCCGGCACCGGTCGGCGAGGAGGCGGTGGCCGTCGCCCCGGGGGCCGGCTGTGAGGTGGGCGCGGACCCGGTGGGGCTCGCCGCGGCCGGGCCGAACTGGCGTTCCTCACCGCCGCCGCCCTGCGGGACACCCGTCAACCCGCATGACGTCAGCATGACCGTCGCCATCGTCACGGCCGCGAGCGACGCGGGCTTCCTCACCATGGTCGTTGTCTCCTCATCCTCGGGCGCTGGGAAGCCCTCAGGCTAGTGAGCCGACATTCAGGATCGGTATAGCTCCCCTGCGGCGTGGATGACCGCGCTGTTTCCCCGCCTCGGGGGCATACCACTGAAGCGGCTGACCTGTGACCGCGGCGACACAGTCGAAATCATGGTCACGATGCAACAACGTGAGCCCCCGCAGCTCCGCTGTCGCCGCCACCACCAGGTCCACCGGCCCCGCGCCCCGCTGCTGTCCCTTCGCCGTGAGCAGACCCTGGGCCTGCCAGGCTCGGTCATAGGCACGGTCGTCGACAGGCGCCCACCCGAACAGCTCCCGCATGTCCTCGATCCCCGCTCACGCGTACATCCCGGAGAACCCGGCGCGGGCGAGTGGCCGCCGCGCCTCCGGGGACCGATGGCTCCGCGGCTCCACCGGAGAGCGGAGGGCGGAACCACCGCCGCGCGTCCAGCCGAAACCCACCCGGCGGGCCAGGGAGGTCCCGCCGCCCGGAGACCGTACGGCTCAGCCGCCGAGCTGAGCGGCCTCGGCGCGGAGCTTGGCGCCCTTGGCGTGGGCCTGCTCCTTGAGGGACGCCTGGAACTCCACCATCCGGGCCCGCAGGTCCTCGTCGGCGGCGGCGAGGATGCGTACGGCCAGCAGGCCCGCGTTGCGGGCGCCGCCGACGGCGACGGTCGCGACCGGGACTCCGGCGGGCATCTGGACGATCGAGAGCAGGGAGTCCATGCCGTCGAGATACTTCAGCGGGACCGGGACGCCGATCACCGGCAGGGGGGTCACCGAGGCGAGCATGCCGGGCAGGTGGGCGGCTCCCCCGGCCCCCGCGATGATCACCTTGAGGCCCCGCCCCGCCGCCTGCGCGCCGTAGGCGATCATCTCCTCGGGCATGCGGTGCGCCGAGACCACGTCCGCCTCGAACTCGACGCCGAACTCGGCCAGCGCCTCGGCGGCGAGTCTCATCACCGGCCAGTCGGAGTCGCTGCCCATGACGATGCCGACGGTGGTCATGCGTTCTCCTCGCCTCGCGGCCCGTGGACCGTGTTCGCAGTGGTGCCGTGCCCGCCGATCGGCAGGCTCATGTGTAGACGCCCTCGGTGAGGTAGACGGCGGCGTGCCGGGCCCGGGCCCGGACCTCGTCCAGGTCGGTGCCGAGGGCGGTGACGTGGCCGATCTTGCGGCCGGGCCGTACTTCCTTGCCGTAGAAGTGGACCTTGATCCCCGGGTCGTGCGCCATCACGTGCTCGTAGCGGGAGAAGACGTCGGGGTCGTCGCCGCCCAGGAGGTTGGCCATCACCACGACCGGAGCGGTCAGCGAGGGCGAGCCGAGCGGGAGGTCGAGCACGGCGCGCAGGTGCTGCTCGAACTGGGAGGTGCGCGCGCCGTCGATGGTCCAGTGACCGCTGTTGTGCGGGCGCATGGCCAGCTCGTTCACCACCAGCCCGGAGGCGGTGGCGAACATCTCCACCGCCAGCAGCCCGCTCACCCCCAGCTCGTGGGCGATCGTCAGGGCGATCCGCTGGGCCGCCGCGGCCTGCTCGGGGTCGAGCCCCGGCGCGGGGGCGATCACCTCGACGCAGATGCCGTCGCGCTGGACGGTCTCCACGACCGGGTAGCTGACGCCCTGCCCGTGCGGCGAGCGGGCGACCAGGACGGCCAGCTCGCGCTCGAAGGGCACGAACGCCTCGGCCATCAGCGGCACCCCGCTGGCCAGGACCTCCGCCGCGTCCTCGGCGGATCGGCAGATCCAGACGCCGCGCCCGTCGTAGCCGCCGCGCACGGCCTTGAGCACGACCGGCCAGCCGTTGTCCGCGGCGAACTCCTCGACGTCGGCGGCCGTGGCGATCCGCCGCCAGGGCGGGCACGGGACGCCGATCGCGGTCAGCCGCTCGCGCATCACGGCCTTGTCCTGGGCGTGCACGAGGGCGTCGGCACCGGGGTGCACGGCGGAGCCGTCCCCGGCCAGCGCGCGGATGTGCTCGGTGGGCACGTGCTCGTGGTCGAAGGTGAGCGCGTCACACCCCTTGGCGAAGTCGCGCAGGTCCGCCAGGTTGCGGTAGTCGCCCAGGCGGACGTCGACGATCACCCGGGCGGCGCTCTCGTCCGGCGAGTTGGCCAGCACCCGCAACTCCACCCCGAGGGCGATGGCCGCCTGCTGCATCATCCGGGCCAGCTGGCCCGCTCCGATCACGCCGACGACGGGTCCGATGGGACTGGCCAAAGAAGGGCTGCTCACGGCGGTTGAGTTTACCGGGCCCTGGCCGGTGGGAGGTCAGCCGGTGGTGAGGGTGGCCAGGGAGCGGCGCGCGGCGACCGTGGAGACCCCGGTGCCACCGGTCACCTCGGTGACGACGAGCACGATCTCGGTGCCGGTCAGCCCGGCGACCCTGCCCTTCCCGGTGAACCCGCGCAGCTCGTCCTTGCCGTAGATCGGGTGGCGCAGCGATGAGCGGCCCGGCCCGGCCCTCTGCCGGTGTTCGATCTCCAGGGCGTGGATGACCAGCGCGCCCCCGCCGGGCAGCAGCAGCGCCCGCTGCGGTCCGACGAGCAGCCGGACGTCGGAGGTGAGGCGGTCGGGCCGCACCTTCCGGGGCCGCCGGACCAGCTCGTCGAACAGCTCCCTGGCGATGTCCCCCTTGGGGAAGGTCACCCCGCTCACCCCGGCGGGGTCGGTCAGGTAGGTCAGGTAGCGCTGCGGCGCCAGGCGCGCCCCGACCCCGGCGCCGGGGTCGTCGGCGGGCACCGCGCCCCCGGCCGGCTCGCGCGGCTCGCCCTTCACCGGGACGGGGCCGGCGGCGAGCCTCCAGTCGTCGCCCTCGTGGACGAACAGGAAGTAGGCGGGGTGGGGACGGCGGGCCAGGGCGACGAACCAGCGGTCCGCGCCGGCCGTGGCCGGCAGGAAGAACTCCGCGTCGGAGTATCCCTTCCGGGAGGGGGCTGGGCGGCCGTTCCGGGTCGCCTCGCAGGCACGACCGCCCAGCGTCTTCTCCGCCCAGGTGGTGAGCCTCTCGACGGTCTGGCAATCTCGCTTCCGCCAGGCGTCGTCGAGCCGGCCCAGCAGCTTGAAGGCCTGGGCCGCCTCGGCGGGCTCGACCGCGCGGACGGACGTCCTCGGCGAAGCCCCGGGCTCACGGGGCGTGTCCTGCCCGGCTGCCCGCGCACCGCAGCCGGTCGTCACGGACAGGCCGAGGAGCAGGGCGAGGAGTCGGCGGGGCAAGGAGTGGTCCCGTGGTCGTGGCCGTCGCGTGCGGCGATCCGTCTGACCGATCGCAGGGGCGGACTCCCCCGAAGCCTCCCAGCGATCTACCGGATCAGGGTAACGTCAGATGCCCGGATTTATCCGGCAAGGCGTGACATTTATTGAAATATTCTTAGCTGACTGGTATGCACAACACCTGGTCAACCGGCAGGCGGAGCCCGGGACGCCCCCGGTAGCCTGGCAGAAGAATGTCCGAGGTCCTCCCGAGTGGCGGATCCCCAGCCAACCTGGAAAGGACCGTGCAGGAGACGTGCAGTTTCTGCGAGGTGCCTACGAACGGCTCTCCGGTCTGATCCGCGAGCTGTCGAAGTTCGGGACCATCGGGGCGATCGCCTTCGTCATCGACACCGGCGGCTTCAACCTCCTCCAGTACGGCCTGCACTGGGGCACCCTGACCTCCAAGGTCATCGCCACCGTGATCGCGACCACCTTCGCCTACTTCGGCAACCGCTTCTGGACCTACCGGCACCGGGAGCAGAGCGGGCTCGCCCGGGAGTATTTCCTGTTCTTCCTGCTCAACGGGGTCGCCCTACTGATCGGGCTGCTCTGCATCGGCTTCACCCGCTACACCCTGGAGCTGACCGACCCGCTGAGCATCAACGTGGCCAACCTGATCGGCATCGGCCTGGGCACGCTGTTCCGCTTCTGGTCCTACAAGAAGTGGGTCTTCCTGGCCGCCACCGAAGAGGTGCCGAAGGAGCTCCCCGACGAGGTCACGCGGGCCCGCTGACCACCCGGTCGAGACCACTCCGGCCGGCCGGCCACCTGCCCCCGCCGTTGCCCCGCCCGCCGTCACACCGGGTCGCCGTCATGCCGGCCCGCTGACCACCCGTTTTCTGCCGGGGTCGCCGACCTGCCGGAGGAACAGCGCGAAGGCCGCGGGGCGCGGCCGTACCAACTCCAGGCGTCCGCCGTCGGCGGCGGCCAGCGCCCGCGCGAGGGTCAGCCCCAGCCCGGTGCCCCCCGCGCCGCTCACGTTGCGCTCGAAGACCCGGGGGGCGAGGTCTTCGGGGATGCCCTCTCCCTCGTCCGCGACCTCGACGAGGACGGACCTGTCCTTGTCGCTGGTGGTCACCGTCACCGTGCCGTCGCCGTGCTCCAGCGAGTTCTCCAGGAGAGTGGAGATCACCTGGCTGATGCCGCCGCTGGTGCCCACCGCCTGGAGACCGCGCGTGCCGGACAGCTTGAGCTGCCGCCCGCCCCGGCGGAACACCGGACCCCATTCGATGAACTGCTGGTCCAGCAGGTCGTCGAGCTCGACCACCTCGGTCTGGGCGTGCCGCTGCCGTCTGGCGGCGGCCAGCAGCTCGTCGATCACGGCGGTGAGCCGCTCGGCCTGCACGATGGCGGCCTCGCCCTCCTCCTTGACGATGCCGGGCTCGTGCGCGGCCGCCACGATCTCCTCCAGCCGCATGGTCAGCCCGGTGAGCGGCGTGCGGAGCTGGTGCGAGGCGTCGGTCGCGAACTCCCGCTCCCTGGCCAGCAGGTCGGAGATCCGGGTCGCGCTGCGGTCCAGCACCTCGGCCACCCGGTCGAGCTCCTGGATGCCGTAACGGTGCTTGCTCGGCCTGGCGTCCCCCGAGCCGAGCCGCTCAGCGATCATCGCCAGGTCGCTGAGCGGGAGCGTCAGACGGCGCGACTGCACGATGGCGAGCCCGACCGCGACCGCGAGCGCCGCCGCGGCGAGCGCCAGGATGAGCAGGAGCCACGCCCGGACCTCGCGCTCCACCTCCGTCTTGTCTCGGCTGACCGCGACGTACACCCCGTTCTCCGACTGGGCGTCCTGGGTCATCTTGTGGTTCTCGGGGGGCTCGTCGCCCACCGTCGTCACCTGCGGCGGCGTCCCCTTCGCATAGATCTGGATGTAGCGGTCGGGATATTTGCGCTTGAGCTGTTCGGGATCGATGGGCTGATCCTGGATCCGGGCGTACTCCACTTCCCCCAGCAGGCTCTTGGCCTGGGAGGAGAGCTCCTGGGTCGCCTCTTCCTCGATCAGCCGGTTGACCGCCACACCCAGGGGGATGCCGAGCAGAAGCACCCCGATGACCGCGACGAGCAGAGTGGAGGAGAGCAGTCGACGACGCATCCCCTACTCGCGTTCGAACCGGAAGCCGACCCCTCGGACCGTCGTGATGTAACGGGGCTTGGCGGCGTCGTCACCCAGCTTGCGGCGCAGCCACGAGATGTGCATGTCGAGAGTCTTGGTGGAGCCCCACCAGTTGGTGTCCCACACCTCGCGCATGATCTGCTCGCGGGTGACCACCTTGCCGGCGTCGCGGACGAGGACGCGCAGCAGGTCGAACTCCTTGGTCGTCAGGTGCAGCTCCTTGTCGCCCATCCACGCGCGACGGGAGTCGGCGTCGATGCGCACGCCCTGCACCACGGGCGTCTCGGACGTGCCGCGCCGCAGGAGGGCGCGGACCCGGGCCAGGAGCTCCGCCAGGCGGAACGGTTTGGTGACGTAGTCGTCGGCCCCGGCGTCGAGGCCCACCACGGTGTCCACCTCGTCGACACGGGCTGTGAGGATGAGCACGGGCGTGCCGTGCCCTTCCGCGCGGATACGCCGGGCCACCTCGAGACCGTCCATCTCGGGTAGGCCCAGGTCAAGAACTATCAAGTCGATGCCACCCGACAGAGCCCGCTCCAGGGCCTGCGGGCCGTCGGGGCTCACCTCAACTTGGTAGCCTTCGCGGCGCAGTGCACGCGCCAGCGGCTCGGAGATCGAGGTGTCATCCTCGGCGAGAAGTACACAGGTCATGTTGCGATCGTAGGACCTTAGGCGATCGTTTCCCGGGTACAGCGCGCGGTTTGACTCGTCATTGACCTATCCATTGACCTGGGCAAACACTGATAAATCCCGGATAGTCGTCCCGCAACGGTTCAGGGCCGCGGAGTACGGCTCCCGCCTCGTAAGAGCCTGGAAAGGACAGGCTCACCAATGACCTCACTGACAAAGCAGAACACGCCCGGCCGTAAGGGACCCGGCGGGCGTGTTCGGGCAATCGACTCAGGAAGCCGACGGCGGCTCGGCGTAGCGAGCCAGGTAGAGCTGCTCGCCGAGGCTCTCGATGAGCCCCAGCTCGGTCTCCAGGTAGTCGATGTGGCGCTCCTCGTCTTCGAGGATCTCCTCGAAGATGCGGGCCGAGGTGGCGTCGCCCTTCTCGCGCATCAGGATGATGGCGGGCCTCAGACGCGTGACGACCTCCAGCTCGACGTCCAGGTCGGCGCGGAGCTGCTCCTTGACGGTCTGGCCGATGTGCAGGATGCCCAGCTTCTGATAATTGGGCAGGCCTTCGAGGAAAAGGATCCGGTCGGTCAGCTTCTCCGCGTGACGCATCTCGTCGATGGACTCTTCGCGGGTGTACTTGGCAAGTCTGGTGTATCCCCAGTTCTCCTGCATCTTGGCGTGCAGGAAGTACTGGTTGATCGCTGTCAGCTCGGCCGTGAGCTGTTCGTTGAGCAGTTCGATGATCTTCTTGTCGCCCTGCATGACGGGCTCCTCGTGCTACGCGGTCGGCAACAAATCTTCAGACCGCTTCAGGATTGCACAGATCTTGCGCACGCAAGAAGCGCAGTCGCCCCCGGCACCGGTGATGTCGCGGACCTGGCGCGCGCTCTTCGCTCCGCCCGCGATGCAGTCATGCACCTCGTTCTCGGTAACCGCGCGGCAGACACATACATACATGGCGGGGGAGAAGCCTCTCTTGGGAGCTCGCGTAGGTAAGGCACACCTAATTTAGCTCATTCGGTAAGGCTTGCCTATGTGTGGTGGGACACACATAGGCCGGCTCCCCCGCCACCTCATTGAGGACGGGGCGACGTCGTCGCACCTGTCAGTGCCCTCTGAGCAGCCACTCCTCCAGGTGCGGAGCCTCCGCGCCGATCGCGGTGGAGTCGCCGTGACCGGTGTGCACGGCCGTGCCCTCCGGCAGGGTCAGCAGGCGCCCACGGATCGAGTCGATGATCGTTTCGAAGGAGGAGAAGGACCTGCCCGTCGCGCCGGGGCCGCCCTTGAACAGCGTGTCGCCGGTGAAGACCGCCCCGATCTCCGGCGCGTGCAGGCAGACCGCGCCCGGCGCGTGGCCGGGCGTGTGCAGCGCGGTCAGCTCGACGCCGCCCGCCGAGATCACCTGGCCGTCCCGCAGCGGCGTGTACGGCATGTCGCCGTAGACCATCTCCCACAGGACCTGGTCGGCCGGGTGCAGCAGGATCGGCGCGCCCACCCGCGCGGCGAGGTCGGCCGCGGCGTTGATGTGGTCGTTGTGCCCGTGGGTGCAGACGATCGCCCTGACCTCACGGCCGCCGATCCCCGCGACGATGGCGTCGGCGTCGTGCGCGGCGTCGATGACGACGACCTCGCTGTCGGAGCCGACCAGCCAGACGTTGTTGTCGACCTCCCACGTCCCGCCGTCCAGCGAGAACGTCCCCGAGGTGACGACCTTGCCGATCACAGGACCACCACCGAGCGGAGGACCTCGCCGCGATGCATCTTGGCGAAGGCCTCCTCGACGTCGCCGAGGCCGATCGTCTCGGAGACGAAGCCCTCCAGGTTCAGCCGCCCCCCGAGGTAGAGGTCGATGAGCATCGGGAAGTCACGGGTGGGCAGGCAGTCGCCGTACCAGGACGACTTCAGCGCCCCGCCGCGGCCGAAGACGTCCAGCAGCGGAAGCTCCAGCGTCATCTCCGGGGTGGGCACGCCCACCAGGACCACGGTCCCGGCCAGGTCGCGGGCGTAGAAGGCCTGCTTGTAGGTCTCCGGGCGGCCGACCGCCTCGATCACCACGTCCGCGCCGTTGCCGCCGGTGATCTCCCTGATCGCCTCCACCGGGTCGGTGGTGCGGGAGTTGACGGTGTGGGTGGCGCCGAAGTCCTTGGCCCAGGCGAGCTTGCGGTCGTCCACGTCCACCGCGATGATCTTCGTGGCGCCCGCCAGCCAGGAGCCGTGGACGGCTGCGCCGCCGACGCCGCCGCAGCCGATGACGGCCACGCTGTCGCCGCGGGTCACGCCACCGGTGTTGATGGCCGCGCCGATGCCCGCCATCACGCCGCAGCCCAGCAGGCCCGCCACCGTCGCCGGCGCCGCCGGGTCGACCTTGGTGCACTGCCCGGCCGCGACCAGGGTCTTCTCGATGAAGGCGCCGATGCCCAGGGCCGGGCTGAGCGGCGTGCCGTCCGCCAGGGTCATCTTCTGGGTCGCGTTGTGGGTGTTGAAGCAGTACCACGGACGGCCGCGACGGCAGGCGCGGCAGTCGCCGCAGACCGCCCGCCAGTTCAGGATCACGTAGTCGCCGGGGGCCACGTCGGTGACCCCCTCGCCGACTGCCTCGACCACTCCGGCGGCCTCGTGGCCGAGCAGGAACGGGAACTCGTCGTTGATCCCGCCCTCGCGGTAGTGCAGGTCGGTGTGGCAGACGCCACAGGCCTGGACGGTCACCACCGCCTCGCCGGGACCGGGGTCCGGCACGTGGACCGTCTCCAGCGAGACGGGCTCACCCTTGCCACGCGCGACCACGCCTTGCACGGTGTACGGCATGTCCTGCACCTCATCTTTGAGATCTTCGAATTCGGTTACCGGTGAAGCGGCGTTCGCTTGAACGCGCCCCCACGTCCATGCCTATCAGGCTCCGCGGAGCGCTTACGGCTCAGGCTCTGCGGAGGACGTAGGGCTGGACCACCCCGAGACCGCGGGCGGGCCGGCGCCGGATGCGGTGCGCCTCGACGCCGGGCGTCTCCCCGACGGCCTCGGCGAGCTCGCCGTCGACGATGATCGTGCCGGGGCGGGCGATGGCCGTCAGCCGGGCCGCCAGGTTGACGGTGGTCCCGAAGACGTCGCCCATCACCGGCAGGACCGGCCCGTAGGCCAGCCCGATCCGCACCTCGGGCCCGTCGCGCCGGATCGCCTCGACGAGCTCCAGCGCGATCAGGGCGGCCGTGCGCGGGTCGGCCGCGGTGAACAGCACCTCGTCGCCGAGGGTCTTGACCATCCGGCCGCCGTGCGCGGCGACCACGTCGGAGGCCCGGGACTCGAACCCCTCGACCAGCTCGGCCAGGGCGCGCTCGTCCAGCTCCCGGGAGACCTGGGTGAAGGAGACGAGGTCGGCGAAGCCCACCGCGAGGGTCAGCCGGGTGGGCACGATCTCCTCGGTGAGGTCGGTGATGGCCAGCAGCCTGGTCCCGGCGGCGGCGAGCTGGGCGCGCCAGACGTGGATCAGCACCTGCTCGAAGTCCGGGAGCAGCCGGTGGGCGGTGTCCAGGATCGCGGCCAGCGCGGCGTCGGTGGGCTGCTGGTCCGGCTCCAGCATGGCGCCGATCATGATCTCGGCCTGCCACTGCGCGAGCCTGGCGGTCGTCTGGCCCAGTGCCCTGGCCATCCGGACGACCGTCTGGTCGTCCAGCAGGCCGCCCTCCATCATCGCCCGGACCCGTTCGAGCGCGGCCACGTCGGCGTCGGTGAAGGCCACCGCGTCGTCGGCCAGCGTGGCGAACCCGAGGGCACGCCAGATCCGCTCGGCGAGATCCTGCGGCACCCCTGCGACCTCGGCCACCTGGACCCGGGTGTGGCGGGGCGAGGCGCCGACGAAGAGCCGTTCGATCTCCTCGGCCGTCGGACGTCCCGTCACTTCCCCTCCGCCCATTTTCTTTCCCCAATCCAGGAGATTACGCCACGTGACGGTACGGCGCGCGGCCGCCGGTCCCTCACGGATCGCCGTCGGACGCGTCGTCGAGCGCGCGGAACAGCTCCGCCCGCACGTCCTGGATGTGGGGGATGTCGCGCAGCGTGATGTGGCCCTGCTCCCCCGCCGACTCGACGTTGAGCGTGCCGCAGCCGAGTATCCGCCCCATCAGCGTCTGGTCGGCGCTGACCGTGTTGACCTTGCTCATCGGTATGTCGTCGTTGGACTTGTTCAGCACGCCCGTGCTGATCGTCAACCGGTGCGAGGTGAGCACGTACGAGGTGTTCTTCCACTGCACGTACGGGACGAACGACCACACGGTCAGCAGCCCCACCGCGATCACGGCCACCGCGATGCGCGCGTAGGCGTCGTATTCGAAGGCGGGCATGAAGAAGATCGCCGCACTGGACCCGGCGATGATGAGGATCAGCGCGAGCAGCGGGACGACGAGACGCTTCCAGTGGGGGCGGAACGCGCGGATGCGTTGCTCGCCCTCCGTCAGGTGGTGATCCGGGAGACCCATGGGGCAAATCGTGGCACGTCTAGCGGCCCCGCGTCATGAGGTGTGCGGCCGGACGTGCACGACGTCGCCGGCGCTCAGCGTGTGCTCCTCGCCCTTGGACCGGACGAGCAGGTGGCCGGCCTGGTCGATGCCGGTGGCCAGCCCGGTGAGCACCCGCTCTCCCGGCAGCTCCACCCTGACCTCGCGGCCGACCGTCGCGCTGAGCCCGAGGTAGGCGGCCCGCAGCCCACACGCGTCGGCGTCGCCGTCCTCCTGCGACCATTCGCGGTAGTGGAGCTCGATCTCCCGCAGCACCGCCCGGATGAGCGGGTCGCGGTCGACGCAGGCGGCCTCCTCCACGGCCAGCGAGGTGGCGGTCTCCACGGGCAGCTCGTCGGCGCGGACGCTCACGTTGAGCCCGACGCCCATGATCACCGCGCTGTCCACCCGCTCGGCGAGCACCCCGGCGAGCTTGCGCTCCCCGATCAGCAGGTCGTTGGGCCACTTCAGGCGGACGTCCACCTCGGCGAGCTTGCGCACGGCCGACGCGACGGCCAGGCCCACGAGCAGCGGCAGCCAGCCCTGCCTGGTGGGAGGCGGTTCGGGCCGCAGGAGCATCGAGAACGTCAGGCCGGAGCGCGGCGGCACGCTCCAGACGCGGCCGAGCCTGCCACGGCCGGCGAACTGCGCCTCGGCGATGAGCACGGCCCCCTGCCTCGCGCCGTCACGGACGGCCTGGGCGAGGTCGGCGTTCGTCGAACCGGTCCTGCCGACGACGGTGATGTCGGACCACAGGCCGCCGGGGCGGACCAGGGCACGGGTGAGCGCCGCCTGGGAGAGCGGCGGGCGGTCGAGATCGGTGAAGGGCGAGTCGAGCACTTAGCCATCTTCCCTCCCTTACCGACCGCCTGTTACCGAATTACGTCAATGACCAGGGAATACCGCGACCACGCGGCGGAGGCGGGCCGGATACGCGACTATCCGCACAGGTGGGAGCGCGAGAGGATGGCGATATGCGCAGACGCCTCACCCCGCACGACCAGGCCTGCCGGGACGCCTCCGTGACCGGAGAGCGCGGGCCGGACCTTCCTCCGGAGCTCCGGCGGACCACCCGTGGATAGCGTCACGAGACCGGGGCCGACCACGCGGGCCCGGGTCCGGCAGGTGTCGGCCGGGATCGTCAGGGACCACCGCGACGACCTGGCCACCGAGGAGCCGCTGGAGATCCGGATCCAGGCGGGCGAGGCACGCCGTACGGTCGCGATCACCATGCGGACCCCGGGCGCGGACTTCGAGCTGGCGGCCGGGTTCCTTTACGGCGAGGGCGTCATCGCCCCGGGTGACCTCTCCTCCATCGCCTACTGCACCGATGCGGACGTGGCGCCCGAGGCCCGCTACAACACGGTGACGGTACGGCTGAGCGCCGGGCGGCTGCCCGACCTGCCCGCCCTCGACCGGCACTTCGTCACGTCGAGCGCCTGTGGCGTCTGCGGCACCGCCAGCCTCGACGCGCTGCGCGGCCGCTGCTCCCCGCTGCCCGACCAGGAGGACCTGCGGGTCTCCCCCGAGATCCTGTACGGCCTGCCGCACCGGCTGCGGGAGGGGCAGGGCGTGTTCGGCAAGACCGGCGGGCTGCACGCGGCCGGGCTGTTCACCGTCGAGGGGGAGCTCCTGGCGATCCGCGAGGACGTGGGGCGGCACAACGCGGTGGACAAGCTGGTCGGCTGGGCCCTGATGAACGGGAGGCTGCCGCTGGGCGGGCACATCCTGATGGTCAGCGGGCGCAGCAGCTACGAGATCATGCAGAAGGCCCTCGCGGCGGGCGTGCCGGTCGTCTGCGCGGTCTCCGCGCCCTCCTCCCTGGCCGTCGACCTGGCCAGGGAGTTCGGGATGACGCTGGTCGGCTTCCTCCGCGACGAGCGCTTCAACCTCTACTCGGCCCCCGAACGGGTCGTTCCCTGAGATCCCTGAGATCCCCCGCCGAAATACCGGCATTCCCCCGCAGACCGACCCGTCGGAACGCCCTCCACCTTCCACACCCGCAAATGAGCCAAAAAGCGCTCACCAATCTGCTTTTCGCCCGGATTTGAAATTTGCTATTTTATCGATCACCCTCGAATGCTTTTCGAAAAAACTTCCCGCGAATCGAATGCTCTGAGTAATCTGACGGCCATGCCATCGCAGGAACACGAAACCTTGATCCACCTCTTCCGCAACCGCCCATCCCTCGCCGCCGAACTGCTGGTGGACGCGCTGGGCGTCACAATTCCCACCTATAGTGAGGCCCGGCTGGAGTCGGAGGAGTTCACCGACTGCACACCGACGGAATACCGGGCGGACGCGGTGGTGATGCTCACCCTGGCCGACGAACCGGCGCTGGCGGTGGTGGTGGAGGTGCAGCGAGGCCAGGACAAGGACAAGAGGCCAGGACAAGGACAAAAGGTGGAGCTGGCCGGTCTATCTGGCCACCCTCCGCGCCCGGACGCGCTGCCCGACCGTATTGCTGGTGATCTGCACCAACACCCGGACCGCCATATGGTGTGCAACCCCGATCCCCCTGGGACATCCCGGTTGGACACTCGCTCCGCTCGTCATCGGCCCCGAGGCCGTGCCGATGGTGACCGACGCCAAGGAAGCCGCCCGTGCCCCTGAGCTGGCCGTACTGTCCGCGATGGCGCATGGAGGCTCACCGGAGGGGACCGACGTGCTCCAAGCGCTGTTCGGCGCGCTCTCCACCATCGATGACGACCAGGCCCGGCTGTATTCTGATTTCGTGCTCATGGCACTTCCACCCGCCGCCCGACTTTCTCTGGAGGTAATGATGGAGACCGGCACCTATGAATACCAAAGCGACTTCGCCCGGAAATACGTTGCAGAGGGCCGGGAAGAGGGGCGGGCCGAAGGGGAGACCAGGGCTCTTCTGGCGGTTCTCGCCGCACGGGGGGTCGAGGTGTCCGACGACGCCAGAGAACGCATCACGAATTGCACCGATATCGAGCAGATCGAATCATGGATCCGTCTCGCGGCCACGGCGGATTCGACCGACGTCCTGTTCGGGTGAGGCCTCGGGAGACCGCCCCGTTCCCCTATGGCAATCGGGGCGGACCCCGATCAGGTCCGCCCACGGCCGGTAGGCCGCCGCGACGAGTTCCTCGATCGCCGGCAGGTCACCGGGGATGGCCGGGTCCTTTCAGGGTGAAGGGCCCGGCCCCGGCAGGATGAGAATCCCTCCCTCCGGGGGAGGGGGATCTCAACCGGTGTTCTGCAGGCCGGCGGCGACGCCGTTGACCGACAGCAGCAGCAGCGTGGACAGGCGCTCGCGCTCCTCCTCCGACAGCCCGTCGTCGGCGCGGAGCCTCGACAGCGCGCGGAGCTGGAGATGGGAGAGCGCGTCCACGTAGGGGTCGCGGAGCTGGACCGCGCGTGAGAGCACCCTGCGGTTCTCCAGCAGGCGGCTGTGGCCGGTGATCTCCAGGACCAGACGGCGGGTGAGGTCGTACTCGCGCAGGACCTGCTCGACGAAGTCGTCCCGGCCGCCCAGCGCGAGATAGCGGGCCGCGATGTCGCGGTCGGTCTTGGCCAGCGACATCTCCACGTTGTCCAGCAGCGAGGCGAACAGCGGCCACTCGCGGTAGGCGGCGCGCAGCTCGTCCAGGCCGGACTCGGAGATCACCGCCTGCAGCCCGCTGCCCAGGCCGTACCAGCCGGGCAGGTTGACCCGGGTCTGGGCCCAGGCGAACACCCAGGGGATGGCCCGCAGGTCGTCCAGCGACCGGGGCGCGCCGAGGCCGCGCCGGGCGGGGCGGGAGCCGAGGCGGAGCGAGCCGATCTCCTCCAGCGGGCTGACCAGGGAGAACCACTCGGGGAAGCCGGGTGCCTCGGTCAGCGACCGGTAGGCCTTCTCCGAGGCGGAGGCGACCTGCTCGGCCATGCCCCGGAAGCGTCCGGCGGCCTCGGCCGTACGGGCCTCGATCGACGGGGTGGAGGCGAGCAGCACCGCCGAGGTGACCTGCTCCATGTGGCGGCGGGCGATGGCGGCGTGGCCGTAGCGGGCGAAGATGACCTCGCCCTGCTCGGTGACCTTGAACCTGCCGCCGACCGAGCCCGGCGCCTGGGCGAGCACGGCCCGGTTGGCCGGACCGCCGCCCCGGCCCAGGGCGCCGCCACGGCCGTGGAACAGCGTCAGCCGCACGTCGTGCTCGGCGGCCCACGCGGCCAGGGCCTCCTGCGCCTCGTACAGCTTCAGGGTCGCGGCGGCCGGGCCGAGCTCCTTGGCGGAGTCGGAGTAGCCGAGCATGACCTCCAGGCGGCGGCCGTTGGCGGCGAGACGCTGCTGGATGCCCGGGATCTCCAGCATCCCCGACAGCACTCCCGGGGCGTTGGCCAGGTCGGCGCCCGACTCGAACAGCGGGACCACGTCGAGCTGCGGGGCCTTGTCGCCGAGCGCGTGCCCGGCCAGCGCGTAGACCGCGGCGATGTCGTCGGCCGAGCGGGTGAAGGAGACGACGTAGCGGGAGCAGGCGGTCACGCCGTACCGCTCCTGGATCCAGCCGATCGTCCGGATGGTGGCCAGGACCTCGTCGGTGCGCTCGGAGGTCCGCCCGGCGGCGAGCTCGGCCAGCGCGGCGGCGTGGACCTGCGAGTGCTGGCGCACCTCAAGCTCGGCCAGGTGGAAGCCGAACGTCTCCACCTGCCAGATCAGGTGCTGCAGCTCGCCGTACGCCTGCCGCTCGGCCCCGGCCGCGACCAGCGACTCCTGGGCGGTCCGCAGGTCGCCCAGGAGCTCTTCGGGCGAGCGGTAGGCCAGGTCGAGGCCGCGCTGCCGGGTGGCCACGATCCGGGCGGCGACGAACAGCAGCCACTGCCGGTGCGGCTCCTGCGGGGAGCGGGTGGCCATCTCCGAGACCAGCTCGGGGTGGTCGTTCTCGGCGGCGGTGAGCGCGGCCCGCAGCCGCGGCGAGGCGGGGGTGTAGCCCGCGGTCAGGGTGAGGGTGCGGGCGATCCTGTGGGTGGCGTTCTCCAGGGCGATCAGCACGTGCTCGGCCTGGATGAGCACGGCGTCCCTGGTCACCTTGGCGGTGACGTTGGGGTTGCCGTCCCGGTCACCGCCGATCCAGCTCCCGTAGCGGATGAAGGGACGGGCCAGCGGCTCGCGGGTGCCGGTGCCCTCGCCGAGCGCGGCGTCCAGCGAGCGGTAGACCAGCGGCACCACCCGGAACAGGGTCTCGTCGAAGGCCGCCATGGCGGTGCGGACCTCGTCCAGCGGGTCGAGCTTGGTGGACCTGAGCTGGGAGGTCCGCCAGAGCAGGTCGATCTCCTCCAGCAGCCGCCGCCGGGTCTCGGCCCGCTCGGCGGCGCCCCGCTCGGGACTGTTGTAGGCGGCGAGCTGGCCGCTGATCCGCTGGATCGCGGTGACCACCGCGCGCCTGCGGGCCTCGGTCGGGTGCGCGGTCAGCACCGGGTGCAGCCGCAGCCCCTCCACCAGCTCGGTGACGCGCTCGCCGCCGAGCTCCTGCACGGCCTGCGCCAGGGACTCGGGCAGCGGCTCCTCGCCGGTGTCGCGGACCCGGAGCGTGCGGATGCGGAAGTGCTCCTCGGCCAGGTTGGCCAGGTGGAAGTAGCAGGTGAACGCCCGGGCGATCTGCACCGCCCGCTCGACGGGCCACTCGGCGACCATCGCGGTGATCTCGTCGACCGAGACCTTCCCGCGACGGGCCGCGATGACGGCCTTGCGAAGACGTTCGACATCGGCGAGCAGATCATCACCGCCGTACTCGGCGATGACCTGCCCCAGGAGCTCGCCGAGCAGCCGCACGTCCGCGCGCAGCTCGTCGGGCATCTCGGTGACGGCGGAAGAACGTTCTGCCTGATGGTGCGCGATGGCGGACATGTTTGCCAGCGTAGCCAGTCCGTTTTCTCCGGCGGAGACTGGTCTCACCTATTGGACTAGACCATTCAGCCCGGCTGGGAGGTCGCGGCCAGGATCTCGGGATATCTCCTGAATCCGAGGTCACCGGCGATCCGGCGGCCGCCCCAGGAGATCAGCAGGCCGTACGGCACGGCCAGCACGCTGACCCAGGTGAGGCCGAGGAGGACCGGCAGCGCGACCGGCAGCGCCAGCACGCTGCTGCCGATCATCGCGCCGAAGGAGGCCGCGAAGGCGACGCCGCCCTGCCCGGGAGCGGCGCCGGTGAAGGCGTTGAGCCGCTCGGGCACGGTGTACGGCAGCAGCACGCTCGTCAGGGCGCCCACGCCGAGGCCGACGCCGAGGATGCCCCAGGCGGTGAGCACGGCCGGGACGGCCCAGACCAGGTTCCCGGCGAGGAGGGCGGCGACCACGGACAGCACGGTCAGCAGCGGGGCCGCGATCGTCATGACGGCCAGGTGCCGTCCGGCGAGGTCGGCCCGCCAGTCCCGGCCCGTGCCGTAGACCATGGAGTTCATCCACAGCGAGCGGCCGTCGATGCCGAAGGAGTTGGACGACTGCAGGCCGATCATCACCCCACCGATGCACGCCGGGGCGATCGCCAGGGCGACGCCTCCCGTCCCCGTCCCGTCACGGCTCAGGGAGAAGGCCATCACGCCGGTGACGGCGACGGCCGCGAACCAGCCGACCCGGCCCCTGGGGTCGCGGCGGGCGTACTTGAGCTCCTTGGTTGCGACCGCGGCGAGCGGCCCGTCGGGCAGGACGCGCGCCAGCAGGCCCTTGGAGTTGCGGACGGAGGCTCCCTCGGTGGAGGCGTCCGTGGAGACCAGCGCCCGGCGGAGCGCCACGATCCAGAGCCATCCCAGCACGACGGTCAGGACGGCGAGGAAGGCCAGCTCGGCCGCCGCCACGGCGCCGCCGTCGGCGATGGCGTGCGCGGCCATGCCCGGCGGGGTCCAGCGCAGCACCGAGGCGACGCCGTGCAGCGTCCCGGCCAGGTCGCCCGCCAGACCGCCGTTGAGCAGCAGGTTGGGGAGCTGGGCCGCCAGGATGAAGAAGATCACCGAGACGGCGAGCACGTCCCGGCCCCTGCGGCTGCGCAGGATGCCGGACAGGGAGGTGGTGACCAGGCGCGAGGTGACGATGCAGAGCGCGAACTGCAGCAGCACCGCGACGACGCCCAGGAGGACCCCGCCGATTCCGGTGGCCAGCCCCGCGACGGCCCCGGCCGTGATGATCAGAGTGGCGATCGGCCAGACGCCGGTGACCGAGGCGGCGAACATTCCGGTGGCGAGCCGGCCGGTCCGCAGCGGGAAAAGCGCCAGCCGCGACGGGTCGAGCGTGTCGTCCAGGCCGAACGCCAGCAGCGGGACGATCGCCCAGCTCACCAGGAAAGTGGTGAACAGCACGATCACGACGTCCGTCGCGACGTCGGCGGGCGCGAGCCGGAGCATGCTCATCGCGAAGAAGCCGAGGCTCGCCACGACGACCGCGGCGATCACGGTGAAGACGAACCCGAGCAGGCGCTGGGTGCTGCCGCGCAGGTTCCCGGCGATCAGCCGGAGCTTGAGCCGGACGAAGACCGAGGGCCCCACCCGGACCGCGCCGCCCCCGCCCGCCGCGCTCATGCCGAGGTCGCGCCCAGCCATGACAGCCCCTCCTCTCCGTTGCCGTCGCCCCGGACGCCGACCAGGCCGAGGAAGGCCTCGTTGAGGCTGCGCCCCGCGCGGACCTGGTCCAGCGGCCCCTGGGCGACGATCTGGCCGCGGTTCATCACCGAGACCCAGTCGCACAGGCGCTCGACGAGCTCCATGACGTGGCTGGAGAAGACGACGGTCGAGCCGGATGCCGTGTAGCGCTGGAGCACCTCGACCAGCGTGTTGGCGCTGACCGGGTCCACGCCCTCGAACGGCTCGTCCAGGAAGAGCACCTTGGGGTTGTGCAGCAGCGCGGCGGCCAGGCCGATCTTCTTGCGCATGCCGGTGGAGTAGTCGACGACGAGCTTGTCCGCCGACTCCGCCAGGTCCATGACCCTGAGCAGCTCCTCGGCCCGCTGCTCCACCTCGGCCCTGGGGATGCCGCGGAGCTGGCCGTTGTAGGACAGCAACTCCCGTCCGGACAGCCGCTCGAACAGGCGCAGCCCCTCGGGGAGCACGCCGATGCGGCCCTTGACCGGGAGCGGGTCGCGCCAGACGTCGAGGCCGTCGATGTGGACGGCGCCGCCGTCCGGGCGGAGCAGGCCGGTGACCATGCTGAGCGTGGTGGTCTTGCCGGCTCCGTTCGGACCCACCAGCCCGGCGAAACTGCCCCGCGGTACGACGAGGTCGACACCGCCCACGGCCACCTGATGCCCGAATCTCTTGAAGAGCTGGTGTGTGCGTACCGCGTCAGCGATGTCCGTCATGTCCCCTACTTTGGCAGGATTTCCGGTTTTGAGGATCAGGTCTCCTCGCAGGCAACGAATGACCGCCCCCGATAGTTCGTGATGTCAGAAGACGGTTACCCTGCTGAGGATGGGCAGGAGCCGGGAACCAGCCCGGAACGCACAGCGGGGTGAGGCGCCGCGCCGCACCCGCCGAGACCATGCCGGGACCACGCGGAGACCGCGTGGAGCGGACAGGAGTGGAAGGGCCCGATGAGCGCTGAGCCGGTAGCCGCCGGGATTGACATTCACACCACGGCGGGCAAACTCGCCGATCTGGAGCGCCGCCTGGACGAGGCGGCCCACGCCGGTTCCGCGCGCGCGGTGGAGAAGCAGCACGCCAGGGGCAAGATGACCGCCCGGGAGCGGGTCCTGGAGCTGCTGGACGACGGCAGCTTCGTGGAGTTCGACGAGCTGGCCAGGCACCGGTCCACGAGCTTCGGCCTGGAGCGCGAGCGCCCCTACGGCGACGGCGTGGTGACCGGCTACGGCACGGTGGACGACCGGCCTGTGGCGGTGTTCGCCCAGGATTTCACGGTGTTCGGCGGATCGCTGGGCGAGGTCTTCGGCGAGAAGATCGTCAAGGTCATGGACCACGCGCTGAAGACCGGCTGCCCGGTGATCGGCATCAACGACTCCGGCGGGGCGCGCATCCAGGAGGGCGTCGTCTCCCTGGGCCTGTACGCCGAGATCTTCAAGCGGAACGTGCACGCCTCCGGGGTGATCCCGCAGATCTCACTGGTCATGGGTCCGTGCGCGGGCGGCGCGGTCTACTCCCCCGCGCTCACCGACTTCGTGCTGATGGTGTCGGAGAAGTCGCACATGTTCATCACCGGCCCCGACGTCATCAAGACGGTCACCGGCGAGGAGGTGACGTTCGAGGAGCTCGGCGGCGCGCACACCCACAACTCCAGGTCGGGCGTCGCGCACTACGAGGCCGCCGACGAGGCCGACTGCCTGGAGTTCGCCAGGGCGCTGCTGTCCTATCTGCCGTCCAACAACCTGGACGAGGCTCCGGCCCTCGACGTCGCCCCGGTCCTGGAGACCACCGGCGAGGACCGCGAGCTCGACACGCTGATCCCGGATTCGGCGAACCAGCCGTACGACATGCACACGGTCATCGAGCATGTCGTCGACGACGGTGAATTCCTTGAGGTGCACGCGCAATTCGCGCCCAACATCGTCGTTGGCTTCGGCAGGGTCGAAGGACGCTCGGTGGGGATCGTGGCCAACCAGCCGATGAGTTTCGCGGGCACCCTGGACATCGCGGCCTCGGAGAAAGCGGCGAGATTCGTCCGAACATGCGATGCGTTTAACATTCCGGTCCTGACATTTGTGGATGTGCCCGGATTCCTACCGGGCACCGACCAGGAATGGAACGGGATCATCCGCCGCGGCGCCAAGCTGCTCTACGCCTACGCGGAGGCGACCGTGCCACTGGTCACGGTGATCACCCGCAAGGCGTACGGCGGCGCCTACGACGTCATGGGCTCCAAGCATCTGGGCGCGGACGTCAACCTGGCCTGGCCGACCGCGCAGATCGCGGTGATGGGTGCGCAGGGCGCGGTCAACGTCCTCTACCGGCGCGAGCTCACCTCGGCCGACGACCCCGACACCGAGCGGGCCCGGCTCGTCACCGAATACGAGGACGCTCTCGCCAACCCGTATCTCGCCGCCGAACGCGGGTATGTGGATGCGGTGATCCGTCCCTCCGAGACCCGCGTGCGGATCGTCAGGGCGCTGCGTGCCCTGCGCAACAAGCGCGCGACCCTGCCCCCGAAGAAGCATGGGAACATCCCGCTATGACGCACCTGAAGATCGTTCACGGCGACGCGACCCAGGAGGAGATCGCCGCTCTGGTGGTCGCGCTCGCGTCGCGGACCGCTCCGGCGGCGAAAGCCGTACGGAAACCAGAAATATGGCGTAATCCCGCACATCGCATGCGAAAACCTCTCCCGGTTGGACAAGGCGCATGGAGATCGAGCGCCCTGCCGAGATAGATCCGAAGAACAGGGTGTCAAGTTGCGCGAGAGTTGGGACTATCTAAGAAATGGGCGCATATAGTCAGCCGATCAGCTAGTTCCGAGGCCTGGAGGACGACATGACCATCCTGGACCTCACCTCCCATCCCGTTGCCGCGAAGTACGCAGTCTTGGTGGACGTGGGGTATCTGTACGCGGCAGCGGGGGAAGTGCTTCTTGGTGCCAAAGAACGCAAGGAATACCGCGTCTCGGCCGACGAGCTGATCCAGGCACTGCAGAAACACGCGGAAACCCGCATTCACGGCGAGCTGCTGAGGATCTACTGGTACGACGCCGCCCGTGACCGCGTGCCGACCGTGGACCAGCGCGTCATCGCCCAGCTCCCCTGGGTGAAGGTGCGCCTGGGCAACCTCAACGCCCGGGGCCAGCAGAAGGGCGTGGACGCGCAGATCAGGAGCGACCTGGAAGCACTGGCCAGGCACCACGCGGTGAGCGACACGATCCTGCTCGCCGGGGACGAGGACATGGTCCCGGCCGTCGAGGCCGCCCAGGCCTACGGCGTGCGGATCCACCTGTGGGGCGTCGAACCGCCCTACGGCACCAACCAGGCCGAGCGCCTCGTCTGGGAGTCCGACACCGTCGAGATCATCAGCGCCGACTTCCTCCGCTCCTACTTCAGCCGCGCCCCCGTCCCCGTCCCGGCCGCCCCGGCCGCGCCCTCCCCCGCCCAGGTCTTCGCCGCCCGCACCCCGGCCGCGATCAAACCCAAGGCCCCGGTCGGCCAGATCACCAAGCTCGGCCCCAGCCGCCCGAGGGTGGAGGAGGTCGGCGAGCACGTGGCCCAGAAGTGGATCCTCACCCGCGGCCGCGACAACATCCGCGACCTGCTCCCCGGCCCGATCCTCCCCACGGTCATCGACACCGAGCTGCTGATCGAGGCGGAGAAGGAGCTCGGCCACTCCCTGCGCCCCTATCCCGAGGCCCGCGTCTGGCTCCGTGACGGCTTCTGGGCCCGCGTCTACCGGGAGTTCGAGATCGGGGTCGGCGTCTCCTCCAAGTGACGGCCGCCTGACGATCACGTCCGATTCCCGCCAGTCGTACGCTCTGCGCTGCGGATAACGTCGTTGATGTGTCCGTGAAAGAGCTTGACTTCGATTCCTGTTACCGCGCGGTGAGCGCCAGGGACGCCCGGTTCGACGGGCGGTTCTACACAGCGGTCACCTCCACGCACATCTACTGCCGTCCCATCTGCCCGGCGCGCACGCCCGCCTCCCGCAACGTGCGCTTCTACCGGCACGCGGCCTCCGCCGAGGCGGCCGGTTTCCGGCCCTGCAAGCGGTGCCGGCCGGAGCTCAGCCCCGGAGACCCCGGCTGGGACCACCGCGGCGAACTGATCGGCCGGGCGCTCCGGCTGATCGACGAGGGCGTGGCCGACGACGGCGGGATGACGAGGCTGGCCGGGCGGCTGCACATCACCGAGCGGCACCTGCACCGGCTGTTCACCGCCGAGATCGGCGTCGGCCCGCTCGCCGTGGCCAGGACCAAGCGGCTGCTGCTGGCCAAGCAGCTGTTGACCGAGACCGGGCTGTCGATCACCGACGTGGCGTTCGCGTCGGGGTTCGGGAGCGTGCGGCAGTTCAACGCGACCATGAAGGAGACCTACGGCTTCACCCCCGGCGAGCTGCGGGCCACCGCGGGACGGGCCGTCACCGACAACTCGCTGACGCTCCGGCTGCACCGGCGCGAGCCGTACGAGGCGCGGACGCTGCTGCGGTTCCTGCAGGGGCGGGCGATCCCCGGGCTGGAGCGCGTCGACGAGACGGGTTACAGCCGGGCCGTCCCGGGCGGCACGGTCACCCTCACGCCGGGACCCGGCGACGTCCGGCTGGAGGTGAGCCTCGACGACACCCGCCACCTGGCCCGCGTCGTCGCCCGTTGCCGCCGCCTCCTCGACCTCGACGCCGACCCCGAGGCCATCGCGCAGGCCCTCGGGGAGACCTCCCTGGCCCCCCTCGTCGCCGCCCGCCCCGGCCTGCGGGTCCCCGGCGCGTGGGACGGCTTCGAGGTGGCCGTCCGCGCCGTGGTCGGCCAGCAGATCTCCGTCGCCGGCGCCCGCACCATCCTCGGCCGCATCGTGAACCGCGCCGGCCGCCCCGTCGAGGCGGAGGGGTTCACCCACCTGTTCCCCACCCCCGGGGAGCTCCTGGAAGCCGACCTCGACGGGCTCGGGCTGACCGGGCGGAGGGTGGTCACGCTGAAGGCGCTCGCCGCGAAGGCGGCGGACCGCGAGATCGACCTGGACGGGGCGCAGGAACCCGGAGAGGCCGTGGCCCGGCTGCTGGAGGTGCCGGGCATCGGGCCGTGGACGGCCAGCTACATCGCGCTGCGGGCGCTGCGCGACCCGGACGCATGGCCCGCGGGAGACCTCGTGCTGCGGCGGGCCATGGCGTGCCTGGGCATCCCCGACGACCACATCGAGCGGTGGCGGCCCTGGCGGGCCTACGCCGCGCTGCACCTATGGAGTTCACAGTGATCGAGGCACAGGTCCTCCCCACGCCCACCGGCCCGCTGACGCTGCTCTCACACGAGGGGGTCGTCGTCGCCGCGGGTTTCACCGCCGACCCGCACCAGATGTTCCTGCGGCTCCCGTCCCGCCTCCAGGCGTACGGCCTGCGCCGGGTGGAGGACCTGGGCCACCCGGCGCAGGCCGTACGGGACTATCTGGACGGGGAGCTGACGGCCCTCGACAGCGTCGCGCTGACCCAGCCGGGCACGCCCACGCGGCAGCGGCTCCTGACGGCCCTGCGGGAGGTCCCGGCGGGGACCACGATCGGCTACGCCGAGCTGGCCGAGCGTGCGGGGCTGCCGAGAACGGCTGCCAGGGCGGCGGGCGCGGCGTGCGCGCAGAACCTGATCGCGCCGTTCGTCCCGTGCCACCGCATCCTGCCCTCCGCCGGCGGCTTCGGCGGCTACTACTACGGCACGCCGGTCAAGCAGTGGCTGCTCACCCACGAGAAGGCCCTCGCCCAGACCAGCGTGCTCTGAGGTCCTCCCCCGCCGGGAGGCGGGGGATTCCCACTCCGCCGGCCGCTCAGCCGGAGCCCCTGACGGTGCTCTGCACCTCGCCCACCTCGACGTCGCGAGTGGCGCTGACCTGGATCGGGTCGTAGGCGAAGGGCACCACGGCGGCCTGCACCCCGACCTCCCAGACGGAGGTGACGGTCAGGGTGTAGACGTCGCGCGGCTGGTCCGCCGAGGCACGCAGATACCGGACGCCGCAGGTGAACTCCCCGCCCTTGGCGTACGGCCTGCCCGTCGGACCGCATTCCTCCTTGACCTCGGCGCGGTCCTCTTTCGTCCCCGGGTCGATCTCTATGTTCTTCAGGTCGGCGGTCACGGTCGCGCTCATGACGCCGGGCAGCGTCGCGGTCACCGACCGGGTGGTCTCGCCGACACCGTCCAGCCAGACCCAGGTCGGCAGGTTGACGTAGCTCCTGGCGTCGGGGTTGAGCATGACCTTCGGCTCGGGCACGGTGAGCGCGGCGCGGGCGATGTCGATGAGTTCCTGGAGGGTGATCCCGCCGGGCGGGGTCGTGTTGGGCGGCACGAACACGTAGCTGTCCGTCGCCAGCTGGCAGCTCAGACCATTGGGATCGGATGAGTTGTGGGCGATCGTCCACCAGCGCCCCTCCTCGCCGAGTTTCTCCTGGAACTTCTTGAGGTTCTCCGCGCGGGTCTTCGGGTCATACAGGTCGACGCGCGTCACCCACCGCTGGAAGTCCAGCATTTCCTCGGCGTTCTGGGCCGGTTCGTACCAGCAGGGACGCTTGAGGCGGTAGCCGTCGCTCTTACCCCCGCGACCGTTCCCGCTGAGGACGATCCGGGAGTTCTTCAGGGTGACCCCGACGCTGTTCTTCTCCTGGCTGGTCCGGACTTCGACGTCCCCGCCACCGCCGCCCGGATCCGCCGAGGAGAACAGCATCAGCCCCGCAACAACCACATTCATGATCATCGAAGACATCCCTTCGCGGCCTCACTGGGAAGTTCGGCGTGCCGGAGCACCTTGATCCGCCAGACCCCGTCGTCGCCCCGCCGTAGCCCGGCGACCTGGAGGAAGGGCTTTCTGGTCCAGCCGGGCTGCCTGCGGACCGCCTTCCCGGTCTCCGAGTCCAGCAGCCGCATCCCCGTCTCGTCGATGCATCCGTTGAGCTGTGCCCCGCGCCCGGTGACCGAGACGACGTTCAACGCGTACAGCCGGGAGGTCCCGCGCACCGACCGGCGCTGCTCCAGGAACTCCCTGACCCACCGGTAGGCGTCCGAACTCGCGACGTCCTGGACCGTCTTCAGATAGGCGGTGTCCTGGCCCCCGGTGACGACCGCCTTGAACGACCCGGCGCGGTAGTCGCGGAGGGCATCGATCATCCCGGTGGTGTCCTGGTCGGCCACGGCGGGCCACTCGACCACCACCCGGACGCCGGGCGCGACCTCGACCGTCTCCACCCTCGGGCCTTCCGGCTCCGCCGGAGCGATCGCGGCCCGCCTCGACGCGCTCGGATCGCCGGCCGGGAGGTCGGAGGGGACGAACGGCCGGGGCGCCGGCGCGGAGCAGCCCACCGGCACCAGCAGGGTCAGCGCGATCGCCACACGCCCGCCCGCCGTACGGAACCACCGGTATGCACGGACCTGCACGGCTTCATGCCTCCCTCTCTCCCGCCACGGCACCGGCCACGGGCGCCGGACCTCCGGCCCGGTCATGCCGACGGCGCCGAACGCATCCGCCACGAGGGCAGCAGCTCGTCGATGAGCGCCTCCGTCTCCGGCGCCATCCCGCCGCCGTCGGGGTGGGAGCCGGCCCGCCGGTTCAGGGCGTCGGCCACGGCTCGCAGGCGGCCCGGGTCCCCGGTCAGATGGGTGGCCCGCAGCAGGTCCCGCCAGAGCGCCTCGTCGTCGGCGGCCAGCAGCAGCCCGGCCCGCGCCGCCGCGACGGCCTGGGCGGCCTCGCCGTTCGCCAGCCGCATCTCGCAGAGCCGGTGGGCGGCGTCCGCGACACCGGCGGTCACGTCGTACTCCAGGTCGTCGGCGGCCAGCCAGGAGTACCGGCCGCGCGGACGTCCGTTCAACAGCGGGCCGCGCACCAGGTTCAGGGCCCTCTCCAGGAGTACGGTGCGCACGGCGGGGTCCGCGTGCGACCGGCGGACGAACTCGCGGAAGAGCATCCAGTCGGTCCGCACCTCGGGCCCGAGACGGAGCCGCCCCGACTCGTCGGCGTAGAGGTTGGGCCGCCCGGCGCTGTCGACGCCCAGCCAGTCGACGACCCGGGCGATCGTGGCGTCCCGGACCACCGACTGCACGCCCCTCGGCCAGAGGATTCCGCCGAGCACGACCGGGTGGACGCCTCCCGGGTGGGTCGCCAGGTAGACGACGAGCTCGACGGCGAGCACGGCCCGGCCCTCCTCCATCGGCGGCGGGCCGGTGATCTCGACCGGGCCGAGGACCCGCACCTCGATCGAGGGCGTCTGCGGGACCGGCTCCCGCTCGTCGGGCAGAAGCTCCCCGTCGAGCCGCCCGGCCGTGTGGAACAGGTCGATCAGGGCCCGGTAGTGGCGGCGGGGCAGGAGCTGCGCGGCCACCTCGAACCCGAGCGCGTCCACCGTGGCCCGGCCGTCCTCGGTGATCTCCCAGTTCCAGGTGGCGTGCGGGACGTCACCCGCCACGACGTAGCCGGCGGCCGTACGGACGCCCTTCCTGGCGAGCACCGCCAGACGGCGGCCCTCCTCCGCGCTCGGGACCACCGCGGACAGCACGTAGTGCGGCGGCCAGATCGGGTCGGCGGCGCGGCCGTGGATCCGGCCGGTGAGCACCTCGCCGCCGGCGCCGCGCTCCTCGGCCGTGGCCTCCAGCTCGGGCAGGATCTCGGCGAGGCCGCCCACGCAGCGGATGCGGTCGGGGGCGATCACGGCGAGCTCCTCCCCGAAACCGACGAGCGTGACGAGCATCCGGTCCGACCAGCGGTTGGTGGCCAGCTCCACCGCGAGCGCGGCGAGGGCGGCGGTGCTCTGGGGGCCCTTGAGGCTGATCAGCCCGTGGGCCGCCTCCAGGTCGACGAGCACCCGGCCCTCACCGTTGGACCCCAGCGAGACCAGGCCCGGGTACGGCGCGGGCGCGCCGGCGAGCGCCTGCTCGTCGAGCATCCGGCCCTCGTGGGCCGGCAGCCGCCACACCTGGCCGCCGTCGTGGGCGGCCCAGGGCGCGGGGGCGTCGAGGTCGGGCGGGTGGATCCACAGGTCGAGGGTGTGCGGGGACAGGTGCGCGGCGTAGATCGTGGGCGGGACGCGGTCCCGGGCCGCGAGGGACCTGCCCAGGAGCCGCAGCCCGATGTCCAGCATCCGGCTTCCCGGCGCGTCGGCGCCCAGCCGGAGCGCGAGCTCGGCCTGGGCCGCGTCGCCCCTCGGCCGGGCGATCCGGTGCCCGAACGCCCGGTACCACAGCTGCCGCCTGCGCCGGCGGCCGAGCGCCGCCAGCAGCCCGGCCGCCGCCAGCGAGGCCACCGCCAGGTAGTCGAGCATCTCCAGCCCGGAGTCCTGCCCGGCCTGGCCGGCCCTGCCGCCGGGGTCGGCGGCCACGGACGGGTCGCGCCCGGTGCCGCCCTCCGAGGTCTGCCGCCCGGTGCGGCCGGAGTCGTCGGCCGCGCGGGGCTCCCGCGCGGTGGCGGTCTCCTGCGGGGACCGCCGGGAGGTGTCCGAGGGGGCCCTGCGCGTCTCGGCGGGGCCGGTCCTCCCGTCGCCGGGGACGACGGAGGTGTCCGAGGGCCGGGAGACCTCCGGGCGGGACTCCACCGGGAGATCCGCGCGGCCCGGGGTGAAGGTCCGGGTGCGGCCGTCGAGCTCCGCCGGCCTGTCGGGGTGCTCCTTGAGGGTCGCGTCGCGGGGCTGGGCGGCCGGGACGAGGTGGATGTTCCTGGCGTCGGCCGGCATGTCCAGCACCCAGCCGGGCCTGATCAGGTCGGCCATGTGGAGACGGCTGCCGTCGGGCTGCTCCTTGTGCTGGTTGAGCCGGTAGATCTCCGGATAGCGCCGCCCGTCGCCGAGGCACTTCTCCGCGATCTCCCACAGGCTCTCGTGGTGCCGCCCGTGCGGCGGCTGCACCACGTAGACCTTCTTGGCCTTCTCCACCGGCACCAGTGGCGCCCGCTCCTCGGCGACCGGCGCGGACAGCGCGACGGAGGCGACGGCGGGACCGGCGGCCGGCGTGCCCCCCGCCTTCGCGATCGGCACGACCACCGCCGACATGGTGAACAGCACCAGCACGGCCGAGACCAGCCGGTTGGCCAGGACCTGGGTGCCCCCGGAGAGCGGGACCCTGGCCGGCATGCCGACCCGCCGCAGCCCGGCGTAGACCTCGACGATCACGCAGACGGTCAGCTGCAGCCACGCCAGCCAGACCAGCAGCACGAGGATCGCCACGATCGTGCCCGTGCCGACCGGGCTGGTCAGCAGATCGATGTCGAGCAGCTCGGGCGGGAGCGGCGGCCCGGCCAGCCTGAGCAGGGCGTAGGGGACCCCGCCGAGGAGCGCGGCCAGCACGACCAGCGCGCCGAGTCCGGCGAACAGGTCACCCGCGGTGCGCCTGGGCCTGATGCGCATGGGCTGTCGCGTGGGCATGCGTCTCCCTCCTCGTTCAGATTCGTCGTCCGTCACCCGCTCAGCCAGTGGTTCGCGGCAATTGGTCTAGGACATTCGGCGCGGCCCCTCCCGCCTGCCGGGACCGCCCGGCCGTACCGGGCCATCAGACGTCCTCCCCCGTGTCAGGACCGGCGGTGGCCTCGGCCTCCATCTCGGAGCCGGGGAAGCCGAAGGCGGCCAGGAAGAAGGCCTCCCACGACACCGAGACCCGCACGGTGACCTCGGCCTGTCCGCCGCCGGCCGTGCACTCGGCGAGCTGGACGTCGTCGGTGGCGTGGGCGGAGACGACCTCCTCGGCCTTGGCGCAGATCGTGCCCTCCTCCATCAGGCGGGCCTGGCCGGTGGAGCGGAGGTGTTCGACGTCGATCTGGTCGGCGGCCGCCCGGGCCGCCTGCTCGGCGATGTCGGCGGCCCGCAGGCGGGAGTTGATGGCGGCCCCGCCGTCGACCAGGAGCCCGGCCAGCAGGAAGACCGCCACCGAGAAGATCACCGTGAAGACCGACATCGACCCCCGCTCCCGGGCCGCGGAGCCACGGCGGACCCGCGAGGTCGCCTCCCCGCCGGAAGGGCTCATTCGACCCTCCGGAACTGCTCCAGCGGGACCACCGAGTCGCCCTTCATCTCCTTGGCGGCGCCGAAACCGAGGAAGTCCAGGTCCAGCGAGCAGGTCACCTCGACCCTGACCAGCGCGCCCTCCTTCCATTCGGTGCCGGCCAGGCTCACCTCGGGCTCGCACTCACCCGACAGCGACTCCTTGGCGGCCTTGTCGGCGGCGTCCTCGGCGTCGGACAGGGTGCGCTCGACCGAGGCCGCCCTGGCCGCGTCCCTGGCCGCGCCGTTGACCTCGCCCTGGGCCTCCACCACCCTTCCCGCGCCGACCAGGAAGAGCATGAACAGCAGGAAGACCGGGGCCAGCAGCACCGTCTCGGCCGTCAGCGACCCGCGCTCGCCGCCGCTCCTCCCACCGCCGCGCCCGGGTGCACCGCCATGCCGCGCGCACCCGCCACCGGGCTCGCGCTCGCCGCCGCACCGCGCGCACCCGCGACCGCGTCGACGGTCATGCCGAAGTTCGCGTCCGCGTCCCGGGCGGGACGGGGCCGGGAAGATCACGGGCATCCCTCACTCCCGTCGTCGGGGCGGAAGCACTCGACAGGGCCGCCGAAGCGCGAGGTGATGGTGAACGTCATGGACGGCAGCAGCGGGACGACCTGGACCGCCGTGGCGGTGATCTCGACGCCTCGCTGGTCGCCCTCCTGCCATGCCGTGACGGTGGCGCCGTCGAGAAGCTTCGGGCCGACGGCCTTGAGCACCTCGTCGGCCCGCTCCTTGGCGTCGCTCTCCCACGAGTCGGTGTCGACCCGGGCGAGGCGGGCCCCTTCCCGGGCGGCGGCGTCGGCCACCTGGCGACCGTGGAACCACAGGGCGAACTGCACGACGAGCAGGATGACGGCCAGCACCACCGGCATGATCATCGCGAGTTCGATGACGGCGGCGCCCCGCTCCCGGTCACGGCTCCCCGCCACCCTGGTCCCCTCCGCCGCCCCCGCCCCCGCCGCCGCTGTTGCCGAACTGGGTGGAGATGTCGTCCTGCTTCTGCGTGACCAGGGTCTGGATGAGCGTGGCGAGCCCCAGGGCGACCCCGGCGATGATGGCGGTGATGATGACCCACTCGACGGCCGAGGCCCCCCGGGTCGGGGCGTTGCGCGCCCTGTCGATCCGCACGCTCAGGAAGGCGGTCGTGTAGACGATCCACGGATGGTTCAGCATGGTCAGGACCCCAACATCTTCATAGCGGCCGGAAAACTCAGGAAGATCACGAAGCCCGCGCAGAGCAGGAGCTGGGCGACGAGCATCGACTGGGACCGCTCACCCGCCTGCCCCTCCACCTCGGCGAGCTCACGACGCCGCAGGGTCGCGGCGCGGGCGGTCAGGGACGCGCGGACCTTGGCGCCGTCGTCGGCGACCAGCCCGAGCGCGGCGGACAGGTCGCGCAGCTCGTCGACGTTGATCTCGTCGCCGAGCTGCCCGAGGGCCTGCCAGGGGGTGATGCCGACGATCCTGGCGTTGCCGAGCGCCTCGCGGATCCGGTTCATCGCCCAGTTGGCCCCCTCGTCGTCGGCGCCCGGACTGCCCACCGAGACCGCCATCATCAGCGCCTCGGGCACGCCGCGCCCGCCCGCCAGGTTCATCGCGACCAGGTCCAGGAAGGCCCCGACGACGTGCCGGAAGTCACGGCGCATCCGGGCCGCGTCCCGTTTGATCTGCAGGTCGGGCAGGATGAAGAAGACTCCGGCGGCGGCGAGGGCGACCCACAGCGGGATGGTGGGCGAGACGCCCCACCCCATCACCACCAGCCAGCCGAGCAGCAGCGGGAACGCCAGCAGCCCGGACACCGCCAGCAGCATCTTGGTGGCCAGGAACCCCTCGAACGACTTGCCGAGCAGCGCCAGGTCCGCCTTGGCCGAGCGGGCCTCCCACCCACGGGCCGCGTAGAAGCGCGCCAGCCGTACGCCCAGGTTCCGCCGGAAGGCGCTGACCTCCTCGTCCGGCAGGACGAGCTGCATGCGCGGGACGGTCGTGCCCTCCCGGGCGGCGTCCAGCGCCAGCAGCCGCGTCACCAGACCCGGCCGGGCGGGGAACAGCGCCCGTATGAGCAGGAAGAGGCCCAGTCCGAGCACCGATCCCACGAGCAGCGGCTCAGTCATCGCGCACCTCTCCTCCCGAGGGCAGCCCGAGCAGACGGGCGGGCTTGTCGAAGTGGGCCAGGCGGCGCATCCAGGCGAAGCCGGCGCCGAAGAACCCGGCGACCACCACGAGCACGGCCTGGCCGAGGGTGTTGTCGTACTCCTCGACGTAGGAGGGGTTGAACACCACCAGCGCGACGGCGAAGGCGACGGCCGTACCGACCACGATCTGCACGCTGCGCCGGGTGGAGCGGCGCTCGGCCTCGACCCGGCGGCGCATGTCGAGCTCCTCCCGGGCCGAGACGGCGAGCGCGCCGAGCACGTCGCGCAGGCCGGGGCCGCGCAGCTTGGAGTTGAGGATCAGCGCGGCCACGACCAGGTCGGCCGAGGGGTCGTCGAGCTCGTCGGCGAACAGCCGGAGCGCGTCGGGCAGCGGCATCCGGGTGTGCAGGCGGTCCACCAGGGCGCGCAGGTGCGGGCGGAGCATGGGGGCCGCGGCCCGGATCGAGGAGGGGATGGCCTGCTCCAGGCCGGCGGCTCCGGCGATGGTGTCGCGGAGCGACTCGGTCCAGGCGGCCAGCCCCTCCAGCCTCCGCATCGCGGTGCGCTCCTCGGCCGCGCCGCCGGACAGCCCCCGCCAGCCCAGCGCGAGGAGCACCGCTCCCACGGCCATGACCGGCCAGCCGGTCACCACGAGCACGAGCACGCCGGCGATGGCGCCCACGGCGGAGCGGGTGGACAGGGCCCTGATGAGCTCGCGCCTGCCGGCCTTCTTCCCCGGCGTGGACGGCCGCGGGCGCGTGCCGTACAGGGCGAGGCCGAACAGGAACAGCCCCGCGCCGACCGCCGCCCCGGCCAGCAGCGCCAGCGGGTCGAGCAGCCCGGGGGGCACCGGGATCACTGCCGGCCTCCCCGGTGGCGGGCGGGCTGCCCCGCCGGGACGGAGATCATGCCCAGCCTCCCGGGTCGTAGCCGTAGTGGGCGAGCTCCTCCAGGCAGGACAGGGGGGCGTGCGGCAGCACCCGGCCGTCGGGGGACAGGGCGAACACCTCCGAGGACAGCACCCTGCCGTCCACCCCGGCCACCTCGCGCACGCTCGACACGAAGCGGCGCAGCCTCCCACCGGAGGCGTAGTCGTTGCGCTTCTCGATGAAGACCACGAAGTCGATCGCGCCCGCGATGAGCATGTGGGTCGCCTCGATCGGCAGGCGTTCGGCGGCCTGGAGCGCGTAGGTGGCGATGCGGTTGAAGACCTCCATCGAGGAGTTGGCGTGGATGGTGGACAGCGAGCCGTCGTTGCCCTGGGTCATCGCATTGAGCATCGTGACGATCTCGTCGCCGAGCACCTCTCCGACGATCACCCGGGACGGGTTCATCCGCAGCGAGCGGCGGACCAGCTCCGCCATGGTGATCTCACCCTGGCCCTCGGAGTTGGGCAGCCGCTGCTCGAAGGCCACCACGTTGGGGTGGAGCTCGGAGAACTGGTCGAGGCCGAGCTCCAGCGCGCGTTCCACGGTGATCAGCCGCTCGGCCGCCGGGATCTCGTTGGCCAGCGCGCGCAGCAGGGTCGTCTTCCCGGCGTTGGTGGAGCCGGAGATCATGATGTTCTTCCTGGCCGCCACGGCGGCCGAGAGGAAACGGCCCAGTTCCGGGGTGAGCGTGCCGTTTCCCACGAGGTCGCTCAGGAAGACCTTGCCCAGCCGGGAGCGGCGGATGGAGATCGACGGGCGGACCGTCACGTCCATCACCGCCGAGAGCCGGGAGCCGTCCGGCAGGCGCAGGTCGAGCTGGGGGTTGGCGGTGTCGAACGCCCTGCTGGACAGGCCGCTGTAGGCGGCGAGGATCTGGATCAGCTCGACCAGCTCGTCGTCCGACTCGGCCACCGGCTCGCGCATGATCTCCTGGCCGTCGGCGTAGCCGACGAAGACCCGGTCGCAGCCGTTGATGTCGATGTTCTCGACCTCGGGGTCGTCCAGCAGCGGCTGCAGGCGGCCGACGCCGAACAGCGCGGCGTGGATCCCGGCGGCGAGCGCCTCCTCCTCCTCGGCCGTGGGCGGGGTCCTGCCGACACCGATCTCGCCGCGCGCGAACTCCTCCAGGACCTGGGCGATCAGCGCGCGGGCGAACTGGCGCTCGTCCTCGCCGGTCATCGGCACCAGGCCGCTGGCCTGGTCCAGGCGGCGCTGGTGGGCCAGCCGGTCGCCGACCTCCTGCCGGAAACGCTTCACCAGCGTGTGGTCGACGGTCATGCGGCCGGCTCCGGGGCACGGACCTGGGAGGCCAGGCGCCCGGCGAGCTCCCGGGCGGTGCGGATCAGCAGGGAGCGGTCCAGGCGCCCGCCCCACTGGCCGCGCAGCAGCTCCGCGCCCTTGGGGTCGTGGGCGAGCCCGCTGACGAAGGCGACCTCCCTGCCGGTGGCGGTGACGATCCGGCGGACCTCGTCGATCGTCGTGCGGTATTGCCGGGGGTCGGCGATCACCACCACTCCGATCTGCGGGTCACGGGGCATCACCTGGAGGCGTTCGCGCAGGTGGGCGACGTGGTCCAGGCTCGCCCTGGTGAACAGCACCACCATCGCGGCCTCGGCCGCCAGCTCGGCCGTCTCGGGGTGGCCGCCGAGGCGCCCGCAGTCGGCCAGCACGTCGGCGTGGGGCATCGCGGCCAGCGCCCGGCCGAGCGGGCCCCAGAGCCAGGTCAGCCCGGCGGCCTGCTCGCCGTGGGTCAGCCCGGCCAGGACGTCCAGGCCGCCGACGATCTTCTGGGTGTGCTCGTGGATCTGGTCGGGCTGCAGGCCGCGGCGGGCCATGGCGCCCAGGGTGAGCAGGCCCCGGCCGGGGTTGAGCACGCCGCCGTCGGCGGCGGGGAGGCGGTAGGCGAGGTCCCCTCCGGCGGGGTCGCACTCGGCGAGCAGCACCGGGCGCGGCCAGACCGCGCCGAGGGCGGTGGCCGCCGTGGTCACGCCCGGTGCTCCCTTGTCCGCGGCCAGCACGATGAGGGCCACGTCAGCGCGCTCCCGGCAGCTCGGCCAGGGCGATCTCGCCGTTGGAGGCGTAGGCGGCGATCGTCGGGGACACCGTGGCGTCCACGATGATCGTCACCTGGCCGGACACGCCGTTCCTGCCGGCGGCGCCGACGCTGTGGACGAGCGCCGCCTGCGCGAGGACGCGGCTCTGGGTGCCGGCTCCCTCGCCGCGGCCCGACACATGGATGACCTGGACCCGGTCGCCCTGCAGCAGGGTCGAGGGGAGCTGGCCAGGTTTGAGGGCCAGGCCCACCTGCGCCTTGCCCGGTCCCAGCTCCGCGCTCGACGAGACGACCATCTTCCCGGTCAGCAGGGTGCCGGGCAGCAGGGTGACGCGGGCGTAGTTCTCGGAGACGCGGACCCGGTCGGCGTAGGCCACGTAGTCGATGCCGGTGTCGGCGATCTGGACCTCCCGCATCGCGGTCTGGGGGATGCGCTGGCCGGTGCCGACCTGCTGGACGATCTGGATCGCGGTGACCCGGTCTCCGCTGCGCAGGACCAGCAGGGTGGTGGCGAGCGCGCCGCCCAGGATGAGCAGCAGGGCGAGGGCCGCGAGCGCGGGTCTGCGCTCGCGCGGGGGAACGGGGAGCTTGCGCGACGCCGGTCCGGAAAGGGCGCCCGCCGGGCTCTGCCGCTCGGCGTTCACCCCGGGACGGTTCGTTGGCTTCTCACTGGTCCTCATGGGCAGGGGGACTCCCAGAGTGATCACAAATAGGGGGACTACTGGTCGAATTTACGCCATTATGCGCACCATGCCGATGAACTGCCGGACAAAAGCCAGGACCCATGCTCGTTTGATAGGAACGGGTCTGTCAACGCCGATCTGGAAGAAACTGACGGTTTGGCTAGGTGACAGATGACTTATCTGGGTGATAAGGATCTGGATTAACCCTCGCAACAACCACCCCAGTATTTACACCGGCATTCCGGCGAAAGCTCCGCCCCTTCACTCCGCGGCCGGATGACCGTGCGCTTCCCGTCACCCTGAACCCGTTCAAAATGTGCCATCCTTACGCCATGGCCAACTGGTTCAGGCGCGGCACACCGGGCTCGGGACGTATCCGGCTTCTCCGGGCGGCGATCGGGCGGCTGCGCCACCGCGGAGTCGAACGCGTCGCGGGCGCCCCGGCGACGGGAAGGGTCGTCGAAGGCCTGCACCGCGCGGCGACCGGGCTGGCCGAGGTCACCTCCGAGGTCAGCGCGTACGCCGGGCTGCTGGAGGAGAAGACCGGCGAGCTCCACGCCAGGACCCGGGCCCGGCGGGATCCCACAGGTTCCGGCTGAGTTTTCCACAGCTCCGTACGGAGAATCCCCAGCCTCTCCCCACTGCAAAATCCACAAAAGCCCATTAAGAACGGCATAGCCGGTCAACACCGCCCGACAGTTGTCCACAGGCCAGCACGTTTTCCACATACCGGGCCGTGCCCCACGGCATTGCCGCAAACAGCTCCTCCCGGGCCGTCGCCACTCTGTACCTTGGACCGGGGGCCGACCCGAGGAGAGCGGCGATGCGGATCATGCTCACCGTGCTCAGCGAGCACGCCGACCGCGATGTCGTGGTCGAGGGCGACGAGACGACCACGGTGGCCCGGCTCGCCGAGTCGCTGGCCGGGCAGGGCGGCGAGCGTCCGACCAACGTGGTGCGGCTGACACGCAGCAAGGCCCCCTACGGGCTGGACCACGACTCCCCCGGCGCCGAGCCCCCGACGCTCTGGCGGGACGGCCGGCCCCTCGACCCCGGCGCCCCCGCGCTCGGCCTGCTCCGCGACGGCGACCTCGTGACCCTCGACCGCGATCTGGCCGGGGCGACGGTGGCCGAGGAGCCCGGCGGCATCGTGGAGGTCCGGGTGATCGGCGGGCCCGCCGCCGGGTCCGTGCACCGTCTCGGCCTGGGCGTCCACATCGTCGGGTCCGCCCCCGCCTGCGCGGTGGCCGTCGCCGACCCCGGGCTGTCCGCCGAGGCCGCCGTGGTCAGGCTCACCCCCGACGCCATCACCGTGGAGCCCGGGGCCGGAGCCGTCGCGCTGCTGGACCACGAGCCCCTCGACGGCGCGGCGCCGTGGCCCGAGCACGCCCTGCTGATCTGCGGCTCGACCGTGCTGACCCTCAAGGCGGTGGAGCCTCCCGACGCGCACCTGGACGCCCAGCCCGACGGGGGCCTCGCCTACAACCGTCCGCCCCGGCTCCGTCCCCGGACCGGCGAGCGGCGGTTCGAGGTCCCGGCGGAGCCGAAACGCGCCGAGACCATGCGGCTGCAGCTGCTGACCGCCTTCCTGCCCGCCGGGCTGGGACTGGCCATGGCCTGGGCGTTCAAGACGTGGTATTTCCTGCTGTTCGCGCTGATGACCCCGCTGATCATGATCGGTCAGTGGTGGAGCGACCGGCGGCACGGCCGCAAGAAGTACCGCCAGCAGGTCAAGCAGTACAAGGAGCGGATGAAGGCCTTCGAGGCCGCCGTGGAGGAGGCCCGCGCCGCCGACGAGGCCGAGCGCCGGGCCGCCGCGCCCGACCCCGCCGAGGTGCTGCTCACCGCGACCGGCCCCCGGCGGCGGCTCTGGGAGCGCCGCGACCACGACCCCGACGCGCTCCGCCTCCGGGTCGGCCTCGCCGACCTCCCCGCCGCTCTGGAATTCGCCGCCGAGCGCTCCGCCCCGCTCGACTCCCCGCTGCCCGCCCCTCCCACCTGCCACGCGGTGCCGGTGGCGCTGGTCATGCGCCGCCTGGGCGTCGCCGGTCTGACCGGGCCGCGGCGGCCCGCGGCCGGGCTGGCCCGCTGGCTGGTCGGTCAGGCCGCCGCCCTGCACAGCCCGCGTGACCTGGCGATCGTGGTGCTCTCCGCGCACGGCGACGGGGGCGAGCGATGGAACTGGGTCCGCTGGCTGCCGCACTGCGCCCCGCACGGCGGCGAGGACTGCGTGGCGCTGGTCGGCGCCGACCCGGAGGCCGCGGCCCGCCGGGTGAGCGAGCTGACCACGCTGATCGACGAGCGTCTCGGCGAGGAGGAGAGCCCGTCGGTCAAGCTCGGCCGCGTCCCGGCCGGCTGGGGCGACCTCGGCGGCGGCCCGGGGACGCCGGAGGCCGCCCCGGTCTACGACGAGCGCCCCTACGACGTGCTGGTCGTCCTGGACGGCGCCCAGGTCCTGCGCGCGCTGCCCGGCATGCCGCAGGTGCTCCGCCAGGGCCCCCGGGCCGGTGTCTACACCCTGGCCATCGACGACGACCAGCGGCTGCTGCCCGAGGAGTGCGCCACCGTCGCCGCCGTGACGGCGGACGGCCTGGTACGGCTGCGCGGCGGCGGCCTGGACGACCTCGGCGACATCCTGGCCGACCAGGTCTCGGCCTCCTGGTGCGACCGGCTCGCCCGTTCCCTGGCCCCGATCCGCGACGTCAGCCGCGACGACGCGAGCCTGGCGCTGCCCGGCTCCGCGCGGCTGCTGGACCTGCTGGCACTGCCCTCGGTGTCGGGCACGGCTCTGGCCGGCCGCTGGGGCCGGAGCACCGAGGCCGTGATCGGGGTCGGCCCCGACGGGCCGTTCTCCGTCGACCTGCGCGTGGACGGCCCGCACGCGCTCATCGCGGGCACCACGGGCGCGGGCAAGTCCGAGCTGCTGCAGACCCTGATCTGCTCGCTCGCGGTGGCCAACCGGCCCGACGAGATGACGTTCGTGCTGATCGACTACAAGGGCGGGGCCGCCTTCAAGGAGTGCGTACGGCTCCCGCACACGGTCGGCATGGTCAGCGACCTGGACGGCCACCTGACCCAGCGGGCCCTGGCGTCCCTGGCCGCCGAGATCCGCCGCCGGGAACGGCTGCTGCTGGCCGCCGGGGCGAAGGACATCGAGGACTACCACGAGCTCCGCGACGCGCAGACGGCCCGCGCCTCCCGCGACCTGCTCGTCGCCGGCGGCAGGACGCCGGCCAGGCCGCTGCGCGGGCGCACCGGCCCGCCGGCCGCGCTGCCCCGGCTCGTGCTGGTCATCGACGAGTTCGCGGCCATGGTCAGCGAGCTGCCCGACTTCATGACCGGGCTGGTCGACATCGCCAGGCGGGGCCGGTCGCTCGGCATCCACCTCATCCTGGCCACCCAGCGGCCCGGCGGCGTGGTCACCGCCGACATCCAGGCGAACACCTCGCTGCGGATCGCGCTACGGGTCACGGAGGCCTCCGAGTCCGCCGACGTCATCGACCGGGCGGACGCCGCGCACATCCCCAAGTCCGTCCCGGGCCGCTGCTACGTCAAGTCGGGCGCGGGCGCGGCGACGGCCGTGCAGACGGCCAGGATCGGCGGCCGGAGCCCCGGCGGCTCCGCCGAGGTGAGGGCACGGGTGACGGAGGTCGGCTGGCAGGCCCTGGGGCAGCCCCTGTCCGCGCCCGAGGCGGCCGTCGAGGGCTCACCGGTCACCGACCTGTCCATACTCGCCGACGCCCTGGTCGACGCCGCCCGCGTCGCGGGAGTGCCGCAGCAGCCCAGCCCCTGGCTCGCACCGCTCGGCGACCTCGTGGTCGCCCCCGGGCTGTCCGACCTCCCCGGCGGCGCGGCGCCGTACCGGGCCGGGATCGAGGAGGTGCCGCCGCTGGTGTTCGGGGTGACGGACCTGCCGTGGGCGCAGGACCGACGGGCGCTGGCGCTGGACCTCGCGCACGGGGGGCACCTGCTGCTGGCGGGCGCCTCGCGGAGCGGGCGCTCCACCGCGCTGCGCACCCTGGCGGGGGCGATCGCGGCGGGGGCCTCCCCGCAGGACGTGCACGTGCACGCGATCGACTGCGGTTCGGGGGCGCTGCTGCCGCTGATGGCGATGCCGCACTGCGGGGCGGTGGTGACCCGCGACCAGCTCGACCGGGTGGAGCGGCTGCTCACCCGCCTGCGCGCGGAGGTCGGGCGGCGCCAGCAGCTTCTCGCCGAGGCCGGATACGCGTCGCTGGCCGAGCTGCGCGCCGTCGCCGGAACGGAGCGGCTGCCCTGGCTGGTGCTGATGCTCGACCGCTGGGAGGGGTTCGTCGCCGCGTTCGAGGGCTACGACTACGGGCGGCTGGTCGAGTCGGTGATGCAGCTGCTCCGGGAGGGCCCGGCGGTCGGGCTGCGCGTCGTGGTGACCGGCGACCGGTCGGCGCTGATCGGGCAGATCTCCACGGTCTTCGACGACCGGCTGATCCTGCGGCTGGCCGACCCGGCCGACTACGGCCTGGCCGGGCTGCCCGTCAAGGACCTGCCGGCCACGCTCGTCCCCGGCCGCGCCCTGGCCACCGGCGAGCACGGCATCGCGGAGAGCCAGATCGCCCTGCTCTGCGACGACCCCTCCGGACCGGCCCAGGTCGGCGCGTTGCAGGCGCTGGCCCGCGCGGTGCCCGCCCGCTTCGCCGGCACCGCGGCGCAGCCGGAGCCCGGCGGGTGGCGCTGGGACTGCGAGCCGCCCCTGCGGGTGGACGCGCTGCCCATGCGGATCACCGCGGCGCAGGTCCTGGATCTGGCGCCGTCCTTCGATCCCCCCTCACCCCTGTGGGCGCTGCTCGGCGCCGGAGGCGACTCGCTGGCCCCGCTCGGCGTCGACCTGCTCGCCCACGGGCCCGGCGCGGTCGTCGCGGGCCCGTCCAGGTCCGGCCGCTCCTCGGCCCTGCTGACCGCCGCCCGGTCCCTGCTGGCGCGGGGCACGCCGGTGGCCCTGGTCACCCCCCGGCGCAGCCCGCTCAGCACTCTGGTGGACGCTCCGGGGGTGCTGGGCGTGCTCGGCGCGGACGGCGATCTGACCGAGGCCGTGGCGGGGCAGGAGCGCTATGTGGTGATCGTCGACGACGCCGAGCTGATCTCCGCCGACAGCCCGCTCGGCGCCGCCCTGGAGCAGGTCCTGCGGACCGGCCGCGACGGCGAGCACGGCCTGATCGCCGGCGGCACCACCGGCGACCTGACGACCGCCTACCGCGGCTTCGTCGCCGAGGCCCGCAAGTCCCGCACGGGACTGCTGCTGTCGGTCCAGAGCCCCGCCGACGGCGACCTCTTCACCATCCGGCTCCCCCGCGGCGCGGTCGGCGGCCCGCCCGGCCGGGGCCTGCTGGTCACCCTGGGGTCGGTGACCCCCGTCCAGGCCGCCGTCACCTGAGGAATCTCCCCATGAAGAAACGCCCCGGCCCGTGGTGGGCGGGGGCGTTCCGGCGGTCCGGCTAACGCGTGGCGGACTCGATGTTGCCGCGGTAGGTGTTGATGACCCGGGAAGCCTCCGCGAGTTCCTCGGACATACGCTGGAAGGCCGCGCGGTAGTTCTGCCAGGCCTCGGTGAAACGCTGGGCTCCGGGGCCGGTCCAGGCGGTGCCGACCTTGCCGGCCTCCCGGTCGAGGGCTGCCATCGTGGCCCTCACCTGGTCCGCCTGCTGGGTGAACTGGGTGGCCATCTGCTGCATTTCCGCGGGATTGCCGCCGAGCAAGTTCTGGCTCATGCCAGTCTCCTTCGGGATCGGTGTCGGGGGGCTCACCAAACGAAATCACGATAGGCGAGTGGATCACAGTGATACCGGCATTATGCCGAGCGGCTATGGACCTTCCCGGGCACTCGGACGAGCTAACGTTCCTTTCCATCTTGATTTTTCGCCGGGTAAGGAGTTAAGGGCGATGCGTGAGATTGTGGTGACGGGCGGGGGCACCGGGATCGGGGCCGCCGTCGCGGCGGCGTTCGCCGCTCACGGGGACCGGGTTACCATCACCGGGCGGCGGGAGCAGGTGCTCAAGGAGACCGCCGACAGGCTGGGCGTGTCCCACGTGGCGTTCAACGCGGCCAACCCGGTCGCGGTGGGCGAGGCCCTGGAGCGGCTGCCGGACCGGGTGGACGTGCTGGTCAACAACGCGGGCGGCAACACCAACCTGGACCGCGCACCGGACGGCGACGACCTGATGGACGTGGCCGAGAGCTGGTGGGCCAACCTCAACGCCAACCTGATGTCGGCCGTGCTGGTCACGAGCGCGCTGACCCCCCGGCTGGCCGACGGCGGCCGGATCGTCACGATCGGCTCGATCGCGGCCCGGGGCACCGGCTCCGGCTCGTACGGCGCCGCCAAGGCCGCGGTGGAGGCGTGGACCGCCGACCTGGCCGCCGAGCTCGGCCCGCGCGGCGTCACCGCCAACGTGGTCTCCCCCGGACTGGTCGTGGACACCGAGTTCTTCCGCGGCCGCCTCACCGAGGAGGGGGTGCGGCGCCGGGTGGAGAGCACCAGGAACGGGCGTCCCGGCACGCCCGACGACGTCGCGGCCACGGTGAGGTTCCTCGCCTCCCCCGAGGCCCGGCACATCACCGGTCAGGTCGTCCATGTGAACGGCGGCGCGTACCTCGGCAGGTAGGACCCACCGGGGCCTTCCGATCAGGAGGCGCTTACACTCCCTTGAAGGCCCGCCAGCCCCCTGTTCGTATTTGTTCTGTACAGAAGGGAACGACGTCGGTGCAGAAGGTCTTGATCGCCAATCGTGGTGAGATCGCCGTGCGGATCGCCCGCGCATGCAAGGACGCCGGGCTGGCCAGCGTCGCCGTCTACGCCGACCAGGACCTCGACGCCCTGCACGTCCGCCTGGCCGACGAAGCCCACGCCCTGACCGGCACCACCCCCGCCGACACCTACCTCGCCATCGACAAACTCCTCACCATCGCCCACACCAGCGGCGCCGACGCCATCCACCCCGGCTACGGCTTCCTCGCCGAAAACGCCACCTTCGCCCAAGCCGTCATCGACGCCGGCCTCACCTGGATCGGCCCACCCCCAGCCGCGATCACCGCCCTCGGCGACAAAGTCGCCGCCCGCCACATCGCCCACCGCGTCGGCGCCCCCCTCGTCGCCGGAACCCCCGACCCCGTCACCAACGCCGACCAAGCCATCGCCTTCGCCCACCAACACGGCCTGCCCATCGCGATCAAAGCCGCCTACGGCGGCGGCGGCCGCGGCCTCAAAGTCGCCCGCACCATCGCCGACATCCCCCACGCCTACGACAGCGCCGTCCGCGAAGCCACCGCCGCCTTCGGCCGCGGCGAATGCTTCGTCGAACGCTACCTCGACCGCCCCCGCCACGTGGAAACCCAATGCCTGGCCGACACCCACGGCCACGTCGTCGTCGTCTCCACCCGCGACTGCTCCCTGCAACGCCGCCACCAAAAACTCGTCGAAGAAGCCCCCGCCCCCTTCCTGACCGCCGAGCAGGAAACGCTGCTGCGTAACAGCTCCAAAGCCATCCTGCGCGAAGCCGGCTACACCGGCGCCGGCACCTGCGAATTCCTCATCGGCCAAGACGGCACCGTCTCCTTCCTCGAAGTCAACACCCGCCTACAGGTCGAACACCCCGTCACCGAAGAAGTCACCGGCATCGACCTGGTCGCCGAGATGCTCCGCATCGCCGACGGCCACCCCCTCGGCTACGACGACCCCCCACTACGCGGCCACGCCATCGAATTCCGCATCAACGCCGAAGACGCCGGCCGCGACTTCCTGCCCGCCCCCGGCACCATCACCGCGATGCGCACCCCCGCCGGCCCCGGCATCCGCCTGGACGCCGGCTACGAAGCCGGCATGACCGTCCCCGGCGCCTTCGACTCCCTCATCGCCAAACTCATCGTCACCGGCGCCACCCGCCACCAAGCCCTGCGCCGCGCCCGCCGCGCCCTGGCCGAGTTCACCATCGACGGCATGCCCACCGTGCTGGACTTCCACCGCGCCATCGTCGAAGAGCAAGCCTTCACCGCCGAACCCTTCACCATCCACACCCGATGGATCGAAACCGAGTTCACCACCCCCATCGCCCCCTACGACGGCCCCACCGAAACCACCGAACCGACCGGCCGCGAACGCCTCACCGTCGAAGTCGGCGGCAAACGCCTGGAAGTGGTCCTGCCCGCCGGCTTCGCCACCCCCACCCCCACCACCGGCGGGCGGAGCCCACGCCGAACCGCACCGGGTAAGAAGACCGCCACCGGCGGCGACAGCCTGATCAGCCCGATGCAGGGCACGATCGTGAAAGTCGTGGCCGCCGACGGCGACACCGTCACCGCGGGCGATGTGATCGTGGTGCTGGAGGCGATGAAGATGGAACAACCCCTGACCGCCCACCAGAGCGGCACCGTGACGAACCTGACCGCCTCGGCCGGGCAGAGCGTCACCGCCGGCGCGCTCATCTGCGACATCAAAAACACCTGACCAGCCCGGAGGGAACCTCCCCACCCGGCAGCCCCGGGGCGGACAGCCATGCCCCGGGCAGGCCGGACTCGGCAGCCGCCCCCGAACCTCCCGGAGCCGACGGCCGCCCCCGGACAGGCCGGCGCCGGACCGCCCCGGCGCGACGCCACCGGCCTGCCCGCCCGCGCGGAGCCGGCCGGATGCCGGAACGGCACGATCGACCCGATGGCGATCTCGCTGCGACACCTCGCCCGGGAGGGGATACGGTCAAGAGGTAGGGAACTCTGACGTCCACTCATTCGTCTTTCAGGACGAAGGAGGCTTTCTGCCGTGATCACCACAAAATCCGCGCCAGGTCGTTTCGGTGCCGCGATCGTCGCGCTACTCGCCGGGCTGCTGGCCATCTTCATGATCGCGCCGGCGGCGAACGCCGCGGCGCCCGATCCCAGCACGATCTCCGCCGGATTGAAGGACGGAGATCACTTCTACGTCGACCCTGCGGCGGGGATGCCCGCCAACGCCGTCGACGCCATCCGCAGCGCCGTCGAGCAGACCTCCTCGGTCTACGTGGGCCTGCTGCCCGAGGGCTCGGTCACCAGCCAGTCGCAGGCGCGGACCCTGCTGACCTCGATCCGCAAGGACGTCGGCGGCAAGTCCACCGTCCTGCTGATGAGCGGCAAGACCCCGTTCGGCACCAGCACCATCAAGGGTGTCGACGTGGACGAGCTCCTGGGCCGCGCCAAGACCGCCACCAGCCCGACGGACAACGTGATCAACTTCGTCAAGCTGGCGGATGACGCGGCGACCGGTGCCGGTGTCGGCGCCAGCCCCAAGTCCAGCTCCTCCGGCGGTTCCAGCCTGGGCGTGCTGGTCGGCATCCTGGTGCTGGCCCTGGCCGGTGGCGCGGGCATCTTCTTCTACTCCCGCAAGAAGAAGCAGCAACGCGAGGCCCGCGAGGCCGCCGAGCTGGCCGCGGTCAAGCAGACCGTGGACGAGGACGTCACCAAGTTCGGCGAGGAGATCACCGACCTCGACACCGACGTCAAGCTGCTCGGCGACGGCGCCGACCACCAGCAGGACTGGCAGCGCGCCCTCGACTCCTACGAGCGGGCCAAGCTGGAGCTCGCGGCGGTCAGCCGTCCCGACGAGCTCCGCGGCGTGACCACCGCGCTGGAGGAGGGCCGCTACGCCCTCGCCTGCGTGAAGGCGCGTGTGAACAACCAGCCGGTCCCCGAGCGGCGCTCGCCCTGCTTCTTCAACCCGCAGCACGGCCCTTCGTTCCGTGACGTCCGCTGGGCGCCGCCCGGTGGCGCGGTGCGCGAGGTGCCCGCCTGCGCGGCCGACGCCGAGGCGATCGAGCGCGGCTTCGAGCCGCAGACCCGTGAGGTCATGGTCAACGGCCAGCGCCGCCCCTACTACGACGCGGGCCCGGCCTACCAGCCCTACGCCTACGGCTACTACGGGGGCTTCGGCGACGTCATGACCGGAATGCTCGTCGGCACGATGCTCGGCAGCATGATGGGCGGCGGCTTCGGCATGGGCGGCTACGGCGCCGGCTACGCGGACGGCGCGGCCGAGAGCGGTGGTGACTTCGGCGGCGGCGGCGACTTCGGCGGCGGAGGCTGGGGTGACTTCGGTGGCGGAGGCGACTTCGGCGGTGGTGACTTCGGCGGCGGCGACTGGTAGTCACCGCTGACAGCCGAGACGGGCGCGTTCCCCCAGGAGGGGAGCGCGCCCGTCGTCATGTGAGGCCCCACCCGGGTGCCTTCCCGTACGGCCGGGCGGAGGCCAGGCACGGCGCGGGGGCCGGGTCCCCGGTCGGGCGGCGTCTCGGCACAGCCGGGAGACCGGACTCCGCCCGGGTACCTTCCCGTACGGCCGGGCGGAGGCCCGGCGCGGGGGCCGGTTCCCCGGTCAGGTGCTGTCGCGGACGGTCAGCCGGGGCTCCAGCAGGGTGCCGTCCGGTACGGCGCGGCCCGCGAGCTTGTCCATGAGCAGCCGCACCGCCTGGCGGCCGACCTCCTCGGCCGGGATCAGCACCGAGGTGAGCGGCGGGCTGGAGCGTTCCGCGATGTCGTCGGGGCAGATCGCCACCACCGCGACCTCGCCGGGCACCCGCCTGCCGTACTGGCGCAGCGCCCCGAGCACGTGGTTGACCGCGGCCTCGTTGTGCACGACCAGCCCGGACAGGCCGGGCCGCGTCTCCAGCAGTTCCCCCACCGCGGCGGACACCTGGTCGAAGGTGTCCTCGCACGGCAGGGCCACCCCGGTCAGGCCGTGCTCGGCCACCGCCTCGGTGAATCCCTCCCGGGTGCGGCGGGCGAAGCCCGTGCCCCGCTCGTAGACCACCGCGGGGGCGCCCAGCAGGGCGATCTCCCGGTGCCCGCGATCGGCCAGGTGCTCCACGCAGAGCGCGCCCGCCCGGCCGAAGTCCAGGTCCACGCAGGTCAGGCCGGCCGTGTCGGCGGGGAAGCCGATCAGCACGCTCGGCTCGGCGAGCTGCCTGAGCAGCGGCACCCTGCTGTCGTTCAGTTCCACGTCCATCAGCACCAGGCCGTCCACCAGCGCGCTCCCCGCCGCCCTGCGGAGCCCGTCGGCCCCCTCGTCGGCGGTCAGCAGCAGCACGTCGTGGTCGTACTGCCGCGCGGCGGTGACCACCGACGTGGCGAACTGCATCAGCACCGGGACGTGCATCCCGGCCCGCAGCGGCAGCACCAGCGCGATGACGTTGGACCGCTTGCTGGCCAGCGCCCTCGCCCCGGCATTGGGGTGGTATCCCAGGACGCGCACGCTGTCGAGCACCCGCCGCCGGGTGTCGGCCGAGATCGCCCGCTTCCCGCTGAGCACGTAGGAGACCGTGCTCACCGCCACCCCCGCGTGCCTGGCGACCTCGGTGATCGTCACTGCCCGGCCGGTCACGCGATCCCCCCGCCCGGCGGTCCGGAGCCCGCGGACACCCCGCACCCGTCGGCCCACCCGTTCACGCGACGCCCTCGAAGGCGAGGGTGGCCAGGGTGATTCCCGCATTCTCGAACACCACATAAAGATCGTGGACTCCACCGGCCTCCGCAAGCCCGGCACGGACCTCGGCGAGGTCGTGGCGGCCGGCCCGGGGGACGGGAAGGGCGCCGACGACCGGGCCGTAGAGGGGGTCGTCCAGCCGCAAGGTGATCACGCCGCCTTCCGTGCCGGCCGCACGGACCGCGCAGGAGGCCGCTCCGGTCCCGAGGTCGACCGAGCGGAACAGGATCCACCCGCCCTCGGCGGTGGACCGTACGGCGTCGCCGGAGACCTTGGCCGCGTCCACGAACGTCACCGCGTCGTACTCGTCGTGGTCCACCGCGGAGATCGGACCCGCCAGGGCGGCGCGGGGCGGGATGTGCTCGCCGTCGACGTGGAAGGCGGCGCACAGGCGGATGTCGCCGGCGGAGCGGCCGATCATGATCTTGTGGGGCGCGTCCTCGACGACGGGCCGGCCCCTCGTCACGTCCCAGAAGGCCAGGTCGCGGATGTCGAGGACCGAGGTGATCGTGCCGCTCTCCCCCGGCGCGAGCCGTACCTTGGCGAAGCCGCGCAGGCGGCGCAGCGGCTGCTTGACCCGTGAGCGCTGCTGGTGGGTGTAGATCTGGGCGACCTCGACCCCGGGGCGGGACCCGGTGTTGGTGACGGTGGCCGAGACGGTGACCGTGCCGTCCGCCACCGCGACGGTCAGGCCGGTGTAGTCGAAGCCGGTGTAGCTGAGACCGTGGCCGAAGGGGTAGAGCGGGGTGCCCCGGTAGTACTGGTAGGTCGCGTCGGCGGCGATGATGTCGTAGTCGAGCAGGTCGGGCAGCTCGGACGCCGAGCGGTACCACGTCTGGGTGAGGCGCCCCTCGGGGTCGGCGTCGCCGAACAGCACCTCGGCCAGCGCGTGGCCGTACTCCTGGCCGCCGTGCGAGGACCACAGCACCGCGGGCAGGTCCTCGTCGGCCCAGGTCACCGGGTAGCCGCTGCTGATCACCATGACGGTCCGCGGGTTGGCCGCGCGCACGGCCCGGACCACGGCCTCCTGGGCGGCGGGCAGCGCCAGGTCGAGCCGGTCCTCGGTCTCCCTGCCGTTGACCAGCGGATGGTCGCCGACCACCACCACGGCCACGTCCGCCGTCGCGGCGAGGGCGGCGGCCGCCTCCGCTCCGCTGACGACGAGCTCCATGGTCAGCCAGACCGCCGCGTCGGCGTCGTCGACCAGCCGGAACACCTCGCCGTCCAGCGCGACGTAGCGGCCGGTGGAGATGTGCCTGAGGGCCAGCGCCCCGCGCGGCCGGTCCTCCATCCTGAAGGTCTGGCGCACCTCCCAGCCGTTGGGTCCCGGCTGGTCGTTGACCAGCAGGCCGTCGTCGTCCACCGACAGGTGGCGCCCGGTCGCCACGGCCCGCAGCGCGTACGACCCGCCGCCCCAGTCGAAGAGGTCGAAGCGGTCGGCCTCCGTCCCCAGCCGGAGCGCCCCGCCGTCCAGGCCGGCGACGACGGGGGCGCCGTCGACCGCCAGCGTGACCCGGTCCACGGCCTCGCAGAACACGGTCTCGCACCGCTCGGCCAGCCCGGCGCGGGCCGTGACGGCGTACGGGAGCGTCCCGGAGTACCAGTCCTCCATCAGCGTGTCGCCGAGCTGACCGATGACCGCGATCCTGCCGGCCGAGGTCAGCGGGAGGATGCCGTCGTTGCGCAGGAGCACGATCGAGCGCCGGGCGGCCTCGCGGGCCAGCGCCTGGTGCTCGGGGCAGTTGACGACCTCCTCGGTGATGTCGTCGTACGGCGTGGCGGGGTCGAACTCGCCGAGCCGGAAGCGGATCGACAGCGCGTGCCGTACCGCCACGTCGACGTCCGCCTCGGTGAGCAGGCCGCGCTCCAGCGCCTCCCGGATGTGCCCGAGGGTGGCCTCGGCCCGGTCGTCGTCCTGGGTGAAGCTGTCGAGCCCGGCCTTGATCGCGTGGGCGTAGGCCTCGGGGAGATCGTCGTGGTAGGCCTGCAGGCCGGTGAGGTTGCCGGGCGCGTAGGCGTCGCTGACCACCAGGAGGTCGTCGGAGGCCCAGACGCGCAGCACCTCGTTGATCAGCGGGCTGAGGTGCGCGGGACGGCCGTTGACCAGGTTGTAGGAGGGCATCACGGCGACCGCGGCGCCGTGCTCCAGGGCGGGCCGGTAGGCGGGCAGTTCGTACTCGTGCAGCACCCGGGGCGGCAGGTTGCTGGAGGTGACGCAGCGGTCGGTCTCGTTGTTGTAGCCGAGGAAGTGCTTGAGGGTGGGGGCGGTCTTGAGCAGTGTGGGATCGCTCCCACGAAGGCCGGAGGCGTACGCCGTGGCCATGACCCCGGTCAGCCACGGATCCTCGGAGTAGCCCTCCTCGTTGCGGCCCCAGCGCGGGTCCCTGAGGGGGTTGACCACCGGGGCCCACACGTTGCGCCCGGCCCCGGCCGGATCCTTGTGGTGGAAGGCCAGGACCTCGTCGCTCGTCGCCTCGCCGACCCGCCTGACCAGCTCGGGGTCCCAGGTGCTGGCCAGCCCGACCGCCTGCGGGAAGACCGTCGCCGGCCCCAGCCAGGCCAGGCCGTGCAGGGCCTCGGTGCCGGTGCGGAAGGCGCCCAGGCCGAGCCGCTCGACCGGAGCGTGGTACTGGTGCAGCAGGCCGAGCTTCTCCGGCAAGGTCAGTCTGCTTTGAAGGTCGGCGATGCGCCGGGCGAGTGGGAGCTCCGGGTCACGGAACGGCTGGTTCATGGGGGGACCATCCCTCTGAGAGCGTCGAAGCGCTTCGATATGGGGCCAGGGGAACGCGCCCCTGTCGAAGCGCTTCGATATTCGGTCCGGGAAAACTCCGTTCGTTACACGCGTGTTTCGAACGGAGCTTCCCTGAAGGGTGCACGCCTGTGCGGCTCAGGTCAAGAGATGCGCGGCAAACGGCCCGAATCCACCGAGTCGAGCACCCGCGCGGCGCCGCCCAGCGCCGCCGCGCCGTACCCCAGCGTGGAGGCCACGACCTGGCATCCTCCGGCGTCCGGCGCGATCGTGCGCCCCCGCAGCTCGGCCTCCACCGCGGGGAGCAGCCAGGGTGCGAGCGGCACGTAGTAGCCGCCCAGGATGACCACCTCGGGGTTGAGCAGGTTGGCGATCACCGCCACCCCCTTGCCCAGGTTGTGCCCCACGGTGGCGAGGACGGCGAGGATGCGGGGGTCGGCCGCGCGGGCCAGCCGCACCACCTCGTCCAGCTCGATCTCCACCTCCGCCGGCGAGAGGGCGGCGTGCTCCAGGACGGCGCCGATCCCCGCGACGGCCTCCAGGCAGCCCAGGCGGCCGCAGCGGCACTCGGCGCCGAGCGGATCGAGCTGGATGTGCCCGATCTCGCCGCCGTACCCCTGGCCGCCGCGGCGCAGGCGCCCGTCGAGGACGACCCCGGCGCCCACGCCGATCTCACCGGTGAGGTAGACCAGGTTGGCCGTCCCCGCCCGGGGGCCGAAGCGGTGCTCGGCCAGGGCCGCGAGGTTGGCGTCGTTGTCCACCTGCACGGGGAAGCCCGGGTCGCGGAGGGCCTTGGTGAGGTCGCCGCACAGGTCGGCGTCGCGCCAGCCGAGGTTGGGCGCGATGCGCACGGTGCCGTCGGTGCCGACCAGGCCGGGCACGCCCACGGCCAGGCCGAGGACCTGACGCTCCTCCTTGGCCATCCGGTTCACCACGCGGCGGACGATCGCCGCGACGGTGGCCACGGCCTGGGCGGCCGTGATGGTCGCGCCGGAGAAGGACCGCCGCCACGACAGCAGCCTCTCCCCCGACAGGTCCACCGCGACGGCGGTGACGTAGTCGACGTTCACCTCGACGCCGATCGCGGCGTACGGCGAGCCGTCGAGCACGAGCATCGTCGCCGGACGGCCGACCCGGTTCTCGGTCAGCCCCGTCTCCCTGACCAGGCGGCGGTCGATCAGGTCGGCGACCAGGCTCGACACCGTCGCCTTGTTGAGGCCGGTGGAGGCCGCGATGTCCGCCCGCGAGCAGGGTGCGTGCTCGCGCACGAACCTCAGCACGACGGCGAGGTTGGTGGCCCGGACGTCGGCGAAGTCCGCCGGCTGCGGGTCCGTCGTAGATGTGATCAAGGTCAGTCCCGTTCCCGCGCGGCCAGGCTGGCCCCATCATGCCCCATCGTTCACCAATCTGTGACCACTGCTCGCCGGTCCGCGATCGGCGGTCCCTTGTGGCGAAGGTCACCCTGGTCTAATTTGTTTGGCTAACAGACTAACTAATTCTACCTCGGGCCACCCTCCACCGACACCCCCGATCCGACCAGAACCAACGAAGGGAGCGCGCCGTGACACCTCTCCCCCAAGGCGCGATGACCAGCCGCCGCGGATTCCTCGGCCTGGTGGGGCTCAGCGCCGCGGCGGTCGCCGGCGGCGGCCTGCTCGGCGGGTGCTCCGCCCCGAGCAGCCCCAGACCCGGCAGTGGAGGCGCCACCGCCGCCGCCGCGGACAAGCTGACGTCCCTCACCCCCACCTACGCCGCCTTCCCGGGCGTCAAGCCGGACCTGCCGGGCACCGTCTCCACACTGCCCGGGGTGCCCGACGTCAGCGGCGGCTTCACCTCCTACCCCGCCGCACCGGCCGCCGCCCTGCCCCGGAAGGCGGGCAGGGGCGGCACCTACAAGGCCATGACGCCGCTGTGGGGCCCGCCTCCGCCCGGCCTGGCGGACAACTCCTACTTCCAGGCCGTCAACGCCGACATCGGCGCGACCGTGGAGTTCCAGATCACCGACGGCACCGTCTACGGCGACAAGACGATCGCCCGGCTGGCCGCCGGGGACGTCCCGGACATCATGGTCATCCCGAGCTGGGAGATCGACAAGATGGCGGACTTCAACACCGCCGTCGACAAGGCCTTCGAGGACCTCACCCCCTACCTGCAAGGCGACAAGGTCAAGCCGTACCCGCTGCTGGCCAACCTGCCGACCGCCGCCTGGCAGTGGTCGGTCTGGAACGACAAGCTGATGGCGGTGCCGTTCCCCACCGAGCCCTACCCCTTCGGGCTGCTCTACCGCAAGGACCTGTTCGACAAGAACGGCTGGAACGCCAACCCCAAGAGCGCCGACGAGCTCTACCAGCTCGGCAAGGAGATCACCGACCCGAAGGCGAAGCGCTGGGCGTTCGGCAGCATCCACGAGATGATGTGGCCGACCTTCCGCGTCCCGCAGGACTGGCGCTACGAGAGCGGCAAGCTCGTCCACAAGTACGAGACGCCCGAGTTCGAGCAGATGCTCGCGTTCATGCAGAAGGTCTTCAAAGAGGGGCTCGTCCACCCGAACGTCACCAGCAGCAAGGGCGCCAACGAGAAGGACCTGATCGGGGCCGGGCAGATCCTCGTCTACCGGGACGGGCTCGGCGGCTGGAAGGAGCTCCTGCAGCAGCACCGGGGCAAGAACCCCGACTTCGCCATCGGCGTCTTCCCGGTCTTCGCCCACGACGGCGGCAAGCCACTGATGTACCACGGCACCGCGGCGGGCATCTTCACCTTCGTCAAGAAGGGGCTGCCCAAGGAGAAGGTCGAGGAGATCCTCTCCATCCTCAACTGGACCGCGGCGCCGTTCGGGACCAAGGAGTACGAGCTCGCCACCTTCGGCGTGGAGGGCAAGCACTTCACCCGGGGCGGAAACGGCATCCCGGAGCCGACCGACCTCGGCCGCAAGGAGGTCGCCTACACCTACGGCTTCCTCGGCGGGCGCCCGCTCTACGTGGACTGGTCCTATCCGGACGCGGTCAAGCTCAACCTGGAGTGGCAGAACGCCACCTTCCCCTTCATCGAGAAGGCCCCGTTCGACGGGATCCGGATCCAGCGGCCGTCGAAGTACTCCGGCCTGCAGATCCCCACCGAGGACAAGTTCACCGACATCATGCGCGGCCGGCGCCCCATCGGCGACGTCAAGCAGATCGTCACCGAGTGGCGGCGGGACGGCGGCGACGAGGCCCGGGACTTCTACATGAAGGTCCTGCGGGACAACGGCCGTGCTTAGGGACTCCGTGAACACCGGACCGGCGGGTGACCTGACCTCACCCGCCGGCGCCGGCACCACCAAGGATGGCGGCAAGGCGGCGGTGCGGACAAGCAGAGCCCGCCGCGGTCCTCTCCGGACCCGGCTGAGGCGTGACTGGCAACTGCTGCTGATGGCGCTGCCCGCCGTCGGCCTGCTGATCGTGTTCCACTACGTTCCGCTGCTCGGCAACGTCATCGCCTTCCAGGACTACTCGCCCTACGTGGGCATCGCCGACAGCCCCTGGGCCGGTCTGTCCAACTTCCACTGGCTGCTGTTCGACGAGAGCATGTGGGACGCGACGCTCAACACCCTGTCGATCACCACCTTCCAGCTGATCTTCTACTTCCCCGTGCCGATCATGCTGGCCGTCCTCCTCGACAGCGTGGTACGGCCCCGCCTGCGCCTGTTCATCCAGGGCATCGTCTACCTGCCGCACTTCTTCTCGTGGGTGCTGGTCGTCACGCTGTTCCAGCAGATGTTCGGCGGCGCCGGCCTGCTCTCACAGACGCTGCGGGAGCACGGGTACGACGGCTTCGACCTGATGACCAATCCGGACACCTTCATCGCGCTGGTGACCGCCGAGACGATCTGGAAGGACGCCGGCTGGGGGACGATCATCTTCCTGGCCGCGCTGGCGGCCATCAACCAGAACCTCTACGAGGCGGCGGCGGTGGACGGCGCCTCGCGCTGGCGGCGGCTGTGGCACATCACGCTGCCCGGCCTGCGCCCGGTGATCATCCTGCTGCTGATCCTGCGCCTGGGCGAGGCGCTGAACGTCGGCTTCGAGCAGTTCTTCCTGCAGCGCGACGCGGTCGGCAGGGACGCCGCCGAGGTGCTGGACACCTTCATCTACTGGCGCACGCTGCTGACCGGCGAGTGGAGCTACGGCGCGGCCGCCGGCCTGGTCAAGGGCCTGGTGGGACTGGTCCTGATCCTCATAGCCAACAAGGTCGCCCACAGATTCGGCGAGCAGGGAATCTACAAACGATCATGACGACTTCACCCGCCTGGGCCGAGCGGCCGAGCCGCGTCGGCGGGCTCATCAAAGGCGCCGTCCTCACACTCATCGTGGCGTGCGTCCTGTTTCCGATCTACATGGTCGTGCTGACCAGCCTCTCCACCCAGGAGGCCGTGTCGGAGGCGGGCGGCCTGGTCACCGTGCCCGGCGAACTCTCCCTCGCCGCGTACGCGGAGCTCTTCTCCGGCGGCGTGGTGACCAGGTCGGTCCTGGTCAGCCTCGGCGTGACCGTCGTCGGCACGGCGCTCAGCCTGAGCGTCACGGTGCTGGCCGCCTACGGCCTGTCCCGGCCGGGCTCCCTGATGCACAAGCCGATGCTGTTCCTCATCCTGCTGACGTTCCTGTTCGGCCCGGGGATCATCCCGAACTACCTGCTCGTCAGCTCGCTGGGACTCATCGACACCTACTGGTCGCTGATCCTGCCCGGCGTGGTCACCGCGTTCAACCTGGTGGTCATGCGGGCGTTCTTCATGAACATCCCCGAGGAGATCGGCGACAGCGCGCGGATCGACGGCGCGAGCGAGTTCGGCATCCTGATGAAGATCGTGCTTCCCATGTCGAAGGGCGTCACGGCGGTCATCGGCCTGTTCTACGCGGTCGGCTACTGGAACTCGTTCTTCAACGCCGTCCTCTACCTCAACGACAACGCCAAGTGGCCCCTGCAGGTCGTGCTCCGGCAGTACGTGCTCCAGGGCCAGTCCCTGTTCGTCGGCCAGACCGGCGACTCCACGATCGCCGGCCAGGCCCTGCCCCCCAGCCTCGCCATCCAGATGGCGATCGTGGTCGTCGCGCTGCTCCCGGTGCTGTTCGTCTACCCGTTCGTCCAGCGCCACTTCACCAAGGGCGTCATCATCGGCGCCGTCAAGGGCTGAGCGCTCCGACGGCGGGTCCCCTAGTCCTCCCGGCGGGTGGCCCGCTCCCTGGCCAGCTCTTCCTGGAGCTCTCTGACCTGGTGCTGCAGCTCGAAGATGCGACGGACGGCGGCGAGGGTCATGCCCTCACCGACGAGCTGGATGGCGTTCTGGAGGTCCCCGATCTCGTGGCGGGTGTAGCGGCGCTGGCCGCCGCTGGAACGGGCGGGCCGTACCACGTCGTGCTCGTCGAGACGGCGCAGGAAGGCCTGTTCGACATGGAGCATGCCGGCCACCTGGCCGACCGAGTAGAGCGGGGCGTGTTCGTCGTCGAAAGGGAGCCTGACCATCATCACTCTTTCCGCGGTGGCGTGAACGCCGCAGGGTGGGCGCCGGACCCGGCACCCACCCTGTCGAGGCTCGCTGTTCAGATCACGGGCATTCAGGCCTTGATCGACTTGACCTCGTCGGCCTTGTGGATCTCGACCTTGCGAGGCTTCGCCTTCTCGATCACCGGGATGCGCACGGCCAGGACGCCGTTGGAGTAGGCGGCGTCGATCTTCTCGCTGTCGAGGTGCTCGGAGAGGTAGACCCGGCGGGTGAAGGCACCCATCGGGCGCTCGCGCACGAACAGGCGGTCGTCCTGTCCGTACTCCTCCTCGCGGCGGGCGCTCACGGAGAGCACCCCGCGGTCGACGGTCACCTCGACGGAGTCGGGGTCGGCACCGGGAAGGTCGAATTTGAGAAGAACGTCATCCTTGCGGCGGACGCCGTCCAGTGGCATGGCCCCGCGCGTGTCGTTCTGGCCCCATCCGAGAGCCTGCCGCGTGAGCCGGTCGAACTGACGGTCGAACTCCTGGACGAACGGGTCGATCGACGTCAGCAGCATCGGTAACCACCTCCATTGGACCAGGCAGGTATCCTCAAGCCTGCCTTCTCGAAAAGCTCTTAGTGAATTTATAGGTTATCGGCAGGTGCGAGTGCAAGTATCTCTCGCGGAAATCTGCGTCCAGCCTTCTGCCGCAGCCCGGTACGGCCCGCGGCCACAGGGCCGGGACTGCGATCCCGAACCGGAGCCTGACGACCTTCGACCCGCCCGGGATGCACCCGCTGGAAGCCCCGCAGCCACCCGGCCGGCCGCTTCACCCGCTACGTCTCCCGGACGGTCGTGACCACGACCGGGACGCCGACCCCCACCAGCTCGACGCCCGCGATCCGCGCGCTCCCCGAAACGGTCACCCGCAGCCCGTCCCCGTCCGGGACGGCGGTGATCGTGGTGTCTCCGTCGAGGTCGGAGACGGTGGTACGGCTCTCGCCCACGCCGTAGCCGATCAGCGTGATCTCTCCGAACGGCCCGTCTCCGACGGCCTCGCCCGGCTCGGCCAGGACCGGGATGAGCGCGCCGTGCCGGACGAACAGCGGGATCCGGTCCAGCGGCATGGAGACCGTGACGTACCGGCCGCCCGCCAGCACCTCGCCGGTCCAGTGGTCCACCCACCCGCCCGCGGGCAGGTAGACCTTCCGGACACCGTCCGGGGAGGTCATCGGGGCCACCAGCAGGTCGCGGCCGAGGAGGTACTCCAGGTCGGCCTGCCAGGCCACCGGGTCGTCGGGGTGGTCCACGCACAGGGCCCGCATCATCGGCGCCCCGGTCCGCGCGGCCTCCACCGCCGCCGTGTAGAGGTAGGGCATGAGCCGGTAGCGCAGCCTCAGCGCCTCGACGGCCTCGGCCTCGACCTCGGGAAACTCCCACGGCTCGCGGCTGGTGGTGCCGTGCAGGCGCAGCAGCGGGGAGAGGGCGCCGAACTGGGTCCAGCGGACGTACAGGTCGTCGGTGGGGCGGCCGGTGAACCCGCCCGCGTCGTGGCTCCAGAACGGGATGCCGGACAGGCCGTGCGCCAGCCCGCCGCGCAGCGTGCTGCCCATCGCCGGGTAGCTGGTGTAGGTGTCGCCGCTCCACTGCGCCGAGTGCCGCTGCCCGCCGAGGAAGGACGAGCGCGCCCAGACCATCCCGTGCCCGGCGACCTCCCTGGTCACCTCGGAGACGGCGTCGTTGAACAGCAGCGTGTAGACATTGTGCAGGTCGGCGCCGGTCATCCCGTTGGCCGCGACCGCGTCGTGCGGCACGGCCTCGGCGAAGTCGGTCTTGAACACCTGCACGCCCTGCTCCAGCAGCGGCCGCAGCAGCCTCTGGAACCACTCCACGGCGGCGGGGTTGGTGAAGTCGACGATGCCGCAGGGCGGGTAGGAGCCGTGCCAGCAGTCGGCCACGTAGACCTCACCGTCAGCCTTTTTCAGGAAATATCCGTCCTGGGCGGCCTGCGGGAACGCCGGGCTCAGATGGGAGATGTACGGGTTCATCCACAGGCAGACCTTGAAGCCCATCCCGTCCAGCTCCGCCAGCATGCCCTCGGGGTCGGGGAAGTTGGCCGCGTCCCACCGCAGGTCGGACCAGTGCCCGTCGGTCTGCCAGTAGGTGTCCAGATGGAGCACGTCGCACGGGATCCCCCGCTCCCGGATCCTGCGCGCCCGCGCCATCACCCGCTCCTGGGTGTCGACGAAGAACCCCGAGGAGATCCAGGTGCCGAACGCCCACTTGGGCGGCAGCGCCGGACGGCAGGTCAGCAGGTCGAACCGGTCGAGCACCTCCGGCGGGGTGGGTCCGGCGATCACGTAGTAGTCGATCAGGTCGTCCGGGACCACGATCTGCACGGTGCTGTGCGTGGACTGGCAGACGTCGAACTCCACCGGCGTGCCGCTGTCCACCAGCACGCCGTAGCCCCGGCTGGACAGGTAGAACGGCACGTTCTTGTAGGCCCGCTGCGACTCGGCGCCGAAGGCGTCGAAGTTCCACATGACCGGCCGCTGGCCGCGCTTGTCCAGCGGGGTGAACGACTCGCCGAACCCGGTGAACGCCTCGTCGGCGGGGGCGGCGAAGCTCTCGTGGTAGCCCGCCACGGCGCCGTCCCGGCTGGAGCGGCCGAACGGGAGGGTGCGCAGGCGGCCGCTGATGTCGGTATGACCCGGGTCCTGCTCCAGCAGGGTCGCCCCGGCCGCGTCGGTGAACCTCAGGTGCCACGGAGCCAAGGTGATCTCCGCGCGGAGCGGGCCCGCGTCGAGCAGGATCGTCCCGTCGCCCGCCTCCACCCGCGCCCCGGCGAACACGCCCGGCGTGACCATGGAGATCGCGGCGGCCGAGCGGGTCCGCGCGTCCACGTCCTGGCCGAGCCGGACCCGGATCACGCCCTCGCCCACCACGCCCACCTGGACCACGAGGGTCTCCCCTGCCGAGGTCACGGCCTTCAGCGTCACTCCGGCGGCCTCGGCCGCCACCAGCTCGGCCGAGGTCAGCGCCGACAGGCCCGTCTCGCCGTGGGAGCGGACGGGCAGCTCCGGCGGATCGGCGACGAAGTACTCATGCGCGATCAAGGGGGGACGGTAGGGCATGGGGGCTCCAGCGCTTCAGGCTTCGGGTTCGCGAGTTAGTTTTGCGTCCAAACCAACAAACGTCAACGCCTCAGGGGCTCCGGACCGCACTCCTCCCTCCAGGAGGCCGCCCTCGACTCCCCCGCTCCCGGGCTGCCGGCCGCCGCCCCGGGGACGGATCCGTTTACCATGTGTAATTAGTTTAGTTATCATCCGAACAAAGGAATCAGAGTGGACTGGCCGAGAGGGCTCGAAGGGCTGTGCTACGGCGGGGACTACAACCCCGAGCAGTGGCCGGAGGAGGTCTGGAGGGAGGACGTCGGGCTGATGCGGCGGGCCGGGGTCAACCTGGTCACCGTCGGGGTGTTCTCCTGGGCCCGGCTGGAGCCGTCACCCGGCGTCCACGACTTCGGCTGGCTGGACCGGGCCCTCGACCTGCTCCACAAGGGCGGGATCAGGGTCAGCCTGGCCACCCCCACCGCCTCCCCGCCGCCCTGGTTCGGCCTGGCCCACCCGGACGCGCTCACCGTCGCCGCCGACGGGACCCGGCTCACCCACGGCAGCCGCGACACCTACTGCGTGAGCGCCCCGGCCTACCGTGACGCCGCCGTCCGGATCGCCACCGGACTCGCCGAGCGCTACCGCGAGCACCCGGCCCTGGCCATGTGGCACGTCCACAACGAGTACGGCACCTGGTGCCACTGCGACCACGTCGCCGCCGCCTTCAGGACCTGGCTCGAAGCCCGTCACGGCACGCTGGAGGCGCTGAACGACGCCTGGACCACCTCGTTCTGGGGCCAGCACTACTCGGCCTGGGAGCAGGTCCTGCCGCCCCGCGCCACCCAGTACCTCCCCAACCCGTCCCAGACCCTCGACTTCCGGCGGTTCCTGTCCGACGCCATGCTCGACTGCTTCCGCGAGCAGAAGGCGGTGCTGCGCGCGCTCACCCCGGACGTCCCGGTCACCACGAACTTCGTCTTCGGCGGCTGGGTGCCGGTGGACCAGCGGCGCTGGGCCGGGGAGGTGGACCTGGTCGCGATCGACCACTACCCGGCGGCCGACCCCCCGGCGGAGACCGCGTTCGGCGCGGACCTCGCGCGGCACTGGGCCGGCGGGGCGCCGTGGCTGCTGACGGAGCAGGCGGTGGTGACCTACACCGGGCCCCGGATGGTCGCCAAGCGGCCCGGGGAGATCGCCAGGCTGAGCCTGTCGCACATCGCGCGGGGCTCGCGGGGCGCGATGTTCTTCCAGTGGCGCGCCTCGCGGGGCGGGGCCGAGCTCTGGCACTCGGGCATGGTGCCGCACGCCGGCCCGGACTCGCGGATCTTCCGCGAGGTCTGCGAGCTGGGCGCGCTCCTGCCCGCCCTCGAAGAGGCCACCCGGGCGCCGGTCGAGGCGGAGGCGGCGGTCCTGTGGAACGTCGAGGCGGGGTGGGCGCTGCAGTCGCCGGGCCTGCCGTCCACGGAGCTGAGCTACCTGGACGCGGTACGGCAGGCGCACCGGGTGCTCTACCGGCACGGCGTCACCGCCGACTTCGCCCATCCGTCCGACGATCTCTCGGCATACAGGTTCGTGCTCGTCCCCAGCCTCTACCTGATCTCCGACGCCGACGCGGAGAACCTGCGCCGCTACGTCGAGGGCGGCGGCACGCTCGTGGCCTCCTTCCTCAGTGGGGTCGCCGACGAGCACGCCCGCGTCCGGACGGGCGGCTACCCCGGGGCCCTGCGCGACCTGCTCGGCATCCGGGTCGAGGAGTTCCACCCGCTGCCCCCGGACGCCGCGATCCCGCTGTCCACCCCCGGCGGCGGCCCCCTCGGCGCCGGCATCCTCCCGCTCGCCCGGGAGGGCGCCGACCCGCCGCCGGGCGAGCGGGCTCCGCACGACACCGGGACCTTCTGGAGCGAGCACGTCCACCTGGAGGGCGCCGAGGCGCTGGCCCTCTACGCCGTGCCGGAAGCCCCCGCCCTGGACACCCCCGCCCTGGACTCCCCCGCCCCGGACACCCCCACCCCGCACGCGCCCGGCCCGCACGCGCCCGGCCCGCACGCGCTCAGGACGGACGCTCCCGGGACGGGTGCGCCGGGCGCCGCGCTCGCCGGCCTGCCGGCGATCACCCGCCACCGGCACGGCCGGGGGACGGCCCTCTACCTGTCCACCCGGCTCACCGACGGCGCCTACGCCCGCCTGCTGGGCCTGCGGCCCGCTCCCGTGGAGCGCGTGCGGCGGGGCGGGTGGCTGTTCACGATCAACCACGGCGACGAGGAGCAGGAGGGAACCGGCGGCCTGCGGTTATCCCCCGGCGGTTACGCTGTACAAAAGGTGCAAGCAGGCGTCTAGCGAGGTGCAATGATCCACTGACACGATCGGGGCTGCTTTTCGAGGAGGCTCTCGTGCGTCGTTCCGTTCCTCTGGCACTCACCGTTGCGATCTTCGCGCTGTCAGGGACCATGCTCTCCCCCGCCCAGGCCGGCGCCGGGCCCTGCAGACCCGGCCAGGGCCCCGACCTGCGAGGCAGGGACTTCACCAGGGGCGCCTCGCTCCCCGCCGACCTGCGCTGCGCCAACCTGACCAAGGCCAAGCTGAGGGGCGTGGAGCTCGTCCAGAAGGACCTGACCGGGGCGGTTCTGCGCGGCGCCGACCTCAGGCAGGCCAACCTGACCCAGGCCGTGCTGAAATACGCCGACCTGCGCGGCGCCAACCTCGGCGAGGCCGACCTGGGCCAGATGCACGCCGACCACGCCGACGCGCGCGGGGCGAACCTGATCGACGCCGAGGCCGGGCAGGCGCAGTTCCCGCACGCCGACCTGACAGGGGCGACCCTGACCCGGGCCGAGCTGACCCAGGTCAACTTCACCAACGCCAAGCTGATCGACGCCGACCTCAACGAGAGCACCCCGGGCCAGATCAAGGCGCGCAAGGCCGACTTCACCCGGGCCAAGCTCCGCGAGGCCAAGCTGGGCCAGGCCAACCTGCGCAACGCGACGTTCAAGGACGCCGACCTGAGCGAGGCCGAGCTGACCCAGGCCGAGCTGGACGGCGCCGTCTTCACCGGCGCGCTGGTCGAGGGGGCGTCCTTCGTGCAGGCCGACGACGCGGACCTGGCCGGCGCCAAGGGCACCCCGAAGGGCCTCAGCCTGCCGACCACCGACCTGCTCATCCCCGATGGGATATTCACCCCGGAGAAGGAGACCGACCAGCTCGCCGAGCCGGCCGGGACCGCCGGCGCCCCGTCCGTGGGGCTCGTCATGGTGGTGGTCAGCGCGATCGGCCTGGCCGTCACCGTGGTGGCCTGGGGGATCAGCACCCAGCGGCGGAACCGGCGGAACTCCCGCTTCGCGCTCATGCGGCACGGCGCCGAGGAGGACATCACCCGGCTGGGCGAGGAGATCGACCAGCTCGACTACGAGTTCCAGGTCGGCGGGCACGGCGACATCACCGGCGACCAGGACTGGCGGCACGCGATCGACGCCTACGAGGCGGCCAAGAACGCGCTGGCCCTGGCCAGGCGGGAGGAGGAGCTGCACTTCGTGGCTGATGCCGTACAGGCCGGCAGGAACGCGCTGGGGCGGCTGCGGGTCAGATCCCGCTGGGGGTCATCGGCTGCATCAGACGGCGGGCCGCCTCGGTGATGGAGCCGGACATCGAGGGGTAGACCGCGAAGGTGTGGGCGAGCTGGTCCACCGTGAGCCGCTGCTGGACGGCCACCGAGACCGCCAGGATCAGCTCGGACGCCCGGGGGGCCACCACGACGCCGCCGAGGATGATGCCGGTGTGCGGGCGGCAGAACAGCTTCACGAAGCCGTCGTTGAAGCCCTGCATCTTGGCGCGGGCGTTGGTGGCCAGCGGCAGCTTGACCACGTTGGCCTCGATCTCACCGGCCTCGATCGCCTTCTGCGCGACGCCCACGGCGGCGATCTCGGGGTCGGTGAAGATGTTGGAGGCGACGGTGGCCAGGCGGAGCGGCTGGACGGCCTCGCCGAGCGCGTGCCAGACCGCGATCCGGCCCTGCATGGCGGCGACCGAGGCCAGCATCAGCACGCCGGTGCAGTCGCCGGCCGCGTAGACGCCGGGCGCGGAGGTGCGGGAGACCTTGTCCACCTGGATGAAGCCGCCCCGGTCGAGGGTGACCCCGGCCTCCTCCAGGCCGAGCCCGGCGGTGTTGGGGATCATGCCGACCGTCATCAGGCAGTGGCTGCCCTCGGCGGTCCTGCCGTCCTCCAGCGTGACGACCACGCCGTCGGCGGTGCGCTTGACGGACTCGGCCCGGGAACGGCCCATGACGTTCATCCCGCGGCGCCGGTAGACCTCTTCGAGGACCTCGGCGGCGTCGGCGTCCTCGTTGGGCATCATCCGGTCGCGCGAGGACACGAGCGTGACCTCGGAACCCAGGGAGCGGTAGGCGCCCGCGAACTCCGCGCCGGTGACGCCGGAGCCCACCACGATGAGGTGCTCGGGCAGCTCCTCCAGGTCGTAGATCTGGCGCCAGGTGAGGATGCGCTCGCCGTCCGGCTCGGCGCTGGGCAGGATGCGCGGGGTCGCGCCGGTCGCCACGATGACGACGTCGGCGCGGATCGTCCGGTCACCGGCCCTGACCACCTGCGGGTCGACCAGCCGCCCGGCTGCCCGGACCACCTCGACCCCCTCGGCCGCCAGCCGCACGGCGATGTCGGCGGACTGCGCCTGGGCCAGCTCCTTCACCCGCTTGTTGACCAGCGGCATGTCGGCGATGACGCCACCGGCGTCGCCGTCGGGACCGCCGGTGTAGTGCACGCCCAGCATGCTGGCGTCGAGCAGCGCCTGCTTGCGCACGGAGGTGGCGATCAGCGTCTTGGACGGCACGCAGTCCGTCAGCACGCAGGCCCCGCCGGGACCGTCCTGTTCGACCACGGTGACCTGCGCCCCGAGTTGCGCGGCCACCAGCGCCGCCTCGTAGCCGCCGGGCCCGCCACCGATGATCACGATCCTTGTCACGTACCCTATTCTCCCGCATCCCTGGACCAACCGTCTCTCCGGTCCCCCTTGGAAACCGCGAAAGCCGTTGCGGGGACAGAGGAAATCAACGGGACGCCGAGGCGGAGTGAGCGTCTGGCAGATCTTGGATTAGTGTTGGACACCGTGCCTGTCTACGCCGCCTACGGCAGCAACATGGACCCGAAGCAGATGGCCCAGCGGGCCCCGCACTCGCCGATGCGGGGGTCGGGCTGGCTTCAGGGCTGGCGCCTGACGTTCGGCGGAAACGACCTCGGCTGGGAGGGCGCGCTCGCCTCCATCGTCGAGGACCCCGACGAGCACGTCTTCGTCGTCCTCTACGACGTGCCCGAATGGGACGAGACCTCTCTCGACCAGTGGGAGGGCGCGGCGCGCGGCCTCTACCACAAGGTCAGGCTCCGGGTGCAGACCCTGGAGGGCGAGGTCGTGGCCTGGTTCTACGTGCTCGACGGCTATGAGGGCGGGCTGCCCTCCGCCCGCTATCTCGGCATCCTCGCCGAAGCGGCCGAGCACGCCGGCGCCCCCGACGACTACGTCAAGGACCTGCGCAGCCGTCCCTGCAAGTCCCTGGGAAGCTGACCGGGCGCCTGGCGGCCACACCACGGCACAGGCCTCCGCGCCGTGCCCGGCTCCCTCACGCCCTCCGCGCCGGTTCACCGCGTCTCCGCGTCTCCGGCTCCGCATCACCGCGTCTCCGCATCACCACGCCCTCGGCTCCGCGTCTCCGGCTCCGCCGCGCCGTACCGGGGCCGGAGAGGCCGGGCGGGCTCCCCGCCGGGCGGTCGGGAACGCCGTTCCGGGCCCGTCCCGGCCGGGCGAAAACCGCGATCACGCCGGGACGCCGTCCGGCCCGATCCGGGAAGAACGGCGAGTACGCTCTGCAACGTGAGCAATGACCCTTATGCACTCGCCACGGAAGCCGCGACCGCGCTGAAGAGCGCCACGGGAGTCGACGCGTTCGACGTCGCGCTGGTGATGGGTTCGGGCTGGGTGCCGGCCGCCGACGCGATCGGCGAGACGATCTCCGAGATCCCGGTGACCGACCTGCCCGGTTTCGCGCCGCCCGCCGTGGCCGGCCACGCGGGCAGGGTCCGCGCGGTCCGGACCGAGTCGGGCAAGGTCGCACTGATCTTCCTGGGCCGCACCCACCTCTACGAGGGCCGGGGCGTGGACCCGGTCGTGCACGGGGTGCGGACCGCCATCAGGGCCGGGGCCGGCACGATCGTGCTGACCAACGCCGCCGGCGGCCTGCGGCCGGAGACCCAGGAGGTCGGCGAGGCGGTGCTGATCAGTGACCACATCAACCTGACCGGCGCCAACCCGATCACCGGGGCCACCTTCGTCGACCTCACCGACGTCTACACCCCGCGCCTGCGCGACCTGGTCCGCGAGATCGAGCCGTCGATGGCCGAGGGCGTCTACGTGGCCTTCCGCGGCCCGACCTACGAGACCCCGGCCGAGGTCCGCATGTGCAGGATCCTCGGCGGCGACATGGTCGGCATGTCCACCGTGCTGGAGGCCGTCGCGGCCCGCGAGGGCGGCGCCGACGTGCTCGGCATCTCGCTGGTCACCAACCCGGGCGCCGGACTGGTGGGCGAGCCGCTGAACCACGAGGAAGTGCTGGAGGTCGGCCGCGCCACCGCCGCGCGCATGGGCGGCCTGCTGGCAAAGGTCGTCGGCAAGCTGTAGCCGAGGACGTGAACGCCCGCTTCACGCGCTGGGCCATGGCGCACATCATCGCGCGGCGCGCAGCGCGGCCGGTGCCGTACACGTGTTCGAGAAAGTCTCGCACGGCGCTGTGCCGTGCTTCCTCCCCGGGGCTGAAGCCCGGGGTCTCCACGCTCAAGGGGATTCGATGAGCAGCGATCTCGTACGGCTCGCACGGTCCTGGCTGGCCCAGGACCCCGACCCGGAGACCCGCGCCGAGCTCACGGCGCTGCTGGACGGCGGCGACGCGGACGCGCTGCGCGAGCGGTTCGGGGCCAAGCTGGAGTTCGGCACCGCCGGTCTCCGAGGCGAGCTGGGCGCCGGGCCCAACCGGATGAACCGGGTCACCGTCATGCGCGCCGCCGCCGGACTCGCCCGGGTCCTCGGCCCGGGGCGGCACGTCGTGATCGGCTACGACGCCCGGCACAAGTCCGACGTCTTCGCCCACGACACCGCCGCCGTGCTCACCGGCGCCGGGCTGCGCGCCTCCGTCCTCCCCCGGCCGCTGCCCACCCCGGTACTGGCATTCGCCGTCCGCCACCTCGGCGCCGACGCGGGCGTGACCGTCACCGCCAGCCACAACCCGCCCCGGGACAACGGCTACAAGGTCTACTGGAACGACGGCTCCCAGATCGTGCCGCCGGTCGACTCGGAGATCTCCGCCGCCATCGACGCCGTCGGCCAGGTCTCCGGCCTGCCCCTGGGCTCCCCCGACGACCCCGCCTGGGCCACGCTGGGCGACGACGTCGTGGCCGCCTACCTGGAGGCGGTGACCGCGCTCCCGCTCGGCGGCGCCCGCGGCCTGCGGGTGGCCTACACCCCGCTGCACGGGGTGGGCGGCGCCACGCTGGCCGGCGCCTTCCGGGCCGCGGGCTTCGAGGTCCCCGCGACCGTCGAGGCCCAGGCCGCCCCGGACCCGGACTTCCCCACCGTCGCCTTCCCCAACCCGGAGGAGCCGGGCGCGATGGACCTGGCGCTGGAGCTCGCCCGGAGCGTCGGCGCGGACATCGTGCTGGCCAACGACCCCGACGCGGACCGCTGCGCGGTGGGCGTTCCCCTGCCGGAGGGCGGCTACCGGATGCTGACCGGCGACGAGGTGGGCGCCCTCCTGGGTGAGCACGTGATCAGGCAGACTTCCGGCGACGGGCGTCTCGTGGCCACCACGATCGTCTCCTCCTCCCTGCTCGGCAAGATCGCCTCCGGGCACGGCGTGCGGTACGCCGAGACCCTCACCGGCTTCAAGTGGATCATGAAGGCCGGGGACGGGCTGGTCTTCGGCTACGAGGAGGCCCTGGGATACAGCGTCGGCGCGGACTCGGGCCTGCCCGTCCACGACAAGGACGGCATCGGCGCGGCGCTGACCGTCGCCGGCCTGGCCGCCCAGGCCAAGCTCGACGGCCGCAACCTGCTCGACCTCCTCGACGACCAGGCGCGCCGCTACGGCCTGCACGCCACGTCCCAGCTCTCGGTCCGGGTGGACGACCTGTCCCTGATCACCGGTGCGATGGCCCGCCTGCGCGCCACCCCTCCGGTGAAGCTGGGGGGCCGCGAGGTCGAGTCCGCCGACGACCTGAGCGAGGGCTCGGCCGGCCTGCCGCCCACCGACGGCCTGCGCTACCGCCTGTCCGGCGGCGCCCGCGTCGTCGTCCGCCCCTCGGGCACCGAGCCCAAGCTCAAGTGCTACCTGGAGGTCGTCGTCCCCGTCACGGGCGAGGTCTCCGACGCCCGGGCGCAGGCCGTACAGGACCTCGACGCCCTGAAGGCCGACCTCTCCGCCGCCCTCGGCCTGTGACACCGGGAGGGGCTCTCCTTTCCGCGCTTCCGCGGAAAACAGGGCCGACGCCGAGGCCCTCACACGCAAGAAGCTTCGATGAGACTCTCACGCCTGATGGTCTCATCTGTGAGAGTCTCAAATTTGAGACTCTCACAGATGAGACCATTGGAGAGCGATGGACGGCTTCATCGGAAGAGCCCATGAACTGGGCAAACTTCGGCGGCTGCTGAACAAGGTCGAGGCTGGGGGACGCGTCGGAAGGCCGGGGCGAGCGATCCTGGTGCGAGGCCGCCGCCGGGTCGGCAAGTCACGCCTGGCGGAAGAGTTCATCCGGTGTTCGGGCGTCCCCCATCTCTTCTATTCCGCCGCCAGAGGACCGGAGGGCCAGCAGCTTCAGAGATTCCTCAGCGCCGGCGCCGCATCCGACCTCCCTGGAGCTCAGCTCATGGCCGGGCAGTCACCGGACTCCTGGGATGCCGCGTTACGCCTCCTGGTGGCCGCTCTTCCCCAGGACTCGCCGAGCATCGTGGTTCTCGACGAGCTTCCCTACCTGATCGCAAGCAGCCCTGACCTCGAGAGTGTCCTGCAGGTGCTGTTCGACCGGGAGTTCTCCCACCGTCCGGTGCTGCTCATCCTCATCGGCTCGGACCTGTCGATGATGGAGGCGATCAACCGGTACGACAGACCCTTCTACATGCGAGCCACCGAGATGGTGGTCAGGCCGCTCACGCCGGCGGACGTGGCCGAAAAGCTGGAGTTGCCCCCGGCGGACGCCTTCGACGCCCATCTGGTGTCCGGCGGCCTGCCGATGATCTGCGAGGAATGGCAGCCGGGACTCTCCGTTCAGGAGTATCTACAGGAGGCCCTGACGGATTCCACCTCATCTCTGGTGATCAGCGGTGAACGTGCTCTTGCCGCCGAACTGCCGCCCGACGCCCAGGCCCGGACCGTGTTGAGTGCCATCGGCTCGGGGCAGCGCACCCACGCTTCGATAGACCGCGCGACCCCGGGCATCCCCAGAGCCTCGCTCAATCGCGCGTTGCAGTTCTTGGTCGAAAAACGACTGGTCGTCCCCGAACTCCCACTGTCCACTCGGCCCTCGCGTGAGACCAGATATCACATCGCGGACACGCATCTGCGTTTCTGGCTCACTTTCGTCGGCCCCTGGCTCCCTGAGATCGAACGGGACCGGGGCGACCTGGTCCTCGACCGATTTCACCGATCATGGACATCATGGCGTGGAACGGCCGTCGAACCGGTGATCCGGGAATCGCTCCGGCGCATGGACGGGCTGCCGGAGGAGACCTGCGCCATCGGCGGCTACTGGACCCGCACGAATGATCCGGAGATCGACATCGTAGGGGCGGACCGTGAGCCGATCGCCAAGAAGATCACTATGGTCGGCTCGATCAAATGGCTGGAGAACCGGCCGTTCGACCGGCACGACCTGAGCGAGCTGATCGTCCACCGTTCCAGACTGCCGGGCGCCGACACCTCGAGCCCGCTGTTCGCCGTTTCGCGGAGCGGTGTCACGGCTGAGGGCGTCGAGGAGATCACTCCGGAGCGGTTGCTCGACGCCTGGCGCCCTCCGCCGGGCGCGTGAGGACCGGCCCCGTCCGGCGGGGCCGGTCCCGGACACCGTGATCAGGCGAGGATCGCGGCGATCACCAGGACGGCCGCGGCCAGCAGCGCCGCCAGGGCGCTCGGCGCCCAGGTGACCTTCATGGCGGCGGGGCCGGCGGACTCGGCGGCCCGCGTTCCCGTGCCGTCGGCGGACTCGGCGGTCACGCGCCCGGCGTTCCGGACGGCCGCCCGCTTCGCCGCCTCGGCCCGCTCGGTGATCTGCTCGGCCACCCAGTCGGCGTGGGTCTTGCCCGCCAGCGCCTCGGCCGCCGCCTGCTCCCCCTTCGAGCGCGTCGGCTCGGTCTTGTGACGGCTACCGGTGTTCGCGGAGGTCCCCCGCCGTACGGCCGCCGCCCGCTCGCGGGCCGAGGTCTGCGGCGTCCAGCAGCGGACGCTCTCTCCGCCGGATGTGATCTTGATCGAGTGGGAGACCACGACCTCGTCCACCCCGGCCAACGGCACGGAGGCGTTCCTGAGCGGATTGCGGACCAGCACGCCGTCCTCGGTCAGGATGACCGCCGGACGCAGGCAGGCGATGAAGACCAGCGCGGTCAGCACCCCCAGCACCGCGGCGGCGACCAGCGAGGACGGCCCGCTGTAGCGGACGATCAGATCCACCGCGTTGAACGCGGCGAACGCCATCCAGATCCAGCCGAGGACCAGGGCGGTCCTCGACCGGAACACCTGCTTCATCAACTACCTCCAGCGTGCGGACCCGGTCACGCCTGCCACTTGAGGCGCGCGAATCCGGGCTTGATGACACCGTTGATGAGCGCCAGGCGCTCGTCGAACGGCAGGAACGCCGACTTCATGGCATTGATCGTGAACCACTGCATGTCGTCCCAGCCGTAGCCGAAGGCCTCCGACAGCTTGGCGAACTCCTCCGAGACGGAGGTCCCGCTCATCAGCCGGTTGTCGGTGTTGACCGTGACCCGGAAGTTCAGCCGGCGGAGCAGGCCGATCGGGTGCTCGGCGATGGAGGTCGCGGCGCCGGTCTGCAGGTTGGAGGTCGGGCACATCTCCAGCGGGATGCGCTTGTCGCGGACGTAGGCCGCGAGGCGGCCGAGCTTGGCCTCCCCCTCGCCGGACACCGTGATGTCGTCGATGATCCGGACGCCGTGGCCGAGACGGTCGGCGCCGCACCACTGGATCGCCTGCCAGATCGACGGCAGGCCGAAGGCCTCGCCGGCGTGGATGGTGAAGTGGGCGTTCTCGCGCTGGAGGTATTCGAAGGCGTCGAGGTGGCGCGTGGGAGGGTAGCCCGCCTCGGCCCCGGCGATGTCGAAGCCCGCCACGCCGACGTCGCGGTAGCGGACCGCGAGCTCGGCGATCTCCCTGGACCTGGCCTGGTGGCGCATCGCGGTGAGCAGCGTGCCCACCCGGATCCCGCGGCCCTCGGATCCGGCCCTGAACCCCTCCTGCACGGCCTCGATGACCTCTTCGAGGCTGAGGCCGGCGGAGGTGTGCTGCTCGGGCGCGTAGCGCACCTCCGCGTAGACGACGCCGTCGGCGGCCAGGTCCTCGGCGCACTCGGCGGCGACCCGGACCAGCGACTCTCGGGTCTGCATGACGCCGACCGTGTGGTCGAAGGTCTCGAGATAGCGCTCCAGCGAACCGGAGTCGGAGGCCTCCCGGAACCAGGTCCGCAGGCCGTCCACGTCGGTCGTGGGCAGCCGGTCGTAGCCCGATCCGGCGGCCAGCTCGACGATGGTCTCGGGTCGCAGGCCACCGTCAAGGTGATCGTGGAGCAACACCTTCGGAGCCCGGCGTATCTCCTCAAGGGTGGGTAGCTGACTCATTTCATCACCTTACCGTCGGGTACCTAATCACCGATCTTGCGAGCATGCATGGCCGTGTCCCGGCCGTGCGATGTTCGGCGCGGCTTCACCCGGTGCCGATGAGGGCCTCGGCGGAGGCGGGAGGCCCCCGCGTCCACGGCGGTGCGGGGACCGCGCGGCCGTGGACGCGGTTGACGGACGGCGGTGCGGGGGCCGCGCGGCCGCCCGTCGCGGTCGACGGAACCGGCGGTCATCCGTCGTCGCGGTTGACGGAGTCGGGGGAGAAGGCGGGAAGGCAGACGGCGACGTACTCGGCGCCCTCGGGGCCGCAGCTGTAGCGGATCTTCTCCCCCGGCTCGCTCACGAACGCCTGCCCGGCGTTGACCTCGGTCGTGCCTCCCTCGTGCTCCACGACGACCGTCCCCTTGAGCACCAGCGTGTATTCGCCGAACTCCGGCCTCTGGGCCGGCTCGTCCCACCCGGCCGGAGCCTTCATGTGCGCGATCGAGATCCGGCTGTCGTCGCTGTTGACCCTGCCGACGTACTCGTCGATCATCTTGCCGCCCGGGACCGGGATCCGCGTCGCGCTGTCGATTTTGCGTACCATCAGGCCAGTCTGTCATCGCTCTCAGTGCGCGACATCGATGACCAGCCGGTCCGGTTTCTTCTGTTCGATCACCCGGAAGGCCGCCTTGTGGTCGAGGACGATGCCCACGCCGACCACGGCCTCGAAGTCACCCGTCTTGACCACGTTCCGCACGTTGCCCAGCGCGGCCTGGAAGATCGGCCCGCCCGTCCAGGTCGGGCTGCCCGACTGGGTGTGCGCGCCGGCCGGGTGCATCGACACCTGGAGGTAGGCCCCGCCCCGGACGTCGATCGGCTCGCCCGACCCGTCCTGGACGAGCTCGGGCACCCATCGCACGCTGTATCCCGGCAGGCCGCCCTTCAGGTCGATCACCACCCGGTCGAATCCTCCGTGCTCGGCGAAGCGCACCCCGGTGACGGTCGGCGGCTCGTCGACGGCGTGTTCGACCTCGATCTCCTTGGTGCTCGTCGGCGGCTTGAGCCCGGCCTTCGAGGAGACGGAGGGCGAGGAGACGGGGGGTGAGGAGATCGGCGCGCTCGCCGTGACCGCGGCCCCCGGCGTGGCGGAGGACGGGGTCGCGGACTGCGTGACGGAGCCGCAGCCGGCCAGCAGGGCGAGGGGGACGAGCGCGAGAGGGACGAGGGTGCGGGGCACGACGATGCGGTTCATGGTGATCCTCCTACCGCATTAGATGCCCAGCACTTCGGAGAGGTTCACTCCGGCGGTCACATCCGCCATGGCCGGATCGTGACGTCGTGTCACGGTGCGAGTCAGGAGTCATGGCGGCAGGCGGACGCCGGGACGGGCGGTGCCGCGGCGCCCCTGCCGTCCGGCCTGGCCGGCGGCGACCCGCCTCCGGACACGGAGGCGCCGCCGCTGGAACCCCGGTGCCCAGCGGCGGCATGACTCGCGCCTCCCCCGGAGCCCAGGGCCCCGCAGGCGGCGCGAGTGCTGTCAGACGGTCTCCAGCACCTTCTCGTCCTCGATGGCGACGGCCGTACGGGGACGGCGGAGACCGGTGAGGGCGATCACCAGGCCGACCAGGCCGAGGATGCCGGAGACCGTGATCGCGGCGCGGAAGCCGTCGATCGGGTCGGCGCTCGTGGTCGAGGTGAGCACCGCCGTCACGACGGCCAGCACGACCGCGCCGCCGACCTGCCCGGAGGTGTTGAGCAGGCCGGAGGCCAGCCCCTGCTCGTCGTCCGCGACGCCGTTGGTGGCCTGGATGTTCAGTGACGGGAAGGACAGGGCGAAGGCGATGCCCAGCAGGACCATGCCGGGGATGATGAGGGTGGCCAGGCTGGGGGCGCCGTCCAGCCGCAGGAAGAAGGCGTATCCGGCGGCCAGCGCGGCCGAGCCGATCACGATCAGCCTGGCGGTGCCGAACCGGTCGGCCAGGCTGCCCATCTTGGTGGACGTCACGGCCACCAGCAGCCCGGCGGGCAGGAACGCCAGGGCGGTCTCCAGCGCCGACCAGTGCAGGAAGTTCTGGAAGTACTGCATGGCCACGAACTGGAAGCCGACGTAGGAGCCGAACAGGATCACCAGGCCGAGGTTGGCCCGGACGATCGGCCCCGAGCGCAGGATGCCGAGCCGTACCAGCGGGTGCTTGACCCTCTGCTCGGCCAGCACGAACACGACCAGCAGGGCCACGGCGGCGGCCAGGGTGGCGATCGTGCGGACCGACCCCCAGCCCACCTCGGGGGCCTCCACCACGGCGAACACCAGCAGCAGCATCGAGCCGGTGATGGTCGTCGCGCCGATGAGGTCGTAGCCGCCCTCGGCCCTCTCCTCGCGGCGCTTGGGCAGGAACTTCAGGGCCGCGACCAGGGCGATGATCGCGACGGGGACCGGCATGAGGAACGTCCAGCGCCAGCCGAGCTCGGTCAGGAATCCCGAGATGACCAGGCCCAGGGAGAAGCCGCTGGCGCCGGAGGCGGTGAAGATGCTGAGGGCCCTGTTGCGGGCCGGGCCCTCGGCGAAGGTCGTGGTGATGATGGACAGCGCGGCGGGGGCGGTGAAGGCGGCGCTGATTCCCTTGACGAAGCGGGCGGCGATCAGCAGCGTGCCGTCGCTGACCAGGCCGCCGAGCAGAGAGGCCACGGCGAAGACCGCCAGCGCGACCAGGAATACCCTGCGTCGCCCGAGCAGGTCGGCGGTGCGGCCCCCGAGCAGGAGCAGTCCGCCGTATCCGAGCACGTAGCCGCTGACCACCCACTGCAGCGAGGAGGTGGACAGCCCGAGGTCCGCCTGGATGGACGGCAGGGCGACACCCACCATCGAGACGTCGAGAGCGTCGAGGAACACGACAGCGCAGAGCACCGTGAGCGCGGCCCAGAGGCGCGCGTCCCAGCGCCCGTCGTTGGAGGAGGGGATCATGTCGGCCAACACTACATGCAGATGCATTTAATGCAACCGAATTTAATTCCCATGCATTTAATGTTCACGCATGGTAAGATCCGCGGCATGAGCGAGGAGTACGCCGTCCGCGCGTGGCGAGATGTGCTGGCCAAACATGCCGCGGCCGCCTGCGCGCTGGAGCGTGAGCTCTCCGAGAGACACCAGCTCGGGATGAGCGAGTTCGAGGTCCTGGAGCGGATGGTCGAGGGCGGCCGGGAGAGATACCGGGTCCAGGAGGTGGCCGACGCGGTCCACCTGAGCCAGAGTGCCTGCTCGCGGCTGATCGCCCGCCTGGAGAAGTCGGGACTGGTCTGCCGGGGAATGTGCGAGGACGACCGGCGGGGCGTCTTCGTGCTCATCACCGATGAGGGCCGCGAGCGTCACGCGGCGGCGCTGTCCACCCACCGCACCGTGCTGGCGGACATCTTCGAGCCCGGACAGCCCACACGCTCCGGGCAGCCCACACGGTGCGAGCAGTCCACACGGTCCGGGCGCGCCGCCGCCCAAGCCTGAACGCCCCGCCGCCCAAGCCTGAACGCCCCGCCGGCCGAGCGCGCCGCCCCCGGGCGGGCGCCAGGACGCCCCGGGATAACCCCGTGAGGCCGTCTCCCCCGTCCGGACAGGCTCAGCCGCCCCAGACTGCGCCACCGGCACCCGGACCCGTCTGCGGACCGTTCAGCCCCGCGGACAGCGCCGCCTCCCGGCCCTGCCGGGCGGGGAGGCGGTCCGTCGGGTGACGCTCAGGCGGTGATGCGGTCGATCACCAGCGGGAGCAGGCCGGGGTCGGCGGTCTCGCCGATCACGTAGGCGCCCTCCAGTGCGGCGAGCGCCCGCTCGAAGCGGGACGTCTCGTCGGCGTGCAGGGTCATCAGCGGCTGCCCCTCGCGGACCAGGTCGCCCGGCCTGGCGTGCAGCATGATGCCCGCGCCGAAGGACACCGGGTCCTCCTTGCGCTCCCGGCCCGCGCCGAGCCGCCAGGCGGCCAGGCCCACGCCGTACGCGTCGAGTCCGGCCAGCACCCCGGACGAGGGCGCGGTGATCTCCAGGGTCTCGGCGGCCTTCGGCAGCAGGGCATCCGGGTCGCCGCCCTGCGCGCTGATCATCCGGCGCCAGACGTCCATCGCCGAACCGTCCTTCAGCGCCTGCTCCGGGTCCTTGCCCCCGGACAGGCCCGCGGCCTGCAGCATCTCGCGCGCCAGCCGTACGGTCAGCTCGACCACGTCGTCGGGCCCGCCGCCGGCGAGCACCTCGACGGACTCGGCGACCTCCAGGGCGTTGCCCACGGCGCGGCCCAGCGGCCGGTCCATGGCGGTGAGCAGCGCGACGGTCTCGACACCGGCGTCGGTGCCCAGCTCGACCATGGTCGTGGCCAGCTCGCGGGCCCGCTCCACGGTCTTCATGAAGGCCCCGGAGCCGACCTTGACGTCCAGCACCAGCGCCCCGGTGCCCTCCGCGATCTTCTTCGACATGATCGAGGAGGCGATCAGCGGGATCGACTCGACGGTGCCGGTGACGTCGCGCAGCGCGTAGAGCTTCTTGTCGGCCGGGGCCAGCCCGTCACCCGCCGCGCAGATGACCGCGCCGGCCTCGCCGAGCACGTCGAGCATCTCCTGGTTGGACAGGGACGCCCGCCAGCCCGGAATGGACTCCAGTTTGTCCAGGGTGCCGCCGGTGTGGCCGAGTCCCCGGCCGGAGAGCTGGGGCACGTAGCCGCCGCACGCGGCGACCAGCGGGGCCAGCGGCAGCGTGATCTTGTCGCCGACACCGCCGGTGGAGTGCTTGTCGGTGGTACGGCCGGGCAGCGCCGACCAGTCCATCCGGGCCCCGGACCGGATCATGGCCTGGGTCCACTCGCCGATCTCCCGCCGGGTCATGCCGTTGAGCAGGATCGCCATCGCAAGGGAGGACATCTGCTCGTCGGCGACGACACCCTTGGTGTAGGCGTCGATCACCCAGTCGATCTGCTCGACGGACAGCTCCCGGCCGTCCCGCTTGGTGACGATGACGTCGATCGCGTCCATGCTCAAGCCCCCCGGCTCAGATCTTCGGGCCCGAAGGCGTACGGCAGGATCTCCGCCATCGGCTTGGGACCGTCCACGGTCTCCACGAGCAGCCCGGCACCGCCGAACTCGTACAGGAGCTGGCGGCACCGCCCGCACGGCATGAGCAGCTCCTCGTGCCCGTCCACGCAGGTGAAGGCGACCAGCCGGCCGCCGCCGGTGGCCTGCAGCGCGGACACCAGCCCGCACTCCGCGCACAGCCCGACGCCGTAGGAGGCGTTCTCCACGTTGCAGCCGGACACGATCCGGCCGTCGTCCACCAGCGCGGCGGCGCCGACGGGGAACTTGGAGTAGGGGGCGTAGGCGTTCGCCATGGCCCGTACGGCCTCCGCCTTGAGGGCTGCCCAGTCGATGTTCATCCGGTCCGTTCCGCTCGCGGACGCGCCGCGGACGACGTGTCCCTCGTCTTGCTCGATGTGATCACTTCGCCTGCCCCCTGCGGTACGACACACCGTTGGCGGCGGGCGGGCGGAGCCGCTGAGCCGCCAAGGACAGCACCAGCAGCGTGGTGATGTGCGGGGTGACGGAGGTGAACTGGGGTGGGATGGTGTCGGTCATGGCGAACATGACGAACACCGCGATCGCCGCGACACCGGTGATCAGGGCCGCCCTGGCGCGGTTCTGCCTGACGAGCTGGTAGACCGCCACGCCGGCGATCAGAACAGCCACCACCAGCAGCAGCGCGTGCACCGACTCACCGCCCCGGCGGAGCTGGAGCGCGTCGGTGTAGCCGAACAGCGTCGCACCGGCCGCCAGTCCGCCCGGCCGCCAGTTACCGAAGATCATGGCGGCGAGGCCGATGAAGCCGCGACCACCGGTCTGCCCCTCGCGGTAGGCGCTGGCGGCCACCAGGGACAGGAACGCGCCGCCGAGGCCGGCGAAGGCGCCGGAGACGATCACCGCGACGTACTTGTAGTAGTACACGTTGACGCCCAGCGACTCCGCCGCCACCGGGCGCTCGCCGCAGGAGCGCAGCCGCAGGCCGAACGCCGTGCGCCAGAGCACGTAGAACGTCAGCGGGATCAGCAGGATCGCCAGAATGGTGAAGAGCGAGACGTTCGTCGTCAGGCCCCGCAGGATGCCCGCCACGTCGGACAGCAGGAACCACTGCTTGGCCTCCAGCGTGGCCAGCGGATCTCCGATCCCCGGCAGGCTCACGGTGCCCGGCTTGGGCACGGGAGGTGACTGGGAGTCGCCGCCGCCCGGCATCTCGGCGAAGGTGACCTTGGACAGGAACTGGGTGACGCCCAGGCCCAGGATGTTGATCGCGACGCCGGAGATGATGTGGTCCACCCCGAACGTCACCGTGGCGATCGCGTGCAGCAGGCCACCGAGGGCCCCACCGATCGCACCTGCGATGACGCCCGCCCAGGGGTTGGCGAAGTGGATCGCCCCCCAGGCGCCGAACCAGGTGCCCAGGATCATCATGCCTTCAAGGCCGATGTTGACCACGCCGGCCCGTTCGGCCCACAGTCCGCCGAGCCCGGCCAGGCCGATCGGTACGGCCAGCGCGACGGCCGCGTTGATCGCACCCGCCGAGGTGAGGTCGACGGCGCCGGTGACGGCCCGGGCGAAGGACAGCAGGACGACGAGCCCGCCCAGGGCGAGCAGGAGGACCTGCCAGGTGAGCTTGAACTTGACGGGCTTCGTAGGCTCCTCCAGCGGAGCCTCCGCCAGGGTCACAGCGCTCACTGGTCGCTCACCGCTTCTTGCTCCTCACACGGCACGTTCGTACCTCGCGACCCGCTCCACTTGCTCCGGCGGGCTCGCTGCGCGCCTTCGCTCATGCTGACGCTCCTTCAGCCTGGGCCGGGGTCCCGCTCGCCAGTTCCTTGCTCGCCCGGCGTTGCCCGGCTGCGACGCGGTAACGGTGAACCAGTTCGTAGGCGATGATGACCGAGAGCACGATCGTGCCCTGCATGATGATGACGATCTCCGGGGAGATCTCGTGCAGCTGCAGGATGCCCGACGAGGTGTCGAGGAAGGCCCACAGCAGGGCGCCGAAGGCGATGCCGACGGGATGGTTACGGCCGAGCAGCGCGATCGCGATGCCGGTGAAGCCCAGCCCCGTGGGGAAGTCCAGGCTGTAGCTGTAGGAGGCGCCGAGCAACTGGGGCATGCCGACCAGGCCCGCCATCGCGCCGGACAGGATCATCGCGAGGAGGATCATCTTCTTGACGTTGACACCGCTGGCCACCGCGGCCGACTCGGAGCGGCCGGTGGCGCGCAGCTCGAAGCCGAAGCGGGTCCGGTTGAGCAGCACGTAGTACAGGATCCCCATGACGATCGCCAGGACGATGAGACCGAACACCTTGGCTTCGGTGCCGGGGATGATCGCCATGCCGGGCACCCTGCCGGACTCGGCGATCGGCTTGGTGCCGATGTTGTTGCTGCCCGAGACCTCGACCGCGAAACGATCCTTGTGGAGCAGCCAGGCACCGAGTGCGGTGGCGATGGCGTTCAGCATGATCGTGGAGATGACCTCGCTGACGCCGCGCTTGACCCTGAGCAGGCCCGCGATGGACGCCCATCCCGCGCCGACCACCATGGCGACGAAGATGACGAGGGCGATGTGCAGCGGGGCGGGCAGGACGACCGCACCGCCCACGGCCGCCGCGACGAGCGCCGCCAGGCGGTACTGGCCGTCGACGCCGATGTTGAACAGGTTCATCCGGAACCCGATCGCCACCGCCAGCGCGGACAGGTAGTAGGTCGTCGCGGAGTTCAGGGTCAACACGATCGAGCGCGGCTGCACGCCGTAGTCGACCATGGTGCCCAGCGTCTCCAGGGGCGGGTCACCCGTGACCAGCAGGACGATCGAGGTGACCAGCCCGGCGAACACGATGGCGAGGAGCGGCGCGGCGAGCGAGAGCAGGCCGCCGAGCCGGACCCGGCCGAGCAGCCGGTCGGCGAAGCTCGACTCCGCGGGGCTCATGCGATCACCCGGGCCGTCGTTGCCGCGTACGCGGGCAACGCGCTCGCTCCATGAGCTGCGTGGATGTTCATGCCGCCTCTCCAGCACCGGTCATGGCCGACCCGAGCTGCTCGGGCGTCACCGTCCGCGGGTCCACGTCCGCGACGATGCGACCGCGCAGAATCACCTTCAGTGTGTCCGACAGGCCGATGAGCTCGTCCAGATCCGCCGAGATCAGCAGTACGGCCAGGCCCGCGGCGCGGGCGGCCCGCAGGTGGTCCCAGATCGCGGCCTGGGCACCGACGTCCACACCGCGCGTCGGGTGGGAGGCGATCAGGAAGGCGGGCTCCCCGCTCATCTCGCGGCCGACGATCAGCTTCTGCTGGTTGCCGCCGGACAGGGCCGCGGCGTCCACGTCGATGCCGGGCGTCCGGACGTCGTACTCCTCGACGATGCGCTGAGTGTCCTTGCGGGCGCCCGCGCGGTCGATCCAGGGGCCCTTGACGTTGGGCCGCCGCGTCTGGTGGCCGAGGATCCGGTTCTCCCAGAGCGGGGCCTCAAGCAGCAGGCCGTGCCGGTGGCGGTCCTCGGGGATGTAGCCGATGCCGGCCTCGCGGCGGCGCAGCGTCGACCACGCGGAGATGTCGTGCTCGCTGAGGCGGATCTCACCCTCGGCGGCGCGCATGCCCATGATGGCCTCGACCAGCTCGGCCTGGCCGTTGCCCTCGACACCGGCGATGCCGAGCACCTCGCCCCTGCGGATCTCGAAACTGACGTCGTCCACGATGCAGCGGTCCTCCGCCGAGTGGACGGCCAGGCCGCGCACCGACAGCGCCACCACGTCGGTGACCGTGGACTCGCGGGTCTCCGGGCTGGGCAGCTCGCTGCCGACCATGAGCTCGGCCAGTTGCCTGGCGGTCACGCCCCGGGGGGACACGCTGGCCACGGTCGTGCCGCGCCGGATGACGGTGATGGCGTCTGCGACCGCGAGCACCTCGTCCAGCTTGTGCGAGATGAAGATGATCGTGAGGCCCTCGCGGACCAGCTCGCGCAGGTTGTCGAAGAGCTCGTCGACCTCCTGCGGCACGAGCACGGCGGTCGGCTCGTCGAGGATGAGGATCCGGGCGCCGCGGTAGAGGACCTTCAGGATCTCCACCCGCTGCCGGGCGCCGACGCCCAGGTCCTCGACCGTGGCGTCGGGGTCGACGCCGAGACCGTAGGAGTCGGAGATCTGCCTGATCTTCTTGCGGGCGGCACCGAAGTTGATCGCGACCCCGCCGCTGCGAGGCTCGCTGCCGAGAATCACGTTCTCCAGCACGGTGAGGTTGTCGGCCAGCATGAAGTGCTGGTGGACCATGCCGACGCCTGCCGCGATCGCGTCCGCCGGGGTTCGAAAGCTTGTGACCGTTCCGTTGACGCGGATCTCGCCCTCGTCGGGACGCTGCATGCCGTACAAGATCTTCATGAGGGTGGACTTGCCCGCGCCGTTCTCGCCGACGACGGCATGCACGTGCCCCTGCTGCACAGATAGGGAGATGTCGCGGTTGGCCACGACGCCGGGGAATCGTTTCGTGATCCCCTCGAGTTCGACGGCCGGGGTCGAGGTGCTGATGACGGCCTCCTCCGCACAGGTGGCCCTGATTACGGAACGTGATGGGGAAAGTTGACCGAAGGGCCCGGGGAATTGTCCGCCGGGCCCTTCATTAGTACCAGCTCAGGAGGTCTTGTCCGGCACGGTGATCTCGCCGGAAATGATCTTCTGCTTGTACTCGTCGAGCTTGGCCTTGATGTCGTCGACCTGGCCACCGGTGGTGGAGTAGTCGACGCCTCCGGCCTTGAGGTCGTAGACCTGGGGGCCGGCCTTCACCGCACCGGTGCTGAAGCTCTTCAGGAAGTCGAAGACGGCGACGTCGACCTTCTTGATCATGGAGGTCACGATCACGCTCTGCACGTCGGCGGCCGCGGTCTTGGCCTGGTCGGAGTCGACACCGATGGCCAGGCCCTTGGCGGCCTTCGCGGCCTCGAACACGCCGCCGCCGGAGCCGCCGGCGGCGTGGTAGACCACGTCGGCGCCCGCGTCGAACATGCCCGTGGCCGCCGTCTTGCCCTTGGCCGGGTCGTTGAAGCCGCTGAACTCCGGCGGCTGGCTCAGGTAGTTCACGTCGATCTTGACGTCGGCCTTGACGGCCTTGGCCCCGGCGACGAACCCCGCCTCGAACTTCTTGATCAGGGGGACCTCGACGCCGCCGACGAAGCCCACGTGGTTCTTCTTCGACTTCAGCGCCGCGGCGGCGCCGATGAGGAAGGAGCCCTCGTGCTCGGCGAAGAGCAGATTGGAGATGTTGGCGCCCGTCGCGGCGGCGTCGTCGACGATCGCGAACTTGACGTCCGGGAACTCGGCGGCGACCTTCTTCACCGGCCCGGAGTAGGCGAAGCCGATGGCGACGATCGGGTTGTAGCCGCCGGAGGCGAGCAGGCGCAGCCGCTCCTCCTTGGCCGCCTCGGTCTCGCCGTTGCTGGCCTCGATCTCCTTGGCCTCGGCCAGGCCGAGCTCGGGCTTGGCCTTGTCCAGGCCGGCGGCGGCGGCGTCGTTGAACGACTGGTCGCCACGGCCGCCGATGTCATAGGCGAGACCGACCTTCGCGCCCGCCGCGGCGGGGGCGGCACTGCTGGCGCCCTCGCTCGGCTTGGCCGTCGTGGCCGGCTCGCTTCCACCACACGCCGCGGCTCCCATGAGCATGCTGCCCGTCAGTGCCGTCGCCGCCAGCTTGCCGAATCGGTTCTGAAGCAAGATGGACCCCCTTCGCGTTTCAGTGCACGCGCGAAGAGACGCACGGCAACCCTGCACGGAAGATAGTTGGTCGACCAGAGTTGACCAAACCAGCACATGGGTCTGAAACAGGTCTGTTATGCAGCTCAGGCCACCTTGTGACACACGAGGGCGACCGATCCTACCCGTCGGTAGCGTCGACCGCTGTCACAGTACGGCGATCGATCACAAACGATCTTCTCTTGGGACCGTCGGCGCGCACGGGCCGACACGGTGCGTGAGGCGGATGAACGGACCGGCCGATCACCGATGGCGCCCCGGCGGGAGAAACCGGAGCGGCGTCTTTACGCTCCAAGGACTTGCAAATCCCATCCGAGCCGGCAGCCGACCACCGCGACCGCCGCCGCCGAAAGCGCCCGATTAACCACTGAGAACATTTGACATCTCCCGTTTCTCGCGGCACCCCGCGGAGCAACACGGCCCTTCCGGACCGACCACGCCGCACATTCGCGATCCATTCCGGGAGCGGAGCAAGACCCCGGCGAATTGTCGTTCCGCCCGACTCTCCGAGGTGGCCCCCGCGTGGCGCCGCGGCCGGATCCCCCGATCGCCTCGGCTCGGCCTCCGCGCCCGCTCACACGTTTGACGTGCGGACCGGGATGGATCCCTGACGTGCCGGGGCCCTGCGGACGGAGAGTGCGACTCCCGTCCCCTCGTCATCGGACCGGAGCCCGGCCCATCGCATACCGAAGGTGCCGCGGAGGCCGCGGCGTGACACGGAACAGCGCGAAAGATCGGGCTGAACCCTGCATTCCATTAAGGCTGCGGTTATGCCAAACGATCTCATGCTTGGTATTGACGACGTCCGCCCGGCCGTTGAAGGAGCAACGCGCACTCGCCGTCTGCCCCTTGCTTATCCAATTACCATAATGACTCTGGTATTGCCGGTGCTTGAGCACAGAGCCGAAACTCGAACCGCCGCGACGCCTGGCGTCCGTCCTCGGGTCGGAGCCGTCCGGGCTCCGACCCTTCAGAGCATCGCGATGCCCGCGACCGGTTCGGGCGAGCTGAGACGCCGCCCCTCCCAGAGAGCGGTCAGCGCGGTCGCCGCCAGGAACCGCACGCCGGTGCCGATGCAGGTCTCGTCCACGTCGAAGGTGCCCTGGTGGATGTCGGCCAGGTGGACCGAGCCCGGCTTGCGGGTGCCCAGCCGGGCATAGGCCCCGGGGATGGACTCCAGGTACCAGCCGAAGTCCTCGCCGCCGAGGCTCTGCTGCGTCGGCACGGGAGCACCCTCACCGAGCACGCCCACCGCGGCCTCGGTCAGCATCTGCACGCTGACCTCGTCGTTGACCACCGGCGGCACGCCGCGGGCGTAGTCCATCCGGGCCTCGACGCCGTAGGCACCCGCGACCGAGTCGAGCAGCTCCTTGATCAGGTCGGGGGCCGCGTGCCAGGCATCCTCGTCCAGGCAGCGCACGGTGCCCTCGGCGACCCCGTCGTCCGGGATCGCGTTGGCCACCGAGCCCGCCTCGACCCGGCCCCAGACCAGGCTCAGCGACGAGCGCGGGTCCACCCGGCGCGAGAGCCCGGCCGGCAGCTCCGTGAGGATCTTGGCGAGGGCGAAGACCAGATCGGCGGTGAGATGGGGCCGGGCGGTGTGCCCGCCGGGGCCGCTCACCCGGATCGAGACCCTGTCGCAGGCGGAGGTGATCGGCCCGGTCTTCAGGCCCACCTTGCCGACGTCCACCCGGGGGTCGCAGTGCAGGCCGAAGATCCGGTCGACGCCGCTGATGCCGCCCGAGGCCATGACCTCCAGCGCCCCGCCGGGAAGCTCCTCGGCGGGCTGGAAGATCAGCCGGACCCGGCCGGGCAGCAGCCCGGCCGCCGCCTGCTGGGCGAGGAAGAGCGCGGTGCCGACCAGGATGGTGGTGTGCACGTCGTGACCGCAGGCGTGGCAGACGCCGGGGACGGTGGAGCTGTAGGGCACGTCCTTCTCGTCCGGCACGGGCAGCGCGTCGATGTCGGCCCGCAGCGCCACGGTCGGCCCGTCACCGCTGCCGACCTCGCAGATCAGGCCGGTGCCACGCGGCAGGATCGAGGGCACGAGACCGGCGGCCGTCAGGCGGTCGGCGACGCGCTGCGTCGTGCGGTATTCGGCGAACGCGAGCTCGGGGTGCATGTGCAGGTCACGACGGAAGTCGATCAGTTCCTGCTCACGCCCGGCGAGGAACGTGTCGAGTTCTCCCCGAAAATTACGCCCCCGCATTGGTCACCGTCCTATCCGCGCCAGCGGCCTGAATCCTCGACGCACCGTGCCACTGCCCAGAATCACGTGATCCATGAGACAGCCCGAAAAAAAGTGATCGCCGCACCGATGGGCCGGGGTGGGTGACATGGGCCACGCCAGTGCGACTGATGAACCGTCGGCACAGGAGCGGCGGACCAGTGTGAGGCCACCGGGCGTGCTGACGATGACATCGACTTTATCTCTCCTCCACGGCCCCTCGCCGACATCTGAGCCAAATGTTTTGCCGTCCCATCCCCTACTCCTGTGACTCCTGACCCACACGGACCAGAGGCGATGGCCCGGATGGGCTAGGGGTGGTAGCCGTACCGGGTGGCGCCGCGGCGGCGATGGCCGCTTCCGGCCCTGTTGAAACATCGGCGACCTGGCAATTTACGTGACCTCAGGTGCCAGTCATCGAACCCGAGGGAGTGATGCAAACCGGAAGAATGCGTGCTTCACTCCGCATATGATCACTAATATCCCGTTCGGGGAGAAGCATTCCAGATTAAGCATCTTCGAACCGAACGAGGGGACCCTGGTGGTCATCCCGTCACTCTCGCTTCCCCAGGACGAGCTGCGCAGGATCACCGGCGCCCTGTGCTACGAGGAGCGGCTGCTGTTCCTCCTGCTCACCCTCAGGCAGCCGGACGTCGAAGTCGTCTACCTGTCCTCCGTTCCGGTGGACACCGCGATCGTGGACTACTACCTGGGCTTCCTCGACGACCCCGACGAGGCGCGCACCCGCCTGCAAATGATCAGTTTGGACGAGCCGCGCACGGGGCCGCTCACCATGTCGCTGCTGCACCGCCCGGATGTCATCGCGCGGATCCGCGCGGCGCTCGGCCGTACGGCGGGCGCCTGGATGGTGCCGTTCGTGGTCAGTGAGGCCGAGGAGCGGCTCGCCGAGATCCTCGGCCTGCCGATCTACGGCCCGGCCACCTCGCTGGCCCACCTCGGGTCCAAGAGCGGCGGACGCATGATCGCCGAGGAGGCGGGGGTGCCGATGGCCCGGGGCTTCGCCGACCTGCGGTCGCTGACCGAGGTGGAGCACGCGGCCCGCGCGCTGAGCCCCAGGTCCAAGCTGATGGTCAAGCTCAACAACAGCTACTCCGGGCTGGGCAACGCCGTCGTGATCAAGGACGAGCGGCCGCTCACCGCCTGCCACACGAGCTTCTCGGCGGCGGACGAGAACTGGACGACGTTCGCCGAGAAGATCGCCGAGCGGGGCGCGGTGATCGAGGAGTTCATCGAGGACCGGCCGCTGCACTCCCCCAGCGCCCTGGCCAGGATCACCCCCGGCGGCGCCTATGACGTGGTCGCCACCCACGAGCAGCTTCTCGGCGGCCCGAACGGCGACCTCTACCAGGGCTGCGCCTTCCCCGCCCGGCCGGAGTACCGGGCCCAGGTGGGCGAGTGCGCCGAGCGGATCGCCCGGGTCCTCGCGGGCCGGGGCGTGGTGGGCCTGTTCGGCATGGACTTCTTCGCCGTCAAGACCGACGCCGGCTACCGGGCCCTGCTGTGCGAGATCAACCTGCGGATCGGGGGCACCACGCACCCGTTCGGCGCCGCCCTGCTCACCACCGGCGCCTCCTACGATCCCGGCACCGGCACGCTCGTGCACGGCGGCCGGTCGAAGTACTACGTGGCGACCGACAACTGCACCGCCGCCTGCCTGCGGGGCCGTACGCCCGCGGAGGTCGTCAAGCTGATCGACGACAGGGGTCTCGGCTTCGACCGCGAGGCCCGCACGGGCAACGTGCTGCACCTGCTCGGCGCGGTCCCGGAGTACGGCAAGCTCGGTTTCACCAGCATCGGCGACTCGGCCGAGGAGGCCGCCGAGCTACACCGGAGGACCCTGCGGGCGCTTAACCAGTCCGCGTAGGCCGATCACGCCCAGCACGATCGCCAGGATGATGTTCACGGCGACCAGGATGCCGTGCACCACGTAGAAGGCCGTCGGGTGACCGTCCGCGAGGTTGAAGCCGAGGTTGACCCACTCGAAGATCATGAAGGCGGCGAGGGCGACCAGGAATCCGGCGATCTTTCGCGACATTTGCATGACATCAGTATTCCGTTGCCTGTTCTGTCCCCAGGTCAGCGTGTGGGTCACCGCATACGAATCGGCACGAAGCTACCCTGAGATCACTATGGGGATGAAATACGTCGCGCCCGTCGGGGTGCTGCTCGCGGCGACCACCTTCCTGGGCGTTTCCGCGCATGCCGAGAACGGGCCGGTCGGCGGCAAGGATCTCGGCGGCCGGGGCCTCGTCAGCCCGGCGGGAGTGAAGGCGCCGCCGAAGACGGCCGCCAAGTCCTACGTGGTCGCGGACGCCGAAACCGGGGAGGTGCTCGCCGCCAAGGACCCCCACGGGCGCTACCTCCCGGCGAGCACGCTCAAGGCCCTGACCGCGCTCACTCTCATCCCCAAGCTCGACAAGGACCTGAAGGTCAAGCCGAGCAGCCGTGCCGTGAACGAGGAGGGCAGCGCCGTCGGCCTGGTCTCCAAGCCCATCTACACCGTGGACGACCTGTTCAAGGCGTTGATGCTGGTCTCGGGGAACGACTGCGCGATGGCGCTGGCCGAGGCCAACGGCGGTCTGGCCAAGACGCTGCGGGACATGAACACCGAGGCTCAGCGGCTCCAGGCCTTCGACACGGTGGCCAAGACACCGAGCGGGCTGGACAAGCCGGGCCAGAGCAGCTCCGCCTACGACCTGGCGCTGATCGCCCGGGCCGGGCTGGCCAATGACGATTTCCAGCGATATATCAGCACGAAGGTCGATAAGTTTCCCGCCCCCAAGGGCTACTACGAGATCGGCAACCACAACAAGCTGCTCTGGCGCTACAAGGGCATGATCGGCGTCAAGAACGGCTGGACCTCCAAGGCCCTGGGCAGCTTCGTCGGCGCGGCCAGGCGGAACGGCCACACCATCATCGTGTCGGTCATGCGGCACGAGGGTTACTTCTGGGACGAGGTCGCCGACCTGCTCGACTGGGGCTTCGCCACCCGCGGCAAGGCCGTCCCGGTCGGCCGGCTGGTGGACCCGCTCCCCGCACCCGCCCCCCTGCCGACCGGCCCGGCCACCCCGCTCGCCACCCCCACGCGTCCGGTGACGTCGGCGTCCCCCGCCGGCGACGCCGCGGGAGCCGCGTCCGGCTCCGGCGGGATCCCCGCCGTGGGCCTCTACGCGCTGGGCGCGGGCCTGCTCGGCGGCGTGATCTGGCTGGTGTACGGCATCCGCAGACGGTCCCGCTAGACCTGTCCCCGCCTGTCCCGGTGGGGCGGGCGGGAAGCACGGCCGCCCACCCGCAGGAGGCGGCGGCCGCCCTACTGGAGGGGGACGCTGCCGGTGGGGATCGGAGTGGGCTCGGGCGGAGGGCCGAGCGAGGCGGTCTCCGTCCAGGCCGCCGCGTAGAGGATCACGCGGGCCGAGAGGTTGATCCAGATCAGCAGCCCGACCATCACCGCGAACACCCCGTAGATGGGGTTGTTGAGCGTCCTCGACAGGATCAGCGCGGCGAGCTGCTTGAGCAGACCGAAGGCGAGCGCGCCCAGCAGCGCGCCGCGCAGCACCACCCGGAACGGCTGCCTCGACCGGCCCATCCAGCGCAGGATGATCACGAAGAGGACGGTGTCCGCCAGGATGCTGACGGCCAGGCCGGCGAACCAGATCGAGCCGCTTCCGATCATCGACTGCGACAGGCCCAGCCACTCGGACACGGTCCCGCTGGCCTGGGTCGCGAAACCGCCGACCAGCACCGAGGCGATCATCGTGATGCCGACCAGGATCAGGGCTGCCAGGTCACGGAGCTTGGCCAGGAAGAAGTTGAGGGGCGGCTCGGTGGTCATGGAGATCTCGCGGAGCGCGCCGCGCAGGGCGTCGACGGCGCCGAGCCCCGCGTAGAGCAGGCCGACCAGGCCGATCACCCCGGCGCTGGCCCGGGAGTCGGCGATCTGCTGGATCGGGAGCTGGTCGGCGAGGCCGGGCAGATACTGGTCGATGGCCTGCTGCAGGGTCCTGATGGCGTCCGGCCGGACGGACAGGAAGAAACCGAAGACCGCGAACGCCAGCGCGATGATCGGGAAGAACGACAGGAACGCGAAATAGGTCACCGCCCCGGCCAGCCGGTCACCGGACTGGATCTGGTACCGATGCACGGTCCTGATCAGATGATCGACCCAGGGCCACCGGACCCGGGTGGAGCCGACCTTCGACCGGCCCCACTCGCGGAGCACCTCGATCCGTTCCTGCACGCTCGTCACTCGCGTCACCTACCCAATTACCGCCCCGCCGTACGTGGACGCGACCACGTCATGCGGATGATCTCCGGCAGCGGCGGAGCGGCGGGCGGAACGAGCCCCCGGCGGATCGGCGGACCGAGCCCCCGGCAGGTCAGAGGGTGGGCAGGAACCCCACCCGGTCGCGGACCCTGGTCATGGTCTCGGCGGCCACGGCGCGGGCCCGAGCGGCGCCGACGGCGAGCATCCTGTCGAGCTCGGCCTCGTCGGCCAGCAGCTTCTCGGTCCGCTCCCGGATCGGCGTGAAGGTGTCGACGACGACCTCGGCCACGTCCTTCTTGAAGGCGCCGTATCCCTGCCCGGCGTATCGGGCCTCAAGCTCGGAGATCGGCGTGCCGGTCAGCGCGGACTGGATGCGGAGCAGGTTGGTGACGCCGGGCTTGTTCTCGTCGTCGGCGAGGACCTCCGAGCCGGTGTCGGTGACCGCGCGCATGACCTTCTTGCGGAGCGGCCCCGGCTGCTCCAGCAGGTCCAGGATGCCGCCGGGCGAGGACGACGACTTGGACATCTTGGCCGTGGGATCCTGCAGGTCGGTGATCTTCTCGACGCCCGCGACGATGTGCGGCTTGGGCAGCGTGAAGGTCTCGCCGAAGCGGTGGTTGAAGCGCTGCGCGAGGTCGCGGGTGAGCTCCAGGTGCTGCTTCTGGTCGGCCCCGACCGGGACCTTGTCGGCCTGGTAGAGCAGGATGTCGGCGGCCTGAAGGATCGGGTAGGTGAACAGGCCGACGCTGGCCGAGCTCTCACCGGACTTCGCCGACTTGTCCTTGAACTGGGTCATCCGGCCGGCCTCGCCCATGCCGGTGAGGCAGATCAGCACCCAGGCCAGCTCGCTGTGCTCGCGGACGTGGCTCTGCACGAAGACCGTGGAGCGCTCCGGGTCCAGACCGGCGGCGAAGAGCTGGGCGGCGGCGACCCTGGTGCGCCGGCGCAGCGTCTCCGGCTGGTAGTCCACCGTGATCGCGTGCAGGTCGACGACGCAGTAGAACGCGTCGTGCCCCTCCTGCATCGCGACGTACTGCCGCACGGCACCGAGGTAGTTGCCCAGGTGGAAGGAGTCTGCGGTGGGCTGGATTCCGGAGAGGACACGGGGACTGGCCATAGCACGTAATTGTGTCAGGTGTCCGGAGTGAACGGCGCCTCCGGCCCGAAAGCGGCCGGCGTGTCCGGCGGCGAGGCGCCCGGTGCCCGAGTGCCCGGGGAGGAGGTGCCCGGGGAGGAGGTGCCCGGGGAGGAGGTGCCCGGGGCGGGAGTACCCGGGGAGGAGGCGTCCGGGGAGGAGGTGCCCGGGGCGGGAGTACCCGGGGAGGAGGCGTCCGGGGAGGAGGTGCCCGGGGCGGGAGTACCCGGGGAGGAGGCGTCCGGGGAGGAGGTGCCCGGGGCGGGAGTACCCGGGGAGGAGGCGTCCGGGGCGGGAGTGTCCGGGGTCTCCGGCGGGACGGTCCGGCGCTTGATGCGGACCCGGGAGACCCTGCGGCCGTCCATGTCCGTGACCGACATCTCGAACCCCGGTATCTCCACCCGCTCCCCCAGGGTCGGCAGATGCCCCAGGGCCGCCATGACGAACCCGCCAAGGGTCTCGTAGGGGCCGTCGGCCAGCCGGATCCCGGTCTCGGTCGCCACCTCGTCGAGGTTGGCCAGCCCGTCGAGCTCGACCTCCCCGGCGGGCAGCACGACCTGCTCGTCCTCGACGTCGTGCTCGTCACGGATGTCGCCGATGAGCTCCTCGACCAGGTCCTCCAGGGTGACGATCCCGGCGGTGCCGCCGTACTCGTCGACCACGATCGCCAGGTGGTGCCCCTCCCCGCGCATCTCCGACAGCGTGGCCAGCACCCGCTTGCTGGTGGGGACCAGCTTGACCGGCCGGATCGGCACCAGCTCGCTGATCGGCTCGATCGACCCGGTCAGCACCGGATCCAGCAGGTCCCGGATGTGGACGAAGCCCACGATGTCATCGTAGGAGTCGCGGTAGATGGGGAAGCGGGAGTGCGGCATGGCCGCGGCCAGGACGGCGGCCTCGGCCAGCCGGGTGTCGGCGGACATGAACTCCACCTCGGTGCGCGGCAGCATCACCTCGCGGAGCTGCCGCTTGCCCGCCGCGAAGACCTCCGCGATCAGGTGCCGCTCGTCCAGGGTGAGCTCCTGGTGGCCGACCACCATGTCGCGCAGTTCCTCGGTGGAGATCTCCTCGCGGTCGGCCTCCGGGTTGCCGCCGAGCAGTTTGACCACGCCGTCGGTGGACTTGGACAGGCCCCAGATGATCGGCCTGGACAGCACGGCCATCCGGTCCAGGAACGGCGCGACCAGCAGCGAGATCCCTTCGGCCCGCTGCCGGGCGATCCGCTTGGGCGCGAGCTCCCCCAGAACCAGCGAGGCGTAGGAGATCGCCAGCGTCACCAGCACCAGGGAGAGGGGGGCCGAGACGGCCTCGGGCACGCCCCAGCCGTCCACGACCGGGATGAGGTCCTTGGCGAGGGTGTCGGCGCCGAACGCCGCCGACAGCATGGTCGCCACGGTGACCCCGATCTGCACCGCCGACAGGAACCGGTTGGGATCGCGGGCGAGCTTGGCCGCCCTCGCCCCTCTACGGCCCCGGGTGTCGAGCCTGCGCACCTGGCTCTCCCTGAGGGAGACCATGGCCATCTCGGCGGCGGCGAAGAACCCCCCGATCAATACGAAAAGCATGACCAAGGCGATGTTCGCCAGGACGCTGTTCACGAGACTGTCTCCGTCATGGCCGTCGCCCGTTCCGACTGTGGCCGATATTTGATGTGCCAGCATATGCTGGCAGTAGCCTTACAAAAATAAACACATTCAGACATCATCAAACAGGAGGCTCCGTGAAGCTGCTGGTCACCGGAGGCGCCGGATACATCGGGAGCGTCGTCGCGGCGCAACTCGTCGAGGCGGGCCATCAGGTCACCGTGCTGGACGACCTCTCCACCGGCCACGCGGACGCGGTGCCGGCGGGCGCCCGCTTCGTGGAAGGGTCGGTCACCGAGGCCGCGGACGTGCTGCCCGGGATGGACGGCGTGCTCCACTTCGCGGCGAAGTCCCTGGTCGGGGAGTCGGTGGAGAGGCCCGGACTCTACTGGGCGCACAACCTCGGCGGGACCCTGTCCCTGCTCGACGCCATGCGGACCGCCGGGGTCGGCCGGATCGTGTTCTCCTCCACCGCCGCCACCTACGGCGAGCCGGAGCGCTCCCCGGTCGTGGAGACCGACCCCACCCGGCCGACCAACCCCTACGGCGCGTCCAAGCTGGCGGTCGACACCGCGCTGACCACCTTCGCCGGGATGTACGGCCTGGCCGCGGTGAGCCTGCGCTACTTCAACGTGGGCGGCGCCCACACCGGTGGGGACGGGCGGGTCTACCGCGAACGACACACCGTGGAGACCCACCTGATCCCCAACCTCCTCGCCGTCGCACTCGGCGGGCGCGAGTCGGTCAGCATGTTCGGCACGGACTACCCGACCCCGGACGGGACATGCGTCCGCGACTACATCCATGTGGGCGATCTGGCGCGGGCCCACCTGCTCGCCCTGGAGGCCTGCTCGCCGGGGGAACACAAGATCTACAACCTGGGCAACGGCACGGGTTTCTCGGTGCGGGAGGTTCTGGCGGTGTGCCGCGAGGTCACCGGGCACGAGATCCCGGCGGTCGTGCGCGAGCGCCGGGCCGGCGATCCGGCGGTGCTGGTGGCCTCCTCGGAGAAGATCCAGCGGGAGCTCGGCTGGAAGCCGGAGCATCCGTCCGTCCGGGACATCGTCGCCGACGCCTGGGCCGCCCTGCCCAAGCACGTCTAGCGCAGGTTGATGCGGGCCATGTTGTTGGCGGGGCGGCGGTCGCCCACGTGGGTGGAGTAGACGGTCGCCTTGGCCCTCAGCGCGTGCCTGTGGGCGCGGAAGGCGAGGCGGAGGCTGACCCGCTTGCCGGAACGGACCGCGCGCAGCTTGCAGCCGACGAGGCCGGGATACGACCGGCAGCGCGCCCCCTTCGCCGACAGCAACCGCGCCCTCTTGGTGTGAAAGAAGAGCGCGGCGTCGCGGACCACCCGGGGCCCCCGGTTGCGGACCACGGCGCCCATCATGAACAGCCGGCCGGCACGCGCCCTGCGTGACAGCCGGACCGCCAGGTCCGCCCCCTCGTCCACCGGGGTCATCGTCTGGTCGGAGTTGTTCCCCTCGTTCGCGTCGACGATCTCCGAGGAGAGCGTCGCGGTCGCCTCCAGCGGGCCGCGCGCGCCCGGACGGACCAGGCCGCTGATCGTCACCCCTCCGCTGGTCCCGGCCACGACGTCCTGCTGCGAGGCGCAGACCACCTCGCTGGCCGTCGCGCCCGGACGGCACTCGGCGACGTCGACGCGGAGGATCTCCACCCCCTCGGGCAGGCTGATGGTGAGCAGGGGCAGCACGGCGTCCTCGGGCCCGGTGTTGTGCACCTCTGCTCGGTAGAGAAGCGGCTGCCCCGGTTGCGCGACCCTCGGCGAGGTCTCCAGCCGAACGGACAGATCCGCTCCGCTGACATCCCTTTTCCCCGGCTCCGCCAGCACCGCCTCGGGTGCTCCGACGAGAGCAAGACTGACAATTCCAACGACGACCCGCGCCGCACCATGCGCCATGAACACCGATCCCCCGACCCTCAATGATCATTGAACGCCGGGGCGCCGTCTCGCGGCATGATCGACACGCCGCCAATTCGCCGTACGGGCTCCGTCCCGGCCTGGGTCTCCGGGGCCTCCGGGCACGCGAAAGGGTCCCCGGCGGACCGGGGCCCCTTTCCTCGGGCTCAGCGGAGTTCGCGCGGGCTCAGATGAGACCGAGCTCGCGGACGGCGGCGCGCTCCTCTTCGAGCTCGCGCACCGAGGCGTCGATGCGCTCGCGGGAGAAGGCGTCGATCTCCAGGCCCTGGATGATCTCCCACTTGCCGTCGCGCGAGGCGACGGGGAAGGAGGAGATGAGGCCCTCGGGCACGCCGTACGAGCCGTCGGAGGGGATCGCGGCGGAGGTCCACTCGGTGCCGTTGACCCAGTCGAAGACGTGGTCGATCGCGGCGTTGGCGGCGGAGGCGGCCGAGGACGCGCCCCGGGCCTCGATGATCGCGGCGCCGCGCTTGGCGACGGTCGGGATGAAGGTGTCGCGCAGCCAGGCCTCGTCCACCTGCTCGGCGGCGATCTTGCCGCCGACCTCGGCGTGGAACAGGTCGGGGTACTGCGTGGCGGAGTGGTTGCCCCAGATGGTCATCTTCTTGATCTCGGCGACCGGGACCTGGAGCTTGGCCGCGAGCTGGGACAGCGCGCGGTTGTGGTCCAGGCGGGTCATCGCCGTGAAGCGCTCCGCCGGGACGTCCGGGGCGTGCTGCTGGGCGATCAGCGAGTTGGTGTTCGCCGGGTTGCCCACGACCAGGACGCGGATGTCGTCGGCCGCGTTGTCGTTGATCGCCTTGCCCTGCGGGCCGAAGATGCCGCCGTTGGCCTGGAGCAGGTCGCCGCGCTCCATCCCGGCCGTACGCGGGCGGGCGCCGACCAGCAGCGCGACGCTGGCGCCGTCGAAGGCCTTGTTGGCGTCGTCGGTGACCTCGATGCCGCTCAGCAGCGGGAACGCGCAGTCGTCGAGCTCCATCGCGGTGCCCTCGGCGGCCTTGACCGCCTGCGGGATCTCCAGCAGGCTCAGCTTGACCGGGACGTCGGCGCCCAGCAACTGGCCCGACGCGATGCGGAACAGCAGCGCGTAGCCGATCTGACCGGCGGCGCCGGTGACGGTGACCTTTACGGGAGTCTGGGCCATGACCTTCCCCCACTCGAAGGATGAATTGTGACGCTCGGATGTTACCCGTCCAGCGTCGCCGGTCCTGCGGCGAGTGCCTTGATCCGGCCTCCGGGCAGGGCGACCAGCGCGACGAGCGCGACGAGCGCCCCGCCGACGGCGAGCCAGGGGATGACGCTCGCGGCGGCGGAGGCGTGCGCGGCGCTCAGTCCGTGGACGGGCGCCTCGTCCCTGACCACCGAGGCGTAGAGGGTCCCGGCGAGGGCCAGCGCGACCGAGCCGCCGATCTGCCGGAAGAAGGTCAGGTTCGCGCTGGCGGTGCCGATGAACCGGGGCGGGACCGAATACTGGACCGCCACGGTCAGCCCGGACAGCATCGGCCCCATGCCCAGGCCGAGGAGCGCCATCCACCCCGCGAGGGCCAGGCCCGAGGTCTCGGCGGTGAGCCCGGCGCAGAGCAGCGCCCCGAGCACGATGAGGCCCACCCCGGCGATCAGCCACGGCTTGTAACGCTGGGTCCTGGACATGAGCACGCCGGCGATCCCGCTGCCGGCCACCATTCCGAGCATGAGCGGGTAGATGCGCAGGCCCGACTCGGTGGCGCTCAGCCCCAGGGACTCCTGGAAGTAGCGCGGCAGGAACACCACCCCGGCGTAGAGGCAGAACGCGGTGAGGAACGAGGTCGCGTTGGCCAGCGTGTAGGTCCGGTTGCGGAACAGCTCCAGGGGGATGATCGGCTGCGCCGCCCTGCGCTCGACGAGCACGAACAGCGTCAGGAGCAGGACCGACGTCACAACGGGCCACAGCACGGGTCCGCTGGTCCAGGCATGGTCGTCCAGGCCCTTTTCGGTCAGGCCGAGGAGCAGCGCGCCGATCGCCCCGCTGAAGACCGCGATGCCGAGATAGTCGGGGCGGACGCCGCGCCCCTGACCGGCCACGTGCGGCAGCCGTACCACGATGATCGCGATGAGGACCAGGCCGATGGGGAGGTTGACCAGGAAGGCCCAGCGCCAGCTGGCCTGGTCGGTGAAGACGCCGCCGAGGAACGGGCCGGCGATGTAGCTCAGCGCCATCACCCCGCCCAGCGCGCCCTGGACCCGGCCGCTCTTGTCCGGCGGGAACAGGTCGGCCACCAGTGCCAGGGAGAGCGGCAGCAACGCTCCCGCGCCCAGACCCTGCAGCGCGCGGAAGCCGATGAGCTGGCTCATGTCCTGGGCGAGACCGCACAGGAGCGAGCCGATCAGGAACAGCACGACGCCGGTGAGCAGCAGCGGCTTGCGTCCGTAGGTGTCCGACAGCCTGCCGTACAGCGGGACGGTGATCGTGGAGGTCAGCAGGTAGGCCGTCACGACCCAGGTGTAGAGGCCCGTGCCGCCGAGCTCCTGGGTGATCCGGGGCAGCGCGGTGCCGACGATCGTCTGGTCGAGCATGGCCAGGAACATCCCGCCGAGGACGGCGAGGAGGAGCAGCCCGTTCCCGGGGCGGGTCTCCGTCGGGGAGGTCGATAGGTCATTAGACACATGTTGATAGTTACGTGTCAATTTTTACATGTCAATCCATATATATGATGAGAGCATGTCCCTTCGGATCGCACTCCTCGGCCTGTTGACCGTCTCCGGCCCCGCCAGCGGCTACGACCTGACGAAACTGTTCGAGAGCTCGATCAACAACGCCTGGCAGGCCCGGCACAGCCAGATCTACCCGGAGCTGAACAAGATGGCCGCCGAGGGCCTGGTGACGGTCGAGGAGGAGGGACCGCGCGGCCGGAAGACCTACACGATCACCGAAGACGGCGCGCGGGAGCTGCGCACGTGGCTGATCGAGAAGGAGCCGTCACGGTCGCACCGCAGCGAGGGGGCGCTGCGCGCCTTCCTGCTGCCCACGCTGGAGCCGCACGAGGCCGCGGCGCTGCTGCGCGCGGAGGCCGAGTCCTACGGCGTCAGGCTGGCCGAACTGGAGGCGATCCGCGCGGCCAAGTCCTCGTGGAAGGAGCCCGGCTTCGGTCACTACGCCCTGGACCTGGGCATCCGCCAGACGCGGCTGATGTGCGAGTGGGCCGAGGAGACCGCGGCCGAGATCGAGGGATCTACCCGCAGCTAGCCATGGCCGGGACACCGTCCTCGCGGGTGGCGAAGTCGACCCTGGAGAAGTGCCGGTCGAGCAGTTTCGCCATCGTGCCGCTCTCGTAGAGGTCGGCGATCACACCCTGCACGGCCTTGCACGTGCGCCTGTCGCCCTTCTTCATGGCCACCGCGTAACGCTCGTCGGTCAGCTTCAGGCCGACCACCTTGTAGCCGATGCTCTCCCGGTTGCCGAAGCCGGCCAGCACCAGGTCGTCACCGGGGACGGCGTCGACCTCGCCGGCCAGCAGCTTGTTCATGCAGCCGGTGTAGGTGTCGGCGGGGACCAGGACGAGCCGGTCCACCTCGCCCTGCAGCGCGCGGACCGAGCCGCTGCCCGCGGGCTGGCAGACCCGCTTGCCCTCCAGACCGGCCGCGGAGACGATCGGGGAGCCGTCCTTGACGAGCACGTCGACGTGGGCGAGATAGTACGGCCCGGCGAAGGTGACGTCGTCCTTGTCGTTGATCGAGTAGGTCGAGACGACCAGGTCAAGGTCGCCGGAGGCCAGGAGTCCCGGCCGCTCCTCCCGGCTGGTCGCCCGGAAGGTGACGCCGCTCGCGGGCACCCCCAGCGCCTTGGCGATCTCGGTGGCGAGGTCCACCTCGAACCCGCTCCACCTGCCGCCGCTGTTCAGCGCGACGCCCGGCAGGAAGTCACGCATGCCGACGGTGAGCCTGCCCGTCTTCGCCGCCTTGTCCGCCACGGAGGCGAACGTCGCCGGAGCGGATCCGGTGGGCCTGGACTCGGTGCCGAAACTCGGCGGCCAGCCGGTGGCGGCGACGGCCGCCGCCCCGGCGACCAGCAGCGCGGCGGCGGCCGCGATCCAGCGCCCCCTGTGCGAGCGCCTGGGCGGCGCCGGGTCCGGGATGGTGGCCTGCCAGCTCGGCGGCGGGACGGTCGCCGAAGGCTCACCACTGCCGGGGGAGGACACCTGCCCGCCGTACCCGGGGGACGAAGGGTGCTCGCCATAGCCGGGAGACGACATCTGCCCGCCATAGCCGGGAGACGACGGGTGCTCGCCGTACCCGGGGGAGGATGCGCGGTCACCGTACCCGGGAGACGAAGGACGCTCGCCATAGCCAGGAGACGACACCTGCCCGCCATAGCCGGGGGAGGATGCGCGGTCACCGTACCCAGGAGACGACACCTGCCCGCCATAGCCGGGAGACGACGGGTGCTCGCCGTACCCGGGGGAGGATGCGCGGTCGCCGGGGCCCGGTGACGGCGGGTGCTCGTGCCGGGCCGGGGAGGGGCCGGGGGGCCGGGCGCGGAAGCCCGTGGACGGCACGGGCGGACCGTCCGGGGCGGTCGTGGACGGGGCCCGCATCCGGATGGGGGTGGTGGGCTCTCCCGGGTCCGGACCCGCGATCTGCGCACCTTCGTTGAGGACGGCCGGCGTCGCGTCCACGCTCTCGGGGTGGCCGAGCATCCGCAGCAGGATCTGGTCGGCCGAGGGCCGGGCGGCGGGCGACTTGGTCAGAGCCGAGCGGACCGCGCCGCGCAGCGGCTCCGGCATGACGCCGACGTCCACCTCGTGGTTGAGGATGCGGTTCAGCACCACCGCGATCGAGTCGCCGGCGAAGACCGTCTCCCCGGTCGCGGCGAACGCGATCGTCGCCCCCCAGGCGAACACGTCGGTGTACGGGCCGACGTCGGCGCCGGAGATCTGCTCGGGCGCCATGTAGGCGGGAGTGCCGATGGCCCGGCTGGTGATCGTGCCGGTGGAGTCGATGATGCGGGCGATGCCGAAGTCCACCACGCGGGGCCCGTCGGCGGCGATGAGCACGTTGTCCGGTTTGAAATCGCGGTGCACGATCGCGGCGTGGTGGATCGCGGTGAGCGCGGTGGCCGTGCCGATCGCCAGCCGCTGCAGCGCCACGCCCCGGAACGGGCCGTCGGCCTCCACGACCTCCCGCAGCGATCTGCCCTCGATGTATTCGCTCGCGATGTAGGGGGTGTCGCCTTCGAGGTCGGCGTCCACCACGCCCGCCGTGCAGAACGAGGCGACCCGCTGCGCGGCCCGCGCCTCCCGGGCGAACCGGGACCGGGCGATCGCGTCGCCGGAGAATTTCACGTGCAGCAACTTGATCGCCGCCCGCTCCCCCGACTCCTTCACCCCCAGGTAGACGACCCCCTGCCCGCCCTCACCGATCCGGCCGACGATGCGGAACGGCCCGAGCCGGCGCGGCTCCCCCGCTTCCAGCGGCGCGATCTCCGGCATCATCTTCCCTACGGTGTAGTAAATCTCCGACCAGCAAAACTTTACGATGCCGCAGCTCTTCCACCCGCCGCCTCACCCCAAGTGGCCGCACATTTCCTCCGGCGGGCGCCCCGGCGCCCGCCGGCCCACCGGGGGATGTGGCGGACACACCGACCCACTCAATTACCGACAATCAGCCCAATCTGGCGCTCCAACCGCTTAGATCACTACCGTTGACCGTCCCTCACGCAAGCCGGAGCAAATCCCTCATGCGCCGATATATCGGTTATCGCGAGTTCGTTCAGCGCGATCAGCGTTCCCTCGTCGGCACGGCCCTCCTCCTCACCGGCAGCCACGAGCAGGCCATCCGCCTGACCCTGTGGTCCTTGCGCGCGGTCGGTCTCAGCTGGCCCCCGACCCTCTGGGAGAACTCCACCACGCACGCCCACATCACCCTGTACCGCCGCTTCCTCCACAAGCCGACCGCCGCGGGCGCCACCGCCCTGGTACGGCTCCCTCCCCGGCAGCGCCTCCTCGTCGTGGCCTGCCTCCACGACGGCAGAACCCATGCCGAGATGGCCACCGTCCTCGGCATCCCGGTCGAGACCGTGGAGTCGGAGATCACCGAGGCGGTGGCCGTGCTCACCAAGGGCAACGTGGCCCGGCTGAAGACACGGCTGGCGACGGCGGCGGGCGAGGCGTCGGTCCCCGACCTCACCGCGCAGTCCATGCGCGCGCTACGGCGCCGCCGCAACCGCGGCGCCTTCCTGACGGCGGCCACGGTGTTCCTGTCGGTCTGCCTCGTCACCGCCTTCGTCCTGTTCCCGCAGGGAGAGGTGTGGAACTCGGCTCTGGGCGAGCGGAGCCGGCCCCCTGCGACAGAGGCCCCGGAGGCCGTGGGCGTGATCTCCAGCCCGGCGCCGCGCCCCGGTCTCCAGCCGTGGCAGGCTCCCCGCACCTCCTTCGCGATCCGCTACGCGGTCCCCGGGAAATGTCCCGGCGGCGACCCGGCGGGCGGCGAGGCCGTACCGTCACAGGCGGGGAAGGTCACCTGCGCGGGCTGGACGCTGAAGCTGGCCGGCGGCGGCACGGGCGGCTCGGCGCTCGGCTCGGTGAAGTGCGCGGCCCCGGACCGCTGCGAGTCCACGGTGAGCGTCCCCGACGCGGCGGAGCGGCTGGCGCACGGCGACGGACGGGGCTCCTGGCGGCTGAGTCCCGCCGTCAGCCCCGACGGGCACCGCATCGGCTATCTGAGTGCGGCGGAGGGAAGATACGTCGCCCACGACCTGCACAGCGGCGTGAAGCGGTATCTGTCGCCCGTCCTGACCCCGTCGGACACCGCGACCGGCACCCGGGTGAGCGTCTCGCCGAACGGCCGCCACTTCACCGTCGAACTCGGCTCGCGCAGGCTGCGGACCGACTTCGCCACCGGGACCGTGACGCCGCTGCCCGCCGGGCAGGCGACAGCCGCGGAGAAGGCCGCGGACTGGCTCCGCCGGAGCTACCGCGTCTGGCGCGACTCCCCCAGCGGCAGGCACGCGGCCGCGATCGGGACCGAGGCGTCGGAGACCGACAGCCTCCACATCGTCGACGCCCGGTCGCGGCAGGTGTTCAAGCGCCTCCGGCTCCCCTCCCCGGGCGGCCCCGCCAAGGCGGAGGTCGTCGGCTGGCTGAACAGCCATGAGGTGGTCGTCAAGATGGCCGGGACAGCCGCCGGCCGTCCCGCCGGTTTCTTCCGGATGGACGCCGTCACCGGCAAAACGCGCCGCGTGACCGGCCTCGCCGACGACAGCATGATCGTGCTCGGCGCCGTGACAACCCCCTGACGGCTCCCCGGCGGGAACGAGCCGGAAAAGGCTCCCCGGCGGGAACGGGCCGGAAAAGCGGAAGGGGCCGCCCGGTGGGCGGCCCCTTCCGGTGATGGCTAGGCCATCTTCTTCTTCAGGTTCTCGTCCAGCGCCGCCAGGAAGTCCTGGGTGGTCAGCCACTTGGCGTCGCCGCCGACGAGGAGGGCGAGGTCCTTGGTCATCTGGCCGCCTTCGACGGTCTCGACGCAGACCTGCTCCAGCTTCTCGGCGAAGTCGATCACCGCGGGGGTGTTGTCGAGCTTGCCGCGGTGGGCGAGGCCCCGGGTCCACGCGAAGATCGAGGCGATCGGGTTGGTGGAGGTGGGGTTGCCCTTCTGGTGCTCACGGTAGTGCCGGGTCACGGTGCCGTGGGCGGCCTCGGCCTCGACGGTCCGGCCGTCGGGGGTCAGCAGGACCGAGGTCATCAGGCCGAGCGAGCCGAAGCCCTGCGCGACCGTGTCGGACTGGACGTCGCCGTCGTAGTTCTTGGCCGCCCAGACGTAGCCGCCCTCCCACTTGAGCGCCGCGGCGACCATGTCGTCGATCAGGCGGTGCTCGTAGGTGATCCCGGCGGCCTCGAACTCGGCCTTGAACTCGGTCTCGAAGACCTCGGCGAAGATGTCCTTGAAGCGGCCGTCGTAGGCCTTCAGGATCGTGTTCTTCGTGGAGAGGTAGACCGGGTAGCCGCGGGACAGGCCGTAGCGCATGGAGGCGCGGGCGAAGTCACGGATCGAGTCGTCCAGGTTGTACATCGCCATCGCGATGCCGGACCCGGGGAAGTCGTAGACGTCGAGCTCGATCGGCTCCGAGCCGTCCTTCGGCGTGTAGGTGAGGGTCAGGGTGCCCTCGCCGGGGATCTTCAGGTCGGTGGCGCGGTACTGGTCGCCGAACGCGTGACGGCCGATGATGATCGGCTTCGTCCAGCCGGGGACGAGCCTCGGCACGTTGGACATGATGATCGGCTCGCGGAAGATGACGCCGCCGAGGATGTTACGGATGGTCCCGTTCGGGGACTTCCACATCTTCTTCAGGCCGAACTCCTCGACCCGCGCCTCGTCCGGGGTGATCGTGGCGCACTTGACGCCGACGCCGTACTGCTTGATGGCATTGGCCGCGTCGATCGTCACCTGGTCGTCGGTGGCGTCGCGGTGTTCGATCCCGAGGTCGTAGTACTTCAGGTCGACGTCGAGGTAGGGAAGGATCAGCTGGTCCTTGATGAACTGCCAGATGATCCGGGTCATCTCGTCGCCGTCAAGCTCGACGACGGGGCCCTCTACCTTGATCTTGGGCATGCGTGTGGTTCCCCTTCTGAACTAACACTGGCCAGACAGTCCTTTTGAGGCTCACTGGCCGTTGAGGCTATCGGACGGGTATGAGCGCTTCGCGATCCACCCGTGCATCCGGCTTAAAGCGGCATAAGCGACGGATATTGGAGCACCAGCGAGCCGGCCATCAGCGCGACGCCGAAGGCGGCGAGCGTGACGGTGTCGGTCGTCCTGGTGCGTACGGCGAGCAGTCCGCCGCCGGTCAACCGGAACATGGCCCCCAGCGTCATGACCACGCCGAGGGAGAAGCCTCCCCACTCGACATCGAACAGGACCGCGAAGGTCACGCCGAGAACCGCACCCACCAGCACCAGCGGATACGGTCCCCATCGGTCTTCAGTTGTGCTCACCGTTCCCACCCATGGCCGCCGTTCACTCGGGCACTCATCGGCTCGTCTGCCGCACGCGGCTCATCGCTCGGCGAGCGGCTTCCACTTCTGGCCGCGCTCACCGATGTACTCGCTGTCCGGACGGATCAGGCGGTTGTCGGCGTGCTGCTCGATGACGTGTGCGGTCCATCCTGCCATGCGGCTGACCGAGAAGACCGGGGTGAACAGGTCTGTCGGGATGCCGAGGTAGTGGTAGACGGTCGCCGCGTAGAAGTCCACGTTGGGATAGAGGCCCTTCGTCTCGAAGACGACCTCCTCCATTTCCTTGGACATCCGGTAGTACGTGTCGTCGCCGGAGGCCTCCGCGAGCTCCTTCGACATCTTGCGCAGGTGCGTGGCGCGCGGGTCCTCGGTCTTGTAGACCCGGTGCCCGAAGCCCATGATCTTCTCGCCGGCGGCGAGCCTGTCGCGCACGGCCTGGGCGACGGCGGCCGGGTCGAGCGACTCCAGGGTCCGCATGACCTGCTCGTTGGCCCCGCCGTGCAGCGGGCCCTTGAGGGTGCCGATGGCCGCCACGATGGCCGAGTGCATGTCGGAGAGGGTCGCGGCGCACACGCGGGCGGCGAACGTCGAGGCGTTCATCGTGTGGTCGGCGTGGAGGACCAGGCAGGCGTCGAAGGTCTCGACCTCGTGCTGCCCGGGGGTCCGGCCGGTGATCTGGAGCAGGAAGTTGGCCGCGATGCTCAGCTCGGGGTCCGGCTCCGGGATCGTGGTGCCCGTCCTGGCCGCGTGGTAGCGGGCGACGAGGATCGGCTGCTGCGCGGTCAGCCGGGCGGCCTTGCGCAGGTTGGCCTCGGGACTGTTGGAGTCCTTGTCCGGATCGTCACCCCCGGCCAGGGAGACCAGCGTGCGCAGCGCCTCCATGGGCGCCTGCTTCTCCGCGATCTCCGCGATGTTCGCTTCGGCGAGAGCGCCGAGCTTACGGCCCCCGACGAGCTCGGCCCCGTAGGCGGCCAGTTGCTCCCCGGTGGGAAGGCCGCCGTGCTGCAGCAGGTGGGCGATCTCTTCGAAGGTGGTACGGCCGGCCAGATCGTGGATGTCGTAGCCACGATAGAAAAGGAGACCGGCCTGACCGTCGATGTCACTGAGCGCTGTGGACGCGGCTACGACATCGGCGAGGCCTTTTGTGGGCTTGTCCGCCATGAGTGTTTCCTCCGCTTATCTTCGCCCGAAGTCTACCCGTGAGCAGGGGAAACCCTCCCGGGAGGTCCAGACCAATTTCACGAGGGATTCTCCTTCTGGCAAAGGCGATTCCCCATCACCTCGTTTGGGTAAGCCGGAGCTGTAGGAATAGTTACGGCGGGCTACCTGGGGAGGAACTGCCGTGGAGGGGCCGTTCATACGCATCGAGGACACCGGCGAGGTGGTCCCGTTGCGCCCCGAGATCACGACGATCGGACGTGGCCGGGGTGTCGACATCCGGCTCACCGATCCGAGTGTGTCCCGGCTGCACGCGGAATTCGTCCGGCGCGGACCCTACCTGTATGTCGTTGATCTGGGCCTGTCCCGCAACGGCACGCGGGTGAACGGCAGGCCGATCGCCCGGAGGGTGCTCGACGACGGTGACGTCGTCTCCTTCGGTGCCGCGCGGGGCAGGATCGGCGGAGTCCCGCGTGAGGACTTCGCCCCCGAGGTCGAGCTCCGCCGCGCCGCGGCTCCGGAGCTCACCCGGCGGGAGGTGGACGTGCTGACGTCGCTGTGCCGTCCGGCGCTGTCGGACGAGGCGTTCGTCGCGCCCGCCACCGCACGGGAGATAGCCGACGATCTGGTGGTGACGGAGGCCGCGGTCAAGCAGCACCTGCTCCGCCTCTACCAGAAGTTCCGGATCCCGGAGGGGACCAACCGGCGCACCAGGCTGGCCAACGAGGTGGTCGCCCTGGGGCTGGTCAGGCCCACCCCGGTGGTGCCGCCGCAGCGCGCGGCCGGCACCCCGGAGCCTCAGGCGGCGGCGACCGCGGCGAGCCGCCGGGCGTCCTGAACCGCTAGCCCCGCTTCTCGGCGGCCTCGACCACGTTGGTCAGCAGCAGGGCCCGGGTCATCGGGCCCACGCCGCCGGGATTGGGGGTGAGGAAGCCCGCGACGTCCTCGACGCCGGGGGCGACATCGCCGGCGATCTTGCCGTCGACCCGGGAGACGCCGACGTCGAGCACGGCGGCGCCGGGCTTGACCATGTCGGCCGTGATCAGGTGAGGCACGCCCGCCGCGGCGACGACGATGTCGGCGCGACGGGTGTGGGCCGCCAGGTCCTGGGTGCCGGTGTGGCAGAGGGTGACGGTGGCGTTCTCCGAGCGGCGGGTCAGCAGCAGGCCGAGCGAGCGGCCCACGGTGATGCCGCGGCCGACCACGACGACCTCGGCGCCCTTGACGGGCACGCCGTACTCCTGCAGGAGCAGGACGATGCCGTGCGGGGTGCAGGGCAGCGGCGCGTCGACCATGTGCACCAGGCGGCCCAGGTTGACCGGGTGCAGCCCGTCGGCGTCCTTGGCCGGGTCCATCCGTTCGAGCAGCGCCATGGTGTCGAGGTGGCGGGGCAGCGGGAGCTGCACGATGTAGCCGGTGCACTCCCCGGCGGCGTTGAGCTCGTCGATGACCGCCTCGACCTCGGCCTGCGTGGCCGTCGCCGGCAGGTCCCTGCGGATGGAGGCGATGCCTACCTCGGCGCAGTCGCGGTGCTTGCCGGCCACGTAGATCTGGCTGCCCGGGTCGTCACCGACGAGGACGGTGCCCAGCCCGGGGGTGATGCCGCGCTCCCTCAGCACGGCGACCCGCGCCGTGAGGTCTGCCTTGATCTTCGCCGCGGTGGCCTTGCCGTCCAGGATCTGCGCGCTCATGGGTTCAATCCTTCCACGAGATCATCCGCGCTCCGCTTCACGGCGCTCGATGATCCTGCGCGTGAAGGGGATGAGCTCCACGGCCTTGGCCCCCAGGGGGGCGGCGCCGAAGGCGAAGATGAGGAGCAGCCAGGGGCTCTCCCAGAATCCACTCATGATCACAAAGACGTTCAGGACGGCGTCGAGCAGAGGCATGAGGGAGTCTCCACGGAGGCGGGGGAAGGGATGCGCTTCAGGTTAACCGGGGTTTAAACCTTCTCCGGCCAGAAAATCCTGTCCGCTCCGCCACTTTCCTGTCTCCGGTGTACGGCCGCCACACGCGTGCGGCGGCCGTACACCCTCGTGGAGATCGTCGGGGATCAGTGGAAGAAGTGGCGGGTCCCGGTGAAGTAGAGCGTGACCCCGGCGGCCTCGGCCGCGGCGATCACTTCCCCGTCCCTGATGGAGCCGCCGGGCTCCACGATCGCCTTCACCCCGGCGTCGATGAGCACCTGCGGGCCGTCGGCGAACGGGAAGAACGCGTCGGAGGCCGCGGCGGAACCCCGGGCGCGCTCGCCCGCGCGGGAGACCGCGAGCTGCGCCGAGTCGACGCGGTTGACCTGGCCCATGCCGACGCCGACACTCGCGCCGTCGGCGGCGAGCAGGATGGCGTTGGACTTCACCGAACGGCAGGCCTTCCAGGCGAAGGCCAGGTCGGCGAGGACCTCGGCGGAGGCCGCGGGGCCCGCCTTGAGCTCCCAGGTGGACGGGTCGTCGCCGGGGGCGTTCACCCGGTCGGCGGTCTGCACCAGCAGGCCGCCGTCGATCCGGCGGAACTCGGCCGGGTTGCCCGGCCCCTGCGGGCAGGCCAGCAGCCGGATGTTCTTCTTCTCGGTGAGCACGGCCAGCGCCTCGGCGGTGAAGGCCGGGGCCACCACGACCTCGGTGAACACCTCGGCGATCTGCCGGGCCAGCTCCTCGGTGACCTCGCCGTTGACCGCGATCACGCCGCCGTAGGCGGAGACCGGGTCGCAGGCGTTGGCCTTGCGGTGCGCCTCGGCCACGTCGGCGCCGACCGCGATGCCGCACGGGTTCTGGTGCTTGATGATCGCCACGGCGGGTCCGGCGAAGTCCCAGGCGGCCCGCCAGGCGGCGTCGGCGTCGAGGTAGTTGTTGTAGGACATCTCCTTGCCGTGCAGCTGCTCGGCGTTGGCCAGGCCGTCCTGCCCGCCGGAGTAGAGGGCCGCGCCCTGGTGCGGGTTCTCGCCGTAGCGCAGCGGCGACTTGAGACTCCAGGCGGCGCCCATGTAGCGCGGCCAGGAGTCCTCCTCGGCCGCGTAGACGTCGGCGAACCAGGAGGCCACCGCGGTGTCGTAGGCGGCGGTGTGGGCGTACGCGGCCGCGGCGAGACGGCGGCGCTCGGTGAAGGTGAAGCCGCCCTCGGCCACCGCGGCGAGCACGTCGCCGTAGGCGCCGGGGTCGACCACGATCGCGGCGGTGCCGTGGTTCTTGGCCGCGGCGCGGATCATCGCGGGGCCGCCGATGTCGATCTGCTCGACGCACTCGCGGTCGGAGGCGCCGGAGGCCACCGTCTCCTGGAACGGGTAGAGGTTGACCACCACCAGCTCGAAGGGGTCGATCTCCAGCTCTTCGAGCTGCTTGACGTGGGCGGGGTTGCCGCTGTCGGCCAGCAGGCCGGCGTGCACGCGCGGGTGGAGGGTCTTGACGCGGCCGTCGAGGCACTCGGGGAACCCGGTCAGCGCCTCGACCGGAGTGACGGGGACACCGAACGAAGCGATCTTCGCGGCGGTGCCACCGGTGGAGACGATCTCCACACCCGCGGCGTCGAGGCCGCGGGCCAGCTCCTCCAGCCCGCTCTTGTCATACACAGCGATCAACGCGCGCCGGATGGCGATGCGGGTCACTTCCTGGTCCTCCTGTTTGGTTCCGGTTTCATCCGGGGCGCCCGGCTCATCCACCGGGTCGTCCGAAGCGAAAGGTCCTGTCGGCCACGGTCCAGCCCTCACGGGCCATCCGGCCGACGGTGTCGACGAGCAGGCTCCGCTCGACGGTCTTGATGCGCTCGTGCAGGGATGCCTCGTCGTCGCCGTCCAGCACGGGCACGGCCTCCTGGGCGATGATCGGCCCGGTGTCGACTCCGGCGTCGGCGAGCATCACGGTGCAGCCGGTGATCCGCACGCCGTACGCGAGGGCGTCGCGGACTCCGTGCGCGCCGGGGAAGGAGGGCAGCAGCGCGGGATGGGTGTTGAGAACGGGGAAGGCGGTCAGCGTCGGCGCGCCGAGGATCTTCATGAACCCCGCGCAGACGACCAGGTCCGGCCGGTGCCTGGCGATCCGCGCGGCGATCCCCCGGTCCCAGGCGTCCCGACGCGGGTGGTCGGCCAGCCTTTCGACGAAGGTGGGGACGCCGGCGCGTTCCGCGCGTGCCAATCCCTCGATACCATCGCGATCGGCGCCCACCGCTACGATCCGGGCACCGTACGCCTCGTCTGCCACAGCGTCCAGTAAGGCCTGTAGGTTGGTTCCAGAACCGGACACGAGGACCACAAGCCGAGCGGCCTGGGATGACACCGACGCACTCCATTCGGACGGGGACTCACGCCGCTGCAAGGGTATCGGCCTGTCCACTCACGCGATGCAAGGAGGTCAGGTGACGACTCCCGTCCAGGCACGGCCGGCGGAGGGTGCGGGACGGCGGGCGTTGTGGCTCGCCTTCGCCTCGGTGGTGTTGACTCTGGTCCTCCCCCTCGCGGGGTTCGTCATGTCGCTCTTCGCCCTCGTCGCCTCGGTCCGCGCGATCCGGGCCCTGCGCTCGGTGACGAAGCCGGTGACCTCCGCGATCGTCGGCATCGTCGTGGCGTCGCTGGCACTGCTGATCGCCGCGGGGGTGACCGCGATGCAGTTCTACTTCAGCGACGAGCTGGCGGCCTACACCGAGTGCGGCAGGGGCGCGGGCACCGTCACCGCCCAGAACGAGTGCGTGGACCAGCTCGAACGGGCGATGGAGAAGAAGATGCCCTTCGTCCGCCCCGGCGACGTGCAGTTCCCGTTCCCTCCCTGAGCCCGTCTCCCCGGTGAGCCCGCCCTTCCTGCGAGCGCGGCCCGCCGGTGAACCGTCTCCCCGGTGAGCCCGTCCCTCCTGCGAGCGCGGCCCGCCGGTGAACCGTCTCCCCGACGAGCCGGCCTGCCGGTCCGGCGGAGTCCTGTCCCATGGGTCCCGCTGGAGCGGGTGGCCTCCGACCTCAGGTGGCCTCCGACCGCGGGGGTGCTCCTCGCGGTCGGCGCGCTGCGCGCGGTCTCCGCGAGGTCCGTGTCGCGGCCGGGCATCACCCGTTCGAGCCGGACCGGTCGCGGTCCCGGGCGTAGCGGAGCCTAGTCGCGGTCCCAGGCGTAGGGGTCCAGGTAGATCACGTGGCCGCCCTTGTCGTCGGACTCGTCGACGATGTCGCGCCGGGGCGGGCGCGGCGGTTCGCGGTCGCGGCTCTTCGGAGGGTTCTCCGCCGCCGCCGAGGCGTGCTCGTCCTCCCAGTCGTCCCTGATGACCGGGATCGGCTGGGTGTCGCACTCGGTGGCGTCCAGCCAGTGGCCGGGGAGCATGCAGGGGCCGTCCGGCTCGGCGAGCCCGACCTTGCCCGCCACCGTCCCCGCGGCCTTGGCGATCTTCGCTCCCGCCTTGCGGACCGGCGCGGTGGCCGTGCCGACCTTGGCGGCCGCCTTGGTCACCGCCGCGTTCTGCTCCCGGAAGATCAGCCACCAGTTGGCCAGGCCCGCCGAGATGCCCGCGGCGACGCCCACCTCCAGCGTCACCGAGAGCATGACCTCCCAGGCCGCCGGGCCGACCGCGGAGAGCCTCGCCCCGCCCAGCGAGCCGCCGGACAGCGCGGCCAGCAGCCCGGCCGCCGCACCGGTCGCCAGCCCGCAGACGAACCCCCACAGCGGCGCACCCTCGAACGAGGGCGACGGCGCGATCCTGACACCCAGGACACCCGCCACCGCTCCGGCCGCGAACGGCAGCGCGATCACCACCATCACCCATGCCGGGGTGGGGCCCGCCTCCGGCAGGGCGCCCAGGATCGGCAGGCTCGGCACGGTCCCGAGCTGGACTCCGGTCGGCGCGACCAGCGTGCCGGTGCCGACCGCGAAACCCGGACCGGCGATGTAGGCCATCCCCCAGATGACCGCGTTGAGCAGGTAGAGCCCCTGGACCAGCAGGAGCAGCAGGCCGCCGACGAAGCCGGGCGACAGGACGTCGGACAGCTCCTGGACCTGCTTGAAGTTCACCACGATGGCGCCGAACACCATGACGGCGCCCGCCACCAGCATGATTCCCAGCGCGGCGGCCGAGGCCACCACGACCGAGCGCAGCCGTTCGGGCAGCAGGCGCAGCATCGACCGCCACGGCCCGATCGTCCTGGCGGTGGCCAGCGAGCCGGCGAGGAAGGCCACCACCAGGTGGCTGACCAGCACGTCGCCGAGGAACGGCTGGGTGACCTCGTTCCGGGTGACCAGCGCGATGATCCCGGCCAGCAGCGCGTACGGCGCCGCCAGCGAGATGCCCGCCTGGGCGACCAGCACGAGCTGGGCCCGGCGCCGGGCGTTGGCCTCGTCCTTCGGGCTGTTCTTGGGCAGCCGGGCGGGCAGCCGCAGGCGCAGGTCGGCGTCGCGGGCCATCCAGATCCCGGCCCGGTACAGCAGGAAGGCGGGCAGCACCGTCAGGCCCAGCGGGAGCAGCCCGACCGACCCTCCGGGGATCGCGAACCCCGCGTGGTGGGCCGCCAGCCAGAGCTGGGACGCGGTGCGGAACACCCCCGGCAGGCCCGGACCGAGCGAGCCCTTGGGGGAGGCGATCCAGCCGACCAGGGTGAGAGTGGTGAGCACCGCCAGGCCCACGCCGAGCGTCCACGCGGCGGCGAGCATCCCGGAGACGGGAAGCGGCCGGCGGACGTCGTCGTCGTCACCTGTGACGCCGGGCAGGGGGATACGGCTGAGGACGTTACGGGGAGCCGTCCGGAGCTGATCGAGAAGGGCCGTCACAATAGTCGATGGTCTCAGGATCTTCCGTGTGGGAGAGACTCCTTCGCCCCGCGTGTCGCGTGCCGTATGGGCAACTGTCCGGCGGCAGGCGCATGCCGTACGGGACGCGTGCCGTGAGGGAGGCCGGAGAGCAGGAAAGGCGCCCGGCAGGACATCGGGCGCCTTTCCTGGTGGAACTAGCGGGCCTGCATGACCTCGCGCATCAGGCGGGCGGTCTCGCTCGGGGTCTTGCCGACGCGGACGCCGACCTTCTCCAGAGCCTCCTTCTTCGCCTGGGCGGTGCCGGCCGAGCCGGACACGATCGCGCCCGCGTGGCCCATGGTCTTGCCCTCGGGGGCGGTGAAGCCCGCGACGTAGGCGACGACCGGCTTGGTCACGTGCTGCTCGATGTAGGCGGCGGCGCGCTCCTCGGCGTCTCCGCCGATCTCACCGATCATCACGATCGCGTCGGTGCCCGGGTCGTCCTGGAAGGCCTGGAGGGCGTCGATGTGCGTGGTGCCGATGACCGGGTCGCCACCGATGCCGACGGCGGTGGAGAAGCCGAAGTCCCGCAGCTCGTACATGAGCTGGTAGGTCAGCGTCCCGGACTTCGACACCAGGCCGATGCGGCCGGCGGTGGTGATGTCGGCGGGGATGATGCCGGCGTTGGAGGCGCCGGGCGAGGCGATGCCGGGGCAGTTCGGCCCGATGATGCGGGTCTTGTTGCCCTTGGCGACCGCGTAGGCCCAGAACTCGGTGGTGTCGTGGATCGGGACACCCTCGGTGATCACGACGCAGAGCGGGATCTCGGCGTCGATGGCCTCCTTGACGGCGTCCTTGGTGAACGCCGGGGGCACGAAGACGACCGACACGTCGGCGCCGGTCTCCTTGATGGCCTCGACGACGGTGCCGAAGACGGGCAGACCCTCGTGGGTGGTGCCGGCCTTGCGGGCGTTGACGCCGCCGACGACGCGGGCGCCGGAGGCGAGCATGCGGCGGGTGTGCTTGGTGCCCTCACCGCCGGTCATGCCCTGAACAATGATCTTGCTGTTCTCGGTCAGCCAGATAGCCATTACGCACCTACCGCGGCGAGCTCGGCGGCGCGCTTGGCCGCATCGTCCATGGTGTCCACCAGCTCGACGCCGGAAAGCTTGGCGTCGGCGAGAATCTGACGCCCGAGTTCGGCGTTGTTGCCGTCCAGCCGGACGACCAGCGGGCGGCTGACGGCCTCGCCGCGGCTCTCCAGGAGCTGGAAGGCGGAGACGATGCCGTTGGCGACCGCGTCGCAGGCGGTGATGCCGCCGAAGACGTTCACGAAGATCGACTTCACGGACGGGTCGGAGATGATGATCTCCAGGCCGGCGGCCATGACCTCGGCCGAGGCGCCGCCGCCGATGTCGAGGAAGTTGGCGGGCTTGGGCTGGCCGGGGAAGGCCTCACCGGCGTAGGCGACGACGTCGAGGGTCGACATGACCAGGCCCGCGCCGTTGCCGATGATGCCCACGCTGCCGTCGAGCTTGACGTAGTTGAGGTCCTTCGCCTTGGCCGCGGCCTCAAGAGGGTCCTCCGCGTCCTTGTCCTCGAAGGCCACGTGGTCGGACTGGCGGAAGACCGCGTTGTCGTCGAGGGTGACCTTGCCGTCGAGGGCCTTCACCTGGCCGTCGGCCGACAGGATCATCGGGTTGACCTCGACCAGGGAGGCGTCCTCGTCGACGAAGGCGGCCCAGAGCTTCTCGATGAGCTCCGCGGCGCCGTCGAGCGCGGCCACCGGCAGGCCACCGGCCTCGGCGATCTCGCGGGCCCTGGCGCGGTCCACCCCGTCCAGCGGGGAGACCGGGATCTTGGCGACCTTCTCCGGGGCGCTGTGCGCGACCTCTTCGATGTCCATGCCGCCCGCGGCGGAGCAGATGGCGAGGAAGGTACGGTTCGCGCGGTCGAGCAGGAAGGAGAAGTAGTACTCCTCCGCGATCGCGCTGGCCTCCTCGATCAGGACCTTGTGGACCGTGTGGCCCTTGATGTCCATGCCGAGGATCTGAGTGGCCTTCTGCTCGGCGTCGGCGGCGTCGTCGGCGACCTTGACGCCACCGGCCTTGCCGCGGCCACCGGTCTTGACCTGTGCCTTGACGACGACACGGCCGGTCAGCTGCTCGGCTGCCGCGCGTGCCTCCTCCACGGTGTGCGCGACAACGCCACGCGGCACCGGGATGCCGTACTCCGCGAAGAGCTCCTTCGCCTGATGTTCGAACAGGTCCACGAGGGGTCCGTCCTTGCTTGTCCGGCTGGTGTATAGATGTCGGCGGACCGGCTCCATGATCTGAAGGGGAGCCTGGTGTTTTGCGCCAATGAAGCCTAGCCCCCTGAGGGGCATGAGCAGGTCACCGGGTCCTTAAACGCGGGCGGGAACGACACTCCGCACCCACTCGACGATCTCCTGGGTGGTCGCGCCCGGCGTGAAGACCCGGGCCACGCCCATCCGCCGGAGCTCGGGCATGTCCGCCTCGGGGATGATCCCGCCGCCGAACACCACTATGTCGCCCGCGTCGTCATCCTTCAGCAGTGCGAGGACCTTGGCGAACAGCGTCATGTGCGCGCCCGACAGGATTGAGAGCCCGATCGCCGCTGCGTCCTCCTGGATGGCGGTGCGCACGATCTGCTCGGGCGTCTGGTGCAGGCCGGTGTAGACGACCTCCATCCCGGCGTCCCGCAGGGCCCGCGCCACGATCTTCACACCGCGGTCGTGCCCGTCGAGCCCGGGTTTGGCGATGACGACGCGGATCCTCGGCACGGCATCCATCCAGACCTCCTCGTCCGCGCTCCGCCCGCAACATGAGGGCTGTACGCAGCGTAACCGCCCGCGCGGACGAGGTCCCGTCCGTGCCGGCGTCCTCCCCGGGTCCCCGGGAGCCGGATCTCCGGGATCCGCCCCGGAAGGGCACCCGTTCCGCCGCCTATAAGTATGCTGCGCCGTTTATAAGCATTAAGTCCACATCGCGATACGGCATATCCTAGAGTTTTTGATCTTCTATCCTCAGGAGGAGAACCCCCCATGAAGCGATGGATCATCTTGGTATCCGGCGCGCTGATCCTGCCCGCGACCGCCGTTCCCGCGGACGCCCGGACCGCACCCGCCGATCCGGTGGCCACGCTGAAAGCGCAGTTCGCCGCCCAGCGCGGCGTCAGGATCGTCGAGAGCGCCAGGACCGAGTCCGGCGGAAAGCCCTTCTCCGCGCAGAAGCGCGGCGGCGTCGTGCAGTTCGGCGTCTCGGGTGTGGCGGGATACGACATCCTGACCAAATCCGCTCTCGCCGGGGAGACCGCCAGGCCGGTGCGCACCCTCGCCGTCGGCGGGAGCGTCCACACGAGCGGCGGGGTGATCGGCGAGGGCCTCCCCGAGGGCCGGAGGTGGATGAGTGCGCCCGGCAGCATCCGCGACCTGTCGCCCTTCCTGACGCCGGTTCTCGTCCTGGAGCCGGCCACGCTGAAGACCCTGCTGGCGACCAGCACGGCCAAGAAGCCCGGCGCGAGCCTGCACAGGGGCAAGGTCACCTTCGGCGCGCTCTACCGCGCCTCGCCGTCGTACCGGGCACGCCTCCACAAGAGGCCCAGCGCCAAGATCGCGGCCATGACCGTGACCTGGCGGCTGTGGATGGGGCGCGACGGGCTCCCCAGCAGGCTGGTCACCTCATGGGCGGAGCCGCCGCTCGCCATGAGGGTCACCCGTGTCAGCGACGTGCGGTTCGCCTCGTGGGGGACCCCGGTGAACCTCGCCGCGCCGGTGGAGGAGACGGCCGGCTGACGGCCGCCTCCCACGGGAGACCCCGGTGGGACCCGGCCGGGCCGGATCCCTCCGCCCCGGCCCGGCCGTCCCGGTTCCGTCAGCCGGCCGCGCCGGCGAACTTCAGCCGCACCACGGTGTTGTCGAGGACGGACGGCGTGCCGCCGTTCTTGTCGTTGTTGGTCGAGGTGAGCCAGAGCCCGCCGTCGGGGGTCTTGACGACGGTGCGCAGGCGGCCCCAGCGGCCGTTGAAGAACGCCCGGGGCGTGTCGGTGGTGCTACCGGTGATCTTCATGACCCAGAGCCGCTGGCCCCGGACGGCCGCCATGTAGATCCAGTCGTTGACGATCTCCAGGCCGCTCGGCGACGCGGCGGCGACGTCCCACTGCTGGACCGGGTTGACGTATGCCGAGTTGCTGCACCTGCCCTCGCAGTTGGGCCAGCCGTAGTTCTTGCCGGGCTGGATCAGGTTGAGCTCGTCCAGTGTGGCGTCGCCGAACTCCGACTGCCACAGCCGTCCCTGGGAGTCCCAGGCCAGGCCCTGCGGGTTGCGGTGGCCGAGGGAGTACACCCGCGGCGCGCTCGGGAACGGGTTGCCGGGCGCGCCCGCGCCGGTCGGCGTCACGCGCAGGATCTTGCCGTTGAGCGAGTTGAGGTTCTGCGCCCGGTTGCCGTCCTGGGCGTCGCCGGTGGTGATGTAGAGGAAGCCGTCCGGGCCGAACTTGATCCGGCCACCGTTGTGGAACTTGTTCTTGGCGATGCCGGTGACGAGCGGCTCGCGGGCACCGATCTGCCCGTTCTCGTACGTGAACCGCACGACGCGGTTGTCGGACGCGGCCGTGTGGAAGGCGTAGACGTAGTGGTCGGTGGCGAAGTCCGGCGAGATCGCCAGGCCCAGGAGCCCGCCCTCGCCGCTGGTCGTCACCGCTTCGGTGATCTTTCCGGCCACGGTCTTCTGCCCGCTCCGGGTGACGCGGACGATCTCGAACCGGTCCCGCTCGGCGACCAGCGCGCTGCCGTCGGGCAGGAAGGCGACGCCCCACGGCAGGTCGAGTTTGACGACGTCCCTGTCGTAGCCGGGGTCGCCTCCGCCAGCCGTACCGCTCGTCTTCACCGCCAGTGGCGCGCTGCGCGGCGAGACGTTGCCGTTGGCGTCGAACGCCTCGACGGTGAACGCGTAGGTCGTGTTGGGCGCCAGCCCGTCCGCGGTCGCCGTCAGGTCGGGCACGGTGGCGAACCGCGTGCCGTCGCGGTAGACGTGGTAGCCGGTGACCCCGATGTTGTCGGTCGAGGCGTTCCAGGCCAGCGTGACCGTGCCGGCCGCGACGTTGGTCGCGCGCAGGCCGGCCGGCGTGCTCGGCGGCTGGACGTCGTCGCTCGGCGGCGTGGTGACGTCGACGTTGTTGCCGCCCTGGGAGGCGTTGCCCGCCGCGTCGTAGGCGAGCACGCTCAGCACGTACCTGGTGTTGGGCGTCAGGCCCGGCAGCGTGGTGGCGGTGACGTTGCCGCCCACGGTCATGAGCACGTTGCCGCCGTTGTAGATCTTGTACTGCGACACGCCCACGTTGTCGGTGGACGCGTCCCAGGCCAGGTCGGCCGAGGTCGGCCTGACCTCGCCGACGACGCGCAGGTTCGCGGGGGCGGTCGGCGGCTCGGCGTCGGCCGGCGCCGCCGCGCTCAGCCGGTCGAGGTTGGGGCCGCCGCCCGCGGTGGTGGCGGTGGCCCGGACCTTGTTGGCACCGGCGACGAGGCCCGCGGTGACGGATCTCTCCACCCAGGTGGTCCACGCGCCCGTGCCGGGGAACGACAGCCCGGCCGAGACCGTCACGCCGTTGACGGAGACGTCCATCGGCCTGTCGGTCGCGGTGCCGTTGGCGAAGCGGAACCTCAGGCCGTAGTTTCCGGCGGTCGCCGCGTTGACGGTGAACTCGACGTAGGAGCCGGCGACGTTGGCGTAGTCGACGAATCCGGTGCCGGTGAACCCGGCGTGCTTGGTGTCCACGACCCCCTGGGAGATCGTGGCGTTCTCCGCCTGGTAGTCGTTGCCGGCCACCGTCACCTCGACGTCCAGGAAGTCCAGGTTGGGCGTGCCGCCCGCGGTGGTGGACGTGATCCGGACGGTGTTGGCCCCGGCCCTCACCGGCGCGGTCAGGGTGGAGGTCGCCCAGGTGGCCCAGGCGCCGGTGCCGTCGAACGCGCGGCCGGCCGAGACGACGGTGCCGTTGACGGCGACGTCGGCGGGGCGGTTGACGGTGGTGCCGTTGGCGTACCGGATGGCGATGGCGGCGGATCCGGCCCCGGCGGCGTTGACGGTGAACTCGACGTAGGAGCCGGCGACGTTGTCGGTGTTGACGAACCCGGTGCCGGAGAATCCGGCGTGGTTGGATTCCACGGCGCCCTGGGAGATGGTGGCGGTTTCCGCTTCGTACCTGGTCGGCGCGGCCGCGGCGGGGAGCGCGGCCAGCAGGCCGAGCAGCAGCCCGGCCACGAGCGCGCCGGCCAGCGAACGCGCTCGGATAGGAGATCTCATCGATCCTCCTGCTGTCGTCTTGGGGGGAAGGAGAGCGAGGAGAGCTAGTTAGGAAGCCTTCCTAACTATAGGAGGGATGGGATCATTTCCTCCCCCCACTGTCAATAGAGCCGACAGGGCCCGTGATGTCCGCGCCGGTGGCGGCCGGCGCGGCGCCGTACGGCTCACGCATGCGCAATCCGCAGGCGGGACTTGTTGGCCCACGCCATAGCCGGGGCCCCGGCGGTTGGCTAGCTTGGCGGATCTTGACCCCGGGGAGGGAGATCCCGATGAGACGGTGGATGGCCGCGTTGGCAGCCGTGCTGGCCGGTTCGGTGCTGTCGACGGGGGTGGCGGAGGCGCAGGCCCCACCGTCCCCCGTGCAGCGGCTGAAGCAGCAGTTCGGCGAGCATGTGGGGCTGCGGATCTCCGACCTCGGCCGGGTCTACCAGGACGGCAAGCCGGCCGTCACCATCTGGCGCAAGGGCAGGGTGGAGTTCGACGCGGCCGGGGTGTACGGCACCGACACCGTGGGGCGGACGGAGCTGGGGAAGGGGGTCGTCAGGGAGCTGGAGAACCAATTGGGGCAGCGGCTCGGCTCCACCCGGGTGATCTGCTTCCCGGACGAGGCCTACCTGTCCGGCCCCGGCTACGAGACATGGCTACCGGAGGGCAAGACCTGGCTCGGCCTGATCGGCCCGGCGAACATCAAGCAGACGGCCGCGCTGCCGCAGATCGTGAACATCTTCGAGCCCGCCACCCTGGGCACCCTGCTCTCGCACACCACGTCGAGGAAGAAGGGCTCCTACGGCACGGTCCTCCAGGGCGCCGTCACGCTGCGCACCCTCTACAGGGTCTCCCCCAGCTTCCGCGACCGGCTCGCCGGCCCGCCCAGCGCGCGGAGCGGCCGGATCCCGATCGGCTTCCGGCTCTGGCTCGACCGGACCGGCCTGGCCCGCCGCCTGACCACCACCTGGAAGCAGCCCCTCCCCGGGCGGCCCCGGAGCCACACCACCACGGTCGCCGACACCCGCTACACCGGCTGGGGCTCGCCCGTCACGCTCACCCCGCCGCCCCCGGAGGACACCGCCGACGCCGGCCGCGTCGGCGCCGACTTCCCCGAGCCCGCGGTGCTGCCCATCGGATAGGGCGGAGCGATTTCCCACACCGTGCACGGAGCCGGATTCTGCACGAAATATCCACAAGTCATTCAAGGTAAAACTCCATATACGAGATTTCATCGTGATCTTGATCTGCAATAATTCCGACATCTCTCCCACACGGGGTGGAGGGATTATTCAGGAGGATTTTTCCTTGAAGCGATACATCGCCGGTCTGGCGTGCGCCGCGACGGCCGTACTGAGCGCTCCCGCGCTCGCCTCGACCGCGCATGCCCAGGCCGCCGATCCGATCAGCGCGCTGAAGAGCCAGTTCAGCAGTGGACGCGGCGTGAACTTCGTCGACACCACGAAGACGCAGGGCCCGCAGGGAAACATGGTCCTCGCCAAGCGCACCGGCGCGCTCCAGTTCGGCCCCTCCGGAATCAGCGCCTCCGACCAGACCGCCCAGCTGCGGTTCAAGGCGAGCGATTTCGAAGACCTCACGGAGGGCGAGGAAGACGAGGACTTCTCCAAGTTCTTCAGAGGGCTGGCCAAGCCCGAGCGGGTCGTCCGCATCAAGAACACGACCTATGTCTCCGGTGGCGTCATGGGCGAGTTCATGCCCGCGGACAAGACCTGGGTCCGGTTCCCCGACGGCCTGCTCGGCTTCACCGGCGCCATGAGCCAGTTCGTCAACGTGGCCGAGCCCGCGACGCTCAAGGCCCTGCTGGCGCACGCCACCAAGCACGGCGGAACCTACAGCGGAAAGATCACCTTTGGTGAGCTGAACAAGGTCTCACCGTGGTTCCGGGCCTCCTTGGGCGCCCCGACCGCGAAGACCGCCAAGATTGTGGTGAGCTGGAAGCTGTTCCTCGGCTCCGACCGGCTCGCCAAGCGGCTGGTGACGACCTACTCCACGGCCGGCTCCGCCGAGAGCACGGTGACGGTCGACACCCGCTACACCGGCTGGGGTTCCAAGGTCACGGTCAAGGCCCCGCCCGCCGACCAGGTCGCCGACCTGAAGGATCTGGAGGAGGGCGCGGAGACCGCCACCTCCATCCCCCTGCTCGGCAACTGATCACCCTGCGCTGACCGCATCACCGCGCCCGGCAGGCCCCGCCTGCCGGGCGCACCTTATTGATCAGCTTTTAGCCCGAAATGATGTTAATTGAGCAAGAATCTCGGGTGATCCCTCAGCGACGACGCGAGGACCCATACGGGAGGACCCCTATATGAGGCGAATGATCGCCACTCTGACCGGCGCCACCGCGGCGGCGCTGATCGCCCCCGCACTCGTGGCCGCCGCCGCTCCCGCGAACGCCCAGCCCGCGCAGGCGAGCGTCCAGACCGCGCAGGCCGACCCGGTGTCGGCGCTGAAGAGCCAGTTCAAGCTCCACCGCGGCGTCAAGCTCGCCGAGAACGCGAAGATCATCGGCGAGGGCGAGAACCAGCGATCGATCTTCAACCGGCGCGGCGGCGTGCTGGAGTTCGGCAGGTCGGGCGTGGTGGCCTCGGACGTCACCGACAAGTTCACCCTGCCCGGGGCCGACAAGGAGCTCAAGAACCTGTTCGGCCCCTCCCGCACGATCACGGTGAAGGACACCACCTACACCTCCGGCGGCTTCTACGCCGACTCCATGCCCGAGGGCAAGAAGTGGCTGCGCGCCAAGGGCGGCGCGGTGGTCGTAGGCAACCCCGCGCAGCAGATCCTCAACCCCCTCGAACCCGCCACCCTGAAGGCGGCGCTGGCCCACACGGCGACCAGGCGTCCCGGCGGCACCTGGGACGGCGCCCGGACCGTCGTCCACTCGGGCACGATCACCCTGGGCGAGCTCTACAAGGTCTCCCCCACGGTCCGCGCGCTGCTGGGCGGCAAGCCCTCGGCCGCGTCCGCGACGCTGCCGGTGAGCTGGAAGCTCTACCTCGGCCCCGACCAGCTCGTACGGCGGGCCGTCTCCTCCTGGACGCAGTCCCTGCGGGGCCTGACCAGCCTGGACATGACCTACCTCAACGACAGCCGCTACTCCGGCTGGGGCACGAGGTCGGCCATCAAGGCTCCGCCCGCCTCCCAGGTCGCGGACTTCGACGACCTCGACCTCGGCGAGGAGCAGACCGAGGACCCGTTCGTCCGCGTCTTCAAGGACTGACCCCACTCCGGAGCCGCCCCGTCCCGGACAGTCCCATCCCGGACAGGCCCGGTGAGCCGGAGCTCACCGGGACTGTCCGGCGTCCGTCAGAGCTTCTCCAGCGACGCGTAGGCCAGCAGCAGGGTCTTCTCCCCGCCACTGCCGAAGTCGATCTTCGCCTTGGTCTTCTCGGCCACGCCGTCCACCGACACGACCGTGCCCAGGCCGAACTGGTCGTGGGTGACCCGGTCACCCGGGCTCAGGTTGGGGATGGGCTTCCCGCCGGGCTTCCTGGCGGGAGCCGGACGGGTCTCGCGGCGGGAGGTGCCGGCGCTCCAGGCGTTCTTACCTGGGTCGCCGCGCCAGTCGACCAGCTCCCCCGGGATCTCGGCGACGAAGCGGGAGGCCGGGTTGAACGCGGGCGCCCCCCATGAGCTGCGGACGGCCGCCCGGGAGACGTAGAGGCGCTTCTCGGCCCGGGTGATGCCGACGTAGGCCAGCCGGCGCTCCTCCTCCAGCTCCTTCGGCTCGCCCAGCGAGCGCATGTGCGGGAAGACGCCGTCCTCCATCCCGGTGAGGAACACCACCGGGAACTCCAGCCCCTTGGCGGTGTGCAGGGTCATCAGCGTGACCACGCCCTGGCCGCCGTCGCCCGCCGGGATCTGGTCGGCGTCGGCCACCAGGGAGACCTGCTCCAGGAACTCCACGAGCGTGCCCTCGGGGTTGGCCTCCTCGAACTCCGACGCCACCGAGATCATCTCGTCCAGGTTCTCCAGACGGCTCTCGTCCTGCGGGTCACCCGAGGTCGCGAGCTCCGTCCGGTAACCGGTGCTCTCCAGCACCTCCTGGGCCAGCTCCGACGGCGGCGTGCCGGCGGCCTTGGCCATCAGCTCCTCCATCAGCGCGACGAACTCCCTGATGGCGTTGAGCGAGCGGGTGGCCATGCCCGGCGCCTCGTCCGCCCGGCGGAGCCCCTCCCAGAACGGGATCCGCTCGCGGGACGCGAACGCCTCCACCATCGCCTCGGCCCGGTCGCCGATGCCGCGCTTGGGGACGTTCAGGATCCGGCGCAGCGACACCACGTCGTTGGGGTTGGCCAGCACCCGCAGGTAGGCCAGCAGGTCACGGACCTCCTTGCGCTCGTAGAAGCGCACCCCGCCGACCACCTTGTACGGCAGGCCGGTCCGGATGAAGATCTCCTCGAACACCCGGGAGGCCGCGTTGGTCCGGTAGAAGACCGCCACCTGGCCGGGCACGACGCCCTCGTCGTCGGTGAGCTTGTCGACCTCCTGCGCGACGAACATGGCCTCGTCGTGCTCGTTGTCCGCGACGTAGCCGACGATCTTCGGGCCGGCGCCCTGATCGGACCAGAGGTTCTTCGGCTTGCGGCTCTCGTTGCGCGAGATCACCGCGTTGGCCGCGCTCAGGATCGTCTGGGTGGAGCGGTAGTTCTGCTCCAGCAGGATCGTCTTGGCGTTGGGGTAGTCGCGCTCGAACTCCAGGATGTTGCGGATCGTCGCGCCCCGGAAGGCGTAGATCGACTGGTCGGCGTCGCCGACCACGCACAGCTCGGCCGGGGCGATCGTGCCCTCCCTGACCAGGTCGCCGTCGGCGGTGCGCAGCTCGGGAGCGCCGACGAGCTCGCGGATCAGGGTGTACTGGGCGTGGTTGGTGTCCTGGTATTCGTCCACCATGACGTGGCGCCAGCGGCGCCGGTAGTGCTCGGCCACGTCGGGGAAGATCTGGAACAGCGTGACCGTCAGCATGATGAGGTCGTCGAAGTCCATCGCGCCGGCCTCGGTCAGCTTCCGCTGGTAGTTGCGGTAGGCCTCGGCGAGCGTGCGCTCCAGGTGGCTGGAGGCCTGTCCGGCCGCCGTCTCGTAGTCGATCAGCTCGTTCTTGAAGTTGCTGACCTGGGCGGAGAAGGAGCGCGGCGGGTAGCGCTTGGGGTCGAGGTCCATCTCCCGGCAGACCATCGCCATCAGCCGCTGGGAGTCGGCCTGGTCGTAGATGGAGAAGCTCGACGGGAAGCCCAGCCGCTTGGCCTCGCGCCGCAGGATCCGCACGCACGCGCTGTGGAAGGTCATCACCCACATCGCCGCCGAGCGCGGGCCGATGAGGTTGTCGACCCGGTCCTTCATCTCCCGCGCGGCCTTGTTGGTGAAGGTGATCGCCAGGATCTCCTGCGGCTGCGCGCCCCGCTCGCCCAGCAGGTAGGCGATGCGGTGGGTCAGCACCCGTGTCTTGCCCGATCCGGCCCCCGCGACGATGAGCAGCGGGCTGCCGTGATGCACGACGGCCTCCCGCTGCTGGGGGTTGAGCCCGTCGAGCAACGGGTGGGTCAGGGAAGCGGCTGGGATCGACACGCTCCCTAGGTTATGGCGGTCCGCCGACAACCGGGTCCAGCCGCGGAAAGGAATGCCGACAGACTTGTCAGTAGTTGTGAGAATTGATCGATATGCGGAGAACAGAGGGGCCTCTCATGCTGTCTGAGAACGAGATCAACCGGGTACTCGTGGTGACCGCGCACCCGGATGACGTCGACTTCGCCGCCGCGGGATCGATCGCGCAGTTCACCGACCGGGGCGTCGAGGTGACCTACTGCATCGTCACCGACGGCGACGCGGGCGGCTTCGACCGGGAGCTGGACAACGGGGGCATGGCGGAGCTCCGCCGTACCGAACAGACCAACGCGGCGAAGATCGTCGGCGTGACCGACCTGCGCTTCCTCGGCTACCACGACGGGACCGTGGTGCAGAGCCTGGACCTGCGGCGCGACATCACCCGGGTCATCCGCCAGGTCCGACCCGACCTGGTGATCACTCACACCCCGGAGCGCAACTACGGGTTCATCGCCCCCAGCCACCCCGACCACCGCGCGGTCGGCGGCTCCGCGCTCGACGCCGTCTACCCCGACGCGCGCAACCCCTACACCTTCCCCTCCCTCCTGCTGGAGGAGGGCCTGGAGGCGTGGACGGTCCGGGAGGTCTGGCTCAACGGCGGCCAGACCCCCGACCATCACGTCGACATCACCGGCACCTTCGAACGCAAGCTCTCCGCGCTGCGCGCCCATGTGAGCCAGACCAGCCACATGGAGGGGTTCGACGACTTCCTCCGGACCCGGTTCTCACAGGTCGCGGCCGAGGCGGGCCTCGGGGAGGGCCGTTACGCCGAGGCCTTCCAGCGGGTCCCCACGGCCTGAGCCGGCCGGCGATGAGGAGCGCCCGGCCGCCGGGAGGAGACCCGCCGCCGTGAGCCCCGTCGACCTGTCACCGGTCACCGCCGTCGCCGTCGCCCTCCTGGCCCTCGCGGGCGCCGCCGTCGCCCTGCTCGGCCGCCTCGGGCACGCCCGCGCCGTGCTCACCGCGTGCCTGCGGGCGGCCGTCCAGCTCGGCGCGGTGTCGCTGATCATCGTCTGGGCCGTCGGGCGACCGCTCGCGGTGGCGGCCTTCGTGCTGGTCATGTACGGCGTCGCGAGCCTGACCGCGGGTCGCAGGATCACTTCGGGCCGGGCGGTCCGGTGGGCCGCCGTGCCCATCGCTGTGGGGACCCTGCCGGTCCTCGCACTGCTCGTCGGCACCGGAACCGTCCCGCTGAAGGGCATCACGCTGATCCCCGTCGCGGGCATCCTGCTCGGCGGGTGCCTGACGGTCACCGCGCTCGCGGGACGGCGGGCGGTGGACGAGCTGGTCCAGCGGCGCGGCGAGGTCGAGGCGGCACTCGCGCTTGGCTTCTCCGAGCGGGACGCGGCGCTGGAGATCTGCCGCCCGGCGGCGGCTCAGGCGCTGGTGCCCGCGCTGGACCAGACCTCGACCGTGGGACTGGTCACGCTGCCGGGGGCCTTCGTCGGGATGCTGCTGGGCGGGGCGAGCCCGCTCCAGGCCGGGGTCGTCCAGCTCGTGGTGCTGGTCGCGCTGCTGGCGGCCGAGGCCGCGGCCGTACTCGTCACGATCGAGCTGGCGGCTCGGGGCCGGTTCCGCGCGAGCCGGTGAGACGGCCGCCTCCGGAGCCGGGGTCCGCGGGGGCGAGGCGGGCGAACAGGTAGCCCAGCGAGTTGGTCGCGACATGCAGCAGCGAGGGGGCGGCCAGGCCTCCCCGGCGGCGCAGCTCGCAGAAGAACACCCCGGCGAGCCCCGTGGCGGCCACCGACCCGGCCACCACCCGCGCCGCCTCCCACCGCGACGCCCGCGCCGGCGGATCCTGCGCGGCCCCGTCCTCCCCCCGCCGGTCCTCCTCCAGCGGCCCGTCGCCGGGCGGCTCCCCAGCCGCCAGGCCGCTCAGCGCGGGATTGGCCGCCATCATGTCGATCGCGGGGAGCACGTGCCAGAGGCCGAACAGGGCCGAGGAGACGGCGGTGGCCGTACGGGGGCCGTGGGAGCGGGTGAGGAGGGCGTGGAGGACCCCGCGGAAACCGACCTCCTCCAGCAGGACCGTACCGACCGGCACCTGGAGCAGGGCCTCCTCAAGCGCACGGGCCCGGGAGAGCGACAGCGCCCGCTCGTCGCGGAAGAAGCGGCGGGTGGCCGGGACGGCGATCCCCACGGCGTAGACCCCGGCCACGGCCGAGGCGAGGGTGCCGCCGATCCGCAGGCCGGGCGGGCCTCTGTGGAACCCCAGCTCGGACCAGGACAGCCCGGAACGGCGGGCCAGGGCGAGCAGCGCGCAGGTGGCGGCGGCCGAGGTCAGGGGGGCCAGGCGCGGCGCGACGCGGTTGTTGACGACGTTGGCCGCCGCCAGGACCGCCACCGCGCCCGCGAGCACCGCCCCCCGGTCCGCCTTCACGGCGGCCACCGCGCCCGAGAGCACCGCCGTCACGGCCGCGCCGCCCGGCTCCGCCCGCGCCGCGTCCCGGATCCGCGCATCTTGATCCTCCTCAGCCTCAGGTCCGAGGCTATGCGAGGCGGGCTCATCCCGCGGCGGGCTGCCGCCATCCGGAGGGGAACCGCAGGCGGCGCCGTTCCTGGACGGTGAGGCCGCCCCAGATCCCCTCGGGCTCCCCCGCCCGCACGGCGTAGGCCCGGCAGTCAGCCAGCACCGGGCATCCCGCGCAGACCGCCTTCGCCCGCGCCTCCTGCTCGGCCGACTGCGCCAGTGGAAAGAACAGGTCGGGATCGCTCGCACGGCAGGCGCCCCGTATGGCCCAGCCGATCTCGCGCACCTTCCTCCGCATGGCATCACCCCCTGATGGATCACCGGCCCTCAGACTAGGCGGATCCCAGCGGCGCGACATCAACCTCCCGGTGGATTCAGGGGTAACCGCCGGGGTGTATCTCAGCAGGCCGCGGTGCCCTCGTTGTACCCCTTGGCGAAGAGCGCCTGGCGCTGCTCCGCCGTACCGTGGGCGTCGGGACGGAGCCAGTCGTCGGTGGGGTCTCCCGCCGCCGCGAGGTTGAGGAGCAGCTCGTCCTTGTCGCCCGGCTCCGCCTCCAGCGACCCGCCCTCGACGAGCGCGCCGAGGGTGCCACCCGCGTAGCAGTCGGCCTGGAGCTCCCGCTCCACGTTGAGCCGGAAGCCGCTGTTCAGCTGCGCCTGTACGGCGTGCCCGAACTCGTGCGGGATGATCACGTAGACCGAGCCGTCGCCCATCTCGTCGTACAGCTTGCGCATCCAGCTCTCGTCGTAGGCGATGAAGTGCCCGTCCGCGCAGTAGAAGGCGTTGTTCGGCACCGACGGCCGGCCACCGCAGCCGGGGCCGTCCTCCCCCCGGTAGGCGGTGAAGGCGGTGACCGGGCGGTAGGCCAGCCCGTCGGCGGAGAAGACCTGCCGCCAGTAGGCCTCGCTGAGCTCCTTGGCCAGCCGGATGTCGGACTCGAACGTCTGCCCCAGCGGGGCCGGGCCGGCGGCGCCGGTGCCCGCCCGGTCGCTCCCGCAGGCCGCGACTGTGACCATCAGGAGCAGCAGGAGACAGCGGAAGGCTTTCATGCCCCTCATCCTGACCGGCCGGCCGCTCCCGCGCGACAGATCTCAACTCTCGCGGCCTGCCGGGGCTCCCACCGGAGTCGCCCGGCGAGGGGTCAAGGTGACGGCCAGGTGTGCACGGGCTCGTTGGTGTGCATGTGCTCGATGTAGCGCAGGGTCATCCGGCGCAGCGCCTCGCGCCGGTCGAGGTTCCCCAGCTCCTTCACGGTGTCGATCTGCCAGGTCGCCCCGGTCCTGCCTGTCACGCACCGCTGCTCGATGATCCCCAGCAGCCGGTCCCTGGGCTCGGGGTTCACCCCCCACAGGTCGAGGCCCTCGTAGGCGAGCGGCAGCAGCCGTCGCAGGATCAGTTCGGCGGCGGCCACCTCGCCGAGTCCCGGCCAGTAGAGGCGCGCATCCAGCCCGTGCCGGGCGGCGGAGTGCAGGTTGTCCCCGGCCGCGGCGAAGGACATGCGGGTCCACACCGGCCGTTCGGCGTGGGGAAGCACGCGCATGAGGCCGTAGTAGAACGCGGCGTTGGCGGCGACGTCGGCGACCGACGGCCCGGCGGGCAGCACCCGGTTCTCCACCCGCAGGTGCGGGATGTCGTCGACGACGGCGTAGACCGGCCGGTTCCACCGGTAGACGGTGCCGTTGTGCAGGGTCAGCTCGTCCAGCGCGGGGGTGACGCCGCGGGTCAGCTCCTCACGCGGGTCGGCGTCCTCGCATATGGGCAGGAGCGCGGGGAAGTAGCGCGCGTTCTCCTCGAACAGGTCGAAGACCGAGGTGATCCACCGCTCGCCGAACCACACCCTGGGCCGCACGCCCTGGGTCTTCAGCTCCACCGGCCGGGTGTCGGTGGCCTGCTCGAACAGCGGGATCCTGGTCTCCTGCCAGAGCTGGCGGCCGAACAGGAACGGGGAGTTGGCCGCCACCGCCACCTGGGCGCCCGCGATGGCCTGGGCCGCGTTCCAGTGGGCGGCGAAAGCCGCGGGGCTGACCTGGAGGTGGAGCTGGAGGCTCGTGCAGGCCGCCTCGGGGGTGATGCTGTCGGCGTAGGTGTCGAGGGTCTCCTCGCCGTCGATCGCCAGGTGCAGGTCCTCGCCCCTGGCCTCGAAGATCTGCTCGTTGAGCAGCTTGTAGCGCGGGTTGGCCGACAGCGTGCCCTCGTGCACGTCGCTCTCCCGCAGGGTGGGCAGGATGCCCACCATCACCAGGTGCCCGCCGACCGTGTGGGCCCGGTTCTCCGCGTGGTTGAGCCGGTCCCGCACGACCTTCTCCAGCCGTACGGGGCCGTCCCCCTCAAGGGACTCCGGCAGGACGTTGATCTCCACGTTGAACTGGCCGAGCTCGGTGGCCCAGTCCGGCTCGGCGATCGCCGCCAGCACCTCGGCGTTCTTCATCGCGGGGTCGCCGCGGTCGTCCACGAGGTTGAGCTCGATCTCCAGCCCGGCCTTCGGCCGTTCGCACTCGAACCTCGCCTCGCGCAACATCTGCGCGAAGACGTCAAGACATCGGCGGACCTTGTCCCGGTATCGCCGTCGGTCCTCCCGGCTGAACACCATCGCAGGCACATCGCGACCCATACTTCGCAGAGTCGCATAAAAGTTACAGATAGTACAGGTCAGACCAGGCGTCGTGCGGTGGCCCACCGGGAGAGCTCGTGGCGGTTGGAGAGCTGGAGCTTGCGCAGGACGGACGAGACGTGGGTCTCCACGGTCTTGACCGAGATGAACAGCTCCTTGGCGATCTCCTTGTAGGCGTAGCCCCGGGCGATCAGGCGCAGGACCTCGCGTTCGCGCTGGGTCAGCGAGTCGAGCTCGGGGTCGATCGGCGGAGCCTCGCTGGAGGCGAAGGCGTCCAGCACGAAGCCGGCCAGTCTCGGGGAGAAGACCGCGTCGCCGTCGGCCACCCGGCGGATCGCGTCGGTGAGCTCGCGACCGCTGATGGTCTTGGTGACATATCCCCGGGCACCGCCGCGGATCACGCCGATGACGTCCTCGGCGGCGTCGGAGACCGACAGCGCGAGGAAGCGGACCGAGGAGCCGGAGCCGAGGACGCGGCGGAGCACCTCCTGGCCGCCGCCGCCCGGCATGTGCACGTCGAGCAGGACCACGTCGGGCTGGAGCTCCGCGATCGTCCTGACCGCGGACTCGACGTCCTCGGCCTCCCCGACCACCTCGATGGAGTCGCCCAGCTCGGCGCGGACACCGGAGCGGAACAGCCGGTGGTCGTCGACGATCAGAACCCTGATGGTGCTCACGAGCCCTCCCCCGCCGTCCGCGCTCCCGCACTGCCGTTCTTCCTGGCTCGCTCGCTCACGTCTTCTCCAGCTTCATCGTCAACATCACTTCCGTGCCCTCGCCGGGCTCGGTCCGCAGCCGGGCGCTGCCGCCGTGGCGCTCCATCCTGCCGATGATCGACTGGCGGATGCCCATCCGGTCCTCGGGCACCTGTCCCATGTCGAACCCGACACCGCGGTCCCGGATGAAGATGGTGACCTCCTCCGGCTCCGCCTCGGCGTAGACGGAGACGACCGATGATTCAGAGTATTTCGCGGCGTTGACCATAGCTTGCCGCGCGGCCTGCATCATCGCGGACAATGCCGGAGTCAGCGGGCAGTCGCCGACGCAGACGACCTCGATCGGCACCCCGTGCGCGTCCTCCTCCTCGGCCGCGACCCGGCGCACGGCCGCGGCCACCGAGGCGTCCGCGTCCTGTTTCGGCTGGTAGAGCCAGTTGCGCAGCTCACGTTCCTGGGAGCGGGCGAGCCGCATCACCTCACGTGAGTCATTGGCGTTGCGCTGGATCAGCGTGAGCGTGTGCAGCACGGAGTCGTGCACGTGCGCGGCGAACTCGGCGCGCTCCTCCTGGCGGATGCGCTCGCGGCGCTCCCGCTGCAGCTCCTTCCACAGCGCGGCCAGCCACGGGGCCGCGATCAGCGCGACGCCGCCCACGACCACCAGCGTGAACATGATGCCAGGCTGGGCGCTGCCCAGCTCCTCGGTGACCACCAGGAAGCCGATGGCGCCGACCACGACGAGCGCCAGCCCGGCGAGCGTGCGGACCCGGTTCCGGCGCACCTGGCCGACCGTCGAGTTCATCCAGCGCTGCCGCCGGTCCGGGTCGGCCTGCTGCCACAGGATCAGCGAGCCGATCCCGCCGACCGCGATCGGCCACGCGCCGATCCCGCCGGTCGAGGCCCCGGTGAGCCAGCCGAGGGCCATCAGCGCCAGCCCTATCGCGCCGTAGGCGGCGACCTGGCTCCAGTCACGGGAGGGCTCCCTGCCCTCGTACGGCTCACGCGGGGTGAACATCCACAGCGCCGCGTAGGCCACGGCGCCGATCCCGTCCAGGACGGTGAGCAGCACGAACGCCAGCCGCAGCGCGACCGGGTCGAGCCGGAGCTGGGCGGCGGCGCCCTGGGCCACCCCGGCGACCAGGCGCCCGTCCACCGGCCTGATCAGCCGAGGGAGGGCGGGTTCCTCCGGGGTCGCGGGCGCCGCGTCACGAGTTGTCTGTCGGTCAGCCATATCGTCAGCATCGTCACACGTCGGGGCCCTCTTCGCATCCGGCGTTCCCCTGACGCGACCCTGAGAGGGGCCTTCCCGCTCCGGGAGGACTCAGGGGTCTCCCGGATGCGATCTCCGCCGGGGAAGGCCACGATTGGAACATGACCGACACCGGGAACGCACAGGACCCGGCGAGCACCTCGTCCGACTCGCCGCCCGCATCCCCCCTCAGCGAGGAGCGCGTGCTCCGCCGCGGTGACGAGGGCCGCATGCTCACCGGCGTCTGCGCGGGCCTGGGCCGCTACGCCGGGATCGACCCGGTGCTGTTCCGCGTCGGCTTCGCGGTGCTGGTCCTCGGCTCGGGGATCGGCGTCATGCTCTACATCGCGGCGTTCCTGCTGATGCGGGAGGCGAACGGCGGCCCGGGATACATGGAGCAGTGGACCCGGCGCACCTTCGACAGCGAGACCGTGCTGGCCCTGCTGACCGGCGTGTTCGCCTTCGGGCTGATCATCAACCTGTCCTCGGACGGCATCGGCACCGGCACGGTCGTGGTCGGCACGCTGTTCGCCATCGTCCTGCTCGCCGCCCACGCCCGCGGCGTCGACCTGCTGGCCGTGGCCCGTTCGCTGCCCGAGCGGATCCGCGGCCGCCGCGTTCCCCGCCCGGCCGATCCGCCGCCCGCGGCCTTCGCCCCCGCCCCGCCCGTCGCGCACTCCTATCCGGCCGCGCATCCGCAGACCGGATCGATGTCCACCGCCCCCTACGCGGCCCAGCCCCCGGCCGCCGGTCCGGCGCCGGGCCCCGTCCCGCAGGGCGCGGATCCGGCGCCGGCCGCCGGCATCCCGTCCGCCGGGAGCGCGCCGCTCCCCGCGGACACGCCCCGGGCCGAGGACACGCCGTCACCGGAGCACGCGCCGCCGTACGCGGACACGCCGCTCCCTGCCGGCACGCCGTCAGCAGGCACGGCGTTCCCCGCCGGCACGCCGTCACCGGAGCACGCGCCGCCTTACGCGGGCACGGCGCCGGGCGCGTTCCCGGCCGGGGGCATGCCGCCGCCCCATCCCGCCGCCAGGCCGTCGTTCGACTCCTCCGGCGAGCCGTTCTCGCCCTACGGGCCCTACCGGCCCCTGGACCCCCGCAAGCGGCAGCAGCAGTACTCCCCCTATGACCTCTCCGAGTACGGCGGGCCGGTCCGGACCGCGCCCCGGCCGAGGCGGCGCCGGTCGTTCGTCGGAGGCGTCACCCTATGCCTGGCCATGATCGTTGGAGGGATCATCGTGGCGATCCAAGCCACGTCGGGATCGGTCAACATGACGATCGCCGGCGGCGCGATGCTGATCACCATCGGCGCCGGCCTCCTGGTCGCCGCCTGGTTCGGCCGGGGCGCGGCCCTGGTCGCGGCGGGCACGATCATCTCGATCGCCCTGGTCGCGGGGTCCATGCTGACCGGCATGCCGAAGAGGTTCGGCAGCTACCACTGGGAGCCGACCAAGATGTCGGAGATCGCGAAGGACTACGACGTGGGCGTCGGCGAGGGCACCCTCGACCTCAGCGACCTGACGTTCCCGCCGGGCTCGCGGACCGTCTTCGACGCCTCCGTCTCGGTGGGCCAGATCAGCGTGATCCTGCCGCCGACGGTCCGGGTCGAGGTCAACGGACACACCAAACTGGGCGACGTCAAGATCGACCATGCGGTGGAGGGCGGGGCCGACATCCAGCACAGCAGGGTCCTGGAGCCAGAGATCGCCCCGAAGGGCGACGTGGCGACCGTCGTCCTGAACGTCAAGGCAGGAATCGGAGACGTGGAGGTGCGCCGTGCGGCCTGAGATCGACCGGACGACGGAGCGCGGCAGGCGGCATCGCACGGACTGGATGGCCCTGCTCAGCGGCGTGCTGTTCATCGCGGTCGGGATCGTGTTCATCAGCCGGCCGGGCATCGAACCGGTGATCATGATCCCGGTCGTCCTGGGCGGCCTGGGCTTCGCGGGCCTGGTCGCCATCCTCGTCCGGGCGGTCCGGCGCTAGGCCGCCCTCACGGCATTCATTCAATCCAAGCATTAGACTTGGAGGATGTTGGTCCTGGAGTTCGTCAGTACGATCCGCGCGACACGGAGCGGGCTGCTGGACACGCTCTCGGACGTCGAGGGCATGACCGAGTGGGGCCGGGCCCACGCCGCCGGGCTGGGGCTCACCGCCGGCTTCACCGCCACCGAGGACCTGCGGCGCGAGGTGGTGGAGCTGCGGCAGGCCGTCCGGGCCCTGTTCGCCAGGGCCGTCGCGCCGGGCCCGGTGAGCAGCGCGGACGCCGACCGGCTACCGGACTTCGCCGAGTCGCTCGACCTGGTCAACGCCGCGGCGCTCGCCGCGCCGCTGGCCCCCCGGCTGGACTGGCCGGCCGAGGGCGCCCCGGTGGCCACGAGCGTCCCGGCGGGCGAGAGGGCGGAGTCCCCGCGCATCCGCGCCGCCCTCGCCACGTCGGTGATAGAGCTGCTGGCCGGACCGGCCCGCGAGCAGCTGCGCGCGTGCCCGGCCCCCCGCTGCGTGCTCTATTTCGTCAAGGAGCACGCCCGCCAGGAGTGGTGCTCGATCGGGTGCGGCAACCGGGCCCGCGCCGCCCGCCACTACCGCCAGCACAAGGGCCGGTGATCCCCGGGCCCGCCCGCCCGGCGGGCCGGCGACACCCCCCCGCCCTCACCGCCTGACCAGCCGTACGGCGTGCCCGCGCAGCCGTACGGCCGGCTCCCGCATGCCCGCGCGACCCGTACGGCCGACCGCAGCCGTGCGGGCGCTCCGGCGTGCGGACGGCCGGACGGGATCACCCTGCCTCCCCCTGAGAGTGACTCGGATCACAGTTTTCTAACGTCATAAATCTCATAATTCCGTTAGATTGTTCCTGGGAATCTAACGGACAAATCCGTTGGGAACCGTGATAAGGAGATGAGATGACCTTCCAGACCGGCCATGTCGGCCTCAACGTCTCCGACCTCGACAGGTCCAAAGACTTCTACCTGAAGATCTTCGGCTTCGAGGTCTTCGGCGAGTCGGCCGAGGCGGACCGCCGCTACGCCTTCCTCGGTGCCGACGGCAAGCTGCTGCTGACCCTCTGGCAGCAGAGCGAGGGCCGCTTCGCCACCGGGACGCCGGGGCTGCACCACCTGTCCTTCCAGGTGCCGGACATCGAGACGGTCCACCGGGCCGAGACCGTGATCCGGGAGCTCGGGGCCACGCTCCACCACGACGGCGTGGTGCCGCACGGCGAGGGGGCGTCCTCGGGCGGCGTGTTCTTCGAGGACCCGGACGGGATCCGGCTGGAGATCTTCGCGCCCAGCGGCGCCGACGAGCGGCCCGCCCCGACCGGCGCCGCCCCCACCTGCGGCTTCTTCTAAGCCCATGAGGCACGCGGGAGAGCTGGCTGTGCAGCGGCGGGCCGGGGTGCGGGCCGGGGCGTGGGGTTCGGCCTCGGCCAGGCCGGAGATCCCCGCCGCGGCCGCCGAGTTCCTGGCGCGACAGCGGATGCTGCTGATCGGGGCCGGAGACCGGGACGGCCGGCTGTGGGCGAGCGCGCTGACGGGGGCGGCGGGGTTCGCCGAGGCCGTGGACGAGCGGACGATCGTGATCGACGCGGTCCTGGGCGAGCACGATCCGCTGGCAGGGCTGACCGGCGGCGAGATCGGGATACTCGCGATCGAGCCGCGGACCAGGCGCAGGATGCGGGTCAACGGCACGGTCCGGCGCGACGGCGGGCGCCTGACCGTCCACGCCGAGCAGACGTATGCGAACTGCCCCAAGTACATTCAGAGGCGGGACATCTCAGATGAGCCCGCCACCGGCTCTCCCGCGACCGCCTCGGCCACCGGGACACTCACCGCCGGGCACCGGGCGTGGATCGAGAGCGCCGACACCTTCTTCGTGGCCACCCGGGCTCCGGGTCTCGGCGCCGACCTGTCCCACCGGGGCGGCAACCCGGGATTCGTCCGGGTGACCGGAGGGGGGCGGCTGGTCTGGCCCGACTACGCCGGCAACTCGATGTACATGACGCTCGGGAACCTGGAGCTCGACGAGAGCTGCGGCCTGCTCTTCCTCGGCTGGGAGAGCGGCGAGGCGCTGCACCTGACAGGGCGGGCCCGCGTCGGCTGGGACCCGGGGGACGTCCCGGGGGCGCAGCGGCTGGTCGAGTTCGAGGTGGACCAGGCCGTCCACGTCCGGGGGGCGAGCCCGCTCCGCTGGACGTTCGACGGATACTCCCGCTTCAACCCGCCGGTTCACCCCGCCCACGCGGAGGCGCCGGCCGGTGCGGCCCACACGACGGAACCCGGCCGGGAGGGGGGACAGTGATGAGGGTCATCGTGGATCGGGTGCTGTGCCAGGTGCACGCGCAGTGCGTGTTCGCCGCGCCCGAGGTGTTCGAGCTGGACGACGACGACCAGCTCGTCTACGTCGCCGAACCGGACGACGGGCTGATCGACGCGGTCGAGGAAGCCGCGCGGGCCTGCCCCGTGCAGGCGATATTCCTGGAGGAAGCATGAATTTCACCGAAGAGACGGCCAGGGCCAAGGTGCAGGCCGCCGAGGACGCGTGGAACACGCGGGACCCCGAACGGGTCTCGCTCGCCTACACGCCCGACTCCGTCTGGCGCAACCGGGACGAGTTCGTCACCGGCCGCGAGGAGATCAGGGAGTTCCTCACTCGCAAGTGGGCCAGGGAGCGGGAGTACGCGCTCCGCAAGGACCTGTGGACGTTCGGCGGCAACCGCATCGCCGTACGGTTCCAGTACGAGTGGCACGACGCGGACGGTCAGTGGTGGCGCAGCTACGGCAACGAGCTGTGGGAGTTCGCCGACGACGGGCTGATGCGGCGTCGCGAGGCGAGCATCAACGACGTCCGGATCGACGAGGCGGACCGCCGCATTCTCGGCGACTGCACACCGAAGGAACTTCCACTGGCGTGATACCAGGGGGTTGACCGGGCACAACAGGGGCGTACGTTCACTTTTGTTGGCTCTCACTTCTCCTATGTCCCATGCGGATGTTCTTGGAGGACGTATGCCCCGGATAACCGTCACCGTCGACGGAGTCACCTATGAGGAGGAGGTCGAGCCGCGCCTCCTCCTTGTGCACCTGCTGAGGGATCGGCTCGGCAAGACGGGGACGCCCGTCGGCTGTGACACCAGCAACTGCGGCGCCTGCACCGTGATGCTCGACGGCAGGAGCGCGAAGAGCTGCTCCGTGCTCGCCGTACAGGCCGACGGGAGCGACGTCGTCACGATCGAGGGCCTGGCGCAGGGGGACGAGTGGCACCCCATGCAGAAGGCCTTCCACACCGAACACGCCCTGCAGTGCGGATACTGCACCCCAGGCATGATCATGGCCGCGATCGACCTGCTCAGGGACGACCCGGACCCGTCGGAGGAGGCCGTCCGCGAGGGGCTCGAAGGCAACCTGTGCCGGTGCACCGGTTACTGCAACATCGTCCGGGCGGTACGGCGTGCCGCCCAGGAGATGTCACAGGCCGGGGAGCGGCGGGAAGTGCGGACGCCATGAGCGAGCAACTCGACGCCGGCGTGCTCGCCGAGCAGATCGCCGAGAGCGACCAGCTCGGCGAGCCCTCCGGCACGCACGAGGTGGGCAGGGCCCGCAGGCGCAAGGAGGACGCCCGGCTGGTCACCGGGCGGACCACGTGGACCGACAACATCCAGCTCCCCGGGATGCTCTACATGGCGTTCCTGCGCAGCCCGATGGCGCACGCCCGGATCACCCGGGTGGACACCTCGGCCGCGCGGGCCCGGCCGGGCGTGGTCGCGGTCTACAGCGGCCGGGACCTCGCCGGCGAGCAGGGCAGCCTGCCGTGCGCCTGGCCCGTCACCGAGGACATCGTCATCCCCGACCACCCGCCCATGGCGGTGGACGAGGTCCGCTACGCCGGCGAGGCGGTGGCCTGCGTGGTCGCCACCGACCGCTACAAGGCCGCCGACGCCCTGGAGGCGATCGAGGTCGACTACGAGCCGCTCGACGCGGTCATCGACATGACCGAGGCGCTCGCCGAGGGCGCTCCCCGGGTCCACGAGTCCGGCAACCGGGCCTTCACCTGGAAGTTCGCCGGGGGCGACATCGACGCGGCGTTCCGCGACGCCCCCGTGGTGATCGAACGCACCTACGTGCAGCAGCGGCTCATCCCGTCCGCGATGGAGCCCCGCGCGGTCGTGGCCACCACCGACGGCGACGGCTTCACCCTCTACTCCGCCACGCAGATCCCGCACGTGCTGCGGGTCATGCTCGCGCTGACGACCGGCATCCCCGAGCACAAGCTGCGCGTGGTCGCCCCCGACGTCGGCGGCGGCTTCGGCTCCAAGCTCCAGGTCACCGCCGAGGAGGTGCTCGGCCTGCTCGTCACCAGACGGCTGGGCAAGCCGGTGAAGTGGACCGAGTCGCGCTCCGAGGGCAACCTGACCGTGCACCACGGCCGCGACCAGCTCCAGCGGATCTCCCTGGCGGCTGAGCGGGACGGGCGCGTCAGGGGCGTCCGGGTGGACCTCCTGGCCGACATGGGCGCCTACCTGATGCTGGTCACACCCGGCATACCGCTGCTCGGCGCGTTCATGTACAACGGCATCTACAAGATCGACGCCTACGACTTCACCTGCACCGGTGTCTTCACCACCAAGATGCCCACCGACGCCTACCGGGGCGCCGGCCGCCCCGAGGCCACGTTCGCCATCGAGCGGGCCGTGGACGAGCTCGCGCACGAGCTCGGCCTGGACCCCGTCGAGGTACGGCGCCGCAACTGGATCACCCACCAGGAGTTCCCGTACGACACGATCTGCGGGCTGACCTACGACTCCGGCAACTACGAGGCCGCCACGGAGAAGGCGCTCGCGCTGTTCGGCTACGACAAGCTCAGGGCCGAGCAGTCCGACCGGCGCGACCGGCGCGACCCGGTGCAGCTCGGCATCGGCGTGTCGACGTACACCGAGATGTGCGGGCTGGCGCCCTCGCGCGTGCTGGGCTCTCTCAGCTACGGCGCGGGCGGCTGGGAGCACGCCTCCGTCCGGATGCTGCCCACCGGCAAGGTCGAGGTGGTCACCGGCACGAGCCCGCACGGGCAGGGACACGAGACGGCCTGGAGCCAGATCGTGGCCGACGCGCTGGGCGTGCCGTTCGGCGACGTCGCCGTGCTCCACGGAGACACGGCGATCTCCCACAAGGGGATGGACACCTACGGCTCGCGTTCGCTGGTCGTGGGCGGCGTGGCGGTCCTGGCGGCCTGCGAGAAGGTGAAGGACAAGGCCCGGCAGATCGCCGCCCACATGCTTGAGGCCTCCGCCGACGACATCGAGTTCTCCGCCGGGTCGTTCACGGTGCGGGGCACGGCCGAGGGGAAGACGATCCAGGAGCTCGCGCTGGCCACCTTCGCCGCGCACGACCTCCCCGACGGCGTCGAACCCGGCCTGGACGCCGACGCGACCTTCGACCCGGACAACTTCTCCTTCCCGCACGGCACCCACCTGTGCGCGGTCGAGGTGGACACCGAGACCGGCGCGTGCGCGATCCGCTCCTACGTGGCCGTCGACGACGTGGGCTCCGTGGTGAACCCGCTGATCGTCGAGGGGCAGGTGCACGGCGGCATCGCGCAGGGCATCGGCCAGGCGCTGTTCGAGGAGGCGGTCCACGACGCCGAGGGCAACCTGCTCACCACCACCATGGCCGACTACCTGATCCCGACGGCGGCCGACCTGCCCGGCTTCACCACCGACCGCACCGAGACCCCGGCGACCAGCAACCCGCTGGGCGTCAAGGGCGTCGGCGAGGCCGGCACGATCGCCTCGACCCCGGCCGTGGTCAACGCGATCGTGGACGCGCTGCGCCCGTACGGCGTGCACGACGTGCGGATGCCGTGCACGCCCGAGCGGATCTGGCGGGTGGTCTCCGAGGCGGGGCCTCCGGCATCCGGATCCGGATCCCGATCCGCTTCGGCCGAGGCGCCCGCGGAGACATCCGCGGGGGCGTCCGCAGATGCGCCCGCGTCCACGCCCGGCCCCGGGTCCGGGGAGGCCACGTCCAGCTCCGAGGGAGGCGCCCGATGATCCCCGCGGCGTTCGACTACATCCGGCCCACCTCGCTGGAGGAGGCCTGCCGCGTGCTCGCCGAGGCCGACTCCGCCGGCGACGACGTCAAGGTGCTGGCCGGCGGCCAGTCCCTGCTGCCGCTGCTGCGCCTGCGGCTGGCCTATCCGGCCGCGCTGGTGGACCTCGGGCGGCTGCCGGAGCCACGCGGCGTGGAGGACCGGGGCGACCACGTGTTCGTCGGCGCGCTCACCACGCACGACGAGGTGCTGCGCTCCGGCGTGGTCAGGGAGCAGGTCCCGCTGCTCGCGCTGGCCACCGCCACGGTGGCCGACCCCGCCGTACGGCACCGCGGCACGTTCGGCGGGTCGATGGTCCACGCCGACCCCGCCGGCGACCTGCCCGCCGTCGCCCTGGCGCTGGACTGCGTGTTCGTCGTCAGGTCGAGCGAGGGAGAGAGGGAGATCCCGGCCGACGAGTTCTTCGTCGACTATCTGGAGTCCGCGCTCGGACCCGGCGAGGTGCTGCTCGGCGTCCAGGTGCCCAAGCTCGGCCCCGGCTGGGGCTTCCACTACGAGAAGTTCCACCGGACCGCGCAGGCCTGGGCGATCGTCGGCGTGGCGGCGGCCGTACGGCGCGACGGCGGGACCATCGGGGAGGCGCGGATCGCGCTGACCAACATGGGGCCGACACCGGTGCGGGCGCGGGTGACAGAGGCCGCGCTGCGCGGCCTGAGCCCCGCACCGGCCGGCGGTGCCGGCGACGGCGCGCGGGACCAGGTCAGGGACGCCTGCGGCCAGGCGGACTCCGGCACCTCGCCCCCGGCGGACCTGCACGCCAAGCCCGACTACCGCCGCCACCTGGCCCGGGTGCTGACCTACCGGGCGGTCAGGGCCGCGAGCGGCTGAGCCGCGTCCCACCGGCCGGCCGGGAGCCCTCCGGCCGGCCGGTGGGCGGGCGCCCGTGCCGGTCAGGAGTTCATCACCCGGCCGGTGGGGCAGGCAGAGTTGTGACAGCCGCCGCGCGCGGTCGTAATGTCGCAGAAGCGGCCGATCGACAAGGAGCGGATCGATGGCGATGCGATTCGAGCACGAGTTCACGGTTCCGGTGCCGGTCGAGCAGGCGTGGTCGGTGCTGCTCGACGTCGGACGGGTCGCGCCCTGCCTGCCGGGGGCCACCCTCGACGCGGTGGAGGGCGACTCCTTCACCGGCCGGATGAGGGTGAAGGTCGGGCCGATCACGGTGACCTACCAGGGCGAGGCCACGTTCGAAGACGTGGACAAGGACGCCCACACCCTGACCATAAAGGCTTCCGGCAAGGAGACGCGGGGCGCGGGGACGGCCGGCGCCACGGTCGTCGCCCGCCTGCGCCCCGCGGGCGCGGAGACCCGGGTGAGCGTCGAGACCTCGTTCAACGTGACCGGCCGCCCGGCCCAGTTCGGCCGGGGGGTGATGGCCGAGATCGGCGGCAAGCTGATCGACAGGTTCGCGGCCAACCTGGCCGAACTGCTCGGGGAGAGCCCGGCCGCGGAGCCGGAGGTGTCGCCGGCGGGCGTCTCGGCCCTCCCCTCGCCGGTCCCCGCGCAGGGCACGGCCGAGCAGGTCACCGAGGGCGTGGAGAGCCCGGTGGGGCCGTCGGACCCCACCGCCTCGGAGGGCTCCGACGAGGGCGGCGGGCTCTCCAGGCGGAACGAGCCGGTCCGCCACCTCACCGCCGTGCCCTCCTCACCCGAGGGGGCCGCGGTGGAGAAGGCCCTCGGCCTGGACGCCCACCCGGCGGGCACCTCCCGCACCTCCCTCACCCCCGAGGAGGAGGCGCTCGACCTGATGGAGATCGCCGGCCTGCCCCTGCTCAAGCGCGTCGCCCCGCTGCTGGCCGCCGCGCTGACCGGGATCGTCCTGGTGGGCTGGCTGATCCGCCGGACCCTGCGCCGCCACTGAGCCGGCCCGTCTCCACCGGCCGTGACACGCGTCTCACCCGGGGCGCCCGTACGGCTGAGGCCTGTGACAAGGCGTGACGCCGACGTGTGCGCGCGGCCGGTTCAGCGCAGGCATTCCTCCTTCTGGTACGGACCGCAGCCCTCGGGGATGACAGGCTCGTCGTCGGTCCAGCCGAGCTTCTTGATCACCATGGACATGTAAACAATGCCCGGCGGGATGTTCTCCTGGCCGGCGGTCGGGACGGGCAGCACGTCCTGGGTCGCCAGCAGGTCGCCCGTCTCCCGGTCGATGACGATCTGCTCCTCCCCCTCGCCGTTGGCTCCTCGCAGGATGGCCACCCCCACCCGCCCTTCGGTGTCGCGGACCTCGTCCGCGATCCGCACTCCGGGGAGTCCGGCGAGCATGTGATACACGGCCGCCCGGGTCCCCGGGGTGGTCGGGGCGTCCAGGAGGAGACGTTCGCCCAGCCCCCACAGCCAGTAGTCCTGCTCGGGGAGCTTCACCTGCGCCGAGGACGTGGACTGACTGTCCTTCATGGCCTCCCGCTCGGCGGGCCAGTACGACAGCAGCTTCTCCTTCAGCTCCGCCGGGTCGTGGGGCAGGTCAAGGATCTCCCTCACGCTCAGCTTCGAGGTCGACTGTTCGAGGCCCTCTTCCTTACCGGTGACGAGGTATCGGGTCTTCCCTATGGGAATCATGTCGTTGCGGCAGTCGGTGTCCGATCCGCAGAGCCAGGGCGAGCCCGCCTTCTCCCACTCGGCCCTGTCGGCGGCGGTGAAGGGCCGGGTGCCGAGCCCGCTGAACACCATGACCTTGTTCCGGTCGATCCCGTTCCACAGGACATCCCTGACGCGGTCCTCGGCGACGAACTCGCGTCCCCCGACGCTGATCCGTTGCCGGTAGACCTGTTCCATCTCCCTGCGCCAGTACCGGCCGCCGGTCGCCTCCTGCCGACGGGCCATCCGGTCGGCGGCGGCGGAGAGCACCTCCTCGGCACTCGTCTGGGTCACCGTGGCGACCGGGCCGCCCCCCAGCCTGGGAACGACCGCGATCGCGCCGATCACGGCGACGGTCGCGGCCGACGCGACCAGGACCCCCGTCCACGCGGAGACCCGCCGGCGCCGCCCGCCGTTCAGCACCCTGGCCCTGGCCTCGGCGACCTTCCCCGGGTCGGAGGACGGCATATCCGGCATCACCGCGTCGATGAGCTCGAACTCGTTCATCGGATCTCCACTCCCAGCGACTTGTGCAGCTTGGCTCTGGCCCGGCTGAGCCGGGAGGCGACGGTGCCGTAGGCGACCCCGAGCGCCTCGGCGACCTCGTCATAGGTCAGCCCGCCGTAGGCGACGAGCAGCACCACGTCGCGCTCGCCCTTGGACAGCCCCGCCAGCGCCCCCGAGAGCCGGCCGACCGTCACCCCCGCCGCGACGCGGTCGACGACCCGCTGGTCGTGGGCGTCGTCGTCGGGTGGCGGGCCCGTCCTGGCCAGCGCCCGGTAGCGGCGCAGCTCGGCCCTGCGGTGGCGGCCGATCAGGTTGGTGGCGATGCCGTACAGCCAGGGCCGGATCGCGCCCCGGGCGGGGTCGAACCGGCTGCGCCGGCGGAAGGCGATCAGGAAGGTCTCGGCGGCCAGGTCCTCGGCGGTGTCGAGGTCGAGCCGCCGTCCGATGTAGCGGCGGATCTCCTCGTAGTGCGCGTCGAAGACGGTGCCGAACCGCTCGGGATCGACGACCGAGGCGGCGTCAGGGACAGCGATCATGCAAGGGTCTCCCCTGCCGGAAGGATCAGGACATCCCTTCTTGCCCGATGGTCGCACCCCCCTTCCCTGTTTTCCGGACCAGGACCTGTCCCCGGACATCGCCGGAGTCCGGCCGTCGTGAAGCGCCTCCTGACAAGGCATGCAGATTGCACACGGAAGACCGTGCAATCGCCGTGTCCGTGTACTTCATTAGTGCATGTCAGGAGGTGCGCCAGGCACTGGTGGGCAGCGGGCGCCGGGGAGCACGATGAACGTCATGAACGTTGACATCACCCCGTTCCGCATCGAGATCCCGCAAGCCGACCTTGACGATCTGCGGGAGCGGCTGCGCCGTACCCGCTGGAGCGGGGAGATCGGCGGGCAGGGCTGGAGCCGCGGAGTGCCCGTCGACTACCTCAGGCAGCTCGCCGACTACTGGGCTGACGGCTACGACTGGCGCAAGCAGGAGGCCAGGCTGAACGACCTGCCCCAGTTCACCACTGAGATCGACGGGCAGCGCCTGCACTTCGCGCACGTCCGCTCGGCCAACCCCGACGCCGTCCCGTTGCTGCTCACCCATGACTGGCCGGGCTCGTTCGTCCTGTTCCTCCAGGCTGTCGAGCCGCTCTCGCGGGACTTTCACCTGGTCCTGACCACCCTGCCCGGCATCGCCTTCTCCGGGCCGCTGGCTGGGCCGGGCTGGAACACCGGCAAGATCGCGGGCGCGTTCGTCGAGTTGATGGGGCGCCTCGGCTACGACCGCTATGGCGTTCAGGGGTCCGGCGGCGGCGCTGCGGTCGCCATCGAGATGGGCCGCCAGGCACCGGAGCAGGTGATCGGCGTCCACGGCAACGGTCACATCACCTTCCCCTCGGACGACCCGGCCGACTTCGCCGACCTGACCGAGGCCGAGCAGCAGCGCCTGGCCAGGCTGCAGAACTTCCGCGACGACAAGATGGGTTTCAACGTCATCTCCGCCACCAGGCCGCAGACCCTGGCCTACGGCCTGCACGACTCCCCGGTCGGCCAGCTGGCCTGGATCACCGAGAAGTTCAAGGAGTGGACCGACGACTCGGCCGATCTGCCCGAGGACGCGGTCGACCGGGACATCCTGCTGACCAATGTCAGCCTGTACTGGTTCACCGGCACCGCGGGCTCGTCCGCCAACCTGTACTACGAGGCGTCCCACGACCCCGACGCCTGGACGCCCAAGCCACGCAGCGGCGTTCCGACCGGCTTCACGGTGGCCATGAGCACCGACGTGACCATCCGCCGCTTCGCCGAACGCGACAGCGACGTGGTCCACTGGAGCGAACTCGAACGCGGCGGCAACTTCCTCGCCCTCGAACAGCCGGCCGCCTACGCCGCGGATGTCAAGAAGTTCTTCGACAGCCTCTGACTCCGCCCCGGCGGGGTACGCGCCGTGGTTGCGCGGCAGCCTGGCCGGCGACCTGACCCGGCCCTCCGCTCGGGTCCGTGGCACCAGTGGTGATAGCGGCCCGAGCACCGGGCCTGATCGTTCTGTTCCGCACCTAACTGTTCCGTTTCACACCTGACTGGAGTACATCACCATGACTTTCCTCGTCACCGGAGCCACGGGAACCGTCGGCCGCCTCGTCGTCGCCGAGCTGCTCGAAGCCGGTCAGCGGGTGCGCGCGCTCACCCGGAACCCGGCCAAGGCCGACCTGCCCGCGGGCGTCGAGGTGGTCGGCGGCGACCTGGGCGACCCCGGCACCCTGGGCCGGGCGTTCGACGGCGTCACCGGCGTTCACCTGATCAACTTCGCCGGTGACGACTACGCGCCCCTGCGGCACGGCGAGCAGATCGTGGAGCTGCTCGCCGAGGCGGGCGTCAAGCGGGTCACCGTGCTCGGCGGGCGGGTGGACGGTCCGCTGGAGACCGCGCTGGCCGCGAGCGAGCTGGAGTGGACGCTGCTCAACCCGGTGGAGTTCATGTCCAACACGCTCAAGTGGTGGGCCGACGGCGTGCGCTACCAGGGCGTCATCCGCGAGCCGTTCGGCGGGCGGCTCAGCGCGACGGTCCACGAGCGCGACATCGCGGCCGTGGCCGCCAGGGTGCTCGTCGAGGGTGGGCACGGTGGGCGCACCTACACGCTGACCGGCCCCGAGGCGCTGCGCACCACCGAGAAGGTCGAGCGGCTCGGCGTGGCGATCGGCAAGGAGATCGGCTTCGAGGAGCTGACCGAGGCGCAGGCGCGTGAGATGTGGGCCGGGTTCGGTATGGGTCAGGAGACGATCGAGTTCCTGATCGACGCGCTCGGCAACACCCCGGAGGTCGGCTACACCGTGGTGCCGACCGTCGAGGAGGTCACCGGGCGTCCGGCTCGGTCCTTCGCCGAGTGGGCGCGCGAGAACGCCGCGTCGTTCCGCTGAAGCCGGTGCCACGTGTCCATGACGTTCAGGACCTGGCCCGTACGGGCCAGGTCCTGTCCCCGGACATCGCCGGGGTCCGAGACCGCCGGAGGCGGGAGGGGGCCGCGCGGCGACCGCACGGTCTCGGACGCCATCACCGATCCACGGTCCGGCGGGGGTGGGTCAGCCGCTGAAGGACCACCTCTGCCCGGCCTCGCCGTCGCACTCCAGCAGATGGACCTCGGTGGCGGGCCGTTCGAGGGTGGCCGGGTCCGCGGTCAGGCACTTGTCCGGACGGATCCGGCTGTGGACCGTGCCGTCGCCCGGCATGTCCCACTTCTGCCGGGCCTCGTCGTCACACTCCAGTAGCTGGACCTTCGTGGCGGGACTGTTGAGGGTGCCCGGGTCCGCGGTCAGGCACTTGCCCGGAAGGATGCGGCTGTGGAGCGTGCCGTCGGTCGTCATGAACCACTTCTGCTGGGGCTGTTCGTTGCACTCCTCCCACAGCCGGACCGCCGTGGCGGGGTCTTCGAGGGTGGCCGGGTCCGCGTCCAGGCACTTGCCCGGAAGGATCTCGTTGCGGACCGTGACGTCGACGTCGGCCTCACGCGTGGGCCCCGTGTCCCCCAGGGCGGTGCCCGTGGTGAGGAGGGTCAGCGCCGAGACGGCGGTGGCGGCGGTGATGCGCGCGAAGCGATGACGTGCAGTGAGCCTTCGCATCTGGACCTCGTTCCTTCTGTCGCACTTACCGGAGAGGCGCGGAGTGCCGGGCAACGGAACGTCCGGCAGAGGAAACGGTGTCAGGAGCCACTGTCGCGCCGGTCACCTTACGGTCACTTATTGCTCACGCACCGTCATCAACAGGCGGCCGAACGCCAAGGATAAGTAACGTAACGTGATGTGACGGATGCGCAGCGGGAGAGCCCCCCGCCGGGGCCGGGTTTCGAGTTCGGGGTCCTGGGACCGCTCAGGGCGCTGCGCGGCGGCGATCCCGTGGCGATCGGGGCGGCCAAGCAGCGGGTGCTGCTGGCCTCGTTGCTGATCGACGCCAACCGGGTCGTCCCCGTCGAGACGCTGACGGCCCGGCTGTGGGGGGAGGCCCCACCCTGCGGCGCCCGGAACGCCCTGCAGAACTACGTGATGCGGTTACGCCGCGTGCTGGGCGGCGCCGGCGGGAGCGATCCGGTGCTGACCCGTCCGCAGGGCTACCTGATCGGCGTGGCCGACGAGGCGGTCGACCTGCACCGCTTCGACGCCCTGGTGCGCCGCGCCAGGACGGCCGTCGCCGCCGGCGGGGCGGAACAGGCGTCGGCGCTGCTGCGGGAGGCGCTGGGGCTGTGGCGCGGGCAGCCGCTCTCTGATGTGCCGTCGGAGCTGTTGCAGCGGGAGGTCGCGCCGGCGCTGGCCGAGCGCCGGCTGGGCGCCGTCGAGCTGCGCATCCAGGCGGACCTGGCCCTGGGGCGGCACGGGGACGTGCTCCCGGAGTTGCGGGAGCTGACCGCCGCGCACCCGCTGAGGGAGCGGTTCTGGGCACAGCGGATGCTGGCGCTGTATCGGTCGGGGCGCCGGGGCGAGGCCCTCCAGTGCTATCGCACCGTCGGCGAGCTCCTCTCGGAGGAGCTGGGCATCGACCCCGGCGCGGAGCTGCGGGAGCTGCACCGGCGGCTGCTGGACGCCGACCCCGCGCTCGCCGGCTCGGATCCGTCCGGTGGCGGCGCGCCCATCCGCCCGGGGGCGGGCGACGGTGACGCGCGGCCGGCCGGCGACCTTCCCGCCGGGATGACGACGTTCGCCGGGCGCGAGCGGCAGCTCGCGGAGGCCCAGCGGCTGCTGGCGCAGGCGCGGGACCGGTTCCGGCGGGACGGCGAGGTCGGCGACGCCCACACGGCCACGACGATGCGGGCCATGGCCGCGGCCCTCCTCGGCGCCTGGGCCCACATGGCCGCCTTCGAGCACGGCGCCCACCCCGATGACGTCATCGGCCCGCCCCTGGGCGAGCACCCGATCAGCGGGGGGCCGCCGGCCGGGAACCAGTAAAAACAGCTCCAACAGTTCACAAGCCAGACGGAGCCACTCTTAGTCACGGGAACACCTCATAATGTGATCAATCCACCGGACTGCAGCGTGGTCGTCATCACCTACAACGACGCCGTACGGCTGCCCAGGGCCGTGCGGTCCGTGCTCGGCCAGTCGCTGCGGAACATCGAGGTGATCATCTCCGACGACGCGAGCACGGACGACACCGAGCGGGTCGTGCGGGAGCTCCAGCGGGAGGACCCCCGGATCCGCTACCTGCGCGCCGACGTCAACAGCGGCGGCTGCGGCGGGCCGCGCAACAGCGGGGTGGCGGCGGCCCGCGCGCCGTACGTCATGTTCCTCGACAGCGACGACCGGCTGACCAGGCACGCCTGCAAGAGCATGGTGCTGGAGATCGAGCGGACCGGCGCCGACTTCGTCACCGGGCAGATCTCCCGGCTGTACGAATGGAGCGGCAGGACCCAGCGCTACTACCCCGACCTGTACGCCAGGCGCAGGACCGTCGAGGGGATCGCCCAGGAGCCCGAGCTGTTCCTCGACTCCTTCAGCACCAACAAGCTCTACCCGGCCGAGCTGCTGCGGCGGCTGCCCTTCCGGGAGGACCTGTACTACGAGGACCACGTCTTCACCACCGAACTCCTCTGCGCGACGCGGCGGTTCGCCGTGGTCCCGTGGGTCGTCTACCTCTGGCACCGGGCCCTGGAGAAGAACGAGGCGCGGCTGTCGATCTCGCTGAGCATCAAGGAGATGGACAACGTCCGGCACCGGATCAGGGCGGCTCGGCTGAGTGACGACATCCTGCGCGGCAACGGCCTCGCCCACCTGGTGCCCGAGCGCCAGCGCCGCTTCCTCCGCCAGGACCTGCGGGTCTACCTGAACCCGCTGCCCTCGCGTGATCCGGCGTGGGCCGAGGAGTTCTCCTCGCTGGTCCGGCCCTACCTGGCGGAGATCGACCCCGAGGCCTTCAGGCTGGCCGAGCCGGTCACCCGGGTCTGCTGCGGCCTGATCCTCGACGGCCGGAGCGACGAGCTCATGGTCGCCGCCCGGTCCTTGAACGGGCCGTATGCCGCGCCGCGGCGCGCCGTGCGGCAGGACGGCCGGACCTACTGGGGCAGCGCCCCCGCCGAGAAGATGGACATCACCCCGCTCCGGCTGGCCGAGCTGCCCTTCACCTCGGCCCGGCTCCGCCACGAGGCCGCCTTCACCGGCGAGGGCACCAGGGTCACGCTGACGATCAGGACCTACGACCCGTTCGGGGTGCTCGCCGCCAACCCGGGCTGGACCGCGTTCCTGCGGGTCAAGGACCACCAGGTGCCGCTGACGCCGCACGAGCAGGACGACGGCAGCCATCTGAGCGAGGCGACCGTCGACCTCGCCGCGTTCAGGCACGGCCCCCTGGGCTTCGGCGGCCACCACGACCCGCTGGTCGGGATCGTCCGCGCCGACGGCCGGGTCACCACCGACCAGCTGCTCGTCGAACCGTCCTGCGAGCCGTTCACCGCCGCCGTCCCCGGGCACCGGGTCACGGTCCGGGCGGAGGGGCCGGCCGCGTTCCTCCGGGTGCGGTGGCAGCGCGCGGGCCTGCTCCGGCCGGTGCCCCGGCTGGGCCGGATCGCCCGCAAGGTGATCCGGCGGGCGGGCCGGGCGGACGTGAAGCTCCGCGTCTACAAGGGCCTGATCAAGGTCGTGCCGCCCCGCCGGGACCTGGCGCTGTTCGAGTCCGACGTCGGCGCCGGATACACCGGCAACCCGCGCTACGTCTACGAGGAGCTCAGGCGGCGGCAGGCGCCCCTCGACATGGTCTGGTCCGTCGCCAGGGCCAGGCGGAACTTCCCCGGGGACGCCAGGCTGGTGCGGCGGATGAGCTGGCGCCACCTGTGGACCATGGCCAGAGCGGGCTACTGGGTGGACAGCCACGGCATGCCGCTGGCCTACCCCAAACCGGCCCGGACCCGCTACCTGCAGACCTGGCACGGCCAGGGCATCAAGTCGGTCGGCTTCAACTCGCCCGACCTGCGGGCCGACTTCCCCGGGCCGCGCGAGCAGTGGCGGGCGGCGGTGGCGCGCTGGGACGCGCTGGTCTCGCCGAGCGCCGAGTTCGAGCGGGTCTTCCTGCCCTCCCACGGGTACGAGGGGCCGGTGCTGCGCTACGGCTCGCCCCGGTGCGACGTGCTCGTCCACGGCGACGACGAGGCGGTACGGCGGGCCAGGGACAGCCTGGAGATCCCGCCGGGACGCAGGGTGCTGCTGTACGCCCCCACCTACCGGGACCAGGCCAGGTTCTCGGGGCGGTCGATCCGCGCCGACCTGGCCATGATGGCCGAGGCTCTGGCCGGCGAGTGGGTGGTGATCCTGCGCCCCCATCCGGTCGAGCGCTACCAGGTCCCCCAGCACCTGCGCCACTTCGTCCGCCCGGCCGGGAGCTACCCCGAGGTCAACGACCTGATGCTGGCCTCGGACGCGCTGCTGACCGACTACTCCTCGCTGATGTGCGACTACGCGATCACCGGCCGGCCGATGCTGTTCCTGATCGACGACTGGGAGGAGTACCGGCATGTCGAGCGGGGCGTCTACCACGACCTGCCGTCGATCGCCCCCGGCCCCTGCCTGGCCACCACGGAGGAGCTGATCGACGCGCTGCGCGACCTCGACGGCGTGGCCGCGTCGTTCGCCGCCAGATACATCGAGTTCCGCAGGATGTGGTGCGCCGACGAGAAGGGCCATGCCTCGGCGAAGGTGGTGGACGCCTTCTTCGGCCCGGCGCGGCCCGGGGCCGGGGCGCCGGCCACCCCGCCCTTCACCGCGCGGCGGCCGATCCGGCTGCCCCGGCCGGATCGGTCACCGGTCCGGCTCTCCCTGCCGGGATGGCTGATGCGGCTGTCCCTGCCGGAACGGCCGAGGTGAGCGGCCGATGAGTTCCGTGATGTTCGCCTGCATGGACGCCGACACGCTCGGCGGTACGCAGCGGGTCACCCACACCGTGGCGCAGGGCCTGGCCGAACGGGGACACGACGTGCACGTGGTGGGGCTGCACCGGGCCGAGAGCCCGTTCCGCTACGTGGACCGGCCCGGCTACCGGCACCACGTGATCCACCGCACGCCGGTCGGCAGGCTCTCCCGGCTGGGCGCGCGCCGGGAGCGCCGCAGGCTCGCCGAGCTGTTCCGGGAGTTGGGGGCGGGCTTCGCCGTCCTCGCCTCGCCGGGCGTGGTGACCCGGCTCGCGCCCCTGCTCCCGGAGCGCCTGCTCCCGATCGGGCAGTACCACGGGTCCTACGAGCACGCGCGGGGCTCCTGGCACCTCGGCTCGGTCCGGAGCCACTACGGCGGGCTGGAGAAGGCGGTGTTCCTCAGCGAGGACGACGCCCGGCTGTTCTCCGAGCACGCGCTGCTGCCCAACACCTGGGCCATCCCGAACCCGCTGCCCGCCTGGCCGTCGCGGACCGCCGAGCTGACCGGCCACCGGATGCTCGGGGTCGGCAGGCTGGAGGGGGTCAAGCGGTTCGACCGGCTGATCTCGGCCTTCGCGGAGGCCGGCCGTACGGCGGGCGAGGACTGGGAGCTGCACCTGATCGGCGAGGGCGACGAGCTGGAGCGGCTCCGCTCGCACGCGCGGGCGTGCGGGGTGGCGGACCGGGTGGTGTTCCGCGGCGGGGTGCCCGCCGCAGAGATGGGCCGCGAGTATCTGCGCGGGTCGCTGCTCGGGCTGGCCAGCGAGCACGAGGGACTGCCACTGGTGCTCGGCGAGGCCGCCTCCTACGGCGTGCCCTCGGTGGCCTTCGACGTGTCGGGCGGGGTGCGGTCGCTGATCCTCCACCAGGAGACCGGCCTGCTGGCGCCGCCGGCCGACGTGCCGGCCCTCGCCGCGGCCCTGGCCGGGCTGATGGCCTCCGTGGAGGAGCGGCGGCGGCTGGGCACCGCCGCTCGCGCGCACGTCGAGTCGTTCCGGCCGGAGCGGGTCATGGACCGGTGGGAGGCTCTGTTCGAGCAGGTCAGCCGCTGACCGCCGGTCCGGGGGGAATCCATGCCCGGCCGGGCGGCCGTCGGGGCGTCCGCGCCCGAGCGGGTCAGCCGCTGACCTTGACGGGCTCGGTGCGCGGCAGGGGCACCCCGGCCAGCACGAGCTGACCGGTGGTGAGCCGGGCGCCCAGCGGGTTCGGCTCGCGGAGCCGTGTCAACCGGTCGAAGGCCACCCGCTTGAACCGGGCCAGCTTCCGCTTGGCCGCGGTCCGCTCGTAGGCGACCATCCGCGAGGTTTCCGTCTTCGGCGCGCCGCTGAGCTCGTAGCCGTAGGTCTCCAGCCGGTCTCCGAGGACGCTCTCGCACAGCGAGATCTCCCAGGGGTCGAGCCGCTTCTTCCACGAGCCCGAGCGCGCGGTGGTCACATCCTCGTGCGTGCGCGAGTGCCAGGTCTTGTGCGCGGGGCAGGCGATGTCGGCCACCAGCTTCGGCTCGCACATGACCGGGTCGAAGTCCTCGCCGAGGAAATCGCACAGCCTGCGCAGATGGGCCTCGGGGTCCGTCGTCAGATCCTCGTAGCGCAGTTCGTGGTAGCTGCCCTCGGGGAGCTTCGGCGCGCCGTGCCGGGCGAAGTCGATCGCCTCGGCCCAGGCGGCGACCGCGCTGTAGACGCTCCCGCTGTACCAGGGCATCTCCTTCAGCGACGCCACGCAGTCACGGCCGTCCCTGATCAGGTGGATGAACTGGGCGTCGGGGAAGAGCCGCAGCAGCACGTCGATGTGCTGGAAGTACGACGGTCGCTTGTCACCCCAGCGCGGCTTGCCGTGCCGGGCCGCGTAGGCGCGGAGCACGATGCCCAGCGCCGAGCCGAGCGTCGACGGCCCGGCGACGATCTGCTCGATGACCTCCTCGCCGTCCAGCCCCAGGTCGTGGAAGCGCGACTGGCGGCGGTTGACCACCCACTCCGCCAGCTCGCGCCTGTGTGCCGGATCGTTCAGATCGCCGAAATGCAGCCGTCGCTGGTAGGCGGCGACCATGAACCGGGTCTCCGGAGGAATCGCGATGCGGGGGTGGGCGTGCGTCATGAGCTGCAGCATCGTCGTCCCCGAGCGGGGACAGCCTACGATGAAGATCGGTCGATCCGATTGCATGGTCAGACCTTCGCCAGCTCGCCCAGCTGCCGGGTGGTGAGCTGCGCGGCCACCGGACTCGGCTCGCGGAACCGGTTGATGCGGTCCCGGAACTCCTTGCGCCGGCGGGCCCAGCGCCGCTTGGACGCCGCGTTCTCGCACGCCTCGACATGCTCCTTGGCCGCCTTGGGGGCGCCGCTCAGCTCGTAGCCGTTGGCGGTCAGCCGTTCGGCCAGGACGGTCTCGCAGACCGACACCTCCCAGGGCTCCAGCCTGGACTTCCACGAGCCGGACCGGGCGGTGGTCACGTCGCCGTGGGTGTTCTGGTGCCAGACCTTGTGCTCCGGGATCGCCACCCGGGCCACGTGCTGCGGCTCGCTCATCGCCGGGTCGTAGTCCTCGCCGAGGAAGTCGCACAGCTTGCCGAGCTCGGTCTCCGGGTAGGCGGTCAGGTCCTCGTAGCGCATCTCGTAGTAGCTGTCGGCCGGGAGGTTCTTGGCGTGCCGGCGGCCGTAGTCGATCGCCTCGGCCCAGTTGGTCACCGCGTGGAAGACGTCCTTGGTGTACCAGGGCATCTCCTTCAGCGACGCCACGCAGTCACGGCCGTCCCTGATCAGGTGGACGAACTGGGCGTCCGGGAAGAGCCGCAGCAGCAGGTCCACGTGATGGAAGTAGCTCGGCCGCTTGTCGCCCCAGCGGGACTTGCTGTGCTGCTCGGCGTAGGAGCGGAAGGTGATGCCCATCGCCGAGCCCAGCGTCGGCGGCCCGGCGGCGATGTTCTCGATCAGCTCTTCCCCGTCGAGCTTGAGCTCCTTGAACTTGGTGTCCTTGTCGCTCACGATCCATCGGCCCAGCCTGCGCCGGTTCCCCTGCTCGCGCAGGTCACCGAAGACGAACCTGCGGTAGTAGCCGGGCACCAGGAACCGTGTCTCCGGAGGCACCGCGATGCGCGGATGCGAATGCAGCATGAGCTGCAACATGGTGGTGCCTGAGCGTGGGCAGCCGATCACAAAGATCGGTCGGTCGGACTGCATGACAACGAACCCCCGTAGAAGATGATCAAACAGGTACACGCTGCGCGTTTTCCGAGCGCGGCGCGGCGGGCGCGGCCCGGGTGAACAGCCACATTCGGTAGATCAGAAAGACCTCGTTGAGCAGGAGCAGCGCTCCTGCCACGATCGAGACGGGCAGCAGCGCCGCCACCCCGATCAGCGGGGCGACCACGAACACCGCCGCGTGAAACTCGATACCGCTGATCAGGTGCGTCCGCACCCGGTGGCGGATGAGGAACCGGCCGAGCCTGCGCCGCAGGGTGAGCGACCGGGGCGCCCTGGGCATCCGGGGATCCCTGGGCTCCCGGGGCGGCACCGGCCCGATCCTCACCGGGGGTTCCGGCCTGTTCTCCCTGACCACCTCGCGGACGCGCTTCATCTGCGGCGCGTTGACGTAGCGGAACAGGTCGAGGACGGCGACCCCGGCGCCGAGCATGATGTAGGCGACGTCCCCCGTCGCCATGTACTGCCCGAACGCCAGCCCGATCGCGCAGCAGACCACCCGGATCCGGTCGCCCACGTAGTCGAGCCACAGCCCGAACGCGGTCCCGGTCTCCTTGAGCCGTGCGATCTTCCCGTCCATGCAGTCGACCATGAAGCTCACGTAGAACAGCGCGGCCCCCGCCACGAGCTGTCCGAACGCGAAGCAGACCGCCGACACCATGCCGAGAACCAGCGACAGACGCGTGAGCCCGTTGGGCGTGATGGCTGTGTGGTTGGCGACGAGCAGTGTGAGCCTGCAAGCCACCGGATCGACCACGAAAACCGTCCACCAGGAGTCTCTTCGTTTGCGGGTCGCGTGAACGTCGTTCAACGAATAGGCCCTCATGCCTTCCAGCATGACCACCCTGCGTGATCGAAGGCTGACACTCGGGAGCCAAGAGAGAATCTCCATACCGGTTCTTGACCAGCAGCGTCAGTCAGGGGCTCCCGAAGGCGTGGCGGCGTCGGTCAGGGGCTCCCGAAGACGTGGTCGACGACGCGGGCGGCGGCCCGCCCGTCGTCGAGATGGCAGAAACGTTCCCTGAAGGCGCCGTAGGCGGAGGCGTAGGCCGGCACGATCCCGTCGAGACCGGCCAGCGCGTCGATCACCTCGTCGGAGGTCATCAGCAGGGGACCCGGAGCGTGCCCGGCCGGATCGAGGTAGAAGCCGCGCACCCGGTCGCGGTAGTGCTCCAGATCGTAGGTAAAGAAGATCATCGGACGGCCGGTGCCGGCGTAGTCGAACATGAGCGACGAGTAGTCGGTGACGAGGACGTCGGCGACGAGCAGCAGGTCCGTGACGTCCGGATACCCGGTGACGTCGACGCCCCCCCGGGTACGGCAGGCGGGCTTCAGCGCCTCGGACGTGTGCGGATGGCCCCGCAGGAGGAAGACGTGGCCGTCGCCGAGCGCCTGGAGCGCCCGGTCGAAGTCCAGCCGGATGTCCAGGTGGTACCTGCCTCCCGGAAGGACCTGGTCGTCCCGCCAGGTCGGCGCGTACAGCACCACGCGCCTGTCCGGGGAGAGCCCCAGGGCCCGTCGCACCCGCTCGACCTCCTGCCGGCTCCCGGGCCCGTGCAGCAGGTCGTTCCGGGGACGTCCGGCCTCCAGGACGGGCCCGCCGTACCGGAACGCGCCCGGCAGGATCGAGGTGCTGAAGGAGCTGGACGAGATCAGCAGATCCCAGGTCGCCACCTCCTGGGCGAGCCGCCGCCGATGGTCGGCTCCGCTGCCGAAACGGCCGTCGGCGATGTCGTGGCCGATCCGCTTGAGCGGGGTGCCCTGTCCCGTCTGCACGTAGAGCTGGCCCTCACGCCCGGTGAACCAGCCCGGCGCTCTCTCGTTGGAGAAGATGTGGCCGGCGCGGGCCAGCGCCTCGTAGTGGTCCCGGCTGTCGCGCAGCACGACCCGCGCGTCTCCGGGGGGCCGCAGCCGGCCGTCGGCGGAGATCCAGACGCACTCCCGGCCGTCGCCCCTGCGCCGCAGTTCCTCGTAGATCGCACGCGGGCCGTCGGAGTAGCGCCGCCCCCGCCAGGAGTCGAACACCACGAGCTCCCGGAGCGGCTCCTTCACGAAGGCCGGGTAGTCCCGCTCCATGAGACACCGCTGGGCGTGTGCCCCCCGGTCGGCGCCGAGCGCCGGCTGGACGTCGATGGCGACGCCGTTCGAGCGGTGGGTCCGCACCCGGAACGTCTGCATCCCGGCCGTCTGCACGGCGGGCAGGTCGGCGAGCAGGCTCCTGGTCGCCCTGACGGGAGACAGGTCCGCCCCGGACTCGACCAGGACCTCCCACCGGCCACCGGCGAGCGGCACGTGCTCGCCGTACAGCTCGAACCGGGTCAGCGGGATGACGCAGGAGAACCGCTCCTCCTCCTGCTCCAGCGGCACGTGATGGACCTCGCCGCCGCCCGCCTTCCGCAGGACGAGCCGGGCCTGCGGGCCCATCGCCCCGGTGCGCCGTCCCGTCAGGTGGAGGCTGTCGCCCGCCTCCGGCCGGATGCCGGTCACCGTCGGCCGGACCGGGCGGACCACCGCGCCGAGGGGGCCGAGCCTGGTCGCGGCCACACCGACCTCACGGTCCCCCACGGTCACGTACGCCTCGACGGCCGCGAGACCGGCGGTCAGCCTGCGGAGCTTGCCGTCGCCCACGACGACGAACAGGTCCCACCTGGGGTCGGGGTCGATCTGCGGGCCGGTCGTGTCGCCGGCCGTGTCGCCGGCCGGCAGGTCGGCCGGGAGCAGTTCCGCGGCGGGGAGGCGGGCGCTGAACCCGACCCGGCCGCCGCCGAGGGGCGCGCAGGAGGCGGGGACGCTCAGCTCCCCGCCGCCCCGGCGCAGCCGTGCCAGCAGCGTCACGCCCGCGTCGGCCGGGGCGTCGGAGGCCGTCCAGCCCGACACCTCGATCATGCCCTCCCCGACCGGCCGGGGCTCCGCCACGGTGTGGACCCGCTGGACCTTGAACAGGACCTCGTCGTCGGGGTTCACGTCCACGTACAGGCTGACCTGCGGGGTGACCGGGATGCCGGGGAAGCGGCGGACGTCACTGCCGGTGGTGGCGGTCAGCGGGCCGGACCGCCGCACGTCCTGCGCGACGACCTCGACCTCCAGCTGCCACCGGGCCTTCCGGGCGGCCCCGGCCAGCACCGCGAGATCGATGTCGACCTCGAAGCCCGACCAGTCGTAGCAGGTCGTGTCGCGGCCGGAGGCGGCGGTCACGTCCGGGCGGAGCAGCCGCCGGACCGGCAGCTCGACCACGCGCTGGTTCCGGGTGTTGCGCAGCGTCATCGTGATCTCCGACGAGTCCTCCGCCGGCAGGCCGATGCCCTTGATGTGGGCGCGACCGGTCACGCGGAGGCGGTCGCCGTCCTCCCAGTCGAGCCGGTCGACCCGGCAGACCAGGGTGAAGTCGCCGTCGCCCGCGCGGAAGACCTTCCGTGGCAGCACACCCCTGTGCATCATCGGGTGGTCGGCGTACCAGCCGAACACCCGGCGCGTCAGGCCGTGGAAGGCGCCCTCCCGCCGGTCGGCCAGCACCTCGATGACGTCGTCCGACTGCCGGCGCTTCAGCAGCTCGAACACCAGGCGCTGCTCCCAGGGGAGTTCGGCCAGGAGGTCGGGGTCCATGCGCTCGACGAGCGAGCCGGCGTTCTCCATCAGGCGCCCGCGGTAGTCCTCGCCGGCGTCCAGCGCCGCGTTGACATAGAGGGTGAGGTCGCTGCGGAGGACGAACTCGTCGAACTGGCGCCGGAGCGCGGGGGACGCGTGAGCGGCCAGGAAATCCCGGACCCGCGTGATCGACGCGATCCGGTCCTCCAGGTTGCCGGGCTCGGTCCGGCGCTGCGTGATCGACGGATCCCCCGGCTCCCGCTGCCGCCAGTAATAGATCACGTCGCTGAGCACGTCGACCGAGCGCGCCAGCACGTGGGCCGGGATGGTGACGGGCGCGTCCTCGTAGAGTCCCCCGGGAAAGCTGAACCCGTGCTCCCGGTAGAAATCGTGACGGAACACCTTGTTCCATGCCGTGCGGTCCAGGAGAAGTTCGGGACGTGTATTCACGTGAGTCCGCTGCACGGTCTCCCTGAAAGGCCGGGAGTGCAGGCCGGACCGCCAGGTCTCGGTCGAGTTGAGATAGAGGACATTACCGCACGCGAAATCGGAGTCCGACTCCGACAGCGAGGAGACCAGCAGCCCGTAGGCGTCGGCGGGCAGCACGTCGTCGCTGTCCATGAAGCACAGGTACCGGCCGGTCGCGTGGAGCGCGCCGGCGTTCCTGGCCGCTCCCAGCCCGGCGTTCTCCTGGTGGATCACCCGGAAGCGGCCGTCCTTGCCGGCGAACTCCTTGGCGATGACAGCGCTGCCGTCGAGCGATCCGTCATCCACGCAGATGACCTCCAGATCGCGGAGCGTCTGCCTGGCGATCGACGCCAGGCAGGCCCCGAAATAGGGTTCCACGTTAAAGAAAGGGACGATAACGCTCAGCAGCGGCGACAAAATGCCAGCCTCCAACATCGTCGAAATCCGGAATGACCGAAGTGATCCCATGAAAGGATCCGGAGCGGGTCCGGAGACGCTCCATCTCAATGAGATTGAGAATGAGGAGAAGGTCCGATAGACGCACGGGCCATGCGTTTAAATGACGCGGCTCTTGTCGAGCCTTGACCGCCTCGGACAGCCCGGCGGCTTGTCCGTGGGCACGGGCCGCCCGCGGTCGCCGTGACGCGCCGAGGCCCGCGGGCCGGCGGATTCGCCGGCCCGCGGGCCTCGGAACGCGCCGGATCGGCGCCGTGCATGGGCCGGATCAGATCCCAGGTGACATGTGTGGGTCGGATCAGATCCCGGGAGACATGCGTGGGTCGGATCAGATCCCGGGAGACATGCGTGGGTCAGATCAGATCCCAGGTGACGTGCGTGGGTCGGATCAGATCCCGGGAGACATGCGTGGGTCAGATCAGATCCCAGGTGAGCGGAGTGCCCCGCGGGGTGTCACGGTGAAAGGTCCGGCCGGCGACCGTCGTGATCGCGTCCGGCGGGAGCCCCCCGGCGGGGCGGATCGAGCGGACGTTGCTCGCCGACACCGTGTCACCGGCCCGGACGTCGGCCACGACGTACAGGGACCGGCGGAAGCGCATCCCCTCGCTCTCCGCGGAGACGGGGCGGACCGCCGCGCTGCCGAGCGCCTGCCACGCGCGGCCGCTCTCGACGACGAGCGCCGACAGCTCGTCCGGCTCCAGCGAGAACGCCGCGTCGACGCCCCCGCCCGCCCTGTCGAGGGTCACGTGCTTCTCGATCACGCACGCGCCGAGCGCGACCGCGGCCACCGCGGCGCCGATGCCCGGGGTGTGATCCGACAGCCCGACCGGCAGCCCGAACGCCTCCGCCAGCACGGGAAGCCTGCGCAGGTTGCTGTCGGAGACCGCCGCGGGATAGGCCGCCGTGCATCCCAGCAGGACCAGGTGCTCGCAGCCGGCTCCCCTGGCCGCCTGGACCGCGGCGTCCATCTCCCCCAGGCTCGCCATCCCGGTCGAGATGATCAGTGGCCTTCCGGTCCGCGCGACACGGCGGATCAGCGGCAGGTCCACGATCTCCGACGACGCGATCTTGTAGGCGGGCGCTCCCAGGCTCTCCAGCAGGTCCACGGCCGTCGGGTCGAACGGGCTGGAGAAGACGGTCAGCCCCGCCGACCGGGCCCGCTCGAAGATCGGCTCGTGCCACTCCCAGGGCGTGTGCGCGCGTTCGTAGAGGTCGTAGAGGCGCTCACCGCCCCACAGGTCGTGCCCTTCGGACAGCCGGAACGACGGCCCGTCCGCATCGATGGTGATCGTGTCCGCGCGGTAGGTCTGGAGTTTGAGCGCGTGCGCCCCGGACTCCGCCACCGCGTCGACGATCTTCAGTGCCCTGGCGAGATCCCCGTCGTGGTTACCGGACATCTCCGCGATGACGTACGGCGGGGCATCGGCACCGACGGGCCGCCCATTAATGATCATCTTCACTCCGTTGGACTCTCAGCGCCATGTTTCCGCGCGATGTGCGCGCCATCTGCATCTCCCACCCGTCCAGCTCCCACTCGGGGAGCTCGTGGAGGGCCACGGGCATCCGCAGCGGCCTGCCGTCGGCCATCCCGGACAGGTACATGTTCCAGACGGCCGTCTCCTCCTCGGGCCGCAGGTCCTCGACGGGAACGTCCACGGCGAACTCCCGCCGGTCCTCCCGCGCCGGGGCGGTCGTGACGGGGTAGGAACGCTCGGGACCGTCCAGGACGCCCATCACCAGGGTGACGCCCGCGGCGCTCTCCTGCTCGGCGTGCCACCCGAGGATCCGCAGCCGGCCCTCGGACGCCTCGCACCCGGTCACCGCCGCCCGCGGGCGCTTGACGGTGAGGACGGCGAACCCCTTGTCGTCCACGAGCGGCTGGATCCACATCCCGTCGTCCGTCTCACCGGGACCGAGCGCCGGAGTGTTCCCCCTCAGCCGCGCCTCCCGGACGATGCCGTCCACGGTGAGCCTGACCCACACCTCCCACTTGGAGGCCCGTACGGGAAGCGTGCCGGGATCGCAGACGAAGCCGAACCCCAGGTCGTAGCGCTCCACGGGCAGCTCCAGCACCGTGCCGCTCGCGCGCTCGCGTAGCCACAGGCTGATCGCGCAGGACGGAGCCGCCCCGACCATGACACCCGGCAGCCGCACCCCGCCCTCGCCGTGCAGCCGGCCCGCGCGCCACTCCCAGCCTTCCAGCCGGCCGACCATCGTGAGCTCTCGCGAGACGTCGAAGACCCAGCGGGGGATCCCGTAGCCGCGCCGGAAGGGATATTCGGCATACCACTTGCGCCGCGACAGCAGGCCCCGCCGCAGCCGGGCCTCGTCCATGCTCTCCCGCTCGAACCGGACCGCCTCGGCCAGCTCCGTGACCAGGCGCCGGTGCATCAGCTGGAGCTGCAGCCTGCGGATCGCGGGCAGCTCCAGATACGACCTCCGCTTCACCGTGTCGAGGTAGGAGCAGGCGGCGTCCAGCAGGAGATCGGGCTCGACGCCCGCCGCCAGCGCCTCGACCGCCACCCGCAGGTCGTTGTGGAGCGTGTCCCGCTCGTAGACACGGCGCAGCCCGGGGGCGTGCTCTTCGAGGAAGCGCGCGGTCTCCGCGACGGAGATCACGAGGTCGGTGACGTTCTCCGCGCGGAAGCGGCGCTCGGTGATGGACCCCTCGCGCAGGCGCCAGATGTAGACGACCTCGGAGAGCACGTCCACGGCCCGCGCGCGCACGTGGGCGGGGACGGTCACCGGCATGTCCTCGTACAGCCGGGCGGGGAACTCCATGCCCAGCTCGTCCCAGAACGAGCGCCGGAAGACCTTGTTCCACACCGACCGGTCGAACAGGAGGTGCACGTTCCGGGTGATGTGCGTGCCCACCTGGGTCTTCCTGAAGGCGTTGCGGTGCGCCCAGGACTGGACCAGCCCCTCGGAAGTGAGCCGCTGCACGTTGCCCGACGCGATGTCGGACCCGCTCCGCTCCAGGGAGCCCACCAGGAGCTCGTAGGCGCGCGGGGGGACGATGTCGTCGCTGTCGGCGAAGGCCAGGTAGTGCCCCGACGCGTGCGTCACACCGGTGTTCCTCGCCGGGCCGAGGCCCTGGTTCTCCTGGACCACCACCCGGAAGCGCGGGTCTCGTGACGCGTAGTCCTTGGCGATGACCGCGCTCGCGTCCATCGATCCGTCATCCACGCAGATGACCTCAAGGTCGCCGAGCGTCTGGCCCTGGATCGAGGCCAGGCAGGCGTCGAAATACCGTTCGACGTTGTAGTACGGAACAACCACGCTGAGTCGTGGCATACGGATCACCCCCAGAGATGTCGAACTAGCGTGCGGCGCTTCCATCCGATCCGGTGCCGAACATCCGCCGTACCGGCCGGAGAGCCGCCACCGGGGCCGTGATCACGCGCCCCAGCCGGGAGCCGTTCGGAGGCCGGGGCCTCTCGTCGCGCCGTTGCGCCTGCTTGGCGGCACGGACGGCCTTCGCCAGCTTGGCCTCGGCGGTCTCCAGATCGCGCTCAAGCATCGTGATCTTCTGCTGGGCCTCCTCCAGCCGCGCGCGGAGCCGCCCCCGGGCGGCGTACAGCTCCCGGTAGCTCTCCCGCCACTCCCCCGGCCCGCCCTCGCTCCCGTGCCGGCCCGGTCCGGCCCGGCCGGGCACGTCCGCGCCGATCTCCGCGTCCAGCTCGGCGCCCCGGCGGACGGTCTCCCTGTCGGCCGTGCCGCCCGCCATCGCCAGCAGCGTCAGCGTCAGCCGGTCGGCCCCGATCTGCCAGGACCACGGATGCCACTGCCCCGAATCGAGCAGGCGCGCGGCGAAGTGACGCAGGATCCTGGCCAGGGCCACGTCGAGGTCGAGCTCACCGGGGAGCTGCCAGCTCGCGTCGAGCATCGCGAACCCGGTGCCGTCGAAGACCACGTTGTCGGCCACGGCGAAGGCCGTCGACGCGGGCACCCGCCCGCCGGTGCCGTGCCCCTCCACCCACCGCCGGAAGAGGACGAGGAGCTCACGGATCGCGACGACGTCGTTGCGCGCGCAGGCCGCCATGAGGATCTCGGCCAGGAAACGGCCCTCGGGGACCGGCCCGTCGAGCAGCTCGGGTGTCCGTGTCACCCGCCCCGACACGCGTAGCGTCCGGTCCCCGCGCGCCCTGCGGGTCCACCCGCCCCGGGCCGCCGGAACCAGCTCGCAGGCGAGCCGCCAGCAGGCAGCGGCGTCGGCGTCGGCGGTCAGCGCCACCGGCGAGGTCACGGGGCGGCCGCCGGCGGCGTGCGCCATGACCACCCAGCGCGTCGCGACCCTGGCCCCGAGCCCGCCGGCTATCGCCATACGCCCCAGATGCCGGGCGTCGTAGCCCGCCGCGGGCGTGCCGAAGACCCCGACGCAGGCGGCCACGGCGAGGGCCGTCGGCGCCGAGGCGGTCTCCAGGACCGAGACGTCCAGCAGCAGGTGCGGTCCGGCCGGATGGCCGTACGCCGCGTAGCTCCTGCCCACCGTGAGGCCGGAGTCGTTCAGGAGGCCCGCGAGCCGCTCCAGGTTCACCGGGCGGGACTGGTCCAGCTCCACCGCGGCCCAGTCGTCGTCCGCGCGCTGATGGACCTCCGAGGGATCTCCGGCGAACCGGTGGACGCCCAGCGGGTTCTCCACGCCCAGCACGAGCGTTCCGCCGGGGGCGAGCATCGCGGTGAGCCGTCCCAGCGACTCGGCCCAGGAGCCGGCCGCGTGGTCGGAGGAGGTGAGGCGCTCGACCCCGTCGAGCGCGATCACCACGTCGAACGCCTCGGGGAACGCCGCCTTCTCCAGGCTGCCGCAGTAGACCGTCGCCTCGTACTGCTCCGCCAGGTGGCAGGCGTCGGAGTGGGAGCGCAGCAGCACGCTCAGCTCGCACGCGCCGGCGGCCGCCGCGTCGAGGAGCTCGGCGGGGTGCGGCCCCGCCACCAGGACCCGGCCGCCGGTGAGAAGGGGGCGCAGCAGCTCGCCGAGCACCTCCGCCCCGGGAGATCCGTCCGGTCCGGCGTCGGACCACTCAAGCATCTCTCCCCCCAGGAGGCGTATTCGGGCCGCCGCGTCGTCACAGGTCATTTGTCTCCCCCGACCATCCGAAAACGGTTCTGATCTCCTCGGGGGACACCCGGTACCTGACCCCCAGCTCCTCTGCCGCGATCTGCCGCGCGGTGACGAGATCGACCTCCGCGCCGTGCAGCTCCGGCCACAGCCGCCGGACGCGCGCGACTCCGCCGTGCATCGGGTCCTCCTCCGCCAGGACCATGGGGTCGCCGTAGACGGCGGGTTCGCATCCGGCCGCGATGCCGTGGAAGACGGCGGTGCTCAACCGGTTGGACGCCACCCGCCGGTGCCGGCGGAGCTCGGCGAGCTGCCTGTGCGGGAAGAGCGGGTCGGTCCCCTTCTTCATCCAGCCCCGGGCTCCGTGGCTGATCACCCGGAAGCCGGCGTTCTCGTAGACGCTCCGGATCTCGGGCTCGCCGAACTCCAGCCAGTAGAGGCAGACGGTGACCGGCCCCCGCTCGACCTCCCGGATCTCGTCGATCAGCCGCCGGTGGTCACCGTCCACGTGCTGGCGCTCCCAGCCGTGGAAGGGGTACCAGATCGTCCCCTCCCGCTCCGCCTCCGGCACGGCGGGGGGCTCCATCTGCGTCAGGTAGAGCCACGGGGCGCCGATCGGGTAGTAGTCGCGGCGCCCGCGCGCCCAGCCCCGGCGGCGCATCGTGTCCGTCCAGACGAACTTCGGCGTCACCGGGACGTATTTCTCGCGGGGGCCGAACCCGTCCAGGGCGTTCCATCCGTGCTGGAGGTAGCCGTTGATACGCGGCGGCCTCCGCCGGTCCAGTCCGCAGTACCGGGCGAAGATGTGGGCATGCCCGTAGAAGTGATTCGTGTGGTGCATCGTTTCTCCGCTCAGCCGAGAATGGCGTGGAGAGCTTCGATGACCCGGTCCTGGTCCGAGTCGGTGAGGTCGGGGAACAGGGGCAGCGACAGTTGCCGCGCGTAGAACTCCTCGGCCGCCGGGCACATGCCGCGCCGGTAGCCCATGTCCGCGAAGACGGGGTGCCGGTAGGCGGGCAGGTAGTTCACCTGGACCCCGATGCCCGACTGCCGCATCCGCTCGTAGACCTCGCGCCGCCGCCCGTCGAGGACCCCCACGGCGTACAGGTGCCAGGCGGGGTCCACGTGGGGGCGCCGGGCGGGCAGCCGCAGGCCGGCCAGGCCGGAGAGGGCCTCGTTGTAGCGCGCGACGAGCCGGGCCCGGCGCGCCTTGAACTCGCCCAGCCGCCGCACCTGGCTGACGCCGAGGGCGCAGAGCACGTCGGGCAGGCGGTAGTTCAGGCCGAACGCGTGGACCTCCTGGTGCCAGTGGCCCTCATCCGGCTCGCGCTGCTCCTCCGGGTCCCTGACCAGCCCGTGGTTCCTGAACCGCCGGGCACGCCGGAGAAGCTCCTCGTCGGCCGTGGCGACGGCGCCGCCCTCGGCCGTCGTGATCGTCTTGGTCGGGAAGAAGGAGAAGGTCGTCAGGTCCGCGAGCGCGCCGACCGGCCGGCCGCGGTAGCTCGACCCGACGGAATGGGCCGCGTCGCCCACGACCACGGCCCCGGCGCGCGCGGCGATCTCGCGCAGCGCGTCGTACTCGGCCGGGTGGCCGGCGTAGTCGACGGCGGTGACGGCCCGCGTGCGCGGGCCGGTCACCGCCTCCACGGCCGCGGGGTCGAGGTTGGCGGTGTCCTCCTCCACGTCGGCGAAGACGACACGGGCGCCGAGCATCGCGGCCGTGGCCGCGGTGGCGACGAAGGTGATCGGCGAGGTGACGACCTCGTCCCCCGGGCCGACCCCGGCTGCCGCGTAGGCCGTGTGCAACGCAGCGGTGCCCGAGGTCACGGACACGCACGGCACGCCGCCGGTCCAGGCCGCGAGCTCCGCCTCGAACGCGCCGACGGCCGGGCCGGTGGTCAGCCAGTCTCCGGTCAGGACGCCCAGGACGCCTTCGATGTCGCGCTCGTCGATCGACTGCCTGCCGTACGGAAGCATCAGACCCTCACCGCGAGCAGCTCGCGGATGCCCTCGACCGACAGCCACTGGTCGTTGCCGTCGGAACGGTAGGAGAACCCCTCGGGGACGTTCTGGCCGCCGGGCGGAGGGACGTAACCCCAGGTCGCGATGGTGGGCTGGACCACGTAGCGGGTGGCGAGCCGGATCGTCCTGCGGCTGTCGTCGGCGGCGATCATCTCTTCGTGGAGCTTCTCCCCCGGGCGGATGCCGACCTCGTGCATCGCGGCGCCCGGCGCGACGGCCTCGGCCAGATCCACGATCCGCATGCTGGGGATGCGCGGGACGTAGAGCTCGCCGCCCTGCATCAGGTCGAAGGAGTCGACCACGAAACGGACGGCCTGGTCCAGGGTGATCCAGAAGCGGGTCATCCGCTTGTCGGTGATCGGCAGGCTCTTGTCCTCGGCCGCCAGTTTCTGGAAGTAGGGGATCACCGAGCCGCGGCTGCCCATCACGTTGCCGTACCTGACCACGGCGAACCGGGTCACATGGTGGGAAGCGTAGTGATTGGCCGACACCAGCAGTTTGTCCGCTACCAGCTTGGTCGCCCCATAAAGATTGATAGGGCTGGAGGCTTTGTCCGTTGAAAGCGCGATGACTTTCCGGACACCGCAGTCAATGGCCGCCTCGACGACATTCTGGGAACCGCTGACATTCGTCAGAACATATTCGAACGGATTGTACTCGGCCGTGTCGACCTGCTTGAGCGCGGCCGCGTGCACCACGTGGTCGACACCGTGCATGGCACGGGTCAGGCGGCTACGATCGCGCACGTCGCCGATGAACCAGCGCAGCCTGGAGTCGTCGGCGAACAGCTGCCTGACCTCATACTGCTTGAGCTCGTCCCGAGAGAAGACGACGACCCGGCGCGGGTCGTGATGGTCGAGCACATGCCGGATAAAAGCCTTTCCGAACGACCCCGTCCCCCCGGTTACAAGGATCGACGCCCCTTCAAGCTCACCCACGCGAGCCCCCCCATATAAGACTTACGTAACTTACAGTAGTCATTCAGTGACAAGCTCGTAGCATAACGCAGCGTCATCATCACTCAACCGAGTTAGGAAATGTTTTGGCCGTTCACATCGCCGGAGTAATTCAGGCCCGCATGGGCTCCACCCGCCTGCCGGGAAAGGTCCTGCGGACGCTGGGCGGGCGCACCGTCCTCGAACGGGTCGTGCGCGCCGTACCGCACGGCGCCCTCGACGACCTCGTGGTGGCCACCACCACCGAGCCCGCCGACGACGCCGTCGTCGCGGAGTGCGAGCGGCTCGGCGTCGCCTGGCACCGCGGCCCGGTGGACGACGTGCTGACCCGCTTCCTGGGCGCCCTCGACCGGCTGGGGTGCGACGCGGTCATGCGCCTCACCGCCGACTGCCCCCTGCTCGACCCGGAGATCATCGCGATGGCGGCGGGCATGTGGCGGGCCGCCCCCGGGCTCGACTACCTGAGCACCAGCCCGCAGCCCAGGACCCTGCCCAGGGGGCTGGACGTCGAGATCGTCTCCGCGGAGGCGCTCCGGAGCCTCGACGGGATGGCCACCGGCCATCACCGCACCCACGTGACGTCGTACGTCTACACGCACGCGGAGCGCTTCCGCATCATCGGCCTCACATTCCCCCCGGGCGACGCCGACCTGCGCGTCACGCTCGACACCGTGGAGGACTGGGAGCTGATCAGGGCCGTCGTCGACCACTTCGGGGACGGCCCGGTGCCGCTGCGTACCCTGGTCGGCTGGCTGAGGGAGCGGCCCGAGGTCGTGGCGCTCAACTCCGCCGTGGAGCAGAAGGCCCTGGAGCTGGCGTGAGACGCGTCGGCATCCGCTGCGACGCGGGCGTCGGCCGCGGCGTCGGCCACCTGATGCGCTGCCTGGCCCTCGCCGAGGAACTGCGGGAGCGGCGGCTGGAGGTCGTCGTCCTCGGCGACATGGGCGGGCTGGAGTGGGCCGCGGAGCAGCTGGCCCGGCGCGGCCTGCGGCTGCTCCCCGGGCCGGGCGACGCGGCCGCCATGGTCCGGGCCGTCCGCCGCCTCGCGCTCGACGCCGTGGTCGTCGACTCCTACGATCTCGACCCCCGCTGCTCGGGAGCGCTCCGCCAGGCCGGGGTGCGGGTGCTGGCCGTCGTCGACGACGACGACCGCGGCCAGGACGCCGACATCTATCTGGACCAGAACCTCGGCGCCGAGCGCCGGGCCGGCCGCGTTCCCTCCGGATCGATCCGGCTCGCCGGGGTGCGCTACGCCCTCCTCCGCGACGACGTACGGCGTCTGCGCCAGGGACCGATGGAGCCCGGACGGCCGGACGGCGTGCTGACGGATCACCGGCAGCCGGACCCGGGGCCGGCGGAGCCTCAACGGTTGGACGGAGCACTACCGGACCACCGGCAGCCGGACCCCGGGACGGCGGAGCCTCAACGGTTGGACGGAGCACTGCCGGACCACCGGCAGCCGGACCCCGGGGCGGCGGAGCCTCAACGGTTGGACGGAGCACTACCGGACCACCGGCAGCCGGACCCCGGGGCGGCGGAGCCTCGACAGCCGGGCGGAGCGCTGACGGATCACCGGCAGCCGGGTGGAGTGCCGGTGGAGCCCGGACGGCCGCCTCGGGTGCTGTGCTTCTTCGGCGGCACCGACGCGGCCGGGGCGGCTCCCGTCGTGGTGGGAGAGCTCATCGCGACGGGCGTGCCGTTCCTGGCGACGGCCGTCACCCCGCGCGAGCGGGCGCTGGACCACCTCCAACCGGCCGGCGACCAGACGGTCCGCCGGATTCCCCCCACCGACGACCTTCCCCGGCTGATCGCGGCGGCGGACCTCGTCGTCACGGCGGCGGGGAGCAGCATGTGGGATCTCCTCTACCTGGGGAAGGCCGCCGCGCTCGTCTGGGTGGCGGCGAACCAGCGGCCGGGTTACGAGGAGGTGCTCTCGCGCGGGCTGGCCGCCGGGCTCGGGCACCTCGACGCCGTGGTCCGTACGGGTGGCCCCGCCCGCGCGTGCCTGCGGGAACTGCTCACCTCCGCACGGTCCCGCGAGGAGCTGGGCGCGCGGGGGCCCGCGCTGGTCGACGGCGAGGGCAGGGCGAGGGTCGCCGACGCCCTGCTCTCCCCGATCTCCCCGTGATCACCCCGGTCGCCGACGCCGGCTTCCCCCGGGGATCAACCTGATAGCCGACGCCGGCCTCCCCCCAGGGATCAACCTGATAGCCGACGCCGGCCTCCCCCCAGGGATCAACCTGATAGCCGACGCCGGCCTCCCCCAGGGATCGCCTCGGTAGCCGATGGCGCGTCCTCCCGTGATCCCCGGTCGCCGGCGCCCCGCCCCAGGCCGTGGTCGCCTGGGGCGCCGGCGCCGCGGCCGTCCCGTGATCACCTCGTCAGCTCCATGACGACGACGGGCTCCCGGACGCCTCCCACCTCGCGCGTGTAGGTGCCCACCTCGATGAACCCGTGGCGGCGGTGCAGGGTCCTGACCGCCTCGTTACGGGCCAGCACCTCGCCGCGCAGCGTGGCGATGCCCAACTCGGCGAAGGCGTACTCGATGGCCTCGCCCTCGATCCGCATCCAGGCGGCCAGCAGCTCGCCCCGCTCGCCGAGCCCGTCGACGTCGAGGTAGAAGCCCCATCCGGCCCGCCGCGCGCGGGCGTCGTGGTCGGAGAGGGTTACCACTCCGCTCGGCACGCCGCCGTGCTCGTAGACGAGGACCCGGCGCGTGCCGTCCGCCATCGCCGTCCGCCACCACCTGCGGTGTTCGACCTCGCCGATCTCGTGATCGGTGAAGCTGACCCCCCGCACCCGCGGGTGGTTGCGCCACCGCCGGATCATCTCGCACTCGCGCTCGACCGCTCCCCTGAGCACGGCGGTCAGCCGGTCCGTACCGTGAGGTACGCGGGAGGGTCCTGGATGCGCCCGAGGTCGGACTCCAGGATCCGGAGCTCACCCCGGCTCTCCACCTCCTGGAAACCCGCGAAGCGGTAGGTCACGAACATCACCCGGTTGCGGTCGTTGGGCAGGAACTCCGCCTGGAGCCGCACCCCGGCGTCCCGCGCCAGGCGCATGACGTGGTTCAGCAGGACCGTCCCGACGCCCCGGGACATCACCCGGCAGGACATCAGCAGGAGCTTGAGCGTCCAGACCTCGGCTCCGCGCTCGACGAGAGCGAGGCCGATCTTCCCGTAGGAGCCGAACCTGTCCTCAAGTCCGGCCACCAGCAGCAGGTGGCCGGGGGACTGCGCGAAATCGCGCAGCTCCTCGTAGGAGTAGGTGACGCCGGTGGAGTTGAGCTGGTTGGTCCGGACGCTGAGCTCCTCGGCACGCCGGAGGTCGGCCTCCGCCGCCGCGGAGATCGAGAAGGTCATGTCGAGGGTGGCCAGGAAGTCGTCGCTCGTCCCGCCGAACTCCCGCTCGGCGGCGTCCCTGAGCTCGGACCCCATGTACATGGAGCGCCGGTTGCGGGAGTCGTCGGTGACGAACCTCGGCGTGAAGACCGGCATCTCCGGAATCCTCGCCACCTCGCCGGCGTCCAGGCAGAGCACCTGGGGGTGGCTGAAGGCGACCTCCTCCAGCTCGAAGGGCTGGTCGTCGATGAGGGCCAGCGTGTCGATCCCGATGTTCAGGGACTTCGCGATGGCCGCCACGGACTCGGACTTGGAGTTCCAGCCGATCTGCGGGGCGAGGAAGTAGTCGCGCAGGCCGAACCGCTCCAGCTGCTCGATGGCGGCCGGGCCGTGGTTCCTGCTGGCGATCGACTGCAGGATTCCCCGCTCGTCGAGCACCCTGACGACCTCCGCGACCCCGGGCCGGAGCGTGACCTCCCCGTCCTCCAGGAGGACGCCGTCCCACAGGGTGTTGTCCAGGTCCCAGACGACGCACTTGATCGGGCCGGTCCCCCGCCCCTCGACGCCCGCGGTCATGCGGGCACCGCCCCCGTCTTCGGGCCGGCGGAGATCCGCCGGACCAGCGCGGCCATGGAGTGGACGCTGCGGAAGTTGTCCATGTGGAGCTCGTCGTTGGGCACCGTCACCGCGAAGGTCCGCTCGACGAACATCACGACCTCCATCGCGAACATCGAGTCGACGAACCCCAGGGCGAAGATGTCGTCGTCATCGCTCCAGCCCCGGCCGGGGAAGCGCGGCTCGATGAACGCCCTGATCTGCGTATCGATATGATCTTGCACCGATTTCGCCCTTTCGGTCACGGCAGGCAGTGGAGTAGCTCACGGTATCGTCGCGACAGCGTAGTGTAACTACGCGATGCGTGAGAGGCTGCCCGCCCATGTGCCCGTCGGGCCCGCCCGCGGCCACCGACCCGTCGGACGTGCTCGGCTCGCGGAGCGTGAAGCCCGGGACGGAGCCCTGTCCGCCGTGGCCCCGTCCAGCCGATGGCCTACCGGTCAGCAGGCGCCCGCCGCCAGAACACCACCCGCCGGAGGCGACGTGACGACGTCCTAACGGTGCGGGCCGCCACCAGCCTCGAAGAGGCGTTTGGCGTCGCCGAACAGGTCTCCCAGGTCGACGCCCCAGTCGGCACCCAGGTCGCCCGTCAGCGTGGCCCTCGCCTCACTCGCGGCCTGCTCGGCCTTGTGGATCGCCTCGACCAGGGCGTCGCCGAGCGTCACGCCGTCATGCCGCCGCTTGCTCAGCTGGCTGATGTCGAGGGCCAGCAGGTTTCCCGAGGCGTCCACGGTCGCCGTGATCCCGCCCCTGTCGACCTCGCCGGTGAACTCCCGCGTGGCCCACTGCTCCGCCGTCGCCTCGGTCTCGGCCAGAGCCGCCGACCGCCGCTCCAGCCGCTCCAGCCGCTCTGTGAACATCCGCAGTCTGTCTGTCTCATCCATGCCTAGCCCTCCCGCAGAAACGCGTCGAGGTAGGGCGCGAACGAATCGTCGTCCGGGTCGGGCCGCGGCCGGCCGCCGTTCAGCCTGTCCAGGATCTCGTCCAGCCCTTCCGCCGCGGCCCGGCGCGCCGCTCCGACCGCGTCCAGCACGGCCTGGCTCAGTGCCACATGGTCGAGGTCGCGCATCGCCCGCGGGTCGATGCGCACGCGCAGGAGCCGCGCCGAGCCCGTCACCGTGGCCACCACCCGGCCGCTGCCGTCGGCACCCGTCACCCTCCGCTCGTCCAGCTCTCGCGTCCCGTCTGCGAACGTGTCGGCCATACGCTCGACCTCGCGGAACAACCGCAGGAGGTCCTCCTCACCGCCCGCGCCGATGTGTGTCACTAGTTTTCCTTGGTGACGGGCACCCAGAGGTTGGGGTCGTAGCCCACCGGCTTCAGGTGCAGTTTGTTGTCACCCACGTTGAAGAGCCCCCGGAGTTCGAAGATCTTGTGGCCGAGGGTCTCCAGCTTGGCGTCGAGTGCTTTGATCTTTGCGGTGAACTGCTGTATCAGGTCCCAGAGCAGCTTGAAGACCACGAGGGCGGCCGCCCCCAAGGCCATCTGGCCGACCATGGTCGCCTTGATCGGCAGGAGTAACGTGAAGAAGCCGACGGACCCAACCAGCAACTCGGCGAGCTTCATGTCGTAATCCATGACATCCCAGGCCAGGCTGGTCAAGGTTCCGCTTATCTCGGTGGCGATGCGGCCGAGCTCGTCGAACATGCCGATCAACTCGAACCTGAGATAGCGCTGGACCGTTTCGGACGCGTGCCCCTTCCAGTACGGCGAGACCTCGCTGAAGTAAGTGATCCACACGTCCCAGGCGCTGAGCTTGAGATCGCCCAGCATTTCGTTCCACTTACTCCGATCGTCGAAGAACTCGCTGGGGTCGGCCATGTGCCTGATGGCGTAAAGGGCCAGCGCACCACCCACCACGAGAAGGCCTGCCCCGGCAAACCCCGTAAGGAGCCGGTGCTTGCTGGCATTGACCGTGTTCATCAATCTCTCGAAGAACTTCGGATCCAGCTTGATCTGGGTAGCCTTGGCCCACTCGGCTTCCCGGAGAGCCATGCTTCTCTGGGCTTGCCAGCCAATCCTGTCCCGCTCGATGAGCCCGCCGACTCTGGCCCTCTCAGCCAGCCCATCGGCCCTGGCAGCCTTGGCGGCCCTCTCAGCTTCAAGCCGCGCTGCGCGACTACGTAGTCCGTCGTTGTTGGGCAGATTGCCCGAGGGGGGCGGCATCTAGGACCTCCTTCACCGGTTGATCTGATCGGCGGCTTTTCCAGCGCCCTCGTTGGCGTCGCGATATGTCTTTGCCACGCGGATGAGGTTTGGCGCGTCCTCACCAAGCACTCGCTGCAGGGTTCCCGCGGCTTCGACCCATTCCCCGATGTAACCGTTGAGCCTGTTGACAAAAGGCGCAGCGACGTCGGGGATGCCGAACAGCGGGTTCCAGTGGTCGACCATGGGGGCCTTGACCTTGAGCCTGCCGACGTTCGCCTCGGCCTCAAGCATCACGTTGGCGAATGCGACGATCTTGCCGGTCCGCGCCTCGTAGCCGTCCTTGTCATCCGGTGCAGACTCGGCGGGCTGGGCCGGGGTGGGAACGTGGTCTTTCGGCTCAGGCCAAAGGGGGCTGCGCCCCTCACGGCCCAGTCTGTCTTCCGGCAGGCATGGGCGGATCAGGCACGGGGGATCGTGCGGGCACGAGGGTTGACCCGATGGAGAAGGGCTCGGGCTGCCGGTCGACGGGCTCGGTGACGGGCTGGGCGACCCGGAATCACTGGGTGACGGGCTGGGCGACCCGGAGCCACTCGGCGAAGGACTGGACGACCCGGAGCCGCTGGGGGACGGACCGGGCGTCCCAGAGGCACTCGGCGAAGGACTCGCAGATGAGTCCGGATATGTCGGGCTCGAAGAGACGCCGTCGGACACTCGATACACCTTCCATGCGCTCGGCGGGTTGAACGACAGCCCTCGGCGCAGGCGGCCGGCCGGCGGAGGAGGTGGCGTCCGGGAGGCACCGGGCACGAGTGCCTTCTCACCGCCGGTGCGATCGGCAAAGATCAAGTCTCAATGTAGGGGATGGAGCTCATTGGCGTCCACGAATAGCACATTCGCCATATATGCGACACACCGCCTGTGAGCTACCGACATGTCCCCGTGACCGATCGCGTGACACCGCGCGGACGGCGCGGCGCTCAGGAGAGGGTCGAGTAGACGGCGAACGATCCCCTCGCGTAGCGGAGCCGGGCGAACTGTCCGAGGTCCGGCGCGGTCAGGGGGCGCCTCCTGTCGACCATCAGCCAGCGCACGCCGTAGCGTCGCGCGAGCAGGTCGACCGCCCGCGCGGTGGGAGCGGTGAAGACGGCGTCGTTGGCCGCCAGCAGCTCCGCGTCCCAGAACGGGACCGCGCCCATGGGTTCCCGGTCGACGTCGGTCAGCGACGCCAGCGTCCGCGCCGTGTATCCCCAGCCCTCGACCAGGACCCGCCTCTCGGTATAGCCAGATATCCAGAAATGCCGGTTGTCACAGGAGTCGGAGACGGCGAACCGGCAGTGGGCGTTGGTCGCGACGACGTCGTCCGGGCCCGAGTGGTCCCGCAGCCAGCGCGCGACCGCCACCCCTTCCGCCGGGATCTCCGTCGTCTGCACCGGGACCCTGTAGGTCAGGCCCGCGACCACGGACTGGACCACCGTGGGCGCCGAGAAGCCGGCGAGCAGCAGGAGTACGCCCGCCCACCGCCACCGGAGCCGCCAGAGCAGGCAGATCGCGGCGCCCGCGACCGCGCACGGCACGATCACAGGCAGCACGAGGACGGCGACGGAACCCAGGCCGCCGAGCTCCGCGAGACCGGGCGGGGACTCCGGCCGCACCGCGGCGACCAGCAGCGCCACCGCGCCGCCGGCCGCCCCGCAGGCGCAGACCAGCCGGACGCGCGACCGCCGGGGGACGGCCGCCAGGGCGGCCAGGACGCCGGCCGCGGCGGCGATCGACAGGTACGGCCTGGCCGCGGTGAGGAAGTACATCTGGCTCATGCCCGGGTGCCCGAACACGGTCACCGCGCCGACGCCGCCCAGCCCGATCCCCAGGAACAGCGTCAGCGCCCGGTCCGGCCCGGAACCGGGCGCGGCCCGGCGCCCGAAGGCGCCCGCCCAGAGGGCGGCCCATGCCAGCAGGAAGACCAGGGACAGCAGCGCGGGAGCGATCTGGAGGTCGCCGGAGCCGCTGCCGGGGACGGACCACATGACGAACCTGACGGCCGTGGAGAACGGCGAGACCCGCAGCCCCTGCGAGGCCCCGCCGAAGAGGACGAGCTGCGCGAACGCCAGCGTCACGAGGGTGAGGAGGCCGAGCGCCACCAGGGTGCGGTCCAGCCGCCTCGACCGCGTCCACTCCACCGCGGCGAGCAGGCAGAGCCCGGCGGCCAGCAACGGGAGATAGGTGGCCTTCGCCCCCGCCAGCGCGACGAGCAGCACGGCCACCGGCACGAAGATCGATCTGCCCGGCGCCCTCCGCCCCAGCAGGGCGACCACCGGCAGGGTGAAAGCAGCGAAGAGCGCGGCTCCGAACGTCTGGGTGGGGCTCAGCCACGCCAGGGAGATGTTCGACGGGCCTCCCGGGAAGTCCGCCACCGTCCACGGGTAGGGATCCAGCGGGCCGGCGAAGCAGGTGATGAGCAGCCCCAGGACGCCTGCCCGCCACGTCCCGGTGATCATGAAGGCCACGGCCGGGACGAGCACGACGGAGATCGCGATCATCGGAAGGACCGCGAGGCGGTACAGGAGTGTCTGGGCCTCGATCCCGGTCGCCCAGCTCGTGGCGGCCATGTCCGCGTAGACGAACCAGTGGTAGGACAGCGGCTCGCCCAGCACGTGGGGGGTGGTCGGCGGCAGATGGTGGCGCAGCTCGCCGACGAGCCCCAGGTGGAAGGGCATGTCGACGTACGGGTTCCCGTTCTCCGGCCATCGCAGGCCGTGGCCGCCGAAGAAGGTGAGGCCGCTGGAGACGACGAGGAAGCAGAACACCGCGGCCATGGCGGCGGCGGCCCGGACGGGGATCCGCCTCTCCGTGGCGGTCCGCCAGTGGCGGCGCAGGCGGGGATGCGCGAGGAAGACCGCGATCACGGCCGGCGGGCCGAGCAGGATCAGTCCGGGATGGCCCACGGCGCGGGCCGCCAGGTAGAGCAGGACCTCCAGCGCGTATCCCAGCGCCGTGCCCGCGGCGAGGTCGACGGCCGGCGGGGACGGCAGCCGGGCGAGTGCACGCCAGAGCAGGGTCCCCGGGAGGGTGAGGCCGAACGCCACGTAGAGCGCGAAGAGCCCGATCGCCGACGGCGGGGTGCCGTAGGCCGTCAACGTGCAGACGGTCACCGCCGCGGCGGCCGTACCCGGGAGCACGGCGAGCAGCCGTGACCGTGGCCGTGATTCCGGCACCTCCTCATCGTGCTCCGCGCCCGCGGCCAGTGTCGCCGTATCCATGGATTCACCCGTCCCTCATGCACGACCCCGCCGGCTCGGGTGGCGCGCGGCCCGGATATGATGATCTTTCCGGGGATGGGCCGGGCTCCCGCGTATTCGCCTCCCGCACACCGTGCTCTTGCCGAGCTTTTAACGCCGCACGCAGGACGGCTCTCCCTGAGTGCGGGCTGGCAGAAGCCTGAACGTCGGCTGGCAGACAAGTGATCGCCCCACATTTGGGCGAAGTGTCCGGATAGGATGCTTTTTTCTGTCCCGCCCGCATCTCTCGTAACACCCGGAGCTCCCCTCATGAAGTCTCCTGCTCGAATGCTGCTGGCCGTCCCCTGTGCGCTGGCCTTGGCGGCCGCGCCGACCACCGCCTGGAGCGCGGACCAGCCCAAGCCCACCGCCACGGCCAAGCCCACCAGCACGGCCAAGCCCACCACCACCGCGGCCAAGACGACGGACAAGGCCAAGTCCGCCGCCAAGGTCGCGCCCGTGGACTGCGTGAAGGTCAAGTGCATCGCGCTGACCTTCGACGACGGTCCGGGCAAGTACGCCGACAAGCTGCTCGACACCCTCAAGAAGTACAAGGCCAAGGGCACGTTCTTCCTTGAAGGCCAGTACGTGAAGTCCCGCCCGGCCTTCGCCAAGCGGATGGCCGCCGAGGGCCACGACCTCGGCAACCACAGCTACACCCACCCGCACCTGCGGGAGGTCTCCGAGGAGAAGATCCGCGAGGAACTGACCAAGACCCAGGAGATCGTCAAGCAGGTCACCGGCAAGTCGCCGACCATGATCCGCCCGCCGTACGGCGAGATGGACGACCGGGTCAAGGCGATCGCGTCGGAGATGAGCATGCCGATCGTGCTGTGGAACGGCGGCTCACGTGACTGGGCGACCAAGAACGAGAAGGCCATCTACGACGAGGTGCTCAAGAACGCCAAGCGTGACGGCGTCATCCTCATGCACGACTGGGTCGAGCAGACCGTCAAGGTGATGCCCAAGCTGCTGACCGCGTTGCAGAAGCAGGGCTACCACGTCGTCGCGGTCTCCTCCCTGCGCGGCGCGAAGGACCTCAAGGCCGCCGACATCTACCCGGTCGGCAGCGAGAAGGACGAGGACTTGACGGGTGACACGCCCGCCGAGGGCGCCGAGAGCGCGGAGTCGCCCGCCGACGGCCAGTGAGCCACCCTCCTGCCCAGCCGCTGCATCGGCAGCTCGACGTAGCGATAGGTGAGCTGGCTCAGGCCGATCACCGCGACGACGAAACCCGCCGACAGTGACACCTGCACCACCGGCTGCATGGTACGGACGTCTCCCACGAGGGAGTTCACCAGCCTCAGCAGCGGGTGGTGCAGCAGGTAGAGCGAGTAGCTGATCAGGCCGAGCCGGACGAGGAAACCGGGCAGGCGGCGCCGGCGCAGGGCCATCGCACCCGCGAACGTCGCCCCCGCGAGCGCCATCGTGGTGAACCACACCCCCGGCTGCACCCACCACCAGCCCGCCTGGCCCGACCACACCGGGGCCAGCGCCACCAGGACGGTCGCGACGGCCACCGGCCAGAGCCCGCCCGTGCCCTGCTCCCACCGGCGGACGGCGGTCCCGATGAACATCACCGCGAGGATCGCCGCCCCGAGCCACGGCACGAAGCTGCCGAAGATCAGCAGCACCACGGACATCCCGCCGAGGACGTAGGCGGCCGCGGTCCGGAACCGGCCGCTGATCAGGCACACCATGCCGACGAGGAAGAGCGCGCCGGACACGTAGGCGGGCCAGGGGCCCTTGAGCAGCGGCGCGGACAGCACCAGCCCGGCGACGACCGCCACGGCACCGAACCCCACCGCGAAGGTCCCGCTCCGGTGGTGCAGGCCGCGGACGAACAGCGCGGTGACCAGCAGGTAGAAGACCATCTCGTAGGAGAGCGTCCACATGGTGTCGGCCAGGCCGCCCAGGTGGACCACGTCCAGCAACATCGTGACGTGCGCGGACACGGCCGACAGGTCACGGGGGACCTGCTCGCGGACCGGCACCCAGAAGGCCATGAGCAGGACGGCTGCCGCGACCAGCAGATAGATCGGGTAGAGCCGGAAGACCCGGCTGATCCAGAAGGCGCGGACGTCACCGCGCCCCTCCAGCGAGACCGGGATGATGTAGCCGCTGACCAGGAAGAAGACCAGGACACCGTACATACCGAGGTTGAACCAGTAGGGTCGCAGGGCGGGCATGAACCAGGGCAGCAGATGTTCCAGCAGCACCGCGACGGCACCGAGTCCGCGCAGCGCGTCCAGCCAGGCCAGCCGGCTGGCGGGCATGGCCTTGGAAGATCTGGCATCGATGTCTGTCGGGGGCACCCGCCCCAACTTACCTGGACAGACATAGTGAAACCGGTCTAACGGCTATCTATGCCGATACGGACGCTCTTCCTACCGTGCAGTGGACAGACCGCAACTCCGGCGATCACGCGCGGAGTCCGTCCCCCTACTGAAGCGGCCATCAGGTAAGGCACAGAACGCCCTCAAGCCGACCTATAGCGGGCCCCGGAAGTACCGGTGGATGACAGATTCCCCGGCCCGCCGATCTCCGTAACTTTGTGACCCGCAGGAACAACCGCGGACCACAAGGAGACGGACGACATGAACGACACCGCCAAGCTGGTCGAGCGCTACCTGGCCACCTGGAACATCACCGACGCCGCCGAGCGCCGCGCGGAGATCGACGCCATCTGGGCCGAGGACGGCCGCTACGTCGACCCCCTGGTCGACGTAGCGGGCCGCGACGCGATCGACGCCACCATCGCCGCCGTCCAGCAGCAGTTCCCCGGCCTGGTGTTCACCCCGGGCGGCGACGTCGACGCCCACCACGACCTGGCCCGCTTCACCTGGAACCTCGGCCCCGAAGGCGGCGAGGCCATCGTGATCGGCTTCGACGTCGCGGTCCTGACCGAGGACGGCCGCATCCGGACCGTCCACGGCTTCCTCGACCAGGTCCCCGCCGCCCTCTGAGCACCGGCCCCACCCCGTCCACCCGTCCAGAAAGGCTCTCCGAGATGACCGCCGCCGCCGTCCCCACCACCGACCCCTACCGGCTCGTGCGCCTGGCCCTGCGCCTGGACGCCGTCGTCACCGCCGTCAACGGCCTCGCCTACCTCGCCCTGGCCGCTCCGATCAACGACCTGCTCGGGCTGCCGGTCGGCCTCCAGTACGGCATCGGCGCGTTCCTCACCGTCTACGGCGTCGCGGTCTGGCTGATCGCGCGGCCGGCTCTCGTCAACCGGGCCGCCACCCTGGCCGTCGTCGCCCTCAACGTCCTGTGGGCCGTGGTCAGCGTCGCCGAACTGGCGATCGGCGGCCTGGAGGTCACCACCCTCGGCGCCGTCTGGGTCCTCATGCAGGCGGCCACCGTCGGCGGCTTCGCCGCCCTGCAGTGGTTCGGCCTCCGCAAGGCCGGGTGAGAACGGAGAACGGCGCGGCCCCCGGAGATCGACTCCGGGGGCCGCGCCGTAGGTGTCCTACTCCCACTCGATGGTGCCCGGGGGCTTGCTGGTCACGTCGAGCACCACGCGGTTGACCTCGCGGACCTCGTTGGTGATCCGGGTGGAGATGCGGGCGAGCACGTCGTAGGGGACGCGGGACCAGTCGGCGGTCATGGCGTCCTCGCTGGAGACCGGGCGCAGGACGATCGGGTGGCCGTAGGTGCGGCCGTCGCCCTGGACGCCCACCGAGCGGACGTCGGCGAGCAGGACGACCGGGCACTGCCAGATGTCCCGGTCGAGGCCGGCGCGGGAGAGCTCCTCACGGGCGATGGCGTCGGCCTCGCGGAGGATCTCCAGGCGGTCGCGGGTGACCGCGCCGACGATGCGGATGCCCAGGCCGGGACCGGGGAACGGCTGGCGCCAGACCATCGCGGCCGGCAGGCCGAGCTCCTCGCCCGCGCGGCGGACCTCGTCCTTGAACAGCGCGCGCAGCGGCTCCACCAGCGAGAACTGCAGGTCGTCGGGGAGGCCGCCGACGTTGTGGTGCGACTTGATGTTGGCGGTGCCGGTGCCGCCGCCGGACTCGACCACGTCGGGGTAGAGCGTGCCCTGGACGAGGAAGTCGACCGGACCGTCGGCGATGATGGCGCGCTGCTCGTCCTCGAAGACCCGGATGAACTCGCGGCCGATGATCTTACGCTTCTCCTCCGGGTCGGTGACCCCGTCGAGCGCCTTGAGGAAGCGCTCCTGGGCGTCCACCACCCGGAGCTTGACGCCGGTGACGGCCACGAAGTCACGCTCGACCTGCTCGGCCTCCCCCTTGCGCAGCAGCCCATGGTCGACGAACACGCAGGTCAGACGGTCACCGATGGCACGCTGCACCATGGCGGCGGCGACCGCGGAGTCCACTCCGCCGGAGAGCGCGCAGATGGCGCGGCCCTCCGGGCCGATCTGGGCGCGGACCGCCTCGACGGCGTCCTCGACGATGTTGAGCATCGTCCAGGAGGGACGGCAGCCCGCCGCGTCGAGGAAGTGCTTCAGCACGGTCTGGCCGTGCTCGGAGTGGAGGACCTCGGGGTGGAACTGCACGCCGTACAGGCCCTTGCCGGGGTGCTCGAAGGCGGCGACCGGCGTCTCGGAGGTCGCGGCGGTGACGAGGAAGCCCTCGGGGGCGGCGGCGACGCTGTCGCCGTGGGACATCCAGACCGACTGCTTGACGGGCAGCCCCGAGAACAGGACGCCCTCCTGGGTCACTTCGAGCTGGGTCCCGCCGTACTCAGCGATGCCGGTCCTGGCCACCTGACCACCGAGGGCCTGGGCCATGATCTGGAAGCCGTAGCAGATCCCGAAGGTCGGGACCCCGGTCTCGAACAGGCCGGCGGGCGCGGCCGGGGCGCCTTCGGCGTAGACCGACGAGGGACCGCCGGACAGGATGATGGCCTTGGGCTTCTTGGCCAGCATCTCCTCCACCGGCATCGTCGACGGGACGATCTCGGAGTAGACGTGGCATTCACGCACCCGTCGCGCGATCAGCTGCGCGTACTGCGCACCGAAGTCGACGACCAGGACCGTGTCGAACTCAGACACCAAGACCCCCAAAGGAAACACAGCGGTGCATCCAGTCTATCGGCGCCTGTCAGCATCGTTACTCGTAGGTGCGGAACACAGGTGGAGCACCCGGTCCGCCCACCCTGATCCGGGGAACTTCGGCCGCCCCGCCCGGCAATTCCGATATCTCGGCACATCGTCCCTGGTGACCGGTTGATCTACGGGTTAGCGTGAGGTCCACCACACGTCGAGGAGGCCGGCCATGCCCGACACCGGAGTAATCGTCACCGGCGGAGCGTCCGGCATCGGCCGGGCCTGCGCGCTGGCGCTCGCCGAGACCGGGCGGCCGGTCGCGATCTGGGACCGTGACGGGGCGGGCGCCAGGGAGACCGCGTCCTTCGCCGCGACGAACGGCGCGACCTCGGTCGGGGTGACCGTCGACGTCACCGACACCTCGGCCTTCGCCGCCGCGATCGCCACCACCCGCGAGGCCCTCGGCTCGATCGGCGGCCTGGTCCACGCGGCCGGGGTCGTGGCCCCCACCGCGGTCGGCAACCTCACCGAACCCCTCTGGGACGCGGTGCTCAACGTCAACCTGCGCGCCCACGCCCTGCTGACCAAGGCCCTCCTGGCCGACCTGCGGCAGCACGAGGGATCCGCGATCGTGGGCATCTCGTCGGTCGAGGGCCTGGTGGGACAGGCCTTCATCCCGGCGTACTGCTCCTCCAAGGCCGGCCTGCTCGGCCTCACCCGGTCCATGGCCCACGAGCTGCCGCCGATCCGGGTGAACGCGGTCTGTCCCGGCTACATCGACACCCCGATGCTCAACGGCGCCACCGGCGGCGACCCCGGCTTCATGGAGGCCTTCAGGAAGAAGTCGCCGTTCGGCCGCCTCGGCCGCCCCGAGGAGATCGCGACGGCCGTGCGGTTCCTGATGAGCGACGAGGCGTCCTTCATCACCGGGGCCCACCTGGTCGTCGACGGCGGGGCGACGGCCGTCGACCGCTGACCCGCCTGTCGCGACGGCCCCCGGCGCCCACCCGTCCGGATCGGCGAGTACGGCTAGGCCCGGAGCGCGTGGCCGAGCAGTCCCAGGGGCGGGGAACCGAGGTCGAGCATGGCCGCGTGGAAGCGCTTGAGGGTGAATCCGGCGCCCCACTCGGCCCTGGCCCGCTCGCGCAGGTCGAGGATCTCCAGCTTGCCCCAGGTGTAGCGGCCGTAGGTCGGGTCGAAGGTGGCCCGCGCCGCCTCCGACAGGGCCGCGGGGCCGGCGATGTGGGTGTCGGCCTCGAAGCGGCGGGCGCCCTCCTCGACGGTCATCGTCCCGGTGTGCACGCCGATGGCGCAGGCCATGCGGGTCACCCGGATCAGCGCCTCCAGCCACACGCCGATCTCGAAGCGCGGGTCGTCGGGCGCGAAGCCCTCCTCGACGCAGAGCTCCTCGGCGTAGTGCGCCCATCCCTCGGCGAACGCCATGGACATCAGCGTCCGCCGCACGTCGGAGGGGGCGTGGCGGAGGGCGCGGCCGTGGGAGAAGTGCCCGGGGGCGACCTCGTGCACGTTGATCGCGGGCAGGGTGGTCTCGCTGAAGACCTCCAGCCACTCCTCGATGTCGTGCTCCGGCCAGGAGGGGTCGGGCGGGGTGATGTGGTACCAGGACGGGCCGTCGGGCTCGCCGGGCGCCGACCAGCTCATCATCGCCATGGCCCACCGGCGCGACTCCGGCGCGAGACCGACCAGGCACTCGCCGTCGTGGTAGGGCACCAGGTCCTTCTCGCGGGTGAAGGCGATCGCCCTCTCGGTGCCGGTCCTGGCGGCGTCGATCACGCCGTCGATGCCGGGGTGCTGCCTGACCAGCTCGCGCGAGACCTCCAGCGGCGGCCGGCCGGCCGAGCCCAGCCTGGCGCAGGCCTCGGTCAGCCGGGCCATGAGCCGGTCGCGTTCGGCGTCGGCCCGCTCGGCGAGCCGGCCCAGGTCCACCGTGAGGCCGTCTCCCGCGCTCATCAGCCGGGTCAGTCCCCCGGCGCCCAGGGCCGCCTCCGGGTCGCCGGTGCGCGAGGCCTCCTCGACGTGCTCCACCAGGCGGGCGTGGGCCTTGAGCGCCGCCTCGCGCACGGACTCCTCCGCGTCCGCCGGCACCCCGGCCGCCAGGCCGCGCACGGCTCCCAGCAGCGCGCTCGCGACGGGGGCGCTGAGGCGGTCGAGCGAGGCGATCGCGTTCTCCACGGCCTCTGGCCACCGGGCGAGATGGGCGTGCTTGGCGGCGGTCCGCTCGGCCTCGGGGGCGTAGTCACGGTCGTAGGTGGCGAGGTCGAGGTTGTTCGCGTGTTCGAGCGGGCTGCCGCGGTGCAGCTCCAGTTCGCCGAACCGGACCCGGGTGGCCTCCTCGAAGATCTGCAGGTGCGCCGCGTCGTAGGGGTCGGCGGGCGGCGTCCCCCCGCCGAGTGCGGCCAGTCCCGCGCGCACGCCCTCGGGCGAGAGGTCCTGGATCCGGCCGTCGTACTCGTGCCGGCCGGCCGTCTCCCGGACATCGGCGACGGCCAGGTCACACACCGCGCGGAGGCGGCTGTCGAGTTCGGTCATGACCGCGACGCTATATCAGGACAGGTCCGGGTGATCGGGCCGGACGTGTCCCGGCGGAACGCCCCCCTCCGGCCACCGCCGGAACGCCGGCGGTCCGGCCCCGGCGCCGGGCGGACACCTCGTCGCGACGCCCGGACGGACACCCGGCGCGACGCCGGAGAAGACACCGGCCGCGAGCTCAGGCGGACGCGCGTACCGCGCCGGCGGTCCGGCCGCGAACTCAGGCGGACGCCCGCACCGCGTCGGCGACCAGGCCGCGCACCGGCCTCGGCGCGACGCCGAGCAGGCCGGGAAGATCGGTCCGCTCCCCCGCGAGCAGGCCGGCGCCGATGTTGGAGAAGATCGAGACCGCGTGCGCGACCTGGTACGGCGGAACGCCCTTCGCCGCGAGCGCGGTCCAGACGGCGCCCAGCGGGCTCGGCCGGTAGCTCACCGGCACGCCCCGGACGTCCGCCAGCGCGGCCGCGACGTCCTCGGCGCCGATGGTCTTCACTCCGTCCAGCTCGTACGTCCGCCCCGCGTGCCGGCTGCGCCGCCCGGCGGCGACGTCGTCCTGGACCTCGGCCACCACCCGGGCCGCGACGTCGGCGAGGTCCTCCCGCGCGACCACGGACACCTGACCACGCCCCCAGGGGGCGGCGAGGACGCCGGGGACGGCGCCGGACCCGGCCATCATCGTCAGGCCGACGGGCACCTCGGCGTAGAGCCCGTTACGCAAAACCGTCGTGTCGAAGGGCGCGGCGGCGAGGGCCGCCTCCGTCCAGCGGTGGGGGAGGGCGATGGTGAGGTGGTCGCCGGAGCCGGCGAGGCTGGTGTAGATCACGTGCTTGACCCCCGCGGTCGCGGCCGCCTCGATCGCCGCGCCGTGCCGGGCGATCACCACGTCGTCCTCGGCGTAACCCGCCGAGATGATCAACAGCGTCCGCACGCCGGCGAAGCCGCCGGCCAGGGAGGCCGGGTCGTCGAAGTCGACCCGGCGGACCGGAGGGCCGGCGGGCGACGGCTCCGGGCTCCGGGTGCCCGCGACGAGGTCGTCCCGCCCCGCCAGCCGTCCGGCGACCAGCTTCCCGAGGGCGCCCGACGCGCCGGTGACAAGAATCATCGAAATCTCTCCCCGAATGGGTGGTTCTCTCTGGTAACTGGGACCATCCTCGGTAACCAGGACAGATTCCATAAGGAGGCACTTCAATGTCAGTGGGGCACACCGCGGTAACCACCGAGCCGGTCGTCTCCTGCGGGGGCGAGGAGGAGGACTGCGGCATCCGCGAGGTCCTGGACCGGATCGGGGACAAGTGGTCGGTGCTGGTGGTCGTCGAGCTGGCCCAGGGCGTGCGCCGCTTCCGCCGGCTCCAGCGGGCGATCCCCGGGATCTCCCAGCGGATGCTCACCCTGACCGTCCGCCGCCTGGAGCGCGACGGGCTGGTCCGGCGGACCGTCTACCCCACGGTCCCCCCGCAGGTCGAATACGAGCTGACGGCGATGGGCCACAGCCTCACCCACCTGGTGAGGGCCCTCGCCGACTGGTCGGCCGACCACCGGTCGGCCATCGCCGACTCCCGGCACCGCTGGGACGCCGCCAATCCCGGCTCCGATATCCGCTGAAAACCAGTCGTACCGACCCGGCATCGGTGAAACGATGACCGGATGTCCGTCCGCGTCACCACACTCGCCGAACGTCCGGAGTTCACCGGGCAGCTGTGGGCCATGGACAACTCGTGGCCCGAGTTCATGTTCCACGACCGGATGGCGGCCCTCTACTTCGAGGTCTGCACGACGGTCTATCCGGAGTTCGTCCTGGTGGCCGACGACGACGCCGACCCGGGCCGCCTGGTCGCCAAGGGCCTCAGCGTCCCCTTCGCCTGGAAGCACGAGGACCTGCCCGACGACGGCTGGGACGCGGCGGTCCTGCGGTCCTGGAACACCCGGCGGACCGGTGAGAAACCCACCGTGGTCTCCGCGCTGGAGATCACCATCCGGCCCGACCGCATCGGCTCCGGGCTCTCGCCCCTCATGCTGGGGGCCATGCGGGACAACGCCGCCCGCCTGGGGTTCGGTGAGCTGATCGCCCCGGTGCGGCCCAACGCCAAGCATCTGGAGCCGCGCACCCCGATGGCGGAGTACGCCGCGCTGACCCGGCCCGACGGCCTGCCGGCCGATCCGTGGCTACGGGTCCACGTGCGCGCGGGCGGCACGATCGCGAAGGTGGCGCCCCGCTCGATGACTGTGGCCGGCACGCTCGCCGAATGGCGGAAGTGGTCCGGCTGCGCCTTCGACGAGAGCGGCCCGGTCGAGGTGCCCGGAGCCCTGGTCCCGGTCCACTGCGACGTCGACCAGGACCACGCCGTCTACGTCGAGCCCAACGTCTGGGTCCGCCACCGGCTGACCTGACGGACCCGTCACCCGCCGGGGCCGCGCTCCCCGCCGATCCGGTCGAGCAGCGCCTCCAGCGTCTTGTCGTCCGTGGCGGGGGCCATCACGGTGACCCGCAGGTGACGGACGCCGTCGATCTCGGCCGAGGTGAGCTGGAAGGCGCCGTCCGCCATCAGCCGCTCGCGGATCTCCGCCTGGTCGGCGCCGCCGTACCGGAAGCAGACGATGTTGCTCTCCGGCTCGTAGGGGCACTCGAAGCCGGGCCGTTCCCGGGCCAGTTCCCAGAAGCGGTGCGCTGTGGCGTACTGCCGCGCGACGTAGTCGCCCAGCCCCCGCTCGCCCCGCCAGGCCAGGTTGAGGAAGACCTTCAGGCCCAGCTCGGCCTTGCTGCACTCCACGGTCCTGCCGATCAGGTCGAAGCCCTGGTCGCCGTAGAACAGGTAGCTCGCCCGCTGCCGGAAGGCCGCGTCCAGGTCGCCCTCCCTCCTGGTCAGGACCGCCGCCGCCAGGCTGGAGGTCCGCAGCATCTTGTGCGCGTCCCAGATCAGGGAGTCGGCGAGCTCGATCCCGTCGAGCAGGTGCCGGTGCTCCTCGGCGAGCAGCGCCGACGCTCCGTGGGCGCCGTCCACGTGGAACCAGACACCGTTGGCGGTACAGAACTCGCCGATGCCGCGCAGGTCGTCGTAGAGCCCGGTCCCCGTCGAGCAGGCACTGGCCACCAGGGCCATCGGCCGCCGTCCCGCCCGCCGTACCCGATCCAGGGCCTCCGGCAGGCGCGCGACGTCGACCCTGCCCAGCCCGTCCACGTCCAGCGGCATGACGGCCCGCTCCCCCAGCCCGAGGATCGCGGCGGCGCGGGTGAGCGAGTAGTGCGCCGAGGCGGGGGCGAGCAGGGCGAGGTCGGCGGGGACCCCGTCGGTCCACGCCTCCGGTACGGCCGCCGCCCGCGCGGCCAGCAGCGCGGTGAGGTTGGCCAGCGAACCCCCGTGGGTGAGCACCCCTCCGCCGGTCTCCCCGAACCCCACCTTGTCCAGCATCCAGCGCAGGACCTCGAACTCGACCGTGGCCGCCGAGGCCCCCATCTCGTAGACCGCCATCGGGTTGTTGGTGGCGCCGTGGACGAAGTCGGCGAGCGCGGCGGGGAAGTCGGGGGCGGCGATCTGGTGGCCGAGGTAGGCGGGATGGTGCAGCCGGGTCCCCTCGTCCAGGTAGGCCGCCAGGAACTCCGCGTAGCTGTCCGGCGTCATCCCGCCCTCGCGGATCCACCGCACGAGTCCGAGCCGTTCGGCCACCTCGCGCGGCGGCCGGCGGCGGATGACGGGCGGCAGTCCGCGCTGGCTCTCGTCCACGTAGGCGGCCAGCCCGTCGGCGGTCACCGCGGCGGCGCGTGCGAACTCTTCAACATTCCAGATCACACCGGGATACTGGTCGAATCCACGACATATCGCCAACGGAGGCCGGGTTCCGGAGCGCGGCGCCCCGCTCTACGTGATGCCGACGATGGGCAGGCGGAGGGCGCCGGGGGCGGCGGCGGGGACGGCCGGACTCCTGGGGGCGACGGGCGGCAGCCGGACGTAGGGGGAGCCCGGGGCGGGCCGGGGGTCGGCCTCTCCCCTGTTGGGCCAGAGCGACATGGCGCGCTCGGCCTGGGCGGTGATGGTGAGGGAGGGGTTGACGCCGGGGTTGGCGGAGACGGCGGAGCCGTCGACGACGTGCAGGCCCTCGTGTCCGTGAACGCGGTGGTAGGCGTCGATCACCCCGGTGTCGCGGCCGGCGCCGATGGCGCAGCCGCCCAGGAAGTGCGCGGTGGCGGGGATGTCGAACAGGTCGAGCCAGGACCCGCCGGCCATGCCGCCGACCTCCTCGGCGGCGTGCCGGACGAACTCGTGGCCGGCCGGCAGCCAGGTGGGGTTGGGGTCGCCGTGCCCCCGCCTGGAACGGAGCCCCCAGCCGAACAGCCCCCTCCGGCCCGACAGGGTGATCGAGTTGTCCTTGGCCTGCATGACGAGGGCGATGATCGCGCGCTCCGACCACCTGCGGTGGTTGAACAGCCTCGGCACGAGATGGGGCCTGCGCACGGCCTCGCCGAGGAACTTGAGCCAGCGGGGCGCGCCGCCGCCGTCGATCAGGAGGGAGCGGAGCATGCCCATCGCGTTGGAGCCGTCGCCGTAGCGGACGGGCTCGATGTGGGTGTGGGCGTCGGGGTGGATGGAGGAGGTGATCGCCACGCCGCGGTTGAGCTTCTCCCCCTTGACGGACAGTCGCTCGAACCCGAGCAGCGCTTCGGAGTTCGTCCTGGTCAGGGCGCCGAGCCGGTCGGAGAGCCGGGGCAGGGCACCGGTGGCCTTGAGGCGGTGCAGCAGGCGCTGCGTGCCGTACGTGCCGGCCGCGAAGATCACTTGCTCCGCCGTGAGGGTACGGCGGCGCCAGGGCGCCCCCGTCTTGCTCACCTCGACCCGGTAGCCGCCGCCCGCCGGGCGGACCGAGGTGACCGTGGTCTCCGGATGGACCTTGGCCCCGGCCTTCTCGGCCAGGTAGAGGTAGTTCTTGACGAGCATGTTCTTGGCGCCGTGCCGGCAGCCGGTCATGCACTCGCCGCACTCGGTGCAGCCCCTGCGGCGCGGCCCGGCGCCGCCGAAGTAGGGGTCGTCGACCTCGACGCCCGGCTCGCCGAAGAAGACGCCGACCGGGGCCAGGTGGAAGGTGTCGCCCACGCCCATCCGGTCGGCGACCTTCCGCATCACCTCGTCGGCGCGGGTGACCGTCGGGTTGACCACCACCCCCAGCATCCGCCTGGCCTGGTCGTAGTAGGGGCCGAGCTCGGCCTTCCAGTCGGTGATGCCCGACCACTGGGCGTCCTCGAAGAACGGGTCGAGGGGCTCGTAGAGGGTGTTGGCGTAGACCAGCGAGCCGCCGCCGACCCCGGCGCCCGCCAGGACCATGACGCCGGTGCCCTTCTGGCCGCGCAGCACGTGGATGCGCTGGATGCCCCTGAGGCCGAGCCCCGGCGCCCACAGGAAGTCACGGACCCGCCAGGAGGTTCTGGGCAGCGTGCCCTCGTCGAACCGCCGCCCGGCCTCCAGCACGGCGACCCTGTAGCCCTTCTCCGTCAGCCGCAGCGCCGAGACGCTCCCGCCGAACCCCGAGCCGATCACCAGCACGTCGTAGTCGAACATCCGCAGACTCCCTTCGGGCGGCGACCGGGCCGCGGCGGGCGCCGCCGCGCCGCTCCGCCCCGCGGCGCCGTGACGGTCGCCCGCGGGGCGAGGCCGCCGCGGGCCTCACTTCAGGTGCAGTTTCTTCATGGTCTTGAGCAGGCCCGACAGGGTGTCGGCGTACTTGTCGTAGGTCATGCCGAGGATCGGCTCGAAGCCCATCCAGGACGCCTGGCTGGAGATGGTCTGCACCTCGGTGTACTTCAGCAGGCCCTCGGCCCCGTGGCGGCGGCCCAGGCCGGAGGACTTCATGCCTCCCATGGGGGCGTCGTAGGAGGCGTAGGCCGAGCCGTACCCCTCGTTGATGTTGACGGTCCCGGCCTTGATCCGGGAGGCCAGCGCCCGGCCGCGGGACAGGTCGCGGGTCCAGACGGAGGCGTTGAGACCGTAGACGGTGTCGTTGGCCCTCTCGACCGCCTCGTCCTCGTCGGCGAACCGGTAGACCGAGACAACTGGGCCGAAGGTCTCGTCGCGGCACAGGTCCATGCTCTCGTCCACCCCCGCCAGGATCGTGGGCTCGTAGAACAGCGGCCCGACGTCGGGGCGGGCCCTGCCGCCGGCGAGGACCTCGGCTCCCTTCGCGACGGCGTCGTCCACGTGGGCGCCGACCGCGTCGAGCTGGCGCCGTGAGGTGAGCGATCCCATCTGCACGCTCCAGTCGAGCCCCGCGCCGAGCTTCATGTTGCGGGCCTGGCGGACGAACTTCTCCACGAACGCGTCGTACACGGCCTCGTGCACGTAGAGCCGCTCGATGGAGATGCACAGCTGCCCGGCGTTGGTGAAGCAGGCGCGCAGCGCGCCCTGCGCGGCCACGTCCAGGTCGGCGTCGTCGAGGACGACCATCGGGTTCTTGCCGCCGAGCTCCAGCGAGCAGCCGATCAGCCGCCTGGCAGCCGCCTCGGCGATCTTCCGGCCTCCGCCGGTCGAGCCGGTGAACGCCACGTAGTCGGCGTCCTCGATCAGCGCGTCGCCGACCTCGGCGGGGTCGCCGAGGACGACCTGCCAGATCTCGCGGGGCATCCCGAGGGAGACCAGCAGGTCGATCGTCCACAGCGTGGACAGCGCGGTCTGGGTGTCGGGCTTGTGGACCACGGCGTTGCCCGCGATCAGGGCCGGGACGACGTCGGTGACGCCGAGCGAGAGCGGGTAGTTCCACGGGGAGATCAACGCCACGGTGCCCTTGGGCTGGCGTACCTCGACCGTCTTCGTCGCGACGGGGAAGATGCCCGCGCGGCGCCGGGGCTCCAGGAGGCCGGGCGCCCGCCGGACGTAGTAGAGCGTGCAGCCCGCCACGTCGAGGACCTCCTCGAAGGCGTGCCTGCGGGCCTTGCCGGTCTCCCACTGGACCACGTCGAGGATCTCCTCGCGCCGGTCGAGGATGGCGTCGTGCAGGCGGAGGAAGGGCTTGATCCGCTCTCGCACGGGCAGCTCGGCCCACGCCTCGCGCGCCGCGCGGGCCCTGGCGTGTGCGGCGCGGACGTCTTCGGCGGTGGAGACGGGCAGTTCGGCGAGGGGCTCGCCGGTGAACGGCGCGGTGATCGCCTGCGTCTTCCCGCTGGAGGTCACCTGCCGGACAATGCGTTCGATCATGGTCGGGTCGAGTGTCCGGGTAGCTCCGAGAGTGACAGCCATGCGCGAAGAATATTCTGGGGTGGCCGCCCGTGGCTACTGGTCGGTAACGGGTTGAACCGGACACGACATCGATCCGTCGTAGGGAGCATGAGGACATCCATTCGTACGGCCGGCGCCGTCACGCTCGCCGCCGCCCTGCTCGCCACGGCGTGCAGCTCGACAGAGACGGAGCCCGGCGCGAGCCGTACGACGCCGGTCGACCTGGGGAACATCAAGCTGGTCTCCTACAACGGCTGCGACGACATGCTGGCCGGGTTGCGGGCGGCGACGGCGAAACAGGTCGGGCCGTGGGGGCTGGGCGGCCCGCAGATCATGTACGCGGAGGCGCGCTCGGATGTCGCCACGGCCCGCGGCAAGAGCGCGGCGCCCGAGCACTCGACCACGAACGTGCACGAGGCCGGGGTCGACGAGCCGGACCTGGTGAAGACCGACGGCAACCGGGTGATCACCGTCAACCGCGGCGTGCTGCGGGTGGTCGACGCCGCGGCCAAGAAGGTCACCGGCACGCTCAAGCTGGTGGACCCCGAGCAGGCGTGGGCCCCGGCCGACCTGCTGGTCAGCGGGGACCGGGCACTGGTGCTGTTCTCCGGCGGCGGGATCATCCCGTTCGGCGCGATGGCCAAGCGGCCGGCGAGCCCGGGGCCGCGTTACGTCCTCATCGACCTGTCCGGGGAGCCGAAGGTGCTCGGCTCGCTCACGCCGAACGGCTCCCACGTGGACGCCAGGATGATCGGCTCGACGGTGCGGCTCGTGGTCCGCAGCCAGCCTGAGATCAACTTCCCGGACGCCGGCCCCGACGCCTCGGAGAACGAGCGGACCCGCCTGAACGCGGACACCGTCAAGAAGGCGCCGCTGGAGGCGTGGCTGCCGAAGTTCGAGACGACGGACGCCAAGGGCGTCACCTCGACCGGCTCGGTCAAGTGCGAACAGGTCAGCCACCCCGCGGAGTACACCGGCACCTCGATGCTGACCGTGCACAGCTTCGACCTGTCCCAGGGGCTCGCGGAGACCACCCCGATCAGCGTGGCGGCCGACGGCGACACGGTCTACGGCACCGGCTCCAGCCTGTACGTGACCAGCAACCCGCGCTGGTGGTGGCCCCGGCCGATCGAGTCGCCGGTGATCGATGACGCGCCGGCCGCCACGGCCACCGCGCAGGCCCCGCAGGTCGAGCCGACGCCGACGGAGCCGACGGTGACCGTCACGCCGGCCCCGGCCCCGGTCCCGACGGACACCTCGGTCACCGTCACCCCGGCACCGTCCCCCACGGACGCGCCGGTCACCGTCACCCCGGCACCGACCGGTTCCACGTCGACCTCCGAGCCGACTCCGGAGCCCGTGAAGACGCCGGTCGAGCCGCCGGAGGAGACCGAGGTCCACCGCTTCGACATCGGCGCGGCGGGCGCGCCCCGCTACGTCGCCTCCGGGAAGGTCCCCGGCCGGCTGCTCAACCAGTACTCCCTGTCGGAGCACGAGGGGCACCTGAGGGTCGCCACCACCTCGACCTCCGGGCAGGACAGCTCCAGCGCCGTCTACGTGCTCAAGGCCGACACCCTGAACAAGGTCGGAGAGGTCGGCGGCCTGGGCGCCGGCGAGCGGATCTACTCGGTCCGGTTCATCGGCCCGGTCGGCTACGTGGTGACGTTCAAGCAGGTGGACCCGCTCTACACCCTCGACCTGCGCGACCCGGCGGCCCCGAGGAAGACCGGCGAGCTGAAGATCACCGGCTACTCCGCCTACCTGCACCCGGCGGGTGACGGGCGGCTGATCGGGCTCGGCCAGGAGGCGAGCGAGAAGGGCCGCACGCTCGGCACCCAGGTCTCGCTGTTCGACGTCGGCGACCCGGCCAACCCGCGCCGCCTGTCGCAGCTGTTCCAGAAGGACTCCGGCTCCGAGGCCGAGTGGGACCCGCACGCCTTCCTCTACTGGGCCAGGACGGGCACCGCGGTCCTGCCGCTGAACACCTGGAACGGCACCGAGCAGACCAACGGCGCCGCCCTCGTCCTCAAGATCGACGAATCCGCCGTCACCAAGGTGGGCACCATCGTCCACACCAGGCCCAAGCCCGTCGACAACGCCCGCTTCGCCCCCTACGACCCGGGCATCCGCCGCTCGATCGTCATCGGCGACAGCCTCTGGACGGTCTCCGACCTGGGCCTCAAGGTCAACGCCATGAACGACCTCGCCGACCAGGCCTGGATCCCGTTCGAGCAGACCTCCTAGGAAGGCCCTCCCCGGCCGGGCCTCCGGGTTGCGGGCCGTCTCCCGCCGAAGGGCTCCCCGTACGGCTCCCGCCTCCGCGGCGGGAGCCGTACTCCGCTCACCCGTTTCCGAGGCCGGCGGGAGCCGTACGCCACTCGCCCGCTCCCGAGGACCTCCGCTCACCCGCTCCCGAGGCCGGCGGGAGCCGGGCTCAGGTGTTCTCGGGGCTCGCGACGGGGACGACGTCGGGAGCGCCGAGGCGGATCGCGTCGGCCTCCTGGTCGGTGTCCTGCTCCTGGGAGAGCCGCTCGGCCTCGACCCGCTTGGTGTAGTACTCCACCTCGCGCTTGACCTGATCGTCGTCCCACTCCAGCGGGCCGGCGAGCAGCCCGGCCGCCTCCTCGACCACGCCCAGCCCGCGGTGGAAGGTCTCGATCGAGATGTGCGTGCGCCGGGCCAGCACGTCGTTCAGATGGCGGGCGCCCTCGTGGGTGGCCGCGTAGACGATCTCCGCCCGCAGGTAGTCGTCCGCCCCGGTCAGCGGGAGGGCCAGCGACGGGTCCGCCTCGATCAGCGCGAGCACCTCGTCGATCATGGACCCGTACCGCTGCAGCAGGTGCTCGATCCGCGCCACGTGCAGCCCGGACGACTGGGCCAGCCGCTGCCGGGAGTTCCACAGCGCCTGGTAGCCCTCCGCCCCCGCCAGCGGGATCCGGTCCGTGCACGACGGCGGGACCCGCTGGTCCAGCCCGTGCGCCACCGCGTCCACCGCGTCCTGCGCCATGACCCGGTAGGTGGTGTACTTCCCGCCGGCCACCATGACCAGTCCCGGCACCGGATGGGCCACCATGTGCTCGCGGGAGAGCTTGGACGTCTCCTCCGACTCCCCCGACAGCAACGGGCGCAGCCCCGCGTAGACGCCCTCGACGTCGTCGCGGGTGAGCGGCACCGAGAGCACCTCGTTCACGTGCTCCAGCACGTAGTCGATGTCCGAGCGGGAGGCCGCCGGGTGGGCCCGGTTCAGGTCCCAGCGGGTGTCGGTGGTCCCGATGATCCAGTGGCGTCCCCAGGGGATCACGAACAGCACCGACTTCTCGGTGCGCAGGATGATGCCGGTGAGGGAGTGGATCCGGTCGCGCGGCACGACCAGGTGGATGCCCTTGGAGGCGCGGACGTGGATCTGCCCCCGGCCGCCGACCAGCTCCTGGATGTCGTCGGTCCACACGCCGGTGGCGTTGACCACCTGGCGGGCCCGCACGTCCATCGTGGTCCCGGCCTCCAGGTCGCGCACCCGGACCCCGGTGACCCGCTCGCCCTCCCGCAGGAAGCCCACCACCTGGGCCCGCGACGCCACGTGCGCCCCGTAGGAGGAGGCGGTCCGCAGCATGGTCATCACGTAGCGGGCGTCGTCGACCTGGGCGTCCCAGTACTGGACCGCGCCGGAGAACGCCGTCCGCCGCAGCGAGGGCGCGATCCGCAGCGCCCTGCTGCGCGACAGGTGCCGGTGCCCGGGCACGCCACGGGTGGAGCCGAAGGAGAAGCCCAGCGAGTCGTACATCACCAGGCCCGCTCCGACGTACGGCCTCTCCCACCCGACGTGGGTGAGCGGGAGCAGGAAAGGCACGGGCCGCACGAGGTGCGGGGCGATCCGCTGCAGCAGCAGGGCCCGCTCCCGGAGCGCCTCCCTGACCAGGTCGAAGTTGAGCTGCTCCAGATAGCGCAGCCCGCCGTGGATCAGTTTGGACGATCTGGACGAGGTGCCCGAGGCGAAGTCGCGCGCCTCCAGCAGCCCGACGCTCAGCCCGCGCGTCGCCGCGTCCAGCGCGACTCCGGCGCCGACGACGCCGCCGCCGATCACCACCACGTCGAGTTCCTGAGCGCCCATCTGCGTCAGTGCGGCGGTCCGCTCGGCAGGACCGAGCCGTGCCGTGCCCATTCGCGCCGTCATGCTGCATCCCCCTGGGGTACGGGTTGTCGCTTTGCATCAGGTATCTACCCATCCACCCTAGGCATCACTACCGACCGGTAAGGACAGCGGACGAGATTCGCGCCACAACCCCGTGGACAGCGGGAGACCCTCCGGGGAACGCTGATCGCCGAAGGAAAAAGGCCATCCGGTGAACCCCGGGACGGGTCCGGCGCTACACACCGGTCATGGATGGGGGAGCCGAGGGGATGGCGTTGCGCCGGTTCACGGTCGCGGGCCGCCGTGCCCGCGCGCGGGAGGAGGAGGCGCTCGTCCTGGCCCGGGTGGCCGACGGCGACGCGAGCGCGCTGACCGAGTTGTACGAGCGCTACGCCGGACCGCTGTCCGCCTTCCTCTACCGGCTCGCCGGGGATCGGGGCACGGCCGAGGAGATCCTCCAGGACACCCTGCTGGCCGTGTGGCGTTCGGCGGGCACCTACCGGAGCCGCTCCGCCGTCAGCACCTGGCTGTTCGGGGTGGCGCGCAGGCAGGCGCACAACCGGCTGCGCGGCGTCCCGCCCCCGCTCGCGGCCGAACCGCCCGACGGGGCCGACCCCCTGCCAGGGCCGGAGGAGCTGGCCGTGGGCGGTGAGCGGGTGCAGGCGGCGCTGGCCCGGCTGCCGCTGGCGCAACGCGAGGTCGTCGTGCTCTCCTTCCTCAACGACCTGAGCCACCGGGAGATCGCCGAGGTGCTGGAGATCCCGGTCGGCACGGTGAAAAGCCGCCTGCATCATGCCCGAGCGACCCTGAGGGGGTGCATCGATGAACGAATGGCCTGAACTGTCCGGGATCCGCGACGGCATTCCGCCTCCCCCCGGGCCGGAGGTCGTGCGCGCCGCTCTGATGAGGTCCGCGCTCGACGGTGTGGAGGCCCCGGCCTCGCCGAGGCCGTACCGGGTGTGGGCGCTGCTGGCGATGGAGGCCCGCATCCTGCATCCGGCGCTCTGGCTGGTCTCCGCGCTGGTCATGGCGGCCTCCGTGGGCTTCGTCCTGGCCAATGACGACACCGCCCGGCTCGTGCTCGCCCTGGCCGTCCCGCTGATCGCCGCGGCCGGTGTCGCCGGGTCCCAGGGGCCGGAGCAGGACGACGCCTTCGAGGTGGTCGCCGTCACGCCGACGTCGCCGCGCGTCGTCATGCTGGCCCGGATGACGCTGGTGCTCGGCTACGACCTGGCCCTGGCGCTGGCCGCCTCGGTGATGCTGTCCCCGCTGGGCCACACGCCCCCGGGGCTGACGTCGCTGGTCACGGCGTGGCTGGGCCCCATGGCGGCGCTCGCGGCGCTCACCCTGCTGCTGTCGGTGTGCTGGAGCCCGGCCGGCGCGATGGGGTGCGCGCTGACGGTGTGGAGCCTCTACGCGCTGACCGCCACCGACATACCCGTCCCGGACGGCCTGCGGCACTTCTGGACGACCAGCCCGGCCACGGTCGGCCTCGCCCTGGCCCTCACGCTCGCCGCCGTGATCGCGACGGGCACGGGTGAACCGATCCGGCGCGCCCGCGCAACCAACCGATCATGAAACCCCTCGACCTCTGGTCGCACGAGATACGCAGGGCCGGTCCCGCGGCCATGCTGGCGCCCCCGGCCCTCGTCGTGCTCATCGCGCTGCTCGCCGCGTTCGGCACGCGGCTCGGCTCCCGGGAGGGGAACACCGCGTGGTTCCTCCTTGGAGCCGTGGAAACGGGGATCCCGCTCCTGACCGGCACCGCGGCCGCCTCGCTGATCGGCCGGGACCGTGCGGTGGAACTCCAGCTCACCCTGCCCACGGGATACCGCTCGACCCTGCTGCGCCGCCTGGCCGTGACGGCCGGCTGGTCGTGCCTGTGCGCCCTGGCCGCCTCGGCGCTGCTCACCGTCACCGGCTGGTGGGACCTGATGCCCGGCGTGCCCGGCGGCCTGACCGGCCAGCTCACCTGGCTGTCTCCCATGCTCTGGCTGTCGGCGCTGGGACTGCTCGCCGCGGTCGCGCTCCGCAGCGCCTCGGCCGCCGCCGCCGTCGTCGGGGCCGTCTGGGTGTTCGGGCAGGTGTTCCACGGCGTCCTCCAGGCGAACCCGGTGTCACGGTCGCTCGCCCTGTTCGCCACCACATACGGGACGCCGCCCGGCGAGTGGCTGCCCAACAGGCTGACCCTGCTGTCGACCGCCCCGCTGTTCCTCGCGGCGGCCTGGCTCCTGCTCGGCGCCGCCGAGCGGACCCTCGGAGGTGAGACCGAATGATCGCGACCTTCCGCTACGAGTTCCGCATGCAGATCCGCCGGCCCGTCCTGTGGATCGTCTACGGCCTGACCTTCGCGGCGACCGTCGCCGCCTTCGGCCATACGTACCTGGACCTGAATCTGGGCGGCAATGAAGGGCGGGAACCGAGGCCGGCCATGATCGTGTCAGCCGTCCTGCTCACGAGCCTGCTGCCCATCGTCTACGGGTGCCTGCTCGCCGACCGGCTCGTCCGGGACCGGCGGCTCGGCATGAGCGACGTCCTGGACACGACGCCGGCCGGTCGCACCGGCCGGCTGGCCGGCAAGTATCTCGGCGCCTGCGCGGCCACCGCCGTGCCGTTCGTGCTCGCCTATCTCGGCCGGGCGGTGGCCTACGCGGTCACCGAGGGTGCGCCCGCCGCGCTGGGCTGGGCGGCGGTGATCCTCGTGACGGCCGTCGTCCCCGCGCTGCTCTTCGTGGGTGCGCTCGCCCTGGCCGGTCCGCTGCTGATGCCGACGTTGCTGTTCCGCGTGCTGTTCGTCGTCTACTGGTTCTGGGGGAACCTCATCCCCGCCACCATGATGCCGACCCTGTCCCACACCATCCTGGCGCCCAGAAACCAGTACGTGGCCTACGGCCTCCTCGGCTACGGCGACGACCAGACATATCCCCCCAACGTCATCCTGCCCCCCGAAGGCATCGTCTACGGCCCACGGCCCGGCGCCGCGCTGAACTTCCTGCGGCCCGAGGCGAGCCCGGCCGTCGCCCTGCTGTGGATCGGCGTGATGATCGCGCTCGCGGCCACCGTCCTCCTCCTCGCCCGCCTCCACACCGCCCGGACGGAGTCCTGACATGCGCATCGAGATCTCCCGCCTGACCAAGACCTACAGGGGCGGTGTCCACGCCCTCGACGGGCTCGACCTCGACGTGCCGACCGGCATGTACGGCCTGCTCGGCTCCAACGGGGCGGGCAAGACCACGCTCATGCGCATCCTGGCGGGGCTGCTCAGCCCCACCTCGGGGACGGTCCGCGTCGGCGGGCACGACGTCGCCACCGCCGACGGGCGGCTCGCCGTACAGCGGACCCTCGGCTACCTCCCGCAGAGCCTCGGGGTCTACCCGGACCTGACCGCACGGCAGTTCCTGGACTACATCGCGCTGCTCAAGGGGCTCGACTCCCGTCCCTCGCGGCGCCGCCGGATCGGTGAGCTGCTGGAGACGGTCGCGCTCACCCCGGACGCCGACCGCAGGCTCAAGGGCTTCTCCGGCGGCATGCTGCGGCGGGTCGGCATCGCGCAGGCGCTGCTCGCCGATCCCCGCCTGCTCGTCGTGGACGAGCCGACGACCGGACTGGACCCCGAGGAGCGGATCCGGTTCCGCATCCTGCTCTCCCGGCTCGCGGGGGACCGCACGGTCCTGCTCAGCACGCACATCGTCGAGGACGTGGCGCAGACCTGCCGGTCCCTGGCGGTGCTCGACAAGGGCCGGCTGGTGTTCCAGGGCGACGTCGGGGAGCTGGTCTCGCGGGCCGACCGGAGGGTGTGGACGCTGACCACCTCCGGCCCCGCGCCCTCAGAGGGCAGGATCGTGGCCGCGCTTCCGGAGGGCGCGGGGACGCGCTACCGGATCATCGCGCCCACCGCCCCCGGCCCCTCCGCCCAGCCGGCCGAGCCGACCCTCGAAGACAGCTACCTCGCGCTCATGGAGCCCGGCCGGTGACGCTCTCGCCGGGCGGGATCAGGCGCGGATGACCTTGACGCCCGCGTCGGCGAAGCGGGCCGCGTCCTCGTCGGGGAGGCCCTCTCCGGTGATCAGCGTGCCGATGGCGCCGAGCGGGCAGATGCGGGCGAAGGCGCGGCGGCCGATCTTGGAGGTGTCGGCGACCACGACGACCTGGGCGGCCCGGCTGATCAGCAGGTTGTTGACGCTGGCCTCCCCCTCGTGGTGGGCCGAGGCGCCCGCCTCGGCGTCGATCCCGTCCACCCCCAGGAACGCGATGTCGAGCGTGACCTGCTCCAGCACCCCCGACGCCAGCGGGCCGATCAGCTCGTAGGACTGCGGCCTGGCCACGCCACCGGTGAGCACGATCTTGACGTGCCGGCGCACGGTCAGCTCGGCGGCGATGTTCAGCGCGTTGGTGACGATGGTGAAGCCGATCTCCGGATCGGCCCGGGTGGCCAGCGCCCGCGCCACCTCCGAGGTGGTCGTGCCGCCGTTCATGCCGACGATGGCCCCGGGCGTCACCAGCCCGGCCGCGGCCTCCGCGATCCGCTGCTTCTCCCCGGCGTGGCGTGCCGTCTTGTAGCGCAGCGGCAGGTCGTAGCTCACGCTCTGGGCGACGGCGCCGCCGCGCGTGCGCATGAGCATCTGCTGCTGGGCGAGCTGGTCGAAGTCACGCCGGATCGTGGCGGTGGAGACGACGAGCGCCTCGGCCGCCTGCTCCACCGACAGGCGTCCTTCCTGCGAGAGCAGTTCGAGGATCGCGTTCCAGCGCTCATATCGACTCACGGTGAACAGCGTGGCACAGCAAGGGATCAAAACCTACCTCTGCACAATCATGCTCATTTCTGCTATAAATCACTCATAAACGAAGCAAATCGGGGAGGCACGCCGTGACCACGCACACCGAAGCCGAGATCGCGTCCCAGCCGGACTGCTGGCGCCGCGCCGTCAGCGAGGTGTCCACCGACGCCCTTCCCCGGCGGGGCGAGCGCGTGGCCGTCGTCGGCTGCGGCACCTCCTGGTTCATCGCCCAGGCCTACGCGGTCCTGCGCGAGCGGGCCGGGCACGGCGAGACCGACGCGTTCGCCGCGTCCGAGTTCCCCGCCGGCCGCTCCTACGACCGGGTGCTGGCGCTGACCCGGTCGGGCACCACCACCGAGGTGCTGGAGCTGCTCAGGAGCACCGGCACGGCGACCACCGCGATCACCGCCGACCCGGACACCCCGGTCATGGCGCTCGCCGACGAGGTCGTGGTGCTCGACTTCGCCGACGAGAAGTCGGTCGTGCAGACCCGGTTCGCCACCACCCAGCTCGCCCTGCTCCGCGCCCACCTCGGCGAGGACCTGACCGCCGCGATCGCCGACGCCGAGCGCGCGGTCGCCGACCCGCTCCCCGCCGAGCTGCTCGCCGCCGAGCAGTTCACCTTCCTGGGCCGCGGCTGGACGTACGGCCTGGCCGTGGAGGCCGGGCTGAAGATGCGCGAGGCCTGCCGGGCGTGGACCGAGTCCTATCCGGCGATGGAATACCGGCACGGCCCGATCAGCATCGCCGGGCCGAACCGGGTCACCTGGATGCTCGGCGAGGCCCCGGAGAGCCTGCGGGGCGAGGTCGAGGCCACCGGAGGAGCCTTCCTGGAGAGCGCCCTCGACCCGATGGCCGAGCTCATCAGGGTCCACCGGGTGGCCGTGGCCCGGGCGCACGCCCAGGGCCTCAACCCCGACGAGCCGCTCCACCTCACCAGGTCGGTGATCCTTCCCGCCTGATGACCGGTCCTCCCGAGAACCGGAGAGGATAGTGCCATGAGCATCACACTCGCCGACGCCCGCATCGTGACCCCCGAAGGTGTCCACGGAGGCTGGCTCACCATAGAAGACGGCCGCATCACCCACATCGGCCAGGGGTCCGCGCCCGGACCCGGCCACAGCCTCGCGGGCCGGTACGTCGTGCCGGGATTCGTCGACATCCACAACCACGGCGGGGCGGGCGGCTCCTTCCCCACCGGCGATCCGGACCAGGCGAGCCGGATCGCCGCCCTGCACGCCCGGCACGGCACCACCACCCTCATGGCCAGCCTGGTCACCGCGGCCCTCGACGACCTGGCCGGGGCGACCTCCGCCCTGGCCGACCTGTGCGAGGACGGCCTGCTGGCCGGCATCCACTTCGAGGGCCCCTACATCTCCAAGGCCCGCTGCGGCGCGCACAACCCGGCGCTGCTCCGCGAGCCCTCCCCGCGGGAGTTCGGCGACCTGCTCAGGGCCGGGCGCGGCCACGTGCGGATGCTCACCATCGCCGCCGAGCTGCCCGGCGCGCTGGACACCATCCGGGAGGCGGTCGCGAACAACGTGATCGCCGCGCTCGGGCACAGCGACGCCACCTACGAGCAGACCATCGCGGGCATCGACGCGGGCGGCAGCGTCGCGACCCACCTCTACAACGCGATGCCGCCGCTGCACCACCGCGACCCCGGCCCGATCGCCGCCCTGCTGCAGGACGAGCGCGTCACGATCGAGCTGATCAACGACGGCGTGCACCTGCACCCGGCGATGATGCGCCTGGCCTACGACGTCGCGGGGCCCGGCCGTACCGCGCTGATCACCGACGCCATGGCGGCGGCCGGCATGGGCGACGGCGTCTACGGGCTCGGCCCGATGAAGGTCGACGTCGTGGACGGCGTCGCCCGGCTGGCCGAGGGCGGCTCCATCGCGGGCAGCACCCTGACCATGGACGTCGCGTTCCGGCGCAGCGTCCAGCAGGTCGGGCTGTCGCTGCCGGAGGCGGCCGAGGTCGCCTCGCTCACCCCCGCCCGGGTGCTCGGCCTCGCCGACCGCCTCGGCTCCGTCTCCGTCGGCAAGCAGGCCGACCTGGTGGTGCTCACCGGCGACCTGGAGGTCGCCGGTGTCATGAAGCACGGAAACTGGATCACAGAACCCTGATGACCTCACCTCCCGCCGTTCGCGGCACGATCCTCACCGTCACGCTGAACCTGGCCCTCGACGTCACCTACACGGCCGGCGACGTCGACTGGGACGGTGTCAACCGAGTGCGGACCGTGCACCGGAGGGCGGGCGGCAAGGGCGTCAACGTCGCCAGGGTGCTGGCCGCCCTCGGCCGGGACGTGCTCGTCACCGGCCTGTCCGGCGGCCCGAACGGCCGCGCCGTCGAGGCCGACCTCGCGGCGGCGGGCCTGCCCGCCGCCCTCACCCCGATCGCCGCCGAGTCACGCGCCACCCTGGCCGTCTGCGACCTGGGCCCCGCCCCGTCCGATACGGCCGCCGCCGGGCGGGCCACGCTGCGCACGGCGCTGTTCAACGAGCCCGGACCGGTGGTGACGGACGAGGAGCTCGGACGCTTCCTGCGGGACTACGAGACGCGGCTCGGGAGGGCCGGGGCGGTCGTGATCTCCGGCAGCCTCCCCCGCGGGGTGCCCGTCTCCTTCTACGCCGAGCTCGCGGCCCTGGCCCGGCAGCGCGGCGTCCCGGCGATCGTGGACGCCGACGGCGAGCCGCTCAGGCACGCCCCCTCCGGCCGTCCCTCGATCGTCAAGCCCAACGCCGAGGAGCTCGCCCGCGCCCTGGCCGCGCAGGAGGACGGCCCGCGCGACCCCGGGGAGAACCCCGCGGGCGCGGGGACGGGCCCGGTCACCGGCCCGCGAGGGCACGGCGAGACCTTCGCGGGAGCCGAGGCGCTCCGGCGGGGCGGGGCCGAGGCGGTCGTGGTCTCCCTCGGCGCCGGCGGGCTGCTGGCCGTGACCCCCGAAGGGGCCTGGCGGGCCGCCATGCCGTACCGGGTGGAGGGCAATCCGACGGGGGCCGGTGACGCGCTCGTGGCGGGGCTGGCACTGGGCCTGGTGGAGGGCATGCCCTGGCCCGAGCGGCTGCGCCGCGCGGCCGCCCTGGGCGCGGCCGCCGTGGCCGCCCCGGTCGCCGGCGACTTCGACCGGGAGACGTTCCAGAGGATCCACCCGGAGATCGTGGTGGATCCGGCACGCCCGTAGAGCGGCCGGTGCTCGGCATCGGACCGGTAATCCCATATACGAAAGGGTCATCATGCCTGTTGTCGGTATCGGCGACATCATCCGCGACGCTCCGGCGGGCGTCGGCGCGTTCAACGTCATCCAGCTGGAGCACGCCGAGGCGATCGTCGCGGGGGCGGAGGCGGCGGGCGCGCCCGTCGTGCTGCAGATCAGCGAGAACTGCGTCCGCTACCACGGCGCCCTCGCCCCGATCGCCGCCGCCTCGCTCGCGGTGGCCAGGGCTGCGGCGGTGCCCGTGGCCGTGCACCTCGACCACGCCACCGATCGCGCGCTCGTCGAGGAGGCCGTGGAGCTGGGCCTGGGATCGGTGATGTTCGACGCCTCGGCGCTGCCCGACGAGGAGAACGTGACGCTCACGGCCGAGGTGGCCGCCCTGTGCCATCGGCGGGGCCTGTGGGTGGAGGCCGAGCTCGGCGAGGTGGGCGGCAAGGACGGCGTGCACGCGCCGGGGGCGCGGACCAGGCCGCACGAGGCGGTGGACTACGTGGCCAGGACGGGTGTGGACGCGCTGGCCGTGGCCGTGGGCAGCTCCCACGCCATGACGACCAGGGATGCCGTCCTCGACCTGGAGCTGATCGCCGCCCTGCGCGCCGCGGTCCCGGTCCCGCTGGTGCTCCACGGCTCCTCCGGCGTGCCGGACGAGACCCTGCGCGCCGCCGTACGGCACGGCATGAAGAAGATCAACATCTCCACGCACCTCAACAAGACCTTCACCCGTGCGATCCGCGACCGCCTGGCCGCCGACGAGAAGGTCGTGGACTCCCGCAAGTACGTCGGGGCCGGCCGTACGGCCGTCGCCACCGAGGTCACCCGCCTCCTCGGCGTGCTGGCCGGCTGATCACGGCCCGGCTGATCACGGCCCGGCTGGTCACGACCCGGCTGGTCACGACCACCTCCAGCGGATGCCGATCAGGCCGGGCTGGAGCGAGCCGGTCACCAGGTGGACCGCGTGGTGGGCGTTGAGAGTGAGCTCGCCCTGGTCGTGCTCGCCCGCGGCGGAGTCGTGGCGGGCGAAGCGGCGGACGCCGACCGGCAGGGCCGCGGCGGCGAAGCTCACCCGGAGCATGTACTGGCCCGCCGGGAAGCGGAAGCTCCGTTCGTACTCGGTGGCCTCCACGCCGCTCGGGTCGGCGAGCTCGTAGCGGATCACCTGGGTGTCCCCGGTCCGGAGCGCCCGGTCGAACAGCAGCTCGGCCACCACCAGGGCGGTCGGCCCGTCACGGCGGACCCGGCCGACCCGGCAGTCCTCCAGGGCCCGGATCCGCACGCGCTCCACGTCGCATCCGATGTCGCCCCGGTAGACCATGATGTAGCGGTCGGCGGCGTCCTCGTGCGCCTGCACCACCTGGAGCGTCTCGCGCCGGGTGGTGCTGCGGTCCGCCCCGATCTGCAGTGACTCGTACATCCCGGCGATGTGCAGCCGGCGGTCGTCGGCCACCCCGTCCAGCTCGTGCAGCAGGGTCGACAGGGCACGCGCCGGCTCCATGATCGAGGAGTGGGACGCCGCTTCCGGCTGCGACCCGGCGCTCTGGCCCCGGCCCCGTGGCCGGGGCGGGCCGAGCAGGCCCATCAGCGAGCGCGGCGGCAGGATGAGGATCTCCTCCAGCGCGCGTACGGCGCGCAGCGACTCCGGCCGTTCGGGACGGCGCAGGCCCTGCTGCCAGTAGCTCAAACTCGTCATCCCGACCCGCAGGCCGCGCTCTTCCAGGCGCTGGCGGAGCCGGTCCAGGGTCAGGCCGCGCGCCTCCACCGCGGCGCGGAGCGCGACGTGGAACGGGCCCTCGCTGAGAGCGCCCCGGAGCTCGCGATCATCCGACACATGGGCATGTTCACAGATTTTCCCCCATACGTCACTTTCGCGGATCCCTTACGTCTCCCCGCCGCCCGGCACGCCGTGCCCGCACGGGACGCACCGGAGGGACGGCGGACGCCCGGCCCGGCGGGCCGGGCGTCCGCGCGAGACGTCTGCCTGCGTCAGGAGGTGTGCGGGGCGACGACGACCTCGACCCGCTGGAACTCCTTCAGGTCGGAGTATCCGGCGGTGGCCATCGTGCGCTTGAGCGCGCCCATCAGGTTCATCGAACCGTCGGCCACCGAGGACGGGCCGTGCAGGATCTGCTCCAGCGTGCCGACCGTGCCGAACTCGACCCGCTTGCCCCGGGGCAGCTCGGGGTGCTGCGCCTCCGAACCCCAGTGGAAGCCGTGGCCGGGGGCCTCGACGGCCCTGGCCAGCGGCGAGCCGACCATGACCGCGTCGGCGCCGCAGGCGATCGCCTTGGCGATGTCGCCGGAGGTGCCCATGCCGCCGTCGGCGATGACGTGCACGTAGCGGCCGCCGGACTCGTCCATGTAGTCGCGGCGGGCCGCGGCCACGTCGGAGATCGCGGTGGCCATCGGCACCACCACGCCCAGCACCGTGCGGGTGGTGTGCGAGGCGCCGCCGCCGAAGCCGACGAGCACGCCGGCCGCGCCGGTCCGCATCAGGTGGAGCGCCGCGGTGTAGGTGGCACAGCCGCCGACGATCACCGGGACGTCGAGCTCGTAGATGAACTGCTTGAGGTTCAGCGGCTCGGCCCGGCCGGAGACGTGCTCGGCGGAGACCGTGGTGCCGCGGATCACGAAGATGTCCACACCCGCGTCGATCACGGCCTTGTGGTGCTGGACCGTGCGCTGCGGGGACAGCCGGACGGCCGTGGTCACCCCCGCCGCGCGGATCTCCTCGATCCGCCGGCCGATCAGCTCGTCCCTGATCGGCGCGTCGTAGATCTCCTGGAGCCGCTTCGTCGCGGCCTCACCCTTGAGCTCGGCCACCTCCGCCAGCAACGGCGTCGGGTCCTCGTAGCGGGTCCACAGTCCTTCGAGGTCGAGCACGGCGAGACCGCCGAGCCGGCCGACCTCGATCGCGGTCCTGGGCGAGACCACGCTGTCCATCGGGCTCACCACGACGGGCAGGTCGAACCGGTAGGCGTCGATCTGCCAGGCGATCGAGACCTCTTCCGGGTCGCGGGTGCGACGGGACGGGACGATGCCGATCTCGTCGAGGGCGTAGGCGCGACGGCCGTTCTTGCCGCGCCCGATCTCCACCTGAGTCATATTTCTGTCTTTCCCATTCCATGCGTGTACGGCTCACGCCAAGCGGGCGCAAGCCGTACAGTGCCGTTGTGGCCCGCCTGCTCGCCGAGCCTGGCGCGGATCCCCGGGTTCGTCCTCGGCATCCGCGACAGGACCCTATCGGCGGTGGTAGTTCGGAGCCTCGACCGTCATCTGGATGTCGTGCGGGTGGCTCTCCTTGAGACCCGCCGCCGTGATCGGCATGAGCTCGCAGCTGGTGTGCATGTCCGCGATCGTGCGGCACCCCGAGTACCACATGCCCTGGCGCAGACCGCCGACGAGCTGGTGGGCGACCGCCGCGACCGGGCCGCGGTAGGGCACCTGGCCCTCGATGCCCTCGGGGATGAACTTGTCCTCGCCGCCGACGTCGGCCTGGGCGTAGCGGTCCTTGCTGAAGGAGGCGCCGCCGCGCTCGCGGTTGCGGACCGCGCCGAGCGAGCCCATCCCCCTGTAGGACTTGAACTGCTTGCCGTTGATGAAGATCAGCTCACCCGGGGACTCCTCACATCCCGCCAGGAGCGAGCCCAGCATCACCGCGTCGGCGCCGGCCGCGATGGCCTTGACGATGTCGCCGGAGTACTGGAGGCCACCGTCGCCGATCACCGGCACCCCGGCCGGACCGGCGGCCAGGGAGGCCTCGTGGATGGCCGTCACCTGCGGCGCGCCGACGCCGGCGACCACGCGGGTGGTGCAGATGGAGCCCGGCCCGACGCCGACCTTGACGGCGTCGGCCCCGGCGTCGATCAGCATCTGGGCGCCCGCGCGGGTGGCGATGTTGCCGCCGATCACCTCGACCCGGCTGTTGGCCTTGATCGTGGAGATCATGTCGGCGAGTCCCTTGGAGTGACCGTGGGCGACGTCGACGATGATCACGTCGACACCGGCCTCGATCAGGGCCGCCGCCCGCTGCTCGGCGTCACCCCCGACGCCGATGGCCGCCCCCACGACGAGCCGGCCGTCGGCGTCCTTGGTGGCGAGCGGATACTGCTCGCTCTTGGTGAAGTCCTTGACGGTGATGAGCCCGCGGAGCCGCCCGCCGGCGTCGACCAGCGGAAGCTTCTCGATCTTGTTCTGCCTGAGCAGCTCGAACGCGCCGTCCCTGGAGACCCCCACCGGCGCGGTGACCAGCGGCATCGGGGTCATGACCTCGCGCACCGGACGGTGCTGGTCGGTCTCGAAGCGCATGTCGCGGTTGGTGACGATGCCGACGAGCACGCCGTCCGGGCCGGTCACCGGGACACCGGAGATCCGGTAGGTGGCGCAGAGGCGCTCGACGTCGGCGAGGGTGTCGTCCGGTGAGCAGGTGACCGGGTTGGTGACCATCCCGGCCTCGGAGCGCTTGACGAGGTCGGCCTGCTGCGCCTGGTCCTCGATGGAGAGGTTGCGGTGCAGGATGCCGATGCCGCCCTGACGGGCCATCGCCACCGCCATGCGAGCCTCGGTGACCGTGTCCATCGCCGCCGAGATCAGCGGGATACGCAGGGTGATCCCGCGTGAAAGCCGCGTACTGGTATCAGCCTCACCGGGCTGCAGGTCCGAATACGCGGGAACCAGGAGCACATCGTCGAACGTGAGCCCCGGCTCGGTGAACTTGGCCATCTGCAACCCTCCTGCCACGGCGCTCTCATAAGTGGGGAAAGGCGCCGGCCCCCTGAGTCTCAGTTTAGAGTCTGGCTCCAAACCTGGAGGACACCGGGGGAAAAGCGAGGGACCGAGCGGTCGGTGACCCGCCCGGTCCCCCGGTCACCGGCATCGTCACGGGGCGCCTGCGTGCCGCCGGACCCCCCTCCGCGTCCGGGCGGCGGCGTTGCCCGCATCCGATGCCGACGCTGCGTCAAGCCTGCGTCACCGTCCGTCCACGTCGCAATGGGCAAACGTGCAATTGCACGAAGTTGCACCCCGGAGACGAGGTGCCCGCGGCGGGATCCGCACTCCGGACATGACACCGCAGCACCGGACACGCCAGTCGGGGCAACGCCCGGACAGAGATGATTCGCCGGGTTATCCTCTCGGGATCGTGTCACCTCAGGAGTCCCTCCCCGATGCGCACTGACACATCCGCGCCGCCCGACCCGCTCGAAACCCTGGGCCTCACCCCGGGGCAGACCGCGCTGTACAACACGGTGCTGCGCCTGCACCGCGCCACCTGCGCCGAGCTCGCCGACGCCACCGACCGCTCGCCCGAGGCGCTGCGGCGCGAGCTGACCAGTCTGGTGCGGCTGGGCGTGGTCGACGAGCAGGGCGGGGAGTATCTCGCCAGGCACCCCGCCGCGGCCCTCGGCCACCTGGTCGCCGAGCGGCTGGACCGGCTCGCCGCGGAGAGCCGCAGGATCGACACCGTGCTCGGGTCCATCCGGGGCTTCATCCATCAGTACGACGCCGGGCTCGACTACCAGACCGGCCAGTTCGCGGTGGACCTGGTCGGCGGGGCCGACGAGCTCTACGAGAGCGTGGTCGGCATGGCGCTCCAGGCGCCGCCGCTGGAAATGCTGTCGGCCGTCCCCGACAGCCGGACGGTGAGCGACTTCGCGCACCGCTACGCCGACCAGTGGATCGCGGCCCAGCGCACCGGGCTGCTCTCCTCCCGGACCGTCATCCCGGTCCACACGCTGGAGATCCCCGGCCTGCGGGACAAGCTGGACCAGTTCGAGCGGGCTGGGGCCCAGGTCCGCACCCTCGACGTGGTGCCGAGCTGGTTCCTGGTCGCCGGGGACGACGCCGCGGGCATGCCCGCCCAGTGGGGCGGCACCCTCGCGGAGAACGCCTACAACTTCCACCTGGTCCGGGCGGCCATCGTGGTGGCCTCGCTGCGCTCGCTCTTCGAGGAGCTGTGGACCCGCGCGGCGCCGCTGCCGTGGACGCACCGCGGCGACGGCGTGGTGCGGGTGCTGCGGCTGGCGGCCCAGGGGGTCTCCGACGAGATGATCGCCCGGCAGCTCGGGCTCTCGGTCCGGACGGTGCGCTCCCGGTTCGCCGACGCCATGGCCGAACTCGGCGCGCAGTCGCGGTTCCAGGCGGGCGTGGAGGCCGCCCGCCGCGGGTGGCTGGTGTAGTTCCGGGCACGGTCGTGGGCGGCTGGTGTAGTTCGGCCCCTGTTGGCCGCATCCAGGTCATAAGGTGGGATCGTGCTCGACGATGTCCCTCGCGACCCGTTCGCGGATGACCCCGACGACCCGGCGGCGGCGCTGGGGGAGCCCGGCGATCCCGAACCGCTGACCTCGGCCGAACGCGACGAGGCCATGACCGACCTCGCCGACGTGGAGGTCTTCCGCTCCTTGCTGGAGCCCCAGGGGGTGCTCGGCCTGGTCCTCGACTGCCCGGAGTGCGGCGAGCAGCACTACTTCGACTGGGAGCTGCTGCGCGGCAACCTGCGCCAGATGATCGAGAACGGCCGGCCGCAGGTGCACGAGCCCGCCTTCCAGCCCACCCCCACGGACTACGTCACCTGGGAGTACGCCCGGGGTTACGTGGACGGGGTGATCGACACCGAGGAACGCCGCTGATCGACGTCGTCGATCAGGGCGGACAGCAGGTTCACCGCGACGTCGGACGTGGAGACGGCCTGCCTGCGGGAGAGCGCCTCCAGGAGGGCGTCGGTCTCGGCGATCGCCGGATCCTCCTCCGGCCCGTATCTCCGGGCCGGACGTCGCGGATGGACCGCCGTCATGACCCCGCCCGTTCGGGGCTCCCGCCGGGGCCGCGGGCGCCGCTCCGCGAGCCACGCCTCCGCCGGACCGGGCTCGGCTGCTCCGCGGTCAAGCTATCGACTCCAGCTCGGCCATCGCCCGCAGCCGGGCCAGCGCCCGATGCTGGGCGACGCGGACCGCACCTGGTGACATGCCCAGTACATTACCCGTCTCCTCCGCGGAGAGGCCCGACACCACACGGAGCATGAGCAGCTGGCGCTGGTTGTCCGGGAGCCTGGAGAGCAGCCTGCGGGCGTGCTCGGCCTCGATGTAGCGGACCACGGTCTCCTCCGGCCCCGGGCCCTCGTCAGGCCCGTCCGGGAGGTCCTGGGTGGGTACGGCGGAGCGCACGGAGCTGCGCAACGCGTCGGCCACCTTGTGAGAGGCGATGCCGAAGACGAAGGAGGCGAACGGGCGTCCCATGTCCCGGTAACGGGGCAGTGCGGACAGCACCGCGATGCATACTTCCTGGGCCACGTCGTCTGCGATGTGATATTGACCGGAAACCCGGCCGAGACGAGCACGGCAATAACGGACGACCATTGGCCGTAACTGCGCGATCAGGGTTTCGATCGCGGTGCGATCCCCCTGAACGGCGAGGCTTGTCAGATCCTTGAGATCATCCCTGTGGGCGACCCCGTCAGATCTCGTCGCAAGCCTTACCCCATTTTTGGCGTCGGCGACGCATCCCTCGGTCACGTTAGGCATGATGCCCGCCCTGATCCGGCCTGTCGTCATGGCAAACGGCTACGGATTGGTCACATTGAGGCGGAGATAACCGAGCGTAATCGAATGGCGACAGTAAAGACCTTGGTATGCGTAAATATTTCATTGGATAGCCGAATATGTCAGCTATTTGTCAGAAGAACGTTTGGTCTTCCGCGCGACAGACGGTGACGCTTTGGGACCCCTTTCGGTTTACCGGAAAACGGAACGGCCCGCGCCCCGAGGGGGCGCGGGCCGTACGGTCCCGTCGGGGATCAGTGGCCGTGGCCGTGACCGTGGCCGTGACCGCCGGCAGCGGCCGGGGCCTCGTCCTCGGGCTTGTCCACCACGAGCGCCTCGGTCGTCAGCAGCATGCCGGCGATGGAGGCGGCGTTCTGGACGGCCGAGCGGGTGACCTTGACCGGGTCGATGACGCCCTGGGCGATCAGGTCGCCGTACTCACCGGTGGCGGCGTTGAACCCCTGGCCGCCGGAGAGCTCGGAGACCTTGGTCGTCACGACGTAGCCCTCAAGACCGGCGTTCTCGGCGATCCAGCGGGCCGGCTCGATGAGCGCCTTGCGGACCACGGCGACACCGGTCGCCTCGTCGCCGGACAGGCCGAGGTCGTCCAGGACCTTCGCGACGTGGATGAGCGCGGAGCCACCGCCGGAGACGATGCCCTCCTCGATCGCCGCACGGGTCGCGGAGATGGCGTCCTCAAGGCGGTGCTTCTTCTCCTTGAGCTCCACCTCGGTGGCCGCGCCGACCTTCAGCACGGAGACACCGCCGGCGAGCTTGGCGAGGCGCTCCTGGAGCTTCTCGCGGTCCCAGTCGGAGTCGGACTGCTCGATGGCGTGCCTGATCTCCCGGACCCGGTCGGAGATCGCCTGCTGGTCGCCGGCGCCGTCCACGACCGTGGTGGAGTCCTTGGTGATCACGACGCGGCGGGCGGTGCCGAGCACCTCGAGGCCGACGTTCTCCAGCTTGAGACCGACCTCCTCGCTGACGACCTCGCCGCCGGTGAGGATCGCGATGTCCTGCAGCATGGCCTTACGGCGGTCGCCGAAGCCCGGCGCCTTGACGGCGACGGAGGTGAAGGTGCCGCGGATCTTGTTGGTGACCAGGACGGCCAGGGCCTCACCCTCGACGTCCTCGGCGATGACGAGCAGCGCCTTCTTGGTCTGCGCGATCTTCTCCAGCAGCGGCAGGAAGTCGGCGACGGAGGAGACCTTGCCCTGGGTGATCAGGATGTAGGGGTCCTCCAGGACCGCCTCCATCCGCTCCTGGTCGGTGACCATGTAGGGCGACAGGTAGCCCTTGTCGAACTGGAGACCCTCGGTGAACTCCAGGTCCAGGCCCATGGTGTTGGACTCTTCGACGGTGATGACACCGTCCTTGCCCACCTTGTCGAACGCCTCGGCGATCAGCTCGCCGATCTTGGAGTCCTGCGCGGAGATCGTCGCTACGTTCGCGATCTCCTTCTTGTCCTCGACCGGACGGGCGGACTCGATCAGCCTGTCGCTGACGGCCTTGGCCGCGAGGTCGATGCCGCGCTTGAGGGAGAGCGGCTGGGCGCCGGCGGCGACGTTGCGCAGACCCTCGCGGACCATCGCCTGGGCGAGGACCGTGGCGGTGGTCGTGCCGTCACCGGCGACGTCGTTGGTCTTGGTGGCGACTTCCTTGGCGAGCTGGGCGCCGAGGTTCTCGTACGGAGCCTCCAGCTCGACCTCGCGGGCGATGGTGACACCGTCGTTGGTGATGGTCGGCGCACCGAACTTCTTGTCGATGACGACGTTGCGGCCACGCGGGCCGAGGGTCACCTTCACGGCGTCCGCCAGGGCGTTCACACCACGCTCAAGAGCGCGGCGTGCGTCCTCCTCGAACGACAGGATCTTCGGCATGTCAATCCTCTCTGAAGTACGTCGGCGCATCAAAGCCCCGGGCGCTCACGCGACCCGGGGCTCGATACGTCATCTTTTATGAAGCTTGTTTACTTCTCGATGATGGCGAGCACGTCACGAGCGGAGAGCACCAGGTACTCCTCGCCGCCGTACTTCACCTCGGTGCCGCCGTACTTGCTGTAGAGGACGATGTCGCCCTCCTTGACGTCGAGCGGAATCCGCTTGTCGCCGTCCTCGTCCCAGTTGCCGGGGCCCACCGCGAGGACCTTGCCCTCCTGCGGCTTCTCCTTGGCGGTGTCCGGGATCACGAGGCCGGAAGCGGTGGTCTGCTCGGCCTCAAGCGGCTGGACCACAATGCGGTCGCCGAGCGGCTTAACGGGAACCTTGGTGGCGGTCGTCACGTCGGACCTCCCCTTCAGATTTGAATGATCTAGAAGAGGCGACCAGCGGTCTGCCGTCGCGGGAGTCAGACCTGCCTCGTCGCATATGATTTGGCACTCTCAAGGGGAGAGTGCCAATACGGAACAGTATGCAAGTAGGCCTTGACAGTCAACACGAACCGCCCTGATGCGCTTCCCGCGAACAACATCGCCCCCTCCGCCGGGCCGCCCGCCCCCTCCGGAGGGGGACACCGGAGGCCCGCGCCCGCAGGCCATCACCGTGAACTGCGCCGTTTCCGGACGTCACCCCCCCGATTCGGGGAACATACAGGGGGACGGGGCGGACTCCGACGGGAATGTGACTCAATGGCCACACACGGTGACGACGACGACGCTACGGTGGACGACGTGACCAGCACGATAAGCGAGGAAGCGGACACGCTGCGTAAGAACGGCGGCCTGCTCACCAACTGGCCGTATCCGCCGTCCGGCGGATGGGCGGCCGACGACCTCGACCGCCTCCCCGAGGAGGGCCCCAACGGCGAGCTGGACTTCTTCAAGCACGTCGAACTCGTCGATGGAGCCCTCATCTTCATGTCCCCCCAGAAGCGCTTCCACGATGTCGTGATCCGGAGACTCGCGAGCAGTTTCGAGGCCCAGGCGCCCGAACGCCTCGCGGTGGCCACGCAGATGGACGTCACCCTCGGTGTCAGGCAGCGCCCCTGCCCCGATGTGCTCCTCATCGACGCCACCCTGGACCATGACCACGACCGCACTTCGTACACCCCCGAGGAGGTCCACCTGGTCGTGGAGGTGGTCTCCCCCGAGTCCAAGCTCCGTGACCGCGAGGTCAAACCTCCCCGGTATGCGGCAGCCGGAATCGCGCACTTCTGGCGGATCGAAGAGGAAGGCGGCAAACCAGTGGTCTACGTCTACGAACTCGACCCCGCCACCCGCGCCTACGTACCCACCGGCATCCATCACGGCAGACTCTCGCTGGAGGTGCCGTTCCCCTTTGAGATCGACCTGGCCGACCTGCTGAGCTGAGGCGGTAGCGTCGGGTGGCGTGGACCTTGACGCATTCCGGGAGCTGCTGACACCGCGTGGCCAGGAGGCCCTCGGGGCGGCGGCCCAGCTCGTGGGCGACGACCCGGTGGCGGCGGTGACGCGGCTCAGGAAGACCTACGACGCCCACCTGACCTCGGCCGCGCTCACGCAGGCCATGCTCAGGCGGCGCGCGAGGGAGAAGTTCGGCGCCGACGCCGACCTCATGTACTTCACCTCCGGCGGCCTGGAGCAGGCCACCCGCCGTGAGGTGGCCGACCACCGGGCCCGCCGCATCGCCCCGGGCTCCCGGGTGGCCGACGTCTGCTGCGGTATCGGCGGGGACCTCCTCGCGCTGGCCAGGGCCGGATGCGAGGTGGAGGCCGTGGACGCCGACCCGCTCACCGCGGCGATCGCCCAGGCCAACGCCGACGCCCTCGGCTTCGGCGACCGGGTCTCGGTCCGTACGGCCGACGCCGCCACGGTCGACCCGGCCGCCTTCGACGTCCTGTTCGCCGACCCCGCCCGCCGTACCGCGCGGGGCAGGACCTTCGACCCGATGGCCTACTCGCCGCCGTGGCCCGAGGTGCTGGAGATGGTGGCGAAGGCGGGGGCCGCCTGCCTGAAGGTCGCCCCCGGCATCCCCTACGAGTTCATCCCCGACGGAGCCGAGGCCGAGTGGGTCTCCTACAAGGGCGACGTCAAGGAGGCCGTGATCTGGTGCGGCGGGCTGGCCGGCGACACCGGGCGCAGGGCCACGATCCTGCCGGCGGGCGCGACGGTGACGCCCGATCCGGCGCTGGGCCAGGCCGGGCACGGCCCCGTCGGCCGCTACGTGTACGAACCGGACGGCGCGGCCATCCGTGCCCATCTCGTCGCGGAGATCGCCGCGATGGTCGGCGGCCACCTGCTCGACCCGCACATCGCCTACATCACCGGGGACCTCGCCGTGGAGACGCCGTGGGCGTCCCGGTACGAGGTCCACGAGATGCTGCCGTTCTCGCTCAAGCGGCTGCGGGCGGCGCTCCGCGAGCGCGGGGCCGGCAACGTGACGATCAAGAAGCGCGGCTCGGCGGTCGACATCGAACGCCTGCGGAAAGACCTGAGACTTTCTGGCGACAAATCCATGGTTGTCATTCTCACCCGGATTATCGAGAGGCCCTTCGCCCTCATCTGCACCCCTTCTTGACCCGCCTGAACAGTTCTTGACCTGCCTGAACAGCGAATTCGGACATTGTGTTGGCAATCACGATCTTTTAAATTCCGCTCTGAAAAACCTTGATCCAGAGGCTAGGGTTGTCGCGCGGGAGTTCTTCCCCCGCCTGCGGTTGAAGCGCGTCTGATAGCAACGCGTCGATTAGCAAAAGGACCAACCCCACCGCGCGGCTGACCGTCGGCGAGTGAAGGAGCTTTCGGTGGATCACTCCGACCACACCCTGCTCCAGGCAGGCAGTCAGACCGCCATCTCCGACCGGATGCGCGAGCTCCTCGCCCGCGCCGCTCAGGACCACGTGTACGAACAGCGCACCCAGGGCGCCGTGCTGGACGAGATCCGCCAGCGCCTGGAGGGCATGGAGTGGCTGCTGCGGGAGGTCAGGGAGCGCGAGCTCGGCGGGCTGAGCGGCACGCTGGAGTCCGTCCACGGCCGTCTGGACGACATCGCCGTCCGCCCCCCGGCGTGGGCCGAGGGGCTCGCCCAGCACGTCGAGGCGGTCCGCGACCACGTGGACGCCGTGGGCGAGCGCGTCGGCTCCCTCGGCCAGCGGGTCGACTCCGTCCGCGACCGGGTCACGCCCGTGGGCGAGCTGCCGAGCCTCTGGGCCGACATCGGCACCGTCGGCGAGAGCGTGGACGAGGCACTCGTCCGCCTTCAGTCGATCACCGACGGCACCCGGGGGGTCGGCGACCGGGTGGGCGACGCCGTCAAGCGCCTCGGGCAGATCCAGGCGAACATGGAGGCCGCGGCCGGCCGCTTCACCCGCCTGGACAGGTCACTGGCCGACCTCGGCCAGCGCGCCGAACGCCTTGAGTCCGGGATGCTCGACCTGTCCGCGAGCGTGCGGGAGGCCGTCGGCGACGCGGCCGGCCGGCTGCTCGCCGCGGTCGAGCAGGTGAACGGCAAGGTCGATCTGCTCGACGAGCGTCTCGACGACGTCGAGGGCCGCGTCACCGGCCGGGTGGACGTCGTCGACTCCCGCCTGTGCGCGCTGGACGGCCACGTGGAGAAGATCGGGCTGCGGCTGGAGGGCGTCGACGACCGCGTCGAGGCGGTCGACCAGCGGGTCGGCCGCCTGCCGGCCGTCCTGAACATCAGCGAGATCGTCGGCGCCCAGACCGACGACCACGCCAGGCGGTTCGCCGCCCTGGACGAGCGTGTCGTCCAGAGCCAGGCGGCCCTCCTGCCCCTGGCCGACATGCTCGGCGCCCAGCCCGACCGCGAGCAGCTCGCCGAGGCCCTCAGCGAGACGATGGAGCCCACCCGCGCCGACCTCACCCGCCGCCTGGGCGCCCTTGAGGAGACCATGCTGGCCCTGGCCGAAGTGCTCCTGCGCCCCACGCGCAACGACAAGGACTGATCGTCCCGTACGGGCGGGCCCGCCCCCCTCCCGGCAGTCTCCGGAGCCGCCGGCAAGCCGCAGGCCCGCGCCCCTCTCAGCAGCTTCCCGGAGGGATCGGCCCCGCCGAACCGGCCAGCTCCGCCTCGCGGCAGATGTTGCCCCGGACGACCTCCAGCAGCGAGCAGAGCTGGTCCGTCTGCTCGGGCGTCAGCCCCCGGGTCATCCGCGCGTGGACCTCCGACAGCACCCGGTCTATCCGCGGTCGCAGCGCGTCGCCCTCCGGCGTGGTGTCGACGATGCTGACGCGCCGGTTGGTCGGACAGGGGCTGCGCCTGACGAACCCGCTGCGCTCAAGGCGCTGCAGGGACTTGGTCATCGTGGACACGTCGATGCCGACGATCCTGGCCAGGGCGTTCTGCGACTGCGGGCCGTTCTCCCAGATCGCGGTCATCACCCGCTCCTGCCCCGGGTAGAGGTCGATCTCCCCGAGGAGTGTGGCGAGCAGCACGCGGTGGCCGCGCGTCGTCTGGGCCATCAGGCAGTTCAGGCCGCCGTCCTCGCCCGTCTCCCGCACACCCTCCTCGAACATCGGCTCCGTCATCTCAGGCCTCCCGTTCCGCAGATGAGCCTACCGCTTGCAAGTTGGCCGGCCAAGTTGTAGAACTAACCATTGGCTGGCCAAGTTGGTCGGCCAAGAAAGGATCTCGCCATGCCGTTCGCACCGTTCAGACTCGGTGACCTGGAACTGCCCAACCGGCTCGTGATGGCCCCCATGACGCGCTCGCGGAGCTACGTCGACGGCATCCCCTCGTCGCTGACGGCCCTCTACTACGCCCAGCGGGCCTCGGCCGGCCTGATCGTCACCGAGGGCGTGCAGCCGAGCCCGGCGGGCAAGGGATACATGGACACGCCCGGCCTGCACACCGACGAGCAGGTGGCCGGCTGGCGCGAGGTCACCGACGCCGTCCACGCGGCGGGCGGGCGGATCTTCGCCCAGCTCATGCACTCCGGCCGGATCGGCCATCCCGACAACACCGGCGCGCCGCCGGTCGCGCCGTCCGCCGTACGGCCGGCCGCGCAGATCTTCACCCCGGCCGGCATGCAGGACGTCCCCACCCCGGTGGAGCTGTCCACCGCCGAGGTCGAGGCGACCGTCCGGGACTTCGCCGCCGCCGCCGTCCGCGCGATCGACGCCGGCTTCGACGGGGTCGAGCTGCACGGCGCGAACGGCTACCTCATCCACCAGTTCCTGTCCCAGAACGCCAACCTGCGCGACGACCGCTTCGGCGGGTCCGCGGACGGCCGGATCCGCTTCGCCGTGGAGACCGCCCGGGCGGTCGCCGACGCGATCGGCTCCTCCCGCGTCGGCATCCGGCTCTCCCCCGCCAGCGGCGTGCAGGACCTGCGGGAGGACGACGCGGACGTGGTCTACCCGGCGCTGGTCTCCGCGCTCTCCGAGATGGACCTCGCCTACCTGCACCTCGTCGCGGGCGGTTCGGGCGAGCTCAGCGACCGGATCCGCTCGCTGTGGCCGAACACGCTCATCGTCAACGACCCCTCGCTCGGCGACCCCGCCGCCAGGGCGTCCCACTGGCTGGGCAGGGGGGCCGACCTGGTCGCGCTGGGCGCGTCCTTCCTGGCGAACCCCGACCTGCCGCTCCGCCTCCGGCTCGGCGCACCGCTCAACGAGCCCGACTTCAGCACGGCCTTCGGCGGCGACCACCGCGGCTACACCGACTACCCGACGCTCGCCCTCCACCCCGCCCGCCCCGCGTGAGAGCCCGCCCCGGACGGGGCGGGAGCACACGCTGGTGAGAGCCCGCCCCGCGGAGGGCGGGAGATCACACGTGGACGGTGGTGATCGGCAGGGAGGAGTCGGCGGGGATGTCCAGCAGGGACGGGGCGACGCCGGCCGCCACCAGGTCGGAGCCGAGCGTGGCCACCATCGCCCCGTTGTCCGTGCACAGTCCCGGGCGGGGGACGCGCAGCCGTACGCCGGCCGCGTCGCAGCGCTCCTGGGCGAGGGCGCGCAGCCGGGAGTTGGCCGCCACGCCACCGCCGATCAGCAGGTCACGGACGCCGTGCCTGCGGCACGCCTGCAGGGCCTTGTGGGTCAGCACGTCGACCACGGCCTCCTGGAACGACGCCGCCACGTCGGGCACGTGGATCGACTCGCCGTTCCTCTCCCGCGCCTCCACCCAGCGCGCCACGGCGGTCTTCAGCCCGGAGAAGGAGAAGTCCAGCGTCCCGTCGTCGTGCTTGCCGCGCGGGAACGCGATGGCCGTGCCGGAACCGTCCTGGGCCGCCCGGTCGATGTAGGGGCCGCCGGGGAAGGGCAGGCCGAGCACCCGGGCCACCTTGTCGAACGCCTCACCCGCGGCGTCGTCGACCGTGGAGCCCAGGGAGACGATGTCCTTGGCGACGTCGGGCACCAGCAGCAGGGAGGAGTGGCCGCCCGAGACCAGCATGGCGATGCACGGCTTGGGCAGGGCGCCGTGTTCGAGCTGGTCCACGGCCACGTGGGCGGCGAGGTGGTTGACGCCGTACAGCGGCACGCCCAGGCCGAGCGAGTAGGCCTTGGCGGCGGCCACGCCGACCAGCAGCGCGCCGGACAGGCCGGGCCCGGCGGTCACCGCGATCGCGTCGATGTCGGCGAAGCGCAGGCCCGCCTGCTCCAGTGCCCGCTCGACGGTCGGGGTCATCGCCTCCAGATGCGCCCGGGAGGCCACCTCCGGCACCACGCCGCCGAACCGCGCGTGCTGCTCGACGCTGGAGGCGATCGTGTTGGCCAGCAGGGTGTGCCCCCGGACGATGCCCACTCCGGTCTCGTCACAGGAGGTCTCGATGCCCAGGACCAGGGGTTCGTCACGCATTGAGATCCTTCTTCATCGTGATCGCGTCGGTGCCGTCCTCGTAGTAACGGCGGCGCAGGCCGATCCGCTCGAATCCGAAGCGGTCGTACATCGCCTCCGCGGTCGGGTTGTCGGCACGCACTTCCAGGAAGACCGAGTGCGCGCCCCGTCGTACGGCCTCCGCCAGCAGCTCGGTCAGCAGCGCCGCGCCGATCCCCGCCCGCCGCCGGTCGACCGCGACGGCGATGGTCTGCACGTCCGCCTGGTCTCCCGCCGCGAAAAGCCCGGCGTAGCCGATGATCTCATCGTCCACCAGGGCGACCACGTAGTGCCGGGTCCGGGGCTGGTCGTCGAGCTCGGCGCGGAGCATGCCCTCGCTCCAGGCGTCGCGGGGGAAGGTCTCCCGCTCGATCTTCATGACGGCGGGCAGGTCGTCGAAGGTCATCTGACGTAGCACCGCGGTCATGTGGAGACCTTCTTCGGCGCCGAGGGCACCTGGGCGTCGGGACGGCGCAGGTAGATCGGGCGGGGCAGGCTCAGCACGGGGTGCGTGCCGCTCTCCACGACCTCCCGGACGTCGGGCTCGCCGAGCTGCTCGGCGGCCAGCGCCGCCAGCGCCCCCGCGAAGGGGTAGTCCGGCGCGTCGGTCACGCGGGAGGGCCCGACGGTCTCGGCGTACATCCGCGCGCCCGCGCCGACGAGCGGGAGCTCCCCGGGCAGGTCCTGCGGCCTGTCCACCGAGGGACCCGACAGGCGGACCCGCGGATCCTCGTAGTGGCCCCAGAACACCTCCTTGCGCCGCGCGTCGGTGGCCACCAGGAACGGCCCGGCCAGCCCGCTGCCGTAGGCGACGGCGTCGAGCGTGCACACGCCGTAGGCCGGCACGCCCAGCGACGTCGCCAGGGCCTGGGCGGTCATCAGACCGACCCGCAGGCCGGTGTAGGGGCCGGGACCGGAGCCCGCGACGACGGCGGTGACGTCGCCGAGCGAGACTCCCGCCTCTCGCAGGACCGTCTCGATCGTGGGCACGAGCAGCTCGCCGTGGCGACGCGCGTCAACGGTCGTCGACTCGGCGAGGACCCTCTCACCGTCGTGCAGCGCTGCGGTGACGGCGGGGGTTGCGGTATCAAAGGCCAGGACCAGCACGAACAGTTAGCCTAGTCCGTCGGGCGGCAGCCGGGCCCACTCCACCGGCCCGGAGGCGGTCAGGCCCTGGAGCCGGCCGGTGTGACCAGGGTGGCGTAGACGATCACGTTGTCGCGGTATTCGTGCTTGTCCCAGTCGAAGTTCCCGCCGCAGGTGATCAGCCGGAGGCCGTCCTCCAGGTAGACCTTGTCCGCCGGGAAGCTGTTCTTGTCCACCTGCTCGACGGAGTCCACGCGATACTGGGCGGTCCTGCCGTCACTGCGCACGACCTTGACGACCTGGCCCTCCCGGATGTCCTTGAGCTTGTAGAAGACCGCGGGGTCGGTCTTGGTGTCCACGTGCCCGAGGATCACCGCGGAGCCCGGGTCGCCGGGGATCGCGCTGTCCTTGACCCAGCCCGCCATGTCCGGCTTCTCGTACGGCGGAAGGTCGATCTGGCCGTCCGTCACGCCGAGTTTCATCAGCGGCGCCTTGATGCCGAGCGACGGGATGTCGATGCGGCTGGGCACGACCGAGGACCGGGCGGGCGGGGTGTCCTCGCCGCCCCTGTTGAACGCGACCATGACGGCGCCGGTGATGACGCCGGCCACGATGATCCGTGACCAGCGGGAGGATTCGGCCATCGGGGACTACGGACGGCGGCGGCGCACGACCGCGAAGCCGACGCCGCCGGCGAGGACCGCCGCCAGCAGGGCCCCTGCCACGCCGAACGGCATGCCCGAGTCCTGGGGGCCGCCGGCCGCGGTGCCGCCTCCGCCGGTGCCCGGCGCGTGGGTGCTGATGATGGTCCTGGTCGGCCTGGAGGTGGGGGTGTCCTTCGGGGTCGGCTTGACGTCCGTGACGATCCTGAGGCTGGCCTTGCCGGTGTCGTTGGTCCCCTCGCACCTGGCGTTGACGTCGTAGACGCCGGCCTTGCTGCCGGCGGCGACGGTGGCCTGGCCGCGGACCCACGGCTTCGCCACGGGGGTGGCGCTCGCCGACGGTGCCGGGCTGGGCGTCGTGAGGATCGGATCGAGGGTGACCGGGGTGCGGAAGATCTGCGACGACGCGGTGCCGCGGTGCTCGGGCCCCCCTTCGGGGATCGGGCAGTTGGCCAGCACCCACACCTTCTGTCCCGCCTTGACCCGGGCCGGCTGCAGCTGGACCTCGATGTCCTGCCGGCTGATCCCCGTCTCCGGCACGGCCGGCGAGGCCGTCCCTCCCGGATTGCCCGAGTTTGCCTCGGCCGTGCATCCGACCATGCCCGCCACCCCGAGAAGGGTGATGGTCCCTAGAACCGCGACACGCTTGACCCTTGGCACCGTCGCACTCCACTTCGCAGTCCGGCCGACGACCCTCACCCGGCACAACTTCCCGCCACTTCCCCATTAAACATGGGCAAAAGCGCAAGAGTCGATCTTCAACCCCGATGATCTATATCAACTGGGATGGAGTGCCAGCGTGTCAGGATTCCCGCGGCTACGGGGGCGAATCAGACGATGCCCTCCCATCGCGCACCGATCCCGCGGAGCCGCACCGTCCGCTCCTCGCCGGACTCGCCCCGCTCGATGGAGATCTCCAGCCGGTCGTCGGCGAGCCCCTCGACCAGACCCTCGCCCCACTCCACGACCGTCACCGACTCCTCCAGCGAGGCGTCCAGGTCGAGGTCGTCGACCTCCAGGTCGCCGCCCAGCCGGTAGGCGTCCGCGTGCACCAGCGCGGGGCCGCCCGACAGCGAGGGGTGCACCCGGGCGATGACGAAGGTCGGGGAGGTGATCGGCCCGCGCACCTTGAGCCCGTCGGCGATCCCCTGGACCAGGGTCGTCTTGCCCGCGCCGAGCGGCCCGGACAGCACCGCCAGGTCTCCCGGCCGGAGCAGCCCCGCCAGCTCCACGCCCAGCTCCCGCATCTCTTCGGCGGTTGCCACGATTCTCACTGCTCGATCACTCCCGTTGATGCTCGCGCGTGCTCAGGGTCCGTCTCACCGCTCCGGGTCGTCGGCGACGCCGTCGATGGCGCGGTCGGCGCCCCCGTCTGCGGCATTGCCGATGGCCCCGTCTGTGGCGCTGTCGGCAGCTTTGTCGATGGCCCCGTCTGCGGCGCTGTCGGCGGCCGCTCGCTTGAGCAGGTCGCGCAGCGCGTCGTTGACGACCGTCGGCCGCTCCAGCTGCACCAGGTGCGAGCTGTCGGGCACCTCGGTGAACTGGGCGCGGGGCAGCGCCTCGGCCATCGCCCTGCTGTGGTCCACCGGCGTCAGCCAGTCCTTGTCACCGACCATGATGGAGGTGGGCACGTCGTCCAGGACGCTCAGCGCGTTCAGCTTGTCGTGCGACATCAACGCCGGGTAGAAGTTGGCGATCACCTCGAACGGGGTGGAGCGGATCATCGACTCGGCGAAGTCCACCACCGTGGGGCTGACGTTCTTGGAGTCGCCGAAACCCAGGTGGCGCAGGGCCAGGAAGGCCACGTCGTTGCCCGCCTCACGGCCCCTGTCCACCAGCGTGCCGCCCCGGCTCAGCATCGAGACCGTGCCCGGGGTGACCTTGTGCACCGCCTTGGCCAGCAGCGCGGGCAGGCCCAGGGAGATCTCGGCCAGCTTGCCCGAGGAGGTGGAGATCAGCGCGACGCCCTTGATCTTGTCACCGAACAGCTCGGGGTGCCGGTCGGCCAGCGCCATGACCGTCATGCCGCCCATGGAGTGCCCCACCAGCACGCACGGGCCGGGCACCAGCGCGGCGATCACCTCGGCCAGGTCGTCGCCGAGCCGGTCGATGGTGGAGTCCTCGGCGGTGGTGCGCGGTGAGCGCCCGTGGGAGCGCTGGTCCCACAGGACCAGCCGGTAGGAGTCGCCCAGGTCGCGCCGCTGGTAGTGCCAGGAGTCGAGGTTGAGGGTGTAGCCGTGGCAGAACACCACGGTCAGCGGGGCGTCGTCGGCACCGTCCACCTCGGCGTAGAGGGACACGCCGTCGGAGGTGACGACCGTGGTGGGCCGGCCGCGCAGCTCGCCCAGCGGCTCGTTCGCCTCAAGGTCGGGCCGGAGCCTGATGCGACCGACGGCGTACCGCTTGGCGAAGGCCGCGGTGGCCAGCCCGGCTGACGCCACACCGACGATCGCACCCGCGATTCCGACCTTGCGCCGTGTGGTAGTACTCATGCGACCCCCTGAGATGCCTCTCACCGGTAAACGCGTGGGACCCGCGAACCGATTCTGGTCACGATCTCATGCGTGATCGTGCCAAGGGAATCCGCCCACTCCTGTGCGGTCGGCTCGCCCCGCGAACCGTCACCGAACAGGATCACCTCGTCCCCCTCCGCCAGCGGGTCGTCCCCCACGTCGATCACGAACTGATCCATGCAGACCCGTCCGGCGATCCGCCGTCGCCGGCCGCCCGCCAGCACCTCCGCCCGGTTGGTGGCGTGCCGCAGGATGCCGTCCGCGTACCCGAGAGGGACGAGTCCAAGCGTGGTCTCGCGTTCCGTCACGTACAGGTGCCCGTAGGACACTCCGGAACCCACGGGGACCCTCTTGGCCAGCGCGATCCGCGCCACCAGGGTCATGGCGGGGCGGAGGCCGAAGCCTCCGAGCTCGGGCACGGGGCTCAGGCCGTAGGTCGCGAGGCCCGGCCGGACCATGTCGTAGTGCGCCTGCGGCAGCAGCATCGTCGCGGCGGAGTTGGCGATGTGCCGGATCACGTGGGAGCCCCCGGCACCCGCCTTCTCCGCGATGGCCAGCGCGTCGTCGAAGGCGGTGAGCTGGGCGTGGACGGACGGGTGCCCCGGTATGTCGGCGCAGGCGAAGTGCGACCAGAGCCCGGCGACCTCGATCGTCCCCTCGAACTGCCGGGCCATGGCACGGTCCACCAGCGCGGGCCAGTCGGCGGGAGCCGCGCCGCCGCGGGCGAGGCCGGTGTCCGCCTTCAGGTGCACCCGGGCGGCCACGCCCGTACGGCCGGCCGCCGCGGCGATCTCGTCGACCAGGGCCGGGGTGCCGGCCGAGAGCTCCACGCCCTGGCCTACCGCCTCGTCCAGCGGCTCGCCGGGCGGGATGATCCACGACAGGATCGGCGCGGTCACCCCCGCGGCCCGCAGTTCCAGGGCTTCGCGGATGTAGGCGGTGCCCAGCCGGGTGGCCCCGCCCTCCAGGGCGGCCCGCCCGCAGGCGGCCATCCCGTGTCCGTAGCCGTCGGCCTTGACCACGACCATGATCTCGGCGCCGGGTGCGTGCTCTCCGAGCAGGGCGACGTTGTCCCGGATCGCCGAGAGGTCCACCCGCGCCTCGGCCGGGGTCATCGGGAAACTCATCTTTTCAGTCTGGCAGGTCAGGCGCCTTGCCGGAGCCGATCGGCGAGCGACCTGATGACCTCCGGGAGGGCTTCGACCACGTCCCAGGCGGCGAGCGGGCCGTGCCGCCCGGCGATTCCATGCAAATGGGCGGCGCAGGAGGCCGCGTCATATCCGCCGAGCCCGCCGGCCAGCAGCGCGCCCGCGAGCCCGGCCAGCACGTCGCCGGTGCCTCCGGTGGCGAGCCAGGGGCTGCCGGTGAGGTTGATCCTGACCGGCCGGCCCTCCTGCGCGACCAGGGTGGTCGAGCCCTTCAGCAGCACGGTCACGCCCAGCTCCGCCGCGGCCCGCCGTACGTGCTCCAGCCGCCGGGCCTCGATCCGCGCCCGGGGCACGTCCAGCAGCCGGGACAGCTCGCCCGCGTGCGGGGTGATCAGCACCGGCGCGGCGCGGCGGAGCAGCGACCTGTCCTGCGAGACCAGCGTCAGGGCGTCGGCGTCCACGAGCACCGGGACGTCGCTCGCCAGCACCGAACGGGCGACGGCGAGCGCCTCGGGCCCGGTGCCGAGCCCGGGGCCGAGCACCCACGCCTGTACCCGGCCCACCTCGCCGATCCCCTCGCCGGGCTCCAGCGGGGTGATCACTGCCTCGGGCCAGCGGGCGCGCACCTGGGCCACCGGCTCGGCGACCCCCGCGTAGCGGACCATGCCCGCCCCCGCCCGGATCGCCCCGCCGACGGCCAGCACCGCGGCCCCGGTGTACTGGTGGCTTCCGGCCGCGACGCCGACGACGCCCCTGCTGTACTTGTCGGAGCCCGCGCCGGGCCGGGGAAGCAGCGGCGCGACGTCGGCGTCGGTCAGCGCGGTTCCCTCGGGTCCCGGCAGGTGGGGCCCGAGCCCGATGTCGACGAGTTCCACCCGGCCCGCGTGCTCCGCGCCCGGGTCGACGAGCAGGCCGATCTTGTAGGCCCCGAACGTCACGGTGACGTCCGCCCGGACCGCCGCCCCGTCGACCCGCCCGCTGCCGGCGTCCACCCCGCTCGGCACGTCCACCGCGACCACCGCGCCGGCCGCCTCGGCGGTCAGCTCCACCAGGGTGGCGTACGGCTCGCGCAGGGCCCCCGCCCCGCCGATCCCGACCAGCCCGTCCACGACCAGGTCGGCCGCCCGGACCAGCTCGCCGGCCACCGCTTCCCCGCCGATCCCACCGGCCCCGGCCCCCGCGTCCCCACCGGCTCCGGCCGCTGTGCTCCCACCGATCCCGCCGACGCCGGCCGCTGTGCTCTCACCGACGCCACCGATCCCGCCGCCTCCGGCCGGGGCGGCGCGGAGATCCGTCACGCGGCCACCGGCCCGCCGCAGGGCCTCCAGCCCGGCTCCGTGGACCCGCGCCCCGGCGAGGATCGCGTCCACCCTGGCCCCTCTGGAGGCCAGGCGCGCGCCGGCGTAGAGGGCGTCGCCGCCGTTGTCGCCGCCGCCGATCAGCAGCACGACGCGGGAGCCGTACACCTGGCCGAGCGTCCCGGCGCAGATCGCCGCCAGCCCGGCGGCCGCCCGTTCCATGAGCGTGCCGTCGGGCAGCCTGGCCATCAGCGCCGCCTCGGCCGCTCTGATCTGATCGGTGGTGTACGCGGTCAGCATGATCCCGACGCTATCCCGCGCCGATCGTCCGCGCATGCTCCGGCACGGCCGGCCTCCGCCGATCGTCCGCGCCCCGGCACGGGCCGGGCATCGGAGCGGTTCGTCCGCGCCCCGGCACGGGCCGGCCTCCGGCGATCCTCCACGCGCCCCGGCACGGGCCGGCATCCGGCGGTCCTCCACGCGCGCCCCGGCGCGGGTCAGCCTTCGGCGATCACGTAGGCGACCGCCACGCCCCCGTCGTGCGTCAGCGACACGTGCCAGCGCGTCACGCCGAGCGCCGCCGCGACCTCGGCGACCCGGCCGCTCACGTGCAGCTCGGGGCGGCCGTGCGCGCCGGTCCGCACCTCGGCCTCCAGGTGGGCCAGGCCGGGAGGCGCGCCGAGCGCCTTGGCCACCGCCTCCTTGGCCGCGAACCTCGCGGCCAGGGACTGCACGGCCAGCACCCGCTCGACCTCGGTGAACAGCCGCATCCGCAGCTCGGGGGTCCGCTCCAGCGCCGCCTCGAACCGCGCCATGTCCACGACGTCCACGCCGATGCCCACGATCACGGCTCCAGGTTAGCGAAGCCCGCGCACCGCGTCCGTTTCCCACCGGTTGACGGGAAACGCCCGGCCCGTCTGGCGATCCAATCCCCTTCCCCCTTCCGTGCTCCGGTAATCCATAGGCGTTATCCACAGGCTGTGGATTACCGCCCGCCGGGCGGGGAGCGATCCCGGGCAGGCGGGGCGCGTGCGCTTACTCCACGGTGACGGACTTGGCCAAATTGCGGGGCTGGTCGACGTCGTGTCCCTTGGCCGCGGCCAGCTCGCAGGCGAAGACCTGCAGCGGCACCGTGGCGACCAGGGGCTGGAGCAGCGTCGGCACGGCCGGGACGCGGATCAGCGTGTCGGCGTAGGGCTCGACCGCGTCGTCCCCCTCCTCCGCGATGACGATGGTCTTGGCCCCTCTGGCCCGGATCTCCTGGATGTTGGACACGATCTTGTCGTGGATCACGCGCTGGCCCGACGGGGACGGGACGACGACCACGACCGGCAGGCCTTCGTCGATCAGCGCGATCGGGCCGTGCTTGAGCTCCCCCGCCGCGAAGCCCTCGGCGTGCATGTAGGCCAGCTCCTTGAGCTTCAGCGCCCCCTCCAGCGCCACGGGGAAGCCCACGTGGCGGCCGAGGAAGAGCACGCAGCGCTCGTCGGCCAGCGAGCGGGCCAGCGCGCGGACCGGCTCGACGGTCCCGAGGACCTCCTCCACCTTGGCCGGCATCTGCTCCAGCCAGTCGATGATCTGGGAGATCTCGTCGCCGAACTTGGTGCCCCGGACCTGGGCCAGGTAGAGCGCCACCAGGTAACAGGCCACGAGCTGGGTGAGGAAGGCCTTGGTGGAGGCGACGGCGACCTCCGGGCCCGCGTGCGTGTAGAGGACCGCGTCGGACTCGCGCGGGATCGTGGAGCCGTTCACGTTGCAGACGGCCAGCACCCGGGACCGCTGCTCGCGGGCGTGCCGTACGGCCATCAGCGTGTCCATCGTCTCGCCGGACTGGGTGATCACGATGATCAGCGTGTCCCTGGTGAGGATCGGGTCGCGGTAGCGGAACTCGCTGGCCAGCTCGACCTCGCACGGCACCCCGGCCCAGTGCTCGATGGCGTATTTCGCGATGAGCCCGGCGTGGTAGGAGGTCCCGCACGCGATCACGATGATCTTGTTGACGTCCCGCAGCTCCTGGTCCGACAGCCGCATCTCGTCCAGCACCAGCTGCCCGTCGGGCCCGACCCGGCCGAGCAGGGTGTCGGCCACGGCCCTCGGCTGCTCGGCGATCTCCTTGAGCATGAAGTAGTCGTGGCCTCCCTTCTCCGCGGCCGAGGCGTCCCAGTCCACGTGGTAGTCCCGCGTCTCGGCGGGGGCGCCGTGGAAGTCGGTGACCGTGATCCCCGATGTCCGCAGCTCGACCACCTGGTCCTGGCCGAGCTCGACCGCCTCCCGCGTGTAGGCGATGAACGCCGCCACATCCGAGCCGAGGAAGTTCTCCCCCTCTCCGCGCCCCACCACCAGCGGCGAGTTCCGCCGCGCACCCACCACCACGTCCGGCTCGTCGACCGAGACCGCCAGCAGCGTGAACGCCCCCTCCAGCCGCCGGCACACCCGGCGCATCGCCTCGGCCAGGCCGTCCCCGGCGAACCGCTCCAGCAGGTGCGCCACCACCTCGGTGTCGGTCTCGGAGGCGAGTTTGTGGCCGTCGTTCTCCAGCTCCGCCCTGAGCTCGGCGAAGTTCTCGATGATGCCGTTGTGGATGACCGCGATCCGCTCCTCGCAGTCGGTGTGCGGGTGGGCGTTGCGATCGGTCGGCGCGCCGTGGGTGGCCCACCGGGTGTGCCCGATCCCCGCCATCGCCGGCGGCGCGGGCCGCGCGGCCAGTATGGAGCGCAGGTTGACCAGCTTCCCGGCCCGTTTCTCCACGGTCAGCGCCCCGTCGGCCCCGATCAGCGCGATCCCGGACGAGTCGTATCCTCGGTACTCCAGGCGCCCGAGCCCTTCGATCGCGACCTCGACCGCCTGCCGACGGCCGACGTATCCCACGATTCCGCACATGGCCAACTCCCTCTGTCATGGGAAAGATCGGCCATTGAGCCTATGGAGAACCCCCCGGAGAACCCAAGATTCCTGCCCGGCATCGGGTAAAGCCCTACCCACACGGAAGCACTCCCGACCGATCAGTAGGCTTCGGGACTATGGCCAACGGGTGGGACGCGACGCCGTACGTCGAGCTGAGCCGGGCGCAGTGGAGCGAGCTCCGCAAGAACACGTCCCTGACGCTCACCGAGGACGAGCTTGAGGAGCTGCGCGGCGTCGACGATCCGATCGACCTGGCAGAGGTCACCGACATCTACCTGCCGCTCACCCGGCTGCTCAACCTGCACCTCACCGGTGCCAGGCAGCGCAGCGCGGCGCTCAACACCTTCCTGGGAGCCAGTCAGCGGCCCACGCCGTACATCCTGGGCATCGCGGGCAGCGTCGCGGTCGGCAAGTCCACCACCGCCCGGCTGCTCCACACCCTGCTGGCCCGCTGGCCCGAGCACCCCCGGGTGGACCGGATCACCACCGACAGCTTCCTCTACCCGAACAAGGTCCTCTCGGACAGGGACATCATGCACAGGAAGGGCTTCCCGGACAGCTACGACCGGCGGGCCCTGGTCAGGTTCGTCGCCGACGTCAAGGCCGGTCTGCCCGAGGTGAGCGCGCCCGTCTACAGCCACCTGGAGTACGACATCGTGCCCGGCGCCGTCCAGACCGTGCGCCGGCCCGACATCCTCATCGTCGAGGGCCTCAACGTCCTGCAGCCCGCCCCGCCCACCGCGCTCGCCGTCAACGACTACTTCGACTTCTCCATCTACGTCGACGCCAAGGTCGAGCACATCCGCGACTGGTACGTGGACCGCTTCCACAAACTCCGCCGCACGGCCTTCGAGGATCCCAAGTCCTACTTCAAATACCTCGCCGAACTGTCGGACGACGAGGCGACTGCGTTCGCCAGGAACGTGTGGCGCGATGTCAACGAGCTCAACCTCGTGCAGAACATCGCCCCCACCCGGGGCAGGGCGGGCCTGGTGCTGCACAAGGGCGCCGACCACTCGATCCGCCGCGTACGGCTGCGCCGCATCTGACCCCGGACCGCTCGGCCGCTCCCGCGGCGGTCCACCACCGAGGTCCAGGTCTCACCACCGAGATCCAGCGGCGCGACCGGTGGCGGTCCGGCCCGAGTCCGGGGAGCCGCGGACCGGTTCTAGGGTTGGCTGCGTGCTGCACTTACGCCTCATCAGTCCGCCCGAGCTGACCGACGACGTCCTGGCGCTGCTCGACGGGGCCGTCGGTGTGATCAACCTGGTCGTGCTCCCCGGCGTGGCCCGCTCCCCCCGAGGCGACCTGATCCAGTTCGACGTCGCCAGGGAAGCGGCCAACGAGGTGATCGAGCGGCTCCGGCGGCTCGGCCTGTACGCGGACGGCTCCATCGCGGCCGAGCAGGTCGACCTGTCGCTCTCGGAGGCGGCCGACCGCGCCGAGCGGGAGGCTCCGGGCGAGGGGGACGACGCCGTGGTCTGGGCGGAGCTCGCCCAGCGGGTCAGTGACGACTCCCGTCTCACCTGGGCCTTCCTGGCGTTCCTGGCGATCGCCACCCAGCTCGCGGGGATAGGCGTGGTCGTCGACTCACCCATCCTCATCGTCGGCGCGATGGTGCTGGGGCCGGAGTTCGGGGCCATCGCCGCCATCTGCTTCGGCCTGCTCCGCGGTAACCGGCACCTGATCGGCCGCGCTCTGCGCGCGCTGGCCATCGGCTTCGCGACCGCCATCGCGATCACCTTCGCCTGCGCGCTGGTCTCGCGCGGGCTGGGCTGGATCGGGCCGTCCAGCCTGAGCGGCCACAAGGAGATCGAGTTCATCGTCAAGCCCGACAGGTGGTCCTTCATCGTGGCGCTGCTCGCGGGCGCGGCCGGGGTGCTCTCGGTCACCGCGGGCAAGTCCTCGGCCCTGGTCGGCGTCTTCATCTCGGTGACCACGGTCCCCGCCGCCGGATACTTCGCGGTCGCCGCGGCGCTGACCCGCTGGGACGACATGGCGGCATCCGTCGCCCAGCTCGCGGTGAACATCGCGGGCATGGTCATCTCCGGCACGGTGACGCTGGTCGTCCAGAAGGCCTACTGGTCCAGGTACGGCACGCGACTTCCGGCGCGGCCGCCGCGACCCTGACCGGAAGTAGGGGTAGCGCCCTACCCCTCGGATGAGGGACGACTCCTTCGCTGGGCGGAGGAATTCACGCCATCCGGTAGGTAGTGTCCGACCATGACTATCCTCGCCACCGAGGGACTGACCAGACGTTTCCCCCGGGTGACGGCACTCGACCGGCTCACCGTCACCGCCGGCTCCGGCGTGACCGGCCTGGTCGGCGCCAACGGCGCGGGCAAGTCCACGCTGATAAAGATCCTGCTGGGCCTGCTCGATCCCTCCGCCGGAAGCGCGCAGGTGCTCGGCATGGACGTGACGACCCACGGCGCCGAGATCCGCCGGGCCGTGGGCTACATGCCCGAGCACGACTGTCTGCCACCGGACCTGTCCGCCACCGAGTTCACCGTGCACATGGCCCAGATGTCGGGGCTGCCGCGCACCGCCGCCCGGGAGCGCGCCGCCGACGTGCTGCGCCACGTGGGGCTCTACGAGGAGCGCTACCGCGCGATGGGCGGCTACTCGACCGGCATGAAGCAGCGGGTCAAGCTGGCCCAGGCCCTGGTGCACGACCCGCGCCTGGTCCTGCTGGACGAGCCCACCAACGGCCTCGACCCGCAGGGCCGCGACGAGATGCTCGCGCTCATCCGCAAGATCGGCACCGAGTTCGGCATCAGCGTGCTGGTCACCTCCCACCTGCTGGGCGAGCTGGAGCGGGTCTGCGACCACGTCATCGTGATCGACGGCGGCAGGCTGCTGCGCTCGTCGTCCATCGCCGAGTTCACCCAGACCACCCAGACCGTCACCGTGGAGGTCGAGGAGGGTCAGGAGGCGCTGGCGGCACGCCTCACCGAGCTGGGCGAGAACGTCACCGCCCATGGCCGGATGCTCCTGGTCCACGTCCGGGCGCCGGAGACCTTCGACACCCTCCGCGACGCCGTCTGCGATCTCGACCTCTGCCTCGTCCGCATGGAACAGGGCCGCCAGCGCATCGAGGACGTCTTCAGGGAGCCGGTCAATGTCTGAGCCCACGGGTGTCATCCACGACATCGGATACCGCCACTACGACGGAGTGCGGCTCGGCCGCGCCCACGCCACCCTGTCGCTGGCCCTGCACAGCCTGCGCGGGGTGTTCGGGCTGGGCCGCACGGCCCGCGCGAAGATCATCCCGTTCCTGCTCGCGGGCGTCATGATGCTCCCCGCGGTCGTCTCCATCGCGATCATGGCGCTGGTCAAGCAGGAGGCGATCGGCTACACCACGTACGCGGCCACCATGCAGGCCGTACTGGCGATCTTCCTCGCCTCGCAGTCGCCGTACACCGTGGCACCCGACCTGCGCTTCCGCGTGCTGCCGCTCTACCTGTCCCGCCCGGTGACGCTGATCGACTACATCGGGGCGAAGCTCGCGGCCATGGTCGTGGCGATGTTCCTGCTGCTGGCGGTCCCGCTCACCGTGCTGTTCGTCGGCGAGCTGGTCATCGACCTGCCCGGACCTGCGCACACCACCGCCTACCTGACCAGCATGGCCGGAGCCGTCGCCTACGCGGTGCTGCTGGCCTGCCTCGGCGTGGCGATCGCCTCCTTCACCCCCAGGCGCGGCCTGGGCGTGGCCTCGGTCATCGCCTTCTACCTGCTCACCTCAGCCGTCTCGACCGTCGTCGCGGCGACGATGGAGTCGGTGAACAACTACACCGCCGCCGCGTGGGCCTGGATGATCAATCCGTTCTTCCTCGTCGACGCCGCGGTGCAGGTGGGGCTCTTCGGCGCGGCCCCCTCGGCGCCCACCACCTACCCGTCGGGAGCGGGCGTCGCGGTGGCGATCCTGCTGATGCTCGCGCTGATCGCGCTGTCGGTGACCGCCCTGGTCCTGCGCTACCGGAAGGCGGCCGCACGATGAGAATCGAACTGGCCCAGGTCTCACGCTGGTACGGCAACGTGGTCGCCGTCAACGACGTCACCATGACCATCGGGCCGGGCGTCACCGGCCTGCTCGGCCCCAACGGCGCGGGCAAGTCCACGCTGCTGCACATGATGGCCGGGTTCCTCGCGCCCTCCGGCGGCACCGTCACCCTGGACGGCACGACGATCTGGCGCAACCACGAGATCTACCGCTCCATCGGATTGGTCCCCGAGCGCGAGGCCGTCTACGGCTTCCTCACCGGCTGGCAGTACGTGCTGTCCAGCGCCAAGCTCCACCGCCTGCCCAACCCCGACGACGCCGCGCGCAAGGCCCTCGCCATGGTCGAGATGGAGCCCGCCAAGGATCGCAGGGTGGAGACCTACTCCAAGGGCATGCGCCAGCGGGTCAAGGTCGCCGCGGCGCTCGTGCACGACCCGGAGGTGCTCCTGCTCGACGAGCCGTTCAACGGCATGGACCCGCGCCAGCGCCTGCACCTGATGGACCTGATCAGCGCGATGGGCACCGCGGGCAAGACCATCCTGTTCAGCTCGCACATCCTGGAGGAGGTGGAGCGGGTCGCCCAGCACATCGAGGTCCTGGTCGCCGGCCGGCACGCCGCCTCCGGCGACTTCCGCGAGATCCGCCGCAGGATGACCGACCGGCCCCACGTGTTCCGGGTCCGCTCCAGCGACGACCGCCGCCTGGCCTCGGCGCTGATCGCCGACGCGTCCTCGGGCTCGGTCTCGCTCACCGAGACGGGCCTGGAGGTGCAGGCCGTCGACTTCCGGCGCTTCACCTGGCTGCTGCCCAGGGTCGCCAAGGACGCCGGCGTGCGGATCTGGCAGATCTCCCCGGCCGACGAAGACCTGGAGAGTGTCTTCTCCTATCTGATCAACAGGAGCAGCTGACCATGAACGGTGTCATCGCCGGAATCTCCTACCGGGCGCTGCTCGGCCGTCGGCGGATCTGGCTGCTGATCATACTGCCGGTGGTGCTGATCGGACTGGCCGTGCTCCTGCGGTTGATCGGCAGCGACGGCGAGAACGCCACGATCACGCTCATGCGGACCTTCGCCATCGGCACCATGCTGCCGCTGCTGGGCCTGATCGCGGGGACCGGGGTGATCGCTCCCGAGATCGACGACGGCACGATCATCCACCTGCTGGCCAAGCCGATCTCCCGCCCGGTCATCGCGCAGACCAAGTTCCTGGTCGCCGCCTCGATAGTCGCGCTGTTCGCCGCCGTGCCGACCTTCGTCGCGGCCTACCTGCTGGTCGGCCTCGAATCCGGGGTCGCGTCCGGCTTCGCCTTCGGCGCCCTCGTCGGCGGCGTCGCGTACGCCGCGGTGTTCATGCTGCTGGGCGTGCTGACCCGGCACGCCGTGACGATCGGCATCGTCTACGCGCTGGTCTGGGAGGGCGTGGTGGGCAACTTCGTCCCCGGCGCCCGCAGGTTCTCCATCCAGCAGTGGGCCCAGTCGATCGCCGACCAGCTGTCGTCCTCGCCGTTCTTCTCCACCGAGATCACCCTCGGCTTCGCCGTACCCGCGCTGCTGATCGTCACCATCGGCGCCGTCGTCTGGGCCGGCCAGCGCCTGCGGAGCTTCTCCCTCACCGGCGACGAGTGACCCTGCGTGCGCCCCCTGCGGCTGGGGGCGCACATGTACGGTTCACGTATGAAGTCTCGCCTGCTGGAACTGCGCCTCACCGAGTTCAAGACCTTCCGGGACGCGACTCTTCCTCTGGGTGGCATGACGACGCTCATCGGCCGCAACAGCAGTGGAAAGTCGAACGCCCTCGACGGGCTTGAGGTGCTGTCCCGCCTGGCGTCCGGAGCCGACCTCGTTGACGCGCTGGACAGCAGGCGAGGTGACGAAGGACCCCTGCGTGGAGGCATAGAGGGATGTCCTCCCCATGGGGCGGACCAATTCCGACTTGGTTGCACCGTTATGTCCCCCAGCCGGGTCGGGAGCGGCTACATCCTCATATGGCTCGATGTCACCATTCAGGTGCGCCCGGAACCGGAGATCATCAGCGAGACCCTCCGCGGCCTGTCGGAGAAGCGCCGTTCGACGCGGAACCCGGCAGGCCAGATCGCACACGAGCTCCTCAAGACGGTGGACGCGGCCCCTGGCTCCGGCAGCATCGACGCCACCTGGTACAACGGCCGGCGAGGGCGGGACCCCAGAGCGCCGTTCCGATCCACCCGGCTGCTCACCAGCCAGCTCCCACTCAGGCTCGCGGGAGAGACGGAGGCCGAGCACCGCGTCACCACGGCCGCGGAGGATGTCCTGGAGGCGCTCCGCAGCGTCTTCCACCTGGACCCCGTGCCTCACCTCATGAGGCAGTACGTTCCCAGCCGTGACACGCGGCTACGTCGGACCGCCGAGAATCTCTCCGCCGTGGTCGGCCACATGAGGGAGAACGATCCCCAGCGGTTCCGGCAACTCGTCGCCGGCGTGCAGGGGCTCGTCGAACACGAGGTGACGGGGATCGAGGTCATCCGCTCACCGCTCAACGACGTGATGCTGGCCCTGCGGGAGGACGGGGCCGTCACGCCGGCCAGGGAGATGAGCGACGGCCTGCTGAGGTTCGCGGCCATCGCCACAAGCCTCCTCCGTCAGGGGCAGGACCTCGATCTCGGCGGGCGCGGCGCGGAGGATGACGGCCGCCCCCCGACTCTGGTGATCGAAGAGTTGGAGAACGGCCTGCACCCCTCCCAAGCCACCGAGATACTTGGCCTCGTCAAGCAGGCCACACAGGAAAACGCCTCCCAAGTGATCTTCACGACCCACAGTCCCGCCCTGCTTTCGGCTCTCGAAGCGGAGGATCATGAGCACGTCGTCGTCTGCTCCCGTGACCGCGACACCGGTCTTTCCCACCTTCGGAAACTTCCGGAGATGGAGGGCTACCCCAGCTTGATGGCTCAAGGCGATCTCGGCACGATCGTCTCCTCCGGCCTTCTGGAGCGGGCACCCGCTCCGGCCCGTGACTTCACCGAGTTCGACCGGCTCATGGGGATCGGCTGACGGTGGTCCGGAAAGTGGAGTTCGTCGACACCTCGATACTTTGCAATCTTCTCGACGTCCCCGGCAGAAACCAGGACTACGAGGCGGTCGCCCGAGAACTGAAGGAGAAAAGGCAGGAGTGTGATCTCATCCTGCCCATCACCGCCGTCATCGAGACCGGTAATCACATCGCCCAGCTCTCCGACGGCAGGGTCCGCAGGGACCGTGCCGACAAGCTGCACGCCCTCCTCGAACTCGTCATCACCGGCCGAGCTCCCTGGGTGCTCCACACCGTCGAGTGGGGCGAGGACTTCCTCCACTCGCTGCTTGCGGGAGCCGGGACCGGGACACCGTTCTCCGACCACGTGATGGCCAAGCTGGGTCTGGGAGACCTCTGCATCCTGGCCGAACGGGAGCTCTACCGCACCAGGGTCGTCAACGTGGAGGTCGGCATCTGGACCCTGGACACACAGCTTCGGTCCCATTCCTGAACAACGTGTACGGCCCGCACCGGGGTGCGGGCCGTACACGGGGGCTCGGAGCGTCAGGAGGGCGAGCGCCGCGGGCGGTCGCCGAGCTTCGTGAGGCGACCGGTCCACAGCCCGAACACCATCAGGACCAGCAGGCCGGCCCCCGCGAGGACGTACCACGGGCGGGCGGGCGCGGGCGTGGCGGACGGCCGGGCGGCGTCGGCCACCGCGGCGCCGGCCGGCAGCTGGTCGGAGTGGGTGGCGCAGACGATCGGCTTGTCGTCCGTCTCGGCGCTCGCGCAGGCGACGGTGGCCAGGCGCAGCAGGTCGTCCGGCGTGGCCTGCACCACGGCGGTGGTGTGGAAGGTGGCGTTCCTGCCGGCCTTCAGGTCGACGGTCCAGGTGACATGCCCCGCCTTCGCCTTGCCGTCGCGGTCGGCCGAGACGAGTTTCAGCCCGGCCGGCAGGCTCTGGGTGAGACGGAGGTCGCTCGCGTCGGTCGTGCCGATGTTGCGGACGGTCACGGTGTAGCTGAGCCTGTCTCCCTCCTTGGCGCTGGTGCGGCCGTTGTCGACGCTGATGCTCAGCGTGGGGGCCGGCTCCGCGGCCTTCTTCCCGCCCTCCTCGTGCGGGCGCGGCTTGTGCGGGGACGCCGCCGCGGGTGCGGCAAGGGCGAGGAACAGGGCCGCGCCGGCTCCGCAGACGGCGGCGGCACGCCGCGCGGTGCCGGGGGAACGGGTCTCTGCCATGGTTTCTCCTTCGGGTCACTCATGGATTCGGCTCATGAACTCTGGATTCGGGACTCATGGACTCGGGTGCGTGCGGGGGGACGTCGTCTGCGCCCCCGGTGGCACGTCATCTGGCCGTCGCGACGTAGTCGATCGTCACCGTGTAGCGGCCGGTCGGGACAAATGGGATGTCGACCTCGTAGTCGTTGCTGATGCCGTCCCCGCCCGGTGCCGACGGGAGCGGCTTGTCGTACACGAGCACCGGGTCGGTGGTGGACAGGGACCGGAAGGTCGAGGTGCCGTGCTCGCGCACGCGCAGGTTGGCGACGGGGATGCCGACGGTCACGCCGGGCTGCGCCGGGGAGAGCTCGGCCGCGGCCGCCCGCGCGGTGACGGTGTAGCCGTCGACGCTGTTGGTGACGACCGTCATCGTGACCACGTCCTCGCCCCGCACGGTCGTGTTCGGCGGGCCGGTCAGTGTGAAGTCCTCGGTCGCGCCGGTCAGGGTCATGCTCGTGGCTGCCACGGAGGTCACGACGGAGCAGCGCGGGTCGGTCCCACCGGCCGGGCAGGTGCTGCCGGTGGTCGTCGAGGTGACCTGGTTGTCCAGTTCGGCGTTCCCGGTGGCCGGGTCGGCGACGGTGACGCTGAAGGTGACGACGGCGCTGGCGTCCACGGGTAGCGCGCCCGTCCAGGTCAGCTCCGGTTCGGCGTAGGCCAGGACGCCGGTGGTGGCGACGGCGTCGCCGTTGTAGACCGCGTCATCCAGCACTCCCGCCAGCCGGTCCGTGACCGTGGCGGCGTCGTAGGGCGCCTCACCGGTGTTGGTGACGACGACCGTGTAGCGGAGGGTGCCGCCCGCGACGACCTCGCCGCCGGTGTCCGCGGTCTTGGTGATGCCGAGCGCCGGGACCAGGACGGTCGCCGTCGCCGTGCAGCGCGGGTCGGTCCCGCCCGCCGGGCAGGTCGAACCGGGTACGGCGGAGACGACGGTCCCGGACAGGAGCCGGTCACCCCGGGCCGGGTAGGCCACGGCGACCGAGTAGGTGATCGTCACCGTGGCGCCGACCGCGAGGTCGCCGGTCCAGGTCAGCTCCGGTTCGGCGTAGGCGAGCACCCCGGTGGTGGCGACGGCGTCGCCGTTGTGGACCGCGTCGTCCAGCGCCCCCGCCAGCCGGTCCGTGACCGTGGCGCCGGGGTAGCCGGTCTCGCCGGTGTTGGTGACCGTGATCGTGTAGCGGACGGTGCCGCCCGCGACGACGGTCGCCCGGTCGGCGCTCCTGACGATCGTCAACTCCGGCACGAGCAGGCGTACGAGCGTGGAGCACGCCGGGGCGGTGCCCTGGGCGGGGCAGGTGCTTCCCGGAGCGTCCGAGGTGACGACGTTGGTGAGGGTCTTGTCACCGGTGGCGGTGCCGTTCGCCGTGATGGAGTAGGTGATCGTGGCGCTCGCGCCGACCGCCAGGTCGCCGGTCCAGGTCAGCACCGGCTCCGCGTAGGCGAGCACCCCGGTGGTGGCGGCGGCGTCCCCGTTGTAGGCGGCGTCGTCCAGCAGGCCCTGCAGTGAGTCGGCGACGCTCGCCCCGGTGTACGGCGTCTGCCCGGAGTTGGTGACCGTGATCGTGTAGCCGACCGTGCCTCCGGGGACGGTGGCCGGCGCGCCGGCGGTCTTGACGATGTCCAGGGCGGGGATCAGCACGGTGACGGTCGCGCCGCAGGCGGGCGCGGTGGAGCCCACCGGGCAGGTACTGCCCGGTGCCGACGAGGCGACGGTACCGGTCATGACCTTGTCCCCGGTGTCGGGATCGGCGACGGTCACGGTGTAGGCGACGGTCACCGTCTCGCCTGTCGCCAGGTCGCCGGTCCAGGTCAGGACGGGACCGCTGAACACGACGGTGCCCGCCGTGGCGGTGGCGTCGCCGTTGTAGGCGGCGTCGTCCAGCACCTCCGTCAGCACGTCGCTGACGCTGATGCCGCTGTAGGCGGTCTGGCCGGTGTTGGCGATCGTGACCGTGTACCGCGCGGTGCCGCCGGGGGTCGTGGTCGCCCGGTCGGCGACGGTGGAGACGGCCAGGCCGGGGATCAGGACGGTGACCGTCGAGACGCACGCCGGGTCCGTGGTGCCCGCCGGGCAGGTGCTGCCGGGCGCGTTCGACGTGGCGGCGCCGGTGAGCAGCCTGTCGCCGGTGTCGGGGATGTCGACGGTGACCGAGTAGTCGACGGTCGCCGACGCCCCGGCCGCGAGGTCGCCGGTCCAGGTCAGGTCGGAGCCGGCGAAGGTGACCGTGCCGCTCGTCGCGACCGCGTCGCCGTTGTAGACCGCGTCGTCCAGCACCCCGGCCAGCGCGTCGGCGACGGTCGCCCCGGTGTACGGCGTCTGCCCGGTGTTGGTGACCGTGACCGTGTAGCCGACCGTCTCGCCTGGGGTGGCGACGACGGTGTTGGCGGCCTTGACGATCCTCAGGGCCGGGACGAGCACGGTGACGAGCGTCGTGCAGGCCGGAACGGACCCGGTGGACGGGCAGGTGCTGCCCAGGGTGTCGGAGAAGGCCCTGTTGACGATCTGCTTGTCGCCAGGATCGGGGTCGCGCACGGTGACCGTGTAGGTGATCGTGGCGCTCGCGCCGGCCGCGAGGTCACCGGTCCAGGTCAGGTCGGAGCCGGCGAAGGTGACCGTGCCGGCCGTGGCGGCCGCGTCGCCGTTGTATACGGCGTCCGGGAGCACCCGCGTGAGCCGGTCGGTCACCGTCGCCCCGGTGTACGGCGCCTGGCCGGTGTTGGCGACCGTGATCGTGTAGGCGATCGTGCCGCCGGGCGTGACCGTGCTCCTGTCCGCGCTCTTGGAGACGGCCAGGACCGGGGTCAGCACGGTCACCGCCGAGGCGCAGGCCGGGGCGGGGCTCCCGGCTGGGCAGTTGTTCCCCGGGGTGCCGGAGGTCATGACGGCGTTCATGACCTTGTCGCCGGGGTCCGGGTTCCGTACCGTCACCGAGAAGGTGACGGTGACGGTGTCGCCGACCGCGAGCGGGCCCTCCCATCTGGCCTGGCCGCTCCCGGGCACGAAGGTGAGGTTGCCCGCCGAGGCCGTCCCGTCGCCGTTGTAGGCGGCGTCGTCGAAGACGTCGGCGAGCAGGCCGTCCACGACGGCGCTGCCGTACGGCGTCTGCCCGGTGTTCGCGATCGTGACCGTGTGGTGGACCACCCCGGTCGGGATGGCCGTGGCGACGTCCGCCGAGGCCGTGATCGTGATCCTGGAGATCAGGACCGTGTTGGAGCAGCGGGTGTCGGTGCCGCCGGCCGGGCAGGTGGTGCCCGCGGTGGTGGAGGTGACCTCGCCGGTCAGCCGCTGGTCGCCGGTGCCCGGACTGCCGGTCGTGACGCTGTAGGTGACGGTGGCCCCCTGGCCGGGGGCCAGGCCTCCGGTCCAGCCGAGGGCCTGCCCGGCGAAGGTGACCGTACCGGTCGTCGCGGTCGCGTCGCCGTTGTAGACCGCGTCGTCCAGCACCCCGGCCAGCGCGTCGGCGAAGTCCGCCGCCGCGAAGGGGACCTGCCCGGTGTTGGTGACGTTCACCGTGTAGGTGACCGTGTCCCCGGGCGTGGCCGATGCCCTGTCGGCGGTCTTCACGATGGTCAGCGCGGGGGTGAGGACCACGACCCTCGCGCTGCACGCCGCGTTCGCGCTGGCGGGCGGGCAGGTGCTGCCTGCCTCGGTGGACACGACGGAGTTGGTCAGGAGCTTGTCGCCCACGTCCGGGGTGTCGGCGGTGGCCGAGTAGGTGACGGTCGCGGTCGCGCCCACCGCCAGGTCGCCGCTCCAGGTCAGGGTCTGGCCGGCGAAGCCGACCGTGCCGGTCGTCGCGGCCGCGTCGCCGTTGTAGGCGGCGTCGTCCAGCAGGCCGGCGAGCGAGTCGGTGGCGGTCGCCCCGGTGTACGGGGTCTGCCCGGTGTTGGCGATCGTGATCGTGTAGGCCACGGCGCCGCCGGGGACGGCGGCGTTCCGGTCGGCGGCCTTGGTGATCGTCAGTTCGGGGATCAGCACGTTGACGATGACGGTGCAGCCGGGAGCGGTGGCCACGGGGCAGGTGCTGCCCTGCGCCGCGGAGACCACGGTGAGGGGGATCACCCTGTCGCCCAGGTCGGGGTTGTTCACCGTGACGCTACCGGTCAGCGTCACGCTGCCCCCCACGGGAATGCTCCCGGTCCAGGTCAGCCCGTCGAGGCCCAGCGACAGCGACCCGGAGGTGGCGACCTGGTCGCCGCCGGGGACGGCGTCGTCGAGGCCGCCGTATCCGTTGAACAGGACGCTGGTCCCGTTGTACGGCGTCTGCCCGGTGTTGGTCATCACCGTGGTGTAGCGCACCACGTCGCCCGGTTCCGTGGTCGGCGCGTCGGCCGTGGTCACGATGGACAGCCTGGCCACGGTCACCGTGGCCGCGCAGCGCGGGTCGCCGCCGCCCGCCTCGCAGTTGCCGCCCGGGGACGGCGACACCAGGGTGCTGGTGAGGATGTCGTCGCCGGTGCCCGGGGTGCCGGCCGTCACCGAGTAGGTGACCGTGGTCGATCCGTTCGCCGGGACGTTCCCGGTCCAGCTCAGGAGCGGGCCGGCGACGCTGACGAGGCCCGTGCCGGCCGCGGCGTCGCCGTTGTAGGCGGCGTCGTCCAGCACCCCGGCGAGCGAGTCGGTGAACGCCGCGCCGTTGTAAGGGATCAGCCCGCTGTTGCTGATCGTGATGGTGTAGGTGACCACCTCGCCCTGCGCGACCGATCGGGTGTCCGCGGACTTGTCGAACGTCAGCGTGGTGGCCTGGGTGACCGGGACGCCGGTGCCGCAGCGCGGGTCGGTCCCTCCGGCGGGGCAGGTGGTGCCGGGGGTGGCGGAGGTGATCGTGCTCGCCAGGTTCCTGTCGCCGGTCACCGGGTTGTCGACGGTGACCGTGTAGGTGATCGTGGCGCTCGCGCCGACCGCCAGGTCACCGCTCCAGCTCAGATCCGTCCCGGCGAAGGTGACCGTACCGGTCGTCGCGGCCGCGTCGCCGTTGTAGACCGCGTCGTCCAGCACCCCGGCCAGCGCGTCGGTGAACGCCGCCCCCGTGTACGGGAGCTGCCCGGTGTTGGCCGCCGTGATCGTGTAGGTGAGTGTGCTTCCCGGCACCGCCGTCGTGGGAGTGACGCTCTTGGTGATCGTCAGGGCGGGGATGAGGACGATCACGCTGCTGGTGCATCGCGGGTCGCCGCTCGCCGGGGCGCAGTTGTTGCCGGTGGTGGGCGAGGAGACGGTGCCGGTCAGGCTTCTGTCGCCGGGGTCGGGGGCGCGCACGGTGACGGAGTAGGTGATCGTGGCGCTCGCCCCGACCGCCAGGTCACCGCTCCAGCTCAGATCCGTCCCGGCGACGCCGACAGTACCGGTCGTCGCGGCCGCGTCACCGTTGTAGACCGCGTCGTCCAGCACCCCGGCCAGCGCGTCGGTGAACGCCGCCCCCGTGTACGGCGTCTGCCCCGAGTTGGTGACGGTGACCGTGTATCCGACGGTGCCGCCCTGGACCGTGGCCGCGGTGTCGGCGGCCTTGGTGATCGTCAGACCGGGGACGAGCACGTCGAGGCGGGACGTGCAGCGGGGGTCGGAGCCGCCCGGGGGGCAGGTGGTGCCCGGCGCCTCGGAGACCAGCGTGCCGGTGAGGGTCCGGTCGCCCGTGGGCGGGTTCTTGAGCGTCAGGGTGCCGGTGATGTTGACGACGCCCCCGACGGGGATGTTGCCGGTCCAGGTGATGCCCTGGGCGTCGAGGACGAGCGTGCCGGAGTCGGCGACCTGGTCGCCGTTGGGGATGGCGTCGTCGACGGTGTCGCCGCTGGCGCTGAAGACCCTGATCCCCGTGTAGGGCACCTGCCCGGTGTTGGTGAAGGTGGCGTTGAGGCGGACCACGGAGCCGGGTGCCGCACCGGTCCGGGTGTAGCCCTGCTCCAGCACGAGGCGCGCCACCGGCACCGAGACGGTGCACCGGGGGTCGGTGCTCCCGGCCTGGCAGTTGCTCCCCCGCGCCGGCGAGACGGCGGTGCTCGTCAGCAGCGCGTCGCCGGGGTCGGGGTCGCGCACGGTGACGGAGTAGGTGATCGTGGCGCTCGCCCCGACCGCCAGGTCACCGCTCCAGCTCAGGTCCGTCCCGGCGACGCCGACGGTGCCGGTCGTCGCGGCCGCGTCGCCGTTGTAGACCGCGTCGTCCAGCACCCCGGCCAGCAGGTCGGTGACGGTGGCACCGGTGTACGGCGTCTGCCCGGAGTCGGTGACGGTGACCGTGTACTGGACGGTGGACCCGGGTGCCGCCGTCGTCGCGTCCGCGCTCTTGGAGATGGTCAGCTCCGGTACGAGGACGGCCACCGCCGCGGCGCACCGGGGGTCGGTGCCGCCGGCGGGGCAGTTGCCGCCCTGGGTGGGCGAGATCACGACGGCGGCGATCTGCCGGTCGCCGGGATCGGGGTCGCGCACGGTGACGGAGTAGGTGATCGTGGCGCTCGCGCCGACCGCCAGGTCACCGCTCCAGCTCAGATCCGTCCCGGCGAAGGTGACCGTACCGGTCGTCGCGGCCGCGTCGCCGTTGTAGACCGCGTCGTCCAGCACCCGGGTCAGCGACTCGGTCACCCGGGCACCGGTGTAGGGGGTCTCTCCCGTGTTGGCGACCGTGATCGTGTAGGTGACCGTGTCTCCCGGTGTGGCCGACTGGGTGTCGGCGGTGTTCGTGATCGTCAGGGCCGGGACCAGGACGGTGACCACGGTGAAGCAGCCGGGCGACGTCGCGCCGATGACCGGGCAGGTGCTGCCGGGCGCGGCGGAGGTGACGGAGGTCCTCAGCACCTTGTCGCCGGTGACGGGGGCGTGCACGGTGACCGAGCCGGTGATGGTGACCGTCGCGCCGGCCGCGATGTCCCCGGCCCACAGGATCGCGCCGTCCGGGGCCACGCTGAGGCTGCCCGCGTCCGTGGTGAGGTCGCCGTTGTAGGTCGCGTCGTCGAGCACGTCGGCGATGACGAACCTGGCGCCGGCGCCCGTGTACGGGGTCTGCCCGGTGTTGGCGAGCGTGACGGTGTACGGCACGACGGCACCCGGGGTCGTGGTGGCCCCGCCGGTCGCGGTGGTGATCGTCAGCTGCGGGACGAGGACCGTCACGCTGCCGGCGCACCGGGAGTCGCCGCTCCCGGCGGGACAGTTGCTGCCGGTGGTCGGCGAGGAGACCGTGCCGGTGAGCGTCATGTCACCGGGATCGGGGTCGCGCACGGTGACGGAGTAGGTGATCGTGGCGCTCGCCCCGACGTCCAGGTCGCCGACCCAGGTCAGCGTGGAGCCGGCGTAGCCGACCGAACCGCTGGTCGCGGCGGCGTCCGCGTTGTAGGTCGCGTCGTCCAGCACCCCGGCCAGCGCGTCGGCGACCGTCGCGGCGGTGTACGGCGTCTGCCCGGAGTTGGTGACCGCGATCGTGTGGCGCACGACCGATCCGGGGGTCGTGGCCGACACGTCGGCCGTCTTGGTGATCGTCAGACCGGGGACCAGGACCGAGACGCCGGTGAGGCACGCGGGTGACTGGTTTCCCACCGGGCAGGTGCTGCCCGGCGCGCCGGAGGTGACGGAGGTCCTCAGGACCCTGTCTCCGTTGTCGGGGGATTTCACCGTGACCGAGCCGGTGACCGTGACCGCCGCGCCGACGGCCAGGTCTCCGGTCCACGTGATGGTGCCGTCGGGGTTGAGGACGGCGCTGCCCGACGTCGCGGCGAGATCGCCGTTGAACGCGGCGTCGTCCAGCGCGCCCACCAGAGAGGTGGTGAAACTCGTCCCGGCGTACGGCGTCTGCCCGGTGTTGGAGGCCGTGAAGGTGTAGCGCACGACCGATCCGGGGGTCGTGGTGGTGGCGTCCGCGCTGCTGGTGATCGCCAGGGCCGGGACCAGGACGGTGACCACGGCGGTGCACTGCGGGCCGGGGTTCCCCTGCGGGCAGGTGCTTCCCGGGGTGCCGGACAGGACCGTGCCCGCGAGGCTGCGGTCTCCGGGGTCGGGGTTGCGCACCGTCACCGTGTAGGTGACGGTGGTGCTCGCGCCGACCGCGAGGTTCCCGGTCCAGGTCAGGGTGGAGCCGCTGAACGACAGGCTGCCGCTGGTCGCGGTCGCGTTGCCGTTGTAGACCGCGTCGTCCAGCACGCCCGCCAGGGCGTCGCCGAAGGTCGCCCCGGTGTACGGGGTCTGGCCGTTGTTGGTGGCCGTGACGGTGAAGCGGACCGTCCCGCCGGGTGTCGCCGTCGTGACGTCGGCGGTCTTGACGATGGACAGCCCGGCGACGGTCACCGTGGCGGAGCATCGGGGGTCGCCGCCGCCGGCCGGGCAGGTGCTGCCGACCGTCGGTGAGGTCACCGCGTTGGCCAGCACCTTGTTGCCGGTGCCGGGGCTGTTCACCGTGATCGAGTAGGTGATGGTCACGGTCGTGCCGGCGGCCACGTCGCCGGTCCAGGTCAGGGTCTGGGCGGCGAAGGAGACCGCGCCGGCGGTGGCGGCCGCGTCGCCGTTGTAGGCCGCGTCGTCCAGTATCCCCGCCAGCGCGTCGTTCACCGTCACACCGGTGAAGGCGCTCGGCCCGGTGTTGTTCACGGTGATCGTGTAGCCGACCGTGCCGCCGGCGACCGCCGAGGAGGCGCTGGCCGTCTTGACGACGACCAGGGGCCCGGACGTGACGACCAGCGTCACCGCCCTGGTGGTGGCCTGGCCGTTCGCGTCGACCGCCCGGAAGGTGACCGGGTGGCTGCCCGTCGCGGCCGGGGTGCCCGACAGCTCTCCGGTGGAGGCGTTCAGGGTCAGGCCCGGCGGCAGACTGCCCGCGCCGACCGACCACGTGTACGGCGCCGTGCCGCCGCTGACCGTCAGCGGGACGCTGTAGGTCACCCCCACCTGCGCGGCCGGCGGCGCGGGGAAGGTGAACGCCGGCTGCGGCACGATCGTCAGGCTCACCGCCGTGGTGTCGCTCTGGTTCTGGGCGTCGAGCACCTTCACCGTGAAGGAGTAGCCGCCCGCCGCGGTCGGCGTGCCCGACAGCACGCCGGTGGAGGCGTTCAGGGTCAGGCCCGGCGGCAGACTGCCCGCGCCGACCGACCACGTGTACGGCGCCGTGCCACCGCTGACCGTCAGCGGGACGCTGTAGGCGACGCCCACCTCGCCGCCCGGCGGCGCGGGGAAGGTGAACGCGGGTCTCGGCGCGATGACCAGGGTGACCTCCCGGGTGGTGCTCACATTGCCGGCATCCGTGACCCGGGCGGTGAAGGAGTAGCCGCCCGCCGCGGTCGGGGTGCCCGACAGCACGCCGGTGGAGGCGTTCAGGGTCAGGCCCGGCGGCAGGCTGCCCGCGCCGACCGACCACGTGTACGGCGCCGTGCCGGCGCTGACCGTCAGCGGGACGCTGTAGGCGGCCCCCACCTCTCCGGCCGGCGGCGCGGGGAAGGTGAACGCGGGTGGGGAGTTGGGGGTGGCGGTGGCCGAGGGCTCGGACGGCTGGCCGGGGCCGGCCGCGTTCACCGCGGTCACGGTGAACGTGTACGCGGTCCCCGGGGTCAGTCCGGTGACGCTCTGGGTGGTCGCGGCGCTGTTGAACGTCTGGGTGGGCTGCGCGACGCCGTTGACGTAGGGCGTGACGACGTAGCCGGTGATGGCGCTGCCGTTGCCCGCCGGCGCCGTCCAGGTGAGGGTGGCGGAGGAGGTTCCGGCGGTGGCCGCGGTGATGACGGGCCGGCCGGGGACGTTGTAGGGGACGACCGGGTTGGAGGCCGGGCCGGCCGAGCCGGTGCCGATCGCGTTCACCGCGGCGACGGTGAAGGTGTACGGCACGTCGGCGGTCAGCCCGGTAAGCGTCCTGCTGGTGGCCGAGGCGTCGAAGCTCACCGGGGTCTGGGCCACGCCGTTCCGGTACGGGGTCACGATGTAGCCGGTGATGGCGCCGCCGTTGCCCGCCGGCGCCGTCCAGCTCACCGTCGCGCTGGTCACCCCGGCCACGGCCGTGGGCGTGGTGGGCGTGCCGGGGCTGGCGACGTAGGTGTAGGTGGCCGCCGCGTCCAGTCCGCGGGTGACGATGTTGATGTTCACCGCGCCGTTGGTGGCCCTGGCGGGCATGGAGGGGATGGTCAGCGTGCCGTTGGCGTTGATCGTGAAGCAGCCGGTGGTGACCCCGGCCGCGCAGGGCAGCAGGACGACCGGGGTGCCCGCCTCCTGCTGGGCGGTGGTGCCGATCTCGACGGCGGTGGCGTTGGAGATGTTCGTGCCGCTCACGGTCACGGTGTTGCCGCCGGCGATCGAGCCCAGTGCCGGGCTCACGGCGATGCCGCCCGGTGCGGCCGGGAGCGTGCCGGCGGTCGTCGACGACGAGTAGGCGGGGCTGGCGTCGATCGACGAGGCCGTGGCCACGGTCGCGCTCTGGACCAGCGCCGGCGTGACGTTGCCCCCGGTGACGATGCCCACCACGGTGAGCGCCGGCAGCGCCGCCCCGGCCGCGAACGGGCCGTTGCCGTTGGTGCAGGTTATGGAGCGCCCGGACGGGGCGTCGCAGACCCATCCCGTCCCGTAGGCGCCCACGGGCACCGTCCCGGCCGGCATGGTCTGGGTGATCGAGACCGGGGAGGTCTCCGGGAGGCCCGCGGCGACGCCGGCGACGACGTTGTAGGTCACGGGGTCGCCCGGCGCCAGCGTCGAGGCAATGTAGCCGGTCTGCGCGACCGTCAGCTCGGGGACGGCGCTGATCGTGGAGACCGCGGCCTCGTCGATCTCGTGGAAGTCGGTCACGCCTCCGGTGGAGGCCACCCAGCCGAACGCCAGCTGCCGGGGGATCCCGCTGGCGTTCAGCCAGCTCGACGGGTAGAGGCCCGAGGTGACCGAGGGGAGGGTACCGGTCAGCGTCCTGGTCGCACCGCCCACCAGGGTGACCACCATCCGGTAGCTGTTGGCCGGGACCGCCAGGCCGGCGGCGGTGGTGAGGACCGAGCTGGTGGGGTTGATGCCGATCTGGACCGGGACGGCCGTACGGGCGCTCGCCCGCAGGGCGAGGGCGCTGGAGCTGGTCGAGGTGGCCGTGCTGTTGAGCGCGCAGTATCCGACGGTGCCGTTCCCCGGCCCGCGGACGAGGACCTGGCCGGGCACCCGGACGCTGCCCGTCCCGATGTAGGCGGGGTTCGTGCAGCCGCTCCCCTGGTAGGTGCTGTTGCTGAAGTTTCCGTACACGTCGAAGCCGATGCCGAGGTAGCCGTAGGCCAGGCCGGGAGAACCGCCGTTCGCGGAGTAGCCCAGCGCACCGCCGAGCTGGCCGATGTTGGCCGGGGACTGGGGGTTGGCCGGGTCGACCGCCGCCAGCACGAAGGTGATGCCGTCGGCGCCGCCTCCGCCGTACTGGTAGGTGTTGAACGTGACGTCGAGGCCCTGGGAGGTGGGCACGCTGGTGGCGCTGAAGACGCCGCCCGCCTTGCTGGTCGTCGCGTTCGTGAGGCGCAGCTTGCCGGAGCCCGCGCTGTCCGTGCTGGTGGTGCAGCTGCGCAGGACGCCGGTGCTGGTGTTACCGGAGGCGGTCAGGCACGCGAAGTTCGTCGTGCCCGTGCCGCTGGGCAGCGCGGGCAGCACCACGGCGCCGGTCCCGTTGGCCGTGTTGTTGCGGAAGGGCTGGCTGAACAGGAGCGTGCCGGCCGCCGCGGCGGCGGCTGCCTGCGTGCCGGTCAGCGCCGAACCGGTCAGGGCCAGGGCCATGATCCGGGCGACCCTTCTTCTGTGGCGGGGCGTCCATGCCACCGCGCCGACGACATCCCGGCCCCGCCGTCCGGGGCGCGTGCCCGCCCGGACGCCCGGCCACTCGCTCATGCGGCACTCCCGGCGCGCCGGAACGGCCCGCACGAGCTTCGCGACGGCGGCCGGGACCGGCCGATGAAGGAACGGGGCGCCTGCGGGTCCGTCACCTCGGCCAAGTCACAGGCGGGGACGGGGACAGCGATGGACAAAGGAACGCCAATCCCTCGATTGATCGTGATGGTGGCGACGTTCCACCTGCGAGTTCCCTCGAGAGCGGGGCACTGCGACGGATCACCGTTGACGCCGCCCGGCGCGGGCGCGCTCCCCGGCGGGACGCGTCCTACAGTGCGGGCGTGGCGTACCCGGCTGTGGCCGGAGCCGGACGGACGGGCCGTACGCCGGACGGACGGGCCGTACGCCGGACGGGGTCCCGGCCCCGGAACCGTCACCGGGCCCGCCACGCGGCTGGGCGGCCGAGCGGTTCACGGCCCTCCGCGCGCCCGTCGTGGCCGTGGAACCCGTCATGACCACGGGCCCGCCTCCCGGTGCGGGCCCTCTGGAATGCACCCGTCGAACTCTGCAGGATGCCAGCATTCGTCCCTCATCTGTTCGCCAGCGGCATCCCCTGGAAGGGAGCCTCACTTCTGTCCGCCGGCGGCCTCCCCGAAAGGGAGCTCCGCCGCAAACACTCAGAGTGTCTGATCAACTACTTGGAGTGTCAATGAAGGAGAAGTGTCGGCGTGGCGTCAGATGAGGCATTTCGCCGGGCACGGTCCGGGCGGCGATCAGGGCCGTGGCGCTACGGCAGAAGTAAGGGCAATGCGCTCTCAACCCGCCCGAATGGCACCGCGCTCCGGCCATCCGCCATAGTGGGCGCGCCCCTGCGCCTCCGCGGGCCGAGGTGAGGCGGGGACCGGCAGCCGGCTCCCCTGCTCCGCACCTTGACCGATCAATGTACTTCACGTGTGCGGGGATGGCGCTGGACCCGCGACCGGAACCCCGCGACCGGGCCGTCGGGCTCCGTGCGCGCGGGGACGACGATGGGCCCGCGGCCGGAGTCCGGCCGCCGCCGTCACCGGACCGGCGCGCTCCAGCCGGCCCCGCCCCCGCCCGGCGCGCGTGGAGCACGCCGGGCGAGGGTCACGGCCGCGTTCAGACGCAGGCCGTACGGACGACGTCCGCCAGACGGCCCGCCATCAGCTCGGCCTGCTCCGCCGAGGCGGCCTCGACCATGACGCGGATCATCGGCTCGGTGCCGCTCGGCCGGATCAGCACCCGGCCGGTCTCCCCCAGCTCCGCCTCCGCCGCCGCGACCGCGGTGGACAGCTCCGGAATCGAGGCCTTTGCCCGATCCACGCCCTTGACGTTGATCAGGACCTGCGGCAGCCGGGTCATCACCGACGCCAGCTCCGCCAGTGACCTGCCCTCACGGGCCATGACCGCCAGCAGCTGGAGCGAGGTCAGCAGACCGTCTCCGGTGGTGGCGTGATCGAGCATGAGGACGTGGCCGGACTGCTCGCCGCCGAGGTTGTAGCCGCCGGCCTTCATGGCCTCCAGCACGTAGCGGTCACCCACGGCGGTCTCGACCACGTCGATGCCCGCGTTCTTCATCGCGATCTTGAAGCCCAGGTTGGACATGACCGTGGCGACCACGGTGTCCCCCGCCAGCTTCCCCTCGGCGTGCATCGCCATGGCGAGCACGGCCATGATCTGGTCGCCGTCGACCACCTCGCCGGTGTGCGAGACCGCCAGGCAGCGGTCGGCGTCCCCGTCGTAGGCGATCCCGACGTCCGCGTTGCGGGAGATGACGATCTGCTGGAGTTTGTCGAGGTGGGTGGAGCCCACGCCGGCGTTGATGTTGAGCCCGTCGGGGCGGGCCCCGATGGTCTCAACCGTCGCCCCGGCCCTGGTCAACGCCTCGGGGGCCACCATGTGGGCGGCACCGTGGGCGCAGTCGATGACCACGTTCAGGCCGTCCAGACGGCCGGAGACGGTGGACAGCACGTGGGACACGTAACGGTCGGCCTCGCCGTGCGCTTCGCGCACGCGACCGACCGAAGCGCCGACAGGGCGCTCCCACTTCTCGCCGACCCGTTGCTCGATCTCGTTCTCCACCGCATCGGGCAGCTTGTAGCCGCCGCGGGTGAGGAACTTGATCCCGTTGTCCGGGGCGGGATTGTGGGAGGCGGAGATCATCACGCCCATGTCGGCTCCGAGAGCCGTGGTGAGGTAAGCGACCGCCGGGGTGGGCAGCACGCCGAGCCGGAGAACATCCACGCCAGACGACGCAAGGCCGGCGACCACAGCGGCCTCCAGGAATTCTCCTGAAGCCCGAGGGTCCCGGCCTACGACGGCGACGGGACGGCCTTGCCGCCCGACGCTGGCATTGAACGCCCCGGCATCGCCGAGGACATGAGCCGCGGCCACGGACAGGTCCATGGCGAGCTCGGCCGTGAGGTCGCGACCAGCGACCCCACGTACCCCGTCGGTGCCGAAAAGGCGCCCCAACTTAACGCTTGCTGTACTGCGGAGCCTTGCGAGCCTTCTTGAGGCCGTACTTCTTGCGCTCGGTGGCGCGGGCGTCACGGGTCAGGAAGCCGGCCTTCTTCAGCGGGGCGCGGTTGACCTCGACGTCCAGGATCGCCAGCGCGCGGGCGAGGCCCATGCGCAGGGCGCCGGCCTGGCCGGTCACGCCGCCGCCGTTGATGCGGGCGATGACGTCGAACTGGTCCTCGGCGCCGAGAACCACGAAGGGCTCGTTGACGATCTGCTGGTGGACCTTGTTCGGGAAGTAGCCGTCGAGCGGGCGACCGTTGATCGTCCACTTGCCGGTGCCCGGCACGATGCGCACGCGGGCGACGGACTCCTTGCGACGGCCGGTGCCGTAGGAGTTGCCCGTCGTGATGGGCTTACGGACGGCGGCCTCGCCGCTGACAGTGGACTCGGAGGTGTACTCGGAGGGGAACTCCTCCGGGGAGTACTCCTGCTCGCCCTCGATGGGCGTCTCGACACCGGTGGACTCAGCCACGGTTCTCCTCTAACTTTCCTACTCGGCGTCGGCCGTAGGCCAACGCTGCTGGCGATAAGCAGCTAGCGACTACTGGGCGATCTGGGTGAGCTCGAAGGGCACCGGCTGCTGTGCCTGGTGCGGGTGCTCGGAGCCGGCGTAGACCTTGAGCTTCTTGATCATCTTCCGGCCCAGGGCGTTCTTGGGAAGCATGCCCTTGACGGCCTTCTCGACGGCACGGTCGGGACGCTTCTCCATGAGCTCACCGTAGGTCACGGAACGCAGACCGCCGGGGTAGCCCGAGTGACGGTACGCCTTCTTCTGCTCGAGCTTGTTGCCGGTCAGCGCGACCTTGTCGGCGTTGATGATGATGACGAAGTCACCGGTGTCGACGTGGTTGGCGAAGGTCGGCTTGTGCTTACCGCGAAGCAGGATCGCGACGTGGCTGGCCAGCCGGCCAAGCACGATGTCGGTGGCGTCGATGATGTGCCACTGACGCTCGACTTCGGCAGGCTTGGGTGTGTACGTGCGCACGGTCGTATGCCTTCTTTGCTCGCGTCTTCGGCGCTGTCGGAAGTGACAGCAACGTGGTCGGTAGGTGCGGGCACACGACAGCCCGGACCTTCCGTCTCCCTAGGACCGAGGAGATGACGCCGGACGCGCCGCGCATCGGTCTGCAGAGGAGACCAATTCGCACACAACGAACTAGCAGGATACCGGCGCGGACGAGCATGGGTCAAAAAGACGCGACTCTTCGCCGGTGTCCCTGGGCAGTCTACCGGCGCCGGGACACTGGTCGGGAATCGACGCACTCAGCCTTCACAGAACGGTTCCGACACGTTCTCGACATTCTCTTCTTCCACAATGCAAACATCTCTATCTTTAACAGCGGTATGTGGCAGCCCCTTCACCCCCGCCATACCCAGCGGACCAGCCTGCGCCGCATGGGACTGTTCGCGTGTCTGATGACGGTGCTGCTGCTCGGATTCCTCATCGGCCGGGGAAGCCGCGACGAGGAGACCCCGAGCCAGATCTACCTGAACAACGCCGGGCCGGCGAAGCCCACCCCCACCGCCACGACCGCCGGCGGGCGTGACGGCCATCGCGCCCCGCTCTCCCGGGTCGTCCGCCCCTCCGCCACCCCCGTGACGACCCTGCCGCAGCCCACGCCGCGCGCCACCAGGGCCCCTCACGACTCGATCGACGACTTCGGCGACGACGACTCCCGCTACGTCCTCAACGGGGAGGGAGGAGAGGACAGCCCCGCCGTCTCCACCCCCCTGACCCCGATGGAGAGGGGGATCATCCGGCTCACCAACATCGAGCGCGGGCGGCACGGCTGCGCTCCGCTCCGGGTCGACAGGCGGCTGGTCAAGTCGGCCAGGGCCCACTCGGAGGAGATGGCGAAGAACGGCACCTTCTCCCACAACTCCCCCGGCGGTGAGTCACCCTGGGACCGGATGGAGGCCGCCGGCTACCGCGACGGAGGCGCGGAGAACATCGGCCGCGGCTACGCCACGGCCGCCGAGACGGTGCGGAGCTGGATGGCGACCCCCAGCCACCGGGGCAACATCCTCAACTGCAAGCTGACCGCCACCGGCGTCGGGACGATGGAAGGTCCGGGCGGTCCCTGGTGGACGCAGGACTTCGGTTACTCCTGAGCCAATCGGCTCTGATACAGGACTAGTCTCGGCGCATGGGTTTTCCCGGGGAGCCGCCACGCCGCCAGCCGTACGTCCAGCCTGACGCGTCGCCGCCCGCGCAGGGCGAGCACTGGTTCGAGCCCGCCCCGCACGGGCGCGGCCCGTACGGCCCCGATCCCACGGCCACGGCCGCCGCCGGGCCCCCGCAGCCCCCCCGGCCCGCACAGCAGCCCGAGCAGCTCCAGCAGCCCGCGCCGCCCGAGCGCCGGGCCGCGCCGCCGGAACAGCCCAGGCAGGCGATGTGGAGCCCCTACGACGAGGGCCCGCGCTCCCGGCGGCCGATCTTCATCGCGGCCGGCGGGCTCGGCGTGCTGGTCGCCGGAGGGATCGGCCTGGCCATGCTCGCCAACTCCGACCCGACCCCGCAGTCCGGTACGGCGAGCCCCCCGGCGCGGGCCTCCGACGCGCCGATCCCCAACAATCCGGGAGGCAAGTTCGGATTCGCCGCCTCCCGGGCGACCGACCGCCACCCGCTCGGGCTGAAGGAGGTGTTCAGGAGCAGAAAGGTGACGTTCGACGGCCAGAGCTACCTGATGACCACCAGCAGGCTCGACAAGAAGTGCAAGGACGCCGTGGTGGGCAGCAAGCTGCAGAAGGCACTCACCGCGGGCAAGTGCACCCAGTTCCTGCGCGCCAGCTTCCGCGACGCCTCAGGAAAGATCATCGGAACCGTGGGGGTGGCCAACCTCAAGACGTCGGCGGCGGCCTCCAAGGTCGCCTCGGTCGGGGCCGGCAAGTCGCGGGAGGAATACCTCAAGGCGCTTCCAGGCAAGGACAAAGTCACCAAATTTCTCGGCACGGGTGAGGCATTCGCGGGCGGGTGGAGCCACGGGCACTATGCCGTAATGGTCTGGTTCCAGTACAAGGACGGGCACCTGCCGAAGAAGACCGAGGTCAAGAAGCTCAACCAGGCGGCTTTCGGGGCCACCGACGCGACGGTCACCCCGGCGCTGGAGTCCCGTTCGCTGACCGGGAAGCGCCCTTGAGCAAGGGTTCATCCGGCCGATTTCCCGCACAAAACCGGCGGGCGATACGGCCAGGAACGCCCATACCCGCATGACGATCTCCGGCTATCGCTACGCTTCGACGTATGCGTGGCCAGGAATCCGGGTCCGAGCACGAACGCGAAGCCGAGGGTTCGGCTGCACCGGCGACGCCTCCGCCGAGTTTCGGCCAGCCTTCGCCTCCCGTGCTCCGGACCGATCTCACAGGTGACGATCAGCCCTACGACCCCTCGGCGTGGCCGGCGCCGGCGCCCGGGACAGCCCAGCCGTGGACGGTTCCCGGTGACGGCGGCGCCCCCTACGACTGGTTCGCCGACCCCGAGGACGAAGTCCCCACCCCATGGCCCGGCTCCCCGCAGCCCGGGCCGCGCCCCGACCATCCCGCGTCTCCGGAGCCACCGGGGACGACATGGTCCGACTCCCCCGGCCCGGACCCCCGGCTCTCCCCATGGGCCGGCTCCCCTCCCCCCACCGGACCTCCCGGCCCGCCCTGGGCCGGTCCCCCCACGCCCGGCGGGCCACACACCACACCGTGGGCCGGGCCACCCGGCCCCGAAGGCCCCTCCGGCCCGCCCTGGGCAACCCCTCCCATGCCCGACGGGTCGCACCCCGCGCCCTGGACCGGGACACCCGGCCCCGAAGGGCCGTCCGCTCCGCCGTGGGCGGGAGCCGCCGCTCCCGCGGGGCCACCGGGACCGCCGGCGTGGCCCGGTCCGGCGCCCGCCGGGGAGGCTCCGGCGTCGTCCGGCTCCGTTTCCCCGGCCCCGGTGTCGCCGGACAGCCCGCCGCTGTCCACCGCGCCGATCGTTCCCGGGGCACCGCCGTGGCAGCCGCCTCCGGCCTTCACCGCCGCCGCTGCGGGCATGCAGGTGTGGCCCTCGTCCGCACCGGACGCCCATGGCGCCCCGCAGTGGCCCGCGGCCACCGGGGAGCCGGTCTGGTCCGACCAGGAGGAGACGGCCCCCCGCCCGGGTGAGCCCGGTGACGTCGCCGTCTGGCCGCCCTCCGCGGCCTTCCCCGACAGCCCGGACGAGAACACCGTCAACGTCCGCACATCCGAGCCCGCCGTACCGATCCGTCAGGAGCCCGCGGGGCCGGACACGCACGTCCCCGTCCCGGGGCCCGTCCTCGGCCCGCCCCCACCGCCGGGAGCAGGCCACGTCCCAGGCCCGGAACCGCTCCCCGGACCGGGCCATGCCTCAAGCCCGGCGCCGGCGCCCCGCCCGGCCCATGCCACGACACCGCCATCCGGACCCGATGCCTTCCCCTCCGGCCCGACGCCGCCCGGAGCAGGCCCGTATCCCGCCGGTCCGGCGACCCCGGCCGAACCGGGTCCTCCCCCCTCCGGGCCTGCGCCCGTCGCGCAGATCCCGGCCTCCCAGCCGGAGCTGATGCCACAGGTGCCCCCGCCACCCCCCGAATCCGTGACCGACGCCTCGATGCCCTCCCCCGCTCCGGCGGCACAGGACTCCGAGTCCGGGATGCCGGCGCTGCCTCCGCCCCCCGGCGACCAGGACACCCCGCCGGGCGGCATACCGGTGATCGTGGCGTCGATCCCGCCCGCCCCGGCGACGCCGTCGGCCGAGCAGTCGGGTCCCTCGACCGGGGTCATGGAGTTGCGCGGCCCGTTCACCCCGCCCTCGGCGGTCGTGATGGAGGTCGCACCGCCTCCGCCCGCCCCGCCGCGCCGCAGCAAGGCCGGCACCTTGCTGATCGCGGCCGTGGTGACCGTCGTGGTGGGAGGCATCGGCACCGGCGCCTTCTTCGCCTACCAGTCGTTCAACGCCAAGAAGGCGGCCAGCGCGGCCGATCCGATCCCCAGCGCGGAGCCCATCGATCCCACCGAGGATCCGGCCCCGGCCGAACCGGAGCCGGTCAACACCACGATGCTCAACTCCGAGAAGACCGACCCGGGCAAGATGACCGTGGCCGACGCCTTCACCAAGAAGGTGACCCTGGCCGGGACGACGTTCGTCCGGGTCAAGACCGAGGTCACCCAGCAGTGCCAGAAGGCGGCCGCCGGCAAGTTCGCCAGCGCGCTGCGCAGCAAGGACTGCCGCCGGGTGCTGCGGGCCACATACGTCGACAGCAAGCGGAAGTACGCCGTGACCACCGGGATCGCGGTGCTGCCCACCAGGGAGTCCGCGGTGGAGGTCGACCAGGCCAAGAACCTGAACAGCAACCTGTGGTTCCGTGGCCTGCCGGGCACCCCGGGGACCGGTGCCGAGCGCGTGCACATCGCGGGCGGCTACGCGGCCGGGCTGGTGTGGGGCCGCTACATCGTGTTCAGCTACGCCACCTTCAGCGACGGGCACACCCCGACGGCGAAGGAGAAGAGCCTCGGCAAGGTCAGCGGCGCCTTCCGTGACCAGACGGCCAAGGTCGTCGAGCGCCGGGTGACGAGCTGACGGGAGAGGCAGCCGAGCCGGCCGGGGCGGGAGGGCGCGGGCCGTACCGGAAGGGTGCGGGCGAGGCCCGATCGGCCCGGCCGGCTGAGGCGCCCGTCACGCGCTGAGCGTGCGCACCCGGCGGGTCTCCGTGGCCCGCCGGGCCAGCTCCCCGGCCTCGGGGTATCGCACTTCCTCAAGGCAGAGGCCGTGCGCCGGTGCGACGTGCACCCCGGAATCCCGTACGGCCCGCGTCAGCACCCGGCCGGGCCAGTCCACCGCGAGGCGCCCCTCCCCTACGGGGAGCAGCGATCCGACGAGGGCCCGGACCATCGAGTGGCAGAAGGCGTCGGCCACCACCGTCGCGACGAGGATGTCGTCCTGCCGGACCCAGTCGAGCCGCTGCAGCTCGCGGATCGTGGTCGCGCCCTCGCGCTTCTTGCAGAAGGCGGCGAAGTCGTGCTCGCCCAGCAGGACGGCCGCGGCCGCGTTCAGCCTGTCGACGTCGAGCGGCCGGCCGTACCAGATGACCTCGCGGCGGCGGAGCGGGTCCACCCCGCCGGGCGCGTCGGAGACCCGGTAGGCGTACCGGCGCGACATCGCGGAGAAACGGGCGTCAAAGCCCCTAGGAGCCACCGTAACGCGATAAACCCTTACATCAGGGGGCAGAACCCCCGCCAGCCTTCTACGGAGGCTGGAGAGCCGCTCATCCATGTCGGCCGGCGACCCGGCGTCGGCGGCGGCCCCGGCAAGGACGGATCCGATCTCGGCGGCGGCCCCGGCGGGGCGGGCGGCCTCGGGCCCGGACTCGACCGCGCGAGCGGCAGCGGCCCCGGCCTCAACCGCGCGGACGGCATCGGCGGCGGTCCCCGCCTCGGCCGCGCGGACGGCGGGCCCGGCTTCGGCGGGGCGGGCGGCGGGCCCGGCTTCGGCGGGGCGGGCGGCGGGTGCCCGGCGGCCGTGCCGGCTCTCCAGCGCGCCGAACGCCTCGACCCCCAGATCCACGTGGGCCACCTGGCCCCGGGCGTGCACCCCCGCGTCCGTCCGCCCGGCCACGGTCAGGACCGGCGGCTCGGGGAGCCTGAGGATCTTGCCGAGCGCCTCCTCGATCTCCCCCTGGACCGTCCGCCGGCCCGGCTGCTTCGCCCAGCCGGAGAAGTCGGTGCCGTCATATGCGAGGTCCAGGCGCAGCCGTACCACGATGTTCCTCCCGAAAAACGGGAACGGGCCCGGCACCTCCCCAGAAGGGGATGCCGGGCCCGTTCACAGGACCTGAAAGATCAGGCGTTGTCCTTCTTGGCCTCGGTCTCCTCGGCGGGAGCCTCGGTGGCCTCAGCGGTCTCCTCGGTGGCCTTCGGCTCCTCGGTGACCTCGGCGGTCTCCTCGGCCTTGGTCTCCTCGGCCTTGGGGGCCTCGGTGGCGGCCGGGGCCTTGGTGGTGCGGACCGTGTTCAGCGGCTCGGACACCAGCTCGATGACGGCCATGGGGGCGGCGTCGCCCTTACGGAGGCCGACCTTCGTGATGCGGGTGTAGCCGCCCGGACGCTCGGCGAAGGTCGGCGCGATCTCCGTGAACAGGTGGTGGACGACACCCTTGTCACGGACGACGGTCAGCACCTGGCGACGGTTGTGCATGTCGCCCTTCTTCGCCTTGGTGATCAGCCGCTCCGCCAGCGGGCGCAGACGCTTGGCCTTGGCCACCGTGGTCTTGATCCGGCCGTGCTGGAACAGCTGGGTGGCGAGGTTCGCCAGGATCAGCCGCTCGTGAGCCGGGCTTCCGCCGAGACGGGCACCCTTTGCGGGCTGAGGCATTTCGTTCTCCTTGAGAGTGAACCCGCCCCGGCCGTATCAGGTACCGGGGTCAGGCCGGGGAGTCGCTCGATCCCCGTTACAGAAAAATCAGTACTGCTCGGTCTCGACGTACGCGCTGTCGTCGTCGTCGTAGCCGCCGCCGGCCACCGCGCTGGGGTCGAACCCGGGCGGGGAGTCCTTCAGGGCGAGCGTCATCTCGTGCAGCTTCTGCTTGACCTCTTCGATGGACTTCGCACCGAAGTTACGGATGTCCAGCAGGTCCTGCTCGCTGCGGGCCACGAGCTCACCCACGGTGTGGATGCCCTCGCGCTTGAGGCAGTTGTAGGAACGGACCGTGAGGTTCAGCTCCTCGATCGGCAGCGCCAGGTCGGCGGCCAGAGCCGCGTCCGTCGGCGACGGGCCGATGTCGATGCCCTCGGCCTCGACGTTCAGCTCGCGGGCGAGGCCGAACAGCTCGACGAGGGTCTTGCCGGCGGAGGCCACCGCGTCACGGGGCTTCATGCACGGCTTGGTCTCGACGTCCAGGATCAGACGGTCGAAGTCGGTGCGCTGCTCGACTCGGGTCGCCTCAACCTTGTAGGTGACCTTGAGCACCGGGGAGTAGATGGAGTCGATCGGGATGCGCCCGATCTCCTGGCCCGGCTGCTTGTTCTGCGCCGCGGAGACGTAGCCGCGACCGCGCTCGACGGTCAGCTCCATCTCCAGCTTCGCCTTGCCGTTCAGCGTGGCGATGCGCAGCTCGGGGTTGTGCACCTCGACACCGGCCGGGGGCGCGATGTCGGCGGCGGTGACCTCGCCGGGGCCCTGCTTACGCAGGTACATGACCACGGGCTCGTCGTGCTCGGAGGAGACGACCAGCTCCTTGAGGTTCAGGATGATGTCGGTGACATCCTCCTTGACCCCCGGAACGGTCGAGAACTCGTGCAGCACGCCCTCGATGCGGATGCTGGTCACGGCCGCGCCCGGGATGGACGACAGCAGCGTGCGCCGCAGCGAGTTGCCGATGGTGTAGCCGAAACCCGGCTCCAGCGGCTCGATGATGAACTTGGACCGGGTCTCCTCGAGGGACTCCTCGAGAAGGGTCGGACGCTGAGCGATCAGCATGTGGGTCTCCCCTTGCATGGCGGCGCCCGCTATTTGACGCCGCTCGAACAACAGCATAGGTGCCGTACGGCGAACCGTACGGCACCTGCGTGAGCCGCTACTTGGAGTAGAGCTCGACGATCAACTGCTCCTGGACCTGGGTGTCAATCTGCTGACGGACCGGGAGCTGGTGGATCAGGACGCGCATGGCCTCCGGAGCGACGCCCAGCCAGGCCGGGAACGTCTTGTCGCCCGAGGTGGCGCGGGCCACCTCGTAGGGCAGGAGGTTGCGGGAGCGCTCGCGGACCTCGACGATGTCGTGCTCGCGGACGCGGTACGACGGGATGTCGACCTTCTTGCCGTTCACCAGGATGTGTCCGTGACGGACCTGCTGGCGGGCGGCGTCGCGGGACTCGGCGAAACCGGCGCGGTAGACCACGTTGTCGAGACGGCTCTCCAGGATCTGGAGGAGGTTCTCGCCGGTCTTGCCACCCTTGCGGTTGGCTTCCTCGTAGTAGTTGCGGAACTGCTTCTCGAGGATGCCGTAGATGCGGCGGGTCTTCTGCTTCTCACGGAGCTGGAGCTGGTACTCCGACTCCTTCGGCCGACCACGGCCGTGCTCACCCGGCGGGTAAGGACGGATCTCGATGGGGCACTTCGCGGACTCGCACTTCTTGCCCTTGAGGAAGAGCTTGGTCTTCTCCCGACGGCAGAGCTTGCAGTCCGCACCCGTGTAACGAGCCATTTTCTATCTTCTCCTGGGCGTCAGACGCGACGGCGCTTGGGCGGACGGCAGCCGTTGTGCGGCACGGGGGTGACGTCCTGAATGGAGCCAACCTCGAGGCCGGTCGCCTGCAGCGAACGGATTGCGGTCTCACGGCCGGAACCGGGGCCCTTGACGAAGACGTCGACCTTGCGCATGCCGTGCTCCATGGCGCGGCGAGCGGCGTTCTCGGCGGCCATCTGCGCGGCGAACGGGGTGGACTTACGGGAGCCCTTGAACCCGACGTGGCCGGCGCTGGCCCAGGAGATCACGTTCCCGCTCGGGTCGGTGATCGAAACGATCGTGTTGTTGAACGTGCTCTTGATGTGGGCGTGCCCGTGAGCGACGTTCTTCTTTTCCTTGCGGCGCACCTTCTTCGGGGCACCCTGGCGGCTCTTAGGAGGCATTCTTTGCCTTCACTCCTGAGGTCTTCGGTCCTGCGGCTGCGCGGACTACTTCTTACCGGGCTTCTTCTTGCCGGCCACGGTCTTCTTCTTGCCCTTACGGGTACGCGCGTTGGTCTGCGTACGCTGACCGTGCACGGGAAGGCCACGGCGGTGCCGGATGCCCTGGTAGCACTGAATCTCGATCTTGCGACGGATGTCGGCCTGAACTTCGCGACGGAGGTCACCCTCGATCTTGTAGTTCGCCTCGATGTAGTCACGCAGCGGGACGAGCTCTTCGTCCGTGAGCTGGTGAACACGGAGGTCACCGTTCACGCCGGTGGCCTTGAGGGTCTCGAGCGCACGGGTGCGGCCGATTCCGAAAATGTAGGTGAGAGCGATCTCCAGCCGCTTGTCGCGGGGGAGGTCGACGCCAACCAGGCGAGCCATGGTCGGGCATTCTCCTTCTTTATGGCGGAGGTCCTACGCCTCACTTCCCCTCCCCATGCCCGGGGTGAGGGCCCCGGCCTCCGACCGGGGGTCTCCTGCGGGGTACGGCCGTGGGCCGCCTGCACAGGTGTGAAGCGCGATTACTTTGCGGCCTCACATGGGTCGAGTCCGCCACCAAGGAGCGGACTCTTGCAAGACCTGTTTACTGCGACTATCCCTGACGCTGCTTGTGGCGCAGGTTGTCGCAGATCACCATGACGCGACCGTGCCGGCGGATCACCTTGCACTTGTCGCAGATCTTCTTGACGCTCGGCTTGACCTTCATAGTCCTTATTCGTCCCTCAGACGCTTATTTGTATCGGTAGACGATCCGCCCACGACTGAGGTCGTAGGGGCTCAGTTCGACGACAACCCTGTCGTCAGGAAGGATCCGGATGTAGTGCATCCGCATCCGCCCGCTGATGTGGGCCAGGACCTTATGGCCGTTGTCGAGCTGCACCCGGAACATCGCGTTCGGGAGCGACTCAACCACAGTGCCCTCGATCTCGATGGCGCCGTCTTTCTTGGCCATGTCCCTCGCGTTTCACTGATCGGTCGTCTGAGGCTTCGGAACACTAAGCAGCCGCGACCCAGCGCTTCGATGAGAGCGGCGGTTGCGACACCGCCGACGCGCAATGGTCATAGTGAACCGAAAAAGGAGTGTACGGCACCGGGCGAGGAAATGCGAAACACCCGGCCGGTACCTTGACACAACCGCTACTCAGGATACCTCAGATCCGAGGTGAGATATCCCGCACGGTACAGCGCGTGGACGATTATGTTGTCGTCGTAGGAACGTCTGGCCTGGTCAAAGCTACCACCGCAGGTCACGAGCCGCAGCCGCCGCCCGCCTGTCGGGCCGTACACCCGCTCCGCGGGGAAACGGTCCTTGGGCGCCTGCTCCAACCGCTCCACCGCGAAGAGCGCCACGGTCCCGTCCCCGCGCGCCACGCCGATGGAGTCCCCCGGCCTGAGCTCGTCGAGCCGGGCGAACACGGCGGGCCCGGTCCTGGTGTCCAGATGGCCGACGATGACCGCCGAACCGGGCTCCCCGGGTGTCGGGCCCCCGCCGTACCAGCCCGCGACGTCGGCGTGGTCGAGCGGCGGCACGGCGAGCGCGCCGTCGCCCTCCAGGCCGAGCACCACCAGAGGGGCGTTCACCCCGATGCGCGGAATCATGATGCGTGTCGGCTCGCCGCGGCCCAGCTCCCCCGCGAGCGGTGTCGGCCGGCCCCGCCCACCGGGCCCGGCCCACCCGGACGGCATGCCCGCCGGAGTGGTCACCGGCACGGCCACCGGCCGCCCGCGCCCGCCCTCCGGTACGGCTACGCCGCACCCCGCCGCGAGCGCGAGGCACAGAAGAACGCGGACGGAACAGCCGGGTCCGTGCCCGCCCGGAACGCCGCCCCGCCGATGGGCGGCATGAAAGGTCCCGGGCGGACACGGAGGTCTAGTGATCGGTTCGCTTGCGGCGTCCGCGCGCCAGCGCGAAGCTCGCGCCCAGCGCCGTCACGATCGCGATCAGCGACCCGAAGAGCCAGGCGGTGCGCGCGGTGTGGTCGGCGACGGTCATCGCGAGTCCGCCGCCGCCGGTGTCCGGGCCGCTGGTCGGGTGGGCGTCGCCCACGACGAAGGTGCCGTTGTACGGCCCGCCCTGGACGCAGCGGACGGTGATGGCGTAGGTGCCGGGCGCGGCGTGGGGACTGATCCTCGCGCTGCCCTGCATCGCGCGGGCGTGACGGTCGAGCCGCGCCGCGGTGGCGCGGAACGCCGCCGAGTAGGCGGTCGCCGGAGTGCCGCACCGACCGGCGGAGATGTTGACCGTCTGCCCCGGCCGGACGGTCGACGGCGTGACCTCCACATCCCCGACACCGGTCATGCCACCCGCGAACATGAGGGCCACCATGCTTCCCAGCATGACTTTGGCCGTCGTCACAGGGTCTCGCCCGAGGCCCATCACCCACCCCCACCTCACGGCCTGACCGGACAACGATCATCTACCCGGTCATGTCCAGGACAACTGCCACGGGCGGTAAAGCTCTGACACAACGCGAAAAACCCTCCGATGACCATGGTCATCGGAGGGCCCGCCCGGCCGAACGCCCTAGAAGGCGTCCCGCCAGCCGCCGCAGTCGTCGAAGCGGTTGTCGCCCTCGCAGACGCGGATCTTGAAGTCGTCGAAGCCACGGCTCTTCTTGAAGCCGCCGAACTTGTCGAAGTGCAGACCCCTGAAGGTCTTGTAGTACTTCACGTGGCTGCCGGAGTTGTCGTGCCACCTGAACCAGACGTAGCTGTACTCGCGGTCGCGATCCCGGTCGACCAGGTCGCCGAAGAACCAGTAGCGACCGCCGTCCTTGTACCAGTAGCCCTTGAAGTAGGAGCGGTGGCCGGAGCTCTCGCCGCCGCCGAACGTCGAATGGTACGGACCGAAGAAGTGCTTCTGGGGGCTCTGGACCTGCTGGGCGCCGGCCGTGGCGGCCTGGGCCGGGGCCGCGGCGAGGCCGGCGGCGAGCGAACCGGCGAGAGCGGCGCCGATGAGAAGGGTGCGGGCCTTCTTCATTTCTTCCTCCTGAGACGGTGTCCTGCTGTTCGGACACCGCTCACGTTAGGAAGAGTTGACCCGGACTTCTGTGGAGGAATGCACACTCAACGCCGAGCGTGGACTATTACCGGTTCCGCTTGTCGCCCAGGCCGGCGAAGAAGGTGGTGACCAGCAACACCGCACCCCACGGCCCCATCACCCACAGCGGCCAGGGGTAGGGGAAGTCGAAGCCACCCGTCACCCCGAGGATGAGCCAGACCGCCCAGTTGATGCCGCTGGCCGTCGCCCAGGTGGCCCACATCGCCGTCAATCCCCGCTTCTGCACCTGACGGACGTCGCGGTCCTCGCGGCGCTCCGGCGTGCGGTTGGAGGCCTCGGGGAGCCGGCCCAGGTCGACGTCGGGGAGGTCGGAGGTGAGCGTGGCGAGCTCGCCGTACGTCTTGCTCGTGTAGAGCTGCTCCAGCCGCTCGTCGAACTCCTCGACGGTGAGCCGGCCCTGCGCGTAGTGCTCCCGCAGGACCGAGGCGACCTTGTCCCGATCTCCGTCCGACGCCCGCATCTCCGGCCCAGCCGCCATCATCAACCACATCCGCTCACCGGCGGGCGCCGTACTCAGCCCGCGTCTCCCAACAGTTCGGCAAGCCGCTCTTCACCCCCGTCAAGGGCGGTCAGTACCCAAGGTCCATTATGTGTCACCGCGACGCTGTGCTCGAAGTGCGCGGACGCCTTGCCGTCGACGGTGACGACGGTCCAGTCGTCGGACAGCACCTTGGTCCGGTCGGTGCCGAGGTTCACCATCGGCTCGACGGCGAAGCACATGCCCGGCTCGAAGCGCGGCCCCCGGCCGGGCCTGCCGTGGTTGGCGACCCACGGGTCCATGTGCATCTCGGTGCCGATGCCGTGCCCGCCGTACTCCTGGGGGATGCCGTAGCGGCCCTGGGAACGGACGTACTTCTCCACCTCGTGGCCGATGTCGGACAGGTGGCGGCCCACGGTGAGCGCGGCGATGCCCCGCCACATGGCCTCCTCGGTCACCCGCATCAGCTCGGTCAGCTTGGGGTCCACCTCGCCGATGGGAACGGTGATGGCCGAGTCCCCGTGCCAGCCGTCCAGGATGGCGCCGCAGTCGATGGAGATGACGTCGCCCTCCCGCAGCGCGCGCCGGTTACCGGGGATGCCGTGGACGACCTCGTCGTTCACCGACGCGCAGATCGACGCCGGGAAACCCTGGTAGCCCTTGAAGGAGGGGATCGCCCCCTCGTCCCGGATCGCCTTCTCCGCGATCACATCGAGGTCCAGCGGCGTCATCCCGGGCTGGACGCTCTCGCGGAGCAGCTTCAGCGTCCGGCCGACCACGAGCCCCGCCGCCCGCATCTTCTCCAGTTGCTCAGGCGTCTTTACCTGAATTCCATGCTTGTTCTTCTTGAACACGTGCACACCCCCTGGGGTGGTTCAACGGGCAATCCGGGAGCCCAATTCCCCCGATTGTGCCCTAAACGACAGCACGCCACCCATGGGAGCCCATGGGTGGCGTGCTGGTGAATGTCGCTAACCCGCGAAGGGACGCAGGGCCTCCATCGCGCGCTGGGTGACCTCTTCCACCGGACCGGTCGCGTCCACCCCGACCAGGATGCCCTCGTCGGCGTAGAAGGAGACCAGCGGAGCGGTCTGCTCCTGGTAGACCTCCAGGCGGTGCCGGACGGTCTGCTCCTTGTCGTCGTCCCGCTGGTAGAGCCGTCCACCGCAGGCGTCGCAGATGTCGTCCTTCTTGTCGTCGAAGTCGACGTGCCAGATGCGGCCGCACTGGCTGCAGGTACGGCGGCCGGCCAGCCGGCGCACGACCTCCTCGTCGTCGACCACGAGCTCCAGGACGATGTCCAGTCCGGCGCCGAACTCCTCGAGCATCTTCTTCAGGATCTCGGCCTGGGGCACGTTCCTGGGGAAGCCGTCGAGCAGGAAGCCGTCCTGCGCGTCGCTCTCTGAGAGACGGTCGCGGACCATCGCGATGGTGACCTCGTCGGGCACGAGGTCGCCGCGGTCCATGTATTCCTTGGCAAGCTTGCCGAGCTCCGTGCCGCCCGAAACGTTGGCACGGAAAATGTCACCTGTCGAGATCTTCGGGATAGACAGGTTCGATGCAACGAACTGGGCCTGCGTCCCCTTACCCGCTCCGGGGGGCCCTACCAGGACGAGACGCACTATTTCAGGAAGCCTTCGTAGTTACGCTGCTGAAGCTGGCTCTCGATCTGCTTCACGGTGTCAAGGCCGACACCAACCATGATCAGAATGCTCGTCCCTCCGAACGGGAAGTTCTGACTCGCGCCGACGAGCGCCAGTGCGATGATCGGCACCATGGAGATCAGGCCCAGATAGAGCGCACCGGGAGCAGTGAGTCGCGTGAGCACGTAGTTCAAGTACTCAGCCGTCGGCCGGCCCGGGCGGATACCCGGGATGAACCCACCGTACTTCTTCATGTTGTCAGCGACTTCAACGGGGTTGAAGGTAATGGACACATAGAAGTAAGTGAAGAAGACGATCAGCAGGAAGAAGGTGATCATGTAGGCCGGGGTGTCACCCGTGACCATGTTCTGCTGGATCCACTGGACGACCGCGTTCGGCTCCTCCTGGGAGTTGCTGAACAGCGTCGTGACCAGCTGCGGCAGGTAGAGCAGCGAGGAGGCGAAGATGACCGGGATGATGCCCGCCTGGTTCACCTTCAGCGGGATGTAGGTCGAGGTCCCGCCGTACATCCGGCGGCCCACCATCCGCTTGGCGTACTGCACCGGGATCCGGCGCTGGGCCTGCTCGACCATGACCACCAGGGCGATCATCGCGATACCGGTCACGATCACCACGGCGAAGACGAAGGCGCCCTTCTGGCGGCCGATGTTCAGCAGCTCGGCCGGGAAGACCGCGATGACCTGGGTGAAGATCAGGATGGACATGCCGTTGCCGACGCCGCGGTCGGTGACGAGCTCACCCAGCCACATGATGACGGCGGTACCGGCGGTCATCGTCAGCACCATCGTGACGATGGCGAAGACGTTGTCCTTGTCCAGCAGGATGTCCTCACGGCACTGCGGGAACAGCTGCCCGGTGCGCGCGAGGGCGATGAAGGCGGTCGACTGGAGGATCGCCAGGCCGATCGTCAGGTAACGCGTATACTGTGTGATCTTGGTCTGGCCGGCCTGCCCCTCCTTCTTGAGGGCTTCCAGGCGCGGGATCACCACCACCAGAAGCTGAAGGATGATGCTCGCGGTGATGTACGGCATGATGCCGAGCGCGAACACCGACAGCTTCAGCAAGGCGCCACCGCTGAACAGCTGCACCATGCCGTAGATGTTGCCGGCATCGCCGGCCTGTGCCTGCTGGAGGCATCGGGCGATGTTTTCGTTGTTGACACCCGGAGTCGGAAGAACCGAGCCGAGCCGGAACAGCGCGATGATGCCCAGTGTGAAGAGCAACTTATTGCGCAGGTCCGGCGTACGGAACGCTCGGGTAAACGCGGTCAGCACGGTCCCTCCTGCGCGCCTGAAAGGCGAGGTCGGTCAGCGATGGTTCGGGGGTGGTCCATCTTTGCTATCTCAAGTCAGCGAGCCGACGGAAATGAGTTGAGGCCCACTATCCAGCGAACTCTAACGCACTACGGGCGCGGGGGCCCATAATGAGCCCCCGCGCCGCGTGATTATGCCCACGGCTCCGAGACAGAGCCACCGGCATTATGCCTACAGCTCCGAGACAGAGCCACCGGCGGCGGTGATCTTCTCCTTGGCGCTGGCGGAGAAGGCGTGCGCCTGCACGTTCAACGCCACGGAGATGTCGCCGGTTCCCAGAACCTTCACGAGCTGCCTCTTGCGGACCGCGCCCTTGGCGACCAGCGTCTCGACGGTGACGTCGCCACCCTCGGGGAACAGCTCGCTGAGCTTGTCCAGGTTGACGACCTGGTAGGTCGTCTTGAACAGGGCGTTGGAGAAGCCCTTCATCTTGGGCAGACGACGCTGGAGCGGAACCTGGCCACCCTCGAAGCCGAGGGGAACCTTGTTCCGTGCCCGCGTGCCCTTGGTGCCACGACCGGCGGTCTTGCCCTTGGACGCCTCGCCGCGGCCCTTGCGGACCTTCGACTTGTTGGCGCCGGGGGCCGGACGCAGGTGGTGGATACGGAGCGGAGTGTTCTCTGCCATGTCTAGTCGACCTCTTCCACGGTGACGAGGTGCGTCACCACGGTGACCATGCCGCGGATCTCCGGCCGGTCCTCCTTGACGACGACATCGCCGATTCGCTTCAGACCGAGGGAACGCAGCGAGTCACGCTGGTTCTGCTTGCCACCGATCTTCGAGCGGACCTGAGTGATCTTCAGGCGTGCCATTGGCTAGCTCACCGCCTTAGCAGCCGCAGCCTCCGCGATACCCTCGGCGCGAGCCTTGAGCATGGCCTTGGGGGCGACGTCCTCGATCGGCAGGCCACGGCGGGCCGCGATCTCCTCGGGGCGGCTGAGGCCCTTCAGAGCGGCCACGGTGGCGTGCACGATGTTGATCGGGTTGTCCGAGCCTAGCGACTTGGACAGCACGTCGTGGATGCCGGCGCACTCCAGCACGGCGCGCACCGGGCCACCGGCGATGACGCCGGTACCGGGCGAGGCCGGACGGAGGAAGACGACACCGGCGGCCTCTTCACCCTGCACGATGTGCGGGATGGTGCCCTGGATACGGGGCACCCTGAAGAAGTGCTTCTTGGCCTCTTCGACGCCCTTGGCGATGGCCGCGGGAACTTCCTTGGCCTTGCCGTAGCCGACGCCGACCATGCCGTTGCCGTCACCGACGATGACGAGGGCGGTGAAGCTGAAGCGACGACCACCCTTCACGACCTTGGCCACTCGGTTGATCTTTACGACGCGCTCGATGTACGAGACGCCCTTGTCAGCGTTGCCACCGCGGCGATCGTCACGACGACCGTCACGCCGCTCGCCACCGGCGGCGCCACCGCGACGCGGAGCTCCAGCCATCAGTGGTTCCTCTTCTCGTTGCTCTTGTTAGAACGGGCCATCAGAACTCCAGCCCGCCTTCGCGGGCGCTGTCCGCGAGGGCCGCGATGCGACCCGCGTAGCGGTTTCCGCCACGGTCGAACACGACCGCGGTGATCCCGGCAGCCTTGGCCCGCTGAGCGAGAAGCTCGCCGACCTGCTTCGCCTTGTCGGTCTTCGCGCCGGAGTCCGCGCGCAGGGAGGACTCCATGGTGGAGGCGCTCACCAGCGTGTGGCCCTGGGCGTCGTCGACGATCTGCACGAACAGGTGTCGCGTGGAACGGTTGACGACCAGGCGCGGACGCGCGGCCGTACCGACCACCTTCTTGCGGACTCGGCCGTGGCGGCGGGCCCGCGAGACGGCGCGGGCGGCCGTGTGCTTGCCGAACGCAGTCTTGCCAGCCATGCCTACTTACCAGCCTTTCCGACCTTGCGGCGGATAACCTCGCCCTGGTAACGCACGCCCTTGCCCTTGTACGGGTCGGGCTTGCGCAACTTCCGGATGTTCGCGGCGATCTCGCCGACCTTCTGCTTGTCGATGCCGTCCACGTGGAACAGGGTCGGCTTCTCGACGCGGAAGGAGACACCCTCGGGGGCGTCGACGATCACCGGGTGGCTGAAGCCGAGAGCGAACTCGAGCTGAGTCGGGCTCTTGGCCTGAACGCGGTAACCGACGCCCACGATCTCCAGGGTCTTGGAGTAACCCTGAGTCACACCGGTCACCATGTTGGCGATCAGCGTGCGGGACAGTCCGTGCAGCGCACGGACCTTGTTCTCGTCGTTGGGACGAGAGACGGTAACGGTGCCGTCGTCGCCCTTGGCGACGTCGATCGGCTCCGCGACCTTGTGAGAGAGCGTGCCCTTGGGGCCCTTGACCGTGACATCCCGGCCGTCGATGGCGACGTCCACGCCGTTCGGTACAGGGATGGGCAGCCGTCCGATACGTGACATGCTGTGATTTCTCCCTTCTACCAAACGAAGGCGAGGACTTCCCCGCCCACTCCACGCTTGCCGGCCTGCTTGTCGGTCATGAGGCCACCGGACGTCGAGATGATCGCGACGCCCAGTCCGCCCAGGACCCGAGGCAGGTTGTCCTTCTTTGCATAGACCCGCAGGCCGGGCTTGGAAACCCGGCGCAGGCCCGCGAGCGACCGCTCACGGCTCGGCCCGAACTTGAGCTCCACCACGAGGTTCTTTCCGACCTTGGCGTCCTCGACGCTCCAGGCCTGAATGTAACCCTCCTGCTGGAGGATCTCGGCGATGTGCGCCTTGATCTTCGAGTACGGCATCGCCACGGTGTCGTGGTACGCCGAGTTCGCGTTTCGCAGACGCGTGAGCATGTCTGCGATCGGGTCGGTCATCGTCATGGCCGGTGGCCTTCCTCACCGCGGTTTCCACAAGGGACCTACGGTGCGGTCATGGGCGCTTGAGGCAGCGCCCGGTGAATACGAACTTCTATGTACGGCTGGGAGCCCGCGCGGGCCTGCGGCGTCCACAGGGCCGCGCGGAGGGCTACCAGCTGGACTTGGTGATGCCAGGCAGCTCGCCCCGGTGCGCCATCTCGCGGAAGCAGATGCGGCACAGGCCGAACTTCCTGTAGACAGCGCGGGGACGACCACAGCGCGAGCACCGAGTGTACGCCCGGACCTCGAACTTGGCCTTGCGAGCAGCCTTGACCTTGAGCGACGTCTTCGCCATGATCAGGCCTCCTTGAAGGGGAAACCGAGGAGCTTGAGCAGCGCCCGGCCCTGGTCGTCGGTCTTCGCGGTGGTCACGACCGTGATGTCCATACCACGCTGACGGTCGACCTTGTCCTGGTCGATCTCGTGGAACATGACCTGCTCGGTGAGACCGAAGGTGTAGTTGCCGTTGCCGTCGAACTGCTTGGGCGACAGGCCGCGGAAGTCACGGATACGCGGCAGCGCCAGCGACAGCAGCCGGTCCAGGAACTCCCACATGCGGTCGCCGCGCAGCGTGACGTGCGCGCCGATCGGCATGCCCTCACGCAGCTTGAACTGGGCGATGGACTTGCGGGCCCGGACGACCGCCGGCTTCTGACCGGTGATCACGGTGAGGTCACGGACGGCGCCGTCGATGAGCTTCGAGTCGCGCGCGGCCTCGCCGACACCCATGTTCACCTTGATCTTGGTGATCGTGGGCACCAGCATGATGTTCTCGAACCCGAACTCCTCGTGCAGCTTCGCGATGATCTCTTCGCGGTAGCGCTGCTTGAGGCGCGGGAGCTGCCGCTCGGTCGCGACGGACTCAGTGGTGTTCGCGGTCATCAGTTGTCCTCACCCGACTCGTCAGAGGCGGCCTTGGCCGACTCCTTCTTGGCAGGCTTCTCGTCATCCTTGAGCTTCTTGACGTTGCTCACGTGGATGGGAGCCTCCATGGTCTGCACGCCGCCGGTCTTGGCGCCACGCGGGCCCTGGTTGGTCTCCTTGGAGTGCTTCTTGATCATGTTCACGCCTTCGACCACCACGCGCTCCTCGCGCGGGTGGGCGGCGATGACACGACCCTTGGCACCCTTGTCCTTACCGGCGATGACCTGAACCAGGTCACCCTTCTTCACGTGGAGCTTCGGCATTTACAACACCTCCGGCGCGAGCGAGATGATGCGCATGAACTTCTTGTCACGCAGCTCACGTCCGACGGGGCCGAAGATACGCGTGCCACGAGGGTCACCGCTGTCCTTGATGATGACGGCGGCATTCTCGTCGAAGCGGATGTAGGAGCCGTCGGGCCGGCGGCGCTCCTTGACAGTCCGGACGATGACGGCCTTGACCACATCGCCCTTCTTCACGGTGCCGCCAGGAATGGCGTCCTTGACCGTGGCGACGATGATGTCGCCGATTCCCGCGTAGCGCCGACCCGAGCCACCGAGCACACGAATGCAAAGAACTTCCTTCGCACCCGTGTTGTCGGCGACCTTGAGTCGCGACTCCTGCTGGATCACTTGTACTCCTGTTTGTCTCGCTGGTTCTCACCCGCGGTGAGCCTTGCGGAACCTGATGTGGTCTTTTTCCCCCGGCGACAGTTCTGCCTGGTCGAGCCGGCCTCGCCCGGCACTCCCGCGGCAGGGCTCACGCCCTCCCGCCGTGCCGGACCCGGCCTTCTCGCCCACGAACCGCCGCCGCAGGCGGAGCGAAGATCAACTTCGCCCCCTTGGACACCAGCATGGGGGGTGACTGCGTCACCCCCCACGAGGCGCGTTTCTTACTTGGCCTTCTCGAGGATCTCGATGACCCGCCAGCGCTTGCTGGCGGACAGCGGCCGGGTCTCCATCAGGAGAACGCGGTCGCCGACGCCACAGGCGTTGGCCTCGTCGTGCGCCTTGTACTTGGTCGTCCGACGGATGACCTTGCCGTACAAGGGGTGCTTCACGCGGTCCTCGACAGCGACGACGACAGTCTTGTCCATCTTGTCGCTGACGACCAGACCCTCACGGGTCTTGCGGTAGTTCCGCGTCTCGGTTGTGCTCTCAGCTGTCTCAGCCATCGATCGACTCCTTCTCAACCGTAACAATGCCGAGCTCCCGCTCGCGCATCACGGTGTAGATACGGGCGATCTCGCGGCGGACAGCACGCAGCCGCCCGTGGCTCTCCAACTGGCCGGTCGCGGCCTGGAAGCGGAGGTTGAACAGCTCCTCCTTGGCTTCCTTCAGCTTCTGGACCAGGGTGTCCTGGTCCTCCACCCGCAGCTCACCGGCGGTCAGGCCCTTAGCCATCACGCCTCACCCACTTCACGCTTAACGAACCGGCACTTCATCGGGAGCTTGTGCATCGCACGACGCAGGGCTTCGCGAGCCACCGGCTCAGCGACACCCGACAGCTCGAACATGACGCGACCGGGCTTGACGTTGGCGATCCACCACTCCGGCGAACCCTTACCGGAACCCATGCGGGTCTCGGCCGGCTTCTTGGTGAGGGGACGGTCCGGGTAGATGTTGATCCAGACCTTGCCGCCACGCTTGATGTGACGGGTCATGGCGATACGAGCCGACTCGATCTGGCGGTTGGTCACATAGGAGTGCTCAAGCGCCTGAATGCCGAACTCGCCGAACACGACCCTGGTGCCACCCTTGGCGGCGCCGTGACGGTCGGGCCGGTGCTGCTTGCGGTGCTTGACCCTGCGCGGGATCAGCATGGTCAGCTCCCTTCAGCACCCGGCTGCGCAGCCGGGCCGGTCTCGGGGGCAGCCTGCGAGGCCGCCTCAGTCCTGGGTGCGCGGTCGCCGCGGGCGGCTCCGCCACGACGGGGACGGTCGCCACCGGCGCCGCCGCCACGACGGGGACGGTCGCCACCGGCGCCGCCGCCACCGCGACGGTCGTCGCGGTCCCGACGCTGGCCTGCACGAGCGCCGGCGGCAGCCGCCTCACGCTCGGCGCGGCTGGTCGGGGCCTCACCCTTGTAGATCCATACCTTCACGCCGATGCGGCCGAAGGTGGTACGGGCCTCGTAGAGGCCGTAGTCGATGTCCGCACGGAGGGTGTGCAGGGGCACGCGGCCCTCGCGGTAGAACTCCGAACGGGACATCTCAGCGCCGCCCAGACGGCCGGAGCACTGCACCCGGATGCCCTTGGCGCCGCTCTTCATGGCCGACTGCATCGCCTTGCGCATGGCCCGACGGAACGAGACACGGCTGGACAGCTGCTCGGCCACACCCTGAGCGACGAGCTGAGCGTCGATCTCGGGGTTCTTGACCTCGAGGATGTTCAGCTGGACCTGCTTCTTGGTCAGCTTCTCGAGGTCGCCACGGATCCGGTCCGCCTCGGCGCCGCGGCGGCCGATGACGATGCCCGGACGGGCGGTGTGAATGTCGACCTGTACCCGGTCGGTGGTCCGCTCGATCTCCACCTTGGAGATGCCGGCCCGCTCCATGCCCTTCTTGAGCATGCGGCGGATCGCCACATCCTCGGCAACGTACGACTTGTAGAGCTTGTCGGCATACCACCGGCTCTTGAAGTCGGTCGTGATGCCGAGGCGGAACCCGTGCGGGTTAACCTTCTGACCCACTAGCGGGTCCTCCCCTTCGGCTCGCGGGACTCCACGATCACGGTGATGTGGCTCGTCCGCTTGTTGATCCGATAGGCACGACCCTGAGCGCGGGGACGGAACCGCTTCAGCGTCGGGCCCTCGTCGACCCAGGCACGGCTCACGAAGAGCGTGTCGCGGTCGAGCTTGAAGTTGTGCTCCGCGTTGGCAATGGCGCTGGACAGCACCTTGTACACGGTCTCGCTCGCCGACTGGGGAGCGAACTGCAGCACGGCCTGCGCCTCCGAAGCGGGCAGCCCGCGAATGAGGTCCACCACACGGCGGGCCTTCATGGGCGTGTGGCGCGCGAACCGCACCTGAGCCCTGGCTTCCATCGCTTACTCCTCTTACCTTCTTCGACAGGCGCTTACCGCCGGCTGCGGCGGTCTTCCTTGACGTGGCTGCGGAACGTCCGCGTCGGCGCGAACTCACCGAGCTTGTGACCGATCATCGACTCGGTGACGAACACCGGGACGTGCTTGCGGCCGTCGTGAACGGCGATCGTGTGACCGAGCATGTCCGGCACGATCATGGAGCGCCGCGACCACGTCTTGATGACGTTCTTGGTGCCCTTCTCGTTCTGGACATCCACCTTCTTCTGAAGGTGGTCGTCCACGAAGGGACCCTTCTTAAGGCTACGTGGCATTTTGGCTGCTCCTACCGCTTCTTCCGCTTAGTCCGACGACGGATGATCAGCCGGTCGCTGGCCTTGTTCGCCGCACGAGTACGACCCTCGGGCTTGCCCTTGGGGTTGACGGGGTGACGACCACCGGAGGTCTTACCCTCACCACCACCGTGCGGGTGGTCGACCGGGTTCATCGCGACACCGCGGACGGTGGGGCGCTTGCCCTTCCACCGCATACGGCCGGCCTTACCCCAGTTGATGTTGGCCTGCTCGGCGTTGCCGACCTGGCCGATGGAGGCCCGGCAGCGGACGTCGACCTGGCGCATTTCGCCGGAGGGCATACGCAGCGTGGCGTACTGGCCCTCCTTGGCGAGAAGCTGGATCTGCGCACCGGCGGACCGGCCCAGCTTGGCGCCGCCACCCGGACGGAGCTCCACCGCGTGGATGAAGGTACCGGTCGGGATGTTGCGCAGCGGGAGGCAGTTACCCGGCTTGATGTCGGCCGCGGGGCCGTTTTCAATCAGGTCGCCCTGCTTGAGGCCGGTCGGGCAGAGGATGTAGCGCTTCTCCCCGTCGGCGTAGTGCAGCAGAGCGATGCGGGACGTGCGGTTCGGGTCGTACTCGATGTGAGCGACCTTGGCCGGGATCCCGTCCTTGTCGTGGCGCCGGAAGTCGATGATCCGGTAAGCACGCTTGTGGCCGCCACCCTGGTGGCGGGTGGTGACTCGGCCGTGGACGTTACGGCCACCCTTGCTGTGCAGGGGTGCAAGCAGCGACTTCTCGGGCGTGCTGCGCGTGATCTCGGAAAAGTCCGAGACGCTGGCGCCGCGGCGACCCGGGGTCGTCGGCTTGAGTTTACGGATGCCCATCTTTTTCGTTCATCCTTCGTCGGTTAATCCGGGTGAATGCCCCTCGCCGCCTGGCGAGGGGCGTCCGCCCCGTTACTTACTGAGCGAGCGGGTCAGCCGACCTGGCCGAAGATGTCGATCCGGTCTCCCTCGGCCAAGCTCACGATCGCGCGCTTGGTGCTGGGACGCTGCCCGTAACCGGCCCTGGTCCGCTTGCGCTTGCCCTGGCGGTTGATGGTGTTGACGCTGGCCACCTTGACGCCGAAGATCTGCTCGATGGCGATCTTGACCTGCGTCTTGTTGGCCGTCTTCCGCACCAGGAACGTGTACTTGTTGTGCTCGTCGATCAGGCCGTAGCTCTTCTCCGACACAACCGGCTTGATGATGATGTCGCGCGGGTCGGCGATCTTTTCCATCAGGCGTCTTCCTTCCCGCTCTTGCTCAGGCGCGTGACGACCTGGTCGTACGCCTCCTGAGTGAAAACGACGTCGTCGTAGCAGAGCACGTCGTAGGTGTTCAGCTGCCCGGCGTCCAGCAGGTGGACCTCGGGAGCGTTGCGCAGGCTCAGCCAGGTGAGCTCGTCACCCTCGTCGACGACGACGAGGACGCTACGGGTCTGCGTGATCTTCCGCAGCGACTCGAGAGCCGCCTTGGTCTTCGGGGTCTCCCCCTGGACCAGGGCGCTGACCACGTGAACGCGGCCGCCGTTGGCCCGGTCGGAGAGGGCGCCACGCAGGGCGGCGGCCTTCATCTTCTTGGGGGTCTTCTGGGAGTAGTCCCGGGGAAGCGGCCCGTGGACGATGCCACCGCCGGCGAACTGCGGAGCGCGGGTCGAACCCTGACGGGCGCGGCCGGTGCCCTTCTGGCGGTACGGCTTCTTGCCGCCACCGCTGACCTCACCGCGGGTCTTGGCCTTGTGGGTGCCCTGCCGGCGAGCGGCGAGCTGGGCCACGACGACCTGGTGGATCAGCGGAATGTTGACCTTGGCGTCAAAGATGTCGCCAGGCAGGTCGACGGTGCCGGTCTTCGCGCCGCTCACGTCGAGGACGTCAATGGTGCTCACTTGGCAGCCCCCTTCTTGGCAGCGGTACGGACGAGAACCAGGCTGCCGTTGGCGCCGGGGATCGCACCCTTGATCAGGATGAGGCCCTTCTCGGCGTCCACGGCGTGGACCTTGAGGCTCTGGACGGTGGTGCGGACGTTACCCATCCGACCGGCCATGCGCAGGCCCTTGAAGACGCGGCCCGGGGTGGCGCAGCCACCGATGGAACCCGGCGAGCGGTGCTTGCGCTGGGTACCGTGCGAGGCGCTGAGGCCCTTGAAGCCGTGGCGCTTCATGACACCGGCGAAACCCTTGCCCTTGCTCTTGCCCGTCACGTCGACGAACTGGCCGGCCTCGAAGGTGTCGGCGGAGAGCTCCTGGCCCAGGGTGTAGTCGCCCGCGTCCTCGGTACGGATCTCCGCGAAGTAGCGGCGCGGGGTGATGTCGTGCTTGCGCAGGTAGTCGCCGAGCGGCTTGTTGACCTTCCGCGGGTCGACCTGCCCGAAGCCGAGCTGCACGGCGGAGTAGCCGTCCTTCTCGGGGGTGCGGACGCGGGTCACGACGCACGGACCAGCCTCGACGACGGTCACCGGGACCATCCGGTTGTCCGCGTCGAAGACCTGGGTCATGCCGAGCTTCTTGCCCAGGACGCCCTTGATCTGCTTAGCCATGTCAGTGCGTTCCCTCAGAGCTTGATCGAGATGTCAACGCCGGCGGGGAGGTCGAGTCGCATGAGCGAGTCGACCGTCTTCGGCGTCGGGTCGATGATGTCAATCAGCCGCTTGTGCGTGCGCATCTCAAAGTGCTCGCGGCTGTCCTTGTACTTGTGCGGCGAGCGGATGACGCAGTACACGTTCTTCTCGGTCGGCAGCGGCACCGGGCCCGCGACCTTAGCGCCAGTCCTCGTCACCGTCTCGACGATCTTCTTGGCCGAGCTGTCGATGACCTCGTGGTCATAGGCCTTGAGCCGGATGCGGATCTTCTGTCCCGCCATAATGGCCTCGGTGTCCTTCGCTGTCGTCTGAAAAAGTTACGTGCGGCCTGTTGCCGCTGTATGAGGTCGAGTCCGCCTCGTCCGGTGTCCTGCGGGCCCGTCTCCGGAATCCCGCCGTCTCCGGCTCGGCTTCTTCTCCCAGCCCCACGTAGCAGACACTATGGATCTGCGCTTTCTTCCGTGATCTGGCAGTTACTTCGGTCACTCCGTGGCCGAACCAACTGCGAGATCACGGTTCGTGGGGATCCTGCCGGGGGTGCGTGCCGTACGGCACGAGCCCCCTCGTGGTGCGGCGGTCGGCCCTGCGTCGAGGGCCGACCGCCACTCCGCGATCGTACTACTTGATGATCTTGGTCACTCGACCCGCACCGACGGTGCGGCCACCCTCGCGGATGGCGAACTTGAGACCGTCCTCCATCGCGATGGGCTGGATCAGCGAGACGCTCATCTCGGTGTTGTCACCGGGCATGACCATCTCGGTGCCCTCGGGCAGGTTCACAACACCGGTCACGTCAGTCGTACGGAAGTAGAACTGGGGACGGTAGTTGTTGAAGAACGGCGTGTGGCGGCCGCCCTCGTCCTTGGACAGGATGTAGACCTGAGCCTCGAACTCGGTGTGCGGGGTGGTCGTGCCCGGCTTGATGATGCACTGGCCGCGCTCGACGTCCTCACGCTTGATACCGCGCAGGAGCAGACCGACGTTGTCGCCCGCCTGGCCCTCGTCGAGAAGCTTGCGGAACATCTCGACACCGGTGACCGTGGTCGTGGTCTTGGTGTCCTTGATGCCGATGATGTCGACGGTCTCGTTGACCTTGACGATGCCGCGCTCGATACGACCGGTGACGACGGTGCCACGACCGGTGATCGAGAAGACGTCCTCGATCGGCATGAGGAACGGCTTGTCGGTCTCACGAGCCGGCTGCGGGACGTTCTCGTCCACAGCGGTCATGAGCTCGATGATGCTGTCGCCCCACTTCTCGTCGCCCTCAAGCGCCTTCAGCGCCGAGACGCGGACGACGGGCAGGTCGTCGCCGGGGAACTCCTGGGCCGAGAGAAGCTCGCGGACCTCGAGCTCGACGAGCTCCAGGATCTCCTCGTCGTCCACCATGTCGGCCTTGTTCAGGGCGACAACGATGTAGGGGACGCCGACCTGGCGGGCCAGGAGGACGTGCTCCTTCGTCTGCGGCATCGGGCCGTCGGTGGCGGCGACCACGAGGATCGCGCCGTCCATCTGAGCCGCACCGGTGATCATGTTCTTCACGTAGTCGGCGTGACCGGGGCAGTCCACGTGAGCGTAGTGGCGCTGCTCGGTCTGGTACTCGACGTGCGCGATGGAGATCGTGATACCACGAGCCTTCTCCTCGGGCGCCTTGTCGATCTTGTCGAACGGGGTCGCCTCGTTGAGGTTCGGGTAACGCTCGTGGAGCACCTTGGTGATCGCCGCGGTCAGAGTGGTCTTGCCGTGGTCGATGTGTCCAATGGTGCCGATGTTTACGTGCGGCTTGGTCCGCTCGAACTTGGCCTTGGCCACTGCTCTGTCTCCTTAGAGATTCTGACTTGACTTGCGTCTTCGTACTTGGGCTTGGGGAGGCCGGGCCTTTTCAGGACCGGCCGACGAGAAACTACTCGCCCCGCACCCCCTCGGCGCCGGGAAGGCGATCTCCTCGCCTCCCGCACCGAAACGGATGCCGGACTTACTCGCCCCGCACCTTCGCGACGATCTCCTTGGCGATGTGCGCAGGCACTTCCGCATAGGAGTCGAACTGCATGCTGTAGCTCGCGCGTCCCTGCGTCTTGCTACGGAGGTCACCCACGTAGCCGAACATCTCAGAGAGCGGCACGAGCGCCTTGACGATGCGGGCGCCGGAGCGCTCGTCCATCGCCTGGATCTGCCCGCGGCGACCGTTGAGGTCACCGATGACATCACCCATGTAGTCCTCGGGCGTGGTGACCTCAACGGCCATCATCGGCTCCAGGATTACGGCGTCCGCCTTGCGCGCGGCCTCCTTGAAGGCCATCGAGCCGGCGATCTTGAAGGCCATTTCGGACGAGTCCACCTCGTGGTAGGCACCGTCCTGCAGGGTGACCTTGACCCCGACCATGGGATAGCCGGCGAGAACACCGAACTCGGCGGCCTCCTGGGCACCCGCGTCGACCGACGGGATGTACTCCCGCGGGATGCGGCCACCGGAGACCTTGTTGGAGAACTCGTAGCCGTCGTTTCCGTCGCCCAGCGGCTCAATGTCAATGATGACCTTGGCGAACTGGCCGGAACCACCGGTCTGCTTCTTGTGGACGTAGTCGACCTTCTCCACCTTGCGGCGGATGGTCTCCCGGTAGGCCACCTGCGGACGACCGATGTTGGCCTCGACCTTGAACTCGCGGCGCATCCGGTCGACGAGGATCTCCAGGTGGAGCTCGCCCATACCCCAGATGACCGTCTGCCCGGTCTCCTCGTCACGCCGGACCTGGAAGGACGGGTCCTCCTCGGCCAGACGCTGGATCGCGGTGCCCAGCTTCTCCTGGTCGCTCTTGGTCTTGGGCTCGATGGCGACGCTGATGACCGGCGCCGGGAAGTTCATCGACTCCAGGACCACGGGGTTGGCCGGGTCGGCCAGGGTGTCACCGGTGGTGGTGTCCTTCAGACCCATGACGGCGACGATCTGACCAGCGACGGCCGACGGGCGCTCTTCGCGCTTGTTGGCGTGCATCTGGTAGATCTTGCCGATCCGCTCCTTGCGGCCCTTCACCGAGTTGACCACGGCGGTGCCGGTCTCGAGCGTGCCCGAGTAGATGCGGATGTAGGTGAGACGGCCCAGGTGCTGGTCGGCCGCGATCTTGAAGGCGAGCGCGGAGAACGGCTCGGTGACGTCAGCGTGACGCTCGATGATCTCGTCTTCCTTGCCGACCGCGTGGCCCTTGAAGGCCGGGATGTCGATCGGGGCGGGAAGGTAGGCGACGATCGCGTCGAGCAGGGGCTGTACGCCCTTGTTCTTGAACGCGGTGCCGGTCAGGACCGGGTTGATGGCGCTGGCCAGCGTCGCGCGGCGGATGGCCGCGACCAGCTGCTCCTCGGTGGGCTCGACGCCCTCCAGGAAGAGCTCCATCAGCTCGTCGTCGTTCTCGGAGACGGTCTCGACGAGCTTGTCACGCCACTCGCGGGCGGTCTCGGCGTGCTCCGCCGGGATGTCCACGGTCTCGTACATCTCGCCCTTGGCCGCCTCGGCGCTCCAGAGCAGGCCCTTCATCTTCACCAGGTCGATGACGCCCTTGAAGTCAGCCTCGACGCCCCAGGGAAGCTGGATGACCGCGGGGGTCGCGTTCAGGCGGCTGATCATCATGTCGACGCAGCGGTGGAACTCCGCGCCGACCCGGTCCATCTTGTTGACGAAGCAGATCCGGGGAACCTCGTAGCGGTCGGCCTGACGCCACACCGTCTCGGACTGCGGCTCGACACCGGCGACGCCGTCGAACACGGCGACGGCACCGTCGAGGACGCGGAGCGAGCGCTCCACCTCGATCGTGAAGTCCACGTGACCCGGCGTGTCGATGATGTTGATCGTGTGGCCGAGCCACTCGCAGGTCGTAGCAGCGGAGGTGATGGTGATACCACGCTCCTGCTCCTGCTCCATCCAGTCCATCGTGGCTGCGCCCTCGTGGACTTCACCGATCTTGTAGTTGATACCGGTGTAGAACAGGATGCGCTCGGTCGTCGTGGTCTTGCCCGCGTCGATGTGGGCCATGATCCCGATGTTGCGGACCTTGGCCAGGTCAAGAGCGGTCGTGGTGGCCACTTCTCTCGCGTCCTCGTCGTCTCGTCGAACCCGCTGTTACCAGCGGTAGTGGGCGAAGGCCTTGTTGGACTCGGCCATCTTGTGGGTGTCCTCGCGCTTCTTGACACTGGCACCGAGGCCGTTGCTGGCGTCGAGCAGTTCGTTCATGAGGCGCTCGGTCATGGTCTTCTCGCGGCGGGCGCGGGAGTACTGCACCAGCCAGCGCAGGGCCAGGGTGGTGCTGCGCGCGGCGCGCACCTCGACCGGGACCTGGTAGGTCGCGCCACCGACACGGCGGCTGCGGACCTCAAGGGTGGGCTTGACGTTGTCCAGCGCGCGCTTCAGGGTGACGACCGGGTCGTTGCCGGTCTTCTCCTTGGCGCCTTCGAGGGCGCCGTAGACGATGGACTGCGCGATGGAGCGCTTGCCGTCCAGGAGAACCTTGTTGATGAGCGCGGTGACCAGCGGCGAGTTGTGGACCGGGTCAGCCATGAGCTGACGACGGCCAGGAGAACCCTTGCGAGGCATTCTTACTTCTCCTTCTTCGCGCCGTAACGGCTACGGGCCTGCTTGCGGTTGCGGACACCCTGGGTGTCCAGCGAGCCGCGGATGATCTTGTATCGAACACCCGGCAGGTCCTTCACACGACCGCCACGGACGAGCACGATGGAGTGCTCCTGGAGGTTGTGGCCGACACCCGGGATGTAGGCCGTGACCTCGATGCCGTTGGTGAGCCGGACACGCGCGACCTTGCGGAGGGCGGAGTTCGGCTTCTTGGGGGTCGTGGTGTAAACGCGCATGCAGGTGCCGCGTCGCTGGGGGCTGGCCTTGAGCGCCGGGGTCTTGGTCTTGGTGACCTTATCCTGGCGGCCCTTGCGGACCAGCTGCTGAATCGTAGGCACCGCGTCTCCGTTCGTGCTTGCCGGTGATTCGAATATTGTGCTTTTTGCAGGCACTGCCGGTGTCATGACCTGCGGATTTTCCATCCACTCCGACCCACGCGGTCGGGCGTGTCGCGCATGTATCGCGCCACATCCTCGGCCAGGCCAGTGGAGGAGGCCATACGGCGCCTCTGCCGACTCCCCGTGGGAAACCTGTCGACGCGCACGCATGAGAGCCCATGAAGCCACGGGCACGAAGGGAAAGACTACCTAGTCCAACGCAACACGTCAAAACGGCTGCGCCCATCGAGCACCGTTACAAGCGCCCGCGTGCGTGTCGTGACTCCCGCGATCGGTTTCCGGCCGACCGCTGCTGGGTCCATAACGAGTTTACCGGCAGTAGGGGACTTCTCTGGCCGTTCTCTTCATCAAGGCGCGGCTTTCCCCGCAACGTTCCGGTCAAGAAAGATCCGCGGATCTCGGGCCGGACACGCGACGGCGCCCGGCCCCTCTGGGAGGGACCGGGCGCCGGCTTTGATCACTCAGCGGTTGTACCGACCGGGCGTCTAGCGGTTGTACTGACCGAAGTCGTACTCCTCCAGCGGCACGGCCTCGCCGGAGCCCGAACCGAAGGTGTAGTCCGCCGCGGAGCCGTCGTAGCCGCCGACCGTGTACATCGCGGCCTTGGCCTCCTCGGTGGGCTCGACCCGGATGTTGCGGTACTGCGGCATGCCGGTACCGGCCGGGATGAGCTTTCCGATGATGACGTTCTCCTTGAGACCGAGCAGCGAGTCCGACTTGGCGTGGATCGCCGCGTCGGTGAGCACCCGGGTGGTCTCCTGGAAGGACGCCGCCGACAGCCAGGACTCGGTGGCGAGCGAGGCCTTCGTGATGCCCATCAGCACCGGACGGCCCGAGGCCGGCGTACCGCCCTCGGCCACGCACTCGCGGTTGATCCGCTCGAAGCGCGGCCGCTCGACCAGCTCACCGGGCAGCATGTCGGCGTCACCGGACTCCAGCACGTTCACGCGCTTGAGCATCTGCCGGACGATGATCTCGATGTGCTTGTCGTGGATCGACACACCCTGCGAGCGGTAGACCTGCTGGACCTCGGCCACCAGGTGCAGCTGCACGGCCCGGGGGCCGAGGATGCGCAGTACCTCGTTGGGGTTGACGGCACCGGCGATCAGCTGCTGACCGACCGTGACGCGCTGCCCGTCGGAGACCAGCATGCGCGACCGCATGGAGACCGGGTAGGCGACCTCCTCCGAACCATCGTCCGGGACGATCACGATCTTGCGGGACTTGTCCGTCTCGTCGATCCGGACCCGGCCCTCGGCCTCGCTGATCGGGGCGACGCCCTTGGGGACGCGCGCCTCGAAGAGCTCCTGCACACGGGGCAGACCGTGGGTGATGTCCGCACCCGCCACACCACCGGTGTGGAAGGTACGCATCGTCAGCTGGGTGCCCGGCTCGCCGATCGACTGGGCGGCGATGATGCCGACCGCCTCGCCGACGTCCACGAGCTTGCCGGTCGCGAGCGAGCGGCCGTAGCAGGTGGCGCAGACACCGATCTTGGCCTCGCAGACGAGAGCGCTGCGGGTCCTGACGGTCTCCACTCCGGCCTCGACCAGCGCGGTGACGTGGGTGTCGTTGATGTCGACCCCCGCGGACGCGATGACCTTGCCGTCCACCTCGACGTCCTCGGCCATGATGCGGCCGTGCACGTTGCTCTCGGCGTTCTCCGCCTTGACCAGGTTGCCCTGGGAGTCACGCTCGCCGACGTGCAGCGGGACCCCGCGGTCGGTGCCGCAGTCGATCTCACGGACGATGACGTCCTGCGCGACGTCCACCAGACGACGGGTCAGGTAACCCGAGTCGGCGGTCCGCAGCGCGGTGTCCGCCAGACCCTTCCGCTGTCCGTGGGTGGAGATGAAGTACTCCAGCACCGACAGGCCCTCGCGGAACGAGGCCTTGATCGGACGCGGGATCGTCTCACCCTTGGTGTTGGACACCAGACCGCGGATACCGGAGATCTGCCGGACCTGCATCAGGTTTCCTCGGGCGCCCGACTGGACCATCATCCAGACCGGGTTGGTCTTCGGGAACGCCTTCTGCATGTCGTCGGTCACGTCACTGGTCGCGTGCGTCCAGATCTCGATGAGCTCCTGACGGCGCTCCTCGTCCGTGATGAGACCGCGCTCGTACTCGCGCTGGACCTTGTCGGCCCTGCGCTCGTACGTCTCCATGATCGCCGCCTTGTTGGGCGGCGAGATGACGTCCTCGATGGAGATCGTCACACCGGCCCGGGTGGCCCAGTAGAAGCCGGCGTCCTTGAGCGCGTCGAGCGCGGCCGCCACCTCCACCTTGGGGTACTTCTCGGCCAGCTCGTTGACGATCGCCGAGAGCTGCTTCTTGCCGACCTGGGAGTTCACGTACGGGTAGTTCGCCGGCAGCGTCTGGTTGAACAGGCAGCGGCCGAGCGTGGTCTCCAGGCGGTAGCTGTCACCCGGCTCCCAGCCCTCGGGGGCAGTCCAGCCGCGGGGCGGCGGGACCTCACCCTTCAACCGGATCTGGATCTTGGCCTGGATGTCCAGCTCGCGCCGGTCATAGGCCATGAGCGCCTCGGACACCGAGCCGAAGACCCTGCCCTGGCCGGGAGCGTCCTCGTCGTCGTCCTTGAGGGTGGTCAGCGAGTACAGGCCGATGATCATGTCCTGGGTGGGCATGGTCACGGGCTTGCCGTCGGCCGGCTTCAGGATGTTGTTGGTCGACAGCATCAGGATGCGGGCCTCGGCCTGCGCCTCGGCCGACAGCGGCAGGTGCACGGCCATCTGGTCACCGTCGAAGTCCGCGTTGAACGCGGTGCAGACGAGCGGGTGGATCTGGATGGCCTTGCCCTCGACCAGCTGCGGCTCGAAGGCCTGGATGCCCAGACGGTGCAGCGTGGGCGCACGGTTGAGCAGCACCGGGTGCTCGGTGATGACCTCTTCGAGGACATCCCAGACGACCGGGCGGGCACGCTCGACCATCCGCTTGGCCGACTTGATGTTCTGCGCGTGGTTGAGATCGACCAGGCGCTTCATCACGAACGGCTTGAAGAGCTCCAGCGCCATCTGCTTGGGCAGACCGCACTGGTGCAGCTTCAGCTGCGGGCCGACGACGATGACCGAACGGCCGGAGTAGTCGACTCGCTTGCCCAGCAGGTTCTGGCGGAACCGGCCCTGCTTGCCCTTCAGCATGTCGCTGAGGGACTTCAGCGGGCGGTTGCCGGGACCCGTGACCGGGCGGCCGCGGCGGCCGTTGTCGAACAGCGCGTCGACGGCCTCCTGGAGCATCCGCTTCTCGTTGTTCACGATGATCTCGGGGGCGCCGAGGTCGAGGAGACGCTTGAGGCGGTTGTTCCGGTTGATCACACGGCGGTACAGGTCGTTCAGGTCCGAGGTCGCGAACCGGCCACCGTCGAGCTGCACCATCGGGCGCAGGTCCGGCGGGATGACCGGGATGCAGTCCAGAACCATGCCGTTGGGCGAGTTGCGGGTGTTCAGGAACGCGGACACGACCTTGAGACGCTTGAGCGCGCGGGCCTTCTTCTGGCCCTTGCCGCTGCGGATCGTCTCGCGCAGGTTCTCGGCCTCGAGGTCGAGGTCGAAGTTGGTCAGACGCTCCTGGATGGCCTGGGCGCCCATGCCACCGCGGAAGTAGCGGCCGAAGCGGTCGCGCATCTCGCGGTAGAGCAGCTCGTCGCCCTCAAGGTCCTGGACCTTGAGGTTCTTGAAGCGGCTCCAGACCTCGTCCAGACGGTCCAGCTCGCGCTGGGCCCGGTCGCGGAGCTGGCGCATCTCGCGCTCAGCGCCCTCACGGACCTTGCGGCGCTGGTCGCCCTTGGCGCCGGCGGCCTCCAGCTCGGCCAGGTCGTTCTCGAGCTTCTTCTGCCGGGCCTCGATGTCGGCGTCGCGACGCTGCTCGACGTGCTGCCGCTCGACCGAGATCTTCGCCTCGAGCGAGGGCAGGTCACGCTCACGCATTTCCTTGTCGACATGCGTGATCATGTAGGCCGCGAAGTAGATGACCTTCTCAAGGTCCTTCGGGGCCAGGTCGAGCAGGTATCCCAGACGGGACGGGACACCCTTGAAGTACCAGATGTGCGTGACGGGCGCGGCCAGCTCGATGTGGCCCATCCGCTCACGACGCACCTTGGCGCGGGTCACCTCGACGCCACAGCGCTCACAGATGATGCCCTTGAAGCGGACGCGCTTGTACTTACCGCAGTAGCACTCCCAGTCCCGGGTCGGGCCGAAGATCTTCTCGCAGAAGAGTCCGTCCTTCTCGGGCTTGAGGGTCCGGTAGTTGATGGTCTCGGGCTTCTTCACCTCGCCGTGCGACCACTGGCGGATATCGTCAGCCGTCGCGAGGCCGATCCGAAGCTCGTCGAAGAAGTTGACGTCCAGCACTTGTATTCCCCTCCTCAGCTTCTAGATCAGACCTCTTCGACGCTGCTCGGCTCACGCCGAGACAGGTCGATGCCGAGCTCTTCCGCGGCGCGGAAGACGTCCTCGTCGGTGTCGCGCATCTCGATGGACATGCCGTCGCTGGAGAGCACCTCGACGTTCAGGCACAGCGACTGCATTTCCTTGATGAGGACCTTGAACGACTCCGGAATGCCCGGCTCGGGGATGTTCTCGCCCTTGACGATGGCCTCGTAGACCTTCACCCGGCCGAGGACGTCGTCGGACTTGATCGTCAGCAGCTCCTGCAGGGCGTAGGCGGCGCCGTACGCTTCCAGCGCCCACACCTCCATCTCACCGAAGCGCTGTCCACCGAACTGTGCCTTACCACCGAGCGGCTGCTGGGTGATCATGGAGTACGGGCCGGTCGAACGAGCGTGGATCTTGTCGTCGACCAGGTGGAGCAGCTTCAGGATGTAGATGTAGCCGACCGAGATCGGGTGCGGGAACGGCTCGCCGGAGCGGCCGTCGAACAGCTGGGCCTTGCCGTTGGCACCGACCATGCGCCCGCCGTCCCTGTTGACCAGGGTGTTGTCGAGCAGACCGACGATCTCTTCCTCATTGGCACCGTCGAACACCGGGGTGGCCATGTTGGTGCGCGGGTCGACCTCGGCGAAGCCCTTGTCGCGCAGCCGCTCGGCCCACGCCTCCTCGATCCCCGAGATGTCCCATCCTCGGGCGGCGATCCACCCCAGGTGGGTCTCCAGGACCTGGCCGACGTTCATACGGCCGGGCACGCCCAGCGGGTTGAGGATGATGTCGACCGGCGTGCCGTCCTCAAGGAACGGCATGTCCTCGACCGGAAGGATCTTGGAGATGACGCCCTTGTTGCCGTGACGGCCGGCCAGCTTGTCGCCGTCGGTGATCTTACGCTTCTGGGCCACGTAGACGCGGACCAGCTCGTTGACGCCCGGAGGGAGCTCGTCGCCCTCCTCGCGGCTGAACACGCGGACACCGATGACCTTGCCCTGCTCGCCGTGCGGCACCTTCAGGGAGGTGTCACGGACCTCGCGGGCCTTCTCACCGAAGATCGCGCGCAGCAGCCGCTCCTCGGGGGTCAGCTCGGTCTCGCCCTTGGGCGTGACCTTGCCGACGAGGATGTCGCCGGGGACGACCTCGGCGCCGATGCGGATGATGCCGCGCTCGTCGAGGTCGGCCAGGACCTCCTCGGAGACGTTCGGGATGTCCCGGGTGATCTCCTCGGGGCCCAGCTTGGTGTCACGGGCGTCGACCTCGTGCTCCTCGATGTGGATCGAGGAGAGGACGTCGTCCTGGACCAGACGCTGGGACAGGATGATCGCGTCTTCGTAGTTGTGACCCTCCCACGGCATGAACGCCACGAGCAGGTTCTTGCCGAGCGCCATCTCACCGTCGTCGGTGCAGGGACCGTCGGCGACGACCTGGTTCACCTCGATCCGGTCGCCTTCCTTGACGATCGGCTTCTGGTTGAAGCAGGTGCCCTGGTTGGAGCGCTTGAACTTGGCGACACGGTAGGTCGTGCGGGTGCCGTCGTCGTTCATCACGGTGACGTAGTCGGCGGAGACCTCCTCCACCACGCCCGCCTTGTCGGCGGTGATGACGTCGCCGGCGTCGGTCGCGGCACGGTACTCCATGCCGGTGCCGACCAGCGGCGCCTCGCTCTTGAGCAGCGGCACCGACTGGCGCTGCATGTTGGAGCCCATGAGCGCGCGGTTGGCGTCGTCGTGCTCCAGGAACGGGATCATCGCGGTCGCGACGGACACCATCTGGCGCGCCGACACGTCCATGTAGTCGACCTCGTTGGCCCGCAGGGACTCGAACTCCCCGCCCTTACGGCGGACGAGCACGCGGTCCTCAAGGAACGTGCCATCGGAACCGATCGGCGTGTTCGCCTGGGCGATGACGTAACGGTCCTCCTCGTCCGCGGTGAGGTACTCGACCGTGTCGGTGACCCGGCCGTCGAGGACCTTGCGGTACGGCGTCTCGACGAAGCCGAAGGAGTTGACCCGGCCGAAGGAGGCCAGCGAGCCGATCAGACCGATGTTCGGTCCTTCCGGCGTCTCGATCGGGCACATGCGGCCGTAGTGCGAGGGGTGGACGTCACGGACCTCGAAGCCGGCCCGCTCACGGGACAGACCACCGGGGCCCAGCGCGGACAGACGCCGCTTGTGCGTCAGGCCGGCCAGCGGGTTGGTCTGGTCCATGAACTGCGACAGCTGGGAGGTTCCGAAGAACTCCTTGATCGACGCGACGACCGGACGGATGTTGATCAGGGTCTGCGGCGTGATCGCCTCGACGTCCTGAGTGGTCATCCGCTCGCGGACGACGCGCTCCATACGGGCCAGACCCAGGCGGACCTGGTTCTGGATGAGCTCGCCGACCGTGCGCAGGCGACGGTTGCCGAAGTGGTCGATGTCGTCGGTCTCGACGACGATCTCACCGTTGGCGCCCGCCATCGAGGTCTCGCCGGCGTGCAGCTTGACGATGTACTCGATCGTGGCGACGATGTCCTCTTCGGTCAGCGTCCCCTGCGTGATCTCGCTGTCGACGCCGAGCTTCTTATTGATCTTGTAGCGGCCGACCTTGGCGAGGTCATAACGCTTGTGGTTGAAGTACAGGTTCTCCAGCAGCGTCTGTGCCGACTCCTTGGTCGGCGGCTCGCCCGGACGCAGCTTGCGGTAGATGTCCAGCAGGGCGTCGTCCTGGCCGGCCGTGTGGTCCTTCTCCAGGGTGGCGCGCATGGACTCGTACTGTCCGAAACGCTCAAGGATCTGGTCGTTGGTCCACCCGAGCGCCTTCAGCAGGACCGTGACGGCCTGCTTGCGCTTACGGTCGATGCGGACGCCGACACTGTCACGCTTGTCGATCTCGAACTCGAGCCAGGCGCCCCGGGAGGGGATCACCTTGCAGCCGTAGAGGTCCTTGTCGGAGGTCTTGTCGACGCTGCGGTCGAAGTAGACGCCCGGGGACCGGACCAGCTGGGAGACCACGACACGCTCGGTGCCGTTGATGATGAAAGTGCCCTTGCCGGTCATGAGCGGGAAGTCGCCCATGAACACGGTCTGGCTCTTGATCTCACCAGTGGTGTTATTGATGAACTCCGCCGTGACGAACATCGGGGCGGAGTAGGTCATGTCCTTGTCTTTGCACTCATCGACTGAGTACTTGGGCGGCTCGAACCGGTGATCCCGGAACGACAGGGACATGGTCCCGGAGAAGTCCTCGATGGGACTGATCTCTTCGAAGATCTCTTCGAGACCCGACTGGGCCGGAACGTCCTTGCGCCCGGCCTGGCGAGCCGCCTCGACCCGCCCCTTCCACTTCTCGTTGCCGAGCAACCAGTCGAAGGACTCGGTCTGGAGAGCGAGAAGATCAGGAACTTCGAGCGGCTCCTGAATTCGTGCGAAAGACACACGACGGGGACCAGCGGGTACGGCGGAGGCGTTGCGCGAGGCTGCCAACAGATGTCCTTCCGAGGGCTCGCGGCGGACTGACTACACGCACGCCAGACGACCATGCATCAGAGCACCAAAAGAAGCGGGTCGTCAAAGGGCAGCGCAAAGGGGCAGTGTAGCCGAACGGCATACACCTGTCCACTTCAGTCTTGCTGCATGCTCCACGTTGGTCGCAGCATCGCCCGTCAGCGCCGAAACGTCAAGCCCGTGACCCGACATTTCGGCCGAGGAACAGCCGTGACGCTGGGAGTTTCCCCCCGGGTGACCTGCGCACACCACTGGATCCAAGACGATACCCGCGACCTGGTGTGGCTAACGCTCAGTCACACGGCGGTTCGAACGCTAGCCGAGTTCGGGCTGACGATCGACGTTGCCATGGCTGATGTACCCAGAGGCACGCCAAAGCCAAACATGGTCTTTACTAACAATTGGGTAACCCGCCACGCCGACTAGCCCGGCGGAGGGTTTCCGAGCAGCGTGGACAGCTCCGCCACCAGCCAGCGCGAGTCCTTTTTGACCATGACCAGCCGGGCCCGGTTCTGGCTGACCTGGCGCCGGGGCTCCTTCTCCCCGGCGAGGGTCTTCACGGTGCCCGTGTTCATGAAAAGCAGCACCTCGACCCGGCCGGGCTCCGCCGACTCCACCGCCGCCCCGGCCACCGTCACCTGCTGAACCGTGTGCTGCTGCCTGGCCAGCGGCACCAGGGTCGCGGCGAGCTGCCTGTAGTGCTCGGTGAGGGCGCCGGTGGTGTGTCCCCCGGCCCGTGCGAAATCTTGTTCGATCGTACGATAGTCGTACGACAGCATGTCGGAGGCGACCAAGCGCGCCGCCGTCAGCGCCTCCTGCCCGGCGGCCTCGTTGCCGCGCAGGCGGCTCAGGTCGGCGTACATGACCCAGACCGCGGCCGCGAGGGCGAACGCCACAGCGGTCAGCACCCCGATCACCAGCAGGGAGACGCGCGTCACAGGACCAGCTCCGCCTTCGACACGAGCCAGACGCCCTCGACCTTGGTCATCTCCATGTTCCACCGGTAGAAGCGCTCCTGGGGGGCGCTCTTGCTCCCCTCCCAGCGGATCACCGCGTCGCCCACCACCATCACCCGGGCCGCGTTCCCCTTCAGCGAGACGAGCCCGGAAGCCCGCAGCGCGCCCGTCTGGACGACCTTGTTCTTGACCGTGGTCTCCTTGAGCTTCACGAGATTGCCGGTGTACTCCGCCTTGGCCGGCCCGGTGGAGGTGTCGAGGATGCGTTTGACGTCCGCGTCGACGCTCTGGTGGCTGACCGAGAGCAGATCGACCGCGTGCGCTCCCGCCGCCCGGACCGCAGCCCTGCGGTCGTCGGCCGCCGCCTGGGCTTCGCGCAGATCACCGCCGATCCAGAAGGCGGCGCCCAGCAGTGCCGCGATCAGCACGCCCAACGCCGGCCCGGCGATCCTCAGCGGGCGGAGGGGCCGAGCAGTTCTCACCGCCATGCGTCGCCTCCCATCGCACGGTCTCCGGAACACCGGCCGGTGACCGCGTGGCGTGGGCCGTCCAGGCCGACAAGCCCCCGGTCGCCGGATCATAACCCGCCGCACGATCACCACAGGAGGCTTTCCAGAGCCGTTTCGGAGCCGTTTCGGCCCCGGCCGGGACTCTCCTGCCACCGGACGGCCCGGCGGCCGGGGTATGGCGGGCACAGGCGGAGCGGCGGGTACAGGGGACACCGGCCGGACGGGCACCCGCCGGGCGGACGCCGGCGAGGCGGGCGCCGGCGAGGCGGGCGCCGACGGGGAGAACGGCGGCGAGGAGAACGCCTAGAGAGAGGACGCCCGGAGGGGAGGACGCCCGGAGGGGAGGACGCCCGGAGGGGAGGACGCCTAGAGACCCGGCGGGGAGGACACCTAGTGCTGCGTTCCTGAATGCGGCCGTACATCCCTGCCCGCCGACCTGGGGAGATGATGGTCTCAGGGGTATTGTCATGCCGAAACTGCTGTACGCGCGTCCGCCGGCGGACGCCGAAGAAGAGCGGCAGATCCGCAAACTGGCCGGGGCCCGCCATGCCCCGGCCGACTGGATCACGCGGGCGCAGATGATCGCCTTCAGCTGGCAGGGGCAGCGCACCAGCGCCATCGCGGCCAGGCTGGGCTGTCACATGCAGACCGTGCGCGAGCGGATCGAGCGCTTCAACGCCGAAGGCCTGGCCGGGCTCGGCGATCGGCCCGGGGCGGGCCGTAAACCCCGGCTCACCGAGATCGAACGCGGGTGTGTCATCGCCCTGGCGCGCTCGGCCCCGCCCGGACGACCGGTTCGCGAAGGGGCTGGCGACCTGGTCGCCGACGACGAGAGCGGTCCCGCGCAGTGGACTCTGGACAGCCTGACCGCCGCCGCCCGCGCGCAGGGCATCGTCATCGCCCGCAGCCAGGTCCGCCGGATCCTACTCACAGAGAAGGTCCGCTGGCGGCACACCCGCTCCTGGAGCGAATCGACCGATCCGCAGTTCACCCCAAAAGGGCCGAAATCATCGGCCTCTACACCCACCCGCCGCCCGGCACCACGGTGATCTGCGCCGACGAGCTGGGACCGGTGACCCCGCGCACCTTCCCGCCCGCACCCGGCTGGTCGGTCGGCGGGCATCGGATCAAGGACCGGCTGGAGTATTCACGCGGCACCGACAAGACCTGGGTCTACGGCGCGCTGCGCATCCGCGACGGCACCGAGCTCACCTTCTGCGCGCCCTCGCGCAACAGCGACGGCTGGATCCAGCTGCTGATGCGGATCGCCACCGCCAACCGGCGTGGCCCGATCGTCGTCATCACCGACAATCTGTCCAGCCATTTCAGCTGGCGGGTCCGCCAATGGCTGGCCCGTCATCCGCGGATCCGCCAGGTGTTCATCCCGGTCAGGGCCTGCTGGCTGAACCTGGCCGAGGGCTGGTGGCGACTACTACGCCGGGCCGCGTTCGCCGGGCAGACCTTCGCCGACGCCACCGAGATCGCCTACGCGGTCGCCCTCGCCACCGCCCAACTCAACGCCCACGCCCAGCCCTGGATCTGGGGACGGCCATCCCCGCAGCCCCGAATCCTCCGGCATAAGTTCGTCTACCTGCTTTAAGGAACGAAGCACTAGGGAGAGGACACCCGGAGGGAGGGATCATCTGTGTGACAGAAGTCACCGCACGCCGTTGACGTGAGCCGCGACGAGCCGGGGGTACTCCTCCAGCCAGTTCCGGCCGCGCTCGTCCACGAACGAGTTGGGCGGCGGGATGACGCCGTTGGCGGCCAGCCAGGAGCCCGGCGGGCGCTGCGTGCGCCGGATCCGGCTCTCGCTGGGCATGAGCTGCGGCGGGATCGGCGGCAGGCCGCCCGGGTCGTGCCCCATCTGCGCCTCGGCCTCCAGCTCGGAGACGTCCTTCTCCTCGGACATGCCGATGGGGCCGTGCCTGCGGGCGTTGAGGAACTGCCGGACCACCGGCTCGTCGCTGGAGAGCAGCATCTCGCGCGGCCCGAACATGACCAGCTCGCGCCGGAACAGCAGGCCTATGTCGTCGGGCACCGTGCGCGCGGTGTTGATGTCGTGGGTGACGATGAGGAACGTCGCCTCGGTCTCCGCGTTGAGGTCGACGAAGAGCTGGTTCAGATAGGCCGTGCGGACCGGGTCCAGGCCGGAGTCGGGCTCGTCGACCAAGATGACCTCCGGATCGAGGACGAGCGCCCTGGCCAGGCCGGCCCGCTTGCGCATGCCCCCGGAGATCTCACCGGGAAGCTTCGCCTCCGCGCCGACCAGGCCGACGAGGTCGATCTTCTCCATGACGATGCGACGGATCTCGGTCTCGCTCTTCCTGGTGTGCTCGCGCAGCGGGAAGGCGATGTTGTCGTAGAGGTTGAGCGAGCCGAACAGGGCTCCGTCCTGGAACAGGACGCCGAACAGCCTCCGGAACTCGTAGAGCTTGTTCTCGCTGCAGTTGGCCAGGTCGTGGCCATCGATCCAGATGTGGCCGCGTTCGGGCCGCAGAAGGCCGACCAGGGTCTTCAGGAAGACGGATTTGCCGGTTCCCGAAGGGCCGAGCAACACCGAGATCTCCCCGGCGGGGAGCGTCAGCGTGACGTCCTCCCAGATGACCTGCCTGCCAAACGACTTGGTCAGGCCCTCGACCACGACTTCGACGCCCACGTGCCGCCCTCCAGAGACTACGGACCGTGACCGGTCGATAGCTTGACGGGGAATCACCCACGGATGACACAACCGTAGCGACGATCCCCCGAATTGGAAGAGGGTCCAATAAGTTCCGGTGATCGTTACGGCACGGTTACGGGGCACCGGGTCCGACCGCCGACATGCGGGCGGACGCCGGGAAAAGCCGCGATCGGCGTCACGACACCCCCGGCGGCCGCAAGGGCACCGGGGGTGGAGACACGGAAAGAGCGGGCCACCGGCACCTGGTGGACCCGCTCTTTCCGGTGAAGCTGAACTACTTGACGGTGACCGTCGCGCCGGCGGCCTCGAGGGCGGCCTTGGCCTTCTCAGCCTGCTCCTTGTTGACCTTGCCGTCGAAGACGGGCTTGGGGGCGCCGTCCACGAGGTCCTTGGCCTCCTTGAGGCCCAGGCTCGTCAGAGCGCGGATCTCCTTGATGACCTGGATCTTCTTGTCGCCGGCGGCCTCGAGGACGACGTCGAACTCGTCCTGCTCCTCAACCTCTTCGGCGGCGGCAGCGCCACCGGCACCCGGGGCGGCGGCAACGGCGACCGGAGCGGCGGCCTTGACGTCGAAGGTCTCCTCGAAGAGCTTCACGAAGTCGGACAGCTCAAGGAGGGTCATCTCCTTGAAAGCGTCGAGCAGCTCGTCGGTGCTGAGCTTCGCCATGGTGGTTCCTCCGTATGGATCTAACGATTAAGAATTGGGACCGCGGTATGTATGCGCTAATCCCCTGCGACCGCTTGCGCGGACCTACTCGCCGGCCTCGTCGCGCTTGGCGCGCAGAGCCTCGGCCAGCTGAGCCATGTTGGTGGGCAGCGCGTTGAAGACGGCGGCCGCGTGGCCCTGCTTCGCCTTCAGAGCGCCGGCCAGCTTCGCGAGGAGAACCTCACGCGACTCGAGGTCGGCAAGCTTGCTGATCTCGGCCGGGGTCATCGACTTGCCGTCGACGACACCACCCTTGATGACCAGGAGGGGATTGGCCTTGGCGAAGTCACGCAGACTCTTGGCAGCCTCGACCACGTCGCCGTTGACGAACGCGATCGCAGACGGACCCGCGAGCAGGTCGTCGAGCTGGCTGATCCCGGCCTCGTTGGCCGCGATCTTGGTCAGCGTGTTCTTCACCACGGCGAACTTCGCATTCTCACCGAGAGAAACGCGCAGCTGCTTGAGCTGAGCGACGGTGAGACCGCGGTACTCGGTCAGAACGGCAGCGCTAGAGCCGTCGAAGCTGCTCTTGAGCTCGGCTACAGCCGTTGCCTTTTCCGCCTTCGCCATGGGCCTCCTTCCAGATGTGCCGCCGGCAAAGGCCCATAAACGCGAACAAGCCCCGGCGCGGGCGCACGGGGCTCACATAAGGAGATCAATCCAAATGAAAACTCACATCACACCTGCGCGGGCCGTCCACTGATGTGGATCCTTGGGTCATCAAGCCATGAGGCCTGACGACGACCGGCGGTCTTCGGCGTTGGTATCTTACGCCCTATCGGGCCGCACGCCAAATCATGTGGAAAAGCCCGCGCCCCCGGCCGGATGGCCGGGGGCGCGGGCTTTGACGGACATCAGTTTCCGCGGTGGTTCTCCGGCAGGTCACCCACCTGGTCGGCGGGCGGGGCGGCGATCTGCACGGGCTCGTTGAAGCCCTTGAAGGACGCCGCCAGATTGAACGTGGCGTTCTGCTCGGAGCCGCTCAGCGTCACCTTGCGGGGCAGGCTCTCGGCGTCGGACCACAGGTCGAACTTGACGTTCTTGATCCGCGAGAGCTTCTCCTGGAGTTGCTCGCGCTTGGCCGGGTCGATCACCTGGGCGGCCTCGGCCACCGGGAAGGTGCCGCTGTAGTGGGTCGTCTCCACCCCGCCGACCGTCTCGGTACCGACCGCCTTGACGTCCTTCGACGTCGTCAGCAGCTTGACGGTCCCCGCGAGGTCGAACTGCTGGACCTGAGCCATGAAGTCCCTGACCTTGGCCTGCTCGTTGGTTTCGAGATCGCTGAGCGACACCTTGACCCACGGCTTGGTCGCGCCGGCGAACTTGTTGAGCAGCTCCGACTTCACGTACACGGTCTCGCCGGTCAGGATCGCCCGTGCCCCGCCCGGCACGTTCTGCCCGCCGAAGGTGATCGTGTCCAGCTTGATGTCGGTGGCCAGTTGGGGCTTGCTCTGGTAGAGCAGGCTGCCCTGCACCTTGCTCGCGCCCTTGTCTCCGCCTGTGGCGTCGAGCACCAGGTCCGCGGAGTAGGAGGTGACCTCTCCGGCCCTCTGCGCACTCTGCTGCACCGCCTCGGCGGCGGCCAGCTTGATGTTTCCGAGGGAACCGGTGCTCTGCGCACCGCATCCCGTGACCGCGACCAGAGCGGCCGCTCCCAATGCCAGTGCGGGAGCCAATCGGCGCATCCGTCCTCACCCCTTCGTGTCCCCCGATGAACTTGTCTACGACACTACGCGGCGGCGCGCCGGAGCGCGTCCTCCGGGAGAACGAAGAAAGGCCTCAACCGAATGGCCATTCGGTTGAGGCCTCCCTACGGAGACGTCTGGTATCAGGCGTCGAGTTCGGCGGTCATCGCCCGCGTCACGTTCGGGTCGACCGGGATGCCGGGGCCCATGGACGTGGAGAAGACGACCTTCTTGACGTAACGGCCCTTGGCCGCGGACGGCTTGAGACGCAGCACCTCGTCGAGGGCGGCGGCGTAGTTCTCGATGAGCTGACGCTCGCCGAACGACACCTTGCCGATGATGAAGTGCAGGTTCGCGTGCCGGTCGACACGGAACTCGATCTTGCCGCCCTTGATGTCGGTGACGGCCTTGCCGACGGCCGGGGTCACGGTGCCGGTCTTGGGGTTCGGCATCAGACCACGCGGACCGAGCACGCGGCCCAGGCGGCCGACCTTGCCCATGAGGTCCGGGGTGGCGACGACGGCGTCGAAGTCGAGGCGGCCCTTGGCGACCTCGTCGATCAGTTCGTCGGCACCGACGATGTCGGCACCCGCTGCGCGGGCCTCCTCGGCACGGTCGCCGGTCGCGAAGACCAGGACCCGGGCGGTCTTACCGGTGCCGTGCGGGAGGTTGACGGTGCCACGCACCATCTGGTCCGCCTTACGGGGGTCGACGCCGAGTCGCAGAGCGACCTCGACGGTCGCGTCGAACTTGGTGACCGAGGTCTCCTTTGCCAGCTTGGCCGCCTCGGCCGGGCTGTAGAGGTTCTCGTTGTCGACCTTCTCCGCTGCGCTGCGGAAAGCCTTGCTGCGCTTCACTTGATCACTCCTGTGGATCCGAGTGTTCGTGGTACGGGCCAGCGCCTGGCCCCTCCACTTACTTCGAAGTTGTGGTGACGGACCTCGCGGTCGCGTCCGCTGTCGGACCTTCGACGGTCACGCGGATCATGTCCGGCATCCGCGCCGCCGCCCTCGGGCCCTGCTCGCCGCTTTCCGACTAGTCGGCGATCGTGATGCCCATCGACCGGGCGGTGCCGGCGATGATCTTCTCGGCCGCCTCGATGTCGTTGGCGTTGAGGTCCTGCATCTTGGTCTCGGCGATCTGGCGCAGCTGCTCCTTGGTGAGCTTGCCGACCTTGTCCTTCTGCGGGACGGGCGAGCCCTTCGCCACACCGGCGGCCTTCTTGATCAGCTCGGGCGCCGGAGGCGTCTTCGTGACGAAGGTGAAGGTGCGGTCCTCGAAGATGGTGATCTCAACGGGGATGATGTTGCCGCGCTGGGCCTCGGTGGCAGCGTTGTACTGCTTCACGAAGTCCATGATGTTGACGCCGTGCGGACCGAGGGCGGTACCGACCGGCGGAGCGGGCGTGGCCTGGCCAGCGGGAAGCTGGACCTTGACCAGTGCCGCAATCTTCTTCTTAGGAGGCATGGTTCTCTCCGGGTCCTAATCGGGGTGATGCGGCTCCCACGCAGACACGGGGAGCATGTCGGCAGGCCGCGCTTCGCGAAGCACGGCCGCCGAACGTCTTAGTTTATGTGATCCGGTCAGATCTTCGAGACCTGGTTGAACGAGAGTTCAACGGGGGTCTCACGACCGAAGATCGACACCAGCACCTTGAGCTTCTGCGACTCGGCGCTGATCTCACTGACCGTGGCGGGCAGCGTGGCGAACGGGCCGTCCATGACCGTGACGGACTCGCCGATCTCGAAGTCGACGGTCGCGGCGGAGGCCTTGGCGGTCGACTTCTTGACCTCTTCGGACGGCTCCGGCGCGAGCAGCTTGGCGACCTCGTCGAGGCTCAGCGGGCTCGGCTTGTTCGACAGACCGACGAAGCCGGTGACGCCGGGCGTGTTACGCACCGCGGACCAGGACTCGTCGGTGAGGTCCATACGGACGAGCACGTAGCCGGGCAGCACCCGCTCCTTGACGAGCTGGCGCTTGCCGCTCTTCACCTCGGTCACGTGGTGGGTGGGCACCTCGACCTGGAAGATGTAGTCCTCCATGTTGAGGGACTGCGTGCGGGTCTCGATGTTCGACTTCACGCGGTTCTCGTAACCCGCGTAGGAGTGGATGACGTACCACTCGCCGAACTGGCTCCGCAGCTGGCGCTTGAACTCCTCGACCGGATCGACGTCGGGAAGGACGTCACCGTCCTCGTCGACCTCGCCGGCCGGGGCCTCGTCGGCCTCGTCGGTGTCGGCCGGGGCCTCGGCGGCCTCGTTTTCGGCGTCGACGTCAGACTCGTCGGACTCGACGAGCGAGTCCTCCGTAACGTCGACGACCTCTTCCGGCTCGCCCGCCCGCTCTTCGCGGGACTCGCCGGCCGACTGTGAAGACTCGGACACGGTGGCTCATTCTCTTTCCGTCGATGGGCTGATGGACTTACCGCGGGATGACACGCCGGATGCCGGCTCAGGCTCCGCCGAAGATCCGCAGCACACCCTCGGTGAACACCGCGTCGAGCCCAGACACGATCCCGACCATGATCAGAACAAAGACCAGGACGATGATGGTGTAGGAAATAAGGTCCTTGCGCGTAGGCCAGATGACCTTGCGCAGCTCAGCGACAACCTGCCGGTAGAAGAGGGCGGGAGAAGTTCGCTTCGCCTTCTTCTCACCGCTCGGCTTGTCTGCGGTTTCGCCGCGCGTGTCGATCGCCACAGTCCTCACCTGATCCGTCGTATCCAACGCATGTCTGCGGCGCGCTAGACGCCCTGATGCGCGGACCGCTCCTCGCAGGGCACGAGGGACTCGAACCCCCAACCGCCGGTTTTGGAGACCGGTGCGCTACCAATTGCGCTAGTGCCCTAAGACATGAACCACCATACATCGGTTGGACCGAAGTTTGTCCGTGGCTCACGGTCTTGACCGCCGATTCACGCATACGGCGGAAAGACCATGCCGGAGTCTACGTGGGAATGGTCCCTACGTCGAACCGGCAGAAGACGGCCCCGCGCAGACCCCTTTCATCGCGTCTTGCACGGCTTCCCCACGGCTCGTCCACATCCTGGATAAGCGGGGAAAACAGCCGTACAGGTCTGTAACCATGGAGGTATGACCCGTCCTCGCATCTCAGCGCGCATCTCCGCGATCTCCGAGTCCGCCACGCTCGCCGTGGACGCCAAGGCCAAGGCGATGAAGGCGGCGGGCCGCCCGGTCATCGGCTTCGGCGCCGGCGAGCCGGACTTCGCGACTCCCGACTACATCGTCGAAGCGGCCGTCGAGGCGTGCCGGAACCCCAGGTTCCACAAGTACACGCCGGCCGGCGGCCTCCCGGAGCTGAAGCAGGCCATCGCCGACAAGACGCTCCGCGACTCCGGCTACCAGGTCGACGCCGCCCAGGTCCTGGTCACCAACGGCGGCAAGCAGGCCGTCTACGAGGCGTTCGCCACGCTGCTGGACCCGGGTGACGAGGTTCTGGTCATCGCCCCCTACTGGACGACCTACCCCGAGGCCATCAAGCTGGCCGGCGGCGTCCAGGTCGATGTCGTGACCGACGAGACCACCGGCTACCTCGCGAGTGTGGAGCAGCTCGAAGCCGCCCGCACCGAGCGCACGAAGGTCCTGCTGTTCGTCTCCCCGTCCAACCCGACCGGCGCGGTCTACACCCCCGAGCAGGTCGAGGCGATCGGCCGCTGGGCCGCCGGGCACGACCTGTGGGTCGTCACCGACGAGATCTACGAGCACCTCACCTACGGCGACGCGACCTTCGCCAGCATCGCCACCGTCGTCCCCGAGCTGGGCGACAAGGTCGTCGTCCTCAACGGCGTCGCCAAGACCTACGCGATGACCGGCTGGCGGGTGGGCTGGCTGATCGGCCCCAAGGACGTCGTCAAGGCCGCGACCAACCTGCAGTCGCACGCCACCTCCAACGTCTCCAACGTCTCCCAGGCCGCCGCCCTGGCCGCCGTCACCGGCGACCTGGCGGCCGTGGCGATGATGCGCGAGGCCTTCGACCGCCGGCGCCAGACCATGGTCCGCATGCTGAACGAGATCCCGGGCGTGCTCTGCCCCGAGCCGAAGGGCGCGTTCTACGCCTACCCGTCGGTCAAGGAGCTGCTGGGCAAGGACTTCGGCGGCAAGCGCCCGCAGACGTCCGCCGAGCTGGCCGAGATCATCCTTGAGGAGGCCGAGGTCGCCCTCGTCCCCGGCGAGGCCTTCGGCACCCCGGGCTACTTCCGCCTGTCCTACGCACTGGGCGACGAGGACCTCGTCGAGGGCGTCAGCCGGGTGGCCAAGTTCCTGGGCGACGCCCGCTAGCTCCGCACGCACGTCGACGGCAGAAGGCCCGGAGCCCCGCGCTCCGGGCCTTTGCCGTGCGGGGGGGCGGGAAGAAGGCCCCCGACTTCCGTGCGGGGGGGCGGGAAGAAGGCCCCGGCATCCGTGCGGGGAGCGGAAAGAAGGCCCCGGCATCCGTGCGGGGGACGGGAAGAAGGCCTCGGCCTCCGTGCGGGCCGGACGTCCGTACGGAATCCGGACGAGGACCCGGAAGAGGACCCGGTTCCGCGTGAGGGTCAGGGGAAGGTCCCCCGGAGCGCGTGCTCCACGGCGGCCTCCAGGCCGGTCGACGCTCCCAGCCCGGTCAGCCGCTCGAACTCCGCCCTGCCCATGCGCCCGCGCAGCCTCAGTTTGGCGGTGCGCAGCAGGCTCGTGAGCATGGGCGAGCGGCTGGGCGGCACCTCCGCGCGCGTCCAGGCGGCGTAGGAGGCGCCGAGCAGGAGGGCGGCGAGCGCGTCGTCCACGCCGGCCTCGGCGATCACGGCGGACACCTCCAGCGCCTCCAGCATGGAGAAGGTGTCGCCGAACAGCCGGGCGCCGCGCAGGGAGTCGTGGGTGGCCACGACGGCCTCGGCGCTGTTGCCGAGAAGGTGCTCGGCCAGGGCCAGCAGGAGGTCCAGGCGGATGAGGGTCCACTGGTCGCCGCAGGAGTCGCACAGCTCGCGGCCCTCCTGCAGGACGGACACGGCCTGCCCGTGGTTGCCCGCGAGGATCATGGCGGTGGCCACGACCGTGTAGGTGGGCAGGAATCCGGGGAAGACGTTGCCGGTCGAGCGGTGCCGCACCCGGGCGTTCCTGATCAGCCGCAGGGCCTCGCCCACGTCGCCCCGGAGGACCGCCAGGTGGGCCTGGAACTGGCTGACGTAGGCCGTGGCGTATCCATGGGAGTCTTCGGCGACGCACTCGGCGAGGGCGCGCTCCGCGCGTACGAGGTCGCCGCGCTGGATCGACACCCAGGCGTGCACCCACAGTGCCTTGATCCGCTCGGGGCTGGGGGTGGGGTCGAGGTCCAGGCCCTGCTGGAGAAAGTTGTTGCCGGGGGCGTGCATGCCGCAGCAGGCCCACAGGAACCACAGGTTGCCGACCAGGTCGAGGCCTTTGCGGCGTTCGTCGGGCCGGGAGTAGCAGTATTCGATGGCCTGGCGCACGTTGGCGCACTCCAGGACCAGCCTGCGGTACCACTCCAGCTGCTGGCACTGCCAGCCCATCTCGGCGCGGGCCGACAGGGCGAGGAAGTGGTCGCGGTGCCGCAGCCGCATCTCGTCGGTCTCCCCGAGGAGGTCCAGCCAGCCGGCGCCGAACGCGCGGACGGTGCCCGGCATGCGGTAGCGGACGCCGCACTCCCCTTCCTCCCTGGTGAGGACGGACTTGTCCAGCAGGCCGAGCAGGGTGTCGAGGACCTCGTCGGCGCCGAGGCCGTCGGCGGCGCAGACGTCCTTGGCGGCTTCGAGGTCGAACGTGCCGTCGAAGATCGACGCCCTGGCCCACAGGAGGCGTTCCTGCGGGCCGCACAGCTCGTGGCTCCAGCCGTAGGCGGCCCGCATGGAGCTGTGCCGGCGGGTGTCGGCGGCGGCGGCGAACACGTCGGTGGTGGCCGGATCGGGGCCGGCGGCGGCGAGCTCGATCGCCAGGGGCAGGTTGTCGAGCCGTCCGCAGAGCTCGGCCGGCTCCACGCCGTCGAGCCTTCTGTCGGCGAGAATGGTGAGCAGCTCGACGGCGTCGTCCGGGCGCAGGCCGTCGACCTGGTAGAGGTGCTCGCCGGGCAGCCCCAGCCGCTGCCTGCTGGTGACCAGGATCCGCAGCTCCTCGACGGACCGCAGCAGCAGGCCGGCCAGGATGCCCGCCGTACCGACGACGCGGTCGCAGGTGTCGAGGACGATCAGGCTGCGGCGCGGGACGAGGTCGTTGACCAGGGCCTCCAGCACGGGCACGCCCGGCCGCCGGTCGACGCCGATCACGTCGGCGAGCATCCCGGCCAGGGAGGTGAGGTCTCCGGGAGCGTCGGACAGGTCGACGACGTGGACGCCCCCGGGGAACTCGGATTCGAGGGTCCGGGCCAGGCGGAGCGCGAGGCAGGTCTTCCCCACCCCCGCGGTGCCGGTCAGCGTGACATGCCTGGCTTTTGACAGCAGGGCGGAAACCTCGTCCAGCTCTGTCTGTCTGCCGACGAAGACGTCCGCTCTCATTGCAGCCCCAGATCCGTACTGACTACACGTGCTCCTACGGTCGCACGGCGGAACGGTCGGCTGAAACCCCGTTGGCCACATTTCCTCGGGTCACGACTTGAGTCAGAGACGTGTGCCGTGGTAGGAGCACATTCGTTCTTCAAATGACTTAAGACGCCATAAGCCGACGAATCAGCAAACAGACGTCATCGGCCCCAGGGGCGACATGCCGGTACGGCTCGCACGAGATCGCGCGAGCCGCACCGGGCCGGCCGGAGCGGGCCGCGAGCCGTGGCGGGGCTCTGCTCCGTCGTCGGCGAGGACCCCTTTCGACCTCCCGACGCACGAGCGCGTCGTCAGGTTGAGAGCAATCGTGGCCGGGGAGTGCCGGCCGTACGGCACCATATGGAAATGCCACGTCCCCTCAGCGAACTGCCCAAGGCCCACCTGCATCTGCACTTCACCGGCTCGATGCGGCACTCCACCCTGATCGAGCTCGCCCAGGAGCAGGGCCTGCACCTGCCGGACGCGCTGAAGGAGGACTGGCCGCCCAAACTCCGGGCGACGGACGAGCGGGGCTGGTTCCGGTTCCAGCGGCTGTACGACATCGCGCGGACGGTCCTGCAGCGGGAGTCCGACGTCTACCGGCTGGTGCGCGAGGCCGCCGAGGACGAGGCCGCAGAGGGGTCGCGGTGGCTGGAGATCCAGGTGGACCCGTCCGGGTACGCCCACCGGTTCGGCGGGCTCACCCCGACCCTGGAGCTGATGCTCGACGCCGCGCACAAGGCGGCCGGCTACGCGGGGATAGGGGTCGCGGTCGTGGTGGCCGCCAACCGGACCCGGCATCCGCTGGACGCCAAGACGCTGGCCCGCCTCGCCACGCAGTACATGGACCAGGGCGTGGTCGGGTTCGGGCTCTCCAACGACGAGCGCCGCGGCCGGGCCCGTGACTTCGACGGGGCGTTCCGGCTCGCCAAGCGGGCCGGGCTGCTGGCCGTACCGCACGGCGGGGAGCTGCTGGGCGCCGGCAGCGTGGCCGAGTGCGTGGACGTGCTGGGCGCCGACCGGGTGGGGCACGGCGTGCGCGCGGCCGAGTCGCCGAGGCTGATGGAGCTCCTCGCCGACCGGCGGATCACGTGTGAGATCTGCCCCACCTCCAACATCGGGCTCGGGGTGGTCGAGCAGGCCGAGGACGTGCCACTGCGGCGGCTGTTCGACGCCGGGGTGCCGATCGCGCTGGGCGCCGACGACCCGTTGCTGTTCGGCGCCCGGTTGCTGCCGCAGTACGAGCTGGCCAGGCAGGTGTACGGCTTCGGCGACGCGGAGCTGGCCGAGCTGGCCCGGCAGTCGGTCCGGGCGTCGGCGGCCCCGGAGTCGGTGCGCGAGAACCTGCTCAAGGAGATCGACGGCTGGCTGGCCTCGGAGGGGCCGGAGGTCCCGGAGGGGGCAGCGGGCTGAGCGGGCTCGGAGAGGTCAGCGGACGGGCGGACCGGGCGGGTTGAGCGGACCGGGCGCGCTCAGCTGAGCGGGCTCGGAGAGGTCAGCGGACGGGCGAGCTGAGCGGGCCGACTGGGCTCGGCGGATCGGGTGGGCTCGGCGGATCGGGTGGCTCAGCAGGACCGGGTGGGCTCAGCGGATCGAGCGGGCGATCCGCAGAGCCCGCTGCAGGTCGTCGACGCCCTCCAGGCGCAGACCGGCCTGCGCCGACTGCCAGATGAGGGTGGGGCCGGCCGAGCGAGGACGGAGCGGGGCCGTGCCACCGCCGCGGGGCAGGTAGGTCAGACCGTGGCGGGCCGGGATCCACTGCGCCTGCGAGGGGCCCAGATAGACCTCCTCCGGCCAGGGCGGGCCCAGCTCCTTGCGGAAGACGACCTCAAGCGTGCCGTCGTACTCGTCCAGCCTGACCCCCGGCCATAACAGCGACACCACGCGTCCGCCGTCACTCACCCTGACCTCGTGGGGATCGCCCAGCTCGGTGGGGACGGAGATCGGGAACGCCACCTGTCCCCGGGCCTGCTCCAGCGTGACCCGCCGTTCTCCCGGCAGCGGCACGGGCATCCCGGACGGCTGCGGCCCGGGATCGCCGATCCTCAGCTCCACCCCCGCGAACCGCAGGATCTCCGCCACCGCGGCCCGTCCCACCGGCGTGCCTCCGAGGAACAGCGCGACGAGGACGGCGACGGCGGAGAGGACCATCCGCCGCCGCAGGCGGACGCCCGGCCCCGGCCCCGGCCTCCGCCATGCCCGCCGTACCGGCGTGCGCGGGAGGTCGTCCGGACGGCGCGAGGACGGGCCGTCCGGGGCGGGGCGCGCGGTCCGGGGCGGGCGCGAGATCGCGGTCCGGGGCGGGGAGGGATTCGAGGCGCGCCCGTACGGCCCGCGCCACCTCCGCCGGGGGCGGCGCGGGGACGTCGAGGGACTCGCCGAGGGCGAGGAGCCGGGCTTCGAGATCGTCAGGTGAGGTCACGGGCCACCCCCTCACGCAGACGCTGCAGGCCGCGGAAGGTCCGCGACTTGACGGTGCCGGCCGGGAGGTCGAGCACCTGGGCGGTCTCGGCCTCCGACAGCTGCAGGAAGTACCGGCAGACGACGACTTCACGTTCCCGCTCGGGAAGCGTACGCACCACGTCGAGGAGCCGGGCGCGCCGGTCGGTGGCGACGGCCACGTCCTCCGGGCCGTCCGCGCCGGGAGGGTCCAGCTCGGTCAGCTTCACGGCGAGCTCGGCCCGGCGGCCCCGCGAACGGGTCAGGTTGTGGGTCTCGTTGGCCACGATCCGCAGCAGCCACGGACGGAACGGCGCGTCACGACGGAAGGTGGCCAGGTGGCGGTAGGCCTTGACGAACGCCTCCTGGACCACGTCCTCGGTCTCGTCCGCGGCGCCGAGCATCGCCGCCGTGCGATGTGCGAGCGCGCTGTAGCGGGTGACCAGCACCTCGTAGGCGGCCAGGTCACCGGCCAGGGAGCGGGCGATCGCCTCGTCGTCGTCCGTCGGGGGCTCCTTCGCGGTGTCGGGAGAGATTCCACCGCACGGGAGCACCCGAGGGGAAGCCCTCAACCGAGGGCGTAGGCCACCGCGGAGTCGGGGTCGTCGTCGTTGCCCTCGGCGAAGGCCGCGTCGTAGGCGTCGTCGCCGAGCAGCTGCCTGGCCGTGCGCTCGGCGACCGTCCTCGGCTCCGACATGCCCTCCGAACCGAACTCCCGCAGCCCGAACATGGCCCGCAGCCGCACTCCCGCACCCTGCATGCGGGCCGTGCGGTAGCCGTCTCCCTGGACCGCGGCGATCACCGCGAGCTGGTCGGCGGCCAGGGCCACTCCGGTGGCGTCACGGAAGCGCCACTTGGCGTCGAGCGACTGCCGGGCCGACACCGCCGCCTCGGCCACCCGCCCGAGGCCGAGCTGGGCGATGGAGAGCACGTAGTCGGCGCTGGCGCGGGCCCAGCGCTCGCCCCGGGCGTCACAGAGCCGCCGCACCTCCTCCAGCACGGATACGGCCTCGGTGAACTCGCCGCGCCAGGTGGCCGCCATCGCCACGGTCACCAGGGCGAGCGGCTCGCCGACGGTCGCGCCGCCGGCCCTGTGGAAATACTCACGCACCAGCTCGATGCCGGGCTCCACCTTGTGGAGGGCGCCGACGGCCGGCGAACCGCCGGCCGGCGAACCGCCGGCCGGCCGGAGCTGGGCGTGCCCGGCCGCCTCGTAGTCGCCCCGGTCGAGGGCGGCCGACAGCGCCGCCTCCGCCCGCCGGCGGCCGGACTCCAGGTCTCCCTGGGCGATGGCCACGCAGCCGTCGGCCCACAGGAGCCTGGGCAGCCCGGGGTCGGTGACGGGCGCGGCGTCGATCGACCGTCCCATGTAGTGGCGGCCCTCGCTCGACCGGCCCAGGCAGGACCAGAGGATCCAGAGCATCCCGGCGAGCTCGACGGACAGCGGGGCGGCGGGATCGCCGGAGTCGAGCGCGAGGCGGATGTCGGTGATCGAGAAGTTCAACCGGGCCGCCCATTCCTCCTGCCTGGGGCCGTACCAGGCGGCGTCGGCCTCGCGGGCCGGGTCGAGGTGGTAGCGGCGGTGCCGCTGGACCAGCCGGGCCTCCTCACCGAGCCGGACGAGCCACTCCCCGCCGTGGTCCCTGATCGCCTCGGGCTGCCGGTAGCCGCCGGGGACCCGGGCGAGCAGCGACTTCTCCGCGAGGCCGGGCAGGACGTCCCGGGCCCGGTCGAGGAACAGCCGGAGCGCGTCGTCCGTCCGCGGGTCCGCGGCATCGGGGGCGGGCGTCTCGAACGGCTCGACGGACAGCAGCGCCTCCCGGGGAAGACCGAGTGCCCGCCGGGAGGTCACGATGACCCGCACCCCCGGGGCCCGCTCCAGGATGGCGGCGACGAGGGCGCGGCAGGCGTCCAGGAGACGCTCGCATGCGTCCAGCAGCACCAGGAGGTGCTTGTCCGCGAGGAACTCGGCCAGCGTCTCGATCCGGGGGCGGGCCGAATGCTCGCGCACCCCCAGGACCGCCGCGACGATGGAGGCGAGCAGCTCGCCGTTGCGCTCGCCGGACAGTTCCACCAGCCAGGTGCCGTCCGGATAGGAGTCGCGGCATTCCTCCGCCGCCTTGACGGCGATCCGTGACTTGCCGACCCCTCCGCCGCCGGTGACTGTGACCAGTGAGGTCTCGGCCAGGAGCTTCAGCAGCTCCCGGATCTCGGTCTCACGGCCGATGAAGCCGCTCGTCTCCGCGGGGAGGTTCCCGCGCCACCATGGGTTCCGTTCCATCGGTTCGCGCTCCTTCCACTCTGTGGGAATCGCACTCCGCCTGGGTCACGAACCGGTCGGACGCCCTTCCTCGGGTGGGGTTTCCTTCTCACCCAGTGCAAAACTCACCGCGGTTTCGAGGTCGAACTTCCTCCCACGCGCGGTGAAATTTCCGAATCGCTCACATTTGGCATCTAATGCGGCAGAGTCGCTGATCAACGCCAGGACGGGCGAGCGCAGGTGCCCGCCCCCCAGCGCGGACCAGGCGCCGCGGGCGGCCGCCAGCAACGTCGCCCCCCTCTCCACCCGTCCCTCCGCGATCGCCAGCACCCCGATCAGCTCGACCCCGGAGGCCTGGGCCACCCGGTCGCCGAAGAGACGGGCGGTCCGCAGGGCCTCGCGGGCGTGCTCTCCGGCGGCGGCGACGTCACCGCGCAGGCAGTCCGCCTGGGCGCGGAGGTGGCGGAGATGGGAGCGGGTCCAGGACTCCTGGCAGGCCTCACAGAGCTCAAGGCAGTCGGTGAGGACCTCGACCGCGGCGTCGACGTCTCCCCCGGCCAGCAGCGAGGCGGCCATGACGGTGGAGCTGGGCAGCAGGCCGGGGAAGACGTCGCCGGCCGAACGGTGCCGGTCACGGGCGTCCCGGATGAGCGGCATGGCACGGGCGGCCTCGCCGCGCTGGGCGGCGACCTGCGCCCGGAGCTGGTTGACGTAGGCCGCCGCGTGGCCGTCGGGATCGCCCGCGCGGCACTCGGAGAGCCGTCCCTCCGCCGACGGCAGGTCGCCCTGGACGGCGGCGACCCAGGCGCAGACCCACAGGGCCTTGGTCCGCGCGGGGCCCGCCCTGCGGTCCCCCGCCAGGGCCCTGTCAAGGTGGTGCCGCCCTTCCTCCTGCATGCCGCAGCACACCCACAGGAACCACAGCGCGCCCGCGAGGTCCAGGCCGGTCCCGGTCTCCATGCCGGTCTCCAGCGCCAGCCGGAGATTGCCCAGCTCCAGCCGGAGCCTGTGGCACCAGAGCAGCTGGCGCCCCCGCCACTCCGCCTCGGCACAGCGGGCGAGGCGCAGGTAGAAGTCACGGTGGCGCAGCCGTACCGCGCCCTGCCGGCCGAGCCGCGCGAGCCAGCCGGCGCCGAACTCGCGCAGCCCCTCAAGCATCCGGAACCGGACTCCCGCCGGGGTCTGCCGGCGGAGCAGCACGGACTTGTCCACCAGGCCGGCGATCATGTCGGCCATGTCCTCGGCGCCGAACTCGTCGTCCTGGCAGACGTAGGTGGCCGCCTCCAGGTCGAACTCCCCCGCGAACACCGAGGCCCGTGCCCAGAGCAGCCGTTCCCCGACCGTGCACAGCCGGTGGCTCCAGCCGATGCAGGTGGCCAGCGCCCGGTGGCGGGACGGGCCGCGGCTGTCGTCCACCAGGAGGCCGAACCGGTCGTCCAGGCCGGCGAGAACGTCGGCGGGGCTCATCGTGCGCAGCCGTACGGCCGCCAGCTCGATCGCCAGCGGGAGACCGTCGAGCCTGTCGCACACCTCGGGGAGCCACGCGCCGCTCAGAGCGGCGAGAAGGGTGCACGCCTCCGCGCCGGACAGGCCGGCCAGCACCCGCAGGTGCTCGCCGGAGACCGCGAGCGACTGGCGGCTGATCGCCAGGACGCGGAGCCGGGGGTCCGCCGTGAGCAGCTCGCTCACCAGCGAGGCCACCTGGTCGATCAGCGCTTCGCAGGTGTCCAGCACGAGCAGGGAGACATCCGGTCCGCCCAGCGCGCAGGTGACGGCAGGGGCCAGCGCCTCGGGGCCGTCCACGGCGGCGACGTCGACGATCACCGCCGTCCCCGGGGCGACCCTCCCGGCGATCTCAAGGCCGAGCCGGGTCTTGCCCACGCCTCCGCTGCCGGACAGGGTGACGAGCCGCACCCGGTCGAGCAGGGCCGTGATCTCCGCGACCTCGGCCCGCCTGCCGACGAACGCGCCCATCCCACCGTCCCCTCGGGGCATGCGCATTCATGCTAAAGGTGATCGAAGCCCCGGGTATCCCGAATCCGCGCCACGGCCGCGCCCGGATCCATGGCCAGCCCCTGGGCGAACAGGCGCTCGTAGACCGCGTCTCCGACGAGAGCCCTGGCCCGGCTCTCCGTGAGCTCGCGGGAGATCGGGAAGCCCTGGCGGGACGGCACGGGGCCCCCGCGTGCGGGCGGAGGGCCTTCGCGAGGCGGCGCGGAAGCCTCGTGCGACAGGTGAGAACCCTCACGGGACGGCAGCACGGGGCTCCTGCGAGGCGGCGGGGAAAGCTCGTGCGACGGGAGCGGACCACCGTGAGACGCCACCGGACCCTCGTATGGGAGGACCGGCCCCTCGTGGGGGAGCAGGGGCCCCTCACCGCGCGCGGGCGGAGTCACGGGCTCGGGCACGCCGGACCGGGGCAGGCCGAAGGCCGTCCACATCCGCCGGCCGGCGCCGAGCAGGCACGCGGCCCGCCGCCCGTCACCGCGCGCCACGGCGGTGGCGGCGAGCTGGTCCATCGCCATGGCGCTGCCCATCGCGTCACCCAGGCGCCACTTCCCGTCGAGCGCCGCGCGCGCGTAGACCTCGGCGATGCCGGGCTCACCGCGGCCCAGCTCGGCGAGCGACCGCGCGTGGTCGCCGTGGGAACGCGCCCACAGCTCGCCGCGTTCCGCGCACCGCGCCCACTGCCGCGTCAGCACCTCCACGGCCCGGTCGAACTCGCCCCGGACACCGAACGCCACGGCGAGCGTCACCTCGGCGAGGGGGAGCCCGATGTGGGAGGAGACCGCCCGCCCGAACAGCTCCGCCGCCTCGGCCGCGAGACGTTCGGCTCCGTCGAGGTCGCCGCAGATCAGAGCCGCGGCTGCGGCGTTCTGCCGGGCGCACCCGGCGGCGGCGAAGTCGCCCGCGGCCATCGCCGCCTCGTAGGCCTCGGCCGCCCGGTCGCGGGCCGCGGCGGTGTCACCCGCGCTGAGCGCGGCCCAGGCGTACGCCCACAGCGCCTTGGTCCGCGCCGGACTCGGCCGCTTGTGCCGCCGGAGCACCCGGTCCAGGTAGTAGCGGCCCTGCCGGACCTGGCCCAGGCAGCACCAGACGAACCACAGGGCCGTCACCAGGTCGAACCCGTCGTCGTGGTCGAGGGCCACCTTCAGGTTCGGCAGCTCGCGGTGGGCCCAGTCGGCCCACCGGAGCTGGTGCGGGCCGTACCACTCGGCCTCGGCCCTGCGGGCCTGCGCCAGGTAGTGGTCGCGATGGCGGCGGATCAGGGTCTTCTCCTCGCCCAGCCGGCGCAGCCACTCCCTGCCGTAGTCGCGGATCGTGTCGAGCATCCGGTAGCGCGACCCCTCGGCGATCAGGATCGACTTGTCCACGAGCCTGAGCAGCGGGAGCCAGCTCAGCCGCTCGTCGGCGCAGACCGCCCGCGCGTCGTCGGCGTCGAACCAGCCGGCGAAGACCGACAGCCGCGCCCAGAGCAGGCGCTCCTCGGCGGTGCAGAGCTCATGGCTCCAGCCGACCGCGGTGCGCATGGTCTGGTGGCGTCTCAGCGGGGTACGGCTCCCGCCGACGAGCAGCGCGAAGCGGTCGTCCAGCCGTTCGGCGATCTGCTGGACCGACAGCGCCCGCAGCCGCCGGACGGCGAGCTCGACGGCCAGTGGGATGCCGTCCAGCAGGCGGCAGACCTGGGCGACCGCCACCGGATCGAGGGTGAGGTCGGGCACCAGCGCGTGGGCCCGCTCGGTGAACAGCCGGACCGCGTCGGTCCCGGCGGCGCCGGTGGACCCGGGTTCGGGCACCGCCAGCGGCTCGATCGGCAGCACCCGCTCCCCGGGCAGGCCGAGCGGCTGGCGGCTGGTGGCGAGCACCCGCGCGTGCGGGGCATCCGACAGCACCCGGCGCAGCAGCGCCGCGCAGGCGTCGATCAGATGGTCGCAGGTGTCCAGGACCAGCAGCAGCCTCTTGTCCGCGACGAAGTCGGCCAGCACCTCGGACTGGGGGCGCGCCGACTGCTCGCGCAGGCCGAGCACCTCGGCGATGTCGTGACCGATCAGGTCACCGTTCTGCTCGGCCGACAGCTCGACGACCCACACCCCGTCGGCGAAGGAGTCACGGAGCCGGTCGGCCGTCCTGATGGCCAGCCTCGTCTTGCCCACGCCGGCGACCCCGGTGAGGGTCACCAGCGGTGAGCGGCCGATCAGCACGGCGATCTCGTCGAGTTCCGCTCTGCGCCCGACGAGACTGCTCGTCTCCGCCGGGATGTTGTCCCGGCGCGTCCGCGTCTCCGCCACCGATCTCCAGCCCCTCCGCGTGAGGTGGCAAGCCAACCACGGAACCGGCAACGGAACCGACGGGGTGCGGCACCCCCGGTTATGAGATCTTCTCCTCCAGCGCATATTTCACAGCGATGCCCAGGTCAAGGCGGTGTCCCTCGGCAAACAGGGTGTCGAATTCTCCACCGCCGAGGGCTCTCACGGCCTGGTTCACCGCCCGCCTCCGGATCGGAATGAAGATCGGCGAGCCGAACTGCGACAGCCCCGAGGAGTCCCAGACGGCCTGGGCCGCGCCCAGCAGCCGTGCCGCCCTGCCCGCGGCGCCCTCCACCGCCACCGCCCAGGCGATCATCTCGACGCAGACGACGCTCAGGAGCAGGTCGTCGAAGAGCCGTGCGGCGGTGAGCGCCGCCCTGGCGTGCCGGAGCGCTCCGGAGGTGCCGCCCTTGACATGCTCGGCCCAGGCGAAGACGTATTCCATCTGGGCGCGGCTCCACTCCTCCCCGTGGGCCTCGCAGAGCGCCTGCCCCTCCGACAGGGTCTCCATGGTCTCCTCCGGCCGGCCCGCGGCCAGCAGGCTGAGCGCCGCCAGCGTGTAGCAGGGCAGCAGCCCGGACAGCACGTCGCCCTCGGCCATGTGCCAGGCCATCGCCTCGTCCAGCAGCTCGACCGCCCGGGGGTAGTCCCCCCGCATCAGGGAGATCAGGCCCTCGATCTGGATGGCGTAACCGGCGGCGCTCCCCCCCGGATCCTCGGCGCGGCATCGGTCGAGCCGTTCCCACGCGCCGTCGAGGTCGCCCTGGAGCGCGGCCACCCACGCGCAGACCCACAGGGCCCTGATCCGCTCCGGGCCGGGCCGGGTGTCCATCCCCAGCGCCGTCTCCAGGTAGTGGCGGCCCTCGCGCAACATGCCGCAGCAGACCCAGAGGAACCACAGGGTCCCGGCCAGGTCCAGCCCCGTCCGGGACCACTCCGGATCGGCCAGGCAGAGCTCGAACGCCTTGCGGAAGTTGCGCTGCTCGGCGCGTATCCGTCCGTACCACTCGACCTGCCGGCCGGGCCATTCGGCGGCGCACCGCCTGGCCAGCCGGAGATAGTGGTCGCGGTGGCGGTCCCGGACCGCGCCGGTCTCGCCCAGCAGCAGAAGCCACTCGGCGCCGAACTCCCTGACGGTGTCGAGCATGCGCAGCCGTACCCCGGCGGGATGGTCCTCCCGCTGCACGAGGGACTTGTCGACCAGGCCGGTCAGCGTTTCGAGGACCAGTCCGGACGGGAGCGGCCCGCCCGCGCAGACCCGCTCGGCCGCCTCCAGGTCGAACCCCGCGGCGAACACCGACAGCCGGGCCCACAGCAGCCGCTCGGCCGGGGTGCACAGCTCGTGGCTCCAGCCCATCGCCGCGCGCAGCGACTCGTGCCGCATCGGGCCGTCGCCTCCGGTCAGCAGGCGATAGCGGTCGTGCAGCTGCGGGGTGAGCAGGGCGGGCGGCATGGTGCGCAGTTGCACGGCCGCCAGCTCGATCGCCAGCGGGATGCAGTCGAGCCCCTCGCAGAGCGCGGCCATGCCCTCCGCGCCGTCGCCGGCTGTCCCGGCCCCGTCCGCGTCACCCGCGTCACCCGCGTCGCGGGCCAGGCCCGCGCGGTCGCGCAGCAGGGCCACCGCGTCCTCGACCGGGAGCGGCGGGACGAGGTAGATGTGCTCACCCGACACGCCGAGCGGCTGGCGGCCGGTGGCCAGCACCCGGAGGCCGGGCGCGCGGCGCAACAGGGTGTCCACCAGGGAGGCGACCGCTTCGACCAGGTGCTCGCAGGTGTCCAGCATGAGCAGCGACCTGCGCGGGCTCAGCCAGTCCGCCAGCACCTCCTCCTGCTGCCGGGCCGACTGGTCGGCCAGGCCCATGCTGTCGGCCACGGTCTCGGCCAGCAGATGGGGATCCGTCAGGCAGGCCAGCTCGACCAGCCAGAGGCCGTCGGGGAACTCCCCCGCGATCTCCTCGGCCGCCCGGCCCGCCAGCCGCGTCTTGCCGACGCCGCCCAGCCCGGTGAGCGTGACCAGGCGGGATTCCCGGATCAGGCGGACCACTTGTGCGATCTCTACGCGCCGGCCGACAAAGGTAGTTTCCATGGGGGTGCCCATGCTAGGCCGCGGCGAGTTGTTTGGGGGGCCGCTCCCGGGGAACCGCCACTAGACTCTGCCTGTCCGTAGCCGTGGCCCCCGCGCCACGGTTTTCTGTTAGCGATCTGGACGGAACCGCATGTCTGGGTATGACCGCGTAGTGCAACCCGCGGCCGGCGACGAGGCCCTGGAGAACCACCTGGGTGGGGACGAGGCCAAGAACTACCGGCAGTACGAGCTCGACATGGTCGCCCCGCACGTGGGCCGCTCCATGTTGGAGATCGGTTCCGGCCTGGGCCATTTCGCCGAGGCGTTCCTGCCCCGCCTGGACCGGCTGGTGGTCAGCGACTTCGACCCCTACTGCGTGGACCGGCTCCGCAAGCGTTTCGCCGGACGCGACGAGATCGACGTGCTGCAGTTCGGCCTGCCGACCGACATCCCGATCGGCGAGAAGGTCGACACCGTCGTGATGATGAACGTCCTGGAGCACATCGAGGAGGACGTCGAGGCCCTGCGCTCCCTGGCCAAGGTCACCCTCCCCGGCGGGCGGATCGTCATCTGGGTCCCGGGCTACATGCAGCTCTACGGCGACTTCGACCGCAAGGTCGGCCACGTCACCCGCTACACCCCCGCCACCCTGCGCAGCACGGTCTCCAAGGCGGGCCTGGACATCGACGTGCTCAAGCCGATCAACTTCCTCGGCGGCATCGCCTGGTGGGCCGCCGTCCGCCGCGGCGGCGTCGGCTACCCCGACCCCCGCCTGGTCAAGATCTACGACCGCACCGTGGTCCCCACGACGCGCTTCATCGAGCGCTTCATCCGCCCGCCCTTCGGGCAGACCGTCTTCTGCGTGGCCCGCGTCCCGAAGTAGGCGCGGACAGGGACCTCTCAGGGGTTTCCGGAAGTGCCGCCGCGTGCACCCTCCCCGGCCGTACGGCAGGCCGCCCGGCGGCGGTATACCTCCAGGTGGGGGCGGAGCCGACACACCGGGCTCCCTCCGCGCCGGTTCCTTCTCGGACCGGTGACTCGGGCGTAACGTCGAAGTCATCCGCGCCCGAGGAGGTCACGATGACCGATTACGCCAAGGCACGCGAGGTGGCCGAGCAGGCCAGGGAGAAGGAGTGGGCGCGTCCCAGCTTCGGCAGGCAGCTCTTCCTGGGAAACTTCCGCCTCGACCTGGTGCATCCGGCTCCGGGCATGTCCGAGGCCGACGCCAAGAAGGGTGAGGATTTCCTGCGCGCCCTGCGGCGGTTTCTGGACACGCGGGTGGATCCGGCGCTGATCGAGCGGACCGCACAGGTGCCGGACGAGGTGGTCAAGGGGCTCGCGGAGCTGGGGGCCTTCGGGATCACCATCGGGGAGGAGTACGGCGGGCTGGGGCTGAGCCATCTCGACTACGGCCGGGCTCTGATGCTCGTCGGATCGTACTGCCCGGCGCTGAGCACGCTGCTGTCGGCCCACCAGTCGATCGGGGTGCCGCAGCCGTTGAAGGAGTTCGGCACCGAGGAGCAGAAGCGGCGGTTCCTGCCCCGCTGCGCGAAGGGCGAGGTGTCGGCGTTCCTGCTGACGGAGCCCGACGTCGGCTCCGACCCCGCGCGGCTCGCCACCACGGCGGTGCGCGACGGCGACGACTACCTGCTGGACGGCGTGAAGCTGTGGACGACCAACGGGGTCGTCGCGGACCTGCTGGTGGTCATGGCCCGCACCGGCACGAAGATCTCCGCGTTCGTCGTCGAGGCGGACACCCCCGGGATCACCGTCGAGCGGCGCAACGCGTTCATGGGCCTGCGCGGCATCGAGAACGGCGTGACCAGGTTCCACCGGGTCCGTGTCCCCGCCGCCAACCTGATCGGCCGCGAGGGCCAGGGCCTGAAGATCGCGCTGACCACCCTCAACACCGGGCGGCTCTCGCTGCCGGCCGTCTGCGCCGGGAACGCCAAGTGGGCGGTGAAGATCGCCAGGGAGTGGGGCGACGCGCGGGTGCAGTGGGGGCGCAGGATCGGCGAGCACGAGGCGGTGGCACGCAAGATCGCCTTCATCGCCGGTACGGCCTACGCCCTCGAAGCCGTGATGGACCTTTCCTGCCGCCTGGCCGACGAGGAGAGCAACGACATCAGGATCGAGGCGGCGCTGGCCAAGCTGTACGCGTCGGAGATGGCCTGGCAGGTGGCCGACGAGCTGGTCCAGATCCGCGGCGGGCGGGGCTATGAGACGGCCGAGTCGCTGGCCGCCCGGGGGGAGCGCGGGGTCCCGGCCGAGCAGGTGCTTCGGGACATGCGGATCAACCGGATCTTCGAGGGGTCCACCGAGATCATGCAGCTGCTGATCGCCCGCGAGGCGGTCGACGCGCACCTGACGGTCGCCGGCGAGCTCATCGATCGGTCGCTGGACGGCAGGGCCAAGGCCCGCGCCGCGGTGAAGGCGGGCGGGTTCTACGCGCGCTGGCTGCCGACGCTGGTCGCGGGGACCGGCAACCGGCCCGGCTCCTACGCGGAGTTCGGCGCGCTCGCCCGGCACCTGCGCTACGTGGAGAGGACCAGCCGCAAGCTCGCCCGCGCCACCTTCTACGGCATGTCCCGCTGGCAGGGCAGGCTTGAGCACAAGCAGGGCTTCCTCGGCCGGATCGTGGACATCGGCGCCGAGCTTTTCGCGATCACCGCGACCTGCGTCCGTGCCCGCGAGGACGAGGCAGAGCTGGGGCGCAGGCCCGCCGAGATCGCCGACACCTTCTGCCACCAGGCCCGGCTCCGGGTGGACGCGCTGTTCGACCGGCTGTGGGACAACAGCGACGCCCGGGACGTACGGCTGGCGCGCCACGTGCTGCGGGGCCGCTACACGTTCCTGGAGGAGGGCATCCTCGACGCCTCCATCGACGGCCCGTGGATCGCCGCCACCGCTCCCGGCCCCTCCGCCACCGGGAACGCGCACCGGTCGATCCGCTGAGGACGTGCCGGCACCGCCGGATCGCCCGCCTCTCCCCGGGGCGGGCTCCGGGTGCGGAGCGGGCCCGGATAAATGGGTTGCACCGCCCGATGCGGCCGCCGTACGGTGATCACATGTGGATTAACTCCTAAGAGCCGGTGTCGATCAGTTCCGACTGGTCCACCCGCGCACTCAGCCCTCTGGCCCCGTTCGTCTGACGCGGCAGCTGAGTTTCTGGCACGGCTTTCGGCCGCGTCGTCATCTTTCTCAAGGAGTCCATATGCGAATTCATGCCGGTCAAAAGCCTGACGACAACAGCAAGACCCCCAAGCCCCGCACCCCGCTGCCCGAGCGGAACCTGCCTCCGGCGGCGCCCCGGCACATGCCGAAGCCGCACATGCCGATGAGGCCGACCCAGCAGCCGCGCCGGATCCCCGGCAAGGGCGGCCGCTGAGACGGCGGACGCCCCGGCCCCGGACTTCCGGGTGCCGGGGCATCCGCCTCCGCTCAGAGGCGCTCGATGATCGTGACGTTGGCCTGGCCGCCGCCCTCGCACATCGTCTGCAGGCCGTACCTGCCGCCGGTCCGCTCCAGTTCGTGGAGCAGCTTGGTCATCAGGATCGCGCCGGTCCCGCCCAGCGGGTGGCCCAGGGCGATCGCGCCGCCGTTCGGGTTGACCTTGGCCGGGTCGGCGCCGAGGTCCTTGATCCACGCCAGCGGGACCGGGGCGAACGCCTCGTTGATCTCGGTGACGTCGATGTCGTCGATGGACAGGCCGGACCTTTTCAGCGCCTTCTGGGTCGCCGGGATCGGCGCGGTCAGCATGTAGACCGGGTCGTCTCCGGTGAGCGCCAGGGTGACGATGCGGGCCCGGGGCGTCAGGCCGTGGTCGCGGACCGCCTGCTCGGAGGCGATGAGGAGCGCACCCGAGCCGTCGGAGATCTGCGAGGAGGTCGCGGCGGTGATCCGGCCGCCGTCCCGCAGCGTCTTCAGGGAGGCCATCTTCTCCAGCGTGCTGTCCGCGCGCGGTCCCTCGTCGTCCTCGACGCCGTTGACCGGGGCGATCTGGTCCTTGAAGTAACCGTTCGCGATGGCCTTGGCCGCCCGCTGGTGGCTCTCGTAGGCGAACCGCTCCAGTTCCTCCCGCGACAGATCCCACTTCTCGCACATGAGCTCGGCGCCGCGGAACTGGGAGATCTCCTGCTTGCCGTACCGCTCGACCCACATGTCACCGAACGGGAAGGGCATACCCTTCTCCAGCGCCGCGGTGATCGACGAGCCCATCGGCACGATGCTCATCGACTCCACTCCGGCGGCCACCACGAGGTCCTGGGTGCCGGAGAGCACTCCCTGGGCCGCGAAGTGAATCGACTGCTGGGAGGAGCCGCACTGGCGGTCGATGGTCACCCCGGCGACGCTCTCCGGAAGACCTGCCGACAGCCAGGCGTTACGCGCGATGTCCATGCTCTGCGGGCCGAACTGCATGACGCAGCCCATGATGACGTCTTCCACCGCGGACGGGTCGACGCCCGTGCGGTCGATGAGCGCCTTGAGGGTGTGCGCGGCCAGATCGGTGGGGTGGACGGTGGACAGACCGCCCTTCTTCTTACCGACCGGGGTGCGGACCGCCCCGACGATGTACGCCTCTGCCACAATGCCTCCTGCTCATGAAACCGAGCATTGTTCGGTTATGAGGAGGTTACAACAGAACCTTTGTCCATGTCGTGTTCAGGAGGGCCGGTTGAGCACGATGTAGCCGTCACGGTCGAATACCTTGCGGTAGCCGTTCGCCAGCGCCTCGTCGACCCGCCGCTGCTGCATGCCGAAGTCGCCGAACGGATAGCTCCACCGCGCCACGTCGGCCACGATCCAGGGCGCGTCGTGGGCCTGCGGCCCCCAGAGCAGCACCGTCGTCCGCGCGGTGAGCGCGGGGCCGACGTTGTTGGACGCCTCGACGATCACCCCGTCCGGGACCATGGTCACGGCCTCCCGCGCCGCCGCGATGTGCGGCTCGCCGTCGTAGTAGCCCGGATCCAGGAGCTTGCCGAGCTCGAAGCGGGGGACGAGGGTGAGACCGATCAGGCAGACCGCGACCGCCCAGTGGGTGGCCACGCCCCGCCCCGGGAACCGTTTCGCGAGCCGGGCGGCCCCGTCCACCCCGGCGCAGACGAGGATGGCGACGATGAAGGCGTTGTAGTGGTGCTCCGGCCCCCACCACTGCGGCCGGTCGGCCAGGAAGCGCTCGGCGACGAGCGGGACCGCCACCAGCGTCAGCGGCGACAGCAGCGCGGTCAGCGCCATCGGCCACAGCAGGAAGGCCAGGGTGTTCACCTTGACCATCGGGCTGACGGACTGCGCCAGCGCGCCCAGCGGGTCTCTCAGGATGGCCACCGCCACCTCACCCAGGGTGGCGCCCCAGTTGCCGTAGGCCCAGTGGAACCCCGTGGTGCTCGCCCCCGCCAGGGGCATCAGCGCGCTGCGGATCACCACGAGCGCGCCCAGCGAGAAGAGGATGAAGGCGGCCCCCTCCAGCCGCCGCCGGGTGACGACCAGATACACCCCGAACCCGGCCAGCAGCAGGCCCATGTCCTCCTTGACCAGCAGCAGGCCCGCGGCGGCGAGCACCCCCAGGAGCGGCCGGCGGGCGTCGAACCGCTCGATCATGGTCGCGCTCAGCAGCGGGACGAAGGCCGCCTCGTGGAAGTCGAACCCGGCGGCCTGCGCGATCGGCCACGACACCGCGTAGGCCACCGCGACCAGGTGGGCCGGGACCGTGCCGATCCGGCGCTCGGCGTAGTGCCAGATCGGGATCGCGGCCAGCGCGAACAGCACCGCCTGGGCGACGATCAGCGACTGCGGCCCGCCGCCCAGCCAGTACAGCGGGGCCAGCAGCGCCACGATCGGCGAGAAGTGGTCGGCGAGCTGGATGAAGTCCATCCCCATGCCGTACTGCATGCCGACCGAGGGCTCGGTGGGCGCCCCGAAGCCGGCGTAACCGCGCACGGCCTGGTCGAAGATGACCAGGTCGAAGGTGGTGGCCCGGAAGGTCGCGAACTTGACCAGGCCCAGCAGCGAGTAGACCGCCGCGGCCAGCACCACGAGCGCGCCCAGCGCCAGCCCGTGCCGCCGCCTCCGCAGGAGGTCCATGACACCGGGGACCACCGGGGCCGCGGCCTCGGGCGGAGCGGTGGCGCTCATGCCTTGCGCGTGCTCGTCATCGTCGCGTAGGCGATGACATTGTCGGTGTAGTGGCCGGTCGCGCGGTCGTAGGTGCCGCCGCACGTGATCAGGTGGAGCTGGGGATTGGGCGACTCGCCGTACACCCGCTGCGTCGGGAAGACCGCCTTCTCCGCCTGTTCGAGGCCTCCCACGGTGAACACGGCGACGATGCCGTCCTTACGGTGCACCTCGATGACGTCGCCGTTGCGGATCTCGTCGAGGCGGCTGAAGACCGCGCTCCCCGACTTCGTGTCCTTGTGCCCCAGCATGATCGCCGGACCGGCCTCCCCGGCCGTGGGCCCCGAACGGTACCAGCCGACCAGGTTCGGGTTGGTGACCGGCGGCACCTCGATCGCGCCCTGCTTGTCGAGCCCCACCGACCTGATCGGTGCGTTGACGCCGAGGCGTGGGATGACCACGCGTACCGGGGTCGAGGGCTGCATGGCGGGGGCCGGCGGGATGCTCGGCTGGGGCGGCGGCACGGTCGGCTCGGCCTGGAAGTAGGGGTCCGCCGGTCCGGTGGCGTTCGTCTGGCTGCGGGGCGGCAGCGTGGTGCGCTGGTCGGCCAGGCCGTACTGCTCGGGCGCCGCCACCATGTAGAGCATGCCGACCAGCACCGTGATCACCCCGGCGACCCCCGCCAGGATGAGCACCGACCGCATCACCCGGCCGCCGTCGACCCGGCCCTCGGGCCACTCCTCATATGGCTGGCCGTACTGCTGGTATCCAGGGTGCTGCTGCTGGTAGGGCGGCTGCCCGTACGGCGGCACCGGCCCGCGGGGATGCCCTTGCGGCCTCCCCCCCTGGGAGGGAGGCCGCGGCGGCCAGCTGTCAGGCGTCGGGGTGGTCATCCGGCCGCCCCCGGTCAGCCTCGGGTCGCCGTACGGCGGCGCAGCACCAGCCCGCCGGCCGCCGCGCCCGCCACCATCAGCGCGCCGCCGAGCATGATCACCCGAGCGTCCGGCCCGGCGTCCCCGCCGCCGCCCGTGGAGGCGCCGCCGCCGGGGGTCTCGTCGATCTGCCGGTCGTCCTTGGCGGGCTTGGACGTCTCGGTCTGGGTGACGGTGATCGTCGGCTTCGGCGGGCTGGTGGTGCCCGTGTTCGTGTTGCTCGGGGTGGGGGTCGGTGTCGGGGTGGGGGTCGGTGTCGGGGTGCCCGTCCCGGTGCCGGCGGCCGACGGCTTGACCGTGATCAGCAACGCCGCGGCGCTCGCCTCCGCGGGGGTCGCGACGTCGCAGTCGTACAGCGTGACCCCGTTACCGCTGCCCGGTCCGGCGGCCGGCTCCAGGTAGAGGCCGAACGGGCCCGGCTGGACCGCGATGACGCCGGTCGCGGTGGGGGTCATCGTGATCATCACGGCGGGCAGTTGCAGCGGGGCACCGGACGTCGCCGCGACGGCGGCGGCGGTGGCCCCGACCGTCCGGAGCTCGGAGGGGACGATCGAGGGGTTGGCGGTGACGAGCGCGTCCCCGTCGAACACGAGGCGCTCGGTCGCGGGGATCGCCGACGGCGCGAGGAGGGACGGCGAGGCGGCGGGCTGCCGGATGGCCCAGGTCGCCACGACGGTGGAGTTGGGCGTCGGGGCCAGCGGGCCGGTGATGTCCATCTGCAGCTTGTAGGTGGCGGCCACGCCCCCGGTCCCGGCCGTGCAGCTGTAGGAGACCGGCAGCGGGGCCGCCGCCATGGAGGCGATCGCCGGGACAGCGCCGAAGAAGAGGCCTCCGCACGCTGCTGCGATGGCGGCTGTCTTGACCGCGACGCGGCGGCGCGTCTTGGACTTCAGCACAGTCTCTCTCCACTTCGGAACAGTTGAGCGCTTTGGGCGGTTGTCCACGATTCCAGGCGATGGTCACAGTCAGGCATAGATCCTATGAACAGAGACCGTGAGATGCGCGCAACTCGGCAAAACGGGCATAAATTCCTCTCTGTCCCATCACTGCCGACTTCGCCCACCGTCGCGCCCGCTCCGCCGGGGCACCGCGTCGCGTCCCGCACCGCACCACGTCGCGCGTCCTACCGCACCGCACCGCACCGCACCGCACCACGTCGCGTCGCGTCGCGTCGCGTCGCGAGCCGGGACGCTAGGCGAGCAGCGCGCGGACCGTCACGGTCGTGATCGGAAGCTCGAACTCGCCGTGCGCGGTCTCGGGAGTGGATCGCAGGTAGCCGAGGACCCGGGCCAGCAGCTCGGCGCGCTCGGCCTTGGAGAGGGTCAGCACGTGGGAGTGGGTGGCGATCGTCGCCGCCATCGACTCGGCGGTCCGGCGCTGGCCGTGGGCGAACTCGGCGTGCTCGACCACGCGGAAGTGCGGCCCTTCCAGCGGGATCGAAGCGGGCCACCACTGCCTGAACGACACCGTACTGGCGGCTGCCTCCTTCATGCCCTGCACCCACGGGACCCGGTCGTCGTCGAGGTTCCACAGTCCCGCCAGGACTCCGCCCGGCGCCAGGACCCGGGCCATCTCGGGGACGGACCGGTCGAGGTCGAACCAGTGCAGCGCCTGTCCGACCACGATCGCGTCGACCGAGCCGTCCTCCAGCGGGATCCGCTCCGCCGTGCCGGCCAGTGCCCGGACTCCGGGCAGCCGCCGGCGGAGCTGGGCGAGCATGGCCGCGTCGGGCTCCACCGCGACGACGTCGGCGACGTGCCGCAGCAGCACCTCGGTCAGCTTCCCGGTCCCGGCCGCCAGGTCGAGGACGCGCAGCGGCGCGCGGCCGGAGACGGGTTCGAGTGCCCACAGCAGGGCGTCGTCGGGGTAGTCGGGCCGCTCCTTCGCGTACGCGGCCGCCTGGCCGCCGAACGACGACGCTCTCAGCGCCCGGATCTCGGGATCGACACCGTCAAAGGCGGATGAGCTGCCCACCCGCCCACGATAACCCCGCGGCCCGGCCGGCATCTCATGAAAATCGTCCGACGGGAGGTGCCGGGTCGGGGGATGCGCCCCTCCCGCCGGACGCCCGTCGCTCCCGGCGCCGCTCACCGCCGGAGCGCGGCCCGCCGCCGCGGGTCAGGGCCAGCGCGAGGACGAGGTACGGCACGGCGAAAACGGCGAAGATCACGTCGTGCCCGGCCACCGTGGAAGCCGCGGCGTAGCCGCCGTAGACGAGGATGCCCGCCACATCCGTGCCCAGTCCGGCCAGCGAGGTCACCGTGGCACGGGCCGGACCGGTGATGCGGTCCTGGAGCCGCGCGCCGGCCAGCACTGTCGCCATCTCGAATAGGCAGAAGGCCACCGCGATCGCGGCGAATCCCGCCGGGACCCCACTGATCGCTCCCGCGCCGAGCGCCAGCGCCCCGGCGGCGAGGATTCCGGCGAACGCCCGGTCCGTGAGACGCCGCCCGGTCGTCGCGAGCACGCCGCCGAGCGCGACCCCCGCCGAGACGAGAAGCACCAGGAGCGGTACGGCGTACGCGACGACGCCGGTGGCGGCCGCGAGCAGGGCGACGTACTCCTCAAGCGAGCCCCAGACCGCCCACACCACGGCCAGCAGCAGTACCGCCCGCCGTACCGATCGGCTGGAGCGCATCTCCCGCACGCCTTCCCGCAGGATGGCGGCGTAGCCGCCCGGCGGCGTCTCCTCCGGGCTCTCCGTGCTCTCCACCCGGTGCTCGGGGAAGGTCGTCGCGACGGCCGCGCAGAGCAGGCATGCCAGGACGCTGGCCGCCCCGAGCATCGGGTAGCCGCCCACGGCCAGCGCGGGGGCGGCGGCGGCCGTGGCCACCATGGTGGCGCCGGTGCCGAGCGCGCGGCCACGACCCATGATCGTGGCGTAGCGGCCGGCGGCGCCCAGGCGGTCGAGCTCGGTGTAGACGAGCGCTTCCATGGCGCCCGACTGCAGCGCTCCCGCCGCGCCCCAGAGCACGAAGCCGGCGGCGAACGCCCAGTAGGAGGGAGCGATGATCCACAGGGCGTAGCCGGCGGCGGCCAGCAGCGGCGCCAGGGTGAGGAGCAGCCGCCGCGAGACGGCGTCGGCCCATACGCCGGAGGGCACCTCCAGCACCAGGGAGGTGACCGACCAGATCACGAACAGCGAGGAGATCTCGGCGGTCGACAGGCCCGTGTCGACGAACAGCAGTGCGTAGACCGGGTAGAGCAGGATGAAGTCGTTCAGGAACGTGTAGCCGTAGAGAGTCGTGGCCAGGCGGTTCACGTGTGCGCCGGGTCCACGTAGAAAGGAGATCATCAGGAGGTCCTTCGCGCGGGGGGAGACTGTGCGGGCTCGGGATGCTCGGCATCCCGGGCGGTCCGCGACAGCGTGGTCCGCGTCGACCTCTGGTGATGGATCAATGTCGCCAGGTCATGGAGCCGACTCTACCTCCGGCCGCCCCACCCGGCCCAGTGGATTTCACGAGGCGGGGCCGCTCCGGTCCCGCGGCCCCCCGCCGCGCCGAAAAGATCCGCTCCGGTCCCGCGGCCCCCGCCACGCTGAAAAGATCCGCTCCGGTCCCGCGGCCCCCGCCACGCCGAGAAGATCCGCTTCCGGACGGTCCCGCAACAGACCTGTCCGGCCGTAGCCGCCATCGGCGACCACGGCTCCGTCGCCGCCGGCCGTCACGACGTCGGCCATGAGCGCGTGTCAGCGCCGCGGGACGGCTACGGCCCGGCGTTCCCGCGCTCCGCGGGCTCCATGGTCGCGGGCGGGGCCGCTTCGATCACCGGCCGCTTCGATCACCGGCCGGTTCAGTCTCCGGTCCGCGTCTGCGCCGGCAGGCTGTACGTCTCCGGCTCGCCCTGGTCGCTCCCGTGCATCATGAGGACCCGGTCCAGTCCGGTGACACGCAGCATCCGGACCGTCTGGGAGCGGGGCGCGGCCAGGCGCAGAGTGATGCCGAGCGCTCGGGCGCGGCGCTGGGTGCCGACCAGTACGGCCAGCCCCGACACGTCGCAGAACGACACCCTGGACAGATCCAGGACGAGCGGGCCGGTGCTGAGCCGCAGGGCGCGGAGCAGGCGTTCGCGGAGAGCCGGACTGGTGAAGATGTCGATCTCACCGTAGAGCGGGACGATGGTGGTGGCGGGATGTACGGGCCGAAGGCCCGCCCCGTGGCGGGTCTGGGTCTTCGTCGTCTTTGTCTTCGTCTGAAAAACGGTCATGGGATCTCCGATCGGAGAAGAGGCGGGACCCGGGCGGCCGGTCAGCGGCGCGCGGTGGCACGGATGCCGCTCGGAGCCAGGTGCGCGGCGGCGCCCAGGCCGTTGTGGTCAGGTCGCGGGCACGCGGTCGGCGAGATGCCCGCCCTCATTCTCCCCGGCGGCCCCGCCGTCGCCTCGTATGGACGAGGTTTCGGCTCAGGCCCGCCGGTGGGCGTCGGTGAGGACATGTCCTCGGTACCCCCAGCTTACTCCCCGGAAGCGCTCATGGCCGGACATCGACACGCCGTCGTCCCTGGTCGCCCGGGATCATTGCCCGCGGGCTCGGGGGAGGATCCGGCCGTCACCGGCTCAGCTCGGCGGCGGGGACGGCGGGAGGGAACCGGCGAGGAGCGCGGTGAGCGAGCGGATGCGCCGCACCAGCTCGGGTGGCTCATGCACCTCGAAGCGGTAGCCGAACAGGCCGACGTACAGCGCGAGTTCGTCGAGGGAGTTCGAGCCGGCGCGCAACGTGCAGGAGTGCTCGTCGACGGCTTCGAGCACGCCGATCGTCGGCGGGATCTTCTCCGCGGCGACGTGAACGGGCACGTGCAGCGTGAACCTGCCCTGATAGCGGTAGACCTCGGTGGAGACCCCGCGCGCGGTGTAGCCGGCCAGATCGGTGTCCGGCGGCCGGCGTGGCGTGAACCGCGGCCCGGTGGGGACGCGCGGGCGCAGCCGGTCGACGCGGAAGGTCCGCCAGTCGCCGCGGTCGAGGTCCCAGGCGACGAGATACCAGCGCCGGCCGGTGTGCACGAGGCGATGCGGCTCGGTGCGGCGGACGCTCGGCCCGCCCTCGCGACCGGCGTAGTCGAAACGCAGCTGCTCGTGCGCGCGGCAGGCGGCGGCCACGGCCGTGAGCACGTCGGGGTCCACGACAGGACCGCCGGAGGGCACGGTCACGGTGACCGACTGCAGCGTGTTGACGCGGTGCCGCAGACGTGCCGGCAGGACCTGTTCGAGTTTGGCCAGGGCGCGTAGCGAGGTCTCCTCGATGCCGGCGATGGTGCCGCTGGCCGCGGTGCGCAGGCCGACGGCGACCGCGACCGCCTCGTCGTCGTCGAGCAGCAGCGGGGGCAGCTTCGCACCGGCACCGAGCAGGTAACCGGCGGCGCCGGGGGTGGCGTGCACCGGATAGCCGAGGGTCCGCAGCTTCTCGATGTCACGGCGGACCGTGCGCACGTTCACGCCGAGCCGCTCGGCGAGATCCGTGCCGGTCCACTCACGGGGCGTCTGCAGCAGCGACAGCAGGCGGAGCAATCGGGCCGAGGTTTCCAACATGCATGCGAGTTTCCCACCGGGCTAGGGCGGAGCCTGCCCTAGCCACTGCCCTGACGTCGGCCTTGAGCCGGCGCAGAAGGCATCCTCCCCTTCCGCCGCGACACCCCGCAGACCGTGCTCGACGACCTGCGGACCGTGCTCGACGACCTGCACGACAGGCGGGGGGGACGGGCGGGCCTCGGGTGGCGGCCGGGACTCCCTGTCGCCGGCGGTCAGGCTCCGGGCGGTCAGCCGCCGGTGAGCAGGCGATCCCGTACGGCACGGGCGACACCCGGGTTGTCGGCGAGCACCCCGTCCACCCGGAGCCCGTACAGCCGTGCCAGCCAGCCCGTCACGTCCCCGGCGGCACGGGAGTAGGCCCGTCCGGCGGGATCGCCCCGCCGGTAGTCCGCCGGGAGGCTCATGTTCTCGTCGCGGATCGTCGCGACGTGAACCTGGAGACCCAGCTGGTGGGCGTCCTGGACGAGCGAGGTGGGAGCGCCCAGTCTCCCGTCGGAGCCGACCGGCACGATCCGCGTGGTGGTCACACCGATGCCGGTGGCGTACGCGGCGATCTGCCGCAGACCGGCCGGGGTGACGAGATCGTCGCAGGTGGGCGGGTTGACGCTCTTCAGCAGATCGTACGGCGGGCCGCTTCCGGCCCCGATGAGCTGGATGAGCCGCAACCGTGTGACGGACCGCAGCCGCTTGAGGTTCCCCGTCTCGAAGGACTGGATGAACACCGGATCGCAGGCGTCGTCCCAGCCGTGGCGCCGGAGGGTCTCCAGCAGCGGTCCCTCGATCGGCAGCCCGATCGAGGCGAAGTAGCTCGGATATTTGATCTCGGGATAGATGCCCACGCCGTGCTTCTGCGCGAGCAGGACGATCTCCTCCAGCGTCGGGATCTGCGCCTTCCCGTCGTATGCCGTGCTGGCCGGCCGCCGCCGGGGGAAGCGTTCCCTGGCGCGGAGGGTACGCAGCTCGGCGAGGGTGAAGTCCTCGGTGAACCAGCCGGTCACCCGGCCGCCGTTGATGGTCTTGGTCGTCCTGCGGGCGGCGAACTCCGGGTGGCCGGCGACGTCGGTGGTCGCCGAGAGCTCGTTCTCGTGCCGGGAGACCAGCACGTGGTCCTTGGTGGAGACCAGGTCCGGCTCGATGTAGTCGGCGCCCAGCCGGATGGCGACCTCGTAGGCGAGAAGCGTGTGCTCGGGCCGGAAGGCGCTGGCCCCCCGATGCGCGACGACGATCGGCAGACGAGCGCCACCGCCGAGCGGGGCGGACGACGGACCCGTGGGCCGAGCCGTACTCGGGGGTTGAGCCGCGTTCGGTGGCTGGGCGGGCGTCGTCGGCCGGGCGGCCCTCGGGTGCCGGGCCATGCGCGCGGCCCGGGCCGCCCGCGCGGATCTCGCCGTCCACGCGGACCGTGTCGCCTTCGGCCGGCGGGCCTCTCTCGAAGACCGGGCCGAGCGGGTGGTCCGGGCCATGCGCGCGGATCGCGCTGTACGGGCGGATTGCGCTGTACGGGCGGATCGCGTCGTACGGGCGGGTCTCGTCATACGCGCGGGCCGAGAGGAACCCGCGAGCCGGACAGGACCCGCGGGCTGCACCGAGGTCACGGGCCGATCCGGACCCGCAGCCCGGCCGGAACCCGTGGACTGAGCGGAGGTCACGGGCCGATCCAGGCCGGTGGGCCGGGCTGGATCGGCGGGATGGAGGGTGAGACCCGCCACCCCTCCTACGAGCACGACAAGGACACTGAACCACGTTTTCCCGACCACCCGGGTACACCCCCACTTTCCTGCCTTGCGGGGGGCACACTGGTACAAACACCCCTACCCTGAGCTGCCGAACGGCTAACGGCCGGTGGAGCTCCGGAAGGCACGGCGACAGGCCCGCGGACCGGTTCCGGCCAGGTGTTCGAAGCGGACGCGGGAGGTGATCCCCTCCGTCCGGCGCAGCAGGGGTCGAAAGGGGGCGCCGCCGGGAGCGGGCCGCTCGGGGACTCCTCCCCCGCCCCGTGACGGGCGCCCGGCCGATCAGCGCTCCGGGCGGTCGCCGGTGTGCTCCAGGATGGCGTCGGCGAGCTGCCGGTGCACCTGAGGGGGCAGGGTGTGGCCCATCCCCTCGATCATCAGGAGCTCGGCTCCCGGGATCTCCTGGGCGATGAATGCTCCGTGACCCGGTTTGACCGGCTCGTGCGTGCCCTCGATGACGAGCGTGGGCGCGACCACCCGGTGCAGGATTCCCACGGGCTCGAAGTCGGAGGCCGTGGTCCCGGCGCGCTGGTGGTTGACCACGGCCGCGGGGTCGACGGCGCGGTCGTGGAGCCGCTCCTCCACGCGCCGCTGCTCGTCCTCGTCGAACGGCAGGGCCGGGCCGTGCAGCACCCGGGCCAGCTCGATCTGGAAGTCGATCTGCTCGCGCCGGCCGGCGGGCGGCGGGTTCACCGCCGCCTTGGTGAAGAACTCCACGAACTCCGGCGTGGGCGGGGGCAGGCTACCGGGGGGCTGCTCCTGGCCCATCAGCGCGCGCATCAGCACCTGCCCCTCCCTGCCGCCCAGCGGTGACGACCCGATCGCCGTCAGCGTCAGCACCCGGTCCGGCTGCTCGGCCGCGATCCACTGGCCGAGCAGGCCGCCCGCCGAGTGCCCGACGATGTGGGCCGCGCCGATCCCGTAGGCGTCCAGGAGGCCGAGCACGTCGGCCTTGATGTCGGCCCAGGTGTAGGGATGGGAGTCGAAGTCGACGGTGTCCGAGCGGCCGGTGTCGCGGTGGTCGTAGCGGATGACCCGCCGGCCTCCGGCGACCAGCCGCCCGACGAACTCGTCCGGCCACAGGACCCCCTGCGACATCGCGCCCATCACCAGCAGCACCGGGGGGTGCGACGGGTCGCCGAACTCCTCGGTCCACAGTTCGACGTCGCCGACGTTCACCATGCGTCCCTGAGACATATAAACCGGCTCCTTCTCACAGAGGTCGTCGTCTGCCGATGCCACGAGCTTGGTCTACCAGCGCACCGGTGCCATCAGTAGGACTACTGGGCTCGGCCTGCCCCAGTGACGCGGTCCTGTTCGCGCGCCACCACGGATGAACCACCTGTGAGTAGGAAATTTTCCCTTTTGGGAGGTCATAGGCGGCAAAACCCTGTCATGACAGGGCTAATGCCCCTTCCGGTCACGCCGGTGGAGGAGGAGGCTTGAACGGGAGGTGTTCGTAATGGAATCAAAGCAATGGGACGTGCAGATATTCATCAGTGAGGACGACAACGACGACGTCACCACCGCCAGGGCCGTGCTGATGACACCTGACGGCAGAAGGCGCGAGTGCGTCGCGTACGCCCGGCGCAACCCGGAGGACCAGCCTGTTCCGGCGATCGGTGACGAGCTGGCGGCGGGGCGTGCCCTGGCCGACATGGCCGGCAAGCTGATGAGAGACGGCGCCGAGGACGTCGCCCAGCTGGCAGGGCATGCGCCCAGGGCATGGTGAGCTCCCGCCCACCCCAGGGGCCTCCGGCGGATCCGCCGGAGGCCCGCGCCTGCCCGCGGTGACGGGTCAACGCCGCCGGATCACCACTCCAGCTCCGCCCGGGGCCGGTCCTGCCGGGCCTGCCCCCTGCCGGGCCGGAAGGGCCGGGCGCCGGACTCTGCCCGCGACGGCCGCCTGACCATCCCCTCCCCGGGACGCCTGCCGTTCCAGTCCTCGTACCGTCCGAACGCCCGGTTCCTGTGCCGCCTGGTGAGCGGGCCGTCGGACCGCCCGTACCCCCAGTCCCCGTCGTTCCTGGCGTCCGGCCCGTTGGAGCGCCCGTAGCCCCGGTCCCCGCCCCGGCCGGCCGCAGGTCCGTCGAACCGCCCGTAACCCCGGTCCCTGCCACGGCCGGCCGCCGATCCATCGGACCGCCCGTAGCCCCGGCCGGCCGCCGATCCATCGGACCGCCCGTAACCCCGGTCCCTGTCGTACCTGGCATCCGGGCCCTGCTGCCTGGCCTTCCAGCCATCGGGCCCCCTGAGCGCCGGCCCTCCGGGCCGCCCGGACGCCCACTGCCTGTCGCGCCTGGCATCCATGCCCGGCCGCCTGACCCTCCAGTCACCGTGCCGCTTCACGCCCGGTCCCCCCGGACGCCCGAACCCCCGGTCCCTGTCCCGCCCGCCGGTCGGGTTCGGCCGCCTGATCGTCCAGCTCGCAGGCCGCTTGACGGACGAGTGTCCCGGCCGCTTGACCACCCAGCTCGAGGATTGACCCGATGTCGGCTTCGAGTGCTGGACGGCGCCGACCGCCGCCACCCCTATGAGTACGGCCAGCACGCCGGCCTTCATGATGCTCATCCGAGCACACCCCCCATTTTCCGATCTTCCGGGGGGCACACATGTACAGACGGATCTCTACCCGAGTTGGCCGGACGACTAACGATCAGATGGGGACATCGCCCGGGGCATGGATGCGGAGCGGTGCACCCGGCCGCTCCGCGGCCGGCTCCGCACCTTCACCACCCATAACGGTTCTCTAGTTCCATTAAGCCATCCTCCTGTGCTACCGTCGTCACATCTTAATAGAACCAAAGTTCCATTAAAGGGTTCATCCAGGAGGAAATCCATGTCCACACTCGACCAGGCCCCGCCGGCCACCACACCTCACCCCTCGGACTCACCGGCGACCGCGACCACGCCGACCGGCCGGCGACAGGCGGCACGCATGACAGGGCGCCAGAAACTGGTGCTCGCCCTGCTGCTCGGATCCCAGTTCATGGTCGCGGTGGACTTCTCCATCCTGAACGTGGCCCTCCCCGTGGTCGGCGCCGGCCTGGGCTTCTCCCTGGCCGACCTGCAATGGATCGCCACCGCCTTCGCCCTGACCGCGGCCGGCTTCACCCTGCTGTTCGGCCGGGTGGCGGACCTGTTCGGCCGCAAGCGCCTGTTCCTGGGCGGCATGGCACTGCTCGGCCTGTCCTCCGCCCTCGGCGGCCTCGCCACCTCGCCGGGGATGCTGCTGGTCGCCCGCGTGCTGCAGGGGCTGGCCACCGCGGCCGTCACCCCAGCCGGACTTTCCCTGCTGACCACCTCCTTCAAGGAAGGGCCGCTGCGGGACAGGGCCCTCGGCCTCAACGGCGCCCTGATGTCGGCCGGGTTCACCGCCGGCGCGATCCTCGGCGGGCTGCTGACCGACCTGCTGTCCTGGCGCTGGGCCTTCCTGATCAACGTTCCGGTGGCCGCCCTCGTGGTGATCCTGGCCCCGTCCGCCATCCCCGACTCCCGCCCCGCCGGCCGTTCCCGGCTGGACGTGCCCGGCGCCGTCGCCGTCACCGGCGGCCTGCTCACCCTGGTCTACGGCCTCACCCAGGCGGGCGAGACCGGCTGGGGCGACCCCGCCACCCTGGCCGCCCTGGTCGCCGGCGCGGCGCTGCTGGCCGGGTTCTGGTTCATCGAGAAGCGCTCCGCCGACCCGCTCGTCCCCGTGCAGATCATGAAGCGGCCCACCGTGGTCTGGGGCAACGCCGTGGGCCTGATCGCCTTCGTCACCGAGACCTCCCTGGTCTTCCTGCTCACCCTCTACCTGCAGAAGGTGCTGGGCTACTCCCCGCTGGCCACCGGACTGGCCTTCGGCGTCCTGGGGCTGGGCACCGTCATCGGCGGCACCTTCGGCGGCAGGGCCGTCGGCCGGATGGGCAACCGCGCCACCATCGTCACCGGCGGCGTCATCCAGGCCGTCGCCACCGTCTCCCTGGTCGCGCTCGGCACGTCCGGCGCCTGGATCTGGCTGCTGCTGGCGGCCACCTTCATCGGCGGCGTCGGCAACATGTTCATGATCGTCGGATTCATGGTCACCGCCACCTCCGGCCTGCCCGACCGCGAGCAGGGCCTGGCCACCGGTCTGGCCACGATGACCCAGCAGGTCGGCATCACCATGGGCATCCCGATCATGAGCGCCATCGCCACCGCCCGGATGACCGCCCTGGACGGCAGCGGCCCCGACGCCGTCCTGTCCGGCGTCTCCCTCGCCATCCTCGTCAACTCCGCCGTCGTCCTCGTCGGCGCGGTGCTCGCCGGAGCGTTCCTCGCCCCCCGCCGCGCCGAGCACGCACCGGTCAAGTGACCTCGCCTCAAAGAGTGCCGGGACCTCCCGGCACCGTCCGCTGGGAGGCGGCCACCGTGCCCGGCCCGGATCACGACGTCCCCCTGCGGGTCTACCGGAGTGGACCGGCCCCGCGTGGCGTGCTGGTGTGGGCGCACGGCGGGAGCTGGTCGGCGGGATCGGCCGCCGGCTGGCACCCGGCCTGCGCCGACCTGGCACGGGCCGCCTCGGCCACCGTGGTCAGCGTTGACTACCGGCTGGCCCCCGGGCACCCTCACCCGGCCGCCCTTCTGGACGTCCTGGCCGCCATGACCTGGGCCCAGACCATCTCCGACGGGCCGATCGCGGTGGGCGGGGACAGCGCCGGCGGCACGGTCGCCGCGTGCGCCGCTCTCGTGTGGCGGGACCGGCGGCTGCCGCTGGCCGCGCAGGTGCTGGTCTACCCGCCGATCGACCCGCGGTGCCAGGCCCCCTCCTACAGCCGCGACGCGGAGGCCTTCCCCAGCCGGGCCGGACTGCTGGCGGCCTGGCGGGCCTACCGGGGCACCGCGGGCCGCCACCCGGCCGCCGGCGGCGCCACCCCGCTCTACAGCACCCCGGACGAGGCCGCCGACCCCACCGGACTCGCTCCCGCGATCATCGCCGCGGGCTCCCTCGACCCCGTCGCCGACGACGCCCGTGGATACGCCCGGCACCTGCAAACGGCCGGGAACACCGTCACGTTCCGGGAGTTCCGCGGCATGCGCCACGGCGCCTTTCTGACCGACCCCGCGCTCCGCCACTGGCTGGGCGTCACGTACTCCCGGAGGACCCCGTGAACACGACCGCACCGGACCACGCGGCGGCGCTGCTGCGCCACTTCGCCGACCTGCGCGACCGCACCCACGGCGACGCCGTCTCCCGCCAGGACAAGGAGCGCCTCTTCCAGCAGGCCGTCACCCTCCTCGACCCCTACGCCCGGCAGACCCTGGAGGAGGTCGACACCCATCTGCTGCGCGGCACCGGTGCGGTGACCGCGACCGGAACACGCCGCTCGCCGGACGGCGGAGTCGACGCCGTATGGGCACTGTCCTGGCCCGAACAGCGCGCCACCGGCATCAGTCCGATCATCATCCGGGCCTTCTACGGTGCCGGATTCCACCACCCGCACCTGCGGGGCGGCACCGTGGGCGAATGGCCGCTCAACGTCTTCACCCCCGGGCAGGCCGCGGCCGAGCTGCCCACCCTCCGGGCCGTCGTCACCGCCGACCTGCACAATCTCGTCTTCCAGCGCGACTACCGGATCATCCCCGCCGTCACGGACGGGCAAGCACGATGACCTCTCGGCGCTCGTCCCCGTTCCCTGCGGGTGCGGGCGGCCGAGGGTTTCCGGGAACGACACCGTCAGCGGGCCTGCCGTACGGGCTCGTAGTCCTTCAGGGTGATGCGGGTGGCGAACATGTCGGTCATCTTCAGCATCAGGCCCAGCAGGAAGCCGTACTTGAACGTCCAGTTGCGCATGCGGATCCTGGCCGGGCTGCCGGGGGCGAGGAAGGGGCCGGCGTTGCCGCTCCGGGCCACCTTGGCGTATCCGCGGAACTCCTCCTCGTACCGCTCGAAGGCCAGGCGGTGATCACCACCGGCCGCGGCCAGCTCCCCCGCCAGGACGTAGGCGCCGACCACGGCCAGACCGGTGCCGAAGCCGCCCAGGGTGTTGCCGTAGGCGGCGTCGCCGAGCAGCACCACCCGGCCCCTGGCGTAGTGGTCGATCCTGACCTGGCTGATCGAGTCGAGGTAGAGATCGTCCGCCCGCCGTACCGCGTCGACGATCGCGGGGCCCCGCCAGCCCATGCCCGCGTAGGCCTCGGCCACGATCCGCTTGTGCTGCTCGACGTCGTAGCGGTCGTAGTCGAGCTGCTCGGAGGCGAAGACGAAGAACGCGGGCGCCTTCGGCCCGCCGACGGCGACCATCCTGCCGGGCTCGTTGTACATCTTCGGCACGGGCCCGAAGTCTCCCGGCAGCTCGGCCAGGGCGTAGTAGTGGCCGAGGAACGCGACGTGGTCGGCCTCCGGGCCGAAGGCCAGGCGGCGCACGTTGGAGTGGATCCCGTCCGCGCCCACCACCAGGTCGAACGTGCGCGGCGCGGCACGCTCGAAGGTGACATGCACGCCGTCCGCGGTCTCGGTCAGGGACGTGATGGAGTCACCGAAGACGTATTCGCAGCCGGCGGCCGTCCTGTCGTACAGCAGCCTGGACAGGTCGCCGCGCTTGATCTCGATCTCACCGCCGGTGAACTCGCCGGGGATGACCGCCAGCCTGCGGCCGTCGGCGTCGACGATCTCCTGGTCGGTCCCGCCGGTCTGCAGCCGCCGCACATCCTCCAGGATGCCCATCCGCCTCAGCACGGTGAGGTGGGTCTCGCCCTTGAAGTCGACGGCCTGGCCGCCCGCGCGCAGGGCCGGGGCCTTCTCGACGACGGTGACGTTGAAGCCGTAGCGGTCGAGCCAGTAGGCGAGGGCGGGGCCGCCGATGCTGGCGCCGGAGATGAGGACGTTGGTGTTCTTCATGTCCCGGAGCCTCGCCGGAGCCGCTGACAGCCGGGTCCCCACCGGCTGACAGTCACGCGCCGGGGCCGCCCAGGACTGTCAGCGCCTCCTGCCGGCCCATCGCCGCGCCCCGCGCGAACACCGTCGCGAACGCCTCCGCGCCGAGGACGTCCGTGGCGCCCGCGGCGATCCCGGCGACGTCGCGATCACCGGTCACGGCCATGCCGCGCAGCGCCACGCCCACGCCGAGCAGCAGCGCCGCCCGCTCCGCCGTACCCTCAAGCAGGGCCTGCCCGGCCAGGCCCTCGGCGGCGTCGGCGAGGTCGATCGCCAGCGGTGACCTCAGCGCGGCGGCCAGCGCCCCGCGATGCCTGATCATGGCCTCCCGCGTGTCGCCCGTCGCCCCGGCCAGCCGTCCCAGCGCGGTGAGCACGCGCGACCTGATGCCGTCGGTGGTGAACGCGCCGGTCTCCCCGGCCGCCAGCGCGGCATCGAACCGCCGGGCCGCCTCGGCGTGATCGCCCTCGAAGCGGGCCAGCTCGCCCAGCCCCAGGTGGGCCACCACCATCGTCTCCGGCCTGCCCGTCCTGCGGGCGAGCTCGGCCACGCGAAGGTAGTCGGCGGCCGCGGCCGCGTCGTCACCCCGGCGCCGCAGCCCGTCGGCGCGCCTGCACAGCACATCCATGATCTCTTCGAGCGCGCCGAGCTCTTCGAGCAGGTCCAGCGCGCCCTTCCACAGCTCCATGGAGCGCGCCCACTCACCGCGCCAGCTCGCGATCAAGCCGAGCCAGTCGAGCCCCTGTGCCTTCCCCCAGCGTTCGCCCACCGCGCCGAAGGCCGCGACCACGTCCTCGAACTCCCGCTCGGCCCGGGTGACCCGGCCGTTCAGCAGCGCCAGCATGGCTCCGCCGAGCCCTTCGAGCGCCCGGCTCCACGGACCGGAGCCGAGCAGCCGTCGCTGCCGCTCGATCTCCTCGGACGTGGACCCCGGCGGCCCCGCGGTCATCCCCCACAGGGCGGGGGCGAACGGGTAGCGCATCGGCCGGTCCAGCGACCGCATGATCGCTTCGGCGCACTCCCAGTGCCGCGGCCCCGCGTCCGGTACGGCGTGCAGCACGGCCAGGACGTACTCGTCGGTCAGCTCCATGGGCGGCTCCGGCCCGACCGCGTCGAGGAGCCGTACGGCGTGCTGCGTGGCCTGGCCGCGCCGCCCGCTCAGCCACCAGTACATGGCCAGGGCGGCGATCAGCCGCAGCGCCGTCGGCCGGTCGTGCCCGACGGCCCAGCGCAGCGCGGCCTGCAGGTTGGCGTTGTCGGCCGACAGGCGGGCCAGCCACCGGAGCTGCTCCGCCCGGTAGAGGTGGGCGTCGGCGCGCCGCGCGAGGTCGAGGAAGCAGGCGGCATGGGCGGCGCGCAGCCGCTCCTCCTCTCCCGCCTCCGCCAGCCGTTCCGCGCAGAACAGCCGGATGGTGTCGAGCATCTGGTAGCGCTCGCCATCGGTCTCGATCAGCGACCTGTCCACCAGGTCGGCCAGCAGTTCCGCGGTGTCCTGGCCGCAGACCCGCTCGACCGCCTCCAGGCTCGCGCCCCCGGAGAACACCGAGAACCGCCTGGCCAGCGCCTGTTCGTCGGTGTCCAGCAGGTCCCAGCTCCACTCCACGACCGCGTGCAGGGTCCGGTGGCGGGCGGCGGCGGTGCGGTCGCCGCGCGAGAGCAGCCGGAACCTGCCGTGCTCGGCCAGGCGTGTGGCGATCTCCTCGACCGAGAACGTGCGCACCCGCGCCGCCGCCAGCTCGATGGCCAGCGGCAGGCCGTCGAGCGCCGCACAGATCCGCAGGACCGCGCCGAGGTTGCCGGGCCCCAGCGAGAAGCCCTGCCGTACGGCCGCCGCCCGGTCGGCGAACAGCCTCACCGCCGGATAGCCGAGCGGGTCGCCGGACGCGCCGCCCGGCGGCGGGGTGGCCAGGGGCGCCAGCGGGACCAGGTGTTCGCCGGTGATACCCAGAGGTTCCCTGCTGGTGGCCAGGACGGTCAGGCCGGGGCAGGCCGCGAGCAGCCGGCGGGCGAGCGTGGCGGCCGCGGTGACCACGTGCTCGCAGTTGTCCAGGACGAGCAGCAGCTCCTGCTCGGCCAGCGCCGCCACCAGCCGGTCGGTGGGATCGGAGGTGCCGGACATGGGTGACCGCAGCCCGGTCTCGCGCAGGCCGAGCGCGCCGAGCACCGCCTGCGGGACCTGGCCGCCGTCGTCGAGCGTGGAAAGGTCCACGAAGCACGCCTCGCCGCCCCGGCGGACCGCCGCCTCGACGGCCAGCCTGGTCTTGCCGGTGCCGCCGGGGCCGATGACCGTGACCAGCCGGGCGGGGCGCAGGGCGTCGATCCGCTCCAGCTCCCGCTCGCGGCCGACGAAGCTGGTGAGCTGGGTGGGCAGGCCCGCCCGTGCGGCGCGCTCGCGCGGCTGCCCGCCGCGCAGGATCGCCAGGTGCACCGCCGCGAGCTCCGGTGAGGGGTCGGCGCCTAGCTCGTCGGCGAGCAGCCGCCGCCCGTCCTCGAACACCGCCAGCGCCTCGGCCTGCCGCCCGGCCGCGTGCAGCGCCCGCATCAGCAGCCCGCGCGGCCGCTCGCGCAGCGGATGAGCGGCGACCAGCTCCTGCAGCCCGGCCACCGGGCCGGCCTCGGGGAGGGCCAGCTCCGCGTCGAGGAGATCCTCCGCGGCCGTGAGCCTGAGCTCCTCCAGCCTGCTGACCTGCGTGCCGGCGAACGGCGCATCGGCGACGTCCGCGAGCGCGGGCCCCCGCCACAGCTCAAGGCCCTGCCTGAGCAGGGCGGCCGCGCCGGCGTGGTGACCCGCGGCGAGCAGGCGCCGTCCCTCGCGGGCGAGCCGCTCGAACCGGTGCGCGTCGACGTCTTCCGGGTCGACCGCCAGCCGGTAGCCCGCGCCGTGGAACTCGATCAGGTCGGCGGGCAGGTTGCGTCTGAGCCGGGAGATCTGCGCCTGGATGGCGTTGGCGGCGCCCGCGGGTGGCCGCTCGCCGTACTGGCCGTCGATGAGCCGGTCCACTCCGACCATCTTGCCCGCGTCCAGGAGCAGCAACGCGAGCAGGGTGCGCGGCCGCGGACCGCCGACGGCGATCAGATCGCCATCGGCCGATCGCACCACCATCGGGCCCAGGATGCCGAACTGCACGAGGTCGATTGTCCCCCACCCTCACCCGGCCGGGGGCCGGCGAGGCTCGCCGACCGGCTCACCTGGCGTTCGGCCGCATGTCCGTATGCTTCCCGGAAGGCCGCGAGGCCATGCGCCCCGCCTGTCGCGGCATGATCCTGAAGCGGTGGAGGGCGAGCAGGATGACGCCCCCGACAAGACCGGCTCCCCCGGCGCCGGCCAGGGACCATCCGCCCTGCGACTGGGAGGAGTACTCCTCCTGATCCGATTCGGCGAATCCCGCGCGCCGATCGGCGTCCTGCTTCAACTGCTCGTACCGCTCGGGTTCGGTCTCCTTGACGGCCTCCGCCTCGCGGAGCAGCTCGGTCGCCGCCTGGAGGTGACCCTCCAGCCGCGCCGCCGTGTCGCTCGCCCGGGAGAGGGCGAACACGCCCAGCGCCCCGGCGATCAGACCCGCCACCAGCAGTACGGCTCCGAGCCGTGGCACCCATTTCATGGCCGAGAACGGTAGTTCCGTGTCGCGACCGGCCGCACCCGTCCGCCGGGTGATCTCGTATCCCCCGCCCGGGTGACCTGGATACCGAGGGGGCGACCGCCGTCACGACGGTGCTCGTCCTCTGCCGGGCTCTCTGCCGGACGGTCGCAGCCGATGCCGGACTGCGCGGACAGGTCCGGGAACGGCGGGTCCCCGGCCGAGACGGTGAGTGCCGTTCCCGGCCTTTGCCGGGAACGGCACTCACGGTCATCTCGTCAGGCCCCGACGGGGCTCAGAACGTTGGCGTGTTGTTGACGAAGGCGGTGCAGTTCGCCGGGTACGCCGGAGGCCCGAGGGGCGTTCCCGGGGCAAAGTAACCTCCCATGACCGGAACGGGAAGCCCCACGAGGCACCGTGTCCGGGCGATGTCGCCGCTTGCGCTCTGCACCGCGACGTGCAGGTAGGGCAACACACCCTCGAAGATCACCGACGTGGCGACGTCGGTCACGCCGTTGGGGAAGCCGGGCAGACCCGAGAGGTTGTGCCAGACGGGGGTCGTCCTCGGGTCGCGGAGAGCCAGTGTTCCGCCGCCTCGTACCGACGTGACGAACTCGTCGAGGAGCAAGGACGACGTGGCGAGGGCGGATCGCGGTCCTGCGGGGCCTTCCGGACCCACGGGACCAGCAGCGCCCGTGGCACCCGTGGCACCCGTCGCGCCCGGAGCACCGGCAGGACCCACCGGGCCCGCGGGACCCGCGGGACCAGCCGCACCCGTGGCACCCGTGGCACCCGTCGCGCCCGGAGCACCCGCGGGGCCCACCGGGCCCGCGGGACCCGCGGGACCTATGTCGCCCGCAGGACCCGTGGCGCCCTCGGGACCGGCGGCACCCGCCGGACCCGCGGGACCCGCCGCGCCCGTGGCACCCGCCAGGCCTGCCGCGCCCGCCGGACCCACAGGACCGGCAGGACCCGTCTCCCCCGCCGCGCCCACCGGACCAACCGCACCCGCAGGGCCCGCCGGACCCACGAGGCCCGCCGCACCCGCCGCACCCGCGGGTCCAACCGGCCCCGCAAGACCAACCGGACCCGCAGGACCCGTGTCACCCGCAGGACCGGTCGCACCCGCCGGGCCAGCGGGACCTGTCGCCCCCGTGGCACCCGTGGCACCCGTCGCGCCCGGAGCACCGGCAGGACCCACCGGCCCCGCGGGACCCGCCGGGCCTGTGGCGCCGGTCGCACCCGTGGCACCGGTCGCGCCCGCGGGACCAGCCGCGCCCGTGGCACCCGTGTCCCCCGTGTCACCGGTCGCACCCGTGGCACCCGTCGCACCCACCGGCCCCGCAGGACCCGTCTCTCCCGCAGGACCAGCCGGGCCGGCAGGACCCGTGTCACCCGCAGGACCCGCCGCACCGGTCACACCCGCCGGACCCGTCTCGCCCGCGGGCCCCGCAGGACCGGCAGGACCCGCCGCGCCCACCGGACCAACCGCACCCGCCGGGCCGACAGGACCCGTATCACCCGTTGCACCGGTCTCACCCACAGGACCGGCAGGACCGGCCGCACCCGCTGGACCCGCCGGACCTATGTCACCCGCAGGGCCCGCCGCACCGGCAGGACCAGCCGGGCCGGCAGGACCCGTGTCACCCGCAGGACCCGCCGCACCGGTCACACCCGCCGGACCCGTCTCGCCCGCGGGCCCCGCAGGACCGGCAGGACCCGCCGCGCCCACCGGACCAACCGCACCCGCCGGGCCGACAGGACCCGTATCACCCGTTGCACCGGTCTCACCCACAGGACCGGCAGGACCGGCCGCACCAGTCGCGCCCACAGGACCCGCCGGACCTGTGTCACCCGCAGGACCCCTCGCACCGGCAGGACCCACTGAGCCGGCAGGGCCCATGGCGCCCGTGTCACCTGCTGGACCAGCCGCACCCGCCGGGCCAGCCGGACCCGTGTCACCCGCAGGACCCGCCGGACCTATGTCACCAGCAGGACCTCTCTCACCCGCAGCACCTGCAGGACCGGCCGCACCAGTCGCGCCCGCAGGACCCGCCGGACCTGTGTCACCCGCAGGACCCCTCGCACCGGCAGGACCGGCAGGACCCGTATCACCAGCAGGGCCCACCAGACCCGTAGCACCGGTCGCACCCGCAAGACCCCTTGCGCCCGCAAGACCCCTTGCGCCCGCAGGACCCGTGGCACCGGTCGCACCGGTCGCACCCACAGGACCCCTTGCGCCCGCAGGACCCGTAGCACCGGTCTCACCCGCAGGACCCGCAGGGCCCACGGCACCGGTCGCACCGGTCGCACCGGCAGGACCTATGTCACCCGCAGGACCCCTCTCGCCCGCAGGACCGGCCGCACCCGTGGCGCCCGTAGCGCCCGCCGGACCGGCAGGACCCGTCTCACCCGCAGGACCCCTCTCGCCCGCAGGACCAGCAGGGCCCGTATCACCAGCCGGACCCACCAGACCCGTATCACCAGTCGCACCCGCAGGACCCCTTGCGCCCGCGGGACCCGTCTCACCCGCAGGACCCGTGTCACCCGCAGGACCCCTCTCTCCCGCAGGACCCGTCGCACCCGTGGCACCGGTCGCACCGGTCGCACCCGCAGGACCTCTCTCGCCCGCAGGACCGGCCGCACCCGTAGCACCCGTAGCGCCCGTAGCGCCCGTAGCGCCCGTGGCACCGGTCGCGCCCGCCGGACCGGCAGGACCTGTATCACCGGCAGGACCCACTGGGCCAGCAGGGCCCACGGCGCCAGTGTCACCCGCAGGACCCCTCGCACCTGTAGGACCAGCAGGGCCCGTGTCACCGGCAGGACCCGCAGGACCGGCCGCACCGGTCTCACCCGCAGGACCCACCGGACCTGTGTCACCCGCAGGACCTCTCTCGCCCGCAGGACCGGCCGCACCCGTAGCGCCCGTAGCGCCGGTCGCACCCGCAGGACCAGCCGGGCCCCCCGGACCCGTCGCACCTGTGGCACCGGTCGCGCCAGCAGGACCTATGTCACCCGCAGGACCCCTCTCGCCCGCAGGACCGGAAGGACCCGTCTCACCCGCCGGCCCCGCAGGGCCCGTAGCACCGGTCTCACCCGCCGCCCCCGCAGGACCCGTAGCGCCCGTCACACCAGTCTCACCCGCAGGACCCCTCTCACCCGCAGGACCCGCCGCACCCGTGGCACCGGTCGCGCCGGTCGCACCCGCAGGACCAGCCGGCCCCCCCGGACCCGTCGCACCCGCAGGGCCTGTCGCACCCGTCGCACCTGTGGCACCGGTCGCGCCAGCAGGACCTATGTCACCCGCAGGACCCCTCTCGCCCGCAGGACCGGAAGGACCCGTCTCACCCGCAGGGCCCGTGGCACCAGTCGCACCAGTCGCACCAGTCGCACCAGTCGCACCAGCAGGACCCGTATCACCCGCAGGACCCGCCGCACCCGTGGCACCGGTCGCGCCGGTCGCACCCGCAGGACCAGTCGGGCCTCCCGGACCCGTCGCACCCGTAGTGCCCGCAGGACCAGTCGGACCCCCCGGACCCGCAGGACCAGTCGGGCCTCCCGGGCCGGTGGCGCCCGCCGGGCCCCGCGTTCCCGGCGGCCCGTGCCGGCCGTCACGACCGTCGCGGCCGTCGCGACCGTCCCGCCCGTTGCGGCCATTACGGCCGTTGTGACCATTGCAGCCGTTATGGCCGTTCCAACCATTGCAGCCGCGGTGGCAACAATGGCGCCTTCGGCACCCGCAGTGCCTCAGCGCGAAAGCTCCCCCCACACGGAGGCTCGAACTGTCGAGAGTCCGGACGTCGTAGCGGGCAGAAGTGGATTCGCCACCACCGGCCCGATACTGGAGGAGAAAGGCGCCCGCGCTCTCCGAAGTGGCGCTTGACGGCGTCTGACATGAGATCGCCAGGATAGCGCCGATTGCCGTTGTTGCGACGGCCCAGCTCCGGCCGCGTTTCCCGGGGTCCACATTTGGAGCCCGTCTGATACCGCTAGATGTCATCGCATTCCATGTCGTTCACGATTCCGGGGAATCAGGTTCTGCAGACCGCGACAGCGGTGGCACCCCCCGAAGTACCCCATGATCGACACGAGGATCCATCGCCCTGCTTAATGAGATTTAAATGGATTAACCAACGATGGAGAAATGTCGTACTTATTTAATTTCATCTATTTATGCCTCCCTGAGAATCGATCCCTCACACCGGCACGCCGAGCCCGGAAAGGCTTTCGCGCCGCCGGCGCGCTCGACGCGCCGGGCGGAGCGAGCGGTCAGGAGACCTTCCGGCCGAGGAAGTCGCGGATGAGCGCCGCGATCTCGGCGCCATGGGTCTCCAGGGCGAAGTGCCCGGCGTCCAGGAGGTGGATCTCCGCGTCGGGCAGGTCGCGGGCGTATGCCCGAGCCCCGTCGGCGCCGAAGATCTCGTCGTTCTCCCCCCACGCGACGAGCACAGGCGGCCGGTGCGTACGGAAGTACTCCTGGAAGCCGGGATAGCCGTCGAGGTTGAACTGGTAGTCCCAGAAGAGCTGGAGCTGAATCTCCTTGTTCCCGGGCCGGTCCAGGTAGGCCTGGTCGAGGGTCCAGGTGTCCGGAGTGAGACGGTCGAGCCGGTCGGCGGGCACGCCGTGGGTGTACTGCCACCGGGTCGCCTCCGCCTCCAGGAGCGTACGGACCTCGGCTTCGTTGGCGGCCCGGTCCTTGGCGTGGGCGAACAGGACCTCCCAGAAGGGAGTGAAGCCCTCCAGGTAGGCGTTGCCGCTCTGACTGATGATCGCGGTCACCCGTTCCGGGTCACGGCCGGCGATGCGCAGCCCGATCGGCGCGCCGTAGTCCTGGATGTAGAGGGCGAACCGGTCGACGCCGAGAGCGTCCAGCAGCCCGACGGTGACCTCGGTCAGCTTTTCGAAGCTGTACGGGAAATCGCCGGCCGGGGGCATCGCCGACTGCCCGAAGCCGATGTGGTCCGGCGCGATCAGGTGATACGAGTCGGCCAGGTCGCGCAGCAGGTTCCGGAACATCGCCGAACTGCTCGGGAAACCGTGCAGCAGGACCAGCGTCGGGTTGGCCGGGTCTCCCGCCTCCCGGTAGAAGACCCGCAGCCCCTGGACCTCGACGGTGCGGTGCCGGACCCCGTTCGTGGCGATGTCGCCGACGGCCGTGTCAGTGGTGGACATTCCGGTCTCCTCTGTTCGATCTTGATCTGCCGACGCGGGCGAGCCGAGGGGCGGGGATCGTCCGGGCCACCGCCGAATATCGCCTAACCCTCTAAATCGCTCTTGTCGGTTAGACCGTACGGTCGCGAACCTAACTTGTCAAAGCGACTTTGAGGGTTAGGATTGGACGGTGACCGACAGACCGCTGACCGGGGAGCCTCTGGCTCTGGACCTCGTCAACACCGAGTGGCCCGAGCAGGGGCGGATGCTGGACTACCTGGCGGACCCCGCCGGCCTGCGGACCTGGCTCGCTGAGCACGAGGACGAGTTCGGGCCGGTGGATCCGGAGGGCCAGACCCCGCTCGGACCGCTGCGACACGCACGACGCGCGATCCGGCGGGCACTTGAGGAGAATGAGTACGGCGAGCTCAACACCGTGCTCGCCCACGGCCGGCTCCGGCTGAGCATCGACGGTCACGGGCCGGCGGAACGTCCGGAGCTGGACGACCCGGCGTGGCTACCCGCCTGGGAGGCCGGGCGGGCCTTCCTCGACCTCGTCCGGACGGCGCCTCCCGGACGGGTGCGGAAATGCGACGGGCCCGGCTGCGTGCTCTGGTTCCTCGACACCTCACGCAACGGCCGCCGCCGCTGGTGCTCCATGACCGGCTGCGGCAACCGCGCCAAGGCCCGCGCCCACTACACCCGGGGGCAGGCCGGCTGAGCCGGGCCCGCCCGTCAGGCCCGCGCCTCGGGAGCGGCGGACAGGCCACCCGAGGTGATCATGATCGCGTTCCCGGGCGGCCCGATGTTCCGCAGGTCACAGCTCCGGGCATCCAGGAGGTGGCGGGCCGGCGGCCGCAGACCGGACGCGCCGCCACACGGGACGACGGGGCGGCCGGGAGGTCACATGCAGGTCATCGGAGCGGGGTTCGGCCGTACGGGGACCGCCTCGTTGAAGGCGGCGCTGGAGCATCTGGGCCTGCGGCCCTGCTATCACATGCTTGAGATCTTCGATCATCCCGAGATGGCCGGGCAGTGGCTGGACATCGCGGAGGGACGGTCGGCGGACTGGGACGCGGTGTTCGACGGCTACCAGGCCACGGTCGACTGGCCGGGCGCGTCCTACTGGCGCGAGCTCGCCGACCACTACCCCGAGGCCAAGATCCTGCTGAACGTCCGGGACCCCCAGCGGTGGTACAGGAGCATGGAGGCCACGATCTTCAAGCAGGCACGCAAAAGGGAGTCCCTGGCCGGACGCGCGGGATACGCCGTACTGTGCCGGATGAGCGGTGATTTCGCCGCGTTCACCAGGATGACCCGCGAGGTGGTCGTCGAGCGGGTCTTCGGCGGCGACATCACCGACAAGGCACACGTCCTGAAGGTCTTCAAGGACCACACCGACGCGGTGCGCGCGTCGTTCCCGCCGGACCGGGTGCTGGTCTACGACGTCACGCAGGGCTGGGAGCCGCTCTGCGCCTTTCTCGGTCTCCCCGTCCCCGCGGCGCCGTTCCCCCGGCTCAACGACAGTGAGAGCTTCGTCCGCGACGCTCGCAGGCGGATCGCCCGGATGGTCCTGCGCCGCTGATGTTCGGGCGGGACACGATCGTCGCTACCATCCTGGGCATGTTCAGCGGCCGGGTGGACACGACCCACCAGGTCACCGACCCGCGCATCGCCGTCGACGGCGACACCGCGCGCCTCACCGCACTGATCGAGGCCCAGCACCTGCTCACCGCCGACCGGAGCAAGAACGCCCTGCTGAAGAACCTCTACGACGTCGGCCTCGTCCGTGACGGCGACCGCTGGGGCATGCGCCGGGTCGGCATCGACTGCCTCTGGTTCACCGGCGACCCCACCGCCGTCTTCGGCCGCTGAGCGGTTCGCGAACTGACCCCCGAAAGAAGAGATCATGAGTAACCTCAACGACCTGCGCTCCCTGATCCGCGGCCACGTGTCGCTGGCGGGAGACGACGGCTTCGACCAGGCCCGCCGGCCGTGGAACCTGGCCGTCGAGCAGCCGGTGCGGGCGGTGGTCGAGGCCGCCGGCGCCGACGACGTGGCGGCCCTGGTGCGCTACGCCCGCGACGCGGGACTGACGGTGTCGGCCCAGCCCAGCGGCCACGGCGCCACGGGTGATGTGGACGGGGTGATCCTGCTGCGCACCGGCAGGCTCGACGAGGTGCGGGTGGATCCCGGCGCCCGCACCGCCCGCGTCGGCGCGGGCGTCGCCTGGGGGCAGGTGCAGTCCGTGGCCGGGCCGCATGGCCTGACCGGACTGCCCGGCAGCTCGCCGGTGGTCAGCGTGGCCGGCTACACCCTCGGCGGCGGGCTCAGCTGGTTCGGCCGCAGCTACGGATGGGCCGCCGACTCCGTCACCGCCTTCGAGGTCGTCGACGCCGACGGGGTCCGGGCCCGGGTCACCGCCGACTCCGACGCCGACCTGTTCTGGGCGCTGCGCGGCGGCGGCGGCGACTTCGCACTGGTCACCGCGATCGAATTCGACCTGCACCCCGCACCCGCCCTGTACGGCGGGCGCCTGCTCTGGCCGGCGGACCGCGCGGCGGAGGTGCTGGAGGCGTACCGGGCGATCACCACCACGGCCCCCGACGAGCTGACCGTCTGGTTCGACCTGCTGCAGTTCCCCGGCTCGGCGCCGCTGGTCGCCGTGGACGTCACCCACCTGGGCGACGCGGCCGAGGGCCGGGCGCTGCTGCGCCCTCTGGACCGGATCGGCGGACTGATCTCCGACAGCCGCGCCGCCATGCCGGTCGCCGAGCTCGGCGCCATCACCGCCGAACCGACCACTCCCGGCCCCGGCATGTCCCGCGGCGAACTGCTGACCGGCCTGGACGACCTCGCGGCCAAGACCCTGCTCTCGGCGCCCATCGACCCACTGCTCAGCGTGCAGGTCCGGCACCTGGGCGGAGCCCTGGCCCGGCCTTCCGAGAGCCCGCACGGCCCCCTGACCGAGCCCTACGCCCTCTACCTGTTCGGGGTCCCGTCCACCCCCGACGTCGCGGCCGCCATCCGGACCAGGCAGCGGGAACTCGTCCGGAGCCTCGCCCCCGCCGTCAGCGGGCGCAAGCCGTACACCTACCTGAACCCGGCCGAAACCGTGGCGGTCGCCTTCACCCCCGCCGTCCTGACCCGCCTGCGGGAGATCAAGCGCCGGCGCGATCCCCGGAACGTCCTGCGCGGCAACTTCCCCGTCGGCGCCTGATCCCCCGCCCCGGAGGACCTGCGGGGGCCGGCCGCGACCGCGCCCGGCCCCCGTCTCCCCTGCGGACCGGTCGGCGGGCCTACTTGATCCTGGTCATGCTGGAGTCGTAACCTCCGCCGCCGGGGTAGACCCACGCGCCGGAGAGGGTGTCGCCGTCGGCGCTGAAGGTTCCCCTGTAGTACGCGGGTGAGCCCTTCTCGCCGCCCCAGATGGTCAGGGTGTCACCGTCGAGCTCGTAGACGTAGTCGAAGGTGTTGCCCTGGCTGTCGTAGAAGCGGGACTTGATGTCCTCGCCGGCACTCTCCGCGCCGAAGGGCTTCTCACGACCGATCACCTCGAAGCCGGCGATGCGCTGGCCGTACTGCTCCATCTCGATGTCCTGGATGAGGAAGAAGCCGCCGTCCAGCCAGCGGTAGGTGACCGTCCCCTCGGCTCCTCCGCTCACCCGCCAGGAGCCGACGAGCCGCTCCAGGGCCCTGACCTGCTCGTCCGGCTGCGCGACCTGCGTGTTCTCGGTGATCTCCGTCATGACTGTTCCTTCCTGCCGTTCCCCGCGATCACCGCGTCGTCGCGGTGTCGCCCATATGACCGGGAGGTCGGCGGAAGGGAATCGGCCGGTGAGAGTGACCTGCGTCACATCTGTTTCCAGCCTGGTCCACGGGGGCGCCGGGTTCACGAGGTCAGAGACACGCCGGAGCGGGATCGCAGTGCCGTCCCGGCCCCGCCAGGTCCACGGAACAGGCCCTATCCGGCCACCGCGCGGGCGGCGGCAGGGGTGAGGGTGGCGCCGTGCCGGTGGGCCAGGGTGAAGCGCGGCTCGCCCAGCCGCTCGCATACCTGTGCGGTGATGCGGTCGATGTCCGTCTGCTCGGCCGGCGCGACGCTCTGCCCGGCGCGGAGCGCGGAGGCGGCGCCGAGGAGCCAGGCAGCCTGCTCATGCCGCCCCAGCAGGCCAAGGGCACCGGCCAGGCCGTCCAGCGCCGCCGGCAGCTCCCTGCTTCCGGGGAGGGCCATGCCCAGGTCGAACGCCTCCCGGTGGCGGGCGAGCGCCTCCGGCCCGTTCCCGCGCCGCTCGGCGACGAACCCCAGCTCGCAGTGGATCATCGGCAGGTACGGCGGGGGCGTGCCCCCCACGGCCGTACCGGGACTGCGCTCCAGCACGGAGCGCAGGTGCGCCTCGGCCTGGTCCAGCCGTCCCAGCCTGCGCAGCGAGAACGCCAGCCCCATCGTCGCGAACACCTCGCCCGCCCGGTTCCCCTGCTCGGCGTACAACCGGAGGCCGCGCTCACAGGTCTCGGCCGCGACCGGCAGGTCCCCGCGTTGCAGCGCCAGCCAGCCGAGCCAGGCGACCCGCCCGGCGACCTCCGCCCACAGGCCCAGCTCCTCGGCCCAGCGCAGGCCCTGACGGTGCAGCCGTTCCGCCTCGGCGTGGTCTCCGGTCAGCTCGGCCAGCGCGCCCAGCCAGCCGGTGGCCTCCAGCTGCCCCCACCGGTCCCCCGCCTCGGCGAACAGCGCCGCGGCGCGCCCGGCGTCACGCCCCAGACCGTCGAGGTCACCGCGGACGTGGGCCAGCTTGGCCCTGGTGGTCAGCGCGGCGGCGGTGCCCCACCGGTCGTTCAACCGCTCGAACACCGGCAGCGCCTCGCGTACCAGCTCCTCCGCCGCCGCCAGGTCACCCAGGTCGCTGCCGGCGTAGGCCAGGAACCAGGCGGCTCTGGCCTGCCCGCCGGGGTCGTCGTGCAGGCGCAGCGCGACCTCTCTCCGCCGGTCACGGTCGCCGTCGTCGCCGTCGCCGTACAGGAAGGCGATCCCGGCGTCCCACGCGAGCGCCCGCCCGCGCAGGGCCGGCTCGCCGGCGTCGGGTACGGCCAGCGCCACCGCGAACGACCGCCCGGCCTCGGCCAGCCTCCCCCGCAGGAACCAGTACCACGCGAGGGCGTTGACCAGCCGCAACGCGGGCTCGCCGGCCGAGGCCGGGAGAACGGCCGGGCCGGCGGCGGTGGCGAGGGCCACCCTGAGGTTGGCGGCCTCGGCGTCCAGCCGCCCCAGCCACTCGCGCTGGTCGGCGCCCCGCAGCCGCCGCTCGGCTTCCTCGGCCAGATCAAGGTAGTAGGCGAGGTGACGGTGCCGTATCAGCTCCTCCTCACCCGCCTCCCGCAGCCGGTCGGCACTGTAGGCCGCGACGGACTCCAGCAGCCGGTATCTCGGCCCGGCCGGATCGTCGGTCATGACCACGAGCGAGCGGTCCACCAGGCGGGTCAGCGGATCGAGCACGTCGTGCCCGCTGACGGCGGCGGCGGCCTCCAGCGTGCAGCCGTCGGCGTGTACGGCCAGCCGGCGCAGCACGGCCCGCTCCGTCTCGCCCAGCAGCTCCCAGCTCCAGTCGATCATCGCCATGAGTGTCTGCTGGCGCGGCGGCGCACCCCTGTGCCCGGTGGCGAGCAGCCTGAAGCGATCGTCGAGGCGGCGCACCAGCTCGCGTACGCCGAGGGAGCGCACACGGGTGGCGGCCAGCTCCAGCGCCAGCGGGATCCCGTCAAGGCGGCGGCACAGCACGGCCACATCGGCCGCGTTCTCCTCGTCCAGCGTGAATCCCCGCGACGCGGCCCCCGCCCTGGCCACGAACAGCCGTACCGCCCCGGAGGCGGCCAGCTCACCGAGACCCGCGTCCGGAGCGGCCACGTCCAGGGGCGGCACGTTCCACACCACCTCGCCGGGCAGCCCGAGCGGCTCCTGACTGGTGGCCAGCACCCGCAGCCCCGGCGCGGCGGCCAGCAGCCGCGCGACCAGCGCGGCCACCGGTTCGACGACGTGCTCGCAGTTGTCGAGGACGAGCAGCGTGCGGCGCCCGCGCAGTGCCTCGACGAGCCGGTCCGCGGGCTGCGCGCCCTCGCTGATCCCGAGCACCGCCATGACGGCCTCGGCCAGCCTGGACTCCGCGTCCTTGGCGCCGGGCCGGTCGAGGACGGCCAGTTCGACGAACCACACCTCGTCGAGGCCGGCGGCGGCCTCGATGGCGAGCCTGGTCTTGCCGACGCCGCCGGGTCCGCTCAAGGTCACCAGCCGCTCGCCGGCCAGCCGTTCGCGCAGCTCGGCGACGGCGCTGTCCCGGCCGATGAGCGCGCCGAGCGGCGTCGGCAGATTCGTCCGGCCGGGGGACGGGCCGGGGGACGGGCCGCCCGCGACGGACTGCGTGAGGACCTGCCGGTGAAGGGCGACGAGGTCCGGGCTGGGGTCCAGGCCGAGCTCTTCGGCCAGCACGGCGCGCAGGCGCTCGTAGCTGCCGAGCGCCTCGCTCTGGCGCCCGGACCTGTACAGCGCGAGGATGTGCGCGGCGCGCAGCCGTTCGCGCAGGGGGTGGGCGGCGACCAGTTCGCCCAGCTCACCGGCGAGCAGCGCGTGCTCACCGAGCGCGAGCCGTACCTCGGCCAGCTCTTCCACGGCGGCCAGCCGCCGCTCCTCCAGCCGGGCCGCCGCCGCGCGCGTGAACGGCGCGTCGGCGAAGTCGGCGAACGCGCTCCCCCGCCACAGGCCCAGCGCCCGTCCCAGCAGCTCGGCCCGCTCACCGGCGGCGGCCCGGTCCGCGGCTTCCAGCCAGGCCTCGAAGTCGACGGCGTCGGTCTCGGCCTTCAACAGGTATCCGGCCGGCTGGTGGGACACGAGCTCACGTGCCCCCGGCTCGGCGTCCTCCAGCACGCGCCGCAGCTGTGACACCTTCGCCGACAACGCGCCCGCCGGGTTGCCCGGCAGGTCGTCGCCCCACAGATCGTCGATGAGCCGGTCGGCCGGCACCGGGCGGCCCTCGTGCAGGAGCAGGTCGGCCAGCAGCGCCCGGACCTTCAGCCCCGGCACCGCGACCAGCTCGCCCGCCGATGTCCACACCGCCACCGGCCCCAGCATCCCGAAACGCATGCGGGCCACGATAACCGGGCCGTAAGACAAGCAGAAACATTCCGTAAAGCACTTCCAGCACAGTGGACTCACACGGCAGGAGGGAGGACGAGATGAGCGGGCAGACCGAGCGCACCGCCCCGTTGAGGGTCGCGGTGATCGTCGCCAGCACCAGGAGCGGGCGGTTCGGACCGACCGTCGCGGGCTGGGTCGCCGGCCGGGCGGCGCGGCGGAGCGACCTTGAGGTCGAGATGGTCGATCTGGCGGAAACGGGCTTGCCGGAGCGGCTGGTGGACGAGGGCGAGCCACGCCCGCCTCAGGTCGTCGCCCTGTCCAGGCGGCTGGCCGCGGCCGACGCCTTCGCCGTGATCACCCCCGAGTACAACCGCAGCTTCCCTGCCGCGCTCAAGACGGCCATCGACTGGTACTACGAGGAGTGGCAGGCCAAGCCGGTCACATTCGTCGCGTACGGCCGCGACTCGGGTGGCCTGTATGCGATCGACCAGCTACGTCAGATCTTCACCGAACTGCACGCCGCCGTCCTGAGTGACGCCATCACCCTGCCCCGCTACTGGGACCTGTTCGCCGCGGACGGCAGCTGGCCCAAGGCGTCGGCGGACTGCAACACCGCACTGCCCACCGTCCTGGACCGGCTGGCCTGGTGGGCCAGGGCCCTCCGGGACGCGCGGGCCGCACACCCCTACACAAGGAGACAAGCATGAGGAAGATCATCGCTTCCACGTTCAGCACCCTCGACGGCTTCATCGACGAGCCGCACACCTGGTCCATGGAGCACAACAACGAGGAATGGGCCGCGTACTCCAGTGGCCAGCTCGCGGACGCAGGCGCGCTGCTCATGGGCCGGGTCACGTTCGAGGGCATGGCCCAGGCATGGCCGGCCATGCCCGGTGACCCGTTCGTCGACAAGGTCAACTCGATGCCGAAGTACACCGTCTCATCGACGATCGACAAGAGCGACTGGGCCAACTCCACCGTCATCCCCGCCGCCGACCTGGTGCCGGCGATCACCAAACTGAAGGAGGAGCCCGGCGGCGACATCATCGTCTGGGGCTGCGGCCGGCTCACCGACGCGCTGCTGGAAGCCGGCCTGATGGACGAGTACAAGATCTGGGTCTACCCCGTGGTGCGCGGGCACGGGCAGCGGTTCTGGCGCGAGGGCCTCTCGGCGAAGCTGTCGCTGACCGAGGCGCGGGCCTTCGGACAGGTGGTGCTGCTCGACTACCGGACCACCTGACCATGACGCCGGGGCCGGGGCCGCCCGGCCCCGGCCCCGGTCGGCGTCCGCAGATGCCGGGCGACCGCCGGTCGGCCGCCGCCGGGGAGACGCCCTGCGATCCGCTCCGGAGCATCCGGGATCACGCGAAAACATTTTGCCGCGTGGTGCAACATCTTCGCCCCTCTGGCCGTCTGGGACATGACGACCGAAGGGACGACAAGTGGATGACGAACCGGGCTTCGACGACTTCGTGGCCGAGCAGGCAGATGCGCTGCTCCGCTACGGATACGTCCTGACCGGAAACCCTCACGACGCCGCCGACCTGGTCCAGGAGGCTCTGGTACGGCTGCGCGGCGCCTGGCCGCGCGTGAAACGCAAAGACAGCCCGCACAGCTACGCCCGGACCACGATGGCGCGGCTGCACATCAGCATCTGGCGGCGGCACAGGCGTGAACACCTCACCGGAGAGCCGCCGGAGCGGGCTCACCACGAAGTCTTCCCTCCCGACGAGGATCACGGTCTCTGGGAGGAGCTGGCCGCGCTGCCCCGCAGACAGCGTGCCGTACTGGTGCTGCGCTACTACGAGCAGCTCGCCGACGCCGAGATCGCCGAAGTGCTCGGCATCTCTCCCGGCACCGTGCGCAGCCAGGCCTCCCGGGGCCTGGACAAGCTGCGTTCCTCCCTCTCCCCCTCACCGGCGACCCACGGGAGCATGCGATGACCGATCTGGAAGACAAGCTGAGCCGCGTCCTCTCCGGAGCGGCGCACCGTGCGCCACAGGCGCCGGCCGGGCTGACCGCGGCGGTCAAGGCGCGCCATCACCGGCGGCGGGCGCGGACCGCCGCCGTGCTCGCGGCCGCGGCCGTGATCGTGGTGGCGGGCGGGGCGGGCGCGGCAGTGAGCGCCCTGCGCGCGACGGCCGCGCCGCACCCCGCGGCCGGCGCGACCGGCGAGGCCACGCCGTCGGCGGGCGAGCTCCCGCCGCCCATCGAGAAGGTGTGGCCGCAGGCCGTACACAAGATCCCGGCCAAGCTGCCCGACGGCCGCGCGTACTACCCGCAGCTCCTCCTCGACGATCGCACGCTGCTGGTCATGACGGGCGTCCCCGACGGGGACCGCCAGTTCCTGTGGAGCTACGACCTGGTTACCGGCGAGCCCCGGCAGATCGCCGAGATCCCCCCGACGAAGGGGTCGGCGATCTTCGCCGACGGCGTCGCCGCCGGTGGCGGCAACATCGTCTGGTGGGCGTCCTACAAGGAGGCGGGCAGCCCGCGGGTCGCCCGGATCTGGACGGTGCCGGAAGCCGGCGGCCGGCCTCGGCCGGTGACCGACGTCCCCCTCGGAAACGTCATGAAGCAGGGGCACATCAACGGGCTGACGGTGGCGGGCTCCGACGTGGTCTTCGCCTACGAGAAGGGCGGGGTCTACCGGGTGCCGCTGAGCGGGGGCCGTCCGCAGCCGGTGAAGGGCGCCGAGCGGCACCACGTCCTGCAGTGGCCGTGGGTGGGCGTCCACCACGGGAAGGCGATCTTCAGCGAGCTGCTCAACGCCGAGACCGGTGAGCGGCGCGACGCCGTGCTCAAGGCCGACGAGGAGGTCAGGTGCGGCGTCGAGCGGTGCGCGGGCATGGCGGTGCGATACAGGACCGTCAAGTTCGAACCTCCCCGCGACCGCTCCGGGAAAGAGATCAAGTGCGGCACTCGCCGGTGCCCGGACACGGAGCGGGTCCAGACCGTCCTGCGCAGGTTCGTCCGCGACCGCGACGGCTCCCGGGAGCGCGAACTGCCGGCCGGCTTCCAGATAGCCGACGACGCCGGCCTTGAGCGCTTCTTCAAGGTCCATGTGACGGGACCGGGAGACCAGCGCATCCTGACGCTCTACGACGTCGACACCGGCAGATCCGCCGATCTCGGCATACGGCCGGACGCGGAGAGAAGAACGGGGATCCCCGACGGCGGCCTCGACCGGCTGATGACCTACCCGATCAAGAACGAGATGTACGTCCTGGACCTGGCCGCGATCAAGTGAGAGACCCGGGACGGCAGGCGACGTCTCGACGGAGATCGTCTGACGGGAAGTGCACAGGCGGGTGACACCGGGGGCGTGCACTTCCCGTCAGACGACCACCTTCCGGTTCCGGCAGCAGACCTCCGGTTCCGGCGGCAGCGGGAACAACCGCGACCGGTCGGCGGTTACACCCCCCGTAACGGTGTGTTCAGTGTCCCCCGGGCCTGACCCACTGCCATCGCGGACTGCCGTACGGCTGGAGCCGCGTTGAGCCTTTCGCCGTGAGGCGACCTGCACACCGCTACGCAAACGTCGAACCCCCGCCGGGAGGCTCTCCCGGCGGGGGTTCGCTGTTTCATCCCACGTCCATCGGGCCCGTTCCACCATGCGGCAGGACAGAGTCGCCCAGGGGCACCCTGCCGTCCTCCACCGGCGTCCCTGGGCGGCGCTCGTCGATCACCGCCGCGACCACGCCGAACACCGCGGACAGGTCCGTCAGCCGTCGAACTCCCCCAGCTTCACGCCATTGACGAACGCGTCCCACTCGGAACGGGTGAAAGCGAGCTTCGGACCGTCCGGGTCCTTGGAATCACGGACGAGGTAGAGCTCATCGGCGTCGGGCTTGTGCCCCGCCAGCGCCGGGTCGCCGGGAACGACCGCCACTTCGACGCAGTCAGCACCACCGTTACCGCTGAAGTTGCTCTTGCGCCAGGTGACGCGGGAAAAGTCCATCGTGGACACCCGCACCCTCCTATTCGTGGTCTCTCAGAGGGCCTCCTCGGCCATACGCGCGATCAGAGCACGTGACTCATCAGGACCAAGCGCCCTTGCGCGCAGATGATCGAAGAGCTTGGCATGAGCATCCACATCCGGCTGCCGTTCCAGATACAGGGCACCCTGCCGATATTCAACGTACACGACAGCTCTATCGGCCGGTCTGAAGGACCCGAAGACCGCGTGAGGCGGACGCTTATCCGGCAAGCCGTCCCGCTCCACGCCCATCCGCCGTGCAGGCAGACCCGAGGTGGCCGATCGGCGTCTCCCCGAGCTCACCCTGACAGGGAAAAGCATCCTCGAACAGCGGCGGGAAGACACGCTCCCCGGCAGGCGGTCACGCTCCGGCCCCGCCAGGACGGCCGAGAACAGTGATCAGACGCGGCGGGTCTTCGACAGGGTCGCGTAGACGATGATGTTGTCGGTGTAGTGGCCGGTCTTGCGGTTGTAGACGCCGCCACAGGTGATCAGCCGCAGGGTGGCCTCACCGGTGTTGCCGTAGACCCGCTTCGACGGGAACGCCTTCTTGCTGACCTGCTCCACGCCGTCGACCGTGAACTCCGCGATGGTCTTGTCCGACCGGGACACCTTGATCGTGTCACCGCGCTTGATCTCCTTCAGACGGCTGAAGACGGCGGCCCCACGCTTGGTGTTCACATGCCCGAGGACCACCGAAGGCCCCTGCTGGCCGGGGATCGGCCCATGCTTGTACCAGCCGGCCTGGTTCGGCTTGCTCAGCGGCGGGGTCTGGATCTCCTTCTTGGCGTCCACTCCCAGCGCCATCAGCGGAGCCAGCAGCCCGATCTTCGAAATGGCGATCCTGTACGGCTTCACCCCGGCGCTCTTGAGCGGCTCCGGCGGCTGGACGACGGGCAACGGCGGCGGCGCGGTGGGCGCGGCGGCCGTCAACGGCACGTCCAGCCCACCCGGCCCCACCGCAGGAGACAGCGCCACCGCCGGATCCTGCTGCGCCGGCTGCTCGCCCGGCGCCGGGACGTTCTCCACCACCGAGCTGTCCGCCGCCTGCGCGATCGGAGGCCCGTAGGGCTCCTCGTCGGCCGCCGGAGTCAGGTAGGTGAGCAGCCCCGCCATGATCGCGGCCACCCCGCCGAGCGACCCGACCACGAGCGCCGCCGGGAGCAGCATGCTCTTGGGGGACCTGGGGGGCTTGGGGGGACGGCCGCCACCGTAATAGGGGTCGGGACCACCCTGGGAAGGCCCTGGATACATACGGCGTGCCTCCTTACCTAACCTCGGCCACGCACATGCGCTGCCTGCCGCCTCTTCAACGCCACTCCACCGAGGACGCTTCCGATCACCATGGCCGTCCCGCCGCCGATCAGGCCCATGCCCGAGGGACCGTCGTCGGAGGCCTCACCGGTCTGGGCGCCGCCCGAGGGGACGACGGTCACCTGAGGAGTGGTCGGCGTCGCCCTCGTGGGCGTGACGGTCGCCGTCACGGTCAGAGTCGGCTTGGGCGTGGACGTGCTCGTGTTTCCCTGTCCGGTGTTGCTGGAGCTCGGCGTCGACGTGGGAGTCGGAGTGGTCGTGGACCTGCACGTCGGTGAAGGGCTCGGCGAGGGGGTCGGCGTCGGCGTGATGATGCATGTCGGCGTCGGCGTCGTCGGCGGCGGGGTGTTCGTGGGCGTGTTCGTGGGGTTGCACGTCGGAGTGGCCGAAGGAGTGCCCGTGGGAGTACCCGTCGGAGTGCTCGTGGGGGGGACACACGTCGGGGGGACCGTGGGAGTGCCCGACGGGTCAGGCGACTGGGTCCCGCCACCCGAGATGGTGACGTTCACCGACACCGGCGCGCTGACGAGCGTGCAGGTGGCGCGGTGCTCGGTCGGCGGCTCCGCCAGCTCCTTTGTGATCACCCGGAAGGCGTCGAGCTGTGTCCACTTACCCTGCTCGTCGTTCACGATCTTGACCAGGTGCTTGCCGTACTTGAGACCGTGGAACTTCCACAGCGTCAGCCCGCCCTTGTTCGCGTCGTTGGACGGCGTGCCATTGGAGTTCTTCGAGGCGTCAACGTAGGCCGGGGTGGCGGCCTTGCCGTCGATGAAGAACAAGACCTTCCCCGCACGGAAGTCACGCTGGGCGACGTACTCGATCCCGGTGCCGGTGAACTCGAAGGACGCCTCGGCGCCCTTCTCCAGCGTGCGATGGATGTCGTAGTGGTAGTCGTTGTTATTCGCAGGCTGGTCGTTCTCGTCAGTCCAGGTGGGCGGTCCTGCGGGCTGGTACTTCACCCGCTGGTCGTCGTCGTTGACCATGACCTCGCCGGCGGGCGGCGTGAAGTCCACGAACAGCTTCCGGGGAGTGACCTTGACCGTTCCCGCCTCTTCGGTATGGGCGGAGTCGGAGAGATTGGCGGGGAGTTCCAGAATGGTGCCGGGCTCAAGCTGGCCGGACTGCTCGGCGCTTCCCATCGGCTTGAGGGTGCCTGTCCAGACACCGGACAGCTCGATGTTCCCGGTGACCGCGACCTTGCCTCCGGGGGCGAAGTAGTCCGGCGAGCCGAACCTCGACGCGTCCTTGTAGTCGAGCGCCCAGCCGATGTTGAGCGGCTCGCCGACCGAGAGCGTCGTGGGGACCGTCACCTTGGTTCTGAGTTTCACCGGACCGTTCTGCACGATCGTGCCGGGCCCTCCGGTGCATCTGTAGTCGACCACGAGCTCGGCGGTGTTCGCGCCGGCCGGTCCGGAGGCCAGCGTGACCAGCGCACCGCTCAACAGGCCGAGGACTGAAACCGCGACAGTCCCACGGAGTCCCGCTCCCCACCGCACCACTAGACACTCCGATTCACCGGGATCTTGCCGCAAAACCGGCCATCTAATCACAACTAGGCCCGGATCGTACCGCCCTGCGATCTCCCGCCGCAGGGAGACGACAGAACCCCCAGGTGACTGTGGCGGACTTGTGATCTGGCCACTCTGGGCACAACAGCCGTACCGGCACCGCAGGGCGGGTGTACCTGAAAGTAACAGAATCGTATTCTGGTCCACGGAACCCCCAAGGAGGCAGTCAATGCAGCGAGACCTCTTCGAGGAGGAGCACCAGCTCTTCCGTGAGACCGTGCGCGAGTTCCTGGCCCGCGAGGTCGCGCCCCACCACGACCAGTGGGAGAAGGACGGCATCGTCCCCCGCGAGGTGTGGAAGAAGGCCGGCGAGATCGGGATGTTCGGCTTCGGGGTGCCGGAGGAGTACGGCGGGGCGGGGATCACGGACTTCCGCTACAACGCCGTGATCGTCGAGGAGGTCATCAGGATCGGCGCGTCCGGCCTGGGCTACTCGCTGCACAACGACGTGATGGCGCCGTACTTCGTGGACCTCACCGACGACGAGCAGAAGGCCCGCTGGCTGCCCGGGTTCGTCAGCGGCGAGCTGATCACGGCCGTCGGGATGACCGAGCCGGGCGCGGGCAGCGACCTGCAGGGCATCAGGACGACCGCCGTACGCGAGGGCGACCACTACGTCCTCAACGGCCAGAAGACCTTCATCACCAACGGCATCAACTCCGACCTGGTCGTGGTGGTCGCCAAGACCGATCCGGCGGCGGGCGCCCGGGGGACGTCCCTGCTCGTCGTCGAGCGGGGCATGGAGGGCTTCAGCCGGGGCCGCAACCTTGAGAAGATCGGCATGCACGCCCAGGACACCGCGGAGCTGTTCTTCGACAACGTCCGGGTCCCCGCGGCCAACCTGCTGGGCGAGGAGGAGGGCCAGGGCTTCTTCCAGCTCATGGGCAACCTCCCGCAGGAACGGCTGTCGATCGCCGTCATGGCGGTGGCCGCCGCCGAGACCGTCCTGCAGACGACCATCGAATACTGCAAGAACCGCAAGGCCTTCGGCCGCAACATCGGCAGCTTCCAGAACACCCGCTTCGTCCTGGCCGAGCTGGACACCGAGGTCGAGATCGCCCGCCACTACGTGGACAAGTGCATCCGCGCCCTCAACGCCAAGGAGCTCAGCGTCGTGGACGCCGCCAAGGCCAAGTGGTGGACCACCGAGCTGCAGACCAAGGTGATCGACCGCTGCCTCCAGTTGCACGGCGGCTACGGCTACATGATGGAGTACCCCGTCGCCAAGGCCTGGGTCGACAGCCGGGTCCAGACCATCTACGGCGGCACGACCGAGATCATGAAGGAGATCATCGGCCGCTCCTTCGGCTTCTGAGCACTCTGCTGAGCACCGGCTCCTTCCCGGTCGCGGCTTGGACGGGCGCGCCGCCCTGGGTGCTCACAGGTCGCGCGGGACAGCCGGCGGCGGGCGGTGGCCCGTACGGCCACCGCGCCCGCCGTCAGCACCGCGAGGAGGTCGAGCAGGGCGACACCGCCGAGGTAGCCCCAGGGCACAGGGACAGCGGGGGGGACAGGTGAAGGTTGGCGCAACGTTCACCTTGGCCCTGCGGCTCCGATGGGATGACCGCCGGAGCCGGACGGGAATGCCTCCGCTACGAGGGGAGGACCAGATCGCGGGATGCGGTCGTCTCGGCCGTGCCGGTGGTGACGAGGTGGATGGAGATCGTGGAGATCCAGGTCCAGCCGATCAGTGACGCGACGGCGAACAGCAGGCTCATCAGTTCGGGGTTGGTCTGCGGCAGCACGGTGTAGACGATCCCGCCGGCCGTGCTGTAGATCGCCCATCCCTTTCGCTTCCCGGCGAGGAACCGGCGGGCGAACACCAGGCTGGCTGCCAGCAGGGCCAGGCCGCCCACCATGGCTGCCACGTTGTGAAGCATGCCGTGCCAGGACGTCTCGCCCTCCACGGATCCGACGGGGTAGCCGGCGGCCGGGTCGGTGACGAAGACGCCCGCGGCGATCAGCCCCGCGCCGACGATGCCGATCAGTCTAGGGCCCCATTTCGCCCCGGGGCCTTGGCGCAGGGTCCGCCGCATCCCGACGGCCGCCGCCATGAACAGCGTCCCGGTGACGATGAAGTTGGCGATCTGCAGCCACCCGAGGTCTCCCATCGCCAGCTGGCTGAGCATGTGCCGGGACAGGTCGAAGCCGTCCCGGGAGAATGCCTGGGCGAACGCCACCGTGAAGAACAGCGGGGTCGCGATCACGCCGGCGGCCAGCAGTCGCTTCGTGGTCGTGGTGTCAGTCAACACTTGATCCTTGTCATGGTGAACGGAGCCGCCGCCCAGCCAGGTCCAGGTGCTGGAAGCAGCGGCTCTCCGTCTCAGGCGTTCCGTCGTTTTCCTAGCTATGTGACGGCGCCTGTCCAGAAAAGGAATCGGTCCGGTCCCGACAGACCGCGATCAGCGTGCCTGCCCCAGCCCCGGGTTTCGCAGCACGCGCACAGGCAGACCGGCCAGCCACAGCACCGCGCCGTGGCCGAAGCGCCGGCGGGCGCCGTCGGCCGTCTCCAGTTCGACCTGCCCGCCCTCCACCCGGACGATCGCGTCGCGCCACTCGGCCGGGTCGTAGGGGCGGGCCTCGCCGCAGGCCAGGCACGGGATCGCAGAGCTGGAAGAGGGCTGCCCTGCGACCGTCCCCGGCCCCCGAGCGACCGTCCCACCGGTCATCTCACCGGTCATCTCACCGGCAGGGTACGGCTCGCGCCCCTCGCCGGGCGCGAGCCGTACCGGCGTGACCGATCGACCCGCGGGCCGGTGCTCAGATCTTCAGCGGGCTACCCGGCATCGACAGCCGCCCGCCGGAACCATCATTCCGGGACGATCTCCTCGATCCGCGTGGCCGTCCCGTCCTTGACCGTCACCTTGGCGTAGAAGGACACGCCCGACTTGAGCGCCTTCCGGAGCTGGTCCGTGGTGCACTTGTGCGGGATCTTGCCCTCACTGCAGACGGCGCCCTGCACGTCCAGCACCTCGGTGAACGGCGTGAGCTCGACCTTCTGGGCCTTCTCCCCCTCGGGGGCCACCATGATCGCGCCCGCCCCCGACAGCTTGACGTCGCCCAGCAGCTCACCGTCGGTCCCCCGGGGCAGGTCGATGACCGGCGAGGCCGACGCCGACGCGTCGGGCGTCACGGGGGCCGGGGTGGAGGGGAGAGTGGAGGGGGTGGCCGGCTCGGAGGAGACGGCGGGCTCGGAGACGGAAGCGGACGCGGACGCGGACGCGGACGCGGTGGGGGCCGCCGAGGAGTCGCCCTCGCCCGAACAGGCGGTGAGGCCGGCGGCGAAGGCGGCCACCAGCAGGATGCGCGTTACCTTCGTTGATCTGTTCACGTTGCGCAACGATGCCACGGAGTCCAGCATCATGCTCAATAGCCGCAAGATCAGCTCGGGGAACGCATACTGGTCAGCGAAGGCTCACCAGAGGCGGTGTTGATGGACAGCGGACTGATCCTGCTGATCTTCCTGGCGTTCCTGTTCGCCTGGGGTCTCAACCGGGTCCGGCGCGCTCTGCGGCTCGGCCCGGTCGCCTACGCGGGCGTCGTGATCGTGTTCGTCCTGGTCATGCTCGCGCTGTGGGGGCAGACCTTCCGGTAGGGGCAGGCCCGCCGGCGGCCGCGGTGCCGCCTCCGGGCCCGGCCCGGCCCGGCCCGGCGGAGCAGGCGCCTGGCCGTCCGCACCCGGGGCGGGTCAGGGGCCCGTCGTGCCCTGAGGCCCGCCTCCGGTCACCGCGACCCCTCCAGCAGCACCCCGGCGACCAGCTCGGGATCGTCGCTCATCGGCAGGTGCCCGCAGCCCGCGAGCAGCTTCACCCGCTGGCCCGACCACCTGGCGGCCCGTACGGCCTGCCGCCGGAGCAGCAGCCGGTCGTGCTCCCCCCAGGCGATGGTGATCGGCACCTTCGGCGGGGCCGGGGGCATCATCCACGCGAATGAGTCCAGGGTGTCGTCGAAGCCGGGGGCGGCCCCGAGCGCCTGGGTGGCCGCGAGCAGCGCCTCGGCGGAGATCCGGGACGGATGCGCCACCATCAGGCCCGCCGCGACCATCCGGCCCAGCGGGCTCTCCAGGGCGGCCGTGGCCCGCTCCGGCGGCATGGCGCGGGCCGAAGCCCGCGCCACCCGGAGCGCCGCCCGCGCGTACACGAACTCCCCCCGGCTCCAGAACCCCGCCGGGGAGAGCGCCGTGGCCGTGCGGACCACGCCCCGCGAAGCCAGCTCAAGGGCGACGTAGCCGCCGAGGGAGTTTCCCGCCACGTGAGGCTCGCGCAGGCCGAGCATCGCGCAGAACGACTCGACCGCGTCGGCGAGGCTCTCCGCCGTGTACGGCGAGCCGGGCGGCAGCGGCGGGGAGACACCGAAGCCGGGAAAGTCGACGGCGATGACGTCCCGCTCGGCGGCGAGCCGGTCGAGCACCGGCAGCCATGCCTGCCAGTGGTGCCCGATGCCGTGCAGCAGAACCAGAGGCGGTCCGGCCCCACGCCGTTCGAAGGCCAGTTCCATGCCCCCGAGTCAAGCACCGATCCGGAGCTTCTCCTAGCCCCGCCGCGCCACCGCGCTCACCGGGACTTGGTGGGGATCTCGAACCAGACGGCCTTGCCCTCCTTGGTGGGACGCGAGCCCCAGCGCTTGGCGAGCTGGTCGACGAGGTAGAGGCCCCGGCCGCCCTCGTCGTTCTCCCCCGCGCTGCGGATGCGGGGAAGCCGCAGATCCTGGTCGAAGACCTCCACCCAGACGGCCTCCCCGCCCCGGCGGAGCCGGAGCGTGAACTCCTTCTCGTTGACGACCTCGTTCTCCAGGCCCGGGAGGTCGTCCCAGGTCTCGTCGAACGGCATCGGGGCGCTGTCCAGCACCAGCTCGCGGCGCGGGACGCTGGCGCTGGCGGCGTGCAGCACCACGTTCGTCACCACCTCGGAGACCAGCAGGCAGGCGAGCTCGGCGCGCTCCTCGGGGACGTTCCAGCCCGTGAACGCCTCCGCCGCCATCCGGCGGGCCTCACCGACCATGATCGGCTGGGCCGGGAAGGTGCGCTCCTCGACCTCAAGGTCGTCGGGGGCGGACCTGACCACCAGGATGGCCATGTCGTCGTCGATCTCGCCGGGCACGGCGACCGTCGCGGCGTCCGCGATCCGTTCCACCGAGGAGTCGGAGACCTCGATGAGCTTGCCCGCGAGCAGCGCGAGGGTCTCCTCGTCGCTGGGCGGCCTGCCGTCGGCGTCGCGCACGGGGCGGCGGTCCACGAGGCCGTCGGTGTAGAGCAGCAGCGCGGCCCCGGGGGGCAGCGTCCGCGTCTCCTCCTTGTAGACCAGGTCGGCGTGGACGCCCTTGGCGCGGACGCCGAGCGGCTGGCCGACCTCCTTGATGTCGAGCTCCGCGCAGGTGCCGTCGTTGAGCAGCAGCGGCGGCGCGTGACCGGCGTTGGCGAACGACAGCTGCCGCGACCAGGCGTCGTAGACGAGGTACTGGCAGGTGACGATGGGCGGGACGCTGATGTCCTCGCCGCTGTCGTCCTGCTCGGGGGTGGCGATGATGCGCGTCCACTCGTCGAGCCGGGCGAGGATCTCCGCGGGCGGCTTGTCGTCCTGGGCGAAGGCGCGCAGCGCGGCGCGGAGCTGCCCCATGACGGCGGCGGCCTTGGCCCCCCGGCCCTCGACGTCGCCGATGACGATGCCGACCCGGCCCGCCGACAGCGGGATGACGTCGTACCAGTCGCCGCCGACCTGGGTCTGGATGCCCTGCCCGTGCGAGGCGAGCGGCGCCGCCGGGTAGTAGCGGACCGCGATCTCCAGCCCGTCGAGCTCGGGCAGCGGCGCGGGGGGCAGCAGGTATTTCTGGAAGGACTCGGCGGTGTGCCGCTCCTCCTCGAACAGCAGCGCGTTGTCCACGGCCAGGGCGACCCGGGTGGCGATGGCCCCCACGAAGTCGCGGTCGAAGGCGTCGTAGTGCGGGCTGCGCCGGTCGGTGAGGTTCGACAGGCCCAGGTACATCAGCCCGAGGACCTCGCCCCGCACGCACAGCGGCGCCACGATGGCCGAGGTCATCCCGATCTCGGCCGCCAGGCGGGTGTTGGCCTCGCCGGGGCTGGGATAGTTGGTCTGGGAGAAGTCCTCGACCAGGATCGTCTCCTGGCGGCGCAGCGCGATCTCGGCGTAGTGCCCCACCGGGTAGCGGATCTCCGCGCCGAGCGGCGCCCAGGTGTTGGGCGGCGGGCTCCAGCCCTGGACGTGGGTGGAGACCCTCCGGGTCAGCCGCTGGCCCTCCATCAGCTCGATGAAGCAGTGGTCGGCGAACTGCGGGACGAGCATGTCGGCGACGCGCTTGAGCGTCTCCTCGACGTAGAGCGAGCCGGCGAGCCGCTCGCCGATCCGCTCCAGCAGGCCGAAGCGGTCCTTCTCCCGCTCGTTGCTGCGCATCGCCTCGCGGGCGGTGATGACGATGCCCGTCACCGATCCCGACGGATGCCGCAGCGGCACGGCCTGGGCGCGGACGTAGATGATCGTCCCGTCACCGCGCCTGACGTCGAACGTGCCCTCCCAGACGCCACCCTTGAGCACGTGTTTGGCGAGCTCGATGGCGAGTGGGTGGTCCTTCTCCATGATGCCCAGCGAGAGCGCCTGGTCCCGCGACCCGGGGACTCCGGGGCGGCCGAACAGCTTCTCCGCGAAAGGGTTCCAGTAGAGAAGGTTGCTGAACCTGTCGGTGACGACCACCGCCATCTCGGCATGGTCAAGAACGGAACCTGCCGAAAGGTGGTCGGCGGTGTCCTGTGTCACGTCCCCCCACCGCTTCATCCGGTGACCACCCCTCGGGGACGGGTGTGCGCAAAGCGAACCACGGTTGCTCCTGCTGCAGTCTCGGCCGGGGAGTGAAGGGGCTCCCGAGGGGGATCCAACCAAGCAGAGGGGCCTTGGTCAGCGAGTGGAGACGAAGACGTGCGCGGCGACGTCTCGCGGGAGGTCCGCAAGAGTGTTCTCCGCTTCGTCGTCACCTGTCACCCGCACACCGTCGTCGCTCGCCGCGAGCGTTACCTCGCGTCCGGGTTGTATCCCAACTTGCTTGAGTTTAAGCATCACAGCCGGATCGCTTTGCACTTGTTCGCTAATTCGCCGCACGACCACGGGTATATCTCTGGGTCCGGCTATCGCGGCCATCGACGGCAGCGACTCCCACCCCCCGCCCTGGACGCCCTCGACGCCGAGCTCCTCGAGACCGGGGATGGGGTTGCCGTGGGGATCCTCGGTGGGGTTGTTGAGCAGGCTGACCAGCCGAGCCTCGACGGACTCGGACATGACGTGCTCCCAGCGGCACGCCTCGATGTGCACCTCCTCCCAGGGCAGGCCGATGACCTGAGTGAGCAGGCATTCGGCGAGGCGGTGCTTGCGCATGACCCGCGTCGCGAGCGTGCGGCCCAGGTCGGTCATGGTCAGGTGCCGGTCGCCCTCCACCCGGACCAGGCCGTCGCGCTCCATGCGGGCCACCGTCTGGCTGACGGTCGGACCACTCTGCTGCAGCCGCTCGGCGATTCGCGCACGCAGAGGGGTGATCCCCTCCTCTTCCAACTCGAAGATCGTGCGGAGGTACATCTCCGTGGTGTCGATCAGGCCGTGTGCGGTCAAGGCTCCTCCCGTCCTATCTCGATGCCGGGTCCGTCGCGCACCATTCCCATGGGATCGCGCGGAGCCGGGAAGTCTCGGACCTCGACCCTATTGTGAGATCCGCCCACGATGACAAAGGACGGCAACACCGGGGCGCGCCGAATCCTTCCCGAGCTGCTCAAAGACCCCGTACGGCGGGGCGGTAATTTCTGAACGCCGGTACGGCGAGCCCCACGGCGAGCACCACGACCGCGCAGGCGATGCCGCCGCCGATCCACGCCCCGGTGGCCCCGAACCAGCTCGCCGTGGCCCCGGCCCGCAGGTCCCCCAGCCGGGGGCCGCCGGCGACCACCACCATGAACACCCCCTGCATCCGCCCGCGCATGTCGTCGGGCGCGTGGGTCTGCAGGATCGTCTGCCGCCACACCGAGGAGACCAGGTCCGCGGCCCCGCCGAAGGCCAGCAGCGCGACCATCAGCCAGAGCTGCCCCACGAGCCCGGCGGCGGCGACGCTGAGCCCCCAGGCCGCGATCACGAACGTGAGCGCCAGGCCCTGGCGCCGCACCCGGCCCACCCAGCCCGACATCAGGCCGCCGAGCACCGAGCCGATGGCCATGCTCGCCGACAGCCAGCCGAAGGCGATCAGCGACCCGCCGAACCGCTCGGCCACGATCTCCGGGAACAGCGCCCTGGGCAGCGCGAACGCCATGGCGATGATGTCGACGACGAACGACATCATCACGACCGGGTGCCCGGCGACGTAGCTCAGGCCGTCCACGACCGACCGCAGGCCGGGGCGGGTCACCTCGCCGATCGGCTTGAGCCGCGGCAGCCGTACCGCGGCGTAGAAGCCCGCGCCGAACAGCAGCGCGTCGATCAGGTAGGCGCCGGCGAAGCCGCCCTGGGTGAGCACGATCCCGCCGACCAGCGGGCCGACGACGGTGCCGACGCCGCCCGCCAGGAAGTTGAGCGTGTTGGCCGCCGGGACGAGCTCGGCCGGCACCAGCCGGGGGATGATCGCGCCGCGGGTCGGCCCGGTGATGGCGAACCCGGTGGCGTGCACGGCCACGGTCGCCAGCAGCAGGCCGACGTGCGTCGCCCCGAGCGCCGCCTGGACCAGCAGCGCGAGCGTGGCCGTCCAGGCGATCACGGCGCCGACCAGGAGCAGCCGACGCCGGTCCACCGCGTCGGCGACCGCCCCGCCCCAGAGCCCGAAGACCACCAGGGGGATCAGATTGGCGGGGCCGAGCATGCCGACCCAGAAGGACGATCCGGTGATGTCGTAGATCTGGGCGCTGACCGCCACCGAGGTGAGCTGGAAGCCGATGAACGACACGCCCTGCCCGGCCCAGAGCCGCCGGTACGCGGGGATCCCCAGAGGACGGGTGTCCATCGCCAGCCGCCGAACGAGATCCCCGAACCTCACGTTGCCCCCCTCTACCCGCCGGATATATGCGGATATATCAGTAAAAGGCGGGTAATGGGGTCAGGGGGCCAGTCGCTCCACGACCCAGGAGGCACCCGAACGGCGGTATCGGAGGCGGTCATGCATGCGGTCGAGCTGCCCCTGCCAGAACTCCACCTCCGCGGGCACGACCCGGAAGCCGCCCCAGAAGTCGGGCACCGGAGGATCCTCCGGCCAGCGCTCGGCCAGCTCCGCGTAGCGGGCGTCCAGCTCCTCCCTGGAGTGCACGACGGCCGACTGCCGGGACGCCCAGGCCCCGATCCGCGAGCCGTACGGACGGGACCTGAAGTAGGCGTCCGACTCCTCGCGCGGCAGCCGTACCACCGCGCCCTCCACCCGCACCTGGCGGCGGATGGCGTGCCAGGGGAACAGCAGGCCGGCCCTGGGGTTCTCGGTGAGGTCGCGGCCCTTGCGCGACTCGTAGTTGGTGTAGAAGACGAACCCGTCCTCGTCGTAGTCCTTGAGCAGCACGGTCCTGGCCGTCGGCCGCCCGCCCGCGGAGGAGGTGGCGACCACCATCGCGTTCGGTTCGGGAAGTCCCGCGTCCACGGCCTCGCCGAACCAGACGGCGAACTGCGACACGGGATCGGGTGCGAGGTCGGCCTCCAGCAACGGCAGGCCCTGATAGGTACGGCGGAGCCCCGCCAGCGACGGCGGGCGCGAGGTGGCTTCCACGGGAAGGTATTCTCCCGTGCTTGACGGAGAACGTACGCACCGCCCCCACCTGGGACGATCGCGTTCCGGAGGGTCCCGGCGGCACACCGCCGTGTCCCGCAGGGTTGAATATGACCCGCCGGTATCTCGACATCAAGGCTTTGACTTCAAGAAAGGGAGGCGGCCGAGAATGTCCGACTTCAAACCCGGGCTCGAAGGCGTAGTAGCTTTCGAGACGGAGATCGCGGAACCGGACAAAGAAGGGGGCGCTCTTCGGTATCGGGGCGTCGACATCGAAGAGCTGGTCGGCCGCGTCTCCTTCGGACACGTGTGGGGCCTGCTCGTCGACAACAAGTTCCAGCCGGGTCTCCCCCCGGCAGAGCCGTACCCCATTCCTGTCCATTCCGGTGACATCCGCGTCGACGTGCAGAGCGCACTGGCCATCCTGGCCCCCGCGTACGGCTTCAAGCCGCTGCTCGACATCGACGACGCGCAGGCACGCGAGGACCTGGCGCGCGCCAGCGTGACCGCCCTCAGCTTCGTCGCCCAGTCCTCTCGCGGCCTCGGCAGGCCGATGGTCCCCCAGAGCGAGATCGACAAGGGCGAGAGCATCGTCGAGCGGTTCATGATCCGCTGGCAGGGCGATCCCGATCCCAAGCACGTCAAGGCCATCGACGCCTACTGGACGTCCGCGGCCGAGCACGGCATGAACGCCTCCACCTTCACCGCCCGCGTCATCGCCTCCACCGGCGCCGACGTGGCCGCGGCGCTGAGCGGCGCGGTCGGCGCCATGTCCGGACCGCTGCACGGTGGCGCCCCCGCCCGCGTGCTGCACATGATCGAAGGCGTCGAGCAGGTCGGCGACGCCAAGAAGTACGTCCAGAGCGAGCTGGACAAGGGCCAGCGCCTCATGGGCTTCGGCCACCGCGTCTACCGTGCCGAGGACCCCCGCGCCCGCGTGCTCCGCCGCACCGCCAAGGAGCTCGACGCGCCGCGTTACGAGGTCGCTGCCGCCCTGGAGAAGGCCGCCCTGGAAGAGCTGCACGCCCGCAAGCCCGACCGGGTGCTCGCCACCAACGTCGAGTACTGGGCGGCGGTGATCCTGGATTTCGCCCAGGTTCCCTCCTCCATGTTCACCTCCATGTTCACCTGCGCCCGCACCGCGGGCTGGGCCGCCCACATCCTGGAGCAGAAGCGCACGGGCAGGCTCGTCCGCCCCAGCGCCGACTACGTGGGTCCGGCACAGCGCTCGGTCAACGACGTCCCCGGCGCCGCCGAGGTCCTCGGCTCCGCCTGACCGGTGTCCTGTACGGCTGTCGCGCGATCTGTCTCGCGCGGCAGCCGTTTCGCGTTCCCGGACACGCCCGTCTCACAATCCGGACTTCGGCCTGGACCAATCGGAAGGCTCAGTAGGCTGGTCAGGTGGCTGACATCGTGATTCCCTCTGACATCAAGCCCGCCGACGGCCGTTTCGGCTGCGGGCCCTCGAAGGTGCGCCCCGAGCAGCTCTCGGCTCTCGCCGCCTCAGGATCCAGCGTGCTGGGCACCTCCCACCGCCAGAAGCCGGTCAAGGCTCTCGTCGGGCGCGTCCGCGCGGGCCTGTCGGAGCTGTTCTCGCTCCCCGAGGGGTACGAGGTCGTCCTCGGCAACGGCGGCACCACCGCGTTCTGGGACATCGCCGCCTTCGGGCTCGTCCGTGAGAAGTCGCAGCACCTGCACTTCGGCGAGTTCTCCTCGAAGTTCGCCTCCGTCGTGGCGAAGGCCCCGTGGCTGGGCGAGCCGACCGTGATCAAGTCCGAGGTCGGCAGCCACCCCGAGGCCCGCACGGAGGAGGGCGTGGACGTCTACGCGCTCACCCACAACGAGACCTCGACCGGCGTCGCGATGCCGATCAGGCGCGTGGGCGAGGACGGCTCGCTCGTCCTGGTCGACGCCACCTCCGGCGCCGGCGGCCTGCCCGTCGACATCAGCGAGACCGACGTCTACTACTTCGCCCCGCAGAAGAGCTTCGCCTCCGACGGCGGCCTGTGGATCGCCCTGATGTCCCCGGCCGCGCTCGCCCGGGTCGAGGAGATCGCCTCCAGCGGCCGCTACATCCCCGAGTTCTTCAGCCTGCCGGTGGCGGTCGACAACTCCTCCAAGGACCAGACCTACAACACCCCGTCGGTCTCCACGCTGTTCCTGCTCGCCGACCAGATCGAGTGGATGAACGGCAACGGCGGCCTGGCCTGGACCACCGCCCGCACCGCCGAGTCGGCCCGCCGGCTCTACACCTGGGCGGAGAAGACCTCCTACACCGCGCCGTTCGCCGCTCCGGAGTTCCGCTCCAACGTGGTCGGCACCATCGACTTCGCCGACGGCGTCGACGCCGCGGAGGTCGCCAAGGTCCTGCGCGCCAACGGCATCGTGGACACCGAGCCCTACCGCAAGCTCGGCCGCAACCAGCTCCGCGTCGCGATGTTCCCGGCCATCGACCCCGACGACATCGAGGCCCTGACCAACTGCATCGACCACGTCGTCGAGCGGCTCTAGACGGCTGACTCCAAGGTCCTGATCGCCTTCGGCCGCCGTAGGCGATCAGGGACCGTCTGATCGGCCCGTCCGGGCTCGCCCTCGCGGGCCGGAGCAGCAGCCTCACCTCACGCCCGGTGGGAGCCTGTCCGAAGTCACGGCCGTAGTGGTTGTTGTCAGCGATGCTGCCGGATGGAGTCCGGCTCGGTGTCCCGGCGGCTCTGATGCGTCAGGATTCGCATGGCGTCGGCGGAGCCGGGGTCGTCCGGGGTGTAGATCTCCAGCCGGTGGTCGGGGCTGTCGGGCTGGAGCCAGACCTGGTAGGCGACGCTCACGGCACCGACGGTGGGGTGCTGCAGGCGCATGGTCCCGACGGTGCAGTCAGCGACCTCCCCGACCGTCCACATCATCGCGAACTCGTCGCTGCGCATCGTGAGCTCTCCGATCAATTCCGCCAGCCGTGCGTCCGTGGGGAATCGACCCGCGGTGAGCCGGAGGTAGGCGACGTGGACGCGGGCGAGCTCGTCCCAGTTGCGGTACAGGTCGCGGGTGAGTGGATCGAGGAAGAACATCCGCGGGATGGACGGGCGGCGCGTCGGATCCTGTGGCGCGTCGAATGCGATGTGCTCGGCGACGAGCGCGTGACCGGTGCGGTTCCACGCGAGCACGTCGCCACGGCGGCCGAGCACGAGCGCCGGCGTCGTGTCTCCCAGGGATTCCAGGAGTGTGAGGACTCGCGGGTGGGGCTCCTCCCGAGGCGGTTCGGAGAGACCGGGATTCGCGGGTTGCCGAGCGAGATTGTGGAGGTGAACGGTCTCGATCCGGTCGAGCTGCAGCACCCGCGCGAGGGCGTCGAGCACCTGCTTGGAGGCGGTGTCCGCCTGCCCCTGCTCCAGACGCGTGTAGTACCCGGCGCTCACTCCCGCGAGCTGGGCGAGCTCTTCACGTCGCAGGCCGGGAACCCGGCGAGCGGTCCCGAAAGTGCGCAGCCCGATCTCAGCCGGTGTGACCCGACCACGACGACTCTTCAGAAACGCTCCAAGACCTTCCATGGCATCGAGCCTAGGCTGACCGAGCACACTTGTGGGTGTACCTGTCGGGTGCACCCACAGCAGGGGGATGGTTGCCGATCCCGTCCTGCCGCACTGTCGACACCATGTCTCGACAGCACGCGCACAACTCACCGGGCCTGCGGGCCTGGCTCGGCCTTCTGGTGATCCTCGGGCCCGTACTACTGGTCTCCATGGACGGGTCGATCCTGTTCCTGGCGATGTCCCGGGTCAGCCAGGCCCTCACGCCGACCGCCGACCAGGCCCTGTGGATTTTGGACATCTACGGCTTCGCCGTCGGCTCCCTGCTGATCGCGTTCGGCAACATCGGCGACCGGTACGGCCGGCTGAAGTTGCTCATGATCGGCACGGCGGCCTTCGGCATCGGCTCCGCGGGAGCGGCGTTCGCGCCGACCCCCGAGCTTCTGATCGTCGCCCGCGCGCTGATGGGAGTGGCGGGTGCGACTCTCCTGCCATCGGCCCTGGCCGTGTTGAGCGAGCTGTTCACCGACCCGCGGCGACGGGCGCAGGCCATCGGCATCTTCGCCGCGGCGTTCGCGGCCGGGTTCGCCATCGGCCCGGTCGCCGGCGGCATCCTGCTGGAACGGTTCTGGTGGGGCTCGGTCTTCCTGGTCAACCTTCCCGTCATCGCCCTGTTCCTGTTCTTCGCGCCGGTCCTGCTCCGTGAGGTCCGTGCGACCCGCCCGGGTCACGTCGACGCGCTCAGTGTCGTGACCTCCGCGGCCGGCCTCCTGCTCACGATCTACGGCCTCAAGCACTCCGCCGCCGAGGGGCTGTCGACCGTCCCGGTTCTCGTGGGGATCGCAGGGCTGGTCCTGCTGGCGTGGTTCGTCCGCAGGCAGCGGAGCCTCCGACATCCGTTGATCGAGTTCTCGCTCTTCCGCGACCGTGTCTTCACGGTGGCGATCATCACCGGTCTGCTGCCGTTGGCGGCGTGGTCGGCGGCCGCGTACCTGGCAGGCATCTACCTCCAATCCGTCCTTGACCTGCCTGTCCTGCGGGCGGCTCTCCTAGCGCTTCCCGGCGCTGTGGTTCTCACCATCACCTGCGTCGTCACGCCTTTCGTGGTCGACCGCATCGGAAAGCGGACCGCCCTCGTCATCTGCCACTTCTCCATCGCGGCGGGTCTGCTGTTGCTGCTCCCCACGACGATCACGGGCGGGATCGGCTGGTACGTCGCTTCCACGATCATCGCGGGCGTCGGCTACGGCATCTGCTTCAGCGTCGTCGCCGACACCGCCGTCGGCGCGGTCCCCGCGGAACGGGCAGGCTCGGCGGGTGCGATCGCGGAGACCGGCAACGAGATCGGCAACGCCCTCGGCATCGCGCTCCTCGGCTCACTCGCCGCCCTGGTCTTCCGGCTCCAGGGACCCGACCTGGCACCCACCCTGGACGAGACCCTCCAGCTTCCGGACCTCGCGCCCGCGGTGGCCGCGGAGGCGAGGACGGCCTTCGTCACCGGCCTGCACGTGGCCGCCGCAGTGGCCGCCGTCCTCCACACGGCACTCGGCGTCCTCGCCCTTCGCTGGCTCCCCGGATCAGTGACAACACAGGCCGGCTCTGATATCCGATCCGGGGACACGACAGATCGAGCAGAAGTATGACCCGGCGACTCACGCCGACGCACCTCTGTGGATCGGTCGTGGCACCTACGCGCCGGTCAGAACTCGTCGGCCCCGGTGACCTGGGCGATGGGGAAGACGTGGCGGGAGGCCGCGCAGATCGTCTCCAGGGTGTGGACCGGGGTGCCGTCGTCGCCGTAGCCGGCGCGCAGGACCTGCACCACCCACTCGCCCGGGTCGAGCTGCAGGGTCGCCGCCTCGAACCCGGTGGGCGGGCGGGCGACGAGGTGCTCCTCCGCGTGGCCGAAGCGGTGCCCGAGTGCCTCGATGCCGGCCTGCAGGCTCGGCCTCACGAAGTCTGGGGCGGCGATCGGGGTGCCGCCGAAGACGTCCAGCCGGAAGTAGCTGGTGGCGATCCGTACGGGCACGTCGTCGGCGAGCAGCATCTTGCGGCGGGCCAGGACGTCGGTGCCGGGCTCGACGCGCAGGGCGGCGGCGACGTGGCCGGCGGCCGGCTCGGGCCCGACGTAGAGCATGCGCCGGCCCGCGCGGATGCCCTGCCTCTCCGCCTCGGTCATGAAGAGCGACGCGGAGCCGCGCACCGCGGGCTCGGTGGGGAGCGCGCGCCGGACCACCACCCTGGGCGTCTGGCATGCCCCTGCATGGCCGCCTGTGGCGTCTCTGGCGCCCGCCGACCTCATCTGCGACACCCTGCCAGGGGTGACCCCGAGCCGCCGTGCGATCGCGTCCTGGCGCACCCCCGAGGCCTGCGCCTCGATGACGGCCTCGCGGCGGAGCCGGGCGAGCTCGGCGATCAGGTCCTGCCGGTCGGCGATGGCGAGACTGATCGCCCTGGCGCGCTCGACCGGATCGGCGATCACGGCAAGCTCGTCCGGACTCGCGCCGTCCGGACTCCGCTCATCTGGACTCCCGTCCATCGGGCTCGCGCCGTACGGACTCCTGGCGTCCGAAACCCCGTCGTTCACGGGTGGTCTCCTCCCTGCGGAGCGATCGTCCCGACCCCGCGGAGCGATCGTCCCGACCCCGCGGAGCGGTCGTCCCACCTGCGCGGCGTGGTTGCCGCGCCCTCGCGGAGCGGTCGCCCCGACCGACTTTATCCCCCCTAAACCACAGGGCGGTCCCGGGAGGACCGGCCTTCGCGTTGCGGGCGCCAGGTCACGGGGCGATAGTGATACGCCAGGTGGCCGCGGGTACTTCTGGGAGGGAACACCGGGTGGACGGTCCACTCGGCCGCGAGGCCACGAGGTCCCTTCTCGCTGGGAGAGCCATGAGCACACTCGCCGACAGGACCATCGCGGCCCTGCGCACCAATCATGATGATCTATCCGCTCTGGTAGGTGGCATGAGCGCCGACGACCTCGCCCGGCCGTCGGGCGCGGCGGAGTGGACCGTCGCTCAGGTGCTCAGCCACCTCGGCAGCGGCGCGGAGATCGGCCTGGCGGTCCTGCGGGCCGCGCTGGCCGGCCAGGACGCCCCCGGCCAGGACTTCAACGAGTCGGTGTGGAGCCGCTGGAACGCCAGGGGCTCCCGGGAGCAGGCCGATGACTTCCTGAAGGCGAACGCCGAGCTCGTCGCCGCCTACGAGAGCCTCGACCCCGGCACCCGCGAGCGGCTGGAGGTCAGGCTGGGCTTCCTGCCGACGCCCGCCGACGTCACGCTGATCGCCGGGATGCGGCTCAACGAAGCCGCCCTGCACACCTGGGACGTCAAGGTCGCCTTCGACCCGCGGGCCACCGTCGCGCCGGACGCCGTCGAGGCGCTGACCGACCTGCACGCCGGGCCGCTCGACTTCATGGTCGGCTTCATCGGCAAGCCCGACGCCCTCGACCGGCGGCAGGCCACGCTCCGCGTCGAGACGAGCGAGCCCGAGCGCGTCCTCGGCCTCACCCTCGGGGAGACCGTCGGCTTCAGCCAGGTGCCGGATCAGGCGGACGTCGTCCTGTCGGCTCCCGCCGAGGCGTGGCTGCGCCTGCTCACCGGCAGGCTGGACACCGCGCACACCCCCGCCTCGGTGACCGTCACCGGCGACGGCGTCACCCTGGACGACCTGCGCCGGGTGTTCCCGGGGCTGTGACGGGCCGCCCGTCCGGCCCGCCCGTCCAGACCGGTCCCGGCCCCGCCCCGTCAGGCCGGTCCCGGTCCCGGTCCGTCCGGGACCGGTCAGTAGGCGGGGACGGTCAGCAGACGGGGACGGTCAGTAGGCGGGGACGGCCGCGCGCTTGCGCCGCAGGATCCAGGCCGCCACGATCCCGCCGACGAGCCCGAACAGGTGACCCTGCCAGGAGATGCCGGCCTCGCCCGGGAGCACGCCCCAGATGATCGAGTAGTAGGCGACCGCGACGCCGATACCGATCACGATGTCGAGGGCCCGGCGGTCGAACAGGCCCCGGGCGACGACGAAGCCGAAGTAGCCGAACACCAGCCCGCTCGCGCCGACCGTGATCGTCGTCGGCGAGCTGGTGAACCAGACGCCCAGCCCGCTGACGACGATGATGATCAGGCTGGCGAGCAGGAAGCGGCCGAGCCCACGCAGGGCGGCGAGGAAGCCGAGGATCAGCAGGGGCAGGGAGTTGGCCATCAGGTGCCCGAAGCCGGCGTGCAGGAAGGGCGCGAGGACGATGCCGCCCAGCCCCTCGGGGTCCCAGGACCTGATGCCGTAGGTGTCGAAGTCGATCGGCAGCACGTAGTCGGCCACCTCGATCGCCCACATGCCCGCGACCAGGACGATGACGAGCATCGCGGCACCCGCGGCACCGGCGGCCAGGCCACCGGCCTTGCGCTTGAGGCGCTCGCCCGCAGACCGGCTCGTCGAGGTGGTCCGGGTCGCATGGTCGTTCATGCACTCTCCTGGCATTGGAGTGGTCGCGTGGACGGCAAGTGCCCCCGCCGCACCTGTCCACACCTTTACCGTACGCACTCCTTGCCATGAATGCGCCGGGCGTGACCATACGGATCACGCCCGGCGCCGAACCTGTGACCATCGGCCACCGCCGGCCGGCGGTGGCCGGGGAGGGTTACTCGCCCTTCCACTCCGGGGCGCGCTTCTCGGCGAAGGCCGCCGCGCCCTCCATCGCGTCCTTGGACCCGAACACCGGATTGATGATCTCGCCCTGCTTCGCGAACATCTCGTCCCCGCTCCAGTCGGCGGACTCGACGATCACGCGCTTGGTCGCGGCGAGCGCCAGCGGAGCGTTCGCCGCGATCCGCTTCGCCAGCTCCAGGGCCTTGGCCAGCGCCTCGCCCGCGGGCGTGACGTGGTTGACCAGGCCCACCTCGTACAGCCGGGAGGCCGGGAAGTGGTCGCCGGTCAGGGCGATCTCCATCGCGATGTGGTACGGAATGCGCCGCGGCAGCCGCATGATGCCGCCCGCCCCCGCGACCAGGCCCCGCTTGGGCTCGGGCAGCCCGAACTTGGCCTCTTCGGAGGCGACGATGATGTCGCAGGCCAGCGCCAGCTCGCAGCCGCCGGCGAGGGCGTAGCCCTCGATCGCGGCGACGATCGGCTTCTTCGGCGGCGCCTCGACGATGCCGCCGAAGCCCCTGCCCTCGACGACCGGGAAGTCGCCGGTCAGGAAGCCCTTCAGGTCCATGCCGGCGCAGAAGGTGCCGCCCGCCCCGGTGAGGACGTAGGCGGAGACGTCCTTGCGCTCCTCCAGCTCGTCCAGCGCCGCGGCGATGCCCCGGGCGACCGCGCCGTTGACGGCGTTCCTGGCCTGCGGGCGGTTGATCGTGATGACGGCGACACCACCGTCGACTTCGACCAGAACCTCATCAGACACCGGTGACTCCTACTTGGGCTGGAAGCGGATGCCGCCGTCGAACCGGATGGTCTCGGCGTTCATGTAGTCGTTCTCGATGAGCGAGCGCACCAGGTGCGCGAACTCCGAGGCCTGCCCCATGCGCTTGGGGAAGACCACCGGCGCCACGAGCTTGGCCTTGAACTCGTCGGCGTTGGGCGAGAAGCCGTAGATGGGGGTGTCGATGATGCCCGGGCAGATCGTGTTGACGCGGACGCCGACGGCGGCCAGGTCACGTGCGGCCGGGAGGGTCATGCCGACGATGCCGCCCTTGGACGCCGAGTACGCCACCTGGCCGGTCTGGCCCTCCAGCGCCGCCACGGAGGCGGTGTTGATGACCACGCCGCGCTGGCCGTCCGCGTCGACCGGCTCGGTCTTCGCGACGGCCGCGGCGCCGATGCGCATGAGGTTGAAGGTGCCGATCAGGTTGACCTCGATGACCTTGCGGTAGGACGCCAGGTCGTGCGGCGAGCCGTCGCGGTTCACCGTCCGGGTGGCCCAGCCGATGCCCGCGCTGCTCACCACGACGCGCAGCGGCTTGCCGGTCGCCACGGCCGCGTCCACGGCCGCCTGTACCTGTTCCTCGTCGGAGACGTCGGTCTTGACGAAGACTCCGCCGAGCTCGTCGGCGAGGGACTTGCCGCGCTCCTCGTTGAGGTCGGCGATGACCACGGTGGCGCCGTGCGCCGCGAGGTCGCGGGCCGTGGCCTCGCCGAGGCCGCTGGCACCGCCCGAGATGATTGCTGCTGCTCCGTTCAGGTCCATGAGCGGACTTTAACGCGGATACCGAATGAAGTTCTACTCGGGGTGGGCTAAATCTCTCCCACCGCGCTGCCGACGTCGGGGTAGACCTTTATCCGCCGGTCGAGCCCCGTCGTGCGCAGGATCCGGGCCACCGGGCCCTGGGGCGCGGCCAGGCAGACCCCGCCGCCCTCCGCCGTGGCCAGCCGCCACGCCTCGATCAGCACGGACAGGCCGCTGGAGTCCATGAACGACAGCGAGGTGAGGTCGAGGACCAGCCGGGCGCTGTCGAGCTTGATGGCGTCACGGACCTCATCTCGCAGGAACGGGGCGGTGAACAGATCGAGTTCGCCCTCGACGGCCACCACCACGGCGTCACCGACGGCGCGGCGAGCCAGCCGTAGCTTCATCACTCCTCCTCGCGCCCATGAGGCAGACCCACTTTACTTCGCCATCACCGTACGCGAGGTAATGCGACTCACGATCATCGATCCGGATCGGGAAACCGTGGGACGACCGCCGCGTGTCGCCGCCGGCGCTTCCATGGCCGGCGTGCCGGGAGGCCCGGTCAGGGGAGCGCGAAGCCGTACGGCAGTTCCAGCCGGTGGGCGGCGAGCAGTTCGGCGTCGGCGAGGACCTCCCGGGTCGGCCCGTCGGCGGCGATCACGCCTCCGGAGAGGATGAGCGCGCGGTCACACAATTCCAGCGCGTAGGGCAGGTCGTGGGTGACCATCAGCACGGTCACGTCGAGCCCCCGCAGGATCTCGGCGAGCTCCCGACGGGAGGCCGGGTCCAGGTTCGACGACGGCTCGTCCAGCACGAGGATCTCCGGCTCCATGGCCAGCACGGTCGCCACCGCCACCCGGCGGCGCTGGCCGAAGGACAGGTGGTGCGGCGGCCGGTCGATCGCCTCCAGCATGCCCACCCGCTCCAGCGCGTCCTTGACCCGGTGCTGCAGCTCCTCGCCCCCGATCCCGAGGTTGGCCGGGCCGAAGGCGACGTCCTCCCGGACCGTCGGCATGAAGAGCTGGTCGTCGGGGTCCTGGAAGACGAGCCCGACCCGTCTGCGGATCTCCTTGAGCGAGCCCTTCTCCACCGGCAGCCCGGCCACCGTCACCGTGCCGTGCCCGGCGGTCAGGATGCCGTTGAGGTGCATCACCAGCGTCGTCTTGCCCGCGCCGTTCGGCCCGAGCAGCGCCACCCGCTCCCCGCGCCCGATCGCGAAGTCGACGCCGAACAGCGCCTGTGTGCCGTCCGGATAGGCATACGCCAGACGGCGCACCTCAAGAGACGGTGTCATGCCAACCCCCAGGTTCCCAGCAGCACCACGAGCGCCGCGCCCGGCAACATACCCGCGACGAGCCACTGGCGCGACGAGGCGGACAGGTCCTGGATGACCGGCATCGAGCCGCTGTAGCCGCGGCTGAGCATCGCCAGGTGCACCCGCTCGCCCCGCTCGTAGGAGCGGATGAACAGCGCGCCCGCCGACCTGGCGACCACCGGGATGTGCCGGATGTCCCTGGCCACGAATCCCCGCGACTCCCTGGCCACCCGCATCCGGCGCATCTCTTCGATGATCACGTCCATGTAGCGGAGCATGAACATGGCGATCTGCACCAGCAGCGGGGGCAGCCTGAGCCTCTGGGCGCCCAGCAGCATCAGGCGGGGCTCGGTGGTGGCCGCGAGCAGGACGCTCGCGATCACGCCCAGGGTGGCCTTGGCCAGGATGTTCCACGCGGCCCACAGTCCCGCGACGCTGAACGACAGGCCCAGGAAGGACACCCGCTCGCCGAACCCGATGAACGGCAGCGCCACCGCGAACACCACGAACGGGATCTCGACCACCATCCGCCGCAGCAGGAAGGAGAACGGGACCCGCGCGGCCGACGCCACCGCCGCCAGCAGCAGGGCGTAGAGACCGAAGGCCCACAGCCACTCGCGCGGGGTGGCCACCACCACCAGGGCGAAACCGGCCACCGCCGCCAGCTTGCACTGGGGCGGCAGCCGGTGGACGGGCGTGTCACCCGGCCGGTAGAGCTGGTGGTGGCCCGAACCCATCAGGCGGAGACCTCGTCCTTGACCGTGCCGTCCTTGGTACGGCGGCGCACCGCGAAGAACAGGCCGCCCCCGACCGCGAGCGTCACCCCGACGCCGATCAGGCCGGCCACACCGACCGGGATGCCGCCCGCGTCGCCGTAGTCGGCCAGCGGTTGCTCTCCCAGGGCGTGGTCGGTGGCCTGGCTGATGAAGCCCTTGTCCTCGGCGACCCGCTCCAGGCCGTCGGGGGAGGAGGAGGCGTAGAAGCTGACGATCCCCGCCAGCAGCGCCGCCACCACGATGCCGGCCGGCAGGAACCAGCCCGGTCGCCGCGCGGCGGCCGGAGCCGGGGCCGGGGCCTCCTGCGTCACCACGGCGTCTCCGCCGGCGCCGCGCAGGACCAGCGGGGCGGCCAGCCCCCGCGCGCCGTACACCAGGTCGGGCCGGATCGCCAGCACGGTGCTGACGGTGACCGCCGTGATCAGGCCCTCACCGATGCCGATGAGCACGTGCACGCCGCCCATCGCGGCGGCGACCGTGCCGACCTCGATGGGCGCGGTACCGCCGATCCAGAACAGCAGGGTGAAGGCCAGCGCGGTGGCGGGCACCGAGACCAGGGCCGCGACGAACGAGGCCGCGACGACGGCTCCCCTGTTCCGCACGGCCCGGGTGATCAGGCGGAAGACGGTCCAGCCGACCACGACGGCGACGACGCCCATGAGGGTGATGTTGACGCCCAGCGCGGTCAGGCCGCCGTCGGCGAAGAAGAAGCCCTGCACGAGCAGGACCACGGCCACGCACAAGACAGCCGTGTAGGGCCCGACGAGGATCGCGGCGAGCGTGCCGCCGAGGAGGTGGCCACTGGTGCCGGCGGCGACCGGGAAGTTGAGCATCTGGACGGCGAAGACGAAGGCGGCGACCAGGCCCGCCATGGGGGCGGTCCGGTCGTCGAGCTCGCGGCGGGCGCCGCGCAGGCATACCGCGACCCCGGCGGCCGCGACGACCCCGGCTGAGAGCGACACGGCTGCGTTGAAAAAGCCATCGGGTACGTGCACGACAAGCCTCCGAAATGCGGAATTGCCCCTTACTTTAGGCCATGGGCTTGTAGTTGCAAGAAGGTGGCATTAGCGCAGAATTCGCTTCACGAACGCCCTGGGCGTGCCGACACGGACGACCGCGCTGAGCCGGCCCTTGCCCGCCGTGGCATACGGCCGCGCGCTCCACCGGACCAGGCCCCGCCACCACGTGCGCGGCGGCACGATCCGCTCCGCCTCCACCTCGATCCGGAAGCGCGCGGGCGGGCCCCCGAGGTCCAGCTCCAGGTAGGCGTCCCAGGTGCCCGGCCCCAGCCGGCCCACCGCCTGCCGGGTGGCGAACGCGCCGCCTGCCCAGGTCGTGACCGGCCCGTGCCGCTCCCGCCCCGACCACCGCTCCCGCCAGACCAGCCGCCGTACGGCGTGCGCCCCCGCCAGGCCCGCGCCGACGGTGACCTCCCCGTCGAGCCGGAGCCGGTGGCCGGCCGTCCAGCGGGTCCTCGTCAGCCGGACGCCGGCGGGCACGCTCACCACGTGGCCGCCGATATCGAGGCTGAGGTTGCCGTGCGGCCGGGTGAAGTACGGCAGGGCGATGACGCCGCCGACCATGCGGGGCACCGGCTGGGCGACCAGCCCGTCCCGGTCGGCGCCGAGCCGCGCCAGCCGGGTGATCCCCTCGCACTCGACGGTCACGTGGACGTCCCAGACCCCCGAGGACAGGCCCGCGACGTCGATGAGGCCGGTGAACCCGTCGCAGTCGCCGGTCACGGGGACCACCAGGTCGGCGGGCGCCCCGGCGCCGTCGTGCCGCATCCGCAGCACCAGGGCCAGGGCGCCGCCGACGAGCTCCGGGCGGTCGCCCTGCGCCGGCGCGCTCAGCGCGACCCGGCCGGAGACGACCAGCCGGCCCTCCCCGTCCCAGCGGAGCCCGGTGAGCTCCCGGCGGATCACGGCCGACTCGATGTGCGCCAGCCGTACCAGGCGGTCGATGTCCTGGAGCGCGGAGATCCGGCTCCGGTCGATGAGGGTGAGCCGGTCGCGGACCCCGTCGGTCAGCCACCGGTCGCACATGTCGGCCACCTCTGCGGCGATCTCCTTGCGCTGGACCTCACCCGCCTCCAGGAACGGCCTGCCGAGGCTGCCGAAGGCGTCCAGCCGGAAGTGCCGGCGGAGCAGGTGGTCGCGGAGCGCCCCCGGACCCACGTGACCGACGACCAGCTCGATCGGCCGCCTGATCATCCGCAGCCAGGAGACCGGGTCGCGGCTGCCCGTCCGCTGCATGATGCTGCTGCCGTCGGGCCGGGCGACCAGGTGGTAGCAGTCGTAGTCGGCGACCACCGAGATCACCGCCGCGTGGCAGTAGGCGTGGGCGGTGAAGACCACGTCCTCCCCCACCAGCAGCGTCTCGTCGAAGCGGATGGTGTGGCGCTCCAGCATCTCCCGGCGGAACAGCTTGAAGCAGCTCAGGCTGTTGTAGACCGCGCTCTCCCCGAGCGGGGCGCGCTCGGCGCTCTCGCGGAACATCGAGACCGGCGCCCTGCGGTCATGTCCGACGATCTTCCCGAGAACGATGTCGGAGTCGTTGCGGTCGGCCATCGCGAGCATCCGCTCCAGCGCCTCGGGGCCGAGGTAGTCGTCCGCGTCGCAGAAGAACACGTATCTGCCGCGCGCGTGCGAGATCCCGACGTTGCGCGGCCGGCCCGCCCCGCCGGAGTGCTCCTGCCGGACGACCCGGATGACGCCGCGATGGTAGGCGGCGTAGAGGGCGAGCAGGTCGGCGCTGCCGTCGGTGGAGCCGTCGTCCACGACGACGATCTCCCTGCTGACCCGCTGGATCAGCAGGGAGGTGAGGCATCTGTCCAGGTAGGGCCGGCAGTTGTGGACGGGCACGATCACACTGATGTCTATCTCGGACGTCTCGGACGCCTCGGCCCGGCCCGGGGCCTTCCCCTCGGCATCGCCGCCATGCCCCGTGCGGACTCGCTGAAGGATCGTCCCCGTCACCGCCGCGCCCCTCGTCGGTCACTCTCCGCTTGCGTGAGGTTTCAGTATGTGACGAAGAGCTGCCCGCGCGTGGCGGATCGAGCGTCTTGGTCGCCCGCCGCCACGCTGAGATCGTCGCGTCCGGTGAAAAGCAGCCGGTTCGTACGACTTGCCCCCTCGGCCTCCGGCAGCCCTCGCCGCCGGCTCCGGTCGCCGCCCGGCCCGCGGCCCGCCCCGGCCGCCTTCGGTAAGGTACGGCCCGCGTCCTGACGGCCGACGTCCGGAGGGCCCCGGCCTTGCGGCCCACAGCCCGAGGGCCGGCGGCCGGCGGCCGGCGGCCGGAGGAGCGACGTCCGACCGGCGTTCCGACGCCTCCGCCCCTACGGCCCGCGTCACACCGCGAGCGAGGAGAATCGTGCCGCACGAGATGAAGGCGCCCGGCGCGGGACTCACCGCACTCCCGGCCCCCGCCGGCGACCCCGCCCTGCTGCGCCGTATCGACCTGGCCTGGAACGCGCTGACCGAGCTGCCGGAGTGGGTCGGGCGGCTGCCGCGGCTGGAGGACCTCCGGCTGGACGGCAACCGGCTGCGCGACCTCCCGGACCTCCACGGCCTCACCGCCCTGCGCGCCCTCCACCTCGACGGCAACGCGCTGACCCGGTTCCCCGAGAGCGTCCTGCGACTGCCCGAGCTGCGGACGCTCTTCCTGTACGGCAACGCGATCGGCGAGCTCCCCGAGGGCATCGGACTGCTCCGGGGCCTGCGGCACCTGGCCGTCGGCGGCAACGCCCTGACATCCGTCCCCGCCGGCCTGTGGCGGCTGACCGGCCTGGCCTCCCTGAACCTCGCGGAGAACTCGATCACCGAGGTGCCGGAGACGATAGGCCGGCTGACCGAGCTGCGCATGCTGGACCTGGGACACAACGCGCTCACCCGGATCCCCGAGGCGATCGGCGACCTTTCCAACCTCACCGACTACCTCTACCTGAGCGACAACCGCTTCACCTCGGTCCCCGCGTCCCTGGGCGGGCTCACCCGCCTCACCTACCTGAACCTGACCGACAACCGCCTCACCGATCTCCCCGCCGCGATCGGCGGCCTCACCGCCCTGCGCGAGCTGCGGCTCTACGGCAACCGGCTCCGCGAGATCCCCGAGACCATCGGCCGGCTCCGCGAGCTGCGCGAGCTCCACCTGATGAACAACGCCCTCACCTGCCTGCCCGCCTCGGTCGGCGACCTGTCGGGACTCAGGCTGCTCGATCTCAGGAACAACGCGATCACATCCCTGCCCGGCTCCCTCACCGGGCTGAGCCGCCTCACCCACCTGGACCTGCGCAACAACCGGCTCCGCGAGATCCCCGGCGGCCTCGCCGACCTGCCCGCGCTGGAGAAGCTCGACCTCCGCTGGAACAAGCTCGACGACGGCGACCCCGAGGTCCTGCACCGCCTGAGCGGGCGCGGCTGCGTCGTGCTCCGCTGACCACCGCCGGACACCTCCGAACACCGGATACGGGACACCGGACCTGTGACGCGGCGCGCGGGAGGCCGTACGCGGGAGGCCGTACGCGGGAGGCCGTACGCGGGAGGCCGGGCCGGTGACGCGGCGCGCGGGAGGCCGTACGCGGGGGGCCGGGCCCGTCTCAGTCGGGGTCGCGCGCCTTCCGGACGATGCCGAGCAGGTGCGCCTGGCATCGCCGCCGCGCCCACAGCGCGAGGAGGTAGAGCGCCCCCGACACCGACAGCAGCATCGCGAAGAGGTGCAGCGGGAAGACGACCACGGTGGCGCTGCGGCTGGACGTCCCGTCCGGCCCGGTGACCGACACCTTCGCGTGGCAGACGCACATCAACGGCGGGTCCTTCCACCGGACGGTGACGTCCCGGCTGGTCCCGCGGAGCACGGTGAAGTCCGGGAAGGGGATCTCACGCCCGTTGACCTCGACCTTCAGGCCCTCCTCGCCGAAGAAGTCGCGGCGCACGGTCCCCACGTTCTCGACGGTGGCGCCGAACTCCACGGGGCCGCTGATCGCGAAATCGGCGGCGCGCAGGCCGCCGAGGCGCACGGAGGTGTCGATCGGGCCCGGAACCGTGACGTAGATCGGTGTGCCGATCGTCCGGTTGAGCCTGATGTTGCCCGTACCGGAGCCGGCGGGCGCCGTGAAGAGCAGCGCCACCTGGTGCTCCCCGTTCTCCGGCTCCGCCGGGGGGTCGACCCGGACGGTGACCCGCCGCCTCTCCCCGGGACCGAGGTGAAAGGCCGCGGGACTGACTTGGAGCCACCCGGCCGCCGAATGAGGGGCGTCCCGGTCGAAGATCACTTTTCCGTCCGCGTCCGCGGTGAAGCTCGCCCTGTTCACGACGATGTCGACCGGCGACCGACCCCCGTTCAGGACCCGGAACCGCTGCGGGTCATCGATGTGGCCCGGCCGCACGACGAGTCGCGCCGGGCTCACCGTCAGCGAGAAATCAGGGGCGGGGGCCGTACCCGACGCCTCCGACGCGCCCGGCCCCGCGGCCAGCGCGACGCCCCCCGCCATCAGGGAGGCGACGATCACACGCCGGAGCCTGCCGGCCCGAGTGCGGCCCGGTCCGCGCGGCCGCCCCGCCGCCGGTTCACAGGGTTGTCGCCACATAGTCGAGCGTGCCGCTGTAGGTGTCGGAGCGGACGGGCGGGATGGTGATCCGGTAGTCGCTGTCGATGATGTCGCCGCCCGGCACCGCCCGCACCGCCGAGCTCGCCACCTGCACCGGAGCCCCCGGCGTCAGCGAGGTGAAGCCGTTCCCCTGCTCGGGCCCGCGGACCTCCAGCAGGGACGTCGGGATGACGTCGTCGTTGCCCGGGATCGATCCGACCAGCTCGGTGGAGACCGGCCGGACGGTGACGACGTAGCCCGCGAGGTTGTTCGTCGTCACCCTCATGCTGACCGCGGATTTCTCCGTCACCGTCTCGCCGGGGATGCCGCGCAGGGTGAAGGAGGGCGTCATGGCGGTCAGCGTGATCGACGTGTCCACGACGACGTTGGCGACCGTGCTGTCGCTGCCGGAGTCCGCCCGGGCCGTCGCCCCCATGCCGGACAGCACGCCGGACGCCGTGAGAACCAGCAGCAGCAATCGGACTTTAGGCGCTGTTAACACAAAGACCCCCGAGGCATCTTTTACTGACAGTAGTCATGAAATCACACAGCGCACAACATCTAAATAGGGATAACGCTCTCGACCTTGTTGCGTAGTTTCCGGGTCAATGTCCATAAATGCGATTAAATGTGCGTCGGTCGCGAGGGGCCTTCGCGGTGCCCGCTTTACGTGCCTCAGACCATGGGGAAACACGGGGCAGCCGCCCGCGCCGACGGATCCGGCGGCAGAACACCCCGCCGTGAATGCGGGAGGCCGCGGACGGCGAGCCGGTGGAAGAAACGAGCCTATGGGGCGAATTTTGCGAAATAAGGCCGTTCTCGGCCATTGCCAGTGAGATCCAAGAGAGCGACAAGGGGCCCTGGCCATGCTGTCCGGCGGACAACATCACCGTTGACAGGGGGACAGCATGCATCGCTTACTCACCCGGGCGTCGCTGAGCGTCGCGATCATCATCGGGTCACTCCTGACAGGAGGCGCCGCGTACGCCGAGCCGGCGCCGATGGTCAGGGTCGTCCTGGAGAGCTTCACCGCATACGACCTGGAGGAGAGCGGGCACGACGAGGTCTACGTGATCGCCCAGTACCAGGGGAAGGCCCGCCAGCTCTTCCCGACGAACACCGGCGAGTTGTCGGTGGCCCGCAACGACTGCATCTACATCAGCGGGGACAGCTGCCCTGCCGGCACCAACCACCGGGGCTACTACTCCGCCCACAAGCCCTCCTACACCGCCAACGGCACGCTGCTGATGGTGGCGCTCCGCGAGGACGACATCGCGGGAGACGACACGCTGATCAACGTGCCGCTCTGGCCCGAGCCGATCAGCGAGACCCAGTACTTCCGCGAGGAGGCCAACATCAACGGCTACCACTACACGCTCAACTTCCGCCTAGAGCCCTCCTACTGACAGAGGATCGATCACGTGCGCACCATCCTGACCAGGATCGCCACCGCCGCCGCGGCGCTGACGCTGACCGCGGTCCTCGCACCACCCCAGGCGGCCCTGGCCACCCCGACGACCCCGGCCGTCCCGACCACCCCGCCCCCCTCGCTGATCCCGGTGTCCCCGCTCACCGCCCCGGGCCCCCTCAAGCTCGTGTTCGGCTCGCTCCAGGCCGACGATCTGGAGGAGAGCGGCGAAGACGAGGTCCGCGTCGAGCTCAAGGAGCCGGACGGCAGCCACTACTACATCTGGCCCACCAACGGTGACGAGGCCGACACCAAGGTCCGGACCTGCTGGGTGTGGACGAGCGACGCCTCGGACTGCTCCGCCGGCTCCACGCAGCGCGCCGCCGGGCCGTACATCCATCTGACGGCCCACCCCGGCGCGACGTTCACGATCGAGGTGTGGGAGGACGACCACATCGGCGACGACCTGCTGCTGCGCATCCCGGTCACCATCGGGAGCGGGGAGGGGCCGCAGTACATCAACGCCACCTCCCCGGCCGGCAAGGGCTTCTCCTACCGGCTGGCGGCCCGCATCGAACCCGCCTGACCTGCCTGACGCGCGCCGAGCCGGGCCGCTACGACGGCTCGGCCTGTGCCTTCTCCGCCGCCTGGCGCAGGACGTCGGCCATCGCGATGACCCCGGACGGGTCGAAGACGAGCAGGAGTTTCCGCTCCTGCCCGGACTTGCGGTCGGTCGCGGAGACCTGCTGCACGACCACGTGGGTGCTCACCACGCCGTCATCGGTCGGCACGTCCATTGTCGCGACCCCGACATCCACCTGGCGGGCGAACAGTTCCTCGAGTTCAACAGCCATGTCTGCGACGCTACGTGGCGGCTCGGAACGGTACAACTTTCGCCGGTTAACGCCTGCTAATGGGGGATTAAGCATTATTTTTGCGCCAGCGACGATATGACTCCGCCCCGGGGGAGACCGGCTCCCGCCCGATCGCGGCCGCAGGTGTCAGGGCGGAGGCGAGAGGGGAGGGCCGGCCCGAAGGCCCACGGCGACACGTCGGCGCGGCCCTGTATCCAGCCCGCCGCGACGTCCTGGTCCCGCCCCCCGGGGATGCCAAGGCGGCTTTCCCCCTGTGGAGGGAGGGCCGTCACCCTCCGGCGGGAGGCATCGGGCAGGAGACGCTGGAACCGTTGCGGGTATGACGACTTCGCAGGTCAACGAGACGGCACCGCGATCGCGCCGCGCGGCGTGGGCGGCGTACGGCGTGGCGGCGTGGGGCTTCCTGTTCGCCCTGCCGAGTTTCTACTGGGCACTGGGAGGTACGGCCGGCGCCGCCACGACGATCGCCCCGCCTCTGGTCAAGATGGTGGAGGACCGGGTCACCTGGTTCCTCGTGGTCCTGTGGGCCACCGGCGCGCTCAAGGTCGTCGGCGGGGTGGTCGGGCTCGCCCTGCTGCGCCGCTGGGGCACGGGCATGAGCCGGCTCCTGCAACTGGCCGCCTGGGGCGCCGGGGGGCTGCTCCTGTGGCACGGCGGCCTGTTCGTCGTGCAGGGGCTGCTCATGCAGGCCGACAGCGCCGGGATCGCACCGGATCTCCTGCCCGTGATCCGCTGGTACACCTACCTGTGGGGCCCGTGGTTCATGGCGGGCGGGCTCCTGTTCATCACGGCCGCGCTCGTTCACCTGCGCGGCCTGGCCGACCGCCGCGGCGCGGTGATCGCCTGCGCGGTCGGCGGGCTCGGGGCGTTGATCCTGTCGGTGGCGATGCTGCTCCTGGGCATCGGATAGCCGATCGCCCGCACCGGGAAACCCGTCCGCGCTTCGGAGGCCGCTTGACTGGAGCCGCCGCCTTTGGCCGGTATGGCCGTCTGGACCTCTGCCAAGGCAGACAGGGAGCGGTAGCGGAAGCCTCTTCGGCAGGCTCGCGCGAGACAGCGGGACGTGGTCCCGCAACCGGTGCGTCAGTCGTAGTCAGTGCATGTCGCGTACCAGTCGCCGGTCAGATGGTCGGCTGAGGACACGTCGAGATCCTTCACTCGTCCGCTGGGAACATGAGCGAATCCGCACTCGGTGAGCATCCCGCCGGTGTCGGCGACGCCGAGTTGCGTGATTCCCTTCCAGCGTTGCGCCGTGGCGATGGTGAACAGCCCCGCACGCTGGTCCTTGAACGACACACCCTCTTGTTCGGGTAACGACTGCGCGTAGTTGCTGAGAGCGGCCTCGGAGATCAGAAACGCCACCCGCATCGGTAGCGGGGAGTTCGCCAGAACGAGTGTGAGTACCCCGACGAGTGGCGTCGCGATGATCCATGGGCTACGCCTGTAAGCACTGCCCCGTGTCATGAGGAGCGAGATCCATATGAGGCCGGACAAGAGCCATATCGGGGCGGCGACGAGGATCAAAGGAAAGTTGCCGCCAGGATGAGCCGCGGAGAAAAGGGTCAGGACGGCGCTCACAGCAACAGGGCCGAGTATGAGCCCTCGCCGCCACCATTGGCTCTTGCCGAGCGCCTGATCCTGAAGATCCATGGCCGAAGGGTAGCAATCCCCTCAAATCACGGAGACTTTTCCATGCGGCGATGAGCTGCTGACGCCTCGCCGTGGCGGCCGCCCTGGCGGCGGTGATCCGCTGGCCGTAGACGATCGGTGGTAACCCGTCGGCGGCGCTGTTGGCCGTAGACGATCGGCGGTAACCCGTCGGCGGCGCTGTGCCGGCGGCGGACGTCGCGGAAGGCGGAATGGTCAGGCTTCGACCTCAGCCGCCTACGGCCCGCAGGTTCGCACGGCGATCATCCCGGAGTCTGCGGCCCCCTCCGGAGGCGTTCCCAGTCGGCTCTCAGCAGCTCGTATTCCACTGCCCCCTGCTCGGATCCCGGGATCTCCGGCCTGTCGACGTGAAACGAGCGCACGTACTGCAGCCCGGCCTTCTCCATCACCCGCCGCGAGCCGACGTTGACCGCCAGAGCCTCCGCGTAGACGCGACGGGCTCCCAACTCGCCGAAGGCCTTCCGGATCAGCGCCACCGACCCCTCGGTGGCATAACCCTTCCCCCAAGCGACCTTGCGCAACCGGTAGCCCAGCTCAGGCTCGTCCTCGGGCTCACCGTGCTTGGCTCGCAGGAGAAACCACCCGAGGAACTCCGCCGTCGACTTCTCGATCGCGGCGAAGAACCCCTGGTCGCCGGTGTAGCTCAATATGCGGGGAAGGACCTCGCCGACGATCTTCTCTCGTGACGTCGGCTCACCACCGCTCAGGTGGCGCATGACCTCGGGATCGCTGTCAAGCTCCACCAGGTTGTCGGCGTCGTCCTCGGTGATGCGGCGCAACATCAGCCGCTCGGTCTCCCCATAGATCTGCACCGCGTCACCCTATCCGCGCGTGCCGGAGGACCTGATACAGCGGCATCGCTCGCCGCGGGCATCTCGGGGCTCAGGGGATCTTCGGCCTTCGCGCCTGAGCGTCCGAGTGGCGAGCGCGCGCGAGGACGACCCCCAGGCCGCATGCGCGGCGTGCGGCCCGCAAGCTCGGACCGCGTGGGAACGCGGAACGCCGCCATCCTCGGTGCTCATGAGGCAGAGCTCAGCACGGGCGGCACCGTTGCGGGCTTCGCTCCATCGCCATTCGCGCCAGGCGGCATCCCCATGAAGCCGCACCAGGCGGGCGGCATCGGCCGATCAATGCAGGTCGGCACGTCTATGCGATCTACTCTGAACGGCCCTGGACCCCCCTGAACTGCAACCCCGGATGCCGGACGACCGTCACGGCTTCCTCTGACCGGCATCACATCACGACACGCGAGGGCTTGCACGCAGAGTAATTGATCAAGGACTGTCGGTCATGGCATGGTGCTTGAGACCTGATCAACTCTCCTGGGGGCCAATCGTGCTTGCTCGCCGCCTGCTAGCCGTCGCTGTCATCTTCACCGCGGTGGGTGCGGTAACCACCCTGCCCGCCGCCGCCACCTCCTCCGCTCGCCAGCCCGCCGGTCGCACCGCCCTGGCCTGGCCCCCGATGTGCGTCGACATCAGCAACAACCGTGGCAACGGCACCCTGATGTACCAATGGCAGTGCGACAGCAACAACACCAACCAGAGGTTCGTCATCGACAACGGCCTCATCAAGGTGGAAGACACCATCGGCAAGAGCCAGGTGATGTGTCTGGACTCCTCCAACGGCCGCACCAACGGCACCCGGGTCTACCAGTGGCAGTGCCTGGGTAACGCCAACCAGCTCTGGGTCGTCCAGAGAGGCGCGATCATCCTCAAGTCCACCCTCAACTCAGGCAACCCCCTATGCCTGGACGTTACCAACGGCCGCGGCAACAGCACCCAGGTGTACCTGTGGCAGTGCGGCAGCACCAACACCAACCAGAAGTTCGTGATCAACAACGGCCAGATCGCGGTCAAGGACACCCTGTCCTGATCTCTGGTCACACCCGGCACCTTCCCGATGTGCCGCAGGGCATCAGCGTCAGGCAGGACAGCGACCCGGGTCCCCGGTGGGCCGGGGCTGAGACATCCGCTGGGCGGGGGTGTCAAGTCGGTCCGGAGTGACCGCCGACGTGAACGGCGGGATGCGGGCACGACGAGGTGCGCGCCGGTGATTGCTCCGGCGCGCGGAGGCTGGGGCCTGGATGCTGGGGCTGACGCCTGGGGGTTGGGGGCTGAGGCTGGGGGTTGGGGGCTGAGGGCTGAGGGCTGCGACGCCTGATGCAGGTGCTTTTGAGCGAGCTGGGCCCGTGGCCGCCCGCGCGGACGGGGCGCGTGCCGGAGCCGACGATCGCACGTGATCGTCGGCTCCGGGTCCATGAGGGGGCTGGGGAACCACGGGGTTCACCAGGACGCGCCCGCTCAACCGGTCCTGGCTCGTCACCGGGTCCAGCCGGGACACGGCCAGCAGTCGATCATGTTTGTGATCCCGGAATGTGATCCCGGAAGTGGATCTGGGCGTCTCCGCGGCATCGCCGGTTCAGCGATGCCGCGGCGTGGCGGGTTTCTGCGTGACATACAGGCGGATCACTCCCTTCGCCAGCTCATCCGCCTGCCAGACGGACCAGTCGTTGCCCACCGGGGTGTTCTGCTTGGTGGGGTACATCACGTAGAGCATGTCCGGATCGCGCAGCTTGTCGGGAGCGGGCTCGGTGACCAGGTAGGTGACTTTGAGGCCGCGCTTGTCGATCTCCGGCATGACCTCGCCCACGGTCTTGCCCTCCACCTGGTACCCGCCCAGCGACGTCGCCTTCCCCCAGGGCGGAGGCGTCCTCGCCAGGTAGTGCGGCCGGTCGTCGGGGACCAGCTCGCAGGGCGCCACCGGGTCCCGCATGAGGATCGTGCTGGTGCCGTTCCATCCGTTGACGGGATCGACATACAGGGTCCAGACGAAGGTCTGGCCGGGCTCGAACAGCTTGGTGTTGATCTGCATCTGCCAGGCCCCGGGGTCGCCGGGGATGTTCCTGGGCGCGTGGTAGAGCCCCCCGGGGATGTCCGTCACGATGGCGCCGCGCGGCTCCTTGCATTTCTGGCCCGCCGGGATGTAGTCCACGATGGCGGGCACGTTGAGGCTCTGGAGCTGCCTGGTCAGCCCCTTCACGTCCGGGTCGCCGCCGGGTACGGTGCCACGCACGGTGACGTACACGATGCCGTCGGAGTCCTTGGTGACGGCGTAGGCGGGGGCGGCCCCGCCTACGGACGAGGCCGTGACCACGCTCGCCACGGCGGCGACCGCCACCCCTGCCGCCACGGCCAGGACGATCCGGCGGCGTGGCCGTCCGACCCGCTCGGCCGCCGCCCGCGCCGCCACATGCTCCTTCAGCTCGGCCAGCCGGCGCTCTTCGAAACCGGCGAGAGATCCGTTCATGACGATCCTTCCAAGATGGTCTCCGGGCGGTTGCCGGACTCGGTCATGAGCCGGCGGCGCGCGCGATGCAGCCGCACCCGGGCGGTGGCGACGCGGATGCGCAGGGCCGCGGCGGCGTCGGTGACGGACAGGCCGTCGATGTCCACCAGCTCGGCCACGGCCCTCAGGCTCTTGGGCAGCCGCGCGATGGCCGACAGAAGCGGGCGGGCGGCCCGTTCGGCGTCGATGCGTTCCTCCAGACGCGCGATGTCGTCGCTGTCCAGGGGGCGGCGCCCCGCGGCCCTGCCGCTCTTGTGCAGTTCCCTGGCCGCTCTGCGCAGCTCGGACGCCACCACGTTGCGCGCGATGCCGAACAACCACGCCTCCTGGCTGCCCCGGTCGGGCCGGTAGGTGTCCGCCGTGTCGATGGCGGCCAGGAAGACCTCGGTGGTGAGGTCGTCCACCGTGTGCGGATCGGTCATCCGGCGGGCCACGAAGCGGCTCACGCGTTCGGTGTGTCTTCGGTAGAAGACCTCGAACGCCTCGGGATCTCGCATCGTCTGCCGGAGATCCTCCGGTGGAATGTCTGCCATCCACTGCGCCTTCCGCTAGCTCGGGGGTTTCCCCTTCTTGGCGAGCAGAGGGGCGGGACATTACATCCCGCTCGGACTCGCCTCCTCGCCGTACCAGCCCCACGCGTAGGAGACAGCGGCGAAACAGACCCCGTCGAGGATCAGCCGGTGTGGTTCAGGCCGCTGCGGACTGCCGCGGTGATGCGGGGAACGCTCCGGCGACCTGGACGGGGAACGCTCCGAGCTGCCACCGCTCTGGTCGGGATCGGCGGCGGCGGCAAGCTCCCGGACGACTCCCCCGGATCTCGGCAGCCCGTTCAGCGGGGCACGGGAAAGGAAGATCGAAAATGTGGGTGGCACGCGGCCGCCGGAAGGCCCAGGAACGACGAAGGCCCAGGTCAAGGGATCATCTCCCTGGTCTGGGCCTCTGCACTGCGAGCCGACAATCTGCACTGCGAGCCGACAAGGGGAATCGAACCCCTGACCCGCGGTTTACAAGTTTTCGGCTCCCCTGCTCCGTGACCTGCTGCCGCCCGGTTCAGGGGCGGTTCCGCCCTGCCCGTGAGTCCCCGTGATTCCCCCTCGTTCCCCGCCCCTACCGGTACGCGAACGACACGGCCAGCACGCCCCCACCTCCGCATGTGATGCTCGGTGGGCCGGTACGGAGACATCCGATCGGATCAGGGAACGCGCCCACACCGTCATCAGGAACGAAGTCCCGGACCGTCGATCACCCCCGGCCACCTTCGGAGATCAGCCGCCATCAGGCGATCGTGAGAGGCCGGCCTGGAACAGCCCACCCTCGCCACGCATACCGGGATCATGCCGTACGAAAGACCCCCAGACGCAGGCGGGCTGTCCCGGATCGCGTCACTCCTCGCCGGAGAACCGCCCCCACGCGGACTGGCGGGTGATCCCGAGAGCTTCCCCGAGCCTGGCCCAGGTGACGCCGCGCCGGCGCAGTTCCTGCGCCCATGAGCGCAGGTCAGCCTCGGCCTGGTCGATGTGCGCGGCGACGCGCGGAATGTGGCTCAGCATCTCCTCGTCAGTCAGCGACTCCCATACGGGCACGCGCGATCCCGCGGAGCTTTCGGGGCTCCCGTCGATGATCGATGCGGACAGAGCCACACACTCGTTGCAGATGTACACCCCAGGGCCGGCGACCAGCTTGTCGACCTCGGTGGCCGGCTTGCCACAGAAGGAGCATCGAGCGAGTCCGGTCAGGGTGTCAGGCAGTGTCACAGCACACTCCTAAGTTGTCAGGGTGTCCCTGACACCATAGGTCGTCAGGGACACCCTGACAACTCGTATGTGCGTTGCACCGGGCTGACAACACCCCGGCAGCAGGGCGATGAAGAGTGAATCCCGGTCCGGTGGCGGTGCGGCCCCGTGCGGCCGGTCGGGTGGGTACGGCGGGCGAGCGGCACGGCGGGCGGCCCGATTTCCGCCGCCGTTCGGGACCGGCGCCCGCGCCGCGCGCCCGGACGGCGGACGGGTGGGTGGAGGGCCGTGCGGCGGCGCCTTGATACCTGCAAGAACAATTCGGCAGGCTACTCGCTACGTCCGGTGTCGCGACTCGCTTGATGCTTGGCGTTTCGGCTTCGGATGACGCTTGACACGACCTGGACGATCTCTCTGCTCGGTATGCGCTTTCTCTTTGATCCCGGTGACCCCCTGGATGGTGGTTCCGGTCACCGACTTGAGGGGCTCCTGCTCGTCGTGGACGGCGATGCGGGTGTCGTCGATGGCCACGGTGACGATCAGTCGGACGAGTGCGCGCTTGGAGCGCGCCCCCGAATCGGAAACAGCCCTCCGGATGGATGCCCAATAGTTTTCTGTTTCATTCGCTCAGCAGGAAGGCGCGGTGGGCATGTCTCCTGAACGCGTCCATAGGATCTGCATGGAGATCGGGCAGGTAGTGAAAGCCGCCGCCCCGGACGGCCGGCGATACGCCGATGCCCCCGCTGCCAGGTCAGGAGCAAGATGCTTCATCTGCGACGAGCCCGTGATGCATGATCAAGTTGGAATGGGCTCATTGTCTGTGTGGCAGTAATCGATCCGGCCTCACGGGCGATCAGCACTCCTGCCGCGGTGTCCCACGGATTGCTGCTGATCATGATGTTGGTGTCGATCTTGCCTTCGGCTACCCAGGCGAGGTCGACCGCGGCTGATCCGAACATCCGCACCCGTTGCACTCGGGCGGCAATCTCACGGGTGAGGGACAGGCGAAGGCGGTTCTCCGTCTCCGCGCCGATGCCGACGGCGTAGTCACCGATGGCGACCACGGCCGAACCGAGGTCGCCGGTATCACTCGCCTGGATCTCCCGGCCGGAGGCTGCTCCGCTCCCACATCGAGATGAACACGATGCAACTGATGATCATTAGTTGGGCGGCAGTCGATGCGCTCGCGCCCTGTTGAGCATGCGTTGGCCAGACTATCCCGATGAACCGTGGCCGGCCACGCTCCCCGACGGTCCCGGGCCCATTGGTGACATGCTCCCTGGGTCGGCCAGAGGCGGGCGTGGTTCGCTGTCACTGCCGTCTGGCCAGGGGTGCGCCGGTTGCCGCGGCGTTCTGATGGCTCGGGTGAAGCGGGCGCCCCACTCCTGGACATGCGCGGCGAACTCCGGCGGCCCCAGCACGTCGAACTCGGCACCGATATTGCCCAGCGCCTGGGTCGGCCAGTCGAGGGAGGTCGAGGTCATGGTGAGCCGGCAGGTGTCGTGGTCGAGCGGCTCGACAGTGCCCCACTGACCGACCGCCTGCCGTACCCGGGTCGCGGGGGCGTGGACGAGCGCCTCGACCTGGTACGGGGCCGGGGCGCCGCTCGCTGCCTGGACGAAGGCCGCGGCGTCCTCGGCCGGGAGCGGACGCGGCCGGAAGCGCGTGCCGGTCGCGGCCGGTTCGATCAACCTGTCGAGGCGGAAGCTGCGCCAGTCGTGCCGGGTCAGGTCGTAGGCGACCAGGTACCAGCGTCCACCGAGTGCGACGACGCGGTACGGCTCGACCTCGCGGTCGGTGGACGCGGCGCCCCTGGCCGTGTAGCCGAACCGCAGCCGCTCCTGGTCCCGGCAGGCCTGGGCGACCACGGTGAGCACCCCCGCCGCGACAACCGGCCCGGACGCGGCGACGGAGAGGGTCATCGCCCGCAGGGCGTCCACCCTGGCCCGCAGCCGGGGCGGCAGGACCCGGACCACCTTGGTGAGCGCGCGCAGCGACGCCTCCTGCATCCCGGCGATCCCGCTCTGTGCCGCGTCGCCGATGCCCACCGCGAGGGCCACCGCCTCCTCGTCGTCCAGCAGCAGCGGCGGCAGGACGGCGCCGGACGCGAGCTGGTAGCCGCCGTCCGTGCCCCGGGCCGCGCTGACCGGGTAGCCGAGCTCACGCAGCCGGTCAACGTCGCGGCGGAGGGTCCGCTCGGACACTCCCAGCCGGTCGGCCAATTCCATGCCGGGCCAGTGGCGGTGGGTCTGCAGCAGCGAGAGCAGTCTGAGGGTCCGTGAGCTGGTGTTCGCCATACCGTCATCCTCACCCGACTTCCGGTCAAAAAGTGACCGGAAGCCTCTTTAGAGTCGATCTCGAAGGCCGTACCGACCTAAGGACCAAGAAATGATCACCCGTGAGATCCGGCTGGCCGCGCAGATCGCCGGCGCACCGGCACTCGACAACTTCACCGTCGCCACAACCGAGGTGGACGGCGAGGTTCTGGTGCGAACCGATCAGGTAGGACTCGCCGCGACCTACCTGGAGCTGATGCGCGCCGACTGCACCATCCCGGTACCGGCCTGGCAGCCGGGCCGGCGGGTGGGCGTGGCCGCCATCGGCACCGTCGTCCGGTCCGACAGCCCCGAGCTCGCGGTTGGCGACCTGGTCCAGTCGATGACCGGCTGGAGCGAGTACTCGGCGGGCCCAGCCGCCCAGTACATCAAGCTTGATCCCGTCGCGGACCCCGGCTACTACCTCGGTCAGGGGCCGACGGCCTACTACGGGATGGCCGACGTGGCGGCCGTCGGCGAGGGCGACGTGGTGTTCGTCTCCGGCGCGGCGGGCGGGGTCGGCTCGCTGGCCGGGCAGATCGCCAAGTGCCTGGGCGCGGCGCGGGTGATCGGCAGCGCCGGCAGCCCGGCCAAGGTCGACTATCTGGTGAACGAGCTCGGCTACGACGCCGCGTTCGACTATCACGACGGCTCGGCGGCCGACCGGCTCCGGGAACTCGCGCCCGAGGGCATCTCGGTGTTCTTCGACGTCGTGGGCGGCGAGCAGTATCAGGCCGCGCTGCAGGCGGCCAGGCCCGGCGCCCGCTTCGCGCTGTGCGGCTCGCTGTCCAGCCAGCTCGGCGATGCGGCGGAGCGCTTCCCCAAGCCCGATCACGCCGCGGCCCAGGCCCGGAACGTCGAGCTGCTGCCGTTCTCCTGCTACCACACCCCCGACCAGGTCGCCGCCTGGCGGGAACACTTCAGCACCTGGCTGGGTGAGGGCCGCTTCGTCTACCCGCAGACGGTCATCAAGGGCGGGATCGAGGACGTGCCGCAGGCGTTCTTGTCCCTGCTCCAGGGGTCCTACCGGGGCAATGTCTCGGTGTGGCTGTCGTGACAACCCTCTCCGGCAGGGCCCTGAACCGGGCCCTGCTAGATCGCCAGTTCCTGCTGGCCCGTACCGATCGCACCCCGCTGGAGGTGATCGGGCGCCTGGTCGCACTGCAGGCGCAAGAGCCCAACTGGCCCTACGTCGGGCTGTGGAGCAGGATCCACGGCTTCACCCACTCCCAGCTCACCACACTGCTGCAGGATCGGAAGGTGGTCCGCTCCGGCCTGCTCCGCAGCACCCAGCACCTCGCCGTAGCCGACGACTTCCGCCGGCTGCGGCCGCTGCTGCAATCCGTACTCGATCGCACTGCCGGCTCGCCCCACTTCGCCCGTAACAGCACCGGCCTGGACGCGGCGTCCTTGGTGGCCGAAGGACTCGATCTGCTCGGGGGAGGAACACTGACGCGCAAGGAACTGGCCCGGCGGCTGGCCCGACGCCACCCCGGCATCGACGGGCGAATCCTGGCCGGAGAGTTCGAGCTACGCACCCCGCTCGTCCATGACGTGGCCACCGGCGCGTGGGGCTCCTGGGGCAACCGGTCGAAAGTCTCGGTCACCCCCGCCGAGGCCTGGCTGGGGCGCCCGATGGCAACGGCCGCCACGCCGGCAACCACAACGGATCTGGCCAAGAAGCTGATCCGCCGCTATCTGGCGGGCTTCGGCCCGGCCGGGGTGAAGGACGTCCAGGCCTGGTGCGGGCTGACCCGCCTGAACGAAGTCGTCGCGCAGATGCGCACCGAACTACGCCGCTACTCCGGCCCCGACGGTGGGGAACTGATCGATCTGGCCGACGCGGAACTGCCCGACCCCGACACCCCCGCCCCGGTACGGCTGCTGCCCGCCTTCGACAACGCCCTGCTCGGCCATGCCGACCGGACCCGCGTCATCAGCGACCAGGACCGCAAACGCGTGATGCCCGGCCAGGCACAGGTACGGCCCACCTTCCTCGTGGACGGTCACGTGCACGGAAGCTGGTCCCTCGAAGGCGACACCCTGCGCCTCATTCCGTTCCGCCCGCTGTCCGCGACCGATCGGGCGGCCCTGGAGCAGGAGACGGAGCGCCTGCTGCCGTTCGTGGGAGGCAAGAACGTGTCCTGCGGCAGTCTGAGGCGTCACGGGGGGGCTGAGGCCGAGTGAAAGTCACCTGGACATCGGCAGATATGTCTTCGAACCATTCCACAGACCAGTGTCCAGCCGAACACCGCTTTCCAGCTCGATCACCGCCAGACACGTGCCCTCGATGCACATCTCGGGGTCGTCCTCCCAAGTGTCGTAGACAACAGCGAAAAGCTCTGCATAGGGAGTCAACGGGCCGAGATGGTCCGTCCAGGCAGTGAAAGGAATCCAACCAGGATCCGGGAAATCGAGTTGCCCGTCGCTGTCGCCGTAGCGCACATACATGGTGGTGTTGCCTTCGATGTCTCCGGCCAGATACCAGTGCCGGAAACCTTCGCCACCGAGTCGATCCGTCACCTCCCTACCGTCGTCGTAAGGGTTGTTCGACCATGTGACGATGCCCGTACCGATCTGTTGAAGGGCGAGGTCATCCGGCTGAGCCTCTCCTGGAGCACGAATTGCGGCAGCATCGAAGCCAAGCCGGCACACCGCGTCCTCGACGGTCAGAACGCCGTAGTCGGGGATCGTCACCGTGTAAGCGACGCTCTCCCACGTCATCAAGTCGGTCAACTCTGCGTAACGCGCGACGATCTCGCCGAACACGGGATACAACCTTCCCCAGATGGATCAACGTCGACAATCTATGGGACGAGGGCAGCTGAGCCTCGCCTCGGCGTGACCCGACGGACCGATGGCGATCATCTGGAGCCGGACTGCCCCCGCCGGAGGCGAACGTCGTGAGCTGCGGGGCAGGTGGGGGGCACGCCTCTCGGTTCTGATCGTTGCCTTGGCGGTATTCCTGAGAAGCGCAGAGACGGGAGTGCCGCAGGTGGAGACCACTTGCGCGGACATCGCTTGGCTGGTCGAGGAGGACGACAACGCCCATCGCCCGACGATAGATGGAGCGCTACTGCTCGCGGCTCGGCTGACCGGCGTCATCCCGACACACGACGTCTTGAGCAGGCCCCTGATGGGCGGTGTTGTTGATTCACGTGCCTGATGCGGCATCGGCGGCCGGGCGTTCGTGAAGCCGGAGGGCAGGGGAAAGCGGACGGTGTTGATCCCGCCGGCCCCAACCCGCTGCTGACAGCTCCCCTCCCCCCGGCAGGCATCCCATCACGAGATCCGGGAGTCTGCCCAGGTCACCATGGGTGGGCGGCCAGGGACTCGGCCCCTGAACCTACGGATCAAAAGATCGACCTCGGGCCGTTCCGGACGGTTCAATGCAGGTCAGAGGACATGCATGGTCCATCCTGAACGGCTTTGGACGCCCCTGTGGCGATCGTCGTGCCGCATCCGGGTGGCGGCGTGACCATGAGCCGGCTGCGAGGTCGGGTGGCTTGGTCTGCGAAAACAGGAGGTGGCAGTCAGAAGGCCCATGTCAGGATGGTCGCTTTGCATCCGATGTGAAAGGAACTGAGTGACCATGCCTAGCGCCATCACTTTGATCCGTTCCGCTTCTCTGTCCGACGTCGCCCAGTACGCTTACGCGGCCACGGCGCCTGCCGAGTCACGACTCATCTTCCTCGCCGGAGCGTGTCCCCTGAACGAGGACGGCTCGACGGCAGCGATTGGGGACTACGCGGGCCAAGCAGCGAAAGCCATCGAGAACATGCAGGCGGCTCTCACTGCCTCTGGCGCATCGTTGCAGGACGTCATCAGCACAAGGGTTCTCGTCGCATCCACCCGGCAGGAGGATCTGGTGGCTGCCTGGGAGGTGGTCCGGGACTCGTTTGGCGAGCATGACGTACCGAGCACCTTGATGGGAGTCACCGTGCTTGGTTATTACGACCAGCTCGTTGAGATCGAAGCCATCGCCGCCGTACTTGATTCCTGAGCGGTGAGCGTCCACCTGGCGCATACGGGCACGGCTAGGAGACCTGTGCGAACGCACACGCCTCTCCCGCCTGGGCACTCCTCCACGCGGGTGGCCCTGATCTACCAGCACGTCGGCCAGGACCGGGACAAGGCCACCGCTCAGGCGCTCGGACAGGCATTCAGAAAGGCCCGGGACAACGGGCACGGGAAGCCACCGGGCACGCAGCGGGCACGGAAGATCATAAAGTTCCACTGAACAGCAAAAGGCCAGGTCACCGGGTATCGGTTGACCTGGCCTTTCATCTGCGAGCCGACGAGGGGAATCGAACCCCTGACCTACAGTTTACAAGACTGTTGCTCTGCCGATTGAGCTACGTCGGCATGGTCGCCTGACGAGTGTAGTCGGCTTATGCCCCGGACGTCACCGAGCCGAGGGGACGAGTCGGAAAGATCGGGGCGGATTCTGTGGATCCTCGATCGCGGCGAGGATCCACAGAGGGTGCTCAGCGGCGGCGGTGGCGGGCTACCTCGTAGAGGGCCACGCCGGCGGCGACGCCCGCGTTCAGGGACTCGGCCGCGGCGTTCATGGGAATGCGGACGACCAAGTCGCAGGATTCGCGGACGAGACGGGACAGTCCCTTGCCCTCCGAACCCACGACGACGACCAGCGGGCCGTCGAGGAGGTTGGCGTCGCCGATGTCGACCGTGCTCTCGCCGTCCAGGCCGATCACGAACAGGCCGGCCTCGCGGTATTCGCGCAGGGTCGCGGTCAGGTTGGCCGCGCGGGCGACCGTCAGGTGGGCCAGCGTGCCGGCGGAGGTCTTCCAGGCGCCTCCCGTCACTCCGGCCGAGCGACGGGAGGGGATGACCATCCCGTGGGCGCCGAAGGCGGTGGCCGAACGCGCGATGGCGCCGAGGTTGCGCGGGTCGGTGACGCTGTCGAGGGCCACGATCAGCGGCACCTCGGCGGCGTCCTGGGCGATGCCGATCAGGTCCTCGGGGTGCGCGTATTCGTACGGCGGGATCTGCAGGGCCATGCCCTGGTGGATCGCCCCCTCGGTGAGGCGGTCCAGCTTCTCCTTGCCGACCTCCAGCATCGCGATGCCATGGTCGGCGGCGATCCGGACGGACTCCTTGACCCGGTCGTCGTTGTCGATGCGCAGGGCGATGTAGAGCGTGCTCGCCGGCACACCGGCCCGCAGCGCCTCAAGGACGGGGTTGCGGCCGCCGATGTATTCCGGGGCGTCCTCGCTCCGCCTGCCACGGACCGGGGTGCGCGGGGAGGAGGGCCTGCCGGTCCTGTCCTCGCGCTCGATCCGCTCGGTGCGCGCCTTGTCCTTGTGCCAGTGCCGCATGTGCGCCGGCGGGGTCGCCCCCTTGCCCTCCAGGCCACGGCGGACGTTGCCGCCCGTGCCCTTGGTCGGACTCTTCTTCTTCGCGGGTCGCCCGGACCCCTTACCCCCACCAGCCATGCTGTCTAGAGTACGGCCTGCTTTTACCGCGACAGTTCCCAACGAGGACCTTGGGGGGTGTCCTCCACGAGGATCCCGGCTCCGGCGAGTTGGTCGCGGATGCCGTCGGCCGCCGCGAAGTCCTTGCGGCCCCGGGCCGCCTGACGCTGCTCCAGAGCCACGCTGACCAGCGCGTCCACGGTGGAACGCAGGCCCGTGTCGCCACCCGAGGAGCGCCACTGCTCCGAGCGGGGGTCCAGTCCGAGCACGTCGAGCATGTTCTGCGTCTCGGCCAGCAATCTGGCGACCTGCTCCTTGTTCCCCTGCGCCAGCGCGACGTTGCCCTCACGGACCACCTCGTGGACCACGGCGAGCGCCTGCGGGGTGCCCAGGTCGTCGTCGAGCGCGTCGGCGAACGCCTGGGGCAGCGGCGCGTGGGCGTCCACGTCGTGGATGACCTCGGCCGCCCGGGTGACGAAGCCCTCGATGCGCTGGTAGGCCGAGGCGGCCTCGGCCAGCGCCTCCTCGGAGTAGTCGATCGACGAGCGGTAGTGCGGGGCCGCGAGGTAGTAGCGGAGCTCGACCGGACGGACCTTCTTGGTCACCTCGGGGATCAGCAGGGAGTTGCCGAGCGACTTGCTCATCTTCTCCGCGCCGATCTTGAGCATGCCGTTGTGCATCCAGTAGCGCGCGAAGCCGTCACCGGCGGCCTGCGACTGGGTCAGCTCGTTCTCGTGGTGCGGGAAGATCAGGTCGACGCCGCCGCCGTGGATGTCGAAGGTCGGCCCGAGGTATTTCGTCGCCATGGCGGAGCACTCCAGGTGCCAGCCGGGACGGCCACGGCCCCACGGGGTCGGCCACGTCGGCTCGCCGGGCTTCTCGCCCTTCCACAGCGCGAAGTCACGCGGGTCCCGCTTGCACGAGTCGGTGTCGGTGTCACCGGCGGCCCGCATGTTCTCAAGCCTCTGGTTGGACAGCGAGCCGTACCGATCGGCGTAGGACATGACGTCGAAGTAGACGTCGCCGCTGGAGGCGTAGGCGTGGCCGGCGGCGATCAGCCGCTCCATCAGCTCGATCATCTCGGGCACGTGGCCGGTGGCCCTCGGCTCGACGGTCGGCGGCAGGCAGCCGAGCACCTCGTAGGCCCAGGTGAAGGCACGCTGGTTGCGCTCGGCGATGACGAACCACGGCACGCCCTCGTCCGCCGCGACCCGAATGATCTTGTCGTCGATGTCGGTGACGTTCCGGCAGAAGGTCACCTCGTAACCCGAACGGACCATCCAGCGGCGCAGCACGTCGAAGTTGACGCCGGAGCGGATATGCCCGATATGCGGGGGAGCCTGCACGGTTGCACCACACAGGTAGATCGACGCCCGGCCGGGTTCGACCGGAACGAATTCACGGACCGTACGTACGCTGGTGTCGTATAGGTGCAGGCTCACGAAGGAAAGGCTAACGCCTTACCTCACCTCACAAGCCGGGTTACGAGACGTTGAAGTTGCCCAGGGGTGTCTTTTGTAGTCATTAACGGCGAATGCCGCCCGTACCCGTTGAACGATCAGTCGGTCATGAAGGCCCGTGGGAAATCATCCGCGCAGGTAGACCCGCTCGGGGATGACGCGCACGATCAGCCGCTCCGCTCCGGCGTGCGCCTCCACCCAGGACTTACCCGTGTATTTGTGCGACAGCTCGTCGATGAGCGCCCCGGTCGGATCCTCGGTCACGGTGACCTTCCCCCTCACCTCCGCGTAACGATAGGGGTTGACGTGGTCGACCACCACGATCGCCGTCCGCGGGTCACGCGCGAAGTTGAGGTCCTTGCGCCGCCCCCTGACCGTGGAGAAGACGACGTCGTCCCCGTCGGTCTTCGCCCAGACCACGCTGGCCTGCGGGCTGCCGTCGGCGTTCAGGCTCGTCACGGTGGCGAAGTTCGCCCCGTCGAACAGCGCGCGCACGTCTGCGGTCAGTTCTGCCATGTCTCTCCTCGTTCCTGCTTCACTCCATCGATCATGTCAGGTGCGATTCTGTAGGCTCGAAGCGCCATGGACGTCAAATCCCCCGCGGCGGCAGACTCGATCTCCCGCCCCTCCCCGACCGTGCCCCCACTCGCCGAGCCGAGCCGGGCCGCCGTCGCCCTGCGCCGCGCCGGGATCGCCGTCACCGGAGTCGGTGTGGCCGCGCTCGCCGCCGCCGCGTGCGTGCTCTCCTTCGACGACCTGCGTGTCCTCGCCATCGCCGGCGAGGCCGACCAGAGGCTCGCCTATCTCTATCCGGCCGCCTTCGACGCGCTGCTCGCCATCGCGATGATCGGCGTGCTGCTGCTGCGGGGCGGGCGGTGGCCGGTCCGCCTGCAGGCGGGAGTGGTCCTGACGCTGCTGTTCGCCGCCGCGGCCGCGGCCGAGGTGACCACGGCCACGCGGGCCACGGTGGACGCGCGCCAGGCCGCCGTTGTCGTGGCCGTCGCCCCGTGGGTGATGCTGCTCCTCGCCCTGTGGCTCTGGCTCCTGCTGATCAAGCACGCCGCCGCCCGGCGGGCCGCCGCCGACGCGAGACCGGCGGGCCACGGCCGCGACATCGTGCCGTTCCCGGACGCCGACCTGGCGACCGCGGAACACCCGGCCCGGCCGGGCCACCCCGTTCACCCCGTCCACCATCCCGTGGCCGAGGTCGTGCTCGACCCGCAGGCCGCCCCTCCGCTGGAGTCCGCCCCGCACCACGACCTCCCGGCCGGCGTGCCGGTGGTCGGCCCCACCCCGGCTCCGGAGACACCCGAGATCGGCGAGCTCCCGGAGCCCGCCACCGTCCCCGGACCGGCGCCCGAGCCCTACCTCGAACCGGTTCCCGCGCCGGAGAAGCCCGTGCGCTGGGGCGACCTGGTCCGGCCACGCCAGGGAGACCTGCTCGTCCACCCGCCCCGCGCCGCCGTACGGGAGCCCGAGCCCGAGAGCCGGGTCAGCGAGCGGGTGGAGACCTGGGACGCGGGCGCGGAACCACCGCGGGAGCGGGAGACCGAGGTCGGCGACCGCGACGCCGACACCCAGCCGCTCCGGGCGATGCCCGGGGGGCCGTCCCCGGACCCGGCGCACGGCGCCGAGGCGGCCGACCGTGCGGAGAGCGCCACGGAGGCGACCTCCGGGCCGCACGAGGCCTCCGGGCCGCCCGAGGAGGGTGCCGAGGAGGAGGCCCGGAACGCGCCCCTCAGGGAGGACCTCGCGGAGGAGGCCCACCCCGAGACGCACCGGGAGGATCTCACGGAGGCGTCCTCCGGACCGCGTGAGGAGGGGGCCCGGATCGAGGTGGGCGAAAAGGACGAGAAGGCCGCGGCCCCGCCCTCCGGGCGCATGCGCAGCACGCCCACGCCGCCGGAAGAATGAAACCGCCCCCGACGTGATCCGGGGCGCCGGGCGTGACGGCGTCCTGGGTGACCGCCGCCGGCACCCGCTCGGCCGGCCGCGGATGCCGTCGGCCGGTACGGCGGGGCGTCGAGCGTGGACGGTGTCCGGCGCGCCGATCGTGCGGCCGACGGGCCGGCTCCGAGGCCTGGGAGGAGCCGACCCGGTCCTCGGGCCGTGTCGGCGGCCGGACGTGTCTGCCGGGATCGGCTACGTGGCCGGCGTCCCGTCCGCCCCGCCGTACCCGCCGGGCGCTGGGCGGCGGGGTCGTCACCGACCGCCGCTCCCTACCCGGTGTTGGACCGGCCCGCAGCTTATTCGCTCACACATCGGTGAGCGGCGCCCCGCTGCGGACCGGCGATCTGCTCACCTCCGGGCCCGTGTCAGGATCGGCCGGAGGCCGGTTCGGCGTGTTTCCCGAACCGGCCCGGAACGGCCGAGACCCGCTCGGTGTGCCTGACGGAACCGAGCAGGTCTTCATGGAGGACGGGGACATCATGTGCGTCACCGCGTCCGCCTCCGGACCGGAGGGTGTCCAGTCGAGCCTCGGCGAGGTCGTCGGGATGATGCACCCCGCTGTCTAGACCCTGGACCGCTTCAGGCCGGCGACCAGGCCGACACCGATGACGGCCAGGACGACCTGCATGACGAGCTCGATCCAGTCGATGCCATTGGTGGTCGCGACACCGAGAACCTGGGCGATCGCGGTGCCGATGAGAGCGGCGACGATACCGACCACGATGGTCAGGATCCATCCGATCGCCTGCCTACCGGGAAGCAGGAGACGACCGATGGCGCCGATGACGGCACCGATGATGATGGCCCCGATGATGGACTCGATAGTCATATCTACCTCCCAGTGAAGTGAGGTGAGCCCTTCACTCTCACAGGGAGGTGGCTACCCCCTACGTCAGGGATATTCCTGGGAATGACAAAATTTCGGTTCAGCGCGCCTTTCCGGCACGCATCTGAACGACCAGCAGCACCCCGAGGACGGCGAGCGCGAGCTGGAGGATGTGCTCCCACCAGTCGATTCCCCGCGTGTTCGCGATACCGAGCAGGGCCGCGATGAGCGTGCCGACGAGAGCGGCGACGATACCGACGATGAGCGTCAGCCCTATCGAGAGATTCTGGCGTCCGGGAATGATGAGCCGTGCCAGTGCTCCGATGATGGCCCCGATGACGATCGCGGAGACAATCGATCCAATCATGCCTTGCTCCCCCCGGTGACGAGACATGGTCATTAGGGAGCTACCCAGGTCATTCATAGATCATTCGAAAAAAAGGGGTGGCCCGTACCGCGCCAGGAAACGGGCCACCGCCTCGAATGTATCGGCGGGCATTCCGCGCCGCCCGCCGGAACGCTTTCGCGTTCCGTATTAGGAGACGCCTGAAACCGCCGGCAGGTTCACCACGATCGCGGTCGCCACGGCCGCCACGCCCTCGCCACGCCCGGTGAGCCCCAGGCCGTCGGTCGTGGTGGCGCTGATGCTCACGGGCGCGCCCACGGCCGCGCTGAGCGCCTTCTCGGCCTCGGTACGGCGGGGCGCCAGCTTCGGCCGGTTACCGATCACCTGGACGGCCACGTTGCCGATCTCGAAGCCGGCGGCGCGCACCTTCCTGGCGGCCTCCTCCAGCAGGGTGACGCCGGAGGCCCCTGCCCAGCGGGGATCGGACGTGCCGAACAGGCCACCGAGATCGCCGAGACCCGCCGCGGACAGCAGCGCGTCACAGGCGGCGTGGGCGGCGGCGTCACCGTCGGAGTGCCCGTCAAGGCCGGTCTCACCCGGCCAGTGCAGACCCGCGAGGTGCAGCTCGCGCCCGGATGCGAACGGGTGGACGTCGACTCCGACGCCCACCCGTGGAAATGTCGTGTTCAGGAGTTGAGAACCTCGTCGAGCAGGGCCTCGGCCTTGTCCTCGTTGGTCTTCTCGGCGAGCGCAAGCTCGCTGACCAGGATCTGCCGGGCCTTGGCCAGCATTCGCTTCTCTCCTGCGGAGAGTCCGCGCTCCTTGTCTCGTCGCCACAGGTCGCGAACGACCTCGGCCACCTTGTTGACGTCACCGGACGCCAGCTTCTCGAGGTTGGCCTTGTAGCGGCGGGACCAGTTCGTGGGCTCTTCGGTGTGAGGCATGCGAAGCACGTCGAAAACGCGCTCAAGGCCCTCTTGACCGACGACATCGCGAACACCCACGAGTTCTGCGTTGTCAGCCGGCACCTGGACGGTAAGGTCGCCCTTGTCGACCTTGAGAACCAGGTAGGTCCTTTCCTCACCCTTGATGGTTCGGGTCGTGATTGCCTCGATCCGAGCAGCCCCGTGGTGGGGGTAGACGACAGTGTCGCCGACCTGGAAAGTCATGTGACAAGTACCCCTTCCGCTGTACTCAAGAGTACCACGTATCCACAGCCTCCCGGAACAGTGAAATCACCATAACTGCAGGTCAAAGCGGCATATTAAGGCTTGACAAGGGCTCGACTCTATGAATCAAGGGTGAGAAAAACGTCTATGACCTGCACTCCCCGCCTCCCGACGATCAGGTGGGGCGCCGGAAAACCCGGCAAAGCTCACGGATAGGGTTGGGCTCCGCCCTACATCCTGTGTGACAAGGAGAACTCGCACCGTGACCCGCAACAGCCGTCACTGGGCGATCGCCGCCGCCGCGTTCCTCGCAGCCGCCCCGGTCCTGACCGGCTGTGGTGCCGGATTCGACGCGATTACCAGCCAGCCTTACTCCCCGACCGAGGCGACCACCGCCAAGGTGCGGGGGATCGACATCTCCCAGGCCTTCTTCCTGGGCCCGGACTCCGGCGCGACGCTCCCGTCGGGAGGGGCCACGCCGCTCTACCTGTCCCTCGTGAACACCGGACAGGGGCCCGACAGGCTCCTCGGCCTCGGCGTCGACCCGGCCCTCGGCACCGCGAAGGTCACCGCGCCGGTCGACCTCCCCGTCCAGCAGCGGGTGAGCGTCGGCAAGCCCACGCCCACGGTCCTGATCGAAGGGCTCAAGAAGCCCCTCGCGGGCGGCGAGAGCATCACCGTGCAGCTGCAGTTCGCCAACGCGGGCATCGTCCCCCTCACGATTCCGGTCATCACCCGCAGCCGTGAGTTCACCCAGTTCCCGCAGGCTCCGGGCGCCACCGCGGCTCCCACGCCGACGCCCACGCCCTCCGCCACGGCGGAGCACGCCGAGGGCGACCACTAGCGGACGCCGAAGGGGGGTGTACGGCCCGCGGGCCGTACACCCCCCTTCTCGCGCGCGGCACGCGCTCCTTCGCGCGGGGCGGGCCCATCGGCCCCACGCGCCCGAGCGGGGGCGGGCCGTACCGGCGGGATCTCCGTGCCCATGAGACCTCCGTACCGGCGGGATCTCCGTACCGGCGGCCTTCGCGCGGGGCGGGGCCGCCGGACGCCTCTCAGTCCTCCGCGGGGTCGAACTTGTAGCCCAGCCCGCGGACGGTGAGGATGCAGCGCGGGTTGGACGGGTCGGACTCGACCTTGGCGCGCAGCCGCTTGACGTGCACGTCCAGGGTCTTGGTGTCACCCACGTAGTCGGCACCCCAGACACGGTCGATGAGCTGTCCGCGGGTGAGGACCCGGCCGGCGTTGCGCAGCAGGACCTCCAGCAGCTCGAACTCCTTCAGGGGGAGCTGCACCTGCTGACCGCGGACCGCGACGATGTGCCGGTCCACGTCCATCCGGACCGGTCCGGCGGCCAGCACGGCCGACTCCAGCTCCTCCACGTCGCCCTGGCGGCGCAGCACCGCGCGGATGCGGGCCACCAGCTCCCTTGAGGAGAAGGGCTTGGTCACGTAGTCGTCCGCGCCGAGCTCCAGCCCGACGACCTTGTCGATCTCGCTGTCCTTGGCGGTGAGCATGATCACCGGGACGTTGGAGCGCTGGCGGAGGGAGCGGCAGACCTCGGTGCCGGGCAGGCCGGGCAACATCAGGTCGAGCAGCACCAGATCGGCGCCGTTACGGTCGAAAGTGTCCAACGCCTCGGGGCCGGTGGCCGCGACCGCGACCTCGAAACCCTCCTTGCGCAGCATGTACGACAGGGCGTCGGAGAACGACTCCTCGTCCTCGACAACAAGCACGCGAGTCACTGCGCGGCCTCCTGGGGGATGGTGGTGCTACCGGGTACAGCCACCGCCATGCCGCCGAAGGCGGGCAGGCGGAGGGTGAAGGTGGAGCCTGAGCCTTCCTTGCTCCACACCGTCACCGCGCCGTTGTGGGCGGCGGCGACGTGTTTGACGATGGCCAGGCCGAGGCCCGTGCCACCGGTCGCGCGCGAGCGGGCGGCGTCGACGCGGAAGAAGCGCTCGAAGATCCGCTCCTGCGCGCTCTCGGGGATGCCGATCCCCTGGTCGCTCACGCTGATCTCGACGGACTCGGTGTGGGCGCCCGCCGCGCGCGCGCTGACCACGACCCGGGTGTGCTCGGGGCTGTAGGCGACCGCGTTGTCGATGAGGTTGCGCAGCGCGGTGACGAGGAGCTCGTCGTCACCCCAGACCTGCAGGCCCTCGGCGCCGCCGGCGACGAGGGTGATGTCCTTGGCCGCCGCCGTGGTGTTGCAGCGGTCGATGGCCTCGTGCACGGCCTCGTCGATCGGGACGGGGCCGGGGGTGGGGATGGGCTCGGCTCCCTGGATCCTGGAGAGGGTGATGAGGTCCTGGACCAGGTAGGTGAGGCGGGCGGCCTCGTGTTGCATGCGCCCGGCGAAGCGGGTGACCGCCTCGGGATCGTCGGCGGCGTCCTGGATGGTCTCCGCCAGCAGCGACAGCGCGCCCACCGGCGTCTTGAGCTCGTGGCTCACGTTGGCGACGAAGTCACGGCGCACCGCCTCCACGCGCCGGTGCTCGGTCTGGTCCTCGGCGAGCACCAGCACCTGGCCGTGCGATCCCAGCGGGGCGACCCTGACCGCGAAGTTGGTCGACTCCTGGCCGAACTTGTGCCCGGCCACCTCGATCTCGCTCTCACGGATCTCACCGTCCCTGCGCACCTGCCTGGCCAGCGCGAGCAACTCGGCCGCCATCAGGTGGTCCCCCCGGACCAGACCGAACGCCCGCGCGGCCGAACTGGCCCGCAGCACCCGGTCCTCCTTGTCGAGCACGACCGCCGAGGACGGCAGTACGGCCAGCACCGAGGCGACCCCGTGGGGCAGGGCGCCGGGCTCGACGTCGTCCACCGGCGTCATCATCCGTCGCTGTCCCACGTTCTGGCGGACGACCATCACGGCCAGCGCTCCCACGACGAAACCGGCCAGCGCGGCCAGGCTCGCCATCAGCTCACTCACGTGGTCCTCCTGTCGGGTTCACGCCTTGATGGTAGGCGTGAGTTTCGCCGTTCAGGCAGCTCATGAGGGCACGACCATCGCCTTTCCCGCAAAGTTCACTTTACGGTCGAGGTTCGTTCACTGTCGCGCGCGTACGTTGAGGGCCATGCGCGACGCCTATCACGAAGAACTCGATGCCCTCACCGACCGGCTGGTCGAGATGACCCGCCTCGTGAGGTCGGCGATCTCCAGAGCCACCACCGCCCTGCTCGACTCCGACCTCCAGCTCGCGGAGAGCGTCATCTCCCATGACGAGGAGGTCGACCGGATCTTCGCGGAGATCGAGGCGTCGATCTTCGACCTGATGGCCAGGCAGCAGCCGGTGGCCGTGGACCTCCGCACGATCGTCGTGGCCCTGCGGATGGGCACCGACCTGGAGCGGATGGGCGACCTGGCCGAGCACGTGGCCAAGGTCGCCCGGCTGCGCCACCCGGACTCGGCGATCCCCCCGGAGATCCGCTCCACCATCCTGGAGATGGGCCAGATCGCCGAGCGCCTGATCACCAAGACGGGGAGCTGCATCGCCTCGCGCGACGTGGAGTCGGCCCTGGAGCTGGAGGCGGACGACGACGCGATGGACAGGCTGCACCGCAGGCTGTTCAAGATCCTGATGGCCGACGACTGGAAGTACGGCGTCGAACCGGCCATCGACGTGACGCTGATCGGCCGCTACTACGAGCGCTACGCCGACCACGCGGTCCGCGTCGCCCAGGACGTGGTCTACCTGGTCACCGGCTCCCGCACGCAGGACGCCGACCTCCGGTAGGCCCGCAGGCCCGCAAAGCCCCCTCCGAGCAGGGTGAGAAGGAGAGCAGGTGAGGAAGGGCCCGCCGGTCGGCGGGCCCTTCCTCCTTCCTGCGGTCTGTTCCGGCCCCGGCGTCCGTCCGCCGGGGGGCCGGGACCTACTTGCCCTGGTTGGCGACGGCCTCGATCGCCGCCTTGGCGGCCTCGGGGTCGAGATACAGGCCGCCCTTGGCGACCGGCCGGAAGTCGTCGTCGAGCTCGTAGCGGAGCGGGATGCCGGTGGGGATGTTGAGCCCGGCGATCTCGTCGTCGCCGATCCCGTCCAGGTGCTTGACCAGCGCGCGCAGGGAGTTGCCGTGCGCGACGACCAGGACGGTCCTGCCCGCGGACAGGTCCGGCACGATCTGGTCGTACCAGTACGGCAGCATGCGCTCGACGACGTCCTTGAGGCACTCGGTCCTCGGCAGCAGCTCGTCCGGCAGCGCCGCGTAGCGCTGGTCGCCGATCTGCGAGAACTCGTCGTCGTCGGCGATCGGGGGCGGCGGGGTGTCGTAGGAACGGCGCCAGAGCATGAACTGCTCGTCGCCGAACTCGGCGCGCGTCTGCGCCTTGTCCTTGCCCTGCAACGCGCCGTAGTGGCGCTCGTTGAGCCGCCAGGAGCGGGTGACCGGCAGCCAGAGCAGATCGGCGGCGCCGAGCGCGAGGTTGGCGGTCTGGATGGCCCGGGTCAGCACCGAGGTGTGGACCACGTCGGGCCGAACCCCGGCGTCGAGCAGCAGTTGCCCGCCGCGCCGCGCCTCCTCCTCGCCCTTGGCCGAGAGCCCCGCGTCCACCCATCCGGTGAACAGACCCTTAGCGTTCCACTCGCTCTCACCATGCCGTAGCAGCACCAAAGTCGCCATGCGGACAAGCTTAGTGGGCGGTCCCTCAGCGCTCGGGGTCGGCGAAGCGGGCGAACGCCTGGAGGTTGGCCAGCGACTCGCCCCGCTTGGCGCGCCACTCCCACTCCCGCCGGATCGAGGAGGCGAAGCCCAGCTCCAGCGCCCGGTCGAAGCCCTCGTCGGAGTAGGTGAGCACGCAGCCGAGGAGCCGGTCGATCTCCTCCTCGGAGACCGCCGCCAGCGGGACCCGGCCGATGAGGTAGACGTCGCCGACCGGGTCGAGGGCGAAGTGCACGCCGTACGTGGAGCCGTTCTTGGTCAGCAGCCAGCGGTAGAACTCGGCGTGGTTCTCGTCGGGCTGACGGCAGAAGAACGCCTCCACGTGCAGGACCCGGTCCCCCACGATCAGCCATGTCATGGTCGCGAGCTTGTGCTGGCCGGGGAGCTTCGCCAGGAAGGCCCCCGGACGGGGCTCCTCGTAGGAGACTTCCGCGCTCTTGAGCGCGGCCTCGATCACTTCACGCATGCGTTCAGCCTACGAGCTGACCGCGATCGGGACGTGGTGCAGGTTCGCCATCGCCCCGGCGTAGACGTCCGCGAGCCGGGCGGCGGTGGCCGACCAGCCGAAGGCCGCGGCCTGGGCCACCGCACCCGCCGCGAGCGCGTCCCGCCAGGCCGGCCGGTGCACGAACCGGCTGAGCACCCGCGCCCAGTCCTGCGGGTCGTGCCCCTCGACGAGCACGCCGGAGACGCCGTCGGCCACCGCGGTGCGCAGCCCGCCCACGGACGCCGCGGCGACCGGCGTTCCGCAGGCCTGGGACTCCAGGGCGACCAGGCCGAACGACTCGTTGTGCGAGGGGACCACCGTCACGTCGGCCGCGCGGTACCAGTCGGCCAGCTCGTGCTGGGGCGCCGGGGGGACGATCCTGACCACGTCGGAGATGCCCAGCGAGGCGGCCACGTCGGTGAGGTAGGAGGGCCGGGCCAGGCCGTTGCCGCTGGGGCCGCCGACGCAGACGACGACGAGTCTCGACCGGAGCGAGGGGTCGTCGATGAGCATCCGGGCCGCGGCGCGCAGCAGCACGTCGGGGGCCTTGAGCGGCTGCACGCGGCCCACGAACAGCAGCACGTGGGCGTCCTGCGGCAGGTCGAGCCGGTGACGGGCCGCGCCCTTGGACGCGGGCTGGAAGACGTTGAGGTTCACCCCGGGGTTGACGACCTCGACCCGGCCGGGGGCGGCGCCGTACAGGTCGATGAGCTCCTGGGCCTCGGTCGGGGTGTTGGCCACCAGCCGGTCGGCCACCTGGACGACCTGCTCCTCGCCCAGCACGCGCGCGGTCGGCTCGGGCCTGTCGTCCTCGGCGAGCAGGAGGTTCTTCACCTTGGCCATGGTGTGCATGGTGTGCACCAGCGGCACGCCCCAGCGCTCCTTGGCCAGCCAGCCCACCTGGCCGGAGAGCCAGTAGTGGGAGTGGATCACGTCGTAGCGGCCGGGCTCGTACATGGCCTCGGTGCGCAGCACGCCGGACAGGAAGCCGCAGAGCTGGCCGGGCAGGTCGCCCTTGTCGAGCTCCTCGTACGGCCCGGCGGTGACGTGGCGGACCGACACGCCCGGCGCGATCTCGGCGACCGGAGGCAGGTCACGGGACGTCTGCCGGGTGAAGATCTCGACCTCCACCCCGAGCTGGGCCAGGCGTCTGGCCGCTTCCACGATGTAGACGTTCATGCCGCCCGCGTCCCCGGTGCCCGGCTGATCCAGGGGGGACGTGTGCATGCTGATCGTCGCGACCCGGCTGACCCGCCGTCGCCTCACCGACACCACCTCCGAAGGGGATATAACCAACCAATAGTTCGCAACATTCCCCTCAGGTGGACGCGCTGGGACCGACAGCGCGGGGCCCTGGCAGGATTGAGGGCCATGAACAGGACAGCAGTGGTGACGGGTGCCAGCAGCGGGATCGGGGAGGCGACGGCACGCCGCCTCGCCGCGGAGGGCTTCGACGTGGTGGCCGCGGCGCGGCGCCGGGACCGGCTGGACAAGCTGGCCGCCGAGGTGCCCGGGATCCGCGCGGTGACGCTGGACGTGACCTCCCAGGAGTCGGTCGACGAGCTCGCCGCCTCGCTGGACCGCTGTGACGTGCTGGTCAACAACGCCGGCGGCGCGGTCGGGCTGGAGCCGGTGGCGAGCGGGGACGTGGCCGACTGGCAGAAGATGTACGACATCAACGTGCTCGGCTCGCTCCGTGTCACCCAGGCGCTGCTGCCCCGGCTCGTCGAGTCGGGCGACGGCGTGCTGGTGATGCTGACCTCGGTCGCCGGGCTGGTCTCCTATGAAGGCGGCGGCGGCTACAACGCGGCCAAGCACGCCCAGAGCTCGATGGCCGAGGTGCTCCGGCTGGAGCTGTGCGGCGAGCCGGTCCGGATCATCGAGATCGCGCCCGGCATGGTCCACACCGAGGAGTTCGCCCTCAACCGCTTCCGGGGCGACTCCTCCGCCGCCGACCGCGTCTACGAGGGCGTCCCCGGCCCGCTCTCCGCCGACGACGTGGCCGACGCCGTCTCGTGGTGCGTCACCCGCCCCGCCCACGTGAACATCGACCGCCTGGTCATCCGTCCCCGCGCCCAGGCCGCCCAGTACAAGATCCACCGCGTCTGACCGTGCGGAGACCGATCGGGGAGATCACCAGGGGGACGACGGGACACAACCGGCTCCGCCGGGCCGACCGATGGATCGCCGCCGTCCACGGCCGCCTCCTGCGCTCGGCGGACCGGCCACTGGTGGTCGACCTCGGCTACGGGGCCTCGCACACCACGACCCTGGAGCTGTTCCTGCGGCTGCGGAGGGTCTGTCCCACGGTCGAGGTCGTCGGCATCGAGATCGACCCGGCCAGGGTGGCGGCGGCGAAGCCGTACGAACGGCCGGGGCTGTCCTTCGCGCTCGGCGGCTTCGAGCTGCCGGTCGGCCGGCCGCCCCTGCTGGTCCGGGCGTTCAACGTGCTCAGGCAGTACGGCGAGGCCGAGGCGTGGGACTACTGGGCGATGCTCCGGGGGAGGATCGCCCGGGACGGGGTGATCGTCGAGGGCACCTGCTCGGAGGTGGGCCACCGCGCGGTCTGGGCCGGGCTCGACGCCTCCGGCCCTCGGACGCTGACCTTCTCCGCCCGGTTCGACGCCTTCGACCGCCCCTCCGACCTCGCCGATCGCCTGCCCAAGACGCTGATCCACCGCAACGTCCCCGGCGAGCCCGTCCACGCCTTCCTGCGCGACTTCGACCACGCCTGGGCGGTCAACGCCCCTCTCGCCTCCTACGGCTCCCGCCAGCGCTGGACGGCCGCCGTGCGGACGCTCTCCGGGACCTGGCCGGTGGCGGCGCGCCCCCCGCTCGGCGGCCGGTCACGCTGGCGGCTGGGCGAGGTCACGCTCCCCTGGACAGCCGTCGCCCCCGGCCCTGTCGGCCGGTCCGGTTAAGGTCGTTTTCATGCTCGAACTGCATTTTGTCACTGACCCCCAACTCACCCCCGAACTGGTCGACGAGCTCGTCGACTGCTGGACCGATGTGAGCAACGCGGGTGGGTCCGTCGGTTTCGTCCCCCCGGTGACCGCCTCCGACATCCGGGAGACGGCCGTCGCCGCCTTCGCCCGCTGCGGCGACCTCGATCACCTGCTGGTCGGTTTCGACGCCGAGGGCCGGGTGGCCTGCTGGCTGATCCTGGGCGACGCCGGGTCGTGGCTGCGGTCCCACTGGCGCTGGGTGCTCCGCGTGATGGTCCATCCCAAGCACCAGGGCAGGGGCTACGGCTCCCAGCTGATGCGCGCCGCCGCCGAGGCCTCCCGCGCCATGGGCGTCGAGGCGCTGCACCTGACCGTGCGCGGGGGCACGGGGACCGAGCGCTTCTACGCGGGACTGGGATACACCGAGGTCGGCCGCATCCCCAAGGCCATCCGGCTGGCCCCCGGCGACGACCGTGACGAGATCTACATGGTCAACCGTCTCTCCCTCCAGTCCTGAGCGGCAGCGGTCACGCGGGCGGAGCCTCACCGAGCGCCCGCTCGAAGACGGCGTAGGCCGCCGCGTCGAACAGCACGAACCTGACCTCGGCGACGCTCGTGGGCGTCCCCCGCACGGTCGACAGCGCGACGCGGGCGCCGTCGTCCATCGGCCAGCCGTAGACGCCGGTGGAGATCGCGGGGAAGGCCACGGTCTCCGCGCCCAGCTCGTCGGCGACCCGCAGCGACTCCCGGTAACACGACGCCAGCAGCTCCGAGCGGTCCTCGGAGGCCGAGTGCACCGGGCCGACGGTGTGGATCACCCAGCGGGCGGGGAGCCTGCCGGCGGTGGTGGCGACCGCCTGCCCGGTGGGCAGTCCCCGGCCGTACCGCGACGCCCGCAGCGCCCGGCACTCCTCAAGGATCTCCGGGCCGCCGCGGCGATGGATGGCCCCGTCCACGCCCCCGCCGCCCAGCAGCGAGGAGTTCGCCGCGTTCACCACCGCGTCGACGTCCTGGCCGGTGATGTCCCCTTGGATTAGCTTGATCTCCATAATGAGTGAATACCCGGGAAACCGGGTTCACGCGGAAGGACGGCTCCGATGCCCTCGTCCACGGGAGATCGCGCCTCCGGCGCCGCCCGGCGCCGGCCGGGCACGCGTCACCGGGGCGGCCGTCGCGGCCGCTCACGCCTGCGGCCGGTCGCGACTCGACAACCCGTAGTACTACCCCTCGTGGTGCGGGAGTTAGGCTTGTCCACGTGAAGGGTCTCGGCGAGCTTGAACGCAGCATCATGGACATCATCTGGGCACAGCCATCAGCGGTGACGGCGCGTGAGGTCGGTCGCCTGATCGCCGACCGGGACCTCGCGCCCACGACCGTGATGACCGTGCTCGACCGGTTGACCCGCAAGGGGTTCCTCGTACGGACCCGTGACGGGCGCGCATGGCGGTACGAACCCGCCGAGAGCCGCGACGCATACATCGCGGAGCTTATGCTGGAAGCACTCGACCTGACCGGAGACCGGTCGGCCGCCCTTACCCGATTCGCCCAGGCCGTCTCCGGCAACGAGGCGGAGATCCTGCGCAGAGCCCTCACGGAGCTGGAGGACGAGTGATAACCGCAGCAGCCCTGGCGACACTCGCCCTGGTCTGCGCGGTCGGAGCCTGGCGTTTCACCCGGGCCCGATGGACATACCGTGCCCCGCACGTGGCCATCGTCCTGTGGCAGGCGCTCGGCGTCACCTGGGGACTGGCCGGGACCGGCACGCTGCTCGCCTACGCCCTGGAGCCCTACGGCCAGGGGGTGCTGCACGGTCTCCACGCCTTCGCCGCCTCCGCGCTCGGCGGCGGGTACGGCCCGCCCGAGCCGTACGACCTGCCGAGGATCGTGGCCCTCATCACCGGGCTGACCGCGCTCGTCGTGCTCATCGTGGTGCTCCTGGTCGCGGGTGTGCAGACGTTGCGCGCCCGGCACCGCCACCGCACCCTGCTCGCCCTCATCGCCCGCGAGGACCCCGAGATCCCCGGCGTACGGGTGGTCGACTACCCGGGCGCCACCGCCTACTGCGTGCCGGGGCTCCGGTCCCAGGTCGTGGTCAGCGCGGGCACCCTGGAGCTGCTCTCGCCCGCCGAGCTGAGCGCGGTGCTCGCCCACGAGACCGCCCACGTGCGCGAGCGCCACGACCTGGTGCTGCTCCCGTTCGCCGCGCTGCGCCGGGCGCTGCCCTGGTCGAGGCTGGTCTCGGACGTGCAGAACGAGGTCAGCCTGCTGGTGGAGATGGCCGCCGACGACGTCGCCCGCCGCTACTGCTCGCCCCGCCGGCTGGCCACCGCCCTGCTCCGCTTCGGCACGGCGGGCGCCGTACCGACCCCGAACGGGGCGATGGGCGCGGCGGGCTCCTGCTCGGCGGTGATGGCCCGGGTCGAGCGCCTCGTCACCCCGGGGCCCGCCCTGTCCCGCGGGCTCCGCTACAGCATCGTCGCCTTCTCCATCACGCTGACCGCCTCGGCCCCCCTGCTCTGGCTGGTGCCGCACTGACCAACCCGTGCTTGCAACTGTTAGCCAGTCCGTTTGCAATTGCAAGCGCCGTCGGGCAGACTGAAGGCATGGCACTACCCAAGGTCGGCTCGATCGGCGAGTACATCCGCGAGCAGCGCACGCATGCGAAGATCTCCCTGCGTCAGCTCGCCGCCGCGGCGGGGGTCTCCAATCCCTATCTCAGCCAGATCGAGCGAGGACTGCGCAAGCCCAGCGCGGAGATCCTGAACCAGATCGCCAAGGGCCTGCACATCTCCTCACAGGCGCTGTACGTCCAGGCCGGTCTCATCGAGGAGCGCGAGCCGGACAGCGACGTGCTGACCGCGATCAGGGCCGATCACCTCATCAGCGAGCGCCAGCGACAGGTGCTGATCGACATCTACGAGTCGTTCCGCAAGGAGAACCGGGCCGGGGCCCCGGACGAGGACGCGCAGACCTCCCAGAAAGCGCATCCCGCACCGGAGCCCCATGGGGGCGACGCCGTCTCCTCGCCGAACGACGAGGTGCCACTGCCCGAGGAGTATCTCGCCGCACTGAAGCCCTATGCGGCTCCCACGGGCAACGGCCACGTCACACCGGAAACCAAGGAAGGTTAACCCATGACTCTCGCCACCGAAGTCAAGAAGCTCGCCGAGTCCAAGCCGTTCTACGCCGTCGCCGGCGCCGGAGACTTCGCCGTCGAGAAGCTCCGTGAGCTCCCGGAGCAGATCCAGAAGCTGCAGGGCCGCCGCGAGGAGATCCGCGAGGCCGCCAAGGACCTCCCCGAGAAGGCCCGGGAGTTCGCCGGCAAGGCCGAGGGCTACGCCAAGGACTTCAGCGGGAAGGCCGAGGGGTACGCCAAGGACTTCCCGGAGAAGGCCCGCGTCTACGCCGACCAGTTCACCGGCAAGGCCGTCGAGCTCTACGAGGAGTTCGCCAGCCGCGGCCGCAAGGTCGTCTCCAAGGCCAGCGGCGAGGCCGCCCTGGAGCTGGAGGAGGTCTCCGAGGCCGCCGAGCCCGCGATCGCCACCCAGGCCACCAGGAAGAACAGCCGCACTCCGAAGACCGGCTCCGCCCCGAAGGCCTGAGACCGTCCGCGCCGAGCCTCCGCCGGGAGGCTCGGCGCACCTCACGGTCCCGGCGCCGTCCGCGGGACGGCTCCCGCCCTTCGCGGGGTCAGTCCCTGCCCTGCCAGGTCGTGACGCACGCCTCGTTGCCCTCCACGTCCGCCAGCACCCAGAAGGCGGGCGCCTGGACGTCCGACAGCAGCACCCCGCCCGCGGCCAGCGCGGCCGCGATGCGGTGGGGCGCCTCGTCGTGCGGGACCGAGATGTCGAAATGGATCCGGTTGCGCTGCGGTCGCGGCGCATCCATCTGCTGGAACCAGATCGCCGGTCCCTGGCCGACGGGATCGATGAGCGGGTCCTCGGCGCCGCAGGCGCCGGCCTCGTCGGCGTAGCCCAGCACCGCCTTCCAGAACGGGCGGATCGCGGCGATGTCGAGCGCGTCGATCGCGATCTCAAGGACCTGGTCCGACCGCGACTCCCGGCCGCCGGCTCCGGCGTCGGTGCGCAGCCCGAGCTCGCCCACGGCCGCGGAGATCCGGCGGGCGAGCCCGATCTCCAGCGGCGTCACCAGGCCGGTGGCCGACGACTGGAGGCTGAGGACCAGCCGGTCACGGCGGGCGTCCATCGACAGGCTTCCGTCGCCGTCGTCACCGGCCACGGCCGCCACGCGCGCGGCGACGTCGGCCGCCTGGGACAGCGACGTCACGGGCACCGACGCGCGCACGAGGCCCAGGACGTAGCGCCATCCCAGGTCGCCGACGGCGTCGGAGATCTCCCGCCGGGTCAGTCTTCTGCCGCCGTCCGGAACATTCTGTGTCATGTCGACATGATCGCAGCGCCCCCGGCGCGGGCGCGCCGTTCTTCCGATTCCCCCTGCGACACCGCCGTTCCCCCTGGTACGCCGCCGTTTCCTCCGCGCCGCCGCCGTACGGCGAGCGCATACGGGGCCAGGGACGACGCGGCGGGTGGTTTCGGCATTAGGCTGGCAGACACCAGTGAAGCGAGCGTTTGGGAGAGACGATGATCCAGATCCACGGCGTTCTGGACCTGATCTTCTGGGTCCTGGCCATCGGCGTCTTCGCCCTGTCGGCCTGGGCTCTGGTGCACGCTCTGCGGACCCCGGCGCAGGCGTTCGCGGTCACCGGCAAGCAGAGCAAGAAGCTCTGGCTGGTCATCCTCGGCCTGGCGGCGCTGTTCGGGTTCGCCGCGGCGGTGCAGTACCTCAACGTGCTGAGCATCTTCACGATCGCGTCCGTCATCGCCTCGGCCATCTATCTGGCGGACGTGCGGCCCGCCGTGCGCGAGGTCGGCAAGGGCGGCAACCAGGGCCCCTACGGTCCCTGGTAGGGCCTCCGGCGGGGGTAATCGACTTGCCCGCACCCAGCCGGGCGGATAGACACTCCGGGTGATGTTCGCGAACAAGCCCACCCTGTCCGGCGAGCGCGTGACGCTCCGCCCCGTCGGCCCCGAGCACGTCGACGGCCTCTGGGAGCTCGTCAACGACCCGGAGACCATGCGGCTCACCGGCTCCCAGGGGAAGATCGACCGCGAGGCGGCCAAGATCTGGTACGGCTCGCGCGGCGACCACGACGACCGGCTGGACCTGGCGATCTGCACCGCGGGGGACGACGCCTACGTCGGCGAGGTGGTGCTCAACGAGCTCGACCCGCACAACCTGTCCTGCAACCTGCGCATCGCCCTGATCGGCCCGCGCGCGTTCGGCAAGGGCTACGGCACCGAGGCGATCCGGCTGGTGCTCGACCACGTCTTCGCCACCACCGAGCTCCACCGGGTCGGCCTGGAGGTCTTCGAGTTCAACGAGCGGGCCCTCCACGTGTACCGCAAGGTGGGGTTCGTCGAGGAGGGCGTGCGCCGCGACGTCCTGCGCCGGGACGGCGAGTGGCACCACTCGATCATGATGTCGGTGCTCGCCTCTGACAGGCTGTAAGGCAAATTTGACATACATCTGGTGATTTTTCGGAAACATCTTTTGACACTTCCGAAACAATGCTACGTTCACTGGGAGCGCTCCCACCTGTGCGGAATCTTGGTGTGGAGGAAGTTATGTCTGATCTACCCACACTTGCCCAGGTCGCGGCGGAAGCAGGGGTCTCCCCCGCCACCGCCTCCCGGGTACTCACCGGTTCGGTCAGGGTCAGCACATCGACCCGCAGGCAGGTGCACGACGCGATCTCGCGTCTCGGTTACGTACGGCACCGCGCGCCCCGGGGCGGGGCCGGGCGCCGATCCGACCAGGTCGTGGCCGTCGTGGTCTGCGAGCCCGCACACCGGCTCTTCACCGAGCCCTTCTACGCGCGGATGATCACCACGGTGGAGGAGGTGCTCACCGGCCACGGCGTGCCGCTGGCGGTGATGACGGCCACCGCCGCCACCTCCACCATCGCCACGCCACCGCTCGTCGCCGGAGGGGTCGACGGCGTCCTGCTGGTCGGCGCGCGGGATCGGCATCCCCTCGCGGTGACCCTGGCCGCGTCCGGCATCCCCGTGCGGAGCGCGGGCCGCCCGCCGGACGGCATCGACCTCCCGCACGTCGACATGGACAACCGCGACGGTGGCAGGCAGGCGGCCGAGCACTTCCTCCTCGGCGGCCGGCGAGCCGTCGGCGTCATCGCGGGACCGCCCGGCCTGCCCGCGTCGCGGGACCGGCTCGACGGCTTCGTGCAGACGCTCGCCCTGGCCGGGATGACCGGCGTGCCGGTGGCCTACGGCGACTTCACCCACTCCTCGGGGGTGCACGGCATGCAGTGGCTGCTGCGCCGGATGCCGCACGTCGACGCCGTGTTCGCCGCCTCCGACGTGATGGCCGCGGCGGCCGTACAGACCCTGCGCCGCACCGGCCGCCGGGTGCCCGAGGACGTGGCGGTGATCGGCTTCGACGACGCCCCCATCGCCCGGCGGATCTCTCCCGCGCTCACCACCGTCCGCCAGCCCGTGGAGGAGTTCGCCGCGCTCGCCACCCGGCTGCTGCTGCTCTCCATGACCTCGGCCGACACCGTGAGGAACAACCCGATGCTCCCCACCGAGCTGGTGGTCCGTGAGTCCGCCTGAGCCCGGCGGACTCCGCGCGGGAGAGGTGCTCACCCGCAGATACCTGCTGCTCGAACCGATCGCGCGGGGCGGCATGAGCGTCATCTGGCGGGCCTTCGACCAGTCCCTGCAGCGGCTGGTCGCGGTCAAGCTGCTGGACGGCGAGTTCGGCGCCGACCGGGGGGGCCGCGAGCTCATGCGCCGTGAGGCCCGCGCCACCGCGCGGCTCATCCATCCCGACGCGATCGAGGTCTACGACTACGGCGAGACGGTGACCTCGCACGGCCGGCTCGCCGCCTACGTGGTGATGCGGCTGCTTGAGGGGCGCCCGCTCTCCGACCGGATCTCGGCGGGCCCGCTGCCGTGGGCGGAGGCGGCCCTGATCGCCGCCCGGCTGGCCAACGTGCTGGCCGCCGCCCACGGGCGGGGCATCGTCCACCGGGACGTCACCGCCGAGAACGTGCTGCTGACCGCGGACGGCGCCAAGCTGCTCGACTTCGGCATCGCGGCGTTCATCGGGGAGGAGGACGAGGACCGCGCCTCCGACTACGGCACGCCTCCCTACGTCGCCCCCGAACGGCTGACCGGCATGACCGCCGCCCCGGCGAGCGACGTCTACGCGCTCGGCGTGCTGCTCTTCGAGATGCTCACCGGCGGCACGCCGTACCCGGAACGGACCTGGGAGGAGATCGAGAACGTCCGGCGGGTGGGACCGCCGCCCGCCGCCTGCGCCCCGGGACTGCCCTCCGAGGTCGCCGCGCTCTGCCGGGACTGCCTGTCGCACGGGCCTGAGGACCGGCCGAAGGCTCAGGAGCTGGCCGACGGCCTCACCGCGGCCCTGGCCGGAGCCCGTACGGTCCCGGGCGCCGTGGCCATGCGCTGGACGGTGGTCGCGACGGCCGCCGCGCTGGTCGCCGGGGCGCTGGTGTGGCACCAGGTCACCGCCGCCCCGGAGCGGCGCCCGTCCCCCACCACGGCCCTCGGCACCGCCACGGCCCGGCCGGCCCCCGTCACGCCCCTCGGTCCCGTCCCGGGCCGGCCGGATCCCGGCCTCGGCACCGCACCGGCCGCCACGCCCACCACACGCGCCACGCCCATCGCCCCCACCACACGCCCCCGGCCGGTCGCGACCCGCGAGACCGGCCGCGGCCGGCCCGATCCGCGGGCCGTCCGGACGGAGAACGCGCCACGGACGCCCCCCGTGGTGAAGATGGCCCGGTCATCGGTGCCCACCCTCGGCCAGAGCGTGCGGGGCTTCAACGCGCTGCTCGCCGAGGGCGAGGACCGGGGCGGGATCCGGCCCGACGTGGCGCTGGACCTGCGGCAGGTGCTGGCCGGCAGCGTCTGCTGCTCACGCGACCTCACCCCGGTCCGGGGGAAGATCGCCGACCGGCACCGCGAGGGCTCCCTGTCCGACGAGTTGCGCCGGGCGCTGGAGTCGCAGCTCGGGCTCGTGGCGATGGCGCTCACCGGCTGACGGGGAGGAGGGGGACACCCCCCGGCGTCCGGGGTGCCGGCGGGCAGCCCGTCACGTCACCGCCGAACGCCGGCTCGGCCGATCTCTGGGCGCCGGCCCCTGGCCACCGGCTCCCCGTCTCCCGTGACCGGTTTCCGGTCGCGGGAGACGGAGGCGGCTGGAAGCCGGTCAGCTCTTGACCGCCCCGCTGGTCAGCCCGCCGACGATGAAGCGCTGCAGGAACTGGAAGAGCACGAGCACCGGCAGCGCGCCGATCAGCGCGCCCGCGGCGAACACCCCCCAGTTCTGGCCGAGCTTGTAAGAGACGAGCTGGTACAGGCCGACCGCGAGCGTCTGCTGGTCGGGGTCGGTCAGCACCAGGCCGGCGATGACGAAGTCGTTGAGCGTCGCCACGAACGAGAACAGCGCGACGACGACGAGGATCGGCGCGACCAGCGGCAGCAGCACACGGAAGAAGACCTGAGCGTGCGAGGCCCCGTCGATCTGCGCGGACTCGTCCAGCTCCTTCGGCACCGTGTCGAAGAAGCCCTTCATCAGGTAGGTGTTCACGCCGAGCGCGCCACCCAGGTAGACCATGACGAGACCGAGCCTGCTGCCGAGGCCGATCGCGGGGAAGACGTCCTTGAGCTCCGACAGCAGCAGGAAGATCGCCACGTAGGCGAGGAGCTGCGGGAAGAGCTGGACGAACACGAGCCCGAGCAGCCCGGCCCTGCGGCCCCTGAACCGGAAACGGGAGAAGGCGTAGGCCGCGCAGGCGCCGAGAAAGACCGACCCGGCCGCCGTGGTCACGCCGACGGCCATCGAGTTGGCGAACCAGCTCCCGAACGGATGCAGCGGGTCGGTGAAGAGGGTCCGGTAGTGGGCCGCCGTCGGGTCGGCGAACAGGTCGTTGGACCCGGTCAGCGTGCCGCTCGGGTTGACCGAGGCGGCGGCCACGAAGACCAGCGGGAACAGCGCCACGACGACGGCGGCGGCTCCGACGAGGTGGCGCCAGCCGTACCTGAGGAACCAGTGGCCCATCTCAGTTCGCCTCCAGCCTTCGAGCCCTGCGGAATCCGACGAGCGAGATCGCCGCGATGACGGCGAAGATGAGGATGGAGACCGCGCATGCCAGCCCGTAGTTCCGGGCGCTGCCGCCGAAGGCCAGCTTGTAGACCAGCGAGATGAGCAGGTCGGTCGAGCCGACGTCGACGGGCGACCGGGGGTCCCGGGGGCCGCCGCCGGTGAGCATGTAGATCACGTTGAAGTTGTTGAAGTTGAACGCGAAGGTCGCGACCAGCACCGGTGTGACCGAGGCCAGCAGTATCGGCAGCTTGATCTCACGCAGCACCCGCCACGGGCCGGCGCCGTCGATCTGCGCGGCCTCGGTGAGCGCGGGCGGGATGGCCTGCAGCGCGCCGGTGCAGATGAGGAACATGTAGGGGAAGCCGATCCAGACGTTGACGGCCAGCACGCTGAGCTTGGCCAGCCAGGGGTCGGTGAGCCACGGCACGTGGCCGCCGCCGAGCAGCACGGCGTTGAGGAAGCCGTGGTCGGGGTTGAGCAGGCCCTGCCAGAGGAGGGCGGCCATGAAGGCGGGGAAGGCGTAGGGCAGGACCAGCAGCGAGCGATAGGCCCGCAGCCCGCGCAGCTCCGGCCGGCCCAGCACCAGGGCCAGGCCGAGCCCGATGGCGAAGGTCAGCCCGACGGAGAGCGCGGCGAAGGCGAAGGTCCAGACGAGGACGCCGAGGAACGGCGCCCTGATCCCCGGGTCCGTCAGCACGGTGAGGAAGTTCTCGAACCCGACGAACACCTTCCACCCCGGGCTGAGCACCGCGCCGCCCGGTGCCGCGAACCGGCCGTGGCCGTCGTCGCGGTAGACCACGCCGGTGCGCGGATCGGTGACCGTGTCGGCGCGTCCGTCGTAGCTGAGCGTCGAGCGGTACGGCGCGGCGGTCACCGCGTCGGACGTGCGCAGGCTTCCCTCGCCGGGGACGGGCACGCGCAACGCGGTGATCTCGGCCTGCCTCGCGACGATCTCGCTGTAGGTCAGCGTCCGCCACCCGCCGGCCCCCACGCCGCCCGAGGCGTCACCGCCCGTGGCCGCGACCGGCTCCAGCGGCCGTACGGCGGAGCCGACCCGGGCGCCGCCCGGCCCGTTCACCAGGAAGCCGAGCTCTCCGCCCCGCTCGACCACCCTGATCGGCTGTGCGACGGAGCCGGGGACCCTGGTCTCGCTGGCGGCCAGGATCGCCGCGACGGCGTCCTGTTTGGTGCCGTTGTGCCCGTCGCCGTAGTTCGTGAACGCGGCGTAGCCGGTGTACAGGACGACGTACACCTGGTAGACGAGCAGCAGGATCACCCCCGGCGCGAGGTATTTCGCCGGGACCCGCCTGCTGCCCAGGTAGATGACGTTGATCGCGACCGTGCCCGCGAGCATCGCGGCGAACAGCCACCACGACCGCCGGCCGCCCAGCGCCACCAGCCCGTAGACCGCGAACGCGTCGACCACGCCGAGGACGGCCAGCTTGGCCGCCACCCCGCCGCTGAGAGAACGTGCCATCGGTCAGTTCGCGATCTTCGCGCGGATGCGGTCGGCGGCGTCCCCGGTCAGCTTGGCCGGGTCGCCGTCGCCGGTGATGACGGCGAGCTGCGACAGCCCCCAGTCGCCCCAGACCGCGTCCATGGCCGGCACGTTCGGCGCGGGCTCACCGGTCAGCGTCGCCTTGGCGAAGCCGGACATCACCAGGTCGCCGCGGAGCTCCTCGCGCACCGACGTCATCGCCGGAGGCCGGCCACCCGCCGCGTACAGCGCGCGCTGCGCCTCGGGGGTGGCCAGGTAGTTGAGCAGGAAGTCGTTGGCGAGGATCGGGTTGGCCGACTTCGCGCTGACGTAGAAGCCCTGGACGCCGACGAAGGGCCTGGCCGGCTCCGGACCCGCGGGCGGGACCGGCTCGACCGCGAACGGCACCCCGGCCTTCGCGAGCGCGGGCGCGTCCCACGGCCCGGTGATCAGGTAGGGCGTCCTGCCCTCGCGGAAGGCGTTGGTCGCGATCTCACCGCTCAGCGAGGTGGAGATCACCTTGGCCTCGGCGAGCCGCCTGAGGTAGGCGGCGAACTTCAGGCCTCCGGGGTTGTCGATCGCCAGCTCGCCGCCGTCGAACACGGAGGAGCCGAAGGAGGTCTGCAGCGGGTAGAGATGGTACGGCGAGCCGGCCTTGGGGTCGACGGGCAGGCCGACGGGGAACGTCGCCTTCCCCTCCCGCACCAGCTTCCTGCCCGTCGCCACCAGCTCGTCGAACGTCACGGGACGCTCGGGGGCGAGCTTCATGTTGCGCAGGAGCGCGACGCTCTCGACGCTGTACGGCAGGCCGTACGTCTGGCCCTCGTAACGCATGGCGTCGAGCGCGATCTTCGGGAACCGCGACGCCGTGGCGGCGAGGTCGACCGGCGCGACGACGCCGTTCTGGACGAGCTTGCCGAGCCAGTCGTGCGGGCCGACGATCATGTCAGGCCCCTGCCCCGTCGGCGCCTGGGAGACGAAGTCGTCGCGGAGACCGCCCATGCCCTTCTGAACGATCTTGACCTTGACGCCGCGGTCCCGCTCGAACACCGAGGCGATGTCCTGGAGCGGCTTGGCCCGGCTGTCGTCGGCCCAGACGGTGAGCGTCGCGGTGGCCTGCGCGGACCCGGACGCCTGAGCGGGCCGGCCGGACCGGCCGGTCTGGTCGGCCGCGGCGCCGCATCCGGCGGCCAGGAGCGTGAGACCTGCCAGGGTCAGAACTGTGGTGCGCATCGGGGTCCTCCTCATGAGCCGGAGTGGGGGGTGTCGGTCTGGGAGTCCGGGCCGGGCATGCCGGGCCCGTCAGCGAGGTCCGAGCCCCTGTGCGGGCCGTCCCGCTCCGGATCGTCCGCGGGGTCCGAGCCCTTGTGCGGGTCGTCCCGCTCCGGATCGCTCCAGCCTTCGACCCTGACGGACAGGCTGCGGTCGGCGTCGTGCCTGAGCGGCCCGCGGATCGGGAGGCCGTCCGCGTCCAGCCCGTCGCAGCGCCAGCCCCTGCCGACGGTGCCGTTGAGCCCGAGCCCCCGGGGCAGCCGCCACCGGCCGTGGTGGACGCCGGGGGCGACGCGGGTGGTGACGAGGCCGGAGAAGTAGACGGTGTCCCCCTCGGGGGTGCCGGGCGGGGTGACGACGGTGACGTCGAGCGTCGCGGTCGGCCCGCCGTCCACGACGGTGATCACCCGGCGTGCCGTGAGCGCGCCCACGGTGGCCGTGACCTCGGCGGTACCGGGATCGGTCGCCGTGAGCAGTGCGGTACCCGCGTGCTTGAGCCGGTGCTCGGGGTGCCAGGCCACCTGGGCGCTGAGCGCCGAGTAGACGCAGCCGTCCGCGCGCACGGCGACGGGCGCGGCGTCGATCGCCTCACCCACGCCGGCCCTCAGCGCCTCGGGGGCGGCGGTGAGCTCGACCGGCGGCCCTTCGGCCCCGAACAGGTGCAGCAGCGCGCTGGCCGCCCGCGCCTGCCACGCGCTCTCGTGGTGCGGCGCGTCCGGCTCGTGCCGGTAGCGCAGCTCCGTATCGGGCGCGTACCCGAGCCCGACGAGCTGCGCGGCGAGCTCACGGGCATGGCGGACCGTGATCAACCCCTCCATCCCGCCGATGTCGACCCATACCCGGCCGGGCCCGCGCTCGGTGAAGCGCCGGTAGACGGGCGTCTCCGTGAGCGTCTCGGGGTCGACGAACACCAGGAACGGCGAGAGGATCGCCGCCAGCCCGAACACGTCGGGACGCCGGAAGGCCAGGTGGTAGCTGACCAGCCCGCCCATCGACGAGCCCATGACGGCGGTGCTCCCGGCGGAGCCGGTCACCGCGTACCGGGACCGGATGAGCGGCATCAGCTCCTCGATGAGGAACCGCTCGTACAGCTCGCCCTTGGACAGGCCGCGAGGGTCGCGGGGGTAGGGCACGGCGTGGGAGTACTCCGCGCCGCGCTCGTCACCGGCGTTGGACACCCCGACCGCGACCAGCGGCGGCAGCGCGCCGCCGCCGATCAGCTCGTCCAGCGTCTCGTCGAGCCGCCAGCTCGGCTCAAGCCCGGCCCCGGCGAACACGTGCTGGCCGTCGTGGAGGTAGACCACGGGGTACGGCCCGGCGGCGGGGTCATAGCCGGGCGGCGAGTAGACGAAGACGTCACGGGAGTTGCCGAGGGCGGCGGAACGGACGCCTCGCAGGATGTCGATCACGCTTCGAGCTCCCAGACGTGGAAGGCGGGCCCGTCGGCGGGCATGGGCAGGCCGGGCCGGAGCGAGGGCCCGCCGGTGAGGCTGGCCCCGGCGACGGGGGCGGCGATGGGCGTGTGGGAGGCCCGGCTGACCTGCACGAGCAGGGTCTGCCCCGGAGCCGCCCGCTCGTAGACGACGGTGTCGTCGTCCACGTGCAGCCAGCGCAGGCCGCCCGTGCGCAGCGCCTCGTGCGAGCGGCGCAGCCGTACCAGATCGCGGTAGACCTGGTAGGTGCCCTGGTCCCAGCGGGCCCTGTCCCAGGGGAAGGGGCGGCGGCCGTCCTCCAGGTGCACGCCCTCGACGCCGACCTCGTCCCCGGCGAAGACCATCGGCAGGCCCGGCAGCGTGAACAGCAGGGCGGCGCCGAGGTGCTGGTGGTCGCGCCCGGCGATCGAGCGGAACCTGGCCGTGTCGTGCGAGTCGAGCAGCGTGAGGTTGTGCGTGTAGGCCCGCCACGGGATGAGCGCCGAATAGCGGCGCATCACCTCGGCCAGGTCCGCCCCGCCGTAGTGGGGGATCGGCCCGGGCACGCCCCAGAACTCGGTGGAACGTTCCCGTGCCAGCCACGACCAGACCGGACGGGCGAAGCCCGCGTATGACATGGTTCCGTGCCAGCCGGTGCCGCGCAGCGCCCGCGAGGCGTCGAACTGGTGCTCGGCGAGCAGCAGCGCGTCGTGTCCCGACATCGTCGCCCGGGTGAGCGCGGCCACCTGGTCGTTCAGCTCGATCCCGCCGTGCCGTCCCGCTGACTGGGCGACGTCCACCCGCCAGCCGTCGAGGCCGAACTCCTCCAGGTAGCGGGCGATCACCGACTGCGGGCCTTCGTAGAGCCGGTGGCGCAGCTCCGCCGAGCGGTGGTCGAACTTGGGCAGCGTCCTCACCCCGGCGAACGTCGCGTAGTCGTCGCCGTCGACGTAGTAGAAGTCGTCACGCACCGCGCTCTCCGGGGCGAACCACTCGTGCCCGTCTCCGGAGTGGTTGAGCGTGATGTCGCCGATCACGCGCATGCCGCGCGCGTGCGCGGCTCCGGTCAGCGCGCGCAGCGCCTCGTCGCCGCCGAGCAGCGGGTCCACCCGCTCGAAGGTGGTCGCGTCGTAGCGGTGGTTGGACCGGGAGGGGAAGAACGGCGTCAGGTAGAGGAGGTCCGCGCCCAGCTCGGCGATGTGGTCCAGGCGCTCGGTCACGCCCCACAGGTCGCCGCCGTAGAGCTGCTGCAGCGCGTGCGGGCTGCCCCACGGGATCGGGTCGTCCCACTCGGCCTGCCGTACCCAGCCGGGCACGGGACCGGCGATCCGCCCCGAGCGGGCGAAGCGGTCGGGGAAGATCTGGTAGATCACCGAGCCGGCGGCCCACGAGGGCGGCGCGGGGTGGGTGGTCAGCGTGAAGTCAGTGGTGTCCGGCACGTCCAGGGCCGAGAGCCCGGCCGCGGTCAGCCAGAGCGGGCCCTTGGCGGTGTGCAGCAGGAAGCGGTAGCCGCACTCGGGGTTGACCATCTCGACGCCGCAGCGCCACCACGTCTCGGAGCCGCTCGCTCTGTCGATCGACGCCTCGGCGAAACGGGGCTCGCCGTCGGGGGCGGTGCGGACGTACACCCGGCGGACGCCGAGGGCATCAGCGGTGCGCACGGACAGCTCGACCCGGTCGCCGAGGCCCGGCGTGGGGTCGGCGACGTACAGCGGCGAGCCGTCGTGGTGCGCCCAAGTGTTGCAGAGTGTTTCTCGATAGCCCATGCTGTTATTGCTCCGAAACATGCTGTTCACGTGGTTCGATGTGTCCGCGAGCCTAGGATCCGCCGAAACGGCGTCGCAACATCTCGCAACATGTTTCAATGGTTTCCCGAAGGGTCCCCCCAATGCCTCGACCTTCAGTCCGCGCGATCGCCTCCCTCGTGGGAGTGAGCGCCGCGACGGTCAGCCGGGTGCTCAACGACAGGCCTGGCGTGTCCGAGGAGCTGCGGGCCAAGGTTCTGCAGGGTATGCGAGAGCATGCCCTGGTCGCCCCGGCACCCGTCGCCGAGCCGTTCGTCGGGATCATCGTCCCCGAGCTGGACAACCCGATCTTCCCCGTGCTGGCCGGGGCGATCGAGGCCAAGCTGGGCGGGCACGGCGTCACCGCGCTGATCGGCAGCTCGACCGCGAAGGGACCGACCGAGCTGGACTACATCTCCACCCTGGTACGGCGGGGCATCCAGGGGCTGGTGCTCATCTCGGGGCGGCATGCCAATCCCACGGCCGACCACGGGTTCTACTGGCAGCTCTACCAGCGGCGCATTCCCATGGTGCTGGTCGGCGGGCACGTGCCCGACCTGCCGGTCTCGACCGTCACGACGGACGAGGCGGCAGGCGCGGCGATGGCGGTGGCGCACCTGCGCGAGCTGGGGCACGTGCGGATCGGGCTGGCGGGTGGGCAGGGCTACCTCCGGCCCTCGCAGAACCGGTTGACGGGCTACCGTCGCGAGATGCGCAGGTCGTTCGGCTCGGTGATCGACGCCCTCCACGTAGAGTCGGACTACTCGCTCACCGGTGGGCACGCGGCGGCCCGCCGGCTGCTGGCCGCGGGGGCCACGGCGGTGATCGCAGGGAGCGATCTGATGGCGCTGGGGGCGGTCGCGGCGGTGCGCGAGGCGGGGCTCCGCGTGCCCGGCGACGTATCGGTTGTCGGATATGACGATTCCTACCTGGCCGCGCACGGCGACCCGCCGCTGACGACCGTGCAGCAGCCGATCGAGCAGATGGCGTCCGCCGTGGCCACGGCGATGTGGCAGCGGCTGCAGGGCTACCACGCACCGCATGTGGACCATGTGTTCGCGCCGCGGCTGGTGGCCCGCACCTCGACCGCCCGGCCGGCGGCGCGCTGAGGCGAGCGCGCCCGTCGTCACGGCCGCCGCCACGGAACGCGGTCCCTTGGAGCAGGCACTCGGCCGTGGACACGACCTCCCGGCGCAAGACACTCGGCCGTGGACACGACCTTCCAGAGCAGGCACTCAGCCGTGGACACGCCCCCGGGAACAGGCGCTCGGCCGTAGAGGCGCGGGGGCCTGAAAGTTTCACGATCCTGGAATCCGCCCGCGCGGATCGCAGCAGCCTGACGGCGTGCCGCGTGAAACGTGGGCGTAACCCGGGACACATGCCATTGACATCCAAGGGACGGCCCCCAGAATCCTATTTGGGAGCGCTCCCACCCCCTCTCTCCTTTGCTCAACCCGACGCGAAGCCTCTACCAGCGGTTTCTCGACGAGTCCACCCTGGAGGACCCTTTCAATGCCTCGATTCCCCATCAGAGCGGGAGCGCTCCCACGCTTCCGGAGACGGGTCGCCGCGCTGGCGCTGCTCAGCCTGGCGGCCGGGACGACCACCGCGCTGGCAGCCTCCCCCGCCGTCGCGGCGATCTCCTGCGAGGTGACCTACGCGACCAACGACTGGCAGGGCGGCTTCACCGCCAACGTGTCGATCAAGAACCTGGGCGACCCGCTGAACGGCTGGACACTCGGCTTCACCTTCCCCGACGCCGCGCAGAAGGTCACCCAGGGGTGGAGCGCCACCTGGTCGCAGAGCGGCCAGGCCGTCACCGCCAGGAACCTCGACTGGAACGGCAACCTGGCCACGGGCGCCTCGACCAGCATCGGCTTCAACGGCAGCTGGTCGGGGGCCAACCCCAAGCCGGCCGCCTTCACGATCAACGGCACCACCTGCGGCGGGACCGGGCCGGTCAACCAGCCCCCCACCGCGAAGATCACCAAGCCGGTCGCGGGGGCCACCTTCACCGCGCCCGCCACGGTGGACATCACCGCTGACGCCGCCGACGGCGACGGTACGGTCGCCAAGGTCGAGTTCTTCAACGGCACCACGCTGCTGGGCACCGACACCACCGCGCCCTACGCCTACAGCTGGGCGGCCGTACCCGCCGGTGACTACTCCCTCACCGCGAAGGCGACCGACGACAAGGGCTCGGCCACGACCTCGGCGCCGGTCGGGATCAGCGTCCAGGCGAACTCCGCCCCCGCCGTGCTTCTCACCCCGGCCACGCTCGCCGTGCCCGAGGGCGGCGGCGCGGACCTGTCGGTCAAGCTCTCCAAGGCCCCGTCCGCGAACGTGACCGTGACGACCGCCAGGACGAGCGGCGACGCCGACCTGACCGTCGCCTCGGGCGGGTCGCTGACCTTCACCCCCGCCAACTGGAACACCGCCCAGACGGTCAGGGTCGCCGCCGCCGAGGACACCGACCAGACCTCGGGCAGCGCGGAGTTCACCTCGACCGCCACCGGCCACACCCCGGCCAAGGCGACCGCGACCGAGGTGGACAACGACACCCCGGGCGGCGACAACGAGTACGTCAAGCGGTTCACCACGATGTACAACAAGCTCAAGGACCCGGCGAACGGCTACTTCTCGCCGCAGGGCGTGCCGTACCACTCGGTGGAGACCTTCATGGTCGAGGCGCCGGACCACGGGCACGAGACCACCTCCGAGGCCTACAGCTACTACCTGTGGCTGGAGGCGGCCTACGGCAAGGTGACCGGCGACTGGAGCAGGTTCAACGACGCCTGGGCCTCGATGGAGAAATACATCATCCCGGCCACCGCGGACCAGCCGACCAACTCCTTCTACAACCCGTCCAAGCCCGCCACCTACGCCGGCGAGTGGGACGACATCAAGCAGTACCCCTCCAAGCTGGACGGCGGCGTCTCGGTCGGCAGCGACCCGATCGCGAACGAGCTGAAGACCGCCTACGGCACGAACGACGTGTACGGCATGCACTGGCTGCTCGACGTGGACAACACCTACGGCTTCGGCCGCTGCGGCGACGGCACCACCAAGCCCGCCTACATCAACACCTACCAGCGCGGCCCGGAGGAGTCGGTCTTCGAGACCATTCCCCAGCCTTCCTGCGACACCTTCAAGCACGGCGGCAAGAACGGCTACCTGGACCTGTTCACCGGGGACAGCAGCTACGCCAAGCAGTGGAAGTACACCAACGCCCCCGACGCCGACGCCCGCGCCGTCCAGGTGGCCTACTGGGCGCACACCTGGGCCAAGGAGCAGGGCAAGGAGGCGCAGGTCGCCTCCTCGGTCACCAAGGCCGCCAAGATGGGCGACTACCTGCGCTACGCGATGTACGACAAGTACTTCAAGAAGCAGGGCTGCACGAGCACCACGTGCCCGGCCGGCACCGGCAAGGACAGCTCGGCCTACCTGCTGAGCTGGTACTACGCCTGGGGCGGCGCCAACGACACCTCCGCCGGCTGGGCCTGGCGGATCGGCTCCAGCCACAACCACTCCGGCTACCAGAACCCGATGGCCGCCTGGGCGCTGTCGAGCGTGGACGCGCTCAAGCCCAAGGGGGCGACCGCCGTACAGGACTGGAGCACCAGCCTGAAGCGGCAGCTTGAGTTCTACCGCTGGCTGCAGTCGAGCGAGGGCGCGATCGCCGGCGGCGCCACCAACAGCTGGCAGGGCCACTACGCGGCGCCGCCGTCCACGCTGCCCACCTTCTACGGCATGGCCTACGACTGGCAGCCGGTCTACCACGACCCTCCGTCCAACCAGTGGTTCGGCTTCCAGGCCTGGTCGATGGAGCGGGTCGCGGAGCTCTACTACGCGACCGGCAACGCCGACGCCAAGCTGGTGCTGGACAAGTGGGTCAAGTGGGCGACCGACAACACCACGGTCAACGCCGACGGGACCTTCCGGATCCCCTCGACCCTGGTGTGGACCGGCCAGCCCGACACCTGGAACTCGGGCAACCCGGGGCCCAACGCCGGGCTGCACGTCAGCATCCGGGACTACACCAGCGACGTCGGCGTGGCGGGCTCCTACGCCAAGGTGCTGACCTACTACGCCGCCAAGTCGGGCAACGCCACGGCCAAGGCCGTCGCCAAGGGCCTGCTCGACGGCCTCTGGAAGAACAACCAGGACGCCAAGGGCGTCTCGGTGCCCGAGACCAAGGCCGACTACAACCGCCTCAACGACCCGGTCTACGTCCCGCCCGGCTGGACCGGCAAGATGCCCAACGGCGACGTGATCGACTCCAGCTCCACCTTCATGTCGATCCGGTCCTTCTACAAGAACGACCCGGACTGGCCGAAGGTCGACGCCTACCTGAAGGGCACCGGGCCCGTGCCGTCCTTCAACTACCACCGGTTCTGGGCCCAGGTCGACGTGGCCGTCGCCCTGGCCGAGTACGGCCGGCTCTTCCCCTGACCGGCTGACCGGCTGACCGACTCCCCTGACCGGCCGGCCCGCCGATCAGCCGGCCGGCCGGTCACCCCCCGAGACCTCGGGGCGTGGCGGTACCCCTGACCTGCCACCACGCCCCGAGCACCACCTCCGAGAGGCACCCCTCTTGTCTTCCTCCCCATGGCTGAAGCCCGGGGTCTCCACGCTCAAGGAGATTCGATGAAGAGATCCCTGGCGGCGCTCGGCCTGCTGGCCCTGGTCGCCACACCGGTGCCCGCCGCCGCCCAGGCCACCGCGCCGGCGCCCGCCGCCCGGGTGGCGGCGCCCGCGTTCAGCTACGGCGAGGCGCTGCAGAAGTCCATCTGGTTCTACGAGGCCCAGCAGTCGGGGAGGCTTCCGAGCTGGAACCGCGTCGGCTGGCGCGGGGACTCCGGGCTCGACGACGGCAAGGACGCCGGGCTCGACCTGACCGGCGGCTGGTACGACGCGGGCGACCACGTCAAGTTCGGCCTGCCGATGGCGGCCAGCGCGACGATGCTGGCCTGGGGCGCGGTGGAGTACCGCGACGCCTACGCCTCCTCCGGGCAGCTCACCCATCTGCTGAACAACCTCAGGTCCGTCAACGACTACTTCGTCAAGGCCCACCCGTCGCCGAACGTGCTCTACGGGCAGGTCGGCAACGGCGGCAAGGACCACGCCTGGTGGGGGCCGGCCGAGGCGATGCAGATGGAACGGCCCGCCTACAAGATCGACGCTTCCTGCGGCGGCTCGGACCTCGCCGGGGAGACCGCGGCGGCGATGGCGGCCTCGTCGATCGTCTTCCGCCCGACGGATCCGTCCTACGCCGACACGCTGGTGACGCACGCCAGGCAGCTCTACGCCTTCGCCGACACCGTGCGGAAGAAGTACAGCGAGTGCATCTCCGACGCCCAGGGTTACTACAACTCCTGGAGCGGCTACAACGACGAGCTGGTCTGGGGGGCGATCTGGCTGCACCGGGCCACCGAGGACGCCTCCTACCTGGCCAAGGCCGAGAGCTACTACGACAGCCTCGGCACCGAGCCGCAGTCCACGACCCGGTCCTACCGGTGGACGATCGCGTGGGACGACAAGTCCTACGGCGCCTACGTGCTGCTGAACAAGCTGACCGGCAAGCAGAAGTACCTCGACGACGCCAACCGCTGGCTCGACTACTGGACGGTCGGGGTCAACGGGCAGCGGGTGAGGTACTCGCCAGGCGGCCAGGCCGTACTGGACCGGTGGGGGTCGCTGCGCTACGCGGCCAACACCTCGTTCGCGGCGCTGGTCCACTCGGACGCGATCACCGACGCGACGCGTAAGGCGAGGTATCACGACTTCGCGGTCAGGCAGATCAACTACGCGCTCGGCGACAACCCGCGCAACTCCTCCTACATGATCGGCTTCGGCGCCAACCCGCCGAGGAACCCGCACCACCGCACCGCGCACGGCTCCTGGACCGACCAGATGACCAACCCGGCCGAGACCCGCCACACCCTGTACGGCGCGCTCGTCGGCGGCCCGCCCGACCCCGACGACAAGTACACCGACAAGCGCGACGACTACGTGATGAACGAGGTCGCCACCGACTACAACGCGGGCTTCACCGGCGCGCTCGCCCGCCTTTACAGGGAGTACGGCGGAGCGCCGGCGGCGGGCTTCCCCGCCGCCGAGACCCCCGACGGCCCGGAGATCTTCCTGGAGGCCGGGGTGAACGCCTCGGGCCCGACGTTCACCGAGATCAAGACGATCGTCAGGAACCAGTCCGCGTGGCCCGCGCGCCCGCTGACCAACGGCTCGTTCCGCTACTACTTCACCCTCGACGGCGACACCACCGCGAGCCAGGTCACCGTCACCTCCAGCTACAACCAGTGCAAGGCGCCGTCCGGGCCGACCCTGCTGTCCGGGAAGACCTACTACGTCACCGTCGACTGCTCCGGCACGTCGATCGCCCCCGCGGGCCAGTCGCAGCACCGGCGCGAGGTCCAGTTCCGCATCGCCGCCTCGGGCACGTGGGATCCGTCCAACGACTGGTCGTACAAGGACGTCGCCACCACTCCCGGCGCGACCCCGGTCCGCGTCTCGAACATGACGCTCTACGCGGGCACGGCGAAGATCTGGGGCAACCCGCCGGGCGACGAGCCGCCCCCGACGGAGGACGAGGTCGCCCCGTCCAGGCCCGGCAGACCGGCCGTCTCCGCCATAACCGGGAGCACGGCCAGGCTGACCTGGACCGCCTCCACCGACAACGTCGGCGTGAGCGGCTACGACGTCTACCGGGGCACGGCGAAGGTCGGGACCGCCCCGTCCAACGCCTTCGACCTCACCGGGCTCACCCCGGCGACGGCCTACACCATCCACGTGGTGGCCAGGGACGCGGCGGGCAACTCCTCGGCGGCCTCCGAGAGCACCGCCTTCACCACGGCCCAGGCCCCGGCCGGCGGCTGCACCGCCGCCTACAAGGTGACCAACTCCTGGCAGGGCGCCTTCCAGGCGGAGGTGACCGTCAGGAACGAGGGCGCCTCGGCCATCAGCGGCTGGACCGTGACCTGGAGGTTCCCCGACGGGCAGACGGTCAGCCAGCTCTGGAACGGCACGCACACCCAGACGGGAGCGGACGTGTCGGTCAGGAACGTGGGCTGGAACGGCGGCCTGGCCCCCAACGCCTCGACGGCCTTCGGTTTCACCTCGAGCCAGAACGGCACCAACGGCGTCCCCGCCCCGGTGGCCTGCACCGCGAGCTGACCCCCCGCACGGCACCGCGCCCGGGGTCTCCACCTCTGGCGCGGCACCCCCGGCGCGACGCTCCAGGTCTCCGGCCCGAGACCGCGAGCGCGGCGCCTCCGCTCCCCGGCCGGGAGCGACGGCCCCCTCCGCCCGGCCGGCCATCCCCCAACCGAGGTAGATCATGAGAACACGACTCGCGGCACTCGTCGCGCTCCTCCTGTCGTTCTTCCTGCCGTTCTCCGTCTCGATGCCGTCCGCCCACGCCGCCACCGGCCTCCACGTGAGCGGCACGAAGATCCTTGAGGCGGGCGGCGCCACGTTCGTAATGCGCGGCACCAGCCATGCCCACACCTGGTACCCGACCCAGACCGCGTCGTTCGCCGGCATCAAGTCCCTCGGCGCGAACACGGTGCGCGTGGTGCTGAGCGGCGGGCGCTGGACCGCCAACGGCGCCGCCGACGTGGCGAACGTCGTCTCGCTGTGCAAGCAGAACAAGCTCATCTGCGTGCTGGAGAACCACGACACCACCGGGTACGGCGAGCAGAGCGGCGCCTACACCCTCGATCAGGCGGTCGACTACTGGATCAGCGTGAAGAGCGCGCTCGCCGGCCAGGAGGACTACGTCGTCCTCAACATCGGCAACGAGCCCTTCGGCAACAACGCCACCACCCCGGGCTGGACCCAGGCCACCTCCGCCGCGATCACCCGGCTGCGCGGCGCCGGCTTCCAGCACCTGATCATGGTGGACGCGCCCAACTGGGGCCAGGACTGGGGCTTCACCATGCGCGACAACGCGGCCGCGGTCTTCGCCGCCGACCCGCAGCGCAACACGGTCTTCTCCGTCCACATGTACGGCGTGTTCGACACGTCCGCCGAGATCACCGACTACCTCCAGCGGTTCCAGACCGCCGGGCTGCCCCTGGTGATCGGCGAGTTCGGGTTCAACCACTCCGACGGCGACCCGGACGAGGACACGATCATGGCCCAGGCGCAGGCCCGGGGCGTGGGGTACCTCGGCTGGTCCTGGAGCGGCAACGGCGGCGGCGTCGAATACCTCGACCAGGTGACCAACTTCAACGCGGCCGGCCTGACCACCTGGGGCCAGCGGCTCTTCAACGGCCCGAACGGCATCGCCCAGACCTCCGTCGAGGCCGCGATCTACGGTGGCGGCGGCACTCCCGACACCGAGAAGCCCACCAGGCCCGGCAAGCCCGCCGTCTCCGACGTCACCGCCACCGGCGCCAAGCTGACCTGGACCGCCTCGACCGACAACCGCGCGGTCACCGGCTACGACGTCTACTCCGGCACCGCCAAGCTCGGCTCCTCGGCGAGCAACTCCCTCACCCTGACCGGCCTCAGCCCGCAGACCGCCTACACCGTCCACGCCGTCGCCCGCGACGCCGCGGGCAACCTCTCCACCGCCTCCGACAGCACGTCGTTCACGACGACCGCGACCCCGCCGAGCGGCTGCGCCGCCACCTACAAGACGGTCAACTCCTGGCAGGGCGGATTCCAGGGCGAGGTCACCGTCACCTGCACCGCCGCCGTCACCACCTGGAAGACCACCCTCACCTACCCCGCGGGCGTCACCGTCCCCCAGTCGTGGAGCTCCACCCTCTCGGCCACCCCACCGACCTTCACCTTCACCAACGCCGCCTGGAACGGCACCGTCCCCGCCGGCGGCTCGACCACCTTCGGCTTCATCGGCTCCTGGACCGGCTCCGGCACCCCGCCCACCCCCGTCATCTCCTGATTCCCCCGGAGGGGGTACGGCTCGCGGGCCGTACCCCCTTCTCTGGGCCCGCCGTTGAAACTTTCGATGGATAGCCGCAAATTTCTATCCGCCCTGCCGATCAGCACGACCAGCACGACCGGCACGAGAGAGGAATCCCATGCCCAGCCTCTGCAGAGCGATCTCCACCGGGGCGCTCGCCGTACTCCCGATCATCGCGGCCCTGCTCCCCGCCGCCCCGGCCCACGCCGCCGACTCCCTGCGCGACCACGCCGCGGCGCGCGGCAAGTTCATCGGCGCCGCGCTCGCCACCTCTCCCCTTGCCGGCGAGGCGGCCTACCGCACCATCGCGGGCGCCGAGTTCAACCAGATCACGGCGGAGAACGCCATGAAGTGGGACGCCACCGAACCGAGCCAGAACCAGTTCAGCTGGTCCGCGGCGGACGCGATCGTCGACTTCGCCACGCAGAACGGCCAGCAGGTGCACGGGCACACGCTGGTCTGGCACAGCCAGACGCCGAACTGGGTGCAGAACCTCGGCGCCGACGCCCTGCGCTCGGCGATGCGCAACCACATCGCCCAGGTCGCCGGCCGCTACGCCGCCAACCCGGCCGTCGTCTCCTGGGACGTCGTGAACGAGGTCTTCGACGACAGCGGCAACATGCGCAACTCGTTCTGGTACCAGAAACTGGGTGACGGCTACATCGCCGACGCCTTCCGGGCCGCCCGTGCCGCCGACCCCGACGCCAGGCTCTGCATCAACGACTACAACGTCGAGGGCGTCAACGCCAAGAGCACGGCGATGTACAACCTGGTGAAGTCGCTGCGGGCGCAGAACGTGCCGGTCGACTGCGTGGGCCTCCAGAGCCACCTGGCGATCCAGTACGGCTTCCCCGGCCAGGTCCAGCAGAACATGCAGCGCTTCGCCGACCTCGGCGTGGAGGTCAGGGTCACCGAGCTCGACATCCGGCTGCAGACTCCCCGCGACCCGGCGAAGGACGCCCAGCAGGCCACCTACTACACGAACATGGTCAACGCCTGTCTCGCGGTGAGCCGGTGCTCCGGCATCACGATCTGGGGCTTCACCGACAGATACTCCTGGGTCCCCGACACCTTCCCCGGCCAGGGCGCGGCCCTGATCTACGACGAGAGCTACAACCCCAAGCCCGCCTACACGGCGGTCCACGACGCCCTGGCCGGTGGTGGCACCCCACCCGACACCACGCCGCCGACGGCGCCGGGCACACCCGCCGTGTCGGCCATCACCGCCACCGGCGCCAAGCTGACCTGGACCGCCTCGACCGACAACCGCGCGGTCACCGGCTACGACGTCTACTCCGGCACCGCCAAGCTCGGCTCCTCGGCGAGCAACTCCCTCACCCTGACCGGCCTCAGCCCGCAGACCGCCTACACCGTCCACATCGTCGCCCGCGACGCCGCGGGCAACCTCTCCACCGCCTCCGGGACCGCGGCCTTCACCACCTCCGCCGGGCAGCCCGGCGGTGCCTGCGCCGCCACCTACAAGACGGTCAACTCCTGGCAGGGCGGATTCCAGGGCGAGGTCACCGTCACCTGCACCGCCGCCGTCACCACCTGGAAGACCACCCTCACCTATCCCTCGGGCGTCACCGTCCCCCAGTCCTGGAACTCCACCCTCTCGGCCACCCCACCGACCTTCACCTTCACCAACGCCGCCTGGAACGGCACCGTCCCCGCCGGCGGCTCGACCACCTTCGGCTTCCTCGGCTCCTGGACCGGCTCCGGCACCCCGCCCACCCCCGTCATCTCCTAGCCGTACGGCGGGCGGTGGCCGGAGCCACCGCCCGCCAGCGCGGTGACCAGCCAGCGGGCGAGCCACGTGTGGCCCGCCGGGGTGGGGTGGACGCCGTCAGGCAGGACCAGCCTGCGGCTCCAGCGCTCGCCGAGCGGATCCAGGAAGGTCGCCTCCTCCTCGTCGGCGGCGATCGCGATGGCGTCCCTGACCCGGTGGGCCCAGCGGGGGGCCCGCGTCATCCAGATGGGCCCGATCACCACGACCCTGGTGTGCGGCCAGCGGGTGTGGACCAGCTCCAGCAGGCGTTTGGCGGCCCTGTTGACCCTGTCGGCCCTGGTGCGGCGGTCGTTGTGGCCGCCGGAGACGATCAGCAGGTCGGGGGCCGGCCGCCAGGCGAGCTCCTCGGTGAAGGACCTCTCGAAGGTCCGGTTCACCGGCCCGGGATTGACGAAGCCCGTCCCGGACGCCCCGGCGGTGACGAGCTGCCAGCCCAGCTCGCGCGCGGCCTTGGCGGCGTAGGTTTCCCACCGCTCGACCGGGCCCGACCCGACGGTGAAGCTGTCTCCGACGATCATGACCAGCGGCGCCCGGGCCGGGGACGGCGCGGGCGAGACCGGGGCGGAGGAGGCCGGGTCCGGACGGGCCGCGATGACACCGCTCTCCGGCACGCCCGCGCCGGGCGTCGCAGTACATCCCGAAATAAGGCAACAAATTGCTACAAGAAGTGCGGGGGTCGACGCTCGGGGTCGTATCTGCACGGGCCCGCGCATGCCACCTCGGGGCTCTAGGCTGCCGACAGGAGTACTGACCTGTACGGACGCACGCGGCGACTCGAACTCGCCGGCCGGCACCTCCGCTCCTTCGGGGCGGTGGTCCCGGCGTCGTCGCCCGACGGGATCGTCTTGAGCAAGTCGGCATTCTACCCAGGTGAGGGCGGCCGGCAGGCGGATCGGGGAGTTCTCCTCCGACAGGGATACGACAGGGAGTGGAGATCGGCCGCACCGGAGTGCGCAAAGCCTCACCGGGGTGCGCAAAGGTGACGGACCCCATCCGATCCGGGCCGACCTGTCCCCGGAGAGTCAGCTGACCTGCGAGGCGGGGACCGCCCAAGTGTTGCAGTAGCCGATCCTGGCGTACTTCCAGCCCTGGTGGAGCCATCCGGCGTAGTGGTCGCCGGTGCCGTGGTCGCGCGGGCCGCCGCCGCCCTGGTCGTCGCCGCGGCCGTACTCCATCCGCAGCACGTCGTTCCAGCGGGAGCCGGTGACGCCGAGCGGGTTCCGCACAGTGCGGATGAAAACCCCGGCCAGGCACTGGGCCTGGAGCTCGTTCCGGCGTGAGTGGGAGTCCTGGGCCGCCTTGGACCTGTTGGAGACCTCCCACCACCAGGCGCCGCCGATCCCCGCCATGGTCTGCACGTGGTGCCCGTACTCATGGGCGAGCACGGCCAGGTAGGGGACGTGGTTGGCGGCCGGGTCGGTCCGGCCGGTCTGCTGGACGAGGTGGGTCAGGCCGATGTACATGCCCCGGTTGGACGGGCAGTAGTAGGCGGCGAAACGGGGGTTGGGATAGGTGCCGCAGGGCCCGCGGCCCGGACGGGACCAGTAGACCCGGCGCGGCTGCAGGAAGACCGCTCCGGCCTGGGAGAACTTCCCGGCCCAGGCCCGGTCCAGGCAGCCGGTGACGGCGTTGAGGTAGTTGAGCATGTCGCCGGGCCGGGTCGAGGGCCGGGGAGCGCGGCAGGAGGTGGGCCGCATCGTGCCGGTGCCGTACAGCGGGTTGCGCTTGAGCCGGGCGGTGGTGTCGGTGCGCCGCATGTAGCGGAGGTCGACGCCCATGCTCTTCCGGGCCGCCAGCGCGATCTCGGACTCCCCCATGGAGCCGAGGTCCAGCTTCGGCGGCGGCCCGAAGCGCGGCGGTGTGGCCTCCGCGCCCTCGGTCGGCGGGAGCTCGGCATTTTTGGTCGCTATGGGACCGACTCCGGGGGTGGCCGGAACCTCGGCGCCGTCACCACCCGCCAGGCCGGCGATCACCACGACCGCGGCGAACGTCATGGCGAGCACACCGAAGACACCAAAGGCCAGAGGACTCGATCCGCGTGGGCGCATACGACCGCCTTCTCCATGGAATGGATCTCCGGGCGGCAATCTAGCGGATATCTACCTATGTACGTTTATTGACCGAAAAATAGGGATGGGGGGCAGCATTCACCGGTCGGCGGTTCTCGGTAGGCTCCCGAGCCATGGCGGGATCTGTATTGCATCGGGCGGCCGGGAGCATGGCCGCGGTTGCCACCCTCGCGCTGGCCCTGAGCGCCTCCCCGGCCCTCGCAGCCGGTACGGCGGGCACGGCGGGCACGGCGTCGGCCCTGGCGGACAGGGTGACCGACGACACGGTCAAGCTCGAACTGCGGCAGGACGGCGTTCTGCACGTCACGGAGACCGTCACCTTCGAGGGCAGCCCGCCGACGCGAAAGCTGGTCGACCGGACGCGCTACGACGACGGCAGCGACCGGCTCTACCAGATCACCGGCTTCAAGGGCGACGGCACGCTGACCGGCGACTCCATCACCCTGAAGGAGGGGTCGGGCACCGCCACGCTGGAGTACGACGTCAAGGGCGCGGTGACCCCGCTGGCCGACGCCCAGGAACTGCGGTGGTACGCCGTGGGCGCCTGGTCGGTCCCGGTCGTCCAGGCCAAGGTCACGGTGAGCGGCCCGGCGCAGCTCCAGAACCTGTCCTGCTTCGCGGGCGTGCTGACCTCCGCGATCGGCTGCACCACCGCGTCGCCGGACCACACCGGGACCACCGCGGAGTTCGAGCAGCAGGAGCTGGGCCCGGGTGAGGTGCTCACCGTGGTCGTCGGCTACCCGACGGGCGCCACCAAGGGCGCCCCGGTCCTGGAGCGCCGCTTCGAGCTGTCCAACGCCTTCACCCTGAACACCGTCACCGGCGGCGCGCTGGCCGGCCTGCTGGTCCTGATGCTCGGCGGACTGGGCCTGCTCTACTGGACGCGGGGCCGCGACGCCCGTGTGGTCGGCCATGAGTCCGGCTCGCTCAGCGCCGTCGAGAACGGCCACTTCGCCCCGCCGGACGGCGTGCGCCCCGGCCAGATCGGCACGCTCATGGACGAGCAGGCCGACGTGGTCGACGTGACCGCCACGATCGTGGACCTGGCCGTCCGCGGCTTCATCCGGATCGACGAGCAGCCCCGGCAGGCCTACGACTCCCCCGACTGGATGCTGGTCCGGATGCCCGGCGCCCCGGCCAACACGCTGCTGTCCTACGAGCGGGCGCTCTACGACGCCATCTTCGACGGCCGCGACGGGGTCCTGCTCTCCCACCTCCAGGGTTCGTTCGCGGCCAATCTCGGCAAGGTCCGTGACGCGCTCTACCGCGACGTGGTCACCCAGGGCTGGTTCGCCCGCCGCCCCGACACCGTCCGCACCCGCTGGACGACCGTCGGCGTGCTGCTCACCGTGGCGGGAGTCGTCGCCACCGTCGCACTGGCCTGGTTCACCACCTACGGCCTGCTCGGCCTGGCCCTGATCATCGCCGGTGCCGCCATGGCCGTCGGCGGCCAGTACATGCCGGCCAAGACCGCCAAGGGCGCGGGAGCCCTCGCCCACACCCTGGGGTTCCGGGAGTATCTGGCCTCCGGCGACGTCGGCGGCGACATCCCCCCGGCCCAGCGGGTGGAGCTGTTCTCCCGCTACCTGCCCTACGCCGTGATCTTCGACAGCGTCGAGCGCTGGGCCCGCGTGGTCTCCTCGGTCACCGGCAACGGCCAGCAGGCCGACAACCTGTACTGGTACCACGGCCCGGCCGAATGGGACCTGTCCAAGTTCGCCGACTCGATGCGGACGTTCACCATGACGACCTCCGGCGCGATCTCCTCCACCCGCCAGTTCCGCTCCCTCTAGCCCTCTGGGCGGGCCGGGCGGGCCCGTTCAGGCGAGCCGGATGAGACGCCGCTCGACGGCGGCGGTGACGGCGGCGGTGCGCGTGTCCACGCCCAGCTTGCCGTAGATGTGCACCAGGTGGGTCTTGACCGTCGCCTCGGTGATGAAGAGCCGCCTGGCGATCTCGCGGTTGCCCGCCCCGCTGGCCAGCAGCTCCAGGATCTCGACCTCGCGGGCGCTCAGCGCGGGGCCCGGGTCGCGCATCCGCCTCATCATCCGGGTCGCCACCCTCGGTGACAGCACGGTCTCGCCCCTGGCCGCGGCGCGGATGCCCTGGAACAGCTCCTCCGGCGGGCAGGCCTTGAGCAGGTAGCCGGTGGCCCCCGCGTCGATGGCCCGCACGATGTCCGCGTCGGTCTCGTAGGTCGTCAGCACCAGGACCTGCGGCGGTGAGGGCAGCTCCCGGACCCGCCGGGTGGCCTCCACCCCGTCGATGCCGTCGCCGAGCTGCAGGTCCATGAGCACGACGTCCGGCTCGTGCGACGCGATGCCCCGCAGCGCGTCCTCCCCGTCCGCGGCCTCGCCGACGACCTCCATGTCGTGCTCGCCGCCGAGCAGCGCCACCAGCCCGGCCCGGACCACCGGATGGTCGTCCACCAGGAACAGTCTCATCGGCCTTCCGTCCCGCCCGTCGCGGCGTCCGGGCTCTCCGCCCGCGCTCCCCGCTCGGGGAGCGGCGCCGCGAGCGCCCCGCCTGCGGGGACCCTGGCCGCGACGGCCGTCCCCTCGCCCGGAGCGCTCTCGACGGCCAGGGAGCCGGCCACCTCCGCCAGCCGGTCACGCATCGCGCGCAGCCCGTACCCCCGGCCGGGGGCGGGGGTGGGCTCGGCGAACCCGGCGCCGTCGTCGAACACGTCCAGGGTGATCTCACCGTCCAGGTAGGAAAGGGTCACCATGGCCGTCTCCGCGCCCGAGTGGTCGCGGACGTTGGCCAGCGCCCCCTGCGCCACCCGCAGCAGCGCCGCCTGGACGTCCGGCTCCAGCGGGTACCCCTCGCCCTCCTGCCGGAAGCGCACGTCCAGCCCGGTGTCGTGGCCGGTCCTGTGACACAGCCGGGCGAGCGCCTCGGGCAGCGGGACGCCCTCCAGGCCGGAGGGCTGGAGGTCCCGGACGAACCGCCGGGCCTCGTCCAGGTTCTCCGCGGCGGCCGTCGCGGCCCGCCGTACGTGGGCGTGGGCCCGCTCCGGGTCGGCCGCCCACATCCGGTCGGCGGCCTGGAGCAGGATGCCCAAGCTGGTCAGTCCCTGGGCCAGGGTGTCGTGGATCTCCCTGGCCAGCCGCTCGCGCTCCTCCAGGACGCCGGTGCGGTGCCTGGAGTCGGCCAGCGTGCCCCGCGTGCTGATCAGGTCGTCGATGAGCCGCTGCCGGGCGGCGCTCTCGCGCTGGAGCTCCCAGAAGATCACCGCGGTCATGGTGGCGACGCCGATCGGCGCGAGGATCAGGCTGGGGTCGACCTCCCGGGCGATCTTGAGCTGGGCCGCGATCACGACGAGCGTGAGCGCCGCGGTGGCCACCATGAACCCGCGCGGCTTCAGCAGCCGCAGGCACAGGAAGAGCAGCGGGACCGCGCACCAGCTGAACGACGGCGCGAGGACCACCAGCACGAGCCAGACCGCGATCACGGCCCCCAGCCAGACGAGGCGCCCTCGGCCGAGGTCGCCCCAGAGAACGACGCCGGCAGCGTACACCACGGCGAGCAGGCCGCAGACGGCCAGCGAGGCGACGGTCCGCGGATCCATCCCGTGCCGGGAGACCAACCGCGAGGCGGAGGCCGCGAGCAGCAGGTAGAACCCCAGGTGCATGGCCCAGTTGAGCCAGCCTCGCTCCCTCATCACCGCCCCCGTCCGGTCCTCTCCGACGTTATCCCCCGCCGAGGATGACGCCTCCCGAGGGGCGGCGCATCAACCGATCGGTTGACCGCCGCCTCGCCCGTCCGGCGTCCGGGACTCGACCGTGCTCCCGATGGCGTACGGCGACGCCGCGGGCAGCCTTGTGGGTGCAAGGTTCCACCGCACCGAACTGGAGAGACACGATGACCGCCCTTTCCGCCCGCACCCGTGCGATCGCCGGCTCTCTCGCCGGACTCGCCATCGTGGCCGGCGCCACCGGCGTGGCCGCCGCCCAGACCGCCCCCGCCCAGGCCGTGGCGGCGCGTGCCCCGCAGGCCGTCGTGCAGACCGGCGTGCTGTCCGCCGACGCCGCCCTGAAGATCGCCGACGCCGTGCAGAAGGAGGCGGTCAAGCAGGGGCAGCGCGTCACCGTCGTGATCGTCGACCGGTCCGGCGCCACCCGGCTGGTGCTGAAGGGGGACGGCGCGGGCCCGCAGACCGAGGAGTCGGCACGGCGCAAGGCCTTCACCGCGGTCTCCTTCGGCAAGGCGACCAGCGAGCTGGCCAAGGGCGCCTCCGGCGACGGCCCGACCATCGCCGACATCCCCGGCACCCTCTTCCTCGGCGGCGGCGTTCCCGTCGCCTCCGGCGGCGCCCCCATCGCGGGCATCGGCGTCGGCGGCGCGCCCGGCGGCGACATCGACGAGGCCATCGCCCGGGCGGGACTCAAGGCGGTCGCCGGGAAGCTCGGCTGAGAGGATCCCATCGCACCCGGCCCGCAGCGGCCCGGCGGCGGAGACGGAGGGACGGACGATGAGACGGCGAGCTTTCCTGATCTCCGGGCTGGGCCTGCTGCTCGCGGCGTGCGACGGTGACGAGATGAAAGGATCGAGCATGCTCAACGAACGACTCCTGACCGCCGCCGCGCGCGGGGACGCCGCCGCGGTCCGGGACGCGCTCCAGGCCGGGGCCGACATCGAGGCCCGCGACGGGCAGCGCCGTACGGCCCTGCTGCTCGCGTCGGCGGCCGATCACGTCGAGGCGGCCGAGGTGCTGGTCACGGCCGGCGCCGACCCGGACGCGCCGGACTCCCAGCGCGACACCCCCTGGCTGGTCACCGGCGTCACCGGCAGCGTGGCGATGCTCAGGACCCTCCTGCCGGCCGGCCCCGACCTGACCGCGCGCAACCGGTACGGAGGCGTCTCCCTCATCCCGGCCTGCGAGCGCGGGCACGTGGACTACGTCCGCGAGGTCCTCAAGACCGGCATCAAGGTCGACCACGTCAACGACCTCGGCTGGACCGGCCTGCTGGAGGCGGTCATCCTCGGCGACGGCGGCGTCCCCCACCAGGAGATCGTCGGCCTGCTCATCGCGGCGGGCGCCGACGTCGACCTCGCCGACCGCGACGGCGTCACCCCGCTCGGGCACGCCGTCGCCAAGGGCCAGACCGAGGTCGCCGCCCTGCTCCGCGCCGCCGGAGCCCACTAGAGCGCGTCCCGGCCGCGCTGATCCGGTCCCGTCCGGGACAGCTCGCCGCGGCTCAGGCGGACCGCGTCCCGGCTCGGGCGGCCCGCCCGCCCGGACGGGCTCACCCCCGATCCAGGCGGACCGCGCCCCGGCTCAGGCGGAGGGGCTGCGGAACTGCTCGATCATGGCCGCGTACCCCAGGCCGCCCTGCCCTCCGGCCAGCGCGCGGTCGGCCAGGGTCCTGACGAGCCTGGGCAGTTCGGTGTTGACGCCGGCGGCCTCGCTCTCGTGGATGAGGTGGTCGACCGTGGCCACATGCGTGTCGATGGTGGCGTCCAGAGCGGGGTAGGCGCCCTGGTCGACCTGGCCGGCGTAGGCGGACACGAAGCCGGTCACGGCCTCGATCCACCTGTTGGCGAAGGGGGCGAACGTCGTGGCCTCCACCTTGGCTGTGCCGAGCAGGGCGGCACCGTGCAGGAAGCTGTTGAGCGTCCCCCACATGATGCCCAGCAGCGCCACGTCGTACAGGGAGGACAGGCCGTGGTCGGCTCCCAGGTAGGTCGTCCCCGCGCCCAGGCTCCTCAGCGTCGGCTCGTGCGCCTCGTACGCGGCTTCCGGCCCGCTGTAGAGCAGGAAGGCGTCAGCCGTACCCACGACCTGGGGGATGGCCATGATCGCACCGTCAAGGTAGGTGATCCCCCGCTCCGCGGCCCACTCGGCGGTCGCGCGGGCCTGCTCGGAGGTGCCCGAGGTCAGGTTCACCAGGACGCGGCCCGCCAGGACGTCGCCCAGCGGGTCGAGAACCGCCCGCACGGCCGCGTGGTCCGACACGCAGACGACGACCAGCGGGCTCGCCTCGGCCGCGTCGCGAGCGGAGGACGCGAGGACGGCGCCCTGCTCGGCGAGCTGCCCGGCCTTCCCCTCCGAGCGGTTCCAGACCGTGGTGGCGTGGCCGTCCTTCAAAAACGCTCCGGCCAGTGCCTGTCCCATCAGGCCCAGGCCGAGGACCGTCACATCGGTGTCGCGCATATGGTGCTCCCGTTCGTTTCCGCTGTCTGGCGAATACGCTCGCAGCCGCCGGGAAGGCCGGACAGTGGCAGGAGTGACTACCTTCGCAAAATTCCTGCCGTAGGCTCCTGCCATGAATCCTGGATCCGTCGCCGTCGCGGTGGTCGACGACACCGACATGCAGCTGTGGGACCTGTACGAACTGAGCATCGCCTGCTCGGTGTTCGGCCAGCCGCAGCCCGACCTGGCCGACACGTGGTACGACCTGTGGCTGTGCTCCCCCCGGGCGGAGACCGCGCCGCCCGGCCGCGGGTTCTCCCTGCGGGCCTCCCATGACCTGGAGAGTCTGGTCGAGGCCGACACGGTGATCGTCCCCTCGGTGCCGGAGGCCGTCATCTCCGAGGGTGAGCCCGTCGCGCCGGAGCTGGTCGGAGCGTTGCGCCGGGCGGCCGACGCCGGAGCGCGCATGGTGTCCCTGTGCACCGGCGCCTTCGCGCTCGCCGAGGCCGGGATCCTCGACGGCCGCCGGGCCACCGCGCACTGGATGCACACCGACGACCTGGCCAGGCGCTATCCCAAGGTACGGGTGGACGACTCGGTGCTGTACGTCGACGACGGCGACGTGCTCACCAGCGCCGGCATGACCGCCGGGCTGGACCTGTGCCTGCACCTGGTCCGCCATGACCTGGGGGCGCACGTCGCCAACCAGCTCGCCCGGCGCATGGTGATCCCCGCCCACCGGTCCGGAGGGCAGGCGCAGTTCATCGACCTGTCCGTCCCCGTCACCGATGACGACAGCCTCGGCCCCGTGCTCCAGTGGGCCGTCGAGCACCTCGACCGGCCACTGTCGGTCGACGACCTGGCCCGTCACGCCGGCATGAGCCCGCGCACCTTCTTCCGCCAGGTCCAGGCCGTGACGGGCACCACCCCGCTGCAGTGGCTCCTCAGCCAGCGGCTGGCCCGTGCGCAGTCCCTGCTGGAGTCGACCGACCTGTCCGTCGAGCAGGTCAGCGAGCGCAGCGGCCTGGGCACCGCGGCCAACCTACGCCGCCACTTCGCCATGAACATCGGTGTGACCCCCACCGACTACCGCCGCGCCTTCCGACGCCCCCATCTCGCCGGCCGCTAACGCAGGCGGATCTCCCCGACGGGGCAGCCACCGCCGAGCAGGACGCCGGTCGCGAGCTCGTCGAGCCCGGCGGCCTCCGGGCCGAGGGCGCGCAGCGCCGCGACGGTGACCGGGACCCGGGCCCGCTGGCCGCCGTCCTCGATCTTGACGGTCCCGGCGCGGCCGTCGGCGAAGGCGAAGGCGTCGAACGCCTCGGCGCCCGCCTTGACCATCAGCCCCGGGATCGCGCGCATCAGCCGGGCCTCGGGCCGGGCCGTACCGGACGTCCACTCGGGGTGGGCGCGGAAGGCGTCGGCGACGCGGCGTTCGGGAGTGCCCGGCCCGGCCTGGACGAGAGAGCGGAACGCGCGGGTCACGCCCACCATCGACACGAAGAACAGCGGGGCGCCGCAGCCGTCCACCCCCGTGGCGGCGACCCGCTCGCCGGTCAGCTCCTCGACCGTGTGACGGATCGCCCTCTGCAGCGGGTGCGCCGGATCGAGGTAGGTCTCCAGCGGCCAGTCGTTGAGCACGCAGGTGGCGAGCATCGCCGAGTGCTTGCCCGAGCAGTTCATGTAGATCCTGGCCCGGCCGCCGCCCGAGCGCAGCACCTCGTCCCGGGAGACGACGTCCTCGGGCAGGTCCTCCGGGCAGCGCAGCGCGTCCTCGTCCAGCCCCGCCCCGGAGAGGATCTTCCGGGCCCCCTCGACGTGGAACGGCTCACCCGCGTGGCTGGCGCACGACAGCGCGAGCAGCTCCCCCTCCAGGGCGAGCCCGGCGCGCACCATGCCGAGCGCCTGCAGCGGCTTCATCGACGAACGGGGAGAGACCAGGGCGTCCACCGCCCCGTGCACCCTCACCGGGGAACCGTCGGCACCGACGGCCAGCATCCGTGCCCGGTGTGTGGACTCCACGAACCCCGAACGGACGACTTCGACAACCAACGACTCAGCAGACACCTTTGTCTCCTTTCGCCAGGATTCTAGGGAGGTCCGAAATCACGAGATGATGGGGGGCATGCGTGCGGTTGTTCAGCGGGTGAGTTCCGCTTCTGTGACGGTGGACGGCACGACGGTCGGGGCGATCGACGAACCCGGACTGCTGGTGCTGGTGGGGGTGACCCACACCGACACCCCGGCGGAGGCGGCCAGGCTCGCCGCCAAGCTCTGGGGCCTGCGGATCCTGTCCGGCGAGAAGTCCTGCTCCGACATCGGCGCGCCGCTGCTCGTGGTCAGCCAGTTCACCCTGTACGGCGACACGCGCAAGGGCCGCCGCCCCACCTGGCAGGCCGCGGCGCCCGGACCGGTCGCCGAGCCGCTGGTGGAGGCCGTCTGCGCCGAGCTGCGCGGCCTGGGAGCCCACGTGGAGACCGGGGTGTTCGGGGCCGACATGAAGGTCGGCCTGACCAACGACGGCCCGATCACCCTGGTCCTGGAGATCTGAGGCGGCGATCCCGGGCCTCGGGGCGGCGCTGATCCGCCCCATGGCGGCAGTGATCGGCTAGGGTCACCGCTTGTCCGCGCCGAATCATCAGAAACCGTCGCCCATGGGGAGGGTCATGCGCGCCTTCAGCTCCATCAGCGTCACCGCCGCGTCCGCCGCCGCCGCCGCGCTGGTCGCCGTAACGGCGCCCGCGGCTCACGCGCAGGCGGCGCCCGCGATCACCGCCTATCACGGCGTCACCGGCGAGCAGCACACCGAACGCTTCAACGCGCTGCGCGGCCGGGGCTACCGGCCGATCACCTTCACGGTGGACGACGCCTCCTCGCCGCGCTACGGCGCCGTCTGGGCCAAGGGCTCCGGTCCGGCCTGGGCGATGATCCAGGGCATGTCGTCCAGCGGCTACCAGAAGCGCTTCAACGAATACCTCGCCAGGGGCTACCGCCCGACGACGGTGAGCGCCAGCGGTTCCGGCGGCGACGCCGTCTTCGCCGCGATCTTCGAGAAGGTGCCCGGCAAGTTCTTCGCCAGGCACGACCTCGGCGCCGACCAGTTCGCCGCCGCCAACGCCGACGCGGCCCGGCGGGGCTACGTCCTCACCGCGGCGAACGTCTACGGCACCGCCGACGACCCGCGCTACGTCGGCGTCTGGTCACAGAGTTCGCGAGCCTGGTCCGTCACCACGGGCAGGAGCTTCGACGAGCACCACGCGGAGTTCCTCGCCCGCACCAAGAAGGGCGAGAAGCCCTCGCTGGTCTCGGTCGGTCCGGGCAACACCTACACGACCGTCTGGGTGAAGGACGGCGGCTCCGCCTGGTACGAGTACACCGGCATGAGCGCGAGCGGCTACCAGAAGCGCTTCGACGGGCTCAGCGCCAAGGGCTTCTTCCCCGCCCAGCTGGACGTGGAGGAGGGCTACTACACGGCCATCTGGGTGAAGGGCTGATCTTTCCCGGAAGCCGGTGACGCCCGCGCCGCCGTACCGTCATCCGGTGCGGCGGCGCGGTTGGCGGCACGGCCGTCACCCGGTTGGCGACACGGGCGGCATTCCGTGCGGCGCGGGCGGTTGGCGGCACGGGCGGCCGCCGGTGCGGCGCGGGCGGCGTGGTCTCAGCGGATGCGGCGGCGCAGGGCCGGGTCGATGGAGACGTTGCGTCCGGCGTCCGGCGGCACGATGACCTCCTGGGTCGCCGCCACCCCCTCGGCCTGCAGCGTGGCGTCCACCGGCACGGTCCGCTTGACCACGGCCAGCGCGATCGGGCCGAGCTCGTGGTGCCGGGCGGAGCTGCCGACGAAGCCGACCTCCACCTCGTCGTGAACCACGGGGGCACCGTGCTTGGGCAGGGTGTCCACGCTGCCGTCCAGGTGCAGGAAGACCAGGCGGCGCGGGGGGTGGCCGAGGTTGTGCACCCGGGCCACGGTCTCCTGGCCCTTGTAGCAGCCCTTGCTCAGGTGGAGGGCGGCGCCGATCCAGCCCACCTCGTGCGGGATGGTCTTGTGGTCGGTCTCGAAGCCCAGCCGGGGACGGTGGCCCTCGATCCGCAGCGCCTCGTAGGCCCAGAGCCCGGCGAGCCGCAGGCCGCCGAGCCGGTCGGCGAGCAGCTCTCGCGGGAGCAGCACGTCGTCACCGGCGGGAACGGCCCCGGCGGGCGGGGTGAGCCGCGCGGCGTCGGCCACGGAGACCACCGCGTAGTCGGCCGTCACGTCGGCGACCTCGACCCGGAGCATGAACCGCATCTTGTCCAGGAACGCGACGAGCTCGGCCGACGTGCCCGGCTCCACATGGGCCCACACGGCCTCGCCGTCGTCGACGAGCGTGAGATGGTGCTCCACCCTGCCCTGGGCGTCCAGAAGCAGCGTCTGGGTGGCCTGACCGGGTTTCAGGTCGTCGAGTTTCTGCGAGCTCAGGCTGTTGAGCCAGCTCAGCCGGTCGGGCCCGGAGACCCGGACGACCTCGCGGTTGCTGCGGTCGACCATCGCCTCACCGGCGAGGAAGGCGCGCTGCTCGGCGAACGGGTCGCCGTAGTGTCCGGCGACGTCGGCGTCAGGGGTCTCGGCCGCGACCGCGCCGGGAGTGTCCAGCAGAGGGCTTCGCATGGGTCCAAGCCTACGAGGCCTCAGCGGCAGTTACGGCAGCGGCCGAAGACGGTCAGATGGTGCACGTCGATGGCGAAGCCGAGCTCCTCGTCGAGCTTGGTGACGAATTCCTGCACCACCTCCGGACGGGCCTCGTTGATCTCCCCGCATTCGTGGCAGACCAGGTGCACGTGGTCGGAGTCGGCGGCCAGATGGTAGGTGGGGGCGCCGTGCCCGAGGTGAGTGTGGGTGACCATGCCGAGCTCCTCGAGCAGTTCGAGGGTCCGGTAGACGGTCGAGATGTTCACCCCGCGGGCGGTCTCCCGCACCCGGGCGCAGATCTCCTCGGGAGTGGCATGCTCCGCGGCCTTGACCGCCTCAAGCACCAACTGGCGTTGCGGGGTGACCCGGTAACCGCGCGCCCGCAGTTGCTCATGCCACGACGTCTCGGTCATGACCAGAGTCTAAGAGCATCCCGCCGTGATGGGGGTCCTGCTCGCGGACGAACCTCGCGGAGCCGCTCCCACCTGCGGGACGTGGCCCGGCGAATATTCATTTGCCGGACCGAAATCTGTCGCATAGCGTACGGATCACGCCGAAAGGAGGTGGTCCGAACAATGGTTGATCATAGTTGGGCTAGCGAGGTGGCTGTCCGCTAGGACGCCGTCGCTCCGGACTCTGTCCGGACGTCTGGCGACGTTCGGCGAATCCACGACAATCACCGGAACCCCGGGCTGCCAGAGGGCGGGTTAACCCTTATCCCGCCTTTGGTCCATCTGGCCCTCCCGCACGGCGGGAGGAGCAGGCCCGGGGTTCTTCCCTTTCCGAGGCCCCTCTTCTCTCCTCCAAGGTCTCTCCCGCGACCTCCAAGGCCTCTCCCGCGTTCTCTCTCCTCCTCCAAGGCCTCTCGCCCTTCTCCAAGGCCTCTCGCGACCTCCCGCTCCAAGGCCTCTCCCGCGACCTCCCGCGATTCCGGGCCCCTCTCCGCGCCCGCTCCTCCGCGGTCGCCCGCCCCGCAGGACGCGTGACCACCCGCCCGGGATAGCAGGCACCCCGTAGGGGGCGGGGACGGAGCATGCGGCGGGCGTCCTGCGGGGCCGGCACCCGGCGGGCCCGGCCGCGGACGGTCAGTGCTCGCCGCGGGCCGGGACGCCGAGGGCGGCGCAGGCCTCCTGGTAGAGGCGGACCACTTCCCTGCGCACCTGGGCACGCTCGGTCAGCGTGGTGCTCCACGGGACCCGGACCGCGACGTCCCGGCCGCCCACCACCGCGGCGAACTCGATCGCCTCCGCGTCCACCCCCGTCGTCGTCGCGCCGGTGGCCTCGGGCTGCCCGCCGAGGCCCTTGCAGATCAGCAGCGCGTCGTCACTGTGGTCGTCGTTCATGTGACGTTTGATGGCATTGACTACTTCGGGGGTGAAAGGGGTGCTCATGCCCCAGATCGTAGCTAGTCGACCTCGGGCACGAAGTCGGCCACCTTCTTGAGCTCGGCGGAGATGTGCGACTGGAGCGGCTGCCCCACGGCCGCCATGTCGTAGGCCCACATCAGGTTGCCGTTGACCAGGCCGTAGAGGCGGTGTCCTGCGGTGTACTCCTTGGCGGTCCCGGTGCGCGCGACCACGTCGGTCCGTAGCTCGATCTTGTTGAAGACCACCTCGCCGAGGTAGATCTCCACGATGCCGGTCGGATGTGACAGGCACACCTCCAGCTGGCGGTCGGGCAACTGGCGCCAGAAACCGGCCTCGGTGCCCAGCGGGCGGACCTTGTTGCCCCCCTCGTCGAGCAGCCAGGTGCGACTGGTGTAGGTCAGGAAGGGCTTGCCGTTGTGACCGAAGACGATCTCCTGGCCGAAGTTGAAGCTCTCGATCGTCGGGTATCCACCCACCCCGGCACCTTCCCACCGGCCCACGAGGAAGGCGATCGGCTCAAGGTCGGGATGCAGCTCGGGAACGTCCATGGATCCGAGCCTAGAGCCGGCCCGGCACGGCTCGCGCCCGGGACACGGACCCGCATAGGCTTCAGGCATGGCACGATCACTGGTGATCAAGGTGACCGCCGGCGAGGACGCACCCGAGCGCTGCAACCAGGCGTTCACGGTGGCCGCGGCGGCGTTGGCGAGCGGGGTTCCCGTCTCCCTCTGGCTGACCGGCGAGTCAGCATGGTTCGCCCTCCCCGGACGGGCGAAGGAGTTCACGCTGCCGCACGCCGCCCAGCTCGGCGACCTGCTCGACGCGGTGCTGGCGGCAGGCCGGGTGACGCTGTGCACGCAGTGCGCGTCCCGGCGCGACATCAAGGTGGACGACGTGATCGAGGGCGTGCGCATCGCGGGCGCCCCCACCTTCGTCGAGGAGGTCCTCGGCGAGGGGGTCCAGGCGCTCGTCTACTGACGGAGCCGGGCACCCGTCCACCGGCTGCCGGGACCGCGCTCCCTGGCGGAGTGCGGCCCCGACGGCCGGCCCGCTCTCAGCGGGGCAGCACCGCCGACAGCCGCTCCTGGCGGAGCCGTTCGAACCAGGCGTCGTCGATCGGCGGGAGCTGGGCGCCGACCGCCCAGCCCAGCAGGAGGTCGGCGAGGCCGGGGTTGCGGGCGAGCGCGGGGCCGTGCAGGTAGGTGCCGACGATCTTGCCGATGTGGCAGCCCTCGGTGCCGTCGCCGTTGCCGGTGCCGATCGCCGTACGGGCCAGCGGACGGACGCCGGCGCCCAGCCGGGTGACGCCCATGTGGTTCTCGAAGCCGGTCAGCGTCGGGATGCCGAGCGCCGGGTCCGCCTCGCCGGCCAGCTCGCCGACCGCGCGGCCCTCGCCGCGGCCGCTGGCGATGTCGATCAGCCCGATGCCGTCGACCGGCTGCCCCTCCTCGCCGCCGAACGTGGTGCCCATGATCTGGTAACCCGCGCAGACGGCCAGCAGGGCGGCGCCGCGCGCGACGGCCCGGTGCAGGCCGCCGTCCCGGCGCAGCCGCTCGGCGGCCAGGATCTGCGGCCGGTCCTCGCCGCCGCCGATCAGGTAGATGTCGCCGCCCTCGGGCACCGGGTCGGCCGAGCGCACGTGAACCGTCTCGACCGGGATGCCGCGGCGCTGGGCGCGCTGCTCCAGGACCAGGACGTTGCCCTGGTCCCCGTAGGTGCTCAACAGGTCCGGATAGATCCAGACGAGACGCAGGGCGCTGTCAGACTGCACGACCGAACTCCGATCGGATCTGCTGGAAGGCGGTGTAGTTGGCGATCACGTCGACCTTGCCCGGTGGTTGCGCGGCGAGCGCCTGCTCGAAGGAGTCGGCCAGCTGGAACGGCACGCCCGCCACGTCCAGCCGGAGCGCGAGGTCGAGCCGCCGCTCCCCGGCCACGTAGACCGGCCTGCCGCGCAGGACGCGGTAGTCGACGTCCCACAGCCAGGAGGTGTCACGGCCGTCGGGGCCCTGGGCGTTCACCGACAGGATCACCGGCAGCGAGCGGTCGAGCACGTCGAACGCCTCCAGCCAGCCGGCCGGGTTCTTGGCGAGCAGCAGCCGGGCGTGCCGCCCGTCGCGCTGCACGGTGGTGTAGCGGCCCGCGACGGAGGTGACCTCGCGCAGGCGCGGCAGCGCGCGCTGGACCGGCAGGCCGAACGTCTCGGCGGTGGCCAGCGCGACCACGGCGTTGGCCCGGTTGGCCCGGCCGGGGAGCTGGATGTCGAGCACCCAGCGCTGCCTGCGCGGGTCGATCACCGCGTCGTCGTCGAGGATCCAGGACGGCTCGGGCCGCCGGAAGGTGCACTCGCGGCAGGCCCAGTCGTTCTCGGCCGTGCGGGAGGTCACCATGCCCGGGACGTGACCGCCGGGCGGGGTGTACTCCATGCCCTTGCGGTCGAGCGGGCCGCCGCACTCGGGGCAGCACCAGGAGTCTTCCTTCCACGGCTGCCCGGCCGACACCCAGGTGACCCTGGCGGCCGTGGAGGCGCCCCAGGCCACCAGCGGGTCGTCGGCGTTGGCGATGACGTGGGTGTTCTTTCCGGCGAGCGCCCGGCGCCACTTCTGGGCCAGCAGCCAGATCTCACCGGCCCGGTCCATCTGGTCGCGGCTGAGGTTCATCAGGACGATCACGCCGGCACCGGTGGTGTTGATCACCTCGGGCAGGTATTTCTCGTCGACCTCCAGGACGCCGTAGGGGGCGTGCTTGGCCGACGACAGCGCCGAGACGTGCCCGGCGGGCATGTTGGCGCCGAAGGCGTTGGTGGCGACGTCGCCGAGCTCCTGCAGCGCGGAGGTGATCAGGCGGGTGGTGGTGGTCTTGCCGTTGGTCGCGCTCACCAGGGCCAGCTTGCGGTCCTGCGCGAGCTTGCGCAGCAGGTCGGGCTCCAGCGCCAGGCCGACCCGGCCACCGATCACCGATCCGTCGCCTCGGCCGGTCGCCCGGGACAGGGTGGCGGCCGTCCGGCCGAGCGCGCTCGCGAGCTGTGCCCGCAGCGGAAGCTGAGTCATGCCGTCTCCTCGCCTAGCCGCCTGTCGCAGGACGACTCAGCAAGCCGGACCTGGTTCGCCGAATCGTTCATGCCGCAGATCCTAGCCGTGGTTGGGCGCTGTCACCGTCCGGCAACACCCGGCGTCACCGTCCGGCAACACCCCGCACCGGCTCACGTGGGACGCGGGCCGTGCACGGGCGGCCGGGGGTCGGGACACGATCCCCACAGCCCCCGGTGCCGGTCGCGGGCCTCCTGCACCAGGGCCGCGAACAGGTCCTGGTAGGTGACATCGGGCTTGATGGCCAGGGCGTACGCCGCGCCCTCGCGCGCCAGGGCGCCGTTGACGAAGACGCCCCGCTCGTTCCAGACGTAGCGGAGCCGGCGTCCGTAGCGGTCCTTCTTGGCCCGGTCGGGCGCGAGGGTGACCGTGGAGCCGGGCCGGGCGAGCTCCCGCAGCGCCTGTGCCGCCTCCTTGCCGTAGCACTGGGCGGGGCGCAGCTCCGGGGTGTCGATGCCGATCAGCCGTACGGACTGCCCCTCACCGCCGCCGATCGGCGTGACCGTCATCGTGTCCCCGTCGTAGACCCGCAGGACCTTCGCCCGTTCCGCGTCCGCGGGCGGTCGCGGCTCCCGGAGGGCCGTCGTCGGCGCCGGTGCCGGACCCGGCTCCGTCGGCGGGGTGGGGCCCCTGACGAGGTACACCACCAGCAGGGCCACCAGCGCGGCGGCAAGAACAATCACCACAAGTCGCTCCACACTGTGATGATTGCACTACTCACTGAAAGCAAGCTCGGCGGTCTCCGGTGACGCCGCGTCGAACGGCAGCACGAACCGGTGCGGCCAGGACAGCACGCTCTCCATCCATCCCGCGCCCATCGTCTGGGCCACGTGCCGGAGCCGCTCGGCCGGATCGACGCCGATCGTCACCATGAGGATGTCCCGCTCCACCCCCTCGTGCTCGTCGTCACCGAGGATCACGCGCCAGGCCAGCGCCCGGTTGCGGTCGACCTCCATGGACAGCGGGTGATGGCGCAGCGCCTTGGCCCGGTGGCCGAGCAGTTCGGCGCCGTTGGCCGGCCGGCTGAACAGCGCGTACTCCATGACCGGCGCGGGACCGCGCGGGTTGGGCGCGGGCTGCCCGTAGGGGAACACCCGGTCAACCTCGTGCAGCCAGCGGACCTGCGGGATGACCCAGGCCGGACCGGGCCGCTCGCCGACCTCCCGGTCGGGTCCCAGCAACCGGGTGGCGGCCGTGGCGACCTGCTCGGTCAGCTTCACCGGGTCGCTGACGGTCCGCAGCGACCACGCCCGGCGGCCCACGCTGCGCTCCACCGCCGTGGCGAGCAGGCACTCGCGCCGCCGCAGCGGGAGCTCGGCCCAGAGGTCGGCCAGCACCCGGGGCACCCCCGGGACCGGCCGGTTGGTGCAGAAGGCCAGCACCAGGGTGTCGGCCCAGATCCGCAGCCAGGCCCATTCGGGCGCGTCGGCGAGCAGGTCGGCCTCGCGCAGCTCGACGAGCGTGCACGCCCGGCCCGTCCTGCACTCCTGGCCGCACGCCGGCGAGCGGCGGCCGCAGATCGGCGGCGTGTGACCGGGGATCAGCCGCTCGCGGTCCTCCCCCAGCGGCACCTGGACCCGGAGCGGCCGGTCCATCCCATCGGCGAAGATCGCCGCCACCCCCGGCTGCAACGAGACGACCTGCCGGGACTGCTCCTCGCTCAGGTTCATCGCGGCCCCGACGAGCTGCCGGTCGTCCTCGGCCGGGAGCCGGTGCACGACCTTCAGCGCGGTGTTCTTCACGACGTCGGAGACCAGCTTGGTGGGGATCTGCTCGGCCACCACGATGCCCTCGCCGTACGCGCGGATCTCCGCGAGCATGCCCGCCAGCAGCTCGACCGCGTGCGTGCTGGCCCGTCCGGCGCCCCGGTCGCGGAGCAGCCGGTGCGCCTCCTCGATCACGATGACGTGCCGGAGCCCGCTGCTCCGCTCCTTCCTGGCCCGCATCCGCAGGTGCTCGACGATCCGGATGATCAGCGTGCCCATCAGGAACGCCTTGTCCTCGTCGTTGGCCACGTCCTCGATGGCGAACACCACGTTGCGCTGGAGCAGGTCGCCGATGTCGGCGGGGTGACCGCCCTCGAAGAAGCGGCCCGCCGAGCCGACCCGCAGCGACCGCAGCCGCAGCGAGATGAAGCCCTCGACGTCGGCCTGGACCTCCCTGCCGTAGCCGATCTCCTTGATCACGTCCATCGCGTGCTGCTGCAACTGCTCAAGAGTCGGTACGGCGGGCCGCACGGCCGCGCCGGGAGCCGCCCAGCCGGTGACCACGTCCCAGCCGTTGGCCTCGTAGACTCGCTGCAGGGCGAGCGACATGATCTGGGGGAACGGCTCCTCGGCGTCGAAGGCCGCCATGAACAGCGCCCGCACCATGTCGATGTGGGCCTGGACCGGATAGCCGGGCTCCGGGGCGAGCGGGTTGACGCTGAACGGCACACTGTCCGGGGCCGACGGGTTGATCACGGTCACCGGGGCCAGATGCTCGACCCGGCCGCCCATCGCGGCGTACTCGGACTTGGCCGGTTCGATGGCCAGCCACGGGATGCCGGCGCCGGTGAGCTGCTCCAGCAGGTGCCTGACGGTCTGGGACTTGCCCGAGCCCGTGGCCCCGGTGATGAACGCGTGCCGGTTCAGGGTGGCGAGCGGGACCTTGAACGAGCCGACCGCCCTGTCCTGGCCGTCCAGGATCGACCCGAGATCGACGGTCATGGCGCCGGGGGTGACGTCCGCCTCGCTGGTCACGTCGAAGAAGCCGGCATCGAGCACCCGGACCCCCGGCACCTCCCGCCGAGGCAGCCCGGCGAGCGCGGCGAGCGCCCCGGCGGTGGCCGCGAACGGGGCGGCGGTGCCGTCGGCGGGGTCCTGCAAGGTCACCGAGAGCGCGTCGGCGAAGCCGTACACCGGGCCGGACAGCGCGCTGCGCAGGCGGTAGGGGTGGTGGCTCATCTCGGCGGAGCCGACCAGCACGGGGGCGATCTGGCGCAGCTCCTCGGGGCCGGCGGCGCCGGCCAGCACCCGCACGCTCCAGAGCCCGGCCTCGCGGAAGGCGTCCAGCTCCTGCATGCGCCGCTCGGCCCGCTCGGCGTCGTAGCGCGAGCGCTCGGAGGCGTCGCCGTACTGTCTCAGCACGTTGAGCTGGGTCCGCAGGTGCGCCACCTCCGCGTCCAGCAGGTCGGTCTGCTCGGCCACGACCAGCCAGGCGAAGGGCCGGGACATGAGCGTGACCAGCGTGGACTCGAAGAGCGTGGGCCGCTTGATCTCGTCGGCGTCCGGCTCGCGGCGGCCGCCGAGCGGCGGGGCCTGCCGTCCCGGGCAGGCGGTCCAGGCCAGGTCGGACAGGTCGCGGAGCCATTCGTCGCCGATCCGCACGCCGCGTGCGCCGCTGGGGAACAGCAGCGGCTCGGGGCCGGTGGGGACCTGCTCGCTCTCGACGGCGGCCCGGCGGGGCGGGCGCGGCGGCGTCAGCGGCCCCGCGTTGGTGATGAGCTCCAGCGGGGCACCGGAGCCCCGGGAGAGCCAGCCTGCCACGAAGGGCCGGTTGCGCTGGGCCGCGGAGAGCACCGCGGGCAGGACGGTGACGAAGTCCCATTCCGCCGACGAACTGCGTGATGGCGCCGCGATCGCCTGGATCCGGTACCAGGGACCGGTCAGGCTGGTCGGCGGACGGGACACGCTTGGCTGCATTTGGTCTCCACCCAGGGGTCCCGGCCCGAGGCCGGGGGGTTGACGCTTCACGGACAGCCCCGCCGTACCGGGCGACGAGGTACCGGGGGTAGGTCACCCCAACAACCAAGGTCGAACCTTCCGAGGTGATCGCACCCCCGCATTGGCCAGGCCATTACCACAAACGGACACTTCATTGGCGTCTGCGCCAATCGAGCCGGGGCGGCGGCGGGCCGAGGTTCGGCGGCGCGTCCTCGAAGGCACTCGGCTCGCGGGGCTCCTCCCGCGTGGCGCAGTCCAGCGCGGCCTCCCTGATCTCGTCGAACTCCCCCAGCGTCGTCTTCGGGAAGGTCAGTATCGCCGGATTGGCGTCGGCGAGACGGACCCGGCGCCCTTCCGCGGTGGCGTCGGTGACGATCACCGAGGTGGTGGGGAGCTGCTGGAGCTGGTGGGGCTCGACGAGGAACTCCCGGGACCGGTGCAGCACCCGTTCGGTCTCCCCCATCGCCTTGCTCGCGCGGCGGCCCCACTCGGTGGACTCGGTGATGTCCTCCTTGAGGTCCGTACGGCTCACATCCCGCTCGTCCTCGCCCTCCTCCGTCTGGCCGACGGTGGAGACGTAGCCGCCCTCCAGCCCCGCCCCGGCGGCGCTGACCGTCTCGGTGAGCTGGGCGAGCTCCAGTCGGTGCTCGGTGCCGACGTGCTCGCTGGCGATCCGGGCGTCCTCGGCGTTGCCCAGCCGCATGAACGTCACCGCCGCGTGCCCCCGGCCGAGCCGTTCCCGCACGGTCGGGGTGAGCGACCGGTAGGTGAGCACCAGCCCGGTCCTGGAGGTCTCGCAGGCGTCCATCAGCCGGTCGAGCACGTCGCCGCGGAGCTTGTCCGCGCCCGCGACGATGATCGTGTGGTACCACGGCCGCGTGGAGGCCGGTGACTGGCGCAGGATGTGGGTGAGCGCGGTGGCCACGTAGGTGCCGAGGACCCGGTTGCCGAACACGCCCGCCTGCCGGTCCATCGACACGACCCGCAGGCGGGCGGGCGGCAGCCGTACCGCCTCCGAGCCGAGGGTCTCCAGCTTGCGCAGCTGCGACTCCAGCGCCCAGGCCCGCTCGATCACCACCCGGTCGCTGACGCCCCGGCCGAACAGCGTGCCGATGCGCTCCAGCTGGGCCGCGGTGATCAGGCCGAACCTGAGGTCGTCGCGCGGATCGCCGACCTGGGCCAGGGCCCGGAGGGCGGCGGTGACCTGGTTGATCGTGGCGTTCTCGCCGAGGACCTCCAGCACCCGCTCCAGGATCGCGTTGTCGAACGACAGGTCCCTGGTCGTGCGGTGTTCCTCGCTGACGCTCACGACGTGGGCCAGCACGTCGGCGAAGGCCTCGGGGGCCAGCGTCGCGCCCAGGTCGAGTTTGGGGAGGTCGACAGGGAGCACCCAGACCAGCGGGTCGTCGCCGCCCCTGCGCGCCAGCTCGACCAGGTCCTTGGCGATCGCGCCCTCGGACAGGTCGAGCACGGTCAGGTGGCCGCCGCTGTAGAGCCGGGTCGCGCCGAGCAGGGTGATCAGCGCCGACCAGCCGGGCAGCGTGCCCCCCGCGACGTCGATCCGGTCGATCTCGTCCGGTACGGCCACCGCGTACCAGGTGAGCTGGCGGTCGTGGCGCTCCTTCTTCTCGGCCCACTCCCGGTAGCGGACGGCGTGCTCCTCCTGGGCATGGAAAAGATCCCTGTCGCGCTCCTCCCGCTGCCGGTCGCCGACCGCCTGGCGCTCCCGGATCCGCTGGCGGAGCGCCCGGTCGCCCTGGCGGATCGCATAGGTGCAGAGGGCCGCGACCCCGCCGGTCGCGATCAGCCCCACCGCGGCGAACGACCAGCTCAGCATCTCGGTGACGCCGAGAACGAGGATCACCACGACGAGCCCGGTCATGAACATCCTGAAGATCTTCATCGGCCGGTTGAGCAGGTCCTCGTTGAGCCGTTCCCTGCGCACCCACTCGGGGTCGACCGGGTCGGCGGGGTCCTCGACGGGGGAGGGTCGCTTGGGAGCCGGGCCCGGATCAGGGTGCAAAAGGGCATACTGCCAGCCCAGGTAGATCCGGTCCGCCTGGAGCTGCGCATGCTCGGGATGCACGTCCGCCACGGAACCTCCGCCATAGGGCTCTCGCCGCCTCGGTGACAGCGTAAGAGTTGGACCTCCTATTCGGGCAGCGTTCCCGCCAATCTGCTGCATTTTCCCCATGTTCAGTGCCACTCACGGGATGCATGAGGCGGATGGTGTGGAGGGCAGCGATTACCATCCTTTGTCATGACGTCTCCCTCCGGTGGCGAAGCCGGCAGACGGCGCCCGATCGCGGTGCCGGTCGCCGCCCTGGTCATAGCCACCGGCCTGGGAGTCACCGCCGCCCTCGGCGGGTTCGCCGAGGCCTCCGAAGAACCTCCCACGCAGCTCGGCCCGGGTTCGAGCCTGGACCAGGGGGAGTTCACCACCAAATTCGTGGAGGCCCGGTCCCTGTTCCAGCGCGATACGTTCGGCGCAGGCAAACGCTTCCTCGAGATCGAGCTTGAGGTCACGAACAAGAGCGACGAGAGCACCGGCGTGGGAGCCCCGCCCAATGGCAAGACACCCGGCTTCATGTTCGCGCAGTCCCTGCTGAAGATGGATCCGGAGATCAAGGGCGACGCCGGCCCGACCCTCTCCGTCCCGGGCGAGGGCATGCCGAGCAGGCAGCTCCATCCGGGGATGACCTCCACGGTCGTGGTCAGATACGAGCTGCCGGCGGGGGACCGCCCGCCGAAGAAGATCAAACTTGACGTCGGCGTCTTCGAGGAGCCGGAGACGTTCAACATCGACCTGGGCTGGGTCCTGGCCAGGGACGGCGACGCCGACGACGCCCCGCCCAAGGTGGAGGCGCAGGTCACCCTCCCCGTCAATCAGGGGGGGACCCTGTGATGAGCACCGTGACCCCGGCCCGGCCCGAGACGGCCCCCGGCCGCCGGGCCTCCGCGCCACCGGGCCGGTGGCGCCGGGCGGGCGTCCTGGCCGCCGGTGCGGCACTGGCGGTCGCGGCGGTGGGCCTGCAGGCGCTCGGCCTGGACCGGGAGGAGCGGACGGCCCATCTGACCTGGACCGGGGGTGTGGGAGAGCAGGTCTCCGCCTCCCGGTTCTCCGCGCGGGTGAAGGCCGTGCATGTCGCCAAGGCCGTCGAGAGCACGGGGCTGGGCGGCAAGGTGGAGAAGGCCACCACCTCCGGGGTCTTCGTGATCGCCGAGGTGGAGGCGACGGCCAACCGGGAGCCGCAGAAGTTCGGCACCCCGGCCCTGCTGACCGGGGACGGCAGGCGCTACGCGGCCACCGACAAGGTCGACGCCTCCCTGACCATCACCAATCCCTTCATCCAGGTGGGCTGGTGGGCCGGGGGCGTGGCGGTGTTCGAGGTTCCGGCGGCGGCCCTGCCCGGATCGCGGCTCGTGCTCGCGCCGCGCAACGGATTCATAGGGGAGTCGCTTCTGCCCGAGGTGGAGATCGACCTGGGCTTCGACGAGGCCACCGCAGCGCGCCTGATCTCGAACGCGAAGGACGTCTACCAGTTGGCGAGCAAGAAGTGACGGGCACGCCGCCTCCGGAGAACGAGGGCCGTCCCGACTGGTTCACCCCCCGGGAGAACCGCTCCCCCTCGGAACCCCGCCCCCCTGTGGAGAACCGGCCTCCCGTGGAGAACCGGCCTCCCGTGGAGAACCGGTCCCCCTCTTCCCCCTCGAAACCCCGCCCTCCCGTGGAGAACCGGCCTCCCGTGGAGAACCGGCCTCCCGTGGAGAACCGGTCCCCCTCTTCCCCCTCGAAACCCCGCCCTCCCGTGGAGAACCGGCCTCCCGTGGAGAACCGGCCTCCCGTGGAGAACCGGCCTCCCGTGGAGAACCGGCCCCCCTCGGAACCCCACCCCCCTGTAGGGAACCGGTCCCCCTCGGAGAACCGGCCCCCCGGCGGCCGTCCCCCCATGCCCGAGAACCGTCCCCCCGCCCCCGCCCGTCCGGCGTCCGGGGTTGCCGGGCACACCCCCGGCAGGCGCCGGGAGGGTCCCCGGGGACGTTCCGGTGGGGCTCCGCCCCCACCCCCGCCGGTCGACGCCGGCTGGACTCCCGGCCCCCGGCGGACCTTCTCCGACGAGCAGGTCTGGCCGCCCCTGCCGAAGCCCCCGAGCGAACCTCCGGGCGCCTCGACCCAGCCGTTCCCCGCCGTCCCGGCGACGCCGCTGCCCAGACCCGCCACCCCCGGCGCCCCCGGCGTCCTCGGCGCCGGGAGCGGGGCCGGACGCGTGACAGGGACCGGCCCCGCGACGGGGGCCGTGCCCGGAGACGGGGCCCCGGCGGCCCCGGCCGCGCCGGAGGAGGCCGCCGCGGCCGCCGGCCCCGCCCCGCCGCCGCGACGCCGTACGGCACTGCGCATCGGCGGCGCGGTCCTCGCCCTGGTCGTGGCCATGGGGATCCCCACCTGGCACGGGTACGTCTTCTACCGGAGCGGCAACCCCGCCTACCAGATCCACACCGTGGCCGCCGGAGGCACCGGGACGCTCATGAACGTGGCCTGGAAGGTCGGGGTCGAGCAGATCGACAGCCTGCCGGGCGCGCGCCCCATCAAGGCCGATCAGCGGTGGCTGAAGATCAAGGTGACCAGGACGTCCCTGAACACCGAGGGCGTCATCCGGCGGGGAGACCCCGAGATCAAGGTCAAGCACCCGGACGGCCGCGCGTGGCAGACCGAGGTCGTCGGCAGGAGCCTGCCCGTGGAGGTCAAGGACCACAAGGTCGGTGTCGGCTACGACTACGACGTGGTCAGCCTGGTGCCCGAGAGGGTCGCCGGTGAGGTGGAGGTCGAGGTCCTGCCGAGCACGATCCGGGTGCCGCTGGAGGAGGAGACCGTGGAGGAACTGTTCAAGCGGGCGGGGACGGAGAAGACCGAACCCCAGGACCAGGTGCTGTTGTTCAGGCGGTGACCGTCTCCCCCGCCTCGCGGCTGCGGGTGGCGGCGATGTCGAACGTGGCCGCCAGCAGGCAGGTCGTCAGCACCGCCACGACCAGATCCTTGACGAAGTCCAGGGAGGGGGCGATGACCAACCAGAGGAAGGGCTCCTCGCTGCCGATGAGCGTCCGCACCCCCCGGTCGGCGTAGTCGGTCCCCACCCGGAGCGCCACGTAGCAGAGGCAGAACATGCCGAAGAGCGCGGCACCGCCGCGTGCGGCGAGCCGGAAGGCGTTCGCGGGCGGGACCCAGCGCTCCTGGAATCCGGCCGTGGCCCGCGTCATGGTGGTGCGGGTCAGGGAGTGCGTCCGCTCCATCCGGTCGGCCACGGTGTCCAGCCGGGTGCCCCGCACGACCGCCCGGGTGTCCTCGGCGAAGGCCCCGTAGACGAGAGAGGCGACGGTGAGCCAGGTCAGCGGCACGACCAGCCCGTCCACGATGTGCGGCCAGACCTCGCCGACCGACTCCCAGAACCCCTTCCACCACGGGATGGACTTCTCGGCCTGCTCGATCCAGCCGGCGACCATGGTCGTGACGGCCCGGTGCGAGAGCCAGTCGGACCGGGCGCCGACGAAGGCGATCGTCGCGTTGAGGCCGTAGAAGGCGAAGGCCAGCTCGAAGAAGGTGGTGAGCACGCCGCTGCCCCTGACCTTGCCGTTGGCGTGCCACCAGCCGAACAGCGTCTTCAGCAGGTAGGCGGCCACGGCGATCCCCAGGGAGATCCGCACGTCCAGCCCGACGAGCCCGTCGGCCCCCTTGACCGGGGTACCGGCGAGAGCCCCCTGGAGATCGCTGTCGGCGTGCGCCGTGAGATCGAACATGGCGAACTCTCGGGCGTCCTCGCGGTGGAAACTCCAGGCCAGATAGATCGTGGCGAAGACCAGCGTGGCCCGGTTGAGCGCGCCGAACATGCTCTCGTCGGCCTCCCCGCCCTCCCGCCGTGCCCGGATCTCCCAGAGCGCTCCGCGCACCGAGTGCAGCATGCCCACCATGATCACGAGCTCGTTCAGCACGATCAACGTGAAGATCAGCATCGTGAGGCCGTACCGTAGCTGCTGGTAGTCACCGCGGGTGATCTCGGGGCCCAGCCACATCAGAGCGGCGCGGACCGCCTGCCCCGCCGAGAACCACAGCACCAGCGAGATCGCGCAGGCGCCGAGGATCCTGAGCGTGTGCAGGGGCAGGGCGTACGCCGAGAGCGAGGCCGGCGCCTGGCCGGCGGCTTGCGACGGAGATGAGGGCGGGGGCATAACAGACGTTCCGGACACCCGACGAATCGTAGCGACCCGCCGTCACCGGCCACAGCGAAACGACCGCGCGATCCGGCCCGCGTCCGCCCCCGATCCACGCACATCTCGTCCACTCCGATCCACGTCCGCCCGGTCCGATCGCGCGCACCTCCGGCCCACTCCGACCCACGTCCGCCCGGTCCGATCGCGCGCACCTCCGGCCCGCTCCGCCGGTGCCCCGCCGGGCTCAGCGGATCAGTCCCCATGTCATCGCGGCGATCTCCCCGGCCGGGCGGGGCGGGTGCTCCTCCAGCCAGCAGGTGACGACCCCGATGAGCGCGCCCGCCAGGTAGTGGGCGTGGATCTCCGGTGGCACGTCGTCGTGGCCCGGAGGGCGGGAACCCGCGGCGAACGGGCCGCGCAGCTCCACGACCAGCGCCTCGCGCAGGCGGGCGCAGAACCGGGCGCTGCCGTACGGCCCGAGCATCCGCCGGTACAGCGGCGCGCGGGCGCCGACGTGCTCGAACAGGGCCACCAGCGACGCCGGGACCGGCCCCGCCTCCCGGTAGGGGCAGCGCGCGGCCTCGGCCGCCAGCTCCCCGACGGCCGCCTCCATCGCGTCCAGCACGAGGTCGTCGCGGTCGCGGTAGTGGATGTAGACCGTGGCCCTGTTGACGTCGGCCCGCTGGGCGATCTCGGCGACCGTGATCGAATCGGGGTCGCGCTCGGCGGAGAGCTCCAGGACAGCGGCCCGCAGGCGGGCGCGGGTCCGGCGGACCCTCGGATCGTCGTCAGTCATGCCCCAAGATTAAGCGACACCTGTCGAATAAACGACGCATGTCGTTTGTTACACCGGTCATGAAGCGCATCGAAGTCTGGGCCGACATGGTCTGCGCCTGGGCCTACATCGGCAAGCGACGCCTGGAGAAGGCCGGGTTCGGCGAGGACGTGGAGATCGTCTGGCACCCCTTCCAGATCGACCCGATGGCTCCGGCCACGGCCGAGCCGCTGTACGAGGCGCTGCGCGCCCCGGTCGCCGACGGGGCCCTGCAGGCCTGCCACCCCGACCTGACCCCGGCGGAGAACCGGGTCCGCGTCTCGCTCGTCGCGGCCGAGGAAGGGCTCGGCCCGCCCTGGGGCGCCGTCTGGCGTCCGAACACGTTCGACGCCCACCGGGTGATCGCCCTCGCCTACCAGCGGGGCGGTCCGGCCCTGCAGGACGCCGTCGTGGAGCGGATCCTGCGCGCCCACTTCATCGAGGCCGCCGACATAGGCGACCGGGCCACCCTGGTGGCGCTCGCCGCCGAGGCGGGCCTGGACGGCATGGCCGGGGCGCTCGACGCCGGGGAGGGGGCGAGCGAGGTCCGTTCCCAGCTCCTGCGCGGCAAGGCCATCGGCGTGGCCACCTCGCCGACCTACGTCGTGGGCGGCACGGCGGTCGCGGGCGCGCAGTCGCCGGAGGTCCTCCGGGACCTGGTACGGCAGGCCGCCCCCGAGCGCGAGCTCCCGGACGAGGTCAGGCTCCTGCGCCAGGCCGAGTCCCTGCTGGACGTCCGGGACCCCCTCGGCGCGCTGCGGACCCTGGAGCCGCTGCTGGCCAACCACGGCGACGACCCCGCCGTCCGGCTGCTGGCCGCCCGCGCCTACTTCGGCTCGGCCCAGCTCACCCGGGCGAGGGAGACCCTGGAGTCCCTGCTCGATCGCGCGCCCGGCGACCACTACGCCAGGTTCCTGCTCGGCAGGACCCTTGAGCGCGCCAACCGCCACGTCGAGGCCCTGCCGCACCTCCGGCTGGCGGCGGTCATGTCCCCCGACCCCGGCTACACCGACGCGCTCCGCCGCGTCGAGAGCCGGGTCCCGTGAAGCGGGATCCGGAAACGGCTGAGGGCCGGCACCCGCGACGGGGTGCCGGCCCTCGGCCGTGACAGGGGTCAGACAGCTACGGCGAGCTGGGTGACCTCGCCCAGGCGGGCCTGGGTCTTGACGTCCTTGGTGACGCCGCCGCCCGCGATGATGCGGACGGTCCAGTCACCGGGAGCGGCGAAGAAGCGGAAGATGCCCTCGTCGGACACCACGACCTCGCCGGTGAACTCGCCGGAGTGGTCCAGCAGCCGGGCGTAGGCCGTGCCCGCGCCCGAGACCACTCCCTGGATGACGGCCTGGGTCGAAAGGTCGATCCCGGCCGGAAGAGCAATCGTCTGTTCCGGAGCAGCGCAACCCTGAGTCATTATCGAGCCTCTCCCAGTTCGATCGGCACGCCCACCAGCGAGCCGTACTCGGTCCACGATCCGTCGTAGTTCTTGACACTCGCCTGGTCGAGGATCTCGTGCAGCACGAACCACGTGTGCGCCGAGCGCTCACCGATGCGGCAGTAGGCGATGGTGTCCTTGCCGAAGTCGACGCCCTCGCCCTCGTAGAGGGCCTTCAGGTCCTCGTCGGACTTGAAGGTGCCGTCGTCGTTGGCCGCCTTGGACCACGGGATGTTGCGGGCGGTCGGCACGTGGCCACCGCGCTGCGCCGCCTCCTGCGGGACGTGCGCGGGGGCGAGCAGCTTGCCGGTGAACTCGTCGGGCGAGCGCACGTCGACCAGGTTGAGCTTGCCGATCGCGGCGAGGACGTCGTCGCGGAAGGCGCGCAGGGAGTGGTCCTGCTCCTTGGCCTTGTAGTCCGTCGCGGCGCGCGAGGGAACGTCCTTGACCAGCTCGCGGGAGTCGAGCTCCCACTTCTTGCGGCCACCGTCGAGGAGCCTGACGTTCTCGTGGCCGTAGAGCTTGAAGTACCAGTAGGCGTAGGCGGCGAACCAGTTGTTGTTGCCACCGTAGAGGACCACGGTGTCGTCGTTGCCGATCCCCCGGGCGGACAGCAGCGCCTGGAAGCCCTCGCGGTCCACGAAGTCACGGCGGACCGGGTCCTGGAGGTCCTGCTTCCAGTCGATCTTCACGGCGCCACGGATGTGGCCCTTGTCGTAGGCACTCGTGTCCTCGTCGACCTCGACGAGGACGATGCCATCGGTGTCGAGGTTGGCCTCGACCCAGTCAGCGTCCACCAGGGCGGCGGAGCGGCTCATGGGATCCTCCGGGATTATCTTGCGGCGGGCAGTAAACGGCGAATGATCAGGAACATCTCGCAGCCGAGGCAGAAGCCGAAAGCTGCGTTGAGGAAGGCGGCGAAAAGAGCCGCCGCGGTTGCGCCGAGGGCCAGCGGCGTGATCTGCGTGACGTATCCGACCAAGCCCACCAGGGCGAAGACGAGTCCGACCCCCTGCGCGAAGCGCGGCGGGGCGGCGTCCTCCAGCTCCCTGGGAGGGCTCTTCACTATCCCTTTGAAAATCATCCCGTACGGCGAGGCGCCGAAGATGCTCAGTGCGAACACCACCGCCTGCGCGGCCAGCAGCCACGCGCTCCCTGTGACCAGGACGAGCGCGAGGACGATGGTCGTCACAGCCGCCGCGAAGCGGAGAGCCCGGGGATCAGCCTGCATCGCTTGATGCTCCTGAAGGGTTGTGCAGATCGGTGCGGCTCGGAGGCCGCTTGAGATCGCCCTTTAGGAAGCGCGACAGAGCGCGGTGGTCACGCGGCAGAAATCAACCGCGCGCCGCTTCGTCAGCAGCTCTGTCGTGGGGTTCATGTCGATGACACTACCCCGACGTTCCGGGATCTGTCACATCCCTGTCCAATTCCTGAGACAAAAATGCTCAATGGGCGGTAGGGTTCGCCGCTTACTCGCCGACCGCGAGACCCAGGGCGCCGATCACGTCAACCTTCCGTGGCTGACCGGAGGCACGTTTCACAACATGGCCTGACGCGTCGAGGATCAGCACAGTCGGAGTTCGCAGGATGTTCAGCGACCGGACCAGATCGAGGCGCGACTCCGCGTCGATCTCCACGTGCGCCACCCCCGGCACCATCTCCGTCACCTCGGCGAGGACCCGGCGGGTCGCCCGGCAGGGCTGGCAGAAGGCGCTGGAGAACTGCACGAGGGTCGCCCGCTCGCCCAGGTCGGCTTCGAGATCGCCGGATGTCAGCTGCTCCACGTCGCCCCTCACCTCGCGTGGCACGCCGCTGCGCCGCCGCATCACCACGCCCACCAGCGTCGCCGCGACGAGCGTGACGAGCACCACCGTCAATCCGGTCACAGAGCACGACAACACGCGGCCGCACCACGCCATTCCCCCGGGCGGGCGCGTTCGGTCCCACGGACGCACCACATCGTTCCCATGGGCGGGCGCGCCCGGGGAAGGTCACGCCGGCTCGGACGGACCCGCACTCAACGGACCCGCACTCAGTGGAAGGTCGCGGTGACCAGCATCCGCCCCCCTGCCGTGACGATCTCGAACTTCGAGATGCCCGAGGGAGGGATCGTGGTGGTGCCGGTGAAGGCCCCGGAGCTGTCGTAGGCGGCCCTGTCGACGATCCAGTTCCCGGCCGTCTCCCGGACCCCGTCGACGCCGACCACGTCCAGCCGGCACCGGGTGCCCTTGGCGACCCCGGTGAGCATGACCCTGAGCGTGGTCGCCTTCTCCCCCGCCGACGCGGTCACCGTGGCGCGGACGGAGCCTTCGCTCCCCTTGGCCGTCCGCTCGGCGGCGTCCTCCAGCATGAGCCGCGCGTCGCCGTCGGGCTGCGCCGAGGGGGCGGCCCTCTCCTTCGCGGAGTAGGGGGTGACCGTCTCGGCGAGACTGGGCCGGGGCGCGGACACCGGCGCGGCGTCCTGGGCGGACCGGGTGGACTGGGTGGCCGACCACAGGGTCCCGCCGAGCCCGACCAGCAGGACCGAGGCGGCCAGTGAGAGCAGCACCCGGGTCATCCGGCGCCGTTTGACCCTGGCGCTGAGCAGCCGGTCCAGCACCGCCTGGGGCGGGCTGCCCACCTGGGCCACGTCCTCCTCGGACACCCGTCCGAGAAACGTGGCCACCCCGGTCAGCTCCTCGAACTCCGCCCGGCAGCCGGCGCACTCGGCGAGATGCGCTTCGACGAACACGCACTCCTCGGGCTCCAGGGCCCCGAGCACGTACGCTCCGAGCGACATCCGCACTTCGTCACAGGTCGTCATCATCATGGCGCGAGCCCCCGCTCCTCCAGCGCCAGCTTGAGCGCCCGAAGCGCGTAATACGTGCGCGACTTCACCGTTCCCGCAGGGATGCCGAGCGCCTCAGCGGCCTCTTTGACCGACTTCCCCTGGTAGTAGACCTCGGCGAGCACCTCGCGGTGCTCGGGCCGCAACGTGGCCAGCGCCTCGGCGACCGCCCAGGACTCCACGGCCCGCTCCAGCTCGTCGTCGGCGGGCAGCACGGCGAGCGCCTCGGCGCCCGTCTCCGGGGGGCGCGACTTGCGCGCCCGATGCTGGTCGACGACGAGGTTGCGGGCCACCGTGAACAGCCACGCGCGGATGGGGCGCCCGCTGAGAGCGTCGGGATGCCGCCAGGCCCGCAACAGCGTCTCCTGCACGACGTCCTCCGCTCTCCCCGGGTCACCCGTCAGCCGCAGTACGTAGCCGTAGAGTGGCCCGCCGTGTTCGTCGAAGAGCGCTCTGACGAGCTGCTCGTCGGCGGTTCCGGCTTGACTCACATCCTCACGACGTACGGCGGGCCGGATCGGTTCGGACATGGGAGCACTTCAGCCATGGAGCGGGACGTCGGACGCCTCGCCGGAGACCTGGAGACCCTGGGGCACGATCTTCACGCCGGTCACCTTGAGGTTGAACGGCAGGTTCTTGATCGGGATCCGGTAGGAGAGGAACCGCTCCGGCTGGGGCACCGGGATGCCGCCGCCCAGCGTGATCTGCTCGGGGACGAACCGCACCCCGCCCTCGATCAGCTCGATCTTCATCTTGGCCTTCGCCGGCACCTTCCGGCCCAGCACGGTGATCTCTCCGTCGACGTTGAGCCCGTCACCGTCGACCTCGAGCTTGACCCCGCGCGGGGCCCTCCGGTTCAGCGTCTCCAGGGAGACCACCACGACGCCCGCCACGCGCTGGGCGCGTATGTCCACCTGATCGGCGTGGAGCACCAGGTCCTCCAGCGGCGCGGTGACCCCGTAAAGGGTGAAGTCCACGCTGGACAGCTGGACACCGGCCAGGTTCATCGCGCCCGCGGCCACCTTGACCTCGTCGTACCGCCCGGCGACCGCCTGGGTCAGGAAGGGGATGCCGGAGATGGTCACCTCGGGCGGGGTGGCGAGGTCGTATTTGGCGGTCGCCCTCGTGGCGATCTCCCGCTGCACCCCGGCGACGGCGACCCTGTCCAGAACCGCGAGGAGAACGAGCAGCAAAATCAGAAAAGCGGCCAGCTTTCGCATCCGACTCCCTGTTCATTCCTTGATCCGGCCAGCGTGCCATCGCAGCACATCCCCCGGCAATGTTTTCCAAAACGCCCGCCGGCGGTCGCGTCCGTCCGGAATCTCACAGAACCCGCCTTTCCCGGCCCGGCCGCACCCGCCTTTCCCCACCCGGCCTTCCGCGCCGGCCCTGCCCGGCTCCGCCCGTCACGGTGATCAGCCCCCCGCGAAGGGGGGCAGCACCTCGACCGTCGTCCCGTCGGCGAAGACGATCGTGTCGTGCGCCCGTTTGCCCACCGGATTACCGTCCACCAGGAAGGACGAGCGCCGGATCACCTGGCTCAGCCTGTCGCGGCCCGCTGTGACGTTCGTCATCAGCTCGGCCAGCGTCGCCGCCTCGAAGGGCTCTTCGGCGACGCCCGCGGCGTCCTTCGCCGCCGCCCAGTAGCGGATCGTGCCCCTTGCCATCTGTGCACCAACCCCTCCGAAACACGTACGGTCATCACGCCATTACGATGAATCCACCTGGGAAACGGGTGTTCACCACGTGGACGCTCACTGGACGCTTAACCCTTGTGGGCTATCCTCACCTACTACGGGACCTGGGCGACGTAGCCCCCGGGTCCTTACGTGTTTGTACGGCTGTCGCCGGCATGACGCGGGAAGGAGGCATAGTGAGCAATCTCCTGCTGCTCACCAACGCCCTTGAGCCCTCGACCGAGGTGCTTCCGGCGTTGGGGCTGCTGCTGCACTCGGTCCGGGTCGTGCCCGCGGAGGCGGCCGCGCTGATCGACGCTCCGCCGGCCGACGCCGTCCTGGTCGACGCGCGCCGTGAGCTCGTCCACGCCAAGAGCCTGTGCAGGCTGCTGCGGACCACGGGCATCGCCTGTCCTCTCCTGGTGATCGTCACCGAGGGCGGGCTGGCCGCGATGACCGCGGAGTGGGGCGCCGACGACGTGATCCTCGACAGCTCCGGTCCCGCCGAGGTCGAGGCCAGGCTCCGGCTCGCCGTGGGCCGGCTGAACATGTCGGCCGCCGAGGAGGTCCCGGACGAGATCCGCAGCGGCGATCTGTCGATCGACGAGGCCACCTACACCGCCCGGCTCCGCGGCCGCGCGCTGGACCTGACCTTCAAGGAGTTCGAGCTCCTGAAGTATCTGGCGCAGCACCCCGGCCGGGTCTTCACCCGCGCCCAACTCCTGCAGGAGGTGTGGGGCTACGACTACTTCGGTGGCACCCGGACCGTGGACGTCCACGTCCGGCGGCTGCGCGCCAAGCTCGGCGCCGAGTACGAATCGCTGATCGGCACCGTGCGCAACGTCGGCTACCGCTTCGTCCCCGAGCGCGGCAGCGAGGCCGCCGAGGATCGCGAGCCCGCCCGCCGCTAGCCGTACCGGATCAACGGGGCGCGAGCCCGTCCGCCGCCGGCCGTACCCGGTCGCGAGCCCGCCCACCGCCGGCCGTACCCGGTCGCGAGCCCGTCCGCCGGGCCCACCGGGTCAGCCGCCGGCCGTACCGGATCATGGGGAAGGCCCACCGGACACCGGTCCGGTGGGCCTTCCGCGTCGTGCCTTCCGCCCCGGCCGCTCCGGGCCGGGCGGGAGCCGGGCTAGGGGGTGACGGTGATGTGGTTGGGGACCGGCGGCGTGATCGACGGGTTCGCGGCGAAGTGGGCGGCGAAGGCGTCGATGTCGAGCGGCCCGCTCCACAGGTCCGTGCTGTCCTTGAAGGCCAGGAAGGCGTCGCCTCCGCCGACGAGGAAGTTGTTGGCGGCGACCCGGATGCTCTGGCCGTCGGTGACGTCAAGGCCGTCGATCTTCAGGTTGGAGACCTTCGAGCCCCACGCCGCGCCCGTGCTGTAGGTGTAGGTGAGGTTCGACGACGGCTGCAGGATCTTGGTGAAGGGCTGGGCGTTGGGGCCGCCGGTGAACTGCTGCTCCAGCAGGGTCTTGAGCTGGGCGCCGGTGAGCGTGACCACCTGCATGAGGTTGTTGAACGGCTGCACCGTGAAGGCCTCGCCGTAGGTCACGACGCCGTCGCCCTCACCGGCGGGCGAGCCCGCGTAGGTCAGGCTCGCGCGCACGCCGCCCGGGTTCATCAGGGCGACCTGGGCGTTGCCGCCGGTCTTGGTGGCGGCGAGCTGGCCGTCGGCGATGAGGTTGCCCAGGGAGGACTCACCCGACGGGGAGGCGGTGTTGGTGATGTCGGCGGTGATCCTGCCGATCGGCTTGTTGGCCACCGGCGCGACGCGCTCCTTCCACGTCTGGACGAACGCGGAGATCTCCGGGTCCGGGGTGACGGTCCGGGTCACGACCTGGTTGTCGGCCACGACCGACGAGCGCACGACGTCGCGGGTCCTGGCGTCCACCTGGAAGTCGACCTTGGTGATCACACGGCCGAACGAGCCGCCCTGGCTGTACAGGCGCGTGCCGCCCTCGGGGTCGGAGACCGTGCACAGGTAGGCCTGGTGGGAGTGGCCGCTGAGGATCATGTCGATCTCGGCGTCCACCTGGGTGGCGATCCGGTTGCCCGCGCCCGGCTGGGCGCTGCAGGCGTCGGGCGACTGGCCCGCGGTGACCTGGTCCCCCTCGTGCACCAGGACGACCTGGGCCTTGACGCCGACCAGCTTGAGCAGCTTGGAGGCGACGTTGGCCGCCTTGACCTCGTCGATGAACTCCAGGTCCTTGATGCCCTCGGAGGTGACGATGTTCGGGGTGCTCCCGGTGACCAGGCCGATGAAGCCGATCGGCACGCCGTTCATCCAGCGGACGGTGACCGGGGGCAGGGCGGGGATGCCGTAGTCCTTCAGCAGCCCGCGCAGCGAGTCCGTGTTCTGTCCGCCGAGCGCGGCGAGCGCCTCCCTCTCGGCGGACGCGTGCGGCCGCTTGAAGATCACGTTGGCGCCGAGGTAGGTGTAGCCCGCGCCCTTCCACTCACCGGCGGGTGAGCAGCCGTCCACCGGGTGGCAGCCGCCGCGCATGATGCGCCGGAGCTCGGCGTAGCCCTCGTCGAACTCGTGGTTGCCCACCGCCGAGGCGGTGACGCCGATCTTGCCGAGGAACTCGACCGACGGCTCGTCGTGGTAGGCCGCGGAGATCAGCGGGGTGGCGCCGATCAGGTCCCCCTGGGCGACCTTCAGGGTGTTCTTGTCCGACAGCTGCTTGAGGTGGGTGGCGACGTAGGCGGCACCGCCCGCCTCCACCGTGGCGCCGTTCTCGTCGACCATGCGGCCGGAGGAACCGGTCGGCGGCTCCAGGTTGCCGTGGAAGTCGTTGAGGGAGAGCAGGCGGATCGGCACCGTCGTGGCGGACTTGTTGCCCGCCTCGGCGGGTCCCATCGTGAGCACGAGACCGGTCCCGGCGAGGACGCCTGCCATGGCCAACCGCTGGAAGGAACGAGGCATCATGAACCACGACATTAAATCGGCAAGCTATGCAAGGAATGTCCGAGATTTAACGATTAACCCGTCCATAAGATGGCGGCTTTTGCCAGTCCCCAATGATCCGATGGTGTCCAGGCCCGCTTAGAGTCCAGAGCATGAACGCGCGTGTGGAACACCGGGGACGACTCGACGAGCGAGAGGTGGCCGCCGTCCTCACGGTGGTCGAGGCCGCCACGGAGGCAGACGGGGTCAGACCGCTCAACGAACATGTGATGCTGCACCTGCGCTACGGCGGCGACGAGCGTGCGGGGGCCGTGCTCCTGTACGTCGGAGACGACCTGGCCGGCTACGCGCACGTGGACCCGACCGACCCGGTCGAAGGACCCAGCGGGGAACTGGTGATCCATCCGGCCTTCCGGGGACAGGGCCACGGGCGACACCTGCTGGAGGCCGTACTGGATCGGACGGGGGGACGGCTGCGCCTGTGGGCCCACGGCGGCCACCCGGGGGCCGAGGCCCTCGCCCTGTCGACGGGATTCACCAAGATCAGGTCGCTGTGGCAGATGCGCCGCTCGCTGTTCGCGGCGATCCCCGGCTTCGAACTGCCCGACGGAGTACGGCTGCGCACGTTCGCGCCCGGGTCCCCCGACGAGGAGGCCTGGGTGGCGCTCAACGCCAAGGCCTTCGCCCACCACCCCGAGCAGGGCTCGTGGACGCTTGAGGACCTGAAGCGGCGCGAGCAGGAGCCGTGGTTCGACCCTGCGGGCTTCTTCCTGGCGGAACGCCCCACCGGATCCGGTGACGGCGACGTCGCGGACGGCGGGTCTACGGACGGCGGGCCTGCGGACAGCGGATCTGCGGACGGCGGCGCCGGGGAGGGCGGCACCGGGGACGGGAACCGGCTCATCGGCTTCCACTGGACCAAGGTGCACGGCGACGGCGGCCACGGGCACGAGCCGATCGGCGAGGTCTACGTGGTCGGCGTCGACCCCGCCGAGCAGGGCGGCGGGCTGGGCAGGTCGCTCACCCTGGCAGGCCTGTCCCACCTGAGGGCCCGGGGCCTGGCCCAGGTCATGCTGTACGTGGACGAGAGCAACACCGCGGCGATCCGCCTCTACGAGAAGCTGGGGTTCACCCGCTGGGACGTCGACGTCATGTACCGGAAGTGACGTTCGGCGTCAGCGACGCCGGGGATGATGCCGGAGATGGCGTCCGGCGCCGGAGGTCGCTTCCGGCATCGGAGACCGCCTCCGACATCGGAGGTGGCGTCCGGCGTCGGAAACGGCGGAACGCCGGCCGGGGAGACCCCGGCCGGCGTTCCGCGGTGACCACTCGGCTGTGATCATTCGGCTGTGATCACTCGACCATCCAGTGGAGCGCGTAGTAGGACAGCGCGGCGACGAGCGCGGCGGCCGGGATCGTGAGGATCCAGCCGGTCACGATGTTGCCCGCGACACCCCAGCGCACAGCTGACAGCCGCTTGGTGGCACCGACACCCATGATCGCGCTGGTGATCGTGTGCGTGGTGGAGATGGGGGCACCGAAACCGATGGCCGCGGTGTAGAGCACGGTCGCGGCGGCGGTCTCCGCGGCGAACCCCTGCGGAGGGGTGAGCGCGATGATCCGGCGGCCGAGAGTCCGCATGATCCGCCAGCCGCCGGCGTAGGTGCCGAGGGAGATGGCCGTCGCGGCGGAGAGGATCACCCACTGGGGGATCGGGTCGCCGTCCTGCTGGAAACCTCCGACCACGAGCGCCAGGAAGATCACGCCCATGGTCTTCTGCGCGTCCTGCAGACCGTGACCGAGAGCCATGGCCGCGGCCGAGACCGTCTGCGCGTGGCGGAAACCCCGGTTGGTCTTCGCGGGCTGGGAGTGGCGGAAGCCCCACAGGATGGCGATCATGATGATCGCGGCCAGGGTGAAGCCGATCACCGGGGAGAGGATCATCGGAATGACGACCTTCTCCACCACGCCGTCCCAGTGGACGGCGCTCGACGAGGCCAGCGCCGAGCCGACCAGACCGCCGATCAGCGCGTGGCTGCTTGAGGAGGGCAGGCCGAAGTACCAGGTGATGAGGTTCCAGACGATGGCGCCGATCAGGCCGGAACCCACGATCACCAGCCCATGGCTGCCGCTCGGGGCGTCGATGATGCCTTTGCCGACGGTCGCCGCCACCTGCGTGCCGAGATGGGCGCCCAGGAAGTTCATGGCCGCGGCCATGAAGAGAGCGGCCCTCGGCGTCAGCGCGCGTGTCGAGACCGAGGTCGCGATCGCGTTGGCGGCGTCGTGGAAGCCGTTGGTGTAGTCGAACGCCAACGCCACGACCACCACGCCGATGACGAGTGCGAGCGTGAGGTCCACTTAGCTTTCCTTGACCGCGATCGACTCGATCGTGTTGGCCACGTGCTCGAAGGCGTCGGCGGCCATCTCAAGCTGATCGATGACCTCCTTCATCTTGAGGACGGTCAACGCGTCGTACTCCCCGCCGAAGAGCTTGGCGAGAAGGCGGCGGTAAACCTGGTCGGCCTGGTTCTCCAGCCGGTTGATCTCGATCCAGTACTCGTTCAGGTTTCTCATCGAACGCAGCCGGGGCATGGCCTCGGCGGTCAGCTCGGCGGCCCGCTCCAGCACCTCGACCTGCCGGACGACCTCTTTGGGGAGATGGTCGATCTGGTACAGGACGATGAGGTCGGCGGCGGCCTCCATGTAGTCCATCACGTCGTCGAGGTTCGACGCGAGACGGTAGATGTCCTCGCGGTCGAAGGGCGTGATGAAGCTCTCGTTGAGCCGGTTCATGATCGCGTGTGTGCGTTCGTCACCGGCGTGCTCACAGGCGCGCATCTTTTCGGCCAGGGCTTCCCTGTCCGATCCGTCGCTGATGATCTCTACCAACAGACGGGACGCTGTGACGAGGTTGTTCGCCGAGTCGGCGAACAAGTCGTAGTAGCTGTCCTCACTAGGCGTGAGACGCAGGCGCACGTCGTTCTCCAGATGTGCGGGGATGGTCCGCAGAGAAGGGTACGGGTTACCAGCGGAAATACGAACTTCACCCGCTAGACGCCTACTCTTCCAGTTGTCGCTACCCGGCATATACCTGGCGACACTCAGCTTGAGGGAGCCTTAGCGGCATCTTTCCGATGACCGTTTTGCTGGTTTTGGCCATGTTATGCCGAAACTGGTCACGTATGGGGCCCGTCCCCGGCGCGATGATCGACGTGTCGCCGTCCCCGCCCTGACCTGCCCCGCCCCGTCCTGCCACGCCTCACCGCGTCCGCCGGACTCCAGGCCCCTGAACTACGGGCCCGCCGAACCACGGGGCCCGCCGCACTACAGGCCCGCCGAACCAGGAGCCCGCCGACCCACAGGCCTCGACGGACTCCGGACCCGCCGCGGCCCGGAAACCCGCTCCCCGCCCCGGGGACCTCGGGCATCCCGGGATACGACCCCGTCGCCGAGAGCCGGGCTCCCGAGACGCCACGGTGATTTCCGTCACGGCACCCGAGAGCGTCCCGGACGACCTTGAGGGACGACCGTCACATCCGCCCGCCCCGAACGGGCCCGGGATGGGCTCTCACGGCCCTCACAGCCGGAAGCCCGTCGCGGTGCGGACGGGTGAGCCGCCCCGGGGCTCCACGCCCCACAGGCTCCCTGTGGGCCTCCTGGGGCCCGGGTGCGTTCAGATGCGGGTGCGGTGGAAGTTCAGGTAGGAACGGCTCGGCGTCGGTCCGCGCTGTCCCTGGTATCGCGAGCCGTACTTCTGCGAGCCGTAGGGATGCTCGGCCGGCGAGCTGAGCCGGAACATGCACAACTGCCCGATCTTCATACCGGGCCAGAGCTTGATCGGCAGCGTCGCGACATTGGAGAGCTCAAGCGTCACATGCCCGCTGAACCCCGGGTCGATGAACCCCGCGGTGGAATGGGTGAGCAGGCCGAGCCGCCCCAGCGAGCTCTTCCCCTCCAGCCGGGAGGCGATGTCGTCCGGAAGGCTGATGACCTCATAGGTGCTGGCCAGAACGAATTCCCCGGGATGCAGGATGAACGGGTCGTCGCCCTCGGGCTCGACCATCCGCGTGAGATCGGGCTGCTCGACCGCCGGGTCGATGTGCGGGTACCGATGGTTCTCAAAAACCCTGAAATAACGGTCCAGACGCACGTCGACGCTGGAGGGTTGGATCATCTCCGGATGGAAGGGGTCAAGGCTGACCCTGCCGGACGCGATCTCGGCGGCGATGTCACGATCGGAAAGCAGCACGTGAGGCAACCTACCAACGCCGCGCCCCCCGGCAGACCGAGAAACTCTGCTCCGCGGACTGCGAGAGTGGTGCGAGTTTCCGCTACAGTGGTGGACGCGGCAGACCGCTGCGGGTGTAGTTCAATGGCAGAACATCAGCTTCCCAAGCTGACAGCGCGGGTTCGATTCCCGTCACCCGCTCCACGCTCGAAGGCCCAGGCTGCGGATGGTCTCCGAACCCGGACCTTGATCTTTCCCGGAACCTCAACGACCGCCTATGCCCCCTGCGTGCCCGATGGCTTCGGCGCCTCTTCAACAGATCAGCTCGCCTCACGCAACGGCTGGAACTGGACACTGAGCCGCATCTCCAACGCCTCCGCAAGCCTCTCCAGCATCGGAATCGTCGGCATCGTCCCGCCTGCCTCAAACCGCGCCACCGCAGGCTGCTTCAACCCCGTGCGCTCGGCCAGCTCACTCTGGGTCAGACCGAGCTGCTCACGGCGCAGCCGTACCGCCTCCCCTAGCTCAAACCGGATCCTGGCGGCCTCATACGCCGCTCCGGCCCCCGGACGGCTCACGATCTCAGCCCGCTTGGCACCCCAGCTCTTGCGCTCACCCATACCGCTCACTCCTCGTCTGCCGTGTGAGCCTCGGCGATACACCGCTGCATGGCCCGCCACGCCCGCTCGATCTCAGCGGACTCGCGCATCCGCTGCTTGCGGAACACCGTCAGCATGATGATCCGCCGACCCGGTGCGATCCAGTAGGTGATCCGTACCGCCTCTCGGTCGAGGTGGAAACGCAGCTCACGTAACTTGCCGCGGAGCTGACGAGTGTAGGGCTCATCCAGCAGGACACCACGCTCGGCCAGCAGGTCGACATAGAACGCCGCCGTCTCCTGCCCCTCCTGATCAAGCGTGTCGAACCACTCATCGACCTCTGGCTCCAGTTCCGCCTCTCCCCAGTTCATAACACGGACGTTATAGCGATGGCAAGTATCACGTCCTGGAAACGCTCCTGCTCTTCCTGTCGAGAAAGATCCGCGGCGGGAGGCCCACGAGCGCGCTCCGCCCCGAGGGTAGTCGTCCGGCTTCCCACGCAACGTTGATCACGTGCCGGATCCGTGCCAGAACAGGCGGGGAACCACGGTCACTCAGGGGGACTCACGGGGACTCGACCCACTCTGACCTGCATCCCCGTTTTTCCAGCTCAGAGCACCAAAGTCAGTAGATGCTTCCCAAGCTGACAGCGCGGGTTCGATTCCCGTCACCCGCTCCACTCTCACTCCGAGCTCTCCCGAGGCGTTGATCGCTCTCCGTCATCAAGAGGGTCGAGCAGACCGCAGGCTCCTTCGATGCCTCCTGAGGAGATCAGGTCACGGATCGCAGCCACCATACCTTCGAACCCGACATCCCTGATGACGATCAAATCTGAGCACCAGAAGTACCAGCCGCCGAGGCACTCACCGGTGCGCGCGTTCTTGTCCATGATCTGCTGGACCACATCCAGGGTCATGAAGGTCGCATACCGGCGGGAGCCATCGCGGAAGGTGATCGTCGCATCTGCCTGGTCGGCGGTGTCCGGCTCGTATCCTTCCCAGGCTGGAATGGTCATCTCGAACTCGGGATCCGTGATGCGGTAGAAGGTCTCGTCGAAAGTGATCATCCTGTTGCCCCTCCCGTAGCCGGCCGCGCTGTCTCGACGACGACCGCGGCCGTGACGTAGAAGTCGTCCGGAGCAATCTGCGTCACCACATCAAGTCGCACGCCCCGCTCGCCCGAAGTGATCATGTGGGCCTCGAAGTACTGGTATCTGAGATCCTGCAACCAGATCCGTTCGAGTTCGGCCGCGATCTCTACGGTTGAACACCCGGGCGCAATCCAGCACGTGGCCATGATCAGATTGTCCGTGTCACCGGTCAGACGAACCGCCACCTCTGTGATCAGGCGCGAATGCCAGAGGTAGCCATCGAAGTCCATTGACATGCCGTCGAGGTCATGCCCATCGCTGGGGGACGACTCGCCCATCACCCGCTGTTTCACGGCGGCAAACTCGGGAGGTTCCACCAGGACAGTGTCCCGTCTCCACATCGCGACATGATCACCGTGCAATTAGCGTGCAATTAGACAGGGTGACAAGGGGGCAGCCACGGTCACTCACGACCGACCTAACACCCAGTTCGGCCGCTCCACCTGCCGTACTCGCTGCACTTCCCAAGCTGACAGCGCGGGTTCGATTCCCGTCACCCGCTCCAAGACTGAAGGCCCAGGTCATGGATTGATTCCCGACCCGGGCCTTGATTGTTTTCTGGGATGGTTGATCTTCGCGTGCCATTAGCTCTCGATCAGCTCACCGGGGGCCGGCATTCCGGCCGGATCTTCGTCCTCTTCGTCACGTCCGATGATCTGCCTGTCGATCGCGTCCGTGATCGTCCTGTCGGCACCTCGTACGGCGTGCTGGTAGATCATCGCGGCGCGCGTTGTCACGTCCCATCCGGGCCATCAGGTCCTTGAGCCCAGCGCCGGACTCGGCGGCGAACATGTTGTCCGCGTGACACAGATCATGGAGGTGAAGGCCGGGGAGACCCATCTCCTTGACCACGTCGACCCAGCGCATACAAGTGTTGAAGTCACTGCGCCGGAGCGGGCCGCCCTCCGCGCCGGGGAACATCAATTGTGCCCGGCTCGTCCTGGACGTAGGTGGCGACATGCTCACGGAGCACCTGAACGACGGCCTGCGGGATGCCGACAGTGCGCCGGCCAGCCTTGGACTTGGGCGGGCCGAGGACCAGTCCCCGGTCGAGCGCTCCACGAAGGTCACCCGGATGCGCACCGTTTCCGCGTCGAGGTCGACATCCGTACGGCGGAGCGCGCTGACCTCACCCCATCGCAGGCTCACGAAGGTGGTCAGGAGCACCAGAGCGCGGAAGCGACGGTCATGAGTGCAGTCGGCTCGGCCGTCCATCCCTTAAGATGAGCGCCCGTTCGGTGTCGCCCTTGCGCTTATGGGTTATCAAGGCGGCGGCTCCGCCGCCGCAGCGTGCGGCCCTCCCGCGCGAGCATGCGGCCTGGGGGTCGGTCTCGCGCGGGAGCCACGCGGCTAACCGATTGCCCCCTACCGTGAATGTTCCTTCGACCACGCGCGGTGCCGGGCTCTACCGATGCCAACGACCATGAGCGCGACGAATGCGAGCACGAAGAACGACAGAAGATGCCACATCGGCCACGCCATTCTGGGCGTAGCGAACACGAAGCCTATTCCGGCTCCGAGCCACCCGATCTGGAAGCACCAGATCGCTGCCGCCACGCGGAACCAGATCGAGCGCTTGAACTCGTCCACGTGGCGCAATCTTCCATGGAACTCCCACACCGGGCAAGAGCATGCCTCCGGCGGGGACTCAGCTCCGGGATGATCGACGTTCAAACACTAGGTCCGTGATGGCTGAGGTGGAAGCCTGATCTTCCCGTCTGTCACGTCCCAGGCAAGCCCAACATCTCGACTCCTCCGGTTCAAGGCCGTCTGTGACCGTTGGCGTCCGATGATCGAGGAACGTCTACCGGCTGACGTACACGCGAAGACGGCCTTGACCCTCCGTCCCCGGGCTGTTGCCCCTCCGGGGTGGGACGAGGCAGACGGGAAGATCAGGCGGGGAGGGGGCGTGCGTCCGCACGGGGTTCTCAGGCCGTGCCCGTCAGGAGGGTCGCCAAGGGGGAATCACGGGGACTCACGGGCAAGGAGAAACTGCCCCTGACCTGGAACGTAGTAGCTCAGAGGGTCGCGCGCCGCAATCTTCCAAACTGGTTACGACGATGGCGGGTCGGCCAGAGGCCCCTAACGGGAGTAGGGTCCGTTATTGCGAGGAAGTCGCAATAAGGTGTCCGGTAGACCTGTGATGTTCACGAAGGGACTGACGGTGCTTGGTACCCCGGCCAACGCCTCTGAAGACGTCGGAGCCCTCCCTGAAGTGGCCGCGGCCTGGGTACAGGGATGGACACTCTCCCGCGCGACCGAATCACCAGTGGCGGTGCCGGGCGGCTACAGAATCGATGTGGGACTGTCAGGCCACCTCATCCGTTACGTGCTGCCCCGATTTGATCCGGCAGCCCTCCGCCGTCTGACACGGGAACCGCTCGCGCCGGGAACCTGGCTCAAGGTTTGTGCGAAAGTGGAGACCGTCGCCGCCGTACTGCCGACCGAGTGGCTCGTAAAGGACCCCGAGTACATGATGACGGTTCCCCTGCGTTCCGCCGAGTTCTCCATGCCGACCGGTTACGCACTGCGGGTCACGACACAGGGTGCCGTCACCGATGCAGAAGTCCTTGGCGCCGATGAGCAGATAGCCGCCAGGGGGCGGATCGCACGGACCGGGTCGTTCGCGATCGTCGACCAGGTGGAGACTCACCCATCGCATCGCCGTCGGGGGTTAGGCAGCCGCGTCATGAGTGCCCTTGGCCACTACGCCGCGATCCAAGGAGCCCGAACCGGCGTCCTCGTCGCGACCCGGGACGGACTCGGGCTCTACCACTCCCTGGGCTGGACGCTGCATGCGCCCGTCACAGCAGCCGTCTTCCGCCCCGAAGAGGCCGCCTACTCAGCGGGCTGTTCCGGTCCGGTCTAGGCAAGTGATCGCAGGCGGGGCGGAAAAGTCCCGTTGCACTTCCAGTTGCAGTTCGAAGTCGTCCCAGACCGTTCAGGATGGACCACGTATGCCTGCCGGCCTGCGTTGAACCATCCGGAACAAGCCTCAGCCGATCTTTTAATCCGCAGATTTTGAGTTCGAGCCGTGCTGCAGCGTGGGCAGATTCCGGGCAGCGGAATATGGTGCCAGCCTTCAGGCTGGCCGTCGGACGCGGCATCGTGGACGGATCAGCCAACGACGCCACTCATGAGCAGCCCTTTGACGATCTCCGGGGTCAGCACCACGCCGGTCAACCGGGCTGCGAGGAGAAGTGCTCCGGACGCGGACGACGGTGCCTCAGCACCGGCTCCGGGTACGTCGTCGGGATCAAGGCCCGCCTGCCTCATCAGATCGTTGAGCCGATCGGGATCACTCCCGTGCCGCCATTGGGGAATCTTGGGATTGAAGTGCGTGACCAACTCCCCGTCCACCGCGTAGACGAAGTCGTCGGATGCGTAGTCGTGCCGCAGCACCGCCACGGCCACGGTCCCGGCCGAGAGGGCCTGTGCCTTGTCGGCTTCCGTGCACGTCCACCCGCTTTCCTCGATGAGCACCGTCCAGTCGCCCACTCTCCCCGCAAGCACCGTCTCAGGAAAGAGGCCATCGTCTATCAACTCGTCATAGGTGAGTGGCCGGATGCTCTCCTGGTCGGCACCCAGTCGGCGAAGCGCCTGCACCTCGCTGACTCCACGCACGAAGGTCAGACACCACAGATCGCCCAGCTCGTCATCTTCGGCCAGCCAGGCAACATCGGCGTAGGTAAACGCCATCCGCAGCACCTCATCTGTTGATCATCGTGCCATTAGCGTGCCATTAAGGGGGGGTAACGAGGGGTCGACCGCGGTCACTCGCGACCGGCCCAAAGCCCAGGCCAGCAGCCCTACCAGCCATACTCGATGCACTTCCCAAGCTGACAGCGCGGGTTCGATTCCCGTCACCCGCTCCACGCTTCAAGGCCCAGGTCAGGATGTAAATCCGGACCGGGGCCTTAGTTGTTTCCGGAGCGCTTTCGATCTTCCGTGCCCGTTACGTGTCCGATGCCGATGGATCTTCTTTCTTGAGAGCGGCTTCGGCGAGCTTTCCCATGCCGTCGGCGATCATCTGATCCCGCCCGTTCTCGGTGTGCAGATAGATCAGCGCGGCCCGCCTGGTCAAGGGCGGCGCTCCGCGCCGCCACGCGGCCCGCGCCCGCCCGCACGCTGCGCGTGCGGCCTGGGGGCCGTTCTCGCGCGCGACGCGCAGCTAAGAGCGTGACTCATTTGGCGAGTCTGCGGTAGCAGATGAGAGCCACTGCGAGAGCGACGAAGGAAGCGAAGTGATCGGCCCGGCGTTCGTAGCGGCGGTGTAATCGGCGAGTGTCGGCGCGTTCGCTCGACCACCCAGCGGTGCCGGCCGAGTCGCTGGCTGGACTCGATGCCGCGCCGGGCGATGCGTGGGACGATTCCACGTCCGCGCAGGAACACGCGCAGGTGCGGGTAGTCATACCCCTTGTCGCCGTGCAGCTTGGCCGGACGGCGACGACGTGGCCCGCGCCGGGAACGGATCGGCGGGGTGCCACGCACGAGCGGTTCCAACGCCTTGCTGTCGTGGGTGTTGACGGCGCTGATCACGACCGAGATGGGGAGGCCGGTCCGGTCGGTGATGATATGGATCTTCGACCCCTTCTTGCCTCGATCTACAGGATTCGGACCTGTCAGATCTGCCCTTTCATGGCGCGCACGCTGACCGAGTCGATCGCACACCGCGCCCAGTCCAACTCCCCGCGCGAGCCGAGTTCGTCCAGCAAGATCCGGTGCAGCTTGGCCCACACCCGCGCGCCGCTCCACTCAGTGAAGCGGCGGTGCACGGTCTGCCAGGAGGCCCCGAAGACCGGCGGGAGCTGCCGCCAGGTGCAGCCGGTGGTGCCACGAACACGATCGCCGCCAGAATCAGGCAGCCATCCGCTCGCCGCCGGCCGCCTCCCTGGGGCCGTGTCGCGACGGGGGGACCACCCGCTGGAACAACTCCCACAGTTCATCAGGAACCAGCCGGTCCAAGAACGTCGTCACAACCGGTCTAACGACTGATCACCAAACGAGACACGGTCTGAACCAGTGGACCGTCACCGCCATACCGACCCTTGTTCTTCGACCTTTCCGATCTCGGTGTTCGGTCATGGTGAGAGACACCGGCCGGACCCTCGCTGATGCCGGGGCCGGCACGGCCCGCCGCTTCGTGCGGGTCGGTCGGCACTCGGCGTAGGCTCACGGGCGCACCGTCGAGCGATGGCGAACCCGAGAGGAAGACACCGTCCGTGCATGACTACGACGACCCGACCTGGGGGCCGCTTCCCGTCCGCCCGGCGGCACTGCGCTGGCTGCTGCTTCTCCCCCTGACCCTGGTGTTCCTGCCGCTGTGGTGGGTGGTGTGGGTCGTCCTCGCGATCTGCTTCCACTGCGTAGCGCCGGTGGCCCAGCTGATCGTCGACATGGTGCCGCGTGCCGAGAACGGCGCGATACGAATGCTGGACGCCACATTGGGCCAGATACCGTTCGTCCCGCTCTGGTGCGTGACCCCGGTGGCGCTGGTGCGGGAGGGCGACACGGCGTACTACCAAGCGCGCGTGGACCGGCGCATCGAGAAGCAGAACCGACGCGTGGAGACCTCCCAGTACCGTCGCGAGTACTACCGCGACCTGGAACTCGGCGCACACTACTTCCGGGGCGTCGGCGCCGGTTACGCCCTGCGCGTCTCCTCGGAGCAGGGCTGGAACCTCCACCCGGTGCTGCGCTCGCACCCCCGGCGTCGGCTCCGGCTGCGTCACAACGGCCGGCCACGGCCGGACCTCAGGGCAGGATGACCTGCCCGCCTTCACCGATCGGCTCTTCGAGCTGGTGAAGTATCGGTTCAGTATTTCCGCCGAGACGGTGACCGTCGACCGCCGGCGTGGCCACGACATCGTCCAGGCGACCGGCCTGGAGCATGTCGAGGCGGGCCGCGTCCCGCCGCGACCTCAGCTGCGCGCGCGGATCAGCATGACCAGCCCGGCAATGAACGACCCGAGCAGGACCGGCGACAGGACCGCGAGGCCGCCCCACACGACGATGCCGAGATAGCCTAGCCCGGACGAACTGTGCGTCGGGTCGGCATCAGCGGCCGCGAACAGCCCCAGGCCGATGATGACACCGACCACCGTGATCGCGATCGGCGTCCACAGGAGCACGTGGGCCCACACACGGTACCTCCGACTGTAGACCCGCCGGGCCGGCCGCACGTTCGGCTGTGGGGGATAGCCGACGAGTTCGCTCATGCCGTATTTGTACCAGCCCGCGTGGACCTCGTACCGCAGGGTCGGCCGTGGCGTGTAGAGGTTCGGCGTGTAGAGGTTCGGCGTGTGGCGATCCGGGCAGCAAGGGGGAGAAGGTGTTCACGCGGGAGGACATCCGCGACCTTCTCGACAGCCGCCACCCCGGCGAGGAGATCGCCGACATCCTGACGAAACACATGCACACGGGGGGCGGCGAGCACCCCGTGGTGCAGGATACCCTCCGCCGGCGCACGATTCCCGGGCCAGCCCTTCGCCGAGATCCTGCTCACGCGGCCTCCGCGCCTCCCGCCGCCGCATCACGGGCGCGCCGCCTGCCCGTCAGTCCTTCCTGCTGTCCCAGGGGTCGCCGATCCAGCTGTCGAAGGAGGGGATCAGGGCCACGAGGGCGGCTCCGAGCCGCCAGTCCAGCTCCGGTGCGTACAGACGTACCGTGTCCCCGGACGACTTGAACTCAAGCGGGACCTGTCCGCCGGAGCGCCACTTGATGCGGCGTGGGCCGCGCGGGAAGTCGCCGCCGCCGCCGAACAGGGCGGCCACGAGGATGAGCGGCAGCAGGGGCGAGCAGAGCCACCACACGCACCACCAGAACAGCCGGCCCTTGTATCCCACCGCGTCGGGGCTGCCTGCGCGGCTCACCGTCCAGCGTGTGCGCAGTCCCTGGCTGAACGCCTTGTCGCGCGTGAACATACCGAGCGGTTCGCCGTGCGGGCCGAGCACCTTGAACTGTGCCCGCCCGCTGCCCGTGGAGACGGTGACCAGGGTGGCGACCCGCGCCTGGCGATGCTCGTCCGCCCACAGGACGAAGGAGCGGGCTCCGCTCTTCCGGGCCGCGAGGTAGGCGGATATGCCGTCGGGCAGCACCTCGCGTTCCACATAAGCGACCGGCCGCGAAGTTCCCGGTCCGTCGGAGAAGCTGATCCGGCAGTCGAGCTGCCCGCCAGGGGTGGTCCTCAGTCGCCGCAGTGCTTGCAAGGTCAGCGTGCTGGTCACCTGACGGGCTCCTTCGCGCGTGTTTATGTCGAACGGTCAGCACGAAGGTACGCGTGCGCGGCCCCCATTGTTCCCTTGATGAGGGTTTGATCCCCCGTTTGCTGTCGTTCGAGTTTCAGGTATATCGCCAGGTTGGGGTGCTTCTCCGGCGAGGCGGGCTCATGCCCAGATCTCCTGCTCGCAGTTGCGCGGGACCGCAACCATGATCGAGGAATGTCTACGGGCTGACGTACACGCGAAGACGGCCTTGATCCTCTGTCCCCGGGCTGTTGCCCCTCCGGGGTGGAACGAGGCAGACGGGAAGGTCCAGCGGGAGAAGTACGCGCGTTCGCACATCATCCGAAGCTTGATCGCGTGCCAGATGCGTGCCAGAACAGGCGGGGAACCACGGTCACTCACGGGGAATCACGGGGACTCGACCCGCTCTGACCTGCACCCCTGTTTTCCCAGCTCAGAGCAGCAAGGTCAGTAGATGATTCCCGAGCTGACAGCGCGGGTTCGATTCCCGTCACCCGCTCTAACAACAAAGCCCAGCTCAAGAACGTGATCTGGAGCTGGGCCTTTCCTCTTTCCCCTGGCGCCGACAACCCTCGAGCAAGGCTGCCGCGGCTGAAGACCGCTACTGCGGAAGGAGCAGCGAAAGCTTACAGACCGAGCCTCGAAGTGGCCGCCTGCGGCTTATGCGTTCGTGAGCTGTCGGTGATGCACCGTTAGAGGCTCGATTTCAGTGGTGTCGTCATCGACGACGAGCTCGACGCGGAACCGAACCCCCATTGCCGCACCGAGGCGCAGCAGTGTCGCTATATCCGGAATGCCACCACCGCCCTCGATGCGAGACAGAGCGGGCTGGGACATCCCGGAGCGCTCCGCTACGACCTTCTGAGACAAGCCTCGGCGCTTACGGATCTCACGCAACTGGTCTCCAAGCTCCAGGTCACGGCCCGCCTGCTCGTATTCGGAGTGGGGCTGCGCATCCGCTTCCATCTCGCGCAGACGCTTCGCCTTGTAGGTTTCCCAACGACTGTGACCCATCATGCGCTCCTCTCGAACACGTGCGTAGTGGTTAGGTCGTGCTCTGCCTCACACCGCTTCTTGACAGCGATCGCTCGGTCGATGTCGGCGGGCTGCGTCCCATCCTGTGTCTTGCGGAAGACCGTCAGGATCACGATCACCCTGTTGGATGGCTTCCAGAAGGTCAATCGCCAGGTCGTGCGGTCGAGAGCAACACGCAACTCGTGCACACCTTCGGCATCCTTCAGCTTCTTCACGTGATCCCCATCAGGGATGCCACCAGTGACGAGGTAGTCGTCTACGTTCCGCATGACCCGCTGATAGAGCGGAAAGGAAAGTCCGTCCAGCCAAGACTCCACCTCCGGCTCCAGGTCGATCTCCCACCGAGACATACCATCAATAGTATATGCACTCGATGGTAACCCGCGGCAGAGATGAGCACCAGGCCTGACCTCGCGTCCACTCCTCGATCCTGGTTGCCGTCCCAGATCAGCCGCTACGCCCTCAGCTGAGCCATTGGCCCAGCTGAGGCGATAGTTGGCCCCGCCGCCGTCTGCTAGGCCTGTACGGAGTTGAGGTCAGGGGGATTCGCCTGCGTGGCGGTTTGCCGTCCTGGTAGGCCATCGTCATAGCACGTGGAGACTTCACCGATCACGCTGGCGCATGACCCCGTGCCCGTTGCGTGCCCGCCAGGAGGGGGATCAGGGGGAGTCACGGTCACTCAACCCGCCCCCCCCGCAGGTCAGCATCTTCCCAGCTCAGCAACCATGTGCGCTAGAGACTTCCCAAGCTGACAGCGCGGGTTCGATTCCCGTCACCCGCTCCAAGCTGGAAAAGCCAGGTCAGGGATGATTCCTCGACCTGGCTTCCGTTCTTTCCAGGGCTCGTTTCGATCTTCCGTGCCCGGTCTCTCCTGATCTTCGTTCTTCCGTGGAGCCTCCTCGGCGAGCCTGCCCATGCTGTCGGCGATCATCTTGTCCCGCTCTTCCTCGGTGTGCAGGTGAATCAGCGCCGGGACTGCGCATGGCTCGAAGTGACCGCCAACCCGGGATCACTATTCTCATGGCATGGCGCGAAGAGGAGGCCAGACATCCCCATACGGGATCTACGCGGCCGGAGAACAGGTATTTCGGTTCTATCCCGACGGCGTCGTGCTTGACGTGCTGGTGAAACCCGCTCCGGGGCCGGCCGAAGGTCAGGCCATCGCGACATGGCTCCACCCTGAAGCACCGGCACCGCTCAATGGCATCCACCTTGCGCGCTACGACTTCTCCGAAGGCTGCATCTCCTTCACCACACGAAGTCACTTCCGAGACGAGGCTGTCGTCGTTCGCGGACGCTGGAGCCCGGACCGCCTCATACTTGACCGGCGTGACGGCGGGCGATTGCGCACCGGTCTGCGCTTCCTCCGCATCTGGCCCACCTGAGCAACGGCTCAGGGCCCGAACGGCGAGTTTCGCCCTCTCGGAAACACATCACATTCATCACGAGGCAGGCGCGCTCGACTCACTCGCCCGCCCAGACCATCCTTACGGAGAGGATCACCAACGACGCGTGCGGCGTCCGTGCTGCCGCTGGGCGCCCGGGTGGAGATCGAGATGATCGCCCGACGTTGGCCACCGCTCTCGACCGCCGCTCAGGGGCGGGGGATGGCGACGGCGGTGTACGTGATGGTGAGGGTCGGGCTGGTGGTGAAGCGGGCGTTGGGGAGGTACAACCGGGGCCCGAAGGCGGCCACGGTCGCCGGTACGTCGAACCGGGCATCACGCACCCGCCGCACGACGCGGCCGTCGGTCCCCGCCGCGTTCAGCCGCAGGACGGCCAGGGCGCTGCGCTTGTTCTGGACCCCGTTCTCCACCGCGAACAGCGTCCGGCCGTGCAGCAGCTGTCCGTCGCGCAGCGGCAGCTTGTAGAGCACCGGGTTGGTGGAGTCGGTGAACCACGCGGCGCCCTGGGTGAGGATGACGTCGTTGACGAACGCCGGGCCGGTGGCCAGCCGGTAGTAGGCCAGCACCCGGCCGGTGCGGGTGTCGACGACGCACGCGTCACCGCCCGTGCCGCCCGCCACGAACAGCCGTCCGTGCGGGTCGGTCCTCATTCCGAGAGACGGTGTGCCGGGTCCGCGGATGATGATCGCGCCGCGTCCGGTGCGCAGGTCGGCGCGGTAGATGGAGCCGTCGGCAATGGAGCCAGAGCGGCGGCGAGGTCCGTGACGGGGTGGCGGACCGGCGTGCGCGGTGCCGGTCAGTTCGACGGGGTCCCGGCCGAGCCGCTCTGTCTCGAACAGTACTGCCCCCAGATTCGGTCCGAAAGGGCACCGGACCCGGGGGAGCGTGACGTAGTCGTCGGTCAGCCGACGGCGTAGGCGCGAGTGATCGTCTGGGTCAGGCCGGTGCCCGCCGTGTCGGTCACCACCGCGCGGAGGGAGACGAATCCGGGCGTGCGCGGGTTCGGCAGCGCGGCGGTCCAGCCCGAGCCGGTGCGGACGATCGGGATACGACGCCACTTCGCCCCGTCGTCGATGGACATCTCCACCTGGACCGACTCGATCGCCGCCCCGGTGGAGCCGGGGTTGCGCTCGATCCACAGGGGAAGACGGGTCACGCTGCCCGGCTTGGCGCGATTGGACTCATCCAGGCCGGCGGGGCTGTAACGGACCGCCGTCAGCGGCAGTGGCAGCCCCTTCGCCGTGGTCGCGGACCGGAACCTCCATACGGACTCCACGCCGGTGGAGAGTGTCGAGTGCGGAACCTGCCTGCGCATCGACGCGGTCAGCGTGTAGGCGCCGGACCCGGCGGGAAGGTCGGCGTGGAGCTCGCACCCTTCCCTCCGGTAGACCTCGCAGTCGGCGATGTCGGCCTTGGCCAGCACCTTCCCGTCTCTGGCGAGGGTGGCGGTGCCGGTGGCGGCGGTGTCCGAGCCCGTTCTTCCCGGGCCCCCGTCGGTGAACAGCCCCACCGCGGAGAAGGTCAGCTTGTCGCCGGTACGGCTGCCGCCGGGCAGCAGGAACGACGGACCGGTGACCGCGGTGTTCCAGACTTCACTGGTCTGCCCGCGCTTCATGAGCTTGCCGCCGTCGAAGGTCAGGGAGGTGCCGACCTGAAGTCCGCTTTCGTAGGTCAGCCCGGGGGTCCGGTAGTGGATGAGCGTGCCGGGCAGGGGGATGTCACCGACCAGTGGTGCCAGGAACGAGCCCAGGAAGCCCCCGACCTGTAGTCCGGCCATCGGCGTCCCCAAGGCCGCCACTCCCGAGGCCCGGTAGGTCGCGGAGACCTTCGCCAGATCCTTCTGCCTGGCGTCGTAGACGGGATTCTCGGGAACGCCGTCGGTGCGACGGTCGACGAGGTCGTAGACGTAGGGACTGGGAGACACGTCCTTGCTCAGCCACGTGGTTCTCAACGTGTAGGTCAGGCCTGGCCGGTGAACCGGCACGACGAAGAGCTCGGTGTTGGCGTCCATGTTCGTCGACGACCACGAATTCCATGCGCCGTGGGCCATCCCGAGATCGAAACCACGCCGAGGCGTGGCGGTCGGATCGTCGAGTGTGACCTTGGTCGCCTTGCCCTGGCGTGCGTCCACCGTCAGCCGGCGGCTGCCTCCATCGACCTTCAGCGGGGAGTTGGCGGCGGTGACGTTCAGCTTCCCGTCGATCCTCTCTGCGATCCAGGTGTAGAGGTCCCAGTCGCCCTTGGGGAGCCGTACCGTGGCCATGCCGTTCCGGAAGAACGGCTCGGTGACGGCCCCCGTCTTCGCGTCATAGATCTCAGCCGACCAGGGGTCGACCGGTTGGCCCTGCTTGCCGATGGCGGCGATGGTGACGTCGTAGGACTCGGGCTCGACGTACGCACCCGCCAGGGTGCGGATCACGCTGTCGCCCGAGGTGGCGGTGATCGTCCCGGCGTAGTCGCCGGGGGCCTTGCCGCTCGCGTCGATGCTGAGCGTGACCGATGCCTGTCCTCCGGCGGGCACGTCGAGCCGCCGGGTGCCGAGTTCGAGCACTTCTCCCTCGACGGTCAGGTCGAGGCTGACCGGGGCGTCGCCGGAGTTGGTGTAGGTGACGGTCCCGGTCTTCTTGCGTCCGTCCGGACCGTCCCAGGGGAAGACGGCCCAGGTGCCCGCCGTCTGGGCCACGACCTGCTGCTTCAGGGCGCGGACCACGTCCACCCGTCCGGTGCCCTGCTGGAACGGCGTGGCGCCGGACGAGGGAGCGGCGCTGCCGACCAGAGCGGCCTTGAGCTGCTGCCCGGTCCAGCCGGGGTGCCGCTGGGCGAGGATGGCCGCAGCCCCGGCCACGTGCGGTGCGGCCATGGAGGTGCCGCTCATCTCGACGTGAGCGCCGTCGGCGGTGCCCTCGGCCGCCGCCGCGACGATGGCGACCCCCGGTGCGGTGAGGTCCGGTTTGACGGCGTGGTCGCCTACGCGGGGGCCGGTGCTGGAGAACCCGGCCACCCGATCCTGCCTGTCGACGGCGCCGACCGCGAGGGCGGCGTCGGCGCTGGCGGGGCTGCTCACCGGCCGCCTCCCGCCGTCGTTCCCCGCGGCGACGACGAACAGCGTGCCCGTCTCCGCCGACAGCGTGTTCACCGCCTGCTCCACGGGGTCGATCTCGGGCTGGTCGGGGGCACCCATGCTGAAGTTGACGACCTTGGCCTTGACCTCAAGGGAGGCCCACTCCATGCCCGCCAGGATGGCGGACTCGGAGGCGCCGAACCTGTCGCCCACCTTTCCGATGGCCAGCCGTGCGCCGGGAGCCACTCCCCGGTACTTCTCGCCGTTACCCGCGACGGTCGAGGCGACATGGGTGCCGTGACCGTGGTTGTCGCGGATGTCGGGCTCCTCGCTGAAGTTGCGTTCCTGCGCCACCACGCCCTTCAGGTCCGGATGGCCGGGGTCGTAGCCGGAGTCGAGGACGGCGACCGTGACGCCCTCGCCGGTCATCCCCTGCTTCCACGCCTCGGTGGCGCCGATCTGTTCGGTGCTCCGGTCGAGGCTGAAGGACCGGCGGCCGTCCAGCCAGATCTTCGTCGTGCCCGCGGCCGGCGTACGGCCGCCGCCCGTCATCTCCTTCCACGCCCGAGCCGCGTCGCTCTTGGGCAGGCGGAGCGTGGTCATGCCAAGGCCGGCGAGCCGCCGGGTACCCTGCGCGCCCCTGAGCGCAGGGGCCGGGCCCGCGTCCGACCGCGTGATCAGCGGGATGTCGCGGATCTCGGCGTCCCCGTACCGCCACTGCAGCAGTTGGGTGACGTCGAACAGCCGCCGGTCGAGCACCCCCTGAGCGACCAGGGGCTGAGCGTCGGACGGAATCACGTACAGGTGCTTCTCACGTACCTGGCTCGTGAAGCCGACCTCCTGCCGGCCGGGTCCGGGCTCCACCCGGTGCCCGTGCCCGGTGACCACGACACGGTCACCGGTGATCAGGGTCACCCCGTCCGCCGGCGGGGAGGGAGGCTGCGGTGTCTGCGCCGGCGCTGGTGCCGGTGTGATGCCCACGATCGTTCCTGCCATGGCGGCGGCGAGGAACGACTTACCTAAACTCATGATCTGCCTTTGCGTGAGGGGAAATGATCTCTTCCTGCGTTCGGCCATGGGCACGCGCCCGCCAGACCGTTCGGCCATGGGCACGCGCCCGCGAGACGTGAAACCTCCCAGGCCGCCCCGGTTGAACTCCACTCATGGACGTGGGGGCGGCCCTCAGGACACGGCCGGGTCGCCCCGCCGTCTCCGTGCGGGTGGTGGGAGCCTCAGCCGTCGTCATCCAGCCCCCTACCGGGGAGGCTGGTCCGTCCAGTCGGTGGTCACCGAGATGAATTCATCAGTCGACGCCGTGCTTCCGTCGCCGGCGAGGAGGACGTTGGTGCGGGTCACCCGAGCGGTCTCGGGATCGACGACCAGTTTGATCTCCCGCCCGCCGTCGGGGTCGGGGATCAGCAGTTCCTGCCCGCCTTCGACCGCGCCTCCGCTCTCGACTCCCGGCGTCGTGGCCAGCGCCCGGAACGCCGCGGAACGGACCTCCGACGGCGTCGGCAGCTCCGAGATCAGCGAGAGCAGGGGAAAGAGCGGATCGCCTCGCTGCTCGGACCGGCTCATGTCGTTGGCACGCCCCTTCCGCTCGGTGATCCATGCTTTCAACGCCTCTGGATCCGTCGGCAGCCCTTCGAGGTCCTCGAAGCTCACCTCGGCCCCCTTGAGGTTGAGCGAGAGCGAGGCCGGTACGGCGACGCCGGGAGGGTCGCCCGGCTCGCCCTTGGTCCAGCGCCGGCCGTCACGCATAGTCCAGCTCTCCATCGCCGGGATTTCCGGGTCCGACCACTCAGATCTGACGTACCAGTAGGTCCCGGAACCTTGCGGCGTACGTTCCGCACCGGCGGCCGCCATGAGCAGGACCTCCCTGCCCGAGACCGGTGCGACGGCGGGCGTGGTCACACCCGTGGCGATCACGGCGACGACCGCCGCGGCGGCGGTGGCCAGGCCGACTCCCGGCATGAGCCACCCGATCCGCCGCCGCGCGCGGCCTCGTATCCTGTCCTGGAGCCGACTCCTGCTGCGGGTGATCGCCTCGGTGGACGGCTCGGACTTGGTCAGCAAGGTGGCGAGCGTGTCGAGGTCATCCATGGACTGTCTCCTTGTCGATGAGGGCGAGGATCTTCGCGCGCGCTCGGCTGAGCCTGGAGCCCACCGTGCCGATGGCGATGCCGAGCGCCTGGGCCACCTCGTCGTAGCCGAGCTGGCCCAGGGCCACGAGAAGCAGGACGTCGCGCTCGCCACCGGACAGGGCGGCAAGCGCCTTGGCCAGGTGCGGCTGCATGCGCTCAGCGGCGACGGAGGCGACGACCCGGCTCTCGTGGCCTTCCACGACGGGTTCCGGCCCCAGCCGGGCCAGCGCCCTGTAGTGGCGTGCCTCCTTGCGCCGGTGCCTGGCGATCAGGTTGGTGGCGATGCCGAACAGCCAGGGCAGCAGGCTCCCGCGTTCCGGGTCGAACCGGTCGCGCCGGTCGAAGGCCAGCAGGAACGTCTCGGCGGTGATGTCCTCGGCGATCTGCGTGCCCAGGCGACCGGCCACGTACAGGTAAACGTCGCGGTAGTAGCGGTCGTGCACGATGACGAACAGGTCAGGGTCCCGCCGGCACTGGGCGGCGAGTTCGGCATCGGTCACCTGTTCGCCCACTTCGGCGATCAAGTTCTTGTCTCCGACATAAGCCCGCCTTACGGGTGATGGTTACGATCACTGGTTCTTCGCCGCAAGGCAGGATCGTCTTCCCTCAAGTGCGTTACGCCCGAGACGAGGCCGTGAAAGTACGCGCCGCATGGGACCGGGCAAGGCGATTGCACCGCCTGCCCCGGCTGCGCGGCTGGGCGGCGTTTGAAGGCCGGCTTGTCGAGCGAGACGCGACCCTGCCGGAAAGGAACGGCTCCGGTTCCGCCGTCGAGTCGGGCAGGATCCCGCCCGGGGAAGCTCCAGTAGCGGTCCGCCTGACGTGACAGCTCCAAGCCGTCACCGCGCAGTTCTCCCGTGTCGGAGGCTGGACCGTCCGCCGTCACGGTCAACGGACCGCCCCGCACGCGCGAGGCCCACGGCTTGGCGGGAAGGTCGGCGTGGAGCTCGCACGATGGAACTCTCGTCGCCGTGCGAGAGCGTGAATGAGCCTCCCCGAGGGACCCGCTCACGGCAGAGCCGGCTGCGCGTTGATGTTGATCGCGTACCAGGTCCCCAGTGGGATCCGATCAAGATTTCCCGGTATGACTGGATGGAAACCGCACAAGCTACCGATCAAAAGGGAGCTGGTTGGCGATCAGTTCCAGCAGGGCAGCGTGCGTCTCCCCGTCGGCGGCCACGACAAGCCCGCCCGCACCGGTGTGCAGCGGTTGACCCTGTAAGCCGGTCACCACGCACCCGGCGGCCTGGCACAACGCGATCCCGCTGGCGAAGTGCACGTTGTCCCGCAGATGGCCGTCAGTGACGTACGCGGCTCGCCGACCGGAGGCGACCCAGGCCACTGCCAGGGTGGTGGAGACGACACGGGGGCGAAACCGCTCGACGAACCCTGTGTCGGCGAGCAGGCGCACAGCCCGGAAGCTCGGACCGTTCGGGAACGGTGGATCGAGGTTGACATCCACCAGCCGCGAATCGGGCGAGGGTGTGAGTCGCTCGTCCGCGCCGTCGTGGCGGAGGTACGCGTGATCGCCGTCCGTCCAGAAAACCTCCTCGGAGAACGGATCTGCTGAGGCCGCCACCATGATGTCCGAGCCCATGCGCAGGGCGACATTCACCGCTACCAGCATGTTCCGCGCGGCGTAGTTCAGCGTGCCGCACAGGGGGTCGACCAGCCACATGCGCTCCGCGCCTTCCGAACCCGTGCGTCCGCTCTCCTCGCCTGTCACGGCATCATCTGGTCGGGCGGTGCGAATAACGTCAAGAATGGCGTTCTCCGCTTCGATGTCAGCAGCGGTAGCGAAGTCGCCCGCAGATTTCGGGAAGCGTGTCAGCGATGCGCCGTACATGGCTGCCACGACAGCGGCTCCGGCTTGCGCTGCCTTGAGGGCCACTTCCTCGTCTCTGATCAGCATGTGCGAAGGATAGACGGGACACGTCCGTTGAGCTCGCACTTGATCGCGTGCCAGATGCGTGCCAGAACCGACGGGGATCAGCGGGGTCTCATGGTCACTCGACCCGCCCTGACCTGCATCCCGTTTCCCCAGCTCAGGGCAGCAAGGTCAGTAGGTGATTCCCAAGCTGACAGCGCGGGTTCGATTCCCGTCACCCGCTCCACTTCAAGCGTATGCACGCTCAAACCGGTGCGTTCGGCGACCTGTCCGATGCTCAGATCCTGTTCGACTTCAGGCATGCCCTCCAGACTATTCAGGCATGCCCTCCAGACTAGGAGGTTGCCTTAGAGCCGACTCTAGAACCTAGAGTGCGTCGCATGATCTCCCCTGTCCACGACCACTAAGGGAGCACGACCATGCACTACCGCATCCTCGGCGGTACCGGAATCGAAGTAAGTGCCCACTGCCTCGGAACCATGATGTTCGGCGCTGCAGGCAACTCCGACCATGACGAGTGTGTCCGCATCATCCACGCTGCCTTCGATCAGGGGATCAACTTCGTCGACACCGCGGACATGTATTCAGCGGGTGAGTCGGAGGAGATCGTGGGAAAGGCGCTGCGCGGCCGCCGTGACGACATCGTGCTCGCCACCAAGGTGCACTTCCGGATGGGCGAGGGCCCGAACCGCAGCGGCAACTCCCGACGCTGGATCATCAAGGAGGTCGAGGAGAGCCTCAAGCGCCTGCAGACCGACTGGATCGACCTCTATCAGATTCATCGCCCCGACCACACAACCGATATCGAGGAGACGCTCTCCACACTGACCGACCTCGTGCACCAGGGTAAGATCCGCGCCTTCGGCTGCTCCACATTCCCGGCCGAGGAGATCGTCGAGGCATATCACGTCGCCGAGCGCCGCGGACTGATGCGCTTCAGGACCGAGCAGCCGCCGTATTCGCTGCTGGCCCGGGGCATCGAGACCTCCGTGCTGCCGGTCTGCCAGCGGTTGGGAATGGGTGTGCTGACCTGGAGCCCGCTGGCCTCGGGCTTTCTGACCGGCAGGTACCGCAAAGGGCAGCCCGTCGATCTCACGACCGGTCGTGCGGCGCTGACGCCGGCACGCTTCGACCCCTCGCTTCCCGTGAACGTCACCAAGCTGAACATCGTTGAACAACTCATGGAGGTCGCGGACGGCATCGGCTGCTCGCTGCCCGATCTGGCCGTGGCCTTCACTGCGGCGCATCCTGGCGTCACCTCGGTGATCATAGGGCCGCGGACGATGAACCAGTTGGAAGCGCTGCTGAAGGGCGCCTCGCTCACCCTCGATGACGCGATCCTTGACCGGATCGACGAAATCGTGCCACCCGGGACCAACACCTACCACCCGGATGGCGCCTGGCGCCCGCCGGTGCTGGCCGACACCGCCCGACGCCGCCGCCCGCTCGCGGACCGTTCTGCGGCCTAGGACGAGGAGTTCCGAAGCAGCGGTGCCGTTGCTAGGTAAGCTGCGCCGGGTTGGCCGCCTCCAGCCCGCCCGTGGAGCGAGGCCTTCGGTGATGCGCTTGGCGCCCGCAGCGGCCCGGTTGCAACAAGCGGCTGCGCGCAGCGCTTCCGCCGGTCGAACGGGTGATCCGGATGCCGGCCACCGACGCCGACCTCATCGCCGCACGCCAGGTGACCGAGGTGGCGGGCGTGCCGACGGTTTTGGGGCCGCGTCTGTGCGGTGTCAGCGGTTCGGCGTCTCGTGCCGGTCGATGTGATCGCGGAACCAGTCGAGCATGAAGCGGAGTGAGGCGATGCCGTAGTCGAGCGTCGCGCGCTGATGGGTGGCGAGGTCGCGCTGCTCCTCGGGAATGTCCAGGGTGTCGAGGTGCTCGTCGAGGGCCGAGAACGCGGCGAGGTCGGTCTCGACGCGCGCCGTGATGCGGCGGAGCACCGGCACGCGTTCGGCCGGCTCCAGCAGACCGAGGAAGTAGAGCCTGGACAGCGCCGCGGTCTCCAGATCGGCCCCGGCCAAGTCCCCTGTCATCCACGCACGGAACTCCTGACGGCCGGCGTCGGTCAGGCGGTACACCTTCCGCCCCCGACCTCCGGCTTCCACGCTGGCGACCTCGATGAACCCCCTCGCGAGCAGGGTGTCCAGCGCGCGTTTGATGCTGCCGGAGCTGGCGCTGTAGAAGAGCGCGACGCCGGCCTCGAATCTTTTGATGAGGTCGTAGAAGCTCTGCGGGGCGATCAGGAGCAGACCGAGGATCACATGAGCCATTGGTCGAGACTAGCGCATTGACTCTCATAGACATGTCTAGTAGACATATCGATGGGATCCCTGGATTGATGCCTATGGTCACGACGGCCGTCACAAATGCCGGTTGACCGCCTCGGCCGGTGGAAGGCATGGCGCCGAGGGGTCACGTTGAGGGAACGGGGACAAGGAACATTCACGTGACATCGCCGCTCGCCACGACCCCTGCTCATGACAATCACGTTCCCGACGACGTCGATGCGCGGCTGACGGGCCTGCTGGAGAGCCTCGTCGCGCAACGCGGCGTGCACCACGCCAACCTCGCCGTCACCAGCGGCGACGGGAGACAGCGCTGGTCCGCCGCCGCCGGTCCCGCCGGTGCCGACGACCACCCGCTCCGTCCCGACACCCCGTTCTTCATCGCGAGCGTCACCAAGCGTTTCATCATCACGCTGGTGCTGCAGGCGCGCGAGCGCGGTGAGCTCGATCTGGCCGCGCCGATCAACAGCTATCTGCCACCGGAGACGATCACTGGACTCCATGTCCTCGGCGGGATCGACCGGACGTCCGCGATCACGGTGCGTCACCTCGCGAGTCACACGTCCGGGTTGCCCGATCACTTCGAGAAGCGCCGTGAAGGCCCCAGCCTGTACGAGCGCCTCGCCGCCGGTCAGGATCTGGCCTGGACCTTCGAGGACACGATGCGGACTACGCGCGAGCAGCAGCGCCCGCACTTCGAGCCGCAGGACCTCACGGCCGCTCGGCAGAAGGCCCGCTACTCCGACACCGGCTTCCAGTTGCTCATCCGCATCGTGGAGACGGTGACCGATCGGTCGTTCGCCGATCTGCTGACCGAACGGATCCTCGGTCCGCTCGGCCTGACGCACACCTGGCTCCCGGGACATCGCCCGCCGGATCCGGCGACCGCAGCGCCCTCACCGCTCTACGCGAAACAGCGCCGCGTGGAGCTGACCTCGATGATCGAGTCCTGCAACGACCTGTTCAGCACCACCGGCGACCTCCTCGCCTTTCAGCGAGCGCTGCTTGACGGCGAACTCTTCGGTGACGCCCGCTCACTGGAGCTGCTCACCGAGAGGCGCAACCGGCTGCGCAACATACCCGTCCTCCGGTACGGACTGGGCACCATGTTCTTCAAGGTCAGCCGGCTCATGTCACCGGGGCGCCGCCCTGTCACGCTCGTCGGCCACTCGGGGGCCACCGGGACTTGGCTCTTCCACTGTCCGGAACTCGACCTGCACCTGGTCGGCACCGTTGACCAGACCAAGGGACAGGCCGTCCCCTTCCGGTTCATGGCACGTTGCCTGAGCGTCTGGCGAACGTGAGGGCGAAAAGCCCCCTTGAATTCGCCTGACGTGCCGGGGCTCTGACCACCGTCGCGCCACCCGACACCGCCCGCGCCTTCACCGGGTTGTGCCTCCGGATGGGGATCCGGCAGTCCATGGGCAGGTCGGGTTGTGCTCCGACAACGCCGCCGCCGAGGGGTTCTTCAGCTCGCCGGAATGAGAGGCGCTGTCACGGCACGACCTGGACCTGAACGACGTCCCATGGACGCGCCGGCAGCACGCGTGGACTCTCCGCGACAACTTCCACGGCGTTTTTCTAGGGTTTTGTCTGCTGTCATGTCTCACGCCACCAGGACCGCCACCCCGAGCGCGTGCCCGACGGCCGCCTCGTTGAACGCCCGGATCGCCGCCGTCTCCGCCGCCTTCGCCCAAGCCAGGCCGAGAATCGAGGGAGGCAGCCCCGTGACGGGGACGAAGCTGACATCCGGGCGCCCGTGGTAAACCGCCGTGGGGGTGCAGAACAACATGCCGCCCCGGTTGAGCGCCACCTGGGTCAGTCCCTCCTGGCTGGTGGTCACCGTACCGGCCAGGGGAATGGGGCGGCCGGAAGGGGTCGTGGACGGTGCCGCACGCTCGCGCCACGTGCGCGGAGCCGGGCCGTCCAGACCGATCAGGGGCACGCCGGCCAGTTCCTCCGCGCCGATGCTCGCACGGGCGGCCAGCGGGTGGCGCGAGGAGACACCGAGCTGGTACGAGACCTGGTTCAGCCCTTCACCCGTCGCCAGATCGGGCTCGTCCACCGGGAGCAGCGTGAACGCGATGTCCACCTGCCCGGCCCGCAACTTGCCGAAGGGGTCGGAGAGCGGGATCTCCACCAGCTCCACCTCGCACCCCGGATACAGGCGCTCGAAGGCACGCACGCTGCCGGTGACGACATCCGTGGGCGTGGCCAGGAAGCCGAGCCTGATCACGCCTGTCACCTCGCGGGCGGCCGCCTTGGCCCGGCTGACCGCGTTCGCGAGGCCGTCGTAGGAAGGGCGCAGGTCGGCCAGGAAACGCTCGCCCAGGGGCGTGAGGCGCACGCGCCTGCTGGTCCGGTGGAAGAGCCGGCCGCCGACCCTGGTCTCCAGCGAGCGCATGAGCTGACTCACCCTGCCGGGTGACAGGTAGAGGCGTTCGGCCGTACGCGCGAAGTGCAGCTCCTCGCTGAGCACGACGAAGCACTCCAGCTCCCTGAACTCCATCTCCGCCTCCATCTGATTGCTTAGTCCACCTAAACCAAGCCTTCGATCTTCGCCATTGTTCCCGCTGGTGGCCGGCAGAAAGCTGGCTGGTATGACCATGACTGATGTTTCCGCCGCCAGCCGGGCGCGCTGGCTCGCCGTGTCCTCGGTCGCGGTGGGCACCTTCACCATCGTGACCAGCGAGATGCTGCCCGTTGGCCTGCTGACCTCGATCGCCGCCACCCTCGGCGTCTCCGAAGGGACGGCCGGGCTGATGATGTCGGCGCCCGGACTGGTCGCCGCCGTCTCCGCGCCCGTGCTGGCGATCACCACCCGGCGGCTCGACCGGCGCGTCATGCTGCTGGGGCTGATGGCGCTGCTGGCGGTGGCCAACCTGGCAGGCGCGTTCGCGCCGAACTATCCCGTCATGCTGGCCGCCCGGGTGCTGACCGGGGTGAGCATCGGCGGATTCTGGGCCTTCGCGGCCGGCCTCGGCCCGCGACTGGTGCCCGAAGCGTCCGTCGGGCGGGCCACGTCGATCATCTTGGCCGGGGTGTCGGTGGCGTCGGTACTGGGGGTGCCCGCAGCGACGTTCATCTCGTCGTTCGCGGGGTGGCGGACCGCGTTCATCGCCATGGGGGTGCTGGCCCTGGTCCTGCTCGCGCTGCTGGCCACCACCCTGCCGCCCCTACCCGGCGAATCCCGAGCCCGCGCGTCCGAACCGTTGCCCCACGAGGCTCCGGCCCACGCCTCACAGGGGCGGCTCACGTGGCTCTCCGGCCCGCTCAAGGTCGTCCTCGTCCTGACCGTCCTGATCGTGTCCGGCCACTTCGCGGCCTACACCTACGTCCGGCCGTTCCTGGAGCAGGTCTCGCACGCCGGTCCCGCCTTCGTCGGCACCGCCCTCCTCCTGTACGGCGCCGCGGGCGTGGCCGGCAACTTCGTGGCAGGCGCGTGGGCGGCCAGGAACCCCAAGCCGGTCCTGGTCACGCTGGCCGTGCTGATGGCACTCTCCATGGCGGCGCTGCCCCTGATCGGCCTGCCCCTGATCCTGCTCGTGGTGTGGGGGCTGGGCTACGGCGGCGTGGGGGTGACCCTGCAGCTCTGGATCATGCGGTCGGGCGGCGGCGAAATGGGCACGGCGCTCTTCGTCGGTGCCTTCAACGTCTCCATCGCGCTCGGCTCGTTCGCCGGCGGCCGGATCGTGGACAGCGTGTCGATCTCCGCGGTGATGTGGGTGGGAGCGGCGCTCGCCGTGGTCAGCGCGGGCGCCGCCGGCATCTCGGGCAGGAGCAGGCAGGAGTAGGACGACCGGTTCACGGAAGGATCGCGCCTGATCGGGGTGCCGCGGCGGGAGTAGGGCGGATCGCGGCGGCCGTACACCTCCGGTGAGCGGTCGAAGTAGCCGCTCTCGCCGTCGCGTCCGGCTGACCGAGTACACCTGGAGACCGGACGCTGTGTACACCCGAGCGAGCAAAGACGCCGCCCACGGCCCTTGCCGAGCAGGAGCCGTCACCCGTATTCGTCCACATCCAGCTCAGCGCGTGTCGCGACCAAGAACTGCAACACTCGGCGGTCCAGGTGCCAGCCGAGCAGTTGATGCTGCCCCGCTATCTTCTCAAAGCCCTGGTGGGGCGGGCGCAGATCCTCTTCCTCGCCGTCTTCGTCGTCGAGGTAGCGGACCACCTGCAAAACGGCACACGACCCGTCATCACCTCGGCCCTGATCCAGTTCCCGCGCCAACCGGCCGATGGCCTCGCTGAACGGCTCGACCCGATCGACCAGGTGAGCGATCATCTCATCGAGCGTCATCCCCGGTCCGTGACAGGCGACCTTCCACGCATGCACAACGGGACGGGGCGGCTCCGCTGTCCGGCTGCCTCGGACCATGGTCTCGTCCGGCTCAAGCCCGATCCGAGTTGCGATCTCCGCGGCTGTCATGGTCTCGCTCTTCAGAGCGAAGTAGACATACTGGCGAACACGCACACACCGACTCTAAACGATCTACAGCCGCTCGCCCGTCGGCATGGAAGCGTCAGGCGGGCGGAGACGTGCGTATGCGTCACGCGATCCCTGAGACGGATCGGGATCGGCGCGCCCTCACAGCCCGGTCGCCGTTCACCGCGGTTCGGTAAGGGAGTCGCTTGAGCTACAACTGGCGCAGCGCCTGCATGGCGTCCTTCTCGATGCGCGAAAGATCGTGGAGGATGACGCCGGCCTGCTCGAGGCATCCCGCGTCGCCGCTCTCCCCAGCCTTCGCGATCAAGGTGGACACGTCCGTCCACAGGACGGCGGCCTCGGCGTACAGCCTGTGACCGGCGCGAAGGTTGCCGTCGTCGATCAGCCGGGTGCACTCGTCGAGGAAGTCGCGATAGAGGGCGCGGAACAGGGCACCGCCGGTGCCGCCCTTCTCCATGAGGAGGGCGGCCTGCGGCAGGTCCTGCCGCGGCTCGCCGGCACGTAGCAGCCATCCGGGCACCTGCTTGCCGGCTTTCTCGATGCCGCGGTGGCCCAGGTTCGCGATGGGAGCGGCGAGGAAGGCGTCGGCGCAGTCTTTGATGGCGGGGACGATCTGGTCCTGCCAGGAAAGCGGGTGAGCCGGCAGGGTGATGGTGAAGGATCGGTTCCTGGCGGTCATCGGGCCGCGTTCGGCCCGCGCCAGGGCGAGGCCCGCCCGGCTGGTGCGCACCGCTCCTCCCTGCTGGTCGGTGTCCACAAGGTGGACGTCGTGCTCGTCGTAGCCGTACATGGCGACGACATGACCGCCGAAGTGCACCTTGGAGCGGAAATAGTCCAGGTGGTAGCAGTCGAGCTGGAGGCCGACCGGCCGGCCGGCGTCGATGGGGGCGGCCACGTCCTCCCACGCCTTGCGCGGTGAGGTGGTCTCCTTGGCCGTCAACGTCAGCCCCAGCCGGGCGGCCAGGTTCCTGGTGAGGTCGAAGGGCTTGACGCGGCCTCCGAGAAAGGGGAACGCCATGCCCTTGCTGTCCCAGTAGATGAAGGACAGGCCCGAGCCCAGCCCGAACAGCATGGGCTCGGACAGATCAAGCCCCTCATGCCGCAACAGCACCCCCAGCGCCGTCGTCTCGCAGTGGTGCATGCCGCGGGCCTCGATGTCCTTCACGATGGTCATGCGTCGCTCTCCTCATGCTGACGCGGCGAACGGTCACACCGTCCCCGCCCCTGACACCTTCATGATCAACCAGTGGGAACAGCATGAGGCCTCCCGCGGCGGGAGAGTCCAGCCGAGACCGGACTCACCCTCGGCACTCCGGCAAACCCATGACCGACTCCACGAGTTCAACCTGTGCAGGAGCCGCCGAGGTGCTCACAGGACTCTCGGCGGGAGGATGAAAAGGCTCCTTGAGAGTGGCCGGCGTGGGGCTGTCCGGATCGGGCGGGAACACCCGGTGACAGCACCGCCGGAACGGCCCATATCACCAGCAAGAACAGAATCTCGGTGAACCCGATCGCCATCTGATCCTCCGTACAGGGGGAACCAGCATGCCTGATCCTGCAGATTGCGTCCATCGATGGCTTCGCCCGGCCGTGACGGGACTTTCCGTCCCGCTGTTCCCCGTCACCGGGCCACGGCCAGGCGGTAGTTCTCGTCGGTGGTGAGGAGGTTCCGATGGGTGTCGTCCGCGGTGATGACGCCGTCGTCCAGGACGAGGACACGGTCGGCGGCGTCCAGGAGGGCCGGGCTGCTGGTGATCACGATGGTGGTGCGGTTCCGGCGTAGCTCCGCGATGTTGCGCGCGATGAGCTGTTCGGTGACCGCGTCGACGGCTGTCGTCGGGTCACGCAGGACCAGGATGTCGGCGTCGGCGGCGAGGGCTCGGGCCAAGGACAGCCGTTGGCGCTGCCCGCCGGAAAGGTTCGCGCCGCGGTCCCGGACGCCGTGGTCGAGTCCTTCGCGGTGGAGGGCGACGACGTCGGTCAGCATGGACGCCTCGACGGCCTCGGGGATCATACGGCCGGCGCCCGCCGGGTCGATGTTCGTGCGGAGGGTGCCCGCGAAGATCTCCCCGTCGTACGGGTTCACCAGCATGTGCTCGCGGACCGCCTCGATCGACAGGTCCTTCATCTCCCGCCCGCCGACCCGCACCACACCCTCATACGTGTCGGGCGGGACGTTCACGGTCAGGATCGACGCGAGGTCGGCCGCCGCGCGCGGCTGGTAGGCGGCGATCGCCACGAACTCACCGGCGGACACGTGGAACTTCAGCTCGCGCAGGGACCCGTATCGGATGCTGTCGACCTCAAGGTCTCCGCCCGCGGACAGGCGCTCCGGCCCCGGGGTCATCACCGGAGGCGCGGCCAGTACCAGCGCCATCCGCTCGGCCGACGCACGCGCGATCATCACGTACTTCGGCATCTCCGAGAACAGCCTGAGCGGTTCCATGATGAACTGCGCCAGCCCCACGGCCATGACGAGCTCCCCGATGCTGATCTGGCCGTCGAACGCCAGCCAGCCCGCCGTCAGGGTCACAGCGGTGGCGAGGAGCGCGTTGAGTGCCAGCGCGGTGCCGGCGTACGCGCCGTTCACCTTGGCGACGGTGATCGCCTGGCGTTTCGCCTCCGTGCTGACCTTCCGGTAGGACAGGAACGCCGCGTGGTTGCCGCCGAAGCCGTGCAACGGGCGCAGGCCGATGATCAGGTCGGCGACCTTCGCGCCCGCCCGCGCCACCCGGGCCTGCTGCTCGCGGGTGCCGGTGCCGATCCGTTTGGACATCACGCTCAGGATCGACAGGATCGCGATGGTGCCCACGATCACCAGGAGGCCGAGCCGGACGCTGGCCATGCCCAGCGCGACCGCTGTGATCAGCACCGCGACCAGTGAGCTGATCAGCAGCGGCACCACCTCGATGATGTCGGCGGTCTGGTCGGCGTCCTCGGTGGCGATGGTCAGGACCTCGCCGGACTTGAGGTCGACGTCCCTGGCCACCGGTTGGAGCCCGTAGGCCGCGACCCGCACACGCCAGCGGTGCGCCTCGGTCGTGTTGGCCTTCTGCAGGATGCGCATCCCGAACCGCCACGACAGTGACACGGTCGTGATGATCACGGCCAGCGCGGCGATCGACAGGGCGAGCGAGCCGAGGCTCCGGTCCCGCAACGTGTGTTCGACGATCAGGCCGAGCGCGATGGGGAAGGCGGTCTCGCCGGCCTGGTACATGCCCATGAGGACGGTGCCCCAGGTCATGGCGCCCGCGTTGCGCCGCAGAGCCGTCCGGAGTATGCCGGCCCCCGTGCGAGACCTCTGTCTGTCAGGAGTTGTCATCGAGGTGTCGGGCAATCGCTTCCGGGGTTCGCGGGGTGGGCAGATCATGAACGGTGATCACGGGACCGTACTCGCGGCGGAGCAGCCCGATCAGCCGCACCGCCGGCATGGAGTGCCCCCCGGGGGACATGAAGCCGCTCACCGCGCTCACCTCGTCATCATTCAGGTCCAGTGCCTCTGCGGGGAACTCGCGCGCCACGGGCTCGGTCCCGGTCACCGGGCCACGCCCGCCCGCCGTGGTCAGCGCGCCGTCCGCATTCTCTAACTGCCTTCTTGCCACGCACGCCACAGTCGCGCGTACCGGCCGCCCAGAGCCACCAATTCCTCGTGGGTTCCTTGCTCCACGACGCGTCCCGCGTCCAGCACGGCGATGCGGTCCGCCGCCATCGCCTGGGTCAGCCGGTGTGCCACGAACAGCGTGGTACGGCCCAGACACGCGGCCGACACGGCCCGCTCCAACTCGGCGGCGCCCTGGCTGCCCGCCTCCGCGGTCGACTCGTCCAGCACCACTACCGGCGCTCGGCCCAGTACCAGCCGGGCCAGGGCGATCTGGGCGACCTTGGTGCCGTCCAGGCGCTCACCGCCCTCGCCGACCACGGTGTCCAGCCCATCGTGCAGCGCCGCGATCCACGTGCCGGCGCCGACCCTGTGCAACGCGTCCATCAGCTCGGCGTCGGTCGCCTCCGGCGCGGCCAGCCGCAGGTCGTCGGCGAGCGGACCGGAGAACACGTGCGTCTCCTGTGTCAGGATGCTCACCAGGGCCCGCGCCCCGGCCTCGTCCAGGTCCGCGAGATCGGTCGATCCGATGCGCACCGACCCGGCCTGCGGGGTCCCGATGCCCGCGATCAGCGCCGCCAGGGTCGTCTTGCCCGCGCCCGTCGCCCCGACCAGCGCGAGCGAACCGCCCGCCGGGATCACCAGGTCGACGTCCCGCAGGACCGGCCGCTCGGAGTCGGGATAGCTGAACGTCAGCCCCTCCACCGTCACCGGGTACGGCTCGGCGTCCGCTGGCGCGACGGCCGCACGACCCACCAGCCTTTCCTCCGTGGCCTCGCCCAGCACCCCGACCAGCCGGGTCAGACTCGCGCCCGATTTCTGCGCCTCGTCGAAGGTGAACAGGATGGAGCCCAGCGGGTTGAACAGCCGGTGGAACAGCAGCGGGGCCGCCGACGCCTCACCCAAGGTGACGGCATCGGCCTCCAGCAGGACGTACCCCACCACGATGATCAGGACCAGCCCGATGAACTCGGCGCGGTTCTCCCTGCCGACGAACCGGCCGAAGAACCGGAACACTTCGACGCCGAGATTGCGCACCCGCCACGACTCGCTGGTGACCTTCTCGCGGAAGGCGTCCTCAAGGCGGTACGCCCGGACCGTGTCGATCCCGTTCAGACCACTGATCAACGCCTGCGCACGGTCGGCCTGGGCTTCCCGCTGCTTCTGGTAGATCGGGGCGGACCTGGGGAGATACCAGCGCAGGGCCAGCGCGTAAGCGGGCAGCACGCCAGCGCCCGCCAGGCCGAGTCGCCAGTCCAGCCCGAACATGCCACTCGTGGCGATGACGACCAGCACTCCCGCCGAGAACACCGTGGGGATGGCCGTACGGATGCCCTTGGACAGCACGGCCACATCGTCGCCGACCCTGGACAGCACGTCCCCCCGGCCGACCTGCTCGATCCGCGCGCTCGGCATTCCCAGCACCGCCCGAACGGCGCTCTCCCGCAGCTGCGCGAGCAGATCCGCGCCCAGCCGTCCGATCAGGTATGTCGACGCCGCGGTGGCCGCCGCGCCGAGAAGCGCGGCGGCCACCATCAGCGCGCCGATCGTGATCAGCATCGATTGCGCTTCGCCTTCGATCACCCCGTCGACCACCCGGCCGAGCAGGAGCACCGGCAGCACCTGAAGCGCCGCCCCGGCCACCGTGGTGAGCACGGTGGTGGTCGTCAGCCATGGCACTTCGCGGGAGTGCGCCGCCACCCACCGGGTGGCCTCGCGTCCGGTCGCCGTGCGCAGGGTGGCCGGGGCGACACGGGTGTCGGTGGTGCTCACACCCGGATCATGGCAGGACGGGGGCAGAGCACGTTCGTCGGCATCTTCAGCCGACTGACTTGACGAGTTCGTCGATCGCGTACGGGAGGGACAGCAGGGTGCCCTGCGACAGCGCCGCGCCGATCGCCGGGCCCTCGCTGTCGAGGAGATACGACACCTTCCCGTCCTTGACCGCGGGCAGGTTGGTGAACAGCTTGAACTTCTTCAGCGCGTCCTGGTCGGCCTGGTCGTTGATGACGAAGATGCGGTCGACGTTGATCAGGTCGATGCGCTCGGGGGAGAGCACGGTGTAGAACTTGCCGTCCGCGATCTTGTCGATCTCCGTCGCGCCCTTGAAGCCGATGCCCGTCACGAGCCGTCCGCGCACGTCGGTGGTGGTGAACGGCGCGACCGAGTCCTTGTACCAGGACAGCGCGACGGCGGTCTGGTCCGCGAACTCCGGGTGCGCCTTACGGGCGGCGTCGAGCTTGTCCTGGATGCCCTGCACCAGCTTCGCGCCCTCGTCCGCCTTGCCGAGCGCCTTGGCGATGTGAACCGCGTTGTCCTGCCACGGCGCGCTGAACGGCTCCGTCTCACCCTTGGTGCGGCCCACCGTTGGGGCGATCTTGGAGAGCCGGTCGTAGGCGGCCTGGTCGATCTCGGAGTAGACCGCGATGATCAGATCCGGCCGCAGGGCGGCGATCTTCTCGTAGTTCGGGCCGGGATCCCCGTTGTTCATGATGACCTCGGGGCGGGTGTCGCCCCACTTGTCCTTCACCCAGGGCCACTGGGTGTTGATGTCGGGGGTCTTGCCCGGCGGGTTCGGGTACTGGTCGACCATGCCGACCGGCTTCACACCGAACGCCAGGATGGCCTGGTCGTCGGTGTAGCCGACGGAGACGACCCGCTGGGGGGCCTCGGTGATCTGCGTGGACCCGAACGCGTGCTCCACGGTGACCGGGAACGCGCCACCCGTGGTGGCCGCGGCGTTGCCGCTCGGCTTGTCCGCCGGCTCGGAACCGCATCCCGCGATGATCCCGGCGCTGAGGGTCGCAGCGGACAATACCGCCGCGAACCGCCGCAAGGACTTCGTGACTGTTATTCGTTGGAGGAGCATCCGGAATCCCTTGCTTTCGTGCAATCCGCTGCGACCCTGACTAGCAGCAGGAGAACCGTAGCACGCAGAGATTAGGTGAGCCTAACCTAGCTTTTCGCCGAGCTGGACGGGGATGCGGCCCATCCCTCATCTCCCCTTGAGGTTCGCCCTCACCAGCAGGTAGACGAGGAAGGGGCCGCCGATCGCGGCGGTGACCACGCCGACCGGGAGAGTGATCGGCAGCGCCGTACGCGCCACCAGGTCCGCGCCGACCAGCAGCAGCGCGCCCATCAGCCCGGAGGCCACCAGCGGCGGCGTCGGGTACCGCGACAGGCGCATCGCCACCTGCGGTGCGACCAGCGCGACGAACGGGACCGGGCCCGCCGCGCTCACCGCCGTGCCAGCCAGCAGCACCGCGCACAACAGCAGGACCGCCCGCACCGTCGAGTACCTGACCCCCAGGCCCGCCGCGACCTCGTCGCCGAAGTGCAGCGGCCTGAGGTGGAACGCGACACACGACACGACGGCCATGAGGGCGAGCGTGCACCACAGCGCCACCTCGACCTCGCCCCACGATCGGCTGTCCAGCGAGCCGACCAGCCACGCCTGGGCCCGCGCCACGTCCTTGATGTCGGCCGTGACCAGCAGCCAGGCCGTGATCGCCTCCATCACGGCGCTCACCGAGATGCCGATGAGGATGAGCCGGAGGCCGTCGATCCCGCGCCGCCATGCCAGGAAATACACCAGCAGACCGGTGCCGAGACCGCCGGCGAGTGCCGCTGCGGACAGGCCCACCGAGTTGGTGATCGCCGCGGCGGCCCCACCCGACACCGTCACCAGGAACACCGCGACCGCGCTCGCACCCCCGGTGATCCCCAGAATGTCCGGGCTGGCCAACGGGTTGCGCGCGATGGACTGCGTGATCGCCCCGGACACCCCCAGCGCGATCCCCACGACGAGCCCGGCCAGGGCGCGCGGCATCCGCAAATCCATGATCACGAACTCGTCGACCCGCTCCCCCTGGCCAAGGAGCGTGGCGACCACCTGGGGCAGGCCGATGGGGAAGTCCCCGAGGCCGATGGAGAGGCAGAACGCCAGAAAGGTCGCCGCCGCCAGCAGCAGCGTGACGGATACCATCCAGGGTCGCCATACGAACGACGCGGAGCCGAGCCGCACGCCCGGCGCCGTCGACCGCTTCACCGCTGTCTCGTTCATACCGTCTTGAATTTTCCGCGCCACACCAGCGCCGCGAAGAACGGGGCGCCGACGAGAGCGAGGACGACGCCCGCCTGCAGCTCGCCCGGTCGTGTCACCACGCGCCCCACGATGTCACAGCCCAGCAGGACGACGGCGCCGAGCAGACCCGCGCACGGCACCAGCCAGCGATAGTCCGGCCCGGTGAGATACCGGGCCACGTGGGCCACCATGAGCCCGAGAAAGGCGATGGGGCCGCACGCCGCCGTCGTCGCGCCCGCCAGCAGGGTGATGGCGACGATACCGACGGTCCTGCTCAGCGTGATGTTCACCCCCAGCGCTCGCGCCGCATCGTCCCCCAGGTTGAGCAGGTTGATGGCGGGCAGCGTGGTCAGCGCCAGCACCAACCCGGCCACGATGAACGCGACCACCGGCCAGATGATGTCGAACCCGACACCGGCCACGGAGCCCGCGTTCCAGAACCGCAGCGCGTTCAGAGACGCCTTGTCCGACAGCGCGACCGCCGTGGTCATCGCCGCCAGGAACACCGTGACCCCCTGCCCGGCCAGTGCGAGCGTCAACGGGTTGCCCGCCCCCCGGCCGATGCTCGCCAGCCCGAACACGACGACACCGGCGACCGCCGCCCCCAGGAAGGCGAACCAGACGTACTGGTACGGATTGGAGAGCCCGAACAGGAGGATCACCATTACCACGGCGAACGAGGCGCCGGAGTTCACCCCCAGCAACCCCGTGTCGGCGATCGGGTTACGCGTGTATCCCTGGATCAACGCCCCGCTGACCCCCAGGGCGACGCCCGCCACGATCGCGAGCACGGTCCGGGGCACCCGTACGGTCTGCACGATGAGCGTGATCTCGGTGAGCCGCTGGTCGGAGCCCGGCGGCGTGAACAACCCGTGCCACACCTCCGCGGGGCTCAGCGCGCGCGCACCGACAGCCAGCGACACCGCCCCCGCGACCAGGAGAACAACCGCAAGCGCGCCCAAGCCCACAACCCGCCGCCGGTGGGCCCCTGTGGCCGCGGACGAGGGGCGTATCCCCACAGTCGTACTCATCGACGTACGTTATCCCTCTGATCCACCGGGGGCGCACGGCCAGAGGGGGCATCACAAGCCTCATGAGGAAACCCCGTGCCCCGCCTCAGCGCCGGCCGCCCAGCTTCGGACATGCCATCCGAGAAGAACCACACCCGCCATCGCCTCGGGCTGTCCCGAGGAGACGGCTCCGCGTCCAGACACCGCGCGATCCGCTGAACGCTCCGCTCTCCCGAGACCACCTCCACCGGAAACGGCCCGGCCGGCAGCGGCCGATCGGGACACGCGAGCGGCTGCGACGCGCGCGTCCTCCGAACCGCGCCATCTCGATCACTAATTTAGGTAAGTCTATCCTTAATTGTCGCCCAGGACGGGGACGGGACAGGACCGCGCATGAAGCACACCTTCGCCACGTTCGGGCTTCCCGGCTCGGCGGGCTGTGCGCGATGTACGGGCCACGTTCAGTGGCGTGGTGTACGGGTATCCGACGCCGGAGCTGGAGCCGAAGGTTGAGGCCGGGGGTGGGGTCGGGGTCGTTCGCCGTCAACCCACCCGCCCTCGCTGCGCTTTTGACCTTCCACCCCGGTACGGCGCCGCACAGATGGACACCCCCCGGGGCGGAACGGGGGTGAACGGGCACCGCTACCGTCGCCCGCCACCGGCGGAACCCGTACACCACATCCGTGGACGCAACCGGAGTACGCCTTCCGGATCCGAGGGATTCGGCTCGAACACGGCGGGACAAGTCCGGCCTATTAAGGCCGGAACGTCTTACACTCCTGCAACGAGCTGATCATGCTCCCTCCTTCGTCCCCCTGTTCAAGGAACCATGAGAACCATCTTCGCGGCGACTGTCGCCACCGCTTCCCTTCTGCTGGTCACACCCCTCCCCACCGCCGCTGCGGGTACCACCGCGCGGCCGGCACGTGCTGACCGGCCGCGGTCGTCCCCACGGGGTCCACGATCAGGTCAGCGTCACTCCGGTCTGCGTGATCAGACAGGCAGAGTAGCGGTCAGCGGTGCGCCGATCTGGATGTCGAAGTACGCCGCGAAATCGTCTCCGCCGACTGCGCCCCGCCTCGCGTCGATGATCACGACCGTCCCGGCCACGATGCCGGCGAAGCCGGTGCCGGACCGCCGGGCCTGTTCGATGCGCTCGGTGACCGGGCCGCGAACCGCCTCGGTCAGAAAGGTGAGTCCGTGCGGGAACTCCTCGCTGAGCGGATGCCGTTGCCGCCCCGACTCGATCCGGCTGCCGATGCCGAACCGGGCCGAGACGATCTGATCATCACGGAGCGTGACACGGAAGTAGCCGTTCGACTGAGAACGGTTGCAGTCCCGCTGGGGCGGATAGGCGCAGTCGTAACCGCCCGCTCGAAGATCATCCACAACGGAGCCCATCGTGGTCGCGTAGTGCTCGGCGCCGAACGGCCAGCGCCGCACGGAGTCGTCCCGGGCGGTGACGACCAGTCCGTCGATCACGGAGTAGCCGTAGTCCGCGTGCTTGTCCCGCCACGCGATCCGGGGGATCTCGTCGCTCCGTTGTACTGTCCGGCTCCGGAGGTCACGATCGAAATCGTCGATCTCCTCCAGCACGCGATCACCGGCATCGGCCCAGATCGCGGCAAGCGCCGGTGCCGCGGCATCGGCGACCTGGTCGCCGCTCCTCTGGTCCACCGGCTGCTCGGCGGGCGGGAACCACGCCCAGGCGAGCCGGTCGTCGTGGTCGAGCAGGAACTGCGCGACCTGCGGATGGACCGTGTCCACCTGGTCACGGTGACCGATCCGGCACCACAGGACACGGCCGTCCGCATTGGTGCGGACCTGCGCGCAGAACCAGCCGGCCTCCGTCAACGGCCGGGTGACGGACCCGGCCGTACCGCCGGTTGGCGCGGGCTCGGCCCGTGAGTTCTCACCCGCTGCGGCGTGGTCGTACACGCCGTCGGGCGGCAGCGCCGGCGGCTCGGCCGATCGGGTGCAGCCGGTCAACGCGAGCAGGCCGAGGATCATCATCATCGAGGCGATCATGATCGTGCGAACGGCCGGCCAACGTCGGCGTGCGGTCATGGCGAACGGAGGGGACACGGGGCCCATCGAAGCCGCTGGACCGTCAGCTCGGCAACTTCGGTCCTCAGGCGCGGGTCCGCGGTGGCGTCGGGGCGGCCGGCAGGCGAGCACGGAGGCAAGATCAGCAGCCGGCTCCCCAGCTGACAGCGCGGACCCGATTCCCGTCACCCGCTCCGCTCTTCCCGGTCGAGCTGATCCAGGTGTCCGGCCAGAAGGCGCAGCAAAGCTTCCGGGTCTTCGAGGTGCGGGTCATGCCCGGTCGGCAGGGACGCTTCCCGCACCAACGACGACTCTCGCACGGTTGCCTTCAGCTCGTGTCGCAACCAGGCGCAATACGCCCCCCAGGCGGGGACGAGATGGTCGGGAAACACGCCGGAGAAGGCCATTCCATCACCGCTGACAACAAGAAGCGGACAGCGCGCTGCGCGATAGGCGGCGAAGAGATCGAGGGCGTCCACTTCTCGCATGAGCTGAACCAGCGGCGCTGGGAGCCCCTGACCCATCTCCCCCAGGAACAACGTCATCTCCCGGCACGCGCGTGCCGCCGACGCCTCGTCCAGGCCGAAGAAGTGGCCCGGCCGCGTCGGGTTACCGTGGCCGTCGAGGTTCACCGCGAGCGGACACTCCGGATGCCGTCCGGCCCACAGCGTGGCGACCATGCCTCCCAGGGAGTGTCCGACGATCACAGGCCGGTGGAGTCCGACCTCGTCGACGACGGCGGCGACGTCCGCCAGTGCTTCCCCCCACGACCACGGCGCCGCACCGGACTCACCATGGCCACGTAGGTCCATGGACACGGGCCGGAACCCGCTTCCCAGGAGGAGCTCCACGAAGACATCCCAATCCCCGCGCGCCCGTCCGCCGCCGTGCAGGAGAAGCACGTCCTTCCCCTGACCGCCATGGTCTTCTGCCAAGATCGGTACGTCACCGATCACAAGCTTCCTGATCACACTCATACAGGTCACCGCCTTTGCCGGCGCCCTTCCTAGCAGCCGGGCGCGGCGGTCGCCACAGCTTTTCCGGCCGTGTGGAGCGAGGTCCGAGCATCCTCGGCTCCGCTTGGCCGAACGGCCGGGCGGCGTCTCCAGGGATCGCCACCCGGCCGTCATCCCAGGTGAGTGCGGGCCGCAACCACCGGGCGACTACCCTTCGGCGTCCTGCGGGTACCAGCGCAGTTCGACGGTGTTGCCGTCAGGGTCCCGCACATAGATCGAGGTCGCGTTGCCACGCGCGCCGAACCGGCGTACAGGTCCTTCGAGGAGGGTGAAGACCCCCGACTCGATCACCTCTTGCCAGTCCAGCGGTTCCACGACCAGGCAGATGTGGTCGACGTTCGACTCGTTCCGAGGGCGGCGGACCAGATCGATGATGGTCTCCGGGGTGACCCTCACGGAGGGGAACGGGACATCGCCGGCCCGCCACTCGGCGACGCGTACCGGCTCCAGGCCGAGGGGCCCGCAGTAGAAGTCCAGGGCGCGCTCGACGTCTTCGACATTGAGCACCAGGTGATCGAAGCTTTTCACACGCATCGTCGTCACCGCGTTCCCAGGTCGCAGGCCTGACGCAGCCGGTCGGCGAACAGGGCCGGGCCGAGATCGGCCGGACAGTCGGTGATGTTCGTTGTGCTCATGAGGTTCCTGTCCCGTTTTTCGAAGCTGTCATGCCGGCTGGTAGTGCAGGTGGACCACGCCGATGCCGAGGGCGTCCGGGGCCGGGGGATGCGATCACTGGTGACCGGACGCCCCCGGCGCCGAGGGTGATCGGGTGACGCTCTATACGATGCGCCAGGCGACGACGGCCATCAAGCGACGATGGAGCTAGGGTCGTTGACTCAGGCTAAACGATGGAGCGTCACATGCTGGAACGGCACGAGATCGAGACCTTCCTGGTGCTTGCCGAGGAACTGCACTTCGGCCGTACCGCCGAGCGCCTGCGGGTTACGACCGGGCGGATCAGCCAGGTGGTCAAGAGGCTGGAACACCGCATCGGCGCTCCGCTGTTCGACCGCACCAGCCGCGTCGTCCGTCTCACGCCGATCGGACGGCGACTGGCCGACGACCTGACACCGGTGGTGGCCCAGATGGACGAGGCGATACGGAGGGCCGTCGACGCCGGCCGCGGGGTCACCGGTCAGCTGCGAGTGGCGTTCCTCGGCGAGTGGACCGCGCCGGTCCTGCTCAAGGCCGTCAGCCTGTTCGCCGAACGCCACCCCGACTGTGAGGTCGACGTTCACGAAGTGCAGCTGTTCAGCTCGCGATCGAGCCTGCTTGACGGCTCCATCGACATCCTCATCGCCTCGTACCCTTTCGACGGCATGGCCTGCGGGCCTGCCTTGCTGTCGGAGGGGCGCGTGCTGGCCGTGGCCGCCGAGCACCCGCTGGCCCGCGAGGAGTCGGTCTCCCTCGAAGTCCTCGCCGAACACCCCATGGTGCAGTACCCGTCGGTTACTTCAGCGGAATTCAAGCGCGACCGCACACCCGACCACACCCCGTCGGGCAGGCCCGTTCCGAAAGGACCCACAGGCAACACGTTCTCCGAGATGCTCTCCCTCGTCGCGATGGACAAGGGCGTCCTCCCGGTGGGCGAGCACAGCCAGCGGTACTACCCGCGCCCGGATGTCGCATATGTGCCGATCCACGACGCGCCCCCGATCGAACGAGGACTGGTCTGGCTGGAGACCAACACGACCGCCCGGGTGCGCGAGTTCGTGCGGGCCGCGACAGACGCCAACCGCCGGACCGTGGCGCCGCCTGCGTCGTGATCGGTCGCCCCCTGATCTTTCCCCGGCCCGCGGTTCTCACCTATCCCCCGGTCCCGCGGTTCTTGTTGTGTTCCTCGACCAGCTTGAAGAACTCGGATTCGGAGTCGGTGAACTTCATGACGCTCTTCTTCTGGTCGATGACCACGAAGAACAGCCAGGGGCCGGCGGCCGGCTTCAGGGCAGCCTCGATGGCGTCGGCGCCCGGGTTGCCGATGGGACCGGGCGGCAGGCCGAGGCGCGCGTAGGTGTTGTACCGCGACCGGCTCCTGAGATCCTCGTTCGGGGCCCTGACGCCGAACTTGTTGAGGCCGTACAGGACCGTACTGTCCATCTCCAGCTTCATCTCGGGCGTGTGGTTCAGCCGGTTGTAGATAACCCGCGCGACCTTGGGCATGTCGCGCTTGTCGTACGCCTCGGCCTGGACGATGCTGGCGACGGTCAGGATCTCCAGTGGCGTACGGCCGGCACGCCTGGCGCCGTCCACCAGGCCGCCGTCTTCGGCGGCGCGGTTGAAACGTGTCACCATCGCGGCGAGGAGCTCGCCGGGGCTCGACTCGGACGAGACCTCGTAGGTCCCGGGGAAGGCGAATCCTTCCAGCGCGCCCTTGGCGTAGGCCGGAAGTCCGAGCGCCCTGCCGTCCTTGGCGGCCCGCTTGAACTCCTCCACCGGCCTGCCGGTGGCGGCCGACAACGTCTCCATGACCTGTGCGAGCCGCAGCCCTTCTCCCACGGTCAGGGTGGTCCGGCCCCGGCCGGTCTCCACGAGCGCCTCATCGGAGCCCTGCCCCATGACGTCCCTGGGGACCGCCACCCGCGAGGACAGCCCTTCGACCACGAACGTGGATCCGACCGCCATCACGGCGACGGCCACCGCCGCCGCCAGGGCGAGGCCACGGCGACGGGATCGGCCCACGCGGACCTGGAGGAACCGGCCCGGTGGGGGTGGCTGCTCCTCGTGGGCCATGTCGGAAAGGGTCTCGCGCAGCAGATCCTCGATGCTCATCGGAACTCCCTCACAGTGCTCAGCTCGGGTGCGGCCTTCTTCAGGCGCTCCAGGGATCGGTAGATCTGGCTGCGGACCGACCCCACCCTGACACCGAGCAGCCGCGCGATCTCGGTCTCGGACAGGTCCTCGAAGTAACGCAGCACGAGCACGGTCCGCTGCCGGGGCGTCAGCCGGGCAAGAGCCCCGCGCATCACCAGGCGGAGGTCCGCGACCTCCGCGTGCCCGTCGTCGATCCGGTCGGGCAGCCACCCGGTGGACACCTCCGCGATGCGGGAACGGCGCCGCCACCAGCTCACCTGTTCGTGGTACATGGCGCGGCGGACGTACCCCTCGACGGCCGCGGGGTCGCGGAGACCGCGCCACTTCGCGGCCGTCTTCGCCAATGCCGACTGCACCAGGTCCTCAGCGGCGTGCCGGTCACCGGTCAGCAGGTACGCGGTGCGGAACAGCGCCCCTGATCGATCGACGACGAACTCCCGGAAGTCCGCCTCAAATCCTGGATCCACCCGTCCTCCTCGCGATGTCGTCAAGCAAGGACGCGGGCAGGACGCCGATCTATGCCGGCACGGCCGAACCGATCCGGATCAGGACCCGTACGCCCCGCACCATCGGACAGGTCACGCGGCTGAGAGCGGTCGCTTCGGAGCAACGACCCAAAAAGAGAGCACTGCTCTTGACTTCACTGCTCAAAAACGAGAGCATTGCTCTCACAAACAAGGAGTGATTATGAGCAAGCTGTTCTACCGCGGCCCCTCCCTCGCGACCCTGCACACCGACTACGCGGCCCGGCACCGGATCGACACCGAGGCCCCGGTGACTTCCGAGTCCAGCGTCATCGTCGACGCCACCCCCGCCCAGGTCTGGGAGGTGATGGCCGACCTCCGCAACTGGCCCGCCTGGGCGCCGGGCTACGAGGTCCTGGAACTCGGCGAGATGGCGCCCGGCGCCGAGTTCCGCTGGCGGCTCGGCGGAGTCAGGATCACATCGAGGTTCGCGGTCGTCGCCCCCGGACGGGAGCTCACCTGGAGCGGCGTGGTCTTCGGCTACAAGGCCGTCGACCAGCAGGTGCTGGAAGCCCTCCCCGGCGGCCGCACCCGGGTGACCATGCGGGAATCCCTCGCGGGCCCGCTCGTCTCCCTCTTCTTCGGCGTCGACAAGCTCCGCGCCGGCCACGACCGCTACCTGGCCGCCCTCACGACCGAGCTGACCAGGCGCTCCGCGGCACACCACTGAACGGCCGCACGACACTCACCACCCGAGACGAGCGTGCGACACGAGACGGGTCCGCGACGGGAGGCAGTCGTAGGCGGGGGAACAGGCCCGTGCGCCGGCCGAGGATCATCCCTGCGCGGCGGCGCGCCGGTGCCGGAGCAGCACGACCTGGGAGTCGAACGTCCGCGACTCGACGAGTTCGAGGCCGGCCCGGTGGCTCTGCTTCTGGAAGACAGGCTTGCCGCCGCCCAGGATCACCGGGTGGACGAAGATCTGGTACTCGTCGATCACGCCGTGCTCGGTGAGGTGGGCGGCCAGCGCGGACCCGCCGAACAGCAGCAGCGTGGCGCCGGACTCCTTGAGCGCGGTCAGCTCCTCGACGACGTTCTCGCCGATCACCCGGGTGTTCCAGTCGGCCTTCTCCAGCGTGCGGGAGACCACGACCTTCGGCGCCTCCCGCCAGATCGGGGCGAAGGCCAGGTCGTGCTCGTGCGTGGAGTACTGCTCGGCCCGCGGCCAGTAGCCCGACATCATGTCCCACACCACGCGCCCGTAGAGGAACACCTTGTCGCCGCCGCTCAGCTCCTGCGAGTAGGCGGACAGCTCCGGGCCCATCCGCGGCCAGTCGAACTCGCCGGCCGGGCCCTCGATGAAACCGTCGAGGGACTGGTGCACGAAGTGGATGAGCTTGCCCATGATGGCGTCCCGTCTCTGTGGATCTCCCGCGCCCTCGTGGCGCGCTTTCACCCGGGAGTCGGAGCCGTCGCCGGGTCCTCGACATCCGGCGGCGACTTTCCTCGAATTATTTTTAAGCCCTCCGGAACCGGAACCGGAGCCGAACCGAACCGGCCCGGCCCCGGCAGCGCGCCGCCGTACGGCCGGGCGTCCCGCTGCCGGAGCGGTGAGTCCCCACGACGACGGGTGCGGCCCTATCCGGCCTGCCGGCGTTCATCCCCGTCAGGTCCCCGGCCCCGATATCCCTCGAAAGCCACGACGAGCTCCAGCCCGCCCCCCGGGTTGGGGCTCACCCGTACGTCGGCCCCGTGCGCCTTCGCGATCGACGCGACGATCGACAACCCGAGCCCGGCGCCCTGCTCACGGGTCGTGTGCAGTCGCCGGAAGGGCTCGAAGAGGTCGCCGAAACGTTCCTCCGGCACTTCCGGGCCGGTGTTGCGGACGGTCAGAACGCCGTGGGAGAGCGTTATCCCAACGGTTCCGCCGGAATGGTTGTAGCGGATCGCGTTGTCGACGAGGTTGGTGACGAGCCGGTTCAGCAGGACCGGATCCCCGTGGACGACGAACGGTTCGGTCCGCGCCGTCACGGTGACGTCGTCCGAGCCTTCTTCGGCCAGGACGGACCGCACCACCTGGTCCAGAGCCACCGGCTTCCTGTTGTCCAGGCCGTGTTCCGCCTGGGCCAGGACCAGCAGGGCGTCGATGAGGTTCTCCGTGCGGTGGTTGTGGAACAGGAGCTTGTCGCGGATCTCGCCGACGTCCTCGGGGAGGCCGATCTCGATCGCCGCCCGCTGGACGGCCAGCGGGGTCCGCAACTCGTGGGACGCGTTCGCGATGAAACGCCGCTGCCCCTCGACGGAGCGTTCGAGCCGGTCGAGCATCGCGTCGAACGTGTCGGCCAGTTCCCTCAGCTCGTCCTTCGGCCCGGTGAGTGCGATCCGTTCGTGCAGGTTCGACACCGACAGCCGCCGGGCGGTGGCGGTGATCCGGTGGACGGGCCGCAGGATCCGCCCGGCGACCAGCCATCCGACGACCACCGACACCAGCGCCAGGATCCCGATCGTCAGCATGGTCACCCCCCACTGGTAGTCGATCACGTCGTCCACCAGCGCGGGCAGCGGCGCCATCCTGTCGACCGGCACCCCTCGCACCGGCGCCATCGGTGCCACCGGCGTCCCGGAGAACCGCTCGATCCGCGTGCGCAGCGCCTGGCGCAGCAGCAGGTTGACCGCGACCAGCAGCACGACCGAGGTCAGCAGGAACAGCCCGGAGTAGATCAGCGTGAGCCGTACCCGGACCGTCGTCACAGCAGGTATCCCGCGCCGGGAACCGTCTGGATGCACGGCGGGGCGCCCAGCTTCGCCCGCAAGCGGCTGACCACGACGCGCACCACCGTCGTGAACGGGTCGGTGTTCTCGTCCCACGCCTCTTCGAGCAGCCGTTCGGAGCTCACGACCGCGCCGTCCGCCCTCATCAGCACCTCAAGGACGGCGAACTCCTTGAGCGACAGGTGCAGGTGCCGCCCGTCCCGCGAGGCCTGCAGCCGGTGCGTGTCGACCACGATCCCGTGCCGCTTCAGCACCGGCGGCACCTGCGACGGGCTGCGGCGCCCCAGCGCCTGCACCCGTGCGACCAGCTCGGCGTAGTCGAACGGCTTGGGCAGGTAGTCGTCGGCCCCCATCCCGAGACCCGCGACCCGCTCCGGCACCGACGACGCCGCCGTCATCATCAGGATCCGCGTACGGCTGCCGCGCGCCACCAGCTCACGGCACACGAGGTCGCCGTGCAGCTCGGGCAGGTCCCGATCCAGCACGAGAACGTCGTAGTCGTGCACCGCCAGCCGCTCCGCCGCGGCGGCTCCGTCGTACACCACGTCGACGGCCATGGCGTGGCGGCGCAGTCCCATCGCCACGAGGTCGGCCAGGTCGCGTTCGTCTTCGGCCACCAGAACCCGCATGCCGACTTCGTACCCGAACCGACGTAACAGCGGCGTTAACGGTTCCGTTCACGGCCGTACAACACGCTTGCGGCCACGCTGACTGCCATGATCAAAGCCCTCTGCACCGCCGTCCTGGTGACGGCCTGCTCCCTGTCCGCGTCCGCGCCGGCCCCGAGGCTCCGGCCGGCGACGGCGTCCCCGCCGGCCGCCGCTCCGGACGGGGGGTGCGCCGCCATCACGGCGCCACCGCCGGAATCGGCGCCCCCGACCTCGGTGAACACGCTCCGGCAGGCGTACTTCTGCGTGCTGGACAACTACTACAGCGGCCCGGCCATGGATTCGACGGCGCTGCTGAAGAGCGCCTTCGCCGCCTACACCCGGGACCTGATGCGGCGCGGCGCCGACCGGGCCGACCTCCAGCTGCCCGCCCTGACCGGGAACCGCGACACCGACTGGGCCGCCTTCGCGAAGGTCCTCGGCACCGGCGACCCCGCCGCGCTACGCGCCGCGATCACCGGCATGGTCGCCGGACTGCACGACAACCACGCCCGCTGGCACAGGCCGACCCCGCCGCCGGAGGGCGGGCCGACCGGAACGGGCATCGTGGGCGCGTCGGCCATGCAGGGCCCGCAGCTCGACCCCGCGGCCCGGCCGCCGCTGTTCATCACCCGCGTCCTGCCCGGCAGCCCCGCCGCCAAGGCCGACATCAGGCCCGGCGACATCATCGTCAAGGTCAACGGCATGCCGGCGTTCATCGGGGACACCGCGAACCAGGGCATGCTCGACGCCTTCGCCTCCGGCAAGATACGGCTCACGCTCAAGCGCCCCACCACGGGACGGACCCGCACCGTCGACCTCAGGGAGGGGCCCATCACGCGGCAGCCTCCGGCGGTGACGTCGAAGACGCTGCCGGGCGGCGTCGCGTACGTCCGGCTGCCCGGATTCCACGAGGGCGCCGCCGACCAGGTCATCGCCAAGCTGCAGGGCAAGCCGGAGGCGGTGGTCCTCGACCTGCGCGGCAACGGCGGCGGGTCGCCTCGTGAGGTGACGCGGCTGCTCGGCGCGTTCGCGCACGGCAAGGTCACCAGCTACTTCTGCCCGCTCAAGGGCGACTGCGTGCCCAACCGGACCGACGACAGCGTCCCGCTGCTCGGCCTGCGCCTGGTCGTCCTCACCGACCGCGGGTGCGCCTCGGCCTGCGAGGACTTCAGCGCGGCCGTCAAGGGCAACGGCCTGGGCACCCTCATCGGGACCCGCACGGCCGGAGTCATCTCCGGCCCCTCCGAGGGATACCTCCTCGACGACGGCAGCGTCCTGCTGCTGCCCAAGGTCCGGCACCTCGGCCCCGACCGCGAGATCATCGACACGATCGGCGTGCCGGTCGACCACCACGCCCCGATGACCGCCCTCGACCTGGCCACCGGGCGCGACCCGGGCGTGGCCAAGGCGCTCGCGGTCCTCTGACCCGGCGGGCGGGCGGTCGCGCCGACCGGCCGAACCCGGCGGGACAATCGTGATCAATCCCTCCTCCCCTTCAGCCGCCGGCGTGATTATGATCATGGTTCTGGCGAGGGCGGTCCGCCGCCCCGCCGGAACGGCCGCCCTCCCCCCGAAGGGATACTCATGTCCACCAAGCTCACCAGACTGGCCGCGACGTCGTTCGCGGCGGTCGTCCTGGCAACGGCGGGATCCGCACTGGCGACGCCCGCCGGAGCCGCGGTCACCGGAGCCGGCCCGTCGAGCGCCCCGGTCACCGTCGCGTCCTCATGGATCAAGTACGGCGACTACTCGACAGAGGCGAAGTGCAAGGCGAAGGGCGCGGAGCTGCGGCGGAAGGGCACGTACCTGTCCTACTACTGCGAGTACACCGGCTTTTTCACGCTGATGGTCCTGACCAGGTGACCGGCTGAACGCGCGGCCCGGAAGGGATGCCTCCGGGCCGTACCGGCGCGCGCGAGCCGGGAGGGCCTCCGCGTCCACGGCAGGAGGCCGTGCCGCGACGGAGGCGACCGGGACGGCGACACCGGGGCGCCGGAGGGGCACCTCGGTGAGCACGGCGAGGGCGAGCCCATGCCCCTAAAGTCGGTCGTATGCGTTTTGGAGTGCTGGGACCGGTGACGGTCTGGACCGACACGGGACAGGTCGTGACGATCCCCGGACTGAAGGTGCGCGCGCTGCTCGCCGACCTGCTCGCCCACGAGGGACGGGTGGTGTCCGCCGACCGGCTGATCGACGACCTGTGGGGTGACGGACCGCCCGCCAACCCGGCGGCGGCCCTGCAGGTGCGGGTCTCGCAGCTGCGCCGCGCGCTGGAGGAGGCCGAGCCGGGCGGGAAGAACCTGGTGGTCTCGCTCGCTCCCGGATACGCGCTGCGGACCGGCCCGGACGCGGTGGACGCCGCCCGCTTCGCGCGGCTGGTGCGCGAGTCGGAGCCGGCCGAGGCGCTGGCGCTGTGGCGGGGGACCGCGTACGCGGATTTCGCCGACTCCGCGTTCCTGCAGCCGGTGATCGCGCGCCTGGAGGAGGCGTGGCTGGCCGCCGTCGAGGAGCACGCGGAGGTACGGCTGGCGGCCGGGGAGCCCGTCGATGTGGCCGAACTCGTGGCCGCGCACCCGCTGAGGGAACGGTTGCGCGCCGTGCACATGCGGGCGCTGTACCGGGCCGGGCGGCAGAGTGAGGCGCTGGCCGGTTACGGCGAGCTGCGTGAGCGGCTCGCCGCCGAGCTGGGGCTCGACCCGTCGCCCGAGCTGGCCGAGCTGCACACGCGGATCCTGCGGCAGGATCCCGCGTTGAGCGGCAGGGCCGGACGGCCGGCGACGAACGTGCCCACCGCGGTCGGCGAGCTGATCGGGCGCGGCGAGGCGGTGGCCGAGGTGCGCGCCCTGCTGGAGACGGGCCGGTTGGTCACCCTCACCGGTTCGGGAGGCGTGGGCAAGACGAGCCTGGCGCTGGAGGTGGCGCGGCAGGTGGCGGGCACGCACCCCGACGGCGTGTGGCTGGTCGAGCTCGCCCCCTACGACCGGCACACGCCGTCGCTGGCCGAGGCCGTGCTCGTCGCGCTCGACATACGCGAGGACTCCGCGGGCGTCCTGCCGCGGCTGGTCGGCGCGCTGCGCGACCGGCGGATGCTGCTGGTGCTCGACAACTGCGAGCACGTGGTGGACCAGGCCGCCGAGCTGACCGAGGCGCTGCTGCGCTCGGCGCCGGGGCTGCGGATCCTGGCGACCAGCCGCGAGCCGCTGAACGTGGCCGGTGAGGCACTGTGGAGCGTGCCCGCGCTGGAGCTGCCCGAGGGGTCGGAGCTGCTCACCGTGGCGAAGGCCGACGCCGTGCGGATGTTCATGGCGCGGGCGACCGCCTCGGCTCGCGGGTTCACGCTCGACGCCCGGAACGCCGAGGCGGTCGCGCAGCTCTGCCGCCGGCTGGACGGCATCCCGCTGGCGCTGGAACTGGCCGCGACCAGGGTCAGGGCACTGGGGATCCAGGAGCTCGTGGCCAGGCTGGACGACAGGTTCCGGCTGCTGGCGGGCTTCCAGCGCGGGGCTCCGGCGCGCCAGCAGACGCTGACGGCGATGATCGACTGGAGCTGGACGCTGCTCACCGACTCCGAGCGGGTCGTGCTGCGCCGCCTGGCCGTGCACGCCGACGGCTGCACGCTGGAGGCGGCCGAGACGGTGTGCGCCGAGGCCGGCGTCGACGTGCTCGACGTGCTGGCACAGCTGGTCGACCGGTCGCTGGTGGCGGTCGTGGACGGGCCGACGGGGGTGCGGTACCGGCTCCTGGAGTCGGTGGCGGCCTACTGCCTGCACCGGCTGGACGACGCGGGAGAGCACGCGCGCGTACGGCAGGCGCACGTCGGCTACTACACGGCGCTGGCCGTACAAGCGGAGTCGTACCTGCGGGGGCCCGAGCAGGTGCGCTGGATGCGGCGGCTGGACGCCGAGGCCGCGAACCTGCGGGCCGCCCTCGACGCCGCCCCGGCGGCCGACGCCCTGCGGCTGGTGAACGCGCTGGCGTGGTACTGGTTCCTCCGCGGACGGCTCGGCGAGGGGCTGCGCTCGCTGGAGTCCGCGCTGGCCGTCGAGCCCGACGGGTCCACCGCCGGCCGGGCGCGGGCGCGGGCCTGGCACGCGGGGTTCGCCCTGCTGCTCGGCCAGGACGTCGACTGGAAGCCGGCCCTGGACCTCGCCGAGCCGGGCGAGCGGGCCAGGGCGGAGCTGTTCGTCGGGCTGTGCACCGACGACCTGTCGTCCGCACAGGCGCTGGTCGACAGCGCGCTCGCGACCTTCTCCGAGACCGGCGACCGCTGGGGCGTGGCGGTGGTCCTGAGCAGGCACGCCCGCGACGCCTTCGCTCGGCGCGATCTTGAGGCTCTGGAGCGCGACGGCGGCGAGAGCGCCAAGGTGTTCCGGGAGCTGGGTGACCACTGGGGCCAGCTGCAGGCCACCGAGTGGCTCGCCGGGCTGGCCGAGATCCGCGGCGACTACGGACGGGCCACCGCGTTGTTCACCGAAGGCCTGCGGATGGCCGAGGAGCTCGGGCTGTGGCCGGAGGCCGCACGGCGGCTGTCGTGGCTGGGCTGGATCGCGATGAACACCGGCGACTACGCGCGGGCCATGGAACAGTGCGGGCAGGCGCTGCGCCTGGCCACCGGGCAGGGCTACCGAGAGGGGCAGATCTTCGCCGAGATGGGGTACGGCTACGCCGCCCACCGGGCCGGCCTGCTGGATCTGGCCGAGACGCACATCGGCCACCTGCTCGACGGCGTCCCGCGCGACGGCGAGCCCCCGCTGTTCCTGCCCAGCGCCCTGGCCGAGCTGGGCTTCGTGCACAGGTCGCGTGGCGACGCCGAGGGGGCGCGCGAGCTGTTCCTGGAGGCGTTCGCCGCCGCGCGGAAGGTCGGCGACCCCCGCACGACGGCGTTCACCGTCGAGGGCCTGGCCGCCGTCTCGGCGCCCGAGGAGTCCGCCCGGCTGCTCGGTCTGGCCGCCGAGGCCAGGCGGGCACACCGCACCCCGGCCTCCCGCTGGGAGGAGGACGAGGTGCGGCGGATCACCGTCGAGGCCGTGGACGCGCTCGGTGAGGAGGCGTTCGCCGCCGCCTGCGCTCACGGCCGCGCGCTGACCTTCGACGACGTGGCCTGAACCGCCAGGTGCTCGGCCAGGCGGTCGAAGAACTCCAGCCAGCCCGCCCTGGCCTGCTCGGCGTGCTCGGCGTCGGTGTTGACCCCGAACTGGTGGAAACGCATCGTCGTGCCGCCCTCGCACTCCTCCAGCGTGAGGGTCGCCACGGAGGCGGGCCCGTCGCCGGGGCTGTCCGGGTCGCCGGTGGTGAAGACCAGCCGGCCCGGCCCGGCGATCTCGCGGTAGACACCCCGCAGCGTGACCTCGAAGCCCTCCTCGCCGACCAGCGTGGCCTGCCAGGCGCCGCCAGGCCGGACGTCGAGCACGACCCGGTCGGCCGGGGTGGTGAACATGCGCGGGCCGAACCAGCGGGCGAAGCGCTCCGGCCGGGTCCAGGCGGCGTACACCTGCTCGCGCTGCGCGGCGAAGTCACGGACGATCTCGTACTCGGCGGTCTTCATCTGGTTTCCCCTCGGGGTTTCGCGGCTCGCTTCCGACGAGATCCACAGTGCCGGGCACCCCTTACGATCCCCTTCCGATGCCCTTAAGCCTCCGCCGCGGCCGGTGACGACCACGCTGCCCCCTGCCGGGAGGGGCGGGAGACCGTCCGTCCCCGGCGCGCCCCGGAACGCGCCTACGCCGTCACAGTCCGGTCGTTGATTACTGTATGTAATCAAACTGATTCATTCAGTTTTCGACACCAAAGAGGATCAGCATGAGCGAGCAGAACGAACAGCAGATCGCGGAAGCCTTCCGGGCCGCGCCGCCCATCATCCTGGCTCCCGGCCCCAAGGAGTCCCCCACTCAGCTCCCGCCGCCGCCCAACGACGTGTGGGACCTGCCCGGCGGCACCGCCTGGGTGTACCACGGAGAGGGCAACCACGGCCTGACCCGGCCCGTCATCCTGGCGGACGGCTTCAACACGGGGCCCAGCACCCCTGACTTCTCCTGGAACGCCCTGGATTTCAACGCCTACCCGCTCCTCAGCGAGCTGCGCCGGCGCGGCAGGGACGTCGTCCTGCTCGGGTTCACCGAACGCAGCGCGTCGATCATGGACAACTCGGAGACCGCCGTCGCGGCGATCCACGAGGCGATCGCGCGGCGACAGGGCGAGCATCCGCTCGCGGTCGGCGGCTTCAGCATGGGCGGCCTGGTCACCCGGCATGCCCTCGCCAAGCTGGAGACCATGAGGATGAACCACCAGACAGCGCTGTACTGGTCCTACGACAGCCCGCACCGGGGTGCCTGGATCCCCATCGCCCTCCAGGCGTTCGCGCACTACATCCGCGCGCTCGACAGCCGGTTCTCGGACCAGATGAACAGCCCGGCCTCCCGCCAGCTGCTGGTGCAGCACATCGCGGAGTGGCGCGACTCGCCCGGCGTCGACAAGGAGCGGACCGAGTTCCTCACCGAGCTGGACCGCGTCGGCGGCTGGCCGCGCATACCCCGGCTGATCGGCGTCGCCAACGGCATCGGTTCGGGCGCCGGCAACGGTGTGAAGCCCGGCCTGACCGCCCTGAAGGGCAAGGGCCTGGCCATCACCGGCACCGACCTGCGCACCCAGCCGGCGGGCGGCGACTCGCTGGTCGCCAGGCTGCGGGTCGTGACCCTGCAGCGGCCGGAGATCCACGCTCCGGGCCTCCCCGACATCGACGGCGCCCCCGGCGGCACGCTGGAGGGCTTCGGAATCCTCGCCGACGCGCTCAACGAGCTCGCCCGCTTCGGCTTCGGCGTCGACGTCCCGATCCGCTCGCACTGCTTCGTCCCGGCGGTCAGTGCCGTCGCCATCCGGAACATCGACTCCCGCGACGATCTGTACGTCGACATCGACAGCCTCTCGCCCGAGGACAGCGAACTGGACGACTTCAAGCTCGCGTCCCGGAACGAGGAGCACACCAAGATCACCGAGGAACTCTGCACCTGGATCCTCGACCGGCTCCCGTAGCCCGGTGACTCACCGACGTCGAAGGGCGGCTCCCTGGAAGCAGGGGGCCGCCCTCCCGACCTCACCCGGCGGACCCGAGCCCCCCGCTCCCCGACCGCCCCCGGCCGCCCGGGGCGGGTGCCGTCGGCCCGGCTCGATCAGATGCGCTCCAGGACGACCACGGGGATCTGCCTGCGGCTCCTGGCCTCGTAGATCCGGTAGACCGGCGCGAGCTCGGTCATCATGCGCCAGAGCCGCTCCCGTTCCGGCCCTTCGGCGGTACGCGCGCGGGCGGTGAACCGCTCGCCGAGGATCTGCACGCCGACCTCCGGGTTGGCCACCACGTTGAGGTACCACGCGGGGTGCGTGTGCGTCACGGCTGAGCCGGACGCGATCAGGATGTGGCGGCCGTCGTCCTCGCCGAAGAACAGCCCCGTGCGCAGCCACCGGCCCGACTTCCTGCCCTTGACGGTGAGGACGAGATTGCTCACCCCTCCTTCCAGGTAGCCGTCACGGCCGTCCGTGGCCAGGTAGCGGCGGACGTGTTCGGCGACCGAGGGGTCGGGGCTGTCGGCGGCGTCGTCCCACATCAGTGGTCTCCGGCGGTGATGCCCTGGATGAACTCGTCATCGACCGTGAGCTCACGCTCGGGCGTGCCGCCGGCGTATCCGGCGTCCATGATGAGCACGTCGGCCGTGCCGTCCGCGGTGGCCTGGGCGGTACGGCCCGCAGATGCGCCTGCGCCTGGTGCGCTGTCAGGCGTAGTTGCGCCTGATGCCTTGGGTACGGAGCGCGGAGCCGCGTGCCGCCCAGCGGTGGAGGGGCGAGAAATCATCTGAGTGCCTTCTTGAGGGGGATCTCCTCGGGCTGCGCCGCGGCCGCGTTGGTGGGGGCCACGTGGCGGAGCATGGTGAGGGCGAGGATCGTGAGTGCGGTGACCAGAATCGCTCCGATGAGGGCGACGACATTAAGGCCGGATGTGAAGGCATCGCGGGCGGGTGTGACGATCTGGTCGACCATCGATCCGGGCAGGTCACGGGTGGCGTCCAGGGCCCGGGCGAGGGTGTCGCGGCTGGTGTCGGCCACCTCGGCCGGGATGTCGGCGGGGAGTTCGCCGGCGACGCCGTTGCGGTAGACGGCGGTGCCGAGGCTGCCCAGGGCCGCGATGCCGACCGCGAGGCCCAGGTCGCTGCTGGTCTGCTGCAGGGCGGAGGCGGCACCGGCCTTCTCCGGGGGCGCGGAGCCGACGATGAGCGAGACGCTCAGGCCCATCACGGGGCCGATGCCGGTGTAGATGAAGCTGAAGCCGATGACGACGTAGGCCAGCCCGTTGTCGCCGGCGTCGGCCTGGGTGAGGATGAAGTAGCCGATGGCGGAAAGAATCAGTCCGACAGCGGTGACGATGCCGGGGCGGATCCGGCGGGCCGCGATCGGGGCGAGCATCGACGAGGCGATCAGGAGCCCCGCGGCGGGCAGCAGCCACAGGCCCGCCCTCAGCGGCGAGAGTCCCGCGACCATCTGCAGGTACTGGGTGACGAAGAGGTAGATGCCGCCCATGGCGACGGCGGCGAAGAGCATCACGCCGAGGGCGACGCTGAAGGCCCGGCTGCGGAACAGGCTCAGATCCAGCATCGGGTTCTCAAGCCGTAGCTGGCGGCGGGTGAAGACGATGCCGAAGACCAGGCCGACCACCAGTGCGATCAGGGGCGCGCTCTGCATACCGTGCTTGGCGATCTCCTTGACGCCGTAGACGGCGGGCAGGATGGCGGCGAGGGACAGGGCGACGCTGGGTAGATCGATCCGGCCCGCGTTCTCGTCCTTGTACTCGGGCAGCAGCAGCGGTCCGGTGATCAGCAGCAGAGCCATCACGGGGACGGCGAGGAGGAAGACCGAGCCCCACCAGAACGCCTCCAGCATGGCCCCGCCGACCACCGGGCCGAGCGCGATGCCCACGGAGAAGCTGGCGGCCCAGATCCCGATGGCGGTGCCCCGCTGCTTGGGATCCTGGAACATGTTGCTGATCAGAGCGAGCGTGGAGGGCATGAGGGTCGCGCCCGCGATGCCGAGCAGAGCCCGGGCGACGATCAGCATCTCGGCGCTGCCGGCGTAGGCGGCGAGCAGCGAGGCGGCACCGAAGGCCAGCCCACCGCCGAGCAGCAGCTTGCGCCGGCCGATACGGTCGCCCAGGGTGCCCGCGGTGACCAGGAACCCGGCGATCATGAAGGCGTAGATATCGATGATCCACAGCATCTGGGTACTGCTGGGTGCGAGCGCCGCTCCCAGGTGCGGCACCGCCAGATGCAGGAGGGTCACGTCCAGCGACAGCAGGATGCTGGGCAGGGCAAGCATCGCGAGCCCGGCCCACTCCCGCCGACCGGCCCGCGTGCCGCTCACGGCACTACTCGAAGTCATGGGTATGACCTTTCGGTTCTCTGTTCATGGGCCGCCGCCCCGCACATGGGCGGGGCGGCGGCTGGGGAAGCGGGGCCTGCCTCAGTGCGCGCCGCTGAGGCCCTGGGCGAACCCGCCGTCGACCGGGAATTCGACGTTGGTGGTGAAGGTCGCGTCGGCGGCCAGGAAGAGCGCGGCCGCGGCGACCTCCTCGACGGTGCCGTTGCGCTTCAGCGGAGTGGTCTCGCTGCCCTGCCGCTCGAACTCCCGGCGTTCTTCCTCGGTCAGCCCGGCGACGCCCATGGTCGGGGTCTTGATGTAGCCGGGGGCGACGGAGTTGACGCGGATCTTGCGAGGCAGGAACTCGGCCGCGAGAACGTGGGAGATCGCCCGCACCGCTTCCTTGGAGCCGGAGTAGGCGCTCAGGCCGGGGAAGATCAGGTCGTTGGCGACGGTGGTGAAGACGATCGCCCCGCCGTCGTTGATCAGCGCTGACAGGCTCTGCACCGTGAAGAAGGCGCCCTTGGCATTGACGGCGAAGTGCCGGTCCCAGGAGTCCTCGGTGACCTCCTCAAGCGTCTGCACCTCGGCGATGCCGTGGTTGACGAAGAGGTAGTCGATCCGGCCGAGCTTGTCCCGCACGGTGCCTGCGAGGGCGCGGATGTCGGCCATGCTCGCCGCGTCGGAGCGTACGACATGCGCGGAGTCCGACTTCAGCTCGGTGCGCGCCTCCTCGATCTTCGTCTCGTTGCGGCCCGTGAGGACAACCTCGGCCCCACCGTCCAGGAGCGCCTGGACAATGGCCAGGCCCATCCCGTGGGTACCGCCCGTGACGACGGCCTTCTTGCCTGCGAACTTGCCCATCATTGACTCCCTGGTCAGACAGCGTGCGAGGTGCGCGTGGTGCGCCGGTTTCGACCGGTACGCAGAGAATGCGGGCTTGGTCTCGCGGTTTTCTGTCGGTCCGCTTGCGGTGCGCTGACACACCGGGCGATGACCGCTTGGCCGTACGGTGAGTCCATGCGTTTCGGGGTATTGGGTCCGCTTGCCGTCTGGTCGGCGGACGGCGAACTTTTGGCGGTTCCGGAGTCGAAGGTGCGCTCACTGCTCGCGGCTCTGCTGACGGCCCCGGGGCAGGTGGTCTCCGCCGACCGGCTCGTGGACGAACTGTGGGGCGACGCACCGCCGGCGAACCCCACGGGTGCCCTGCAGACCCTGGTGTCGCGGCTGCGGCGGGTGCTCGCCCGGTCCGTGGGGCAGGGCCTCGTGGCGCACCGGGCCCTCGGCTACGTCCTCGAAGTGGCGGACGAGGTCGTGGACGCAGGCCGGTTCACCGCGCTCACCACACGGGCCCGTACCGCCGCCGGCCCCCGCGAGCGCGCCGAACTGCTCACCGAGGCGCTGGCGTTGTGGCGCGGCCCCGCCTTCGCCGATTTCATCGACGAGGACTTCGCGCGCGCGGCCGGCACGCGCTTGGAGGAGCAGCGCCTGCTGGCCCTCGAGGAACAGGCCGAGGCCCGCCTCCAGTTGGGCGAGCACGGTCTTCTCGCCGGGGAACTCGGCGACTTGACGGACCGCCACCCGCTCCGGGAGCGGCTGCGCGCGGCCCATATGCGGGCCCTGTACGGCGCGGGCCGGGCGAGCGAGGCCCTGGACAGCTATCGGGATCTACGCCGCCACCTGGAGGAGGAACTGGGCCTTGAGCCGGGTCCTGAACTGGCCGCCCTGCAACGGGAGATCCTGCAGCAGGACCCGTCCCTGCGGGCCGTCCCGGCACCCGCGTCCGCCCCGCGCCGCCACACCAACCTGCCCACCCCTGCCACCGGCCTGATCGGACGGTCGGACTCTTTGGAGGAGGTCCGCGCCCTGATCGCGACGGGCCGCCTGGTGACGTTGACGGGGCCCGGCGGAGTCGGCAAGACGCGCCTGGCGGTGGAGGTGGCGACCGGCCTGACCGATTCCTACGCGGACGGTGTCTGGCTGGTGGAGCTGGCCGCCCAAGCCGTGTCCACCGAATCCGGTGCGGCCACCACGGGCGATGAACTGGCCGAGGTGGTGGCCGCGACGCTGGGAGTCCGCGACGACGCCAGTCCTGGCCCGCTGCCGGGCGGGCGGGCGCGCACGCTGCTCGACCGCCTGTCCGACGCGCTCCGCGCCCAGCGCCTGCTGCTGGTCCTGGACAACTGCGAGCACGTCATCGAGGCCGCCGCGGGCCTGGCCCAGGCGCTGCTGCGGGACGCCCCGGGCGTACGGATTCTCGCCACCAGCCAGGAACCGCTGGGCATCTCGGGCGAGCAGGTGTGGCCGGTGCCCCCGCTTGATCTGCCCGCGGACTCGGCCGACCAGGCGGTGCTGCGCACGTCGAGCGCGGTGCAGTTGTTCCTCGAACGTGCTGTGGCGGCCTCGCCCGGCTTCGCCCTCTCCGACGACAACGCCCGTGCGGTCGCCGCCATCTGCCGCCGGCTCGACGGGATTCCGCTGGCCCTGGAGCTGGCGTCGACCCGGGTACGGGTCCTTGGCGTGGGTGAGCTGGCCAGGCGCCTGGACGACCGGTTCCGGCTGCTCACCGGCGGCCATCGGGGTGCCCCGGCGCGGCAGCAGACCTTGCGCGCGATGATCGACTGGAGCTGGGAACTGCTCACCGCGGCCGAGCAGGCGGTGCTGCGCCGGCTCGCCGTCCACTCCGACGGCTGCACCCTGGAGGCCGCCGAGGCCGTCTGCGCCGGTGCCGGCGTGAAACCCGCCGAGGTCCTGGACCTGCTGACCCGTCTGGTCGACCGTTCCCTCGTGCTGGTCGCCCATGAGGCCGACGGCACCCGGTACCGGCTGCTCGAGTCGGTGTCGGCGTACCTTTCGGGGCGGCTGCGGGAGAGCGAGTACGAGCGGGTACGGCGCGCCCACGCGCACTACTACGTGGCGTTCGCCGAGCGGGCCGACGCCTTTCTGCGCGGCGCCGATCAGCAGCACTGGCTGCGGCGCCTGGACGCCGAGACCGCCAATATCCGCAGCACGCTCGACAGCGCCGCCGCGGACGGCGACGGTCGCCTGATGCGCCGGCTTGTCCACGCGATGGTTTGGTACTGGTTCCTGCGTGGCCGCCTCAGCGAGGCCAACCGCTACCTCACCCTGGCCCTCGCCCTGCCCGAGGATCCTCCCGGATGCGGTGAGGGCGCGGCGGACTCCGCGGCCCGCCGGGTGCCGGACCGGTCGGGCACCGTGGCCTGGCACACCGGGATGAGCCTGCTGTCGGGCGCCCCGAACGGTCCGGCGCGCCGCAGCCGGGCCGTCCTCGAGGTGTACGAGGGCATCCGCGACCCGCACGAGCGGACCAGGGCGGGCTGGCTGCTCGGTTTCGCGGTCACCCGGTTCGGCGACTTCGCGGTGGGCGAGGAACTGCTGAACCGGGTGCTGACCGAGTCCCGGGCGCTCGGCGACCGCTGGGGAATCGCCGCGGGGCTCAGCACCCGGGGCATGCAGACGTATGTGTGCGGCGACCTGAAGGCTTCCCGGCGCGAGGGCGAGGAGAGTCTCGAACTCTTCCTTGAGGCTGGTGACCGGTGGGGGCAGGTGCAGGCGACGGCCGTGCTCGGGCGGGTCGCGGAGATCGAGGGCGACTATCCGCGGGCCGCTCGCCTGCACCGGGAGGGGCTGCGGATGGCCGAGGATCTGGGGCTGTGGACCGACGCCTCGATGCGCTGGTCCGAGCTTGGCAGGATCACCCTGCTGACCGGCGACCACGCCGGGGCCGAGGAGTTCCACGAGCGGGGCCGGCGCCTTGCCGTCGAGCAGGGGGACAAGCCGGCCGAGGAGTTCGCCGAGGTCGGGCTTGCCCTGGGGGCGCGCCGGCAGGGTCGGCTCGACCGAGCGGAGTCGTATCTGCGCCGCTGGCTGGAGTGGAACCGGCAGTTCGACGCGGAGTACGGGGCTGCACTGATCCTGGCCGAGCTCGGCTTTGTCGCGGAGCTGCGCGGGGATGCGGAGACGGCGCTGGCGCTGCACCTGGAAGGGCTGGCCGCGGCCCGGGACACCGGCGATCCGCGGGCGCTCGCCCTGGCCTTGGAGGGGCTCGCCGGGGCGCGGGCCCTCGCCGGTCACCCCGTGCGGGCCGCGCGCCTGCTCGGTGCGGCGTCCGCGGCCCGCGCCTCGGTGGGCGCGCCGCTGCCGGCGGCCGAACGCGGTGACGTGGACCGGATCACCGCGGCGCTTCAGGCGGCACTGGGAGAAGCGGGCTTCGAAGCCGGGTTCGAACAGGGCGCCGTCCTGGGCCCGGACACCGACGCGGAGTCGCTCGACGCGTGACGGGGACGTCGGCTTGCCCGTCGCGGAGTCGCTCGACGCGTGACACCGACCCCGGCTTGCCGGTCGCGGAGCACTGGGAGGCCGGTACGCGGCGAGGGGCCGCTGCCGGTGGACTCGCCGTGTGCGCGAGCGGACGGATGTGACTGGTTACCGCGATGTCTTCACCTTCGCGCGCCTGCGCCGTATCAGGCTCACCACCACGACGAGCACCGCCAGGGCACCGAGCAGGATCCAAGACGCGCGTCCCAGCAGCTGCTCCAGGTGGGCGGCGGAGGCGCCCGCGAACGCGCCCAGGCTTACGTATAACGCCGACCACAGCAGCGATCCCGCCAGCGAGGCGGGCAGGAAGCGCCCGTACCGCACCTGGGCGGCGCCGGCCGCGGCCGGCGTGAGTGTGCGCACGATGGGGATCAGCCGGGTGACGAACACAGCCGCCGCGCCGTACCGGCGCAGTGCCGCTGTGGCGCGGTCCCAGTGCCGCACGCCGAGCCGCCGCACCACCGCCAGCTCCCGCATCCGCCCTCCGTAGCGACGGCCCAACAGGTAGCCGACGTGATCACCTGCTGTCACACCGAAGGCAACGAGCAGGAGCATGACGGCGAACCGCACGGGCGTGCCGGCGGCGGCTCCCAGCAGCAGCACGCCCATTTCCCCGGGAAAGATCGACCCGACGCCCAGGCCGGACTCGGCGAACGCCATGAGCGCGGCCACCGCCCCCACCACGGGGAAGGGTAAATCGCTGATCGCCCGGACAACTTCCGTGATCAAGTCCACCGCGCCGCCCCCGTTGATCCGTCGGAACATTCATGATCCCCGCTGTCCGATTCGACACCTGGGCGGAAAGCCTTGAGGCGTCCGCGGGTCACGGCTGTCCGGGCGTCCGCGGAACGAGCAGCCCGCGGTTGAAGGCCTCGGTGACGGCGGCGGCGCGGTCGTTCACCCCGAGCTTGGTGTAGATGTTCAGCAGGTGGGACTTGACCGTGGCCTCGGTGATGAACAGCCGAACGGCCGCCTCTCGGTTGGTGTTCCCGGCCGCCACGAGTTCGAGGACCTCCAGCTCGCGGGGGCTGAGCAGCTGCGGCGCGGGTGCCCGCATCCGGTTCATCAGCCGGGCCGCCACCGAGGGGGCCAGCACGCTCTCGCCCCTGGCCGCGGCCCGCGCACCACGCAGCAGCTCCTCCCGGGGGGAGTCCTTGAGGAGGTAGCCGGTAGCGCCCGCCTCGATCGCCGGCAGGACGTCGGTGTCGGAGTCGTAGGTCGTCAGCACCAGCACGCGCGCGGTGACGCCGAGCCGGGCCAGCTCGATGATCGCGGCCAGGCCGTCCATGCCCGGCATGCGCAGGTCCATCAGAATCACGTCCGGCCGCAGTTCCTGGGCCAGCCGCACCACGGCGGCGCCGTCCGGGGCCGCGCCCAGCACCTCGAATCCGGGCGCGGAGGCGAACATGCTGCTCAGCCCATCCCTGACAACAGGGTGGTCGTCGGCGATCAGCAGCCGGATCGGGGTGCCGGTCATGCGCCGCTCCCGGTCAGCGGACAGGGGACGCAGGCCGAGATGCCGGCGCCGGCGCCGGGCTCGGACTCGACACGCAGGCTGCCGGACAGCCCCTCCACGCGCTGCCGCATGATCGTCAGGCCGAACCCGCCGGCCTCAAGGCTCGCAAGGTCGAAGCCCTTGCCGTCGTCGCGCACGTCCAGTGCCACCTCCTGCTCCAGATAGGACAGCGTCACCCCGACTCTGCTCGCGCCCGCGTGTTTGGCCACGTTGGCCAGCGCCTCCTGCGCCGTGCGCAACAGCGCGAACTCGGCCTCGGGCGTCATCGGCCGCGCCGTGCCGGTCGTCGTGACCTGGACGGGCAGGCCATGCAGCTTCGACCACCGGTCGGCGACGCCGGCGAGCGCGTCGCTCAGGCGCGCGGTCTGCAGCGGCTCGGGCCGGAGCGCGTCGACCGAGCGCCGCGCCTCGGCCAGGCTCTCCCTCGCCAGGTTCTTGACGGCGCCGAAGGGCCGGCGCCACGGCGCCGGGACCTCGTGCATCTGCTCGGCCGCCTGGAGTTGCGCGATGATGCCGGTGAGCCCCTGCGCCAGGGTGTCATGGATCTCGCGGGCCATCCGCTGGCGCTCGTCGAGAACCCCCGCCTCCCGGGCCTGGGCGAGCAGCTGGGCATGCAGGCCGGCGTTCTCGGCGAGCGACGCCTCCAGCAGCCGGTTCGTCCGGCTCAGCTCTTCGAGGGCCTGCTCACGCCGCTCCTCCTCCTGCTCGGCGAGCCGCAGGACCCAGGCGCAGCCGCACATCATGGCGATGTTGAAGGCGACGATGATCCCGTACATCATCAGGCCGATCGCGTCCGTCTTGGGGATGCCGGACGCCTGCGCCGTACCGGCCAGGACCGCCGCGGCGGCCACGCCCAGCAGCCGCCACGGCCAGCGCAGGACCGTGAAGGAGTAGACGTAGGCGGCAGGGGTGAAGAGCCCGAAAGCGGGGTGACGGGCCACCAGGACCGCGGTGATCACGAGCAGCCCCGCGACGAACATCCCCATGATCCGTGGCCGGTCCCACCAGCCGGGACGCAGGGTGAACATGCCGAGCATCCACGCGGCCGCCAGCCCGCACAGGCCGAGGTCGATGAGCAAGGAGCCGCCCGCCCAGTCCTCCACGATCATCAGGATCACGACGAGGAGCGCCAGCAGCGCGTACGGCACCACGTTGACCAGAAGGAACGGCGGCTGTTGCGAGATCTTCCTGCTCAAGACTCCCTCTCCCCGCGAGATTCTATTCCCAGCGTCTATTCCCAGCGGAACCAGCGGACCGCGACGAACGCGCACACCACCGCATAGGCCCCCAGGGTCAACAGCGGCACGGCGGACGGAAAGTGACCCAGGTACGCGTCCTGGAACGCCCCCATGCCCGCGCCGAGCGGGGTGTAGTGGGCGATGTTCCTCAGCAGCGGCGGCATCTGCGAGATCGGCACCCAGAGTCCGGCGAAGAACATCATCGGGAAGAACAGCACCGTGCCGATCGCCGTGGCCGGGCCACGCCCGGGCGCGAGCGCGGTGATCAGCAGGCCGATCGCGAGCAGCGCGGCCGCCGCGAGCAGCCAGGCGAAGGCGAAACCGGGAACGTGCTTCGGCAGGTCGACGCCGAAGCCGAGCCCGGCCACCGCGAGGAACAGGACCATCGCGACGACCGCGATGGCGAAGTTGGCCACGAGCTGGGCGGTGAGCACGCGGGCCGGGCCGACCGGCGTGGTCCGCATGCGCCGCAGCACGCCGTTCTCCCGGTATCCGGCGAGCGTGGTCGGTAGGGAGGCCGTGGCCAGGATGGCCAGATTGAACAGGATCAGGACAGGCACATACAGGTCGAAGTACGTCAGGCCGCCGCCGGGCTCCACGGGTTCCCGCAGGTCGGGGACGCTACCGAGGACGATCAACAGGATCAGCGGGAAGCCGATACCCCACAGGGGGCCGACCTTGTCCCGGACGCACAACGTGCTCTCGGCCTTGATGAGCCGCCACGTCGCGGAACCTCGCTCGGCGGTGACGGGGGGTGCGGCGGTGCGCAGGGCTGACATGGGTATGAGGTCCTCTCTCTGTGATCTGTTACCGGGAGCCGGGTTCGAGGCGCTTGCCGGTCAGCTGGACGAACGCGTCCTCCAGGCTTGCCTGCTCGACGCGCAGCTGTTCGGCCACGATCTGGTTGCGGGCCAGTACGGTGGTGACGGCGTTGAGCGCGTTGTCGTTGCCGTTGACGATGACCAGCTCGCCCCGGCGGGTGACGCCGGAGACGTCGGGCAGGCTCGTCAGCAGGCGGTCGTCCATCGGCCTGGACGGACGGAACTGGATCCGCTGCTCGATGCGCGCCCGCTCGGTCAGACCGGCCGGGGTGTCCACCATGACGACGCGGCCGGCGTCGATCAGCGCGAGCCGGTCGCACAGCCGCTCGGCCTCCTCCATGAAGTGGGTGACCAGCACGATCGTCACCCCGCGGGAGCGCACACCCTCGATCAGGTCCCAGGTGTCGCGCCGGGCCTGCGGGTCGAGACCGGTGGTGAGCTCGTCGAGGATCGCCACCCGGGGGCTGCCGACGAGCGCCAGCGCGATCGACAGCCGCTGCTTCTGGCCGCCGGACAGCTTGCCGTACCTCGTCTTGGCCTTGTCCGCCAGGCCGAGGCCGTCCAGCAGCGCGCGCCAGTCGGCGGGCTCGGGGTAGAAGGAGCTGTAGAGCTCCAGGGCCTCGGCGACCTGTAGCCGCTCGGGGAGGTGGCCGGCCTGCAACTGGACGCCGAGCCGCCGGGTCAGCTCGGCGCGGTCCTTCAGGGGGTCGAGCCCGAGCACCCTGATCTCGCCGCGATCCGGCATGCGGAGGCCCTCGATGCACTCCACGGTCGTCGTCTTGCCGGCGCCGTTCGGGCCGAGGATGCCGAAGATCTCACCCTCCTGAACGGTGAGCGAGACGTCGTCGACGGCGACCTTGTCCTCATAGCGCTTGTGGAGGTTGCGTACCTCGATCACTGGTGGCATGCCCGTCCTTCCGGCGATGTGCTGTGGCTCCTCAGCCTGTTATGACCAGCGCTTTTCCGGCATAGACCAGTGGACGGAACCTGGCGATCCACCGATCGGTTGATCGCCGTCCGCCAGACGACGGACACCATGAGGCAGGCGAGACAGCATCGGCGTCCCCGTCATGGAGCGGACAGGACGCGGGACTCACGATCAAGGCGGTGGTAGGCGCGGCGGGAGGAGCAGGGGGCCGAGGAAGGCCCTGGCGGGGCCACGACCACGGACGGCGCCGGCCGTACACTGCTGGCCGTGAGCGACAACGAGCTGGGCACGTACCTGCGCACCCGCCGGGAGGCCGTCAGACCTGCCGACGTCGGGCTCCCCGACGGTGTACGGCGCCGCACTCCCGGCCTGCGCCGGTCCGAGCTGGCCACGCTGGCCGGGGTCAGCGTGGAATATCTCGCGCGGCTCGAACAGGGGCGCGACCGCCGCCCGTCGGTCCAGGTGCTCGCCGCGCTCGCCGACGCGCTGCGCCTTCCCCCGGAGGAACGCCTCCACATCCGCCGCCTCGCCAAGATGACCAGCGGTGACCATCTCCTCTGCCCGGCCTCCACCGAGCCGCCGGACCGCTCGGTGCGCCCCACCGTGCGGTCGCTGCTCGACCGGCTCGAACCCGCTCCCGCCGTCCTGCTCAACCGGCTGGGCGACGTGCTCGCCTTCACAACCGGCTACGAACGGCTCGCCGGCCCCATCGGGCTCCTGGACGCCGAGCAGCCGAACCTCATCCGGTTCGTGTTCACCGACGCCAGGGCCCGGACCGCCTACCCCGAGTGGGACCGCGTCGCCGACGAGCACGCCGCCAACCTCAAGATCGAGTCTTCCACCGCCGACCCGTACACCGCGGAGCTCGTCGACGAGCTGACCATCACCGCGGGCGCGCCGTTCTCCGACCGGCTGGCGGCCCCGACCGGCTTCCGGGGAAGCGCCGGCGTCGAGCGGCTGGTGCACCCCGAGGCGGGCAGGCTACGGCTGACCTACGAGATCCTCGAACTCCCCGACACCGGCCGGCGGCTGGTCGTCTACCTCCCCGATGACGACGCCACCTCCGCCGCGCTCGACCACCTCACCGGGCGCCAGCCCGGCGCGCTGCGCGTGGTGGCCGGCTGACCCGGGCCGGGACCGGGAGCTCGCCGGGTCGCCCGCGCCCGGCCGGCGGGCCCGAGCCCCGCCGGCACCGGTCGCGGCGGGGACCCGGCTGACGGCTGCCGTCCCCGAGGTCAGTCCTCGCGATGGTTGCCGGTCGCCCCGTCGAGGAGCTCTCGCACGATGTCCATGTGGCCGACGTGCCGGGCGGTCTCCTCGATCATGTGAATGAGCACCCAGCGCATCGTCACCGTGTCGCCGAACCAGGCCTTGCCGACATCTTCGGCATCGAGCTCGTTGATCACCTGGTCGGCCGCTGCCCGGGCGCGGCCGTAGAACGCCACGATGTCAGCGGTGGTCTCGTGCGGCTCCACGCGCAGATCGGCGTTCTCGTCCTCGTCGCTGAACGGGAGCGGCTCGGTCTCGCGTCCGAAGGTCTCGCAGAACCAGCTGTATTCGACGCTCGCCAGGTGTTTCACCAGGCCCAGCAGATTCGTCCCCGACGGGGTCATCGGCCGCCGCAGCTGCTCGTCATCGAGGCCGTGGAGCTTCCACAGCACCACGTCGCGGTGCCGGTCGAGGCTGACGTACAGACTCTGCTTCTCTTCACCGGTGAAGGGCACTCGTTGATTCATCCGCGGACTGTAGCAGCCGGGTCCGATACCCGGATTCATCAGGATCTTCGGGTCGATCCGTCAGCCGGTCACGATGGCGATTCCCGGGAAGGCGGCGGTCGCGTTGCTCCACGGCGAGTAGTACAGCCGCCAGGAGCAGATACGGCCGCTGACGATGTAGCCGGTGCAGGGCACCTGAGCGCTGGTGTCGATGAGGGAGATGACTCCCACCGCGTACTGCCGGGTGGTGCTGGACGGTTCGGGAGTCTCCACCGGGCCGCCGCTGTCACCCTGGCCGGCCGCGTTCTTGCGCGTCGGGTTCTCAAGGAGGGCCAGGCCGTGGATCGCGCTCTCGGCGAGGTAGATCGTGACGTTGGTCCCCCTCACCTGGCAGAGGCAGATGGTGCCCGAGTAGGCGCCGGAGGTGCAGAGCCACATGCCCACGTAGGTGGCGGAGGTGCCGGCGACCGGGTTGGTGAACTCCGGCGTTGTGGTGCCGGGGTTGTTGTTGTGGACGCGGCCGGCGGTACCGGCGCGGATCAGCATCACGTCGCGGCTGGTGTTGGCGTGGGCGATCGGGCCGATCACCTGGCCGGTCGGGTCGGTGGCCGTCTGCCCGACGCTCCCGCAGTGGGCCGCGGACAGCATCCAGCTCGTCCCGCCGGCGGTGACGGCGAAGCCCGTCGAGCAGCCGCGGCCGGTGCCGGCGTTGCGCCAGGCCGCGCCGCCCAGCCAGGGCGCGTCGTCGTTCCAGCGGCTGGCCGGGGCCGGCGTGACGCCGGCCTCCACGGTGACGGGCACTGCCGAGCCGGCGACCTTCGAGCGGGTCAGGCCATAGTCGGCGCCCGAGACCGTCAGGCCCGAGCCGTCGGCGTTCGGCGCGATCGAGGTGATCACGCCGCCGGAGGCGCGGCCGAGGCGGTCCATCTCGCTCTCCAGCTCGCGGGCCGAGTAGGCCGCGGGCAGGACGCTGACCGGGACGTCCCGGCGCAGCCGGCCGACCAGGGCACTGATGCGCTCGGGGGTGTCTCCCTTCCAGTAGACGCGCAGTTCGCGGTTCTCCGGCGCCGCGATGATGCCGGCGAACCCGGTGCCGTCCTGCGTCCTGGCGGCGGCGGTGACGCGGTCGGCGGCCTTGACCAGCTTCTCCTGGGTGGCCAGCAGGTCCTTCCAGGAGGCGAACCCGCCCGGGACCTTGTCCGCGGGCTCGACGGCCCGGATGCCGGTGTCCTTGACGGGGGCGGGGACCGCGATGGCCTGGGCGGCACCCATTGCGACCATGGCGAGGGCGACTCCCAGCACCACTGCCAGGCGACCGGTGGATCGTGGAGTTTTCGAGGTAATCGGGGGGATTTTCACAGGATGCTCCTCCGTGCCTCAATTACGGGGATGCATCCGGTATTCCATGCATTTAAGGCGTAATCAATGTCTTGACATATTTTCTGGAGTGGTAAATCGGCAGGACATCACACCGGCCCTGTCCCGGCACGCGTGATCTCGCCGGCGGCGGCCGCGGCGGTCAGTCCGGGGATCCGTCGGCGCAGTCGGCCCGCCGGGCACCCGGCGGGGGGCCGGCGGCGAGCAGCCGGTCGCGCATCGCTTCGGAGATCTCGGCCAGCGTGTCGAGCTGACCGGCGTCGAGCGGGTCGATCAGCCACTGGCGGATGTGCGCCGCGCGCTTCGGGGCGGCGTCGGTGATGGCGGCGCGCCCCTCCGGGGTCACAGCGATCACCGACGCCCGGGAGGACTCGGGACACGACTCGCGGGTGACCAGTCCGCGCCGGGCCATGCGGGTCAGATGGTGGTGGAGGCGGCTCTTCTCGAACTGTGTGACGTCGCTCAGCTCGTATGCCCGCAACTGCCCCTCGGGCGCCCGCACGAGGGCGGTGAGGATGGCGAGGTCCGGCTCGGACAGGCCGGTGTCCTGCTGGAGCTGCTGGGCGAGCCTGCGCCAGAACAGCACCTGCATCTCGAAGAACGCGCTCCAGACACGGTCCTCGCGTTCGTCGAGCCAGTCGCCGGTGTCATGCATGGCTTGATCCTACGGGTGGGCCGGAACAGAGTTGACATGTCACCTCATGCCCGCCATCCTTCGGTTGACACATCAACCGTCAGCCGGGAAGGCGCCGGGCCGCGGCGACGGCGTCCCGCCTGATCGATTCCACATCGCCCGGCCAGCGATAGCCCGGGAGCCCGCCGAGGCCGGCGCCGGGAGTCGCCCGGCGACGAACGCTGCCGCATGTCAGGCACTCCACCTCCACCGCCCCCCTCATTCAGCCCGCCCGCACCCCTATAACCCTTAAAACCTACTTGTTTTATGTGTTCATCGGCGAGAGCCCGGCCCCTGCCCGGGGCTCCGGATCGACAGTCCGCGGATCCGGAAAGGCCGTGGCACTTCCCCCCGATCCCCGCGGAACACGGAAGGACATCTGCTGTGAAGTTCCTCCTCCTCCCCCACCTCCCCAACCAGGACAAACCACACGCGATCCAGTTGAAGGAGCTGGTCGAGCTGGCGGTGCTCGCCGAGGAATGGGGTTTCGACGGCTACGGCGTCGGAGAACGCCACGACCGCCCGGCCGTCTCCTCGGCACCACCGGTCATCCTCAGCCACATCGCGGCGCGGACGTCGACCATCCGCCTGTTCACCGCGGTGACGACCCTGGGCATGCTCGATCCCCTGCGCGCCTTCGAGGACTACTCGACTCTCGACAACCTCTCCGGCGGGCGGCTCGACATCATCATCGGCAAGGGCGCCTACCAGCGGTCGTCGAAGCTCTTCGGCGTCACGGCCGAGAACCGGTGGGCGTTGCTCCAGGAGAACTACGAGCTGTTCCGGCGCCTGTGGAGGGAGGAGAACGTGACCTGGGAGGGCAGGCTGGGTCGCAGCCTCGAAGACGCCGAACCCCTCCCGCGGCCGTTCCAGAAGGACATCCGCGTATGGCACGGCAGCGCGAGCAGCACGCTGTCGACCGACTACGCCGCCCAGCACGGCGACCCCGTCTTCTCCTCGAACGGCAGCGGCCCGATCGAGCGGTACGGCGAGCTCATCCAGCACTACCGGGAGCGTTTCGCGGCCCACGGCCACGACCCGGAGGACGCGCTCGTGGGGGCCGGAACGGCTGGATACCTCGGGGCCCGCACCTCGCAGGAGGCCGTCGCGAAGTACCGGCCGGTGTTCGAGGCGCGGCTCGCGGTCAACCGCGCCCACGACGGAGGGACGATCAAGTACGGCTCCGTCGAGGAGTGGGTCGAGAGCAGCTCGGTGCTGGTGGGCAGCCCGCAGCAGATCATCGACAAGGTCCACGAGCAGCACCGGCACTTCGGACACGAGGTGCTCCACATTCACGTGGACGGCGAGGTCCTCAGCCGGACGGACTATCTCGCGACCCTTGAGCTGTTCTTCGGCGAGATCGCCCCGGTGCTCCGCCGGGAGCTGCCCAGCAGGCCGCTGACGCCGGCGACGTCCGGGGCGCGCCGGAAGTGATCCGCGGCAGGCGCGGCGTCATGCCCGTCCGCCGTCCGGCGGTATCCCCATTCCACGTTGCTCTATAAACCAGCGGAACACGATGGAGAACATAAATCAGCAATACAGAAGAAGACGCCATAAAACGCCGATGCGAAGATCAGCTTGGCGGTCAACCAGTTAACGGGGTAAGGCGGGTCAGATCGCGACGAAAGGCTATACGGCCTTAAAACGGACACGGATTACCGGTCCGGACGTCACAGGGTGTCGGTGCGACGCAGCGATAGGGGAACGGATGCTGACCAGACGGAACATGCTCGCCGTGGGCGCTCTGACGCTTGGTGGTGCGGTGGGCGTTAAAGGACTGCTTTTCGATGACCGTACCGCTTTCTCAGCCGTACCCGGCCTCCGCCCGCACGAGCACGGCGTCCAGCCCGCGCGGGTCGGAGCGGCGCTGACCAACACGCCCTTCTCCGTGCGGATGCCCGTGCCTCCCGTGCTGCAGCCGGTGGTGTCGACCAACGACGTCGACATCTACCGGATCGACATACGGCACACGAACCTTGAGATCCTCCCCGGCGTCAGCACCCCGACCTTCACGTACGGCAACCAGCTGGTGGGCCCCACCATCCGGGCGAAGACCGGCCGCCGGGTGTTGATCAGATACAACAACCTCCTCAACCGGCCGACGAACGTGCACCTGCACGGCGGCCACGTCGAGGCGGACAACGACGGTCATCCGATGGAGCTCATCCAGCCCGGGCAGACGCGGTGGTACAACTACCCGAACAGGCAGCAGGGCGCGACGCTCTGGTACCACGACCACAGTCATCACACCGAGGCGGAGAACGTCTACCGCGGCCTGCACGGCTTCTATCTGATCGACGACGACAGCGAGAGGGGCCTCCGGCTGCCGCGGGGGGACTACGACGTACCGATCATGATCCGTGACGCCCTTTTCGACGCGGACGGCGCCATGCTGTTCGGCGGGAACCCGGCCGAGCGCAATGTGATCCTCGCCAACGGCAAACCCCAGCCGTATTTCCCGGTCGCCGCGCGCAAATACCGTTTCCGGCTGCTCAACGGCGCCACCGAGCGGACCTTCAACCTGAGCCTCGGCGGTGAGGAGATGACGCAGATCGCCTCCGACGGCGGCCTGCTGCCCGCGCCGGTGCCCCGGACCGGAATCCGGCTCAGCTCGGCCGAGCGGGTGGAGATCGTGGTGGACTTCTCGCGCTACCCGGTCGGCACGCAGCTGGTCCTCTCCGACGGGGCCACGCCGGTGCTCCGGTTCGACGTCGTCCGGCAGGCGGCGGACTCCAGCCAGGTGCCCGACCTGCTCCGCGCGCTCCCCGTTCTCCCGGCCGCGACGGTCAACCGCAACGTGACGCTGAGCTTCGACATCGCGGCCTTCCCGCCCGTGGGCCTGGTCGACGGCAAGACGTACGACCCGAACCGGGCCGACCTCCAGGTCAAACGGGGCAGCACGGAGATCTGGACGATCACCAACGGCGACGGCCAGTTCGGCTTCCCCCACAACTTCCACATGCACCTCGTGCAGTTCCAGGTGCTGGACCGCGACGGTCAGCCGCCCTCGCTGGACGACGCGGGCCGCAAGGACACCGTGCTCATCCCGGCGGGCACCTCCGTGCGGGTGAAGGCGCACTTCACCGATTACCTCGGACGGTACGTCTACCACTGCCACTTCCTGGAGCACTCCTCGCTCGGGATGATGGCGCAGATGGAGATCGTCCCCTGACGTTCGACACCGCTCCGTGTTCTCGGAAGGTGTTTCCGGGGTCCGTGACCGGCATGGCCCGTGTTCTCGGAAGTCACCTCGGGATCCGCCTTCCGAGAACACGATCTTCCCGGAAGTCCGATGATCCGCGCGGATCGGCGCGCCTCGGGGCTGGGGCCGCGCCCGGGAGGAGGACGCCCGCCGGCACTCCTGCCCTGCGGTGCCCGCACACCAAGGCGGGTCAAGGGGGTCCGCCGGATTCTCCGCGATCGCTACCGGGCCCCCTCGGCTATCCGGGCATCACGTAGACGTCGCCGGAGCCCGTCGTCATCGTCACCTTGCGGGGAGAACTCGCATCGTTCTTTACGGAAACCTGCGCGTCGCCCGATTTCATCTTGGTTTTCACGTCATACGACCCGTCGGGCACGTGAAGGGTCGCGTTGCCCGAGCCCGCCTTCATTTCGACGCGGTCAGGGGCGACGGTGTACTTCAACTCGGCGTCGCCCGAGCCGGTCTCGGTGAAGACCTTCTTCCCCGCCAGGCCGGCGCCGTTCACATCGCCGGACCCCGTGGAGGCGTCGATCGGCCCCGTCAGAGAGCTGAGCGTGATGTCACCCGAGCTGCTGCTCAGGTCCACCTGCAGCCCTCTGGGGATCTCGACCCTGTAGTCGACGCCGCAGTTGTCCCACTTCGCCGGGCAGTTGTAGGTCATGACCAGCGTGTCACCATCGACCCTGTGCTCGGCGTCGGGCTTCTCGCCGCTCCACCTGAGCTTCTCGACGACCCGGATGGCGCTCCCGCCGGTCTCGGTGATCACGATGTCTCCGGACTCGCTCGTCACGTTCACCCTGGCCACCTTCTCCGTGACCTGGTAGGTCACGGTGTCCCGGTTGGCGGGGCCGCCGATGTTCCCCAGCCCGCATCCCGTCAGCAGCGCCGCGCAGGCCAGCAGGCCACCCGCCATCGCAACCGCCTTCATGCCGTGATCCTTGTGCGGGCATGGAAGGTGCGCGTCGGGGGACGCCGCCGAAGGACCCTCGGGAGAACTCCGGGAGCGCCGTCGGAGACGACAGCCGCGGCCGGCCCGCCTGCGAACGCGCCGGTGACGGCCGGGGCGGCCTCGTCGGTGGACCGGGGCGCAGGCGCGGCCGGCGGGCCGGCCGGGAGCTGCGGCGCATGCTGTGTGGACATCGATGGCACCTCTGGGTGGGCGGTGAACGGCACCCCTGAAGTCTGTCCTGCCCGCCAAGCAAGATCATTCCCGGCCGCCCCCTGCTTGATGGTAGGGAGAGCCCTACCATCAGAGCCGGTCGTGCCGCCGGCGCCGGCCGGCCCGGCCGTCAGGCGGGCGCCGAGGACAGCTCCCCCGCCTCACAAGGGCTGAGCGTGACCGGGACCCCGTTGAACACGGCGTTTCCGGAGAGGGCGTCGACCACCGACTCGTCCGTCAGCGTATTGGCGTTGACCCCGGCGTGCTCCGCCGCGACCCGCTGCACGCTCCCGGCGTGTCCCCAGCCGTGGGGCAGGCTCACCACCCCGGGCATGATCGTGTCGGTCGGCTCCAGCGGGACGGTCAGCTCGCCCGCCGCCGAGCGGATCACGGCCTGCCCGCCGAGCCCGAGCCTGGTCACGTCGTCGGGGTTGATCTGCAGCGTGCAGCGGTTGCTCCCGCCGACCAGCGATCCCACGTTGTGCAGCCAGCTGTTGTTGGAGCGCAGCTGGCGCCGCCCGATCAGCACGAGCTCCGCGGGCGGTACGGCCAGCCGCTCGCGCAGCCGTCCGACGTCCTCGGCCAGCGGCCGCGGGGCCAGCTCCACCCGGCCCGAGGTCGTGCACAGCAACTCCTCAAGCCGCGGCTCCAGCGCGCCCAGGTCGACGCCGTGCGGGTTGGCCCGCAGGTCGGCCAGGGACAGGCCGTAGGGGCCGAGCCTCAGCATGGCGTCCAGCATCAGCTCGGGCCCGCTGTCACCGTCCAGCCCGGCGCGCAGCTCCGCCACTTCCTTGCCCTCGAACGGTGAGCCCGGAATCTCGGTGGCCCCGCGGAGCACCTGGTCGAGGATCATCTCGTCGAGCATGGCCGGATCGGCGTCCGCCCCCTGGCCGGAGACCATCAGCGTCAGCCGGGCCAGGATCTCGGCCTCCGACCGCTGCCCCGGCTCCAGCGGCAGGATCGGCGGGGAGAACCGGGCGTAGTTGCGCACCGTGACGGTCAGCAGCAGGAAATCGTAGTGCGGCATCTGCAGCATCCGGGGCGGCGGCAGGATGACGTCGGCATGGCTGGTCGTCTCGTTCAGGTAGGGGTCGACGCAGACCATGAAGTCCAGGTCGCGGAAGGCCCGGTCCAGCCGGGGTCCGTTCGGCGCCGACAGCACCGGGTTGCCCGCCACCGTGATCAGCGCCCTGACCTGCCCCTCGCCCGGGGTCTCGATCTCGTCGGCGAGGGTGGCCACCGGCAGCTCGCCGAGCGCCTCCGGCAGCCCCCGGACACGGCTGTGCCAGTTTCCCGCCGTGTACGGCTGCCCCGTTCGGAAGAGCTCGACGGCGGCGGTCCTGGTGAACATGACCCCGCCGGGGCGGTCGAAGTTGCCGGTCAGGATGTTGACCACGTCGACCAGCCACTGCGCGACGGTGCCGAACTCGGCGGTGCAGGTGCCGATGCGGGAGTAGACGGCGGCCGTGGGCGCTGCGGCCAGCTCGCGGGCCAGCCGTACGATCTCCTCGGCGGGCACCCCGCACACCCGCGCCGCGGCCTGCGGGGCGAACTCCTCCGCCAGCCGCCGGAGCTCCTCCAGGCCGTTCACCTCGACATCGATCTTCGTGAGGTCCTCGGCGAGGAGGGTGTGGACGATGCCGAGCAGCAGGTAGGCGTCGGTGCCGGGCCGTACGAACAGGTGCTCGTCGGCGAAGGCCGCGGTCCTGGTGCGGCGCGGGTCGACGACCACGAGCTTGCCGCCGCGCCCGCGCAGGGCCTTGAGCCGGCCGGGGAAGTCCGGGGCGGCGCAGAGCGAGCCGTTGGACTCCACCGGGTTGGCGCCGAGGATCAGCAGGTAGTCGGTGCGGTCGAGGTCGGGAACCGCGATGGCCATCGGGTCGCCGAGCATGAGGCCGCCGGCCACCTGCTTCGGTATCTGGTCGATGGTGCTGGCGGAGAAGACGTTGCGGGTGCCGAGTGACTGGGTGAGCGGCACCCGGTACATGAATCCGGCCATGGTGTGAAAGGTCGGATTTCCGAAGTAGACGGCCAGGGCCTGGCGGCCGTGGGTGTCGATGACGTCCTTGAGGCCCTGGTCAACGGCCTGGAAGGCCTCCTCCCAGGTGGCCTCGCGCCACTCGCCGCCCTTGCGGATCATCGGGACGCTCAGCCGGTCGGGATCCTCGTCGATACGGCCCAGGCTCGCGCCCTTGGGGCAGATGAACCCCTTGGAGAACGGGTCGTCCGGGTCACCCTTGACCGACGCGACACGTCCGGCACCGTCGAGCGTGAGCCGCAGGCCGCAGACGGCATCGCAGATAGGACAGGTCCGGTGTGCGGTTCGCATCGGCGCTCCTGAGTTCGTCGAGAACTCATCATGGCCCGCGCCGGGGACGAGGGGATCTTCCAGATTGCTGTGCTGCGGACCGTCTGTCCCGGCGGACGGGCCGGCCGGGGACCCGTGACGGCGTTCCGGGCCACGACGGCCCGCGACGGGTGATCCGGCGAGGGCCCGCGGCGAGCACCCCCGCGTTTCCGCACCGGGGTCCCGGCCGTGCCGACAAGCCCTGCCGTTAAAGTGACGTAGCCGGTTCCGTGACGCACGATCCGGCCTGCGCAGACCCGCCAGCCGGAAGGTGACGTACGTGCCGCACCACAGCAGGATCGACAAGATCGTGATCGATGTGCCGGAGGCGGACCACGACAAGGAAGTGGGGTTCTGGCAGGCCGCGACCGGCCAGGAGATGACCCCGTTCGCCCACTACCCGGCATACCACGGCGCCCTGCTCCCCGGCCAGGAGATCGGGCTGCTCACCCAGCGTCTCGGTGAGGGGGAGAGCCGGGTGCACCTGGACATCCATACCGATGACCTGGAGGCGGAGGTCGCGCGGCTGGAAGAGCTGGGAGCCAGGCGAGTACGGCAGGCGAACGGCTGGTGGGTCATGCGGGACCCGGCGGGCCTGCTGTTCTGCGTCATACCGGACACCAGCGGCGCGCTGAACGAGACCAACGCGCAGCGCTGGGGCTGACTCGCTCCACCGGAGCAGATCCACCGATCTCGGCTGACGCCTCCGGCTTTCGACTGACGCGGCGGACCGCCGCGGGATCACGATCACCGTTGATCCCGACGGGCGGCGGTCCGGTCCGGCCGAGCGGCGGAAAAGCGCTCCCCCTGGCGTTCCGCTCCACTCCCCTGGTCAGGAAGGGCACACCTGATTGCCTGGTCAGGAGGGGCACACCTGATTGGCGAGGGCGGTCTGCCAGGGCAGGTTGACCGGCCCCCTCGTGCCCACGTTGAAGAGCTGCAGGGGAGCGTAGACGAGTGTGTCGCCCTCGTCCGACCGCACATGGACCGGCACCGGCCATTCTCCCTTCTGAACATCACCGCAGTCGGTGATCTCATACCTGAGACCGAAAGAGACAATCTTTCCGGGCTGGAGCACATAAGGGCCGCGAGCCACGGGCGTGAGAAGCTTCAGCCCCGCTCCGCTCCGGCCGATCCCGGTGATGGTCATCGCTTCGGCGCCCTCGCCCCGCACCTGCACCTTGAGGTAGAAGTGCAGCCTGGTCTTGTTCCCGCGCAAATTGGAGTGGCTCGAACTGCTCCTCGCCTCCAGCTTGAAAAGGACGGGCGAGGCCGGGTTGGGCGGCGAGTCCGGCGCCGAGGTCCCGGCTGAGGCCGGGGCAGCCGAGCACAGTCCGCATACCAGCATGAATGCCAGGCCATAGGCGGTCCCGCGCGCTCCGGGACGCCGGCCACCGCTCATTTCACGAGTCATGCCACGGATCATTCGCGCCCCGAGCCAAAAACAAACTCATGCCGCGGTCACGCTAACCCTAGACCTGCCCCGCCGGATTCCGCGGACCAGGCCCCGCCGCCGGCTGGGGCTGGCCATAGGGCGATATGTCGCAACAGACCGTTTTTTTCGAACCGTTGACGCGGCTGTAGCACGTAGTTAACATTTGGCCAACGCAATGCAAGAACCTTGCAAGTCATCGTTACTTTCTAGCTGTTCTTCGCAACTTCTCGCAGGGACACGCAGTGTCCGTGCACCCGCTCCGCACCCCCCACGGAGAGGTCCCAGGTGATGTCGGCTTCGGCATTGCGTGTCCGGTCGCCGCCCGGCGGCCGCGGTCGGCCGCGACACCTGAATCCGCCGCCGGAGGCGGACCGGGGAGCACGGCCGCGTACAACGACCGGCCACCCCGGCCCGCCCGTCTGCCGGCCCCCGGGGATCCGATATCCATCCCTCGCCGGCGAGGCCGTACCCGCCCGTGGTCGAGCGCGTCGCACGGCGGACGCCACGGTCTCCTCTCCGCACCTGCCGTTCCAGACGAGAGACAGAGGAACGCAATGAGAAACAAGCACGTCCCGTTGTTACGGCTGATCGCGGCGGCGCTCGCGACCGGCCTGCTCGCCCTGTTCGGGCCGCTCCCCCAGGCCTCGGCGGCGGCCGACCCCAACCTGGCCGCGGGGAAGCCCGCCTCGGCCGGCAGCGCCAACAACCCCTACACCGCCGGCAACGTCAACGACGGCAACGCGGCCACCTACTGGGAGAGCGCCAACAACACCTTCCCGCAGTGGGTCCAGGTCGACCTCGGAGCCTCCACCAGCGTGAACAAGATCGTCCTGAAGCTGCCGCCGGCGCCGGAGTGGGCCACCAGGACCCAGACCCTGACCGTGCAGGGAGACACGAGCGGCCCGCCCACCAACACCATCGTCCCGTCGGCGGGCTACACCTTCAACCCGGCGACCGGCAACACCGTGACGATCAACTTCACCGCGACCAGCGTCCGGTACGTGCGGTTGACCATCACGGGCAACACGGGCTGGCCTGCCGGTCAGCTGTCCGAGTTCGAGGTGTACGGCCCCGCCGGCCCCGGCGGCGACACGCAGGCGCCGACCGCGCCGTCGAACCTGGCCTACACCGAACCCGCCTCGGGCCAGATCAAGCTGACCTGGAGCGCCTCCACCGACAACGTGGGCGTGACCGGCTACGACGTCTACGCCAACAACGCCCTGCGCGGCAGCGTGGCGGGCAACGTCCTGACCTACACCGACAGCCAGCCCGCCGGCGCGACGGTGTCGTACCACGTCAAGGCCAAGGACGCCGCGGGCAACCAGTCGGCGAACAGCAACACCGTCACGCGCAGCGGCAGCGGCGGCGGCTCCAACCTGGCCGTCGGCAAGCCGATCACCGCGTCGTCCTCTGTCTTCACCTTCGTGGCCACCAACGCCAACGACAACAGCGTGACGACCTACTGGGAAGGCAACGGCGGCAGCTACCCCAGCACGCTCACCGTGCAGCTGGGCTCGAACGCCGCCGTCAACTCGGTCGTGCTGAAGCTGAACCCCGACAGCTCGTGGGGGACGCGCACGCAGACCATCCAGGTCCTCGGACGCGAGCAGAGCTCCTCCTCCTTCACCAACCTGTCCTCGGCGGCGACCTACACCTTCAACCCCGCCTCCGGCAACACCGTGACGATCCCGGTCACCGCCACCGCCGCCGACATCCAGCTCAAGATCACCACGAACTCCGGCGCGCCCGCCGGGCAGGTCGCCGAGTTCCAGGTCATCGGCACGCCGGCCCCCAACCCGGACCTGACGATCACGGGCATGTCGTCGGCTCCCTCGGCCCCGGTCGAGACCGACTCCGTCGCGCTGACCGCCACGGTCAAGAACATCGGAACGGCGGCCTCCGGCGCGACGAACGTCAACTTCTACCTGGGCACCGCCAAGGTCGGCACCGCCTCCGTCGGCGCGCTGGCGGCCGGAGCGTCCACCAGCGTGTCCGCCAACGCCGGTCCCCGTGACGCGGGCACCTACCCGCTGAGCGCCAAGGTCGACGAGGCCGACAGCGTCATCGAGCAGAACGAGACCAACAACGGCCACACGAACCCGTCCCCGCTCGTCGTCAGGCCCGTCGACAGCTCGGACCTCGTCGCGACGACCAGCTGGACGCCGAGCACCCCGGCGAACGGCGACGTCGTCACCTTCTCCGTGGCGATCAAGAACCAGGGCACCGTGGCCTCCGCGGGCGGCGCCCACGCCATCACGCTGACGGTCTCCAACGAGGCGGGCACCGTCGTCCGCACGCTGACCGGCTCCCACAGCGGCGTGATCGCCGCCGGCGCCACGACCAGCCCGGTCAGCCTGGGCACGTGGACGGCCGCCAACGGCAAGTACAGCGTCAAGACGGTGCTGGCCGACGACGCCAACGAGCTTCCGGTGAAGCGGCAGAACAACACCGCCACGCAGCCGTTCTTCGTCGGGCGCGGCGCCAACATGCCCTACGACATGTACGAGGCCGAGGACGCCGTCGTCGGCGGCGGGGCGACCGTCCTCAGCCCGAACAGGGACATCGGCAACCTGGCGGGCGAGGCCTCCGGCCGCAGGGCGGTGACGCTGAACTCCACCGGCAGCTACGTCGAGTTCACGACCAAGGCCAGCACGAACACCCTCGTCACCCGCTTCTCCATCCCCGACGCGGCGGGCGGCGGCGGGATCGACTCGACGCTCAACATCTACGTCAACGGCACCTTCCTCAAGCCCATCAACCTGACCTCCAAGTACGCGTGGCTGTACGGGAACGAGGCGAGCCCGGGCAACTCGCCGGGAGCGGGCGGACCTCGCCACATCTACGACGAGGCCAACGTCATGCTCGGGACGACCGTCCCGGCCGGCAGCAGGATCAGGCTGCAGAAGGACCCGGCCAACACCACGACGTACGCGATCGACTTCATCAACCTTGAGCAGGTGTCGCCCGTCGCGAACCCCGACCCCGCCAAGTACACGGTGCCCGCGGGCTTCACCCACCAGGACGTGCAGAACGCGCTCGACAAGGTGCGGATGGACAGCACCGGCACCCTCGTCGGCGTCTACCTGCCGCCGGGCACCTACCAGACGGCGAGCAAGTTCCAGGTGTACGGCAAGGCGGTCAAGGTGGTCGGCGCCGGTCCCTGGTACACGCAGTTCCGCGCCCCGACGACCCAGGACAACACCGACGTCGGATTCCGCGCGGAGGGGACGGCCAACGGCTCCTCGTTCGCGAACTTCGCCTACTTCGGGAACTACACCTCACGCATCGACGGTCCGGGCAAGGTGTTCGACTTCTCCAACGTCGCCGACGTGGTGATCGACAACATCTGGAACGAGCACATGGTCTGCCTGTACTGGGGCGCGAACACCGACCGTGTGACGATCAAGAACTCCCGGATCCGCAACATGTTCGCCGACGGCATCAACATGACCAACGGCAGCACGGACAACCACGTCGTCAACAACGAGGCCCGCGCGACGGGTGACGACAGCTTCGCGCTGTTCTCGGCCATCGACGCCGGCGGGGCCGACATGAAGGGCAACGTCTACGAGAACCTGACCTCCATCCTGACCTGGCGCGCCGCCGGCGTCGCGGTCTACGGCGGCTACGACAACGTCTTCAGGAACATCTACATCGCGGACACGCTGGTCTACTCCGGCATCACGATCAGCTCGCTCGACTTCGGCTACCCGATGAACGGCTTCGGCGCCGACCCGCCGACGAGGTTCGAGAACATCTCCATCGTCCGTGCCGGTGGCCACTTCTGGGGCGCGCAGACCTTCCCGGCGATCTGGGTCTTCTCCGCCTCGAAGGTCTTCCAGGGCATCCGCGTCAGCGACGTGGACATCGTGGACCCGACCTACAGCGGCATCATGTTCCAGACGAACTACGTGGGCGGCCAGCCGCAGTTCCCGGTCAAGGACACGGTCTTCACGGACATCTCGATCTCGGGCGCCCGGAAGAGCGGGGACGCCTTCGACGCCAAGTCCGGGTTCGGAATCTGGGTCAACGAGATGCCCGAGCCCGGCCAGGGCCCGGCGGTCGGTTCGGTGACCTTCAACAACCTGAGGATGAGCAACAACGCGACGAACGTGAAGAACACGACGTCGACCTTCACCATCATCACCAACCCGTAGGGAGAGCGGAGCCGGTGGAGGCGCCGCCGGGAGGTCCGACCTCCCGGCGGCGCCTCCGTCGCGTGGCGGGAGCCGCGCCGGCCGGCCGCGGGGCCGTGAGATGCCGCAGGGCCGTGAGATGCAGCAGGGCCGTGAGATGAGGAAAGATCCGGCCCCGTGAACGGGAGGGCATCGGGGCGCTCACCGAGGTTCGAGAAGGACCGGAGACCATGCTGGAGACGTCCATCGGACGGGCGGGCCCCGTTCCGCCGTACCCTGGATACGTTCAGAGCGTTTCATCCCCTCCGATTCTTGGCCATCATGAGTCCCTCAGATCCGCATACCTGGTAGGACGGAGGGAACGCCCGCCCTGTGAACTGCGGGTCTAAGGAGTTCTCGATGTCAACCGAAGGTGCGGCAACGCTCCTCATCTCGTCCGGATCGCACGGCGGCGCCATCGTCGTCCGCGCGGTCGGCGAGCTCGACTACGACTACGCGCCGACGTTCCGGCGAGAGCTCACCCAGGCGTGGACCAGCGGCACCGGTGAGTCACCGACGCTCGTCCTCGACCTCACCGGACTCACCTTCTGCGACTCCACCGGGCTCGCCGAGCTGCTGTGGATGCTGCGCCGGAGCCAGGAGAGCGGGACCCGCCTGGTCCTGGCCGGGGTGAGCCGCACCCTGCGTCACATGCTGACCACCACCGGGGTCCTGCCCTACTTCACGCTCTCCGCCTCCGTGGAGGAGGCTCTCCAGGAGGGGTGACCGGATGACCAGTGGTCAGGCCGGCGGAATCACGATGTGCAGGCGGACGGTCGTGCCGGCCCCCTGAGCGGACCGGATCTGGACCAGGTCGCACAGCTGGTGGACGAGCCACATGCCCCGGCCGCTCAGCGGCCGGGGACTCGGGAGCCTGCGGCCGATCATGGGATCGGTCATCACCCCGTCGTCGCGGAACTCGCAGACGAGCGTGCCCCCCTGCACCCAGGTGCGGAGGGTTCCGTGGCCGCCACCGTGGGCGATGCTGTTGCCGGCCACCTCGGTGACCGCGATCAGGGTCTCCCTCAGCCTCTCCCCCTGCAGACCGTGTGGTATGGCGCAGGCCGACACCTTTTCCCGGACGGCCGCGAGATCCCCCCTGCCGTAGGGGAACTCCTCGAACGGGTCGCACGCCGGCTCCAGGTCGTCCCAGACGAAGGGCGCGTGGACGTAGTCCGGGAGCTCCCGATGGATGCCCTGCTCCAGGACGAACGGATGGCACTGGCTGATCGCCCGCATGGTCTCGGGATCGATCGTGTCGGTGTCGTAGGGGCACAGCAGCCACCATGCCGGCGAGCCGGTGAAGGCGAGATTCAGCAGCCACTCGTGATAGCGCAGCTCAGCGATCTCCGCCGCGCCGCGGCCGCTCCAGTCGGTCTCGCCGATGCCGCGCACCGGACGCCCCTCCTCCGCCCGCTCGCTGATCCACCGCTGCCAGGCCGGGATGAGCCGGGCGGGATTGCGGCCCAGCTTGGAGACGTCCATGAACACCACGCGGGGGTCGGAGCCGGCCGGCTCCGCGCGGAGGATCTGCTCCCTGCTCTCGGGGACGGACACCAGGACGACCTCGTCGGCCGCCAGCGCGTCTTCGATGAAGGACAGGGTCCCGTCGAGGAACTGCGTCTCCCCCGAGTAGGAGTAAAGCTCGTGGCGGAGTCCTGCGGCCCCCTCCGCTCCGGTGACTTGAGTGGTCATGGCGTCAGCTCCACGGGTGCCTCGTAGGTGCTGTAGCCGAGCATCTCCCAGCACGAGCGCACTGTCGGGTTCGCGCCCTCGACCGTGATGCTGCGGATCGGGGCCCGGGTGGCGGCTTCCACGAGCGCGCGCATCCCGGCGGCGTCCATCAACTCCAGTTCGTCGAAACGGAGCCGCAGCGCCGGCGAGAGCACCGCGGCGGCGGACAGTGCGGCGCTGAACGCCGTGGCGCCGTCGGAGTCGACCACCCCGCACACGCTCCAGCTGTCCGGCCCCGAGTTGAACATCCGGAACGACGGCCCCGCCCATCCACTTCCCAGTTCGCGAGGGTGAACACATGCCACGTGGTTCAATGTGGCGGCGCCGAAACGGTCACGGCCGTAGGCGCACACCATGATGGCCGCGCTGTCCGCCACGAGCTCGTCAAGGCGGAGCTCGTGGTCGATCAGCATGTCCACGCCCGCGCCCGGCGGCACGAGCTGGTCCATCACGGCGAGCACGCGGAGGGCGCGGTAGCCCTGGCGTCCCGCTCTGTCCGCCTCGCGCCGCACCAGGCCCAGCATCGAACTCATGTCGGGGGTGGGACCCGCGCCACGGATCAGCCCCGGATCGACGACCATCGCCCCGCGGAGGGTGCCGGCGGCCGGGGAGGGCTCCAGCAACGACCCGACGATGACCACCTTGTCACCGAAGAGCTCGCCGTCGGCCAGGAACGTCGAGGTGGCGGCCGTGTAGCCCTGGTCTGGATCGACGACCCAGCACACATGCTCGCCGACATCCACCGGATCAAGCGTCTGCATGACCCCTGACTTGCGCACCGCGAACTCACCCCGCCCTCGCTGCGACACCGGCGCCAGTGTATTGCGTCCGTACGGCACCGCAGATCATGCGCCGGACGGCCGGGAACAGGGTGGCAGATGGGGCACGGGCTCAGGAAATCAGGAGGCCCGGGGGCAGGGGGCAAAGGGTCGGAGGGTCCCGGGGTCAGGGGGTCAGGGGGATTCCAGCGGGATGACGGCCTCGTCGTAGGCGGCCAGAAGCGCGGCCGCGACCTCCGTCACGTCCAGCTCCACGACGACCTCGTCACCCGAGGCGGTGCCGCGATCCGCCACGGCGAGGCCGATCAGCGCCAGGGACGCCGCGCGGTCCCGGACCCGGGCCTGCTCTACGGTCTCCTCGCCCACCTCTCCCTCCTCGTCACGGTCCCACGCGGCGACCGCGGCCCGTGCCAGGTCTCCGGAGAGCCGGACGGTGAGACGTGCGACCTGGGGGTCGAGGAAGCGTCCGATCTCGGCGAGCACCCCCGAGTCCTGGCGGTACCTGGTGTACTCCTGGCTTTCATCCACAGCAGGAGCCTACGCAGGGCACCGCCGTCCACAGCTTCAAACCCATATGTGCGATGGACCGTCCGGCTTGGGCCCCGCCTGTCTCTCCCCATCGCCACAGATCTCACCGCCGTGGATCTCTCACCGCCGTAGATCTGACCGCCCTGGACCTGACCACCCCGGATCTCACCGACCCGGACCTGACCGCCACAGATCTCACCACCCCGGACCTGACCACCCCGGACCTCACCGCACTGGACCTGACCGCCACGGATCTCATCGGCCGCAGGTCTCGCGATAGGGGATGCCGGGGATGAGGCGCTCCCACTCGGCCGCCGACAGCCCGGAGCCGACCCGGGCGCAGACCGACTCCGCGACCATGGAGGGTTCCACCGGCAGGCGGCTGACCGAGCCGTCGCGTGCCACCGCGTTGAGGACCCGGCCGTCCGGGCTGAAAGCCAGATCGAGGGCGGTCGCGGCGAGTGGGAGGGCGCCGATCTCACGCTGGGTGGCGGTGTCCCACAGGCGGACACCGTCTCCCGCCGTGACGAGCACCCGGCCGTCGGGAGAGAACCGCAGGGGCTGCTGGAGCCCCTTGACGCTCAGGACGCCCAGGCGCGCACCGCGCTCGACGTCCCACAGAAGGACGCGCTGGTCGGCGAGGCCCAGGGCCAGGACGCGGCCGTCGGGGGTGAAGGCGGCGGACTGGACGTCCGGGCCGCTGACCCCGGCGGGGGCACTGACCGTCCTTCCGCCGGGGAGCGCGACCAGCTCCGCCCCAACGGAGATCACCTCTCCTCCGGAGCCTCCGTCCCGGCCGCCCACCGGGTCCCCGCCCGGGCGGAAGGCCAGGCTCTGGATGGCCCCCCGGGGCACCGTCCCGGTGATCCTGCCCGCGCGCACGTCCCAGATCTGGATCTCCTTGCCGCCGCCACCGCCCACACCGGCCGCGAGCGTCCGGCCGTCCCCGCTGAAGGCGAGGGCCATGACCGGCCCGGCCCCGGTCTCCAGGGTGGTGAGGCTCCGGCGGGTGGTGACATCCCACAGGGTCACCGCCGAACCGTCCCTGCGGGGGATGGCGAGTGTCCTGCCGTCCGGGCTGAACATTCCGGCCGAGCCCGCGTCGGCGGTCAGCGGGCCGCCGATCGGGGCCAGCCGGGTGGGGTCCCAGAGGCGGGCCACGCCCAGGTTGGCGTAGGCGAGCACCCGCCCCCCGGGGGCGAACGCCGCGCTCTCCCAGCCGCTGCGCTCCTTCGGCACGTTCAGGGTGTCGGTGTGGGTGACTGCGCTGATGTCGACCGAGACCACCGAGCCGTAGTCGGTCGGGTACCGCAGCGTGCGGCTGTCGGCGGTGAAGCGCGCTCTGCCGAAGGTCGCCAGGGGGAACTGCGCGGATATGGTCCGGTCGGCCACCTTCCAGAGGTAGAGGGCGTCGTCCGCCTGCTCGGCGAGGAAGCGGCCGTCCGGGCTGAACCCGAGCGAGCCGCCGCCGGTGCTCGGGAAGTGCTCGCCGCGCTGCTTCCCGCCGGCGGGGTCGAGCAGCACGATCGAGGTGTCACCGCCGACCGCGAGGGTCGCGCTGTCCGGGCTGAACGCGATCTGCGGCGCTCCCCGCTCCCCCCGGAGGCTGACGGGTCCGTCGATCTTCCTGCTGAACGCCCGTCTCCCCGCGGCCAGGTCCCAGACCTCGACCGTGCCCTGACGGCCGGCCACGGCCGCCCACCGGCCGTCCGGCGAGACGGTCCCCTCCGGTTCGGTCCCGGTCGCCGAGACCAGCGGCCCGCCCCCGTCCAGCGGGCGCATCACCAGCCCGTCGGGGCCGGTGATCGAGAGCAGCCGCCGCTCCGGCTCCAGCTCCGCCCTCGCCCCCTCGGGGATCGCCGGGCCGACGGCCTTACCCGTGGTGCTGTCCCAGAGCCGCTCGCCGACCTGGAGGATCGAGCCGTCAGAACTCGCCGCGGTCACGGCGGCGCGGTCTCCCACTCCCCGCAAGGACCGGACCGGCCTGTGCGTGGCCACGTCGTACATGCGGACCTCGCCGCCGTACGCCCGCACGAGCGTCCGCGCGTCGGGTGTCAGGACGTAGGAGGCCCTGGAGGTGGCGTCGGGGTCGGTGAACACGTCGATCTTCGCCTGGGCCAGCGCGGCCTGCAGCGCGGAGCGCGCCTCCGGCACCTGGGCGATCCGCCAGGCGGCCACGCTGAGCCGCATGGCGGTCCCGGGGTCGGAGTCGCGCAGGTCGTCGGCGCGGGCGGCGGCGGCCCGTGCGGCCGACTCGTCACGCTGCCGTCCCAGATCCTCGGCCTGCCCGGCGAGAGTCTGCCGCTGGCGCAGGGCGATCGCGGTCACGCCCAGCGAGAAGACGAGCAGCACGGCCATCCCTGCGGTGACCAGCCGCCGCCCGCGCTGGCGCCGCCGTTCCACGGCGGAGGCCATGTCGAGGAACTGCCGTTCCCGGCGGTTCATCCCGAGGTAGCGCCGCTCGGTCGCGGCCCAGTGCAGCGCCTCCCGGAGTGACGCCCCCTGGTAGAGGTCTCCCGGGAGGCGCCCGCGCTCCTCCCAGACCCGGGCCGCCTCGGCCAGCCGGCGATGCACCGGCAGCCCGTCGCGCTCGGCCGCCAGCCACTCGCGCAGCCGGGGCCAGGCCCGCGACAGGGCCGCTCCGGCCGGAACGACTGTGGCGCCCTCCCTGACCAGCAGCCCGGCGTCGGCGAAACGGGCGATCACCGGCTCGTCCTCCGGCCGGTAGTCGATGCTCTGGATCGAGTCGTCACCGATCATGCGGAGCAGCACCCCGGGGGCGTCGGCCTGCGCCTCGGGCGGCAGCCCGGCGAAGGCCTCCTCGGCGACCACGCCGAGCGCGGGGGCGCCGGATCCGGCCGGCAGGACCCCCCGGGCCGCCCGTGCCCCCGCCACGAGGTCCGCGGCCACCCCGTCCTCCGTGCCCTCGCCTCCGGCCCCGCCGTCCTCCGCCGCCGAGGTCGCGGGCGCGGGCCCACCGGCCGCGCCCGTCTCCCGTACGGCCGGCGGGCCCGCCGTGACGGCGGCGCCGCCGAGCAGGCCGGTCAGCAGCTCGTGCGCGGTCGGCCGGCCCGTCGCCTCCTTGGCCAGCGCGGCGGCCATCAGCGAGCGCAGCGGCTCGGCGACGTCGCCGAGGTCGGGGTCGACGGTGAGCACCCGGTGCATCACGCCGCCCAGGGTCTCCGCCTGGAACGGGTCCTTGCCCGTGGCGGCGAACAGCAGCACCCCGCCCCAGGCGAACACATCGGCCGGGGCGCCGGCCCGCTGCCCGACGAACACCTCGGGCGCCATGTACGTCGGCGTCCCCGTGACGATCCCCGTCGTGGTCGGCGGCATCTCCCCGGTCCTGGCCACGCCGAAATCGATCACCCGGGGGCCGTCCGGGCCGAGCAGCACGTTCTCCGGCTTGACGTCGCGGTGGACCACCCCCGCGCGGTGGATCGCGGTCAGCGCCGTGGCCAGCGCGATGGCGAGCCGGTGCAGGGCGTCCCCGGCGTACGGCCCGGCCTCGCGGACCGCCCCGCGCAGGTCGGGCCCGGCGACGAACTCGCTGACGATGTACGGCCTCGGCGCGTCGAAGTCGACCGCGAGGATCCGGGCCGTGCAGAACGACGCCACCCGCCGCGCAGCCTCAGCCTCCTTCATGAACCGCGTCCGCAGCCTCGGGTCCGCCGCCACGTCCCCGTGCAGCACCTTGATCGCGGCTCGGCCGCCCTCGGCGTCATAGGCCTCGTAGACGACCCCCTGACCGCCTGCCCCCAGCCGCCCGGCCAGCCGGTACGCGCCCAGCCGTACGGGATCGCCCGGTGCGAGCGCCGTCAGTCCCATGGTGAGAACCCCCGTCCCCGGCAACGTCACCCCTTAGACGCCGGTTGGCTCAGAGAAGTTGTGAGAGATGTGGTGAATCACGCGCGCACGGCTGACATGTGGGTCAAAATCTTCTTACCGCGCAAGCCCGCCAGCCCCCGAGAGTGGGTCCCGATGCGGAAGATGTTGCCGCGCATGACCGCGGAGTCGCTGCCCGAGAGGCTCGACGACCTGCCCGTGGAACCCAAGGACTTTCTCCAGCTCGTGGCCGTGGACTTCAGCGGGACCTACCACGTCTACCTCGCCGCCAAGGACGAACGGCTCAAGATGACCAGGCTCTCCATGAGCCTGCTCGCCGCCCCGTTCGCCGCGGCCATCGCGCTGGCCAGCGCGAAGGTGATCAACCCGGGGACGCTGACCTCCTGGAACGGCGTGCCGTGGTATCTGTTCGCGACGATCGCCGCGTTCGGACTGCTGAACATGTTGCCATTCCTGCGGCTGATCGAGGCGGTGAACGCGCACATGCGGACCGCGCGTGCGCTCAACAACTTCCGCCTGCTCTACGTGGTCCAGCTCAAGGACCACTTCTCGGCCCTCGGCTGGACCCCCAACCTGCCGGTGGACCCCCGCTATCCCGAGACCTACGCGCCGCTCGCCTGGCCGGGGATCAACGTGATGATGCTGGCCCTCGTCAACAGCTCCTACATCGCGGTCGGCGCGCTCGGCATGGTCGGGGCCGACCCCAACACGGCCCTGCTGCTGGTGGTCATCGGACTGCTCGCACTGCTGCACTACGCCGTCTACTACGTCCGCGCCAACGTCTCGCGACAGCGCAGACTCCCACACAACCCCTTCCATTTCCCCAACGTGGAGACCTGAATGCCCGACCTCCTCAGATTCGCGTCTTGTGGGGAGACGTGGATCTGGCTGATGCGACACGTAAGGACCAACGGCAGGGCCGCCGAGGACGACCGGGGCCCGATCATCGAGGCCCAGGCGGTGCTGTTCGAGATCGCCGGGCTCGGCTGGGACGATCCGATCCTGGAGTCCTACGGCGACTCGGGGAAGATCCCGCTGTACGCCGGCAAGTTCAGCGAGTGCGCGATCATCCCGCCCTTCAAGTACAGCTACGGCGGCCGGCTCCGGCGGCTCCTCGGCGTCGACCAGCTCCACTGGGTCGCCGACGTGCTGCGCGCCAAGCCGTACACCAAGAGTGGCTGGATCTCCCTGACCGTCCCGGGAGAGTCTCCCGACGCGGTGCCCTGCCTGACCAGCCTGGCCTTCCGGCTGCGCGACGGGCGGCTGGTGATGACCGCCGCCTTCCGGTCGCAGAACGTGTTCACCTCCTATCTGAACTACGTGCCGCTGCGTAGTATCCAGAACGAGGTCGCCGGCGACCTCGGGGTGGGCTGTGGGTCAATGAGGGTCTTCGTCGACGTTCCTCACATCTACGTCGCGGACGCGGCGGCGGTCGGGGAGATCCTCCGGCTGTCGGAGCGCGATGGGCTCGGCGAGGGAACATCACCAGGTCCTGCTGATCGACTTGGACGGGACCGTGGTCGACTACGCCCGGACCGAGCGAGGCGCGCTTCATGAGGTCCACCACCGCTTCTTCCGGATGGGCCGCGCCGAGTTCCTGGCGCGGTTCCACGCCGCCAACGAGCCGCTCTGGGCCGCCTACCGCGAGCACCGGATCACCCTGGCCGAGCTGCGGCTGGAACGCTGGGCCAGGATGGGCGCCCTTCCCTCGGTCGCGGTCGCGTTCGAGGACGCGCTCGGCCGGAACGTGAGCCTGTTCCCCGAGGCCAGGGCCGCCCTGCGGCACCTGTCCCGGAGGTTCAGGCTGGCCCTGGTGACCGACGGCATCGCCCATGTCCAGCGGGCCAAGCTCCGCCGTACGCGGATCGGCGGGTTCTTCGAGCACGTGGTGATCGCGCCTGAGGTGGGCCTGCGCAAGCCCGACGGGGAGCTGCTCCACCACACCCTCGACCTGCTGGAGGCCAAGACCGGCGACGCGCTCATGGTCGGCGACTCCCCGGCGAGCGACGGTGGCTGCGCGCAGGCCGCCGGGGTGGACTTCTGCTGGGTGAACCGCACGCAGGCGCCGCCCGCCCCCGGCATCCCCGTCCACCGGACCGTCGCCTGCCTCCGCACCGTCTAGACCTTCACGGCGCGCAGGCGGTTCTGGCCGATGGCCGTGATGTCCTCGACATCGGAGGTCAGGACAGTCACCGGTCCGGGAAGGCGGAGGGCGGTGGCGCACACCATGGCGTCGACGGCGTGTCTGTGACCGTGGAGCCCGGCCGCGGCGAGCAACCGGGCCGCGTCGTGGGCGATCTCCCGGCTGACGGGTTCGACGCTCAGCCGGGAAAGAGTCCAGTCGTAGCGAGCCCGGTTGAGCCGGGGGTGGGACACCTCGACGAGAGTGGCGGCGCTGACGACGACGCGGACATCCTCCTCCTCGGCCGCCACCAGCCATTCGGTCAGCTCGGGGACCTGGAGGATCGCCTTCGACAGGCCTTCGCAGTCCAGAACGAGTGATCCGGGCATCACGCGGCCGACGTGTGGCCGCCGCTCCGATCCTCGGGCTCGGTTCGCAGGAGAGCGCGTTTACCCTCCACCCCCGCGCGATCCACGGGACCGTGCTGGGACTCGGCGGCGACGACGAGCTCTCGGAGGTTGTCCCGCTCCACCTGCCGGGCCAGCGCCTTGGAGACGTACGCGGAGAAGCTGGCACTGCCGATCCGCGCCTGCACGGTCGCGGCCAGCTCCTCCGGAATCGTGACACTGAACTTCCTGGTTCCACCGCTCATGCTACCGAAAGTAGCATGAGTAGCATCTTGAAGGCGATTAGAGTGGTGAAAGTCCGGTTCCCATCGGATGACCGGGCATTTCGGTGACGGGTCGCCGGAACCGGACGAGGCGGCCGCCGGGCTACGGCACGAACAGCGCCTCGGCGCCCACCGGGGCGTATCCCGCGGCCAGGAAGGCCCGGACGCTGGCCGCGTTGCCCGGGGCGATCTGGGCCCACAGCGGGTGCGGGGTGAGCCGGCGGGCCGCGCAGGCGAGAGCCCTTCCCAGGCCCCGGCCCTGGTGCTCCGGCTCGACCTCGATCGCGACCTCCCAGCGGCCCGCCACGCCGCGGCCGACGATGAGAAGGCCTCCCGGGCAGGTCCATGCCCGTACGGCGTCGCGGTACCGGCGGGCGAGCTCGACTCTCGGATGGCCGGTCCCGGCCGCCTCCGCCAGCGCGACCGACGGGCGGCCCCCCAGAGGCTCGGCGAGGGCGAGCATGTCGATGTTGTTGATCGGGCGGCCCATCCGTTCCTCCAGGGCGCTGAGGAACGGCGGGTTGAGCGGCGCGGAGAGATCTCCCGAGGGAAGCCGGTCACGGATCCACGACGGCTCGACGTCGGCGAATATCACGTTGTGAGCGGTGAAGGCGATGATCCCCGCGTCACGTGGTGTCGGCTGGGGCAGGATCGTCGGCCCCGTGTCCGGCGCGGGGAACCGCCCCCGGGACGCCTCGGTGAGCAGGTCCGCCAACGTGTTCACTCCGCAGCCCTCCATCGCGTCCGATCCTAGTCTCCGGAAGATCGGCGGACGAAGGGTGCCAGCAGTCCGGGCACCGACTCCTCGGCGAACACCAGCCCTTGCGTGACGGAGACGTCCCTGACCTTGTAGGACCCCTTGCCCGCCGCCGTGGTCGCGGCCAGCGTGAGCAGGCCCGACCTCCGCTGGAAGGGCGAACGGCTGACGGTCCAGCCGATGATCGCGGTACGGCGGAGCACCACGGTCCGGCGCCGGGCCGTGCCGTACCGGGTGACGAGGTAGGGGCCGTGGAGGCCGTGACCCAGGTTGCGGTAGGCGTCGCGGGCCAGGAGCAGTCCGGCGGGGAGCAGGGCCGGGCCGGCCAGCCAGAGCGGGCCGGGGGCCCGGATCAGCCACGCGGCGAGCCCGGCCGCCAGGAGCCCGAGGACGAGCGGCGGCCAGATCGCGTGGACGACCCTGCGCCGCAGCGCGGCCCGGGGGTGGGCGGCGAGCCGCGCGAGGGTCGGCGAGGTGTCCTCGGCCAGCACGGCGGCGGCGCTCCGGTGCGCCTCGGCGCGCGGAGCGGGCGGCAGCAGGGCCGTCGAGTCGTCCTCGCCGAGCCCGGTGGCCACGGCGTTCAGCCTGGCGCCCCCGCCCCAGCGCAACGGCAGCGGCTCGGCCACCTCGACCCCGTGCAGCCGCCGCTCCTCCAGCGACAGGGAACGGGTGGTCAGCAGGCCCCGCCGCACGAGGAAGGTGCGGTCGGGCTCGCGGGTCAGGCGGAAGTCCCACCAGGACTCCACGTGGAGCAGGAGGGCTCCCGACAGCCCGATCGCCAGGACGACGCCGACGGCGGCGGCGAGGACCACGACCGGGTGGGTCGCCATGACGGCGGCCCACAGCTCACCGAGGAAACCGACCTCCGCGGGACTGACCCCGAAGATGTCCAGCACGCGGAAGAACAGGCCGAAGGGGGCCAGGCCGATCGGCAGCGACCAGCTGCTCAGCAGCGCGTAGCGGATCCAGGCCGGGCGAGGCTCCGCGATGACGGAGCCGGCGGGCGCCGTACGGCCGAGCAGGCTCCGCCGCAGGAGCAGGGCGCCGGCCCGGGAGACGCCTTCGAGGGCGAACCCCTTCTCCGCGTCGTTCCGGCCGGTGCCGACCTTGACCGTGGCCAGGCCGAAGACCCGGTGCAGCGGGCCGGCCGTCAGGTCGACGCTGCGCACCCGGTCACGCGGGACCGAACGGTGCCTGCGGAAGAGCAGGCCGGAGCGGAGCTCGACGCGGTCACCGGTGACCCGGTAGCGGGTGGTGGTGTAGCGGAGCAGGCCGATCACGGTGATCACGGCGCCGGTCGCGAGGATCGAGCCGAGGGCGATGACGGTCTGCAGGTTCAACCGGTCGCGGGCGACCAGGGCCGTGACCGCGATGGGCGCCAGCGGCCCGATCACCCAGCTCAGACTCAGCCACGGCATCCGCGGGTCGAGCCGCGTCCACTCCCCGCCTGCCGCGACGCCCCCGCGCCCGCCCGTCCTTTCCGGGCCGCCCGTCCTTTCCGGGCCGCCCGTCCTTTCCGGGCCGCCCGTCCGCTTCCGGCCGTCGGCCTGCTCCCGGCCGTTCATCCCGCCGCCGGCGGCTGCGGGAAAGCCCCCGTCGTCTCCCGCCTCCCGCCGGCGGTCGGCGGCCGTCTCCTCGCGGCTCACGTGGCATCGCCGGGGGTGCGCCGGGTCCGGGCGGTGAGCCGCTCGACGAGGTCGGCGGCAAGGGCGTGGTCCAGCCCGTTGATCTTTATCGCGCCTGCCGCCGAGGCCGTGGTGACGGTCACGCCGGACAGGCCGAAGATCTGCTGGAGCGGGCCCCGGACCGTGTCGACGGTCTGGATCCGCGACATCGGCGCGACCCGCCACTTCTGCCAGATCCACCCGGAGGCCGCGTAGACCGCGTCGTCGGTGGTCTCCCAGCGGTGCACCCGGAATCGCCACCGCGGCATCACCAGCACGTAGACGGCTCCCAGCACCGCGATGACCAGCGCCGGGAGCAGCAGCCAGAACCGGGCCGGCGGGATCAGCAGGCCGAGGAGGACCAGCACGAGGACAGGCGGGACCACGATCACCGCGGCCTGGCTCGTCCACCACCGGACCGCCCGGCTGTCGACCGGATGCCGGGGCGGCCGGAGGGCGAGCTCCCCGCCTGCTCCGGCGCCCTCCCCGCCAGGCTCCGCCTGCGCCCGGCCGGCCGTCTCGATGGACGATCGAGCTTCTTGGCCGACCGGATTGTTTTTTGACCGCATGGCCAAAATTTAACACATGTGGACAGACACCGTCCCCGATCCCGCCTGGAGCGCGGACCGCGCCCGGCCCGCACGGACCGGAATCCACGCGGACCGGAATCCACGCGGACCGGAATCCGCGCGGGTTACGGCCCGCGGGGTCAGAAGCCAGGCGAGCCGGAATCCGCCCGCGGGGACGCCGGACGGTCAGACGGGCAGGCGCCTGATCCGGTCGGAGGCCGGGTCGTAGAGGGGTTCGGCGACCACGGTGGCGCCGACCCAGGTGCCGGTGACGCCGACCTCGGCCCGGTCTCCGGCGGCGGTCCCGGCGGGCAGGTAGGCGTAGGCGATCGAGCGCTCCACCCGGTGGCCGTACCCGCCGCTGGTCACCCGGGAGGCCGGCTCGCCGCCGAGGCGGACCGGCTCGCCCGCGAGGCACACCTGGCGGGGGTCGTCCAGGACGAGGCAGGCCAGGCGCCGGGCGGGGCCGTCCGTCCCCTGGAGCCGGTCCGGCGGGCCCGCGGGCGCGCCCTGCCCGTCCCGATCCCGCCGGGCGGCCGCCTCCAGCGCGGACCGGCCGAGGAAGTCCTTGTCCTTGGCCACCGCGAAACCCAGCCCCGCTTCGACGGGGGTGGTCTCCGGGGTGATGTCCATGCCCCAGACGCGGTAGCCCTTCTCCAGGCGCATCGAGTCGATCGCCCGGTAGCCGGCCGGGCGCATGCCGTACGGCGCGCCCGCCTCCATGAGCGTGTCCCACAGCGTCAGCCCGTACTCCGACGGGCAGTACAGCTCCCAGCCGAACTCGCCCACGAACGTCACCCGCTGGGCCAGCACCGGGACGTTCCCGACGCTGATCTCCCTGGCCCGCATGTATCCGAAGGTCAGATCGTCGCCGGACAGGGTGCCGAGGATGTCCAGCGCACGGGGGCCCCACAGGCAGTAGCAGGCGTGGGCGGAGGTGACGTCCCGGACGTCGAGGCCGTGGCCGCGGAGCCAGGCCGCGTCATGGACGCCGAAGGCGGTGCCGGTGACCAGACGGAAGCGGTCCTCGGCCAGGCGGGTGACGGTCAGGTCGGCCTCGATGCCGCCGCGCTCGTTCAGGAGCTGGGTGTAGACGACCGAGCCGGGGGGCCTGTCGAGCTGCCCGGCGCACACCCGCTGCAGCCTCATCAGCGCCTGATGTCCTGATATTTCAAGCTTTGAGAATGAGGTCTGGTCGAACAGCCCCGCCGCGTCCCGCGTGGCCAGGCACTCCTGCCGGATCGCCGGGGACCAGATCCGGCCGGCCCATCCGGCCGGGCGCGCCTCCGGCGACGGGCCCGCGTTCGACTCGAACCAGTTGACCCGCTCCCAGCCCGACTTCTCGCCGAACTCCGCCCCCAGCTCCGCGTGCCGTACCCACGCCGGAGAGCGGCGCAGCGGCCGGGCGGCGGTGCGCTCCTCGCCCGGGTAGACGATGTCGTAGTACTTCGAGTAGGAGTCGAGCGCCTTGGCGCGGGCCCACGAGGAGGACCGGGCGTGGCCGCCGAACCGGCGCAGGTCCATGCCGAACACGTCGTACTCGGGCGAGCCGTCCACGATCCACTCGGCCATGACCTTGCCCACGCCGCCCGCGGCGGCCAGGCCGTGGACGCAGAACCCGGCCGCCGCCCACAGGCCGCGGACCGCGGTCTCGCCGAGCAGGAACTCCCCGTCCGGGGTGAACGCCTCGGGCCCGTGGACGACCTTCACGATCGCGGTACGGCCCAGCGCGGGGACCCGCCGGGCCGCCGACTCCCACGATTCCTGAAATTTCGGCATATCGGCCGCGAACAGCGTCCGGGGCTCCTCCAGCGGGTTCCCCGTGTCCCAGATCTCCGGAGTCCGGATGTATCCCCCGACCAGGATGCCGCCGCCCTCTTCACGGAAATAGACGATGTTGTCAGGGTCCCGGACCGTGGGCATAGACGAGGGGACGTCGAAAGGCTCGGTGACGACATACTGGTGCTTGATCGGCACGACCGGGATGTCCACGCCGGCCAGCCGCCCGACCCGCCCGCTGGCCGCGCCCGCCGCGATGACCACGGTGTCGGCCTGGACCTGCCATTCCCCGGCGCCGAGCGCGAGGCGGACCCCGGAGACCTCGCCGCCCACCACGTCGAGCCCCGTCACCCGGGTCCCGGTGAGGATCCGCACGCCGAGCTTCTCGGCCCCGGCCGCCAGCGCCCTGGCCAGCAGCGCCGGGTCGAGCCAGCCGTCCCCGGGCAGCCAGAGCGCGGCCCGCACGTCGCGCACGTCGAGCAGCGGCAGCATCTCCTTCGCCTCGGCGCCGGAGAGCACCGCCAGGCCCAGGCCATAGGTCTCCCCCGCCCCCGCCAGCCGCAGCGACTCCTCCACCCGCTCGGGCGTGGTCGCCAGGCGGAGGCCGCCCACCCCGTGCCAGCCGGGGTCCATTCCGGTCAGCTCGGCCAGCTCGGGATAGAGACCGGCCGAATACATGATCATCTTGGTCTGGGTGACGGTCGAGCGGAGCTGGCCCACGAACCCGGCCGAGTGCCAGGTGGTCCCCTCGGTCAGCTCGTGCTGCTCGACCAGGATCACCTCGCTCCAGCCGAGCCTGGCCAGATGGTAGGCCACGCTGCATCCGGCCACCCCACCGCCGATCACGACGGCCCGCGCAGAGTTGGGAAGTTCCAAGGTCGGCAACCCCTCTGTAACAACTCGTCCGCATAATCGGATCAATGGTCTGAAGGTAGGCCAAAGGAGTGCGGCATGCCAGATGCTCTCGCAGACGTCCGCAGATGGGCCGGGCAGCCCGTCACCGAGACGCCGATCAAGGGTGGGCTCAGCCATCGGATCGCCCGGCTGGACGCGGCCGACGGGCAGCACTGGCTGCTGCGGGTGCTCGATCCGCGCGTCTCGCAGGCGGGCCTCGGCATCCCCATCGACCAGGAGATCGCCAACACGCTCCGCGCGGCCGAGGCCGGGGTCGGCCCGCGGATCCTGTACCGCATGCCCGGCGCCCTGCTGCTGGAGTATCTCGACGGCGCCACCCTGGACGCGCGCGACGTGCGGACGCTCCCCGAGCCGATCGCGGCGGCCTGCCGCCGCCTGCACGCCGGGCCCCGGTTCGTCAACGACTTCTCCATCTTCCGCAAGCTTGAGGAGTTCCTCACCCTCTGCCATACCCACGGACTGCGCGTACCCGACGGTTACGAGGACCGGCTCCCGGCGGTGGCGCGCATCGAGCGCGCGCTGGCCGCCCACCCGCTGCCGGCCGTGCCCTGCCACAACGACCTGCTGCCGGGGAACCTCATCCGGTGCGGCACGGAGATCAGGATCGTGGACTACCAGCTCTCCGGGAACAACGACCCGGCCTTCGAGCTGGGCGACATCGCCGCCGAGGCGGACTACGACCCGGACCTGGCCGGCCGGCTGGCCCGCGCCTACTTCGGCGAGGACGACCCTCGGCTGATCGCGAGGGTGCGGCTCAACCTGATCATGTCCAACCTGACCTGGTCCCTCTGGTTCTCCGTGCACCACGGGCTGCTGCGCGAGCAGGCGGCCGCGGCCGACTTCGACTACGACGCGGAGGCGGCCGACAAGTTCGCGCGCGCCGTACGGGACCTGGACGATCCGGGGTTCGGACGGCTCGTCGACGACGTCCGGGGCGGGCGCGCGCCCGGCAACCCGGACGGCCCACCCCCGGATGACCCCCCGGGCCACCGGGTAAGACCCCCCATGTAAGACGCAAGGAGGCTTGAATGACCAAGCCAGTGCCACCCGCGGACGCGGACGCGGATGCCAGGAGGCTCGCCGAGCTCGGCTACAAACAGGAGCTCTCCCGCACCTGGAGCGGCTTCTCCAACTTCGCCATCTCCTTCTCGATCATCTCCATCCTGGCCGGGTGTTTCACCACCTTCGGCCAGGCCTGGAACAACGGCGGGCCGATCGCCATCTCGTGGGGCTGGCCACTGATCTCGATCTTCATTCTGATCATCGGCCTGTGCATGTCGGAGCTGGTATCGGCCTATCCGACCGCCGGCGGCATCTACTGGTGGGCCGCCAAGATGGGCAGGCCGGTCCACGGCTGGTTCACCGGGTGGTTCAACCTCGTCGGGCTGGTCGCGGTGACCGCCTCGGTGGACTACGGCTGCGCGACGTTCATGAACATCACGATCAACCGGTTCGCCGAGGGCTTCGAGATCTCCCTGGGCAACACCTTCATCCTCTTCACGGTCATCCTGGTGCTGCACGCGCTGATCAACATCTTCAGCCACCGGCTGATCTCCCTGCTGCAGAACGTCTCGGTGTGGTGGCACGTGTTCGGGGCGGCCGTGGTGGTGGCGATCCTGATCTTCGGACCGGACAGCCACCAGTCGATGTCGTTCGTGTTCACCGAGCGCTTCAACAACTCCGGCTTCTCCGACACCTCGTTCTGGTTCTACGTGCTGCCGCTCGGCTTCCTGCTGACCCAGTACACGATCACCGGCTTCGACGCCTGCGCGCACGTCTCGGAGGAGACCCATGGCGCCTCGAAGGCGGCGGCCCGCGGGCTCTGGCAGTCGATCTTCTACTCCGCGATCGGCGGCTGGGTCCTGCTGCTGGCGTTCCTCTTCGCGGCCACCGACGTGGACGCGGTCAACAAGGAGTTCGGCTTCGTGGGGGCCATCTTCACCTCGTCGCTCACCCCGGTCCTGGCCACGGTGATCTTCGGAATCTCCACGATCGGGCAGTTCTTCTGCGGGATGAGCTGCGTGACCTCGATGTCCCGGATGACCTACGCGTTCTCGCGGGACGGCGCCATCCCCGGCTGGCGGCTCTGGTCGAAGGTCAACAAGAACCGGACGCCGGTCAACGCGATCGTGTTCGGCTGCGTCGCGGCCCTCATCCTGACCCTCCCCGCCCTCTACAAGGCCCCGACCGGCACCCCGCTGGCGTTCTACGCGGTCGTCTCTGTCGCGGTCATCGGCCTCTACATCGCCTTCGCCATCCCGATCTGGCTCCGGCTGAGGATGGGTGACCGCTTCCAGCCCGGCCCGTGGACGCTGGGCGCGAAGTACAAGGTCATGTGCTGGATCGCCGTCATCGAGATCATCGTGATCTCGATCTACTTCATCATGCCGCTCGCCCCGGCGGGGGTGCCGTTCAACAAGGACGACCCCGCCACGCCGGGGGACGAGACGTTCACCTGGACCGCGGTCAACTACTCGCCGATCGTGGTCGGGGTGATGGTCCTCGCCGTGGGCCTGTGGTGGGCGCTGTCGGCCCGGCACTGGTTCACCGGGCCGCGCCGTACGGTCGACGAGGATCAGCAGCCGGCCGCCTGATCAGGCCGCCTCGAAGGCCTCCGCCACCGCGGCCCGGACCCGGTCCATGGCTCCGGTGGCGGAGGACGTGCGGGACTCCCGGTTCAGCGAGGTCATGTCGACCTCGGGCATGCCGCAGGCCACCGCCCAGTTCCACGGGGTGAGGTCGCCCTCGACGTTGAGGGCGAACCCGTGGCTGGTCACGCCGCGGCTCTGCCGCATGCCGATCGAGACGATCTTCCGGCCCGTCTCCGTCGTCCACACGCCGGTGAGCAGCTCGGAGCCGGGCGGGGTGTCACGGCGCTCGGCCGGGATGCCGAGCGCGCCGAGCGCGCGGACGAGCCGGAGCTCGACCTCGCGGACGTAGTCGACGATCCCCTCGTCCTCACCGAGCTTGACGATCAGATACCCCACGAGCTGGCCGGGGCCGTGGTAGGTGAGCTGCCCGCCGCGACCCGTGCTCACGACCGGGATGCCGTGGGACGGGTCGGGCAGATGCTGCTCCGGCGTGCGCCTGCCGATGGTGTAGACCTGCGGGTGACTGAGGAGCCAGAGCGTGTCGGGGCGCTCGTCGCGCTGCCGTCGACCGACCAGCTCGGTCATCTGCTCCATGGCCTTCTCGTAGTCGACCAGGTCGTCCTGGATCAGTGACAGGGGACGTTGCCTCATGCCCCCACCTTATTTTCAGTATCGGACTGCGGGAGCCTTGGGGACGAGGATCCACATGATCACGTAGGCGACCCAGAGCGGACCCGGGATGAGCGAGAGCAGCAGCCACAGCACCCGGACGACCGTGGGCGACCAGCCGAGGCTGTCGGCGATCCCCCCGCAGACTCCGGCGATGATCTTGTGGTTTCTCGAACGGCGCATTTTGTCTCCCCGGATGGTTGTTCTTCACCTGTCCAAACGAAGGGCGAAGTCCTCCCCGTTCCCCGGACATCCCTGAGAAAACCCTGTCAGGGTCGGGCACGAGCCGAACGGATCGGGCGACTCACTGTCAATGGGCCTAGGCGAAGGTCGTTGATCACGGTACGTTCCGCCTTAGCAAGGCATGGGGCCCCCGAGTTCCACTCCCCGAGGAGCGTTATGCGCCTACGACGCAACCTGGTCCGGACCGTCACCCTGGTCACGGCCGTCACCCTTCCGCTCGCCTTCACCCCGCCGGCGAGCGCGACCACGGCCGACATCCCCGATGTCCTGGCCAACGCCCTGTCCTCCCAGGTCAAGGGCAAGAACGTCAAGAAGCATCTCGACAGGTTCCAGCAGATCGCCGACGCCAACGGCGGCACCCGCGCCGCGGGCACGCCCGGATACGACGCCTCCCTCGCCTACGTGCAGGACAAGCTGCGGCGGGCCGGCTACAAGGTCTCCACCACCGACGTGGAGTTCCCGGTCAGCTGGGAGGAGTTCTCCCCGTCGGTCCTGCAGCAGGTGACGCCGGAGGCCAAGTCCTACGCCAACCCCGCCGACTTCGTCACCGTGGTCTCCTCAAGTCCCGGTGACGTCACCGCGCAGGTCCAGGTGGTCGACGCGGTGATCCCGGTGCCCGGCACCCCCAACACCTCCACCGCGGGCTGCGAGGCCGCCGACTTCGCCGGGTTCGTGCCGGGCCGGATCGCCCTCATCCAGCGAGGCACCTGCGCGTTCGTCGACAAGGCCACGAACGCGAAGGCGGCGGGCGCGGCCGGCGTGATCTTCTTCAACGAGGGTCAGCCGGGCCGTACCGACCCGTTCGCGTTCGACATCCGCGAGTGGCGCTTCGGCTTCCCGATCGTCTTCGCCAGCACCACCGTCGGCCTCGACCTGGCCGACACCCCGGGCACGACCGTCCGCCTGAAGGTCGACGCCAAGACCACGGTCGGCCAGACCAAGAACCTCATCGCCGACTCCCTGTGGGGCAAGAAGGGCGAGGTCGTGATGGTCGGCGCCCACCTGGACGGCGTCACCGAGGGCCCCGGCATCAACGACAACGGCTCCGGCAGCGCCGCCATCCTGGAGACCGCGCTGAAGCTGGCCTACCTGCCCACCAAGAACAAGGTGCGGTTCGCCTTCTGGGGCGCCGAGGAGCTGGGCCTGCTCGGCTCCGACCAGTACGTCGCGGGGCTGTCCCAGGCCGAGCGGGACAAGATCCGGCTCTACCTGAACTTCGACATGATCGCCTCGCCGAACGACGTCACCTTCCTCTACGACGGCGACGACTCCGACGCCGAGGGCGCCGGAGCGGGCCCGGCCGGATCCGCGGAGATCGAGAAACTGTTCGAGAAGTTCTACGGCAAGCGTGGCCTGGGCTTCAAGGGGACCGACTTCAGCGGCCGCTCCGACTACGGCGCGTTCATCGCGACGGGCATCCCGGCCGGCGGCATCTTCACCGGCGCCGAAGGCATCAAGACCGCCGAGGAGGCCGCCACGTTCGGCGGTACGGCGGACGCCCCCTACGACCCCTGCTACCACGCCGCCTGCGACACCATCACCAACATCAACGCCGCCGCGCTGGACCGCAACTCGCGGGCGATCGGCTACTCCACCGCCTTCTACGCCTACGACCTGTCCACGATCCCCGACCGCGACGCCGCCTCCCTCGCGAGGTCGGCCGCGGCCGCCAAGCGGACGCCGGAGGACGCGGCCCGCTGACCCGTGTCCCGCGGATCCCACCTGACGGCCATCGCAGGCGGCGGATCCGGAGGACACCACCCAAGCGCACCACCACGCTGTACGGCGCGCACCCGCCAGGTGCGCGCCGCTCGGGGGACCCCCACACCTCACAACCCGAGGAGCATGATGCGCAACCTGTGGACCATCGGGATGGCGGCGATCCTGGCCATCCCCCTGGCGCTCACCGCGCCGGCCGCGTCGGCCGCGTCGGCAGCCGTCCCACCGGACATCTCACTCGCCAACGTGAAAGCACACCTCACCCAGCTCCAGTCCATCGCCACCGCCAACGGCGGCAACCGCGCCCACGGCCGCCCCGGCTATCTGGCCTCGGCGAACTACGTCAAGGGCCTGCTCGACGGCGCCGGGTTCACCACCACCCTGCAGTCGTTCACCTACAACGGCGCCACCGGCTACAACGTCATCGCCGACTGGCCCGGCGGCGACCCGAACGACATCCTCATGGTCGGCGCGCACCTCGACAGCGTGACCGCGGGGCCGGGCATCAACGACAACGGCTCCGGCAGCGCCGCCATTCTGGAGACCGCGCTGGAGGTCTCCCGCCAGGCCCTGGCGCCCACCAAACACCTCCGCTTCGCCTGGTGGGGCGCCGAGGAACTGGGCCTGCGCGGCTCGCAGTACTACGTCACCAACCTCCCGGCCGCCGAACGGGCCAAGGTCAAGGGCTACCTGAACTTCGACATGGTGGGCTCCCCCAACGCCGGTTACTTCGTCTACGACGGCGACAACTCCGACGGCGTCGGCTCGGGCCCCGGCCCGGCGGGCTCCGCCCAGCTGGAGGCGACGCTCCAGGCCTACTTCACCTCGATCGGCGTGGCCACCCGTGGCACCGACTTCGACGGCCGCTCCGACTACGGGCCGTTCATCAGCGTCGGCATCCCCGCGGGCGGCACGTTCACCGGCGCGGAGGGCATCAAGTCCAGCGCCCAGGCCACCCTCTGGGGCGGTACGGCGGGGCAGGCGTTCGACCCCTGCTACCACCGGGCGTGCGACACCACGACGAACATCAACGACACCGCGCTGAACCGCAACGCCGACGCGATCGCCTACGCGGTGTGGACGACCGCCACGGCCACCCCGCCGGTGACCGTCTGGCAGGACACCTTCGAGACGGCGACCGGCTGGACCGCCAACCCCGGCGGCACCGACACCGCCACCCTCGGCCGGTGGGAGCGCGGTGACCCCGAGGCCACCACCTCCAGCGGCGCCAAGCAGCTCGGCACCACCGTCAGCGGCAGCAACGACCTGGTCACCGGACGGCTGGCCGGCGCCTCCGCCGGAGACCACGACATCGACGGCGGCACCACGACCATCCAGTCGCCGGCCGTCACCCTGCCCACCGGCGGAACGCTCAAGCTGAACTTCTCCTGGTACCTGGCCCACGGCTCCAACGCCTCCAGCGCCGACTACCTGCGCGTCAAGGTCGTCGGCTCCACCACCACCCAGGTCTTCCAGCAGCTCGGCGCCGCCACCAACCGCAACGGCGCCTGGGCCGTGGCCGACGTGGACATCTCCTCCTACGCCGGGCAGAGCGTCCGGATCCTCATCGAGGCCGCCGACGCCTCCGGTGCCTCGCTCGTCGAGGCCGGCGTCGACGACGTCAAGATCACCCGGTAGCGGGAACACGGCCCCGCCTCAGTGAGGCGGGGCCGTACACGGGCACGAGCGTCAGGACGCGGGTTGGTCGTAGACTCCGACCGCCCAGCGCCCCGGCCTGGTCCCCATCTCCGCCGTCAGCCGCTTGACGATCTTCGGATCCATGAGGGCCGTCATGGGATACTTCCCGTCGCACTTGCGGATCTTCCTGCCCACCGGCTTGCACCCCTTGCGCACCATGTCGGACATGCTGATGACGGGGGCGTCGGAGGGGAGCACCCAGACGGTGACCGTCTGCTCCTTCCGTGTCCAGTCGGCGGGAGCCGACTTCTCGTCGTGCTGCGGCCCCATCCGGTTGAGCCCGTCGCCCTTCAGGGGCGGCACATCGGACGGGCAGGAATCGCCGACCGTCCCCGAGGGCTCGTGTTTCGTCCTGGTGGTGACGACCACCCACGACTTGGGGTCGGCACAGGTGACCCGGAATCCGGTGAAGCGACTGGTCGGCGTGAACGTCAGGGTGTACGGGGCTCCCGTGGTCTCCGCCCTGTGCGCCTGGATCAAGGACATTTTCCGCCCCCACATGTCCTTGAGGGCCTCCGGCAGGTATGTGCCGGGTTCGGGTCGCTCAGGTGCACGGGACACGGTAGGCGCGACGTCGACGGCCACCGTGTGCCGCGCGTCGCCGCCCCCGAGAAGCGGCGACGACACCACCCCGATCGCCACCGCTCCCGCGGCGAGGGCCGTGCGCACCGCCCTCCGCCTCCGCCGGACCGCCCTGCCCCTGCGCAGGATCTCCTCCAGCCGGGCGGCGCCCCCGCTGCCGCCCTCGCTGCGCTCCGCGAGCAGTTCCTTCAGATCGTGTTCGGTGTGGGTCATCGCTTCGCCTCCGTCATCGTCCGAACCCCCTGATCGACCCGTAGCCGGGCCAGAGCCCTGCCGAGCTGGCTCTTCACCGCTCCGAGAGAGCACCCCAGCACGTCGGCCACCTGGGCGAGGGTCATCTCCTCGAAGTAGTGCAGGACGACCACCGCCCGCTGGCGGCCCGACAGCTCGCTGATCGCCGTCCACAGCACGTCCCGGTCGCCGACGTCGCTCGTGAAGTCGCCCGCGACCGCCCGGTCCGGCAGGACCTCGGTGGGCACCTCCCCCCGCCAGCGCCGCCGCCACCAGGAGGCGTGCGTGTTGGCGATGATCCGGTAGACGTACGGATCGGGATCGCCGTCGATCCGCCGCCAGGCGACCCACGCCTTGGCCAGCGCCGTCTGCACCAGGTCCTCGGCGATCGCCCAGTCCCTGGTGAGGAGGTACGCCGTTCTTCGCAGCCGTTCGTGCCGCTGCGCGACGTACTCCGCGAACTCAGTCATCCCTGCCTCCACCTCGATGCTCCGAGGATGACTACCGCCGGGACGGGGGGTTCGGTTGACAGCCGGCCCCGGCCGGATGACGGAGTCACGAGAAGTCCCACGCTCCGCTAGCCTCGCGTAGGTTACGCACGCGCTGGGATGGAAGGTGCCCAAGTTGATCGGCTGGTTCGAAGCGGTGGTCCTCGGGCTCATTCAGGGATTGACGGAGTTTCTGCCGATCTCGTCCAGCGCCCACATCAGGGTCGTGTCGGCGTTCTTCGGCTGGGAGGACCCCGGGGCCGCGTTCACCGCGGTGATCCAGCTCGGCACCGAGGCCGCGGTGGTGATCTACTTCCGCAAGGAGATCTGGGAGATCATCTCCACCTGGACCAGAGCCCTGTGGACGCCCGACCTCCGCAAGCACCACGCCGCCCGGATGGGCTGGTATGTGATCATCGGTACCCTGCCGATCGTCGTCCTCGGCCTGGCCTTCGAGGACCCCATCGATTCCGCTTTCCGCGACCTGCGCCTGATCGGCACGACGCTGATCGTCTTCGGGCTGGTCCTCTGGTTCGCCGACCACACCGCACGCAACAAGCTCACGCTGGACAGGCATCTCAGCTTCACGCACTCCCTGATCTACGGCTTCGCCCAGTCACTCGCCCTGATCCCGGGCGTCTCCCGCTCCGGCGGCACGATCAGCGCCGGCCTGCTGCTGGACTACCGCCGGGAGGAGGCCGCGAAGTACTCCTTCCTGCTGGCCATCCCGGCCGTGCTGGGCGCGGGCTTCCTGCAGCTGTTCAAGATCGGCGAAGGGGAGGCCCCCGACTGGGGCCCGACGATCCTGGCCACCGTGATCTCGTTCATCGTCGGCTACGCCGCGGTGGCGTGGTTCCTGAAGTACATCAGCACCCACCGCTTCACCGGCTTCGTGATCTACCGGATCATCCTCGGCGTCGTCATCATCGCCCTGGTGAGCTTCGGCGTCCTGTCGCCCACGCCTTAGGACCGTCACCCCCCGGATGCGCCCGTTCAGCCCAGGTAGTCGCGCAGGGGCTGTGACCGGGAGGGGTGGCGGAGTCGGGACATGGTCTTGGACTCGATCTGGCGGATCCGTTCGCGGGTGAGGCCGTAGACCCTGCCGATCTCGTCCAGGGTCCAGGGCCTGCCGTCGGCGAACCCGAACCGCATCGAGATCACGCCCGCCTCCCGCCCGGTCAACGTGGCGAGCAGCGCGCGCACCTGCTCCTGGAGCAGGGTGAAGGCGACCGCCGCCTCCGGGGTGACGGCCTCCGCGTCCTCGATCAGGTCGCCGAGCTCGCTGTCACCCTCGTCGCCGAGCGGCGTGTGCAGGGAGATCGGCTCGCGGCCGTGGCCCTTGATCTCGGTGACCTTCTCCGGAGTCAGGTCGAGCTCGGCCGCGATCTCCTCCGGCGTCGGCTCGCGGCCCAGGTCGCACAGGAGCTGCCGTTCCACCCGGGCCACCTTGTTGATCATTTCGACCATGTGGACCGGGACGCGGACGGTCCGCGCCTGGTCGGCCATGGCCCGGGTGATCGCCTGCTTGATCCACCAGGTGGCGTAGGTGGAGAACTTGAACCCCAGCCTGTGGTCGAACTTCTCGACGGCGCGGATCAGGCCCAGGTTGCCCTCCTGGATCAGGTCCAGGAGGGGCACACCGCGTCCGGCGTGGCGCTTGGCGATCGAGACGACCAGCCGCAGGTTGGCCTCCACGAAGCGGTCCTTGGCGCGGCGGCCGTCGTCGGCGACGCACTCCAGCTCGGCCCGCAGGGCCGCCGGGAGTCCCTCGGCGCCGAGGCGTTCCCGGGCGAACAGGCCCGCCTCGACGCGCCGGGCCAGCTCGACCTCCTGCCCGGCGGTGAGCAGGGGGATCCTGGCGATCTGCCGGAGGTAGTCCCTGACCGGGTCGGCGGTGGCGCCCATCTCGGCCTTCAGGAGCGTCAGGACTTCGTCGCCGGTCTGGGTGAGGGTGGAACCGAGTGACAAGACAGGCACCTCTCGTAGGGGGCGGGGGGATGGCGGTCTGTTCAGTAGGTGCGGGACCGCGCCTGGTGGAGAGGGCGGCGGGCGAGGTCCGTCCTGCCGGTGGAGCGCACGTGGTCGTGCTCGCGGCGGCGCGGCCGGTACGGCCCGGCGTCCGGGGCCGCGGAGGCGCGGGCGCCCTCAAGGAGCGAGGCGTCGAGCTTGACCACGACGGCGGCCGAGACGCGGAAGGCGGGGGTTGCCTGGGGGTTCATACGATCTCCGTCCATCAATCTTGTGCTGGACCTAAATTTAGGTCAGCGCAAGCATGTTGTCAACATAAAAACAGGTCGAACCTAAAAATATGTCGAGCCTGTGAGAGGATGGCGGCATGAGCACAGAGACAACGGGCCTGCGGGAGCTGAAGAAACGCGAGACCCGCCAGACCATCTCGGACCACGCGACCCGGCTGTTCATGGAGCGCGGCTTCGACAGGACGACCATCGCCGACATCGCCACGGCGGCCAGGGTGGCCAAGATGACCGTCACCAACTACTTCCCGCGCAAGGAGGATCTGGCCCTCGACCACCACGAGGAGTTCGTGGCCGGCCCGGCCCGCACGGTCGCGGAGCGGGAGCCCGGCGAATCGGCCCTCGCCGCGCTCAGGCGGGCGTTCTTCACGGGGGTGGAGCGCCACGACCCCGTCATCGGCTTCTCCGGCGCCCGGTTCGCCCGCATGATCGCCGACAGCCCGACGCTGGTGGCCCGCATCCGCGACCTGCACGACCTGCGCGAAGACGCCCTGACCGAGGTCCTGGCCGCCGAGACCGGAGCCGAGCCGTACGACATCCTCCCGCGCGCGGTGGCGACCCAGCTCGGCGGCGCCCACCGCGTGCTCTTCACCGAGGTGCAGCGCCACACCCTCGACGGCCGGAGCAACCAGGAGATCGCCGCCGCCGTCGCCGAATCCGCCCGCCAGGTCTTCGACCTGCTGGAGCCCGCCGTCGGCGGCTATGCCGTACGGCGGGCGACGGGCTGACGGGCCGGGCCGCATGAGATCCGGCCCCCCGTCCGCGCCGGTCACCGGGCTCGGGGAGACTGGCCGGGTGCGTTCCGACTGGTCAGGCCTCCCCGTCCGCCACGTTCTGCCCGAGCTGCTCGCGGCCCTGGACGAGCGTGGCGTCGCCGTGCTCACCGCGCCACCCGGCACGGGCAAGACCACGCTCGTCCCGCTCGCGCTGGCCGGGCTCCTCGACGGCTCGGCCCCGAAACGGGTGATCGTGGCCGAGCCTCGCCGGATGGCGGTGCGGGCGGCGGCCCGGCGGATGGCGTGGCTGCTGGAGTCGGAGGTGGGCGCGGAGGTCGGGTTCACGGTCCGCGGCGAGCGCAGGGCCGGCCCGGAAACGGTCGTCGAGGTCGTCACCACCGGAGTCCTCCTCCAGCGGCTCCAGCGCGACGCCGAGCTCGACGGCGTGGACGCGGTGCTGCTGGACGAGTGCCACGAACGCCACCTGGACGCCGACACCGCCCTGGCCTTCCTCCTCGACGTCCGCGCCACCCTCCGTCCCGACCTGCGGCTCATCGCCACCTCCGCCACCGCCGACGCCGCGCCCTGGGCCCGGCTGCTCGGCTCCGGCGCGGCCGGCGACCACCCGGCGACCGCCGTACCCCTGCCGGACGCGCCGATCGTGCACGCCTCTGGTGCCATGCACCCGGTCACGCCCGTCTGGGCGCCGCCCGCCAGGCCGGTGACGCCCCCGCGCGGCCTGCGGGTGGACCCGGCGTTCCTGTCCCACGTCGCCGATGTCGTACGGCGCGCGCTGGGCGAGCACGGAGGGGACGTGCTGTGCTTCCTGCCGGGGGTGGGCGAGATCGGCAGGGTGGCCGCGATGCTTCACGGCGTCGACGTCCTGCAGGTCCACGGCCAGGCCCCGGCCCGCGTGCAGGACGCCGTGCTCTCGCCCGGTGAGAACCGCCGGGTCGTGCTCGCCACCTCGGTCGCCGAGTCGAGCCTGACCGTCCCCGGCGTGCGGATCGTGGTCGACTCCGGCCTCGCCCGGGAGCCCCGCACCGACCACGCCCGGGGGCTCGGCTCGCTCACCACCGTCCGCGCGTCCAAGGCCTCCGCCGTCCAGCGCGCCGGCCGGGCGGGGCGCGAGGCCCCGGGGGTCGTCTACCGGTGCTGGTCGCAGGCCGAACACGACCGGCTCCCCGAACACGCCCAGCCCGAGATCGCCCTCGCCGACCTGACCGGCTTCGCCCTCCAGGCCGCCTGCTGGGGTGATCCCGCCGCCACCGGCCTGGCCCTGCTCGACCCGCCGCCGCCCGCCGCGATGGACGCGGCGCGACGGACCCTGCACGACCTGGGCGCCCTCGACGGGCGGGTCACCGCCCGGGGGCGGCGGATGGCCGGGGCCGGGGTCCACCCCCGCCTGGCCCGCGCCCTGATCGACGTCGGCCCCCGGGCCGCCGAGGTGGTGGCGCTGCTGTCCGAGCAGCTCCCCAGGGACGCCGGTGACGACCTGGTCGCCGTCTGGCGTTCCGCCCGGCGGGGCGACGACGGTTTCTCCGCGCGCTGGCGCCGGGAGACCAGGCGGCTGGCGCAGGCCGTTCCCCGCGAGGGCCGGACTCCCCCGCCGGCCGGACAGGACGGGCGGCCTCGTCCGGCTCCCGCACCGGCCGGACAGGGCGGGCGGCCTCGTCCGGCTCCCGCGCCGGGCGGCCGGGACGGGAGCGCGGGGGTGTCTCCCCCGCCGGCCGGACGGGACCGGGGGCCGGAGCCGGGCGACGACGCCGTGGCCGGGCTGGTCGTGGCGCTGGCCTACCCGGAGCGGGTGGCCCGGCGGCGGGGCGGCTCCTACCTGATGGCGTCGGGAACCGCGGCGGAGCTCCCCCAGGGGTCACGGCTGGCGAGCGCGGAATGGCTGGCCGTCGCGGTGGCGGACCGGCCGGCGGGGTCGGCGTCGGCCCGCGTCAGGCAGGCCGTCGTGATCGACGAGGAGATCGCCAGGCTCGCCGCCGCGCCCCTGTACGGCTCCGGCGAGGAGGTGGTGTGGCGGGTCCCGCCGGGTGAGCGGCGCGGTGACGTCTCGGCTCGCCGGGTGGAACGCCTCGGCGCCATCGAGCTGTCCTCGGCCCGGCTCCGGGACGCCGATGTCAGGCCCGCCGTCCTGGAGGGGCTGCGCACCGAGGGCCTGGCGGTCCTGCGCTGGACCCCCGAGGCCGTCGCCCTGCGCGAGCGCCTGGCCTTCTGCCACCGCGCGCTCGGCGACCCCTGGCCGGCGACGGACGACGACGCCCTGATCGGCGCGGCCGACCTGTGGCTGGAGCCCGAGCTGTCCCGGGTCCGCCGCCGGTCCGACCTGGAACGCCTCGACGTGACCTCGGCGCTGCACCGCCTGGTCCCGTGGAGCGCCCGCCTGGCGGACACGGCCCCCGAACGGATCGAGGTCCCCAGCGGATCGCGGATCAGGATCGACTACTCCGGCGACCAGCCGGTTCTGGCCGCCAAGCTGCAGGAGCTGTTCGGCTGGGACGAGGCCCCGCGCGTGGCCGGGGTGCCGCTGGTGATCCACCTGCTCTCCCCGGCGGGGCGCCCGGCGGCGGTCACCGCCGACCTGGCCTCCTTCTGGCGCGGCGAGGGCTACCGGTCGGTCCGCGCCGAGCTCCGGGGCCGCTATCCCAAGCACCCCTGGCCCGAGGACCCGCTGTCGGCCGTCGCCACCCGCCGTACCAACCCCCGCCGCTGAGCCCGCGGCGGCGGGTCCAGGCGGTCCGCGGTGGGGATGACATCCTCGATCCGCGTGACGGGGAGGTCCATCGAGTACACGGTGCCGCCGACGGCGGCCGCCAGGGACCTGGCGGCCTTGTAGACGACCTCCACGTCGGAGCGGTGCGGGTCGCCGCCGTCGATCCCCAGGTCGACCGAGTGGTCGGGGAGCTCCCCCTCCCATCCGGGGGGCGGGTAGTCGTAGGTGACCTGGATGGGGTCTCCCGCCTTGCCGTCGATGTGGCAGAGGCCGAGGTCGTGGTCGTGGCGGATGGTGCGCTCGCCGAGGTCCGGGCGGAGCAGCTCGGCCACCCGCTCGCAGCCGAGCGGGTGGCCCCTGCCGATGCGCACCTCGACGTCCACGTGGTTGTCGTGCTCCTGCGGCGGGTACAGCGCGCCGCCGAGACGGCTCGCGAGGCCGTTGAGCAGGAGGCAGGCCGCCGGCCTCAGCTCGTTCCTGGCGATGATCGCCCCGCGCCGGTCGGCGGGGACGCCCGCGAGGGCGGTCTGTCTGTCGGTGAGCTCGGTGCAGCGCACCCGGATTCCCCTGGCCTCGAACCAGTCGCCTGACCTCGTGAGGCCGGGATCGTACCGGCGGAGCAGGGCCTCCAGCCTGTCGAGGTCGGGTGGGCGGCGGGTGAGCAGGGCGGGGTGACGGCGCAACTGGCGCGCCGTGCGATCGAGGAACCACATACCCCCGAGTCTGCGATCCGGCGCTTGGGGTTCACTTGCGAGCCGGCGGGCCATGACTTGCGCGCGCCGGCCCGGACGCCGTCCCGGCGCTCCGGCCCGGACATCACTTCGGGGTTGCGCGCGATCACCCATGGTGGGCTATCGTAGTGATATCACTTCGATAGCAGAGGCGGGACTCATGGAACGACGTGCTTTCCGGGCGAACGGGTTCGCCGTTCTGGCGGGGCTGCTGGCCCTCGGGATCGCCGCGGCCGCGGCCGCGCAGGCGGGCGGCGTGGCGCTGCTCTCCATCGCCGCGATCGTGTGGGGGGTCATCGCGGTCGTCGTGGCCACCGGCTTCGTGGTGATCAACCCGAACGAGGCGAAGGTCGTCCAGTTCCTCGGCCGCTACGTCGGGTCGGTGAGCGACGCGGGCTTCCTGTGGGTGCTACCGTTCACCACCAAGCGGCGGATCACACTCCGGGTGCGCAACTTCGAGACGGCCAAGCTCAAGGTGAACGACGCCGACGGCAACCCCGTGGAGATCGCGGCTGTCGTCGTCTACAAGGTGATCGACACCGCCACGGCCGCGTTCTCCGTCGACGATTACGAGGAGTATGTGGCGATCCAGTCCGAGGCGGCCGTCCGGCATCTGGCCACCAGCCACCCTTACGACGCCCACGAGGAAGGCCGTACGAGCCTGCGCGACGGCGCCGAGGTGGCGGCCGAGCTCACCACCGAGCTGAGCGACCGCACCCAGCTGGCCGGGGTGGAGGTGCTGGAGGCCCGGATCACCCACCTCGCCTACGCGCCGGAGATCGCCCAGGCGATGCTGGTCCGCCAGCAGGCCACCCAGGTCGTCGCGGCGCGCACCCAGATCGTCGCGGGCGCGGTGGGCATGGTCCAGCTCGCGCTGACGAGGCTGGCCGAGGAGGGCGTCGTGGAGCTCGACGAGGAGCGCAAGGCGCAGATGGTGTCCAACCTCCTGGTCGTCCTGTGCGGTGACCGGGCGACGCAGCCGGTGGTCAACGCCGGCAGTCTGTATGGCTGAGCGCAAAAAGATCCTGCTCAGGCTCGATCCGGCCGTCTACGAGGCGATCGCCAAGTGGGCGGCCGACGACCTGCGGAGCGTCAACGCCCAGCTTGAGTACGCCCTGCGCCTGGCCCTCAGGGGAGCGGGCCGCGATCTCAGGCGGGCGGAGCGGAACGACGCCGGGCCGGGCACCGCGGAGCGGGATAACACCGATGAGCCGGACAAGTCATCTGATTGAGATGTGAGAAGCTTCCGCTGACGCACTCGCCGGACCACACTCGGTTCATGTCGTGGGTGGGAAAGTCCGCAGCGGAGATCGCGGAAGCCGTGCGACGGGGGAAGGCGACCGCGCCGGCGGTCGTCGAGGAGCACCTGCAGGTGATCGCCAAGTATGACGGTCGCATCGGGGCGTTCCGCAAGGTCCGCGCCGAGCGGGCGCTCGCCGAGGCGCGGGCCGTGCAGGGACGGGGGGACCTGGCCGGGCTGCCGCTCGCCGGGGTTCCGGTCGCGATCAAGGACAATGTTGCGATCCGGGGCGAGGCGACGCGCAACGGGTCCGCGGCGACGCCGAGCACCGCCGCGGCCGAGGACCACCCGGTGGTGGCCAGGCTCAGGGCGGCGGGCGCGGTGGTCGTGGGGATCACCAACGTGCCGGAGCTGTGCCTGGCGGGGTTCTCCGACAGCGTGTACGGCGTGACCCGCAACCCCTGGGACCTGAGGCGCACCCCGGGCGGGTCGTCGGGCGGGAGCGCGGCGGCCGTGGCCTCGGGGATGGTCCCGCTGGCCCACGGCAACGACGGGCTCGGCTCGCTGCGCATCCCGGCCGCCTGCTGCGGGCTCGTCTCGATCAAGCCGGGCCACGAGGTGGTCCCGCCGCCCGAACACGGCTGGCGCGGGATGTCGGAGAACGGCCCGCTCGCCACGACGGTGACCGACCTCGCCCTGGCGTTGGCGGTGATGGCGGGCGACATGTCACTGGCGACACCCGGTGAGAGCGAGTCCCTCGAAGTCGGCAGCGCCATCGACGACTATCCGGGCGGCCTCACCCCGGCGGAGCCGGTGAGACTGCGGATCGCGGTGGCTCCGGCGCCGCTGCCGCCGGGGTTGACGGTGGACGCCGAGTTCCAGAGAGCGGTGGTGGAGGCGGCCGACACCCTCGGCGCCGCGGGGCACACCGTGGTGGAGCACGGCGCGCGGATGCCCGGCTGGCTCGGCTCCGCCACGATCGCCACCTGGCTGGCGTGCGCCGGAGAGGACGTCGAGGGGCTCGACCCGCGCAGGCTGGAGCGCCGCACCAGGTCACTGGCGAGGATGGGCCGGCTGCTCACCAGGCTCAGGCTGGACGGCTCGGCGGGCCGGGACCGATGGCGCGCCCACGGCGCCGACCAGTGGTTCGGCAACGCCGACGTGCTCATCACCCCGACGCTCGCCACCGTCCCCCCGCCCGCCGAGCGCTGGGGCCGCCGCGGGCTGCTGGCGAACATCCGCACCAACGTGACGTACGCCCCCGCCACCGGGGCCTGGAACATGGCCGGCTGGCCCGCGATGACCGTTCCGTACGGCTGGCACTCCACCGGCATGCCCATCGGCGTCCAGCTCGTCGCCGCACCGGGTGGCGAGTCCCAGCTCCTGGCCCTGGCCGCCCAGCTGGAGAGCGCCCACCCCTGGCTCCGCCACGCCCCGCTCGACTGACCGGTCGAGGGGCCCCGGCGGGCCGCGCCGCGGGGCCGGTGCGGAGGGCGGACCCCCCGCACCGGCACAGCGGGTCAGAGACCGGTGGGATGCCAGACGGTCTTGGTCTCCAGGAAGGCCGTCAGGCGCTTGGTGCCGGGGTCGGCCGACCAGTCGGTCGCGGCGGGGCGCAGGACCCGCTTGAGGTTCTCCGCCGCCGCCTCCTCGCACGCGACCGCCAGATCCGCGTCGGTGACGCCGGTGAGGTCGATGGCGTTGACGTCCATGTGCGCGGCCAGCCAGGGAGCGATCTCCTTGACCGAGCCGGTGAGGACGTTGACCACACCACCGGGAAGGTCGGAGGTGGCCAGCACCTCGGCCAGCGTGATGGCCGGCAGCGGAGCCCGCTCGCCGGCGATCACGACGCAGGTGTTGCCCGTGACGATCACCGGGGCGATCACCGAGACGAGGCCGAGCAGCGGCTCGTCCGGGGCGACCACCGCGACCACGCCGGTCGGCTCCGGCGAGGAGACGTTGAAGTACGGCCCGGCGACCGGGTTGGCGGACCCGGCCACCGCGGCGATCTTGTCGGCCCAGCCGGCGTACCAGACCAGCCGGTCGACGGCCGTGTCCACGATGTCCCCGGCCTTCTTCGTCCCCGCCTCGGTCAGCTCGGCGACGAACTGCGCCCGGCGGCTCTCCAGCATCTCGGCGACGCGGTAGAGGATCTGCCCCCGGTTGTACGGCGTGGCACCGGACCAGCCTCCGAAGGCCTTGCGGGCGGCGGAGACCGCGTCACGGGCGTCCTTGCGGGAGGCCTTGGACGCGTTGGCCAGGAACTCGCCCTTGGACGAGGTCACGACATAGGACCTTCCGCTCTCCGAACGCGGGAACGCCCCGCCGATGTACAGCTTGTAGGTCTTGCGCACGGCCAGCCGTACGGGCTCGCGGCCACCCGGCCGCTCCGCCTTACTCATCTCCCCGCCCTCTCCACATGCTCTCCTGCTGTGCCAGCCGTGCCGGTACGAAGATCTGACCGCAGCGGCTCACCCCGCACCGGTGGGCGAACCAGCCCCGCAGCACCGGACGGCCTGCGCGGGCGAAGTCGTGGCCCCGGGTGCTCTGGGCCCGGCGGTCGCGGCGCTTGGCCTTGCGATGGTCACACATCGAGATACGCCTCCAACCCGTGACGTCCGCCCTCTCTGCCGTAGCCGGACTCCTTGTAGCCGCCGAACGGGGAGGTGGGGTCGAACTTGTTGAAGGTGTTGGCCCAGACGACGCCGGCGCGGAGCCTGTCCGCCATCCACAGGATGCGCGAGCCCTTCTCCGTCCACACACCCGCCGACAGGCCGAACGGGGTGTTGTTGGCCTTCTCGACCGCCTCGGCCGGGGTGCGGAAGGTCAGCACGGACAGGACCGGGCCGAAGACCTCCTCGCGGGCGATCCGGTGCGACTGGGCGACGCCGGTGAAGATCGTCGGCGGGAACCAGAAGCCCTTGTCCGGCAGCGGGCACACCGGCGACCAGCGCTCGGCGCCCTCCGCCTCTCCCAGATCCGACAGCTCGCGGATCTTGGCGAGCTGGGCGGCGGAGTTGATCGCGCCGATGTCGGTGTTCTTGTCCAGCGGGTCGCCCAGGCGGAGCGTGCCGAGCCGGCGCTTCAGCGCGTCGAGCAGCTCCTCCGCGATCGACTCCTGGACCAGCAGCCGGGAGCCCGCGCAGCAGACGTGCCCCTGGTTGAAGAAGATCCCGTTGACGATGCCCTCGACGGCCTGGTCGAGCGCGGCGTCGTCGAACACGATGTTGGCGGCCTTGCCGCCGAGCTCCAGGGTGACCTTCTTGCCCGTCCCCGCGACGGAGCGGGCGATCAGGCGGCCGACCTCGGTGGAACCGGTGAAGGCGACCTTGTCGACGCCGGGGTGGTTGACCAGGGCCGCGCCGGTCTCGCCCGCGCCGGTCACGATGTTGACCACGCCGGGCGGAAGGTCGGCCTGCCGGCAGATCTCCGCGAACAGCAGCGCGGTCAGCGGGGTGGTCTCGGCCGGCTTGAGGACGACCGTGTTGCCGGCTGCCAGCGCGGGAGCGATCTTCCAGGCGAGCATGAGCAGCGGGAAGTTCCACGGGATGACCTGGCCGGCGACGCCGAGCGGCCGGGGGTCCGCGCCGTACCCGGCGTGCTGGAGCTTGTCGGCCCACCCCGCGTAGTAGAAGAAGTGCGCGGCGACCAGCGGCAGGTCCACGTCTCGGGACTCGCGGATCGGCTTTCCGTTGTCCAGCGTCTCCAGCACGGCCAGCTCGCGCGAGCGCTCCTGGATGATGCGGGCGATCCGGAACAGGTATTTCGCCCGCTCGGAGCCGGGCATCGCCGACCAGGTGCCGAACGCCTCGCGCGCGGCCCGGACGGCCCGGTCGACGTCGTCGGCGGAGGCGACGGCCACCTCGGCCAGGACCTCCTCGGACGCGGGGTTGACGGTCTTGAGGGACGTGCCCGTCCCGTCGGCGAACTCGCCACCGATGAACAGGCCGTAGGACGGCTTGATGTCGACGACGTCGCGGGATTCGGGGGCCGGTGCGTATTCGAACATCGATCAGTCCAGGGTGAAGTAGTCGGGACCCGCGTACCGGCCGGTGGCCATCTTCTGACGCTGCATCAGCAGATCGTTGAGCAGGGTGGACGCGCCGAGGCGGAACCAGTCGGGGGTCAGCCAGCCCTCGCCGACGGTCTCGTTGACCAGGACGAGCATCTTGATGGCGTCCTTGGTGGTCCGGATGCCGCCCGCGGGCTTCACGCCGACCTTGCGGCCGGTCATCGCGAGGAAGTCACGGACCGCCTCCAGCATGACCAGCGTCACGGGGAGGGTCGCGGCGGGCTGCACCTTGCCCGTGGAGGTCTTGATGAAGTCGCCACCGGCCAGCATGGCCAGCCAGGAGGCACGCCGTACGTTGTCGTAGGTCGACAGCTCGCCGGTCTCCAGGATCACCTTCAGGTGCGCACCTTGCTTGTCTCCGGGCGCGCCTCCGGCACGACCACAGGCGGCCTTGATCGCGGAGATCTCCTCGAAGACCTTCATGTAGTCGCCCGCGAGGAACGCGCCCCGGTCGATCACCATGTCGATCTCGTCGGCCCCGGCCGCCACCGCGAACGCGGTGTCGGCGACCTTGACGTCCAGGGACGAGCGGCCGCTGGGGAACGCGGTCGCGACGCTGGCCACCTTCACGCCGGACCCGGCGAGTGCGCCGACGGCCTGGGCCACCAGGTCGGGGTAGACGCAGACCGCGGCCACCTTGGGCACCGTCGGGTCACCGGGGTCGGGGCGGACCGCCTTGGCGCACATCGCGCGGACCTTGCCCGGCGTGTCGGCGCCTTCGAGGGTCGTCAGGTCCACCATGCGGATCGCCAGGTCGATGGCCTCCGCCTTGGCCGTCGTCTTGATGGATCGGGTGCCGAGCGTCGCAGCCCGCTGGTCGGCGCCCACACGGTCGACACCGGGCAGGCCGTGCAGGAAAGCCCGCAGCGTGACGTTGGATGCGGCCACGTCGGCGAGCGAAGTAGTCATAGTTGACACCTCTCCAGAATGCCGACTGGTGTGATTAGTTCCAAACTGGACGCTGCCCAGTACCCTCACTCGTTTTCGTCAACATTCGCCGAGTTCAGCGGCGGGCATGGCCGTACGACGTCCCACCGCGCCGGCGGGCGCCCGCACCGGGCGCGGCCCGCCCGGCCGGGAGGGCCTGCGGGAGCGGTGCGAGTGCCCGCCGGCGGCGGCCGGGAAGGCCTCCGGCACCGGGCCGCGAGGCCGCCGGCGCCCTCGCGGGACACGCCTCAGACCCCTCCTGGGGCACGTCACAGCACGTCTAGGAGCTGTTTGGGGTTCGGATCATGTGGCTGAAGTGAGGAGCTTCAGCCACATGACCGACCCTCGAAGGTAGAGTCCAGCCTCGTAGCTTTCCGGGGCTTTGTCATAGCGGGTCGCCAGACCACGCCATGTCTTGATCTTCTGGAAGCAGCGTTCAACGGTGTTGCGCTCCTTGTAGAGATCGGTGTCGTGGCTGATGGGTCGGCCGCCCCGGCTGCCTTTCTTCTTGCGGTTGGCGGCCTGGTCCTTCTTTTCTGGGATGACTGCCTTGACGCGGCGTTTCCTCAGGTAGGAGCGGTTGGCGCGGGACGAGTACGCCTTGTCCGCGGCGACCGCACCCGGCCGGGTGCGGGGCCGGCCGATCGGACCGGGGATGCGAATCTTGTCCAAGACGGTGATGAACCGCGGGCAGTCGGCGGCTTGGCCGGGCGTGAGCACGAAAGCCAGCGGTAGCCCGGCGGCGTCAACCGCGGCATGGACCTTGCTGCTCAGTCCGCCTCGGGATCGGCCAAGCCCGGCAGCCTTGGCCCGGGCCTCGCGGCGACGCCGCGTGGCAGCACGATTCGGCGCGGGCGACGCGTCCGCGCCGGGTGCGACCTGCGGCGCATCACCCGCAGCACCGGCGGCTGCTGTGCAAGCGGAGCCCCCTTTTCCTCGGTCAGCGCCTGCTCCAGCGCATCCAGACTCTCCCCGGCGACCGCCAGTCCGGCCGACTCCTGATGCGCCCGCACGATTGTTGAGTCCACGCTGACCAGCTCCAACCCGACCTGCCCGCGCGAGGCGGCCTCGGCGATCAGCGCGTCCATCAGAGTCTGGAACACCCCGGCTTTGGCCCAGCCGTTGAACCGGGAGTAGAGCGTGGACCACGGCCCATAGCGTTCCGGGACATCACGCCAGCCGGATCCGGTGCGAAAGCGCCACAGGATTCCGTTGAACTGATCACGCACCCGCCGCGGCAGCGGCCCGGTGGCTGCTACCGGCAGATACGGTTCGATCAACGCCCACTCGGCATCCGTCACATCAAAGCGCGCCACATCCGAGTTCTATCAGCCGCGGCCGGCTCACCACCGGACCTCACCTAGATCCAAACCCCAAACAGCTCCTAAGGCGGTGGAAGGGCGCGATCTAGGTAGTCCTGGGCCATGGGCGGCCGGCAGATAAGGCATCCGTCCGATGTGGGGGTGGGGGCCTTAGGAGGAATCTTGAGGATGTAAGGAAATCGCACCGCACCACCTCAAGGAGGAACCCTAAATGGGTCCCGAGCTCCACCTCCAGATGATCATCAACCGCACCGCCGAGCTCCGCGAGGAGGCGGACAACCACCGCCGCGCCCGCCAGGTACAGGCCGCCAGGAAGGTGCGCTCCCAGGGCGAGCGCCGCCGGGGGTTCTTCGGCAAGTTCAGCGCGGCATGACCCCGTCACGAGAGCCCGGCCGTCACCTCCCGTCCGGCCGGGCCTCTCAGGCGCCGTAGTCCCTTTCGCTCAACGATAAATAGGGCGATAGCTACACATAAGGCATGACATGCTGGACGACATGTTGGGTCGAGCGGTAAGCCCCGTCTTCGTAGGGCGGGAGGCGGAGCTCGCGGGCCTGACCGAGGCCTTCGAGCAGGCGCGCAACAACGCGGCCGCGGCCGTACTGCTCGGCGGCGAGGCCGGAGTCGGCAAGACCCGGCTGATCGGGTGCTTCGCCGAGCGAGCCTCGGGCGACGGAGCGCACGTGCTCATCGGCGGCTGCGTCGAACTCTCCGCGGAAGGCCTCGCCTACGCGCCCTTCACCGCGGCGATCCGCCAGCTCGTCCGCGAGTACGGCGCCGAGGAGGTCGCGGCCCTGCTGCCCGACGGCGCGGCACGTGACCTGGCCCGGCTGCTGCCCGAATTCGGCGAACCGAGCGGCGACGCGGAGACCGACACCGCCCGCGCGCGGCTCTTCGAGCAGATCCTCAACCTGCTGGAACGGCTGGCCGAACGCCGCCCGGTGATCCTGGTCATCGAGGACATCCACTGGGCCGACCGCTCCAGCCGCGACCTGATCGCCTTCCTCAGCCGGAACCTGCGCACCGCGCCGGTCCTGATGATCCTCACCTACCGGTCCGACGACCTGCACCGCCAGCACCCGCTCCGGCCGGTGCTCGCCGAGCTCGGCCGGCTGGAGGGAGTCCTCCGGCTGGACCTGCCCCGGCTCACCCATGACGAGGTGGCCGCCCAGATGGCCGGCATCCTCGGCACGGCCCCCGAGTTCGCCCGGGTCGGCAAGGTCTTCCAGCGCAGCGAGGGCATCCCGCTGTTCGTCGAGGCTCTCGTCGAGTGCGGGGCCGAATGCTCCTTCCCCGAATCCCTGCACGACCTGATCATCGGCTCCGTCGAGCAGCTCCCCGACGAGACCCAGCGGATGCTGCGCATCGCCGCCGCCGGCGGGATCCGGGTGGGCCACGACCTGCTCGCCGCGGTCAGCCGGCTGTCCGACGTGGACCTGGAGGACGCCCTCCGGCCCGCCATCGCGTCCAATGTCCTGCAGGTCGCCGACGGCCGCGCCTACGCCTTCCGGCACTCACTGATCCGCGAGGCCGTACACGACGAGCTCCTGCCCGGCGAGCACGTGCGGCTGCACGCCCGCTTCGCCGAGGAGATCGGCAGGGACCGCACGCTGGTCCCGCACGGCCGGGCCGCCATCGAGATCGCCCACCACTGGTACTCCGCCCGCGACGACCTCTGGGCCCTCGTCTCCGCCTGGGAGGCAGCGGGCAAGGCGGCCAAGACCTTCGCCTACAACGAGAAGCTGCAGCTGCTTGAGCGGGTGCTCACGCTGTGGGGCAAGGTCCCCGACGCCGCGGAGCGGATCGGCGCGGACCACACCACGGTCCTGGAGCAGGCCTCGGAGGCCGCCCACGCCTGCGGCGAGATCGAGCGGGGCACCCGGTTCGTCAAGGCCGCGCTGGAGGAGCTCGACGAGGAGACCGACCCCGCGCGGGTGGCCGAGCTGCTCGTACGGCGGGCGCAGTTCAAGATGTCCAAGCGGAAGCCCGGCGCGCTCGACGACCTCCGCTACGCCGAACGGCTCGTCCCCCAGCCGGGGCCGGAGCGCGCCCACGTGCTGTCCAAGCTGGGCTCCTTCCTGGCGTTCAGCGGCGAGGTGGCCGAGGGGACCGCGCTCACCGAGGAGGCACTGGAGATCGCCCGCGAGCACGGCGACGAGTGCCTGGAGGCCGACCTGCTGCTCAACCTCGCCCTGGGCCACTCGATCGCCGGATGCCTCGACGAGACGATCGCCGTCAACTCCACCGCCCAGGCGATCGGCGAGCGGGTCGGCTCCGGCCGCATCATCCTCCGCGCCATGAGCAACAACGTGGACGCGCTCAACAACATGGGCCGCTCGGCCGAGGCGATCGAGCTGGCCCTCGAAGGCGAGCTGCTGGCCAGGAAATACGGCCGCTTCCGCATCTCGGGGACGTTCATCGCCAACAACCGCGCGGAGGCGCTGGAGGCGCTGGGCCGGTTCGCCGAGGCGGCCGAGGTGGCCGAGCGGGCACTCACCATGGACCCGACCTTGCGTACCCGGCACCACCTGCGCCGGATCCGCGCGGACGTGGCGGCCGCGCGCGGCGAGACGGACGTGATCAAGTCCGTCCTGACGGAGGTGGACGCCTTCGGCGGCCGCGAGGAGTTCACCCAGGAACTCGCGGCCAACGCCCGGCTCAAAATGGGCCTGCACATGCTGAACGGCGAGCCGCTGGCCGCGCTGGAGGTGGCCGAGGAGGTCGTCAGCACGGCACGGATCATGAGCAAGCCCATGCTGGGCTGGCGGATGCTCGCCCTGCTGTCGGGGGTCTGCGAGGCCACCGAGACGTTCGCACCCGAGCGGGCGGCGGCGCTGCGCGCCCAGATCGAGGAGACGGGGTCCGCGATGAGCGTGGACAGCCCCGTGGCCGAGGCCTACCGGTTCTGCCTCAACCGCGACCACGACGCCGCGGCCACCGCCTGGGAGCGGCTGGGGCGCCCCTTCCTGCGCGCCAGGTCGCTGCTCCAGGCGGGACGGGCGGCGGCCGGCGCGGGTGACCGCGAGGGCGCCGCCGTACGGCTGCGCACGGCCTACCCGATCGCCCTCGCGCTGTCGACCCCGCCCCTGATCACCGAGATCGAGTCCCTGGCCCGCAGGGTCGGGGTGACGTTGACGGAGGAGACGGCTCCGAGCGCGTCGCTCCTGCCGGCCGCGCCGCCCTCCTCGCTGCCCCCGCCGCTGACCCCGCGCGAGCAGGAGGTGCTCCGGCTGGTCACCCAGGGGCGGTCGAACCGCGACATCGCCGCCGAACTGTTCATCTCGGCCAAGACGGTGAGCGTCCACGTCTCCAACATCCTGGGCAAACTCGGCGTCTCCACCCGGGGCGAGGCCGCCGCGGCCGCCCACCGCCTCGCCCTGATCGGCTGACCTGCTGCATCATTGGACCGGTCGGGACCGGGGAGAGGGGACGCGCGTGCGGAGCGAGAACGGCATCACCGTCGGCATGGTCCCGTCCCCCTCCGAGGCGGCGGGCGTGCGCGGCGCGATCGCCGCCAACCTGCGCCGCGCCCGTCTGGGCCGCGGCCTCAGCGTCCGCGAGCTGGCCGAGCTGACCGGGGTGAGCAAGGCGCTGATCTCCCAGGTCGAGCGCGGCGTGGCCAACCCCACGGTGGAGGTGCTGTCGCGGCTGGCGACCTCGCTGGAGCTGACCTTCGGCGAGCTGACCCGGATACACCTGGTGGGGCCCGAGGTGATCCGCAGGAGCGAGAGCGTCCCCCTGGCGGTCGGCGACACCGCGATCCGGACCCTGTTCGCCGCTCCGGACCGGCGCCGCTTCGAGCTGGCCGAGGGCGACATCCCGGCAGGCACCCGCAGCGCCAAGAGCTCGCACGGGCGGGGATCGGTGGAGCACGCCTACGTCGTCGAGGGCGAGGTGACCGTCGAGACCGAGGAGTGGTCGGTGACCCTCACCGCGGGCGACGCCCTGCGGTTCGCCTCGGAGTCCGACCACGTCTACACCACCGGCGCCGCCCCCTGCCGGGTCCTGACGCTGATCTCCTTCTCCGAGGACTGACCTCCGTACGGCTCGGAGCCGGCTCCGGATCATCGATCCCCTGGCTCCGGGGCCACCGGGAACGTGCGGCACGCTCCCGATCCGGCGATCAGGATCGGTGGCCGGCAACCGCGCCACATCAAGGGGTCCCGGTAGTAATGGCGCAGGATCCAACGGATATGCCTTTCACCTGCGCTTATGCAGAGGTCTCAGGCTGATGGGCCAGACCTGAGCCCTGTTGTCCATGCAGGCCAGAGGCATACCTGTTGGATTTCCAGCCGAAGCTACGGGGACCCCCAGGACTCGGGCGCGGCCGCGCCCGACGACGGCCGCTGCAAGCGACCGCCGTCGTCTTCGGCGATGGCTTGCGATGGGGGGCTAGCTCAGCCGTTGCACGTCCCGGGCGCTCATGCCGAACAGCACGTTCGGCTGGACGTACTTGAAGGTGTAGCCAGCGATGAGGGCGGCGGCGATGAACTCGCCGTTGGCGACGTACTTGCCGGTCGCGTGTTCCATCACGTGCTTCATGCCGTAGCTGCCGACGGTGGGCGCCTTGATCGGCCTGATGTTCTCGCGCAGCCACACCGCGGTCTCCAGCACGGTGGCCTCGGCGTTGGCCAGCCTCTCGCGGCCGGCGGCGAGCTCGGCCTGGCGCTGCTCGATCGTCTTGCGGCGCCAGTCGAAGACACCGATGCCGAAGCTGTTGAGCAGGGGGTGCTGCTGCATCATCTCGGCCATTTGACGGCGGGCCACCATGTACGGGGCGCCTGTCACGGCCTGGTAGGCGCGGAGGTCGGCCTTGTGGCGGCGGTTCCTGGTCATCGTGTGTTCCATCTCGCGGGACGCCCCACGTCCGCCCCGCCGCGGCTAAGTGGATGACCCGGACGGAACGCTGTTGCGCGATTCGGGGAACCTTGTCTTCGCTGCCACCGTGGACGTGGGCCACCGTGGCTCGGAGCGGGCAGGCGCAGGCTGCCGAGGGCAGAATACGCCTCGCATGTTCTGCTCGACATGTTCCGCAGTGCCCCTCCGCGGCCATACAGCAGGTGGATCGCGGTACAGCCCGCATCATCACGCGACACCATTGGCGGCCCACGATCGTGCAACGGTTGGCATCGCCTGGAAAGGGGTCCCCGTAGCTTCGGCCGGAAATCCAACAGGTATGCCTCTGGCCTGCATGGACAACAGGGCTCAGGTCTGGCCTATCAGCCTGAGACCTCTGCATAAGCGCAGGTTAAAGGCATATCCGTTGGATCCTGCGCCATTACTACCGGGACCCCTAATAGGGCCGGCCAGGCGGTGGAGCCGGAAGCCGAGGTTTCGGCTGTGGATAGCCATACCCGGCGTGGGGCCGGATTGGTTCCCTCAGTTGTCTGGCTGCGCTGACCTGGTCAGACGCCGTCTCGGGAACCAGACAGAATTGAAATTCTGTCTGGTCAGATCTCACGCTGAGCTACTTTGCGTCTGGTGACACCGACCCGAGCGCCGGGCCTTTTAGCCGGATGTGAGAGCCCGGTAACGGCCTGCTGACACGTTGCTCATGCTGTCCAGAGCCACAGGGTCCAGAAAAAGCCTTCATTCTCATAATACTTGCTCAGGCACTGGTAGGCGCGGGCAGAGCGCTGGCCATCTAGGTGGCATCTTTCATAACCATTGGCGTAGGACGCGTATCTCCCCGCGAATTCGTAGTGGCCTAGTGCCGCCTCTGCGGTGGCCGTGGTGGTGGCCGTCGCAGCGGTGGCCGGTGCAGATGTGAGTAGGGCGGGGCCGGCTGTGAGAGTGAGGGCCACCGCCGCGAAGGCGAGGCCGCGCTTGATCCTGGACACGCGCTCTCCATTCATTCGAGTTCTGCCAGTTGGGCCTTCTCAAACGAGGGTGGCACTCCGTGATCAGCCTGTCTTTAGCTCAGAACGCACCTTTAGTTACCGCTGAGCGTAGTTACCGCTGAGCGGTGGAAGCAGGCAACCGGTGATCCGCACTCCTTACCGGGCCAAAGGCACCGCCCAGCTCGGGGTCACGTTGCCCGGACAGGCCGGTCCGTTCGGTTTCCGTCCCGAACCGACGCCGGAGCCTGCCACACCGGGGGAAGACACCGGGCTCCCGCTACTGGAAGACCAGCACTGAGATCAGCTCTCAACCACCGGAACGGCTATTAGCCCTTTCCGGCTTACTTGGTCTGCCCCCCTAGTCGGCCAAGTGCGCCGGATCCAGGTCGAGCTGCTCGGCGACGAACGCCACCGCCTCCGGCGGCACGGCCAGCGGGTCGTCGGTCAGGAATACCCCGAGCATGCGCACCGTGCCCCACTGCACGGCCCAGCCGAGCTTCGTGGCCGGGCGCCGTTTCGTGGCCAGCGCATCCAAGGCACTGCGATCCAGCCGGAAGAACTGCTCCAGCTCTGCGGTGGAGGGCTCCTCGGGGAAGCGGCCATAGCGGGCGATCTGCTCATCAGAGAGAAATTCGAAGGGCATGGCCAAGGAACGCAAACCCCGCGACCTGCCCAAACAGGCGCTGTCACCGAACCGGTACGAAGATCAACTCTCTACCGCTAATTTCTGCACTCAGCCTCCTCGAAGGCCTACTGGACGGCCACCTTCCCCTTGCCGGTCCGGCACGGCGACCCGGCCGGGGCGGCGCAGGAGGAGATCGGGCAGTCGGCCGCTTCCACTCGGAGGAAGTCGTCGTCGCTCACCCTCAGATCGTTCCATGTGGGTGTTTCAAAGGTTCAAAGGTTTGCAACAACCTATGAAACAAAATCCGAGCGAGAAAGTCCTGGACGCCGAAGGTCTGCGGTGGTGTTGCATAGGCGAACGCCTGTGAAACAGCGACACGGGCACGGGCACGGCCTAGGCGCGGACGAGGTCTCATATCCCCAGCCGTGGCTCCGGCCCGGACGCTTCACCGATCGCTGTCGCTCATGCCGTCATGAGCACGGTCAGAGTGCGTGGCCGCCGGCGACCTGCAGGACTTGGCCAGTGATCCAGCGGGCCTGGTGGGAGGCCAGGTACACCACCGCGTCGGCGATGTCGTCCGGCTCTCCGACCCTACCCATCGGCACGATCGCCGTCGCCTGGGCGATGAGATCCTCCCCGATCCAGCCGGTCTGAACGGGACCCGGGGCAACGGCGTTCACCCGGATGCCCCGTGCCGCCAGGTCCAGCGCGGCCGATCGGGTGAGCGCCTCCAGCGCGGCCTTGGACGTCCCGTAGCCGGTCTGGCCGGGGAACGCCCGTGCGGCGTCGGTGGTGATGTTGACGACGCACAGCGGGTCGTCGCCGCGGCGCAGGCGGGCCACCTCGGCGGTCAGCAGCGCTGGGGCGATGGCGTTGACCCGGTAGTGCCGTTCCAGCGAGCCCTGGGTCAAGGTGTCGACAGTGTCGGGCGTTTCGCAGTGCGCGGCGTTGTTGACCAGGACGTTGATCGAGCCGGCGCGAGCCACGACCTCTTCCACCAGGTGGGAGGCGGCGTCCGGTGCGGACAGGTCCGCGCTGACGGCGAAGGAACCGTTGCCGAGTTCGTCGGCGAGCTTGTCGGCCTCGCCGGCCGCGGGGGTGATGTGGGCCCATTCGGCGTCCGCGGGAGCGGGGCCGTCCTGGGCCAGGTAGTGGATCACCACGCGCGCGCCTTGCGCGGCGAACGCTCGGCTGATCGCCGCCCCGATGTTCCCGGCTCCTCCGGTGACCAGGACATTCTGGTGGGCTAGGCGCGTATTGATCATGATGTCTCCTTCACGTGCTTTCTCGGCCGAGCAGCGTGCAGAGCTGGACCAGCATGCCCAGCCGATCGACAGGGCCCCGCCCGCCGGGACTCACGAACGCCGCGTCAGCCGCCGTCGGCGTGAAATACCGGATCAACTCATCTGCGCTGATCTCCGGGAACGAGCGCAGCTGCTCCAACTGCTCATCGGAGAACATCTTCTCTGACAACGCACCACTCCACGTGCCGTACCGGATGAAACCGGAACGAACGTAGCGGCAGTGATCATCAGCCCGCCACAGGAGGTCAACTCCTCCATTACCGCAGTTCAGGCGCTACTTCGTTGAAAATTTCTTCATTGCTACCGGGACCCCATCAAGAGCGATCTTCTTTCCACCTGGATCCGACCGGTTCAACGGCACCTCGACGGCGGCGCACCGCATCCCCGCGGGGACGCTCTCGCCCGTACACACACGCCTTCCACTCGATCGATGAGGCGTTCCCGGCGGCAGAGGCCGCCGCCGGGAGATGCCCGACCAGCCCCGCCCCACATACGCGCTCCCACCGTGTCGGCGGCGCCGTACGATCCCCCTGTCGCCGCCGATGGCCGCCGCCGGCCTGATCTACCTCCTCGTCATGCTGCTGACCGCCGCCACGGCGGCCGCTTTCGTCGGAGTACCGCTGCTCGCCGCGGGCGTGCCGGGGGCACGGGGGCTGGGTGCCGTCGATCGTGGCCCGGCCCGCGCGCTGCCGGGCGTCGAGGTGCCCGTCCCACCGCGTTTCCGCCCCCGGCCGGGCCTGATCGGCCGGCTCGGATCGGCGCTCGGCGACACATCCAGGCCGTCGCGCTCACCACGCTCCACGACCCCACCGCCTGATCGACTCCGGTCCCTCGAAAGATCGCCCTGAAGCAGATCACCCACCGGTGCGGAGGGCCTGGACGGCGGCGGTGATTCCCTTCCTGTCGTAGGCGCTGGTGGGCATGGTGGCGCCGTGGGCGTGGCGGACGATGCCCTGGGAATCGATGAGGACGCTGCCCGACTGCTGCATCGAGCCGAAGACCTTTCTGCTCAGGCCGACCACTTCGTGCGGGGTGGTGCGGCGGCCGATGAGCACGGGGAACGGGATCTGGCGCTTGGCCTTCCACGCGGCCGCTGCTTGGCGGTCCTCGGGAACCGCGACAAGCACCTGGATGTTGCCGGCCGCGAACTCGTCGCGGCGCTGGATGAGGTCCTGGACGTGCCTGGCGCAGATCGGGCATGACGTCGCCCGCATGAAATAGACCAGCACGGCATGACGGCCTTGGTAGTCGGACAGGCGGACGGTCTTGCCGTCGGTGTCTTCCAGCACTACGTCGGGCGCGGGCGATCCGGTTTCGAGCATGGCGGAACTCTCCTTCGAACTCGGGCTGGGAAAATGAATACGGTCTGCTCAGGTCAGGCGCTGGTGGCTCCGCGGTCGGGCGGGCCGCCGGGGGCGCCGGTCTTGCCGTCCAGGCTGAGCCGGACCCTGCCACGGGCCCGGTGCAGCTGGGACTTCATCGCGGCGTTGCTCAGGCCGAGCGTCTCTGCGACCCTCCGCCCCGGATAGCCCAGCACATCCCGCATGATCAGTACTCTGCGCTGAACGTCCGGCAGCTCCCTGATCGCCTGTGCGACGAGCTCGGCTTCCAGACGCCGGATGACCTCGTCCTCGGCCGACGTAGCCAGGCCGGTACCGGCCTCGTCGTAGCGGTCGGAAAGCAGCCGGGCACGGCGCAGACATTCGTTCCGGACGATTCGGAACATCCACGATGCCAGCGCTCCGGTGGCGCGCAGTGAGCCGATCTTCCGATAGAGGATGATCAGCGCTTCCTGCGCGGCGTCCTCGGCATCCTGCGGGGACGCGCAAAGATGCTCCGCGAAGCGTCGCACGTGAGAATGGGCACCGTGGACCACCGCGGTGATCGACTCGCGATCACCAGCCTGTGCGGCCTCGATGAGCTGCGTGCTTGCCCAGCCGGGGTCAGCCACGTCCATGTCCTTGCCGTCGTGAAGTCCTGAAGAGTGCCTGCCGCACAGTCGGCATCATGGTGTCACTCATCCGCGTCTCCTCCCCCGGCATAACCGTCCACTCCATAAGAGGCCCCCACACGGCGAAAGGATTCACCTTTTCAGGACCGATCTCGCCGGCGCACACCGAGCGGCGGGCCAGGGCCGGGCGCCGCGACGACGTGGTGCCGATCCCCGGCACCCGGCGGCAGCGGTACCTGGAGGAGAACCTCGCGGCCCTGGCCGTCGAGCTGTCCACCGAGGAGCTCGCCGCCATCGAAGCCGCCGCCCCGCCCGAGCAGGTCGCGGGCACCCGCTACGACATGACCAGCCTCACCTTCGTCAACGGCTGAGCCCGCCGCGGCGCGGACCGCTTCCAGCTCCTCTTCCCTCCACATCGCTTTCCCTCCACATCGCTTTCACCTTCTCCCGCCGTTTCTCCGCTTCTCCGCGAGGTCAACACCGGCATGTACGCCATGGCCGCGAGCCGGGTGGACACGGCTGCACTGGCACGGCCGGCGCCTGGCAGGCTTCGGGCATGGGTCGGGGGTGGCGTCGGAGTCGTTCGCCGTCAAACGACGCGGCGCCGTATTGGGGTCGAAGGTCAAAAGCGCGGCGAGGGGTGGGTGGGGTGACCGGGAGTCGCTTCATCTGTGCGGCGCCGTACGGGGTGGAAGGTCAAAAGCGCAGCGGGGCAGGTGGGGTGGCCGGAGGCCGCTCCACCCGTGCGGCGCCGCACAGATGGACACCCCTGAGCCGGAACGGAGGTGAACGGGCACTGCTGTCGCCGCCCGCCACCGGCGGAACCCGTACACCACATCCGTGGACGCAACCATCGTCTCCGGACTCGGCCGGCATCCGGGCACCGGGAATCTTCCCCAGCCCCGGCTGGCACAGGTAGATCTCAGCGTCCGGGTGCGCCACGAAATGCGCCTCCACCTGATCTTCCAGCGCCTGGACCTGGCCGACGATCACGGCCGGGATCTCCGCCTGAGCCCGCACGGTCGCGCCGTAGGCCACCATGACGACCGGCGGCTGCGCCAGTTGCTCACCGCGCAGCGCCCGCTCCGATCGGCTCAGTTGTTCATGCCTGGCCTGAAATTCTGCCGTCGCCCGCGGACACGTAGGAATTGAAAGCCCGCAGCGTTCGGAAGGTCTGACGAGGATGACGCGTGAGTGAACAAGACGACCGGTCCCGGTTCGAGGCGGTGTACCGGCGGACCTATGAGCAGATCCTCGGATACGCCGTACGGCGGTGTTCCTCTCCCGAGGACGCCGCCGACGTTGTGGCCGAGACCTATGTGATCGCCTGGCGGCGGATAACCGAGCTCCCCGACGGTGAGGCCGGCAAGCTATGGCTGTACGGCGTGGCCCGGCGGGTCCTGGCCAACCACCGCCGCAGCGAGCGGCGCAGGCTCACCCGGCACACCGAACTCACCGACGAGATCGAACACCTCTACACCGCCCCCTCCCACCGCAGTGAGCAGCCCGGCGTGGATGAGGCCATGGACATGCTCGCCGACAGCGATCGCGAGTTGCTGGCCCTGACTCTCTGGGAGGGGCTCGACCCCGGCGAGATCGCCACAGTGCTGGACTGCTCGCGCAACGCCGCCCGTATCCGCCTGCACCGGGCCCGCAAGCGCTTCGCCAAGGCCCTGGAGAAGGCCCGCCCATCAGCCGCTCGTTTCGCATCACGGCCGCTCATCGAGAAGGAGTCACGGTGACCAACGACCAGATCTTCAAGGACCGGGCCAGGGTGCTGGATGAGGACCTGGCCGGCCGGGCGTCCACCGCGGGGGCGGACGCGCTGCTGGCGGAGATCGTCTTGCTGGAGCGCATTCCGGCCCGGCGACGGCTCATGCCCTCTGCTCACCGCGCCCTGCTCGGCCTGGCCGCGGCCGCCGTCCTGGCCGGAGCCATCGTCGTCGGGCCGTCCCTGTTCAAAGCGTCCGAGCAGGTGTACGCCAGCCAGGCCGTGACGATCGACCGCGTCGGCGACGAGTACGCCTTCTACTTCACCGAGGGGGATCCCGACCCCGCCGAGCTGCAGAAGGCCTTCCACAAGGTCGGCCTGGACAACCTCACGGTGACGCTGATCCCCGTCTCGCCCCACTACGTAGGCTCCGTCTTCGGATTCGACAAGACCGACCCCGACGCAAAAGCGACGTTCGCCGGGGACAGCTGTCCTGAGCGGATCGCAAACTGCATAACGGCCTTCCGCGTCACCGCGGACATCACCGGGCCCGCGGAGGTCAGCCTGAGCCGCCCGGCGAAACCCGGCGAGAAGTACGCCTCCCCCGCCGACGCCAGCTTGCCGGGTGAGGCACTGGCCGGGGTGAAGCTGCGGGGACGTTCGGTGGCCGAGGCGGTGCGCGTCGTGCGCGAGCACGACCTGAAGGTGGCCTACGGCCTCGACTGGCCGCTGCGAAGCGACGAGGAGGGCGTTCGCTTCGAGAATGACGTGCCCGCTTCCCGCATTGATCCCGGTTGGTCGGTGACGACGGCGGAAACCTACAACGACGGCGTGATCGTCCTGCGCGCCGCTCCGGGCCCGAACACGACCCCGCCACCTGGATTCTGCGTCGACCCAATCTGCCCTTAACGCCCGTACGGGCATGACATGGCTCATGGAGCAAGGCCGAGTCAGAGCAGGTGGGCAGTCGTTGTCCATCTGCCTCTCAGGCCGTGCCAGCCGGCCGAGAAGGGGATGGGGTGAGGGCCGACCACCACCCATTACGCCCTTGCCGGTCAGCAGTGGCACCACCGTGGCCATGTTCTAGCGCTGCCATACCTCGGCGATGATGGCCCGGGCACCGCCCGGGCCATCATCGCCTTCGCCTTTTAGGTTAGGCCGGTACCAGTTCATGGAGCTGTGCGGCTCTCAAGGGGCGCCATTTTGCCGTGCGAGCGATCACGCAGAGTACAAGCCGCGCGATTCGGTTCCGATGTTTCTCAGCCCCGAGGAGCCTCCTCACCGTACGCGCGAGCACCGACACGGACGCATCCCCTTTCGGTGAGGGGCGTAGGTGATCAAGCGGCGATGAGGGGAAGCCCACGTACTCCGGATATGTCACCGGCGGCCGTTAGGGTGCCCGCGTGATCACGGACGACGATCCCGCATATGTCATGTTCTTCAAGGACGCCGCCGGACCTGTGGACGAGTTCGTGACCAGGTTCGACGGCGACCCCGACTGGGTCGGGGAGGCGCAGTGGCCGCTCTGCGCCAGGCGGGACCACCCGATGGCGTTCGTCGGGCAGTTCCGCCTGCCCGGTGACGAGCTTCACATGGCCTACCTGTTCATGTGCGGCGGCTGCGAGGAGACGTGGGAGCCCGAGGCGGGCAAGAACGCGTTGATCGTCCAGCCCGGCCGGGTTCCGTCGTTCATCACGACGATGGTCCCTTCCTGGGAGCCGTCACCGGGCGGCGGGGTGCTGGTCGACCTGGAACCCGCCTGTCCTGGCGACCTGGACGTCTTCAAGTCCAGGATGTACGGATCACCGGCCTGGCTGCGGGATGAGGAGTATCCACCGGGTGGTCCCTGGTCGTTCCTCTTCCAGCTGGACGCATGCAGCGAGTGGTGCCCCCTGGACTTGGGTGAGGGCGGCGTGGGCTACGGGTTCATCAGCGGCGACGGGCAGGAAGGCCGCTTCCTGTGGCAGTGCATCTGAGGCGGGCGGCCGTTCGCGTTCCCCGAGGCGCCTACGGCGCGCCCCGGACGTGCGACAGGCCTGCGCGGAGGTCTACGGCCCCGCGGCGGGACCATCGGTGACCTCGCTCCGCGAGCTGCTGGGCATCGTCGGGGCGCGCGAATGGCGCAACAGGGGTGTGTTGATTTCGCGCGTGAGAAGCGGGCCCCCATGAACCCGAAGGGCGAGGCCGCCACGACCGGCGGGCCATGCAGAAGTGCACGCCGGGCTCTTGGGGAGTCGAGGGATGTTCCAAACCCGCAGAGCCTTTAGAAATGCCCTGGGAATTCCGGACATGGAGGTAGATGACCGATGATCCAGTTAAGGAGACCGGATGGGATCCGATCCCCGTAGCCGGTTCGTGGAGATCTACGAATCCGCCTACGAGCCCATACTCGGGTACGTCCTGCGCCGCTACCCGCACCCGGAGACCGCCGCCGACGTGGTGGCCGAGACGTTCACCATCGCGTGGCGGCGCATCGAGGAGGTGCCCAAGGGCGACGAGGCGAGGCTGTGGCTGTACGGCGTGGCCCGGCGCGTGCTCGCCAACCATCGGCGCGGCGAGCGGCGCCACGAGCAGCGTACGGCGGCCCTGCGCGAGCGGCTCGCCGCCTCCCCCGCGCTGGCCCGCCCGCCGGAGGACGAGATGTCGCAGATGGGGAGGGTCTTCCGCGATCTGCCGGACGACGACCGGGAACTGCTCTCCCTGGTCGCCTGGGAGAAGCTCGACCATGGGCAGATCGCCCGCATGCTCGGCATCTCCCGCAACGCGGTGCGGATCAGGCTCTACCGCGCCCGCAAGCGTTTCGCTCGGGGCCTGGCGAAAGCCGGGATCGACCACCCTCGTGCCGCCGCCCTGGAAGGGAGCTCGCTGTGAACCTCGCCGATCTCGCTCGCGTGCGCGACAAGGACCTCGCTGGAGAGGCGTCCGCGCCGGAGACGCGGACGCTCATGCACGCGATCATGTCCGAGGAGCGGGAGCCAGTCGCCGTGACACGGCCCGGCCGCAAGGTCCGCCGGGGGCTGGCGCTGGGCCTCGCGACGATGGCGACGGCCGCGGCGGCCGCCATCGGCATCGGTCTGGTCGGCGGCCCGGCGACCAGCTACGCCAACGCGGCCGTCTCCATCAAGAAGACCGACGGGTACTTCAGCGTGAACATCACCGACCCCACGGCCGACCACCACCGCTTCGAGGAGGCGTTCCGGGCGGTCGGGCTGAACGTCACGGTCAAGGTGGTCCCGGTGGCGCCCTCCGACGTGGGGAAGCTGATCGGCCCCATCGTCCCGGACGGCTTCAAGTGGCACGGCAGCATCGGCACTCAGGGGATCACGCCGTGCTCGTCGGCGTTCTGCGCCAAGGTCTGGATGCCGGCCGACTTTCCCGGGCGGGTGGTGTTCGGCATCGGCCGCCCCGCCAAGCCGGGCGAGCCGTACGTCGGAGATGGCCCCGTCGCCCCGGAGGGGGATGAGGCCCTGTCCGGGTACACCAGCCACGGCAAGACGGTCGCGGACGTGCGGACCGAGCTGAGCCGGCGCGAGCTGAAGGCCGGCTACCGGCTGGTGTGGCAGTACCCCGACGACGGTGGCATCTCGTGGTTCTACGAGGCCGTTCCGGCCAGCCGGATCAAGAATGACTGGATCGTGGCGTCCACCCGCTTCCATAGTTCCGACACCGTCGACCTGTACGTGACCCCCGGCAAGGACGCGGGCCCCGCCCCCAGCCCCCGCCCCGAACCACAGTGGTACGACATGCCGGACTGAGCCCGCAGCAGGGGGACGGCGCCCGGTTCCAGCCAGGGCGTTGTCCCTTCCATGACGGCTTCGGCACCCAGGGCGATGAGCAGGCTTCGGCACCCAGGGTGATGAGCAGGTGGGACTGGCCGGTCGGGTCGACGTCATGCACGCGGACCTCTTCCCGCCCGGCCGCGCGCCACTGGTCCTCTGCAACCCGCCGTGGATCCCGGCCAAGCCCGCCTCACCCCTCGGCCACGCGGTCTACGACCCCGGCGACCGCATGCTGCGCGGCTTCCTCCATCATCCCGGTGGGACCGCGGCCTGCGTGGCCCGGGCTCGCACCGCCGAGGTCTCCGGGGAGCACCAGGACAGGCGCGCGGGCCGTGGGCCACGGCCACCGCTCCACCACTCGTCAGTGCCCGCCGTGTCCGTGCCCGTGGCCGACGAAGGATCCGGACGGCTTGCCGGCCGGCACCAGGCCGAGTGCGACCGCGGCCGCGGCCGCCGCGGTGACCGCGCACATGGTGAGTGCGGCGGTGAAGCCGCCGACGTCGGCTGCGCCGGGCGCGAGACTCGCGGCGGCCACCGTGGAGACGACGGCGACCCCGATCGATCCGCCGAGCTCGTGGAAGGTGTTGATGACGCCGGAGGCCACGCCGGCCTCGGCGGGCGGGACGTTGGCCATGGTCGTGGTGGTGGCGGTGACGAACGCCGGGCCGATGCCGACGGCGGCGAGGACGAAGCCGGGCAGGAGGGTGGTGTAGGCGCTGCTCTCGGGGGAGATCCGGGTCATCAGGGCCGCGCCGGCGGCGGTGAGCAGGAAGGCGGCCACGGCGACGGGCCGGCCGCCGATCTTCCCGATGAGATGGCCGCCCAGGTGTGCGCCGACGGTGATGGCGATCGCGACCGGCAGGAATGTCAGGCCGGTCTTCAGCGCGCTGAACCCGAGCACCTGCTGGAGGTAGAACGAGCTGATGAAGAACAGCGCGAGCATCAGCCCGGTTGCGATCAGCATCACGAACGTGCCCGAGATCACCGGGCGGCGGGCGAGCGTCTCGGCCCGCATCAGAGGAGCCTTGACGCCGCGCTCGATCGCCACGAACACCGCGTAGAAGATCACGGACGCGATCAGGGGAAGGAAGGTTCCGGCCGCGCTCCAGCCGGCATCGCCGGCGTTGACGAGGCCGTAGATCAGCAGGGCGGTGGCGGCGGTGACGACGAGCGCACCGGGCACATCCACCCGCTGCCGTACCGGAGGCCGGCCGTCGGCACGCACGACCGAGGGAAGTACGAGAAAGACCAGCAGCCCGATGGGCACGTTGATGAAGAACCCCCACTCCCAGCCCGGACCGGCGGTGAGGACGCCGCCGAGCAGAACGCCCACCGCGGCTCCCGTCCCGCCGATCGCCGCCCACACGCCCAGGGCGCGGTTGCGCAGGGGGCCGTGGAAGGCGGTCGTGATGATCGCCAGAGCTGACGGCGACAGCAGGGCGGCGCCGACTCCCTGTACGGCGCGGCCCGCGATGAGCACGGTGCCGTTCGGAGCCAGGCCGCAGGCCAGCGAGGCGAGAGTGAACAGGGCGAGTCCCGCCAGCAGCGTGCGCCGTGCCCCGAGCGCGTCGGCGAGCCGCCCGCCGAGCACCATCAGGCCGCCGAAGCACAGCGTGTACGTCGTCACCACCCAGGTGAGCGCCTCGCGGTCGAGCGCGAGATCGCCGCCGATGCTGGGCAGGGCGACCTGGACGACGGTGATGTCGACGATCAGCACGAACTGCGCCAGGCAGAGCAGGACGAGTGCTGTCCAACCCCGGGAGCCGGGGGGTGTCCGAGCTTCGGCCGGCGCGGGGTGCGCGGGGTGCGTGGCGTGCGTGGCGTGCGTGGCGTGCGCGGAATGACCATGACTCATGGCGTGACCTCTTCATGATTCGCGAGCTCGATACCGAGCACTTAATCCGAACACTACTGTTCGGGTTAGTCTAACCATACGGAGGTAGGGCATGTTGAACGCAGGAACGCAGGATCAAGGTCGTACGGGCGCAGGGAAGGCATCGCTTACCCTTCCGACATGGCCACCACGCACAAGGACGCAGGCGCTGGCGAACCGACGCGCAGCCCTCTCCCCGGCCCCTCCTCCCGGGGCCGGCGCCGGGCCGACGCCGAACGGAGCATCGCGGCCATCGTCGACGCCGCGATGACGGCCTTCAGCGAGAACTCCGAGGTGAGCATGGTCGACATCGCTCGCGTGGCCGGTGTCGGCCGCGTCACCCTCTACAGCCATTTCTCCTCCCGGGAGGAGCTCATGGACGCGGTCATGGCTCACGCCGTCAAGGAGGCCAACGCCGTACTCGGCGGAGAGGCGTCAGAGGAGACACCCGCACGGGAGGCGCTGGGCGAGCTGATCCGCTCCTCCTGGCAGATCCTCGGCCGGTACGGCCGGCTGCAGGCGGCCGCCCTGCGGGTGCTGAGCCCCGAGCGCATGCGTGAACATCACAACGAGCCGCTGATCCGGGTCCGGAACATCATCACCCGGGGACAGCGGGAAGGGGTGATCCGCGATGACCTGCCCGAGGATTGGCTCGTCTCCGTCTTCTACAGCCTGCTGCACACGGCCGCCCTGGAGGTCGGCTCCGGCCGCCTGCAGCCGGAGACCGCCGCCGATGCGCTGGAGGCGACCCTCCTGTCCGCCATCGGCGCATAGCGCGCCGACGGCGCGTCTTCACGCTCTGGCCTCTGTCCGGCGACGCGCACCTGGCCGGTGAGCGGCTCGGGCCGCGCATCGGCGCGACGCCGTACGGGGACGCTCCCGGCGGACCACGCCCGGGCCGGGCGGGCCCACTTCCCGCCGTCGGGGTCCGTCAGGTCTGTCCCGTCTCCCGCCGTCGGGGTCCGTCAGGTCAGCCAGCCGCTGGAGCCGTCGGGGACGCTCGCCAGCAGGGCCCGGGTGTAGGGGTGGGTGGGCGCGTCGAGCACCTGCTCCGCCGGGCCGGTCTCCACGCATCGGCCGGACTCCAGCACGTAGATCCGGTCGGCGATCTGCCGCACCACGGCGAGGTCGTGGGTGATGAACAGCATCGCCATCGACAGCCGCTCCCGCAGCTCGGCCAGGAGCCCGAGGATCTGCGCCTGCACCGAGACGTCGAGCGCCGACACCGGCTCGTCGCAGATCAGCAGGCGGGGCTCGCCCGCCACCGCGCGGGCTATCGCCACCCGCTGCCGCTCGCCCCCGGACAGGCCGGCCGGGCGCATCCCGGCCATGTCCCGGCCCAGGCCGACCGACTCCAGCAGCCGGGCGACGTCGTCCGGCGCGGCGGGACGGCCGTCGGCCCGCAGCGCCTCGCCCAGGGCCGCGCCGACGGTCCGGGCGGGGTTGAGCGTCGAGTAGGGGTCCTGGAAGATCATTTGCGCCGCGCGGCGGGCCTGGCGTACGGCGCCACGGCCCATCCGGCCGTAGTCGGAGCAGTCGGCGCCGCCGAGCAGGATCGTGCCCGCGTCCGGACGTTCCAGCCCTGCGACGCACCGGGCGAGCGTGGTCTTGCCCGAGCCCGACTCGCCGACCACGCCGACGACCTCGCCCGGGGCGACGGACAGGCTCACCCCGTCCAGTGCCGGTCGCCGCGCCCCGGCGAACGTCCTGCGCAGCTCCCGCACCCGCAGCACCGGGTCGGCGGTGACGGGGAGCGCGGGCGCGACACCCGGTTCGGGCGCGGGAGGCGCGGGAAGCTCCGTGGCCCGCAGGCACGCCGACAGCCGCGCGTCCCGTCCGGCGGACGCGCCGGACCCGTGCCATGCGGCGGGCGTACCAGCGGACACGGCTGACCCGTGCCGTACGGCGGGCGTATCCGCGGACGCGCCGGGCCCGTGCCGTACGGCGCGCAGCTCCGGGACGCCGTCGCGGCACTCGGCCACGGCGAGGGCGCACCGGTCGGCGAAGGCACACCGGTCGGCCACGGCGTCGTGGGCGGGCACGGAGCCGGCGACGGCGGGGATGACGGCGAGCCTCCGGTCCGCGGGCGGCTCGGCCGCCAGCAGGGCCCGGGTGTAGGGGTGAAGCTGCTCCTGCCGTACGGCCGCCGCCCCGCCCGCCTCCATGAGCCGCCCCGCGTACATCACCATGACCCGGTCGCAGGTGGAGAACGCCAGGCGCAGGTCGTGGGTGATGAGCACGAACGCCATGTGCCGCTCGCGCTGGACACGCCGGACGAGGGCGAGCACCTCGCGCTGGGTGGTGGCGTCGAGCGCGGTCGTCGGCTCGTCGGCCACCAGCACCCGCGGCCCGCCGGCCAGCGCGGCGGCCAGCCCGACACGCTGCCGCATGCCGCCGGAGAGCTGGAAGGGGTAGCGCCCGGCCACGTCGGCGGGCAGCCCGACCTCCGCCAGCAGCCGGGGCACCTCGTCCTTCGCGTCGGCCCCCCGGGGCAGCCCGTCGGCGATCTGCCGCCCGACCCTGCGCAACGGGTTGAGCAGGGTGAACGGGTCCTGCATGAGGAGGGAGACCACGCCGCCGCGCTGCCGCGCCCGGGCGCGGGGGTCGTCGTCCACCCGCTCACCCGCGATACGCACCGTTCCGGCGGCCTCCAGGCCACGGGGCAGCAGGCCCAGCATGGCCCGGACCGTGAGCGATTTGCCCGAACCGGACTCCCCCACGATCGCGACGGACTCCCCCGGCGCGACCTCGAAGGTCACCCCCGACAGCAGGGTCCGCCCGGTCGCGGGCTGGCGCACGGTCAGCCCCTCGACGGCGATCCCCGCCCCGGCCTGCCCCGCCTCCCGGGCGCCGGGCCTGCCCGTACCAGCGTGCTCCCCGGCTCCGGACCCGCCCGTACCGGTGTGCCCGGCGGCCCGCTCCTCGCGCTCGCCCGTCCCCGCCCGCCCCGCGTCCCGGTCCTGGCTCTCTCCCATGTCAGCGTGTCCTTCCGCGCCGGTCGACGCGTTCGTACAGCCAGTCGCCCACGATGTTGAGCGCGGCGGCCGTGGCGATGATGGCGAGGCCGGGAGCGATCACGGCCCAGGGGTTGGCGAGGAGCTGGGTGCGGTTGTCCGACAGGGTGCGTCCCCAGTCGGGCGAGCCGGCGGGGACGCCGAGGCCGAGGAAGGACAGCGAGGCCAGCGACACCAGCGCGTAGGCGAAGTTGAGGAACGCGTTGGCCAGCGCGACGGGGGCGATGTTCGGCCACACGTGCCTCGTCATGATCCGCCAGGCGGAGAGGTTCTTCAGCTGCGCCGCCTCCACGTAGGGCCGGTGCCGCTGCTCCAGCACGGCCCCGCGCACCACCCGCGTGTCGGTGGGTGCGAACAGCACCACCAGCACCGCGATCGCCAGGCCGTACCCGCCGCCCAGGACCCCGGCGACGACGATCGCCACGAGGAGGGCGGGCAGGGAGAACATCAGGTCCGCCCAGCGCATGGCCAGCGCGTCGACCCAGCCGCCGAGGTATCCGGCGGGCAGGCCCACGAGGTTGCCGATGAGCATCGACCCCGCGGCGACGCACAACGCCCCCGGCACGGCCGTACGGGCTCCGGCGACCAGCAGTTCCAGCACGTCGCGGCCGAGGTCGTCGGTGCCCAGCGGGTGGCCGGGCCCCGGGCCGGAGATGCCCAGCATCAGATCCTGGCCGGTCGCGTCCGGCACCAGCCAGGGGGCGAACGCGGCGGCGACCGCGACCGCCAGGAGGATGGCGAGCGCGGTGACCACGCTCACCGGCGGACGCGTCACGACTCTCGATGGACGCGTCACGACGGCCTCCCACCGATCCGGACACGCGGGTCCGCGGCCGAGTAGCCGACGTCGACCAGGAGGTTGACGGCGGCGATGAGCAGGGTGAGCAGCAGTGCCAGCGCCTGGACGACCGGCACGTCCTTGAAGGTGACCGAGTCGACGAGCAGGGAGCCGAGGCCCGGCAGCGCGAAGGTCACCTCGACCAGCACGGTTCCGGCCAGCATGCCGGTCACGATGAGCCCGGCGGCGGTGAGGATCGGCACCAGCGAGTTGCGCAGCGCGTAGCCGAGGACGGCGGGGGCGCCGAGACCGCGCGCCCGCGCGAAGACCACGTAGTCCTGGTCCAGCTCGCGGATGAGCGCGGCCCGGCTGAACCGGACGAGCATGCCCACCGCGCCGACGGCCAGCGCGACGGCGGGCAGCGTGAGGTGCAGGACCTGGTCGGCGAAGCCCTCGCCGACGCCGTAGACGGGGAACCAGCCCAGCCCGGCGGCGAACACCACCAGCAGCAGCAGCCCGACGGCGAACGGCGGGGCGCTCAGTCCCACCACCCCGGCGGTGACGACGAGCCGGTCGGCGGCCCGGCCCCGTCGCAGGGCCCCGGCCACGCCCAGCGGGATGCCCGCGACCACGGCCAGCAGCGTGCCGTACCCGGTGAGCGCCAGGGTGAGCGGGAGCCGCTGCCCGAGCATGTCGGCGACCGGCATCCCGGTCCTGATGGAGGTGCCGAGGTCGCCCCGGAGGACGCCGCCGAGCCAGCTCAGGTACTGCACGGGCAGCGGGTCGTTCAGGTGGTAGCGGGCCTGGATGGCGGCGATGGTCTCCGGAGTGGCGGGACGGGTGCCGAGGAGGGTCTGCTGGACCGACCCCGGGGCGAGGTAGAGCAGGCCGAACACGCCGATCGACAGCAGCGCGACGACCACGGCGGTGCCCGCGAGCCTGCGCAGCAGGAACACGCCCCAGCTCCGCCCCGACATCACAGCACCCCGTTCCCCGCCAGCCAGCCGAGCACGCGCTCCGCCGCGTCCCGGCGGTGGCCCGGCTCGGTCAGCTCGTGGCCCTCCCGAGGGTAGACGACCAGCTGGGTCCGGACTCCGGCCGCTGACCAGGCACGATAGAGCTCCTCAGCCTGGCCGACCGGGGTCGTGCGGTCCTCGGCGCCGTGCAGGATCAGCGTCGGGGTGGTGACCTTCGCGGCGTGGCAGACCGGCGAGCGGGCCGCCAGGAAGTCCCTGCCCTCGGACGTGGCGATGCCGGCCCCGTCGTGGTAGAGCGGGTCGTAGCCGTGGGCGAGGTTGCTGGCGTTGGCGAAGCTGAGCCAGTTGGCGACCCCGGACATCACCACCGCCGCCCGGAACCGGCCGGTGCGGGTCACCGCCCACGCGCTGAGATAGCCGCCGTAGCTCAGTCCCAGAACGGCCATGCGCCCGGGGTCGGCCACGCCGGCCGCGACGAGGTGGTCCACACCCGCGAGGACGTCGTCCAGGTCCTCCTCGCCGACGTGCCCGATGACGCGGCGCGCGTAGTCCTGGCCGCGCCCGCTGCTGCCCCGGGGATTGGGCAGCAGTACGGCGGCGCCCGCGTGCACGAGCGGCAGCGCGAGCTGCCCGGACTCGGCCGGGGCGAAGGCGCTGGACCACAGCCAGGTCGGCCCGCCGTGCGCGATGACGACGAGCGGCGACGGCCCCGGCCGCGCCTCCGGGCCGTCCGGGTTCTCGGGGACGCCCAGGCCGGGCAGGCCGGGCAGGCCGCCCGAAGTGCCCGAGCCGTCCGGATCGGCCTGGCCGTACGGGCCCGCCGGCGGCGCGGGCCCGCGCCGTGTCAGCAGGAGCCCGTGGACGGCGAGCCCGTCGGGGCCGGTCCAGGTCACCTCCTCCTGGTGTACGGCGAGCCGCGCCAGGTCGTCGTTGAGACCGGTGATCTGACGCCACCCGCCCCCGGCCACGTCCGCGACCGCGATCTCCGGCGGCCGTCCGGCCGTCTCCCAGACCGCGGCGGCGAGCGTGCCGGCGCGGTCCACCGAGAGCGACGGCTGCCCGTCCCGCCCGCCCAGGGTGCCCCAGGCCGTCCAGCGGGTCAGCGTGCGGCCGTCGGCGGTCAGCGTGCCGCCGTGCGTCCCGGTGCCCGACCAGCCGGTGAACCACAGGGTGTCCCCGTCCAGCCAGCCGAGGTCGGTGACGTCGTCGACGGCGGCCAGCGGCGTCGCCTCTCCGGTGACCAGGTCGATGTGGATGATCCGGCCGGAGACGATGGACAGCCCCTCGACCACCACGGCGGCGCGCCCGCCGGGTGCCAGCCGGGGACGGCTGAGCTGCCAGGTGGTGCGCAGGAGGGTCCGGGTCGCGCCGGTCTCGCGGTCGATCAGGTCGAGCCTGGGCCGGTAGTACCCCCCGGGTGTCTCGTCGGCCGAGGTCACGGCGAGCGCGACGCCGTCCCGCCAGTCGGCGTCCCAGACGGTCAGCCCCTCGACCGGGATCGGCCGCAGGCGGGCGTCGCCGACCTCGGCCCAGGCCAGCCGCCGCAACCGCCCGCCCGGGGTGCGGACGAAGGGGTCAGACCCGTCGTGGACCCGGAGTCCGAGGTGGCTGCCGTCGCGCTCGCTGCCGGGGTCGGCGGTCCGTACGAGCACGGTCCCGTCGGCGCCCGCGATCAGATCCTCGATCTCACCGTCCGCCCGGACCCGCCAGACGGGGGTGAGGTCGTCGCCGGCGCGGACCTCGACGTGGTCGAGGTCGGGCCCCTCGCCGGAGGCGAGCAGCAACCGCCCGTCCGGCAGCCAGCGCGTCAGCGCGTGCCACCGCTCCGGCGCCTCGGGTACCGGGACGGGCGTGCCTGCCCGCGCGAGGTCGAGCACGGACGCGCCCGCCCGCGCGAGGTCGAGCACGTGCGCGACCGGTCCCCCGCCCGCGAGCGGTAGGACGCAGGCGACGCGACCGCCCGCCGGGTCAAGCGCCACGCTCTCGGGCACCCGCAGCCCGGTCAGCGCGGCGTGTGCCTCCAGCAGCGCGGCCCGCGCCTCCGGCGGGGCCGGCGGCGCGTCCGGCGATGTCCGGCGCGCGTCCGGCGACGCTTTCGGCAATGTCTGGCGCGTGTCCGGCGACGCTTTCGGCGATGTCCGGCGCGTGTCCGGCTGCGTCATGAGCGCCTCCGGTGCCACCGGACCTTCCGGCGCCGCCGGTGTCTCCGGCCCGGTCACGAGCGGGTGGAGAGCTGGGCGGCCCAGGGGCCGACGAAGAAGTAGGGCCCGAAGTCCGCGGCACCGACACCGGGACCGAACGCGGTCGCCGCCTCGCCCCACCACAGCGGCTGGTAGGGGACGTCGGCGGCGGCCTTGACCAGCGCCTCCCCGAGGAGCTTGCCCCGGGCCGCCTCGTCGGTGCCCTTCTTGGCCTGGTCGAGCAGCCCGGTCACCTCGTCGTCGGCGTACTCGGCGATGTTGGAACCGTTCTCGCCGACGAAGGCGCCGTTGAGGAGCTGCTGGATGTACTCCGACGGATCGCCCGTCGTCGCGAAGTACCAGCCGAGGTAGATGCCGGAGGCGTGCTTGCCGAGCTCGGCGATCCACTGCTCCAGCGGGACCTCCTTGACCTCCAGGGTGATCCCGATGGTCTTGAGGTTCTGCGCGAGGGTGAGCGCGGCCCTGCCGAGCTGCGGTCCGCTGCCGGGGTAGGTCAGCACGTCGCTGAAGCCGCCGGGAACCGACGACAAGGCCAGCTCGGCGCGGGCCTTGGCGAGGTCGAAGCCGTACTGCGGGATGCTCTCGTACAGGCTCTTGACCTCGGCCTCGCCGAGCACGCCGCCCCACTGGGCGGGGTCGGTGACGGTGGTGGCGACCTGACCGTGGCCGCGCAGGACGCTGCGCACGATGCCGTCCCTGTCGACCGCGTGGGCGACCGCCTTGCGGACGTGGATGTCGTTCCACGGCTTCTTGGCGGTGTTGAAGGCGAGCGTGACCAGGGAACGGTCGCTGGCCGTCTTCAGCTCGACGCCGGAGACCGCCTTCCACTGGTCGATCTGCTCGGCGGGCACGTTCAGCGCGACGTCGACCGAGCCGCCCCGCATGGCGAGCAGCCGGGTGGACTCCTCGGGGATGAAGTCGAGCCTGATCTGGCGGTACGGCGCCTTGCCGCCCCACCAGGCGTCGTTGCGCTCCAGCGTCACGTGCGAGTCGGGCGCGAACTCGGTCACCCGGTACGGCCCGGTCCCGAGGATCTTCCCGGTGGGGGTGCCGATGTCCTGGCCGGTGGCCTCGATGAACTTCCGGCTCGTCACGAGAAGGGTCCCCGGGGACGGGGTCCAGGCGAAGGACGCGTCGGGCTGCTTCAGCGTGATGGTCACCTCGGCGGGTCCACCGGCCTCGATCTTGTCGACGTTGGCGTAGGCGTAGGCGAAGGCCGAGGTGGAGCCCTTCTTGGCGTGCAGGTCGAGGCTGGCCACGATGTCGTCGGCGGTCAGCGGCGTCCCGTCGGCGAAGGTGACGCCACTGCGGATCTTGTAGACGTAGGTCTTCGGGTCCTTACGGCTCCACGACTCGGCCAGGGCCGGCTGGAGGCTGCCGTCCTGGCCGACTCCGACGAGCGCCTCCTGGCAGAGGAGGGCGACGACGTAGTTCATGATGCCCGCCTCCTTGCTCGCGTCCAGCGAGCTGATGGAGGAGGGCAGCGCGACCTTCAGGACGTCGAGGGACTTCGCCGCGCCGCCGGCGCCCCCGGACGTGGCCGCCGGGCCGTCCGAGCCACAGGCCGTGACGAGAGCCGGGAACGCGGCCAGGCCTCCCACGATGGCGATGGATCTCAGAAGAGAGCGTCGGGTGAGGGCGGCATCGGGGAGATCGGGCACGGGGGACCCACTTTCATGCGACAGCCAGCTCACCTAGCTGCTGCGTCTACCATTACTATCCACTTGGCACAGGAGAGTATTCGCTAGATAGCATTCCGGTCAAACCCACCTGTTGAATGGGGAATTCATGGCCTCCCTCACCGTCTACAGCGCCCCCTGGTGCGGCCACTGCCACCGGCTGAAGGAGGGGCTCACCCGCGCGGACATCCCCTTCACCGAGGTGGACGTCGACCGGACGCCGGGCGCGATCGAGCTCATCACCGAACTCAACAACGGCTCCTGGCTGATCCCGACCGTGGTCCTGCCCGACGGATCGGCCCTGGTCAATCCCAGCGTCCGGGAGATCGAAGCCCGCCTGGCCTGAGCGGTCCCCGGCCGCCGACGGTACAGCCCGCGAGCGGCCGGACCGCACCGGCGGCACAGCCCGCGAGCGGCGGGGCCGTACCGGCGGCGAGGCGTACGGCCGGCCCGGAGCGTCCGACCGGCCGGCGCCCGACCGGCCGACGCCCGATCGATCAGCGCCCGATCTGCCGGTCGGCGTTCCGGGCCGGGGTCAGCGCCCCGGCTCGCCCTTCGGGGCGCGCACCGGCGTCAGCGCGAGCACCGCGGCGGCCAGCGGGAAGCACGCCACCACGACGAGCACGCGGGACAGGCCCATCGACGGGGCCAGCGCGCCGGCCACGGCGGAGCCGACGCCGCCGCCGACGAAGAAGGCGAGGTTGAGCAGCCCCATGCCCGCGCCGCGCAGGGGCGGCGGGAGCCGGGCCGACATCTCCCCCGTGAGCACCACCTGGGTGAGGGCGAAGGTGGCCAGCGCGAGCGAGGTGCCCGCGACCAGGGGAAACGCCCCACCGCCCGTGATCCCGGACACGGCCAGGATGACGCCCGTCACGGTGGCGGCGCCGGCCAGGAGCCGCCGGCCGGTGCCGGCGCCGAGACCGCCCGCCAGGCGGGACAGCACGGCGCCCACCGCGGCGCCGGGCAGCAGCGCGGCGCCGACCGCGAGCACGCTCCAGCCGTGGGTTTTGGCCAGGATCTGGGGCACCGCGTACATCGCGGCGAACAGCCCGCCGTAGACGCCGACGCCGATGGCCGCCGCGATCCAGAATCCCGCGTCGCCCACCACGGAGCGGGGCACGAAGCCGTCCGCTCTGCGCCGGACCTGCCGGGCCAGGCCCGCCGAGGACAGCACCAGCACGGCCGCGACCACCGCGGCGACCGCACCCGGCAGGTCCAGCGCCGGCGCCTGGATCAGGAGCAGCAGCGAGGCGGCCGCGGCGGCGAGCATGGCCGCGCCGGCCACGTCCACCGGCCTGCGCGATCCAGGCCTGGTGGCCAGGACCAGGCAGAACGGCACAGCCAGCAGTGACAGCGCCGGCAGCACGAGGGTGACCCGCCACGACAGCCAGGTCGTCGCCATGCCGCCGATCAGCGTGGCACCGGCCGCGAACAGCGCCATGACGCCGCCGTAGGCGGCCAGCACCCCGGCCCGCCTGGCCGGATCGGTGGCGGCCAGCAGGGCCAGGCCGCCGGCGGTCATCGCCCCCGATCCGGCGGCGAGCACCAGACGGCCGGCGATCAGCACGCCCAGGTTGGGGGCCACCAGGCAGACCACGGCGCCGGCCGCCAGGACCAGCGAGCCGGCGGCGAGAGCGGCCCGCACGCCCCAGGAGTCGGCCAGCCGCCCGAAGACCGCGGTGCCGATGCCGAGCGCGAGGGCGTGCGCGGTGAGGACCCAGGCCACCGCGGCGGGTCCGGCATGCAGCGCGGCCGCGACCTTGGGCAGCGCGACACCAGCCGCGGTGACGCCGAACACCGCGGGCCCGAACAGGGCGCCGAGCCGTACCGCGGTCGAGAACGACCCGATCGGGGCCGGATCGGCGGCCACGACGGGCGGCTGCCCGGTGGCAGAGGGGGAAGGCATGGACGGCGCTTCTTTCATCGGGCGGCGGAGGTCCGTGCGGCCTGCCAGGCCGCACTGCTCACGAAGTGGACGTCGTAGCGTTCCTGTACGGCCAGCAGGCTGTCGGCGCCCTCCTGACCATGGGCGACGCGCCCGAGGTGCCGGAAGTAGCCGAAGCGCTCGACGCCGGGCGTCATGACCACCAGCACCTCGGCGGTCGAACCGGGGGCGGCGCCGAACGCGTGCGGCATCCTCGGCGGCACCACCAGGAGGTCGCCCCTGGCCACCGTGGTCACCCGGTCGCCGAGCAGGAACTCCATGGCCCCGTCGAGCACGTAGAACGCCTCTGAGGACAGCGTGTGATGGTGCGGACCGGCTCCCTGGGCGCCGCTACTCAGCGAGAGGCGGTTGACGCCGAGCGCGCCCCAGGTGCCACTGGCGTCGGCCAGGAGCCCGAACGCGCTCCCTGCCGACAGTTCCACCACCTCGGCGCTCTCCGCGCGGACGACCACGGCACTGCTCATATTCGGATCACTGATGGACATGCCTGCTCCTTCCAAAGGTTCGCGTCCCATTCGAGCGTGGGAACATCCCGCGAACCAGAAGCAGTTGTCACCTGCAGAAATCACCGATCGTGATGAATGGAGGGGCCGTGGAGCTCCGGCAGCTGGAGTACTTCCTCGCCGTCGCGGAGGAGGGAGGATTCGGCCGGGCCGCCGAGCGCCTGAACATCGTGCAGTCCGCGGTGAGCCAGCAGATCCGCAGGCTGGAGCGGGAGCTCGGGCTGCCGCTCTTCGACCGCTCGACCCGGCACGTCCATCTGTCCGCCGCGGGAGAGCGCCTGCTGCCCGAGGCCAGGGCCGTGCTCGCCGCGGCGCACCGCGCCCGGCAGGTCGCGGCCGAGATCACGGCGGGTACGGACGGCATCCTGCGGCTGGGCGCGATCCACGGCCCGGGAGATCGGCTCTACTGCGCCCTGGCCGAGCTGGCAGCCATCGCGCCCCGCCTGCAGGTCCGGCTCAAGAACGCCCCGCTGGCCGACCGGCTGGCTGCCGTGCGCTCGGGCGAACTGGACGCCGCGCTCGTGCGCGCCCTGACCTCGGCTCCCGACCTGCGGCTGGTCCCCGTCTGGACCGATCCGCTGTACGTGGCTCTGCCCTCGACCCACCCGCTGGCGGACGAGCCGCTGCTGCGCCTGGAGCAGCTCGCGCACCTGCCCCTCCGGCTGGCCCCGCGAGAGAAGAACCCGCCCTTCCACGATCTGATCACCGGCGCCTGCCGCGAGGCCGGGATCGAACCGCCACCGGGACCGCCGTTCACCAGCCTGCAGGAGACCCTCGCCGAGATCGGGACGGGCGCCCCCTCCTGGACGGTCTTCTACGAGGTCTCGGGGCTGCCGCCCGCGTTCCGCGTGGCCTTCCGGCCGCTCGCCGGGCCAGCCGTCATCACCTCGATCGCCGTCCGGGACAGACCGCTCACCGCCGCCCTGCGGCACCTGCTCACCTCGTTCGGCGCGAACTCGCCAGCCGGCGGCGGACAGGCGGCATGAGCGGACCGGACGGCGACGGACAGCGACACGGCCAGGCCAGAACGGCTATGGGCCGGTGACACGGGCAGAGCGGACGGCTACGGGCCGGCTCCGGCGGGGATCACCTGACCGGCTCAGGTCAGTAGGGGCTCGACCAGCAGGACGACACCGAAGATCGCGAACGCGGCGGCGGCGCCGTACCGGATGATCTTCTCGGGCAGGTGCTTGCCGAGCATCCGGCCGACCGCGATGGCCAGCGCGTCGGCGGCGACCATGCCGACCGTCGAGCCGAGCCAGGTGCCGAACCAGCCGTGCTGGGTGGCCAGCGTGATGGTGGCGAGCATGGTCTTGTCGCCGAGCTCGGCGAGGAAGAACGCGACGGTCACGGCGATGATCGCCGACCGGGTGGTGCGCTGTGCCTTCTGCGACTCCTCGTCGGTCAGCTCGTCGCCGCGCAGCGTCCACACGGCGAAGCCGAGGAACGCGATGCCCGCGATGACGGTGATCGCCGTGGTGGGGATCAGGTCACCGGCCAGCCGGCCCAGGCCGACACTCACCAGGTGGACGACCGCGGTGGCCAGGGTGATGCCGGCCAGGACCGGCCATGGCTTGAACCGGGTCGCGAAGGTCATCGCCATGAGCTGGCTCTTGTCGCCGAGCTCGGCGACGAAGATCACAGCGAGGCTGATCCAGAACGCTTCCAACGAGATTGCCCTTCCGCGCGCGCGACCGGGCCGTAAGGGTGCACCCGGGAGTCGGGCACGCTTCGGCCCGGCAGCATCGGTGTATGCCTGCCAGGCCGAAGGTCTCGTCCGCCTGGATCCGTTCGGACTCCGGGCCCGCGCGACCGGGCGCCCTGAGACGCCAGCATGTCGATCACGCGATTGGGACTACTCCCCTTCGGGTGTTTCCACCCGACTTTAACAGGCGCGAGCACCTGCTGATTCCCGGGCGCGGGGCCTCTGTCGTTTTCCCGGGCGCCGATCGGCCCGCGGTCAGAGGCGGGTGCCGACCACCACGGGCTCGTTGACGAGGGTGACGCCGAACTTCTCCAGCACCCCGTCCCGGACCTCACGGGCCAGGTCGAGGAGGTCGGCGGTCGTTGCCGACATTTCCGGATTTGTCATGGCAAGGGTGTGCTTGGTGGAGATACGCGCCGGGCCACGCCGGTACCCCTTGGGGAACCCGGCGTTCTCGATCAGCCAGGCCGCCGGAACCTTGACCGAGCCGTCCGGCATGTCCCAGCGGGGGAAACCGGGGGCGCGCAGCTCCAGCTCGGCCGCCTCACCGGCGGTGAGAAGCGGGTTGGTGAAGAACGAGCCCGCGCTCCGGGTGTCCGGGTCGTCGGGATCGAGCACCATCCCCTTGCCCCGGCGCAGCTCCAGCACCGCCGCGCGGGCCTCGGCCAGCGGCACCCGCTCGCCGAGCGCGACGCCCAGCCTGGAGGCCAGCTCCCTGTAGGCGACCGGACCGGACATCCCGTCCTCGGCCAGCCCGTAGGTGACCGCCAGGACGACGTGCCGCCCGACCTCCTCCTTGAACGCGCTGTGCCGGTAGGCGAACCCGCACTCCCCCGCGGTCAGGTCGTTCACCTCGCCGGTCCCGCGGTCGTAGACCCGCACGCCGGTGATCGTCTGCGAGACTTCCTGCCCGTAGGCTCCGACGTTCTGGATCGGCGTGGACCCGACCAGACCCGGGATCCCGGACAGGCACTCGATCCCCGAGCGCCCTTCCGCCACCGTACGGGCCACCAGCGCGTCCCAGTCCTCCCCGGCCTGCACGGTGACCCGGTCGCCGTCGATTTCGATCCCCCGCGAGGCGACGCGCACGACCAGCCCGTCGAAGCCCTCGTCCGACACGACCAGGTTGCTGCCGCCGCCGAGCACGAGCACCGGCTCGCCCGCCCGGTCGGCCGCCGCCACCAGCTCGACGATCTCCTCCGCCGACCCCGCCGTCACGAACGCCTTCGCCGGTCCGCCCAGCCCCAACGTCGTGTACGGCGCCAGCCGTACCCCTGAAACCCGCTCAGTCATGCGCTTCCCCACCACCCGGCCGAAATCCGCGACCAGCCTACGTGCCGCCGGGTGGCCCGCGTGTCCGGGAACCGCCTACGTGTCCTGGAGCAGCCTCAGCACGCGGTCATAGGTCCTGCGGGACTCCCTGTCGCGGTAACCGGGATCGACGTCGTGATAACCGCGGTGCCGTTCCTGGTGGACCGGCAGGTCCCTGTCGAGGGCGACGAGGGTGCCGGGAAGCGTGAGGGAGAACTCCAGGTCGGCGTTGCGGTAGTAGCGGGCCCCCTCGGGGAACCCACCCACCGCGAGCGCGGCGTCACGCCTGACCGCGAACAGGTGGCCGAGCAGCCCGCGGACCTCGCCGGGCTCGGCGTCGTGCCATTCGTGACCGTCCGCCCCGGGGTTCACGCCCTTCCAGCCCGCCGCGGCCACGTCGTCGGTCAGCACCTTGACCAGCGGAGTGATCGCGTCGCCGTCCAGGATCGTGGAGGTCTCCATCACGACGTGCACGTCGGAGGTGTCGAGCCTCAGCAGCTTCGTACGGCTCTCGCCCCACTCCGCCGTGCCTCCCCTCCAGTGCGGGGCCTCGGCCACGTGCCAGGCCTCCACCCTGCGGGGAAACTCCTCGGCCAGCTCCTCCAGGACGGCCCCGGCGCCGTCCACGTTGCCCAGGTCCAAGCCGATGATCTTTGCCTCGGTCCGGGCGACCAGGGCGCGGACGCAGTCTCGCAGGTCGTCGGGCCAGCCGTCGACGATGAGGCCGACGGTCACGGTCGGCGCGGCGGCGGGCTTGTGGGGCTCGGCCGGGGTGATCGTCTCGTCGAGCCGGGACACCGCCAGGCTCGCATCCCACAGCAGCTGCGAGGAGATCGTCCGCTCGGGATGGCCTTCGTGATCGTCCGAGCGGCCGACGAGTTCGGAGCCTCCGGGCTCCGGCTTGGGCGCCGCCTCGGTCTCGGCGACCCGCTCGGCGTCCAGGCCGCCGAGCCGTTCGGGCCGGGCGGAAGGGTCCGCGGCCTCGGCCACCCGGCCTGCGTCCATGGAGGCGGCGTCACGGCCGGCGGCTCCGGAACCCGCTGCGCCGGAGCCCGCGGCTCCAGCGCCCGCAGTGCCGGAGCCCGCAGTTCCAGCGTCCGCGGTGTCAGAACTCGCGGTGCCGGAGCCCGCGGTGCCGGTCCGGCCAGGCGCCCGGTGGCCCGCCCCGTGCTCGGGGACGGAGCCCACCGTGGGCCACACCTCGAAAGGGCGCCTGGGAGTGAGCTCGAAGCCGTCCCCGGTGTCGCGGACGAGCCAGCCCTCTGCTTCGATCTTGTCGCGGAGCGCGTCGGCCCCGGCGTAGTCACGGCCGGCCCGCGCCTTGGCCCGCTGCTCGGCGAGCCCCGTCACGTGAGGTGGTACTTCGTTCATCTCCGGACGCTACCCACGGACCGGGGGAAGAATCAGCCCCCGCTCCGCGAGCCGCGACCGGGCGGGTCGTACCGGTGGCACGGGCGCGCCGGACCACCGGTCCGGACAGGCCTAACCATCGGCCCGGACGTGCCGGACCCACCACCTGCACCGGATCACCACGTGCGCCGGATCCTGGACCCGGGCGTGCCGGGCCGTCACGCGGACCGGGGCGCCGGTCTAGGCGAGCTGGACCACCGCACGGGCCCTGGAGAGCACCCGGGAGTCGCCGGACCTGGCGGTCAGCGCGACCACCACGCGGTTGTCCTCCAGCTTCTCCTCGATGACGCCGCTCACCGTGATGACGGCGCCCTGATCGTCGTCCGGGACGACCACCATGGACGAGAACCGCACGCCGTAGTCGACGATCGCACCCGGGTCGCCGGCCCAGTCGGTGACGAACCGGCCGCCCTGGGCCATGGTGAACATGCCGTGCGCGATGACGTCGGGCAGGCCGACGGTCTTGGCGAAGCGCTCGTTCCAGTGGATGGGGTTGAAGTCGCCGGAGGCTCCGGCGTACATCACCAGGTTGACGCGGCGGACCGGATAGTCGGCCGGCGGGATCTGCTGCCCCGTCTCGACCTCGTCGTATTTGACAGTCGCTGCCATCTCAGCCCGCCCCTCCGCGCTCGACGATGGTGTTGTAGGTCGTGCAGACGGGCTCGCCGTCGACGGTGGTGACGTCGCTCTTGACGGTGATGAGCTCGTTGCGGCCGACGCTGCGGATGTCGGTCACCGTGGAGACGCTGACCAGCTCGTCGCCGGCGTGGATCGGCCGCTGATACTCGAAGCGCTGCTCACCGTGGACGACCATGGCGAAGTTCAGGCCGAGTTCGGGGTCGGCCAGGATCGTCCCGCCGGCCAGGCTGAACACGATGGGGAAGGTGGGCGGCGCGACCACGTCCGGGTGACCGGCGGCCTGGGCGGCCTCCCTGTCCCGGTAGATCGGGTTGTTGTCGCCGATCGCCGTCGCGAACTCTTTGATCTTCACGCGGCTGACCTCGTAGGGCGCGGAAGGCGCGGACGCCCGCCCGACGAAATCACGGTTCAGAGCCATCGTGCTCCTTTGCGGATACCGAGCTGGTGAGGCCGACAGTAACAGAACAAGATTCCGGGATGTGCTCCCCGGGTCGGCCACCAGGAAACCGTAGCCCGGCCCCACCCGGCACCGGCTGTCGAGCATGGTCAACACCCGGGCGGGAAAGCTGTGAAGATACGACAAACCGGCGCCCCCCACGAGGACGCCGGTCTACGTTGAGTATGTGAGTGCTACTGAAGTACCCATCTCCCGCCGAGAGCCGGGAGGCTTCGCAGAGACTTAGCGGGTCTCGCGGTGCGCCTTGTGCGTCTTGCAGTTGGGGCAGTACTTCTTCAGCTCAAGCCGATCCGGGTCGTTGCGCCGGTTCTTCCGCGTGATGTAGTTGCGGTGCTTGCACTCCTGGCAGGCCAGCGTGATCTTCGGCCTAACGTCGGTGGCAGCCACTTGGGAGTGCCTTTCTACGTTCGGGACTGTGGACAACCCAGCCCAGCTCCCCTTATGAGGGGAACCCGGGAGGGTAGTAGCGGAGGCCGGACTTGAACCGGCGACACAACGATTATGAGCCGTTTGCTCTGCCTGGCTGAGCTACTCCGCCTTGGGCCGACGAAATCGACCGACCCCCGCAAGGATACCCGACGCGCAGACTGCCTGCGTACTTGTGCAGGTCAGGGGCATCGCTTCTGGGTTTCCCCAGTATGCCCGCTCGCTCGCCGGGAACCTTGAGTGTTTTCGGGTGACCGTCATGGCCTACCCAAGCCGAAAGCCCTAACCGGATGGCTAGGGCTTTTAGGCTGTTGAGCCCCTTTACGGAATCGAACCGTAGACCTTCTCCTTACCATGGAGACGCTCTGCCGACTGAGCTAAAGGGGCCTGTCTGCTTCGCTTTCGCGCTGCGGACAGGTGTAACCATACACGCCTCGGCAGCGCGATGCGAAATCAAACAGGGACCTCCCGGGTCACCACGGCTCCGTCGTCAGCGCCAGCGGGGACCGCGCTCCGCCCGGCCTGCGTGTTCGGCGCGGCCACCCTGCTCGGCGCGGTCGGCCCGGTCCGCCCGACCCCCCTGCTCGGCGCGGTCCGCCCGGCCACCCCGCCCCCCCTGCTCCGCCCTGTCAGGCCGGCCACCCCGACCGCCTTGCTCGGCGCGGCCACCCTGCTCGGCGCGACCGCCTTGCTCCACCCTGTCGTCCCGCTCCGCCCTGTCGTCCTGCTCTGCCCGGTCGTCCCGCTCCGTCCGGTCGTCCTGCTCCACCTGGTCGTCCTGGTCAGCTCGGTCGTTCTGCGCCGCCCGGTCGGCCTGCTCGGGCTTGGGCAGGTTCCCGATCAGCGTGCCGACGTGCTCCTCGGGCTTGGGGAAGTCACCGGTGATGCCGAAACGGGTGAAATACCTCTTCCCCTTCACCGTTCGCGCGCCCCCCAGAAGGATCGTCGCGGTGTACGGCTCCTCCTGGCAGCCCGGCATGCACCAGGTCCCGCTCAGCTTGCCCATGCCGACCGCCGCGTACGGCCCCCACCTTTTCCAGGTGAGCTCGCTGAGCGAGCTGAACTCCGAGGCGACCAGGTTCGCCGGGCGCCGGTCGGCCCGGCCCTCCTCGGCCCCGTAGAGGTTGAACACGTAGATCGGCTCCGGAGCCGTGGCACCGGTCTCGGCGACGGCCGTCCCGGATCCCGCGCCCACGATTCCCGAAACGAGCGTGGCGACCGCCGCGGCGATGGTGACTGTCCGCATACCTTCCCCCTGTTTTCCACTGTTCACGCACGTCGTCCGCGCGGCTTCCGCACGGTCGACCAGGTCAGGGGGGAGGGCGTTCCAGCTGCCCGGCGGCGGAGTGACGGCCATCCGCCGGGCGGCTTTTCGAATCGTACGGTGCGAACGACCAAACCAGAGGTCTAACGACTCCGAATACCTTCCGTGGCGAACATGGGACGCGTGGTGAGAGCGGGTGGGGCGGGACTCCTGTCCGCGCTGGCCGCGCTCGGCGGTGGCGAACTGGCGGCGGGGGCGTTCCGCCCCCAGTCCTCCCCCGTCGTCGTCGTGGGCGGCACGGTCATCGACCTGACCCCCACCCCCGTGAAGGAGTTCGCGGTCCGCACGTTCGGAACCTCCGACAAGCCCATCCTGATCGGCACCATCATCGCCGTCCTCCTGGGCCTCGCCCTTCTCCTCGGCCTCCTCGCCGAGACCGGCAGGCGGGTGCCGGCGGCGGCCGGGGTGGCGGGGCTGGGGGTTCTCGGGGCCGTCGCCGCGGCGACCCGGCCGGCGTCGGCGCCACTGGACACGGTGCCGTCCCTACTGGCAGCGCTCGTGGGGGCGCTCACCCTGCTCGCGCTCACCCGGCCCGCGTCACCGGCCGGTGGCCGCAGGGCCTTCCTCCTGATCGGCGCCGGGGCCGTCGCGGCGATCGCCGGCGGCCGCCTGCTGGCGTCCCGCGCCCCGAGTGCCGCGCTGGTCCTCCCCCGGCCCGCCGGCCCGGCCCGGCCACTGCCCGCCGGCGCCGATCTCCGCGTCCCGGGCCTGAGCGCGTTCGTCACCCCCGCCGCGGAGTTCTACCGGGTCGACACCGCGCTGGTCGTGCCCCGCCCCGACCTGGACGGCTGGACGCTCCGCGTCCACGGCACCCGGACGATCGAGCTGACCATGGCCGACGTGCTCAGGCGCGGGCTGATCGAGCGCGACATCACCCTCGCCTGCGTCTCCAACGAGGTCGGCGGCCCCTACGTGGGCAACGCCCGCTGGCTGGGCGTGCCGCTGGCCACCATCCTGCGCGAGGCGGGCATCCCGGCGGGCGCCGACCAGCTGCTGAGCCGTTCGGCCGACGGCTGGACCGGCGGGACTCCGGTGGACATCGTCATGGACGGCAGGGACGCGATGCTCGCCATCGGGATGAACGGCCTGCCGCTCCCTCCGGAGCACGGCTTCCCCGCCCGGCTCGTCGTCCCCGGCCTCTACGGCTACGTGTCGGCGACCAAGTGGGTCGTGGACCTCAAGCTGACCCGCTACGCCGGCGAGCGCGCCTACTGGACCGAGCGTGGCTGGGCCACCGACGCCCCGATCAAGACCATGTCCAGGATCGACGTCCCCGCACCGCTCAAGCGGCTCCGGGCGGGAGCCGTACAGGTCGCCGGGGTCGCCTGGGCCCAGCACCGCGGCGTCGCGGGTGTCGAGGTCCGGGTGGACGGCGGCCCCTGGCACGAGGCCGCGCCGGCCGCCGTGCCGAGCCCCGACACCTGGCGGCAGTGGACCTGGACCTGGCAGGCCACTCCCGGCAGCCACACCTTGGAGGTCCGCGCGACCGACGCGGCCGGCCACACCCAGCAGTCGTCCCGAGTGACGCCGTTCCCCGACGGGGCGACCGGATGGCACTCGGTCGTGGTCACCGTCGTGTGACCGGTTTCCCACCCCGCGAAGTTCCTTCACCTCCAGAGGAGAAAGATCATGAAGAGCACGGCATTCGCCGCGACCGCCATCGCGCTCCTGGCCCTCACCGCCGCCTGCGGGAACGACACGGCGGCGGGCGGTGGCGCGGCGGACGAGGCCGCCTCCGCCCCGGCCCCCTCGGCCAGCGCGACCGCCACCCGGGCCGCCACGGGGCCGGCCATGGCCGGCGCCCCGTTCGGCGCGGCCTGCTCCGCCGTACCCGTCTCGGGCGAGGGCAGCTTCACCGGCATGGCCGACGACCCGGTCGCCACCGCGGCGTCCAACAACCCGGTCCTGTCCACCCTGGTCGCGGCCGTCAAGAAGGCGGGCCTGGTCGACACGCTCAACTCCGCCAAGGACATCACGGTCTTCGCGCCCACCGATGACGCGTTCGCCAAGATTCCGAAGGAGACCCTCGACAAGGTCCTGGCCGACAAGGCCACGCTTACCAAGATCCTGACCTACCACGTGGTCTCCGGAAGGAAGGCCCCGGCGGACCTGAGCGACGCCTCACCGGTGACGCTCCAGGGCGGCAAGCTGACCGTCAAGGGGTCGGGCGAGGACTACACCGTCAACGACGCCAAGGTCGTCTGCGGCAACGTGCCCACCGGCAACGCCACCGTCTACATCGTCGACACGGTGCTCATGCCGAAGTAGCCGGTCTCCGGCCCGCAGCCAGGCCGGAGACCGGCCTGGCTGCGGGGGCGCCGGCCGCAGACCGCCCCCGCGCCGGGCCCGCAGGCAGCGGGTCCCCCGTGGCAGGCCTGCACGTCGCGGGTCACCCGTGGCAGACCTGCACGTCGCGGGTCACCCGCGCCAGGCCCATCACAAGTCATCACCAACCAGGCCATAAGTGGGCCGTCACATCATGGTCGGCAGCAAGCCGTACCGACCGAGGAGACACCCGCGATGACCCCCGAACTGCTGGGATTCCAGATCACCCACCGCGCCATGCGGGGTGACGTCCGCCGCCTGGCCGATCTGGCCACGGAGCTGGTGGAGGGCCGGCAGTCCGCCGACCCGGCCCGCGCCACCGCCATCGCCGGATTCGTCACCGCGCTGTGCAAGGGCATCCACCACCATCACACGATGGAGGACCAGGTGCTCTGGCCCGTCATCGAGCGGGCCGCCGGCGCCGAGGTGGACCTGCGCGACCTCAGCGACGACCACTCCGAACTGGACCCCCTGCTGGCCGAGATCAACGGCCAGGCGGCCGCGTTCGCCACCAGCCGGGACGCCTCCACCCTCGTCGCGCCGCTCACCCGGCTCGCCGACATGCTCGACGAGCACATCGAGGAGGAGGAGCGGCTGCTCTTCCCGATCATCAGGAAGTACGTGTCCGTGGCCGACTGGAAGAGGGTCGAGGACGCGGTCCGCAAGGGCGGCGACGTCAGGGTCGACCTGCCGAGGATCGAGCAGTACGCCAGGCCCGAGGAGCTCGCCCGGCTGCGCAAGCTGGCCGGCCCCGTCCTGGCACTGCTGCTCTCCCTGCTGCGCGGCGGCCACCGGCGCCGCCAGCGGCTCATCTTCGGCCCTCTCGCCGCGGCCTGAGGCCCGGACACCGGGCTGATCCCCACCTGAGCGCCGCCCCGGCCGCCGGGCCGATCCCTGTCCGGGCGTCACCCCGGACAGCTCTGGGCATCGCCCCGGACACCGGGCTGATCCCCACCCCGGCCGCCGGGCCACCCCACCCCGAGCACCGTCCCGAACGCCGGGCTAATCCCCCACCCGGGCACCGGCTTGGGCCTGCGCGGCCCTGCGGGCCCAGTGCGGGGAGCCGGCCCGCTCGGCGACCCGCACCGCCGTCGCGTAGTGGGCCGATCCGTCCCGGCCGAGCGACTCGGCGAGATCGCCCAGGACGTGCGCGACCGGCCCCATGGTGATCGACCCGGAGTGGAGCCCGGCCAGCTCCCCGTCCCACGGCAGCAGCTCCTCATAGCACCGCTCGCTCACCTCGCGGTCGCCCAGGGCGATGGCGTTCTCCGCCCGCAGCGCCATCCGTACCAGCCAGTAGTAGTCCTTGCGGACCTTCCAGCCGGGCTGCCAGAACGTCCGGGCCTCCTCCTGCCGGCCCTCGGCGATCAGAGCCCTGACGAGGATCTCGGAGACGTCGTCGGGGAGGAACCCGTGGATGGCCGCGATCTCCGGGATGTCCTGCGGCAGGCCACCCACCAGCCGGGCCACGAAGCGGCCCACGATGCCGCCGCCGGTCGCGTTGGCGCCGCCGGCCACGGCCATCTGCTCGGCCGCCACCGAATAGGACCGCTCCGCCCGCTCGAACTCGCCTCTGATCAGCATGACCAGCGTGTCCAGCATCGACAGCACGCTCAGGGCCAGGCCGAGCTGGCCACTGGTGGAGTGCTCCAGCGCCCGGTCGGCGTGGTGGCGCGCGGCGGCCAGGTCGTTGCGGCCGAGGCTCGCCATGTAGAGGGCGTGGTGGCCCTGCATCTCGTAACCGGGCAGCCCTGCCCGGTCCCCCAGTTCGACCAGCTCCCGCCCCACCGCCTCCAGCTCGGCGCGCCGGTGGGGCGTCAGCAGGACGAAGTAGCGGGCGTTGAGCGCCAGGCAGACCAGTTCGGTACGGCCCAGCTTCCGGGCCAGCCGCAGGGCTTCGGCGCTGAACACCTCACAGCCCTCGTCGTCGTGGCCCTCCAGTTCGAAGGTGAGCGTGGCCAGCAGCCGGCAGCGGGCCTCCTCACCCGTCTCCGACGGCGGCTCCTCGGCCAGCGCCTCCCGGACCGCCGCGACGAACGCCTCGTCGACCTGGCGGTCCGGCTGGATCGACCAGGTCACCGGGGCCTCGTAGGCGGTCAGCGCGCGGGTGAGCCCCGTCCCGAGCCGCCGTGCCACGGCGATCGCCCGTTCCCGGTTCTCCCTCGCGGCCATCACGTTGCCCTCGTTGGCCTGGACGCCCACCAGGCGGCAGAGCAGGTCAAGCCGGCGGTGGTCGTCGTCCACGAGGCCGAGCGCCCCCCGGTAGAAGCTCTCCGCCTCCCGGTAGGCGTGCAGGGCGGCCGCCTTCTCCGCCGCCGCCACCACGTACGGCACCGCCCGCCCGGCGGTGCTCGGGGTGGCCGCGGCGAGCGCGTGGTGGCCCAGCGCCGAGACGTCCCCGGGCCTGACCCGCTCCAGCGCGCCGAAGACCCTGCCGTGCAGCCGGATACGGCGGATGCCCGGGGTGTCCTCGTAGAGGGTCTCCCGCACGAGCACGTGGGCGAAGCGGACCCGGCCCGGAGCGGGCTCGGTCAGCAGCCCGGTCAGCACGCCCACCTCCAGCCCCTCCAGCACCGCCTCCTCCTCGGCGCCGTCCAACGCGAGCAGCACGTCCACGTCGACGTCCCGGCCGACGACCGCCGCGTCCCGCAGCGTGGTCCGGACCGTGGCGGGCAGCCGGGCGATCCTGCGCCGGATCAGGTCCCGCACCCCGGGGGGCAGTGCCCTGGCCGCCGGGGTGCCATCGGTAGTGATCAATCGCGCGGTCTCGCACACGAAGAGCGGGTTCCCTCCGGTCCGCTCCGCCACCGTGCGCGCGGTCAACAGGTCCACCTCCCGCCCCGAACGCTCCCGCAGCAGCCGGGCCACCTCGTCGTCGCTGAGCCCGTGCAGGTCGAGGCGGTGGGTCTGCCGCCCGGCGAGAGCCGCCCAGGTCGCGCCGAGATGGTCGGCGGCCTCGGCGGGTCGGTAGGTGGCAATAATCATGATCTTGGCTGACGCGAGCCGTACCGCCAGATGGCGCAGGAGCTGCAGCGTCTCCTCGTCGGCGCGGTGCACGTCCTCCAGTACGACCAGCAGGCGCGTATCCGCCCGGACAACCCGCGCCAGATAGTCCTCCACCGCCCTGGCCAGCAGGAACCGTCCCGTAGTCGGGGTGTCGTCGGTCAGCAGCGGCGCGAGCCGCACCGCCACGTCGTCGGCGGGCGGCCGGTCGGCCGCCAGACGGCGCAGCACCTCGCTCCACGCCCACGCGGGCGGCGCGCCGCCGTCCGTCTCCGGGCACTGGCCCCCGGCGGTCAGCCACCCCTGGCCGGCCAGCCTCCTCGCGAACGTCCCGGCCAGCGTGCTCTTGCCCGCTCCCGCGTCCCCGCCCAGCCATACCGTGCGCAGTCCCGCGGTCTCGGCGAGGGCGTGGAGCGCGGCCAGCTCCGCCGTACGGCCGATCAGCTCGCCGTCCCCCTCCACCTCCCGCGGCGCATCCCGTTCACCGGCCTCCTCTCCCTCCCGCGGCGCATCCCGCTTAGCGGCCTCCCCGGCTCCCCTGGACGCGGCCCGTTCCGGCGCCCGGATCGCGGCCGGGCTACCGGGGGCCGCCGGCTCCTGCCGGTTCAGGGAGCCCGCGTGGGCCAGGATGTCGGTCTCCAGCGCGCGCAGCGCGGGTCCGGGATCCACCCCGAGCTCGGCCGCCAGGGTCTCGCGGGCCTTCCTGATCGCGGCCAGCGCGTCCGCCTGCCGCCCGGCCCGGTAGTAGGCCAGGGCGAGCAGGCGGACGGCGTTCTCCCTGAGCGGGTGCGCACGGACGTGCTGCTCAAGCTCGATCTCCGCGTTGCGCCCGAGCGTCAGCCGGGCCTCCGCCCGGCACTCCACGGCGACCAGCCGCAGTTCCTCCAGGCGCGTGGCCTCCGGTTCCGCCCACTCGGCGTCGGCGAACTCCGCGTAGGCCGGCCCCTGCCACAACGCGAGCGCCCGATCGGCCAGGTCGAGCGCCCGCGCCCCGTCACCCGAGGCGATCGCCCCCGCCGCTGAGTCGATCAGCCGGGGGAACACCCAGGCGTCCACCTGCTCGGGTTCCAGCCGGAGGCGATATCCCGGAGCGGCGCTGACCAGCAGGGTGGCGGGCGTCCGGGGCGGCCGGTCGGGTTCGAGCGCCCGCCGCAGGTTGGACACGTACACCTGGAGGGCGGCCAGCGCCTTGGGCGGGGGCTGCCCACGCCAGAGGTCATCGATGAAACGATCGGTGGAGACCACATGCCCGCCCGCGGCGACCAGCCTGGCCACCACAGCCCGTTGCCGGGAGGTGCCCAGATCCACCGCACGACCGTTGATCTCCGCCTGGAGCGGACCGAGAACACGCAACATAACAAGGGGCAGGTTATGCGCCCTTGATTGCGGTTCTATTGACACCGAGGAGCACAATGCTGCAGGACCGGCGCAAAGACGCGCTCCGGGCGCTCGACGAGAGCGACAGGCCGCACTGGTACTGGCACGGGGTGGACGACGACGGCCACGTGTGGCTGTTCGAGACGGTCATCGACGACGGCGGAGAATACTGGCCCGTCAAGCATGCCGAGCTGGGATCGGACGGCCTCGCCCGCCGGTATTCGTGGAGGCACATCGAGGACGAACACGGCTTCCTCGCCGAAGGCCCGATCTACCCGGACGACTTCGGCCTGAACGCCCTGACGGCGGAGGAGTTCGGCACCCTGTGGGCCGCGCTCAGCCGATGAGGGTGCTCCCCTCGATGTCCGCCGTACGGGCGCGGAGGACTTGCCCGCCGGCATGAGCGGAACGGCACCCGCCATCAGTCACGTGGTGATGACGGGTGAAACAGCCCGATCCCCGCCTCTCCCCACGGGGCTCCGAGGGCCTCGGCGATCCGAGCGGACCCTTCGCGGAGCCGTACCGGGGTCAGGGGGCGTCGAACAGGGCGCTGACCGACTCACCGTCGTGGATGCGGCGCATGGCCTCGGCGAGCGCGGGGGCGATCGACAGGACTCTGAGCTTGGAGTCGGGCTTGACGTCGGGGATGGGCACGGTGTTGGTGCAGACGATCTCTTCGACGTCGAGCTGGTCGCCGAGCCGGTCGACGGCCCCGCCCGCGAAGAGGCCGTGGGTGCAGGCGATCCGTACCGAGTTGACTTTGCGCTCCCGGAGGCGGTCGAGCAGCTCGATCACCGTTGTGCCCCTGGCGATCTCGTCGTCCAGGACGATGACGTCCTTGCCCTCGACATCGCCGATCACCGAGCTGATGGTGACCCGGTCATCGCTGAATCGCTGCTTGGCCCCCATCGCGACCCCGATTCCCAGGAGTCGGGCGAAAGCCGCGGCCTCCTTGGCGTTGCCCAGGTCGGGGGAGACGACGACGGCGTTGGAGAGGTCGTACTGACGGAAGTGAGCGGCCAGCTCCCGCAGGGCGTGCAGGTGGTCGACCGGGACGCTGAAGAAGCCGTGCACCTGAGGTGAGTGCAGGGTCATGGTCAGCACCCGGCCCGCTCCCGCCGCCACCAGGAGGTCGGCGACCAGCCGTGCCCCGATGGAGATGCGCGGGGCGTCCTTCTTGTCCGATCGGGCGTAGGCGTAGTGGGGCATCACCACGGTCGTCCTGGCCGCGGAGGCGCCCCTGGCGGCGTCCAGCATGAGAAGGAGCTCGACGAGGTTCTCCTGGACCGGCGGGACGAGCGGCTGGATGAGGAACACGTCGCGTTCCCGGCAGTTGGCCTGCAACTGCACTTCCATGCAGTCGTTGGCGAAACGCTTGACCCGGACCGGATGCAGCGGAGTCCCCAGGTGGGAGCAGATCTCCGCCGCCAGCTCGGGGTGGGCGCTACCGCTGAATACCGTGATGTCTCGCACAAGGCGCTCCTTGCTTGTGAATCGGTGTCAGACCAGCCAGGCGAGCGGCATGCTACAGGCGGGCCCGGCCCGGTCCCATCACCTGGGCGGGGCCGTCGCTCACCTGTGCGGGGCCGTCGCCGCCGTCATGGATCATCGGTGGATCCGTACGGCAGAGACGATCCGTTCCGGCGGGAGATCCGGGGTGGAGCGGGAGACGCGGCAGAAGGCGGGGCGGCGGAGCGGCCGGGGAGCGGGTGCGCGAAGCCACCGGGGAGCGGGTCCGCGAGGCGACCGAGGAGCGAGGCGACCGAGGAGCGGGTCGGCGAGGCCGCCTGGGAGCGGGGTCGATGAGGCCGCCTGGGAGGGTCCGCGAGGCGGTCGGAGCGCACTGCGGGCACTCCAGGACATCTGCGATATATGCGATACATACGTCATCTGTGCATCGCGGGAGCGACCCGGCCGGACATACGTCATCTGTGTCTGTGCATCGCGGGAGCGACCCGGCCGGAGGCCGATGTTCCGGTACGGCCTCCGGCCGGTCGCCCGGGTAGTGCCTCCGGCGGGTCGCTCAGGCGCGGCCTCCGGTCAGGTTTCTCCGTACGGCCTCCGGTCCGATCCCCGGGGCGGGTCCCCCGGGGCCGGTGCCGGCGCTACGGGGCGCAGCCGGCGAGTTCGGGCTGCGACGGCGTGCCGCTCTGGGCGCCGAAGAAGAGCTTCGCGCAGTCGATGGTGAAGCGCGGGTTCTCCTCTGGGACGAAGTGGCCGGAGTCGGGTGCCACCGCCGTGCGGACGTCGTCGCCGACCTGCTGGAACGAGCTCGCGACGCCGGGCCCGAACGAATACTGCCCGCCGATCCCCAGCACCGGCATGGCCAGGCGGCTGCCCGCGTTGGCCTTGTTGTTCTCCGCGTCCGCGGCGAACGCCCGGTAGTACTCGTATCCCGCGGTGCGCCTGGCCGGGTCCGCGTAGGCCTTGTAGTACCGCTCGCGGTCGATCGCGTCCGGACGGTGGCTGAAGTTGAACATCATGCCGAGATAGGTGCTGACGTCGTCATTGTCCATGATCCGCTCGGGGATCGGCGAGGGGGACGAGTTGAACCGGAAGTGCCAGCTGAGGCCGTAGAGCTCCTCCAGGCCGAAGCCGGGCAGCGGCGACTCGATCATGGCCAGCCGGGTGACCTCGTTGGGGAAGTCACGCGCGTAGGGGTAGGCGATCAGGACACCGAGGTCGTGGCCGAGTATCTCCACCTGGGTGAAGCCCAGCCGGTTGACGGCCTGACGGATCCGCCGTGAGGTGGTGACCTTGTCGTAGCCGCCGGTCGGAATGGAGGAGGCTCCCAGCCCCGGCAGGTCGATCGCGATCACGGTGTGCTCGCGGGCGAGCTCGGGCATCACATCACGCCACATCAACCAGGTCTCCGGCCAGCCGTGCAGGAGCACGATGGCCGGGCCCGACCCGCCGCGGACGTAGTGGATGGTGCCGCCGTCCACAGCGACCTTTCCGTGGGTGAACCCGGGGGCGAAACGCGCCGGCCCCTCCGAGGGCTCCTCGGGCGTTCCACTCGCGGTGGCGCCGGCGGTCATGGTGACCAGGGCCACCAGAGTGACGAACGCGCTGATGGCGGCCCGACCCCATCTCCTGGCGCGCGGCTTTTTCTTTGATGCGCGCACGGTTGTTTCCTCTAGCGGCATATCCACTTCCCCTTCCACGGACCAGAGCGCCACGGGACGGTCCAGCGGTACGGCATGAGCCCGCTTCCGCAGCGCGCCGACCAGCGGGCGGCGCACGGCCAAGACCGAGTCTTCAGGCGGCGGCGCAGGCGGCCGATCGCTTGGCGTCATATGGTCGTGTGAATCCTGCACGACCGGAGAACGCACGGTCTTCTTCGATCGTGCTCTCTGCCCGGCCCGCGGACCCGCCGCACCGAATCGCCCCGGCTTCGGTCCTTTTGATAGGGCTTCGGCGGAGCCTCGGCCCCTTGAGAGGATCAGGCTCACGTCCCGCGAGTCCCCTATCCGGCCGAGTTGCGTAATCTGACCGCGCCACGGCAATCGCGAGCACTCTTCATATTTTCATCGGGCGCGATTATGCTCTGGGCAGTTCTGAAGTGGATCACACGGAGGTGCCCCATGAGGAAGATGCCCATCCGCCGCACGAGCGCGCTGCGCCTGCTGTCCGGTGCCCGCCGGCTCTGGATCGAGTGGTGCTGGTAGCTGCCGATACGGCGGGCGCTCCCGGGCGCCCGCCCCTGCGGGGATCGGCCCGGCCGTGACCGGCGAGCCGGACGGCTACGACTGCCACCGCGACCACGGGCCGTACGCCGGGGTCGCGGCCTTCCTCGGCCGGATCGCCGCCGACCGTCCCCGCCTGGCGTCCCGGCACAAGGTCGAGCTGCACGCCATCGCCCCCTGGCTCGACCACGCGGCACGACCGGCCGCCGAGGAGGAGCCGATCCGGTTCCATCCCGCCCGGCGCACCGCCTGCCTGGCCTACGGCGCGGCGGAGTTCGTGGCGGCCTGGGCGGGCACGCTCCGGCACCCGGTCACGGTGCGGTTCGACCACGTCGGCGATGCCGACGAGACCACCCGCGAGCTGCTGGACGCGCTGGTCCGCCGGGTCGGGTCGTCCCCGCTGCGCCTGGACCTGCGCGACGGCGGCGCCCGCAAGCCGGAGGCGGCCGATCCGGCGCCGGAGGCGATGCGCACCGCCCTGGGCGACAGCCTGGCCCGCGGCTTCTACCACCACGCGGCCCGAGTCGCCTCGCGCGGGCGCGCCGCGGTGACCCCGGACGGCGACCTGCGGCACTGGTGGGCGTTCACCACCGGCCTGGCCACCGCCCTGGCGGCGCTCGACCGCGCCGCCGAAGCGCTCGACCTCTACCACGAGGCGCGCGCCGCTACCGACGATCCGAAGATCACCATGTCGGCCGCGTACGCCACCGCCATGCTGTACGCCAGGCACCTGTCTGCGGCCGACCAGGACCCTGCGCAGGCGCGGCACTGGCTGGAACAGGCCATCCACCTCGCCGCCGGACTGAACGACCCGCGGCAGCGGGTGCTGTCCACCGTCTTCTACGAGCAGGGCCTGGCGCTGCTGGACAGCAGGGCGGGTGAGCCCGCCCGCGCGCTGCGACTGATCGACGACGGGCTGGCCCGGCTGGCGGCAGTGCTCACCCCCGGCGAGCGCCCGCAGGACCTGGCCCGGTTACGCCACAACCGGGCTCAGGTGCACCTGGCCCTGGGCGATCCGGCACAGGCCCTGGCCGACCTCGACACCGTGATCGCACACGACCCCGGCAACTGCGAGTACTACGTGGACCGGGCCGCCCTGCACCGTGCGGCCGGCCGGTCCCAGGCCGCGATCAAGGACTACGGCACCGCGATCCGCCTGGGACCGCACCTGCCCGAGGCGTACTACAACCGGGCCGTGCTTCAGCAGGAGCGGGGCCGCCTCGATCGGGCGTGTGACGACCTGGAACGCGCGCTCGCCATTGACCCCGGGCATCTCGACGCCCGGATCGCCCTGGTCAACCTGCAGGTGGAGCGCGGCGCGCTCGACGCGGCCGAGGCGGGCGCGCGGGCCGGGCTGGCGCTGGCCCCGCAGGAGCCCGCGCTGCTGTGCACCCTCGGGCTGATCCGCTCGGAGCGCGGCAGCCTCGCCGAAGCCGACGAGCTGCTCAGCCGGGCCCTGGCCGGGGATCCGGAGCTGGTCGAGGCATGGACGAACCGGGCCGCCGTCCGGTTCGAACGCGGCGACGTGGCCGCCGCCGTGGCCGACCTGGACCGGGCGGTGGCGCTGTCGGCGGCGCCGGTGCCCCACTACAACCGGGGCACGGCGCTGATGCGGCTGGGACGATGGGACGAGGCCGCCCGCGACTTCACCCACGCGCTCGACCAGCCCGGCCTGGACCGGGCGCTACGCCGCGACCTGCGCGCGGAACTGGCCCGCTGCCGTAGCGCCATGGCCGGATGACCGCCAACCGGGGCGGACGCCGACGGGATCAGTCCCAACCCGCGGGGAAGCTCTCGGGTGCCCTTCTCCCCGATACCGTGGAGATCTGACCTGAGGAGCAGGTCGTCTCATGTCCCGTCGGCACCGTCCCGGTCCTCGACGGGAGCGGTGCCGGTCGAGGCGGTAAGTCCCTGGATCTTACCGAAGAGGGCGTCCTGGAGATTGCGCGTTGCCTTCAACCGGGCATGCAGGTAGTCGATACGCCGATACAGCACGTGGTGGTCGGGCGGCTGGGCGCTCCTCCATAACCGGATCTTTCTGTCGGCGCCCGCGGTGGCGAGCAGGTGGCCATCGGGACTCAGGAGCGCGCATCCGTGCCGGGCCGGCTCCCCGCCCGGCCTCCGCTCCAGAGGCTCGTACACCACTCGACCGGACGCGGCTGGAGATCATCCCGTGCATGTTCCGCACCGGCTGTGCCCCTATGGCACGGTGATCGTCCGGTGAAGGATTTCGGCCCGGCGCGGTAAGTACAGGTGACCGCATACGCCAAGAAAGGCCGACATGCATGACAATTCCCCGCGAAGTCACCGAGGTCGATGACGCGGCTCTCATTGAGAGGTCGCTGCACGAGCCCGAGATCTTCGCCATCCTGTTCGACCGGCATGCGCCACTCCTGCACCGCTACGTGACCAGGCGACTGGGACCCAGCGAGGCGGAGGACGTCGTGGCCGACACCTTTCTGGCCGCCTTCCAGCGCCGGGGCGATTATGACCGGGGCCGCTCCGACGCCCGCCCGTGGCTGTACGGCATCGCCTCCAACGTGATCGGCAAGCGGCGGCGCACCGAGACGAACCTCTACCGCGCATACATCCGCAGCGGCTTGCATCCAGCGGAGATATCGGGTCTCCGGGTAGAGGACGGGATCAACACCCTGGCCGTCAACCGACCGCTGGCACGGGCCCTGCTGGGGCTCACACGAGCTGATCGCGACGTGCTGCTGCTCGTCGCCTGGGCCGGATTGAGCTACCAGGAGGTCGCCGACGCGCTCGCCATCCCCCTGGGCACCGTCGCCTCGCGACTCAATCGAGCCCGTCTCCAGATCCGTCACGCCCTGAACCAGGAAGAACGAGGAGAATGACGATGGACGCACTGAAGACCATGTGGGAGGCCGTTCCGCCGGCCACCCCGGAGGAACTCGCCGGAGCGCGGCGGCGGCTACTCGACGGGATGCACCCCCGGCGGCGCTACGTCACCGCCCCCCGGATGCTGGTCGCGGCCGGTGTCGCAGCGGCGGCCGCCGTCACACCTCTGATCATCGGAAACGACATCCCCGCCTACGCGGTGGCCAAGGGCTCGGGCGGCACGCTCACGGTGACCCTCAACGAACTACGCGACCCCGACGGGCTGCAGGCCAAGCTGGGCGCGGCCGGCGTCAAGGCGGATGTGACGTTCCTGGCCGCGGGCACACGGTGCGCGGGCCCACGGTTCGCCGGCGTGGATTCGACCTACAACGGGCCGGGCACCACAGGACCGGACGAGCTGCGTTCACTCGTGAACGAGTCGCGCTCGTTCAAGGCCGCCCAGGCGACCTCCGTACGGACGATCCGGATCTCCCCGGAGCACATCAAGCCGGGCGAGACGCTCGTACTGGAGTTCCGCGACAACGCGAACGCACAGGTGCCCTGGCAACTCGGCAGCTGGTTGGCCCGGGCGGACACCCCCGTGCAGCCGTGCACGCCCGTCGAGGACACCAACTGAAGACCCTCTCCGGCACAGCCCCGCCGGGCAGGGGAGGCTCACTTCCTCGCGCTGTCCGGCGGCGATGATCTCCTGGAGGACGGGTCGGCTGCGGTGGCGGATCACGGCTCTCCCGCGGGTCGCGGCCTTACTTCTGGGCGCAGAGCGCGGTGTCACTTCTGGGCGCAGAGCGCGGTGTCCAGGGCGGCGTTGACCTGATCGGCGCCGGCTTCCGCGAAGGGCAGCGCGGTCACGGCGACCGTGGCCGACCGGCCGTCCTCGGTGACGCCGTTACGGGTCTCATAGCCGTGGATGTCACCGCCGTGGCCCCACGCGTAACCGCCGCAGCTCAGCTTGATCTTCATCAGACCGAGCCCGTACGACCAGCCGTCAGGGAATCCAGGCGCCTCGACCGTCTGCTTCATCTGCTCCAGCAGGGCGGGCTTGAGCAGCCGGCCGTCCAGCAACGCGCCCAGGAAGCGGTTGACGTCGCGCGGGGTGCCGACGAGCTGCCCGGCCGCCCATCCCCAGGAGGGGTCCATCTCCGTGACGTCCACATCGTTCTTGCCGGTCCGCCCGTCGGGGTCCTTGGAGGAGTACCCGTGGGGGTGGGCGCCGCGGATCGTCTGCTCGCCGACGCCCGGCCAGTACGTGTCGCGCAGCCCGAGCGGCTTGATGATCCGGTTGGTGACCTCCTCGCTGATCGGCCGGCCCGTGACCTTCTGCACCAGCAGGCCGAGCAGGACGTAGCCGGTGTTGCTGTACTGCCAGCTCTTTCCGGGGGCGAACACCGGCTTGTGCGCCAGACCCATGTCGAGCAGTTCCCGAGGCTCGAAGTAGGTGTGCTGGACCTCGGAGAACGGCGGAAGATACTGCGTGTAGTTCGCCAGGCCGGCGGTGTGCTGGAGCATCTGGCGGGTGGTGAACTTGCGGCCGTCGTTGCCGTTGCCGCGTACCAGGCCGGGAAGATACTTCTCGACCGGCGCGTCCAGGTCGATCCTGCCTTCGTCGGCCAGCTGCAGCACGACCACGGCGACGAACGTCTTGGTGTTGCTGCCGATGCGTACCCGCCCGTTGACGGGGACCTTCGCCCCCGTCTCCAGGTTGCCCACGCCGGCGGTGTAGTCCCGGGTACGCCCGTCACGACCCCGCACCGCGGCCAGGACGCCGGGGAACTCGCCGCTGCGGACCAGGCCGTTCAGGCTGGTCTGCACGGCGTCGGCGGGGCGGGCCAGGCCGTTCAGGCTGGTCTGCACGGCGTCGGCGGGGCGGGCCAGGCCGTTCGGACCGGTCTGCACGGTGCCGGCGGGGCCGCTCCACCGGGCGGCATCGGCGCCGGCCGGGGCTACGGCCAGGCCGAGGGCGCCCAGCGCGACGGCGGCCGCGGTGGCCAGGGCCGGCAGTCTGCGCCGCCTGGCCGAACCGGGCCTGGCCGACCGGGAGGGGGCGGTGGAGTGCGACATCGGGGATCTCCCTGCTTGATGACTCGGTTGCGATGCCAGCAAGCATGTCGGCGGGAGCAGGACATAATCGATCCCGCCCACCGGAGTTCCGAGGTACGGCCAGCACCACCGCCGTACCGGGGCCGGTTCCGCCACCCGCGTGTCCGCGGGGCGACCCACGACGGCATCTGCGAAGCCTTCTCCAAGCTCGGACACGCCCTGACCTGCCGGCAAGCTCGGACACGCCCTGACCTGCCGGCGCCGCCTCACCTCACCGTCGCTCAAGACCCTGCGACCGGACCCGTTGCAGCGGGTCGCCCGCACCCGGCTCGGCCGTGCCCTTCCTGGACGCGTCACCAAGGTCACCCCGGGCGGAGCGTTCGCCGGCGTCCACGAGGGACCCGTGCCGCGCCGTCCACCGCCCGGAAGGTCAGGCCCCGCGCGCCCTGCCCGGCCAGCACCTCGATGGCGGCGTCGATGAGCGCCACCCTCCTCTCGGCGTTCCTGCGCACAGTTGACACCACTCCACTCGTAGTACTAACGTCTAAACCACTTCATACATAGTACTTTAAATGGAGTGGTCATATGCGCAAGCTCGTCTACTACATCGGCGTGTCCATCGATGGCCGCATCGCGGGCCCCGGCGGGGAGGTGGACTTCTACCCGGTCGGCGAGGGCGAGGCCGCCGCCGCGTACATGGCCTGGGTCAACGAGCGCTATCCCGAGACTGTTCCCACGCAGTACCGTCCGCACGCCGGCCTCGTGGACGTCCCCAACAGGCGCTTCGACACCGTCCTGATGGGGCTGAACACCTACCGGGCCGTGCTCGACCAAGGGCTCAGCAACCCGTACACGCACCTGCGGCAGTACGTCGTCTCCAGTTCCCTGGACCGCATCGACGACCCGGCGGTGGAACTGGTGCGCGACCCCGCCGCGCTCGTCCGGGACCTCAAGCGCGGGGACGGGCTGGACATCTGGCTCTGCGGCGGCGGAGGGCTGGCCAACTCGCTGCTGACCGAGATCGACGAACTGATCATCAAGAGCTATCCCGTGGTGGCGGGCGCGGGCGCCGCCCTCGTCGATGGTGGCTTCCGTCCCACCGCGTTCACCCCGACCGACCGCAGGTCGTTCCCGAACGGAGCCAGTATCACCTGGTACGCGAGGCAGGCCGGCGCTTAACCCTTGGGCGGCTAACCCTTGGGCGGCTCGATCCCGCGTTCGCGGTTTCCGGTGGACGCGGCCCGTTCCAGCCGTATTCCGGTGGCACCCGAAGTAGAACGCATCACGCTGGACCCCTGAATGAGGACTTTCTCTACGGTTCCACGGCGGCCCGCCGGCGTTCGCGGGCCGGGCTGCAGCTCTCCGGCCGCATGAGGTGCATGCCGTACGACAAGGACCCCGGAACCTCCGTAGCTCCTCAGCGGGCGTGCAGCCTTGGCGGCCGGTCCTGGCTGGCAGCCGCTTGGCCGACCTGTCATACCGAGTCCTCGCCTGATCTCCCTGCCCAGACCGGTTTCGGGCGGCTATGGTGCGCCGTACCCGATTTGATCTAGATCGCAGGAGTGTGCGGGATGAACACGAGGGAGCCCGACTGGGCGTACATGGCCAGGTCCCTTCTCAGGGTCGTGGCCGTCACTGCGGCACTGTTCCTGGCTCTCAGTGCGGTCGAGCGGATTTCGTGGGTGTTCATCGACTTCGACGACGAGCGGACGGCCCAGGTGTACGGCACGACCGCCCGCGTCGCGAACTCGGACAAGCGCTTGTTTTACAGTTACGACGATGGTCGGGGCCTGCTGGGGACGACCTACACGCTGTGGGGGGAGCCGCGCCGAGCCGGTCCCAGCGAGGACGAGACAGGGTACGAAATCACGGAGAACCTGTTCGGCACCATCCGGGCCCCCTCCCTCGACGGGCCGTCCGGCAGCCTGGGCGACGCGATCGCCTCCGTGGAGGCGGACCCCGGAGCCGACAAGGAACTGACGGAGAAGGCTCGAAAGACCATCGATGGGCTCCCCCAGACGCTCGACGCCGTCGCGGTCGTGGAGTTCGCAAACGCGATGACCACCGAGCGGCTCGTCGCCTTCAACCGGAAGCACAAACTCTGCGGAGGAGCGGACGTCTCCTACATCTACGCCCCGGCTCCCTACTACGACGACTCCAGCAACTATCCCCCGCTGAACGCGGTCGTCTGGAACCGCAACATGACCGAGGAGTACATCCGGACGGATTTCAGCTATCAGTGCGAGACCGAACCTGAGGCGGCGCTGGCGGAGTTCCGCAGGTGGGTCGGGCTGCTTGACGAGGGGGACGACCTCAGCGAGTTCGAGCTGGACCACTACCGGCTCACCGACGCGGCCAAAGCGGGCGTCGTGCACGGGCTCGTCGTCGACCGCTGGAAACTCGCCGACCTGCGCAAGCTCCTCGACGACCCGGAGGTGCGGACGGTTCGCCTCGCCGACGTCGCCTTCGACCTCGGCGAGATCGAGTAGCGGTCTTCGGTGGGCTCGGCCGCGCGGACGCGAGCCCCAGCGCCCGCGCATGGCGGTGCACGATCTGACCGCTGCACGCCAGGTGGGCCTGATCGACGCGCTCACCCGTGCCAACCTGCCGACCTTCACTGACCAGGGTTCCCAAGGCGCGGGCGACACGATCCGCACCTCAGGCATGGGCGACACGATCTGCACCTCGTTCAAGCGCCACCGGCACCGACCGATCCTGCCTTGCGGCCAAAGGTCCGTCGACCGCGCCCATGCCCACATTCGCTCGATCGATGAGCATGCCGTCACACCCCTGAGGGCAGGAAAGTGCCGGTCCGGCTCCGTTGTCGCCTCCGGCGCGCTACCGCGATCGTCCGAGCCGTCCTCGTTCTACAGGCGACCAAAGCCGATCACTACTCGGGATGAAGAAACCTCAGCGTTCCAGGGCCGGTCCCCGTCCGCGAACTACCCGAAAAGCCTGGCGTGACCTGGGAAACGCCTTCAAGATCATTGCATGTATATGCGCGACGAGTCGATCATGCCTTGTCCGGAGCGGACGTACAGGGGTCGTGGTTTGCTCGGCTCGACGGCGGATGATCAGGTTCTCACCTGAGCAACCTTGCGGGGTCGAGCTGTCCTGGCGAGATGCGCCGGCCTCCTTCAACGGGAAGCATGGCAGGATGCCGGATCTGCTGTGGGATGAGGTCAGGAGCTTCTTCGACCCTGATCTGATGGGGACACTGCCGGATGTATGGGTTACGGACACCTCGGTCGGCGACTGGCAGGTGCTTCTTGATCTGATCGAGGCCCAGGGCTGGAGGAGCGAGTACTCCGAAGGTGACATTGTGATGCCGCTGCCCCGCGCCGAGCACGTGTTGTCCCGGCCTTCGGATGCCGACTGCCCGAGTCTGCGCGTCTGGCCGGCTCCTGATGTGCTGGCGATCTTTCGATTCCTGTCGGAGGACGAGATCGACTTCGATGTCGATCTGCGGGAGCTGCAGGGGCAGGAACGGCTGGACCTTCTGTGCGGGTTCTTCGTGACGATCGGGCGGCAGCTGGGCAAGCCGGTGTTGATGTCGCCGGAGAGCGACCCGGACCATCCAGTGCTCGGGTTCGACGTCGGGGCCGATCGCGTGGTGCTGCTGGCGGACCCGCGGGCCGGCTGACCACCCCTGTGGAGCGGGCGTCCTACAAGATTCGACCCCATGGCCGTCGGATTAGAAGTGGAACGGCTGTTGAGGGCTCCATAATGCGGTGGCCTGCGGCTATGGCCTATGGCATGGCAGGCGCAATGAAGATCGTTCCGGATATGTTCCGCAGCGGTTGCGCCTGCATGCCTCCAGACGTGAACAGCGCATGAAGTACGTCGATCTCAACGCGTCGATGACGCTGCTCGCCGGTGAGGTCATCCATGGTGTCATCAGCCCGGTCGAGTACCTGGAGCGGCTTCCCGAGTTCGCCGACGCGTTGCCGGTGGGTGCTCGCACGTTCGCAGTGGATCCCCAGCACTACGACTTCCACGGGCCGCGGTGCGTGAAAGATCTCATCCTGGAGCGGATCTCATACGGGGAGACCGGCGGTGGGAACTCCATGGAACTCGCGCTCAGGCACAACTGCTGGAAGCACGGAGAGGACCTGATCATCCGTTACGAAGACGTGCCGGACTTCAGGATCGGCATTGCCGCGCCTTCCGGGATCGAACCGCGCAGTGTGGTGATCCTCGATGAGGTCCTGCCGCACTTGGACGGATGCAGCCATGAGATCGCCTTCCGCCCGGGAATCATCATGGTGGTCTGCCGTGGCAATCCCCTCAAATCGTGGAGACTTTTCTATGCGGCGATGAGCTGCTGAAGTGTCACCGTGGTGGCCGCTCGGGCAGCCATGATCCGCTGTTCGTAGATGATTGGTGGTAGCCCGTCGACGGCGCTGTGTCGGCGGCGGGTGTTGTAGAAACCGGCGATCCAGGTGGCGATCTTCAGCCGGGCCTCGGCGCGAGTGGCGAAGCGATACCGGTGGGCGAGCTCGACTTTGAGCGTGGCGTTGAACGATTCGGCCGGAGCGTTGTCCAGCGCGCAGCCGACCCGGCCCATCGACTGCACCACCCCCCAGTGGCGGCAGGCAGCCTGGAACCGGGCGGCGGTGTACTCGCCGCCGCGATCGGAGTGGAAGATCACCCCGTCGACGTCGCCACCCCGGGTGAGCGCGGCCATCTGCAGCGAGGCGACCGTCAAAGCGGCGTCGTGATGGGCGGACATGGCATAGCCGAGCAATCGACGGGAGAACAGGTCCTGCACCGTGGCCAGATACAGCTTGCCCTCGTCGGTGACGATCTCAGTGACATCGCCGCACCACAACACATCCGGTGCGACGGCGGTGAACTGACGGCCGACCAGATCCGGTGCCGCGGGCCTGGCGCCCTGGCGCCCTGGCGCGTCAGCGAACGCCGTCTGCCGGCAGGGCGACCGGCCAGGCCTAGCTCGGCCATCCGCGCGGCCACCGTGTTGACCGAGACCCGCCAGCCCTCCTCGTGCAGGTCCCGGGTAATGCGCGGGCTGCCGTAGGTGCCGCCCGAGGCGGTGAACCTCACCTCGATCGCCGCATCCAAACCGGCGCGACGCTGCTGACGAACACCTGGTGCGCGATCGCGCCATTTATAGAACCAGGACTGCGAGACCCCCAGGATCCGGCAGGCCACCGCGTGGGGAACATCGTGCTCGGTCTTCTGGCAGGCGATGAAGGCCGCCACGCTCACCGGCCCGTCGCCTCCTTGACCCACAAGACCACCGAGCGCTTGAGCACATCACGCTCCATCTCCAGTTCAGCGCGTTCCTTGGCCCACTCGGCCCGCTGTCGGCGCAGCCGGGTCAGCTCTTCCCGCTCGGACTCGGCCAGCTCACCGTTGGCGTCCTGCTCACGGGCCAGGCGGTCCATCTGCATCCAGTTGGCCAGCGTGCCCGCGTTGATCCCCAGGTCTTTCGCGACCGAGGCGATCGATTTCCCGGACTCCCGCACGATGCGCACCGCACCCGCCCGAAACTCCGGATCGAAACTCCGTCTGGTCTCTCCCATGCCCCGACCTCCCCCTTAGGTCAGATCTCCACGGTACGAGGGGAGGCTCATCGAGCATCACGTGGTGCATCTGGATCGGGCGGCTATCGCTGTGGTGGTCGATACAGGTGCCTGCTCAGCCGGTACTGTGCTTATGCAGACAAGTGGAAGAGTGATCGGGCGGTTGACATGAGCATGGACTTCGCCCCGCCGAAGTATGCCCAGGTGATGGCGGCGATCCAGCAGCGGATCGAGACCGGCGAATACGCTCCGGGTGCCATGCTGCCGTCCGAGACGCAGCTTGTCCGGGAGTTCGGCGTGGGGCGCACGACCGTGGTGCGGGCGCTTCAGACCCTGGCCATGCAAGGGTGGATCGAGCGGGAGCACGGCCGCGGCTCATTCGTGAAGGGGCGCCCGGAGAGTTCACCGGATCGCATCCGGCCGGGCCTGGCGGTGGCCGAACAGGCCGAGAGCGCCGAGAGCGTCACCGACGTGCAGCGCGTTCCGGCTCCTCGTCACATCGCCCGTCTCCTGGGCGTGGAAGAACGGACGCCGGTGATCGCCCGTCGGCGGACGACCCAGCAGGGTGGCCGGCTGTCCGCGGTGGAGGCGCTCTGGTTCCCGCTGGAGATCGCACTCGGCACCGACCTGGACAAGCCCGAGCCGCTGCGGCACGGGATCCGCCAGCATCTGCAGGCGGTCAAGCACCTGCGGTTCGACCACATCACCGAGCGGCTGACAGCGCGTAGTCCCCGGAAGGAAGAGGCCGAGTTGCTCGGCAGTTCCAAGCCCGTTCTCGGGGTGCTGGCCACCGTCCATGATGCGGCGGGGGCCGTGGTCATGGTGATGGAGGCGGCCTTGCCAGGCGATCTTCACGAGCTGCAGGATGTCTATCCCGTGACATAGACCAACATCGGATGATGCCATGCAGAGCGCTCCTGTTGCTTCCAGTGAAGACCCGCCCACCAGGCGGTCTTTCTGGCGCAGCGCAGGGGGCGGCTGCCTGGTGGTGGCACTCCTTCCGGTGATCGGGCTGTTTCTTCTCTTCAAGGTCCCCATGTGGGTCAACGACGCGAAGCTCGATGCTCTGATCGATCGGTTTGAGAGCTACCCCCGGCCGCCCAAGACGTATGGGGCCGATGGCGGCGCCGAGGGCTCCATCGCGCTTCGCGGCAACGGCAACCACTGCGACTACCGTGTTCGGTTGACGCTGAATACGGAGTTGTCCGTCGGTGATCTCACGGACTATTACGATCGGGCAGACATCGCAGGCGTCGAGGACGGTCGGCCGATCTTCACCGTGTGGGCCCGGCAGCCGTCGAAACACGTGGCCTACAGCAGCCACACAGTGATCGTGGAGCTCAACGACAGCACCGACGCGGGCTTGGACATCCGCTGTCACTGAGCCGCTGAGGCCCGCCGCCAGACACTGACCTTCATTCGCCACATCTCTTAATCACTTGTGCGGACGAGTTGAAGCAGCTACTCTCAACTTAAGCGGACAAGTGGACGACCGAACGTCGGCCGTTCAAAACGGAAGGATCACCACCATGGCCATCCAAGGCCCTATCCCGATCGGCTTCGACCAGGTCTTCCCGCACGGCTGCTACATCGTCGGCGAGGTCGAGCAGGTCAAGGACTTCGACGCCTCGACCAACGGCCGCACCGTCTACGCCAAGGACAAGAGCACCGGCGAACTCGTCTGGCAGGTTGGAGCCCTGCGCGGGGGCCTGGTTCGCCCGAGGTGTACGCGTTCCCGCCCGCAACGCGCTGTTGGCCGACCTGGTTCCAGCCAATGCCTACGGCCGGGCGTACGGGTTCGAGCGCGCGATGGACAACCTGGGAGCCATCGGCGGACCACTTCTCGCCCTGGAACTTGTCGCCGTCTTCAGCGTCCGGACCGCCATCCTCATCTCCGTCATCCCCGGCATCCTCGCCGCCCTGGCCATCATCTACGCCATCAGCAGAGCCGCCCAGCCAGCCGTACGCGAACGCGTCCCGATCAGGCTGCGTATCCGGCCCGTTCTGCGCGGGGACCTGGGCCGTCTCCTCGGAGCGATCACCGCTTTCGAGGTGGGCAACGTCGCCGCCACCCTGCTCATCCTGCGAGCCACAGAGCTTCTCACCCCCGCCCACGGCATCGAAGCAGCAACCAGCATCGCCCTGAGCCTGTACGTCGCCTACAACATCGCCGCAACCCTGGCATCCATACCCGCCGGACACACCTCCGACCGACTCGGCAAGCGCGGCCCCGTCCTCGTCATGACCGCAGGAATCACCCTGTTCGGCATCGCCTACGCCGCTTTGGCCTTCGACACCGTCAGCTACCTCCTGCTCGCCCTGCCCTTCATCGCCGCCGGTCTGGCCATCGGATGCGTGGAGACCGCCGAACACGCAGCCGTCGCAGCCCTGGCCCCTACCGACCTACGTGGATCAGCCTTCGGCCTGCTGGCCACTGTCCAATCCCTGGGCAATTTCGCCGCCGGCGCCATTGCCGGACTGCTGTGGACCTTGGTCTCACCGAACGCCGCATGGGCCTACCCCGCCGCACGGATGGGTATTGCCCTCATCGGGATGCTGTTCACCCGTACCGGACGAGCTGCTGAGGTCTGATCAGCCGGATGCCATCTATGCCTCCGTTCGAGGTGCCATGGCTTCGCTCAGCTCTGACTATCAACGCGGGGCGTACATGATGACGGCGACGCCGATCAGGCACACCACGGCGCCGATGACGTCCCATCGATCAGGGTGGAACCCGTCGATGAGCATGCCCCAGGCCAAGGATCCGGCTACGAAGATGCCACCGTAGGCGGCCAGGATGCGGCCGAAGTTGGCATCCGGTTGCACGGTGGCCACGAAGCCGTACAGGCCCAGGGCGATGATTCCAGCCCCGACCCACAACAGCCCGCGTTGTTCTCTCACTCCCTGCCAGACCAACCAGGCACCGCCGATCTCGGCGAGCGCGGCCACCACGAACAGCAGGAGGGAGCGAGCGACAGTCACAGCTGCGACTGCAGGGGATCGCTTTCAGTGGGCCGATGAGCCCCCGTGCTCTGGCAGCCGCAGCCAGTTTCACCTGCGCATCCAGTAGTTTGCTTCCGCCTGCGCAGGAACCACACCAGCCCCCAAGCCAGCACGGCCACGCCCGCCAGGACCAGCGCCACTGTCGGCATAACGCCCGTAAGCGCGATGGCCCCGGTGCCCCCGATCACCCCGGCAGCCAGCAGCACGGGAAGCGCACAGCACACGGCACAGGCCAACGCAGCCAAGCCCGTCAGACCAGCTGGGACCAGGCGCTTACGCCGGTCAGGATCAGTTGAGGTCGACATGCTAGCCCCCGTCCACCAGGCCGGAGAACGGCAACGGGCAGCACGAACTCACCGCACACGCCACTAGGTCATCACACCCGGCGTCCACCGCTTGAACCAACGTGTCACGGATCGTCTGAAGGTCGGCGATCTTCTGTTCCACCTCGACGAGCTTCGCTGTTGCCCGTGCCTGCAAACCGCTGTCCGACTTGCCGTGACGATGCGAAGCCGCCTCAACCAGGTCGGCCACCTCCTCCAGCGTGAAGCCCAGCCGTTGCGCCACCTTGATCACACGCAGGACGGTCACGGTCTCCGGCGGATACAGCCGATGCCCCCCGTTACTACGCTGCGGCTCTTGCAACAGGCCCCGCCGGTGGTAATAGCGCAACGTCTGGGCATTGACCCCTGCCGCTTCGGCAACCTCTCCGGTACGCAGCCATTTCTCGCTCATGACGCAATCCGGGGAGCCGCCTCGATCGCCCGGACCGCCAGCCCGTCGAGCACCTTCACGTGAACCGCGGGCACCTCGATGTCCAGGGCCAGGCCCTCACCACCGGGCGTGCAGGTGAAGCTGAAGAACGAGCAGCAACCCGTCTCCCTCGTGGCCAGGTCCCGCGCGGTCTGCTCTGCCTGTTCTCCACCCTCCAGTATGAGCCGCAGGTGAGTTGGTCCCACCCGCTCCAGCCCACGCAGCGCGGAAGCGAACAGCTCGTCGAACTCCGCCGTCCGCAACGGCCTCTCTTCGGTCGGAAGCGTGCATTCAGCCGGCGCCCACTCCATGAGCCCTCCCCAATGCCAAGGCCGCCCGTCTCTCCTGCGAGCGACCCCTGCACCCCGACGGTAAGCCTGTACCGGGGTACAGGATGCAACCCCAAACCCATGCCTCCGGCGGGGGTACTCGGCTCCGGGATGATCGCCCCTTGAAGGCCTTGGACCGTAGGTGGCTGAGGTGGGGCCTGATCTCCCGGGAAACAGCGGGGAATCACGGGGACTCACGGATCAAGAACGAAGAAGGCCCCGCACCGCATTTCTGCTGGTGAGGGGCCTCTTTCTGCTGGTGTGGCAGGTGCAGGACTTGAACCTGCGTAGGCTGAGCCGACGGTTTTACAGTCCCTCCGCGATAATGCTCTGACCTGCACCTTTAAAGATCCCCCCGCCTCTGTGGGAACACATCGGGAATCGGTGGGACCGTAGCGGCTTTTTGGCAAGATCGGGACCGGCCCCATGCCATCCATCGGGGTACATCCCAGGGCCCCGGCGTTCCTGTCAATCTGCCGCTGCGGCGACGCCCCGCACATCGTCCTCGGGTCGCCGCGGGATCCTCCCGAGGTCGCGACGGCGTCTACGGCATTGCCGTCACCTCCGCGCGGATGCAGGGTGCGCGACCTCGCCCGACGTGCGCCAGATCGCCTGCCCTGTCAGTCATGGACCTTGAAGTCCCCGTGGCTCGTCTTGAGAATCGGCGCCGTGCCCTGGCAATCGTTGATCGGCGCGTTCATGAACCCCCACATCCAGTAGAGCCTGTCGGAACGGCCGTTGTCGTGCACGGTGAACGAGACCTTCTGGCCGGTGACGTCCGCGTTCTTCTCATCCGTAAGGTTCGTGTAACCACGGGTGATAACGCCGGTGGCGACGGCGACCTCACCGCCCACCAGCAGACAGGTGATCTTCCCCTCGAACTCGGCGACGACGCCACCGGTCCTGCCCTTCCCGTGGAACACCTTGAAAGTCCCCTTCGTGGTGCCGGGTCCGCCACGGGCCTCGATCTGGAACTTCACCGGGTCCCCGGCCCAAGGTCCGAACGTCTTGGGCAGTTTGCCGCCCGCGGATCCGGACAGCCGGGGCCCAGGATCGGAAGACGCGGTTCCGGCGAAGGACGCCGTCGCCGTTCCGGTGATCAACGCAAGCGTGGCAGCCAGTCCGGCAATTCCACGTCGTCCCCACAGCTTTTTCGTATCGGTCACGTCGCGGCTCCCTCGGTAGATTGCGTTCTACGGTTCCGCCAATCTGCCACCGCGGGGGTGCCCTGGACGTCGTCGTCAGGTCTCGACGAGATCCTCCGGAGGTCGCGATCGGGGTCATCCCCCAAGAGGACCGCGTTCGTGGTGAGCGGGAGTCGCCGCTCCGGTGGCCATGATCGACCGGCAAGCGACCGACCGCACGTCTCGGCGTCGCCGGAGACGACCGGGCCGGCGCCGCAGCCAACCCTTCCAGCAGCTTGCCTGAACAGAAGGGGGCCGGGGCTGGCAGTACTCCGCTGCGTCTGACGGGCCGACGCCTCGTCCGAGCTGTGAAGGACGCCGTGCCCCTGCGAGCCTCTTCCACCGGGCAAGGCTTGCCTGACCGGCCGATATAAAGCATCTGGAATTGCGCGTCGAAGAGCTCAAGCCCTTGGGCTCCGAGCTGCCGGCATGCCTGGCCGAGGTGCCTCAGCCCGGCCGCCCGAGCGTCCTCGCCGGGCTCGGCGTCGAACTCCACGCGCACGAGGTGATCCTGCGCACGCGCCGTGCTCGCTTCGGGGCCGGCTACGGGGCCGGTCACGAGGCAGACGAGGGCTTGTTCCCCGGCGCCCGGCAAGCTTTCCGGCTGCGTTGGGGTGTCGTTGAGAGTCGTGTCACCAGGTACACGCGATCGTGTTGACCCTGGTGACAGCTCTCGCAGCACCGCTGGGGTTCACCTGCAGAATGCTGATTCCGTCCCGCCAGTCCGGCTCGCTGACCTGGGTTAACGCAATCGCGTGCACCTGCTGACAGCTTCGTTACCGACACCCCGAGTTGCTGGGGCTCACCTTCGGCGACTGGCGCCGGGCCGAGGACACCGGGCTGATCGGCGCCCCGGACCGGGATCCGTACTGGCCCCGGGCCGCCGCCGAGGACCTGGCCGGCCGGGCCACCCAGCTGCGCCAGGCGAGTCCGCCGCAGCCGCTGGGCGCGCGCAGATGCGCGGAGATGCTCAGCGAGGCCACCGGCCTGGACGTCGGCGAGCCCTACATCATTGCCCTGGCCGAGCGCGGCCTGACATCCGTGGTTGACCACTACGAGGACTGGCCGCTGCGGGATCGAAGCGATCGCGGCCGTGACACATATCAGGAACCTGTGTCGGCGCTTTGCTGTCGCAGCGTGGATCTGTCAGGGACGCCGGAGACGAGGTACCACGCCGTCGTGGCCCACAGGACGGTGGCGGAGCCCAGACCGGCCACGCTTTGGACCCCGGACTCCGAGGCCCCGGAGAGCGCCATGGCGCAGCCGGCCACGCCGACGACGATGAGCAGGCTGCCGGTCCAGCGGTACTCGAGGCGGCCGAACGGTCGCGCCAGCGGGAAGAAGTGCGCGCCGACCACGATCGCGATGAGTGCCGGTATCCAGCTGTACCCGCCGGTGATGTTCCCGACCGCGACGACGACCGCGATCCCCACTCCCTGGCCGACGTTACTCCACTTGAAGGTGCGCGCGCTGCGTTCGTACGCCTCGCGCCCGCCGGTTCCGTCGAGGCGGCGGGCAGCGAGGACGAACAGGGTCGCGGCGAGGACGGCTCCGGCGACGAGGGCGGCGGTACGGGCGGAACCGTCCAGGACGACGGAGCCGACGAGCCACCAGACGGTGCCGAAGAACGTCAGGATCATTCCGGAACCGCGGGTGCCGTACTGAGGGTTCGGGCGAAGAAGAGCACACATGACGTCCATCCAAGCCGACCGGGCGAGGGCGCGTAGCACGCCGGTGGCGGCAGTGTGAATGTCGTCCGCCTCGAATTCGGGCAGGTCGGCGCAGCGGCGGATGAGCGTGGCCGGGCCGAGCCCGGCCAGGGATTCGCGTAACTGCGGGTCGGCGTGGACCAAGTCCCTCCACGAAAACGCTCTGACCTGCACCTTTAAAGATCCACCCACCTTCGTGGGAACATATCGGGAATCGTTGGGACCGTAGCGGCTTTCTGGCGGGATCAAGACCGGCACCATGCCCTCTTCGCGGTCCGCAACCGACTGTGTACGGACAGAGCTGTACGGGATGCGGTCGAACGGTCGAAGATGCGGGATGGAAGCGGTCAGACCGCGGACGGACCACAGGGGTCACACCCTCCCGTGCGCGCTGATCAAGAAGCGCACAGGGGGCCACGGCGGGGTGTGCAGGTCACAGGGGGTCGTGATCTGGTGTGACCCCCGAGTGTGACCCTCGGCGAGTGCTCCTGACGGCCCCTCTGACGTCAGACACCGTCTGACGCTCCCCCTGACACCTCGCGTGTCACCAGCCGCGAGGTCTTTCGGAACCGTATTCATGATCACGTGACACCCTTGCGGTGCCAGGGCGAGGGCTGGAGAGGGAGTTACAGGTCGATCGGGTGCCACGGCCCATGGGAACGCATTGGGAACGATCAACCGTAGATCGCCGTTGACGACCATGAACAGCCGGACATACGAGAACAGCCCTCTCACCGCGTTTCCGCTGGTGAGAGGGCTGTTTCTGCTGGTGTGGCAGGTGCAGGACTTGAACCTGCGTAGGCTGAGCCGACGGTTTTACAGGACGTGACCGTTCTCAGCGATCCATGGGCTCCGACCTGCGGTGGCGCTTCCCTCCACGTCGGTGACGACCTTGATCATTGCCCGCATATTGCACGCCTCCCCTGCGCCCGCCACAACGGCCCGGTACCCCTGACAGAGCTTGCGGTGCTCGTTGAGCACCAGGTCTACCGGATCGACGAAGGACACCTATCCGCAGTATGTGCAGCCAGCCAAAGGCGAGCACCGGATGGTCATCCCCGGGGAAGGCTACGACGGCGTAGCAGGAGTCCGGTGACGGCAGCGAAGGTAAGCAGGAAGCCGGTCGATATGAGCATTCGCCCATCGGGGCCGGACTCACCGCCGCCTCCGGTCGCGGCTCCCCCTGATGGAGTCTTGATCACCTTGCTGTTCCCGTCCGTTGAGGCCTTGGTCACGGTTGCTGTGACGGTATGGGTCGGCTGCGGGTCCGAAGTCACCGGTACGGAGCCGGTTGACTGATCGTCCGCAGTCGCCGTGACGGTAGGGGTCGGCTGTGGGCTCGGCGTTACCGGGGCAGGATCGGTTGGCTGGTCGTTTGCGGAGGCGACGGTGAGGGGGTAGGTCGTCAGGGCGGTGGTGTTCTGCACCTCGCACTCGATCGACTTTTCATCGGTCTTGGTCCCGAAGTTGATGGCGGCCGGCTTCACCGTTGCGGTGCCCGCCTTGGACGATTTGGTCTTCAGAGGGACCATGGTCATCGGCAGGGGAACGGTCTGACCCGCGCTGAGGGTAGCGAGCTCGCCCACTCCGGTGGCGGAGGTCAGTCCGGGGAGCCCGCTGATGGACGCATAGGCGTACAGCTTGGTGCCACTGGCCAGTCCCGCGGCAGGCGCCCTCAGCGCGGTGCCGTCGACGTAGGTTCCGTGCCAGCTGATGGTCATCTGCTGGCCCGTCACAGCGTTGACCGGCATCGTCAGCTCGACCTTGACCTTGATGTCTTGTTTCTCGACCACGCCGGTTACGGTGCACTGGTAATCGACGATGTCGGTGACGACGACCGCATCCTGTCGCAGTTCGGAGAAGGCGGCATGCGCTGGTTGACAGAGCAGGGCCAGGCTGCCGACCAGAGCGGTGACCGAGAGAATCGAGCGGATGCGCAAGGCGACTCCTGTTGTGACAGATGGGGCACAGGAGAGACGGGTCGTGAGGGCATCCGGTTGACGCCACTGCGCCCTTTTCGTCCCGTCGGCGTCGTACTGAAGCGCTCAGAGTTCATGGAGGCCCGGGTACACCACTCCGACGTGGGGCGGAGCCTGGGCGTTCGAACTCCTGACATCCTGCTTGCAAAGACGTATGCCGATCATGCTCGACCTGCGAAAACCCAGCTCAACGCACTGATCGTGCTCCCCGTGACTCCCCGCTGTTCCCCCTTGTTTCCCGTCCCATCGGGCACACGACGGGCACGACGGTCCGAGGCTAAAGAACGAAGCCCCGGACCGCCGATCACCTGATTCATGAAGCAAGGGTTAGGACTGTGCCCGAGCCAAGAAGTTAGCGATGGCCAGTGCGAGGGTCATGAAGCCTGCGAAGCCCCCCGCGCCGACAAGTACCGCAAGTGCGGTGGGAGTCCCTCCCATCCAGGCCAAAGCCCCCCCGACGATGCCAACAACGAAGCCTGCGGTAGCAATGACCGCCACCCAAAGGCCCTGACTGCTCCCCATTCGTTCTCCTTGTGTCGTGGCAGGACGAGGTCGCGACCCTGCCGAACGGCACCGGACATCGATTGCTCATAGGCGCAGGCGCTGGCTAGTCTGCACGTGTAGGCACGGGTAGTTAGCGCCTGGATCCAAGCTCTGGTTCCGGTGTTTCTTACCGCTGGGACGGCTCGGAACCGCTGGTACCGGTTCCGAGCCCTCCGGTTCTTTCTGTCCAGCCCCCTCTTCGCAGAGGGGAAACCACAACATGTAGTGGATTTGAGCGCCTTACCTACTACATGTTGGGGTAAACACTAGGAACGTCGCGCCCCGAACGCAACTAGGTGCGCTCCGTTCCCCTGGCTCTCTTACGTCTCTGGCATACCAACGCCCTCGAGACCGAGCAGAGCCGGGATGCAAGGGGTCCGACCGCACCCCGCGGTTGTGTCTGCACTAGACAGGCGAGTCCTGGTCTCCTGGCTACCGCGGGATTGCCTGATCAGGCCAATGGAGTCAGGTCATGGAACTTCGAAGTACGCCGCCGCCTTCTTGCGGATTCGTGCTAGGCGTTTAGAGATCGGGCTGTGGTTCTTGTAGCCCAGAATGCTGGCTACTTCACCAATCCTCGTAACGCCGCTGTGCAGTAGGATGACCACTTGGCGCTCACGCTCATCCAGTAGGGCGAGGAAGTCGGAGAACACTAGGTTGGCTTCCACTTCCGTCTCAGGACCCTGCACGGGGATAGTGTCAGTGAGTTCGACGAACCGGACCTTGATCTTGGAGCGCTTGTGATACAACTTGCGCTCGAAATCTTCCCGGGCATATGACCAATGCTCAGAGAAGTCATCCTCAACACGGTGGGAGCGCACAGCGTCGAGGATTCCCCGTAGCCGGCCATCAGCATCAGCTTGATCCACTGTCAGTCGCATGACCTCGGCCGCCTCCGCCTCCCCTCGCCAGAGATCCGAGCCCATGCGAGGACTGGCGGTCACCGCGCCCTCAAGCACCGTTCCATCATCCAGTGGTACAGCCTCCTCGGCGACGGTGGCATCTACCACGGGAAGAGCGCGAAGGATCTCCTGGATGACGGCAGTTACAGGTGGGAGCCAAAAGTCCAGGTTGTGCGCTAGGAGTCGGATCGGGTCAGACGCGCTGAAGGCTCGCTGCGGTGAACCCGGTATGAGATGCCGCCACACTGCCGAGGCCCACGCATGGGATACGCGGTTTTCGAAGTCTGCTGGGAGATAGCGGTCAACCGATGTCGACTCGATGAGAAAAGGCCATTGGCCGCCTCGTAACAGGGGTAGGCCGTACCGCTCCAGGGTTGAGTGCGACAGCAAGTGGAACAAGGGTAGGTACTCGTAGTAGCGCGTGGTCGTCCTTGGCACGAATACGACATTCACGTCGCCACGATCAGCGATCTCGCGCATCGCGCCGGGAATCTCCTCTTCTGAGAAGAACCGGCGTCGAAACTGAGCGGCTTCCCACAGCATGTTCCACTTGGCGATGGCCAGCGGCACATCCCACTGCCTTTCGCCGATGCCAGCACCAAGTAGAGGCAGGGTGACGTACTCGGGTGGAGCAGGTGCAAGGGGACGAACGATCCTCTTGTAGATAAAAGCCGCAGACTGGTTCCATGCCCGTGGGTACTCGTCCGCAGAGGCCGATAGGGGGGCGAAGAAGTCCTCGCGCTGGAATGCCTCGATCTCTTCGGCAGTGGGCTCGTGGTCGTCGGTCATCGGCAGTCCAGATCGGTGAGTCGTGTCAGCCATACCTATCTCACGACAGACAACGCCGTCTTCGTTCCGCTGACTGCCTGAAAGATTCGCCCCAAGTGCGACCAGCTTCCCGGACACATGTTCAGCCAGGAGCCGCAGTACTCCGCCCCAACCGCATTAGCAGCTCTGATCTTGCCCGTTCGGATCGGTTCCACCTAGACCAACAGGCACGGCCGGTCTCCCCGGAACGGGGTTGAACGGCGTTGAATTGCAACTAGAACTGCAACTAGAACGGGATCGTGACCTGGGCGGACGCACATGCCTCCCCGCTCGATCATCTCGTCTGCCGTCGACACATCCGAAAGTCAGCGGGCCGGCGACGGAGGTGCAAGCCCGTCATGGGTGTACCTTCACCGGCCGCCGTCCCTCAGTCATCGGTTGCCCTACGGTCACAGACCGGCTTATCCCGGAGGAGTCGGGCTGGCGGGCTTCGTCTGGGTTGATGACAGACGGGACGATCGGGCCTCATCCCAGTTACTTACGGCTCCGCGGTCTCGCGTTGACGGTCATCCCGGAGCCGAGTACCTCCGCCGAAGGCGTAGCGGTTTCAAGAGCACTGTGTTTCAAGCAGCAAGGGGGCCTCTCACCAGGGCAGAAGCCCCGTCTCGGATCTCAATCCGAATAGATCATCCCACGCAAGTCGGTGATCAACTATTCCAGCGCGCAGTGCGTGTCCTTGAAAACGTACAAGACGTACAAGACGTACAAGACGTACTCACAGCCCTGCGGTAGGGCGAGATCGTCAATCACTTGGCACCGAACAGGCGCCATGCCATATCGTTACCAGATGCCTACTCTGTCATGGCCTTTCAAGCGGAAACCGCATAGGGCAATGCTCGGCCCCACGGGCGTTTATTACATTTTCACCTTTGATTTGGGAAATGACGCAAACGCAAGCAAGGTGGCTTCTCAACTTCTGCGTTCCGGTATCGCCGAATCAGCTAACGCTACATCTAGTCCGCGCGTGGCCGTAACCCCCAAATTTAAGTCTTTGTTGAAAAATAAGCGTCAAGCCTTGGCGATTTCCAAGTTTAGCGACGCTCTCGAAAATGGAAGATGGTTGGGAATATTAAAAGAGTCCTTCAGGATGCCTGCACTAGGATGGATGCTTGCAAAGCAAATATTCAAACATTTTTTCGGCGTTCGGCGCCCCCTCGAAAAAGATGCCGAAGATTCGCGAGACGTCAAGGAGGTCATTGATGAAGCGACAAGCATTATTGATAATAGTATGCACAGTAAGCTAATCAACCGAGGATTTGAACATGCCGTCGACGAAGAGATTTTTGCGCCCGGCTATTTACAAAACGATCCTTTTATCCGCCTTCAGCTCAAACCATTTCAGGGTCACATTCCTGGTCAAGTGACAGGCGACGAGCCTTTCGCTAATTCGAAGTCATGGATAGATGTTGACTTAGTATTGCATTCATCAGGCATAGCACAAATGCATTTTTCAATCGCATTCGATTCTTCCTCGCTTCAGGAGCGCATCCGAGCTACGGCAGCTAAAGGTGTCGTTATTTCTTCTGTGCGCATATGCGAGGAGGTCTTGAAGCCGTATGCGCGATACGAAAGGTCTTCGCTGCGAAATTTATCAGGTCAAAGAGGTTCCAAAATTGAAGGAGGGACATGGTGGTGGACGCTGTCAAGTAAAAGTCCAACAACGTTGACCGATATATTTGATATCTATGAGACGGCAATTAAATATTGTACCAAATTACAGGGCGGATCGTCCTGGATTTGCTATACGCTAATGTGTATTGAAGAACTGAAATGCGCATGCCGCAGTCAGCAAGAATGGATGGAGCATCACATCAGGGAGCTGGCTGGTCTTGTTGCAAGAGTCGGGTGGTATGAAAGAATATCGGAGACAGGATTGCGTCGATTCCTACCCGACGATCTTTTTGAGTCCACTTCATCTTCCCTGCATGCATCATTGGGCAGCGCCGTACGGATAAACTGGGATTTCTCGAAATCTTCGACCGATCCAGAATACTCGCATGCCGAGAATTTCCGCGATCTTACTGTAATCGGGCACTCCCTGTTCAAGTACGGGCAGGCAAGAAGGCTTGATGATGAGATTCGACGTACGGTCCTAAAAGGAAAACACCTAGATCGCCAGGTGAAGGATTTCGTAAATATAAGAAACTACAATGACGTTCTCACCTACGGTACTGCGCGCGAGATCGCTGCCAGCGTCGACCGCGGGCTAGGGATACCCGAGCTTTATCAGAGCATACAAACCAATCTAGAAATGAAACGTGAAGCACTCGTTGCCGTACAAGCAAAGAAATCCTCCAAGCGTGCAAACATCACAGCAGCAACAGCCTTGGTGGCGGCAGCAGTGATCGCGCTGCCAAACATACATCAAGGGCTTGAAATAATTGCAAGGGTAGACACGTCAAAAGGTATCGGCATATTGGCGAAGCCCCTGCAGGACATTGCACGTGAAGGAGCTAGTGGGAGTTGGTGGCTGTATCTTACGGTGCTCGCCTTCTTTACCATTACCGTAGTTTTCCCCTGGAGCCTAAGAATAAGGCGTCGCAAGAAAAACGTAAAATTTGGCTGGTACTGGCCGGAGCATATCTCTGTTCGACTTGCCAAGGATGACGAAAATCCTTTGTCTTAAGATTGAAGTTAAAATCAAGGAGGGTGATTATCTAAATTGACATATCCGCAGACTGGAAAGTGGGCCAACGTTAGAATGAAACAGTTTTCACACCAGAGTTAAATCCCGCTAGACAATATCCAACCGGATCTCGTTTTCGATGTTTTCTGCGACGCGCTTAATCAGCGTATCCCAGCCCACGCATGACCACCAGTTTAGAAAATCTCGGTGCGCGGCTCCCTGAACTGCTGCGGCGCAGGTGAGAAGCGGTCTCACCCTGTCCGCGAGTCCCCGTGATTCCCCCCTGTTCCCCGGCCTTACTGGCACGCGAATGGCACGGCCTGAGAACCCCGTGCGGACGCGCACGCTCCTCCCTGCCTGATCTTCCCGTCTGCCTCGTCCCACCCCGGAGGGGCAACAGCTCGGGGACGGAGGGTCAAGGCCGTCTTCGCGTGTACATCAGCCGGTAGACGTTCCTCGGTCATGGGATGCCAACGGTCACAGACGGCCTTGACCCGGAGGAGTCGAGCTGTTGGGCTTGCCTGGGACGTGGCAGACGGGAAGATCAGGCTCTCCTCAGCCATCTACGGCTCTCCGGAGGTGCGACGTTGATCATCCCGGCGCTGAAGTGCCCCCGCCGGAGGCGTGGTTGTAGCTGCTGCTCAGTCAACGCCGCCGTTTCTGTCGGTCGGCGTCTGTACGCTGACCCCGTGGTGAAGCGAAAGAGACATCCCCCAGAATTTCGGCTCCTTCTTGAGCAGGCGCGTCGGAACGCAGCGGGGTCACCACCGAGGAAACATCACCTCATCCCGGCTTCGTATCTACACCGATGGGCTGAAGATTCCAAGGTCCGGGTGACGGTGGTAGATGAGCATCGCAGCTACCTCAGTTCGCCTGAGAAGGCCGCCCGAGAGACCGATTTCTATCGGATCGAGCACCCTGGCGTCGATGCCGACCAGGTGCCGCCACTGCTGTTCGAGACAATGCTGAGTCGGATAGAGGGCAATGCGAAAACTGTCATTGATGAACTCATCAGCCACCGGGATGTTCGGGCGCTTGATCCTGAGCACCTAGCGTTGTTCGCGTGGCACCTCGCACTCAGCATCACCCGTGGAAAGGCTTTCCGCGCTGAGCAACGAGAGATGCTCACCGACACCTACCGGCTGCAATATGCCAAGGTCACAGATCAAGGCATCCAGGCGCGGCTCCGTAAGCATGGTATTGACCCGACGCCCGAAACCGTGGCAATACACCGGAAGCTTCTCGATGATCTGCAAACAGGCGAGGTGTGGGTCCAGAATCCAGATGCCGCGGTCATCGCAAGTTCCGGTCAGATAGCGGCGGTTCTCGGCGACTACCTGTTCCGACGCAATTGGGTGGTGTACGAAGCTCCACCCATTCTTGTCACTTGCGACGAACCGGTTATCACCATTGGTGGACCTGGCTCCCCTCGTAGCGAACGTGAAGGTGTGGAGTCGGCGGGCGTTGTGATGTATCCCCTCAGCCCATCCAATCTGTTGGTCCTGTTTCACGCGGAGATGCGTCCTCTAGGCCCGCCAGTCCTCGACCATGTCGAGACGGCTGAGATCAACCGAGAAATCCTTGCCGGTGCGTCACAATGGGCGTTCGAGCGACCGTCTCGCAATATCGCGAAGGGCCTACGAGTGCCCCCTGTGCCGGAGAAACCATTCCTGCGCGAAGGACCCCTGCCGCAGGTCGACGGTGCCGAAAGCGAACTGTACCGCTACTTCAGACCGACCCGATGGCAAGATGACGCTTGGGCACCGCCCTGGCCCGTTGCTCGATGGTGGCACGGGTGGTGGGCTGAGCAATTCCCGCGTCTTGCCGACATGTCCCCGGGAGACAAGGTAGACACCAGGCCCGAGCGTGAACGGCAACCGGTACCTACCCGGAAGGGGCGGCGCAGGTAGTCAGCCATCATGCGGCTTCGGTTGCAGCGTTCCTAGCCACGGAGACGGGTGCCGGCGCCACTGCGAAGCATCCGGATGGCCGCGAAGCATTTGGATAGGCGCTGAAACGATCAGGTAGGCGGCGGAGTGTCGCGGGGGTCGGCGAGTGCGTTCGGCAACGGCGGGTGCGCTGGTCGGTGGACGGCCCGGGGCGCCGTCGTCCGGGACCGGCGCCCACGCCGCACGCCCGGACGGCGGGCGGCAGAGGGCCGGGTACGGCGGCGCGGCGCGCCGCCGCTTGATCTACATAAGAACAATTCGGCAACTCGTTCAGAGCATGACTCTGCCGAGTACCGGACGCTCCTGAGCAAATCAGAGACAGAACCGGATTGCATGAGCCGGTTCGGCGAGGCCAGCAGAGACGACGAGGGCCGGACACATGGATGGCTCGGTTGTCTGCTCCTCGACGAGGCTGAGCAGTTCGAATGCGATCACTCATTGACCTATATAACGCTCAACGATATATATCGCATATGGCGCTACGCGAACAGAGCTATCTCATCCTGTTGGCCTTGGCCGACGGCCCGCTCCACGGCTACGGCGTGATCAAAGCCGTCCAGGAACTGTCGGAGGAGCGAGTACGGCTTGGCGCGGGCACCTTGTACGGCGCACTCGACCGGCTGTCGGGCGACGGCCTGGTGTCCGTGGTCAAGGAAGAGGTCGTCGCCGGCCGCCACCGCCGCTACTACGACCTGACCGGCCATGGCCGTACCGTCCTCGCCGAGGAAACTTCCCGCCTGACGCGGCTGGCCGCCACCGCCCGGAACCGCCTGTCCCTGCAGCCGGGATGGGGAACGCGATGACCGGCCGCAAGCGCCTCACCGCCGAACGCCGAAGCGACGCATACGCGGATCGCTGCCACCTGCTGCTGCGTGTGGCGTATCCGCCGCGCTTCATGCAGGCGCGAGGCGAGGAGTTCCTGAGCACCCTTCTCGATCTGGCCGAGCCCGGCAGGACCCGGCCGGACCTGCGTACCGTGCTGGACGTCGTGCGCGCCAGCGTGGTCTGGCGTCTGCGGGAGCACCCGCCCCTGTGGCGCTGGCTCTGCTACCGCCTGTTCGGTAAGCGGCTCCCCTTTCGCTACCGCTGGTGGGTCCGAGACGACGTCCTTGGCCGATTCTTCCTCGTGCGTCTCCTCGGGGCGTGGCTATCCCTGGTTTTCCTGCCGTTCACACTGACGGACGTCTTCAGACTGATGGGCGAGCCCGGTTCCTGGGGGATCAAGATTGGCTGGCTGTTAGGCACCTGTCTGACCGCTTTTACCAGTCGCCGACAGATTCGGCGTGACTTGCTGGCTAAGCACCAGTTCACCCCCAACGGCACTCCCCTCACCCCGCAGTCTGACGAGGGCATGCCGAGGTGACCTCCTCGTGTGCCCTATACGAATGCAGCGGTGTTGAACAATTCGGCAGTGCTCGATAGTCGCTGTCTGCTGCTACCCGTGTACGTCGGAGATGTTGGGCTGTAGCTTCGCTGTGTGGCTACCAATGAGGAGCAGACGCGCTGGATCGTCCATGGCGAGCGGCTGATCTATGACAACCGGTGGATCCGATTGGGGCTTGTTGACGTCGCGATCCCGGACGGGGAGCGGTTCGAGCATCACGTGGTGCATCTGGATCGGGCGGCTATCGCTGTGGTGGTCGATGACCAGAACCGGGTGCTCCTGATGTGGCGACACCGCTTCCTCGCTGACCGGTGGGGCTGGGAGCTGCCCGGCGGGCTGATAGACGCGGGCGAGGACGCCATGGCGACGGCCGCTCGTGAGGTGGAGGAGGAGACGGGGTATCGGCCCAAGGAGATTGAGCACCTGATCACCTATCAGCCGATGGCCGGCATGGTCGACTCCGAGCACAATCTGTTCCTGGTGCGGGGTGCAGAGCTGGTGGGCAAGCCGACCGGGGAGATCGAGGCCGATCTCATCGAGTGGGTGCCGATGTCGGAGATCCCAGACATGATTGCCCGCGGTGACATCTGGACGTCGGGGACGTTGATCGGTCTGTATGCGGCACGGGACCGGCTTAACGGAGTGAGCGCGTAACCGCTCGGGCGAGCTCCTCGATGCGCTTGCGCTGGCGACGGGAGCCGGTCATGGTGGCGAGCTGCTGGGCACGCTGGATGTGAGGTTGGGCCGCATCGGCTTCTCCTCTGGCGAGAAGGGCGTGGCCCAGGTCGCAGCGGACCCCGGATTCGGCGCGGTTGTAGGTGCCATCCATCCCGGCCAAGGCTGAGCGGAGGTCTTCGACGGTGCCGGGGTCGCCGAAGCGCACCAGGCAGTTGCCGCGCCAGCGGGCGAGGTGGTGGGCGTCCAATGAGAGGTAGGGCATGCTCACGTCGGCGGCTCCCTCCGGTAGAAGCGCGGCGGCCTGGTCGAGTGCCGTGCGGCAGGTGGTCTCGTCGCCGAGGATCGCGGCGGCTTCGGCCTCGGCTGCCGACAGCCATGTCCGTAGCCGGCCGGGGAGACGTTCACGGTGGGTGGTGTGGATGTGCTGGAGTAGCTCGGTGGCTTCGGCCGGCCGCCCCAACTCCATGAGGACGTAGGCCTGTTCGGCGGACACGTAGGCGAGCACCGCGGGATCGTCGGCTTCGCGGGCGGCGGCTTTGGCGTGCTCGTAGTGATTCCACGCATCGTTCAGGGCGCCGGTGTCGATGGCCTGCCATCCGGCCAGAGATGAGGTCTCGGCGAGCACGTGGGCGAGCTGGGCGCGGATGCCGGGCCGTACGGCGTGCCGGTGGGCGCGTTCTACTTGGGAGATCTGGGCGCGCATCTTGTCGGCGATGGCGACTCCACCGAGTCGGCGGTCCAGGAGACGCAGGTTGTTGGTGTCGGTGGTGAGGATCATGACCATGGTGGGGTCGATGGCGGCGGCCGCTTCGATCCGGGCCGTCAGCTCGTCGGCCTGCTCCTGGTGGTTGTCACCGTGGTCTCCGGTGGGGGACGCGGTGTCGAGTGGGGCCAGGCCGAAGAGCATGCGGGCGTGGTCGGGCAGGCCGAGTCCGGTGGCGATCCGTTCGTAGACCTCCAGGTCGGTGACCTGGCGCTGCCCTCGGATGATCAGGCTTACGTGGCCTTGGGCTATTCCGGTCGCTGCGCTGATGCGCGTTTGGCTCGCCCCGTTGTACTTGACAGCGAGATTGAAAAGCCCCACCACGTCACGATTCTTGAGGATTTGGCTGCTTTCATCGTGATCCCAGACCCATGGCGGAATCTCGATCGGATCGAAAGCGTTCCCGTGCATTCCGTCCTCCGGTCATCAGTGCCGAAGTGGTGCATCGCTGTAGATCGAGACTCTATATTCTCGGCGGTATACCTGCGTGGGATAGGGCTGAAAAGTTCATCCGGACATTCTTTCCGGCATGACAACACCAGTTAAGTGCACGGAATGCGACGGGCGCGGCTGGAAGATCGTTACCCGTCGTGGATGTGTGGTGGCCATGGGCCTGCACATGGAACTCTCGGCGCGGGAGGACTGCCTCTACTGCGGCGGCTTGGAGCAGCTCGTCGAGATGTTCGAGTGGGAGGTGTTCGTCACCTCCAGCGGAACCGACGAGATCGGGCCATGCGGGATCAGCTCAGGTCAGGCGACGGCGATGGACACGCTGCGCACGGAACTGCGCCGGATGGAGTCGCCCGCGACGGTCTGGGGGCGGATCACGCATCGGGTCTACGACTTCGGCACGGTCCCCGACGACTGGTCTCGGCGGGTGATCTTCCGCGCGACCGTGGATCCGGCGGGATCGGTGCGCTTCGAGAGGACCGCGCCGTGAGTACGCAGGCGGCCGCATGGGCGACGCCCTGCCCGGCCTTTCATCTCCCGCCGGTGAGAGACGGGCACCGGTCTCTGTCTTGGGGCAGTCCGCGTCGATTCGAGCGAATTCGCGTGACGGCGTGGACCTGCCACGAGCATCGGGTGACGTTTTACGAATTCTGCGAGGCCGGCGGCCTGGCTTTCATCCAGCGGACGATCAGCGACAAGGGGAAAACTGTCGTTTCGCAGAGCGACGCGTGGCGTCACATAGAGGCTCAGGCTATGTGGGTCGCTCTACTGTCTGGAATGGTGAGGTAGCCGTTCTTCCCGGTGGTGGAGGTCCTGACAGGTGCCTGCTCAGCCGGTACTGTGCTTATGCAGACAAGTGGAAGAGTGATCGGGCGGTTAACATGAGCATGGACTTCGCTCCGCCGAAGTATGCCCAGGTGATGGCGGCGATTCAGCAGCGGATCGAGGCCGGCGAATACGCTCCGGGTGCCATGCTGCCGTCCGAGACGCAGCTTGTCCGGGAGTTCGGCGTAGGGCGCACGACCGTGGTGCGGGCGCTTCAGACCCTGGCCATGCAAGGGTGGATCGAGCGGGAGCACGGCCGCGGCTCGTTCGTGAAGGGGCGCCCGGAGAGTTCACCGGATCGCGTCCGGCCGGGCCTGGCGGTGGCCGAACAGGCGGAGAGCGCCGAGAGCGTTACCGATGTGCAGCGCGTTCCGGCTCCTCGTCACATCGCCCGTCTCCTGGGTGTGGAGGAGCGGACGCCAGTGATCGCCCGTCGGCGGACGACTCAGCAGGGTGGCCGGCTGTCTGCGGTGGAGACGCTGTGGTTCCCATTAGAGATCGCACTCGGCACCGACCTGGACAAGCCCGAGCCGCTGCGGCACGGGATCCGCCAGCACCTGCAAGCGGTCAAGCACCTGCGGTTCGACCACATCACCGAGCGGCTGACGGCGCGTAGTCCCCGGAAAGAAGAGGCCGAGCTGCTTGGCAGTTCCAAGCCCGTTCTCGGGGTGCTGGCCACCGTCCATGATGCGGCGGGGGCCGTGGTCATGGTGATGGAGGTGGCCTTGCCAGGTGATCTTCATGAGCTGCAGGATGTCTATCCCGTGACATAGGCCGACTCCTGGTGGTGCCTTGCAGACCGTTACCCCCGTACATGATGAGTCCTTGCCCGAGAAGCGGACGTCGACCGGGCTGGCGTGGGGATGTCTGGCGATGGTGGTCCTGCCGGTGATCGGCATGTTCCTTCTCGTCATGGTCCCTATGTGGGGGAACGATGCGAAGCTGGCGGCGATGATCGATCGGTTCGAGAGCCATCCACTTCCACCTAAAACTGATTGGCTGGAGTTCAACAACCCCGATGCGTCCATCGCCCTTCGGGGGAACGGCAACCACTGCGACTACCGTGCCCGGTTCACGTTGAGAACCCATCTCACCGCCCGTGAGCTCACGGACTACTACGACGATGTGAAGCTCGCTGGAGTCGAGGGGCCTTCGCTGGCCATCACCGTGTGGATGCCGCAGCCGTCGGAGCGTTCGGCCTACTACAACGAGGGTTTCGGCAGCCGGGCAGCGATCGTGGAGATTTCCGACAGCACCGACAACGGCTGGGACCTTCGCTGCACCTGACCCGGCTAGGACTGCTTGCCAGGTGAGCTAAGCCTTTTCCGTCCATCACACTCAATCACTTGTGCGGACGAGTTGCAGAAGCTACTCTCAACTCAGTCGGACAAGTGGACAACCGAACGTCGGTCTGTCCCAAGCGAAAGGAACACCACCATGGCCATCCAAGGCCCCATCCCGATCGGCTTCGACCAGGTCTTCCCGCACGGCTGCTACATCGTCGGCGAGGTCGAGCAGGTCAAGGACTTCGATGCCTCCACCAACGGCCGCACCGTCTACGCCAAGGACAAGACCACCGGCGAACTCGTCTGGCAGGTCGCCGTCATGGACGCCGACCCCACCGTCAAGGCCGGCCAGAAGACGGTCTCGGTCAAGATCCTCTCTCCGGTCCAGCCGGTTCCCCCGGCCCCACTGCCGGGCCTGCCGTTCATCCCGGTCGAGTTCGACGCCATGACCGTGACCCCCTATGTCGGCCAGAACACCGGCCGCCTGGCCTGGTCCATCCGCGCACGGGCGATGCGCGCTCCCCGTAGCGCTGCCGCTCCGGCTCCCGTCAAGAACGCCGCCGCTGCGGCCGTCAAGGAGGTGGCGGCATGAGTGCACGCAAGCCCTATACCTACGTCACGGCCGTTCTGCGGGGCGGTGTGATCCGGCTGGATGTCGCTTTCAGTACCTCTGAGGTCGGGGTGCTGGCCGCGGTGACCGACAACAAGCGGCCGTTCCTGGACTTGGCCACCCCTGAGGCCCAGGTATCGGTCTCGACCACGGGCGGCGGGCCGGTCACCGAGCAGGACGTGTCCCTCGCGCGGGACATCTTCAACGCCGCCGCGCGCTACCTGACCGACTGCGAGCGCCTGCACGCCGAACAGGCGGCCGGCCCCACGCTGCCGGGCCTGGATGAGATCCCGGCCTGAGACGTAAGCGGGGCCGCTGGAAGGTGCAACTTCCGGCGGCCCCTCGGTTCTCCCCCAACGCGAATCAAGAGAGGGCTCAAGCCTAATGTTCAAAAAACTGCCTGGCGACGAGGCGCAACAGCTCGTCTCCACCACCCCGGACACCGCCGTGGTGTTCCGCCCGGCTGTGCTCCGTACTCCGGCCATCATCACCATCGTCATCTTCGTCTGGCGGCTGCTGGCCGGCCTGGTGCGGCTGGTGTGGCGGCACCCGATCGCCTCGGCCGTCGTCACCGCCCCGACCGTGCTGGCCTGGCTGTACGGCTGGCAGTACGGTCTCAGCTTCGTCGCCGGAGTGCTCGTTGGCCTCACCTCCTGGGCGCTGCTCGGCCGCCTCTCCTTCAATCGCTGGATCGGCTGGCGGCTGCTGGCCTTCTGGCGGCTGGTGTGGGTGTACCGGCGGCACTGGCAACCGGTAATGATCATTTCCGGATTGGGGCGGCACCTACGCGGCCGCGACTACTTACCCCGCCTCGTCTCCATCCGCTGCACCTCGTGGGCCGACCTGGTCACGGTGAAGATGCTGCACGGCCAAGCGGTCAAGGACTGGGCCGATCGCACCGATCACCTGGCACATGGGTTCGGCGCTCGCTCCTGCCGGGTCTCCGTCGCCAAAGCCGGTCGGCTGCTGCTTGTCTTCCCCCGCCACGATCCCCTCGCCACACCTCTGCCTGCCATGCCGATCCCTGATGCGGCGTCGGTGGGGCCGGTGGAGGTCGGCACGTGTGAGGACGGCACGCCGTGGCTTCTCAAGGTTCACGGCACTCACATCCTGGTCGCCGGGGCCACCGGGGCGGGCAAGGGGTCGGTCATCTGGTCGACCATCCGCGGCCTGCTGCCCGCCGTCCGCGCGGACCTGGTCGAGATCTGGGCGCTGGATCCCAAGCGGATGGAGCTGTCCTTCGGACGGGACCTGTTCGGCGACCGCTACGCCGCAAGTCCTACTGACTGCGCCGATCTGCTGGAAGCGGCCGTAGCGGTCATGCAGGAGCGGGCCGACCGGTTCGCCGGACTCCAGCGCAACCACACTCCTACCGTCGAGGACCCGTTCGTCCTGGTGGTGGTCGACGAGGTGGCGTTCCTGACCGCCTACCAGTCCGACAAAGGCCTGAAACTCCGTATCTCCGCCGCCTTGGCCACCCTCACCACGCAGGGCCGGGCGGTCGGGGTCGGTGTCCTGGCTGCGCTCCAGGACCCGCGGAAAGAGGTCATGAACATCCGCAACCTGTTCCCCGACAAGATCGCGCTCCGGCTGGATGAGTCCGAACAGGTGGACATGGTCCTCGGCGACGGAGCCCGGGATCGCGGCGCGCTGGCCGATCACATCTCGCCGATCCCAGAGCAGGGGGCGGGCGTCGGCTACGTGCGTCTGGAGTGCTCGCCCGATCCGATCCGGGTCCGCGCCGCCTACGTCTCCGACACCGACATCCACACCATGGCCACCGGCTTCACTCCCGGTCCGGACACCGCGCCCATGACCGCGGTGGAGGTGACCCGATGAAGATCCGCTTCTACGGCACCGACGAGGAGATCACGCGGCTGTGTGAACGGCCCGTGCTGGCCCTCCTGGGACCGCGCCACACTCAGCCCGTCCTGGCCTTCGAGCTGGTCAACGTCCGGATCACCACCGACCCCTACGGCTCGCTGTTTCGCCTGGCGGCCGATCTGACCGAGGTGGAGGGGAGCAACCGTGACTGAGCTGGCTCACATCCTCGACGGGCTGCGCTGCGCGGCCTGCCACGCGGTCAACACGCTGTGGCTGGACCTGATCCGCGGCCTGGTCGAGTGCCGCGCCTGCGGACAGGGCGCACTCATCGACCCCGACGACGAATGGGAGGACGCATGACCAACCCGACCGACCGCGCCCTCTCCCGCGCCGAACGCCAGGCCATGCCGGTGGCGCTGGACGTCGCGGTAGAGATCGCCAAACACAACGGCGTGTGCATCCGGCCCGTGATCCTGCGGCGGCTGGACACCCACACCGGAACCACCGAGGACGTCAACGTCCCATGCGGAACCACGATGGAGGCCAAGTGCCCGCCGTGCGCCAAGCGCAACCGCTACCTGCGCATGGCCCAATGCCGGGAAGGCTGGCACCTGGACGCCGAACCCTCCACCACCCCGGATGAGCCCAACGAGGAACAGCGCTGGCTGGTGGAGTTCCGCGCCGACACCCAAGCCCAGCGCGATGCCGCTGAACAGGCCGGCGACGACACCACCGACCTGGATGCGGTGCTCGCCGGACTGGACGAGGAGATCAACGCCGCGGGGATGCGGGGCAACCTGCTCGGCCGTACCGCCGCCAAGCGCAACCGCTCAACGAGACGCCGCCAGGACGCCCCCGACCTGCCCAAGCGAGTCCGGCAGAACACCACGCTCGGCCGGACCTTCACCAGCTCGGACGGGGCCACCTACCGGCCGTCGCTGTTCGTCACCCTGACCCTGCCCTCCTACGGCAGGATCCGGGCAGGCCAAGGCGTGCCGGTCGACCCGGACACCTACGACTACCCTCGCGCCGCTCGGGACGCGCTGCACTTCTCCAAGCTCGTCGACCGGTTCGTGCAGAACCTCCGCCGGGTCGCGGGCTATGACGTGCAGTACTTCTCCTCCGTCGAACCACAGAAACGCCTCGCGCCACACCTGCACATGGCCATCCGGGGCACCATGCCACGCGCGGAGATCAAGGCCATCGCCGCGGCCACCTATCACCAGGTGTGGTGGCCATCGGTCGACGAAGTGCGCTTCGAGGGCGAGCACCTGCCCGTCTGGACCGAGCGGCCCGAACGCGCGGAACCGTACCCGGACGGCCAAGACGGCGACTACCTCGACCCGGCCACCGGGGAACTCCTGCCCACCTGGCACGAGGCACTCAACCAGCTCGACGCCGACGAGGACGCCGAACCCCTGCACGTGGTCCGCTTCGGCCCCCAAGTCGACGTTCAGGGCGTCCTGTCCGGCACCCCCGATGCTGACCAGTGCATCCGCTACCTGTCCAAGTACCTGACCAAGAGCCTCGGCGACACCCTCGACACCGACAACCCGGCCCAACGTCAGCATGCCGCCCGGATGGTCGAAGCACTGCGCTACGAACCGTGCTCCCCGGCCTGCCCGAACTGGCTGCGCTACGGGGTCCAGCCCAAGAACGCCAAGGCGGGCATGGCTCCGGGCCGGTGCCGGGGCAAGGCGCACAAGCCCGAACACCTCGGCTACGCGGGCCGCCGCGTCCTGGTCTCCCGCAAGTGGTCCAACAAGACCCTGGCCGAACACAAGCGCGACCGCCGTACCTGGGTCATGGAAGCCCTCGGCCTGGCAGATCAACCCACCGACCCGCACCGCTACATCTGGAAGTCCGTCCCGGCCGACGACGACATCCCATCCCTCGCCCTGCGGCTGCTGCGCATGGTCGCCGAACGCCAACGCTGGCGAGCAACCCTGCTGGCCCTGGAGGACAGAGCCGTCGGACAAGATCTTTCGGCAATGAGGGAGGCGGCGTGAAGAAGAACAGCGACAAGTTGATGACCGTCCCCGAGATCCTCGACGAACTCGGCGGCGTGTCCGTCCGGACCCTCTACCGCTGGCGTGAGATCGGCAAGTTCCCCCGTGGCCTACGGCTGCCCAACGACGAGATCCGCCTCTACCGCAGCGAGTTCGAAGCGTGGCTCGAAACCCTCCGGGAGGCGGCGTGAACACCTCGTACGACGTGAAGTTCTTCGAGATCAGCCGGAACAAGTCCAGCAAAACGCCGTCGCACGTCGTGCGCTGGTCGGTCGCCCGGAAGCGCTCCTCGAAGACCTACCGCACCAAGGCTCTCGCCGAGAGCTTCCTCTCTGATCTGCGGCAGGCGGCCAAGCGTGGTGAGGCGTTCGACATCGAGACGGGTTTTCCCCAGTCGATGATCAAGGCGAAGGACGCCCGGACCATCCTTGAATTCGTCACGGCCTTCATCGAGATGAAGTGGCCACACGCGGCGGCCAAGACTCGGGACGGCATGTCCGACGCGCTAGCCACGGTCCTCCCCTCGTTGACCAAGGAACGTCCCGGCCGTCCCGATGCCGAGACCCTGCGGACGGCTCTCCGCAAGCACCTCCTCCTCCCGGAGAGCAAGAGGCCGGCGGCTCCCCCGGAGATGGCGCAGGCGGTCCGCTGGCTTCGGTCCGCGTCGCTCGACCTGGCCGCTCTGAACGACGCCAAGACAGTACGGCTGGCACTCGACGCACTCGCCCTGCGCCTCGACGGCAAGGCGGCTGCTCCCAACACGATCGCCCGTAAACGGGCCGTCTTCCATGCCGTTCTTGAATACGCGGTGGAGCTGGAAGAGCTGGACGCCAATCCGCTGCACAAGGTCAAGTGGAAGCCGCCCAAGGTCACCGAGACCGTGGACCCTCGTGTCGCGGTCAATCCGCGGCAGGCTCAGGAACTCCTGACCATGGTCACCTATGTGGGCGGACGTGGCCGGGGCCGGCGACTCATGGCGCTGTTCGCCTGTATGTACTACGCGGCGCTGCGCCCAGCAGAAGCGGTCGGCCTGCGACTCCAGGACTGCCACCTGCCCCTCAAGGGCTGGGGACGGCTGACGGTCGATGTCTCCCGGCCGGAGGTCAACACGAAGTGGACCGACAGCGGGAACGCCCACGAGGAACGGGGCCTCAAGCATCGGGGCCGCGACGACGTGCGTCCAGTGCCGATCCCTCCTGAACTTGTGAAGATCCTCCGGCAGCACATCGACGAGTACGGCACCGGTGAGGACGGGCGCCTGTTCCGCAGCGAGCGTGGCGGGGTGATCGCCTCAACGGCCTACACCGAGGTCTGGCAGGACGCTCGGCAGCTGGCTTTCACTCCTGCGCAGGTAGCCTCTCCCCTGGCCCGGCGGCCGTATGACCTGAGGCACGCGGCGGTGTCGCTCTGGCTCAACGCGGGTGTCTCGGCTCCCGACGTGGCCGAACGGGCCGGGCACAGCGTGGATGTCCTCTTGCGGGTATACGCGAAGTGCCTCGACGGGCACAAGGACGTGGCGAACAAGCGGATTGATGACGCGCTGGCCGCGTGACATGCCCGCTGTACGAACGGGACCCCGGAAAGCGCTCCGGGGTCCTTCGGCGTTTCCAGGGCCGATTCCCGTCCCCGCACCGGCCGGAAAGCCCAGCGCGACCTGGGGAAACACAGCCAAGATCATTGCACGCATATTGGTGGAGTGGTGACATGCGGCTGCTCCTGGCCGCGTCCGGCTGCATGTCCCGGAAAAGCAAAAGAGCCCCTTGCGGGGCTCTGAGCTGGGAAAATCCCTGGTGGCAGGTGCAGGACTTGAACCTGCGTAGGCTGAGCCGACGGTTTTACAGACCGCTCCCTTTGACCACTCGGGCAACCTGCCGCGTCATCCGCTCGAGGCGGCGACAGGAAGAAGAATAGCGGACTTCCGGGCGTGACGTGACATCGATGGAAGCCGCCCATCGATAGCCCGCCGTACCGAGACTTTCGGGACTTACTACTGCGCCTGGTGGTGGCGACACGCGGTGAAGACCTATGGGCGGTGGGAGGCCGGTCCGAGGTCCGGCGGGGCGGGGCGGGGGCCGGCGGGAGGTGGTGGCGGATGGTGGGGCGGCAGGCAATGGGCTGCGGGGAGTACTGAGCCTCGGGGGCGTCGGGTAGGGGCTGGAGTGGATTGGGGGCGGCTCTGAGGGGAGCGGGCGCGGGTGTCGTGTCGCCCGGACGCGCAGGCCGGTGTCGGCCTTGCAGAGGGGCCTCGTTCGACACCGTCGTCTGAGCGTTGACGGTCACGTTCATCATGAGCCGATAAGCAAAGCGCTAGGGTCGACATGAGAGCTAGAAAGGATAGTCGACGCATGGCCGACAGCAGTTTTGACATCGTCAGCAAGATCGACCATCAGGAGGCCGACAACGCGCTGAACCAGACGGTCAAGGAGGTCGGGCAACGATTCGACTTCAAGGGCACCGGCGCGTCCATCGCCTGGTCGGGCGGCCAGAAGGCTGTCGAGATCAAGGCCAACAGCGAGGAGCGCGCCAACGCCGTCCTTGACGTGTTCAAGGACAAACTGATCAAGCGGGGGCTCTCGCTCAAGATCCTGGACGCGGACGAGCCCAAGCTGTCCGGCAAGGACTACCGCCTCGTGGTCACCCTCAAGGAGGGCATCGATCAGGAGCACGCCAAGAAGATCTCGAAGATCATCCGGGATGAGGGGCCCAAGGGGGTCAAGGCTCAGATCCAGGGTGAGGAACTCCGGGTGAGTTCCAAGAAGAGGGACGAGCTGCAGGAGGTCATCGCCCTGCTCAAGGGCAAGGACCTGGAAATCGCCCTTCAGTTCACGAACTACCGCTAGCAGACAGCCAGCCAAGGCTCTGACCTGCAGCATCAAGGTCCCGTCTGCTACAGAGGGCATATCCGGGGCACACGGCCGAAGGCGCATGCCTTCGCCTGTGCCCCGGGCCGGTTCCCCACGTGTGTGTGTCGACCGCGGCGGGGACATGCTGTGTCCGGTGCGGGTCACATGGTTTTCGCGCTCGCGTGCTCCGAAATCACTCGCGTCCTCCATGCCATCCCCTCCCGGCCATCCCCTCCTGCCCCTCCCGGCCACCCCTTCTGAGAGTCGCTCGCATGCTCGGGAGTCACTCGTGTCCTCCGTGCCATTCCCTTCTGGGAATCGCTCGCATGCTCGGAATCACTCGCGCCCTCCGCGCCGCCTCCCGGGGGATCACTCACATGCCCCGAAATCACTCCCGTCCTCCGCGCCCCCCTCCCAGGGAATCGTTCGCGTCCCCCGCACACACGCCCTTGTGTCAGTCGGTGGATCAGTGAATCGGCGGGATCGCGGAGTGGTGCCGGAGGACGTGCGGGCCGATTCCCCGGAGGGCTCCTGTCGCGCGGAACGCTGTCGCGAAGCCCGGGCGGGGTTCACACATAGGCGACGCGCAGCAGTTCCCGGAGGGGGATCCCGCCGGCACGCGTGAGCATGTTGGTGGTCAGGCGGTAGGAGTCGATGAAACCACGGCGTCCGGCCAGGCGGCTCAGCTGGCTGGGCAGGTCGTCCGTCTCCACGTCCGCATCGGCGGCGTCGATCTCCGTACCCTCACCGGCGGTGTCGAGGAGTCTCTGGGCTCGCCGTACCCATCTTTTCAGGTGTGGCAGGGAGAACGACTCCCCCTGCCCTCTCCCCAGCCCGGCCAGCAGGTAGAGCCGCAGGCCGAGCCTGAACGCCTCCTGCCCGAACTCGGCCACCACCGGCTCCGCGAAGCCGCCGATGGTGTAGCCCTGCCAGCCGCCCTCGCGGCTGGAGCGGACCTCGCCGTCGATGGGCACCCTGACCAGCTCAAGCCGTTCGACGGCCGCGCCGAGCCGGCACAGCACGTGCTCCAGTACGAGGTAGTCGTGGCGCAGTTCCTTGTCGTACACCAGCAGCACCAGGTCATGCCGGCCGAGGCTGGGGATGAGTTCCTGTAGCGCGCGGAACAGGTAGTTCGCATGGCCGTCCGCGCTTATCACCACCCGGAGCGGCAGACCCGCCGGGGTCGCGTCCAGGTAGACCGGGGCGCCCAGCGGACGCCCGTCCACGCAGAGGTGACGGGCGGTGAGTGTCTCCACGACCTCGTCCACGGGGGCCAGCTCCGCGTGACCGCCGCCCAGTTTGATGTCGGACATCCCCAGCAGCCGGTAGTGCTGCTCCCAGATCTCGAGTATCCGGGAGGTCGCCGGATGGATCCAGCCGTTCTCGGCCCGCTGGACCACGGGCTGGAGCTCGCTGAAGGGGACACGCGCGCTCCTCTGGTGCTCCATGTACAGCTCGCCGATCCGTTCCTCGGTCAGGTCCTGGTAGCACAGGGCGGGATGCACCCGGTCGAGAAACTCCCAGAACCCCGCGACCTGCCGCGTACCGGCGAACGTGCTGTGGTTGTAGAGCAGGTGGACGTCGGCGAAGAGCGCGGTGGCCCGGCAGAGCACGTCGAAGGAGAGCAGGTGTTTGAGATGGGTGGGCGTGAGCGGCTTGGTCGGGCTGACCGTGACGGGAGCCACCAGGATGCTGCGCCTCACCATCGGACCGGGAGTTCCAGCAACCCGCGGGCGTACATTCCCTCGCGCCAGCCCAGCGTGTCCTCGGGCACCGCGAGCTCCAGCCCGGGCAGCTCAGCCAGCAGCATGTCCAGCGCGACCTGCAGCTCCATCCTGGCCAGGCCCGCTCCGAGGCACATGTGACGGCCACGGCCGAAGGACAGGTGCGGGTTGTGCGGCCGGTCGATGTCGAGCAGGTCCGGCTCGTCGAACACGCCGGGGTCGCGGTTGGCGCCGTCGGTCACCGGGACCACCACCTGCCCGGCCCGTACCACCGTGCCGCCCACCGGCCTGTCCTCCAGCGCGACGTGGGGGACCCCTCCCGCCGCGTTCAGCGAGGTGTACCGCAGGAGCTCCTCCACCGCCTGCGGGGTGGCCGCGGGGTCCGACCGCAGCCGCTTCAGCAGGACCGGATGGCGCAGCAGCGCGAGCACGCACATGCCGAGCTGGTTGCCCGTGGTCTCGTAACCGGCGATGAACAGCCCGGAGACGAGGTGGACGGCCTCGTCACGCCCCAGCGTCCCCTGGCGGACGTGCTCGGCCAGCTCGCCGGGCAGGCCGTCCGTCGCCGCGTCCAGGAGGCCGGCGAAGTAACCGTGCACGCCCTTGTGCGCGGCCGCGATCTCCTCGGGCGAGTACGCGGTCGTGGACATCATCGCCTCCACCCACGGGTGCAGGCGACGCTGCTCGGGAGCGGGGACGCCGAGGATCCCGCCGATGACGCCCATGGTCAGGGGGAGCGCGAAGTCCGCGACCAGCTCCGCCGGCGGGCCCTTCCGCACCATGGCGCCGATCAGCTCGCCGGCCAGCCGCTCCGTCACCGGACGGGCCAGCCCTGCCTGCCGGGTCGTGAACGCGTGCGCGACGAGCTGGCGCCGGCGCGTGTGGACCGGGGGGTCGACGACGTTGAGCGCCAGGGACTCCTTCGAGCGCGAGGTCATCCTCAACTCGGTCGCGGCCTCCCTGCTGAAGGCCGGATCGGTCAGTACGGCGCAGGCGTCGGCGTGCCGGTGGGCCAGCAGGGCCGGAACGCCTCCGGGAAGCTCGACGGGGACAAGCGGCGCCCTCCCCGGCTCGGCGGACCGCCCCGGATCAGTGTGCTGTCCCAGCTCGGCGGACTGTCCCGGACCGGTGGACCTCCCCGGCTCAGCGGAATGCACCGGATCAGCGGACTGTCCCGGCTCGGCAGCCTGTCCCGGACCGGCGAACCGCCCCGGCTCGGCGGACCGCCCCGGCTCGGTGTACTGCCTCAGTTCGGCGTACTGCGCGGCCGGCTCCAGGCCCGGGTGGTCGGGGAACGGAAAGGAGAAGGGACACGGTGTGGACGCCATGCTTCAGCATCCCTCCAGTGCCTGCCGGATACGGGCGACGACGGCTTCGGCCTCCGGCTCGACGCAGTATCCCGGAGCGGCGAGGTAGCCCCTGCCCGTCTCATGCGCCGTCTCAAGACGTGGGACCAGCCAGAGGTGGAAGTGCGGGGTGCCTTCCATGCATGACCAGACGTGCACCCGGGGCACCCCCGTCGCCGTCTTGATCGGCCCGATCAGCCGGCCGATGAGCGGCCCGATCGAGGCCGCCTCCTCGGGGGTGAACTCGGTGTAGTCGAGGAAGTGGCGGCGTGACTCGATGAGCAGCGTGCCCGCCGGCCAGAACGCCGTGGGACCGTGGCCCACCCGCCAGAGCTCGTTCTCGATGAGATGACCGCCGGGTGGCACGGGACGGCCGGCCCACGCGGGTACGGCCTCGCCCGCGTACTTTCCGCAGACGAGGCACTGCGGCGGCTCGGCCGTGTGAGCGTCCAGCGTGCGGCTGAACGGGTCACGGACCCTGGCGAGCTCCTCGACCTGGGCGTGCCGGACGTACCACTCGTCGAGCTGAGCAACGATCTTGCTCGGATCGCCCTGCGCCTGGGCGCCGGCGCCTCCCCACAGCGCCTCGGCCTCGCCGGTATCACGGCCGGTCAGCTCGCCGATCTCCGCCCAGCTCCGCCCGCGGGTGCGCTCGTAGGCGACGATGGCCTCGCGCAGGGAGGGCATCCCCTCCTCCAGCCTCTTCCACAGGGATGAGGCGAGGTCGTCGTTCTCGTGGCCGGGCGCCGCGACCGCGACCCTGAAAAGCTCCGACCATTCACGCAGCTGGGCCGAGAGTGCCACCCTGCTCAGGTCTCTGTCCGTGAAGTCCATCTCTCTCCTCTGGATAGGAAGGTGTAAAGGCGCAGCGCCCCGTCCGCTCCGTAGTGCACGCGGGCGTAGGCGGACGACAGGGCGGATCCCTCGTCGAGATCCGGGACGTGGACCAGCCGGACCGGCGTCCGCGGATCGATCCTGCCGAGCAGTACGGCCTCGGCCAGGGTGTGGTGCAGATGGATCAGATAGCCGGCCGTGGTCAGCCCCCGGCAGGCGATGCGGATCTCGCAGGGCGCGCCCCGCCGCCCTCCCGGCAGGTGCACGCTCGGCGGAAGCTCGGGGAGCCGCCCGGTGACCGGCTTGAGCAGGCGGCTCGGCCCGGGCGGGCGGGCGACGTCGACGGGGCCCAGCCACGCCAGGTGGCCGCCCGGCCCCACCGTCCGCACCGCCGCACTGCCGAGGAGGTTGTGCGGGTTGCCCAGGAGGAAGCGGGTTCTGGTCCAGTTGCGGTACCAGATGTCCGCTTCCTCGGGGGAGAGTCCTCCGGTGAACTCCAGCGCGCCCTGGACGAGGTCTCCGAGGTCGAGGCGGCGCATGACGACCATCACCGTGACCTGCCGACCCGAATCCGCCGCCCCGCCCGGACCCGCCACCCCGTCCAAGGTCATCGCCCCACCCGGACCCGCCGTCCCGCCCGGATCCGGGGCGCCCGCCGTACTCAGGCCGGAGCGGACCGAGGCGGCGCGTTCGGCGAAGAGCCGGTCCAGCACGCTCATGGCGCGACGACCGCGGAAGCGAGGACCCTGCCGGCTTCGGCGGCGACCGTCCGCTGCCCGGCTCTCGCGTCGAGCACGACCAGCGGCAGTCCCGCGATCTCCTCCATGATCGCCGGCCGCATCCGTGACTGCAGCTCGGCGAAGCCCTCCCAGCCGGGGACGGGTCCGTAGTGTTCGAAGGCGTTCAGCCGCGAGCCCCACTGGGCCCGCTCCCACGCGACCTCGGGCGGGAGGTCGAGGTAGATGACGCCGTCGGGCTGGGGGAGCGCGCGCCACTCGGCGAATGTCCGCTCGTGGACCAGGCCCAGCAGCCGGCACTTGACGAGGAGCTTGTAGTAGTAGGAGTCGACGATGACGGGGATGTCGTCCGCGGCGCCTGCCACCTGGTCGTGGAGGTGCCGCACGATCGGCCGCAGCATCGCCACCGCCGCCGCGGGCGAGTACTCCTCGCCCACCCGGGGGTAGACGTCCAGCACCCATTCCCTGCGGAGCCGCCGGATCGCCGGGAAACGCTCGGCGACACACCAGTCGTCGTAGGAGACGACCTGGCAGGCCCGCTCATCGCGTAGCTGCCGGAGCAGCGTCGACTTGCCCGCGAAGTCCGGTCCGAGCAGCGTCCAGAATCCGGTCATGTCCGACCTCCTTCTCCGAGAAAGCGTCCGTACCAGGGCGCCAGGGCAGGCAGGCGGTCGAGAAAGGCCGCGCCGGGATCGACCCGCGCCGCCTCCCAGATCCGGGGGGCCGCGTAGACGTGGTCCTCGGCGAGCAGCTCCGCCCGCCGGTAGCCGGGCCTGTTCCGCAGGGCCGGGCGGGCCAGCCGCCACGGCAGGCTGAGCCGGGGCACGGTCAGGCCGAACATGCCGGCCAGGACCGCCGTCACGGCGCGCACGGAGACCGGCTGGGGCTCGCAGACGTGAAAGGGCACGCCTCCCGCGAACGGCTCAGGCCGTACGGCCGCCGCCACCGCCATGGCCGCCAGGTCGTCGACGGCCACCACGGAGTGCTGTGCCCTGCCTCCGTCGAACCACGTGCCGGGACGGGTGGTGAGCAGTCGCAGCAGCCCGGGGACGTACCAGCGGTCGCCTTCGCCGTACACGAAGAAGGGGCGCAGGATCACGGCGCCCGCGGCCGCGGTCAGCCGTTCGGCCTCGTGCCGGGAACGGCTGGCCGGGCTGACCGGCGCCGGCGGGCTGCCCTCGGGGAGCCCGCGGTGCGGCCCGAGCCCGTACACGGCCGCGGTGCTGACATGGACCAGGTGGCGTACTCCGGCGCGCTCCGCCTCCTCCACCAGGTTGCGCGTGCCCAGCACGTTCACCCGCTCGCAACGGGCCGGATCCGACCCCACCTCGCTCGCCGCATGGATGATCACGTCGGCGCCGTCCAGCCGCCCCCTCAGTGAGGAGGCGTCGGCCAGATCGGCGGTCACGACGTCCCCCGGCCGGTCCGCGGCGACGGGACGGCGGTGCGCCAGGAGGCGCGTGGACACCCGCGGCTCGGCGTCGAGCGCCCGCACCACCGCCGATCCGACGAACCCGCCGGCCCCCGTCACGAGCACGGTCACGCTCACAGCACCGCTCCCTTGGTCAGCCAGCCGACCGCGATGAAGCTGCAGTAGGCCGCCGGCAGGTAGGCCAGCGTCGGGAGGGCGGGCCAGCGCGGGCGCCCCCTGGAGAAGAGATAGGCGGCGGCGACGGGCAGCACCGCCGGGACCACGACGATCCATCCCCAGCCGTACACCGCGGAATCCGTGTTCCACGGCCGCAGGATCGCGAGGACGACCAGGGTCGCGGCCGCGGCCAGGCTCACCGCGACCGCCGTCGTGCCCGGTGTGCCCAGCGTCGTCACGTAGGTCCGCTCCCCCTTGCCGGGGTGGCGGGTCACCTTGCGCCCGAACTCCAGGCAGAGCCCCGACAACGTGACGGCCGCCACCGCGACGATCCCCTGCCGGCTCGGGGTCAGGTCGTGCTCGCGGAGGAATCCGGCGTACACGTACAGCGACAGCAGGGGTTGGATCGGCAGGTTCACCGCCAGGCTCAGCAGCAGCCGCTCCCCCTTCGGCCAGCCGAAGAGCTGGTCGACCAGGATGACGACGGCGGCGTAGCCGAGGTGGGCGACCAGGACCAGGAGGGCCCCGCCCCGCCAGGCGTTCAGCGCGAGCAGGACCACGGCGCCGGCGCCGACGAGGGCCAGCAGGTCGGCGACCCGTACGGCGCCGCTGGGAAGTGCGCGGCCCGGGTTGTGCTCCAGGTCGTAGTCGCGGTCGCGGAGGTCGTCGAGCGCGCGCAGCAGCAGCATGTCGATGACGAGCGTCACGCTCGTGACCAGCAGCTCGGCGCCCGGCCTCCAGGCGGTGACCCGGCTGTCGACGCTGACGAACAGCGCGGTGAGCCCTATCGCCCACGAGAGCATGAACAGGATGTAGAAGGCCGGTGGATAGGCCCGCACGATGTATCCGCCCAGCCTGCCGATCACGGGGTCACCTCCTCGGAGATGATCCTGACCTCGCCGGTCCGCCCGTCGACCTCGATGAGGCTGCCGTCCCGGATCAGGCTGGTGGCGCCGTCGACGGCCACGACCGTGGGGACGCCCAGCAGCCGGCCCGTGATCGCGGTGTGGGACAGCAGCGTCCCCCGTTCCACGACGAGTCCTTTCGCCACCAGCATCAGGAACAGCCAGCCGGGGTCGGTCTCCCGTGCCACGAGGATCGTGTCCCTGCAGTCCTCGACCGCGACGTGCGGGTCCAGGACGACCCGCGCCTTTCCCCGGACCACGCCGGGGCAGGAGCCCAGCCCGCTGAGCTTCTTGGCGGCCGTCAGGGTCTCCGGCGTCCTGGCCAGGGCCAGGGCGTCGGCGACGGGCAGGCCGGGCGCGGTCTCCAGGCGGGGAGGGGGCTCGGGGCCGGTGAGCCGGCGTTCCCTCTCCCGCGCCCTGAGGGCGGCGAGCGAGCGCAGGTCGGCGCCGGGAAGGGTGCCCTCGAAGGCGCCGAGCACCTCGTCCACCGTGAGGTCGAGCACGTCGCGGGCGCCGTCCAGGCGGCCGGCGGACGCCAGCTCGGCCCCCAGGCGGAGCAGCAGCTCGCGGGCGTCTCCGATGAGCTGGCTCCGGCAGAACCGGGCGTCCTCCCTCACCTGGACCAGCCGGCGCATCATCCGGAACAGCGTGCGCAGCACGGCCCGCTTGAGCGGGTTCCGGCAGCGGGCCCTGAGCTCCTTCTCGGCCGAGCGCCTGACCTCCGCCTCCGCGTCGCGGTTGGCCTGGACCGTCAGGTCCGAGTCGACGTACGGCAGGAGCACCTCCAGCAGGGCCCAGGGCTCCTGGCGGGGGGTGGAGGATTCGAGCTTGAGGTCCTGGAGCGCGCGGTCCCCGTAGTTCCGGATGTGGAGCAGGAGTTCCTCGGCGAACCGCTCGTCGGCGGCCATGAGCGAGGACCAGGCGGTGCGCGCGTCGCCGTCGATCGCCGCGCGGAGGGACGGCGAGCCGCGGACGATCTCGGCCAGGCGGATGGCGGAACGCAGTGCCTCGGCGGATCGGTTCTCCTCGCCGCCGCACAGCATGCCGGGGATCAGGCCGCTGTCGGCATCGGGCGCCCACCGGCGGAGCAGCCCGTTGGCCACCCAGGTGACGGCCATCAGGTAGAGGCCGTTGGTCAGGGTGGTGCCCCAGCGGATGGCGACCTGCGCCCACAGTGCGTGGTGCAGCTCGACCAGCTCGTCGGCCCGCAGCCGCGAAAGGTCGCGGAACCGCTCGTGGTAGGCGTCCCACCACGCGAGGAAGCGGCGGACCTGGAGGGGGTGCGTCATCCCGCGCGCGGCCAGCTCCGCCAGGTGGACGGCGGTCCTCACCCGCCCCTGCCGTTCCGTCGGGGCCACCGCCACTCCGACCATCCGCCCCCAGGTGGGCCAGAGCGGCCGGAAGCAGCGGATCAGGCCGTGCAGGTGGTACCAGGAGTCGAGACGGTAGTAGATCCGGCCGTCGAGATATCCGATCATGCGCCGCAGCCGGTGCGCCTCCTGGTGCAGGACGCGCGCGGGGATGCCGAGCCGCCGGTACGTGTCGGTGAATCCGGCCTCGTAGAGGCGGAGCGCCAGGGAGAAGGTGAGCGCGCTGCTCACCCCAGGGAAGCTCTCGGTGACGTTGTCGTTGCCCCAGGGGATCCATTCGCCGCTCGTCGGCGGTACGGCGACCGGCCGGGCCTGCACCAGGTGGACCGATCCGTCGTCGTCGAGGGTGCCTTCGATGTCCTGTGGAGCACCGAACAGCTCGGCCACGCCGTCGGTGAGCGCGACGATCCGGCGCAGCTCCGGCTCGGCGAGGACGGGTAGATCGGCCAGCTCCGCCGGGACGGGCTCCACGGCGGAGCCGCTGACCGCCCTCGACTTGCGGGCGAGGCGACGGTCGATCACACCGCTGTCCCGATCGATCATGAAGTGATCGACGTCGGCCTTCTCCTGGACGATGCCCTCGCCGTTGCCGTAGGCCGCAGCGATGACGCAGCGGCGGGCCCCGTCCCGGGGGTCCCTGGTGAAGGCGACGAACGACCGGCCGCCCGACATCATGCGCTGGATGCCCACCGCCACGCGCGCCGACCGGGGATCCTGGGCACGCGCGATCCGGTAGAGCACGGCCTCGGGGTTGAAGGCGGAGGCCCAGCACTCCACGATGCGATCGGCGACCTCGTCCACCGGAACGTCGAGGAAGCTGTCGCTCAGGCCGGCCTGCGGGTCCTGGGCCGAGTCCTCGTCATGCCCGCCGGGCCCGGCGACGACGCACGCCCTCACCGCGACCATCCCGTTGTCTCCCGCGAGGTCGGCGAACCGCTCCTTGATCGCGCCGTGCAGCGCGTCGGGCAACGCCGCTCCCAGAACCAGGGCGCGCGCCTCGGCGGCCCAGTCGAGCATGGCCTCGGTGCCGGCCGGCGCCGGGGGGACCACGGGGGCCGCGACGGTGTCGTACACCTCCACCGGCACGCAGACGAAGGGGGGCACGGGATAGCCGTGCCGCCGCAGCACCGCCTGCCGGGCGAACTTGTGGCCGACACGACGGGCGTCCTCCAGCCTGGGCCCGTCGTAGATCAGCACGGGGTCAGACACGCGCACCCCGCAGGCGCTGGTAGGCCGACTCCGACACCGCGCGGGACTCCAGGGCCACCCTCCCCACACGCGTGTCGCCGGCCCACACCTCCATCGAGAAGCTCGCCGCGATCCCCCTGCGCGGCGCCCGGTCCCAGCGGAGCTCCATCGGCACCTCGCGGCTCAGCGAGGTGGGCAGGTCCAGGTCGACGGCGTCGAGCAGGAGCCGCACATCGGCGGGGCGCCCGTACTCCAGCTGCCACAGCAGCACGCCGAACTGCCGGGCGGCCTCGACCAGCTCCACCACACCGCGGGTGCGCGGGTGCTTCAGGGCGAAGTGGTGGTCGGCCGCCGGGTCGAGCAGCGGGCAGGCGACCTGGGTGCCGGTGAAGCGTGGCATCTCCAGCGCGACGTTCTCCTCCCGGGTCCTGCGCATCAAGGACATCGGTGCCGCGTCCCCGCGCACCCGCCCCGTGGTCCCGCCGGCCGGGATCGGCGGGGAGGCGCCGTGCCGGACGCGTGCCGAGCAGACGGTCGCCTCCTCCTGCGTGATCTCCGCCGCCCAGTGGTCCGGCGCGCTCTCCCGCCGGAGCCCCAGGAGGAGCTCGGCGTCGAGCTCGGCGAAGCGGTAGAAGGCGAAGTTCGCCATGCACTGGTCCTGACCGGCGTCCCCGGCGAGCACCCGGTCCAGGACCGCGCCGAGCATGAGCATCCCCGGGACGTGGTCCAGCGGATGATCGAAGTAGACCGGATGCTCCAGATCCACGGCTAACGAGATGTTGGGATTGCTCGATTGCATCAGTGACCCTCCGCAGCCCGAAATGGAACTTCGCCTCGACAAGGCGCGCCATCGCACGGTGACCAGGGAGAAAGCCGAGGCCTCCCGCTCTTGGTCCTCGAACGCGTTCTTTTCCGCGACTCCTCTTGTGCCGCACGCGAGTTCGTCCTGCGCCGTACCTGAGCTCGTCTTTTGTCACACCTGAGCCGGTCCCGGACCGCACATGAGCTCGGCCAATGCGAAGGCGCCCGGTTCGATTAGCCCCGGCCCCTTGAGGCGTCAACGGAAAGCTATGATCAGTGCCTATCGGCACACTATCGCATCGTTTTTTTCAGGAACACTAAATGACCGAACATTATCGCCGCAGGCGCGCCGACCTGCCGTTTTCCGGCCAATGACATTGCGGCCGCACCGAGCCGGAGGCCGGGCTTTCCATGCGGCGTCCCGCACCCCTTCTTTGACAGCCCCGCTTTGACAGCCGTGTGCTCGACAGTGAGAGTCACGGGCAAATCCAGCCGCCCGGGCGGCCACGCCCTTCTGGCAGGACGTCCCCTTCTGCCCAGCTCAGCAGGGGTGTCATCGGCCCGCAGGCCGCCGTGGACAATGATTGGACAGAATCGCCCACCCCTCTCCCTCTGCTCACCACTTACGCGGCATCCTCCTATCCGACTGCGTAAATCACCTGGCCACAGGTTTGCCGGACGGTGGAACACCGTCAATTCCACTCTTTTTTCAGACTCATTGTCAGCTCACTCGAAACAGAACTTAAATCTGCCCCGCAACTCTCTGCGAGCGATGTCCGATCCGCCCGGCGCCCCGCTTCCCGAGCCGTCTCCCGGGAGCACCCCAAGTGCCGATCGACATGAATAACGACGACGTTCCAATGGAATGACGGGCGCGTTGCAATGGCACACAATCCGGGGCGGCACTCGCAAAGCCCGCTCACGGGCCCACCACACCGGAGAGTCCGCCGGTGCGCGCGCCGACCGGCCACGGCCGGGAGCATTATCGGCAAGAAGGCCCGGCAGGGAAATCGCAGAATCATTGCCCGCGATTTCAGCGCGCTCCCGGCCCGCGGCCGACCACTCAGCCGGCCATGCCATGGAGAAAATGTCCCCGGAGCCGGCCGGCCGCGCGACCGCGCCACGGGGAAGCCACCGCACGCCCCGCGCCACCGGGAAAGCCGCCGCGCACCCCGCGAGGAGCGTGGCTGATCCGTGACGCAACCTTTGGCGCCAGAGGCGCATCTATCCAGATGACGAAAGGAATCTCGATGAAACCCTCACGCGGATTCGCCGTACTCGCGGTCGCGGCAGCGGCTGCCACCATGATCGTGACTCCGGCGGATGCGACGACGGGAGCCGCATCCGACGACTCCGTCCGGTACGCCTGGCTCAGAAGCTGCCCCAAGAAGGACTACAGGGTCCCCTGCGGCAACTGGATGCTGACCATGCGCAGCGGGAAGACCGTCAAGCTGACCGACGCGCGGGTCCACCCCAAGCAGGCACGCGGCAAGGTGGACAAGGACACCAGCGCCCTGTTCGCGGTCAGCGGTGACGGCCGGTCCATGAGCTACATCAAGGGTGACAAGCTCGTCATCCGCGATGTGAACAGCGGAAAGGTCCGCCCGCTGCCCGGCGGGGCGGCCGATCTGCCCAAGGGGCTCGGCCAGGACAACGTGGACACGATGCTCTCCCCCGACGGCTCGATCGCCGTGGTCGACTACTTCGACGACGGCGAGAGGCTGCCGAGCCTGGTCGCGAACCTGAAGACCGGCAAGGTGACCAAGCTGCCGTCGAAGAACAACGTGCTGAGCTTCAGCCCCGACGGGAAGCACCTGCTGACCGGCCGGTTCACCGACGACAACATCACCGAGTTCGCGGTCTTCGACGCCGAGGGGCACGAGACCTCAAGCCAGGTCGTCCCGCAGATCGTGTCCAACAACACGCCGATCGCGCTGGCCGACGACGGGACCACCGTCGCGCTGGTCATCACCGGCGGGTCGGGCAAGCCCCGCCTGCGCACCTACGACCTGTCCTCGGACACCGTCTCCGACGCGGTCCCGCTCGGCACTCCCAAGGACGAGAGCGCGCAGCGTCTCCACTGGGACGCGGCCGGCACCCTGACGCTCTGGACCAGCAGGGGCGACGGGGAGGGCACCGTCACCTCGGCGGTGAAGCGGGCGGTGAACGCCGGGACCGGAACCACCCGCAGGCTGGACTCCTTCAAGGTCAGGACCGACCCGTGGACCTGGTGGCTGCCCGGCGAATGACGACCCTCTATCTTCCCTTTCATGGGGAAAATTCATGACAGGATCAGCGATCGGCTGCGCGAGTTCATCCAGGCGCAGCCGGTCTACTTCGTCGCGACCGCCCCCGAGCAGGGTGGCCACGTCAACGTCTCCCCCAAGGGATACGCCGACACCTTCGCCGTCCTCGACGACACCACGGTCGCCTATCTCGACCTGGACGGCAGCGGCGTGGAGACCATCTCCCATCTCCGCCAGAACGGCCGTATCACGGTCATGTTCTGCGCCTTCTCCGGCCCGCCCAACATCCTCCGCCTGTACGGCACCGGCCGGGTCGTCGTCCCGGAGGACCCCGGCTTCTCCGACCTGATCAAGAACTTCGGGCCGCACCCCGGCGTCCGGTCGATCATCGTCGTCGACTGCGACCGCATCTCCGACTCCTGCGGCTTCTCGGTGCCGTTCATGTCCTTCGACGAGGACCGGACCCTGCTGGACGAATGGGCGCAGCGCAAGGACGTCCAGCAGAAGCGGACCTACCGTGCCAGGAACAACCGCGAGAGCATCGACGGCATCCCCGGGCTCTACCCGGAGGAGACCGACCCGGTCACCCACCACTCCTGAAGGTTCCAACCTCACGCCCCCTCATGCGCGTTGATAACGGGCGAGAGGAGGCCGAATTGGATCGCTACGACGGCTTCCGTGAGTTCGTGCACGCCCGCCAGCAATCGCTGATGCGGACCGCGTACCTGCTCACGGGAGACACCCACCTTGCCGAGGACCTCCTGCAGAGCGTTCTCACCAAAGTCGCCGGGCACTGGCCGAAGCTCCTGCGGCAGGGAAGTCCCGAGGCGTATACCCGCAGGGCACTGATAAACCAGCACATCTCATGGCGGCGCCGTACCCGGAGGGAACTGCCGAGCGCCCATCCGCCCGAGCGGGGGCACTCCCACGACGACTCCACGGTCGACCGGATCGTCCTGCGTCAGGCCCTCATGCGCCTGACGCCCAGGCAGCGCGCCGTGATCGTCCTGCGCTTCTACGAGGACCGCAGCGAGCGCGAGACCGCCGAGCTGCTGAACTGCTCGCTCGGCACCGTCAAGAGCCAGACCCACCATGCCCTGGGCCGCCTGCGCGTGCTCGCGCCCGAACTGGCCCACCTGCTCGTCGATGCCGAGCCACAGGAGGTGAACCGATGACCCGGCTGCACGACGCGCTGGCCGAGATCGCGGACGAGGCCCCGGCCGTGGACCTGGCCGACCGGGCGATCCGGGGGAACAGGCAGCGGAAGCGGACGGCCATGATGCTGGCCGCAGCCGCCACGGCCGTGGTCGCGAGCCTGGCCATCATGGTAGGCACGGGCCTGCTGCCGCTCCGGGGAGCGGGCGACATCGCGGCCCTGCCACGTGAACCGAGGACGTGGGAGATCAAGTCGTCACCGCTGCCGAAGAAGAAGGTGGGCCCGCTGGCCTATGCCTACACCACCTCGTGCCCGGACACTGACGTCCCGCCGGACTGCAAGCCCGGCAGATGGCGGGTGGTCACCCGGACCGGGGACACCTATGACGTGCCACAGGCTCTGGGACTGACCGACAAGGCCGTTCTCGGCCCGTTGACGATCACCCCCGACGGCCGGGCGCTCGCCTACTACAGCGACCGGGAGCAGAAGTTCAAGATCCGCGACCTGGCAAGCGGCAAGGAGCTGACCGCCCCGGTGAAGGTGCCGCGACGGCAGTTGGAGAGCGAGGTCTTCCTCCGCGTGTCCGACAACGGGCGCCACCTGGCGTTCACCTCCTTCGCCGGGAAGAACGGCCTGCTGATCGATATGCGTAACGGCCGGACCACCCCGCTCCCGACCGGCTGGATGCCGGTCAGCGTCGCCGATGACGGAGACCCTGCGGTGGTGGTCAACTGGAAGGACACCTCCTCACGGGTCCGGCTGGTCTCTCCCGGAGGCGTGATACGCGAGTCGAGCATCCCGGAGTACGGCCAGCGGTTCAGCGCGCTCGCACCCGACGGGCGGACGATGGCCAAAGTCGGCGAGACCCGGGAAGGCGACGGGCCCTTCGAAGACGACGGCACGCTCGTCGTCTTCGACACCGTGACGGGCGGTATGCAGGGCAAGATCAAGGCACAGGGCCTGCCCGAGGACGCTGTCATCCTCCGCCTGGGACACTGGCTGAACGACACCGAGGTCGCCGTCCTGGTCGGCATCTCGGATGGCCGACACATCCGGGATGACCTGACGACCGTATACGGAATGAACGTCCGGACCGGGGAGGTCCGCAAGACGGGCATCTACCCGGTCGGCAACGCGAGGCTCCCCGGCATCGTCATGTGACGGTACGGCCCGTGTCCGGCGCGGGCCGTACCGTCGATCCGTATGGGGGCACGCCGCGAGAGCCGAGCGGCGTGCCCCCATCGACCCCCGCAGACCTCCGGGCCGACCTCCGCACCGGGCCTCCACACAGTCTCCGCCCAGGTCTCCACATGCTCTCCGCGCCCGCCTTCCACACCGGCCTCCACCCGGCCGCTCAGCGCCGGCCCGCCGGCCCCATGAGCGCGTTTTTCCGAACCGCTCACCACTCGGGGCCACTCCGTCCGGCCCGGCACCGGAACACTTCCTGATCCATACTCTGGCGACATTCGCGGTCATACCGGTGACAAGCCTTCCATGGCGCGTACAGTGGCCCCTACGTGATGTCCCCCTGTCCGATGAGCTCAGGGGGCGTCGATGAGACCGTGCCGCCGACCGGTGGTTCTCGCCGGCGTGATCGCCATTGTCATGGGAGCGGGAGCTCCGATGGAGGCGGACGTGGAGGCGGAGACCCCGGGGTCTTCGGTCCGCTACGCGGGGCTGGCCGGCTGCGTCTGCGCCCCCTGGACGCTCTGGACATGGGACGGTCAGGTGATCAAGCTGACCGACGCCCGGGTGTTCGCGGCGAGGGCGCGCAAGCGGCGGGCACCGCTGGCCCTGTCCCCGGACGGGGAGTATGTCGCTTATTTCCGGCGAGGAGACAGGGCGCTCGTCATCCGCGACATGTCCACCGGAAATGTACGCGTGGTCCCCGGGGTGCAGTGGTCACGCGAGCTCCGCGCCACGCGGATCGACCTCGCTCCGGCCGGGCGCTATGTGGTCCTGGGCAGCGGGCGGGACGAGCGGGTCCTCAACGCGCAGAGCGGGAGGAGTTCGGTGGTGCCGCCGGGGCTGCGGCCGTGGAGCTTCAGCTCGGACGCCAAGCTCATGCTCGCCGTCGACGACGAGTTCAGGGCGGGGATCTACTCGACGTCCACGCTGGCGGAGAGGGGACGCGTCCCCGTGGGGGGCGCGCTCAGCCCGGACGGCACGATCGTCGCCCACTTCACCGACGACGGATCGGCCATCGGCCTGTGGAACGTGGCCGCGGGCAAGGCCGGTGGCGGTCTGCCCATCGCGCTCCCCTCCGAGAGGATCCCCACCCGGCTCCGCTGGGACGGCGCCGGCCACCTCGACCTGCAGATGGTCGCCCCTCCCAGGATCAAAAAGGGGGTCGACACGGTCTACACCTGGTATCGGGTGGACCAGGCGTCAGGGCTCGTCCAGCCGGTGGACGCCTTCACCGTGCCCAGCTCCGTCCACAACCCGATCATCGCCGGCCTCAGCCCCTGACCGGTCTCAACCGTCCACAACCCAACCATCGCCGGACTCGACCCTGACCGGTCTCACCGGCGGTAGCCGGCCATCGCCGGGCTCAGCCCCTGACCGGCCTCAACGGCGGTAGCCGGCCATCCGCTCCAGCCGGGCGACGCGCTCGGCGGTGGGCGGGTGGGTGGAGAACAACCGGCCGATTCCAGCCCCCCGGAAGGGGTTGGCGATCATGAGGTGGGAGGCGGAGGCGAGACGGCCGTTCTCGGGGAGCGGCAGCTGACGGGTGCCCATCTCGATCTTCCTCAGCGCCGAGGCGAGGGCCAGCGGGTCGCCGGTCAGCCGGGCTCCGGACTCGTCCGCCTGGTATTCGCGGGATCGGGAGATGGCCATCTGGATCATCCCGGCGGCGACCGGGCCGAGCACCATCATGAGCAGGGCTCCGATGAAACCGGGCCCCTCATCGTCGTCCCCGCCGCCGAAGATCAGGCCGACGTAGCCAAGATAGGTGATCATCGTGGCCAGCGCGCCCGCCACGGAGGAGATCAGGATGTCCCGGTTGTAGACGTGGGACAGCTCGTGTCCTATGACCCCGCGCAGCTCGCGCTCGTCGAGGAGCTGCGTGATGCCGTAGGTCACGCAGACCGCGGCGTTGCGGGGGTTGCGGCCGGTCGCGAAGGCGTTGGGCTGCATGGTCGGCGAGACGTACAGCCGGGGCATGGGTTGGCGGGCCTCGGTGGAGAGCTCGCGCACGATCCGGTAGAGGGTCGGTTGCTCGACCTCGCCCACCGGCCGGGCACGCATGGCGGACAGGGCGATCCGGTCGGAGAAGAAGTAGGCGACACCATTGGCCGCCAACGCGATCAGAACCGCGATCTGCACGCCGGCGCCGCCCCCCAGCCACGCTCCCACCGCGATGATCACCGCGGACAGTGCGCCGAGAAGGACCGCGGTACGCAGACCGTTGTGGTGCACTGCACCCCCCTTTCGGTTGATGCCGATTCACCAATGCCAACGTCTCCGGCCAGGTCGAACGTTCCCGGAATCATTCAGCCGGCCAGGTCGAACGTTCCCGGAATCATTCAGCCGGCCAGGTCGAACGTTCCCGGGATCGTTCAGCCGGAAGCGATGAAGCTCTCCGGCAGGAGGTCGAGCACCACCTGGGGGGCGATCGAGAACACCACCGCGACGACCCCGGCCAGCACGATGGCCACCCCCACCGGCACCCATCCGGCGCGGTCGCCCCCGGCACGACCGCCCGCCGCCGAAGGGACACCGGCCCCCGTAGGATCCTCACCCGCCGCAGGGGGGACGCCCCCTTCCGCAGGACCACCACCCACCGGGGAGGGGACGCCCTCTCCCGCAGGACCACCACCCACCGGGGAGGGGACGCCCTCTCCCGCAGGACCACCACCCACTCCCGGGGGACCGGCTCCGGCACGGTCGCCACCCATCGGGGAAGGAACGCCCTCTCCCGTGGGGGCACCGCCCACTGGCGCGGGAGCGCCGGCGCCCTCGGTCACCGGGACCGGGGTGAAGATCCGTGCCGCCCAGGCGACGTAGTAGTAGAGCCCGACAACCGTGTTGGCGGCCATCACCAGGGCCAGCCAGGCCCCGCCGCCGTCGACGAGCTCCCGGAACACCACGATCTTGGCGAACAGCCCGGCCAGCCCCGGTGGCAGCCCCGCCAGGCAGATCAGGAAGAAGGCCAGTGCCAGCCCGGCTGCCGGGTTGCGGAACGCCAGCCCCCGGTAGTCGTCCAGCCCACCCCGGGCCCCGCGCCGCGACACCAGCATGACCACCGCGAACGCCCCGAGGTTCATCGCCGCGTAGAACACCAGATAGGCGATCGAGGCACTCATCGCCTCGTCGTCGCGGACGCCGAGGGGAGCGAGGATGTAGCCCGACTGGGCGACCGAGGACCAGGCGAGCAGGCGTACGGCATGGCGCTGGCGCAGGGCCAGAAGGTTGCCGACGGTCATGGTCAGCGCGGCGATGATCGCGACCAGCGGAGCCCAGACCGCGACCTGGCCCCGCAGGGCGGCGACCAGGATGAGGATCAGCCCGGCGAACCCCGCGGCCTTGGAGATCACCGAGAGCAGGGCCGCGACCGGGATCGGAGCCCCCTGGTAGACGTCGCCCGCCCACGCGTGGAACGGCACCGCCGCGACCTTGAAGCCGAACCCGGCGATCACCAGGACCACGGCCACGACGAGCACCGGTGGCAGGTCGTAGGCGATCCGGAGCGTGGAGGCATAGGCGTCGGAGGCCGCCTGTCCCGGCCCGGGTCCGGCCATGGGCTCCGTGACGGGCCCGCGCAGGACCTGGGCCAGCCTGTCGAGGTAGACGGTCCCGGTCATGCCGTACAGCAGGGAGACCCCGAAGAGCATCACCGCCGTGGAGACCACGGAGACCAGGAAGAGCTTGACCGCCGCCTCCGAGCTCCGGCCGTCGTAGCGTCTGAGGGCGGTGAGCGCGAAGACCGGCAGCGAGACCAGCTCCAGCGCGACCACGAGCATGACCAGGTCCCGGGAGGCGGGCAGGGCGACAGCGCCGACCAGCGTGCAGAGCAGCAGGAAATACCACTCGCCGACGGGGACGTCTCCGGAGGAGAGCTCCGCCATCGACAGGAGCACCACGACGACCCCGGCGGCCAGCGCGAGCCCCGCGAAGATCAGCGTGAAGTCGTCGACCACGAACGAGCACAGCGCCGAGGCGGCTCCGTCCGGCCCGCCCGGCCCTGATGCGAGCGTCCCGATGTCCAGCGCGCCGATGCCGGCCCTGGTGGGGCCGGGGAGCCCGGCGGGCACGCAGAAGGTCCGCATCGGATCGCCGGCCCGCACGGCCTGCGCGACCACCACGCCGAGCGCGCCCAGGACCCCGGTGAGGGTGACCGCTCCGAGCAGGGGGCGCGCGTACGGCCTGCGGGGCAGGAAGGCGTCCAGGAGGAGCACGGCTCCGGCGGTGAGGGCGAGAACCAGCAGCGGCGCGACCGCGTAGTAGTCGATCGACTGGATCACGGCGCCCCCAGGAGGGTCTGGACCACCGGGCCGGTGACGAGCAGGAGCGTCTTCGGCCAGAGACCGAGCAGCAGGATCAGCGCGATCAGCGGCACCCAGGCTGCCAGCTCGTAGCCGGTGACGTCTCGCACGCGCGCGATCCCGACCCTCATGACGGCTCCCGGCCGGCTGCCGCCTCCCCCGCCCACCGCGGCGAGCACCGGGGCGTGCACGGTCTCGACGGAGCGGCCGTGGGTGACGCGGGAGAGCATGAGCAGGAAGTAGGCGGCGGTCAGGACGGTGCCGAGGCCCCCGAGGGCCATGAAGGTCAGGTAGAGCGGACGGGACAGGCCCGCGGCCGGTCCGTAGGCGCCGAGGAGTGCCAGCATCTCGCCCCAGAAACCCGCCAGGCCCGGCATTCCGAGGGAGGCGACGGCGGCGAAGGTCAGCAGGGAGCCGAGATGCGGCAGGCGCGACAGCATGCCGCCGCCGAGCGAGGGCATGTCGGTGGTGCCGTAGCGATCCTTGATCGCTCCGGCGATGAAGAACAGCAGGGCGGTGATCAGGCCGTGGGCGATGTTGCCGAAGAGGGCGCCGTTGATGCCGACCGGGGTGAGCGTAGCGAAGCCCAGCAGGACGAAGCCCATGTGACCGATGGAGGAGTAGGCGATCATCCGTTTGAGATCGCGCTGGGCGAGGCAGGCGAGGGAGCCGTAGACGATGCCGATCACCGCGAAGGCACCGAGCCAGGGGGCCATGGCCGCGGCGCCGTCGGGCAGAACCGGGATGGCGATGCGGGCGAAGCCGTAGGTGCCCATCTTGAGCAGGACACCCGCGAGGAGCACCGAGCCGACGGTGGGCGCCTCGGTGTGGGCGGCGGGCAGCCAGGTGTGCAGCGGCCACATCGGAGTCTTGACCGCGAGGCCGATGCCGACGGCGACGAAGGCGAGCACCTGCACCGAGGAGGACATCCCCGCCCCTTGGGCGCGGGCCAGGGCGATCATGTCGAGGGTGCCGGTCTGCGCCCAGATGAGGAGCAGGCCGAGCAGGAGCACGACGGAGCCGAGCAGGGTGTAGAGGATGAACTTGATCGCCGCGGCCCGCCGGGCGCGCCCGCCCCAGACAGCGATCACGAAGTACATCGGGATGAGGACGACCTCGAAGAAAACGAAGAACAACAGCAGGTCGAGGGCGAGGAACGTGCCGATCATGCCTACTTCGAGGACGAGCAGCGTGAACACCAGGGCCCGGGGCCGGTTGCCGCCGGACTTGGGTCGCAGCAGCTGTCCGGGCCCGTCGGCACGGCCCCAGCACAGGTAGACGGAGCAGAGGAAGGTCAGCAGCGTGGTCAGCACGACCAGGGGCAGCGAGATGCCGTCCACTCCGAGGTGGAACCTGAGGTCCAGCCCCGGGACCCAGGCCAGGTCCGTCGAGAACTGCACTCGGGCCGCGTCGCCGTAGTCGAACCCGGCGGCCAGCACCACCGACAGCGCGAACGTGATCCCGGAGACGGCCAGGGCGTGCACCCGGAGCAGCCGCCCCCCGGCCGCGGTATCCGTCCTGGACAGTGCGAGCAGAGCGGCGGCCCCTGCCAGCGGCACCCCGAGAAGCGCGATCAGCACCCAGCTCATGCTCCGGCCACCTCACCCGGCGTCGAGGCCGTGATCCGTCCACCACACCCGGACAGCGCGAGCCTCAGTCCGCCACCGCACCCGGACCGCGTGGGCGAGGAGACCCGGTCACCACACCCGGACAGCGTGAGCCAGGCGCCCCTGTCACCTCTGGACAGCGCGAGCCTGGCGCCCCTGCCCATCCGGGAGGGCGTGGGCCTGATCCGGCCACCACACCCGGACCGCGTGAGCCTGGCGCCCCTGCCCCTCCGGGACGGTGTGGGCCTGATCCGGCCACCGCATCCAGGCGGCGTGACCGGGATCGTGCTCGTCGTCACCGGCCGGATCGGCGGTGCCACGGCGGCGGTCAGGGGCGGCAACGGGGAACTCACCCGAAGATCACCGCCCCCACCGCGATGAGGAGGACGCCGGCCAGCAGGCCGGTGACATAGAGCTGGGCGTTGCCGTTCTGCGCCAGGCGCACCAGGCCCGCCAGGCCCACGGTGGCCCGGCCCGAGCCGCGGACCGCGCCGTCGACCACGCGGTCGTCGGTGCGGGCGACCAGGCGGCCGAGGCCGAGCACGGGCCGGACGAACAGCGTGGCGTAGACGGAGTCGACGTAGAAGGCCTGCTCGCAGGGGGCGCGGAAGGGGCCGAGCATGCGGGCCGGATCGCCCAGCGGGTCACTGCGCCATACCGCGTAGACCGCGCCGGCACCCAGCAGCGCCACCACGACGCTGAGGGCGGCCGTGCCCCAGTGGACCTCGGCGATGCCCACCAGGCCCAGGAGCAGGGCGGGAACGGCGAGGATGACGATGGGCCAGCGCATGGTGGCCGGCGCCTCATGGACGTCGACGACGTGGGCCGTACCCGGCTCCGGCTCGGGGAGGGCGTTGACGGGACGCTCCCCGAAGAAGGTCCGCAGCCATGCGCGGGTGGCGTAGGCGCCGGTCACCGCGACCGTGGCCAGCGCGCAGCCGTACAGCAGCAGGGCCGCCGCATCGGTGAGCGGCCCTGCGGACAGGGCGCGCTCCATGGCCACCAGCACCTCGTCCTTGCTGAAGAAGCCGCTCGCCGGGGGCAGGCCCATCAGGGCGGCGAAGCCGATCGTCATCGTGACGAAGGTGACGGGAAGCGCCCTGCGGAGCCCTCCCATCGTGCTCATGAGGTTGGAGCCGACCGCGTGGATCACCGCTCCGGCGCAGAGGAACAGCAGGGCCTTGAAAGCGCCGTGGGTGACCAGATGGAAGATCGCCGCGCTCTCGGATCCGGCAGCCAGAGCACCGGCCATGTAGGCGAGCTGGCTGATCGTGGAGTAGGCGAGGACGCGTTTGAGGTCGTCCTGCGCCAGGGCGGCCAAGGCGGCGCCGAGCATGCCGAGCGCGGCGAGGACCGCGAGCACGTCCAGGGTGGGGCCGGCGCCGAGGAAGACCGGATAGAGGCGGGCGACGATGAAGATTCCGGCCGCGACCATGGTGGCCGCGTGGATGAGGGCACTGATCGGCGTCGGACCGGCCATCGCGTCGGGGAGCCAGACGTGCAGCGGGACCTGGGCGCTCTTTCCGGCGACCCCGGCGAGCAGGAGCATGGTCGCGGCGACGATCGTGCCGGTGGACATCTCCGACACCCCGGCGATGACGTCGGCGACCCTGAAGCTGCCGGCCGCCGTGCCGAGGACGAAGATCCCGAACAGGAAACCCACATCTCCGAGCCGGGTGACCAGGAACGCCTTGACCGCCGCCCGGGAGTTGGCCCGGTCTTCCCACCAGTGCCCGATCAGCAGGTAGGAGCACAGACCCATGATCTCCCAGCCCACGTAGAGGACGAGGAGGTCCGCCGCGTAGACGACCAGGAGCATGGCGCCGGTGAACAGGCTGATGAAGGCGCTGTAGGAGGGGTAGCGCCGGTCGTCGCCCAGGTAACCGATCGAGTAGATCTGCACGGCCAGCGCGACCACGGTGACCAGCACCGCGATCGAGGCGGAGAGGCCGTCGACGAGCAGCCCGACGGAGATCGGCACCGAGCCCGTGTCGATGACGTCGAGTGTCCCGGTGACGCCGCCGACCCCGGACGGGCCGGAGGGTCCGGCGGGAAAGGGGAACGGCTCGCCCGGCCCCCCGCCCGTGCCGCTCCAGCCGGCGTAGGCCAGCCAGACCGCGAGCACCGTGGAGATCCCGGTGGGCACGACCGCGATCCAGGCGGCCCGGCGGTTCGCGGCCACGTCGGCGGCTCCGCCCCGCAGCCCCCGGGGGAACCGGGAGCCCAGGAGCCCGGCGGCCGCCGCGACGGTGGGCAGCAGGATGACGAGAGCGGCGACGGCGATCACGACGTCTCACCCGACCTGGTGGCCGGCTCGGACACGGCCTGGCCGGGGTCGGTGAGGCCCCCGCCGGATCCGGCGGGGGCCGACCCTCGGAGCGGCCCCCGAACAGGGTCCTGGGCGGGGTCCTGAGCGGGGTCCTGAGCGGTGCCGCCGCCGGCGGCGGTGGGTTCGGCCAGGTCGCGGAGACGGTCGAGGTCCACGGTCCGGCGGTTGCGGTAGAGCGCGAGGATGATCGCGAGGCCGAGACCGACCTCGGCTGCGGCGATCACGATGACGAAAAGCGTGAGGACCTGGCCACTGTGCAACCGGTCGCGCAGCCACACGTCGAAGGCGACCAGGTTGAGGTTGACCGCGTTGAGCATCAGCTCGACGGACATCAGGACGAGGATCGTGTTGCGGCGGGCGAGCACGCCGTACACGCCGATGGAGAACAACAACGCCGAGACGACAGCCGGATAGACGACGTGCAACGTCAGTCCCTCCCCCGGATGTCGGTGCGGGACAGGACGATGGCGCCGACCAGGGCCGCCAGCAGGAGAACCGAGAGCGCCTCGAACGGGAGCACCCAGTTGCGGAAGATGCTGGAGCCGAGCTCCTTGGCCGAGCCCCCGCCGGGCTCCAGAGGGGCGTAGGCCGTGCGGAAGCCGTCGATGACCACGGTGACCAGCACGGCGGCGGTGGCGATCGCCACGACCGCGGCGGCCGGCCGGTTGCGACTGTCGAGATCGGCGGTTCTGCCGATCGGAGCGCGGGTGAGCATGATGCCGAACAGGAGCAGGGCGACGATCGCGCCGACGTAGATCAGGACCTGGACCCAGGCGACGAACTCGGCCGTCAGGACCAGGTAGCCCCCGGCGAGCGCGCCGAAGCAGACGACCAGCCAGAGAGCGGCGTGGACAAGCTGTCTGGTGGTCACCACCAGCAGTGCCGACCCGACGGCCACCGCACCCAGCAGCAGGAAGACGATCTCCTGCCCGGTCGGCGACAGATAGGACGGCACCTCGGTCACGTCTCCTCCTCGGACTCTCCACTCGGATCCGTGGAAGAAGTCTGCTCCGGTCTGCCCGCCGCCGGAGGCGCGCCACCCTCATCTGTGGACAACTTCTCGGCGGATGGCTTTCCTGTGGATGGAGCGTCCTTCTTGGGCAGGGCCCCCGGTGGCCGGATGGCCCGGACGCTCGCGTGTCCCGCCGACGCCGTCCGTGGCGGCCTCGGCGGTCCTGACCTGCCCGTCGTACGGCCCGCCGTACCGGTGGTGGGGGTGGAGACGTCCGGCGCGGAGGGGGTGGCGGCCGGTTCGGGGGCGGTGCCGGCGGGTCCGGAGGAGGAGTCGGCGGGTGCGCCGGATTCCGGCCGGGGCCCCGTCGCGCCCGGGACGGTTCGGTCCGCACCGGGATCCGTCGCACCCGCGCCCGGGACGGTTCGGTCCGCACCGGGACCCGCCTGACCGGCGGCGGAAGCGGGCCGTGCCGCACCGGTATGCGTCCCGCCGGCGGCAGGGGCCGCACCGGGAGCCGTCTCACCGGCGGCGGAAGCCGTACCGGAGCGCACCTCACCGGCGGAGGCGCCGGAGCCGGTCTCACCCGCGCGGGGAGCGGGGCGGCCCGCACTCGGACCCACCTGACCGGCGGAGACCGCACCGGGACCGGTCTGACCGGCGGCGGGGGCCGTATCCGAGGCCGCCTCGTCGGCGGTGGGAGCCGGGCGGGTCATGCCGGGACCGGCCGCGCCGGGAGCCCTCCCACCGGGACCGGGGCGGACGGGACGGGAGGCGGCTGCCAGCTCCTTCGGGGGGTCGGCGTTGGGCTCGTGGGCGGGGGGCGGGGGGACGGTCTGGGCCCAGGCGGCCAGCTTGTCCTTCTCGTGGACGAGGTTGCGGATGTCGCCCTCGGCGTACTCGAACTCCGGGGACCAGAACAGGGCGTCGAACGGGCAGACCTCGATGCAGATCCCGCAGTACATGCACAGGGAGAAGTCGATCGCGAAGCGGTCGAGCATGTTGCGGGCACGGGGACGGCCGCCCTCGGGGGCGGGGAGGGTCTCCTTGTGGGAGTCGATGTAGATGCACCAGTCGGGACACTCGCGGGCGCAGAGCATGCACACCGTGCAGTTCTCCTCGACCAGAGCGATCACCCCCCGGCTCCGGGGAGGCAGGTCCGGCCGAACTTCGGGGTACTGCTGAGTCACCGATCGGCTCAGCATGTGGCGAAGGGTGACGGAGAGCCCCTTCACCAACCCCACTCCTGGTATCCGTCCCACAACTCAACATCATGGCGCATAGGGGTGCGCTCGGGAATGCGGTGGCCCGTCGGAGAAGCGATCCCCAGGCTCTCCCGGTTATCCACAGTAGTTATCCACAGTCTGTGTGTTCGATTATCGCGCTCTAACTGCGGAACCGATATGGAAGAGGACTGCAAGCAGCTTCAGAAATACGTATTGTTCGCGACATGTCCCACCAGTACGGCCCCGCCTGGCACTCGCAGCCACCCGCACGCTCCAACACGGGGTGGAGCGTGGTGTGGACTCTGGTGCCCCTGTTCACCTGCGGCGTCGGGACGCCGTTCATCATGGGCCACGCCGCATACCGGCTGCGGAGCACCGCGCTGGCCCTCGCCACCGTCCTCTACGGGCTCGGCATCGGGGTGTTCGTCATCGGCGCGGGGATCTACGGAGACTCCGACCTGATCCCGACCTGGCTGGACGCCACGATGATGATCGGGCTGTTCGGCAACTGGCTCGGCGGTCTGGGCCACGCGCTGATCATCAGGGGTTCGGTGTTCCGGCAGCCCGCACCCCCGATCCCGTACCCCGTCCCGGCGCCCCATCCGGCCCCGGCGATGCCGTACCCGACCGCGCCCACCGTCGCGTCGCAGATGCACGTGCCCGTCCCGCGGCCCCAGACCCACCACACCCAGCCCCAGGGCCGCCACGGCCAGTCCCACCACGGCCAGACGCGCTACGACCAGACCCGCCACGGCTACGACCAGCACCACCAGGGCCGGACGCAGCACAGCGGCGGGCCGCACAACAACGGGCCGCACAACAGTGGGCCGCACAACAGCCCGGCGCCGCAGGGCTGGCTGGGGCCGTACCGGCTGATCGGGAGCCTGGGCAAGGGCGGCCAGGGAACGGTCCATCTCGCGCTCACCCCGCAGGGGCAGAAGGTCGCGATCAAGGTTCTGCACGAGCACTTCAACGGCAACCAGGTGGTCCGGGAACGGTTCCTGCGGGAGGTGGAGGCGACGCGCAGGGTTGCGACGTTCTCCACCGCGCGGGTGCTGGACGTCAACATCAACGAGGACCAGGCCTACGTCGTCAGCGAGTACGTGGACGGCGTCTCCCTTGAGCAGCTGGTCCGCGATCAGGGACCGCGCAACGAGGACGGGCTGACCCGGCTGGCCCTGGCCACGGCGGGCGCGCTGGCCGCCATCCACCGGGCGGGCGTGGTGCACCGGGACTTCAAGCCGGCCAACGTGCTGATCGGCGCGGACGGCCCACGCGTGATCGACTTCGGCATCGCCCGCGCCCTCGACCAGGTCACCGCGACGTCGGGCAACATCATGGGCACCCCCGCCTACATGTCCCCCGAGCAGCTCGGCGGGAGCAGCATAGGTCCGGAGACCGACGTGTTCAGCTGGGCGGCCACCATGATCTTCGCTGCCTCCGGCCGGGTGGCCTTCGGCGAGGACACCATCCCCGCCATCCTCAACAGGGTGATCAACCATCAGCCCGACCTGTCGGCCCTGCCCCAGTCGCTGCGCCCGCTGGCCGCGTCCTGCCTGGAGAAACAGCCCGGCAACCGGCCCACGGCCGCCGACATCATGCTGCGGATCGTGACCTAGACGATCGATCGGTTCCGGGGCCCACGGCCGCGGGGATCCGCAACCGCCGCGTGACCGGCCGGGGTCACAGCCCCCCTCGCGCCCGCCTGGAACCGGGTGGCCGCTCCCGGGGTCTCCATGATCACGGCACCGCGTCCCGGACCCGGAATGATCACGGCACCGCGTCCCGGACCCGGGCCGTCAGGTCGAGGTACTCCTCGCGGCTCAGCGCCCGGGTCTGGAGATCCAGCCCGTTCCGTACGGCGAAGCGCTCCACCTCCTCGGGATCCCAGCCACCCGGCAGGTGGAGCAGGCTCTCGCCGAGGATCAGCCCGCTCATGCCGGGCTCCGCCGAGTAGAGCAGCAGCCGGGACGCGTCGATCTCGCGTGTCCGGCGCGCCGTCTCCAGCAGCAGCCGGCCGTGGACGACCACCAGGCGGCAGTGCGGATCCCCCCGCCGCTGGAGCTCCCGGGCGTCGGCGATCTGCCTGCGGGTCCGGCGCCGGCCGATCCCGACGACGACGGCGGCGCCGATGACGGTCACCACGGCCAGGACCAGGGCGGCGATCCCGAGCAGGCCCATGCCCCGGGTGACGTCACGGCCGGGGGCCGTCATGTTGAGGACCACCAGCGTCGCGAAGGCGACGCCGTAGGCCAGCACCAGCCACATGAGCCCGTAGAGCAGCTGCTCCCGCCACCAGATCTTCGGCGAGCCCACGGGCGGCCGCAGGCTTCGCACGCCCGGCACGCGGAGCCGCGGCAGCGCCGGAGGCGGCCGGCGCCAGGTCACCACGTGCCACCCCGGCGACCTGCGGGCGAGCGCGACCCGGGCCTCCTCCCCCGTGGCGAACCGCCGCAGCTCAAACCCCAGGCCGTTCTCCCGGGCGAACGCCTCCACCTGCCGGCGCGAGCGGGAACCGGGAGCCTCCATCATCACCAGGCCGGACCCGTCCAGCACCGCCAGGCCGTACCGCGTCCGGCCCCTGCCCGGGTAGCCGAACAGGAGCAGCGTGCTCACCCGGTCCGGGCCGACGAGCGGCAGCCGTACCGGCGGATGCTCCGGTACCTCGACGACCAGATCGTCGTCCTCCACGGCGAGCGCGAGCGTCATGCGTTCCGTCCTTGGCCTGTGATGTCACATACGGTTTTCCCTCTTGCCCCTTGCCCGGCGCGCACGCTTCGAACGTGTCCGGCGCGCACGCTTCGCACACCGGTCCATCCTGTACGGCGGAGCGGTGCGCGCACGTGACCCGCCACGCCTCCGACGCGGAGATCGCGGACGGGGCGCGGATCAACCCGCCAGGACTTTGACGACCCCCGTCAGCGCGAGCTGGAGCAGCGCCAGCGGCACGAGGCCCGCCCAGGCGAGCTTCTGGAGCTGGTCCTCGCGGAGGCGGGGAAAACTCACCCTGACCCAGATCACCACGAACACCAGGGCGAACACCTTGATGAGCATCCACACGGGCCCGGGCAGCAGAGGCCCGTGCCAGCCGCCCAGGAACAGCACGGAGGTCAGGGCGGAGACCACGATGATCCCAGCGTATTCGGCCAGCATGAACAGGGCGAACCTGATCCCCGCGTATTCGGTCATCGGACCCATGATGATCTCGGAGTCCGCGATCGGCATGTCGAACGGCGGGCGGCGCAGCTCGGCGAGCCCCGCCACGAAGAAGATCATGGCGCCGATCGCCTGCCAGGGCAGCCACCACCACTGCCAGGCCTCCACGATGCCCGGCAGGGAGAGCGTGCCCGCGGCCATCGCGACGCTGGAGGCCGCCAGGACCAGCGGCAGCTCGTAGGACATGAGCTGGGCCGCCGAGCGCATCCCGCCCAGGGCCGAGTATTTGTTCCCCGACGACCACCCGGCCATGATCGAGCCGAGCACGCCGACTCCCATCACGGCCAGGACGAAGAACAGGCCGACGTCCAGGTCCACCCCGACCAGGCCCGGGCCGACCGGGATGACGGCCATCACCACCAGGTAGGGGATCAGCGCCACCCCCGGCGCCAGGGCGAAGACCCGGCGGTCGGCGGCGGCCGGGATCACGTCCTCCTTCTGGACGAACTTGACCCCGTCCGCGATGAGCTGGGCCCAGCCGTGGAACCCCCCGGCGTACATCGGGCCGAGCCGCGCCTGCATGTGCGCCATGACCTTGTGCTCGGTCTGCCCGGCGACCAGGGGCAGCACGAGGAATACCGCGACGATCCCGACCAGCCGGACCGCGGCGTCGAGCACTCCGGCCATCACGCCTCCCAACCGAGCACCCCGGCCATCACGCCTCCCAACCGAGCACCCCGGCCATCACGCCTCCCAACCGAGCACCCCGGCCATCACGCCTCCCAACCGAGCACCCCGGCCGAACGCTCCGGTCATCACGCCTCCCGGCCCACCGGGCGTCTCAGCCGTCACGCCTCCCCGCCCGCCGGCCGTCTCAGCCATCACGTCCCCAGTCGGCGGGCACGCCGGGCGGGAGGGTCTTGCGGCGGCTCGGCGAGCCGTGGTCGGACTCACCGGGCTCCTTGGCCCCCGGCCAGGCCTTCGCGACCCGGGCGGCCAGCACGAAGTCCTTGCGCAGCGGGAAGCCCTCGAAGCCCTCGGGCAGCAGCAGCGGGACCAGGTTCGGGTGGCCCTCGAAGATCACGCCGAACATCTCGAAGGTCTCGCGCTCGTGCCAGTCGGCGCCCCGGAAGACGCCGACCGCGCTGGGCAGCCGGGGGTCCTCGCGCGGCACGCGGGTGCGCAGCAGCAGGTGCCCGCGCGAGCGGGGGTCGAACACGTGGGCGACGATCGAGAACCCGTCCGGCGGGTCGTCCACCGCGGTCAGCCAGTCGAAGAACTCGTAGCCCCCGGAGCGGGCGGACTCCAGCAGGTCGATCCAGTCGCCGGCCTGGACGTCCACCGTGACCTCGCCGAACGACTCCGACACCTGTGCGCGCGTGCCGTACCGCTCCTGGATGGCGGCGACCCCCGGCCGCTCCGCGTCGCCGCTCATACGACCGGCTCCACGGCCGGCCGGGCGTACCGGTCGCCCAGGTGCTCGGCGGCGATCTTCTCCTGGAGCAGCATGATGCCGTGGAGCAGGGCCTCGGGCCGGGGCGGGCAGCCGGGGACGTAGACGTCCACCGGGATGATCTGGTCGACGCCCTTGGTGACGCAGTAGGAGTCCCAGTACGGCCCGCCGGAGTTGGAGCAGGCGCCGAAGGAGATCACGTATTTCGGTTCGGGCATCTGCTCGTACAGCCGCTTGACCGCGGGGGCCATCTTGTCGGTGACCGTGCCCGAGACGATCATCAGGTCGGCCTGCCGCGGGCCGTTGGCGAACGGGATGACCCCGAACCTGATGAAGTCGTGCCTGCTCATCGTGGTCGCGATGAACTCGATCGCGCAGCAGGCCAGGCCGAAGTTGAACGCCCACAACGAGTAGCGCCGTCCCCAGTTGAGGATGAAGCGCATGGGCTTGGGGGCCAGCCGGGAGACCGGCCCCACCGTGGGCATCGGAAGATCCGCCATGAGACCCATTCTCCTTCAGTGCCGATGGTCTCGCTCGCTCGGCCACCCGGGCCTCAGGTCCAGGCGAGCACGCGTTTGCGCCAGGCGTACAGGATCCCGAGCGCGATGAAGCCCAGGAAGACGAACATCTCCACCAGGGTGGTCATCCCGAAGCCGGGGGCGGCGAAGACCGTCGCCCACGGGAAGAGGAAGACCGCGTCCACGGCGAACACGACGTAGAGGTAGGTGAAGACGTAGTAGCGGACCTGGGACTGGGCCCAGTCGGCGCCGACCGGGTCGACGCCGCACTCGTAGGTCAGCAGCTTCTCCGGGGTCGGGCGGTGCGGGCGGAGCAGCCGGTTGACCGTCAGCGCGCCGACGACGATGGCCACCCCGATCGCGAACAGCGCGAGGACCACCCCATAGGAGCTGAAATATCCGCTCATGGATCCTCCTCGTGGGCCCCCGCCGGACGAAGCCCCCTCCCCACCTATAGCAGTATCCACCCCCCTCGTCACCCAGTGGAGCGAGCCAAACCTGATGCGGCCAAAACCTCTTCCCCTTTAACCCCAAAGGCAGGCAAAAAGGCATATATCGCCTTTAACCTCTCCTTCATGCCCAAATTGCGATTCGTCGGAGGAATCGCGCTGGTTGCCGCAACCGTAGCCAGCTGCGGCGTGACCACCCCTTCCCCCGCTGCGGAAAAACTGCTCCCCTCGGAACCCACGATGATCAACTATGTGGACCCCTCCCGGGTCCAGGGGCTGAGCGTCCGGACCATGAACGGAGGTGACACCGGCGACCGGCGCGTGCACGTGACCTACCCCTCGATCGACGACGCCCCCCGCCTGTCCGAGAAGATCCGCCGGACGGTCACCGAGCGGCTCGACCGGTTCATCCGGGACACCTCCATGAACACCGCCCTCCCCCACCCGGAGTTCAACGTGGACTGGCAGCTCGCCGCCGCGTCCGACCAGGTGGTCGGCGTCCGGCTGCGCACCGGCGAGTCCCTCGGAGCCGGCTGGTCGGAGTCCCGCACCACCGTCTGGTACGACCGGGTGGACAGGCGCGCCCTGGACTCCACCGCCCTCCTCAGGGACGGCTCCGCGCTGGCCGAGCTGGCCCGGATCGTCAGGGAGAGCCTGAACGACAGGGGGTCGCCAGTGGATCCGCGCGCCGTCAGGCCGGACGCGGAGCTGTTCGACTCCCTCAGCTTCAACCCGCACGGCGAGCTCGTCGTGGAGTTCGACGACTACCAGGTGTCGGGAGGGCCCCTCGGCCGGGTGGCGGTGGCCGTCCCGGCCGCCGAGGTGGCGCCGCTGCTGTCGGCCACCGGCCTGCGGGCGCAGCGCGCGGCCGCGGGGACGGCGCGGACGTCTCCGCCGATGGGGTCGGATGAATCCATCGAGGCGGCGAGCACCGTCAAGCTTCCGGCGCGGAGCTCCAAGGCGGGCAGCGTGGACTGCGCGAGGGTCAAGTGCGTCGCGCTGACCTACGACGACGGGCCGGGCCCGGACACCGGGCGGCTGCTGGACATCCTCGCCGGTGCGGACGCCAGGGCGACCTTCTTCAGCGTCGGCTCCAACGCCGCCGCCCGCCCCGAGCTGCTGCGGCGGATGCGGCAGGAGGGGCACCTGGTGGCCAACCACACCTGGTCCCACCGCGACCTGACCTCCCTGTCCACCAGCAGGATCGCCGACCAGATCGACCGCACCCAGTACACGATCACCCAGACGATCTGGCAGGTCCCGACGCTGGTGCGCCCGCCGTACGGCGCGAGCAGCGTCCAGGTCGCCTCCGTGGCGCGCAGGCTGGGCCTGTCGGTGGTCCGGTGGAGCGTGGACACCGAGGACCGGCGCGACCGCGACCCCGGGGCCATCGCCGACCGGGCCGTCTCCCGGGCCAGGCCGGGAGCGATCGTCCTCATGCACGACGTCCACGGCGCGACCGTCGACGCGGCTCCCGAGATCTTGCGCCGCCTGAAGGAGAAGGGCTACACCTTTGTCACCGTCCCCGAGCTGTACGGCTCGCGCGGAATGGAGCCGGGCAGGACCTACGACTCCGCCGCGTCCGGCGGCAGCTCGGGGAAGTCGGGCAGCGTAACGCGCGCGCTGGAGAAGCAGGCGCTGCCATAACCTGGGGCTATGAGCACATAGCCGGAGGTGATGAGGTCGGCTCCCGGGCGGGACATATAGTTAGGCATCGTGACCCCAACTGTCCTCTTCGGCCGCCTGCACATAGACCTGTGCCGGCTCGCCGCCGGGCTGTGTCGGGCCAACTGTTCGCGATCGTGACCCCCACGTAGGCCGCCTCCCGGCCGCATTCGCAACGCCGGCGCCCCCGCCCTGACCCAGCGGCCGCCGAGGAGGTGCGACACACGTCACCTTCCTCCGCCGAGTGGAACGCGAAAGATTACGCGTGACTTCGAGGGATCTAGCAACGCGAAAGATTACGCGTCACTCCGAGGGATCTAGCATGGAACTGAGAACGTGCAACCAGCAACGGCGCCCTGCCGCGTCGAGGAGGACTGAGCTTTGACCAAGCAGGTTCAGCAACTCGACCGCGTGATCATCCGGTTCGCCGGAGACTCCGGTGACGGCATGCAGCTCACCGGTGATCGCTTCACCGCGGGAACTGCGGAGTTCGGCAACGACCTGTCGACCCTGCCCAACTTCCCGGCCGAGATCCGCGCCCCCGCAGGGACCCTGCCGGGTGTGTCGAGCTTCCAGCTTCACTTCGCCGACCACGACATCCTCACCCCCGGCGACGCCCCCAACGTCCTGGTCGCGATGAACCCCGCCGCGTTGAAGGCCAACCTCGGCGACCTGCCGCGCGGGGCCGACATCATCGCCAACACCGACGAGTTCACCAAGCGCAACCTGCAGAAGGTGGGCTACGACGGCAACCCCCTGGAAGACGACTCGCTCGCCGAGTGGCGCCTCCACCCGGTGCCGCTGACCTCCCTGACGGTCAAGGCGCTCGAAGGCTTCACGCTGTCCAAGAAGGACGCCGAGCGGTCCAAGAACATGTTCGCCCTCGGGCTCCTGAGCTGGCTCTACCACCGGCCGACCGAGGCGACGATCCAGTTCCTGGAGAACAAGTTCGCCAAGAAGCCGGACATCGCCAAGGCCAACATCGCGGCCTTCCAGGCGGGCTGGAACTACGGCGAGACCACCGAGTCCTTCTCGGTCTCCTACGAGGTCAAGCCGGCCAAGCTGCCCCCCGGCGTCTACCGCAACATCTCCGGCAACCAGGCGCTCGCCTACGGCCTGATCGCCGCCTCCGTGCAGTCGAGGCTGCCGCTGTTCCTCGGGTCCTACCCGATCACCCCGGCCAGCGACATCCTGCACGAGCTGTCCAAGCACAAGCGGTTCGGCATCCGTACCTTCCAGGCCGAGGACGAGATCGCGGGCGTCGGCGCGGCGCTCGGCGCCGCCTTCGGCGGGGCACTCGGCGTCACCACGACCTCCGGGCCCGGCGTGGCGCTGAAGGCCGAGACCGTCGGCCTGGCGGTGACCACCGAGCTTCCGCTGCTCGTGGTCGACGTGCAGCGCGCGGGGCCGAGCACCGGCATGCCCACCAAGACCGAGCAGACCGACCTCCTCATGGCCATGTTCGGCCGCAACGGTGAGTCGCCGCTGCCGATCGTGGCGCCGGCCACCCCGTCCGACTGCTTCGACGCGGCCATCGAGGCGGCCCGCCTGGCGGTGAAGTACCGCACGCCGGTCATGCTGCTGTCCGACGGCTACCTCGCCAACGGCTCCGAGCCGTGGAAGGTGCCCAGCGCGGCCGAGCTGCCGGACATCGCCACCGAGTTCGCCACCGGGCCCAACGGCGAGGACGGCGTGACCTTCCTGCCCTTCAAGCGCGACGCCGAGACCCTCGCCCGTCCCTGGGCCATCCCGGGCACCGCGGGCCTGGAGCACCGGATCGGCGGCATCGAGAAGGCCGAGAACACCGGAAACATCTCCTACGACCCCAACAACCACGACAAGATGGTCCGGCTCCGCCAGGCCAAGATCGACGGGATCGCCCGGGACATCCCGCCGCTGGAGGTCGACGACCCCGACGGCGACGCCCGGGTGCTGGTCCTCGGCTGGGGTTCCACCTACGGCCCGATCGCGGCGGCCGTACGGCGGATCAGGAAGTCCGGCGGCAAGGTCGCCCAGGCCCACCTGCGGCACCTCAACCCGCTGCCCGCCAACACCGGCGAGGTCCTGCGGGCCTACGACAAGGTGTTGCTCCCCGAGATCAACCTCGGCCAGCTCGCGCTGCTGCTCCGCGCCCGCTTCCTGGTCGACATCATCAGCTACAACCGCGTGCGCGGGCTTCCGTTCAAGGCCGAGGAGCTGGCCGGCGTGATCCAGGACGTGATCGACAGTGAGTGAGATCCAGAACGGCAGGGGCCTGTCCCTGGTCCCGAAGTCCGACGTCAAGCTGGGCATGAAGGACTTCAAGTCCGACCAGGAGGTCCGCTGGTGCCCGGGCTGCGGTGACTACGCGATCCTGGCCGCGGTCCAGTCCTTCGTCCCCGAGCTGGGCCTCAAGCGCGAGAACATGGTGTTCGTCTCGGGTATCGGCTGCTCGTCCCGGTTCCCGTACTACATGAACACCTACGGCTTCCACTCGATCCACGGGCGCGCCCCGGCAATCGCGACCGGGCTGGCCACCTCGCGCCCCGACCTGTCGGTATGGGTGATCACCGGTGACGGCGACGCGCTGTCCATCGGCGGCAACCACCTGATCCACGCGCTGCGCCGCAACGTCAACCTGAACATCCTGCTGTTCAACAACAGGATCTACGGCCTGACCAAGGGCCAGTACTCCCCGACCTCCGAGATCGGCAAGATCACGAAGTCCACCCCGATGGGCTCGCTGGACAAGCCGTTCAACCCGGTCTCGCTGGCGATCGGCGCCGAGGCCTCCTTCGTGGCCCGGACCATCGACTCCGACCGCAAGCACCTGCAGTCGGTGCTGCGCGAGGCCGCCGAGCACCGGGGCACCTCCCTGGTCGAGATCTACCAGAACTGCAACATCTTCAACGACAACGCCTTCGAGCAGTTGAAGGACCCGGAGCAGCGTGACGACATCACGCTGCGCCTGGAGCACGGCCGGCCGATCGTCTCGGCCTCCAAGGCCGTACGGCGGGCGGCCGACGGCGGCATCGAGGTCGTCCCGAGGGCGGAGGTGAGCGAGGCCGAGATCCTCGTCCACGACGCCCACCGCGCCGACCCCTCGCTGGCGTTCGCGCTGTCGCGACTGGACGAGCCCGCCTTCGAGCACGTCCCGATCGGCGTCTTCCGCAGCGTGGAGCGCCCTTCCTACGACGAGCTGATGGCCGGGCAGCTTGAGGAGGCCGTCGGCGATCGCGGCCGGGGCGACCTGGACGACCTGCTGCTCGCCGGGGACACCTGGCGCATCGGCTGACAGACGAGATGACGACGATGGGGCCGCTCGATCGAGCGGCCCCATCGGTTTTTCCCCGGACAGGCCGATATCGGCTGCCTCGCGGCGCGGGACAAGGTATGAAATGCCTGGGCCTATCAGCCAGGTATGCCAGCTAGAGCGTCCGACATGACTCGTTAGACACACGAGGAGAACGCCCATGCTCACCGCCCCTGCGCCCGGAGACCCGCATGTCCAGGGACAGGAAGACCACCTCTGGTACGGCTCACGCGTGCTGGTGACAGGTGCCACCGGATTCATCGGAGCCCATCTCGTACGGCGCCTGGGCTCGCTCGGGGCCCAGGTGCACGCGGTCAGCCGCAGGCCCCAGGAGAGGTCCGCCTCCGGCGCGACCTGGCACGTCGCGGACGTCAGCGACGCGGAGGCGATCGAGGACCTCGTCCGTTCCACCCGGCCCGGCGTCGTGTTCCACCTCGCCAGCGAGGTCGCCGGAGCGAGGGACCCGCGGCTCGTCCGGACGATGCTGGACAGCAACCTCGCCAGCGTGGTCAACCTGCTGACGGCGGTCGCCGACAGCCCCGGCACCCGGGTGGTGCTCGCCGGATCGCTGGAGGAGCCCCGGCCTGGCGAGGGCGAGGCGGCGCCGTCCTCGCCCTACGCGGTCGCCAAATGGGCCGCCAGCGGCTACGCGCGGATGTTCCACCACCTCTGGGACGTCCCCGTGACGACCCTGCGCATCGGGATGGTCTACGGGCCGGACCAGCCCGACACCAGCAAGCTGGTGCCCTACGCGACGCTCTCGCTGCTCCGCGGCGAGGCGCCCAGCCTCAGCAGTGGAACGCGCCATCTGGACTGGGTCTACGTCGACGACGTGGTCGACGCCTTCCTCGCCGCGGGCAGGACCGCCGAGGCGGCCGGCCGGAGCTTCGACATCGGCACGGGCACGAGGACCTCCATCCGGGACACCGTGGAGCTGCTGGGCCGGATCGTCGGCAGCTCGCTGCGCCCTCACTACGGCGCGCTCTCCGACCGCCCGCTGGACAGCGCCCGGATCGCCGACATCGCTCCCGCCGCCGAGGTGCTCCGCTGGCGTCCCGCCACCGGCCTGGAGGAGGGCCTCCGGCTGACCGCAGCCTGGTACGCCGAGCGCCTGCGGCAGGACGACGTGCCGCGGCGGGGCGGCACGCTGTAACGGGAGGCCGCGGAATCCGATATCAACCGGGGGCACGGTCATCGTGCGCGGTGCCCGTTCCCGCAACCGGGACGCCGGATCAGAAACGAGGGCGCTGGTGGATTCGGTCGTCAACCTCACGGTGCACGGCATCGGTCCGACCAGCCGCGAGCTCGACCCGGGTGAGGACACGACCTGGGTCAGCGTCGAGCAGTTCGAGCAGGTCCTCGACGCGGCGGTGGGCCGCCCGGACGTCCGCATCACCTTCGACGACGGCAACGCCTCCGATGTGGAGATCGCCCTTCCCCGGCTGCTCGACCGCGGTCTCACCGCTGAGTTCTTCGTGCTGGCCGGGCTCCTCGGCGAGCCGGGCCGGCTGGACGCGGACGGGGTGCGGGAGCTGGTCGCGGCGGGCATGCGGGTCGGCTCACACGGCTGGGCGCATCGCGACTGGCGGCGGCTGGACGGGGAGCAGGCGGAAGAGGAGATCGCCGACGCCAACCGGCTCCTCGGCGAGCTCACCGGGCGGCGGGTGTCGAGGGTGGCCATCCCGTTCGGCTCCTATGACAGGCGCGTGCTCGGCAGGCTGCGGCGGGCGGCGGTGACGCGCGCCTACACCAGCGACGGCGGCCGCGCCCGGCCCGGCTCCTGGCTCCAGCCGCGCAACAGCCTGCGCCACGACATCGACGGCACGTGGGCCCCCCGGATCATCGACGGGACGCCGCCGCTGCCGCTGCGCGTCCGCAGGGTCGCCGCGCGGGCGTTCAAGCGTGCCCGCGGGTGAGAGTCCCGCGATCGGCGCGGGCGGGAGCCGGAGCGCCGGTGCGGTCTGGAACGTGGTAACGACACCGCCGCGCCCGACGATGACGAATATATGACGCCTGGTACCCCCCGGATCGCCGTAGTGATCGTCACTTACAACAGCGCGGAGGTACTCGAAGGCTGTCTGCGCTCTCTCGTCGAGGGCTCCCGGGGTGTGCGCCTCACCGACGTCGTCGTGGCCGACAACGCCTCGAAGGACGGGTCGCTCAAGATCGCCGCAGGGGTGACCGGCCTCCCGCTCCAGACCGTCCAGCTCGGCCGGAACGCCGGTTACGCCGCGGCGATCAACGCCGGCATCGAGGCGCTGGACCTCCGGGACATCGACGCGGTCTACGTGATCAATCCCGACTGCAGGTTGCGGCCGGGCTCGCTCCTCCCGCTCGCCGACGCGCTGCGGCCGCCGGGGCGCGGCATCGCCGTACCACGCATGATCAACCCGGACGGCAGCCTGCAGCCGTCGCTGCGCAGGACACCCACCCTGCGCAGGGCGCTGGCGGAGGCGCTGATCGGCGGAGACCTCGCGGGCCGGATCGGCACGCTCGGCGAGCTGGTCACCGACCCGCGGGAGTACGAACGGCCCGGCGTCGCGGCATGGGCGACCGGCGCGGCCATGCTCATCTCCACTGACGTCATCAGGGAGATCGGCCCGTGGGACGAGTCGTTCCTGCTCTACAGCGAGGAGACCGAGTTCGCGCTCCGTGCCGGCGACCGGGGCTGGGCGCTCTGGTACGAACCGGCGTCGGTGATCGAGCACATCGGCGGCGACTCGGGGGTCAACCCCACCCTCGCCGCCCTGCTCACGGTCAACAAGGTGAAGCTGTTCCGCCGGCGCCGGAGCGCTCCGGCCTCGTTCGCCTACTACCTGGCGGTCGTCTTCGGCGAGGGAGTGCGCGCGCTCGCGGGGCGCCGCACGTCACGGGCATCGGTCGTGGCTCTGCTCAGACCGTCGCGCCGGCTCCAGAAGCTCGCGGACTGATCCGGTCGGCGACGAGAGGAACGACATTGAGCATGCCCGCGAGCGAACCGCCCGGCGGACCGGAGGCACCCGATCCCGCACGGCCGGAGAGGGCACGGGCGGCCGCACAGGCGGCACAGGCGGCGCAGACGGAGACGGTGCGGACGGTCGGGTTCGACGCGCTCACCGCGGAGGAGCTGGACGCCTGGCACCTGCTGCGGGCGGCCAACCCCCTGCTGGACAGCCCCTACTTCCACCCCGGCTTCGCCGCGGCCGTGCACGCCAGCGGCCGCGAGGTGCGGGTGGCGGTGGGCAGGGACCGGGCGGGCGAGGTCCGCGCCCTGCTGCCCCATCACCGCGAGCGGTCGCTGATCAGGCCCGCGGGCTGGCCGGCGGCCGACTTCCAGGGGCCCGTGCTCGCCCCCGGCTCCTCCTTCCCCCCGCTGGCCCTGCTCGCCGGTGGAGTCCGCGGCTTCGAGTTCGACCACCTGGTGGAGAGCTGCGCGGACTTCGAGCCGTGGGTGGAGTCGCGGCGGCCGTCGCCGTTCCTGGACGTCTCCGGCGGCCTGGAGGGATACCTGGGCCGGGCGTCACGCAGCGGCAAGGACAACATGGGACAGGCCCGCCGCCGTACGGCGAAGGCCGATCGGACGTACGGCCCGGTGCGGTTCGCCGCCGACGCGGTCGACCCCGAGGTCCTGGACCGGGTGGTGGAGCTCAAGCGCGCGCAGTATGCCGCCACCGGTGCCAGGGACTACTTCGCCGAACCGGACCGCCATGACCTGCTGACCCGGCTGCTGCACACCCGCGACTCCTCATTCGGGGGCGTTCTGTCCACTTTGCACGCCGGTCCCCATCTGGTGGCGGCACATTTCGGAATACGTTCGGAAAACGTGCTCCACTGGTGGTTCCCGGTCTACGATCCGGCTTTCTCCGCCCTCGCCCCCGGATGGATGCTGCTGCGCGAACTCGTCGCCGCCGCTCCCGCCCTCGGTATCACGCGCATCGACCTCGGACGCGGCGACGACGAGTACAAACGGCGCGCCAAGACCGGTGAGACGCCGGTGTGCCAGGGGATCGTGACCCGGAGCTCGGCCCGGCAGGCGCTGCGGCGGGCACGGGACTCCATGGTCACCTCGGCGAAATCATCCGCACTCGGCCCTGGCTTGCGCCATATTGTGCACAAACTTCGCGATTTGCGGCGGTAATCACATCTCCAGGGACGAGTACTTCTCGAAAACGTAACGATCCAAAGAAATCATCCGACTAAAGGGTGATTCGGGCGAGGCTTAGAAAACGCCTCCTGCCCCGCAACCGGCCGGCAAGTGACGCGATGGAGGCAGCGCACAATGAGAATCAGCGTGTTCGGACTCGGCTATGTCGGCTGCGTCTCCGCGGCCTGTCTCGCGGCCAGCGGGCACGAGGTGATCGGCGTCGACGTCAATCCCACGAAGATCGAACTCATCGGCCGCGGCCAGGCGCCGGTCGTCGAGGAGCGGATCGGCGAGCTGACCGCCGAGGTCGTGCGGGCCGGCGCGCTGCGGGCCACCACCGACGTCGCCGAGGCGATCAACGAGACGGAGATCTCGCTGATCTGCGTGGGCACGCCGTCCGCCCCGAACGGCAGCCTCTCCACCGCCTACCTGGAGCGGGTGGCCGAGCAGATCGGCCAGGTGCTGGCCGGCAAGAGCGAGCGGCACACGATCGTCTTCCGCAGCACCATGCTCCCCGGCACCTGCACCGACCTGCTCATCCCGATCCTGGAACGGACCTCGGGGCTGCGGGCCGGAACCGGCTTCGGCGTGGCGGTCAACCCGGAGTTCCTGCGCGAGGGAACGAGCGTGCGCGACTTCTTCGAGCCGCCCAAGACCGTCATCGGCCAGCTCGACCCCGCCAGCGGCGACGCGGTCGCCTCGCTGTACGAGGGCCTGCCGGGCGAGGTCTTCCGGGTGCCCATGGCGGTGGCCGAGATGACCAAGTACGCCGACAACGCCTTCCACGGATTGAAGATCAGCTTCGCCAACGAGATCGGGGCGGTCTGCCAGGCACTCGGTCTTGACTCCCACCAGGTCATGGACGTCTTCCTCGCCGACCGCAAGCTCAACATCAGCCCCGCCTACCTGCGGCCGGGTTTCGCCTTCGGCGGCTCGTGCCTGCCCAAGGACCTCAGGGGCCTGGTCTACGCGGCCCGGCGGGCCGACGTCTCGGTGCCGCTGCTGTCGCACGTCCTGCCGTCCAACGAGGACCACCTGCGGCGTGCCTTCGAGCTGGTGGCCGCGGCCGGCAGCCGCCGTGTCGGGCTGTTCGGGCTGTCGTTCAAGCCGGGCACCGACGACCTGCGGGAGAGCCCCCTGGTCGAGCTGGCCGAACGCCTGCTGGGCAAGGGATACGACCTGCGCATCTATGACGCCAACGTCTCGCTGTCCCGCCTGATGGGGGCCAACCGGGACTACATCGAGAGCAGGCTGCCGCACCTGGGCGACCTGCTGAGCAACTCCGCCGACGACGTGCTCGCGCACGCCGACGTCTGCGTCGTCGGCTGCAAGGACCCCGCCGTGCTGAGCGCGCTCGACGGCGCGGGTGACCGTACGATCATCGACCTCGTCCGCCTCCCCGACGCCGCCGAGCGCCGGGCACACCCTGGATACGTGGGCCTTGGCTGGTAAAGCACTCATCCTCGTCGAGAACCTCTCCGTACCGTTCGACCGGCGGGTGTGGCAGGAAAGCACCACGCTGCGCGACGCCGGTTGGGACGTGCATGTCATCTGTCCTCAGGGCACCAAACGGGACACCGAGCCGCGCGTCGAGATAGACGGGGTGAAGATCTACCGCTATCCGCTGCGGGCGGCGACCGGCGGCCCGCTCGGCTACGTGCAGGAGTACGGCTCGGCGCTGTGGCACACCTTCCGGCTGGCCCGGCGGATCGGGCCGGTGGACGTGGTGCACGCCTGCAACCCGCCGGACCTGCTGTTCCTCGTGGCGAGGATGCTCAAGCGGCGGGGCGCGCGGTTCGTGTTCGACCAGCACGACCTGGTGCCCGAGCTCTACCTGTCCCGCTTCGACCGCGGCGAGGACTTCCTCTACCGCGCCGTGTGCCGGCTGGAGCGGCTCACCTACCGGGCCGCCGACGTGGTCATCGCGACCAACGAGAGCTACCGCGAGGTCGCGATCGGCAGAGGCGGCAAGAAGCCCGAAGAGGTGTTCGTGGTGCGCAGCGCACCGGCGGTCGAGCGGTTCCACCAGGTCCCCCCGGAGGAGTCGATCAAGCGCGGGAAGCCGCACCTGCTCTGCTACCTCGGCGTGATGGGCCCGCAGGACGGCGTGGACTACGCGCTGCGGTCCCTGGCCAGGCTCCGCGACGACCTGGGCCGCACGGACTGGCACGCGGTGTTCGTCGGCGGCGGGGACACCTTCGAGGACATGGTCGCCTTCTCCTGCGAGCTGGGCCTGTCGGACTCCGTCGAGTTCACCGGCCGGATCCCGGACGAGGACCTGCTGCGCTACCTGTCCGCGGCGGACGTCTGCCTCGCGCCGGACCCGCTCAACCCGCTCAACGACGTGTCCACCATGAACAAGATCATGGAGTACATGGCGATGGCCCGCCCGATCGTCTCCTTCGACCTCCGCGAAGCGCGGGTCTCGGCCGGAGACGCCGCGGTCTACGCACCGGCCAACGACGAGCCGGAGTTCGCCAAGCTGATCGCCCGGCTGCTCGACGACCCCCAGGAGCGTCAGCGGATGGGCGAGGCCGGCAAGGCCCGGGTCACCGGCCCGTTGTCGTGGGAACGCTCCAGGACCGCGCTTCTGGCCGCCTACGAGGCCGCCTGTTCCTGACACACCAGCGAGAGAGGAACCGCCGCCATGAGCGTGCTCATAGAGAGCGTCGCCGCCACGGAACTCGCCGTCCTGATGGAGAGCTGCGTCGACACGGGCGCGGCAGCCGCGGCCGGAGCGATGGAAGGGCTCCGGCGGTCCTACCGATGGCTGCGCCGCAACTCCGTCCAGCTCCTGTTCGAGCGCCGCTACGGCGTACGGACCTCGGACGTCGTAGGCCTTGAGGAGTTCGGGCTGGCCCGGCAGGACCGGGTCTACTACTCGGCGGCGAACTGGCAGACCCTCCGGCGCACGCTGCCCCGGCGTGACGTCGGCGAGCACGACGTCTTCATCGACCTCGGCTCCGGCATGGGCCGCATGGTGCTGGAGGCGGCGTCCCGATACCCCTTCGGGAAGGTGATCGGTGTCGAGCTGTCCGAGCAGCTCAACGACATCGCACGGCAGAACATCGCGAACACCCGTCTCCGCCTGCGCTGCAAGGACGTCGACCTCGTCCGGTCGGACGTGCTCGACTACGACATCCCCGACGACGTCAGCGTGGTGTTCCTCAACAACCCCTTCCGGGGCGAGACCTTCGCGACCGTGATGGAGAGGCTGATCGCGTCCGTGGACCGGAACCCGCGCCCGGTCACGGTGATCTACTTCAACCCGGTCGAGGAGGCGTTCCTGCTGAGCACCGGCCGTTTCCGCTGCCTCCGCACGGTGACACGGGGGCGCAGGAGCGTCGAGGACAGCCCGTTCGGCTCGGTCCGGGTATACGCGATCACCGAGCGGGCCGGTGCCTGACCGTACCGGCGACGCGGACGGCAGGACGGCCGGCCGTACCGGGCGGACCTGCCGCACCCGCCCCCCGGACAGCGGTACGGCCGGCCGGACCGGCCCGCCGGACCTCATCGCCCGGACGGACGGCACGGCGGTCCCCCGCGGGCTACCCGCCCGCCGGGGAGCGGCTGCCGGTGTCCGTGCCCCACTGGATCCCGCTGCCGCGCGAGGCGCGCATCCGGGTCAGCGTCCGGTCCATGAGCAGGACGGTGAGGTAGCAGCCCGCGTCGAGGGGGCTCACCTTCCGTCCTGCCACGAGGGCGGCCAGGGAGCTCAGCCGCAGGCGGCCCTCGGCCGCGGACCGGCCCAGCTCGGCGAGCTGCCGGTTGCCCAGGCGCACCCTCACCCGCCGGTTCAGGTGCGCCGAGACGGTCCGTGCCGGTCGGACCAGCGACCGGGCCTCGGACACCACCGCCCGCTCGTGAGGCGCGAAAGCGCCGTGCACCCAGCCGTCGTCGGAGATCACGTCCGGCAGGGGGAAGACCCGGGCGTGCCCCTGCTCGGTGAGGACGTACACCCCGACGCCCGCCAGCGCCCGGAACGGCGCGATCAACTGGTCGTGCACCTTGTGCATACGCCGGGTGAACCAGCCGACTCCGGCCAGGTCCCACGCCGGGACCGGGGCGCAGGCGAGCACACCGGGGCGGCCCGCGGCGGCGACGAGCGCGCGCACCGACTCCGCGTCCAGCTCGACGTCGGCGTCCAGATACACGCGGGGGAAGGTCCGGCAGGTCTCGTCGCCGAGCCGCAGCGCGCCGGCCTTGCCCGGCACCGGCGTCTCGATGACGCGCACGCCTGCCTGCCTGGCGACCTCCGCCGTGCGGTCGGAGCACGCGTTCGCCACCACCACCACGTCGAACTCACCCGGCGACGTCCCCGCGAGCAGCCGCCGCAGGCCGTTCGCCACGACGGCCTCCTCGTTGTGCGCGGGCACGACGACGCTGACGACCGGCTGCCGCCCGCCGGGCCGTCCGCGGTCCGGCGCAGTGTCCTCGTCCACAGCGTCGTTCACCGGAACGCCTCCCGACCGCCTCTGAGAAAAGGATGACCTGTTGAGAGTAGAACGAACCAAAATCGATGGGGTGCTGTTGTTCGTACCGACGCCACACCGTGACGACCGGGGGCTGTTCACCAGGACCTTCGACAAGGCCGTCGCCGAGGGGGCCGGGCTGGACTTCTCGGCGTTCGTGCAGGACAGCCAGTCCCGCTCGCGGCAGGGGACGGTCCGCGGGATGCACGGCCGCTCCGGCCGGGGTGAGGCCAAGCTGGTGCGCTGCGCCCGCGGAGCGGTGCACGACGTGCTGGTCGACGCCCGTCCCGGCTCGCCCACCTTCGGCGAGCAGACCTCCGTACTGCTCGACGACGAGACCTTCGTCACCCTCTACGTGCCCCCCGGGCTGCTGCACGGCTTCCAGGCCCTGACCGGGCAGACCGACGTCTGCTACCGCATCGACCGGGAGCACGACCCCGCCGAGGACCTGTCCGTCCGCTACGACGATCCCGACCTGCGGATCGACTGGCCCCTTCCCGTGTCGGCGATCAGCGGGCGCGACCTTTCTGCGGGATCATGGACGCAGCTGCGAGATCGGCTCTGCGGTCCGGACACGACGGAGTGAACGACAATGCGATGGGTCAGTCTGCTCGCTGCGGTCTCAGCGGTCACCATGATGTCCCTGACGGGATGCACGTCGTCCTCGGCCGGGAGCCCGACGAGCCGGCCCACCGGCACCCCGGGTGAGCCCACCGGTGCCACCGGCCGCTGCCCCGGCCATCCGACCCCGGCCTGCACGGGCGTGCCGCCCGGCACCAAGCTGACCGTGAAGGCCCTCAACGAGGACGGCGCCGCCTACCGGGTCAAGACTCCCGGCACCGTGCTGGACGGCGTGCACATCCGCGGCAACCTGCTGATCCACGCCGAGGACGTCACGGTCAGGAACAGCCAGATCGACGGGCACGTCATCAACGCCGACGGCCCCCGGAGCTACCGGTTCACCATCACAGACTCGACCGTCGGCCCCGCCCAGGGCTGCCAGACGCTGCCGGGGATCGGCCAGGACAAGTACACCGCCCTGCGGGTGCACGTCCGCGGCCACGGCGACGGCTTCCGCGCCTCCGGCGACGACGTCGTGGTCAAGGACTCCTACGCCAACCTGTGTTCCAACCCGGGGGACCATTCCGACGGCATCCAGACCTACAACACCGGCAGGGGCCTGGTCTTCGACCACAACACCATCGACCAGCGCCAGGCCAAGGACGTCACCGCGCCGATCTTCCTCGTCGACAAGCAGATCGTCGACGCCGTGATCACCAACAATCTGATCATGGGCGGCACCTACAGCATTCAGCTGCGGAACGGGCGCGGAAAGCTGATCATGCGGGGCAACAAACTGGTCGACAAGTCCTGGGTTTACGGTCCGGTCGATTCCGAATGCAAGACGATCGACTGGGCTGACAACTCACTGGTGACGATCGATGAGAACTACCGTGTCACCTCGACCGTCGGCCCGCTGACCTGCGTGGGCTGACTTTCACACCATCTCCTCCTTATTGTTGGCGCATCAGATGACACGCCCCTCATGTCCAGGGGGCCAAGTAACGACATAGTCGAACAATGGTCATTTGGAAACTCTTCTAGGCAATACCAGCAAAACTGATGCGTATCTATGACCTCAGCCGCAACAATGGCCTCTGCGCGAGGACCAAACGGACACATTGTCGAGCCGACCGCAAATCGGCGCGGAGGTCAGAGAGATGACCAGTGCACGCCCCCCACGCCGGGGTGGAAACAGCGAAGGCAGGCCGCCCCGCCGCCGTCGGTCACAACCGGGACTGGTGGCAGTCCTCATCGTGGCCGTTGTGGCGGTGTCCGTCCCGGCTGTCTGGTTCATTACCCGCGACGGCGTCACCGTGGAACAGGCGGCCGCGGCTCAGCCCGCGCCCGCCGCCGCACCGCAGGAGCCCAAGGAGACGAGCTTCTGGTCGACGAGCACCAAGGTGAAGGCCACGCCGCGCGCCGACCGCGCGCCCGTCGAACTGGGCATGCGCTTCACCGCGGCCAGGAGCGGCTGGGTGGCGGGGGTCCGGTTCTACAAGGCCCCCGGTGACAGGGGCAAGCACACCGGGAGCCTGTGGAGCGCGGGCGGGAAACGGCTGGCGCGCGTGACGTTCGCCGGGGAGAGCGCCTCGGGCTGGCAGGAGGCCCGCTTCGCCTCGCCGGTGCAGCTCAAGGCCAAGCAGCTCTACACGGTCTCCTACCACAGCGCGGCCGGAAACTACGTGGGCAGCAAGGGCTTCGACTCCGCCCGCTCGGGGCCGCTGGCCACGACGTCCCGCAACGCGGGGGTGTTCGGGTACGGCAGGAGCACCTTCCCGGACCGCTGGAACCCCAAGGGCTACAACTACTGGGTGGACGTCATCTTCCGCTGGCGTGACCGCTCCCCGGCCCCGGCGCCCACGAGGTCGCCCCAGCCGTCGCAGCCGCCCCAGGTTCCGGGCGAGACGCCTGTCCCGAGCCTCACCCCGAGCACGGACGCCACCCCCGGCACGTCACCGAACCCGAGCGAGACCGGCGCGAGCCCCGATCCCAGCCCGAGCCGGACCGGCACGGGTCCCAGCCCGAGCCAGACAACCGGGACGGGCCCCTCTCCCAGCCAGACCGGCGCGAGCCCGAGCAGCAGCTCCAGCCAGACGGCCGGCCCCGGTCCCGGCACGTCCGCCAGTCCCAGCGCCACCACGACCGGCACGCCGAGGCCGACGCCGACCTCACGGCCCACGCTCACCCCGAGGCCGACGCCGACTGTCCGGCCGACGCCGCCCCCGCAGCCGACGCCGACCTCACGGCCCACGCTGACGCCGAAGCCGACGCTGTCCCCGCGGCCGACGCTGACCCCGATCCCGGACGACGGTGGCAGCAGCTGTGCGGGCCATCCGACCCCGGCCTGCACCGGTGTGCCCGCCGGCACCCGGCTGAGCAGGAGCACCCTCAACGAGGACGGCGCCGCCTACCGGGTCACCAAGTCCGGCGCCGTGCTGGACGGCGTGCACATCCCCGGTGACCTGCTGATCCACGCCGATGGTGTCACGGTCAGGAACAGCCAGATCGACGGGAGCGTCATCAACGCCGACGGCCCCCGGACCTACCGGTTCACCATCACCGACTCGACCGTCGGCCCCGCCCAGGGCTGCAAGACGCTGCCCGGAATCGGCCAGGACAAGTACACCGCCCTGCGGGTGCACGTCCGCAACCACGGTGACGGCTTCCGCGCCTCCGGCGACGACGTCGTCATCCGCGACTCCTACGCCAACCTGTGTTCCAACCCGGGTGACCACTCCGACGGCATCCAGACCTACAACACCGGCAGGGGCCTGACCTTCGACCACAACACCATCGACCAGCGCCATGCCAAGGACGTCACCGCGCCGATCTTCCTCGTCGACAAGCAGATCGTCGACGCCGTCGTCACCGACAACCTCGTGATGGGCGGCACCTACAGCATCCAGCTGAAGAACGCGCGCGGGAAGCTGGTCGTGCGCGACAACATGCTGGTCGACGACTCCTGGATCTACGGACCGGTCGAGGCCGACTGCAAGGCCATCGACTGGGCCGGCAACTCCCTGGTGAAGATCGACCAGAACTACCGGATCACCTCCGTCGTCGGACCGCTGGAGTGCGACGGCTGAGACGGGCCCGGCGGGCGGGAGCGGTCAGGACACGACCTGATCGCTCCTCCCGCCGGATCCGCGGAACAGATCCTTGGGGGTGCGGACGCGCCAGAACGTACCGGTGTCGCGGGGATGGAGCGCGGCCGTCTCGGTGGCACTGCGCAGAAGCGACCCCGCGGCGCCGATCAGCAGGAACGACAGACCGGTGACGGTGGCGAAGGAGAGCAGGTCGAAGGTCGCCGCCCCGATCAGCGGGACCACCATGCAGGCGGCCAGGGTGAGGCCCAGGTCGCGGGTGCCGGGATCGCTGCTCAGATAGCGGGCCCGGAGGCCCGCGTAGATCGCGCACGCGAACATCCCGACGATCGCCCCGATGCCTATCAGGCCGGTCTCCACCGTGGACAGGATGTACTGGTTGTCGAAGACCTGGTGCTTCGGGGCGTACCACGTGCCCGCTCCACGCCCCAGCCACAGGTGCTTGGCGATCTCGTGGGCGGCGACCTCGTAGTCGTGCGTGCGGTAGCGGATGCTGTCGTCGTTGCCGAAGTTCGCGAACAGGCCGTAGAACGTGCCCAGGAGCCCCGGGACCATGATCCTCATCAGGATCAGGAAGACGAGGACGACTCCCATCGCGTGCAGCCGCCGCCGGGCGGGCCAGCCGAGGAACAGCACGACGCCGACGCCGGCGAGCCCGAGCACCGCGGACCGCGAGACCGAGAACATCAGGCCCATCCCGATCAGCCCGGAGCACACCCACCACCGCAGGGCGGGCTCGGCGCGCTCGCCGGCCTGGAAGCCGTAGTGGACGGCGATCGGCAGGAGCATCGCGCACACGACACCGAACTCGATGGGATGGCCGGTCGTCGCGGCGACCCGGCGGAAGTCGGATCTCTCGGTGATGAATCCGTCTTCGGAGGTGTAGCGGAGTCCGGGGATCTGCATGTACTGGGTCAGGTCGAGGTCGAACAGGAACTGGAAGGCCCCGATCACCGCGATGACCGACGCGGCCACCACGACGGCCTGGAGCACGAAGTCGAGGCGCGCGGCGCCGCGGACCCCGTCGCACATCATGAGCGCGAGACCGGCGTTGGCCACCAGCAGGATCAGGGCGTGGTCGGCGAGGTTGAGCTCGTCGGACGGCATGTAGCCGTAGCTGGCGTAGCCGTACGTGGCGACGATCGCGGTCAGGTAGACGAACAGCGCGGTGCGCACCGGGTTGCGGCCCTTGGCCATGCCCAGCGTGAGGGTGAAGTGCGCGCACAGCCAGAGAAGGGCCGCGGCGAGGGCGATGAGGCTGGCCGGCGTGATCGACAGGGGCAGCGCCCGGAAGACCATGCGGGCCGGGACGATCAGCAGCGCCACGGCGAAGAGGCTGGCCAGGGTCGCGCCGTCGGCACGCCGGCGGACCGGCAGGGTGAGTTTCGCCGCCATGGGGTCAGTGCCTCGCAACCGGGCCGTCGGCGTGCGCCCGGCCGTTGAGGGCGGCCCGGTCAGGCAGGGACCGCTCGCCCGCCGCGTCGGCGGGGTCCGGGGCGCCGGCCTGGCGACGGGCCTTCCGTCTCTGGAAGAAGCTCTCGGCCATGAACGAGGCGCACAGGCTCGCCACGACGCCCACGCCCAACGCCGCCGCGACGGCGCGCAGCTTCCGGCCCCGCTGCGCCATCGGAGTGGTCGGCGGCACCGCCTCGTAGGTGGTGATGTAGGTCGCCATGGGGGCCCGCACCGCCTTCTGCCGGTGATCGAGCTCGGCCTTCGCCCGCACGATGACCCGCTTCACGATGTCCTGCGCGGCCGCGGCGGAGGAGGCCTCGCCCTCGATGAACAGGAACGGTCCAGTGGCGAGCGACTCCAGGTTGTTGCCGCCGTTGGTCACCTTGAAGGCGAAGTCCCCGCCGTCGGTCACGCCTAGCTCGGCCGCCATGTCCGGCGTCCCCATCGCCGCGATGAGGATCGAGGCGGAGACGCTCAGCCCGTGGTCGAAGTTGAGCATGGGGTTGGTCAGGCCGTTGGGGATGTCCGGGTTGGTCGGCAGGCTCCCGCCGGTGGTCGGCGTGGTCAGGATGAGGACGGCGCTGGAGGTGTAGGTCGTCATGACCGTCGAGTAGACGCCGCCGGCGGCGGCGAGGGACAGCGCGAATATCGGCAGGAAGATGTACCAGCGGCGGAATACGACGAGGACCGTTCCCCAGAAGTCCATGCGCTTCCTCCCCGAACCGAACGGCGGGCGCCCGCACAGAAGCCCGCTAATGGTCATCGCCCGGACCCGGGCGGGGCGTTACTCGGAATGGCGCCCCGGAATGGGGCCGAGGTTGCCCTGAACGCCTGCCGTAACGGTCCAACCGGTGTGACGATACTGATTGCGGGTGTTTCGTGACCATCGATTCCGCATGACTGGAGCCCACTGTCCATGACCGAGCTTGCCGTCATCACACCGAGCCACGGGCCCGACGCGGAGCTGTTCGCCGATCTTCACCGTTCGGTCCTGGAATACACCTCGGACGAGACCGTACACCATGTGATCATTTCTCCGGTGTGGACGGATGTCTTCGCCAAGTACGCCGGTCCGCGCTGCCGTATATGGACCTATAAGGAGCTTCTCCCGAAGTACTACTTCCGCCTGGCGCCCTACCCCCTGTGGGTCAACTCCCGGAGGCCGTGGCCTCCGGTCCGGGGCTGGGTCATGCAGCAGACGCTCAAGATCACCCTCGCCGCCCGGCTCGACGTGGACGCCGTGATGATCGCCGACTCCGACGTGGTGCTGGTCCGCCCGACCACCCTGGAGAGCTTCACCGCCGACGGGCGGCTGTGCCTGCACCGCGAGGAGAAGGGGGTGACCGCGGACATGGAGCGGCACGTCCTGTGGCACCAGGTCTCCCGCGAGCTGCTCGGCCTTCCCCCCGCGCCGCCGCCCCCGCTGACCGACTACGTGACCGCGCTGAACTTCTGGGCCCCCGGCACCGTCCGCGCCATGCAGCAGCGGGTGAGCGAGACCACCGGACGGCACTGGATGGACGCCTTCAACTCCCGCCTGCACATCTCGGAGTTCATGCTCTACGGCGTGTTCGTCGACGAGGTCCTGGGCGGGTCCGAGGAGCCTCCGCCCTCCAACACCACGATCTGCCACAAGAACTGGCAGCGGACCCCGCTGGACCGCGAGGGGGCCATCGCGTTCGCCGACCGGCTGGGCCCGGAGGCGGTGGCGATGATGATCTCGGCGAAGTCGGAGACGCCGCAGGACGTACGGCGGGCCGCCATCGAACGGTGCGCCCAGATCACCTGATGACGCGGGCCGCCGGGATGTGCCCGGGCCTTCGAGTGGCCGCAGGGCCACCGAGGGCCCGATCACTTCTCGTGGTCGTCCCGGCCGCTGGCGCGCATGAACACGATGGTGTCTCCGGCGTCGTCGTCGCGGTGCATGAACGGCTCGTTCTCGATCACGACGACGAGCGGCTCGGAGTCGTCTTGGAACGGTCCTTCCGCGGGCTCCCTCGTGTCCATCCGCGGGTAGGCGGTCAGGGGGGCGGCGACCGCCCCGCCCGCGGAGAGCGCGGCCGCCTCGGGGTGGTCGTCCTTCGGCCCGCCGCCGCCGTCGGAGGGACGCGCGGGATCGGCGGACCGCCCGCCCTGCCGCATCTGGGTCATGCCGTAGGCGATGCCGATGCCGACCAGGAACACGAGGAACAGGGTCCCGCCGGCGGCCGTCAGCTTTCCCGAGAGCTTGGCCTCGGGGGTGGAGGAGGGCACCACGTCGACGATCGATATGAAGGTGGAGCGCGGGGCCTTGAGCGCCTGCTGGCGGTTGATCAGCTCCCGGCGGACGCGCTGCTTCGCCTTGACCACCACGTCCTGGGCGGTCGCGGCGGACCTGCTCTGGACCTCCACGTAGACGAACGGGCCGTTGGTGCTGATGCCCAGCAGGTTCGGGTTGGTGCGGCCGTCGTTGATCGTGATCTCGGTGGTGCTGTTCGGCAGCACGCCCAGCTCGGCCGCGACCTCGGGGGCGTTCATGGAGAGGATGAGGATGCCGGCCGTGACCCGGAGACCGTCGCTGAACTGAAGCAGCGGGTTGGTCAGCCCGAGGGGCTTGGTCGGGTCGGATGGGAGCGTTCCACCGGTCGCGGGGGTGGTGAGCACCATGGACGCGGTCGACACGTAGGTGGTGGGCATCAGGAAGAAGACCAGAGTGGCCGCGGCGAGCGCGAGCGCGGCCAGGGGAGGGCCGATGAGTCTACGCTTGACGAGCCCGAATATGGCCTTCCAGAAGTCCATATTTATCCGCCCCTAATTTATGACGGGGCACCGCCACCCCCCGCGACAATACAATTACCCATCGGGAAGCAGAGAGCTCCCGTTACATCGGCCGGGCACGGACCCAGGCCGCTCGACATTCCTTCATCGGATGTTACGTCTGGTGACCATACAGCGATAGACCCGTCGATAGGCCAAAAAAGGGGAGACGCGACAGCCCCTATCAGTCTGAGACGGGGTTTTAGCGGATGAAATCGCCCGAAAGGGATGTTCAGCCTGGTCCAGCCGACGGTGCCGAACGGGCCGCCGGCGGCCGCGGCCGGCTGGCGGGACTGGACGGGATCCGCGGCGTCGCGGCCCTGTTCGTCATGGTGCACCACTGCTGGCTGATGGCCTTTCCCGGATATCCGGCCAACACCGGCCCGAGCTGGCTCGGCTGGCTGCTCTACGGGCACTTCGCGGTGGTCGTGTTCATCGTCCTGTCGGGTTTCTCCCTGGCCGTCTCCCCCGCGCGGTCGCAATGGCGGCTGGGCGGCATGGGCCGGTTCGCCCAGCGTCGCGCCTGGCGCATCCTGCCGCCCTACTGGGCCGCCCTGGCGTTCAGCCTGGTGATCGCGTGGACCCTGGTCGCCCAGCCGGGAGAGGGCCCGCCCGCGGCCAAGTCGGTGGCCGTCTACGGCCTGCTGCTCCAGGACCTCTTCGGCGCGCCGAGTCCCAACGGCGCCTTCTGGTCCATCGCCATCGAGGCCCAGCTCTACCTGGTCTTCCCCCTTCTGCTGCTGATCCTGCGCAGGGCGGGCGCGGCCGTGATGCTCGGGGTCGTCACCGTGCTCGTGGCGGCGATCGGCCTGCTCGCGCCCGGCGTGCCCGCCGTGGGCATGCTGATGCGGCTGACGCCCCAGTTCGCCGTGCTGTTCGCGGTGGGCGTGGTCGCCGCGGGCGTCATCGCCGCGGACGGGCGCGTACGGCGGCTGCCCTGGCACTGGCTGGCGCTGCTCGCCGCCGTCCCGGTGCTCGTGGTGATCGTCGTGCGGGGCTCGGTCTGGACGGTGGAGCGATACTTCTGGGTCGACATCGCGCTCGGCCCCGCGGTGGGCCTGCTGCTGGCCGGGGTGGCGACGGGCCGGCCCGCGGCCCTGGTCCGGCTGCTGGACCTGCGGCCGATCCGGAGCCTCGGCTCCTTCTCCTACACGCTCTACCTGATCCACGCCCCGATCGTCGTGGCGATCTACCAGCTGATCGTCGCGCCGCGCGTGCCCGGGGGCCTGCCCGCGTTCCTGGCCGCCCTCGTGCTGGCCGTACCGGTGGCCCTGCTGACGGCCAGGGCGTTCGCGGCGGTCTTCGAGCTCCCGTTCCAGCGCCACCGCAGCTGGCCCGCGCTGCGCGAGGCGGCACGGGCCAGGCTGTCACGGATGCGCGCGGCCATACGTCCCGCGCGGTAGGCGGCGGACGGCGGCCGGAGCCGTCACCCCACCCGGGCCAGCGCCTCGGCCTCGTACTCCAGCGCCAGCTGCTCCGGCATCGGGTCGAGGTCGGAGCAGCGCACGAAGTCGCGCAGGGTCGTGCCCGTGCACGCCGCGTCCACGTTCGCCGCGCCCCGGCGCGCGCGCACGTCGTCGATGTTCACGGTCCGGAAGTCGATGCTGAAGCGGGTCCTGCCCGAGGTGTTGGGGACCGTCGAGTGCAGCTGCGCGCCGGAGAACAGCATCACCCCGCCCGGCTCGGGCACCACCCGCACCTGCGGATCGAGCTCGACCGGCTCCTCGGGCCTGGGCTGCTCCCTGGTGTCGCTGCGCACGTGCTGGGCCGCGCTGAGCCGGCTGGTCCGGTTCCACTCGGCGTAGTCGTAGCGCGCGCTTCCGTTGCGCACGGGACGGTCGAAGTACCGGGGGTGGAAGGCCATCACGTTCTCCGGCACCACCGGGTAGATCGGGATCCACCAGTTGAGCTGGTTGAACGGGGCGGAGTACCAGCAGTCGCGGTGCGGGTGGAAGGCGTAGGAGATGCCGGAGGTGAGGTAGTCGTTGGAGGTGGAGGTGCGCAGCCGGGGGACGTCGAAGTAGGTCCGGTCGAGCGAGCAGCCGAGCTCCTCCAGCACGGCCGGCAGCAGCTCCTTGCACCGGGGGTGGTGGATGAACCTCGGCTTGAGGCCGGCGAGCAGGGCCGCGAACTCCTCGACCGGCATGTCGAACTGGGCGGTCTGCGGGTCGTGGTCGCCGAACGCCTCGGCGATCAGCTGCTGGGCGAGGCCGATGAGCTCCTTGGAGGCCGGCGTCGCGGAGTAGGTGAACACCTTCCCCTCGTAGAGCAGGCCGCGCCGGGTGTCGTCGTCCACCACGCTGTTGGAAAAGACGGTGGTCATCCTGAACGCTCTCCTTGTTCGCGACGGGTGCGGCTCGTGCGCACGCGGTGATTCATGATCAGCTTCCGGCCGCCGAGCGCCCGGAGGACCGGCCGGGCAGGATCAGCCCGGTGCCCAGCCGCGCGAGCTTGCGGCCGCGGTGGGACACCGTCCGCCACTGGCGGCGGGCGTACATCCGGTGCGCGGCGGCACGCGCGCGGCCGCGCTGCTCCCCGGTGAGGTCGGCCTCGCGCAGCCAGCGCAGGATCTCGCGGTACTGCAGGGTCGAGGAGAAGCGCGCCTGCCAGGCGGGCACGCCGAGGCGGCGCCCGACCGCCCCGATGCGCTCGTGCTTCCAGTTGCGGCGGGCCAGGACCTCGGGCACGTGGCCCCACGGCCCGGCCAGCGCGAGCTTCGCCGCGAACACCTCGTCCTCGCGGAGCATGTTGCGCCGGGGAATGCCGACCACGGAGGCGCGGCGCATCAGGCCGTACAGGGGGTCGATCAGCAGGTGACTCTCGTTGAGCATGCGCAGCATCTCGGCGAACCGCTCGACCGGGTCGTCGGACAGCAGTCCCGTGCCCTCGTAGACGCCGGTCCGGGCCATCCCGTCGGGGTCGGAGTAGGACACCTGCGTGGTGACCAGGATGAGCCGTTCGTCCTCGGCGAAGGCGCGCAGGGACCGGGAGACGCACTCGGGGGCCAGCCAGTCGTCGTCACCGACCCAGCGGAAGAACGTCCCCCGGGCGATCCGTCCCGCGTGGATGAAGTTGTTGAGCAGCCCCACGTTCTCCGGCTGCCGGTGGTAGGTGATCCGGCTGTCGGACCGCGCCAGCTCCCGGCAGAACTCCTCGGTGTCGTCGGTGGAGGCGTTGTCGCAGATCACCAGCTCGATGTTCTCGTGGTCCTGCGCCAGCACCGACCTGGCCACGCCCTCCAGCCTCGCGGCGCCGTTGCGTACGGGCAGCCCGACGGACACCAGCGTGTCGGTTCCAAGCATCCGGTTTCCCTCTCCAGTCAGCGGGAGCGTGCGGGGATCAGCTCGGTCACCCTGCCGCCCAGCTGCCTGAGCACGGCCTGCGGCACGACGACGAGGATGAAGGCGAGCAGTCCCGTACCGCCCGCCACGCACAGTTGGACCAGCGGGACGCCGTGGACGACCTGGGCCAGCCACGTCATGACGGCCGCCGCGAGCACGCCGCCGAGCAGCGGGCGCACCAGGGCGGGGGCGATCGGGGCGAGGACCACTCCGGCCCTGTGCAGGGCGAGCGTCGCCAGCGGCAGCGCGACCAGGACGGCGACCACCGCGTGCCCGATCGCCGCGCCCCGGATGCCGTCCACGCGGGCACCGGTCATCAGCGCGGGCACCAGCACCACCGCCCAGCCCAGGTTGAGCCAGACGGTGGCCTTGGTGGCGCCGAGAGAGGCCAGGACGTCGAACGCCAGGGCGGTCAGCATCCGCACGGTCATCACGATCGCCAGGAAACGCAGCACCTCGGCGGAGGGCGCCCAGCGCTCGCCGTACAGGAAGACCACCAGCGCGGGGGCGAGCGTGCCCATCACCACCGCGATCGGCAGCACGATGGACAGCAGCAGCGGGACCGCCCGCTGCACGCCCAGCGACAGAGACTTCGGATCCTCCTCCGCCAGCCGCGAGAAGCTGGGCAGGGCGACGTAGCGCACGGCCGTGCCGATCAGGCCGGGCACCCAGCTGGAGATGTTGAACGCGAGCAGGTAGAGGCCGAGCAGGGTGGGCCCGAGGGCGTTGCCGACGATGACGGAGTCGGCGTTGAGCAGCACGCCCTCGATGCCGAGGCTCACGCACAGCGGGAGCCCGAAGACCAGCAGCCGCCTGGCGACCGCGCGGTCGAGGCCGAACCGGATCCGCAGCCGCGCGAAGGCGACCACCAGCACCCCGGTGACCGAGGCGCCCGCGAGCTGGCCCCAGGCGAAGCTGAAGGCCCCGGCGCCGCCGGCGGCGAGCGAGATGGAGACCGTGGCGTTGACCAGGAAGCCCACCAGGTTGGCCTTGGTGAGCTTGTCCTGCTCGAACCTGCGCAGCAGCGCCGCGCTGCGCACGGCGGTCAGGCCGTAGACGACGTTGGTGGCCGCGAGCACCCGGATCACCCAGGTGGCCTCCTCGCTGCCGGACAGCTGCGCGAAGTACGGCGCGATCATCCAGAAGATCCCGTACAGGAGGCCGCTGGACACGATGGCCACGACCGTCGCCGTGGGCGCCATCTCCTCAAGCCTGCCCCGCCACTGCACGGTCGCCGCGATGATGCCGGCGTCGTTGATGTGGATGACCATCTGACTCGCCGCCAGCGCGATGGCGAAGACGCCGAAGTCCTCCGGTACCAGCAGGCGGGCGAGGACCAGGCTCATGCCGAACGAGCCGACCTTCATCACCAGGTTGCCCAGCAGGCTCCAGCGCAGCCCGCGGCCGGCCTGGCGGCCGATCTCCCCGACCTGGGAGGTGGCCGCGCCCGGCGCCGCGGGCTCCGCGTCGGCCCTTGCCGGCTCCGCGCCCTGTCTGTCTTCCATCTCTTACCTTTCACAGTTCACCCGCCGGACCGGCACCGCCGCAGTCAGTGCCTTGATCCGGTCAGGCGGGTTCCTCGATCCGTTCCAGCCAGATCTCTCGCCAGAACGGGATGAACTCCCGCGGGCAGCTGACGGTGTACGCACCCGCGCAGACGACGCCCTCCAGGACGATGCAGGGGGTCTTCATCTGGAGCATCCGGCCGCTCTTCTCGTCGATGCACCGATCGACGCGCGAGAGCACCCGTGCCGTCTGCCCGCAGTAACGCGACATCTCCTCCTCGAACCCCATCCCGCGATTGAGCAGGTCCTGGTTGAGGGTGGCGACGATCTCCTCCTTGGACTTGATCCGGACGAGCTCTCCCGGCTGGAGGTCGAGGGTGACGCTCGGCGTCGCGCCGACGAGACGGCCCTTGACGAAGCCCCACCTGAGGCCTCCCTTGATCTGCAGCCAGCTTGGCAGCACCCGCCCGCTCCGGTCCTGAAAGCGGTTGAAAAGTCCGACGAGAAGGGCGCGGAGCGCGAAGAACGTGCCCGCGTTGCCGGTGCGCACGTCCATGACGTACTGCCGGAGGTCCTTGAGCGGCAGGCAGGTGGGCGCGGCCCGCAGCAGCTCGGTGGCCTGGCAGGAGAAGCGCTCCTCCCCCTCCGGGCCGGGCTCCTTCCTGGCGGCGACCTCCAGGATCGGCAGGAGACGGCGTCCCGCCGCGAGGCCGCCCGCCCCCTCGGGCGCCGCGGTCTCCCGGCCGCCGGAGGCCGCCGGGCCGGGCGTGCCGGGGGCGCCGGGGTCCACCCGCTTGAGCCAGGCTTCTTTCCAGTACATCAGGCAGGCCGTCTGGCAGCCGCCGTGCGCCTGCCCGCCGCAGCGCGCCCCGGTCAGGTGCACGGCACGTTCCATCCGCCGCATGCCGGTACGGCTGATCGTGTCGCAGAGCTTGTAGGCCACCTTGTGCACCGTGAGCCGGCGCCCGCAGAAGGCGAGCATCTCCGGCATGAAGGGCAGCTCGTCCAGCTCGCCCCTCTCGTCCAGGGTGGCCATGATCTCGGCCTCGCTGAGGACTTCCACCACCTCACCGACCCGGAGGTTGAGCACCCCGGAACCCATGACGGTCTGAACCTGCGTCATTTCCCCTTCTCCTTGACGAGTCCCGCACCACGCAGGGCTTGTGCCGCATCCGCCACGGTGGCGAAGGGCAGGTCGGACCGTTCCGCGATGTCCAGCAGGCTGTGCTCTCCGTCGGAGAGGTTCAGCACCCACAACATCGCCATCTGCGCCTGCTTGGTGTCGCTGCGTCCACCCAGCGAGCCGTACAGGCCCCGTCTGCCGAGCTGCGGCTCGCCGTACGGGCTGAGGTTGAGGTAGCGGTGGTTGCGCTCCAGCACCTGCGTGATCTCCCAGCAGGTCTCCAGGGTGTCCGTCATCGCCTCGGGCGAGACGAAGTCCGGGTTGTCCGCCGAGGTGTGGTACTCCGGGTAGCCGGCGTACGGCGTGCGGGTCAGGGAGCCGACCGGCATGTCGAATCCGGGCGAGCAGAACTGGCGCTCGTCGTAGCCGTACGGGGAGAAGTCCACGATCTCGTGGTCGCGCCCCGAGGTCCGCAGGACGTGCCGCACCACCCGGTCGATCTCCGCGTCCCCGCGCCGGCTGCGCTTGTAGGTCAGCGCGCCGCTGTCTCCCGCGCAGGCCAGCACGAGGCCGTGCTTGACCCTTCCGACACGCTCCTGATTACGCGCCAGCCAGGTGATCGCGCCGATCGTGCCGGGCATGAACAGGAAGCGGTAGGTGTACCACGGGTCGGACTCGGCCAGCCGCCGCGCGAGCCTGGTCGCCACGGCGATGCCCGCCAGGTTGTCGTTGGCCAGCGAGGGGTGGCACACGTGGCAGGAGACGAGCACCTCGTCGGAGACCCGGCCGGGCACCACGTGCTCGCCGTAGGTCAGGTGGCCGTCGGCCAGGGTCGAGTCGATCCGGACCTCGTAGTCGCCCTCCGGGAGGCCGGCCAGGGTGCTCTCCCGCAGGCAGAACCCCCAGGTCTCCGCGTAGTAGCTGGTCCGGTAGGGGATCAGGTCGGGCTGGTCGGGCAGGGTGTGCAGGTGGCCGCGGAGCTCCGCCAGGGACATGGTGGCCGACACGGGGACGCTGTAGCCGACCACGTGGAGGTTGGACTCCGCGAAGTCGACCACCCGGGCGCCCGAGGCGTCCTTGATGTAGGCGTCACGGATGTTCCACTCCCTGGGCACCGTCCAGTCGAGGACCTCGGTCCCCGTCGGCACCTCACGGATCTGCAGGGGCACGGACTCCCCGACGATCTCCAGAGTGCGGCGCACCCCGTCGCCGGTGATGCTCCGGCACAGCGGGTAGAGCCGCTCGACCAGGGCGTGCATCTCACGCCCCACGGTCTCAATCGTCACCTGCGGCCACCTCGTGCGGTCGCAGCGCGTCGTCGACGCTGCCCTCGGCACGCCGGGCCGACAGCCGCGCGAGCCTGGTGAAGCGGTGCTGGAAGTCCTGCTCGGTCAGGCCGAACCGCCGGTAGGCCTCGACCAGCTCGACCGCGCCCTCCTTGACCGTCCAGCGCGCCTCGTAGTCGGGCAGCGCGGCGCGGATGCGGGAGAAGTCCACCCGGTAGGAGCGCGGGTCCGCCCCGGCCTCACCGGTGATTACCAGTTCGGAACCGGGCACCGCCTCGACGACCTCGGCGGCGATCTCCGCCACGGTCACGTTGTTCTGCTCGGTGCCCACGTTGAACGCCCTGGCGTGCACGGCGTCGCGGGGGGCGGCCAGCGCCAGGACGAAGGCGCGCGCTATGTCCTGGGCGTGCACCAGCGGCCGCCACGGGGTGCCGTCGGACAGCACCCGGACCTCGCCCGTGAGCAGCGCGTGCCCGACGAGGTTGTTCAGCACGATGTCGGCGCGCGGCCGGGGCGAGAACCCGAAGGCGGTGGCGTTGCGCAGGAACACCGGGGTGAAGTCGTCGTCGGCCAGCTTGGCCAGGTCGTCCTCGACCCGGACCTTGGACTCGGCGTAGGGGGTCACCGGGCGCAGCGGCGCGTCCTCGTCGACCAGGTCCTCGCCGCCGGAGGCACCGTAGACCGAGCAGGTGGAGGCGTACAGGAACCGGCGCACGCCCGCCTCGCGGGCCAGCCGGGCCAGGTGCGCCGAGGCGTGGTGGTTGATGTCGTAGGTGAGCTGGGGCGCCAGCGAGCCGAGCGGGTCGTTGGACAGCGCGGCGAGGTGCACCACGGCGTCCATCCCCGCCAGTTCGGCGGCGGTGACGTCCCGCAGGTCGACCGAGTGGCCGCGGGGATCGTCGGGCACGGGGCCCAGGACGCAGTCGGCGAAGAGCCCGGAGTCCAGGCCGATCACCTCGTGGCCCGCCTCGGCGAGCATCGGGGCCATCACACTTCCCAGGTAGCCCTGGTGCCCGGTCAGCAGCACGCGCATCCGGTTCATCCTCCAGCCAGATCGAGGGTCAGTTTGTTGACGTGGAACGCCTCCGCGTAGCGCGCGTGGCACTCGATTCCGCGGATGCGGGCCAGCCCGAGGAACGCCTCGCGGTCGTACCAGGGACGTCGCCGTTGTGAGGGGTAGTGCTGTTGGAGCAGGGTCACCTTCGCCTCGGCCACCTCGGGGGTGAGCGGCTGGTAGACCTGCGGCCGGCCGAGGTCGCCGTCCCACTTGACGATCTCGTAGCCGAGCACCTGGTGGTCGCGGAAGGCGGTGGGCACCAGCCGTGCCAGACCCCGGTGGTCCTGGTGGGCGTCTCCGGGGTGCGGCGCGAACAGCAGATCGGGGTCGGCCCGCGCGCGCAGCTCCTCCACGGCGGCCTTCGCCTCGTCCCAGTGCGCGGGCAGCCGTCCGTCGGGCAGCTTCAGCACGGTGAGCCGCAGGTCGGCGCCGGGGCAGAAGGCGGCCAGCGCCGCGTGCTCCTCGTCCTCCCGCTCGGTGCCGCCGCCGGAGAGCACCAGCGCGTCCACCCGCAGGCCGGGACGTGCCGAGCAGACGGTCAGCAGGCTGCCGCCCGCGCCGATGGCGATGTCGTCGCAGTGGGCGGCGAGCAGCGCGACGCTCCCCACCCCCCGGTTCCCGGTCGTCCCGTCCGCCCCGGCCGGCCGAAATCCGATCATGCGGTCCGCACCGCCGGTCCGCGTTCCCACAGCGCCCACGGCCGCTCGCCTCGCGAGTACGCCTCGTCGAGGGCGACCCGCTCCTTGACCGTGTCGGTCGGCCGCCAGTAGCCGCGGTGGGGGTAGGCGAGCATCCGGCCGCGCTTGGCCAGCTCGGCGCAGCCGTCCGCGACGAGGTCGCCCCCCGGCGGGATGTGGTCGAAGACCTCCTGGCGGAGTACGAAGTATCCGCCGTTCACCCAGAGCGGCATCTCGCTGACCGGCGTGATCCCGCCGACCATCCCGTGCTCGCCGAGCTCGACGCAGTGGAAGGTGTCCGAGGGCGGGACGACCATCATGGAGGCTCCCGCGTCGGACGCGGCGAAGCGGTCGATGATCTCCGGCAGCGGCGCGTCGGTGAGCACGTCGGCGTAGTTGGCCAGGAACATCTCCTCGCCGTCGAGGTGGTCGCGGACCCGGCGCAGCCGCTCGCCGATCGGTGACTCGATCCCCGTCTGCACGAAGGAGATCGACCACTCGGAGATGTCGGCGGACAGCAGCTCGATCCTGCCGCCGCGCAGGACGAAGTCGTTGGAGGTGGTCTCCTGGTAGTTCAGGAAGAAGTCCTTGATGTGGTGCGCTCCGTAGCCGAGGCAGAGGATGAACTCCGTGTGCCCGAAGTGCGCGTAGTAGCGCATCACATGCCAGATGAGCGGCCGGGGGCCCACGAGCTGCATGGGCTTGGGCGCGTCACCGGGGGTGCCGGTGCGCATCCGCGTTCCGTACCCGCCGCAGAAGAGCACGACCTTCACGGGTTCACCTCGACGATCTCCAGACGGGGGATGGGGAAGACCAGCCGGCCTCCCCAGGCATGGACGAAGGACAGCTGGGCGGTGAGCTCCTCGCGGAGGTTCCACGGCAGGACCAGCACGTAGTCGGGCCGGTCCTCGGCGATCCGCTCGGGCGGCAGGATCGGGATCCGCGCGCCGGGGGTGAACCTGCCGTGCTTGTAGGGGTTGCGGTCCACCGTGTACTGCAGCAGGTCCGCGCGGATCCCGCAGTGGTTGAGCAGCGTGTTGCCCTTGCCGGGCGCGCCGTAGCCGACCACCGTCCTGCCCTGCTCGGCGGCCTCGACGAGGAACCTCAGCAGGTCCCGCCGGACACCGGCCACCCGGGCGGCGAACTCGGTGTATCCGGCCAGCTCGTGCAGGCCCGCGGCCTTCTCCGCGGCGAGCACCTGGTCCACCCGCTCGCCCGGCTCGCCGGCCGCCTCCTGCGGCCGCGCCCACAGGCGGATCGACCCCCCGTGGGTCGGCAGCAGCTCGACGTCCACGAGGGACAGCCCGCCGGAGGCCAGGGCGCGCTGCGCGGAGGCGACCGTGTAGTACTGGAAGTGCTCGTGGTAGATCGTGTCGTACTGGTTGTGCTCCATCAGGGTGAGCAGGTGCTGCACCTCGATGGAGACCCACCCGTCGTCGGCCACGAGCGCGCGCAGGCCCTTGGTGAAGCCGATGACGTCGGGGATGTGGGCGTAGACGTTGTTGGCCGCCACGAGGTCGGCGGGCCCGTGCTCCGCACGCACCGCGGCGCCGGTCTCCGGGCCGAGGAACGCCGTGACCGTCGGCACGCCCCGCTCCCTGGCCGCCTCGCCGACGTTCTTCGACGGCTCGACGCCCAGGCACCGGATCCCCCGCTCGACCACGTGCTGCAGCAGGTATCCGTCGTTGCTGGCCACCTCGACCACGAACGAGCCCTCGTCCAGCCCCAGCCGCTCGACCGCCCCGTTCACGTACTCCCGCGCGTGCTCCACCCAGGAGGTCGAGTAGGACGAGAAGTAGGCGTACTCGGTGAAGGTGTCCTCCGGCGTGATCAGCGGCGGGATCTGCGCCAGCCAGCAGCCGGTGCACACCCTCAGGTGCAGCGGGTAGGTGACCTCGGGCTCGTCGAGCTGCTCGGCGGTGAGGAACCGCTCACAGGGCGGTGTCGCGCCGAGGTCGACGACGCTGGCGAGGCTCGTGGAGCCGCACAGCCGGCAGGTTGTCATCAATACGCTCCCTCGCCGCGGAACGCGGCTCGACCGTTCTCCATCAAGATCATTCCATCGAGCGCGAACCCTAGGATTTCGCCCGATCCTTTGGCGGTGTTACACCGTTCCGCTGTGGCATGCTTCGGCCCATGGAACCCCTCAGCATCGACGGAACCTGGTGTCATACGCCGCGTATCCACGCTGATCCCCGTGGATCGTTCCTGGAGAGCTACCGTGCCGCCGACCTGGAGGAATCCGTCGGCCACCGGCTGGACCTCGCCCAGGTCAACTGCTCGGTCTCCAGACGGGGCGTCCTGCGCGGCATCCACTTCGCCGACGTGCCGCCCGGCCAGGCCAAGTACGTCACGTGCGTCTCCGGGGCCGTCCTCGACGTCGTCGTGGACATCCGTGTCGGCTCGCCCACCTTCGGCCGCTGGGAGACCGTCCTGCTGGACGACGAGTCCCGGCGCGGACTCTACGTCGCCGAGGGGCTGGGCCACGGGTTCCTGACGCTCAGCGAGCAGGCCACGGTCGTCTACCTGTGCTCGCGGCCCTTCACCCCCGGGCGCGAGCACGGGATCCACCCGCTCGACCCGGCCCTGGGGATCGACTGGCCGGCCGGCGTGGAGCCGCTCCTGTCGGACAAGGACGCCGCCGCCCCCACCCTCAAGGAGGCCCTGGACGCGGGCCTGCTGCCGGACCACGGCGCATGCGCGGCCTACTACGCCGGCCTCGCCGCGGCCGGCCGCGACCGGGACCCCGCCACCCGTGGCCCGGACCTCGCCGCGCCTAGTCTCTGAGAAGAACATCGGATCCCCGCAACGCCTCTCGCCAGTCCCGCATCGGCGGCAGTCCCGCCAGGCTCCAGCGCTCGTGTCCCAGCACGCTGTAGGCCGGCCGCGGCGCGGGACGCGCGAACTCCTTGGTGGAGACCGGGGTGATCCGGTCCGGATCCGCGCCGACCAGCTTGAAGATCTCCCGCGCGAAGCCGTACCAGCTCGTCTGGCCGGAGCCGGTGGCGTGGTAGACCCCGGGCGGCGGGCCGGTGCGGCCCAGCTCGATGATCCCGGCGGCCAGGTCGCCGGCCCAGGTGGGCGGGCCGACCTGGTCGTCGACGACCTCCAGGGACGGCCGGGTCCTCTCCAGCTCCGCCATCGTCCGGACGAAGTTCTTCCCGGTCGCGCCGTACAGCCAGGCGGTCCGCACGACGTAGCCGGTCTCGGGCAGCACCTCCAGCACGGCGTGCTCGCCGGCGAGCTTGGTGCGCCCGTAGGCGTTGACCGGGCAGGTCCGCGCGTCCTCCCGGTAGGGATCCAGCGCGGTCCCGTCGAAGACGTAGTCCGTGGAGGGCTGGATCATCCGCGCGCCGAGGCGCTCGCATGCCTCGGCCAGCGCCCGCACCCCGTGGCCGTTGACGGCGAGCGCCTCGGCCTCGCGGGTCTCGGCGTCGTCCACCGCCGTCCACGCCGCGCAGTTCACCACGGTGTCCGGCCGGCAGGCCGACACCAGATGCCGTACGGCGGGCCCGTCGCGGAGGTCGAGCTCGTCCCTGCGCAGGGCGAGGACGGACTCCCCCGCGGCCTGCAGGCGGCCCAGCAGCTCGGTCGCGAGCATGCCGGAAGCGCCGGTGATCAACCACCGGCTCATGCGATCGTCCCACCCGTCTGCTCGGCGCCCACGGCCGCGAGCCCGGCCCGACGCCCCGCGCCCGCGCCGTCCCCGCCGCGGCGGTCCGTGGCGGCCTCCCACCAGTCCGGGTTGTCGGCGTACCAGCGGACGGTCTCCGCCAGGCCCTGATCGAACGGGATGTTCGGCCGGTAGCCGAGAGCGCGCAGCCGGGAGTCGTCCAGGGAGTAGCGGCGGTCGTGTCCCTTGCGGTCCTCGACGTGCTCGACCATGTCCCAGCCGGCGCCGCAGGCCGCCAGCAGCCGGGCGGTCAGCTCGGTGTTGGTCAGCTCCGCCGTACCGGCGATGTGGTAGACCTCGCCCGGCTCGCCCCGCTCGGCCACGAGCCGGATGCCCGCGCAGTGGTCGTCGACGTGGATCCAGTCCCTGACGTTGCCGCCGTCGCCGTAGAGCGGGACCTTGCGTCCCCGCAGGAGGTTGGTGACGAAGAGCGGGATCACCTTCTCCGGATACTGGTGGGGCCCGTAGTTGTTGCCGCAGCGCGTGATGGAGACCGGCAGGCCGTGGGTGACCGCGTAGGCGAGGGCGATCATGTCACCGCCCGCCTTGGCGGCGGAGTACGGCGAGCGCGGCCGCACCGGCGCGTCCTCCTTCCAGGAGCCGGTGTCGATCGACCCGTAGACCTCGTCGGTGGAGACCTGGACCACCCGGCGGGTGCCCGCGTCGAGGCACGCCTGCATCAGGGTCTGCGTGCCGAGCACGTTGGTCCGCACGAACTCCCCGGCGCCGTCGATGGAGCGATCCACGTGGGACTCGGCCGCGAAGTTGACGACGACCTCGTGGCCGGGCACCACCTCGGCCAGGAGCCCGGCGTCGCAGATGTCGCCGTGCACGAACTCGTGGGCGGCACCCTCCAGGTTCGCCGGGTTCCCGGCATAGGTGAGCTTGTCGAGAACGGTCACGGCGACGCCGTCCGCGCTGAGCGTGCGGACGTAGTGGGAGCCGATGAACCCGGCCCCACCGATGATCAAGATCTTCATCGGTATTCCGGGGTGGAGACCCCTTGCCTCAGCCATGGGCGGTACACCCCTGCCCCCTTTCGGTCATGGTCGTGCACGGGCTTGCGACAACCAAGCGGGCCTGTGCGGTCGCGAGGACCTCGCCGCCGGGCCGGCGGAGAGGTGAAACGCCTGCGGAGCTGGTGTGAGACACGGCACTCATTCCGAGTGCCTGCGATCGGCTGTGAAACAGGAACTCCAACCTGTGAGGGTCGGAATCTCTCGGCTTCAGCCGTGGAGAAGATGTCAAGAGCTGATCTGAACCTTGCTGTGATCGCCCAGCACGAGACGGTGGGCTCTGGGGGTGTTGGGGGCCGGGGTGACCTCGACGTCGTGGCCGATGAGCGAGGCCTCGATCCGGGACACCCCGGAGATCGAGGAACGGGGCAGCACGATCGAGTATTCGATCTCGCTGCCGCTGACCACGCAGTCGGCGGCGATGGAGGTGAAGGGGCCGACGTAGCTGTCCAGGACCCGGGCTCCGGCGCCGATGATCGCCGGGCCGACGATGCGGGAGCGCTCGACCACGGCGCCCGGCTCGACGACCACCCTGCCGATCAGCTCGCTGGCGCCGTCCACCCGGCCGTCGACGCGGCCGTCCAGGGACTCCAGGACCAGCCTGTTGACCTCCAGCATGTCGGTGACGTTCCCGGTGTCCTTCCAGTAGCCGGATATGACGGTGGACTCGACCTCGTGCCCCTCCTGGATCAGCCACTGGATCGCGTCGGTGATCTCCAGCTCGCCCCGCCACGACGGCTTGAGCTCGGCCACCGCCTCGTGGATCGCGGAGGTGAACAGGTAGACGCCGACGAGGGCCAGGTCGCTCTTGGGATCGGCGGGCTTCTCCTCCAGCCCGATCACGCGGCCCCCGGCGTCGAGCTCCGCGACGCCGAACTGGCGGGGGTCGCCGACCCGGGTGAGCATGATCTGGGCGGACGGCCGGTCGTGGACGAACCGGTCGACGATGCCGTTGATGCCGCCGAGGATGAAGTTGTCGCCGAGATACATGACGAAGTCGTCGTCATCCAGGTAGTCGCGGGCGATCAGCACCGCGTGGGCGAGCCCGAGCGGGGCGTGCTGGCGGATGTAGGTCACCTGCAGGCCGAGCGCGGAACCGTCGCCGACGGCGGCCTCGATCTCGGCCTGCGTGTCGCCCACGACGATCCCGATCTCCCGGATGCCGGCCGCGGCGATGGCCTCAAGCCCGTAGAACAGGACGGGCTTGTTGGCCACCGGGACGAGCTGCTTGGCGGAGGTGTGGGTGATCGGCCTCAGCCGAGTGCCCGACCCCCCGGCGAGCACGAGTGCTTTCACGGCTAGTAGGCCCCTTCTCCGCCGGTGACGGCGCTCCAGGTTTTCCAGAGGATCTGCAGGTCCAGAAAGAGCGACCAGTTCTCGACGTAGCGCAGGTCCAGGCGGACCGACTCCTCCCACGTCAGGTCGGAGCGGCCGCTGACCTGCCACAGGCCGGTCATGCCGGGCTTGACGACCAGGCGGCGGCGCACGTCCTCGCCGTACTGCTTGACCTCTTCGGGCAGCGGGGGCCGCGGCCCGACCAGCGACATCTCCCCGCGGAGCACGTTGAGCAGCTGCGGCAGCTCGTCGAGGGAGTAACGGCGGAGGAAGGCGCCCACGCGGGTGATCCGTGGATCGTTCCTCATCTTGAAGAGCACGCCGTCGAACTCGTTGTGCCGCTGGAGGTCCGTCTTGAGCCGTTCCGCGTCGTTGACCATGGTGCGGAACTTCACGACGTCGAACTCCCGGCCGCCCCTGCCGACTCTGACCTGCCGGAACAGTGCCGGGCCCGTGCTGGTCGCGCGGATCAGCAGGGTGATGACCAGCATGGGAACGGACAGCACCAGCAGGGCCAGACCCGCGCCGACCCGGTCGAACAGGTTTTTGGCGAGGTGCTTGGCGCCGTCGAACTCGGGGTGCTCGACGTGGAGCAGCGGCATCCCGGCCACCGGGCGGATGCTGATGCGCGGGCCCGCCACGTCCATGAGCGCGGGCGCCACGAACAGGTCGGTGCGGGCGTCCTCCAGGCCCCAGGCGAGCCGGCGCAGTGCCGCGCCGTCCAGTTCGGGGCAGGCCAGTATGGCGACGGTGTCGGCGTTGACCTCGGCCACCACGTCGGGGACGTCGCCGAAGCCGCCGAGGACCGGGACCCCGTCGATGTCCAGGCCCTCCGAACCCGACGGCAGGCATGCGGCGACCACCGTCATGCCGTGGTGCGGCTGTCTCCGGAGCTGCATCACCAGATCGAGCACCGACTCCCGGTGCCCGACGGCGACCACCTGGCGCATGTACTCCCCGAAGGAGCGCCGCCGGTGGAGCCGCTTGCGCATCCGGTAGCGGAAAATGATCGTGAGAATGAGGGCGAGAGGGAACATCGCCATTACGAAACTACGAGCAATGGTTGTCTGTGTGGCATAAGCCCCGATCGCGACAGCGGCCGTCAAACCAACCCCACCGTCGAAAACCGCCCGAAACTCCTCCGTTCCCTCACCGTGCGCGCGCTTGCGGTAAGCGCCTCCCACCGCCAGCGAGAACGGCCACGCCAGCGCGAGCCCGAGCCCCAGAAGCGCCTCCGTCCCCGGGATGTAGGCGCCGAACCAGAGACGGACCCCCAGGACCGCCTCGCAGGCGACCACCGCGCACGCGAGGTCCCCGGCCAGCAGAATCCTTGCGTAGGACCGCGTCCAGATGCTCGGAGCGGCGCGTACCGAACTGCCGAGGAGCGCGACAGCGGGCTCCTGTATCCCCACCCTCATACCCCACCCCACCCAGATGCCCCAGCGTTAACAGATAACGAGACGCCCGCCTCGTTTCATTGGTTGACAGATTTCTCTAATGCATCAGGAGCGTGGATACCCATGGAAATCCTAGTGATCAAGATTTGGCAGGGGAATACTGCCCCCTGTCCACTACTGGCCGAAGTGGGGCAGACGGAACATCTTGACGGAACGGTCCAAACATGTAGGTTTGCCCGTTCCATCCGTCCCTTGACGAGGAATTAGTCGTACTCGAAATCCGGCAGGGGCGAAGGGGGCTCGGGGCTGCGCCAGACGACGACGTAGTCGTCGCGGGCGGCGTCCACCGCCTCGCCCAGCCGGTCGAGGTCGAAATCCGGAAGGTAGCGGAGACGGGCGAGGAAAGCAGTGTCGGTGGCCGACTGGGGGACCACGCACCCCTGACCGTCACGATCGAGGAGTATGTACAGGATGTCCGGGTCACCCACGACGCGCACCTCGACGACGTCCTCCCACGCGAGGGCGTCAACGCTGCCGTCCGCGTAGTGGCGGGTCACGCCTTCTTCGGTGACATAGACGTAGGAGTCCGGCACTGAATTGCCGTGCATGGCCGCGATTGTGACGACTCCGGGGCGTCCGGTGCAATAGAAGCGTGCAAGTCGGGCGACCGACGCGGGCACGCGGCCCGCCCCGCTACCACACGCCCCAGCCGCGATCCAGGCGCGTAACCGCCCCCCGCCCCCGCAGCGCTACTCCATGTCCTCGCCGCGCCCCAGACACCTGACCGCCGTCCACCCCCGCAGCGCTACTCCATGTCCTCGCCGCGATCCAGGCGCGTAACCGCCCCCCGCCCCCGCACCGCTAGTCCATACCCCAGCCGTGATCCAGGTGCGCGGCCACGGCCCGTCTCGCCGTCTCCGCCGGCCCCCGGCCGATCGCGTCGAGCAGGTCCCGGTGCTCGGCCACCAGCACGTCCCGGTCGGCGTAGACGGCGCGCAGCCGTACCAGGCCGAGGCGGGTCTCGGCGGCCAGCGTGGCGTAGAGCCGCTCCAGCCGGGGACTGCCCACCGCGACGATCAGCGCCTGGTGCAGCGCCATGTGCTCGGCCACCACGTCGGACCACGGGGCGTCGCCGGGCAGCCCGGCCATCCGCGCCAGTGCCCCGTCCGCCTCCGCCACCCGCCGCCCGGCCAGGGAGGTGGCCATCAGGTCCTCCAGCGGGCGCCGCACGAACATCAGGTCGTCCAGATCGGCCAGGGTCACCTCGGCCACCTGGGCGCTGCGGTGCCGTTCGCGTCTGAGCAGCCCCTCGTGCACGAGCACGGCCAGCGCCTCCCGGACGGTCGGCCGGGCCACGCCGTACTGGGCGGAGAGCTCCTGTTCCGGCAGCGTGGTGCCCGGCGCCATCTCTCCGGAGAGGACCCTGCGGCGCAGGGCGTCGGCGAGGGCGCTGACGGCGGAGACGGGGCGGAGCGGAATGGTCACGCCGACGACTCTATTGCCGCGGCTCGGCCCCGGCGGCCGGACCACCGTTCGGGAAGGGCCACCACGGCCAGGCTCCCGCCGAGCAGCAGCAGCCCCGCGGCCGAGGTGAGCGTGAGCTGCTCGCCGAGAACCACGACGCCGAGCAGGGCGGCGACCGCGGGCTCGGCGAGCGCGAGGGTGGCGGCGGTCGCGACAGGGGTGGTGCGCAGGCCCCTGCCGTACAGGATGTAGGCCAGTGCGGTGGTGGCGCAGCCGAGGTAGAGGGCGGTGAGCAGGCCGCGCGGCTCGGTGAGCCAGGCGGTGCCCGTCCACAGCAGGACCGGGAGCATCACGACCGCGGCCCCGCCGAACATGGCGCCCATCACCGCGTCGGAGGAGGCTCCCGCGCTGATCACCCGGGCTGCCGTCACCGCGTAGAACGCGTAGAGCAGGCCGCCGAGCAACGCGATCAGGACCCCGTCCAGCCGCACCTCGCCGCCCCCGCCGGTGAGCACGGCACAGCCCGCGATCGCCACCGCGGTCGCCCCGGCCCAGCGCCGGGTGGGGCGCACCCGGTCCAGCGCCCAGGAGAGCAGGCCGGTGAAGACCGGGCCGCTGCCGATGGCGACCACGGTGCCGATGGCCACGCCGGTCCGGCTGACCGCGGCGAAGAAGCAGAGCTGGTAGGCGGCCACGGCCACCGCGGCCGGCAGGAGCAGGGCCGGGCGCGGCAGGGATCGGATGGCCGGCCCCACGGCGACCGCGAGCACCAGCCCGCCGACCACCAGACGGGCGGCGGCCAGGGAGATCGGGTCGACTCCGGCGACGAGCAGTCCGGCGGTGCCTGCGGTGCCCCAGAGCACGGCGGCTCCCACGACGGCGAGCTTCATATCGAGATTGTCTGACAACTAGACAATTCAGTCAAATTTGGGGCGTGCGACAGCCACTCACCCTCGGGAGCGCGCGACCTCCCGCCGCCTGGCACCGCGCCGACGGCTCGGAGCCCTCGATGCCGCGGGCCGCCGACCGTCGATCCACCGGCCCACCGACCCGCCGACCCGCCGGCCCGCCGGCCCGCCGACTGCCCGGCTTACAGGGCGATCCGCGCCGTACTCGCCGAGGCCGCCGTCGACGATCCCCCCGGCGAGGCCTTCCCGCCGGTCCTCCTCCTGACCGACTGGGCCGTGGCCACGCAGTGAGCGCACAGGGCCCCGCTCCGGCCCTCGGCACAGGTGCAGTACCAGCGCAGGACCCCGTCGACGACCCGGAACTCCACGTACGCGGCGCCGTCGTCCACCTCCGCGGTGACCAGTGACGGGCTGAACCTGACGAGCTGTACCGCCCCCGACCTCTCCAGTTCGCCGCCGCGCACCAGAGTCGCCTCGGCCGCGCGGTCAGCCTCCAGCCCGATCAGTTCCGCGATCTGCTTCATGGGCACATCCCCCCTCTCCATGGAAGAACGTGCCCCGGGCGGTGTTGGTTCGCAGTAACCCAAAAGCTACAAATCCTTTCTTGATATGAATCACCCGCATCTCTGGTCGCGGATGATCCTCGTTGCTAGGGTTTCGCCACTGTTAACCGCACATATCTGTAGTGCGAGGTATTATGGTCGGCCGCAATCACTCGATCAGGGTCAAAATTTTCACCCTCCTTCTAGTGCCGATTGTCTCCCTTGTGGCGATTTGGGCATTTGCGGCGACCCTCACCTTCCAGAGCGGCCAGGAGCTGCTCCGGGCCAGCGAGGGATACGAGCGCGGCGTCCTCCCCACCCGGACGGTGACCACCGCGATCCAGCACGAACGGCTGCTGTCCCTGTCCGTCCTGGGCGGCTCGACGATCGCGCGCACCGAACTCGACGCCCAGCGGATCCGGACGAACACCGCCCGAACGGAGCTGGAGCGGCTGGCCCCCGCCCTCCGCGAGGGCACGTCCCCGGCCGTGCGGGACCGCCTGGTCAAGCTCCTGAGCTCGATGGAACGGCTCACCGAGATCCGGAGCGAGGTGGACACCCGCACCGCCGGCCAGACCCAGACCCTCGACGCCTACAACGCGATCGTCGGGGCCGCCTTCGAGGTCTACGACAAGATCCGGGTGTCCTCGGACATCGACATGAACGACCAGACCCGCGCCGTCGTCCTGATGGGCCGGAGCCGGGAGATGCTCAGCCAGCAGGCCGCGCTGATCGCCGGCGCCGTGGCCGAGGGCAGCATGAGCACCGACGAGCGCGCCAAGTTCAACGACCTGGCCATCGGCCGCAAGCTGCTCTACTCCATGGGCTTCAACCAGTTCGACGAGGAGTTCCAGGAGCTCTACCGGAGCCTGCAGAACTCCGGCGCCTACGCCTCGTTCGAGCGGATAGAGAAGGCCGTCACCACGGCGGGCAAACCCGCCCCCTCCTGGGCGACGGTCGCGGCGAAGGTCTCCGACACCTTCGACGACCTCGGCGGGGAGGTCAGCAAGGGCATCAGCGACCGGTCCGGGCCGCTGGCCACCGGCATCCTGCTCCAGATCGGCGTCGCCGCCGGGCTCGGCCTGGTCGCCGTCGCGCTGTCCATCTTCGTCTCGGTGCGGTTCGGCCGCCGGATAGGCACCGAGCTCGTCGGCCTCCAGCAGGCGGCTCTCGACCTGGCCCACAGCCGGCTGCCGGACGTCGTCGAGCGGCTCCGCCGGGGCGAGGACGTCTGCTCCGAGGCCCAGGAGCTGAACCACGGCACCACCACCGAGATCGTGAACGTCGGCAAGGCGTTCTCCTCCGTCCAGCGGACCGCCGTCGAGGCCGCCGCCGGCCAGGCCCAGATGCGCAAGAGCGTCAACAAGGTCTTCGTGAACCTGGCCAGGCGCAGCCAGTCGCTCCTGCACCGGCAGCTCTCCATGCTGGAGGCGATGGAACAGCGGGCCAGCGACCCGGAGACCCTCGACGACCTGTTCGGCCTGGACCACCTGACCACCCGCATGCGCCGCCACTCCGAAGGCCTGATCATCCTGTCCGGCGCGGTCCCCGGCCGGGGCTGGCGGACGCCGGTCACGATCTACGACGTGGTCCGCGCCGCCGTCGAGGAGGTCGAGGACTACCAGCGCGTGACGGTGAACGTGCCACAGGGCCCCTCGGTGGTCGGCACGGTCGTGACCGACGTGATCCACCTCGTGGCCGAGCTGGTGGAGAACGCCGCCATCTTCTCGCCCCCGCACACCATGGTGAGCATCCAGGGCGAGATGGTGGCCAGGGGCTACGCCATCGAGGTGGAGGATCGCGGGCTCGGCATCACCCCGGACGAGATGGCCCAGCTCAACCGGCGGCTGGCCGACCCGCCGGAGTTCGACCTGGCCGACAGCGACCGGCTCGGCCTGTTCGTCGTGACGCAGCTCGCCGCCCGGCACGGCATCCGCGTCTCGCTGCGCCCCTCCCCCTTCGGCGGCACCACGGCGATCGTGCTCCTGCCCGGCGAGCTGGTGGTCGCGGTGCCCGACCGCCAGGCCGCCTACTCGGCCGAGGTCGAGTGGGTCACCACCGGCAGCGGTCTGCCCAAGCGCGTACGGCAGGCCGTACCCGAACGGCGGACCGCGCCGGCTGAGGCGTCGGAGCGGGCCCCGAGCAGTGTGATGACGTCGTTCCGCGATGGATGGCGCCGTGCGGAACAGGAAGGCGGGGCGGAATGACGGAACGCTGGCTCGACCAGGACGCCGGGCCCATCGTCCGCCCGTACACGCTCACCCGCGGCCGGACCCGGGCCGCCGGGGCCCGGTTCGACCTGATCGCCATCGTGGTGGCGATCAGGACCCCGCCGCAGGATCTGCCGCCCGAACACGCGCGGATCATGCAGGCCTGCCGCCTGCCGGTCTCGGTCGCCGAGATGGCCTCGGAGACCGGCATGCCGATCGGGGTGATCCGGGTGCTCCTCGGCGACCTGCGCGAGTCCGGCCTGATCACCGTCCGGCTCCCGGTGAACGACGTCGCGCTCCCCCGGGAGAGCGTGCTCCGCGACGTGCTCGCCGGGCTCAAGGCGCTGTAGCCCGCCGCTCCCGGGCCTCCGGATCCGGGCACCGCTCCCGGATCGCCAGGCGCCACAGCCCGCCGCTCCCGGGTCGCCGGGCGCCACGGCCCGCCCGCGGACCTGCGGCCTCGGGCGCCACAGCCCGCCGCTCCCCGAGGCCCGGGGACCTCTTCACAGGCCCGTACTGCGGGTCAGTCGGTGGCCAGGCGGGCGTGCCGTTCCACGTCGTACCGCATGCCTTCGTAGCTCAGCTTGGCCCGTTCGATCCCCTCGGGCAGGAACCCCGCTCTGGTCGCCACCGCGCAGGAAGCCGGATTGTTGAGCCGGTGCCCCAGCTCGAGCCGGAACAGCCCCCGCTCCCTGAACGCCCAGTCCGCCAGCTTCCGGGCCGCGGCCGCGGCCACCCCGCGCCCTCTGGCCTGCGGTGACGTCCAGTAGGACACCCAGCCGTTGGCGTGCGCGTCGATGTTGCTCACCGCGACGTTGCCCACGACCTGACCGTCCAGCACCACGGCGAACGCCTGGGCGTCGTCCCGGAAGCCCCACGTCCCCATCCACTCCAGCGCCGCCTCAGGAGTGTCGATCGGCCGTGCCGCCTGCTGCGCCATGTCCGGCGAGCTGAACGCGCGGATCAGGGCCGGCGCGTCGTCGGGCCGCCAGCCCCTCAGTTCCACCTCAATCATGCGATGCAGGTTATTGCCCCGATGTGAGGCGCGGGAAGGCGGAACCTGCCGCCCCGGAGGGCCCACCCGTCACAGATCTTGTGAGAGCGCTCCCACAAAGGGCATCATTGCCCGCATGACCACTGTCCGGCCGTACCGCCCCGACGACCGCGCCGCGCTCCACGACATCTGCGTACGGACCGCGCACGACGGCGGCGACTCCCGGCACATCTACTCCGACCTGGAGCTGATGCCGAGCATTTTCGCAGCTCCATACGCCTTTCTGGAGCCGGAGCTGACCTTCGTCCTCGACGACGGAGACCGCGCGGTCGGCTACGTCCTCGGCACGGCCGACACCGTCGCCTTCACCGAGGCCTTCCGCTCGTCATGGCTTCCGCTCATGAAAGAGCGCTTTCCGGCGCTCGGCGGACCGCCCACGACTCCGAGCGAGACGATGATCGACCTGATGTACCGCCCCGAGCGCATGATCCTCCCCGAGCTGGCCGTGTACCCGGCGCACCTCCACATCGACCTGCTCCCGGACCACCAGCGCAAGGGCCACGGCCGCGCGCTGATGAACGCCTTCCTCGACGCGCTGCACGACAGGGGGGTGCCGGCCGTGCACCTCGGCATGGTCACCGCCAACACCCCGGCGCGGGCCTTCTACGACCGCCTCGGCTTCCACGAGATCCCGGTCGCCGACCCCGGCCCCCTCACCTATCTCGGCCGGCGAACGGACCGGACAGCGCCGCCCACTGCAGCAGCATGACGGTCTTCGCGTCGGCGATCTCCCCCGAGCCGATCATGGCGAGAGCCTTCGCGAAGGGCAGCTCCACCACCTCGATGTCCTCGCCGTCGTCGGCCAGCCCGCCCCCCTCGGAGGTCCGCCGGTCCGCGGTGTACGGCGCGGCGAAGAAGTGGAGGCGCTCGGTGACCGAGCCGGGGCTCATGTAGACGTCGAAGACGTGCCGGACCTCACCGATGTCGTAGCCCGTCTCCTCGGCGGCCTCCCGCCGGATCGCGGTCTCCGGGTCGTCGTCGTCGAGCAGGCCGGCGGCGGTTTCGAGCAGCAGCCCGTCGGGGTGGCCGTTCACGTAGACCGGATAACGGAACTGCCTGGTCAGCAGGACGGTCGCCCGCTCGGCGTCGTAGAGGAGCACCGTCGCGCCGTTGCCCCGGTCGTAGGTCTCGCGCTCCTGGGCGGACCAGCTCCCGTCCGTGCGCAGGTAGTCGAAGGTCGTCCTGCGCAGGATGTACCAGCTCGACGAGAGCAGCTCCACCTCCCGCACCCGGACCCGGGGGTTGCCGTCCAGGTCGCGCCCGGCCCGGTCGAGGCCGGTACGGCCGCGCCGGTCGGGAACGTCGACTCCGGGCACCCCGTCCGGCACGGGAGGCCCCGCCTTCGCGTCGTCCGGTCTGGCAGGTATGTCCATGGCCATCAGTCTGCACCAGCGCGCGAGGAGACGACGCCCGTCCGCGCAGGCGGCGGGGGCGGGCCTCCGATCCGGCCGGATGCCCGCATCCGGCCGGAGGTCCCAGATAGATCTGGGGATAGGTGGGCACTCAAGCACCTATGAGTGACGATGCGCAGGGCCACGACTTCCGCGGAAACAGCTTGGGGGACGGGTCTCCGGACCGTCCCAGGACGATGGGAGAGATCGCCGTGAACCTGGCCGTCAGCGAGGCGCTCGCCAATCACGGCCACCACGCGCTGGTCAACGCGCACGAGACCGCGGCCGACAACCACGAGATCATGGCCAGGGCGGGGGTGGGCGACGTGGACGAGCACCTCGACCTGGCGCGGTGGCACCGCTGGTGCGCGATCGTGGAGGACCAGATCGCCGACGAGGCGGACCATCGGACTCCTGCCAGACGCGACAGGAGTTCCTGAAGGGAGACGCGCGACAGCTCGCCAACCCGCCGGAGGGCCTCACTCATCCCGGAACCCGCCGGGGGGCCGCACCGCTCAATCCGGAATCTTGAGGACCACTATGGCGATGTCATCGCTGGGCATGCCGGACTGGAACGCCACCACCTCGTCCATCAGGTGCCCGGCGATGTCCGCCGCGTCCGCGTCCCGCGAGGCGCTGAGCACCTGCCTCATCCTCTCCTCCCCGAAGAACCCCGTCCGCCCCCGCCCCTCGACGACCCCGTCGGTGTAGAAGACGACGACGTCCCCCGGAGCGAGATCGACGGTGACGTCGTGGAGCTCCACGGAGTCCAGGATGCCGAGCACGGTCCCGGGGTGGCCGATCATGCTGACGCGCCCCTCCTTGGACAGGTGGAAGGCGGGCGGATGGCCGCCCAGGGCCAGGGTTAGCCGGAACCGGTCCCGAGCGTCCCGATGGACCTGCGCGTATACGGCCGTCAGGAACCGGTCCGTCCGCTCGTTCACCAGCACCTCGTTGAGGGTGGCGAGGATCGCCGAAGGCCTGCTCTCCCGGAGGGGGGCGGCCCGGAGGGTGTACCGGGCGAGGCTGGTGACGACGGCCGCCTGCACGCCCTTGCCGCACACGTCGCCGAGGGTGAGGGCCCAGCCGTCCACGATCTCGTACATGTCGTAGAAGTCACCGCCGACCTCGTCACCCTGCCCGGCCGGCCGGTACATCCCGGCGACGTCCATCCCGGGGACGCGGGGCAGCTCCGGCGGGATGAAGCTCTCCTGCAGGGTCCGGGCGAGCTCGACCGCCCGCCTCTGCGACTCCTCCGCCCGCTGCCGCGCCTGCAGAAGCTCGCGTTCGTAGCCTCTGCGGTCGCTGGCGGCGACGACGCCGATCCAGATCTCCTCCGGCCGGGCGGGGGTCTGCTCCTTCATCACCGCGTTGAGCAGGACCGGGACCCTGCTCCCGTCAGCGCGCCTCAGGTCGACCGCGATCTCCTTGACCCCGGCCTGCAGCGCCAGCAGCGGGGCGAAATGCGTCTCGTAGAGGATGCGGTCGCCGACCGCCAGCAGGTCGTGGATCCGGATCCGGCCGACCAGTTCCTGCCGGCGGTATCCCGTCAGGGCGAGCATCGTGCGGTTGACCTTGATGATCATGCCATCGCCCCGCGTGGAGAGATAGCCGCACGGGGCGTCCTCGTACAGGTCCTCCAGGACTCCCAGGGCGTCCCCGGTCACCTGCGCGTCGTCATGGGCGGTCATGGGTGGCCCGCCTACAGGAACGCCTTGATCGCGGCAATGGTCTCCTCGGGGGCGCTCAGGTTGGGGCAGTGGCCGGTGGCCCGCATCAGCGTCAGCTCGCTGCCCGGGATCGCCCGGTGGACGTAGTGGCCCACCTGCGGCGGAGCGAGCGCGTCGTGCGAGCACTGCAGGATCAGCGCGGGCACGGCGACCTTCCCGAGGTCGTCCCGGTTGTCGGACAGGAATGTCGTCCTGGCGAACTGCTTGGCGATCTCCGGGTCGGTACGGCAGAAGCTGTTGGTCAGCTCCTCCCCCAGCTCCGGGCGGTCAGGATTGCCCATGACCACCGGCGCCATCTGGCTCGACCATCCCAGATAGTTGCTGTCGAGCGAGTCGACGAGTTCCTCGATGTCGGCGCCGCTGAACCCGCCGACGTAGTCGCCGTCGTCGATGTAGCGGGGCGAGGGCGCCACCAGGATCAGCGTGCCCAGCCGGCGGGGCTCGCGGACGGCCGCGAGCACGCCGACCATCGCACTGACCGAGTGCCCGACGAAGACGGCTCCGGTGAGGTCCAGCTCCTCGCAGACGTCGAGGACGTCCTGGGCGTAGCCGTCGAGCGACGCGTAACGCTCTGCGGAGTAGGCGGACAGCTCCGAACGCCCCGCTCCGACGTAGTCGAACAGGACGGTCTCGTACTCGTCCTCGAATGCGGGTGCCACATATCGCCACATGCTCTGATCGCAGCCGAACCCGTGGGAGAAGATCATGGGTCTGCCGCCCCTCCGGCCGGCGACCTTGACGTTGTTACGGGCCACGATGTCCATTGGCCGACTTTAGCCATCCCATGGACAAGGGAGAACAAATGCACCCATAAGGGTGGATATAACTTTTTTACATTATAAAATCACCGCAAAGTGGAATAACGCCATGGACCGGATACCGTTCCCGGCCCGCCCCCGTCTCCGGACGGCCCCTCTCAGGCCAACCGGCCCTCGGCCCGCAGGGAGTCGAAGATCAGCCGGACGACCGGCGACACGCGATGACGGTCACCGTAGGCGAGCCACACCACCTCCTCGACCTCACCGCCGGGGGCCAGATCGCCCCGGTAGTCGGCCTCGTAGCAGGACATCCGGACGCTCAGGCCCTCGGCGTGCCCGTGCGCCCGAGCCTCGAAGACCCCCGCGAAGCGACCGCTCTCCCGGACGATCGCCACGGACAGCTCCTCGCCGATCTCACGGACGAGCGTGTCGAGATCCGTCTCCCCGGCCTCGCGTTTGCCGCCGGGGAGATAGCAGACGTCCTTGCCACGCGAACGGGCGCCCAGGATCCGGCCGCCCTCGATCCGGATCCACGCCACCTTGTCGATCGGATCAGCCATGACACCCTCCTCCGGTCTCACATGTTGATCATGTGCCCGGCCAGGCCGTGAACCGCCTCCTTGACCGCCTCCCCGAGCGTGGGGTGGGCATGCACGTTACGCGCCACCTCGTGGACCGTCAGATCCCACTGCTGGGCCAGCGTCAGCTCGGGCAGCAGCTCGGTGACCTCCGGGCCGATCAGATGAGCGCCGATCAGCTCCCCGTGCTCGCCGTCGCTGAGGAGCTTGACGAATCCGGTGACGTCGCCCAGGCCGTGGGCCTTGCCGTTGGCGGTGAACGGGAACTTGGCCACCTTCACGTCGTAGCCGAGCTCGCGGGCCTGCGCCTCGGTGAAGCCGAAGCTGGCGATCTGGGGCTGGCAGTACGTCGCCCGCGGGATCATCACGTAGTCCAGCTCCATCGTCTCCTCGTCGGCGATGGTCTCCGCCGCGATGATCCCCATGGACTCGGCGGCGTGGGCGAGCATCAGCTTGGCGGTCACGTCGCCGATGGCGAAGATGTGCGGCACGCTCGTACGGCCCCGGCCGTCGATGTCGATGGCGCCGCGCTCGGTCAGGGCGACCCCGGTGCGCTCCAGCCCGTAGCCCTCCACCCGGGGCTGGAAGCCGATCGCCTGCATCACCTTGTCGGCCTCGATGACCTGCTGCTGCCCCTCGCGCGAGACCGTCACCCGCACCTGCTCGCCGGAGTCGTCGATCGACTCCACCCGGGTCGAGGTCAGCACCTCGATGCCGAGCCGCTTGTAGCGCCGCGCGAGCTCCGCCGAGACCTCCTCGTCCTCCAGGGGGACGACGCGGTCGAGGAACTCCACGATCGTCACCTTGACGCCGTAGTTGTGCAGCACGTAGGCGAACTCGACGCCGATCGCGCCCGCACCCGCGATGACGATGCTCTCGGGGAGCTTGTCACTCAGGATCTGCTCCTCGTACGTCACGACCCGCTCCGTCACCGATGTCCCCGGCAGCAGCTTCGTGGTCGCGCCCGTCGCGATGATGCAGTGGTCGAACGTCACCGTCTCCGCGCCGCCGTCCCGGCCGGCCACCTGAAGCGTGTTGGCGTCGACGAAGGTGCCGCGGCCGTCGTATTCGGTGATGCCGTTCTTCTTCATCAGGTAGTGAACGCCCTTGACGCGCCCGTCGGCGACCTTGCGGCTGCGCTTGAAGGCCTCGCCGTAGTCGAAGGTGACCTGTCCTTCGACCCGGATGCCGTACGTCTTGGCCTCGTGCGTGAAGATGTGCGCCAGCTCCGCGTTGCGCAGCAGCGCCTTGGAGGGGATGCATCCCACGTTGAGGCAGACACCACCCCAGTAACGTTCCTCGACGACCGCCACGCTGAGTCCCAGCTGGGCTGCTCGGATGGCGGCCACGTATCCGCCCGGACCCGCACCGAGGACGACCACGTCATAGTGAGTGCTCATGCATCGGACGATATTGAATGAGGGATCGATCGCTTCACCGGGGGTGGCCTTCCGGCCCGCCGCCCCCCGGAACCGGTGACCGCCGGCCCGGTACGGCGGCGCCCTCACCCGGCGGAGCGGGGACCGGCGCGCCTCCGGCCGTGTCGTAGTCGTCGCGGGCCGATTCGATGCCGGCGTGGTGATCGACCGCCCAGTCCGCGACGGCCGACAGCGGGACCAGGAGCGCGGCCCCCAGGTCGGTGAGGGCGTACTCCACGCTCGGCGGCACGGTGGGGTGGACCGTACGCGCCACCAGGCCGTCCCGCTCAAGGCCGCGCAGCGTGCGGGTGAGCATCCGCTGGCTGATCCCGTCGATCACGCGGTGCAGCTCGTTGAACCGGCGGGGCCCCCGGCCGAGGAGCACCACGAGCAGCACGCTCCACTTGTCGCCCACCCGCCGCAGGACGTCGGTCAGCGCGCACGACTCGTACTCCCGCACCGAGACCGGAAGCGGCAGGTCGAACGCGATGACAGAGGGCACATCGGTGTGCGTACCTGACATTGAAGTGCCTCCTTACGCGACAGTCCTCACATTCTCGATGATGACGGTACGGATCACCGATCACCACGGGGGACTGAATGTCCAAGATCATCGTCATCGCGGGCGCGACCAACGGCATCGGCAGGGGGATCGCCCTGGACCGGCTCCGCCGGGGCGACGTCGTGGTGGCCGTCGGGAGCAGCGCCGAACGGGGCGCCAGGCTCCGCGCCGACGCCGAACAGGCCGGCGCGGGTGACCGGCTCGACTTCCTCCGGGCCGACCTCAGCTCGATCGCGGAGAACGACCGGGTCATCGACCACGTCACCGCACGCCACCCCGCGATCGACGCCCTCGTGCTGACCGCCAACCGGCAGAGCGCGGAGCGGCGGGAGACCGCCGAGGGGCTGGAGTTCACCTTCGCGCTCTACTACCTGAGCCGCTACCTGCTCGGATACGGCCTCCGCGGGGCGCTGGAGGCAAGTCCGTCCCCCGTCATCCTCAACGTGGCGGGGGCCGGGATCACCGCGGGCGCGGTCATGTGGGACGACCTGCAGCTCGAACGCCGCTACGGCATGCTGCGCGCCCAGCTCCAGGGCGGGCGGGCCAACGACCTGCTGGGCGTGTCCTTCACCGAGGAGACCGGCGGCACGGTGAGGTATGTGATGTATCACCCCGGTTTCACCGACAACGGGGACTTCTCCCACCTCCCCCGGCCACTGAGCGCCCTCGTCAAACTGCTCGCCAGGTTCGCCGCCCGCTCGATCGACCAGGTCGTCCCGCCCCTGAGCGGACTGCTCGACACTCCTCCCCTCCAGCCCCTGACCGCCGTCGACCGGGGCAGAACCGTCCCCCTCACGCTCAGGACCTTCGACCCGGCCGATGCCCGCCGCCTGGCCCGGCTCACCGAGGAGCTCCTCGCCTCCCGGCGGACCCCGCGCTAGTCACCTCACGGCGGTCCCCACGCCGGCGGACGGCGCGTCGGCGGACGGCGCGTCGGCGGACGGCGCGTCGGCGGACGGCGCGTCGAGGATGCCGGGGGACTTTGCGGGAATGAATGTGTGAGGGGGCTGGAGACGGGGGCGGCGATGGGGGTGTTCCGGCATGTGACCGACCGTCGGGACGGACTGCCGGTGCTGGTGCTGCTGGTCGCGGGGCTGGTGACCGGCGGCGGGCAGGCGTCGCAGTGGGGTCTCACCGACCAGGCCGGGCGGGGAGCCCACTGGGCCCCGGCCGGGCAGAGCGGGCAGGGAGCCCACTGGGCTCTCGCCGGGCAGACCGGGCGGGCGTCCCCGCGAGCCGTGACGGCGGCGGGCCTGAGCACGATCGCAGTCGCGGGCATGACCTCGACCGCGGGGACCGGCACGACCGCGACTGTGACCGCGACCGCAACGGCAACCGCGGAGCCGACGTTCGCGGACTATGTCGCCGGGCTGAAGGCGGATGTGGCCAAGGCGTGGCCCAGGACCGGGACGCTCTTCCCCGGAGCCGACTTCAGCACGCTGGTGCTGCTGGTGTCGGACGGGCGGCAGGCGGCCGCGATCACGGCCGAGGGGGTGACGCCGACCTCGGTGGCGGAGATGGAACGGAGGGGCGTAGCCGTTCCGGAACTGATCGCACCGGCCGAGTGGGACGGCCGGTACGCCGTCGCGATCAACACGGCGCTGGGGAGGCTCCACTTCGAGCCCGGACCGGCCGGGCAGCGGATCGGCTCGGTCCTCACGGTGTTCGGCAAGACCACCCATGAGGCGTTCCGGTTCTACGTCCAGGGCTTCGCCCTGGGTCCTGACCGGATCTGGCCGTCGCTCCGCGCCGAGGGGCGGCGCGCGACCGAATATCCCCTGCGGGCCACGCCACGGCTGTACCGGGCGATGATCTACAACGAGCTGCGGGAGGCCTACCGGGTGCCGGACACCAGGCCCGCGCGTCTGGCCGCGGCAGCGTACTGGGCAGAGCGGTGGGCCAGGGAGTTCCCCGCCGAGCGCGAGCGGATCGCGGTCGTCGACATCGACGCGGGGACCGCCGAGTACGTCGGTAAGTCCGCCGTCGCGATGGCGGCCGCCACCCCACCGGGCGACCGGCGCGAGCAGCGTGCCTTCCTGCTCGACGAGCTGATGAAGCCCGCGACCGGCGGCACCGACAGCGTGGACCTCGAAAGCTATCCGATCGGACTGGCCGCCGGGCTGGTCGCCGACGATCTCGGACTGGACTGGAAGGCGGCGGTGGTCAACGGGCCGGACACGCCGCTCGACCTGGTGGTCAGGGGCGTGACCCCCAGCGCCCGGCCCGAACCCGCCGGGCTGCGCAGGACGATCGACGAACAGGTGGCACGGGCGAACACCGAGATCGCCATGGATCTCGACCCGGCCATAGCCGCCTTCCGGGACCCCCGGACCGCCCTGCTGCTGGTCCCACCGCCCCCGGAGGGCACTCAGCCCGAGCCCAGGAGCCTGAGCGGCGAATACATCGTCGACCGCGTCCCCGGCACGGTGTACCGGCGTTTCACGCAGAAGCTCCGCGTGAGCAGCGGTGTGCTGGAGGCGAAGGAGCTGTCGGTGTTCTCCGATCAGGTCGACGGGGTGGACTACACGATCATCCCCTTCGACCCCACCGGCGGCGACAGCCCGCTGTCCGGGGACCGGGTGAGGTTCACCTCCGCCAACCTGACCGGCGACCTGCAGGTCAGGGCCGGCCCCATGCTGGCGGGGAAGAAGACCTTCGTCGCGCAGTGACCCCGCCCCACCCGCCGTCCGCTCGCTTCCCGCCCCTCCCCGCCGGATCCCGGCCCCTCACGCGGCCGGCCGCCGGTCCGGCGCGGTCTCCGGTCAGGCGGGCTGAGCGATCTTCACGACCGGGCGCCCGGTGGGGGTCCCAGCAGGGACCAGCTTCGGTCATCCCCCCAGACCGAGGATGGATCCACATATGGACGTAGTAACGCAACGAGGTCCGCGTCGCCTCGATCGTTGAGTTCGTCCGACGCTATCTTCCGTGCCACCCCGGCCAGGAAGTCGGCGACCTGGACCCGTGGATCCGAGCGTGAGTCGACGAGCCGCAGGCCGGTCAGCCGACCCGTGGGCGCATGACGGAGACCGTTGGGATGCGACGCGCCGAACATCTCCTTGAGCTGTGCGATGCGCTTGTCCGTCAACGCGTTGTGCTCGTCGTGAACGATGGAAACGGGGTTCCCGCCTTCACCCCAGCGGACGACGGCCTGGACGATGGCCGGGATCAGCGGGTCCAGCGCCGGCATCATCTTCGGATCGTCGAGAAGCCGCGCCCGGAAGGAGTCGGCGTGCGGCCTGGCCCGCCTCAGCAGCTCCATGATTTCTCCGACCCGGCCGCCTGCGCCGGCGAGGCCCAGGACGTCCACCGTACGGAAGAACGCGTCGGCAGACGTCCTGGCGCGCATCAGGTCATTGAACGACTCCAGAAAGGCGTTCCACCGTTCACGCCCGAACGCGCGCCGCCCTTCGCGATACAGGGTGACAGCCATGGCCTCAGCCTGCCGGTCCCGGCGCGGAGCCGTGTCCGCCGCGTAGACGACCTCTCCGACGAGCAGGTCGACGACCTTGCCGACGGCGAAGAACGTCTTGTCGATCAGATAGACATGCGCGTTCCCGTAAATTGGCCCCAACGGCCCGAGTAGCCATTCGAGGACCGGCCGATGCTTCTCGCGGAGCAGATGATTGGCTTTGTACTCCGTGGCCGGAGATCTTATTCTGTCGCGTGTTTCCCGGATGCACTCCGCCGCCGATTCGGCGCTCAACCGCACACCGGCGTGTGCGAAGACATCGGTGTTTCCGCCGATGAGCTTCCCGCCCTCCGAGCCGGACTCGTCGCAGGCGATCTCAAGAATATGGCCGGTCGATGGAAATTCCGCCTGCATGAGATCTCTGCGACCGCCTGTCACTGGCTGGTTCCCTCACGGATGAGCTGCTCTGGAATACGCAGGGCACGTCGATGTCCGCGCAATGGATCCCGGTCCGACCGGGAGCCCGCGTATTACGCGGCGAGCCCCCCACGGGAATTACCACCCAACTGTATCAACGGACCTTTATTTACGATAATAGGTTTTCGGTCCCGGCGGGGCCGCCGGCCGGGCCCCGGATCCGGTCCGACAGCCGCCGCGTGCTCATGACAGCGCGCGCGGCCGGCTGCCGGCGGCGACGGGCATCGTCTGGCCCGTCGAGAACGGTGAGGTTCCGAAGGAGTGCCGGGCGGAGCCGCCGGCGTCCTGCGAACCGGCCCGAGAACACCCGACGAGGGGAACACCCCCACCATGATCACTTTCGCCGCGGTACCGCAACCGCTCGTCGCCCTGGTTCTCCAGTACGGCGCACAGTGCCTTGCGCGCCGCGTCGGAGAGCAGTTGGTACGCGCCGATCGGATCCGATTCCATCGCAAGGCGAGCCGTCGCCATGTGTTTCCGGGCCTGAGACAGCAACTCCTCTGCCTGTGCACGGCTCGCCGCCTGCCTGTGCACGGCTCGCCGCCACTTTTTCGATCTCGCCACGGCCGAGCATGCCCTCAAGGACAGCGCGCCCCTGCTCCCACCTCACCGGCTCTCCCTCTTTTCAATCTTGAGTCGGACAAGCGGCCGAGATCTGACCGTTTCCAGGAAGGGGGCGCCGACAGAGGACTCCCAGTCGTCGCGGCTCAGCCGACGCATGTTCACCTCTCTTGATGGCGGTGCGCCTCGGGAGACGACCCGTTTCCCGCACGCCGGCTTTCCTGCGTGTCGGCGGAGGGTGCGTCCCTGTTTTCTGGGCCGCCCCGAGCGGCACAGGCTCTCGTACCATGTTCACGTGCCCTCCCTTCTTCGCTCCGTGTGGGACGAGCCCAGTCCCCCCAACCCGCCGCCGCGGGTATGGCGGGACTGGGTGCTCGTGGGGGTGCTCGTGCCGGTCGCGGTGCTCGAAGGGCTTCTCCGGCCGGATCTTCCGTGGCGGGCCGTCTCGGTGATCGTCACCGTCGGCCTGGTGCCCACGTTGCTGTGGCGCCGGACCAGGCCGCTGCCGATGGTCGCGATCGCCTTCGCCACCACGAGCCTGGCCCCGCTGCTGACGGGCGGCGACTCCGCAGAGACGTACACGATGACGTACCTGCTGATCCTGGTGTACTCGTTGTTCCGGTGGGGGTCGGGACGCGGGGTCACGCTCGGCTTGACGATCATGATCGTCGCGGTCTCCCTCTCGCTGCTCTTCGGCCGCCTCACCCCCGGCGACATGGTCGGCGCGTTCGCCGTCATGTTCTCGGCCATCGCCCTGGGCGGAGCGCTCCGCTACCGGGCCAGGGCGAGGACGCGCGAGCTCGACCAGATCAAGCTGCTCGAACGCGAACAGCTTGCCCGCGACCTGCACGACACCGTCGCCCATCACGTCTCGGCGATGGCGATCCGCGCCCAGGCGGGCCTCGCCACGTCGGAGTCGCGACCGAACGCGGCCACCGACGCGCTCCGCGTGATCGAGGTCGAGGCGGCACGCGCCCTCGACGAGATGCGCGCCATGGTCCGCATCCTGCGCCGGGACCAACCCGCGGACCTGGCGCCCGGCCGACGCGTCACCGATCTCGAACAGCTCGCGAGCCGAGGGCGCTCCGGCCCCGCTGTCGACGTGGAGATCTCCGGCGACCTCGACAGCCTCCCCCCGTCGGTCGAGGCCGCGATCTACCGCCTCGCCCAGGAGTCGGTCACCAACGCCCAGCGACACGCCCGTCACGCCACCCGCATCGAGGTCCGCGTCACCGCCGACGACACATCGGTGCACCTGCGCGTCAGCGACGACGGCGACGGCAGCCCCATACGCCCGGCCGCACCGCCGGGATACGGGCTCATCGGCATGATCGAACGCGCCGACCTGCTCGGCGGCACCTGCGAAGCCGGCCCCAACCCCGACCGGGGCTGGACCGTGACCGCCGTACTGCCCCGAAGCGGGGCGGCGACATGAGCATCCGAGTGATCGTCGCCGACGACCAGGAGATCGCCCGCACCGGGCTCGTGATGATCCTCGACGCCCAACCTGGCATCGAGGTCGTCGGCGAAGCCGCCGACGGACGGCGAGCCGTGGAGCTGGCGCGGCGCCTGCGCCCCGACGTGTGCCTGTTCGACATCCGCATGCCCGGCCTTGACGGCATCGAGGCCACCCGCTCCCTGGCCGGACCGAACGTCGCCGACCCGCTCGCCGTCGTCGTCATCACCACCTTCGACCTCGACGACTACGTCTACGCCGCCCTGCGAGCCGGCGCCCGGGGTTTTCTGCTCAAGAACGCCGGCGCCGAGATGCTCTCCCAGGCCATCCACGCCGCCGCCAACGGCGACGCGCTCATAGCCCCGAGCATCACCGCACGGCTGCTCAGCGCCTTCGCCGGCTCCGGGCCCGTCTCACCGCCGGCGAAACCCGTCGAGACGCTCACGGACCGGGAAGAACAGATCCTGGCCACCGTGGCACGCGGACGGACCAACAGCGAGATCGCCGACGAGTTCTACATCTCTCTCAGCACCGTCAAGTCCCACATCGCCAGCCTGATGGCCAAGCTCGGTGCCCGCAACCGCGTCGAGATCGCCATGTGGGCCTATGAGACCAACCGCGTCAAGAACTGAGGCGGGTACGGGGCCGGACGGCCGATCGCCCACGGATGATCCATTCGGCCACGGCGAGGTTGATCACCCAGCCCGCGCCCACGAGCAGCGCTCTGGGGAACTCTCCAGGTGTGCCGAAAATCAGGAACCAGGGCAGGTGGGTCAGCGCCTGGGTACCCGCACCCAGGCCGATCGCATAACCGCGGATCATCCAGGCGCGGTGCCGGGCGATGTCCCGCCGCCGGATCGCGGAGAAACCGAGAACGATGCACAGGACCATGGCCGAGCCGAACAGGAGCCGGAAGCCGGCGAGGAGATCACCGTCACCGGCCGGACGAGGATAGAGCAGGGTCATCCACAGCCCCGAAAGCGCTACGACGAGTCCGCACGGGACCAGGACCCGCCCGGCGACGCGGTGCCAGCCGGGCCTCCGGCGGCGGAACCCGGGGGCGAACTGAAAGGCCCCCAGCACGCCGTACAGGACGGCGCTGAGGATGTGCAGCACCACGGGCAGGGGCACCGCGAAGAACCGTGCGTTCTCCGGCGTGATCTCCGCGCCGCCCGTCAGCTCGGTCAGGCGGACGGCACCGGCGATCACGGGAACGGCGCCGAGCACGATCAGCGCGGCGGGCACGAGCCAATCTGCCCTGGTGGAGGAGGCTGCGGCGGAACTTCCTGCCGTGTTCCGGTCATCCGCCGGCCGGCCGCTCCGCGGCGACCGCGGGGACCGGGGGTGTCCTGTCAGGCTCTCATCGGTCATGACCCGATCGTGGCGGCTGAGACGGCGGCGGCTCATCGGTAGAACGGCCTGATCCGAGCCGGCCGATCATCCACCAATCAGGCGTACTTTCGGCTGATGAGTCCTTTGCTCAGGCTTTCTACGCTGATTTCGTGGCTCGGGACACGTTTGCCGCCATCCGGTCGGCGATACCTCCGCCTCATCGACGCGGGCCACGACATCGATCTGTGAGTGTGACGGCCCCCGACAGAACCCGCGGCACGGCTGCACCCGTACCCGCGGTGGACGAGGAGAATGTGATGAAGGCGTTCGTCCTGCGCTCGTACGGCTCACCCGACGTGTTGGATCTCACCGACATCGACAAGCCCGTGCCCGGCGACGACGAGGTGCTGGTCCGGGTACGCGCCACCTCCGTCCAGCCCTATGACTGGCACCTCATGAGAGGGGAGCCGCGCATCGCGCGGCTGATGGGCGGCGGTCCCGGACTACGCAAGCCGAAGATCAACATCTTGGGCGCCGACATCGCGGGACAGGTCGAGGCGGTCGGCAAGGACGTGACGGAGTTCCGCCCCGGCGACGAGGTGTTCGCGATGCCCAAACAGGGCGGCTTCGCCGAGTACGCCTGCGTCCGGGAAAGCGAGCTGGCGCCCAAACCGAAGAACCTGTCGTTCGAGCAGGCGGCGGCGGTGCCGATGGCGGCCGGCACAGCCCTGCTGGGCCTGCGCGACGGAGGACGGATTCAGCCGGGACAGAAAGTTCTCATCAACGGGGCCTCGGGAGGCGTGGGCACGTTCGCCGTGCAGATCGCCAAGGCGTTCGGCGCGGAGGTCACCGGCGTCTGCAGCGCACGGAATGTCGATCTGGTCCGGTCGATCGGCGCGGATGAGGTCATTGACTACACCAAAGAGGATTTCACGCGGCATGGACAGCGCTACGACCTGCTGCTGGACATCGCGGGAAGCCGCTCGGGACCGGCGTGCCGGCGGGTGCTGACGCCCAAGGGGACCTACGTCGTCGTCGGCGGGCCGGGCAGCCGATGGATACAACCCGTTGGCCACGTGGTCTCGGCCCTCGCGATGTCGCTGTTCGTGTCCCAGCGAACGGTCATCGCGGACGTGGTCCGATGCGTGAAGAACAGACAGAACCTGATGACGCTGACCGATTTCATCGAGGACGGCAGGGTCACTCCGGTCATCGACCGCTGTTATCCGTTCGAGGAGATCCCGGCCGCCATCAGATACACGGAAGAGGGGCACGTGCCGGGGAAGGTCGTCATCGCGGTCTGAGCCACCGGATCCACGCTTCCGACCGCCGTGTCGAAGGATGATAAAATTGTGACCCTTATTCCCTTTTAGCCTCTGCGGTCGTTTTAGCCTCTGCGGTCGTGCTGCATCACTTTTCGTATCACCCTGGCCGCGGTACTGGACCGCCGAGCGCGGGGGCTGTGATGCCGGCATGAGGAATTCCCGAGCTGACGACGGGCCGCACCGTGTGCGCCGGATGGGAGCCGGTTTCGGGGCGTCGCGTACCGCCCGCCGCATGGCTCTGCTGGCACCGGGTGCAGCCCTGCTGATCGCGAGCTGCACCTTGCCCTCAGGGGCGAGTCTCACGGCCCTCTCCGACGCGTCGGCCACACCTGCGCCGACGGCGAGCGCCTCCGGCCTCACTCCGCCGGCGCTGAAGCCCATCGATCCGGCCGTGTTCCAGTCCGCCGTCGAGCGTGCGGCGAAGAAGCTCATGGTTCCCGGCGCGTTGGTCCTGCTCCGCACCCCGCAGGGAACCTTCCGGGCGACCGTCGGCACAACCGAGCTGGGGACGGCCAGACCGCCCACCACGGGCGACCACTTCCGGATCGCCTCCAACACCAAGACCATGACCTCGGCGCTGATCATGCTCTCCGCCCAGGACGGCAGACTCCGGCTGAGCGACCCGGTGTCCGCCTACGTTCCCGGAGTGCCCAACGGCGAACACATCACCATCGCCGAGCTGCTGAAAATGCGCAGCGGACTCTACAACTACACCAACGCACCCGAACTCGCGGCGACCATGGACGCCGACCCGGGCAAGGCCGTGACGCCGCAGGCGATGCTGGACATCGCGTTCCGGCGCCCGCCGAACTTCGCACCCGACGCGTCCTACGAGTACAGCAACACCGACTACGCGCTGCTGGGCCTCGTCGCCGAGAAGGCGGGCGGTCGCCCGCTGGCCCAGCAGTTCCGGGACCGGCTGTTCGCCCCGCTCGGACTGGCGGGGACCTCGCTGCCCGCCGCCGACGACCTGTCCCTCCCCACCCCCTATTCACACGGCTACATGTACGGCGGATCGGCCTACGCGCTGGTCGACCGGCCCTACCCCGCCGACGTGCAGGCGGCGGCCCGGTCCGGAAAGCTCCGGCCGATGGACTACACCCACCAGAACCCCTCCTACGCCACCGCCGCCGGAGGCGTCATCTCCACCGCCGACGACCTGGCCACCTGGATCCGGGCTCTCGTGACGGGCAAGGTCCTCAATCCCGCGTTCCAGCAGCAATGGCTCCACAGCCCGCAAGCCGAGGACCCGGCCGCTCCCGGCGGGAAGAAATACGGGTACGGCATCGCCTACCAGCGCTTCGGCCCGAACGCCTCGATGTACTACCACGGCGGTGAACTGCCCGGCTTCAACTCCTTCATCGGCCACGACCCGGACAACGAGGTCACGCTCGTCATCTGGACGAACCTGACCCTGTCGCCCGACGGCAAAACCACGGCCCAAGCCCTGCTGCCCACCGCCCTCAACCAGGTCTACGCCGGCCTCTCCCTCCCCACCGGCACCGACTAGCCGGTGTCCTTCGGGTGTCGGGGCGATGCGTAGGCCCCCCGGACAGTGCGAGAGACGTCATCGGCGGCGTAGCGGACACGTCCGCCGCTGGTGACCTCGGATTCCCGCTGCTCCAGGTCCTCGCCATTGTGACGATGCGGCGCGAGATCGCCGCGTAGGCGACGCCGGCGGTCATGGCTTGAGCGTGAACGGGGATCAGCACGCAGCACCTCGAAACATCGGCGCGTATCGGCCAAGGCATGACGGCACGGTTCTTCCTATCCCCTGACCGCGTCGCCGGTACCGAACCGCACGTCTCCCCTGACCGCGTCGCCGGCACCGAACCGCACGTCCCACTCGTCGGCCGGCAGTGGCGCCGTAACCCGATCGCCGCGTTTCGGGCTCACGCAGAAACCTCCAGCGGCGCCCTCGGCGCCTCGCTCAGAGCTGCCCAGGCAGAAGGACGTCCGGATTCACGGGCGCCGGTCACCGGTTACGCAGGTACCGCCAGCCCAGCGCCCCGTACCAGATCATGATCGGCAGGTGGAGGGCGTACCCGAGCTGTTCCAGCGCCGCCGTCGGCCCAATTCAAGGTCAACCCCGATGGCACCACGATGGCCACACCGGCGACCATGGCCGCCAACGAGGTCAACAGCAGGACACCGGTAAGCCGGGCCCGAGGGTTCGAACCGGTCATGGACGGTGACGGTAGGCCCTTGCCGCAGGGGCAAAGTCAACATGACGGGGACAGGAGCCAGAATGTGGCGGATCGGGCAACTGGCGCGTACGTCCCGCCCTCCACAGACGTGGTCCGCGCCGGGCAAGACCTGTTCGGCTGGTTGCACCGCCACCATTTGGCCATCACCGGCCCCGCCATGGAAGAACACCTCGTCGACGCCGACGACGCCCACGCCGTCGTCCTTGAAGTATCCGTACACCCCCAATGGCACCCCCCTCGACCTGACCGCTTCTCACACGCCTCCCGCCCACCGAACCGGGGCCGGACAGCAGGACGGCTCACGCCCAGGAGTTGAGCGTGAGCCGTACGGCGAGATCCGTGAAGCCACTCCCCGGTCGAAACAGGCCCGTCCGACAGGCACCCCATCCGAACGGGTCACCCAACTTGACGTCGGTGCCCCCGATCCCGCAGTAGCCGCCCGGGTTCTTGAAGAAGTACTGCTGGTTGGTAGCACTTCGCTTCGCGCAGCAACTTACGCGGACAGCGGGGGCGTCAGAGGACACCCACAGATAGGTCGGCTCCCATTCGGGGCCACCCGGTGGCCGCGCGTTGGAGACGCCACGCAACAGCTGTTCAGGAAATGACCACTCTCCGCCGTCGGCGGAGATAAGGTTTTTCCTGAACGCGAGAAAGCTGGAGGGCCGATGGAGGTGCCGTGGGCGCCCCAGAACGAGACCACCGTTCTACAGGCCGGGATGGCGGTGCTGTCCGATCGGTTGCCGACTGGGTGGAGCGTCCGATCGCTCAGCGACAAGACCGTCGATGCTCGTCACGACGCGCTATGGGAGGTGGCGGCACCAGACGGGACCACGGTCACGCTGGTGGTCGAAGCCAAGCGCCTGGTGGAAAGACGTGACATCGCTACGCTGCACGAGCAGCTGAAGGACTTCACGCTCACGACCTCCAGAAATCGTGGGGTTGTCGTCGCCAGGTACTTGTCGCCGCCCGTGCGTAAGCAGCTCTCCGATTCAGGCTTGTCCTACATCGACACGACCGGGAACATACATCTGAACGTATCTCGGCCCGGACTGTACGTCACGGACCGAGGGGCTGAGCGTGACCCGTGGCGCGGCCCCGGCAGGCCACGCGGAACCTTGAAAGGCGCTCCTGCGGCAAAAGTCGTGCGCGCACTGCTGGACCACGACAGATCGTGGACGATTCGCCAACTGGTCGATTTCGCCGACGTCTCCACTGGGTCGACCTACCGGGTGATCGAGTTCCTTGAAAGCGAGGACCTTGCGACGCGGAACAGTGCGGGCGCAGTGGCCATACCCGACTGGGTTGCACTGCTGAGGCGCTGGAGTGAGGACTACGGGTTCGTGCGCAATAGCCGTGTCACACGCTGGATAGCGCCAAGAGGTCTGTCCAATCTCATGGAGCGAGGGGCAGGAAGCGCCGTTCAGTATGCCGTGACCGGCACCCTGGCCGCTGTCGAGTGGGCCCCTTATGCACCTGCGCGCTCCGCGATGATCTACACGGCGAACGCCGAGCAGGTTGCGCAGCTATGGGATCTTCGTCCTGCTGATGCCGGAGCAAACGTGATGTTGGCCGAGCCACAAATCGACGTCGTCTTCACTCGCACCTTGCAAGCCGCTTCCGGTCTTACGATCGCGGCACCGGCTCAGGTCGCCGTCGATTTGATGACAGGTCCTGGACGCAGCCCGTCCGAAGCCGAAGCACTCATTGAATGGATGACGCGGAATGAATCTTCCTGGCGTAGCTAGCGGCGACATCCTCAGCCGCTCGCGATCCGCTCTTCTTGATGCTCTGGGTGCACTGGACGCCCACCGAGACGCAGTGATCGTGATCGGCGCGCAGGCCATCTACCTGCGTACCGCAAGAAGTCCCGTCGCTCTCGCTGAAACGACCAAGGACAGCGATCTCGCACTCGACCCAAGGCTACTCGCAGACGATCCGCGCGTGGAGGAGTCCATGAGCCGCGCGGGGTTCTACCGTGACCCTCTCGATGGACAGCCTGGCGCATGGCTGAATGCCGAAGGCATACCTGTCGACCTAATGGTGCCCGAAGCTCTTGCAGGCCCAGGGACGAAGAACACACGAGGAGCTCGCATCCCGCCACATGATCGCCGTGCTACCCGGCGAGCTCGAGGTCTCGAAGCCACTCTCATCGACAATACGATCGTGGACGTCGCCGCCCTCGACAAGTCCGATACACGCACGTATCAAGTCAGGGTCGCCGGGCCTGCGGCATTACTGATTGCCAAACTCCACAAGATCGCAGAACGGGCCGTCCTCCCACACCGGCTAAACGACAAAGATGCCCATGACGCCTACCGCATATTGATCGACACGGACACCGCCGACCTGGCCTCCACCTTCAGCGTCCTACGCCGAGAGCCCGTAAGCAGTGAGATCACAAATCAAGCCTTCGAGTATCTCGTCACCTTGTTCGCAACCGGGCCGGACGCGCTCGGCGCAAGCATGGCCGGACGCGCAGAAGAAGGAATCGGCGAACCGGAGACTGTAGCCCTGTCAACATCCCTCCTCGCCGCCGATCTCGTGACAGCACTCGAGTCCCGGTAAGACATCCGGTGCTGTCACGAAGGAGCCCAAGTTGTAAGTCATCACACGGCCGGGCTCCCGGTACCAGGAAGATCCGTCTCCGCACTTCCTGACGTGGACACTGCCTGGAATCCGGTTGATCTCTCCGCTAACAGGCGGCCAGCGACCGGCCCGTCACACGAGAGGCAGTTCCCATGTCTTGCCGGCGGACCAAGACCTCGCAGGGGGTCTCGGTTCACTCTCCGGCAGGCGCGATGCCCACCGGGCAGGAGACGCCCGTGCCACCGATGCCCCAGTAACCATTGAGGTAGAAGAGAGGCTGTTGGTGCGGTCTTGCCACTCAGGCTGCTTTCTGCCATGGCAGATGCATCACGACCTGCGGTGCCTTGACCTGAGGTAGTCGTTCACCCACTTCTTGCTGCTGCGCCACATGCCGTCGTCGCCCTTGACCGCACGAAGGCGCCCCCGTGCTGCAGCCATCCGGAGGGCGTTTTCGGTGACGTCGCGTGTCGCGAGGGCAGGCAGGGGGACAAGCTTGACCGGACCGGCCACCGCCGGCATGACGAAGCGATACAGATTCGTCGTCACGCTGCGTGCGATGAGTTCACCCAACGGGCCGAACTCGTCATTGTCGGCTCGGCGCATCGCCTGAAGGTACTTGTCGCGGTCGCGCTTGTAGATGATCGCTGGTGGATATCCAATCCTGCCGAGTATCAAGTTGAGCACCAAACGGCCCGTCCGTCCGTTGCCGTCGAGGAACGGGTGTATCTGTTCGAACCGGTTGTGAACGTGGGCCAAGCGTTCAGGGAGGGGCTCCTCGGACTCGCTGCGAAGGCCATCGACGATCTTTACCCAGTCCCGCATCTTGGAGTCGACTTCCGGCCATGACGGCGGCTTCATGCCTCCCGGGAACTTGGCGATCTCATGCTGCCGAAAGTTCCCCGGGCCTTCGGCGGGGGTGGCATGCGGATGGGGATCCACAGCCCACACAAGCGACATGGCACTGTGGTGTATCTGACGAATCTCCTGGAGCGTGGTGAGATCTCCGTTCTGCCAGTCCCCCGGCTCCAGCGCCTGCCCATACACCCACTTCGCGGCGTCGCCGTACCCTCTCACCTCCATGTAGTCCCTGAGAGGCTTCGCGCCTACCGCCCTGCCCTCCTCAAGAAGCTTCTCCACCTCTTGCAACACAAGCGTGTTGCCCTCGATCGCAGTGCTGTTGTGCGCCTCCTGGTGCCAGATGTCAGACCAGATGTCCTCCGCCTCAGCGGGCGAAGGCAGTCCGCCCAAGCGGTCGCGGAGTTCTCGAACGGCCTCGTCGAGGCGTTGATACACAGTCGCCCTGGACGGCCTGCCCGGTCCTGACACCGGCTCTCCCATGATTTTGTTCGGCTGAGTCGATATAACTGTACCGAACAAAATCAATCTACTTTGTTCGCTTCAGCCGAAAAAAACGAACCGAACAACTTGCCCGGTGATCCGATGTCGCAGCCAAGGAGGGCAAAGCATCGAAGCCACTGAGCCTCCTGCCGACCGCATGAGCTCCATGCCCGACGGGCGAACGAGATCTCCGAGCAGGCCGACCGTCGCCCGGAGGCTCCAGCACTCTCGACCGCTCCCCGAAGTCGAACACCAGGCCGGAGAGTCTGCCGCGTCGACACCGGCGCCTGCCACGAAGTGTTCGATGCCGACCGTCCGAAGGGCGACGACGAAGTCGCGCGGACGGACACGGTCCGCGCCCAGAAGCCGGGCGCGAAAGATGTAAGCGAAGCTCGGTGCTATTCCTCGGTCGGGACCAGGCCCGTCTGGCAGGCGGCCCACTCGGATGGGTCACCTAGCTTGACGTTGGTGCCGCCGATCCCGCAGTAGCCGCCCGGGTTCTTGAAAAGGTACTGCTGGTGGTAGTCCTCCGCGAAGAAGTAGTCGCCGGCGGGGACGATCTCGGTGGTGATCTTGCCGTAGCCGGACTCGGTGAGCACCTTCTGGTAGGCGTCACGCGAGGTCAGAGCGGACTTCTCCTGCTCGGGCGAGTGGAAGTGGACGGCCGAGCGATACTGGGTGCCGACGTCGTTGCCCTGGCGCATGCCCTGGGTGGGGTCGTGGGCCTCCCAGAAGACGCGGAGCAACTCCTCGTAGGACACCTTGGACGGGTCGAAGACCACGCGGACGACCTCGGTGTGGCCGGTCTGGCCGCTGCAGACCTCTTCGTAGGTCGGGTTCCGGGTGTAGCCTCCCGCGTAGCCGACCGAGGTCGACACCACGCCGGGGGTCTGCCAGAACTTGCGCTCGGCGCCCCAGAAACAGCCGAGGCCGAAGTCGGCAATCTCGCTCCCCTCGGGGTACGGCGGAGCCAGCGGGGCGTCGAGGACCGCGTGACGCGCGGGCACCGCCATGCCTGTGTCCCGACCCGGGAGCGCGTTCTCCGGGGACACCATGGAAGTCTTGTCCTTGCCGAACAGCCAGCCCATTGCGAACCTCCTCCTGACACTTTCTGACAGAGGCAACCATCCGGCGGGCTCAGGTGTTCCCGTTAGTACCCCTTAACAGTCAGACAAGAATCACTAATTTGTGTTAAATTTCGTAAGCAGTCAAAATAGGTGACATGCCTGAATCGCGCCGTGGAGTCCTGTACGGCATCGCCGCCTACACCATGTGGGGCCTGTTCCCGCTGTACTGGCCACTCCTGAAGCCCTCCGGCGCCGTGGAGATCCTGGCCCACCGCGTCGCCTGGTCCCTGGTCGCCGTCGTCGCCATCCTCGCGGTGCGACGCCACTGGTCCTGGTTCCGCGAGCTCATGCGCACCCCCAAGAAGGTCGGCCTCCTCGCCCTGGGCGCCGCGATCATCACGGTCAACTGGGGCGTCTACATCTATGCCGTGAACACCGGGCATGTGGTGGAGAGCGCGCTCGGCTACTTCATCAACCCCCTGGTCAGCGTGCTATTCGGCGTCTTCCTGCTCAAGGAGCGCCTGCGGCCGTGGCAGTGGGGCGCGGTCGGGCTGGGCACCCTGGCCGTCGTCGTCCTCACCCTCGACTACGGCCGACTGCCGTGGATCGCCCTGGTGCTGGCCGTCAGTTTCGGCACCTACGGCCTGGTCAAGAAGATCGCACAGGTGAACGCCGCGGAGAGCCTGACCATCGAGACGCTGGTGCTGCTGCTGCCCGCGCTCGGTTACATGGTCTACCTGGAGGGGCAGGGCGGCGCCACCTTCGGGAGCCTGGGCGCGGGGCACGCCCTCCTGCTGGCCGGGGGCGGTGTGATCACCGCCGTTCCGCTGCTCTTCTTCACGTCCGCCGCGATCCGGGTGCCGCTCACCACGCTCGGCCTGCTCCAGTACATCGCCCCGGTGCTGCAGTTCCTCGTCGGGGTGTTCGTCGTCCACGAGGTCATGCCGCCCAGCCGCTGGGCCGGATTCGCCATCGTCTGGCTGGCCCTGTCGGTCTTCACCTGGGACAGCCTCCGTGCCGCCCGTGAGGCCCGCCGTACGACGCTGGAGACCGTGACCGTCTGAGAAGAGCCGTCGCGACCGCCGGCCGTCCCGGGGAAAGAGCGCGGCCTCCTCCGGGGAGGTCAGCCGGAGCGCTCTACGACGTAGTCGCAGAGGGCCAGGTAGGCGGCGCGGGCGGGGATGTCGGGGAGGCCCGACAGGTCCGCACGGGCCCGGTCGACCCAGGCGACCAGCTCGGCGCGGGCCCGGACCATGGCCGGGTTCGCGCGCAGCAGGCGCAGGGTCTCGGCGACGTCGTCCTCGGCCACCGGGCCGGCCAGCAGCTCGCGCAGGCGGGCGTCCTCGGGGGCGTCGGAGGACAGGACGTACAGCACCGGCAGGGTGCGGATGCCCTCACGCAGGTCGGTGCCGGGCGTCTTGCCGGACTCGACCGAGTCGGAGGCGACGTCGAGCAGGTCGTCGCCGAGCTGCCAGCCCACCCCGATGGCCTCGCAGGCCCGGGTCAGCCGGTCGACGATCTCGGGCGAGGCGCCGCTCAGCAGGGCGCCGAACCGGCCAGAGGTGGCGATCAGGGAGCCGGTCTTGTCGGCCAGGACGTCGATGTAGTGGGCCACGTGGTCCTCGCCGGGGCGGGGACCGATGGTCTCGCGGATCTGGCCGCGGACCAGGCGGGAGAAGGTCTGGGCCTGGATCCGGATGACGTCGGCGCCGAGGTCGGCGAGGATCTCCGAAGCCTGGGCGAACAGGTAGTCGCCGGTCAGGATGGCCACGGTGTTGTCCCAGCGGGCGTTGGCCGACGGGGAGCCCCTGCGCACCGGCGCCTCGTCCATGACGTCGTCGTGGTAGAGCGTGGCCAGATGGGTCAGCTCGATGACCACGGCTCCGGGCACCACCCCCGGGGCCTCCGGGGAGCCGAACTGGGCGGCGAGCAGCACGAGCATGGCCCGGAACCGCTTGCCGCCCGCCTCGATGAGGTGCTTGGACGCCTCCGTGACGAAGGCGTCCTCGCTCTCCACCGAGCTCCGGAGCAGCTTCTCGACCTCGGCCAGCCCGCTAGCGAGGTCCTGCGCCAACCGCTCGTCGACGAACGGAAGATCAACAACCGGTGGCGCAGCCATGAAGCCTTACTCCTCTAACGAATGAACAGCGCGGACGCAGCCTGGTCCGCAAGGTCGAGCACCGGCTGCGGGAAAATCCCCAGCACTACGGTAGCCGCTGCCGCCAGAGCGACCACAGCCGAGGTGCCCAAGGTGGGGGTGGCGATGGTCGGGCCGTCGGCGGCCGGCTCGCTGAAGAACATCAGCACGATCACGCGGACGTAGAAGAACGCGGCGATCGCCGAGCTCACCACACCCACGATGACCAACGGCAGCGCGCCGCCGGAGACCGCCGCCGCGAACACGGCGTACTTGCCGAAGAAACCGCTCGTCAGCGGGATGCCCGCGAAGGCCAGCAGGAAGAAGGCGAAGATGGCCGCCAGCACCGGGGACCGCTTGCCCAGGCCGGCCCACCGGGACAGGTGCCCGGCCTCGCCGCCCGCGTCGCGGACCATGGTGACCACCGCGAAGGCGCCGACCGTGGTGAAGCCGTACGCGGCCAGGTAGAACAGGATGGCCGACAGGGCCTGGGTGTTCTGCGCGAAGGTGCCGATCGCGATCACGCCGGTGAGCAGGAAGCCTCCGTGCGCGACCGAGGAGTAGGCCAGCATGCGCTTGATGTCGGTCTGGGTGATGGCCAGGACCGCACCGACGATCATCGTCAGGATCGCGACGCCCCACATGACCGGCTGCCAGTTCCACTCCAGGCCGCCCAGGGCGACCCAGAAGACCCGGAGCAGCGCGCCGAAGGCCGCCACCAGCACGGTGGAGGCCATCAGGGCGGTGATGGCGGTGGGCGCGCCCTGGTAGACGTCGGGCTTCCACGCCTGGAACGGCGCCGCACCGATCTTGAACAGCAGGCCGACGCCGAGCATCGCGGTGCCGATGTACAGCAGCGTGTCCTGGCCGGTGACCGTGCTGAGCGAGGCGGCGATGGCCTTCAGCTCGATCGAGCCGGCGTAGCCGTACACCAGGGCCATGCCGTACAGGAAGAAGGCCGAGGAGAACGCGCCGAGCAGGAAGTACTTGACCGAGGCCTCCTGCGACAGCAGGCGGCGACGGCGGGCCAGGCCACACAGCAGGTACAGCGGCAGGGACATGACCTCAAGGGCCACGAACATGACCAGCAGGTCATTGGAGGCGGGGAAGAGCAGCATGCCGCCGACCGCGAAGAGCACCAGCGGGTAGACCTCGGTCTGGGCGAACCCGCTGCGGACCGCCTCCTCCTCGTCGGCGCTTCCCGGTACGGCCGACGCCTGCGCGACGAACTGCTCGTCGTCGTTGATCAGCAGCACGCTGACGAAGGCCAGCACGAGGATGATGCCCCAGATGAACAGGGAGGGGCCGTCCACCGCGATCGCGCCCATGGCGGCGGCCTTGTCCGGCAGGCCGTTCAGGGCCGTGAGGATGGTCGTGATGAACGCGCCGACCAGGGCCAGCAGCGTGAGCGGCACGTGGATCGACTTGCGCAGGTATCGGGGCGCGAACGCCTCGACCAGCACGCCGATGACCGCCGCGCCGAGCACGATCAGCATCGGGGAGAGCAGCGCGTATTCGATCGTCGGAGCTTGGATGGTGCCGTTCACTGCCCGGCCCCCTTCTTGTCAGCGACGGCTGGGGTGAACTGGTCCACATGAACGTTGGACAGCGTCTGGTCCACCGCGGGGTTGATCACGTCGAGCACCGGCTTGGGGAAGAAACCGAGAGCGATGATCACCGCGATCAGCGGGGCCACCACCCATCTCTCCCGGATGTTCAGGTCGGTGAAGCCCTTGACCGACTCGGCCGTGGGACCGGTCATCGTGCGCTGGTACATCCACAGGATGTAGATGGCCGCCAGGATCACACCGCTCGTGGCGATGATCGCCGGGACGGCGTAGCGCTCGTAGGTGCCCATCAGGACCATGAACTCGCTGACGAACGAGGACAGGCCCGGCAGGGAGAGGCCGGACAGGCCGGCGATCAGGAAGGTGCCCGCGAGCAGCGGGGCGACCTTCTGCACGCCTCCGTAGTCGGCGATCTGGCTGGAACCCCGGCGGTAGATCAGGAATCCGGCGATCAGGAACAGCGCGCCGGTCGAGAAGCCGTGGTTGACCATGTAGAGGGTGGCGCCCGCGCCACCGTGCGCGGTCATCGCGAAGACGCCCAGCGCGATGAAGCCGAAGTGCGAGATCGAGGTGTAGGCGATCAGGCGCTTGATGTCGGTCTGGCCGATCGCCACGATCGCGCCGTAGACGATGCCCACGACCGACAGCACGATCACCAGCGGCGTGAAGAACTTCGCCGCGTCCGGGAACAGCTCCAGGCAGAAGCGGAGCATGCCGTAGGTGCCGACCTTGTCCAGCACGCCGACCAGCAGCACGGCGGCGCCGGCCGGGGCCTGGGCGGCCGCGTCGGGCAGCCAGGTGTGGAACGGCCACAGCGGCGCCTTGACCGCGAAGGCGATGAAGAAGCCGAGGAACAGCCACTTCTGCGTGTTCGGGTCCTGGATGACCCCCACCAGCTCGGGGAACATGAACGTGCCCTTGTCGGCGATCACGTAGAGCGCGATCACCGCGACCAGCATGAGCAGCCCGCCGAACAGCGAGTAGAGCAGGAACTTCACGGCCGCGTAGGACCGCTGGGCGCCGCCGTACGACCCGATCATGAAGTACATCGGGATCAGCATGGCTTCGAAGAAGACGTAGAAGAGGAAGACGTCGGTCGCCGCGAAGACGCCGATCATCATCGCTTCCAGCACCAGCAGCAGCGCGAAGTAGGTCTTCACAGAACGCTTGGGCGGGGCCGCGGCCCCGGTGCCGTCGGCGTCGTGCCAGGAGGCCAGGATCACGATCGGCACGAGCACCGCCGACAGCGCGATCAGCACCAGGGCGATGCCGTCCACGCCGACGCCGTAGTGCACGCCGAAGCGGGGAATCCAGTCGTAGACCTCGGCGAACTGGAAGCGCGTCGCCGAGGACGGGTTGAACTGGGCCGCCATGACACCGGTCAGCGCCAGCACGACCAGCGAGACCGCGAGGGCCAGTTGCTTGGCGAGCTTGTCACTCTTGGTGAGGGAGACCCCGACCGCGCCCAGCACGGGCACGGCCATCAGGATCGAGAGCCAGGGCATCACATGTTCCCTACGTAGAGCAGCGCGCCAACGACCACGGCGGCACCGAAGAGAATGGACAACGCGTAGGACCGGACGTAGCCGGTCTGGATGCGACGCAGCCGCCCGGAGGTCCCGCCGATCGTCGCGGCCAGCCCGTTGACCAGGCCGTCGATGCCGCGGTTGTCGACGAACACCGCGATCCGGGCCAGCCACTGGCCGGGGCGCATGAACAGCGTCTCGTTCAGGGCGTCGCCGTACAGGTCACGGCGGGCGAACGTGGTGAGGAACGAGCCGCGCGGGGCGACCTGGGGCACCTCGGCCGCGCCGTAACGGAACCACGCGAACGCGGCGCCGGCGGCGACCAGCGCGAGCGTGGCCAGGCCGGCGGTGCTGACGAAGTGGAACGTCGGCATTTCCTCGGGGGCGCCGACGGCCGGGACGAGGAACTTCATGAACCTGTTGTCCAGGATCAGGAAGGCACCGAGGAAGATCGAGCCGATGGACAGGATGACCAGCGGCACGGTCATGACCGAGGGCGACTCGTGCGGGTGGGCGTCGTCGGCCCAGCGCTTCTTGCCGAAGAAGGTCATGAAGATCATCCGCGACATGTAGAAGCCGGTGATGCCGGCGCCCACGACCGCGAGCCAGCCCAGGATCTGGTTGTGCTCCATGGCCGTCTCGATGATGCCGTCCTTGGTGAAGTAACCGGACAGCAGCGGGAAGCCGATGATCGCCAGGTAGCCGATGATGAAGGTGACCGCGGTGACCTTCATCACCGAGAACAGCCCGCCGTAGCGGCGCATGTCGACCTCGTCGTTCATGGCGTGCATGACCGAGCCGGCGCCGAGGAACATGTTGGCCTTGAAGAAGCCGTGCGTGATCAGGTGCGCGATGGCGAAGGCGTAGCCCACCGGGCCGAGGCCCGCGCCGAGCATCATGTAGCCGATCTGCGACATCGTCGAGCCCGCCAGGCCCTTCTTGATGTCGTCCTTGGCGCAACCGATGATCGCACCGGCGAGCAGCGTGGCCACGCCGACGATCGTCACGACGAGCTGCGCGGTCGGGGCGGCCTCGAAGAACGCGCCGGACCGGACGACCAGGTAGACACCGGCGGTGACCATGGTCGCGGCGTGGATGAGGGCCGAGACCGGGGTCGGGCCCTCCATCGCGTCCAGCAGCCACGACTGCAGCGGGAGCTGGGCCGACTTGCCGCAGGCGCCGAGGAGCAGCAGCAGGCCGATCGCGGTGATCGTGCCCTGCGAGGTGGCGCCGGAGTCGATCGCCCCGCTGACGGTGGCGCCGGAGAGGTCGCCGAAGGCGACCGAGCCGAACGTGGTCCAGACCGTGAAGATCGCGATCAGCAGGCCGAAGTCGCCGACGCGGTTGACGATGAACGCCTTCTTGGCGGCGGCCGCCGCGGTCGGCTTGAACTGCCAGAACCCGATCAGCAGGTAGGACGCGAGACCCACGCCCTCCCAGCCGATGAACAGGGCGACGTAGTTGTCGGCCAGCACCAGCAGGAGCATCGCCGCGACGAACAGGTTCAGGTAGGCGAAGAACCGGCGCCGGTCGGGGTCGTGCGACATGTAGCCGACCGAGTAGATGTGGATCAGCGAGCCCACACCGGTGATCAGCAGGGCGAAGCTGATCGACAACGGGTCGATCAGCAGCCCCATGTCGGCGATGCCGGGGATGAACTGGTAGAGCTCGATACCCCGGCGGCGCTCCGACTCGGGCAGGCCGAGTATCTCGACGAAGGAGACGACGGCCACCACGAAGGCGGCCAGCGACATGGCGACACCGAGGAGGTGGCCCCAGCGGTCGGTACGGCGTCCGCCGAGCAGCAGGATCGCGGCCCCGAGCAGCGGCAGCGCGATCATCAGCCAGGAGACCCCGATCACTCCACCGGAGTGCTGGACGATCTCAACAGGAGATTGCACCGGCCACCTCTTAGTACTTCAGCAGGTTGGCGTCGTCCACCGACGCGGACCTGCGGGTTCGGAAGATCATCACGATGATGGCAAGGCCGATCACGACCTCGGCCGCGGCCACCACCATCACGAAGAACGCGATGAGCTGGCCGTCCAGGTTGCCGTGCTGCCTGGCGAAGGTGACGAACGCGAGGTTGCAGGCGTTGAGCATGAGCTCCACGCACATGAACACCACGATCGCGTTCCGCCGCACCAGCACGCCGGCGCCACCGATCGCGAACAGCAGCGCGGAGAGCACCAGGTAGTGAGTGGTCACTTGGCGTCCTCCTGATGAGCCGCTTCTGTCGCGGCGACGTCTTCCTCGACGGCGACGTCCTTGTCGATGACCTGCTTGACGAGCGCGGCCTTCGCCGGGTCGGTCGGCCTGACGCCGTCCTCCTGGTCGTGCCGGGCGAGCACCCGGTTGATCGACTTGGGCGAGACCGAGCCGTCGGGCAGCAGCGCCGGCATGTCGATGGCGTTGTGCAGCGCGTAGGTGCCCGGTCCGGGCAGCGGCGACGGCTGCGGGCCGGTGAACCGGGCGCGGGCCAGGTCGCGCTGGGTCGCCTTGGGGCGGACCCGCTCGCGGTGGGCCAGGACCATCGCGCCGAGCGCGGCGGTGATCAGCAGCGCCGAGGTGACCTCGAAGGCGAAGACGTGCCTGGTGAAGATGAGCTGGGCCAGGGCCGGGACGTTGCCGCCCGCCTCCTGTACGGCGCCGCCGACGCCCTTCGCCGGGGCGAAGACCATGTTGCCGGCTCCCAGGGCGAGCAGGGCGGCGAAGCCCAGGCCCGCGATGGTCGCCCAGAAGCGCTGCCCCTTGATCGTCTCGACCAGCGAGTCGGCGGAGTCCACGCCGACCAGCATCAGCACGAACAGGAAGAGCATCATGACCGCGCCGGTGTAGACGATGATCTGCACCGCGGCGAGGAAGGGAGCGTCCTGGACGGCGTAGAGCACCGCGAGGGACAGCATGACGACGCCCAGCATGAGGGCCGAGTAGACGGCCTTGCGGCTGAAGACGAGTCCGAGGGCGGCGGAGACCGAGACGACGGCCAGCACCCAGAACGTGATGGTCTCACCCATTGTTACGTCCCAGCCGGTAGTAGTCCTCTTCCGTCTCACCCAGACGCATGGGGTGAGGGGGGAGCTCCATGCCGGGACCGAGCGGCGCGAGGAGCATCTCCTTGGTGTAGATGAGGCTCTCGCGGCTGGAGTCGGCGAGCTCGTACTCGTTGGTCATGGTCAGCGCGCGGGTGGGGCAGGCCTCGATGCACAGGCCGCACAGGATGCACCGCAGATAGTTGATCTGGTAGGTGCGCCCGTAGCGCTCGCCCGGCGAGAACCGCTCCTCGTCGGTGTTGTCCGCACCCTCGACGAAGATCGCGTCGGCCGGACAGGCCCAGGCGCAGAGCTCACAGCCGACGCACTTCTCCAGGCCGTCGGGCCAGCGGTTGAGCTGGTGCCGGCCGTGGAAACGCGGAGCAGTGGGCTTCTTCTCCTCGGGGTAGTTGACCGTCTCGACCTTCTTGAACATGGTGTGGAAGGTCACGCCGAACCCCTTGACGGGATTCAGCCAATCAGTTAGTCCCACTGGGAACCTCCTTGCGCTCTACCCCGTGGTAGTGCGGCAGGTCGAGCGGCGGCACAGGGAAACCACCCGCGGTCGGCTCGGCTTCGAGGTGCTCGAACTCGGCCTGGACCTGAGCGGCCTTTTCCTCCTTGCGCTTCTGCAGCACGCTGTCGAAGCGCCACCAGATGGTGATGCAGCCGACGAGCACGATCGCGGCCAGGATCAGCACGAGCGACTTGTCGACGGTCTCCATCTGCATGGCCCGGACGGTGGCGACCAGGAGGATCCAGCCGAGGTTGATCGGGATGAGGATCTTCCAGCCGAGTGCCATGAGCTGGTCGTAGCGGACTCGCGGCAGCGAGGCGCGGCACCAGATGAAGAAGGAGAAGACCAGCACCATCTTGAGGAAGAACCACAGCAGCGGCCACCAGCCGGCGTTCGCGCCGTCCCACATGGAGATCGGGAACGGGGCCCGCCAGCCGCCCATGAACAGGGTGATCGACACGGCCGACACCACGAAGACGTTGACGTACTCGGCGAGCATGATGACCGCGAACTTCAGCGAGTTGGAGTACTCGGTCTGGAAGCCGCCGACCAGCTCGCCCTCGCCCTCGGGCAGGTCGAAGGGGACCCGGTTGGTCTCGCCCAGCATCGTGACGATGTAGATCAGGAAGGACGGGATCAGCAGGATCATGTACCACGAGGGCATCGGGATGTCGAGGCCGCCCAGCGGGAACGTGCCGCCGGAGGCCTGCGCGCTGACGATCTCCGAGGTGGACAGCGTCCCCGCGAACAGGAAGACGCCCACGAACGACAGGCCCATCGCGATCTCGTAGGAGACCACCTGCGCGCTGGCCCGCAGGCCGCCCAGGATCGTGTACGGCGAGCGCGATCCCCAACCGGCGAGCACGATGCCGTACACGCTGATCGAGGCCATCGCCAGCACCAGCAGCACCGCGACCGGCAGGTCGGTGAGCTGCAGCGGCGTCGTGACGCCGAACATCGAGACCATGGGGCCCATGGGGATGACCGAGAAGGCCAGGAAGGCGGGGACCGCGAGGACGACCGGGGCGATGAAGTAGATCACCTTGTCCACGGTCCGCGGCATCAGGTCTTCCTTGAGACCCATCTTCAGTCCGTCGGCCACCGACTGCAGCAGGCCGAACTTCCCGGCCCGGTTGGGGCCGTACCGGTTCTGCATGCGGGAGATCAGCTTGCGCTCGAACCACACGCCGAAGAGCACGCCCAGCATCAGGACGATGAAGATGACGGCGGCCTTGATGATGCTGATCCAGAGCGGATCCTTGCCGAAGTCGGCAAGGGTCGGATCGGCCGCTACGAGAAGAGTCCTCATGAGGCACTCCCGATCTTGACGATGTCACCGGCCGTGGCGCACAGGTCACGGGTCACCGAGCGGCCGGCGGAGTTCGACGGCAGCCACACCACCCGGTCGGGCAGGTCGGCGATCCGCACCGGCAGGCTCAGCGAGCCCTGCTCGGTGGTGACGATGATCTTGTCGCCGTCGGCGACGCCTGACTCGGCCGCGGTGGCCGCCGACACCAGCGCCTCACCCGTCCGGGCGGTCCCCGCCAGGTACGGCTCGCCGTCCTGCAGGCGGCCGTCGTCGAGCAGCAGGTGCCAGGTGGCCAGGAACGCCTCGCCGGCCTTGGGGGCGGCGGCCGTCCGGGCGCTCACGGCCGGGGCGGCGGCCCGGGAGCCGCGCCACGCGCCGATCGAGCCGAGCTCGCGGCGGGCGGCCGCGGGGTCCGGGAGGCCGAGGTGGATGTCCATGTGGTCGGCGATCGCGGCGATGGTCCGCAGGTCGCTCATGATCCCGGGGACCGGGAGCGCCTCCTCGAACGTACGGCCGCGGCCCTCCCAGTTGACGAACGTGCCGGACTTCTCGCTCACCGTCGCGACCGGCAGCACCACGTCGGCGCGGTCGGTGACCGCGCTGGCGCGCTGCTCCAGGCTCACGATGAACGGGGTGTTCTCCAGGGCCGCGAGGGCGGCCTCGGGGTCGGCCAGGTCGTCGGGGTCGACACCGGCGACGACGAGGGCGTCGAGCTCTCCGTTCAGCGCCGCCGCCAGGATGGCGGAGGTGTCGCGGCCCGGGGTGTCGGGGAGCGAGGCGACGTTCCACACCCTGGCCACTTCGGCGCGGGCGGAGGCGTCGTCGACCGGGCGGCCGATCGGCAGCAGGTTCGGCAGCGCTCCGGCCTCGATCGCACCGCGCTCACCGGCGCGGCGCGGGACCCAGCCCAGGCGGGCGCCGCCGGCCTCGGCCAGCCGTACCAGCGCGGACAGCGCGCCCGGCGCGGTGGCGAGCCGCTCACCGGCGAGAATGATCACGCCCGGCTGCTTGACGGCCTCGGCGATCGGCGAGACACCGGAGATCAGGTCCTCGACGGCCGCGGCCTCGGCACCGGGCAGCGTGCGCACCAGCGTGCCGCCCATCTTGGCGAGGCCCTCGCCCGCGAACGGAGCGATCGAGAAGACCTTCAGGCCCTTCTTCCGCCACGCCTTCCGCAGGCGGAGGAAGACGATCGGCGACTCGTCCTCGGGCTCGAAGCCCACCAGGAGCACGGCCGGGGCCTTCTCCAGGTCGCGGTAGCGGATCTCGATGCCCTTGCCCGCGACGGCGTGCGCGAGGAACTGCGCCTCCTCCGCGGAGTGGGGCCGGGACCGGAAGTCGACGTCGTTGGTGCCGAGCGCGATCCGGGCGAACTTGGCGTAGCCGTAGGCCTCCTCGACGGTGACGCGGCCACCGACGAGGACACCGGCGCTGCCGCGGGCGGCGGCCAGGCCCTGGGCCGCGGCGGCGAGCGCCTCGGGCCAGGAGGCCGGCACCAGGCGGCCCTCCTCGTCACGGACGAGGGGGGTCTTCAGCCGGTCGGGCTGGGTGGCGTAGGTGAAGGCCCAGCGGCCCTTGTCGCAGTTCCACTCCTCGTTGACCTCCGGGTCGTCCCCGGCCAGCCGGCGGGTGACCTTGCCCCGGCGGTGGTCGGTGCGGAGGGAGCAGCCGCTGGCGCAGTGCTCGCACGCGCTGGGCGTGGAGACCAGGTCGAACGGGCGGGCCTGGAAGCGGTAGGCGGCGCCGGTCAGCGCGCCCACGGGGCAGATCTGGATGGTGTTGCCCGAGAAGTAGGACTCGAACGGCTCGCCGTTGGCGGCGCCGACCTGCTCCTTGGCCCCGCGCTCGAAGAAGTCGATGAGCGGGTCACCGGCGATCTCATCGGAGAAGCGGATGCAGCGGGCGCACTGGACGCAGCGCTCGCGGTCGAGCAGCACCTCGGTGGAGAGCGCCACCGGCTTGTCGAAGGTGCGCTTCTTCTCCTCGAAGCGGCTCTCGCCCTGACCGTTGGACATGGCCTGGTTCTGCAGCGGGCACTCGCCGCCCTTGTCGCAGACCGGGCAGTCCAGCGGGTGGTTCAGGAGCAGCAGCTCCATGACACCGCGCTGGGCCTTCTCCGCGACCGGGGAGGTGAGCTGGGTCTGGATGACCATGCCCGGGGCGACCTCGATGGCGCAGGACGGCTGCGGCTTCGGGAAGCCCCGGCCGTTGCCCGCGTCCGGGATGTCCACCAGGCACTGGCGGCAGTTGGCCGCCGGCTCCAGGAGCGGGTGGTCGCAGAACCGGGGAATCTGGATTCCGAGCAGCTCGGCCGCCCGGATGATCATCGTGCCCTTGGGGACGCTCACCTGGAAACCGTCGATCGTGACGGTCACCAGGTCTACCGGCGCCTGGGCCGGGGTCGTCGCTTCGACGGTCATGGCGCCTCCTCCGTCGGCCCCATGACCGAAACGGTGCTGTGCTTGCTGGTTGCCTCGCTCCGCTCGCTCACTTGGTCCCCCACACCGTGGACGGAGCGTGATCGAACGGGCAGCCGCCGATCTCGAAGTGCTTGAGGTACTCGTCGCGGAAGTACTTCACCGACGAGTGGATGGGGCTGGTGGCACCGTCGCCCAGGGCGCAGAAGGAGCGGCCCAGGATGTTGTCGGCGATGTCGGTGATCGTGGTCAGGTCCTCCTCGGTGCCCTGCCCCTTCTCCAGCCGCTTGAGCACCTGCTTGAGCCAGTAGGTGCCCTCCCGGCAGGGAGTGCACTTGCCGCAGGACTCGTGCGCGTAGAACTCGGTCCATCGCAGCACGGCGCGGACCACGCAGGTGGTCTCGTCGAAGATCTGCAAGGCCCGGGTGCCGAGCATGGAGCCCTTGGCCCCGACCGACTCGAAGTCGAGCGGGACGTCCAGGTGCTCGTCGGTGAAGATCGGGGTGGACGATCCGCCGGGGGTCCAGAACTTGATCTGGTGCCCCTCGCGGATGCCGCCCGCCATGTCGAGCAGCTCGCGCAGCGTGATGCCGAGCGGGGCCTCGTACTGGCCGGGACGGGTGACGTGACCGCTCAGCGAGAAGATGCCGAAGCCCTTGGACTTCTCGGTGCCCATCCCCGCGAACCATTCGGCCCCGTTGGAGATGATCGAGGGAACACTGGCCACCGACTCCACGTTGTTCACGACAGTCGGCGAGGCGTAAAGACCCGCCACGGCGGGGAAGGGGGGCTTGAGCCGAGGTTGGCCGCGATAGCCCTCCAGCGAGTCGAGCAGCGCCGTCTCCTCGCCACAGATGTAGGCGCCCGCTCCGCTGTGGACCACGAGCTCCAGGTCGAAACCGGAGCCGAAGAGGTCCTTGCCGAGCAGGCCCTTGTCGTAGGCCTCGGCCACGGCCGCCTGCAGGCGGCGGATGACGTGCAGCACCTCGCCGCGCACGTAGATGAAGGCGTGGTTGGCGCGGATCGCGTAGGACGTGATGATGATGCCCTCGACCAGCGAGTGCGGGTTGGCCATCATCAGCGGGATGTCCTTGCACGTGCCCGGCTCGGACTCGTCGGCGTTGACCACCAGGTAGTGCGGCTTGCCGTCGCCCTGCGGGATGAAGCCCCACTTCATGCCGGTGGGGAAGCCCGCGCCTCCGCGGCCGCGGAGGCCGGAGTCCTTGACGGCCTGGATGACGGCGTCGGGGTCCATGCCCAGCGCCTTCCTGGCCGCCGAGTAGTCGCCGTAGCCCTCCAGGGTGAAGGAGTTGGGCTGGTCCCAGTTCGCGGTGAGGACCGGGGTGAGAGTCGTCATGGTGCCTCTGGGGCCTTCCATCCGTTGGCCTTGGCGATCTTGAGGCCCTCGAGTGAGGGACCGCTCGCCGAGGGACCGTCAGCGGCCAGGCCGTCGGGCAGGCCCGACAGCACCCGCGAGGCCTCCTTGAAGGTGCAGAGCTTCTTGGGGCCGCGGGTCGGCGAGATCTCCTTGCCGTCCCTCAGGTCGTCGACGAGCTGCTTGGCCGATGCGGGGGTCTGGTTGTCGAAGAACTCCCAGTTGACCATCATCACCGGGGCGAAGTCGCAGGCGGCGTTGCACTCCAGCCGCTCCAGCGAGACCTTCCCGTCCGGCGTCGTCTCGTCGTGGCCGACGCCGGCGTGCTCGGAGAGCTCGTCCCAGATCTGGTCGCCGCCCATGACCGCGCACAGCGTGTTGATGCACACGCCGACGTGGTAGTCGCCCATCGGCTTGCGCTTGTACATCGTGTAGAAGGTGGACACGCCCACGACCTCGGCCTTGCTCAGGCCGAGCATCTCGGCGCAGAACTCCTGACCGTCGTCGGAGACGTAGCCGTCCTCCGACTGCACCAGGTGCAGCAGGGGCAGCAGGGCCGACCTGGTCTTGGGATAGCGGCCGATGATCTCCTTGGCGTCCTGCTCCAGACGCTCGCGGACTTCCGGTGTATACGTCACCGGTCCACACCTCCCATGACGGGGTCGATCGAAGCCACTGCCGAGATGACGTCGGCGACCATGCCACCCTCGCACGTCGCCGGCATGGCCTGCAGGTTCGTGAAGGACGGGTCGCGGAAGTGCACGCGGTAGGGCCGGGTGCCGCCGTCGCTGACCACGTGGGCGCCGAGCTCGCCGCGGGGCGACTCGACCGAGGCGAAGGCCTGTCCCGCCGGGACCCGGAAGCCCTCGGTCACCAGCTTGAAGTGGTGGATCAGCGCTTCCATCGAGCCGCTCATGATGTGCGCGATGTGGTCGGGCGAGTTGCCGAGGCCGTCGGGGCCCAGCGCGAGCTGCGCGGGCCAGCCGATCTTCTTGTCGTCCACCATCACGCGGCCGCCCTTGAGCGGGCCGGACAGGCGGTCCAGGGCCTGCTCAATGATCTTGAGCGACTCCTCCATCTCGGCCACGCGCACGAGGTAGCGGCCGTAGACGTCGGCGGTCTTCTCGGTCGGGACGTCGAACTCGTAGGTCTCGTAGCCGCAGTAGGGCTGCGACTTGCGCAGGTCCCAGGGCAGGCCCGCGGCCCGCAGCATCGGCCCGGTGACGCCCAGCGCCATGCAGCCGGTGAGGTCGAGGTAGGCGACGTCCTTGGTACGGGCCAGGTAGACCGGGTTCGCGTCGAGCATCTTGCGCATGTCCTTGATGCGCCCCGGCATGACCTTGAGCAGCTCGCCGACCTTGTCCACGGCACCGGCCGGGAGGTCGACGGAGACGCCGCCGGGCCGGACGTAGGCCATGTTCATCCGCAGGCCGGTGATGTACTCCATCACGTCGAGCACCATCTCGCGCTCGCGGGACCCGAACAGGAACGGCGTGGTCGCGCCCAGCTCCATGCCGAAGGTGCCGATGGCCACCATGTGCGAGGAGATGCGGGTGAGCTCCATCATCATCACGCGGATGGCCTGGGCCCGCTCGGGGATCCGGTCGGTGATGCCCAGCAGCTTCTCGACGCCCATGCAGTAGGCGGTCTCGTTGAAGATCGGCGCGAGGTAGTCCATCCGGGTGACGAACGTGGTCCCCTGGGTCCACGTCCGGTACTCGATGTTCTTCTCGATGCCGGTGTGCAGGTAGCCGATGACCGTGCGGGCCTCGGTGACCGTCTCGCCGTCCAGGTTCAGGACCAGGCGGAGCACGCCGTGCGTGGACGGGTGCTGCGGACCCATGTTGATGACGAGCTGCTCGTCCTGCTGGCCGCTGAGGGTCTCGACCAGCTCCGTCCAGTCGTTGCCGGAGACGGTGTAGACCTTGCCCTCGGTGGCCTCCTCGTACGGAGCGCTCACGAGTCCTCCCCCGTCGGCCTCGTGCGAATGCCGCTCTGCTCGCCGGCTCGCTCGCCGCGCTCGCTCACTTGTACGACCTCCTCTGGTCCGGCGCGGGAATCTCGGCACCGCGGTACTCGACCGGGATGCCCCCCAGCGGGTAGTCCTTGCGCTGGGGGTGACCGTCCCAGTCGTCGGGCATCATGATGCGGGTCAGCGCCGGGTGGCCGTCGAAGACGATCCCGAAGAAGTCCCAGGTCTCCCGCTCGTGCCAGTCGTGGGTCGGGTAGACCGAGACGGTGGAGGGGATGTGCGGGTCGGCGTCGGGGCAGGACACCTCAAGGCGCAGCCGCCTGTTGTGCGTGATCGAGCACAGGTGGATCACCGCGCGCAGCTCCTCCCCCTCAAGGTGGGGGTAGTGCACGCCGGAGACGCCGAGCGAGAGCTCGAAGCGGAGGGCGGCGTCGTCGCGCAGGGTCCTGGCGACCTCCAGCAGCCGCTCGCGCTTGACGTGGAAGGTCAGCTCGCCGCGGTCCACGACCACGCGCTCGACGGCGTCGCCGAGGTCGCCGCCCAGGGCGCGCTCCAGCTCGTCGGCGACGGTGTCGAAGTAGCCGCCGTAGGGGCGGGGGGTGGACAGCTGAGCCTGGCGCCGTACGACCAGGCCGCCGTAACCGGAGGTGTCACCGGAGCCCGAGGCGCCGAACATGCCCAGGTGGGCGATCGGCTCCTCCGGGACCTCGGGGAGATTGTCCGTGCTCATCAGTCGCTCACCGCTCCTCGTTCGCTACGCGGACCACTCGTGCCTCGTGGGCCACTGCGCTCACCGCGTCGGGCTCGCTCCACCTGCTCATTTGACGGTTCCCTGGTCGATCAGCGGCAGCGTCCGCAGCGCCTGCAGTTCGAGCTCGTCGATCTGCTTGGCGCGATGCGCGCCGAACTTCGTGTTCTGGATCTTGTCGTGCAGCTTCACGATCGCGTCGATGAGCATCTCGGGCCGCGGCGGGCAGCCGGGCAGGTAGATGTCGACGGGGACGACGTGGTCCACGCCCTGCACGATGGCGTAGTTGTTGAACATGCCGCCGCTGGAGGCGCAGACGCCCATGGCGATGACCCACTTGGGCTCGGCCATCTGGTCGTAGATCTGGCGCAGCACCGGGGCCATCTTCTGGGACAGCCGGCCCGCCACGATCATCAGGTCGGCCTGTCGCGGAGACGCCGAAGCGCGCTCCATGCCGAAGCGCGCCAGGTCGTGCTTGGGACCGCCGGTGGACATCAGCTCGATGGCACAGCAGGCGAGACCGAAGGTCGCCGGCCACACGGAGTTCTTGCGCGCCCAGCCGGCCACCTGCTCGACCGTGCTGAGCATGAACCCGCTCGGAAGTTTCTCTTCAAGTCCCATATCTAGTCCCAGTCCAGACCCTTGCGGCGCCACACGTACGCGTAGGCCACGAGCACGGTGACGATGAACAGCACCATCTCGACCAACCCGAACATCCCGAGCTGGTCGAACGCGACCGCCCACGGGTAGAGGAAGATGATCTCGATGTCGAAGACGATGAACAGCATCGCGGTGATCATGTACTTCAGCGGAAAGCGGCCACCACCGACCGGCTGGGGCGTCGGCTCGATACCGCACTCGTAGGCGTCGAGTTTCGCGCGGTTCCAGCGCCTGGGACCGGTGAAGGGCGCGATCGTCACTGAGAAGACCGCGAATCCCGCCGCGAGAACGGCGAGCACCAGGATGGGTGCATACAGCTCCATCGCTACGCCTCCTCTCCCATCTCCACGCGCGCCGGCGCGCAGCTCATCATGTTGTTTTGTTGTGCAAGTTTATGCAGGGGGGTCATCGCTCTGTTCCACGTGCGGAGGCGGCTGCTGTGGTCATGCCGGTGGCGCGACCTTCGACAGAGCGTTGATGATGCGGTCTGACGCGTCGCCTCGCCGGTCGGTGAGATTAGCAAGGAGCTTGAGCGCGAACCGCATCAGGTGGGGGTGGGGCAGCGCGTGACGCGTGAAGAAGTCCATCACGCCGCGGTGCCCGATGAGCTCCACGAAGCCCCGGCCCAGGGTGAAGTAGCCGCCGTAGGCGTCCTTCAGCGTCTGCGGATAGGCGCGCAGCACGCGCTCGCGCTGGGCGGGGGTCGTCCTGGCCAGCGCCTGGACGATGGTCTCGGCCGCGATCTGGCCGGTCTCCATCGCGTAGGCGATGCCCTCCCCGTTGAACGGGTTGATCATCCCGCCCGCGTCGCCGACCAGCACCAGGCCACGCGTGTAGTGCGGCTGGCGGTTGAAGGCCATCGGCAGCGCCGCCCCCCTGATGGGGGTGGTCATGTTCTCCTCGACGTAGCCCCACTCCGGGGGCATGTTCTTGACCCAGCGCCTGAGCAGGTCGCGGTAGTCCATGCCCTTGAAGGACTCGGAGGTGTTCAGCAGCCCGAGGCCCACGTTGGACGTGCCGTCGCCGACGCCGAAGATCCAGCCGTAGCCGGGCAGCAGGGTGTCGCCGTCCCACAGCTCCAGCCAGGTCTCCAGGTAGTCGTCGTCGTGACGCGGACTCTCGAAATAGGTCCGTACGGCGACGCCCATCGGGCGGTCCTCGCGCTTGTGCAGCCCCATCGCCAGGGAGATCCGGGTGGAGTTGCCGTCGGCGGCGACCACCAGGCGGGAGCGGTAGGAGACCTCTTCTCCGTCCTTCTTCGCGACCACGCCCACGATGTGGCCGCTGCGGTCGTCGAGGATCGGGGCGGTGACGTTGACCCCCTGCAGCAGGCGGACGCCGCCGCGCACCGCGTTGGCCGCGAGGATCTCGTCGAAGTCCTGCCGGGTGCGGACCAGCCCGAAGTCCGGGTAGCTGGACAGCTCGGGCCAGTCGAGCTCGAAGCGGAGCCCGCCGCCGACCACGCGCAGGCCCTTGTTCCTGACCCAGCCGGGAGCGTCGATGTCGATCCCCATGGCGATGAGCTGCTTGACGGCTCGGGGCGTCAGCCCGTCGCCGCAGACCTTCTCGCGGGGGAATGTGGTCTTCTCGAGCAACAGGACGTCGAGCCCGGCCTGTGCGAGATGGAAAGCGGTTGTCGAACCGGCGGGCCCGGCGCCGACGACGATTACGTCGGCGTCAGCCTCAGCGACATTCCGCTGCATGGCGGCTGGCACGGTCACGGGACCTGTCCTGTCCTACAAGCTTTGACGGCCTCGGGGTAGGGGCCCTTCGTTCCTTTGTGAAGGTCTTCACAAACTTGTCGGCCCGAAGTCTAACCCCTTTGCGAGGCGAAGTGTCAGTCGGGTACGGCTATCGCCTGCGAATCTTCTATGCGGGCTTATATGCACGGTGAAGCGCCACGATACCCATCGCGAGGTTGCGCCAGGCGACCCGCTCCCAGCCCGCCCCCTGAATGATCTTCGCCAGCGCCGCCTGGTCCGGCCACGCCCTGATCGACTCCGCCAGGTACTCGTAGGAGTCGTCGTTGGAGCCGACCAGCTTGGCGGCCTGCGGCATCAGCTTCATGAGGTACTGGGTGTAGACGAGGTCGAAGGACTTGACCGTCGGGTGGGAGAACTCGAGGATCACCAGCCGCGCCCCCGGCTTGGCCACCCGGAACATCTCGCGCAGCGCCTGGCCGGTGTCCTGGACGTTCCGCAGCGCGGTGGAGATGGTCACCGCGTCGAAGACCTCGTCGGCGAAGGGCAGTCGCAGCGCGTCGCCGGCGACGAAGGTGACGCCCCGCACCCCTCCGCCGGAGAGGCCCGAGCCGCCGCGCCGCCGTACGCCGGTGCGGAGCATGCCGAGCGAGAAGTCCGAGGCGATCGCACGGGCTCCCAGCGCGGTGAAGGTGTCGGTGGAGGTGCCGGTGCCCGCGCCCAGGTCGAGGACCAGCTCGCCGGGGCCCGCGTCGACGGCCGCCGCGGTCGCCTTGCGCCACAGCCTGACCTGGCCGAGGGAGATCACGTCATTGACCAGGTCGTAGCGCCGGGCCGTGCGATCGAACATCGCGGCGACCTCATGCGGTTGCTTGTCCAGCGAAGCGCGCGTCATGAGGACAAGCCTAGGCCCGCCCGGACAATCCACGGAAAGTAGCCGCTTAATTACCGAGAGTCTGCTAGAAATTGCCGAATGTTTGCCAGAACCACTTCCGTACTGGTCGCGGCCTTGATGCTGCTCCCCGCCGGGGTCGCCGCCGCCGGCACCACGAAGCACGGCAAGGTCGTCTCGGCCGACCCGGTGAACACCACCCCGCACGTGCTCGACGGGATCGTCAACGCCATCGCCCTGGTGGGCGGCACGGTGGTGGTCGGCGGCTCCTTCGGCCAGGTCCGCGACGCCGGGAGCGCGGAGATCCTGGAACGCGACAACATCTTCGCCTACGACCTGGCCACCGGGCGGATCCTGCCCGGTTTCGCCCCCTACCTCGACCGTCCGGTCCACGCCCTGGCCGCGGGCGTCGGCGGCACCGTCTACGCGGGCGGCGAGTTCGCGATGACCGGCGACGCGCGGACCCGGGGCCTGGCCCTCCTGCGCCTGTCCGACGGCTCGCCGGCGGCCGGCTTCGACGCCCAGGTCTACGGGGGCACGGTCACCGGCCTGGCCCGGAGCGGCTCCCGTCTCTACGTGGGCGGCGACTTCACCGGGGTGGGCCACGTCTTCCGCGCGGCCCTCGCCCGCCTCGACGCCACCACCGGCGCCGTGGATCCGGACTTCGCCGTACAGCCGGGCAGGCCCCGCGGCGGCCGGACCAAGGTGCAGTCGATCGCCCTCAGCGGGGACCGGCTGGCCGTCGACGGCAACTTCACCACCCTCGACGGGCTGTCGCGGCCCCAGCTCGGCCTGATCGACGTCGGCACGCTGCCGGCGACGGTCGCCGACTGGCGGACCGACGCCTACGCCGGCAGGTGCCTGGACGTCTTCCCCAGCTACGTGAGGGGCCTGGACTTCGCCCCCGACGGCAGCTACTTCGCGGTCGTCACGACCGGCGGCCCCGCGGGGACCGGGAAGATGTGCGACACCGCCGCGCGCTTCGAGACCTACTCCCGGGGCGAGGTGCGGGCGACATGGGTCAACCACACCGGCGGCGACTCGCTCTACTCGGTGGCGGTCACCGGGGCGGCCGTCTACGTGGGCGGCCACCAGCGCTGGCTGGACAACCCCCTCGGCCGCGATTCGGCCGGCCCGGGAGCCGTGCGACGGCCGGGCATCGGAGCGATCCATCCGCGGACCGGGAAGGCCCTGAAGTGGAATCCGACTAGAGATCGCGGAATCGGTGTCAAGGCATTCCTGGCCCATCGGGGTGGGCTACTGGTTGGTAGCGACACAACGCGGCTTGGCCACGAGTACCATGCCCGAGTCGGCATGTTCCCGTTGCCGTGATCACTCCCGATTCTTAGTGATTCGCTCACTCACCGCGTCGCGCTGCTTGGACAGCAGGACGTAACTGGCCACCCCGCTGACCAGGAATGCGGCGATCAGAAGGATCAATGGCTGACGTAGGCCGAGGAGATAGAGCACACCGATGGTCACGATCAGCAGACCTAGTCGGGACGCGGTGTAAACGAAGACGGGATGCACAGCGTCGAGGTTACGTCACTCATGCCCGCATGAGCACGAGATGAAGACGTAGCGGACGCTCTTCGCATCGGGCACGAGCACTGCTAGTGTGCCCAACAGATCAGTTTTGTAAAGAAACAACCACGAGAGTCCCAAAGAGGCTCTATCATATAACAATCGGGCAGTCAGTCGATAACAACCCGTGATCTTTGATGAAAAGCACGGATAAATCAGGCTTCGCTCGGCACACTGGTTACCTGTCCGCCCGCTGGCAGGAAGCGGGATGCGAGGGGGAGAGATTGTGGAGAGTAGCAGCGAGCGTCTGCTGACGCCCGGAGAGGTTGCCGCCCTCTTCCGGGTCGACCCAAAGACGGTTACACGCTGGGCCGCGGCAGGCCGTATCAGCAGCATCCGTACCCCCGGAGGGCACCGGCGTTTCCGCGAGTCGGAAGTGCACGCCCTTCTGCGTGGAGAGGACGTACTGACGGCCGAACGGCCGGCAGGCGAGTCCCCGCGCGTCTGACGACTTATGACGTCACACCACCGGTGATCCTGCGCGCCTTACCCGGAAGCCGCAGGGTCACCGTGGAGTCGTACAGGTTGCCGCGCTCCGCGCCGCGACCGGTGACCTCCCCCGTGACCGAGTCGCCCCGCCCCGAGCGCTAGCTGTCCTGCTCGGCCTTGAAGGCCAGGAACTCCCGCTCCAGCTCGTCGTTCTCCTCAAGCCAGCGCCGCCGCCGCTGTGCCGACTCCTCCTCGGTGAGCGCCTCGGGCAGCCAGCGGTCGTAGTCCGGATCCCCCGGTGAGAGCTCCACGTACGCGTTGCCGATCAGACGCCCGTCATCGCTGGACAGGCTCTGCGGCACCCGCAGAGTCCCGTCAGCGAGCCGGATGACGTACATCCCAGATCACCTAGATTCCGTAGCGCCGGTTGAAGAACAACATGACATTGAGCGCCATCCGCGTGTCGCCGCCGAGCATGTCCACCAGGGCGGGGCGCTGCCGGGAGGCGATGGCGGCGAAGGCGTCGGCGAAGAACTCCCTGCGGCCCAGGTCCCCCGACTGCCGGTGGAACCCCGAGGCCAGCACGGGAACGCACTGGGCGTAGAGGGCGGCGAACTCCGGAGAGTCCGAGACCCAGTCCCCGTGGGGCGCGTCCACGTCGTCAAGGGCGTGCCCGACCTCGTGCATCATCACGTCCGGGGTGGGCGAGGGGCGGTCGCCCACCACGATCTTGCGATCGCCGTACGCTCCGGCGCAGATGTCCCAGGTGGCCCGGCCGGAGGGCAGCGGCGCGCCGCGCAGGTAGCCCATGTCGTCCAGGTCGGGCACCCCGCCCGCGCCGACGTAGATCCCCTTGAGACCGTCGGCCAGCTTGGCCTTCAGCCCGTCCGGCAGCCTGGCGAGGCTCTCCACCGCCCGCACGACCTCGGGTGACGGCGGCCCCTGCCAGGAGTCCCATTGGCGGTGCAGGATGCGCTCAAGGCGGCCGCAGTGCCGCAGGCCGTCACCCATGGCGGGGACGTCCGGAGCATTGGGCTGGGCGCGGGGACGCTCGTCCTCCAGCTCGAAGTCGCGCCATGTGTACTGCGGGCGGTCCACCACCGGCGCGGTCACGGCCCCCACCCGCCGCTCGGGGCTCGGCGGGATCTCACGCGGCGCTTCCCTGACGGCACTCTCCGTGCGCTGGGACGGGCCCCGCTGCCACCAGCGCCGTCGATGACGGCCCTTGTCCGCTGAATTCGCCATCACGCCCCCAGGGGAAGTGGCAACCGGTCCCACCGTACGACGTGGATCTTCGTCCGTCACCCGGAACAGGGGCCTTGCCGCACCCTGGCTTCCGATGGCTTACAGTTCGGGCATGCCCCTGCTTGTCGCGCTGGCACTGCTCGCCTTCTGGCTCTACTGCTTGTTCGACGCCATCACCACGCCGGACGAGGAGGCCCGAAACCTGCCCAAACTCCTGTGGGTGATCGTCATCGTGCTGCTGCCGCCCGTGGGCGGCCTGTTCTGGCTGCTGCTCGGCCGTCCCATCGGCCCGCGCGCGCCCCGCATGCCCCTGCCCAAGGACAGGCCGGCGCGGCCCGAGGCCCCGAAGGGCCCCGACGACGACCCCGACTTCCTCAAGGACCTCGACCGGCGGCTGCGCGACGAGGATTAGGCGCGGCCCCGCCGGGGCGGAGCGTACGGCGGGCCGGCCGCGGCGGAGCGGACCGGCCACCGGATCCCGGTCGCGGCCTCCGGCGCCGCGGTCAGCCCGGAACCTCCGCGTAGGAGTGCAGGCCGCCGAGGAAGATGTTCACCCCGACCAGGTTGAACAGCAGGCAGGCGAAGGCGATGAGCTGCACGATCATGGCGGCCCTGCCCTTGAAGCCCGCGGTGGCCCGTGCGTGCAGGTAGGCGGCGTAGGCGATCCAGGTGATGAAGGCCCAGATCTCCTTGGGGTCCCAGCCCCAGTAGCGGCCCCAGGCCTTGTCGGCCCAGAGGGCGCCGGCGATGACGGCGAAGGTCCAGATCGGGAAGGCGATCACGATGGCCCGGTGCGCGACCCGGTCCAGGTCCGCCAGGGACGGCAGGCGGACCGCGGTGTCCTTCCTGACCAGGTAGAGGATGCCGGAGACGCCGGCCATGATGAACAGGCCGCTGGCGATGATCGCCGCCGAGACGTGGATCGCCACCCAGTAGGAGTTGAGCGCGGGCACCACCGGGCCGGCCTGCACCTGCAGGTATCGGACGGAGAAGCCCAGCCCGAGGGTGGCGGCGACCGTGACGAACGCGCCGAGGAAGCGGATCCGGTAGCGGAGGTTCATGAACAGGAACGCGCTCACCGCCGCGAAGCACATCGCGACCACGAACTCGTACATGTTGCCCCACGGCCAGCGGCCGACGGCCAGGCCCCGGGTGAGGATGGACCCGAGGTTCGCGGCCCAGCCGAGCCAGGACAGCCCGACCGCGACCGGGCCGGCCCACGTCGCCCAGGCGGGGGGCGCCTTCACGGCGGGGGCGGGGCTCTCCTCCGAGACGGGCGGGGCGGCGGCCGTACCACCGCCGACCGTGACGAGCGCGGGTTCGGCTACCGCCCTGGCCTTGACCTTTGACCGGCCGAAGCCGAGATCGAGGGCGTAGCCGATCATTGCGAAGACGTAGAGCAGCACCGTCGCCAAGATGAGCTGGTCGCTCAGCAGGGCGAGGCCGGCGTCGACCTCAGCGGGCATCCTTCACTCCTGGATTCAGAACAGAGACGATCTCGGCGAACTCCTCGCTGAAATCGCTGCCTTCGGTGCGCGTGAGACCGCCCACCTCGACGTGTTTACGGTCGTGCTCGTGACCTTGCGCCGGCTGGCCGGACCCGCCGGCCTCCTCCGCCGGCGCGTCCTTCAGCCGTACCCACACCCTGCGGCGGCGGACGGTCAGGGAGAGCACCAGGCCGAGGACGGCCAGCGCGGAGGCGACGAACGCGGGCATCCGGCCCGGGTCGTAGGCGATCTGGAGGGCGATCCACTCCTTGACGCCGGTGAACTCGATGGAGCCCGCCCCGTTGGGCAGGTCGAGCCTCTTGCCCACGGCCAGCGGGTCGGCCTTCATGACCAGCGGCTTCATCTTCTTCAGGCTGGCCGGGTCAAGCTCGTAGACCGACTGCGGCCGGCCGTTCTTCAATCCCAGGTCGCCGGCGAACGCGCCGTAGACCTGGGCCGTGGGGTTGGCAGCGCCGGGGAAGACCGACACCCAGTCATCGTTCACAGGCACGGTGGTCGGCCGGAAGGCCACGAGGAGGCCGAGCTGTTCCGGCTGGGCGTCCGGCACCTTGATCACGCACTCGGAGGTGAAGTTCGCCGGCTGGGCGACCAGGCACGGCACCGGACCGTCGAAGGCGACCTGCCCCTTGCCGTCCGTGATCTTGAAGGTGGGCGCGTACCCGTGGTCGATCAGGTAGGTCTGCGTGCCGTTGACCTCCAGCGGGTCGTTGACCTTGAGGGCGTAGTCGCGCTCGGGCGCCCCGGGGGCGTCGGTGACCTTGAGCTTCGCCTCGTAGTCCAGAGGCTGCCCCCGCCGCTCGCCCTGGGCGATGTAGGTGGCCTGGAAGTCGTCGAGAGCGAAGGAGAACGGCTCCAGCGACTCGGCGCTCACCTGCTGGCCGGGCATGTAGCGGTCATAGGCCGCGACCGTGTTGGCGAAGCCCTCGCCCTCCACGACCAGCACGTTGCCGCGGTAGCCGTACAGCGCGCCCATCCCGACCGCCACCAGCAGTCCCAGCAGCGCGACGTGGAAGACCAGGTTGCCGGTCTCGCGCAGGTAGCCCTTCTCCCCGGCCACCCAGTCCGGGCCGGTGGTCACCCGGAACCGCCTGGCCCGCAGCCGCGCGGCCGCCGTCTCGACGGTCAGGTCGCCGTCGAACGAGGCGTGCTGGGGCAGCCGGGCCAGGTTGCGCGGCGGCGCGGGCGGCTTCCGGCGCAGCTCGCGCAGGTGGGCCTTGGTGCGCGGGAGCACGCAGCCGATCAGCGACAGGAACAGCAGCAGGTAGATGGCCGCGAACCACGGCGCCTTGAACACGTCGAACAGCCAGAACCGGTCCAGCCACTCGGCGAGCTGCGGGCTGTCGTCGAAGTATTTGACGACCATGGCGTCGGAGACGCCGCGCTGCGGCCAGATCGATCCCGGGATCGAGGCCAGCGCGAACAGGAACAGCAGGATCAGCGCGGTCTTCATCGAGGTGAGCGTGCGCCAGAACCAGCGCGCCCACCCCACGAGGCCGAGCTCCGCGGGCCGTGCCTCGGGCTTCTTCTCGGTCAGAGTCGTGTTCACGCTCGCGCTCACTCGGCTGCTCGTTGAGTCGGGACTGGTTCCGCTCGCCGTCCGTTCCCCGGCGGCCTGCTCGACTTCCTCCATCAGATCACCGGCTCGAATCCGCCGATCCATCCCTGCATCGTCATGATGAGCTCCCCCCAGAGCCCGGTGACGAGCAGCAGGCCGACCGCGACCAGCATGACCCCGCCCACCCTGGTGATCAGCTGCGAGTGGCGGCGGAGCGCCTTGAAGGTGTGCAGCGCCTTGCGGTAGGCCAGACCGGCCGCCAGGAACGGCAGGCCGAGACCGAGGGCGTAGGCGAAGGCGAGCAGCGCGCCGCGCCCGGCGCTGCCCTCGGTGAGGCCGAGGGTGAGGACGACCCCGAGGGTGGGGCCGATGCAGGGGGTCCAGCCGAGGCCGAACACCACGCCGAGCAGCGGCGCCCCGGCGAGACCGGCGGCCGGGAGGCGGTGGATGCGGAAGTCGCGCTGGAGGCCCGGGATAACCCCCATGAAGGCCAGGCCCAGGACGACGGTGAGCGCGCCCAGCACCCGCGTGATGACGTCGGCGTTGCCGAGCAGCGCCGCGCCGAGCCCGCCGAACAGCGCCCCGCCCGCCACGAACACCGCGGCGAAGCCGAGGACGAACAGCGCGATGCCCGCGACCATGCGTCCCCGTTTGGGGTCGGCGCTCATCCCGGTCACGTACGACAGGTAACCGGGGACCAGCGGCAGCACGCACGGCGACAGGAAGGACACCAGACCGGCCGCCAACGCGATCGGCAGCGCCAGGGCGAGCGACCCGCCCGCCACCGTGCTCGCCAGATCAGCGCTCATCGCGCCTCCACCGCCGCTCCGGGTTACTTCTCATCGCCGACCTTGTTGACCGCGCTGAGGAGATCGTTGTATTTGACCGCGCCGAGCGCCCGGGCGGCGATCCGGCCCTGCCGGTCGATGATCAGCGTCGAGGGGATGGCCGCCGGGGGGACCGTGCCCTGGAAGGAGAGCGCGACCTTGCCCGGCTGGTCGAAGATGCTCGGGTAGCCGGACTGCTGGGTGCGTTCGAAGGCGATCGCGTCGGCCTTGCGGTCCTTGAAGTCGATGCCGATGAACTCCACGCCGCCGGCCTTGGTCTTGGCCGCGATGTCCTTGAGCACCGGGGCCTCGGCCCGGCAGGGCGCGCACCAGGAGGCCCAGAAGTTCAGCACCACGACCTTGCCCTTGTGCGTGGCGAGCGTCACGGAGCCGCCGTCCAGGGTCTCCCCCTCGACCGCGGGGGCGGGCTTGCGGTCGGCGGCCTCGAACACAGTGATCTTGCCATCGCCGGCCACGAAGCGGGTGTCCCCGCTCTGCGGCTGGTTCCCCTGGTTACCGGCGCATCCGGCCACGGTCAGGAGCAGCACGGCAGCGGCGAAGGATTGTGCGCGCATCAGAGGCAGGGTCTCCCTGTACTACAACCGGTAGAGCAGTCACTCTACCGGCGGGGTCACGCGCCCGGCACAGTGGGGCGCTTGACGAGCGCACCCGCGGGCTCGCTGTAACCCACGCTGATCAGCCGGTCTCCCTCGAAGGAGAAACTGGTGAGGCTGGCCAGGCCGCACTGCCTGCGGCGGGGGTCGTGCGGCAGCCGCCTGCGCTCGGCCGCGAGCCGGATGATCCAGATCGGGAGCTGATGGCTGACCATGATCGCCTCGTGGCCGCGCGCCGCCTCGCGGGCGGTGTCGATCGCGCCCTTCATCCGCTGGACCACGTCGGTGTAGCGCTCGCCCCAGGAGGGGCGGAGCGGGTTCCACAGGTGGCGGTAGTGGCGCGGGCTGCGGAAGACCCCGTCGCCGTTGCCGACCGGGACGCCCTCGAAGATGTTCTCCGCCTCGATGAGCCGGTCGTCGACCGTGACCTCCAGGCCGAAGGCCGCGGCGAGCGGGGCCGCGGTCTCCCGCGCCCGCTCCAGCGGGGAGGAGAACAGGGCGACGACGTCACGTCCGGCGACCGACTTGGCGACCGTCTCGGCCATCTGCCTGCCGGTCTCCGACAGGTGGTATCCGGGCAGCCTGCCGTAAAGGACGTTAGCGGGGTTGTGCACCTCACCGTGGCGCAGGAGGTGAACGACGGTGGTCTCAGCCATGGTGTCGCAAGCCTACCGACTAGTACGGGTGAATAGCGCGTATAGACGGACGGTTCTGGCCGTGCCAGAGGGGCGCGATCAGGGTCGTAGACGGTCACATCCGGGGTCCGCGTTCGAAAGGGCGCTTATCGATCCTGTTCGTGCCGGTCCTCGCCCTGTCATCGGCCCTGGCGCACGCGAGCCGGAACCCGCCGGGCGAGGATGCGGCCAGGGCCGACGGGATCGTCCTCACCCGGCCGGTGGCCGCCGGCCGCCGACGTCTCAGCCCTTCTTGCCGGTGCAGTAGACGTCGGAGGCGATGGCGAAGATCTCGGCCGTCGAGGGCTGCCGGGTGTGCGGGTTGATGGAGAGCGTCATGCTTCGCCCGTCGTCAGCGCGGAAGGCGAAGGTCATGTAGCCGATCAGCTCGCCGCTGTGACCCCAGACGGTCTCGCCGCACGGCACCGCGTACTTCTGCAGGCCCAGGCCGTACGCGAACCCCGCACCGGTGTCGACCGTGGTGCGCATCTCGCGCAGCGCCGCCTTACTGGTCAGCTTCCCGCCGAGCAGCCCGTCGAAGAACGCGTTGAGGTCACCCGTCGTCGAGATCATCTCGCCCGCCGCCCAGTCCAGGGACGGATTCATCCGGGTGGCGTCCACGATCCTGCCGGTGGGCAGCGCCTCGTAGCCGTGGGCGTGCGGTTCCCGCAGGCCGTACGCGTTGCCGGGGACGGAGGTCCGGATCAGCTTGAGGGGGCGCAGGATGCGCCGCTCCACCTCCTTCCCGTACGGCCTGCCGGTCAGCTTTTCGATCAGCATCCCGGCGACGATGTAGTTGGTGTTGGAGTAGCGCCATGAGCTGCCGGGGTCCTTGAAGTAGGGCGGCTTGGCGAAGGCGACCTTGAGCAGCTGCTGCGGGGTGTAGGACCGGAAACGGTCCTCGCCCCGCCAGCGGTTGGTGGAGTAGCCCTCCTCGCTCATGTAGTCGTGCAGGCCGCTGGTGTGGTTGAGCAGGTGCCGGACCGTGATGGCCGCGCCGTTGGGCACGAGGCCGGGGAGGTGGCGCTGGATCGGGTCGTCGAGCTTCAGCCTGCCCTCGTCGGCCAGTTGCAGGACCACGGTCGCGACGAAGGTCTTGGTGACACTGCCGATCCGGAAGTATCCATCCGCGACGGCGGGCCGCCCCGTTCGCAGGTCGCGGACCCCGGCGACGCTCGCCTTCGCCCGCCCACCCTCGTCCGCCTGCAGCAGCGCGGCCGTTGCCGCCTTGTCCGCCACCATCCGGCGCAGCGTGTCCCCGCTGTCGGCCATGGCCGGGCCCGCGGACAGCACAGTGGTCACCAGAGCGGTCGTCCACGCCAACTTGTTCCATGCCGCCTTGCGAAGAATCATCATGCGGAGAACGCTACGGAGAGAGCGGTTTCCATCCCATGGGGTGCGCCACCCGCTTCCCGGGCGGATGCCGCACCGCGAACCTACGGAAAACCTCAGGTCCTCCACAAGGGGGACGGGTGCCCCGCCAGACGACATCCGCCCCGCCGGGATGGCCGGTCAGGCAGGCCGGTACGGCGGCGAGCGCGAAGCCTTCGAGGGCGTCCCCGCGGACACGCCTACGACAGGTGCTCACCAGGGCGGACGTCGCCCGGCGCGGCACCAGCGGCCTGCTCCTCGAACGGCTCGACCGGCCGGTGGGCGACCGAGACGGTCCTGAGCGCCTCGACCGCGGCCCTGATCGCCGGACGCCGGGCCGCGTCGCTCCGCCAGAGCGCGTAGATCTTGCGGATCGGGCGCGGCAGGATCGGGATGGCCCGTACCCCGGAGGGGACGCGGTCACGGCCGAGGCGGGGGATGAGGGCACAGCCCTGCCCGGCCGCGACGAGGGCGAGCTGGGTCGGATACTCATCCGCCATGCAGGCGATGTCGGGCTCCAGCCCGGCCGAGCGCAGCGTGTAGACCAGCCAGTCGTGGCAGATCGTGCCGGGCGAGGAGCTGATCCATCGATCTTCGGACAGCTCGGCGAGCTCGATCTCGGACCGGGCGGCCAGCGGATGGCTCTCGGGCAGGATGACGTCGGCGATGTCGTCGAAGAGCATCGCGCGCGACAGCCCGTCGGGGATGGCCATCGGCCGGTTCACCCAGTCCTGGATCACCGCGAGGTCGAGCTCGCCCCTGGCCACCTCGCGGACCTGCCGCTCGGGCTCCCGCTCGATGAGCTGGAGCCGGAGGTCGGGGTGGCGCTCCCGCAGATGGACCAGCGCGCCGGGCAGCAGCCCCCGGGCCGCCGTGGGGAAGGCCCCGATGCTCAACCGCCCCACGACCTCCCCCCGCAGTGCCTCGAAGTCGGCCTCGGCGGTCTCCACCAGCGCGAGGATGCGCTCGGCGTGGTCGGCGAGCAGCCCGGCCGCGTCGGTCAGCCGCACCCCGCGCCCGTTGCGCTCCAGCAGCGTCGCGCCGGTCTCCCGCTCCAGCTTGGCGAGCTGCTGCGACACCGCGGACGGGGTCACCATGAGCGCGTCGGCCGCCGCGCCGACCGATCCGTAGACGGACACGGCGTGCAGGGCCTTGAGACGGTTGAGATCCAACATGTAAGCAACTCTAAACGACGCCGATAAGAAAGTCTCGCTTGTGCTGAATTATCATTGCAAATAAGGATAAGGAGATGCGAACCCGGCATCTCTTCCTGGCCATCGGCCTCGCCGCCGTCTGGGGCTTCAACTTCGTGGTCATGGAAGTGGGACTCAGGCACTTCCCGCCACTGCTCTACGTGGCGCTGCGCTTCACCCTGGCCGCCTTCCCCGCCGTGCTGTTCATCGGCGGTCCCCGGGTGCCCTGGCGATGGGTCCTCACCGCCGGGGCCACGCTCGGCGTCACGCAGTACGGCCTGCTCCTGCTGGGCATGCGGGCCGGCATGCCCGCCGGTCTCACCTCCCTCGTCGTCCAGGTCCAGGCGGTCTTCACCGTGATCCTCGCGGTGACACTGCTCAAGGAGCGGATCACCACCCGCCGGGTCGCCGGGATGGGCATCGCGTTCGCGGGACTGGCCCTGATCGCGCTGGACCTGGGCAACGGCGGCCCGATCGGCGCGTTCGTCCTGGTCGTCGGCGCCGCCCTCGGCTGGGGCGCGGGCAACATCGCCGTCAGGAAGGCCGCGCCCCCGGACTCGCTGCGCTTCATGGTGTGGCTGAGCGCGGTGGCCGCCGTTCCCATGCTGGGCCTGTCCCTGCTGGTGGAGGGGGTCCCCCGGCTGGAGTTCTCGACGGAGGGCACCCTGTCGGTGCTCTACGTCGCGCTGATCTCCACCCTGGGCGGCTTCGGCGTGTGGGGCTTCCTGCTGAAGCGGTACGACGCCTCGGTGGTCGCCCCCTACAGCCTGCTCGTCCCCGTCTTCGGCATGTCCTCCGCCGCCCTGTTCACCGGAGAGCCCGTCTCCCCGGTCAAACTCGCCGCCGCCGCCCTCATAATCTCCGGCGTCCTGTTCGCCGGCACCCGCCCCGCGAGCCGTACGGCCTCCGCCGGGAAGACGTCCCGGCGGAGCCCGGAGCCCGGACCGCCTGATCCCTCCGGCTCGCACCGGGAGGCCTCGACCCGCGCCTAGTTTCGCGGCGTACGACCCGTGTTGCTTCGGTGACGGTGCGGCGGTTTTCGGGGTTCGCGCTGCGGGGGGTTTTGCGGGGTTCGCGGTGCGGAGGGTTTTGCGGGGTTCGCGGTGCGGAGGGTTTTGCGGGGTTCGCGGTGCGGAGGGTTTTGCGGGGTTCGCGCTGCGGAGGGTGGGTGGTCCGGCCGGCCGTCGTTGGTTTCGGTCTGGGGGGTTCAGGCCTTCGGCCTGGCGGGCGTGGTGGTTTCGGTCCTTTTATACGCCGGCCGGACCACCCACCCCCCTCCGCGCCACTGTGCCGGGCCGTACGGCCCGGCCGCCGCAGTCGCTCCCTTTCTCGCTGTTCGGTGTGCACGGGGAGGCTGAAGCGATCCGTCGGGGTCCGTTCGGGCCGGTCGCCGTAGCTGAAGCGTCGCTGTCGAAAGGAGCGCAGGGCTGGGCTGGAAGAGGCTGCGCCCGGTGGGGAAGGGCCTTCCCGCCCGTGGAGCACCAGCTTCGGTGAGACGGCCGATGCCCACCCACCTCATCCTTGAGCAGGGCTCAACCACCAAGGCGGCTTCGGCGCCGTCCGGTATCCGACGCTCGCTTCACGGTCGGCAGTGAACCAAGGTCGTCATCCGTGGTCACGCGAACACCGTAGCGGCCGTCGGCGACGGCATGGGAGCACGTCATCGGGCCCCACGGCGGGATGGTCAGGCCCACCACTCCCCTCCGACCCGGCGCCGCCTCAGAGGATGTGGTCCCTCAACAGAACCGGGTCCAACCGGCGAGGAACGAGCACCAGGATCAGGGGTGGGCATCGGTCGCCTCACCGAAGCTGGTGCCCCACGGGTGGGTGCGGCTGTTCAAGGGGGCGCAGCCTTCCGCCTCAGCCCTGCGCTCCTTTCGACAGCGACGCTTCAGCTACGGCGACCTGCTCTGCACAGACCTCAGTGGATCGCTTCAGCCACCCAGAAGAGGCTGGGCGGCCGGAAAGGGAGCGACTGCGGCGGCCGGGCCGTACGGCCCGGCACAGTGGCGCGGAGGGGGGTGGGTGGTCCGGCCGGCGTATAAAAGGACCGAAACCACCACGCCCGCCAGGCCGAAGGCCTGAACCCCCCAGACCGAAACCAACGACGGCCGGCCGGACCACCCGCCCCCCGCAGCGCGAACCCCGCAAAACCCTCACAGCACGAACCCCCCCAAACCCCACAGCGCGAACCCCCGAAAAACCCGCAGCGCGAACCCCCGCAAAACCCCGCACCGCGAACCCCACCCCAGCCTTCGAACGGACGCGCACAACATCACGCGCCACCCCCCGCAGCGAACCCCGGCCCTCGAACTTCCCCCAGCCGCTCTCACGGCCCCCCAAGGTCGCCCGGCCGATCACCCGATCCGGCGGTACCGTTCGCGGCGCGCGGCGATTCGTTCCGCGGGGTCGCGCCGGGCAAGCGCGGCGAGCTCCTCTTCGAGGACCACGCCCATGCGCGCGAGGAACATCTCCGGTTCGTCGGCGGCGTCCGGGAGTTCCGCGACGATCCGGTCGACGACACCGTTTCTCAGCAGATCGGTGGAGCGCACCCCCTGCCGCTGGGCGATCTCCGCCGCCCGGTCGGTCGTCCGGTACAGGATCGCGGAGGCCCCTTCGGGGGGAAGCGGGGAGAGCCAGGCGTGCCGTGCCGCGATGACGCGATCGGCAGGCAGCAGGGCGAGCGCTCCGCCGCCGACTCCTTCCCCCATCAGGAGGCACACGGTCGGCGAGGGAAGGACCACGAGGTCCGCCAGGCAGCGTGCGATCTCGCCGGCCAGCCCGCCCTCCTCGGCCTCCCGGGACAGTGCGGCACCGCCCGTGTCGATGATGGACACCAGGGGCAACCCCAGCTCGGCTGCCAGGTGCATGCCGCGGCGAGCCGCTCGGAGCCCCGCCGGGCCGAGAGCGGGATGACCGTCCGGCAGGTCCCGGTCATGACCGAGGACCACGCAGGGGGCGGTCCCGAAGCGGGCGAGGGCGAGCAGCAGGGCCGGGTCTCGTTCGCCCGAGGCGGTCCCGCTCAGCGGGGTGACGTCACTGGCCGCCCGGGCGAGCAGGGCTCGCACCCCCGGGCGGTCGGCGCGCCGGGACCTGCCGATCGACTCGGCGGCGGGGAGGGCGGGGAGACTGCCGACCGATGCGGTGACCGATCCGCTGGAGGCGTCGTGCACGGGAAGGCCGGCCGCCGGAAGCTCCCGCGGCGCGTGCAGGACGTTCAGGACGCGTGCCACCGTCTCGGCGAGCCGGGACGGCGGGAACACCGCGTCCAGCAGGCCGTGCGCGAAGAGGTTCTCCGCGGTTTGCACGCCGTCGGGAAACGGCGCGCCGTGTATGGCCTCGTAGACGCGGGGTCCCAGGAAGCCGACGAGCGCGCCGGGCTCGGCGGCCGACACGTGGCCGAGCGATCCCCAGGAGGCCAGTACGCCGCCGGTGGTGGGGTGCCGGAGGTAGACGAGGTAGGGCAGTCCCGCCTTCCGGTGGTCGGCGATCGCCGCCGTCACCTTCACCATCTGGACGAAGGCCAGGGTGCCCTCCTGCATCCGTGTGCCGCCCGACGAAGGCGACGCGAGGAGGGCGAGCCCTTCCCGGGTGGCGCGCTCGACCGCTCGCACGAGCCGCTCGCCGGCCTCGATCCCGATGGATCCGCCGAGGAAGGCGAACTCGCATGTCATGACCGCGACCCGGTGTCCGCCGATCGTGCCCTCTCCCGTGACGACGGCCTCGTCCAGGTTGGTGCGTTCCCGGGCGCGGGCCAGATCGGCGCGGTAGGCGGGGTCGGCGGGTACGGAGGAGACGGGTTCGTCCCAGCTCCGCCAGGATCCGGGATCCACGACGGCCTCGATGAGGGAGACGGAGCCGAGTCCCGCCTGGACGGTCATGGGCGCCGATCCGTGGCCGCGGGCGTGTGTACCAGCGCTGATGTCATGTCTCCAACCAAGCCAGGATCGTGTCGGTGTGCTCGCCCAGGGTCGGTGGCGGCAGGTGCCCGTCCCGCCCCCCGGCGTACGGGGCGTCGTCAAGTCGCAGCGGCGGCCCCGGCAGGGTCACCACGCCGAGCGTGGGATGCTCGACGTCGATGAGCAGCCCCTGCGACCGGGTTTGCGGCCACTCGTACACCTCGTCGAGGGTGCGGACCCTGCCCGCGGGGATCCCCGCCCGGTCGAGCCGCGCCAGCCACACCTCGGCGGGTTCGGCGGCGAAGGCGGCCTCGATCGTGTCGATCAGCTGCCGCCGGTGGGCGACGCGGTCGCCGTTGACCGCGAACCGCGGGTCGGCCGGATCCAGCCCGACGAGCGGCGCGAACGCCCGCCACAGGCCGTCGCTGCCGACCGCCACCTGGATGGGCGCGTCCGCGGTGTGGAACAGGCCGTACGGGCAGATGGACGGATGGTGGTTGCCGGTCGGCCGCGGCACCTCACCGGCCACCGTCCACCGGGTGCCCTGGAAGGCGTGGACCCCCACGATCGCCGCGAGCAGGCTGGTGCGCACCACTCGGCCCCTGCCCGTGCGCGCGCGTTCGTGCAGCGCCGAGACCACGCCGTACGCGCCGTACATGCCTGCCAGCAGGTCGCCGATCGGGACGCCCACCCTCGTCGGTTCCCCGGCCGACGGGCCGGTCAGCATCATGAGCCCGGCCTCGCCCTGGGCGATCTGGTCGTAGCCCGCCCGGCCGCCTTCGGGCCCGTCGTGCCCGAAGCCGCTGATCGACAGGATCACGAGTGCGGGATTGAGCTCGTGCAGGCGCTCGGTGGAGAAGCCCAGGCGGGCCAGCACGCCGGGACGGAAGTTCTCCACCAGCACGTCGGCCCGGCCGACGAGCCGGCCGAGCACGTCACGCCCCGTCTCGGACTTGAGGTCCAGCGCGATTGATTCCTTGTTGCGGTTGCAGGACAGGAAGTAGGTCGATTCGCGCCGGTCCTCAGGCCCCACGAAAGGAGGGCCCCAGCTTCGGGTGTCATCGCCGGAGCCGGGCTGCTCCACCTTGATGACCCGCGCCCCCATGTCTCCGAGCATCATGGCCGCGTGCGGGCCCGCGAGTGCTCTGGACAGGTCGAGGACGACCACGTCGGACAGCGGTCCGGTCATGTGTGTCACCTTGGGATCCGCCGATCAGGCGCGCCTGAGTCTCTCGTGCAGCGCCGGGCCGACGAGCTTGGCCTCGTACTTGGCGTAGATGGCCTCGATCTCCTCCTGGCCGGCGCCTTCGGGCAGCTCGTCGAACTCGCCGAAGAGCTCCTCGTACCCACCGGGGGTCATGATGTTGATGACCCGCACCGGCCCCTGGTCCTCGCGCAGGTTGTCGAACGTGTGGGGAAGGCCGGGCGGTACGGTCGCGAAGTCCCCCGGCTCCAGGTCGTACACCTCCTCGCCCATCTGGATGGTGAGCACGCCGCTGAGGATGTAGAAGGTGTCCTCCTGCCGCTCGTGGACGTGGAGCTTCGGGCCGGTGTGGAACTCGAGATCCATGATCATGAAGTCGATCCGGCCTTCCGTGTCACGGCCGCCGACCTTGAAGAGCGCCGGGCCGGTCTCGTAGGCCTTGCCTTCGGATCCCCTGACGACTATCCCTCGCAGCATCGCATCCTCCTGCGCCTTGCCGGCCGTCCCGTGTGGCGTCGTGACGCCACGCATCGAACGGCTTGGTCCTTCGTATTACCTTGAACCACTATTCTCCCCACCCCGGATTCCTGTCAAGGCCGAAAAGGGCCGATGTGACGCTTGATCACGCCGCTGAGCGGGACGTTCTCCAGGAAACGATGAGTGAACGACTCTTGACGCACGGGTTCCCCTCGCCTACACAATGGCATACGTATGACAAAGCTCACCCCGATTTCAAGATCGAGGGGTAGAGAGGTGGCGTAATGAGTGCCGGAGACAACGAACGGCGAGAACTCGAGGAAGCCCTGCACGTCGACGAGATCGGCATCAGACCCGTACCGCCCGAAGGACGGGACGCCACGGCGCTGCAGCAGTTCTGGATATGGGCGGGCGCGAACCTCGCACCGATCAGCTGGATCGTCGGGACCGTGGGCATAGCTCTGGGGCTGAGCCTGCTCGAGACCATCCTCATCGCCGTCATCGGACAGGCCGTCGGAGCCCTCATCTTCGGCCTGTTCGCGCTGATGGGGCACCGCACCGGCGTCAACCAGATGGTCCTCGCGCGGGCGACGTTCGGCCGCCGCGGCGCCTATCTGCCCGCGCTGCTGCAGACGCTCATGGCCACGGGATGGATCGGCATCAACACCTACGTCGTGCTGGACCTCTGTCTCGGCATCGCCCACCAGATGGGCCTGCAGCCCGGTGACACCGTCAAGTACGGGCTGGCGGTCGCGATCATGATCGTCCAGGTCGTCATCGGCGTCCTGGGCTTCTACGCGATCCGCACGTTCGAGAAGTACACCGTCCCGGTCGTGACCGTGGTCATGGTGATCATGACCGTGGTGGTGCTGACCAGGCTCGAGGACATCAGCTGGACCGAATCGTCGCTGGCCGGCGGCGAGCGGTTCACCGCCGCCACCCAGCTGCTGACCGCGGTCGGCGTCGGATGGGGGATGGGGTGGATCACGTGGGCCTCGGACTACAGCAGGTTCACCCGGCCCGGCGTCTCTCCCAGGCGCCTGTACGCCGCCTCGGCGATGGGCATCTTCGCTCCCCTGTCCTGGCTGTCGATTCTCGGAGCGCTCTCCGGTACGGCCTCGCAGGCGGGCGATCCGGCCGAGATCGTCGCCTCCCTCTTCGGCATCATGACCGTTCCCGTCCTGTTCGTGATCCTGCACGGGCCGGTGGGCACCAACATCGTGAACATCTACACCGCCTCGCTCGGACTTCTCTCGCTCGACATGAAGCTCAAGCGCACCACCGCCAGCCTGCTCACCGGCGTGGTCGGTTTCCTGCCCCTGTTCGTCTTCATCGAGTCCGAGAGCTTCGCCGCCGGTTTCACCAACTTCATGTCGTCGGTGGTCATATGGCTCAGCCCCTGGGCCGGTGTGACGCTGGTCGACTGGTACGTCATACGCAGGCGGCAGGTGGAGTGCGACGCGCTCTACGCCGACCCGCGCACCTCCCGGTACGGCGACGTCAACATGCGAGCGGTCTCGGCGTTCCTCGCCGGCCTCGCCTCCGCCTGGGCGTTCCAGTACGGTGCCATCGAAGCCTTCCAGGGCCCCGTCGCCCGCGCGATGGGGAACGTGGATCTCTCCTGGGCGGCCGGCATGGGCGTCAGCGCCGTCCTCTACTTCCTGCTGACACGGGGGCGGGCGGACGTCGCGGCGGCACCCCCTGCCCGCCGGGTCGGATCGGCGGGCGAAAACGTGGTGTCTTCGTGAGGGCTTCCATCCAACATGTAACGTATATCGTAGGACGAAGACGGAGCGTCAACTCAGAGAAGGCAGCGTGGCCATTCAGCCGTTCAACAAGGCACCTCTCGTGGATCAGGTGCGGGGCACCATCCTCAAGGCCATCCTCGACAAGCAGTTCGTGGACAAACTGCCCAACGAAGACGATCTGGCGGGCATGCTCAACGTGAGCCGCACGACGGTCCGCGGCGCGCTGGCGAGCCTGGAGCGGGAAGGGATCATCACCCGGCGCCGCGCGCTGGGCACGACGATCAACCAGCATGTTCATCCCTCCGCGCTGGCCCTGCAACGACTGGTCGGCTTCACGGACCTGCTGCGGGAGAAGGGGCACGACGTCCATGTCGAGGCGGATCGCTCCAGGGTGGAGCGGCTGCCGAAGGACCTGGTCGCGGCCTTCGGCGACAGCCTCCCAGACGGGGAGACGTTCCTCACCGACACCCGCTTCTACGCCGACGGGCACCTGGCGATCTGCATCCGCGACGCGGTTCCGTGGTCCCTGCTCCAAGACCCCTCCGGCCTGCCCCAGCAGGGCCCGCCCACGCAGTTCGATTTCGCGCGCGCCTATCTGGTCGAGCCCATCGACCACGCGGTCGTCGAGATCCTGGCCACGGTGAGCCGGAGCGGCGAGACACGGCTGCAGATGCCCGAGGGCGAGGCGTTCACCCGGCTCCTGGAACGCCACTACACGCGTGAAGGCCGCATGATGGCCGTGTCGCTCGTCGACGTCGACAACGGTTACGTGGTGTTCGAGGTCGTCCGCCGGATGTGAGCGGTTTCGACGGCCCACCATGTGACCCAGCAGGTGAGGAGCGGTTCGCGTCGGTGACGCGGGCCGCTCCTTTTTTCACGCCGCACGTCTGACTCTCCCGTCGGACCACGGCGCCCAGGCGGCCGGAGGAGAGCGGCCTCGTCGGGCACCTCGCACCCCTGTTCCACTTCTCAGACCAGACATCTTGCCGCTAAAGTCATTTGTAGTACGATAGACAAAGAGAGAGGGAGGTGTCATGGAACTCCTGGATTTCCACCCGGGCGGATACCGCTTCATCAAGGTCGAAGGCGTGTTCCAGTTCTCCAGCGGAGTGGCCGCGGCCCCGGGGTTCGCGTTGGAGCGGGTGCGCTTCGCCCGTCCCGTTCCGCTCGCCGAGGGCTTCGCCGCCGCCGAGAGATATCTGGCGGCCATCGGACGGCCGACCACCGCGTTCGCGGCCTGCGAGCTGAGGTCGTCGGCCCCCTTCACCGAGCAGGGGTTCGTCGACTTCAACCGCGTGTACGTCAAGACCCTGGAACGCTGGGGTCTCTACGCCGACGGCGTCAACCCGGTGGCCCGGACGAACGTCTGCCCCGCCTACGACAAGCCGGAAGTGCCGTCACTGCACGCTTTCTCGTACACGGTCGAGTCCGACAGTCCTCATCCGACCTTCGTGCTGGCGGGCAACGCCGAGTGCGCCCAAGGTCCGGGCGAGTATCGCGACAGCATCGTCCGCCGGGGAGAGACGTCCATCGACGCCATGCGCGACAAGTTGCGTTTCGTCCGGGCGGAGCAGGAGGAGCGGCTCCGTGTGCTCGGCCTCCAATGGAGCCATGTCCTCAGCACTCAGGCCTACACCCTGCACGAGGTGGGACCGCTGCTCCGCGAGGAGATCTTCGCCTACGGCGCCGGCACCGGGGCGGTCACCTGGCACCTGGCCAGCCCGCCGGTGGTCGACTGCGAGTTCGAGATGGACGCGCGTACCGTGCTGCGCGAAATTCTCCTGTGATCCACAGCGGGACGATCACGTCCGGCTCCCGCCGGGCCGGCGCGGGCCGTCACCGGCTCCGTTCCCGGCGCCCGGCAGAACATCATCGGAACGAACCCTCACGTGAAGGGCCGTCATGGCGAAGCAGCAAGTGACATCGGAAGCCGTCAGTTCCCCCAGCGGGCACTTCTCCCAGGCGATCGCGACCCAGGCGCGCGGCAGGCTCCTGTTCCTGTCCGGGATGACGGCGCGCCTGCCCGACGGCACGGTCACCGGGGCGGGCGACATCGACGCGCAGACCCGGCGCGTCTGCGACAACATGAAGAACCTGGTCGAGGCGGCGGGCGGGGCGATGGAGGACATCGTGCGCGTCGACGTCTTCGTCAGGAACATCGAGCACTTCGCGGCGATCCACCGGGTGCGTCGCGAGTACTTCCCCTCGCCACCGCCGGCTTCGACCCTCCTCGAGGTGTCGAAGATGGTCCACCCCGACATGCTCATCGAGATCAACGCCATCGCCGTCATCCAGGACATGTGACGATATGAGACTTACAACCTTCCAGACTCCTCAGGGTGCCACCACCTACGGCGCCGTCACCGACCGTGGCCTGGTCGACCTTGGAGCGCGTCTCGGCACCCGCTATCCCGATCTCAAGTCACTCATCGGCGACGACGCGACGGTGGTCGCGAGCGAGCATCTGGACAAGGTGGACTACGCGGCGTCCGACGTGACCTGGCTCCCGGTGATCCCCAATCCAAACAAGATCATCTGTGTCGGCCTGAACTACGAAGATCACCGAGCCGAGACGGGAAACTCGGTGAGCGCGCAGCCGGCGGTGTTCCTGCGTGTCCCCGAGTCGCAGACCGGCCACGACAGCCCGCTGCTGCGCCCGCGCGAGAGCGACACGCTCGACTACGAGGCCGAGGTCGCCGTCGTCATCGGACGCTCCGGCCGCCGGATCACCCCCGATACGGCCTGGCGCCACGTAGCCGGGCTGAGCTGCTACAACGACGGCTCCGTGCGCGAGTTCCAGCGTCACACGCACCAGTACACTCCGGGTAAGAACTTCCCACGGACCGGCGCCTTCGGGCCCTGGATGGTCACCATGGACGAGATACCCGCCGACAGCGCCCTCACCCTGTCCTGCCGCCTCAACGGCAAGATCATGCAGCACGCGACGACCAGCGAGATGATCTTCTCGATCCCGCGGATCATCTCCTACGTGTCGACGTTCACCACGCTCGCGCCGGGAGACGTCATCGCCACCGGCACTCCGGGGGGCGTCGGAGCGCGCAGGTCACCGCAGGTCTTCATGCGGCCGGGCGACACCGTCGAGGTCGAGATCGACAAGATCGGTGTGCTGCGCAACACGATCTCCGATGACTGAGACCCCGCTCACCGGCCGCTCGCGGAAGGCGGGAAGCCGCCGGACAGGGCAGCGGCTCGCGGCCGGCCTTCCGGGCACCGGAGGGACGGACGGCAGACGGAGCCGGTCATGAGCGATCTCCACTTCCTGGGCATCTCCGAACTCGGCCCGATGCTGGCCGCCCGCGAGCTCTCACCCGTGGAGCTGTGCCAGGCGCTACTGGCCCGTTGCGCGTCATTGGATCCCCTGCTCAACGCCTTCGTCTCGCTTCCGTCGGAGCGCATCCTCGCCGACGCCCGCGTCGCGGAGGAGGAACTGCGTCGCGGGGACGTGCGGGGACCGCTGCACGGCGTGCCGATCGCCGTCAAGGACAACATCGACGTCGAAGGAGAGCGGACCACCGCGGGCTCCAGGGTCCTCGCGGACGCGAGGGCCACCGGCGACGCCGTGATCGTGGCCCGGCTGCGGGCGGCGGGCGCCATCGTCTTCGGGAAGACCAATCTGCCCGAATTCGCCTATGGGCCGCTTGACACCTACCACTACGGGCCGACCCGTAACCCGTGGGACCTGCATCGGTACGCCGGCGGCTCCAGCATGGGGTCCGGCTCGGCCGTGGCGGCGGGCCTGGTGCCGGGTGCCATAGGTACCGACACGACCGGTTCGATCCGTAACCCGGCGGCCTGGTGCGGCGTCGTGGGCCTCAAGCCGACGTTCGGCCGTGTTCCGACGACCGGGGTCGTGCCGCTGGCCCGGACGCTGGACCATGCCGGGCCCATGGCACGCTCGGCGGAAGACTGCGCCGTGCTGTTCGACGCCGTCGCGGACCGTGACCCGGGCCGGGCCGGGGCGTCGCACCGGAAGGGGGCCGGCCGGGCGACGCCGCTCCGCCGCTCCGTGCGCGGCCTCAGGGCCGGGGTGCTACGCGGCTTCCTGTGGGAGCCGCTCAGCGCCGATACGGCCGCCGCCCTGACCGTGGCACTCGTCGCCCTGCAGGACATGGGGCTGGAGGTCGTCGACGTCGAGGTCCCGGCGTGGAAGGCGGCCGTGGAGGCCGGTTCCACCATCCTGGCCTGCGAGGCCTCGGCGGAGTACCGCCGGTTCCTGCGGGAGCGTCCCGGGGACCTGATCCCCCAGATCCGTGAGCGGCTGGAGGGCGGGCTGGCCGTACCCGCGCCCGACTACGTCGACGCCCTGCGCGCCACCCAGCGACTGCGCGCGGAGCTGGACGAACTGTTCACGCGTGTCGACGTCCTCGTCCTGCCGAGCCGTGAACGCACGGCTCCCAGGATGGAGGCCACCGGGAGGCTGACCGAGCCGATCGGCGGACCTCTGTACGCCGTGCCTCTGAACGGGACCGGCCTACCGGCGGTCTCGATCCCCTGCGGCTTCGGCTCGGACGGCCTGCCGATCGGCGTTCAGCTGGCCGGGCCCGCGTGGGGTGAGGCCACGCTGCTGGCGCTCGCCCACGCGTACCAGAAGGTCACCGACTGGCACGCGCGGCGGCCGCGGCCGTAGGGGGCCGGACGCCGCGGGCGTACGGCGCGCCACGATCACGGCGGTCACACGCCCGGCGCGGCCGCCCGGGGCGCGATCCTGGGCGGCGAGCCCGACGGCCTTCCGCTCCCGCCGGTAAGGGCGACGGCGGGCCGCCGTACGCGGATCAGGGTGGGGACAGGGGGCGCGCCGGTCCCCGCCCTGATCCGCACCACCACCCCCCGCCGTCCGTGTCACCTGTCCGTGTCATCTGTCTCTGCTCCCGCGCCATCGCCGCCCCCGTCGGCGGTCACGCGACCGGCCAGACGTTCGTAGCGCTGCCTGGCGGCTTGGGAGGTGCCGAGGCCGAGGCCGAAGGCGATCTCCTGCCAGGTGAGGCCGCGGCCACGCGCCATCAGGAGGAGCCCCGCCTCAAGCTGGTCCATCTCCGCGCGCGCCAGCGGGATGAGGGTCAGGGCCGCGGTGATGTCGGCGTTGTCCACCTCCGGCTCACCCTCCTCCCGCTCCGCGGCGCCACCCGCGAGAACGGACACGATCCTGATGGCCTCATGCGGGCCGAGGACGTCGGGGTGGACCTGCCGGGAGCGCTGCGCCTCGGTCGCCGCGTGCCGCTCGGCGATGCGGAAAAGGGACGCGTACACGCGATGCGCCCGCGCCTGAGCCGGGTTGGGCGGGGCGAAGGGGTCGGAGGTCTGATCAGATTCGGCGTTCATGGGACCAGCATGGTTCTTCCAACGAATTGTTGTCAACAACTTGAAGCAAACAAACTGTTCACACGAAAGCCGCGACCCACTCCATCAAGGAGGGGCACACCCCTGCCGCCGACGCCGGAAGCGGGAGAGAATAGAGCGAAGGCAACGGAGATGATCTGAATGAACACACCGGGTGACGGAGACGATGTTACGGTGACCGACGTGAGTAGCGCACTCGACTACTGGCCGTCCCCACCCCCATGGGGATGGACCGCCGACGACCTCGACCGCCTTCCGGCAGAGGGACCGAACGGCGAGCCCGACTTCTTCAAGCACGTCGAACTGATCGATGGAGCTCTCGTCTTCATGTCCCCCCAGAAGCGCTTTCACGAGCGCATGTTGTTCGGCCTCCGGGTCGCCCTGAACGCTCAGGCTCCCGATCACGTCGCGGCCATTATCGAGATGGACGTCAAGCTCGGACACCGGATGCGACCATGCCCTGACGTGCTGGTCATCGACGCGCAGGCCGCCGACGACGACGATCGGACCTTCTACACCCCCGACGAGGTCCACCTCGTCGCCGAGGTGGTCTCGCCGGAGTCCGAGGACCGGGACCGCAAGACCAAGCCGTTCCGCTACGCCGAAGCCGGGATCGCGCACTTCTGGCGGGTCGAGAACAACGACGGCGGCCCCGTCGTCTACGTCTACGAGCTCGATCCCGCCACCGGCGCCTACGGCCTCACCGGTATCCACCACGGGCGCCTGACCGTCCCGGTCCCCTTCCCCATCGACATCGATCTGGACAAGCTGCCCCGCTAGGAGGCCTGGGCGGCGGCCTTGGCGGCGACCGGCAGCGCGTCGGCCACGCGGGACAGGGCCTCGTCGTCGTGGGCGGCCGACAGGAACCAGGCCTCGTAGGCCGACGGGGGCAGGTAGACGCCCTGGTCGAGCATGGCGTGGAAGAAGGCCCGGTAGGCGGCGGTGTTCTGCTTCTGGGCCCCGTCGAAGTCGGTGACCTGGTCCTCGGTGAAGAAGACGGAGAACAGGCTGCCCGCGCGCTGCAGGCGGTGCGGCACCCCGGCGGCGGCCAGGGCGTCGGCGGCGGCGCGGCCGATGACCAGGGCGGAGGCGTCGACCCGGTCGTAGACCTCGTCGTCGCAGGCGCGCAGGGTGGCCAGCCCGGCGGCGCAGGCCAGCGGATTACCGGACAGGGTGCCGGCCTGGTAGACCGGCCCTTCCGGAGCGAGGTGGGCCATCACGTCGGCGCGGCCGCCGAACGCGGCGGCGGGCAGGCCGCCGCCCATGACCTTGCCGAAGGTCATCAGGTCGGCGTCCACCGGGTCCAGCCCGTACCATCCGGCCTCCGACACCCGGAAACCGGTGAGCACCTCGTCGATGATCAGCAGGGCGCCGTGCGCGGTGCAGAGCTCGCGCAGCGTGGCGTTGAACCCGTCCAGCGGCGGGACGACGCCCATGTTGGCCGGGCAGGCCTCGGTGATCACACACGCGATCTCGGCGCCGAAGGCCCGGAAGGCCTCCGTCACGGCCTCGACCGAGTTGTAGGGCAGCACCACCGTGTCGGCGGCCGAGGCGCCGGTCACGCCGGGGGTGTCGGGCAGGCCGAAGGTGACCAGGCCGGACCCCGCCGAGGCGAGCAGGGCGTCCACGTGGCCGTGGTAGCAGCCCGCGAACTTGACGACCTTGGAGCGGCCGGTGAAGCCGCGGGCCAGCCGTACCGCGGACATGGTGGCCTCGGTGCCCGAGCTGACCAGGCGGACCTTCTCCACCGGCTCCACCCGGGCGACGATCTCCTCGGCGAGCTCGACCTCGCCGGGCGTCGCCGTACCGAACGAGGTGCCCGCCGCCAGGGCGTTCTGCAGCGCCTCGACCACGGCCGGGTGACGGTGCCCGAGGATCATCGGCCCCCAGGAGCAGACCAGGTCCACGTAGCGGTTGCCGTCCACGTCGGTGATGTAGGGCCCCTGGCCGGAGGCCATGAAACGGGGGGTCCCACCGACGGCCCCGAAGGCGCGGACCGGAGAGTTGACACCTCCCGGGACGATCTCACGTGCGCGGGCGAACAGGTCCTCGGAGTTCTCAGTACGGCTCACGCCTTCCAGGGTAGTCATCGGGGGGACAGCCCCCGCCAGAGACGGTGATCCGATCCGCCGGTACGGCCGGGGCCGGGATCCGGGTGGGCCGCCTCTCCCGGCCGTCCGGGTGGGCCGCCTCTCCCGGCCGGAGGCTCCCGGTCCGGCGGTCGGAGGCCCACCGTCCTCGTCCAGGCACGCCCGGACCGTCCGGACGCGCGCAGGCGCACCGTACGGGGCTGTCCTGAAGTGGGAGGCAACGCGGGACCGTCCGGGCGCGCGCAGGCGCACCGCCGGTATCGGTGATCTGCCCTCGGGCGTGATCGGGCCGTCCGGGCGCGCAGGCGCACCCGGGGTCGGCGAGTTCCCGGAATCCATCCCAGAACGGGACACCAGCCCCGGGACGGCGGGACACGGGGTGCGGGATCCTTCGGGCATGGCAGTGACGACACCCCCTGCCCGGGGGCCGGGAGCCCGGCCGTCCGGCGTCCACCTCGTGCTCAACCGCACCCTGGTGTACGGCGGGCTGGCGGTGGTCACCGGCGGGATCTACTCCGGGCTGACCTGGCTGGTCACCATGTTGGCCGGCAGTCAGGACGCGGTGGCCGGACTGGTCGCGGCACTGTCCGCGGGCGCGGTCTTCCACCCGGCGCGGCTGCGCCTGCAGCGAGGCGTGGACCGGTTGCTCCGGGTCGAGCGCGACCCCTACCGGGTGGCCGACCGGTTGAGCCGCACCCTGCAGGAGGCCGTCGACCCCGCCGAGGGGCTGGTCACCGCCGCGGCGCTGGTGCGCCAGGCGCTCCGTGCCGACGGCGTCGCCGTCGAGGTCCACGACGGGCACACCGGGGTCGTCGTCGACGGCGAGCTGGGAGACCGGCCGGTCGAGACACCGCTGGTCTGGCACGGGGAGCCGGTCGGGCGACTGCTCAGCAGCGGGTCCGGCACCTCGCCGGACCTGCTGGACGCGCTGGCCCGGCACCTGGCGGAGCTGGCGCACGCCGTACGGCTCACCGCCGACGTGCGGCGCTCCAGGGAGCGCATCCTCACCACCCGGGAGGAGGAGCGCCGCAGGCTCCGCCGCGACCTGCACGACGGGCTGGGGCCGACGCTGGCCAGCCTGGCGATGACCGTGGACGAGGCCAGGCTCCGGCTGGAGCGAGATCCCGAGGCCGTGGAAGGGCTGCTGATCCGCGTGCGCGACCAGATGGGCACCGCGATCATCGACGTCAGGGACCTGGTGTACGGCCTGCGCCCGCCCGCGCTGGACGACCTCGGCCTGGTCGGCTCGCTGCGCGCGCTGGCCGACGCGCCGGGGCCGAGGGTGGACATCGCGGTGGTCGGCCCGCTGGGCGACGTGCCCGCGGCGGTGGAGGTGGCGGCCTACCGGATCGCCCAGGAGGCGCTCACCAACGTCCGCCGCCACGCCCAGGCCACCACCGCCCTGGTCCGGGTCGAACTGGTCCGGGCCGGGACGGATCACGCCGGGGTGGAGCAGACCGGGCCACCGGCCGCCGGAGGCGGGTCCGACAGGTCCGGCGGCGCGGAGGACGGCGGAGGCGGGTCCGACAGGTCCGGCGGCGCGGAGGACGGCGGCGCGGCAGGCCGCAGGGCGGCGGGCACCGGGGCGGCGGCGCGCGGCGAGCTGCGGCTCTCGGTCGCCGACGACGGGATCGGCCTGCCGGAACGGGTCCGCGGCGGCGTGGGACTGGTCTCCATGCGCGAGCGGGCGGCGGAGGCGGGCGGCTCGTGCATGGTCGGGCCGCGTCCCGGCGGCGGCACCGAGGTCATCGTCCGGCTCCCCCTCGAAACGGAGAAACCATGACCTCCCCCAGGTACGGAGCCGACGCCCCCTCCCCGACGGACGGAGACGCCACGGCCTCCCCCACATATGAAGACGCCACGCCCTCCCCCACATACGGAGACACCACGACCTCCCCCGTGGACGGAGACGCCACGCCCTCCCCCCCATATGAAGACGCCACGCCCTCCCCCACATACGGAGACACCACGACCTCCCCCGTGGACGGAGACGCCGCAGGTGGCCGGTGGCGGAGGGCGCTGGCCGTGCTCGTCTGGACCGGGGCGGTGCTGGCGCCGGTGTGCAACCTCCTGGCGGTCCGGTTGAGGGAGCTGAGCGCCTCGACCTGGGCCGACCCCTTCGTCACCATGGACCCGACCGTCGTCCTGTTCCCCGCGGCCGGCGCGTTCCTCGTCACCCGCCGGCCCCGGCTGCTCGTCCCCTGGCTGCTGTGGGGCAGCGGGGTGATCGGCGGTCTTTACTACCTGGTCTACAGCGGTGCCCACTGGCTCTACCTCACCGACCCCGGAGGGCTCACCCCCTACCTCGCGTGGCTGGGGCTGTGGCTGTGGCTGTGGCACGTGCCGGTGTACATCTCGCTGCTGCCGCTGCTGTTCCCCGACGGCCGGCTGCCCTCCTGGCGCTGGCGGCCGGTCCTGTACGCCAACCTGATCCTCATGGCCGGGCACTCCCTGTTCCTGGGACTGGCCCCGGATCCCGAGTTCGAGAGCCAGCTCCCGGTCGCGAACCCGTTCGGCGTCGAGGCGCTGCGCGAGATCTCACCGGCTGTGGAGTCGTACATCGGCGCCCCGATGATGGCGCTCACCGCGCTCGGCGTGCTCTCACTGGCCTTCCGCTACCGGGCGGGCGACACCGAGCTCCGGCGCCAGATCGGCTGGTACGTCGCCGCACTGGTGGTGGTCCTGGTCTCCTGGGTCCTCCGGGTGATGACCGGCTCGTGGCTGCTGATCGCTCTGGAGGCCGTCGTCATCGTCGTACTCCCCCTGTCGATCATCGCGGCGGTGCTGCGCTACCGCCTCTACGGCATCGACATCGTGATCAACCGGACGCTGGTCTACGGCTCCCTGGTCGCGGTCACCGGAGGGGTCTACTTCGGACTGATCTGGCTGGCCAATGCCCTGGCCAGCGACCTGGGCTCCGTCGCGGGGGCGGTCGCGGCGCTGGCCGTGGGCGGGGTCTTCCATCCGGCGCGGCTGCGCCTGCAGCGGGTGGTGGACCGGATGTTCGCCGTCGAGCGCGACCCCTACCGGCTCGCCGACCTGCTGGGCCGTACCGGGCAGGGGGCGCAGGACCCGGCGGCGGCGCTCGGCGAGGTCGTGGCAGTGATCCGCGGGGCGCTGGGCGCGACCGGGGTCGGCGTCGAGGTCCGCACCGGGTGGGGTGGCCCGGCGCGCGTGTTCCGCGACGGGGAGCTACGGCTCGGGACGCAGGAGGTGCCGCTGCTCTGGCACGCCGAGCGGGTGGGAACCCTGCTGGTGGCGGGGGCGTGGCCGGGCCGCGAGCCGCTGGCCGTGCTCGCCCGGCACCTGGCCGAGCTGGCGCACGCCGTACGGCTCACCGCCGATCTGCACCGTTCCCGGGAGCGCATCCGGACCACCCGCGACGAGGAGCGCCGCCGGCTGGGCAGGGAGCTGCACGACGGGCTGGGCCCGGCGCTGACCAGCGTCACGCTCACCCTCGACGAGGCGCGCAGGCGGCTCGACACCGATCCGCGGGCCGTCGAGAAGCTGCTGGTCCGGGTCCGCGAGGAGATGACCGCGACGATCGCATCGGTCCGCGAGCTGGTGTACGGCCTGCGCCCGCCCGCACTGGACGACCTGGGCCTGGAAGGGGCGCTGCGGGCCTCCGCCGGGGAGACCGCGGTGACGGTGGACGGCGCGCTGGACGACCTGCCCGCCGCCGTCGAGGTCGCCGCCTACCGCATCGCCCAGGAGGCGCTCACCAACGCCCGGCGCCACGCCGGCCCGGCCACGGTCCTCATCCGGCTGCGCCGCCTGCCGGGCGAGCTGCGCGTGGAGGTCGCCGACGACGGGGTCGGCCTGCCCGAAAGCCCGGCCGCGGGCGTCGGGCTGACCTCGATGCGCGAGCGGGCGGCCGAGGTGGGAGGCTCGTGTGTGATCGGCCGCAGGCCGGGCGGCGGCACGGAGGTGACCGCCAGGTTGCCGACGGAGGAGGCCACGTGATCACCGTGCTGATCGTGGACGACCACCCGGTCTTCCGGCAGGGCCTGCGCGGCCTGCTCTCGGCCATGGAGATCGAGGTCGTGGGGGAGGCCTCCGGCGGGCAGGAGGCGGTGGCGCTGGCGGCCGAGCTCCAGCCGGACGTGGTCGTGATGGACCTGCAGATGCCCGGCGGCAACGGCGTCGAGGCGACCAGGACGATCGTCAGGACCAGCCCGCGGATCGGGGTGCTGGTGCTGACCATGTTCCGCGACGACGACTCGGTGTTCACCGCCATGCGCGCCGGGGCGCGCGGCTACCTGCTCAAGGAGGCGGGCGCCGAGGAGATCGGCCGTGCCGTGCACGCCGTCGCGGCGGGCGAGGCCATCTACGGCCCGGAGATCGCCCGGCGCGTCCTGACCTACTTCGCCGGCATGCCCGATCCGTCGCGTACCGCCTTCCCCGAGCTCACCGAGCGGGAGCGGGAGGTGCTCGAACTGGTCGCCCAGGGCAGAGGCAACAACGAGATCGCCGGGATCCTCTTCCTGTCCGGCAAGACCGTGCGCAACCACGTCTCCAACATCTTCATGAAGCTCCAGGTGGCCGACCGCGCCCAGGCCATCGTCCGCGCCCGCGAGGCCGGTCTGGGCGGCTCCGGATGACCCGGCCCGCCGCCTGAGCCCGCGGCCCGCCGGCGGGCCTCAGTCGCAGAGGTCGGCGAGCCAGTCGAGGACGCGGAGCGGGTCGGGCAGCGGGCGGCCGTCCGGCGGGCGCAGCCACGAGCCGGTCCGGCCGGACGGCAGGGCCGAGGGCGGGGCGAGGACGTAGCTGTCACGGCAGTGCCAGCGCAGGCCGGGCATCTCGTCGATGGTGGCCGGCCCGAAGTCGAGGGGACAGGACCACCATTCGTCCTCGTCCTCGGCGACGTTGCGCGTGGCCACATAGAAAAGGACCCGGTCGCCGTTCGCGGCGACCGGGCCCGTTGCGGATCCGGCGGAGTCCATTCCCGCGAGGGCGGTGAGCCCCGCGGCGGCAGGTACGTCGAACACGTCGAAGACGCGGCCCGTGGGGAGGATCACATTCGCCTCGGGCTCCCGCTGCCACCAGTGGGTGAGCAGGGTGGGGTCGGTGGTGGCCTGCATCTGCCAGGCCACCGAGAGCGGATGCGCGCCCGGGTCGGGACAGCCGACGCGGTCGCAGGAACAGGCGCGGGAACCGCTCTGCAGCGGCCGCGCGCCGGGACAGCTCGCCCAGCCCAGAGCGGCGTACTCCAGCACGGAGCTGATCGTCTGTTTCGGGTGAGCACGTCGCCTGCCACGACGAGTCAGCGGTACCCCCACCATTGTGTCCTCCGTCGTCTGCCCATCCCGGGTGCCCCCCGGATGCGATGACATATCCACATTCTGGTTAGCAAGGGAAGTCAGACAGCCAGGGTCTACGCCACCTGGGACACATCCGCACCGGTACTCGCACTCTAACGCACAGACCACCCGAGTAAGCGGCAAACCCCCAGTTCTCGGCATGTGCCGCTGGTCTCACTGGAGCTTCTTGGCCACCTCGGTCGCCCAGTAGGTGAGGATCATGTCGGCCCCGGCCCGGCGGATCGCGACCAGCGACTCCATGATCGCCCGGTCCCGGTCGATCCAGCCGTTCGCCGCCGCGGCCTCGATCATGGCGTACTCCCCGCTGACCTGGTAGGCGGCCACCGGCACGTCCACCGCGTCACGCACCTGGCGCAGGATGTCGAGGTAGGCCAGCGCGGGCTTGACCATCACCCAGTCGGCGCCCTCGTCGAGGTCCAGCCGCACCTCGCGCAGCGCCTCGCCGACCGGGCCCGCCGCGTCCTGCTGGTAGGCGTTGCGGTCGCCGAACTGCGGGGCGCACTCGGCCGCCTCCCGGAACGGCCCGTAGAACGCCGAGGCGTACTTGACCGCGTAGGCGAGGATCGGGATCTGCTCGAAGCCGTCGGCGTCCAGCCCCGCGCGGATCGCGGCGACCTGGCCGTCCATCATGCCGCTGGGCGCGATGACCTGCGACCCGGCGCGGGCCTGGGACACCGCGGCGGCCGCGTAACGCTCCAGGGTGGCGTCGTTGTCGACCTCGCCGCCGGGCGTCAGGATGCCGCAGTGCCCGTGGTCGGTGAACTCGTCCAGGCAGGTGTCGGTCATCACGACCAGCGCGTCGCCCACGTCGGCGACCACGTCGGCGACGGCCTGCTGGACGATCCCGTCAGGGTCGTCGGCCGCCGACCCCCGCGCGTCCTTCACCGCGGGTATGCCGAACAGGATGAGCCCGCCGACCCCCGCCTCGGCCGCCTCATGGGCGGCCTTGCGCAGCGAGTCACGGGTGTGCTGGAACACCCCGGGCATCGAGCCGATCGGGTTCGGCTCGCCGATGCCCTCCTTGACGAACAGCGGCAGCACCAGCTCCGCCGGGTGCAGTCGGGTACCGGCGACCATACGGCGCATCGCCGCCATACGGCGGAGCCTGCGCGGACGCGCGATGGGGAACTGAGCACTCATCTGAATCCTTCCAGGGTGGAGATCCCGGGCTTTGGCTCTGGGAGGGGACACGGCGCGGTGCCACGCGACCCGTTGACGTGTCCGGCGGTGACGACGGCCATGCCACCGCGCGGGTGATCGGCAGTGCCCTCGCCGGTGGCGAGGTGGAACGCCTGTGGAGGCGGCGTGGGACCCGAGCGGCGCGAGCCGGGCGGGTGGTTGCCAGTGAAGCAGGGAAACCGGCCCGTGAGGGTCGGAATCCCCGGCTTGGGGCGTGGGGAAGATGTCAAGATCTCTCCCTCTCCCCGCCAGGGGCGGCGGAGACCGGGGAATCGTATTCAGATGTGACGTGCACGCGCGCGGGGACCGTCACGGACGCCTCGTTCCCCGGGCGTCCGCGACGGTTCCAGATTACTTGGCGCGGCGCCGGGCACCTCTCCGGGTCTGGGAGGGCCTGCGCGGGACGTCTCCGGCCGCGAGCGCGGCCTGCCGCTGCTTGGCGCCGTACTCGGCCAGCGCCGCCGCGAGGGCCGAAGCCGACGGCCTGTCGGCCATCACGTCGACGCGGAGCCCGAACTCCTCGGCGGTCTTGGCGGTCTGCGGGCCGATCACGGCGATGACCGTGACGTTGTGCGGCTTGCCCGCGATGCCCACCAGGTTGCGCACGGTGCTCGACGAGGTGAACAGCACCGCGTCGAACCCGCCGCCCTTGATGGCCTCCCGGATCGGCGCGGGCGGCGGCGCCGCGCGGACGGTCCGGTAGGCGGTCACGTCGTCGCACTCCCAGCCGAGCTCGGTCAGCCCCGCGACCAGCGTCTCGGTCGCGATGTCGGCCCGGGGCAGCAGCACCCGGTTGATCGGGTCGAGCATCGAGTCGTACGGCGGCCACTCGGCCAGCAGGCCGTCCGACGACTGCTCGCCCGACGGCATGAGGTCCGGCTTGACGCCGAACTGCACCAGCGCCCGCGCGGTGGCCTCGCCGACGGCCGCGACCTTGAGCCCGGCGAACGCGCGGGCGTCCAGGCCGTACTCCTCGAACTTCTCGCGCACGGCCTTGACCGCGTTCGAGCTGGTGAACGCCACCCACTCGTAGCGGCCGGTGACCAGGCCCTTGATCGCCCGGTCCATCTGCTGCGGGGTGCGCGGCGGCTCGACGGAGATCGTGGGGACCTCCTCCGGCACCGCGCCGTAGGAGCGCAGCTGCTCCACCAGGCCGGCCGACTGCTCCTTGGTCCTGGGTACGAGCACCCGCCAGCCGAACAGCGGCTTGGTCTCGAACCACGACAGCTGGTCACGCATGCCGACGGCCTCGCCGACCACGATCAGCGCGGGCTCGGTCATCCCGGCGTGCTTGAGGTCGGGCGCGATCCGGCCGAGCGTGGTCACCACGGTGTACTGCTCGGTGGTGGTGCCCGCGCTGCTGATCGCGACCGGCGTCGAGTCCGGCCGGCCCGCGGCGATCAGCGCCTTGCCGATCGCGACGGCCCCGGAGACGCCGTTGTAGATCACCAGGGTGCCGGCGCCCGTGGCGTGGGCGCTCCAGTCGTCGACCTGGGTCGCGTCCACGACCCGGAACTCCGGCACCGCCACCGCGGCGGGGATGCCCGCGTAGGTGAGCACCGCCGTCGCCGGGGGCACGCCCGGCACGATCTCGAAGTCCACCTCCGCCTTGGCGCAGGCCGCGACCTCCTCGGTGATCGAGGAGAAGAACATCGGGTCGCCGGCGCAGAGCCGCACGACGACGCGCCCGCCCTTGGCCGCTGTGACGGTTCTCAGCGAGACCGCGTCCTCGTCGGCGGCTTCGACGACCTCGACGCCCTCCCGGCAGTGGCGCAGCAGCGTGCCGTACGCCTCCTGGTCGAGCACGACGACGTCGGCCTTCGAGAGCAGGTCGGCGCCACGGAGCGTGAGCAGGCCCTCGTCACCGGGGCCCGCCCCCACGAAGGCGACGAACCCGGCCGGGCGCTCGAAGGTGGTACTTCCGGAGCTCAATGTGCTTGCTCCCCTATCAACGTGCCTGCCCCTTCGGCGATCATCTCTGCCGCGAGGTCGCGGCCGAGATCCATGGGCGCCGAAAGGGTCCCGGCGGTGGACTTGCGCACCGCCCGCTTGCCGTCGACGGCGACGACAGCGGCGGTCAGAATCAGATTTTGCCCGTCATCGGCCGAGTACGCACCAACCGGGGCCGCGCACCCCGCTTCCAGGGCGTTGAGCACCGCGCGCTCGGCGGTCACCGCGGCGCGGGTCCGGGCGTCGTCGAGCACACTCAGGAACTCGATGAGGTCGGTCCGGTCGGCCCGGCACTCCACGGCCAGTGCTCCCTGCCCGGGGGCCGGGAGCATCTCCTCCACCTCGAAGACCTGGGAGATCTCGGCCTCACGGCCCAGCCGTCCGAGCCCGGCGGCGGCCAGCACGACACCCTGCAGCTCACCGGAGGTGACCTTGCCGATCCGGGTGTCGGCGTTGCCGCGGATCGGGACGTATTCGAGGTCGGGGCGGAGCACCCTGAGCTGGGCGATCCTGCGGGGAGACCCGGTGCCGACCTTCGAGCCGGCCGGCAGGTCGGCCAGCTTCGCCGTGCTCACCAGCGCGTCCCTGGGGTCGTCACGCGGCGGGATCGCCGCGATGACCACGCGCGGGTCCTGCGTGGTGGGGAGGTCCTTCAGCGAGTGGACCGCGAAGTCGATCTCGCCGTCGATCAGCTTGTCGCGCAGCGCGCTGACGAAGACGCCCGTCCCGCCGAGCTGGGTGAGATTGGCCTTGGTGACGTCGCCGAAGGTGGTGACGCCGACGAGCTCGACGGCCCGGCCGGTCAGCTCGGTCAGCCGTGCGGCGACCAGCCCCGACTGGGTCGTGGCCATCAGGCTCCGCCTCGTGCCCAGCCTGAGCGGAGAGGAGACGCTGCTCACCTGCCCACCTCCTTCTTACTCGTCTCGGCGTCGATCCTTTCGATACTTCTCACCGCACGGGGAACCTTCGGGTCCAAATCGAACAGCTCACGCAATGCCTCCGCATAATGATCGCCTGCCGGAGACTCCGCGAGCTGTTTGACACGCACGGTGGGCTCATGGAGCAGTTTGTCGACCACGCGCCTGATTGTCTGCGTGACCTCGTCCCGGACCCGCCCGTCGAGCTCGGGGACCCGGGCGACGAGCCGCCCGAGCTCCGCCTCGACCACGTCGGCCGCCTTGCTCCGGAGCGCGACCACGGTCGGCGTCACCCGCGCGGCGCGCTCGGCCGACAGGTAGGCCGCCACCTCGTCGGCGACGATCCCGCGCACGGCGACGACCGCCTCGGCGCGCCCACCGTCGTCGGTCTCCGCGTCGGCCGCGCCGTCCTGCATCGACTCCAGGTCGACGAGGGTGACGCCGGGCAGCCGCCGTACGGCGGGGTCCACGTCGTGAGGGAGCGCGAGGTCGAGCAGGAACATCTCCCTGGCCACGACCATGTCCGCGGTGATGACCACGTCGGTGGCGCCGGTGCACGAGATGACCAGGTCGGCCTGGGCCAGCTCCCGCGCCAGGTCGCCGAGCTCGGCGGCCCGGCCGCCCACCGTCTGGGCCAGCCGTACCGCGCGGTCGTGGGTGCGGTTGACCACCACGATGTCGGTGACGCCCGCCCGCTGCAGGGTCGCGGCCGACAGGGCGCTCATCGAGCCGGCGCCGACCACCAGGGCGCGCTTGCCCTGGATCGGGCCGAGCACGCGCTCGGCGAGGGTGAGGCCCACGCCCACGAGGGAGGCGCCCGCCCGGTCGATGCCGGTCTCGGTGTGGGAGCGCTTGCCGACCCGCAGCGCCTGCTGGACGAGCTCGTTGAGCGTCGGTCCGAGCGTGCCCTGCTCCTGGGCGAGCTTGAGGGCCGAGCGGACCTGGCCGAGGATCTGCCCCTCGCCCAGGACCATCGAGTCGAGGCCCGAGCCGACCGAGAACAGGTGCTCGACGGCGCGGTCCTCGTAGTGCACGTAGAGATGGTTCGACAGCTGCTCCATGGGGACACCCGAATGGATGCTGAGCAGCTCGGAGATCGCGGTCACCGCGGCGTGGAACCGGTCCACCTCGGCGTAGACCTCGACCCGGTTGCAGGTCGAGACGGCCATGACCTCGGCGACGCACGCGTCCTGCTGAACCGCGTGGAGCAACTTGACCAGCGCGTCACCGGAGACGGACACCCGCTCCAGCAGGGCCACCGGAGCCGTCCGGTGGCTGAGGCCGACCACGAGGACGCTCATCGGCCCGCCTCGGCTCTCCGTGGACGTCGACGGGCCCGACCGCCCGCGTCCTTCCGGGAAATGCGGCGTCCCCGGGCTCGCTCATCGCGCTCGCTCACAGGTCCACCGCCTCGGGCCACTCCTCGGCCATCGCAGGCCCCCCAGTCATCCGATCCGTTTTGCGCTGTTCATGGAACGCAAGGATCTGCAGTTCAATCGATAGGTCGACTTTACGGATATCGACGCCTTCAGGCACGGCGAGTACGACGGGGGCGAAGTTCAGGATGCTGGTGACCCCCGCGGCGATGACCCGGTCGGCCACCTGCTGGGCCGCCGCTGCCGGCGTCGCAAGCACCACGATCGACACTCCCCGCCGCTTTATCACGGCTTCCAGCTCGTCGATGTGCTCCACATTCAATCCCGCGATATGGTCGCCCACCACCTCGGGGTCGGCGTCGAGGAGGGCGGCGACCCGGAATCCTCGGGAGACGAACCCGCCGTAATTGGCCAGTGCACGACCGAGGTTACCCACTCCGACGATGGCAACGGCCCAGTCCTGGGTCAGGCCCAGCTCGCGGGAGATCTGGTAGATGAGGTATTCGACGTCGTAGCCGACCCCGCGGGTGCCGTAGGAGCCCAGATGGGAGAGGTCTTTGCGGAGCTTGGCCGAGTTGACCCCGGCGGCGACGGCGAGATCCTCCGAGCTCACGGTCGCCAGGCCCCGCTCGGCCATGCCGTTCAGCGCGCGCAGATAGAGCGGCAGCCGGGCGACGGTCGCCTCGGGTATGCCACGTTCACGAGCTTGGGACAGACGGCGGATCACGTGCCGGAGCTCCAGGGGGACAGGCGGCCGGCGCGGCCCGGACGCGACGGATGACGAGGTGAGGCCACTGTCTTTCAGGTTAGTCCCTTTGTGAACCGGTGCACAAAGTGGGGGTTCGCGGCCTCGGCCGCGGCGCTGACGGCGAGCGCCCTTCCGTCGCCCCGCCGGCCGCGGAAGGATCGCTCTTCCGGTACCAGAAGCGTAACCTGCCTGGTCCTCGCGGGGTTTCTCACCGATTGCGGAAAGGGAGGCCGCCTGCGCACGCTCGCGATTCGGCTACCGTGGCGGGCATGGCACCGCAGGACCACCGCATCACATTGCTCGGCAAGCCCGGCTGTCACCTGTGCGACGACGCGCGGACGGTGATCGAGCGGGTCGCCACGGAGCTGGGTGTCCCCTGGGAGGAGCGCGACATCACCGCCTCCGAGGAGGACCAGGACAAATACTGGGAGATGATCCCGGTCACCCTCGTCGACGGTGTCCAGCACGACTTCTGGCGCGTCGACGAGAACCGCCTGCGCGCCGCGCTCAGAGCCTGAAGGCCATCGGGAGCGGCATCACCTTCGCGGCGTTGACGTTGAGCTCGATCACGTTGGTGGCGAGCACCATGTTCTGCCGCTCGCTGACGAAACGCTCCACGTGCGGCTGGCGCTGGTGCTCGGTGTAGGCGACCTCGTCGCGGTAGAGCTCGTAGACGATGCGCTGGAGCGGGGCCGACTTCACCGAGTGGCACACGTAGACGAGCGTGTCGGGCTCGGAACGGCGGACGGCCTCAAGCGTCTCCTCGGCCAGCCGGTCGAACGCCTCTCCGGTGCCGTCGATCAGGGTGAACACGGTCAGCAGGCCGAAGATGCCGGGTGACGGGCGGGAGGAGCCGCCCGGCTGGTCGGCCGCCGCGCCCGGATAGGCGGAACCGGCCGCGGGCTGGCCGCCGAGGCCCGGAGCGGCACTCTGGCCGTAACCGGTCGGGCCGCCGAGACCGCGGTCCGGCGCCTGGCCGTACCCCGGAGCGCCGCCGAGTCCCTGATCGGAGCCCTGGCCGTACCCCGGAGCGCCGCCGTACCCCGGAGCGGCGCTCTGGCCGTAACCGGTCGGGGCGCCGAACGCCTGGTCGGCGGGCATGGGCTGGAGGCTGCCGCCGGGCTGGGCGCCGTGGAGCGGGTCGGGCCTGGCGAACTCTCCGGTGCTGGGGCCCGTCGGCCTGCCCGGGCCCGCCGGGCCGCCGGCGGCGGGAGCGGTGGGCCTGCCGTACTCGTTGACCGGCACGTCGTACTCACCGGTCGCCTGGTTGCCCGGCGGCATGCCGAACTGGCCGGTCATCGGGGGTTGCCGGGTGTATTCACCGCCGCCCGCGGGCTGGCCGGGGGACGGCATGCCGTACTCGCCGGCCATGAACGTGCCGGTGGCCGGGCCGCCGAACGGGTCGCCCTGGACGGGGGGCTGCCGCTGCATGCGCGCCGCGTAGTCGACGTCCTGCTCGCCCGCGCGGTATTCGGCCACCAGGTCGCCGAGCCCGGAGCGGCGGGGCGACTCCTCGGGCAGGGCGCGGCGGCCGGCGACCTGCACGTCCCGGGGCTCGGACGCCGCGCGGCGGCCGACCGGCCGCCGGTCCTCCCAGTCGTCCTCCGGCTGGTCGTCCTCGTCCTCGTCCTCGTAGGGCGCGAGCGGGCGGAGCACGACGTACCAGACCGCGGCGGCGGTGACGAAGAGGAGGAGCGCGGTGAACAGCCCGGGGACCGTGAAGCTCACGGCGCCGATCAGGGCCAGGCCGGTCGGGCCGAGCGCCAGGAGCGCGTGCATGTTGTCGGCGTCGTAGTCGTCGCCCCCGCGCCAGCGCAGGACCGCGAGCACGACGCCGCCCAGCAGGACGAGCGCGACGCCGACGTGGGCGGCGCCGAGCAGATAGCCCGGCAGCAGTCCCCAGTGGCGTCCGCCGGGCGGGAGGGACTTGGTGAACGTGGTGTCCTGGAGGATCGGGTCGACCATCATGATCACCGAGGCGATGATGGTGAGCGCGATCCCCACGAGCCAGGAGGCGAACCCGGCACCGGACTTGCGCGCCAGCAGCTGGACGGTGCCGATGGCCAGCCACAACGGGGCCAGCAATGATCCGGTCAGCTGATAAACCCGGAATGTGGTTGCCCCGAACCCAACTAAATGGCCGGTTGCGATTACTCCGAGTGACAGGCAGAGGGCCGCCGTCGTGATACTCCAGGCGATCAACCACCCCTTGGGCTCGGCGCGGAGCCGACCGATGAGGGCGACAGTGGCAATGGCTGCGAGCAACGCACCGGCAAACGCGATGACAGCGACGAGGACTTCCATGGTGTCTCCAATGCTGCCGGACATTACCCCCCAACCGGTAGCCGAACTGGTAGTTGACTCACCGGTCCGGCCCAAAACAACCGGCCCCATACGGTATCGGCCGATTACCCCTAGTCACGACGTTACGAAGTGGATTGTGGAATTTCCCGTTGATTTCTAGAGTGGGCGAGCACGCCGCACCCCCTCCCCCACAGGGATAACGGATGCCAGACACGTGGCCATTCGCCGGGCCTCTCCCCACAGTCTCCGGGGTGGCCCAGCCTGTCCGCAGGAACGAGCTCGCCGTACGCGAGGATGCCTCGGAGGATCTCCGGAGGCTCGTTCTGCGTGCCAAAACCGGAGACGCCGATGCGTTTGGCACGCTCTACGACCGCTATCTCGATCTCGTTTACCGCTACATCTACTTCCGGGTCGGGTCCCACCCGCTGGCCGAGGATCTCACGAGCGAGACCTTCCTCCGCGCACTTCGCCGAATCGCCGACTTCACCTGGCAGGGACGTGATTTCGGGGCCTGGCTCGTGACCATCGCCAGGAACCTGATCACCGATCACTTCAAGTCCGGCAGGTACCGCCTTGAGGTTTCGACGGCCGAGGTGATCGACATCCCGCTCGACGGCCCGCACATCCCGGAGAACGCCGTCGTCACCGCCATGATCAACGATCGGGTGCTCAGCGCCGTCCGCGACCTCGGTCCCGAGCAGCAGGAGTGCGTGGTGCTGCGCTTCCTGCACGGCATGTCCCTGGCGGAGACCGCGCTCATCATGGGCAAGAAGAGCGGGGCGATCAAGGCGCTGCAGTTCCGGGCGATCCGGGCACTCGCCCGCGCACTCCCCTCGGACCTCAGCTGAGCTCGTCCGGGATGCCGATGATGACGTATCGCGTAACCTGCCGCGCCGAGCCGTCGTTAGGCAAGTGACACCGATGGATCATGAGCTGGGGGCGGCAGGGAGCGTTCATGGGTAAGTGGCTGCCCGGAATCTCACGGAGATCGCAGGCGCGCATCCAGAACCGCGTGTCGAGGCTCGGCGCCCGGATGGGAGGCGGCCCCCGTCCGGAGTTCCGCTCCGAACTCCGCACGCGCCTCGTGAACACATCCGGCCCGGAGGACCCGCCCGCCGAACGGGCCGCCCCGGTCCGGCCGAGGCCGCGCCCGGGCCTGCTGGTCCAGTTCCTGAGCCTGAGCCTGGCGGCCACGGTGGTCATGGCGGGGCTGGCGACCTACCGGTCGATGCCGGGCGACACGCTCTACCCGCTCAAGCGCGCCGCCGAGAGCACGCTGTTCCACCTGAGCACCGACGACGCCGAGCGGGCGGGCCGCTCCTTCGACTACGCGGAGACCCGCGCCCACGAGGTCGAGGAACTCCTCGGCTCCAGCCGGCGCCCGAACCGTCTGATCAAGGAGACCCTCCAGGACATGGAGGACACCACCCGCTCCGCGATCACCTCACTCACCCGGGTACGGCGCCGCGACGCGAAAAGTGAGGCGAAGAGCACAGGCCAGCTCAAGCGGTTCGTCCAGAAGCAGCGCAACCAGATCGAGGGGATGCTCCCCAGGATGGACGTGGAGGAACGGCGCCGGGCACACGGCTACCTCAACTACATCGAGGGCCTGGCCCCGCCCGAATAGCCGGGTCCCGCCCGGCCGGAAGTCCTCGCCGCCCCCGTCCGGACGTTCTCGCCCCGACCCGGCAGGACTCCGCGCCGCCGCCGTGACATCCCCTTCTGCTAACGCGATGTACACCGTTTTCACCCGCCTGTGCCGGTTAAGCTGAGAGGCTATGAAACGGCTGAGACGACGGCAGGACGACGGACCGGAGATAGCCGGAGAGGTGGCGGCCGCGGCGGCCGTCGCGATGCCGATGGCCGATCCCGACCCGACCGCCGCCGCCTTCTTCGACGTCGACAACACCATGATGCGCGGCGCCTCCATCTACCACTTCGCCCGGGGGCTGGCCTCCCGTGGCCTGTTCACCACCAAGGACCTGCTCAAGTTCGCGCTCGGCCAGGCGGTGTTCCGGGTCCGCGGCGACGAGAACCCCGAGCACATCGCCCAGGCCAGGGAGACCGCGCTGGCGTTCGTGGCGGGCAGCAGGGTGGAGGAGATCGTCCGTCTCGGCGAGGAGATCTTCGACGAGGCCATGGCCGACCGGATCTGGCCCGGCACCCGTGCCCTCGCGCAGAGCCACCTGGACGCCGGTCAGCGTGTCTGGCTGGTCACCGCGACCCCGGTGGAGCTCGCCCGCGTGATCGCCCAGCGGCTCGGGCTGACCGGCGCCCTCGGCACCGTCTCCGAGACCGTGGACGGCGTCTACACCGGCCGCCTGGTCGGCGACCTGCTCCACGGGCCCGCCAAGGCGGAGGCGGTCCGGGCGCTGGCCCGCCGGGAGGGCCTCGACCTGTCCCGCTGCTCGGCCTACAGCGATTCGGCCAACGACCTGCCGCTGCTCTCCCTGGTCGGCCACGCCACCGCGATCAACCCCGACGGCGAGCTGCGCGAGCACGCCCGCGAGAACAAGTGGGACATCAAGGACTTCCGCACCGGCCGTAAGGCCACCATGATCGCTCTGCCCATCGCCGCGGGCGCCGGAGCCGTCGCCGGCGGGGTGGCGGCCGCGGTCGCCCTGCGCCGCCTCTACCGCTCCAAGTGAGCCGCCTCCACCGCTCCGGGTGACCGCCGTCACCGCCCCGGATACCCCTCCACCGCTCGGGGCTGCCCTCCGTACGGCGGGCGACCGTCCCGCACGGCTCCGGACGACCCTCCACACCGTCTCCGCAGCTCCGGGCGACCCTCAGCTACCGCTCCCGGTGACCGCCCACACGGCGGGCGACCCGGTCCAGCAGATCGCTCAGGGCCTGGTTGACGGCCTCCGGCCGTTCGAGCCCGATCATGTGACCGGCACCGGGGAGCACGGTCAGTCCGGCGCCGGGGATGCTCCGGGCGATGCGCCGGCTGTGGACGGGCGGGGTGAGCCGGTCACGGTCGCCGACCATGACCAGCGTCTCCACCGAGCCGAGCGCGGCCAGCGCGGCCAGCTTGTCGTGGACGAGGAAGTCGCGGAAGAAGCCGACCATCACCTCGGTCGGGGTGGCCGCGGCCATGCCGTTGACGAAGTGGACGTGCGCGCGCGGCGCGCGGGGGCCGAAGGCGATGTAGCGGGTCACCGGCAGGTTCGTGCGTGACTTGAGGGCGGAGCTGCGGTCGATGGCCGCGGCACGGGTCAGCATGCGGTCGAACACGACCGGGGTGACGCGCGGGGCGAGCCGGCCGATCGGCCCGGGGAGCCCGAACGTGCTGTCGGCCAGCCGGCCGGACGAGGTGCTCAGCAGCGCCACCCCGGCCACGCGTGAGGCGAAGGCGGCGGGGTGCCGTCCCGCGAACGCCATGATCGTCATACCGCCCATCGAATGGCCGACGAGCACCACCGGCAGCCCTTCGGGGACGGCCTGTTCGATCACCGCGGCCAGGTCGTCGCCGAGCCGGTCGACCGTGCACGCGTCGAGGGCCCCGGCCGAGGAGGCTCCGTGCCCGCGCTGGTCGTAGAAGATCAGGGTGGCCCTGCCGGCCAGCGCCTCCCGCTGGAAGTGCCAGCAGTGCCGGTTCATCACCCAGCCGTGGGCGAGGACCACGGCGAACTCGGGCGACTCGGCCTCCTCCACGTCCACCGCGAGCCGTACCCCGTCGTCGGTGACGACGGTGACCGGCCTCCCCCGGTGCCCGCCGAGCGCCGTCTCCGCGTGCGCCCCGCGCCGCCGCGTGGCGATCCCCAGCGCCGCTCCCAGGGCGAGCCCGGCGACAAGGGCCCTTCCGGCGGTACGGCGTGCGCCCATGACCACTCCCCGCGTTCGGAGGCTCGATGCTGAGCACACCATACCTACCGGAAGCACCCACTGTTAGACGCGATGCCTAATAAAAATCGGCGCGCCCGCTCACCCCTGAGAGAGTCCGCTCGCTTTCGGAAAGAGCGGCCGGAAGGGTCAGAAGAAAGGGGGGAAGGCGTGGCCGCGCTGGAGGCGGAGCTCGTTCAGCTGCTGCTGGATGACCTCGCGGACCTGGTCGGTGAGGTTGAAGACCAGCATGGGGTCGTCCGCGTCCGCGGGGTCGAACTGGTCGGTGCGGATGGGCTCGCCGAAACCGATCATCCACTTGGACGGCAGCGGCACCAGGCCGAGGGGGCCGAGCCAGGGGAACAGCGGGGTGATCGGCAGGTAGGGCAGGCCCAGCGCCCTGGCCAGGAAACGCAGGTCGCCGACCTTGGGATAGATCTCCTCCGCACCCACGATGGAGCAGGGGACGATCGGGACCCCGGCCCGGATGGCGGAGGCGACGAACCCCCCGCGGCCGAAGCGCTGCAGCTTGTAGCGCTCGGAGAACGGCTTGCCGACCCCCTTGAAGCCCTCGGGGAAGACGCCGACGAGCTCACCCTTGCGGAGCAGGCGGTCGGCGTCGTCGCGGCAGGCCAGGGTGTGACCGGTCTTACGGGACAGATGACCGAGCAGCGGGAGCTGGTAGACCAGGTCGGCGCCGAGGAGACGGACGGCGCGGCGCTCGGGGTGGTCGTCGTGCAACGCCACCTGGAGCATGAGCCCGTCCAGCGGGAGGGTGCCCGAGTGGTTGGCGACCACGAGGGCGCCGGAGTCGCCGGGCACGTTGTGCATGCCGACGGTCTCGACCCGGAACCAGTGCCGGTAGAGCGGGCGGATCAGCTCCAGCAGCACCTTGTCGGTGAGCTCGGGGTCGAAGCCGAATTCGTCGACCTCGTACTCCCCCGTGACGCGACGGCGCAGGAAGGCGAGCAGCTCGGCGAGGCCGCGGTCGCGGTCGCCGTCCTCATCGGGCGCGGGCCCCCGCCCGGACGGCTCCCCCTCGGACGACGGCGGCTCGTCCTCGGACGACGGAGACCCGTGCGAGGAGCGGGCCCGGGTGATGGGAATCACCTGGGCGTCGTCCGTCTCGGCGGACTCACCTGCCATCTCGGTCACCTCGTCACAGCCTGGGAGATCAGTTCCATCATGGCGGCGGGGAGCCCGCCGGCCAGGTCCCGGGCGCGGACGAAGTCCTCGAAGGCGGCGGAGGTCGAGAACTTGGGCTTCCAGCCGAGGCGGGCGGCCAGCCGGGCGGTGTCCACCACGCGGCCGTGGCACATCAGCCGGAGCTGTTCGGGGGAGAAGTCGACCAGTCCCGCGCCGCGGGCGAGGTCGCCCAGGAGGCGGAACGCGGGAGAGGGCACGGGCAGCGAGAGCAGCCCCGCCCTGCGGGCGCACTGCGAGAGCAGAAGCACGCCGTCCCCGGCCACGTTGAACGTGCCGGGGTGGTCCTCCATCGCCATCCGCCTGAGCACCTCGACCGCGTCGTCCTCGTGGACGAACTGCAGCCGGGGGTCGAAGCCGAACACGGTCGGCAGGACGGGCTGGGTGAAGTAACGGGTGAGCGGCGAATCGACGCCGGGCCCCATGAAGTTGGCGAATCTGAGCATCGACACGGTCACGTCGCCGCGCCGCCTGGCGAAGCCACGGACGTAGCCCTCGACCTCCGAGGCGTCCTTGGCGTATCCATGGGTGGGCGACTCGCCCGGCTCCGCGTCCTCGGTGAAGACGGCGGGGTCGTGCGGGGACGAGCCGTACACCGCGGTGGTGGAACGCACGACGACACGGCGGACCGTCGCGGACCGCTGACAGGCACCGAGCAACTGCATGGTGCCGATGACGTTGTGCTCCTTCATGAGCATCCGGCCACCGCTCCGCGGGGGAGCGCTCACCAGGCTCATGTGGACCACTGTGTCGATGTCGGCGGCCGCGATCACCTGGGCGATGTCGGGGCTCCGCAGATCGACGCGGACGAACTCCGTCCGGCCGAGAGGGACGCCGCCATCACGTGAGAGCGAGGGCGGCGGCACCGTGTCTACTCCGATGACCCGGTCGATGTCCGGGTCAGCCGCGAGAACGCTCGCCACTCGGGCGCCGATGTGGCGCGAGACCCCGGTGACAAGCACGGTGTGGGTCATCGGCGCCTCGCAGATCCGCGTTACTACTTCTTGTTACGCCGCTGAATACGGGTCTTCTTGAGAAGCTTGCGGTGCTTCTTCTTCGCCATGCGCTTACGGCGCTTCTTGATCACAGAGCCCACGGGACCCCCAGGTAGCTGGTAGCCGAGATTGTCAAACCGGTGCGCGAACAACACACCGGCTCAACAGACTACCGGCGATCCACGGTAGATCGCCCCCTGGGGGGATCCCGGGTACTGGAACTCACGACGTGACGACCACGCCGCTACCTCACTGAAGCATGAGTCCCCGACGTGCCGGTTTGACCGGCAGGACTCGGACCCGCCGGCCGCTCACCGGTCCGCGCCGGCCACGCAGCCGGCCCGTCCCTCACCGGTCGCTCCGCTCACCACCTGGGGCTCGCTCGCTTCAACCCGCCTCGATGTAGGCATCCCTGAGATAGTCGTGCACCGCCTGCTCCGGCACTCGGAAGGATCGACCGACCCTGATGGCCGGCAGCTCGCCCGAATGCACGAGTCGGTACACAGTCATCTTGGACACCCTCATGACCGTGGCCACTTCAGCCACCGTCAGGAACTTCACCTCGCTGAGAGGTCTTTCGCCTGCACCCATCGGACGCCTCTTCCGCACGTGTTTCCGGGTTATCCCCACTGGTGCCATTGCTCACGCACGTGTACTGCCGTCAGCGTAAGTCGGGACTCCGAGTGCGCAAACCCCCTACTTTCTCAGCCTCCGCAGCCCCATGTCAGCGAAATGGAGAAACTCGCTGGCCAGCAGCCGGACCGCACCCTTTGCCTTGATCTTGGAACGGACCAACTGTCTCTTATTAGAGTCGCCCACAATCCTCAAAAAGTTGGCAAACGGTCGGCGAGCACCACGGAATGCAGGCGCGAAAAGCCCGTATAGGGATGGCCCGATTTGCGCAACCCCCGTCTCAGAGGGCCCGCACGACCCTTTCGACCAGATGGCGCGTCAGCGGATCGTAATATCTGGGTAGCACGTTGTCATCAAGCGGGACGGTCACCGCGATCTTGCCCTCGGCCTCTCCGACGAAGAGCGCGGGGTCGTTGCTGTCGGCGAACCCGACCGTGAGAATCCCCGCCTCGCCGGCCGCGCCGGCCCAGCCGTGATCGGCGATCACCAGATCGGGGCGGTCGTCGCCGAGCTCGTCGATCATGGCCCGCATCGGGGCCGGGTCGTGGGTGTGCACGAAGGTGCCCCGGTCGGCCAGCATCGCGACGTCGTCCATGTAACGGATCTGGCGCTTGCGGCCGAACCCGGCACTCCAGTAGGACCAGCCCTCGGCCGGGCCCATCAGGATCGCGCCGTGCTCCCGCACCAGCCGGGCCAGGGCCATGTGGATGGTGAGCAGGCCGGTGGGGTGGCCGGTGGCGAAGAGGATCCGGGGGCCGCCGGTCCGGAGCACGCCGGCGATCGTGTCGCCCATCGCCTCGACCGCGTCGATCGTGCGGTCCGGGTCGATGACGTCCTGGCCCTCGCGGTGCTCCGGGTCGGCCACGACCCCGGCGGACTTGGCCATCAGGGCCAGCACGTCGCGGTAGGCCCAGTGGCCCTCCAGGGTCAGCCCGAACATGTGGTGCGGATCCCGGTTGGACAGCGACCTGTAGTGGTCCAGGTTGTTCTCCCGGCTGGTCGCCACGTCACCGGCGATCCGGGTGCGGACCAGATGCTCACGAAGGTCGTCCCGGGTCGGCGGCGACGCCGGGCGTCGCAGCTCGGACGCTGTCAACCTGTGACCTCCTCCGTCACTCATCCGTTCGTTCCCGTCTCCCGCACCGGGCCGCCGGTGCCCGCCGTCACGGGAGGGGGTCCAGCCCGTGGAAGGGGAACACGGCCTTCCTGGTCGCCATGATGGCCCGGTCAATCGGGTCTGCTGGATCATAACCAGCGGAGAAATCACTAAATTCCGGATCTCTGCCATCGGTCAGCGACAGCGGCGGCGTCTGCCTGGTCCGCTCCCTGACCAGCCGGCGCCACGCCTCCGGGGTGGCGGTGGCCGGGGCGAGCGGGTGCCCGGAGACCTCGGCGATCAGATGGGTCCACGCCCGGGGCACCACCTGCACCAGCTCGTATCCCCCGCCGCCGGTCACCACCCAGCGGCCGCCCGCGGTCTCGTGGGCCAGCTCGTGGAGCGCGGCGTAGGCGGCGCGCTGACCGTCCAGGCTGAGCATCAGGTGGGCCAGCGGGTCGAGCGCGTGGCTGTCACAGCCGTGCTGGGTGACCAGGATCTCGGGGGCGAACTCCCGCAGCAGCGGCGGCACCACCGCGTGGAAGGCCCTCAGCCAGCCGCTGTCGCCGCATCCGGCGGGCAGCGCCACGTTGACCGCGGTGCCCTCCGCGCCGCGCTCCTCGGGGAAGCCCGTGCCCGGGAAGAGCGTGCGGGGGCTCTCGTGCAGGCTGATGGTGAGGACCCTGGGGTCGTCGTAGAACAGCGCCTGGACGCCGTCCCCGTGGTGGACGTCCACATCCACGTAGGCGATCCGGGAGGCGCCCTGCGCCAGCAGCCAGCCGATCGCCACCGCGGGGTCGTTGTAGACGCAGAACCCGCTCGCGGCGGCGGCCATGGCGTGGTGCAGGCCTCCCGCGACGTTCACCGCGTGCTCGGCCTCACCCGTCCAGACCGCGCGGGCCGCGGCCAGGCTCGCACCGGTGATCAGCGCGGAGGCCTCGTGCACCCCGGCGAAGGCGGGGTTGTCGTCGGTGCCGAGCCCGTGGGCCAGATCGGGCCGCCCGGTCGCGGAGACCCTCTTGACGGCCTCGATGTAGTCGCGCTTGTGGACCAGCGCCAGCTCGTCGTCGGTGGCGGGCGCGCAGCCGGTCACCTCGACCGCGTCCAGCACGCCGAGCTCCCTGGCCAGCGCCATGGTCAGCTCGACCCGCACGGGCGCGAGCGGGTGCCCGGGGCCGAAGTCGTACGCGATGAGCGCGTCGTCCCAGACCACCCGAACGGACCGGCTCATGCGCCCTCCCTGTCTGATCGCGTCGCGGCGCGCTCGCTGGACGATCTCCCACCCCGGCCGACGCTACCGCACGGATACGCACGCGGGTTTACACAGCCGTCGCGGAGGAGAAGGCGGTTTTCATCTAAGCGAAATATCCAGACTTATTTCGATTAACCGCACCCCCTTTATGACGGTACGGCATGCCGTACCGTCTGATCATGGGCTTGGCCGCCCCCGCGCCGTCCGGCGGTCCCTCAGGCGGGCCGGTCCCCCAGGCGGGCCGGGCGGGTCAGGCCGGGGCCACCCGGCGCAGCCCCCGGATCGCGGGCACCAGCAGCAGGGCGACGCAGCCGGCGACCGCCACGACCGAGGAGACGGCGAGCAGCTCCCGCGCCCCGACCACCCCGGCCACCGGGCCGGCGAGCACCTGGCCGAGCGGGACGAACAGGGTCGATCCGGCGACCTCGTAGGCGGTGACCCGGTTGAGCGCCTCCGGCGGCACCTGGGTCTGCACGCTCGTGGCCCACATGACCGACCAGAACGCCCAGCCCGCGCCGCCCACCACGTGCGCGGCCATCATGATCGCCAGCGGCGCCTCGGTGGCGATGGACAGCGGCTCCAGCCCGAAGCCGAACAGGCCGATCGCCCCGGCCATCAGCGGCCGGACCGGGCGGACCCGCATCGCGACCAGGCCCCCGACGATGGTGCCGGCGCCGGAGGCGGACATGACCAGGCCGTAGGCGGCCTCGTCGAGCCGTCCGGTGATGAGCACCGAGCCCAGCGGGATCATCGGGCCGAACAGGGTGACGCCGAAGACCGCCCAGATCAGGATCACCGACCACATCCAGGTCCTGGACCGGAACTCCTGCCAGCCGCCGCGCAGGTTGCGCCACATCGAGGCCTCGGCGGCGGGCGCCGCGACCACCGGCAGGCGCAGCAGGAGCAGGCAGGCCGCGCTGATCGCGAACCCGACCGCGTCGATCGCGAAGACGACCCCCACCCCGGCGAAGCCGACGATGGCGCCCGCGACGCCGGGCCCGGCCAGCAGCATGATCGACTCGGAGACGCGCAGGGTCGCGTTGGCCCTCTGCACGTCGGCGGCCACGCGCGGGACCGTGCTGGAGACGCCGGGCTGGTACATCGCGGCGGCCACGCCGTTGACCGCGGAGATGACCAGGATCTGCCAGAGCTGCGGCCGGTCGAAGACGAACAGCGCCGCGCCGGCCCCCTGGGTCACCACCCGGACCGTGTCGGCGCCGATCATCATGCGCCGCGGCGTGAACCGGTCGGCGAACACCCCGCCGAACAGGATGAGCACCGCGAAGGGGCCCATCCACGCGGCCAGCGCCAGCCCGACCCCGGTCGCGCCGTAGCCGAGCCCGCCCACGCCGACCGCCGTCGCGAACGGGACCATCGCGGCACCGAGCATGGAGACGGACCGCGCGGTGAAGAACAGCCCGAAACTCCGCGACCAGACTGCGGGCCCCGCCTGTCCCCGCTGATCACCAGCTTGTACGGCCTGCGCCACGATTGCCTCATTCCCACCGAAGTTCTGTGGAAATGATGCCTTATGCAGGAAAGTTTCCTAATAGAGGGGGACGGTCAGCCCCCGGCGAGCTGGCGGCTGCGGTCCCGGGCGGCCTCGATGGCGGCCAGGAAGGCGGCGCGGACGCTGTGCCGCTCCAGCTCGGCGATGGCTGCGATGGTGGTGCCGCCCGGAGAGGTGACCGCCTCGCGGAGGATCACCGGATGCTCCCCGGAGTCGCGCAGCATGATGGCCGCGCCGACGATCGACTGGGTGACCATGTCGAGGGCGGCGGCCCGGGGCATGCCGAGCAGGATGCCCGCGTCGACCATGGCCTCGACGAGGTAGAAGAAGTAGGCGGGCCCGCTGCCGGACAGGGCGGTGGCGGCGTCCTGCTGCGTCTCGGGGATGCGCAGCACCTTGCCGACCGGCCTGAGCAGGTCCTCGGTGCGCCTGAGGTGCTCCTCCGAGGCGTGGGCGCCCGCCGAGATCACGCTCATCGCCTCGTCCACCAGGACCGGCGTGTTGGACATGACGCGGACCACCGGGATGTCCGCACCGAGCCGCGACTCCACGAACGAGGTCGTGATGCCCGCCGCGGCGGAGATCACCAGGCGGTCGGCCGGGACGTGCGTCGCGATCTCGGTCAGCAGGGACGCCATGTCCTGCGGCTTGACCGCGAGGATGATCGTGTCGGCGCTCTTGGCCGCCTCGGCGTTGGACACCACCTGCACGCCGTACCGCTCCCTGAGGGCCTCGGCCCGCTCGGCGCGCCGCGCGGTCACCAGCACGTCGCCCGGCTTGAACCCGGCCCGGAGCAGCCCCGAGAGCAGGGCCTCGCCCATCTTGCCGGTTCCCAGAATCGCGATCATGTCTGCGCACCTTGCCTGAGGAGAAGTGGTTGACCAGCCTATGGGATCCGCCCGCGCGAACCCCGGGAGCCGTCCATGGTGGCTGTGTACGACACATTCGGAGACGACCGGCACCTCGGCCGTCCGGCACCAGCCGCGCGCCCCGGACCTGGCGGGAGGCCTGGTCGGACCGGATCGCGCCCGGGTCATGACCGAGGTCATGCAGCGCGATGTCAGAATGGCCTGAACCGCTCCGTGCTCCGATCCGTTGCAGGGGTATGCGTATGATCGCGAGTTCCATTCTGGCCGGAAGCCTGCTGCTGACCGCGGGCTGCGGCGCCGGGCACAGCACCGTGACCACCGGCACCGCGACCGCCGACAGTCCCTCCCGGCCGGTGAGCCACACGGTGGCCCCCCGGGAGGAGCCCACCCAGGGCCCCAAGCCGACCAAGCCCCAGGGCCACACCGACAACCCCCGCAAGGTGCGGTGGCTGACGGCCAAGCCGTCCAAGGACGGGCGGAGCCTGCGGGTCACCTGGTGGTCCGGGGTGGAGCCCTGCACCGTCCTCGACCGGGTCACCGTGCGGGAGACCTCCAAGCGGGTGACCGTCACCCTCTGGGAGGGCCCCAGCGCCAAGGCCAAGAACATGGCCTGCATCGCCATCGCCATCCAGAAGGTGACGACCGTCAAGCTCAAGGCCCCACTCGGCAACCGCAAGGTCGTCGACGGCGCCAAGCCCTGACCTGTGCCCGGTACGGCTCCCGCCGCGCGGGGGGAGCCGTACCGGAGGGGTCAGCGGCAGGTGACGCCGGCCTTCAGCCGGCAGCCCGAGGGAAGCTTGGGCCGCTCATCGGTCCAGCCCATCTTCTCGACGACCACGTAGTGGGCCACGGTGCCCTTCGGGAACCCGCCTTCGGCGTCCGTCGTGACAGACCTCTCGGCCATGCCCTCACCGGTCCGAGGGTCGAGGAGGATCTCTTTCGTGATCGGCACCATACGGGTGCCCAGCTGGAAGTAGCCCTTGGTCTCGAGGTCGATGGCGATGGCGGGACGGCCCAGCGGATCGCTGTCCTCCCGCGCCACCTCGGCCCCGGGCTGTTCCACGTACAGGCGCAGCAGCGCCGCCCGGAGTCCGGGACTGACCGGCGTGACCGTCATATCGCGCACGGCCGCCTTGAGGAACTCCTCCCAGGACCGTTTGAGGCCCCGCTTCTGCTCGGCCTTGCGGTAGCCCTCAAGGCGCTCCCGCAGCCGCGCCGGATCGGTCGGGAGGGCGTCCAACTCGGCGATGGTGAGACCTCCCAGGCCGGGGTCGGGGACGTCTCCCATGATCCGGTACTCGCGTCGCGACCGCTTGTCGGCGAGGGCGGTCGGAGCGCAGGGAGGGGAGGAGCTCTCGCACTTGGGCAGGCGCCAGCGGTCGGGCGAGCCCTGCTTCCGCCAGATCTTCTCGTCCCGCGGTGTGTCCGGCCGGATGCCGGACAACTCGGTCTCCTGGACGTACAAGGCTCCCGGCTTCCGCGGTGTCCACTGGCGCACCTCCCCTCTGGACGCGATCCAGTAGCGCGTGGGTCCGGTGCCGACCGCATACCGGTTGACGCGAGTCCCCTGGACGCGCCAGTAGGCGCCGGTCCCGGGTGAGAGCTTCTCCACCCTGTCCGCGAGTTCCCGGAGCAGGTGCTCACCGGTCTTCGGTGTCTCCAGCACCGAGGGCGGCGCCGGGGCCAGGAGGGTCGCGGCCAGCGCGACTGCGGTGATGACGGCGGCGGTGGCCATGGAGGCTCCAATGATCAGTGTCCAGGTGGGGTGACGGCGGCGCCGTACCCCGTGGGCGGTCAGGCGGGCGCGGGCGCGGGCGACGGCCTCGGGTGTGGGTGGCGGGGCGTCCGGCAGGGCGGCCCCCAGCAGGGTGATCTCATCCATCGCCGGCCTCTTTCAGCGGGTTGACGTCGCCCAGTGCCTTGCGGAGCTGCTTGCGGGCGCGGTTGAGCCGGGACGCCACGGTCCCGTAGGGGATGCCGAGCGCGGCCGCCACCTCGGCGTGGGCGAGCCCGCCGAGCGCGATCAGCAGGACCACGTCGCGGTCGCGCTTGGCCAGACCGGCCAGCGCCCCCGCGAGCCGGCCGGTCACCTGCCCGGCGGCGACCCTGGCGGCCACGGCGTTCTCGTGGCTGTCCACCTGACCCGTCGCCTCGGTACGGCTGAGCGCCTTCCAGCGGCGCACCTCGCTCCGCCGGTGTCTGGCCAGCAGGTTGGTGGCTATGCCGTACAGCCAGGGACGGACGCCGCCCCGCGCGGCGTCGAAGCGTTCGCGTTCGCGGAAGGCGACGAGGAAGGTCTCGGCGGCGAGGTCGTCGGCGGCGTCGGTGTCGAGACGGCGGGCGACGTAGCGGTGGATCTCGGCGAAGTGGGCGTCGAAGACCCGGTCGAAGTCGTCGCGCGGCGACCACTCGCCGGTCCCGGGCCCGAGCCCGAGATCGGGGGAGCCGATCATGTCTCGGCTCCCGGACCGGGATCAGAGGGAGCGATCATGCGTGCTCTTTCGTTGGGAGACAGGGAACGCCTCCTGTTTCCCGGAAACCGGGAATGCTTTCACGCCCCACAGGGTTGAGCGACATAGGCTCAAGTCGTTTGACAAACGTCACACGAGGTTCCAGTATGAGTCCGACCGACTCAACTTTGACTACAAGGACGTACTCATGGCACGTGCGGTAGGTATCGACCTGGGGACGACCAACTCCGTCGTCTCGATCCTCGAGGGCGGTGAGCCCACCGTCATCGCCAACGCGCAGGGCTCGCGGACCACGCCGTCCGTGGTCGCCTTCGCCAAGAACGGCGAGGTCCTCGTCGGTGAGGTCGCCAAGCGGCAGGCCGTCACCAACGTGGACCGCACGATCCGCTCGGTCAAGCGCGAGATGGGCACCAACTGGTCCGTCGAGATCGACGGCAAGAAGTTCTCCCCGCAGCAGATCAGCGCCTTCGTCCTGCAGAAGCTCAAGCAGGACGCCGAGGCCTACCTGGGCGAGAAGATCACCGACGCGGTGATCACCGTCCCGGCCTACTTCAACGACGCCCAGCGGCAGGCGACGCAGGAAGCCGGCACCATCGCCGGCCTCAACGTCCTGCGCATCATCAACGAGCCCACCGCGGCGGCGCTCGCCTACGGCCTCGACAAGGAGAAGGACGAGACCATCCTCGTCTTCGACCTCGGCGGCGGCACGTTCGACGTGTCCCTGCTCGACGTCGGCCAGGAGGACGGCCACGGCTTCGTCGAGGTCAAGGCCACCAGCGGCGACAACCACCTCGGTGGTGACGACTGGGACCAGCGCGTCGTCGACGAGCTCGCGACCCGGTTCAAGAACGCCCACGGCGTCGACCTGACCAAGGACAAGATGGCCCTCCAGCGCCTGCGCGAGGCGGCGGAGAAGGCCAAGATCGAGCTCTCCAGCCAGTCGGAGACCTCCGTCAACCTGCCCTACATCACCGCCTCGGCCGAGGGCCCCCTCCACCTGGAGGAGAAGCTCACCCGCGCCGAGTTCCAGCGGATCACCGCCGACCTGCTCGAGCGGTGCAAGGGCCCGTTCAACCAGGTCGTCAAGGACGCCGGGATCAAGATTTCCGACATCGCCCACGTGGTGCTCGTCGGCGGTTCGACCCGCATGCCCGCGGTCGCCGAGCTCGTCAAGGAGCTGACCGGCGGCCAGGAGCCCAACAAGGGCGTCAACCCGGACGAGGTCGTGGCCATCGGCGCCGCCCTCCAGGCCGGCGTGCTCAAGGGCGAGGTCAAGGACGTCCTGCTGCTCGACGTGACCCCGCTGTCGCTGGGCATCGAGACCAAGGGCGGCATCTTCACCAAGATCATTGAGCGCAACACCACGATCCCGACCAAGCGCTCCGAGGTCTTCACCACGGCCGAGGACAACCAGCCGTCGGTGCAGATCCAGGTCTACCAAGGCGAGCGCGAGATCGCGGCCTACAACAAGAAGCTGGCCACCTTCGAGCTGACCGGCATCGCCCCGGCGCCGCGCGGCATCCCGCAGATCGAGGTCACCTTCGACATCGACGCCAACGGCATCGTCAACGTCTCCGCCAAGGACCTCGGCACCGGCAAGGAGCAGACGATGACCATCACCGGCGGCTCCGCGCTGCCGAAGGACGACATCGAGCGCATGATGCGCGAGGCCGAGTCCTACGCCGAAGAGGACAAGAAGCGCCGCGAGGACGCCGAGACGCGCAACAACGCCGACTCGCTCGTCTACCAGACCGAGAAGTTCCTCGGCGAGAACGCCGAGAAGGTCCCGGACGACATCAAGAACGAGGTCAACGAGGCGCTCGCCGAGCTCAAGAAGACGCTTGAGGGCACCGACTCGGCCGAGATCCGCACCGCGGCGGAGAAGCTCGCCACCGTCAGCCAGAAGATGGGTTCGGCGATCTACGCCCAGTCGCAGGGGTCCGAGGCCCCGGCCGGCGCCCCCGGCGCGGAGAACACGGCCGGCCAGGAGTCCGATGACAACGTGGTCGACGCTGAGATCGTGGACGACGAGCCGAAGCGCGAAGACGGCAAGAAGTGACGGCGGGAGAGCCGAGGGGAGCGCAAGCGTGAACACGCGTGAGAACGGTTCCGGGGAGGAGCCGGTGATCCGCGACAACCGCAAGATCGATCCGGAGACGGGCGAGGTGCGCGAGACGGTCAAGGAGCAGGCCGACCAGCCTGCCCCGGCCGCCGACCTGGCCTCGATCGAGCTGGCCACCCAGCTCGCCGAGCGCACCGCGGACCTGCAGCGTCTCCAGGCGGAATACTCCAACTACCGCAAGCGGGTCGAGCGGGACCGGACCGTGGTCAAGGAGCAGGCGGTGGCCGGCGTGCTGGCCGAGCTGCTGCCGGTTCTCGACGACATCGGCCGGGCCCGTGACCACGGAGAGCTCACCGGCGGCTTCGCCAAGGTGAGCGAGTCGCTGGAGACGGCCACCGGGAAGCTGGGACTGAGCGCCTTCGGCACCAAGGGCGAGCCTTTCGACCCGACGGTGCACGAAGCGCTCATGCACAGCTACTCCCCCGACGTCGCCGAGCCGACCTGCGTGGAGATCCTTCAGTCCGGTTACCGGATCGGCGAGCGGGTGCTCCGCCCGGCGCGGGTCGCGGTCGCCGAGCCCGAAGAGCCCGCGTCAAACGACAACTGATACCCCCATATCTAAGAAGGAACGGACGATGAGCACCAAGGACTACCTGGAGAAGGACTACTACGCCGTCCTTGGTGTGCCCAAGACCGCCACCGCCGAAGAGATCAAGAAGGCGTACCGGAAGCTGGCCAGGCAGTACCACCCGGACGCCAACCAGGGCAGCACGGAGACCGAGGCCAAGTTCAAGGAGGTCTCCGAGGCCTACGACGTCCTGTCCGACACCAAGCGCCGCAAGGAGTACGACGAGGCGCGGACGCTGTTCGGATCGGGGCTCGGCGGTTACGCGGGAGGCGGGGGGGCTTCCCGTGGGGGCGGGTTCCCCTTCGACCTGGGTGACCTGTTCGGCGGCACCAACCAGCCGCAGGGCGGCGCCGGCGAGCGCATCGGCGACCTCTTCGGCGGCATATTCAACCGGGGCGGCACGACCCGCGCCGGCGGGACGACCACCACCAGGGCCCGGCGCGGCCAGGACATCGAGTCGGAGGTCACGCTCTCGTTCGGCGAGGCCGTGGACGGCGCCACCGTCTCGCTCCGCCTCACCAGCTCCTCGGCCTGTACGGCGTGCTCCGGCACCGGCGCCAAGGCCGGGACCACCCCGCGGGTCTGCCCGACCTGCGAGGGCACCGGCGCGGCCAGCCGCAACCTGGGCAACTTCGCCTTCTCCGAGCCGTGCCGCGACTGCAAGGGCCGCGGCCTGCTGGTGGACAACCCGTGCCCGGTGTGCGAGGGGAGCGGGCGGGGCAAGAGCACCCGCACGATCCAGGCACGCATCCCGGCCGGGGTGGGCGACGGCCAGCGCATCAAGCTCAAGGGCAAGGGCGCGCCCGGCGAGAACGGCGGTCCGGCCGGTGACCTGTACGTCCAGATCCACGTCAAGTCGCACCCGGTCTTCGGCAGGACCGGCGAGAACCTGACGATCACCGTGCCGGTCACCTTCACCGAGGCCGCGCTCGGCGCCGAGATCAAGGTGCCGATCCTCAAGGGGCTGCCGGTCACGCTGCGCATCCCCGAGGGGACCCCGAACGGCCGCACCTTCCGGGTGCGCGGCAGGGGCGTGCCCCGCAAGGACGGCACCAAGGGCGACCTGCTCGCCACGGTCGAGGTGCTGGTGCCCCAGCAGCTCGAGGACAAGGCGCGCAACGCGCTGGAGGAGTTCCGTGACGCCACGGCGGGCGGTGACCCGAGGGCCGACCTCATCCAACAGGCCAGAAGCGAGTAGCCATGGAAGCCAACTACTTCGATCTGTCGGACGACACCCCCGTCTACGTGATCTCGGTGGCCGCCCAGCTCTCGGGTCTGCACCCGCAGACCCTCCGGCAGTACGACCGCATCGGCCTGGTCAGTCCGGGCCGCACGTCGGGGCGCGGGCGCCTCTACTCCACCCGCGACATCGTGATGCTCCGCGAGGTCCAGCGGCTCTCCCAGGAGGAGGGCATCAACCTCGCCGGCATCAAGCGCATCCTGGCGCTGGAGAACGAGGCCCTGCGCCTGCGCGATGAGAACCACCGCCTGCGCGCGGAGATGACGATGATCCGCGCGCTGATCCAGTACCAACTGCCACCCGCCTGACTCCACCGAGGCCGGGGGCGAGCCGCGACGCGCGACGTCGCAATCGACAGGCGAGAGCGCACCGGTGGCCGTCACTCGAGGAGCGCGGGAGCCAGGCGGACCCGCGACCGGCGAGTGCACCCCGTCACCGGCGCTCCAGCCGCCGAACGGAGTAAGGGCAGACAAGCATGGACTACAAGCTCACCCAGAAGAGCCAGGAAGCAGTCTCCTCCGCCATCAGGCGCGCCGCCGCCGAGGGCAACCCGGAGGTCGCCCCGGCCCACCTGTTCACCTCGCTGCTCGGCCAGACCGGCGGCACCGCCGTGCCTCTGCTGGAGGCCGTCGGCGCCGACTGGAAGCAGTTGCGCACCGAGGCCGAGCGGCAGCTCGCGGCGCTGCCGAAGGCGCAGGGCGCCACGGTCGGCGCCCCGTCGAGCTCACGGCAGCTGCTCACCGTGCTGAACACCGCGGCCCAGCGGGCCCGGCAGCTTGAGGACGAATACGTCTCGACCGAACACCTGCTGGTCGGCCTCGCCGCCGACGGCGGCCCGGTCGCCGAGCTGCTCAAGTCGCGCGGCGCCACCCCCAACACCCTGCTCGACGCGTTCGAGAAGGTGCGCGGGCATGCCCGGGTGACCAGCGAGACGCCCGAGGACACCTACCAGGCGCTGGAGAAGTACGGCGTCGACCTGACCGAGCGGGCCAGGGCGGGCAAGCTCGACCCGGTGATCGGCCGCGACTCGGAGATCCGCAGGGTCATCCAGGTGCTCAGCCGCCGGACCAAGAACAACCCGGTGCTCATCGGGGAGCCCGGCGTCGGCAAGACCGCCGTGGTGGAGGGTCTGGCCCAGCGGATCGTCGCCGGCGACGTGCCCTCCAGCCTGCGCAACAAGCGCCTGGTCGCGCTGGACCTGGGCGCGATGGTCGCCGGGGCGAAATACCGCGGCGAGTTCGAGGAGCGCCTCAAGGCCGTGCTCAGCGAGATCAAGGAGAGCGACGGCCAGGTCGTCACCTTCATCGACGAGCTGCACACCATGGTCGGCGCGGGCGCCGCCGAGGGCGCGATGGACGCGGGCAACATGCTCAAGCCCATGCTCGCCCGGGGCGAGCTGCGGATGATCGGTGCGACGACGCTGGACGAATACCGCGAGCGCATCGAGAAGGACCCCGCCCTGGAGCGGCGCTTCCAGCAGGTCTACGTGGGCGAGCCCACGGTCGAGGACACCATCGCGATCCTGCGCGGCCTCAAGGGCCGCTACGAGGCGCACCACCAGGTCCAGATCGCCGACAGCGCGCTCGTGGCCGCCGCCTCCCTCTCCGACCGCTACATCACCTCCCGGTTCCTGCCGGACAAGGCGATCGACCTCATCGACGAGGCCGCCTCCCGGCTGCGCATGGAGATCGACTCCCGTCCCGTGGAGATCGACCAGCTCCAGCGGAACGTCGACCGGATGAAGATGGAGGAGCTCGCGCTCGCCAAGGAGACCGACGAGGGCAGCATCCAGCGGCTGGAGCGGCTCCGCAAGGAGCTCGCCGACCGTCAGGAGGAGCTCAACGGCCTGGTCGGGCGCTGGGAGCGGGAGAAGGCCGGGCTCAACCGGGTCGGCGACCTGAAGAAGAAGCTCGACGAGGTGCGCGGCGCCGCCGAGCGGGCACAGCGGGACGGTGACTTCGAGGCCGCCTCACGGCTGATGTACGCCGAGGTGCCCAAGCTGGAGGCCGAGCTCGCCGAGGCCAGCGCGGCCGCCCAGCCCGATGACCCGATGGTCAAGGAGGAGGTCGGCCCGGACGACATCGCCCAGGTCATCTCCTCGTGGACCGGTATCCCCTCGGGGCGCCTGCTGGAGGGGGAGTCCGCCAAGCTGCTCCGCATGGAGGAGGAGCTCGGCAGGCGGCTGATCGGCCAGAAGGAGGCCGTCCAGGCGGTCTCCGACGCCGTACGGCGGGCACGGGCGGGCATCTCCGACCCCGACCGGCCGACCGGCAGCTTCCTGTTCCTCGGCCCCACCGGCGTCGGCAAGACCGAGCTGGCCAAGTCGCTGGCCGACTTCCTGTTCGACGACGAGCGGGCGATGGTCCGCATCGACATGAGCGAGTACGGCGAGAAGCACAGCGTGGCGCGTCTGGTGGGGGCGCCGCCCGGATACATCGGCTACGAGGAGGGCGGCCAGCTCACCGAGGCCGTGCGGCGCAGGCCGTACACCGTGGTGCTGCTGGACGAGGTCGAGAAGGCCCACCCCGAGGTCTTCGACATCCTGCTCCAGGTGCTCGACGACGGGCGGCTCACCGACGGGCAGGGCCGGACCGTCGACTTCCGCAACGTGATCCTGATCCTCACCTCCAACATCGGCTCGCAGTTCCTCGTGGACCCGAAGCTGGACAAGGACGCCCAGCAGAAGGCCGTGATGGACGCGGTCAGAAACTCCTTCAAGCCGGAGTTCCTCAACCGGCTCGACGACGTGATCCTGTTCGAGGCGCTCGGCGTGGAGGAGCTGTCCAGGATCGTGGACCTGCAGGTGACGCACCTGGCCCGGCGGCTGGCCGACCGGCGGCTCACGCTGACCGTGACCCCGGCGGCGCGCGACTGGCTGGCGCTGACGGGCTACGACCCGATGTACGGCGCGCGGCCGCTCCGCCGCCTCGTCCAGTCGTCGATCGGCGACAAGCTGGCCAAGGAGGTGCTGTCCGGCGAGGTCCAGGACGGCGACGAGGTCCTGGTGGACCTCGACAAGACGAGCGACACCCTGGAGATCGGCCCCGTGAGGGCCTGACCACCGTCCGGGTAAGGGCTTGACCAGCATTGGGTTAAGCCCACCCCTCGGCAGACCCCCGCTGTTACCTTCGGCAGTCGTCGGACTACCGAAAACAACAGGGGGACGTGAATGTCTAACACATCACGGCACATCCGGGGGCTCCTCGCGGTGGCGGCGCTCACGGCCGGTGTGAGCTGGCTGGTGGCCGCTCCGGCGTCGGCCGGCGGCGTGCCCTGCCAGGGGCGGGACATGGTGGAGCTGCTGGAGACGCCGGAGTCCGTGGCGGCCGTCTGCGACGAGGTGGGCGACGTCAGGGCGGCCGCGACCGCCGGCAGGACGACGGTCCCCGCCCGCGGCGAGGGGCCCGCGTCCATGGAACGGCTGGCGCGGATCGCCGGCCTGCCCGGCCTCTCCCAGGCCTCGGCCGTAGTCAGCTTCGCCGACACGGCCGGCGTCGCGGCGGGCACCGGGGTGCCCGCGCTGCCCGCCCTGCCCTCCGGGATGCCGGGCTTCCCCGGCCACGCCTCGGCCGGCACCCTGGCCGCCGCGCCGGACCTGCCCGGCCTGCCGGGCACCCCGGGCACCGATCTCATCAGGTTCCCGGTCTCGGAGGTCCCGTCGGTCCCCCGTCTCACGGACCCGACCGGCGCGCTGTCCGACAGCGGCACGGCGCTGCCACTGCAGCTTCAGGACCCGGTCTCGGTGAAGGCCGTGACGGAGGACCTCCCCGCCGCGATCGAGCCGGAGGTCCCGCAGGTCCCGGCCGTGCCGGTGACTTCCCCGGCCGACGCCGCCCCGTCGAAGGTGACGTCGGAGGTGAGGGAGGAGACCGCCGAGCTCCCGGTCCTGGACCAGGTGCTCCCGCAGCTCGGACTCGACTGACCGTCCGTGAAGGAGGGCCGCGCCCGGGGGGACGCGGCCCTGCCCGCCTGACCCGCCCCGGAGCCCGGCACGACCCTCGACCCGACGCGGCCGGGAACCCGGCCCGCCCCGTCAGCCCGGCACGCCCCAGGCCCGATACGGCCCGTGACCTGCGGCCCGATGCGGCCCGGAGGTCAGTGCGACGCGTCGAGCAGGGCGTCGAGCTCGTCCTCCGGCAGGCCCAGGTCCACCCTGATCCGGTAGCGGGTGCGGAGCAACGCGGTGTACTCCCCGCTGCCCTCCACCGCCCCCTGGGCTCCCTCGGTCGCCCAGCGATGGGCCTCCCGTAGGTCTCCGTAGGCGACCAGGGTCTCGGCGACCGTGAGGGCGGTGGCCGGGGTGACCTCGCCGTCGACCCGGATCGCCTCGATCACCTCCCGGCCCTCGTCCGGCTGTTCGAGCTCGAAGAGGGTGTCGGCGATTCCGGCCCGGGGATCGACGCCCACCTCGCCGCCGTCGTCCACCGCCCGCTGGAAGCAGTCGAGAGCGCGGGCGGGCTGTCCGGCCTGCCGCCACTCTTCCGCGGCGAGCACGAGGATCGCCGCCCGCGAGATGTCGCCGGATATGTATGCCCCGACCAGCGCTTCGAGCCGCCGGGCGAGGTCTTCGTGATCGTCGGCCAGGAGTGCCTGCTCAAGCAGCCGATCAAGCTGCTCATGTGTCACATGCGCCACATCGCGAGAGTACCGAGCGACGCTCGACTCCGCCCGCACAACGGCAGGTATTCCTTGAGTAACCCAATGTAAATGCTCGGCTACGGTGCGCGTGTTTCTCCAGGAAAACGGGCATATGGCAGGCGACTCCTGCTAGGGGACGCTACCGTTCGAAGGAGCTGCGATGGGCATGTCCAAGCAGACCACCTTCACCCTGACATTCCTGGTCGGTCTCTCCGTGCTCGTCCCGGGGTCTGCCGGATACCTCTCCGCCAAGATGGACGCCGTCCAGCGGGCCTACAGCGATCTCGTCTCCCTGGAGAGCCGGCTCCGTGAGGAGCAGCTGCTCGCGCCGGTCCAGGAGGCGCCGCAGATCCAGACGATCGCCGTCCCTGCGATGCCCTGCGAGATCCCGCCGCTGTCCCAGCCGAAGCGGAAGAGGGCGCCCGCGCCCCCCGCACTCATTCCCGTGCCGGTCGAGGCGCTGCCCTCCGAGCCCCTCCCCGAGGAGTCCGAGCCGGCCGAAGGACTGCGGATCGAGCCTCTGCCGGACGAGCCCGGCGAGAGCAGGATCGGCAACCGGCGCCCCTTCGCCGGGCGTGGGGACGCGGTCGGACGCGAGATCGGACGGCCGGAGCCCCGGGACCAGATCGTCATCTCCGAGCGGAACATGGTCGAGGAGGAGGCTCCGCCCCCGTCGGTGCCTCTCCGGAGGATCCCTTCGGGGACCGGTTACCCCGGGCCCGATCAGGCCGAGGCGCCGGCGAACTGACGGTTCAGGTAACCCCGGATCAGGCGCTTGGCCTCGGCCACGATCTCCGGGGCCCCGGCGGGATCGCGCCGGAAGGCGAGCTTGAGCACCGCGTCTCCGGCCTCGACCGCCACGAGGATGGCCAGGTCGAGCTCCTCGCTGTCGGTCAGGCCGTACTCCTGGAGGAGGAGCCCGCGCAGCCGGCCCGCGATCACCGTGTTGTTGTCGGCCACCCCGTCGAGCAGGTTGAGGTCGACCACGTCGCCGAAGTGCAGGGACCGGAACCCCGGCACGGTCCTGTGCATCTCCACGTACTCGTCGATGATCGCGTCGACCGCGTCCCACCAGCCGGCGTAGTCCTCCCACAGGAAGCGCCTCCCGACCCGGGAGACGAAGCGTTCCACGTGGCGCCGGGTCACCGCCTGGGTGATGGCCCGCTTGTCGGGGAAGAACTGGTAGACCGAGCCGATCGCGACACCGGCGCGTTCGGCGATGCGGGTGGTGGACAGCGCGTCATAGCCGACCTCGTCCAGCAGGTCGGCACACGCGTCGAGCATCCTTTCGACACGCCGTGCGCTCCGTCGCTGGGTGGGCTGACGCCGCAGCGGAGCCTCGTCCGGCTCCTCGACAGGCAGGGGGGACATCCCACCATCTTGCCCGTCCGGCCCCGCCGGGTCAGTCCCTATCCGCCAATCGCGAGATTTCCCCGGCCCCGGAGAGCCTGGCCAGGCGGCGCATGACGGCCGGGGAGATCCGCGAGAGCGCGTAGCCGATCTTCCCTTCGGCGTTCACGGCGACGACCGGCCGGTTGCGGTGGACCGCCCGCAGGATGTGCGCGGCCACCCGCTCCGGCGGGTATCCCCGCCTGGTCAGCGCCCTGTCCGCTCGCGCGGCCGCGTCCTCGCGCGCCCGCGGTGCCGCGTCGCCGCCCAGGTAGGTCGCGCTGCCCGCGATCCCGGTGGAGACGAAGCCGGGGCAGATGGCGGTGACCCCGATCCCCTGCCCGGCCAGTTCCGCCCGCAGGCAGTCGCTGAGCATCTTCACCGCCGCCTTCGACGTCGAGTAGGCGGGGAGCGCCCTGCTGGGGGCGAACGCGGCGAGCGAGGCGATGTTCACGATGTGGCCGCCCTCGCCGCGCTCGACCATCTGGGCGGCGAACAGGCGGCAGCCGTGGATGACGCCCCACAGGTTCACGTCCAGGGTCCGCCGCCAGTCCTCGACCGAGTGGTCGAGGAACGGGCCGGCGACCGCGATGCCGGCGTTGTTGACCACGATGTCGGGCACCCCATGCTCGTCCCGGACGAGCCGGGCGAACCGCTCCATCTCCGCGACGTCCGCGACGTCCACCCGGTAGGCGTGCGCCGTACGCCAGGTCGCGGAGATGCCGTCGGCGGTGCGCCGGGCGGCGGCGAGGTCGATGTCGGAGCAGATCACCTCGGCTCCGTGCGAGGCGAAGGCGCGCGCGGTGGCCCGCCCGATGCCGCCGCCCGCGCCGGTGACCACCACCAGCCGGTCCTCGTACGGCCCGCGCTCTCCCGCTCCCGTCCGGGCGCGGCGCAGCTCCCTGGACGGCCGCACCCCCCGGACTCCCTCCGCGCCCCCGACGCCCTCCGCGGGCCCGGCCCCCTCCGCGAGCTCGACGTGTTCGGCGAACTCGGCGATCATCCTGGCGATCACCTCGGGGTGGCTGCGCTGCGCCCAGTGCCCCGCGGCGATCCGCCGGTGCCACATGCGCGGCACCCAGGGGCGCAGGGAGGCCAGGAGCGCGGGCGAGACGAAGGGGTCGCGGGTGGTCTCGATGAGCTGGACCGGCGTCTCGACGACGGGCTCGGCGCGGGGCGTGCGGCGGACGGTGGACATGTTCGCCCGGTAGAGGCCGAGGCCGTTCACGCCGTCCTCGCGCAGGGTGTCCGCCGGATGGCCGGGGCGCGGGGCTATCCCCTCGGAGATCCGCATGGTCCGCTCCAGGACGCGCGGCATCACGGTGCGCCAGGCCAGCTCGGGCGCCACCGGGGCCTGGAACACCCCGATGTACCAGGACCGCAGGAGTTGCCCGGCGACCTCGGCCCGCCGGCCGTGCCGCATGAAGTGGGCGGCCTGGTCCAGCCCGGGGCCTCCGAAGGAGGTGAAGGAGGTGACGCGCCCCTTGATCTCCGGCCGGCCGATCAGCTCCCAGCCCTGGATGGAGCCCCAGTCGTGCCCCACGAGATGCACGCCCGGCTTGCCCACCGCGTCGAGGACGGCCGCCATGTCGGCGGCCAGGTGGTCGTAGGTGTAGTCCCCGCCGTCGCGCGGGGCGCCGGACCGCCCGGCCCCCCGGACGTCGTAGCGGACCACGTGGAAACGGTCCCGCAACAGGCCGGCGACCTCGTCCCAGACCCGGTGCGTGTCGGGGTAGCCGTGCAGCAGCAGGACCGTGGGAGCGGCCGGGTCTCCCTCCTCGAACAGTGCCAGCCGTACGTCACCGGATCTGACCCATCGCACTGCGGCCTCCTATTGGACGGACTGTCCAAACACTAGCCGGTCCGGCCGGGACCTCCCTAGCCGGGCTTGGCCGCCAGGCCGGTGCAGCCGCGCAGCGCCTTCCAGCCGGTGACGGCCTGCTGCCGGTTCGCCCCGGTGAGCGGGACCGGCACGCCGCCCTGGATGGTGGCCGGGGTCCACTGGTCCTTGAGCACCTTGCGGCCGTTGATCGTCAGAGTGAGCACGCCGGTCCTGCCGGTCTCCGGGCCCGAGTTGTAGAAGGCGAAGTTGCCCATGCCGTAGTTGACGTAGCCGTTCTTCAGATAACCGCCGCCGAGCAGGATGTGCGCGTGGCCGCCCACGACGACGTCGGCCCCGGCCGCGACCAGTTTGGGCGCCAGGCCACGCTGGGCCTCGTTCGGGCACTTCTGCAGCTCGGTGCCCCAGTGCAGGTGGACGATCACCGTGTCGGAGTTCTTCCGCGCCCGGCGCACCTCCTGGATCAGCCGCGGCTCGTCCTTGGCCGAGGCCAGCCCGCCCTTGTCGCCGGCGGCCGTCCACGCCTGAATGAACTCCGAGTCCAGCACCTGGGTGGCGCCGATGACGGCGACGCGGTTACCGTTCACGGTCGTCCGCCACGGCCTGTAGGCCTCGGCCTCGTTCCTGCCCACGCCCACGATCGGGAACTTCGAGCGCCTGATCGCGGCCAGCGAGTCGGTCAGCCCGCTCTCCATGTAGTCCATGCCGTGGTTGTTGGCCATGGACGCGACGTCCACCCCGGCCGCCTTCAGCGCGGTCAGCGCGGAGGCGGGGGCCCGGAAGGTGTATTGCTTGCCCGGCGCCTTGGTGCCGCCGGTGGTGATCGCGGTCTCCAGGTTGACCATCGCGAGGTCGGAGCGGCTGAGCACCTTGGCGATGGGGCCGAGCGCGGTCCGCGGGTTGGCGTCCAGCCGGGACCTCAGCACCCCCTCGAAGTGCACGTCACCTCCGAAGGAGATGGTGTACGGCCTGCGCTCGGGCGTGGGCGCGGCCTCGCCGGAGGCGGTCGGCTTCTCGGCGACGTCCGGCGTGGAGCTCGGGGAGGAGGATTCGGCTGTCGTCGAGCATGCCGTCACGAGCAGGCAGGAGAGGGCGATTGCGGTGGCCACACCGAGGCGGCGAGGAATATACGTGTCCATCGGTATCCGAGGATGTCACCTGATCGGCCGTAAGCGGCACAACTTGGCCGTCGGAGATCTGATTCTCCCAAACTTGGATGACTCGTTTACTTGAATCATTCCGGTTTAGGGCATAACGTGTGCCTATGGGGGACGAAGACCGACTCCGAAAGGCAGGCCTGCGGGTGACCGCGGCCCGCTTGGCGATCATGCAGACCGTGCGGGAGGGCGACCACCTGGACGTGGACGCCGTCCATCGTGGCGTGCGGGACCGGGTCGGTCAGGTCTCCCTGCAAGCCGTCTACGACTCCCTGCACGCGCTGCAGCGCGGCGGACTGCTCCGGCGGATCGAACCCGCCGGCAGCCCCGCCCGATACGAGACACGGGTCGGTGACAACCATCACCACCTCGTCTGCCGTCAGTGCGGAAAGGTCACGGACGTGGACTGTGCCGTCGGGCACGCTCCCTGCCTGGCCCCTGCGTCGGATGCCGGATATCTGGTCGACGAGGCAGACGTCATCTACTGGGGCATGTGTCCCGACTGTCGTTCCGAAGACGCTCGATGAAGAGAACCCCCGGAGGACCGCGTATGAGCACCAGGCCCATCACCACGACCGATGCGGGAATCCCCGCTCCGAGTGACGAGCACTCGCAGTCGGTCGGCCCGAACGGGCCCCTGCTGCTGCAGGACCACTACCTGATCCAGAAGATGGCGCACTTCAACCGGGAGCGCGTGCCCGAGCGGGTGGTCCACGCCAAGGGCGGCGGCGCGCACGGCATCCTTCAGATCACCGAGGACGTCAGCCAGTTCACCAAGGCCGGGCTGTTCCAGAAGGGCAAGGAGACCCCGCTCTTCCTGCGCTTCTCCTCGGTGGCCGGCGAGCTCGGCAGCCCGGACACCCAGCGTGACCCGCGCGGCTTCGCGATCAAGTTCTACACCGAAGAGGGCAACTACGACATCGTCGGCAACAACACGCCGATCTTCTTCATCCGCGACCCGCAGAAGTTCTCCGACTTCATCCACAGCCAGAAGCGCCGCGCCGACACCAACCTGCGCGACCACAACATGCAGTGGGACTTCTGGACGCTCTCCCCGGAGACCGCCCACCAGGTCACCTTCCTGATGACCGACCGCGGCACCCCGGCGTCCTGGCGCCACGTGCACGGCTTCGGCTCGCACACCTTCCTGTGGTACAACGCCGCCGGCGAGAAGTTCTGGATCAAGTACCACTTCAAGACCGACCAGGGCATCAAGAACTTCACCGACGCCGAGGCCGGCGCGGTCATCGCCCAGGACGCGGACTACCACATCCGTGACCTGCACACCGCGATCAAGAACGGCGACCACCCGTCCTGGACCGTGAACGTCCAGGTCATGCCGTTCGAGGACGCCGCCGACTACCGGTTCAACCCGTTCGACCTGACCAAGGTGTGGCCGCACTCCGACTACCCCGAGATCACGATCGGCAAGTTCGTCCTGAACCGGAACCCGGACAACTACTTCGCCGAGGTGGAGCAGTCGAGCTTCGAGCCCGCCAACCTGGTGCCGGGCATCGGCCCGTCCCCGGACAAGATGCTCCAGGGCCGGCTGTTCTCCTACCCCGACGCCCACCGCTACCGCATCGGCGCCAACTACCTGCAGCTGCCGATCAACAGGCCGCTGTCGCCCGTCCACAGCTACAACAAGGACGGCCAGATGGCCTTCGTCAACCCCAGCGACCCGGTCTACGCACCGAACACGGTGGGTGGCCCGGCCGCCGACCCGGCACTGTTCGAGGGTGAGAACTACCAGGTGAGCGGCGAGATCATCCGCTCCGCCTACACCCTGCACCGCGAGGACGACGACTACGTCCAGCCCCGCGCCCTGTGGGAGAACGTCCTGTCCGACACCGACCGCTCCCACCTGGTGAGCAACGTCGTCGGCCACGCCTCGGCCCCCGAGGTCACCGCCGAGATGAAGAAGCGCGTCGTGGAGTACTGGACCAACATCCACAAGGACCTGGGCCAGGGCGTCGCCCAGGGTCTCGGCGTCGCCGGCTAGTCCGTTCGGGCAGGAGGGTGAGGTCGCCGCACCCTCCTGCCACCACGCCGCCGGACACGCGTGTCCGGCGGCGTCCGGCCGGGGGTCTCGCGTTCGGAGGGCGCGATCGACGGCCACTATTCTGCGGATATGCCAGACGCTGACGTTTCCGAGCTGTTCGATCCGGCCGCGTGGACCGAGATCGAGGGCTTTGATTTCACCGACATCACCTACCACCGCTCCTCCGAGACCCGTTCCGGCAAGCGGGTCGTGCGCGTCGCGTTCCACCGGCCGGAGGTCCGCAACGCGTTCCGCCCGCACACGGTGGACGAGCTGTATCGCGCGCTCGACCACGCGCGGATGAGTTCCGACGTGGGCTGCGTGCTGCTCACCGGCAACGGCCCCTCCCCGAAGGACGGCGGCTGGGCCTTCTGCTCCGGCGGCGACCAACGCATCCGCGGACGATCGGGGTACCAGTACGCGGACGGCGACACCTCGGACACCGTCGACCCTGCGCGTGCGGGCAGGCTGCACATCCTTGAGGTGCAGCGACTGATCCGGTTCATGCCGAAGGTGGTCGTCGCGGTGGTGCCGGGCTGGGCCGCGGGGGGCGGGCATTCGCTGCATGTGGTGTGCGACCTCACCCTCGCCTCGGCCGAGCACGCCCGCTTCAAGCAGACCGACGCCGACGTGGGCTCGTTCGACGGCGGCTACGGCTCGGCATACCTGGCGCGTCAGGTGGGTCAGAAGTTCGCGCGGGAGATCTTCTTCCTCGGCGAGGAGTACTCGGCGGACCAGATGCACGCGATGGGGGCGGTGAACGCCGTCGTGCCCCACGCGGAGCTGGAGGCGACCGCGTTGGAGTGGGCGTGGAAGATCAACGGTAAGTCGCCGACCGCCCAGCGGATGCTCAAATACGCCTTCAACATGATCGACGACGGCCTGGTCGGCCAGCAGTTGTTCGCCGGCGAGACGACGCGCCTCGCATACATGCAGGACGAGGCCGTCGAGGGCCGGGACTCGTTCCTGGAGAAGCGCGCTCCCGACTGGTCCCGGTTCCCCTACTACTTCTGAGCGCTGCGCCGCGCGGGTGCGACTCCGGGCTGCACGCTGTGCCGCGCGGGTGAGGCTCCGGGCAGACCGGCCGCGGAGCGTCCCGGCGTTCCCGGGCCCGGAGCCGTCACTCCGGCGCCGGGGACAGCCCTCGCCCGCCGGGCCCCGTCCGGGAACAGACGGGAGGATCACCGAAATCCTCCTGCCCGCTTCCCCGCGTCTCCGGGGCGGGCCATGATGAGTTCAGTCGACGAACTCAGGAGTGCCGATGAGAACCGCGCACCGGACCTGTCCCCTCTGCGAGGCCGTCTGCGGCCTGCGGCTGACACTCGACGACACCGGGCACGTCACGTCGGTCAAGGGTGACCCGGACGACCCGTTCTCCAAGGGGTTCATCTGCCCCAAGGGCGCGAGCCTGGGGCGCCTCGACGAGGATCCCGACCGGCTGCGCGTCCCGATGACCCGCAAGGGCGGCGAGTGGCGCGAGGCCACCTGGGAGGAGGCCTTCCAGGCCGTTGACCAGGGCCTCAAGGACGTCGTCGACACCCACGGCCGCCAGGCCCTGGCCGTCTACCTCGGCAACCCGAACGCCCACTCCATGGCCGGCGCCCTGTACGGCCCGCCGCTGATCCGCGCGCTCGGCACCCGCAACGTCTTCTCCGCCAGCACCGCCGACCAGATGCCCAAACACGTCTCCTGCGGCCTCATGCTCGGCGACCCGATGGCCATCGCGGTACCCGACCTCGACCGCACCGACTACCTGCTGATCCTCGGCGCCAACCCCCTGGAGTCCAACGGCTCGCTCTGCACCGCCCCGGACTTCCCCGGCCGGCTCAAGGCCCTGCGCGGGCGCGGCGGCAAGCTCGTGGTCGTCGACCCGCGCCGCACCAGGACCGCCGCCCTCGCCGACGAGCACCTGTTCGTACGGCCCGGCACCGACGCCTACCTGCTGCTCGGCATCGTCCACACCCTCCTCGCCGAGGACCTCACGAAGATCGATGTCGAGGTGAACGGCCTGGAGGAGCTCCGGCGGCTGGCGATGGAGTTCGCCCCGGAGACCGTGGCCCAGGCGTGCGGGGTGCCCGCCGGAGAGATCGCCCGGCTGGCCCGCGAGCTGGCCGCGGCCCCCACGGCCGCCGTCTACGCGCGCATCGGCACGTGCACCGCCGAGTTCGGCACCGTCGCGCAGTGGCTGGTCGACGTGGTCAACATCCTGACCGGCAACTTCGACCGCCCCGGCGGGGTCATGTTCGCCAAGACCGCCGTCGAGAACGGCCGCAGGCGCAGGCCGTACACCACGGGACGCTGGCACAGCCGCGTCCGCGCGCTGCCGGAGGCGAACGGCGAGCTGCCGGTGGCCACCCTCGCCGACGAGATCGAGACCCCGGGCGAGGGGCAGGTCAGGGCGCTGATCACGGTGGCGGGCAACCCGGTGCTGTCGGCGCCGAACGGCCCCCGGCTGGACCGGGCCTTCCGCGACCTGGACTTCATGGTCTGCGTCGACCCCTACCTGAACGAGACGACCCGGCACGCGAACGTCATCCTGCCGCCGCCGCCCGTGATGCGGACGCCGCACTATGACCTGTCGCTGCTGTTCGTGGCGGTGCGCAACTACGCCCGGTTCTCCCCGCCGGTCCTGCCGCCGGAGCCGGGACGGCCGTCGGAGGCCGGGATCCTGGCCCGGCTGACGATGATCGCCTCAGGGCAGGGGGCGGACGCCGATCCGGACCTGCTCGACGAGATGATCCTCGACCGGATGCTCCGCAAGGCCGTCGAGACGCCCGGCTCGCCGGTGGAGGGCTGCGAGGTGGCCGAGCTGCGTGCCTCGCTGGACGGGACCACCGGGGCCGAACGACGGCTGGACGCCATGCTCAGGCTCGGCCCCTACGGCCTGTCGCTGGCCAAGCTCCTCGCCAACCCGCACGGCGTCGACCTGGGCCCGCTGGAGCCCCGGCTGGCGGAGGTGCTGTGCACGACCTCGGGCCGGGTGGAGCTGGCTCCGCCGCCGCTGGTGGAGGACCTCGCGCGGCTGCGCGGGCGGCTGGCCGTACCGCCCGCGGAGATGGTGCTGATCGGGCGGCGTCACCTGCGGTCCAACAACAGCTGGCTGCACAACGTGGGGCCGCTGGTCGGCGGGAGCAACCGCTGCACGCTGCAGATCAACCCCGACGACGTGACCAGGCTCGGGCTCGGCGGGCACGCGCTCGTCCGCTCTGCGGGCGGGGAGCTCGTGGTGCCGCTGGAACCCACTGAAACGATCATGCCCGGGGTGGTGAGCCTGCCCCATGGCTGGGGGCACGCCGGGACCGCGCAACTGGTCGCGGCGGAACACCCGGGGGTCAGCGCGAACACGTTGACCGACGACTCCGTGGTCGACATCCCCTCGGGAAACGCCGTGTTCAACGGGGTTCCGGTCACGCTCAGTCCCGTGTGATCACATGATCGTTCGGAAAAGGGGGATCGGCGCGCATTAGGCTTGCCCAGGTGACCACCCCTCCAGAACAGGACCGCCTGCACGCCCAGCTCGCCTTCGCCATGGAGATCGACAAGCTCAGACGCATCGTCCGCCGCAACACCCTGATGGACGGGTCGCGGCGGGAGAACGACGCCGAGCATTCGTGGTACGTGGGCATGCTGGCGATGGTCTTGGCCGAGCACGCCCCGCCGGGCACCGACCTGGACAAGGTCGTCGCGATGTTGCTCGTCCATGACATCGTCGAGATCGACGCCGGAGACACGTTCATCTACGACGCCCACGCCGTCGAGGCCCAGCTCGGCATCGAGCGCAAGGCCGCCGACCGGATCTTCGGGCTGCTGCCCGAGGACCAGGCGAAGCGGCTGCGCGCGCTGTGGGACGAGTTCGAGGAACGCAAGACCCCCGAGGCCAGGTTCGCCAAGGCCCTCGACAGGATCGCGCCGATCATGGCCAACCACCACAACGAGGGCGGCACCTGGTCGCTCTACAAGGTGACGGCCGGGCAGGTGCTGGAGAAGGTGAAAATCATCGAGGAGGGGTCGGCGACGCTGGGGGCCTACGCCACCGAGATCATCGAGCTCTCCGTCAGCCGGGGGCATTTGGCGCGTGCATAACCCTGTTCCCGGGTAGGTCCTTATGGGTTGAGAAGGGGGCGATTGTGAAGGAAACCGTCAAAACAAAACGCCGCAGCTTCAAGCATCTGGTACCCCCGGTCGACCTCACCGGCCGGATCGAGCGGTCGACCAGAATGGACCGGACGATCCACGCCGTGGCCAAGGCCGTACGCCGGCGGCTCGGCCCGGGGCGGCTGCGTGACCTGCTGCACGGGGTTCCCACCGGCAAGCCCCTTCACCCGCCGCTCGTCACCGTCAGCCTCGGCTGCTGGGTGGCGACGGCGGTGCTCGACCTGACCCACGCCGACCCGCGTGCGGCGCGGGCGGTGCTCACCACCGGGATCGCGACGGCGCTCCCCGCCGCGGCGGCGGGGATCACCGACTGGTCGTCGCTCCACCGGGAGCAGCAGCGGGTCGGGTTCGTGCACGCGGTCGCCAACCTGACCGCGGTGGGGCTCTACGCCGGCTCGCTGGCGCTGCGGCTCGCGGGCGACGACCGGCGCGGCCGGCTGCTGTCGTTCGCGGCGCTCGGCGCCGCCGGGCTGGGCGGCCAGCTCGGCGGTCACCTGGCCTACCGGCAAGCCGCCGGGGCCAACCACGCCGAGTCGGTGGCCCACCTGGTCCCGCTGGGCTGGCACGACCTGTGCGAGCTCAAGGACCTGCCGGACGGGCGTCCGGTGGCCAGGCGGCTGGGCTACATCGACCTGTTCGTGCTGAGGGTCGGCGAGGGGGTCACCGTGCTCGCCGACGGCTGCTCCCACCTCGCCGGACCGCTGCACCAGGGGCGCCTGGTCTCCGAGGACGGCTCCGCCTGCGTGGTGTGCCCCTGGCACGGGAGCACCTTCCGGCTGTCGGACGGGACGGTCGCGCACGGCCCCGCCACCGCCCCGCAGCCGTCCTTCGAGACCCGGATCCGCCGCGACGGCGTGCTCCAGGTGCGGCCCGCCCCGCTCTAGTCGGGCTTGCCGTCGGCCGGGTGCTCGACCAGCGCCAGGATCCGGCTGGACATGAACCGGGCGGTGCGCACGGCCGTACCACTACGGGTGACCTCGCTCACCTCGACCACGCCACCTCGGCGGTTGGACACCTCGACCCGGCGGCCCGCCTTGGTGGCGACGACTTCGTAGGTACGCGAGCTGTCGCCCGCGTCGATGACGATCTCTACCTTGTCGCCTTTCATGTCTGCTTTATGCCCAAAAGCCGCTGAATTTATCCGTACACCAGTTTGATTATCGCCAGAATTCCGATACAGACAATGAAGCCGCGCAGAATGGGCGCCGGCAGCTTCCGGCCGACCTTCGCGCCGAGGAAACCGCCGATCGTGGCCCCCGCCGCGACCAGCGCCACCGCCCGCCAGTCCACCTCGGCGACGATGACGAACAGGACCGCGGCGGTCGCGTTGACCAGCAGCGAGAGCACGTTCTTGGCGGCATTGACCCGCTGCAGGTCGTCGTCGAGGAAACTGCCCAGCAGCCCGATGAGCAGGACCCCCTGGGCCGCGCCGAAATAGCCCCCGTAGATCCCGGCGGCGAGAACCCCGATCCACAGCCACGGCCCGCCGTGCGGGTGGGGATCCTCCCGCCGGGCGCTCAGCCACCTGTTGAGCCTGGGCTGGACCACCACCAGCACGCACGCCAGGCCGATCAGGATCGGCACGACCACGTTGAAGGTGTCGGCGGGCAGGAAGAGCAGCAGCACCCCACCGATGAGGGAGCCCGCGATCGAGGCGGCGCCCAGCCGGATCAGCCGCTCACGCTGCCCCGCCAGCTCGGCGCGGTAGCCGAGCGCGCCGGTCAGCGACCCCGGCACCAGCCCGATGTTGTTGGACACGTTGGCGACGATCGGCGGCAGCCCCACCGCCACCATCGTCGGGAACGTGATCAGCGACCCCGACCCGACGACGGCGTTGATGCCCCCGGCCCCTATCCCGGCCGCGAGGATCGCGATCGCTTCCCATGGCGTCATCTGGCTACCCCTGCCTGGCTCGTACGGCTCGCGCCCATGAACGGTGCGCGGCACTCACCGGATGCTAGGAGGGGGACGCTCCATGACCGGCGGCGGGGGTGTCCCCGGCACCGGGCAGACCTCCCCGCCACCGGCCGCCGGCCTTCGGGCGGCGGCCGGAGCGGGTCTCAGAAATGATGCGCCCGGGCATACCAGCGGCCGTCGAGCCCGCGCTCCAGGTTGAGCGGGACGCTGAAGGTCCGGGACAGGTTTTCGGCGGTCATCACCTGGTCGATCGGGCCCTGGGCGACCACCGAGCCGTGCCGGAGCAGCAGCGCGTGGGTGAACCCGCTGGGCACCTCCTCCACGTGATGGGTGACCAGCACCATGGTCGGCGCCTTCGGGTCGTGCGCGAACGTCGCCAGGCGGCGGACCAGGTCCTCCCTGCCGCCCAGGTCCAGTCCGGCGGCGGGCTCGTCCAGCAGCAGCAGCTCGGGGTCCGGCATGAGCGCCCGCGCGATCTGCACCCGCTTGCGCTCGCCCTCCGACAGCGTGTTGAACCGGCGCCGGATCAGATGGGCGCAGCCGAGCTGGTCGATCAGCTCGACGGCACGGGTGACGTCGTTGGAGTCGTACTCCTCCGTCCAGCGTCCGAGGATCGCGTAGGAGGCGGTGAGCACCAGGTCGATGACCTTCTCCTCCGGCGGCACCTTCTCGGCGAGCGCGGCGCTCGCGAGCCCGATCCGGGGCCGCAGGTCGAACACGTCACTCTGACCGAGCCGCTCGCCCAGGATCTCCACGATGCCCTCGGTGGGGAACAGCATCGCCCCGACGACCTGCAACAGCGTCGTCTTCCCCGCGCCGTTGGGACCGATGACGACCCACCGCTCGTCCTCGTGAACGGTCCAGTCGATGTCCCGCAGCAGGGCCGCCCCGTCTCTGCGGACGGTGACGTCCTGTAGCCGAAGCACCTGACCGCCCATCCCTTACGCCTCCTCGTGAATCGCTCGAACAAAACCTATTGCAGGACAAGCGCATATCGTGGATCGGTGCACCCTGATTCACAGATCTCGGCCACCTTGGTCTGCTGGGGCAACGCCTGGCTCACCGGGCAGGTCGGCCTCGACGAGGCCGCCGACCGGGTGGAGCGACAGGCCGGCCCCCAACTCGTCGCCGGAGAGAACGGCGACCTTCTCCTCCGTGCCTTCCTCGCCGACCTGCGGGTCGAAGGCATGAAATCCCTGCGCCTGGCCCTGCCCGTCGCCGGCGACCCGCTCGGACTCACCGGACCGCCCCCCTTCAACTCCGCGGCCATCGAGGCCGGACAGGCGGCGATAGCCGTGCTTCCCGGCAGATGCCTCGGCCTGGTCCCCATGCAGGACCGCCGCGGGTCATCGTACGCCGGGGTGCGCTGGAGCGTACTGGAGGCCAGTGCCAACGTCCCCGACATCCCCTCCCTCTCCGAGGCCGAGCACACCCTGACGCTCGCGATGCGCACGGCCACCGACGCCCTGCTCGGCGTCGAGGGCCCGGCCCAGGGGCATCGGCGGGTGGAGAGCGTCGACGACGGCCTGGCCCCCGGCTACCCGGCCCGCGCCCACCGGGTCGCCGCCCTCGCCGCCCGGCTCGCCGCAGTACTCCAGGTCGCCGACGACCGGGGGCTCACCTCCGGCCAGATCGTCACCCGGGGCAACGCCCTGCGCGATCTCGACCGCGCGGTACGGCGGGCACGCGTGGCCGCCCACCACGCCATCACCGAGCTCGTCTAGCCGCCGTCCCGGCGGACCGGGCGCGGCGGACCCGCTGTGTGAGATGCCTTCCCCCCGGCGCGTCCGGGCACGGCGGAGCCCGCCGGCGGCGGGGTCAGGCCAGGCCGTTCCGTACCGCGTAGAGGGCGGCCTGGGTCCTGTCCTGCACGCCCAGCTTCATCAGCACGTTGGAGACATGGGTCTTCACGGTCTTCTCCGCCACCGCCAGCTCCCGGGCGATCTCACGGTTGGACCGGCCCGAGGCGATCAGCGTGAGCACCTCACGCTCCCGGTCGGTCAGCGGCGCCACGTATCTGCCCTCCGCCGGCGCGGGGGCGGGGGCGGGGACGGACAGCATCGCCTCGGCGGCCTCGGGGGCCAGCAGCACCTGCCCGCCGTGGACGGCGCGGATGGCCTGGACGAGCGCGGCGGGGTCGACGTCCTTGTAGAGGAAGCCGGACGCGCCGGCCCGCATCGCCGGGGCGACGTCCTCCCGGTCGCCGACCGAGGTCAGCACCAGCACACGCGGGGAGAGCCCGTGCTCCGCCAGCCGGACGAGCGTGCCGAGACCGTCGAGGACCGGCATCTTCAGGTCGAGCAGCAGCACGTCGGGGGCGAGGGACTCCACCAGGGCGACCGCCTCGGCGCCGTCGGCCGCCTCCCCCACCACGTCGAGGTCGTCCTGCAGGCCCAGGAAGGTACGCAGTCCCTGCCGGACGACCGGGTGGTCGTCGACGATCAGCACGCGGATCACACCGGCACCTCCATCCGCACCAGGGTCCCGTGACCGGGCTCCGACGTCACGCGCACGCTCCCGCCCAGGGCCTGCGCCCTGTCCTCCATCGACGCGATACCCAGCCCTCGCCCGGCGGCGGCGGCCACGTCGAACCCCGCCCCGTCGTCGCGCACCTCCAGGATCACACGGCCCGCCTCGCAGCCCAGCCGCACGCCGACGGCCCGCGCCGCCGAGTGCCGGGAGGCGTTGTGCAGCGCCTCCTGGGCCACCCGCAGGACCGCCACCTCGGTCGCCGGTTCGAGGGAGCACACCGGCGCCTCGTCGAACGTGAACGACGCCGGGTGCAGCCGGTCCAGCAGGCGCACGTGCTTGCGGAGCGTCTCGGCCAGGCCGTGGCGGTCGAGCTCGGCCGGACGGAGCTCGACGATCACCGCGCGGAGTTCGGCGAGCGCCTCCCCCGCCAGCCGTTCCACCCGTTCCAGCTCCTCCAGCGCCCGCGCGGGGTCGCGGGTCACCAGCGAGGCCGCCGCCTGGGTGGTGAGCCGCAGCGAGAACAGCTTCTGGGTCACCGCGTCGTGCAGCTCCCGGGCCATCCGGGTGCGCTCCTCCACCAGTGCCAGCTCCCGGCCTCGCTCGTAGAGGCGGGCGTTGGTGAGCGCGATCGCGGCGTGCGCGGCGAACATGGTCAGCAGCCGCTGGTCGGCCTCGGTGAAGCCGCCGGGAGCCCGCTTGTTGGACAGGAAGACGATGCCGAGCACCTGGTCGCCGTCGCGGATCGGCACCCCGAGGAAGTCCTTGAGCACCGGATGGGCGCGCGGCCAGTATTCGAACCTCGGGTCCCTGCGGATGTCGGGCAGCCGGACCGGCGCGCCATCGCGCAGCATCGCACCGAGCATGCCGTGCTGGCGGGGCATCGGCCCGATCGCGTCCCACTCCTCGTCGGAGATGCCCTCGGCGACGAACTCGGCGAACGCCCCCTGGTCGTCGGGCACGCCGAGCGCGGCGTAGCGTGCGTCCAGCAGCTGCTGCGCCGAGCGCACGATGACCTGGAGCACCTCCCGGACCGAGAGGTGCCTGGTCACCGCGAGAACAGCGGAGCTCACCGCCTGCAGGACGGCGTCCCGGTCTTCGGTCACGGGAAAACTCTAGGCGCCGCCGCCCACCGCGGCGTCGGGCCGGGGTCCTAGGTCCATCAGCCCAGGCGTGGCCCGGTCCTGCGGCCGATGCGCGCGAGACGTCCGGTTCCTACCGTCGGGGACATGACGAAGACCGCACTCATCGCCGGCGCCTCCCGCGGATTCGGCCTGGCCCGTTCCGGGGCCGGAGACGGTCGTGCCCACCCTGCGGCGGCTGATCGGGGAACGTCCGGCGAGCGGCCGGGTGAGCCACCCGTGAGCGCGCGAGGCGAGCGGGCGGACGGGCGCGGCGGGCGGCGGGCGAGGCGGGCGGAGGAGGTCTCGTGAGCACGCCCGTGACGGACGCCATGGCGCCGGGTTTCGTGCTCCCGCACGACCTGGAGGCGCACGAGCCGCCGGAGGCGCGGGGGCTGACCCGTGACGGGGTGCGGCTCCTGGTCTCGCACGGCGCCACCGGGGAGATCACCCACCACGGGTTCGCCGAGCTGCCCGGCCTGCTCCACCCCGGCGACCTGCTGGTGGTCAACAACTCCGCCACCCTTCCGGCCGCGGTCCGGCTCGACCGGCTCGCGGTGCACTTCTCCACCGAGCGCGAGGACGGCACCTGGCTGGTGGAGCTGCGCCGCCGGATGGAGCGGCGGTCCGGGCCCGGCGGCGGGGGCGCCGGGCAGGACGCGCGGGACCGGCGGAGGCCGGGGACGGCCCCGGCGGCGGGCACGGAGATGGCCAGCGAGCCCTACCCGGGCGGCGCGGCCGGAGAATGGCTGCCGCTGCCCGGCGGGGCCACGCTGCGCCTGCTGGACCGGGAGACCCCGCGCCTGTGGCGGGCCCGGCTGGACCGCGAGGTCCCCGCCTACCTGCGCCGGTACGGCGTGCCGATCCGCTACTCCTACGTGGAGCGGGACTGGCCGCTGGAGGACTACCAGACCGTGTTCGGGATCCGGCCCGGCAGCGCGGAGATGCCCAGCGCCGGACGGCCGTTCACCGCGGAGCTGGTGACCGGGCTGGTCTCACGCGGGATCGGCGTCGCGCCGATCACCCTGCACACCGGGGTGACCTCGCCGTCGACGGACGAGCCGCCCTGCCCGGAGTGGTTCGAGGTCTCCGAGGCGACCGCGCGGCAGGCCGAGCTCACCCGTGAGTCCGGAGGCCGGGTGATCGCGGTGGGCACGACCGTGGTGCGGGCGCTGGAGACGGCCGCTCTGGCCTGCGGCCGTGTCCGGGCCGCGCGGGGCTGGACCTCCCACCTGGTGACCCCCTCGGCCGGGGTGAGGGCGGTGAACGGCCTGATCACCGGCCTGCACGGGCCGCGCTCCAGCCACCTGCCGATGCTGTCCGCGATCGCCGGCGGCGAGTTGCTCTCCCGGTCCTACGCGGAGGCGCTCGGGGAGGGTTATCTCTGGCACGAATTCGGCGACGTCCACCTGATTCTCCAGTAGCCAGTCAGCCGCAAGGGGTTTCCAAGTCGGCCGCCCCATGCTGGGCACGGCAACCAACGGGGGAACACCGAATTCCGACTGGAGTCAAGAAATGCGCCGGCACCTGACCGCCTTCGCCGCCATCGCCCTGGCGGGAGGCATGCTTCTCACCCCTGGTGGCGCGAACGCCGCCGCGGCCGCGCCGACCGCGGCCCACGTGGCCCCACCGCTGTCGCCGCTGAAGCTGACCGCCTACTACCCGCGCCGGGTCTACGCGGGCGACACGATCACCTACACGCTCAGGACCAGGAACACCGGCGACTGGGCCACCGACATCGCCTACGTCGGGGGCTACGTTCCCCGGCAGGCGCGCAAGGTCCGGATCACCGGTCCCTCCGGCTCGATCTGCGAGGCCGACGGACGCGAGGTGGGCTGTCTGCTCGACACCCTGAAGCCGGGCAGATCGGTCACGATCAAGGTCAAGGTGTGGCTGAGGAGCAGCGCGCGGGGCACCGCGGCGGCCGAGTTCGCCTCGGCGTCGATCGACGTCCCCGCGGGCGGGCTCGACACCCTCGACATCCACGGCATCGACGTCGGCACCGACCTGAAGTACGTGCGGGTGAAGACCAGGATCCTCTGACGATCCGCGCCCGCATCCGGCGCGCGGAGGCGGCCCGCCGGGGCGGGCCGCCCCGGCGCGGGAACCCCGCCCGATTCCGTACGGCCGCCGCCCCGGCCACTCCGCGATAAATCACTTTACTTAGGTAGATTTTTGCCTTAACTAATATGTGTGATAAAACGCTGCGGACTTTCACGGGGGCATCCGCATCGCCCCCGTCCCCCTCAGCTGGGAGACGTTTAAATGCGCCACCCGATCTACAAGATCGCCGCTCTCGCCCTGGTCGCTCCGCTCGCGGGCACGATGCTGCTCGCCGCGCCGGCCTCGGCCGCTCCCACCAAGGCCCCCGCCGCGACCGTCAAGACGGCCGACGACCCCTACTCCTCCTTCGACGTGAGGATCTCGGCGCCGGGCAGGGTCCGGGCCGGCGGGACGATCTCCTACACGATCAAGGCCACCAACACGGGCCCCCACGAGGCCGACTCCTACTACCTCGGCGGCGTGTTGCCCAAGGGCTCCAAGATCGTCCGGGTCCACGCCACCAAGGGGTCCGAGTGCGACTGGTACGAGGACGGCTACTGGTGCTGGTCCCCCCTCGCTCTCGCAGTCGGCGAGTACGAGAGCATCAAGATCGTGGTGAAGCTCGGCAAGAAGTCCAAGGGCACCGCCACGGCCATCCTCGGCGTCGACACCTATGACCTGCCGACCGGCGCGGAGACCCTCAACCGCGACGAGTTCGAGCGCATGGGCTTCAAGAGCTGGTACTTCGTGAAGAAGATCAAGACCAGGATCGCGCGTTAGCCGTACCCCCGTGAGAGCCTCCGTCCTGTCGCAGGGCGGGGGCTCTCCGCTCTTCCGGACCACGTGGGGACGCCGGGGCCGGGCGGGGACGCTCCGGTCCTGTGGGAGGCACACGGCGGGCGGAGGGGCACTCCGATCCCTGGAAGGCACCCGGCGGGCGGGGGCACTCCGGTCCCTGGGGGAGGCACACGGCGGGCGGGGACGCTCCGGCCTCCGTAGGGACACGGGACGGAAGACCTGCGGACAACCTCATATGCGCCCGGCCCCGTCACCAGGCAAGATCTTCCTTATGACCACTTCCGGATATCGCGCGGCCCCATGACCGAGCTCAGGGTCGTCCTGGCCGAGGACCACTACCTGGTGCGGGAGGGCACCCGCAGGCTCCTGGAGACGTCCGGGGAGATCAGGGTGGTGGCGGCCGTGGGCACCGCCGACGAGCTGCTCGACGCCGCGCGGCGGCTCCGGCCCGACGTGGTGGTGACCGACATCAGGATGCCCGGCTCGGCCGGGCTGGTCCGCGCGGGCATGGAGGGGATCGACGCCGCGCACCGGATCCGGGAGGCCTCGCGGGACATCGGAGTCGTGGTGCTCTCCCAGTTCTCCGACGCCATGTTCGCGCTGGACCTGTTCAGAGACGGCACCGAGGGCCGGGCGTACCTGCTCAAGGACCGGGTCGGGGACATCGACGAGCTGCTCGGCGCGATCCGGTCGGTGGCCGTGGGCGGCTCGGTGATCGACCCCAAGGTGGTGGAGGGCCTGCTGGCCAAGCGCGGGGTGAGCGACAGGCCGCCGCCCGCCGAGCTGACGCCCAGGGAGCTGGACGTGCTGCGGGAGATGGCGCACGGCCTGTCCAACGGCGGCATCGCCCGCGCCCTGCACCTGTCGGTCTCCGCGGTCGAGAAACACGTGAACTCGATCTTCCTGAAGCTGGCACTGGAGAACAGCCCCGACACCCACCGCCGGGTGGCCGCCGTCATCGCCTACCTCGGGCCCCGCTGACAGACCGGACCGGACTCCGGACGGCTCAGACCACAGCGCCTACCTCGGGGCCCCGCTGACAGGCCGGACCGGGCTCCGGACGGCTCAGGCCGCGGCCCGGACTCCGTGCACGGGCGGGGCGACCAGCACGGAGGCGATCGAGGACTCCGCCGCCCAGGCCAGGGACCTGCGGTTACGGGCCCGGACCGGGGGCAGCAGCGTCACTTCCACGGTCAGCCTCCGGAACGCGGCCACCCGGCGGATCGAGGCCGGCAGGGTGTCGTCGCCGACGTAGGAGGCCACGGTGGCCTGCGCCCCGTCCGGGCCCAGGTACCTGATCGCCACCGGCCGCACCGGGGCACCGGCGTCCAGCGCCGCCTGGAACACGGCCGGCCGGAAGGCCCCCATCTCCCGGCCGCACCAGGTGGTGCCCTCGGGGAAGACCGCCACCGGATGGCCCTCGCCGAGGGCCCCGGCCACCCTGCCGACCGCCTCGGGCAGCGCGGAGAGCCGGTCCCTGTCGATGAACAGCGCGCCCGCCCCCACCGCCAGCCCGCCGATCACCGGCCAGCCCCGGACCTCGTCCTTGGCCAGCGGGCGGGACGGCAGCACGGCGGACATGACGAGCGGATCCAGCCACGACACGTGGTTGGCCACGATCAGCGGGGCCGTCTCGGGGACGGGGACCACGCGGAGCCCGGCGGCCGAACCCGCCATGAACGTGAAGCCCTGCCGCACCTCCACCCGGACGCCGAGCGCCCGCAGCGCCAGCCGGGACCAGGCGCCCGCCAGCCGGACCCGATCCGCCGTGCCGAGCCCCCGCGCGACGAGCGCGAGCGCCGCCCCGGCGAGGACCGCCAGCGTGACGGCCACCAGCCGCAGGGTACGGCGCGGCCACGACGCCCTCGGCCCGGCGGGCGTGAGGCAGGTGGCGGGCATGCACGGCGCCACGGGGAGCCACGGGTTCATGCGGGGGCTCCCAGGAAGTGCCGCAGGTAGCGGGGGTCCATGTTGGCCATCGAGAGCAGGACGAAGAAGTCGGCCGTGCCGAAGCCGGGGTCGTGGGCGGGCGGGCCGCAGACCCACGCGCCCAGCCGGATGTAGCCCCGCAGCAGGGCGGGCACCGCGGCCCGCTCGGGGCCGGGGCCGGCGTGCCAGGGGTGACGCGATAGCCCGGCGGGGAGAGCGGCAGCCGCTCCATGACCCCGGCGGCGTCGGCCACCGGCACCGAGCAGCACCCGGCCAGCCAGCCGTACCCGCCGGCGAGCATGTAGCGGGCGATGCCCGCCCACATCAGCCCGACCACGGTGCCGCGCCGATGGTCGGCATGCACACAGGCCCGGCCCGCCTCGACCATGTCCGCCCGGATCCCGGACAGCGCGCCCAGATCGAACTCGGAGTCGGAGTGGAGCCGGTCGGCCCGGCCGGGCGTGAGCAGCCGGTAGGTTCCGACGACCTCGCCCGTGTCGCCGCGCCGTACCAGGAGGTGGTCGCAGTAGGCGTCGAGCGGATCGACGTCCAGGCCGGTGATGGGGGTGTCCAGCCGGGCGCCCATCTCCTCGGCGAAAACCCGGTGGCGCAGGCGCTGGGCCTCGCGCATCTCGGCAGCGGTCCTGGCCAGCCCGACCGTGTAGCGAGCGACCCGTGGCTCTACGGGGATGGTCGTCATGACTTCATGAAGACAGTCGCAGATGACGCGGGGCGGGAGGAGACCGCGAACTTCAGGCGTCCGGATGATGAACCACATTCACGATCGATTCCGGGGCCAAGTAGCGTAGACACCGATGAACCAGCGCACGCTTCTGATCACGTTGACCGGACCCGACCGGCCGGGCGTCACCTCGCGGCTCTTCTCCGTGCTGGCCGGCTTCCCCGTCGTCGTCGCCGACATCGAGCAGGTCGTCATCCGCGGCCGGCTCACCCTGGGCGTCCTCGTCGCCTACGCGGGCGACACCCCGACCGGGACGGGCAGCACCATAGGCGCCCTGTGGACCGCCGTCGAGCGGGCCGCCGAGGACATGGGGCTGCAGGTGGAGCTGTCCACCGGCTCGGACCCGCAGGAGAAGCGACGGCGCGGGCGGCTGCACGTCACCGTGCTCGGCTCGCCGCTGCAGCCCTCCGCGATGGCCGGCATCGCCGGCCGGATCGCCGCCGCCGGCGCCAACATCGACCGGATCGAACGGCTGTCCAACTACCCGGTGACCTGCATCGAGCTGGCCGTCTCCGGCGCCGACCCGGACACGCTCCGGGCCGAGCTCGCCATCGAGGCGCACGCTCAGCGGGTCGACGTGGCCGTGCAGCGGACCGGCCTGCACCGCAGGGCCAAGCGGCTGATCGTGATGGACGTGGACTCCACGCTCATCCAGGCCGAGGTGATCGAGCTGCTGGCGGCCCACGCGGGCTGCCTGGACGAGGTCGCCCGGGTCACCGAGGAGGCGATGCGCGGCGAGCTCGACTTCGCCGAGTCGCTGCGCCGCCGGGTCGCGCTGCTGGAGGGCCTCCCCCAGGAGATCTTCGAGAAGGTCCGCAAGGAGCTGGTCCTCACCCCCGGCGCCCGCACCCTGGTGCGGACGCTCAAGCGGCTCGACTACCGGTTCGCGATCGTCAGCGGCGGGTTCACCCAGCTCACCGACGCCCTCGTCGACGACCTCGGCATCGACTACTCCGCGGCCAACACGCTGGAGGTCGTGGACGGCGTACTCACCGGACGGGTCGTCGGCGAGATCGTCGACCGCCCCGGCAAGGCGCGGGCTCTGGAACGCTTCGCCCGCCAGGCGGGCATCCCGATCAGCCAGACCGTGGCCATCGGTGACGGCGCCAACGACCTGGACATGATCGCGGCGGCCGGCCTGGGCATCGCGTTCAACGCCAAGCCGGTGGTCCGCCAGGCCGCCGACACCGCGGTCAACGTGCCCTACCTCGACTCGATCCTCTACCTGCTCGGCATCCCGCGCGCCGAGGTCGAGGCCGCCGACGCCGAGGACGGCGTCATCGTCGCGGAGCGGTGAGTGCGGCCAGCCGGAGGGCCTCGGCGCTGAGCCCCTTCAGGGCCGGCTGCGCGGCGGCGGCGTGCATGATCCCGCGGCGCACCTCGGTCATCTGATCGGCCGCCCCCTCGGCCACCTCGTCCAGCCGTCGCGCGGCCAGCACGTCCACGTGCGCGCCGAGCTCGTCCAGGACACCGTCCAGATCGTCGGCCGGCGCCTCGGGGCGCTCCGTGCCGACCGCCTCGGCGACGTTCTCCAGCCGGTCGGCGACCATGTCGAGGACCGCCGCCGTGGGCCCGGACGCCTCCCCGGACGGCGGCACGGCGAACAGCGCCAGGGCGTTGTCACGTAGCCGCCTGGCGGCCGTCACGGCGTCCCTGAGCCGCTGCGGCGCGCTGCCCCCGGGCTCCTTGTCCAGCCGGTCCAGGGAGTCGGAGAACCGGTCGGCCGCGTCGGACGCCGAGGAGAGCCTCGCGCGCACCTCGTCGGGGTCCTGGTCGATCAACGACCGCACCAGCGCCGCGTGCTCTCCGAGCATGTCCACGGCCCTGCCGGTCAGCTTCGCGCGCTGCCCCCGGGGCCACAGCAACCGGGCGAAGAGCAGCGCCAGCGCCCCGCCCGCGATCGTGAGGGCCACCCGGACCGCCGCCGCCCCCCAGTCCAGCGGCAGGGAGAAGTCCGACAGCATCAGCGACAGCGGCGTCGCGAAGATCGTCCAGTAGCCGTAGCTGGCCCCCCGCAACGCGAATCCCAGCACCGCGCAGACCGCGATGAACACGATCAGGTAGAAGTGGCCGGGCGCGACCGCCAGCACCACCGCCGCCCCCGCCGCGCCCACCGCCGTGCCGGCCGTCCGCAGCACCACCCGCTCCACGGTGTCGCGGTAGGCCGGGCGGAGGCTGACGATCACGGTCACCACGAACCACTTGGCGTAGTGCTCGTGGGTCACCAGCATCAGCACCATGGCCAAAGTCACCGCCAGGCCCAGCCGTAGCGGATGGTGGCCCGTGGAGAACACCGGCTTGCGCAACCGGCCGAACCTGGGCAGGCGCGGCCCGACCTCGACCCCCTCGACCGCCTGCTGCGCCACCGACCGCACCGCCATCCCGATCCGGTCCAGGCACCGGCGGACCTGCCCGAGCAGCGCGGCCGCCGGCAGCGGCGCGCCACCCGTGTGAGCGGCCCGGCGGATCTCCTCGACCCGGTCGGCGAACCGCCCGACGGCGCCCAGTGCCGCGGGCACCCCGGCCGAACCGCCGAGCGTCACGGCCTCCCGCAGCGCGCCGGCCAGGGCCCCGGCCGCCTCATGCAGCTCCTCGGTCCAGTCCGTGCCCACGCCCGTCTGCGCGGCCGCCGCCCGCAGCACGCGCAGCGCGACGGTCTCGTGGAGGATGCGGGTCAGCGTGGCCAGCAGCCGCTGCAGGGCCCGGTCGTCCTCCTCCGAGACCCGGTAGAGGGAGAAGGCTTTGGCCGCGTCGTCCAGGGCGGTGACGGCACAGCGGCGCAGCACCTCCCAGCTCTCGTCGGAGAGCGGAGCCCTCCCCGCGGCCTCCAGCAGGTCGGCCAGCGCCGTACCGGCCTCCTCGAAGGCCGTGCGGAGCGGCTGGAGGCGGCGCACCGGCCAGAGCCCCAGGAGGAGCAGCGTCATCAGCAGGCCACCGGCCGCCGTGATCGCCATGTGGGCCGGCACGCTCATGCCCGGCGGGGCGAAATAGGTCAGGGCCACCGAGAGCACCGAGGAAATGCTGATCACCGGCCAGTAGCCGCCGGCCATGGCGACCAGGCCCACCACGACGGCGGCCACCCAGGGGTACGGCTGGATCAGCGCGCCCAGGCCCGAACCCAGCGTGACCATGAGCGTGGCGACGAGCAGCTTGCGGGCGCGCTCGCCGTACGGCAGGCCCGGGGCGTCCCCGAAGACGGTGAGATAGCCGCCCAGGGCCATCGCGGCGCCCTGCGGGACGTGGCCGAGCATGACGCCGGCCACCAGCGGGAGGCAGATGCCCAGCGCGCACAGCAGGCTGTATCCCCAGGAGGGACGGCCGGAGAGCACGAAGTCGCCCCGCAGCGCCTCGGCGATCCTCCGCATGCCACCCCCCGAGGTCGTCGGACGGGGGGATGTGACCTTCTTCCCCGCCTTCCGGACGCTTAGTGCTCCCGGGCACCGGACGTCTGGCACTCCTCGGGCTCCGAGCCCCCTGCGCCTCCCTTGGCCCCGAACGTCTGGCGCTCCTCGGGCTCCGAGCCCCCTGCGCCTCCCTTGGCCCCGGGTGCTCGGTGCTCCTCGGGCACCGCGCACCAGCCCCCGGCCACGGGCGCTCAGCGCTCCCGAACCCGGACGCCCGGCACTCCTCGGGCTCCGAGCCCCCTACGCCTCCCTTGGCCCCGGGCGCTCAGTGCTCCTTGGGGCTCCAGTGGGCGACGCCGCGCCCCGCTTCGAACTCGGCCCACTCGCCCTCGGTCTCGATGACGGCGAACGCGCCGGGCGGGAAGCCGGGGTCGTCCTCCCTCGCGGTGAGGTCCAGGACCAGCTCGTGGACGCCGGGGTTGTGCCCGACCAGCATCAGCGTGCGGACCTCGGGGTCGCTCCGCCGGATCAGCGTGAGGAGCTCGTCGGAGTAGGCCTCGTAGATGGCCGGGTCGAATGTGATGTCCGCATCGGGCAGGGCCAGCCTGGCGGTCTGCCTGGTCCGCTCCGACGGCGAGCAGAGCACCAGGTCGGGGTGGAGATCCATGCCGGTGAGCGTCTCCCCGACCCTGCGGGCGTCACGCTCGCCGCGCCCGGTGAGAGGGCGCTCCCGGTCGGCCAGGCCGTGGACGTGGGCCGCCTTGGCGTGCCGCAGCACGATCAGGGTACGTGTCGTCACCTCGCCGCCCACATGGCGATCCCGACGATCACCGCGAACACCGCGGCCATCGCCAGCAGGATGAATACGAGTGACTTGCCTCCGGAGGGCTGCTGTTCCATACGGCTCAGTTTCCCATCGGGGGACCCCGCACACGCGGAAGGGGTGCACGGACCTCTTCGAGCTGCCGGGGATGGCGGAGCCGGTGTTGACCCCGCACACGCGGAAGGGGTGCACGGCTCCCCGTGCACCCCTCCCGTCAGACCTCACTCAGCCCGAGATCGGCTCTCGCTCGCGCTTGACGTTGTTCTCCTCGGTCGGGGCGATGCTCGCCGACCGGCGCTTGGAGACGACCACCGCGGCGACGACGATGCCGGCCGCGACCACGGTGACGCCGATCCGCAGCGCCACGTTGTCGGCGTAGGTGACCACCGCCGGAGCGATCAGCAGCGCCACCAGGTTCATCACCTTCAGCAGCGGGTTGATCGCCGGGCCCGCGGTGTCCTTGAACGGGTCGCCGACGGTGTCACCGATGATGGTGGCCTCGTGGGCGGACGATCCCTTGCCCCCGTGGTGGCCGTCCTCGACCAGCTTCTTGGCGTTGTCCCAGGCACCGCCGGAGTTGGCCAGGAACACCGCCATCAGCGTGCCGCAGGCGATGGCCCCGGCGAGGAACGCGCCGAGCGGCGCGTAGCCGAGGGCGAAGCCGACGGCGATCGGCGTGAGTACGGCGAGCAGGCCGGGCGTGGCCAGCTCCCGCAGCGAGTCACGGGTGCAGATGTCCACGACCCTGCCGTAGTCGGGCAGTTCCGTACCCGCCATGATCCCCGGCTTGGTGCGGAACTGCTCGCGCACCTCGAAGACCACCCGCCCGGCCGCCCTGCCGACCGCCATGATGGCCAGGCCGGAGAACATGAACACCACCGCCGCGCCGATGATCAGACCGACCAGCACGTTCGGGGAGTCGACGCTCAGGCTGAACGTGCCGAACGAGCCGAGCACGTCCTTGACGCCCTGGGACGCGTTGGCGAGCTGGGTCTCGATCGCCGTCCGGAACGCGCCGAACAGCGCCGTCGCGGCGAGCACCGCCGTCGCGATCGCGATGCCCTTGGTGATGGCCTTGGTGGTGTTGCCCACGGCGTCCAGCGACGTGAGCACCCGGGCGCCCTCCCCGTCGACGTCCCCGGACATCTCGGCGATGCCCTGCGCGTTGTCGGAGACCGGGCCGAAGGTGTCCATCGACACGATCACGCCGACGGTGGTCAGCAGGCCGGTGCCCGCCAGGGCCACGGCGAACAGGGCGATGGTGACGTTGCCGAAGCCGAGCAGGAACGCCCCGTAGACGGCGGCGCCGATGATGAGCGCCGAGTAGACCGCCGACTCCAGGCCGACGCTGATGCCGGACAGGATGACCGTGGCGGGACCGGTCCGGGCGCTCTCCCCGATGTCCTTCACCGGGCGGCGGTTCGTCTCGGTGAAGTAACCGGTGAGGATCTGGATGGCGCTGGCCAGCACCAGGCCGATGAGCACGGCCCCGATGGCGATCAGGCGCGGGTCGGAGGTGATCGCGGCGATCTCCGGGCTCACCCCGGTCAGCCCGGCGAAGCTGCTCGGCAGGTAGAGGAAGACCGCGACGCCGACGAGGACCGCCGAGATGACGGCCGAGATGAAGAAGCCGCGGTTGATCGCGGCCATGCCGTTGCGGTCGCCCTTCCGCGGGGAGGTGGTGAAGATGCCGATGATCGCGGTGATCACGCCGACCATCGGCACGATCAGCGGGAAGACCAGGCCCTCGGTGCCGAAGGCCACCTTGCCCAGGATCAGGCTGGCGACCAGCATGACCGCGTAGGACTCGAACAGGTCGGCGGCCATGCCCGCGCAGTCGCCGACGTTGTCGCCCACGTTGTCGGCGATGGTGGCGGCGTTGCGCGGGTCGTCCTCGGGGATGCCCTGCTCGACCTTGCCGACCAGGTCGGCGCCGACGTCGGCGGCCTTGGTGAAGATGCCGCCGCCGACCCGCATGAACATGGCGAGCAGGGCGGCGCCGAAGCCGAAGCCCTCCAGCACGGCCGGGGCGTCGCCTCCGTAGACGATCACCACGATGGCCGCGCCGAGCAGGCCGAGACCGACGGTGATCATGCCGGCCACGCCGCCGGTGCGGAAGGCGATCCGCATCGCGACCTTCTCGCCCGACTCACGGGCGGCCGCGGCGACCCGGACGTTTCCGCGGACCGCCAGCCACATGCCGATGAAGCCGGTGAGTGCGGAGAAGACCGCGCCCACCACGAAGAAAACCGAGCGGCCGATGGCCACACCGGTCGATTCGGCGGGGAGCAGGTAGAGCAGGAAAGGGATCAGGATGACGAACACCGCGAGCGTCCGGAACTGCCGCGCCAAATACGCGGAGGCCCCTTCCTGTACGGCTCGCGCGATGTTCTGCATACGCTCGGTGCCTTGACCGGCGGCGAGCACCTCCCGCACGAGAACGCCGGCGACGGCGAGTGCGAGCAGGGCCACGACGGCCACCACTATCACTATGTTGAAATGGGAACCGCTCAGGGATACCGCTGGCTCTTCGGCAACGGCTAGATGGAGCACAGACATCCGACTCTCCTCGGCAAGACGGGAACACGTCCTGCCCGGAGTGCGCTGCGATGGATGGTCGGCAGACGGAGCGGCGCACTCCGGGTGTTGGCAGTGCCGCTTCCGGTTGCGTCCGCAGACTCCCCACGGAATTGAGCCCGTTCACGGGCCGCTCCGAAGGACAAACCTTGGCCGGTGCCGGGAGTCTACGCAGCTACGACGCGGATATGAAGCCTCTGTGCGCGGCTAATTAACGGGCCGTTCAGTAATCGCTCTCGACCCGCCTGCTTATAAGGTCATCCAGGCCGATGAAACGAATCTCAAACTCGCATTTCCCTCTTGTTTCGGTCTACACATATCAAAATTATGTTTTGACCGAAAACCCGTGCCCCGCAATACGGACAGCCGGGCGCGTCCAGTGGACGCGCCCGGCTGCCGAAGTTCTCTGCTGCCGGAGCCGAGGCTCTCCGCCGTCAGACCGGAGACAGCCCGTTGGTCGCCGCAGGCCAGCTCATGCGGATGCGCATGCCTTTCTGGCTGGGGTAGACCTGGACGTCATCGGCCAGTCCCACGATGACCGCGATGCCGAAGCCGGTCATCAACGTGTCGGGAAGCTGCCCGAGCGGATCGTCGAACCGTAAAAGCTCACGCTCCTGCTCCAGCTCATCACTCGGGGCGGAGTCGGTGACAGTCACCTCGAACCGCCCCAGATCATCACGTAGCTCGATGCGGATCGGCTCCCCCGGGCAGTGGAGGCGATGTGCCTCGACAGCCCGGGAGCACGCCTCACCGACGGCGAGCCGCACCTCGTCCAGCAACGACTCCTCCACGCCGGTGCGCCTGGCGATCGCCGTGGCGACCAGACGTGCCGTGCGCACGTGCGCGGGGAGAGCGCTGAACGTCAGCTCGACGGTAGCCACGACTACTTGTCTCGGCCGTGGGCTTCCTTGGCCTCTTCCACCGAGGCGTAGATCCCGAAGACCTTGGTCAGTCCGGTGATCCGGAAAATCTTCAGGATGCGCTCCTGGGTGCAGACCAGCTCCAGTGAGCCGTCGTGCGCCCGAACTCGCTTGAGCCCGCCGACCAGGACACCAAGTCCCGTTGAGTCAAGGAAGTCAACCTTCTCCATGTTGACCAGGAGGTGGAAGTTCCCCTTGTTGACCAGGTCGATCAGGAGCTCACGCAATCTGGGCGCGGTGTAGACATCGATCTCACCCTCGACCTCAACGATGGTGAGACGGTCCTCGGAATGGTGGTCCAACTTCAGATCCACAGATCCTCCAGCGCCTTGCCTGCGAAAGTACCGATTCAGGCGTGACTCCTGGGACCGGGTGGCCCCCAGACGACAAGCCCCGACGCGCGGCATTCAACCATGCGTACGCTCAGTGTCTATACGAAATCACGATTCCCGGCGACTCTGCCCACAGATGCCAGACTGGAAACCAGTGACTCCGCCCTCATCCTCCTCTCTTCGAGCGGGTTCCGCGCTCCGCCACCTGCTCGGCGTTCCCGCACGTCGCGACCGCGTGACCCACGTGGAGCACGTTCCAGCACGTCAGGCGGGTCAGGCCCGCTGGCCGGACTGGGTTCACGAGAGCCTGGTTACGCGCTGGGCGAACCACGGCATTTCGGGCCTATGGTCACATCAGGCCGAGGCGGCTGAACTGGTCCACCGTGGTCAAAACGTGATCATTGCCACAGGGACCGCCTCGGGCAAATCCCTCTCCTACCTGGTCCCCGCCCTCTCCTCGGTGCTCGACGGCGGCACGATCCTTTACCTCACGCCTACCAAAGCACTGGCCGCCGACCAGCTACGCGCCCTGAACGAGCTCGACGTCCCCGAGCTCCGCGCGGCCACCTTCGACGGCGACACCTCCTTCGAGGAACGGGCCTGGGTCCGCAAACACGCCAACTACGTCCTGACCAACCCGGACATGCTCCACCGCACCCTGCTGCCCCGCCACGCCAACTGGTCGTCCTTCTGGCGGCGGCTGCGGATGGTCGTGGTGGACGAATGCCACGGCTACCGGGGTGTGTTCGGCTCCCACGTGGCCCAGATCCTGCGCCGCCTGCGCCGCGTCTGCACACGGTACGGCTCCGCCCCCGCCTTCGTGCTCTCCTCGGCCACGGCCAGCGAGCCCGGGGCCTTCGCGATGCGCCTGACGGGCCTCCAGATGGCCGAGGTGACCACGGACGCCTCTCCTCGGGGCGCGACCACCTTCGCCCTGTGGGAGCCTCCCCTGACCGATCTACGCGGTGAGGGCGGCGCGCCCCTCCGCCGTCCCGCCACCGCCGAGAGCGCCGACCTCCTCGCGGACCTGGTGATCGCCGACGTCCGTACCCTGGCCTTCGTGCGCTCCCGGCGTGCCGCCGAGTCCGTGGCCCTCACCACCCGGGCGAAGCTCCAGGACCTCGTGTTCGACGTGGGGGCGCCCGGGGATCTGCCGGACAAGGTGGCGGCCTACCGGGCCGGATACCTGGCGGAGGACCGCCGCGGACTGGAGAAGGCGTTCCGGTCGGGAGACCTGCTCGGGCTGGCCACGACCAACGCGCTGGAGCTCGGCGTCGACGTGTCCGGGCTGGACGCCGTGCTCATCGCGGGATGGCCGGGGACCCGGGCCTCGCTCTGGCAGCAGGCCGGACGGGCCGGACGGGCCGGGCAGGACGCCCTGGCGGTGCTGATCGCCAGGGACGACCCGCTGGACACCTATCTGGTCCACCACCCCGAGGCGCTGTTCGGCCGGCCCGTCGAGGCGATCGTCCTCGACCCCGACAACCCCTACGTGCTGGGCCCGCATCTGTGCGCCGCCGCCGCCGAGATCCCGCTCACGCCGGACGAGCTGCAGATCTTCGGCCCGACAGCCAAGGAGGTGCTCGCCGACCTGGTGACGGAGGGCCTGCTCAGGGAGCGCGCCACGGGCTGGTTCTGGACCAGGCGGGAACGGGCCACCGACCTCGCCGACATCCGGGGCGCGGGCGGCGCGCCGGTCCAGGTCGTCGAGGCGTCCACCGGGCGGCTGCTCGGCACCGTGGACGAGCCCTCCGCCCACACGACCGTGCACACCGGCGCCGTCTACGTCCATCAGGGGGAGACCTACCTGGTCGTCGAGCTCGACCTGGAGGCGGGGGTCGCCCTCGTCGAGGCCGGAACCCCCGACTACACGACCTTCGCCAGGGACGTCACCGAGATCTCGGTCCTGGAGTCCCTCCGCTCGCACCCGCTCGGCCCGGGAGAGCTCCACTTCGGCTCCGTGGAGGTCACCCGTCAGGTCGTGTCCTACCTCAAGCGCCGCGCCCAGAGCGGCGAACTCCTGGGCGACGAGCCCCTCGACCTGCCCCCGCGCACGCTGCGCACCCGCGCGGTGTGGTGGACGCTGCCCACCTCCGCGGTCGTCTCCCTGGCCGAGGACGGCCTTGACCTGGGCGGGGCGGCACACGCGGCGGAACACGCCTCCATCGGCCTGCTCCCGCTCTTCGCGACCTGTGACCGCTGGGACATCGGCGGCGTCTCCACCGAGCTCCATCCCGACACCGGGCTACTCACCGTCTTCGTCTACGACGGTCACGAAGGCGGCGCGGGCTTCGCCGAGCGCGGCTACGCCCGCGCCCTCGACTGGCTCACGGCCACCCGGGAGGCCATCGCCTCCTGCGAGTGCGAACGCGGCTGCCCCTCATGCATCCAGTCGCCCAAGTGCGGCAACGGCAACGAACCCCTGGACAAGGCGGGAGCCCTCCGTCTCCTCGCCGTCCTGCTCTCCGCCGACCCGCAGCGCACCTGACCGGAGGCCGTCCCCTCCCCGCCCCGTCACCCGCCGAAGCCCCGCCCGCGAGAAACCCGGCGACAGAACCCACCTCCCTCCGCAAAGGACCCTCGAACCTCCGCAAAGGATCCTCGAAGCACCCGCGAAGAGCCCCTTGAAGCACCCGCAAAGGATCCCGCGAAGGGGCTTAAAGGGCTTCCCCGAAGCGCCCGCGGAAGGGCCCTCTGAAGCACCTGACGGCATGACCCGCCCCTCTGCTCCCATCGGGTCCAGAGGAACGCCGTCCGGTTTACGGAAACTCCGTCCGGAAGGGACCAGACAGAAAGGACCGCACGGAAAGGGCCGCACGGAAGGGGCCGCCAGGAAGGGGCCGCCGGGAAGGGGCCGGACGGCAAGGACCGCACGGAAGGGGCCGCCGGGAAGGGGCCGGACAGAAAGGACCGGACGGCAAGGACCGCACGGAAGGGGCCGCACGGAAGGGATCGGGCAGAAGGGGCCGCCAGGAAGGGGACGCACGAAGGGGCCGGACGGCAAGGACCGGACGGCAAGGACCGCACGGAAGGAACTAGGCAGGAGGAACCAGGCGGCAAGGACCGGACGGAAGGACGTCGCCATATGGGAGGTGGCAACAGAGTGGCGTGTCCAGCGGAAGATCAACCATCACCGAGGACGCGACGACCACCGGAGTAGGACGGATCGTCCTCTTCCTTGTCGTCGGCGGCCCAGAAGTCGGTCGCTCCCGGCTGCGGACGCTCCCAGAAACCACTGTCCTCCATGGACCGGGGCGCGGGCGGGAGGTAGTCGTCCCACCGGTCTCCGATCCGGACCGCGACCGGGGTGACAGCGGCCACCTCGGGGATCGGTGCCGCGGCGGGCAGCTCCCGGTGGACAGGCTCGGCCCTGGGCGCCGGAACGGACTCGGAGCCCGAGTCCGCCCGGCCGGGAACCTGCTCGGCCAGGACGCGCTGTTCGTGAGCCGAAAGATGATGCGCGGGAGCCTGCTCGGACGGCGACCGCTCGGACGACGCCTGCTCCTCATGAGCCGAGAAACGATGAACAGGAGCCTGCCCAGACAGCGCCTGCTCCTCATGAGCCGAGAAACGACGGCCCGGAACCTGCTCCTCATGAGCCGGGAAACGATGGACAGGAGCCTGCCCAGACAGCGCCTCCTCCACATGAGCCGGGAAGCGACGGGCGGGGGCCTGCCGTTCCGGGGAAGGTCCCGGCCCCTGCCGGGCAGAGGGGGGTTGCGCGGAAGACGAATTCGGCCGGACCGGCTGGACCTGACGGGTCTTGACCACCGCGAGGATGACCGTGGGGCGCCGGGGAGCGGCCGTGGCGGCGGCCGTCCCTGCGTTTCCGGTTGCCTTGGCAGCGGCCGTGGGCGTGCCGTCACCACCGGAGGTGGGGGGCGTCGCCGCCGCCCCGGCGCCCGCGTCCGCGGCCAGCAGCTTGCGACGGACCCAGGCGCCACCGTGCGCGCCGAGCAGCAGCAGGATCAGGGCACCGGCAATGAAAATGCCGTACTGGCCTATCCCATCCGTCGGCAACTCCGACGACCGGGCCGCGATGCCGGTCTTCGTGGCCGGTGGGACGGCTGCTCCGGTGGTCGCGGAGTCGGGAGTCGATTCCTCTCCGTCCTTGGACTTGCCGCTGGCGGCATCGCTCTTCTTGTCCCGCTTGGCGGGTGGCTGCGCGACTTCGCCGTCGTCCTTGACCGCGTCAGGCCTGGGCGCCTTCGTGGGTGCGGCCGCCGTCCTCGGCGGCCGTGTCGGGGTCGTCGCGGGCTTCTTGGCCGGTAGCCGCGGCAGGTCCTGGATGCCACTCCGCTGTTTGCCGTCGGTCTTTCCGCTCTGCCGGCTGTCTGTGCTCCTGCCGGTGTCCTGCCGAGCCGTGCTGTTCCGTGATCCGGTGGTCTTCTCGGCGGCCTTGTCGGTGCCGGCGTTCTGACGCTCTGTGTCCTGGGTGGTCCGCGTGTCCTGGGTGGTCCGCGGCGCCCGGGGAGCGGGGATGCGCACCGAGGCGACGGCCGAATCGCCTGAGGACAGGGTGCCGCCGTTGCCGTTACCGCGCAGTGCCCGCACCGTGAACCCGATCCGCCGGCCGGCCGCCTTCGCGGGAACGGACAGGGTCGCCCTGCATGAGCCGCCGGAACAGGCGGTGCCCACCCGTACCGATCCGACCTTGCCGGTCTGGCTCGTGGAAACCTGGTAGCTCCGCAGATCGGGTTCGGAGCCCTTGCGCCAGGTCACTACCGCCTTGTTGCCCTGCAGCCTGACGGCCACCCCGCTCGGTGTCGCCGGAGGAACGGCCTGCGTCAGGATTTTGCTGACCTGGTGCCACTTGGCACCGAGGACTTTGCCCCTCTGCTCGACCTTGATCTTATAGCTGCCATTGGGGCGGGCACGGGGGTCCCATGAATAGGAGACCTTCCGATCCCCTTTGGCCACCTGCCGTCCGTTGACGGAAAGGACTGCGTCGAACAGTGGATCGACCGTGCCGGAAAGAGTCACCACCCCGTTGGAAGTGACCCGTGAGGGGATATCCAGTCGCGCCACGGCCTGTGCCGGACTCGCGACGGCGAGCAGAGCGGACATCGACACGATCGGCGCGATCGCCGTCACAGCGACCAGTCTGCGAACAGTCGTCACGACGCTTCCCTTCGTCGAGAGCCGCGCACCGCCCGGCCACCCGCAGTGCGGGCGGTCGCACGGCGACCGGACGTGCCAGTCCTCCAGACCGGTTCACACCGGCCCGGCCCCCGAACCTGTGGTCGCGATCGGGACGGACCGCTCGACAGTGCCGTGCGCCTCAGCGACTCCCGACCGCCCCTTCCCAGGCCTGAGCACAGGACAACACGGACCGAGGGTAAGCGGAACCTTACGTGAGATTTCTGACTTTTGGACACGTCGTCCAAGAAGTCGTAATTCGATTGCGACCTTGCCCCTCAAATGCCCGGCCGCCTCATCTCCACCCTGTTTCTCCGGGGGTCTGCACCCATCTCCCCCTGTTTCTCCGGGGTGCTGCACCGCGTTTTCCCGCGTTTCTCCGCGAGTCCGCACCGTGCTTTCCTTCAGGTTTCCTCCCGTCCTCACCTGCGTCTCGGCGCTCTTTCTCAACCAACGGAGCCGGCGATGTGGACAGGTCCAGCGCGCGCATCGGCCATGATCATCCGGTCGCCCAGCACAGGCAGCGAGAGCCCCACGGCCACCTGGACGTCGGCGATGCCCTCTCCATCGATGAAACAACGTGTGATCATCGCTCCGTTGCCTTCGGCCAGCGAGGACGCCTCCGCACACCCGCGCTCCGGGTCGGCGAAGGCCAGCCGGGCGGCGGCGAGCGCGCTGAGATCGGCGGCACTCTGCGCACGATGACGGGCCACTCTGGCCGTGCCAGCGAACACGATCACCGCAGTCACCGCGAAGACCAGCGCCATGAGCCCGGCCACCCATATGGTCGCCGCTCCCCGATCCCGCCCCATCCCACCGATGCGCCGGCCCGTCCCGGCCGTCCCGATCCACCGGCCCCTACCGGCCTTACCAATCCGCCGCCCCCTCCCGGCCTTACCGATCCAGCCCTTCTCCGGTCTTCCCGATCCACCGGCCCCTACCGGCCTTCCCGCACGATCCCTCCTCACCGCTCGGCTCCCGGTTCTGTCGCGGAGACCGCGGTCGCGCGGACGGTGACGGCCGGAAGCGAAGCGCCCCAGTGGGGCCTGATGCTCGCGGAGACCTCCACCCGGGTCACCTCCACGCTCCGGGTCACCACGACGTGGGCACCCGCTGGAGCGGCGGCCAGCACACCACCTCGCACCCGCTCCAGCGACTCACCCCGTGACGCGGCCCGAGCTCCCGCCCGAGCCGCGTCCACGCACTCCAGCTGTGCGCCGACGGCCGCCACCGCCCACAATGCGGCGGCCAACATCACCACGACGGCGGGCAGAACCACTGCGGTCTCCGCGGTCACCGACCCCTTCGACGGACGCACGGAGGCGACCGTCCCCCCAGGAGTCATCCGGCCACGTTCAGCGCCCGATTGATCAAGCCTGAGAGCATCTGCTGCACCTCGGAGCTCGTCACCACCTTGAAGAGGAGCGCCGCGAAAGCACAGGCGGCGATCGTGCCGACCGCGTATTCAGCGGTGGACATACCCCGGTCGCGGCCCGGGCCGACGATCAACAGCGTCCAGCGGGCACGCAGCCCCCGCGACCAGTGCCCTCGGACACCGCCGGCGATCGATCGAGCCATCGTTTCCTCCCGGAAATCCCGCCAGGTCCAATGCCCGGCATCTGCTGGATCAGATTTCCTTACGGACATGCGGCCCTGTGGACACGAACGCCGTTCTGTGGATAACGTGCGGACGCCCGTACACAGGGGGTTGACCTGGGGTTTCACAGCTATACGGCCAGTTCTACGGCCCGTTGGCCCGTGGTTTTCGTTTTTGCAGGTCACGGCAGTACCGGTGATCATTTGGGTGGATAGGGCGGCCTCGATCTGCGCGTTTGCCGCGTCCTCCCCGCCGTCGATCCAGCGAGCGTAGGTGTTGAGCAGGGTGCGGATGGAGTGGCCCAGGCGTCGAGCAGTCTCCGTTACAGGAACCCCTGCCTGGATCAGCATGCTGGCGTCGGCATGCTGCAGGCCGTACGGACGTCGAGCCACCTGGGACGCGTGCTCAGCAGGGCTCGGAGCAGCTTTACGGGCACGTCGCCACACGGCCCGGTAAGCCCCTCCGGTAAGCGGTGCCTGTTCCGGCCCGTCATAGAACAGTCGCCCATCAGCAGCCGGCGAACAGGCCAGCAGGTGACCTCGAAGGATCACGACCAGTTCCGGCGGGATCGGGACGATACGCACCGCGTTCTCACCGCGGCGCTTAAGCCCGCGCACCTCGTGACGTTCGCCGTCATCGGTCCACAGGTCACCGACATCAGGACAGGCCTCGGTAAGGGTGCGTCGGCCCCACCCACCGTTTGCGGGCAGAACGCATAGATCCGCTTTGAGAGCGGCTACCTCTGAGGGGCACAGTCCGGCGTAGAACATGACGCAGAAGAAAGCGAACGGGGGTTGTTCCCGGGAAGCACCTACCGCAGAGGAAAGGTCTGAACGGCCCACAGCTGCCGCCGGGCGACGCGCCGGATCGACCTCCACCTGACCAGGCACTATTAGGGCCTGTCTTCAAAAGTGGTCCAGGGTGTGCGGGATCATCTTCGGGTGTTCCGCCGCCATGAGCCGGCAGACCAGGAATGGGAGAAGCTCCGCGAGCTTCTCCCACCCAGCCGGACGGGACACCCTCTCAAAGACGACCTGCGCGCCCTCAACGGCATCGTGTGGAAGATCCGCACCAGCTCAGCCTGGCGAACGGAGCAGTACGGCGCCGCAACCGTCCGGGGTGGCCGTGCTAGGAATCGTTCAAGCAGCGGGGTTTTTCGAGGGCGAAACGCCTTTCGAACAAGAACGGCGACTTCCCGGGAAAATCAGGAAAGCCGCGACGCATCTTACCAAAGTGCTCTTCCTGGCCGACGAACCGGCGCTTTCACACGGCCGCGCCCGTGGTCGGCGACGGTCCGCGACGGAAGAGGCGACGACGTGTTCTCCGACGCCTCTCGCGTGGCTGGTGAGGCCTTCACGGACCGGAGTCTCGCTCGTCCGTGACCGCTATCACAAAGGTTTATCGCACAAGATCGAGCCGTAAAAGGTGTCCGCGGTGTCGCCGTCCGACCCGCCGTCATTGTCGGCGTACCAGTACCAGTAGTACCCCCACGGTTGGAAGGACCATTTAGAGTCGGTGACGTAGTGGTTACCGGTGTCGTGGGAGTGACCGCGGGCCGCCGTCTTGGGGTCTCCGCCGGGGCTGTCGTTGATGTAGATCGAGCTCGCGCTGCACCGGGCGTCCGCGTGCGCCGATGTGGCCCCGCCCGTGACGACCATGGTCCCTGCCAGGGAAACGGCCGCGGCGCCGAGGGCACCCCATCGCCTGAGATTTCTTTTCATTCCCTGCCCTGTACTGAGAATCCTTTGGAAATTTACGGCGTCGAACCCGTTCGGCGGATACGACGTGCTCAGTATGTTTGCGGCCGATCATGGGAGTCGTTAGCAGAGCGCGCAGTGTTGTTGGCAACGGGCGCACACACAGCAGCTCGCAACCGTCCGGCCACCGTCTCACAGTCACCGTGCGGCGAATCGGAGGTGTACCCCTCAGCCACTTCGCGGCCGGTCACCGCCGGTGGAGAGCTGTGGAGGGTTATGGCCGTAGACAGCAGCGGTGACGATCGCGGTGGGCGCGGCGCCGACCCGCCTCTTTCCCCACCGGTTTGTGTATCGCCTTTGACGAACGCAGCCCCAGTAGGGCTTGGTCGGCTTCGGACGCGACGGCATGTCGGTCTCTTGAAGACGAGGCGGAAGAGATGCAGAGCCCCAGATGGGACGGATGAGCCCCAATCGCCGCCCACTCAAGGCCCTGCCGCCGGGTGACTCGCCGGATCGACCTCCACCTGACCAGGCACTACTAGCCGGAGAACCGGTAACGCGCTTCGCCCCTGGCGAGGCAAGCAATCACCACTATGGCCAGGACGAGCCCGACGAGCGCCGGGAGTACCTCACCGGCAAAGAGGCTTTGAACCCGCAACAAGACCATGAGCACCTCAAAGACGATGCCGGCCCACCGTACCCACGTCCGCCTTGACCTCGGGTTCACCGCTAAGAGCCCCAGCAAGGCGACCTGTACAGCACTGATGAGGAAGACCCAGAGCAAGACGGCCCCCGTCGCGCACATTCGTAACCAGCACGAGCAAGAGCACGATCCCCAGCGCGCTCAGCCCCGCTTGAATCGACATGAGCAGACGCGCCGTCCGCGCAGCCGAAGGCATTTCGGTGTTCACGTACCCGGACATGGCTCCTCCCTGGTCGATCAAAGTGAGGTGAGCATGAGGAGGGCACCGCAAAAACGTCACGAAAACATGGGCTCCGAGTTTTTCGTAGCGGGAGAACGCGGGACGCTCTACGACCGGCCCAACCGCTACGCGGCCCCTTCGGGTCGCCTTCGGCGTTGCGCCGGCCGCGCGCTTTTGATCATGGAAAACCGCCACGGGCAATGCGAGAAGGAAACCGCGGGAAGGTGTTTTTGCCTTGCCCACCCCCCACACCCACCCCGTACCGGCCCCAGCGATGGGAATGGGAGCAAAGAGCAGGCAGCAGTGAGGGACGTTCAGCAGGGATCAGGGTTGAAAAGAGCGATGGGGCGCTAACGCGCCCGAGGGGACGGGGAGGGGCTTCGCCTCTCCTCACGCCCCACTCGTTGGGAGGGGGATATCCCCCTCCATCGCCCCTCCTCCTGGCGCGGCACTTCGTGCGCGCCGTGCCGCCTGGCTTCGCTGGCGGCCAAGCCCGAGCGTCGTTGGAACTGTGGTCCGGGTGTTTGTGCTGTGCCGCCGCAGCTCGCGCCCCCGTCCGGATACCCCGCATGCCTTACCTGTCGCCGTCCCAAGACCTTGCTCCATGCCGCCGGCGGTGGAGGTGTCGATGCCCTGGTCGAGGACGATGAGGCCGATACCGCGTGGAGGCCTCCGGGGGGCTCCTTATCCGCTACCTGACGGCGCGACTTCCCTCACATCAGCGAAGCCGCCAAGTGGTCGCAGGGTTACGGGACGACGATCGAGAATGCCCGGTCTTCCCACTTGTTTGGCATTCCGGTGATGACAAGGAAAGTGTCCTTCCGGGTTCCGCAGACGGGATCCGGCCACATTGACACACGGATTCCATACTCGAAGGACGTGTACTGCAGGGTGGCCGATGGAACAAGCCTCGTGACATCCAGCTCCTTGTCCTCCAGTTCGACGCAGTACTTTCCGACGGCAGGCTTCGTGACTGCCACGATTCCCTTAGCGCGGTTGATACTCCCGTCGGAGTTGACCACGGCAGCCGCCTGTGCGTACGGAGCCGTCGCCTTGGTCACAGCCTGAATAGCCGCCCCTGCGACGCCTGTCCACGCAGCCCCCACGACGAGGCTTACCGCCGCGCCCGCCCAGACAGCCACGCGAATCTTCTTGTTCTTAAGCATGCGACTCCCCTTTTGTGCGCACCCCTCGACAGATTCGAGGAAAGCACTGAAGGTGCGCAAGCATATCCAGCGCATTTCGGCGGCCAAGTGCGTGTCGCCGGTGGCGGCCAGGTAAAAGTCTTGATGAGTTTCAGCCTGAGGAGCCCCGAACCTGTTGAATTCGGACCCAAGTAGATTTAGAGACATTCCGGGAAGAAAACGCGCGACGAAGAACCCGAGGACGCATGCATCCGAGTTACGCGCCGAAGTCAAAGAACCCCGGAACTACCGACAAGACGCAAGCTGATGATCCTGCGGAGCGAGCACCGCGAACGATGGCCACAACAGACCGCCTCCGGTGGAGGACGCTCCAGCTCCGGGATGAGGGTGCGCCGCGCGCGGGTCGAGTGCGTGGCGGGGCTGCCTGCTCATCTCGGCCGCCATCGGCCCAGGACAAGCCGAGCAGACCGGCAACGGAGGATCAAGGCAGGACCGGATTGCCATAGCGCCCGCCGTTAGCCTTGCCCCCGCAACCGGCCCGCTCCCCGGAGGGTGGGCCGACAGCAGGCGGGTGAACAGCGCAGGCAAAAGTGTGCGGGCGAGTGTGTCACTTGCCTCAGCCACCACAGCGGTCATGACCAGGTGAAACGATCCGGGCCATTGGCCCGTGTGCGGCCCGTGAACAGTGATCAATAGTGGTTCTTGGTGGGACACAGTGAGACACCACCGTTAGAGCGAAACATGTTTTAGCAGGTCAGGGCATAGATCAACCCCTGGCCAGGGCGGTAACGACCTCTCGCTACATGTCCACAGGCCCCACCGATCTTCTGTTGGTTCACGCCATCTCCTGTGGACAACGATGGACGACAGCTGCCGGAAAGATCCTGGCAGCCGTCGTCACGCTGATTCGTTGCGCTTTGTCAGCTCATCGTTGAGCCGTAGGGCCTCCGCTAATTGATCTTCCAAAATGATGATGCGGCAGGCGGATTCCAGGCCGACGCCCTGGTCGACCAGTTCGCGCGCCCGGGCGGCAAGGCGGAGCTGGTAGCGGGAGTAGCGGCGATGGCCACCGCTCGACCGCTGCGGCTCGATCAGCTTCGCAACGCCGAGGCTGCGCAGAAACGCGGGAGTGACACCGAGGATCTCGGCGGCACGGCCCATCGAGTAAGCCGGATAGTCATCATCGTCGAACTTGTCGGCCGAAGCCGCCGGGCCTGGAGCCATTGCACCTTCCGAGAACGCGTACAAGGGCCCCGGTGCCTAGCACCGGGGCCCAGAGAGTTTCAACACCATCTACCGACTAATCGTGTCGGTTTTTCGACTTTGCACAAGCCTCCTCGGATGGGCAGTGCGCTGGATCGCATATGCGTAACCGGAGACCACCTTCCATTTCGTGGAGCTGTGACACCCGCGCGATGACATCGCATCCGCCGCAGGTGATCCTGATGGCGCCTCAATCTCCCCTTCCTTTATCTGCATGCTTGTAATGACTGTTATGGCGGCTCGACGACCGCCCCGGGCGACACGCCATCCCGTCGGAGCCCTTCCACTGCTCCGGCTCCGCCGGGCCTGAACGCGCCACCCGCCTTCACGGCAGGCGACCCTGCCGTGCCGGGCTGATCTTCAAGCGCACTAGGTCAAACACTATCCACCCAACTCCAGAATGTCTACACTCACCGCAGCAGATTTTGATGGATCGCAGAGCTAGATAATCTCTACCACACGGTAACCTGCGGCCCTCCTCGGGCCCGGGGCGCCACGCGCGGATGCATCCCCTCTCCGGACCTGTTCCCGCACGGCTACGGCCGGGTGGCGTATTGCTACGGCCGAGTGGTGTGTAGCGCCGGGCAACTACTCCGGGCCGCGGTCGCGCTGCCGAAGTGCGGCGGCGTCGGCGTGCGACGTCGGCCGCGTCGGACACGCGTGCGGTTCAGGGCCTGTCACGATCCCCGGACGCTGCCACTGACCATTCCGGGAACATGCCCCGTTCCACTTTGAGCGCGAACAGGTTGTGACAGTTTGAGCGGGAACAGGTTGTGACAGTGGATCGGCGATCCGGGCCATCCCCGCGGACCGCTCTTGATCATGCTCCGGGAAAAGGCCATTTGCGGGAGGCGCTTACCGGGCCCACTCACGCCTCGGGCTCTGCCACGGTCAGGAAAGCTTCGCCAGCGTGTTCGAGCCGCTGAGATCACGAGACACTGCGGAGCGGTGAACGCGGAGCGTGGACCGGCTGGACGACCAGGACAGGGAAACGGCTTATGTCCGGTGGCGTGGTGGACGAGTATTCGATGCCGAGGCTGGGGTCGAGGGTAATCCCGGGATCGGGTGTGACGCCGGGGTCGTTCGCCGTCAACCGGCGCGGCACCGTACCCAGGTGGAAGGTCAAAAGCACAGCGAGGGGTGGGTGGAGTGGCCAGGGCCGCTCCATCCGTGCGGCGCCGTACCCAGATGGAAGGTCAAAAGCACAGCGAGGGGTGGGTGGAGTGGCCAGGGCCGCTCCACCCGTGCGGGCCGGTGTCTCGTGGTCTGGGGGGTGGTGCTCAGGAAGGGCCGTTAGGCGGGAGGGGGGAAGGCCCGGCGAGGGGGGCGGTGGTGGACCAGGCAAGGCAGGGCGGGCACCGATGAGCCCCGGGAGCGGTAGCGATCAGGGGTTTTCCTTGATCTGTTGGGATTGGCGGTCCATGGCGCGGCTAATCCCAACAGATCAAGGAAAACTCCCGCACCGCCCCCTCCCGCCCGCGCAGCGGGAGAGCACTCCGTACGGCGCCGCACGAAAGGGGCGGCCCTCGGTCACTCCGCTCGCCTTCGTTGCGCTTTTGATCTTCAACCCGCTACGGCGTGGCACGGAAGGGGCGATCCCCGGCCACCCCACCCACCCCTCGCTGCGCTTTTGACCCTCCACCCCGGTACGGCGACGCATAGATGGATGCCCCCTGGGCCGGAGCGGAGATGGATGCCCCCTGGGCCGGAGCGGAGATGAACGGGGGGACCGCCATCCATCACCGGCGGGACTGTACACCACGTCCGTGGACGGGAGCGGGAAACGGGGTCTACGGCGGTTACACGGCGCTACACGCCACCTGGCCGTAGCCACACGAGAACAGGGCCTCTCCCGGCAGGCCCCGGCAACCGGGCCTGCCGATGGCCCTGGGAGCACACGACAGGCCTCACCTGAACGAAAGGTGCTCTGGGCAAACTGTGGATATTCATCCACAGCCCCTGCCATTTCTGTGGAAAACTGGCTGATAGTCGGGGAAATCCTGTGGATAACTCAAGGAAGCAGCACCTCACCGGCGAGGCCGGCCACGACGGGGACGATGCCCAGAAAGACGAAGGCCGGTAGGAAGCAGAGCCCCAACGGGGCAACGGCCTGGACCCCGACCCGCCGGGCGGCCGCCGCCGACGCGGCACGGAGGGCATGGCGGGAGTCATCAGACAGCCTGGTGAGGACATCGGCCACCGGGGCACCGCTGAGGGCCGCCCGGCTCATCATGCGCGCCAGGGGGGCCAGCGGAGGTTCGGCCGCGAGAGCCTGCCAGGCGCTCTCCGGCGCGGCACCCAGCCTCAGCTGCCCGCTCACCCAGGCCAGCCGTTCACCAAGCGGTCCACCTACCGCTTCGACGGTGACGTCGATGGCACCGGTGATCGGCTGCCCGGCACGCAGACAGGCGACCATGAGATCAGCCGCGAGCGGCAGGTCCGCCACCACCCGATCACGCTCCCGGCGGGCCCGGGGCGACTCCCGTCGCTGCACGGCCACCAGCGCCACCGCGGAGCCGGCCACCCCGATGACGATTCCCGGGGCGCCGCCGACCACGAGAAACACCATCAGCCCGATGGCGGCGGAGAGCATCACCTCGCCTCTGCTCGGCCGCCGCCTTCCGGCCGGACCGCAGATCACCCCCGTGTGCCGGGAGGACGAGGACGCCCCGACCTCCGGCAGCGCCTCAACCGGCCGGACCGAGGGAGGCAGCCGCCGAACTCGGCGGAGCCGTTCGGCGGGATCACCGGGCGACGTCCACAGCCACCCGGCGGTCCCGGCCAGCACTACGGCGAGCAAAATGATCATTGGTCTCGTCCCTTGTGATCACCCGGCCGGCAGCCGGGAAGAGTCGGGCTCCGCCGTTCCGACACCACTCGGGCGGATCGGAAGACGATCAACCTCGCGTGACAACCGTTCCGGGCCGCGTGACAACCGTTCCGGGGGCGGAGGAGGGCCGGAGGTCACAGCCGTCGGACACGTCGCGGGCGAGAGATCAGGCTTGCTGAGCGTGGGCGACCAGGCGGTGGGTCCACCACAGACCACAGCCGTCGAGCACGAGGCCGAGAGCCAGGCAGCCCACGCCCGCCGGGCTGCCGAACAGGAAGTGCAGCGGGCGCATGCCCAGGCCCATGGCCATCAGCAGGCCGAGGGCGGGAAGTCCTGCCAGCAGCCGGGCCGTGGCGCGAGGGCCTGCGAGCTGGGCGGCGACGTCCTGACGATGGGCCTGAGCCTCTCTGAGGGAACCGGCCACGCGGTCGACGAGGACGGACAGGCCCGCCCCGGCGGTCACGCTCACCTTCCAGCAAGCGGCCAGCCTGCTGAAAGCCTCGCCTCCTTGTTCTGGCGCCGCGGCCAGCAGCGCGGCGGGGACGTCTCCGCCGTCCCTCGCCGCGGCGATCAACGGCCGCAGCGCCACCGGATCGGGAAACTCCACGGTCGACACGGCGCGGGCCAGCGCCTCCCCTGCGGTCCGCCCGGCGGCCAGTTCGGCCGCGAGCCCCTGGCACAGCTCGATCGATGCGATCCGCCAGGCAGCCGTACGTTTGGAGGGCCGCGAACGGCCTGCGAACCTCGCGTACAGGGAACCCGGCCCGCTCCGGGGGCGATGCTCTATCCGGCACAGGCGGGCCGTCCCCGGAGCGGGCCCGGTCCACAGCCACACAGCCAGGGCGGCGAAAAGCACGGCCAGCGCTGTCATGGCAGTGCTCCCAGGGCATCCGGGGCAGAGCCCTCCGATGATCGGCGGGTCACGGCGCGGCCTTCCGGCGGCCCGCGGTAACGGTCGAGCCGGGCGGGGCCGTACGGCCTGCGCGCGACACCGGGGAAGGTGGAGAGGCCGGGGGCCCGGGCCGTGAGGGCGGGGAGGCCCGGGCCGGCGGTCACACGGCCGTCCGGGGAGAAGGTGAGGGCGGGTTCGGCATCGACCAGACCTGAGGGCCGACGGATCATCATGCAGATCTCGGCCACCCGGCGGCAGCCGCCGGCATGGTCACGGACGAGGTGGATGACGACGTCCAGCGCGGCGGCGATCTGACTGTGAACCGCCTCGCGGCTGAGACCGGCGGCGCATGCCAGGGCCTCCAGGCGAGGCGGCACATCGGCCGCGGTGTTGGCGTGGAGGGTGCCGCAACCACCTTCATGGCCGGTGTTCAGAGCGGCGAGGAGATCAACGACCTCGGCGCCTCGGACTTCGCCGACGACCAGACGGTCCGGGCGCATGCGCAGGGCCTGACGGACGAGGTCACGCAGGCACACGCCACCGGCTCCCTCAAGGTTGGCCGGACGTGACTCCAAGCGCACGACGTGAGGGTGCAGTGGTCGCAGCTCGGCTGAGTCCTCGACCAGCAGCAGCCGGTCGCCGGGATCGGCCAGGGACAGCAGGGCCGACAGCAGAGTGGTCTTCCCCGTGCCCGTGCCGCCGGTGACGAGGAAGGCGAGCCTTGACTCGATCACCGCGGTGAGCACGGGGACGGCGTCGGCCCTGATCGTGCCTGCTCCGACCAGATCGGGGAGGGTGAAGGTGCGGCGGGGCGGGAGCCGCAGGGACAGGCAGGTGCCACCGGCCGCCACGGGTGGCAGGACGGCGTGGAGCCGGACGCCTCCGGCCAGGCGGGCATCGACGTAGGGGCACGCGTCGTCCAGGCGCCTGCCGGCGGCGGAGGCAAGCCGCTGGGCGAGCCGCCGGACCGCGTCTTCGTCGGGGAACACGACCGAGGTCCGGCGCAGGCCGCGTCCGTCGTCGACCCACACCTCGCGAGGGCCGTTCACCAGCACGTCGGTGACCTCGGGCTCGGCCAGCAACGGCTCCAGCGGACCGGCTCCGATCAGGTCGGCGCACAGGACGCGGGCCACCGCCAGGATCTCCGCGTCGCCGAGCACCGCCCGCTCCGCTCGGAGGGCGACCGCGACATGCGCGGCGCTGGGCTCGACTCCGCTCCGGGCCAGCCGGACCCGGACCGCCTCCACCAGCTCGGGTGAGACCGCCGTGGCGACGCCGCCCCGGTTCAACTCTCCACCCCGAGCAGCGAGTCCAGGAACGAGGCGCAGAACCGGCCGAGCGAGGTCCGGCGGCCGAGTGGGGGGACATCACCGCGGTTGAGGGCGACGGCGAGGCGGGGTTGGTCGGGGAGGCTGCCGGCATACGGCACGCGGAGCGAGGCTGTGACCACCTCGTCGTCAAGGACGCCGCCGCGCACGACGGCGTGCACCTCTCCGGTGTGCTTGCGCAGCCCGGCGAGCACCTGGGCCGCCGCGAGCACCCCGCGCACATCGGCGGTGACGACCAGCAAGGTGGTGGAGGCCCTGCTGAGCGCCTCCACGGCAGCCTGGTCGGGGTGGCGGGGCAGGTCGACGACCACCAGATCGAAGCCTCGTCGGCCCGCTTCGAGAACCGAGCGCATCGCCTCAGCGGGGATGGGCTCGACCTCGCCGCGGTGGAAGGAGAGCAGGGTCAGCTCGGCGAAGGTGGGCAGGGCGGCCTGGAGCGCGGTGAAGCTCACCCTGCCCTCACGGGCGACCAGGTCGGACCAGCGTGCTCCGTCGGCCTCCTCCTGACCGAGAAGCAGATCCAGGCCGCCACCGAGCGGATCGGCGTCGACGAGGAGGGTGCGGAGGTGCCGCCGGGAGGCGCTCAGCGCCAGCGAGGTGGCGAGGACGCTGGCTCCGGCTCCCCCGCGTCCACCGGCGACGCAGACCACGAGTCCCGCTCTGGCCTCCGGCTCCACGACATCGGCGAACTCGTCGACCAGTTGCCGCTCGGCCGAGGGCAGCTCCAACACGGCCTGGGCACCGACCGTGACGCACTTTCGCCAGGTGTCAGGATCATCGGGAGTGCGGGTGACGAGGATGACCCGGTGCCGGGGCGGCGGTCCGGTGGCGGCCAGGGCGTCGGCCATGTCGCTGCCGACGACGACCAGCGGGGCACGGTTCCAGTGGGGCCGGGCGTGTGCGGGCACGTGCGCGACGTCAAGCTCGGCTCCGGCCGCCGCGGCGACACGGAGCAGGTCGTCAAGCAGATCATGATCCTCGGTGATGACCAGAGGGCGGTCCAAGGGTGCCTCCCTGAAGTGCGGAGGACCCACTTTCCGAGATAACCCGCCTCGGCGAGATCGCCGAACGCCGCTCTGTGGACAGCCGGAGCGGGCTGACATCACCTGTGGACAACCACTGGGCGGAAGCACCGGGAAGCAGCACCAGGTCGGGCGGCACCGGGGTCAAGTAGGGCCGGACCAAGCAGACCGGGGCCGGACCAAGCAGACCGGGGCCGGACCAAGCAGACCGGGGCCGGACCAAGCAGACCGGGGCCGGACCAAGCAGACCGGGGCCGGACCAAGCAGGGAGGAAAAAGTGGCGACCCCCGCCGGGGGGGAGAGCGGGGGTCGCCAACCGGTCCGGCTCTGGGGGGGTAGAGCCGGTCCCGTTTCAGAAGAAAGCTTTCAGCACTTCACCAGCACACAGCAAAAGGATTGCGGAGCCAGCTCGTGCACAGTCACTCCACCATGGGGAGATACCACCTCATGCTGCCCGATCAACTTGAGTTTCGTCGAGGAGTAATCTCTAATTTTCGCTAGTTTTTTCAAGGTAACGGTTGAGTCGCGACGCGACGTTCAATCAAATACGCCCCAGCACCCCACTTTTGATCACACAGAGTGACCAGAGTCACCGCCCAGGTGAGCTGATCGTCACCTCAAGGACACGGTGCGGCATATGTGGAGATTCGTCCACGAATGTCCCCCGATCTGTAAAGGTCTTGGTTTCAGGGGTTCCCATCAGCCAGGATCCGGCATAGAAAGGTTGCACGGACCAGTTGTCCGGGCACGGCCGCCGGGCACCCACGTGCCGCCGAGCCGCGGGAGGCACCGTCGTGACGGGCTTGTCCCGTCCCGAGGATTATTTGGTGCACGCTTGGTAACCCGGCTGGAAGTGCGGCAACGGCGCCCCATACCAGGGGCGCCGTTTGCTGTGCGCCACAGAGTGCGATCCCGTCTGCAGTGCGTCTCTCGGCGCGGCGCGCGCGTCCTTCCCCGCGACCTACGCGTCTTCCCCGCGGCCTACGTGCCTTCCCCGCGGCGGTGCGCCTCTCCGCTCGGCGTATGTGTTCTTCCGCGGCTGGGCGCTTTCCGCCTGGCTGGGCGCCTCTCCGTACGGTGGCACACGCCGCTCGGCTCCGTACGGTGGCACACCCCGCTCGGCCTGCGCGTCCTTCCGCGCGGCCGGTGCGCCGCTCCGCGGCACCGCCCCTCTCCGCGCGGCCGTGCCGTCCCTCCGCGCGGCATGTGCCGTCCCCCGCCCGGCGGAGGACGCTCTCGATCAACCGCGCTGCATGGCCTCACAGATCGCCGTGGCCTCCCGGACCCCGAGCGTGACCGCTGAGGCGCAGTGCCGTACCCACACCGCGACCCCGTCAGGGGTTCCACTCAGGTAGGCCTTCAGGCTCTCGGGATAGGCGGCTCCGAGTTCGAGGTGCCCCAGCTCGACGGCCGCCAGCGACTTCGGGTCCAGGCCGAACTCCACCAGCGTCAACCGCTCCGCCGCACGCGCGACCACCCCGTCCGCCGACCCGAACGGCCGCAGCACCGCCAGCTCCGCGTGCACGATGGCGGCGAGCACCAGCGCCGGCGCCTTGGAAGTCCCCGTGACCAGCTCGACCAGCCCGTCCACCCGGGCGACGGTCTCCTCCGGCCCCGGCGCGGCGCCCAGGCCGAGGAGGTCGGGCGCCTCGGCGGCGCCCCGGGGGCGCCCGAGGTGCTCGGTCAGGCCGGCGGCGGCGAGGGTGTGCAGCCTGGCCAGCACCTGGCGAGGGGCCGCGCGCCAGGTCGGGCCGAGCCGCCCCAACTCGGCCGAGACGCGCAGAGCGCCCTGGACGACGGGGTCGGTGACCTCCGGGATGGCCTCAAGCGGGACGTCCACGCCGTCCAGGGCGGCGGACGCGCGGGCACCGCGCAGGGCCGATCTGGCCGACACCTCCGGGCTCTTGCGCCGCAGCACGCGGTGCCCGTAGAGCCGGTCCACGGCCTTGCGCGCGTCGGTGACCGCCTCGGGCACTCCGGGCAGTTCGGCGATGACAGCCAATGGGTCGCTCACGCTCCCCGACCTTACCGGCCGGTCAACAAGGCCCCGAACGCACCACTGAAACGGGGGCCGGACCGCTCGGCGAACGCATACCGCCGCCTGGCGCACCGCCGTACTAAAGGGCGTGGAATAACGCCCCCTACATTCCTATGGTGTCGAAAACACAACGGTTTCGCTGCAGTTGTTAACGGGTGTTAAGACGATTGTGAGCCACTATGGCCCCCAATCACCGATTGGTACAGACCTGTCTAGACCTCTTGTGGCAAGGACCTCTGGCCTGGTGAAGTGGGACACGACCAGTCGTCTAGCAAGTACGTAAGGAGTGCGTAGTGGCCCCGGAGACCCCTGGTTCCGAGTCGCGTGAGACCCAGGAGACGTTGTCGAACCTGCTGCATGAGACCCGGCGGTTCGCACCTCCTGCCGACCTGGCCGCGGCCGCGAACGTGACCGCCGACGCCTACGCCGAGGCGGAGCAGGACCGCCTGGCGTTCTGGGAGAAGCAGGCCGATCGGCTGACCTGGTCCAAGCGCTGGGACACCACCCTCGAATGGAACCCGCCCTTCGCCAAGTGGTTCGTCGGCGGAGAGCTCAACATCGCCTACAACTGCGTCGACCGCCACGTCGAGGCCGGTCGCGGTGACAAGGTCGCCTACCACTGGGAGGGCGAGCCCGAGGGCGACAGCCGTACTCTCACCTATTCCGACCTGCAGCGCGAGGTCGCCAAGGCCGCCAACGCGCTGCAGGAGCTCGGGGTCGGCAAGGGCGACCGGGTCGCCATCTACATGCCGATGATCCCCGAGCTGCCGATCACCATGCTCGCGTGTGCCCGCATCGGCGCGATCCACTCCGTGGTGTTCGGCGGGTTCTCCGCCGCCGCCCTCAGCGGCCGGATCCAGGACGCCGACGCCAAGGTCGTGGTCACCGCCGACGGCGGCTACCGCCGGGGCGCGCCCAGCGCGCTCAAGCCGACCGTGGACGAGGCGCTCAAGGAGTGCCCGAGCATCGAGCACGTCCTGGTCGTCAGAAGGACCGGCCAGGAGGTGTCCCAGACCGAGAAGGACGTCTGGTGGCACGACATCGTGGACCGGCAGGCAGACGTCCACGAGGCGCAGCCGAACGACGCCGAGGACCCGCTCTACATCCTCTACACCAGCGGCACGACCGGCAGGCCCAAGGGCATCCTGCACACCACCGGCGGCTACCTGACCCAGGTCGCCTACACCCACCACGCGGTGTTCGACCTCAAGCCGGACACCGACGTCTACTGGTGCACCGCCGACATCGGCTGGGTGACCGGTCACTCCTACATCGTGTACGGCCCGCTGGCCAACGGCGCGACCAGTGTCATCTACGAGGGCACCCCGGACACCCCGCACCGGGGCCGGTTCTGGGAGATCGTGCAGAAGTACAAGGTCACGATCCTCTACACCGCCCCGACGGCGATCCGCACCTTCATGAAGTGGGGCGACGACATCCCCGCCAAGTACGACATGTCGTCCCTGCGCATCCTGGGCAGCGTCGGCGAGCCGATCAACCCCGAGGCCTACGTCTGGTACCGCGAGCACATCGGCAAGGACCGTGCTCCGGTGGTGGACACCTGGTGGCAGACCGAGACCGGCGGCATCATGATCAGCCCGCTGCCCGGCGTCACCTCGGGCAAGCCCGGCGCGGCCATGCGCCCGCTGCCCGGTATCAGCGCCGACGTGGTCGACGACCAGGGCAACACCGTCGGCAACGGCGGCGGCGGCTTCCTGGTGCTGCGCGAGCCGTGGCCGTCCATGCTCCGCACGATCTGGGGCGACGACCAGCGCTACATCGACACCTACTGGTCCCGCTTCGAGGGCATGTACTTCGCCGGCGACGGCGCCAAGAAGGACGAGGACGGCGACCTGTGGCTGCTGGGCCGCGTGGACGACGTCATGCTCGTCTCCGGCCACAACATCTCCACCACCGAGGTGGAGTCGGCCCTGGTCTCCCACCCGAAGGTCGCCGAGGCCGCCGTGGTCGGCGCGACCGATCCCGTGACCGGCCAGGCCATCGTGGCCTTCGTGATCCTGCGCGGCAATGCCGAGGAGGGCGCCGACATCGCCGCCGAGCTCCGCAACCACGTGGCCAAGTCCCTGGGACCGATCGCCAAGCCGCGCCAGATCCTGGTGGTCCCCGAGCTGCCGAAGACCCGCTCGGGCAAGATCATGCGACGCCTCCTGCGCGACGTGGCGGAGAACCGCAGCGTCGGCGACGTCACCACGCTGGCCGACAGCACGGTGATGAACCTCATCTCCGAGAAGCTGCCCAGCACCAAGAGCGACGACTGATCGGCGCGTAGGCACCGGCCGGAAGGCGCGGATCCCCGGTGACGGGGGCCGCGCCTTTTCCGTTGGACCGTACGAGCTTCCGGGCCGTGCGAGCCCCTGAATCACGCAGGCTTCCGAGCCCTGCGAGCCCGGCGGAAATCCCTTTTGCGGTACTTCGATAGGCTGGCGATCAGGTGTGCCGGGAAGTCTGGTCGGCCAGCGGGGGGACCGTCCCTCTCTGCATTCTCGGAGGTCCCATGCGCCGCGCCGTCGAAATCTGGCCTTTCCGCCCGTCCCTGCGATACGCCCGCCAGCTCGCCGAGGCACTCCGCGCCGAGACCGTCGGCGGCGTCGTCATGCTGCTGGCCACGGTCGCCGCCCTGGTCTGGGCCAACGTCTCCACCGACTCCTACGAGGCGCTCCGCAACGCGAGGTTCGGCCCGGACTTCCTCCACCTCGACATGGAACTCTACAAATGGGTCCAGAACGGCCTGCTCACGGTCTTCTTCTTCATCGCCGGGATCGAGGTCAAGGAGGAGTTCGTCCACGGTGAGCTCGCCCAGCTCCGTAAGGCCGCACTGCCCATCGTCGCCTCGATCGCCGGCATGGTCGTCCCCGCCCTGATCTATCTCGTGGTGAGCTGGGGCGTGCCGGGGGCGGGCCGCGGCTGGGCCATCCCCACGGCCACCGACATCGCCTTCGCCCTGGCCGTACTGGCCGTGACGGCCAGCGCGCTGCCCGCAGCGCTGCGGGCGTTCCTGCTGACCAGCGCCGTGGTGGACGACCTCGGCGCGATCACCGTCATCGCCGTCTTCTTCACCCGGAACCTGAATCTCCTGGCGCTGCTGGCCGGGGTGGCGGTCATCGCCCTGTACGGCCTGCTGCAGGCCAGGCGGGTCCGCGGCCTCTGGATCTACCTGCCGCTCGCCCTCCTGGCGTGGTATCTCGTGGAGATCAGCGGTGTTCACGCGACCGTCGCCGGGGTAGCCCTCGGCCTGATGACCCGCGTGCACAGCGGCCCAGGCGAGGAGAGCTCCCCCGCCGAACTGGCCGACCACTACATCCGCCCCTTCTCGGCGGGCTTCGCGGTGCCCGTGTTCGCCTTCGTGTCCGCGGGGGTCGTGCTCAGCGCGGGGAGTCTCGGCGCGATGGCCACCGACCGGGTGGTGCTCGGGGTGATCGCCGGCCTGGTCGTCGGTAAGTTCCTGGGCGTCTTCGGCGGGGCGTGGCTGGCCGTACGGCTCGGCTTGGCGAAACTGTCGGATGAACTGCACTGGCGGGACATGGCCGCCGTGTCGATTCTGGCCGGGATCGGGTTCACCGTTTCCCTTCTCATCGGTGACCTGGCCTACGGCGACGATCCCGGACGAGTCGACGCGGTGACCACCGGGGTGCTCCTGGCGAGCCTCACGGCCTCGGTCGTCGCGGCGGTCCTGCTCCGGGTGCGCGTGCGCAACCACCTCAGCGCGCAGGATGATGTCTGATACCGGCGCTTGATAGGAGATCGCTCATGACACTGAATCCACCCACGGAACCGCAGGAGGAGTCGCTGGGCGCACTGGTCGCCGCGGCCAGCGACCAGATCTCCACCCTGGTACGCGCAGAGATAGAACTGGCCAAGTCCGAGCTGAAGTTCGACGCCAAACGGGCCGGCGTGGCCGCCGGGCTTTTCGGCGCCGCCGCGTTCATGGCCCACCTGTGCCTGATCCTGGCCTCGTTCGCCATCGCCTACGCCCTGGTCGGGCTGGGCGTGTGGACGTGGCTGGCCTTCACGATCGTCACCGTGTTCTACCTGATCGTGGCCGGCCTGCTGGCCTTCCTCGGCGTCCGGCGGCTCAAGGGCCTGACCGGGATGAAGCGGACCCTGCGCTCGCTCAGGACCATCAAGAGCGGCGAGAGCGAGCTCAGTCTCGCAGCGCCGCCCGCGCCCCCCGGTGCGGGCCAGGTCGGCTCGCATCGTGAACCGGTGAGTCCGGGCCAGTGAGCCGTCCCGACGAGTCCCTGGTCAGGATCGAGGGCCCGTGGACCCACCGCGCGGTGCACGCCGGCGGCACCCGCTTCCACATCGTGGAAGCGGGGAAGGGCCCTCTGGTGCTGCTGCTGCACGGGTTCCCGCAGTTCTGGTGGAGCTGGCGCAACCAGCTCGTCTCCCTGCCCGCCGCGGGCTACCGCGCCGTCGCCGTCGACCTGCGGGGCTACGGCGCCAGCGACAAGCCTCCGCGCGGCTACGACCTGCCCACCCTGGCCGGTGACGCGGCCGGGCTGATCCGGGCGCTGGGCGAGACCGGTGCGATCGTCGTCGGCCACGACTGGGGCGGGCTGCTGGCCTGGACGATGTCCGTGCTGGACCCCAAGGCGGTCCTGCGGCTGGTCCCGGTCTCGGCGCCGCATCCGCTCAGGCTCCGCTCCGCGCTGTTCGGCGACCCGTTCGGTCAGCTCAGGGCGAGTTCCTACGCCCTGGGGTTCCAGTTGCCGTTCCTGCCCGAACGCCGCCTGACCGCCAACGACGGCGCGATGGTGGGACGGCTGCTGGATCGGTGGTCCGGGCCGAGCTGGCCGGAGGAGGAGGTGGCGAAGACCTATCGTGACGTCTTCCGCATCCCCACCGTCTCCCACTGCGCGCTGGAGTATCACCGCTGGTTCGCCCGCTCCCAGCTCCGTCCCGACGGGCTGCGCTACGCCAGGAGGATGCGGAGCGAGATCGACGCGCCCACGCTGCAGTTGCACGGCGCGCTCGACAGGCACGTCCTGCCCCGCACCGCCCAGGGCTCCGGCCGCTATGTGGCCGCCCCCTACCGGTGGCGGCTGATCGAGGGCGCAGGCCACTTCCCGCACGAGGAGCGCCCGGAGGAGTTCGACGCCGAGCTCATCGGCTGGCTGTCCGACCCGGAGCCCGACCGATGACCGCGGGGGACCGGGATCCGGACGGAGGCGTTCACAGCCCATGACCACGAAAGACCGGGATCCGGACGGAGGGGTCCACAGCCCATGACCACGAAAGACCGGGATCCGGACGGAGATGTTCACAGCCCATGACCGCGAGAGACCGGGATCCGGACGGAAGGCCCCGTAACCAGCGTCCTCGGGACGCGTTCGGACGGCCGCTGCCCCACGGGGCGGAGGGCGTGGAGCGCGTCCCGGACGACTACGCGCCGAGCGCGGAGGAGGCCCTCGCCGAGGCGCGACGGCTGCTCGGCGAGAGCCGGCCGTTCCACGCCCATGAGGTGCTGGAGGGCCGGTGGAAGACCGCTCCGGAGGAGGAGCGGGAGCTCTGGCAGGGGCTGGCGCAGATCTGCGTCGGCCTCACCCACCTGCAGCGGGGCAACCGGCGCGGGGCTGCGGCGCTGTTCGCCCGGGGCGCCGGCAGGATCAGCCGGTACGGCCCGCCGTACGAGGAGATCGCCCTGACCGCCCGGGAGCTGGGCGGGGCGGGCGACCCCGACCCCGGGGCGGCCATCGCCGCGATCAGGGGCCTGCTCTAGCTGTTCTGGTCGCACTCCTGGGTGTCGACCCGGTTGAACAGCTTGGAGCCGTCTTCGGCGTCCGGTGACACCTCGGCCGCCGTCAGGACGTAGCCGGTCTCCTGCTGGTCGAGCGCGGCCGCGAAGACGACCCCGTAGACCCGGCCGTCGGGGGTGAGCAGCGGCCCGCCGGAGTTGCCCTGCCGGACCAGGCCGCGGATGGCGTAGACGTCGCGGACGACGGTCTTGCGCTCGTAGATGTTGAGCCCCCTGGCCTTCTGCTGCACCCGGATGCGGGCCGCGTTCATGGTGAAGCCCTCGCCGTGCGGGAAGCCGGCGACGATGGCGTCGTCGCCCTTCTTGGCGGTGCCGTCGAAGCGCAGGATCGGCATGTTCAGTCCGGGGACGTGGAGGATCGCGATGTCCCTGTCGGGGTTGTAGAGCACGACCTTGGCCGCGTGGGCGTTGTTGAGGTAGTCGGTGACCTGCAGCTCCTGGTCGACACCCGCGACCACGTGGGCGTTCGTCATGATCTTGTTCTGGGAGTAGACGAAGCCGGTGCCCTCGATGTGCCGGCGGCAGCTGGAGGCGACGCCCTGGACCTTGACGATGCCCCGGCGGGCCCGTGAGAGCTGCGCCCCCTTGGGCACGCTCTTGTCGGGCGGCTCGACCTCGACGAGCTGGCCGGCCCCTATGGCGTCGAACACCTTGGGGAAGCCGGAGGTGTCGATGAAGTCCTTGAAGGGCTTCTGGAAGTCCTTGGCCGCCTTCGGCATCGCCTGGTCGACGGTGCTGATCAGCAGTGACTTGTTGACCTGCTCGCTCAGCAGGGTGAACTGGGAGGAGGAGATCAGCGAGCCGATCAGCCAGGCGATGATCAGCACCGAGAACGCGCTGGCGAAGGTGCCGCCGACCGCGTCGACCACCTTGGCGGGCTCCCAGGTGACGTGGCTGCGGACCACCGCGCCGATGGTCGAGGACGCGAACTGCCCGATCGTCGCGGTCAGGAAGACGATGACGATGGCGAGCAGCGCCCGCTCGGTCTCGCCGTCGACGAAAGCGCCGGCGATCGGCGGGGCGATGAAGATGCCCAGCAGCCCACCACCGACGAATCCGACAAAGCTCAGGGCCCCGATGATGAACCCCTGGCGGTATCCCGACACCGCGAAGGCCACCATCAGGGCGATCAGGATGAGATCGAGTAGATCACCGCTCACCCCTTTACGGTATCCAGCCGCCGCCCCGCGCGTGCACCCCTTCGTGTAGGTCCATGCGGTTATCGTGGTCATATGGCAACGATCGGGGGGTCGGCGGCCGTGGAGTCTCTCATCGAGACCGCGCTGCGGGACCAGGACCACGACGGCACGATCCGCTGGCAGGCGATCGCCGTGTTGCACGCGCGAGGTGATCTGGAGACCTTCACCGCGGCCCGGCGGCTGTGCGCGGGTGAGACCGCCTCCGAGCGGATGCTCGGGGTGGACATCCTGGGCAGGCTCGGCTTCACCGACCGGAGCCTGCCGGTGCTGCGCTACCTGGCCACCAGCGAGGACGACTGCATGGTCCTCTACTCGGTGCTGATCGCCTTCGGCCATCTCAGGGACCGCCGCGCGCTGCCGTCGGTGATCGCCCTGGGCGAGCACGCCGACCCCAGGGTCAGGTACGGCGCGGCCTACGCGCTGCCGAACATCATGGGCAACCCGCCCGACCCGATGGGCCTGGCGGCTCTGCGGCGGCTGTCGAGGGACCCCGACCACGACGTGGCCGACTGGGCCCGCCTGGGCCTGGCGCTGTCAACGGGAGGCGAGGTTGAGGACGTCCGGAGGCAGATCCTCGATCCGTGACCGGTCCCAGGGGAGCTCGAAGCCCGACGCGGTGAGCACCCCGTCGAGCACCCCTGCGGTGAAGCCCCACACCAGCAGCCCGCGCACCCGGAACGCCGGGCCGGACGGGCCTTTCGGGTGGCGCAGCCTGAGCCGGTTGGCGGGATCGACGAGCTCGGAGATCGGGACGCGCTCCACCGCCTCCACCTCGTCGGGCGAGGCCGCGTGCACCACGCTGGGCGTGTGCCACCAGCCCAGCACCGGGGTGACCCGGTTGTCGCTGCGCCAGACGTACAGCTCGGGCATCGTGCCGACCACCTGGACACCGGCCGGATCGAGACCGGTCTCCTCCCGCGCCTCGCGCAGCGCGGCGGGGATCGGGCCGCCGTCCTCGGGATCCACGCCGCCGCCGGGGAAGGCGGGCTGCCCCGCGTGCCGGCGCCCGCGTGAGCTGCGCTGGATCAGCAGCACGTCGGGGCCGAGCGGCCCCTCTCCGAACAGCATCAGCACCGCCGCCGGCCGGCCGCCCGAACCCGGTGGGCGCAGCGGCGGGGGCACCGGTGTCCTCGCGACCCGTTCGGCCAGCGTCTCCAACCATCCGGGCACTTCCACGGGCACACCTCCGGTCTCTGCAACACGGTGCCCCGTCCCGTGCTTCCCGGTCATCGGGAGCCGGTCACGAGAAGGGGCCGGGGCGTACCAGTTTGGCGGCCTGGGCGGGGGCGACGGGGCCGATGCCGTACGAAGGGCAGAGCGCGGCGAGCGGGCACACGCCGCAGGCGGGCGTGCGGGCGTGGCACATGCGGCGGCCGTGCCAGATCAGGCGGTGGGACATCATCGTCCAGTCGCGTTTCGGGATGAGCCCCGCGACGATGTGTTCGATCTTGACCGGGTCGGTCTCCTCCGTCCAGTGGAACCGGTGGACGAGCCGCTGGAAGTGGGTGTCCACGGTGATGCCGGGGACCCCGAAGGCGTTGCCGAGCACCACGTTGGCGGTCTTACGGCCGACGCCCGGCAGGGTGACCAGGTCTTTGAGCTTGCCGGGGACCTCTCCGCCGTAGCGGTCGCACAGGGCCTGGGCCATGCCGACGATGCTGTTGGTCTTGGCCCGGAAGAACCCCGTGGACCGGATGATGTCCTCCACCTCGGCCCGGTCGGCCCCGGCGTAATCCTCCGCTGTCCGATATTTCGCAAAAAGCGTTGGAGTAACCATGTTGACTCTTTTGTCCGTACACTGCGCAGATAAGATCGTCGCGACCAGCAGCTCCAGGGGGTTGCGGAAGTCGAGTTCGCAGTGCGCATCTGGGTAGGTTTCCGCCAGGATGCGATCCATCCGCCGAGCGCGACGGACCAGGGCAAGCGGGGATTCACCAGCACGACCGACGTTGCGAGGCACCTGCACAGCCTACGCGTATGGCCCCCTTGAGAGCTGCTCGGTGGGATAGGTCACAATGACTGCGTGAGCCGTGAAACAGGAGGCACTGTGAACACCGACGACGTGCTGGGCAAGGCCCCTCTGTTCTCGGCGCTCGACCGCGAGGGCGCCGCCGCGCTGCGCACGAGTGTCTCGGAGGTCGAGCTGTCCAAGGGACAGACGCTGTTCAGCGAGAACGAGACCGGCGACCGCCTCTACGTGGTGCTCGAAGGCAAGATCAAACTGTCCAGGACCGCGCCCGACGGCCGGGAGAACCTGCTCAGCGTGCTCGGTCCGGGCGAGATGTTCGGCGAGCTGTCACTGTTCGACCCCCGCCCCCGTACGGCCTCCGCCACCGCGCTGACCGACGTCCGCCTGGCCGGTCTCGGCCACGACGACCTGCGCCCCTGGCTGACCGGCCGTCCCGAGGTCGCCCTGCACCTGCTGCGCGCCCTGGCCCAGCGGCTGCGCCGTACCAACGACGTGCTGGCCGACCTGGTCTTCACCGACGTCCCCGGGCGGGTCGCCAAAGCCCTGCTCGACCTGGCCGAGCGCTTCGGCCAGCGGATCGACGACGGCGTCCGGGTCCACCACGACCTCACCCAGGAGGAGCTGGCCCAGCTGGTCGGCGCCTCCCGCGAGACCGTGAACAAGGCACTGGCCGACTTCGCCCAGCGCGGCTGGCTGCGCATCGAGGCCAAGGCCGTGGTCATCATGGACCTGGAGCGGCTGCACAACCGCTCACGCTGAGGAGCGTCCCGGCGGGCCGGGCGCGGACCTAGCCGTCGAGATAGGCGAGCTGGGCGCGGACCGACATCTCCGCGGCGGGCCACAGCGACCTGTCGACGTCCGCGTAGACGATCTCGACGATCTCCGCCGGCGTCCTCGCGCCCTGCTCACGCGCGCTCCGGATCTGGTCGAGCCGCTGCCTCCGGTGGGCGATGTAGCCGTCCAGCGCGCCGATCGGGTCGGGCAGCACCGGGCCGTGGCCGGGGAGCAGCGCCTCGGCTCCGACCCGCTCGGCCGTCGCACGGAGCCGGTCCAGGGAGCGCAGATAGTCGGCGAGGTCGCCGTCCGGGGCGATGACGGTGGTGCCCCGGCCGAGCACGGTGTCGCCGGTCAGCATCGCCCGGTCCTCCGGCAGCCAGAAACAGAGCGAGTCGAACGAATGGCCGGGGGTGCCCACGACGTGGAGCTCCAGGCCGCCCACGGTGAGCACGTCGCCGTCGGCGAGGCCCTCGTCGCCGAGCCGGTGACCGGGGTCCAGGGCCCTGACGGGCGCGCGGACCAGCTCGGCGAACCCCTTCGCGCCGCCGCTGTGGTCGTGGTGCCCGTGAGTGAGCAGGATCGTCGTCACCCTGCGCCCGCGGAGACGGTCGGCGACCCGCCGCAGATGCGGCCCGTCGTCCGGCCCCGGGTCGACGACGAGCACCTCCTCTCCCCGGCCGATCACCCAGGTGTTGGTGCCGTCCAGGGTCATCGGGGACGGGTTCGGGGCGAGAAGGCTGAGCGCGTGATCCGTACCGGACCCGTCGGGCCCGTCGAGGGGGATCCGCAGGCCGCTCATCCGGCCCCCTGGCCGCTCATCCGGCCCCCTCCGCGGACGGCCCGCGCCCGGCCGCGCCCGCCACGCCCGCTCATGAGGGACCGAACCCGTAGTCGTCGTCGAGCACGATGCACATCTCCCCGTCCACCTCCGCGATCCCGGGCATCAGGGAGACGATCTCACGCTCGGCCGCGAGCACCTCGGCCACGGTCCGGTAGTCGCGCAGCTCGCCGAGCGTGCGGTAGGTCGGGGGCATCAGGAAGATCTGGCCGTTCTTGGCCTGGTCGACCGCGTCGGCGGGCCGCGCCCAGGCGACCTGGTCGGCCTCGCCGCCGACGTCACGGGTGCGCTGGCCCGGCGGGAGCGCGGCGACGAAGAACCGGGTGTCGAAGCGCCGGTGCTCGACCTCGGGAGTGATCCAGTGCGCCCAGGGGCGGAGCAGGTCGGAGCGGAGGACCAGCCCGCGCCCGTCCAGGAAGTCGGCGAACGACAGACTCCGGTCGATCAGGGCGAGACGGTCGGCCTCCCAGTCGTCGCCGGTGGTGTCGGCCACGACGGACTCCGGTGACGGCCCGGCGAGCAGCACGCCCGACTCCTCGAACGTCTCCCGCACCGCGGCGCAGACCAGGCCGCGCGCGATCCTCTCGTCCGCGCGGAAGACCGCCCCCCACTCCGCGGGCGAGGGCCCGGCCCAGGCGATCGCGTGGTCGGCGTCGCGGGGGTCCACCGAACCGCCGGGGAAGACGTAGGCGCCCGCCGCGAAGGCCATGCTCGCCTTCCGCCTCAGCAGGTAGACCTCGACGCCCTCGCGGAGGATGACCACGGTGGCGGCATCCCGGGCCGGGACGGGCACCAGCCGCCCGGCCAGGATGTCGCGTGCACGCTCACCGAACTCACCAGGGAGCGGAATCCCACCCATTCAGACCCTCCACCCGAACAACACTCGGTTTCGGGGTCCATCATGTGGCACGGCCGCCGCCCCGGACAATCGTCAGCGGACCTCGGCGATCAATTCGACCTCGACCGGCGCGTCCAGCGGAAGGACGGCGACGCCGACCGCGCTGCGGGCGTGCTTGCCCGCCTCGCCCAGGACCTCGACGAGCAGCTCGCTGGCGCCGTTGACGACCTGCGGCTGACCGCTGAAGGCGGGGTCGCTGGCCACGAAGCCGACGACCTTGACGATCCGCACGATGTTGGACAGCCCTCCGGCCGCCGACGCGGCCGCCGCGAGGGCGTTGAGCGCGCAGATCCTCGCGAGCTCACGGGCCTCCTCGGGGCTCACCTCGGCACCGACCTTGCCGGTCGCCGCGAGCTTGCCGTCCACCACCGGGAGCTGGCCCGACGTGTAGACGTAGTCGCCCGAGCGGACCGACGGGACGTAGGCCGCCAGCGGCGCGACAACCTCGGGCAGCGTCAGGCCGAGCTCGGCCAGCCTCTCCTCGGCGCTCACTGCTTCGGCCGCTTCAGGTAGGCCACCAGCTGCTCGGGGTTCGGCCCCGGCACGACCTGGACGAGCTCCCAGCCGTCCTGGCCCCAGTTATCGAGAATCTGCTTGGTCGCGTGGACCAGCAGAGGCACCGTCGAGTACTCCCATTTCGTCATGTGGGACACATTAGCGAGGCGGCTCGGCCCGGCGGTTCCATACGGCCTCCCGACGGGGGGTGATCCCGGGTTTTCCACGCGCCGCCCACCCGGAGCCGCCCGCGGCCGGCGAACGGACGAGCGTGCCCGCCCGGACCGGGGGCCCGCCCCGGCGACGTCCCCGAGTGGGCAGGATCACTGTGACAATCCACACCTGTAGCCCCGTCAGTGCACAGCCCCGACGAATCGTCAGGTGGCTGTTGGGTAGCCTTCGAAACGTGAGAGCTCGCGACACCGATTGGGACGGCGTACGCCTCCACGTCGTCACCGGCAAGGGCGGCACCGGGAAGACCACGGTGGCCGCCGCCCTCGCCCTCGCCCTCGCCGCGGACGGCCGCAAGGTCCTGCTGGTGGAGGTCGAAGGCCGGCAGGGAATCGCGCAGGTCTTCGACCTGCCGCCACTGCCGTACGAGGAGCGGAAGATCGCCGTCGCCCCCGGCGGCGGTGACGTCTACGCGCTGGCCATCGATCCCGAAGAGGCCATGCTCGACTACCTCGAGATGTTCTACGGCATGCGCAGGGCGGGCAAGGCCCTGACCAAGATGGGCGTCGTCGACTTCGCCACCACCATCGCCCCCGGCTTCCGCGACGTCCTGGTCACCGGGAAGACGAGCGAGGCCGTCCGCCGCAAGGGCAAGGACGGCAGGCGGATCTACGACGCGGTCGTGCTCGACGCGCCGCCGACCGGCCGGATCACCCGTTTCCTCGGCGTCACCAACGAGGTGGCCGGGCTGGCCCGGGTGGGCCCGATCAAGAACCACGCCGACCTGGTGAACGGCGTCGTGGCCTCCCCCGAGACCGCGGTGCACTTCGTCACGCTCCTGGAGGAGATGCCCGTCCAGGAGACCCTGGACGGGCTCGACGAGCTCCGCACGGCCGGGCTCCCGCCCGGGGGGATCTTCACGAACATGGTCAGGGAGTCGCTGCTGCCCGCGTCCGTCCTGGACGACGTCGGCAAGGACCGGTTCGACCCGGCCGAGCTGGCCCTCGGGCTCAAGGCGTCCGGGCTCGCGGACGGCAGCTCCGACGCCGCCGCCGTGGCCGAGGCCCTCGCCGAGGAGATCGCCGAACACGCCCACCGCACGGAGCTGGAGCGCCGCGAGAGGCTGTCGCTGTCCAGGGCCGGGCGTCCCCGCTACGAGCTGCCGCTGCTGGCCGACGGGGTGGACCTGGCCGGGCTGTACGAGCTGGCCGAATCGATCCACACCCAGGGAGCAGCATGACCGAGCGCAGCGAGCGGTCCGGCAGGCAGCGGACCGTCCCGGTTCTCGACCTCGACGCGATCATCGACGACCCGGGCACCCGGATCATCGTCTGCTGCGGCTCCGGCGGCGTCGGCAAGACCACCACCGCCGCCGCGCTGGGGTTGCGCGCGGCCGAGCGCGGCCGTTCGGCAGTGGTGCTCACCGTGGACCCCGCCCGGCGGCTGGCGCAGTCCATGGGCCTGACCGAGCTGGACAACACCCCCAGGCCCGTCGCGGGCGTGGAGGGCGAGGGCCGGCTGCACGCCATGATGCTCGACATGAAGCGGACCTTCGATGAGATCATCGAGGCGCACGCGGACCCCGAGCGGGCCCGCCAGATCCTGACGAACCCCTTCTACCAGTCCCTGTCGTCCAGCTTCTCCGGCACGCAGGAATACATGGCCATGGAGAAGCTCGGCCAGCTCCGCCGGTCGGGCGACTGGGACCTGATCATCGTGGACACCCCGCCCTCCCGCTCCGCGCTGGACTTCCTCGACGCTCCGGAGCGCCTGGGCCGCTTCCTCGACGGCCGGTTGATCCGGCTGCTGATGGCCCCCGCCAAGGCGGGCGGGCGCAGCGCCTTCAAGCTGCTCAACGCGGGCTTCGGCATCGTCGCCGGAGCCATGACCAAGCTGCTGGGCGCGCAGGTGCTCAAGGACCTGCAGACGTTCGTCTCCGCGCTCGACGCCGTCTTCGGCGGGTTCAGGGTGCGCGCCGAGCAGACCTACCGGCTCCTGCAGGCCCCCGGGACCGCGTTCGTCGTCGTGGCCGCGCCCGAACGCGACGCGATGCGCGAGGCGTCGTACTTCGTGGAGAGGCTGGCCGAGGAGCGCATGCCCCTGGCCGGGCTCGTGGTCAACCGGGTGCACCTGGCGCCTGCCGCCATGCTGTCGGCGGCGCGGAGCACCGCCGCCGCGGAGGATCTGGAATCACGCGGCGAGCACGAGCTGACCGCCGCCGTGCTGCGGCTGCACGCCGGCCGGATGCAGCTGGCCGCCCGCGAGCACCGCGAGCAGGAGCACTTCCTGTCGGCCCATCCCACGGTGCCCGTGGCCCAGGTCCCCGCCATGCCGGAGGACGTGCACGACCTGGAGGGGCTGCGCCGGGTGGGCGAGCTGCTGGCCGCCCAGCGGGACCTCGGCTAGAGCCGCCCCGCGCCCCGGGGCGCCCCGCACGCCCTGAGGCACCCCCGCACGCCCTGGGAGCCACGCCGCACGCCGTAAGGGCATCCCCAGCATGCCGTGAGCACGCCGTGAGGCCCCGCACACCGTGAGGCGGGCATGCGAATGTACGGCTGGCGCGTCGCGCCAGCCGTACAGGATCGGCGCGAACTCAGCCGGCGATCAGCTCGTTCGTTCGCTCGTACTCTTCTTTGGCCAGCTCCAGCAGGTCCCGCCAGGAGTCGACATCCGGTCGCCGACGCAGCAGCGCCCGGCGTTCGCGCTCGGTCATCCCGCCCCACACCCCGAACTCGATGCGGTTGTCCAGCGCGTCGGCGAGGCACTCGGTCCGGACCGGGCATCCTCGGCAGATCAGCTTTGCTCGGTTCTGGGCAGCGCCCTGAACGAACAGCGCGTCAGGATCCGCACCCTTACAGGCCGCACGGGAGGTCCAATCCGTGATCCACATTCGACCCCACTCCCCTTAGGTGGTCAGTCGTGACTTGGGGCCGACGGGCGCGGGCGTCGAGCCTCCGTATTCAATTGCCGCAGAAGGAGAACGTACGCAACCAGACGTTCGGGCCGACAGACCCCGGCGGGACCAATTTCTCGCATGGTCATCAGCGGCCATCTGGCCGGGAATGACTAGTCACCTGCCCCAGTACGTACTCGACGCGAACTGAAATAGTGTTCCGTTACCGTTTGGGCCATCCGTCCGACGTACCCTTGAACACGTGCAGGCTCAAGGCAAAGATCAGAAATCGGCGTTCGGCAACGTACTGCGGCTGGTCGCCGCTTCCGCTGCCACAGGCGTATTGGTCGCTGCCATCGCGCTTCCGGCGGTGGGCGGCGCGGGGATGACCGTGAAGTCCGCCACGGAGGAGCTGCACCTGCTCCCCGAGGAGCTCAGCGAGCCCCCCCTCGCGGAGAAGACCACCTTGCTCGACGCGGACGGCAAGCAGTTCGCCCAGTTCTACTACGAGAACCGCGAGTCGGTGGCGCTCGACGAGGTCGCCGACATCATGAAGACCGCGATCGTCTCGATCGAGGACTTCCGGTTCTACGAGCACGGGGCCATCGACCTGGAGGGCACCTTCCGCGCGGCGGTGAAGAACACCACGGGCGGCGGAGACATCCAGGGCGGCTCCTCCATCACGCAGCAGTACGTCAAGCAGGTGCTGGTCAACAGCGCCGAGACGAAGGAAGAGCAGAAGGCGGCCATCGCCCCGACGTTCTCCCGCAAGCTCAACGAGCTGCGCTACGCGATGGCCATCGAGGAGAAATACACCAAGCCGGAGATCCTTGAGCGCTATCTCAACATCTCCTACTTCGGCGCGGGCGCCCACGGCATCCAGGCCGCCTCCAAGCGGTTCTTCGGCAAGCCCGCCTCCAAGCTGAACCTGTGGGAGGCGGCCACCCTCGCCGGGGCCGTGCAGAACCCCAGCGGGACCGACCCGAACGCGGGCAAGGCGAGCCGCCAGCGGCTGCTGGACCGGCGCAACACCGTCCTGGACCGGATGAAGGAGCTCGGCAAGATCACCGAGCAGGAGGCCACGGAGGCCAAGGCCAAGAAGCTCGGGTTCAAGGACACCCCGGTCCCCGGTGGTTGCGACGAGAGCGCCTACCCCTACTTCTGCCTCTACGCCCAGTACGAGATGCTCAACAACGAGCAGTTCGGCAAGACCGCCTCGCTGCGCAAGAAGCAGCTCCAGCGCGGCGGCCTGACGATCAAGACGACGCTCGACCTGCAGGCGCAGAAGGCCTCCGAGAAGGCCATCAAGGAGTACGTGAAGACCAGCGACCACCCGGTCGCCGCGCAGGCGATGGTCGTCCCCGGCACGGGTGCCATCAAGGCGATGGCCGCCAGCCGGAAGTTCGGGCAGAACAAGAAGAAGAACGAGATGAGCTACAACCTCGCGGCCGACGTCATGCACGGCGGCGGCGCGGGCTTCCAGGCCGGCTCCACGTTCAAGCCCTTCACCCTGCTCACCGCCCTCGACAAGGGCATGAAGCTCAACGACGGCAACACCACCGGCGCCGGTTACCGGGCGCCCAGCACCAGCTCGTTCCGCGACTGCGAGGGCAACCGGGTCGGCGACCCCGGCCACGAGGTCCGCAACTCCAGCGAGGGCGGCGGCGGCTTCAAGTCCCTGACCACCGGCACCCTGGGCTCGGTGAACACCTTCTTCCTGAAGCTGGAGGAGCAGGTCGGCCTCTGCGATGTGGTCAAGATGGCCAAGAAGCTGGGCATCAAGCGGGCCGACGGGGCCAAGCTGAAGGAGTTCGAGACCTTCACCCTCGGCATCAATGAGATGGACCCGGTGACGGTGTCGGCCGCCTACGCGACGATCGCCGCCCGCGGCACCTACTGCAAGCCGATGGCCATCACCGAGATCCGCGACCGCAACGGCAAGGCCACGCCGTACAAGCCGAAGTGCAGCCAGGTCCTGGACGAGGAGGTCGCCGACGCGGCCACCCACATCATGTCCGGGGTGTTCACCAAGGGCACGATGACCGAGGTCGGCGGCATCGGCCGGCCGGCGGCGGGCAAGACCGGCACCACCGACGGCTACACCGCGGCCTGGTTCGCCGGCTTCACCCCCGACCTGGCCTCCGCGGTCAGCCTCGGCGACCCGCGCGGCGCCTTCAAGCACGACCTGGTCAACGTGACCATCGGCGGGCGTGGCTACAGCTACGTGTACGGCGCGTCGATCTCCGGCCGGATCTGGAAGTACTCCATGCTCGGCGCGCTGAAGGGCATCGACCCGAGCTCCTTCACCCCGGTGAACATGAGTCGCTTCGGCGGCTGCTCCGGCCTCTGCGCCCCGCCGCCCACCAGGAAGCCCGGCACCACCGACGGCAACGGGCCGGGGACCGACGACGGCAACATCGTGATCACCGGAGACGGCAACGGCGGCTTCATGAACGAGGGCGACATCGGCGACAACAGCATCCCCGTCGTCCCGTAGCTCCCCCGCGGAGACACCGGAGCCCTCCCTGACGCATCAGGGAGGGCTCTCGCCGTACCGGGGCCCTTGACCCTCAGACGGGCCCGCAGCCGCTCTCCGACCGGCAGAGGGGCGCGCAGCCCCCTCCGGGCCGCGGCCGCGGAGGCGCGCCGTTCCTCTTCCGGCCCCCGGTCACAGCGGCGCCCGTCCGGGACCGCCGCCGGACAGACGCGCACGTCCCGGACCGCCGCCGGACAGACGCGCACGTCCCGGACCGCCGCCGGACAGACGCGCACGTCCCGGACCGCCGTCACACAGACGCGCACGTCCCGGGCCACCGTCGCACAGACGCGTGCCCCAGCCGGGCCACCGTCACCTGAACGCGCGGCCCGCCCGGAGCGCCGCCGTCCGGACGCGCGGCCCGCTCAGGCCGACAGCCGGGCGCGTACGGCCTGCGCCACCCGGCCGCCCTCCGCCCGCCCGGCGACCTTGGGGTTCAGGACCTTCATGACCTGCCCCATCGCCTGGGGCCCGGCGGCACCGGTCTCGGCGACGGCCTCGTCCACGAGCTTGCCGAGCTCCTCGTCGGAGAGCTGGGCCGGGAGGTACTCCTCCAGCACGGCCTGCTCGTCCACCTCGGCCTGCGCCTGCTCCGTGCGACCGGCGCCACTGAACGCCTCGGCCGCCTCGCGGCGCTTCTTGGCCTCCTTGGTCAGCACCTTGATGATCTCGTCGTCGGAGAGCTCGCGCGCCGTCTTGCCCGCGACCTCCTCGACGTTCACGGCCGCGAGAGCCATGCGGATCGTCCGGGTGCGGACCTCGTCCCTGCTCTTCATGGAGGCCGTGAGGTCGGTCTTCAGCTTGTCCTTCAATGTGCTCATGCGGTCCATCTTGCCGTCTCACCAGCTCCGCCGTATCCCAAGTCTCCTTCGGGGAGCCCGATGTCGGGCATGATGAGTAGGTGAGGAAAGCAGCCGCGGTGCCCCTGTCCCTGCTCGGTGTCGGCATGGCCGGCCTCGCCTACGCCTCGGTCGTCGAGCGCAACGCGTTCCGACTGCGGCGTTTCGACGTGCCCGTGCTGGAGCCCGGCCAGCGTCCGGTGCGCATCCTGCACCTGTCCGACCTCCATCTCACGCCGGGCAGGCGGATGCTCATCGACTGGGTGCGCTCGCTGGGCGACCTCAAGCCCGATCTGGTGGTCAACACCGGCGACACCATCGCCCACCCCGACGCGGTCGGCCCCCTCCTGCACGCCCTGGAGCCGCTGCTGTCCCGTCCGGGCCTGTTCGTCTACGGCTCCAACGACCTCTACGCCCCGCGCCCCAAGAACCCCGTGCGCTACCTCTGGCGCACCTCCAAGGGCGACCACGGCCAGACGATCCCCTCGCTCCCCTGGCAGGAGCTCGGCGCCGGCATGGCCGTCGAGGGCTGGCTGGACATGAACAACACCACCGCCCGGATCAAGGTCGGCGACCTCGACGTGGCCGTGGGCGGCATCCACGACTCCCACATCAACCTCGACCGCTACGACATGATCGCCGGTCCGGCCCCCGAGGAGGCCGACCTCCGCCTGGGCGTCATGCACTCCCCCGAGCCCCGCAACATGACCCGCTTCGCCTCCGACGGCTACCAGCTGCTGCTCGCCGGCCACACCCACGGCGGCCAGCTCTGCATCCCGTTCTACGGCGCGCTGGTCACCAACTGCGGCATCGACCGGGCCCGCGTCAAGGGCCTGAGCCGCCACGACTCCGCCTACCTCCACGTCTCCGCCGGCCTCGGCACCAGCCCCTACGCCCCCGCCCGTTTCGCCTGCTTCCCCGAGGCGAGCCTCCTCACGCTGGTGCCCCGCCGCCGAAGTGACGCAAGCACCCGCGAAGTCCGCTAGACTTTCCCAAGCACGAGCAAGACCGACGTGCACCGGGGTGTGGCGCAGCTTGGTAGCGCGCTTCGTTCGGGACGAAGAGGTCGCAGGTTCAAATCCTGTCACCCCGACTCCAATTCCCGAGGCCAGAGGCCACTTACGATCTCCGTAAGTGGCCTTTAGTCATTCTTGGACATCTGACTGCGTGACCAAGCCTCCGGACCACCTCTCGAATGCGGTCCACGGCCACCGCCCCGCCCTGGAGAAATCCTGGAGGGAGCGGCCGACTCAGATGATCCACGAAACAGAACCCTGAAGGCCGACTCGGCACCGTTGGTCGTGCACCGCCTGGACCTGCTCGAACAGCCCGTACCGCTGATGGCTGTCCCGTTGTTCCTCGACCCCGCTTCGACCGCGCTCACGCGTCCTCGGCGTCGATGACCGACAGGAGCCGAGTGAGCCCGTCGTCGATCCGGTCGAGCGGGATGGCGCCGTAGCCGACGACCAGGCCGGGACGGGACGGGCGTACGGCGAAGTCGGACAGGGTCATCAGGCCGACCCCGGCGTCGCGGGCCCGGCGGGCGACGTCGTGCCGGCCGGCAGGCAGGAAGCCGCTCGCGCCTACCTGAGGTGCCACCGGAATACGGCCGGCATCAGCAGCAACATCGTTGGATTCACCGCCGTTACGACCGGGACCCCAGGAGGCGAAGAGGGTCGCGCGCGTTCCACCTCCCGCGGCGGCGGCCACCTCCGCCATCGACAGCCCCTCGACACCGTGAGCGGCGACGATCTCGGCGGCGGCGGTGAGGATCTTCACCCGGTTGCGCGCCGCGTCGGCCCGCTCGCGGCGCGGGCTCGTCATGCCGTCCACGGTCACAGGCTACGGGCAGGCGTTGCAAACGGAATTGATTCCGGTTTATATTTAAACGGAACTCATTCCGCATAAGGGAGACATCATGACACGCAGGGTCGCGCTCGTCACCGGGGGGAGCCGTGGGATCGGCGCCGCCATCGCCGTACGGCTGGCCGCCGAAGGCGCCGACGTGGTGATCACCTACGCCCGCTCGGCCGATCGGGCGGCGGAGGTCGTCGGGCAGATCGAGGCCGCCGGCGCCCGCGGGCTGGCCATGGCCGCGGATTCCGCCGACGCCGGTGCGCTGGTCGCGGCGGTCGAGCGTACGGTCGCCGAGTTCGGGCGGATCGACATCGTGGTCAGCAGCGCCGGCATCGCCCCGTTCGGGCCGCTGGAGGAGGTGACGCTGGCCGAGGTCGACAACACCCTCGCGATCCATGCCCGCGCCTCGTTCGTGCTGGCGCAGGCAGCCGCCCGGCACATGGGTCCGGGCGGCCGGATCATCTGCATCGGCAGCAGTTTCGTCGAGCGCGTGCCGTACCCGGGGTGGACGCTCTACGCGATGAGCAAGTCCGCGCTGATCGGCCTGACCAAGGGTCTTGCCAGGGACCTGGGGCCGCGGGGGATCACGGCCAACCTCGTCCATCCCGGTTCGACCGACACCGAGATGAACCCGGCCGACAGCCCGGAAGCGGCGGAGGAGCGACGGTACACCGCCCTGGATCGTTACTGCAGCCCCGATGACATCGCCGCCACCGTCGCCCATCTGGCGGGTGAGGGCGGCCGGAACATCACCGGCGCCGCCATCACCGTCGACGCGGGCACCACGGCCTGACCGCCATGGCCTGGGCTCTGCTCTTCGTGGCGGCCGTGCTGGAGATCGTCTGGGCCACCGCGCTCGAACGCTCAGACGGGTTCACCCGGCCCTGGCCGACGTTCATCGGGGTGACGACGGCGGTCTTGAGCTTCGTCATGCTCACCTTCGCGCTCAAGACCCTGCCCATGGGCACCGCGTACGCCGTCTGGGTCGGACTGGGCGCGCTCGGAGTCGCCGTCGTGGGCATCGCCGCCCTGGGCGAAAGCGCGGCACCTGCCCGGCTGGCCTGCCTGGCGCTCATCTTGATCGGCGTCATCGGTCTCAAGCTCCTGGACGGGTGAAAGGTCGGGGCCGTCCGATCTCGGGGATTCTCAGGGGGCTGCCCCCTACAAGATTTCCGACGGTAGGTCTTCCCGCAGTCGAGGCAACGCAGCCTCGTTCTCGCCGGCAGGACCCTCGCCACCGCGAAAACCCGTTTGTCGCCGGTGCGACGCCCCTGGAAGGATCTCGCCCCATGAGCCGCCCCGTCATCGCCGAGATCCCGACCGGCCCCGTGACCGTCCCCGACGTCGTCGCGGCGCTCGCCGGCGGCGACACCGTCACCCCGGTGTGGCGCAACGAGCTCGGCGGCCTCACCTTCCGCCTGGAGGACGGGCGCGGCGGCACCAGGTATGCCAAATGGATCGCCGCCGGCACCCCGGAGATCGACCTCCCCGCCGAGGCCGAGCGCCTGGCCTGGGCGCAGCGATGGGCGACCGTCCCGCGAGTCATCGAGCACGGGACGGACGCCGACGGCGCGTGGCTGGTCACAGAAGCCGTCCCCGGCCGCTCGGCGGTGGACCCTCGGTGGATCGCCGACCCGGCGACCGCGGCGGCCGCGATCGGCCGAGGATTGCGCCTGCTCCACGACGTTCTGCCCGTGGAGCAGTGCCCGTTCGACTGGAGCATCGATCGACGGCTCGCGCGCGCCGACGAGCGCATCGCCGACGGAGAGGAGCCGGCCGGCTGGTCCCCCGAGCACCGGCACCTCGATCTGGCCAAGGCCCGGGCGCGCATCGGCGAGCCGCCCGCGATCGACCGCCTGGTCGTCTGTCACGGGGACGCGTGCGTCCCCAACACCCTGCTGCACGACGACGGCACGTTCGCCGCACACGTCGACCTTGGTTCGCTCGGAGTGGCCGACCGGTGGGCCGACCTCGCGGTCACGGCCTGGAGCACAGAGTGGAACTACGGCCCGGGATACGACGGCATCCTGTACGACGCCTACGGGATCACCCCGGACCCGGAGCGCATCGCCTATTACCGCCTGCTCTGGGACATGGCCTGACCGGTTGCGCCGCCCGTGACCGACTCGGCGACGAAGCTGTCGGTCCCCTCCGTCAACGCCCAAGCCGCAGTCGTCGCAGGAAGGACTCGCCGTCGAAGCCGTAGACGCCGATTGTCGCCATCCTGAGAGCACCGGAAATCACCCACCTGCCTACTTCTCGTGCCGCCTCCGGCAGCTTTGCCGGAGGCGGCGAGGTCGCATCACGCGACGGCGGTCCCCTCAAGCTCGACCATCAGGTCGGGGATCGCCAGCCGTGTCACGCCGAGCATCGTGGTGGACGGTGCCACCCCGGCGGCGCCCAACCGCGACGCCAGCACTCCGTAGTGCTCGAAGAGCCGATCGGCGTCGGTGGTGTAGACGTTGAGCCGGACGAGGTTCGCGAGGGACATGCCGGCCTCGCCGAGCACGGCCTCCAGGTTGTCGAGGCTCAGCGCCAACTGCGCCGCCATGTCATCGGCGTGCTGGGGCTTGCCGTCGCCGCTCATCGCGGTCTGCCCGGCGCAGTACAGGGTCCGGGTGTGCCCGGAGATGATCTCACCCTGGTTGTACCCCATCTCCACCGACCACGCCCACGGGTTGACCGCGGTTCGCTCCATTGCCACATCGGCTCCATTCGATTCGTCGACATCACGTACGTCCATCGGCTCGGTAGCCGCCGACTTTTCGTCGTGTTGATCAGCCTCCCGGCAAATCACGACATCCTGTGTCGTGTATTCCTTTAGAGTTTTCGTATGCGCGCCGACCGGTTGGTCTCGCTGGTGCTGCTGCTGCGGCGGCACGGTCGGCTGTCCGCGGCCGCGCTGGCCCGCGAGCTGGAGGTGTCCACCCGCACCGTGCTGCGCGATATCGAGGCGCTGTCCGCGGCCGGCGTCCCGGTCTACGCCGAACGCGGCCGGCACGGCGGTTTCGCGTTGCTGCCCGGTTTCCGGACCGAGCTCACCGGACTGAACCCCGACGAGGCCCTTGCCCTGCTGGTCGCCGGATCGCGGCGCGGCGCGCAGGCATTCGGCCTCGGCTCGGCGCTCGCTTCGGCGATGCTCAAGGTGGTCGACGCGCTACCCGAAAGCTATCGGGACACCGCGGCCGGCGCGGCCGAGCGATTGCTCATCGACCCGGAGGCCGATCTCCTCTCGCGTCGGCTGGTCGATGAGGAGGTTCCTGACGCCATGGTGGCCGAGGTCCTGCGCGCGGTGTTCGCCGGGCACAAGCTGCGCATCCACTACGCGGCTGCGGACCAGGCCCCGCAGTGGCGAACGGTGGACCCGATCGGCCTGGTCACCGTACGCGACCGGGGCTACTTGCTGGCCACGAGGTCCGGCGCGGACCGCACCTACCGGCTGTCCCGGGTCCTGGCCGCCGAGGAACTCGCCGAACCCGCACAGCGACCGGACCGGGTCGATCTGGGCCGGGCCTGGCAGGAACGCAGCACGCGGTTTCGGAGCGGCGGCGACCAGGTCACCGTGCTGGTACGGATGGACCCGGCGCGGCGGGAGGAACTGGTGGGCACCGCGCTGGCCGTCCTCGCCGAAGAAGCCGACTCAGACGGCCGGCTGCGGCTGGAGGTGACCTTCCAAGATCCGAGACACGCCGAATGGGCGTTGTGGCAGCTCACCACGGACGCGGAAGCCCTGGCCCCGCAGTGGCTGCGCAACTCCCTGCGCGACCGCGCCGCCGCGATCGCCACCCGCTACGGAGTGTCATCCTGAGAGCTGTCGCCTTCCGCGGGCAGGCCGCGTTCCTGCCGGGGCAACAGCAGGGTCAGCAGCCGGCCCGGGGTATCTGAGGACATGATTCAAGGATGCTCGCCATGTGTGCCAGAACCTGACCTACATGGTCTCTAACGTGGTTCGCATGACGCCGTTTCGAATCGACATCCCGCAAGCCGACCTCGACGACCTTCGCGACAGGCTGAGCCGTACCCGATGGCCCCGGCAGCTGCCCGGTGACGGCTGGAGCCGCGGAGTGCCGGTGGACTACCTGCGGGACCTGGTCGACCACTGGGCGGGCGGATACGACTGGCGTGCCCAGGAGGCACGGCTGAACCGGTTCCCCCAGTTCGTCACCGGCATCGACGGGCTGGACGTGCACTTCCTGCATGTACGGTCCCCGGAGCCGGACGCGCTGCCGCTGATCCTCACGCACGGCTGGCCGAACTCGTTCGTCGAGTTCGTCGACCTGATCGGCCCGCTGACCGACCCTCGCGCGTACGGGGCCGACCCGGCGCACGCCTTCCACGTCGTGGTGCCGTCGGTGCCGGGCTTCGGCTTCTCCCAGGCCCCGCCTCGGACCGGGTTCACGGTCGACCGGGTGGCCCGGATGTGGGCCGAGCTGATGGCCCGCCTCGGCTACGACCGGTACGGCACCCAGGGCGGCGATCTGGGTGCCTACATCGCGCCGGCGGTGGCCGCGGCGGATCCCGAGCACGTCGTCGGCGTGCACATCGACGGCGGGTTCGGCTTCCCGACCGAGGCCGATGTGCCGGACATGAACGACGCCGAGCGCGCGGAGTGGCAGATGATGCAACAGTGGATGAGCGGCGGTGTGGACCATCACGCGCTGCTGCGGGCCGCGCCGCAGACCTTCGCGTACGCCTGGAACGACTCCCCGGTCGGGCTGCTGGCCTGGCTGATCAACAAGTTCAAGGAGTTCAGCATCACGGTGGACACGCCTGAGCAGGCCATCGACCGGGACCTGATGCTGACCAACGCCTCGCTGTACTGGTTCACCGGCACGTCGGGGTCGTCCTCGTGGCCGATGTACGACCGCGTGACCCTGGCCGAGGACGGCGGTTTCGCCTGGCCGAAGGGGCAGAACCGGGTGCCGTCCGGCGTGTACGGGGGCGGCTCCGCCCTGATGCGCCGCCTCGCCGAGCGGGACAACAAGATCGTTCACTGGCCGGAGGGGAACTCCGGCGGCCACTTCGTGGCGATGGAGGTGCCGCAGGACCACGCGGCCGACATCCGGGCGTTCTTCGGGATGTTGCGGTGACGAACCTGACGTGGGCACAGGTGTGAGCCCGGGGCCTGGAGCGGCACGCGCTCCGGGCGCCGGCACCCGCCGGGCAACTCGCCGATGTCGCCTCGGGATCTGTGGAGCGCACGCCCAGGTCGAATCGGCCGCCGGAATGTCCCTCGGGCCGGCCGGATCATGGATGCCTTCCAGGGCAAGTCGCCGCTGTGGGGGCCGCGGCCCGGCGCGGCGGCCACCGTCGTCGCAGTGCCGTGCGACGGTCCGCCGGAGGCGATTGCCCGTCGATCCGTGCCGGCACCGCGTTGAAGGGCGACGTCATCAAAGCTCCTGTTCAGGAACGCAGGCGGTCACGCCACGGGTGGGCGCCGTGCTCGGTCGCGAGGGCCTCGTCCAGCCATCGCTTCTGCGCCTCGGCCAGGCGGGGCAGGACCTGGGTGAAGTCGATCTCGTCCTTGGGACGCGGGTCTTCGGCCTTGTAGAGGAGCTGGATCTCCGGAGCGATCCGGGGGAAGCCGCCGCCGGCGGTGGCCGTGCACGATTCCAGCGGGCGGCGGATCCGTGGATCCCGGCGGTACACCCACTGGTCACCGTCGGACTCGTCGAGCATCAGCTGGAAGCGCCACGGTCCGCCCTCGCCTTCCCGGACCCAGACGTCGTGGACTCCGGGCGGCAGCGGCTCGTCCACGGGCCACGGCCGGAGCGTGCCGGGCGGGTCGGCCGCCCAGCAGTCCCAGCCCGCCAGCAGCCGCCGTACCGTCCGGTGGTCGCGGCGGAGCACCGATATGTCGACGTCCGCGTGCTCGCGGTAGGCCCTGCTGACCGCGAGCTCGATCGCGTATCCGCCGCTCACCCACCACGGCGCCGCCAGGCCGGTGAACAGCTCGACGACCTCGGCCAGCGGTGCCGGCTCCCAGGGACCCCACGGTGTCTCGGTGCGTGGCATCCCGCCATCTTCGCCGATCTCTGCGGGCGGGGTGAAGCCCGATGATCCACGGGGCTTCCGTCAGCCGCCGGGTCATCCGCGTGGCGAGCGGGACGCGCCGCGGAAACAGGCGTTCGCCTCCGGGCTGAACATCATCGCCATGGCCGACAGGACAGCCACGAGATGCACGATCCGGCTCCCGGCGAACACGAACGCCATCGCGTCGGCGTCCGCGACGGCCTGGCCGATCGAATGCCCATCAAGGAGCCACCGGACCGGTTCGATCACCAGCGAGACGGTGCCGAAGACACCGAGGGTCAGGGCGAGAGCGATGCGCGACCAGGGACGGCCCTGACGCAGGCGCACGGCCATGAAGATCGCCGCGGCGAAGACCGCCAGCCGGAGACCCAGGCCCGGGGCGAGGTCGGCGGGGGAGGCCGATCCGTCGGCCAGCACGCCGGCGACGGCCAGGGCCGCCTCGAAGGCGCCGGCGCCCACGGCGGTGAACCAGAGTGCCGACGCGGTCCTGACGGCTGCGGGAACGGCTGACGGGCGGATCGCGGACTGCGGGGCGTGCTGCGTCGACATGGAGGATCCCTCAGGTGGTGGCGGACGGTGACACCGAGTCTTCACCGCGCACCGGGCCGGATCACGCCCGTCCCCACCCTGGTTCGGGGTGGGGCGGCCCCTACCTCGGACCAGGGTGCGCGGCCCGCGTGGCGCCGGGGCGCTTCCCCGGCGGACCGGGCGGGCGTCTCTCCGAATACCACCCCCGCCAGGCCCCGTGGGATGGTTGCGCCTTATGAGCAGATCGTTGAAGATAACGCGCGTCCTCCTGGTGGCTGCTTTCGCCGCCGGCCTCACCGCCTGTTCAGGGGAGGGCGACCCGTCTGCTCCCCCCACGACCCCGGCCGCCTCCGCGTCCGCGGCCGGGGCCGAGACCGCCTCCACTCCCACGGCTCCGGCCGCCTCGGCGTCCTCGTCCGGCCCTGCGACCCCGGCCGCCTCCGCGGAGCCCACGGCGGCGGCACCGGGCGACGGGGCCGGGGACACGGGGCCCGCCCTCGACCTGATCGGCGCGCTCAGCGCGAGCCCGACGCAGCCTGGCTGGATCACCGTGCAGCTCGACGCGGGCGACTCCCAGCCGGTCATGCTCAGCCCGGAAGCGGTGGTGCTCGACCTGCGGGGAGCGATCTGCGACAAGGGCGCGGTCCCGCACAAGTGCACCGCGGCCCAGCTGGAGAAGGCGCTCAAGAAGGGCGGCGTCCCGTACGCCAAGGTGACGCTCAAGAACGGGGTGGCCGTGCGGATCGAGGAGCTCGTCCAGAAATGACGGGATGAGCCCGCCGGCCCGCGGGACCGGGCCCGGCGTGCTCCCGGAGCCCTCTCACCACGAGCTTCGGGAGACCTCTCTCTAATACGCGCCGACTCTCTAATACGCACTGGCTCTCTAATACGCGCCGGCTCTCCAATACGCGCCGGCGCCGATACCCTCGGCCACATGGGAAGACCGTCTCAGCACGACATCGACCGGCTGCTCGACGTCGCCGCCGAGCTGGTGGCCGCGGGCGGCCCGAGCACCGTCACCGTGTCGGCGGTCGCCCGCGCGGCTCGCGCCCCGAGCGGTTCGATCTACCACCGGTTCCCCGGCCGCTCCGCCATGCTCGCCGCGCTGTGGCTGCGCACCACCGAACGGTTCCAGGAGGGCTTTCTCGCGGCCCTGGCCACCGACCCGCCGGCGCGGGCGGTCCTGGACGCGGCCCGCCACGTCGTCACCTGGAGCCGCGCCCATCCGGACGAGACACAGATCCTGCTGTACGGCCCCGCCGACTTCGACGGGCCCAACTGGCCGGCCGAAGCACGCGAACGGCTGGCGCAGGGCAACGGCCGGGTCACGAGCGCCCTGCGCGACCTGGCCAGGCGCCTGGGAAGGGACGAGCCTCACGACGTGGAACGGCTCCTCCTGGCCACGGTGGACCTTCCGTACGCCACCGTCCGCCGCCACCACCGGTCCGGCGAGCCGATCCCCCCGTACGCCGAGGACCTCGTCACCGGCTGCGCCGCCGCCCTCATCGCCGACCTCCCGGAGCCGGCAGCCCCCGCCTCCGGTCGGCGCCCGCAAAAAGACCCCGGCGAATACGCTGTCGCCCAGGGGGCTGCCATGCCCCTCCAGCCCGAGTGATCCAGCCGCCTCCGCCAAGGACGGCGAGGTGATCGGAAGCCCCATTGAGCAGGCCGTCGCCTCCGGAAGCGTGCCCCTTCCCTCAGGTGAAAAGACGCGATCCTCAGTTCTTCACCCGCCTCCGCGCCACACTCGGCGACGCCTGACCGGCGGTCCCCGCCCTAACCGTTGCCTGCGGTGTCGAGCGCGGCGCCGACCTGGTCGGCGAGGGTCACCGCGACGAGTCGTGCCTGCAGGGACGGGATGGTGCCGGGGGTGGGATCGAGCATGAACCGGCCGTAGAAATGGCCGTTGCCGAACGTGCGCAGCTCGACCTCCCTGTCCGGCAGGCCCAGCCGTTCGACGTCCCAGCGTCTGCGGTCCCAGATCACCGTGCCGTCCTGTTCGAGGCGTGGGGGATGGCCGATCAGGGACCCGTACTCGAAGCGGCATCCGCGCAGGCCCAGCAGGTCGGTGAGCTGAGCCGCGACATGGTCCACCACCGTGTCGGGTGATTTCGTGGACTGGGCCAGCTCGGCGGTGTCGTGGAGCCGGGCCAGGTAGCCGGCGTCGGTGATGGCGACCAGGTGCAGGCGCCGCGCCCTGGCGGCCAGTTGTGAGACCGCCAGGCCCACGACGAGCAGCAGCACAGCGGTCTGGACGTCTGCGGACTTGGTGATGGTGAACCGCTGGTAGGGCCGGGTGAAGAAGAAGTCGAACCATACGGCGGCCGACACCGCCGCGAGCGCGCCGGCGAGGCGGTGTCCGTTGGCGGCCACCGCGACCACGGTCACGACCAGGACGAGAGCCACGTTCGTGTTGGAGAAGCTCTCGCGGAACGGCACGAGTATCGCCGAGACGACCAGCGGCACCACCACCGCGGCCACGATCGCGATACGGTCCCTGTCCAGGTAGCGAGGCATCGCTGGGCCCCCGTCCTCATACCCTGCCTGCCAAGGCCGACATATTTCCCTTACCCAGCCATCGGCCCCGCCGACCTGACGATGGAAGATCACGACACGCGCCGGAAATCACCGCGACCATCTACCCGCTCCTCATACGGCAGGCGACGGGCTGCGGGAACACGCCGGGCAGGCGCCGCGAACGCATGAAACAGCCACGAGGAAAAGCGTTTACGCGTTCTCCGCGGTCACGATGGAATTATTGATGATTTCTTGACGTCCAGCTCCGGGACCAGGAGCGACGGATGAAAAGGCGTGAAAAAGCCGTAAACATTCTTGCTGGATCAGAGCGGCCATCCCTAGCTTGAGGTGATCACACCACCCGATACGGCTATTGGCGGAAGGCGACCATGGGGGAAACCGGCAACGCGACGTCCCACGCGCACCCGAGTGAACCGGCCTGGAACGGCGGGACATCGCCTTGGGCAGGGGCGCCGTTCCGGGAGAGAGGGGAAGGAGCGGACCGGCCCCGAGGGCATACCCCCTCCCCCTGGCAGGGAGATCCCTTCACCCCGCCGCCCCCCGCGGCTCCGCACGAGGTGGAGATCGAGCGGGAGCGGTTACGCGCGATCATGGAGAGCCTCTCCGAAGCGGCCGGACCAGTGGACAAAGTGATCCAGGGCATCGTCGGACTCACCGTCGCGGAGTCGGCGTTCACGTCCTTCACCTACTCCCTGGCCGTCGCCTACAGCGAGGTCGAGGCGTTCACCCTTCAGGAGCTGAGAAGGAAGACGGAGGACACCGTCGAGATGGCGGAGATGGTGGGGGTCTCGGCCGGCAACTGGACGGGCGCGGAACACGCCGGCACCGTCAAGGCGGTCTGATGCCCGCGACGGGGTACGGCGGGCGGGGAAAAGAACGCGATGTTTGACGGCGGCGCCGAGCTGGCGAAGCTGAGCCTGCAGGTCGGGACCGGAGCCGCGCTGACCCTTTCCGCTCTGGGAGCACCGGGGGCGTGGCCGTTCGTCGCCAAGATGTACGTCCACCAGTACAGCCCCGATGCCTTCTGGGAGGGGGCCGAGGTCTGGAGCGGGGTCGCCGCGGACGTGCGGGCCGCCAGGGAGCGGATCGGCGACCTCGTCGCCGGCGTCTCCGGGAACGGCTGGAGGAGCCAGGACGGAAGGGCCTTCCAGCGCCGGATGGACGCCTTCCTCGACGAGCTGCTGAGCATCGAGATCCGCGCCTCCCTCGTCGCCGCGGTCCTCTACATGTCGGCCGTCGCGCTGGCTGCCATGATCATGTTCGTGTGGCTCGTCGCGGCGGCCATGGCGGCGATCGCGGCCTGGGTTCTTCTGGCCGCCGTCTCTCCGCTCAGCGTCGCGAGCGCGCGAATCCTGGCGCTGAACGTGTTGATGAAAATGTTCAGCGGGTTCGAGGCGGTCGAATCCGGGCTCGACACCCTGCTCCACACCTGCGCCGGACTTCTCGGAGCCACCATCGCGGGCGACGTCTTCGTCGAGGCCGTGAACGGCGATCACAGCGCGGTGACCGACTTCGCCCAGGCCACCGTCTCCCAGGGGCCCCTGCTGATCTGGGGCACCGCGAACAGGGCGGAGCGGGACCTCACCGCCCACGGCATCGACGGAAGGTTCCCCGGCGGCGGTTTCTGGGGCGACAGGGCGGGCTCGCGCGCGGGCCTGCCGCTGCCGCCCGGACTCACGCAGTTCGCGGGGGTCAAGGGTGTCAGCGACGTCTCCGGTGGCCGGCAGACGGTCACGGGCCCCCATGTTCCGGAGCAGGACCCGGACGGCTCCTACGACTATCCCTGGGAATGAATATGGAAGATTTCAAGCGGGCCCTGGGTTTCGATCCGGAGAAGACGGCGCGTGACGCGCACCGTTTCTTCGATCGGGTACAGGAGCTGCACAGGGCCGCCGGCGACCTCACCGCCCGCGCGGAATCCGATGACCGCCGCGTCTCGGTCGAATATTCCAGCTCCGGAGGCCTCCGGAGAATCGACATCGATCCGCGGGCGATGCGCATGCCCTCGGGCGAGCTCGCGGAGACAATCCTGGAGCTCGTCCACCGAGCTCAGCGCGACGTCGAGGTCCAGGCGGGGGAGCGGGCGGCCGAGGTCCTGGAGGCGGACAACCGCCTGATCACCGACCGGCAGACGGCCGGTGACCGGCTGCGCGACGCGACCGGGACGCTCCAGGAGAACCTGCGGGCCGCCACCGAGACGATAGAGAGACTCCGCGGCATGATCCGCCGCTGACCGGACACGGCGGAGGTCTGACACCGGTCCGCCTCCCCGCCCGAAGTCGGCTGCGGGGGCTTCTGAACGCGCGCCGCACATCCCGTGACGCCTGTTTCCGCCATACGAGAGGGGTGGCGCCGGGACGGGCATCAAGAAAGCGCATGAATCAATGTCCGGCCCGTATGAGCCTCATATCGACGGCCGTTTCCAGAGGCAGCCGTGTCCAACACTGAAAGCACCGACCTCAGGAGGAGACATGGCGGTGCGCATTCGCGACCACGGCGACCCCTCGGACACCAGGAACCGCCTGGGAAGCGGGATGGAGCAGTTCCACCACCCCCGGCCCGTGTGCACCGGAGTGGGGAACGGGCTCCGTCCGACCCCGCAGCGCGTGCGGTTGCTGGCCGGCCTCACCGGACGCGTCCTGGAGATCGGCGCCGGCGACGGGATCAAGCTCACCTGTTTCCCTACCGGTCTCGACGAGATCGTCCTCGTCGAACCGGACCCTTTCCTCCGCGCGGCGGCTCAGACGCCTGCAGCCGGGGTCTCGACGCCGGTGCGCATACTCGACGGGACCCCGACGCGTCTGCCGGTCCCGGACGCGTCCTGTGACGCCGTCATCTGCTCGCTGGTGCTGTGCTGCGTGGTCCGGCCCGAGGCGACGCTGTCGGAGGTGAGACGGGTCCTCCGGCCGGGGGGCGAGCTGCGTTTCTACGAGCATCAGCGTTCGGGCAGTCCGGTTGTCTCACTGATCGAGGTCATGGCCGGCCCGCTCTGGGCGCGTGTCTGCGGCGGCTGCCGCCCCGCCAGCGACGTCGTCACCGCCATCGGCCGGGCGGGCTTCGGCATCGAGCGCCTCGACCGCGTCCCCTTCCGGCGTGTCAGCCACGTCCTCGGTGTCGCCCGCCCCGCGTGAGGGCCGCCCGCCTCGAGCGAAGGGAGGCTGCCCGACGGTGAGGCCGTGTCCGCCGGGGATCCGGCGCACAGGCGGGAACCGCCCTCGTCAATGGGGCGTCAGCTCTTCCGCCATCCGCGTCTGTATCCCGTAATGATCGGCCCGGCGGCTCCGGCACGGACCTAACGTCCCTGTTGTGCGAGTTTTCACCAGGAGGAAGTCATGTCGGAAGCTCCGTTGTACGTCCCGGTCCGTGAAGGCGCCTTCATATCGTTGCGCCTGTTCAAGACCGCTTCCGGCAAACCGGCGGCGGTGGCCTTCTCCTCACCGGCGCGCCTGGCCAGGGTGCTCGGCGCCGACCAGCGTTGGATCCGGCTCAGCGAGCCCGCCCTCCGGAGCATGATCGGAGATCTGACCGGCGTCGGCGTCGCGATCGACCCCGCGGGGACCATGACCCGACTGTCCTCCCAGGTGGCGTGATGTGCGTTCTTGAGCAATCCCTGGAGTCGCAGATGCCTTCCGTCACAGTGACCGCCCGCGGGCCCTGGTCGGCGACCACGCGCTTCGAGGCCGACGGCGACGCCACGGCCGGAGGCGTTTCCCTCGTGGAGATCTCCACCCGCTTCGGCACACCGGCCTACGTCCTGGACGAGACGGATGTCCGCGAGCGGTGCCGGGCCTACCGGGCCGCCCTGCCGGATGCCGAGATCGCCTATGCGGCCAAGGCGTTCCTCTGCCGGGCGATGGCCGGCTGGGTCCGCGAGGAGGGTCTCGGCCTGGATGTGTGCTCGGGTGGCGAGCTGACCTTCGCCTGCTCGATCGGGTTCCCCGCCGATCGCATCATCTTCCACGGCAACGCCAAGACTCCCCAGGAACTGCGTGGAGCCGTCGCGGCGGGTGTCGGACGCATCGTGGTGGACAATCTCGCCGAGATCAACCGGCTGGCCGCGCTCATCCCCGCGGGCCGCCGGCAGAAGGTGCTGCTCAGAGTCATACCCGACATCGAGGGCGGGGCGCACGAGGCGACCCGCACCGGCGGCGAGGACCAGAAGTTCGGTCTGTCCGTCGCGACCGGAGCGGCCGGACAGGCCGTGACCCGCGTCCTCGGACAGCCCAGCCTGAAACTGGCCGGGCTCCACTGCGAGGCCGGGGACACCATCGCCGAGGATGTGGAGCTCCCGGCGGACATCCGGCCGGGCGACGTGATCGTCGTGGCCGCCACCGGCGCCTACCACCACTCGATGGCCTCCACCTACAACATGACCGCCCGCCCGTCGTCGCCGTCGCCGGCGGGCAGGCAAGGCTGGTAGTCCGCCGTGAGGAGCCGGAGGACCTGACGCGCAGGGACGTCGGCCTGTAGCGGCGACCGCCGGGTGAGGCGCGGGGATTCGGTAACTCCCCGCGCCTCACCGTGCCTGGCCTGGAAACGGCGCCACCCGCGGCGACCGCTGAGGTGGCGGGAGAGGCGGCGGCGAGCTGTTTCGACGGTTCCGCACGGGCCGGCGTCCGGGATCACCGCTCCAGGTCCGTCTGCGCCCGCCATTCCCGGTCCCATCCCGCCATGGCATGACGTGCGATCCACACCCTCCTTCCCGACTCGGCCAGCAGCATGACCGACCAGGTGGCACCGGCCGCGAAAAGCCCCAGGAGCAGGGGGCTGACGATGAACCCGGCCGGGCCGAGGGGCGGAGGGGCGGGTCTGCCGCCGCCGTCGATCCAGATCCGTACGCGCGCCTCCTCCGTCTGGTCCCCCCGCAGCCGGGTCGTACCGGTATGCCGGACGCCGCTCCCGTCGACCCAGGCGACCTCGGCCCTCGTGCCCGCCCGGCGCGATATGGCGGGAGAACGATCGTCGATCGAGAGGACCTGAGCGGTGATCTGGCGGTGGCTCGCGAAGTAGGCGTCCGCGTCGCTCGTGAGGGCACGATAGGCGGTGAGCGCCACGGCACAGCCCACGACGGAGGCGAAGACGACCATCGCGGCCAACGTTCTGTCACGCCGTCTCGCCGGGAGTCCTCGCCCTCCCCCGGCCCCCGAGGCCCAGAACCACTGCCCGGTGCTCCGCAGAGTCACGCCGCACCGGCCGTGCGAGTTCCGCCACGGAAGCGCATGCGGCACACCACCGTGTCGATACGGCGGGCGTCCGGCCCGCCCTCCGGACGGGCGACGTCGACGGCCACGCCCCTGTCACCGAGTGACAGCGCCGCGATCAGGGCCTCGCGGGCGAGCCGGTTGACCGCGCGCACCGGGACCACCACGGCGAGCGCGGCCAGGCCGACGGTCACGGTCAGCCGGCGCCTGTCACCGGTATCGGGGGGCTCCGCCGCAGCCGGGGCGGGGGCGGGGGCGGGGGTCAGCACTGCGGACATCACGTTCTCCTGTGAGGGGATATATCCCAATCGTCACCCCGCGAAGAGTCCATCACGGCACCTTCATACGGGACCTTGACGGCCATGAGCGATATTCCTACGCCGCCCTGACCCGTACCGCCCCGGCCGCGCGGTTTCGACGCCTCCCGTACGGACGTCCCCGCGCCTCCTGTACGGACGTCGGGGCAGGTCTCAGGGATGGAAGCGGTACCCCATGCCCGGTTCGGTCAGCAGGTGCACCGGGTGGGCGGGATCCCGCTCCAGTTTCTTGCGCATCTGGGTCATGTACTGGCGCAGGTAATGGGTCTCCTTGAGGTACTTCGCTCCCCAGACCTCGGTCAGCAGCCGGCGCTGGCTGATCAGCTTGCCGGGGTTGCGCAGCAGGATCTCCAGCAGGTGCCACTCCGTGGGCGTCAGCCGTACACCGCCGGAGACGGTCTTGCCGACCAGATCGACGACATGGTCGCCGATGCGGATCCGGGCGAGTTCGGAGTCGTGGAGCGCGGTCCGCCGGGTCACCGCACGGATGCGGGCGAGCAGCTCGTCGATGTTGAACGGCTTGGTGACGTAGTCGTCGGCGCCCGCGTCGAGCGCGTCCACCTTGTCCGCGCCACCGGCTCGGCCGGAGAGCACCACGATGGGGATCGAGGTCCAGCCCCGTAGCCCGTGGATGACGTCGACCCCGTCGATGTCGGGCAGGCCCAGGTCGAGTATGACCAGGTCGGGGCGCCAGTCGGCCGCCTCGCGCAGTGCCGCGCCGCCGTCGGCGGCCACCGCGACCTCGTAGTGCCGGGCGAGCAGGTTGATCCGTAGCGCGCGCAGGATCTGGGGCTCGTCGTCGACGACGAGGACGCGGGTCATGCTCTCTCCACGGCGGGCAGGCCGTCCGCTCGCGAGGAGACGGGCAGTGTCAGGATCATCGTGAGACCTCCCCCTGGCGTTTCCTCCGGTGTGAGGGTGCCGCCCATGGCCTCGGCGAGCCCCCGGGAGAGCGCCAGGCCGAGGCCGACCCCGGTGTGGTTGTCGCGGTCGCCGAGCCGCTGGAAGGGCATGAAGACGCGGTCGTGCGCCTCGGCGGGGATGCCGGGGCCGCGGTCGACGACGCGGATCTCGACATAATCGCCGTGCCTGCTCCCCGCGACGAGGGCCTTCCGGCCGGCCGGGCTGTAGCGCACGGCGTTGGACATGACGTTGACCAGGATCCGCTCCAGCAGCACCGGATCGGCGACGACCTCGGGGAGATCCACGGACACGTCGCCCTCGACGCGGTCGCGGAGCGGGCCGAGGTCGTCGATCGAGCGCGGGATGACCTCTTCGAGCGCGACCGGCTGCAGGGCCAGGCCGAGCACGCCGGCCTGCAGGCGGCTCATGTCGAGCAGGTTGGCGACCAGCCGGTCGAGCTTGACCAGGGATTCGTCGGCGGTGGCCAGCAGCTCCTCGCGGTCCTCCGCGCTCCATTCGATCTCGGTGCCGCGCAGGCTCTCGACGGCGAGCCTGGCCGAGGCGAGCGGGGTGCGCAGGTCGTGGCTGACGGCGGCGAGCAGGGCGGTGCGCATCCTGTCGGTCTCGGCCAGCGGCCCGGCGAGGTCGGCCTCGCGGCGCAGGCGCTCCTGGCGCAGCGCCACGGCCGCCTCGGCGGCGAACGCCTCCAGCACCCGCCGGTCGGAGGCCTCCAGCAGCCTGCCCCGTACCGCGAGCACCAGCTGCTCGTCGATGACCACGTCGGCGTCGGCCGTGCCGGGGCAGGTGCAGGGAGTGGCGCCGGCGGTGGCGACGATCCGCCACGCCTCGGGGTCCGACTGGTCGTCCGGGACGGGCCCGTCGATCCGTTCCAGCAGCGTGACCGAGGTCAGGGCGAAGGTCTCGCGCAGCCGCGCCAGCAGGGACGGCAGCGCCGACTCGCCGCGCAGCACGTGGCCGGCCAGGGTGGACAGCACCTCGGCGTCCGCGCTCGCCCGCGCCGCCTCCCTCGTACGGCGGGCCGCCACGTCGACGATGCCGCTCACCATGATGGCCACCAGGACGAAGACGACGAGGGCGAAGAGGTTCTCGGGATCGTAGATCGTCAGGGTGTGGACGGGGGGCGTGAAGAAGTAGTTCAGCAGCAGGGAACCGCCGACCGCCGCGGTGACGGCCGGCCACATGCCCCCGATGAGGGCCACGCCGACGACCACGAGCAGGAAGAACAGGATCTCGCTGGGCAGCGTCAGGGTCTCCCTGAACGGGAGGAGCACGCCGGTGAGCGTCGGCAGCCCGGCGCCGGCGACGGCCCATCCGGCCAGCCTGCGCGTACGGGTCAGCGCGGCCCGGGACGGTGGAGGACGGCGTCCCTTCTGCGCCTCGCCGTGCGTGATCATGTGGACGTCGATGGAGCCGGACAGCGCGGTCGTCGTGACCCCCACGCCCCGGGAGAGGATCTGGGCGAACCGGCCGCGCCTGGAGGCGCCCAGCACGAGCTGGGTGGCGTTGACCCCCCGGGCGAAGTCGAGCAGTGCCCTCGGGACGTCGTCGCCGACGACCTGGTGATAGGTGCCGCCCAGGCTCTCGGCCAGCACGCGCTGGCGGGCGAGGTTGACCGGGTCTCCTCCGGCCAGGCCGTCGGCCCTGGTGACGTGGACGGCCAGCAGGTCGGCGCCCTTGGACCTGGCCGCGATGCGCGCGGCCCGCCGGATCAGCGTGTCGCCCTCGGGACCGCCGGTCAGCGCGACCACGACGCGCTCCCGGGCCTCCCAGGTCCCCTCGATGCCGTGCTCGGCGCGGTAGCGGTCGAGCTGCTCGTCGACCTTCCCGGCGACCCAGAGCAGGGCCAGCTCGCGCAGCGCGGTCAGGTTGCCCACCCGGAAGTAGTTGGACAGCGCCGCGTCGACCTTCTCCGGAGCGTACACGTTGCCGTGCGCCAGCCTCCGGCGCAGCGCCTCGGGCGACATGTCGACCAGCTCGACCTGATCCGCCCGCCGTACCACCTCGTCGGGCACGGTCTCGCGCTGCGGCACGCCGGTGATCTGCCGGACGACGTCGTTGAGCGACTCCAGGTGCTGGATGTTGACGGTGGAGACGACGTCGATGCCGGCGTCGAGGATCTCCTCGACGTCCTGCCAGCGCTTGGCGTTCCGGGAGCCGGGCACGTTGGTGTGCGCCAGCTCGTCGATCAGGGCGATCCGGGGAGCGCGGGCGATGACCGCGTCCACGTCGAGCTCGGTGAAGGCGGCCTCCCGGTGGATCACGGTCCGGCGGGGGACGACCTCCATGCCGTCGATCAGCTCGGCGGTGCGGGGGCGGCCGTGGGTCTCGACGAGACCCACGACCACGTCCCTGCCGCGCGCCAGCCGGCGGTGTCCTTCGCCGAGCATCGCGAAGGTCTTGCCGACCCCCGGTGCCGCGCCCAGGTAGACGCGCAGCCGCCCGCGTGGCACGCCGATCACCCCTTGTCGAGAGCCAGGTTGAGCCGCAGGACGTTCACGCCCGGCTCGCCCATGAAGCCGAGGGAACGGCCGTCGGTGTTCTCCTCGACGAGCTGCCTGACCTTCTCCACGGGCAGGCCGCGCTCCCTCGCCACCCGGGCCGCCTGCAGCTCCGCGTAGGCGGGTGAGATGTGCGGGTCCAGGCCGGAACCGCTGGCGGTGACCGCGTCGGCGGGCACCACCGCCCGCTGCGAGCCCCGGACCGGCACGGTACGGCCGGCCGCGTAGTCCTCGCCGGGCTTGCCGCACTCCACCTTCACGCCCTGGTACTCGGCGGTGAACGGGACGGCCGGGCAGGCCTGGTTGACGCTGACCGCCCTGACCGGCGCGCCGACCGCCGGGAAGACCTTCAGCACGGCGCCCACGCCGTCGGGGGTGCAGTACGGCCGGGCGCCGCTGACGCCCTCCAGCTCGCCGACGGCCTTGCTGCGGGCACAGACCTGGGTGAGCAGGCTCTGCTTGCCCTCGTCGGGCCCGCCCTCGTCGTCCTTGGCGCCCGGGACCGGCAGGACGTCCACGACGTCCTCGGGGCCCAGGTTGCTCGCGGAGGTGGAGAGCATGTCGTAGCCGTCGCCGGCCGCCGACGGGCGGCTCTGGAAGTACTTCCCGACCGGGTTGCCGTCGGCGTCGGTGAACTTCTGGCCGACGAGCGCGCTGCCGACGTCCTTGCCGTCCTTCTGGACGATCGAGCCGTTGGCGTTGCCGCCGAAGACGGCCTGGGCGACCCCGGTGACCAGCAGCGGGTAGGCCGCGCCGAGGATCAGGGTGAGGACGAGCAGCGCGCGGAGCGCGGCGAGGTGCTGGCGGATCCAGCTGGGCAGGCGTTCCATTTATGACATCCCCGGAAGGAACTGGATGAGAAGATCGATGATCTTGATCCCGGCGAACGGGACGACGATGCCGCCCAGGCCGTAGAGGTAGAGGTTGCGGCCGAGCAGTTTCGAGGCGCTGGAGGGGCGGTAGCGGACGCCGCGCAGGGCCAGCGGGATCAGCGCCACGATGACGAGCGCATTGAAGATCACCGCGGCCAGGATCGCCGACTGCGGGCTGGTCAGGCGCATGATGTTCAGCGCGTCCAGCCCCGGGTACACCGCGGCGAACATCGCGGGGATGATCGCGAAGTACTTGGCGATGTCGTTGGCGATGGAGAAGGTCGTCAGCGCGCCGCGCGTGATGAGCAGCTGCTTGCCGATCTCGACGATCTCGATGAGCTTGGTCGGGTTGGAGTCGAGGTCGACCATGTTGCCGGCCTCCTTCGCCGCCGACGTGCCGGTGTTCATCGCCACGCCGACGTCGGCCTGCGCGAGCGCGGGCGCGTCGTTGGTACCGTCGCCGGTCATGGCGACCAGCCGGCCGCCCTCCTGCTCCCTCTTGATCAGGGCGAGCTTGTCCTCGGGAGTGGCCTCGGCGAGGAAGTCGTCGACCCCGGCCTCGTCGGCGATGGCCTTGGCGGTCAGCGGGTTGTCACCGGTGATCATGACGGTGCGGATGCCCATCCGGCGCATCTCGTCGAACCGCTCGCGCATGCCCTGCTTGACGACGTCCTTGAGGTGGATGACGCCCAGCACGCGCGCCTTGCCGTCGACGACCTGGCCGACCACCAGCGGGGTGCCGCCCGAGCCGGAGATGGCGTCCACGATGGCGCCGACCTCGTCGGTGGGGTGCCCGCCGTTCTCGCGGACCCACTTCATGACCGCGGTCGCCGCGCCCTTGCGGACCTGGCGGCCGTCCACGTTCACCCCCGACATCCGGGTCTGCGCGGTGAACTGCACCCACTCGGCGTGCGCCAGCTCGCCGGCCTCCCGCTCGCGCAGGCCGTACGCCTGCTTGGCGTAGACCACGATCGAGCGGCCCTCGGGGGTCTCGTCGGAGAGGCTGGCGAGCTGGGCGGCGGTGGCGAGCTCGTCGACGGAGACGCCCGGCGCCGGGACGAACTCCGAGGCCTGCCGGTTGCCCAGGGTGATGGTGCCGGTCTTGTCCAGCAGCAGGGTGCTGACGTCGCCGGCGGCCTCGACGGCCCGGCCGCTCATCGCCAGCACGTTGCGCTGGACCAGGCGGTCCATGCCCGCGATGCCGATCGCGCTCAGCAGCGCGCCGATCGTGGTCGGGATGAGGCAGACCAGCAGCGAGACCAGCACGATGCCCGTGACGCCGTCGCCGGTCAGGGCGAGCGAGTCGGGGATGCCGGGGTTGACGGCCTTGGAGTAGACGGCCAGCGGCTGCATGGTGACGGTGGCGACCAGGAAGATGATCGTCAGCGCGGCCAGGAGGATGTTGAGCGCGATCTCGTTGGGCGTCTTCTGCCGGTTCGCGCCCTCGACGAGGGCGATCATCCGGTCGATGAAGCTCTCGCCCGGCTTCTGGGTGATCTGGACGATGATCCGGTCGGAGAGCACCTTGGTGCCGCCGGTCACCGCCGAACGGTCGCCGCCGGACTCGCGGATCACCGGCGCGGACTCTCCGGTGATGGCCGACTCGTCGACGCTGGCGATGCCCTCGACCACGTCGCCGTCACCGGGGATGATCTCCCCGGCCTCCACGACCACGAAGTCTCCCTGCCTCAGCTCGGACGCGCCGACGTCGTCCCACCGGCCGGGGTCTCCCCGGTCGGGGAGCCTGCGGGCGGTGGTGTCGCGCTTGGCGGCGCGCAGGGTGGCGGCCTGCGCCTTGCCCCGGCCCTCGGCCACGGCCTCGGCCAGGTTGGCGAAGACCACCGTGAGCCAGAGCCACACGACGATCGCCCAGGCGAAGAACGACGGGTCGGCGACCGCGAGCACGGTGGAGAACACCGCGCCGATCTCGACGATCAGCATGACCGGGTTGCGCCACATGTGCACGGGGTTCAGCTTGGCGAGGGCGGCGGGCAGCGACCTGACGAGCTGGGCGGGGTCGAGCAGCCCGCCGCCGACCTTCTTCCGCGGAGCGGGGGTACGGCCCGGCGCTTCGATCACGGGGGTGGACATCAGTGGATTCCTTCTGCGAGTGGTCCGAGCGCCAGAGCCGGGAGGAAGGTCAGGGCGACGAGGACGATCGTCACGCCGACGACCATGCCGACGAACTGCGGCCGGTGCGTGGGCAGCGTGCCCGCCGACTCCGGGACCGGTGCCTGTCTGGCCAGCGATCCGGCCAGGGCCAGCACGAAGATGATCGGCAGGAAGCGGCCGGACGCCATGCACAGGCCGAGCGCGGTGTCGTACCACGGGGTGTTGACGGTGATGCCACCGAAGGCGGAGCCGTTGTTGTTGGAAGCGCTGGTGAAGGCGTAGAGGACCTCCGACAGGCCGTGCGGCCCCCCGTTGAGCATGCTCGCCCGCTGCTCCGCCGAACCCATGGCCAGGGCCGTGCCGATCAGCACCAGGACCGGGGTGACCAGGAAGTACATCGACGCGAGCTTGATCTCACGGGCGCTGATCTTCTTGCCGAGATACTCGGGGGTCCGGCCGACCATGAGCCCGGCCACGAAGACCGTGATCACCGCCAGCACGAGCATGCCGTACAGGCCCGCGCCCACCCCGCCCGGCGCGACCTCGCCCAGCATCATGTTGAACATCGTCATCATGCCGCCGAGCGGGGTGTAGGAGTCGTGGAAGGAGTTGACCGCGCCGGTCGAGGTGAGCGTGGTCGCCGCGGCGAAGGTGGCGGAGTTCGACACGCCGAACCGCATCTCCTTGCCCTCCATCGCCGCGCCGACGGCCTGCGGGACGGTGGCGCCGCCGGACAGCTCGAACACGTTGGTCAGCGCGACGCTGGCCAGGGCGAGGGTGGCCATCACGGCGACGATCGCGTAGCCCTGCCTGACCTGGCCGACCATCCTGCCGAAGGTGCGCGGCATCGCGAACGGGATGAGCAGGATCAGGAAGATCTCGACCCAGTCCGTCCAGGGCGCCGCGTTCTCGAACGGGTGGGCCGAGTTGGCGTTGTAGAAGCCGCCGCCGTTGGTGCCGAGTACCTTGATGACCTCCTGGCTGGCCACCGGGCCGCCGGTGATCGCCTGCCGGCCGCCCGTCAGGGTCGTCACGGTGTGCGGCTCGGCGAAGTTCTGGATCAGCCCTCCGGCCACCAGCACGATCGCGCCGACGAACGCGATGGGCAGCAGGATGCGGACCGTGCCGCGGACCAGGTCCACCCAGAAGTTGCCGAGGTTCTCGGTCCGGCTCCTGGCGAACCCGCGTACCAGCGCGACCGCCACGGCCATGCCGACCGAGGCCGAGACGAAGTTCTGCACGGCCAGGCCGGCCATCTGCACCAGGTGGCCCATCGTGGACTCGCCCGAGTAGGCCTGCCAGTTGGTGTTGGTCACGAAGCTGATCGCGGTGTTCCACGCGACATGGTCGGTGACGGGGGGCACCCCCAGGGAGAGGAACAGCTTGTCCTGCAGGCGCTGCAGGCCGTACAGGAAGAGGACCGAGATCAGCGAGAACGCCAGCACGCCGCGGGCGTAGACGCTCCATCGCTGCTCGGTGTCCGGCCGGACGCCGATGGCCCGGTAGACCACCCGCTCGACGGCGGTGTGTTTGGTGCCGGTGTAGACGCGGTACATGTAGTCGCCCAGCGGCCGGTGGGTCAGGACCAGCGCGAGGACGAGGGATCCGATGAACAGGATCCCGGCGAGGGTGGGGCTCATCAGAAGCGCTCCGGGAAGAGCAGGGCCGCGATCATGAAGATCACCAGGCCGACGGCCACCACCAGGCCAATGGCGTTGACAGCGCTCACAGGCGCTCCACCGCCTTCACGACGAGCCCGAAGATCACGAAAATCGCGATCGTCAGGGCGACGAAGATGACGTCTGCCATCCCCACTCCTCAAATCCGGAAATGTTCTTGCACCGTCAGACGGGCGGCACATAAGCAGCAAATCGTGGATTTATCGCCGCAAAGCACTTCTTGACGGGTTCCATACGCCGGGTCGGCAAGCTTTGACGCCATCACTACGCGCGGGCCGGAACCACCACGTCACGGCGGCCCGGGGGCACATGCCGATCCGGCCGAGGGCCCCGTCGCGACGGGGCGCTCGGCCGGATGCCGTGTCGGCCTCCGTGACACTCCTCTCATCAAACTTTGAAGTACTCCACCAGAACGGGAGCGAGGGCTTTCATGGACACGTTGTGGTTCTGTCCCTCCAAGGATCGGTGCCGCGCATTGGGCACGGCGTTCGCGACTTCCTGTGCCGCCTGCCGCAGCACCGTGGAACTCCTCTCACCCGCGATCACGAGCGTGGGCACCGTGACCAGTGACAGCTGTCCGGCGGGCAACGAGTAGTCCCCCATCACCGCCGCGTCGTACGGCAGCGTGTGGGCCACCGCCTTGAACCTCGACCACAGGGGGAGGAACGGCAGGCCCACCATGAACACGGCGGGGACGCCGGACACCCTCCTCATGAAGTACTTGGCCGCCGCGCTCCGCCGGCCCGCCGCCACGAGCCGGGTGAGCTGCGCCTGATGGTCGGCCGGCGGCCGGCGGCTGTCGCCCACCACGAACGGCGGCTCGTACAGCGCCAGCCGGTTGATCGCCAGGCCGTGCGCGGCCGCCCTGAGTGCGAGGACCGCCCCGGAGGACAGCCCCCACACCGACGCCGCCCCGCCGACATGCCTGATCAGGGCGTCGAGATCGTCGACCTCCCGTTCGACCGCGTAGGGCGTCGTGTCCCCGCTGTCACCCCGGCCTCGGCGGTCGTAGTTGATGACGGTGAAATGCTGGGACAGCAGCTCGGCCAGCTCCACCAGCCCTGGGAAGGCGCGATAGCTGAACGCTCCGCCCACCAGGATGAGCGGTGGCCCCTGGCCCACCCGGTCGTAGGCGATGGCGACTCCGTCGCTCGAAAGTATCTTGCTGACGGCCATGCCCTTGCTGGATGTCACTTCGGTCATAGATTCTCCTTTTCCGCGATTTCCCCGACGGCCTGCCGGGGGGTCCCGAGCCGTTCTCCGAGAAGTGCGCTCTCCCCGGTCCCATTCCGCCCGTATATTCACCGGCGGATCCGGTACGGCCGGGCGTATATTCACACCGCCCGTCCCTCCGGGACGCGATCGCCCGTTCCCATGCGGATCTGTCGGTCTTGGCAGCGGATTCATTCATTTCTCAACCCCTTTTTCTCGGACCGTTCATTTGTCCTCGCACAGACAACTCTGCGCGTTCCACGGCCCCGGGACCAGGGATGTCAAAGGCAGCATGCTGCCCACCGGTGACCGCTTCCTGCCATGTCCGGCCCGGTGGAGGAGAATCGATCCCAATTCGTTCCGGGGAATTGGCCGTGCCGTCCGGACCCGCCACGCAAAAGCCCCCGCGCAAAGGCCGGCGCGCGAAGACCCGCCACGCGAGGACCCACCGTGTAAAGGCCCGCCACGCGAAGGGCCCACCACGCGAAGGGCCCACCGGCGCGCGCGGCGCGCCGGTGGGCCCTGTGGTCCGGGGACTCCTCCTGGGAGCCCCGGCTTACTGCTCCGCCTTGATGCTCACGGCTTCACCTCGATGAGGTCGGCGCCGAGGAGGTCGGCCACGGCGCGCAGCTCGGCGGCGCGGTGGCCGGTGCCCAGCGCCCAGTGGTGGGAGATGCCGGTGGCGCTCCAGGCGTCGGTCCACTCCCCGGGGTCGCAGCCGAAGTCGACCCGGGAGGTGGTGTTGCCGATCCGCAGCAGCGGCCCGTCGACGACCTCGCCCTCGGAGACGACGAAGCCGAACCGGCCGTCCGGCCGGTGCAGCAGGCCGAACGCGGTGACCGGGCCGTGCGTGACGTCGAACTCCACCGACACGCCCCAGCCGCGCTTGCCGTGGTAGACGCCCAGCCCGCGCAGCAACGGCCGTTTCGAGCTGATGGCCAGGTGGGCGGGCCCGTCGTGGCCCATCTCGACGTGCCCGCGGGCGAAGTCGAGCGCCTGGAGCTCGGTGAACGAGCCGCCCCCGCCGAGGCGGTCCATGATGAGCATGGCCAGCGAGGTGCGCAGCTCGTACTCCCCGGCCGACGGGACGCCGCGGGCGGTGAGCAGCGACGCGCCGAGGATCATCCCGGCGCCGAGCCGCTCGTGGATCTCGCCGTCCAGGCCCCGGTGGTAGTAGGCCAGGCTGTCGAGGGCGAAGTCCTCGACGAGCCGGTCCAGGCCGACCGATACCCGGGCGGCCCAGGAGAAGTCGTCGCCGTTGACCGTGTCGGCCAGCTCGAAGACGTCCCGGGCCAGGTCCATGCGCTCCGTGACCTCGGCGTCGGTCACCTTCTCCACCCGCACCCGCAGGTCGTCGAACTCCAGCACCTCGACATGGCCGCCGAGGTTCGCCGGGACCAGGGTGAGGTCGGTGGCCACGTCGAGCATGCCCGGGTAGAGGTGGCCCATCAGGCCGTGCCGCCCGCGCCGGAGCGCGGCCCGCACCCCGGCGGCCTTGACCCACCGACCGATCTTCGCCCAGGCCCGCTCGTCCTCCAGGTAACCGGAGACCGAGCGGAACGGGATGCCGCAGCGGATGAAGGTGTTGGCCATCTCCGGCAGCGGGCAGGCCCCGCAGTAGGCCAGCCACTGGCCGGTGTCGAAGGTGGCGTGGTCCATCGACTCGGTCGGCTGCAGGTTGATCAGCAGCACCGGCGCACCGCTGCGCTGCGCGACCGGGAGCAGCATGGTGGCGGTCATGTAGGTGGTGAGGAAGCCGACGATGATGTCGCAGCCGGCCGCGCGGAGCTTCTCGGCCGCGACGGCGCCCTCCTGGGCGTCGGAGATGAAACCGACGTCCACCACCTCGCAGCCGAGGGCCCGCATCCGCTCCGAGACGCGCTCGGAGGAATGCCGCAGCTGCGGCAGCAGGTCGGGGAACTGCGGCCAGTAGGCTCCGAGGCCTCCGGCGACGAGCCCCACCTTGGTACGGGGAGCGGTGATCCTGGACAGCTCGGCACGCATGACGTTCTCCTCTTGCCGGGTTACCGGGGAATCTCGGGGTTACCGCAGGAAGGCCGCGGCGACACCGGCGTCGACGGGGATGTGCAGGCCGGTGGTGAGCGACAGCTCTCCGCCGGTGAGGGCGAAGACGGCCGCGGCGATGTGCTCGGGCAGCACCTCGCGCTTGAGCAGGGTCCGCTGGGCGTAGAACTCGCCGAGCTTGTCCTCCGGCACGCCGTAGACCGCCGCCCGGTTGGCGCCCCACCCGGAGGCGAAGATCCCGGATCCGCGCACGACGCCGTCGGGGTTGACGCCGTTGACCCGGATGCCGAATCCGCCCAGCTCGGCGGCGAGCAGCCGGACCTGGTGGGCCTGGTCGGCCTTGGCGGCGCCGTACGCGACGTTGTTGGGTCCGGCGAAGACCGCGTTCTTGGAGGAGATGTAGACGATGTCCCCGCCCATGCCCTGGTCGATCATCACGCGGGCGCTCTCCCTGGAGACCAGGAACGAGCCGCGGGCCATCACGTCGTGCTGCAGATCCCAGTCGGCGACGCTGGTCTCCAGCAGGGACCGCGACAGCGACAGCCCGGCGTTGTTGACGATCAGGTCGACCCCGCCGAAGGCCAGCACCGCCTGCCGGAGGGCCGCGACGACCTGCTCCTCGTCGGTGACGTCCACCTGTACGGCCGTCGCGACGTCCTCGGGCCGGTAGGCCTTGGCGCCCAGCTCGGCGGCGACCTTCTCGGCGGCGGCGAGGTCGCGGTCGGCGACGACCACGCAGGCCCCCTCGGCCGCCAGCCGCCGGGCGGTGGCGGCGCCGATGCCCGACCCGCCCCCGGTGACCAGTGCGACCCGGGTGGCCAGCGGCTTCGGTGCGGGCATCCGGCGGAGCTTGGCCTCCTCCAGCTCCCAGTACTCGATGCGGAACTTCTCCGACTCCTCGATCGGCGCGTAGGACGACACCGCCTCGGCACCGCGCATGACGTTGATCGCGTTGACGTAGAACTCGCCCGCCACCCGGGCGGTCTGCTTGTCCTTGCCGAAGGAGAACATGCCCACGCCGGGGACCAGCACGATCGCCGGGTCCGCGCCGCGCATCGGCGGCGAGTCCGCCGTGGCGTGGCGCCGGTAGTAGGCCGCGTAGTCCTCCCGGTAGGCGGCGTGCAGCTCGCGCAGCCGTACGGCCACCTCTTCGAGGGGCGCGTCGCCGGGCAGGTCGATCACGAGCGGGGCGACCTTGGTGCGCAGGAAGTGGTCGGGGCAGGAGGTGCCGAGCGCGGCCAGCTCGGGGTGGCGCTCGCGGGACAGGAAGTCCAGGACCTCGGGGGTGGCGGTGTAGTGGCCGACCTGCGGCAGGTCCGTGCTCGCCAGGCCCCTGAGGAGGGGGAACAGCGCCGCCGCGCGCTCCCGCCGGGCGGCTTCCGCCAGCGGCTCGCGGATGACCGGGCCGAACGGCTCGGGCCTGCCGTGCTCGGCGAGGTAGGCCTCGGCGGTGCGGATGATGTCCAGCGAGTTGGCCTCGCATTCGGCAGAGGTCTCGCCCCAGGCGGTGATGCCGTGGCCGCCGAGGACGCAGCCGATGGCCTGCGGGTTGGCGTCCTTGATCGCGGCGATGTCCAGGCCGAGCTGGAAGCCGGGGCGGCGCCAGGGCACCCAGACCACCCGGTCGCCGAAGATCCGCGTCGTCAGCTCCCGTCCGTCGGCGGCGGTGGCGATCGCGATGCCGGCGTCCGGGTGCAGGTGGTCCACGTGCGCGGCCTCGACGAGGCCGTGCATGGCGGTGTCGATCGACGGCGCCGCGCCTCCCTTGCCGAAGGCGCAGAAGTCGAACGCGGCGACCATCTCGTCCTCGCGCTCCACCCCCGGGTACACCTCGGTGAGCGCCCGCAGCCGGTCCAGCCGCAGTACGGCCAGGCCGCCCTCGGCCAGCGTGCCCAGGTCGCCGCCGGACCCCTTGACCCACATCAGGTCCACGTCGGATCCGGTCACCGGATCGACGGCGACGCCCTTGGCCGACGTGTTGCCGCCCGCGAAGTTGGTGTTGCGCGGATCGGAGCCGAGCGCGTGCGACCGCTGCAGCAGCTTCTCAACCGGCGAAGTCATGAAATATCCCCCAACGTGTGAACAGTGAACTCACGATGCGCCCTTCCGCGTCTCACCGCGGGCGCACCGGCGGGACGGGACGCGGACGTCAGGCGCCCCAGCCCGCCTGGGTGCCGCCGACCCGCTCGGCGGCGATCTTCTCGAAGTAGCCGGAACGGGCGTAGGCGGCCATTGGGTCGGGATCGAGGCCCATCTCCTGGCGCAGCTCGGCCAGGAGCGGCCGGACGTCGGTGTTGTAGGCGTCCATCAGCACGGCGTTGGCGGCCAGCACGTCGCCCTCGGCCTGGGCCGCGGCCAGCGCGTCCGCGTCGACCCGCAGCGCCTTGGCCGTGGCCTCCTGGATGTTCATCACCGACCGGATCTGGCCGGGGATCTTCGGCTCGATGTTGTGGCACTGGTCGAGCATGAACGCCACTCCCTGCTCCGGCCCGCCGTGCCGTCCGGAGAGGGCGCCGCCGCGGATCACCTCGTACATGATCCGGAAGAGCTGGAACGGGTCGGCCGCGCCGACCATCAGGTCGTCGTCGGCGTAGAAGCGGGAGTTGAAATCGAACCCGCCGAGCTTGCCCTCCCGGAGCAGGAACGCCACGATGAACTCGATGTTGGTGCCCGGCGCGTGGTGCCCGGTGTCCACCACCACCTGTGCCTTGTCACCCAGCCGCAGGCAGTGCGCGTAGGCGGTGCCCCAGTCGGGCACGTCGGTCACGTAGAAGGCGGGCTCGAACAGCTTGTACTCCAGCAGGAACCGCTGTCCCTCGCCCAGCCGCCCGTAGACGGCCGACAGCGCCTCGGCCAGCCGGTCCTGCCGGGAGCGGATGTCGTCCTGGCCGGGATAGTTGGTGCCGTCGGAGAACCACAGCTTCAGCGTGTCGGACCCGGTGGCGTCCATGACGTCCACGCAGGCCAGCAGGTGGTCCAGGGCCTTGCGCCGCACCGCCGGGTCGGGGTTGGTGACGCTGCCCAGCCGGTAGTCGTCGTCCTGGAAGACGTTGGAGTTGATCGCGCCGATCCGCACGCCCACCTCGGACGCGTGCCGGGCCAGGTCGGCGTAGTCGTCGACCCTGTCCCACGGGATGTGCAGCGCCACCGTCGGCGCGACCCCGGTGAAGGCGTGCACCTGGGCCGCGTCGGCCAGCTTCTCGTAGGGGTCCCGCGGCACGCCCCGCTGGGCGAACACCTTGAACCGGGTGCCGCTGTTGCCGTACGCCCACGACGGGGTCTCGATGGCCTGCGCCCGTAGCGTGGCCCTGATGTCGCTCAAGAAAGGCTCCTCGCCGGGTACGGCGTGCGCGACCTGGGCGCATGCCGTACCCACGTCGTCCGTCAGAAGTCGAACTCGTCGATGTTGTCGGCCTTGAAGACGAACGGCGCGCCGAGGATGACCTCGCCGTCCTCGCCGATCGTGTACTCGCCGAGCTTCCCGGCCTTGAACTTCTCGCCCTCGGCGCCGGTGATCGGGCCCGAGGCGAGCGCGGCGGCGGAGTAGCCGGCCAGGTAGCCCAGGTCCTTGGGGTTCCACAGGGCGAACTGCTGCACGGCGCCGAACGCCTTGCCCACCCCGGCCGGGACCAGGACCGGAGGGGCCTGTTCGGGGGGTGGCCCGAACGGCGCCTCCCCTCTGCCCGGCTCAGTCACCGCGCCCCACCCCTTCCCTGACCTAAAACGTTTTAGAGAGTTGACGGGACGCTAATCCCAGGATCCGGCCATGTCAATGGGGTGCGAAGGGCCCGTTTCCAATGCGTTACCTCTCTCATCAGGGACGGAGTGGCGCCCGGCTGGGCAGCGTGTTTGGATAAGGTCACCGCCAGACGGCATAACACGTTTTAATAGAGACCGATCCGAGGAGGGTAGTTGGGGACTGTCAGCATCAAGGAGGTCGCCCGGCTCGCACGGGTGTCTCCCGCCACGGTCTCGAACGTGCTCAACCGGCCGGAGCGGGTGGCCCCCACGACCCGGGAGCGCGTCAGGCGGGTGATCCACGAGCTCGGCTTCGTCCGGCACGGCTCGGCGTCGACGCTGCGCGCCGGGCACAGCCGGACCATCGGGCTGTCGGTCATGGACATCGGCAACCCGTTCTTCACCGACGTCGCGGCCGGAGCCGAGGACGTCGCCAGCGACCTCGGCTACGCGGTGATCCTCGGCAACTCGGCCGGCTCCCGGTCCAAGGAGGAGCACAACCTGCTCGTCTTCGCCGAGCAGCGGGTGCGCGGCGTGCTCATCACCCCCTCGGACGAGGACCCCGGACCGCTCGACGGGCTGCGCGAGCGCGGCATCAGCGTGGTGCTCGTCGGCCATCCCGCGCACCGGCCCGACCTGTGCTCGGTGACCGTCGACGACGTGGCGGGCGGCCGGCTGGCCGTCGCCCACCTGCTCGACCTCGGCTCGCGGAGGATCGGCTACCTCACCGGCCCGCGGACCATCCGGCAGTGCCTGGACCGGGGGCGCGGCGCCGGCCAGGCCCTGGCCGCCGCGGGCCTCGACCCCGAGACCGTCCTGGAGACGGTGGAGGCGCCGGCCATGACCGCGCGGGCGGGACAGGAGGCGGCCGAACGGCTGATCGTCTCCGGCTGGCTCCCCGAGGCGATCTTCTGCGCCAACGACCTGCTCGCCCTCGGCGTGCTCCGGGGCCTGCTCCAGGCCGGGGTCGAAGTGCCCGGCGACGTGGCCCTGATCGGCTACGACGACATCGACTTCGCGGCGGCCTCGGCGGTGTCGCTCAGCTCGGTCCGGCAGCCCACCTACCGGCTCGGGCAGATCGCCGCCGAGCTGCTGCTGGAGGAGTGCGGCGACCCCGGCGCGCACGCGCACCGGCAGATCATGTTCCAGCCCGAGCTGGTCGTCCGCGAGTCCACCGGCGGGCCGGGCAGGACCGCGGCGACCATCCGACGACGAGCGACGACTTCCTCCCCGGGGCTGAAGCCCGAGGTCTCCACGCTCAAGGAGATTCGATGAACGTTTACGCGGCAGTCGACCTGGGTGCCTCCAGCGGGCGGGTGATGACCGCGCGGATCGACAGCGGGCGGGTGCGCCTCACCGAGGTGCACCGGTTCGCCAACCGCCCGGTCCGGGTCGGCGGCACCCTGCACTGGGACATCCTCGCCCTGCACCGGGGCGTCCTCGACGGGCTGCGCGAGGCCGGGCCGGTCGACTCGGTCGGCATCGACTCCTGGGCGGTCGACTACGGCCTGCTCGACGGCGCCGGAAGGCTCATCGGCAACCCGGTGCACTACCGCGACGAGCGGACCGCCGGGATCATGGAACGGGTGACCGCCGAGGTGGGGGCCGACGCGCTCTACCAGGCCGGCGGCCTGCAGTTCCTGCCGTTCAACACGGTCTACCAGCTACTCGCCGAACGGGACCTCGGACGCGCCGAGACGCTGCTGATGATCCCGGATCTGCTGACCCACTGGCTGACCGGCTCCGTCGGCGCGGAGGCCACCAACGCCTCCACCACCGGGCTGTACGACGTGCGGACCGGCGGCTGGGCCAGGGATCTGACCGAACGGCTGGGCCTGCCCTCCAGGATCCTCCCGGAGCTGCGGCAGCCGGGAGCCGCCGCCGGGACGCTCCGCGCCGAGGTCGCCGCGGAGACCGGGCTGCCCGCCTCGACCCCGGTCACCGCGGTGGCCTCGCACGACACCGCGTCGGCGGTCGCGGCGGTGCCCGCCGACACCGACCGGTTCGCCTACATCTCCTCCGGCACCTGGTCGCTCGTCGGGCTCGAACTCCCCCGGCCCGTCCTGACCCCGGAGAGCCGCCTGGCCAACTTCACCAACGAGGGCGGCCTGGACGGCACCATCCGCTACCTGCGCAACGTGATGGGCCTGTGGATCCTGCAGGAGTGCATGCGCGCCTGGGGCGACTCCGGCCTGTCCGAGCTGCTCGCCGCCGCCGCGCAGGCCCCGCCGTTCCAGGCGGTGTTCGACCCCGACGACCCGGCCTTCCTGCCGCCCGGCGACATGCCCGCCCGGATCGCCGCGTTCTGCGAGCGCACCGGCCAGCGGCCCCCGGCCGGCAGGGCCCAGGTCGTGCGGTGCGTGATGGAGAGCCTCGCCCTCGCCTACCGCCGGGCGGTCCGCGACGCCGTACGGCTCAGCGGCCAGGAGGTGGAGGTCGTGCACGTGGTCGGCGGTGGCGCCCGCAACACGCTGCTCTGCCAGATGACCGCCGACGCGACCGGCCTGCCGGTGGTCGCCGGCCCGGTGGAGGCCGCCGCCCTGGGCAACGCCCTGGTCCAGGCCCGCGCCCAGGGCGCGGTCTCCGACATCCGCGCCCTCGTACGGCAGGGCGAGCGGCTCGTCACCTACCGTCCCAAGGATGAGGAGGAGGCGTGGGCCCGGGCCGAGGCCCGGCTCCCCGGCCGCTGAACGACCCGCCCCTCCCCGCGCCCCGCGCCCCGCGCCCCGGGGCGCGGGGCGCGGGGCCCGGAAACCGGCCCGTCGGCGGCTCGGGCGGGCGACGCGTCCGCCGACGCCCGGCTCGGCGGCGGCTCGGCCGGCGGCGGCTCGGCGGGCGGCACCCCGTGTCTCCAGCCCCGGCAACCGGCCCGCCGGCGGCACCTCCCCTGGACGCCCGGCCCGCCGTCATCGGGCCACCCGGCCCTTCCCCGGCGGCTCGGCGGACCGGTCAGTGGACCGCCTCCCTGACGGACGGCTGGTCGAACTGGGTCCGGTAGAGCTCCTCGTAACGGCCACCGGCGGCGAGGAGGTCGGTGTGCGTGCCGCGCTCCACGATCCGCCCGTCCTCGATCACGAGGATGAGATCCGCGGCCCGGACGGTGGAGAGCCGGTGCGCGATCACCACCGAGGTCCGCCCGGCCAGCGCCTCGCCCAGCGCCTCCTGCACCGCAGCCTCCGAGGTGGAGTCCAGGTGAGCGGTGGCCTCGTCGAGGATCACCACCCTGGGGCGCGCCAGCAGCAGCCGCGCGATCGTCAACCGCTGGCGCTCGCCGCCGGAGAGCCGGTATCCGCGTTCGCCGACGACGGTGTCCAGGCCGTCGGGCAGCGCCTCGACGAGGTCGGCGAGCCGGGCGCGGCGCAGCACCTCCCACAGCTCCTCCTCCGGCGCTTCCGGCCGGGCCAGCAGCAGGTTCGCGCGGATCGACTCGTGGAACAGGTGCCCGTCCTGCGTCACCATCCCGAGCGTCTCGCGGATCGAGTCGGCCGACAGGTCCCGGACGTCCACACCGGACAGGCGCACGGCACCCTCATCGGCGTCGTAGAGCCTCGTGACCAGCTGCGCGATCGTCGACTTCCCCGCGCCCGACGACCCCACCAGCGCCACCATCCGCCCCGGCTCGGCGCGGAACGACACCCCGTGCAGCACCTCGACGCCGCCGCGCGTGTCAAGGGTCGCGACCTCCTCCAGCGACGCGAGCGACACCTTGTCAGCCGACGGGTAGCCGAACCGCACCGCGTCGAACTCCACCGACACCGGCCCCTCGGGCACCCGCCGGGCGTCCGGCTTCTCGGTGATCAGCGGCTTGAGATCCAGCACCTCGAAGACCCTCTCGAAGCTCACCAGCGCGCTCATCATCTCCACCCGCGCACTGGCCAGGGCGGTCAGCGGCGCGTAGAGGCGGGTGAGCAGCAGCGCCATCGCGACGACGGCGCCCGGCTCCAGCTGCCCCCGCAACGCGTAGAAGCCGCCGAGACCGTAGACGACGGCGAGGGCGAGGGCCGAGACCAGCATCAGCGCGGTGACGAACACCGACTGCACCATCGCCGTGCGCACCCCGATGTCGCGCACCCGCCGGGCCCGCGTGAAGAACTCGGCCGACTCGTCGGCGGGCCGGCCGAAGAGCTTCACCAGCGTCGCCCCGGGCGCGGAGAACCGCTCCGTCATCTGCGTGCTCATCGCCGCGTTGTGGTTGGCCGACTCGCGTTCGAGCCGTGCCAGCCGGGTGCCCATCCGCCGCGCGGGCAGGACGAACACCGGCAGCAGCACCAGGGCGAGCAGGGTGATCTGCCAGGAGGTCCCGATCATCACGACGAGCGTGAGCACGAGCGTCACGAGATTGCCGACCACGCCGGAGAGGGTGTCGCTGAAGGCCCGCTGCGCGCCGATGACGTCGTTGTTCAGCCTGCTGACCAGCGCGCCGGTGCGGGTGCGGGTGAAGAAGGCGATCGGCATGCGCTGCACGTGGTCGAAGACCGCGGCGCGCAGGGCGAGGATCAGGCCCTCACCGATGCTCGCCGACAGCCACCGCGTCACCAGCCCGAGCCCGGCCTCCGCCACCGCGATGACGGCGATGAGCGCCGCGAGCCCGACGACGACGTCCACCGCCGCGCCCTGGTCTATGGCGTTGATGACCTGGCCGGCGAGCACGGGGGTCGCGACCGCCAGCGCCGCCGTCACGACGCTGAGCAGCAGGAACCAGATCAGCAGGCGGCGGTGGGGCCGGGCGAACACGGCGATGCGCCGCAGCGCGGCCATGGAGAACGGCCGCCGCTCCTCCTGCGCGTTCATCGCGTGGTAGAGCGATGTCCACGCGGTAACTTCCATGTCCATCGCGTTGTCTCCGAGGTCTGGGGGATGGTTTCCGACGATCCCACGGAGCACCGACAGAATCCCGCCGTGTCCGCGGACCGTCTCCGTGGACACGGCGGATCAGACCGGATGGCCGTAGCGATCGCCACGGTCGCCGCGATCACGCCCTGCTCCGCCGTGGGAGGCCCGCTGGGGATCCACGGCGCCGCCGACGTTCCGGACGGCGTCCTGAGAGGACACTAAGACCTCAACTTAACTTGAGGTCAACCCCCGCCGCCGGCGCCCCCTTCCGACAGCCAAGACAGCCGAAAGGCCCACCTCCCGCCGGGAGGTGGGCCGATGAATCCCGGTTGGGCCGAGGCCACGGGGGCGGCGGCGAGGTGGTCCCGGGACCGCGGGCTCGGGGACGGCCACGGCCTCCGGGACGTCACACCCCGCTACGTCCCGCCGGTCAGGACGTCACCGCGCACTGCCCCCTGTCCTTCTTGACGGGGCCCTCCGCGTTCGGGCGCACGTCGAAGTCGAAGATCTCGGTGGGCAGGTAGAGCGAGCAGCAGGCGTTGGGGATGTCGACGATGCCGCTGATCCGGCCCTCGATGGGCGCCGACCCGAGGAGCAGGTAGGCCTGCTCGCCCGTGTAGCCCCACTTCTTGAGGTATTCGATGGCGTTGAGGCAGGCTCGGCGGTAGGCCACCGTCGCGTCGAGGTAGTAGTTCGTGTTCGTGTCGTGGTCGACCGAGATGCCGATGAACGACATGAACTCGGAGTACCGCGGCTCGACGTTGCCGGGCATGAAGATCGGATTGGTGGTGACGCCGTACTTCTCCATGCCCCCCTTGATGAGGTCCACGTGGAAATCGATGAAGCCCCCCATCTCGATCGCCCCGCAGAAGGTGATCTCGCCGTCGCCCTGGCTGAAGTGCAGGTCCCCTCCCGAGAGCTTGGCGTCCTTCACGTGGACGGGGTAGAAGACGCGTGCCCCGCGCGTGAAGTTCTTGATGTCGTGGTTGCCGCCGTTCTCCCGTGCGGGAACGGTGCGGGCCCCCTCCCTGGCGATCCGGTCGGCCACGTCACCGGTCGCCGTTCCGGCGAGGGCGTTGTCGCGCAGCGGCGGCAGGCCCAGGGCCGGGACCCGGTCGGGGTCGGTGTCGATGAGAGCCTGCTCGCGCTGGTTCCAGCTGGCCAGCAGCTCCGCCGACGGCGCCGTGCCGAACAGCCCGGGGTGGGTGATGCCGGCATACCGGATGCCGGGCAGGTGGCGAGATGTCGCGTATATGCCATGGAAATCCCAGATCGCCTTGTAGGCGTCCGGGAAGTAGTCGGTCAGGAAGCCGCCACCGTTCACCTTGGCGAACACCCCGGTGTAGCCCCAGCCCTGTCCCGGCGCGTCGCCGGTCTGCTGGGGTACCGGACCGAGATCGAGGATGTCGACCACCAGGAGGTCTCCCGGCTCCGCCCCCTCCACCCCGATCGGGCCGCTCAGCATGTGCGCGAGGGTGAGGTCGACGTCTCGCACGTCGTTGGCCGAGTCGTCGTTGTGTAACTGCGCGTCGGTCCATTCCCGGCATTCGACGCGGAACTCGTCCCCAGGTCGCACCATGGCGACCGCGGGTATGTCCGGATGCCATCGGTTGTGACCCGGCACGGCCTGGTCACGCATCGACTTCGACTGGTCCACGCTGAACACGACTTCTGGCATGACGGTTCCTCCTCTTGAATCGGACACGCGGTGATCGGGCGTCGGCGGGTCGCATCACCTCCTCCTCGGCACCGGCCCTCGCCGGGAACGGTTCGCGGGCTAGTGGGCGGTGATCGTCTCACCGCCGGCGGGTCCCGCCCGGCTGGAGAGCGCCCCCCGCTTCCTCGTCAGCGGCCAGAGCGCGCCGAACACCACCACGCCGAACACCAGCAGGAGGGTCGCGATGACGTTCTGGTTCCAGCGCTGCCAGTAGCCGATGAGGATGAGGAACGCCGGGATGGCCCCCGTGACCCATCCCTCGATCGCCGTCACCCAGCCCGTGTAAGTGGTCAGGTGATCGCGCTTCAACCCCAGCAGCAGGAAGAACAGCAGCCACAGGAACGCCCAGTAGAGCCAGATGACGGCGAAGGGCCTGTCATTGAGAACCTGGAAGTTCGCGAACGCGTAGCCGAGCGCCATGATCGCCACGAACAGCGAGAAGTAACCGATTCCGGTGGTGTCGAACCCACCGAGCAGGCCGATCCCCACATACAGGTAGGTGAACCCGAACAGGAAGATCCCCGAAGCACCGAGGATCACGTCCGGCCTGCCGTTGGCGGTGATGATCAACACGATGGGCGTGATCACCTGCAGCGCTCCGACGAAGAGGTTGAAGATGCCCGCGGCCCGCGGGTCGACCTTCCCCAGGAGCATCAGCCCGTTGATGAAGAGCACCGCGCCGACGTAGAGCAGTCCAACTGCTCCCATCCGTGACACCCCCTAGTGCCGGTGATGGGAATTCAAGGTGGGCAACGTGATCCGTCTACGCCATGCGGCGACACGACCGTGCCCATGACCGTGTCAGCCGTGAAGGCGGCTGGATGTCGGCCTTCACCGAGCTCCAGGCGCCACCGGGGGGACGTATGTGGACATGTTGTGCCGCATTCCGCCGCTCACGGGCGCGGCAGGCGCGCCAGGGCCGGGTGTGGCGGCCGTGGAGGGCGCCGGCCGGGGACGCCGGAGACGACCTCGGGCGCATCCCGGCTCCGCTCGTCGCGATCGAGTGCGGCGGACAGCGCCGGATGCACCCGGGAGAAGCCCGGCGGAGAGAAGACCCGAGGGGCGCCGCGCCCGCACGTGGAGCAGTCATGAGACAGCGGCGCGGTCCCTATCGGCAGCCGGACGTCGAACCGTCCGCAATTCCGACAAAGGTATTCATAGGTTGCCATAGGCACCTCCACTCCGCCCGCCCGGGAACGGAGCCATGCGTGCCCGGCTCTCCGGCTGGCGGGACCACGGATCCGCGACGGATCGGGTCGACAATTCCGGACTACCTGAAGCCAACCGGCCTGTCAAGGCCTGAACGGGGCGGCCGCCCCGACCCCCCGGCGCGCATGCCGGAGCGCCGGACCGCAGGTCAGACCTGCTTTCCGGCAACGCCGTCCGCCCCGGGCCCGGCGCGCCCGGCACCTCCGGTCACCCCTCGCCGAACCGCCGTCGTCGTGATCGCCGCGGCGCCGGCCAGGGGCGTGCCGATCCCCTGGTCTACGCCACCGCGGTCAACCTCCGGACGACCGCCTCGGCGACGCCCCTGGCGCTGCCCGGGTTCTGTCCCGTGATCAGACGCCCGTCCTCGACCACATACGGCTCGAACGGCCGGTCGGCCATGCGGTAGTCGGCCCCGAGCTTCTGCAGCTCCTCCTGCAGGTTGTAGGGGACGGCGTCCGCCCTGTCCGCCAGCTCCTCCTCGGGCCAGGAGAATCCGGTGACCCGTTTCCCCTTTACCAGGGGATCTCCATTTCCGAGTGTCACGTTGAGAAGGCCGGTCCCGCCGTGGCAGACGGTCGATACGATTCTGTCCGACTCGTAAAATCCGGCCATGAGATCTTCCAGGTCGCGACTCTGCGGGAAGTCGAACATGACCCCGTGCCCTCCGGTGAGATAGATGGCGTCGTAGTCTTCGAGATTCACCTCCGAGATCTTCTTGGTGTCTTCGAGAAGGTCCATGAACTTTCTGTCCCTGTAGCGCTTCTCGGTGCCCAGCTCCGCCAGGACCTCGTGGGAGAGGCTCTCCGGGTCGAGCGGGATCTTCCCGCCGAGCGGGCTCGCGATGTCCATGGGGATCCCCGCCTGCTCGGCGACGTCCCAGAAGTGCGTCAACTCCCCGAGCCACAGTCCTGTCCTCATGCCGACTTTCTCGTACTCGCCGACGTTGGTGACGATGACCAGGATTTTCTTCGTTGCGGCCATGATTTTGATCCCCGCTTGGTGCGTGAATACGCTTTTCCGGGCGGACTGCCACTCATTTCTCCAGCCCCCCGGCCATGAGGAATCTCATTCCCTCTTTCAAGAGGCTGATTCTTGTGGAAGCGGAGGTGCCACCGCGGGTCTCGGCGAACCCGCCGCCCGGGTCCGTTCCGCCCAGCGTACGGCCGGCCCCATGGCGGAGCCGGCCAGCAGGAACAGGCCGCCCAGCAGGAGCCAGCCCGGCGGACCCCAGGTGATGATCAATGTGGTGAGCAGCAGGGGACCGAGCATCCTCGCGACCGCCGTGCCCGCGCCGAAGAAACCCTGGTACTGGCCCTGCCTGTCCTGCGGGGCCAGGTCGAACCCGACCTCCCAGGCACCGGAGGCATGCATCATCTCGCCGAGCACCTGCAGGCAGGCGGCCACGAGCAGGGCGGCTCCGGCGGCCCATGCCGAGGATCCGGCCGCCGACAGCGCGAACACCGCGCACGAGGCGAGCATCACCAGGCCCGCCTGCCGTACGGACCGGGAGGCGGTGCCCAGGCCGGTCACCCGCCGGGCCACCCGCACCTGGAAGAGCACCACGCTCAGCGTGTTGAGCACCAGCAGCGCCGAGACCGTCCAGCTCGGCGCCTCGGTCCGCTGGACGATCCACAGCGGGATCACCAGGCTGAGGAGGGGCATGTGGAGCAGCATGATCATGTTGAGGAGGGAGATCAGGGCATAGGGCCTGTCCCGGAGCACCGCCAGGACCGGCTCACCGGCCGGGGCGGGGGGCGAGGGCGGCACGGCCGGGAGCCGGAGCAGCACCAGGGCGGAGGCCAGGAAGCTCAGGGCGTCCATCGCGAAGACCGCCAGATACGCCTGCCGGGTGTCGAGGTGCAGGGCCAGCCCGCCGAGCGCCGCGCCGATCGCCAGCCCCGCGTTCACCGTCGCCTGCAGGTGGGCCCGGACCTCGGTCCGCCGCGCCTTGTCCACCAGCCCGGCGAGCAGCGCCTGCCGGGCGGCCCCGAGCCCGCACTGGCAGCAGGTGTAGAGGCAGGCGGCCAGGACGAACAGGGCGAAGGACGTGACGAACAGGAACGAGCCGGCCGCCACGCCGGTCGCGACGGCCAGCAGCGCGGCCGCGCCCCGGGCGCCCCAGCGGTCGGCGAGATGCCCGAGCGGGACCCCCGCCACGGACCCGAGGGCCCAGCCGAGAGTCAGGGCGAAGCCGACCTGGGTCGGGGAGAGCCCCACGATCCGGGTGAAGTACAGCGCCGAGCAGACGTAGTACGCGCCGTCGCCGAAGGCGTTGGTCAGCTGCGCCAGGGCGAGAACCCGTGGCGGGCCGGAGGGCGGGAGGATCCTGCTGGACATGTGGCTCCTTGGTCATCACCGCTGAGCCGGGTGATGCGGACGCCGGTCACCGCGTCCCGCTCCTCGCCGCCGTGAGCGCCGTACGGCTCACACCCCGCTGTGCAGCTCACACCCTAGGAAGCGGGCCGGTCCCCCTATAAGAGCCAAAACCCAACGGATCGACTGGGCCACCTGTCCGGATCCGGGCCGCCGCCGTCACCGGCGGCGGCCCGGTCACCTGGCTATCGGGCCTGCTCCAGCAGCTTCTCGGTCCCGACGAGACGCACGCAGACGGCCAGACCGGCGATGGCGAGCTCCACCTCGTCCAGCTCCGGGTAGGTGGGCGCGATGCGGATGGTGCTGTCACGGGGGTCGTCGCCGTACGGGTGGGTGGCGCCCGCGGGGGTCAGCGCGATGCCCGCCTCCGCGGCCCGGCTCACCACCTGGCGCGCACAGCCCTCCAGCACGTCGAGACCGATGAAGTAGCCGCCCGCGGGGTTGGACCAGGACGCCAGGCCGGTGCCGCCCAGCTCCTTGGTGAGGATCAGGTCCACCGCGTCGAACTTCGGCCGGATCAGCTCCCGGTGGCGGCGCATGTGCTCCAGGACGCCGTCCTCGTCGCGGAGGAACTCCACGTGGCGGAGCTGGTTGATCTTGTCGGGGCCGATGGTCCCCTTGGCCATGTGCCCGAGCAGCCAGGCCACGTTGGCCGGGGACGAGCCGAAGAAGGCGACGCCGCCGCCGCTGAAGGTGATCTTCGAGGTGGAGCCGAAGACGAAGGCGCGGTCGGGGTTGCCGCTCTCCGCGCACAGTGCCAGCAGGTCGGCGATCTCCACCGGCGTGTCCGTGAGGTGGTGCACGGCGTAGGCGTTGTCCCAGAAGATCCGGAAGTCCGGCGCGGCGGCGGGCATGGCCGCCAGGCGGCGCACCGTCTCGTCGCTGTAGGAGACACCGCTGGGGTTGCTGTACTTCGGCACGCACCAGATCCCCTTGACCTGGGGGTCTTCGAGCACGAGCCGCTCCACGACGTCCATGTCGGGGCCCTCGGCGGTCATCGGCACGGCGATGAGCTCGATGCCGAACCGCTCGCACAGGGCGAAGTGGCGGTCGTAGCCGGGGACCGGGCACAGGAACGCGATCCGCGGCTCCTCCACCCACCGGCGCTCGGCGCCCGGCACCCGGCCGAGCAGGGCGTGGACGATGGAGTCGTGCATCAGCGAGAGGCTGGAGTTGCCCGCGGCGATCAGCTGACCGGCGGGCACCTGCAGCAGGCCGCCGAACATCTCCCGGATCTCGGGGAGGCCCTGCAGCCCCCCGTAGTTACGGCAGTCGGTGCCGTCCGCGGCGGTGTGCCCGCCGGGAAGGGCCAGCAGGGCGGAGGCCAGGTCGAGCTGCCTGCCCGACGGCTTGCCCCGGGTGAGGTCGAGGGAGAGTCCTCGCTGGACGAGCGCCTCGTAGTCGCGCAGGGCGCGATCGCGCTGCGCGGTCAGCTCGTCGAGGTTCAGGGCCGAAAAGCTCACGGGGTTTCCTTCGCCTGCAGATCGCGGGTGGACGTCGTCGCGGATGGACTTCGAAGGATAGAAGACCTCGGGACGCGACCGGAAACCGGCCCACGGCCCGGCCGCATGGCACGGAAGCCCGCCCGGCGGCGGCCACCGCCGTAAGATCCCGGTATGGCGGAGGTCATGGTTCGGGACGGGACATGGACGTTCGACGGCGAGATCCTGCGGATCGTGCCCAGCCGCGATCGGGGTGTGCACAAGCTGAGGCAGCTCCTGGGGGAGGTGGCGGTCCCGCTGGCCGCGGTGGCCGGCATCGCCTACGAGCCCGGCAAGAAGGGCGGGCGGCTGCGGCTACGACTACGGGAGGGCGCCGACCCGTTCACCCAGGCCTCGCGCGGGCGGATCTCCGACTCGGCCTGCCCCTACCAGCTGGCCGTCGACGCCGGCCGCACCGGCGCCGCCGAGTACTTCGTCGACGAGGTGCGCAACGCCCTGGTGATCGAGCAGGTGCCCGACGGGCCCAGCGACCGCTACCTGATGCCCGGCCCCGGCGTGCCGCTGACCGTGGGGGGAGGCGACGGCACCGCGACGTTCGACGGCGAGTCGTTCCGCATCGAGTGGAACTGGGCGGTCGAAGGGGCCAAGAAGTCGGCGGGTTCCCAGCAGTTCCCGCTGAAGGACCTGCTCGGCCTGGAGTGGATCCCGTCCGTCGGCCTGGAGAACGGGCACCTCCGATTCAACCTCAGGGGCTCGGTGCACAAGCTGGCCCCCAAGCACGACCCGCACTGCCTGGTCCTGTGGGGCCTGGAGAAGGAGACCCGGGCGGCCGCGCTGTTCGTCGCCGCCGTCCTCGCCCGGCTGCCGCACCCCTCCGGCGCCGCGGAGCCACAGCCCGCTCTCGACGCCCCCGCACCGGCGGCCCCCGCCGCCGCGGGCGACGCCGACCCGGACGCGCTCCTGCGCCGCCTGCGCGAGCTCGGCGACCTGCACCGGGACGGCGTGCTCACCGAGGAGGAGTTCACCGTCGCCAAGCAGGCGCTGCTCCGGCGCTTCTGAACGGCACCCGCCGGGCGCCCCCGGCGGCGGGACACGGGCTAACGGCACTGGGCCAGCATGACGGCCTTGTCGGCCCTGGTGACCGGCAGGCCGTACTTCAGGGCGACCTGGGCGAAGCGCACGACGTAGGCGCAGCGGATCCGGCGCAGCGGCGGGAGCCACGAGGCCGGGCCCGAGCCGCCCTTGGCCTGGTTGGCGTCGCCGTACACGGGGATCAGGTTGAGCGGGTCGTTGGCGATCCGCACCCGCTTGGCCATCGGCCAGCGCGAGGCGCCCATCCTCCACTCGTAGGACAGCGGGATCACGTGGTCGACCTGGACCTGGTCCGCCCGCTGCTTGCGCCAGCGGATCGTCCTGCCCGTGTAGGGGTCGCGCAGGCTCATCGCGACGACGACGCAGTCCGATCCCCGGCGGTATCTCACCTGCTCGCCGTCCCGGGCGAGCAGGTCGTTGCGGGTGCCGCAGCCGTTGCGCGCGTACGGCACGCCCCTCGCCGTGTCCGCCCAATTGGCGCCGAAACGGGCCCGTGTGTAGCCGGTCTTGGGCCCCATCCCCCTGATCCGCAGCTTCTTGATCAGCCTGATCGCCGCGATCCTGTCACGCGCCAACCGGACCGGGGCCAGCCCCGGCCGGGTGCCGTGCGGATTGTCGAGCGGAGCGACTCTGGCCCGGCTCTCAGGAGCGGCTCTCGTTTTGCTGTCCGCCGGGCTCACCAGTGAGAACATCACCGCGGCACCCAGAACGACAGTGACCACCCCCCGCGTGCTCACCCATGCCTCCACAAAGGATTACAGGCCAAGACATGACTGATCCCCGCAATTCCCTTGGTTTAACATCGATCGCCGTGACGCGCCGTTCACAGTTCCGTCGCCCGGACGGGAGACCTCCGCCGGCCGGGGTCTCCGCCTCGGCGGGGAGGGCTAGAGCCAGCCCCTCTTCTTGAAGATCAGATAGAGGATGGACGAGGCCACGAGGATGGCGGCGGTGGAGGTCCAGAAGCCGAGCGGCTGGCCGAATCCGGGATACGGCACGTTCTGGCCGTAGTACCCGGTGATCATCGTGGGCACCGCGATGATGGCCGCCCAGCTCGTGATCTTCTTCATGATGTCGTTGAGCCTGAAGCCCTGCTGGTTGATGTGGGCCTCCCGGACGTTGCCCACCAGCTCCCGCAGGGAGTCGGTCCACTCGGAGGCACGCAACGCGTGGTCGTAGAGGTCCTGATAGTAGGGGGTCAGCGCGGGATCCAGCATCTCCACGCCCTTGCGGAGCAGGCTGCCCACGACCTCGCGTATCGGCACCGCCAGCCGCCGGAACCGCACCAGGCTCTTGCGCATCTCGTAGGTCTGACGCTGGATGTGCACCCGGTCGGCGTCGTTGTCCTCGAAGAGGTCGTCCTCCAGCGCCTCGACCTTGTCGTCGATCACCTGCAGCACGTCGAAGTAGCCGTCCACCACGTAGTCGAGCAGGCCGTGCAGCAGGTACGGCACGCCGTACCTGGCCATCTCGCCGTTGGCGTCCCAGCGCCTGATCACTCCGTCGATGTCGAAGTGAGGGCTCTCCCTGACGGTGACCAGGGCGTTCTTGGTGACGAAGATCGATATCTCGGTGAGTTCGAGGCGCTTCCTCACCAGCTTGGCACCGTAGACGGTGATGAACAGGTGGCTGTCGTAGGTGTCCAGCTTGGGCCGCTGGTCGCTGTGGAGGGCGTCCTCGACGGCGAGCCGGTGCAGCCCGAGCTCCTCGCTGATCTTCTCCAGATCCGCGGGCGAGGGCGAGCACAGGTCGAACCACACCACGACGGACGGGTCTCCGATGTGGTCGGAGACGTCCTCGATGGGGAAGCCCTCGGCCTCCAGGACGCCGTTGCGGTAAAGGCGAGTGCGGTCCATGTCCGCCAACACTAGCCCGGGGCGCGGGGCACGGACATTCCTCCTCTTCCGCTCTAAGCCGCGACGGGCGCGTCGAGGAGCCGGCGGACGTGCCGGACGGCGGCACGGCCCGCGCGGTTGGCCCCGATGGTGCTGGCGGAGGGGCCGTAGCCGACCAGGTGGACGCGGGGGTCCAGGACGGCCCGGGTGTCCTCGACGCGGATGCCGCCACCCGGCTCGCGCAGGTGGAGCGGGGCCAGGTGGTTGACGACCGGCCGGAACCCGGTGGCCCACAGGATCACGTCGGCCCTGACCCGACCGGGGTGCCCGGCGGCCGCGCCGTCCCAGGCCACCCCGTCGGGGACGATCCGGTCGAACATCGGCAGGCGGTCCAGGACCCCGGCCGCCATGGCCGCCTCGACCTGCGGCGTCACCGGGTAGCCGGTGGCCCCGACCACGCTGCCCGGCGGGAGCCCGGCACGGACCCGGGCGTCGACCCGGGCGACGGCCGCGCGGCCCGCCTCCTCGTCGAAGGGGCCCTCACGGAAGACCGGGGGCCGGCGGGTCACCCAGGTGGTCGTGGCGACCTCGGCGATCTCCATCAGGAGCTGGATGGCCGAGGCCCCCGCACCGACCACCACGACGTGCCTGCCGGCGAACTCCTCCCGGGTGACGTAGTCGGCGGTGTGCAGCTGCCGGCCGAGGAACGTCTCCTGGCCGGGATAGCGCGGCCAGAAGGGGCGATCCCAGGTGCCGGTGGCGTTGATCAGCGCGCGGGGGGACCAGTCGCCGGCCGAGGTCTCCACCAGCAGCCGCCCTCCCACGCCCTCCCGGACCGCCCGCACCGCGACCGGGCGGCGCACCGGCAGCCCGAACGCCCGCTCGTAGGCGGCGAAGTATTCGGAGACGACCTCCGACGAGGGCCGGGTGGTGTCGGCGGCGCCCATCGGCAGGCCGGGAAGGTCGTGCACGCGGTGCGCCGCGCCGAGGGTCAGGGACGGCCAGCGGAACTGCCATGCGCCGCCGGGACGCGGGGAGCGGTCGAGGACCACGAAATCGACTCCGGCCCTGCTCAGGAAGTAGGCGCTGGACAGCCCTGCCTGCCCCGCCCCGATGACCACGACATCGATCTCCGCCACGTTTCCTGCCAACCGCCCGCGGGCGGTGAATAATCCCGCGGTTGCGGGGCAGCAGCGGTTTACGACAACAGACGCAGCCCGAGATGAGGTCACATGATAGTTCTGGGACTCCTCCTGATCATACTCGCGGGCGCGGCCGTGGTCGCGGTCTCCTGGGACGAGGCCGCCACAGCCACCACCCCCGCGTCTTTCACGGTCTTCGACCAGACGATTCAGCTCTCCCAGCTGGAGTTCTTCTTCGCCGGCGCCGTCACCGGCGCGCTGTTCCTGCTCGGGCTGGCGGTCATGTTCAGTGGCATGCGCCGCTCCGCCACGCACCGCCGCAAGCTCCGCAGCTCCCGGATGGAGGCGCGTGACCGTGTCGCCCGCCTGGAGGAGGAGAAGCGGGCGCTTGAGCGCGAGCTGGAGAAGAACCCGGCGGCCCCCGCGACCCCCGTGGTCGACCGCGACCGCGACGGCGTCGACGACCGGGCCCAGACGGCGGCCCACCCGCGGGTCGACCGCGACCGCGACGGTGTCGACGACCGCGGCGAGACGACGGCGCCCCACCCCCGGGTCGAGGTGCCCCGTCAGCACAGCACCGACCAGCTCGTCGCCGGTCGCCACGGACGCCCGGCGGACGGCCGGTAACCCGCCCCCGCTCCACACCTCCGCCGGTACGGCACGCATGCCGTACCGGCGGAGGCTTTCTGTCCGGGACGTTCGACGGGGCCGTGGCCCAGGCCCGCGACCACGGTCCGCGCGGCGACACGCGTCCGCGACCACGGTGGCCCGGCGAGCCGCCCGGCCGGACCTCGCGACGATCACCGCGGGCTGAGCCGGGTCCCCTCCCCGGCCGCGCCCTCCCTGTCGCCGGCCTCCGCGGGCGCGGTCTCCGCAGGCGGGGGCTCTCCCGGCGTCTGCCCCTCGGGCGCGCTCCGTCCGGGTGCGGTCCGCGGGGCCTTCCTCCCGCGGAGCAGGAACGTCATCGCTCCTCCCGCGACCAGTCCCCAGAACGCCGCGCCCACCCCCAGCAGGGTCAGTCCTGACGCGGTCACCACGAACGTGACCACCGCCGCCTCCCGGCCCTCCGGCTCGGCCACGGCGGCGGTGATCGCCGAGGCGAGCGCGCCGATCAGGGCGAGACCCGCGACGGCCTCGATGAGCACCGGCGGGGAGAGCAGGACGAGCGCGGTGGCCAGGCCGGAGCCGACGCCAAGGACGATCATCGAGGCCCCGGCGGTGACCGAGGCGATCCACCTGCGGCCCGGATCGGGGTCGGCGTCCGGACCGGCGGCCAGCGCCGCGGTGATGGCCGCCAGGTTCACCGCGTGCCCGCCCAGAGGCGCGCCGAGGGTGCTGGCCAGGCCGGTGCCGAGGAGGATGCCGCGCAGCGGGGGGCGGTAGCCGTACCCGGCGAGGACCGCCATGCCCGGCACGTTCTGGGAGGCCATGGTGACCAGGAACAGCGGGAACGCGATACTGATCATGGCCGCGACGCTCCAGGACGGGGCGGTCAGCTCGGCCACCGGGCGCACGTCCACCGTTCCCAGGCCGGGCCCGGTCAGCGCGATGGCCACGACGGCGACCAGCAGGGCTCCCGGGATCGCCCACTTGCGGGCGAAGCGGCTCAGCAGCGCCCAGGTGAGCACGGCGGGACCGGCCATCAGCGGCACCTCGCCGAGGGCCCTGACCGGCGCGACACACAGGTTGAGCAGGACTCCGGCGAGCATGGCTCCGGCGATCGGGGTGGGGATGGCCGCGATCCAGCGTCCCAGCGGGGGGAAGAGCCCCGCGGCGGTGATGAGCAGGCCGGAGACCACGAACGCGCCGACCGCGGCGGGGAAGCCGCCCTCCACGGCGCCGGTCGCGACCAGCAGCGCCGCCCCGGGCGTGGACCATGCGATGGTGATCGGCACGCGCTGCCGCAGGCCCAGCCAGATCGCCACCACGCCGTTGGCCAGGCAGAGCGCGAGCAGGCCGGACGCGGCCTGCCGCTGGTCGGCGCCCACCGCCCGGAGCCCGGCCAGAACCACGGCGAAGGAGCTGGCGAAACCGACCAGCGCGGTCACCACCCCTGCCAGCACGGGTTGAAGAAGGCGTGTCATCCCTGTCGTCCCTTCCGTGCTTCTCGGGAAATCTCTCCGCGCCTCCCGGAAGCCTTCGATCGGCCCGGAGCGTCCGCCACCTGCCGCGCCCGTCCCGCGCGCCGACAGCCGTTCCGTAAACGGAACGGTCGGCATGCTGCACGATAGCCTCATGGACTCCGGTACACAAAGCCCCCGTCCCGCCCGGGACATCGGAACACCGGACGTAGGTCAGCGAATCCGCAGGTTAAGGGAGGAACGCGGCATCTCGCTCTCCGAACTCGCCCGGCGCGCGGGCGTCGGCAAGGCCACGCTCTCCGGCCTGGAGAACGGCACCCGCAACCCCACCCTGGAGACGCTCTGGGCGGTCACCGCCCAGCTCGGCGTGCCTCTGGCGCTGGCCGTGGGCACCGGCCCCGTCATCCGCGGCACCGCCGTCGAGGGCGTGCTGCTCCAGGTCTTCGAGGATGAGGCCGTCACCTACGAGCTCTACCGGCTGACGATCCCGGCCGGGGCCACCCAGGTCTCGCCGGCCCATCATGAGGGTGTCACCGAGCACATCACGGTCTTCGCCGGGGTGCTGAGCGCCGGCCCGCAGGACGCGCCGCTCCGGGCCGGACCGGGAGAACATCTCACGTGGCGCTCGGACGTCCCGCACACCTACGCCGCGATCGGCGACCAGGACGTCCACGCCAGCCTGCTCATGCGCTATCCCCACCGGTGAGCGCGGGCGGAGCCGCCATGCCCCTCACCCCTCGCCGCCATGCTCCTCACCGTCGGGGGGCCGGGGAATATACCCGCCTCCGGACCTCATGACCACCCCAACACATCCCATAAAACCCCTAAAAGTAATATTTAGCCCATGACACCACGGTCCACGGCAGTGATGTTCTGGGCCACGGGTGTACTGGCCTACGTCATCGCGATCTTCCATCGCCAGTCCCTCGGCGTCTCCAGCATCGAGGCCGCCGCGAGGCTCGGCATCGGCGCGGCCGGGCTCTCCACGCTCGCGATGCTGCAGATCCTGGTCTACGCGGCCATGCAGGTGCCCGTCGGAGTCCTCGTCGACCGGATCGGGTCCAAGCGCATGCTGGTCGCCGGCGCCGCCGTGATGGCCTGCGGCGAGCTGGTCTTCGCGCTGTCCGAGGGGCTGCTCCCCGGGGTCGCGGGCCGGGCGCTGATCGGCTGCGGCGACGCGATGACGTTCATCAGCGTGATCCGGCTGGTCAACCTCCACTTCCCCGCCCACCGCAACCCGGTGATGGTCCAGCTCACCGGCCTGATCGGGCAGCTCGGCGCGATCGCCTCGGCGGTGCCCCTGATCCACTCCCTCCACACGTACGGCTGGACGCCCACCTTCATGGGCGCCGCCGGCCTGGGCGTGCTGTCGGTGATCCTGCTGCTCACGGTGCTGCGCGATGCCCGCCCGGCGCGGACGGACGGACCTCCCAGCCTGAAGGCCGCCTGGGCCGAGCCCGGCACCCGCCTGGGCATGTGGACCCACGCGGCCACCCAGTGCTCGGCGGCCGCGTTCCTGCTGCTGTGGGGCTATCCGTTCCTGGTCCAGGGACAGGGGCTCGACCCGTCCACGGCGGGTGTGCTGCTGTCCACGCTTACCCTGTGCGGCATGGCGTGCGGGCCGCTGCTCGGCTACCTCGCCGGCCGGTTCCCGTTCCACCGCTCCCGGATGGTGCTCATCGTGATCGGCACCACCACCGGGGCGTGGACCGCCGTACTGGCCTGGCCCGGCCGGGCGCCGCTCTGGCTGCTCGTCCTGCTCGTGGTGGTGCTCGCGGCCAACGGACCGGGGTCGATGATCGGCTTCGACTACGCCAGGACCTTCAACCCGGCCGCCCGGATCGGCGCGGCCACCGGCATCGTGAACGGCGGCGGGTTCGTCGCGTCCGTGTCGGTGATCGCCCTGGTCGGCATCACCCTCGAACTGATCGGGGAGACCGACCTGGACGCGTTCCGCTGGGCCTTCGCCGTGCAGTATCCGATCTGGGCGCTGGGCGCGGTCCAGGTCCTCCGCTACCGGGGCAAGGCCCGGCGCCTGCTGCTGTCCACCCAGCCGGGCGGCTAGGAGGGAAGAGGCCCCGGACCGCCGCCGGGGTCACGCGGGGACCGTCGGGGTCCCGCGGGGCCCGCCGGGCTCAGGCGGGGGCCATCGGGCTCAGGCGGGGCCCGCCGGGGTCACGCGGGGAGCGCCGGGCTCAGGCGGAGACCGTCGAGGTCACGCGGGGACCGCCGGGGTCACGCGGGGGGAGCACGGTGAAGGGCTCGGCGAAGTGGGCGGTGGCGATCATCCCCCGCGCGGCCCTGACCCGCTCCAGCAGCTCCACCCGCGTCGCGACGGCGAGCTCGGGGTCGCTGTCGTAGAGGTAGGTCACCCTCGGGTCGGCCAGCTGCGTCGGATGCAGCACCACATCACCGGTCAGCACCAGCTCGCCCACCTGGACGACCTGGTGGCCGGGGGTGTGCCCCGGCGTGTGGAACACCCGGATGCCGGGGAGCACGTCCGCCTGGCCGTCGACCACCTGCACCCGCTCGCCCAGCGGCCGGACGACCTGGGCCAGGACCTCCTCGGCGGCCGCGTCGACCTCGGCGCGCTGGAAGACGTGCCGGGCGTTGGCGAACACGGGCACCCCGCCGATCACGGCCCCGCTCGCGTGGTCGCTGTGCAGATGCGTGATGACCACCGCGTCCACCTCCTCGGGGCGCACCCCCACCCGCGCGAGCTCGGACCCGAGCGCTCCGGGGACCGGCGCCCAGCTCGCCGCCGGCGAGTCCTCCGGGCCGATCCCGGTGTCCACCAGCACGGTCCTGCCCGCCGCGTCACGGAGCAGGTAGCAGTGGAAGTGCAGGATCCACTCGTCGGACCCCCCGTGGCAGCCTCCGGGGAACATCTCCGGCAGTGGCCGCCGGATCGAGGCGCCCATCGGCCCCACGGCGTCGCACAGCGGGAACACTTCCACGCCTGCGACTGTTATGGACTGATGTGGCATCCGGTCTCCTGCTTGATACGGATTGACGATGCTACTGTGGTAGCGAGCGTGACGCACTGTCGGCTAGGCCACGTGCGATGATCCGCTCCATTTTCCACCTTTTCTTACCGCGCCTTCTCAGGCATGCGGTTTCTTCCCCCGAAAGGTCAGTCACGACCTTTCGCCTGTGAAAGGTCACTCATGACCATCGAAACCACCACCAAGAAGCGGCCACGTGCCGCACGCCCTCCGCGTCCTCGCGAGAGCGACGCCTACCTGGAGACCGTGGCCGGGCTGCTCGACGTCCGCGACAAGACGGGCTACATACGCACCCACGGCTACCTCCCCGGGGTGGACGACGTGCGCGTGCCCCACGCCCAGATCAGGCAGTACGGCCTGCGTCCCGGCGACCACGTCGTCGCCACCACGCGCAAGCCGTACGAGAGGCTGGCCGAGGTGGAGAGCGTCAACGGCTCCACCGACTGGCGGAACAGGCCCGACTTCGCCGACATGACGCCGATCCACCCGCGCGAGCGGCTCCGTCTGGAGACCGAGTCGGTGACCAGCAGGGTCATCGACCTGTTCGCGCCGATCGGCAAGGGCCAGCGCGGCCTGATCGTCGCCCCGCCGAAGGCGGGCAAGACCATGGTCCTGCAGGACCTGGCCGCCGCGATCACGCGCAACCATCCGGACTGTCACCTCATGGTCGTGCTCGTCGGCGAGCGCCCCGAGGAGGTCACCGAGATGCGCGAGTCCATCCACGGCGAGGTCGCCGCGTCCACATTCGACCGCCCCGACCGCGACCACACCGCCCTCGCCGAACTCGCCGTCGAGCGCGCCAAGCGCCTCGCCGAGAGCGGGCACGACGTCGTCGTCCTGCTCGACTCCCTGACCCGCCTGGGCCGCGCCTACAACAACCTCGCCCCCGGCGGCGGACGCACCCTCGCCGGCGGCCTCGACGCCGCGGCCCTGCTCCCCCCGCGCCGCTTCTTCGGCGCCGCGCGCAACCTGCGTGACGGCGGCTCGCTGACGATCCTCGCCACCGCCCTGGTCGAGACCGGCTCGCGGATGGACGACAACCTCTTCGAGGAGTTCAAGGGCACCGGCAACATGGAGCTGCGCCTCAGCCGCGCGCTGGCCGACAAGCGCCTCTACCCCGCCGTCGACCTCGACGCCTCCGGCACCCGCCGCGAGGAGATCCTGCTCGACCCGCAGGAGCACCAGCTCACCTGGCGCCTGCGCCGTACCCTCGGCGGCCTGGAGAAGCAGCAGGCCCTGGAACTGCTCACCGACAGGCTCCGGGAGACCCCTTCCAACGCCGCCTTCCTCCAGCAGGTCCGGCAGACCACCTGATCCCCCGGGCGGAGCCCGACCGGCCGGCCGGCTGACCGACCGGCCATGGCCGCCTCCCCCTGCCGGACGATTCCCGCCCGGTTCTCCCCCCGCGATCGCGGGCCCCGGCTAGCGAGGCCAGTTGGCGATGTCCTCCGCCCGGATGACGTCGACGTGGCAGGAGGAGGTCGTGCGCCTGCCACGGTCCAGGACACAGACCCTGACGTCCACCCGGGTGATCTCCCCGTCGGAGGACAGCCTGAACGCACCGCTCGGGCCGCAGGTCGAGCGCGGCCGCGCCCAGCCGGTGCCGCCGCCGGTGTAGTGGAACCTGGCGCGGATGTAGGCGCAGTGGTCACGGTGGGGGTCACGGTCGCGGAGCGTGCCCGACACGGCGAACGTCTCGGCGCTGAAGTCCGTGATCCACACATCCGCCACGGCGTGCCCGGAATGCCCGGCGGCCGACCGCACCGGCCCCCAGTGGTGCTTCGCCCCCGCGGGGGCGGTCGCGCCGGCACTCACGGCGGCGGTCACGGTGGCTTTCGCGGCTGGGCTCACGGCGGCGTCGGCGGCCGCCGGCAGGCCCGCCACGAGCACGGACGCCAGCAACCCGCCGATCAAAGAACTCTTCCTCATGCCTCCGAGTTATAGGACCGGCGACTTGGAACGTCCTTGCATCTCGCTAACCCCGCTGGACGACCGCCTTCCCGCCCGTCCCGGGATAGATCGTGATCAGGTACTCCTCGGTGCCCTCGGAAGGGCCGATCTCCTTCCTGACGCGGTCGCGCCTGACGCGGTCGCGGCCGCACACGTGGGGTTGCGTCCACGGATGTGGTGGACGGGTTCCACCTGTGGCGGGCGGCGGTAGCGGTGCCCGTTCACCCCCGTTCCGCCCCAGGGGGTGGCCGGGGACCAGCCCATCCGCGCGGCGCCGTACGGGGTCGAAGGTCAAAAGCGCACCGAAGGGTGGGTGGAGTGGCCTGGGGCTGGCCCTTTCGTGCGACGCCGTACGGGGTGAAAGGTCAAAAGCGCGGCGAGAGGTAGGTGGAGTGGCCCGGGACCAGCCCATCCGCGCGGCGCCATACCGGGGTGGAAGGTCAAAAGCGCAGCGAGGGGTGAGCGGACTGGCCCAGGGCCGACTCTTTCGTGCCACGCCGTACGGAATGCTCCCCGCTGCGCGGGCGAAAGAGAGGGCGCTGCGGGGTTTTTCCTTGATCTGTTGGGATTGGACGTCCTATAGCATGCCCAATCCCAACAGATCAAGGAAAAACCCTGATCACTACCGCTTGCGGGGCTCATCGGCGCCCGCCCTGCCTCGCCCAGTCCACCACTGCCCCCTCACCAGACCTTCCCACCCGCCCATCGGCCAGCCCCTCCTGAACCGCCCCCAGGCCACGAGACACCGGCCCGCACAGAAGAAACGGCCCCCGGCCACCCACCCACCCTCGCCGCGCTTTTGACCTTCCACCCCAACACGGCGCCGCGCCGGTTGACGGCGAACGACCCCGACGCCACCCTGATCCCGGCATCACCCTCGGCCTCGGCCCCAGATACGTGTACACCACGCCACCGGACGTGGCCGTTCGTGGCAGGCGTGGGCGGCGGTAGGGTCGAGCATGGATCTGTCTCCTGGTCCTGTCAGGATGCTTGATCAAGGCCTTGGACCGGTGCGAGAACACCGGCTCGGGGCCGTTTCTAGCTGTGCCGGCCTGCGAATGCCTGCGCCGACAAAGACGATCTTCAGTTAGTTGGTTATCCGGTGGGCCTCACAGACATCGTCGAATACCTCATCTGCCCGGTCTGCGGAGCCGGATTCGACCTTGGCGACCGGGTTCTCCGCTGCGCTCAGGGCCATGCCTTCGACATCGCCAGACAGGGATATGTCAGCCTGCTGACCGGTTCCCAGGCACCCGGCACGGCGGACAGCACGGCCATGGTGGCGGCGAGGGAGGCGTTCCTCGGGGCGGGGTATTTCGGTCCCCTGGCGGAGGCGGTCGCCGGCGCCTGCCGTACCGGCGCGAAGGTGGTCGCGGACGCGGGCGCGGGGACGGGACACTACCTCGCCGGGGCGCTCGACCGGCTCCCGGGAGCCGTCGGGATCGCGCTGGACGTGTCCAAGCACGCGATCAGGCGGGCCGCGCGGGCGCACCCCCGACTGGGGGCGGTGGTGGCCGACGTGTGGCGGCCGTTGCCCGTCGGGGACGGTACGGTCGACGTGGTCCTCAACGTGTTCGCCCCCCGCAACGGGGCGGAGTTCGCCCGGGTGCTCAAGGACGACGGCGTGCTGGTCGTGGTCACGCCCACCTCGCGGCACCTCGAACCGCTGGTGGAGCGGCTGGGGCTGCTCTCGGTGGACGAGTCGAAGGAGCGGAGGGTCGCGGAGAGCCTGAGCGGCCACTTCGTGGAGACCGGGCGGAGCGTCCACGAGTTCGGGATGACGCTGGGACACGGGGCAATCGAGGCCGTCGTGGGAATGGGACCGAGCGCCTGGCACACCGAGCCGGAAGTTATGCGAAGAAAGATCATGAAACTACCGGAAACAAGCAACGTGACCGCTTCTTTCCGTATGTCTATCTTTCAACCCGCCCCCTGATCAAGCCTTGCGCTTGACAGCTACCTTCGGGACGCATGTTACTGAAGTGGTATTTAGTCCGAAATTCCCACACATTAACTAAGCAAATTGGTGGCGGAAGCGACATACTGGACGGCAATCCAGCGAGCCCGCGCCTGGACGCGTGAAGCGAATGCCTTGACGGAGGGAAGCGCCATATGAAGGCGGAGGAGCGCTGGCAGGCCAGGTTCCGTGCGCCACGCGTGACGCTGCCCGTGTGGGCGCGTCAGGCTCCGGCCCGCGCCGTCTACCGCAGCAACGCCTCCGGCGCCTGGGAGGTCTACGCCTGGGACCGGGCGGCGGGATCGATGCGCCAGGCGACCGCCCGGCCCAAGGGCACCTCCCACGGCACGATCGACCCCACCGGCCAGTGGATCTGGTGGTTCTCCGACACCGACGGCGACGAGTGGGGCCGCTGGATGCGCCAGCCCTTCACCGGCGGCCCCGACGAGCCGATCGACCTCGCCCCCGGCTACCCGGCGGGGATCGCGCTGTCCGCCACGGGCGAGGCCGCGATAGGCGTCGCCAGGCCCGGCGAGGGCTTCCAGATCCATGTCGTACGGCCGGGCGGGTCCACCCGGCCGATCTACGAGCACGCCGAGGCCGCCTCCGTGGCCGCCATGTCCCTGGACGGCTCGCTGATCGCGATCAGCCACAGCGAGCACGGCGACTCCCGGCACCCCGCGCTGCGGGTGCTCCGGCAGAACGGCGACACCGTCGGCGACCTGCACGACGGCTCCGGCAAGGGTGTCCTCGGCCTGCGTTTCGCGCCCGTCCAAGGCGACCGCCGGCTGCTGACCCTGCACGAGCGCAGGGGCCGCCGCGAGCCGCTGGTCTGGGACCCCGAGAGCGACGAGCAGCGGGAGATCTGGCTGCGCGACCCCGGTGAGATCACCGCCGACTGGTACGGCGACGGCCGCTCGCTGCTCGTCGTCCGGGCCAACCGGGGCCGTACCCACCTGCACCGCTACGACCTGGCGGGCGGCAGGCTCTTCCCGATCGAGACCCAGCACGGCGTGATCGACGCCGCCACGCCCCGCCCCGACGGCTCGGTGGAGTACTCCTGGTCCAGCGGCGCCCACCCGCCGGTGATCCGGTCGAGCAACGGCCACGTGGTGATGAACCACGGCGGCCCGATCTCGCCGCCGTCCGTCCCGGTCGAGGACGTGGACGTGGAGGGCCCCGGCGGGCGCATCCACGCCCTGGTGTCACGGCCCGAGCGTGGCTCGGGACCGTTCCCCACGATCTTCCTGCTGCACGGCGGGCCGACCTCGCAGGACGACGACTCCTTCGTGCCGCAGGTGGCCGCGTGGGTGGACCTGGGCTTCGCGGTCGTGCGGGTCAACTACCGGGGCTCCACCGGCTACGGCTCGGCCTGGCGGGACGCCCTGGTGGGGGAGGTCGGGCACATCGAACTGTCCGACGTCGCCGCGGTCAGGGACGTCATGGTCGACCGCGGCATCGCCGACCCGGAACGGCTCGTGCTGTCCGGCGCCTCCTGGGGCGGCTACCTCACGCTGCTCGGCCTGGGCACCCAGCCCAAGGTGTGGGCGGCGGGCATCGCCACGGTGCCCATCGCCGACCATCTGGCCACCTACGAGGAGGAGACCGAGGCGCTGCGGGCCTATCACCGCGCGCTGCTCGGCGGCTCCCCCGGCGAGCAGCCGGAGCGCTACGCGAACTGCTCGCCGATCACCTACGTCGACCAGGTCGAGGCGCCGCTGCTGATCCTGGCCGGGGAGAACGACCCGCGCTGCCCGATCGGGCAGATCGAGACCTACGTGTCCCGGCTCGCCGAGCGCGGCCACGAGCACTCGGTCTACCGGTACGACGCGGGCCACGGCTCCCTGGTCGTCTCCGAGCGGATCGCGCAGATGTCGGCCCAGCTCGAATTCGCGCGCAAGCACATCAGGACCGAGGCTTAGCGGCCCGGCGGCCGCCGGGCGACGGAGCCCGCGCGGCCCCGGGCGCTACCGGGCGCGCAGGACCACGATCGCCATGTCGTCCGCGCTCGGCTCGGGGGCGAAGTCCTGGACGGCCCGGCGGATCCGCTCGGCGACCGCCCGCGCCGACAGGCCCACGCACTCGGCGAACAGCTTGGCCAGTCCTCCGTCGTCGTCGAGCAGCCGTCCGCCCTGACGCCGCTCGGTCACCCCGTCGGTCACCGCGAGAAGGACGTCACCGGGGTCGAGGTGGACGACCTCGGCCTTGAAGGTCGCCTCGGGGAAGACCCCCAGCAGCGACTGGGAGGTCACCACCGTCTCCACGACGCCCGTGGGCCGCAGCCGCAGCGCCTCGGGATGGCCGGCGGAGACCATCCACACGTCCAGCCCGGTGGGCACGGGCTTGATCTCGCCGTGCAGCAGGGTCAGGAAGCGGGCCCGTTCCCCCTCGTCCAGGATCGCCTGGTTGAGGCGGTCGAGGACGGCCGCCACGCCGTACCCCTCCCTGGCGAGCAGCCGCAGGGTGTGGCGGGCCAGACCGGTGACCGCGGCGGCCTCGGGGCCGGTGCCGCAGACGTCGCCGACCGCGAAGCGCCACGAGTCGTCCCCGGCCGCGAACAGGTCGTAGAAGTCACCGCCGACCTCGTTGGTCTCCCCGGCCGGCTCGTAGACCACGGCGGGGTCGAGCCCCGGGATCTCGCCCGGCTCGTTGGGGGGCAGCAGGCTGCGCTGCAGCGCCCGGTTGGCCGCCGCCTGGGTGGCGTAGAGCCGGGCGTTGTCCATCGCGAGGGCCGCGCGGCGGCCGATGTCCTCGGCGTACTGGAAGGCGTCCTCGGCGAAACGGTCCGGCCGTCCCAGGCACATCACCCCCAGCGCCCGTCCCCGCGCGAGCAGCGGGATGATGAGCATCTGCGAGTCGCCGAGCTGCATGGAGCCGCCCGCCTGCGGGATCTGGGCCGTGGCGAGCTCCTCGCGCAGCTCGTCGATGCGCCGCTCGTCGGTGTGCCACAGGTAGGCCGGGCGCTGCGGGCCGCCGTCGCCGCTCCAGGTGTAGACCGCGCACCAGGTGGCCAGACGGGGAACGACGATCTGGGAGATGATCGCCGGCACCATGTCCGGGTCGAGGGTGCCGGCCAGCAGGTCGCTGGCGTCGGCGAGGAAGCCCATCCAGATCGGTCCCCGGCTCGGCTCCTCCGTGGACCACTCCGCGGCCGTCCGCTCGGCGGAGCCGGGCAGCGGCAGCCGCGCCCAGTGGGTGTGGTGCTCGCCGGAGAAGGTGACGCCCCACTCGTCGACCGGCACGGTGGGGCCGGCGGGGACGCCTCCGGGGACGCCCTTCTGGCGGACCTCCACCTGGACGCCGTCCTCCAGGTGGCTCCATACGACCTCGAACGGCGCCTGGGCCGCCTGCGCGACGAGCTCCCCCGCCAGCTGCTCGGCCACGGCCAGCACGGACGTGGCGGCCCAGGCGGTCATCACCTCTACGGTGAACCGCCGGGCGGCAGGGACGGCCGTGTCTCCTGGGGCGAACGTCGCAGCCAGGACGGCTCGGGGAGCATTGGTCACTGTTCCGTGCCTACCACACTTCACGCTGCCATGGGGTAAATCGAAGGCGGGACTGCGGGTTCCGCACCGTGACAGACTGGGATGACTCGCGGCTGCGCCCCCCGGGAGTCAAGGAGGTCTCATGACCACGGCCAATACCGTGCCCGACGTCGAGGAGCGACGTTACAGCGAATCGGATCTGAAGCCGATTCTTCAGACACTCATCACCTGGCGCGATGGTGACTTCCGCCGTCGGGTGCCGCACGCTCCTCCCGGGATCCTCAGTGAGATCCGCCTGCTGCTCAACGAGGTCGCCGACCGCCGCGAGCACCTGGCCAACGAGCTGCACCGGGTCCGCCGCGAGGTGGTGAAGGAAGGCCGGTTCAGCGAACGCCTCACCGCGGGTCCGGGCGTGGGTTCCTGGGCCGAGAGCGTCGACTCGGTGAACTCGCTGATCGACGCCCTGGTCGGGCCGGTCACCGGCGCGGCCGACGTGATCGACGCGGTGGCCAAGGGAGACCTGTCCCGGCGCATCGACCTCGACCGCCGGGCACGGGGCGAGGTGCGCCGCCTCGGTAAGGCGATCAACGGCATGGTCGACCAGCTCTCCCTGTTCACCTCCGAGGTGACGCGCGTGGCGCGCGAGGTGGGCACCGAGGGCCGTCTGGGCGGCCGGGCGAACGTGCGGGGCATGTCGGGCAGCTGGCGTGACCTCACCGAGGCCGTGAACACCATGTCCAGCCGCGTCTCCGCCCAGGTCCGCGACATCGCGCTGGTCACCACGGCGGTCGCCAGGGGCGACCTGAGCCGTAAGGTCACCGTCGACGCGGTCGGCGAGATGTTCGAGTTGAAGAACACCGTCAACACGATGGTCGACCAGCTCTCGGCGTTCGCCGAGGAGGTCACCCGCGTCGCCCGCGAGGTCGGCACCGAGGGCGAGCTGGGCGGTCAGGCCCAGGTGCGCGGCGTCTCCGGCGTCTGGAAGGACCTGACCGACAACGTCAACGTCATGGCGAGCAACCTGACCACCCAGGTCCGCGCCATCGCGGCGGTGTCCACGGCGGTGGCCCAGGGCGACCTGTCCAAGAAGATCACCGCGGACGCCCAAGGGGAGATCCTCCAGCTCAAGGACACCCTCAACACCATGGTCGACCAGCTGTCGATGTTCGCCGACGAGGTCACCCGCGTCGCCCGCGAGGTCGGCACCGAGGGCCAGCTCGGCGGCCAGGCCCGGGTGCGCGGCGTCTCCGGCGTCTGGAAGGACCTCACCGACAACGTCAACTCCATGGCCAACAACCTGACCTACCAGGTCCGCAACATCGCCGAGGTCACCACCGCGGTCGCCACCGGCGACCTGACCCGCAAGATCGACGTGGACGCGCAGGGCGAGATCCTCGCGCTCAAGACCACCATCAACACCATGGTCGACCAGCTGTCCTCCTTCGCCTCCGAGGTGAGCCGGGTCGCCCGCGAGGTCGGGTCGGAGGGCCAGCTCGGCGGCCAGGCCCAGGTGCGCGGCGTCTCCGGCACCTGGAAGGACCTCACCGACAACGTCAACGTCATGGCCAACAACCTGACCACCCAGGTCCGGCAGATCGCGGCCGTCTCCACGGCGGTGGCCCAGGGCAACCTGTCCAAGAAGATCACCGCGGACGCCCAAGGGGAGATCCTCCAGCTCAAGGACACCCTCAACACCATGGTCGACCAGCTGTCGATGTTCGCCGACGAGGTCACCCGCGTCGCCCGCGAGGTCGGCACCGAGGGCCAGCTCGGCGGCCAGGCCCGCGTCCGAGGCGTCTCCGGCGTCTGGAAGGACCTCACCGACAACGTCAACTCCATGGCCAACAACCTGACCTACCAGGTCCGCAACATCGCCGAGGTCACCACCGCCGTCGCCAACGGCAACCTGACCCGCAAGATCGACGTGAACGCGCAGGGCGAGATCCTCGCCCTCAAGACCACCATCAACACCATGGTCGACCAGCTGTCCTCCTTCGCCTCCGAGGTCACGCGAGTGGCCCGCGAGGTCGGCTCCGAGGGCAAGCTGGGCGGCCAGGCCCGCGTCGAGGGCGCCGAGGGCATCTGGAAGCGCCTCACCGAGAACGTCAACGAGCTGGCGGGCCGCCTCACCACCCAGGTCCGCGCGATCGCCGAGGTCACCACCGCGGTCGCCACCGGCGACCTGACCCGTTCCATCACCGTCGACGCCGGGGGTGAGATCGGCGAGCTCAAGGACAACATCAACACGATGGTGTCCGTGCTCCGCGACACCACCAAGGCCAACCAGGAACAAGACTGGCTCAAGTCCAACCTGGCCCGGATCTCCCGTCTCATGCAGGGCCACCGCGACCTGATGGAGGTCGCCAAGCTGATCATGAGCGAGCTGACCCCGCTGGTCTCCGCCCACTACGGGGCCTTCTACCTGGCCGAGCCCACCGGCGACCACGACCTCTTCATGATCGCCGGGTACGGCGCGCGCCCCGGCTCCAAGATCCGGAACCGCTTCGCGGTCGGCGAGGGGATCGTGGGACAGGCCGCGTTCGAGGGCAAGCGGATCATCCTGGAGAGCGTCCCCGCCCAATACCTCACCGTGGACAGCGGCCTCAGCTCCTCGGTTCCGGCCCAGATCGTCGTGGTGCCGATCCTGTTCGAGACCCAGGTCCTGGGCGTCGTGGAGCTGGCCTCGTTCAGCCAGTTCGGCGAGGTCCACCACGACTTCATGACCCAGCTCGTCGAGACCATCGGCGTCACGATGAACACGATCATCGCCAACTCCCGGACCGAGGACCTGCTGACCGAGTCGCAGCGCCTCACCACCGAGCTGCAGGAACGCTCCGACGAGCTCCAGCGCCAGCAGGAGGAGCTGCGCCGCTCCAACGCCGAGCTGGAGGACAAGGCCGCGCTGCTGGCCAAGCAGAACCGGGCCATCGAGATCCAGAACTTCCAGATCGAGCAGGCCCGCCGCACGCTGGAGGAACGCGCCGAGCAGCTCGCGGTCTCCTCGCGCTACAAGTCCGAGTTCCTGGCCAACATGTCCCACGAGCTGCGCACCCCGCTGAACAGCCTGCTCGTGCTGGCCAAGCTGCTCACCGAGAACGCCGAGGGCAACCTCACCGTCCAGCAGGTGGAGTTCGCCAGGACCATCCACGGCGCCGGCTCCGCCCTGCTCCAGCTGATCAACGACATCCTGGACCTGTCCAAGGTCGAGGCCGGGCGGATGGACATCCACCCCCAGCAGATCTCCCTGCCCAAGCTCGTCGACTACTTCGAGGCCACCTTCGCACCGCTGGCCCAGGACAAGGGGCTGTCGTTCGCCGTCGAGGTGGACTCGTCGGTCCCGCAGGAGCTCCGCACCGACGAGCAGCGCCTCCAGCAGGTGCTGCGCAACCTGCTCTCCAACGCGATCAAGTTCACCCCCAAGGGCGAGGTACGGCTGCGCGTGATCCACGCCCAGCGCGCGGTGGCCTTCGTGGACGACACCCTGCGCGGCGCCGACGGCATCCTCGCCTTCGAGGTGGTGGACACCGGCATCGGCATAGCCGCCGACAAGCTGGAGGTCATCTTCGAGGCGTTCCGCCAGGCCGACGGCACCACGAGCCGCAAGTACGGCGGGACGGGCCTGGGCCTGTCCATCTGCCGCGAGATCGCCCGCCTGCTCGGCGGCGAGATCCACGTGGTCAGCGAGGTGGGGCAGGGAAGCACCTTCACCCTCTACCTGCCGCCGTCCTACGGAGGGCCGCTGTCCTCGCGCGACGGCGGGGCGGCCGCGCCGAACTCCTCGCCGCGCAACCAGACGCTCATCGGAGTGCTGGAGGAGCCCGACGACCTTCCGGAGCTGGCGCTGCCGGAGGAACTGCCGGTCTCGCACTTCCCGCAGAACGAGGGCCCGGCGTGGAAGGGCGGCGACGATCCGCTGACCGGAGCCAAGATCCTGATCGTGGACGACGACATCCGCAACGTCTTCGCCCTGACCAGCGTCCTCGAACGGTACGGCTCCACGGTGGTCTACGCCGAGAACGGCCGGGAGGGCATCGAGCAGCTCGAACGCAACGAGGACGTCGCGCTGGTCCTGATGGACATCATGATGCCCGAGATGGACGGCTGGGCCACCACGTCCGCGATCCGGCGGATGCCCCAGTTCGCCGACCTGCCGATCATCGCGCTTACCGCTAAGGTCATGCAGGGAGACCGGGAGAAAAGCATCGCGTCCGGCGCCTCCGACTACGTGCCCAAACCCGTGGACGTCGACCGCCTGCTGGAACGCCTGCGCGGCTGGCTCACCCGGGGCAAGCCAGCAGGCGACTCCGACGAAGGGGCGTGATCAATGCCGGACCGAGCCAAGATCCTCCTGGTGGACGACCGGGAGGAGAACCTGATCGCGCTCGAAGCGATCCTCAGCTCCCTCGATCTGATACCCATCCGGGCCAGGTCCGGCGAGGAGGCGCTCAAAGCCCTGCTCAACACCGAGTTCGCGCTGATCCTGCTGGATGTGCGCATGCCCGGCATGGACGGCTTCGAGACCGCCTCCCACATCAAGCGCCGCGAACGCACGCGCAACATCCCGATCATCTTCCTGACCGTGGTCGACAGCGCCCCCGACTACGCCTTCCGCAGCTACGCCGCCGGCGCGGTCGACTACCTCACCAAGCCGTTCGACCCCTGGGTGCTCCGGGCCAAGGTCGCGGTGTTCGTCGAGCTCTACAACATGAACCGCCGCCTGGCCGAGCAGGCCTCCATGCTCCGCGAACGCCTCTCCGCCGAGCTGCCCCCCGGCGACGCCGACGACCAGGCGGCCGTCCTCCCCGAGCTGTCCAGACGCCTCACCGCGGTCGAGGACGAGCTCGCCCGGGTCAGCGAGCTGGTCCGCAAGGCCAACGACCCCAGCCTCTCAGGCCCGATGTCCGACCTCTCCCAACGCCTCAGCCACCTCCGGGCGGGCTTCAACGCCCTCACCTGACCGAGCCGCGTCCGGACAGGTCCTTGTGGGGCATGTGCCCGGCCGGGCGCCACTCGCCCTCGACCCGGCCGGCTGAAGCCGGCGCGCGGGAAACGGCGCGGGAGACGGCGCGCGGGAGACGGCGCATGCCGCGCCGGCACGGCCGACGCCGTCCTGCCGGCTGCGCCGGGCGCGGGATCCGGGAGTGCCGCAGAAGGCCGTCGCCGCGGAGAGAATTCTCCGTGACAGGAATCAGAGGGGCCTGTCCGAAATTAACCTTAGGGACGCGTAGACCTGGTCGTCAGCACTCCGCGGGCTAATGTCAAGATCATAAGCTGTTGAAGCGGAACCGCCTGACATGGCGATCTCCCCCATTATTCTCCGATCTTGGTCCGGTTTACGGTGCAGGCGCCACAAGCAATGATCACCGACTCCGGCGGCTCGGAATGACGCACGGACGAGGCGCTCAACGCCCGGCAGACAGTCGGTGTCGATGACGCCGTACGGCTCGACAGAGGAGAATCTCATGATCCGTTCCCTCAACAACCTGGGCGACCGCCTGCTCGCCAAGCTGCTGCCCACGGCCTCCGCTGCCGCGGAGACCTGCTGGGACGAGACGAAGTGGGTCGGGTACAGCGTGCGCCGGACATGCTGCATCGCCGCCGGTCGCACGGCCTGCACCCCCTGGCGCTGATCGAGACCCCAGCTGAGTGACCGTCATGCGGTACGTGGCGCCGGCCTGCCGATGTGCACCGGGTGTCGTCTTCCTGGTGGCAGTGTTCGGCAAGGTGCGCGGCCGGGACTCCTTCCCTGCCTTCCGCGCCTCCGTGCCGAACATGGCCGCACTCCCGGCGGACAAGGCGACCCTGTCGAGCGCCTCGGTGGTCCTTCCTCTCCGAGGTGTGCGTCGTCGTACTGCCGGCGGTCCGGTGGGCGGCGCCGGTCGGCTCCGTGCCGGCCGGCGCCGCGCTGCCGGCGTTCTCCGCGGGGATCGCGCGGGTCGTGCGCTCCGGCGCCCGCACACCCTGCCGCCGGCGGCGCACACGTGAGGGAGGCCGAAGGACCCGAGGGTCAAGAGGGAAGGAGCTCCGGGGCGGGCTCCCTGTTCCGCCGCGGACAGGTCGCGGGCGAGCTGGCCTGGCGGGCGCAGCCGGCCGCCGTGGCAGGTTCGCTGGTGGTGGTGCTGCTCATGGGGGTGGCGCCGGTGGCAGCCGCCTGGCTGACCAAGCTGGTCCTCGACGGGCTGGCCGGCGGCGGGGGCCGGAGCGGCCTGCTCCCGCTCGCAGCCGCCCTCGGGGTGGCGGGCCTGGCTCTGATCGTCCTGCCGCACGTTTCCGAGTATCTCAACGGGCAGCTGCACCGGGGGCTTCAGAGGCTGATCTACGACCGGCTGTTCCGGGCCGTCAACGCCGACCCCGGGCTCAGCCGCTTCGAGAACCCCTCCTTCCACGACGAACTGCGGCTGGCCCACGAGGCCGGCCAGAACGCTCCGCAGCAGATCGTCGGCTCGTCCCTGGCGATCTGCCAGGGCATCCTGACGCTGCTGGGGTTCATCGTCACGCTGACCGTGCTCAGTCCGGTCATGGTCGTCATCGTCATCGCCGCCGCGTTGCCGTCAGCCCGGGTGCAGCTCGCGCTGAGCCGCCGCAGGGCCGGCACGATGTGGGGCATCAGCTCCAACACGCGCCGCCAGATCTTCTTCAGTGCCCTTCTCACCAGTCCCGACGCGGCCAAGGAGGTGCGGCTGTTCGGGCTGGGCGACTTCCTGCGCAGCCGGATGCTCACCGAACTCAAGACCGTCAACGAGGCCGAACGGGACCTGGACCGGCGGACACTGCACAGCCAGGGACTGCTGTCCCTGCTGGGCGCCGCCGTCGCGGCCGGCGGCCTGTTCTGGGCCGTGCTGACCGCCATCGAGGGAGGTCTGAGCGTCGGGGACGTCTCGGTGTTCGTCGCCGCCGTCGCCGGGGTGCAGACGGCCCTGACCCTGATCGTCGGCCAGTGGGCGAGCGCGCACAACGCCCTGCTGATGTTCGGGTACTACCTCGGCGTCGTCCAAGCCGATCCCGGGCTGCCGGTGGCCGCGGAACCCACCGCGCTGCCCCCGCTGCGCGAGGGCATCGAGCTGCGCGACGTGTGGTTCCGCTACGACGACGGGCACCCCTGGGTGCTGCGAGGGGTTGACCTCTTCATCCCGCACGGCCAGGCCGTCGCCCTGGTCGGCCTGAACGGGGCGGGCAAGAGCACCCTGGTCAAACTGCTGTGCCGGCTGTATGACCCGGTCCGCGGCTCCATCCACTGGGACGGCGTGGACCTGCGCGACGTGCACCCGGACGACCTGCGCGCCCGGGTCGGCGCGGTGTTCCAGGACTACATGTCATACGACCTCACCGCCACCGAGAACATCATGCTGGGCGACCTGACCGCGGGCGCCGACCCGGAGCTCGTCCGGACCGCCGCCCGGCGCGCGGGGATCCACGACACGCTCGACGATCTGCCCAGGGGCTACGACACGCTGCTCAGCCGGATCTTCTTCGGCGACAACGACGACCGGCAGGCGGGAGTGACGCTGTCGGGCGGCCAGTGGCAGCGGCTGGCGCTGGCCCGCGCCCTGATGCGCCACCACCGGGATCTGCTCATCCTCGACGAGCCGAGCTCCGGTCTGGACGCGGAGGCCGAGCACGCCGTCCACCTGGGACTGCGCCGGCACCGGGCAGGCCGTACCAGCGTCCTGATCTCACACCGGCTCGGGGCCCTGCGGGACGCGGACCTCATCATCGTGCTGAGCGAGGGGAAGATCACCGAACGCGGTTCCCACAGCGAGCTCATGGCGCTGGGAGGAGAATACGCGCGGCTGTTCAGCCTGCAGGCCAGCGGCTACGAGCTCGCACCGGACCCCTCCGCCGCGCCTTCCGGAAAGCCCTGACGGGGGAAAGCCCACACGCGACCGCCCTCGGCACCCGGCGACACACCGCGCCGGAACAGCCCCGGCCACCGCGCCGGAACCGTGCCGGCGGCAGGACCGGCCCGGCGGAGACCTAGCGGCGGGCGCGCTCCAGGGCGTCCCAGAAGCCTCGGCGGAGGGCGTGGCGGACCTCGTCGTGGAGGAGGAAGTCGATCGGCAGGGAGGAGCCCTGGAGGAGGCGGGCCTCCAGGTCGGAGGGCATGCGGGGCTTGCGGGCGAGCACGGCCTCCAGCCACAGGGCGGGGGCGTCCTTGGCGACGGACTCGCCGAAGTCGTGGCCTTCCTTGTGGGCGGCCTTCACGGCGTCGGAGAGGGTGGTCGTGCTGCTGTTGGAGGCGTTCTGGACCGGCACGGGGGCCGCCTGGGGGCCGGTGTAGGCGCCGAGCTGGCCGGGCTGGTAGCCGGGCATGTTGCCGGTGTTGCCCGAGGCGTACTGCTGGGCCTGCGGAGGGGGCTGCAGCGGGCCGGTCGGGCCGTTGGGGGCCGCCAGGGGTTGCGGAGCCGGCGCCGGCTGGGGTTGCTGCGGGGCCGGGGCCTGCGGGGGTTCGTGGTTGTAGCTCGGGTAGGACGGCAGCGCGGGCTGGGAGGGCGCGGGAGGAGGCGTGGCGCGGGGAGCCTGCACCACCGGGGCGGCGGGCGGGGCGCCGTTGCCGAGGGAGGCGGGGGCCTGGCCGTTGCCGCCCGGCTGGTGGCCGTTGCTCAGGGCGGGCGTCTCCATGGCACCGGCGAGGCTGACGTAGGGGCGCAGGTGGCTGCTGCCGATCTCGATCAGGTCGTCGCACTCCTGGCGGAGCGAGCGGGAAACCGCCCAGCTTCCGTCGGCCGTGATGTGCACCACGGTGACGCGGATACCGAGGTCCTGGGCGTCGCAGACGACCTGTGCCAGGTCCTCGTCGCCGCTGACGACGACCGCGTCGCAGACCGCGCTGTTGCGGGCCAGCGTCATCAGGTCACGGTGGACCTGGGCGTCGACACCTTCGCGGCGGCCGGGGCGGATGCGCGACAGCCGGAGCTTGAGGCCCGGGAGGTCGGCCAGCGCGTCGTGCTCGGCGGTCCGGCGGCCTTCGACGCTCGCCTCGTACCAGTAGCAGCGCAGCAGTGGCAGCCCGGTCCGTTCCTTGGACAGGTTGCCGAGCAACTTGAGCAGTCCCGGGTAGTCCCAGGAGACTGCCTCGCGATGGCGGGTCCCATGTACGGCCATCGCGCCGTCGGCCAGCAGGTAGCCAGCGTCCACGAACAGCGCGCAGCGATCCACGCGACACCGCCCTTCCTACGTGGCCCGCCCCTTCGGCTCAGACAAGCCTGAAAGACCTCCGAGAGACCAGACAGACGGCCCTTCCTCAGGGTAATCAAGCAACTGATCGTCCGAGGGTTAATCCCGACGATTCGACCCGCGCCTGACCATACGCCGGAGTGTTCACGCAGACCGTACCAGTTCGTCCCGTTCTTGAAGCCGTGCCGTTGGCCCTCCCGCTCCCAAACCTTTATTGGCCCGTTCCACACCCCTTCCGGACCGGCCCGTCCCACGCCTCACGGAATCTCACCGGCACATCACCGGCACCTCGCGGGCGTGTCAGGACCCTCACGAGCGCCTCGCGAAAGCCCGCGAGCAGCGCCCGCCCCCTCACGAGCGCCCGGCGGAAGCTCACCAGCGCCCCGGACCCTCACCGGCACCCGGCGGAAGCTCACGAGCGCGCCCGGACCCTCACCACCGCCGCGCCGAAGAGCAGGACGTCACGGCCGGTGCTCACCTTGAGGACCGGGTTGCGGCCGAGCGTCGACCGGAACCCGTCCACGTCCGTGCCGAAGGTCATGCCCGTGCCCTCCGCCCCCGTGGCGGACCCGTCGAACGCGTTGCCGGCGTCCCGGTCCCCGGCCTCCGGCCGGAGCGGGCGCCCGCCCAGCGTCACCCGGTCGCCCGTCAGGCCGGCGTCGCCCTCCCAGGTCACCAGGTCCACCCGGACGGGCGCGGCCGTGGGCGTCAGCCCGTCGAGGGGGATCCAGGCCGGTCCGTGCTCCCGGTCCACCACCGTGGCGGTGTCGACGACGACCGCCTGGCTGTACGGCTGGCGGGAGTCGGCCGCGATGACCACCAGGCTCCATCCGGCGTGCCGCGAGACGCCGGGCCTGAGCGAGGCGTCGGCCGCCCAGTAGGTGCCGGGGAGCCGGCCCATCAGCCGGGTCACGTCGGCGAACGCCTGGTATCCCACGCCGGCGGGCAGTTCCCTCTCCGTCACCCGCTCGGCCCTCACCCGCGTGTATCCGCCGTCTCCGGGCGCCTTGAACTTGATCCGCCCGTCGGCGGGCGCGCCGGCCGACCAGTAGAGCCCGGCCCAGACCACCTTGCTCCTCCTCGGCAGCGCCAGGCGGGCCGCGCTCGAACTTCTCGTCGACGGGTCCCGGTCCTGGTCCAGGGGGCCCATCTCCCACAGGTCGTTGTCGCGGCGGTCGCCCCTGCGGGACCGGGCGGCCCGGCACGCGGGGGCGACGGAGGCGCAGACCATCAGGGTGTTCCCGATCGCGGAGGTGCTCACCTGGCCGTCGGTGGCGAACCGGGCCGGGGCCCCGGCGGTCCGCACCCCGGTCCGCGCCCTGGCCGTCATCCCGATCCCCGCCGCGGAGATCCGCACCGAGGGCGCCGACCCCTCGGCCGCCGTCGGCGAGACCGCGACCCGGAGGAAGATCGCCGTGGCCCGTCCGGCCGCCAGCGGTCGCCGGAAGCACCGCGCGCCTCCGGAGCCCGCCCGGCAGGCCCAGCCGTCGACCGTGCCGACCGGCCTGATCGCGGCGACCGCCCGCCCCCGGCGCGCCGCCGCGAGCACCGTCACCCCGTCCGGCAGGCCGACGTCGGCGACGAGCTCCCCGCTCCCGCCCGCGCCGACGTTGCGCAGCCGTACCGCCACGATGCCCGCCTCGGAGCGGACCAGCGCGCCGAGCGCGTCGATCCTGGCGATCAGGCGCGGTGCGGGGACCGCTCCCCGCTGGGCGGGTGGCGCGACGGCCCCGGGGCCGTCCGGCCTCCGCGGCTTCTCGGCCTTCCCCGGCGAGGGCTCCGGGGACGGGGGGAGCGGCGGGGACGGCGGATCCTGCGGCCCAGGCACAGGCGCGGGCGCGGGGGTGGGAGCGCCGGCGACCGGCTCCGGGACCGCCGCGGCGGACGGGACCTGCGGCCCCTGGGCCGACACCGGCACCAGGACCGCCGCGAGGGCCGCCGCGAGGCTGACCGCGCCGACCGCCGCCCCGGCCGCGACGGCCCGCCGCGACGCGGGTGCCCGCCGCCACCGGCCGAACGGCCCGGCCGCGCCGGTGCCGCCCGCCCTGTCCAGCGCCGCGAGGTAGCCGGGGAGCGCGGGGCCGGCGACGAGCGGGCCGACGATGACCCGCAGGCCCTGGTTGACGTCGGCGAGCTCCAGGAACACGTCGTGGCATTCGGCGCAGCCGTCCATGTGCTCGTCCAGGGGCCGGCTCTCCCGCCTGGCCAGACCGCCCCGCACGTAGACGCCCATCATGCCCAGCACCGGGCGGCATTCCTGCCGGGGAGTCCCGGCGAGGTGCGCCCGCAGGCAGGCCTGGCGCCACCCCTCCCTGGCCACGTGGACCAGCGCGGTCACCCCGCCGGCCGGCATGCCCAGCAGGGGAGCGATCTCGGCGGGCCCGGCCCCCTCGACCCCCGCGTGCCACAGGACGAGCCGCCACCGCTCCGGCAGCGACAGGAAGGCCCTGGCCACCGGTGAGCGCTCCAGGCCGCTCAGCGCGGGATCCACGAAGGGCACCCACGGGCCGGACGCCTCCCCGTCGGTCACCCACCCGCCCCGGCCCTGCGACCGGTCGTGGACCGTACGGCGGAGCGCGGTGAGCAGGTAGGGACGGAAGGCCTCCCTCGGGCCGCCACCCCGCCTGAGGAGGTGGAGGATCCCGGCGAACGTCTCCGCCACGGCCTCCTCCGCCTCGGCGGGGCCGTCGACGAGCAGGCGGGCGAGGATCCGGGCCGCCGGGGCGTGCCGTTCGCGGAGCCCGCCGTAGGCCACCGCGTTCCCGTGCCGTGTCTCGGTCAGCAGTTCAGCGTCACCTTGAACTGTTTTCACACTCATTGTTACCTCACGATCACCCGGAGTTGCCTGCCGGATGATTCCGCGCTTCGCGGCATGACTAAACCGGGGCCGCGTCTTTGCGTCCGGCGGGCCGGGGCGGGAGGAGACCCGCGGCGGCGGGGACGCGGTCCGCCCCCGGCCGGGGCGCGATCCGGGCGCTCCCCGGACCGCCCTAATCTTGTTGCCATGAGCGATCGTGAGAGTCTCCTGGCCGAGATCAAGGACAAGGGCGTCGTGCACGGCAGGGTGGTGCTGTCCTCCGGCAAGGAGGCGGACTTCTACGTGGACCTGCGCCGGGTGACCCTCGACGGGCAGGCGGCCCCCCTGGTGGGCCGGGTCATGCTCGACCTCACCGAGGACCTCGACTACGACGCGGTCGGCGGGCTCACCCTGGGCGCCGACCCGGTGGCGACCGCCATGCTGCACGCCGCGGCGGCGCGGGGCCGGGCGCTCGACGCGTTCGTGGTCCGCAAGGCGCAGAAGGCGCACGGGATGCAGCGCAGGATCGAGGGGCCGGACGTGGCGGGGCGGCGGGTGCTGGCGGTGGAGGACACCTCCACGACCGGTGGGTCCCCCCTGACGGCCGTGGAGGCGCTGCGCGAGGCGGGCGCCGAGGTCGTGGCCGTGGCCACGATCGTGGACCGGGGCGCCGCCTCCGCGATCGCCGAGGCGGGCCTGCCGTACCGGACCGCCTACAGCCTCCAGGACCTCGGACTGGCCTGACACGGCCGCTGCGGAGAGGCCGCTCACGGGCCCCGGCTCCCGGGGCGGTCAGTCGCGGGAGGCGGTGAACTCCTGGCGTTCCCCGGCCTTGCCCGGGGGGCGGACCTCTCCGTTCACCTCGACGCGGACGGCGGCGGAGTCGGCCAGCACCACGTCGACCTTGGCGTCGAAGGACTGGGCCTGCTCGTCCCTGGCCATCTCCCGGTCGAGCAGCACGTCGCCCCCGGCGACCTTGAGGAAGACCTTGGGGCAGTGCTCCTGCAGGCACTGGACCCGGACCGTGGGGATCTGCTCGGGGGTGGCGGAGGGGACGGAGGGCGCGGCGGCCGGGGTGGAGGGCGCCGCGGGCCCGGGGTCCGGGTTGAGCGCGCCGACCAGCGAGAATGCACCGACCACGATCAGGGCGACCGCCACCAGCACCGCCAGGCCTGCGAGCGCGAGGCGGGCGATACCCATCGGGTCAGACCTGTGGCGTCCCACACTGTGGAGATTAGCGGGTGGTGAGGAGGTCTCACGACCGGTCGCGGGATCGGTTACCGCGGGCTGTCACCGTTCGGCGGGCCGGTCGGCGTGGTGCGGTGGTGCTTGCCCTGCGGCAGCGGAACACCGGGCCCGCCGCCCTTACGGTTCTTCATGATCTCCCGGATGATCGGGATGACCGAGAGAAGGATGATCACCAGGGCGCCCGGCAGGATGTATCTGTCGATGTCGGGCACCGCCGAACCGACCAGGCGGCCGAAGACCAGCAGGCCGTCGGTCCAGATGACGGCGCCCACGCAGTTCCACAGGAAGAACCGCTTGCGGTCCATGCCGAGCATGCCCGCGACCGGGTTGAGGAACGTGCGGACGATCGGGATGAACCGGGCGAGCACCACGGCCTTGGACGGACCGAACTTCTGGAAGTAGTGCTCGGCCTTGTCGACGTACTCCTTCTTGAAGAGCTTGGAGTCGGGCCGGTCGAACATCCTGCGGCCGTAGGTGGCGCCGAGGTGGTGGCCCAGCTGGGCACCGGCGATGGCGCAGATCGGGGCCAGGACCAGCAGCAGCGGGAACGAGAGCGGTTCGAGGCCCTCGATGGCCGCCGCCGCCTCGGGCGTGCTGAAGACGCCGGCCGCGACGAGCAGCGAGTCGCCCGGCAGGAAGAAGCCGAGCAGCAGGCCGGTCTCGGCGAAGATGATCCCGAGGACACCGATGGTGGCGAACGGTCCGAGCAGGCCGAGCCACCACTTGGGGTCAAGGAGATCGTGCAGGAGGTCCATCGGCGTGAAGCCTACCGGCGATCGGGATCCCAGATCGAGAGACGACACAGGCAGAAGTGGTGGCGGAGCTATCCGGCCGGGAAGGAACCCGGAATACTGGCCAACGGGCTATGTCTCCAAAAGTCCCGCGCCAGCTGTTCACAGCCGTCTCGAGGGAGATGACACCGATGCCTATCGCGACCCCAGAGGTCTACGCCGAGATGCTCGACCGGGCCAAGGCGAACGAGTTCGCCTATCCCGCGATCAACGTGACCTCGTCCCAGACCCTCAACGCCGCCCTGAGAGGCTTCGCCGAGGCGGAGAGTGACGGCATCGTCCAGGTGTCGACCGGCGGGGCCGAGTTCCTGTCCGGCGGCACCGTCAAGGACATGGTGACCGGCGCGACGGCTCTGGCGGAGTACGCCCGCGTCGTCGCGGCGAAATACCCCGTGACGATCGCGCTGCACACCGACCACTGTCCGAAGGACAAGCTGGACACCTTCGTCCGCCCCCTGGTCGACATCTCCCTTGAGCGGGTCGCGCGCGGCCAGGACCCGCTGTTCCAGTCGCACATGTGGGACGGCTCCGCCGTACCGCTGGAGGAGAACCTGGAGATCGCCCAGGAGCTCCTGGAGAAGACCGCCCGCGCGAGGATCATCCTGGAGGTGGAGATCGGGGTGGTCGGCGGCGAGGAGGACGGCGTCGTCGGCGAGATGAACGAGAAGCTCTACACCACCACCGAGGACGCCCTCGCGACCGCCGAGGCGCTGGGCCTCGGGGAGCGGGGCCGTTACCTGCTCGCCGCGACCTTCGGCAACGTGCACGGCGTCTACAAGCCGGGCCACGTCAAGCTCCGCCCGAGCGTGCTGAAGGAGATCCAGGAGGCCGTCGGCGCAAAGTACGGCAAGGAGAAGCCCTTCGACCTGGTCTTCCACGGCGGCTCCGGCTCGCTGCTGGAGGAGATCCACGAGGCCATCTCCTACGGCGTGGTCAAGATGAACATCGACACCGACACGCAGTACGCCTTCACCCGCCCGATCGCCGAGCACATGTTCAAGAACTACGACGGCGTGCTCAAGGTGGACGGGGACGTCGGCAACAAGAAGGCCTACGACCCCCGCTCGTACGGCAAGGCCGCGGAGACGTCGATGGCGGCTCGCGTGGTCGAGGCGTGCCGGCACCTGAAGTCCGCCGGCACCAAGATCTCCTGAGGTCCCGGAGCCCCGGCCGTTTCAAGGACCGGGACAATAACAGGGAAGCGACTCCCCCGCCGGGCAAAGGCAGCAAGTACTCTCGCGACATGACGGAATCGCACGAGAACCTTCTCGCCGGGCCGCCGCCCACCCGGCTGCCGGACCTGCCCGAGGCCCGCGAGGCGCTGGAATCCGGCGCCCAAGCATCAGATGTCGCCGCGCGTTTCCCCGCCTACCCCGGCGCCTGGGCCGCGCTCGCGGACGAGTATTTCGCGGGCGGGCACGCCGTGACGTCGTACGCCTTCGCCCGTACCGGCTATCACCGCGGCCTCGACCAGCTGCGCCGGGCGGGTTGGAAGGGGCACGGCCCGATCCCCTGGGACCACGAGCCCAACCGCGGTTTCCTGCGCTGTCTGCACGCCCTGGCCCGCGCGGCCCAGGCCATCGGAGAGAAGGAGGAGGCCGAGCGCTGCTTCCAGTTCCTGAAGGACTCCAGCTCCGAGGCCGCTGAGGAACTGACCGGCCGCTGAGGTCCCGGATCTCCCGCCGGAGGGTGGGAGATCCCCCATATGTGACTCGGTCGGGTATTCTCTCCACGCAAGAGCCCCTGTCGCGATTGCGTCAGGGGTTTTCGTTTTTGTGGTAGGAGATTAGCGATGCCGGCTGTCGTTCTCGTGGGCGCCCAGTGGGGCGATGAGGGCAAGGGTAAGGCGACCGACCTGCTCGGCGACCAGGTCGATTACGTCGTCAGATACCAGGGCGGAAACAACGCGGGGCACACGGTCGTCATCGGCGACCAGAAGTACGCCCTGCATCTGCTGCCCACGGGAGTGCTCTCCCCGAACGTCATCCCGGTGATCGGCAACGGTGTCGTCATCGACCCGGGCGTGCTGCTGAGCGAGATCGACGGGCTGGAGGCCCGCGGCGTCTCCTCCGAGCGGCTGCTGATCTCGGCCAACGCGCACCTGATCATGCCCCACCACAAGGCCCTCGACAAGGTCACCGAGCGCTACCTCGGCAAGGCGAAGATCGGCACCACCGGCCGGGGCATCGGCCCCGCCTACGGCGACAAGATCTACCGGATGGGCGTGCGGGTTCAGGACCTGCTCGACCCGGGCATCCTGCAGAAGAAGATCGAGGTCGCCCTCGGCGAGAAGAACCAGATCCTCACCAAGATCTACAACCGCCGGGCGATCGACGCCACCAAGGTGCTGGAGGAGTATCTCGGCTACGCCGAGCGCCTCAAGCCGCACATCGCCGACACCTCGCTGATCCTGAACAAGGCGCTGGACGAGGACAAGGTGGTGCTGCTGGAGGGCGGCCAGGGCAACCTGCTCGACATCGACCACGGCACCTACCCGTTCGTCACCTCCTCCTCCCCGACGAGCGGCGGCGCCTGCTCCGGCTCCGGCATCCCGCCGACCCGGCTCACCCGCGTGATCGGCATCCTCAAGGCCTACACCACCCGCGTCGGCTCCGGCCCGTTCCCGACCGAGCTGGAAGACGAGATGGGCGAGTGGCTGCGCACCACCGGCGGCGAGTACGGCGTGACCACCGGCCGTAACCGCCGCTGCGGCTGGTTCGACGCGGTGATCGCCCGCTACGCCAGCCGGATCAACGGTGTCACCGACTTCTTCCTCACCAAGCTCGACGTGCTGTCCGGCCTGGAGCGGATCCCGGTCTGCGTCGCCTACGAGGTGGACGGCGTCCGCTACGACGAGATCCCGATGACCCAGACCGACTTCCACCACGCCAAGCCGGTGTACGAGGAGTTCCCCGGCTGGCAGGAGGACATCACCGGCGCCAAGTCCTTCGAGGACCTGCCCGCCAACGCGCAGGCCTACGTCAAGGCCCTGGAGCAGATGAGCGGCGCCCGGATCTCCGCCGTCGGCGTCGGTCCGGGCCGCACCGAGACGATCCAGATCCACTCGTTGGTCTAGTCTCCTCCCGGTAAGGTTCGCGCCTGGCGACCGCCAGGCGCGAGCCATATCGAGAGAACGGCGCACGAGGTCGGTAGGGTCCCCTCTGTGCATGCCGAGATTCATGGTCACCGCGGAGCCCGCGGACTCCGTCCGGAGAACACGCTGCCCGGGTTCGCCTGCGCCCTGGAACTGGGCGTCGACGCGCTGGAGCTCGATGTCGCGCTGACGGCCGACCGGCGGCTGGTGCTCACCCACGACCTCACGGTGTCGGCGGTGACCAGTGCCGACACCCGGCCGGCCTTCTACGGCGACCCGCTCTTCCCTTACGTGGGCAGGCCCGTCGGCGAGCTCACGCTGGCGCAGCTGCGCACCCTCGACTGCGGCGTACGGCTGCCGCGCCATCCCGAGGACCGTTTCGTCCGGACCCAGGCGCCGGTGCCGGACACCCGGATGCCGACGCTCGGGGCCGTGCTGGGGCTGGTGGACGCCTACGGCGCCGACGGCGTGCGGCTGCACGTGGAGCTCAAGTCCGATCCGACGAGACCGGAGCTGAGCGCCGACCCCCGCGAGTTCACCGAGATGGTGGTCGCCGAGCTCGACCGACACCACCGGCTCGGCGGGGCGGCGATCCTCAGCTTCGACTGGCGGATCCTGGAGATCGCCCGCTCGCTGGCCCCCGCGACCCGGCGGTACGCCCTGATCGAGCGCGCCACCATGGACAGCGTCTGGCTCAACGGCCTGCGGCTTGAGGACTTCGACGGCGACCTCCCGGCCGCCGCCGTGGCGGCCGGAGGCACCACGCTGTCTCCCGAGCACGTGCTGGTGGACCAGGAGCTGGCGCGTCGGGCCGAGAAGGCCGAGCTGCCGCTGGTGCCCTGGACCGTCAACGAGCCCGACCGGGCCGCCGAGCTGCTCGACCTCGGGGTGGCCGGGCTGGTCACCGACTACCCGGACCGGATGCGCGCCCTGTGGGCCGACCGGGGCATGCCCGTCCCCGCGCCCGTCACCCCCGTGCGCCGCGCGGACAGGTAGGGAACGCGCCCGGACCGCCGTCCGCACGGTGCGGTCGCGTGGGGCCTGGAACGCCGTCACCCCGTGCGCCGCGCGGGCGGCTCATGCCGTCACGGCCCGGTCCCTTCCGCGCGGGCGCGGGAGGTCGGAGCGCGACGCCGACTTCTGGACCGTCGGGCTCGCCCCTTCCGCGCGGGCGCGGGAGGTCACATCCAGCCGTTGCGGCGGAAGCCCCGGTAGAGCAGCGAGCAGGCGATCACCATCACGCCGATCACGATCGGATAGCCGAAGACGGACTTGAGCTCGGGCATGTGATCGAAGTTCATGCCGTAGATCCCGGCGATCATCGTGGGCACGGCCATTATGGCGACCCACGAGGAGATCTTCCGCATGTCCTCGTTGGCGAGGGCGTTGGAGCGGGCGAGCGCCGCCTGCAGGATGGAGTTGCACAGCTCGTTGGACGACTCGACCTGCTCGCACACCCGGGCCAGGTGGTCGACGACGTCGCGGAAGTATTCGCGCATCTCCGAGGGGATCATGCGCCGCTGCGCCAGCGTCGACATGGGCGACTGGAGCGGGGTGACGGAGCGCTTCATCTCGATCATCTCGCGCTTGAGGTTGTAGATCCGGCCGATGTCGCGGGCGCTGACGTCGGCGAAGACCATGGCCTCGACGTCCTCCAGCTCGGCCTGCATCAGGTCGGCCACGTTGAGGTACTTGTCCACGACGTGGTCGGCGATCGCGTGCAGCACGCCGGTCGGGCCGCGGTTGAGGAGCTTGGGCTTGTCCTCCAGGCGCTCGCGGACCTCCGACAGCGGGCAGTGCTTGCCGTGCCGTACGGTCACCACGAAGTCGGGCCCGACGAACACCATGATCTCACCGGTGCCGATGATCTCGCTGGTGGCGGTCAGCACGTCGTGGTCGAGGTAGGCGACGGTCTTGAGGACCACGAACAGCGAGTCGCCGTAGCGCTCGACCTTGGGGCGCTGATGAGCCTTGACGGCGTCCTCGACGGCGAGCGGGTGCAGGGCGAAGACCTCCGCCAGCCACTCGACCTCGGGGGCGTCGGGTTCATGCAGGCCGACCCAGACGAAGGCGTTGGTCTTCTCCTCGGCAGCGTTGTGCGTGCGGACGAGCTCCAGGGCGTCCGGAATGCCCAGGGCGTCGATCTTCTTGCCGCCGATGTAGGCGGCGTACTCGACGAGGGAGTCGCTCGGCGGGACGCAGACGCCGTTCACCCGGTCACGGACCGGGACGGCGGGTGCGTGCGGTGCGCGGACGGCGCGTGCGTGCTTGATGCGGGGAAAAAGGAGCGAGGAACGCATGGCATGCCTTTCCCGCCCGATCTGGCACCGTCCACGCGCGACGCGATGTCACCTCAGTTCGAACGGGAATGCGCGCGGAAGCCAGTCGGGCACTGATGCGGAGTGGTGGAAGGGTGCGCACAGAAGGCGTGCGCGGCACGTACTGCTGGGATCGCCAGAGGACATCCCCAACCACCTCCAATCACCAATAGACAGACAAAGCCGCCCAAACTTAGCACAGATCTGGGCACGCTCCCTAAGCGTACTCCCGGCCGCAACAAGCGATCATCCATAAGCCGGCGAAATTCCCACCTGATTTACGGCGCATTCACCATGTCGCCCTGGCTCCCCCCGCGCGAGGCCCCTTTCCGCCGCCCCGGCCGGGAAAGATCGGCATGAACCCCGGCGGCCCGCACGGGACCTCTGTCCACAGCCTGTGGACGGCCGGCGACCCGGGGGCCGATAGGCTCTCGCGAGTGCGCGTTCTTGTGATTGGATCCGGCGGGCGTGAGCATGCCCTGTGCCGGTCGCTGGCAGCAGATCCCCAGGTCACCGAGGTCCACTGTGCTCCCGGCAACGCCGGTGTCGCACAGGTCGCGACCCTGCATCCGGTGACCCCGACCGATCCTGCGGCGGTCAGCCGGCTCGCCCTGGAGCTGGGGGCCGACCTGGTCGTGGTCGGCCCCGAGGCCCCGCTGGTCGCCGGGGTCGCGGACGCGGTCAGGGAGGCGGGCATCCCCTGCTTCGGGCCGTCCCGGGAGGCCGCCCGGATCGAGGGCTCCAAGGCGTTCGCCAAGGACGTCATGGTCGCGGCGGGCGTGCCCACCGCGCGCTCCCGCACGTGCGTCACGCCCGAGGAGGCCGCCGCGGCGCTGGACGAGTTCGGCACGCCGTACGTGGTCAAGGACGACGGCCTCGCGGCCGGCAAGGGCGTGGTGGTCACCGACGACCGGGACGAGGCGCTCGGGCACGCCGCGGCGTGCGGGCGGGTCGTCATCGAGGAGTTCCTCGACGGTCCCGAGGTGTCGCTGTTCGCGCTCTGCGACGGTTCCACGGCCGTGCCGCTCCAGCCCGCCCAGGACCACAAGCGCGCCTACGACGGGGACAAGGGCCCCAACACCGGCGGCATGGGCGCCTACACGCCGCTGCCGTGGGCCCCCGGTGACCTCACCGACCGGGTGATGGCCGAGACCGTCATCCCGACCGTGACCGAGCTGGCCAGGCGCGGCACGCCGTACACCGGGGTGCTCTTCGTGGGGCTGGCCCTCACGGCGGAGGGCCCGAAGGTGATCGAGTTCAACGCGCGGTTCGGCGACCCGGAGACCCAGGTCGTGCTGGACCGGCTGGAGACGCCGCTCGCGGGCCTCCTGCTGGCCTGCGCGGACGGGACGCTCGGCGGGTTCGGGCCGCTGTCCTACCGCGACGGCGCCGCGGTGACCGTGGTGATCGCGGCGGAGAACTACCCGGCCGACCCCGTCAAGGGCGACGTCATCGAGGGGCTTTCCGACACCGTCGAGAACGCCTACGTGCTGCACTCCGGGACCGCGCTCGACGGCGACCGGGTCGTCTCCAACGGCGGGCGGGTGCTCAGCGTGGTCGGCACCGGCCCCGACGTGGCCGCGGCGCGCGCGGCCGCCTACGAGGCTGTCGGCCGCATCCGGATGCGCGGCTCGCACCACCGCACGGACATCGCCGGACATAGCGCTTGAGCGGGTCATAGCGCTTGACCATGACGTAGCACTTGGACGGCATGCCGCGATAAGCCGGGGGCAGTGACTGCCCGCCCCCCGGCCGCTCCGCCCCACGGAGGAACGATGGCGTTCGACCAGACAGCGTCCCCGGAACGGATCGGCGACACCGGAGTGCTGCGCTGGCCGGGCACGTGGCGGGTCTACGTCGCCACGCGGAGCGAGGAGATCCGGGCCGACGCCGAGCGCGCCCTGACCATGCGCGACGGGGCGGGCCAGCTGGTGTCGGTGGGCGACGGCATCGGCAGGCACCTGGAGCGCGCGGAGGTCTACGCGCGCTCCAGGCACGGCCTGCGGCGCTGGCTGACCGGCCAGGCCATCGAGGGCGCCTGGTCCAACGTCAACAGCGCGACCGTGATGCTGTACGGCGTGCTGCCGACGGCGGAGCTGTGCGGTCGGGGCCCCGAGGTGGCGGCGATCGGCCGGGCCTACCTGCCCGGCGACGATCCCCGGCTGACGCACCTGCAGACCCGGCTGGCGGCCGGCGACCTGGGAGAGGACGACAGGCCGCTGATGCAGTCGGTCCTGCGGGCCGCCTACACCGCGCAGGCGATGGAGACCGGCCGGGTCCGCAGCTTCCGCAACCTGCTGCTCGGCGGGGTGGTCATGCTGAGCCTGATCGTGCTGGGCGTGGTGACCATCGGCGCGATCTGGCCGGACGTCATCCCGATGTGCGGCAACCAGTCGGTGGTCCAGGCCCAGGGGCTCATGCCCGCGCAGATCTGCCCCACCGGCTCCCTGCGGCCCAGCCGCGGCGACGTTCCCCTCGTGGCCCTGATCGGGATGCTGGGCGCGGCACTGGCCACGGCGGCCTCGCTCTCCACCCGCTCGGAGCTGTCCACGCGCTACTCGCTGGCGGTGGTCCAGAACATGCTCAAGGCCCCCGCCGGGGTGGCCACCTCCGTGCTGGGCCTGCTGATCCTGAACTCCGGCTTCGTCCCCGGCTTCGCGGGACTCGGCTCCCAGCCCGCCATCCTGGTCTGGGCCATGGCGTTCGGGTACGGCCAGCAGGTCGTCACCCGCTTCGTCGACCAGCGAGCCGACAACCTCCTCCTGGCCGCCTCACCGCTCACCCCGGCCGGCAGGGGGACCCGGGCCGCGTGAACACCCCGGAGACCGGGGACGCCTGAGCGCTCCGCCGGACGCCCGGACGCCCGGGCACTCCGGACAGCCGCCGAAAACGCCGGAACGCGCCGCCCGACGCCCGGGGCGAGGGAAATTCCGGGGGAGTCCGATCGCCGGGAACGCCGCCGCCGCGGGCGGATCCGCCGTGCGGATGCGGGACCATTGCGTGGAGACCCACGAGCGATCGAGTGATCAGGGGCTCGGGGGGTAGTTGCCATCCGAAGTGGCCGGTTCAGGGGTACTCAGCGGCTACTGTTGGCCGACAACCCCTGGCTGCCGCCACTCGTTCTCGCAATCATCCCCAGTCCCCAGCTTTCCCCTTCCCCAAGGAGCATGACGCATGGTCCGTTACCGCGTGCGCGGTGGCAACCCCCTCCGTGGAACCGCCTTCATCCAGGGTGCCAAGAACGCCGTGCTGCCCATGATCGGTGCGGCGCTCCTGGCGGCCAAGGGCCGTACGGTGCTGCGCAACGTCCCCATCATCGAGGACGTGCGCCGGGCGGTCGAGCTGGCCGAGGCGATCGGCGCCAAGGTCGAGCTCCACGAGGCAGAACGCACCTTGGTCATCGACGCCTCCCGGCTGAAAAGCCCGGTGCTGCCCGCGGAGATCGCCCGCCGCTTCCGCGGCTCCGTGCTGTTCGTACCCGCGCTTCTGCACCGCCTCGGCGAGGCGATCATCGAGGGCGTGGGCGGCTGCAACCTGGGCAGCCGCAACCTCGACTTCCACTACCTGGGCTACAAGCGCCTGGGCGCGATCGTGGACGAGGGCGACTCCGTCATCCACGTCAAGACGGCCGGCTTCACCGGCGCCACGCTGTACCTGGACACCCCCTCGCACACCGGCACCGAGAACCTGATCATGGCGGCCGCCCTCGGGCGCGGCACCACCGTGATCGAGAACGCGGCGCTGGAGCCCGAGGTCCTCGACGTGATCGAGATGCTGACCCGGATGGGCGCCAGGATCAGCGGCGGCGGCACCGGGTTCATCACGGTGGAGGGCGTGGAGGAGCTCCAGGCCGTCGAGCACACCGTGATGCCCGACCGCCTCGACGCGGGCGTGTTCGCCATGGCCGCGGCCATCACCGGCGGCGAGGTCAACCTGGTCGGCGCCGACCTGGACCACCTCGGCGTGGTCCGCTACAAGCTGGAGCAGATGGGGGTGGAGTTCTCCGACCACGGCGCGGTGCTCCACGTGCGCCGGGACCGCCCGCTGCGCCCGATCAACGTGATCACCGACACCTACCCCGGCTTCGCCACCGACCTGCAGTCGCCGATCATGACGGTCGCCTGCCTCGCCGACGGCGCCAGCTACATCCACGAGCGCATCTTCGACGGCCGGTTCGCCCTGGCCTCCGAGCTGAACAAGATGGGCGCCGACATCGAGGTGAAGGAGAACAGCGCCGTCGTCCGCGGCGCGACTCCGCTGACGGGCACGGAGGTGACCGCGCACGACCTGCGTTCCGGAATCGCCCTCGTTCTCGCCGGTCTCGCCGCCGAAGGGGAGACCGTGATCGAATCGGGTTATCTCATCGACCGCGGCCACTCATATCTGGCCGAGCGTATGCAGGCCCTGGGCGCCGATGTGAGGCGAGAGATTTCTTCCTCATAATCAGCGGGTTTCAGTCTCTCAAAAACCGCTCTGACCTGTGTAAACAGTAACAGTTAGGGGTTTACCCGGGGGGTTCCTCCCGGAATTGGCGTCAAATCGGGCGTGACATTACGGCCCCCGCAAGCGATCGTTCCAAAAGAGAGCCGAAAACAAACGGACAGCAGGATGGGACGAACATTGGTCGAGCGGGCCGAAGAAACTCCACGAGTGTCACGCCCGGGTGCCATGACACCGGACCTCACTATCGGTGTGGTGGGCCCCCATGACCTCGTCGAGCGAGTGATGCTCATGGGACACGCGGCGGCTCCCCTGCCTTGCCGCCTGGTAGCCGCTGCCTACCGGGACGAGCAGGAAGCCGCCGACAAAGTCACCCGCCTGGGGGCAGGGGTGGACGCATGCCTGTTCGCCAGCCCGGTCCCCTATGACCTGGCCAGGCGCTCGGGGGTGCTGACGATGCCGGCGACCTACGTCCAGCTCGGGGGAGCCGCGTTGATCGCCGCACTGGCCAGAGCCGCGCTGGACGAACGGATAGACCCGCGCAGGGTCAGCGTCGACGTGCTGAGCCGGGCCGACGTCGAGGAGGCCTACACCGATCTGAGCCTGCCGGTGGCGGACGTGCACAGCCGCGACGAGCCGGGGGCGACCGGCACGATCGCGGCCTTCCACGAACGCCTGGCCCGGCAGGGCAACACCAGCGGGGCGCTGACGTGCCTGCCCGCCGTCGCCGACCGCCTGCAGACGGCCGGGGTCCCGGTGGTCAGGATCCGGCCGACGTCCGCGGCGGTCCGCACGGCGCTGCACACGGCCGCCCTGCTCGGCGCGCACCACCGGCTGGAGGAGTCACAGCTCACCGTCGTCCTGGTGGAGGTGCCGACGCTCCGCGAACCGGTCCGCCGGGCCGCGCCGCGCTACTGGCGCGACGAGCTCCGGCTGTCCCTGCACCGGCTGCTGGTGCAGGAGGCGAACCGGATCAACGCGTCGGTGACCTCGATCGACGACCACAGCTACATGGTCACCGCGACCCGCGGCTCGGTGGCCATGGCCACGGAGGGCTTCCGGGTGCTGCCGTTCGCGGCGCGGGTCCGCGACGAGCTGGGCCTGGCGGTCGAGGTGGGCGTCGGCATGGGCCGTACCGCCCACGACGCCGAGTCGCACGCGCGGGCGGCGCTGGCGCGCACGCAGGCGGGCAAGCAGGCGCAGGGCTTCGCGGTGGACCGCGAGGGCAGGGCGCTCATCCCCGCGCCCAGGATGCCTCCGCAGGGCGGCGGGCCGCTGAAGCCGAAGGGCGTGGAGGTGCTGGCCCGGCTGGCGGCCAAGCTGGAGGGGGGAGACACGGTCGTGGACGCGGAGGGCGCGGGCAAGATGCTCGGCGTCACCCCGCGTACGGCACGGCGGCTGCTGCGCACGTTGGTCGACGAGGGACTCGCGTGGCCGCTTCCGCCCAACCGCACCCCGCAGCCGGGCCGTCCCCGCCAGCTCTACCGGCTGATCGTGGAGAAGCTCGGCAGCCGCTGAGACTCTTCCGCCGTTCCCCGTGATCCGGGGTCCGCTCCGCGCGGGCCCCGGATCACGGCGGTCCGGACCGCGTCTCACGGTCCGGACTCCGCGAGCGTTCTGTCGGACCCGAGGGCTAATGTCATGAGCTATGGGTCATGACACTACTGACAGCCGCGGATCGCTGCTCGTCTGGGGAGCACTGGCGATCGTCTACGTGGTGTGGGGATCGACCTACCTGGCGATCCGGATCGCCATCGAGACCGTCCCGCCGCTGCTCAGCGGGGCCATGCGCTTCAGCACGGCCGCGCTGATCCTCGGCACCGCGGTGCTCCTGCTCCGGGGATGGCGGGCCTTCCGGATGACCTGGAAGGAGCTGGGCGGGGCGGCCCTGGTCGGGTTGCTGCTGCTGAACGCCGGCAACGGCCTCGTCGCGGTGGCCGAGCAGCACATCTCCAGCGGGCTGGCCGCGCTGCTGGTGGCCTCGGTGCCGCTCTGGCTGGTGATCTTCAGGATCGTCGCCAGGGACATGCCGCAGGTGCTGACGCTGGCCGGGGTGCTCATCGGGTTCGGCGGGGTGGCGGTGCTGTCGCTGACCGGCGGGGGCAGCGCGGCGGACAGCACCGGGATCGTGATCATCCTGCTGGCGTCGATGTCGTGGTCGGCGGGCTCGTTCCTGTCCGCCCGGATCCCCATGCCCGCCAACCCCTTCGTCGCGAGCACGGTCGAGATGGCCGCGGGCGGGATCGGGCTCGCGCTGACCAGCACGGTCATGGGCGAGCACCTCGACCTCGGCGCGGTCTCCGGGCGCTCCTGGGCCGCGCTGGCCTACCTGGTCGTGATGGGCTCCCTGGTCGGCTTCACCGCCTACGTGTGGCTGCTGGGCGCCGCCCCGATCTCCCTGGTCTCCACCTACGCCTACGTCAACCCCGTCGTGGCGGTCGTCCTCGGCGCCCTCGTCCTGAGCGAGCCGGTCACGACCTCGATGGTCGCCGCGGGCCTGGTGATCGTCCTCGGCGTGGCCCTGGTGGTCTCCACCGAGCGCCGCAGGAACGCCCCGACCGAGGAGAAGGAACCCGCGTCCGTGTAGGACGCGGGCCCCTCGGGTCCGTCCCGGAGCGCCGGAGGCGGCCCCGGCGACGGAAGGGCCGTCAGGCGGCCCTGAAGGCCGCCGCGGCGGCGAGGAAGGTGTCGTTGGCCTCGGGGGAGCCGATGGAGATCCTGGCCCCCTCTCCGGCGAAGGGGCGGACCGCGACCCCGTCGGCCGCGCAGGCCTCGGCGAACGCCGTCGTGCGCTCGCCCAGGCGGAGCCAGACGAAGTTGGCCTCGGTGATGGGCACCGTCCAGCCCTGGGCGATCAGGGCCTCACGGACCCGGGTGCGCTCCTTGACCACGGTGTCCACCCGCTCCAGCAGCTCGGCCTCGGCCGCCAGGGAGGCGACGGCGGCGGCCTGGGCCAGGTGGTTGACCGCGAAGGGCACGATCGTCTTCCGTACGGCGGCCGCCACCGGCTCGTCGGCGATCAGGTAACCCACCCGGAGCCCGGCCAGGCCGTACGCCTTGGAGAACGTCCGCAGCACGGCCACGTTCGGCCGGTCGCGGTAGACGGTGAGCCCGTCGGTGACGTCGGCGTCCCTGACGTACTCGCGGTAGGCCTCGTCGAGGACGACGAGCACGTTCTCCGGGACCCGGTCGAGGAAGGCCGCCAGCTCGGCCGCGTGGACGACCGTGCCGGTGGGGTTGTTCGGGTTGCAGACGAAGATCATGCGCGTCTGCGGGGTGATCGCCTCGGCCATGGCGTCCAGGTGGTGCGTCTCGCCCAGGAGCGGGACCCGGACCGAGGTCGCCCCTGCCAGGTCGGCCAGGAGCGGGTAGGCCTCGAACGACCGCCAGGCGTAGATCACCTCGGCGCCCGGCTCGCTCACGGTCTCGAAGAGCTGCTGGGCCACCGTCACCGAACCGGCGCCGAGCGCGACGTGCTCGGGCGGCACGCCGTACCGTTCGGCGAGGGCGTCGGTCAGGCCGGTCGCCGCCGGGTCGGGGTAGCGGTGGATCTCCGAGGCGGCCTTCGCGATGGCCTCGACCACGGAGGGAAGCGGCCCGTAGGGAGATTCGTTCGAAGACAGCTTGTAGGACCGGCCGTCGGCTGACACCACGGCCTTGCCCGCCTTGTAGGGGGGCATTGTGTCCAGGATCGCGCGGAAACGAGGCATGGCCTTACTTTATGAGGAGCGGGCGGATGGGGCATCATCCTGAAAGACTGGAGGTGAGAGGCATGCCTGACCGGGAGGACGACATGAGCATCGCACCGCTGACCGAGACCGAGCGGCCCGACACGGAGCCCGACACGGGGACGGCTGGGGCGGAGTCTCCCAAACTGGAGCCCGTTCCCGACTGGATCATCCCGTCATCGGATGGTTTCACCGCCGAGGACCTCGACCGGCTGCGGGGGATTCCCTCTCATACCGAGCTGATCGATGGCACTCTCGTCTTCGTGAGCCCCCAGACCCGCTTCCACTCACTCGTCATGTTTCTCCTGGAGCGAGAGCTCCGCCACACTGCTCCGGCGGAGCTGCGGGTGCGCAGGGAGATGACCGTGACACTCGGAGAACGCCAACGTCCCGAACCCGATCTCATCGTGGTCCGCGCCGACGGCGACCTGGGCATGAAGCAGACCACCTACCAACCCGCCGACGTCGTCCTGGCCGTCGAGGTGGTCTCCGCCGAGTCCGAGATCCGCGACCGGGAGCGCAAGCCCCAGCTCTACGCGGCGGCGGGCATCGCCCACTTCTGGCGGATCGAGAACGTCGAAGGCCATCCGACGGTCTACGTCTACGAACTGGACCCCGCGACCAAGACCTACGCACTCATGGGAATCCAGCACGACCGGCTGAAGCTCACCGTCCCCTTCGACGTCGACATCGACCTGGCGGAGATCGACGACCTCTGAGCCCCCGCCTACTCCTTGAGGGAGCGGAGCATCGGGGGGTGGAGCAGCAAGGCCGGTCCCCGGCGGTAGAGCTTGGCGGGACGGCCGCCGTCGCGGGTGGTGGTGCGGCCGGTGGGCACCAGGAAGCCCTCGGCCTTGGTGACCTTGCGGTGGAAGTTGCGCGGGTCCAGGGTGCGGCCCCAGACGATCTCGTAGACCCGGCGCAGGTCGGCGACGGTGAACTCCGGGGGGCAGAAGGCCGCGCCCAGCGGGGTGTACTCAAGCTTGCCCCGGGCGCGCTCGATCCCGTCGACCATGATGCGCCGGTGGTCGAAGGCCATCTCCCGGAGCGAGGAGACCGGCTGCCAGCTCATGTGCGCCTCGGTGGAGGCCGGCAGGTCGGGGGCGAGACCGAGGTAGGCGACGCTCAGGACGCGCTGGCGCGGGTCGCGGTCGGGGTAGCCGTAGGTCTGGAGCTGCTCCAGATGGACCGGGGCGCCGGGCAGGCCGGCCCGTTCGGCGAGGACCCGGGCCGCGGCGGCGGGCAGATCCTCGTCAAGCTGGATGAAGCCGCCTGAGAGGGCCCAGCGTCCCTCGTAAGGCGATTTGTCCCGCCGCCAGACGAGCGCGCTCAGCGCCTGGCAGCGCACCGTGAGGACGACCAGATCCACGCTGACGGGAATGCGCGGAACCATGCCAGGCACGTTACACCGGTCAGGCGTTCATACGGACGTGCAGCGCCTCGGCGGCCGCCCGTCCGTCGGCGGCGGCGACCTCGATTTTCACCCAGGTGTCGTCGGGCACCTGGGTCCAGTCGAACGGGATCCACGCCGTCCTCATCCCGGTGGGCAGGTCGGGCAGCGGCTCCGACAGGTCCACTCCGGCCACGTCGACGACCTTGGGAGCCTCCTGGCCGTCCCAGGTGATCGTCACCTTGGAGCCCATGGGCATGTTGTATCCCCGGATCTCCATGCCGTCCTGGATGTCACGCTCCTTGCGGACGGCGTCCACCGGGATCGGCCGGTCCGCGTCGCGGGCGATGTCCTCGGCCAGCGACGGCGAGCCACAGGTGAAGAAGTCGCTCCACATGTAGGAGACGACCTTGGAGACGTACCTGCCGACCTGGGTCACGGCCGTGTCGAGCCGTTTCTTGTCGGTGCGCCCCCGGGTGCCCGTCCTGGCGGCGCAGGGCTCCTCCGCGGACGGCTCGAAGGCCTCCACGTTGGCCCACAGCTGCACGTTGTAGCCCTGCGCGACCATCCTGTCCCGCGCCGCGGCCATCTCCCGGTAGTAGTCGCGGGTCGAGCCGTGGTAGGCGGTGCCGTTGGTCGTCTCGCCGACGACCGGGCGGAGCCGTTCGTCGACCTGCTCGTCGCGCTGGTCCGGCCAGAACAGCCCCACCTTGCCCGTGCCCCGGCTGTCCTGCGGCGCGATGATGCCGACCCCGGTCCTGACCATGGCCTCGAAGCCCTTGGCCACCTGCTTGGGACTGGCGCTGAACTTCAGCCGCTTGCGCGCGTCGATGTAGGGGCTGACCAGGATGGGCTTGCCGGGCATCTCCTGCTCCACGATCTGGTGCTGGGAGGCGTAGACCTTGAGCGTCGCGTGGTCGTCGTCCGGGTCCTTGCCCGTGTAGCTCATCTCCCGCATCTGCAGCTCGAACGGCTGGTAGAAGCCGCCGAGCGACTCCCGGCCCTGGAAGCGGGCGCCGTAGTCCTGCAGGATGCGCCGGGTGAGCGTGGTGAGCGTGTCGGTGCCGTCCTTGTAGGCCCGGGTGGCCTGCGCCGGGTCGCGCGGGGCCAGCGGCAGCGCGGGGAAGACCCGCACCCCGAACTGGTCGCCGAGGTCGAGCAGCTCGGTGAGGCTGTCGTTGTCCTGCTCCGCGCCCGCGATCAGGATCACGTGGTAGCCGCGCCCGCTGTTCTTGATGTTCGCGCAGCCCGGATCGTCGCTTCCGTCGTCCGGCGCGATGATCCGGTAGAAGACGGTCTTGCCTACGGTGACCGTCCGCTCGAACTCGGGGCAGCGGAACAGCCCGGGCCCGAACGCCTCGTCGGTCCGGTAGACGAACGTCCAGCTCACCCGGTTCCCCGGGTTGGCCGCCTGGAGGTCCTTCTCGGCCGCCGCCACGCACGGCAGCCCGTCCTCGACACACGGCTCGTAGCGGGGGTCGATCTCCTCACCCGCGTTGTCCATGATCCGGCCGTCCTCGTCGACGCGGCGGGCCTGCAGGCCCCAGCCGATCCGGATCACCGTGTCGCCGCCCACCTCGTGGATCGCGCCGAACTGCCGCCGCCAGGTGCAGTGGTCGGTGGTGGGGATGAGCCAGTAGCCGGTCACCGCGTAGGGCGAGGCCACCTTGGTGTCGAACGTTCCACACGGGTCGGTGAAGGCGCTGGCCTCGGGGGTCAGCGCGGCGGAGGAGGTGGTGGAGGGAGACGACGCGACCGGTGTCCTGTCGCTCGCCGGAGCGTCCGCGCCCTCGGGCAGGACGAGCACGATCGCCGCCACCACCGCGAGGATCGCCACGCCGAGAAAAGCGGTGAGCCAGCGCACGATCAGGACACTACCGTTCTCGTGATCAGGCGGACATAAGCAACATCGCCATACAAGAAATCAGCTCTTGACCCCGGCCCACGCCTCAAGCTGGGACACGAAACGGCGGGCCGAGTTCGGCCAGTGATGGTTCGCACGGGCCGCCGCATACCCTCGGGCGCCCTGGGCATGCCGCTCCCTGACGTCGTCCCGCAGGGAGAGCACGGCCTGCGCCACGGCCTTGGGATCCTCCCAGGGCACGACCAGGCCGCTGTTGTAGCGCTCGACCAGCTCCACCGCGCGCGGCGACGGAGTGGTGATCACCGGGATGCCGTGGGCCATGTACTCCACGATCTTCGTGGGCATGGAGTGGCGGTAGTTGGGCTCGTCGTGCAGCAGCGACAGCCCGGCCAGCGCCCCGTCGAGCCGCTTGAGCGCCTCGTCGTTCGGCATGAAGTCGCGCCACTCCAGCACGCCCTCGGCCACCGCCTCGTTCAGCGTCGGACGCGACTGCGGGTCGGCGTAGCCGATCAGCTCGACCGCCACCCGGTACGGCCGGAGCAGCCGGGCGACCTCGATGGCGTCGCGCACCCCGCGCGCCTCCGACAGCCAGCCGAGGTAGACGATCCGGTCGTCTCCCGGCGGGGTCACGTCGTCGGGCACCCAGGTCTCGTTCGGGACCACCAGGTGCGCCCGGTGGAACCGGCCGGCGTAGGCGGTCTCGGCGAGGAGCAGATGCAGGTGGCGCTCCGCCGTGCCTTCGAGCATGCGGGCCATGAACCGCACCGGCGGCCGCAGGAAGGCGGGCAGCCAGGGCTTCAGCGACAGGGTCGCCGGAGTGTCCTCGTGCACGTCCCAGACCACCGGGGGCCGCTTGCGCACGCCGACGACCGCGAGCAGCAGCTCGGGGTCGTGGATGACCACCAGATCAACCTGGTCGCGCATGCGCTTGAACACCTTGCGGGCTGCGCGCACGGCCGACAGCCGCTTGCGCTCAGCCGCGCGGGGGAGGTCGACGCCGTTCACCCACGACCGGGCCATGACGCCCCGCGCGGTGTACGGCGCGGCATACGTGACCTCATGACCGGCATCCACGAGCGCGCGGATCTGCCGGTGCAGGATCCGGGCGTCCTCGGGGTGATGCACCACCGTCATGACGAGCACGTGCACTGCGCGCAGCCCTTCGTCGCTAGAGCCGCTCGACGCGTTCACCCTCGGCGAGGACGCCTCGGGTGTCGAGCACGAGCCTGCCGTGGTCCTCGACGATCGACAGGTCGAAGGCGGCGTGCTGCTGCAGCAGCAGCGTCACGTCCGCTTCGGCGACCGCCCTGGCGAGGTCTTCCTCACGTGGTACGGGAGTACCGTCCACGTGCCATGTCCTGACGTACGGGTCGGCGTAGACCAGCTCCGCGCCGAGTTCCAGCAGCGCCCGCGCGACCGGCAGGGCCGGGGTCTCGCGCTCGTCGGCGATGTCGGGTTTGTAGGTGACACCGAGCAGCAGCACCTTGGAGCCGTTGACGGCCTTCTTGTGCCGGTTGAGCAACCGCTGGACGCGGGCCACCACGTAGGACGGCATCCGCTCGTTGATCTCCTGCGCCAGCTCCACGAACCGGAACGGGTAGCCGAGCTTGCGCACCGTGTAGGACAGGTAGGAGGGGTCGACCGGGATGCAGTGCCCGCCGACGCCCGGTCCGGGCAGGAACTTCTGGAAGCCGAACGGCTTGGTGGCCGCGGCCTCGATGGCCTCCCAGAGGTCGACCCCGAGCTCGTCACAGAAGATCGCCATCTCGTTGACGAGGGCGATGTTGACGTGCCGGTAGGTGTTCTCCAGCAGCTTGGCCATCTCGGCCTCGCGGGTGCCGCTGACCGGCACGACCTGCTCGACGAACTGGGAGTAGAAGCCGACCGCCCGGTCCTTGCAGGCGGCCGTGTAGCCGCCGACGACCTTGGGGGTGTTGCGCATGCCGTACTTGGGGTTGCCCGGGTCGATGCGCTCGGGCGAGAAGGCGAGGTGGAAGTCGGTGCCCGCGACGAGGCCGGAGGCCTCAAGAATGGGGCGGGCGACCTCGTCGGTGGTGCCTGGCCAGGTCGTGGACTCCAGGACGACCAGGGTGCCGGAGGACAGGTTCCGGGCGACGGTGTGGGTGGCGCCCTCCACCGCGGACAGGTCGGGGCGGTGGTCGTCGTCCAGCGGGGTCGGCACGCAGATGACGATGGTGCGGCTGTCGGCCAGCACGGACTCGTCCAGGGTGGCGCTGAAACCGCCCGCCAGCATGTGCTCGAGGTCGGCGTCGGTCAGGTCGTCGATGTAGGACCGGCCCGCGTTGAGGGCGTCCACCTTGCGGGGGTCGACCTCGAAGCCGACGACCCGCAGGCCTGCCGCCGCGGCCTCCTTGGCCAGTGGCATGCCGACGTACCCGAGACCGATCACGGCCAGGTCATAGGCGCTCACGCGGCCCCCTTCCTCGGCCGCGTTCGCGATGGCACCGAGCCCAACGGCCGGTTGGCTGCGCTCGCTCACGGGGTGACCCTGGAAAGACGGAAACAACACTTCATGGTGGCAAAGGCTATCTCAACTCCGCGCAAGCCACGCCTAATGCGATTGAACGCATCACAAACGGCTGGGTCGCCCATCACCTGCACGAGACGTCAACCGGCAAGTGATCGGTAAATGTCACGGTACGTTTCCGCGACGCGGCTCCACGTGCGCTTCGCGGCCACCTCCGCGCGTCCGGCCTCGCCCATCGCCGCCCGCCGCGCCGGGTCGTCGCGCAGTGCGGCGAGTGCCTCCGCCAGGGCCTCCGGGTCACCCGCGGGGACCAGGAGCCCGGCGCCCTCGGAGCCGACGAGCTCCGACAGGGCGGGCAGATCGCTCAGCACGACCGGCTTGCCGAGGGCCATCGCCTCGACGGGTTTCAATGGCGTAACGAGTCGGCAGACCCGCAGGTCCTCGCGGGGGCAGACGAAGATGTCGATGGCCGACTGGGCCTGCAGCGCCTCGTCCGGGCCGACCCGGCCGGGCAGGATCGCGACGTCCCCGAGCCCCAGCTCCTCGACCTGCTCCAGCAGTGCCGGGCGCTCGGCGCCGTCGCCGACGAGGAGCAGCCTGATCGGGGCGCCCTGATCCCGCAGGAGGGCGGCCGCGTTGATCATGGTCGCGAAGCCCTCGTAGGCCACGATGCTCGACACCGAGCCCATGACGATCTCACCGGGCTCGATGCCGTAGGCGGAGCGGAACGTCGCCCCGTCGTACTCCGCGGTCAGCAGCGAGTCGTCCACCGCGTTGGGCGCCAGGAAGATCTTCTCCCTCGGCACGCCCCGCTCGACGATCTCGGTGGCCATGGTCTCCGCGAGGGTGACCACGGCGTCGGCCGAACGCATGATGAACGCCTCGCGGTCACGCTGGAGCACGTGCCGCTGGCTGCCGACGCGCTTGGGGTCGCGGGAGGCCCAGGTCTCCTCCAGGAAGCCCCGGACCTCGTAGACCATCGGCGTGCCGGTCCGCTCGCGCACCGCCAGCGCCACCGAGCCGTTGCGGTGGTCGGTCGCGGCGTGCAGCACCTGCGGCCGGAGCGTCCTGACCAGCTCGGTCACCTCGCCGGCGCCCCGGATCATGCGGCCGTGGCTCTCGAACGGCACATCGCCGCTCGGCAGCAGCCGGTGGTAGGGGATCTCGTCGATCTCCTCGTACGGCTCCGCGTCGACGTGGCCCTGCATCATCGGCCAGCCCCAGCTGGTCACGACGTGCGGATCCAGCCCCGCGGCCTTCTGCGCGGTGACGATCCGGTGCGTGCGCACGGTGTATCCGGCCTGCGTGTACGGCAGGGCGTTGGTGACGCAGTGCAGCACCCGGCCCTCCACCCGCTCGCCCACGATCACCTTGGACTTGGGCGGGATCGGGTTGGGCTGGATGGAGGCCAGCTCGCCGGTGTAGTAGGTGGCCCGGCGGTTGATGAAGGGGTATTTGGTGTAGGGCTGGAGCACCGCCGCGGCCTCGGTCATCCGCCCGGCGTCGAAGTGCGCCTTCGCCTCGTCCCACGGCCCCCTGACCAGGCGCATGCCGAGCTTGCGCACGACGATCCTGGCTCGGCGCGCGGCGGGCCAGGCGACCCGGCCCACGACGGGGCGGAGCCGCGGCGGGAGGGTCTCCGCGGCGGCCTGAGCCACACGCACAGGGTCGGACTTGACCTTGGTCGCCACGACTCGGGAGACGATCACAGGGTGCTGGACGAACCCCTTGAGAAGCCCGCGCAGTCCGGCACGGGCCGACTTCGCGGAAACCTTGGGGGAGTCTGGCCTGCTGGCATCGGATACCACGCCGTGACCGTACCATAGGCAACGTTTGCCACACTCCCGCATGAAAGGCGAGGTCAATGAGGGACAACGCCCCCCCGGGGACGACCCCGGACCCCGACAATCCCCTCGTCCTGCACGTGCTCGGCGCGCGGCCCAACTTCGTGAAGGCCGCTCCGGTCGTGCGCGGTCTCGCCGCCCTCGGGGTGCGGCAGGGCATCGTTCACACCGGTCAGCACTACGACGCGCTGATGTCGGACGTGTTCTTCGCCGATCTCGGGCTCCCGGAGCCGATCGCCAATCTGGGTGTCGGCTCGGGCTCGCACGCGCGCCAGACGGCGGCGCTGCTGACCGGCCTGGAGGACGTCGTCCTGGCGCACGGACCCGCGCTGGTCGTCGTCTACGGCGACGTGAACTCGACGCTGGCCGCGATCCTCGTCTGCTCCAAGCTCCACATCCCGACCGCGCACGTCGAGGCGGGCCTGCGCTCCTTCGACCGGGAGATGCCCGAGGAGGTCAACCGGGTCGTCACCGACGCCCTGTCCGACATCCTCTTCGCCACCTCGCCGGACGCGCTCTCGCACCTGGCCAACGAGGGCGTGGACCCGGCGCGCGTCCACCTCGTCGGCAACCCGATGATCGACAGCCTGTTCTCGGCGCTGGACCACCTCGACCCGGCCCCGGTCCGCTCCCGGCTCGGGCTCCCGGAGCGCTACGGCGTGGCGACCCTGCACCGGCCGGGCAACGTGGACGACCCCGCCTCCGCCAAGGAGCTGGTCGACGCCGTGCTCGCGGTGAGCGAGCGCATCCCCATCGCGGTGCCGCTGCACCCGCGCGGCCGGGCCCGCCTGGCCGAGGCCGGTCTCGTGAGCGGCGAGAACCTCCTCATCATCGACCCGCTGGGCTACGTGGACTTCCTCTCCCTGGTGCGGGGCGCCTCCCTGGTCGTCACCGACTCCGGCGGCGTGCAAGAGGAGACGACCATGCTCGGCGTCCCCTGCCTGACCGTCCGGCCCAACACCGAGCGGCCGATCACCGTCACCCACGGCACCAACCGCCTGGTCACCCCGGCGCTGCTGCCGGCCGCCGCCGACCGGGCCCTGGCCGACGGCGCGGCGACCCCCTCGGGCGAGCTGCCCCCGCTCTGGGACGGCAAGGCCGGCCCCCGGATCGCCCGGGTGATCGAGGCCTGGCTGGCGGGCCGCAACCTCTCCCCGGCGGCGCAGGCCGTACCGCCCAAATCCCTGTAAAACGGCTATTTCGTCACAGCCGAAGCCGTACGCTGGCACGACCCCGGATTAAGGCGATACCCATGAGTTCCCCCATGAGTGAGCAGACCCCCGAAGAGCCGAAGTACCAGCGGCTCGGGCCGATCAACTGGCTGCCCGAGGAGCGCAAGGTCATCGAGCGCTTCGAGGAGCGCGTCCGGGACCTGGAGCGGCGGCTGGCCATCGCCGAGGCCCGCGCCGACTACGCGCAGTGGAAGCTGGAGTCCACCAAGGTCCAGCGGCCCTACCGGGTGGCCGAGGCCATCACGGGCGCCAAGGGGTCGGGGGTCGTGCGGCTGCCGGGCAAGCTGCGCATGGCGCTGCGGCCCCGCAAGGGGCCCGAGGCGCCCCGGCCGGTGGCCGAGGTGATCGAGGAGCTGGACCAGCGGGGGCCCGCCGTGGACGTGCCACAGGTCAAGTGGCCGGCCGGGCCGATCAACCGGCCGGACCTGAAGGTCGCGGTCATCCTGGACGACTTCTCCCGGATGGCGTTCAAGTACGAGTGGGACCAGATCGAGTTCGGGCTCCGCGACTGGCCGGAGATCTTCGCCGAGCGGCGGCCCGAGCTGCTGTTCGTGGAGTCGGCCTGGCACGGCAACCAGGGCCGCTGGCGCTACCAGATGACCGGCTCCAACGCCCCCAAGCCGGAGCTGCGCGCCCTGATCGACTGGTGCCGCGAAGAGGGGATCCCGACGGTCTTCTGGAACAAGGAGGACCCGCCGAACTTCGACTTCTTCATCGACACGGCCAAGCTGTTCGACTACGTCTTCACCTGCGACGGCGACATGGTGCCCCGCTACCGGGAGGCGCTGGGCCACGACCGGATCGACGTCCTGCAGTTCGCCGCCCAGCCGCGGGTGCACAACCCGATCCAGGAGCGGCGCGGCCGGCTGCACGACGTGGTCTTCGCGGGCATGTACTTCCGGGACAAGCACCCCGAGCGCCGCGAGCAGATGGAGACCGTCCTCGCCCCGATCCGCGAGCTCGGCCTGCACATCTTCGCCCGCAACGGCACGGTCGACGAGAAGTACGCCTGGCCCGAGGAGTACGTCCCGCACATCGTGGGCGAACTCCCCTACGACCAGATGCTGGCCGCGTACAAGATGTACAAGGTCTTCCTGAACGTGAACTCGGTGCTCGACTCGCCGACCATGTGCGCCCGCCGGGTCTTCGAGCTGTCGGCCTGCTCGACCTCGGTCGTCTCCGGCTGGTCACGGGCCGTCCAGGAGACCTTCGGCCCGCTGATCCCGATCGCCCACGACGAGCTGGAGTCCTACAACCAGGTCCTGCACCTGATCAACAGCCCCGAGCTCCGCGCCCGCCAGGGCCACCTGGCCATGCGCGAGGTCTTCGACAAGCACCTGTTCACGCACCGCGTCGACCAGATCCTCGGGTTCCTCGGCAGGCCCGTCGAGCAGCGGTCGAGGTCCGTCTCGGTGGTGCTGCCCACCAACCGCGCCTCGCAGCTCGAACACGCCATCGCCTCGGTGGCCAAGCAGATCCACAGGCCGCTCCAGCTCGTGATGGTCCTGCACGGCCTGGACATCGACCCGGTCGTGGTCGCCGACAAGGCCCGCATGGCCGGGATCTCCGACGTCGTGGTGCTGCCCGCCGACCCGTCGCTGTCCCTGGGCGCCTGCATGAACCTGGGCATCGCCGCGGCCGAGGGCGACCTGATCGCCAAGATGGACGACGACAACCTCTACGGCGAGCACTACCTGTCCGACCTGGTCCGCGCCTTCGACTACTCCGACGCCGAACTCGTCGGCAAGGGCGCCCACTACGCCTACTTCGAGGGCCGCAACACCACGATGCTCCGCATGCCCGGCCTGGAGCACCGCTACAGCTGGCTGGTCCAGGGCGGCACCTTCCTCGGCAAGGCCGACATGTTCCGCCACTACGGCTTCGAGGACGTCACCCGCGGCGAGGACACCCGCCTGGTCCGGAGGCTGAAGGAGGACCGCGTCAAGATCTACTCCGCCGACCGGTTCAACTTCGTCTACTGGCGCAGCGGCGACCCCTCGATGCACACCTGGCAGCCCGACGACCACAAGCTCACCCGGGGCGCCCAGTTCTCCTTCGTCGGTCACCCCGACGCCCACGTGATGATCTGAGCCGGCGACGTCCCGGAAGAACGCACCTTCAGGTGAGAGGGGGCGGCCCGGTCGGGGCCATCGATGGCGACGAGGACGCGCACATGCTCTGACCAGCGGTCGAAGGCAGCCATGGACCCTTCAAGGGTCCGACGGACAGTGGATAAACGAGATGGAACCGGGAAAGGCGAACTGGTGAAGGCCTCTCTGTAAGGCCGCTGCTTCCCGGAAGAAGAAAAGGAGACGATATGTCTTCTTCTGCTATGCACCGTGCCATGCAGGTCGCCGAGCCTGGCGGGGACCTGTCTCTGGTTCGGGTGGATACCCAGGAGCCGGCCCCGGGCCAGGTACGGGTCACCGTCGAGGCGTGTGGGGTGTGCCACTCCGACGCGTTGATCACCGGCGGACACATCCCGGGCACCACCTTTCCCGTCACGACAGGGCACGAGATCGCGGGACGCATCGACGCGATCGGCGGCAACGTCACCGGCTGGTCAGTCGGTGATCGGGTGGCGGTCGGCTGGTACGGAGGTAGTTGCGGCCACTGCGACGCCTGCAGGGAAGGCGACGGCGTCCTCTGCCCCGAGCTTCAGGTGCCGGGAGTCGCGTACGCCGGAGGGTTCGCTGACTCCGTCGTGGTGCCGGCCGTCGCCCTGGCCTCGGTCCCGGACGAGCTGACGGCGGCGGAGGCCGCGCCCCTGGCCTGCGCCGGCGTGACCGTGTACAACGCGCTGCGCCGCAGCTCCGCGCGTCCAGGCGACACCGTTGCGGTTCTCGGTCTGGGCGGCCTGGGGCACCTGGGCGTTCAGTTCGCCGCGAAGATGGGCTTCAATACCGTCGCGATGGCCCGCGGTCCCGAAAAGGCGTCGCTGGCTCACAAGCTCGGCGCGTCTCACTATATCGACAGCGCCACCGAGAAGACGGCCGACGCGCTGCAGGCCCACGGGGGAGCCAAGGTGGTGTTGGCGACGGTGACCGACGCCGCGGCGATGTCCGCGACGGTCGACGGGTTGGGGCGCCACGGCGAGCTCATCATCGTCGGCGTCGCCATGGAGCCGATGGACATCACGCCCCTGCAGCTCGTGAGCGGGGCCAAGCGGGTGTACGGGCACGCTTCCGGCATCGCGGTCGACACCCAGAACACCATGAGGTTCGCCGCCCAGAGCGGCGTCCGGTCGTGGACCGAGGAGGTTCCGCTGGAGGAAGCCGATGCGGCGTTCCAGAAGATGATCTCCGGCCAGGCCCGCTTCCGCATGGTCCTCACCACCGGTAACTGAATACCTCGCGGGAAGGGACGTCCGGCCCTTTCCGTGGGAGCCACACCGCGGACAGGCGGGTACGGGACGAGCGGCCGCATGGAGTCGTCGGCGCGCACCCGTGGGGCGAGCATGAAGCGCGGCGTGCGGTCTTTCGCGGCGACTGTCGACGGCCTCTTCGAGGCTGAGGGCGCCGAGGTCGTCGTGACGCCGCTTCAAGCACCGCCGTCCATCATCCAGATCTGAGGAGAAACCGTGGCCGAGACCTACGACCCCCGCCGCACGGCGGTTCTGCTGGTCGATCCCTACAACGACTTCATCTCCGAGGGCGGCAAGCTCTGGCCGCGGCTCGAGCCCGTAGCGAAGAAGGTCGGCCTGCTGGACAACCTGCGTTCCGTGGTCACCTCCGCCCGCGAGGCCGGCATCCAAGTGGTGTTCGTCCCGCACCGCCGCTGGGAGCCGGGCGACTACGAGACCTGGGCCCACCCGAACCCGACCCAGCGGAACATCAAAGAGCGGCACACCTTCGCCCGGGGCTCCTGGGGCGGGGAATTCCACCCCGACTTCCAGCCGCAGGCGGGCGACGTCGTCGTCCATGAGCACTGGGCGCAGAGCGGGTTCGCCAACACCGACCTGGACTTCCAGCTCAAGCAGCACGGCATCACCCACGCGGTGGTCGTCGGCGTGCTGGCGAACACCTGCATCGAGTCCACCGGTCGTTTCGCCATGGAGCTCGGCTACCACGTGACGCTGGTCCGCGACGCCACCGCTGCCTTTCTCCCCGAGATGATGAACGCCGCACATGAGCTGAACGGCCCCACCTACGCCCATGCCATCGTCGCCACGGGAGAGCTCGTCACCGCGTTCGAGGAAGCGCGGTCATGATCCTGACCGGGCGACTGCCCAATGGAGCGGCCTCCGTGGCCGCAGTGCGCACCATCTCCAGCACCCGGGCGCCCGCCTCGACCGCCGGGTTGCTCCGCTGAACACCGGCCACCTCGCCTTCCCCGTAGGGAGCCTGCCCGCGGCTGGTGTGTGCATGACAGATCCATCTTAATGTGATCATTACCATCGTATCGTCGCTGCTCGCGCGGCCGGAAGGCGTTGACGTCCCCGGCCGCTCCGCGGCGGCCTACCGGTAGGAAGCTGTTCATTTAGCCCATACCGGGGCATGTCATGAAATACGCACCTTGGCCTGCCCGACGCCGCCCGGTCGACGTCGACCGGCCCCTCGCCGGTAGGGTCGGTCGGCTGCCCCATCCGCACACGTACGGGAGGCCGTTCACCACGGCCGCCACGCTGAACAGGTGCACCATACTGGGCCGGCGGAACCGGCGGCCCGGGTCCGCCGCGAGGATGGGACACGCAGCAGGGACGGAACGTGTGGTCAGCGTGAGTCCCGTACACGTCCGCCCCAGAACGAGGAGCCCGACCATGACGCTGAACACGACCGACGACACGAGCAGCTTCGCCGACCTGACGCTGCGGCCCGAGCTCCTGCACGCCCTCTCCGGTCTCGGCTACGAGGAGCCCACGCCGATCCAGCGCGAGGCGATCCCCCCTCTGCTCGAAGGGCGCGACCTCCTCGGACAGGCCGCGACGGGGACGGGCAAGACGGCCGCGTTCGCGCTGCCGGTGCTCCAGCGGATGACCCGGGACGGCGGGGGCGGGGAGCCGATGGCGCTCGTGCTCGTGCCCACGCGCGAGCTGGCCGTCCAGGTCTCGGAGGCGTTCCACCACTACGGCCGCGAACTGGGCGCGCGCGTCCTGCCGATCTACGGCGGGCAGCCGATCGGCCGGCAGTTGCGGGCGCTCCAGCAGGGCGTCGACATCGTGGTCGCGACGCCCGGTCGCGCGCTCGACCACATCGGCCGCGGGACGCTCCGCCTGGACGACCTCGAAATGGTCGTCCTGGACGAGGCGGACGAGATGCTCGACATGGGATTCGCCGAGGACATCGAGGCGATCCTGCAGGAGACTCCCGAGAACCGCCAGACGGTGCTCTTCTCGGCGACGATGCCGCCGCGCATCAACGGGATAGCCCGCCGCCATCTGAACGACCCGGTCCGGATCGAGATGGGCCGTGAGACGACGGCCCCGGGCGAGGCCCCGCTGGTGCGGCAGACCGCGTACGTGGTCCCGCGGGCGCACAAGCCCGCGGCGCTCGGGCGGGTGCTGGACGTGGAGGCCCCCACCGCCGCGATCGTCTTCTGCCGCACGCGCGACGAGGTCGACCAGCTCACCGAGACCCTGAACGGACGCGGTTACCGCGCCGAGGCGCTGCACGGCGGCATGGGCCAGGAGCAGCGCGACCGCGTGATGGGGCGGCTGCGGACCGGGACGGCGGATCTGCTCGTCGCGACCGACGTCGCCGCCCGGGGGCTCGACATCGAGCAGCTCACCCACGTGGTCAACTACGACGTCCCCTCCGCGCCGGAGTCCTACGTGCACCGGATCGGCCGGGTCGGCCGGGCGGGCCGCGAGGGCGTGGCCATCACCCTGGCGGAGCCTCGGGAGCACCGGATGCTCAAGACCATCGAGCGGGTGACCAAACGCCGGATCCCGATCGAGAAGGTGCCGACGATCGCCGACCTGCGCGCCCGGCGGCTGGAGCTGACGCGCGCCGCGCTCCACGAAAGCCTCCTGGAGGACGACCTGGAGCGCTTCCGCGTCGTGGTCGAGACGCTCACCGACGAGTTCGACATCATGGAGGTGGCGCTCGCCGCGGTGAAGCTGGCGCACGAGGCCAGCGGGGCGGCGGACGACGAGCAGGAGATCCCCGAGGTCGCGCTGAGGACCGAGCGGGAGGAGCGCGGCCGTCGCGAGCCCGCCGGCCGCCAGGAGCGGCGTGGACGCCCGGCGGCGGGCGGGAGCGGGATGACGCGCCTGTTCGTCGGCGCCGGGCGCAGCTCCGGGATCCGGCCGCAGGACCTGGTCGGCGCGATAGCCGGCGAGTCGCGCCTCACCGGGCGCGATATCGGGGCGATCGAGATCGCCGACCGCTTCTCGCTCGTGGAGGTCCCGGACGCCGCGGCCGACGAGGTGATCGCGGTCCTGCGGGGAAGCACCATCAAGGGGAAGAAGGCCACGGTCCGCCGGGAACGCTACAACGCGCGGTAGCGGCGCCGGCCGGCGGTCGCCCGGACATCGCGACCGGCGCACGGCGGCGGATCCCGCCGCCGCGCACCTCCCGTCAGCCACCCTCCGGCGTCCGGATCGCCGGAGGCTTCCCGTCCTCGGCGGCCGGACGCACGCCATCCTTGGTGGTCGGAGGCTCCCCGTCCTCGGCGGCCGGACGCACGCCATCCTTGGTGGTCGGATGCTTCCCGCCCTCGGTGGTCGGACGCGCTCCGTCCTCAGGGCGCCGGGTCGACGGCCTTGCCGTTGGTCTCGGGACCGGTGCCGTTGGAGGTGGCGCCGTTGGGGGTGGCGCCGTTCAGGAGGGAGCGGGCCAGTCCGAGGCCGGTGCCGCCGAGGGTGAGCGCCTTGGCGAGCATCTCCTCGATGCCTTGGGCGCCGTTGAGGACGACCATGTGGTCGACGTTGCCGAAGGCCTTCGCCCCGGATTCGACGATCTGGGGCCAGTTCTCGGCGAGCTGCTGGGCGATGACCGCCTCCTGGTTCTCGGCCAGGGCCTGCGCGCGGGCCCTGATCGACTCCGCCTCCGCCAGGCCCTTCGCCCTGGCCGCCTCGGCCTCGGCCAGGCCCTGGGCCTGCGCGGCCTCGGCGGCGGCCAGACCGCGCGCCTTGGCCGCCTCCGCCTCGCCGAGACCGGTGGCCTTGGTGGCCTCCGCCGCGGCGAGACCGCGCAGCCGTACGGACTCCGCCTCGGCCGCGGCGGCCTGCTTGACCTGGGAGGCCTGGGCGGCGGCGCGGAGCTCGGTCTCGCGGGCCTCGGCCTCGGCCTGGGCGATGCGGGCGTCGCGCTCGGCCTGGGAGAGCGTCACGGTCTCATACGCCCTCGCGTCGGCGGGCTTGCGGACCTGGGCCTGGAGCCGCTGCTCGGCCAGCGCCGCCTCCAGCTCGGCGGCGCGGGTCTCCTGGACCACGACCTCCTGGCGTGCCGAGGCCTCCGACAGCGGACCGGCCTGGCGGGACCGGGCCTGCGCCTCGTCGATCTCGGCCTGGTAGGCGGCCTGCTTGATCTGGGCGTCGCGCCAGGCGGAGGCCTTGTTCGCCGCGGCGATCTGCTCGGCCTCGGTGGCCTCCTGGTCGCGCTGCGCCTCGGCGATGCGGGCCGAGGCGGCGATCCTGGCGGCGTGCGGCTTGCCGAGGTTGGTGATGTAGCCGGTCTCGTCCTCGATCTCCTGGATCTGCAGGGAGTCGACGATCAGGCCGAGCTTGATCATCTCATCGGCGGCCGAGGCGCGGGTCTCACCGGTCAGCCGTTCGCGGTTGAGGATGAGGTCCTCGACGGTCAGGTTGCCGATGATCGAGCGCAGGTGGCCGGTGAACAGCTCGTGGATGGCGCCGTTCATCGAGTCCTGCTGGTCGAGGAAGCGGCGGGCGGCGTTGGCGATGGAGTGCAGGTCGTCGCCGACCTTGTAGATGACCACGCCCTTCACGACCACCGGGATGCCCTGCTGGGTGACGCAGGAGACCTGGAGGTTGGCCGCGCGGCTGTCCAGGCGCAGACGGCGGGCGGTCTGGAAGCCGGGGAGCACGGAGGTGCCCTTACCGGTGATGATCTTGAATCCGAGGCTGTCGGCGAGCTCGCTCTTCCCTCGGGCGCCGAGCCCGGAGATGATCAGCGCCTCGTTGGGCTCGGCGACCCGCCAGACGGCCTTGAACAGCATGATGAGGACGAGAAGGGCGACAAGGACGGCGCCCCCGATGAGGAAGTACTCCGTAGGCATCGCAGTCTCCGCGGTGGAGGGAGAGGAGGAGAGGAGAAGAGTCAGGCGAGCGCGCGGGCGACGTAGACCGTGCGCGGCGGGAAGTAGTCGACCACGACGACGATCGAGCCGGCGGGGATCTCCTCATCGGGGAGCGTGGCGTGCGCGTAGAACGCCTCGACGCCCCCTCGGACCGCCACCATCACCTCCCCGACCAGGCCGGGGCCGATCTTGCCGGTCACCCTGCCCTGCTTACCGACCACGCGATACTCCTCGTCCCGTGATTAACCGAAACCCCGAATACGGACGCTACTCTGATATGTCCAGCTTCACCACCCGCTATGGCGTTGGATAGGCGTTACCGGACCGTCAGCGCAAATCCGCCTGCTTCATCTTCTTACCGACAACGAGTGCTATCGACATAACGTTCCTGCGCCGGACGGCGATCCATCCGGCCCACGCCTCCGTCCCGCCCTCCGCCTCCCCGGCACCGTGTCCGTGCGGGCGGAAGCGCGTTCCGGAGCGGACCGGGACGCGTTCCGGAGCCGCGGGGCGGGCATTTCCCCGGAAGCCATTAAAACGATTACGAACCGCGCCCGTTTCCCCCTTCCGCACGGCGCGTTCCCGGCCCGCACGCCATGCCGCCCATTCGGTGGATATCGCGAATAGCGTTCCAATACGGCGGGCAAAAAGTTGCCGGAAACCGCGCGTGGCGACTATGGGCTTTCCTCCTGATCGTGATGATCGCCCCATGACCGATCCCCAGGAGATCACTCCGCGCAAGGCCCGCGAACTGGGCATGGACCGGCCCATCTCCCGCCGTGACTTCTTCGACGGCGTGGCCACGGTGGCGGGGGTCGCGGCGCTGGGCTCGCTGGCGGGGTGCGCCGGCCCCGGCGCGGGCCGGCCGAACACCATCGGCACGAAGAACCTGAAGGTCCCGTCCGAGACCAACTATCCACCGGTCCTCACGGGGATGCAGGGCAACACCTCGAACGCGCTGAGCGTGCCCCACGCCCTCCGCGACGGCCGGTTCTGGGACCACGCGGGGGCGCCCGAACCCACCGGCGAGCACTACGACCTGGTCGTGGTCGGCGCGGGCATCAGCGGCGTCGCCGCGGCCCACCGCTGGCTGGAGCGCGCCCCGGACGCGCGGATCCTGATCCTGGACAACCACGACGAGGTCGGCGGGCACGCCCGGCGCAACGAGTTCCACCCGGCGGGCCGCAAGGGGCCGCTGATCGGGTACGGCGGATCGCAGTCGATCGACGCCCCCTCGGCGTGGACCCCCGAGGGGAAGGACCTGCTCGACAAGATCGGGGTGAGGGTCCGCAGGTTCGAGGAGTACTTCGATCAGACGCTCTACACCGGCATGAGGATGTACGGCAGCGTCTTCTGCGACCGGGAGACCTTCCCCCGGGAGAAGCTCGTCGTCTTCACCCCGGGCAGGAAGGCCCCGGAGTGGATCGCCGAACTGCCCGTCGCCGAGCAGGCCAGGGAGGACCTGCTCATGCTCTACGGGCATCCGCCGGACTGGTTCCCCGGCCTGTCCGACGGCCTGAAGAAGGAACGCCTGGCCGGGCTGACCTACGCGGAGTTCCTCAGGGACGTCTGCAAGGTCCACCCTGACGTGCTGCGGTACGTCCAGACCATGCCGAACGACGAGTGGGGCTACGGCTCCGACGCCTTCGGCGCGATCGACGCCTGGGGCAGCGCCGGCGAGCACGACTACCCCGGATTCCAGGGGCTGGAGCTCGACCGCGCCACGCCGTCCGAGTACAACTCGCCGAGCATGATCAAGGGGTGGGGCGCGGACGACCCGTACGTCTACCACTTCCCCGAGGGCAACCAGGCGATCGTCCGGATGATGATCGGCCGGATGATCCCGGGCTTCGCCACGTCCACCGAGATGGAGGAGATCAGCACCGCGACGTTCGACTACGGCAGGCTCGACCTGCCGCGCAACCAGATCCGGATCCGCCTGTCCTGCCCGGTGGTCTCGGCCGCCAACGACGGCGACCCCGCCACGGCCACCACCGCCACGGTCGGCTACTTCGACGGGGATAGGGTCAGGACCGTCCGGGCGGCCAACGTGATCATGGCCTGCTGGAACATGGTGATCCCCTACCTGGTCGGCGAGCTTCCTGCCGACCAGAAGGACGCGCTGAGCAAGGCGGTCAAGGTGCCGCTGCTGTACGCGATGGTCCAGCTCCGCGGCTGGGAGGCCTGGAAGCGGGCGGGCATCAGCCGTACCCGCTTCACCGGCGCCTACTGGTGCGGGGCCGAGCTTGACTACCCGGTGAGCATCGGGGAGTATCTGCGCCCGAAGACCCCGGACCAGCCGATCAACGTGCACATGATCTCCACTCCCGCGCTGCCGGGCATGTCACCCGCCAGCGGTTCGGTCGCCGGGCGTCACGAGCTGATCAAGACGCCCTACGAGTACCTGGAGTACAGCATCCGCGACCAGCTCACCCGGCTCCTCGGCCCGAGCGGATTCGACCCGGCCCGCGACATCCAGGCGATCACGGTCAACCGGTGGGGCCACGGCTACGCGCCCGAGTACGCCACTCCGTGGAACCTCGACTTCTACCCCCACGGGCCGTTCCCCGCGACCGTGGCCCGCCGGCGGGCCGGCCGGATCGCGATCGCCAACTCCGACTCGGTGCCGGCCGCCTACGCCGACGCGGCGATCACCGCCGCCTACCGCGCGGTCGGGGAGCTCCAGGCGTAAGAGGGCGGGGAGGACGTCGCCTCGCCGGAGAGCGCGGGTCACGCCTGCGGATCTGCTCGGCCGGGCCTCCTCAGCCGGGTGAAGGCCCAGCTCATCCTGGGCTCGACCGCCCAGCGGGTCACTGTCCGCACCGGCTCGGTGCACAGCAGCGCGGCGAGCCCGACCCCGGAGGCGGCCACGGCGGCCACGCCCACCGGGGTCGCGGCCCAGTCCCCGTAGAACCGCTCGGCGACCTTCACCACCAGGCCGTGGAGAAGGTAGGCGTACATGGTCGCCATGCCCAGCCCCGAGTACCAGGTCCGCCGGGACGGCGTGACCGCCAGGAACGCGGCGACCAGCAGCGCTCCCGCGGCCAGCATGGCCAGCCGGATCAGGCTGCCGGTGAGGTCGTCCACCCCGATCGCGTCGTTGGCGTGCCGCCAGCGGATCCACTCGGTCCTGACCCCGGTGTGCACGGCCAGCGCCACGACCGCCCCGGCGGCCAGCGTGACCGCCCCGGCGATCCGGACCCGTCGCCTCCTGAGCCACGCGAAGTGCTCCGGCCGGAGCATGAGCCCGAGCACGTAGAACGGCAGCAGCCCGAGCGTGCGGTTCATCGACAGCTCGTCGGGCAGCCTGCTCATCCCCGACAGCAGCGACAGCGCGACGGCGATCACCAGCGGCCACCTGAGCTGCTGCCAGACCGGGGTGGACAGCCGCCACAGGAACAGCGACATCAGGAACCAGGTCAGGTAGTACGGGTCGAGCAGGCTGACGTCCAGCTTGCCGTACAGGACCAGGCGGGGCAGCGCGTAGACCAGTTCGAAGATCACGTACGGCACGGCGAGCGTGCCGATCAGCTTGCGCGCCTTCCCCGAGGAGAAGGTGAAGTTCCGCGACAGGTAGCCGCTGAGCACGATGAACAGCGGCATGTGGAACAGGTAGACGTAGAAGTAGGCCGCGTGCGCGACGGGCACGTCCCGCAGGTCCTCGACCAGGTGCCCGGAGACCACCAGGGTGATGGCCAGGAACTTGGCGTTGTCGAAGTAGGGGTCCCTGTCGGCCGGGGGGCGGAAGGACACCCGGAGCGGGGTTGCGACACTCACAGGCCCGGGACGCTAACGGGCCCCGCCCAACGCCCGGCGAACCGCCGATGACCGCCGGGGGAACTTCCCCGCCCGGCGAACCGCCGTCTCGCGGGCCGCGACCGGGTGGCGCGGCTGGACCGCGGACCGCTGCCGCCGAGGAGGCAGGGGCCCGGGAAGCGCCCCGGTGCCCCCGAGCGGCTCCGGGGCACCACGGGCCGCGCCCTGATCCGCCGGCGCCGCCCCGGCCCGTCGTGAGCGGCGCTAGGCCCCGACGGGGACGGCGACGGCCGCGGCGCTGGCGTCCCAGAGCGACCGGGCCAGCGCGGGGTCGGTCATCCCCTTGGGGGCGGCCGCGGGGGCGCTGCCGGCGAAGTAGCGGCCCGGGTGGGCGGCGCCGTCCGGGTGGGTGGCGAGGTGGACCATGGTGCGCGCGCCCTGCTCGGCGGTCTGGCCCATGCCGGGGACGTTCTTCACCATCCACATCATGAACGTCCTGGCGGCGAACTCCGTCTTGATCACGCCCGGGTGGAAGCAGGTGGCGGTCACGCCCGTCCCGGAGAGCCGCCGGGCCAGCTCCACCGTGAACAGCGCGTTGGCCTGCTTGGAGTCGCCGTACTGCAGCCAGCCGCTCCACCGCCGCCGGTCCCGGTTCAGGTCGGCCGGATCCAGGCGCCCGGTCTTGCCCGCGCGGGACGAGGTGGTGATCACCCGGCCGGTCACCCGCTCCAGCAGCAGGCCGGTCAGGAGAAAGGGCGCCAGATGGTTCACCTGGATCATCGTCTCGTGACCGTCGCGCGTGAGCGTCCGGTCGGTGGTCATGACGCCCGCGTTGTTGATCAGAACGTCGATCCGCGCGTAGCGGGAGAGCAGCTCCGCGCCCAGCCGGCGCACGTCTTCGAGCGAGGTGTAGTCGCAGGTGAACGTATCCGGGAGCGTTCCCGACACGGCCTTCACCCGGTCGGCCGTCCGGGCTGTCTTGGCGGGGTCGCGGCCGACCAGGACAACCTGCTGCCCACGCCCTGCGAGTTCCACCGCGGCGGCCGCGCCAATTCCGGCACTGGCCCCGGTAATCACACTAATCATCAGATCCTCCACTGCGCAAAGACCTTATCGGTGCTAGTCTCCTGTGCGATCTTCCGGAGGCGTATCAATCCCAAAGCAGCGCGAGCCTCCACACACTCAGAAGTTGGGACGAGTGGGCATGGGCTCTGGAAACCGGTCAATTCGGTTCAAGATCTTCTTGCTGCTGCTCTTACCCCTGCTCTCACTGAGCGCGCTGTGGGGTTTCGTCCTCAACCTGACGGTCGGCGACGGAGCCGCCCTGCTCCAGGCGAACAGCGTCTACCAGACCATCGGCGTCTCCTCCACCGATCTAGGGCTCCAGCTCCAGGCCGAGCGTGCGCAGTCCTCGGTGGCGATCACCTCCCGGGTTCTCACCAGCGGGATCGGCGAGCAGCGCGGCCGTACCGACCGATCGGTCGAGAAGTTCCGCGATGCCGCCCTCGCCGACGACTCCCACGGTCCGGAGCTGAGCTCGGCACTGGAGTCGCTGCTCCACCAGCTCGACCGGCTCCCGGCCATCCGCGCCGGCATCGACAGCGGCCAGAACGCCCGGCTGGAGGTGCTGTCGAACTACAACCGGATCCTGGACTCGGTCTTCCTGCTCTACGACCAGCTCGCCGCGGTCCCCGACCTGTCGATCTTCCAGCAGGCCGCGGCCATGCAGTCGATGGGCAACGCCCGCGAGATGATCGCCCGGGAGAACGCGCTGATCAGCGGGGCCCTGATCGACCGCCGGATGACCCAGGAGGAGCGCACCGCCTTCGGCGAGTACGCCTCCACCCGGCGCTTCCTGCACGCCCGCGGAGTGTCCGCCCTGGACGCCGAGCTGGGCGGCCCCTACCGGGACACCTTCGACTCCACGGCCTTCGAGAAGTTCGTCGCGCTGGAGAAGGCCATCGCGGAGGCCACGGGGGACGCCCTCCCCCCCCGAGGCGACCGGCTGGAAGGCGACCACGAACGGGGTCGCGACCTGGCTCGACCAGATCAACATCGCCTCCTCCAACATGCTGGCCGACCGGACCCAGTCGGTGGCCATCGGCATCATGGCCCGGATCGCGGTCGCCGGCGGGATCGGCCTGCTCGCGGTGGTCGCCTCGATCATCATCTCGGTCCGCTTCGGCCGCCGCCTGGCCGCCGAGCTGGCCGGGCTCCGCTCGGCGGCGCTGGACCTGGCGGACGTACGGCTCCCGCGCGTCGTGGAGCGGCTGCGGCGCGGCGAGGAGGTGGACGTGCGGGCCGAGGCTCCGCCGATCGTCGCGAAGGGCTCGATCGAGGTCCGCGACGTGGCCCACGCGTTCGGCTCGGTGCAGCACACCGCCGTCGAGGCCGCCGTCGGCCAGGCCAACCTGCGCCGCGGCGTCAGCCAGGTCTTCGTGAACCTGGCCCGGCGCAAGCAGAGCCTGCTCCACCGCCAGCTCACCCTGCTGGACAGCATGCAGCGCCGGGCGAGCGACCCCGACAGCCTTGAGGACCTGTTCCGGCTGGACCACCTGACCACCCGCATGCGGCGGCACGCGGAGGGCCTGATCATCCTGTCCGGCGCCGCGCCCGGCCGGGCCTGGCGCAGGCCGGTGGCCATCGTCGACATCGTCAGGGCCGCGATCGCCGAGGTGGAGGACTACACCCGGGTCAACGTGCCGCCGATGCCGGACGCCTCGCTCGACGGGACGGCCGTCGCCGACATCACCCACCTGATCGCCGAGCTCATCGAGAACGCCACGATCTACTCGCCGCCGCAGACCACGGTGACCGTGCGCGGTGACGTCGTGGCCAACGGATTCGCCATCGAGGTGGAGGACCGGGGCCTGGGCCTGAGCGCCATGGAGTACGCGGCGATCAACGAACGGCTGGCCAGCCCGCCGGAGTTCGACCTGGCCGACAGCGACCGGCTCGGCCTGTTCGTGGTGGGCCAGCTCGCCGCCCGGCACGGCATCCAGGTCCTCCTGCGCGGCTCGCCGTTCGGCGGCACCACGGCCATCGTGCTCATCCCCCGCACGGTGCTCGCCGACACCGCCTCGCCGCTCACCCTCACCGCCGAGCGGCTCCCCGAACGGTCCGCGGAGTTCTTCCAGCCCGCGGCGCCCGCCGCGCTGAACCCCGCCCGCCCCGAGCCCGTCCGCGCCGAACCCGACCGCGCCGAATCGGGCCTGCCCCGCCGGACGCGGACGGTCCCCCCTGCCGTGCGGCCCGCCGCGTCTCCTCTCGCCGCCCCGACCCTCGCCGTGGTGACCGATCTGCCGGACCGCGGGACCGCCGGCGGGCCCGTCCGCGAGGCGACCGGCGGCCCTGCCGGGGAAGCGGCCCACGAGGCCGCTCGCGAGACCACCGGGCCGGGAAGCCTGCCCCGCCGGGTACGGCAGGCCAACCTGGCCCCGCAGCTCCGCCAGGAGCCTCCGGCGCCTGTCGAGCCGGAGCGGGCGCAAGAGCCCCCTGAGCCCCCCGAGCGCGCCGAGCGCTCACCGGACGAGGTCCGCGCGCTGTTCTCCGCCTTCCAGGCGGGCGCGCGGCGCGGACGCGAGGAGCACGGGAATGACTTCGCACACCAGACGACAGGCGATAAGGGGGACTAATGACCGGAAAAGTGACTAACACCGGCGAGCTGAACTGGCTCCTCGACGACCTGACCACCAGGGTGGGCGCGGTACGCCAGGCGGTGATCCTGTCCACCGACGGGCTCGCCGTGGGCTTCTCCAAGGGCCTCAGCCGGGAGGACGCCGAGCACCTGTCCGCGGTCGCGGCCGGGTTCCAGAGCCTGGCGCGCGGAGCCGGACGCCACTTCGGCGGCGGCGAGGTCCGTCAGACCATCGTGGAGATGGAGTCGGCGTTCCTGTTCGTCACGGCCGCCGGGCAGGGAACCTGCCTGGCCGTGCTGAGCAGCTCCGACGCCGATGTCGGCCACATCGCCTATGAGATGGCGATGCTGGTCAAACGGGTCGGCCAGCACATCTCCACCCTTCCGCGCCAAGGCCTCTCGTGAGGGAGGCGTGCGCACACGGAGTACACACGCCGTCCGTCCTCCCAGCCGAAGGCGCGGGGATCGGATGACGCAGTGGATGGACGAGGAGGCGGGGCCGATAGTCCGGCCCTACGCGCTCATCGGCGGCCGCACCCGCTCCTCCGGTGACGCGCTGGACCTGATCGCGATGGTCACCGCGACCGGTGCCGTCGCGTCCGGCGGGTTCGTGCCGGGGCCGGAACAGGAGCGCATCCTCTCTCTGGTCACCACCGCGACATCGGTGGCCGACGTGGCCTCGGAGCTCGACCTGCCGTTGGGCGTGGTCCGCGTCCTCCTCGGCGACCTGCAGGATCACCAGCTCATCTCGATCGGGCGCGCTTCGGCGAGCGAGCGCATTCTCAAGGAAGTGATCAATGGACTTCGGGCCCTCTGACGAACCCGTCGCGCTCAAGATTCTCATCGCGGGTGGCTTCGGGGTGGGCAAGACCACGCTCGTCGGCGCGATCAGCGAGATCCGTCCGCTCCGCACCGAGGAGGTGCTCTCCGACCGCGGCATCGGCATCGACGATGTCGAGGGCGTGGAGGGCAAGACCACCACCACCGTCGCGATGGACTTCGGCCGCATCACGATCCGGGAGGGCCTGGTCGTGTACCTGTTCGGCACTCCCGGGCAGGAGCGGTTCTGGTTCATGTGGGACGAGCTGTCCTACGGCGCGCTGGGCGCGGTCGTGCTGGCCGACACCCGGCGGCTGACCGACTGCTTCCCCTCGATCGACTACTTCGAGCAGCGCGGGACGCCGTTCATCGTGGCGGTCAACTGCTTCGACGGCGCCGACCGCTACGAGGCCGAGGACGTGCGGGTCGCCCTCGACCTGGACCCGGACGTGCCGGTGCTGCTGTGCGACGTACGGCGCCGCGCCTCGGCCAAGAACGTGCTGGTGACGCTCGTGGAGCACTCCCTCAAGGTGCTGACGGCAAGCCAGCACTGACCGGACCCGGCAGTCCGCGATCTTCGCCGCGGACCGCCGGCCAGTCGTCCTCTCTCCACCGGCCTCCGGGAGTCACAGCGCCCGGAGGCCGCTGATCACTTCCTTCAGCAGGCTCTCCGCGGGCGACGTGGCCGCCGGGAGCGGCGAGCGCACCAGGATCAGGCCCTGGTCCAGCAGGTCCCCGAGCAGCACCCTGATCACCCCGATCGGCAGGCCGACGTCCGAGGCGATCTCCACGATCGGCCGGGTCCGCCTCATCAGGCCCAGCAGCCGCCGGTGCTCCGAGCCCAGGTGCGAACTGGCGGAGACCGCCGACCCGGTCGCCACCACCATCGACAACAGGTCGAACGCGGCGGAGGACGTCGAGGTCCGCCCGCCCGTGAGCGCGTAGGGACGGACGACCGGACCCGCCTCCTCGTCGACCCACTCGACGTCGTCGCTCATTGGCCGGCCACCCGGGGACCGGTGGCGAGGTGCTGGCCCACGCGGGTGACCAGGCGGGCCATCTCGTAGGCGATCAGGCCCACGTCGGCGGCGCCGGTGGTCATGACCGACAGGCAGCTCCCCTGACCGGCGGAGGTGACGAAGAGGAACGCGGAGTCCATCTCCACCATCGTCTGGCGTACGGCTCCGCCTCCGAACTGCAGGCTGGTCCCCTTGGCCAGACTCTGGAACCCGGAGGCGACGGCCGACAGGTGATCGGCGTCCTCCTTGCTCAGCCCTCGGGACGAGGCCACCATCAGCCCGTCGTTGGACAGGATCAACGCGTGCGAGACATCCGCCACACTCGTGACGAAGTCATCCAGAAGCCAATAAAGCTCGCCCGGCACGTGGTAAAACCCCTTCCCCTCTGATGGTCACGCTCGTTGTGGGCCCTCGTCGGTCGCGCGGTCCCGGCTTGGCGGCCGCGTCCCCGTTCCCGGGCCCTGTTCACCGCTCCATACCGCTGTCGTCGTCGCTGTCCTCGCCGGCCGACCGTCCGCGCCTCCACCCCGCTTGGAACGAGTTCAGCAACGCCCGCGCCTCCTCCGGTGATCGCTCCTCCGCCTCGGCCACCGGGGCGGACTCCTGCCGCAGCTGCGGCGAGATGTTCGCCTGGCGCACCCGGCGGGGCAGCCCGCCGTTGCCGCGCCGCAGCGGCGTCTTCCACAGGTCCGCCGGGACCGGGACCACCGGCTCGACGGGCTTGGCGATCTCCCGCAGCACCGGCTCGACAGACGTGGTGATCTCCCGCAGCACCGGCTCCGGATCGACCGGCTCCGGATCGCCCAGCAGCGACTCCGGCAGCAGGATGACCACCCCGGTCCCGCCGTACGGCGAGGTCCGCAGCGTCACACCGACCCCGTAGCGCGCGGCCAGCAGGCCGACCACCGCGAAACCCAGCCGATCGGTCTCGGCCGGGTCGAACTCCGGCGGGCTGGCCAGGCGCTCGTTGATCGCGGCACGCTTCTCCGCGGTCAGGCCGAGTCCCCTGTCCTCGATCTCGATCGTGAAACCACGGCCCACGAGCTCGCCCCGGATCGACACCTCGCCTCCGGGCGGGGAGAAGACGGTGGCGTTCTCGATGATCTCGGCGAACAGGTGCATCATGTCCGCCACCGCGCTGCCGACCAGGGTGGTGCCGGGCATCGGGTAGATCCGCACCCGGGCGTAGTCCTCGACCTGGGCGGCGGCACCGCGCAGCACGTCCTCCATCAGGACCGACGAGCGCCACTTGCGGCCGGCGGCGCCGCCGGAGAGGATCACCAGGCCCTCGGCGTGGCGGCGCATGCGGGTGGTGAGGTGGTCGAGCCGGAACAGGTTCTCCAGCGCATCGGGGTCCTCGGCCTGCTTCTGCATCCCGTCGAGCAGCTTGAGCTGGCGCTGCAGCAGGGACTGGCTCCGCCGGGCGAGGTTGCGGAAGGACTGGGCGACCGCCTCGCGCAGCCTGGCCTGCTCGACCGCGGAGTCCACGGCGCGGTGCTGGACGCTGTCGAAGGCGGCGGCGACGTCGTGGATCTCGGCCGTGCTGCCCAGCGGTTCCAGCGGGGGCGCCTCGGCCTCCACGTCCACCTTCTCGCCCCGGCGCAGCTTCCCCATGACCCGGGGCAGCCGTGTCTCCGCGAGATCCGTGGCGGCCTGCCTCAGGTCGGCGAGCTCCCGGGTGAGCCCGCGGCCCACCCGGTAGGAGACCAGCAGCGACGCGACGACCGCGACGAGCCCGAGCACGCCGGCGATCCCGGCCCTGGCGAAGGTCTCCACGGCCGACGGCGTCGCCCGGTCGTAGAGGGCGATGCCGGTCGCCGTCACGGACCGCTGGTAGGCGGCCTCCAGATCGTCGGTGGCGGCCCGCCAGTCGGTGGGCGACACGGTGGCGCCGGACAGCAGGCGCTCTTCGAGGTCGGTGAACCTGGAGTACAGCCGGGAGGCGGCCAGGTCGGTGAAGGGCTTGCGCAGCCCCTGCTCCAGCTCCGGCAGCCCCTGCTCCATGAGGAAGATCCGCTTGGTGGAGAGCTGGGTGAACAGGCGCAGCTCGCTCGATGTCATCCGGCGGCCGAGCGCCAGCGACCCGGCCGCGAGCGCCCGCTCGCGGCTGAGGAAGTCCTTGGCGTAGATGATCACGGTGAGGCCGCGTGACTGCCGGTAGAGCGGCAGGTCGTTGTTGAGGCTCATGCTGTTGAAGAGCCGGTGCAGGGCGTCGGGCACCAGGGCGAACTCGTTGGCGAGCGTGACCGGCGCGATCCGGTTGTTGTCGATCTTGGACCGGAGCGTGTCGAGCGCGTTCACGCGGGCCATCAGCTCGTCGAAGCGGACCCGCATCTCCGGGGTCATGGCCGACTGGGCCGGATCGGCGACGGTGGCCCGGCGGAAGCGGGCACGGGCCTGGTCGGTCACGGTGCGCTGCCCGGCGAGGGTGGCGCGGTCGGCCTCCGAGCGGCCGGCCAGATACTCGGAGGACAGCAGATGCTCGCGCTGCAGGGCGTTGCTCAGGTCGTCACCCGGACCGCCGAAGGAGTCGTACATCGTGGCGACGGTGAGCAGGCTCATCGAGTCGCCGACGGTGACGGTCGCGGCGAAGCCCCAGAGGGCGACCAGCGAGGTCAGCGGGATGGCCACCAGCACCGAGATCTTGAACCGGATGGACCTGCTCGATGCCATGTCACCTCTGCGGTTCGGTCTCGGAGCGCCGGGGCGGGAGACCTCCGGACGATCTCTAGATCGCCGACGAGGATAGCACTGACTGGTAGCAGTATTCGTATCCTATTTGTGACCTGTCATGAACAGTCATGAGAACTGACAAGTCAGCCAAGAGCAGCGCGTGAGGCACGGGCTGCGCTCCGCACCCAGGTCAACTGCGCCAGCCGTACGGCCAGCACCCCGATCAGGGCGACCTCGGCGCCCAGCAGGACCCGCTCCACGAGGCCGATCAGCACCCGGTCGCCGGGGAGCGCCACGTAGGTGATCGCCAGCAGCCCGAACCCGCCGGCCAGCGCCAGCCACTCCACCGGCCTGGCCACCGCCCGCCACCGCTCGTCCTCCCGCAGCCGCGCCACCATCAGCGCGCCGGCCACGGGCATGGCGACGAACGCGGCGATCGACACGTAGCGGTGCACCTGGGCGGTCAGATCCATCGCCAGCCCCGGGGCGGTGGTCGGCACGATCGCGATGACGACCAGCGCCGCGCTCCATGCCAGCATCAGCCGCTCCGCCGCCGCGCCGATCGGCGCCATGGCCGCCCGCAGCCCCGCGACCAGCGCGAAGGAGGCGACCCCCAGGGTGGCCATGGCGAACTCGGTCGCTCCCCCGCGGTCCAGGGCGGCGTACTCGCTGATCGTCAGATTGAGCGGGTCCAGGTAAGGATCCGGATCGATCTGACCGATGACCGTGGCCACGGCGGCGATCACGATCCCGGCGCAGGCGACCAGCGGGTAGAGCCTCTTCAACGCGAGCATGCGCCAAGACTGTCCTGTGGCGCCCCCTCCACACATCCGGCGGCACCCCTGACCCGACCCTGATCCACCCCTGAGACGGCGCGCCGGCGGGGGAAGAGCCGGGGAAGAGCCGTCAGCGCCCGTCGCGGGCCTCGGCGTAGCGGGCCCTCACGTCCGGCGTGGCGTCGGCCTCGAAGCGCTCGGTCCCGCCCGTCTCCCAGACCGGGGGTTCGGCGCCGCCGCCGAGCAGCCAGGCGGCCTGCCTCGCCGCGCCGTCGGCGACGTACTCCCCCGGTTCGGGCACGACCACGGGCCGCCCGAAGACCGCCGGGGCGATCCGCCGTACGGCCTCCGACCGGGCGCCGCCCCCGATGAGCAGCACCCGGGCCGGGTCCAGTCCCAGGGCGTCGAACGCGTCGGCCATGTGGCAGAGCATGCCCTCCACCGCCGCCCTGGCCAGGTGGGCGGGGGTCGAAGTGCCCAGGGTCAGGCCGTGCAGCGAGCCCGTGGCGTCGGGGAGGTTCGGGGTCCGCTCCCCCTCCAGGTAGGGCACGCAGACCAGCCCGCCCGCCCCCGCAGGGGCGTCGAGGGCGAGCCGCCCGAGCCTGTCGAGGTCGACCCCGAGCAGCCGGGCGGCGGCGTCGAGCACCCGGGCCGCGTTGAGCGTGCACACCAGCGGCAGGAACCGCCCGGTGGCGTCCGCGAACCCGGCCACGGCGCCACTGGGGTCGGCGCTCGGGACGTCGGCGACCGCGAACGCCGTCCCCGACGTCCCGAGCGACACGACCACGTCTCCCGGCAGTGCCCCGACACCGAGGGCCGCGGCCATGTTGTCCCCGGTCCCGGGCGCGAGCCGGACCGGTCCCCGGCCGCCGGGGACGCTCAGCTCGCCCGCCTGGTCGCGGGGGCCCAGCACCTGGGGCAGCCCGGGGACGGCGCCGAAGGCCGCCGCCAGGATGTCGGTCCGGTAGGAGCCGGTCGCGGGCGACCAGTATCCGGTCCCGGAGGCGTCGCCCCGGTCCGTGACGAACTCCCCGCCCAGGCGCCACGTGAGCCAGTCGTGCGGCAGGCACACCCGAGCCGTACGGCGGGCACTGCCGGGCTCGTGCTCGGCCAGCCAGCGGAGCTTGGTCACCGTGAACGACGCGACCGGCACGCTGCCGACCGCCTCGGCCCACTTCAGCGGGCCGCCCAGCTCTTCGACCAGGTCCCGGGCGGCCCCGGCGGAGCGGGTGTCGTTCCACAGCAGCGCGTCCCGCACGACGGCGCCGGACTCGTCCAGGCAGACCATGCCGTGCTGCTGGGCGCCGACGCTCATGGCCGCGACGCCGTCCAGGCCGCCCGCCCGCGCGATCGCCTCCTGGAGCGCCGTCCACCAGGCGGCCGGGTCGACCTCGGTCCCGTCCGGGTGGGCCGCGCGCCCCTGCCTCACCAGGGCGCCCGTCTCCGCGTCCCTGATCACCACCTTGCAGCTCTGGGTCGACGAGTCGACCCCGGCCACGAGGGTCATCCCCGGACTCCGAGGAGGTGCTCCAGGGCGAGCTGGTTCAGCCGGGAGAAGTGGAAGCCTCGCGCGGCGGCCCGGTCGACGTCGAAGTCGTCGCGGTGCAGGTCCTCAAGCGTCTCACCGGGGGCCAGCGTGGGCTCGGACAGCTCGGCGACCCTGCTGGCGGCGCGCGCCTCGACGACCTCGGGGTCGGCGTGGAAGGCCTTCACCTTCTCCTTGAGGATCAGGTAGGTGCGCATGTTGGCCGCGGCCGAGACCCAGACGTCCTCGGCGTCCTCGGTGCGCAGCGGCTTGTAGTCGAAGTGCCGGGGGCCGTCGTAGCCGCCGTTCTCCAGCAGGTCCACCAGGAAGAAGGAGTTCTTCACGTCGCCGTGGCCGAAGACGAGGTCCTGGTCGAACCGGGGGCCGTGCTGGCCGTTGAGGTCGATGTGGAAGAGCTTGCCGTGCCAGAGCGCCTGCGCGATGCCGTGCGCGAAGTTGAGCCCGGCCATCTCCTCGTGGCCGACCTCCGGGTTGAGGCCGACCCGCTCGGAGTGCTCCAGCTCGTTGATGAAGGCGAGCGCGTGGCCGACGGTCGGGAGCAGGATGTCGCCGCGCGGCTCGTTCGGCTTGGGCTCGATGGCGAACCTGATGTCGTAGCCCCGGTCGATCACGTAGGAGGTCAGCAGGTCCATGCCCTCCTTGTAACGGCTGAGCGCGGCCCTGATGTCCTTGGCGGCCCCTGACTCGGCGCCCTCGCGGCCGCCCCAGCAGACGTAGGTGGTCGCGCCGAGCTCGGCTGCCAGGTCGACGTTGCGCATCACCTTGCGCAGGGCGTAGCGGCGCACGTCGCGGTCGTTGCTGGTGAACCCGCCGTCCTTGAAGACGGGGTGGGTGAACAGGTTCGTGGTGGCCATGGGGACCTTGAGGCCGGTCTCGGCCAGGGCCTTCTTGAAACGCTCGACGGCCTTGTCCCGGTCCGGCTCGACGGCCAGCAGGTCGTCGTCGTGGAAGGTGACGCCGTACGCGCCGAGCTCGGCGAGGCGGTGGACGCTCTCCACCGGGTCGAGCGGGGCACGGCTCGCGTCTCCGAACTGGTCACGGGCCTGCCAGCCGACGGTCCACAGCCCGAAGGTGAAGCGGTCCTCAGGCTTGGGCGTGTAGTCGCTCATGGATGATCCTCCGATTTAATCCACTTTATGGACTTAATATGGGGCGAGGTGATGGGATCGTCAAGAGGGGGGTGTTCCATGACGCAGGCCGTACGCCATGACTCGATGCGCGCCCGCAACCTCGGCGTGGTCCTCGGCGAGGTCCGGCGGAGCGGGCCGATCACCCGCGCGGCGCTGGCCGAGATCACCGGGCTGACCAAGACCACGGTGTCCAAGATGGTCGGCGACCTGCTCGGCGCGGGCATGGTGACCGAGGCTGGCGCGCTGAGGGACGGCGAGCGGGGACGGCCGGGTACGGCGGTCAGCCTCAGCGGGCACCGGGTCGCGGCACTCGGCCTGGAGATCAACGTCGACTACCTGTCCGCGTGCGTCGTGGACCTCACGCTCTCGGTCCGGCTGCGCCGTACACAGGCTGTGGACAACCGGGCCGCCTCGCCTGTGGAAACTCTTGCTCACCTGCAAGAACTTGCCCACAGGGCTGTGGACGAAGCCCGCTCGGAGGGGCTGGCCATCGCCGGCTCCACCCTCGCCGTCCCCGGTCCCGTGGACGGCGGGCTGCTCCACGCCGCCCCGAACCTCGGCTGGCACGACGTGCGCGTCGGCGACCTGCTGGACTTCCCCGTGGCCGTGGAGAACGAGGCCAACCTGGCCGCGCTGGGCGAGCTCTGGTTCGGCTCGGGCCCGAGCGACTTCCTCCACGTGTCCGGGGAGATAGGCGTCGGCGCCGGCCTGGTGGTCGGCGGCGCCCTGTTCCGCGGCGCCCGCGGCCTCGCCGGGGAGCTGGGCCACGTGATCGTCTCCCCCGACGGCCCCACCTGCCGCTGCGGCGGCCGGGGCTGCCTGGAGCAGTACGCGGGCCAGGAGGCCCTCCTGAGGGCGGCCGGCCTGGACGGGGTGCCCGAACTCGTGGAGCGCCTCCAGGCGGGCACCCCCGGCGCGCTGCGCGCCTGCGAGCGCGCCGGGCAGGCGCTCGGCGTCGCCCTGACCTCCGCGGTCCACCTGATGGACCCCGGGACGGTCGTGCTGGGCGGCATCTTCGCCCCGCTGTTCCCGTGGATCCACGGCCCCGCCCGCGAGACGATGACCGCCCGGCTGGCCCGGATGCGCCACGCCGTCCCCGAGCTCACCGTCTCCCGGCTCGGCGGCGACGCCGCGTCCCTGGGCGCCGCCGGACAGGTCATCCACCGGATCATCGCCGACCCCGGCGCCCACCTGGCCGCGACCACCGCCCGGCCGGCCCCCGGACCGCACTGACCCCCGGGCCGCGCCGCCCCCCGGAAGATCGCGCCTGTCGGCCGGACCGGCTCCGGCCCGCGCCGCCCCCCGAGGTTGCGACCACGGGCCGGACCGGGCTCCGGAAGATCCGGCTGCAGCCCGGACGGAGTCCCGGAAGGTCGCGACCGCGGGCCGGGCGAGGTCCCGGAGATCCGGCTACAGCCCGGACGGGTCCCGGCCCACGCTGATCTCCTCGGCGATCCGCCGGAGCCCCTGGCCGTCCAGGCCCGGCACGTTGACCAACCTCCGGCGGAGCACGGCGACCACCTGGGACACGTCCGCGCCGGCGTGTCCCACCGCGACCTCGTGGACGATCCTGAAGAGCAGGCGGTTCGCCTCGTGCTCGACGTCCGTACTGGTCAGAGAAGTCTCCGCCATGGTGCGCGTCCTCCTGTTGAGTCGAATGGCCGGGAGCAACCGTACGACGAGGGACCGACGGAATGCGGGAGGCCCGCTCAGGGAGCCGCCTTCCGCAGCAGCACCGTGCAGATCTCGGTGAGCCGGTGGAGCTGCTCGGGGTCGAGCAGCTCGAAGAAGCACTGCCGTACCGCCTCGACGTGACCGGGGGCGGCGGCGGCGAGCACCGCGAACCCCTCGTCGGTGAGCACCGCCCAGCTCACGCGCCTGTCGGCGGCACACCGCTCGCGCCGCACCCAGCCGCGATCCTCCAACCGGGCCACGGCGTGGGAGAGCCGGCTCTGCGAGGAGTTGACCTCCGCCGCGAGCTCGCTCATCCGCAGCATGCGGTCCGGCGCCTCCGACAGCTTCACCAGCACCGCGTAGTAGGCGTGCGGCATGCCGGAATCCCGCTGCAATTGCCGGTCCAGCTCCTCCTGAACGAGCTGCGAAGCCGTCAGGAAGGCGCGCCAGGCACGCTGCTCGTCATCGTCCAGCCATCGCGTCACGGTCCCAGTTTACTTGAACTCTCAAGCATCGGGGGGTAATCTACTTGAGAGTTCAAGTTTCAGGGGAGGAAGCATGCCGGTCCAGCGGCTCAACCACGCCGTCCTGTACGTCCGCGACGTCGAGCGCAGCGTCGCCTTCTACGAGGAGGCCCTCGGCTTCAGGGTCGTCATGGGCATGCGGGGCGCCGCCTTCCTCCAGGCCTCCGGCTCCAGCAACGACCACGACCTCGGCCTGTTCGAGCTCGGCTCCCAGGCCGGGGCGTCCGGCGCCGGCCGCTCCACCGTCGGCCTCTACCACCTGGCCTGGGAGGTGGACACCCTGGCGGAGCTGGAGCGGATCGCGGTCAAGCTCAGCGAGATGAACGCGCTGGTCGGCGCCTCGGACCACTCCACCACCAAGGCCCTGTACGCCAAGGACCCCGACGGCCTGGAGTTCGAGGTGTCCTGGCTGGTCCCGGCCGACCTGCTCACCGAGGACGTGCTGAACGGGCGCAGCGGCATCAAGCCCCTCGACCTCGCCAGGGAGAAGGAGCGCTACGGCGCGCAGACCCGCGGCGGCCTCGGCGTCTCGATCCCCGCCTGACCGCCCCGGTCCCGGGCGCCCGTACATCACCTCTGCGGGTGCGGGCGGCCTCGGGACCGGCCTACTCCCGCGCGGCCCGCACGGTGTGCTGGAGCAGCAGGGCGGTGGTCACCGGCCCCACTCCGCCGGGCACCGGCGTCAGCGCTCCCGCCCGCTCGGCCGCGGCCGGGGCCACGTCGCCGACGAGGCCTCCGTCCTCGGTGGGGTTCGTGCCCACGTCCACCACCACGGCCCCCGGCTTGACGTGCTCGGCGGTGATGAGCCCGGCCCGGCCGACGGCCGCGACCAGGATGTCGCCCGCCGAAGTCACGGCGGGCAGGTCGGCGGTGCGCGAGTGGCACACCGTGACGGTGGCGTGGCGGTCCAGCAGCAGGTGGGCCGCGGGCTTGCCGACGACCGTGGAGCGGCCGACCACCACCGCGTGGCGTCCGGCGAGCTCCACCCCGTGATGCTCCAGGATCCGCACCACCGCCTCGGCCGTCGCCGGCGCGAAGGCGGGGAGTCCGGCGGCCAGGCGGCCGAGCGAGAGCGGGTTGGCCCCGTCGACGTCCTTGGCGGGGACGATGGCGGAGGCGAGGTCCTCAAGCTTGGCACCCCCCGGAAGGGGGGTCTGCAGAATGATCCCGCTCACCTGGTCGTCGGCGCTCAACGACTCCAGGCGCTCCCGGATCTCCGCGACCGGCGCCTCCGGGCCCAGGTCCACGACCTCGCACGCGATGCCCGCCTTGCCCGCCGCGGTCACGATCGAGCGCACGTACCAGGCGCTGGACTCGTCCGCGGTGGCCGTGACCACGGCGAGCTTCGCCGGCCGGCCGGCGGCCGCCAGCTCGGCGGCCCGCTCCGCGGCGTCCGTCCGGATGGCGGCGGCGAGGTCCCTGCCGGACAGGGGACGCGCACTCATCGGCTGATCTCCTCACGCACGGCGGCGGTGACCCTCTCGGCCCCGGCCGCGATCTCGTCCACGCCGGCCGCCCTGCCGGCCAGCCCGGCGCGGACCTCCTCGTCCTTGATGCCGCCGAGGTTGACCTCGACGTTGACCCGGGCGGTGGTGGCCGCCGCCCGGGCGGCCTCCGCGGCGGCGGCGACGTCGGTGATGACGTTGCGGTTGCCGACGGGCAGCAGCTCCTCCGCGAGTTCGACCAGGCGCCGCGCGGCGGCGATGGTCTGGGCCGGGGGTTCGGCGGCTGCGGCCAGTGCCCCGGCGATCGCCGCCGAGCGGGCGGCCTTCTCCTCGTCGGTGGCCTTGGGCATCCGGTAGGAGTCGGTCACGGCGGTGAACGCCGCCGCGTCGTCCTCGGCGAGCTGGAGAGCGCGGTCCCGCAGGGCGTCCGTCTCGGCGAGGATCCGGCTGATCACCTGCTCGTGCGCGGCGTATCCGGGGCCGTCGCTGTAGCGGGCCACCATGCCCAGCAGCGCGGCGGCCTGGGCGGCGTGCAGGGCGGCCGACGCGCCCCCGCCGGGCGCGGGCACGCGGCCGGCCAACCGTTCCAGAAAGTCACTGATCGTCTGGTCGCGCATCCACGTCTCCCCGAGCCGTCCAAGAGATCGGGGTGGACCCGATCTCTTGTTGATCACGTCGTGGGTGTCACGTTACCGGGCTCGCGCGCCTTGCCCCTCCCCGGGAGACGGCGACACCGGCGAGGCACAGCAGGCCGCCGGCGAGGGTCAGCCAGCCGGGGACCTCCCCGAGGACCGCCCAGGCCATCAGGACCACCAGGGCGGGGACCACGTAGGTCGTGGCGCCCATCTTGCCGGCGGTGGTGCGGGCGAGCGCGTAGGCCCAGGTGGTGAACGCCAGAGCAGTCGGGAAGACGCCCAGGTAGACGACGTTCAGCGTCGCCGGCAGCGGAGCGGCCGCGATCTCCGTGACGAGCGGGCCCGCGAACGGCAGGCAGGCGGCCGTCCCGACGAAACAGCCGAACGTGGTGACCTGCAGGGCCGAGGCGTGCTTCAGCGCGGGCTTCTGGCAGACGACGCCGCCGGCGTACGTCACCGCCGCGAGCAGGCACAGCAGGACGCCGACGATCGACGCGCGGCCGCCGTCGGACATCGAGATCCCCACCACGACGGCGCCGGCGAACGACACCGCCATCCCCGCCAGCAGGCGAGGCGGGAAGCCCTCCCTGAGCAGCCAGCCGCCGAGGAGCGCGATCAGCATCGGGCCGACGTTGACGACCATCGCCGCCGTCCCCGCGTCCACCTCCTGCTCGCCCCAGTTCAGGACGACCATGTAGAGGCCGAACCACAGGAGCCCCGAGCCCAGGATGCCGGGCCACGCGGCACGCGGCGGCAGTCCCTCGCGTCGTGCCAGCCAGATGACGCCGAGCACCACCGAGCCCGCCAGCAGCCGGCCCAGGGCCAGGGCGCCGGGGGAGAAATACTGCGCGGCGCTGCGGATGGCGACGAAGGCCGAGGCCCACAGCACCACGGTGATGCCCGCTGCCAAGAGCGCCCGACGGTCCACGCGGGTCTCTGGCGCGATGATTTGCTCCATATGCGGAACTTTAGGGGTCGGACACTTCGCCCCCCGCCGAACTGTCGGCTGGCGGGCACGCAGGGACGGATGGCTTTTCCTGCCTTTATGACTGATTTATGAATGGTGAAGGCCGACGAGGGTAACGCCGTATTCCATCGAAGACGCCCCGGTCACGGACAGGGGCGGCGGCTCCACTCAGAGACGGTGCACCCATGTCACAGCACGACATCGAACGGCCGGCGGGCGACGGACCCCCGGCGGGCGGACCCGACCTGGGGCCGGAGAGCGAGACCGCGCCCGGCAGCCCGGCGGAGCTGCCCAAGCGATCGTGGTGGGACGTCCTCAAACGCACCGTCAAGGAGTTCCAGGAGGACAACCTCACCGACTGGGCCGCCGCGCTCACCTACTACGCGGTGCTGTCGATCTTCCCCGCGCTGCTGGCCGTGATATCCGTACTCGGGCTGTTCGGCCAGTCGGCCACCCAGTCGCTCGTCGACAACCTGGGCGCCCTGGCCCCCGGCCCCGCCCGGCAGACCATCGACACCGTGCTGCAGGCCCTGCAGAGCAGCCAGCGCGCCGCCGGGATCGCCGCGATCATCGGTATAGCCGTCGCGCTCTGGTCCGCCTCAAGCTACGTGGGGGCCTTCATGCGGGCCGCCAACGTCATGTACGAGATGCCCGAGGGCCGTCCCGTCTGGAAGACCCTGCCGCTGCGCCTGGGCATCACCGCCGTCCTGGTGATCCTGATGGCGGTCGGCTCGGTCGCGGTCGTCTTCACCGGCGGGCTCGCCGAACAGGCCGGAAAGGTCCTCGGGGTCGGCGAGACCGGGCTCGCGGTCTGGGGCGTCGTCAAGTGGCCGATCCTGGTGATCATCGTGGCCCTGGTCCTGGCCCTGCTGTACTGGGCGGCGCCCAACGTCCAGCACCCCGGGTTCCGCTGGATCACCCCGGGCAGCATGATCGCCGTCGTGCTGTGGATCGCCGCGTCCGCCGCGTTCGGGTTCTACGTGGCCAACTTCGGCTCCTACAGCAAGACCTACGCCGCCCTCGCCGGTGTCGTCGTCTTCCTGATCTGGCTGTGGATCACCAACATCGCCGTGCTGCTCGGTGTGGAGTTCGACGCCGAGCTCGCCCGCGAACGCGCCATCGAGGCGGGCCAGCCGGCCGGCGAGGAGCCCTACGCCGAGCCCCGCGACACCCGGAAGTTCGACGAGTAGCCGCCGGGCCCTCCTTGACCCGCTCGGGGACGGATACGGGCCCGGCGGAAGCCTCCGGCCCGCACCGAACACCGGCGCGGACTGAGCGCCGGTTACGGACCCGGCGGAGGGCCCCGGCACGGCGGGGGACGGACACTGCGGGGGACGGACGCGGAAGCGGGGTCAGCGGAAGTCGCCGGCGTGGTCGGCCGCCCACTGCCGGAACGTGCGGGCCGGCACCCCGGTGATCTCCTCCACCGTGGACGTGATCCGCTCCGGCTCCGTCACCATCCCCTCGTGGGCGTCGAAGATGCCTTCCACGACCGAGGCCGGCCAGCCCGAGTCGAGCATCTGCCGGCGCGCCTCCTCGGCCGGGATCTCCTCGAAGCGCGCCGGACGGCCGGCTGCCTCGCCGACGGCGCGCACCTGCTCGACCGTCGACAGCAGTTCGGGCCCGGTCAGGTGATGCTTCGCCCCGCCGTGCCCGTCGCCGGTCAGCACGCGGACCGCCACGGCCGCGATGTCCCGCTCGTGGATCAGCGACCTGGTCGCCGCGCCGAAGGGAGCGCGGACGACACCGCCGTCGCGGATCTCCGGCGCCCACGCCAGGGCGTTGGCCGCGAACCCGCCGGCCCGCAGGAAGGTCCACTCCAGCCCGGACCGCTCGATCAGCCGCTCGACGTCGGCGTGGAACTGGTTGATCGGGTCGCCCTGCCTCTCGACGTCCTCGCGCACGCCCGCCGAGGAGAGGTAGACGATGCGGCGCGCGTGCCGTCCGACCGCGTCCAGGACCGCGGGGGCACCGTCGGCGGTGAGGAACGGCCACACCAGGAACACGGACTCGACCCCGTCCAGCGCCGCCTCCAGCGTGTCCGGCGCGGACAGGTCGCCGCGCACGACGTCGACCTTTTCGGGCAGGCCGGCGGAGGAGGGATCGCGGACCAGCGCCCGGACGGCGACGCCCGCGTCCTGGAGCTGGGAAACGACCTGCCGGCCGACATTGCCGGTCGCCCCGGTAACAAGAATCATCAGATGTCCCTTTCATCGCCGATGGAGATCCCGCGGCCCGTCACCCGCGGGGATCTGCGACCAGCCTGCAACTTGAACCTTGGTTTAAGTCAAGCCGCCTCCGCTCCCGCGCAGCCGTACGGGAGACCGCGGGCGCAGCCGTACGGAGCAGCGGGGGCGTCAACGTACGGAGGCAGGAGCGTCAACGCATGGAGAGGGTGAGGCATCAAGGAGGTACGCCCCCGGATGACCGATTCGATAAAGGGGGTAAGACGAGCGTATGAGCGACAACCGGAGCAAGGACGCACCGGCCGCCGGCGCCGTGGAGGAAGACCAGCATGACCGAGGACAGGGAGCGGATCGCCACGGATTTTCACCAGGCGGTCAACATGACGGCCGGCGAGCTGGAGAGCTGGCTGGACACGCGGGAGTCCAAGGCCGTCGGGGACAAGTCCGGCCGCGGTGAGTCGATAGGCCACGAGTCCGGCCGCCGGATCATGGGGATTCTCCGGAAGGGCGCGGACGACCTGTCCGAGGAGGACTACGCCCATATGCGGGAGGTCGCCGGTTACGTCCGCCGCCACCTCGCGCAGCGCCCGTCAGGCGACGTCCACGACACCCCGTGGAGATACTCCCTCATGAACTGGGGGCACGACCCGCTCAAGTAGGCGTCCACCGGCTTCCGCGGTCGCGTCCGGGCCCGCCTGCCCGCCGCGACCGTCACCGGGGAGCCCTCGGGCAGGCGGCCGCGGACACGGCCGGCGGCGGCCGGCTGAGGGGCCGCCCCGACCGGGAACCGTTCCCGGCCGATCGACCCGGGAACCGTTCCCGGGCGGCCGTCCCGGACCGCTCCGGAAATCCTTTTGTCGCGCCTTTTCCCAGTCGCTGTCGGGGCCTGACAAAAAGCCGCCGACAATTGATTTCCAGCGATAAGAGTTTCTCTCCGCATGGGTCTAACTTCACAGCCATCCGGCTGTCAGGAGGAACCATGCGATCACTCCGGCTTCGGCGCCTGATCTCGATCTTCATCGGGACGGCCCTGGTCACGACTGCGCTGACCGGTACGGCGGGCGCCGAGACGTCCCCGGACGGGGCGAACGACTGGAATTGCAGACCGTCGTTCTTCCATCCGCACCCCGTGGTACTGGTCCACGGCACCTTCGAGAACATGGCGTTCAACTGGAGCAAGCTCTCACCGGTACTCAAGAAGAACGGCTACTGCGTCTTCGCGCTGAATTACGGCGGCGTCCCCGACGCGCCCGTTCAGGGAACCGGTGACATCGCGCAGTCGGCCGGGCAGCTGTCCGCTTTCGTCGACCGGGTGCTGCAGGCCACCGGGGCGCCGGAGGTGGACATCGTCGGCCACTCCCAGGGCGGCATGATGCCGCGCTACTACGCGAAGTTCCTCGGCGGCGCGGCCAAGGTCAGGAAGCTCGTCGGCATCGTGCCCTCCAACCACGGGACCACGGCCTCCGGCCTGGTGACGCTGGGCAGGCTGCTCGGCCTGCTGGACCCGGTCATCAGGGCGTGTCCCGCCTGCGGGCAGCAGCTCGTCGACGCGGAGTTCCTGGGCGCCCTCAACTCGGGCGGGGAGACCCTGCCCGGCGTCGAGCACACGGTGATCGCCACGAGATACGACGAGGTGGTCACCCCCTACACCTCCTCCTTCCTCAACGGCTCCGGAGTCAAGAACATCCTTCTCCAGGACAAGTGCCCCGGCGACACCAACGCCCACCTCGGCGTCAACTTCGACCCGGTGGTCCACCGGATCGTGCTGAACGAGCTCGGCTTCCTGACCGCCTACTGGCCGGTCGACTGCTCCGACCCGCTCGGATAGGGGACGGGCGGGCCGGCCGGCGGGCCGGCTCAGGGGCGGGGTCGTCGGTGGATCGAAACCCGTACGCTGGGCCCGTTGTCCCAGGTCAACGCTGGTGTGTGAAGCGGGTGGCACAGGGAGCGCCGACCAGGATCATATGGGCCGGGTTCATGACGCGGGGGCTTGTGCCGCTGATCGGGTTTGCGGGCGTGGGAGGCGGAACAGTTGGTGCAGTCGGCGCAGGGCTTGTTGGTCGCCGGAGGCGGAGGCGGCGCCGTTGTTGATCGCTTCGGCGAGGGTTGACCGGCCGGCGGCGAGGTCGCGGAAGACCTCGCCGCCGATCGTGATGGTCACGTCGGGGTGCTGGGCCGGGCCGTGCACCGTTTCGATGGTGCCGTCGTCGATGCGGGCGTGGAAGATCTCCTCCTCGACGCGGAACTCATACAGTGCGTGCAGGCCGGTGGCCGCCTCGGCGTCGAAGCACGCTCTCAGGCCGAGCACAGCCCAGCCGGGGTGGAAGGTCTCCTGTTCACGGGGTTCGTCCATTGCCCATTTCAGGCCCCACCGGGCCAAAGCCAGCACTGCGGGGCCGAGCTCCTCGCCAGCCCGGGTGAGGGCATAGGCCGCGGTGCGGGCCGGGGGAGGGAGGGTGACCTTGTGGACCAGTCCTTCGCGTTCCAGATGCTTCATCCGTGCGGCCAGCAGGCCGGTGCCCAAGCCGCGCAGGCTGTGTTGCAGGTCACCGAAGCGTTTGGGGCCGGTCAGCAGCTCACGGACGAGTAGCAGGGTCCAGCGTTCCCCGACGAGATCGAGGGTGCGCGCGGTCGCGCAGTACTGGTTGTAGGTTCGCTGTTCCACTTCAGCATTCTAATCCTGAAGCTTCTTGTTATTGAACTGAAATGTGTGGGCCTCCAGGAGGAGGCGGGCCAGAGCCTGCGGATGGGTGAGCATCACGTCGTGTGGGCCGTCCAGGACGATGGTCCGATACCCGATCGCCGCGGCGAACTGGTCAAAGGCATAGGTCTGCGGCCGGCAGTAGATGCCTGTGCCCGGTATCCGGTCGACGGCTCCGCTCAGCCGGGTCGTCTCGGTGAAGGTGCGCAGCGGCTGGGGTCGCAGGCGCGGGGCGAGCCAGGCCGCGTCGTCGGGGTCGGTGATGCCGAACATCGCCGGAGCCGGGGCGGGGACCTGGTTGCCTGCGCCGGTGCGGGCGGCGGCGGCCTGGATCGCGTGGACGAAGGCCTCAGGCGCCAGGCCGAACATGCTGGCCCCGTCGTCGCCGGCCCAGCCGTCCACCAGGATGACGTGGTCCACCAACCCGGGTCGCAGATCGGCCACCTGCCGGACGACCAGGCCCGCGTAACTATGCCCGACCAGCACCAGATCGTCTCTCAGGTCGTCTGCCAGGGTGTCATCGGCCACGGCGTCGAGGGCCGTGAGGACCTCCTGGACGTGCGCGTGCAGGCCGATGTCGCCGTTCAAGGTGAGGGCGGGGGTGATGGTGCGCGCCCCCGCTTGGTGAAGGAACGGGGTGAGGCGGTCCCAGGCCCAGGGGCCGTGCCAGGCGCCGTGTACGAGAACGAAGGTGGTCACGGGTGTCCTTCCGTGCGGATCAGGGGCAGCACGCGGCCGGCGAACTCTTCCAGACCCGCGTGGTGGTCGTCGGCGGCCAGGCGGATCACCACATGGTGTGCTCCGGCGCCGGTGTAGGCGTTGAGCCAGCCGGCGGCCTGGTGTGCCGTACCGGCGAACACGGCCTGGATGGTCTCGACGGCCTCCAGAGGGGCGTTGTAGTAGCGCTCGATGCTGGTTCGCAGGCGCCTGCGCGCACGCTCGGGGTCCTCGTCCAGGCACAGCGTCGCGTACAGCGCGGGGGTGAGCGTGCGGGCCGCCGACTGCTGGATGACAGCCAGGTCGCGAGCATAATCCTGTACGGCGGGCGGATAGGGCAGCCAGCCGTCGGCCAGTCGCGCCACCCGCCGCAACGCCGGTTCGCCGCCTCCCGCCAGCCAGATCGGCGGGCCTGCCGGCCGAGTCGGCGCAGGAGCCAGCCTCACGTCGTGGAAGTCGAAGTGCCGGCCGGTGAAGGAGACCTCCTCTGCGGTCCACAGCTGCCGCATCGCCTCGATCGACTCCTCCAGGCGACTGATACGGCGAGAAAAGGCGACACCGACCGCGGCGAACTGGGCCTCGGTGCCGACGTTGGGGAATCCGCCGCCCATACCGACGATCAGCCGCCCGTCGGCGAGCCGGTCCAAGGTGGCGAGCTGGTGCGCCAGCAGGATCGGATGGCGCAGCGCGGGCAGCAACACCGCGGTACCGAGCGTGATGCGCCGAGTGGCGATGGCCACGGCCGCCAGTAGAAGCAGCGGGTCGGCGCGTGGCCTGGTGACGGGGCTGTCGCCGGCCCAGACGGAGTCGAAACCCAGTGCCTCGGCGCGGCGTGCCAGGTCGATCAGCTGCTCCGGATCGTGGTCGCCGCGGACGGCCTGATCGCGTGTCGGCAGCAGGTAGCCGATTTTCAATGGAGTCATGCGGTCGCCTCTCAAGGTCGTCAGGTTCCTGATCCTAGGCGTTGACTTCCTGATTTTGAAGTCTAAGATTCATTTTCAGGAACTACCTGAGAGGATCTCATTATGACGAGCGCTCTTTACACCGCACAGGCCCACGTGACCGGCGGCCGGGCGGACGGCCACGGGCGCACCGCCGACGGCAGGCTGGAAGTGGACCTGCGACAGCCCAAGGAGCTGGGCGGGGACGGCGAAGGGACCAACCCCGAGCAGCTGTTCGCCATCGGCTACGCCGCCTGCTTCGCCGCCTCACTGGCGCTGGTGGGCCAGCGCAAGCAGGTGCGCGCGGATGACGCGGCGATCGACGCGAAGGTCATGCTCATCCCCGCCGGCAACGGCGGATTCAAGCTGGGTGTCGAACTCGAGATCGGGCTGCCGTCGATCGCGGACGCCACCCAGGCCTCCGACCTGGTCCGGGTGGCGCATCAGGTGTGCCCCTACTCCAACGCCACCCGCGGCAACATCGACGTGGCGCTGGTCGTCAACGGCACGCGACTGTGACCTCGCGCCGCGCGATGGATGCGCCTTCATGGAGAGTGCACCCGTCGCGCGGTGCGTGCGTTTCACGCACTACGGCTGACCTGCAAGAACAGGCTTAGCGTACGGTCGCGTTCCGCTGGATCGGAACCGACCCCGGGCGGAGCCGATCTGCTCTGTGGTGCACGCAGGTAGCCGTTGAGCGTGGTGCGCTTGACACCCGCCTCGTCGGCCGACCCGGCATCCCCCGAACACGCCGCGGCACCACCGGCGGGTCAGAGCCTGCCGAACCAGTCGCGCACGGCCCGCGGCCCGCCCGTCCCGAGGGCGACCATCAGCGCGGCGCGCGCCTTCGAGGGCGCGAGACCGCGGGCGCCGATCGCCCCCACCTTCCCGGCGAGGCCCGTGCCGAGGGGCAGGTCCTCCAGCGGGACCTCACGAGTGCGGCACCGGGAGGCGACGACCACCGGGATGCCCCACTCCGTCAGCTCGCTGATCGTCGTGAAAAGGCTGACCGGCACATTGGCCATACCGGTCCCCTCCAGCACGACGCCCCGGGCCCCGGCGTCCACGACCGCGGTCAGCAACACGGGATCCATCCCCGGATAGGTCTTGATCAAGGCGACGTCCGTCTCCGGCTCCCCCGCCGCCGCAGGCGGCCGGGACGGCGGCTCGGCCAGCGTCTCGACCCGCCCGCCGACCACGCGGCCCAGGACGGGGAAGGGGGCCGAGGAGAAGGCGGCCACGCTCGTGGCGTCGGTCATGGTGACCCAGCGGGCGGCGTGCAGCTCGTCGTTGAGGCAGACGACGGCCCCGGCGCCGCGCAACGCGTGATCGGCGGCGGCCGTGATGGAGGAGGCCAGGTTTCGCGGGCCGTCGCTGGACAGGTCGTCCAGGTACCGCATGGCGCCGGTCAGGACGATGCCCCCGCACTCCGCCGCCCGGCCCGCGAGCAGGTCGGTGAGGAAGGCGCAGTCCTCCAGCGTGTCGGTGCCGTGAGTGATCACGACCCCGTCGAATCCCCGATCGAGGATGGCCGAACGGGCCCGGCGGGCCAGTCCCAGCATGGTCGAGGGCGACGTGTCCCAGCCGGGCTCCGCCATCACGTCCTCCACCACCACGTCCGCCGCGAGCGCAGCCGGAGGGATGGTCTCCAGGAGCCCGGCCCCGGAGGCGACGCCCGCGGGATGGCGGGAGTAGGCGATGGTGTCACCGGTCGCCAGCAGCAGCACACGCTTCACCACATGATCCCTTCGACGGTCGCTACGGGGGCCGGCCCCGAGGGCGCCCCACGGTCCGGCGGACCGGACCGGGCCGTCCCGGACCGCGGTGGCCGGTGGTTCACGCCCGATCACCGCGGCCGGCGCGGGGGCGCCCACGGCGGTCGCCCCTATTTATAACCCATCCATACCCCCATTGGGGTTATTTGCAGAGGATCGGCTCCCCTCGGCGTGACCCGGACGGCGCGCGGGCCCCACCGAACCTCACGGGGACCAGGACGATCTCTCCCGCGGCGCGGCGGGCCGAGACGACCGGGTTCCGTCGCGTCCCGCGGCCACCGCCCCGCCCCCGTCACGATTCACGGCCGCGACCCGAGTTCCGTTACGGGAACGGCCGCCGTTCCGAGTTCCGTTACGGCGAGCGGTCACGGTCCGGGTTCCGTTACGGTTCGGGGCGCGGCGACAGTTCCGTCACGGCCCCCGCGACGCGGCCGTACGGCCCCGCCCCGCCCCGGCGGCCCGGCCGTCCAGCCGGGGCGCGAGCCGCCTCGACCTCGGCGGGACGGCCACCGGAAACGACCTTCCACCTGGCGCTCCCCGCCACCCGCCCTCGGAAGCGCACCCCCGCCCGCCGCCCCGCCCGCCGTCCGGCCAGGGGGCAGGCGGACCGCAGGCTCCCCGCCTGCGGACGCTGTGGCCGTCCCCGGTATCCGGGCGGTGAGTCGGTGACTTCAAAGTGCCGTCTTCCACTGCCACCCACGGGTGTCACATGATGCGTCTACTTACAAGAGGGAACCGACCGGTCGTAAGAGAACCGATCGAGACCCGGTCCCTCCTCTCTCGCATCAAGGAGTCATCTCGTGTCCACACCGCAGCCCCCGACGCTCGACGGCGGCACCGACCGTATGAGCGGACGCGCCTGGGCCGTGCTGCTCGTGCTGTGCGGCGCCATCTTCCTGGAAGGCATCGACGTGGCGATGCTGAACGTGGCCCTGCCGTCGATCCGAGCCGACCTGGGCATGTCCACCGGAGCGGTGAGCTGGGTGATGAGCGCCTACGTGCTCGGCTACGGCGGTTTCATGCTCCTGGGAGGGCGGACCGCCGACCTGCTGGGCCGGCGGCGGATGTTCCTGTTCTGGCTCGTCGTGTTTCTCGCCTTCTCCGGCCTGGGCGGGGTGGCGAGCGAGGGATGGGTCCTGATCGTCGCCCGTTTCGTGACAGGCGTGGCCGCCGCGTTCATGGCGCCCGCCGGCCTGGCCATCATCACGACGAGCTTCCCCGAAGGCCGGCAGCGCAACAAGGCCCTGCTGGTCTACGCGGGAACGGCCGCGGCCGGCTTCTCGCTCGGGCTCGTCGTCGGAGGCCTGCTGACCGCGATCGACTGGCGGTGGGTGTTCTTCGCCCCGGTCATCATGGCGTCGGTGATCCTCCTGGCCGCCCTCCTCCTCATCCCGGCCGAGAGCCGTCCGGCGCGTTCCCCCCACAGCTTCGACCTGGCCGGGGCCGCCAGCGTGACGGGAGCGATGCTCCTGCTCGTCTTCGCGGTCGTCAGCCTTGAGGATCCCGGGGCCGGATGGGGCCGGGCGGTCGCCGCCCTCGTCGGCGGCCTGGCGCTGCTGGCCGCCTTCGTGGCGATCGAGCGGCGGTCGGCCGCACCGCTCGTGCGCCTGGGCATCCTGCGTTCGGGTCCGATCGTGCGCGCCAACCTGGGCGCGATGCTGTTCGCCGGCTCGTTCTTCGGCTTCCAGTTCATCGCCGTGTTCTACCTGCAGGAGCTCCGGGGCTGGTCGTCCCTGGAGACGAGCCTCGCCCTCCTGGCCGTCGGCGTCGACGCCGTGCTCGCCCCCACCGTCACGCCGCGGCTCGTGAGCCGTTTCGGCAACGCCCGGGTGATCTTCGGCGGCCTGCTTCTCGCCGCCACGGCCTACGCCATGTTCCTGCCGATCGGGCTCGACTGGACCTACGCGGCCATGTTCCCCACCATGATCATTCTTGGCCTCGCCTTCGCCCTGGTCTACGGACCGCTCACCATCGCCGCCACGGACGGCGTCACGGAAGAGGAGCAGGGGCTCGCCGGCGGCCTGCTGTACACGTCGTTCCAGTTCGGCGCGGCGCTCGGCCTGTCGGCGGTGACCGCCGTCAACGCCGCGGCGGCCGGCGCCGGCGGCTCGCCCCAGGCGGGGCTCGACGGCTTCCGCGCGGCGTTGATCGTGCCGCTGGTCGCGGTACTCCTCGGCGCGGCCGTCACCGCGTCCGGCATGGGCAGGCGGCGCACGGCGGCCGCCGGGGCCCCTCACGAGGCGCTGGAGGCCGCAGAGGCGTCGCGCTAGGGCCGGCTTCCGGAGTCCGGGCGCCCCTGTGATCGCCCTTCCCGGACTCCGGGCCTCCCCCGGACGGCCGTCCCGGAGTCCGAACCTCCCCCCGGCAGGCCGTCCCCGACGGCCTGCCGAACCTTCCCGGACGGCGTAACGAACGGGCACGGTCCAGGAACTGAACAGGGAGGAGACAGCGGGCAGCCGGCGGTCCGGACCGGGAGGAAAAAGTGTCGGCCCAGTTCAGGGCGGGAATCCTCTATCTCCTGGACCGGTCGCGCTCGGGAGCGCTTCAGCGGAGAGGACGCGCCACGACGTCATGAATGTCCCAGATGTCCAATCAGGAGGAGACAATCGTGGAGTCCTTCACCGGCGGTAGGCTGCCGCCGGACGATGTCGTCGTGGCGGCCCTGCGCGCCGGAGACGAAGCGATGTTCGCGACGCTGCTGGACACCTGGTCGCGGGGGATGCTGTGGCTGGCCCGCACGCACGTGTCCACCAACGACTCGGCGGAAGAGATCGTGCAGGACACCTGGCTGGCGGTCGTCAGGGGGATCGGCGGCTTCGAGGGACGCTCGTCGGTCAAGACCTGGGTCTACCGGATCCTGGTCAACACGGCCAAGAAGCGAGGCATGCGCGAGAACCGCACGGTCCCGTGGAGCAGCGTCTTCGAGCAGGAGAGACCGACCGTCGACCGCTCGCGTTTCCAGGGCGTGGACGACCCCCTCCCCGGACACTGGAAGGAGCTCCCCGCGGCCTGGCCGACCCCGGAGGGCGAGGTGCTCGCCGCGGAGGTGCGCGGCCGGATCGCGGCGGCGCTGGCGGAGCTGCCGCCCCGGCAGCGGGCGGTGATCACACTCCGCGACGTGGAGGGGTGCACGTCTGAGGAGGTCTGCGAGATCCTGGAGATCTCCGCGGCCAACCAGCGCGTGCTGCTGCACCGCGCCCGCGCGTCGGTGCGCGGGCAGCTGGAGGACTATTTCGAGACGGCGAGGCGGTCGGCGTAGTGGAATCGGTTCAGCATCGAGACGGTAAGGCGGTCAGCGCCGTGAAGCGGTTCACCTGTGACGAGGTGGTGGAACTCGTGACCGTCTACATGGAGGGCGAGCTCGACGGGCCCACGGGCTACCGGTTCGAGGAGCATCTCGGCGGCTGCGAGGGCTGCGAACGCTACCTCGGCCAGTTCCGCACCACCGTCGCCACCCTGGGCGACCTGCGGCCCGACGGCCCGGCCGGCGACACGCGCGAGCGGCTACTGTCCGCCTTCCGCGACTGGCGGCGTTCCTGAGCCGAGGAAGGCCCCGCACAACCTCCTGAGCACCCGATCCGGAATGCCGTCGGCCCCGAGACAGCCGAGAGCCCTGATCATCGCCTGCGTCTGCTCCAGGTGAACGGAACACTCGGCGCATCCCGCCAGGTGGGCCTCGAAGCATCGCCGCCGCTCGGCGGAGAGTGCCCCTTCGAGATAGTCGGTGACGAGCTCCGTGATCTCACGGCAGCCGGCCGATCGCCCGGATCGGGATCCCGCTCGCATCATTCCCACCTGTGCCCCATGTGACGTAGTGCCGCTTGCGGATCGATCCGTTACACGCCGCCCCTCTGTAACGCTTGCGCGCCTCGCGGGTCTATAGATCCATACGCGCCGGGCGAAGGGGGCACGATGACCGATCTGGCCGCCGAGGACATGGTGATCCGGGATACCTCGGATGTGACGGACTTCGCGCGAAACTGCTTCCACGGCTCCGCCGGGGACCAGGTGGGGGTCGAGCTGGAGTTCCTGGTCTTCGACCGCACGTCTCCCGACTGCCACGTCCCGCTGGCCAGGGTCGCCGGCGCCCTGCCGCCGCTGCCCGGCGGGAGCCGGGTGACCTTCGAGCCGGGTGGCCAGCTCGAACTCTCCGGTCCGGCGGGTCCGTTGCCGGAGGCCATCGCCCGCCTCGCCGCCGACGTGGACGCCGCCCGCGCGGCCCTGCGGGAGGCGGGCCTGGTGCTGGCGGGAGTGGGCCTCGATCCGATACGGCCGGCACGGCGGCAGCTGCGCCTGCCCCGCTACGAGGCGATGGCGGAGTTCCTCGGCACGCCGTACGGGTCCCTGATGATGTGCTCGACGGCGTCGATCCAGGTCAACCTGGACCTGGGCGACCGGCCGGCGGTGCGGTGGGAACGCGCGCACCTGCTGGGGCCCGTCCTGACGGCGGCCTTCGCCAACTCGCCGCTCAGCGGCGGCCGGCCGTGCGGGTGGATGTCCGGCCGCCAGGCGGTGTGGGAGAACCTGGACCGCACGCGGACGGCCCCCGTCCCCGCGACCGGCGACCCGGCCGCGGCCTGGGCGGAGTACCTGCTCGACGCCCGGCTCATGCTCGTGCGCGAGAACGGGGACCGGTGCCGGACCGTCCGCGACGGCTCGACCTTCCGCGACTGGCTGGCCGCGCCCGCGCGCCCGCTGACCCTGGCGGACCTGGCCTACCACGCCACGACGATCTTCCCTCCGGTACGGCCGCGCGGCTGGCTGGAGATCCGCTACCTCGACGCCCAGCGCCCGGCGGACTGGCCGGTGTGCGTGGCGGTGACCCACGCCCTGGTGATGGACGACCGCGCCGCCGAAACGGCGATCGCCGCCGCCGAGCCGTACGCGGGGATGTGGCCGGGGGCGGCGCGCCACGGGCTGGCGGAGCCGCGGCTGAGGAAGGCCGCCGAGACCTGTTTCCGGGCCGCCCTCGCCGCGCTGCCCCGCCTGGGCGTGAGCGCGGGCCTGATCCGCGAGGTGGCCGCGTTCGCCGACCGTCACGTGACGACCGGCCGCCCTCCGGCCGCCGACCTGCTGGATCTGGTGAAAGGGCCGCCACGACGCCTGTCGGCCTGGCTGACCGAGGAAGGACAGGGATGAACAACTTCAAGGAACGGATCGCCACCGAGCTGATCGCGGTGCGGAACCGGTCGCTGGCCTACACGGAAGCCGAGGACGACCTGCTGGTCAGGCAGCATTCGCCGTTGATGTCGCCGCTGGTGTGGGACCTGGCGCACGTGGGCAACTACGAGGAGCTGTGGGTGCTGCGGGAGGCCGGCGGGATCACCCCGCTCCGCCCCGAGATCGACGACCTGTACGACGCGTTCAAGCACCCGCGCAAGGACCGTCCGAGCCTGCCCATCCTGGGACCGGGCGAAGCGCGCCGCTACATCGGGGGCGTGCGCGGCCGGGTCCTGGACGTCCTGGACGCGATCGACCCGGACAGCCCCGATCCCCTGCACCGGAACGCCTTCGTCTTCGGCCTGGTCATCCAGCACGAGCACCAGCACGACGAGACGATGCTCGCCACCCTGCAACTGTCGAGGGAGCCGGGCCTGGTCCGCGACGGCGACCTGCCGCCCGGCGGGTCCGGGGGCGCCGAGGAGGTGTTCATCCCGGCGGGCCCCTTCCTGATGGGCACCGGCACCCAGCCGTGGGCCTACGACAACGAGCGCCCCGCCCACCAGGTCGACCTGCCCGCCTACTGGATCGACAGGCTCCCCGTCGGCAACCTCGCCTACGCGGCCTTCATCGACGACGGCGGCTACGACGACCCGCGCTGGTGGACCCCGGAGGGCTGGCACTGGCGGCAGGAGAGCCACGCCGCCGCCCCGCTGTTCTGGACCAGGGACGGCGGCACCTGGTGGCGCACCCGCTTCGGCCGGCCCGAGCCCGTGCCCATGGACGAGCCCGTCCAGCACGTGTGCTGGTACGAGGCCGACGCCTACGCCCGCTGGGCGGGCAGACGGCTGCCCACCGAGGCGGAGTGGGAGAAGGCCTGCGGCTGGGACCCCTCCGCCGGGCGGGCGCGGAAGTATCCGTGGGGCGACGACGACCCCGGACCCGGCCGGGCGAACCTCGGGCACCGGGCGGCGCGGCCCGCCCCGCTGGGCGCCTTCCCCGCCGGGGCGAGCGCCTACGGCGTCGAGCAGATGATCGGCGACGTGTGGGAGTGGACCGCCTCCCTCTTCCTGCCCTACCCCGGCTTCCGCAGCTTCCCCTACCGCGAGTACAGCGAGGTCTTCTTCGGCAAGGACTACCGGGTGCTGCGCGGCGGATCCTGGGCGGCCGACCCGGCGGCGGTCCGCACGACGTTCAGGAACTGGGACCACCCGATCCGCCGGCAGATCTTCTCCGGCTTCCGCTGCGCCCGCTCGGCCGGCCCGGAGCAGGCGTAGATGTGCCGCCACGCCGCCTGGCTGGGCGCTCCCCGCACCCTCGCCTCGCTGATCCACGAGCCCGAGTACGGCCTGCTCCAGCAGTCCTACGCCCCGCGCCGGCAGCGCTACGGCACGATCAACGCCGACGGCTTCGGCATGGGCTGGTACGACGCCGCCCGCGCCGAACCGGTCCGCTACCGCCGTACGATCCCCATCTGGGCCGACGCCAACCTGCCCGCCCTCGCGCAGGTCAGCCGCTCGGGCTGCCTGCTGGCCGCCGTACGGTCGGCGACCGTCGGCATGCCGATCGAGGAGACCGCGACCGCGCCCTTCACCGACGGGCGCTGGCTGCTCAGCCACAACGGCCGCGTCGAGCGGGAGGCGGTACGGGAGCTCGCCGACGGCGCGGAGAGCTCCTGCGACTCCGCGTGGCTCGCCGCCGCGGTGTTCGTACGGCGGCGCGCGGGCCACCCGCTCGGCGACGCCCTGGCGGAGGTCGTCGCCCACGCCGGGGCGAAGGACCCCGGAGCCCGGCTGAACCTGCTCGCCTGCGACGGCGCGTCGATCGCCGCGACGGTCTGGGGCGACACCCTCCACCTCCATCTCGACGACGGCGTGCTCGTGGCGAGCGAGCCGCTGGACGACCGGTCCGGCTGGCAGGCCGTACCGGACCGGAACCTGGTTCTCGCCTCTCCCGACGGCGTGCGCGTCCAGCCACTGTGACCGGACGGAGCGAGACCACCGGAGAACACAGCACCCCGGTCACGGACCGACGAGCCGCCAGGCGAGGGGGACCGTGACCCATCGACCCAGGAGGCCCCGTGTCCGTCAGCCAGTCAGCCGTACACCTGGTCAACCATCTCGGCCACGACTACCTGCGCCAGGCACTTGAGAACGACGTCCGCACCGGGCTGACGTCCACGCCCAAGTGGCTGCCGCCCAAATGGTTCTACGACGCGGCGGGCAGCGATCTGTTCTCCCAGATCACCCGGCTGCCGGAGTACTATCCCACCCGCCGCGAGCTGGCCATCCTGCGCAGGGAGGCCCTCGACATCGCCACGCGCAGCGGCGCGGACACCCTGGTCGAGCTCGGCTCGGGGACCAGCGAGAAGACCGTCCTGCTGCTCGACGCCCTCTCCTCGACGGGGACGCTGCGCACCTACACGCCGGTGGACGTCGACGCGGTCACCCTCGGCGACGCCGCGCGGCGCCTCGCCGCCCGCTACCCCGGCCTGGCCGTGCAGGCGGTCTGCGCCGACTTCGAGCACCATCTGGCGCTGCTGCCGCGGGAGGGGCGGCGGATGGTGGCCTTCCTCGGCGGCACCATCGGCAACCTCGATCCGGCGGCGCGCGAGGTGTTCCTCAAGGAGTTGCGCGGCACCCTCCGGTCCGGCGACACCTTCCTGCTCGGCGCCGACCTGGTCAAGGACACCGGGCGGCTGGTCGCGGCCTACGACGACGCGGCCGGGGTGACCGCCGCCTTCAACCGGAACGTCCTGCACGTGGTCAACCGGGAGCTGGACGCCGACTTCGAACCCGACGCGTTCGACCACGTCGCGATCTACGACGCGCGGCAGGACTGGATCGAGATGCGGCTGCGCGCGAGCCGGGCCATGCGCGTGCGGGTCGGCGGCCTCGGCCTGACCGTCCCCTTCGCCGCCGGGGAGGAGATGCGCACCGAGATCAGCGCCAAGTTCCGCCCCGAAGGCCTGCGCAAGGAGCTGGCCGCGGCCGGATTCACGGTGAACCACCACTACACCGATCCGACCGGGGACTTCAGCCTCGTCCTGGCCCGCGCATGATCGCTGAGAGCTGGCGGGCGGCACGGTCCTCCGTACCGCCCGGCCACCTCGACGCCGCCGGATGCAACGTCCCCAGTGACCGGACACTCGACACCGTCATCGGACACCTCCGGCACGAGCGCGAGGTGGGCGGCTACCGGGCGGTCCCGGACCTCCACGCGTCCAGGGCCGCGCTGGCCGCGATGGTCGGCGCCGGCGCGGACGACGTCGCCTTCCTGGAGAGCGGGACGGCCGCGATGGCGGCGCTGCTGGGCGGATGGCCGCTCCCGCCGGGCAGCCGTGTCGGCGTCACGCGCGCCGAGTACGGCAGCACGGTCATGCTGCTGTACCGCCTGGCCCGGCTCCGCGACTGGAAGCTCCTCGAACTGCCCGTGGACGACGACTCCCGCCTCGACCCGGGCGGCCTCGCGTCCATGCTGGCCGGCGGGCTGGACCTGGTCGTCCTGTCGCACGTCTCCTCCCACCGGGGCGTCGTGCAGCCCGCGGCGGCGGTGGGCCGGCTGTGCCGCGCCGCCGGGGTGCCGCTGGTCCTCGACGTCTGCCAGTCCCTGGGCCACGTGGACACCGGCGATGCCGGTGCGACCGCCTATGTCGGGACCTCCCGCAAGTGGCTCGCCGGACCGCGCGGTGCCGGCTTCCTCGTCGTACCCGGCCTGGCCGGGGACATGGACGCCGCGGCTCCCGCGCTCGGCGGGCATGAGTGGGCGCGGAGAGACGTTCCCACATTCGACGGGCCCGGCGACGGGCCCGGCTGGGTACGGGGACAGGCTCCCGTGCTCGACGGGCCCGGATGGGCGCGGGGGGAGGTGTCACCGCTGGCGGGCGCGGCCCGCTACGAGACCTCGGAGGGATCGATCGCCGCGCGGGCCGGGTTCGGCGCCGCCGTACTGGAACACCAGGCTCTCGGCCCCGCCGCGGTCCACGCCCGCCTGGCGGAGCTCGGTGTCACGGCGCGGCGCCTCCTCGACGGGATCGGCGGCTGGCGGGCGGGCGAGCCGCTCGACGAGCCGTCCGCCATCGTCACCCTCAGGCCGCCGCCGGGCGTGGATCCCGAGGCGGCCGTCGAGGACGCCCGGTCGCGGGCGGCGGAGGCGTCCCTGCTGATCGGCACCGTGCCGGTCGGCCGGGCGCCCGCGGACCTGCCCACGCCCGTGCTGCGGATCTCCCCCTCCCCGGGCGCGTACCAGGAGGATCTGCACGCCCTCGCCCGCGTTCTCGACCGATGAGCCGCCCGGAGCGGCCGGCGAGGACACATCCCGGAAGGCAGGATGAGGCGATGCCCCCTCCCCCCTATCCCTCCCCGGACCCGGCCGCCTCCCAGGCTCCGGACCCGGCTTCCCCCGCAGACCCGGCTTCCTCCTCGGCCGTCACCCCCTCTCAGGCCCCCGCTCCCTCCCCGGACCCGGCTTCCTCCCCGGACCCGGCTTCCTCCCCGGACCCGGCTTCCTCCTCGGACCCGGCCGCCTTGCCCGACATGGCTTCCTTCCTGGACAGGGCCCGGGAGCTGCTCGCCGTGCCGTCGACCGCCGATCGGCCCGGCGAGCTGCACCGGGCGCTCGACCTGGTGCTCGGATCGGTCGGATCCGGTTTCACGGTGGAGCGGTTCGAGTCCGGCGGCAAGCCGAGCGCGCTGGTCTACCGCGACGCGGAACGCCCGCGCTTCCGGGTCGTCCTCAACGCCCACCTCGACGTCGTGCCGGCTCCCCCACACCAGTTCAGGCCGCGCCTCGACGGCACCCGCCTCTACGCCCGGGGCGCCCAGGACATGAAGGTGTCGGCGCTGGTGCAGGCCCAGGTCTTCCGCGAGCTGGCCGGCGGCCTGCCGTACCCGATCGCGCTGCAGCTCGTCACCGACGAGGAGGTCGGCGGGCGCGACGGCACGCTGCACCAACTGGAGCAGGGGGTCGTCGGCGACTTCGTCGTCATCGGCGAGCAGAGCGGGCTACGCGTGGTGACCGACTCCAAGGGCATGATCACCGCGGACCTGCGGGCCACCGGCCGGAGCGCCCACGGCGCCTACCAGTGGCTCGGCGACAACGCCCTGCTCAAGCTGGTCCGCAGCCTGGACAACCTGCTGGCCAGGTATCCCGCCGCCACCGAGGAGGTCTGGCGGACGACCGTCAACGTCGCACGGATCGAGACCCCGAACGAGGCCCGAAACCAGGTCCCGTCCCTGGCGGAGGCGTGGCTGGACATCCGCTTCCCGGCCCGGGACGCGGACCTGGACGGCAGGAGCGCCGAGGAGATCACGGCGTACCTGGCCGCCTTCTGCGAGCCCGGGGTCACTCCCGTCGTCCACCACGTCGACCCGCCCCACCATGCCGACCGGGACCGTCCCGAGGTGCGCGGGCTCCAGCGGGCCGCGCGGAACCAGGGCTACCGCGCCGACTTCCTCCGCAAGCACGGCGCCGCCGACGGGCGCTTCTACTACCAGCGAGGCGTCGACGCCGTCATCTTCGGCATCGGCGGCGACGGCCAGCACGGCCCCGACGAATACGCCGACATCACCACGATCGCGCCGTACTACCGGGCGCTGAAGGAGTTCCTCCTGGACCTCGGCACCATGCCCGCCCCTCCATGAGAACGGGCCCCCGGAAGCCGCCCGCATCGCCGGTACGGGGGATATCCGTTCCCTCTCACCGGGGAGATGAGGATCGCTCTGCCCGGCGATCCCTTCCGAGCTGGAAAAACCCAGGATTAAGGCATACGCCAACCGCCTGGAGCCCTTGAGATGAACCCTCGTTTCGCATTCGTCGCCGCCCCCCTGCTCGTCCTGGCCTACGGAGTCATCCGCATCCTCGACGGCCTCGACGGCAGCAGAGGCCCCGGCCTCGCCTGGACCACCGGTCACCTGGCATTCCTCGCCGCCCTGGCCCTGTTCGTCCCCATCTTCTGGGAGATGCGGCGGATGGCGAACCGCGACGCCCTGTCCACGGTGAGCGCCGTGATGGGCACCGTCGGTGTCCTGGCCGCCTCCGCGCAGTTCGTCATCGACATCGTGGTCGGGTTCCTCTCCGCCGACCACGCGGCGATGGGCGTCCTGTTCGACCGGATCCAGGCCGTCCCGGGTGTCTCCCTCGCGATCTACGACGGCGGCCCCTACCTCTTCTACCTCGGCCAGCTCGCCCTCGTCGTCCAGCTCGCCGTGATCGGCCGCGTCAAGGCCTGGACGCCGGTGCTGGTCCTGTTCGACCTCGTCCTCCCGATCGTCGACCGCGACTTCATCCCGCTCGGGGCGATCTTCCTGCTCGTCTCCTTCATCTCCCTCGCCCGCGGGATCGCGCCCACGGCCGAGCCCGTCGCCGCCCACGCCGCCCGGCGTGCCGTCACCCACGCGTGAGCAGCCCGGTACGGGCCGACCGGCGAGCCACCCCCTGGCCGCCGGTCGGCCGCGTGCGCCTCCGGCCCCGGCCATGGCCCCGGCTGTGGTCCTGGCTGTGGTCCCGGCAGGGGCCACCCTCCGGTACCGGGGTGCTCCGAGAGGGAGCAGGATGGGGCATCGTGTCCGATCTGCCATTCATCGCCCGGTTACGCAGCCGACTGCGAGCCCTTCCCCCCTGGTGGGTGGATGTGGCACTCACCTCCGTGGTGATGGTCGCGCAGCTGTGGCCGTTCCTGGCCCATGACAACCCCCACCCCGCGCCCTGGCACTGGTGGGGGTACGCGGTCGTGATCACCGCCGTGACACCGCTGCTCTGGCGCCGCCGGGCGCCTCTGCCCGTGCTGGCCGTCTCCCTCGCGGCGACCTCCATGTACGACTTCGTCGACAACGTGCCCGCGCAGCCGGTCTGGTACACCGGGATGATCTCGATCTACACCGTCGCCGTGTACTCCCCTCCTTGGCCCCGCCTGCTCATGCTCTTCATCACGATCTGCGGCGGACTGCTGCTGGTCGGCTCGTCCGAGACCGCGCTGCGCGGCACCGTGCTGTTCGTCGCCGCGTACGCGGGTGGCAGGGCCGTCTCCGTCTCCCGCGCCTACGCGGCGGTCCTGGAGGAGCGGGCCGCCGAACGGGAGCGCGAGCACCGGGTCGAGGCGGAGCGGGCCGCCGAACGGGAGCGGGCCAGGATCGCACGCGACATGCACGACATCCTGGCCCACGCCGTGAGCATCATGGTGGTCCAGGCCGAGGCGGGACCCGTGGTGATCAGAAGCGATCCGGCCAGGGCCGAGGCGGCCTTCGACGCGATCGCCGCCTCGGGGCGCGACGCGATGGTCCAGCTCCGGAGGATGCTGGGAGTGCTCAAGGAGGAGGAGGGGCCCCGCGCGCCGCAACCGACCATCGGCGACCTGCCCACGCTGGCCGGCCAGGTCACGGGCACCGGGCTCGACGTGGCCTACAGCACCCGGGGCGAGCCCCGGCCGCTCCCTCCCGACGTCGAGGTTGCCGCCTACCGGATCACCCAGGAGGCGCTGACCAACATCGTCAAACACGCGGGCGCCTCCCGCGCCGACATCCGCCTCCGCTGGGAGGACGACGCTCTGACGATCGACATCACCGACGACGGCCTCGGCTCCGGGCTCTCCCTCCCGCCGGGCGGCAACGGCCTGATCGGCATCCGGGAGCGCGCCGCCGCCTGCGGTGGCACCGCGACCGCGGGACGCCGCGCCGACGGGCCGGGGTTCCAGGTGTCGGTACGGCTGCCGCTGACCGCCGTCGCGGCCCGCTTCACCGTCTGAGCCCCGTACACCCGCGAGCGCGTGTCGTACCCGGCGACGCTGTTCCGAGCCCCGTACACCCGCGAGCCGTACCTCGGGAACATGTGCTCCTCGGAGGCCGGCTGCCGGGAGCCGTGCACCGGCGGGCGGCAGGCCCGCCGGTCGGTGGGATCAGACCAGGTCGCGGGCGACGGCGCGGGAGCGCAGGCGATGCGCCTTCTGCCGGCAGGCCGTACCGCAGAACCTGGCGGGCCGGCCCGTGCGGGCGAGGTGGATGGGGGCGCCGCACGTCTCGCACCGGGGCGTGGTCGCACCGGCCCGGCTCCCGTCACCACCCGCGGCCGCCGCCGGAGTGCCGTCACGATCCGCGGCCGGGGTTCCGTTACGGCCCGCGCCGGGAGTTCCGTCGCGCCCTGCGGGCGGGGTTCCGTTACGGCCCGCGGCAGCGGTTCCGTTACGGTCCGCGGTCAGGGTTCCGTTACGGCCCGGGACCGCAGGCCGGCCCCCGGTACGGCCGGCCGCCATGGCTCCACGGCTCACCGGAAGCGGCGCGACCGGCGCGGCGGAGGCGACGTCGGCACGGGCGTCGTAGTCGGCGCGGGCGACGGCGATCTCGTTCTGGTGCCTCTCCGTCCACATGACGAGCGACTGGATCGTGTCATGCAGGGTCACGCCCAGAGGCGTGAGCTCGTAGTCCACCCGGGGAGGCACGACGGGATGGACGGTGCGGCGCACCAGGCCGTCGCGCTCAAGCTGGCGCAACGTCACGGTCAGCATGCGCTGGCTGATGCCGTCGACCTTGCGGCTCAGCTCGGTGAAGCGCAGGACGCGCCGGTCCAGCAGAGCGATCACCAGCAGTGACCACTTGTCCGCCACCCGATCGAGGATCTGGCGGACCTCGCAGTCCTCCCTGGTGTCCCACTGGCGGGCGTCGTAGTCGTCCTCGGTTCCCAGGCAGTTACTCGGTGACTTCGAAGTGCCGTCTTCCATCACCACTCAATGCTGCCGCATGATGCCCTTACTTACAAGAGGGAACTGACAGGCCGCGAGAGACCCCTCGCGGACCGCCTTGCCCGACCTCCGCATCCCGAGGAGCCATCCCGTGTCCACATCGCAGTCCACGTCGCGCGGCAGCCGGCGATGGTAGAGGCGTTCTCCGAGCTGCAAAGGGAGTTTTTCGAGTTCGTCGCGGACATCAAGTACTCGACGATGACCACGGTGGACAGCAGGGGACGCCCCCGCTCTCGGGTCCTGGTGCCGATCTGGCAGGTGATCGACGGCCGTCCGGTCGGCTGGATCGCCACGTACCGGACCCCGGTGAAGACCGCCCATCTGGCACGCAACCCCCACGTCACCACCTCCTACTGGAGCCCGGCCCAGAACGCCGTGTACGTCGACAGCGTGGCCTCGTGGGTCGACGACCACGAGGTGAAGCGCGAGGTGTGGGAGCTCTACCGCCAGGGCAGCCCGCCGCCGGTCGGCTACGACCCGCAGACGTACTGGAAGAAGGGACCGTCTGATCCCGAGTACCACGTGCTGCGCCTGGACCCCTGGCGCGTGCAGGTGCTGCGGGGCCGGGACCTGGCCACCGGCCGGCCGGCGAGGGTATGGCGGGCCGAAGGCGCCGCCTGACCCCGCACCCCGGCGGACCGGAGCACGGATGGAAAGATCGTCCTGTGACGCTGCTTCTCTCCCGCTCCGACCTGGAACGCCTGCTCGATGTGGATGCGTGCCTCACGGCCCTTGAGCAGGGGTTCGCCGCCGCCGCCCCGGCTGTCGCACCTCAGCGGATCCGTACGGACCTGCCCGGTCCGGGTACGGCCACCGCGCTCATCCCGGGGCTGATCGAGGGCGTCCCCGCCTACACGGTCAAGGTCAACGCCAAGTTCCCCGGCGCGCGGCCCGCTCTGCGCGGTGTCGTCTGCCTGCACGATCTCGAAAGCGGCGAGCTGCTGGCGCTGGTGGACTCGGCGACCGTGACGGCGTGGCGGACCGGTCTTTCGGCGGCGCTCGGCACACATGTGCTCGCCCGTCCCGGCGCCGCCACGGTCGCGGTCGTCGGCGCCGGAGCCCAGGCCGAGCTGGTCATGCGGGGCCTCGCGGCGCTCCGGCCACTGGACCACCTGGTGGTCGCCGATCTCGACGCCCGGCGGGCGGCGGACTTCGCCGAGCGCCAGGCCGCCCTCTCGGGCACCCGCTGCGACGTGGTCTCCGACGCGGCCGTGGCGGCCGGCAGCGCGGAGATCGTCGTGCTCGCCACCTGGTCACGCGAGCCCCTTCTGCGTGCCGGGGACGTCGGAGCGGGCGTTCACGTCACCTCCCTGGGCGCCGACGAGCCCGGCAAGTCCGAGCTCGCCGCCGACCTGCTCCGGGCCGGCCGCGTCATCGTCGACGACGTGCCCCTGGCGGTCGCGATGGGTGCGCTGGGCAACGCGGGCCTCACCGCGGACGATGCGGCGGGCACGCTGGCCCAGGTGCTGCGGGGTGAGGTGCCCGGCCGTCGCGGCGACGACGAGATCACCGTCTACGCGCCGGTCGGGTTGCCCTGGCAGGACCTGGCGCTCGCCTGGGTCGCCTACCGCCGCGCCCTGGACAGCGGCACGGGCCTTGAGTTCGAGTTTCTCGGCTGACCTGCGGTCCCGCCCACCGGTACGGCGGCGCCCGCGCTCCCCGAGGCTGCCCGCGGTCCGGCGCCGTACGGCCTCCTCAGCCGTGCACCGCCATACGGACCGGATCCTCAGCGACCCGCGGTGCGGACGTGCGGGTCCTTGTCGAAGTGCATCACGGCCCCGCGGGCGCGATACTCCGGCCAGCCGGGTATCCCATGGTGGTCGGGGTCTCCCGTATGCGCGAAAGCGGCCCACGCGTGTTGCACGGCCACGGCCAGTGACGCCTGCTCCGGCCGGTCGGCCCCGGCGAGCATGGGCGCCTCGTTCCATGCCCTCAGCGTCCCGAAGACGGACGGCAGCTCGATGCAGTGGCAGGCGCCCAGCGGGCTTCCGGCCGGGGACCAGTCGAACCGGTAGACGTGGGAGCGGCCACCGGAACGCGCCGCCAGCCGCGGGATGTCACGCTCGAAGAAGTGGCCGGTGGCCAGGAGCTTGAGAACCTCCAGGGGAGTGGGGTGCACCGCCTCCTCGCTTGCCCTCCGGTATTCGTCCTCGGCCGCCTCGCCGAGGAAGCCGCGCGCGACCTCGACGGCCGCGGACCGGTCGAGGTCGCGGAGGCGCTCGTCGGAGGCGGTCCAGGCCGCCGCCTCGTCGCGCGTGGAGCCGATGAGCCGGTCCATGCCGTCGGCCCAGCCGGACGCGTTCAGGAGGTCGGCGGCCACCAGGTCGTCGTCGGCCACGAGCTGGAACGGCGGGGCGAGCCGCAGGGGCGGGGACGCCCGCAGAAGCTCGCCCTGGGCCGCCAGCAACCGGTCCACCGGCAAGGTGCGCAGGCGGTGCGCCTGGCCGGGACTGAGCTCCAGCGCTCGCAGGTAGCGCTCGGTGACGGTGGTCGCGTCGGCCGCCGTCATCGGGGCGATGCCGGTCGGCGTGCTCTGCATGACGACCCGCCGGAACAGGCCGTCGGCGTGCGGCGTGGACATCATGGCGAGCGCGGAGAGCGCACCGGCGGACTGGCCGGCGAGGGTGACCTGACCGGGGTCGCCGCCGAAGCTCGCGATGTTCTCCCGGACCCAGCGCAGGGCGGCGATCTGGTCGAGCAGCCCGGCGTTGCCCCCGCCCATGTCCTCGATCCGCCCGGCCGGGTAGAGGAAGCCCAGGGGGCCGAGCCGGTAGGTGACGGTGACGACGACGAGGTCCCCGTGCGCGGCCAGCTGGGCTCCGGAGTACCAGTCCTGCCCCCCGGAACCGGTGATGTAGGCGCCGCCGTGCAGCCAGACCAGCACCGGCAGGCGGCCCCGCAGGTCCGGGGTCCACACGTTCACGGACAGGCAGTCCTCGGACTGCCGGGGCAACCGCATCGGACCCACGATCCCGTCCAGCCGGGATGCCGACTGCGGTGCGGCCGGTCCCGGTTCGAAGGCGTCACGGACGCCCCTCCAGCCGGGCGGCGGCGCGGGCGCGGCGAACCTGCGCTCGCCCACCGGCGCCGCGCCGTACGGAATCCCGCCGAACCTCGTGACACCGCCGGTACGGCGGCCGCGGACCGCGCCGGCGGCCGTCTCGACCACCGGGTCGTGTGACGACGTCATCGCGGTCGCCTGCGCCGGTGCCACAGGCGGCTACGCGACCGGCACACTCGACGATCCCCTCGACAGCGTCCGCCGCTTCACCTGGCTTACGTCCTCCTCTGCCCCTGTGACAGGGCGTAGATCTTCGTGAGCCGTTCCGGCGACGCGGCGTACCGGGATCCAAATCACCTGTCCGTCTCGTGTCGCCTACGGCGAAGACTGCCAGCCGGTGCCCGAGACTGTCTTCTCCGAGCATGCTGTCCACCTCGCGGCATGTCCCGCCTTTCACCCCCGCCGGACCGGCCGGTGGATCACTTGCCGCGCTTCCCCTGGCGCTTGGCGGACCTGCCACCGAAGAGGCCTTTGACACGGTCCTTGATGCTCTTCTGCTGGCCGGTCAGCCGGCTGGGCGGCTCCTTGGCGAGCCAGGACAAATTCTCCAATATGAGGTTTTTCCTCCTGGCTGTTTCATGAGGCCTGTCGTAGGTCGACACCATCCGCCACGCGATCTCAGAGGTGACGGTGTTCTTCTTGCCGAAGGCCCGCTGGCTGACGGTGAGGGCTTCCAAGAGCAGCGAGCGGGCTTCCGCCATCTCGCCCTGCGCATGGAGCGTCGCGCCGAGGTTGGCCATCGCGGTGAGGGTGTGGGGGTGCTCCTCACCCAGCAACCGCCGACGCCCCTCCAACACCCGCTCCTTGAAGGTGCGGGCTCCGTCCAGATCACCCTGCGCATGGAGCGTCGCGCCGAGGTTGGCCATCGCGGTGAGGGTGTGGGGGTGCTCCTCACCCAGCAACCGCCGACGCACCTCCAACACCCCCTCCTCGAGGGCTCGGGCCTCGTCCAGATCACCCTGCGCATGGAGCGTCGCGCCGAGGTTGGCCATCGCGGTGAGGGTGTCGGGGTGCTCCTCACCCAGCAACCACCGACGCACCTCCAACACCCCCTCCTCGAGGGCTCGGGCCTCGTCCAGATCACCCTGCGCATGGAGCGTCGCGCCGAGGTTGGCCATCGCGGTGAGGGTGTCGGGGTGCTCCTCACCCAGCAACCACCGACGCACCTCCAACACCCCCTCTTTGAGGGCTCGGGCTCCGTCCAGATCACCCTGCACATGGAGGATCGAGCCGAGGTTGGCCATCGCGCCAAGGGTGTGAGGGTGCTCCTCACCCAACAGCCGCCGACACACCTCCAACTCCCGCTCCACGAGAGCGCGGGCTCCGTCCAGATCACCCTGCGAATGGAGGATCGAGCCGAGGTTGGCCATTGCGTCGAGAGTGTCGGGATGCTCCTCACCCAGCAGCCACCGACGCACCTCCAGCACCCCCTCCACGAGGGTGCGAGCCTTCTCCCATTTCCCCTGGGCGTGCAGGGTCGCGCCGAGGTTGGCCATCGCATTGAGGGTGTCAGGGTGCTCCTCGCCCAGTCGCTGCCGGCGGACCTCCAGCACCCCTTCCTCAAGAGTGCGGGCCCGTTGGTACTGCCCGGCGTTGCGCAGGAGGGTCGCCTGGTAGGCCACGGAGGTGACCGTTTCGAGGTCGTCGGTGCCGAGGACCGCCGTGAACGCCTGGACCAGCCGGTCCTGCAACCGGGTGGCCCGCGCCCATTGCCCCTGTAAATAGAGCGCCTCGACCAGGTCCCGGCCGGCCCGCAGGGTGTCGACGTCGTCGGGTCCCAGGATCCGGATCCTGGCCTCGTACACCTCTTCGTGGGCTTGGCACGCCGCCGCGCGGTCGCCCTGGGCCAGCAGCAGCAGCCCGTGCGTGTTGCGGCAGCGGAGACACTCCGGCGCGTCCCGCGGAAGCCGCGCGGCCAGGGTCAGCGCGTTCTCGACGGCGGTCGCGGCCCGGTCCGTCCTCCCCCGTGCCAGGAGGTAGAGCGCGACCTGATTCAGCAGGTCGACGGTCCCCCCGGTGTCGACGTGGAGCCGCCCGGCGTGCTCCGCGGCGGCGATGGCGTGCGCGAGCGCCGCTTCGCAGGCGGGCCAGGATCGCGGATCACGGACGTCGCGGGGGAACGCCGCGGTGGTCACGGCGAGCGCGAGCCCGGCCCAGAAGGGCTCGTCGCCGGCCAGTTCGGTGCGGGTGACCGTCTGGACCATGCGGTGGATCGACAGGAGACCGTCGCCGGTCTCGGCCAGGGAGTACTCACCGAGGGCCCGGGTCGCGTCGCGGCGCCGGAACGGGTCGTTCAGGGCCTCGGCGAGCTCGGCGGGCATGTCCGGCACCGGGGTGAGCCGGTCCAGCGGGATCGCCTCGGCCCCGAGGAACGCGGCGAGGCGGAACAGGGCCACGGCGGCCGGGGACCGGTCGGCGAGCCGGTCGAAGGACACCCGCCACGTGGAGGCGATCGTCGTGTCGTGCGCCCCGGCACGGCCCTGCACGAACAGTTCGGGTGACTGCCTCCGGAGCAGGCCGAGGTAGTCGGTCGCGCGCATGCCGTCGGCGATGACGCCGGCGGCCTGGGTCAGCGCCAGAGGCAGGCGGCCCAGGGCCTCCGCGAGCTCCCGCGCCGTGCCGGCGTCGGTCACCTGCCCCCGCCGCCGCAGATACTCCACGGCGGCCGGCAGCGGGAGGACCTCGATGTGCCGGGATTCGGCATGCTGCCATTCCCGGAGACGAGAGGTGATCAGCACGTGCCCGGAGTGCCGGTCGGGGAGGAGCGGGAAGACCTCGCCGGGGTCCTCCGCGTTGTCGAAGACCAGCAGCCAGTCCTTACGCCGGCGCAGCTCCTGGCGGAGCGCCGCCACCGCCTGGCCGTCCTGGTCGAACGGCAGGCCCAGCACCGTGGCGAGCTCGGCGTAGTCACCCCGCAGGGTCGCGGGGTCCTCCGCGCGGATCCACCACACCATGTCATAGGCGGCGGCGTGACGGGAGGCGTACTCGACCGCCAGCTGGGTCTTGCCCAGGCCGCCCAGGCCGGTGATCGCCTGGACGGCCGAGGTCGCGCGCCCGGCGCGGAAGGCACGGTGCAGGCCGGCCAGCGCGTCGTCCCGTCCCACGAAGTGCGGATCCGGGCGGTGCCCGCGGAGCTCCCACACCTCCTGGGCGGCGCCGGGAAACCGGGTCCGGTTGGCGGGGGCGTTCGGGAAACCCCCGCGGGCGACGCGCGCGACGCGGCCGGCCACCCCGTTCAGCAGGCGGCTGCGGGCTTCGTCCTCCTCGCCGACGTCGCACAGGTCGATCGAGATGATCGGCCCCATCGACGGCGGGACCTGGTGATCGGCCACCTTGACGGGGATCAGCGCCCGTTCCTTGCCCTCCAGCCCCTGGTAGTGGGCGGCGGTACGGGCGGCCATCTCCGAGGCCACGTAGTCCGGCGAGAGCACGCCGATGGTGTGGCGGCAGGTGGCCAGCGCCCTGTCGAGCCTGTCGAGGAGGTTCTCCCCGGGCAGGAAGTCCCACGCCTTGACGATCACTCCGTAGCCGGCGCCCTTCAGCTCCGCCGCGATCCACTCCGCCCACTGCGCGTCGGCGTCGGCGTGGCTGACGAAGAAGTCCGCCTCGTACTCAGTGCCCGGCACCGGCCCTCCCGCTCTCCGCGTCCGCCATGATCCTGTTTCTCAGCGCGGTGTCAGGGGCGCGGGCCACCCGGATAGCGGGGACTGCCGGACGGCCGGGCCGTCCGCTCGGCGACCCCCTCCAGCAGCCGGTCACGGGCCTCGGCCTCCTCGACGTCCACCAGGTCGATGTAGACCAGCGGCCCGAGCAGCGGGGCCACGTCACACTCGGCCACCCGGACCGGGACGAACCCGCGGGTCTTGCCGAGCAGCGTCTGGCGGTAGGCCGCGGTCCACTCCGCGCGGGTGAACAGCGAGGTCAGGTAGTCAGGCGAGAGCACGCCCAGGGTGTGCCGGCACATGGTCAACGCGTGATCCATGGCCGCCATGAAATTGTCGCCCGGCCGGAAATCCCATGCCTGGATCGTCGTGGTGTATCCGGCCGTCTCCAGCGTCGCGGCGATCCACGTGGCCCAGGGCTCGTCCTTGCCGTTGTAGGTGACGAAGAAATCCTTTGTGTGGCTCACCACCGGGCCGTTCTCCGCCATGATGCCTCCGCTCGACGCCCGGTGCGAACCGCTGTCCACCGCCATGTAACTTACCCGTACTCGGCATGCCGACCGCAATGAACGCCAAGTCGCATAAGCGCCCGTTTCCCCCGCGGGCTCAGCGGATCGGCCGCGCAACAGGCCACGCCATACGGCCACCATGGATGAATTATCCGATTTAGCAAGATATATCTAATTTAAACTCATAAATCCGATTTATAAGACGAGTAGAGGGAGGGCCTCCACTCCCACCGCGATCGGGAAGAGGCCGGGCGTCATCCGGTGTGGGGGGCCGCCGGACAAGGTAGGGGGGTGAGACCTCTGTCCACGGGCGGGCTGATCGTTCATCGTAGGAGTCGATCGACGATGAAGGCACCACCCGGCGTGCCGTGAGCTTGCGGAGGTTGGCATGGAGGACTACGGCATCACCGGCGCCGGGGTGGACCTGGAGATCACCGTCGGCGTCCCGCCCGAGCGGCTGTGGGACCTCATCACGGCCGTGCCCCGCATCGGCGAGTGGAGCCCGGAGTGCGAGGAGGGGGCCTGGATCGGCACCGGCGCTCCGGCGTTGCGGGAGGGCCAGCGGTTCCAGGGGCGCAACCGCCGGCAGGGCAGGGTCTGGACGGTGACATGCATGATCACCGAGGTGGAGCGCCCGCGCACGTTCGCGTGGTTGGTGCTCGACCGCGACGAGAACCCGGACCGCCCCTCGTCGAGGTGGCGCTACGAGCTGGAGCCGGGCGACTCGCCGGGGCAGACCCTGGTCCGGCACAGCTTCGTCCACGGTCCCGGTCAGAGCGGTCTGCGCGAGATGATCGAGGGCAACCCCGAGATCGCCTCGGTCATCCTCGACGTGCGGATGGGCGAGCTGCGCAAGCACATGACCGAGACCCTCGACGCGATGACGCGTCAGTGACCTCGGCGCCGGCCTGATCCGCCGGGCCGGCGCGGCCGCCCGTGTCCTGCCCGATGCGCGCAGGGGACCTCAGCGCGCGAGCGCGAGGGAGCGGATCTGGTCGAGGATGGACGGCCAGAGGGCTCTGGGCAGGTCGTGACCCATGCCGGGATAGGTGACCAGCCGTGCGCCGGGGATGGCGTCCGCCGTGGCCCGACCGGCCCTGAGCCGGATGATCGGGTCGTCCTCGCCGTGCAGGACGAGGGTGGGGATCCGCACCTTGGCCAGCGCCCTGCGCCGGTCTCCGGAGACGGCGACCGCGGCGCGCTGGCGCGCGTCGCCTTCGGGGGTTCCGGGGTGGCGCTCGTAGGACCGGCGGCCGATGTCGCCCACCTCCCGCTCGTCGAAGGGGTAGCGCGGGGAGCCGATGAGCCTCTTCATCGCCACCGCCTCCTGCGCCGCCTGGTCCGGGCTGGTCACCGGCATGCCCGAGATTTTCAGGATCGCCTTCAGGGTGGCCATCTTGGGCATGGTGCCGATCCGGGCCGCGGGGGTGGACATGATCGAGGTGAGGGTGCGCACCCGGGAGGGGTGCCGGATGGCGAGGGTCTGGGCGATCATCCCGCCCAGCGAGGTGCCGACCAGGTGCGCCGACTCCCACCCCAGCGCGTCCAGCACCGCGACGGCGTCCCCGGCCATGTCCTCCAGCCGGTAGGGCGCCGAAGACGGGCGGATCATGGTCGTGAACCAGCCCGGCGCCGGCGCGTCCGCCAGGTGGGTGGACAGGCCGGTGTCACGGTTGTCGAACCTGGCGACCTGGAAGCCGAGATCGACGAGCGCGTGGCACAGGTCCTCGGGAAAGATCAGCATCTGGACCCCGGTTCCGCTGATCAGCAGCAGCGGCTCCCCGTCGGGGGGACCGAAGGTCTCGTAGGCGAGTTCGATGTCTCCGTGGCTCGCGGTGCCCATGGTTTCGCCCTCTCGATAGGTCATACTGTGTATGAACCAGTTTTCAGTGAATCCGAATTCGCTGAATATAGATTCACTGAACGGGAGTCGACCTGTCAAGGGGGGCGCGTGTCCGCATCCGAGCCGACGGCCGCAAGCCGTAAGGCCAAGGCCGCGCAGACCGAGGTCGCGCTGAAGGAGGCCGCCCGCCGGGTGTTCGCCCGCAACGGCTATCTCAACACCAAGATCACCGACATCACCGCGGAGGCGGGACGCTCCGCCGGCTCGTTCTACAAGCACTTCGCGAGCAAGGAGGAGGTGCTCCAGGCGCTGCTGGCCGACTGGTTCGCCCAGGCGGGCGAGGAGCTGTCGACCCATGAGGCGGGCGACGACCTGTCGAAGGAGCCGGCCCTGCGCGCCCGCGTGGCCACGTACTGGCACACCTACCGGGCGCACCTCCCCGAGATCCATGCGCTGGGCCAGGCCGCACTGGTCGACCCGGAGTTCGCCGAGCGGGTGGCACAGATCAGGCACGCCCAGCTGCAGACCATGCGCGAGCACCTCCAGCGGCTCCAGGCCGCCGGGTTCGACCTACCCGGCGATCCCGCCGTCCTGGCATCGGCCTTCAACGCCCTGCTTGAAGGGTTCTGCGCGGTCTGGGCCGGCGGCGGCGGAGAACCCATCGGCCGGGTCCTCGGGGATGACGAGGCGATCGACACCCTCACCGGCCTGCTCCGGCACGGCCTCACCGGCCCCCGGCCGTAGCGGCCGACCGCTCACAGCACCGGCCCCGGCTATAACCGCCGACCACTCACCCCACCGGCCCCCGGCCACAACCGCCGACCACTCACCCCACCGGCCCCCGGCCACAACCGCCGACCACTCACCCCACCGGCCCCCGGCCACAACCGCCGACCGCTCACCCCAACCGGCGGCCGAGGGCGGCCCCTGGTCCGCCGTCGCCCGGAGCTCGCCGGATCAGGGGCAGACCCGCTGGTAGGGGAGGTCCTGCGCGTAGAGCCGCCACTCCTCTGGACTGATGGGACGGCCCGCCACCGCGCAGGTCTGGGACAGGACGTCGACCACCTCGGAGACGTTCCAGACACGCGCCGTCCCGTCGACCCCGGCGGTGGCCACGAGCCGACCGGTGGGGGCGAAGGCGATCGCCTGGACGGCTCCGTCATGACCATTGATCGGCCTGCCGATCTGCCGGTGCGTCTCGACGTCCCACAGTCTCACCGACCGGTCCTCGCCTGCGGTCGCGACGGTCTTCCCGTCGGGGCTGAACGCCACGGCGTACACCGGGCCCGTATGGCCGAGCATGGACGCGCCGACCTGTTTACGGGTGGCGACGTCGAGCAGGACCAGCCGGTTGTGACTGTCGGTGGCGGCCAGCGTGCGGCCGTCCGGGCTGAACGCGACGGCGACGAAGGGATCCTCGGCGCCCCTCAGGGCGGCGCCGAGCTGCCGGCCCGTGCCCGTGTCCCACAGGCGCGTCGTGCCGGCGGCCGAGGTGAGCAGGGTCCGGCCGTCCGGGCTCGGCACCATGTGGATCACCTCCTTGGCGTGCCCGGCCATGGAGATCCCGGTCCGGCGCCCCGTACGGACATCCCACTGACGGACGACGTTGTCCCCGCCGGAGGCGAAGAGGGTCTTTCCGTCCGCGCCGAAGGCGAGGACGAACGTGCGCCCCTCATGCCCGGACAGCGTCCCGATCTGCTCGCGGGAGGCCGCGTCCCACAGCCGGACCGTGCCGTCCTCACCCGCGGTGGCCAGCGTGCGGCCGTCGGGACTGAACCTCGCGACCATCACGGCACCGGTGTGGCCGGTCAGCGCGACGCTCCTCGGCGGGGTCGCGGCGACCTCCCACACTCGGGCGACGCCGTCGGCGTGGGCCGTCGCGAGCCGCCTGCCGTCAGGGCTGAACGACACCGAGCCGACGGGACCGGAGCCCCCGGTGAGCGCCGCGCCCAGCTGCCGGTGGACCGAGACGTCCCACAGCCGTGCGGTGTCGTCGCGGCTCGCGGTGACGAGTTCCCGGCCGTCGGGACTGAACGCGAGCGAGGTGACGTAGCCGGTGTGGCCGGTCAGCGTACCGATCTGCGCACCGGAGGCCGCGTCCCACAGCCGGGCCAGGCCGTCCGCGCTGCTGGTGGCCAGGACGCTTCCGTCGGGGCTGAACCGCACAGCCGTCACAGCGCCGCCGTGGCCGGCCAGACCGGTCCCCACCTCCCGGCGGGTGGTCACATCCCACAGCTGCGTGGCGTAGTCGTTGCCTCCCGTGGCCAGCCGGCGCCCGTCCGGGCTGAACGCCACGGTGGCGACGAAACCGTTGCGCCCCTTCAACGCGCCGCCGATCCGCCGGCGGGTCCGGGTGTCCCACAGCTGGATCACGCCCTCGTCCTCCGCATCCCCCACGGTCGCCAGCAGGCGGTCGTCCGGGCTGAACGCCGCGGAGATCACCCGGCCTCGGCGGACCAGCACGCCTTCCTGCCGGTGCGTGGCCACGTCCCACAGCCGGGCCGTACCGTCCTCACCGGCCGTGACCAGCCGGCGGCCGTCGTGGCTGAACGCCGCGGTGTAGACCCAGCCCGTGTGACCGGTGAGCGGGGAGCCCAGCGGCCGGCGGCGTGCGAGATCCCACAGCCGGACCGAGCCGCTGAGGCTCGTGGTCACGAGCAGGCCGCCGTCCGGGCTGAACGCCGCCGAGGTGTACCTCTCCGCGGGCTCGGTCAGCGGTGATCCGATCTGCTTCCTGGACGATCTGTCCCACAGGCGTACGGTTCCGTCGAGGCCGGCCGTGACGACGCTCCGGCCGTCGGGGCTGAACTGGGCCGACATCACGCCGCCGGTATGACCGAGCAGCTCACCGCGGCCCGGCCTGGCCAGGGCCGCCATCATGCCGTGCCGGCCGTCGGCGTTGAGGGGGTCGACGCGGGTGGCGGCGACGGCGAGGAGCTGGGACAGGACAGGGTCGGAGTCGCCGATCAGCGCGCCGCGGTCGGCCATGAAGCGCGCGGTGGCGATCTTCAGTTGCCGGTTGGCGGTTCCCAGGGCGTTCACGGCCAGCACCGTCGCGACGAGAGCGGCGACAAGCAGGATCGACAGGCTGCCGATGGTCAGGCGCACGAGCCTGCGCACACGCCGTTCCTCCCGGATGTCGGCGCTGTCGAGCTCGTCCTTGGTGAGACCGTGCAGGGGCGCGGCGATCTCGGCGACCTGGTCCCGGAAGACGCTGTCGCGCAGGGTCAGCCGGTCGGAATCTCTCGCCCACGACATGTCGACGTGGCGCGGCTCGACGCGCAGCCGGCCGTACAGCGCGGGGTGGACCGCCGTCGACGCCTCCCGGTCGAAGTCACCGGCCCGGCTGTCCCACCTCAGCGTGCCGCCGGTGACGACGAGCAGGATCCGGTCCGGGGTCCGGGTGGACAGCCAGTGGAGGATCTCCTTGCCGACCCCCTCGGACGCTGCCGCCTCGGGAGAGGCCATGATCACCAGCCAGGCCGAGGAGTCGAGAGCGGTGCGGAGGTCGTTCCACAGGTCCGGGGTGACGGCCAGCCCCGAGGCGTCCCGGAAGATGTTGAGCGCCCGGCGCCTGTTCCAGGGTTTCGCGAGTCGCCCGAGTCCTTCCTGAACGGCGGGTGCGAGCTTGCCGTCGGCGGCGTGCGAGTAGGAGATGAAGGCGGCGTAGCGTTTCGCCGTTTCCCTGCCGCCCGCTTTCGTGTCTTCCATGGAAGAGGAGGGTTCGGTCATATCTGGCCTCCGGCGCACCCGATCCATCGCTGGCGGGGATAGGACGTCCGGGAGGGAACGCCGGTTGGCCCGCGAGGTCCGCATCAGGCCCGTGCCGTACCGGGAATTCCGGAGCCCCGTCCCGGCCCGGCACGTCGATTCCCTGGCGCGATAAATGCGCAATCCAGAATAAAAGCGCCGCCCCGGCCGATTGTTAACATGACCGCGTCCGGAGAAATCCTGGGGGGAAAGCGTGGCCGCGAAAATCATGCACAGCCGATGGTCGGCGACACGTGATTCTCTCAGGGAGACCGGCGACCGGTTCGTCGAAATGGTCTCCTCCTCGCGGGACCCCCGGGCCAAGGTGACCGCCGACTGGTCCGTGGCCGACACCGCCGCCCACGTGGCGACCATCGCCTCGCTGTACGCCTCGATCCTGCGGCCCGACGAGCTCCCCCACCCGTTCCCCGCCCTCGAAGGTCACATCCTGGCCGCCACGGTGGACACCGTCGCCCGTCTCAACGACATGGTCCTGCGAGACTTCACCGAACGGGATCCGCAGGTGCTCGGCCGGCGGCTCCGCGCCGACATCGACCGCATCCTGCGAGCGGGCGAGCACCTCGACCCCGCGACGCCGGTGACCTGGCTCGGCGGGGCCCGGGTCCCCGCCGCGGGAGTCCTCGCTCACCTGATCAACGAACTGATGATCCACGGGTGGGACATCGCCCGCGCCACCGGCGCCCACTGGGCGATGCCGCCGCAGGACGCCGCCCTGTTCTTCGACATGTTCCTCATCGGAGTGCTCCGCCACGACATCGGGCGGCTGCTGGACACGGGAGAGCCCGCGCGCGGGCGCCGCATCGCGGTCGAGTTCCGCTCCAGGCACACCGTCCCCGTGACGCTGGTGCTCCGCGACGGCCGGGTGTCGGTCGAGGAGCCGGGCGGCGGCACCGACGTGCGCCTGTCCTTCGATCCGGCGACACTCAACCTGATGCTGTTCGGCCGGGTCGGCAAGGTGCGTGCCGCGCTCACCGGCAAGGTCCGCGTCGCAGGCCCCCGGCCATGGCTGCTGCCCGCGTTCCTCCGCGCCGTGCGCCTGCCGTCGAACTCGTATCCGCTGTCACGCCCCGACTGAGCCGCCGCCGTCTTCCTGGGTTCCCGGATTCCCGGGTTCCCGGGTTCATGCCGTGACCGTGGACGACGGCGCGGACGCCGCACTCGCCGAGCTCCCGGAGAAGGAGAGCAGATGGATCTTCCCCAGGTCGTGTCCCGAGACGAGTGGCTGACCGCTCGCAAGGAGCTTCTCGCGAAAGAGAAGGAGTTCACCCGCATGCGGGACGTGGTCACCGAGGAACGCCGCGGGCTGCCCATGGTCAAGGTGGACAAGGACTACGTCTTCGACGGCCCGGACGGCGAGGTGGATCTGCCGGGGCTGTTCGACGGCCGCCGCCAGCTCATCGTCTACCACTTCATGTGGCTCTGGGACACCGACGAGGGCTGCGCGAGCTGCTCGCTCCTGGTCGACAACATCGGCCACCTGTCGCATCTGCACGCGCGCGACACCTCGCTGGTCCTCGCCTCCCGTGCGCCGCTGGCCGGCATCGAGCGGTTCAGGGCGCGCATGGGCTGGACGGTGCCGTGGTACTCGTCGTACAGGAGCGACTTCAACTACGACTTCAACGCCACGATGGACGAGTCCGTCGCGCCCGTCGAGTACAACTACAAGGACAAGGCGACGCTCATGCGGGAGGGCCTGGCCTTCTTCGTGAAGGGCGACGGGCACGGCATGAGCGTCTTCCTGCGCGACGGCGACAGCGTGTTCCACACCTACTCGACGTACGGGCGGGGTGCCGATCTACTGGTCGGCACGTACAACTACCTCGATCTGACACCACTCGGCCGGCAGAAATACATCAACGAGTTCCTCCACCACGACAAGTACGACGTCTAATGCTGTGACCAGAAAGGTTCACCGGCCTCGCCGTCCCCGCTTTCCACGTGGTGTCCCGCCTCCTCCAGGGCGATGACGGCCTGCTGCTCTGTCTGCTGGGGAACCAGAACCAGGTCGGCGTGGAAGGTGGAGGCGACGAACACCGGTATCGCCGCCTGTGCCAGCGGTGTGACGATCGCCGCCAGCATTCCGGGGACGTCCAGGTCATGGGCGGTGGCGCCACTGTAGAAACCGATCCACCGTTCCCCTGACTCCAGAGGCCGGACCGCACGGACAACGGTCAGCCCTTCCGGCCCGCGGACAAGCACGACCCAGTCGTCCCCGGGTGACGCCGCATGCGGCAGTTGCTCGACGGCGAACACTGAGGAGACGATGCGCAGGTGCTGAGTCGTAGGCGAGTTCATGGACGCGTGTCTACCAGAGACCCTGCGACCTTCGCTCGTTCGGCCAGCGGCACCCAGTGAACGCTTCCGGTCACCGCACCAGCCACGAGCATGGCTCCCACCACCTCACGGTCGCCCAGAGTCGCCGCGTACGCGCGGGCGGAATCGGCGTACACGGCATTCACCAGGAACGTGGACCGCACCAGCGCGGCCACTGTCCCGATCCGGCCGTCAACATGCTTACTCGCCGGGCCGACAACAAATTCGTGGAACGAACTACCGGTTGAAACCCACCTTGGCTGAACCTCGACCAAGGCACCTCGGCTCACGGATCCGGCCCTCAGGGCCGACCACGACAGATAGCGATCCCAAAATCACGTCATCAAGTGATCCAAGTCGCCCCCACACCGTCCAGGCCACTCCCCGGCCGCACGGGCATGCCCCCACGGGAACCCACAGGCAGACGGCGCATCGATCTGCGCCCCTGCCCGGCTGGCGCTGACCGCTCCTTGTCGGCGGCCGGTCACCGGGCGGCGGGCGGCCGCGAAAATCGATGGACGGGCCGCCAGGGCGGTGGAATAGTCCCCAGCGTGATCGTGCCTGCCGCTCCCCCGCCGGTCCCGCTGGCTGACGGTCTCGTCCTGAGACAGTCGTGTCCGGCGGACCTCGACCAGATCGGCGCGCTTCTCGCCGAACGCGGGGAGCCCGCCGACGCCCTCGACCACCGGCTGGTCGTGACGGACCCCGAGGCCGGGTGGCCGGCCTGTGCCGTGGTGGTCGACGGCGACCGGGTCGTCTCCACCGCGACGCTCCTCGACGAGGAGCTGCGGCTGGCCGACGTACGGCTCCCCGCCGGCCAGGTCGAGCTGGTGGCCACGGACCGGGAGTACGAAGGCCGCGGGCTCGTGCGGGCGCTGATGCGGTGGGCGCACGAGCGCTCCACCGCCCGGGGTCACGTTCTGCAGATAATGATCGGGATCCCGTACTTCTACCGGCTGTTCGGCTACGAGTACGCCGTCGACATACCGCCCGCGCCGGTCGTGCGCACCCCACCGGCCGGGGACGGGACACCCGCGCTACGGGCCGCCCTGCCTTCGGACATCCCGGCGATGACGGCGCTGCAGGACATGGCGCAGAGCCGGTTCGACGTGGCCGTGCCGCATCCGGCGACGCGCCGGCGATGGCTGCTGGCCCACGAGGCGAGCACGACCTGGGTGGTGGAGCGCGGCGACCGCGTCGTCGCCACAGGGCGCACCACGCCGCCGGACGACGACGAGGTGCTCCTGGCCGAGGCCGCCGCGCTCGATCAGGAGGCGGCGCTGGATCTGCTCCGTGGCGTGGCCGCGCTCGTCCCCGGCGGGCAGGTACGGGTCGTCGAGCGGGCGGGCACGGTGGCCGCGGCGGCCTGGAGCGACCTCCTTCCCGCCGAGCGACGGACGGAGGCGGAGCAGTACTACCTCCGTGTCCCGGACGTGACGGCGCTGCTGGACCGGCTGCGGCCGGTGCTGTGGCACCGCCTTGTCGCGGCCGGGATCGACCGCGCCGGCCGCGACATCGTCATCTCCACTTTCGGCGCCCACTACCGGATACCGGTCCATGCCGACGGCCTGGGCGCGGTCACCGCCGGCGGCGCGATGCAGAGGCCCGGAGTCGTGGACGGCGCCGGGGTGGCACCTGACTACCTGCCGGCGCTGCTGTTCGGCCCACACGGGATCGACGGGCTGTCCCGGATCCGGCCCGATGTCTACCCCGGCCCCGACAGCCGGCTGTTCCACGCGCTGTTCCCGCCGCTCACCGCCGACGTTCTCAGCTACTACCTGCCGTACTGACGTCGGCATCCGCCACCCGCGCATGACGCGGCGATCTCGTCGTTCGACCGGCCGGTGGCGCCTTCCGGTTTTTGGAGGGGAATGTCCAGCCTTGGAAACCGATGCCGAGTGATCACAGGCGACACACCGCGGCAGAGCCCGACCCAGCGGAGATCAACCGCTTAACCTGCGGAAACAGGATCACCGAGGGTCGGCTATCCCACTGGGTGCGACCTTTGACGTTCGATTTCAAGGAGAGCACATGCGGAGAACACTCACCGTCGCCCTGGTGGTGCTGAGCGCGGGAGCGGGCACCGTCGTGCCCGCGCTGGCCGAGAGCCGCCTCCGCCTCAACGTCATCGGGCTGACCAGCGACCAGCGCCTGGTGAGCTTCGACAGCCACTCCGCCGACCACACCCGCGACCTCGGCAAGATCTCCGGACTCCAGGAGGACACCAGGATCGTCGGCATCGACTACCGCGTGCAGAACCGCAAGCTGTACGGCATCGGCGACCTGGGCGGTGTCTACACGCTCAACGGGGCCGCCTGGGCGCGCAAGGTCTCCCAGCTGACCGTGGCGCTGAGCGGCAGCCATTTCGGCGTCGACTTCAACCCCGCCGCCAACCGGCTGCGCGTGATCAGCGACACCGGGCAGAACCTGCGGCACAACATCGACGACCCGGTCGGCACCCCCGCCGCGGGGACGACCGCGGCCGACGCCACGCTGACCAATCCGGCCATCCCGCCGGCTCCGGGCGCCACCGCGCTCGGCGTCTCGGGCGCCGGATACACCAACAACGACCTCAGCGCGGTGACCTCCACGACGCTCTTCGACGTCGACACCACCGCCAACCGGGTGAGCGTCCAGTCTCCCGCCAACGCGGGCACCCTGGCTCCGACCGGCAGCCTCGGCGTGGCCGCGACCGGTGGAGCGGGATTCGACGTCTACAGCTCGCTTCGGAACGAGGTCACCGTCTCCAACGTCGCCTTCGCCACGCTGCGGGTCGGCGGCTCCTACAAGTTCTATCTGATCGACCTGCTCACCGGCGCCGCCACCTTCCAGAACGCGTTCCCCGCCAATCGTCAGGTCGTCGACATCGCCATCCCGCTCTTCCGGAAGTGACCCCCGCCCCCGTCGTCAGGGCCGCCCGGCGCGGCGGGCGGCCCTGACCGCCGGCGCTACGTCGTGGCCAGCGCCTCCGTGGGGGCGAGGCGGGAGGCGCGGATCGCCGGGTAGAGGCCGGCCAGAGCGCCGATGGCGAGGGTGGCGGCGACCCCGCCGACCACCGCCCAGGGTGGGACGACGGCAGGCCAGCCCTGGTAGACGGCGTACCCGGCGGTGACCGCGGCGCCCAGCGACGCGCCGCCTGCCCCGCCCAGGGCAGAGAGCAGGAGGGACTCAGCGAGGAACTGGGTGCGGATCTGACCTCGGGTCGCGCCCAGCGAGCGGCGCAGGCCGATCTCCGCCCGTCGTTCCAGCACCGAGATGACCATGGTGTTGGCCACTCCCACCCCGCCGACGAGCAGGGCCACCGCGCCCAGACCGAGCAGCAGCCCGGTGAACGCCTCACCCGCTGCCTGCTTGGCGGCGAGCGCGTCCGAGGGGCGGGAGACCTCGACCTCGTTGGGCGCCTCCGGGTTGGCGGTGGCGCCGAGCACCGAGCGGACCGACTCCACCTGGGATTCCTCGGAACGGGTGTAGACGGTGGTCGGATGCCCGTCGAAGCCCAGTTCGGACTCGGCCGCCGGCCAGCCCACCAGCGCCGCGGTGTCCAGCTCGGGGGCGAGCGGGGCCGGGTCGAGGATGCCGACCACGGTGAACCACTCGCCGCCGATCAGCACCTGCGTGCCGGGTTTTACCCGGCCGATCCCGAGCCGCTCCGCGGCGGTCGCGCCGAGCACCGTCGCCGGGTAGGCGGCCGTGGCGGCGTTGAGCCAGGTGCCGCTCCTGACCTCGGCGCCGATGGCGGCGCGCAGGTCGATCCGGGCGGCGTAGGCGGCGATCCCCTTGGTCTCCGTCGCGGGGACCTTGTCGGTGCGATAGACCTTCGCGCCGTCGACGGAGCCGATCGCCGACACCGCCGACACCGGGCCGATCCGGCCCACCATCGCCTCGGCCTCGACGGGCAGCCGGGCCTGCTCGCCGGTCATGGTCGTACCGGGCGAGACGGTGAGCAGGTTGGTGCCGAGCGAGGCGAGGGCGCGGTCGAGGTCGGCGCGGGAGGAAGAGGAGATGCCGACGACGGCGACCATCGCGGCGATGCCGATGGCGATGCCCAGCGCGGACAGGAAGGCCCGCATCGGGCGGGTGCGCAGACCCACCGCACCGACCTTGACCACGTCGCCCGGCCACATCCGGGCCGGCTGCAGCGCGTCGGCGGCCATCAGCTCACCTCCGGCACGGCGGCGTCGCGCCGGACGGAGTCGGCCACCACCCGGCCGTCGCGCATCCGCACCTGGCGGGGCAGGGACGCGGCGATCTCCCGGTCGTGCGTGATGATCACGACGGTGGTGCCGGTGGCGTGCAGCTCGCGCATGAGCCGCATCACCCCGGCCCCGGAGGCGGAGTCGAGAGCGCCGGTCGGCTCGTCGGCGAGCAGCAGCGCGGGGTCGCCGGCCACGGCGCGCGCGACGGCGACGCGCTGGCGTTCGCCGCCGGACAGCTCGTGCGGCTCGTGGTCCATGCGGTGGCCGAGGCCCACCCGCTCCAGCGCCGCCGCCGCGCGACGGCGCCGCTCGCCGGACCGCAGCCCGGAGTACAGGAGCCCGTCGGCCACGTTGTCCAGCGCCGCGGTGCCCGCGGCCAGGTGGAACTGCTGGAAGACGAAGCCGATGCGGCTCGCCCGCAGCGCGGACAGCTTGGCGTCGGAGAGCCGGCCCACGTCGTACCCGCCGATGTGCACGCTGCCCGAGGTGGGCCGGTCGAGGGTGCCGAGCACGTTCAGCATGGTCGACTTGCCGGAGCCGGACGGGCCCACGATGGCGACGAGCTCGCCGCCGCCGATGTGCAGCGAGACGCCGGCGAGCGCGGTGACACCGCCGGGATAGACCTTCGTCACGTCCGTCAGGGAGATCACTTCGGCATCCCCACGGTCGCGCCCTCGGCGATCCCGTCCCCGGATACCTCCACCTGGCCGCCGCTGAACAGGCCGGTCCGGACGGGGACGTACGTCGAGGCGGCACCCCTGACGACCTCCACGCCGAAGCCGCCCTCCTGCAGCGCCAGCAGCGCGGCGACCGGGACGGTGAGCACGTTCTCGCGCGTGCCGGCGGTGAAGGAGACGTCCACCGAGGCCAGAGCATAGGCGCCGACGGCCTTGCGGGCCTTCCCGCCCACGAGCTCGACGACCACCTCGACCTTGGTCTGCGCGTCTTCGCCTTGGCCCTCACCCGGGTCGATCACTGTGGTGACCTCGTCGACCCGGCCCTTGACCGTCGTGTCGTCGGGGAGCGTGACGGTGACCTTGGCGCCCTTCCTGGCCAGCCGCTGGTCGGCGGCGTCGAGCTCCACGGTGACGGCCCTGGTGGTGCCGGTGTAGGAGAGCACCTTGCCGCCGGGCGCCGTCAGGTCGCCCTTCCCCGCCTGGAGACTCTCCACGCGGACGGCGTGGGGGGCGAAGACCACGTGCCCGAGCTCGACGGTGCCCGTCTCGTCCAGGCCCCGGTCCTCCTGCCACCGCATGACCGCCTCCGCCGTGGCGTAGGTGTACTCCTCGTCCACCGTGAACCCGCCGTAGCCGAGCGCCTTCAGGTTCCTCTCCAGCTGCCTGACGTCCGGCCCCTCGACGCCCTGCGCCAGCGTGCGGTAGGCGGGCAGCGAGCCGTACAGCAGCGTCACCGGCCTGTCGTCCACCTTGTACAGCGCCTTGCCGCGGGTGATCCGGTCGCCGGTGCCGGGCAGGCGGGTGAGCGTGCCGGACAGCCTGCTGGTCGCGGTGGTCGCCGGGCCGTAGCCGAGCTCTCCGTCGGCGCTCTGGGTGTCGATGAGCGTCTGGCGGGTCACCGCGGCGGTCTCCGGCGGCAGCGCGCTCTCCGCCGTGTCGCCGGCCGGGCCTCCGCCGCCGAGTCCCAGCGTGGCCACGCCCGCCGCGCCGGCCGCGGCCGCGGCGACGACCGTAAGGGCGACCCTCCCGCCGCGGCGCCTCCGCCGGCGCGGGCGCGTCTCCTCCACGGCCGCCCGATCCGCCCGGTTCTCCTGGTCCGTCTGGCCCGCCCGACCCACCTGGTCCGTCTCGTCCGTCCGGTTCTCCTGGTCCCGCACGGCGGCTCCGTCCGTCACTGGTCCGCTCCGCCGCCCGGGCCTCCCGAGAAGATGCCCTGGCAGCTCTGCTGGGCCTTGGCGAAGTCCGGGTCCTCGCCCATCTTCCTGTCGATCCTGATCCCGCGCTGGCCCGGCTGGGGGTCGGGGAACTCCTCCAGGCCGTTCTCGCGCATGCACGCGGCGAACTTGCGGCCTTTCTCCTCGGCCTCGGGGTCCGCCTGCTTGGGGCCGTTCTCCATCGGGCTGTACTCACGGCAGGCCTCCATGGCCTTCTCCGACTCCGGGCCCTTCTTCAGGGTGAGCCTGATGCCCTCACCCGGCTTGGGATCCTCCATGTCGACGCCGTGCTCGCGCATGCACTGCGCGAACTTCACCCCCATCTCGTCCGGGCTCACGCTCTTGGCGGCGCCGGCCGCGCCGTCGCCTTTCTTGCCGCCGCCCGCCGAGGCCACCGTGCTGCCACCGTCGTCCGCGCCGCATCCGGTCAGGGCCAAGGTCAGCGCCAGCGGCAGTGCCACCAGCGCGCTGCGGATCCGAAGTCGCATCGTCCCGTCTCCTTCCGTCGTGGCCGGACCCCTTCCGGCCTGTCGGAAGGTGATGTAACGCGACGGCGTGTTTCCCCGGCGTTTCCATGACCGCCGGCCGTCTCCGCGGCCACCGAGAACGATCACTAACGGGGAGGAAACGCGGTGATCGGCGACCATTGCCCATGAGGACCGTCACGCGTCGGCACGCGGAGCGGCCCCGGTCCCTGGGGAGGTATGCGGCGGATGCGGGTACTGGTGGTGGAGGACGAGCCGTTGCTCGCCGACGCGATCGCGGAGTGGCTGCGTGACGAGAGGCACGCGGTCGACGTCGCCTACGACGGCGCGGCGGCGCTGGAACGCGCGAGCGTCAACGGCTACGACGTGGTCGTCCTGGATCGGGACCTGCCCGCCGTACACGGCGACAAGGTCTGCCGCGAGCTGGTAGAGGCCGGCTCGGCGGCGCGGGTGCTGATGCTCACCGCCGCCGCCGAGGTCACCGACCGCGTGTCCGGCCTGTCGCTCGGCGCCGACGACTATCTCACCAAGCCCTTCGCCTTCCCCGAGCTGGCCGCCCGCGTCCAGGCACTCGGGCGGCGCTCGCGCCCGGCCGCGCCGCCGGTGCTGCGCCGCGCGGGCATCACGCTGGACCCGGCGCGCCGCGAGGTGTTCCGCGACAGCCGCTACGTTCCGCTGTCGAAGAAGGAGTTCGCCGTCCTTGCCGAGTTGCTGCGCGCCGACGGGGCCGCGGTCTCCAGCGAGCACCTGCTGGAGAAGGCGTGGGACGAGCACGCCGACCCGTTCACCGGCGCCGTACGGCTCGCCGTCCTCAAGCTGCGCCGCAAGCTCGGCACCCCGCCGGTCGTCGAGACCGTCACGGGAGTGGGGTACCGGATCCCGTGAACGTACCGAGGCTGCTGCCGCGCCGCGTCACCCTGCGGGCCCGGCTGACCCTGATCTACGGCGGCCTGTTCCTCGTCGCCGGGACGGTGCTGCTCGGCACCACGTACGCGCTGTTCAACCAGCAGCTCACGCGCTCCGCACCGAAGGTCCTCACCCTGGGAGGGCCCGGTCCGTCCACCGTCGCGGACGGCGAGGCGCCGAAGCGGCAGATGGTGTTCTTCAGCAGGAGCGGCGAACCGATCAGCAGGGCCGATGCCGAGAGCTTGATGGCCGACGCCGAGAGCTGGATGAGAGAGCAGCGGACCACGCTGCACGAGGCCGCGACCACCTCGCTGCTCACCCTGGGCGGGATCGCGCTCGTCGTCGTCGGCGGCGCCGCGGCCGGCCTCGGCTGGCTGGTCACCGGCCGGATGCTGGCCCCGTTGCACCGGGTCACCGACACCGCCCGGCGGATCGCCGCGGCCCCGGCGGCCGGGCGGGGGCTGCACGAGCGCATCGCCCTGCGCGGCCCGGACGACGAGGTCAAGGATCTCGCTGACACCTTCGACATCATGGTCGAGCGGCTCGACGGGTCCTTCGACGGGCAGCGCCGCTTCGTCGCCAACGCCTCGCACGAGCTGCGCACCCCGCTGACGCTGGGCCGCGCGCTGGTCGAGCTGGCCATGCACCGCAAGTCGGCCTCCGAGGACGTCAAGCAGCTGGGCGAGAACCTGCTGGAGATCAACTCCCGGCACGAGCGGCTGATCAACGGGCTGCTGCTGCTCGCCGGCTCGGAGAACGAGATCACCGAGCGCCTCCCGGTCGACCTGGCCGACGTGGTCGGCCATGTGGTCGCGCAGACCGCCCCGGAGGCGGCGCGGGCCGGGATCACCGTGCACGAGCAGGCGGCCGAGGCGCCCACCACCGGCGACGCGCTTCTGCTCGAACGGCTGGTGCACAACCTGGTGGAGAACGGCATCCGGCACAACGCCGGGGAGGACGGCTGGGTACGCGTCGCCTGCCGTACCAGGAACGACGGACGGGTCGAGGTGGAGGTGGGCAACAGCGGGCCGGTGGTGCCTCCGTACGAGATCCCGGCGCTTTTCGAGCCGTTCCGCCGCCTGGGCGCCGACCGCCTGGTCACCGCCAAGGGCGCGGGGCTCGGCCTGTCCATCGTGCGCTCCGTCGCCCGTGCCCACGGCGGCGAGGTCACCGCCCGGCCGCGCGAGGGCGGCGGCCTGGTGGTGACCGTCGCCCTGCCTGCCTGTCCCGACGAGGGCGCGACGGGACATCCCTGACGGGGACGCGAAGGGGACAGGCCTTCCCCTTGGGAGCGTCCCGGCTTGGGTGCGGCTCTTGGGTGCGGCTTGGGTGCGGCGCCGGCTTGGGAGCGGCGCCGGCAACATTTGCTATCAACGATAGAAGTGAGAGCAACACTATTGCATTCGGCGCTCCAATGACTAGCGCTGCTAGGCTGAGGTCATGTCCATTCAAGAGCGCCGCGAACGCGAGCGGACGCACCGTCACCGGTTGATCGTCAAGACGGCCCGCGAGCTGGCCGAGACCGAGGGCTGGGAGGCCGTCACCACACGCCGCCTGGCCGAGCGGATCGAATACAGCCAGCCGGTCCTCTACAGCCACTTCGCGGGCAAGGACGCCATCGTGACCGCGGTCGCGCTGGAGGGATTCGAGGAACTGGCCGGCGCGCTGAGCCGTGCCCGCGCCTCGGCGGCCACCCCGGCGGAGGCGCTGACCGCCGTCGCCCGCGCCTACACCGGCTTCGCGGACGCCAACCCCGCGCTGTACGACGCCATGTTCACGCTCGCCACCGACCTGCCGTTCGGGCGCCCCGACTCACCCGCACCGCTGAAGGCCGCCTTCGGGGAGCTGCTCGCCGTGTGCACATCGGCGGCCGGCGACCGCGACGCCGAGACGTTCACCGAGGTCGCGTGGAGCGCGATGCACGGCCTCGTCACGCTCGCCCGCGGAGGCCGGCTCCGCGCCGGACAGTGGGACCAGCGCCTGGGGCTGCTGGTCGGCCAGCTTCTCGCCGCGCCCGGCCGGCCGTGATCCGTGGCCGCGGTCATGGCCCCGGCCACGGCCACGGCGTGGAGCGAGGCGTCGAGGACGGCGTGCGGCACCGGGACCGGCCGGTTGCTCCCGGTTCCGGATATCCGGACGGTCAGCGCGTCCGCGCGCCGGTGCCCGGCCGCTCCCGGGCCGGCAGGCTCCGCTTCCTGGCGTCCCGCCACACGCCGTACCGGCACAGCCCGCGCAGGTTGTAGAAGTTTCCGTACGCCAGCGGGGTCACTCTCAATTCCAGCCAGCTCTCCTTGTCCAGCACCCTGTGCCACTTCTCCAGGGGGAGATGGATGTGGCTGTCGAGTCGCGTCTTGTCCTGACTCGTGATCTTCAATACGTCGGCGTGGTCGCCGTGGGCGCGCAGCAGGAGGTACGGCACGCGTAGTGGCGGGAAAGCGGGCCGGAACCACCACGCCATCGCCAGCGCCGCGAACGGCGACGCGGCGGTCACCAGCCAGGCCTCGGGGTGCCGGCTCAGCTCCGCGGTGCCCAGGTACATCAGCACGCCGGCCGGATACGCCATCACGTTCGCCCCCGCCCACAGGGTCCCCAGCCTCAGCAGCCACCCCAGGCAGCCGATCCTGGCACGGCCACCGGCGTCACGCCGCGCGAGCGCGAAGAGCACGGCGGGCACGATCGCGCAGGCGATGAGGAGCGGGTCCGTCCAGCGCACCCCCAGCCCGTACGTGGCCGGCTCTGCGGGTGCCGCGAGATGAAGGGGGGCGGCGTACCGCAACGACGCCAGGTACGCGACCAGTGACCCTGCCATATGCCGTGTCCACCCTAGATCGTTCTGCCGGTGCGGACAGGTTTACATGGATTGCCCGAGCCGTACAGACGGTCCGCGCCTCCCGGTCGTCCCGGGCCGCACCGCTGTACATGGGACCACCGGCGTCAACGCTCGTGATCGGCGCCTGGCGCACAGCCGAGCAGGCCCGGCGCCTCGTCCGGAGGCCCGTCCGACGCCGGTCGTCCCTCCGCCGGAGGCCGGGTCAGCCGCCTGCCGAGGCGCTGGGCGGGTGCCTCGATCAGGCGGTGGGTCAGGTAGCCGAGCGGCACCAGGACGAGGAAGAACAGCGGCAGGTTCGGGCTCACCCGCAGCAGGAGCGGGTGGAGCAGATAGAGGGAGAAGCTGATCACCCCGAGGTGGGCGAGCCAGCGGGGGAACGACCTGTGCCGCAGCGCGAACGCGGCCGCGAAGAAGCCGGCGGCCAGCAGGATCGCCGGCGCCCAGCCGGGATCGTCCTTGGCGAAGACCCCGCAGGCCAGGACCGTCAGCACGGCGGCGATCGCGGTACGCCACCGGATCGTCCCCTGCTCGGCACGGTACACGGCCGTGCCGGCGAACATCATGGCCAGGACGGTCAGCCCCTGCCACGCGCCGATCCGGCTCCCCAGGATCACCAGCGCCAGGCCGAGGAGGCCGCCTGTCACCGCGGCGGCGGCGCGTGTCCCCCCGCGCGCCCACGCCGATACGGCGACGACCGCGACGACCGCGACCCCGAGAAGCGCCGCGACCAGGTCGGCGCGGCCGCTGATGGTCGCGCCCGGCAGCAGGAGTCCGAGGAGTACGGCCAGCAGCGCCAGGACGACCGCGGTCGTGGCCGACCGGTGTGCCTGCCGCATGGCGAACAGCCCGACCGCCAGCAGGTAGAAGGCCATCTCGTAGGAGAGCGTCCACATCACGTCGATGACAGCGGGCACGCCGAGAAGTTCCTGCAGCATCGTCACGTTCCCGAGGACGACGAGGGGCAGGGGGCGCGTGCTCAGGCCCGGGTGAAGGACGAACGCGCCGCCGTACGCGAGGAGAAGCGCCAGGCCGAGGGCGGCCAGCAGCAGGGGGAGGAGGCGGAAGGCCCGGCCGATCCAGAAGGCTCGCAGGTCACCGCGCCGTTCCAGGGAGGCGGGGATGATATAGCCGCTGACCAGGAAGAACACGAAGACGCCCCAGGTGCCGACGTCGATCCTGCGGTCCACTTCGGCCCAGAGGCCCGGGATGAAGGTCCAGGCGGCGTGATGGAGCGCGACGGCCAGGGCGGCGGGTCCCCGCAGGGCGTCCAGCCAGGCCAGCCGGGAAGGGTTCGGGGCCATTCGCTTGACTTTAGGCGATGGACACCGGCCTGAGGACGCCGCCGCCTCAGGCCTCGGGCGGCGGGGCGACCGAGGCCCGCACGATGAGGCGTGAGCGGAGTGTGTGCCTCTCGCGGCGGGGCTCGGCCCCCTCAAGGGTGTCGAGGAGCACCTCCGCCGCCTTCGCGCCGAGCCGGTGCACGGGCTGTTCGATCATCGTCAGGGGCGGCTCCATGACCGCCGCCCACGCGCTGTCGTCGAACCCGATCAGCGCGATGTCGCGCGGGTAGGAGAGCCCCGCCGCCCGCAGGGCGCGCAGGGCGCCCGTCACCGCGTCGGTCTCGGTGCAGAACACGGCGGTGATGCGGTCGGGGAGGGCGAGCATGCGGGCGACCTCCTGGGTCGCCCGCTCCTCGGTCTTGCGGCCGACCATCACCAGCTCGGGATCGAAGGGGATGCGCGCGTCGTCGAGCGCGTCGAGATAGCCGCGCAGCCGCTCCCCGTCGGTCCACAGGTTGCGGGACGCCGCCGCCAGCAGTCCACGCCGGGTCGCGGGCGCCTCCGACGCGGGCGGCCCCCACACGAACCCGACGCGGCGGTGCCCGGCCGCGATGAGCATCTCGACCGCCTCCCGCGCCGCCTCGCGGTTGTCGATGACGACCGCGTCGAGATCGAGCGACGCGACCGCGCGGTCGACGAGCACGACGGGGATGCCCCGGTCCATCGCCGCCCTGATGTGCGCGACCTCGCCGCGGTCGACCGCGGCCGACGCGATGATGACGCCGTCGACGCGCTTGTCGATGAGCACGTTCGTCGCCGCGACCTCCTCGTCGAGATCCTCGTACGTGCTCAGCACGATCGTGTCGAAGCCCCGGGCCCGGGAGGTGTCGGAGATCCCGCGCACCACGCCGGCGAAGAAGGGGTTGCCGATGTCGGCGACGATCACCCCCAGGGTGTGGCTCACCCCTGTCGACATGCTGCGCGCGAGCGCGTTCGCGCGGTAGCCGAGTTTCTCGGCCGCCGCGAGCACCCGCTCCCGCAGCTCCGGGCTGACATACCCATACCCGCCGAGCGTGCGGGCCGCGGTCGCGCGGCCGACACCGGCCTCGGCGGCCACCTCGGAGATCGTCGGCGGCCCCGCCGCCTGGCCCCGGTCAGCTGGCATGGATGGCGTCCCTCATTTCTCACGTTCGGAGGCTCGCCACATGCTAGCCACGGCCGGTTGCCCCGCGGGCCTGCCGTAGCCGAACGCGCCTTCGACGAGACACTGCCCGTAGGCCGTCTCCGCGCCCTCGCGCAGGGCGCGCTCGATCATGTGGCGCCGCGGCGGGGTGTGCGCGGACCAGCCGCCGCGCAGCAGCGCGACCGCGAACCCGGCGAGGAAGGCGTCACCGCAGCCCATCGTGTCGATGATCTCTCGCGGGTCCTCCACCCGGCGCGCCGGGGTCTCGACAGTGACGCGGCCGTCGTACGCGATCGCTCCGTCCACGCCGCGGGTGGCGAGCGCGAGCCGCGCGCCCCGCCGTACGACCTCGGCCAGGAGCGCGCGCGTGGCGGCTCCGTCGAGGTGGGAGCACGACAGCAGCACCAGGTCGGCGTGCGGGCAGACGCGGTCGAGATAGGAGGGGGTGCGGAACTCCTCCTCGCTGGAGAGGTCGAAGCTCACCAGCGTGTCGAGCCCGGCCAGTTTCGGCAGTTCGCTCTCGCTGCGGGAGTACACGCTCGAATGCGCGAGGTCGAAGGACGACACGTATTCGAGCAGCCCGTCGTCGAGCACGAGCGGCTCCCGCACCGTGACCCCGCCGCCGTTCCAGCCGAGGAAGACACGGTCGCCGTCGTCGACGCGCAGGATGGAGACGCCGGTCTCACCGGCCCGTACGGCGCAGCGGTCGACGGCGACCCCCTGGGCGGCGATCGCCTCGCCCAGGAACCGGCCGAGGTCGTCGTCGCCGAAGACCCCCAGGTAGGCGGCTCCGAGGCCGAGGCGGTGGGCGTAGACGGCGACGTTCACACTGTTGCCGCCCGGATAGTCGATGCCGCGGTCGACGAATCGGTCGACGATGTTGTCGCCGAAGCCGAGGACTCTCATGGATGCTCCTGTGCGCGGGCCCCGCGCGTCACGGAGCGGGGCCCGGGAGGGTGCGCGGGCGCCGGCGGGGCACCGGCGTACGCGGACGGTTCGGTTGTGGCATGTGCGAGGGTGCGGTCGCCGAAGGCCGCGCGTGGGGTGCCCCCGCCCGGGACGATCCTCCGGGCGGGGGCGGGAGGCGGGGCTCAGTGGTCCACGACGCGGTGGTGGTGGCGCTCAGTGGTCCATGACGCGGTAGTACTCAGTAGTCCATGACGCGGTAGTAACGGCGCAGGTCGAGTGAGTGGTCGCGCACCCTTTCGAGGTGCTTGCTGACGCGGCCCATCACGGTGTCGAGCACGAGCGGCGCGAGGAGGCCGCGGAACTCCGGGCTGATCCCTATGAGGGGGTAGTCACGCGTGTCGAAGACGGTGACGTCCTTCGAGACGCGCCTGGCGAAGGACTCGGCGCGGTCGGTGAGGGGACGTGTCTCGTCCTCCCCCTGAAAGATGATCACACTTGTGTCCGGTTCGAGTAGTTCGAGGGAGCCGTGGAAGAACTCGGCGCTGTGCACCCTGGTGGTGCGCAGCCACTGCATCTCCTCAAGGATGCACATGGAGTACAGGTAGGTGAATCCCCATAGGTTTCCACCGCCGATGAGGAAGTGGTAGCCGGTGTCCTTGTGGGCCTCGGCGAAGGCGGACGCCGCCGGCTCGGCCCGCTCCGCCACGTCGACGAGGATCCGCGGGATGTCCGCCAGCTCGTCGGCGAGCTTCTCGTAGCCGTCGAACTCGCCCCTCCGCGAGAGCAGCCGGCCCATGAAGAGCAGCAACTGCACGTCGAAGGGCCAGGTCTTCGGCTCCGAGATGAGGGCGATGTCGACGTTCCGGGCGATGGGCGACTCGGGGTATCCGGTGAAGCCGACCGTGTAGGCCCCCCTGGACCTGCAGTACTCGATGGCGCGGATGCTGTCGTCGGTCGTGCCCGTGACCGAGGTGAAGATCGCCACCGAGCGTCCGCCGAGGGTCGCGTCGCCCGAGGCGACCAGCTCCGCCGCGATCACGGCGCGCACGTTGAGGGCGGAGCTGCGCCGGGCGAGGTGCTCATACGGCCACATCTGGGCGTAGGTGCCGCCGGCGCCGACGAGAAGGAGGTTGTCGAACCCCTCGTCCACGAGTCGATCGACGAGTTCCTCGATCCGGGGGCGCAGTGCCACCGCGCTCGCCATCTGCGAGAGGAATTCCGGCTCGTTGAATCCGAGCATCTTCGCGTCCTTTCGGGAATGCTTGCGGCCGGCGCCGCCCTGCGGCCTGATACCGGTATCACGCGGGGATCACGCTGGCACAGGAAGTCGCACGACGTCAACACCACACCCGTCGGCGAGATTATTTACCTATCCGATCTGCGGTTATATAGGAGATAGCGAAGCCGGAGCCGACCTCGAAAAGAAGATCTTGATTTCAGCTCTGGTACCGGTATCAGATCCTCTGTACAGTCAGCCGACACCAAGCGGTTCGTGTCAGAGACACCCCCACGGCGGATCTGAGGTGCCTCAGCACCGGCGGTCCCCTTCTCCCCCCGAGAGAAAGGAAGCCCATGCGCCCTCGCGCACTGACGACGTTCGCGGCACTCGCCGGGGCCTCGGTGCTCACCCTCGCCGGCTGCTCCGGCGGTCCGGCGAACGCCCCCGCGGCCGACGTCGCCGCCGAAGCGGAGTTCTCCGGCACCCTGAGCATCCTCACCAAGTTCGCCGGCGATCCCCTCAGCCCCTACTTCGAGGACCTCGCCGCCGAGTACGAGCGGCTGCACCCCGGAGTGAAGATCGAGCTCATCCAGGAGACCGATCAGAGCATCAAGGACAAGACCAAGACCCTGACGGCCTCCGACGCCCTCCCCGACATCTACTTCACCTGGACCGGCAACTGGGCGGAGAACTTCGTACGGGGTGGCCGCGCGGCCGACCTCAGCAAGGTGATCGGGCCCGACACCCCGTGGGGACGGACCTTCAGCAAGGCGTCGCTGTCCGCCTTCGCCTACGACGGCCGCTACTACGGGATTCCCCTCTACAACAACGGCAAGTTCATGGGCTACAACAAGGCCGCGTTCGCCAAGGCCGGGGTCAAGGTGCCCGCCACCTTCGAGGAGCTCCTCAGCAGCTGCCCCACGTTGCGCGAGGCGGGATACGAACCCGTCGCCTTCGGCAACAAGGACGGCTGGCCCGCCCTGCACTACCTGCAGCAGCTGTTCGCCTACACCGTGCCGGAGGCCACCCTCCAGGCCGACTTCCGTCCCGCGACGGCCAAGCTCGACCACCCCGGCTACGTCACCGCGCTCAAGCAGTTCAAGACCCTCGTCGACACGTGCACCGACACCGGCGACGGCACCAACGGCGTGCTCTACACCTCGGCGCAGGAGGCGTTCTCCAGGGGCAAGGCGGCGATGTACTACCAGGAGGTCCTGGAGTTCGACAACGCGACCGCCGGGCGGGGGCTCTCCCCCGACGACTTCGGCATCTTCCCGCTGCCCGTCCCCGGGGGCGCCGGCGGCAACCCCAAGGCGATCGAGGGGGCACCCGAGGGATACCTCGTCAACGCCCGGTCGCCGCGCGCGGCACTCGCCGTCGACTTCATGAAGTTCGTCACGGGATCTGAGAACGCGGAGAAGCTCTCCTCGCCCCCGTACGGCCAGCCCAGCACGGTCATCGGCGCCGTCACGCCCAAGACCTCCAGCAAGGCCGTGTTCGAGGGCATCGAGATGGTCAACCGCGCGCCGCAGCTGGCCAGCTGGCTCGACATGGTGACGGTGCCCGAGGTCGCCGACGCGTGGCTGGCCGGCGGGGAGGCCGTCATCAGCGGTGACACGACCCCCGAGAAGGTGCTCGAAAGCGTGCGCCGGGCCTCGGCGTCGGCCAAGTAGCCCGCACGGCGAAGGAGAGCATGCCGGTGCGCACCATCTTCCGAAGGGCACCCTTCCAAAGGGCACTCGGGCTCGCGTGGGTCATCCCCGCCCTCGCGCTGGTCGGGGTGTTCGTCTACCTGCCGCTCGTGCAGAACTTCGGGTTCAGCACGCTCAAGTGGGACATCTACAGCGGCAGCCAGGAGTACGTCGGGCTCGGGAACTACCGCAAGCTCGTCGACGACCCGGTCTTCTGGTCGTCGTTCGGCAACAACCTGCTGTACGCGGTGGTCTCGATCGCGTTCCAGGTGTTCGGCGCGCTCCTGCTGGCCGCGCTCGTCGAGAGCATCCGCAGCGAGCGGTGGCGGCGCGGCCTGCGGGCGATCTACTTCATCCCCTCGGCGATCTCGCTGACCGTCGCGGGCCTGCTCTTCTACTTCGTCTACGAGCCCAACCTGGGCCTGCTCAACCACGCGCTCGAAGCGGTGGGGCTGGGGCGGTTCGGCCAGTCCTGGCTGGGCCAGGGGGACACCGCGATGTTCGCGATCATCGCGATGAGCCAGTGGCAGGGTTTCGGGTACTCCACCCTGCTGTTCGCCGTCGCGATCCAGCGCATCCCCTCCGAGATCTACGGCGCCGCGGCCATCGACGGCACCGGGCCGATCCGCCGCTTCGTCCACGTGACGGTCCCCCTGGTGCGCGAGATGACCGGCCTCATGATGATGGTCACCATCTCGGGCGCGTTCCAGGTGTTCAACGAGGTCATGGTGATGACCGGCGGCGGTCCCGACAACTCGACCCAGGTGCTGGGGACCTGGCTGTACCGCAGCGGTTTCGTACGCAACAACTTCGGCTATGCCGCCGCGATCGCGACAGTACTCTTCGTGATCACGCTCGGCATCGCCATGGCGCAGCTGTGGGTCACCCGCAGGAGAAGGGTGGAATGGTGAGTCGCCTGGGCTTCCTCGGCGTGATCGCGCGCCTGTTCATGTGGGTCTTCCTCCTCGGCCTCGCGGTGGTCGTGCTCTACCCGCTGCTGTGGATGGCGCTCAACGGGTTCAAGACCAACGCCGAACTCTTCGGCAACCCCTTCGCCCTCCCCGTCGACTGGAGTTTCGAGAACTACCGGAAAGCGTGGAACCGGGGGGTGAGCGACTACCTCACCACCAGCGTGCTCGTCACGGTGACGTCGACAATCGCCACCGTGTTCGTCAGCGCCTGGGCCGCCTACGGCCTCACCCGTGTGAACATCCCGTTCAGCAAGGCGATCACCGCGGTGATCCTCGGCGGGCTCATGCTCGCCCCCACCGTGGCGCTCGTGCCCCTGGTGAAGATGTTCCAGGCGATGGGCCTGTACAACAGCTTCTGGGCACTGCTCATCCTGTACACGGCCTTCCGCGTCCCCTTCACCACCTTCCTCATCCGCGCCTACATGCTCGATCTGCCGCGCGAGATCGACGAGGCCGCCGACGTGGACGGCGCCGGCCGCTGGACGGCCTTCTGGCGGATCATCCTGCCCATGTGCAAGCCGATCATCACCTCGACGGTCCTGCTGCACATCCTCTTCGCCTGGAACGAGTATCTCTTCGCGATGGTCTTCACCAGCGGCAGCGGCGTGCAGACCCTCCCGGTGGGCCTGACGAGCCTGATGAGCAAGCACGGCACCGACTTCCCCGTCGTCTTCGCCGGCATGGTGATCGCGGCCGTCCCGGTGGTGCTGCTGTTCTTCTTCGGCCAGCGTTACATCGTCAAAGGCCTCGCCGACGGAATCGGAAAGTGACCGCCGCCCACCTCGCGCGGCGGGCACCGCCCGCCCCGGGTGGTGGTGCCGCCCTCAGTCCTCCGGGACCGCACGATCGTCCCCGCCGCCGGACGCCCCCGGGCGGCGTTGTGCGTACCGGGCGACCTCGCCGATCGTGATCACTACGGCCACGAGGGCGAGGGCGACGAGCAGTCCCTTCGCCGGCGAGTCCTGGAAGGCGGCGCCGGCGAAGTAGCCCAGGAGCGCGCCCGAGACACCCCACATCAGTGCGCCGACCGCGTCGAAGAGCGCGAAGGCGCGCAGCGGGTAGGCGGTCGCTCCGGCGGTCAGCGTGGTGATCGACCGCATGCCGGGGAGGAACCGGCCGACGACGACGATGACGCCACCGCGACGGCCGAGCAGTTCGGACAGCCACCTGGCGGCGGTGTGGCGTTTCGTGCCGGGACGCAGGCGGCGCAGGACGGGCGGCCCGAGGCGTCGCCCGATCAGGTAGCAGATGTGGTCGCCGGCGAGGGCGCCGGAGGCCGCGGCGAGGGCCACCAGCACGATGTCGGGACGTCCGGTGGCGGCGAACGCTCCCGCCAGCAGCAGCACGCCTTCGCTGGGCAGGAGGGGCAGGAACCCGTCCAGCAGCGCACACAGGAACACCACCAGGTAGAGCCAGGGAGAGCCCGCCAGGCCACCGGCCAGGTCGAGTACGTCGTCAGTCAAGCTTCCTCCATACTGATACTAGTCTCAAATGAGACTAGTATCAGTATGGAGATGACGGAGACCGCGACGAGCGGTCCGATCAGTCAGGAGCAGCGCATGCCGGAACGACTGTCGCCGTGGGACGGCCGCGTCAAGCCGACGCCGTTCGAGGAGTACTCCAGGAAGTACGAGGAGTTCTTCGTGATGACTCGCCGGGAGGGGATCATCGAGCTGCGGATGCACACCGACGGCGGGCCGTTCAGGCACAGCTGGATCGGCCACAACGCCTGGCACCAGGCGTGGGCCGAGGTCGGCAACGACCCGGAGAACGAGGTCCTGATCATCACCGGGACCGGTGATCGGTGGCACACCGGCGATCCGGCCGAACTGTGGCACACGCCGTTCCCGCAGTGGAGCACCGACAGCCAGCTCAAGATGTACGGCGACATGGTCAAGCTGCTGGAGAACTTCGTGTCCGCCCTGGACATCCCCACCATCGCCGCGGTCAACGGACCGGGCACGCACTGCGAGTTCGCCACCGCGTGCGACATCACCCTCTGCGTGGAGGACGCCGACTTCTTCGACCCGCACTTCCTGGGCGGCGGAGTGCCGGGAGACGGGATGGGCCTGACCCTGCAGCACACGATCGGCACCAAGCGCGCGTCGTACTACATGTACACCGGCGAACCGATCGACGGGCCGACCGCGCTCCGGCTCGGCCTGGTCAACGAGGTGCTGCCACGCGAGCGCCTGCTGCCGAGGGCGTGGGAGATCGCTGAGATGATGATGGCGCGACCGCGCGCCTCACGACTGCTCACCCACGCGATCGCCAGCAGGCCGTGGAAGCGCGCGTTCCTCGACGACCTCGGCTTCCACGCCGCCCACCAGCTCTGGGGGATGGCCATCGGTGAAGCGGGACAGCTCGACAGACTACGACAGATGACCGAACGGTTCCGCGGCCCGCAGGCGGGCGAATCCAGCCGGGAGTGAACGATGGCAAGACGACGGTCGGCTGACGAGACCAGCCACATACCGCTGCGGGAGCGCAAGAAGGCCAGAGCCCAGGCCTCGATCCAGCGCGAGGCGATGCGCCTGTTCGCCGAGAACGGCTACGAGGCCACCACGGTCGACGAGATCTCCGAAGCCGCGGAGGTCTCACGGGCGACGTTCTTCCGCTACTTCCCGACCAAGGCCGACCTCGTCCTGCATGACATCGCCGATCTGATGGTGATCGACGCGCTCCCCGAGCATCTCGACGGAACCAACCTCATCGGTGCGTTGCGCGGTGCCGTCACCACCCTCGTCGACACGGCCACCGCCGAACAGCACGAGCTCAACCGGCAACGTGAAGAACTGCTGTGCAGCGTCCCCGACCTGCGGGCCCGGGTCCCCGGCCACATCGCCGCGGCGCTGCCGCTCCTGACCGAAGCCCTCGCCCGGCGGCTCGGCCGCCCCACCGACGACCTCCATCTCCTCACCGTCTCGGGCGCGGTCATCGGGGTCGCCATCGCCGCCTGGAACGCCGCCGCGAACGATCTGTCAGAGGGCTTCGCCCAACGCCGGCGGCGGCTGCTCGACGACGCGCTGGCTCACCTCGAATCCGGCCTGCCCCCCTGGAGCACCAGAGGATGAGCCGCTCCCCCGGCGTACTCGCCCCTGTTCTCCGCGACCCCGTCCGGTGACGCGGGGGAGAATCCCTGGCGGCGGACATGCCGGGCGTCCTCGACACCGCCGATCACGTGCTCCCGCCCCCATGCGCCGAGCGGCGCGAGCGCCTCGTTGAGCAGGACACCGAGCGGGGTCAGCGAGTATTCGACGCGGGGCGGCACCTCGTCGTACACCTCGCGGTGCACGATGCCGTCCTCCTCCAGCTCCCGGAGGTGGGAGGCGAGCACCTTCTCGGTCACTCCCGACACCTGCCTGCGCAGCTCGCCGAAGCGGCACGTCCGTTCGTCGAGCGCCCAGAGGATCAGCACCTTCCACTTCCCGCCGATCACGTCCATCGCCGCGTCGATCCCGCAGTGGTACGCCCCCGGTCTCCTCACGGTCGCCATGTCCCCTCCTCCTGGCTGCTCACTCACCTCAGGGTAACCGCCCACTTCAAGGTGCGTACTTGATCGTTTCGAGATCTACGACAAGCCTGGTCGGCATGGATGACAACACTTTTGGGAAAACTCGGCTCACTCTCCTCGGGCTCGGCGCCATGGGTACCGCGCTCGCCCGTACCTGGCTCGCCGCCGGGCATCCGCTGACCGTCTGGAACCGCACCCCCAGCCGGGCCGATCCGCTCGCCGCCGAGGGCGCGACGGTCGCCGGGACGGCCGCCGAGGCGGTCGCCGCGAGCGATCTCGTGGTGCTCTGCCTGCTCGACGACGCCTCGGTCGGCGAGGCCCTGGCCGATGCCGACCTGACGGGCAAGGACCTGGTCAACCTCACCACCGGTACTCCCGCCCAGGCCCGCGCCCGCGCCGAGTGGGCCGAGGAGCGCGGCGCCCGCTTCCTGGACGGTGGGATCATGGCCGTCCCGCCGATGATCGGCGTGCCGGAGACCGGCGGCTACGTCTTCTACAGCGGCTCTCGCACCCTCTTCGACGCCCACCTCAGCACGTTGGCCGTACCGGCCGGCACCACGTACGTCGGTGAGGACCCCGGCTTCGCCGCCCTCCACGACGTGGCGCTGCTGAGCGCGATGACCGGGATGTTCGCCGGGCTCTCGCACGCCTTCGCGCTGATCCGCAAGGAGGACGTCGCGCCGGGGGACCTCGCCCCCCTGCTCGTCAACTGGCTCACCGCCATGGCCCCCTCCGCGTACGAGCTCGCCGACCAGCTGGAGAGCGGTGACTACACCAAGGGCGTGGTCTCCAACCTCGCCATGATGGTCGAGGGCAACTCGACGATGCTGCGCACGGCCGAGGATCAGAGGGTCAGCGCCGAGCTGCTGACCCCGTTCATGGCCCTGATGGAGCGCCGCCTCGCCGACGGCCACGGCGACGAGGGCACCGCGGGCGTGGTCGACCTGCTCACCCGCTGAGCGGCGACGGATGACGGCAGGCGGGCGAGCGGGACCTGCCACCGTCCCGGCGTCCGCGCGCTCCGGGATCAGTCCGCGACGAGGCGCGCCCTGTGCCCTTCGCGCTCGCGCTGCCGCCGGATGACGTAGGCACCCGGCGTGCATCCCGTGGCCCCGTGCTCGGGATGGAGCAGATAGGCGACGGCCGAGGTCTCGAAGATGCCGATCGCCAGTCCGTCGGAGTCCGACACGTCGGTCGTCCACCGGCAGGTGCCCGGATCGGCGACGAGCGTGTGCGGGTTGCCCCCGGCCGCGCCGCGGAGCAGTTCGACCCCCTCGACGGGCACGTCCGTCCAGCCGGCCCCGGGCCGGGGCCGCACGGACGGCGCGACGACGGGGAGCGGGATGACGATGAGGTCGCCCTGGGCCTGGAGGCCGTCGACGACGGGGATGCTCACCGACTGCTCAAGGTGGTCGAGCACGGCGAGTCCGGTCTGCTGGGAGAGCGAAGCGAGGGTCACAGTCATGGAAGTCACCTCAGGTTCGGCGGACGAGAAGGGAGTACTGCTCGGCGGACAGCCCGTAGGTCCAGCCGGCGGCGGCGATCGGATCGTCGAGGGAGCCCGGCACGGTCAGGCCGTACTGACGGCGGCGCCCGTCGCGTTCGACGGACCCGTTGACCGCGAGGAGCACTCTGGTCTCCCCGCGCATGTCGAAGAGCCGCAGCTCCGAGCCGGGGTTGCCGGGGTCCGGCGCGGCGGCGACCAGCCGCAGCCCGGCCCGGTCGATGTAGGACGCCCAGCCGATGTGCTCGATCGCGCACCGCCTGACCTCGACGTTGGCCTCCCCCGCGATCCGCGGAACGCTCGGATCCGTGATCACCCAGGAGGGCACCCGCGTCCCGTGCCAGGCGTACGCCTCCCACCCGTCCGTGTAGCGCACCGCCGGACCGTCCGCACGGTGCAGCCGTACCTCGCCGTCGTCGCCCCACACCTCCGTGTGCATGGCGACGGGCCGCTCGGACAGGACGCACACGCCGTCGTGAGGCCACCACGAGCCGCACGACCGGGCCGCTGCCGCCCACAGCTCGAACCGCCGGGTCTGCTCGGGGGTGAAGACCACGCCGGCCACTCGGCGGAGGGCGTCGTAATGGGCGACCCAGGAGACGCACTGCGTCCCGTACCAGGCGTCTCCCGGGCGGTGCCGCGAGTCGTGCGCCGCCCGGAGCGGTATGAGGAGCGAACCGGTGGTGGATTGCGAGAGCGAGCCGCGGACCACCTGGCGAATCATCTGGTCCATCGGCTGATGGACCCATCTGACCTGGGCGTCGAGCTCGCGGCACAGCTCCCTCATGAGCGAGGAGAACCGAGGTGGCAGAGCCCATTCGGAGATGCGGTCGCCGGCCTCCGAAGAGGCCAGACGCACCCCCGGCGGGACGGTCGCCAGGGCCGCGACCGGCGAGGAGACCCAGTGGAAACGCGGTGGGGGGAGCCCGATCAGGCGGTACAGCCCGGAGATGGCGGCCTCTGCGGCCGGACGGTCGGCGGGCAGCGTCGACAACGCACGGCCCAGCCATTCTTCGCGGATTTCAGCAGCTTCCCGCTGCACAAGAACGCTCACCGGATGAAGGTGGCGTCATCCTTTCCAACGATCATGTCGGAAATAGTGACAGATCGGCGCGGCGCGTGTCTACCGCCCGGCCATGTTCCGGCGCCTCCCGCCGGTCACCGGCGGACGGCGCGGAGGAGGTGGTTCGGGAGCGGACGGCAGCCGGGGCCGTGGTCTCCCCGGCCACAGGACGGCGGCGGTGACGATCGCGGAGATCGTCAGCAGGACGCCCAGCAGAAGTTCGGCAAGCGCGGCGGTCGACATCGAACCCTCCTTCGACCTCGCTGTGGACATGTGGCCACGAGGACGAAGGTCTCCCCACACCCCCCATGTCGCAGGAGGGCCACCCCGCCGGATCTCCCTGTGCCGGGGACCGTGATGACGATCGGGGTGTCGGACGGTGGGTACTCCCCTCCGCACTGATTCCACTATCCGCGCAGCTCAGAGCCTAGTCAAATGCCCGCGACCGCTCCCGGCCACCACCCCGGGGGTGGAACACCGCCCGGGGACTGACCTACCCTGGGACGACGAGGGGAGTACTTCCCAAGAGCCGACCCGGTCAGTACGGACGTTCAGAACGTCCCCGGGCGGCCGCCCGCACGGCGCGGGTGAAGGAGACCTCGAACAGCCAAGCGCGTTCGAGGAGGTTTCATGCCCACTGAGGCAACCCTGTCGATGGCCAATCTTGAAACGATCGGTTCACCGAAACTGTGGACGATCACCGTGGCCGGCCTGCTGCTGCTGCTGGCCGTGGACTTCATGCTGACGCGGCGCCCGCACGATGTGCGGATGCGCGAGGCGGTGGGCTGGTCGATCTTCTACCTGGCACTTCCCCTGATCTTCGGCGCCTACCTGTGGGGGGCCTTCGGGACCGGCGTGGCAGTGGAGTTCTTCACCGGCTACGTGGTGGAGAAGTCGCTGTCGGTGGACAACCTGTTCGTGTTCATGCTCCTGCTGGCCGCCTTCGCAGTCCCGACCGCGCTGGCCCAGCGGGTCCTGCTGTACGGCATCATCGGGGCACTGGTGCTGCGCGCGATCTTCATCGCGCTGGGGGCGGCCGTCCTGCAGAGCGGGACCTGGGCGTTCCTGCTGTTCGGCGGGATACTGATCGTCACCGCTGGGAAGATCCTCAAGGACGCGCTGAGCGGGGAGGAGCAGAAGGTCGACATCTCCTCCATGCGCACGATCCGCCTGCTGCGGCGTTTCATACCGGTCACCGAGGACTACCGCGGCTCCCACCTGGTCGTTCGCGAGGGCGGCCGCCGCGCCCTGACCCCGCTGGCGCTGGCCACCGTGGCCGTCTTCGCCACCGACATCGTCTTCGCCGTCGACTCGGTGCCCGCGGTGTACGGCGTGACGGAAGACCCCTTCCTCGTCTTCGCCACCAACGCCTTCGCGCTGCTGGGCCTGCGGGCGCTCTACTTCGTGCTCCAGGGCGTCCTGGCGAAGCTGCGGCACCTGAACCACGGACTCGGCATCATCCTGGCCTTCATCGGGATCAAGCTCGTCCTGCACTGGGCGCACGGCATCTGGACCTGGGTCCCGGAGATTCCCACCCTGCTCTCGCTGGGGGTCATCATCGTGGTCCTGGCCACCGTCACGATCACGAGCGTGTACGCCAACCGCCGCGACGCGGAGCCCGCCTCCTCACCCACCGAACGCTGACCCCGCTCACAGCCGGCGCCGGGTTGATCCCGGACGGAGCCCGGACAGGTCCCGGCCGTCAGCGCGGGGTCAGCCGGGCCCGTGAGCGCCGGGACTCTCAGACGGCGAACAGGAGGGCGGCATTGATGAGCACGATCACGGCGGTGGCGAAGTGGATGCCGAAGGCGGTCGCCTTGGTGCCGCCGTGGCGCAGGACGATGACGGTGTCGCCGAGGGGGACGAGGGCGACGGCCAGCATGTACCAGGCCTCGGCCTGGGGGCCCACGAAGGCGAGGAGGGCGAGGCCGACGACGCCGTAGCTGAAGTCGCGCAGACCCTTGATGGCCAGATAGGCGGCGTCCCCGTCCTTCTTGGCGGGGACGCCGTAGCCGGCGGCCGCGGCGTGGGGCACCAGGAGGAACCGGAGGCCGATGAAGATGATGAAGAGGTTGAGCAGGATGGCCAGTCCGTAGGCAATGGGGGAGAGCATGATCTTTTCCTTTTGCTAGCAGCGCTAGAACCAAGAGCGAAACTAACATATCTTCGACAGGAGTGCTAGCGCCGCTAGCATGCCGGGCTGCGCCGGCCCACGAGGTTGTGGTCGCCGCCACTGCCGGCTCCGGTGCGGCCCGTCGGGGGATGCGCGACAGGCGCGGCACCCCGCACCGCTTTCCGTCCAGCTCTTTCCGGGACAGGATCGGCCCGCTTGCGACCGGCGCCTCCTGCGCGACCTCACCGGAGTGGATCAAACGAAAACCCGTGCTCCTCCGGGAAGGAGCACGGGTGCTTCACTACCGCCGGACGTCACCGGCTCACTGGCGCCGCCAGAGGGCCGGGACGTAGGGCGGCTCCCAGCCGGGCAGTGCGGTGTGCTGCTGGAGGCACTGGTAGGTGACGCCGTTGTAGATCGCCTGAGCACCGGCCGCGTAGGCGGTGCCCGCGGTCCAGGGGCCGGCGGGTCCCTGAGTGGGCGAAGCGGTGGGAGTCGGCGTGGGCGAGACGGTGGGAGTCGGCGTGGGGGTCGGGGTCGGCGTGGGAGTCGGGGTCGGGTCCGGGCCGCCGCCGACCTTGACGTCGACGCAGTTGTAGAAGGCCATCGCGGTGTCGGCGATGTTCCAGATGGCGAGCACCTTGAGGCGGCCGGTCCGGCCTCCCAGGTTCACCGCGTGCGAGACCGTGGCGCCCGGCAGCTTGCCTCGGTCGTCGAACACCGCGATGCGGGTGCCGCCGACGAAGTACTCCCACGTGCTGGTGGCGTGACGGGCCTCGATCCGCCAGTTGAAGGTGACCGAGTCACCGACGTTGGTGACCGGCCACGCCTTGCTGTCGTCGTCGAGCGGGGCCCAGCGAGCATCGCCGCCGCTGCAGTTCCGCTGCCCCTTGGGGCCCTCGACGCTGGCCGGCTCCCAGATGATCTGGCCGCAGTTGGCGACCTTCCCCTGGGCGCAGAGGGCCTGCCTGCTCGGAGGGGAGGTGATGTAACCGTGTGCCAGGGCGGGTGAGGCGACGACCACCACGGACGCGACCGCGATGATCGTCGCCGCTAAGACTGTGATCAATTTGCGCATGTCATGCTTCCTTTGCTGGGGGGTTGGACCAAATATAAAGGAAACTTTACTAACAGTAAATATCCATCCAACCCCGCCGCATCCGGCCTGTCAGGGGGGACGCGACCCCGGCACGGTCGGCCCGCTCGCCGCCGGCATGAGCCGGCGCCCCGCCGATCCGTCGAAGGGACCCGCGAGCCGTGGCGCGTCACCCCCGTCGCCGCGGCTACGGGATCCTGGACAGGTCGATCACGTAGCGATCGTTCTTGAGCCGGTAGGTCATGAGCCGGCCGGCTCGGTCCGCGACGGGAACCTCGCCGCGGGTCGCCGCCTCCTCCCGGATGCCCAGGTCGGCGAAGGTACCGGTGGTCAGGTCGTAGAGCCCGAGCCCCGGACCGTCGCTCTTGAGGTTGCGCACGTGGAAACGGCTCTGCGTCGGTGGTTCCGGGATCAGGTAGCCGACGGGAATGTCCTTCTGCTGTGAGCCGTCACGCAGCCGGGTGAAGGCTCTGCCGTCGGCCGTCATCCCCGTACAGGACCGCACGCCGCAGGCGTACACCTGCTCGCCCTGGTGGACGGCGGCCGTACTGGTCTGCCCGGTCTCCAGGTTGACCAGCTTGCTGAAGGGCGGCCGGCCGGGCGGGCCGCCGGTGCCCGGCGAACCGGCCCACGGCCAGGACAGCAGGTGCAGACCGGCACCTGCCTGGACCGGCGTCACCGGCCCCCCGGCCAGCGGAACGCTGAACACCCCGCCCGCCGACAGGGAGAACACGACATTGCCGTCCGCCACGCCGAGGCCGTCGAGAGGGGAGACGTCGTCGCCCTCGGTTTTCCGGTCGGCCACCAGCCGAGCCTCTCCGCCGTCCAGCGGGGCGGCCCAGATGTGCGTGACGCCCTTCGTGGTGGTCCACCAGGCCACCTGCCCGTCGCCGAAGCTGAAGTCCGAGGCGAACCGCACGGTCCCCTTCGGCGCCGGCACGTCCGCGATCTTCCGCAGGTTCCGGCCGGCCAGATCGTAGGCGTAGACCACCTCGGTCCTGTCGAAGGTGCGCCAGGCCTTGACCAGCAGCGTCCGGTCGTCGATCAGCGCGACCGGCTGCAGCTCCCGGCCGTCCGCCCCCTTCGCGGGCATCTTCCACACGGCCTGTGGCCACACCTTCTCGATCGGCTCGGGCGCGGCCTCCGGGAGGGTGACCACCACGGAAGGGACGTCGGACGGGTTGACGGCCGGCGGCGCCGCCCCCCCACCACCCGCACGCAGACCCACCCCGGCCCCTCCCGCGACCACTACCACGGCCGCCGCCGCGAGCAGCGCCTGGAAGCGCCGCCTGCGCCGCCGGTAACCGATCTCCAGTTGCCCCGCCGCCGCGCCGGGCAGCCGAGGCGCCCGTTCCGCCGCGTGCCCCAAGGACCTGCGCAACGCGTCCTCGAAATCGCTCATCGCCGCCCCCCGTGCTCCGACCTGACACCTTCAGAAATGCCGTGACTGCCCGCCGGTACGGCGGAGCGAAGCTTGTCGAGCGCCCGTGACGCCTGGCTCCGCACGGTTCCCCGGGAGATCCCCAGGGTCGCCGCGATCTCCGCGTCGCTGAACCCTTCGTAGTACCGCAACACCACCACCACCCGCTGCTTGCGCGGCAGCCCGGCCAGCGCCTCCCACATCGCCTGCTCGTCACCGCTGGGCAGCGCGTCGTGGTAGCCGTGTTCGGGCAACTCCCAGCTGAGCAGCTCGCGACGCCGCAACCGCCAGGTGGCCGTGTGCAGCCTGGCCATGATGGTCCGCACGTAGCTTTCGGGATTCTCTTTGGCCAGGAGCCTCGGCCAGGCGGCGCGGAGCTTCAGCAGCGCCTCCTGCACCAAGTCCGCAGCGTCATGCGGGTTTCCGGCCAGCACGTAGCCGTATCGCAGCAGCGCATCACCTCGCTCGGCGACGAACTCCGCGAACCGCGGATCTGCTTCCAACTGCCTCCGCCTTCCGTCGTCTCTGTCACCTCCCAGATGGAATTACCGGGCAAAGTGTTGCATCCCACGACGAAAGGCCTGAGGAAGGCGGGCCCACGCGGCGCGACGCGCATCCGGCGCGGGTCACCTTATAGTCGGGTCACCAGGAACAGCGCCGATCGAGCGTGATGGGGCCACATGGGGATCGAGGGGTCGTTCTGGCGTGCCATCGCGGTCTACCGCATCGCCTCCCTGGGCTACGCCGCACTGTTGCTGGCAGGCGCCGGCGGCTACCAGCGCCCCGTCGCGGGCTGGCTCGTCCTCGGCGTGATGACGGTCTGGACCGCGGCCACCACCGTCGCGTACTCGACCGCGAGAAGCCGCCCTCTGCTGGTCCTGGACGTTCTTGTCACTCTCGGCTGCATGCTGGCTTCGCCGTACGTCCAGGGACCTGATGCCGGGCCGGCAGGCGTGATGCCGGTCACGGCGACCTGGATCGGGGGGCCTGTCCTCGCCTGGGCCGTGTACGGCGGGCGGCGGGCGGGCGGGGTCGCAGCGGTCGTGCTGTCGCTCGGCGACCTGTGGCTGCGCGGTCTGCATGGATTCGATCTCTCCGTCCCCGTCAACGGAGTCGTGCTGCTGATCCTCGCCGGAACCGTCGTCGGCCACGTGGCCCGGCTCACCGGACAGGCGGAGGAACGACTGCAACGGGCCGTCGAGATAGAGGCGGCCGGCCGGGAACGCGAGCGGCTCGCTCGCGGCATCCACGACTCCGTTCTTCAGGTGCTGGCGCTGGTGCAGCGCCGCGGGCTGGAGATCGGCGGGGAGGCCGCCGAACTGGGGCGGCTCGCCGGAGAGCAGGAAGCGGCACTGCGCGAGATGATCCGTAGCGGGCCGGCCATGGCGGAGCAGGACGGCGCAGGCCTCGTCGATGTGGGGGCCCGTCTACGCCGGTACACCACGGCGACGGTGACCGTGTCGACACCCGCGACCCCTCTGCCGCTCCCCGCCGGTCAGGCTCACGAGGTCGTCGCGGCCGTGGGCGCGGCGCTCGACAACGTCCGGCGGCACTGCGGCGAAGACGCGAGGGCCTGGGTCTTCGCCGAGAACGACGACGTCTCCATGACCGTCACGGTGCGCGACGAGGGTCCGGGCATCCCCGCGGGACGCCTTCCGGAGGCGGAGGCGGAGGGCAGGCTCGGCATCGCGCAGTCCATCCGGGGCCGGATCGCCGGCCTTGGCGGCACCGCCGGCTTCACATCCGTGCCCGGCCAGGGAACCGAGGTCGAGCTGATCATCCCCGTCCCCGCACGGCCCGCTGCCCACGAGCAGGCCCGTACCGCCTAGGCGGGAACGCGGGCCGGTTTACAGTTACGGCATGACCAGCGCTCTGCGGGTGATGGTGGTGGACGACCACCCGATGTGGCGGGACGCGGTCGCCCGCGACCTGGAGAACGCCATGTACGAGGTGGTGGCGGCCGTGGGCGAGGGCCGCCAGGCGCTCCGCGTCGCCGCCGCCGTACGCCCCGATGTGGTCATCCTCGACCTGCGGCTACCCGACCTGCCCGGCGTGGAGGTGGCCAGAGGGCTGGCCGCGTCCTCCCATCCGCCCCGCGTGCTGGTGCTGTCGGCGAGCGGCGAGCACGAGGACGTGCTCGAGGCGGTCAAGGCCGGGGCCTCCGGCTACCTGGTCAAGTCGGCGAGCCGGGAGGAGTTCCTCGACGCCGTCCGGCGCACGGCCGAAGGGGAACCGGTCTTCACCCCCGGCCTGGCCGGACTGGTGCTCGGCGAGTACCGCCGCCTCGCCACGCAGAGACCTGCCGACGACGGGCCGCGCCTCACCGACCGGGAGACCGAGGTGCTGCGCCTCGTCGCCAAGGGACTGTCCTACAGACAGGTCGCCGAACGGCTGGTGCTCAGCCACCGGACCGTGCAGAACCACGTGCAGAACACCTTGAACAAGCTCCAGCTCCACAACCGGGCCGAGCTCGTCCGTTACGCGATCGAGCGAGGACTCGACGAGGCGTAGGGCGGGCCGGAGGGGCGGCTCAGAGACCGTCGACCTTGTAGGGGTCGTGCTCGGAGAGCAGTTTGTCGAGGCGCGCCTGGTCGACGCGGCTCGACACGCTGACGACTTCCTGCCGGTCGCGCACGCACTTGGCCAGGCCGAAGGCCGACGTCACCGTGTACAGCACGGCGACCGCGAGGAACGCGCGGAGCCAGGGGTCGATCGGCAGGAAGACGATGCCGAGCGCCACGCTGCCGAGCGCCACGCCGAAGGAGATGACGGACTGCGCGTAATAGGCGGCGGTCATGACGGGCTGGAGTGGTTTGCTCATGCCGTCAAGGGTCGGGCACCAGCCGGCCGGGCGCCTGAGTACGCGTACCCACCCTGTCTGAGTACGTGAACCGGGGTGATCCGTCAGCCGTCGTTCCCCAGATCGAGCAGCCCGCGCCGGAAGGCGACGGCGACGGCCGCCGCGCGGTCGTTGACGCCGAGTTTCGTGTAGATGTGCAGCAGGTGGCTCTTGACCGTGGCCTCGCTGATGAACAGGCGCGCGGCCACTTCGCGGTTGGTGGTGCCCTGAGCGATGAGTTCCAGGACCTCCAGTTCCCGCGCGCTCAGCGGGTCGGCGGGAGCGCGCACCTGCCCGAGGAGGCGGGTGGCGACCGACGGGGAGAGCACGGCTTCGCCCCGCGCCGCCGTACGGACGGCCCGGATGAGATCGTCGCGCTGGGTGTCCTTGAGGAGGTAGCCGGTGGCCCCGGCCTCGACGGCGGGCAGGACGTCCTTGTCGGTGTCGTAGGTGGTCAGGACGAGCACGCGTGCCGCGACCCCGAGCCTGGCGAGTTCCTTGATGGCCATGACGCCGTCCATCTTCGGCATGCGGAGGTCCATGAGGATCACGTCCGGGTTCAGTGCCCGTGCGAGCTCGACGGCCTGCGCGCCGTCCCCGGCCTCGGCCAGCACCTCGAAGCCCGGGTCACCGGCGAACATGCCGCGGATGCCGTCGCGGACGATGGGATGATCGTCGGCGATCAGCAGCCGGATCGGGGCCTCAGCCACGTGCCACCGCCGGAACGCTGGCGGAGACCGCGGTGCCGCCGCCGGGTTCCGACTCGATCTCCAGGGTGCCCGCCAGACGGCTGACGCGCTTGCCCATCGACGTCAGGCCGAAGCCGCCGCCGTCTCGGACGCGCTCGGGATCGAATCCGGCACCGTCGTCGCGCACGTCCAGGGTGACCACGTCCTCCATGTAGGAGAGGGTCAGCCCGACTCGGGACGCGCCCGCGTGCTTGGCCGCGTTGGCCAGGGCCTCCTGCGCTGTGCGGAGCAAGGTCTCCTCCACCTCCGGATGCATGGGACGGACCGTACCAGTCGTGGTGAAGTCGGCACGCACCCCGTTGAACTCGCTCCACCGGGCCACGACCTCCCGCAGCGCCTCGGGCAGCGGCGCCGCCTCCAGCTGGCCGGGTCCGACCGCGTGGACGGAGCGGCGGGCTTCGGCGAGGCTCTCCCGTGCCAGCCGTACGGCATTGTCCATGTGGCGCCGCCAGTCCTCGGCCTGCTGTGCCGCCTGGAGCTGGGTGATGATGCCGGTCAGGCCCTGGGCGAGGGTGTCGTGGATCTCGGCCGCCATGCGCTGCCGCTCGTCCAGCACACCCGCCTCCCGCGCCTGTACCAGCAGCTGAGCGTGGAGACCGGCGTTCTCCCGCATCGCCTTCTCAAGCTGCGCCACCATCCGCTTCCGCTCGGCGCTGCGCTCGGTCGTGATCTCGCCGACGAAGCTGAACACGCCGACCACGGCCACGATGGCGGCGGTGAAGAACAGATAGGTGAAGATCGCGGACGGGGTGGGGTCGGGCAGCCCGCCGTTGTAGGCCGCGACGCTGATCGCCGCCGTGGCGGTGACCCCGGCGAACCGCCACGTCCCTTTCAGGTACTGCCACGAGTGAAGGTAGCCGGTGAAGCCGAAGAAACTGGCGAACCACATCCCCCGCGTGCAGAGCACCCCGATCAGGACCACCAGCCCGGCCACGTAGAGCCCGCCTCGCGGCACCAGCCGGATCCAGGCTGCGGCCACCGCGACCAGCGTGACCGTCAGCCATGAGCGGCCGTCGATGAGGAGGGAGAGCACCATGGAGATCACCAGCAAGACGTACGGCGCAGCCGCCATCTGGCGCTCCAGAAGCCTCTCCCACCGGTCGAGCTGCCCGGTCATGTCTCACTCCCAGCGGAAGAACCTGGCCGCGGCGATGCTGATGACCAGCGCGTACGCGGCCATCACCACCAGCAGCAGCGGATCGGGGGCACCACCCGCCCAGACGTCCTGCAGGCTCTGCCGGAAAGCGCCCAGAGGGGTGTATTTGCCAACATGAGCCAAGATAACGGGCATTTGATCCGTGGGCTGGATCAGCCCGGCGAGGAAGGCCATCGGGAAGTACAGCAGGACACCCACCCCGTTGGCGGCCCGCCCGTTCGGAGCCAGGGCCGCGATGAGCAGCCCGATGGCGAACATCCCCGCCGTGCCGAGCAGGAAGGTCACCGCGATCAGCAGCCCCCGGGAGGGCAGCTGAGCACCCAGTACGGTGCCCGCGACAGTCAGCAGCAGGCCGCAGGCGACCATCGCGAGGACGAACTGCAGGACCAGCTGCACCACCAGCATGCTCGCGGGACGCACCGGGGTGGTCGAGAGCCTGCGCAGGATGCCCCTCTCCCGATAGGTGGCCATGGTGGTGGGCAGCATGTACAGCCCCACGAGCCCCACGGCGATCGCCAGCGCCATCGGCAGGAGCACGGTGTCACCCGGCTCGATCGAGCTTCCGAAGATCACCAAAATGAACAGCGGGATGAGAAGCGAGAACATCGCCCCGGGCTCCCTGGTCAGCAGCTTCAGTTCGACGACGGCGAGCTTGGTCATGGTTTCCTCTGTCAGTGGGTGGAGTCGAACGAACGGCCGGTCAGGGCGACGAACGCGTCGTCGAGGGTGCGCTTGTCGATGCGCAGGTCGCTGACCAGGATGTGATGCCGGGCGAGCTGAGCGGTGACAGCCGTGGCGAAATCCCCCCGGCCCCTGACGACCACCCGGTTCCCGTCCCTGCTCACCCCGGTCACGCCGGGCAGCTCACCCAGCTCGACCAGGTCGCCGCTCATCAGCGTGAACCTCATGTGGTGCTCGGCGTCGATCCCGTCGATCAGCCCGGCCGGGGTGTCGATCGCGACGACGCGGCCGCGGTCGAAAACGGCGACCCTGTCGCAGAGCTCCTCCACCTCGTCCATGAAATGGCTGACCAGCACCACCGTCACGCCACTCGCACGGACCCGCTTGATCAGCTCCCAGGTGGTACGGCGGGCCTGCGGGTCGAGCCCCGTGGTCAGCTCGTCGAGGAAGGCCACCCGCGGATCGCCGACCAGCGCCAGGGCGATGAACAGCCGCTGCTTCTGGCCACCCGACAGCTTCCCGAAGCGGGCGTCGCGCTTGCCGGCCAGTCCCCACTCCTCCAGCAGCTCCCGCCAGTCGCGCGGCTTGGCGTAGAAGGAGGCGTAGAGGTCCAGCGCCTCCCACACCTTGATGTTCTCCGGCAACTGCGTGTGCTGGAGCTGCACGCCGATCTGCTCGCGCAGCTCCCGCCCGTCCTTGACCGGGTCGAGCCCCAGCACCCTGATCGACCCGCCGTCGGGCCGCCGCAGCCCCTCCACGCACTCCACGGCGGTGGTCTTGCCGGTGCCGTTGGGCCCGAGGATGCCGAAGATCTCGCCCTCCTCCACGGAGAACGACACCCCGTCCAGAACCGTCAGATCCGCGTACCTCTTGCGGAGGCCGGTGACTTCGATGACTGCCATGGATCAAGCATCTTCCGCCCGCTCCTCAGGCGAATCGACCTGCCGGCCAGGATCCTCCCCGTATGCGACTGACCGGAAAATCCACCGATCGGTTGATGTCCGCCGAGACACCGGCGTGCCAGGTGCGCGGACCGGCATCGGTCCTCCGATCACCTCACACGCCTGCGACCCGCCTCGTAGCGGCAGCGGGCCGGGGCACGGGAAGCCGCTCGATCAGGTCGCGTCCGCCTCGTCAACCGCGGGAAACCGCTCGATCAGACCGCGCGCACCTCGTCAACCACGGGAAGCCGCTCGATCAGACCGCGCACCTCGTCAACCGCGGGCCCGGTCGGTGGGCGGACTGATCCGCACCCGCTCATCCTCGGGGCGGCTGCCGATGTCGTCGAGCTGCTCGCGGATCGTCTTCCGCAGGTCGTCGTAGTCCCGGAAGTAGTAGTCGTTGAACAGGGTGTAGCCGGTCCACATCAGGTTGGCGCACACCCGCGGCGGCACCCCGCCCGTCGCCGCGCCCATGCCGACCAGCGCCACCGACTCGATGCTGCCCGGCTCCGCCTCGTTCTGCATGTGGATGGCCTGGAACGCGGCGGCGCACGCCAGAGCCACGTTCAGCGTCTCGCTCACGTCCTGCACCGACTCCACCATCGTCGGCGTCGAGATCAGGAACTTCGGGTTGGTCGCCCCGGACGGTACGCACACGGCACTTCCCACCGGCAACGACCCGCCGAACCGATCGCGGATCGCCCGCTGGACGCGCAACTGGATCCCAGCCCCGAGGTGCCGCTTGATGGCCGCGTCGACCCCGCCGTCCATCCGCCCGCGGGAGTTGGTCGGGCTGACCCAGGCATCGACGTGCCGGGTGAGGATCGACCCCTTGTGGATCTCGACCTCGGGGGTGTCGGCGAACGCCGCCCGCCCCGCCTGCACCACCTTCGCGTTGACGTCCACCAGCACCACCTTGAGCGGCGGCTTCACATGCTTGATGGTCATGGCTCACTCCGGGCGTGGGGAGGGGGTTTCCAACAGCCACGAAGATATCGCGCCACACGGACAAAACGGGATCTTGGTCGGGGGTTCGGGAACGATCTCCGCGCTCGCGAGCGCGCCGGCTCCGGGCCGCCCTGCCTGAACCCTCCACTGACCAGGCCTTACGGCGAACCGCCCGTCGCGGCCGGAGAGCCCGCCCACTCCGGCGGACGGGCTCTCCGGTTCCCCGACATCGCATACGGGATCTTCACGCGGCACAATTCCCCCACCTCAATCACCCGTGCCGTCACCGATACGGCTCGCCTATCCGGGAGCTCACGATGAGCGACGTCGACGCCGCCACCCCGCCCGACCCGAATGACCCGCTGGCCCTCGCCGAACTCTTCAAGGGCGGCGGCGAGCCGTGGCTGCCACTCCTGAAGCCGGTCATCGAGGCGCAGCCGGCCGCGGCCACGTTCATCGGCCCGGGCCGCAGCCCCCAGGTCGTGCCCGTCCGGGAGCTGACCTTCCAGGCGCTCAAGCCCAACCCGCCGCACAAGTGGAAGGTCGTCGTCTTCGGCCAGAACCCGTACCCGCGGGCTGAGAGCGCCACCGGCATCGCCATGTTCGACAACACCTTCCACGACTGGGACGACAGCCAGTTCGGCAAGGTCATCACCATCCGCTGCATCATCAAGGCGGCGGCGATGTGGAAGCACGGCATCCCCAAGAAGACGCCGATCGCCGACATCCGCGCACTCCTGAAGAAGCACGACACCGTCCAGCCGCCGGAGTGGTTCCAGGCGATGCTCACGCAGGGCGTCCTGCTTCTGAACGCGGCGCTCACCGCCAGCGGCGACAAGGCGATGGCCACCGACCGGCACACCGCGTTCTGGCGACCGGTCGTCGAGAAGCTCGTCGAGGAGATCCTGAAGGCCAAGCAGAACGCCGACGAGAAGGACCGGGGCGTGGTGTTCGCGTGGTGGGGAGCGCACGCCCGCAGCCTGAAAGAGGTCGTCCTCCGGCTCCAGCAGAAGTATCCCGAGGTGGAGGTCTGGCACATCGACCACCCCAACCCCGCGGCACAGGGCGACATCTTCTGCGACGGGAACCACTTCGCCGCCGTGAACACGGCACTCAAGGCGCTCGGGACCGACGAGATCGACTGGCTGCCCGGCAAGGGATGGAACAAGCTCGCGGCGCGGACCGACGGGGCGGACGCGGACGCGGCCGACCGGATGGGGGCGTTCATCGCCTCCACGATGGAGTTGCACAAGCTCTACCTCGAACGGCTCGCCGGCGTCAAGGACGAGGGGCTGGAGCTTCCGGCGATCACCGGCGTGTTCGACACCCCGCTCATGGACTTCCGCGAGGCCGTGGCCCCGGTGGCCAAGCTGCTGTCGGGTCTCGACTGGCACATGGAGCAGTCGCACCGGTTCGGCCGGCAGCAGGCGGACGGCGCGGCCGACGGCCTGTCCGCCGACGAGATCGCGGCCCTCTACCTCTATACCTGCGAGTCTGCGTTCTACCGGAAGATCAACGCCATCCTGCGCGACCCGGACCGCACCCGGATCGTCCCGTACCGGTCGTACCTGCGGCTCCTGTTCTCCGCCGTGTCGCGCCTGCCGGCCCGCAAGGAACCGTTGTGGCGCGGAGTATCGCTGGACCTGCGGGCGCAGTACCCACTCGGCCGCACCGTGACGTGGTGGGGCGTGTCCTCGTGTACGTCGAAGCTCAGCGTGGCCCAGGCGTTCCTCGGCCGCGGCAAGCGGACGCTCTTCGAGGTGCTCCCCATGCGGGCCGTGGGCATCCGCGGTTTCTCCGCGTTCACCGGCGAGGAGGAGTTCATCCTCGCCCCCGGCACTCAGCTCAAGGTGACCGACGTGAAGGCCGAACGCGGCGGCCTGTACACCGTGAAGCTGACCGAACTGGCCGAGCAGCACCTGGTGGCGTGAGCAGCGGAGGACGTCTCCGGCGATGAAGCTCCGGCGGCCCGGCGGCGACGCCCCGGGCCGCCGGAGCCACCCGCCAGGCGTTCAAGCGCCTCGAAGGCGTCACGGGGCACCCCGTCACCTCAGGGTGGGCATACGGGGGACATCATTCCGGCCTGCACTACCAAGCCTTGGGTAGCTGGCGGGATTTCCGCAGGTGGGACGGGTTTCTAGGGTGATCGGTATGAACGATCCCCACCGCCTCGATCTGTCAGGCCGTCCACCCGCACCCGTCTCCGGGCCGCGTGGCGGCGGCACCGCGCTTCGCGCGCTGCTGTGGATCGTCCTCATCGTGAGCGCCTCGATCAACATCGTCCTGAACACCTTCGGAAGTGCGACCGCCACCGTGCCCGGCACGGCCGCCGGAATCGTCGCCGTCGCCTGCATCGCCGGCCTCGTCACCCACCATTTCCGCCGGCGGCGGTCATGAGTGGAGTCGTCACCCTGACCGACGTCGTCAAGAAGCACGGTGAGCTCGTCGCGCTCGACAACGTGTCGCTCGCCTTCCCACGCGGCCGGTTCGTCGCCGTCATGGGACCGTCGGGCTCGGGCAAGAGCACGTTGCTGAACTGCGCGGCCGGGCTCGACACGCCCACCTCGGGCGCGGTCACCATCGGCGGCGTGGACGTCACCCGGCTCAACGAGACCAAGCGCACCGAGCTGCGCAGGAAGCACATCGGCTTCGTCTTCCAGTCCTACAACCTGCTGCCCGCCGTCAGCGTCGAGCACAACATCACGCTGCCGCTCCGCCTGGCCGGACTCCGCCCCGACCCGGCCTGGCTGCGCGAACTGGTCGAGCGGGTCGGCCTCGGCGGACGGCTGCGGCACCGGCCGGCGGAACTCTCCGGCGGTCAGCAGCAGCGCGCCGCGATCGTGCGCGCGCTCGCCGCCCGTCCCGACGTGGTCTTCGCAGACGAGCCCACGGGCGCTCTCGACCTGCGCAGCGCCTCCCAGGTGCTGGACCTGCTGCGCGAGCTGGTCGACGACCTCGGTCAGACCGTGGTCATGGTCACGCACGACCCCGCTGCCGCGGCGAGGGCACACGACACGCTCGTCATGGCCGACGGCAGGGTGGTGGACCTGCTGTCCGCCCCCACGGCCAGTGATCTGGCGCAGCGACTCACGCAGCTCACCGCCGTACCGGAGGGAGCCAGGTGATCAGGACAGCACTCTCCCTGGCCGGGCTCAGCGGCCTCGTCGTGGCCTTTCTCGCCGTGTTCGGCGGGATGGCGCTGCTCACCGGCTCCGGTGTGATCATCGAGTCGGGCCTGCGGTCGAGCGTCTCCACCCAGCGCCTGCCCGGCGCCGACGTGATCGTCTCGGCCAGGCAGTCCATTCCGCAGAAGGAGGACCTGCCGGCCGCGCTGCCCGAGCGGGCCGTGGTGCCCGGCTCTCTGGTCGCTCAGCTCGCCGCCGTGCCGGGCGTCGCGGCCGCCGTCGGCGACCTCAGCTTTCCCGCCGCCGTCCTTCCCGTCACGGCGAGCACGTCCGGCCCCGTCACGGCGAGCATGTCCGGCCACGGCTGGTCCTCTGCCGCGCTGGCCGGCGCGGGCAGGAAGGTGACCGGCACCCCGCCGAACACGGGCGACGAGATCGCCCTGCCGTACAGCATGGAAAGAGCACGGATCGGGCAGACGGTGCGTGTCATCGCGGGCGGGACGGCGGGCGACTACCGCGTCACCGCGCTCGTCGACGCGCCCGGCCTGTACTTCAGCGACGAGGCCGCGGCCAAGCTGGCCGCCAGGGATGCCGGGCCGCGGGCGAAGACCGTGGACCTCGTCGCGCTCAGGGCCGAGGACGGCGTCACCGCGGCCGCGCTCGCCGACGAGCTCGCCGAGCGGCTCGGCGACCGGTACGAGATCTCCACCGGCCGGGCCAGGGGGGACGCCGAAGCCCCCGGTACGGCCGCCGCCCGCGGCATGCTCATCGCGCTGCCCGCCTCCATCAGCGGGATCAGCCTGATGGTCGTCGGGTTCGTGGTCGCCGGCGGGCTGGCTCTGTCGATCAACAGGCAGCGGCGCGACCTGGCGCTGCTGCGTGCGGCCGGTGCCACGCCGCGCCAGGTGCGGAAGCTGGTCGCCGTGCAGGGAACCGCGGCCGCGCTGGCGGCGATGGCACCGGGAGCGGCGCTCGGCTACTATCTGGCCGCCCGGTTCGGCGAGTTGCTGGTGTCGGTCGGCACGCTGCCCGGCGATCTCCCGCTCTCCTACAGCCCGCTGCCCGCCGTGGCCGCCGCGCTGCTGCTGTCCGGTGTGGTCAGGATGTCGACGTGGGGCGCGTCCCTGCGCGCGTCGCGGATGCCGGCGGTGGCCGCCGTCGCGGAGTCGGCCGGCGAGCCGCGCACGCCCTCCCGCATTCGCACGAACGGCGGGCTGCTGCTCATACTGGCCTCGGTCGTGCTCTCCACGGCCCCGCTGCTGATCCGCACCGAGATGGCCGCCGTCGGCCCGGCCACCGCGGCGCTGCTGGCCGTGATCGGGCTCGCCATGGCCGGCCCCTGGCTGGTCCAGCGGGCGACGGGCCTGCTCGCCAGGCGGCTGCCGCCCGGTCTGTCCGCGCCCGCCTGGCTCGCGGTGAGCAACACCCACGGCTACGCGCTCAGGACCGCGGGCGCCATCGCCGCCCTCGGCATGGTCGTCACCCTGTCGCTCAGCGTCGTGCTGACCCAGACCACGATCGCGAAGGCCTCCGGCGACGAGGCGGCCCAGGGCATCCGCGCCGACGCCACGATCACCGCGCCGCTCCTCGGCGGCATCCCGCACGGCCTGCTCTCCGACATACGCGCCACCCGGGGCGTCACCGCCGCCACCGCGTTCACCACGACCACCGTGCTGACCCGCTCCCTGGCCCTCGGCGACGACTCCCGTCGGCTCGAACCCCGGCCGGCCATGGTGCTCGGCCCCGACGCCGAAGGCCTGGTGGATCTGGGCATCGTAGGCGGCAGCCTGGCCGCGCTCAAGGGCGACACGATCGCCGTCGACGAACGCGCCGGAAAGCTCGGCGATCACGTCGACCTCACCCTGGGCGACGGCACCGCGGTGACGGCCCGCGTGGTCGCCACCTACACCCGCGCGCTCGGCTTCGGGCCCGTCGCCGTCTCCCGCGACCTCGCTTCCGGGCACACCACCACAGGTCTGGACTCCACGATCCTTGTACGGCTCGCGCCGGGTCCGTCGCCCCTTCCCGCGCTCCTGAAGCAGTGGCCGGGTACCGTCCTGTCCGGCGACCCCGCCGCCCCGGAGATGGGCAGGCCCTCGGGCGAGATCCTCGTGAACATCGCGGTCCTCGCCGTACTCCTGGGCTACGTCCTGGTCGCGGTCGTCAACCGCCTGGTCGCCACCACCACCGCGCGGTCCGCCGAGCTGACCGCCCTGCGCGACCTGGGCGCCACTCCCCGCCAGCTCCGCACCATGATCCGCTGGGAGGCCCTGGTCATCGCCGCCGCGGCCGCCGGATCCGGGCTGCTCCTGTCCACCGCCCCGCTGACCATGCTGAGCATCGGCTTTCTCTCCCGGCCCTGGCCGGCGGGTCCTGTCTGGCTCGCGCCGGCCGTCGTCCTCACCATCACCGTGGTCGTCTGGCTGGCCCTGGCCATCCCTTCCCGGCAGATGATCCGCCGCGCCTGATGGCTCCGAGAAGACCTCCTCGGCCGGACAGCCGGCCACGGAGTGGAGCACGGGGCCGAATTCCCGAGCGGACAAAGACACCGATGGAATGCGCCAGTTACCATCGCATTTGAGCTCACCTTTCCGTTGACTGCCCCAAAAGCTCAACAAGAAGGACAAATACCCCCATGAGACGATGGGCTGCTCTGGCGCTCGCCGTACTGATCGCGTCCGTACCGGTTGCCACGAGTCCCGCCGCCGCGCAGGCGGGTGCTCCCGATCCGGCGCACGCGCTCAAGCGGCAGCTCCGAAACGAGCATGGCGTTCGGATTTCCGAGACCAACCGCTACTTCTTCGGCACGAAGTCGACGGTCTCCGGGAGCGGGACCCGGAGCAGCGGCAGCCTCCAGCTGGCCCCATCGGGTCCAGTGGCTGCGGATTTCACCTGGTGGGACCTTCCCCGGCCGACGGGTGGAGGGGCCCCGGCCGAGAAGCCGGGCCCCTACCGTGTGATCCGCGTCGGTAAAGACGTGTACGACGACAGCGACCAGTACCCCGGGCCGGTTCCGGATGGCAAGAAGTGGATCCGGTTCCCGAACAAGCACAGGGGACAGATGGCCCGGGACATGGCCCGGGACGCCAGCCTGCAGCCGCTCAACGTGTACGACCCGTCCATGATGAAGGCCGTGCTGAAGTGCTCGGCGGGCAAGCCCGTCTCCGGCGGCTTCCTCTACCGGGGCACGATGAGTTACAAGGAACTGCGCAAGATTTCCAAGGACACCTTGATCAACTGGGCCTCGGGTAAGCCCATCGGCGAGAAGACCAAGGGCAAGATCTCCTGGCAGCTCTGGGCCGACCGTGACGGTCTGCTCAAGCGCCTGGTCACCACCGACACCGTGGGAGCGGGGAAAGATCCGCTGGTCAAGCGGAGCGACACGCGCTACACCAGGTGGGGGTTCCGCCTCGTCATCACCGCCCCGCCCGCGGACGAGGTCATCGACGAAGATGATCTGCTGGAGTACATCCGCATCCAGAACACACCCATTCCCCCGGACGACAAGAACACCTGACCACGCACGGGAAAATCCGTGATCCGGCCCGGCCGGGCGGCGTCATGCCGCCCGGCCGGCCGGGTCACTCATCGAATAGTGACGCGGTCCCCCTTCGGCGCCCTGACCGGCGAGTTCTTCACGATGTAGGACGCCAGCGCTCCCGTGTCGTCCGGCCCGCCGTGGTAGACGCTGGTGCTCCCCTCCCACCTCGGGAAGCCCTGCCAGCCGCCCATCAGTATGTAGTTGGCCGCGATCTTGATCACTTGAGTGTCGGTCACCGGAGTACCGTTCAGCGTGATCTCGGTCACCGCCCCGCCCTGCAACGTGTAACGGAGCGAGGACGAGGGGGTCAGCACCCAGCCCGAGGGGTTCGGGTGCGCCAGCAGCTTCTTGAGCTGTGCGCCGGTCATCGCGTTCACGTCGACGGCGAGCCCGGCGGGCTGGGTGGCCCACAGTTCCTCGTAGGTGACCGGACCCGCGTTCAGTTCCGCGCGGAACCCGTACCTGCTGACGAGGGCGACCTGTGCGCCGGAGACGGCCTGGACCGCGTCCAGGTAGGCGTCGGCGACCAGTTCGACGAGCGGGCCGCCGGCGGCGGTCAGCGTGATCTTCTCGGCGGTGGCGCCGAAGCTCTCCTTGTCGCTCGGCGGACCGCACTTGAAGTAGTAGAGGGTGTTGGACATGAGGCCGTCCGGCTGCCTGATCTGGATCTGCACCGAGGTCTGGTCCGTCTCCCAGTCCCAGTTGAACGTCTCCAGCACGGTGGTGAAGACGGCGCCGTGGTCGGCCGGCACGTTGACGGTCTTCCACTCCTGAGTGCCGACGAGGCGATACTGAACTGCCTGCGCGCCGGCGGGAAGCCCCTCGAAGTGGCCGTGGATCTTGAAGGTCACCGGGCACTTCGAGGCGGTGGTCCGCTCGAAGACGATGGTGGCCTTCCGCACCAGGTTCTGAGCGGGCTTGTCGTCGTCCTGCCCGGCAGGAGGCGGCGTAGCCGAGACATCCGGCGTCTCGGACCCCTCAGCGGAGGTGGCCACGCTGTCCCACACGTCGCCCGTACTCTCCGTGTCACCGGCGCAGGTGACGGCGAACGAGGCTTTCCCGGAGGTCTTCTTCACCGGGCTGACCAGGCGAACCGCGCCCCAGCCACGAGCATCACCGGTGACCTTGATCGACGTGGACAGCCGAACGGTCTTGAGGCCCTTGCCGCCGACCTTGTAGGTCTTGGCGCGGCTCCTGTCTCCATCGCTGAAGGTCCACGCGTACTTCAGCGCCACCGGCGCCTTGACCTTCACGGTGGTGGACAGCGTCACGGTCGCCGGGCAGGCACCGGTATGAGCCTTTGGTGAAGCGGAAGCCGTGCCGAAAACAACCGGATTCGGGGCGGCCTGCGCTCCTGAAACAAAGGCTCCGGATGCCATGGCAATAACGGCCACCAGCACCCCGATTCGGCGCCCAACGCTACCTGATAATCCCACGATATTCCTCTCCTGCGATCTGCGACGACAGATCTGGACGTGCAAGGAACAACGGATTAGCCCGTTCCCTTGGAGGAGCAGATGCTAGCCAGGCCGGCCGACAATTCCGCGAGGGCCGAATCGCGGGTGAACTCAGGAGGAGGCCGCCAGGACGCCAGGGCGAGGCGTCAGGACTCCGATCCCGTGTTCACCATGAGGAACGGGTCCCCTGTCGAGCCGCGCAACTTCCACAGGTTTTTCGAGCGCTACTACGAGAGGGCCGGTGTCCCCCATTGCAGTTCGACTGCCGCCCCGATGAGGAGGTCAGCAGACAACAGGCTTCCGGCGGGCCCGAAAACTGCTTGGAGCACCATGATGACCTGGGCGCTTTTCATCCCAGGCGACGTGCTCTGCGTCTTCTCCGACTCGGCCACGGGACCTCTTGCGGTAGGGATCACCGATAGCCCGACAAACATACAAGCCGGACAATCGTATGCGCCGAGGCTGGCCGCACTGGTGTACCCTGCATTTTCCGGACACCTGCTCCACGGTTGATTCACGCTGCGAACTGCTGGTTCGGATGCTCGTCATGGACTTGTTGCGGGGTCACTGCCCGGAGGATTCGGGGCATCTCACGCGCCCATCACGATGCCGCCGGCGTGGTTGTCGACGAGAAGGTCCTCACCGCCCTGGAGAAGGCGGCGGACGACCGGCGCCGCCACATCAAGGGAGTTATCCCGGAAAAGAGCGGCCGAGCGGCCAACCGCAAGAAGAAGGGCTCACGCGGAGGCCGCCCCGTCAGCTACGACACCGATCTGTGCAAGGAACGCGCCACGGTCGAGTCTGTACAAGGAACGCCCCACGGTCGGGCGCTGCATCAACAAGATCAAAGCCTGGCGCGGGCCGGCACTCCACGCCGAACAGTTCGATGAGACGACCCGTGGTCACCAGCGAGCCCGCCGCGGCCTCGGCGATCCTTCAGCCTGCGGAGAGACCAGCCAGTCGATGACCAATTGCCGGCGATGGCCTTCGAGCACGGGACCGAGGGAGATGAGAACCTCCGCCATCGCGAACGGAGACGACGACGCCTGGTCTCATCCCGGCAGAAGCCGCACAAGCCATAGTCCAGGTGCTCGCAATCACCCGGCTGTCACGCGCCAGGGGCCCGGTATGCCACCTCCATCCGCGCGGCGTCGTCGATCTCCTCTGGCGTCAGCAGGACAGCCGTCTTCGTTCGTACCGCTCCAGAGGCCGATATCGTGAGACCCACAGCGGCCGAAGCCGCATTGCTCGGCAGGTCGACGATCACATACGTGTCTGTCTCGCCGAACGCGAAATACATCTGCTCGACCCGCCCGCCGACGCTTTCCGCCATGCGCTCCACCGCTTGCCGGCGTCCGGTGCCGCCATCGTGCAACACTCCTTTGAGGCCATCCGCGGTGTAGGTCGCCTGAATCAGATACTTGGGCATGGTCGAGTCCCTCTTCTCGTGCCGCCACCCTGCGCTGGGGCGGCCATTGCGGTCACAGGGTCGAAGTTCTCGGCTTAGGGTGACGGTAACCCCACCCGCTGTACTGGTTTTCCCCTGTCGCGGCCTTACGCTGCGAAGCCTGCAGCGCACCCTGTTCGATCAGCAGGGTCTGCTGTCTTCACGGAGCCGGTCAGGCGATTCAGTCTCTGGGCCTGGTCGAGAAGCGCGACAAGCGAAGGAACATTCCGGCCCCCATACAGGCGGCGCTCCGGGCGCCTGGTAACGGATGATGCTATGCCACAGATTGCCCCTTTTATGGTGGTTTTCGAGGTCAGGCCTGATGTCTGCAAGGAGAATGCCCAGATCTCTCATGTCTGCGGTGTGCAACCTGGATCCGCGCGTCATCGCCCCTGCCGTGCTCCCGAAAAGGAGCAGAAAAGGGATTTCTTGCGCAATCTAATACTTCTATGCCTGCAGCGGTTTTACAGCCCGTGACCGTTACGGTCACTGCCGGCGGCCAAGCATTGTGATCGTCTGGGACAGCCGCCAGTGTTCTGGATCTGTCTACCCTGTCATCGTGGGCACCGATATATACGGCTTCATCGAGACTCGTCACCCGCGCGCTGACGAGGACTGGTACGAAGGCGACGCATGGGCGCTGTCCATACCCCTCTATCCGCTCTATGACGACCGGGACTACGAGTCGTTCGGCTGCCTCTTCGGCGTTCGTAACTGGCTCGGCTGGACCCCTACCGCGGCCGGTCGTGGCCTACCGGCCGACGTGTCGGAACCGGTCCGTACCGACCATGCGAACTCCGCGCGAATCGATGCCGCCGTACATGGCTGCACGTGGGTTTCATGGGCGGAGCTCCGTGATCTGGACATGACCGTTCGTCCCGCCGCTCGTGGGGTGCTTCAGATTCAGTCGGGACAAGACTCGTCGATCCGCCGGTATCGGATCGACGACCAGTGGCCCGATGAGCTTGTGAAGCTGTATCGCATGCCGCCCGTGGGCACCTCGCCCGTCGGGGCTCCCGCGAGTCGATGGGAGGCTTCTGGAGCGACGCTCGAGTACGGCCCACTGACGCGACTGGATGTGCTGGGACCGGGCACCGGGTGGGAACACGTCTTCGGGGTGATGCAGGCGTTGGCGCGGCGGTTCGGGCCTGACGGCGTGCGATTGGTCGTCTGGTTCGACTGACGGCACCCCAACGGGATGAAGAGCTCAAGGTTTCTGATCGAAAGCCCTCGGTACTCGGACAGTCACGCCTTGAGGAGCGTGCAGATACGGACCATCCGTTCTGTCAACTTGGGAATTGCCACGACCTTCGCCACATCCACGCCACGACGCCGCTCCTGGCCGGCGCCTCCGTCCATGTCGTCGCCGCCCGGCCCGGCCACGCCGATCCGTCCATCACGCTCCGCGTCTACGCCCATGTGATCAGGGCAATCGAGAAACGCGAGCCGAGCGGCCCGCTGCGTAACTACGGACGTTCCACAGCCCGGTCCGGGCGTCGAACTCGACCGCCGGACCCGATCCGGGGCCCGTGCAGCCAGAAGTGCTGTTTGGGGATGTCATACCGCTCTGCACAGCCCTGTCAGGAGTGCTCGGCCGGCCCCGGTTCCTGACGCGAGGAGCCGGGACCGGCCCGTGTTCCCGCCAACCCTCCCCTCGTCCCCGTGGAGGGAAAGGCATGGCCTGGCGAGAGCGCGCGGGTGGCTAGTCCTCCTCGTACGGCGCGGGCGGCTGCAGGGAGGCGCACCCGTCGAAGACCCGCTTCTCGGCAGCCGAGCCGGGCTTGACCTGTTTGAACCCGGCCGGCTTCTCCTCGTCCTTGTCGATGGGCTGCCAGACGCCGCCCTTACGCAGGCACTCGGCCCACACGGCGAACTTGGCGTCGTCCTCGGGTGAGGACGGCTCGGCGCTGCCGAGAAGCACCGAGTCCCACTCCTTGCACGCCTTCATGCCGGCGTCGAGCTTGGCCTGGGTGACCTTGGTGACGGCGCTGGTGTCGATGTCCTGGCCCTTGACCGGGTCCGGGATGTCGATCCCGTTCTGCCGCATGCACCCGGCGAACTTCACCGCGGTCTCGTGCCAGCTGGGCTTGGCGGAGTCGGGAGCGGGGCTCGACGCGCTGGCGAAGCTCTGGGCTCCACACGCCGCGCTCAGCGCCAGGGTGGGAAGGGCGGCCAGGACGGCGAGGCGTCGCTTGGTGATCAACACGGTTCTCTCCAATGGGTCGGCTGGCTGCCCAACACCCTGGTCCGCCCCTGTGAGCGGACTGTCCGCGCCATGTCATAAACGTGTAATAGCTTCCAAGTCCGAACAAACCGCAAGCCAGAGCCGCCGATACTGGAACGCATGGCCCGCGTGTTGCTGATCGAGGATGACCCGAGCGTCAGAAACGCTCTGACGCTCGCCCTCAAGGGCAGGGATCACGAGGTCGAATCGGCGGCATCCGGGGAGGATGGGCTGGAGCGGCTGGCACGCTTCGCCGCCGACGTGGTCGTGCTCGACCTCATGCTGCCCGGCATCGACGGATTCGAGGTCTGCCGGCGCATCCGTGCGGCCTCCTCCACCTCGATCGTGATGCTGAGCGCGCGGGGCGACGACTTCGACGTGGTCGGCGGGCTGGAGGCCGGCGCGGACGACTACGTGGTCAAGCCGGTGCGGCCGCAGGTGCTGGAGGCCCGGATCAGGGCGGTGCTGCGCCGTACCGACGGTGTGCCCTCGCCCGTGGAGACCTACGGCGCGCTGTGCGTGGACCGCGCCTCCCTGACCGTGAGCAGGGGCGGACGGCAGATCGCGCTGCCGCCGATAGAGTTGCGGCTGCTGCTGTATCTGTCGGCCGCGCCCGGGCAGGTCTTCAGCAGGCAGCAGTTGCTGGAGTCGGTGTGGGAGCACGACTACCTGGGCGACTCGCGGCTGGTGGACGCGTGCGTGCAGCGGCTGCGCGCCAAGATCGAGGACGTGCCGGCCGAGCCGAAGTACGTGCAGACCGTGCGCGGATTCGGTTACCGCTTCGGGCCGGTATGACCTGGCTGCGGGGATTGCGGGCCCGGCTGGTGATCACGTTCGTGCTGGTGGGCGGGCTGAGCGCGGTGGGGGCCGCCGGGCTGACCTACTACAAGGCGCAGGGCAACCTGCTGGCCGGGGTGCAGAACCGGTTGCTGAAGGACTTCAAGAACCGGGTGCTGCTGCTGTCGCGCGACGTCGCGCTGCCCGCCGGCGACGCGGAGCTCGCCCTGCTGGCCGAGGACCTCGAGGTGGGCGACCGCGAGGTGTACGTGGTCAGGGACGGCGCCATCCCCAGCGACGCCCGCATCACCGCCGAACTGCGCGCGAGAGTCCTGCGGCGGCCGGAGCTGGCCTGGCAGCGGGTGACCCGCGACGGCGTGCCGTACCTCGTGGGCGGCAGCAGGGTCATGCTCCTCGCGGGCGGCACGCCGTCGGGGATCACCGTCTATCTCGTCGAATCGCTCGCGCAGGCCGCCTCCGACGAGGCGGCCGTGCTGCGCGCCGCGCAGGCGGCGGCCCTGCCCGCCGTGCTGCTGGCGGTGTTGGCCGGGCTGCTGGCCGCGCGCGGCGTGCTGCGCCCGGTCGCCGACCTGGACCTCGCGGCCCGGCGGCTGGGCGAAGGGCGACTGGAGACCCGCCTGCCCGTACGCGGCGGCGACGAGCTTGCACGGCTGGCGGGACGGTTCAACGAGACCGCCGCCGCGCTGGAACGCTCGGTCGGCGAGTTGCGCGAGATGGAGACCAAGTCACGGCGGTTCGTCGCCGACGTCTCCCATGAGCTGCGCACTCCGCTGGCCGCCGCCATCGCCGTCACCGACGTCCTCGAAGCCGGCGCCGACCGGCTGGACGCCGACGCCGGGACCGCCGCCCGGCTGGTCACCGCCGAGATCGCCCGGCTCACCAAGCTCGTCGACGACCTGATGGAGATCTCCCGCTTCGACGCCGGAGCCGCCGTGCTCAACCTCAACGACGTGGACGTCGGCGCCGCCGTCGCCGCCTGCCTGCGCTCACGCGGCTGGAGTTCCGGCGTCACCACGGATCTGCCGCCGGACATCCGTGTTCCCCTCGACCCGCGCCGCCTGGACGTCATCGTCGCCAACCTCGTCGGCAACGCGCTGCGGCACGGCGCACCGCCCGTCACGGTCCGGGTGCGCGCCACCGGCCAGGCCGTCGCCGTCGAGGTCGCCGACCATGGGCCGGGCCTGCCCGCCGACGTCCTCCCGCACGTCTTCGAGCGCTTCTACAAGGCCGACGCCGCCCGCGCCCGCTCCGAAGGCAGCGGCCTGGGTTTGGCCATCGCCCGCGAGAACGCCCTCCTGCACGGGGGCGACCTGACCGTCGCCCCCGGCCCCGGAGCCGTCTTCACTCTCACCCTGCCGGGGAACCGCCCGTCATGACCCCCCTACCGGGGAACCGCCCGTGAGAACCTGGCCCTTCGCCCTGCTCCTGGCAGCCTGTACGGCCTGCGGAGTCGGCCCCACCGACGTGATCGACGCCGGAGAGCCCGCCCGCGGCTTCATCCAGGGCACCCGCCTGTACTTCGTGCAGGACGACCGCCTCGTCTCCGTCGGCCGCCCCGAGGGCCCGCTGGAGGCCGCCGAAGCCGTCGAGCTGCTGGCCGGCGGGCCCACCTCGAAGGAGAGCGAGCGCTCCTTCGTCACCCGCCTGCCCAAGAACATGGCCGTCCGGGTGAACGACGACGGGTTCGCGCTGGACAAGAGCGTCTCGATGCTGGTGGGCGGCCGATGGCTGCCGCCGGTCTCCCGCCTGTCGCGGATGGCGACCGGGCAACTCGTCTGCACGATCGCCGCCGCCACTGCCGCCAAGCGCGGCGTGGACGTGGACGACGTGCGGGTGACCGTACCGGACCGGGGACAGGTGCGCTGTGAGGACTTCAAATGAGTTGCCCGGGGCGGCCGGTGTCTGGCCTCAGTGGAACCACTCACTCCTTGAACGAGATGAGGTGAAACCTCGCGGCGCAACCACGCGGCGAGGCCTCGCCTCTCCTCCCTGGAGCAGGATCACCCGTGGTGTGAACACGCAGCCGGCGCCCGTAAGCGTTGCGCTTCGCGTGGCGGCGTGAAGCAGGTGCCCGAATCGATCCAGGCGACGATGCCAGTGGATTCACCGGCGCCGGCAAGGGGGTTGCAACGCCCCCTTGAAACCGCCACCGGTGTCCGGTGAGGGCCTCTGAGCTGGAGCCGCCTTGGGGAATCGAACCCCAGACCCCTTCATTACGAGTTAGAACTCGATCGTCCATCGCTGTCTTCCGAGCCTGGTGGGGTGGGACCTGCGAGATTCCTCAGCCCATGGTTGTCCAGAACCTTCCAGACCTGTCGGATCGCGGTTGCCGACACAGCAGCAGTGCCTTCGCCGAGCCGGCCGGGCGGTTGGGGGTGCGGTTGCCGGTCGGCCGGACCGGCCAGTGCTGGGACAGCGCCCTGGCCGAGTCGTCCTTCCCCGCACTGGAGAGCGGGCTGCTCAGTGATCGCCCTTGGCTCCGCCGGGCTGCCGCCCACAGCGCGATCTTCGAGTTCATCGAGGGCTGGTACAACCTGCATCGGCTGCACAGCGGCCTCGGACACCGTAGTCCCACCGCCTACGAGGCCACCTGCGCGGCCTGACCACCACACCAATGGTGTCCGCCAAGGCGGAACAAGCTCAACCAGCAACCCTCCAGTGTCGCCCCCCCGCACGGCCCTGCCACGGTTGGAAGGCAATCTGATCACGGTCCGCGAAAGAGCCGCTGACCTTCGCTTAACGTACGCATATGCGGCGCTTGTGTGGGCTCGGACTGCTAGTCATCGGGATCATGAGCATTACGGGTTGCTCGCCCCCCATAGCCGGGGCGACCGGAGTCAGCGTCGACGCAGAGGGGCATCCGATCATCGTCTTGGCATGGTGCGAGGGAGCGACTCCTGAGGGTGTGGACATCTCTCACTATGAAGACACCTCGGGCTCGTGGAGTACCATGCCTGGCCCTTCGTCGGCCGCAACGGTCATGGACGACGTGGACTTCGTTGCACCGCCCCTGGACGGGCAGAGCGCATCCGTCCGGCTGGATGCCCCCGATGATGGTTGGACGGTAGAGCCGAAACCGTTCGTGTTGCGCCCAGGGGTGCTCTATCACGCGTTCGGTTATCAGGGGAGAGGCTCCAACCAGGTCAACACCAACGACGTCAGCTTCTCCGCCGACAGTGTGGCAAAGCTCAAGCCAGGATTGGTGCTGGTCCAGCGGTACGACGAGAGACAGTCACCGTCCGGTTGGGTCGATGTCGTGATCACACAGGAAGAGTTCGACCGCCAAGGCCAGGATCCGACCGACTGTCAGTGATCACTCCCTCATTTCGACATCTGGACGCCTGGAGCGTGGGAACGCATTGGGAAGGATCAACCATCGCCGCTCGGTGACGACCGGACACAGCCGGACATCAGAACTGATCGCAGGAACGAAAAAGCCCAGGTCATCGTGGTGATGATCTGGGCCTTCGCGCTGTGCGGCCGGAGGTACTCGAAACCCCGACCTTCTGATCCGCAGCCAGTTCGAGAACGTCCACCGGCGTCCACGGGTGTCAGAAGCACCTGCTCAGCGACTTCTTCAGCTTGATCGACTTCCAGGGGCGTACACCGGTGTCCAGGGACGTTGTTAGCAACGGCGTTAGCAGATTCACCGGGTTGATGCCCCCTCGTGGCGGCACGTCAGCAAGAGCCACCGTTTCCCGAATGCCTCGTCCGAGCCGTTCGGCTTGCCTCCTTCATGATCCGGTGATCGAAAAGAGACCTCGGGACGAGAAGATCAACGGCGCCTTCTCGGGGTGAGAAGAATCAAGAGAGGACAGCTCGGATGAGGCGATGGATCGCCACGATGGCCGTCGCGGTGACCGTGTCCGTCGCGGTCACCGGGCTCGGTACCGCTGTGGATGCTCAGACGGCCCCGATCAGCCCGGCCGACGCGCTCAGGCGTCAGCTCGTCGAGAACCGGGGCGTGACCATGTCGGAGGTCATCACCTGGGGGAGAGACGGGGGGAAAAACAGGTCTAGGCAGAAGACCCGCGCCGAGTTCGGCAAGGGCACGGTGACGGCCATCGATTTCAGAGACGTCCCCAGATCCAATGCCTCCGAGCCTCCTGTACGGTTCCTCAGGTTCAAGGGTCGTACATACTGCCAGGGCTGGATCTGTCCCGCTCCCGAGGGGAAAACCTGGGTCCTGTTCTACGAGGACGAAAAGTCCCGTCCCTTCCTGAAGTCCGGTGAGATCGATCTCGGTGATCCGGCCGCGTTGCAGGCGGTGCTGGCCACGACCGAGGCCAAGCGTCCGGGAGGCGTCTATGACGGCACCCGCACCACGATCCACCAGGGGACGATCACCTACGCCCAGCTCTACAAGGCCTCTCCCGCGTTCCGCGACCAGTACGGCAGGAAGCCACCCACCGGAAGAAATACAAAGGTCAAGGTCTCGTGGCGGCTCTGGCTCGGCAAGGATCAGCTGGTGCGCAGGGTCCAGACCACTTGGACCGAGTTGGTCGTCAACGGCACCAGTGTCGAGGGTTTCCATGTCATCGACGCTCGCCTTACCGGCTGGGGCGCCGAGACCGACATCCCTGTCCCTTCCGCCGACGAGACAGCGAGGCGGGACGACTGAAGGGATTCCCCGAGCAGCGCTCTCTCCTGAACCTGGCTGTCGAGGGGTGAAGTACCACTCCGGTGACCGACCCGCCGTGAATCTTCATGAGCCGGCTCGGCAGCGGTGACCGCCTCATGCACAGCAAGAGCTCGGTTGCCGACCCCGGAGGGCGCCTCTCCTTTCCTCGCTTCGGCCGATGTGACCTCCAGCTCTTGACGTGGTTGGTGCGACCGGCACTTGCCTGCTGAACTTGGCAAGTGATCGGGAAGACACTGTGGGAGCGACAGCTCCATCAGAGGGGTTCCGCTTCGGCGGTGGCGGTGACGGAAGATCGCGTCGTCGTCCATGAGCGCCATACTCGGCTTGTCTGCCTGGATCGCTACGACGGCTCGGTCCGCTGGGACGTTCCGATAGGAACCTGGCCACGCGCCGTCGTAGTCGCCGGCGATCGTTGCCTGGTTCTGGCGCATGACACCGATCAACTGTCCTGCCTCGATCTCACGACAGGGGCTGTGGTGTGGCGTGCCGGGTTGCCGCCATTTTCGGGGCATGTCGTGGCTACCGCGGAGACGGTCATCGTCGGTGGCTGGCGTGGTTACACCCCCATGGCCGCCTTCAACCTGAAGGACGGTCGGCCTCTGTGGCGGACACAGCAGCCTACGGCCACGGTGCTTCCTCTGTCCTGGGACGGCGGTGTGCTGTCGGGGAGCGGTTCGGAAGCGTGGCTGATCGATCCACATGATGGCAGGGAACTGGGCCGCTGGCGGTTGCCGGAGCCATTGGCGGACACCGACCATCGGCCGGCGTTCACCCTGGTCGACCCTGACCGCTGCTTGATGCCGTGCGGCCCGCGGTCCGTGGTGGCCATTCAATTGTCATCGGGTCTCGTCGATCAGTTCTTCCGTCACGATTCCGACCTCTTGGCCTCGGCTGCCGAGTTCACCGGTGGCGTGGTGTGGTTAAGCGAGCGGCGGGCCGGTTATCTCGCCGTCGACCCCGGCGACGGATCGAAATTGTGGAATGTGGAGGTCAGGCAGCCGCTCGTCAGCGGGGTGGTTCGAGACGGCGAGGGATTCGTGGTGGTCAGCGAAGGCGGTGTGCTCTTTCGCCTGCGGTCTGATGGACATGTTTTGGAACGGTGCTCGTCGGTTACCGGAGTTGTCGCACTGCGAGACCTTGGAGCGGGAGAGATGATCATGGTGACCAAGGGAACTCTGAGAGTGATCACCGTCAAACCGCACTCCGATGCCCTATAGGAGGAGGCGCAGGCATGACCCAAATGACAGACTGCATCGCATGATCCGGCTGGTTGCCCAAGATAGGAATGCCGTACTCACCGAACAAGAGGCCATGAGGGTCCGGTTTTGGGTTCTTGAGGTTCTACCTGCAACTCGCTGCGAGGTACTTCATGGGCCCGGTATTGAGATCATTGTTCCCGAGCGAGAGCCGGGTGACTTATCCCCGGGTGTCCTTCACCGGCTTGAAGAGATTGCGGGGAGCCCGTTCCACCTGATTGGGTGATGAGCTCATTGGCACCTGATGACTTGAATACCTCATAAGAACAATTCGGCAATTATCTGTGTGACAGCACACCGCGGCGCTGTCCGCCGAAGCTACTTGCCACACGCGAGGGCTTACAGGCAGGTAACAGCAGCGATGATCTGCGCCGCTCACGCCATAACCCGGCCGACGGACCGAGGACTGTACCGCGGCGTGCCGCTACTGCAATCCCTGGAGCGTGGCAACGCATCGGGAAGGATCAACCATCGCCGCTCGGTGACGACCGGGCACAGCCGGACATCAGAACTGATCGCAGGCACGAAAAAGCCCATGTCATCGTGGTGATGACCTGGGCCTTCGCGCTGTGCGGCCGGAGATACTCGAAACCCCGACCTTCTGATCCGCAGCCAGCTCGAGAACGTCCACGGCGCCCACCACCATCAGAAGCACATGCTCATTGATGCCTTCGCCGTGATCACTTTCTACGAACGTCCATCAGTATCCAGACATGTTGTTACTGAGACCGAATTCCCGGAGTTAAGGCCTGTCTGACAATTCGAAGTGGCGGAGCCAGAGCATGATGGATGCCAGGGTGACGCCTGCAAGATAGCGGTCGGCGAGCTTGTCGAAGCGCGTGGCGATGGCCCGCCCCTGCTTGAGCTTGGCGAAGCATCGTTCCACAAGGTTGCGGCCTTTGTCGAAGACGGGAGGGCGGCCGCCCTGGCTGCCCTTGCGCGTGCGGTTGGCGATCTGGTCCCTGCGTTCGGGAATGACCGCCTGAATGCCGCGCCGCCGCAAGCACAGGCGGATCTTCTTGGAGGATTAGCCCTTGTCACCCAGCAGGCGATCCGATCGGGTACGAGGCCGGCCGATGCGGCGGCGCAGCCGGAATTTGGCCATGACCGCTTCGAAGGCGGTACAGCCCACGACGCTGCCGCCGGTCAGGTGAAGTTTGGTGGTCAGTCCACCGCGGGAGCGTCCGAGGTCTTGTCGCCTTTGGGATTGTTTCGCGTCGACCGTCCGGCCGTCGTCCCCCTTTTTCGCGCGCCGGCGGCGTGCTGGTGGGCGCGGGCGATGGTCGAGTCGATGCTGACGGTCAGTTCGACCGTACCGATGGAGTCGTCCTTGACCTGCAGATCTTCCAGGATCCTGGCCCAAGTGCCGTCCTCGTCCCAGCGTTTGAACCGCTCGTAGCACGTCCGCCAGGGGCCGTACCGTTCGGGGATGTCCCGCCAAGATGCTCCGGTGCGCAGCCGCCACAGAATCCCGTTGATGACCTCGCGATGGTCGCGCCAAGGGTGTCCCCTGCCATCCGTCGCGGGCAGCAGGGGCCCGATTCGTTGCCAGGCCTTGTCGGTCAGTTCACCTCGTCGCACCACGAACGATCATCTAACCGCATCCACCGTGATCGTTTATCAGACAGGCCTTAGGGGTTGTCCGGCGGCCATCGCCCGGGCGATGGCTTGCCGGGTGGCGCGGTAGCCCAGCGCCGAGGGAAGTTCGTCGAAGGGCCCTGATCACAGTCGGGGGAGGCGAGACAGGCCCGGGCCACCCGCCGGCGGCCGCTTTCGGTGCCGGTGAATTCGATTGCACCGGGACTGCTGAACTTGGTGGGGTATCTGCATGAATGGTGCCACTGAGCAGGTGCAACGGGCGAGAACAGGAAGAGACCGTACGATCACGCGACGTCCGGCTCCATGGCACAGGCTGGCGGTGCTCGGGGCTCTGATGCTGGCCGCCCTCACCTTCAACACCGCGGAGAACCTGCCGGTCGGCCTCCTGAGGCTCATGTCCGAAGACCTACGGGTGTCCCTGTCAGCGGTGGGTCTCCTGGTCACCGGCTACGGCGTTGCGGTGGCCATCGCATCTGTGCCGATTGCCCACGTCGTGCGGGCCGTGCCCCGACGTTATGTGCTCACAGGACTGCTGGCCGCACTCGTGGTGTCCAGTCTCGTTGCCGCGCTGACCCCCTCTTACTGGCTGCTCCTCGTGGCGCGGCTGCTGACCGCGCTCGCCCAGGCGCTGTTCTGGGCCGTGATGGGGCCGGTCGCGGTGGGCCTGTTCGCGCCCGAGGTCCGGGGGCGTGTGGTCGGGGCGCTGTCCGTGGCTGGTTCGCTCGCCCTGGTGCTCGGTGTTCCCGCTGGGACCTGGCTGGGCCGGCAGAGCACCTGGCAGGTGCCCATCGCCATGCTGGCGGCTCTGGGGCTGGTCTCTTTGGTGACGATCGCCGTTCTGCTGCCGACGTCGCGTCCGGAAGAAGAGCCTGCCGCCTACGCGACCAGTCCCGACGTGTGGCGGTTCGGGACGGTGCTGGCGGCCGGAGCCTTGTCCGCCGCCGGGGCGTTCACGGGATACACCTACATCGTGACGTTCCTGGGCGACGTGAGCGGGTTCTCCCCCAGCGCAGTCAGCGTCCTGTTCGTGGTTTTCGGTGTCGCGTGTCTGGCCGGGGTGAGCATCACCGGGGCGTTCCTGGACCGCTTTCCGCAGTCCGCGCTGGCCACCGCCGTGGCCACGCAGGCGGTGGGCATGCTAGGCCTGTACGCGTTCGGCGCTCATCCGGTGGCGGCGGTGATGTCCCTTACGCTGATGGGTGGCGCACTCGGCCCGGTGTTCATGACCACGCAGAACACGATGCTGCACTGCGCGCCGGGCCGCACGGACATTGCCTTCGCGGCGAACTCCGGTGCTTACAATGCCGGCATCGCGGCGGGTGCCGCGCTTGGGGGACTGGTCCTGTCGCTCGCCGATGTACGGAGCACCTTCCTCGCCGGCGGGCTGCTGACCGTCGGGTCCTGCGCGGTCCTGCTCGGAGGCCACCTGCTGCATGGGCGCCGTCGTCCAGAACGCTCAACACTTCGATGAGGGACGCCAGCTCGGATCCGCCGACCATAACAGGGTGTGCCTGAAGGCTGAAGGTGAAGCCGCCCATCACCGATCACGATTGCTGCGGCCGGTGCCGGCGCGGCTGGGACTGCCTGAGCGCCGCGCAACGCGATTACGACGGTCCCGGCAACTTCGCTCACACCTACTTCGCAGAGATGTTCCTCAACCCCCGAGGCGCGGTCCGTGAGGTTTCTCAGGCCGTGGACTCCGCCGACGCCGCTCTGTGCCAGGTCTGACAGCGCCGGTGGATGCGGCCGAGAGCGAACCGCGCGACTCTGCCTGATCCGGCCACCGCCCGCCTGCCGACGCCTTGCCGCAGCCGCCCCAGACAGCCGGATTCAATCACGTAGGGTAAAGGCTAGTCACCCTACGATGCTTAGGTGAACCGTTCCAGTCGATTGTGGCGTCGCGCGGACATTCTCTGGGAGGAGCCGATGCTCCTGGCGCCCCTGGCGCTGACCGCCGTCGTCACCGTGGTGGCCGTTCTGACTCCGAGTCACCTCTACTTCAGCCGCTTTCTCGTGGTTGCCCCCGCTCTCGCCGCCTCGATGTGGCCGGTGGTCGAAACGGTGGCCCTCGGCCTGCTGGCCCTGGCCATCGACGTCCTGATCGCCGTAACCATCGGCCAGCCGGAGGAGTCGCACACCCACCTGTTCACCATCGCGGTGATCGCGGGTGTGACCGTCGCGGCCGCCTCCGCCAGCCATGTGCGCCAGCAGCGGGAGGAGACCCTCGCCCAGGTCCGCTCCGTCGCCGAGACGACGCAGAAGGTCCTGCTGCGCCCTATGCCCCACCGCCTCGGCCGGTTGGACATCGACGCGCTCTACCTCGCTGCCGCGGCCCAGGCCCATGTCGGCGGTGACTTCTACGAAGCGCTGGAGACGCCCCACGGCGTCCGCCTGATCATCGGCGACGTTCGCGGCAAAGGACTCCCTGCGGTCGGCGTGGCCTCGGCGATCGTCGGATGCTTCCGGGAGGCCGCGTACGACGAGCCGGACCTGGCGCGGCTGGCCCGCCGACTGGACGTGAGCATGAACCGCTACACCACGCTGTTGTTCGGCGACGACCTGGAGTACTTCGCCACGGCCCTGCTCGCCGAGTTCCCCGACAACGGATCGGTGGTCGAAATCGTCAACTGCGGCCACCCCTCGCCGCTGCTGCTCCGCGCGGGAGCGGTCCGCGAGGTCACTCCCACGGCTCCCTCGCCGCCCATCAACATGGGCGCCCTGCTCGGGCAGGAGTATCACATCGACCCCCTCCCCTTCGCCGCCGGTGACCAACTGCTGCTGTACACCGACGGCGTCACCGAGACCCGCGACCACACTGGCGCGTTCTTCCCGCTGACGCAGCACGCGGGCCAGTGGGACGCGGACTCCCCTTCCCGGCTGCTCGAGCAGCTGCACAGGGACCTGGTCCACTACAGCCACGGCCGACTCGACGACGACATCGCTGCCGTCGCCGTCCGCGCGACGGACGACCGGCCGGGCGGCCCGTCCTCGCCGGGCCGCCGGTGACGGGGTGTCGGTAAGGCTCGATCCACCAGCCGTAAACAACCGTGTCTGCCCAGGTGAGGGGTAGCCGTAGTTGCCGCCGAAAATCGGGCGGATATCGCTGGCCGGCGATGATGCGGCCGATTGGCCGTGCCGATCAGGTGCACGCTGGGGTTCACCTGCAGAATGCTGATTCCGTCCCGCCAGTCCGGCTCGCTGACCTGGGTTAACGCAATCGCGTGCACCTGCTGACAGCTTCGTTACCGACACCCCGAGAAGAAGCGCCCGTAACCGGTGTGCTGGCTGAACTACGACTGCGCCATCGAGGTGATCGCCGCGGCGTACGCGCGCAAGCTGCCCTCCATTGGCGAGGCCCTGGCCGCCGCCGACCTGATGGCCACAACCGGCTCCGCCGACCTGACCGCCGCGATCGGCACCAGCACCGGCGAGCTCGCCGAGCACAGCCTGCGCCGCCTCAACGGCACTCAGGTCACCCGCCGCATGGCGATGCGCGCCCTGGCCGACCTATCTGCACCTGGCACCGGGATGCTCGAACGCTGGATACGCGCCAGCGCCCGCCAGGGCCGCCTGCTACGCGCCCTGGCCGACATGCGCACCGCCGGCGCACCACCATCGGTGCCCCCTGACAGGCCGCCAGACGTCGCCAAGGGCGCGCCCCTGAACCTCTGGGGCGCGCCCTTCGTCATGCCGCACTGGCTCACTCCCCCGAACCAGAGCACGAAGCCTCAACCAGAACAGGAACCAGGCCGAACGATCCAGAAGGCGAACCACAACCAACAAGATCACCAAAGAAGAGAGCCACCGAGCACGACTGTCCCTTCCACGCGAAGTTGTCGCAAGGGACACGTACTGACCTGCGGAACGGCATCTTCTTCTGGACGGTTTGACTCGAGTTGTTCAGGCCTACCTATCGGCGGGCCGACCATGTCGACCACGCCGGCCCGGATGGGTGTCCGGCAGGTCAGCGGTCGGCCAGGCGGTCCCAGAAGGCCAGCTTGTGGAGGGCGTCCTGATCGTAGATGCCGACGCCACCGGGGCCCGGAGCCAGGCGATGGACATGCCCGGTGCGCACGGGACTCCAGCGCGGCAGGCCAGGAGCGTTGGGGTCGCCGGTCGCCGCGAAGCGGGACCAGTACGTGATCATCGTGTCGCCGAGCTTCCGCTGCTCGCGGGTGAGCGCAGCCCCGGGGAACAGGAACGACAGTTCCGATCCGTGCGAGGCGAGCGGCTCCACGCCACCGGGAAGGGGGAAGATCGGCGGCGCGGTACGGTCGGCGAACCCGTAGGAGTAGACCGGGGTGTGCTCACTGAGCATTCGGTCACTGGCACGACCGGCCCACGCCCAGTCGAGATCGCTCAGGATTGCTGCGGCGGCCTGCACCGGCCGCCCACGGGACGGATACTCCGCCGCGATCGCCGTGGCCTTGTCACCGAAGAAGCGACGCAGGCCCTCCTGGTACCCCTGCTCGGTGAGACCGGGGAACATCAGCGCGGCGAATAGGGTCCCCTCGTCACGGGTGATGCCGGTGAGGATCGGCACACGGTGGAAGCGGCCCTGCGCGAAGACGGTCTCGGGATCGGCGGGCAGCACGGTGTTGCCGTAGCTCGGCAGGGCGAGCGGCTCCTGCGCGAGGAGCTTGGAGACGGGCTTGCCGCGCAGACAGGTGACGGCTGTCTCCGGATCGGTGCAGCCGAGCGCGGTGGCGATGGTGGCCCCGTGCGCCTCGTGAGCGGCCTTGGGAACCCACATCGGGATGTCCAGGAGCGGCCTCAGGCCGCTGCGGGTGAAGGCGGCCTGCGAACACGGCGTGCTCTGGAGGATCGCCCGGCGGAACAGCCCTGCAGCGGTGGGCGACGCCAGGTGGGAGCACGCCGAGTGCGCCCCGGCGGATTCCCCGAACAACGTGACGTTGCGGTGGTCGCCGCCGAAGGCCGCCACGTTGCGCTGGACCCAGCGCAGAGCGGCCTGCTGGTCCTCCAGCCCGTAGGCCCCGCCGTCCGCCAGTCCGGGATGCCCGAAGAAGCCGAACACGCCCAGCCGGTAGTTGACGGTGACCACCACGACGTCGCCGCGCGTGGCCAGGCGGGTGGCGTCGTAGTCGCTGCCGGCCCCCTTCGTCAGGCTGCCGCCGTGCAACCAGACCATCACGGGCCGGGGGCGGCTCGGAGTGGCCGAGCGCGGGACGGTCACGTTGAGGTACAGGCAGTCCTCGCTGTCGCTGGCCGGCAACCCCCACAGATCCGCGGACTGGGCACACCTGTTACCGGGGCGTGTCGCGTCGCGGACGCCATGCCAGGGAGTCACCGGCCGGGGCGACTGCCAGCGCAGGTTACCCACGGGAGAAGCGGCGTAGGGGATGCCCTGGAAGATCCGGTGGTCCCGGGCGATCTCGCCGCGCACCCAACCCGCATCGGTCCGTACGGCATTCCGCGGGGCCGCGTCCGCCGGCGCGGCCCCTGCCATGACGATTACCAAGCTCACAACCGCTGAGTTGAGAGTACGGATGAATGTCATGCGGCGAGCCTAGGAACGGCGCGGCGAGGAGGGAATGGCGCAGGCTACCGCCATGGGGTGCACCTAGATGCACCCCATGTCAGAGGTCAGGCTTGGTCCGGATAACGGAGGACGGTAAGGACGCGGCGGTGGGTGTCCTCAAAGTGACCAGGTCCGGCCTCGGGGCGGTCTCAAGATCTGGCCGGCTTCGTCCTCGAAGCAGATCCAGCCGTCTTGAGCCGCCGCCGTCTTTTTATCCGCTGCCACTGCTCGGTCTTCCACCAGGTGATCACCACCTCGTCGCGTTCCGCGGCCCGATGGACGCTCACCTGCGGCGACCAGCCCATCCGGTGCAGCAACAGCGAAACCCCGCGCAGGCTGCAGGGGATCCGAAACAGCCGGGCGATCAGATCCGCCACTCGGGCCAGTGTCCAGCGCTGATCACTTCAGCCGTGTGCGGCCGGACCGGCCTCCAGTTCGGCTTCCAGCCGGGTGCGTTGTTCCTCATTGAGCCGGCAGGGCCATCCGGCCGCTCCCTTGGAGGCCATCGCCGCAACTCCACCGACTTTCCAGGCCCGATGTCAGCGGCTGGCCGACATCGCCGGGACGCGTAGCCGCCGGGCCACCTCGGCCTGAGACACGTCTTGGGCGAACATCTCCGCCGCGCGCAGCCGTACCGCTTCGCGTCGCGCCCGGTCTTTGGCGGTCAGCCCGCCACCTTCCGGATACCTCATAATTCCGGCATACCGAATGCATGACCATCTAACGGTCATGAATCACGCATGATGATCTAACTTCCGAGCTTCAGCCTCAGTAGCAACCGCGTTGGCAAGACTGGCCATCATCGGCGTCATCGTGGTGCGCACTCTCCAGCAGAGCGCGCAGGCGGCGGAGCTTGGCCAACAAACGCGGGACATCGGACCGCGCGTGCACGATGAACGCCGTCAACGGGGCGGCATGCTCCTTCTGCTCTTCAGCCTACAGAGGAGGGCAGGGTCGGCTCGTGGGGCGGACCGGGCTAATCCGAAAATACGAGAGCGGACGCAAGGACTACCCCGCCTTCATCGAGGGCTATCACCACTTGGGATCACCGGCCTGCACAGGATTGTTACAAGACATTCCTTATCGCGCCAACACCACTCTCTTACCCTTTTCCCTGCTATATCCCCCCAAGCAAGGACGCTGATGAAGCTCTTCTTCGCAGGCCTCGTGGCAACGGCCGCGGTCGTGTGCGCGGTGGCCGTACCCGCTCAGGCGGCATCCGTCGCATCCGTGCAGGCCGCTCCAGTGAACCCGGTGAAAGCCCTGAAGGCCCAGCTGGTCCCGGGCAAAGGCGTAAAGATCACCGAAACAAGCGGCATCACCCTCGATTTCACCGCCGACGATCGGGCCATGCAGGTACAGGTGAGCACCCGCACGGTCGGCACCCTGGCTTTCGACAAAGGCAACGTAGCGGCTGCCGACCTCCGTGTCCGCATGTCCTCACGCCCGAAAGGGCCCAACCCGCCCTACCGGATCATCGCTGAGGGCAGAAACGCCTACGTGACCAACGCCGGCATCGCCAAGGCGCTGCCTTCCGGTCGTTCCTGGATCCAGTCGAAGGCCAGTGGGCGCGAAAACGCTGTCCTCGACATGGGCGTCACTCCAGCGCAACTGCAGTTCATGCTGGACAACGCATCAGAAGTAGCGACCGGCCAATATCAGGGCACCGCCACACTCGCTGACTTCCAGCACGACAAGTCCGCCGGGGAAGGCAACGTCGAGTTTCACCTGTACTTCGATGAACACAACCTGCTCACCCGCACGGTCGTCGACACGACGGCCTACCCGGACGGCGACACCGCGGCCTATGACCAGATGGTCTTCCACACCGATACCAAGTATTCGGACTGGGGCGCCAAAGTGAAGATCGCTGCACCTGCGGCCGGCAAGGTCATCAGCGAGAAGAAACTCAACGCGAAGATCCGCAAGGCCGTCATAAAGGCTGGCTATCCGGAGAGCGGCCCCTTCTGACCTGCGCCAAGAAGGAACCGACGTCGGCGGGCGAACCCGTGGACATCTTTCCCGCCTGAGCGGCGTCCCCTTCAGATGGGCAGGGGAACTAATCAGGAGGCACTGAGCCTTTTCATCCGTGGCTGAGCTGGCCAAGAGCACATTCCTGCGAATCTGGCGAAGGCCCGTGAGACGGCTCGGAGCGCCGAGGACCACACCTCACCGCCTGCCGCTCCACGTGGCTCAACGCGTGCGTTCCGCCGAAGCAGGTCCGAGTGGGCAGGCAACGGCGTGGAGGTTCTCCACAGGGCCTATGAGAAATGCCTCATGGGGGTCAAGACGAGCTCGCCAAGCGGCGAATCAGCGAGGCCCTGAGCTCCGGAGTGTGGGGCCGTATTGGGGACGATCAGCCGGCATCGCCCGACAGCCGCCGGACCCCGAAACATGATCTACAAGCGAAAAGCCCTGGTCATCGCTGGGATGACCAGGGCTTCCGTTACGCACGGCCGAGAGGACCCGAACCCCTGACCTTCTGATCCGTAGTGGAAGGGCAGACGCCTCGTCAGAGGCGTTCCCCCTGCTCAGGCGGTGGATGTGGGCCGGCAGCGTGTGATCGTGTAAGGCGGTGTTGCTGTACGCCGCTGCTGTACGGCACTCCGCTCGGCGTGCGCCGGTGCTGCTGCCACCAGATGCACCGCTTGGGCGGGAAGGATCGGCAGCGGTCTCTGGCCTCTCAATCGGCGGCAGACGGATACCGGGATGCCGCAAGGTCTTCGGCAAGATCCCTCAAGGTGAGGTCGGCGTTCAGCGCGGTGACCACCGCCTGCGTCAGCGGACGCAGGGCATGGACGTGCCGCACCGCGTCGAGGTCCACGGGCACTTCGTAGTAGTCCTCGGCGAACCGCCGGAACGCCTCCGCGGGCGGATCGACGAGCAGCCCGAACAGATGCGCCGCTCCGTCGGGATCGCTCTCACAGTCCGGATACTCGATCTCACCCGCCCGCCGGCGGTCGTCGCCGGCCTCGCGCCACAGGCAGGCGGTCACGATCGGCATGCCGTCCTCGTCGCAGAACGCAGGCTCTTCGACGCAGTGGCGGAAGACGCCGGGGACCGAGTCGAGCACCCCCGGCCACGGCCCGTCGTTGGCGTACGGACTCATCACCGACTCGTGATCGAAGCCGCGGATGTACGCACCCATCGCTGAGAAGACTACGGAGTATTCATCTCCCGAGCCGTTGCGCATGGAGGCCATCTCCTCCCTCGGGCTCCAAGCCGCGTCGAAGGAGTGGTAGCGGCTCTCCCACTCCGGGCTCAGGATGGCCTCCAGCACCGCCATGGACCGGCACAGGTCGCGGAGCATCGGGACACCGGGCAGCAGACGGGCCACATCCTGAGCAGTCATACGCCCATCCAATCGAACGCCAGTGACTGAATCGTTCCGGATTTCGGGGACCTTGCTGTGTCCTGAGGAGGACTACAGCGAGATCACCGCGGTTCAGGAGCCTGGCAGCTCAGAACATCGAGATCTGATCCGCCATGGTGACCGACCTGCGGTGATCTCTTAGAAGGCGTTCTGAGCTGGACTTTTGGCGTTCACTGGTTCGCATCGTTCCGCACTGCTTCTTGTGCCCCTGTGCCCTGTGCCCTGTGCCCTGTGCCCTGTGCCCTGTGCTCCAGGCTTGGGGGCCTCCACAGTTGCGTCCACTCTCGGTGAGCTTCCTTGGGCTGCTCACGGCGCCGGGGTACCGCGATCGTGCCGGCAGGTCCTTACCGTGCGTGCTTTTGCGCTGGCGATTCTCATACTGTCGGGTGCGATTCTCCTTCCGCGGCAGGGCATGGTCGGGCGGACTGTCACGGTCGTCGGCGCGTCTGTCCCTGCGAAGCCAGGTCCTGCTCCGGCATTTCCGGACGTTCGATACGGGTGGGGTTGCCGCGTACGAGCTCATCGTGGACGCGCCAGCGAGCGGTGGTGACGGCACGCCCTGCCGTCGCGTCGCCGTCCTCGATGCGCTGTCGCAGCAGCCGCATGGCGATGCGGCGGTTGAGGCTGAACTGCCGCTCGGTGTCGACCACGACGACGATCCCCGAGGGCCGGTGGGTCGCCCGTACCGCCGTGCTGGCCTTGTTTCGATGCTGACCGCCGGGGCCGCCGGTGCGGCAGGCGACGATGTCGACGTCCGCCTCCGCGAACGTCGTGCGCGGGGTGTCGACCTGGCACGGTTGGGCGATGACGTACCAGTTCTTCCGGCCTGTGCCAGCCCGGTATGGGCTGGGGGCCTGCCAGCACAGGGTTCCGGTCCACGAGGCGGCGAACGCCTCGGCACCGGCTCCCGATATCTGGATCAGGACCGATCGGTAGGTATCGGGCCGGTCGCCGGGAACGGTCTGGGCCCGGTGGGTTTCCAGGTTCTGCCGGGTGGCATCGGCTTCCAGGCGGCGCAGCAGCCGGGCCAGCGCCCAGGCGCACTCCTGCGGGCCGCGCCCGGCTGACAGGAGCAGGTGGACGCTCACTGCCGGCCTCGCTTGCGGCGCTGGTCCCGCTGGGGTGCGGATCCGAGATCGGGTGTCTTGTAGGTGACCAGAGGGACCGTGGTGGCCACGGGCGTGGCCAGGTCATGGTCGACGAGGTCGGCGATCACCTGCTCGATGCGCTTGTAGGCCGTCGGCGCCTCCTCGAAGAGCAGCTGGCGGTCTCCGCACACCACCAGCGAGCCCACCGGCGTGCGGCGCAGTTCCTCGACCGTGTGCTTGGCCCGGCCCCGGCGCAGGGCGTCCGCACGCGACATCTTGCGGCCCGCGCCGTGCGCGACGGAATGATTGGCGTCCGGCCCGGCGTGGGCGGCCACGAGATAGGAGGGGGTGCCTCGCGTACCGGCAATGAGCACGTCGCGGCCGTCACCCGGCGCCGCTCCCTTGCGGTGCAGGTAGACCCCGTCGCGGACCTCGACCAGGTTGTGGCACTGGTCGACGAGCGGCTCGGCGGGCTCGGCCCCCAGGGCATGGGCGACCCGGGCGGCCATCAACCGCCGGTTGAGCGATCCCCAGCGTACGGCGTCGTCATGCATCGCCAGGTAGGCGCCGGGATCAGGGGCGGGGCCCGCACCGTGGACCGCGGTATGCGCCCGCAGGATCCGTTCGCCCAGCCCCCGGGAACCGCTGTGGACGATGAGAACCAGGTCGCCGTCGGCGAGTCCGAGACGGCTCGCGTGGCCCGGCTCGAAGACGGTCCCGATCCGCGCCAGCTCGACGAAATGATTGCCCCGGCCGACCGTCCCGAGGCCCTCGACGTGACCGGCGGGGATATCGCCCTTCACAACGTCCCAGGCCGGGTCGTCGGCATCCTGCTCGGGATCCAGCGCGCGATCGAGGTCGGGGAAGCGGGCGGCGAGCTTCTCGGGTACGGCGCGCTTGAGCTTCATGGGGAACACGGCGATGCCGCAACCGATGTCGGAGCCCACCAGGAACGGGTACAGCACGGTCGATGCCATGGCGGCGCCGATGGGGGCGCCCTTGCCAGGGTGCAGGTCCGGCATGGCGGCGACGTGCATCATGCCGTCGAGGGCGGCCACCTGGTGGCACTGCGCGAGGGCGTCGGACTCGATCCAGCTCGCGGGGGAGGCGAACACGGCGACGGTGGCCGGACCCATGGCCGTGGTGGACGGCAGCGAGGACTCCTGCCGGGAGTGTTGCTGAGACAAAAAGGCTCTCTTCCCTTAAAAGGGTACGGGCTGACAGCTAAAGGGGTATGGGCTGACAGCGTTGCGGGGCGCGTCGGCACCGTGGCATCTCGGAGTGGCGGGGTGCTGTCCGTCAGAGCGTCATGGACACCACGTTCCCTGAGCCCACCACGCGAGGCAAGCGGTTTTCGGTCGTATGGGCCTGTATGCCTGCACTCACCGCCATCTCATGACGTGTGCATTGCTGCGGTCGACACGCTGGAGAACACAGCGGATGCGTGCACTCTCATGCCGTGGCCTCATGGTTAACTCGCGCCGGCGGAAGGCGTCGACCCGTACCGCTAGTGCTTCGTTCCTTAAAGCAGGTAGACGAACTTATGCCGGAGGATTCGGGGCTGCGGGGATGGCCGTCCCCAGATCCAGGGCTGGGCGTGGGCGTTGAGTTGGGCGGTGGCGAGGGCGACCGCGTAGGCGATCTCGGTGGCGTCGGCGAAGGTCTGCCCGGCGAACGCGGCCCGGCGCAGTAGTCGCCACCAGCCCTCGGCCAGGTTCAGCCAGCAGGCCCTGACCGGGATGAACACCTGGCGGATCCGCGGATGACGGGCCAGCCATTGCCGGACCCGCCAGCTGAAATGGCTGGACAGATTGTCGGTGATGACGACGATCGGGCCACGCCGGTTGGCGGTGGCGATCTGCTGAAGCAGCTGGATCCAGCCGTCGCTGTTGCGCGAGGGCGCGCAGAAGGTGAGCTCGGTGCCGTCGCGGATGCGCAGCGCGCCGTAGACCCAGGTCTTGTCGGTGCCGCGTGAATACTCCAGCCGGTCCTTGATCCGATGCCCGCCGACCGACCAGCCGGGTGCGGGCGGGAAGGTGCGCGGGGTCACCGGTCCCAGCTCGTCGGCGCAGATCACCGTGGTGCCGGGCGGCGGGTGGGTGTAGAGGCCGATGATTTCGGCCCTTTTGGGGTGAACTGCGGATCGGTCGATTCGCTCCAGGAGCGGGTGTGCCGCCAGCGGACCTTCTCTGTGAGTAGGATCCGGCGGACCTGGCTGCGGGCGATGACGATGCCCTGCGCGCGGGCGGCGGCGGTCAGGCTGTCCAGAGTCCACTGCGCGGGACCGCTCTCGTCGTCGGCGACCAGGTCGCCAGCCCCTTCGCGAACCGGTCGTCCGGGCGGGGCCGAGCGCGCCAGGGCGATGACACACCCGCGTTCGATCTCGGTGAGCCGGGGTTTACGGCCCGCCCCGGGCCGATCGCCGAGCCCGGCCAGGCCTTCGGCGTTGAAGCGCTCGATCCGCTCGCGCACGGTCTGCATGTGACAGCCCAGCCTGGCCGCGATGGCGCTGGTGCGCTGCCCCTGCCAGCTGAAGGCGATCATCTGCGCCCGCGTGATCCAGTCGGCCGGGGCATGGCGGGCCCCGGCCAGTTTGCGGATCTGCCGCTCTTCTTCGGCGTCCGCCGGCGGACGCGCGTACAGCAGTTTCGGCATGACAATACCCCTGAGACCATCATCTCCCCAGGTCGGCGGGCAGGGATGTACGGCCGCATTCAGGAACGTCGCACTAGGGCCTGTACGGACTTCTGATCTTCAGAGGGGCTGAAGGCTTCGGACCCACAAGATGGCTCCGCGTAGATGAAGGCCCGCGAGGTAGCTGTCGGCCGTCGTGTCGAAGCGGAAGGCCGGCCCGCGCCACTCTTTGATGCGATTGATGCACCGGTCCGCCATGTTGTGCTGCTTGTAGAGATATGGATCGTGACTGACCGGGCAGCCGCCGCGGGAGCCACGTTTCTTGCGGTTGGCCGCCTGGTCGGTCTTTTCGGGGATGACGGCCCCGATGTGGCGCCTGCACAGATAACAGATAGAGGCGGTTGGCGCGACAGGAGTAGGCCTTGTCGGCTGCCACCGCGTCCTGGCGGGTGCGCGGGCGACCGGCGGGCAGCCGGATCTCGATGCGGGCCAGGACGGCACGAAACTGTGGGCTGTCTCCAGCCTGACCCGGGGTCAGGACGAAGGACAGTGGACGGCATCGCAGGTCGGCCGACAGGTGGACCTTGCTGGTCAGCCCACCTCGCGAGCGGCCCAGCCCGGCCGCCGTCAGCCGTATTCGGCGCCGCCGTTGTAGCCGCCGGCGTTCATCCCCGTCCCTGTCCCTGTCCCTGTCTTCGCCGGGTTCGCCGGCCTGGGCGTTGTACCCCTTTGGCGCAGCCCCTTTTCCTGCTCAGCGGCCTCCTCCAACGCCTTGACCACCGCACCGTCCACGACCATTGCGGCGGCGTGGCAGTGGGCACGGACCGTGGTGGAGTCCGCGCTGACCAGGTCAAGGTCGGCCTGCCCGCGGGCAGCGGCCTCGGAGATCACGGCCTGCATCAACCGCCCGAAGACGCCGGCCGTGGTCCACGACCGGAACCGGTCGTAGAGGGGGGACCAGGGCCCGTACTCGGCGAGCAGGTCCCGCCACGGGCTGCCGGTACGAAACCGCCACATCACACCGTTGAACTACCGGCTGAACTACCGGCGCAGGTCCGGGATCAGACCTCGCTCACCCAAGGGCAGGTGAGGATCGATCAAAGACCATTCGTCATCGGTGAGATCTCCACGCGCCATGGCGATGGCCTACCAGGACGGCAGACCACCGCGCAGGTGAATCCCTCTGATCTCAACTCCGTACAAGGTCCTAAGGCCCTCCAGGATGCGCCGCTCCTGGAGGGTCTTTCGCAGCATGTCTCGCGGATTCACCACTCGGGGAGCTCCTGTGCGTCGGGATAGAGCGTGACGATCTTTTCCAACAGCTCAGGACTGTCCGTCTGCACATCCCAGTGGCCGCTGTCGAACGCTCGGATCTTCACCTCCGGCGCCGATGGGCTGTCGCCGTGTCCGACAAGCTCTCCATCGATGAGCTGACACTCCACGCTGAACAGTTCGATGAGACGACCCGTGGTCACCAGCGAGCCCGCCGTGGCCTCGGTGATCGCTTCAAGCTCGGGGGAGACGAGCCAGTCGATGGTCAACCGCCAGCGGTGGCCGTCGATCGGGGCACCCAGAGAGGTGAGAACCTCCGCCAGGCCGACATAGCGGCCCCCTCGCCAGGCTTTGAACGAGAGAATGCGGGTCCCGGTCACATTCTTCCTCTCCTCCACGACGGATGCCTCTCACGCGGAGCATGCCCAAGGCACTCGATCAGTGGCGGATGGCAGACGCCGTTGCTGTAAATCGCTGCTGTACGGATACGAAAAAGGCCCTCCGGGATGATCCCGGAGGGCCTTTGACCTGCTGTGCGGCCGGAGGTACTCGAAACCCCAACCTTCTGATCCGTAGTCAGATGCTCTATCCATTGAGCTACGGCCGCTCGCTGCGTAAGTAATCATAGCGGGTCTTGAGCCGTGCCTCGAACCACTTAACGGACGCGTCCCTGACGGGCTCGTCGATCTCCGCGTTCTCCGGTGTGGGCGAGCGGACGTCCCCTGCTCATGGGATCGGAGGACCGGGGTGATCACGCAGGTGGGACAGGGGCGGTGTGGAGGATCGAGGGAGCGCTCTCGGGCAGCGGGTCGCTGTCTCGGCCAGGCGGAGTCCGGTGCGGTGGAAGCTGCCTTCGGGGGCGACGCGGAGGGGACGGTCTCGCGGAGGATCTTCAGGTGAAGGCCCCGGCGGTCGCGCCGCGATCCGCGATCCGCGATCCACGAACTGCGATCCACGAACTGCGAACTGCGAACTGCGAACTGCGAACCTGCGGGCAGGTCGGCGCGTTCCGCTCGATCGGGTCTGCGGTCTGGAGGTTCATGCCGGCCGGGTGTGCCTGTTCGCAGGGCCGGACATGGCTGGGGTCGCTCTGCATGGAACGGGAGGGACCGAGGTTCTCTGCGTGCCGTGCGGGTCCTCTGTGCATACCGTGCGAGTCTTCTGCATACTGCGCGGGTTCCCTACATGCCACACGAGTCACATGCCCTACGCATGGCGCACGAGTCACATGCCCCACGAGTCACATGTCTCACGCATGCCGCACGAGTCACATGCCACACGAATCCTCTGCATAACCGTGTGGCTCCTCTGCATACCGCACGCGCAGGCTATGTAGGTGGTCTCCGCCCTGGAGTACACAATTCAGACGGGCCCCAAGCCTGTGGAGGAGGTCATGCGCTGGAGTCGCTGGTGACCTTCCCGCCGCCGTCCCGATCGTCGGCGGCCTCCTTCGGCGTCTTCTTCGGGAACAGGGTGTAGCTCACCGGCCAGAGCGCCGCGATCAGCGGGACCTTGAGCAGGCTGCCCATGAAGGCGGTCAGAGCGGCCGTCCGCGAGGGGTCGTCGACGATGCGGATCAGGCCGAACAGCAGTGCGCAGGTGATGCCGTACGCGATGACGATGCGGATCCACACGCCCCATTCGTAGCGGGCCCTGGCCATGCCGCCGGGCGGGGGTTTCTGCGGTGCGGGGCCTCCGGCGAAGCGGTGGGCGAACGCGGCGTCGGCCCATTTGACGGTCCGGTGGCCGAAGACGATCGAGTAGCCGAGGTAGGCGGCGGCCAGGCCGTGGTGCCAGGCCGCCTGCGCCCCGCCGCGCATGTCGATGACGGCGGCGGTGAGCAGGACCACGTCGAGCAGTGGCACCGAGACCAGCAGGACCGTGCTGAGCCGCCGCATGCCCCAGAGATAGCGCGAGGCGAGCCCCAGCCCGAGGAGGACCCAGAATCCAATCTCGCAACCGATGATAACCGCCAGAATCATGGTCCCAGGATCACCGATCGCCCCCCGGCCGGACATCGTCGAGGGTGATGAACCGGCCTACATCCTTGTGTGTACGACATGTGTACGGCAGCCCCTTCCCCAGCCGGATCAATCGTCCCGCCGGAGGTGATGGGATGGAGGGCATGAGACGGGACGACGCGCTGTGGGCGGTGGCGTGCTTCGCCGGCGGCCTCGTCCTGCTGGCCGCCCACGCCTACCCGCACCGGGCGACGCCCGCCTACCTGCTCGTCGGACCGCTGCTGGTCAGCTGCCTGGGCGTCGCGGTACGGCGGAGCTCGCCGATGGCCGCCCTCTGGCTGGGCCTCGTGGCCATCGTCGCGGACGGCTTCCTGGGGCCCTCCATGGGCACGATCCTGGTCTTCACCGACAACCTCTACGCGGCCGTCCGGTACGGCCCGGCCAGGCTGGGCAAGTGGATGCTCGGCATCACCTCGGTCTTCGCCGTCGTCGGCGGGACGGCGGCCTGGTTCTTCTCGCGCGATCTGAGCCTTCTCGCCGTAGCCGTCGTTCAGCTCGGCCTCATCGGGGTCACCCCGGTCTCCACTGGGATGATCATAAAGCAGCTCCACGACCGGGCCGAGTCCGAACGGTCCAGGGCCGAGCAGGTCGCGCGGCTGGCGGAGCTGGACCGGCAGGCGGCGGTGGACTCCGAACGGGCCCGGATGGCCAGGGAGCTGCACGACATGATCGCCAACCACTTCAGCGCGATCGCCATCCAGTCCACGGCCGTGCTCTCCCGTAAGGACCTGAACGCGGAGGCCGTACGGAACGTCATGGAGTCCATCCGGGAGAACAGCGTCCAGGGCATGGCCGAGATGCGCACCATGATCGGGCTGCTCCGGCAGGACGGCGAGGAGGCCGAGGCCACCCGGCGGCGGGTGGCCGAGGTGGAGGATCTGGCCGAACGGGCGCGGGAGGCGGGGCTGGAGGTGCGGTTCCGGGTGGACGGCGACGCCCGGGATCTGCCCGCCTCGGTGGACCTCGCCGGATACCGGATCGTCCAGGAGTCGCTGACCAACGCGCTCAAGCACGGCGGCAAGGTCGCCGACCTGGTGATCGGCTACCGGCCCGGCCTGCTCACCCTGACCGTGGACAACCCGGTCGACGGCGCCGGGCGGGCGCTTCCCGGCGCGGGCGCGGGACTCATCGGGATGCGGGAGCGGGCCGTCCTCGTCGGCGGCTCCATCGAGGCCGGACCACACGACGACGGCTGGCGTGTCCGCGCCGAGCTGCCCACCGGGGAGATCTCATGACCATCCGAGTCCTTGTCGCCGACGACCACGCGGCGGTCCGCGCCGGGATCGTCCTCATCCTCGAAGGCCAGGAGGACATCGAGGTCGTCGGCCAGGCCTCGGACGGGGAGCAGGCCGTCGCCATGGCCCTCGGACTGCGGCCCGACGTGGTGCTGATGGACATCCGGATGCCGAAGCTGGACGGGATCTCCGCGACGCGCGAGCTGAGCGGGATCGCCGACGTCCTGATCCTGACCACGTTCGACATCGACGAATACATCTTCGGGGCGCTGCGGGCGGGGGCCGCCGGGTTCCTGCTCAAGAACACCGACGCCGACGCGCTGGTGGAGGCCGTTCGGGTGGTGGCCCGGGGGGACGGGCTCATCTCACCGTCGGTCACCCGGCGGCTGATCTCGGCCTTCGGCACGGCCGTCCCGGAGCGCAGGCCGCAGGAGGTCGGCGGCCTGACCCCGCGCGAGCGGGAGGTGCTGGCCTGCATCGGGCGGGGCATGTCGAACGCGGAGATCTCCGTCGAGCTGGACATGGCGGAGGCAACCACGAAGACCCATGTCAGCAGGTTGCTGAACAAGCTGGGTCTCCGCAGCCGCGTCCAGGCGGCGATCCTGGCTCAGGAGCTCTCGTCGGGGACCGGGACGTAGAGGGAGAGGGTCTCGGCGATGCAGACCGGCCTCTTCTGTCCCTCGGCCTCGATGGTCAGCCGCATGTTCGACAGGTAACCCGAGGGGGTTCCCTTGACGTCGACGAGCTCCGCCCCCGCCCGGATCAGCGCGCCGACCGGGACCGGCGCGGGGAAACGGACCTTGTTGAGCCCGTAGTTGATCCCCATGGCCAGGCCGTCCACCCGGACCAGCTCCGTCATGAATGACGGCAGCAGCGACAGGCTCAGGTAGCCGTGGGCGATGGTCCCCCCGAACGGTCCTTCCTTCGCCTTGTCGACGTCCACGTGGATCCACTGGTGGTCGTCGGTCGCGTCGGCGAACAGGTTGACCCGTTCCTGGGTGATCCGGCGCCATTCGGTGTAGCCGAGATGCTCGCCGACGGCCGCCTTGAGCTCCCTGACATTGTTGAAGATCCTCATACCTGGAACTTTATTCCGACGGAGGGACTGCGAGAAGGTTCACGACCGTGTACTCCTTGCCGCCGCCTTCCACGGTCGTCGTGCACGACGTGACCTTCCCCGTGGGGACAGGCTCTCCCGGCGGTCGGGGGACGGAGGTGGCGTCGACCTTCCTGCACTTCTCCACCTGCCGCTGCCCCTCGTCCCAGTAGAGGACCGACGTGGGCGAGGAGGAGGTGCCGGTTCCGTAGCCCCCTCCACCGGACGGGTCCCGCTTGCCGATTCCGGCCGTGGTCCCGGTGACCGGGTCGTACACCGCGGCCAACGGCGCCTGCGCGTCCTCGATCTCCTCGCCCCGCGCGTCCCGGCCCACGACCCCGGAGACCTGGAAGAGTCCGAACCCGCGGGCGAGGTGATGCCCCCCGCCCCAGGCGCTCAGGTCCGGCGGGCTCTTGCGGTCCGAACCGTCCACCCGCTGCACCACGCTTGCGTTGTTCTCCTGGTCCTTCTCCTTCCCGAAGCACCAGACCGGGCCGCAGCGGAGCCCCTGGACACCGTCCGGGACGTTCACCTCGGTCGTCTGCCCCGTCTCCAGGTTGACCACCTTGGTCTGGTTCTTCTGCTCGCCCTCGCCCTCTCTCCCGTTGGCGACGTCAACCGCCCATGGCCAGGACATCAGGTGGAGGCCGTCCGTCCCCGCGATCTTCTCCGGGGAGCCTCCGGCCAGGGGCATGCGGTAGATCCCCCCGCCGGCCGCCGACCAGACGACGGAGTCCGCGGTGACGCCGATCCGCTCCACCTCGGAGAGGTCTCCGGTGACCTGCCCGACCTGCTTCGCCGTGCCGCCGGCCCGGGGCACCACCCAGAAATCGGCCCATTTGTCGGAGTTGTTGGGAGTCTCCCCCCACCACGCGATGTACTCCGATCCCACCTCGACGGCCTGCACGAAATAGCCCTTGACCCCCTCGGGGGCAGGCGTGTCGGTGAGCACGGTGCTCCGGCGGGCCGCGGTGTCATATGCCTCCAGCCGCCCGGCCTTCTCGAAGGAGGACTCGGCGACCAACAGCAGCTCGGTGGCGCTCAGCCCGGCGACCGGCCGGTATCTCCAGCCGTCCGCCGTCTTGATGGGAATCTTGGTCACCGCCGCGGGCCACACCTCGGCCGCGGGCCGTATCGCGATCTTGCCGGTGCCGGTGCCGGTCGGCCCGACGGACGTCGTGGCCGTGGCCGTGGCGTCGGCGAGGATCCGTCCTTCTCCGCCCCCGCTGGAGAAGGTCCCCCTGGCCACCGCCGTACCACCGCCGATCACCGCGATCACCCCGGCGACCGCGAGCGCGGACTGCACCCGCCTGCGCGTGCGCCGCCCGCGCCGCCGGTGAACCGCCGTGAGCAGGTCGCCCACCGGTGGAGGCGCGGCGTCGGCCGCGCCGGCCAGCGTGCGGGCCAGCTCCGCCTCGCTCCTGTCGTACGTCATCACACTCGCCCCGTTTCGAGATCGGTGATCCGGATCCTGAGTTTGTCCAGCGCGCGGGCCGCCTGGCTGCGCACCGTGCCGCGCGAGATGCCGAGGAGCTCGGCGATCTCCTGGTCCGGCAGGTCCTCGTAGTAGCGCAGGACCAGCACCGCCCGCTGTTTGGGCGGCAGGCCCTCCAGCTCTTTCCACAGGCCGACGTCGCCGTCGAGGCGATCGTCGGTGTAGGTCACCTCGGGAACCGCCTCGACCAGCCGTTCCCTGCGCAGCCGCCGCCAGAGACTGATGTGCAGGCGGGCCATGGTCGTGCGGACGTACCCCTCTGGATCATCTTTTTTCCGGATCCTGGACCATGCGTCCCCCAAGCGCATCAGCGCCTCCTGGGTCAGGTCGGCCGCATCCTCGGCGTTACCGGTGAGGACGTAGCCGTACCGGTACAGCGCGTTCCCCCGCGCGGCGACGAAATCGGTGAACTCCACGACCCAAGGACGCGGGGGACCTCCGTTCTGTTGCATCCCTCGCCTCACCGCCCTCTCCCCGCTGAGTCCACTTCACCTCCCCGCAGAGTCCACTTCACGACTTCACCGCCTCCGTGGACCTCGCGGGCTTCGCGGGCTTCGTCGTTACTCGCCTATATCTCCTCCCGATCGCCTTATGTGATGTCTTCTCCGTTTTGCCAGGTGTTCCGCTGTACGGCCCGCAGCGCAACATCAGCCGTTCACATGGACTCCCTAGCGTGCCGCCATGAGACGACGCATGACGATCACCCTTGGCGCGGCCGTACTGGCACTGGCGATGGCCGCGCCCGCGGTGGCCGACCCCTGGCGCCCCGGGTTCGACCGCGCCACGCTGACCGGGTTCGCCTCCCTGCCCGCCCAGACGTTCGTGCCCGGAAGCGAGCCGTCGGGGGCCCAGCTCGGAACGGCGCCGGTCAACGGGGTGACCCCGCCCTTCGCCGGGCAGCCGGTGCAGGGCTTCAGCGGCATCGTACGGCGGCACGACGGCACCTTCGACGCGCTGTCCGACAACGGCTACGGCGCCAAGGCCAACAGCGCCGACTTCCTGCTGCGGGTGCATCGGATCAGGCCCGACTTCCGGCGGGGCAAGGTCGAGGTGCTCGGCGGGTTCGACCTGAGCGACCCCGACGGTCACGTGACCTGGCCGCTGACCCGGACCGACCGGAAGCTGACCGGCGCCGACTTCGACGTGGAGTCGATCGTGCGGACCCTCGACGGCACCTACTGGATCGGCGACGAGTTCGGCCCGTTCCTGCTGCACTTCTCGCCTACCGGCAGGCTGCTTGAGGCCCCCGTCTCGCTGCCCGACGTGAAGGCCCCGGAGAACCCGTTCCTCGACGGCGGCCAGCCCAACCTGGGCCGGAGCAAGGGATTCGAGGGCATGGCCCGCTCGGTCGACGGCCGCAGGCTGTATCCGCTGCTGGAGGGCACCGTGACCGGCGACCCGTCCGGATCGCTGCGGATGCACGAGTTCGACCTGCGCAGGCGGGCCTACACCGGCAAGCGCTGGACCTACCGGCTGGACAGCTCGGACAACGCGATCGGCGACATGATCGCCGTCGACCGGAACCGGTTCCTGGTCATCGAGCGTGACAACCTCCAGGGGGACGCGGCCAGGACCAAGCGCATCTACCTGGTGGACACCCGCGACCGGGACCTGCGCAAGACCCTCGTCGCCGACCTGCTCGACCTGGCCAACCCGCGCGGCCTGGGCGGGTTCGGGGAGACCTTCCGCTTCCCGTTCCAGACCATCGAGGACATCGTGATCCTCGACGACCGGACGCTGGGCGTGCTGGACGACAACAACTTCCCGTTCTCCGCCGGCCGTACGCCGGACCGGCCCGACGACAACGAGTTCATCACCATACGGCTGTCGCGCCCGCTCCTGGCGGACCCCCGCGTCTACCTGTGACGGCTGCGGACCCCCGCGTCCGCCTGTGACGTCACGGTCCGCCTGTGACCCTCTGAGGGGCTCTCCCGGCCTGACGGGAGAGCCCCTCAGGCGATGAAGCGGGGCCGGTCGCCCCCCGGAGTCGCGGGCTCCGCGTCGACGCCCCGCGGCGGGCCGCGATCCCCCGAATCCCGGCCATGCGCCCTCATCGTAAATTAATTCCGTCTAATTCGATGATTCGGACCGAAGTCGTAATCCGGCCCGGAAAGCGAACCGCCGGAAGTGGTGGATGAGAATACTTTTCCCGCGCCGCGACACCCATTTAATCTCCGTTAACCGCATCGACGCACCGTCACCCCTACCGTTGGATATCTCCCGGCTGTCACCGCCATGGTGATTTCATATGAGCCCGATCCAGCGGAACCACCGACGATACGGAATGAAATGACCTCTAACGGCAACAGGAGTGCTCTCTCTCCACAGCCCGGCAGGCGGGTTCGGGCGTGGATCGTCGCGACGACAGTAATCAGCGCGTTCCTGGCGGGATCACACCAGGCGCCGGCCGGAGCCGCCGCGGAGAAGCCGGACACCAGCCTCCCCTACCCGGTCTCCCGTAATGGCGGGACGGCTCTGATCAGCCATTTCGGCGGCCCTTCCGGAAATTCGACGTTCCTCACACCGGGAGGCTGCAAAAACGCATACGGCAAGCAGTCCAAATGTCTGCGTGGCCCCCAGGGTCCCCAGGGCCTCCAGGGAGTCCGGGGACCTCAGGGAGCTCAGGGACCTCAGGGACTGCCAGGTCCGCAGGGCCCGCAGGGGCCGCAGGGCTCCAGCGCGAGCCTCGCCACGGCGTTCCAGGGCAGCCTCACGTTCATCGGAGCCGCCAGGAGCGACGGGGCGACACTGATCCGGGATCTGCGAACGGTGCCCCGATGGGTCGACATCTCGTCGCTGGCGAACTATCCGGGCAGCGTGGTCGCCGTCTCCCTGGCGAGCATGGGCAACGACATCCATGTCACGGTGCGGAGCGCGATCGGCGAGATCGCTCACACACGGTGCACCGTGCAGCCCACGCCCGGCACACCCGGGAATCCCGCGTGGCCGGGGAACTGCACCGCCTTCGTCGACCTGACCCCACCGAACTGAGCGCCGCCGGAACGCGCACCGGCTCCGGGATCAGGCAGTCGTCGCGGCGCGGTCGGACTCGCTGCGCAGGACGCAGAACTCGTTGCCTTCGGGATCGGCGAGGACGGCCCAGCCTGAGCCGTCCGGTTTCCGGTGGTCAGCGACCAGGGTCGCGCCGAAACCCAGCAACCGCTCGACCTCCGCCTCCCGCGAGGTCTCCGGACGCAGGCACAGGTGGATCCGGTTCTTGATCGTCTTCGCCTCCGGCACCTGGTTGAAGTGCAGCAACGGGCCCTCCGGCAGCATCACTTGGACCTCGGGGTCACCCGGTCCGTCCTCCGGATGCAGCGGATGGCCGGTCACCCCGCTCCAGAACCGGGCCAGCTCATAGGCATCCGCACAGTCGATCGCCACGTTCTGCACCACCAAGGCCATGAGCAGGATCGTGCCTGAGCGCCGGCCCGTCCGCCACCGAATTTCGGCGCGGACCCCGGGGTTGGACTCTCCCCTCGGGGCAGACCCCATGCTGAAGGGCATGGACGGAGATCTGCTGCCGATCGGGCAGTTCGCCAGGCTCGGCCGCCTCAGCGTCAAGCAGCTACGCCGTTACGACGAGCTGGGGCTGCTGGTGCCCGCCTACGTGGACGAGCAGACCGGCTACCGCTACTACCGGCCGGCGCAGGCGCGCGAGGCCTTGTCGATCGGGTTGCTCCGCTCCCTGGACGTGCCGCTCGCGGTCATCGGTCAAGTCCTGTCGGGTACCGCGGGCGTCCTCGCGGGGGTGCGCGATGACCTGGAGGCGGAACTGGCCAGGCGGCGCCGGACCATCAGGACCCTGGAACGGGTGATGGCCGAGGGACTCCCGTCGACACAGATCCGTCTCGTCACCGAACCGGCGCGCAGAGTCGCGATCGTCAGGGAGAGCGCGGCGGGACCGCAGGACATCGGCCGCGCCACGTCGGCGGCCGTCGCCCGGCTGGGGACCGGCGCGCCCGGTCTCCCCGTGCAGCTGATCGGGCTGTTCCCGATCGATCTGGGCGATCCGGTTCCGGTCGACGTCGCCCTGGTCACCGGCGAGCCGGTGTCAGGGGCCGAGCTGGACATGCTGCCAGGCGGCGTCTTCGCCTGCGCCACCCACATCGGCCCCTACGACCAGATCCCGCTCACCACCCACGCCCTGCTGAGCTGGTGCGCGGAGCACGGCCACCCCGTACACGGTCCGATCCGTGAGGTGTACGTGTCGGATCCCGCCACCACGGCACCCGAACAGCTCGTCACCCACCTGATGATTCCCCTGGAGGAGCAGTCATGACCCCACAGCTTGTCGACCGCGGCCCTGTGACCTGCCTGAGCGTCACCGGGCGCGGTGAACCCGGTGGCACCGAACACGTCTCGGCGATCCGGGCCCTCCATACGGTCGCCGCCGTGCTGAACGTCCAGGTGGGTCCCTTGGAGGGCCTCTGGTGGGTGGAGGATGAGCAGCACTGGACAGAGGCGCCGCGCGACCAGTGGCGCTGGCATCTGCTGCTGTCGCTGCCCGGCGCGCCGGAGCCGGGAGCGGCCGACGCCGCCAGGGAGACGGCGCGCGTCTCCGGCGCGGCGGTCGACCGGGTACAGGTGGTCACCTTCACCGAAGGACAGTGCGTGGAGCTGCTGCACGAAGGCCCCTACAGCGAGGAGCACGTGTCGCTGAAGGTGATGGACGATTTCATGGCCGCCCGCGGCCTTGTCCGCAACGGCCTGCATCACGAGGTGTATCTGTCGGACTTCGACGACCCTGCCCCGCGCACCCTTCTCAGGCAACCTGTAGCGCTCGCCTGAGCACCGCCGTACAGCCATCGTGGAAGGTCGGCTTCCAGACGTGCCCCCGCTGTGGCACTACGCCTAATCCCCGCCCCCATGGGGATGTCCGATGCGCCTGCCAGACCCCGGCCAGCTACGCTGCCGCCTGCACCCACCGATGACCGGCTCTCGTCAGTTCACGGGATCACGCCGGTTGCAGGAGGCGACGATGAGCCACGAAACCACCCCATCGCACGTTGCCGAGGCCGCGATCAACGCCTACGAGCACTACCGCGTCGAGGTCGAGGGCGTGCCGGTGCACTTCATGCGCAAGCCCGGGGCCGGCGCCCCTTCCCTTCCGAACGGTGAGACCAGATGCAACCTCAGTATCAGCCGGCCACGGGCCGGGACTCCGGCAGTGGCCTCGTCCCCGACGACTTCACCGTCCCCCCGGACCTGGCCACCTCACAGTTCCGCCTGGAACCCCTGGGACCCCGGCACAACGCTGCCGACCACGCCGCCTGGACCGGCAGCATCGAGCACATCCGCGCGACCCCGGGCTTCCAGGAGCGAGGATGGCCTCCCGCAGCCGGGATGCCCCTGGAGGCGAACCTCACCGACCTGCGGCGTCACGCGGACGACTTCGCTCGGCGCCGCGGATTCACCTACACCGTCCTGGAGCCGGCCGGCGACGAGGTGATCGGCTGCGTCTACATCTATCCCTCCCGCAGCGACGGCTACGACACCGACGTGGCTTCCTGGGTGAGGGCCGACCGGGCCGAGCTGGACGCACCCCTGTACGGAGCCGTGACGGCCTGGCTGTCCGGACACTGGCCCCTCGGGCGGCTCAACTATCACCCGCGTTGAGACCACATCCCTCCCGCAGGGGCCGGACAGGCCGGCCCCTGCGTGACATCTCGCGTTAAAGCCCCCGAATGCGCCATCCCGGTGGATCGTTCCGGACATATTCGGACCATGAATCGATCTCCGCTTTCAACCTGGGCGACACGGCCGCGTCCCGGCTAGGCCGTCCGAGCCGTCATGGCGCGCCAGCCGAAGGTGACGGTGCCGGTCAGGAGCACCACCCCGGACAGCACGCCGCTGACGAACGGTACCCAGGCGATGGCGGCCGTCGACACCATGACAAGACCGGCGACGCCGAGCAGGGTGAGAACCACCCCGGGGATGGCGATACTCCAGTCCTTCCAGATGGGCGCGAACGCGATGAAGTGCACGCCGACCACGAACGCCACCCAGGCCACGTTGGTCTGCTCAGGACGTTCCCAGGCGGTGAGCACCCGGATTCCGCCGAAGAGCAGGATCACCTCGGCGAAGACGACGATCAGGTAGCCACGGCCGAACATGTTCCGCTGCGGGCCCGCGGTGGGCCGCTCCTTCCGGGCTGAGGCGAACCACATGGCGAGGACACTCGCGGCCCCCAGGCAGGCGGCCACCCGCAGGATGTTCACGGCCACGGTGTTCAGCGGGCTCTGCGCGTTGACGACGACGAAGACCGCGCCGAAGACCGCGCCAACCAGTAATCCAGTCATTCGTTGCATGACGTCATTGAAGTCCGTACCGGATTCCGTCTGCACGGGGGCTGGGGCGAGGATGAGGTCGGCCTGGCACTACCTCGCCGCCCCGCGCAGATAGGCGAGCACCGCCAGCACCCGCCGGTTGTCGTCCTTGGTCGCGGGTAGCTCAAGCTTGACGAACACGCTGGCCACGTGTTTACCGACGGCCGCCTCCGTGATCGACAACGCGTGGGCGATGGCGCTGTTGGACCGCCCTTCGGCGATCAGAGCGAGCACCTCGCGCTCGCGCGGGGTCAGCCGGTGCGTCGGCTCGGTGACCTCCCTGCCCTTGGCCCAGGTCCGCTCGAACAGGTCGATGAGGATGGTGATCAGACTCTGCTGCCTGATCGCCAGGGCGCCCGGCGAGTAGGCGACGGGGGTGATCCGGAGGAACGCCACCGTGCGGTCGAAGACGAGCAGTTGCTGGATCGGCTCGTCGACGACCCGGTGCAGGTTACCGGCAGCATGCAGCTCGCTGATCCGGGCCGCCTTACGGGGGTCGTCCAACACGCTCGCGTGAACGATCGTGCGCATCGCCATGCCGCGCCGCAGCTCGTCGAGCACGCTGCGCCTGCTCTTCTGCTCCTGGCGGCCCTGCTCCCGCGAGCCCACCGGATGCATGGCGCGCAGCTCGCTCGCCGACTGGGTGGCCTGCGCGATCTGCTGCCGGACGAGCTCGCTGTCCCCCAGCCGCTCGACGTCGACAGGGATGCCGCGTAGCTCACCGACCACCTCTTCCAGCCGATGGGCAAGCTGGGCCAACGACACGCTCTCGTCCACACGCCTCCTTCACCGACCGCGCCACCCCTCACACCTGACGCGGACCCTGCTGGCAGATTCTGACCAGTGTGATCCATACGGTGCCGGCGGATGACGTCCGGATCCTCCGCAAGACGCTTGTCAGCCGCCCCAGAGATGCTCCCCGAGACGGTCGAAGAACGCCAACCGGCCCGCCTTGGCCCGCCCGGCCGGTTCAGCAGGGGAGAGGCGGCGTGCCTTTCTGCTCCTGCGTGCCGGACCGCGTTCGTTTATACGGGCCTGGATCGCTCTCCATACGAGCCGAGGTGCGTGGTCAAGGAGGCCGAGGACGCAGAGGGCAACCTCGAAGTCTGGTTCGACCCGGAGTCGGAGGACACCTCCTACATAGTGAGTGCGTCCACCTGGCCCTGCTGAGGCGATCACGGCCGGGTCATCTCATGGAGCCTTTCCCAGCCTGTCGCCGCAGCTCAGCCGGGAGGCCTCCGCCGCGACGAGGCGAGAACCTGCACCGGGCAGACCGTCCTGCGCTCGGGCCGGCGTTCTCAGCTGTTCCATGCTCACGATCAGGCTGAACAGCTTCGACCATCCGCCCAGGGCAGGAGATCGTTCCGCGGGTATCCCGTACGGTGAGTTCAGGGCATGGGCACCGAGTCAGGCTCAGCGGTGCGTCGCTCGCGCCGGGGGCGCTGTCTGCACGAGGCCCTGCGTAACCAGCCCATATGGTTCTCATATGCCTAAAAGTCTCCGCCTTGCGCCCATTACCCCCGCCAATATCGAGACGGCTATCGCCGTGAAAGTCCGCCCCGACCAAGAACACTTCGTCTCACCGGTGGCGAAGTCGCTGGCCGAGGCTTACGTCCACCCAGGGGTGGCCTGGCCACGCCTCATCTTCGACGGCGACCATCCCGTGGGCTTCCTCATGGCCTTCCTCGATATCGACTGGGACGGTAAGGGGATCGATTTCCGGTCCGGCTTGTGGCGGCTCAATGTGACACCCGACGCGCAGGGACGTGGAGTCGGTCGCTTCGCCTTCGAATCAGTGGCCGCCGAAGTCAGGCGGCGCGGTGGCACGCACATGTATGTCACGTGGGAGCCGGGAGAGGGCGGCCCCGAGGGCTTCTACCAGAAGCTCGGGTTCCAGCTCACAGGCGAGAAGAGCGGAGGCCAGACGGTCGGGGTGCTGGATCTGACGGACCCCTCGTAACGGCGAGCATCGTGGTTCGGTGGGCTGGGGCGCGCATAGCGGCGATGTCGCCGAGCAACTCGCGAACGGCGTGATCGGTGTGGGGTGCCGAAGCCGTCTCCACAGTGGCGAGAAGCTCCAGCCCCCAGGTGGATTCGCTGCGCTGGGCGGACTCCAGGGAGCGGCGCGCAGGTGATTCCTTCGGCGATGTCGCCGATCCGGAGTTGGGGCTGGGCGATGTCGGCGTAAACGATCGCGGCCTTCTCGCGGTCGTTCTCCTGGGCAGCAGCGGACAGGGCGGTCCGGCCGGCTTCGATGACGTGGTGCTCATCGCCAGGTCGCACGTAGGTGGAGAGCTGGAAGGCGGCCATGCGGCCGGGGTCCAGGAAGCGAGTCCGGGCGCGTTCGCGGTGCGGGCGGGCTCAGCCGGCCACCTCGCCGACGAACAACTCAGGCGGGAGGTCAACAGCGGCCTGCAGGTCGCCGAGAACCGGAACTCCGCCAACGACAAGATCTTCTACGGGCGGGAAGGCGTCCTCAGCGGCGCCGACCACGAGCACGCCGAAGTCTCCATGCTCGCCCTCCGCCTGCTCCGATCCTCGCCGGTGTTCATCAACACCCAGCTCCTGCAAGCCGTCCTCCGCGCCCCGGCCTGGGCGAACAAGCTCGCCGCCGAAGACCGGCGCGCCCTGACCTCGCTGTTCTGGGCACACGTCATCCCCTACGGCCGGTTCCACCTCGCCATGGACAGCCGTCTCGACCTCGGAACCGCCGTGTAACGACCATGAGGGGTGCCACCGGAACACGGCGGAGCCGGGCCACACTCTTGATCACTGGTCGTTGGGCTCGTGGGCTTCGACTTTCGTGTGGAGGACCTCGCGGGCCTGCTCCGCGGCACGGGCGATGCTCTCGGAGACGGAGTCGACGAAGCGGGCGATGTTCTCCAGGCTGGCGGCCCTCGGGGCGCGAGGGCCTGCGCCGGGGGGCGTTCGGTGGTGCGGTAGGCGGCCTGCGCCGGGGGAGCGGCGTTCGGTGGCGCGGGGGGCCTGCGCTGGGGGGCGTTCGGTGGCGCGGGGGCCTGCGCCGGGGGCGGCGTTCGGTGGCGCGCTGGGCCAGGTCGGCGCGGTAGGCGGTGGGACCGCCGTTGCGCATCACCTCACGCGTGATCGTCAAGGCCGGACGGTCGAGGCGTCTGGCGATCTCCGCGCAGGCGAGGCCGCCGGCCGGCCCCAGCACGATCTGCCGGCGCTCCCGCCGGGCGAGGCCGCCCGCCGGCATCGCGGTCCCCTCCGTGACCCCCGATGCCGCCACGATAGCGTTCACTCTCGATCCATTGCAACGCGCAAAGACATCGCTGTTGCATTACATTCAAAGCCAGTGCAACGATTTTCCGGCTCTGACCTGCATTAACTCTGATTGAGCGCAACGAACCTGTTGCGTCATTCTGGAATGCAACGTAGCGTTTCCAACATCAGAAACAACGAGCCGCAGGAGAGCACGATGCAGAAGTTCGACACCCCCACCCCGGTGACCGCCATCCTGAACATCCCCGCCGGCCGCATCCGGTTCATCGCCGCCGACCGGGCCGACACCGTAATCGAGGTCCTCCCCGCGAACGCCTCGAAGAGCCGCGACGTGAAGGCGGCCGAGCAGACCGAGGTCGCATACGGCGACGGCGTCCTGCGGATCAAGGCCCCGGAGGCGAAGAACCAGATCCTCGGCGCCTCCGGATCCATCGAAGTCACCGTCCAGCTGCCCGCCGGCTCCCGCATCGAAGCGCAGGCGGCCGGCGCCGAGCTCCGGGGCGTCGGACGGCTCGGCGACGTCGCCTTCGAGGCCGCGCAGGGCTCGGTCAAGCTCGACGAGACCGCGAGCGCCCGCCTCACCCTCCTCGCCGGCGACGTCTCGGTCGGCCGCCTGGGCGGCCCCGCGCAGATCAGCACCCAGAAGGGCGACCTCCGCATCACCGAGGCCGTGCGCGGCACGGTCACACTGCGCACCGAGGCCGGCGAGATCTCCATCGGCGCCGCCCGCGGAGTCTCGGCCTCCCTGGACGCCGGCACCTCCTACGGCCGGATCCACAACGCGCTCAAGAACACCGACGGCGCCGACGCCGCCCTGACCATCCACGCGACCACCGCCTACGGCGACATCACCGCCCGCAGCCTCTGACCCGCACCCTCCGAGGAGCACCACCATGACGAACCTGGCCATCGCGGCGAACGGGCTGCGCAAGTCCTACGGCGACAAGGCCGTGCTCGACGGCGTCGACCTGGCCGTCCCCGAAGGAACGATCTTCTCCCTGCTCGGCCCGAACGGTGCCGGCAAGACCACCACCGTCCAGATCCTGTCCACCCTGATCCCGGCCGACGGCGGCACCGTCCAGGTCGCCGGCCATGACCTGGTCCGCAGGCCGGACGACGTGCGCGGCGCGATCGGCGTCACCGGCCAGTACTCTGCCGTCGACAAGCTGCTCACCGGCGAGGAGAACCTGCTCCTCATGGCCGACCTCAAGCATCTGCCCCGCAGGGACGGCAAGCGCAAGGCCGCCGAACTGCTCGACCGCTTCGACCTGGTCGACTCGGCGCGCAAACCGGCCGGAACTTACTCCGGTGGCATGCAACGCCGGCTCGACCTGGCGATGACCCTGGTCGGCGACCCCCGCCTGATCTTCCTGGACGAGCCCACCACCGGCCTCGACCCGCGCAGCCGCCGCTCCATGTGGCAGATCGTGCGTGAGCTCGTCGCGAGCGGCGTCACCATCTTCCTCACCACCCAGTACCTGGAGGAGGCCGACGAGCTCGCCGACCGCATCGCCCTCCTCGACCACGGCCGGCTGATCGCCGAAGGCACCGCCGAAGAGCTCAAGCGGCGCATCCCTGGCGGCCATATCGAGCTCACCTTCGCCGACACGCACCTGCTCGACACCGCTCGCCACCTCCTCGGCGCGGGGATCGCCGATCCCGAGGCGCTCACCCTGCAGGTGCCGAGCGACGGCGGCGTCCGCGCGATCCGCGAACTGCTCGCCCTCCTGGACGAACGCTCGATCGACATCGACGACATGAGCGTCCACACCCCCGACCTCGACGACGTTTTCCTCACCCTCACCGGCCAGCAGAAGGAGGCCACCCGATGAGCACCCTCACCTTCGCCATGCGCGACTCCTCCACCATGGTCCGGCGCCAGCTCAAGCGCCTGCTCCGCTACCCGTCCATGACCGTGCAGCTGATCGCCACGCCCGTCATCATCCTGTTCCTGTTCGTCTACGTCCTCGGCGGCACCCTCGGCGACGGACTCGGCGGCGGCCGCAGCACCTACGTCAACTACGTCGTCCCCGGCATCCTGCTCATGGCGGCGGCCACCGCCGCGACCGGAACCGCCGTCATGGTCGCCACCGACATGACCGAAGGCATCATCGCCCGCTTCCGCACCATGCGGATCTCCCGGGCCTCGGTCCTCACCGGCCACGTCGTCGGCAGCGTCGTCCAGCAGCTCCTCGGCATGGCCGTCCTCATCGGCATCGCCCTGGCGATCGGCTTCCGCCCGAACGCCACCGCCGCCGAATGGCTGGCCGCCACCGGAATGCTCACCCTGTTCGCCGTGGCCATCACCTGGCTGTCGGTCGCCCTCGGTCTGAAGTCCCCGACCCCCGAGGCCGCCGGCAACGCCCCGATGCCCCTGATCCTGCTGCCCTTTCTCGGCAGCGGCTTCGTCCCCACCGACTCCATGCCCACCGCCCTGCGCTGGTTCGCCGAATACCAGCCCTTCACCCCGATCATGGAAACCGTCCGCGGCCTCCTCCTCGGCACCCCGATCGGCAACAGCGCCGCCATCGCCACCGCCTGGTGCGTCGGCATCGCCGCTGTCTCCTACCTCTGGGCCAAGAACATCTTCAACAAGGCCTGACCATGAACCGGCCGACCAGGGCCGTCAGACCACGGGTCTGACGGCCCTGAGCCTTTCCACCCGTCGCATCGACCGGATCGCAGCGAGTGCTCGACGTAAGACATCCCGTCCGGAGATCCTCGCCGACTGCCGTCAGGCCGATATCGACGCCTGGTGTGCCGACGCCTACACCCGACGCCGGAACACCCACCCGTTCCTGTGCTGGGCCGCGAACGACGAGACGCTGCCCGTTGTCACGATCCCGCACCTGCCACCACGGACCCCGCCCCAGCCAAATCGTCGACCGGTTCCCACGGTTGCGGCACGTGTGGGCTGACCAGGGCTTTCGCGGGAACCGGTTCATCGGCTGGGCCGAGGATGCGCTCGGAGTGACGGTACGGATCGTGGTGCGCCGCGACGGCGGCATGGGCTCCACCTGGAGCCAGGAACGACGCACCGCCGCGCGAGGTGCCCCGCATCGGGGTGATCCCGCGCCGCCGGGTCGTGGAGTGGACCTGTGCCCGGTTTCGGGTGTCCGAAAAATCGGATAACGGGACCACTTCTTTCTCGTCAACCTTGATGATCGTTGACTACTCTTGGTCTTCGCTTTTACCAAACATGAGGACATTTCAGGACTTCGGCAACAGGGGCGGCGAGTAGCTGAGCTTCCGCAGTTCCAGCCCCTTCCGCCCCCGATGGCTTCCCCTCCCTCAGCCCGTCCAGCTCAGGACGGTCCGCTCCCCTCGGAGGACCAGTGAGACTACGGTCTCTACTGGCGAGCACCGCTGTGCTCGCCATCACCGCGACGGCCGCGCTGGCCGTCGGGTCACCAGCTCAGGCAACCACCGACGACCCCACTGTGGCCAAGAGCCTCGCGGCCGAGGTGCAGAAGGGCGGGAAGGTACGCGCGATCATCGAGATCGAGCACGGCCAGAGCCTTGCGGATGTGGCCAGGACCGCCGAAGCGGCCTCAAGCGAGACCAAGGTCATCAGCAAGGCCGGCTCCGACGGGTTCCTCGTCGCAACCATCGACAAGCCGACCCTCGCCGAACTCAAGACCGACAGCCGGGTGAAGGCCATCTACAAGGACGAAGTGAGCAAGCCGACGCTCGACGTCAGCACCAAGCTGATCGGTTCGGACAAGGCCAACCAGGCGGGCTGGACCGGCAAGGGCTCCACCATCGCGATCCTCGACACCGGCATCGATCGGGATCACCCGTTCTTCGCCGGGCGGATCGTGGGCGAGGCCTGCTTCTCCAGCTCTGATTTCGACCCGTACTACCTGGCCGTCTTGGTATGCCCCAACGGCGCCGACGCGAAGCCAGGCACCCGGCCCCTCCGACCTCAGCACGGCCACCGACCCTCTGCCGGTCCCGGTCCCGGACACGTGTAAGCGGGGCAAGGGCACCAAACCACTGAACGCCAAGCGGTGGGCGGCCGAGATGCTCTGCGGAAAGGGGACGCTGGACGACAGGACCCTCGTCTGCTACCTGTCGCTCGCGCAGAACGGCAGCAAGGTCTTCCCCGAGGTGACCGACGCCGGCTCCCTCGGCAAGGCCTACAAGGTCCTTGCCCCCAAGAGCAAGACCGCCAAGGCTTTGCTCGACCGTGAACTGCTGGCCGCCTGGCTCAACTACGCCCACGGTGTCCACAACGGCTCCACCAAGGTCCACGGCAGCACCACGCTGACGAAGGCCATCGGCATCGCCGAACGGTACCGCACCGCCAACGGCACGTCCGCCCAGCTCAAGAAGACGACCGGCTACCTGTACAAGCACGTCAACAAGTAGAGGACGGCTGAAAAAATCATGGTCGGGGCGCTCCGAGACGGTGCAGGAGCAGCATGCGGGTCACGGCACAGATGACGCTTTCCGAGGTCGTGATCAGGTACTCGCAGTCTCGCGACAGGCGTCGATAGCGGCCCAGCCAGGCATATGTCCGCTCCACGCCCCAGCGACTCGGCGGTCTCGCTCTTGCTGAACGCCGGGGTGCACACGCCGGAGATCGCCAAGCGAACCGGGCACGGGGTGGGCGTGCTGCTCAAGGCCTACGCCAGGTGCATCGACGGACAGCACGAGATGGCGAACAGGCGGATCCTGGAAGCGCTCGCGACGTGAGACCCCTGACAGTGCGACACGAAGGACCCCGGGCATCCCCTCGGGGTCCTTCGTCGTATCGGCCCCGGTGTCCCCGGCAGCGTTCCGCGAACCTCCGGAACCTCCAACGCCACCTGGAAAACGTCGCCGATTCCATTCCGTGCATGTTCCGCGAACAGTGGCGCGGGGTCGCGTCCGGCTGCACGTGCCGGGAGAGATCAGCAGGAACGGAGACCCGGCTCAGAGCCTTGATTCCCGGTCGGAAGTGCTAGAGCGCCTGGCCCCGACCCCGGAAACTACGGACCAAAAGCTCGGACGATCATGTTTCCAGACAGTTCGATGCAGATCGTTGATCATTCCGAACATCATCCGAATCATGAAGTGAGTAGCCTCGTGCTCTTTCCCGGCCGATCATCCCGTCGCCGCCGTCCCACCTCTCTGGGAGCAGGCCAGGGACAGGAGTCAAGGTGAAGCACCCTACGTCCGAACGACCTTGACCCCTGCCCCTGTCATCCGCCGACAGTGCTGATCACACCGTGATCATGCGGGCCGGTCATTGACCGTTGCGCAACTCACGTTCGCGCTCTCACGCTTGCCGTTCTGGTTCTTGAGCACCCATATGCCCTTTTCATTGAAGCGGATCCATGCATCGTCATCGCTAAGTCCCCGTATCCAGCCGGCGGACACACCACCGAATATCCGCACGCCCTTGTCCTGGTCCAGGAACTGGATATACCCCTTGCCTTCGCCTGATCCGTGGATCTCGTTGGTGATCACGCTGTTCACGTCGGCCTTGTCGGCAAACACGGTTCCCCAGGCTTGTCCGGCCCCCTTGCGTACGTTCAGGCCTTCCTTGGGGAAGCTGATCCATCCGTCGTCGGTGCTTCTTCCTTGCACCCACTCGGTGTTGACGCCGTTGAGATCGGCCGTGTCGGCGTGCACGGTTCCCCATGCTCCGCTTCCCTGGCGGACGTCGAGCCCGTCCTGGGGGAAGGTGATCTTCCCGTCGTCGGTGCTTCTTCCCTGCACCCACTCGGTGTTGACGCCGTTGAGATCGGCCGTGTCGGCGTGCACGGTTCCCCATGCTCCGCTTCCCTGGCGGACGTCGAGCCCGTCCTGGGGGAAGGTGATCTTCCCGTCGTCGGTGCTTCTTCCCTGCACCCACTCGGTGTTGACGCCGTTGAGATCGGCCGTGTCGGCGTGCACGGTTCCCCATGCTCCGCTTCCCTGGCGGACGTCGAGCCCGTCCTGGGGGAAGGTGATCTTCCCGTCGTCGGTGCTTCTTCCCTGCACCCACTCGGTGTTGACGCCGTTGAGATCGGCCTTGTCGGCGTGCACGGTTCCCCATGCTCCGCTTCCCTGGCGGACGTCGAGCCCGTCCTGGGGGAAGGTGATCTTCCCGTCGTCGGTGCTTCTTCCCTGCACCCACTCGGTGTTGACGCCGTTGAGATCGGCCTTGTCGGCCGTCACAGTCCCCAGCCCACCGGAGTTGTTGAAGATCTCCACCCCTGTGCCGGTGAAGGTGACGCGCCCCTTGTTCGCCGTCCCCTGGACCCAGGGGGTGTCGATGCCAGTCGTGGCGGTGAGGGTTTCCAGGACGGGATAGCGCACCTGAACGGTCGTGGTGAGGAAGTGCTGCTTCTGAGTGGTGGGGTCGGTGGCGACCAAGATGTAGGTGGTAGCCCGCTTCGGGGCTTCGGCCGGCGACCAGGTATGCGTGCCCTGGGCGATGTCCGCACGCCCGCCGGGGAACCGGATCTCGTAGCTGAAGTCGTCGGACCCATCCCAGCTCAGCGCGAGGTCTTCTCCGGCGTCCAGCATGGCCTTGTCCGGGCGGAAGTCGCGCGGTGCCGGAATCTCCTTGGGAGCGGCCTTCACCACCGGCACCGCCGCCTGGCTGGTCTGCCACCCTTTATTGGTTTTGATGATCTCGGTCACCATCAGCACGGCCACCCCGGCAGTGGGAGCGACGGTGACGTTCTCCAGTGTCAGCACCATGTAGTCACCAGGCGCGAAACCTTCTATGCGACCGCTCTGGGAGGTGACCTGGAAGACGTTGGCGCCTTGCGGCTGGACAATCACCGGCTGGGTGTCCGCCTGGGGGTTTGACTGGGTGTCGGTGTACTCGCCCCTCGGCTTGATCGTGCTGATGTCCCGGGTGAGATGGCCGGCGCCGTCACCGACGGGCACCTTCACCTCGATCCTCAACCAGGGAACCGTCCGTCTGGTGTTGGTGACCATCAGATACATCGTCCCCGTGGACGGAGACCGCCCGTCCACTGACGCCTCCAGGGATGTCGGGTCGGTAAGGATGGTGTAGGTCAGCGCAGTCAAGGTCACGACTCCTTCACTTGGCAGACAGCACAGGTCGATGCCCTACGCACTACGAGAGAACCGGGCCGGGCAGAACAGGCGGCGGCACGGGTGAGGCGTCTGGAACCCCCGCTTGTGACGCACCACAGAAGAGCACCCTCCAGATCCAAACGCCAGGATGAGAGCCCAGCAAGAGCACTCAAGGGGGCCATAACGAGGCGCTTCGGCAATATCCTCAGCGTCTTGACAAGCATTCGGACCATGCCCCACTGGCAGCGCTGCGAACGCCTGCCAGCCGTGACAAGCGCGGTGATTGAGTCCGTGCTGGAACGATGACTGGCCTATCCACGACGTTCGGTGGGCCGGGGCTGAGACATCCGTTGGGCGGAAAGGCGGCCATGCGGCCAGGGTCGAGGAAACGGGTCCGGGCGCGTTCCCGATGAGCTCTCGCTCGGCCGTAGGTCTCTTCGGCCTGGGCAGCAGGTCACCCACTTGGGCCGTCACCGGGGGCGGCCAGTTCCTCGGCTTCGCGGCTGAGTAGCCATGTCCGGGTGGCGTCGTCGCCCTGGTCGGGGAGGAGCTGCCGGGCGCTACTCAAGGCGCACCGCAAGCTCCAGGCCGCGGAGCGTCCAAAGGCGGGGATCGCTGGGAGGATCACGATCTCGTCCACCAGTGGGTTTCAAGAGGGCTACTTTCCAATCAGTGATAGGGCTTCTCGCCAGGGCGGAAGCACCCTTCCCGGTCATGATCACAGAAGATCATCCCGCATATATCACGCGAGGTTGAACACGACACGATCGACCTTGGGCTGTTCCGGATGCGCAAGGTCGACCAGAGAACGTGTGGTCTATCCTGAACGGCTCTGTATTGCAACTCTTCCGCCCTCGGTGGGTCGAGGCCCTGGGGCAGATCAGTCGACGGAGTAGAAAATCAAGCAAACGAGCAGCGCCATCAGGATCACGCTGGCGAGAAATATCCCCAATATGATCCCGAAGAGTCTGCCACCAGGTCCCTGAAACCTCAGGAAGGCTCCGACGAGAGCCCCGAGCGCAGGCAATCCGACCAAGATCAGTACCGGAATAAACGCCGGAGTAACCGGTTGCCGCAGCCCGGGCTCACTCATCTTGATCACGACGTGGATCGGCATGACCATAAAGATGGAGCTGAACAAGATGAGGATGAAGGCTAGAGGCTTGTAGTTTTGCTCGTTCGGATTTGAGGAGTCGACAGTCATAGTGGCTGGATGCTGCCATCGCTGTGGCGCAGCGTCAAGATCAACAACTGTTGGAGTTGAGGCGAGTGATGGAAGCAAATCTGTGCTGTCAGCTTGGGAAGCCTCTATCGCGACTGGGCACTGACCTGATGAAACGTTGACCTTCGGGGGAGCGGGTCGAGCGACCGTGATTCCCCGTGAGTCTCTCTTGTTCTTCCTCCTGACGGGCACGCGACGGGCACGACATCCGGACTCGGAGTGCTCTGCGGTAGATCCGCCCCTGTCCCTCTTGTGACTGCCAGTCAGCTCCCCTGCTGAAGGATCGGCCGCCAGAACTGGAACTTGTAGATATCGGCTCGGTAGATGTCGCGAGGAAAGTCGGTCTCCCGATCATTCTCCAATGTCTTGTGCTGTGCCCGAACGAGCCAGGTGGCATCCCGGTGACCCAGGTCAAAAACCTCGTGCACGCCCCACTCCCCGTTGTAGAACCCCCTGAGCTGGATCTTTCCCGACCGAAGGAAGATCTCGCCGGTCCATGAGTGGTCCCAAGCCGACTCAGGTGCGGGAGGTTGATCACTCCATAGTTCAAGCCGGACATCCGCTGTGATGTCCCGGGGAGTATCACAGACCAGGGCATTGGGGCCGACCTCGATCCAGTCCTCATACCGCCCCCATTCCTGCTCCCACGGGGCCATCTCCTCGCCGTTGATGGCCGCACCGTCGACCACCATCCAACGCCCGGGATCGTCATGGACCTTCTCCAGCAGATACGTAATGAGTTCTCCCATCAGCCTCAGCCTCTTCTCGGTTTGATTCGTGTGGATCTATCGGTATATCTCAACGTGGATTGAAGCAGGCAGGGACGACAACTCCTGATCATCGATACGCGAGCCCGTACCGCCAGAGGATGAGGTATTCGGTGGGTCGGGACTGAGGAACGAGGTCCCGGGCCGTCGATCGCCCCCAGCCCTCTACGGAGATCAGCCACCGCCAGGCGATCGTAAGGGCGGTAGTCCAACGGGCCGAGTCTGGAGATCCTCTTCCCCGCGTGCGATCATCAGCTCATGACGTTGATCAGAAAGGGCCATGCCGCGTAGGCGCCCTTCGGAGGTCCGCGCACGGGGATCGATGTGCGGAACCCACAGAGCTTCGATCCATCAGGTTCCGGGGCTCGGACGTCGCCCCATGGCGGCAGTGATCGCGCTGGAGCACACGCAGATGCGGCCGGGCACGGTGGCCGGGGCACTGCTGGCCTGGACGCAGGCGGTTCTTCCCGGAAGTGTCGACCGGATCGGTCCCGGGTGCATCTGTCCTGAGTGCTGCGGAGACGCACCACGTTGGCGGCTGGAACAGGCGCTCATCGCCTTACCCCCCTGGGCCAGACCGTACCTCTACAGCCTGGTACTCCCCATCGACAGAAGCTTTCTCGCCCGGACATCGCCGGACCTTCGTGCCTCACCTGACTGGCCGTGGTGGCAGCAACGGCGACGTCCGTACTTCAGGGAAGACACAGGCTGACCGAACGGCGGTGCGGCCTCGGTACGGCGGCTGAGGTTGCGTCCACGGATGTGGTGTACGGGTTCCGCCGGTGGCGGGCAGCGACAGCAGTGCCCGTTCACCTCCGTTCCGGCTCAGGGGTGTCCATCCGCGCGGCGCCGTACGGGATGAAAGGTCAAAAGCGCAGCGAGGGTGGGTGGGGTGGCCGGGGCCGACCCATCTCTGCGGCGCCGTACCGGGTGGAAGGTCAAAAGCGCAGCGAGAGGTGGGTGGAGTTGCCGGGGCCGCCCTTTCGTGCGGCGCCGTACGGAGTGCTCCCCGCTGCGCGGGCCGGGGAGGGGCGGTGCAGGGGTTTTCCTTGATCTGTTGGGATTAGCGGCGCCATGGACCGCCAATCCCAACAGATCAAGGAAAACTCCTGACCACTACCGCTCCCGGGGCTCATCGGCGCCCGCTCTGCCTCGCCCGATCCACCACCGACCCCCTCACCAGGCCTTCCCACCCGCCCATCGGCCGGCTCCTCCTGAGCACCGCCCCCCGGACCACGAGACACCGGCTCGCGCGGATGAAGCGGCCTCCGGCCACCCCACCTGCCCTCGTTGCGCTTTTGACCTTCCACCCGGTACGGCGCCGCACGAAAGGGCGGCCCCGGCAACTCCACCCACCTCTCGCTGCGCTTTTGACCTTCGACCCCAATACGGCGCCGCGCCGTTTGACGGCGAACGACCCCGACGCCACCCCCGACCCCGATCCCGGCATCACCCTCGGCCCAGCCCCGGCACCGGATACTCGTACACCACGCCACTGGACGTGACCCCACAAGATGGCTCCGCGTAGATGAAGGCCCGCGAGACAGCTCTCGGGAGTCTTGTCGAAGCGGAAGGCCAGTCCGCGCCACTCTTTGATGCGATTGATGCACCGTTCCGCCGTGTTGCGCTGCTTGTAGAGGTCTCGATCATGGTTGACCGGGCGGCCGCCGCGGGAGCCACGTTTCTTGCGGTTGGCCGCCTGATCGGTCTTCTCGGGGATGACGGCCGTGATGTGGCGTCTGCGCAGGTAGCCGCGGTTGGCGCGGGAGGAGTAGGCCTTGTCGGCGGCCACCGCGTCCGGGCGGGTACGTAGTCGGCCGACGGGCAGGCGGATCTTGATGCGGGCCAGGACGGCGCGAAACTGCGGGCTGTCTCCGGCTTGGCCCGGGGGCAGCCCGAAGGACAGCGGACGGCAGCGCCGGTCGGCCGACAGGTGGACCTTGCTGCTCAGTCCACCCCGAGAGCGGCCCGGCTTGGCTGCCGTCAGCCGTGTTCGGCGCCGTCGTCGTAACCGCCGGCGTTCGTCTTCGTCCCCGTCTCCACCGGGTTCACCGTTCTGGGTGTTTTGCCCCTTGGGTATAGCCCCTTTTCCTGTTCGGCGGCCTACTTCAGCGCCTTGAGCAGCTCACCGTCCAGGACCATTCCGGCGGCGTGGTGGTAGGCGCGGGCGCTGGTGGAGTCCACGCTGCCCAGGTCAAGGCCGGCCTGCCCACGCGCAGCGGCCTCAGCGATCATGGCCTGCATCAGCTGCTCGAAGACGCCGGCCGTGGCCCACGACCGGAACCGGTCGTAGACGGTGGACCAGGGCCCATACTGCCCGGGCAGATCCCGCCACGGGCTGCCGGTACGAAACCGCCACATCACGGCGTTGAACCGCTGCCGCAGGTCCGGGATCGAGCCACGCTCACCCAAGGGCAGGTGAGGATCGACAAAGCCCATTCATCATCGGTGAGCTCTCCACGCGCCATGGCGATGGCCTACCAGGACAGCGAACCACCGCGCAGGCGAATCTTTCTGATCTCAACTCCGTACAGGCCCTGACAGAACGTGGCGGCCGCATTGTCGGTGAGGCAGGGACTCAGAACGCGGGCCTGCAATCCGGCGGCGATGCGCGGTGTGAGGTCCTCCTCTGGGACGACGCCGTCGCGACCTCCGGAGGAGCCGGCCGAGACCCGGTGACGATGTGCGGGGCACCGCCGCGACGGCAGATTGGGCAGGGTGAACACCTCTCCTCCAAGAAGCCGCCGTACGATCGTGCCGGTCCTGATCATCGTCGTCTGGTCGGCGAGTTATCTGGCCCTCGGCCTGCTCTGGGCTTTCGGAGGGCCCGGATATCCGTTCGACGCCAGCCGTGCGGGCGCGGGCAACACCCTGCTCGATCCTCTTCCGGCGGCGGCCGGCGGGGGCGTGCTGGCGATGTCGGCGCTGGTGGCCGGCGTCGTCGCCGTGCTCGCCGCCAGAGGCCCGCTCAACCGGGCCCCCGCCGTCGTGGCCGTCGTGGCCGGCGTCGGCCTGGCGGTGCTCCTGCCCGACGTGCGCATCATGATGACCGCCGGGTACCTGCCGGTGATGCTGGCTGCCGCGCTCGTCGGCCAGGCCGAGTTCTCGATGATCGCGACCATGCTGACGTGGCCGAGCGTCAACCTGCTCATCCTGATGGCGGCCGGCGTCAGCCTGATGCTCTTGGGGACGCGCGCGCTGATCGGAGGGCCCGGACGGCCCGGCAGCGCCGCCGGCGCGCTACGGATCGGGCGGTATGCGACCGCTGTCGCGGTCGCCGTCCCCGTCGTCTACGCCGTCACCCGCTTCGGCTGGCTCCTGGGCGTGCCCGTCGGCATCAGCGACCAGTTCCTGGCCTACATCTCCGAGATCACTTCGATCGGCGCCGGTCTCAGCACGCTCGGTCTCGTCGGCGCGGTCCTGACCGTCGGCTTGGTCCGGCCGTGGGGCGAGATCTGGCCGCGCTGGGTGCCGTTCCTGCGCGGGCGGCCGATTCCGGCGCGATTGCCGGCCTACTCGGCTCTGGCCGTCTCCCTCCCCATCACCTCCGCCGGACTGATGTACGTCCGCAAGAAGCTCACCGGCGAGCAGGTTGGCCCGGCGGGGGCGGCCGACGAGCTGGGCGCCTGGCTGCCGGAGATGTTGTGGCCGCTGTGGGGTGTGGCCCTGGCGGTGGCCGCGCTGGCGTACCTCTCCCGCCGCCGGCACCTCGCTCACGCACGCCGACCATAATGGTAGGCGTGCGAGAGTCCCCGTCCCCTGCCGGCGCCGTGATGGACTCGTTTCTCAACCGGCATCAGGTGAGCACCGATGCCATGCTCGCCGTCCTGCTCGTCCTGCCGCTCGGCCTGGTCTCGTTGAGCCTGCTCCGGGCCTCGGACAGTCCCCTGTCGCTCCGCCTGCTCGCGGGTCTCGGCCTGCTGGTGCTGCATGGTTGCGTCGTTCCGCGTCGGCTGCGCCCGCTGGCGGCGTACGGACTGGCCGCCGTGGCGATGCTGCTGCTGGTGGCGCTGCCGCCCCTGCACGACCCGGACGGCGCCTACTATCCGGCGGTGCTGCTGCCGAGCACGCTGGTCTTCGGGCTGCTGCTCTACACGGCGTCCGGCCGGCTCGGCCTGCTGCCCAGCTTGGTCTGCCTGGCCGTCGCCCTGATGGGTGTGGTCCTGGTCCTGGCGCGTCTGTGGAATCCGGCCTCGTGGGGCGGCTCTTCGGGCTCCTACGAACTGGTCGCGTGGCGGATCGGGCTGTCGGTCGGCCTGTTCGCCGCAGCGGCGTGCCTATGGTCGCTGGGCCGCCTCAGCCGGATCCGGATGTTGTTCCTGTCCGAGCTCAGAGCGAAGGCCGAGCGCGCAGAGGCCGACCGTGCGCGGGAGCGGCAAGAGGCGGCGCGGGCGGAGCGCGACCGCATCAGCCGCGAGATGCACGACGTGGTGTCCCACTCGCTCGCCGTCATGGTCAGCCAGGCGGAGGGTGGCAGGCTGTCCGACCCCGGCTCGCCCGGGGCGGGTGTGTTCGCCACCATCGCCGGGGTCGGGCGCGAGGCCCTGCGCGACATGCGCGGGCTCCTGGGCGTGCTACGCGCCGACGGCGGCACCACTCCGCAACCGGGCCTCGGCGACCTCTCCGACCTGCTCGACCAGGTGCGCGATACGGGCGTACGGCTCGCCGTACAGGAGGTCGGGGACGCTCTGCCGCTGCGCCCCGCCGTCGACCTGACCGCCTATCGCGTCATCCAAGAGGGGCTGACCAACGTGATCAAACACGCGGGGGCGACGGCCGCGGCCGACATGACGCTGGCCTGGCGCGCGGACAGACTGCACATCACCATCACGAACGACGGTGCCGGGCCGCCCGCCGGAGAGGCCGGCGTCGGGCTGACCGGGATGCGCGAACGTCTCAGCATGGTGGGAGGCACCCTGGAGGCCGGCAGACGCCTCGGCGCCGGCTTTGAACTGTCGGCCACCCTGCCCTATGAGCCGAGGAGTCTCCCATCATCCGGATCATGATCGTCGACGATCAGGAGCTGCTGCGCAACGGCCTGACCATGGTCGTCAGGTCCCAGCCCGACATGGAGGTGGTCGCCGAGGCCGCTGACGGCCTGGCGGCCCTGAAGGCGTTGGAGTCGCGGCGCGTCGACGTGGTGGTGATGGACATCCGTATGCCCCGAATGGACGGTGTCATCGCCACCAGGGAGATCCAGCGGCTGGACGGCCCGCCGAAGGTGCTGGTGTTGACCACCTTCGATCTCGACGAGCACGCCCTGGCCGCGCTGCGCGCCGGTGCGAGCGGGTTCATGCTGAAGGACGCGCCAGGTGAGGAGATCATCGCTGCGATCCGGCACGTGCACCGGGGTGACTCGATCATCGCGCCCGCCACGACCCGGCGGCTCATCGGGCGGCTCGTCGCGAAGGCCGACACCGACCCGGACGCCGTGCTCAAGGTGCTCACGGAGCGCGAGCGTGAAGTCTTCCTCAGCCTGGCCCGAGGCGCGTCCAACGCCGAGATCGGGGTCGAGCTGTTCTTGTCGGAGACCACGGTCAAGACTCACGTGGGGCGCATCCTGACAAAGCTCGGGCTGCGCGACCGGGTCCAGGCGGTGGTCCTAGCGTACGAATCCGGCGTTGTCACTCCGGGCGAGCGTTAGGCACTGGCACCGATCAAAGCGCCGCCGCGTGACTGCTGCCACGACCAAACCTCTCCTGGTTCGGTCTCCACGTTACGAGGGGAAGTGCACTAGAGCCTGTTGCGAAAGTGCTGGTCACAGTCGCTGGTGTATCTGACCCCGTTGCGGCGTTGTGTCGGTGCGACCTCGTACACTCCCGGCCACGTCGTCGAAGGGATTGCCGTGGAAGACCCGACGGGTATCGCAGCGCTGACCGAGATCCTTCCTGCGGATCTCGGCGCGGATGAGGAGATCGACTGGTCGGCAGCAGAGGCGCGGTGGGGCACGCGGTTCCCGCGTGACTACATGGCCTTCATGTCCGTCTATGGCGCCGGCTCGTTCGACGAGGTCGTCATCCTCATGCCGTTGCCCAAGGAGTACATCCAGTGGGATCCCGGGACCTTCGAGGAGGAGACGGAGAACGCCCGTTACACCTGGGAGATGCTGGGTGGTCAAGAAGGCCTCGACATCGACCCGGACCACATTCTCGCCTGGGGCGTCACCTCAGGCTCCGACATCCTGTGCTGGCTGACCACCGACCCCGACCCCGACCAGTGGCCCGTCCTGGTCTGCGGCCGACACACCCGCGAGGACTTCACACTCTTCCCCTGCGGCATGGTCGAATTCCTCCGCAGGCTGCTTCTGGACGAGTACGACCCCTACCCCCTCAGCATCGACCTGCGTGCCGCCTCGCCGCGCTACGTGCACTGGCTCGAAGAACAAAAGCGCTGGAAGGCGGGATTGGACCCTGCCTCCGGTTTGCCATGATCAGCCGACCCTGAGGGTCTGTCGCGAGAGTGCTGGTCACAGCCACTCGTTGGTGGCAGCGACCAGCGCGGTCACCTCATAGCGGACGGCCGACTTGTCGTATCTCGTGGCCACGGCTCGGTGCCTCTTCAGCCGGTTGATCCCGCACTCCACCGCATGGCGCTCGCGGTAGTCGAACTTCGGCGGCCGGCCACCTCGCGAACCGCGCTTCTTGCGGTTGCGGACTTGATCGGCCTTCTCCGGGATCGTGCAGCCGATGCCGCGTCTGCTCAGATAGGCACGGTTCTCGCGGGAGCCGTAGGCCTTATCAGCTCGGACCTTGTCCGGCCGGGTCCGCGGTCGGCCGGGACCGATCCGAGGCACCCGGATGGCCTCCAGGACTGGCTGGAACTGCGGGCTGTCGTGCCGGTGGCCGGCGGGCGACCAGGCGGGCGCGGGTGGGCAGGTGCGCGGGGTCACCGGCCCCAGCTCGTCGGCGCAGATCACCGTGGTCGTGGCCGGCGGGTGGGTGTAGAGGCCGATGATCGCGGCCCTTTTGGGGCGAAGTCCGGATCGGCCGAGGTGGCCCAGGAACGGGTGTGGCGCCGGCGAACCTTCTCCGCCCGCAGGATCCGGCGGACCTGGCTGCGGGCGATGAGGATGCCCGCCGCGCGGGCGGCGGCGGTCAGGCTGTCCAGCGTCCACTGCGGCGGGGCGCCTTCATCGGCCGCGATCAGGTCGCCGGTCTCGTCGCGGGCCAGGCGGCCGCGACGCTGCTCATCGAGCAGGGTGTGAACATCCGCGTCGTTCAGGAGGTCCTCGGACACACGAGGGTGACCACAACCGAGCGATACACACACGTGTCCACACCCCTCATGCGCGATGCCGGAGAGCGGCTGGCCTCGGCACTCTGGGGAAAACTCTGAGCCCCCGTTACAACTAGGACTGCAACTACGACGCCTTCAGGGATCAGAAAGGCCCTCTCCCAAGATTCTGGGAGAGGGCCTCTGACCTGCGGAGGCTCGGGGATTTGAACCCCGGATGGGCTGTAGACCCAAACCGCATTAGCAGTGCGGCGCCATAGACCTGACTAGGCGAAGCCTCCTGGTTGCCGTGTGGCTCAGCACAGAGTACCGGCCATCTGCCAAGGCAGCAAAGCGATTGCCGGTCGCGTCGCCGAGAACAGAAACAGCTGAGTTATCCACCATCTGTGGATAACTTGCTCCACACCTGTGGACAAGGTCCACATCTTGCAGGTGGGAGCGGTGGAGAACCTGGGGATTCTTGCGATGCAAGACGTAAAATCTCAACCAGCGGACATGATGAAGACTCCCTCCCTGCCCGGGGAGGGAGTCCGAGTAGATCATGAAAATCAGGCGGCGGGGTTGGCTTCGCCCTCGATCTCGATCTTTACCTTCTTGCCGACCAGGACGCCGCCGGTCTCCAGGGCCTGGTTCCAGGTCAGGCCGAACTCCTCGCGGTCGATCTCGGTCGTGATGGAGAAACCCCAGACCTCCTGGCCCCACGGGTTGGTGCCGGCGCCGCCGTACTCGACGGTGAGCTCGACCTGCTTGGTGACGTCACGGATGGTGAGGTCACCCAGGACGGTGAACTCGCCGCTGGAGTAGCCGACCACGCGGGTGGTGTGGAAGGTGATCTCGGGGAACTTCTCCACCGCGAGGAAGTCCTCGCTGCGCAGGTGGCCGTCACGGTCGGCGGAGCCGGTGGTGATGCTCTCCGTCCTGATCGCGATCTCGGCGGAGGAGTCCAGGGGGTTCTCGGCGATCGCGACGGTCCCGGAGAAGTCGGTGAAACTGCCGCGGACCTTGCTCACCATCATGTGCTTGGCCATGAAGCCGATCCGGGTGTGGGCGACGTCGAGGGCGAAGGTGCCGGGGGCGGGGAGCTGAAGGTCTTCCCAGGTCCGAGTGATCATGTCTACTCCCGATGAAGTGCTTGCCGTACGGATGTTTGCGACAACAGATTTCTACACGAGGAATATTCCGCGCGTCAACTATCGTCGGATACAGTGTGAACGTGATCCCCTCTGATGACTCCCGGCTGACGGCGATGGGTCTTCTGGCCGAGGCCTACACCGGCCTGTCTGCGAAGATGCATCTGTCCTTCACCGCGGTCGGGCTCTCGGACATCGACTTCGAGACGCTGATCCGGCTGGCGCGCTCGCCCGGTCAGCGCCTGCGCATGAGCGACCTGGCCGCGCAGACCAGCCTGTCCACCAGCGGGGTGACCAGGGTCGTGGACCGGCTGGAGCGCGAGGGGCTGGTCGTACGGCAGGCGTGTGCCAGCGACCGCCGGGCGTCCTACGCGGCCATCACCGACGCGGGCACCGACCGGCTGGGCGCGGTGCTCCCCCAGCACCTGGCGGACATCGAGACCTGGTTCACCGGCCTTCTCTCCGCCGAGCAGCTCGACACCCTCCTCGACACGCTCAGGATCATCCGCGACGCCGTACGGCCATGCGCCACGGCGGGGGCCGAGCTCACGCCGTCCGAATGACGGAGAGCCCTCCCTCGACCGCATCGAGCGCGGCCGGGCCCGAACCGATCACCGGGCGGACGCGCCGAGGGCCGTTCTAGGCCTGCGGCTCCAGTTGCCGCTGTTCCGGGATCGTGAGGTCACCGCGGAGCTTGGCCATCGCCCGCGAGACCGTGCTCTTGACCGTGCCGACGCTGATCCCCAGCGCCTTGGCGATCTCCGGTTCGGTCATGTCCTCGTAGTAGCGCAGCATGATCGCGGCCCGCATGCGCGTGGGCAGCCGATCAAGGGCCTGCTCCACCCGTTCGGGCAGGTAGCCGTAGCCGCCCGTGAGAACCGGCTCGGGGAGTTCCTCCGACGGGTACTCCTCCAGCTTGCGCCGCCGCCACCAGGAGATGTTGATGTTGACCATCGCCCGGCGCACGTAGGCGTCCATGGCCGCGCGCTCCTGGATCCGGTCCCAGGCGAGGTACGTCTTGACCAGCGCCGCCTGGAGCAGGTCCTCGGCGTCGCTGGGATGCCCGGTGAGCTGGTAGGCGGCGCGCAGCAGCGTGGGACCGCGAGCAACGACGTACTCGCGGAACTCCTCGTGCGTCCCGCCGGTCACCGCGATCACCAACCTGTGGTCAGGGTGCGTCTCGTGGCCAGAATCGCAGCCGGAGCCCATAATTCGGCTGAACCGGAACCTATATTTCGTCCCCTCAACGGCAAAAACCGGCGCAGCCTCGTGATCACAGATGGGCGGGGTACTGAGTACGGGTCTGTCCTGAAGTGGGAGGCAACGCGTTGTATCAGGGGTGGGAATTTTGCTACAGGGTCGGACACCTGCCGGAGTTATTGCCGCAAGCGAACAGCGAGACCCCGGCAAGCGTGTGACGCTAACGGGGAAACCTCACCGAAATATGGGGAGTGGCGATGCCGTACCGCAGCGTTGACCGCCGCCGCGTTCTGGCGGCGGCCGCGCTTGGCCGGACCCTCGACGAGCCGGGGGCGGTCTCCAGCGACGGCGAGCTCCTCCAGTCGGTCACCGGCGAGATCCTCGACGTCAGCCCGCACCTGATAGTCATCGACACCCCCGATGGCCGCGAGGAACGGCTCGTCATCGCGCCGTGGGCGACAGCATGGCGCGGCGAGGCCGTCGCCCCGGCGGACCTGCCGCTGGGCGCCCAGGTGATCATCCGGGCACTGCGGTCGGGCCGGGTGGTGGACCGGATCTGGGCGGACATCACCCGGATCACCGGAGTGATCCAGTCCGTCGGCTCCGGCGCCGGGGACCGCACCATGGAGCTGTACTGCGGACCGCACCGGGGGCGGCGTACGGTCGTCATCCCCTACCGCGCCTCGGGCCGGTTGAGGGTCCGGCACCCGCAGTTCGAGCCCGGCTACCTGTTCGACGCCATCGGGGTCCGCGAGAACGGCGTGGCCCAGGCCCGGCTGCCGGCGACCTCGCAACCGCCCTACCGGTGGACGGCCGTCCCCGAACCGCCCCCCGGCTACAGCGGCGCGCAGTCACGGATCTCGGGCACCGCCACCTGGTCGGACGCCTTCGACCACGACGAGCAGGGAGCGGCCTACCCCATGTTGGAGCGCTCCGACACCGACTGCGAGGACGCCGGGGTGTCGTGCACGGGCCTGCCCTATCTCGCGCTGGGCTCGGTGCTCAACGTGCGCAACGTGTGCGCCGGGCGCACCTCGGTCCTGCCCATCGTGGCGTGCGGCTGCCTGGCCGGCCGGTTCTGCGACCGGTGCCTGGAGTGCGGCACCTCGCCACGGGGCCGGATCGTGGAGCTGTCGGCGACCGCCTTCGTGGAGCTCGGCGGGGACCTGACCAAGGGGTGTTTCAACGCCCGGGTCGGATTGGGGTGACAGGGATGCTGACGACGATCGCCGCCGCGCAGTTGCCGGCGCTGGGCGCGCTGCTGGCCGCGGGCGCGCTCGCCAAGGTGCGGACGGCCATGAACGAGTCCGAACCGAACGCGCTGAGCAGGCTCGGACCGGCGGCGCTGGTGGTCGACCACTGGCGCGTGCCCGCCCTGCTCGGCTGTGCGGCCGGAGAGGTGATCCTGCTGGTCGGCCTGATGGCGACCGGCCACTCCCTGTTCCGGTGGGGAGCGGCCACGTTCTTCGCGGTGTCGACCTACGTCCTGTGGGAGCTGCGCCGCCGCCGGCCGGATGTGGGCTGCGGCTGCTTCGGCGAGGTCAGCGCCATCCCGGTGGGGCTGCGCTCGCTGGGTCGCACCATGGTGCTGACCGCCATGTCCGTGGGAACGGTCTGGGCTCCGCCGGTCCCCGGCTGGACGATGGTGGCCGGTCTCACCTGGTCCCAGCTACCGGCCGTGGCCGGCGGGCTGCTGCTGCTCGCCGCGCTCTCTCCGGAGATCGAGGAGGCCGCCGCCCGGCTCCGGCACCGCGCTCCCTGCGAGCAGCGCCCGCTGGACCCGGCGACCGCGCTCAGCCGCCTGCGTTCGAGCGCCGCCTGGCGGTCGCACGAGAGGCTTCTGTCGAGCACGGACCCGGTCGACAGCTGGCGGGAGCTCTGCTGGCGGTTCTTCGTCTATCCGGGGCACAGTCACGCGGGCGCCCCGGCGGACGTGGTCTTCGCGATCTACCTGAGCGGCCGGCATCCGGCGGTGCGGGTGGCGATGGTCGACGCCGCCGGACGGCCGATCGAGATCGGGCCTCTGCAGGAATCTATCCCTGTATCGGCATGACGCTAGAGACCCGTAGATTTTTCTAGCACGCAGGATTCGGCTCTATATGGCTCTCTAGCTTCCCCACTAGAGAGCCATATAGAGGTCTAGGAGACTCTCACACACTATATCGAACATGTGTTCAGACGGGCTGGGAACGCAGAAACTTTCCGAAGTGTGGGACGGTGAACGCGATCAGCCCGCGCTCGGCGCTGTAGATCAGGCCCTTCTTGATGAGACTGTCGCGGGCCGGGGAGAGGCTGGACGGTTTGCGGCCGAGCCCCTCGGCCACCTCGGCGGTCGCCACCGGCTCGTCGCCGATGGTGGCCATCGCGTGCATGTAGTCGCGCTCGGCGGGGGTGGCGCGCTCGTAACGGCTGCCGAAGAACCCGACCGCGAGCTCCTCCTCGGCCTCCGGCGCGGAGACCCGGATGTCGTCGACGGTGATCGGGCTGCGCAGCGCCAGGTCCCAGGCGACCTTCCCGTAGGCCTGGACGAAGTAGGGGTAGCCGTCGGCGGCCTCGTAGAGCGCGTCGAGGGCCTCCTGGGTGAACGCCACCCCCTCGCTCTCGGCCGGGGCGATGAGGGCCAGGTCTGCCGCCTCGCGGTCGAGCCGGTCGATCCTGGCGTAGCGGAAAAGCCGCTCGGAGTAGCTCTTGCTGGCCGACAGGACACTGGGCAGATGGGGCAGGCCGGCACCGACCACGATCAGCGGGCCGCCGCTCTGCGAGAGCTCGTGGCAGGCCGCGCAGAGCGCCGAGACGTCGGGGGTCTGCACGTCCTGCATCTCGTCGATGAAAAGGGCGATGCCGACGCCGAGGTCGGTGGCCACCCCGGCCGCGTCGACGAACAGCTCGGTGAGGTCGATCTCCAGGTCGCCGGAGTCGGCCCGGCCCCGGGAGGCGGGCACGTCGATCCCGGGCGACCAGTGCGAGGTGCCCTTGGCCGCGGCCGGGTCGCGCATCGCGAACGCCTTGAGCACGCCGAGGAACTCCTCGATGCGCTCGGGCGCCCGGTGCCTCGGCGCCAGCTCACGGATCGCCAGGTGCAGGGCGGCGGCCACCGGACGCCGGATCGACTGGTCGGGCCGGGCCTCGATCTTGCCCGTCCCCCACAGCCGCTGCATGGCCATCGACTTGAAGGTGTTGAGGAGGACGGTCTTGCCGACGCCGCGCAGGCCGGTGACGACCATGCTGCGCTCCGGGCGGCCACGTGCCACCCTCTCCAGGACGATTTCGAACTGCTGAAGCTCACGGTCGCGCCCGGCGAGCTCTGGGGGACGCTGCCCCGCACCGGGGGCGTAGGGATTGCGCACGGGGTCCACGCTCTCGGACTTTATGACGGGATATAGCGGCCGACGTAGATTTCCGTAGAAAGCGCTACGGCGTGTCGCATGCCGGCGGCCGGAAGTCCTCGGAGCGGGGGCGTGTGCCGTCGGCCGCGTCGCGAGCATCGCCATGACACACCCCTCACCTGGGAAGACCTGGCCCGAACCCGTGTTCGATCCAATGCCCCCGACTGTAGCGCGGCTTCGAACACAGGCGCGAGATTTTTCGAAGAAAGCCCAGCTAAAGAATGTCGGCGCACTTGCCAATGTGGTTTAAATACGGGCGAAAGCCGTACGAGAACGGTTCGGCGATAAAGGTCTCTGAAGATCGGAGAGGTGCCGAGCCACACGGACCGGCGGGCCGGCGGTGTGGCGGCTCGTCGTGGCGCCGACCGGCGACCGGCACGCGGCGCCCGACCGGCGGTTGGCACGCGCCGACCGGCGGCCGGCACGCGGCGGCCGGCCGACGGGAATCGGCAGTGCGTCGCCCGGCGGGAATCGGCGGCGCGCCGACCGGCCGCCTGGACCCGCGGCCCTCCACGACCGGGCCGTCTCATCACTTCGGGTAGCCGGTCAAATACAATGGAGGCTTGTCCTTTTGTCGGTCGTGGGGTGGCGACAGGTGAGCAGCTCTCCTTTGGTGACACGCATCCGGGCTACCGTCGCGGCGGCCGTCGGTTGTATGGCGGCGGCCGCGTGCGGCGCGACCGCCACGTCACAGCCCGCACAGCCCGCACAGCCCGCCTCGCCCTCGGCGGCGCCCTCGTCGGCTCCCGCGACGTCGCCCCCCGCGACCGGCGCGCCCACCCCGGGCCCCACCGCGAGCCCGTCTCCCACCACCCCGCCGAAGTTCTCCGCCGAGGTGACCAAGGTCGCCCGCGACCGGCTCCGATACTCCTGGCGGCCCGGATGCCCGGTCCCGGTCGGCGACCTGCGGCTGATCACGATGACCTACTGGGGCTTCGACGACAAGCCCCACACCGGCGAGATGGTCGTGAACAAGAACGCGGCCGACGACATCGTCACGGTCTTCCGGCGCCTGTACGACTGGCGCTGGCCGATCCGCAAGATGGAGCTCGTCGACGTCTACAAGGGCGACGACTTCGACTCCATCGACGCGGACAACACCTCGGCCTTCAACTGCCGCCCGGCGACCGGGTCCAGCAGCTGGTCGCAGCACGCGTACGGCAGGGCCGTCGACATCAATCCCCGGGAGAACCCCTACCTGTCCGCCGACGGCTCGGTGGCGCACAAGAACGCCCGCAAGTTCGCCAGGCGCCCCCTGGACGAACCCGGCGTGATCAACCCCGGCGACCGGGTGGTCAGGGCCTTCGAGAGGGTCGACTGGGAGTGGGGCGGCTACTGGTCGGGCATCAAGGACTACCAGCACTTCAGCAAGGGCGGCGGCTGAGATCCGGGCCGTCAGGCCTGTGCGGGCGCCCGCCCGGGACGGTGCTTCCGGCCGGCTCGACCCGCCGCACCGGTCCGGTCCGACCACCGGCCGGGGTCCACGCAGAGCGAGGGATGAGGACCACGCAGAGCGAAGGGTGAGGACCACGCAGAGCGAGAGATCGCAGGAAATACCGACATACCAATTTTTAGCGGTACGGCCCGCCCCCGAGAAGCCGATACCTCGTGGTGCATCATTGATCCATGGCGGCCAAGGACGGCGATGGATGGGCCCACTGTGAGCGCGGGCATCGGCACTGGGGCGTGCACGGCGCGTCCGGCCTGCTCGCCGTCCACCACGACGCCGCCGGAACGCCCCACGTCCTGATGCAGGAACGCGCCGTGTGGAGCCACCACGGCGGCACCTGGGGTCTGCCCGGCGGTGCGCTCGACAGCCACGAGGACCCCATCACGGGCGCGCTCCGCGAGGCCGGAGAGGAGGCGGCCCTGACCGGCGACGGCCTCCGGGTCCAGGGCGTCTACCTCGACGACCACGGCGGCTGGTCCTTCTCGACCGTGATCGCCGAGGCCGCCGCTCTGCTGGACGCGGCCCCGGCCAACAGCGAGAGCGCCGACCTGCGCTGGCTCACTCCCGAGCAGATCGCCGCCAAGAACCTGCATCCCGGCTTCGCCGAGACCTGGCCCGCGATCAGCCGGGCGCTCAGCCCCCTGGTGGTCGTCCTCGACGTCGCCAACATCGTCGGCGCCCGATCCGAGCACGGATGGTGGAAGGACCGCGCCGGAGCCGCCGCCAAGCTGGTCGCCGAGGTGCGCGCCCTCGCCACCGGCGGCCTGCGCGACCTGCCCGGCGAGATCCCGGACCTGGAGCGGTGGTTCCCCCGCTTCGTCATGGTCGTCGAAGGGGCCGCCCGCGGCGTCTCGCCGCTCCCCGGCGTCTCCGTCGTCTCCGCCCCCGGGCTCGGCGACGACGCCGTCGTGCAGGCCGTACGGGATGTCCCGCCCGGCGAGCGCGTCCTGGTCGTCACCGCCGACCGGGGCCTGCGCGAGCGGGTCACCGCCCTGGGCGCCATGGTCACCGGCCCCAGGTGGCTGCTGTCCCAGCTGTGATGTTCCACGTGGAACATCCCATGAATCTGCCACGATATGGGGCATGTCCGAGCTTCGAGCCGATCCGCGGAGCCCCTGGGCCGATGAGGACGAGACCGTCCCCCCGGACTCCTGGGGACGCCGCAACGGGCCGAAACACACTCTGCCGTGGGGATTCGCGCTCGTCGTCGTCCTGCTGGTCGTGGGGCGGTTCACCCTCGCTCCGCATCTGACGGCCCCGGCACTCCAGACCTGGGCCACGATCTTCGTGGCGATCTGCGTGCAGGCGCTGCCGTTCCTGGTCTTCGGGGTGGCGCTGTCCGCCGCGATCACGGCTTTCGTCCCGGCGTCGTTCTGGACCAGAGCGCTCCCCAGGCACCCGGCCGCCGCCGTACCCGTCGCGGGGATGGCGGGCGCGGTGCTGCCCGGCTGCGAGTGCGCGTCCGTCCCGGTCGCGTCCGGCCTGATGGCCCGGGGGGTGCCACCGGCCGCGGCACTGGCCTTCCTGCTCGCCTCTCCCGCGATCAACCCGATCGTCCTGGTCGCGACCGCCGTCGCCTTCCCCGGGCAGCCGCTGATGGTCGTGTCCAGGTTCGGCGCGTCGCTGGCGGTGGCGGTCCTGGTCGGCTGGCTCTGGCTGCGGTTCGGCCGGAGCGAGTGGCTGCCGATCCCCTCCCGCCCGCACGGGGACGGGCCGAAGTGGGCGCGGTTCGGCGAGGCGATGCGACATGACCTGCTGCACGCGGGCGGGTTCCTCATCGTCGGCGGCCTGGCCGCCGCCACGCTCAACGTCATGGTCCCCCGCGAGTGGCTGGCCGCGCTGGCCGAGGTCCCGTGGCTGGCCGTCGTGGTCATGGCCCTGCTGGCGGTGCTGCTGTCGATCTGCTCGGAGGCCGACGCGTTCGTGGCGGCCTCGATGACCGCGTTCTCACCGACTGCGAAGCTGGCCTTCCTGGTGGTCGGGCCGATGGTGGACCTGAAGCTCATCGCGCTGCAGGCCGGCACGTTCGGCAGGGCGTTCGCGCTCAGGTTCGTCCCGCTGACCTTCGTGCTCGCCGTCCTGGTGAGCGCCCTCTTCGGATGGCTGCTGCTGTGAACCGTGTGACCCAGAACCTGGTCCTGATCATGCTCGGCTGCGCCGTGCTCCGGATCTCGGCGTTCTCCACGACCTATCTGAACTATGTGAAGCCCGGTTTCCGGCCGTTCCTGATCGGCGCCGGGGCGGTGCTGATGATCCTCGGCGTCGCCGGACTGATCCAGGCCTGGCGGCCGGGGAAGGGCTCCTCCGGCGCCGGGGCGCACGGCGGCTCGCCGGAGCACCACGCTCACTCAGGGGACGGCTCACCGGACTCCCGTGACCTCTCCGCGGAGCCCGGCCGTACGCCTTCACCGGAGCCGGAGCCGGAGCTGGAACTGGAGCCGGTGCACGACCGGGGCCGGGAGCGCGTGCGGCACCCGCGGGACCAGGGGCACGGGAACGGGCACGACCACGCGCATGGGGGTCCCCGGGTGGCCTGGCTGATGTGCCTGCCGGTGTTCGCGATCTTCATGATCGCCCCGCCCGCCCTGGGCTCGTTCGCCGCGGCCCGGTCCGAGACGCCGCCGCCGCGCGACCAGGCCCTCACCGCCTTCACCCCTCTGAGTGGCGACGGACCGGTGGACATGCCGGTCGGCGAGTTCATCGGCCGGGCCTGGGACGACGACAGCAGGTCCCTCACCGGCCGCGCGGTCAGGCTGACGGGCTTCGTCGTCCCGTCGAAGAAGAAGGGCCAGTGGTACGTCACCCGCATGCAGATCGCCTGCTGCGCCGCGGACGCGTTCCCGCTGAAGGTCGCGGTCAAGGGGATCCAGGCGCCGCCGCCGGACACCTGGGTCGAGGTCACCGGCACCTGGATCCCGCAGACGTTCGGCAAGATGCCCAACGGGGTCGTCTATCCGCAGTTGTCCGGCACGGATCTCGTGAAGGTCGACACCCCGGACGAGCCCTACGAGTAGGCCGGGCCCCCTCCCGGCTCCCGGCCGGCCTTCCTCCTCCGCCCGCACGGCCGCGGCCCGCCGCCCGTCCATACGGTCGCCGTCCTTCCATACGGACGCCGCCCGTCCGTACGGCGCTCGCGCGGGAGGTCAGGCACGGGACGGCGCCGGCTCCAGGACCGGCGCCGGGGTCAGGTCGCGGGTGGCCCGGTGGAACAGCCAGTAGCTCTCCGCCGCGACGACGAGGAAGAGCAGGCGGGCGGGGCCGGGGATGTCGAGGGTGAGCAGGCCGTCGTTGAGCGAGTGCAGTACGGCCGCCATCGCGAAGGCCCCGACGACCGAGAAGGTGATGACGATCCGTCCCCTGGCCTGCCAGACGCCGAAAGCGACCGCGCAGATCAGGCCGGTCCAGACGAGATGGCTGAACGGGGTGGCGAGGCCGCGCATGAACAGCACCATGCCCGCGTTGACGGCGCCCGTGTCGTCGACGCTCTTCCATGCGTAGGACATCGATTCCATGATCGCGAACCCGGTCGCGCAGGAGAGTCCCAGCGCCACACCGGCGGCCTTGGTCAGGTAGCGGCCGGTGAGCGCGACCAGGAGAAGGGGGACGCATTTGGCCGATTCCTCGATCCATCCGACCTGCAGGATCGAGGGGCCGTGCTTGTCGGGGATGAGCAGGGCGTCGAAGTATCCGCCGAGCAGAAGGGCGACGCCCCCGCCGAAGAGGAACATCCCCATCAGCGTGAGCCCCGGGACGCTGGCGCCGATCCTGGTCCGGTCGTGGATGGCGACCAGGAGTCCGACCGGACCGGCCGCCGCTCCGTAGAAGAAGGCCGCGGGCATGACCGCGCGGTTGCCGACCGCCTCTGTCATGGCGATGAGCGCGGCTGACAGTGCCGCCATGGCGATCCACACTTTGAACCACCGGTGCCGGTAGAACCTAAAATGTTCACGCATGCGAAGTAAATCCCCATTTGGGGTGTCGTAAATTCGGGCGAATCGCCCATCTTTACCTAAAGGCCGACTCCACCACGATGACCGCGCCGATCACCATGAACACCATCGGGACGAGCCATCTCCCCGAGCGCTCGACCAAGCCGATGATCTTCTTGTGCGACCCGAGCCAGGAGGCCGCCGCGCACCAGACCGCGACCAGCAGGGCGAACACCGCGATGGTGACAAGGCTGGCCGACGGGCCGATCGTGCGGAACATCGGCGTGTAGACCGAGATGTTGTCGGCACCGTTGGCGAGCGTCACGCCGGCGACCGAGACCACGCCCGAGGCCACCGGCCCCGCCTCGCCGCCGTCGTCCTTCCTGACCAGCCCCCACACCCCCATCCCGAACGGCACCAGCCCGAGCAGCCCGGCCCACCGGTCCGGCACCACGGTCAGCCCGAGCGCCGCCACGGCCGAGACGGCCACCAGGATGGCGATACCGGCGTACTGACCGGCGACGATCTGCCAGGGACGGGGGACGCCACCCGCCCGGGATGCCAGGAACAGCACCGTCAGGATGACGATGTCGTCCACGTTGGTCCCGGCGAAGACGGCGGCGGCCGTGCCGATCGATTCACCCACGGGCGCATTATGGGGCCTGCCGGGCCATGAGGCGTTCCGGGCTTCCCTCTCCGGCGCCCCAGCGGCCGTCCGCCGCCCGCCCGCCTGTCCAGGACCGGACGTCCGACGATCACCGTGGCCAGCCGTAGGTGACGGGCATTACGATCACGTTCATCCGTTCCCGCCAGCCCCCGGAGGCCTCGCGTGGGCTATCCGCCGCCGTACGGCCGGCCGCCGAAAGGCGAGACGGGCCGAGGGCTGGCCGTAATCGTGATCATGATCGTCGGCCTGCTCATCGGGGCGGCCCTGTCCGTGACGACGGTGCTCGACCCGGCGGCCTCGTCGAAGAGCCCTCCCGCGGCCCGGGACTCCGAGCATTCGGAGACCACGGTCCGCCAGGCCGCCCAGGTGGGGCTCGACGCCTATTCCGGCGGGTCCTACGGGGACTTCTGGGACCTGTGGAGCGCGCAGGCGCAGGCAGCGGTCGCGCGCGAGGAGTACGTCAGGTTGTTCCAGCTGTGCCCGCAGCCCGTGCCGGACGTCCGGTTCGCCATCACCACCGTCACGGTCACCGGCGACGACGCCCGCGTTCAGGCGGCCCGGTCCGGTGCCACGACCGACTTCGCCTTCCGCTACGAGGGCGGTTCGTGGCGGTACGTACCGCCACCGGAAGAGCTGCAGGAGTATCGGACCCAGGGCGTCGACCAGCTTGCCCGGCTACGACAGGCCGCGGGGACCTGCGGCACCGCCGCCTCCACCCCGCCCACCTCCGCTCCGTCCGTTCCCGACCCGTCCGCTTCCGCTCCGTCCGTTCCCGGCCCCGCCACTTCTGCCCCGTCCGTTCCCGACCCATCCGCTTCCGTGCCTGCCGTTCCCGATCCGTCCGCTTCCGATCCCGCCGTTCCCGACCCGGCCACTCCGCCGGCATGAGCCGCCCGGCCCCGGGAGAGCTGGAGGAGTCGAAACCGGCCCGGATGCGCGCCCGCACTGCGGGGCCGGCCTGCCGGCGCTGTCTCCGGTCGTCCACGGCCCTCCCCGTTCCCGCGCCGAGCCTCCCCGGCCTCGCACGAGCCCGTCGCGGCCTACGGGGTAGGTCCCCTACGTGATCAGTTGCCCGGCCAGCAGCACCCCGCCGAGCGAAATCATCACGGCACCGGAGACGCGGCTCACCACCCGCGCCGCCGCGGGCCGCGCCCGCAGCACCCGCCGCGCCCCCATACCCACCCCCGTGTAGACCACGGCGCAGCTGGCCACATGCGCCAGGCCCAGTGCCATGATCTGTACCGGGAGCGGCCAGGCCGCGTCCGGGTCGGTGAACTGCGGCAGCAGCGCCAAGAACAGCAGGAACACCTTCGGGTTGAGCCCGCTGACGCCCGCGCCTCTGACCGCCTGCCGCAGCCACGAGCCGGCCGCCTGCTCCGTGCCGGCCTGCGGGGCCGGCGGGCGGGTGAGCATGCCCACGCCCATCCACACCAGATAGGCCGCGCCCACCGCGGTCAGCGCGGTCAGCACCAGCGGCGTGCGGGCCACCAGCGCGGCCACCCCGGCCGCCACCACCGCGGTGGCCGCCAGATGCCCGGCCAGCAGCCCGCCGACCGCGGGCAGCACCGTACGGTGCCGCAGCCCGGCGGCGATCGCGTACGCCCAGTCCGCCCCCGGCGTGACCACGAACATCAACGACACCGCCCAGAACGCGGTGAGGGTGGCGATCGCCATGACCTGACTTCTCCTTCGCTCGCCGAGCCCGGAACCTCAGGGCCCACACATCCCCGAAGAGAAGGTTATGACTGTATGTCCGAAATGTGTTTCCAAGTTTTCCTCGCCCTAGGGGCCTTTAGGGAAGGATTGTTCGCATGGACGACGTAGACCGGAAAATCCTTGCCGAGCTCCAGCAGGACGGGCGCCTGACCCTCACCGAACTGGCCGAGCGCGTCCGCCTCAGCCTCTCGCCCTGCCACCGCCGCCTGCGCGCCCTGGAAAGCTCCGGCGCGATCAGCGGTTACCACGCCACCCTGGACGCGCACGCCCTCGGCCTGACCTTCGAGGCGCTGGTCTTCGTCACCATGCGCGCCGCCGACCGCGCCACCGTCGACGCCTTCGAACAGGCCGTCGCCGCCGTCCCCCACGTCCTGCAGGCCCAGCGGCTCTTCGGCGACCCCGACTATCTCCTGCGGGTCATCACCCGCGACCTGCCCGCCTTCCAGCGGCTCTACGACGAGCGCCTGGCCACCCTGCCCGGCGTCCAGCGCCTCAGCTCCACCCTCGTCATGAAGAGCGTCGTCGAAAACCGGCCCTTGCCCCTATGAGCCGCACACGCCGGAATCCACCCGGAAGAACCTGGCGTGCGTGCAGGAACCTCACCGTCACATCTCAGGTGACGGCAGGGATGTCCGACCTACGGCGCCCCCCCTTTCCGGCGGACTTCGGCCTGCCCCCTGCCGGCTCGGACGACCGGGAAACCCAATGTCATGGCTCAGGCCGAATGAGAATGGCTCGCTTCCACCGAGAAGGGACAGGAAGGCGTCCGGCGATTCTTAAGTGATCTCTCAATCCTCTGCCGCCTCTCTCCGGGATATCGACTGATCGCCAAAGTCACGGAAAGGTACTGCCGGCTCCGGAATTCACGGCTACTGTCAGAGGTATGGCCCACCCCCTGCCGGCCTGGCGAGACGGCGCAGGTCCGGAAGCACCGGAATCGACTGATCAGGAAGCCGCCGTGCAGGAGCCGGCTCCCGTCCCCCTGTGGCTGGCACATCTCCAGCCCAGAGAGGGACTGGAAGGAATCAGCACACCCGCCCCCGACACCTCCATCACCATAGAGCTGGATAAAGCAGACTTTGAGGCGCTTTCTCGTAAGGCGCGATCGACGGGCAGCAGGATCACCGATGTGATCCACGCCGCCGTCCAGCGGGAGATCGGCAACAAGCCCCACGTCATCACCTTGATGCACCGCTGGAGCCTGCACCGTGAAGACCTCGACATGGCGGCCGGCGCTCTCGGTGTCGCCCCGCTCTCCGAGGCGGAATGGGGCCAGATCGGCAGCCGCCGGGGCCGGAGGGCCTGAAGCATGCTTCCCGGCCGGGTGCTCGACGTCAGCGCCCTGATCGACATCGCGGTGGCGAAGACCGAATACTCGCGGAGCATCGCCGCCATGTGCCTTTTCCGTGGCGGCGGGATATGCATTCCGGCGACCGGTCTGGCGGCCGTCCTGTCCATCTCCCCGATATCCACCCAGGTGGAGTTGTTCGAGCTCGTCACGACACCCGGCGTGAAGATCGACGATTTCACCCACGGAAAGGTCGGAGAGATCGCGGAGATTCTCGACGGATCACGGGACATCACCGCGGGACACGTCGTCTGGTGTGCCCGGAGCACCAAATGGCCCATCTTGACAGACCGCGGCGGAGAGCTCGTCCAGTACGACCAGCACATCACGATCGACCCGTTGCCCTAGGGTCCGGGGGGCGCCCCTCTGCGCGCCGCGGGGCCTGCGCGCTGCGGTCTGTATGCCGCGGGGCCTGTGTGCCGCGGGGCCTGCGCGCTGCGGGCGGCTATCCCGCGCAGCTGCCGAAGCCCTCGCCGTAGCCGGCCACGTAGCCGCGATCCCAGGACGCGCCGCCGAGGTTGTAGTCGTGCCGATAGCTGTTGCCGTCCACGCAGTCGGCGAAACCGTCACTGAACCCCCGTCCGTAGCCTTGCCGGCAGGCCTTGTCACAGGGGCTGGGCTGCTCTGCGGCCATCGTCGCCGCTCCCTGGGAGGCACCGGCCACCGCGGCCTTCACGGAGTCGGCGAGCACGGGGGCTCCGGCCGGCCCGAGCACGAGGGTGGCGAGGAGCGCCGAACCGAGCAGCGACAGGCATCGCTTGCCGTACATACCTGCCTCCTTCCCATCGGGGCGGCCTACGGCGATCGTTTGGCGGCCGGGGCGGCCCTGACCTTTGCCTTCACGTCCCATCCTGACCGGCCCCGTGCGACCGCGCCGTGACGCGGGCGTGACGCGGGCGTGAGCCCGAACGGCCGGCCCTCCACAACGCCCTTCAGCACGCCGTGGACGTGGAGGAGCTGCCCCTCCTGCCTCATCGACAAGTGGAGGGCCTGAAGGCCCCGAAGTCCGGGAGGTCTTGGCGAGGCGTGTAGAGGTCGGCCCCGCCCAGACGGGGACGTTCGGGCTGCCTGCCGGACATCACCGGCCCGCGCATACCATTCAGCGATGGAGGTTTTGGAGCCGGAGACGTGGCGGGCCCGGACGGAGGCTCACCGGCAGCGGGTCGAGGTGTGGACGGCGCCACACCTGGCGCGCAGGGCGCGAGGTGAGACCCATCCCATCGAGGACTTCCTGTTCACCTACTACGGATACCGGCCGACGCGGCTGCGGCAGTGGCATCCGGGCACCGGGGTGGTGCTGAAGGGGGCGCACGACTTCGGCCGCGACTACCTCGACACCCCCGGGGGAGCCACGCTCGACACCACGGCACTGATGGACAGGCGCAGGCCCGCCGTCGAGTGGATCGCGCGGCTGCTGGCCGCCACCGCGGCACGGCCGGCGTATTTCGGCTGCTTCGGCCTGCACGAGTGGGCGATGGTCTACAAGACCGCGGAAGTACGGCACGGCGCCTGGCCGCTACGGCTCAGCGGGGAAGAGATCGCAGGGGTCGTGGAGCAGCGAGGCGTGCGGTGCGGTCATTTTGACGCGTTCCGCTTCTTCACCCCTGAGGCGCGTCCGCTCAACGCGCTGCAGCCGACGCGGCAACAGCAGCAGGAGCTGGAACAGCCTGGTTGCCTGCACGCCAACATGGACCTGTACAAGTGGGCGTACAAGCTGTCCCCCCTGGTGAGCAGTGAGCTGGTCGCCGACTGCTTCATGCTGGCCCGTGACATCCGCGCCGTGGACATGCGGGCCAGCCCGTACGACCTGAGCTCGCTCGGCTATCGGGCGATTCGGGTCGAGACGGCCGAAGGGCGGGCTGAGTACGCCGCCGAGCAGCGGGGATTCAGCGAGCGGGCGCGGCCACAGCGGCAACGCCTGCTCGACGCCTGCGAACGGCTGCTCGCCGGCACTCGCTCCCCCTGACCCCCGACGGCAGGTCCGGGCCTCAGGCGGTGGAGCGATCCCCATCGGGACCTACTGCCGGGCATGCCTTCACCCTGCTGTCAGTCGCCGCATCCTCCGGGCACTCCCATATGCGGAGGTCACTCAGCAGGCTGATGTCGTCTTTTCCCGACCTTCCGCACCAACCGCGCGACGAAGACCGCGAATCCCAGCAGGGCCAGCAGGGCCAGCAGGCCGATGACGCGGGGGACGGAGCTGGTAGCCAGCACGTCCACCAGCCAGGGCAGACCGAACAGTGCGGACATTCCGAAGATCACACCGAATCCGACCAACCCCAGGACCAGCGCGAAGGTGAACTCTGTGGCTGCTTCCCGCAGGCGGCGCATCCGGCACCTTTCATCGTTTACCCCGATTCTGTCTGGTAACAGGCGAAGGTGAATGACAGTCGGTAATCAGGTTCACGGCCGGAACCGGACGGGAGTGGTGACCCGGCCGGGTTTTACGACGCGCGCCGGGCAGCGGGCTACGGTGATCCGTATGCCCGAACCCTCCTACCTGACCGCCACGCGGGCGTCCTACGACACCGTCGCCGTCGACTACGCGGAGCGCTACGGGAACGCACTCGTGTCAATGCCGTTGACCCGCGCGATGCTGGCCGCGTTCGCCGAACTCGTACAGGCCGCCGGAGACGGGCCGGTCGCCGATATCGGGTGCGGGCCCGGCCATGTGGCGGCGCACCTGAACGCGCTGGGAGTGCCGGTGTTCGGCGTCGACCTGTCGCCCAAGATGGTTGAGGTGGCCCGGCAGAGGTACCCGGACCTGCGATTCCAGGAGGGGTCGATGACCGCGCTGGATCTCAGGGACGGCGAACTGGGCGGCGTCGTCGCCTGGTATTCGACCCATCACACCCCGCCGGAGCAGCTGCCGGCGGTGTTCGCCGAGTTCCACCGGACGCTGGCACCGGGCGGCCACCTGTTGCTGGGGACTCATGTCGGCGATGAGCGCCTGCATTTCCAGCAGGCATACGGCCACCCGGTGTCCTTCGGCGCCTATCTGCTGCCGCCCGACCGCATCACCGAGCTGCTCGCCGAGGCCGGGCTCATCGTCAGCGCGCGACTGCTGGAGGAGCCCGGCGAGGGGCGGAAAAGGCCGCATGTCTGCCTTCTGGCCCGCAAGTCCGGACCGTCGTAACAGGCAAGTGAGCCCATCGGCGATCGGCGCGCACCTCCGCCGGAGCCACCGGCCACACCCGCCCCGGCCAGGTAACCACCGCCTGCGGACGCGGCCAGGCGCGACACGACCGCGCGGCCCTGTGGTGCAGCCGTCACTCCCGTGTCGCTACTTGGGCTCGAAGAGCAAGTAGTCGATCTTTCCGTCAGTGCCGACAGAGATCTTCGTGTCGTATTTCTGTCCCAGGGGAATGGATGCCAGCCCAGTCAGCGCTGCCGGTTCGGTTTTGCTCAGTTCATCCACCGTCAGCCCTTTCAGGCCCTGGGCGATCTCATTGAACTTCTGCGGAGGAATTTCCTTGAGGAAATCTTGGCTTAGGTGCTCGTTCAGCTCGCTCTCAGCGATCGGAGTGCGATTCACGGCGTCCAGATACCACCGCAACTGTTTGCCAACCGGACTGTCGGGGATCGCGATCCCCTTACCGCCGTCAGCACTTGCGCATCCTGCCAGAAGGACAGCGAGCAGGACGAGAAGACCAGCCAATGTCCGGGACGGTCGCACCCACGACTCCTTACGATCAGATACTTGGGGCGAAATGCTATCAATCAATCAATCTTGGTCGGCACATGAACATCTTCTACCGCCTGCCGTACCTCTCCCTCCTCTGACGGCTGTCGAAATCGGCGACCTGCGGGCCAAAGGATCGGCCTTGGTTGTTCCGGACACTTCAATGCAGGTCAGCGGATACGGTCGGTCCATCACGGCGGACCCGGTAAAAGGTGCCTGAAAAGCGGCAGGTCGCTGCTCGGGCAAAACGGCGGAGCAGGGTGTGGGGGCCATCGCCGGGTAGATGGTTTTCTCGGATACGAGATGCCCTGTCCGAACGCCCAGCCGACATGTACGAGATGCCCTGTCCGAACGCCCGGCCGGCATGGGAGTCAACCAGGCCGACCCCGCCGAACCCGGGGTCCACCGGGTGTACCTAACTACACCCGGGGTGTGCGCGTAGCCGGATTCCGGTAGTGAGCCGGATTTTCTACCGTTGTCTTCAGAGGCAACAGGCGTTCGCAGACGCTCCTCAGGCCACGTGACGGTGGAAACCATGCCGTCCGCCATCGACAGAAGGAAGCAGTCGGCGTGATGGAGGATTCAGATGGCATGCACCGGCGCGGGACATCGCCAGGCGTTTACCGCATAGATCCGGATGCGACGACGGTCCGATTCACGACACGTGCGGTGTTCGGCCTGCTGCCTGTACAAGGATTTTTCACAGTTGATCACGGCCGGATCCTGATCACCGAGAACATCGGCGACTCCGCCGTGGATGTAGTGATCCGGGCGACCAGCTTCGAAAGCGGTAACCCGCAGCGCGATGAGCATGTCCGGTCCTTGGACTACCTCGACGCAGCTGCGCACCCTGAGATCGTCTTCCGCAGCCGGGATGTCGAACGATCCGCTGAAGGCGCCAGTGTGCAGGGATCGCTGACCGTGCGGGGCGTGACTCGGCCGACGGCCCTGACACTCGGCCCTGTCATCACCGATGATCAGCGCTTGAGAGCCCAGGCCGCGACCCGCATCGACAGGTACGCCTTCGGCCTGACAAAGGCGAGGGGCATGATTATTCGGGGTGTTGAGGATCGTCCGCTGTCCGCTCCTGAGACTGGTGGATCACCCCTTAACAAAATGATCGGCCTCCGAGGAGGCCGACTTTGACAGCGTTGACAAGGGGTGATCTTGGACATACGTTCCATGCATGCCCAGTCGGTTACTGGCTTCACTGATCGTCCTGTTGCTCTGCTCGTGCTCGACAGCGACGCCTGGAGGGCCCGCGCCAGCTGCGGCCACAACCGCGCCTGCAGGACGCGCCTACGAGGGCCCCGCTCTGCCGGGACTCGCGACGGAGCAGGCGTGGACGCTGCCCCTCGGCTCCATCCGTGACGCCGTCGCCGTCGGCAAGTCCTTCGCCGTACTTGGGCGGGCCGCCGACACCTTCGCCCTCCAGGTGATCGATGCCGCCACGGGCAAAGAGCTCAAGAGCATTCCGATCGAAGACGAGGACGCGACCCTGCGCGCGGACACTGATCACGGCAAACCGGTGGCAGTGGTACGGCATCGGCGGCAACTGGCCGCATCGGGGCTGACCGCCGAGTCCAGCCAGGTGTCCGACCTGGTGATCGACGAGACAGGCTCGGAGGTCTGGCGCTCGCCAGAGGACGGCGACGGCAGACAGGGCACCTTCTTCATCGGTGGCTACGCCGCCGAAGGCGAGGCGGACGGAGCCGGTCTCAGCAACGTGTCCAAACTGTCCACCCTCGCAGGCGAACAGGCCGTCGCCCTGCCGATCGGCGCCGAGGAAGAAAACTCCTTGCTCGGCGTCATCAAGGACAAGGCGGTGTACTGGCCGAGGGGGATGCTCCTGGACGAGGAGGCGGCGGTCGTTCATGGCTTTGACCTGTCCAAGGGCGGGAGCTTGGCCTGGCGGCTACCGCGAGATGTGCAGGGCCGAACCATCGTCGGCGACTTTCTGCTCACCTGGCAGTCGGACGGGATGTCCTCCACTCACTCGCTCTACGACCTGATGGCGGGTGAGCGGGTGGGCGGGTTCGAGGTTTCGAACTCGGTGGGGGTGCGATGCGCGACGTCCGCCTTCGACGCCGACAGCGATACCGTGCTGTGCGACGAGCCACTGACGCTGATCGATTCCAGGACTGGCAAGCTCCTCGTCCCCACTGTGGAAAACCAGCGTGAGGTGTCGGTCGAGTCGGCCTTCGGTGGAATCGCCTACCTCAAGGTCAAGCAAGAGCAGGGAGCCGAGCCTCTCTACCTGGCCTTGGACGACAGGACGGGCAAGGTACTCGGCGACAATCTGCCCGCGGCACCGCTGGCGGTCAGCACTGATGACTACGCGCTGATCTGGCACAAGCTCCATGCCTTCGGGTTCAAGCGGACTGCCTGACACGGTGTCAGCGGGAAGGCAGCTGACCACGGTAACGAAGAAGTCGTCGACACGTCCGGCTCACCCTGGAGATCGTCAAACGCAGCGACGATGTCAGCGGCTTCGTGGTCCTGCCTCGCAGGTGGGTGGTGGAGAGGACGCTGTCGTGGATCTCCCAGCGCAGGCGGTGCGTACGTGACTATGAACGGTTATCCGAGTACCACGAGGCCATGGTCCTGTGGGCGATGATCATCCTCATGGGACGACGGCTCGCGCGATCCGCCTCTCCCGAGTCGCCTGACGATCAGTTTGTACACGGGCACTTACTAGTCCCTGCGAGTCGGCAGAGTAGTGATCTTGGCTGAGGCATTAAGGGCTGCGTGGAGTTCGTCTCTGTTGAGGGTGAGCTGGCGGATGGACTCGGCGTAGATCTTCAGGAGGCGGCGGAGGTCTTCGTTGTCACGGCGGAGCCGCTGAAGGGTTTCCTCTGGATCGGTGCGGGGCCTGTTCGGCTCGGTGTGCGCGGAGGCGAGGTGTTGTGCGCGGGCTTGCTGCTGGAACTGGTCGATGAGTTGTCGGTAGTTGCGGTCGAAGGTTGCGTGGGGGATGTCGAGGGCGCGCTCAACCGCGGCGATGGTGGCGTGACGGCCGTTCTTCGCGGACTCGGCGAGAACTCGGTCCATCTCGGCAGCGACCTGGGCATCGGTGGGCAGTTGCCGTCTCACGTGGTCTCCCGTGCTGGCGCTGAGGTGTATTTATCGAGGAAGGCGCCAATTTCGGCGTGCTGTTGTTCGAGCCGATGCCGAAGGTATGGGGCGGTGAGCCCGCCTCGGCCGAGTGCGCGCTCCAGGCGGGCGCGGTGGTGCCGGAGTGCGTCGAGGTTGTCGGTGCTGAGAGTGACGTTCCGGCAGGCCAGGGGCTGGCAGTCGGGTAGCGACGGTCCTTCGGCAGGGTCGTCGCGGCGGCAGAGGGCGCGATCGGCGTTGTAGACGCAGGTCACGTGTTGGCCGGGGTAGATGTGCGGATCGTGCCGGTCCATCACCCGTTTGAGCCGCCGCGGCTCGGTGATGATCTTTCCTTCGAAGGTGACGTGGCGTTGAAAGTCCAGGAGCCGGGTTTCGGCTTCCGCTGCGGCGGGGCCGGTAAGAGGGTGGTAGTCGTGGTTGACGACCAGGTCACAGAGGTGCTCGCCGCGGGCGATGGCTTCTTCGGCTTCGACTTCGGCGCGGAATCCCGAGGCGGAGGTGCCGGCGTAGCCTTCGAACATCTGGAGGCGATGGTGCCGGTAAGCCATGGCTCCGGCGATGACACCACCGGGCTGGCGAGCGATGAACCAGGCGAGGGTGCGACGGAACTGGCTGGTGGTAAGGTTCCAACGCTGCCCGTTGACCAGGGGAATCCCGTCACGCCGCTGACGCTGGTGGCAGAAGTCGTTGATCCAGTCGGTGAAAGCGGCGAGGTCGTTGTTGGTCTGCTGGGTGCTCTTGGCGCCGGTGGCGTTGGTGCGCAGGTGGCCGCGGGAGCCGGGCAGGATGGCGAAGAGCTGGTCTTGGTGGCGAGGCTGGAGCTGTTCCAGGAGCTGGATGGCGCGTTCGACGGGCTGGCCGACGATCCAGGTCGCGGGAACTCCGACCGGGTCGTCTTCGCCCTTGAAGGCCAAGCTGTTGATCTTCCGCCGGTAGATGTGGCCATCCTCAGTCCGGCTGACCTCCAGGCAACCGCGCTTGAGGTGCTTCACTTCGGAGTCCCGCATGCCGGAGAGATAGGCGATGGTGATCCAGGCTGCGGTCTGGAGCATCCGGCCGAGTTCTTCCATGGCCGCGTAGGGGATCTGCTCGATCCATGGCTCTCCGTCGAGGAAGGCGGCGGCGGGGGTGCGTAGGTAGGCGGTGTCGGCGACTCCGAGTTCGGCGGCGGCCTTGGTGAGAAGTTCCTGACAGCCCTTCGCGATGAGCGCCCCAGGGGTGCATCCGATCTCCCTGGCCAGGTGACTGTGCATCGGCTGGCCCTTCTTGCCCCCAGGCAAGGGACGGCCTTCGATCCGATAGCGGCGGAGCACAACCCCGAGCTGCGCGGCGATGCCTGTGGTGCGGGGGGCGTTGCGGCGCCTGCGGTTAAGCCGGGTGTTGGCGTGCAGGGGACGCCATTCGGCCGCCGCCGCCAGGACGTCGTCGGCGAGCTCGTTGATCCAGATCAACGCCCAGGTGAGCAGGGGCGAGATGACCTGCTCGGGGATGCGCGGTGTGGCGTTCTCCGGCGGTCGGTTCCTCGTCGCCACCTGTCTCCAGGAGTCGACGATGCCTGGGTCGAGGGCGAGTGAGTCCGTTGGGAGTTTGGAGGAGTAGGTCCAGAGCAGCCGGACCGCGTAGCGGAGCTGGGCAGCCCAGCTGGAAGATCGGCCGGTAGTCAGAATGTGGTCGTTGTAGGCGTCCAGGTCGACGGCGGTGATGGAGGCCAGGGTGGGGATGCCGCGGCTGTCGACCCAGGTGAGGAACTGGCTGACCCCGGCGTGATAGCCGCGGATCGTCTCGACGTTGCTCACCCGTTCGCCGGGCGGCAAGTCAAGGGATAGCAGCGCGTAACACAGCTCCTTGGCGGTGATGCGGAACCGTTCGGGAACGGTGGTGAAGTTCAGGATCAGCGCGTTCTTGTGCCGCTGGAGTATCGCCGGGGTGAGAGTCCAGATGTCGTCGTGGAACCGTGAGGTCTCCGCCCTCCGGGTGCCGCGGCGGACCTGGCGTTTGGTGAGCACGTAGGGGTTGGCATCCCAGAGGTGCAGGCGTGCTGCGGCTGCGGTGTTCACGCTTCCTCCTTCGGGCCGTCTAGCAGAGCCAGCAGGTCGAGCGCAGTCTGATCGGGGAGGGTCTGTCGGGCGGCATCGCGCTGGGCGGGGCTGAAACGCGGGAGGATGAGCCGGGTGATGATCAGCCAGATGACGCCGTGGCGCCTGCACCATTCCTGGACGCTCATCTGGTCGAGCCGGGTCTGCAAGTGGTCGAGCAGGAGATAGAGCATCGGCAGGTGCCGCTCCAGGACAAGCGCGTTGGGGCAGCGCAGGCAGGTGAGGAAGGAGACCTCGCAGTGACCGCCGGTGTCGGGGTTGTGGTAGATGTCCAGGCAGGACGCCACTAGCGTGTCCAGATTCCCGGCCAGAGCGTCAGCGACCTTGGCCGCGGTAGTACCGAGTTCCCGCGCGACCGTCTCGGAGTCAGCGAGGAATCGGTCGCGAAAGTCGACTCCGAGTATTCGCAGGTGGAAGGTTCGGGAGGATTGCTCCGCGTCGGCCAGGGCGGCGTCGATGATGTCCTCTGCCCATGCCTGGATCACCGGGTCGTTGCGCAGGTAGTGGAGGTAGGACACGTCCATCGTGTTGGTTGTGGCGGTTGAGGGCATGTGCCCGCCGGTCGCCTTGGCGCGACGGACCTCGGCAGCGGTCTTGAGCCGGTCCAGCCGAAGCTGCAGGGGGATGGGGCCAGCCCCTTCGGGGGCATCGGCGGTGAGCCCCTCAGCGGCGGCCCATCGGCTGAGGAACATCACGCGCCCCAGGCTCTTGTCGAACGCTCCGATGTGCCCGCCGGTGTGGGACCACACAGCCCAAAGACTCGCGGTGCCGCTGAGCGCTCGACTGCGGGCGGTCAGCTCATGGATCAGCAGGTAGAGGCCGCCGGGGGTGTGCAGTCTGCGGCTGTCCGTGCCAATCTCCCAGTGCAAGGTCATCCGGGACAAGGCCTTCCCGCGGCGGCGTTTGACCGTGGCGACGGCCACGGCCCGCTCCTCCAGGACTCGATGCTGGGCTGGCAACTCCTTGACGGTCTCGGGGTTGCGTTCGGTCAGCGCCACCATCAGCACCAGCGGGGGAAGAAGATCCTCCGAGGTGAGGAACAGCCGCTTGGCCGCTTGGAGTTTCGCGGTGGCATCGACCAGGTTCGTCCTGGGCCAGCCGCCGTCCCTGCGGCGGCTGGGGACCTCGCCGGTGCGCGCCATCTCGGCCAGCCAGCGGGCTTCGTCCCGCTCCTCGGCTGTCAACTCTTCCGGAGTGGTCTGGGCGAGCGCCACCAGTCTTTCGCCCGCCCGAATCCGATCGCGGATCTCTGCAACTCTGCTCCGGGCTGCGCGCATGATCTGACCGAACTCCCGGTCGGAGTAGCCAGGCAGGCCGCCGTCCTGGCCGTGCTCGCGCTGGTGATGACCCCGCTGGTGCGTGAACGCCCTCACCTCGGGACGAAGGCGAGCTGGATCGGCCTTCTGCAGGATCTGCAGTACCTCGACCATCGTGTTGATCGCCGAGCGTTCTTGATGGGTCAGGCGCAGGTGCCTGCGTAGTCGTTCCAGATGGGAGCGCCGCAGCGCGGGAAGATCACACGGCGGATACGGCAAGCCGTCCAGGAAGGTCAGAACGGTTCTGACGGCTTGCCAGGCGATGTTGGCGCTGGCCAGGGTGCGCCGTCCACCGGTTGATCCGGTCCGCAGCGCGAACGCCGCTGCCAGGTCCTCGTGCATCCCTGGCAGCGGCAGCTTGCCAAACTTATAGGTCCGGCCGCGGCCGTCCTCCCCGGTGAATGGCACTCGCACGCCGCCCTGGACCAGGACGGAACCGGTGATCCATGCCGGTTCGTAGAGGCCGTCGGGCCGTGCTGTGGGCCTGCCTCTGCCGGTCTTGGGCAGCGGGCTCTGGTCGACGAAGGTCACGCGTGCTCCTCAGCACCGTCAGTGGGCGGATCGTCGAGTTGGGCAGGATCGACGCCCGTGCGCTCCCACCAGTCCGGGATCAGCGCCATGCGTGTTTCCATCTCCAGCTCCTGCAGCGTGTGCAGATAGATCGCGGAGGTCTCGATCGACCGGTGCCCGAGCCTGCAGCTGACCCAGAGCAGCGGATCGCCATAGACACGCTGGTAGGTCATCCGTGCCTGTGGGTTGGTCTCCTGGAGCTGCTCCAGATGGCCCCGCCAGAGGTGTTCCAGCTCGATCACCGCGAAGCTGTGTCGCAGCCCGTGCGGGTGCGTTGACACGGTCAGGCCGTGTCGACGGCAGCGTCGGTTGGCGTCCTTGAAGAGCTCGCGGTAACCTGCGGCCGATCCGGGCAGCCCAGACTCGTTCAACCACAACGCTGCCGGCTCCCACCCGTGATCGGTGCGGACCAGGACCCGGGCGCGTTCGGCTTGCCTGAGTTTGGTCAGTGGCAGGCGGCGGCCACCGATCCGCACCACCGGTTGGGAGGGATCCTCGATCAGCAGCGGCTCCACGATCCGCTCGTAGAGGCCCAGATCTCGAGCCCGCTCCACCGCGTCCGCGCGCTCGATCTCCACGTAGTCCCAGATATCGCGCAAGACCCCGGTCGGGATGTAGACGTAGCGGGCTGAACCCCATTTCGCGATCGGCGCGGGCAGCCAGGTCCGGCTGTTCAGTATCCCGGCCTGCGTGCGGGGCAGTTCATAGAGCGACAACCCGATCTGCTCGCTGATCCTCAGCCCGGTGCGGATCATCAGGTCGGTGAACGCGGCGTTCCGCGAGGCGAACCTGCCTCTAAACGATGGGTCCAAGGCCCCGTCGGGGGTGTGGCCGCGGATCCCGATGTCCCGCCATCGCCGATACATGCCCGGCGTCAGCCACTCGACATGACGGCGCGCTCCGGTATGCGAGGCCTCCGCCGGGGTCGTCTGCGTGGATCTCCGTCCTGGGCGGGAGCGACGATCCCGGCTCTCCCGCTGCACGATCGGACTGACTTCGATGTAGCCCTGCCGAACCACCCAGGCGAAGAACGCGTTGACCGTTGCGACCTCACGATCCCAGGTGGTGGGCTCTACCCGCGGCCCTGCAGGATCCTTCCGTCGCCACCGCTCATAGGCAGCCCGATCCTCCGGCGTAGCCTCGCGCCACGGCCTTCCACCGCGGTTCGCCCACAGAAAATCCAGGAAGTTCCGCAGGTCCCGGGCGTGCGCCGCCTGTGTGTTCCACGGCGCCGTCGCCATCCCGATCTGCTCGAAGTACCGGTTCAACGCCACGTCGTACTCGCCCTGGGGGCTGAGCAGGAACGGCTGCCCATCCAGCACATCCCGCCGGTCCAGCCACTCGTCCAAGTCGCCGAGCGATCCCAGCAGCGGATCGTCCATCCGTGGCCGGGGCAGCCTCCGCTCCGTGAACACGACACGCCACCCAGTGGTCACCATGAGTGATCATAGTACTGTGGACAACGTCCGTTCCCGCATAAGTAAGCCAGGCCGCTACCTCGATATCACTCTTGAAGTGATCGCCTTCCCGATCGGGACATAGGGGCTCTTCGAAGTGACGCGGGTCGAGCCACCCGCGATGCATCCGGGTGATGGCGCAGCGGGTGTGCAGCCGTCCGCACAGGCGAGGCCCAGCCCGGGACAATCGATATCTCATGGACCCGGGCCTCTCGTTGTCCGGGGGCCACGCAGCCGGTCTCTCTCCGGAGGAAGACCGTACGGCCTCCGCATATGGAAGATCGGTTCTCCTCAGTGCAGGTGTTCGGGCAGTCTCAGCCACACGTCGACCTGGTCGGTGATCGATCGGTTGTCGATCGGCCGCAGCCCCGCTCCGGCATAGCAGTAGGCCTCGGCCTCGCCGTGGTAGAGATAGGTGGCGAGGATCTCCTCTGCCGATTCTTCGGAATAGACGCTGCCACCGCCCGGGTGGGTGTCCCACTCCTCGATGACGCCGTCGCGGGCGACGGCCCCCTGGTTGCCGCTCTTGGGGTTGGCGAACAGCCCGTAGCAGACGGTGCCCACCGACAAGCGCTCTATGACGCCTGGGGTGGAGGCGGCGTATCCCCACGGCTGAACGACGACGCATCCACCGGGCACGTCCGTGACGCCGACGACGGCCAGGCTGTCGTCGAGATCCGACCAGGGATCCTCCATGATCTCTTCAACGTCGGCGTGATCGGCCGGTACGGCCTCCAGGCGCCGTACCGCCTCGGCCGCGGTGATGTCGGCCGTACAGGCGATGCTGTAGCCGTCGTCGTCGAGGCGCCCCAATGCGGCGATCAGACGCCTGGCCTCCGCCACGGCGGCGGTCTCCGGGGTGGACAGGCCGGCCTCGCCGTCGGGAAGAGTGAACAGGCCAGGAGTGGCAGTGGCCAGGCTGAGCCGTCCGGGGGACCAGCCGTTCATCATCGGCCGCCACGGGTCCGCCCCGGCGGCGACCAGGGCGCGGGCGTTGCCGGGGCGGTTGTTGAAGACGGCTTCCCAGAGCGCGGTACGGCCTTCGTGCTCCGCGTCGACGTCGTCGACGCGCCGGACCAGCTCCGCGAGCACCTCGGGTGAACCACGCTCGGCCGCCGCATGAAGCGGCGGTGCGTGAAAGAACACCCCTGAATTCGGGTCGGCGCCCGCGTCGAGCCGGGCGCGGATCAGGCCGAGGTCCGTCCAGCCGTCCCAACCGATGCCGGACCACCCGGATCCATCGTTGACGATCATGGCTCTCCTTGAGGGATATGCGGGATCACGAACGCCGATCATGGCGTACAAGGCCGACAGATTCGGGCCGCGGCCACAGTCGGTCCACGGAGGACGGCGCCCTCCGACGATCGTGGTCCTACCGGCCGGCGAGAGCTGGGCGGAGCCGGCGCAAAGTCAGCGGGCTCTCGGCGCAAGGGCCCGGCCGAGGGCTACAGATGTCATCGTCACGGCACCGGCCGGTATCCGGTGAGCGGACCCGGTGCGTTCCACCAGGGCTTTACCGGAGCGACCCGGGGAAACGCGACCAACATCACTCCGCGCATATCCCGCGAGCCACAGACACCCATCCTTCAGTCGCTGTGGTCGAGGATGAGAGGCATGGACTCATCGTCGATCTCTCCCGGGTCGAGGTGCGCGTGATAGTACGTCGGCCCGTCCGGCTCTGACAGGGCCAAGAGGTGCACCGCGAGAGCTCGTAGTCCGGCTCTGTCAGCTCTGATCATGACCTTCCCATGCGCAGCCGAGACGTGCACGGAGTAGTCCGCCGGCCATGGACGGGCCGGCCCGCCATCAGGCCGATGATCAGGGTCTTGGTCGGCTACTCGCTCACGATTCGCTCACGATGTAATTGTGGCCCATGGCTTCACCAGCGACCTGCAGGGGAAAATTATCAATCGCCCGGTCACACATCCCCGAAACCCGCGGATCAAAAGATCGACCTTACGCTGTTCCAGACAGTTCAATGCAGGACAGCGGATATGTGCGGTCCATCCTGGACGGCTCTGAACGACCTTGTATTGCAACCCGAAGTGCAACGCCGGTATCCGGCGACCTACTGTGATGACTCACCCTCAGCGCTTGGGAACCTCGACTGTGTAGCCGTCCGGAAGCTCGGCCTTGTCGAGCTCTTCGGCAAGCTCCGAGCGTTGATCGCCGGCCTCGCTCCAATAAGAGTGAAAGTGCTTCTTGTCGATTGTAATGATCTCGATTCTCCGCTCGGCCTCGACGAGCTTGGCAGTCGAGACCTTGCCCGAACCGATCTGGTTGAGCACGGTGGACATTTCTGTCTGCCGAGAATCGTCACGATTAAGCAAGAACAGGCCGCCGACGAGTATCGAGCCTGCAGTGACGGAGCACACAATGAACGTCCTGAACCGCGAGGCTTTCTTCTGGTGCTGGTGGGAGGGTGCGGGCTGCTTATCGATCATGCCTACAGAATGCCAGTCCACTCGCTGCGCTTGAAGGCCGTGGGGTCATTCCCGTAAATGGACATGCCGGCATGCATGGCGGTCATGAGAGCAGTCTCGGCTCCAGTGGCACATCACCAGTTCGGCAGATTTCGGCTCATGATCCACTGACGTGCTCTTCCTCTGGTCAGAGGCCGTACGGCCCTGCCCGCGAGTCCCCGCCACTCTCCCTTGATCACCGCCCCATCGGGCACGCGACGGGCACGGGCGTCCACTGGCGACGGTTCTCCAGGGCGTCGCCGTTTTCCCACCGCCCCCTTCCGGCCGCCGAAGCCGCTTCACCGCCCCCGCCTTTACAGGCGAGTCCTCTTCAAGAAGATCAGCAGGAGGCATTCTGGACCGAGCTCGGCGGCTCGGCCACGATGAGGGCATGACGGAGAACGGATCAGCGCAGCCGCCGGCGGCGGGCGGAGGAGCAGGTTTGCGCCTGAACTGGACGGCAGTGAGCGCTCTGGCGGCTGCGGTTGCCACCGTGGTCGCGCTGATCGCCTACCTGATGCCGCCGGTCCCGCCTCCCCAGCCCCAGCCCCAGCCCGACGCGCTAGTCCCCAGCCCAGCCCCGCAGTCATCGTCACCAGATCCGGTCATCACCCGGCCCGCACCGCCGACCCCGAGTCCATCGCCTGAGTCCAGCACGCCCCAGCCACCGATGCCAAGTCCCACGCAAGTGGTCCCGGTTCCCTCCGCACTGCTGTCTCCGGTCCGGCCCGGCGGCTGCGACGAGGCGGCGGCGGCGCTGACCGCATACCGCCGGAACGGCGGGACCATTCGCAGCAGCCAGGCAGCTGCGGCTCACCAGACATACCTCGACCTGATGGGCGCGGTCCTCGACGCGCAAGGAGTCGTGGGGGCGAAGATCAGTCGGCTGGCCGCCGAATTCCGGGAACTGAACTTCCGCTTGACCGGCATGACCGGCGGCGATCCCAACCAGGTGATCGCGGATATCAATACAGACGTCGCGGAGCTCAAGAGGCTGTGCGGATCCGTCTGACCTGACGACACGTCACAGCCGGACTGGCGCGCGACGGCTGCGGAGCAGCGGGGGTCACCGGGTCCGCGCTGGAGCGCCGTTCCCGCGTGCTCATCGCCTCCGCCAGGGCAAACCCGACTCGGTCCCGGGCCGCGTCCAGTTCCGACCCGTCCCGCTGAAGACGCTGCAGGAACGGCAGCGTCGAATGATCGACACGAGGACGGCTGACGTGCGGCTCAGTCTCACCACCCGATCCACCCGATCCACCCGATCCGCCCGCCCCGATCGGCCCGACGAGGACTTCATCGGGACCACCTCTGACGTGGTGGTCCTCCTGGACGGCGCCGGGACCCCGGCGGGACCGAAAACGGGCTGCTCCCATGGCGTCGCCTGGTACGCCCGCACTCTCGGCTCAACCCTGCTGGCCGCGGTCACCCAAAGCGCCGGCCCCCTGGCCGAGATCCTGTCCGAGTCGATCAGGAACGCGGCAACCGCTCGACCTCCTCGGCCAGGACGGTCCCGACGAACTGATCCGCCGTGTCCGAGAGCCCGAACACAGCGATCCGGACGGCTCCCGCCGGCCTCGGGGCAAGATCCATGACGATGCCACTGCGGCGCTCTGGAAATTCTCCTCAGGCATTTCGTCGACCCCCTGAACAGTTCGGCGTTCACGGGGACGGCCGGCTGTTCCGTAACTCGCGCGGTGGCGTGATCCCCATCGGGACCTGCTGCGAGGTGTGGAAGACGGCTCGGACCTTCGCCCCGGCTCCCGAACAGCAGGTCTCACCTTGGCGGCCCGGCCGTACGACCTGCGGCACGCGGCTGTCTCGCTCTGGCCCAACGCCGGTGTTGCCGCTCCCGGCGTGGCCGAGCGGGCAGGGTACGGGGTGGACGTACTGCCCCGGGTCTATGCCAAGTGCATCGACGGAGGCGCGGACATCGCCAATCAGAGGATTGAGGATGCGCTGGTGGCGTGAGTCCACCGGTTACGGTGAGAGGGTCTCGGTCATCCTGGGGCCCTCTCTTTTTGCCTTGCTGAGCTGGGCAAACACGACCGGTTCCATCCCACAGATATCCCACGACCAGCGACATGCGGCGGCTCAGAGCGGCATACGGCTGCGCACCCCGGAAACGATCAACGGCGCCCGGTCCGGGGGAATCCTCTGGTCAGACGCCGTTTCGCGAGCCTGGCGGAGAGCGTGGGATTCGAACCCACGAGGAGCCGCAAAGCCCCTAGCGGTTTTCAAGAGGGCTGCGTTCCAAGCCGCGACAGCGCCTCTGACCAGCGCAGAAGCATCTTCGTTGGCCTTTCTCATAGAAGATCATCCCGCGCATATCCCGCAAAGGCTGCGCGAGCTGCCTTACGCCGAACCACGGCCATCAGATTAGAAGTGGAACGGCTCTCCAGACAAAACCTGGGCGCTTGACCTCGTCGTATGCCTTGAGGAAGCCGAGCGGCCTCGTTAGCTATACCGCGCATAATCCGGATCTTGCCCTGCGGAACCTTCTGCTGTGTATGTCGCAGCCAAGTTGGACATTAAGCCCTAAAGGGCTATGACGGCTCCCCACGCAGCATGGAAGGCACAGATGCCGGACTCGGGAGTAGGATCTATCTCACTAAACAGCACCTGCAGATTGTGCAGCGGAACGTACACTTCGATCATGCAGCCGTAGCAGTGGACTCCGAGATGGGGAACCGGATGGGTAGAAGACGTCGCGCTGACCGTCAAATAGTTACCGGCGACACGGAAATATCGCATGCCCTCTTCGAGAAAATACAAACGATAGTCGGTCGCCTAAATCCAGGGGAAGACTTTCTACAGTATGCGAGGCGGAGAGACTCTATCTTGCGCGACAAGGTGATGACTATCTCAAACCTGGTGGCCCCTTATGACGCCTTTGATGTTATTGACTTAATGCGCCAAAGGGAGATGCCTTTAATTCTCGACGGATACCGAGAAAGTCTCGATGAAGGAAGGGCTGCCGCCATCGAGATCGTCGCTCTGATCCTCCTTGCAAGGGGCCGACGGGAGGGTGGCAGCCCAAATCTCGCAGATGCGCCGAACAGTATCATCCAGGAGTTGCATCACCACACTTTGGAGATGCTCGACGTTGGCACTTTCGCTCTTCTTGCGGAGGGGACGGAGTCCAGTCACGGCCCCTTGGCTCCACTAGCAGCCGATTATCGTAGCAGTGAGCTGAATATTCGCAATAAGCAATACGCGCATATTCATGACCGCTTCAACGAAGCACTATTCGGTTCGCCTGTTTGCGGCAGCCTTATATTGGATGCACTTGGTTTCACATACGAGGAATTTATTGCTGTTCGTGAGTCGATTCGTGATATATATGTGGACGGAATCACATCGAATCTGGACGCACTTGGCGAAGTGGCAATGAACTGGAATGGCGGCAAAGATGGTTATGAGCAGAACGCCGAAGAGATTGAGACAGGGCGAGCTGCGGCGACAAGCATCTTCTTCTTTCCCGGAAATCGCGCCTCAACAAATCCAGAAGCCGTATCACAAAAGAGCGGTGTAGGAATTGATCAAGTAAGGGCGATTCTGCGACTGTTTAGCGTCAGTTTTGAATCTGCAGATCCCGTTCACAGCGTACAAGAATTCTTCGACGGCAAAAACGTCTTCTCTCGCGCTGCTCTCATTTGCGATGGAGCAGATAATTTTCTCACGCTCAGTTCGCCGATCGGAAATGACTGCTTTCGACACGTTGCAGAAGATGCGCTTAAACCTAGCCCCGCATGGAACAAGTATGACCGTCTGAGAACACGAGTAAGTGAGGGGCTCGCCACAGATTATCTCCAATCCCTTCTGGATTGCGAGGCATCCTACACTCAACTTAAATACTTCCGGCCTAAGAAAGGTGTCGAAACTGCTGCACTAGGCGCGGCCGCCGTAGGGCTTACCGAGCTGGCTGATGAGGCAGAAGCCGATGCGCTCTTCCTCATTGAAGATGTAGCCATATGTGTAGAGGTCAAGGGGCGAAGCGTCTCTGAACGTGCAAAGCTTGGCATGGTGAAGAGACTAGCGACCGATTTAGAGGTGACTGTCGGTGAAGCGGCCTCGCAGGCACATCGATTGGAGGAACTTATAACAACCAATGGGGGCATATGGATTTCAAAGGATCAATGGCTTGCGCTTGATCATATAAGCGAGGTTCGGTCTATCGCAATTTGTCTTGACGATATGGGGCCGCTGGCAGTTGCCCTTGATCAGTTGGTCCGTAGTGGAATCCTACAAACTAAGAAGCTCCCTTGGATAGTATCTCTGCATGATCTAGCCGTTATAGCAGAAACACTAGACCGCCCAAGTGAGTTTCTCCTTTATCTGCGGCGGCGATCCGATTCGGATATATCAAAGCACTACATCGCCGTCGACGAGTTGGATATGTTCATGCTTTTTCTGGCCGGCGGTCTATATATCGAACCGGACCCTGAGCTCGTCTATAAACTGCATCCAACGGCAGGCAAACCTACTGGTGCCGCGAGGGCGCGGTATCGAGCGCAAGCTATTCCCACCCGCGTTGGCACACACACCGATGAACTAGACGCTTGGATATATTATCAAGAGGGTGCAAGTACAACCGAACAAACAAAGCCGAGATTCCGGTCAAATGATGACGTTCTAAGAATCGTTGATTTTTTGGCTGATGGCCACAAGCCGGGCTGGCTTCGCTTTGGTGCTGATTTGTTGAATCTTTCTTCCGAAGCGCAGGAGAATTTGTCCACGGGAATGTTAAAGACAATTCGGCAAACGCAAATTGATCACCAGCGACACTCATTGGCTCAAGGCTACGCCGGCGCTTGGGGCTTTCCGTCGCTTTTCATTTGTAGCCAACCTATTGGGTCGAGCCAAAATGATTGTCTTCAATGGATGTCCACCTATATGGTGGCGAAGAAGCATCAGCTACAGTCGGATAGATGTCTTGGCCTTCTCATGTTGGAGAGAGGCGACATATCTGCGGTCAGATACGACAACTCTCCAGTTCGGCAATCGGCTGAGCTTGATCAGCTTGTAGTGGATATGCAGTTGCAGCCGCTCGATAGAATCGGAAGGACCATTCCGCCATCAGCTCGGCGAGCAAAGAAACAGTTGCGAGGAAGTAGGGGAAAGGGCTGATGTAACGCCCTCTAACGGAGTGTTTGATTTAGGTCAGATGAAAGAATGGTGCTGTGAGTGCGGAGACTGCTGGGGATAAGGCAGAGAAGCGGGCACAAGAGGTCGCTGCTCACCTGGGCATAGCAGACTTCGTCTATGGACAGCCTCTTGTACGCAAAGGGAAAGGCTGGCGGGAGGTTGGAGACGGGCTGCTGGTCATTGGAGATCGTGGTGCCATATTGCAGGTGAAATCACGAGAGCCAGCGCCGGGTTTGCGTGACTCCAAAGATAAAGCCGAACGCGTCGTAAGAAAGTATATCGAAGCGGCGATCAAGCAGGGCTATGGGAGCAAGCGCACGATTCAGTTACACCTGGCTAGCGGTAAGCCTTTGAGTGCAACCCCGGTTCGCGCCCTCGATTTTCCTAGTGTGCATAGCTCGATTTTCGCGCTCAAGCTTTCCCGTTCATGTGAGCAGTGGCCAATTATCGTTATCGTGGATCATCCGCGAAATCCGATATTCAGCTTGTCTGTTCCTCCTGGGGTTTTCTGTATATCTCTACTGGACTGGGAGCAACTGCATGAGCATACCCGATCAGTGAGCGGCATTCTGCGCTATATTGACTTGGTGTTCAAATCGCGACTGCCGACAGTGATTGGAAGGGAGGAGGAGCGCTTTTCTAAGCTCGCTGGTTTTGTCCGCCAACCTAATATACCGAATCAATGGGAATCTCATCCATGGTTCTCGACGGCGGCCCGCGATGACCCTCTAGGCGTGAGCGTTTACCGGGAACTTCTGACCAAGGTGTGGACCGGTCTTCCCCGAGGTCCAGGGATCAGCCCTGAAGACATTCGCACGATGCTTGCATTTCTCGACGATGTACCGACGAGCGTAATGGTCGTCATCGGGCGATGGATCCTGCGGAAACGCCGCGAATTCAGAGAGACCGGCAATCTGGCCAGCGGAGGCATGACCACTGGCAACAAAATTCTAGTTTACCTTCACGGTTCAGAGCAGCAATGCTCCGACCAGGCGCAGTGGACGTCGGAGCTCACCTTTTTAACTCTCACTCGTTTGCATGAGTGGACAGAGACTTATAGCGCCAAGGCTGTTGCGCTTGGGGTAGGTACACGTGAAACTGAAAATGGGATCGAGTACACGCATGTCTACCTTGAAGGCGCAGGAGGTTTAACAAAGGAGATTCGAGATATGATCGAATGGAAATATGGCGTGCACAACTATAGGCTCGGCCACGTGCACCACCTTAAATATGGGCGAAATGAAACATGTCCTTGTGGTAGTGGAATGAAGTACAAGCGATGCCACGGTAGCCGATGAACTACCATCCAATAGCCAGCCCGGTGGTGCAGAGCTTGTCTTTCTCCGCTTTACGAGCGATGGATCTCATCACCGCCAATGCCCCGGGCAGAACTTGGCTATGGTGCTCAACCACACTGGTTCAGTGAGCCAGGGTGAGGAACGAACCCTGGATCGTCGATCGCCCCCAAGCACGTACGGCGACCGGCCATGCCGTGGCGATCGTAAGGGCTGCATCTGTGTGGCGGCGCGGCATCTCCGGTCGGAGCGTTCGGCTGGTACGGCGGGGCGGGAGTGCAGCGCCCGGCCCGGGGTGCCGCCGCCGTTCGGGACCGGCCCCCAGGCCGCATGCCCGGACGGCGGGCGGGCGGAGGGCCGGAGGTGCGGCGGCGCGCCGCGCCGCCGCCTTGATACCTATAAGAACAATTCGGCAATGTCACTCGTGGAGCTGTGACGCTCCGAGTAGGCGGGTGCCGTCGTGGTGGCGGATGGCCGGTGCCTGGTCGCGGTGCATGGCGTCGAGGACGCGGATGGCGAATGCCTCGGATGCGAGTTCCTGGACCTCGTCGGCGGTGACCCAGCGGAAGGCGCGGGTCTCGTCGGTTTCGGTAAGACGGCCGCCGATGACCTTGCAGCGGAAGACCAGGGCGACGATGCCGCGGGTCATGTTCTTGTAGACGCCGGTCAAGGTGACGGGCTCGACGTGCAGGCCGGTCTCTTCCTGGATTTCTCGGAGCAGGCCGCTGGTGATGTCCTCGTCGCGTTCCAGGACTCCGCCGGGTGCTTCCCAGTGGCCGTTGTCTCGGCGCTGGGTGAGGAGGGCACGCCCCTGGTCGTCGATGATCACGCCTGCCACGCTGACGGAGTGCGTGTTGTGGTGATCCATCGGATTACCTCCGGGGCTGCTGATCGCTATTGTCGAACTGCGGTACATGTATGTACGAGTTGAGGAGTGGTCGTGGCCGAGCTGCCGTTGCCGGATCTGGACCCGACCAGCGACCGGGCCGTCTTCCGGCAGATCGCCGATCACATCAGGCATGCGATCGAACAGGGCACTCTCGCCGAAGGTGACAAGGTGCCCTCAGAAGCTCAGCTCATGCAACATTACGGCGTCGCGCGGATGACCATCTGCAACGCGCTCCAGGTCCTCCAGGGCGAGGGCCTGACCGTCGCCGAACACGGGCGCGGTGTCTTCGTCCGCTCTCATCCTCCGGTCCGCCGGCTGGCCTCCGACCGGTTCGCCCGTCGCCATCGCGAGCAGGGCAAGGCCGCGTTCATCGCGGAGACCGAGGGAGCCGGCGGGAAACCGACCGTCGACTCCATCAAGATCACCGAAGAGCGGCCCTCGGCGGACGTGGCCGAGTTGCTCGGGATCACCTCGGAAGATCATGTGATCGCCCGGTCGCGCCGATATCTGATCAACGGTCAGCCGGTGGAGACGGCCGTGTCGTACATCCCGGCGGAGATCGCGCGGGACACGCAGATCGCGCAGCCGGACAGCGGCCCGGGCGGGATCTATGCCCGGCTGGAGGAGTTGGGTTACCGGCTGGATCACTTCGTGGAGGAGATCCGTTCGCGGATGCCGCTCCGTGACGAGGTGCGGGCGCTCAAGCTCGCGCCGGGTGTTCCGGTGTTTCACCTGGTCCGTACGGCTTACGCCACCGATGGTCGCGCCGTGGAGGTGTGCGACACGGTGATGTCCAGCGATGCCTACGTGCTCTCGTATGAGCTTCCCGCCCGATAACGCTTGACGAACTCCTCTAGAGGAGTCATAAAGGAGTCGCACCCAAACTCCTATAGACGAGCAGACGTCTGGAGGGGCTGTCTCTGGTGCTGTAGGAACCGGCGGATTCGAAGGGGCGAAGCCTTATGGCCGACCTGTGTGTGTCCTGTGAGGGGCGGGGGTGGAAGTACGTCAGCCCCCGGCGCGGACTGATCGCCGGCCCCGGCGAGGCTGCTCCTTCTCTCCGTGTGCGCGATGACTGCTCCACATGTCAGGGATCTCGCGCCCAGGAGACCCCGCAGAGACGACCGTCATGAATGCGGCCTTCGTAGCGGGAGGCATCTCGCCCCTGGAGACGGCCGAGTCGTTACGGGCCGAGCTCGATCGCTGGAAGATCTCCGCTGATGTTCACGGCGGTTACGGCCTGGCGCTGGTGTCGGTCTGGGTGGGACTGGTCGTCTGGTGCGACGGCGACCGGTTCTGGTGGCGCACCGGCTGGGACGATCGGCGTGAGCGCTTCACCTACGCCTGGCATCCGGCGATCGAGCCGGCCCGCGCTGCTCGTCGGGTCGCGTTCCGGTACAGAGACCTCCGCGACGCGCCGCCGCCGTCTGAGCCGATCGCCTAGAGCGCACCGTGCTCCCGCTCGACGAGTGCCTGAGCCCGCACGTGGCCATGGCCCAGCGCGATCATGTGCGGCTGGACTGGCGGGAACCGCATCGGGCGCTTGAGCGGGTGCGGTCGAGAAGATGGACCTGCGCGTGCCGGGCCACGGTGTACGAGCTGTGTGAGGGCGGGGGACAGGCGTTCATCCGGAGAACCCTCCAGCTCGAAACCGGCCACCAGATCCACGAGACCCACCGATGGTCGATCGCTGAAGCTCGGGCGGCCTGGACAGAGCTACTGTCCGGACGAGCCCGGTAGAACGAGTGTGGCGGTGCGGCTGACGAGGCCGAATGGATGAGGGGGGTCTCAGAGTCCCGCACCGTCACACTCTCCACCCACGCAGTTTGATCAGCTATGCAAGCCAGGTATCCGTGTCTATGCTGACGATAAGTCGAGTAGTTGGGTTGTTGTCATGTCCGTATCTGATGAGGAATATGCCCCGCCGAAGTACGCGCAGATCGTCACAGCGATCCGGCGCAAGATCGCGGACGGCACCTATCCTCCCGGTTCGCAGTTGCCATCCGAGACGCAGCTCGTTCGGGAGTTCGCCGTCAGCCGTCCCACCGTGGTGCGGGCTCTCCAGGTGTTGCAGCTTCGCGGGATCATCGACCGCGAGCACGGCAAGGGCTCCTATGTGAAGACTCCGCCACCGGGTTCTGACGACGCTCCTTCTCGACCTGGCCGCGCCGTACTCGATCGAGTGGAAGCCGCCGAGGGCGGAGCGGTCATCGAGGTGGGATCGCACCCCGCGCCGGCCAATGTCGCGGCGATGCTCTCCCTGCCTGAGAGGACGCCGGTCATGATGCGCCGTGTCCTGCTCAGCGAGGCGGATGAGCCCTGCGAGCTGATCACCTTCTGGTGCCCGATCGAACTGGCCGAAGGAACCGACCTCGGCCGCCAGGTGCCGCTGACGGTGAGCGTTCGCCAGCACCTTCAAGGGGCCAGAGGGCTACGGCTGGATCACGTCGTGGAGCGCCTGGCCGCCCGTCACCCCTTGCCACACGAGGCCAAGGTGTTGGGGCTGGGCAAGTCGGCCGCCGTGCTGGGCGTTCTGGCGCGTGTCTACGACGCTTCGGGCCGTCCTGTGCTGGTCATCGACATCGCGCTTCCCGGTGCTCTGCATGAGTTGGAAGACGCCTACACCTTGTGATGTGACCTAAGTCACATCGACTCTCGGAAACTCGTATTGTCGAGTACTCGTTTCCGAAGTAGCTTGTAACTCGACAGTACGAGTTAGCGACAGCACGACTGGAGAACAGAACATGGCTATCCAAGGCCCCATCCCCGTCAGCTTCGACCAGGTCTTCCCGCACGGCTGCTACATCGTCGGCGAGGTCGAGCAGGTCAAGGACTTCGACGCCTCCTCCAAGGGACGCACCGTCTACGCCAAGGACAAGACCACCGGCGAACCCGTGTGGCAGGTCGCCGTGATGGACGCCGACCCGACCGTCAAGGCCGGCCAGAAGACCGTGTCGGTCAAGATCCTGTCGGCGGTGCAGCCGGTTCCCCCGGCTCCGCTTCCCGGCCTGCCGTTCGTGCCAGTCGAGTTCGACGCCATGACCGTCACGCCGTACGTCGGCCAGAACACCGGCCGCCTGGCCTGGTCCATCCGCGCACGAGCGATGCGCGCTCCCCGCACCACTGCGGCTCCGGCCAAGCAGAGCGCTGCAACCAGCAAGGACATAGCGGCCTGACACGTAAGCGGGGCCGCCAGAAGGTGCAACTTCCGGCGGCCCCTCGGCTCTCCCCGGACAACCACATCAAGGAAGAAGGCTCAAGCCTAATGTTCAAAAAACTGCCCGGCGACGAGGCGCAACAACTCGTCTCCACGACCCCTGACACGGCTGTGGTGTTCCGCCCGGCCGTCGTTCGCACTCCGGCGTTCATCACCATCGTCATCTTCGCGTGGCGGGTGCTGTCCGCTCTGGTGCGGCTGGTCTGGCGTCACCCGATCGCCTCGACCGCCACCGCCGTACCCTGCGCGCTCGGCTGGCTGTACGGCTGGCAGTGGGGCGTGGTCCTGGTCGCCCTGGTCCTCGTTGGCCTCACCGCGTGGCGCTTCGTCGATCGGGCTTCGTTCCTGCGGTTGGCCGGCTGGCGGCTGCTGGCCTGGTGGAGGCTGGTGTGGGTCTACCGGCGGCACTGGCAACCCGTAATGATCATCTCCGGTCTCGGACGGCACGTACGCGGCCGGGACTACCTGCCCCGCCTGGTCGGCGTCTCCTGCACCTCATGGGCCGACCTGGTCACGGTGAGGATGCTCACCGGCCAAGCGGTCACCGACTGGTCCGACCGGATCGAACACCTGGCCCATGGGTTCGGCGCGACCTCCTGCCGGGTGACGGTCTCCCGGCCGGGCCGGCTGCTGCTGGCCTTCCCCCGCCGTGACCCGCTGGCCGTCCCCTTACCCGCCCTGCCCATCCCGGCGGCAGCCTCGGTGGGGCCGGTCGAGATCGGCAAGCGGGAGGACGGCACCCCGTGGTGGCTCAAGGTCCACGGCACACATGTTCTCGTCGCGGGCGCCACCGGGGCGGGCAAGGGCTCGATCATCTGGTCCACGATCCGCGGGCTGCTACCTGCGGTGCGGGCGGGCCTGGTGCAGATCTGGGCGCTGGATCCGAAACTCATGGAGCTGTCCTTCGGCCGGAACCTGTTCGACCGCTACGCCGCCGACCCGGCCGCCTGTGCCGAGTTGCTGGAAGCGGCGGTGAAGGTGATGCAGGAGAGGGCGGGCCGGTTCGCCGGAGTCCAGCGCAACCACATCCCCACCGTCGATGACCCGTTCGTCCTGGTCGTGGTCGACGAGGTGGCGTTCCTGACCGCCTACCAGTCCGACAAGGGCCTCAAGCTCCGCATCTCTGCCGCGCTGGCCACCCTGACCACGCAGGGCCGCGCGGTCGGGGTCGGTGTCCTGGCCGCGTTGCAGGACCCGCGCAAGGACGTGCTGAGCATCCGCAACCTGTTCCCCGACAAGATCGCGCTGCGACTGGACGAGTCCGAGCAGGTGGATATGGTCCTCGGCGACGGTGCCCGTGACCGGGGCGCGCTGGCCGACCTCATCTCCCCTGACCCGGAGCTCGGCGCGGGCATCGCCTACGCCCGGCTGGAGACCTCGCCCGAGCCGATGCGCGCCCGTGCCGGCTACGTCTCCGACGCCGACATCCGCGCCATGGTCGCCGCCTTCGCCGCTGACACCGTGCCCCTGCCGCAGACGGGCGAGGTGGCCTGATGAGAGTCGTCTTCCACGCCACGCTCGCCGAACTCGGCGCGTACGGGCTGCTCGACCTTCACGAGGCAGAGATCCCACCGTGCTTCGAGCTGGCCAATCTCCGGCTCCGCAAAGACCCCTACAGCGACGCCTACCGGCTCTGCGCCGACGTGCTCGACCGAGAGGAGGCCATGTGACCGACACCCTCGTTCACCCGCCCATCCCCTCGACCACCGACCCCGTCAACGCCTCCGACCGCACGCTGCCCCGCCTGGTCCGCGACACCCTGCCGCTGGCCCTGGACGTCGCCGTAGAGGTCGCCAAGCTCAACGGGGTCTGCATCCGCCCCATCGAGATGCGGCGCATGGACACCCTCACCGGCACAACGGAACCATTCGACATCCCCTGCGGGACCACCCATGAGGCCAAATGCCCGCCGTGCGCCAAGCGCAACAAGCAACTGCGCATGGCCCAATGCCGCGAGGGCTGGCACCTCGACCACGAGCCCGTCGCCGAACCTCACCCCTCCACCGAGGATCAGCGGTGGCTGATTGAGTTCCGGGCCGACGTGCAGGCCAAACGTGATCAGGCCGAACGTGACGGCGAAGAGGTCGCCGACTGGGACGAGGCCATCGCGGGCATCGACGCGGAGATCAACGCCGCCGGGATGCGTGGCAACGTCCTGGGCGGACGGACGGCTCCCAAGCGTTCCCGTTCGACGAGGCGGCGCCAGGATGCGCCGGACCTGCCCAAGCGGGCCAAGCAGGACACCACCCTCGGCCGGACCTTCATCGCCTCCGATGGCAGGGTGTACCGGCCGTCGCTGTTCGTCACCCTCACCCTGCCCTCCTACGGCAAGATCCGCTCCGGACACGGCGTGCCGGTCGACCCGGCCAGCTACGACTACGCCCGCGCGGCCCGGGACGCGCTGCACTTCTCCAAGCTGGTCGACCGGTTCGTGCAGAACCTCCGCCGGGTGGCCGGCTACGACGTGCAGTACTTCGCCACCGTCGAACCGCAGAAGCGGCTCGCCCCGCATCTGCACATGGCGATCCGCGGGACCCTGCCCCGTGCGGAGATCAAGCAGATTGCCGCCGCGACCTACCACCAGGTGTGGTGGCCGTCCGTGGATGAGGTTCGCTTCGACGGCGATCACCTGCCGGTCTGGAGCGCACGGGCCGACCTCGGCGACGGGGCCGCCTACCCGGACGGGCAGAGCGGCGACTACCTCGACCCGGCCACCGGGGAACTGCTTCCCACCTGGGACGAGGCGCTCGACCGGCTCGACGCCGACGAGGACGCCGAACCCCTGCACGTGCTCCGCTTCGGTGCCCAGGTCGACGTTCAGGGCATCGTGGCCGGCTCCCCGGACGCTCACAAGCGCATCGGCTACCTGACCAAGTACCTCACCAAGAGCCTCGGTGACCCCCTTGACCCCACCGACGTCGGCAATCACGCCCGCCGCGACCACGCCGCCCGGATGGTCGAGGCGCTGCGCTACGAACCCTGCTCGCCCACCTGCCCCAACTGGCTGCGCTACGGCATCCAACCCAAGGGCGCCAAGCCGGGAATGCTTCCCGGCCGGTGCAAGAGCAAGGCGCACAAGGCCGAACACCTCGGCTACGCGGGCCGGCGTGTCCTGGTCTCCCGCAAGTGGTCGAACAAGACCCTGCGCGAACACAAGCAGGACCGTCGCGCCTGGGTGCTCGACATGCTCGGCCTGCACGACGAGACCACCGACCCGCACCGCTACGTGTGGCGACCGGTCTCCACCAAGGACCCGAACCGAACCCCACTGGCCAAGCGGCTGCTGCGCGGCGTCGCCGACCGGCACCGCACCCGCGCTCGCTTACGCGAACTCGAAGCCAGAGCAGAGGGATTACCCGTCACAGATCTTTCGGCAGTCGAGATGCGGGAGGCAGCGTGAGCAAGGGCCGTGATCAGCTCATGACCGTTCCGGAGATCCTCGACGAGCTCGGCGGAGTGTCCCGGCGTACCTTCTACCGCTGGCGGGAGATCGGCCACGCGCCCCAGGGCCTCAAGCTCCCGAACGGCGAGATTCGCATCTACCGCAGCGAGTTCACCGCCTGGCTTGAGACCCTCCGGGAGGCGGCGTGAACACCTCCTATGACGTGAAGTTCTGGGAGATCCGCCGGAATGCGTCCAGTAAGACACCGTCTTATGTCATTCGCTGGAAAGTCGGCGGGCGGGAGAAGTCCAAGACCTTGCGAACGAAGGCGCTCGCCGAGAGCTTCTTGTCGGACCTGCGGCAGGCGGCCAAGCGAGGTGAGGCGTTCGACCTGGAGACCGGGCTCCCCCTGTCTCTGCTGGCTGTCAAAAGTGCTGTGACATGGTTCAGCTTCGCCATGGCGTATGTGGACATGAAATGGCCTCACGCGGCGGCCAAGACTCGTGACAGTCTCACCGATGCTCTGGCGACCATTACTCCTGCTCTCGTCAATGAGGACGTCCCGGACAAGCCTGATGTCCTGGTCCTGCGGGAGGCTCTTCGGCAGTTCGCCTTTCCCCCGGCCGCTCGGCGGTTTCCTCGCTCGGAGGAGATCCGCTCGGCTCTCGTCTGGCTCGAACGCCACTCTCTCCGGGTGACCGATCTGGCCAAAGTCCGGAACGTGCGGCTCGGCCTCGACGCGCTGACACTCCGGCTCGACGGCGGGGCCGCGGCGGCGACCACGATCGCGCGTAAGCGGTCGGTCTTCTACAACGCCCTGCAGTACGCGGTGGACTTGGAGGAGTTACCCTCCAACCCGATCGACAAGGTGAAGGCATGGAAGCCTCCGAAGGTCCGGGAGGTTGTGGACCGGCGCGTAGTGGTCAATCCGACCCAGGCGCGAGAGTTGCTCACCGCAGTTACCTATGTGGGCCGTCTCAACCGAGGTCGGCACCTGCGGGGCTTCTTCGCCTGCCTCTACTTCGCTGGTCTCCGCCCGGCTGAGGCGCTCGGGCTCCGCCAAGAGGACTGCCATCTTCCGGTTACCGGGTGGGGCCGGCTGATCCTGGCCAAGTCCAAGCCGCAGACCAACAAGAAGTGGACCGACAGCGGGGAAGCCCACGACGATCGGGGACTCAAGCATCGTGCCGAGGACGAGGGCCGTCCGGTGCCGATCCCGCCGGAGCTGGTGGCGATCCTGCGGGAGCACATCGACGAGTTCGGTGTCCACGAGGACGGGCGGCTGTTCCGGACCTCACGCGGGGGTGTGATCTCCATCGGGACCTACTGCGAGGCATGGAAGGCGGCGCGGGCCTTCGCCCTTACTCCCGAACAACAGGCATCCCCGTTGGCGGCACGGCCGTACGACCTGCGGCACGCGGCTGTCTCCCTCTGGCTCAACGCGGGCGTTGCCGCTCCCGACGTGGCCGAGCGGGCAGGCCATGGGGTGGACGTACTGCTCAAGGTCTACGCCAAGTGCATCGACGGTGGTACGGAGGTCGCCAACCGCAGGATCGACGGTGCACTGGTCGCATGATCGAACGTACGGTGAAGGGGCCTCGGGAGCACCGGGGCCTCTTCTGCTTTCCCGGCGCGACCTGGGGAAACGCGACCAACATCATTCCGCGTATATTCCGCGAACACCGGCTGAGAGCCGCTCACGGTGGCGTACGGCTGCGCAGGCCGGAAACGATCAACGGCGTCCCACCGAGGGGAAACCCCTGGTCAGACGCCGTTTCGCGAGGTGAGCGGAGAGCGTGGGATTCGAACCCACGAGGAGCCGCAAAGCCCCTAGCGGTTTTCAAGACCGCCGCCATCGTCCACTAGGCGAGCTCTCCTGGCGACACGCTTCGAAGAACGTGTCAGATTGCACCTTAGCCTCTCACCGCGCGAGGCGTGTACGGGACTCGGCAGGCGCCCGGTCTCCAGGTGGAGACCGGGCGCCTGCCGTACCGGATTCAGAGTTGCGTGCCGGCGAAGCCGTCGCCTACCGAGGCCGCCAGGCGGAGGTAGGACTCGCGGGTGGTGGACTGCAGCCTCTCCAGGTCGATCTCCGCGCCCTCTTCGAGATGGGGGTCGTATGGGATGCGGATCACGGCACGGCACCGGGCCGCGAAGTGGGCCTCCAGGCGGTCGAGGTCCACGGTGGACTTCGAACGGGGGCGGACGCTGCACAGCACCACCGTGGCGGAGCGGACCAGTTCCTCGTAGTGGTGGGCCTCCAGCCAGTCCAGGGTGGCCGAGGCGGCGCGGGCGCCGTCCACGGACGGGGAACTGACCAGGACGAGCTGGTCGGCCAGGCCGAGAACGCCGGACATGGCCGAGTGGAGCAGGCCGGTGCCGCAGTCGGTGATACAGATCGAGTAGAAGTTCTCCAGGACCTGGGCCACCGACTGGTAGTCGGATGAGCTGAAGGCCTCCGATACCGACGGGTCGCGGTCGGAGGCGAGGATCTCCAGGCGGGACGGGGCCTGTGAGGTGAAGGCCCGGATGTCGACATAGCGCTTGATCTGCTGGCGCTCGTTGAGCAGGTCGCGGACGGTGGCGGAGGTTTCGAGCTCCAGCTTGTCCGACAGGGTGCCGCGATCGGGGTTGGCGTCGACCGCGATGACCCGGTCTCCGCGGACCTGGGCGAGGGTGGCGCCGAGGCCGACCGTGGTGGTGGTCTTTCCGACACCGCCCTTGAGGCTCAGTACGGCGACCCGATGGTGACCCGTGGCGACGGGGGTGCGGGCACGGCCGACCAGTTCACGGCGGCGGCGGACCTCGGGGGACTCACCAGGCTTGATCAAGCCTGCTGACGCCTTGTAGATCAGTTTGCGCCAGCCGCCTGCGGGGCCGTTGCGGCGGCCCCTGAGCAGCGATTCGGGATCCAGGCTGTCGGCCGACGGCCTGGGGGCGCCCGGCACCTGCTGCCGGGAGGGAGCGCTGAAGGCGGGTGGTGGGACCGACTGGCGTCGGCGTGCCTGGTACGGCTCCCGCGCCGGCTCGGCCGTATCCCCGCCTGACGCGGAAGGCGTGTCCCGGTCGGCGGCGAAGGGCCTGTCCCGCTCGGACGTGAAGGCCGTCTCCCTGCCCGATGCGGAAGGCGTGTCCCGGCCGGACGCGAAAGGCCTGTCCCGCTCGGCGGTGAACGGCGTCTCCCGCTCGGACGTGAAGGCCGTCTCCCTGCCCGACGCGGAAGGCGCGTCCCGGTCCGGCGTGAAGGGCCTGTCCCGCTCGGACGTGAAGGCGGCGCCCCTGCCGGAAGCCGGGGACGTGTCCCGGCCGGACGCGGAGGCCGTCTCCCCCTCGGGCGTGAAGGCCGTCTTCCCGGCCGGCGTGGAAGGCGCGTCCCGGTCCGGGCCGAAGGGCCTGTCCCAGTCACGTGCGAAGCCCGGGGAGCCGGAGGAGTCCGAGCCGAACGAGCCGGGGGCCCGTTCCGGCGGCGTGGCCTGGTTCGGGCGGTCGGCGCCGAAGGACTCGGGCACCCGGAACGGCTCGGCGACCTCGGGGTCGGAGCGCTCCGGAGCCGGCCGGAGGAAATCGCCACCGGTGAACGGTTCGGCCTTGAAGACCGGCCGGTCGCGGTCGCGATCGTGCTCGGCACCGGCCTTGAAAGCCTGCCGGTCGCGGTCGTGCTCGGCACCGGCCTTGAAGACCGGCTGGTCACGGTCCTGCTCGGCGCCGGCGGAGGCGGACCGGTCCTCGGGCGACTCGGCGCCGGAGCGGGGGGCATCCTGCTCGGCGCCGGAAACGGGCCGGTCCTCGTGCTGTTCCGCACTGCCGGAGCGGGGATCGTCTCGCTCGGCGGAACCGGACCGGTCGTCGCGCTGCTCGGTGCCTCCGAAGACGGACACCTCACGCTCGGCCCCGGCGTTCGGCAGCGCGAACCGGTCACGGTCGGCACCGCCGAAAGTGAACGCGTCACGGTCAGAGCCGGCGTTCGGCAGCGCGAACCGGTCACGGTCGGCACCGCCGAAGGCGAACGCGTCACGCTCGACCCCGGCGTTCGGCAGCGTGAACCCGTCGCGGTCGGAGCCCGTGCCGCCGAAGGCGAACCCCTCGGGTTCCGGGGCCGGGGGCTTGAACGGTTCGAGGGTGGGACCGGCGGGCTCGTCGGGGAGGAACGTGAAGGACTCCGCCGGCTCATCCGGGCGGCGGGGCTGCTCGAACAGGCCGCGAGAGGGCTCCTGCCGGGGCTCGGACTCGGCGCGCGGCGCACGGGCCTCGGGACCGGTGAACTCGCCCGTGGTGTGGCCGCCGCCCTCGTCCTGCTCCTGGCGGGGCAGGGGCTTGAGCGGGGCCAGGAAGCCGTCGTTGTCCTGGCTCGGGGGCGCCGTGACGGAGGGCAGGGTGAAGGCTCTCACCGTGTCGCCCGCCGCCATCCAGTCGGCCGCGTCGGCTTCCTCGGCCGGCGGGTCCGCCATGGTCACGGGCGCGCCCGCGGGGTCGTACGCCGAGTCGACGGCCGTGCGGAACAGCGGCGACGAGGCCACGTCGGGCTCCGACGGCACCGAACTCCACGGGTCCTTCGGGTATGGCGAGATGGCGGCGTCGTCCACCGTGTCCATCGCGGCGCTCTTCACCGTGACGGGAGGCGTCTCCTCCTGCTCCTTGATAGCGTCGAGCCAGGCGAGCTGCTCCTCAAGAGACTCCTCACGATCGTGTCTCGCCACCGTGTTCCCCCTCGGGATGGGCATAAAAGGGCAGCAAACACATAGCAGGTTAACGCCCTGTGTTCTCGTCAATGCGGGCAACCACCAAGTTGAGCCCACCGGATACTTTGGTCACATGCACGCCATCGTGATCGATAAACCTGGTGGACCTGAGGTGCTGACCTGGCGGGAGGTCCCCGAACCCCGCCCCGGACCGGGCGACGTCCTCATCGACGTGGCCGCCTCGGCGGTCAACCGGGCCGATGTGATGCAGAGGCAGGGGCTGTACGGCCCGCCTCCGGGCGCCCCGCCGTACCCGGGGCTGGAGTGCTCCGGCGTGGTCGCCGAGGTGGGCTCGGACGTCGAGGACTTCAAGCCGGGCGACCGGGTGTCCGCGCTGCTCGCCGGAGGCGGCTACGCGGAGCGGGTCGCGGTGCCCTGGCAGCAGGTCATGCGCGTGCCCGAGGGCGTGGACCTGGTCGAGGCGGCCGCCCTGCCCGAGGTGGCGTGCACGGTCTGGTCCAACGTGTTCATGACCGCGCGCCTGAGGAAGGGCGAGACGCTTCTCGTTCACGGCGGCGCCAGCGGGATCGGCACGCTGGCCGTACAGCTCGCCAAGGCGTTCGGCTCGCACGTGGTCGTCACCGCCGGGTCTGCCGAGAAGATCGCCCGCTGTGTGGAGCTCGGCGCCGACGAGGGGATCAACTACCGCGAGGAGGACTTCGCGGAGAGGGTCCGGGCCGATGTGATCCTCGACATCGTCGGCGGGAGATACCTTCCCGGGAACGTGAAGGCTCTCAAGACCGGCGGCCGGCTGGTCGTGATCGGGATGCAGGGCGGCTCGAAGGGCGAGCTGGACCTGGGTGCGCTCCTTGTCAAACGGGCCTCCGTGCACGGCACCACGCTACGCTCGCGCCCGGTCGACGAGAAGGGGGTCATCGTGCGCGGTGTCGTCGAAAACGTCTGGCCCCTGGTCGAGGCGGGGGCGATCCGGCCGGTGATCCACGCCCGGGTGCCGATGAGCGACGCCGCCCAGGCGCACAGGATCCTGGAGTCCGGAGACCACGTCGGGAAAATCCTGCTAGTAAGTTGAGTGCTATGAACGCTGAGGAGAGCACTCCGCACATAGTGGTCATGGGTCCCCAGGGTGCCCAGGCCGAGGAGGACGGCGAGGGACGGTCGATCACCGATCTGGTCGAGCAGCCCGCCAAGGTGATGCGGATCGGCAGCATGATCCGCCAGCTCCTCGAAGAGGTCCGGGCGGCCCCGCTGGACGAGGCCAGTCGCAAGCGGCTCAAGGAGATCCACCAGAGCTCCATCAAGGAGCTCGAAGACGGTCTGGCGCCCGAGCTGGTCGACGAGCTGGAGCGTCTGTCGCTGCCGTTCACCGAGGACGACAACGGCACCCCGCCGAGCGAGGCGGAGCTCCGGGTCGCCCACGCGCAGCTGGTCGGCTGGCTTGAGGGCCTGTTCCACGGGATACAGACCACCCTCTTCGCCCAGCAGATGGCGGCCCGCGCCCAGCTGGAGAACATGCGCAAGGCGCTGCCCAGCGGCATCTCCCTCCCGCAGGAAGGCCACCAGGGCAGCTCGGGCCCCTACCTGTAGAGGTCCTCAAGGACTCTGGCGACCCCGTCGTCGTTGTTGGCCGCGGTCACGTGATCGACCGCGGCCAGCACCTCGGCGTGGGCGTTGGCGACCGCGTAGGAAGTGCCCGCCCACCGCAGCATCGGCAGGTCGTTGGGCATGTCCCCGAACGCGATCACGTCGGCCGACGTGATCGCGTGTCCCTCGGCGAGCGTGGCCAGAGCCGAGGCCTTCGTCACACCGTGGGCGCTCATCTCGATCAGGGCGCGGCCGCTGGAGTGGGTGGGCGTGACCAGGTCGCCGACCAGCTCGCAGACCGTCTCCTGAAGGGCGTCGGGGTCCATCCGGGGGTGCAGGGCCAGGAGTTTGGCACACGGCCGCGAGGTGAGCGTGGACGTCCCGACGCGGAGCCCGGCGACCGCCTTGCCGTCCCAACGACCGAGACGGAAGTCCGATTCGTGGGCGAATCCACCTTCGTATTCCACGGAGAACGCCAGCTCGGGCACCTTTTCGCGGAGCCGTCTCACGACCTCTTCAAGGACATCTGAGGCGATGAGGTGTGATTTGACGATCTGCTCGGTGTGCAGGTCGTAGACAAGGGCGCCGTTGGCGCATATGGCCAGCCCTCTGTGACGTACGGCTCCCGCGACCGCGTGCATCCACCGGGGCGGCCGGCCGGTCACGAAGACCAGCGTGGCCCCGGCTCTCTCCACGCGGGCGAAGGCGGCCGCAGTACGGGGGGAGACGGTTCCGTCCGAGCGCAGGGCGGTGCCGTCGAGGTCGGTGGCGACGAGCCGGGGGCTTCCCATAACAGGTTCCAGTCTGCACTGTGATCCCCGGGGCACCAGACCCGGGATCCGTCTACGAGGAATCTTCCTCATGGCGGGAACACGGGTGCGCCAGATAGTGTTAGATGTGATGGCGTTGTATTAGCTGAATCCCGTTGTGAAAACCAGTTTGACTGAACCACCCCGGGGCTTGCTGTACGACACATGGGGTTCACGAGGTGTGAATCCCAAAGTTTCAAATCCTGAGGGAGAGCTTTAATGGCTCAGGGAACCGTCAAGTGGTTCAACGCTGAAAAGGGCTTCGGCTTCATCGCACCGGACGGCGGTGCACCGGATGTGTTCGTGCACTTCTCCGAGATCCAGGGCAATGGCTACCGTAGCCTCGAAGACGGCCAGCGGGTCGAATTCGAGATCACGCAGGGCCAGAAGGGCCCGCAGGCCTCGCAGGTCCGCGCCGTCTGACGCATAGACCTCTGGTTAGCGAGGGAGGCGGGGTTCGCTTAACGCGAACCCCGCCTTCTTCGCTTTCCGGCAGACCGCCCCGTTCCCGACAGACCATCCCTTTCCCGACAAGCCACCCCTTTCCTGGCGAGCCAGACGGCTTCCCGGCGGGCTAGATGGCTTCCCGGCGGGCCAGACGGCTTCTCAACGGGCCAGACGGCTTCCCGATGGACTAGATGGCTTCCCGGCGGGCCAGACGGCTCCCGGCGGGCCAGACGGCGGCGGAAGCCGGGTCGCGCGCCAGGGCCCGCAGGACCGGAGTTCCGGTTCGGGCGCGGGTGGCGGTTCACGGTGGCCGGCCGGGTTGCACGCCCGGCGAAGGCGACTACCCGTCCGCGACGGGGCCGCGGGCCGCGCGTATGCCTCCAGAGCGCCCTGATCGGCCCTCAGAGCGGCGAGGAGGGCCTCGCCGGGGGCGGAAGTCGCTTGTTCGCTCCCTGGCCGCCTGCGGGGCTGTGGGCGTGTGCCGCGTCGCCCGCCGGTACCGCCCTCCCGCAGGGACCGCTGGTAGCGCCCGTCCCCCGGGGAGAAGACGCAGGCCCCCGCCGGGGTGCGGCGGGGGCCTGCGTCGTGCGGCGCTTACTTGACGGGTTCGAGGACGTCGAGGCCGACGTAGGGGCGCAGGGCCTTGGGGACCACGACGGAGCCGTCGGCCTGCTGGTGGTTCTCCAGGATGGCGGCGATCCAGCGGGTGGTGGCCAGGGTGCCGTTCAGCGTGGCCACGTGCTGGGGCTTGCCGTCCTTGTCGCGATAGCGCACGGCGAGGCGGCGGGCCTGGAAGCCGGTGCAGTTGGAGGTCGAGGTGACCTCGCGGTACTGGCCCTGGGTGGGCAGCCACGCCTCGCAGTCGAACTTGCGGGCCGCCGAGACGCCCAGGTCGCCGCCCGCGATGTCGATCACCCGGTAGGGCAGCTCGACCTTGGCGAGCATCTCCTTCTCCCAGTCGAGCAGGCGCAGGTGCTCCTCGTGCGCGTCCTCGGGGCGGGTGTAGGAGAACATCTCCACCTTGTCGAACTGGTGGACCCGGATGATGCCCCGGGTGTCCTTGCCGTACGAGCCGGCCTCGCGGCGGAAGCAGGTGGACCATCCGGCGTAGCGGTACGGCAGCGAGCCGCCGTCGAGGATCTCGTCGGCGTGGTAGGCCGCCATCGGCACCTCGCTCGTCCCGACCAGGAACAGGTCGTCCTCGGGCAGGTGGTAGACCTCGCTGGCGTGCTCGCCGAGGAAGCCGGTGCCCTTCATCGACTCGGGCTTGACCAGCACCGGGGGGATCATCGGGATGAAGCCCGCCTCGATCGCCTGCTGCATGGCCATGTTGAGCAGGCCGAGCTGGAGCCGCGCGCCGACGCCCCTGAGGAAGAAGAACCGCGAGCCGGAGACCTTCGCGCCGCGCTCCATGTCGATCGCGCCGAGCAGCTCGCCGAGCTCCAGGTGATCCTTGGGCTCGAAGTCGAAGGACGGCTTCTCGCCGACCTCCTCGATCAGCACGAAGTCGTCCTCGCCGCCGGCCGGAGCCCCCTCCTCCACGAGGTTGGGCACCGTGTAGAGCAGGTTGTCGAGCTCCCCGGCGAGCTTCTCGGCCTCGCTCTCGGCCGACTTGACCTGCGCCGCGAGATCCTTGGCCCGGTCGAGGAGGGCGGCCTTCTCGTCCCCGGAGGCACGGGAGACCGTCTTTCCGATGCTCTTCTGCTCGGCGCGCAGCGTCTCGAACCGGCTCAGCGCGCCGCGCCGGCGGCTGTCGAGGTCGAGCAGCGTTTCGACGACGGAGTCGTCCTCACCGCGGGCACGCTGCGACGCCCGTAGCCGGTCGGGATCCTCACGAAGGGTACGCAGGTCAATCACAGATCAAGGCTACCGATGCGAGGCTTGAGCTCGCACCCGCATTCCGTCTCGGCCGGGGCGCCCGCGGGTCGAGGAGCCGTGACACGCCCGTCGAAACCCCTGCCAAGCCACCGCGGGGACCCGCCGGCCGGGCGCCCGATCAGACCTGGCCGGTGCGGATCCTGGAGAGCCAGCCCGTGGCCTCGGTGAAGTCGCCGTTGGCCGTACCGCGCTTGACCTGCGGCGAAAGGCCGTCGGCGCGCGGGTAGCTGCCGAGGAAGCGCACGTCGGCGCAGATCCGGTGGAGACCGGAGATCGCCTCGCCGACCCTGGCGTCCGCCACATGGCCCTCGAAGTCGAAGTGGAAGAAATAACGGCCGATCCCGTCACCGGTGGGCCGCGACTCGATGCGGGTCAGGTTGACCCCGCGCACGGAGAACTCGGTGAGCATCTCCAGCAGCGCGCCCGGGTGGTCGTCGGTGAGGAAGGCGACCAGGGTGGTGCGGTCGGAGCCGGTGGGCTCGGGCAGCGGACCGGGGCGGGACACGCGGACGAACCGGGTCACGGTGTCGGAGCGGTCACCGATGCCGGTAGCCAGCTCGACCAGCCCGTAGTGCTCTCCGGCGATGCGCGCGGCGATGGCGGCGTCGTACGGCGAGCCGGGGAGGGCGACCTCCTGGGCGGCCGCCGCGGTCGACGGGGCCGCGACCACCACGGCGTCGGGCAGCTCGCGGGCGATGAAGGTGCGGCACTGGGTGATGGCCGCCGGATGGGTGAAGACCCGCTTGATGCGGCCGATCCGGGTGCCGGGCCGCGCCAGGAGCGAGAACTCGACGGGGAGCAGCAGCTCGGCGGTGATGAGCAGCGGCCCTCCCCAGGCGAACTCGTCCAGGGTCGTGGTGATGGCGCCTTCGAGCGAGTTTTCCAGGGGCACGACGGCGCCGTCGGCCTCACCTCGCCGGGCGGCGTCCAGCGCCGCGCTGACGTTCGCGCGCGGCAGGCGCTCGGCTTGCGGTGCCAGGATCCGCAGGGCCTCTTCGGTGAAGGTGCCCTCCGGTCCCAGATAGGCGAGTTTGGGCATGACACCAGGCTATCCGGCGCCCATCCGAAAGTGCGCGTAAAGCCGCACATTCGCGCAGCTCACCTCCGCCCGCTCGCGGCCCGCCTCCGCCCACGCGGCCCGCCTCCGCCTGCGCGGCCCGCCTCCGCCCGCGCGGCCCGTCCCCGCCCACGCGCCTCACTCCCTGCCGAAGTGGGGCTCCGCTTCGGGGCCGAGGCCGAGCCTGGCGGCGCGCACCGCGTGCTCCTCCTCCGGGGACAGGGGCTGGCGGCCCTTGCCGCCGCGGAGCGGCCGCACGTAGGTCCGGGCCTCCGAGTGGCCGTTGATCGAGGTCAGGACGATCCCGTCGCCGAGCCCGTTCATCAGCGCGACCGAGAAGGAGAGCTGCCCGGTCATCTCCTCCACCGCGTCGTAGCGGAACACCGCCACGTCCCTGATCGCCCTGAGGTCTCCGGGGCTCCCCGCGCCCTCGACGGCCTGCATCCGGCTGCGGTCTCCCACCGCGCCGCGCGTCTGCCACAGCGCCAGAGCACCGATCACGACGCCGGCGACCCCGGCCACGACACCCACGACGATCCCCACGGTAACGAACACGGCACCCAGAGTAATCGTCAGGTCAGGGGAGTGTCCGGAAAACCTCTCGCCGTCTCGGCAGCCACACCCCGAGCAGCCAGACCAGCGCCAGCGCGCCCAGCCCGAACCCGTTCTGGACGATCTTGCCCAGCACCGGGCTGAGCACCGGGATCTCCGCCGCCTTGATCGTCACCCCCCACCAGGGGATCGGCACCACGTAGTAGAGCCAGACACCGGCCGCCACCCGGACCCGCACCGGGTCGCGCCCGTCGCCGGCCAGCGCGCCGAGGACCACGACCACCCAGGCCAGGTGGTGGATCCAGGCCACCGGCGACAGCAGCACGGCCATCAGGCCGACCAGCGCGACACCGGTCACCGGGTGCCCGTCGAGCAGCGCCCTGCGCGCGTGGCGGAAGCCGTACCAGGCGACCACCGCGACCAGCGCCAGCCAGAGCAGGCTGGTCAGCCATTCGGGCAGGTAGAGCCGGATGAGCATGCCGCGCATCGACTGGTTGGTGGTCGCCGCGTTGGCGCCGAGCCGTTCGGGATCGAGCAGCGCGTGGAACCAGAACTCGGCGGCGTCGGCGGGGATCACCAGGAAGGGCAGCAGGGTGAGCAGCGCGGCGGTGAAGGCGGCCATGAAGAAGGTCCTGCGCTGCTCCGGCCGCGCGCCCGGGCCGAAGCCGGTGATGAGCAGGTAGATCAGGAACACGCCGGGGGTGAGCTTGACGGCGGTGGCCAGGCCGATCAGCATGCCGCGCGGCCACACGGGACGCCGGGCCACGCAGTCGGCCAGGCAGAGCGCGACCAGCAGGATGTCCACCTGGCCGAAGCGGACCTGGTCCCTGACCGGCATCAGGTAGGTGCAGGCGACCATCAGGAGCGCGAAGGCCATCGGAAGGCCGGGGCCGCCCGCCCTGCCCGGCGCGTCCCGGTCCCGCGCCACCCTCCGGCCCAGCGCGCGGCCCAGCACCGCCCGGTACGGCACGGCGTGGCCCAGCAGGGCGCGGAAGCCGTATCCGACGCTGACCGCCAGCGTCACGAAGACGAGGGCCGTCCACGCCCACTGCGCCGCGGGCCAGGACATCGCGGCCAGCGGGGTGGCCAGCAGCGCCGCGATCGGCGGGTAGGTGAACGGCAGAAGCTGCGGCGCGGGCGTGACGAAGTCGTAGACCGGCCGCCCCTCCAGGATCGCCTGGCCGCCGGTACGGTACACATCCAGGTCGACCAGGCGCTGGTCGTCGACGTTGCCGAGCCACTGGAACACCAGCGGGGCCACCGCCACCGCGATGAGCAGCAGTGCGAGCGGCCACCCCCACAGGGGCCGCTCCGTCGTGGTCGCCTCGCCAGTCGTCACGACCAGGCAGGTTACCGTGGGCCTGAAGGAAAACGGCCGCCAACATGTACGGATACGGGAGAACCGGATGGGCGCAGCACACGAGGGCAGGTCACGGCGCACCCGCCACCGGGCGGCCTGCGTGCTCCTGGCCGTCGTGCTCCTGGTCCTCTCCGGCGCCGGTACGGCCGCCGCCTCGGCCCGGTCGCTCCCCGCCGGGGTCGTGGTGGTCGGGGTGCCGGGACTGCAGTGGAGCGACCTGGACCGGGCCCGGACGCCGAACCTGTGGAAGCTCGTCGAGCAAGGCGGGGCCGCGTCGCTGTCCACCCGGGCGGTGCCGCTGCCCGACCGGGGCGTCACCTGCCAGGTCGCGGGCTGGCTGACCGTCTCCGCCGGGCAGCGGGCGGGCGCTCCCGGGACGGACTGCGCGCCGCCCGCGCCGCCGCTTCCGGCGCCGGACGGCGGGGCGAGCGTGCCCGGCTGGCCCGGGTTGGTGACCTACAACACCGAGGAGACCTCCTACAAGCCGACGCTGGGGCTGCTCGGGCAGCTCGTGGCGGACGCCGGGGGGAAGGTGGCGGCGGTCGGGCCGGGAGCCGCACTCGGCGCCGCAGACAGGTCCGGAAAAGTCGGGAAATATGCGGCGACCATCGACGGGCTCGGCGACCTGGCACCGTACCGGCTGGTCATGGTGGAGGCCGCCGACCTCGCACGGGCCCTGACCGGGACGGGCCGCGACGACGGTCCGGCCCCGGCGGGCGGGCAGGACAGGCAGGCCGCGGTGGCGGGCGCCGACCGCCAGGTGGGCGCGGTCCTCGACCGGCTCCCGCCGGAGACCACGGTCCTGCTCGGCGGCCTGTCCGACACCTCGGCCGCCCCCCACCTGCACGTGGCCGTCGCCCGGGGCCCGTCCCCCGACGGCGGGCCTTACCCGCGCGGCTACCTGACCACCACCTCCACCCGCCAGGACGGGCTGGTCACCAACACCGACCTGACCGCCACCGTGATCGCCCTGCTCGGCCTGGAGACCCCGAACGGCGTCGTGGGCCACGCGTGGCAGAGTGCCGGGCCGAGCGGGGAGCCGGCCGCCGCCACGGTGCGGAACCTGGCCGGAGAGGACCTCGCGAGCCAGGTGCTGCGCAAGGTGCGGGGGCCGTTCTTCACGGTGTTCGTGGCCGTGCAGATCCTGTTCTACCTGCTGGCGGCGGTCGCGATCCGGCGGGGCTGGGGCGGTTCCCGGGCGCTGACGGCCACCCGGGCCGTCGCGGTGGTCAGCGGTGCGATCGCGATCGCGACCTTCCTGGCCCAGCTCATGCCCTGGTGGAGCCTGCCCGCCCCGATGGCCGCGGTGATCCTGACCATCACCGGCATCGCCTGCGCGATCGCCGGGATCGCCTTCGCCGGGCCGTGGCGGGCGCACGTGCTCGGCCCGCTGACCGTGGTCGCCGCAATCACCTCGCTGGCCCTGCTGGTCGACGTGATGACCGGCTCCAGGCTCCAGGTGAACGCGGTCACCGGCTACGAGCCCGTCACCGGCGGGCGCTTCTACGGCTTCAGCAACATCGCCTTCGCCGTCTACTCCGCCGGGACGATCCTGGCCCTGGCCGGGATCGCCCAGTGGCTGATCTCCCGGGGGCGGCGCACGCTCGCGCTGGCGGTCTGCGCGGCCTACGGGCTGTTCGCGGTGTTCGCCGACGGCTGGCCGGCGTGGGGCGCCGACTTCGGCGGGGTTCCGGCGTTCCTGGTCGGGGTGGCCGTCTTCCTGATCCTGCTGTCCGGCAGCCGGGTCTCACCGGTGAAACTCGGCCTGATCGGCCTGGTCGGCGTCCTGCTCATCGGGGCGATCGCGGTGGCCGACTGGCTCAAGCCCGCCGCGCAACGCACCCACCTGGGCTCCTTCGTCCAGCAGGTGCTGGACGGCGAGGCCTGGACCGTGATCGGGCGCAAGCTCGGCGCGATGGTCGGGGTGACGGTCGGCAACTGGTCGCTGACCCTGCTGTCGCTGGTCGCGCTGGCGTTCCTCTTCCTGGTGCTGGACCGGCCGTCCCGGTGGGGCGCCTCCGCCCTGGGCCGGGCCTACCTGCTCGCGCCCGCGCTGCGCGCCGGGCTGATCGGCGCGCTGACCTGCGCGCTGATCGGGTTCCTGATGAACGACTCGGGCATCGCGATCCCCGCGATGGCGCTCACGGTCGCGGTGCCGCTGACGCTGGCCTCCTGCGTGCGCGCGCTCCAGCTCTCGCCGCCCACCACGCCAGAACGAGCGTCAGCGCCAGCAGGGACCACGGCACCGCCCGCTCTCTGACGACGGTCTTCAGCCAGAGCAGGTCCTCGGGCCGCAGGGCCTCCCTGGCCGGCAGATACCCCAGGGAGAGGATCACCACCCTGGCCACCATGAAGCTCTCCAGCGCGGGCCAGGAGGCCATCGCCAGCAGCGCGAAGGCCAGCCCGTCGTACCAGGGCAGCGCGTACGGCGCGGCGAAAAGCCAGGCGACCACCATCACCGCGGCGATCACCGGAGCCGTGTCCCGGGGCGCCGCCCGCAGCATCAGCCAGGCCAGGACCGCCAGCAGGAGCAGTGAGCCGGCCTGGATCCAGGCCGAGTACGCGCCGGGCCCGAACGCCTCCTGGAGCCCGATCTTGATGAGGTGCCAGGGCGTGCCGTACGAGACCATCCTGCTGGCCACGCCGACCCGGTCGAGGACGTGCGGCCCGGCGAGGCCGTAGACCACCAGCACGGTGGCCGTGGCGGTGCCCGCCACGACGGCGAGCCTGCCGGGCGAGCGGCGCAGCTCCCAGGCCGGGCCCAGCGCGACCAGACCGGCGTTGAGCTTGACCCCGATCCCCACCCCGAGCAGCAGCCCGGACCCCGCGCCACGGGCCATGAACACCGCGACCATGCAGGCGACGGCCAGGGTGTCCACGTGCATCCCGGCGGCCAGGTGGTAGATCATCAGCGGGTTGGCCGCCCACAGGAGTGCCGCCCGCCGCTGCAGGTCCGCGTCGCCCCTGGTGAAGCGGTGCAGCAGCAGCGCGGTCGCGATGAACGCCGCCGCGTTGAACGCCGCCATCACGAACACCGTCAGCCTCACCGAGTCACCCCCGGCGAAACTCGCCAGCGCCTGTACGGCGGTCGCCACCGGGCCGTAGACGCTCGTCACACCGGCCCATTCCTCCACCGCGCCGGTGACGGGGTCGCCGGGCAGCATGGCGGGGGTGACGGCGTAGGGGTCCCGGCCGAGCGTGACCAGGCGGCCGTAGGCGGCGTAGTTGAGGTGGTCGGCCGATCCCGACGGCGGCAGGAGGGCCGCCAGCGCGGCGGCCACGCAGCCTGCCACGAGCAGCAGGCGCGGATCCGGTCCCCACCGGGACCGCAGGGCGACGGCGAGCCCGAGCCCGCCCAGCACGATCGCCGCCGCGGCCATGGCGATCACCAGATGGCCGTCGGGGCGCAGGTCAAGGGAGTAGGGCGGCTGCCAGGAGGGGCCGGGCAGCCGGGGCACCATGGCCGAGGGGCCCAGCAGCCCGATCAGGATCGTCAGCGTGACCGACAGCCCGACGGCCGCGAACGCGGCGGCGCCGAGCCCCCGCGGCACGCCGGATACGGGAACCCGCCTCTCATCGACAGCCAACGGAACCCGAGTCACCCGCAAATTCCAGCACATCCGGCACAGTGCCCGGTGCGGCGCGACCGGGAGGAGCGCCTACCGGCGGGCCAGCAGGGCCCGTGCGACGTCACGGAACTGCCTGGCCCGGTGGAGCTGGGCCTTCCAGTCGGTGCCGGTGGCCCGGTGGGACATCTCCACCTCGACCTCCCGCACGCGGAACCCCCTGCGGAGCAGATCGATCGTAAGAGCGGTCTCCACGCCGAAGCCGTGGGCCAGGGGCCTGGCCGCCTCGAACGCGGCTCTGGTCAGACAGCGCTGGCCGTTGAGCGGCTGGGTGGGCGTCCATCCGGTCGCGCGCTCGATGCCCTCGCGTGCGAGCCTCACCACGAGCCCGTGACCGCCCAGCTTCACGCGGGTGACGAACACGGCGATGGTCATGTCCGCCTCACCTGCCATGACCGGTTTGATCAGGGGCGCGGCCGCGTGCGCGCTCTCGCCCAGGTCGGCGTCGAGGAACAGCAGGTGCCGAGGCTCCTCGCCGTCGAACAGGCGCACGGCCTCGGCGCCGCTCTCCATGGCGGCGGCCTTGCCCCGGTTACGGCTGTGCCGCACGACACGGGCCCCGGCAGCCTTGGCCACCCGGCCCGTCTGGTCCGTCGATCCGTCGTCCACGACCATGACGAGATCCACACCGGAGAGCGCCAGGGCCGCGGCCACGGTGGCGCCTATCCGGTCGGCCTCATCCTTGGCGGGGATGATCACCGCTGTTCCGGTCATCCCTTGGGTTCGGCGGTCAGCAGCTTCCCGGGCACCGCCTCGTGCACGGTGAACACCGAGTCGAGACCGGTGACCTGGAGAATCTTGCGTACGGCGGGCCGCGGTGCCGCCAGCTCCAGGGTGCCGCCGCGCTCTTTCAGACGCTTGAGCGCGGACAGTAGCACGTTCATACCGGTGGAATCACAGAACTCCACCCCGGACATGTCGATGACCACGTAGGTGGTCGGGCTCTCCTGGAGCAGCCGAGTGAACTCGGACTGCAGGCCAGGCGCGGTATATAGGTCGATTTCCCCGACAATGGTCATGACGGTGTGCCCGGCATGAGATCGAGTTGAGACTTTTAGCTCCACAGCGGGCACACTAGCGGCGCGAAGGCCGCTGGTCACGTTCTCTCGCCCAACCCGAGTCGTCGGCCCTTTGTCCCCCGTTTCGCCCTCACGGAAACCGTGAGTGCGCGAAACTTGACACTGTGCAACACCGGCTCAGCCGGAAAGGGGGGAGACCCGGAATCTCCCGACCGTCCCTGCGCTACGTCAGTGGCGGCCGTTGAGTAGAAACGGGCTCGAACGCATCAATGAACACCGACCTTCCTGAGGATCCCCAACGGCAGCGACTCCGGGAGCACCTGGAGTCAATGATCACCCGCACCGAGAAGGCCACCTCGTGGCACGATGCGGCCAACTCCCTGCGCGGCCTGGTGAACCGTGAGGGCTACGTCCCGATCAGAACCCGCCTGGCGACCGAGGACCTCGACTTCCTCGAAGGAGCGCGCGAGGAGCTGCTCGGCTTCGCCGCACTCGGGGTCAGGCTTCTCGACCTGCACCAGCCCCGCGACGCGGGTGGCATCACCAGCGACGCGGCGCACCCGATCCTGCGCTGCCGCAGCTGCATGTGGCGGTGGCCGTGCCCCACCTTCCGCGCCATGGCCGAGTCCTTCGGCAGTCCCAGGACCCCCACCTCCTGCCAGCACGTCGAGCCCGACGACGGCGAGAACGACGAGGACGCCCAGGTGACCCTCGTCGTCCCCGGCCGCTCGCAGAGCCCCGGCCACGCGAAGGGGCCCGGCCGGCCAGGAGAGGGCGGCCGGGTCGAAGAAGCCGGCCGGCCCGGAGAGGCCGGTCGGGCCGGGGAGGAGATCCGGGTGCTGATGACCCCCCACGGGGTCGTGGGAGACATGACCGTCTGATCTCGTGCGGGCCTCCCTCCGGCCTGTGAAGAACCCTCCCGGGAGTCCCGCGGGTCCCGGGAGGGCCCCGCACTGCCGCGCACCGCTCCTCAGGTGGACAGCGGGAGGCGGATCTCGAAGCGGCAGCCGGGCCCGGCGTTGACGACGTCGATGGCCCCCTCGTGTGCCTCGACGATGCCGCGGGCTATCGCCAGGCCGAGCCCGGCCCCCGCGCCGTCCGCGCTGGGGGTCCGGGCCGCCTCGCCGCGGAAGGCCACGTCGAACACGCGGGGCAGGTCGTCCGCCGGGATGCCGCCGCAGCAGTCGGCGACCTGCAGGCAGGCCAGGCCGTCCTCCACCAGCGCGCGCACCCGGACCGTGCCGTCGCCCGGGGTGTGCCTGATCGCGTTGACCACCAGGTTGCGCAGGGCCCGGGACAGCTCTCCGGCGTCGGCCTGGACCGGGACCGCCTGGTCGACCTGGCCCGCCAGCCGTACTCCCTTGGCCCGGGCCAGCGGTTCCACCCCGGCCAGGGCGTCGGCGACCAGGTCGCTGAGGCCGATCCGCCGCCGGGACAGGCGCAGCGCCCCCGCGTGGATCCTGGAGAGCTCGAACAGGTCGCCCACCATGCCCGACAGCCGTTCCACCTCCAGGCGGATCTGCGTGTGATAGCGGCGCACGGTCTCCGGGTCGGCGACCACGCCGTCCTCCAGGGCCTCGGCCATGGCCCGCATGCCGGCCAGCGGGGTGCGCAGGTCGTGGCTGACCCAGGCGACGAGCTCGCGGCGGGCGCTCTCCAGGGCGCGTTCGCGTTCGTGGCCCAGGCGGAGGCGCTCGTAGGCCTCCTCCAGGGTCCTGGCGATGGTGTCGAGCTCGGCGGGGAGACCGCGGGGCGGGGCGAACTCGCCCGAGGGCGGGACGGCGTGCACGGCGGCGACGAGCTTGCGGCTGGCCGCCACGACGCGGCGGGCGAGCACCGTCGCGACCCCCAGCCCGACCAGGCCGCCGACCGCGACCACGCTGAGCACGATGTCCCTGGGCGTGCCCTCGATGATCATTTTCAGGGTGATGGCGACCACACCTCCCACCGTGGCCAGGACGGTCACCACGGCGACCACCGCGAGCATCACCCCGATCGACCGCTCCCGCAGCAGCCGCATCGCGCCGAGCCCGGCCAGCGCGACCAGCAGGCCGAGCCCCGCCGTGACGGCGACGATGAGCAGGATCTCGGGGATCACGGCTGCGTCAGGGGTTCGTAGCGGTAGCCGACGCCCCAGACCGTGACGATGCGCCGGGGGGCGGTCGGGTCCGGCTCGATCTTCTCGCGGAGGCGGCGGACGTGGACGGTCACCGTGGAGGAGTCGCCGAAGGACCAGCCCCAGACCTGGTCGAGCAGGGCGGAGCGGCTGAAGGCCTGGCGGGGGTTGCGCATGAGATGGGCCAGGAGGTCGAACTCGCGGGCGGTCAGCATGATCTGGCCGTCGCCGAGCCGTACCTCGTGGGCGCCGACGTCGACCACGAGGGTGCCGTCCCTGAGCACGCCGGTTCCGGCCGGCGTCGAGGCGCCGCGCGCCCGCCGCAGCACGGACTGGACGCGCAGGGCCAGCTCGCGGGGGCTGAACGGCTTGGTGACGTAGTCGTCGGCGCCGGTCTCCAGACCGACGACCCTGTCGATCTCCTCCCCCAGGGCGGTCAGCATGATCACCGGAACCGGCCAGCGCTCCCTGAGCTTCCTGCAGACCTGGAGCCCGTCCATCTTCGGCAGCATGAGGTCGAGCACCAGCAGGTCCGGCGGGTCGGACAGCGCGCGCCTGAGCGCTTCGGCGCCGTCTCCGACGCATTCGACCACGTGGCCGTCGCGTTCCAGGTAGCGGGCCACGACCTCGGCCACCGTCGGGTCGTCGTCGACCACCAGAATCCGCGCGCTCATGTTTCCCACGTTAGGCCCGGTGGTGGCCGATCCCTACGCGCGTCACCACTCCGTAAGCACTGGATCGTTATGGTTCGGGCTCCCAACCGGCCGGTCCCGGACGTACGGTGGGATCATGAGTCGTACCGTCATGGCAGTCCTGGGCGTCGTCCTCGCGCTCTACGTCGTGTTCGGGCTCGTGCTGCCCGCTCTGTTCGGGCTGTTCAAGTTCCTGATCGTGCTGGCGCTGGTCGCCTTCGTGGTCGTCGCCGTGGTCACGGTCGCGGGCAAGTTCGCCAAGTGAGCGTGCTGCTCGCCCTCCAGACGCTGTCCGTCTGGATGTTCGACGGCGGCGGGGCCGTGACGGCGACCGCGGTGGTCGGGCTGGGCGTGCTCCTGCTCGCCTGGGCGCTGCGCGCGCTGCCCCTCACCTCGGAGGCGGGCCCACGCTCGGCGCTGTCCCGCCGGGACCGGGCCAGGCAGACCATGTTCGTCCGGCAGCGCGACCCCGACGCGGCCGGGCGGTCACGGCCGAGAGCACCCTCACCGGGCCCGGCGCCCGCGTAGAGCCACGCTCGGACACGTCCGGATCGCGGGCGCCTTCTGTGCTGATTCCATTCCAGTCAGAAGGGCTCCCATGTTCGACCCCGTCATCGAGTTCACCGCCGATCTCATCACCGCGCTCGCCCAGCCGCTGGGCTCCACCGCACTGGCGATCGTCCTGTTCACCCTCGGCGTCCGGCTCCTGCTGCTCCCGCTCAGCGTCATGCAGGCCAGGGGCGAGCGGGTCAGGGCGCGGCTGGCGCCCGAGGTCCAGGAGCTGCGGAGGCGGCACGGGCGCGACCCCGAGAGGCTCCACCGGGAGCTGACCGCGCTCTACGCCGGGGAGAAGGCCTCACCGCTGGCCGGCTGCCTGCCGGGCTTCGCCCAGATGCCGTTCTTCATGCTGATGTACCAGGTCTTCGCCTCCTCGGTGATCGCCGGGCACGCGAACGCCCTCCTCACCCACGGGCTGTTCGGCGTGCCGCTGGGACAGCAGTTCGCGGGCGCGGTGGCCGGGTTCGGACTGCTCAGCGTGCCCACCCTGGTCTTCGCCGGGCTCTTCCTGCTGCTGCTCGCCGTGGCATCGGTCACATCGCGGCGGATGCGCCGCACGATGGGCGAGCAGGTCCAGCCGGAGCTGCTCCGCAGGGTGATGCCGCTCCTGCCGTTCGGGACGCTGCTGGCCGCGGCCGTGCTCCCCCTCGCGGCGGGGCTCTACCTGCTGGTCACCACGGCATGGGCGGCCGGCGAGAGGGCGGTGCTGTACCGCGCGGCGCCCGCCGGAGGGTGATCATGCTGTACGGCGCGGCGCCCGCCGGAGGGTGATCAGGACCTTGTCCCGCTTCACCGGGGTGAAGCGGGACGGGACCTATCCGCATTCCCTCAGGATGGGTTCGGGGATGGAAACCTGACCGTTACCGTTACTCACAGTGCTGACAGTCGTCACCACCGCCCAGACAGTGGTGATCTCACCGTCGTGTCTGACCCCCCATTTCGCGGCCAGATACTCGACGATGCCAAGGCCCCTGCCCCCCAGGGAGGAGAGCGTGGGCCGACCGGCCCTCGGCTCGGTGGCGGCGCCTCCGTCACTCACCGCGACCTCGACATGCCCGTCAGTCCAGCGCCACGCCACCCTGATCTGACCGGACGGTAAAGGATGTGCGTGCCGCAGCGCGTTGCTCAGCAGCTCGCTCACCACGAGGACCGCATCATCTATCGCGGTCTCGTAGACCCCCCATTCCTGCAGGTCAGAGCAGAGGCGTTGGCGTGCGACAGCGACGCTGGACGGTGCATACGGCAACAACACGACGCTCGACGCACTCACCTCCCCGTATCCCTGTTCCCCCTGAGGAACACACCCCAGTACGACCGAAATGCCCCGTTAGATGGTCTTAGAAACCGAGCGCCAATTACAGCTTGTGCACATTCGACAATAGATCAGCTCATCCGTTACCGGGTCGTTACCGCATCGGCGTGTCACTTAGGTAAGGGCGCCTGGCGTGTCGGCAATGCGCAGGGCCAGTCTCATGCGGGTGCCGCCCCCCGGACGAGGGTGGGCCGACACCTCGGCTCCCTGGGCCTGGGCCAGGCTGCGCACGATGTAAAGACCGAGGCCGACCCCGCCGAACCGGCGGCGGTCGCCGCTGTCGCCCTGGACGAAGCGTTCGAAGACGCGCTCCCTGCTGGCCGGGTCGATGCCCACGCCCTCGTCGTCCACGACCACTATCACCCGCTCGCCGGCGGCCCAGGCCTCGACCCTGATGAGGCCGCCGTCCGGCGAATACTTGAACGCGTTCTCCAGGAGCTGGCCGAGCATGATGTCGGTGGCGAGCGCGTCGCCGGAGACCGAGGGCAGATCCTCGGGGATGCTCACCTCGACCCGGTGCAGGTCCGACAGGACCGGCAGGCCCAGCGTGGCGGCCCGGAGCAGCTCGCCGAGGTCGAACCCCTCGATCCTGAGGGTGAGCTCACCCGCCCCGGCACGGGAGCCCAGCAGCAGGTGGTCCATGAGCTGGCCGAGGGAGCGAGCCCGCTCGGCGATGGTGTGCACGGCCGCGCGCCGCTCGGCGTCGGTCATGTTGTCCCAGCGCGAGTCGAGCGTGCCGGCGAAGCCGCGGACCACCGTGATCGGGGTGCGCAGCTCGTGACTGGTGGTGGCGAGGAAGAGGTCCTTGGCCTCCTCCAGCTCCTTGGCCCGGGTGATGTCGCGGAAGTCGACCACGATCTCGCCCGTCTCCACGATCTCGGCGCAGAGCACGTCCAGCCAGGCGCCCGAGGGCAGTTGAAGGGTGAGCTTGTCGCCCGGCTCCGGCAGCTGGAACGGCGGCGGCCCGCCGATCACCTCGGCCGCGTGGAAGCCCGTCAGCTCGGTGGCGGCCGGGTTCCACTGGATGACCCGGCCCGCGCCGTCGAGGACCGCGATGCCGTCGGCGCTGGCGTCGAACACGGCCCGCTCGTGGGCGCGCTGCCGTACGGCCTCCTGGTAGGCCATGGCGTTGGCGACGGCGATCCCGGCGTGCCCGGCGAGCAGTTCGAGCAGCTCCAGCTCCACATGGCCGGCCTTGCGCTTGGCGAACAGGGCGTACAGCGCGCCGTACGGCCGGCCGCCCACCGCGGCGACGCCGAGCGCGATGGTGTGCAGGCCGGGGAGCTGCGACCAGATCAGCTCGTCCAGCCGGGCCTGGTCGCCGGTCTCCAGCATCACTGTCCTGCCGGTGCGCAGGAGCTTGCCGACCAGGCTCGTACGGAGGTCGGCGGTGGAGTCGCGCAGCGAGCCGGGGAGCCGGTGGCTGGCCACGAGTCGGACCCGGTCGCCCTCGATGAGCACGAACCCGCCCGCGTCGGCCCCCGTCAGCTCGGCGAGGCTGGCCGCGATCCGGTCGAGCACGGCGGGCAGCTCCCGCTCCGCGTTGATGTCGGCGACCACGTCGGTGAGCCTGCGGACGAGCTGCGCCCGGCGGGCCACCCGGTCGTGGGCGGTCTCGTCGTCCTGGGTCAGGTGGTAGACACTGACGTAGCCGAGCAGGACCCCCGCCTCGGAGCGGAGCGCGCTGGTGTCGACCCGCACGTCGATCAGGCTGCCGTCCCGGCGGAACCGCTTGGTCCGCAGCGAGACCTGGCCACCGGTGCGGACCCGTTCCAGGACCGCGTTGTGCTCGGCCGTCAGCTCCTCGGGGACCAGCGGGACCCGGCGGCCGAGCAGCTCCCCGGCGGACCAGCCGAACAGCCGCTCGGCGGCGGGATTCCACGTCAGGACCGCCTGATCCCGGTCGATGGCGACGATCGCGTTGGGCGCACCGGCGATGACCGCACGGCCGATGCCGTCGTCACTGGCGGCCCTGTTGTCACCCACGCATCCATAGTGCCGCGTCAACCAGCCTGATCTTGGCACTTTCGTCCGCATGTGCTGACACTCGTTGGGGTGATCCGTCCGATACGCTGCGGTCACCACACACCTGGATACGAAAGGGTGGGGCCATGTCATCCGGTGACATCGACGCACTGCTACGGGTGACCTCGCCCGACTACATAGGGAAAACCCACCCCGACATCGCGTTCGGCACCCTGGACGGCCCTGTGGGGCGGCTCATCCTGGCGGTGACCAACCGCGGCGTCGTGGCGTGCAGCTACGAGGACGAGAACGTCGTCTTCGAGCGCGTCAGCCGGGAGGTCGGATCGTTCATCGGGCCGGACCCGCGGCGGCTCGATCCGGTCCGCCGGGAGCTGGACGCCTACTTCTCCGGGCGGCTGCGCGCCTTCACCATCACGGCGGACCTGCGGCTGGCGACCTCTTTCGCCAGGACCGTGCTGCAGATGATGATCGCCGTGCCGTACGGAACGGTGACCACCTACCGCGAGATCGCCGAGCGGATCGGCAGGCCGAGGGCGCTGCGGGCGGTCGGCAACGCGCTGGGGAGCAACCCCGTCTGCGTGATCGTGCCCTGCCACCGGGTGGTCGAGAACGAGGCCGTCCTCGGCGGTTACGCGGGGGGCGCGACCGCCAAGGGGCGACTGCTGCGTGTCGAGGGAGCCAACGGGAGCCGCTCACCCGGCGGCTCGTAGGCCGCGTTCACGAGAGCTCTGCACGCCCGCGACCGGCGCGCCCGTGGCGCGCCGGTTCACCTGCGGCGGCGGAGCGCGCCGAGGCCGAGGGTGACCAGGCCCGCGACCAGGAACGCGCCGACCGCCGCGCTCATCCACGGCTGCGGGGTGAAGCCGACGGCCTGCCGGACGCCGTTCCAGATCGCCGCCCACCACGGCACGGCCGAGGGCGCGGCGAGCAGCCACCAGGTGGCGAAGCCGAGCACCCACGGGATCACCATGAGCCAGCGGGAGGGCGCGTTCTCGGAGGTGTCCCAGTCCCTGCCGTGGCCGAGCAGGAAGTAGTCGACCGCCAGCACGCCGAGCATCGGCACGAACACCGCGCCGATGATGCCGAGGAACGCCCCGTAGGAGTTGACGTCGACGACGAGGGCGACGCCGGTGGTCAGCACGCCGATGGCCACGGAGAAGATCCGGCGGTCCACCCGCGGCATCAGGTTCTGCAGCGACATCGCCGTGGAGTAGACGTTCGCGAACGACTGGTCGGTCTCGCGCAGCACGAGGATGCCGAAGAACAGCGCGCCGAGCGGAGCCGCCACGAACGGCGCGAACACGGCCGTCGGCTGATCGGACACCGCGCCGTGACCGGCGAGCGCGACCGCGTAGACGCCGACGGCCAGGCAGGCCACCTGGGCGATGGTGTAGCCGCCGACGACGCCGCCGAACGCCGCGCGGCTGGAGCGGGAGTATCTGGCGTAGTCCGCCGCGACCGGCACCCATGACACCGACAGGGCGATGACGAAGTCCACGGCCGGCGCGAAGGCGTCCCAGGAGCCACCCGTCTGGGCGGGGGTGTCACGCAGGAAGACCACCGCGAACCAGATGATCGAGATGACCACGCCGACCGTGACGAAGCGCCGCAGCAGCCTGATCGCGCCCAGCGGGTAGATGGTCAGCGCCGTCGTCAGGACTCCGGCCGCGATCGCCCAGGCCGCGTAGGGGACGGACGTCCCGAAGATCGCCTGTGCGCCCATGGCGACGACCCACAGCTCGAACGCGCCCCAGCCGATCATCTGGATGATGTTGAGCACGGTCGGGACGGCGGAGAGCCGCGCGCCGAACAGCCCCCGCAGCAGCACCATCGCGGGCTGGCCGGTCTGCGCCCCGGGCACCGCGGCGAGACCGACCATCGCGGTGCCGATGAGGCTGCCGACGAGGGAGGCGACCAGCGCCGCGGTGAAGGTGAGCGGGTTGTCGTCGTTCAGCGGGTTGATCAGGAAAAGCGCGAAGGAGAAGCCGAGCAGGCTGACGCCCAGATTGGCCCAGAACGCGCCCTGGTCGAGCGCGCCGAGGGTCTTCGGCGGAGCCTGGTCGAGAGTGAGGGGGGCCTCGGCATGCTTGGCATCGATGACGTCAGACGTCATGAAACGCTCCCTACGCCGGCATTACCCGGACAGGTTCATGCGGTCGGCGGCGCGTCGGAGGGGCCACATGCCCCTCTGCCTGGTTCCGCCCTCTCAGCCCGGTTCCGCCCGAGCTCCCGCGGTAGATAATTCGCCCCGAATTATGTCATCCCTTCCCTTTTCCGCAAGGGCCGGGTCAGGCGACGAACGGATCCTGCCCGCTCTCGCTGACCATGGGCCGACCGGCGACCTCCCAAGACTGCATGCCTCCGCCCACGTTGATCGCGTCCCAGCCGACATGGCCGAGCCAGGCGGCGGCGTGGGCGGAACGGCTGCCGGCGCGGCAGACCACGTAGACGGGCGCGTCCTTGGGCACCTCGCCGACCCGGGCCTGCAGCTCACCGAGCGGGATGTGGACGGCCGCGGGCGCGTGCCCGGCCCGCCACTCGTCGTTCTCTCTCACGTCAAGCAGGAACGCGCCATCCGGCACGTCCTGCACCTCGACCTCAGGAACACTCATGGCATCCATTCTTTCAAGTCCGTCACCGGATGGGGCGCAAAGCGGCTGGACCGCCCGCAACCTCATCAACATATGCGCGCGGGCGCTCATGAGCGGACTCGGGCGCTCCCCGCCGAACGCGCCGGCCTGGCGCTCTCCGCCGCAGGTCAGAGCCGACCGGCGCGGAGCGAGGGCGGAGCGCCGGAAGAGGGCGGGGCACCGTCCGGCCGGGTTCGGGGCATGTCCGTGAGGAGCCGGGCCATGGCCGGAAAGGCCTCCCGGGGCGCGTGCCCGAGCGGCCGGGTCAGGGCACGTCCCAGAAGGCGAGCTCGTGGGCCATCCCCTCGGTGAACAGTGCCCCGGCCCTGCCGAGGTCCGGCACGGCCTCGTCGATCATCACGGCGATGCGACCGGTCAGCTCGGCGAAGCCGGGATGCGCGTAGGTATCGACCCAGGCCCGGTAGCGCGGCTCGGCCGGAGGGTTCTCGGCGAGGACGCGTCCGAGGGTGGAGTAGCCCCACATGCAGGGGTAGAGCGCGGCCAGGCCGTCGGCGTAGTCCGCCGCGGAGTCGAGCAGGAAGGAGGTGTAGGCCACGCAGGCCGGCCCCTTCTTCGCTCCGTCGAGGTCGGCGCCGAACTCGGCCGACAGGGACCGGTGCAGGGCCAGCTCCTCGTGGAAGGTGGCGTGGGCCAGGTCCACCAGGTCGCCCAGGTGCCCGTCCGGGGCCTGCCAGGCCAGCCGTGAGAACACCCGCACGTAGTCGAGGAGGAACAGGTAGTCCTGCTCCAGCCACGACCGGAACACCGGCTCCGCCAGGTTCCCCTTGGCGATCCCCACCACCGTCGGGTGGGCGAGCTGCGCCTCGACGAGCGGGCGGCCGATGGCATGGAGTTCTGCAGAAATGCTCATAAGCCGAGCATTGTCTCAGGTCAGGGCAGCGGCGCCGAAGGAGACGCCGAAGCGCTTGCACCAGATGGTGGCGGTCCTCAGGCTGTCCAGGTCGGCCCCGGCCGGGATGGCGTAGTTGGCGTTGCCCCTGTTGCCCTTGAGCTCGCCCAGTTCGAGGTGCTTGCCGTCGTCGAGGTTGAACCACCCGGCCCTGCCCTCCTTGACAGGCTGGTCGCTCAGCCAGACCCGGAGGTCGGGACCGTCTGAGGTCTCCAGGCCCTCGATCCTGAGCACCCGGCTGCCGTCGGCCAGCTCCAGCACCCTGGCCCTGCCCTCGGTGCTGTGCTCGTGCGAGACGAACGTGCCCGCGGCCAGGGTCCTGGGCCCTTCCGCGGCCTTCGCCCGCCCGTCCGGCGGCCGGGTGGCGGTGGTCCGCCCGCCCGCCTCCGGGGTCGCCCTCGGGGTCACGGCGGCGACCGGTACGGCCTCGTCCACCTCGACCGTGGTGAACAGGCGCCAGGGCTGGAACAGGTACAGGGCGACGCCGAGCGCGACGGCGCCCAGCGTCATGACCGCCCAGGCGGCCGGGTGGCGGAGCAGTCTCCTGATACGCATGATGTCCTCCGGACCCTGTGGTCGTCACGATGTCCAGGGCCTTGGGGCGAAGGTATCCCGGATACCCGCCACCAGCGCTTACGTGGTGCTTACGGCATAGGGTCGGAGGAATGACGACCATCATCGCCGAGGAAGTCCTCCTGCTCGCCTACAGCGAGGTGGAGGGCAAACAACTGATCGGCTCATCGGAGCTCGACGCCGCGCTCGGCGGCGCCCTGCTGGCGGAGCTGGCCATCGACGGCCGGATCGACCTGGCCGACAAGAAGGTCACCGTCCTGGATCCCACGCCCCTCGGCGACGAGGAGCTGGACGCGGCGCTGGCCCGGATCGTCGGGGAGCCGAAGGAGCGCAAGCCCGACTGGTGGGTCTACAAGCTCCACTCGGCCAAGCTCCGCAAGCGCCTGCTCTCCCGCCTGGCCGAGCGGGGCGTGCTGAGCGAGGAGCCGCGGAAGATCCTCGGGATCTTCCCCAGCACCCGCTACCCGGAGCGTGACCCCCGTGTCGAGCAGGGCATCCGGGAGAGCGTCCAGAGCGTGCTGTCCGGGGCCGTCCCCGACGAGCGGGCGGCCGTGCTGATCGCCGTCCTGCACGCGGCCAAGATCGACCGCAAGGCGTTCCCCGGCGCGAGCAAGGAGCGCATCAAGGAGATCACCGAGGGCGAGTGGGCAGGCGCGGCCGTCGCCAAGACGATCGCCGCCATCAACTCCGCCGTCATGACCGCGGTGATCGCCGGATCCATCGCCGCGAGCACCGCCGCCACGAGCGGCTGAGACGCCGGGAGCCGGCGCCCCGCCGCCGATACGGCGGGCCCGGCGGGCGTTCCGGCCGGACCGCCGCCCGCCGGGAGACCCACGGAGCCGGCCACGTCCAGTGGTGTGGTGTACGAGTATCCGATGCCGATGCTGGGCCGAGGGTAAGGCCGGGGGCCGGGGTGGCGTCGGGGCCATTCGCCGTCAACCGGCGCGGCTTCGCCGGGCTGGCAGGTCAAAAGCGCAGCGAGGGCAGGCGGAGTGGCCCGGGGACCGGTTCTTTCGTGCGGCGCCGTACCGGGTGGAAGGTCAAAAGCGCAGCGAGAGGTGAGTGGCGTGGCCGGGGGCCGCTCCTTCCGTGTTCCGTGTGGGCCGGTTTCTCGTGGTCTGGGGGCGGTGCTCAGGAGGGGCGTTGGGCGGGTGGGAAGGCCTGGTGAGGGGGGCGGTGGTGGACCGGGCGAGGCAGGGCGGGCGCCGATGAGCCCCGAGAGCAGCAGGGATCAGGAGTTTTCCTTGATCTGTTGGGATTGGGCGTCCATAGCGCCGCCAATCCCAACAGATCAAGGAAAAACCCCGCACCGCCCCCTCCCGCCCGCGCAGCGGGAGCACTCCGTACGGCGCCGCGCGGATGGGCCGGTCCCCGGCCACCCCACTCACCCCTCGCTGCGCTTTTGACCTTCCACCCCCGTACGGCGCCGCATGGATGGGCCGGCCCCCGGCCACTCCATCCACCCCTCGCTGCGCTTTTGACCTTCCACCCCCGTACGGCGCCGCACAGATGGACGCCTCCTGGGCCGGAACGGAGGTGAACGGAAACCGCTACCGCCGCCCGCCACCGGCGGAAGCCGTCCGCCACATCCGTGGACGCAACCCACGGGCCCCCGCGTGCTCCAGCCGTGCCACGACCCGCCGAGACGCCGGTGGAGCGGTGCGGTGCCCCGTCAGCCTTCAGGCCGGGCCGCTACTTGCCGAGAGCGTCCTTGGGGACCGGCCTGTCCTCGGCCAGGGCGTCGAACATGCGCAGGGCCTTGGCCGTGTCCCACTTGACGACCGCCTCCCCGTTGATGGTCGGCAGGGAGCCGACCGGGACGACCGTGGTCACCGGGTTGTCGCCCATGGCGAGGCCGAGGGAGAGCAGGTTGAAGGCGCCGCTCTCCTCCCCGACGGCCACCGAGTCGGTGGCGCTCAGCGCGAGGGGGATGGAGCGGAAGGGGTTGATCAGGACTCCGGGGCTGGCCGCCTTCTTCACCACCGCGGAGAAGAACTGGCGCTGGCGCTGGGTCCGGTCGAAGTCGGGGATGGCGCCGGTGGCGCGGGTGCGGACGTAGCCGAGGGCCGTGCCGCCGTCCATCGTCTGCAGGCCCTTCTTCAGGTCGATGCCCGCCTTGGGGTCCTTGATGGCCTGCTTGACGTTGATCTCGACCCCGCCGATGGCGTCCACGATGCCCACGAAGCCGCCGAAGCCGATCTCCATGTAGTGGTCGATCCGGAGCCCGGTGACCTTCTCCACGGTCTTGGCGAGGAGCTTGGGACCGCCGTCCTGGTAGGCGTAGGCGGCGTTGAGCTTGCCGCTGCCGTGGCCGTCGATCGGCACGTAGGAGTCACGCGGGAGGCTGACCAGGGTCGGGCGGTCGCCGGTGTCGGGGATGTGCAGCAGCATCATCGTGTCGGTCCGGCGGCCGACGGAGCTGCCGGTGGCGAGTTTCCTGCGCTGGGCCTTGGTCAGGCCGGCGCGGCTGTCGGAGCCGACCAGCAGCCAGTTGGTGCCGGGGGTGTCGGCGGGCCGGCCGTCGTAGTCGGTGAGCGCCTCGATCCGGGTCAGCCGCGAATTGATCACGAAGTATCCGCCGACGGCGAGCACCAGCAGCACGACGAGCAGGCCGATGAGGATCCGTGCGATCAGCCTGCCCGGCCGCTTCGGGCGCCAGGTCATGCTCGGCATCCGGGTCCCGCCTTTCCCTCCGGAGGAGCCGCCGGAGGATCCGTCTGGAGATCCGGCGGGAGGAGCGTCCGTACCGGGGAACGGCCTGACCGGGCCGGAGCCCTCCCTGGCCTTGCCGTATACCCGTGAGGTCGCGCGCGGTCGCGTGCCGTCGGTCGGCGCCTCCTCGTCGGGCCCCGCCGGCCGGCCCCGCCCCTGTGCCGGGTAGGCGGGCTGCCCCGCCGCCCGGGGCGGCGCGGGCTGGGGCGATCGCAATGCCCGTGTGCGATCGTCGTCTTCCGGCCAGTCAGCCACGTCGTATCCCCGCCACTTCTTGAACCCTCGATGAGAACGCCATTATCGACGCTACGTCGTGGCTCCGTCGCGCGCCGACGCCTCTTAAAGGTTTCCCTATGTAAATGTACGCAGAAGGGTACTTAGCCACCAACGATGTGATCGTCGGCCGATCTGGAAACATCGACCCCCACATGGATCGTTACGGTAAGGGACGACCCCTACGCGAAAGGATGATCGTGTCCACTCCGGACTCATGGAGTACCTGCCCGTGCGGACGCACGGGAATAGATGACTCGACCGGGAGAGCCGCCCGGTGAACACGGCTCTCGGCCTGCTGGCCGTACTGCTCCTCACTCTTGCCACCGGCTACTTCGTCGCCCAGGAGTTCGCCTTCGTCGCCGCCGACCGCGGCGTGCTGCGCGAACAGGCCGAAGCCGGGGACGCGGCGGCCAAGCGGGCGCTGGAGGTGACGGGCCGCCTGTCGTTCATGCTGTCGGGCGCGCAGCTCGGCATCACCGTGACCGCGCTGCTCGTCGGCTTCATCGCCGAACCCGCCATCGCCACGGTCATCCGTCCGGGGCTGGAGGCCGCGGGCGTGCCGGAGGCGGCGGTCCCGGGCATCGCGGTGGCGCTGGCCATCGCGGTCGCCACCGTCGTCCAGATGGTGCTCGGCGAGCTCGCCCCCAAGAACCTGGGCATCGCCCGTCCCGAGCCGGTGGCCAAATTCCTCTCCGGCTCGACCATCGTCTACCTCAAAATCGCCGGGCCCGTCATCCGGCTGTTCGACTCCGCCGCCACGGGCCTGCTGCGCCGGGTGGGAGTGGAGCCGGTGGAGGAGGTCGAGCACGGCGCCAGCCCCGAGGAGCTGTCGCGGATCATCTCCGAGTCGGCCACGGCCGGCGACCTTCCCCCGCGGCTCTCGGAGCTGCTGGAGCGGGCGCTGGAGTTCGGCGACCGCACCGCCGAGGACGTCATGGTGCCGCGCCCCCGCGTGGTGCTGCTCCGGGCCGAGCGCCCGATCTCCGACCTGCTCGACGCCGTCCGCGAGCACGGCCACTCCCGGTATCCGGTGCTCTGCAAGGACAACGGCGAGGACGTGGTCGGCGTCACCGGCGTACGGGAGCTGCTCAAGTCCGGCCTGACCGACGGGTCGCTGGAGGAGATCACCCGTCCCGCGCTGCTGGTCCCCGACTCGCTGCCGCTCCCGGTCGTGCTGGAGCGCATGCGCGCCGCCGGCGACGACCTGGCCTGCGTCATCGACGAGTACGGCGGGCTCGCCGGTGTGGTCACCGTCGAGGACCTGGCCGAGGAGCTAGTGGGCGAGCTGATCGACGAGAACGACCCCGAGCCCGCCGGCGTCGTCGCCAACGACGACGGCACCTGGGACCTGCCCGGCACGCTCCGGCTCGACGAGGTCGAGCGGGCGACCAAGCTGGAGCTCCCCGAGAGCGACGGCTACGAGACCATCGCCGGCCTGGTGCTCGCCACCCTCGGCCGGATGGCCGAGCCCGGCGACCAGGTCACCGTCACGCTGACCCTTGAGACCGACCTGCTGGAGAACGACAGCGCCGACGAGGCCGACGCGGTGCTCACCGTGCTGTCGGTGCACCGCAGGGTCCCCGAGTGGGTACGGCTGGCACCGGCCGCGGCGGAGGTCCCCGGGAAGGCGGAGGTCCCCGGGAAGAACGGCGAGCACGCGATGGCCGCGCCGCGGATGATCGACCGCGGCGCCGACAGACCCATGATCGAGCGAAGCGTGGTGGACGGACGATGAGCACCACAGGAGCTTTGCTGCTCGGCGTGGCCCTGCTGATCGGCAACGCCTTCTTCGTCGCCGCCGAGTTCGCGGTCATCTCGGCCCGCAGGCATCGCCTGGAGGAGCTCGCGGGCAAGGGCGGCCGGTTGACCCGGGTCTCGGCCCGCGCCGCCGTGCGCGGCGGCAGGGAGCTCTCCCTGATGCTCGCCGGCGCCCAGTTCGGCATCACGCTGTGCTCGCTCGGCCTGGGCATGGTGACCGAGCCGGCCATCGAGCACCTGCTGGAGCCGGTCTTCGCGCTGGTCGGCCTGCCCGAGTCGCTGCAGGTCCCCATCTCGCTGGTGATCGCGCTGGCGCTGGTCACCTTCCTGCACATGGTGATCGGTGAGATGGCCCCCAAGTCGTGGGCGCTGACCCATCCGGAGATCGCCGCGATGAGCCTGGCGCTGCCGTTCCGCGGCTTCACCTGGCTGATCCGGCCGGTGCTGTCCTCCCTCAACGGGCTGACCAACGCGCTGCTGAGGGTGTTCGGCGTGCACGCCAGGGACGAGCTGGCCACCACCAGGACCCCGGTCCAGCTCGCCATGCTGGTCGGCGAGTCCGGCCGGATGGGCCTGCTCGACCGGGACGAGCACGACCTGCTCACCCGGGCCCTGCGGGTCCACCAGCAGCCCGTCGAACGCCTGATGCTGCCCATCGGGGAGGCCACCTGCGTGACCGGGGACGCCACCGAGACCCAGGTGCGCCGCGCGGCCGCCGACAGCGGGCACCTGCGCCTGCTGGTCAACTCCGGCAGGCCGGCCGACGTCCTGGGCGTGCTGCACGTCAGAGACGTCCTGGTCCGGCCCGGCGCGAGCCCCGCGGAGCTCGCCCGGCCGGTGCCCCGGCTGGAGAAGAGCACGACGATCCCCGAGGCGGTCTCCGTCCTCCAGGAGGCCCACGCCCACGTGGGTCTCGTCACAGACGGAGGCGGCGAGGTGGCCGGCATGGTGAGTCTCACCGACCTGCTCGGCGAGCTTCTGGACGTCCGGATCCTCGCCACGCGCTAGCGGAGAGAGCGGACGGGCCGGGGGAGAGACCTCCCCCGGCCCGATTTCTCTGTCAGCGTAATCGAATTCATGATCGCCCGATTTCCTGCAAGTGCCCGGAAAGCGCCCGGCAAGCGCAGGTGAGTAGAACGTGGATGCATGCCGTACCGGCCCAAAACCCGGAAGTCCCCTACATAGCGGCTGGGACTTCTCTATAAGGGAGCGAACGACTACTTTGATCGATGATCGAACCGAGCGGCACCAGACTCCACGGACGGCCCCGATGAACGCGCGGATCCCCCGGAAAACAAGAAAGCCCCGGTGCGCTGTCCGCGCGGCCGAGGCTCTGTTTGAGTGGGCGAGGAGGGATTTGAACCCTCACGTCCTTTCGGACACACGGACCTGAACCGTGCGCGTCTGCCGTTCCGCCACCCGCCCTTTTGGGTGCGGTGGAAACATTAGCACGGATCAGCCGGTACCCACGAACCCGGATACGATCCTCCTAGACGCGGAGCGGAACGGCTGGGTGCGAGAGAGCGAGGAACAAGCCCCAAGCGGCCGTGACCTAGGTAGACGGAGGAAGGGAGGTACCCGGTGGGAGTCCTTCAGCGCTTCGAGCGGAGGCTCGAAGGCTTGGTTGAGGGAGCCTTTGCGCGGGCGTTCAAATCTGACCTTCAGCCGGTCGAGGTGGCCAGCGCGGTTCAACGCGAGATGGACGAACGTGCGGCGATCGTCGCCCAAGGGCGCACGCTCGTGCCGAACGACTTCGTGGTCGAGCTGTCCACCACGGACAGCGAGCGACTGGAGGTCTACGCGGACAGCATCAGCCTTGAACTGGCCAACCTCGCCAGGGAGTACGCCAAGGAACAGGGCTACTCCTTCGTGGGACCGGTCCGGGTGCGTTTCGAGACGGCCGACGATCTGGCGGTCGGTCTGTTCCGGATCCGCTCCGGCGTGATCCGCGGCGCGACCGTCGAACAGGACGAGATCCGCCAGCCGGTGAGCGACGTGCCGGCGGCCAAGCCGCACGCCTTCGGGGGCCGCCCCCGCCTGCTGGTCTCGACCCAGGACGACCCGCAGGGCCAGCGGTCCTACGACCTGACCACCCCGGTGACCCTGCTCGGCAGGGGCACCGACTGTGATCTACGGCTGGTCGATCCGGGTGTGTCACGGCACCACGCCGAGCTGCGCGTGGAGGGCCCCCAGGTCGTGCTCGTCGACCTCGGCTCCACGAACGGCACCTTCGTCAACGGCCAGCCGGTCCGCCGGGTCGAGCTCCAGAACGGCACTCGCGTGACGCTGGGGCGGACGACTCTGGTTTTCCGGCGCGATTAAAGGTAAACAAACGGTCCATGTCCGAGCTCACGCTGCTGCTGATCCGGCTCGCGTTCCTCGCGTTGCTGTGGTTCTTCGTGATTGCCGCGGTCGGCGTGATCCGGACGGACTTGTTCGGATCACGCACGACCACCGCCGCCCCCGCGCGCAAGGCTCCCAAGCCGGTCAAGCCCGCGGCCAAACCCAAGAAGGGGGAGCCGCGGCAGATGGTCGTCATCGGTGGTCCCCTGCAAGGCACCACCATTACCCTCTCGGAGACGCCAATCACCATCGGCCGGGCGAACGACGCCACTCTGGTAGTCAGCGACGACTACGCTTCCAGTCGGCATGCCCGGCTCTTCCCCCAGGACGGTCAGTGGATCGTGGAAGATCTCGGTTCGACCAACGGCACATACCTCGACCGCTCCAAAGTCACCCGTCCGACCCCGGTGCCGCTCGGTGTTCCGATCCGCATCGGCAAGACCGTCATCGAATTGCGCAAATGACCATCGCACTCCGTTACGCCGCCCGCTCTGACGTCGGCCTCCTCCGCGAAGGTAACGAGGACTCGGCGTACGCCAGCGGTCGTCTGCTCGCCGTCGCCGACGGTATGGGCGGCCACGCACACGGTGAGGTGGCCAGCTCGGTCGCCATCGCCGCGATGTCCTCCCTCGACGAGGACCCGCAGGGGGGTGACCTGCTCAGCGCCGTCGAGGCGGCGGTCAGAGACGCCAACCGCAGGCTCCACGAGATGGTGGGACGGGACCCGAGCCTCAAGGGCATGGGCACCACCCTGACCGCCATGCTGTGGTCGGGCACGAGGGTCGCGCTGGTCCACGTCGGCGACTCCCGCGCCTATCTGCTGCGCGCCGGGGAGCTCTACCAGATCACGCACGACCACACCCTGGTGCAGTCCCTGGTGGACGACGGCCGGATCACCCTGGAGGAGGCCGCCACCCACCCGCAGCGGTCGATCCTGCTGCGCGCCCTCGACGGCAGCGGCGAGGTCGACCCCGACCTGTCGCTGCGCGAGGCCCAGGTCGGCGACCGCTACCTGCTCTGCTCCGACGGGCTGTCCGGCGTGGTGAGCGCGGAGACGATGCACCACACGCTCTCCACGATCGAGGACCCCGAGACGGTGGTCCGCACGCTCATCGACCTGGCCAACCGCGGCGGCGGCCCCGACAACATCACCTGCGTGCTCGCCGACGTCCTGGAGGTGGACGAGGGTCTCGCCCTCCCCGTCGAGGCCGCCGTGGTGGGCGCCGCCGGGTCCACCCGGCCGCGGACCCAGCTCCCGGACACCCCGGCGGGCCACGCCGCGGGGATCACCATGCCCCAGCCCGTCATCACGGACGACGATCTCGAGGAGCCGGTCGCCAGGGCCACGGGGCGGCCGGCCAGGCGCCGTCGACTGTGGCCGCTCATGGCCTCGGTGGGAGGCGTCGTCCTGGTCGGCGGCGGCCTAGGGTGGTACTTCGGGAGCCAGTGGCTCGACGACCAGTACTTCGTAGGGGTGAAAGGGGATGAGATCGTGGTTTTCCAGGGCGTGAAGACCAACCTCGGCCCCATCGAGCTCTTCGACGTCGCCCGGAGCACCACCGAGTCGGTCACGGCCCTTGGCGCGTTCCAGCAGGGCCAGGTCCGCGACGGCATCCCCGTCGCCAGCGTCGACGAGGGCCTGAAGAAGATCGAGGAGCTCAAGACGTCCGCGGCGAAGCCCGCGACGAAACCGACGGCGAAGCCCGAGTCCAAGCCTGACGGGAAGGGCAAGCAGACCTCCCAGCCGAGCGGCACCGCATCCCCGGAACCCACAAGGTCGCAGTAGACACATGAGCACCCCAAGCGTCGAGCCCGTCCCCCTGCCCGCCAAACGGCGGCTGGCCCAGTTGGCGATGCTCGCCTTCGCGGTCGTGATCGTGATGTTCGCGTACGCCAACGTGGGGCTGGCGATCGACAAGCAGATCCCCTCGGGCATGCTCACCTACGGCCTCAGCCTGGGCGGGTTCATGCTGGCCGCCTACCTCGTGCTCGCCAGGTTCGCCCCCTGGGCCGACCCGCTGATCCTGCCCCTGGTGACGCTGGTCAACGGCCTCGGCCTGGTGATGATCTACCGCCTCGAACAGTCCAAGGCGTTCGGCGCCTCGGCCAACACCCAGCTGCTGTGGACGGCCGTCGGGGTCGTCCTGTTCAGCGTGACGCTGATCGTGCTGCGCGACCACCGCGCGCTGCAGCGGCTCACCTACACCGCCGGAGCCGTCGGACTCCTCCTGCTGATCTCGCCGCTGCTGCCGTTCATCGGCAAGAACATCAACGGCGCCCGGATCTGGATCGAGATCCCCGGGGTGGGCCAGCTCCAGCCCGCCGAGTTCGCCAAGCTCGCCCTGATCGTCTTCTTCGCCGGCTACCTGGTCGCCAAGCGCGACGTGCTGGCACTGGCCGGCCGGCGGCTGCTCTTCATCGACCTGCCCCGCGCCCGCGACCTCGGCCCGATCCTCATCGTCTGGGGCTTCAGCCTGGGCGTGCTGATCCTGCAGAAGGACCTCGGCTCCTCTCTGCTGATCTTCGGCACGTTCATCGCGATGCTCTACATCGCCACCCAGCGCACCTCCTGGGTCCTGATCGGCATCCTGCTCTTCGTCGGCGGCGCGATCCTCGCCGGGATGGTCTTCGACCACGTGCACGCCCGCTTCGAGGTCTACCTCAACCCGGAGGACCCGGAGCTCTTCCAGAAGGTCGGCGGCAGCGAGCAGCTCATGCAGGGCCTGTTCGCCATGGCCGCCGGCGGGATCCTCGGCACCGGGCTCGGCCAGGGCCATCCCGACAAGATCCCGCTGGCCATCTCCGACTTCATCTTCCCCGCCACCGGCGAGGAGCTGGGCCTGACCGGGCTGATGGCCCTGCTGATGGTCTACGCGCTGCTGGTGCAGCGCGGCCTGCGCACCTCCATCGCGGCCCGCGACCCGTTCTCCAAGCTGCTGGCCGGCGGTCTGTCGTTCATCCTGGCCTGGCAGGTCTTCATCATCGTCGGCGGCGTCACCAACCTGATCCCGCTGACCGGCCTGGTCACCCCGTTCATGTCACAGGGCGGCTCGGCACTGCTGGCTAACTGGATCCTTATCGCCTTGTTGGTACGCATGTCGGATGCGGCGAGGAAGCCGCCGCCCCAGGCCATCCAGGACGAAGGAATGACGCAGGTGTTCCAGCGATGAACAGTACTCTCAAGCGCGTCGCCCTGGCCTGTCTGCTCATGTTCGGCCTGCTCATGCTCAACGTGAACTACCTGCAGGGCGTACGGGCGGACGACCTGCGCGCGGACTCGCGCAACGTCCGCAACTTCTACGACCGCTACGAGGTCGAGCGGGGCCGGATCACCGCGGGCGACAAGGTGCTCGCCGAGTCCGTCGACACCGGCAGCAACACCTTCCGCTTCGAGCGGCGCTATCCCGAGGGCAAGGTCTACGCGCCCATCACCGGGTTCTTCGCCCCGGAGAGCGAGCGCGACATGGAGCTGGCCAAGAACAGCCTGCTCAACGGCACCAGCGCCGACCTGCTGATCCGGCGCAGCATCGACCTGTTCACCGCCAAGAAGACCAAGGGCGCCAACGTCGACCTGACGATCAACCCCAAGGCGCAGGAGGCGGCCTACAAGGCGCTCGGCGCCAGCGGCAAGAAGGGCGCGCTGGTCGCGATCGAGCCGAAGACCGGAGCGATCCTCGCCATGGTCTCGATCCCCAGCTACGACCCCAACCCGCTGTCCAGGGCGAACAAGGCCGAGGTCAACAAGGCCTACAACAAGCTGGCGGACGACAAGGACCAGCCGCTGCTGAACCGGGCGATCGAGCGCACCTACCCGCCGGGCTCGACCTTCAAGGTGGTCACCATGGCGGCCTACCTGGAGAGCGACGACACCCTCGGGCCGCAGAGCCAGGTGGACGCCCCGCAGCGGCTCGACCTGCCCAACACCACCGCCGACCTGCCCAACTACGGCGGCGCGGCGTGCGGCTCCGGACGCGTGACGCTGTCGTTCGCGCTGGAGCGCTCGTGCAACACGCCGTTCGGCAAGATCGCGATCGACCTGGGCTACGACGCCGTCAACGACCAGGCCCGCAAGTTCGGCATCGGCGGTGACGCGCTGACCATCCCGATGCCGGTCGCGGCCAGCGACTTCGGTCCCGAGGAGGACAAGGCCGCGCTCGCCCAGGCCTCGATCGGCCAGCGCAGCAACCAGATGACCCCGCTGCAGATGGCCATGATCGCCGCGGGCATCGCCAACAACGGCGTGGTCATGAAGCCGTACCTGGTGAACAAGATCGCGGACGCGGAGGGCGGCGAGATCGAGGGCGCCGACCCCGAGGAGTTCACCACCGCGATCAGCGAGGACACCGCGCGCAAGCTCCAGGAGATGATGGTCAACGTCGTCAACAACGGCACCGCCGGCGCCGCGAAGATTCCCGGGGTGACCGTCGCCGGCAAGACCGGCACCGCCGAGACCGCCGAGGGCCGGGACCCGCACGCGTGGTTCATCTCCTTCGCCCCCGCCGAGGACCCCAAGGTCGCCCTCGCGCTCATGGTCGAGTCCGGCAGCGCCGGGGACGATGCCTCCGGAGGACACACCGCCGCTCCCATCGCCAAGAGCGTGATGGAAGCGGTGCTGGGTAGATGACCGCGTTGCTCGGGGGCCGATACCGTCCGCTGGGGCGGATCGCGACGGGCGGCATGGGCGAGGTCTGGCGGGCCAAGGACGAGCTGCTCGGCCGCGAGGTGGCGGTGAAGCTGCTGCGCCGGCACGTGGCGGCCGATCCGGCCTTCCGCGAGCGGTTCCGCAGGGAGGCGCGGATCGCGGCGAAGCTGGCCGACCCCGGCATCGCCCAGGTCTTCGACTACGGCGAGGCCGACGGCGTCGCCTACCTGGTGATGGAGCTCGTCCCCGGCGAGTCCCTGGCCGGCATCCTGGCGCGAGACGGCGCTCTGAGCGTCGAGATCACCCTCGACGTGGTTTACCAGACCGCCAAGGCCCTGCGGGCGGCGCACGGCGCCGGGATCATCCACCGGGACATCAAGCCGGGCAATCTCCTGGTCACCGGGGCCGGCGTGATCAAGATCACAGACTTCGGCATCGCCAGGGCACTGGAGGCCTCGTCGATGACCCAGACGGGCACCGTGCTCGGCACCGCGCAGTACGTCAGCCCCGAGCAGGCCTCGGGAGACCCGCTGACCTTCGCCACCGACGTCTACTCCCTGGGCGTGGTCGCCTACGAGTGCCTGGCGGGGCGCCCGCCGTTCGTCGCCGAGACGCAGGTGGCGATCGCGCTCATGCATCTCGGCGAGACGCCGCCGCCGCTGCCCGGGAGCGTGCCCGCGGCGGTGCGCGAGCTGGTCATGGCCTGCCTGTCGAAGGACCCCGAGCGGCGGCCCGCCGGAGCCGGGGAGCTGGCCGGCCGGGCGTACGCGCTGCGCGAGTCGCTCGCCACCGCGGGCGCCGCCGACCTGGCCATGCTCACCGACCCGGCGGGGTGGCGGGTGGAGCCCGCGGGCGAATGGCCGCGGGAGGTCGCCCCCGCCCTGGCGTCGGCTCCGGGCCCGGGTTCCGGCCCGGCCACGGGCTCCGGTCCCGCTCCGGTGCGGACGGCGCGGATCGCCCCGAGGCGCCGCGGCCTGGGCCGGAAGACGGTGATCGTCGCGGTCGCCGCGGGGTGCGCCGCGGCCGTCGGACTGGGCACGCTGGTGGTCCACGACCTGACGGAGCGGAACGGCGAGAGCAAGTCGGAGGAGCCGGTCGTGCCGCTGAGCCCGGTCACCAAGACCCCCACGGTCCGGCCGAGCAGAACCAAGCCGGTGACGACCAGACCGCCTGTCTCGCCGACGAAGCCGCTCCGCCCTTCCCCCACGCCGTCGGCTACGGTAAGCACATCGGTCAAACCCAGCCCCCGGCCGACCACGTCGCCATCGCCCAGCCCCAGCCCGACTACTTCGACCCCGACGCCCACCACCCCGACGGCGACACCGAGCCTCACACCGAGCACCACTCCCGGCCCCGGCGACACAGAGCCTCCGAACGGGGAGACGTGATGCGGCAACGGGTCGATGATGGACACCGGTGGCTCAAGAGCTCACCGGCACCCAAGATGAACGGTAAGGGACAGTGCAGGAAATGACTCAGCCCCGACGCCTCGGCGATCGCTACGAGCTTGACGGCGTCGTCGGGCGTGGCGGCATGGCCGAGGTATATCGCGCCCGAGACATCCGGCTGGATCGGATCGTCGCCATCAAGACCCTCCGCGCGGACCTGGCGAGAGACCACATCTTCCAGGCCCGTTTCCGTCGTGAGGCGCAGTCCGCCGCGTCGCTGAACCACCCGTCCATCGTCGCGGTCTACGACACCGGCGAGGACGTGGCGGGCAGCGCGCCGGTGCCGTACATCGTGATGGAGTACGTCGACGGCCGCACGCTGCGCGACCTGCTCCGGGCCGACCGGCGGCTGCTGCCCGAGCGGGCGGCCGAGCTGGTCGACGGGATCCTGCGGGCGCTGGACTACAGCCACCGCGGCGGCATCGTCCACCGGGACATCAAACCGGCGAACATCATGATCACCAACAACGGTGACGTGAAGGTCATGGACTTCGGCATCGCCCGCGCGATGGCCGACTCGGCCGCGACCATGACGCAGACCGCCCAGGTCATCGGCACCGCGCAGTATCTGTCGCCGGAGCAGGCCAGGGGCGAGCGGGTGGACGCCCGCAGCGACATCTACTCCACCGGCTGCGTGCTGTACGAGCTGCTGACCGGGCAGCCGCCGTTCACCGGCGACTCCCCCGTCGCGATCGCCTACCAGCACGTGCGCGAGGACCCGATCCCGCCGTCGCAGATCGACCCGGAGATCCCCAAGTGGGCCGACGCCATCGTGCTCAAGGCGATGGCCAAGGACCCCGCGCACCGCTACCAGAGCGCCGGGGAGATGCGGGCCGACATCCAGCGGGCGATGTCCGGCATCCCGATGGACGCCCAGACGATGGCGCTGGCCAACAACTACGGCTCGGCCACCCGGACCATGCAGACCCCCGGTCCCGGCGGGCCGGCCACCCAGCGCACCACCTCCGTCCCGGCGTACGAGTACGGCACGGAGGAGGGCGGGCGTGGCGAGCGGGGCCGTCGCCGGCAGCAGAGCAGCGGCAACACCGCGGTCAAGACCGCCGCGTGGATCCTGGTCCCGCTGCTGGTCATCGGTGCCTTCATCGGCGTGGGATACATGTTCCTGAGCTCGCCGGGCGACTCCAGCGCGGCGAACAAGATCAAGGTTCCGGCGCTGACCTCACGGACCGAGGCTGCGGCGACCAAGGCGCTGACGGATCTCGGCCTGACCGTCAAAACGGTCGAGAAGTTCGACGAGGAGTCGGAGAAGGGCACGGTCATCGAGACCAGCCCGGCGGCCGGCACCGCGGTCGACAAGGGCGCCGAGGTCACGCTCACGATCTCCAAGGGTGTGGAGAAGGCCGAGGTGCCCAACGTGGTCAACATGACCACCGACGAGGCCAAGGCCGCCCTTGAGGAGGCGGGCTTCGTGCCGAGCGTGCGGACCAAGGCCTCCAGCGGCCCGCAGGACAAGGTGCTGGAGACCAACCCCCCGGCGGGCAAGAAGGCCCCGAAGGGCAGCACCGTCCAGATCTACGTCCCCAAGGAGGCCGTGGAGGTCCCGGGCGTGGTCAACCTCACGGTGGGCGACGCCAAGAGGATGCTCAAGGAGGCGGGCTTCAAGTACAAGGTCGTCGAGCAGGAGAGCGACCTGCCGGAGGGCACCGTGCTCAGCCAGGCCCCTGAGGCCGGCGCCAAGCTCCAGCAGGGCACCACGATCACGCTGGTCGTCTCCAGCGGGCAGGCGCCGCAGCCGACTGAGCCGCCGACGACGGACCCGACCCAGGAACCGCCGATCACCGAGGAACCGGAGCCCGATCCGACGGAGACCGAGGACCCGATCTTCAACGAGGCACCCAGCGACGACCTGGGCGGCTGATCCCCGGCTCTGAGAGGACGACCCCCGCCGACCGGCGGGGGTCGTCCTGTCTCCGGAGGTCTTCTCTCCAGGGGTCTTCGAGGGCGCAGGGGCTTCTGAGGGCTCCGGGCCTTTTCGAGTGCTCGCCGGAGGCAGGTTCGAGGGCTCTCCGGGATCCGAGGTTCTCCAGGGCTCTCAGGGCTCTCCGGGATCCGAGGTTCTCCGGGGCTCTCAGGGCTCTCCGGGGTCCGAGGTTCTCCGGGGCTCTCGGGGCTCTCGGGGCTATCCGGGATCCGGCGCTCTCAGGGCTCTGGGGGGGGCTCTCAGGGCGCTGAAAGCCGGCGGGCCCGGTAGCCGATCCGCCCGAGAACGGATAAGAGCCCTTCCGCCACTCGGGGGCGATGGCGGAAGGGCTCACTGGTTAGTCGTTCAAGAGGGTTCCGGTGTTACACGATTCCCGCGAGCCAATTTCCGAGCAGCCGGTGGCCGTGTTCGGAGATCACCGATTCGGGGTGGAACTGCACTCCCTCGATGGGGGCGGTGCGGTGGCGCAGGCCCATGACCAGGCCGTCGCCGGTGGTCGCGCTGACTTCGAGGATCTCCGGGACCGTCTCCGGCACGACCGCCAGCGAGTGGTAGCGCGTCATGGTCACCGGGGACGGCAGCCCGGCGAAGACGCCGCGGCCGTCGTGCGTGATCGCGCTGGTACGGCCGTGCATCAGCTCCGGAGCCCGTGCCACGGTGGCGCCGTGGGCGATCGCGATGGCCTGGTGGCCGAGGCAGACGCCGAGCAGCGGAAGGCCGCGGGCCTCGCAGTAACCGACGAGCGGGACGCTCACCCCGGCGTCCTCCGGGGCGCCGGGACCCGGGCTGACCAGGACCCCGTCGAAGCCGGCGGCGTCCTCGGCCACGACGTGGTCACGTGGGCGCACGTCGCAGGTGGCGCCGAGCTCGCGGAGATACTGGACGATCGTGTGGACGAAGCTGTCGTGGTTGTCCACGACGAGAATGCGGGTCATCAGCCCACCGTGGTGTGGTCGAGGGGGACGCGGGGTTCGAGCCAAGGGAACACGACGTACCAGAGTACGGCCGCCGCCAGCCCTGCCAGCACCACCGCGATGAACACCTTGGTCGCGAGGCCGCCGGGGAGCAGCCGCCAGATCCAGCCGTACACGGGACTCTCCTCATCTGCGACGGTCCTCACTCCTGTCCAGCTCTCCGAAGACGATGAGCCGCTGGGCGGCGGAGTACTCCGGATGGCAGGTCGACAGGGTGATGAGGGCATCGGTGGGCTTGCTGCCGGGCTTGCCGGGGACCGGGGCGATCACTCCGACCTCGGTGGGCTCGACGACGCGCTTGCCGGTGACCCGGTAGGTGTAGCGGGCCTCGCGGGCGTCGACCACGATGTCGTCGCCCCGGCGGAGCTCGTCGAGCCTGCTGAAGGGCGCGGCGTAGGTGGTCCGGTGACCCGAAAGAACGAAATTTCCTACTTTTCCGGGCATGGCTGAGCCCGGATAGTGGCCGGGCCCCATCCGCAGCTCCTCCGAACCGACGCCCTCCACCACGGCGTACCGGTAGTCGCGCCCGAACCGGGGGATCCTCAGCAGCGCCATCGCCCCGCCCAGCCGGATACGTGTGAGCTTCGCGGGCTCCTTGGCGGCGAACTCCTTGAGGAGCTGCTCGCGCAGCGTGGTCTGCTGCCGGTCGGTGTAGGCACCGGTCCCCCAGAGGAGGTATGCGCAGAAGAGCAGAATGATCACCCCGGCGGTGATGCTCAGCTCCCCGAAGGCTCTCAGCGCGGCTCTCATGGGCTCAGGCTAATGACGGCGGATCATCCCGGCCTGGCGCGGATCACGCGGTTGATTCAAGGTTTGCGCTGCGATGATCGCTTCTGGGATCGCCATGTCCCGTGTGTGGAGACTATTCTTACTCGGGTCTTCGCCCACCAGCGATTACGCTAGCTGACATAACCTGCGCACGGTCCGGATCGCGCAGGGTCGACGCAGGAGAGACCCCAGTGCCCAAGCCCAAGACTCGCAAGAAGGCGGTCTACACGCCGCCGCAGACGACCCAGCAGGTCAAGATGAGCCCGCGCTGGCTGGCGCCGGTCATGGTGGCATCCTGGATCATCGGCATCCTGTGGATCGCCATCTACTACGTGGCGCCCACCGCACCCTTCATCGGTGACCTGGCGAACTGGAACCTGCTGATCGGGTTCGTTTTCATCATCTTCGGTGTGGTGTTGTCCACCCGCTGGCGTTAGTTTTTTCCACAGATTTTATCCACACCCTGGGGAAGCATCAGGGTGTGGATCAGCTGATGATGCCGTACTGGAGCTGGAAGGCGTACGGCGGCAGCAGCGCGACCAGCGCGACGAGCACCACGAGCACCGCCACGCAGCCTCCCCACTGGACCGCGTTACGGCTCTTCGGCGGGGCGTAGGCGAGGATCCCGCCGACGATCGCGCCGGTGATCAGGCCGCCGAGGTGTCCCTGCCAGCTGATGCTGGGGACCGTGAAGGTGAGCACCACGTTGATGCCGATCAGCCAGAGCACGCCGCGGGCGTCGTAGCCGAGCTTCTTGGAGACCACGAACAGCGCGCCGAACATGCCGTAGATCGCGCCCGAGGCGCCTACCGCGGCGATGCCGAACAGGTAGATGGCGACGGATCCGCCGAGCGCGGAGAGCAGGTAGAGCACCAGGAAGCGCAGCGAGCCGAGGCGTCGTTCCAGCTCGGGGCCGATGGCGTAGAGCGCCCACATGTTGAACAGGATGTGGGTGAGCGCGAAGCCGCCCGCGCTCAGCGGCATGTGCAGGAAGGCCCCGGTGATCAGACGCCACCACTCGCCACGGAAGGCGACGTGTCCAGAGCTCATCTGGAAGGCGCTCACCACGCTGGGGCTCAGGCTCTCCGCGGCGTAGGCCAGGATGTTGACGATCAGCAGCGCCCAGGTGACCCGGGGCACGGTGACGGCCCGGCCGCCGAAGGTCGACTGCGCCTGCCGTACCGTCTTGTTTCCCTGGGCCACGCACTCGGGGCACTGGAAGCCGACGGAGGCGTCGCGCATGCAGTCGGGGCAGATGGGGCGCTCGCAACGCTGGCAGCGCACGTAGGTCTCACGGCCCGGGTGCCGGTAACACGTGGGAACGGCGGTGGTTTCAGGCTCGCTGGGTGGCTGAGTGGTCATGGCGTGTCGCTGGCCCCTTCGACCGTGCTGTTATCCACAGACTGCCAGCCTATGCATGATCCCGAGCACCTGGACACCTGAAACGGCGGCCTCCGTGCGGAGGCCGCCGTTTCGAGAGCGCTCAGCCCTGCACGCGATCGGTTTCGAGAGCGGTCAGCCCTGCACGCGGTCGATGGTGACCGACTCCAGCACGACCGGCTCCTTGGGCCGGTCACGGGCGTCGGTGTCGGTCTTGGCGATGGCGTCGACGACGTCCTGGCCCTCGATGACCTCGCCGAAGATGGAGTGCTTGCCGTTCAGGTGCGGCGTGGGCACCACAGTGATGAAGAACTGCGAGCCGTTGGTGCCCTTGCCGAACTGGATGCCGGCGTTGGCCATGGCGAGCAGGTAGGGACGGTTGAAGTAGAGGTCCGGGTGGATCTCGTCGTCGAACTTGTAGCCCGGACCGCCGGTGCCCTGTCCGAGCGGGTCGCCACCCTGGAGCATGAAGCCCTCGATGACCCGGTGGAAGACCGTTCCGTCGTAGAGCTTGTCGGTGGTCTTCGCGCCGGTCGTCGGGTTCACCCACTCGCGGGTGCCTTCGGCCAGCTCGACGAAGTTGCGCACGGTCTTGGGCGCGTGGTCCGGGAAGAGCTGGATCTTCACGGTGCCACGATTGGTCTTCAGGTTCGCGATCAACTTCTCAGCCACGATCGGATTGCCCCCTTCTGGTCTTGGCTAAAGCCTGTGCAACATGATGCTCTTGTGGTGTTTTGATGGTTGCGGCCGTAGCCGGTCCATCTAGCATCCTCCCACGACTGGTCATGATTGAGCCGCCTTCGAGCGGGCAGGGGTGGCAACGGGGCCCCGACGACCTGGGGAGGATAACGTGCCTCTTGCACAATTTGGAAAGCGTCACATCGAGATAGTGATACCGGAAACGCGCCTGAACCAGGTGAAGGCTCAGGTCGCGCGCGCCGCGGATCGGGTAGGCCCGATGGCCACTCACGCCCGGGACGCGGCCGCTCACGCCCGCGACGCCGCCACCCACGCCCGTGGGACGGCCAACGACAAGGTCTACGTGGCCAGGGGGTGGGCGGCACCGAAGCTGGACGCCGCCGCTCACTCTTTCGAGGAGCAGCTCGCGCCGAAGATCAGCGCGATGCTGTCGCAGGCGGCGACCAGGATCGATCCGGCGCCGGCGGCCAAGTCCCGCAAGTGGCCGATGGTCCTGCTGTTCACCGGTCTCGCGGTCGGAGCCATCGGCTTCGCGATGTACCGCAAGAGCGCCGACCAGTGGACCGAGGCGATGAAGGAGAGCACGGCCGACGCGTCCCGCTGGGTGGGAGAGAAGGCGCATTCCGCGACGGACAAGGCATCCGAGATGGTGCACGGCGTCAGATCGAAGACCGAGTCCACCGCCGAGGATGCCGCGCACAAGGCCGACGCCCAAGCGGATCAGGCCTCCAAGAGAATGTCCTGATCTATAGCGGTACAAGTTTCATCGGAGTACGGCCCGCCCCCGGATGGTGCGGGCCGTACTTCCATGTATCGGCTCTCTCGCCAAACGCCGGCCGGAAGGTATTCCTCGGCGGCCTCTTTCTCGCCGGGTGGGAGCTCCTTCGGCGTGCGCTGCGGTCCGGTCCTCCCGGCGCGCCTGATGGCGGGCACCGGATATGGCCTGGGACCGGACCGCAGGCACGGCATGCGGCTCGGATCACGGGGTTCACGCGACCCGAGCCCACAGGGCTTCACGGATCCGCGCGGTCCCGGCCCGTGAGTGCCGCTGCGGCGTGAACTCACGGACCGGGGCCGCGTGCCCGAGCCCGTGCGGGCCGGACCGGTCCCCGTCCGGTACGGCCCGCACCAGGGGCTACTCGCCGGCCTTGGCGGGCTCCTGCGCCCTCTCCGCCTTCTGCGCGCAGGCGACGACCACGCCCTCGGAGAGCGGCGCTCCCGGCACGTCCTTGGCCGCCGCGGCCCTCCCGCTCTGCCGGACGTCGTCGGAGATCACGTCGAGGCGGGTCTCGCCCTCCTCCAGCGGGGAGACCGTGACCGTGGTGGCCCTGGCGACCTCGGCCTCGGCCTGCTTCGACGGGTCGAGCGGGGTGGCCGGGACGGCGGGCGTGGCCGGCACCCAATCGGGGGCCTCGGTGGTGGACGGCACCCGATCGGGGGCCTCGGTGGTGGACGGCACCCGATCGGGGGCCTCGGTGGTCTCGGTGACCTTCACCGGGCCGGGCCCGGTGGCCTCGGTGACCTTCACCGAGGCGAGGTGCCCGGTGCCCCCGGTGACCTTCACCGGGCCGTGCCCGATGGCCTTCCGCCAGTGCCCGGCCTTGGCCTGAAGGTCCTTCAGTTCGGCGTCGGTGAGCTTGCGCACCGCGACGGCGCCCTGATCGTCGCCGGCCTCGCACACGATGGTGAAGGCCGCCTCCGGCGTGGCGGGGGCGGGGTCGTCGGAGGCGTTGGCGGCACCGGTCAGGGTGGCCATCAGGGCACCTGCGGTGACCACGGCTGCGGCGAGAAAACGGATGCGCATTCTGTTCTCCTCGATCGGTCGGATCTGACGCTCACACCGTCCCGCGCACTCCCTGAACCCAGCCTGAACATCGCCGAAGCCGTCTTCAGGTTGGCTTTAGGTGGTTTGCGGCACGCTGGGCGGCATGCGCGTGCTGCTGGTTGAGGACGAGAAGCGCCTGGCCGATCTGCTGAAGGGCGGGCTGGCCGGCGAGGGGTTCGCCGTGGACGTCGCCCACGACGGGCGCGACGGCCTGTGGATGGCGAGCGAGAACGTCTACGACGTGATCGTGCTCGACGTCATGCTGCCCCGGATGAACGGCTACACCGTCTGCGCCAGGCTCCGCGACGCGGAGAACTGGACGCCGATACTGATGCTCACCGCCAAGGACGGGGTGCACGACGAGGCCGAGGCCCTGGACACCGGCGCCGACGACTTCCTCTCCAAGCCGTTCTCCTACGTGGTGCTGCTGGCCCGGCTGCGCGCGCTGATCCGCCGGGGCGGCCGGGCCAGGCCGGTCTCCATCACGGTGGGCGACCTGACCGTCGACCCAGCCGGGCTCCGCTGCCGCCGGGGCGAGGTGGAGATCGCCCTCACCCCGAAGGAGTTCGCGGTCCTGCACGGCCTGGCGCGCAGGCCGGGCGAGGTGGTCTCCAAGAGCGAGCTGCTCGCCCAGGCGTGGGACTTCTCCTATGACGGCGACCCGAACATCGTCGAGGTCTACATCAGCGCGCTCCGCCGGAAGATCGACTCTCCGTTCGGCCGGTCGTCCCTGGTGACCGTGCGCGGTGCGGGATACCGGCTGGAGTCCTGAGATGTCCCATCTATCGGTCAGGGTCCGGGCGACCCTCGCCGCCACCGCCATCGTCGCGGTCGCGCTGGGCGTCGCGGCGGTGGTGCTCGTCGGCGTGCTCAAGGGCAGCCTCGTGGACAGCGCCTCCGCCGAGGCGACCCGGCGCGCCTACGGCACCGCCGGCATGATCACCGCCAGCCCCGGGCTCATCGCCGGCAGGGTCGCCGAGCCGCTGGACCCCGACGTCCAGGTCATCGAGAAGGCCGAGCTCTCCGAGGCGGAGTGGCGAACGGTCTTGGCCCAGCCCGCCCAGCCCGCCCTGCCGATCACCTCCGGACAGGACACCCCCGGAACGGGAGCGATCCGATCGGACACCACCCGGTCGACCGCCACCCGAGGAGAGACAGCCCGATCGGACGCCGCCAGGCCGGACAGCACTGGACCGGCCGCCGTACGCGCCGAGCGGTGGGCGCCCGCCGCCTCGTTCACGGTGGCCACGATGCCCGTGTCCACCGTCGACGGCGTGGTGCTCGTCCAGGCCAGGGCCTCCCTGGAACCCGCCGGCGCCGCCCTGCAGACCCTGCAGGGGCTGCTGATCCCCGGCATCCCCGGGCTGCTCCTGCTGGTCGCGGCCCTGACCTGGCTGGCGGTCGGCCGCGCGCTCGCACCGGTCTCGGCCATCCGCACCGAGATGGCCGACATCACCGCCAGTGATCTGCACCGCCGGGTCCCGGTGCCGCGGTCCCGCGACGAGATCGCCCGCCTCGCCGAGACGATGAACCGCACGCTCGACCGCCTGGAACTCGCCGTCGACCGGCACAAGCGCTTCGTCGCCGACGCCGCCCACGAGCTGCGCAGCCCGCTGGCCATCCTGAGGACCCGCCTGGAGCTCGCCCCGCCCGGACCGCTGGCGGCCGAGGCGCTGACGGACGTGGAGCGGATCCAGGCGCTCACCTCCGACCTGCTGCTGCTGGCCCGCCTGGACGCCGGTGAGCCCGCCTGTCACGGGGAGGTGGACCTCGGACAGGTCGCCGCCGAGGAGGCGACCCGGGCCCGGCCCAGGCCGGAGATCCGCGTGGAGCTGGAGGTGGCCGCCGACGTGGTGGTCCGCGGATCGGCCGAGGAGCTGCGCCGCCTGGTCGCCAACCTGGTGGACAACGCCGTACGGCACGCGGACTCGACGGTCACCGTCCGCCTGGCCCGGGACGGGGGCGGGGCCGTACTCGACGTGCGCGACGACGGGCCGGGGATCCCGGCCGAGCACCGTGAGGCGGTCTTCGACCGGTTCACCCGGCTGGACGAGGCCCGGGGCCGGGACGCGGGCGGGTCGGGGCTCGGCCTCGCCATCGCCCGGGACATCGCGGTACGGCACGGCGGCGGCCTGAGTGTCGTCGGGGGAGGTCCGGGAGCGCGGCTGCGGACCCGTCTTCCCGCGCCGTGAACCGCGGGTGTTCCGCGGACGGAGGTGATCCGCGGAGGCCGATGGTCCGCGGAGGCCGATGATCCGCGGCCGGAGGTGTTCCGCAGCCGCAGGTGATCCGCGGGGGAGTCCCGCACCGGGGGACGAGGGGCTCCGGGGGAGCGTCCGTCTCAGCCGAGCGGGAGGGCGTAGGTGGTCGTGCGGTGCTCGACCTCGAATCCGGCGCGGGTGTAGACCCCCAGCGCACCGGTCGGGTTGTCGGCGTCCACCCCCAGCCCGGCCTTCTGGTAGCCCTGGGCGCGGAACTCGGCGAGGGCGTGGGCGAGCAGCGCGCTCGCCACCCCCTTCCCCCGCCATTCGCGCAGGGTGCCGATGATCTGGATCCACGCCTCCCGGACCCCGGTGGCCTCGGTGTCGGCCTCGAAGTAATGGGTGAGCAGCACCGCCACGTTCCCGCCCGACCCGTCCTGGACGAGGAAGGACCCCTCGGGCCGGAAGGCCTGCACGCCGACGATGGCGTTCTTCCAGCTCTCCGGGGTGTGGGGGACGCTGCCCCAGTGGTCGGTGAAGGACGCGTTGCGCACCTCCCGGGCGGCCTCGGTGAGGTCCTCGCCGTAGGCGACGACCGTCAACCCGTCCGGCAGGCCGATCGCGGGCGGTTCGGTGCCCAGGTCGCGGGTCATGCCGTAGAACCACCGGACCGGAGTCATCCCCGCCCCGGCGACCAGCGCCGCCGCGCCCTCGTTGCTGTCGAACGCGTGGACGTGGAGTTCGAGGGGCCGTCCGGGGAAGCGGCGCCCGTGCAGCACCGGTGTGTTGCGGACCGCCCAGTCGAGCAGATGCCCGCCGAGGCCGCGACGGCGGTGGTCCGGATGGACCGCGCCCCACAGGGTCATCTGGTGGACCGGGTCGGCGGCCGGGCGGCAGGCGGTGACGCCGAAGGCCACCATCCTGTCCCCGTCCCACGCGGCCAGGGTGCCCTCGGCCAGGTCGAGCAGGGGGTTGTCCAGATCGTCCGCGAGGTCGTCGGCCCCGTAGTTCTCCCCGACCCGGTCGGCCCTCTCGACCTCGGCGAGCAGCTCCGCCCACTTGCCCGTGTCGTTCTTGGTCAGCGGGGTCCAGTCGAACGTCATGACCTGGAGCATACGAACACGTGTGACCGGACAGCGAGTGTTTTTCTCCGCACGGAGCGCCGCCGCGGAGCGCCGTGGAGAGCACCGGGCGGCCCGGGACGGGATCAGAGCAGACGCACCGGGCAGCCCAGCTCCCGGCCGATCCGCTGGAGTCCCTCGGCGAAGCCGTCGCGCGTCTTCGCGCCGAAGCCGACGAAGAACCGGTTGGCCGCCGGGACGGCCCAGCGACCCCGGCTCGCGACGTTGAAGACGCGATGGGTGAGGAGCGCGCCCTCGGGATGCGGCTCGACGGCGTACTCCCCGCGATACCACCAGCCGCCCTGGGCGGCGAAGGTCCGGCCGGTCACCTCGACGGTCATCACATGACCCGCCGCCCGCAGGGTGAACCGCCCGGGACCGCCCTCGACCGTGCCGCCCGTCGGGGAGAGCAGCCAGGCGTTGTCCTTCCCGACCGGACCGGGACGGATCGTGAGCACCAGCCGCTCCACCCGCTCGACCGGGGCCGCGATCACACCGGCGGCCTCATACATCAGCGTCTTTCCCATCCGGCCCTCCTGACAGGTCCGCTCTGAGCTGGTCGGTCCAGGCGAGCTCCCCGGATCCGAGCCGGTCCAGGACGCTCCTCACCCAGGTGAGCTCGGCGCTCCGGAGCGCACGCTCGCACTCCAGTTCGAGCACGAGCATGCGGGGCAGCCCGCTCTCCTCCAGGCCTCTCATGTGCGCGTCGCAGGCGAAGACCGCGCTCTCCAGCGCGGCCGCGCGGGTCAGCAGCGCCCGCTCGGCCTCGGGCACCGGCAGGCAGCCGACCAGCGAGATCGCGGCGAGGAAGCCCCGCGTGTCCGGCCCCGGCTCGCTCAGCAGCCGCCGAAGCCTGGTCGCCAGCTCGGCCCGGCCCTCGTCGCTGAGCTCGTAGACCGTGCGCTCGGGACGGCGCCCCTCCCGGCTCGTCTCCACAGGCACGATCAGCTCGTCCCGGGCCAGGCGGTCGACCGCGTGGTAGAGGCTGCGGGGCAGCCCGGTCACGTAGTCCTTGTGCGTGTCGAGAACGAACCGGTGCATCTCGTAGGGGTGGCTCGGCTTGACCGAGAGCAGCGCGAGCACCGTGAGCCCGACCAGATCGGGACCCTTCGCCATCGACGCTCCCTCGCATTCTTGAGTGCAGATTTCTATATTGCATTCTGCACTATAACGATATGATGCGAGCCGTACAAGATTGAAAATCTCGTACGGCTCGCGTGGGGCGGGCTCAGCGGCGGGAGAAGACCGGCGTCCAGGTTCCGGGATCGTTGGTGCTGGAGCGATAAGCGCTGAGCGGCACGGTCTTCCCGCCGTCCACGTCGACCAGGATCAGCCGGGTGCGGAAATCGCTGATGGAACAGCTTTGGATCCCCTTGAGCTCGCACGCCCAGGCGAACAAGTGGCCCTCGTCGGCCCACGCGGCCAGCCTCTCGATCCGGTACCCGCCGACCGGCCTGAGCGGCTTCACCTGGCCTGTGCTCACGTTCTTCACCGCCATGGTCGCGATCGTGTCCGAAGTGCCGGTCGCGACCCACCGGCCGCCAGGCGACATCCCGGCTTCCTGGTAGGTCCGGGCCACCTCCGGCGGCGCCGGACGCGGGTTGCCCTCCAGGTCGTAGAACTTCTTGGTGGCCGACGGGTCGACGCCCGGCTCCCAGACGAGCGTGCCGTCCGCGCTCCAGGAGAAGTCCAGCCGGCCGAGTGTCATGAGGTCACGATCCGGCTGACCCACCGGGTGGAAACCGGCCCGGCCGCTCTCCAGATCGATGACGGTGTAGCCGGTCCGGGACGGGGACGTCGCGCGCCGGCCGCCGCTCGCGGGAGCCTGAGCCTCGTCAGGGTCGCCGTCATAGTTGGTGACCAGCAGCCTCCTGCCGTCAGGGGACCACCGCACCGCGCCCGCCAGGCGCTCCAGTTCGATCCACCGCACCGCACCCCCCCGGCTGCCGGTCACCCCGACCCTGCGGGCCGCGACCCGCTCGAGCACCGCGATGGACTCCCCACCCCCCGCGACGTCGAGCCACGCCCACGGCGTCTGCTCGTAGACCTTCTTGTCCTTGTCGTAGAGGCGCCAGGTCCGCTTCAGCACTCTCCGCCCGCCGGACTCCTTCACCTGACTCATCGTGAAATAGGCGTAGATCGCCGTGTCACCCGCGGCCACCAAGGTCGTGGGCCGTACGGAGTCCGGGTCTCCCACCGTCTCCGTGGACGGGCTCGGATCGGTCATGACGACGACGGCGGGCCGGCTGTCATCCACCTGCTCCCCCTGGACCAGGGCCGGGACCGTGAGCGCACCGGCCACGACGGCCGCGGTCGCCCCCGCGACCACCGCGAACGCCCTGACCCTGGCACGCCGCCGCCTCCGGAGAACCCTCGACGCCAGGTCGGAGGGGACCCGCGCCTCGTCGGACCAGTCACGCAGGGTCCGCCTGACGAGCTCGTCGATGGTCATGCCGACGCCTCCCCGAAGATCGTGTACGGCTCCCGCAACTCGGGCGCGAGTTCGCGCAGCCTGGCCAGGGAACGGTGGGCGGTGCTGCGGACCGTGCCCACCGAGCAGCCGAGGATGCCGGCCACCTCGGCCTCCGGCAGATCCTCGTAGTACCGCAGGACCAGCACGGCCCGCTGCCTGGCCGTCAGCCTGGCCAGCGCGCGGCGCATGTCGATCCGCAGATCGGTTCCGTGCGTGCCGTCGGCCAGGGCCCGGCCGGGCGGCTCCGCGACGACGGTCTCCCGGCGTCGGCGCCACCAGGAGACCTGCTGGCGGTACATCGCCTGCCGGACGTATGCCTCGGGCGCCTCCACGCTCCGCCACCTGGCGACCGTCCTGGCCAGCGCCGTCTGCAGCAGGTCCTCCGCCGCGTGCTGGTCGCCACCGGTCAGCAGGTAGGCCAGGCGCATCAGCGCGGGGGATCGCGCCGAGACGAATTCGCGGAACCGTCGCTCCTCTGCGGCGTCCACGATCACCTCCCTGTGTGGTTACGCCCTACAGACGCACCGGAGGGGACGCCACTATGCTCCGCGAGCCGTACGGAATCAGCCGGGACGCCGGCGCGGCCGGTCCTCTCCCACGGTCGCGCCCTCGTTCCCGCCGGATCACGTGTAGGTGAGCGCGGGGTAGAGGAACAGCATCCAGGAGCCGATCCCGATCTTCAGAAGCGCGTCGAAGCCGCCGACCAGCCGGAGCGGCAGCTTCGGCGCCACCTTCAACCCGATCCAGGCGTTCAGCGACGTCACCACGCCGAGAATCGCGATCAGCGGCCCGTGCGCCATTCCCATGATGATGAAGTGCAGGCCGACCACGAAGAGGATGCTCAAGATCATGGTCCGGTCGTCCCGGTCCTTGAACGTGGTGATCACGTAGTAGAGGAGACCGGCCTCGACGACGAACGAGACGACCAGGGCGGCGATCTGCACCAGGGAGGGCGCGCCCAGGGACGGCTTCAACAGCGCACTGAGGCCGCTCGCGGTGAATCCGGCGATGAACCCGCCGATGCCGAACGGTATCCACCGGCTGGGGAAGATCCAGCCGAGCAGGAAACCGAGGCCGACGAAGATGAGGAAGAGGCCGCCACCGCGGATCAGCGGATAGGGATGGGGCAGGACGGAGTCCAGCGCGAGCAGGGGGGTCATGGCGCCCTTTCGGTCAACACGTTAGCTCAGACGAGATATGACTTAAAGTCTCAAGTCGAGATATATCGCGCTTTCGTCTGAAGTGCGAGCCGGACTGCGCCGATCGCGACCTTCATCCCTTCGAACCCTTCATCCCCTTCGGACCCTTCGATCCGCTCGGACCGGTGGCAGGCGGCAGTGTCGGTGCCGTCGGGCAGACTGTGGCCGTGCCGGGCCGCCGCGGCGTGGAGGCGGCCCTCCGAGCGGAAGGAACCGTCCATGAGCATCCGCCGCGTGGTGCCCGACATCCGTTCAGAGGACCTGGAGGGGAGCCGGGAGTTCTACGGCCTGCTGGGCCTCGTGGAGGTCATGAACCAGGGCTGGGTCATGACCCTGGCGTCGCCGTCCAACCCCACGGCACAGCTCACCCTCATGGGCGCGGACTCCACCGCGGCCGTCCAGCCTGACCTGAGCATCGAGGTGGACGACGTGGACGCGGTGTACGCGGCCGTGACCGCCGGGGGCGCGGAGATCGTGCACCCCCTGCAGGACGAGGCCTGGGGGGTGCGCCGCTTCTTCGTCATCGACCCCAACGGCCGGGTGGTCAACGTCGTGGGCCACCGGTGATCCGGTGTCCTGTCAGACCCGCGCCCGTACGGCCGGGCACTCCGGGGGCGAGGTGGCGCAGGGCCCCCAGGGGAGATCTGGCGCCTCGCGGATGACCCTCGCCCCTCCGGAGCGCGTGCCGGTGCGGTCGGGCCGCCGGCGGGGGCTCAGAGCGAACCGACCGTGAAGTCCTCGAAGGACGCCTCGGTCCGGTTCACGCCCGCCGGGCCTCGTCCGGCCATGAGGCCGACCTCGGGCCTGGCCGTCGCGTCGGGCGCGTGGCCGTCCACGGCGTCCACGATCTTGCGTCCGCCGACCCAGATGGCCAGCCTGATCTGCCTGTCCTCCCTCGCGCACTCCGCCTGGAATCTCACGTTCCCGGCGTCGAAGCCGGGGATCGGCGTGTCCGCCGTCAGGGACGTGGACGAGGAGATGGCGAACTCCGTGATCCGGGCGTGGCCGTTCCGCGTGACCATGAGGCCGTACCGGCTGCCGTCCTCGGGGGAGAAATCACAGAAGATCCCGCCGCGCGCGTCCGCGTCGCCGGACAGGGAGAAAGTGCTCTCGACCAGAAGCAGGTCCAGGTCGGTCCGTAGCGGAGCCGAAGCCCAGCGGACCTCGTCGGAGTCGACGCCGACGAGGAATCTGCCCGCCCCGGTGTAATTGTCGATCCAGCCGGATTCTTTATTGTCGAACGCGTCGGAATACAGAATCCGCTCCGGGGCGGGCGGTGTTTCGGAGATTCCGTAGAGCGCGGCCGCCCCGGCGACGGCCAGAGCGGCGGCGACCGCGGCCGCGCCGGGCAGGAACCGCCGTACGGGCCGTGGCCGCGCCGGCTCCGCCGTTCTCACCAGGTCGGTCAGATCGAGCTTGATCGCGCCCGACACCGCTTTCGCGTCGGCCTCGTGGTTGCCGGTCAGCCGCGTGAGGAGTTCCTGGGCGGTGGGCCGGTCGGCCGGGTCCTTCTCCAGCGCCGCCGCCACCGTCTCACGCAGCGCGGGGTCCACCGGGTCGAGCGCGGGCCTGTCGTTGACCACCCTGAACAGCGCTTCGGCCACGGTCTTCGACGCGAAGGGCGAGCGGCCCGACGCGGCTGCGAACACCACGCAGCCCCAGGCGAAAACATCCGAGGCGGGACCCACGGCGCCCCCGCTGACCAGCTCGGGCGCCATGTATTCGGGCGTGCCGAGCAGCATTCCTGTCGTCGGCCTGCCGCCGCTCGTGTCGAAGGCCCTGGCGATACCGAAGTCGATCACCCGGGGGCCGAACGGCGACAGCAGCACGTTGGCCGGTTTCAAGTCGCGGTGCACGATGCCGGCCCCGTGAATGGCGATCAGCGCGGTGGCCACGCCGACGGCCAGCGCCTCCACATTCGACCCGGTGAGCGGGCCCTGCTCGCGCAGCACCCGGGCGAGGTCGGGTCCCGGCACGTATTCGGTGACGACCCAGAACGGCTCCGTCTCGAGCTGGGCGTCGAGCACCGGCGCCGTGCAGAAGCGGTGGACGCGCCTGGCCGAGGCGACCTCGCGGCGGAAGCGTACAGCGAACTCGGCGTCCGTCGCGAGGTGCCTCTTGATCATCTTGATCGCGACCGGACCCGAGGGGCCCATCCCCAGATAGACCGTCCCCATCCCGCCCTGACCGAGCCTTCCGATGACCCGATATTGAGATAATTCGACGGGATCGCCATCGTGAAGGGGGAGTACGGGCGGTAAACCATACGCATTCACGCCTGGCCATAGTAACTGGCCCTAATAAATTGCCAAGCCCTTTCCGTTCAGGCTGTCCCGCAGCGGCGCGCCGCCGGCCAAGGCCACCGCGGCCCGGACCCGAATGCGCGTTCGTGAACGCGTGGACGGCGCCGCCCGCTACAGGCCCCACGGTAAGTGCGACAATCATGCCAGCCGTGGCTGTGGAGGTGCGTTGTTCGGAGACTCGGCGCGTCCGCCCGGAACCGATCTGGCGCCGCGCGTCGCACGCGGGACCGTCACGGCCGTCCTCGCGGGGTTCGCCGCCGTGTACGTCCTGGCGGTCAACAGCCGGCAGTCCGGGGCGCTCCAGCTTCTCGCGGCGGCGGCGGTCGCGGCCATGATCTTCGGGATCCAGCTCGTCTACGTGTATCCCGGCCTGAAGCGGCATCTGAGCGTGCGCCTGCTCGGCCTCCAGGCGGCCCTTGCCTACCTGGCGGTGATCCCGCTGGGAACGTCGGTGGGCATGCTCGGCCTCCTCGCGGGTTCGCTGCTGCTGAGCTCGGCCTGGCCGGTGGCGATGGTCGTCGTGGGGAGCGCCGTCCTCATCGAGGCGACCCGGTCGCCGGATCCGGCCGCGACGGTCAGCATCGCCATCGGCACCGCCCTGACCAGCCTGGTGGTCTACGGTCTCGCCCAGCTCGCCGACCGGGTCGAGGAGCTGTCCGCCGCCAGGCTCGCGCTCGCCCTGGCCGCGGTGGCCGAGGAGCGGCTGCGCGTCGCCACCGAGCTGAACGAGAAGATCGGCGTCGGGCTGGACGCCATCAACCGCCTCGCGGCCGAGCCGCCGGACGAGGTGATCGACGAGGTGCTGGAGGTCGCCCGGCGCTCTCTCGCCGACGCGCGTGCCGCGGCGGTCGACTACCGCAGCATGTCGCTGTCCCCCGAGGTGGCTCGGGCGCGGGCGCTGCTGTCGACGGCCGGGATCGAGACGGAGGGACGGACCGGCCATACCGAGCCGCTCGGCCCGCCGGGCGCGCTGCTCGGGGCCGTGCTCAGGGAGACGGTCACCGAGATCCTCGAACGAGGGCGGGCAAAACGGTGCGTCGTCGAGACCGTCGAGGACAACGGTCTCGTACGGCTCCGCGTCGTCAGCGACGCGGCCCTGGACACCGGCCGCCTCGACGGCCTGGCCGGCCCGCTCCGGGACGCGGGCGGCCACTTCACCGCCGGCTCCGAGCCCGGCGGCCGGTCCGTGGTCGAGGCGGCCGTCCCGGCGAGCCCGAAACGGGCCGCGCCGTTGTCCGACTCGGCCTACAGCCTGTCGGTCACGCTCCTGCTGGTGGTGCTCGCCGGGTTCGCAGCCAAGATCCTGCTCTACGTCCCGGTACAGGCGCTGGCGGGAGCCGTCGCCTGCCTGGCCGTACTGGGCGTCCTGCAGCTCCGCGGCACACGGGACCGGCCTCTGCTCTCCCTGTCCGTCCAGGTGGTCCTGAGCTTCCTGCCGATCCTCTGGTACGGGCGGGGATGGCTGAACGTCCCCGGTTTCCTGGCGGGCTCCCTGCTGCTGGCCCTTCCCCCGTCGCTGTCCTGGCCGCTCGTCGTGCTCGCGATGGCGGGCGTCGCGAGTGCCGGCGTGCTGCTCTCGCTGGGTGTGTCCGTGGTCGTCAATCTGACGATCAGCGTGCTCGTGACCGGGCTGGTGGTATCCGGCCTGGCCCGGCTCACTCAGTCGATCAAGGAGCTCCAGGCCACCAGGGAGGAACCGGCGCGCGCCGCGATAGCCCAGGAACGGCTCCGGGTCGCCCGTGACCTGCACGATCTGCTCGGCCACAACCTCGCGGCCATCCTGCTGAAAAGCGAGCTGGTCCGCCGGCTGCTCGACCGGGATCCCGAGCGGGCGCGGGCGGAGCTCGGCGACATCGTCGTGATCTCCGAGCGGGCGCGCGCCGATATGAGGGCCGTCTCCGGAGATCACCTGGAGCTGTCCCTCGAGGAGGAGGCGGCCTCCGCCAGGGCGATGCTCACCACGGCCGGAATCGAGGTCAGGGTCGACCTGGACCACGACCCGCTGCCGATGTTCAACGATCCCGCGGTCAACACGGTGCTGAGCGCCGTTCTCAGGGAGGCCGTCACCAACGTGCTGCGGCACAGCGACGCCCGGCGGTGCCGGATCGAGACCGAGTACGCCCGGGGACTGCTCCAGCTCACCATCGCCAACGACGGGTTCTCCCGCGACGCCGTACGGCCGCCGGCGGGAACCGGACTGGGCAACCTCACCACGCGCCTGGCCATCGTCGGAGGACGGCTCACCGCGGGCCCGGAGGAGGACGGCTGGTTCCGGCTGCGGGTCGTGCTGGATCCGGCCCGTCTCGTGTCGGGCCAGACGCGGGACGGGGTCATGATCCGCCAGTGACCGTGTCCCCGCTCCGGGGACACCGGCCCGGACGCGCCCCCCGGAAGACGGGCCCGGAGCGGACCGTCGGATCCGGCCCGCGTCACACGCGAGTTGTCGGATCAGCCCGCGTCACACGCGATCGGACGGGCGGTCAGATCCAGCCCGCGTCGCCGGCGATGCGGACCGCGTCCGTTCTGCTTCTCGCGTTCAGCTTGCTCACGATCGCGGTGAGGTGGTTGCGCACCGTACCGGCCGACAGGAAGAGCCTGGCCGCGATCTCCGTGGCCTCGGCCCCCTCCGCGGTCAGCCGCAGCACGTCGCTCTCGCGCGGGGTGAGCGGGTTGTCGCCCAGGTCCCAGGCGGTGACGGCGAGGTTGGGGTCGAGCACCCGCCTGCCCGCCGCGACGGCGCGGACCGCCGTGATCAGCTCGTCCACCGGCGCGGTCTTCAGCAGGAAACCGGTCACGTGCGCTCCCTGGGCGCGGCGCAGGTGACCGGGTCTGCCCTGTCCGGTCAGCACCAGCGTGCGGCACCCCGGGACCTGCCGGTGCAGCTCGGCGGCCGCGTCGAGGCCGTCGATGCCGCCGGGCATGTCGATGTCGAGCACGGCGACGTCCGGGCCGTGCTTGAGAGCGGCGGGCACGACGTCGTCACCGGAGCCGACCTCGGCGACGACCGTGAGGTCGGGCTCCAGTTCCAGGAGAGCGACCAGCGCGCCTCGCACCACCTGCTGGTCCTCGGCGATCAAGATCCGAATCACACCCATATGTCTATCAGGGTGCACCCATGACGATGTCATGCGTGGTTGATGATCGCGTCTCTGGCCCGCGTGAGCCCAGGTCAGAAGACTTGTCCCCATGAACGATGTGGTGCGTCTGGACGCGGTCAGCAAGGTTTACGGCAGGGGGCCGAACACGGTGTTCGCCCTGCGTGAGGTGTCGGTCGGCATCCCCCACGGCAGCTTCACCGCCGTGATGGGCCCTTCGGGGTCGGGTAAGAGCACGTTCCTGCACTGCGCTGCCGGGCTGGACCAGCCCTCCTCCGGCTCGGTACGGCTCGGCGGCACGGAGCTGGCGGGGATGAACGAGACGGAACTGACCGAACTACGGCGTAAGCGGATCGGTTTCGTCTTCCAGGCGTTCAACCTGGTCTCGTCCCTCACCGTGACGGAGAACATCACCCTCCCGCTGAGACTGGCCGGAGTCCGGGTGGACCGGGCCTGGCTTGAGGAGATCGTCGACCGGGTCGGGCTGGCCGGCCGTACCGGGCACCGGCCCGGGGAGCTCTCCGGGGGGCAGCAGCAGCGGGTGGCGATCGCGCGGGCCCTGGTGACACGGCCCGAGGTGGTCTTCGGCGACGAGCCGACCGGCGCGCTGGACACGATGACCGCGCGGGACGTGCTCACGCTGCTCCGCGAAGTGGTCACCACCATGAGGCAGACCGTGGTGATGGTCACCCACGACCCGGTCGCCGCCTCCTACGCCGACACCGTCCTGTTCCTCGCCGACGGCAACGTCGTCGACGCGATGGCCGCCCCCAGCGCGGAGAAGGTCGCCGACCGGATGACGCGGCTCGGAGCGTGGGTGTGATGATCGGCTTCGCGCTCAACACGCTGCGGCACCGCAAGGCGGCCTTCGCCGGCGCCTTCCTCGCCCTGGTCTGCGCCGCCGCGCTGGTCTGCGCCTGCGGCATCCTGCTCGACACCGGTCTGCGCGGCGCGGTCGAACCCGTCAGATACGCCGGGACCCCGGTCCTGGTCGCCGGAGACCAGAACGTCCGTGAGACGACCCGCGACGGCGACAAGGTCAAGAGCAAGGCCAAGCCGGTCTCCGACCGGGCCTGGATCCCGTCGTCCCTGGCCGACAGGCTGAGGACGGTCCCCGGCGTCCGGAAGGTCGTCACCGAGGTGACGTTCCCGGCGACCGTCGAGGGACGTCCGGTGTGGGGTCACGGCTGGGAGTCCGCGCCGCTCACCCCCTTCACCCTCCGCGAGGGGCGGGCGCCCGCCGCCGGCGAGGTGGTGGCCGACGCGGCCGCCGGGCTGTCCGTGGGCTCCCGCGTGAACGTCCGGACCGCGACCGCCACCCGCGTCTACCGGGTGGCCGGTGTCACCACCGAGGCGCTCGATCAGCGGACCTCGCTGTTCTTCTCCACCGAGGAGGCCGCCCGGCTGGCCGGACGGCCGGGTATGGTCAGCGTGATCGGCGTCTTCCCCGAGGTCGACGTCGCTCCCGCGCTCGCCGGCACCCCCGGTGTCGTCTACACCGGTGACGAGCGCGGCAGGATCGAGTTCCTGAACGCGGAGAAGGCCCGGATCAAGCTGGTCAGCCTGGGCGGCGCGCTCGGCGGCACCTCGCTGATCGTCGCGATCCTCGTCGTGGTCGGCACGTTCGCGCTCTCCATCCAGCAGCGCCAGCGCGAGCTCGCCCTGCTGCGCGCCGTGGCCGCCACTCCCAGGCAGATCCGCAGGCTGATCGGCGGCGAGGCACTGCTCGTCGGCCTGCCGGCGGGCCTTCTCGGCGCCGGGCTCGGCGTCGGGCTGGCGTTCTGGCTGCGGTCGCAGTTCGTGGGGCTCGGCGTGATGCCGGCCAACCTGTCGCTGGTGGTGGGGTTCTTCCCGCCCGCCGCCGCGGTGCTCGCCGTCCTGGGGGCGGCGTGGACGGCGGCCCGGGTGTCGGGCCGCCGTACCGCGCGGATCAGGCCTGTGGAGGCACTGGGCGAGGCCGCGGTACGCCCGCCGGGCATCTCACCGGGCCGCACGATCGCCGGGCTGGCCTGCCTCGGCGGGGGCGTCGCGCTGACCCTGCTGCTGTCGACGCTGGAGACCGAGGCCGCCTCCAGCCCCGTCACGATGCTGACGGCGCTGGTCTGGACGATCGCGGTGGCCCTGCTCGGCCCGATCATCGCCCGCGCCGCCACGGCGGTGCTCGGCCTGCCGCTGCGCGCCTTCCGCGTCAGCGGCCACCTCGCCGCCGCGAACCTGCGCACCGGCACCCACCGCTTCGCCTCCGTCGTCACCCCGCTCAGCCTGATGATCGCGATGACCTGCACCATCCTTTTCGTCCAGGACACCATGGGCCACGCGGTCGTCGAACAGTCACGCCAGGGCAACCGCGCCGACTACGTGCTCGGCCCGCGACTGCCCGGCGTCACGGCGGACGCCGTACGGAGGCTCGAAGGTGTCGAAGTGGTCACCGAGGTCATGCGCACGTCGGTCAGAGTCGGGCTGGAGAGGTACGGCGCGCAGGGCGTGACCACCGCGGGGCTGGAGCGGACCATGGACCTCGGGGTGAGCGCGGGATCGCTCGGCAGGATGGGCGCCGATACCCTCGCGGTCAGCGAGACGGCCGCGAGAAGCCTCGGGGTCGAGGTCGCCGACGAGGTACGGCTGACGCTCGGCGACGGCACCCCCGTCACGCTCGCGGTCGCCGCGATCTACCGCCGGGGCCTCGGCTTCGGCGACCTGACCCTGCCCCACGCCCTGGTCGCCGCCCACGTGGACGACCCGCTCAACCAGACCGCGCTCGTCTCGGCCCCCTCGGTGAGACGGGACGCGCTCGCGGCGGTGCTCGGCGGTGTCGGCGTCCTGGATCGGGTCGAGGCGACGGCCGAACAGTCCAATGCCGGGGTCAACTACGTGGCCATGGGCCTGATCATCGCCTTCACCGCGATCGCGGTGGTCAACACCATCGCGATGGCGACCTCCGACAGGACCCGCGAGCTCGCCCTGCTCAGACTCGTCGGCACCACCCGCCGCCAGCTCATGCGGATGCTCCGCCTGGAGACCCTCATGGCGGTGCTGGTCGCGGTCACCCTCGGCACGCTCATCGCCCTGGTGACGCTCAGCGCGTTCAGCACGGGCATGACCGGCTCCGCGCTGCCGTACGTGCCCGTGCTCACCTACCTGGAGGTCATCGCCGCCGCGGCCGCCCTGGCCCTCCTCGCCACCGTTCTCCCGGCCCTCCTCGCCCTGCGGAGCAGGCCCGCCGAGGCCATCGGCACCCGCGAATGACCGTTCTCCCGGCCGGAGCGTGCGGGCCCCCGCCCCGCACGCCCGTCATTCCCGGTCAGGGCGTCCGGCCGGGCCCGTCGACGACGCCGGAGTCCAGCACGGACATGGCGAAGGTCCCGTCGGCGTCCACGACCTTCATGCCGAGGTAGTGGTAGTCCCCGGGATCGAGGATGTAGTAGCCCTTGCTCTCCCCCACGGTGAGGACGACGCCGATGCCCTTGCGCCCGTCCCCGTCCGCGGTGTTCTCCTCGATCGTGACATTCGGGATCTTCGCCAGGGCCCGGTACATCGCCGCGGTCTTGTCCGCGGGGATCACGGGTCCGAACTTCATGTACCAGCCGATCGCCCCGAAGGCCCTGACATCCCCCTCGGTCCCCTCCGGGCAGTGGGGCCGGCAGATCGACAGCGGTGTCCGCTCCTCCTTGAGGTTACGGAAGTGCTCCAGCAGCGCGTCCGGATCAGTGGGGAGGCTCTCCAGCTCCCGCTGGGTCCGGGCGGGGTCCGTCCGCGCGTTCGGCTCGCCATCACCGATCTTCAGCTCGCCGCCCTCCTCACGGAGGGCGGACCCGCGCCCGTCCATCCGGCTCCAATGCTCGAATGTCGGCAGGTCATCCCCCATATGCTGAGACTCCTTGATGTAGAACCACTGGTCCGGCCGGATGTCGGCGGTCCTGGTCCGGGTGGCGACGAGCGCGGCGTTCTCCAGCACCACGACCGCGTCGGGGGGCCGGACCGCGGGCTGCCGGTTCCCCGGCTGCGCGGTCCCCCCCGGCTGGGGCACGGCCGCCGGCTGGGCCACGGCCACGGCCACGACGACGGCAGCGGCAAGAGCGCCGGCCCCGCCCAGGGCGAGACCCCAGCGCAGGCGGGCCGCGGGCCGCGCCGGCCGCCGGCGGGACGCGGAGGATCCCTCCCGGATCACGGCGAGCAGCCGATGCTCTTCGGTCCGCAGATCGGGCTGCTCCGGAACCTCGTCGCGCAGGCTCTTGAGGAGTTCGATCTCGTTCAACTGTTCGTTCCTTCGCTCGCGGAGGTTGGATCGATGTCACCGAGCACCCGGCGCAGCTTTTTCCGAGCCCGGCTGACCCGCGAACGGACCGTCCCCACCGGAACACCGAGTGCCTGTGCGGCCTGCTCGTAGGTGAGCTCCGCCCACGCCACCAGCAGCAGCACGTCGCGGTGCCCCCGCGGGAGCCCCGCCAGCGCCGCGGCGAGCCGGCGCCGCGCTCCGTCCGCGGCCACCCGCTGATCGACCTGGTCGGTGAACGGCTCGACCACTGAATCCGCCCCCGTGCGGCTCAGTGCCCGGTACAGGCCGATCTCGCGGCGGCGGTGCCGGCGCATGAGGTTGGTGGCGATGCCGTACAGCCATGGCCGCGCGTCGTCGCGGGCCAGGTCGTACGACTCCAGGCTCTGGAAGGCCACCGTGAAGGTCTCGGCGACGATGTCCTCGGCGGGATCCTGGCCCAGCCGCCTGATGACATAGCGCTTGAGCGCCGGTGCGTGGCGGGTGAACAGGGTGGCGAACTGTTCGGGCTCACGCCGGGACCGTTCGATCACCGCGGCGTCGTCGGCCGCTTCCGCGGCTGCCGGCCGGGGCGGTGCGGCCGTCCGGCTCTCGTGTCGCATCTCTTGCCTCTCGGGTCTCTGCCATGACACCCGTTATTGCCACCCGGAGGATCCGCGGTTCCCGGAAATCGCGCGACGGACACGGCGACCGGCCCGGACCGCGCGGCCGGCCCCTACCGGCTGACCGTGGCCGGGCGGTCGATCCCGGCGATCAGCTCCAGCTGGTCGAGCTGCGCGTCGAGGGCCGGGGCCGCGATGCGGCAGACCACGTGCTCCGCGCCCGCCTCCGCGTAGCGGTTCAGCGTCGCGGCCACCTGCTCGGCGGAGCCCGCGACCATCACCTGGATCGTCCGCACCGTCTCGTACGGCAGGCCGTACGTGGCCCGGCAGTAGGCGTCGAGCTCCCGCTCGCCCCGCTCCACGTCGTCGGTGACCAGCACCGTGACGAACAGCGCCGGGGTGACCGCGGCGGCGGGCCGCCCCGCCGCCCCCGCCGCCCGCCGTACCGTCCGGAGACCCTCGTGGTAGTCGGCGGGGTCGGGCGGGTAGGGCAGCCAGCCGTCGTAGAGCCGCCCGGTGCGCTCCAGCGCCGACGGGCTCGCCCCGCCCAGCCAGATCGGCGGCCCGCCGGGCCGGTAGGACGGTGTGGATTCGGGCAGCCCGTCGAAGCGCAGCACCTTGCCGTGGAAGGCCCGCTCACCCGCCCACAGTGCCCGCCACAGGGCGACCGTGTCGTCCAGCCGCCCGAAACGGCGCGCCCACGGCACCTCCGACACCGCGTACTCGACCTCCGACCGGCCGGGGAAGCCCGCGCCCACGGTGACGACCAGCCGCCCGGCCGACAGGTGGTCGATGGAGGCCAGCTCCTGCGCGGCCATCACCGGACGGCGGAAGGCGGGCAGCAGCGCCGCGGTGCCGAGCGTGACGCGTTCGGTCACCGGCGCGAGGGCGGCGAGCATGGCCAGCGGCTCGACGCGCGCGCCGAGCAGGGTGTCGTTGGCCCAGACCGAGTCGTAGCCGAGCCGCTCGGCGCGGACGCCGAAGTCGACCAGCCGCCGGGCGTCGTTCCACTGGCTGTGGTTGGTGGGGAGCAGGACCCCCAGTCGCGTGTTCACAGGACGGATCGTGCTCCCGTCCGGGAATGACGACAATTCCCTCGACGGAATAGACGGGCCCGGCAGACTGGGATCGTGGACTTTCCCCAGACCCTGCGCGCGACCCGGCAGCGCCGCCACCTCAGCCAGCTCGACCTCGCCCTGCGCGCGGGCACGACGCAGCGCCACCTCAGCTTCATGGAGAGCGGCCGCTCCCGGCCCGGTCGGACCATGGTGGTACGGCTGGGCGAGTCGATGGAGCTGCCGCTCAGGGAGCGCAACGAGCTCCTGCTCTCGGCCGGTTACGCCCCCGTCTACCCGCAGACCTCGCTTGACGACCCGAGCCTGGAGCACGTGCGCGCCGCGCTGGGACGCATCCTGGCCGGGCACCTGCCCTACCCCGCGATCGTCGTGGACGCGAGGCACGACCTGGTGCTCGCCAACGACGCGTTCGGCCTGCTCACCGAGGGCGTCGCGGAGCACCTGCTGCGCCCGCCGGTCAATGTGCTGCGCCTCTCGCTGCACCCCGAGGGCATGGCACCGCGGATCGTCAACCTGGCGCAGTGGGCGCAGCACATCCTCGACCGCATCCCGCACGACGACCTCTACGACGAGCTGTCCGGCTACGTGCCGCACGTCGCCCCGGGACCCGACCACGTGGGCTTCGCCGTACCCGTACGGCTGCGCTCGACGCTCGGTGAGCTGCGGCTGACGACCACGATCACGACGTTCGCGACCGCGCTCGACGTGACCGTGGCGGAGCTGAAACTGGAGGCGTTCCTGCCCGCCGACACGGCCACGGCGGCGTTGCTGGCCGGGTGACGGCTCGGGTGCGGTCCGGGTGCGATCGCAGTACAGGGCGGGTCTGATCGGGCGAGTCGGGCGGGGCGGGTCGGATCTGGTCCGGGGGCGATTTCGGCTCGGGGCGGATCGATCGCGACCGCTTGTCAGATGCCGGGGAACATGTAGTCGGCGGTGATGCGGCCGTTCTCGTCGAGGACGAGGACCTCCAGGCCGCTGCCGACCGCCTCACCGCCGCCGACGGGCACCATCTCCCAGTCGAACTTGACGATGTCGTGAAGACGGACGGCATTGCCCCGCGCCCGGAAGGTGAACTGCCCAGGGGCGACGAACCGCTCATAGCTGCGGGTCACCCGGACGTCGAGCTCGTCATGGCCGTGGGCCTGGAGGGTCGTGGAGTCGAAGCCCAGTCCCGCGGCGATCTCCCGGATCTCCTGGGGCGGCTGAAGGATGTGGGTGCCGCCCTCGACCCACAGTTCCTGGATGGCTCTGCGGCGCGACTCGACGTCCGGCTCGATCCAGAGGGCGATGTAACGGGCGGCGAGGTCCTGGGCATGGATGTCGGTCACTGTTTCTCCTCGGCTGGTGTCGGTGTTCCTGCCAGATCCTGCGAGAAGGGACAATGGGCCGACAATTCCTCAGAGGGAATGGCCGATCCTCAGAGGGAATGGCCGGCTTTCACGCGGGACCGACCGGCGGACGGGGACCAGGCCCGCGGCCCGTCCGGCCGCCGCCGGCCGTACGGCTTCCGTGCTCGCAAAAGCTCCCACTCCCACCAGGGGAGTTATAGCGTTGTCTACCGGATCAGGGGGCGGTCGAGGGGGTGTCCGCCCGTGGCGTCAGGGGAAGGGAATGCCGTGTCCGGTCCGCACCCGCTGGCCGAAGGCGATCCCCGGCAGCTCGGTGACTATCGGCTGACCGGAGTGCTGGGCGAGGGCGGCCAGGGGGTGGTCTATCTCGGTCAGGCGCCCTCCGGGCAGCCGGTGGCGGTCAAGGCGCTGCACGCCCGGATGACCGCCGACCCCGCCGCCCGGGAACGCTTCCTGCGCGAGGCCGAGATCACCCGCCGCGTCGCGGCCTTCTGCACCGCGCGGGTCATCGACGCGGGAATCGCCCGGGACCGGCCCTACCTGGTCAGCGAGTACGTCCGGGGCCCGTCTCTGGATGAGCTCATCACCCACGACGGGCCGCGCACCGGCGGCGGGCTGGACCGGCTGGCGATCACCACCTTGACGGCGCTGGCCGCGATCCATCGGGCCGGCATCGTCCACCGGGACTTCAAACCCAGCAACGTGATCATGGGACAGGAAGGGCCGGTGGTCATCGACTTCGGCATCGCCCGCGTGCTGGGACACTCCACCACGCGATCCGGCCTGATGGGGACCCCCGCCTACCTGTCGCCCGAACAGCTCAACGGACACCGGGCCGGTACGGCCTCGGACGTGTTCGCCTGGGCCGCCACCATGGTGTACGCCGCCACCGGGCATCCGGCCTTCCCTGGCGTGATCCCGGCGGCGGTGATCAGCGCGATCGTGACCCGCGAACCCGACCTGGCGGGCGTGCCCGACCAGCTGCGGCCGCTACTGACCGCCTGCCTGGCCAAAGACCCCGCCGCCCGGCCCGGCGTCGCCGACCTGTTCACCGCCCTCACCCATGGGGCGCCCGTCATGGGCGATTCCGGTGGGAAACATCCCGGCCTGCCTTTCGAGCTTCCACATGACCATGATCAAGTGTCACAGGTCGGCGCGCTGCCCGGCACCTCTGAGCCCCGTACCGTCGCCCCCCACCTCTCCACGCCGGTGTCCACGGCCGGGACACCGGCGATCTCTCCACAGGCGCCGCCACCCCCCAGCGGCTCTTCCCCACAGGCCCCGCCACCCCTCAGCGGCTCTTCCCCAGTGGCGGCACCGCCTTCCAGCAGCTCTTCCCCAGTGGCGACATCGCTCCCCGCCGACTCCTCTCCGCGCCGCACCCGGCGCCGCCTGGGGAGGACCCTCACCGCGGCCGTCGTCGTCATCCTGGTCCCGGCCGCCTTCTGGCTGAAGCCCGTCTTGACGGACATCTTCTCCGGCACCGTTCGCCCAACCGCGGGGACCGGCTCGGACGAGCAGCCGGAACCCTCCGTGACGGGCATCCCCTTCGGCACCCTTGTCGGCGGCCGGCTCGCAGGCCCGCAGAAGTGGATCCTGTCGCTGGCGGTGGGACAGCTCGGCAGCCGCCCGGTAGTGGTCTCCGGCGGCTACGACGGCACCGTGCTGGTGTCGGACCTGGCCACCGGCATCCCCGTCGGCAGCCCCTTCACCGGCCATCGGGGTCCGGTCTGGTCGGTCGCGGTGGGGCAGCTCGACGGCCGCCCGGCAGTGGTCTCCGGCGGCAGCGACGGCACGGTGCTGGTGTCGGACCTGGCCACCGGCGCTCCCCTGGGCAGCCCCTTCAAAGGTCATCGGGGCTCGGTCGAGTCGGTCGCGGTGGGGCAGCTCGACGGCCGCCCGGTGGCGGTCTCCGGCGGCAACGACGGCACCGTGCTGGTGTCGGACCTGGCCACCGGCACCCCCATCGGCAAACCCTTCACCGGCCACCGGCACTGGGTCCTGGCGGTGGCGGTGGGGCAGCTCGACGGCCGCCCGGTAGTGGTCTCCGGCGGCTACAACCGCACCGTGCTGGTGTCGGACCTGGCCACCGGCGCCCCCATCGGCACATCCTTCACCGGCCACCGAGGCCCGATCGAGTCGATAGCGACGGGACAGCTCGACGGCCGCCCGGTGGCGGTCTCCGGCGGCGGCAAAGGCGATCACACGGTGCGGATATGGGACCTGGCCACCGGCACCCCCGTCGGCAAACCCCTCACCGGCCACCGGAGCTGGGCCCTGGGCCTGGCGGTGGGGCAGCTCGGCGGCCGCCCGACAGTGGTCTCCGGCGGCTACAACGATCGCACGGTGCGGATATGGGACATGGCCACCGGCGCTCCCCTGGGCGAACCCTTCAAAGGCCATCGGGGCCTGATCGAGTCGGTCGCGGTGGGGCAGCTCGACGGCCGCCCGGTGGCGGTCTCCGGCGGCAACGACGGCACCGTGCGGGTATGGGGTCTGGGGCCACCGTACCCACCGCCCGGCCTGTGACCGGGGTCCCGAGCGGCAGGCCGGCAGTCGGTCTCCGGCCCCTCGGTTCCGCGAGGCAGGAGATCCAGAGAAGTCAGGCGGTACCGGTTGCGGCAGGATCCTCGTATGGGACGCGATCTGGTAGAGCTGCGTATCCGTGGTGGAGAGCTCACCGACTCCGGATCTTGGATCTATGTCTGGCTGCTCGAAGGCCGCGTGATCTACATAGGCACCACCGGGCTTCCCCCAGAAGTCAGGACCTGGCTGCATCTCCACGACCCCGACCCCGATATCGGCCGTGTGAAGGCCCGCTATCCAGGGATCGGGACCGACTCACTCGATGTGGTCGCCTTCCGGCTGCCCGAATCCATGCCGCGCTCGGAAGTCAAGGTTGCTGTGATCGCCCATCTCAGCGCCATGGGACTTCTCTCCGAGCACTACGTGGGCGATCCGCCACAGCGCACCTCCATCGGAGACGGACTATCTTCCCTGGTACTCCTGATCACCCGTCGGATCGGTCAGCCCGAGACCGGATGAGCGGCGGTCAGAACAGGGTCAGCGGCTCGGTCGGCACAGGCTCCGGCAACGGCTCGATCCCGGGCAGCCGGGTCCGCACCTCCTCATGAAAACGACGGGCGAGCATCGGCGCATCGGCGTTGTCGGGAGTGTGGATGAACACGGTCGGCGAGCGGCCTTCGCGCACCCATTCGGTGACCGTGCCGACCCATTGCCGCCAGCCCTCGATCGTACGCTCCGCGTCGTCCCGGCCGAGGTAGCGGATGATCGGACGGTCGGTGAGAGCGGACGACCGGCGTGGCACGCGCGGTTTCCTCGCCCACGCCTCTCGCTCGGCGTCGCTGGTCGGAGGGCTCTGGAAGAGGGCGGTGGTGTCGAACGGGATCCACTCGGCGTCGACTCGGGCGAGGACCCCTTCGAGAAGCCGCTCGGATCGCGCGTCATCGAAGAACGCGGGGTGGCGGACTTCGACGGCGTATCTGTGCGAGCGGGGAAGCCGGTGAAGAAAGCCCGCCAGGGCGCCGAGGTCGGTCGGCGCGAACGATCCCGGCAGTTGGATCCAGATGGCGTGGGCGCGCGGTCCGAGTGGTTCGATCGCTTCCAGGAACGATCGGAGCTCCTCGTCGATGCCGGTAAGGCGACGCTCATGCGTGATCGACTTGGGCAGTTTGGCCACGAAGCGGAAGTCGGGAGCGGTCTGCCGCGCCCACGACTCCACTGTGCTCCTCGACGGTGTCGCGTAGAACGTCGTGTTGCCCTCCACCGCGTTGCACCACGTCGCGTAGGACCGCAGGCGCTCCCCAGGAGGAAGCGGATGGGGCAGAAAGCGCCCCTGCCACTGCGCGTGTGTCCACATCGCGCATCCCACATGAAGCCGCATGCCTTCGACGCTATCCAAGGCCGGCGGTAGGGAAGACCGTATCCCCTCGCTGGAATCCCGTTGAGAACGGTGTGCGTGCCACGCTTTGATGAGGCAGACGAGCAGAAAGGGAAGACCGTGGTCAACCGTGCCGGAGCATAAGCAGCCCAGGCCATCCAACACGCGCCAGGTCGGAGACCGCCTCAAGCTTCATCGGCATCACCTCCGCGTCGATGGCCGGGACTACAGGGTGATCACACTCCGGCCCGGCACCCGGGCCCGATTCTCCACGAACTTCTACCACCAGACCTGGCATGTCCTCTCCGATCCGCATGGCGCTCTCCTGCTCAGCCGCCTGCTGTGGGGCCTGTCCTTTCAACCCGGGTCCGTTCGGCCAGACCGACCAGGCCCAGCCTTCCGCCGGGCCGGCGGACGTCCCGGACACCGCTTGGACAGCCGTATGGGCCCGCCATGGCGCGGGCCTGGCGCCAAGACTCGCTGGGTGCGGCGGGGCCGCCAATCGTCGTCTGGTGGTTTGGCGGGTGGCTAGCCACGTAGGCGGGTGAGTGCTTGCGGGGTGAGGTGTCGCGCGAGTTCGTCGAGGAGGGCGACGATCTCGGCGACCCGCTGTGGGTCGTCGGTGTCCAAGGCTGCCGCCAGCGCGGTGTCGATGGGGGCCGACCTGACCTCCTCCACCCGGCCGGAGGCCTGGGATGCGGACTGGATGAGGAGACGGCGGCGATCGCGGGAATCGGGTTCGGTGGTGATGGCGCCTGCCTCGCGGAGCCGGGCGACCGCTGCCGACACAGCGCTTTGCGGGAGGCCGGTCCTGGTGGCGATCTCTCCGACGGCGCTGCCGGGATGCGCGCGCACGTCGCTGACCACGATCAGGACTGTTCGGACGCTGGTGGAGTGCCGGCCGATGCCCTCGGTGGGCAGGGCCTCCTCCCCGATCTTCATCAGGGTCCGTCCCAACAGGAACAGTTCGACTCCATTCATGCTGCCAAGATACATCATTTTAGATATATCAAACTTGATGCATCTGTTCTGATGCTTTATGGTCGATCACGACCGGCCGAACCGGCCGCCCGACCGAGAGGACATTGCCGATGGACACCACCACGACGACAGACATGACGACGGGCCTGCTTCGAGTGCCGGGCGCCACGCTCTACTACGAGGTCCGTGGCACCGGCCCGGTGCTGCTGATCTCCCAGAGCGGCGAAGGCGACGCCGGGCGCAGCAAGGACCTGGTCGACCAACTAGTGACCGACTACACCGTGGTGACCTACGACCGCCGCGGCCTGTCCCGCAGCACGCCGGACGCCCCCGCCCGCGGGGTGACCATGGCCGAACACGCCGACGACGTGCACCGACTGCTGACCGCCATCACCGACAAGCCGGCGCTCATGCTCGGCTGCAGCCTCGGTGCCTCCATCGGGTTCCACCTGGCCGTCGACCACCCCGGCCAGATCAGCACGCTCATCGCCCACGAGCCCGTCACCCCGCGGCTGCTACCCGCCGGCCAGCGCGCCCACCACGAGCAGGAACTCGAGCACATCCAGCGGATCCACCGCCGCGACGGCCTGGCCGCGACCTTCAAGGTGGTCGCCGAGGTGCTCGGCATCGACCCCGCCAACCCCGACGTGGAGCCCGGCCTCACCCCGCAACCGATGACCCCCCAGCGGGTGCGCAACTTCGACTTCTTCGTCGAGCACGACTTCACCGCGGTCATCCGCGACACTCTCGACGTCACCGCGCTCACCGACACCCGGACCCGCATCGTGTCGGCCGCCGGCCGCACCACCCCGCGCACCGTCTTCGACAACAAGTGCGCCTTCGCGCTTGCGGACATGCTCGACACCGGCCTGCACTGGTTCCCCGGCGGCCACAACGGCAACACCACCCACCCCAAGGCCTACGCCGCCGCCCTCCGCGACACCCTCAACGCTGCCTGACTCCCGCAATGAAGACCCACGTGCTGCCCGTCCGCGGCACCGGCCCGCTGCTGCTGCTTATCCTTCAGGTCGGCGACGGCGACGCGGACGGCGTCCGAGTGGACCGTCCACGATGCCTACATGACCTTGCGCGCCGCGCTGAGCAGCGCCGTACGCGAGGAGGTCCTCACCCGCAACGTCGCGGCCAACGTCAAGATGTCGGTCCCTCGAAAGCGCAAGGTCAAGCTCCGGTCCGCCGACGAGGCTCGTGCCTTCCTGGAGTCGGCCCGGACACGTGAGGACCCGATGTATCCGGCCTACGTCCTGGTCCTGGTGCTCGGTCTGCGCCCGGGGGAGGCGCTCGGGCTCCGGTGGCAGGACGTCGACCTCGGCAGCGCCGAGATGACCATCGGCTGGCAGCTCCAGCGGGTCGCCGGCCAACTGCTCCACCGGCAGACCAAGACGGACGCCTCGTTACCGTTTCCGGAGATCGTGACGGCGGCGCTCCGTGCCCGTCGACGGGCATGCGACGAAGCCCGTGAAGCCGCGGGGGAGTCATGGCAGGAGACCGGGCTCGTCTTCACCACCGCGAGCGGGCGACCGGTCGAACCATCGAACTTCCGGCGCAGCTTCGCCAACGCATGCGACAAGGCGAAGGTCCGCAAGGTCCATGTGCACGCGACCCGCAAGACCTGCGCGTCTCTCCTCGTCGCACTCGACGTCCACCCGCGCGTGGCGATGCAGATCCTCCGGCACAGCCAGATCTCGGTCACAATGAACATCTACAGCGAGGTCTCGTCGGAGGAGACCCGCAAGGCGCTCAAACGGCTGGGCAAGCAGCTCGGTTCGTAGCCGTTGCTGTATTTCCGTGCTGTACGGCTCCCAAAAGCCTCCCAGCACGCGCGAAGCCCAGGTTGAGGGATCTTGAGAGATCATCCCTGACCTGGGTTTTTGTGTGTCCTGAGGATGGTGGAGCCTAGGAGATTCGAACTCCTGACATCCTGCTTGCAAAGCAGGCGCTCTGCCAACTGAGCTAAGGCCCCGTGATTCAAGCCGTTGACCTGCGCACATGCTCCGCTTACGACTTGCTTCAGTCGTACACCGTAGCAACAAGACCCGCTTCCGCGCCACTTGGCCCCCGCGCCCGCCCTCTGGCGGCTCAGGCGCCGCACGGGCGGGGCGGGGGCGCCCGTTATCTCCTGCCCATTATTGTCATTTAGCGCATTTCTTTTATGTCCATTGATTTCGCATTCAAACGGTCCAAATTCTGCTAGCTTGACGGTCCATCTCCCTCAAGCATCAGGAGTTTCGTGTGAGAAGAGGCATCACGTCGATCACCTTGGCCGCCGTGGTCACATTCGCCACCGCGGGCTTCGCCCTTCCGGCCGGCGTCGCACCGAACGTGCCGGAGGGGACGGTCCGGGCGAAGGTGAAGAAGATCATCGACGGTGACACCCTGGTTCTTCTCATCGGGCGGAAGGAGGCGAAGGTCAGGGTGCTGGAGGTGAACGCGCCCGGCGGAAAGGAGTGCTGGGCGAAGGAGGCGACCGCGCGGGCGGCCAAGCTGATGCCGGTGGGCTCCACGGCGTACACGCTGGCCGACAGGAAACCGCGGGACAGGAATGGCCTGAACCTTCTCTATGTCTGGAATTCCGATGGCGTTTTCGTCAACCAAAACCTCATTCGGTACGGCTATGCGAAATGGAAGTCCATGACACCGAATGACCGGTTCACCGAAAGCCTGAGGAAGATGGAGGCGAAGGCCGCCAGGGAACGTCTCCGGGTCTGGTCCGGAAAGTGCGGCGGCACGGCCACTCCGACACCCGCCCCGACCCCGACCGGGACTCCGAACCCGCCGAAGCCGAGCCCCACCTCGAAGCCGACTCCCACCTCGAAGCCGAGCCCCACCCCGAAGCCGAGTGACACGGGAAGCACCGGGAATGACCCGCGCTTCCGGACGTGCGGGGAGGCGAACGCCGCGGGTTACGGACCTTACCGGCGGGGCGTCGACCCCGAATACGCCTGGTATCAGGATCGTGACGGCGACGGCCTGGTCTGCGAACGCTAGTCGCACCGACCAGGCATCGGGGTGTCCTTGCCCAGGCGGGTTGGTGACGATGCGGATCGACAGGGCGGGCACCGCAAGGCCATGGCGAGAAGCCACGGCACGGTGAGAAGCCGCACCATGCCGTTGAGGGCCGGCACGGGCGACCGGCGACAAGGTCCGCGCGCTCGATGGTGGCGTGGTCGGAGCGGCGGCCATGCCGTGACGGCCCGGCCTGCCCGCTCGCCCGCCGTCCGGAGGGAAAGTGGGAAAAGGGGGACGACCGCCGTCCGGATGGAGGTTCCGGCCCCCACCGGCCTGGAGCCGGTGGGGGCCGGTAGGTGCGATGGGTGTCGGTGGGGACCGCATATCTGTTTCCCAGGCGGAGCCGGGAAGAGGCGCGGCTGGAATTCGACCTGCCCGGCTCCGCTTCACCCGTGGTACGCCCTGCCCGGCCGTCCGTTCAGCCCCGCCTGCCGGCCCCGACCCGCACCGCCGAGGTGCCCAGCCCTGCGGGCAGAAGCGAGAAGCCCGCCGGCGCTCCCGGAAGGCGGCTGCGCCGGAGCTCGGCCTCGGTGTATCGCGCGCACCTACGGTGCCATTCGAGGATTCCCGACATCCACTCCTTGAGGTCGTCGGCATGGCGGGTGAGAATCCTGCGGGCCTGCTCGTCGAGGGCGAAATCGTCGAACAGCGCCGGCAGGCCGTTGGCGACGATGTGCTCGAACTGCTGCATCCGCGCTGTCATCAGGTCGGCCACGACGTCCCGGGCCTTCCACCTGTCCACTTCCAGGAAGTTCTCCACGACCAGGACGAGGTTGTGGACCTCACCCTCGAACTCGATCTCCTTCTGGTAGGAGAACAGGTCGTTGGTGAAACAGGCGTAGTCCTGCGCCGCGGTGTCCAGCTCCCGCATGACCCGTGTCTGGTAGATCTCCGCAGGCATCATGTCCGAGTGCGCGAGCCGGGCCAGGCTCATCGTCATGTCCGACCCGAACGTCTTGCGGCGCATCTCGATGTAGTCGACCGGATCGGGGACACGGTGCTGGGTCTGGTTGACCAGCTCCCACAGCCAGCCGGCGGTCATGTCCTCGACCGCCTCGCGGAACTGCTGCCGGGCGGGCACGCTCATCGGCTCCGCGGTGCGCCGCCACAGGTCCTCCAGCCCCCGCTCGATCGGGTTCGTCGGCTCCGGGGTGGCCCCGGCGTCCAGCGGCATGAACGCCGACAGCCGTTCGTTGCAGAGCTTCGCCGCCACGAGGTCGCGGGGCGCCCCGAACACCGCGGGGAAGTAGTCGTCACCGTACGTGCCCCAGGCCAGCCAGTCAGAGGACAGGTTGAGCTGTTCGGGGCTCGCGTCCGCGTGGATCATCGCGGCGCAGTGGGCGAAGTCGAAGCCGATGAAGCGCCGCTCGTCCCACAACCCGCCGGCTTCCACCCCGGGTATCGCGTCGAACATGCCCATCCGCCGCGCCCAGCCGACTGCGTAGCGTCGCGCGGCGTCCAGGTGGGGGCTGGTGCGGACCGGGTAGGGCATGTAGAGATCCGGCAGCGGCAGATGCCCCACCGGCTGGAACGGCCTGTGGGACTGCTGCTGGGACCTGCGCCGCAGGCCCAGCCGTGCCGGGGAGAGCGTCGGTACGGCGGCGGAGGTGCCCAGGCCGGTCGGGCCTCTCAGCACACCGGCGGGGCCCGAGGCGGCGCCTTCGTTCATGTACCGGCTGGATCTCGCGTGCCACTCGTGTCCGCCGGACTGCCAGTCCTGCAGACCCTTGACGTAGGCGGCGACCCCGAGCTGCTCGTGCACGGGCACGGTGTTCTCGGCCAGCAGGGCCGGGACCTCGATCAGCGTCGTGTTCTCGAACTGCTGCAGCCGGGAGGTCAGCAGGTCGTTGACGAGCTCGGCGGCCTCCTGCGTCGGGCAGTCGAAGAACCGCTCGAAGACCAGCACCGCGTTGGAGTTCTCGCCCTCCTCCTGGACCTCGCGCTGGTAGGAGAACAGGTCGTTGCGCAGGTGCACCGCGTCCGAGAACGTGTCCGACAGGACCCGCATCGGCCTCGTCCCGGCCAGACCGTCGGGGATCTCCGCGCCGACGGCGTATTCGACGAGGTTGGCCGACCAGGGTGCGCCGCCGACCCTCCGCCGCATCTGCACGTATTCGATCGGGTTGGCGATCCGGCCGCGGTCGATGTTGTCCAGCTCCCACATCGACTCCACCATCAGGTTGTGCGTGCTGGTGATGAAGCGCTGCCGCCACCCGTGCGACATCGCCGGAACCGTACGCTCCCAGAGGTCTTTCAGCCCCGCCTCGGCCGGGTTGGCCGGCTCCGGCGGCGTCTCTCCGTCCGCGGTCATGAACAGTTCGAGGTGGTCGAGGTAGGCCTTCGCCCCGAGCAGGTCGCGGGAGTACTTGAACTGCTCAAGGAAGTGGTCGTCGAAGAAGAACACCCAGACGTACCAGTCGGTGATCAGGTCCAGGGTGGGGCCGTCGCAGTCGGGGTGGGTGTAGGCGCACATCAGCGCGTAGTCCATCCTGGCCAGCTCGGCGTCGTCCCACACGACGCCGCCGCCGGGCTTGGGTGCGTCGAGCATGCCCATCTGCCGGGCCCAGGCCGCACTGTGCGCGCGGGAACGCTCCATATGAGGATTGATCCTGGCGGGATATGGCATGTAGAACTCGGGCAATGTGAAAGCCTGCATGAGCGCGCCTACTCTCTTGGGCCGACCGATGCGATTCACTCAGGGTAAAGACATTGCCACCAAGGGTAATTTATCGCAACGCCCGGCCGCGGGATATCCCCGAAGAGATCCGCTCGCCGCCGGGGCCGCGGAGACGCGCTCTTTCATCCGTCAGGAGAAAGGCATCAGGAGAAAGGCCTCGAACGGCGGCGTTCCTTCTCCCAGGTCCGTGGTTCGCCGGCAGAGGCTCAGGTTCTTCTCTGCGGACGCTCCGGATCGTCATGGCAGCAGGCCGCGACTGTAGGCGACGGCCACGGCCGAGGCTCGGTCAGAGACGCCCAGCTTTGTGTAGATGTGTGCCAGGTGGGTCTTCACTGTCGTCTCGCTGATGAACAGTGCCGCGGCCGCCTCCTTGTTGGTGGAGCCACGCGCGACCAGGGCGAGTACGGTCCGTTCACGTCCGCTCAGCTCGGCGGGAGCGGGCGTGCGGACTCGGTTGAGCAGGCGGGCGGCCACGGCCGGAGACAGCACCGTCTCCCCCAGCGCCGCCGCCCGCACGGCGCGGAAGACCTCCTCGCGCGGGGAGTCCTTGAGCAGGTAGCCGATCGCGCCCGCGGTCAGCGCGGGCAGCACGTCATCGTCGCCGTCGTAGGTGGTCAGAACCAGCACACGGGCCGAAGGCACCCGTTCCGCCAGCAGCCCGATGAACTTCGCTCCCCCGAGTCCGGGCATGCGCAGGTCGGTCAGCACGACGTCGGGTCGCTCCCGCAGGGCCACGGCCAGCCCTCGCTCCCCGTCCTCCGCCTCGCCCACGACCTCCAGGTCGGCTTGTTCCACGAACATGCCCCGCAGGCCGTCCCGTACGACGGGGTGGTCATCCACGATCACCAGCCGTACGCTCACGTCGCCTCCCGTTCGGCCTCGGCGGGGATCGCGGGGACTGTCACGCTGACAGCGGTGCCCTGACCGGGTGCGGACTCCACCTCGACGTTCCCGGCGAGCCTGACGACCCGCTGCCGCATGGCGGTGAGCCCGAAACCTCCGCCACCCGCTCCGGAGGAGTCGAATCCCACTCCATCGTCCCGGATATCGGCCACCACTACATCCTCCATGTATGACAGGGTGACGCCGGTCTTGCCGGCTTCGGCGTGCCGGGCCACGTTGGCCAGCGCCTCCTGCACGGCCCGGTACACGGTCACCTCGACCTCGGGATGCAGCAGCCGGGCGGTGCCGGTGACGGTGAGCATGGCGGGCAGCTCATGCGTGGCGCTCCAGCCGGAGACCAGCGCCGACAACGCCTCAGGCAGTCTGGTCTCCGCCAGCGGCCCGGGGCGCAGGTCGTCCAAGGAGCGGCGGACTTCGGCCAGGCTCTCCCTGGCGAGGCTCCGGACGACGGCCAGCCGCCGCCGCACCGCGTCGGCGTCGTTCACGGCCTCCTCGGTGGCCTCGATCTGCGTGACGATGGCCACCAGGCCCTGTGCGACGGTGTCGTGGAACTCCCTCGCCAGCCGGCCGCGCTCCCCGGCGACACCGGTCTGGCGGGCCGCGGCCAGCAGTCTGCCCTGCAGCTCGGCGTTCTCCTCCCCGAGCCGGGCGAGGCGGAGGTTGGCGCTCTCCAGCGCCCGGTTGGCGGCGTGCCGGCGTTCGACCTCGGCCTCCATGGCCCTGATGCTCCAGCCGATGAACGCCGCCAGCACCGCTCCGGTGAGCATCGGAACACTCTGCCAGGAGCTCTCGGCGTCCAGAAGGGCGGACGGGCCGCCTACGGCGACGAGCGCCGTGGTGGCCACTCCGAGGTAGGCGTACCGGCCGGGAAGCGCCGCGAAGGCCATGGGGAAGCAGGCGAACACCAGGAGCCCGTACGCCGGGTGGCGCGAGGACAGCACCCACGCCAGCGCGAGGAGCCCGGCGAAGTAGCACGCCATCGGTGCCAGCGCCCGCTCCGGCCAGTCGGGGTGCGCCAGCACCATCCACCAGTGCCACACCGCCACGGCGGCGGCCAGCGCGATCGTGACGGCCCGGTCGTGCGACGGCACCGACGGGTCGGCCTCCGCGATCAGGGTCGCCACTCCGAGGAAGCCCAGCGGCAGGGCGCGCCACACCCTGTCCCAGTCGTGAATCCGCAGCACGCCGCCCCCGCTCTCATCTGCGCGGATAGGTCAGGCGCCGCAGCAGTGTCTCGGCGGGCCCGCGTACTCCGGCTCTGCGCATGAACTCAGCCGCGACCACCGTCGCGGCCCACGTGCCGGCCGCCAACGCGACCGTGGCGGCGGAGCCCAGCCGCCCGCCGAGCCCGATCGCATAAGGGGACAGAAGCGTCACGAACACCACCGACTGGAGAAGATAACACGTCATCGAGCGCTGGCCGCAGGCCGACAGCGCCGCCACCAGCGGACCGCGCCTCGTCCCGATCCGCCGCGAGACCAGAGCGATCAGTGCCGCGTACCCCAGCCCGCCGGCGATGCCCGACACCACGTGGGCGGCGTTGAGCGCCATCACCGCGGCGGGTCCGTCCGCGCCGAGGAACCCGCCTGCGACCAGCCCCAGGGGGAGCCCACCGAGCGTCCCGGCGAGCGGCCCCCACACCGCGGCCCGCCGTACCAGCCCGTCCGGCACGGTCAGGAGCTCCCGCCGCCCCGCCCAGACGCCCACGAGCGCGGCGGTGACCACGCCCATCATCCCGACCGGGGTCATCACCCACTCGATCGGCCGCAGCGCCAGAGCCGTCAGCGGATCCTCGATTGCGAGCGACCAGAAGAACGACCGCTGTGCCGTGCCGTGCGGTGTGCTGTAGACCAGCGCGGACGACAGGGCGACGGGGACGAGCCAGGCCCCGGCGAGGATCAGCAGGATCCGGTCACGCACCCGCAGCAACCGGCATAGCGCGAGCCCGAGCAGCCCGTAGACGCCGAGCACGTCCCCGGAGAACAGCAGCGTGCCGTGGACCGCCCCGAACACGAGCAGCCACAGGCTCCGCCGCTTCAGGACCCGCCGCCCCTCGTCATCGCTGCGCCGCCGATTCCAGATCTGCACCATGCCGTAGCCGAACAGCGCGGCGAACATCGGGTAGGCCCGCCCGTCCACGAATGTCATGGCCAGTGCCCCCGTCACCCGGTCCGGCAGGTCGTGCTCGATGATGTGCTGCCGGATGCCGTACGGACGGCCGTACAGGTAGGCGGCGGAGTTGGCCACGGCGATCAGCGCCAGCATGGCCCCTCTGGCGAGGTCGGGGGCGAGCCGGCGCTCACCTTCCCCGACCGGTCGCAATCCCAGGGTGGAAACCACGATCTCTCCTCAGCTCGACGGGTTCCCACCGAGTGTGCGAGAAGGGCTCTGGTCATCGAATCGTTCAACCGTGCGCAAGTCATCAGCGGACGGACGACGGCCTCCATCCTCCATTTGGAGGAGGGCGGCACCGGCCGGGCGGTCGACCTGCCTACCGCGGTCAGAGCGTTGGAAGAACCGCGCCGCTCGGCGCAGTCGCCGCGTTCGGAGCGCTGCCTTCGACCTCGTCGGCGAGCGGCCGTACAACGCTCAGCAGGTTCCAGCGGCCCTCGCGGCGGCGGAACTCCTCGCGCGGGGCGGTGTGGATCCGCGCGGCGATGCCGTCGGCCGCCCGCTCAGAGGGCCGAGGCGCACACCGGCGTCTCCACCTGCTCGCTGCCGAGCACCAGGGTGGGGAAGTCGGCGATGGAGTCCAGGATGTGCGTGGCGCCGCCCTTGAGGAGGCGCTCCTTGCTGTGCACCCCGGTCAGGACACCGGCGACCACCGACGCGCCGGAGCGGCGGCCGCAGAGCATGTCGCTCTCGGAGTCACCGGCCACCGCGACCTGACGGACATCCTCGATGCCGAGGCGCAGAACCGCGGCGAGGACCATGTCGGGCATGGGGCGGCCGCGCCCGGCGTCTTCCGGGCAGAGCGCGAGATCGATCTTGTCCGACCAGCTCAGGGCGGCCAGCACACGGTTGAGCGTGATCCGGCTGAAGCCGGTGATGAGGCAGATCTTGACGTCGGCGGCGCGGAGCTTCTCCAGCGTCTCGACGGTGCCGGGCATCGGGACCAGACCCGCGCGCCCGATGGCGCCCTCGTAGGAGCGCTCGAAGGTCAGGTTGGCCGCCTGGGCCTGGGCCTCGTTGTCGGGGAAGATCCCCCGGAAGACCTCGATCGTCGGGCAGCCCCGGGACCGGTGCACATGCACCATGGCGCGTGCGTACGCACCGGTCCCGGGCACGATGCCCTGCGTGGCGATCGCCTCGGCGAACGCCCGTTCGACCATGGCGATATCACCGATCGTGGTGCCTGCCAGATCCAGACAGGCAAGCCTGATGGGTGTTACTCCCCCACCTTGGGCAAGGACCATGAAAGCACCCAAATCGGTAGCCGCGTTGTTCAGTTCTCGCTGCCGGTGGCCTCAGTCCACAGATCCAGCTCGGCACGGTCAGCCTGCACCTTGCGCCAGACCAGCAGTCCCCCAAGCGCGACCAGCGCCAGAACGAGCAGCTTCTTCACGGTGTGACCCCACTTCTTGACGGTCTCACCTGCCGGGGTGAGACAACGCCCGGTTCCAACGGTTCCCTGCAGCCTAGCAAGGGATCGAGCCATGATCTGGCTTGCACCGTAAGCCAACGTGGCAAATCTGCGCTGACCGGGTGATTTTAATCATCATGTCGTACGGCTCTCGCCCGAACGATCGCGATCCGCGACCAGCTCGACCTCGAAACCGTCCTCGTTCTCAAGATAACCCGCGTATTGGTCGGTTCCGCCCGCATGAGGATGCCGATCGGTGAACATCAAGGTCCATCCGTGCTCCGGCGCCGCCGCGACCAGCGCGTCCACCCTCTCCGAGCCGATTACGCGGAACGCCAAATGATTCAGACCCGGTCGGCATCGATCATGAGAGGGGGCCGTCATGGCCGGCGACTGCTCGACGACGATGTACACGCCGTCCAGCGCCCAGCTCCGGCCGACACTCCATTCCTGGAAGCTCTGGTATCCCAGCTCCCCGAGCAACCATCCCCATGACCTCACCGCACGGCCGAGGTCGGGCACCCACAACTCGATGTGATGCAGCATGGCCACAGATCCTGCCACCCCGCCACAGACACCGCGTACGGCCCGGCCGGCACCCGGCCGGCACCGCCGCGTCCGGACGGCCCCGGTCCCGGTCCCGGTCCCGGTCCCGGCCGGACGGTTCCGGCCCCGGCCGGGGGAACCGGAGACGGCCGGGGGAACAGGAGACGGTCAGCCGCCTTCGACGAGGTCGGCGTAGTCGGGATGACGCTCGATCCAGGTCTTCACGAACGGGCAGCGCGGCACGACCTTCACCCCTTCGGCGCGGGCTCCGTCCAGCGCCGCGCGGACGAGCGCGCCGCCCACCCCGTTGCCCTCGAACTCCGTGTCCACCTCGGTGTGGGTGTAGACGATGACACCGTCGCGCCGGACGAACTCCAGCTGTCCGGCGTGCTTGCCGTCCACCTCCGCCTCGAAGAAATCACCACCGGGCGAGAGCTTGACATCCACCTGCATGCGGCCTCCTCCGTCTGGCCGCCGGACGGCGGCGCCTCGATCAGCGGAACTTCTGCCCCGTTCATTCCCGGGAAACGTCCGGGCCCGGGGACGGGAGGCCCGTGGCGTGCGCCGGCGGGCCGCTCGGCGGCGCGGCGGCCGTGGCACGGCTTCTCTCCCCGAGGGCGACGGCGGTCTCGCACCCGGCCCGAGCTGGGCGGGACCGGACAGGACGGTGACCGGCTGCCCGGCGGATACTTCACAAAGAGGATCCGACGAGATTTTGAAGGACAAGTAAACTGAGGGCGATTACGGCGGCACTGATCCACCGGCCCTTCCCGAGGTGGTCGGTGCCCTCACGAAAGACTCGAGATCGCGGGTGAACAACGTCGGCATCCAGCAGGTCACTTCAGCCTCCGAAGCACCGTGCCCGATCGCCGTACAGTTCCGCGGCATCGTGACTCCCCCTGCCGCCGGGAAGCCGTCCCGGGTGCAGGCGCGGATGCCGTCCCGGGTGCCCCGCCGTACGACGGTCACGGTCGGGCAGGTGCCCACCGGGCCCGCTCCAGGTCTTTCCGACGACACCGCCATGCCGACCCCTTCCGCCCCTCGATCGTCTGCAGAGGTTTCCCCGTGAGCACTGCCGTCCATGTCACCGTCACCTCCGACGACACCCTGGAGAACGTGTCCCTGCTGGCCCTGGCCGGCGAGCTCGACTACACCAACGCCGAGCGGCTCCAGCACGATCTCCAGGAATCGATCGGCCCGGATTCGCGCGACCTCATCATCGATCTGAAGGACCTGACTTTCTGCGACTCCACCGGGATCCAGGTGTTCCTGGCCGTTCGGAAGCTCGTCCACGGCCGTGGCCACAGCGTCGTCCTGGCCCAGCTGCATCCCCGCCTGGAACGGCTCTTCCACCTGACCGGGCTCACCCAGGCCTTCGGCATCCAGCCCACCGTCGGCGACGCCGTCGAGGCTCTGCAGGCACGACAGTCGTCATAGGGCCCCGCACGGGCGGCCCTCGGCGAATATCTCCTCTGCACCTATGGTCGTAAGTTGGCAATGACCGGGCAGGTGTTTAGCATCATGTAACTCGTCAGCAACGCCCTGATTCTGGAGCGAGTCGGCTCACCCTCCGGTGACTGCCAGACAAGGCGACGTCAAGGGGGTGTCGTGACCGGCGACAACGGCCAGCACTGGCCGATCGACGACGATCTCACCGCTCTGCGGCAACGTCTCCTCCGCCATGCGGCTCGCGCCGGCATGCGCGGTGAACGTCTGGACGACCTGCTTCTCGCCGTCAACGAGGCCGTCATCAACGTCCTGGAGCACGGCGGCGGCAAGGGCACGCTGAGCATCTGGCACAACGACACCTGCATCACCGTGGACGTCATCGACAACATGGGCGACCTCGCCCCCCAGGACATCCCCCCGGAACGCCCCACCGGCACGGTGCGGGGCTTCGGCCTGTGGCTGATGAGCCAGTTGTGCGACGAGTTCAGCATCCATCAGGCCACAGGGGAGTCACGCGTCCGCCTGCGGATGCTCCTGCACCCCGCTCCCGCCCTGTGACCCCTGCCCCCGCTCCACGCCCGGTCCGGCGGCCGGGCCGACAAACGGATCGCCCGTACCGGCCTCCTGTGGATATCCTGCGCAACTCACACGATCTCCACTCGGGGGGGCGCATGTCCACGATCCGCTACACCGACGCGGTCGACACGATCGGAGCCGACCGGCTTGCGGGCTTCTTCGTGGGATGGCCCACTCCCGCCTCTCCCGAGCAGCACCTGGCGGTTCTGCGGGGGAGCTACCGCGCGGTCGTCGCGATCGACGAGGAGACGGACCGCGTCGTCGGCTTCATCAACATGATCAGTGACGGCGTCCTCACCGCGTTCGTCCCCTGGCTGGAGGTCCTCCCCGAATACCAGGGGCAGGGGATCGGCAGCGAGCTGGTGCGGCGGATCCTCGCGGACACCGAGCACTTCTACTCCGTCGACCTTCTCTGCGACGCGTCGCTCCAGCCCTACTACGAGCGCTTCGGCATGCTCCGGCTCCCCGGTATGACCCTCCGGCACCGCTCCGCCCTCCAGGGCTGAGGCGACGGCCCCGCGAACCCATCGGGCTCCGGGGCGGGGCGCTCAACCGGGCACGGCCCTGCCGTGCTCCAGATACGCCGGCTCGCCACGCTCACGGGCGGTGACCGCCGCCCTGACCCGCCGGGCCAGGCGCTCGTTCAGCAGGTCGTCCACATCCTCGACGGAGTGGAAGCCGAAGCCCGTCAGCTCGTCGTCGGCGAAGACGATCCGCCTGACCGTGTCCGCGCCGAGCACGCCACCGTCGAAGACGAACAGGATCAGGTCGCCTATTCCCGGGTGAGGCGCCCAGTCCACCGCGAGCAGGCGGCCGATCGGCGGCTGGATGCCGAGTTCCTCGCCGACTTCGCGGACACAGGCCTCGTAGGGGGTCTCTCCCGGCTCCACGCCTCCACCGGGGATCTCCCGATCCGTCTTGTAGGACGGCTGGACGATCATGACACGGCCGGCCTCGTCGAAGAAGAGCGCACCCGCCGCCGCCCGGGCACGAGTGCCGGGCGGGCCTCCCTGCTCACTCATGATTTCGACTCTAGGCGAGCGCCGTCCTCCGGCCCACGGGCAGATCGCCTACCGGCCGGCGCCGCGATCCGGCGCCGGCGGCGAGTCCGCGGTTCCCCCGCCCAGGTACGAAGCCTTTGCCTGAGACGGAGATCAATCCGCAGGTCAGTGGGGGATGAGGAGCATATCGTCTGTGCGCTGGGGGGATTCGATGGGCCTTCTTGGAGTGGGCAGGGTCGGTGTGGCGGTTGCGGCGGCGGGCGCCGTGCTCGCCGGGTGCATGCCGTGGCAGGGTGAGGAACCGCAGGACAAGAAGGACACCGGGGTGGCCGCCGCCGCCAAGGCCTCCGCGGCCGCCGCCGGGCAGGCAGCCCTTCTCAAGGCCAGGCTGGCGACCGCCGCGAAGGTCCACGCCAACGAGCTGGGGCAGATCCCCGTGCTCATGTACCACCGGGTGGTGGACAAGCCGACGACCCAGGACGACCGCACCCCGCAGCAGTTCCGCGCGGAGCTGGAGCGGCTGGCCAAGGAGGACTACGTCCCGATCACGGCGGCCGAATACGTCACCGGGCGCATCGACATCCCCGCGGGGCGGCACCCGGTCGTCCTCACCTTCGACGACTCGTCCCCGTCGCAGTTCGACCTGGACGGCATGGGCGCGCCCAAACCGCAGACCGCCGTCGCCATCCTCCAGGAGGTCGCCCAGCGCCACCCGGGGTTCCGCCCGGTGGCCACGTTCTACGTGACGCGCGACATGTTCGGGAAGACGACCCCGGAAGAGCAGGCCCAGATGCTGGTGTGGCTCCGTGACAAGGGGTTCGACATCGGCAACCACACCCGCGACCACAAGAGCCTCCGCGGCAAGCCGGAGAAGCAGGTGAGCTCCGAGGTCGCCGCCGGCCACCGGCTCATCACCGAGCTGCTGAACACCAACCCGGTCACGCTGGCACTGCCGTACGGCAACCAGCCGAACCAGAAGGAGTGGGGCCGCAAGGGCGTCTTCGGTGAGATCTCCTACGACTACGGCGGGGTGTTCCTCGCCGGATACACCCCCGCCATGTCGCCGTTCAGCAAGAAGTTCGATCCGGTCGGCATCCCGCGCATCCGCTCGATGGACAAGACCGGCGACTGCGCGAAGTTCTGCTCCACCGCCTGGCTCGACTGGCTGAAGGCGAACGCCGACGAGCGCTACACCTCTGACGGCGACGCGAAGACGGTCGCCTTCCCGAAGTTCAAGGCGCCGTTCGTGGTCAAGCGTTACACCGACCGCGTCCTCGCCTACTGACCTGCTCGTCCGGGACGGCGATCGCCGGCGGGCGACGGACCCGTACGGGGGCGGGTCCCCGGTCGGAGGGAGGCGGCGGGGGACGCCGGAGAGGTCCTCGGTAGCCGGCGCCCAGCCTCTCCGTGGCCGGTGCCCAGCCTCGGTGGTCGGCGCCCCGCCTCCGTGGCCAGCGCCCGGCCTCGGTGGTCGGTGCCCAGCCTCGGTGGCTGGGCACCGACCACGACGTCAGTGCGACAGAGCCCCGGTCTCCTCCGCGGGTGCCGGGGCACGGAGGCCCCGCACCCCCGGGGAGAGCAGCGCGGCGAGGGAGGACAGCACGACGACCGCGGCGCATCCGAGCAGGGCGGGCCTCGGGCCGATCACGATCGCCAGCGGCCCCGCCACCAGCAGGCCGACCGGGCCGAACATCAGGGATCCGAGGGCGTCGTAGGAGCTGACCCGCGACAGCGACTCGGCCGGGATCTCCCGCTGCATCGTGGTGTTCCACAGCACGCCGAAGATGTCGAAGCAGACCCCCATCACGACCGCCCCGAGGACGATCGTCCACAGCGGGGTCCCCAGGCCGAGCAGCAGGTAGGGCAGCGCCGTGGGCACGGTGAGGATCGTGCCGACCAGGATGGGGCGGCGGGGCCGCAGCCGCAGCGCGACGAAGACGCCGCCGATCATGCCGACCGCCTCGCCGGCCAGGATCGCCGACCAGGCCGCCGCCCCGCCCAGGTGCTCCTTGGCCACCAGTGGCCCGAGCACGCCGTGCGCGGCCTGCACGGCCATCACCAGCACCGAGAACTGCGCGACCACCACCCACAGCCACTGCCTGGAGACGAACTCGCGCCAGCCGCCGCGCAGGTCGGCGAGGACCGAGTGGCTCCCGGCCGCGGAGCGTTCCGCCGGGGTGAGGCGGAGGGCCGCGATGAGCACGGCCGCCACGGCGAACATGGCGCCGCTGACGACGAGCGCCCAGCCGCCGCCGAGCAGGACCACCGTGGCCCCGCTCAGGATGAGCCCGGCGACGCGCGAGCTGTTGGCTCCCAGTCCCAGCAGGGCGTTGGCGGTCTGCAGCCGGTCGGCGGGGACGACATCGGGGATGATGCCGGTCAGGGCGGGGAAGAGGATCGCCATCGCGACACCGCTGACCGCCGCCGCCGTCACCAGGGCGGGGAGCGGTGTCCAGCCGGTGAGCAGCATCGCGGCGAGGCAGAAGAACGCCGCCGCGTTGATCGTCTCACCGGCCATCATCACCCGGTGCCGGGGCAGCCGGTCGGCGATCACTCCGCCCACGAGCATGAACGCCACCATCGGCAACGCCTCCGCGGCGAGGACCACCGACAGCGTCGTGGCCGTCGCCCCCGGCAGGGCGAGGATGCCGAAGGCGAGGGCCACGGGTGCGAACGAGCTGCCCAGGACCGAGATGGTCCGGGCGACGAGCAGCAGGGTGAAGCGCCGATCTCGGAGTATGTCCAGATCGCGGCGGTAGCTGTGCACGTACTGGCTCCTTCACGAAACTCCAAAGAACCTCCATCCTGCCGTTCTTCGGGCAGGATGTCGCTCCAATATGCGGGGCCCGCGCCCACCCGCACCCATCCGCGCCCGGCGACACGTCGGCGGAGTCCCGTACGGCGGAGCCTCAGCGGCGCCGTACTTCGGGGCCGTACGGCGGAGCGCCGGCGGTGGATGCCGCAGCCGCGAGCGGTGCGGCGCGGCGCGAGCGGTGCGGCGCGGCGGGAGCGGTGGAGGCGGTGGGGAAGGGCGGAGGCGGTGGGGAAGGGTGGAGGCGGTGGGGAAGGGTGGAGGCGGGCGCGGCCGGAAAAGTCGCGCGGCGGAAAACCCCCGGTCCGTTATCGAGAGCGCGAAAAGTCCTCCGGACATGTGAAAAGGCCCGGGGCAGAGTGTCATATAGCCGTATTGACCTGCGAAAACGAGGCAACGACATCCTGCCCTCCGTTCGGCCCAGGACTAAAATACCGACTCAGGAACGCGAAGAATCGGGCGATCGAGACCGGTGGTCGGCAAGGAGGCCTCCATGGACTACGACGTCTTCGACCTCGGCGATGTCCGGCTGCAGAGTGGCATCACGTTGCCCGACGCCAAACTGGCGTACAAAACCTACGGCCGGCTCAACGCCGGTAAAAGCAACGCGATCGTCTACCCGACGTGGTACTCGGGCCAGCACTACGACAACGAATGGCTGATCGGCGAGGGCATGGCGCTCGATCCGTCGACGTACTTCATCATCATCCCGAACATGCTCGGCAACGGGCTGTCGTCGTCTCCCAGCACCACCCCGCCACCGCACGACCGGGCGCGTTTTCCGCACGTGACGATGTACGACAACGTCCAGATGCAACACCGCCTCGTCACCGAGCGGTTCGGCGTCGAGCGTCTGGAGCTCGTCACGGGCTGGTCCATGGGGGCCGGGCAGACCTACCAGTGGGCGGTCAGCCATCCGGACATGGTCCGGCGGATCCTCCCCTTCTGCGGCTCGGCGAAGACCAGCCTCCACAACATCGTCTTCCTTGAGGGCGTCAAGGGCGCCCTCACGGCCGACGCGGCGTGGGACAACGGCTGGTACCGCGAGCAGCCGGGCGTCGGGCTGCGGGCGCTGGCCCGGGTCTACGCGGGCTGGGGCTTCTCCCAGCAGTTCTACCGGGAGAGGATCTATGAGCGCGAGCCGCTCGGCTACGGCTCCCTCGAAGACTTCCTCGTCGGCTTCTGGGAGGGATTGTTCATCAAGCGCGACGCGGACAACCTGCTCGCCATGCTGTGGACCTGGCAGAACGCCGACGTGGGCAGGACTCCGGGGTTCGACGGCGTGGCGGAGGCGCTCGCCGCGATCCGCGCGCCGGCGATCGTCATGCCCGCGGAGCAGGACCTCTACTTCCCGCCCGAGGACAGCGAGTGGGAGGTCGCCCACATGCCCGACGCGGAGCTGCGGGTCATCCCCGGCGCGTGGGGGCACTTCGCCGGCGGCGGTCTCAATCCGGTCGACACGAAGTTCATCGACGACGCCCTCAAGGAGCTGCTCGCGAAGGACGTGTAGCCGATGCCCGCCCCTCAGGCCGCCCGTCCGGCCGCCGCTCTCGGCGACATCGCGACCGGCGACCGGCGACCTGCGACCGGCCACCGACGACCGGCCACGGCCACGGCCACCGGCGTCGCCTGAGGGCGGTGTCGCGGTGCCGCGCGGTCGCGGTGCCGTTGAGACGGGGAAAACCCTTGGACAGGCCCAAGGGCCTGCTGGCAGTTTCGGAGGATGGTACGGACATTTGAGGAACTCGTCGCCGAGGCCGAATCCGTTTCCGTCGACGGCTGGGACTTCTCATGGCTCGACGGCCGGGCGACGGAGGAGCGCCCCTCGTGGGGATATTCACGGCTCGTGGCCGAGCGGATGGCGCAGGCGTCGGCCGCGCTGGACGTCGAGACCGGCGGCGGGGAGGTGCTCGCGGGCGTGCCGCGGCTCGCCCCCCTGACGGTCGCCACGGAGTCCTGGCCGCCGAACGTCGCGCTGGCGACCGAACGGCTGCGTCCGCGCGGGGTCGCGGTCGTCGCCACCGGTGACGAGCGGCGGCTCCCGTTCGGCGACGGCGCCTTCGACCTGGTGACCAGCCGCCACCCGGTGACCACCTGGTGGGAGGAGATCTCCCGCGTGCTCCAGCCGGGAGGGACATACTTCTCCCAGCAGGTCGGCCCCCGGACCGCCATAGAGGTGACGGAGTTCTTCATGGGCCCCCAGCCGGTCGGCTCCGGACGCGATCCCGAGCGGGCCAGGGCGGTGGCCGAGGCCGCGGGGCTTGAGGTGCGCGACCTCCGGCTGGAGTCGCTGCGCATGGTCTTCCATGACATCGGCGCTGTGATCTACTTCCTGCGGAAGGTGATCTGGATCGTCCCGGGGTTCACGGTCGACCACTACCGCACCGAGCTCAAGGCCCTGCACGACCGGATCCAGGCCGACGGCCCCTTTCTCGCGCACACGACGCGGTTTCTCATCGAAGCCCGCAAACCGGCCTGACGGCCACGGGAGACGGGAACAAACCGGCCTGACGGCCACGGGAGACGGGAAAGGGAAGGGGACGTCCCCGGGGATCGCCGCCCGGCAGGTCAGATGACCGGGACGATCCCGGCCTCGACGAGGACGCCGTCCTCGATCCGCAGCAGGCCCAGGGTGCCGTGAGGCTGGCGACGCCGGTCCGTCGGCGATCCGGGGTTGAAGACGCGCAGCCCGGCGTCGCTCTCGTCGAGCGGGATGTGGGAGTGGCCGAAGATCACCAGATCGGCCGATGGAAACCGGCGGCGCATGCGGGCAAGCCGTCCCCGCGCCGCCCCGCTGTCGTGGATCATCGCCACGCGCAGCCCGCCGAGGTCGAGTTCGAGCGTCTCGGGCGCCACGATGTCGGGCCCGTCGTTGTTGCCCTTGACGACGTGGACCGGCGCGTAGGCGGCCAGCTCGTCGAGCACGCCGGCGGTGCAGACGTCACCGGCGTGCAGGATCAGGTCCGCGCCCCGGAGATGCCCGGCCACCTCCGGCGGGCAGGACTTCCACCGCCGCGGCGCGTGCGTGTCGGCGAGGACCACCACTTTCACGACACCATTCTCCCGCCGCACCCCGCGGGCCCTGTTCCAGCCCGCCGTACGCCCCGCCTCGCGGGGTACGCGTGCCGGTGGGAGCGGGCGGCCGGAGTATTCTTACTATTGAAGATCGTAGATGGTCGGGCCGGGGGTGGCCCTGCCCCACGCGTACGGAGGCGAGGATGGACGGCCCGGCCCGCCGGCACCCGTTACGGGCGCCTCGCCGGCTGTTGCTGCTCATCACGCTCGTCCTGGGCATCGCGGGAATGCACACGCTGGGCCATGCGGACCATGCCAAGGAGCGGTCCGGCACGGCCGGGCACGGCGTGGCCGCGGAGCACCGGAGCCCTGAGCCGGCCCTCGTGTCGCCACCGGCCCCGGAGTCCGGAGACGGGCGGCGGGTGTCGGACGCGGACGGCGACCTGCCCCGCCTCGACCCGGCCTCGGTCTGCCTGGCCGTACTGACCGCGCTCCTCGCCCTGCTCCTCGGCGCGCTGTGGGCGCGGCGGCGGGCGCCGCGGGCCGGGACCGCCGTCCTCCCGCCGGCGCCGCCCGTCGCCCGGCCGCCGCCCAGGAGAACGGCTCTGCGCCTGGCACGCCTTTCGGTTCTGCGCATATAGGCCGACCCCGTCGGCGGACGGTCCCCGAGACCTGCCCGCAGACGACCGGCACGCAGGTACCACGAACCGGAAAGAGACCAGTCAATGACGTTCACCAACCGATCCGCCGCCCGCAGGCTCGCACTCACCGCCGCGGGGACCGGCATGCTCGTCCTGCTCACCGCCTGCGGCGGGGACGACCGGCCGGCGACCGCGCCCACCGGCACGCCCGGCGGCACCCGGGTCGCCGCCACGAGCCCGCAGCCGTCGGCCTCCTTCAACGACGCCGACGTCACCTTCGCCCAGATGATGATCCCGCACCACGAGCAGGCAGTGGAGATGGCCGAGCTCGCCGAGTCGCGGGCCGGCGATCCCGAGGTCAAGGAGCTCGCGGCGAAGATCAAGGTCGCCCAGGATCCCGAGATCGCCATCATGAACGGCTGGCTGTCGGCCTGGGGCAAGCCCACCGGCCCCGAGGAGGGCCATGAGGGGCACGACATGCCCGGGATGATGACCGGAGAGGACATGGCCAAGCTCCGGGAGTCCGAGGGCGCGGAGTTCGACCGGATGTTCGCCAAGCTGATGATCGCCCACCACAAGGGGGCGATCGAGATGGCCAGGACCGAGCAGGCCCGAGGGAGCAGTCCCGAGGCCAAGGCGCTGGCCAGGAACATCGAGACCACGCAGCAGGCAGAGGTCGAGCAGTTGCAGAGACTGCTCGACCGTCTCTGACGCCCTTGCTCTGACAGCACCTCGCATCGGGCCGGTGCCCGGGGATTCGCGTCCCCGGGCGCCGGTGCCGTCCCCGAGCCGTCCGCCGCGGCCGTCATTCCCGGCCTCCGGGCGAGAAGCAAACGGGCGGACGGACCTTCGGGTGGACGGGCCTTCGAACAGCGCGCCTTCGGGTAGGACGGGCCTTCGGACGGGCGGGCCTTCGGACGGGCGGGCCTTCGGACGGGCGGGCCTTCGGCGCGGCACAGAGCGCGACGGCCCTCAGCGCGCGGGCCGCCGGCCCTCGGCATCCGGGGGCGTCACACCGATCGCCCGTAGTAGCTTCCCGCCGCTCCGGTCTCTCCCATGCCCCGACCTCCCCCTTAGGTCAGATCTCCACGTTACGAGGGGAGGATCACGCGACCGGGCGGCGCTGGCCGGATGGGCGAAGGAGACCTGACCACAGGTGGAGGCACCGCGGCGGCGCTCGGGGCGTGGATCGTCTTTGAAGACGAGGCCGGGTTCTCGATGACGCCGCCGACCCGCCGTACCTGGTCCAGGCGCAGGCACACCCCCGTGATCACCGTGCGTGGTCGCTCCCAGCGCCGCCTTGACCTGTTACAAGCCCGGACACCACGCTCGCCTGATCTATCGGCCCAAACGACATCCCGCTCATAAGAGCGGTCAGCGGCGCAGTTTCGCCTGGAGCGACTACCGCGACCTGCTGAGCGCAGCCCATCGCCAACTCGGCGCCCCGATGGTGCTCATCCGGGACAACTGTGGGATGACCGAAAGTGCCACGCTCGTTTTGGCGAGATCTTCCTAGGTCAGAGGCGTCTTACAGATAGCGAACAGCCACTCTCCTAAAGCGGGTGTCTTTCGAATCGGTCATCTCCGCATGAAGGGGACCGCATAGGAGAGTGAGCCGACCGTTCGTCGCATCCGTTAGGGCATCCTCGGCCAGACGGAGAGTGAAGGCGTTGCCTGTGGTGTGGATCCCAGCCGTGGTCGAGAGCCTTACGGATGGTCGCCGACACGAGTGCGGGTCGTACGGCCATCGCTCGTTCCCCGTACCAGGCGTCCGGCGAGAGCAGGGGTGCGACACCAGGAGGACACGTCCTGCCCGTCGTCGGCCCCACCACGAAGCTCAGCGGGGAGGTCAAGTGGCAGCAGTCGATCATCTGTGGATTGCAGGAGCCGAGTCGAATCGGTTCAGGGAATAGTGGGATGGTGGATCTTTCCCGTGTGGAGCGTCAGCGCTTGGTCGCGGTCACCGCGGCCCTGTTCACCCATGGATCCGATGATCCAAAGCTGGTCGATGTCTGGCTCCATCTGGAGTCGGTGACCGTCATAGTGCATGTCGCAGCTGATTGGACGCTGCGGATCACACTAGACGAGCCCGAGGAGAGTTACACGATGCCGGAGCTCGGCAGCCGTGTTGACGTCGTCCCGGCTTCTGACGAGGTTCCGTTCGTGCGTCACGTCGGTGAACGGCTTGTGCGGGTGATCGAGCGATTCGACGCCGAGGCTTTCGACCAGTGCATGGAGGCGGAGTTCGTCTTCGACACGGGAAGTGTGGTCGCCTGGAGCCTCGGAGGAGATCTTCACCTGGCCAGAGGCGGTCCGTGTCGTCGCGGACCTGCTCCAGGCGATGGAGATCTCGCATAGTGAGTGATGACTGAGAGGCTGCGCCGTGGCTTGCGGGGAAGGCCGTACAGCAGCGCGGTACAGCAACACCGTCTTACGCGATTACATCTCACCGCACTGCGTCTACCGCCTGACCAGCACGTGAGCGCTCCGGCCAGGAACCTGCCGTTGACTCGTAATGAAGAGGTCCGAGGCCAAGAAGATGGGTGCGGGATCTCGTGCTACTTCGCGCGTACGGTCACCTCTGCTTGTCCGGTTTGAAGGACCAGACGCAGTGTGAAGGTGCCCAATGTGAACAGGTCGGCACCGTCCCAATCGAAGTGTTCGACTTGTCCAGCAGGAGCGTCAGGCTGGGCGGTCACGCAGGCATGACCTTCCCGGTCCTCACACCACTCGACGAAGTAAACCCCCTTGAACCGGAAGACCACGACAGGGGTCTCGGACAGCTCGGACGGAGTCCACCGCGGATCGTAGAGGAACTCCAGCCACAACACCGGCGGCCTGCCGGGCTGATAGGTCAGACATTTGAAATCGGTGCCGCGGAGGTAGACATGAGCGTTCTTCTCGGTCCAGAACTCGTACGGCCCTGATTTGGGGGCGACGCCACGATCTTTGTCTCCGGTCACGCCGGCGAACTCGGTCACTGACATGAGGACGTGGTCCTACAGACGAGAACGCCCTCAGCAGGCCCCAAGCGGTGACAGCAGCGCCGACAGTGGTATCCATTCACCACCAGAACGGGAGGTTGGATCGGCGGTCCTGCACGTCGTCGTAAACCGCACGCAGCCATGGCTGACGAACCTCCGGCAGTCGTGCCAGCGCGTGGAGGAACATCTGCCGGTCGAGCCGGAACGGGCTGGACGGCAGCGGTGGTGGAGGGTCATCGCGGTAGACGCCGTCGGGCAGCCCGCCCGACGCGGGGCGAAGCCGCCGATTACGACTGAAGGCCATATACATCCATACATCGGCAGCCAGCGGCACCGCTGCCTCCGTGCCGGACGACCATGTCTCCCCAGTTTGCGGGTGCTGCGGAACCAAAGCGATGTCCGTGACGGTGCCGGACGACCATGTCTCCCCAGTTTGCGGGTGCTGCGGAACCAAAGCGATGTCCGTGACGGTGCCGGACGACCATGTCTCCCCAGTTTGCGGGTGCTGCGGAACCAAAGCGATGTCCGTGACGGTGGCGGGCAGGCCCGGCCCGGCCAGGGCCAGGCTCCTCGTCGGCGGCTCGGCCGGGAGCAGGGCATCGAGCGCCGGACGGAACGCATCGGCGACAGGGCCATCGGGAACCACGACCCGTGCACCGCCCGACGCGGCCAGCAGGTGGGCCAGCGCCACCGAGACCGCTGCCTCCCACACCGGGCTCCAGGCCCCGATCGGTTCAACCGGCGGTCTCTCCGGCTGTTCCCGTAGTTCCTCCCAGCTGAGCACTCGGCGGGCGGGCGCATCGACGTCGAGGAGACGTACGGCGCGCGGGTCCAGCCACACCACCTGCCAGTACGAGCAGTCGTCGATGAGGGTGGCCACGGCATGCCCGCACTGCGCGCACGCCAGGTTGGGGCCGTTTCTGCTGTCCAGACCGCAGCAGAGGCCGTCGCACCGCTCCGGAATCAGAACGGTCCCGCGGACGTCACCCAGCGCGACCGCGACCGCCCCCGGCGGCCCGTACGACAGGGCGTAGGTCGGCGCGTACACACCACGGGCTTCTGCCTCCTCCGCGCCGATCTTCTCCCACCGCCGCCACGGCGGCCCGGAGGGTTCCGGATTCACCGCGTAGGTCCCAGGCTCCATGAGCACGGGAAGTAGTTCGTGGCCGTACTTCTGATGGGCGTGAGCGGGGAGCGCGACATTCGACACGGGTAAGGTCAGCGAGGCATCACAGCCCGCACACGTGAACACGATCATGCGCCCTCCCACGTCACGGTGCTTGGATCATCTTGGCTCAGAGCCAATCTTGAGAGAGTCGCTCGACGCTGATTCGGCGAAAGGCCACGCCGCATCTCACGAGGGATGAGGAGTGCTGTACAGCAGCCGATACAGCAACACCGCCTTACACGACCACACGGCACCGACTCGCATCTACCACCTCACCAGGGCAAGATGCCGTTGACGAGGCGTCTGCCCTTCCCTACGGATCTGGTGGTCAGGTGTCGTACAAGCCGTCCCAGGGTTCGTAGAAGCCGAGGTTGTTCGGGTAGAGCTCGACGTGTTCGGTGCCTTCGAAGGTCTCGATGACGAGGCCGAAAAGCACGTCGTCGGCTTCGTGACGGAAGGGCCGGATGGCGATGTCGTCGAAGCGGTGGCCGGGGAGGGTGTCGAGCCATTGCTTCAGTCGTTCTTGCGCTGCGTCGACGGCCGTTCGGTGGTTGTCGTCGGTTCCGGTGCGCTCGATGCGGGAGTTGAGGTGGTGGCCGGCGGTGTCGAAGGTGTGCAGGACGGCGTACCAGCGTTTGTGTGCGGGCCAGTCGTCGGTGTGCGTGTAGCCCTCGGGGAAGGCGGCGACGACGGAGCCGAGGAACTGCCCGCCCTCCCAATGGCCGATGGTGTCGGTGTGGTAGTCGGGTTCGTAGCCGATGGGGATGATCTCGGGGACTGCCATGCGCGGGAGAGTAGCGATCGGGTACGACAACGCTTCGGCACTGCGCGTGATCTTGCTAACGGAAGTGCTAACACCGTCCGTGGATGCGAGTGGACACTAATAGAAAATGATCAAGCGTGAAGCGCCTCTGAGCAGGTCTTTCTGACGCCGGTAGACGCCGGTGGATGACCTCGAACTGGCTACGGATCAGAAGGTTACGATCCGCAAGCCGGGTCCTGCCATCCGGTCAGGCTCGCATGGCGAGCAGGGCCTCTCGCGCTGCGGCGAGTGCCTCTTCATCGGAGGCGCCGGTGTGCAGAGCGGCCCTGGCGAACTCCTCGGCTGCTGCGGTGAGCCGGAGGCGGAACTGGTCGGCCATGTCGGTGATGACGGCCGCCCGGCCGCGACGTAGCTCCACCAGTCCCTCGTCGCGCAACTGCTGGTAACCCCGCAGAACGGTGTGCAGGTTGATGCCGAGCGTGGTGGCCACGTTGCGCGCGGAGGGGAGCCGGTCTCCGGGGGCAGCCATGCCGTTGGCCAGCGCGGCGCGTACGGAGCCCGCCACTTGGTCGGCGAGCGGCTGGGCCGATGCGGGGTCAACTGTGATCAGCACTACGCCGTCTCCTGTCGTTGCCTGCTCAACCATCCGTTGATCAGCGCGGCCGCCGTTTCCGCTTCACGCGTGGAGTAGAGGAACCACCGGTCGTCACTGAGCGACAAGGCGAGCACTGGTCCCTTCCCGCTGACGATGCCCCAGCCTGCCTCCCCGTCGTCCAGCTTGTATCGCCCAGGGAGAGGTTCGCTCATGGCCTCGGCGAACCGTACCTTCGGGTACGGCACCGTCCGGTGCAGGACGGGCAGCCAGGGGAGGCTCACGGTGATGCCCGAGCCGTCGATCTGCAGGTGGGTGCGCGCCTGCGCCGCCTCGAAGATCGTCAACAGTGCCAGCAAGGCCATACCCTGCCATCCGCCGAAGCCATTGGACACGGCCCACGCGGTGAGCGCGGCCATCACCGCGGCGACCAGCAGCCTGCGTGCCGACCAGGTGGAAGTCACGAACATGGCGCGCTGCCACGGGCCGAGTGTCATGGTGGGCGCGTGCGGCGGTGGTGTGGCGGTGACCACGGGCGTCGGCGGCAGCGGACCCGCCGCTGCCCAGCCCAGCGCGAGCGCCCCTGCGGTGACGGCGATCTCCACCGCCAGGTGCCAGGCGGGCCGGGCCACGACGCCCGGTGCGTCGACCAGCGCCAGCAGCCACAATGCGCCGGACACCGGAACGGCCACGCCGATGAGGAAACTGCCGACCACCAGGCCCCGCTGGACTTGAGGCAGGCGCCAGTAGCGCAGGAACGAGAAGACGAGCAGTGCTTCACACCACATCACCGCCCCAAAGAGGGGTTGCGAGGTCCAGCCTTGCCAGGTGGGCTCGTATTTGGTGTCGATGGCCCAGTTGCCGATGTAGACGCGGTCGGGAAGGCGCTCGCCGTACAAGGCGACCAGGACCATGGGTACGACCAGGAGGAGCAGCGGAGGAGCGGTCGCCAGGATCAGGCGACGGAGCCGTCTCGGCGCGGCGTGATCGGGGTAACGGGGAGACACAGGGGATATAGGGATGAACATGGCCCAACCTCCAACTGTTTGCTTTTGACTATAACAATGCAAACAGTCTCATGAAGGGTGACAGGATGCTTCCCAGGCCGGGCCGGCTTCTACCTTCCGTACGTCCCGGCCGGCGAAGGCCAGGCAGGGCAGCAGCACCAGCCGCGCGATCGCCCGGTCCAGGTGCGCCAGGTCTGCTTCCGTGCTGCCGGGCGGCGGCCAGGGGGAGACCTCCGATCCAGTGCATCGGGCGCAAGTCCGCCCCGATGGCCGCCGAGACGCATTGTGCTGTCGTGCACCCGGCAACCATGGGAGGAGCGGTCGACCGGGGTCACATCGAGGCGGGCACCGCAACGACGATTACTGCCACAGCCCTCCTCTGCCGGGCCTTGCCACTGGATGACCATGGCTGAGGTGGAGCGAGAGTTGACGACAACGTCGACCATCACGACCACACGCCGGCCGCCGTCTACACACGCTTGACCACAGACTCTCCGACACGACCAGGGTGATCGCTCCGCCTGAAAAGCGGAAGGTCGGCGGTTCGACCCGCCTCTGGCCACCACACCTGAACAGCCAAAACGCCCCGGGCCGATCATGGTCGGGGCGTTCTTGTTTGGCTTTGACGACAACACGCACACTCGCCAAGAATGAGCCGGAATGGTCATCTCCGTGTGTGTGGGGAGCACTCTCCGAAAAACGCCTGCGGGTCATCGCCGGTGGGACATCCCACGTGCGCGGGGAGCACGGGGCGGCGTCCCCGGGAACCGTCCAGGTCGGCGGGATCATCCCCCGCGTGCGCGGGGAGCACCGCCGGCCCGGGCACGACCGGAAGCGGCCCGGCGGACCATCCCCGCGTGCGAGAGGCATCCCCGCTCGCGGAACCCCAAGTAGCGCCCGCCTGCGCGACCGCCTTCCAATCCACCATTCTAGTCTCGATATTCATCATGATTCCCATTAGTCGACCGACTAAACGGTGTAGGGCCAGCACTTAAGGGCACCACGGAACGGCATTTCTTGCGTTGCCCAAAAGGAAGAAGTATGACCCTTGACATCCTTGTTGAATGCCCCAATGAGAACCCTGCTCAAGGATCTTGATTCACAAATCTTGACAATGGTTCACCGGCTCGGCAAGCTCTCCAGTGCGGGCGATTTACAGTCAAGTCGTGATTGCAGGATTCTGGACTACGGTCTGTCTTTTCGGACATTAAGGGAGAATTGCTGTATGTCGGAGTTCATTAACGTCCTCATCGCCATCGACGCGGAAACCATTCTCGGAAAATACGGCAAGAACACCGATCCGAACAGCCCCACGTCGATCCCCGACAGCAGCAGTTTGATCTACATGACGACCCGGCAGAACCAACTCGGGAGTACTCCGGGAAGCGAGTTGACGATCAACGCCTCCCCCATGGACATCATCAGATGGCGTGAGACGACACTATCTCTGAACTCCGAGTACACCAGCGTCCTCTACAGGTTCAACGCCCTGTCCGGACAGGATCTGATCAGCACTCCCGTACCAAGGTCGGTGGTCCTCAACGAGCCGAAGCCGAGCAGTCAGGACCCGTTGAATCCCACTACCCAGAAAATCAACAGCTACTACTGGGAGTCCGAGGTCTTGGACACGGGGACGGTAACCTACAACTTCAGTTTCATGATTCTCAACCACAAAGGTGAAAAGCAGGGTTACTACTACTGGGACCCCTACATCAATATTCAGGATTGACGGAGTCGGTGCGCCGATTCGCCGATCTGCGTCCGGTGATACTTCGCCGTGAGAAAATGAAAAACGTTCAGGAATGATAGGCGAGTATTCGGCGACAGCGACAGCGGCGCTTACCTGACGAAATTGCCCTGGACGGGCATCGTCCGGCACATATTGGTCTTGGGTGGGGCGTCTCCCGGCGGTCCATCGATGAACCGGCTACATGGTCGATCGGCGCAAGCAGGTGACCCCTCCAATCGATCGGTACACGCTACGGCTTCTCGCCAGGCGGAACGTATGGGTCTGCTCTACGGAGATCATCTCCTGACCGCCGAGCAGCCACCTCAATTCCGGCCCAATGGGAGCGATGGTGGCTTCATGCCGCCGACGCGCGATAGTTGCCGACTACCTCGTGCACCACGGACGACCCGGCCCTTCGGACGGTGCCGGCCCCGCCTTGTCCACGCCTCTAGCCATCGCATGCTGCTCGCCCGCCGGCGCAGGGGCACAGCACAGCTGAATGGCCCTTCGGGGCTTACTTGAGCCGTGTTCAGCGAGGATTTGCCCGCACGGTTTGACGGCCCGCCGCAGCAATGCGGCGGGCCTACCTGCGCCTGTTACGTGAGGACGTCGACATTCTCAAGGGAGCCACGGCTTTCTTCGTACGGGAGCGTGCTCTCGGTGGCGCGGTCCGGCTACGGAACCGCGATCCGGCCTGCTGAACAGTGCAGTCGCTGGAGACACGTTGGGGCTGGCCACTGGCTACGAGGCCATGCAAGCAGCGGGATACGGCAACACCGCCTTACACGATCACACGTCACCAGACCGCATCTGCCACGTGACCAGGGCGAGGAGCCCTCTACGTCGTGACTGGCCCCCGTTTGCAAGTAGGCGCTCAAGTCCACGGTGGTGATCCGCGTAGAGTCAGTTGCTGTGCAACGGCTTGTGCTTTTCGACCTGGACAACACGCTCGTGAACCTCGACGAAGCATTTCGGGAGTGGGCCGCGGAGTTCGCCGACGAGCACGGCCTTGGAGACAAGGCGGTTAATTGGCTGCTCGTTCTCGACCAGGCCGGCTATCCCCATCGTGAGATCTTCTTCGGCAAGGTGCGCGAGCGCTTCACCCCGCCCGAATCGGTTGAGGAGCTGTGGAGCCGCTACCGGAAGCGCATGCCGTATCTCGTTCGCTGCCGGCCTGAGGTGATGGATGGATTGTCCCGACTCCGTGCGTTTGGTTGGAAGGTGGCGATCGTCACCAACGGAACCGCGGACAACCAGCTTGGCAAGATCCAGCGAACGGGACTGGCCGAGGCAGTCGACGCTTATGCCCTCTCTGGACTCGAAGGCGTCCGCAAGCCCGACGTCGGCCTGTTCGAGATCGCTGCCAAACGGTGCGGCATGTCCCTTGCCGATGGGGGATGGATGGTCGGTGACCACCCGGTTGCCGACATCGGCGGTGGACGGGCGGCCGGTCTCCGAACGGTCTGGGTCGACCGGGGAACGCGACCGAATCAGGAGCACGAGGCGGACCACGTTGTTACGGACGTGCTCCAGGCGATGGAGATCCTGTACGGCGAGCGTTGACCGAGAGGCCGCCGTGCGCAGTTTGCGGGGAAGTGCCGTACAGCAGTCGCGTACAGCAACACCGTCTTACGCGACCACATCCCACCGAACCACATCTACCGCCTGACCAGCGTGTGAGCCTCACGACCTGGAACCTGCCCTTGCCTACGGATCAGAAGGTTGGGGTTTCGAGTACCTCCGGCCGCACAGATGCAAGAAGGCCCCTGAGCAGGGATTATCCGCTCAGGGGCCTTTTCGTATTCTTGATCGACTGGTCTGTTTGCTATCACCCTTGCTAACAGGGCGGTTCCCGCTACCCGCTGACCGTCTTTGCGAAGACGTCGGCGGCAGAGGTTTCCGCCGCCCGGATCACATGGGCATAGACGCGTAGTGTGATGGACAGGTCGGCACGACCGAGTCGGGCCGCGACGGCGTGGACGGGGACGCCCGCCAGGAGCAGCGTCGTAGCGTGGATGTGCCGGAGGTCATGGAGCCGAGTGTGTGGAAGCGGTTCCTTGAGCTGGAGTTCTTTCACAGGGTTGTTGTAACGTCGGATCATGGTCGCGGTGGGTGAGCTGACCATATCCGGGTGGATCGGCTCTCCCCAGCAGGTCGTGACCACGTGGTCATCCGTCCTCTTCCACTTCTGCCCGACCGCCAGCTTGTCGGCGGCCTGCATACTCCGCTGGGCCTTGAGAACCTTGACCGTTCCGTCACTAAGGGCGGCGCTCCGCGGTGCCACGCGACCCGAGCTTGTGGACCGCACACTGCGCGTGCGGCCTGGGGACGGTTCTCCCGCGAGCCCGCCGCCCGGGCCGTATATGAGAGCAACCAAGATCTTCTGCGCGCATGTTCGATGAACGCGTTGCCGTGTGATCGTGGCTCCGGATCGCTCTGGCGAACGAGCGACCGACAGGATTCAACGATCGGCATTCGCCCTACTCCCGGCCGGAGGTAGAGCGGATGAGCAGCCGCCCCGCTTCTGCCGGCGGACCTCACTGAGGTAGCCAGGCGTGGTGTACACAACTTCTCCTGCAGTGGAGTGCGAGCAGACGTCCCAGCCGGGAAGGCGTCGGACAGATAGCTCGCACGTCACAGCGAGAGGGGTTGAATGCCCTACCTGAAGCTCACTGTCGAGCTTGGAACGCCGAGGAACGCCCGGACGTTCACACCCGCTGAACCAGCGGAGCCTTGCGACACGGTCTGCATCAGTCCGCCGGGAAACCTGATTCGCTCGACTGTCGCAGCTCTCGTTGCAGCGGTTGTCGCAGGCGTAGGGACTGGCCTTCTTCAGGGTCTCGCAGGTGGCTTTGCGGCTGGAATGGGCACTCTGGCTGGTGGGATCGCCACTCTGATTGGCCACCGCGCCTTCAAGACGAGGAAGAGCAAGCGCCTCCAGCGGGGATCTCTGGGGCCCAGAGGAGGGGCACAAGGCCACTGAGGTCCATAAGTGGCTGATGTGGAAGAGCGCCATCTCGCCCGCCAGACGAATCGATCATGTTCGGTGAGTACCGAGGGCGGGTGAGAGCACAGGTGCGTGAGCGACGAACCGGGTGACGACCGCCCTGGACGGTGCCGGACGGCGGGATCCCCGTGGACCGTATGTACAGGTGGGAGCCCGTGGACCGTATGTACAGGTGGGAGCCCGTGGACCGTATGTACAGGTGGGAGGTGGACCGTATGTTCAGGTGGGAGTAGGTGCAGTCCATGCATGCTCTCGTGCGGCTGGACTCCCACGGCGAAGGTCTGCGGCTCCTCGAAGACACGACGCTCTTTCCCAGCCGTCCGACCATGCCGTCCGACCACGTCGAAGAGCAGGGGCGCCGTCTCGTCGTTCAGGTCGCGCCCCCGCTCTCCACCATCCGTCATCCGCTGTCGAACCGTTGTTCGGAGCGATACGTGATGGAGGCATGAGACATCGGGTTCTGGCGGTTCTCCTGCTCGTCGCCGCCACCCTCGCGATCGCCCCGGGTACGGCGTGCGCCTGCTCCTGCGCCCCGTTCGAGCCGAAGGACCAGATGGAACAGTCGGCCGCCGTCTTCACCGGGACGGTGACGGCCGTCCATCAGGTCGAGGGCGACCCCCTCGGCCCCCGGCCGCCGATCGTCTACACCTTCCACGCCGACCAGGTCTACAAGGGGAGGGCGGACGCCGCCTTCCAGGTGGCCACCAACTCCGACGGTGCCTCCTGCGGGTACAGCTTCGACATCGGGACGCGCTATCTGGTGTTCGCCTCCACCGGGCAGACCGGCATGTTCGAGACCGATCCGGGTGTGCCCCTGCACACCACGCTCTGCAGCGGAAACCGGATGGTCCGCGCGGGTAAGGATCCGCTGCGGCCGAAGGATGCGATTCCCGACGTGTCCCCCCTCACCTCCGAACTGCTCGCCGCCCTCGGCACAGCCACCCGTCCGGCGGCGACCGCTGCTCCTTCTTCACCCCAGGCGTCGCAGGACGGGGCGGTCTCGCTCTGGATCTATGCGGGCGCGGTCGTGGGGGCACTCGGTCTCGCCTCCGCAGGCTGGTGGCTTTTCCGGCGGCGCGGCCGGTCGTGATCACGTGACATGTCGTGTGGCTCCCGTGCCTGCCGTGCGGGACTGACAGCGCCGCCTGCGCCGCGTAGCGCCGAGGCATGGCCACCGGCGGCAGGAAGGGACCGCCGAGCTGCGGCACCTGCCCGGGCGCCGCCGGCGAACGGGTCGATCGCAACGGCAGCAGCAACAAGCAGAGCGTGTGGGTGCCCCGTACCGCGTGCGCCGGGACCCGGCGAAAACGACCGACCCGATCACCTGCCCGGCGGGGTGGTGTCGGCCAGGCGGCCGCGGCGGGGATGAGGATGACCTTGTGGCCGAGGGCCTGCTTCCGGTCGGTGCCGCGGGCGTCGCGCTCCCGGCGCACCAACCGCGACTTTTCGACGGCTGCCATATCAGCCGTAGAACGAGGTCGCGCCGGACAGGTGGGACCGGGACGCCGCATCTCGCTTATGGCGCCATCATGGCGCCATGGTGACACCGTACCGTTGGGAATCTCCCCGACCATCGCGCCGCGAAGGTCTTTCCAGCGCAGGCGCGTGGTCTCGCAGAGCGCTCCCATGTGCTGGTCAAGGCCCGGATTCGGTCGCGTCACCGCCGGTGGCGCCGACAAGAGCCGTTCAGACCTTGCCATGGCGCCAATTTGGCGCCATAGTGGCGTCATGGATCTCGCACCATATGTCGACAACCTCCGCCGCGAGCTGGCGGTCGCCGCCGAGGCCAGTGGCCCGGACGCGCGCGCACTCGCCGAGCGTCTCACCGCATCGCTCGAATCGGCCGTCCGGCTCACCCTGCTCGAGGCGCTGTCGGCCGCCGCGGGCGAGATCACCCGTGATCTCGCGCCGGGCTCGGTCGACGTACGGCTGCGCGGGCGTGACCTCGATTTCTCCGTGACACCGGCGCCGGCCGAGCGGGCGCCGGAACAGGCGCGCGGGAGCAGCTTGAGGAGTGCGCTGGCCGGCGCGGTGGAGGTCGCGATGGGCGTCCGGGCGCCCGTTCCGGAGACACCGTCGGAGGCCGATGAGGGCGGCACGTCGCGGGTCTCGCTCCGCGTCCCCGATCACCTCAAATCGCGCATCGAGAAGGCGGCCGGCAGGGAAGGGCTCTCGGTCAACGCCTGGCTGGTCCGCGCCGTGTCCGCGGCGCTCGAACCCGGCGACGAGGGCCGTCGCTCCGACCGGGGGGGTGATCCGAGAACCGGGCGGCACTACACCGGCTGGGTGCGCTAGCGCGCTTACCCCGCCCCCACCCCACCACTCATCGCCTGTCCCCGCAGACGGGCCACCCACCACCCATCGTGAGGGCACCGCCATGCCGACTTTCGACACCCCGGAACCGATCTTCGCCGTCATCGATCTCGCGGCCGCCGACGTCCGGATCCATGCCGGCGACCGCGCCGACACGGTCGTGGAGATACGCCCGAAGGACGCCTCCGACGACGCCGACGTGCAGAGCGCGGCCCAGACCCAGGTGGACTACTCCCAGGGCCGACTGCTGGTGAAGACACCCAAGTCCACGATCCGTTCGTGGCTGTGGTGGGGCGGCTCCGTCGAGGTGAGGATCGAGCTGCCGGCGGACTCCCGCGTCGAGGCGAGGACAACGGGAGATTTCCACTGCGGGGGCCGCCTGGGAGAGTCCAGGTTCGACACCGCCGGCGGCGACATCTGGCTCGACCGGACCGGCAAGCTGCAGCTGAACACCGCCGACGGCGACATCACGGTGATCCGGTCGGCCGGGCACACCGACGTCACCACCGCCAACGGCGAGATCCGGATTCGCGAGATCGACGGCACGGCGGTGGTCAGGACCGCCAACGGCGCCATCGCCCTCGGCGAGGTGACCGGTGACCTGCGGCTGAGAACGGCGTACGGAGACATCACCGTCGACCGCGCGCTGGCCGGCGTCGACGCCAAGACCGCGACGGGCGATGTCCGGGTCGGCGAGGTGGTACGCGGTCCGGTGGTCCTGGAGACCTCCTCCGGTGCGATCGAGGCCGGCATCCGCGCGGGCAGCGCCGCCTACCTGGATGTGAAGACGGAGTACGGCAGCGTGCACGTCGCTCTGGACCCCTGCGACGGTCCCGGACAGGACGACGAGAGCGTCGAGGTGCGTGCCCGGACCTCCGACGGCGACATCGTGATCCGACGTAGCTGACCGTCCCACGGCCGGCTTCTCACACGACGGCCCCCGGGGCCGACCGGAAATCCATCAGAGGAGAGAGCTCATGCCCCCCGCAGTAGTGGCCGAAGGCCTGGTCAAGAAGTACGGCGACGTGATGGCCCTCGACGGGATGGATCTGTCGGTCCCCGAGGGCACGGTGTTCGGGCTGCTCGGGCCGAACGGCGCCGGCAAGACGACGACGGTGCGGATCCTGACGACCCTGCTGAAGCCGGACGCCGGCCATGCCACGGTCGCCGGATTCGACGTCGTCGGTGACGCCCAGCGGCTGCGATCCCACATCGGGGCATCCGGGCAGTACGCCGCCGTCGACGACCACCTCACCGGCGCGGAGAACCTGGAGATGGTGGGACGGCTCTATCACCTGGGCACCAAGCGCAGCAAAGAGCGTGCGCGAGAACTGCTGGAATGCTTCGACCTGACCCAGGCGGCGGACCGCCCGGTACAGGGCTACTCCGGCGGCATGCGGCGACGGCTCGACCTCGCCGGAGCACTGGTCGCCAACCCGCCGGTGCTGTTCCTCGACGAACCCACCACCGGCCTGGACCCCCGGGCGCGCGCGGGACTGTGGGACGTCATCTCCGAGCTCGTCGCCGGCGGCACGACGCTGCTGCTCACCACCCAGTACATGGAGGAGGCCGACCGGCTCGCCGACCGGATCGCGGTGGTCGACCATGGCCGCGTCATCGCGCTCGGCACGGCCGACGAGCTCAAGGATCAGGTCGGCGGCGACCGGATCGCGCTGACAGTGACGGACCCGGCAGACCTGGAGACCGCCCGGCGGCTGCTGGCGCCCCTGGCCGTCGGGGAGATGCAGGCCGACACCACCGCACTGCAGGTGACCGTTCCGGTGAACAACGGCGCCGCATCGCTCACCAACGCCCTGGCAAGGCTGGCGGCCGAAGGAGTCACCGTGCGCGATGCCGGCCTGCGGCGGCCGACGCTGGACGACGTGTTCCTGACGCTCACCGGACACGAGGCGGCCGAGAACGTGAAGGAGCACAGCCGATGAACGCTCTTCAGATGGCGATCGCCGATGGAATGACGATCACCAAGCGCAACACCCTCAAGATCAAGCGAGCACCCGACCTGCTGGGCGGCGCGATCATTCTCCCGATCGTGTTCGTGCTGCTGTTCGCCTATGTCTTCGGCAGCATGATCGATATACCGGGCATGTCCTATCAGGAGTACATGATCCCCGGGATCTTCGTCCAGACGGTCATCATGAGCGGGCAGATCACCGGTTACACCCTGGTCCTGGACCTGCAGAAGGGCGTCTTCGACAGGTTCCGCACGCTGCCCATGGCGCCGTCGGCGGTGCTGACCGGCCAGACCGTCGCCGACGTGCTGATGAACGTGAGCAGCGTCGTCGCGATGTCGGTGATGGGGCTGATCGTCGGATGGCGGATCCACTCGGCCCCGCACGAAGCCGTCCTGGGCTTCCTGCTGCTGCTGCTGTTCGCCTACGCGTTCTCCTGGGTGACGGCGACGGTCGCGCTGGCCCTGCGCACGCCCGAGGTCTTCAACAACATCGCCACTGTCGTGTCGATGCCGCTGGTCTTCCTGTCCAACGCCTTCGTCGACAGTGCGCGACTGCCTGGACCGCTGAAGGCCGTCGCCGAATGGAACCCCGTCTCCACGATCATCCAGGCGGTGCGCGAGCTCTTCGGCAACACCCATCCCGCCATTCCCGTTCCCGACGCATGGCCGCTCCGGCACGCCGTGGTGGCGTCGCTGCTGTGGTCGGCGCTGCTCCTGGCCGTGTTCGTGCCTCTGTCCACGCGGCTCTACAAGAAGGCCGTCAGCCGCTGACCGCCACCTGGGCCCGTCCAGCAGGACGATCTATGCTGTCGTGCCGGCAGGCCATGCCTCATCGTCGTCGACGCAGCCAGCAGACAGGCTCTGGAGAGTTATGCCAAGGGACATGCCGAAACACCTGGTACGAGTCTCCGATGGAGATCGTGACAGGATCGTCCAGCGAATTCAGTGGGCGTTCACCGAGGGGCATCTCACCCCCGAGGAGCTGGACGAGCGGCTCGAGCGGGCTCTCACCGCCACCTCCGATGGCGATCTGATGCCGGCGGTCGCCGGCCTGCCCGACGATCGCATGGAGGATGTAGTTCAGCTGAAGTCCACGAGCGGGCGTGTCAGGCGAGTGGGCGAATGGTCGGTCCCGCGCGTGCTGCGGATCGAATCGAAGTACGGAGGCGTGGTGCTCGACCTGTCCCGGACCGTCATCGACTATCCGGAGATCGAGATCGAGCTCCAGCTTCGGTACGGCTCCGCCACGATCGTCCTGCCATCCGGCGCGACCGCGAACGCAGACGGGGCGCAGACCGAATGGGGCGAGGTGATCTGCACAGTGCCGGGGCGCGCACGTCCGGGAAAGCTGCACGTCCGGGTCACCGGAGAGCTGGCCTACGGCCGTCTCCGGATCCGCTACCCACGCAAATGGTTCAAACCTCGCCGATAAAAGGCGGCACATGATCGCAATGCACCGCGCAGTTCACCGTGGCCCCTCAGGTCCGGCAGTGATTTTGCGCTCAAGCTGCTGTGGTGCCTCGTCGAGCCTCCGGTAGACGGAGCCGACGCAACGCGAAACCCCCTCACCCCTTCCCGGCGGTGTGCGGCCGGAGGGGGGCGTGGGGGCGGCTTGGTGCGTCAGGCAATGGCCGTCGCCGCCAGGGCGAGGATCGAGGTGCCGAACACCACGGCATGGCGCACGTTCTGCAGGGTCCAGGTCCAGGAGGGGAAGCCGCCCTCGGCCGCCTTGAGCAGGGCCGGCACGTCGATGCGGGCCAGCATCGGGTCGCCCTTGCGCTGGAAGGCGGCCTGCACTGACTTCGTGGCGGTCAGCTGGCTGTAGAGGATCACGCAGTTGATGAGCAGCACGATGGTCTGGAAGATCCAGGTCAGGGGCTCGGCCCAGGAGCCGTCGAACAGGTTCGCCGCGGCTGCCGCCGCCATCACCGCGGCGATCGAGACCGGGGCCCACGTCTCGTGGCCGCCGGCGTCGAACCGCATCCCGTTCTCGTCCAGGACGGTGGTCCGCACGCCCTGGCGCGTCAGCTCGGCCTGGGCGGCGGCCATCGCGGTGCTTCCGTAGCGGTGGCGCACCAGTGGGATGCTCACGAAGGCGGTGGCGACGAGCAGCTGCATGGCGGCGGTGAAAGCGTTCATGGTCGGTCTCCTCCGTTGGGCGCTCTCCAGCGCCGACAGCGACTTGCACTAAGTTCAAGAGAACCGTAACCCGCTTATTGAACTAAGTGCAAGTGCTGTCTTGAACTTTGTGCAAGTCGAGTCGGGTGACCTATCGTGGGCGCATGCCGCGCGACACGTTGACCAAGGAACAGATCATTCAGACCGCTATCGAGCTGCTCGACGACGAAGGCCTGGACGGCCTGAACATGCGCAGCCTGGGCAAGCGGCTCGGCACCGTCGCGACGGCGGTCTACTGGCACGTCAAGAACAAGGACGACCTGATCCTGCTCGTCGGCGACCGCCTCTGGGACGAGGTCGAGCTGCCCGACCTCGACACGGTCGACTGGCGCACCGCGGCCACCGCGATGGCCACCAGCCTGCACGCGATGTTCAGCCGGCACCCATGGCTCGTCCAGGCCTTCGGCTCCCACCTCTTCTACGGCCCGGGAAAGGCGCGCCACGACGACCACAACCTCGCCGTCTACGAAACGGCCGGCTTCGCCGGCACGCAGGCCGACCGCGCCGCGGCAACCGTCTTCACATTCGTGCTGGGCAACGTCCTCGGCGTGTCGGCGACGGTCTCCCTGACCAGGCGGCTGAGCCGGGACGGCGCGGATGCCGAAGCACTGTTCCAGGACACGATGGCCAAGGCGAGCGAAGTGGCCATGCAGTTCCCCCGGCTGCGCGCCCGCCTCGAAACACCGGCGGCCGTGGACTACGCCATCGCCCCTGAGCAGACCTTCGGGTTCGGCCTCCAGACCCTCCTCGACGGCCTTGAGGCCGAACTGGCCGGCCGCCACGTGCCGACCGGCCCACAGGCGCGCTGACCAGCCATCACGACGCCGGATCTCGTGGAGCCGACATACCCCCGGCGATCACATCCAGTGACGGTCAGGGGCATCGGCACAGGCTGGAGCGGCCCGGCCGGCGTGCCCCTGGCACGCGTGGACAGGCCGCTGGGCGTCCGGCGCGAGGAGGTCGCCGGCCGTCGCAGGGACCGGCCAGGCGCTGACGGGGAAGGTCCGCGTTCTCACCTGGCACGGCCGCCTGCGAGGCGATCAGCCGGCTGATCCGTTCACAGCCGGTGTCCGGCGTTCTCGCCTTGCCGGGCGGGGCTGCCGTGGGGTTCATCGGAAACGGAGGCCGGAGCGGGGCGGCGGTATGACAGTCGCCGCAACAGCACTTCCGCCGGGCCGCGGTAGCCCGCGCGGCGCATCCACTCGGCCAGCAGGACAGAGGCCACCCAGAGTCCGATGGCGATTCCGAAAGTGGCGGCGAAACTCATGTCGTCCCGCAAGCCCAGGGTGAACGGGTAGAACAGCGCCACCCACACCACGGATTGGAGCAGGTAGAAGGTCAGTGAGCGCTGCCCCAGCGCCGCCAGGGCCGTGATCAGACGGCCACGCCGTACCCTGATCGCGACGAGTCCGGCGGCGGCGGCCATGCCGATGCCGCCCGCGTATCCGGTCAGGTCGTGCGCGATGGCAATCGTCCAGCCGATCGGGGCCGAGGTGGTCGTCCACGCGCCGGCCGCCAGCAGAGCGGCGGGAAGCCTGCCGATGACGGACACCCCGATGAAGATCACAGTGATGCGGCGCAGCAACGACGCATGGCGCTCGGGCTCGTCGAGGATCCGGCGCCTGGCGGCCCAGATTCCCACCAGCATGCCCGGCACCACGATGATCGTGGAGATGGCGGTCTCCACCGGCCAGGAGGGAATGCTCGCGACGAGGTGGGCGCCGAAGGTGGGCTCCATGAACTCCGCCATGGTGACGGGGCCCGCCTGGGCGGCCACGCTCTGCCAGGCCAGCAGGAGGGTCGCGGGGATGAGCGTCAGGATGCTCGTCCACCACAGCACCGAATCCCGCGCTCGCACGAGCGGTGCGAGCACCAGCAGCGTCAGTCCGTACACCGCGATGATGTCGATCGGCACGAGCAGTACCGTGTTCGCGAAGCCGATGACGATCAGCCAGAAGGCCCTGCGCCGCAGCAGTTTCCGGACCGAGGTCCAGTCGTCGCCCCGGGCGTGCTGGCGATGGGCCAGCTGGCCGAGACCGTAGCCGAACAGCAGCACGAACATGCTGCGGGCCTGGTTGTCGGCGAACAGGGACTTGACGAACTTCGCGGCGGTGTTGAGCGCGGCGGGCCCGGCGTCCCAGTCGCCGACGAACGCCGGCGCGTGCGCCAGGGCGATCAGCAGCAGCATGAAGCCGCGCGCCAGATCCGGTGCCAGCGATCGAGTGGTCACATGTGTGGGTGCCGTGGCGGAGAGGGGTTTGGCCATGATTCCTTCCAGGTGAGGACATCGGTGCCTGCACCGACTGCTTCATGCGTGATCGGGCGATTCGCTGTTCCGCGGACATGCCTCAGCGGCCCGGGACGGCGGGGAGGTTCGGGGGCTGACGGGGTGCGCGGCCGGGGACGGCCTACCGGGACTCGGCTGGGCAGAACTCCGCCGCGAGCACGTCGTCGAAGACGCTGAGGCCGCTCCAGTCGCCGTTGACCTGACTGGTGACCATGTGCTTGCCGTCACGGGTCCCCATGGCGTACACCCACGAACCGTAGGTCGCGCCGGCGTTGCCCCAGAGTGTGACGCCGCACGACAGCTTCTGGGCGAAGACCCCGAGGCCGTACCGGGTGCCGGGGATCCACTGAGGGCCACCCTCGGTCGCGATGGTGGTGAACATCTCCTGCTGCTGGGCGGACGGCAGCAGGCGTCCGCCCAGCAGCGCGCCGAAGAACCTGTCGAGATCCCCGGTGGTCGAGACGACGCCACCGGCCGCCCAGGCGAAGGACTGCTTCATCTCGGTCGCGTCGTAGATCGTGGGGTTGGCGTCCTGGGAGAACAGCGTGGAGTAGTGCCGGGGGTGCGCCCCGCGAATCTTCGCCTCGTCGTCCGGCAGGTATGTCCCGGTCAGCCCCAGCGGGCGGAGGATCCGTCGGGTGAGCTCCTCACCATACGTCCTGCCGGTCGCCTTTTCGGCGATCATGGCGGCCAGGAAGTAGTTGGTGTTGGAGTACCCGAACCCCTTGCCCGGCTCGAAGTAGGGCGGGTTGGCCAGGCCGATCTTCACCAGCTGCTCGGGGGTGTATTCGTCGTAGCGGTGCTCGAACCACGCGGCACCCTGTCCCGTGGCGAAGAACGCCTTGTCGTTGCCGTAGTTGAAGATTCCGCTGCTGTGGTTGAGCAACTGCCGGATCGTGATCTTGCTGCCGTCGTAGCCGTTGCCCTTGACCAGGCCGGGCAGCCATTCTTCCACCGTGTCTTCCAGGCTCAGCTTGCGTTCGGCCGCCAGTTGCAGGACCACGGTGGCGGTGAACGCCTTGGTGGCGCTCCCGATCCGGAACCGCTCGTGCGGCCGGCGCTTGCGGCCGGTTTCGGTATCGGCCGCGCCCGCCGAGCCGAACCATCTCTCGCGGCCGTCGCGGACCTCGGCGACGATGCCGGGAGCGCCGCTCCGGGCTACGGCGTGGTCAAGAGCGCGCTGCACCCCGGCGTGGCCGGAGGCGGTCGACGCGGTCGCCGCGGGGGCCGCCAAGGCGGCTCCCGCCATCGTCACGGCGGCGACGAGCAGTCCTGCCTTGGCGGGGAGAGATGTGGTCATGTCGATTCCTTTCAGGCGAGGGAAACCAGCGCGACACCGATCGCCTCGCTCGCGACAGTACTTGTTCGGTTCCTGACAAAAGCTAATTTGCCTTCACAGAAGTGTCAACGCAAATGATGCGATTTTCCGAGTTCTCCTGGGCAAATTCGCCAATTTTTGCAATGAGCCTGTAATCGAATGCAATATGCGATCATCGCTACTTGCAATGAGATGCATGCGAACGCAATACTGTCCATCCACCCCGCAGACGCGTCGAGCGGACCGGAGCATGACCGGAGCAACAGGAGGCAACACCGATGCCCGGAGGCAGGCTGACCCATCAGGACCGCCGGCAGATCGCCGAGGGACTGGCCGAAGGACTCACCTACACCGAGATCGCCGGCCGCCTGGACCGACCGATCTCGACCGTCACCCGGGAGGTGACCCGCAACGGTGGAGCCGCCGGCTACCAGGCCGACCGGGCACACCAGGCGACCGAGGGCCGTGCTCGTCGGCGCAAGCCGTCCCCGTCCCCGGCGCCACCGGCCACCGGCGACGCACACGGGCGCGACCTCGAAGCGGTCCACGGCCTGGAGGAACAGTTCACCGCGATGATGATCAACACGGGCCTGCCGCGCATGACCGCCCGAGTCCTCACCTGCCTCTACGTCACCGACAGTGGCAGCCTGACCGCCGCCGAGCTCGTCCAGCGCCTCCAGGTCAGCCCCGCGTCCATCTCCAAGGCCGTCGGCGAGCTTGAACAGCAGGAGCTGATCCGGCGGGAACGCGACCCCCGCCGACGGCGCGACCGGTACGTCATCGACGCGGACGCCTGGTTCCGAGGTTGGATGGCCGGCGCCCGCCAGAACACCATGCTGGCCGACATCGCCCGCCAAGGAGCCGAGATCCTCGGCGCCACCACGCCCGCCGGCACCCGGCTACAGGACATCGGCCAGTTCTTCGAGCACGTCGGTCACCACATGGTCCAGGCGGCCGAGCAGTGGCGTCAGGCCTGTGCCGCGAGGCGAACGGCAGACGGCTAGCACGGCGACGTCACATCAGGCGGCTACTTCGCGGGGAGCTCCATCGCCACCCCGCGGGCGACCGGCGTCCTCGGCATCACGGGCCGGCTCCGGCGCGGTCAGGCGTGCCTCGGCCTGTCGCGCGGCGGACGGCGGTCGCCACCCAGATCGTGGCCAACGCGGCGTAGGTGCTCAGCAGCGCGACGGTGGCCCCTGCCCCGGCGGTGGCCGGCAACGCGGCCAGGACCAGCGAGGCGACGATGGCGAGGGTCAGCAGGGCCGCCCAGCCGTACAGCACGGACCGTCCGCGCCGGGAGCCGGTGTTCGCCGCCTCCTGGACGGGGGTGACCAGCGCCATGACCGCGGCGCCGGCCGTACCCACCGCGGTCAGCCCGGACACCGCGCCTGACGCCAGCAGCGCCGCGCCCGCCACCGGAAGCACGCAGCAGAGCGCCGCCACGCGTGCCTGCGCGCCCTCCAGCAGCAGCCGGGTGGCCCGGCCGCGGTGCAGGCGCAGCGTCGCCCACGACTCGGCGACCCACGCCGCCCAGTGCAGAACCGCGATGAGGACGAACACCGCGACGAGCGGCGGCATCATGGGCAGCAGCAGCACCAGGCGCCAGCCGCCGCGGAACCTGCCGCGCAGGCGGGTCAGCACACGGTAGAGGGGGTTGCGGCGTTTGAGCGCCAGGACCAGCAGATCCCTGGCGTGGTCGAAGCCGGGGTCGAGTCGCAGCACTTCGCGGAAGGCCTCCGCCGCCCGCCCGGGGTCGCCGAAGGCCAGCTCCGCACGGCCGTACACCAGGTGCGCGGTGGCGCTTTCCGGGTTCAGGCGTACGGCCTGCGCCGCGGCCGGCCTCGCCTCCGCCGCGTCGCCGAGCATGACCAGGGACACTGCCAGGAGGCTCACCAGGTCGGAGTCCTGCGGATCGATGCGCAGCCCCTGACGCGCCGCCTGCGCGGCCTCGGCCCACTGCTCGCCCTGCACGCGCACCCGGGCCAGCAGCTCCCAGGTGGGCGCGTACTCGGGGGACAGCGCCAGCGAGGCCTCGATGGCCGGCAGCGCCCGGTCGGGCCGGCGGGCGCGGTGGTACACCTGCCCGGCCGTGTAGTGCGTGAACCAGAAGTCCGGCGCCAGCCGTACCGCCTCATCGGCCTCGGCGGCGGCCTCGGCCACCTCGCCCCGCTCGATCAGGGCGACGGCGAGCAGGGCGTGGGCGGTGGGGTGCTGCGGATCCTGGGCGATCGCACCGCGCAGCTCCCGCGCCGCCTCCGCCGGGCGGCGCAGGTCGAGCAGGCCGCGCGCGCGTTCGAGCGAGGCCTGGGTGGTCACCGGCTGCCCTTGATCCACGGCATCAGCTCGTCCCAGGCGCCGGACTCGTTGGCGTGCATCACGTAGTTGCGGGCGGTGGCCAGCCACTCGCGCACCGCGGTGGGCTTGACCTGCCGGGCCACCGCCAGCAGGTCGGGCGTCGACAGGGGGATCGGGCGGCCCGCGCTGATCGACTGCTGGAGTTTGGCCTCCACCGCACGGTCGACCAGGCCCTTCAGGTCGGCGCCGGTGAACTGGTCGGTGATCCGCGCCACCGCGTCGTAGTCCATCTCGGCCAGGGGCTTGTCTCGGCACAGGAGGCGCAGGATGGCGGCGCGCGCGGCCGCGTCGGGCGGCGGCACGAACACGAGCTGGTCGAAGCGGCCGGGCCGGCGGAAGGCCACGTCGACGTACCAGGGCGCGTTCGTGGCAGCCAGCACCAGCACCCCCTCGTTGGCGCTTTCGTCCACGCCGTCGAGCTCGGCCAGGAACTGGTTGACCAGCTGCCGGGTGTGCGCCTGGCGCATGTCGGAGCGGCGGGCGGCCAGCGCGTCGACCTCGTCGAAGAACAGCACGCACGGCCGGTTGCGGCGGGCCATCTCGAACACCGCGCGCAGGTTGCGCTCGCTGGAGCCGATGTACATGTCCAGGATGTCGGCCAGCCCGACGTTGACGAACGCCGCGCCGAGCTCACCGGCCGCCGCTCTGGCCAGGTGTGTCTTGCCCGCGCCCGGCGGGCCGTAGAGCAGCACCCCGCCGCCGGCCCGCTTGCCGAACGCGGCGAACAGCTCCGGCTGCTGGAGGGGCAGCAGGAGCTTGATCCGCAGTGCCTCCTTGACCGCGTCCATGCCCGCCACGTCGGCGAAGGTGAAGCGGGAGCGCTCGACCTCCGCGCTGGTCTCATGCGGGAGGTCCGGCGAGGCCGCCACGGGCTGCGGCGGGGCCACCACGGGCTGCCGCGGCGGCGGCGCCAGCCGGGCGGCGAGGTCGGGGTCGGCGGCGGAGGGGTCGCGGGAGACCGCCTCGTGGTAGCGGTAGCCGGCGCCGGCCGTGTCGCCCTCGCCCAGCAGCGCTCTGGCCGCGATCACGCCCATACGCGGCGGGTAACCGGGTGTCGCCAGATGCGGCTCCAGGATCGACAGGGCGGTGCCGTACGAGCTCTGGCGGGTGAACGCCTCCGCCAGCCCGGTCGTGATGTCCGGATCCTGGGGCGCCAGCATGAGCGCTGCGCGATACTCCGCCTCCGCCTCGGCGAGATAACCCTTGGTGAGGAGCTGGTCGGCCAGATGCCGCCGCAGGGGGAGGTTGTCTGGAGAAAAGCGCGCCGCCTCGCGGAGCGCCTGCAGGCCGGCATCGTCGAGCACGGAGCTACATCCCTTCTGTCCGGGTTCAGGGCGTCAAACTACCAGCCGCGGATGCCGGAATCCTGGCCCATCGGATACCCCGGGCAACGGCCCGGCGGATGGCCGAGCCGTCTCCCGCATCGGGGCGATGCCGCTGTCCGGCCTGCCGATTCCCCGGATCGGGACGTGGCATTCCCGATGCCCCGGATGACCGGGGTCGTGTCCCATCCGAAGATCACGAGCTGTGGCGGGGACGGTGGTCCGCTCCGTCCCGGGGGGCCGCGACGGCGGCGGCGCGCTCGGTGGTCCTGACTGTCCGGAGATGCGGTAAGTTGCCGGATCATGATCGGCCGTTCGCGTAGGTGCCGCCGTGTCGGCCGGCATCCGCGAGCCGTTCGGGCTGGAGGTCGGAGATCGTGAACGCGGACGGAGCCGCGTGGGAACAGCGCAGCGTGGCACGGGTGGTGTCCCCCGTTCAGCCCCGCAAACTGGCGAGTGTCCCCTTCGTCGAGCTGGCGGACGGCCGCCTGCAGGGTGTCGTGTCGAGTGGTTCGGACATCGCTCGGGTGTACGTCTCGTCGATCACCGCTGGAACTCACGCTTTCAACTGCAGCACCAACAACAACCGGCCGTGCGGCGGGCTGCGCGGCTCGCCGTGCAAGCATCTGCAGGCCCTCGCCGGGGAGGCCGTGCTCCAGTACGGCCTCGACCAGGTCGCCCGCTACCTGCACGTCGAGGTAGGTGACGGCGCGAACCTGATGAGCTGCCTGAACGGCCGGCACGAGCCCACGCCGGGCGCCATGGTGTTCAGCCGCTTCCTGCGCCACCTGTCCTACCTGGAGCTGCCGGACACCACCGAGCCCATCGCTGAGATGCACTGGTTCCCGGCCACGGGGGCGGTCCGCTGATGCTTGCCGTACAGCTCGCCGAACTGCTCGACGGCGTTCCGCCGGGAGTCGGGGAGGCCCTCGATCTGGTGACGGGCTTCGACGACTCGCTCGTGCACGGACTCGCCCGGCTGAGCGAGGAGCGCGCGACGGCGCTGACCTCCCTGGCCGGTGCTCTCTCGGCCACGCCGCTCGGCGGGCGGGTGGGCGAGGCGGCCGGGAAGCTCGCCGCCGGTTCGGTCACGGAGGAGCATCTGACGGCCCTGGCCGGCGGGCGCGCCGCACTGTTCGGCGCGGTGCACGACGCCCTGCTCGCCCGCCTGGACGCCGCGCTGGGAAGGGTCCGGGCGCCGTGGGAGGAACCGCCGGCCACGCCGGCGCCCGCGGCGGACAACCTGCTCAGCGGGTGCCGGTCCTGGCTCGGCGAGCTGGCCATCACCGGATGGCGGGGCGTCGACCACGACCTCGTCTCCGCCTCAAGCCAGACGATCGAGGCCCTGCTGCCCGAACCCGGGCTGCGCCGGCTCGCGGTGCTGCTCGACGGTTTGGCGGCAGAGCTGCGGGCGTCGTGCCCCGTCGGGACGGTGGAACGCCTGCCCGCCCGGCGGTGGGCCGACCTGTGGACGCGTGCTCTGCTGCTGTCGCAGGCCGGCGGCCTGCCGGGTGGTTCCGAGTCCGCGGGCGTGGTGTCGGGACGGCTGCTGATCCTCGGCGTCGACGTGCACGAGCACGGCACCGCCGTACAGATGCAGGTGCACGGCGTCCTGGAACCCGCAGACGGCGCGCCGTCCCGGCTGGTGCGCACGAGCGTCGCCGCCGCGAAGGTGGACACGATCGTCGGCCCGGCCCTGTGGCGGCTGCTGGGCGGCTACCCCGCGCTGCTGGGCGCGCTGGCCGAACGCCGTAGCCTGGACGTCACGGATCTGCCCCTGCTGGGCAGCGGTGACCTGGTGTGGCACGACGACCGGGCCCGCGTGGGCGAGCCCGTCGACCCGTTCGCCACCGCCAGGCTCCAGCTCGCCGGCGCGCTCGCCCCGGCGGTGCCGCCCCTGGACCGCCATCCCGTGCGCATCGCCGAGCCCGTGCTGGTGGAGGGCTACCGCGTCGCCGCCGACGGCACGCTGGACCTGGGGGGCGGCACCCTCGCCGTCGACGTCGACCGCCTGCCGGCCTGCGGCCCGCTCACTCCCAAGCTGGTGGCCTCCTCCTCGGCGTGCATCGGCCTGATCCGCTGGGACGGCGGCCGCTGGCTGCTGCAGCCCCTCGCGGTCCAGACGACGGTCAAGCGCCAGACGGTCGAGAGGCACAACGGGGACTGGGCGCTGGGCCCCACGGACCCCAAGGTCGTGAAGGCCGAGGCCAGGGCCGGTGACGCGGTGGCCGTGCTGCGCGAGCGGGCCGGGCGGTTGCTGAGGCGATGAGCGACTCCCGGATCAGCGCCGACGAGAACCGGCGCCAGGTGCTCTACTGGCGGCTCCTGGCGCGGCTGTTCGACGGTGACGAACAGCCCTCGCTGGAGGCGGCCAGCATGGCCATCGTCGGCGACCTCGGACTGCCGCCGGCGCTGCTGGACCCGGCGGTGTCGGTGGACAACATCGTGCAGCGCTTCCCTGAGCTGGGCGCCGAGCTGCAGGGCCTGCTGGCGCAGGAGGACGGCGTCGCGTCCGCTTCCACCGAGGGGCACCCGCCGGGCCGGGAAGGCGAGGACGATGTCGCGCCCGCTACCGGTGACGGGCACCTGCCGGATGAGGCGGAGGACGGTGTCGCGTCCGCTCCGGCCGGCGGGCACTCGCCGGAGCGGGCCGGTGCGGCCGAGGTGCGCCGGGCGGCCCTGGTGTCGAAGCTCCTGCTCAACGTGTTCTCGACGGGGACGGGCAGCGTCAGCGCCACCGATCTGGCCCGCTGGCAGCAGGACGCCGGCTGGTTCGAGCAGGCGCTCGGGGCCGAGCCGGGACAGCTGCGGTCCCGTCCCGGAGGCGGCGAACTGGCCGGCGTGCTGGCCGGCCTGGAAGGCGACCTGGTCCGCCGCATGCGCCTGCGCGAGGTGCTGGCCGACTCGGCCCTGGCCGCCCGGCTGACGCCGAGCATGTCGCTCATCGAGCAGCTGCTGCGGGACAAGTCCAACCTGTCGGGAGTCGCGCTGGCCAACGCCAAGGCGCTGATCCGCAGGTTCGTCGAGGAGGTCGCCGAGGTGCTGCGCACGCAGGTCGAGAAGACCAGCGTGGGTGTCATCGACAGGTCGGTGCCGCCGAAGCGGGTGTTCCGCAACCTCGACGTCGAACGCACGATCTGGAAGAACCTCACCAACTGGAGCCCGGAGGACCAGCGGCTGTACGTGGACCGGCTGTACTACCGGCAGACCGCCCGGCGGACCACGCCGGCACGGTTGATCGTGGTCGTCGACCAGTCGGGCTCGATGGTCGACGCGATGGTGAACTGCACGATCCTCGCCTCGATCTTCGCCGGCCTGCCCAAGGTGGACGTGCATCTGGTCGCCTACGACACCCGCGCGCTCGACCTGACCCCGTGGGTGCACGACCCGTTCGAGGTGCTGCTGCGGACGACGCTCGGGGGTGGCACCAACGGGACCGTCGCGATGGCCGTCGCCCGGCCGAAGATCGCCGACCCGCGTAACACCGTGATGGTGTGGATCTCCGACTTCTACGACAACCGGGCGCTGATCACCGACTTCGAGGCGGTGCACCGTTCGGGCGTGAAGTTCATCCCGGTCGGCTCGGTGAACAGCTCGGGACACCAGAGCGTGGACCCGTGGTTCCGCCAGAAGCTCAAGGACCTGGGCACCCCGGTGATCTCGGGTCACATCCGCAAACTCGTGTTCGAGCTCAAGAACTTCCTCGCCTAGGAGACCCCGCGAATGACCGACGAGATGCTGCGTGCCCCCGCCGAGGTGAAGTACGCCGACGAGCTCGACTGGCTGGAGTCGGTCGACGACGGCCCCAAGCCGTTCTCGTGGCGGCTCAGCCCCCGGATGGTGCGGCTGTTCGTGCTCGGGTCCGAGCGCTCCGACGGGCTCGACCGGGAGATCTCCCAGAAGTGGTTCGGCGACCGGAGCTTCGTCGAACGCGCCATCGTGACCCTGGCGTCGGACCGCGGTCTGCTGCTGATCGGGGACCCGGGCACCGGCAAGAGCTGGCTCGCCGAGCTGCTCGCGGCCGCCGTCTGCCGCAACTCGACCCTGGTCGTCCAGGGTACGGCCGGCACGACCGAGGACCACATCAAGTACTCGTGGAACGTCTCCATGGTGATCGCCAAGGGGCAGTCCCGGGAGTCGATGATCCCCTCGCCGATCATGACGGCGATGGAGCAGGGCGTGATCGGCCGCTTCGAGGAGCTGACCCGCTCGACCAGCGACGTGCAGGACGCCCTGATCTCCATCCTCTCCGAGAAGTACGTGTCCGTCCCCGAACTCGACGACGACAACATCGTGTTCGCCCAGCCCGGATTCTCGATCATCGCCACGGCCAACAGCAGGGACCGGGGCGTGAACGACCTCTCGTCGGCCCTGAAGCGGCGCTTCAACTTCATCCGGATCCCCGTGGTGACGAACAAGCGCAGCGAGGCGGAGATCGTACGGTTCCGCACCACGGAACTGCTGCGCCGGCACCGGATCGAGCTGGACCTGCCGCCCACGCTGCTGGACATCCTGCTGCAGAGCTTCGCCGACCTGCGGGCCGCGGCGGCCTCGGCCACCAGCGACGACGAGAAGCTGGAGTCGGCGCTGTCCACGGCCGAGCAGATCGGCGTGATCGAGGACGCCATCCTGCACAGCCACTTCTTCGGCGACCGCACGCTGCGGGCCGAGACGCTCGCCGGCTCGCTGGTGGGCTCGCTGGCCCGTCGCAGTCCTGAGGACCTGGCCATCCTGAACAAGTACTGGCACGGTGTCGTCGAGCCCCGCAGCAAGCAGGAAGGCGGGGAGTGGAAGGACTTCCTCGAAGGCGGCCGCCAGGCGATCTCCACGCTGTCATGAGTCCCTTCGGCGCCCTGCGCGAGCAGCTCCTCGGTGCCGCCACCGCCTTCGCCGACGCGCCGGGCGCCCTGCCCGGCATCCTGTCGGGCCTGGTCGACGACGTCGACCGGGCGCTGCGCGAGGAGCTTGAGATCTTCCCGGTGTGCCATCACTCACCGGCCTCGGCGCTGGCCATGGTGCGGCGCCTGCGGGAGAAGCAGCCCAAAGTCATCTATCTGGAGCTGTGCGAGGACCTGCAGCCGCTCCTGGACGAGCTGCGCAACTGCCGCCTCCCCGTGGCGCTGCAGGCGTTCGCGTCGGAGATCGACGGTTTCCCGCCGGACTGGGGGCCGCTCAGCGTCGTGGCGCCCATCACCGAGGCGTCGGCCGAGTACCAGGCCATCGCCTACGCCCTCGACACCCCGGGGGTCGAGCTGGTGCTGGTGGACCGCTCGGCGGACCACGTCTTCCAGTGGCTGCCCCGCGAGCCGGCCGCGCCGGCCGCCGCCGACGCCGACGACGACACCGCCGGACACGGCGAGGAAGCGGCCCTGCACGGCGACGCCGTCGGCGTCGAGATCGGCGACCTGCGGCCCCGCTTCGCCGAACTCGAAGAGCACCTGCTCCACCATGGCAAGGTCCGGCACTGGTCCGAGTGGTGGGACCAGTACGTGGAGCAGCCCCTGGCCGGAGCGGACTACGACACCTACCGCCAGGTCATGGTGCTGATCGGCAGCCTGTTCCGGCGGCTGGGGCCCGACGAGGGCGACCGGCTGGCCCGCGACGAGGATCGCGAGCGCTACATGTGGACCCGGATGCGGGAGCACCTGGCCGCGTCGGACGCCGACCCGTCGCAGTGCCTGTACGTGTGCGGCGCGTTCCACGCGGCCAGCCGGGTCGAGCAGTTCGGGCTGGCGGCGGAGGCACCGGCCTACGACATCAGCCCCCGGACGGCCACGCGCTGGCTGTACGGGCTCATCCCGTCCAGCCACTCCGCCATCGAGGCCCAGTTCGCGCTGGCCTCCGGCTCGGTGTCGATCGCCGCGGCGACCTGGACCAAGGCCGTGGCGCGCCACGGTGTCACGCCGTACCGGCTCGAAGGCCAGAAGGGGGCCGGCAAGCGCCCCGGGCGCGCGCGGCCGGCGGCACCCGTCCCGCAGGGGCCGGTGACCGACCGGTTGTCCGGTTTCCTGGCGAACCCGCCCGCGCTGGACGGTCTCGACGAGGCGGAGCTGCTGGGCTGGTGCGTCGACATCGTCCGGCTGGCCCGCCGCAACGGCTACCTGGCCAGTACGGCGGACGCCATCGCCGTGTTCGAGACGTCCATCCTGCTCGCCGGCCTGCGTAACCGGGCCCGGCCCACGCCCTACGACTTCCAGGACGCCGCGGTCACGTGCATCGAGAAGGACGTGGTGCCCGGCCGCCGGGACGTGCGCCGCCTGTGCGAGATCCTTCTGGGCGGTGACCGGATCGGCGAGGTCGGCTACCGGGCACTCCCGCCGCTGGCCCAGGACGTCTACGACCGGCTGAAGCCGCTCGGGCTCGACCTGGAGAAGCGCACCCAGCAGCGGGCGCTGCTGAACCTCGACGCGGAGCCGGAGCTCGTGCCCTGCTCCCACCTGCTGTGGATACTGCGCTACCTGCTGCCCGAGGACGCCGTCCGTCCCATCATGGGCACGCGCCGCCTCGGCGAGCGGCCGATCCAGGAGAGCTGGGACCTGGCGATCGGCCGCCACCAGCGATCGATCATCGAGCTGGGCTACGAGGGAGTCACCGTCGAGCAGGTGCTGGAGCAGCGCCTGCGCCGTACCGTGTGGGCGCCTGAGGCCACCGCCGCCGTCGCCCTCGCGGCCGTGGAGGACGCCACCCTGTACCTGGGCAGCCGGCGGTTCACCGACGAGCTCGGCGGGCGGGCCGTGGAGCTGCTGGCCGCCGAGCGCACCGTGGACGACGCCCCCGACGTGCTGCGCCGGATCCGCCGGCTGCTGGCCCACTACCGTGCCACCGAGCCGGTGCTGCCGGCGTGGTGCGAGGCCTTCGTCACCACCGGGTACGCGCACTACTGCACGCTGCTGCCGACCGCCTTCGTGGATGAGGAGGTCGGCGTCCGCCAGGTGGCCGCCATGCTCGGGTTCCTGTCGAGCATGGAGAGCCTCGCGCTGGCCCTGGGCTGTGACCGCGCCCAGCTCGAACTCGCCGTACGGCAGTCGCATCCCGAGGCGCCGGCCAAGGTGGCGCTGCTGTGGGCCGCCCAGTTCCGGCTCGGCATGCTTCCGCAGGCCGAGCTGCGGTCGCGGTGTGACGAGCTGCTGGCCAACCCGCTCGTCGTCCCGGCGTTCCCGCTGTACATGAGCGGCTTCGTGCAGGCGCTGGAGCCGGTTCCGGCGCTGGCGCCCTTCGTGGTCGAGGTGATGTCCAAGGCCTTCGCCCGGCTGCCCGACGCCGTCCTGCTCCCCTGGCTCCCCAAATTGATCACGACCCTGCGGGACCAGGCGCGCGAGCTGGTGCCTGTGCTCGTGCGTGAGGCGGGCCGCACGTTCCCCGCGGGCCTGTCCTCCGTCGACACGTGGGTGCCGCCGTGGTCGGCGCGGGAGACGCCGAAGGCGGTGGCCGGTCCGGTGCCCGCGGCGGCCGGCCCGGTGGCCGATCTGCTGGCCGGCCACCCGGCGGCATGTGACGCCGTGGCCGTGCTGCTCGGGTGCGAGGCGGGGTGGCGGCCGTCCGTCCACCTCGCCGGCGGACCCGAGCACCCCGAGGTGGCCGATCTGCTGGTCCGGCACCCCGAGGCCGCGGACGCCGTCGCGGGACTGCTCGACAGGAGGTCCGCCTCCGGCCGGTGAGGTGGTTGTCAGTGGTGGTAGGCGTGGACCACCGCGTGCCCCTTGCCCTTGCCGATGATCCACTTGTTGATCGGGGTGGTGATGAGGAAGGCCACCAGCAGGGCGAACGCGAGGGCGCCCCAGAACAGGCCCGAGGCGAGCCCGGCGTCCATGGCGCCGGGCACCACCATCATCACGCCGTTGTCGACGATCTCCATGACGATGATCGACACGGTGTCGGCGGCGAGTGCCAGCCGTACGATCCGGCGCCAGCCGAGGCCGGACTTGCGTAGTCCCACGATGGTGAGGGCGTAGCCGAAGAAGAAGGCCAGCACGACGGCCAGGACGATGGTCGCCGCGTTGGACCAGCCCAGGGCCGTGCCGATGACCATGCCGAGCACCTCGCCGATGGCGCATCCGGTGAGGCAGTGCAGGGTCGCCGACGCGGCCGCCCGCCACGTCACCTTCCCGGAGTGACCAGCGTGAGAGTGGCCCGCGTGAGAGGGACCAGCGTGAGAAGGACCCGCGTGAGAGTGGCCAGCGTGAGAGGGACCCGCCTGCGCATGTGAATCATGGCCGTGGTGCCCACCGTGCTCTCCATGTCCGGCGTGATCCATATGGTGCATCGGTTCCGACATCACAATCTCCTGACTCGCACGTCACACTGGCCTCGGTCACGATATACCGAAGGGGGGTATACATCAATGACTTTTTTGCCGTAAGGCCCCAAAAGCGGCACATCTTCACGAATGATCTACTTCACCCCAGGGCATCCCGGCAAGCCGCGACTCTACTACGGTCGATCGGTGTGGATCCGATGAGCCTCCACGATCACCACGTTGCCGAATGCGGGCACATCACGCCTTCGCGAGATGCGGATCCGATGGCGCAACGGGCCGTTATCAGCCTGTTTAAGGCACAATGTCTCTCCGTGGTCACGCAATTACGCCAGACATTGCGGTACCGGTGACTCCCAGGCTGACGACAGGGACGACACCTGGCCGGACATCTACGACCGCCGGTAGCATTGAATGATTCGCAGGTAGACGGGAGTCTCACACGATGCGAGGTCTGGGAGACCTGGAGTCCGCAATCATGAACCGGCTGTGGGCCTACCGCCGGCCCGCCTCGGTCAGGGACATGCTCGAAGATCTCCGCCGCGAGCGGGAGATCGCCTACACCACCGTCATGACGGTGATGGACAAGCTGCACACCAAGGGCCTGCTCCGCAGGAAGGCGGTCGGCCGGGCGTACGTCTACGAGACGGTGGCCACCAAGGAGGCCTACACCGCCGATCTCATGCGCAGCACCCTTGCGTCGGGCGGCAACCAGGCGGCCACCCTGGTGCACTTCCTGGAACGGCTGACTCCTGAGGAGTCGGCCGCCCTCGAGGCCGCGCTCAAGGTGTATCCCCCTGGGGGCCGCTCATGACGGCCGCCGTCGTTCTGGCGCTGTACGCCGTCGTCGCGGTGGTTACGCTGCCTCGGCTGTTGATCCGGGGTGAATTGGCGGAGCGCGCCCCTCGCCTGGCGATCGCCGTGTGGCTGGCCGCCTGCACCTCCGCGGTCGCCTCCGTGATCTTGTCGGCACTCGCCGCCGCGGTCCCCGCCACCGTGATCGGACACGGGCTGGCCGAGTTCTTCGAGGCGTGCGCGGCCATGCTCTCCCATGGCGCACCGCTCACCTCTCCAGGCACCCGCGCCGCCCTGCTCGGCGCCGCCGTCATCGCTGCCAGGATCACCTACTGCGGTGCGGCCATCCTCGTCAGGGCCAGGCGGGAACGGCGACAGCACGCCGGCATGTTGAACATCATCGGCCGCCACGACGGCGAGTTGGACGCGGTCGTGCTGGATCACGACGAGGCCGCCGTCTACTGCCTGCCCGGCCGGAAGGGCAGGGCGGTCATCACAACCGCGGCCCTCCGATCTCTCGCTCCCGAACAGGTGGCCGCGGTCCTCGCTCACGAGCAGGCCCACCTGCGCGGGCGGCACCACCTGGTGCTGGCCGCAGCCGAAGCGTTCCACCGGGCCTTCCCCGGCCTGCCGCTGTTCACTCGGGCGAGAAGCGAGGTCGCACGGCTGGTCGAACTCCTCGCCGACGATGTCGCGGCCCGCCGCCACTCCCGCATCCACATCGCCGCCGCGCTGGTACGGCTCGCCACCGGCCGAGCGCCGGCCTTCGCGCTGGGCGCGGGCGGCGAGACCGCCCTCACCCGCGTCAAGCGCATGCTCAACCCGGCCGCCCCCCTCGGCCACAGGGAACGCATCGCGGGACTCTCCGCCGTCGTCCTCCTCCTCGCCGGTCCTGCGGCCGTGGCCGCGACTCCCGGACTGCGCTCGTTCCTGGCCCACCACTGCCACAACATCTCGATCTTCTAACTACCGAATGATCTACGACAGCCAGTAGTAGAAACGATCTCCCCGCGCGGTTGCGCGGGGAGATCGTTTTCGCTACGCGGTTCTTTCGGCCGGTTCCAGACCTGCCAGGAGGTTGAAAGCGCCGGTCAGCAGGTTCAGGGTGACAAGGCCGACGATTTCCGCGATGATCCGGTCGCTCCAGCCGTGCGCCCGCAGTTCCGCGACGTCCTCGTCCGTGAGCGAGGACGGCTCGGCCAAGACACGGACGGCGACGGCGATGAGAGCCGCCTCGCGCGTGTCGGTGGAGGTTCCCTGACGGGCTAGCGCGATGTCAGTCTCGCTCAGTCCTGCCGCGCGCCCCGCCTCGGCGTGCGCGTCGAGGCAGTACGCGCAACCGATCCACTCCTGTACGGCAAGCGAGATCTTCTCGCTGAGGGCGCGAGGCACCTTGATCCGCCTCATGGCCCGGGAGAAGTCCAGGTAGCCCTGGAGCAGCGCCGGCGAGTGAGCCATCGTGGAGACCATTTCGCCCACGCTCCCCCTCCTCTCGACGATGTCGTTCAGCAGTTCACGGGACTTCTCAGGCGCGTTCGCGGGGTCCAGCGCGGTCAGGCGTCGCATAGGTCCTCCTCCGGGTTCACTCATGTACGGTACCCCCGCACGGTATATGTTCGGACAATGACGACACCAGAGCAACGGCTCATCGACCATCTGTCTCGCTGGCTCGGCGGCCGGCCCGCCACCACCGGACTCGACGTCATCGCCGAGCCGGGACGGGTACGCCCTGGCTGGGACGGCAGGATCCATCCCGTTCTGGGAGTGGGGAGCCCTCAGGGCGGCATCTTGTCGGTCCCGCCGGAGCATGCCGAGGCGATCGCGGACCAGTACGCCAGAAGCCTGGATCTGGCGACGTTCGGACCCATGATCCCCCCGCTGGCCGGTTTTCCGGAGCGCGGGTGGTTCACCGCCGTCTATCGCTGGACCACGCGCCCAGCACCCCTGGCCGACGCCGGCGTATGGGTCCCCGCTCACGATCCAGAGGCTCCCGAATGGCTGCGGCCCTTCGGCGGTGAGGTCCTGATCGCCCGCGATCCGGAGAGTGGCGCCCACCTGGCCGGCGTGGGAGTCAAACGGCATGACGACTATGGACGCGAGCTCGCCGTCGTGACGGCTCCACAGGCTCGTGGCCGCGGCCTGGCCCGCAGGCTGGTCGCCCAGGCAGCCCGGCGGATACTGGACGAGGGCGCCATACCCACGTACATGCATGCCCTCGACAACCGCGCCTCCGCCGCCGTCGCTGAGGCTGCCGGCTTTCCGGACATCGGCTGGCAAGCCTTCGGCGCGACCGAGCACTGACCCGGTCGGGCTCGATCAACGCCCATTCCTCGTCCGTGAGGTCACCACGCGCCATGCCCATGCCCGCCAGGGCCGGGCGCGCAGACGGATCCGCCACCTGATGATCCGGACCCGAGCAGGCCCTGGCCGGGACATGCCCCACGTGACCCCGTACCGGAGGGCTCCGGCGATGAGCTGTACGGCTGTCGCCGCGGCGAGCGGCCCCATTTCGAACATGGTGTGCTCGGGGCCGGCCGGATCGATTACTTGAAGCGGCGCAGCCGCAGGCTGTTGGTGACCACGAAGACGCTGGAGAACGCCATCGCGGCGCCCGCGATCATCGGGTTGAGCAGGCCCATCGCCGCCAGGGGCAGGGCGGCCACGTTGTAGGCGAAGGCCCAGAACAGGTTGCCCTTGATCGTGCCGAGCGTCCTGCGCGACAGCCTGATGGCATCGGCCGCCACCCGCAGGTCACCGCGGACCAGCGTGAGGTCGGAGGCCTCGATCGCCGCGTCGGTGCCGGTGCCCATCGCGAGGCCGAGGTCGGCCTGGGCGAGCGCGGCGGCGTCGTTGACGCCGTCGCCGACCATCGCCACGACCTTGCCTTCGCCCTGCAATTTCCTGACGACGTCCACCTTGTCAGCGGGCAGCACCTCGGCGATCACCTCGTCGATGCCGACCTCGGCCGCGACGCTCTTGGCCACCGCCTCGTTGTCGCCGGTCAGCAGGACGGGCGTGAGGCCGAGGGCGCGGAACCGCTGGATGGCCTCCTTGCTGGTCGGCTTGACCGTGTCGGCGACCACGAGGACGGCTCGGGCCTTGCCGTCCCAGCCGACCGCGACAGCCGTACGGCCTGCCGCCTGAGCGGCGTGCAGGGAACGCTCCAGGTCGGCGTTGAGGTGCTGTGACCACTCGGCGAGCAGCTTGGGCCGGCCGACCAGCACGGCGTGACCGTCGACGATGCCCTGCACGCCGAGCCCTTCGACGTTGGCGAAATCCTCCGGTGTGGGAAGCGCGCCGACCCGCTCGCTCGCTCCCTTGGCGACGGCCTGGGCGATCGGGTGCTCGGAGGCGTGCTCCAGGGCGCCCGCCAGGCGCAGGACCTCGTTCTCGTCCTCGCCGTCGGCCAGGTGCACGTCGGTGAGGGTCATCCTGCCCTCGGTGACCGTGCCGGTCTTGTCCAGCACGACGGTGTCGATCCGGCGGGTGGATTCCAGCACCTCGGGGCCCTTGATCAGGATGCCGAGCTGTGCTCCCCTGCCCGTGCCGACCAGCAGTGCCGTCGGCGTGGCCAGTCCGAGAGCGCACGGGCAGGCGATGATCAGCACCGCCACCGCGGCGGTGAAGGCCGCGCCCACGCCATCCCCTGTGCCCAGCCAGAAGCCCAGAGTGCCGAGGGCCAGGGCGATCACGACCGGGACGAAGACGCCGGAGATCCGGTCGGCCAGCCGCTGCACCTGCGCCTTGCCGGTCTGGGCGTCCTCCACCAGCTTGGCCATCTGGGCCAGCTGGGTGTCGGAGCCGATCCGGGTGGCGCGGACGACCAAGCGTCCGCCCGCGTTCACGGTGGCGCCGGTGACGGCATCGCCCGGCCGCACCTCCACGGGCACGGACTCGCCGGTGAGCATGGAGGCGTCGACCGCAGAGGAGCCCTCCTCGACCACGCCGTCGGTGGCGATCTTCTCGCCGGGCCGTACGACGAACCGGTCGCCGACGGCGAGCTGGTCGGTGGGGATGCGGACCTCGGTGCCGTCGCGGAGCACGGCGACGTCCCTGGCGCCCAGCTCCAACAGGGCACGTAGCGCTGCGCCCGCGCGACGCTTGGACCTGGCCTCGAAGTAGCGCCCGGCCAGGATGAACGCGGTCACACCCGCCGCGGCCTCAAGGTAGATGTTGCCGGAGCCGTCGGTGCGCTCGATGGTGAACGCGAACGGGTGGATCATGCCGGGCGTGCCCGCCGTACCGAAGAACAGCGCCCACAGCGACCAGCCGAGCGCGGCGATGGTGCCGAGCGATACCAGCGTGTCCATCGTCGCCGCGCCGTGGCGCAGGTTCGTCCAGGCGGCCTTGTGGAACGGCCAGCCCGCGTAGACAACCACCGGCGCGGCCAGCGTCAGCGACAACCACTGCCAGTTGGTGAACTGCAGCGGCGGGATCATCGCCATCGCGATCACCGGGACGGCCAGAACCACGGAGGTGATCAGGCGGCTGCGCAGCGGACGGAGCTCGTCCTCCGGTCCCTGCTCGCCTGCGGCCGCCTCGCTCTTGGGCGGAGCGGGAAGCGCGGCGGTGTAGCCGGCCGACTCCACGGTGGCGATCAGCTCCTGCGGGTCGATTCCCTCAGGAAAGGTGACCTTCGCCTTCTCCGTCGCGTAGTTGACCGTCGCGGTCACGCCCTCGAGCTTGTTCAGCTTGCGCTCGATCCGATTGGCGCAGGAGGCGCAGGTCATCCCGCCGATCGAGAGTTCGACCGCGTTCTGCAGGTCATCGGTGACGGAAGTCATCACCTCTCCTTTCTAACGTCGCGATCCTGCGTCAGTGGCTGTGCGGGGTGGAGTCGTGGTCGGTGCCCTTGCTGCTCGACGGGCCGGCCGACGGGCCGGCGGTGGACGCCGCTGTCGCCTCGCCGGCGCCGAGTGTGAAGTCGGCGGTGCGGACCTCGCCCTCGTGCTGGAAGTCCAGGAACAGCCGGTAGTCGCCGGCGCTGGGCACTTCGGCGTAGAAGACGATCTCGGGGCCGGCCTGGGTCTTGCCGTCACCGGGCGCGCCATCCGGGTGCACGTGCAGGTAGGCCAGGTCCCTGGCGCGAAGGGCCACCAGGTGGCCGTAGGCGCCGAGGTAGGGCTGCAGGTCGGTGACCGGCTTGCCGTCCTTGCTGACCTTGAGAGTGAGCTTGCTCGCCTGGCCGGGGGTCAGGTCGCCTTCGAGAGTGACCGTGTAGCCGTCGACGCCGACCGTACGGCTTGCCTGCGGCAGCGCCTTGGGCGCGTAGTCGCCTGCCACGAGCACGTCCGTGCCCAGGGTCAGCGCGCTCGCGCCGGTGGGGGCGAAGTCGGCGAAGGCGCGATACGTGCCGGCGGCAGGGAAGGTGAGCTTGACCGACCAGACGCCACCGCCGGCCTCGACCGGATGCACGTGCTGGAAGCTGCCCAGGTCGCGGGAGACCACGATGAAATGCAGCTTCTTGTCGTGCTGGACCTGGTAGTCGGTGACCGGCCTGCCGTCGGGGCCCGTCACGGTGAAGCGGAAGTCGGCGGGCTCACCGGGCTTGATCGTCGCCGTGAGCGGGGTCAGGGTGTAGCCGTTCTCAGACACTTGTAGCCCTCCGGGGGTATTTTGTGCAGCTGCTTGTGCGGGTGTCGTGGTGGCGTCGCCCCGATCGCCGTGGCCCGTGCTGTCGCCGTGGCCTGCGCTCGGGGCAGTGCCCTCGCCGCGGGTGGTCGTCTCGGGCGGGGCGCCGACCTCGCCGACCGCGCTGCCCACGCCGAGGGCCGCGCCGAAGACGACGGCGAGGCCGGCGACGTAGGTGACGAGCTTGGCGGGAGTGTTCACGACCGGTCCGCCACTTCGTATCCGGCGGCCTCGACGGCCGCTATGATCTGGGCGGTCTCGACCGGGCTGTCGCTCTCGACCGTCAGCAGTCCGCCGGCCAGGTCGACCTCGACGCCGGTGACACCGGCCACCTCGGTGACTTCCTCCTTGACCGAGCTGACGCAGTGGCCGCAGGTCATGCCCTTCACGGTGTAGATGGCAGTGCTCATGTCGATCTCTCCTCGGCTTGGTCAGGAACGGACAAGTCTGGCGATGGCATCTGTGGCTTCCTTGACTCTGGCGGTGGTCTCGGGGCCGCCCTTCGGGGCAGGCGCGGTGACGCACTGGGCCACGTGGTCTTCGAGCAGCGAGAGGGCGAAGGAGCGCAGCGCGCTGGTGACCGCCGACACCTGAGTGAGGGTGTCGATGCAGTACTTGTCGTCTTCGACCATGCGCTGCAGGCCGCGGACCTGCCCCTCGACCCGGCGCAGCCGCATCGCGAGACCCTGCTTCCTGTCGCCGCATCCAGCCATCCCCACCCCTCCCACCGGTTCATCGCTTTCAACATACCATACCCCCCTAGGGTATGTTTCAGGTAGGGGCGCGCCCGTGGGCACGCCCCGACCCCTCAGGCTCCGGTCTTCTCCGTCACGGGGCCTTCCTGGACGGCCCGCCCAGGCCTCCGCATGAGCGCCAGCGTGAGCACCGCCCCCCCTGCCGCCAGCACACCCGCCCCGACGAACGCCGCCTGGAAACCGTCGGTCAGCTTGAGCAGGTTGCCCATTTCGGCAGCGCCCTGGGAGGTCGCGACGGCGGTCATGACGGCCAGGCCGAGCGCCGACCCCACGTTGTAAGTGGTGTTGACGATGCCCGACGCCAGACCACTCTCCTCCGGCCGCGCTCCGGACATCGCGGACATCATCGCGGGGATGTAGGCCAGCGACATGCCGACCGCCGCGATCAGTGACGCCGGCAGCACGTCGGAGACGAACGCCCCGTCCGGCCGCACCAGGGACAGCCCCGCCACGCCGGCGGCCAGCACGAGCAGGCCGAGGACGATGAGCGGCTTGGCGCCGAACTTGCCGAGCAGCCGGGCGGTGATGCCGATCATGAAGATCATGATGGCCACGGTCATGGGCAGCAATGCCGCGCCGCTGGCGAAGGCTCCGTAGCCGAGCACCTGCTGCAGGTAGAGGTTGAGGAAGTACCACATCGGGATCCAGGCCGCGCCCAGCAGCGCCATCGCCAGGTTGGCGGCGGCCAGGCCGGGGGCCTTCCAGATCTTCAGCGGCATGAGCGGCTCGCGCACGCTGCGCTGGATGACCAGGAACAGCCCGAGCAGGACGGCAGCGCCCACACCCTCGATCAGCGTGATGGTCAGACTCTGCTCAGGAGCGCTGACGATGGTGTAGACGGCCAGCGCGATACCGGCCGTGACCGCGATCGCGCCCAGCACGTCGACCGAGCCCCGCTTGCCCTGCGTCGCCGGGAGCAGCGCGGGGACCGCGGCCAGGGTGGCCAGGCCGATCGGGACGTAGATGATGAAAACCCAGGGCCAGCTCAGGTACTGGGTGATGACGCCGCCGAGGAACACGCCCGCGGTGCCGCCGGCGGGCGCGGCGGCGCCGTACAGGGCCATGGCCTTGCCCAGCTCGCGCGGGTTGTGTCCGAAGAGCATCATGAGCAGCGTCATCGCAGCGGGGGCGATGAGCGCCCCGCCGACGCCCTGGACGGCGCGGCCGAGGATCTCGACCCAGGCGTTGCCGGCCGCCGCGGCGACGACGGAGCCGGCGATCAGGATGACCCAGCCGGTGGTGAAGATCTTGCGGGCGCCGAACAGGTCCGACAGCCGCCCGCCGAGCAGCAGCAGGCCGCCGAAGGCGACCACGTAGGCGTTGAACACCCACTGCAGGCTGCCCTGGGAGAAGCCGAGGTCGCGCTGCATGTCCGGCAGGGCGACGCCGATGATGGAGGTGTCCATGATGACCATGAACTGCGCGGCGGCGAGCACGATGAGTGCCTGCCACCTGCGTGGATTGACGGCGTTCATGCCGCACTCCTGGTTTCTCGCGTCCCGCCGGGTGGCAGGATGCGTTGTGGGGGTTGGGTGTGATTCGAGTCGGACCGGCCCCGCGGGTGGGCGTGCACGCCAATGCGCGCCCACCACCTGTTCTCCGGGACGCTTTCCCCGGGACGCGCCTTTCTCTAGGAGGCGCCGACGGGTGAGGCGCCGGCCAGCGTGTAGCCCGCCTGCTCCACCGCCGCGCGGATCTCCTCGTCGGAGAAGCCCGTCCCGCTGACCGTGACCAGGCCGGTGGCCAGGTCGACCTGGACGCCGGTCACGCCGCCGACGCTTTCGACCTCGGCGGAGACCGACGAGACGCAGTGGCCACAGGTCATCCCGCTGACTGTGTAGACCTTGCCCTCAGTGATCTCCACCTGGGCGGCGGTGCTGTCCTGGGTGCCGCACGCGCATGCCGTGCACATGGGATTCTCCTCTCGCATGTACCCCGGTGGGGTATCTCGGTTTGCGACTTTAACATACCCCCTAGGGGTTCAATTCCCAAGAGCGGGACCTGATTTCACGGATGAGCAGGGTGTCGACGAGCCGGCACAGGCGATCAGGACCGGTGGGCGCGACACCTTTCCAGTCACCCGTCTGTCGATCACGCCTCCGCTCCGCCCCAGGAGGCGTCCATCTGTGCGGCGCCGTACGGGGTGAAAGGTCAAAAGCACAGCGAGGGGCAGGTGGGGTGGCCCGGGCACCGGCCCATCCGCGCGGCGCCGTACGGAATGCTCCCCCCTACGGAGGGGCGGTGCGGGAGTTTTCCTTGATCTGTTGGGATTAGCGGCGCTACGGACAGCCAATTCCAACAGATCAAGGAAAAACCCTGATCACTGCCGCTCCCGGGGCTCATCGATACCTGCTCCGCCTCGCCCGGCCCACCACCGCCCCTCCCCAGGCCTTCCCACCCGCCCAACGGCGCCCCCTCTGAGCACCGCCCCCGGACCACGAGACACCGGCCGCACGGAAGAACCGGCCCCCACCCACCCCTCGCTGCGCTTTTGACCTTCCAGCCCGGCGAAGCCGCGTTGTTTGACGCCGATCGACCCCGGCCTCAGCCCCGGCACCGGATACTCGTACACCATTCCGCTGGACGTGACCGCGATCATGTCGTCTACATGATCAAAAGGAGTGAGGATGACGTCATCCCCCGCAGAGTTCCACTGGCTCTCAGACGAAGGGCCGTTGGATGACATCTTCTGTATCTCTTTCATTCGGGGTCTTCCCCCGCTTGAGGTGCTCGCTCGCCTCGGAGTGGATGAGATCACGATCAAAGAGATGACCTTCGACGAGTTCAACGAACTCGCGGTAGAACAGTGGATAAGTACAGGCGGTGACGCCCCGGACTACGTCGGTGCCGTGAAGCTCGGCAACTGGGCCATACTCGTCGAGCCCTTGGGCTGGCGGGTCCCTACCTATCCCAACGTACTGAACCGTCTCTCGGAGGGGACCGAGGTGGTGTCAGTCAGCCGACATGAGTATGCCTCCGATGAGTTCGTACACGTCATCAACCGCGACGTGATCGTGCGGTTCGATCCCCTTTCACCCCAGTACCGGACGGGTGTCGATCCGAAACGGTGGGAAGCCGTGATGGCCCGTGTCGGCTTGGGGCCTTTCACTTCCGATGACTCGATGCCTGATGACCCGATCGCCAGCGCCTTCGCTCTCGCAAGCGAGATCACCGGTGTCTCCTTCACCGCAGACGTACTTGATCAGCCTTTCCTCGTCGCCGTAGCCACCACAGAGTGATCAATATTTTCAACCATTCCTACGGTCTGCGGCCGCAAGAGCTTCCTCCAGAAGACCGCCCTGAGGAGATCTGCGGTTTGTGATCAGTGCCGCGACGTCGATCAGTTCCTTACGGGCGTGCCGGTTCAGCGCGACGGCGTCGGCCATGATGGGCAGGCTCACCTGTACGGCCGCCGCCGCGTCCCCGGCCTCGGCGTGGGCCTTGGCCAGACATGAGCCGTACCAGGCGCGATCACGCTTGTAGCTCTCCGGCAGGCCGGACAGACCGTCCGTCAGCAGATCGATCGCCTTGGACCAGTTGCCGAGCTGCAGCTCGGTCATGCCGCGCTGGAGGCGGAACCACGTCTCGTCGTAGAAGTACATCCACACCGGCTCGTCGTCGGCGTGCTCGGCGGCCTGGCGGATCAGCGCCTCGGCCTCGTCCAGCAGCGTGCGGGCGGGCCGGGCGTCGCCTGCGAGCGCGTGACCTCGGGCGGCCATCTGCGCGGCCATCCCCCGCACGCCGGGCGTGACCTGGCCGTCGTGCCGGCGGGCCGCGTCGGCGAGCCGTACGCACCTGCGAGCGTTGCCCGCGCTCCACGCCTGGTGGGCCTTCATGCTGAGCGTGGTCGTGGCCATGTTCACATCGCCGATCTCCAACGCCCAGTCATGAGCGCGGTCGTACCAGGCGAGCGCGGCGGCCTGGTCGTCGACGTCCAAGGACATCCACGCGACGAACTGGGCGTACTGCGCGGCCAGGTCAACCACCGTGTCGGCCAGCGAACCACGGGCGTGCTGGGCCAACTCGACCACCACGCCGAGTTGGGAGCGCACGATCCCGAGCAGCGGACGGGCGCCGATGGTGTCTTCAACCTTGCGGTGTTCGGCAAGGCAGATCGCCAGCCAGTCCACGGTCCGCTGATCCACCCGGCTGGGCTGCTGCACGCTGCGGGCGATCCGCTCGAACAGATCGGCGTCGGGTGCGACGGACGGCAAGGGCAGCGCGGGGACAGGAACGCTGGGACGCTCGGCGAGGTCGAACAGCTCGGCCTCGGTGGTCCGCAGCGCGCGGGCGTACAGCAGGCGGTAGCGCTCACTGGGGTAGTGGTCGCCGCGTTCCCATCCCCGGATGGTGCGGGTGAGGTCGTCGATGCTGGGCAGCCTGCCGCGTTGCTCTCCTGCGGCTTCTTTGAGACGACGGGCCATGTCCGCCACGGTGCCGACCTTGGCTTTGCGCTTCTCGCGCAGCCGTGCGGCCCACTCGGGGGGTGTTCCTGGGGTGCCCACTCGCCCACCTCCGGATATTCGCGGATACGGTCGTCCCCCTGGCTATCTCCTGTTGTCATCGTGCCCTGCCAGAACGCGACGGCTTAGCTGAACGTGATGATTACTTCACGGGTTCCGACGACCGCCGATCCGACTCTGCGGGCGATGCAGCATCTGCGCGTGGAGCTTGGACACCTCGGCATCACCGCCGACCTCCACCACGGGCACGGGGCAGCCCTGCTCAGTGTGTGGGTGGATCTACTCGTCTGGTCCGACGGCTCCCGCTTCCTGTGGTGGAACGGGGACTACTCATCCCATACCGATCGAAGGAAATACGCAGCCCACCTTGCAGACCACCCGGCGACGGCCGCTCGCCGGATCGCTGCGCGCTACGCCGATCTCCGCAAGACGCGTCCCATGTCCTCTCCGGTCGCGGAGAGCGCGCCATGATGCCGCTTGAGGAGTGTGTGAGTCCCCACTTGGTGATGGCTCAGCGCGATCACGTAAGGCTGGACTGGCGCAAGCCGTATCGGGCCTTGGAGAGGGTGCGGCCGACAGCATGGACATGTGCCTGCTGGGCCACGGTCTACGAGCTGTGTGAGGGCGGCGGTCGGGCATTCCTGCGGCGGACCATTTAGCTCGACGGCGATCGTCAGGTGGAAGACCTCACGGTGACCGATCAATGAGGAAGGCCAAGCGCAACGTGGTGATGCTGTGCGAGATCCCCAAAGGACGGGAAGGGCGTCCCTCGAAGTCGCTGACGCTCGACCAGGCGGCGTCGGTGCTCAAGGCGGCCGAGGGGGCGAACCTGTACGCCTACGTCGTGGTGTCGCTGCTCATCGGTGCCAGGACCGAGGAGTTGCGGGCGCTCACGTGGGCGCATGTGGACCTGGACAGCCGGCCGGACGCGGATCCCCCGTCCCACCGTCGATCATGGTGTGGCGTTCGGTACGGGCCGGGGGAGACACCAAGACGGAGAAGTCCCGGCGGACGCTCGCTCTCCCCAGGCTGTGTGTGGACGCCCTGCGCGGACACCGTGAGCGGCAGGCGCTCGCGCGGAGGAAGGCGGGAGACCTGTGGGAGGAAAACGACCTCGGCTTCGCCGGCAAGCAGGGGACCGAGTTGGACGCGGCCAACGTGCGCCGGGCCTCCGAGTGATCCTCAAGAGGACCGACCTGGACCCCGACGAGTGGACGCCCCGGGAGATGCGGCACAGCTTCGTCTCGCTGCTGTCGGACTCCGGTGTCGCGCTGGAGAACATCTCCCGCTTGGTCGGCCACAAGGGGACCGTGGTGACGGAGAAGGTCTACCGGAAGCAGCTCCGCCCTGTGCTACTGGAAGGGGCGGAGGCGATGAACCTGATCTTTCCCGGTGAGGCCAGAAAGGCTTAGTCACTCACTTGGCCACCCGGAAGATCAAAAAGGCCACTTCCTCTAACAGGAAATGGCCTCTGAACTGTGTGGGGCTACCAGGACTTGAACCTGGGACCTCTTCCTTATCAGGGAAGCGCTCTAACCGTCTGAGCTATAGCCCCTCGTTACGAGAGAGAACGGTATCGCATCCGCCTGCTGGAGGCGAACCCGTCCGTTCGAACAGGGAAAAGCTTACCCTGTTTCGGCACCCGCTTGCGCCATGTCCCCGGCCCGGAGACCGGGGACACGGCGGCGGTTACCTACTCGGCCTCGCTGAAGGTGACTTCCACGCCGCCGACCAGGTCGGAGGCGATGTTGTAGATCACCGAGCCGAGGGTGGACAGGGCGGTGATCAGCACCACGTTCACCGCGCCGATCAGAGCGGTGTAGCCGAGGATGCGGACCGGCTCGAACCAGGAGGCGACGTCCACCCCGCTGGTGGACTTGCCGTCGGCCGTCGTGAGCTGGTTCACCGTCTGGATGATGTTGTCGAACACCCCCAGGCCGGACAGCACCATGTAGAGCACCGCGACCGCGACGAACAGCACGACGAAGCAGACCAGGGAGACCACGAAGCTGAACTTCATGGCCGACCAGGGCTCGATCCGGCGCAGCACCAGGTGGGCCTTGCGCGGCGCCCGGGGAGAGGGGTCGGCCGCCTTCCTGCCCGGCGCCTCAGGCGCGGGGGACGACAGGCCTCCCGGAGCCCAGGAGGAGCTGTCGGTCTCCGCGGACCGCGGGCGGATGCGCACCGTGGAGTCGCTTGGCTTGCCGTCCTCGATCGCTGTCACGTTCTGCCTGCCCTTGAAGTCGTCGGTTACCGATTTATCGGTCTCCGGCGTGGGCTTGCTACCGTCAGCCGGGGACTCGGCCACATCGACGGCGTCCGCTTCAGTGGCCTTGTCCATCTTCTCCGTCACCTGGTCGCGTGTCGATGAGGAGGCCGGACGTGGACCTGGTCTGGCCTGAGCGCACACAGGCTACTCCCCTTCCCCGTTTTGCTCGGTCTCCAACGCATCGTTGTGCTCGGTCTCCAACGCCTCGGCATTACGGGCGAGAGCCACGACGCTGTCCCCCTCTGCGAGATTCATCAGACGTACCCCCATGGTCTGGCGACCGGACTGCTTGATCTCCCCTGCGCTGGTCCGAATAACCCCGCCGGCGGACGTGATCGCGAAAACCTCGTCCTCCGGCCTGACCATGGCAGCACCAACCAGCTTGCCACGAGCGCTGACGATCTTGGCAGTCAGGACGCCCTTGCCGCCCCGTCCCTGGACGGGGTACTGATCGGCCGGGGTGCGCTTGGCATACCCGCCTTCGGTCGCGATCAACACGTCGTCGCCGTCGCCGATGCGGTTCATCGCCAGCAGCTCGTCCCCGCCGAGGAAACGCATGCCGATCACACCGCTGGTCGCCCGGCCCATCGGGCGCAGGGCCTCGTCGGAGGCCGTGAAGCGGATGGACTGGGCGCCGCGGGAGACCAGAAGGAGGTCGTCCTCCTCCGACACCAGCCTGGCAGCGATCACCTCGTCATCTTCTCGCAGGTTGATGGCGATCAGGCCACCTGAACGCGGCGAGTCGTACTCCGACAGCCGCGTCTTCTTCACCAGACCGCTGCGGGTGGCCAGCACGAGGTACGGCGCGACCTCGTAGTCACGCAGGTCCAGCACCTCCATGACGACCTCGTCGGGCTGCATGGCCAGCAGGTTCGCCAGATGCTGGCCGCGCGCGTCCCGGCCGGAGTCGGGCAGCTCGTAGGCCTTGACCCGGTAGACCCGGCCCTTGTTGGTGAAGAACAGCAGCCAGTGGTGGGTCGTCGTGACGAAGAAGTGGTCGACGATGTCGTCCTGCCGGAGCTGCGCGCCGCGCACGCCCTTGCCGCCGCGCTTCTGCGCCCGGTAGAGGTCGGTGTTGGTGCGCTTGGCGTAGCCGCCGCGGGTGATCGTGACGACCATGTCCTCCTCGGCGAGGAGGTCCTCGATCGACATGTCGCCCTCGTAGGCGATGATCTCCGTCTTCCGCTCGTCCCCGTACTTCGAGACGATCTCCGAGAGCTCGTCGAAGACGATCGTGCGCTGGCGCTCCGGCGAGGCCAGGATCGCCTGGTAGTCGGTGATGTGCGCCATCAGCGTGTCGTATTCGTCGGTGATCTGCTGGCGCTCCAGGGCGGCCAGCTTGCGCAGCTGCATGTCGAGGATGGCCTGCGCCTGGATCTCGTCGATCTCCAGCAGCGCCATCAGGCCGCCCTGGGCGGCCGACGCCGACGGCGAGCGCCGGATGAGGGCGATGACCTCGTCCATCCGCTCAAGCGCCTTGAGCAGCGCGCGCAGGATGTGGGCGCGCTCCTCGGCCTTGCGCAGCAGGTAGCGCGTCCGGCGGACCACGACCTCGATCTGGTGCGCCACGTAGTGGCGGACGAACTGGTCCAGCCGCAGGGTCCGGGGCACGCCGTCGACCAGGGCCAGCATGTTGGCGCCGAAGGTGGTCTGGAGCTGGGTGTGCTTGTAGAGGTTGTTCAGGACGACCTTGGCGACGGCGTCGCGCTTGAGCACGATCACCAGGCGCTGGCCGACGCGGGAGGAGCTCTCGTCGCGGACGTCGGCGATGCCGGTGATCCGGCCCTCCTTCACCGACTCGGCGATCGACAGCGCCAGGTTGTCCGGGTTGACCTGGTAGGGAAGCTCGGTGACGACCAGGCACTGGCGCCCCTTGGCGTCCTCCTCGACCTCCACGATCGCCCGCATCGTGATCGAGCCGCGGCCGGTCCGGTAGGCGTCGTCGATGCCGCGGCGGCCGACGATCAGCGCGCCGGTCGGGAAGTCGGGGCCCTTGACCCGGGCGATCAGCGCTTCGAGCAGCTCCTCGTCGGAGGCCTCGGGGTTCTGCAGGGCCCACCTGACGCCGTCGGCCACCTCGCGCAGGTTGTGCGGCGGGATGTTCGTGGCCATGCCGACCGCGATCCCGGCCGACCCGTTGACCAGCAGGTTCGGGAACCGCGACGGGAGGACCAGCGGCTCCTGGGAACGCCCGTCGTAGTTGGGCTGGAAGTCGACAGTGTCCTTGTCGATGTCACGGATCATCTCCATGGCGATCGGCGCGAGCTTGCACTCGGTGTATCGCATGGCGGCCGGCATGTCGTTGCCCGGCGATCCGAAGTTGCCCTGGCCGTCGATCAGCGTGTAGCGCAGCGCCCAGGGCTGTGCCAGCCGTACGACGGTGCCGTAGATCGACGAGTCGCCGTGCGGGTGGTAGGAGCCCATGACGTCACCGACGACGCGCGAGCACTTGAAATACCCCCGGTCGGGGCGGTAGCCGCCGTCGTACATGGCGTAGAGCACGCGGCGGTGCACCGGCTTGAGTCCGTCGCGGACGTCGGGCAGCGCACGGGACACGATGACGGACATCGCGTAGTCCATGTAACTGCGCTGCATCTCCGACTGGATGTCGACCGGCTCGATGCGCTCTACGAGCGGAGTGTTCACATCCGTCACGGGTGGTGGATCCCTTTCAGAGAAGAGTCTGTACGGCTACCGCTACACATCGAGGAATCGGACGTCTCGCGCGTTCCTGATGATGAAGGAGCGGCGGGCCTCGACGTCCTCACCCATGAGAACGCTGAACAGCTCGTCGGCCTGGGCGGCGTCGTCGAGGGTGACCAGGCGCAGGACGCGGGTCTCGGGGTTCATCGTGGTCTCCCAGAGCTGGGAGGCGTTCATCTCGCCCAGACCCTTGAACCGCTGGATGCCGTCGTGCATGCGCGGGTCGCGCTTGCCGCGGGCGATGCCGTCCGCGATGATCGCGTCGCGCTCCGGGTCGGAGTAGGCGTAGGAGGCGTCCTCGCCCCGGCGGTCCCACTTGATCTTGTAGAGGGGGGGCTGGGAGAGGTAGACGTGCCCGGCCTCGATCAGCGGCCGCATGAAGCGGAACAGCAGCGTCAGCAGCAGCGTGTTGATGTGCTGGCCGTCGACGTCGGCGTCGGCCATCAGGATGAGCTTGTGGTAGCGGAGCTTGGTGATGTCGAACTCGTCGTGGACGCCGGTGCCCATCGCGGTGATCAGCGCCTGGACCTCGGTGTTCCGCAGCACCTTGTCGATGCGCGCCTTCTCCACGTTCAGGATCTTGCCTCGGATGGGCAGGATCGCCTGGAACTTGGAGTCGCGGCCGCCCTTGGCCGAGCCGCCCGCCGAGTCACCCTCGACGATGAACAGCTCGCACTTCTCGGGGTCGCTCCACTGGCAGTCGGCCAGCTTTCCGGGCAGACCGGAACCGGACTCCAGCAGCGACTTGCGCCGGGTCAGGTCGCGGGCCTGGCGGGCGGCCAGACGGGCGCGGGAGGCCTGCAGGGACTTGTTGATGATGTCCTTGGCCTCGCCGGGGTTGCGCTCGAACCAGTCGCGCAGGTGGTCGTTGCAGGCCTTCTGGACGAACGACTTGGCCTCGGTGTTGCCCAGCTTGGTCTTGGTCTGGCCCTCGAACTGCGGGTCGGCCAGCTTCACCGAGATGATCGCGGTGAGGCCCTCACGGATGTCCTCACCGGCCAGGTTGTCGTCCTTGCCCTCCTTGAGGAACTTCTGCTCGCGCGCGTAGCGGTTGACGATCGACGTCAGCGCCGCGCGGAAGCCCTCCTCGTGGGTGCCGCCCTCGGCCGTGTTGATCGTGTTGGCGAAGGTGTAGACCGACTCGCTGTAGGAGTTGTTCCACTGCATGGCGATCTCGACCGAGATCCCCTCGCCGCTCTCCTCGAAGTCGATCACGGAGACGTGAGCGGGCTCCTTCTTGGAGTTGAGGTGCTTGACGAAGTCGGACAGGCCGCCCTCGTAGTGGTAGGTCGCCTCTTTGGGCTCGCCGTTGATGTGGTCGGGCCGCTCGTCGCGCAGGGAGATCGTCAGGCCCTTGTTGAGGAAGGCCATCTCCTGGAAGCGGCGCGAGAGCGTCTCGAAGTTCCACGTGGTGGTCTCGAAGATCGTCGAGTCGGCCCAGAAGGTGATCGAGGTCCCGGTCTCCTCGGTCGCCTCCCCCTTGACCAGGGGGTGGAGCGGCCGGGTCTCGGCATAGCTCTGCTGCCAGTGATGCCCGTCGGTGCGGATCTCCACCTCCAGCTTGCTGGAGAGGGCGTTCACCACCGAGACGCCCACGCCGTGCAGGCCGCCGGAGACCGCGTAGGACTTGCTGTCGAACTTGCCGCCCGCGTGCAGCACGGTGAGGACGACCTCGACGGCCGGGCGGCCCTCCGCCTCGACGATGCCGACCGGGATGCCCCGGCCGTTGTCCACGACCCGCACGCCGTTGTCGGCGAGCAGGGTGACCTCGATGCGGTCTGCGTGGCCGGCCAGCGCCTCGTCGACGGAGTTGTCCACGACCTCGTAGACGAGGTGGTGGAGACCGCGCTCGCCGGTCGAGCCGATGTACATACCTGGGCGCTTACGGACCGCCTCGAGTCCTTCGAGGACGGTGATTGAGCTAGCGTCGTAGGACAAGTGCGGAATCCTCCTGCCGCGGACATGCAGCGGGAGCGAACTTCAGCCCCGCCGTGCCCGTCACCGTCGTGAATGCCCCGATGCGCTCACCCAGGGGAGTCGGCTTACGTGCCGGGGGTGACACGCAAACGGACGTGTCCGGAATTCAGTTTCATTCTAGCGGCTCAGAGCGCATGATGTGGCATTGACGGGCTCTAGAACGCTCTGTCGCGCGTCGACCCTCCACTTAAGCATCCCCCTACACGGAGGGGGGTCGTCGCGCCAGAAGGGCCGCTGATCCGTTTCTGGCCAGTCGATCAGCCGTAGGTGTCACCCGGGCCGCGGCTCCCGGTGACCCGCAGACCGCCACTGGGACGCGGGCCGTTCTGCGGGCCGCGCACCTTCACCCGCTGCACCGTTCCGTCCCCGAGCTCCTCGTTCAGGCGTCTGACCAGGGTTCTTGCCAGCAGCCGCACCTGGGTCGCCCAGGCGGTGGAGTCGGCGACCACCAGGACCTCGCCGTCGGCGAAGGTCTCCGGCTTGGTGTGCGCGGCCAGATCGGGACCGACGATCTCGTGCCAGCGGCCGAAAACCCCGCCCACGGCCACGGGCTGTTCCCAGCCGCGGTCGGCCAGCAGGTCGGTGATGGCCCGACCGAAAAGCTGGGGGTCGCCGAAATCCCTGCGCGGCCCGGCCGCCCTGCGCCGGGGCTCCCGGCGGGGAAGCTGCCCCCTCTTGGCGGCGTCGGCCTTGGCCTGGGCCAGCTTCTCCCTCGCCAGCGCGGCGCCCTTGGCCGCCGCGCTCTTCGCCGATCCGGGCTCCGGCGGCGTGCCGCCCGCCGCGGGGCGGGCGGCCCCGATGGATTCCGGCCCGCCCGACGCGGGACGGGCGTCCCCGGAGGGCGCCGGGCCGGAATCCGGCGGCCTCTCATCGGACACGGTGCACGCTCCCCTCGGTGACGTCGAACCGGGCCCCGACCAGCTCCGCGGGGACGTCGGCGGCGACCGCGGCGGTGATCAGCACCTGCTCGGCCGGGGCGACGATCCCGGCCAGCCGGCCGCGGCGCTGGTTGTCCAGCTCGGCGAAGACGTCGTCGAGGATCAGCACCGGATCCCCGCCGTCGGCCCTGAGCAGGTCGTAGGCGGCCAGCCGGAGCGCCAGCGCGAACGACCACGACTCGCCGTGGCTGGCGTAGCCGCGGGCGGGCAGCTCTCCCAGGCCGAGGAACAGGTCGTCGCGGTGCGGGCCGACGAGGGTGACCCCGCGTTCGATCTCGGAGGTGCGGACCTCCAGCAGGCCGGCGCGGAGCCGCTCCTCCAGGGTCGCGCGGTCGCTCCCCTCCTCGGTGGACAGCGTGCCGCGGTATTCCAGCGCGGCGGGAGCGGAGTTGGGCGCCAGGGCGGCGTAGGAGGCGGCGACCAGCGGCCGCAGCGCCTCGACGAGCTCCAGGCGGGCCGCCAGCAGCTCGGCGCCGTGCCTGGCCAGATGGGCGTCCCAGACCTCCAGGGTGCTCAGTGGGTCTCCCGCGCCGGCCGCGGCGAACGCCGCGTCGTTGTCGGCCCGCCGCCCGCTCCGGCCGCCCCGCCGCGCCTGGGCCGCCGTGCGCAGCAGCGCGCCGCGCTGCTTGAGCACCCGGTCGTAGTCGGCGCGGACCCCGGCGAAACGGGGCGTCCTGGCGACCAGCAGGTCGTCGAGGTAGCGGCGCCGCTCCGAAGGGTCGCCCTTGACCATGGACAGGTCCTCGGGGGCGAACAGGACCGTGCGCAGCAGCCCGATGACGTCGCGCGGGCGGGAGACCGGCGAGCGGTTCAGCCTGGCCCGGTTGGCCTTGCCCGGGTTGATCTCCAGCTCGATCAGCGCCCGCCGGTCCTCCCGCACGACCACGGACCGGACGATCGCCCGCGCCGCCCCCTGCCGCACCAGCGGCCCGTCGGTGGCGACCCGGTGGCTCGACTGCGTCGCCACGTAACCCAGCGCCTCGACCAGGTTGGTCTTGCCCTGCCCGTTGGGGCCCACGAAGGCCGTGACACCGGGCTCCAGGCCGAGGTCGACGGTGTCGTAGGACCGGAAGTCGGTCAGGGAGAGGTTGGCGACATGCACCCCAGGAAGATTAGTCGGCCACGCCCGCATCCGGGGCCTCGCCGCGTCCGCCCGGCCCGCGCCTGTGGACGAGCCCGGCCCCGTGCGGGCCCGTGCCCTGCTGCGGGAGCGGGCGACCGTACGGCTCGCGCCCGCGGGAGCACGCCGATCCCGACTCCGAGGTGTTCGTCACCGTACGGCTCGCGCCCCGCGGGAGGGGCCCCTGGCCGGCGGGCCGGAACCGGCCTGCGCGCGGCGTACGGCCCGCGCTCGTGGGAGGGGTGCGGGCCGTACGGGGAGACGGTGGTGCCGTCGCCTACTTGTCGACCTCCACCGGCGGCACGACGTCGGCGCCGGGGGCGTCGGCGCCCTTGGCGAACTCGCCCTCCTTGGCGGTGACGGCGTGCCCGCCGAACTGGTTGCGCAGGGCCGCGACGACCTTCATGGCCGGGGAGTCCTCCTGCCGGGAGGCGAACCTGGCGTACAGCGCGGCGGTGATGACCGGCAGCGGCACCGCGTGGTCCACGGCCGCCTGCACCGTCCACCGGCCCTCGCCGGAGTCCTGCGCGTAGCCCTTCAGCTCGGCCAGGGCCGGGTCCTCGTCGAGCGCGCGGACCATCAGGTCCAGCAGCCACGAACGGATGACCGTGCCGTGCCGCCAGCTCTTGAAGGCGCCGGGCACGTCGGTCACGACGTCGGAGGCCTCAAGCAGCTCCCAGCCCTCGGCGAAGGCCTGCATCATGCCGTACTCGATGCCGTTGTGGACCATCTTGGCGAAGTGGCCGGCGCCGACGTCGCCCGCGTGGACGAAGCCGCCCTCCTCGGGCCTGAGGGTCTCGAAGATCGGCATCAGCCGCTCGATGTCGGGCTTGGAGCCGCCGACCATCAGCGCGTAGCCGTTCTCCAGGCCCCAGATCCCGCCGCTGACGCCGCAGTCGACAAAGCCGATCTTCTTGGCCCCCAGCTCGGCGGCGTGCTTCTGGTCGTCCAGATAGTGCGAGTTGCCGCCGTCGATCACGATGTCGCCGGCCGACAGCAGGTTGCCGAGCTCCTCGACCGTCGCCTGGGTCGGCGCTCCCGCGGGCACCATGACCCACACCGCGCGCGGCTCCTGGAGCCGGTCCACCAGGTCCTTCAGGCTTGAGACGTCACTGACCGCCGGATCGCGGTCGTAGCCGACGACGTCGTGACCTCCGCGGCGCAGCCGCTCGGCCATGTTGCCGCCCATCTTGCCCAGTCCGACCATGCCGATCTGCATACGAGCACCCCCTTCAGGGTTCCATCATCCACCTACACCCGGCGTGCCAGCGCAAGCCGTACCAGATCGGCGTTTCCGTCAACAGGATCACCCACAGGGCTGTGGAGGACGTCCTCCAGACCGATGCGCGCGGCCAGGCCCAACTGCCCTGCCTCGTCCACAAGTATCCAAGCCGGTCCTTCCTCCCCGTGGAGGAGCCTGGGGCCGGGGACGGAGAGCTCGTCCAGACGGCCGAGCACGGCGTGCGCGCGCGACACGGCGGTGTCGGCGGAGCCTCCGATGATCTCGACGAGAACCCGCACGCACTCCAGCCCCGTCGAGGCGAGCGCGTCGGCGTCGTCCACGGACCAGACTCCGGCCTCGACCCCCACGCCGAGCCGTCGGAGATCATGCCACAGGTCGGAGAAGCCGGGTTCGGAGAGGTTCACCGACGCGAAGTCCGGCCGGTCACGCGCGGGGAGCGCGGCCCAGCCGCGCACGGCCTCGCGCCTCGCCTCCACGTCCCCGCCCGATATCCACAGCCCCGTGCTCACCCCGACGGGGAGGCCGGGGCAGGCCCGCCGTACCGCGCGGACGGCCGCACCGATGTGGACGGCGCTGAGTGACTCGCTGCCCGCCTCGTCGCGCGGATGCATGTGCACGGCCGCCGCACCCGCCTCACGGGCCTCACGGGCCGCCTCAGCGAGCTCCAGGGGTGTCAGGGGAAGGGCCGGGTGCTCCCCGGCCTTCCTGCTCCCGTTGAGACACGCCTTGATCATGGTCATGCCCGTCCGCCTCTCCCGGTGACGCCTCGCGCCCGCGGCCGGGGTCCTCCCGGCCGCTCCGGGACAAGGGTGTCAGCTCGACAGGCGGATGGGCATGATCAGGTAGCGGTAGTCGGGGACGCCCCCGTCGTCCACGTGCTTGCCGCCGGTGAGGATCGCGGGCTTGGTGGAGGTGGTCATCTGCAGGCGGGCCACGTCGGAGTCGATCGCGCCGAGCCCCTCGAGCAGGAACTGGTGGTTGAAGGCGATGTTGATGTCGTCGCCCTCGAAGTCGACCGGGAGCACCTCGACCGCCTGGGCCTCGTCCCCGCTGCCCGCCTCCAGGACGACCTCGTCGCCGCGGAAGGCCAGCCGGACCGGGGTGTTGCGCTCGGCGACCAGGGCCACGCGCTTGACGGCCTCGACGAACGCGCTTGTGGACAGATCCGCCCGGGCGGAGAACTCGGTCGGCAGCAGCGAGCGGTACTTGGGGAACTCGGGGTCGAGCAGGCGGGTGGTGGTGCGGCGGCCGGCGCTGGAGAAGCCGATCATGCCCTCTCCGGTGCCGCCGACGGAGCTCATCGCGACCTCGACCTCGGCGCCGGTGCTCCCCAGGGCCTTGGCCGCGTCGGCCAGGGTCTTGCCGGGGATCATGGCGATCGCCGAGAAGTCGGGCTGGCCCGGCTGCCACTTCAGCTCCCGTACGGCGAGGCGGTAGCGGTCGGTGGCGGCGAGGGTGACGGTGTCGCCCTCGATCTCCATGCGCACGCCGGTCAGCATCGGCAGGGTGTCGTCCTTGCCCGCGGCCACGGCGACCTGACCGACGGCCGAGGCGAACACGTCGCTGCCCACCCGCCCGGCGGCCGGGGGCATCGTCGGCAGGGAGGGGTAGTCCTCCACAGGCATGGTGAGAAGTGTGAACCGGGCGCTGCCACAGGTGACGACCGCCTTCGCGCCCTCCACGACGAAGTCCACCGGCTGTGCGGGGAGCGCCCTGGTGATCTCGGCGAGGAGCCGGCCCGAGACGAGCACCACGCCCGCCTCGCCGCTCTGCGGTTCGAGGGTCACCTCGGCGGAGACCTCGTAGTCGAAGCCGGAGAGCTTGAGTTGCCCCTTCTCCGTGACCTCGAGGCGCATGCCGGCCAGCACCGGCACGGAGGGACGCGCCGGAAGACTGCGTGCCGTCCATGCGACCGCCTCAGCGAGCACGTCTCGCTCGATCCGGAACATCACGTGGATCTGCCTCCTGTGTGTTGAGCGCTCTTCGCTCGGTGCCTTGGGTTCGAGTGTGCACTGTCCCGCACATGCGCTCCCCGGAACCCCTCTATGGGTCTTGGGTTTTCTAGTTAGAGATACAAGGGGTCATCGCATTAGGGGCTGTGGAAACTGTGGAAGACCGTTGTTTTCGCAGGTCAAGTATAGTTTTTCCATCCACTGGGCCTGTGGGTGGACGATGTGGAGAACTCAAGGGCCTGGGGAGAACCGAGCTGTACACACAGGCCGTCCCCAGATCTTGGTGTCTTCGTCCACCGGTTATCCACGAGGTTTCCCCAGGTTCTCCACGGGGTAGAGAGTCGTTTTGTCCCTGTGGAAAACTCTCTTCACAGGGCGTCCACAGGTTGTCCACGAGTTCTCCCCAGGTTCTCCCCAGATTCGTCCCCAGGTTTCGGAGACGTCCGGAACCCCCCGGACCAGCGATGATCATGGTCGGACGCGCCGATCGCCTCCGGCTGACACGTCCGTACCACTGATCCACAAGGTTTTCCACAGCCTGTGCATCACGGTGGAGGGAATCTCATCCATTGCGCGACTGCTGCTTGATCCTCGTGGTGAGTTCGTTGACCTGGTTGTAGATCGAACGACGCTCCGCCATGAGCGAGCGGATCTTCCGGTCGGCGTGCATGACCGTGGTGTGGTCGCGTCCGCCGAACTGCTGGCCGATCTTCGGCAGCGACATGTCGGTGAGCTCCCTGCACAGATACATGGCGATCTGCCGGGCGGTGACCAGGACGCGCGAGCGCGACCCGCCGCACAGGTCGTCGATCGACAGGCCGAAGTAGGCGGCGGTGGACGCCATGATCGTGGCGACCGTTATCTCGGAGCCGGCGTCCTCGGTGATCAGGTCTTTGAGCACGACCTCGGTGAGCTGCAGGTCGACCGACTGCCGGTTGAGGCTGGCGAACGCGGTGACCCTGATCAGGGCGCCTTCGAGCTCGCGGATGTTGGTGGAGATGCGGCTGGCGATGTACTCCAGCACCTCGGGCGGGGCGGCCAGGCCCTCCTGGATCGCCTTCTTGCGCAGGATCGCGATGCGGGTCTCCAGCTCGGGCGGCTGGACGTCGGTGATCAGGCCCCACTCGAAGCGGTTGCGGAGCCGGTCCTCCAGGGTGACGAGCTGCTTGGGCGCCCGGTCGCTGGAGATGACGATCTGCTTGTTGGCGTTGTGCAGGGTGTTGAAGGTGTGGAAGAACTCCTCCTGCGTCTGCTCCTTGCCCTCCAGGAACTGGATGTCGTCCACGAGCAGGATGTCGACCGCGCGGTAGCGGCTGCGGAAGCCGTCGGCCTTGTGGTCGCGGATGGAGTTGATGAAGTCGTTGGTGAACTCCTCCGAGCTGACGTATCTCACCCGCGCGCCGTCGTAGAGGCTCTGCGCGTAGTGGCCGATCGCGTGCAGCAGGTGGGTTTTCCCCAGGCCCGAGTCGCCGTAGATGAACAGCGGGTTGTAGGCCTTGGCCGGCGCCTCGGCCACCGCGACGGCGGCCGCGTGGGCGAAGCGGTTGCTGGAGCCGATGACGAAGGTCTCGAAGGTGTACTTCGGGTTCAGCCGGGCGGGCTCCCCCTGGGTGCGGCTGCCGCGGCTGTCCCATCGGTTGTGCACTCCGCCGGCGCCCGGGCTCTGCGCGGGACGCTCGAAGGTGTCCGGTTCCGAGCGCGAGGGAGGAGAGGGCCGCGGGGTGTATCCGCCCCGGCCGTATCCGCCGCCCTGCTCCGCCGGCGGCGGGGCGGGAGAGGGCTCCGCCGGGAGGTACGGCTGCGCCTGCTCATCCCTGTGTTGATAGGAATAGGAGAACGGCTGGGCCTGTGGCTGATGCTGTGGATATTCGGTGGACGGCGGGGCCGCGGTCCCGGCAGCCGGGTAGGGATGCTGAGCCCCGGAAGCACTGTGGTGCTGGGAGGTCACCGGCTGTGCATAACTTTGCTGCGGCCCGCCACTCTGTGGATAACTCGTCGGCGGCGCCTGTGGATAGGACTCCGGGCGGGAGGCGACGCCGGAGTCGGAGCCCGTGGCGCTGGGGTCCACCATGACCGCGACCCGCATCGGGCGGCCGAACTCCTGGGAGAGCGCGTGGCTGATCAGGGGACGGAGCTTGTCCTCCAGGACATCCCTGGCGAAATCGTTGGGGGCCGCGAGCACCACCGTGTCGTTCATGAGGCCGAAGGGCCGGGTCATGCTGAGCCAGACGCGCTGCTGGGACGGGACGCTCTCGTTGAGGGAGTTCTCCAACGCCCGCGCCCAGACCGCGCCGAGGTCCATTGCATCCATTGCCCGGTCCACCTCCTCCGACGCGGCCCCCGTGAGCTCACCGCGATCTGTTTATCCACACCGATGATCGCCGGGCGCATCGGATTCCCCTGGTTATCCACATGCCGGCCTACCCGTGGCCCCGCGGGGGCGCTGCCTGGAATCCACATTGAATCCACACGGTGTGCACAGCCCCGCACTTGCCGCCTGACGCGTTCCGGCAGCGGAGAGAAGGTCTGGGAGGGCCGACAGTAGCCCTGTCCACAGCTGTGTACAAGACGTTGTCCACAGCCTAGTGGCAGTGCGGGGGAGGCTGAGTGCACATCCTGTGGACGGCGGGGCGGCGGTGGATAAAGGGGCTGTGGATTCGTGGATAACCTA